>NZ_WJXB01000012.1 GCF_009664975.1 Paenibacillus monticola
CAGGGAGCATGGAGACCACCAGCCTTTGATTTGATACTTTAAGTATACCGAAAAAGATAGACATTCTCCTCAAAAAAATGAGGAGAATGTCTATTTGAGATCCTGAAGGACTTTTTCAGTGGCCTCGCCTTAAGGGTGGCGTTTTTTTTTGCGATACGCCACCAGAAAAGATCCTCAGTTTCCCGATACTGCTGTGCACCCAAATGCTTCAGAACTTGATGTGAAGCCATATTATCCTTCTCGGTATCGGCAATTATAGATTGTGCTCCGGGATGGCTGAATATCCATTGTATGAGGGTTTGTAGTGCCTCTGTAGCATATCCCTTTCTTCGATATTCTTCATCTACCACGTACCCAACGATGACCTCACCCAACTCATTTGGACCTCCCTTCAGGATGATGAAGCCTATGATACATTGATCTTCTTGATGAATAATTGCCCAATTGGTCAACCACATGTAGTTCTCCTGATCCTGCAGTACTTTGGTATGTCTTACTCTCATTGCATATAACATCTCTTCGTCTAAAGGTGTGCTTATACATCTAAGGCCTAGTTGGCGCTGCAGCTCTTCATAATCATTAACAGCTAGCGAAAGCTCGGTTGCAGTTAACGGCGATAAATCGAGGCGACGGCTCTGTAACTTCATACATTTCCTCCATTTCTGTGTGAAGAAATCCTATTATAATGCCTTCCATATTTTAAACCTATTGGAGGTTTTCGGCAATCCAGAACTTACCGACTTCCCCTAGCACCGTCAGGGCTTCTGTCGCATATGCTGTATTCAGGGCGTTTGAGCAAAGGAGACATGAAGGTGCAGAGTAAAATAACCAAGGTCCTGCAGCACATGGCCCATACGCACGAACAGATGGCACGGATTCTCGACGCTGAACGCCACGTGGCCGTCCGTATGTCGCAAATTGTCCACGATCTGCCAGATGCGGACCCTGATTTTGGTGATTTCAGCGGGTTGGTCGAAAGCTCAAGTCAAGTAAACAAGAATATTATTGCCTACTTGAACGCGCTTGCTGATCTGGAAGAGGCGATGGCTGAAGGGGTAGGAAGAGTCATTAAGGAATTGAACGGACAGGAAGAAGAGTAACGCTAAAGAGCAGGAGGCGGAAGATGAGCAGAGAAAAGGCTTATCTGCAAATGCTGGAGTCGACCGCAACCATCCAGTGGAACATCGCGATGATTCTGGAAGCCAAGGCGGTGGAAGCGGAAAAGGTGAAGCAGTGGACACAGCATCATATCCACGCTAGAGCGTTCGATTCCCATGAAGAGCAACTGAAGGAATCTCTCTCCATTCACGAAGTGATCGTGGAGCTGGTGGAGGGTCTGACTAAGCTGGAGAACGGGCTGTATAGTAATTTAAAAGCAGTGCTGGGCAGCGGTGAGGATGACGGTGGCGGAGAAGGCTTTGGTGGCGGCTCGGGTGATGGATTCGGCTTTGGAGATGACAGTAAATGAGCGGCAATAAGCTAACGGAACATGCAGTTAAGCTGGAGATGATCCGCTCCATAGCCCGCAGTCAGGCCGCTTTGGCAGCTATATTGGAGAGCATCGCCGAGCTTACGGGGCAATCCGAGCTGACGGCTCGCAAGCTAAGTGACAATATTAGAATCCTAAGTCAATATCAGAGCGCCATGTGCCGGATGATGTCCGGTATTTCACTGCATCGGCCGAAACAAGGAATTCCTGCTGCACCATGGCTGAACCATAACATGCGTCAGAGGAAGCTCCAGAGCACACGGAGTACAGGAGGAGTAGAAAAATGAAGAAAATAGGACTGCGTTCGGGCAAAACAACCCGCAGACGCACATTGCTACTGTCGCGGAGGGCTAAAGTCCGTAGAGGCCTTGTCCGTAAAGGTGTTGTCCGTAAAACGCGCAGACGGCTTATCCATAAAGTCGTCCGTTATGGAAAGAGCAAGAAAACTCTGCTGCCGCGCAAGAAAAGAAGAATTCGCCGCCGGGTCATCCGGAGCGTACAAGTGATCCAGCCACCGATCCAGATCATACCCGTTGTTGAGGCGCAACAGGCACCACAGGTTATTCCACTCCCCCCGGATCTTGGCGTCCCTCCGGAAACGCCACCGGGAGACGCCTATCAGCAGGGCTACACCGAAGCCTACAACGTGGGGTTCGACGCCGGTTTCGCCAAGGGTTTCGAGGACGGGAATAAGCTGGAATTGAAGTGAGGCGGACCAGAAGGTAAAGAGAGAGGGAACCCAGGTACGGCAAGCCCAGAGAAGCACTTTTTCTTCCCGGGTTCCCCAACACCACGAATATCTCAGTTTCGAATTTCTTCCCCATATGATAGACTTCATTACAGAATCTTGCGGGGTTCAAATGTCGATATGAAAGTGGGGATTAAGAGTGGGCAATGAGATTCGGAATGCACATAAGGAAGAGATTGCAGAGATTATGGACCTGATTGCCAGATGTGTACAAGTCATGCAGGACGGTGGAAGTGATCAATGGGATGCACTCTATCCAAGCAAAGAGATTATCTCTTTGGATATTGAACGTGGCACTTTATTTGTCTGTGAAGATAATAACGCCGTTGCTGGCATTATTGTGCTCGATGAGAATCAGGCAGAAGAGTATAAGAGTATCCAATGGGTGCAAAATGAAGGGCCCCATCTAATCATGCACCGCTTGGCTGTTGATCCCCAGGTTCAGGGAAAGGGAATTGCCCGGAGGCTGATTATTTTTGCTGAGAATTATGCAGAGCATAACGGGTATAAAAGCATTCGTCTCGATACATATAATAAGAATGCCAGAGCGCTAGGGCTGTATTCCCGTTTGGGCTACGACCGCAGAGGAGAAGTGAATTTCCCGGACCGTGCAGCTAGTTTCCCAGTGTTCGAGAAGGTATTGAATATAGCGAATGGACAAGAACCAGCCTCAAACGAAGTGGGATAATAGAATGATGTCATATTATATTACCTATATAAAGTTTTAATCATATCAAAAATGAATTTTTTGCACTTTTATTGTTTTTGTGTCATTTTAACTAACTTAGGTTGACAATAAAGCTGTCTTTAATTTATGATTAGGTTATTCAGATGGAATTGAATAATCCTTTTTTTCGTATATCCTTAATAATTGGTTTAAGGGTCTCTACCGGAAACCGTAAATTTCTGGCTACGAAAATATGCTCTGGCATATTTTTGTGGCCTTTTTGTGTTACTTGCAGCTGTATGTAAACTGAGCAACGACTAAGGGGGAGTAAGGCTATGGGGAACATACTGATCAAGAATGCGGAGATCGTTACGATGAACAAACAGGAGGAAATTCTGCACGGAGACATAAGAATCAAGGATAGTCTTATTGTAGAGATCGGTACGGGTCTGATCCCTCGGAGTGATGAAGCAATCATCGATGCCACCAATCGCACTGTCATCCCCGGGTTTGTACAGACCCATATTCATTTATGTCAGACGCTTTTCCGTGGCAAGGGGGATGATCTGGAGCTGATGGATTGGCTGCGCAACCGGATCTGGCCACTTGAAGCAGCGCATGATGAAGAGTCGCTTTATTATTCAGCCATGCTTGGCATAGGAGAGCTGATCTCCAGCGGGACGACAACGATTGTTGATATGGAGACGGTGCATCATACGGATTTTGCTTTTCAGGCTATTGCCAAAAGCGGCATCCGGGCCTTATCCGGCAAGGTGATGATGGATCAGAAGGGGGGAGATGTTCCCGCAGCTCTGCAAGAGGATACAAATTCGTCTCTACAAGAGAGCGTAGATCTGCTGGAGAAATGGAACGGGTATGGAGAAGGCCGGATTCAGTACGCGTTCTCACCGCGTTTTGTCATTTCCTGCACAGAACAGCTGCTAATGGAGGTGCGTGATCTGTCGGCGCATTATGGGGTGAAAGTGCATACCCACGCTTCCGAGAATTTGGGGGAAATCGAGATTGTGCAGGCGATGACTGGCATGCGCAATATTGTCTATCTGGATCATTTGGGTCTGGCAAATGATTCTCTGATCCTGGCGCATTGCGTGTGGCTGGATGATGAGGAACGACGGATATTGCGGGATCGGGGTGTACATGTCAGCCATTGTCCCGGCTCCAATCTGAAGCTGGCTTCCGGGATTGCGGATACACCGGGTATGCTGCACGAGCACATCAATTTAAGCCTCGGAGCGGATGGAGCACCCTGCAACAACAATCTGGATATGTTCAACGAGATGAGGCTGGCAGCGATTATTCAGAAGCCGCAACACGGTCCGACCACGATGGATGCCCGCAGTGTATTCCGGATGGCGACCATTGGCGGGGCGAGAGCGGTAGGGATGGAAGACAAGATTGGCAGTATTGAAGTAGGCAAAAAAGCCGACCTGGCCATATTGAATCTGTATAACTTTCACACTTTTCCATCCTATGATGTAGATCCCATCTCCCGCATTGTATATTCAGCTACGCGAGCAGATGTAGAGACGACGATTATCGACGGTGTAATTGTGATGGATAAAGGCCTTATGAAGACAGTGGATAAGGAGATTGTACTGCATGAGGCCAATCGTTCTATAAAGAGACTGCTGCTGCACACTCCCCTGAAGTAATTGCTGGCACGAAATGAAATCCTAGCGATAATACGCTGAGGATTTTTTTGTTTGTTGAATATGCAATATTAATGATAAATATGCATGTGTGAATAGGGTTATTTTTGATAAAGCAGTCAAGTATTGTTATACTAGGAAAATCTGATATTTTAAGAGGTGGAAATATGAACAAGAAAAAATATGGGCCTGTAAGAGCCGCTTTCTATATTGTATTGGGACTTCTGTGTTTAAAGCTGCTGCTGCTGAGATTCCTGTTCTTTGATATGATCGCCTGGGAATGGATTGGAGCGGAGATCGCGCCAGTGCTCCTGTTGATGGGGATCTTGGCTGTCATTACGCCTGCCCGGATCAAAACGGCTGTCTACTGGATCTTTAATGGTGTGCTGTCGCTTTTACTGTTTGCGGCTAGTGTCTACTATAATCACTTTGGCTCAGTGCCGACTTATCAGGCTTTAACAGAGCTTGACCAGGTGTTTCAGGTGAAAGAGAGTGTGAAATCGACGATTCAAAGAATTGATTATCTCTTCTTCGTTGATTTCGTAGCTCTTATCATTGTGCTTGCTGTACGCAGATGGAAGCGAGGACCGGCCGTTTCACGTGAGCGATATCTCTCGCCGCGAGCACGGAGGGCCCATCTAATTGTTATTCTGGTCGCTATTATTGGGGGTTCCTTGCTCTCGGTTTACACGATCCATGCTTCCAAAGGGATTACGAACGAGCTAGTACAAGCGGAAAGCAGTGGATTTCTGAACTATGAGGTAGTGGCGGCGATTAGAGCCAATGAAGACAAAGGTTTGATAGGCACAGGGGATATTAAGGAAACGATAGCGAAGGTTAACGAACTTGAAGCCACGTATTCGTATAGTGCTAAACCAACAGGCACATCCCCGGATTATTTTGGTTCGCAAAAGGGGAAAAATGTAATTGTAATCCAAATGGAAGCCTTTCAGAACTTTCCGTTGCACCAATCGCTCGATGGTCAGGAGCTGACTCCCGTGCTGAATAAGCTTGCCGGGGAGGGTTTTTATTTCCCGCATGTGTTCCAGCAGATTGGTCCCGGCAATACGTCTGACGCTGAATTTATGAGCAATACATCGATTTATCCGATCGCGACGCTGGCTATGTCATCGGGGTTCGGAGACAGAACGCTTCCTAGTCTGCCACGGCTGCTGCAGGATAAAGGTTATGAAGCATATACCTTTCATGTGAATAAGGTGAGCTTCTGGAATCGGAATGAATTATATCCAGCACTTGGTTTCAACGGTTATTATGACAAGGATTATTATGAAAATGATCATTTTAATGCTTTTGGTGCTTCCGACGAGCAGCTGTATATTACAGGTGTGGAGAAACTCGCGGAGCAGCAGAAGAAGGGGAACCCTTTCTATGCACAGATGGTCACAGCATCCAGTCATCATCCTTTTAAAATTCCAGATTCCTTCAAAAAAATTACGATGCCCGATGATTTGAAAGATACCATGCTGGGCGACTATCTGACAGCTATTAATTACACGGACTATGCGATCGGTACGTTAATCGATGGACTGAAGAAAAACGGCCTGTGGGACAATACAGTGCTGGTCATGTACGGTGATCATTTTGGCCTGCAGCCCAAGGATGTTCCGCCAGAGCAGGTGGAGAAAGCGCTTGGTATCCAATATGATGCACGGATTAGCCGCTTTAATATTCCGCTGATCGTTCATGTGCCGGGAATGGTGGAAGGGAAGGTAGTGAACAGAACGGGTGGACAACTGGATGTTCTCCCTACAATTGCGAACCTGTTAGGTGTATCCTTACAAGAGGAAGGTTTTACGGCGTTTGGACACGACCTGCTTAATATTGATCGAAATGTAGTGGGCATGCGCTATTATTCGCCGACGGGTACTTTTTTCAACGATGATATTATGTTCGTGCCCGGCAAAGAGTTCCAGGATGGTGAGGCGGTCTCGCTAACTACACTGGCGCCAGTAGCCGATTTCAGTAAGTATAAAAGTGATTACGATTATATATTGAAGCTAATGAAGTTGTCCGACGAATATGTGAAGCTGCTTCCGCAGCGGTAAGGGGAGAGCATGAAAAGACTGATTAAACCGCAAAATCTCATAGTCCTCGTCGGCTGTGGGCTCATTATTTATCTGCTGTTCTTCCGGCCTTTTATCGGTGTCGCCGATAACGGAGATTTCCTGCGTATGATGAACACGATCGGACTGAATTATTACGATGCGGCTGAGACGTATGCTGACCGTTTTTTCAGCTTCAGCCATTCCCGTTTTTCCTATGAGAACTTATTCAAGGGATTCTATCCTTCCTCACAAATTCTGCTAGTGCTGGTGCCAAGATGGATTGGCGGGTTATTCCATGGCAGCTATTTTGATATCCGTTTGCTGGGAACCGTCTATGCGCTGCTGCTGCTGGCGGCTACCTGGCTGCTCGTTAAGTATAATGCCCGAGGCTCCTATATCACAGGTCTGCTGTTGGGTGCAGTTCTATTATTTGTCTTTTATGATATCGGCTATTTGGCCTATTTCAACTCCCTATTCGGAGAACCCGTGTCTATGGTATTTATGCTGCTGACATTTGCACTGGGCTTGAGACTTACAGGACAGGAGAAGCCGACAACCAAAGGGTTGACGTTGTTTTTCATAGCGGTGCTCTTTCTCATTTGCTCCAAAATTCAGAATGCGCCGATCGGCATTGCTTTTGCTCTGATCTTCCTGCGGTTTGCGACGCTTAAGGGTGTGGGGAATTGGAGAAAGCTGGCGCTACGGTTCGCGGTAGCCGTATGTCTGGTGTCTATTATTATGTATGTGACCGCGCCTAAAGAGCTGAAACATATTAACCTTTATCAGACGGTATTCTTTGGTATTCTGAACGAATCACCGGATGTGCGGGGAGATCTGCAGGATCTGGGGCTGCCGGAGCGGCTGGAGGTTCTGGCGGGAACGAATTATTTTCAGAGTGATACAGTAATCAAGCAAAATGATCCTTCACTAGAGCCGGATTTCTATGAACGGGTTTCACATAAGGACGTGTTGTTCTTCTATTTGAAGCATCCGAGTCGCTTAATCGATAATATGAAATATGCGGCAAGCAATAGCATGTCCATTCGTCCTTATTATCTAGGCAACTATGAGTTGGGGGAGCACAAACCGGAAGGAACATTATCCTATACGTACAGTGCATGGAGCCAGTTTAAAAATAATCATATTCCGCATACACTCGGCTTTTTAGTCATTTTCTACTTGGTGTATTTTGCCGGGGCGCTATTCCAGTATTTCCGCAGCAAAGAGCTTCGCGGACGGATTGCAGGTGAGCTGCTGATGCTGCTCGGACTAATCGGGCTATTCTCCTTCCTGGTACCGATCCTTGGTGACGGTCGAGCCGATATCGGCAAGCATTTATTCTTGTTTAATGTATGCTTTGATATGATGGCTGTGGTTATATTTGGTTGGATTGTACAACAATTGGTTGGAATTGGGAAGCGCAGATCCTAAGAATGATAGGTTTCACAATATCCTTAATTCTTATATCCTTTCGGGTAGTTTTATCAATTGACCACTCTCCAATAATAGAATACAATGTTGTTTGGAACTTTAGTAAATAAATAGAAAATGACTTTAAAAGAGTCTCATTCTATAAGGAGACCGTTATGAGTACTGATGATCATCGGGATAAAATTGAGCAGGCCCGGCGGGAGCTCAATAGATTGGCATTGGAATTTGGAATGAGTGATTCAAGAGTGCTTCGCCAATCTATAAAACTAGATGCTCTCATAAATGAGTATATTGATGTCAGCACAGACAAGGATAGCCAACTGTTTTAGAGAAGGACGTTGTACATAGGTTAATCTAGTATGGCGAGTTAAGGGAACGAACGAGGCCAATAGAATGGAAATGTGAAACAGCCAGTCTCCAGTCACAGGGGACTGGCTGTTTTTCTGACTTTTAGGGTCATAGGAATAGAAATCCTGTCACTCTTCTCCCAGTAACTCGTGCAGCATACTCTCCCGGTTGTTCATGAACGCTTTGGTCACGGTATAATGCTCGGTTTCCTCCAAAGCAACGGAGCGTATGCTCTCTCCCTCCACTAAGAAGATCTCTGCACCGGGGTAGGACATTAGAATGGGTGAATGGGTCGCAATGATAAACTGCGAATGCTGCTGCACGAGCTCATGCATGCGTACGAGTAACGACATTTGCCGCAGAGGGGATAAGGCAGCCTCGGGTTCATCGAGAATGTAGAGGCCACGGCCGCCAAAGCGGTGTAAGAACGTAGCGAAAAAAGATTCTCCATGCGACTGCTCGTGCAGTGATTTGCCGCCATAGGAATCTTTAATACGAGGTGAATCATCATTGGGCTCTGCGTCCAATTGATCAATATATGAGGCTACATTGTAATAGCTCTCCGCACGCAGAAAGAAGCCATCCCTCGGACGTTTAACTCCTCTGGCAATTCTGAAAAACTCATATAACCCCGAATGCGAGGATTTCGTATTAAAGGAGAAATTAAGGGTTCCACCCTCAGGGTTGAACCCCCAGGCGGCAGCGACTCCTTCAAGTAAGGTGGACTTCCCCGTGCCATTCTCTCCTACAAGAAAGGTAACCTGCTGCTCAAAAACAAGCCGCTCCAGAGTACGAACCACAGGCAAATTAAACGGATAATCGTGAAACGAAGGAACCTTATCACGAAGTAGTTCTGCATGGCGCAGGTACAGCATGCTGTTATTCATTGCTTCCTCCTCATACTTTTCGAAGAAATGGATACCGTCCATCAAAGGACGGTGAAGTCGGTTCTTTTTTAATAATAGCAGAATTTGTAAACTTCTTGAAAGAGTTATCTCCTACTTCCAGAATATTAATCCGCTAGACTTCAGTGGATAGATTCTAGAAAGGTTCGGGCAAGCCGGGCGTAAGACAGGGGACATCAGCCAATTTCGGCTGGTTACAGACAGATGTCCATGAGGCGTCCGCTGACTCCGCATATAGTTATACTGTCTTGAGAATATAACGGGGCAGGGTGAAGGCCGTGAGAGTAAAGAAGAGAAAAAAACGTCCGCGGGAATACCGTGACGGTTATCAGGATGGATATCATCTAGGTAGGTGCGAAGCTATACAACGTATGAATTCCACGGACGTGGAGGCATGTCGGTCACTCAAGCTGATGTATGTTCCTCAAGGGTTTGAGGCGATTGATGCAGGTGTAGCAGAGGCTTTGCGGCAGCTAGTAAGCGAGCTTGTAATTAGCACACCGGAAGATATGCTGGAAATTGCAGCGCGGGAATTGCCGGACGCTGTACTGGTGATGAATGGGCTCCATGTATTCCCGGAGAACCATTTAGATCAGATTTCCGAAATGCGCAAGCTGGGGATTAGAACGGCAATCTGGTTTGTGGATGATCCCTATTTTACAGAGTTTACTTCAGTCATTTGCAAGCATTACGATTACGTATTCACGCATGAACTGGGTTGTGTGGATTGGTATCGATCACTTGGAGTGGCGTCCGTTCATTATCTGCCGCTGTGTGTTAATCCCAAAATGTTCTATCCACGCCGCACAGGACCCCAATATAAATACGACATTGTGTTTATCGGAAATGCATTTCGTAACCGGACGGAGCTGTTCGATAAGCTAGCCCCTTTTCTTAGCAGCAAAAAAGTGCTTATCGCCGGAGGATTCTGGGAGCGACTGGCGACCTATGACCAATTGTCACCCTTTATCAGCAACGGCTTTATTCCACCGGAGGAGACAGCAAATTACTATAGTGGGGCCAAGTTAGTCATCAATATTCACCGTCCGTGGGGGGCGGGACAGGATAACCGGAACTCGTTCGATCTTCCTTCGCGTTCCATTAATCCTCGCACTTATGAGATCAGTGCTTGCGGTACCATGCAGCTTACAGATGTCCGTGACGATCTAGGGAACTATTACCGGCCTGGCTATGATCTGGACACCTTTGGCTCGGCAGAGGACCTGCAGTCCAAAATCGAATACTATCTGGAGCATGAAAAAGAGCGCCGTCTGTTTGCTTTACGGGGGTTGCGTACGACGCTGCTGCACCATACTTTTACCGCGCGTCTACCTCATCTGCTGAATGTTATAACTGCGCATGAATGAAATTTAATACGAGATAAAGGAGCGAATACGCATGGAGAACCAATTTATTTTACCTACTCCCCCGCTGCCTCTAACGCCTGCAGAAGAAGAAAAGCTGCGGGGACGGTTAACTGGCTTTAAGGGCGGATATGATGAAGGCTATTTGCGGGGAAGGCTGGCTATTTTGGATGGGCGGCCTGAAGCACCCCTGCCAGTACGTAATATTCACGTCATGTATGTGGCCTCGGGAAAAGGGTATCCCTATTCGCCGCTGGATGATGCTGTTCTCTTTGCCATTCAGAGATTGGCGGCTCAGGTCACGATTACGGATGTGCGTCAGAATTTAGTGGAGCTTGCTGCGGCACAGCGACCAGATTTAGTGCTGGTTCTCGACGGTATGGATTTACCCCTTGAACAAATTACAACATTGCGAGCTGCGGGCATCAAGACAGCAATTTGGCTGACGGATGATCCCTACTATACCGACTTCACTATGAAAATTGTTATGCACTACGATTATGTATTTACACTTGAACGCAATTGTATTGATTTCTACAAGGGGCTGGGCTGTTCCGAAGTGCATTATTTGCCCTTTGCCGCCCATCGGGAGCATTACCGTCCAACCACGACCCGCTCACCTATAAATCGGGATGTCAGCTTTATCGGTTCTGCTTACTGGAATCGGGTAGATTTCTTCCGCGAGATTCTGCCGGAGCTGATGAGCTACAACACAGTAATTAACGGAATTTGGTGGGATCGCTTGCCGGAGGCCCCACTGTATGGCGAACGCATAGAGATTGGCAAGTGGATGTCTCCGCAAGAGACGGCTGTAACCTACAGTGGCTCCAAAATTGTCATTAACCTGCACCGCTCCCATATCGATGAGGTTGTTAACAACAATAGTCTGATGATTCCGGCAGTTTCGCCGAACCCGCGCACCTTTGAAATTGCGGCAAGCGGTACGCTGCAGCTGTGCGATGCGAGAGATGATATGGGTTCCTTCTACAAACTAGGTGAAGAAATTGAGACGTTTGCCAGTCCGAAGGAATTGATGGATAAAATCAGTTACTATCTGACGCATGAGGAGGAACGCCGGGCCATTGTACTGCGTGCCTATGAGCGCACCCTGAAAGATCACACGTATATCAAACGCCTGGATCAAATGTTTTCTATTATTTACGGTTAGTCCAGTTCTGGAGAATGGGCAAAAAAGGAATTGTGCGCTTAACGGGGGACAGGTGTCGTGCCGCATCTGCACACACTCAATATACTGAAGTACAGGTTTCACGGCACTTGCCTGTTCATTCCAAGCCTTCGCAAAACGAAGCGTATGCTTTCGAAGCAAGTTTTACTGCGAAGTAATACAAGTAGACTGGCTTCGCAAAACTAAGCGTATGCTTTCGAAGCAAGTTTTACTGCGGAGTAGCACAGAGTAGGTTGGCTTCGTAAAACTAAGCGTATGCTTTCGAAGCGAGTTTTACTGCGAAGTAACACGAGTAGGTTGGCTTCGTAAAACTTTTAAGGAGGTGAATGGCTGCTCCAGATCCTTGTAAAGGAGCGCCAAGACGCCATGGCCGACAAAGCAACAATTGTCCTCTTTTCCCATGTTTCCAATACACACAGCATTACTGGCGCGGAGAAGCTGCTGCTGTTCTTCGGCCGGGAGCTATCCCTATATTTTAACTGCATTCTTGTGGCTCCGCAGGAAGGCAAGCTGACACGCCAGGCCCGCAAATTCGGCTTAAATATTCAGCTGATGTCAATTCCACTTGTCTATGGAATATACACCCCTTATGCAGGACTGGAGGCGGACGTGCGTAAATTCCAGGAAAGTAAGGAGTATTACGAACTGACAGATTGGCTGGCAGCTTTGCGCCCTGCATTCATTATTACTAGTACCTGTGTGCATTTACTGCCGGCAATAGCGGCAAAGCTGCTGCATATCCCAGTGGTATGGAAAATATCAGAGACAATCACGGAGAATGAGTATACCTCAATAAGTGTGGATTTGATTCATCGCAATAGCGACGAGATTCTTGCTATTTCGCAAACCGCTGCAGCCTGTTTTCCAGAGTATATACGGGAGAGTAAGATTACTCAAATTCCCCCCTCCTGGAATGATCAAGAGATGATGGTTGAGGCATGGAGCAAGCTGCGTGGTGAGCGGCGGCGGGAGCTGAAGGTTCGGCCGGAGGAGCCGCTTATCGGATATATTTCTTCCTTCATCAATAAAGAAAAGGGCTTGGAGCATTTCGTAAAAATGGCAGTTTTTGTGTCAGCCGTTCATCCGAAGTCTAAATTTCTCGTTATCGGTACACCAGGTGACAAGAGTTATTACGAACGCTGTGTGCGTAAGGTGAAGCTGGAAGGACTAACCTCCCGTTTCAAGTTTATTGGATATGAAGAGTGTCTTCCGGCTGCTTATTGTGCCATGGATGTGCTGGTCGTACCCAGCCTCATTCGCGAAGGTTTCGGCATGACTGCCATGGAAGGCATGTCCTTCGGCAAGCCTGTAGTTGCTTATGATTCCGGTGGGCTGCACGAAATTTTGCATACCGTAGGCTGTGGCGATTACCTTGTGCCCACGGAGAATATTGAGATGCTGGCCGAAAGGGTGAATAGTCTGCTGGCCGCACCGGGACTGGCGGCAACCATAGGCGCTCAGGCCCGCGAGTACGTCAATCTTATTTACGGGCCGGCGGCTTACCGGGCCCGCCTGCTTGGGCTGGCGGAGCGGTGGAGCCTCCGCTACTGCACTGCACTGCCGCAGCTTGCGGGTCCCCTCGCAGCGGTGGCAGTGCCAGAGCCGCCCGTTGGCGAAGCCACGGGCGAGAGCAAACCCGCAGCAGTGGCGGTACCACAGCCGCGCAAGGGCAGTTCGCCCCGCGCCGTCCGGCTGCGGCGCGGTAAGCTCCGGCGCGGCAGGCTACGCCGCGCTAAATCTCGGGCGCGCCGGGGCGAGCGCCCGGGAGCCTTGCGCCGCGCTGCCCGCAGGCGGCGCAGGGCAGTTGCGGCCCGGCGGCGGGGCACCGCCGGTGGCAAACGGGCGCGCGGCGGCGTTCGCCGGGGGCGCCGCACCCGAAGCCGCCGCAAGGTGGCTTGAGCTCCGCCGGTCCAGCGGAAGCAATATGAACTTGGCGATGCGTCCGAGTTCAGTCAGTCCTGAGCGTGGGCGGACAATGTACTTTTAAGTGTACCTTCATCAATATAGACACCAATACTCTTACTCAGTTACTCACTATTCTCATAGCGATCCAATGCTCAAACTGGTTACCCGCACCCGCACCCGCACCCGCACCCGCACCCGCACCCGCACCCTTGGTGAGTTAAAACAGGTTCATTACAAATAGCGTAGAAATATGCTGTTAATTAGATCGAAAACACCCTAGTGAGCATTATTAAATGACATTTATGCCTCTAATATTGACATTTATACCGATTAGCGGACAAAAAGCAGGATTTAACAGCATTAAATGCTGCTAAATCAGTCTTGTAACCAAATTTTCGACTATTAACAGCACTAAATGCTGCTAAATTACTGCCTTAAGCCAAATTTTTGTCTAGTATCAGCATATTTTGATATTGTCCAAGTCGGACGACCAAATCGTTTCTTCTCACCACAGCCAGCCCATAAATAACGAAGAGAGGGGAGAGTGAATTCATGAAGATCATGACGATTTTGGGCACAAGGCCCGAAATCATTCGCTTAAGCGTGATCATTCCGCTTCTCGATAAGTATGCAGAGCGCCATGTGCTGGTGCATACAGGACAGAACTTCACTGCTAGTCTCAGCGGCATTTTCTTCGCAGAGCTGGGGCTGCGGGCCCCGGATTATGTGCTGCAGGATAAGCAAGCAGGTCTTGGCGGACAGCTTGCCGCCATGTTCGGCGGCTTGGAAAACATCCTGTTGCAGGAACAGCCGGACAGGGTTCTGCTCTTAGGCGATACGAATAGTGCATTATGCGCGATCTTGGCTGAACGGATGGGTATTCCGGTAGTGCATATGGAAGCGGGCAACCGCTGCTTCGATTTGAAAGTGCCGGAGGAGAAAAACCGCCGTGTCATAGATGCCGTCTCAACCATAAATATGCCGTATACACAGCAAAGCAAAAGACATCTGATCAGCGAGGGTTTTCCAAGTGCACGTATTGTATTAACTGGCAACCCGATTTATGAAGTGATGACTCATTATGAACAGAGAATCGGAGCTTCTGATATTTTGGATCGGCTGAAGCTGTCGCCAAATCAATACTTTCTCGTGACCGCACATCGGGCAGAGAATGTAGATGATCCTAATTCTCTGCAGCAAATTATGTCTGGTTTGAACGCCGTCGCTGAGCATTTTGGAATTCGCCTGATCTGCAGCATACATCCCCGCACTCGCTCCAAGCTTACGGAGCAATCCCACCTTCCTATGCACCCACTTGTTGAGTTTCATGAGCCCTTCGGATTTTTTGATTTTGTCCAATTGGAACAGCAGGCCTTATGTGCCATTTCCGACAGTGGAACGGTTCAGGAGGAGTGCTGTCTGATGGGAGTACCTACCGTGACGATTCGCAGGACGACTGAACGTCCGGAAACGGTGGATTGCGGTAGTAATGTCGTGTCAGGTGTGGAGCAGGATAGCATTCTGCGCTGCGTCAAGTTAATGACGGCGCTGAATCGGAATTGGGAGGCACCGGAAGGGTATCGGACACCGGATGTCTCAATCAAGGTAGTCAAATTTTTGCTTGGAGGGAACCTGCATGTTCAATAATAAACGGATTATGGTCACAGGTGGCACCGGTTCCTGGGGGCATGAACTGATTAGACAGCTACTGCCGCAACAGCCGAAAGAAATTATCATCTTCTCCCGCAGTGAGTCCGCTCAGGTAGCAATGAACCGCGAGTATGAGGATAGCCGCCTCAATTTTATTATTGGGGATATCCGTGACAAAGATGCACTAATTGCAGCATGTCGCGGTGTTGATTATATCTTCCATCTGGCGGCGCTGAAGCATGTTCCTGTCTGCGAAGACCAGCCTTATGAGGCCCTTAAGACAAACGTTGTAGGCACCCAGAATGTTATTGAAGCGGCAATCGTGAATGGTGTGGAGAAAGCCATCTATATTTCTACTGACAAAGCCGCCAACCCGTCCAACTTCTACGGCATGACCAAAGCCATCGGCGAAAAGCTATTCGTATATGCGAACCTGCTCGGTTCCAATACCAAGTTCGTGACGGTGCGCGGCGGTAATGTGCTCGGAACCAACGGCAGTGTCATTCATCTATTTATGAAACAGATCGAGGATAAGGGCCAGGTGCGTATTACCGATATGAAAATGACCCGTTTCTTCTTCACGCTGCGCGATGCGATTACGCTGTTGTTCAAAGCGACAGAGGTCAGTATTGGGGGAGAAATCTTCGTTATGACGATGCCGACCTGTAGGATCATTGATCTGGCTGAAGTGCTGATCAAAGCTTCCGGGAAGCCGAATGTAACGATTCTTGAAGCGGGCATCCGCCCGGGTGAGAAAATTCATGAAATCCTGATGAGTGATTTCGAGAGCCAGACGACGGTCGTTTACGACGATCAGTATCTGGTCATTCTTCCAACGCTGGATATGCCAGAGCTGAAAGCCCACTACAGCGACTATCCTCATGTTTCCTTTAACAGCTTCAGTTCGGAGAATAATCTGATGAATCAGCAAGAGATCAAGAGCATCCTCATCCGGGGAGGTTTTCTGCAATGAAGCTGCTTATTCTCGGCGGAAACGGTATGGCGGGGCATATGCTGGTGGATTATTTTCACCGTCAGGGCAAGCATCACGTCTTCTATACAACCCGGGATAAGCGAGATCTCGGTGGGCTGTATGTAGATGCCGATGATATAGCTGGAGTAGAGAAGCTGGTCGACATCGTCTCCCCCCATTGCATAATCAATGCGATGGGAGTGCTTAACCAATTTGCGGAGTCTGACAAAATAGAGGCGTATCATGTGAATGGCTTCTTTCCTCATCGACTGCGGCGTGCGGCTGACAATATTCATGCCCGGCTCATTCATATTAGTACCGACTGCGTGTTCGAAGGAACACGCGGCGGTTATATGGAAGAGGATATTCCTGATGGAACTTCCGTCTATGCGATTTCCAAGAGTCTTGGGGAGGTAAGACAGCCAGGGCATCTGACCATCCGTACTTCCATTATAGGTCCAGAAATTCGCACGGGTGGGATTGGTCTGATGGATTGGTTTTTGGCGCAGAGAGGGCAAGTATCCGGTTACCGGCGGGTGATGTGGAACGGAGTGACTACCCTGGAGTTAGCCAAAGCTATCGACTCCCTGCTCGATTCCAACGTGTCGGGTCTGATCCATCTGGCGCATCCAATGCCAGTGAGTAAATATGAGCTGCTACAGCATATTCAAGCGATTTTTCATAAAGAAGATGTCACAATCATTCCTGATGACCTGCCTATTCAAGACCGTACACTGGTCAGTACGAGAGAGGATGTTACTATACAGCTGCCAACGTATCCCGAAATGCTTGCAGAACTGGCTGACTGGATGAAGCACTCAGGACAGTCCTCATGAGCGGGCGGAGACTGCTGATTACCGGGGCGGCTGGTTTTACTGGACGTCATGCTGTTAACTATTTTTCAGCTGCGGGTGCCGAAGTTACAGCGGTAGTGCGCTGCGCAACAAACCTCTCTTCCTCTGCCGCCTCTGGAATTTCAGCTGTCTCCGCTGCTTTTCCGGATGACGTGCAGATATATTATTGTGATTTAAGTGACCGACAGGCGGTAAACCAGATGATTAAGGAAATGGCACCGGAGGAAGTGCTTCATCTGGCAGGCAAAAATTCAGTACCGGAGTCATGGAACAATCCATTGCTTTATATGGAGACGAATGTAATAGCCACACTGTACTTACTTGAGGGTATGCGGAGTTTGCCGGCCAGCCGAATTCTGGTGGCTGGCTCCCGCCTGAAGTACAGACCAGGTCTTGCAGCAGGACCGCCGCATCCCTATAGTCTCAGCAAAACGCTGGAGGAGCTAATATCCCTGGCTTGGGGAACCCTGTTTAAACAACAGGTTCTGCTGGCAGAGCCTTGCAACCTGATTGGCCCCGGCCCTTCCACCGGTTTTTGCTCACTATTGGCTCAGCATATTGTACGCAGTGAAGCCGTAGCTAACCCTGACTCTAGCTCTGATTCAGTCACAAGCGATATGTTATCTCCGTTCAGGCTGTCCTCCCGCTCCGCACTACGGGACTTCCTTGATGTTCGCGATTGTATCACAGCTTATGATTATATATTGCGCAAGGGGGAGAACGGAACGATTTATCGAATCGATTCTGGAACACAACGACAGCTGGGCGAAATTGCGGAAAAGCTGCTAAAACAATCAACGGCAACAGTTCCAATGGATTGGGGACAGGACTCTGGCGATCAGCAGGAGGTGAATCCGGTTAAACCTGCTGCTTTGCCATCGGCAACTACACCTGAAGCTGATGTTACTACTCTAGGCTGGAAACCGGAAATCAAACTTACCCAGTCTCTTACTGATATTTTGGAGTATTACCGCGCAAGCAAGGAAGGGAGGCCCATATGACTCCGAAAGTTTCAGTCATTATACCGTTTTACAATTGTCCCTATATCGAACAGGCGCTACAAAGCGTATTTTCTCAATCCAGAAAGGCTCATGAAATTATCGTTGTCGATGATGGATCAACCCTTCATGTTGACCGAATAATGCCTTATCGTTCCCGCATTCATTATTTAGGCAAAAGCAACGGAGGTACTGCCTCTGCACTAAATCACGGCATTACCTTCGCCTCAGGCGATTATATCGTCTGGTTAAGCTCAGACGATATGCTCTATCGTGACAAAATTAATAATCAGCTCCTGTTTATGGAACAGAACCATCTTTTAATTTCCTATACCAACTTCAATTATATTAACGGGCTATCCCAGCTGATTCAGCTTAATGCCGTTGATCCTTTTCCGAATCAGCTGGAGTATCTGCGCAGTTTTCTGTACGGTAATCCCATCAATGGCTGCACAGTTATGATCAAGAAAGAACTATTTGGAGCCATTGGTTTGTTTGACGAGTCACTGCCTTACACGCATGATTATGATTTATGGTTTCGGGCGCTGCTGAATGGTTATCCGCCAGTTTTTCTAAATCAGTCTTTAACCGCCTACAGAAAACATGAAGGTATGGGAACTATTAAGCATTCCGATGCTGTGGCGGCAGAGGCAGCAGCAACCAATAACCGGTACAAACTTCAGCTCAAAGGTCTACTCACCTCCATGGGAGGTTGATGTATTCGCGAGAGCATTATGCCAAATCCTTTCAGGATAGCTTGATCTTAAGAAGGCCATTCTAATGATTGTTACGCTGCACACATAACAACATTAGAGATGGAGGATGAATTCATGTTGCGATCAAAGATCAGCTTGTCAGTTTCAGCCGCATTGCTTCTCGGCATGGTAAGTATTACGGGCTGTGGGACTAACAATGCGGCGAATACTGGTGTTGAGACCAAGAGTGTAAAAGGGATGCACGACGGGCGTATCGGCGTAAATTCCGTTGATGGTGGAATGATTCGGACGAATACCGCGGATAAAATGGAAATGAGTCGAGACTTGGCTGACCGTATAGCGGCAATGCCGGAAGTTCGTTCCGCGAATGTTGTACTGCTTGGCAAAAGCGCTTATGTCGCCGTAACGCTCGATGAAGCAGCAACTGGACCTCATGCCAAGAGTACAACACGTTATAATGCTCGTTCTTATTCCACACCGAATACTTATGGAACTGGTAATGGGCCTACGGGAATGATGTCCGGTACGGGCAGATCAATGACAGGTACAACTCCTGGAACCATGGGTACTACAGGTACAAGGTCTGGAACAACAGATGTTATGGATGGTCGCGGGATGAAGCGTGAAATCGATAGAGGTATAGGCAAAGGAATGGGTACAGGAATGGGTATGGGAACCAGAAGTACCACTCCGGGTTATAACATGACGGCGACTGAAGCCGATACCGTGACCAAGGAAATGAAGGACAAAATTGCTGCTGAGGTCAAGAAACACGCGCCACAGATTAATGCTGTGTACGTCTCAGCTAATGCGGACTTTGTACAACGTGTCAATGTCTATGCGGAAGAGGCCCGCGCGGGTCATCCGCTGACAGGCTTTGCTAAAGAATTCGGTACGATGATCGAACGAATCTTTCCAACGCGCAGTGATAAATAATCAGGCTATAAGATCATTCTATTTAGCTTATTATGTCTGAGAATTATTGGTTGTATTCATATATGGATCAGCAATAAGCGCAGCAACTTCTCCTGGTAATCGGGAGAGTTTGCTGCGCTTTGTTGTTAATTAATAAGTTTTTCCTTAATTTACATCAGTAGTGGTGATTCTGCGGCCACCAATCCATACATTCTGCAGATTAAGTTCAGCATCAAGCAGGAGGATATCGCCACGCTTCCCAGCTTCCAAGGAACCGATACTGTGCTGCATGCCAAGAGATAGAGCTGGAGTTAGACTAGCAGCGCGTGAAGCGTCCTCCAGACTTAGTCCAACTTCTTGAATCAGGTACCGGAAGCCACGAATCATGGTTAGTGTGCTTCCAGCCAGTGCAGCAGGATTATCTCTAAGTGTGGCAATTCCTTCACGGACCACAACAGGTAAATCACCGATCATGTATTCGCCATCACTGAGGCCTGTAGCAGACATGGCATCTGTGATGAGCAATAGATTATTTTCACTCTTGAGGCGAGCCATTATATTAATCGCGGCAGGATGAACATGAATCCCATCAGCGATAATTTCCGCACGTATCCGCTGATCATACATTATAGCGCCTACGGTCCCTGGCTTGCGGTGATGCAGGGGCGTCATGGCATTAAACATATGCACGGATTGATTTAAGCCAGCGTCTGCGGCAGCAATAACTTCCTCATAAGAGGCATCGGTGTGGCCGAGAGCTGCTGTTATGCTGTGTTTGCGAAGCCAGGTAATAGCCTCCAGTGCGCCTTCACGTTCCGGAGCCAAGGTTACTTGCCGGATTAGTCCTGGATATTGCGCTTCCCATTGTTCAAGCCACTCGATGTTGGCAGGGACAATATGCTCAGGATTCTGGGCACCAGACCATTTCGGACTAATGAAGGGTCCTTCCAGATGCAGGCCAGCGATTTGAGCAAAAAGCATATTGCCTGCGGTGCGGAAAGTATTGACCTCTGACAGCACGCGGTCAATTGCGGATTTTGCAGCGGTCATGGTAGTAGCAAGCATGGTGGTTGTCCCATGTGAGCTATGAAACTTGGTAATAGCTTCTAGAGATTCCGCATCACAGTTCATGAAATCGTGGCCAGCTCCACCATGAACATGCACATCTACGAAGCCTGGAATCAATAAACCATCTGTTCCGTGTTGACTAACCGGCCAATGCGCATAACATTCTGGCAGCCAGGCCGCTTCACCGACATAATGAATTTCTTCGGTGGATACCGCGATTACACCCGTTGTAACCAGACCTAGGGGAGTTAGTACTTTACCGAAGAGCAGTTCTCCTGTACCAACGGTAGTTTCTGTGTTTATTTCAGCCATTTTCCTGCACCTTCGTCCAGCAGAACAACTACGTTCGGATGGCTTTGCAGCAAGGAGGCTGGACATTGTGTAGTGATTGGACCTTCCAGCGCATTGCGGACAGCCTCTGCTTTCTCTTCACCGCGCACTAACAATACAATTTGGCGCGCCTTCAGAATGCCGCCAATTCCCATGGTTACGGCTTGGCGAGGAACATCCTCTAGCTTGTCAAAGAAGCGGGCATTTGCTTCCAGTGTTTCTTCCAGCAGATCAACCACATGTGTACCGCTGTTCAGGCTGGCATCCGGTTCATTGAACCCGATGTGGCCATTGCTGCCAATGCCGAGGATTTGCAGATCCACCGGACCATTGTCTTCGAGCATCTTGTCATAAGCGAGACATTCAGCATCCAGATCCGCTGCATTTCCGTTAGGGACATGCGTGCGGGCCAGATCGATATCCACATGGTTGAACAGATGCTCATTCATAAAGCTCCGGTAACTCTGTGGATGGTCCACAGGCAAACCTACATACTCATCAAGATTATAAGAAGCGGCCTTGGAGAAGCTGACCAGCCCTTTATTATGCATTTCAACTAATTTGGCATAGACTCCGACCGGAGAGCTGCCTGTAGCCAGACCTAGCACGGCCTTGGGGTTGCTCTGCAGCAGGCTGACAATAAGGTTGGCGCCTGTCTGTATGAAATCCTCGTCATTGTGGAACTTTAAAATATTCATTAAGATTGACCTCCTCGTTTATGGCGATAATGTTGGACGTTGAGATAAGACTGCTCCAGCTTGGGAATAAAATCTCCAAAACGGGTGCTGACCATTCCTGTAAACAAAATATCAATAATATGCAATTGTGCGATACGTGAGGCCATGTCACCACGCCGCATTCCCTGCTCCAGCGATGAGGAGAACAGCGGGATGTCGGCTAAGGTGGCTAATCTGCTACTGCCGTAGGAAGTTAAGGCGATCGTGCTGGCCCCACTGGCCCCGGCACAGGTTAGCGCATCTATCGTTTCCGGCGTTTCCCCAGAATAAGATACGGCGAACGCGACATCTCCTGCGGAGAGCGTGGAAGCAGAGGTGATCTGCATATGGGAATCGGCAAAAGCGGTACAGTTCACGCCGATGCGGATCAGCTTCTGATAGAAGTCCTGAGCAACAATGGATGAGGTCGCCATCCCGTATAGATCGACCCGCCGTGCCCGGCATAATAAATCCACAGCCGCCTGCAGCCGATCAATATCCAGCAGCGAGGTTGTATCCCGGATAGAAGCCAGATGATTGGCCTGCATGGCCTCCACGATTACCGATAACGGATTCCCGGCCACGATATCCTGATAAGAACCATCTTGTGGTGTTGCATCACTGTGGGCGATTTCGGAGGCTAGCTTTACCTTGAAATCCGGGAAGCCCTTGAAATGGAAGGCTTTGCAAAAGCGTGTGACTGTTGCCGGACTAATGCCGCATTGCTCTGCCAGCTCCGTGATGCCCATATGGACAATTTCGCTAGGAGAGGAAAGAATCCGTTCGGCCAGCTTACGCTCCATCTGGGATAGCTTGGGACTCTCATGCTCTAGGGCATGTAGGATGGGAGACATAAATTCACCTCATATCTTTCGTGAAATGCTGTGATTTGTACGAAATAATTTTCATCTTTTGTTATCATTTAAGGAAAATAATTTTCATATTTAGAATATAGTAAATCCCATGCACATGCAATAGGAAAAATTGCATATAAATGTATGCGTTCTCTTTTTTGTGTTGTTATTTTTATGGGGATATTTAATTTTATTTGAAAGAAATGTCATTTATTAGGGAGATAATAGGAGATAAATACCAAAATATCCATGATAATAGTTGATTTTGGTGAGATATTACTATATTTGCCGAAATCTAATGATTTTATTAAATGATAATAAAAATTTTTTGTAGTAATATCATGCTATTAATTAGTATATATTCCTAAATAATTATTTTTTTCACAGGCCTCGATTATACTTCATCAGCCCGACAGTCATAAGCGAATTTTAAAGTATTGCTAGGAATTCGTAAATGATGCCGGGAAGGTATGAAGGAATTAGGGCCTTTTTTTGATTAAAAAGGGAGGAATTAGATTGTCTCACATGATTGAAATTAGCGGATTAACCAAAGCTTTTGCCAGTGGAAAGGGAATATTTGACTTGAATCTGACAGTTAGGGAAGGAGAAGTCTTTGGATACTTAGGTCCGAACGGCGCGGGGAAATCAACGACTATCCGTCATTTGATGGGGTATATGAAGCCCGATCGGGGCAGCTCCCGCATCGCGGGTAAGGATTGCTGGAATCAAGCGCCTGCCATTCACAGCCGAGTGGGATATCTTCCTGGAGAAATTGCTTTCATGGAAGGGATAGACGGGCTAGAGTTTCTTAACCTCATGAGTGGAATGAGAGGTATGAAAGACAATAAACGCCGGGATGATTTGATAGAACGTTTTCAGTTTGACATCAAGACGCCGATCCGCAAGATGTCAAAGGGAATGAAGCAGAAAGTCGGCATCGTTGCCGCTTTTATGCATGACCCGGATATTCTGATTCTGGATGAGCCTACTTCTGGTCTGGACCCTCTCATGCAGAGACTATTTATTGACCTTATTCTGGAAGAGAAAGCCAGAGGTAAGACAGTTCTTATGTCTTCACATATCTTTCAGGAGGTGGACCGGACCTGTGATCGTGTAGCCATTCTCAAGGAAGGACGATTGATGGCAGAGAAGAACGTCGCCGACCTGGTACTTGTCCAGCGGCGGTTATTCGATGTCGTACTGGCGAGCGAGGAAGCTGCAGCCGCGTTATCCCGTTCAGGCCTTGAGGTCAGCAAGTGTGAAGGGGTGCGGGTGAGGATAGCGGTGCAGGGTGATTATAACCTCTTCCTGCGTGAGTTATCCCAGTACGATGTGTTGAGTCTGGATGTTCATGAATTGGATTTGGAAGAGATTTTTATGCACTATTACGACCGGGAGGAGACCTTGTAATGAACATGGCATTATTAAGAAATATGGCAAAGGTTCACGGCAAGACCTTGGCCAGCTATATTTCAGCGACGGTTCTTTACGAACTGCTAATTATCTGGGTATATCCCTCAATTGCCAATTCCCCTCAGTTAAATGATCTGCTTACGTCAATGCCGGCAGGCTTGATGAAAGCGCTGGGTGTGGAGGGTGGAATTCAAAAGTACAACGATTATCTGTCCGCACAATTTTACGGTACATTGTTTGTCGTGATTTTGATGGTGTATTGCATCATGACTTCGGTCCAAGCCATAGCAAGACTGGTGGATCGCGGCTCCATGGCTTACTTGCTCTCTACACCAGTATCTCGTTCCAAGGTGGCCGTTACCCAGGCTATCGTTCTTGTTTTCGGACTTTTCGCTTTTTCCATCTGCACTACCATTGGAGGTTTGCTTGGAGCACAGTTTCTCATTGATGCACCGGCATATGACAAGGGATTATTCGTACAGGTCAACCTCATCGTATTCTTGCTGTTTACGTTTATTGCTTCGTATTGCTTCCTCATTTCCTGCTTGTGCGACGACGAGAAACGGGCATTAAGCTGGAGTTCTTCTCTAACGGTACTGTTCTATTCACTTGATTTGGTTGGTAAAATGAGCAGCAATCTGACCTGGATGCGTTACCTGAGCCCCTTTTATCTGTTTCGACCGCAGGATATTGTGAAGGGAACGTTCCCAGTCGGTTGGGTATCCCTGGGACTAGGAATCGGCGCACTCCTTATTTTCTGGTTGTCCGTTTCGGTATTCCGGCGGCGGGATTTACCATTATAACCCAAAAATATTTGCAAAGCTCATGGAGGAGTTCTACATATAAATGCAACAGGAGGAATTAATGAATGGCACAGCTGGATAACATTTATGGTTCCATAAATGGATTGGACTGCCTAGAAGTGAAATTACGCGGAGTAGAGGGAGTAGGGGATATAGCCCTTATAGAAACGATGCAGGAACAACAGCTTCCTCCGCTTCATATCCCGGAGGTTCTGGGTTATGATCCCAACCTGCTTTTAGGTGGAGCCGACACTCCACTGGCGGGAGAATCACCCGCCAGTGAGGAGCTTGATATCCTTCCGCCAGCAGTAAGCTATGGCGGTGAGCTTATGGATACTGAAGGCTCCCCGCAGACGCTTGCTGCTGCCCTGTGTCGGGCAAGCCAACTTACAACGGACAGGGGCATTCTGTATTTAATGCCCGATGGTACCGAGCGGCATCAGACGTATGCTGAGCTGTTAGACTGTGCGGAGCGCATCCTGACCGGCTTGCATGCTTTGGGGCTGAAGCCTGGGGATACCGTCCTCTTCCAATTCGAGTTGAACGAAAATTTCATTTCAGCTTTCTGGGCATGCGTGCTGGGCGGCATCCTTCCGACACCCTGTGGTGTTCCGCCAGTCTATGATGAAGGGAACGCCGGTGTGGGCAAGCTGCGAAATGCATGGCAACTGCTGGGACAACCGATTATTTTAACGGATGGGTCTCTGTGCGCGGCGGTGGCGGAGTTGGCAGTACCGTGGCATACGGATCAGCTTCGTGTGGTTGCGCTAGAACCATTGCTAGACTATGAGCCTGATCACCTATGGTATGATGCAAAACCTGAGGATAGAGTTCTTCATCTTTTGACATCCGGAAGTACCGGCATTCCCAAATGCGTGCAGCATCGGCATCGGAGTATTTTGTCCCGGGTGAAGGCCACTGCAGCCCTTCATGGCTTCACCTCTCAGGAGGTATCCCTAAACTGGATGCCGCTAGATCATGTGGGCGGGCTGGTCATGTATCATATCCTGTCTGTATATCTAGCTTGTGAGCAGATTTTGCCCAAAATTGAGCATTTTATAGCCGACCCGACCCTGTGGTTAACCTGGATTGAGCGGTACCGGGCAACGAAGACTTGGGCGCCTAACTTTGCTTTTGCCTTGGTCAATGAGCAGCAGGCCAAGATTCAGGAAGGCAGTTGGGACCTTTCGTCCATGCGCCATATTCTGAACGGTGGGGAGGCAGTCGTTGCTAAGACAGCTCACACCTTTCTACGGATGTTGACCCCACATGGTTTACAGGGGGATGTGATGTTTCCCTCCTTTGGGATGTCCGAGACTTCTTCGGGAATTGTGTTCTCCAAACTGCTTCACGCTGGTAATGAAGACAATGGAATACTTCGTTTTGAGAAAAACTCCATGGGCGGTATACTGCGGCACGCTGGGACGGATTATCCCGGCAGCGTCTCATTTACGGAAGTGGGAGCGCCCATACCTGGTGTGTCCGTCCGTATTGTAGATCTCGCAGGCGAGCAGGTAACCGAGCGGAGAATCGGGCGTGTTCAGGTTGCTGGTCCTACGATTATGGAAGGGTATTACAACAATCCGGAGGCGAATGCCGAGGTATTTACGGATGATGGCTGGTTTGAAACCGGAGATTTGGGCTTCCTGTACGAGGGAAGGCTAACGATAACTGGCCGTCAGAAGGATATGATTATTGTTAACGGCAATAATTTTCACAATTATGAGATTGAGGTCATCCTGGAAGAAGTAGACGGTGTGGAAGTTACCTTCTCCGCGGTTTGTGCAGTTCCAAGGGAAGACGGGAGTGAAGGTCTGGCAGTGTTTTTCACGCCATCTGATACGGATGAAGAAGGGATTATTCGTGTCATCCAAGAGATCCATCAGCATCTGATCCGCAAGCTGGGCATTCGGCCAGATGAGGTGATTCCGGTGGCAAAAGGAGAGTTCCCCAAGACTAACTCGGGGAAGATTCAACGGGCTGAATTTAGTAAACGGCTGGCGAACGGGCAGTATGCAGATATTCGGAAACGGATCGATCTTCTTCTGAGAAATGAGCGGACAATGCCGGACTGGATTTTCGAGCCTTATTGGACGGCAGAGAAGCTTACTATCGAGGATCAGGAGGGTGAAAAATCTGTTAAGGCTCCGCAGCGGCTTATCTTTGTCGATGAGAGAGGGCTGGGAGATTTGCTGGCTCGTGGAGATGCTGACAATCCGGCAGGGCTGAGTATCCTTGTCCGGCCTGGGGAAGCTTTTGCCCGGACAGGAGCGGGGAGGTACACTCTCCATCCGGCCCGAAGGGAAGATTATATCGAGCTGATCAAAGCATTGAAGAGCGAGGAATACCGGGTGGATGAAGTATTCCATCTATGGAGCTACGGTCAGCCAGCCGAATCGTTATGCGCGGTTGAGGAGATTCAGCTGGCGCAAGAGAGAGGCAGCATCAGCCTTTTATTTCTTATTCAAGCCTTGTTGGGTGGGGATTCTTACCCACATTCCATAGCTGTTGTAACTACGGATGGTCAGAAAATATTTTCTGATGAGCTTGTTGCTTTTGAAAAAGCGCCTATGACGGGGTTCATCAAAACGCTCCCCCATGAGCATCCCGATCTGGTTGCGAGACTTATTGATTTCGAATCGCGTGCAGCAGAGTCAGACGTATACCGGAGCCTCGTGCAGGAAATAGCAGGTCCCCGAAAGGATATTGTGGCCTATCGGGAAGGTCAGCGGTATGTACCGGGCCTGAGAAAGACCAATCTACTGGTGGGACAGGAAGAGATTCCTTTCGTGAACGATGGATTGTATCTCATTACTGGCGGTTTAGGGGGTATTGGCTGCGCCGTTGCTTCTTATTTGCTGGAACACTACCAAGCGAAACTGCTGATATTAGGCCGCAGCAATCTTCATCCGGTTTCAGGCGATACGAATACTGGAAGCGCAGAAGACAAACAGGCTGCTTTGCGGGATCTGGAGCGGCTGGCCACCCGAACTGGCGGTTCCGTCCGGTATGAAACAGCGAAGCTTGGAGATCTGGAAATCCTGCGTAATAAGGTTGAAGTGGTTCAACAGGAGTCAGGAACCACACTGGCCGGAGTCATTCATCTTGCCGGAACGATCCAAGAGCAGCTGTTGATGGAACAGACCCGGGAACAACTAGAGGACATGTACGCAGCGAAAGTTTATGGAACCTTTGTCCTGCATCAGCTGTGTGAGAGCTTCGGAGATGTCCTGTTCGTGACTGCTTCATCTGCCCGGACATTGACCGGAGGCATGACTATAGGAGCTTATTGCGCCGCTAATGAGTTCGTACAGAGCATGGCGGTTGCCCATGCAGAGAATTCGCGGGTCAGAACACACTGTTTCTCTTGGAGTCAGTGGGATGGGCTGGGCATGAGCCGCGACCTCATCGTCGGGGATGTGCTGGAGAGTAAAGGCTTCGCTCGGATCAACAAGACAAAAGGCGTCTTCTCACTGATTGCGGGCTTGAGACAGGCTCGACCGCTTCTCTATGTAGGGCTGGACGACTCAAAGGCTGAAATAAGAACCCGGACAGGTCGTTTAGTCGAGACAGAAAAGGTACTTCAGGTATTCTTCACAGGCCAGCGGCGTCTTTCCCGGCCTTACCTTCGCCAAGCGATTGAGACATTTAGAACGGAACACAGACAGGTTGCCGATCTGATTCGCTTCATACACGTTGATGCCATCCCTATGACCGGTGAGGGAACCATCGACAGAAAACAGCTGGCGTTAATGGCTGCTGAAAAAGACAACGCTCATCAGTATACAGCTCCTCGCACGCAGCAGGAATCGGAGTTATCTGTGATCTGGGAGAAGCTACTTGGCGTGGATAAGGTGGGTATAACCGATAATTTCTTTGCATTGGGCGGCCATTCGCTGCGTGCGACGCAGCTGATGTCTCTGCTGCGGGAGGCTTATGGAGTATCCTTGCCGCTAAAGATATTGTTTCTCCATCCGACTGTTGAAAGTCTCGCTGTTGTTATTACAGAACAACGGCAGGATGGTGCTACGGAGCACGGACCAAGGAGACAAGGACGAGTTGGCGACATCTTGCCGATGTCTTTTGCCCAAAAAAGGCAATGGTTTATGGCTCAATGGGAACCGGGTAATCCATTCTATATCAATACGATCACGCTGCAACTTTCTGGGAAGCTGAATAGAGAGGCGCTTCAGCGCAGCTTGCAGATCATTGTTGACCGCCATGAAACCTTGCGTACCATATTTGACATTGTGAAGGAAGAGCCCAGTCAGATCATTCTGCAGGAGGTAAGCGTGGAACTGCCCTATGTAGATTTGAAAGGGTACCCCGAGCCAATAAAGGAAGAACAGGTCAGGAATTTGATCCGCGAAGAAGCACGGACACCTTTCTCGTTAGCTAGTGATCCAATGATCCGGGCCCAACTGCTCCAGCTTGATGAGGAAAGGCATCTTTTGCTCGTTTCCATTCACCATATTGTTTCAGACGGCTGGTCTATTGGCGTCTTTGTGCGGGAGTTATGCGGACACTATGAAAGTCTATCCTCTGGGCGATTACCGGACTCGTCCGAGCTCCCCCTACAATATGCTGACTATACCTTGTGGCAGCAGGAATGGATGAATAACGGCGGGTTAATAGAACAGCTCGCGTATTGGAAGGAACAATATGCTGACGGAGTCCCTGTCCTTGATATGCCGCTTGATTTCCCACGTCCACCTATCCAGCTATATAGAGGGAAGACGAAGGAATACTTATTGTCCGCCTCACTGACTGCGGGGTTGAGCGACCTGTCTCAGCAGGCAGGAGCAACGTTATTCATGACATTGCTGGCCGGATTCTCAGCGCTGATCCACCGCTATACAGGACAGGAGGATTTCGTTCTGGGCTCGGTAATTGCCAACCGCAATTGGGCTGGAATTGAACCGCTTATTGGTTTCTTCGTCAACACACTGGCTCTTCGTATGAATACGGCAGGCGATCCTTCACTAGAAGAATTGCTGCAACGGGTGAAAGAGACAACGCTGGGCGCTTACGACCATCAGGATGTTCCGTTTGAAATGCTGGTGGACGAGCTGCAGGTAGAGCGGGACTTGAGCAGACAGCCCTTATTTCAAGTGTTGTTAGTCTTGCAGAATGCGCCTGTAGAAGCGGTGGGAATGGGCGAGGTTACCATGAATATGCGAATCGAAAACAATGACACTTCTAAATTCGATTTGGCTCTGCATCTCTTTGAGGAGGCTGGAGGTCTGCGTATTTCGCTCGAATACAACACCGATCTGTTCCTGGAGCAAACGGTCGATCAGTTGGTCCATCATTATGAAACACTATTGGCGGGAGCAGTTGCAGCGCCGTATACTCCCTTATCAAAGCTACCTCTTCTGACGGATGAGGAGCAGACATTGCTGTTGGATAGCTGGAGCGGGACGCAGGCCGATTATCCCCGGGACAGCTGCTTGCAAGAGCTCTTTGAACAACAGGTCAAGATGAGCCCGGATGCTTCCGCATTGGTTTACGAAGACGGGTTAAGCGTTATGACCTATCGAGATTTAGCACAGGATTCAGAAATTCTGGCCGGATATCTCCAGACCCTTGGAGTCGGCCCCGGAATCCTGGTCGGTGTACTGCTTGACCGGTCACCGGAGATGATCATCGCAATTGTTGCCATTATTCGGGCAGGCGGCGCTTATGTTCCTATGGATCCTGAGTATCCTAAGGCACGGCTGGACTACATGCTGTGCGATACGGAATCTCACCTAGTTATCACCCAATCTGCCTTTCTTCCATTGCTTGGCGGCATGAAGGCACCTTGTTTTACTATGGACCCTGGATGGAAGGCTCAGACGGAAGGGACCTATGACTTGCGCAGGTCAGTTTCTCTGCCACTTCAGGCAGCGTATGTCAATTATACCTCCGGTTCGACGGGACAACCGAAGGGAGTTCTGATTCCCCATCGTGCCGTAATCCGTTTGGTCAAGGGAACTGCGTATGTTTCCCTCGGTTCGGAGGACACAGCTCTTCAGATTGCCAACTATGCTTTTGATGCGTTCACGTATGAGTTATGGGGTATGCTGCTGAATGGTGGACGTCTCGTATTGACGGACCGCGATACGATTCTTTCCATGGACAAGCTGGCGGAAGCCTTTGATACCTATCGGGTAACTACAGGGTTTCTTACGGTTCCATTATTCAATCGTCTGATGGAGGAGCGCCCAGCGTGTATCCGGCACTGCACGGCTCTACTTGTGGGAGGCGATGCCTTATCCATTTCCCATATTCGCAAAGGTTTGGAGGTTCTGCCCCAAGGGCTGCTGAACGGATACGGCCCTACGGAAAACACAACTTTTTCCTGTGTATATTCAATCGGATCGCTGTCGAAGGATGCGCAATCGGTGCCGATTGGAAAACCGGTGTCCAACTCACGTGCTTACATTCTTGATACATGGCTGACTCCCGTTCCGGCGGGCGTTCCCGGCGAATTGTATGTCGGAGGAGATGGGTTGGCACTCGGTTATATTCATGATGAAGAACGGACACGGCGGATGTTTGTACCCGATCCATTCCACCCCGAGGGAGCGGGACGGATGTACCGGACAGGGGATCGTGCTAAATGGCTGCCGGACGGAACCATTGAGTATCTAGGCAGACTGGACAATCAAGTCAAGATTCGTGGATTCCGTGTAGAAACGGGAGAAGTGGAAGCAGCATTAATGCTCCACCCTGCTGTAAAAGAGTGTGTAGTTGTTCCGCATCTGGCAGATAACGGGATGAAGCAGTTGGCTGCATATCTGGTGACGAATGATAGCGGACAGACGAAAGATTGGCGAATGCATCTGATGGGGCTTCTGCCCGATTATATGATCCCTCGGTATTTTGTAATAGTCGACCAGCTTCCGCTTAACGCTAACGGAAAAATTGATAAGCGGGCTCTACCCGCTCCACTGGCGCCGGAGGTGAAATCGGAGGGAGTTGTTATACAAGCTCGGAATGAGACGGAACAGGCCTTTGTGGAGATCTGGCGTAAACTGCTAGATGTACAGCAAATCGGTGTCAACGACAATTTCTTTGATCTTGGGGGAGACTCCATCGTAGTCATCCAAATGGTGGCGAATGCGGCTCGGGCAGGATACCGGATATCGCCGAAGCAGGTATTCCAGATGCAAACTATTGTGGAACTGGCGGCATGTGCAGAAGAGGTTGTGTCGAAAGTGGAAATGGATCAGGGTCTGGCAAGAGGAGGGGTTCTGCTAACACCGATTCAAAAGTGGTTTTTTGAGCAGGATCTACAAGACAAACATCATTGGAACCTGCCTGCACTTATTCCTTTGGAGAATAAAACGGAGCCGGATGTACTGGCAAAAGCGCTGCAGCATGTCATCCTTCATCACGATGCCTTGCGAATGCGTTATGTACAGTGGGGAGAAGAATGGCAACAAGAATACGGCCCCCCGGCGGAGATGCCGGAAGTTCGGATTATCGATACCCGCACTTTGGATGCGGGGGAACGGGAAACCGTTCTGCTTAGAGAGTCGGAGCATGCGCAGGCCGGATTGTCACTGGAGCTGGGCAAAGTATTGCAAGCTGTCTTTTTCCAGGGAGAGCCGGGTTCGGACGGGTGGCTCTTTCTAGCCGTTCACCACCTTATAGTAGATGGAGTTTCATGGCGAATTATACTTGAAGATCTGTTGCATGCCATAACCCAAATAGGTTTAGGCCAAACTGTTAATTTGCCTGCGAAGACCGCCTCATTTCAGCAGTGGTCCGAGGCCTTGACGGAATACGCCGTGGAAGAAGAAATAGAGTCCCAGTTATCGTACTGGCAGAGTGTGACCCATTCCATGCACACCCTGCCGTTGCCTGAACTGCTTACCCCCCAAACGGAAGACCAGGCAGTGCAATTTAGGACATCATTTTCCAAAACAGAAACCGATCGGCTGCTTACGGCTGCCAACCAGGCATATCACACAGAGATTAACGATCTGCTGCTGGTTGCGCTCTATCGTACCTTGTCTCCCCTGAACGGAGAGTCCGGTCTGGGGTTGACGCTTGAAGGACATGGTCGGGAATATATCGGGGAAGGCTTGGATATCACTCGAACGGTGGGTTGGTTCACGACATCTTATCCCGTGATTCTGCGAACTCCTGCCGAAATTGGCTTGGAAGAACAGATCAAGACTATAAAAGAAACATTGCGCCAGATTCCCGGCAAAGGCTTAGGCTATGGGCTGCTCCGCTATCTCTCGAATGATCCGCAAAAACGTGAGTCTCTGGCAATGGTATCTCCCAAGGTTTCTTTTAACTATCTGGGTCAGCTGGACCGGGGCGGCCAAGCGGCCTTCTTCCTGGCCGATGCAAGAACCGGACATTATCATACCCCAACTGCAAGGCGTGAGCATGCCATTGATATCCATGGCTTTGTGTTATACGGCGAACTTCAAATGGTATTCACCATGCACCGGGAACATGCAGATCGCCCTGAGCTCGCCAGTCTGGCGGAACGCTTCCGCAGTGAGCTGCTTGGAGTTATTGCACACTGTACCGACAATGGAACCAGAGGTTGGACTCCTTCGGATTTCCCGCTCCTGAAGCTAGAACTACAGGACTGTGACAGACTCCCTATGCATACGGAGGACGCTTATCCATTATCCCCCATGCAGCAAGGTATGCTGTTCCACTCGCTATACGAACCGGATTCGAACGCTTACCACGGACAGATTAATCTTACGATTTCTGGTGCGTTGGATTTGGGCCTATACGAGAACGTTTGGAGGATGCTTGTGCAGCGACATCCGATTCTACGGACACGCTTTCTCTGGGAAGGGCTGAGTGATGCGATTCAGATCGTGCTGGATACACAAGACCTTAGCTGTTCTTATGTGGATTTAACCGGCTTAGAGGATATGAAGCAGCAGGAACAACTGGATCAATGGCTACAGGAGGATCGCCATAAGGGCTTTCAGCTGGACCTGGAGGAGCCCTTGATGCGAATCGCCTTTGTTCAGTTGGCTACGGCGAAGACAATCTTCATCTGGAGCTTCCATCATATCCTGCTGGATGGTTGGAGTCTGTTCCAGGTATTTAATGAATCTCTCAATATATACCACTCACTTGCGGAGGGCAGAACTGAGCCTGTCGTTATTAGAACGCCCTACAAGCGCTATATCCAATGGCTGAACCAGCTGGATAAGACACGTGCACAGGCTTTCTGGAGAAGTTACCTGTCCGGTTTCACAGAGGCAACCCTGTTGCCAGGTGGGCAGACATCGACGGGCGCTATAGAAAGCGTTCATACCGTTAGACAAGAGTCGATCAGACTCTCCAGCGAAGAGAGCCGGACGCTGGAAGCAGGGGCACGTCGCCTCAAAGTAACAGTAGGAACTCTCATGCAGACAGCTTGGGGGCTTCTGCTACAGGGGTATTCCGGCCAGAACGATATATTGTTCGGCGTTACGGTATCCGGAAGGCCGGCAGAACTGGAGCATGTGGAGACAATGGTCGGCCTATTTATTAATACACTGCCGCTGCGGATGGACATTCAGGCCGAACAGACGCTGCATGAACTGCTGCTCTCCACTCAGGAAACCTGCGTCGCGCTAAGGGAATTTGAGCACAGCTTGTTGCCGGAGATTCAGCTGGCCAGCCGAATTCCGGCACGAGAAGCCCTCTTTAACAGCATCGTCGTGTTTGAGAACTATCCAGTGGAGAACATGGCGGGAGAGGAACTGACAGTAAGTGGTCTGCAAAGCTATGAGCAGACGAATTATGATTTGTCTCTGGTTGTTGTTCCCGGCGCATGCTACGAGCTGCGCGTCTCCTACTTGCCGCATCGTTATAATCCCGATGCGATAAGAACTTTGATGGGCAGGTTAACAAGCATTCTTCACCGCCTAACGGAGAAACCGGAGGCCCATGTAGCCTCGCTATGGCTATTGGAAGAGGAAGAAGAAATAAAGATGCTTGAACAATGGGTGCAACAAGCTCGGGTTGTTACCCTGTACGAGGATCAGGAAGAGGTCTACGCAGGGGTGAACGATCTCAAGGAAGACACGGAGCTGTATATTCTGGACAGGTACTTGCGTCCCGTTCCCCCGGGAATACCTGGCAACGTATATATCGGTTCACTCCAACTGAAGAGACATTGTGGTTCTTGGAGCGAATGGATGCAGGAACATGCCATTTCGCACCCTTTCGGGGGGCGGACAGGCGGGCTACTCTATCAGACAGGAGATACCGGAGTTTGGCAAGAGGATGGCACAGTGAAACTTTTGGAGTTGGTTTAGCTAAAAGAGAGATAGGGAGAGATGGCGACTGTGGATAAAAAAGAAGCTGCGGAACTGGTAAGACTGAACGGAAAACGGATTGATCTCAAAGAAGTGGAGGCTTCCCTCATGGGGAAGCTTCCGCTTCGCCAGTGTGCCGTAGTAGCAAGTAAACAAGTGGATGGAGCATCCTATTTGCGCGCTTTCGTCGTTATGGATGAACCGCAGGGGCTGAACTCGGTTCTGATGAATTACGAGCTTCCAGAACCTGTAGGCAGCCTTCCCATTATTCCTTTACCAAGCCTTCCCCGCACTGAAGATGGGACCGTGGACAAACGGCAGCTGGCTTTGTATGAATATAGCCTTCCCCAGCAGGCGGAGGTTTGGGAGAACGGGCTGCTCGCAGTCGAGGGTATCGAGGAGGCGGCAGTGATCATTCGGGAGCAGATAGAGCCGGTGAAAACCTACCATATTCTGGACTTGCTGCCCGCAGATTTGGCCGACACCTCCGATGTAAACAGGGATGAGAACCAAATGGAACATTCACATGCTTCATTGGACACTACTTCAGGGGATTCTCAGGTGCCGTGGGCTTTGGCCTACGGAGGAGATCTGGAGGAGCGGTCCGATTGGCCGTGCACTTTGCCAGAGGCACTTCGACGTTCAGTTCTGGAATCGCCAGATAAGGGAATCCTTTATGTTCGGGATGGTCAGCCGGATGAGCTGCAGACTTACCCAGTACTGCTGGCCGATGCCGAAAGAATTCTGGGAGGAATGCGAGCTGCCGGGCTGCAACCGCACGATGTGGTTATCCTTCAATTTGCCGACAACCGAAAATTCATTTCTGCTCTCTGGGCCTGCTTTTTGGGCGGGATCATTCCGACGCCGATTGCAGTGGCACCAGTATACAGCGAAATGAACGGCGCGGTCCGGAAGCTGCAAAGTTCATGGGAACTGCTGGAGCATCCTGCGATTCTCACCGATCAGGATACAGAACCGGCTTTGAGAAATCTGAGTCAGCTGTGGAATACATCCGAACTCTGGATACTAACTAGCGAATCACTAGGCAATCATGACCGGGATAGTGATTGGTATGAATCCTCACCCGAAGACCCCGTCCTCAATCTTCTCTCATCAGGAAGCACCGGAATGCCGAAATGCATCCAGCACCGCCATCGTAGTCTGCTGGCGCGGATGAAAGCTACAGCGGTGTTTAATGATTTTTCCAAAGAAGAGGTTTCGTTAAATTGGATGCCCTTGGATCATGTGGGGGGAGTCGTTATGTTTCATATCCGGGATGTATTTCTGGGATGCCAGCAGATTAAGCCCCATATTGACAGCTTCATCGCCAACCCTCTGATCTGGCTGGATTGGGCCGATAAGTACAAGGCGACATTGACGTGGGCACCCAACTTTGCCTTTGCGCTCGTGAATGAAAGAGGGCGGGAGATCGGAGAAGGGCAATGGGATCTTTCTTCGCTGCGCTACATCATGAATGCGGGTGAAGCGGTTGTTGCCCGGGTAGCCCAACGATTTCTGCGTTTATTACAACCTCACGGCCTAAGCGATACGGCCATGGTACCGGCTTACGGTATGTCTGAAACATCCTCTGCCGTCACGCAGAACAAATCATTCCGCAGCGAGGGTACACAAGGAATAAGAATTGTGGATAAAACTACGCTTAGCGGCGGTCTGAAAGAAGTAGACGATAGTCATCCCAACAAGATTGCCTTCACAGAGGTAGGGGGGCCCATTCCAACAGTATCCATACGGATTGCAGATAACCTGAACCATGTCCTGCGAGAGAATCAAATAGGCCGGTTGCAGGTGAAGGGTCCAACGATTATGGATGGTTATTATCGCAATCCCGAAGCTAACGAGGAAGCCTTTGTTGGAGAGGGTTGGTTCAATACCGGAGATTTGGCATTCCTGCATCAAGGGGTGCTGTGCATCACCGGACGAGAAAAAGATGTAATTATCATCAATGGTGCCAATTACCACAACTACGAAATCGAAGCAGTCGTAGAAGAAATTCCGGGTGTTGAAGTTACCTTCTCAGCAGCCTATGGGATCTTTGATCCGGAATCGGGAAGCGATAGATTGGCCATATTCTTTGTATCGTCAGAAGGCAGCTTGGAGGAACAGATGCCTGTTGTTCAAGCGATCCGGCAGACGATTGTGCGCAGGATTGGCATCCAACCGCAAGTGATTCTGCCTGTCGGTAAATCCGTATTCCCCAAAACAAACAGTGGGAAAATTCAGAGGGCAGAATTGGGCAAAAGGTATTTGTCAGGAGAATTTGCCGAAGTGAGCAAGAAAATGGATATATGGTTGGAGAATGACCGGACACTTCCAGCCTGGTTCTTCGAACCTGTATGGCGGGTAGAGAAGAAGGGTCCTGCCGCTGCTTCTTTTCTGGAAGAGGGGGTGCTGATCTTTGCCGATGAACAGGGTCTTTCCACTGCTCTGTGTGAACGGTTGACAAGGGAAGGCCGTAAGCCTATTCAGATTCAAAAAGGGCAGAAATTTGCGCGAACAGCAGCAGATACATTCACCATCAATCCCGCCAATTCTATTCACTATTCCACCTTGTTAAAAATCATCCGACAGGAAGGCATCGCTGTCAGGGATATTCTCCACGCCTGGACGTATGACGGGCATACGGTACAGAATGAGCAATCACTGGAAGATCGCGAAGAGGCCCAGCGGACGGGTATTCTCTCTTTGTTGCATGTGATACAAGCGGTCTATGGTGAAGAAGCGGATAGTTGCCGCTTGACCCTCGTAACCTCTCAAGCTGGCAGAGTCAAAGAACACGATGTACCCAACCCTGATAAGGCAGCCCTGACCGGACTGCTGAAAACACTGCAGGCAGAGCATGGGAACAGCCGCGTTCTGTATATCGATCTGGAACTTGATGATCCCGATGTAAATGCCGGCAGAGTATATCAGGAAATGCATCTGTCACTTCCCCCTGAACAAGTCGCCTATCGGAATGGAGAACGGCTGGTTCCCTGGCTGCTTGCAGTTGATCCTTTACGAGAAACAGTGGTGGAACAGCCGTTGGAACAAGGAGGTGCATATCTAATCACGGGGGGACTTGGGGGTATAGGATGGGAAGTCGCACGGTTCCTGCTGGTTCATTATCAGGCAAGACTTCTGTTGATTGGCCGTTCCTCCCTGGATTCGGATGCTGCAAGTCAAACAAAAGCCCGGAAGCTTAGCGAATTGGCTACTCTGGGAGAGGTACTGTATCGGCAAGCGGATGTATGCAGTCAAGAAGAGGTGCGGCAAGTGGTTATCGAGGCCGAGGAGCAATGGCAGATTAGCCTCTCTGGTGCCTTTCATCTGGCTGGTGTGGGCAATGTAGAGGAGCATCTGTTGGCGAGTGAACGGTATACTTTGCAAGGAGAAACGGAAGAATCCTTTCTCAGCCAGCTGGAGGCAAAAGTTCTTGGAACACGTTCCTTGTTCACAGTGTTCGCGGATCACCCGGAGGCTCGTCTTGTCTTTTTCTCTTCGGTTAATAGTTACTTTGGAGGAGCGGCCTTTGGCGCTTATTCGGCGGCAAACGCCTATATGGATGCATTTGTTCAATCCATGAGAATAGCGGGGCGGAGTGCCATCGTCATGGACTGGAGCATGTGGCACAACATCGGTATGAGCGAGCAAACGTCCGCTGAAGCTTCAGTGCAAAAGGGCTTTCATGTAATCTCCAAAAGCCGTGGCATTCATTCTCTGCTGCTTGCCATGCGGATGAATCTTCCTCAGCTGTTGATCGGATTGGACGGAGCTAACCGCTGGATTCGTCCACAGGTTGTTCAGGAACGGCTCCCCCGCTGGACTGCAGCAGCTTATTACACAGGCAACCCCTCAGAGAAGGCCTTGAGTGCATTTCGTGAGAGCGGAACGGATTCTTCATTTGAGGGAAGTCTCACACATCTGGAAAGCATGCCCTACACCGCTTTCGGCGAGATTGATCGGGGCAGACTTCCGCTTTTCGATCAACAGGCCAATCGGTTGGAGCCAGTATATCGTGTGCTTTCTACGGAATGGGAGCATTCCCTCGCGCTGATCTGGCAGGAGGTGCTGGAATGCGAAACCGTCAGTGCGGCAGACAATTTCTTTGATCTGGGCGGGCATTCGCTGAAAGCGACCAAAGTCATTTCCCGCATCAATCATCAAATGGGCATGAAAGTACCGCTACAGATCCTCTTCCAGCATTCCACGCTGGGTGAACTGGCGGCGGCACTGGAAGAAATGAGTCCGATGAATCATGTTTCTTCTCCATCTGCCGATTACGGTATCCCGCAGCTGGCGAAACAGGAATATTATGAATTGTCCCATGCCCAGCGCCGCGTATGGTTTCTATGCCAAATGGTGAGTCAACAAGCGGTGTATAACATTTTGGGCAGATGGGAAATACGCGGGCCACTCCTTGTCGATTATCTTCAAGAAGCGTTCCAGATCCTGGTGGAGCGTCATCAGACGCTGCGTAGCACTTTTGTGAATATGGGGGGAAAGCCACTGCAAAGGGTACATGAGCGACTGGAGATTCCTATTTCTGTGGTCGATCTTTCCTTCCTAGCAGTTGCGTCCAGAACTCGGCATCTTGAAGAAACCGTCGATGCTGAAGCAGCGAGACACTATGATTTGGAGCAGGGTCCCCTTATGGCAGTTACTTTGGTTAAGCTGGGAGAAGAGCATTACGAGCTGCTGATCGCCCAGCACCATCTTATCTCCGACGGCTGGTCCCTTAATCTGCTGATCAATGAACTGGGATACTGCTACGAAACTTTGGCCAATCAGCTGCAGCCCTATTTGCTTCCGCTTCCAGTGGAGTGGACGGATTTTGCGGCGTGGCATAATCACCGGGAGGATACTAATGAAACAGAGCAGAACTATTGGCTGAACCATCTGGCTGGAGAGCTGCCTTGCCTTAATCTCCCCGCTGACCATCCGCGAAAGGCGGTCCAGACGTATGACGGGGACACAGAGCAGCTATTCTTGAGAACGGATGTCCTTCAGCGGATGACGAGAATCAATCAACAGTCAGGAACAACAATGCATATGCTAATGCTTGCCGCTGTTAACTGCATGCTGTACAAGCTGACGGGCCAGACCGACCTGATTGTGGGTACGCCCGTGGCCGGACGGGATCACCCAGCTTCCGAGCCGTTGGTCGGCATGTTTGTCAATACGCTGGCACTCCGTACTCGGATCGAAGGTGACCCAACGTTTCAGGAACTACTGGAGCAGGTGAAACAGACAGCCCTGAATGGACAAGCTCATCAACATTATCCGTTCGACAAGCTAGTAGAAGAGTTGGGGACCCCACGAGATCTCAGTCGTCCTCCTGTGTTCCAGGTTATGCTGGGTTATATGAGTTTGCCGCTTGAATTGACACTTGGAAACCTGGAGATTCAGGAGAAAATGGTACAGCACCGTGTGGCGAAATTTGACCTCAGCCTGCATGTATTCGAACGTGGGGATACTACTCAGATTCTTTTTGAATACAATACCGATCTCTTCGACAAATCAACGGTCGTCCGCTGGATGGGTCACCTTCAAACATTACTGGAGCATATCTCTGTTGCCCCTTCGGCCCGCCTGTCTAAGCTCAGCTTAATGACGGATGAAGAGCTGCATCAGGTAGTATATTCGTTCAACCGGACAGAAACCGATTTCCCTCGTGAAGCAGTCATTCATGAATTATTTGCTGAACAGGTCGAGCGCACCCCGAATGCTGTAGCTGTTGTATTTGACGGGCAAACCTTAACCTATGCTGAATTGGACCGGCGAACGACAGTTCTTGCGGGGCAACTTCAGTCAAGAGGCGTAGGTCCAGATGTGCCGGTAGCGGCGCTGTTCGAACGTTCTTTTGAGATGATTATTGGTATTCTTGGAATTATCAAGGCAGGGGGAGCCTACGTTCCTATTGATCCAGAATATCCGCAGGCGCGTATCGCCTATATTCTGGAGGTGGTAGAGAGCCCCTTGCTGCTCACTCACAATAGGCTGCAAGAGTTGGCAGGGGATTATAGTCTTCCCGTATTGTTCGCGGATGCTCCGTGGACTGAACCGACATGCACTTACAACTCCGGCTTAGCGATCCGGAATTCCAACCAATTGGCCTATATCAACTTTACATCGGGATCAACTGGCAAACCCAAGGGTGTGATGATCCCCCACGTTGGAGTCGTTCGACTAGTGAAGAACACGAAATACGCCGATCTAGGCCCCAATGATCGGATGCTGCAGATCGTTAATTATGCCTTTGACGTCTTTTCCTATGAAATTTGGGGAGCGTTGCTTAACGGAGGTTCGTTAGTGATTGTGCCCCGTGAAGCGATTCTCGATATGTCCCTCTTCTCCCGTGCTATGGTTGAACATGGAATTACGACCGGGTTTGTACCCACTGCCTTGTTCAACCGCCTAGTGGAATCCTATCCGGAGAGCCTTTCCGGTGCTCGTGCATTGCTTGTTGGCGGAGAGGCTCTATCTGTCGCCCATACCCGCAAGGCTCTGGAATATTTACCTAAAGGCTTGCTGAACGGATATGGACCGACTGAAAATACGACCTACGCTTGTGTGCACCAGATCACTTCCCTTCCGGAAGATGCTCTGTCCGTTCCCATCGGTCCACCCTTATCGAACTCTACTGCAATCATTAGAGATGGATACGGGAATCCGGTACCGATTGGCGTAACTGGGGAAATCTATATGGGTGGAATGGGCGTAGCGCTTGGCTACTTTAAAGATCCCGAACGAACACAGGAGTGCTTCATACCGAATCCTTACCACGGACTGCCGGGGGAGAAGCTCTATAAATCAGGTGATTTGGGCCGTTGGCTGCCGGATGGCACCATTGAGTATCTTGGCCGCATCGATAACCAGGTGAAGATTCGCGGGTACCGCATTGAATGTGGAGAAATTGAAACGACGATGCTTAATTTCCCAGGGATCAAGCAATGTGTGGTAGTCCCACGTGCAGATGCCAACGGCCATAAGCGGCTCATCGGTTATGTGGTGGCAGCGACAGCGGATCCGCTCCAATGGACAGTATTCCTGCAGAAGACATTGCCCTACTACATGATTCCCGCAGCCTTTGTTCTTATGGAAAGATTGCCGTTGAACAGTAACGGGAAAATTGATAAAGCTGCACTGCCTGAACCAGTGATTCAAGGGGAGAACGATATCCCCTTTACCGAACCGCGCAATGAACGGGAAGAAAAGATTGCGGCGGTATGGAGAGAGGTATTGGGCAGGGAGCGGATCAGCATTCATGATTCCTTTTTCGACTTGGGGGGAGACTCACTGCTGTCCATTCAGGTGGTTTCCCGCTTGAATCAGCAGGGGATAAAAGCGGACCCCAAGCTTGTATTCCAGTATCCGACGATTGCCGAACTTGCGGAGCGGTTAGCTACTCTTCCCGAACAAGAAAGCGGCAAGGTGCTAACTCCACAGGACTATCTGATTGAACTTCGTGCGGGAAGCCCTGAAGGAAGCAGGCTATTCTTTGCACCACCGGCGGGAGGTACTGTAATGGGCTATTTTGAACTCAGCCGGAAGCTGCATGGAATTGGAACAATATACGCTTTGCAATCCCCCGGTTTGTATGAGGGAGAAGAACCCCGATTCCTTAGCTACGAGCAACTGGTTCTGACTTTTTTAAGCTCGATTGAAGACAGTTTCCGGCCGCATCTGGATTATCTAGCGGGACATTCGATGGGAGGGCATATTGCATTTGGGATGTGCCAGGAGCTTGTTCGGCGGGGAACGCCGCCAAAAGGACTAATTATTCTGGATACAACTCCAGCTTTAACGAACGAGGATAGTATACAGGTAGAAATGAGTGAAGAAGAATTAAAGCTGCTCGTTCTGGTTCTGGGGATGGGAAATCTGGTAGGGGTTCCGCAGGAGCGTCTGAAGGGATTGGACTACGAGTCTGCCAAGGCTATCATTTTGGAAGAGGGACGTAAAGATGAAGCAGTCCGCCAGTTTATGAGTGACGGGTATCTGGATAAGTATTTGAAGTTGCAGATGCACAATTTGATTATGTCACGAATTCTGAAACTCCATCCTATGCCTGTTCCCGTTCCTCTATACGTCTATAAGACCGGGGAGCATCCTCCGGAATATGAGGCCATGTTCCAGGATTGGCATCGATATACTACTTCGGAGGTCGCGATTATACCCATGTCTGGTAACCATGTGACTATGATGAGAGATCCGCATGTTCAGAATTTGGCAGAGCATATGAAGAAGGTCTTACAGGGTGCGGTGACTACAGGGACAAAGGAGAGGGTGAACCGTTGAAGACGATGGTCAAACCGTTGACTAAAGGCGGGAAGCAGGACAATCCACTGCTGATTTGTTTTCCTTTTGCAGGTGGGTACTCCGCTTCATTGCGCCCATTGGGTACATTATTAGAAGGAACGTTCCGAGTGCTATGCATCGATCCTCCAGGTCACGCCAATCCGTTGCCGCTTGTGGATGATCTGGAACGATTGGTCGATTTGTATGAGGAAGCCATAGCACCTTATATGCTGCAGCCTTTCTATCTATTCGGGCACAGCATGGGAGGAATGATTGTCTTTCGCTTGACGCAACGATTGGAGTTGAAGGGGATTCGACCGGAAGGAGTAGTGATCTCTGCAGTCTATCCGCCGCACCGGGAACCGGAACGGGTGGGGCATCTAACCGACAAGGCATTCCTTGACTACCTTGTGCGCCTGGGAGGCATACCTCCAGAACTTGCGGAGGAAAGAGAGCTTCTCGAATTTTTTCTCCCGATATTCCGCTCAGATTTCCGGGCGATGGAAACCTTTGTTCCGACTGCACCCGCCAAGCTCCGCTGTCCCGTTCACATTCTTAACGGCAAACAAGATCGCCGTTATTATGAAATGATGCCGGAGTGGGGGAGATGGGCAGAGCAGGCGGAGTTTCATAGCTTTGAGGGTGGTCATATGTTTGTGTTATCCGAGACGGAGCAGGTGTCGGAACTTCTGCAAAAAATGGCTGCTTCCGACCGTTGCGACTGAGAAATCAATATAAGCTTTGTTTTATAGAATTAACTATAAGTTATAGTCAGCCTGTACGTACATGAAGAATAACCCGCCTCAGACGAGGGCGGGTTATTCTTCATGGGTTAGTGATTATCCTTAGTTGGATATTCGTTTCTTACTGCGCTGTGCGAAGAAAATGACTATCTGGCTGTGCTGGTATTTTGCGGTGTTTTATTGCGCAATAGCTCCCAAATAATAAAAGCGAGAACCAGCAACTGAGGCAGCAGCGTTTCCCAGGTTGGGTACAAGCCGAGCCAGCTTACCGAGGGCAATCCTTCCTGTACATGTGCAGGAATCTTACCGGCTACCTGGAGAGAGTGAATACTCTCGCCGAGAAAGCGGAAGACAAGATAATAGATGAGCACTGTAGCTGTGCGGAAGAAAGCGGCAATCGGCAGTCGCGCACTTAAGGCAATGATTGCGTAGCCGATAATCACGAGGATGAAGAGCGCGCTCCCGATGCCAAGCAGTAGCTGGGAAGTGTGTATAGACGGTGCCATGCCTACATAAAAAATAGTGGTTTCCGCACCTTCGCGCAAAATTGCCAAGGCGGCAATGGAGAACAGTGACCAAAGATTACCCTTGGCCAGCGCACCATCCACCTGCCGTCCCACATAGTTATTCCAAGCCGCTGCACTAGACTTGCTGTGCAGCCAGCGCCCGATGGTCAGCATCATAATTACAGCTAACAGTCCTGTAATGCCTTCAATCATTTCCCGGGCTCCCCCGGATGCCGCTCGGGAAATTGTATAGGTGAGCAGAACGGCTAAGGCGATACTACCGATTAGACCAGCAGCAGCACCGGACCAGACCCATTTCTGAGTATTCGCAGTACCGTTGCGCTTCAGATAAGCAAGGAGGGCAGCCAATACAAGAATGGCTTCCAAGCCTTCGCGCAGCAGGATCAGCGCGGCATCCCAAGCATTGTAGCTAGTCTCTCCGGCCAATGGGGTCAGTTCGGAAAGCATATTGTCCATGACTGTCATCGCCTCAGTAAGCTTAGGTGGAGCGGACAGCAGATAGCCGGTTACGGCAGCGCTCTCATTCTCGATATTGTTATAGACCGCTGGTGAAGCAATCTGTACTTGACCCTCGGCAGAAGGCCAGGCGACAATAAACTGCTCCATAATTACCGCGGCTCCGGCGCTGTCTCCGCCCGTAGCTGCGGTGGAGGCTTTCTTCAAGTAGTTAATGAGTCCTTCAATAGATGCTGGTTCACCGGAGGCGTTACCGGTATCGATTGCTTTGCCCTCGCTGTAATCGGCCAGCAGCTGGTACAGCGCTGCGGCCTCCGATTTCGCCGACTCTGCGCGGAGCGGCTCTGCCTGCAGCGCGATGCGCAGCAGGCTCATCTTTGTCTCCAGCAGGCCGTAGACGGCGGAATTATCCCCCCGGATGTCGCGCTCCGCTGGCTTCCAGCCATTGACAATGTCGCGGTAAGCTTCCGCTGCCGTCGTCCAAGCGGCGCTTTGCGCCGCTGCACGCACGCGCTCCGCCGCGGGCAACAGCTTCGCCGCAGCTTCGCGTCCGGCGAGACCCGTGTCACCGCCTTCGCCAGCGGCGGCGGTGATGTACGCGTCCACGGCTCTGGCGAGCGTGGACAACGCGGTCTTGGCGGGCGTGCCGCCGCCCGCCTCAAGGGCCGCCGCCGCATCTGCGAGTGCGGCGTCCACGGCAGCAGCCGGACCGGCGAGTGCCGGGTCCGGCGTGCCCACGTTCGCGGTGCGCCACAGCGCGGCGAACGCTGCAACATCGCCGGCCGCCGCGTCCCAGCGGCTCTGGCCGGCTTCGACGAGCGCGCTGCCGATCGGCGGCAGCAGCTCATCATGCTGCGGCGTTGCACCCGCCGCGGCCAAAGCTGCTGCTGGCTGGCAGAGCAGCAGCACACAGAGGAAGCTGAGCAGCGCGGCTGCCTTCAGCGCCTGCCATTTGTGATGCGTAAGAGAGAACATCGGGATAATCCCCTTTCAATAGTAGACAGTCATAAGAGCAGCTTAAGATCTGCTCCAAATCTTTCTTGTTCGTGCAGCAAGCTGCACTCAGCCTAGCAGAGATTCACCGATAGTTCCGCCTTCGCGAATGCCAGGGAAACAGGCGAATACCGCGCTGCCGGTGTGTACCATATATTCATTCAGCCTGTCATTCTTCGAGAGCCGCTCCTGAATCGATACGAACTGCTTCACCAAATCCCGCTGGAAGCTGATGAATAACAAGCCTGCATCCAGCTGTCCGGTCGTAAGATCCATGCCGCTGGAGTAAGAATAGGAGCGACGCAGCATTTTGACCGTACCATCACCATGCGCCAATGCGGAATGCGAATCGGGTGGGACAATAGGTTTGCCGGAGTGGTCCGTTGCTTTCAGATTCAGATCATCGAATTCGTCTTTGGCTCCTATGGGAGCGCCGCTATGGCGATAACGTCCAAAGGTCGATTCCTGGTCATTCAATGTGGAGCGATCCCAAATCTCGATACGCAGGCGTACGCGGCGTACAGCCATATAAGTGCCGCCATTCATCCAAGCGGGTCCGTCACCGCTGCTGTTCCAGACAATCTTCTGCATCTCAGCGGCATTGGTAACATCGGGATTGCCTGTGCCGTCTTTGAAGCCCAACAGATTGCGTGGTGTTGTTCCCATTGGATCTGCTCCGCCTGTACGCTGAAAGCCTTCCTGCGTCCAGCGCAGAACGGCCGTGCCACGAGCTATTCGCGCCAAATTACGGATGGCGTGGAAGGCAACTTGCAGATCATCGGCGCAGGCTTGAACACATAGATCACCCCCGGACCATTTTGGCTCCAAGTCGTCTCCTTTGAACGCAGGAAGATCAGCTAGCTTTGCCGGACGCTTCGAGGCCAGTCCGAATCTCCCATCGAAAAAGGAAGGGCCCACGCCGAACGTAAGTGTGCAACGTGCTGGCGTCAACCCTGCGGCTTCACCCGTATCGGAAGGTGGCAGATGGGGATTGTCATTTATGTTGCCAATGAGGCTGCCGGAAGTCAGCGCGGCTGCGGCGGTTGTCCATAACTCCAGCAGCTTTTTAACATCTGCCAGTTTGGTCGTAGTCAGATCGAACGACGCAAAATACAGGAAGTTTTGCGATGGAGTAAGAATTCCAGCCTGATGACTTCCGTAGAATGGGATGGTATCCTCTTTCACTTCTGCAGCTGGAACTTGGGCCGCTGCACCGCGTGTTGCCATAATCCCACCTATACCACCACCACCCAACAGCAGACCAAGACCGCCAACACCGGTGAGCCGCAGCATATCGCGGCGGCTCAGTTTTTTACCTAATAAGGGGTCACTCTTCTTCATATCTGTCACACTCCTAGAATAGTTCCCATATTGGACAAGGGCTCAGCCAATGCGTCCAGGTTCTGGCTCAATGTACGAATTTCTTCTTCCTTTAGCGCTTCGTAGGAAACGTACCCATCCCCAGATTTAAAAGGAGCTAGTTCAGCTTGCAAAGCGGCGAACTTTTCGCCGATCGTTTGTTCCAGGGCCGGATCTTTTTTCGCTAATTCTGGCTTTAATAGTTCATATATTTTTTGTGCCCCTTCGACGTTAGCGACGAAATCATACAGGTCCGTATGGGAATAACGCTCTTCTTCGCCAGTTACTTTCGAAGAGGAAACCTCGTTTAACAGTTCAACCGCACCGGTAACGAGCAGATTGGCATCAATCTCAGCAGTCTCGACTTTGGCACGCAGCAGTTGGGCATCCTGTAATAGTCGGTCTGCTACTTCTGAGGTACCTTCAGTTGTTTTGCCCTCCCAGAGTGATTTCTCAATCTTATGGAATCCACGCCAATCCGCTGCATCTACATCATTCTCACGAGCATCAATGTTAGGGTCCAGATCCCCAAGCGCTTCGGCAATCGGCTCAATTCGTTCATAGTACATGCGGGCTGGAGCATACAATGCCTTTGCTTCTTCAAGCTTGCCCGCTTTAACTGCATTCGTAAATGTTTCCGTTTCCTTCACAAACTGATCGCATTGCTCGATTACATAAGCACGGTACTGCTCAATGGCTGATGTGAAATCGACAGCCTTCACGTTAGCAGCGGGTTCAGCAGAAGCCGCGGGCACATTCAATGCCGTATTGTTGCTTGCTGCAGGTGCTTCATTTCCAGAACTTTCGTTATCATTATTGGCACATCCAGCAAACAAAATGGAGACTGCGAGCAAACCTGCAGGAACTGCATATTTCAACTTCAATCCAAACACCCCTTTTTTAAATTTATGTATTTATGTGTTTTACACTATAAATCATCTTATTTCTCGCTGAAACGGATACCATCTCTTAGAGAACAGCACAGCCGTTTCTCCTTGCCTGCAAATGATAATCGTTATCAATCATGCTTGGTTTATCATAAATCCCTACACAAGGACTGTCAATACAAAAATGTGATATTTCTCATAGCTACAATCAAATGCAGAAAAAATCCCCCGACTGAACTTGAGACTACTGCCTCAAATACTGTCGGGAGAGTGATAGTTTTCTTATGGATCAAACAAGCTAAACGGTTAATCGCTCTATAATGCTGTACTCAAGCTTAAGGTGTACAGGAGGTCCACCGTCGCCATTGATCTGGTCATGGATGATCCGAAAGGCACAAGCCCCCATCTCAAAAAGTTGATTATCGATCGTGGTGATCCCAAGCAATCTGCCAATGGGCTGATTATCGAACCCGATTATTGCCAAATCCGCTGGGATACGGAGATTGTGCTTTTGAGCTTCAATGATCAGACCCGCAGCGACATGATCTCCGGAAATAATGATAGCGTCAGGACGTTTGGTCATATTCAGCAAGCGGTGCAATACTGCCGCACCATCCTCCTCAGTTATACAATCAAAGATCATCCATTCCTCTAGAAAAGGAAGCTCTGTTTCTGCTAGGAAGTCCCTGTAGGCAGATTGTCTGATGGAGCTGCTGCTGCCATGCTTTCTCCCCTCACAGTAGCCGATATTGTGATATCCCTTGGCGGCCAAATATTCGAGACCGTGCCGAAAAGCGGAATAATGCTCAATATATACGGAAGAGAAGCGACGTTCACCGCTATCCTGGCAGGTTACAATGGGGCCATATGCTGTATACTCTTCGATGACCTCAGGCTGCAGCGCTGTAGATACAATGATTACCCCATCAATTTCCTTATTACGCAGCATATCCAATACCTTTAGTTCTTCCTCTGGACGGTAATCGGTCTGGCACAGGATCAGCCGGTATTGAGCTAGCAGTGCCTCCCGGGCAAGACCTTCCACAATGACAGAGAAATAAAAAAAATGGATATAGGGCAGAATCACAGCGATAGCCTTTGTGCGGCCGGTAATTAGATGGACCGCATTCATATTGCGAGTATAGTTCAATTGCTCAATAGTGTGCAGTACTGCGGCTCTTTTTTCCTTGCTGACATAAGGATGATTATTAAGTACACGCGATACGGTAGTTATGGAAACGCCAGCGACTCGGGCGATTTCTTTAATGTTAGCCATATGTAGGAGCAGCCTCCATGGAGTGCGAATTGATAATGCTTATATTTTAGCACATTGTCCACATGGCCTTGCGAAAAAAAGACTTGCTGTGAAATCCATTCCATATTTTATACTAGGATTGCAGTAGCCTACCGGACTAAACCAGCGTGACCGCAAGGGCGTGATGGACCGGATAGGTTTCACACGATAAATTATCCTTATATTTCTCGAAAAACGGCTTCGCCGTCCATAAAAGGACAGCGAAGCCGTTTCTGCTTAGTTCCGCTAACGCCCATTTCATACCTGCAACGTCACCATTAACATCCCCATAACATAATATATTTTGACTGTATCCCTTTACCTTGTTATACCAAACAAACCCGAGCAAGGAGGGGTGACACCATTGAAAGGGAACGAACATCACAGCAAATTTCTCTTGACGCATCGTGAACGCGAAGTATTTGAGCTTCTCGTGCAGGACAAAACAACACGCGATATTGCAGGCCTGTTATTCATCAGCGAAAAAACAGTCCGCAACCACATCTCCAACGTCATGCAAAAACTAAACGTAAAAGGCCGTTCGCAAGCGGTTGTCGAGCTGATCAAGCTTGGGGAGCTGAAAATATAGCTGCCGTGCTTTTGCAGTGAAGAATGCGTTTAAGCCTTCTTTTGCCTTAGGGTGAGGGGAGGTTTTTTGTTGTGTGGATGAGTGAAAATTCGAGTCTGAATTTGGTGCGAAATATCGATTTGAATTCAAAATATGATAAAATGAAGTTATCTAAGCGTCAAATAGCTCTCATCTTGGTCAAGGTGTGGGCTATTTGACGCTCACTAAGATAATAAACATGGAGAAGATCGAAATTCCTTGTGAAAATAGAAATTGTTTTTTCGTTTATTAAAACAAGCTGGAATCTTAGTGGCTTTTAGTGGATGGTTATGTTGATAATTACCGTTATAAATGTAGATATCCCTCATCAACAAAGGAGAATTGAAAATGAGAAAACTCGTTCTATTTCTGCACGCATCGCTTGACGGTTTTGTAGAAGGGGCGAATGGTGAAATGGACATTGGCTGGGTTTCCTACGATGCTGATTTGGAAAAACACGCGAAAGAAATTCTGAGTACTACCGACACTGTCATTTGGGGACGTGGGACTTATCAGATGATGCACAGTTACTGGCCATCTGTGCCTTCGAACCCATCAACTTCGCAGCATGAACGGAATCATGCCGAGTGGATCGAAAAGACAGCCAAAATCGTTTTTTCCACGACGCTGGAGAAAGTCGAATGGAACAATTCCAGACTGGTGAAAGAAGATGTCGAGGAAGAGATCAAGAACCTCAAACAGCAGCCAGGCAAGGATATGGTCATCCTCGGCAGTCCAAGGTTCGCACACTACCTTATGCAGCTTGATTTAATAGATGAGTATAAAATTACGGTTTCTCCCGTCCTGATCGGCAGCGGGTTGCCGTTATTCCAAGGTCTCAAGGAGAAGATCAAACTTAAACTTATCGAAAACAAGACATTTGATTCTGGAGCCATAGGCCTCGTTTACCAAACGCTTAGATGACCTTGTCTCCTAAAGTAGATTACGCTAACTCAAGCTTGGGGAGCTGAAAATATAGCTGCCGTGCTTTTGCAATGAAGAATGCGTTTAAGCCTTCTTTTGCCTTAGGGTGAGGGGAGGTTTTTGTTGTGTTGGAACTTGTGGAGATGATGAGCAATTAGTTGGGAAATTATTTTACTTAGGGTAAATGATTTGCATCGTTTCAAAATCAACCTTCAGAGAAGCCATATGGATCTTGAATGGAACCTAATTGCTTTACAGGCAGTGTTTTCCCATAGATGGTTAAGAAATACTCAACTTGCAACTGATTTTTCAGGCGTCGAATTTACGCAAAAAAACAACGACTCTGTAAACTATATCATTGATAGCATAGAAGTCTTTCATGGTATACTTGCACCTCAGTTTCCAAAATCGACCAAAGGAGTTTGTTGCAATGTCGAAATACCGTATATTTGCTTTATTCTTGATCTTGATCATCGTTATAAATCTGGTGGCTGGTACTGCGTTGGCTGCACCGATCAAATCTGTGAACTTGAAATTTACAGAAGTGTCCATATCCTTGATGAAAGGGGAAAAAACCGATCTGAAAACGAAGCTGAAATCGACGGTCAAAGTCCAGTATCTCTTCTCGACCAGTAACGCCAAGATTGCATCGGTAACTCCAGCTGGCATCGTAACCGGTATTGCTCCAGGCAAGGCGACTGTTACCGCTTCGGTTTCTCAGAAAGGGTATAGTGGTAAAGCGAGCATTGTCGTTCAAGTGGTTGCGTCGACAACGAGCGGAGGCAAGACGTCCGTATCCGCTATACCTGTCTTCTACACGGATAAGGTGTTGCTGGACGCCGACATCCGCAAAGGCTTGCAGAATTTATTCAAAAAGGATTACACAAAGCTGACAACCGAGGAAATCGCGCAGCGTGACAAGCTAATGAATATCGATCGTCAGCAGTTGCTAATTGGTCTACAGGCGATCGTCATGAAAGGTGCGCCGTCTTGGTCGACGAGCATGGTTCAGGATTTCGCCGTACATAACTTGGAAGACAATATTAAAGATATCGCGGCATTGTTCTCGAACGCCGGCTCGGACCAAGCTTCGCAACGGGCGTCCTTGGAGTTGCTTAAAGCTTTCAATTCCGATAAAGCGTTGAAAGCTTTCGGCAAATTGCTGATGTCTTCGACGGACGCGAATCTGAGATACAGCCTCGCTTACTTGATTAGTACATATGAAGGAAACTCTGAAGCACTTTCGATTCTGATCAACGCGACGTTTAAGGAAACCGACGACAAAACGTGGACCAACGAAGCCGCTTCTTTAATCTCGGTGGCCGGAACGGATCCCACAATGATTAATATCGTCATACTCACTTACGGACAATTTTCGGATACGAAAAAAACCCAGTTCGCAGGTTTCTTTGGTTACGACGATCCCGCTCGAGCAGAATTGTTCAAGGCCTGGGAAACAACCTTGAACGGTAACCTCCAGTCCTCCGTTGATGAACTGAAAAACGCTTCTAACACGTTATTGAACGATTTGAAGAAATTTCCGCATTTCAAAGGTTAAATGAATGGTTCAATCCTTTTATGAGAAATCGATAGGATAATTGCTGAATTCATTCTGCCAATTACGCATGGTCAAGGCGAGAATTTTATCTAATGGTTTCGCTCCTTTGTTATTAAGGAGCGAAACCATTATTTGTTTAGGGACCAATCCGCTGCTTACACTGCTGCTCTCTGGTGCTGGCATTCACAATGTTCAATTCATTGTAAAGATTCCACTTATCGTTATGCTTTGCGTTGGTATTATTGTGCTGGCCTCTCTGGTATCGATGTTAGTGGCACGGAGGGTCAAGCATATATCAGCATATGGGTTTATTACAGAATAGTTGATGCGATTCGTTTCTCGACGGCGATTTCCAGCACTTCTCAGCACATAGTTTCTCTAAACTAGCATCGAGTAATAACTGATAACATTTTAGGTATCGAAAATAGATGCTTCTGCTAATCCAGGAGCGTCTTTTTTTCTAGGTCGGATTATCTGACAGATCTCTATCAAGAAACTGGATGGAGGAGTGGGGTTATCAAATGGATGTAATAACGTTTTTGTTTACTCACCAAAACAACGGAGTAGTGAGTTAGATCACAATCTAATTTTTATGACATGATAAATTAAAGCTATTAAGGTAATCCAGGAGGATCTGTTATGACAAGATACGAACAACAAAGGCACTTTCTAAAATCTAATTTTCATGAATTTAAACATATAAAAACAGATAAGATCAAAGGACTTGCACAACCCCCAATTGTTAAGCCCGCCCATTCAGAATCACTAATTATTGATTTGCCAAAGGTCAGCAAAGACGTTGTGTGTAAAGAAAACATTTTTGATTGTATAAATCAAAGAAGAAGTACGAGGTTTTATTCTGCGGAAACTTTAAGTCTGGATGAGTTATCCTATTTATTATGGGCTACCCAAGGAATTACGGGTATGAATAAGAACGGACTTACGCTGCGAACTGTACCATGCAGTGGGGCGACACACACATTTGAAACCTATTTAATTATTATGCGAGTAGAAGGCATTCAACGAGGAATCTACAGATACCTTCCTGTCGAACATAAGCTATTATTTATGTTTGAATTAGATGAACTTGAACATAAGATTGATGCTATTACTTTAGATCAGCCATTTGTCCCTAACTTTGCCAAAAAGGCTTCTGTACTGTTTGCATGGAGTACAACACCCTATCGCTCTGAATGGAAGTATGATATTTCAGCTCACAAAAAAATCCTTATCGATGTTGGACATGTATGCCAAAACCTTTATTTATCCAGTGAATCTATCGGTGCAGGTGCTTGCGCAATTGGAATCTATGATCAAAAGTTGATTGATGAGATTTTAGAATTAGACGGTGATGAAGAATTTGTTATCTATCTTGGTGCAGTTGGAAAGAAACGAGAATAGCTGTAAATTCTATTCTGTTTTGCTTAAATAACAAAAAATGCAGAATAGGCAGACTCGAAAGTCTTGAGCGCCCATGTTAACTTCAGCATGACCGAAGTCGAATAATGGCGAACTGTAGATTCACCACCCGTGAAACCACATTCGTCTACAAGTCTTTCGTTGATTCTTGCAGCCGTAAGACGTTTCCATCACTGGACAGGTGCGATCTTTCGGTATCTCAGTATCTTTTAGCATTTTGCGGATAGTCTGACTAATGCGTTTAAGCCTTCTTTTGCCTTAGGGTGAGGGGAGGTTTTTTGTTGTGGAATTCTTTTCGATGTTTCACTTTTACAATAAAAACAAGCGATTGCCTTATGCGACATCGCTTGTTTTGAGGATGTTAAGTTTGTATCTCAGACTTCCATAAGCTGTTCCTCACAGTTAGTTATCCTGACAAGCTCTGATTTGGGATAGCCCAGACGTTTAGTCTTTTCGCAGCACCACCAGCAGGAGCAATGGATTTTTCCTTTGGCAAAGCTGCCGTCGTGTTTGTAGGCCCATCCCCACTGTGCCACCATTCGCTTTTTGCGCTTGATAATTTGCTGTCTGTAGTAACGAATATAGGCTTGATTTCGATTTGTTCGGTAAGGTTTTATAACCATCACGCTCCCTTGGGATAAGGCTCAGCCCGTAGGAGTTCCAAGGGTAAAAGGATTCTACGGGCAGAGCATGATGGAAATCTTCTCTAGATTCAAATGTGTATACACCACCTTGTTCTAATATATCATAAACATTGAGTGGCAAGGAATTGGAAGAACCTTGTGAATATGCCGCAAGAGCAGAATACGCAATCCTACAGAACATTGAGCCCAATAAAGCGTATTTCAAACTACATCTCCTAGTCGTGCAAAAATTAAATATAAAAGAGCTGTTCATGCTTAGGAGTTGATTGCTTTGAAAAACTACTTTCGGGAAAATTGTGTAAGTGTTATCCGCAAAGCCTTGATATGCCTACATTCTCGATGGTCTGGAAGTCGACTTCGACGAATCCCACATGACCAGCGGCTAAGCCTATCTAAGTAGATTTCTGAATACAGTGAGAGCTTAATAGATGACTCCAAAAGCATTGGAGCCTTTGAGGTTGAACAACCTCGGAGGGCTCCTTTTTAATTCCCAATATTTTGAAAGGCTGATATACTGGAGGAGGAAATGAAATGCAAATACTGCTGAGTATGCGTGACGAGCGGACCATTGCCAAAAGGCTTGAGAAATTCAGTCCAGAGCATATTTTGAGAATATAGAGGGTTAGCTCGTACGACAAGGTAAGGGAAGAAAAGACCGGAATATACTTCTATCCGATGCCGCTTATGAGATTATGCGCAAATATATTGAGCAGCAGAAATCTAAAGAATATTAAAGAGAGGAAATACGTGAATGACAATTATATTAGGTAACAAGATTGGAGAAGGCGGCTGCTCAGAAGTATTTGAAATAGGAAACAATCAAATAATTAAACTTGTCAGAGAAAATACAAGTATTGAAACAGCAAGAAGAGAATATCTTAATAACTGTATCGCTTGGCAATGTGGACTCTCTGTTCCGCAACCGTTTGACTTAATAGAAGTGGACGGTAGGCCAGGAATTATAGTTGAACATATTATAGGCGAAACAATTATGGATCGTTTTGTTAAGCATGCTTTCATTAGCAAGACCCATGAAAATAACCAAGACGATATTCGGCAGACAGCCCAACTATTATACAAAGTACACAATACACTATTTGACGGTTATGAATTACCTTCTCAAAGAAGTGTAATTAAATACAATATTATGAGCGTTAATTATCTAAGTGAACACGAGAAAGAGAACGTAATCTCATTAATGGATTCATTGCCATACAAACATTGCATGTGTCATGGCGATCCTAACCCAGGCAATATCATTATTAAGAATGATGGAAAGGCTGTATTGATAGATTGGATGAATGCAACAAACGGGAATCCTGAAGCTGATACATGGATAACACCGATTTGTGCTAGAAAATTATCCGCCGACGCAATATCTGATATAAAGAAGGAAAAACTTGTTCAAGAGATTAGAAGGACTTTAACGGCGAAACAAGCGTAGGTAAGTCAAAAAAGAGACATCAGCTAATAGTATATTTAAATTCGTTATTAATAACCAAAGATCATAAAGGGATAGGTGACAAGACATTAAATTACTTTTTATCTGTAGCCGTAATAAATGGCGTAGCTTAACTGCGGAGAAGATTTTTGATGGATACAATGGCTATGAAGTAAGATCGGCAGGAACGGAAGAAGGAGCAAGAATTAAGGTTACTGAAGGACATATTGGATGGTCGGACTGGATTTTTGTAATGGAGAAGAAGCATACGAGACGGCTTATAGATAAATTTCCAATCAGTCTAAAGAATAAACGATTAATCTGTCTTGATATCCCAGACGATTATCAATTTATGGATGAAGAATTAATAGAAATATTGAAATCAAGAGTATCAGAACATATTGAAGTGCCGGAATAATTAAGTTGGAAATATTCGGGGGAGGTTTACGAAGAGACAGGACTCATTATTAAAGAAATGAAGCTATTGATATATACGAACTTCCTCAAACGCTCTCAAAGACGAATGTACCTGTCTTTGAAGATTTAAGAAGAAGATTAAGTGAAATAAATAAATACACACATACTGTTATTCAAGTGTGAATTGAATTCGATGAAGTAATGAGGGGAGATATCGAATGGAACTTGATATATTCTATCAATCAATTACAGAACAAGAACGTAATACGTTTTCCGAATTAGCTCATGCTGCAATGCTACTCGGATACAAACCCAAGAAGGCAAAAACGCAGGCAGTAAATTATGTATTCGTTAACAACAGAACAAAACACCATATAATGAAGTTTTCTATTGAGAAAGGGAAACCTATTCTAAAATTGAAGTTTTATGCTTCAACAGAATATTCTAACCTCTTTCAAGAGGGAGTTAGAACAACGATTGAAGAATATAATTACAAATATACTGGTTGTTATCATTGCGGCAAATGTACTGATGAACTGAAAGGATATGTATACAAATATAATGATGGACGAACATATTTTAGATGTGGTGGAGAATTGATAAGTTTACCCCCAATAAGTCAAAACGATATACCTGAAATAATAAAACTCTTAGAAAGACAACATGAATATTATTTATACAAAGAGGGCTAACCCATGAAATATAAGATCCTAATGATTTTAACCGTAGTACTAATTGCATGTATCGCAATAATTATCACAATAAGATCAGAGGATATAGAGTTTGATGAAGTAAGAGTGGAAGAATTAGATAACGATATTCAGGACACAATTAAACAAATTAAAGAGCAAAAAACGTATTTCATAATTAAAGATAAGACAATTGTTTTGTATTCAAACCTAAGTAAATCAGGTCTTTATACGTATCCATACGCAGAAATTAAACAAAAGAAGAGTAAATTAATAGTAAATATTAAAAGTCACATGGCAGCAGATGAGCAATATATAAAAGAAATATTGATCATTAGAATAAAAAATTTCAAGCAATTACCTGAAGAGTTTGAAACCACTTTCTTAGATCAAAAAACTGATTATAAAATTATAGATCTGTCTAAATGAGGTCCTGTCGGCCCATGGTTACTAGAAGTTATAGGCAGAGAAGCAGAATCAGGTGACACACCTGCGTAGTTAATGCAAATCAATAATTAGGAGGTCCTAATGAATAATTCGAATATACTTCAAAGCAAAAATGAAGAGACTAATTACATACGGAACAAATTAATTGAGTTCAATTCCAAACATGTTCCAAACGGTCGCTATGAAGAAGTGAATTTGTGTATAAAGAATGATCAAAAAGAAATCATTGCAGGACTAAATAGTGCGGTATGTTGGAACTGGATGGAGATTGATATTTTATGGGTTCACGAAGATTATCGTATACAAGGTCATGGGAAGAAATTACTTGAAGAAGCCGAAAAAATCGCAAGAGAAAAGAACTGTACATTCATCAAATTAAACACATTCAGTTTTCAAGCTCCCGAATTTTATCGAAAATATGGATACAAGATAATTGCAATTATTGAAAATGCTCCACAAGGCAATAAACATTACTACCTGATTAAAGATTTAGTTTAGTTGATTCGAAGAAGGCATTATCATCAAGGTTAGAACTGGCAGACTCTGACGGGTATGCGTAACAGCTACGAGGCTTAAAACACCAGTTTTCAGGAGGGATAAATGAGTATTAAGGATATTACTTACAATATTGACGAGGTAACTTTTCAACTAAAGGAAGATATTGATTTCAGTTGGCTACACAAATTAGGTTATATTTTTGCAGTTTTCGATCAACAAGACTCCGGTAATATTTGTTTTGGAGTGGAGAAAGAAGGACAGAAGAAGTTTATTAAATATGCTGGAACCAGGCCTGTTGATTATCAAGGAGATCCTGCTGAAGCAGTATCGAGACTGAAAGGCGCAATTCCAATTTATTATGAACTCAGACATTCAAGTTTAGTCGAAATCTTGGATCTCCTTTTTATAAATATAAGCACTTATCAAGCAGCAAGGACGAACTAACAGATAAATTAAAAGGCAGTACAATTACTGAAGTATCGCTGTCTGAAACGCAATTCGTTATCAAAATAATGTCAAATAATCAAAGTCATACTTTGATTTTTTATAAGTATAATGATGACCTGCCCCCACATGGTAATGGTTAAGCTAGAAAACCCTCCTTTGATGAAGGTCCTATTGGTAAGTATATATTGTTGTGTAATAAGAATGCATTATTGCATGTATAGTCAAAAATGTCGGAGAGATCCTATAACAACGTATTCACGCAGCTAGCCTGACGGCGCTTGATCTGCACCCATTAAGCCAGTGATGGTTAGTGAATACAACATCGTTATACGAAAGTCTCAAAGGACATTGGAAAATAGGTGATAACTTCATGGAAATCTCAATGAGTCTTGAACCACATGGGTGGTTAGATGTAGTGATTAATTCTAAAGATGGCGAAGAAATCGAGATCCCGGTTTCGTTTTTGACAGACGCTATCTATGATATAGCTAATAAAGTATCTATCTTGAATAATGAGGTAAATGAAGTAATTATTAGTGTGCAGACTGAACCAGGCGAATATCGATTCAGAATTCTAAAAGTTTCGAATACACTTAGTTTGTTTGAGGTGTTTGAAATGAATGATAATTTTAGTTCGGAAATGCTTGAAGAAGGGACTTTGTTAATAACTGAAGAAATAAAAACAATTAGGTTATTGAGAATAATACATAGGGAACTAACCAAAATGAAAGATTTGGGGGCAAAAGAATATAAAGAAAGATGGAATTCAGATTTTCCTATAAGTGCTTATGAAAGAATCACCGATTCAATTTTAAGACTAAAACAATTTGAAGTGAATTCAGAGTAGAGAGAACCTCGTATAACACCATATTCACGCTTCGGGCCATTCGGCCCTCGGTCCGGACCGGAGTTAGAAGTGGGTTAGGGGATGCAATTACAGTAGAGAGGAAGCAGATTCAGCCGGACACACCCGCACCACCTAACCGCATCGCGGCCGCCCTTCGGGCTTAAGGTGGAAGGGACGTCGTGAATACAACAACGTTATCGGAAATTACTGTAAATGATTAAAATCATTATAAAAATAATATGACAAGATTGCTCACTTGATATTTGGAGATGAAGCTAAAATGATATTGGAAACTAGCAGACTTATTATTAGACCATTTGTAATAAATGATCTATCTGAGTTTGAAAAACTGCTAGATATCCCTGAAGTAATTGGTTGGCAAATGCAGAAAAGTAATTCTGAAGGATTTCTTAGCTGGCATATTACAAATTACATAAACATGGATATCATTAATGGCATTGTTTGTTTTGGGATATTTGACAAAGTAAATGGGAATGTTCTTGGATCGGTTGGAGCAGGTGAACACGATGATTTGCATGAGACAGAAATCTTCTATAATTTGCTTCCTGATACCAGAGGAAATGGATTTGCTACAGAAGCTACTAGAGCTGTTACGGAATGGGCTTATAGAGATTACAACATCCCCTATATCATAGGCACAGCCGCTGTTGATAACATTCGTTCTCAAAAAGTTTTAGAGAATTGTGGTTACAAGTTTATCGATATTAAGAAATTATTGGTTCATATAACAAATAAAGAATACGAGTTTAAGTATTATAGACTCTACCATGATAAGTGATGGTGAAGGGATAACAAAGCATTCACGCATCGAGCCAGCATTCGCTGTCCCTTGGTCTACAAGAGGCATTTCGGAGAAGTAGACTCAGCGGACAACCTTGCGAGGCTAAGTCTTCGACCCGGCGCTCCGCGCCTTAAGCCTCTCGGGCTCGTGATGCAACAACGTTAGATGAAATATGACTAGAACGAGGTGAAGACAATAATACATTTTGATCTCATATCTGATATTCATTTAGATTTTTGGGTGGAATATTCAAGTAATCATATAAAACAAAATCAAAGATTAGATAAGTTCGTGCATATAATTCTTCCTGAAGAGCCTTCAGAAGTTTTGGTGATAGCTGGTGATCTAGGTCACTTTAACAAACAAAATTTCATTTTTCTCGAAAAACTCAAGGAACATTATAAGTATATTCTGCTGGTAGCAGGGAATCACGACTACTATTTAGTTACTAAATCAATAAAAAACAAATACAAACGTAACTCAATACGTAGATTTCAAGAAATGAAAATAATGGCAGAACAAATACCTGAAGTATTATTTTTAGATGGGGATACAATTGAAATTGGCGGAATTACTTTTGGTGGTGCTGGAATGTGGTATGACTTTCAATATGGAATACATCAACTAAACATAGATGTTAATAAAATCTATGATAGTTGGAAGTCGATATCAAATGATTCTGTTTTAATAGAGGGATTACCGCGATTGGTTGAAGCAATGTTTTTGCAAGAGTTAACAAAACTCAAGAAGATACTTGATATTTCAGATGTGGTGGTTACTCATATTTCACCCGATTGGTCTAACGTTCCAATAGATAAGATAAATGATATTAGCAACAGCTTTTATTATTTTAACGGTAGAGAGTTATTATATAATCTAAATAGAAAAATCTGGTGTTTTGGTCATATTCATAGAAGAGTGGATTACATAAATGAAGGATGTAGACTTATAAATGCCTCTTTGGGTTATCCAGATGAGAATAATAATATACCGAAGAAGATTATGAGGGTAACTCATTGAAGAGTCATACATCACCTAACACCATATTCGAGCTGCGGGCCATAAGGCCCTTGATCTGCTAGTAGCATATTCGAAGAAGAAGAATCAGGCAGATACATCCATTCCCCAAAGATAAGAGCTATCTAAGGGGAATGGACGTCGCGAATACAACTACGTTAGGTGAAATCATACAAACATAGGAGATGAATATGAAACCACTAAAAAAAAGAAAAAAAGTTACTATTCTATTTGTAATATTTTTAATCTCCATAATTGTTATTTCACTTAATATATACTCAAAACCAGTAAGTGCAGTTCTAGTTGATTATTCAAGATTGAACAAGTTACACCGGATGTTTATATGGAACCAGACTTGCAAGATATAATAAAAGAAGAATTATTAAATTATGTGCAGACTTCGGTGGCTAAAATTTCAGATGTATTTGGTGACAGAGATTCTTATCCATATGTAATATATGTCGAATCGCAAAAATTTATCAGAAAATATGCGGAGAATTCAACAGGGCAAACTTATTATTATCCTTGGAAAAATTATATCGTAATTGGCCCTAGAGGGTTCAATGAGAATGTGATTTCTCATGAATTTACTCATGCAGAACTGAGAGATAGATTACACAATAAAAATAAAGTCCCAGTCTGGTTTGATGAAGGTTTGGCGGCAATGATTGACGGTAGATTTTCAAATAACGAAGCAATATGGAATCATATGACAAATGATGGAAAGTCCCCTATCGATTTCGATCTTTTGGACTCACATAAAGCATTTAATTACGGAACAATAGAGGCAAGTAATAATTACTATTTATCATGTCATGAAGTTACGAGGTGGTTTACAATCGTAGGGAAATCTGGACTCTTAAAATTAATAAATGAATTAAATCATGGAGAAAATTTTAAGGATCAATATAAATTGATAGAATTTGAAAGCAATAAATGATGACTATATGACATCGCCTAATACCATGTTCCCGCTGCGGTGCTAACGCCCCTTGGTCAGCCCGATGATATTCGGAGAAGTGGATTCAGGCAGACATATCCCCCTTAAGATAAGAGCTATCTAAGGGGGATGGACGTCGTGAACACACAAACGTTAGGCGAAACCGTCTAGACACTGAAGAAATAATTAAGAAAGGTGATTAAGATATATGAATGCAGTGCAAAGAAGTAAATGGGAAAAAATAAGATCTAAAGGAAGGAAGTATTTTCTTTTCTATAGGGGGTAATAGGTTGGGGCATACCAACGGCGGTCATATTTATTTTTTTTACTGAATTATTAGAGAATGATCACTCTGTTACCTTCAATCATTCCTTTTATATGTTCTTATAAAAAATTTTAATAATATTTCCTGTTTGTGGTTACTTTTGGGGGCTATGGGTGTGGAATCGGACTGAAAAAAATTATAAAAAAATTTAATCCTTCCAAGAACAATCTTAAGTGATAATTTATGAAACTAACAAAGAAAAAAACTATAAAAGATGATTAAAGGCTAATTATAATTATAGAAATTCGAAGAAGAGGTGACATCGCCTAATAATATATTCACGCTGCGGGCCATTCGGCCCTGGGTCTGCTAGAAGATAATTCGGGAAGATAAATCAAGCAGACAACCCTACGGGTTCGTGAATACAACAACGTTATTTGAAGTACCCTAATTGCGATATATGGAGGATCTGATAGGCATGGGTGCTACATACCAATTAATAAACTTATCAAAGAAAGAAGTTATTAATTACTCTCACCTACCGGCTTCAAAACTAACGGAAATCGTTGGGAATCCAGTCGCTTCCGCGATTACTACCTGGTACTTAATAAATAACATAGGCGATACTATTACATTTCTTTCTGAACTAGATGAATCTCCACAAGACATAGAGCACTATAAAGAAGTAACAGATAGAATAATCAATGATTTAATTCAGAATCAAATTCTAAAAGATGAAGGATTAATGTATGTAGATGAAGATGATCCTAGTATATATATTAGAAATTTAAAGAATATTTGGATTGACTGAGGGCAGGGTACTTCACATAACAATGTATTCATGCAGAGGAGCCTGTAGGCTCCTTGGATTGCCAGAAGGGAAGAAGCCATGAAGCAGATTCAGGCAATCACCCTGCGAGGCTAAGTCTACGACCCAGTCACTTTAGTCCTTTAAGCCTCTCGGGTTCGTGAATACAACAACGTTATAAGTAATCGGCGATGTATAAGAATTCGGGATTATAAGAATTAAGAGATAATTAATGAGAGGGAATTTATCTATATGAGTTTGATAATTAGTGTAATTCCAAAGCAAAGTATATTTATAGATACTAATGTTATGGAAGAGCAGATACTAGCACCACACAATAATTCATTTGGTTTTGAGTCATGCAGAAAAACTTTATGGGGAATTGATTTAATTAGAGAACTTGGATGTGAGAAGATATATTCTTTAAAAAGTATGGATATTTTTGTGTTTGATAGCGAAATAGAAAAACTAAGAAGCGAATTACTTATTTTGTTTGATAATTTAGATATTATAAAGCTACATACAATCTATGATAAAGACTTTATTGAATTTAGAATTAGAAATGCCTTGGAAATGATAAAGGTAATACTTGAAGAAAAAGATAAGGTTGGAATAGCGATTTGGTGAGTATGATTCGAGGAAGTCGCCGACATCGTATAACACCGCATTCACGCATAGGAGCCTGTCGGCTCCTTGTCCGCAAGAAGAATATCGGAGAAGTGAATCAGCGGACAACCCCGCACCGACTAAGCGCATCGCGCCCAGGCCCTTGACCTTTAAGCCAGTGAGGGTTCGTGAATATAACAACGTTATCTGCAATAGGGTATAGCACAATAACAAGGAGATCAGTTACCTATGAAGCTTAAAATTTTGTTTACAATGGCCATAATTATATTTCTTTGCTCCTGTGGGACTAAAGGTGCCACAAATGCCGCAGTTAATGGAAAAGACACTGATATTCCAGAACTAAATATTGTTATTAACAACTACTTTGAAAACTTTGACGATATAAACAATTGGAGTCCATATGCAACAGATGAGTTCGTTAGACGAGTATATTCGTGGTGTTCTAGCGACACCTCAGAAACAAAAAGTATTAAAGAAATGAAATCAATTTATTTTGAAATCAACAAAGATTCATTAAAATTGATCGGATATACAATTGAAGAAGTTCAGAAGGAAAGTTCAGATAAAGTAATAATCTTTGTTACAAGAGAATGGGAAAATGGACAAAAGGATCAAACTTACTATTCCTTCTTAAAAGTAAAGGGAAAATGGAAAGTCGATGACCGATTTTGAAGCTGCTTCAAAGAAGCACCCGACAATAGATAACACAATATTCACGCATCGGGCATTCGCGTGGACAAAGAATGATTGAGGGTAAATTCAGGGTTACAAACAGCTATGAACTACAAGTAGAAGCAATTGAAGAAATATTAAGAAGATATGATGCATGATAAATCAATGATGGCATTAACATCACCTAACATCGCATTCAACGCTGCGGATCGGCAATTCGACCCTTGTTTGCCCAAGCATTTCGAGGAAGTGAATCAGGCAGTAGACGTCCGTGAATGTGGAAACGTCAGACGAAATTGATAAACAATATTGATAAATGAAAGGAAGATAAACAAGATTTGAATATTTTATATTTACTATCAGCCCCTATGCACACAATCCTTTATCTTTTCATTATTATTGTTTGCATTCGATCCATATTTAGAGTAGATCTTTTAAGATGGACAAATCCCAGAATTTCTGCGAGATTACAAATTATTTCAGTATTTATAGGCAGAGTACTATGCTTAACGGCTACTGGAATTTGCATTTGGATTTCCATCCCATATTGGAAAGATGATTTTCTGTTGATAACAAAGAAGTATATCGTAACAGAAAGTTATCCTCTTGCTAAATACAATGAATCTAAAGATTTAAATGAATACGTTGTTTTTAATACTAAGACGTTAACATTTTTATTTGATTCAGAGATGGATATTGGTAAGAAATATGAAATTAAATACTTGCCTAACACTAATATTGAAATATACAGAAGAGAGATCAAATAACGATTGTGCTATTCGAAGATGCCACCAAGAGGGATATCTGAGAAGTAGAGTCAGGCGAAATTGATTCAAAGAGGTGAAGCTTTATGCTTATTGAAGCTGGGTATATTTTAGTTAAGGGTTCGACAGAGATTTCGAACGATTGCAGTTACTTGCCGAACCCATTTTTTTCTGCGAGTGATCACATTTGTGATTTCATACCAGGTTGTTGGGGTCATTCTTGGGTTAACAAGACTGAAAAAGAATATAGTCAAATTAGAAACTTGAATTTAGATAAAAGTACAGTAGAAAAAATTAATAAATGGATTGATTTAGAATTTGAGAAAGGGGAGTTAAGTTGGCTATTTTTATTTAACTCGGTACAATTAGCGAGTCAATTTTATAAGGAATTTATTAATACTTCGAATATAAAATTACTAGGTCTTGGTTTAAATAGATATGATGCAGATGAATTTATAGATGAATACAAGGACTATTATGATAATCAACCGAACTTGGGAAAGCCCGGATTGCTAACGAATGTAATGAAAGGTATTGAAATAGATGATTCTGGCGAATTTCTCGGTCATGAGGTATTAGGTCATGATATGGGGTTCTTTTCTTCATATGCATGTAATGATTTAGGAAAGGATTATATAAATAAATTAAAAATTAATATTAATGCTAATGGATTAATATATGACTATGAAGATGCGAAACAAACTTGCGAATACTGTTATAGCGATGAGTCAGGGGCGGAGCCTGCTTTTTGGCAACCTTGGTCAATATCACAGTACAATTTGTAAGCAACTAGAGGAAGGAATCAACTTCGCCTAACATTGCATTCAACGCTGTGGGCCGCAAACGGCAGCCGGTTCATGGTGGACCTTAAGGCGCTAGGACGTCGTGAATACAGGAACGTTAGCTGAAATTAGTGTAGAGCGTTTAAATACATGAAGGGCGTGAATCGATTGATTACTATTCGAACACAGATTGAGATCTCTGCTCCTATAAACCTTTGCTTTGATTTAGCCAGGGACATAGCTATTCATACTCAGACCGTTTGGAAACATACAAAGGAAATAGCAATTGGAGGGATCACAGCTGGTCCGATAGGTTATGGTCAAACCGTAATTTTCCAAGCAACTCATTTTCGTGTGAGGCAAACACTTACTTCAAAAATAACGAAATATGAAGAACCGTTTATGTTTGTAGATGAAATGCAAAAAGGCGCTTTTAAGACACTCAAACATATTCATGAATTCAAAGAAGTACAAGGAAAGACTTTAATGATCGATACCTTGCATTTTGAATCCCCATTTGGGTTTCTAGGAAAGATCGTTGAGAAGTTAATACTTGAGAGTTATATGAAGAGATTTATAGAATATCGAAATGAGCAATTAAAGAAGATTGCAGAAGAACATGTGAAAGAAGCTCGTGAGAACACTAATTTCTGATTACAACATTTTCACGAATTGGGGCATGCTGACTCCAAAATCTTTGGAGCCTTTAAGGTTGAACAACCTCGAAGGCTCCTTTTTCAATTCCCAATATTTTGAAAGGCTGATATACTGGAGGAGGAAATGAGATGTAAATACAGCTGAGTATACGTGACGAGAGAATCTTACCATGAAGTGAAAATTTGCGGAGACAATGGATTCCTGAAAAATCAATCATATAAAAGGGAGTACCTATTTATGATTATTAAAATGACACATTCAAACATACATGATTATAACAAATCAAACGAGAGCTTCACTGTTACTGGACGAATCATCCCTAAGTATGAAGACGGTATTTGGTCATATACTGAGGAGCTTTTCTCAGAACAATATAATAAGCAGTATGACAAGGAAGACCTCGAAATAAGTTATATAGATGATGAAAACAAAGCCATTTATCTTTATTATTTTGACGACAACTGTATTGGGCAAATAAAGCTTCGTACACATTGGAATGGCTATGCTTTTATAGAAGATATTTCGGTTGCCCAAAAAATGAGGGGCAAGGCTATTGGAGCTACATTATTAAACAAGGCAGCCGAGTGGGCAAAACAGAACAAATTAATAGGTCTTGTGCTTGAAACTCAGGATGTTAATCTTTTAGCTTGCCGATTTTATGCAAAAAACAATTTTATAATTGGTGCGGTGGATACTATGATCTATTCTAACTTCCCAACGGCTAATGAAAAAGCTATTTATTGGTATCAAAAATTTTGCTAGAAGGTTGGCGTGAGTAATACATACCGGGTTCGAAAGAAGCGAATAACTTCGACTAACACCATATTCACGCTGTGGGACTAAGCCTGACGACCCGTTCGACAGTGTGGCATCGGAAAAATTTGAAGAGAACATGAGAATTGCATCATTGAATTCAATTGAGGTTGTAGAAAACTTACTGATTTCACTAAGAAATGAGTCGTATAGTATTTCATAGATTCGGAGAAGTGGTTTCAGGCAGATAACCCTACGGGTTCGTGATTATAAGAACGTTATATGAAAATGTCGGCAAAAGATAAAAACCTCGAGAGTAGGGTAGCTGTGAAGAGTAAATGGCCATACATTTTCAATTTTATCTTGTTGCTGCTACCAACCGTCTTGTTGTTAGTGTTACTAATCTACCTTTTTCCCTATACTGGATTAGGAAGAATTATATCAATTCCAAGTACAATAATTATTAATTCTTTAATCATTTTACTCTGTTTAGTTATTACTAATAAAGTACTATGGATTAAAATCTCAAAGATTTTAATGACGATTGTAATAACGATATGGATAACAATTGCTGGTTACCCGCAAGAGTTTAACCAATCCGTATTAGTACAGAGCAAGAACGCAATTCACGCTATTCAAGCAATTGATAACATTACGAAAGAAGATCTAAATGTGGATGGAAACGTTAATAATCCAAGATATGTAGTAGCCTTGTACAAATATAGAAATGAAATACTCAATGATGGCACATATCAGCTTTATCAGCGAGATAATGTGTATTTTTATAATTATAGTATAAATGATGTAAATGAAATCAGTTCAAAATTGATCGGACATCATAAGGTCATGTGGTGGTATTTAAATGCATTATCGGAACCGGCAGCTTCGACCTTAAGCCTCTTGGGTTCGTGAATGTGGGAACGTTATACGAAATCATTGTATAAGACTCAAACTATAAAGAGACAAGGAGAGTTAACTTGATCCAAATCTTCGATATTAGGAAAAAACCACACTTATTAAAAGATGCTATAGATTACTTTTGGAATCAATGGGGTTCAGATTCGAATTACAACTTTTATCGTGATTGTATGGAAAGAGCGTCTGAAACACAGAGTGTGATATACCTGGATTTTATATAGCAATGGAAGGGAATAAGATCATCGGGTCCTATGCTCTGTTGAGAAGCGAATTAAATAGCAGACAAGACCTTTCTCCTTGGTTGGCTTGTCTTTTTGTTGAACCTGAATATAGGAGGAAGAACATAGGAGTGCAACTCCAGAACCACTCAATAAATCAAGTAAGGCTGAAGGGATATGAAAAACTGTATTTATGTACTGATTTAACTGATTATTATGAGAGAAATAACTGGAACCATATAGGTAAGGGCTACTCAATAGATGATAATGAAACAAGAATATATGAATATCAAATAAGGAACTAACGGCTGTGTAAGAACAACAAAGGAGAGATAATATGACTCATTTTCCTGTATTAGAAACAGAAAGATTGGTGCTAAGACAGCTAACACAAAACGATTCCATAGAAATTTTTCAATACTTCTCTTTGGATGAAGTTACGAAGTTTTATGATTTGGAGAGTTTTACAAATATTGAACAAGCAGAAGAACTAATTCAAAAATGGAATCAAAGATTTGAAAGTAATCAAGCCATTCGCTGGGGAATCACTTTGAAGTCGGAAAACAAGGTAATTGGAACATGTGGATTTCATGGTTGGATGAAAAATCATTATAAAGCGGAAATCGGATATGAATTAACACCAAAATATTGGCGACAAGGTTTTATGACTGAGGTAATTGAAAAGGTTATAGAATATGGATTTAATGATCTTGGATTAAACCGAATTGAAGCATTTGTAGAGCCAGGGAATATGGGATCAAGAAAGGTGCTTGGGAAAATTGAATTCACTGAAGAAGGGACTTTGAAGGAACATTTTTATTGGAGAAATCGGTTTGTGGACACTGTGATATATGCATTACTTAAGAAAGACTATAAAGTGCATTAATTAGTGGGCTTCATTAAAAAGGGGTCACTTCGCCTAACAAGGTATCTACAATGTGGGACATTCGCCTATTGCTGTACCAGAAGAAGTAATACAATCATAAAATTCTAGGGAGGGAATAGACTTGTCAGAAACCGAGAAAGTTCTTACTGGTGGGAATATAAATAAGGTCGTGAAAGTAGGGAATACAGTTCGTCGGGAGGCTAATTCCAATCCTTATGTGTATGAATTGCTAATACACCTTGAAAAGGAAGGTTATCCCTATTCACCTAGATATTTAGGATTGGATGAAAAGAATAGAGAGATTCTATCTTACCTTGAAGGAGTAGTTCCGGGGAATATCTACCCTGAAATTGAAGGATACATGTGGTCGGATGAGGTTTTATACGAACTTGCCAAACTCTTAAGAAGATATCATGACGTAACTGTTGGGTTTATACCTACTTCGAAATCTAAAAATGAATATCCAGTGAGGTCTTTACATGAAGTCGTTTGCCACAATGATGCTGCTTTGTATAACGTTGTGTTTAAAGACAAACTTCCTGTAGGGATCATCGATTTTGACATGGCTGGGCCAGGTCCTCGTATTTGGGACATTGTTTACACTTTATATACATCTGTTCCACTTGCAGAGTTTGAACCAAGTCAAAATAACCACGAAGTTGAAAGATATAACAGAGAGAGTCATGCATCAGTAAGGAAAAGGCGTATAGAACTATTTTTTGATTCCTACGGATTGGATGTTCCAAAAGACCTTAAGGAGTGGGTAATTTCCCGTATTAAATTCATGTGTACTACATTATCTGAACGTGCTGCATCCGGAGATCTCGCATTTATTAAATTAGTTGAGGAAGGTCATCTTACTCATTATGAGAAAGAAATTGAGTTTCTTGAAAAACATTTTGATGACTGGATGTAATAATAGAAGGAATTATATTGTACCTTAAGTGAAATTACCGATGAAGGAGAATTCAATGGAGTTTACATTAATAAAAAAAGAAGATAAGAGGCATGAGAAGAATTAATGGTCAATCTGAACGATCTGGGCAGATTTGGAGAAGTAGATACGGCAAACAACCCTAGCAGGTTCATGAATACCAGAACGTTAGGTGGAATCACTTGAAACACTAAAGAAAGGAGTTTTCAATGAAGTATCCATTAATAGTTTTGGATTTAGATGGAACGCTCCTCAACTCTGATAAACAAATCACGGAGCGTAATTATAACGCTATCATCGCCTGTTCTAAGCAGGGTATAAAATTCATATTTGCAACCGCCCGTCCACCAAGAGCAGTCCGCACGTTTTTACAAGATGAATTGCTGAGTATGGGGTCATTTATTTATTATAATGGTGCTTATATTAGTTGTAACTATACTGGCATTCATCATCATGAACCTATTGAATCGCTCCTCACATCTGAAGTTTTGGATTATTGTTTAAATTGTAATCCGGAACTAGATCTCAGTATAGAAGTGATGGATGAATGGATGAGCTTAAGGGAATATGACTACACAACACTTATGAAAGTTAAAGGAAATCCAATTGTTAAATCATTAGCAGAACTCAAAAGTTATAAAGCAACAAAAATACTTTTCTCTGGAAACATAGATACAAATTCATTTATAGAGAAATTTGAAGCAAAGTTAAACATTTTGGTTACAGACAAAGGAAAACTAGTTCAAATCTCTTCAATTAAGGCATCTAAAGAAAATGCTGTAGCTATTTTATGTAAGAGGCTGAATATCTCTCTTGATAATGTAATGGTATTTGGAGATGATTTTAATGATGTTGGGTTATTTAGGATTTGTGGATGGCCTGTAGCAATGGCTAATGCGATTGAAGAACTGAAAGAACTATCAAAAGATATTTCTGAAACTAATGATAATGATGGAGTGGCAAAAATATTAGAAAAGATTTTGTGAGCAACTCAAGATTATTCAATAGATTTCTATAATAAATTAGGATTGAAATTATTACTAGAAGAGTGGGGGAATTAATAGGTTAAGAACGAAATAACCTGAAAGGATTGATTAAATGCCATCTCATGAATTTATAGTTGGTGAAGAACAAGTTTCATTAGTTGATGTCTCATGGAATGAAAAGAGAGTTGTAATAAATGGACTTGAGGCTACGCCTCAGGCATCAATTGATGATGAACTTATAAATTATTTTAATGATTCATTGGAATGGATTAAATCTAGAGGTCCCAGTGAATCTTTCTCAGGATATGGATTAGACCGATATGGATATACAATTATTCGAGATAAAGAAAGTCTAGTCACTTTTAAGAATATTATTTCTTCTTGGAAGGATCTATTTGATAACGCACCCAAAGATCTTATTATTACTGGGAACTACGGTTGGGAAGCTGGCACTGACGTTGGCCATTATGAAAAGATATCATTTAACAGGATTGAATTAATAGGTTCACTAAACAAATTAATAGAAGTAATAGAAAATGCACTGAAAACAAATCAATGTGTAATACATCTTGGGATTTAATAAAAGATTGATCTTTAAGCATTCCAAAGAAGCAGGTTACTTCGTATAGCAATGTATTCATGCATTGGCAGGCAAGCTGCATGGGTCCCGGAAGTGGATTCGAAGAAGTGATTGCAGGGATACAACCGCACCAACTAACCGCAGCGCGGCCGCCACTTCGTAGCTTTAGGTGATGGGACCTCACTTTGAAATCACAGTAATGAATATTTTTATGAATGTTTATCCAGGAGGTAATAATGACAACATATATTTACTTTGTTAGGCATAGCGAATCATCCAAATCAGAAGGAAATGAACGAACTCGAGGATTAACTGATAAGGGTAAGCTTGATTCCCGTAAAATAACGGAACTATTGAAGAATGAAGAAATTGATACTTTTATTTCAAGTCCTTATAGTCGCGCTATGATGACCATTGAGGAAGTAGCTCAACAAAGTGGTAAAGAGATTTTAGTGTTTGAAGATCTTAGAGAACTTGTATTTTCAAGAGAGGATATGGTTATTCCAGACAAAGAAGTATACTCACTCGTAAATAAAATGTTTATGGACCCAAACTATAAAGAACCTTATGGAGAGTCCATAAATGATTGCCAGCGGCGATCTGTAGCAAGATTGAAAGAAATAATAAAGAACTATAAGGGGCAGAAGATAGCGATAGGAACTCATGGATTGGTCATGACATTAATGATGAGGTATTTTGATGATCAATACGGGTATGAGTTTTTAATGAAAACATCAAAACCAGATGTATATAGGTTGGAGTTTAACGGTGAAGAATTAGTAAATACCCAAAGAATATATAAAAATGTAACTTGGGGGTGATTAAATGGATGAAATAGTCGTTATACATGGACTTAATAATGTACCAGACAATGATTTGGAGTTTGCAGTGATTTTTGCTAGGTATAAGAATCAATGGATTATTAGTCGACAGCAATATAAGAACACATGGGAAGTACAGGGCGGTCATCGGGAGTTAGGGGAGAATATTGAGTTTACAGGAGCAAGAGAATTGTATGAAGAATCTGGTGCCAAACAATTTAGAATTACTCCAATAACTGATTACTCTATGATAATACATGGAGGTAGAAGCTTTGGACGTCTCTTTTATGCGGACGTATATGTGATTTCTGAATTGCCTGGAGGACATGAAATAGAAGAAGTACGATTAGTAGACACATTTCCTGAGAATATGACATATGTACAAGTACACGAATTACTTTTTATGACCATCAAGGATAACAATAAAGATGAAAACAAAAGATGGTACACATATGAAATACATAATAATATAATAACTTTGAGATAACTTGAAGAAGTTGACTATTACAGAGAAATTCACAGTATAAATGAAATGCTGATACCAGGACGTTCTCAGAAATGGCCAAAGAAAATACTTATAAATAAGGGTGAATCATAAAGATAATGTTACTCCCAACTGGTATCACTGGATTCGGATCGCCGAAACGTTCAATAACCTCTATGGAATTTTTGCAACTATGTTTTCATATAAAGATAATCTTTAACTATAAAGATTTTGAACATATGAATACTTATAGTACCAACTACTATGTTGGCAGATTTACCTCAGAGGATAATAAACTATTTATATTTATGAATAAATACTATCCTTATGTAACTACTGCAGACAGCTACGAGTTTGGAAATATAAGTTTTGTTGAGAATTCAGACATCAAATCATGTATCGATAGTTTGGAATATAGATTTGTTGATTCCATAGATGCAGAATACAATATATACAAGTATTTGGAAGTCGAGCAGCTTAATTCATTAATGACTTATGAACAAATAAGCAATTTGCATGAAGATGAACAAAATCAAATGAAGTATTGGAAACCTCAAACAATAAAAGAGATTATTTTTAATAATTGGGATTGAGTGAATAAGTCATTCTCATCTGATAACAACATAAGTACGTCTTCTAAGATCTGAAATAATCGAAAGGGGTAAAAATGAAATTCACCTATACGCTTACCAATATAGGTTGGGGGGATGTTTATCTTAAAATCGGACAAACTGAAATTTATATGGAAACCTCTTATCTATCGGAACCATTAATTGATCTCGTGCGATCAGTAGAATGTCTTATTCCCAGTCTCAATGAACCGGATGAAGCAAGAGATGTCGTTACGTTTGATTGGGACTCTGAACCTGCAATACATAGATGGAGAATTACAAAGGTAGCTAATACGAAAATACGAATTGAAATAAAACTTTTTGAAGATGGAATAAAGACAAACTCAGGAGAATTATTACTAAGTGAAGAATGTGACCTAATGGAATTTATACAAGAACTAGTCGAAGCACTAGAAATGCTCTTAAAGAATCATGGATTAGTTGGATCAATTTCCGACTCACGTAAAAGAGATAAATGAATGGATCGAAAACATAGAGTCAAATTTGAGCGATGAACTAACGTTAATTAAGAAGAGTATTTTATGAGAATTCATATTTCGATGATCAATAGACTAGAAGATACAGGAGGTATCAGAGTGATATGCTTGAAATAGTGGAGCGCTGCAGTACAGACAGGGGAGAAATTCAACTTCAAAGAAGAGGTGAACATTATGAAATCATCTATAATGGTACCTTTCTTATGTCGACTTATAATGGAGAATCTGAGAGATTACTAGTAAAAGCAGCAATGGATCGATGTGATAATGTCAGTAGTGTACTGATTGGGGGTCTAGGCGTAGGGTTCTCATTGGCTGAATCATTACTATATCCCAAAGTTGAAAAAGTTGATGTAGTAGAAATTGAAACTGTTATTATAAAATGGAACAAAGAACATCTTAAAACATTTTCTTCATCTGCACTGGATGATCCGCGGACCCACATAATTAATACAGATCTCATTAAATGGATTTATAGTACAGACAACAAATACGATGTTATTTGTTTGGATATTGATAATGGTCCAGACTGGATTGTATCTAACTCAAACAGTAACTTGTATGCAGATCATGGAATTAATGAGCTTGTAAGATTGTTAAATCCAGGAGGCGTTATTTCGTTTTGGAGTGCTAATGAATCATCAGATTTTCTGGAGAAATTAAAAGAATTATTTGAAACAGTAGAAGTAATCCTAATTCCTCAAAAGTTAGGCGAACCCGATTATGTTTATCTAAGTAAATCTCCTAGAGCGAATCTGGCGCAAAGTTCCACAATTCTTCCTTAGCGGTTAATTAGTAAACATGCTATATTATGACAGAAAGGGTTGAAAGCCCTTACTTATTCAGATACGGGTGATCATTCCATGATCCCATGACGAAGAGAGGAAGAGGCTGCATGCGGCGAATACTATCGAGATTAAAGTTAAATACGCTGCGGAATCAAATGCTGCTCGGTTTTCTCGCTGTTATGCTCATTATCCTGACGTTCGTCGGGGGGATTACGTTCCATTCAGTCTCGACAATGCTTAAGAACAACGCGGAGAAGCATATTCAGCAAACCGCGATTCAGGCCAACGGCCGCCTAGAGGGCATTATTGAACAGATCAATTCTCTGACAACCCTGGTATCGACCAATGAGTATATCCAGCATTTGCTTTTACGTGATATAGAGGGCCAGCCGGCTACCTTTGCGGAGCGGCAGGCGCTACCACCCATCATCAATCTGGTCCAACTGTATACGGACGGCATCAAATCTGTGGAGCTTTATAAGAATGACGGAGCGAGATTGTACCCTCTCGACGGCAGCAGCCTGAGAGATAAGGTGCCAGAGGATTGGATTAAGCTGGCGACAGGGAAGAAAGGGGGCCTCGTCTGGTTCGGCATTGATCCGCTCGATACCACATCGGTTTTGGCAATTCGGCAGATCAGCCTCATCGATCGGCATTTCTCAACAGGAGGGTATTTGCTCATTCGCTCAGACCGCAGCAAGTTTGCGTTGAAAGGCTCCTTGTCTGGAGAGGGAGAAGAGGATGCAGAAACGGTCTTACTCTTAGGTTCTGACGGCCAGTTCATTACGTCCAATGATGACACCATTTCGCAAAAGACAGCGGCCACGCTGTTGGAGGGGGCCAACGATCATGTCGCATCGATCGGCAATCACTCTTTTATCGTCGTCAAACAACGGTCTTCCGTAACTGGATGGACGCTGCTTATACTAACCCCAGTTAACGTTATCACCAAAGGAATATCGGTCTTGCGGACGACCATTGTTGTATCGGCCATCATGGGTACCTTGCTGTTCACCTTGCTCTCTTTTTTCCTGTCTACGCTCATCACCCGGCCTGTGTTCAAGCTGATCAAAGCCATGAGAGATACCCGTCTTGGCATTCTGAAGCCCATCGACAATGTGTCGTTCACTATGGAAATTCAGGAACTGAATTATTCCTATAACAAAATGGTGGATAACATCAACGAACTGATCCAGTTGGTTTATGAGAAAGAGGTATCCCGGAGCCATACGGAGTTAAAAGCACTCCAAGCTCAGATTAATCCGCATTTTCTGTTCAATTCTCTGGATGTTCTGCACTGGTCGTTATTGGAAAAGGATGAAGACCAACTGGCCGGATATGTTGTCGCCATGTCTGATTTATTCCGGTATACCATCACTGGGGCGAGTAAAGGGGGATGGGTGACGCTGCGCGACGAATTGGAGCATGTGAAGCGATATTTGCTTATCATGAAGATGCGATTTGAAGACCGACTGGTTTGGGAAATTGAGGCTCCTCCCGAATTTGGAGAGGTGGAGCTACCTCGACTGTTGCTGCAACCGCTCGTGGAGAATGCTATATTGCATGGAGTCGAGAGCAAGATTGAACCCGGCTTAGTAAAGCTGACGGTCACTCGTGACGGAGAACGGATTGTCATTATGGTGGAAGACGACGGGGTGGGAATGGACGAGGAAAAGCTACGCACCCTTCTGGAAGGGCTGGATAGTGGAAAGGTATCTTCTTCTAAAGATTCTGGTCTTGGAATCGCCAATGTGCAGAAGAGGCTTCAACTATTTTTTTCGGGAAAGAACGAGCAGAGCGCGGTGATGGCTATTGATAGCCGAAAAGGCCAAGGCACTCGTATAAGTATCCAAATTCCTGTCCGAGGAGGCAGAACGCTATGAGGAGCCGAACGATTCTTATCGTCGAAGATGAACCGAGATCGAGAGAAGGAATGAAGAAAATACTTGGGGTATGGGCAGCCGGTCAATATGAGATCCTAACGGCAAGCAATGGGGTGGCCGCTATGCAAATTCTTGAGGAGATTCCCGTGGAACTTATGATAACGGACATCCGCATGCCTGAAATGAGCGGTCTTGCTCTGGTTAGTCAAATGAGGGAGAAAAGGATCCAGCGTCAGCCATCCGTTATTCTCATCTCCGGACATGCTGAGTTCGAGTATGCTCAGCAAGCGATTCATTTATCCGTAGTAGACTATTTGCTCAAGCCGGCTAGCCGGGAAAAGCTGATCGAATCCGTGGAGAATGCCCTGAAGGCAGGCGAAGAGCAGGAAAATATCATCTTCATGCGGAAGATGACCGATCCTCAATTAATGGCCGTTAGGGAAGAAGAAGCCTCATTAAGCGATCCGATTCGCCAGGCGATAGACTATATGGAAATGCATATCATGGAGCCGATCAGCCTGCAGGAAGTCGCCGGACATGTACATCTGAACGGGAGTTATTTCAGCGCACTTTTCAAAGAGCAATGCCAGATGAATTTTAGTGAATACGTTGCTCGCAGAAAATTGCAGAAAGCGAAAGAAATGTTGCTGAAGACGAATCTGCCCATAGCGGAAATAGCAAGTCGCACCGGTTATCAAACCGTCAAATATTTTAACAAGCTGTTCAAGGAGTACGAAGGAATGAGTCCGGGGCGGTATCGAACGATGAGGAACGGAATGGAAGGGCATGTCCAGTAAATGTTCATGGATCTAGTAGACAAATGGAGACACCAAGGTAGAAATCTCTTGGTGTCTTTTTTATGCCATGTACGGAACGAAATCCAAAAATAGTGGAAGTTTCCCTATAAATAGGATCCTTATGTCTGAGAGCCATAGGCATTATACTATGTATGCGGTTACATAAAATCGTGGATTCAATATAAAAAGGGGAGGCAAAGTATGAAAAGTATGAAACGTGTTTTAGCGGGGGTTTCTACGCTGGTCTTGATGTCATCTGCTCTAGCAGCATGTGGAGGCAACTCAAACTCATCTAACGCAAACGCAACTACAGCTCCAGCAGCCACAACAGCAGCAGAGGCTACAACAGCACCAGCAGCCGGAACTGGTGAAAAAGTCACCATCAATCTCTATAGCTTCACGGATGAGATTCCGAACATGACCAAAAAGTATATGGAAGTCCACCCTGAGGCGAATGTAGAGTTCAAAACTACGATTGTCGCAACTACAGATGGAGCCTATCAGCCAGCTCTTGACCAGGCCCTGGCCGCTGGCGGAAAAGATGCACCGGATATATATGCAGCTGAAGGGGCGTTCGTACTCAAATATACACAAGGCGATGCATCCACTTTTGCCGCCAACTATGCTGACCTCGGTCTTGACGACCAACTGGTTAAGGACGCAGGCATTGCTCAATATTCTGTAGATATCGGCAGCAAAGACGGCCAGCTGAAAGGTCTTGGCTATCAGGCAACAGGTGGAGCCTTTATCTATCGCCGCTCGCTTGCCAAGGAAGTATTTGGAACAGATGACCCGGCTGCTATCAAGACTGAAATCGGTCCAGGCTGGGATAAATTCTTCAGTGCAGCTGAAAAGCTGAAAGCTAAAGGATATGCCGCAGTTTCCGGCGACGGCGATGTTTGGCACGCGGTCGAAAACAGTTCTGACAAAGGCTGGATTGTCGATGGCAAGTTGCATATTGATCCGAAGCGTGAAGAATTCCTTGATCTCTCCAAGAAGCTGAAAGACAATGGCTACTACAACGATACGACAGATTGGCAAGAAGCCTGGTTCGCCGATATGAACGGCACTGGCACAAAACCGGTCTTCGGTTTCTTCGGTCCTGCTTGGCTCATTAACTATACGTTTAAGGACCATGCAAAGGATACAGCCGGTGACTGGGCAGTTACTGAGCCGCCAACAGGCTTCTTCTGGGGAGGCACCTGGTTGCTCGCTAACAAAGACGTAACCAAGGACGATGCCAAGAAACAAGCTGTTGCAGACTTCATCAAGTGGGTAACGCTCGATACTTCTGAAACCGGACTCCAGTACAACTGGGCTAACGGAACGATGAAAGATGGCGAGCAAGGTACGAAGGACAGCGTTGCTTCCTCCGTTGTTATGGATAAATCTAATGGCGAAATAGCAATGCTTGGCGGACAGAACATGTTCGACATCTTTGTTCCGGCTAACGCCAACGCTTCCGGCAACAACTTGACCGCATTCGACGAAACGATCAACAAGCTCTGGCGTGATCAAGTACGCGAATATACTGCAGGCAACAAGGACCGTGCTAAAGCGATCGAAACTTTCAAACAGCAAGTCAAAGATCAACTTAATATCGATAGCGAATAAAAAGCAATCGAAGGGGCGGGGGAGTCATCCCGCCCCTTCATATCAACTAAAGAGGTGAGAGCATGCGCCGCAAAGGTGTGAACTACTCTAAATTCGGCTATATTTTTACATTTCCGTTTGTTTTGGCATTTCTGATTTTCTCGTTATATCCTATTTTGTACACCGCATTCATAGGGTTCACCGATTTGCAAGGATTAATACCAAAACCAATACATATTTTGGATAATCCTTTTCAGAACTTCAAAGATCTTATCTTTGATAATGTTTCTTTCAGAAAGTCTCTAATGAACACCGGGTTGCTCTGGATCCTAAACTTCGTTCCCCAGATCCTTCTTGCGCTCTTACTCACTGCATGGTTCACTAACCAGCGTCTTAAAATTAAGGGACAAGGCTTTTTCAAGGTTCTGCTCTATATGCCTAATATTATTACTGCAGGTACAATCGCCTTGCTTTTCAGCACTCTGTTTGGCTATCCAATGGGTCCGGTAAACAGCTTTTTTGAAATGATGGGCTGGTCTGACGCACCGATTTTCTTCCTTCAGGATAAGACAACAGCAAGGGGGATTGTGGCGTTCATCCAGTTCTGGATGTGGTACGGTAACACCATGATCATTCTTATCGCAGGCGTTATGGGTATCAATCCAGCGCTCTTCGAGTCTGCGTCAATTGACGGTGCAAACGGAGTTCAAACCTTCTTCCGTATCACGCTGCCAAGTTTACGTACGATTTTGTTATTCACGCTGATTACATCGATGGTCGGTGGTTTGACCATGTTTGATATTCCGCAGCTCTTCCTTGCAGGCGGACCGGATGACTCTACGCTTACCACGTCCATGTTTATTTATGGGCAAGCCTTTAAGGGAAGCTATTTGTACAATCGTGCTGCAGCGGCGAGCATGATCATGTTCGTGATTTCAGGGATATTGTCTGCATTTGTGTTCTATCTAATGCGTGACCGCGACGCGGCAAAAATGAAAAAAATACTTAAAATGGAGAAAAAATCCGCCAAGAGCAGCCATAAGGGGGGCGTAGCACATGAACAATAATCAAAAAGGCGGAAACGTCACCCGGAGGATCAACAAGACGATTATCTATATCGTCTGCATCTCTCTGGCGGTGCTCAGCATCCTCCCGTTTTGGATCATGTTTATAAACGCCACCCGTTCTACGGCGGAAATTCAAAGCGGTCTCTCACTGCTTCCTTCGTCCCATATGATGACCAACCTGAGGGCGCTGCTCGACAAGAGTTTCGATCCCATTCAAGGGTTCATGAATTCCTTTATTATCTCTGCTTCAGCAACCCTCTTAACGGTCTACTTCTCATCCCTGGCGGCTTACGGGCTGGTGACCTATAGCTGGAAGCTGCGTGGGGCATTCTTTACTTTTATTTTATGCGTGATGATGATTCCTTCCCAGGCAAGTGCAATTGGATTCTATCAGTTCATGTATAAAATACATTGGACCAACAGCTTTCTTCCGTTGATTCTGCCTGCGATTGCAGCGCCGGCGGTAGTGTTCTTTATGCGCCAATATCTGCTGGCAACGCTGTCGATAGAGATCGTGGAAGCAGCACGTGTAGACGGATCCAATGAATTCAAAACATTTAATCGGATCATCTTACCGTTGATGGTTCCGGCAGTGGCGACGCAGGCGATCTTTGCCTTCGTGGGGAACTGGAACAACCTGTTCATGCCGCTGATACTGCTTACACAGAAAGAAAAGTATACGATGCCAATCATGGTCAGCTTGCTGCGCGGGGATATATACAAGTCGGAGTTCGGCTCAATCTATTTAGGACTCGCGCTGACAGCCTTACCGCTGTTCGTGGTTTACTTCCTGTTATCCCGTTATATTATCGCGGGCGTAGCGCTGGGCGGCGTCAAAGAATAACCCCATCAAGCAGGATTAGAAGACGAGACATGGGGATCTATAATACTTAAATAAATGAGTCGTCCTGTAAATACAGGGCGGCTCATTTATTTAGGTGGATTATCTACTCAATAATGCAGTTCAGTTAACGGGAATATTGTTATATAATTACAATAAAAAGGAGTATTAGTATGACCTCAGGCTTCCCATTTATTGAATTCCCCCGGCTTAAGACAGAACGTTGTACATTAAGGAAAGAAGAAGAGAAAGATCGTTATGATATTTATGAGCTTTATTCAAACGAAGACGTTGTGAAATATATGGAGTTTGAACCATTCGTTACTGTTGAGGATGCGGTAAATGAAATGCAATGGTATCAGAAAATTTTCAGGGAACAATCTGGATTACGGTGGATGATTGAGGATAGTGAGTCAAATAAAGTGATTGGGACATGCGGATTTTTGAATTATGAGAAAATACACAATCGTATAGAAATGGGTTATGACTTAACCCCTAAATTTTGGGGTAAGGGTATCATGACAGAGGTAATGAAATGTATTATGGATTTTGGTTTTTTGACTATGAAGCTAAACAAAATTGAGACGAAAGTGGAACCGAAAAATGAGGCGTCGATCCGTTTGATGAATAGGCTTGGTTTCCACAAAGAAGGAGTATTGAGGCAACATGAGTTCGAAAAGGGGAAATATGTTGATCTTGCTATCTTCTCAAAATTGAAAAGTGAGTAATTTAGGTGATATTCAACGCAACTTGAAAGTAGTAATGTGAATTGGAAAGCGATTACAGTAAGTAATAAATAGTAGGATTTGCGATTTATATGAATCGCTTCTAATATGAAATAACAAATCGAGTTTATTTTAATTGGAATATTCATTGTTTTGAACGGATATTTGATAACGAGAAAGAGGATGGGGCAAATTCGTATTTGATAAGACTTGTTTCAACAGAAGAATATTCACTACAAATTGAAGCCCATAAATTATTTTTAGACTGGATAAATGATAAGGGTTCAACAAGACCACACCCTTTATTAGATAAGGAGAACAAAAGATATCATGAAGTAGAGCAGCTTTTAGGAGAATTTGAACATCAATTTTACATTGAACAGTACATTGGAGAATTTATATCAATAGCTAAAGATGACGAGGGAAATGGAAACAAGATACATGACTCCAAATATAAAGTGAAGTGGACAAGGAATGAGAACGTGCTAACGATAAACCAGAAGTGACAGCCTTCTTTTACCTTAGGGTGAGGGGTTTTTTTAATGAATTTCTCGTGTGATCTAAAATAGGCAAAATAAAAGACCGCAGCAGCCGGAATTTCTTCCGGCTTAGGGGCCTTATGTCACAAATCTCTATTTGGTCAAACTGTATCTATAGTTGGAGAGATTAATGGTATTTAACAATCTTATTACGTGCCTCTTCCTCATAGGTAAGCAGGTTAGGCGATTGTGGATTGTGCAAATGACGCTCTACGGTATATTCCATGTTCCGGTACTCTTCATCTCCTGAAGCCATCCAAGGCTGCCAAATTCCTGATACCCAATTTTTAAGTTCTTTAAGTCCTGCTAGCATGTTCTCCATCCTCCTTGGGCGATGAAATATTTGTATCTCAACCACTTTGGCTACGCTTTCATTATAACACGGAAAGTAATATTTAAAAGATATGTCCACCAGGAAAACACAAATTTATTAGTGAACATTATGTGTTAATAGGGTTTTGTACTTACACAGAAGAACAATGTCTCCTGTATAGAGACATTGTTAGGAAACGCTATAAACACTAACAACGATTATGCTAATGCCGTTACAGTATGCTTCAGAAATGATGCATTTACGCCTTATGCACTTAGAAACTTATCAACAATATCTGCATAAGCTTCCGGTTCCTCGATCATAGGTATATGACCTGAATATTGCATTTCAATGAAAGTTGCATTTGGTATTAGCGAAGCACATAATTCTCCCTCAGCTGGAGGATTTAACGCATCATGTTTACCACTAATGACCAGGGTTTCTGCTGTTATATTTTGCAGTTCACTGCGATAGTCAAATCCTTCTAAAGCTTTATTTGCTGCAGCAGTTTGTTCAGGTGTTAATATGCTTTTAAGAAGTTCTGGTTGTTTTAACAATGTTTCATGATTATAGGCCATCTGTTTTAGAAAAAACATTGATTTTTCTTGTTCATCGAATCCGGCAAATTCCTCTGCGTGCTCCGTAATCAATCTTTGTGTCGATGAGGTCAGACCATTTGATTTAGGAACAGTCAGAATTAATTTTGCTATTCTATGGGGGTGTGAGATGGCTACACCTTGCGCAATATAACTTCCCATTGAAACCCCATAAAGATGTGCAGTCTCGAATTTAAGAGTATCCATTAGCGATAGAATATCTTGAACATGATCATTTAATGTATAACTCTCTGGTTTATCCGATTTACCATGTCCTCTACAGTCTAGAGCAACCGTTTTAAAAGTTTTAGAGAGTCTACTGATTTCACCCTTCAATAGAGTGTGGTCGGTGCCAAGTCCGTGTATAAGTATTAAAGGATATCCCTCACCCTGTATTTCAATGTTTAAGTTAATTCCATTTATTTTTCTCATCGTCATTTTTCTATCCTCCTAACTTTATTATAGTCGATTATTAATATTAACATTACTAATTTTCAGATTCAACTTGTGTATAAACCTGTGTTACCAGGCAGGGGAGCGGAGTTTTTTTTGTTGTGTCAGTGGGGTTATGGCTCACGATAAAACTTATATTTGATAATCGTTATCAATGATGATATTATAGTTCACAGGTAAACAATAATTATAAATATTAAACCCAATGTCCTTTCATAGCAAATATATGATTTGTTTATAGGTGAATTAAATAGAGAAGGAGTGAGTGAGAACATGGAGTCCACCCACATGATCAAACAGCTGCTACATGGTCAATATTTAAAGTTCTTGCATCTGCATGAATCCTTTGCCGAAACGGAAAGTGATCACTTTTTCAGCGTAGCTACCCAGGAATCTATTGAGAAGTTCCCCCGGAATATCACTGCGATACATGTGATTGATTGTGTCGGCAGGCATGAACCGATTAACAGCACCGCTATTGCCGAGAAGATGGAATTATCTAAAGCAAGCATTACCAAGATTGGCAACAAGCTGCTTGAGGACGGATTGGTGAAACGAACCCAGATGAATGACAACAAGAAGGAAATTTACTTTCGATTGACCCCGGAGGGGAAAAAAATATTTTATCTGCATGAACAGCTGCATCAGGTTGAGGCCGAGCGTTTCTTCCGTTTTCTGGATAAGTACTCTGACGGTGAATTAAAGGTGATTCAGCATTTCTTGCAGGATTACAGTGTGGATTTGGAATACAGACTAACCGAAGGGGTGGCAATGAAATGAATACCTGTCACGTAGCTTCAGGAGGAGTGATAACCAGTGAGTCTGACAGCGTTGATCAGGGAACGAAGAAGCATCCGGAAGTTCAACGATGTACCCGTATCTCAGGGATTAGTGTTTGAGTTGTTGGAACAAGCGGAACGGCTTTATGATCACGCAGAAAAAGTCTCCTTGCGCTACATCTATGCTGGCACACCGGATTCACGGAACCGGCTGGTAGATTACATGATGGAACCAATGACAGCAAGCAGACTAGGCAAGCTGATACCGGATAAAATGCTGGGAATCTTTAAAAAGAGGTTTGTTGATATTCCCGCCCATGTAATCGTGATTGCAGAGACGGCTCCCGATCGCCGTAGAAGCGATCAAAACTATGCGGATGTCTGCAGTATTATACAGAACTTCCAACTGCTTGGCTGGGAACGGCGGCTGGGCATGCTGTGGGATACGGAATCCATCATTCAGAATGAAATTTTCTTCAAACGTATCGGAATTGGGGAAGGTGAAAGGTTCGTTGGGATTCTTCATATCGGGTACTTCGACAAGACGCCAAAGGGCCGGGCAAGAACCCTTGCTGAGAAGAAATGGACTGTATTTCAAGGATAAATACCTACGATGAAGGGAGCATAGCAGGATGCCATTATCCGATTTCATCATGGACAGCAATACTCCGGTATCTGTTCACAATTACCCAGTTTCACAGCAGCTCGTCCTGGAATTACTGAATCATGCCGTATGGGCGCCGAATGATGGGCTCCGGGAGCCGTGGAGATTCATCTATGTCGATGATCAAAGTGGGAATACAATGCTGGGGCTGCAGGAGTCCGCTCCTGCCCATCTCATTATGGTCATGAAAGAAGATTCGGATCACCACAAGCGGGATGAGGATTTCGCGGCCGTGTGCTGTCTTATTCAGAATTTCCAACTGCTTGCCCGGGAGAAGAAGCTAGGGGTAAGGCGGACGATGCCAGAGTGGATTTATGACCGGGAACGCACTAGACCATTTGGTGTGCAAGAGAAGGAGCGTATCGTTGCTATTCTTGATCTAGGGGCTGTTGAACAGACGCCGACAGCGGCTTCTGCAGCAACATTACCGGAACCGAAATTTGAACTGCTATAGAACTGCAAAATAAAACTATACGAGGAATGGTTTATTGAAGTTGATGCGATTGCAGCTTTCTCATAATTACCTGAGCCTTATAACGCCTGAGATATGGGCGTTATATTTTTTTGTTTTCAATTAAACATCATAACGTTATATTTACTTTGAGATTTATCTGTGTTAACTTAAACATTATAACGTTATAACAAAAAAGGTGAGAACAATGAATGAGAGATTCGTGCTCCGTTACGTAAAACTTATGAGCGGACAAGAGATTGATATCGTCATTGAAAACAAGAAAATTGCCGAAATAACCAAGGCCGGAGAGGGAAGCGGCCAGCAGGAATGGAACGGATCAGGTGCTTATGTATCGAGCGGTTGGATCGACATGCATGTCCATGCCTTTCCTGATTTCGATCCCTATGGCGACGAGATCGATGAAATCGGAGTCAAGCAGGGCGTAACGACCATCGTCGATGCCGGAAGCTGCGGGGCGGATCGTATTGCTGATTTGGTGTATGACAGTTCACGGGCCAAGACCAACGTACTCGCGTTTCTGAACATTTCGCGAATTGGGCTGCTAAGAATCGATGAATTATCCAGGTTGGAATGGATGGATCGGGAGAAGGTCAGACAGTCGGTCCGAGCGTATGGTGATGTTATTGTAGGTTTGAAAGCCCGCATCAGCAGGAGTGTCGTTGGGGAGAATCAAATTGAGCCGTTATGTATCGCACGGGAGCTTTCCCGCGAAACGGGGCTGCCGTTAATGGTTCACATCGGTTCTGCACCACCGGATATTCGGGAGGTAATGCCTCTTTTGGAGCGAAAAGATATAGTTACGCACTATCTCAACGGAAAGGAAAATAATCTGTTCGATGCAGACGGCAAACCTCAACAAGTACTGACCGATGCGATTGAACGGGGAGTTCACCTCGATGTGGGGCATGGAACGGCAAGTTTTTCCTTTAAAGTAGCAGAAGCAGCCAAGCGGCATAACATCGCATTTAATACCATCAGCACCGATATTTATCGGGGAAACCGGCTGAATGGTCCAGTTTATAGTATGGCGAGCGTTCTTTCCAAATTTCTTTGCCTTGGATATTCGCTTGAGGAGATCATTGCTGCAGTCACCACGCACGCGGCTGACTGGTTGGGCAAACCGGAACTGGGCCGAATCCAGGTAGGAGATATTGCCAACCTGACGCTGTTCACTCTCCACAATGAACCGACGGTGCTCACCGATTCTGAAGGTGAGCAGAGAGTGACTGATAGAGTAATCCAAGTAAAAGGAGTGGTGGCAAGTGGGGAATTCATTGAATGCGAAATACGGGCTTAAACGTGTTATTAATGCTAGTGGACGAATGAGTATCCTGGGAGTATCTGCACCGACTGATACGGTGATGGAAGCGATGAAACAAGGCGGACAAAGCTATGTCGAGATTGCGGATTTGGTTGATAAAGCTGGAGATTATACGGCACGTATTCTGGGTTCGGAGGCGGCTCTCGTTGTTAATTCTGCCTCCAGCGGCATTGCACTCAGTGTTGCGGCGCTGGTAACCCAAGGAAACCGCCGCCGCAGCGATCGTCTGCACCAGGAAGAGATACTCCACAATGAAATTATCATCCTGAAGGGTCATAATGTGCATTACGGTGCGCCAGTGGAAACGATGGTATATTTGGGCGGCGGGAAGCTGGTTGAAGCTGGTTATGCCAATGAAGGCCGGGCAGAACATATTGAGGAGGCTATCTCCGACAAAACGGCGGCTATTCTTTATGTGAAATCACATCACGCTGTCCAGAAAAATATGATCTCCGTGGACGAGGCTTGGGAGATTTCCCAGCGTAAGAACATTCCGCTAATTGTGGATGCAGCGGCGGAAGAGGATCTATGGAAATATGTAAAAGTCTCTGATCTCGTGATTTACAGCGGCTCCAAGGCTATTGAAGGTCCGACTTCCGGGATTGTGGCCGGCAAACGGAAATACATTGAATGGGTTAAGGTACAATTGCACGGGATTGGACGGAGTATGAAGGTGGGTAAAGAAACGACCTTTGGTCTACTGCAAGCGCTGGATGAATACAGCGCTAAAGAAGATAAAAGCGAACTGGAAAAAACGTCGCTGCAGGAACTGATGCCGCTGAATGAAATTCCCGGCGTCCGCGTTACGATTGTACAGGATGAAGCAGGCCGTGCGATCTATCGCGGCCGGGTGCAAATCGATCCGCAGCAGGCAGGTATTACTGCTCAAGAAGTTGCGAAAGGACTACAAGAGGGCGTGATTGCCATCTACACGCGGGATTACGGTGTAAGACAGGGCTATTTTGACATTGACCCGCGTCCGCTTCTTGGTGATGATATGCTCGTCATTGCATCAAAAATACATGAATTAACAGGGGAGCGGTAATATGTCACAGATTGCAAAGCATTTTTACAGGGAACGTGTCGCATTAAATGTATTGGCCAAGGATATCGAAAATGCCAAGGAGGTCTATGCAGCGGCGGAAGGATATGTACTGGTTGGCGTTCTTTCCAAGGACTATGCGACGGTGGAAGAAGCCGTGACGGCGATGAAGCAATACGGCAAGGAAATTGATGATGCAGTATCCATTGGCCTCGGTGCTGGCGATTATCGCCAGGCGGCTGTTGTGGCCGAAATTGCGAAGCATTATCCCGGCAGCCATATTAACCAGGCGTTTCCTGCCGTTGGGGTAACACGTGCCAACCTCGGAGATAAGGATAGCTGGATTAACAGTATGGTGTCTCCTTCGGGCCGTGCCGGATATGTGAATATTTCAACGGGTGTGTTCAGTGCTGCGCAGAGCGAGCAAGCGATTATTCCTGTTAAATCGGCAATCGCACTTGTGCGGGACATGGGTGGCAATGCACTCAAGTACTTCCCGATGCAAGGACTGAGCCGTGAAGACGAGTTCCGTGCTGTTGCTAAGGGCTGTGCCGAGGAAGGGTTCGCCTTGGAGCCGACTGGCGGAATTGATATGGAGAATTTCGAGGCCATTCTGCGGATAGCGCTGGAGGCTGGTGTTCCGCAAGTGATCCCACATGTGTATTCTTCGATTATCGACCAGGGTTCAGGAAAAACCAATGTCCAGGATGTGCGCAGGTTGCTGGGAATGATGAAGAAGTTGGCAGATGATTATGCTTAAGCGCATAGCAGCTTTCGGAGAGGTCATGATGCGTCTGCAGGTGCCTGGATATGATTTGCTATCACAGGGGAATACTCTGCACTATTCGTTCTCCGGCACCGGAGTAAATGTCATTTCTGCACTAACGCGCTTCGGGCATTCCGGGCAGCTCATTTCCCGTTTGCCGGCCAATCCGTTGGGAGATGCCGCCGCCGCGTATTTACGAAAGCTGGGAATCGATTCATCCTTCGTTGTTCAAGGCGGGAAATACTTAGGTTTGTATTTTTTGGAGAACGGATTTGGAGCCCGGCCTAGCCGGGTGACCTATTCCAATCGGCTCGAAAGCAGCTTCAATACGGCTCCCGAAGAGACGTATGACTTTGCAGGTATAGCCGGAGCGATCGACGCGGTTCATTTCTGTGGAATTACGCTGGCGATGAATGAAGGCATCCGCCAGCAGATGAAATCTTTGGCCAGAGCGGTTAAACAGCAGGGAGGCTTGGTGATTTTCGACTGCAATTATCGTCCCTCCTTGTGGGGAGAAGACGGCTATGCCAAGGCGAAATCGCATTACGAGGATATGCTGCAGCTGGCCGATATCGTATTGATGAACGAAAGAGACGCACTCTTTATTCTGGGTATGAGCACAACGAAGGAGCAGCGGGAAGAGCAGCTGGTGGAGCTTATTCCGGCTGTTGCGGAGCAATATCAAATTTCGGTAATCGCAGGGACTCACCGCTATATCCATAGCGATAATTCGCACTCCCTGCGCGGTTTTCTGTATAAGAACCAGAGCTTCACATTCTCAGATATGCTGACGTTTTCCGTCTATGATAGAATAGGTGCAGGAGATGCCTTTACGAGCGGGATCGTCCATGGTGAGCTGAAGGGATTCCCTCCGGAGAAGACCGTGCGGTTTGCGGCTGCGGCGGGAATGCTGGCGCATACAGTGTCCGGCGATACCCCTCTGGCATCGGAAGAGGAAATACTCCGGGCTATGACGGAATCCGTAGGCGATGTAGAAAGGTAGTGGAGCAGTCGTGAGTTTGTCCCGCAAAGATAAACCGTTATATTTACAAATTAAAAATATTTTGAAGGATCGGATTCTCTACGGCATTTATCCGCTGGGAACAAATATTCCTTCAGAGCCGCAATTGGAGAAGGAATTCTCCGTCAGTAAAATTACTGTCCGCAACGCCATCCAAGAACTGGCCCAAGAAGGATATGTTGAAAAAGGCAGCGGCAAAGGAACACGGGTGATCAGGAATACGTCCGCTTCCAAACTGTCGAAATGGAAACGATTCACAGAAATCTTGGTGGAAGAAGGCCATCAGATCCAAAAGCAATGGCTGCGTGCAGAAATGATCCAAAATGAGGCTGAAAGCGAACCGTACCGCTTGTTCGGGGAACGTTGTCTGAGTCTTGAGCGCATGTATAGTCTAAATGATATTCCTTACATCCATTACACATATTATTTGACAATGGCCATGGGAGATTTGGAACTGGCGGATTTAAATGCCCAGTCCCTGTACGAATTACTTGAAGAGCAGAATATTCTTTTGGATAGACTTCGGGATGAATTCTCCGTAGCCGTCCCACCGCTGGAGGTGGAGCAGATTCTGAAGCTTGACAAGGGGACGTCTTTACTAAAGCGATCGCGCTATTCCTATGATGAACAGGGGAAAGTAACGGAATTCAGCATAGGATATTACAATACAGAGCTGCAGAGCTATGTGGTGAATTATGATGTGTAATTATTTTGGGAATGATATCCGAATGGACTTGGAATGGAGCTAACGCTTCCAACAAGTCGGTTCGGATTTTTTTCTTCTTGTCTCCAAACCATCGGGATTAATCAGATGATTTCTAAAGTCTATGGGATATTATGAACTCCGGGGGAGGGCTATAATATTCTTATACAAGAAATAAATAGACTTTATATGGGGAGGCATACAGATGAGGATTGCAAGACATGCAGATAATCCGATTGTGGTACCGGGAGTTTATGAATGGCGAAAAGTAACCGTATTCAATCCGGCGGTTATCATCGACAATGGCAAGTTTTATATGATTGAGCGAACTGCAGGTTCACTTACGCCCTGTAAAAATTACCTAGGGCTTTTGGAAAGCGAGGATGGGGTGCATTTCACCCATGTTCAAGATGAGCCGATCGTGACACCTGATATGCTGGGTTTTCCTTATGGAAGCGTACAAGATCCCCGGATCGTAAAAATAGAGGATACTTTTTATTTGAATTATGCATTGAGACCTTGTGCGATGAATTATTATCCGACCGGAGCAGGCGTACCCGCGCGTTCGATTCCTACCTATCCGGACGGTTGGGGAGAGAAGGAGGAGCATTGGCTGACCCGCTCGTCGATCCTGACCTCCAAAAATCTGGTGGATTGGGAGTTTTTGACCGATACGACGCCGCTCGATATCAATGACCGGGACAATATTCTATTCCCTGAGAAAATCAACGGCAAGTTTGTCCTGCTGCGCCGCCCCGAAGAATATGTAGGTGAAGCTTACGGGACGGAGACAGCGGCCATGTGGATTACCTATTCCGATGACCTGATTCATTGGGAAGAACCGAAGCTGCTGGCCAAGGCGGAGAACCTAACCTGGGAATCCAGGAAAATTGGCGGCTCCACGCCTCCCGTTCGAACGGACCGTGGCTGGCTAGTGCTGTATCATGCAGTGGATGAGAATGTGGTTTACCGTGTAGGGGCTATGTTGCTGGATCTGGAGAATCCGGAGAAAGTTATCGCGAGAACGAAAAACTTCATCATGGAACCGGAAACGTATTATGAAAAATTCGGCTTCCAGATTCCAAACGTCATTTTCCCTACAGGAAATGTAGTCAAGGACGGACTGCTGTATATTTATTACGGAGTTGCCGATACGGCGATTGCACTCGCTACGGTACCGCTGGATGAACTGGTCGATTATATTCTGAACGAGCCGCAATAATCAGGATCAATATAAGTCTGCAATTAGAATAACCGCAACATGCGGTTATTCAAAAGAACTACTTTGAAAACGCTTACCTATTTCATCCATCTTTACCGCGACTATCCAAATGTTATTTTATATAACATAATTCAGGTTTTTTTAAGCAATTCATGAATGACTTGGATGAAATCATCTGGAAAAATCGGATATAATCTAACATTCATGGGATATGGATAAAATAATATAACTTTTATAATAAGTAATATAACAGACGATGATAAATAAAAGGTCGTTGCTTGTTATGTTGATGTCTATCTTTTTAAAAATATGAAAAGAGGGTTGATTATGAGCAAAATAAGCAAAGGCAAAAAAACGGTACTACTCAGTCTGGTTGCATTGATGACTCTGTTCACGGCCGCTTGCGGTAATGAGAATGCAGCGGAAAGTAACGGTGAGGGTTCAGAAACAGAAATTATAACCCTCAACATGATGCATCCTTGGACCTCACCGAATGTGGACAATGAAGTCTACAAAGCGCGGATTGCCGAATTTGAGAAACAGAATCCGGACATTGTTATCGAACAGGACGGAGTGCCGGCAGGCCAATATAAGACCAAGCTTCGCACCCTCGCCGCAGCCAATAATTTGTCGGACATCAACGTTGTATGGCCTGGTGCCGATCTGGCACCGCTCGTTTCTGGCGATTTACTGGCGCCGATCAATGACTTGATGGATAACTGGTCCGCCATTCTGCCGGAGAGCGCGCTCGCCGGATTCAACGTTGATGGGAACCAGTATGCAGTACCGACCAAGCAGACCTTCGTAGATATTGTTTACTACAATAAAGAGATGTTTGCTCAGATAGGTTACGATCAATTCCCGGATACCTATGACAAATTTATCGACGCGGTAACCAAGCTGAAAGCAGCGGGTATTACACCGATCTCTCTGGGTAACAAAGAACAATGGCCTCTTCAGTCCTCTTATCTATCCGTTATTGTGGACCGGTATGTCGGCAGTGATTTTCTGTCGGACGTGATTGCGAAAAAAGCGAAATTTACAGATCCTGAATTTGTCAAAGCTATCGCGGTTATTGATAAGTTGAGCAAATTGGGTGCTTTTAATACGGATGCCAACAACATGGACTCTGTGCAAGGCCAGGATTACTTTATTCAAGGAAAAGCGGCGATGCACATTTCATCCTCTACGGTTGACGCCAGAATACGCATTAACAACGAAGAAGGCGACAAGTTTGGTATCGCCCTGTTTCCAAGTGTTGAAGGTGGAAAAGGCGATCCGCTTAAGAGTGCCGGTGTTGTTCAATACGGCATTGCCATCAAGAATGGGCTGGATGAGAAAAAACAGCAGGCAGCCGAGAAATTTATGAAATTCTTCGTTAATGAGGATCTGTACAAAGAATTGATCAGTAACGGGATTGTCGTTCCGGCTACAGTTGATATCCCGGAAGATGCCAGCAAGTATTTGAAGGAAATGCTGGAACTCACAAACAAGGGTACTGCACCGGTGTTTGACAGCGTCATTCCGACACAAGTAGTAGATGTTATGCAAAATGGTCTGCAGGCGCTCACGGTAGGCAGAGGGACGCCTGAAGAATTGGCAGCAGATGTGCAGAAAGCCTTTGATAACATGAATTAATAAGCCATCCTGTCATTCAAATCCGATGTCGTGAGAAAACCCGTACTCCGGGTTTTCTTCATTCATCGGGCGTGAAAGCAGGTACGAATAAAGGAGGAACCCTGATGCAAACGCTAAAAGGAACGAAGCTGGCCATCTTTCTGGGTCTGTTTCCCGCTCTGGTCATCTACTTGGGAATTGCCATTCTTCCGATCGGGTTGTCCTTATACTATTCCGTGATGAACTGGAACGGCATCGGTCCTATGTCATTTGTAGGTATAGACAATTACATTGAAATTTTGGGCGATGACATCTTTTGGTTGTCCGTAAAAAATAACATCATCATTATGGCTACGGGTCTGATGGGTCAAATCCCACTCGGCCTGCTGCTGGCACTCCTGCTCAACCGTGGATTGAAAGGCTCCGCATTCTTTCGAACCATTGGCTTTATGCCAGTAGTCATCTCCTCTGTCATGGTATCTCTGATCTGGGGGATGATCTACAACACGGAATACGGCATGCTGAACAATCTGCTCGGTCTTATCGGTTTGGATAGCTTGCAGCAGAACTGGCTTGGTGATCCGAAGTGGTCGATGATTTCCATCAGTATTGCGTATATCTGGCAAAACTGCGGGCTGTATATGGTTATATTTCTGGCTGCTCTGCAGAACATTCCCGATGAAATCAATGAGGCCGCTGAGCTGGACGGGGCAACCGGATTCAAACGGACCCTGCGGATTACGATACCTATGATTCGGGGCACAATTATGGTAGGCGTTGTATACAGCATCAGTAATTCCTTTCGTGTATTTGACCTCATTCAGATTCTAACGGGTGGCGGTCCGGCACATCAGACAGGAGTCATGACGATCTACATGTACAACAGTGCTTTTATGAATATGCGCTATGGTTACGGAAGTGCGGTTTCCATATTAATATTGCTTGTCAGCTTGATTGTCATCAGTCTTATCAACCGTTTAGGCAAAGAGAAAGATATTTAAGGAGAGGAGGAATACAAGATGAACAGAAAGTCCGGGCTGTTTAAATTTTTGGCATACACATTTCTGAGCCTGCTTGCCATTATTAATATAGTTCCTCTGTTTTGGATGGTGGTGAACTCATTTAAAAAGGAGCAGGAGTATGCTGCAAATCCATTTTCACTGCCAACCAGTCTACACTTCTCCAACTACACCCAGGCGTGGAAGGTTGCCAATATGGATGTCTATTTTTTAAACAGCATTATCGTCACCTTTGTCGCCTTGATTATAACCGTGTTCTTGGGGGCATTGGCTGCTTATTTCCTGTCACGGTTTAAATTTAAAGGACGGGGCTTGATTTACAGCTTGTTCCTGCTCGGCATGCTTGTTCCTATTCATGCTATTTTAATTCCGATCTTTCTGATTATGCAAAAACTGCATTTGATCGACACCTATTGGTCGCTGATCTTACCCTATACGGCATTTCACCTTTCGTTGACGGTATTTATTTTGGAAGGTTTTATGAAGGGATTCCCCAAAGATCTGGAAGAATCAGGGGTTGTGGACGGAGCTGGGGTTTACCGTATTTTCTGGTCTATTATTCTGCCGATCACAAGACCTGCGCTCGCTACAGTAATTATTCTGAACTTCATCTATAATTGGAATGAATACCTGTTCGCACTCGTGCTGATCAGCTCAACTGCACTCAAAACGCTGCCGCTCGGACTTGCCAACTTTGTTGGTGTAGAAACAGCGAGTCTCACTCTGCAAATGGCGGCTCTTACCATCGCCTTGATTCCCATTATTATTTTCTATCTGCTGCTGCAGAAGCAATTGGTCAGCGGTATGACGGCAGGGGCAGTGAAAGGCTAAAGTCAAGGTGCGGGCCGGACGAAGGAGAAGAGATCATGAAGACAAGCTACAGATTTCATCTTAGAAGCTTTGGTCTAAAACAAAAAGCGCTTGTCATTTTTCTGATCTTTGTCATTTTGCCGACCTTTGGCGTGGGTGTGGTCGTACAATATAAATTTAATCAGATCCTAAGAGATCAGTTCATAAATTCGACCAATCGTAATCTGGATAACGTGACCAATCAGCTTGGAGAGCAGACCAAGATGGTGGAGGACATTGCCAACTATCTGATTCTCGATCCGGACATGAGAGCGTTTTTGCGGACATATCCGCTGTTGAACAGTGTGCAAAAGAGTAATCTTAAACGCAATATCGAAGATTTCCTTACGTTTCAGCTCATGTCTAAAGGTTACATCCGGGCGATTGAAATTTCCGGTTATAACGGCAACTCCATTGAGATGGGTGAACCGTTCAGCGGAAATGAAGAGACCTTGGAGCGGCGGGCGATAGAGCGCAAGGGTGGCATATACTGGACCGAGGGCTATGAGCTAAATAGCGATTGGAACGGGGAAGTCAGAATTTTGTCCCTGTTCCGGGTGCTGAATTCTTATGACGAAATCACCAAACCGCTGGGTAGACTGATCGTCCGCCTGGATGAAGCCAGCATCATTAACTTGCTTGAGAAAGGCAGCTTCAAGGATAACGCAGGAAGTGTGTTTATTGTCGGACCCGAAGGACAGGTCATCCTGGGATCGAAGCATAACATGCCTGAAGACTTCAAGCCGGATGCGGCTCTCTTGAGTAAGCTGGTTTCCAGCAAAAGTAATTTTGTTACCTATCCGGTGGAGGGGAAACGGTATTTAACACTGTATAAAGGGATGGAGAACACAGGTTGGAAAGTGATCGCCATGATTCCGGAAGCTAAAGTGGATGAAGAATTCCGTGACGTCAAAATAATCATGGTGGTGATTTTAACGGCAATTCTACTGCTTGGATTAACAGCCTTGTTCGGCTTCCACTATACGATTATTCGTCCAATACTGCGCTTGAAGAAGGAAACCAACCGAGTAGCAAATGGGGATTTCAATGCTCGGGTTCCGGTCGACTCTTATGATGAGATTTCAGAGCTTAACCGCAAATTTAATGAGATGGTATTTACGATTAAACAGCTGATTGATCACAAATACAAGCTGGAACTCAGGGAGCGCGAGTCCGAGCTCAAGCTGATGCAGAACCAGATGGACCCCCATTTTCTATATAATACGCTGGATATGATCCGCTGGACGGCACGTTTGGAGAAGGCCTCTAAGTCAAGTCAATTGATCGAGATGCTGTCCAAATTTTTCCGTTCCAGTGTTAACAATGGCAGTTATCAGACAAAATTGAGCAAGGAACTGGAGTTTGCTCAATCCTATTTGTTTTTGCAGCAGCACCGTCTTGGAGATAAACTGAAGTACTCTCTCTATATGGAAGCAGATATCATGGATGCATTAATACTGAAGACCACGATTCAGCCGCTGGTAGAGAATTTTATCAAGCACGGTCTGGATCGGAAAAAAGGGATAAATGAAATAAAAGTGAGAGGCTACACCTCGGCAGATGAGATTTGGATAGATGTCATCGACAATGGGAAAGGTATGGACCCCGCTAGGGAAGATGAGGTTCGCTCCTCGCTGCAAAGCGGAGAGAAGGGCGGAAACAGGGAGGGTGCCATGATTAACATAAATGATAGACTATCCATTTTTTTCGGACAAGGTTATGGGTTGGAGATCATAAATACTTCGGCTAAAGGAACGTGGGTACGCCTTAAGCTTCCATGTACAAAGGCCGAGAGTCTTGGTGGTGAGCAGCATGAACAGTAACTTAGCCAGGGAAGGCAAGCTCGTAAGGATGTTGATCGTTGATGACGAGCCTGTCATCTGCGAAGGACTTCGCTGCACCATTGACTGGGCTGAATATGGCGTTGAAGTCGTTGGGGAAGCGTATGACGGGAAGGAAGCGTTGCGGCAGGTTGAGGAACATGATGTGGATTTATTGCTCTCGGATATTCGTATGGAGGGTATGGACGGAATGCAATTAGCAGAGCAACTAAAGCATAAATTTCCTAAAGTGCGCGTGATTATGATCAGTGGTTATGAGGATTTCACCTATGCACGTCAGGCTATCCGGCTGGGCGTCAGCGACTATCTGCTCAAACCGGTGGATATCGAGGAACTGGGAACGGTGGTCAAGGGTGTTGTTGATAGTATACGCAAGCAGGAGGAAGAAGGCAGCACACAGGAGATGGAGTTGTGGCTTTCCAATATGGCCCGTCATGGGATTGCCTACGGAGCAGAAGTGCCTGCTTCGCTGCATGGGGCTCAATTCCGCATTTTAGCTACCCAACTGGAAAACTTTCATGAACGATTTGGCGGAATGGCAGCTGAGCAATATAAAGAGATTCAAGATGCATGGATTACTACACTTTCCAGCAGTTTGCAGCTTCACTCCCTTCGCACTGTGTCTGTTTTTGATCACGAGAATTTGCTGATTACGTTGGTGGTGTCAGATGTCTGGCTGGATCACAAGGTTTGGGATGAACTGCTGGCATCGTCGATTCCTTCGCTGCCAGGTGGGGCCAGTCTTTACTGTGGGGCTTCCCGATTCTATACCGACCTCAGTGATACTTCCGACCGCTGTGCTGAAGCGCATGAATTGCTCTTGTATTATGTACTGGAAGGCCTCCCTATTCTGCAGTCGGAGTATAGAGATGTAATAGGAGTAAACCGGACACTGCCGAACTTTGATATTACGGATATGGTGCAGAACTTGGTGTCCAATTTATTCAAACAGAACACGGATGAAGTGCAACTGCTGGTGGAGTCGATGTTCCGCTTTTTTCGGGAAAAAGGCTTTCTGCTCTCAGAGTTATTGAATATCTGTGAAGAGCTGTTTACGCTGTTACGGCAGCGGCTTCGTAAAAGTGGGATGACCGAGCTCGATTACGGACATAAGGTGAAACCGGATCTGAATATCTATAACTCCTATGCTGGGCTAGAGTCGATAATGATGGAGGATATGAAGGAATTGCTGTTGTTGATTGACAAGCAAGGGATCGATAAATCTTATTGGATTATTGAGAAAGCCAAGAAGTATATGACCGATCATTACAGAGCGGATTTGAAGGCCTCTGAGGTAGCGGCTTGGTTGAAGATCACACCAAGTTATTTCAGTAATATTTTCAAGCAGAGTACGGGAAAAGGCTTTACGGAATATATGAATGAGATGCGGATTGATCACGCTAAAGACCTGCTGGCGACTACCCAAGACAAAGTGTTTGAAATAGCAGACAAGGTAGGCTACAAGGAATATAAATATTTCGTATCGGTGTTTAAGTTATATACGGGTATGACACCGAAGGAGTATCGCGGGCTCAGTGCAAGCCAGGAATGCGGACAAGTGAAATAACGAAATGGCTCAAGTTCAGCCATTTAACAGGGGGGAACGTCATGGAAAAATACAAGCAGGCTTTCGTCCCTGTAGAGGAACGAGTGCAGGATTTGCTGACCCGGATGACGCTTCAGGAGAAGGTTGGGCAGCTTAATCAGCGGATGTATGGATGGAATGCCTACGTCCGGGATCATGCCGGAATTACGCTTAGCGATTCCTTCAAAGAGGAGGTCGCCTTTGGCGGTGGAATGGGGGCACTTTACGGCTTGTTCCGCAGCGATCCCTGGTCCGGTATGAATTATGAGAATGGTATTACAGCAGCGGGGAGCGCGAAGGCTGCGAATAAGGTGCAGCGTTATGTCATGGAGAATACTCGACTGGGCGTTCCCGTCTTACTGATAGAGGAATGTCCGCATGGGCATCAGGCGCTGGATGGGACGCTGCTGCCAGTGAATCTGGGGGTAGGTTCTACTTGGAATCCAGCGCTGATGAAACAGGCTTACGCCCATATAGCCGCAGAAATCAGAAGCCGGGGTGCCCATGTAGGGCTCGTATCCGCACTCGATATTCTGCATGATCCCCGTTGGGGGCGTTCCGAAGAATGCTTCAGCGAAGATCCGTATTTGGCCGCCCGGTTTACGGAAGCCGCAGTCCGGGGGATGCAGGGTGATGAACCACACGAACTGGCTTCTCCTAACAAGGTAGCTGTGGTTCTCAAGCATTTATGCGCTCAAGGGGCCGCCCAAGGGGGACGCAATGCGGGACCTGCGGCCATTGGACAACGGGAGCTGCGTGAAATTCATCTTCCGGGAGCCAAGGCCGGTATGGAAGCTGGAGTCGCCGGCTTTATGGCCGCGTATAACGAGCTTGACGGTATTCCCTGTCACGCCAATAAAGAATTGTTAACCGGCATACTTAGGGAAGAGTGGAAGTTTGACGGGATAGTTATGGCTGACGGCTGCGCGATTGATCGGCTGCTGGCGCTTACGGGAAGTTACGAGTCTGCGGCTGCGCTTGCTCTATCTGCTGGTGTGGATATTAGCTTATGGGACACATCCTTTACGACTTTGGAGGAAGCGGTGAAGCAAGGCAAGGTCTCGGAGGTGGAAATCGATCGGGCGGTAAGCCGTGTACTGCGGCTTAAGTTCCGGCTTGGCCTGTTTGAGCATCCCTATGTAGAGGAACTGTCGGCGACTTACGTGGTGGGTCATCCAGACTTCCGGAATATCAACCTCCAGGTGGCACGCGAATCGGTCGTGCTGCTGAAGAACGAGGGGGATTTGCTGCCACTTGAAGCGGGACAGCAGCGGCGGATTGCGGTTATCGGCCCCAATGCGGACCGTCTGTATAACCAGCTTGGCGATTATACGAGTGTCCAGCGCGAAGGGACAGGCACTACGGTTCTGCAGGGGATACGTTTGATAGCACCCGAAGGCGTGACGGTAGTTCATGCCCTGGGCTGCGGCATCCGCGATGAGTCTCCTGCAGGCATCCAGGAAGCGGTTGAAGCCGCAAAAGGGGCGGATGTCGCCGTTCTGGTGCTTGGCGGCAGCAGTGCACGCCAGTTTGGCGGGGAGTTTGACAGCAATGGCGCGGCAATCGTCTCGGAAGGGAACCCATCTGAAATGGATTGCGGCGAAGGCGTTGATCTCGCAGACCTTTCGCTTGGAGGTATTCAGCTACAACTAGTTGAAGCAATTGCGGCAACAGGCACACCTGTTGTGGCCGTCATTATTCAAGGTCGACCGCATGCGCTGACCGGCCTTGATGACCTCTGCGGCGCGGTACTGTGTGCCTGGTATCCAGGGACAGAAGGCGGCAAGGCAATTGGAGAAATCCTGTTCGGCAAAGTTAATCCGAGCGGCAAACTGCCTGTCTCCCTTCCACGTTCTGCGGCGCAGCTTCCTGTCTATTATAACCAGAAGGACCCTGGACGGCCGCGCGTTTATGTCGATATGCCTTCTGCTGCTCTGTATCCTTTTGGTTACGGATTGAGCTATACGGCTTTTAATTATGAGCATATTTCCTTGTCCCAAGACAGTATTTCCGCCTCTGAGCTGGAGCAGGGAACGAAGGTTACCGTTACGGTCGGCGTCAAGAATACGGGCGAACGAAGCGGATTTGAAACAGTCCAGTTGTATATTCAGGCCCGTGAGTCCGGCATTACCCGGCGTTTTGCCGAGCTTAAAGGCTTTTGCAAGCTTGAGCTGCTTCCGGGTGAATATCAAACCGTCAACTTCTACCTGGGCACAGAGGAACTGGCAATCTGGAACCGGGAGATGAACTTTGCGGTAGAGCCCTGCCGCATCGCCGTCCACATTGGTGGGAACTCACGGGATACGGTTGCGACAGAGCTGACGATTTCAGGTGGATATGAATAAGCTGTGGGCTGAATTTTGAGCCAAGCAAATTAATGATCAGGTTAAATGAAACGAGGCAGTACCTCATCTCTTGAGGCTACTGCCTCTTTTTTGACTATAAAACGCACATCGCCAAGTTAGAAGAGCGAATCATATATGATGTACGCAGCTGACTCGAACTATTTCAATTTATAAATATACAAAATATTATGTTTAGTGTAAAATTGCATTACTTGAGACTTACCGGACAAGTTTGAAGGACTATTCACATGTCTATTTGTGAATTTTTGCGCAAAGATATGCGGTTAACTACAGATAAGAATATGGAGGCTGGAGAGATTCATGAAGAGAACATCAATGAAAAAAATACTTATGCTGTTTATGCTGGTGGCTATCATTAGTACCCTTGCAGTTGGTTGCAGTACAGCTAAAAATGCAAATACGGAAGGCACTGGAGATGCGGCAGCCTCCCCGGCGGCAGAAACGCCAACGTTGTCACTGGGATTATTGCCCTCGATTGATGCCATTCCTTTTATAGTTGCTCATTCCCAAGGCTTTGATAAGGAACACGGTGTGAATCTTGCGATTCAGACGTTTAAGAGCGCTAAAGATCGCGATGTGGCATTTCAAGCGGGTAAGGTGGACGGGCTCAGCGCCGATTTGGTCGCAATAGCCATTTATAATGAGGCCGGGCTTGATGTGAAGATTACGAGCACAACTTTTGGTGAATTCGATTTGCTGACTGGCAATGATGAGATCAAGGAAGTGAAGGATCTTAAAGGAAAGTCCGTGATTTTGTCCAAAAATACGTCTACACAATATACGGTAGCCATGATCCTGAAGCAGGCTGGCCTGACGGAAGATGATGTGTTGGTAACAGAGGTACCACAAATCCCGACTCGGCTGGAGCTGCTCAAGAATAACAAGGCCGATGCAGCTATTTTGCCCGAGCCTTTTGTGACTATGGGTAAAGCTGCGGGCCTGCGTGTATTGAGCTCCACTCTAGCGGCTGGCGTGAATCCGTTTGTGCTTGCTTTCCCGCAGAGTGCGATTGATGCCAAAGGACCGGCTATTCAAGCTATGTATGCAGCCTATGATGAAGCGGTTGCTTATATGAAATCCCATGACCAAGCGGAATATATCGATCTGATTATCAAAGAAGTGGGTTATCCCGATACATTAAAAGCTGATATTAAAGTGCCTGATTACCTGCCAGCTAATCAAGTGGATGTGAAACAAGTGGAAGCCGCTTTTGTCTGGGCGCGAGAAGTGGGACTCCTTACTAAAAATATAGCGGCTGAAGATGTGATCTCTGATGTCCAATTCAAGAAATAGCGGACTGAGCATCAAGGATCTTAAAGTGGAGTACAAGGGCGGTCAATTGGCATTAGGGCATGTTGAATTGACGTTGCCGGAACATGGGATTTATACGATTATCGGACCGTCCGGCAGCGGAAAGTCTACGTTATTGCGAGCTATTGCCGGCCTGCTGCCTAGCTATACGGGAGAACTGCTGTTTAACGGAAAATCCGTGCATGCCAAAGAAACGCTGATCGGTCTCGTTCCGCAGAATTACGGATTGTTGCCTTGGAAAACGGTTCAAGCCAACATCGGGATCGCGATGAAGATCAGCCATCCTGAAGGGCTGCATAAACAGGAGCAGGAAGTGCAGATTAAGCATTGGCTTACCTCTATGGGAATCGCTGAATTAGCGGGACGTTATCCACTCTCGCTCAGTGGGGGGCAGCAGCAGAGAGTGGCAATTGCCCGTGCTTTTGCTATCCTGCCGACGATTTTATTGCTGGACGAACCTTTCTCCGCACTCGATGCGATCACGCGGGAAACTCTTCAGGAGCTCTTTTTGGATAATTGGCTGGCGAACCCGGCTACGACGTTATTTGTAACCCATGATGTGGAAGAAGCGATTCTGCTCGGTCAAAAAGTAATCATCATGCCTTCCAACAAGGAAGAAATGCCGGAGATTGTCGATAATCATTCCGTCTTTCAAATGAAGCATGAGCATAAACGGGACAGCGATGAATTCTTTGAGCAGACTAAGGCAATCAGAAAGGTAATGCAGGAGAAATGGTAAACATACGGCGGTTCCATCATCTAGCAAGACTATTATTGGTGTTTCTGTGTATGAATGTGGTCTGGTATATCGCCTATTTGCTGATGAATCATCCCATTCTGCCTAGTCCCTTGGCTGTTTATAATGCAATGGCTCATTTGGAAGCGAAGGATCTTTGGCTTAATATCAGCTACAGTCTGTTTCGTATTTTTGCCGGGGTGATTATCGCGTTAATTGTGGGTCTGCTCATTGGCCTGCTTATGGGACGTTCCCAGGTTTGGAATAAGCTCTTGGACCCGGTAGTTTATCTGACGTATCCTGTGCCCAAGATTGCTTTGCTGCCAGTGGTGATGTTATTCTTCGGACTTGGCGAGGTTTCCAAAATTCTGATGATTATGTTGATCCTGCTCTTTCAAGTCATCATATCCGTCAGAGATGGAGTCAAGGCGATTCCCGACAGCACTTATGATGTCTTAACCAGTATTGGGGCCAGCACCGCCCAGAAATTCTGGAATGTAATGCTGCCCGGCGCGTTGTCCGTGATTCTCAGCACGATCCGGATTTCACTTGGAACAGCGATTTCTGTTCTTTTCTTCACGGAGATTTATGGAACAGAGCACGGCATGGGCTTTTTCATTATGGATGCCTGGTTAAGGCTCGATTACCCGGAGATGTACGCGGGGATTATGCTGTTCAGTCTTGTGGGTTTTGTATTGTTTCTGCTGGTGGATGTGCTCGATTATAAGTTCATGAAGTGGCGGAATTAGTATTAGCCGCTGCACAAAAAGAGTCTACCCTTGTCCTTATTGGATGAAGGTAGGCTTTTTGCATATCAAGTAGACTGTCGTCAGAGGGCTCATTCGGATGAATTGGATGTACATATTTGCTGTGAATAGCAGGCTTGGCTAAATCCTGTACTTTTTACAACATTACTATCGAAAAAAGACTATTAAAGTTGAATTATTGGAGGAAATACAAGATTCCATTTCAAAAGAGACTCTACAGTTGGCTAAAGTTGGATTTGATACAGCATTTACTGACTGAGGAGTAGATAGAACAAATATTGTTGTGTTTTATACAGGAAAGTTTAGAGAGTGACTCTAATATCGCTTGGAATTCCTTGTGATTGGTTTGACTAACCGTCGTTCGTTATAACCTCCATGGCCTCGATCAGCTTCTGCATTTCATTCTCTGTTCCTACAGTAATCCGCAGACAGCGGTTTTACTCCAATATTTACTCATCTAATATCTTACCCCTGCTGTAGAAGATAAGGCACAATGTACTGACGGAATACGTCAACAGGTGCACTGTTCTTACGATGTTTATTTTTGGTGATGACGCAGACGAGCTCATAGGACGGCACAACGATGATAAATTGCCCCCCGAAGCCGCGTGCATAATGATAAACAACCTCGTCTTGGTGCTCTATCCCATTGGAAAAGGAAGAAATCCACCAGTGCCAGCCGTAAAACCCCGTATGCGGTGGATTTACTTCAATAAGCGGAGAAGTGGAATGCTGTACAGTTGCAGAAGAAATGAGCTGATCTCCTTTCCAGCGTCCCTGCTGTAAATAAAGCTGACCAAATGTGCTCATATCCTGCGGTTTGAGATACAGTCCGAAGCCGCCGGTATGAATACCTTGCGGATCGGTATCCCAGCGGTAGTCCGTGATGCCAAGCGGCTGGAACATCTGTTCTTCCGCAAATTCGGCTACCGATTGTCCCGTGGCTTGTCTTAGAATAGCCGATAATAGCTGGGAGTTGCCGGAGTTGTAGACCATTCGTGTCCCTGGTAAATCGGCGAGCGGCTGGGACAGGACAAATTGTACCCAGTCCGCCGTCTTGGTCATGGTAGGGAAAGAATTTTGCCCGCCGAATTCGGTCCAGTTAAAGCCTGAGGACATCGTCAGCAAATGGGCAAGGGTGATCTGACGCTTCCGGATGTCACTATCTTGTCCCAGTTGGGAGAAGAACTCAATAATGGGCGTATGGGGAGGCGGTACAATATGTTGATCTATGGCTATGCTGATCAGTGCTGCGAGTACACTTTTGGTGCATGAATTTATTTTGCTGAGTTCTGCGGCTGTTTGAGGTTCATCGTAATATTCCAGCACTGCTGTACCCTTCTGGGTGATCAGACAGCTGCTTATTTCCAGGTCAGTGAGGCCGCGAATGAGCGGCTGAAGTTCCATGCTATGCATGCTAATCATCTCCTTGCTGCTCAAATTTATCAGATTCATGGATGGAGTTCAAATAGTTCCTTTATAACTTCTTCACATCTTGCCCATTAGTTCTTCACATCTTTGAGTTATGCTGTATCCATAAGAAGGAGGAACGACCATGAAAAAACTAGGGTTAGGTATTGCGGCGTTGGTACTGTTAATGGGTATTGGCACTAGTGTGTATGCGGCGGCAGGTACAGATAAAGGTGAAAGCTTCTTTGAACAGATGCTGCCTTTTGCGAAGCAGATGCATCCCGATTTGACTGTTGCCCAGATCAAGGATATGGCGGATAACTGTCAGAAGAATAATGGAACAGGTATGGGAAGTATGATGAATAGCTCAAACAATCGCAGTAATATGATGAATTTTTAAGGGAAGCCTGATACGATAGACCTCTGAGCTAGTGCTGAGGTCTTTTTTTATAGTTGGGGGATGATGAGTGTGAATACGGCGACCATTCTAATTGTGGATGATGAAAATGATATTCTTCAGGTCATCAAGGCTTATCTGGAGAAAAGCAACTATATTGTGTATGAAGCTGATTCGGGAAAAGGGGCGCTGCAGCTCTTTGAGAATCTCCGGCCCGATCTGGTGGTGCTTGATTTAATGCTGCCGGATATTTCTGGTGAAGAGGTTTGCCGCACCATTCGCAAGAAATCCAACATTCCCATTCTTATGCTAACTGCCAAGAGCAGTGAGGACGATATGGTGAAGGGTCTGCTGATGGGAGCGGATGATTATATTACGAAGCCCTTTAGTCCACGCGAGCTGCTTGTCCGGGTAATCAGTCTGTTGCGAAGAGCACAACTGCAGACGGAGCGGAGAGGCGAGAATACAGTGGTCTTCGGAGGTGGACGCTTGAGCATCGATCCGGAGCTGCATGAGATTTGGGTGGATGGAGAAGCGGTTTCTTTGACACCCATCGAATTTAAGCTGCTGGAGATTCTGTCACGGCATCCCAAACGGGCTTTCAGCCGTCTCGAATTAGTTAATCTGATTCAAGGCGATACCTTTGAAGGGTATGAGCGGACGATTGATGTACACATCAAGAATGTTAGGCAGAAGATAGGAGATGACCCCAAGCGACCTGTATTTATTGCGACAGTGTTTGGTATTGGCTATAAATTTCAGGTGAACGAAGATGTTTAGAGGTGGACTTCGCCAAAAACTGCTTCTATCTCATATGAGTGTAGCCTTATGCTCGCTGCTGGTTGTCATGCTTCTAGTGAACCTAGTGATGAATATCTCGTTCGGCAAATACATCGATAACCAGCAGAGGACAGAAGCTGGTTATCTGCTGGAAGACCTGCAGGTGTCCTACAACCCGGCGAATCCATGGGCAATGAACACACTTATGGGAGTTTCCCATCAAGCTATGCAGCGCAATTATGATATCAGCATCTATGATGTGGATGGCAAGCTGGTGTGGAATGGGGGAATGATGGGCATGTCTATGCCTTCGACAGCGACAGGGACTGTTGCCACCTATCCCGTAATAAAGGATGGGTTAAGAATCGGAACCTTAGAAATGCGCGGCAATGGCGGGGCCATGCAAATGCAAAACCAGAGTTTCCTGCAAATGTTCAACTGGTATTCTTGGGGGGCACTTATTCTGGTGCTTGCTGGGGCGTATCTGTACAGCAGATTTATTGCCCGCGGCATCAGCCGTCCGCTTATTCAGATCAAGGAGATTGCAGTGCGAATGCGGGAAGGCGATTTATCACAAAGAATTACGCTTACGGAAAGAGAAACAGAAGTGGAAGAAGTGGGCCGGGCGCTTAACTTCCTTGCCGATACCTTACAGCAGCAGAAGAGATTGCGGAAGAATCTGACGGCAGATGTAGCCCATGAACTGCGCACTCCATTGACTACCATTCAGAGTCATATCGAAGCCTTTCAGGATGGAGTGTGGGAAGCAACACCCGACAAGCTGCAGGTTTGCCATGATCAAGTGATCCGGCTGGTGCAGCTCATTAGTGATCTGGAGAAATTGAGTGCAGCCGAGAATCCGATGATACAGTTGCGACAGGAGAGTCTTATCCTCAATCATGTGATCCATGATTCTGTGAATTCCATAGCAGCACAGCTAGAAAAGCAGAGCCTTTCATTGACGGTACATGAGGATGCTGAGGTATTTATGACAGGGGATTACGAACGTCTAGTGCAGGTGTTTGTGAATCTGCTGAATAATGCCTACAAATATACCAAGGAAGGCCGGATTGAGGTGTGGATCACCGAAGAACCTTCTGAGATCAAGGTGACCATTACAGATACAGGGCTTGGGATCTCTCCTGAGGAATTGCCGTTTATTTACGAGCGCTTTTACCGCGGTGAGAAGTCGCGCAACCGGAAGACTGGTGGAGCGGGAATTGGTTTGGCTATCGTAAAGGCAATTGTGGAAGCGCATGGAGGCAAGGTTGCGGTTCAGAGTATTCTGGGTAAGGGTTCGGACTTCAGCGTGTATTTCCCTAAATGAGGAGAAAGATAGAGTACTAATAAATTTATATAAGTAGAACTTAAGATTTTGCTGAATCGGCTTTAATCGTAACTGCGGTGAATGTTTGGACTTCCGGCCGCTGTTGTCTCCTGATTTCTTGATTTATTCCGCTTTAGTGGATGAAATCCAGAGACAGCTAATGCTTACGATGCGAGCTTTCCGTAGGAAAGCTTATGGGCGGTCGCTATCGCTCCTGCAGTTCCCAAATCCCCCTCCGTTACTTTTACCTTTTGTTAAGTTTTCTAGTTCAACTTATTAAGCCTTCTTTCGTCCTTTTTTAGGACGGAAGTGGGCTTTTTTTGTTGGCTTAGAGAATTTCCTGTCGTGCATTAATTATGGAAAAATAATGAAATTATCTTTATAATTAGAAGGATATCAGATTAGAGAGGATGAAATCTTTTGAAGAGCAACAGCACTCATGATATTCATCAGACTACCAGAACAGCACTTATTACCACTGTGGCACTTGCCCTGCTTTTACCAGCTGGGTTGGCCGGGGCTAGCTCAAGTACCGCTTCATCAGCTGCCACTTTCGTATCCTTAACAACAAGTAGTGAGCAAACCGCTGCTACAACAGTTAAGGCAGATCCAGCAAAGGTGAAAATTACGAAAGAAGAAGCGATTGCTAAAGTGAAGGAGCTCTTTCCCGCGCTAAAGGAGGCGACTGCTTCCAGTGTAGAGCTAGGCTCTAGCACCAGCTATCCCCCTTTTCCGAATCAAATGGCCTGGACCATTCAGTGGCAATACCGGGTTGGCAATTCGACATATGGATTCAGCAGTACTGTGGATGCAAACAACGGAGATCTAATTAATACCTATATCTCCATCCCTCTGCAGGAGAATGTGTCCTATTATCCGCCTGAAATATCACAGGCGCAGGCATTGAAGAAGGTAGAAGCCTTTATTGTCAAAGCCGTCCCATCCATTAAGAGCAGCGAACTGCAGTTGGATGAGAATAGTCTTTATAATATAAATAATGCTGCACTATTTGGGCCGGTTCAATATAATTTTATTTACAAGTTACTTAAGAATGGTATCCCTTCAGCAGCGGAGGGTCTGCAGGTTACTATAGATGGCAGTGGTAATGTACTGCAATTCTACAAGGTGGCAAATGGGTTTGATTACCCGGCAGCTAAGCCGACTATGACACAGGCAGAAGCGGAGAAGAAGTTCGCAGACAGCTTTGAGGTAGGGCTTTATTACATTCCGATTTACAAGAATGGAACGAGGAACAACTGGATTATAGGCTGGCGTCCAGTGGAGCAAGCACTATATTCTGTAGATGCGATCACTGGAAAAAGAATGAATAGTGAAGGGAACGACTCTACTTTACCAATGACCTATGCCGATGTGCCGCAGAGTAAGAAGTTTCTTCAGTTAAGAAGTGCCAGTACAGAACTTTCCGCAGAGGAAGCGGCTAAGTTGGTGGAGCAGGTCGCCTTTATTCCTGCTGGACGAAAGCTGCTCTCCAAATCGCTAAGTGATGATTACCAGACGCCCGGCAGAAAGATCTGGAGATTGACTTGGTCAGAAGGCGACCATTTCTATGGGGGGACCGCACAATCTACAGCAGAGGTCGATGCGCTCACAGGTCAAATATTATCGTTCCAGGCTGAACAATTGAACTATCCAGAGGTAACCAAACCTCAGCCTGCTCCTACTGGAGGCAAGAAGATTACCCAGGCGGAAGCCAAGCTAAAGAGCTTAGAGCTCGTTAATCTTCTATATGCCAAGGCAAGTAGTGAGCTGAAGCTTGTCCAGTATGGGGGAGATTGGAACGTGGTGCCGGGCGGAACAGGTTACCGGTACCAATTTATCCGTTACTACAAAGGAATCCCGGTAAGTGATGGCAATGTTAATATTACTGTGGATCTTTATGGCAGACTGCAAGACTACAGCACCTACCGAAATACAGGTCTTGAGAAGATAGCCCAAGTACCTGCGGATGCAACAATAACGAAGCAGGAAGCGCTTGCGATTTATCAAAATCAATATAAACCGCAGCTGCAATATACTCAAATAGGCGGATTTACTGTGAATAATACGTATGTGACACCGTCAGTTAAGCTTACCTATACACCCGTTCCAACGGATTCCGGGAAGTCTTTAGAGGTACTGGACGCAGTCACAGGGAAATGGGTATCGTGCTATCCTACCAATGCACTTCAGGGGACTCCAATCACCACGACCGACTTGAAAGGGCATTGGGCAGAAAAAGAACTGTCAGAGCTTGTGAAATATAACGTGCTTACTCCTGAGGCCGACGGCAAAGTGAATCCAGAACAGGAAATAACCGTAGGTGATTGGCTTACCCTAATTGCTAAGGCCTCCACACCGACTTATGCTACCTACTATAATGGCAGTGATCGCAAAGCAGTGGCTGGAGTAAATCTGGAGAATCCGTATTTCGATGCAGTCTACTTTGCTGCAGAGCACGGTTGGATCAGCAAAGATATTGTGTTGCAGACAGAGAGCAAACTTACCCGGGAACAACTTGCTGTCCAGCTGACTTCTTTCTTGAAATACAATAAAATTTCGGCATTCCTGGATAAAGATACAGCAGTGAGCCAATTCAGTGATAGCTCATCCATAATAAATAAGGGAGCAGTAGCCGTTGTTGTGAAACTTGGGTTGCTGCAGGCTGACAATGGTAAATTTAATCCGCAGCAAAGTGTAACAAAAGCGCTGGCCGCGTCTGTCATCATGAAGCTGGTGGAGCTGCAAGGTAAGACCGATCAGACCATCGGGCAATAATTAATCTGCCTAGTTGGAGAGGCCTGCTTCCCGTCTTTATGGCGGGTAAGCAGGCTTTTTTAAACTTAATTACTAAGCTTCCCTCGATCCGTATGGCAAGGACAAATAAGGGTACGGGCTTATTTTCCCTTATGCTATAATTGGCGTAAATCTTTACGGGGAGCGGTTAAAAAATTGAATAAACAATATGAGAATGAGGTTGAGCGATTATTGGATTCCTTGGGAATCTCTCTACCTTTAGTGCAGAAGCTGTTTCCGATTGATGTCATGTTCGCATTAGCCAATACGGAAACCTTTATCTATTATCTGCCGGGTAATGAATTAGATATAAAGATTCAAATCGGGATGCCCATTCCAAGTAGTGGCGGAATCAGGCAGGCACTGGACAGTGGGGAAAATGTCAGCGCAAATATTCCGAAAGAAATTTATGGCCTGCCCTTTAAATCTTCATCCTTGCCTATAAGAGACGATGCTGGAGCGGTTATTGGTGTCTTTACCATAGGAATTAGCCTGAAGAATCAGGAAACCTTAAGTTTCGCGGCCAATTCTCTGGCGAGAACCTCGGAAGAGATCAATGCAACCTCTGAAGAAATAGCGGTTACTGCTTCTGACTTAGCCAATACGATAAGCGACCTCAAGCTCTTGGGCCAAAATGTTGTTCAAGAATTGCGTAAGACGGATGAAATTTTGGATTTTATAAAAAAAGTAGCGGATAACTCCAATTTGCTGGGACTCAATGCCGCCATCGAAGCTGCACATGCCGCCGAGCATGGTCGGGGATTTGGTGTTGTGGCACAGGAGATTCGCAAAATGGCAGTCTCCAGTGCGGAATCCGCTAAGGAGATCGCGAGTATCTTGCTTACAATTAAGAATAACATCAATCGCATTGATGAGACACTATTTGAATGCTTGTCGCAAAGCGAGCGACAGGCCGCATCTACTGAAGAAATATCCGCCTCCATGCAGGAACTGGCTGCTTCTGCAGTTGAAATTGAGAAGATAGCCCGGCTCATATGAATGAAGAAACCGCCCTCTGATTTTAAGTCAGAGGGCGGTTTCTATTGTAATACAAAATACAGGATGCTTTACTTACCTAGTTGTTCATCCACTTCTTTAATTGGATTCTCGTCGACATGCTCTTCAACCACTGTGCTGCTCAGGAACCAGCCAAGCGTTGCAATTAGAACGAGTACGACATAGAAAGTGAGTTTCCACCAAGTGCTATGTGCGAATGATTCGGATAGAACGCCCAGTGAAGGGTGAGCTAGAGTAATAACGGTTAGCTTAATGCCGACCCAACCGACGATAAAGAAGGCTGCCAGTTCAAGACCTGGACGGGAATGAAGCAACTTGACGAAAAAGGAAGCGGCGAACCGCATAATAACCAATCCGATAAATCCACCCGCAAAGATAACAAGGAACTGTCCACCGTCAAGGCCACCGATATTAGGAAGTCCACTTGCCGGAAGCGCAACGGCCAGCGCAACAGCTGCCAGAATGGAATCGACAGCAAAGGCGATGTCAGCAACCTCAACCTTTAATACTGTGAACCAGAAGCTGGATTTCTTTTTGACGACGGCCTGTGTACCACTCTCATTGGCTTCTTCCGTAACTGTCTTCCTGAATATCAGCTTTCGGAAGATATGGTTCAAGGCGATAAATAACAGATAAAGGGCACCGATAGCTTGTACCTGCCAAATATCGACCAGATAAGAGATAATGAAGAGTGAACCGAAACGGAACACAAATGCCCCGGCCAATCCGTAAAAGAGAGCTTTCTTTCTTTCCTCATCAGGAAGGTGCTTAACCATAATTGCCAAGACCAGTGCGTTATCTGCGGCGAGCAACCCCTCAAGTGCTACGAGAACGAGCAAGACCCATCCGTATTCTAAAAACAATCCCAAATCCATTATTAATTCCTCCCTTTCAAATGTAAATATTTTCAAAAATGAAACTTTTTATACCATTATTTATCAAAACTATATAAAAAAGACCTTTACCAAACAGATTAACCTTTGGAATAAAGGTAACCTGATTGGTAAAGGTCTCGCTAACAATAACTAATTGCCAATAAAACCGGGGAATATCCTCATACTCCCGTATTGACGGCTTTATTTAACAGCTACTCCCCTTTACGGGATGTATATTAAATTTTATTAGATACGTAATTGATTTAAAACTATCATATACGACTTGAGAATCGTTGTCAACACCTATGAGAATAAATATCATTAGAAAAACACATGGAATGGAAACGGAAACATGATAAGTGCGAGTTAGATAAGGTGACATCTCATATGACGAAACTGCAAACACAAGGTAAAATAGGGCTTTTTAAGCGTGAAGCTAATTGACGGTACCCCTATTTGAAAATATGATGAAGCTATAAAAGCGAGTTGAGCAAGGTTGTTGTAAGAAAACATGACATACGAATAATTACAATCTTACAAAAGAGTTTTACTGCGAACCGCAATCAAGAAGTAAATGCTCCGTAAAACTTTTAGGAGGTGGGAAAATGAAGCCGTCGCCGTCGTCGTGTATGTCTAATGAAGCAGAGGAGGAGCTTAGCCGCCACCCTTGCTACAGCGAGGAAGCACATCGGTTTTTTGCCAGGATGCACATCCCGGTTGCTCCCGCCTGTAACATCCAGTGCAATTACTGTAACCGCAAATTCGACTGTGTGAATGAAAGTAGGCCGGGTGTGGTCAGTGAGGTACTTACTCCGGAACAAGCGGAGCGCAAGGTTAAAGGGGTAGCAGCTCAATTGATGCAGTTGTCCGTGGTTGGTGTTGCTGGCCCTGGTGATCCGCTGGCTGATCCGGAAAGAACATTTGATACGTTTGAACGTGTGAAGCAGCATGTGCCCGATGTAGCCTTATGCTTAAGCACTAATGGCTTAACGGTTTACCGCCATGTGGATGAAATCGTGAGATTGGGTATCCGCCATGTGACGATCACAATCAACGCTATCGACCCTGATGTCGGCCGTGAGATTTATCCTTGGGTAGTTGATGAGGGTGTGCGGTACGAAGGCAGGGAAGCAGCCGAGCTATTAATTAGCCGCCAGCTTTTGGGTCTTGAATTGTTAGCCAAGCAGGGTATTCTTGTCAAAGTCAATTCCATTATGATTCCAGGGGTCAATGATCATCATCTTCCCGCAGTGTCCAAAAGAGTAAAAGAGCTCGGGGCCACACTGCACAATGTTACACCGTTAATTATCGCTCCAGGCAGCCAGTATGAGAAGGACGGTCGCAAAGCGCCGCGTCCAAAGGAACTGAACAACCTGCAAGAACTGCTCGGCCGTGATGGAATGAAGGTCATGCGCCACTGCCGACAATGTCGGGCCGATGCTATCGGGCTGTTAGGTCAGGATCGCAATCAGGACTTCGGTCTCGATACGATGGAAGCAGATCCAGTCATTAATCATGAAGCTAGAGAATTGTTCCAAGTTGATCTGGATACCAAGATTCGCCAACGTGTAACAGCGAAGCAGGCAAGACTGGGCTCCATAGAAGCAGGAGCGCAAACGATCAGAGTCGCTGTTGCTACAAGAGGCGGAGACAAGGTCAATCAGCATTTTGGCCACGCCACAGAGTTCATGATTTACGATACCGATGGAGCGGAAGTAAAGCTGCTCGGTGTCCGCAAGATACAGGCTTACTGCCACGGCACAGCTGATTGTAATGGTGACAAGGATGCAACGTTGCAGGAGATTGTTTCTATATTAAAAGATTGCCGCATTCTTCTCTGCTCCGGTATTGGTGACGCCCCGCGCGCCAGCTTGAATAAAGTCGGAGTATTGCCTCTAGTTCGCAAAGGTGATGTACAGGAAGCCATTCTCGAAAGTGTGAAGTACAGCTCTTATTTTGAAAATATAAACATTTCGAAGGGATGATAACAATGAGACAAATAGCTTTCTACGGTAAAGGCGGTATCGGTAAATCCACAACTTCCCAGAACACTTTAGCTCAATTGGCTACAAAATTCAATCAAAAAATTATGATCGTAGGTTGTGACCCTAAGGCAGACTCCACACGATTGATCTTGAACACTAAAGCTCAGAACTCGGTGCTTCAGCTGGCCGCAGAAATGGGAACCGTTGAGGATCTGGAACTTGAAGATGTACTACAAACGGGTTACGGCGATATTCTAAATGTAGAATGTGGCGGACCAGAACCAGGTGTTGGCTGTGCAGGCCGCGGTATTATTACAGCCATTAACTTTTTGGAACAACAAGGTGCTTATGAAGGACTTGATTTTGTATCTTATGACGTACTGGGCGACGTAGTATGCGGCGGTTTCGCAATGCCAATTCGCGAAGGTAAAGCACAGGAGATTTACATCGTATGTTCCGGTGAAATGATGGCTATGTATGCTGCAAATAATATCGCTCGCGGTATCTTGAAATATGCAACTACTGGTGGTGTTAGACTGGGCGGTCTGATCTGTAACAGCCGTAATACTGACCGTGAAGACGAACTGATCATTGAGCTTGCACGTCGTTTGAACACGCAAATGATTCACTTTGTACCTCGTGATAATGTTGTTCAACATGCGGAACTTCGCAGAATGACAGTGGCCCAATATAACCCTGAGCATCAACAAGCAAAGGAATACGAAATTCTAGCCGAGAAAATCCTGAACAATAAAATGATGACTATCCCTACTCCTATTACGATGGAAGAGCTGGAAGAACTGCTCATGGAATTCGGTATTATTGAAGACGAAGAAGCTGCAATCAAGAAGTTGCAAGCTGCTGGTCAATAAGATACATGCCGAATAAGTCGTCCGGTGAACGAGAGTGGAGAGACGGTCGATTCACCGGATGAACTTTGAAGTGACGCAATTGCCACGCAGGCGGTTTAACGCTCTGCACCATGAAAAGGAGGGTTAACAAATGGGACTGGATATTGAGGCGAATAAAGAGTTAGTTGAAGAAATATTAGAAGCTTATCCCGTGAAGGCACGGAAAGATCGCCAAAAACATTTTCAGGTGAGTACTCAGGAAGCCATAGATTGTGGTACATGCGCCGTAAAATCAAATATTAAATCGCGTCCCGGCGTTATGACGCCACGCGGATGTGCGTATGCAGGATCTAAAGGTGTGGTTTGGGGACCGATCAAGGATATGGTTCATATCAGTCACGGCCCAGTCGGCTGCGGACAATATAGCTGGGGCACACGTCGTAACTTTGCGAACGGTACGCTCGGTATCGACAACTTTACGGCTATGCAGGTCACAAGTGATTTTCAGGAGACGGATATCGTCTTCGGCGGAGATAAGAAGCTTGAAGTGATTATGCGTGAGATTACGGAAATGTTCCCACTTGCTAAAGGGATATCCGTTCAATCCGAATGTCCTGTAGGACTGATCGGTGACGATATTGAAGCCGTGTCCAAGAAAATGTCCAAAGAGCTTGATATGCCAATCGTTCCAGTACGCTGCGAAGGTTTCCGCGGTGTCAGCCAATCGCTCGGTCACCATATCGCTAATGATGCGATTCGCGATTTCGTAATGGGCCGTGCCGAACTGGCTGAAACGGGTCCGTACGATGTTAATATCATCGGCGATTACAATATCGGCGGCGATGCTTGGGCTTCCCGTATCCTGTTGGAAGAAATGGGCCTGCGCATTATTGCCCAGTGGTCCGGCGATGGTTCGCTCAATGAACTGGAAGTTGCCCATAAAGCGAAATTGAACCTGATTCACTGTCATCGTTCCATGAACTACATGGTTGATCATATGGAGAAAGCGTACGGTATTCCATGGATTGAATATAACTTTTTTGGACCCACCAAGACCTATGAAAGTCTCCGGGCAATCGCGGCTCTGTTCGACGAAACGATCCAGGAGAACTGCGAGAAAATGATTGCCAAACACAAGCCGGTAATGGATGCCATTATCAATAAATTCAAACCTCGTCTGGAAAATAAAAAAGTAATGCTGATGATTGGTGGATTGCGTTCCCGCCACACTATCGGGGCTTATGAAGATCTGGGCATGGATATCGTGGCCTCCGGTTATGAATTTGCTCACAAAGATGACTATGAAAAAATGCTTCCGATGTTGAATGAAGGAACGATCGTCATGGATGACCCGACTGCTTATGAGCTGGAAGAGCTCACGCAGAGACTGGGTGTTGATTTGGTAGGCTCGGGCGTAAAAGAAAAATATGTATACCATAAGATGGGTGTTCCTTTCCGTCAGATGCATTCATGGGATTACAGCGGTCCGTATCATGGATTCGATGGCTTCAAGGTTTTTGCCAAGGACATGGATATGACGGTAAACAGCCCCGTGTGGAATTTAGTGAATAAGAAGGAAAAAATCCAACCAGAGGGGGCGAGCATATGAGTAAGGACAACCTGGACATTAAAGACAATAACAATCTGTTTAAGGAAGAACGCTACGTGCAGCAGCGGGAGAACAAAAAGCAGTTTGAAGCGCCTTGCAGTGAGCAGGAAACTGCTGAAGCGCTCGCCTACTCCAAATCTGCTGAGTATATGGAAAAGAATTTCAACCGTAAATCAGTAGTTATTAATCCCCACAAAGCATGCCAGCCGCTTGGATCGGTTATGGCAGCACTCGGATTCGAAAAAACACTGCCGTTCGTTCACGGTTCACAGGGCTGCAATGCCTACTTCCGCAGCCATCTAAGCCGCCATTTTAAAGAACCAACGCCTTCCGTCTCCTCATCGATGACCGAGGATGCCGCTGTCTTCGGCGGAATGACCAATATGATTGATGGTCTTGAGAATAGTATTGCGCTCTACAAACCGGAAATGGTTGCTGTATGTACTACCTGTATGGCCGAGGTTATCGGTGATGACCTTAACTCTTTTATCGGCAACGCCCGTATTAAAGGAGCTATTGCTGAAGATTTCCCAGTGGCTTTCTGCAATACGCCAAGCTTTGTCGGTTCGCATATTACGGGTTATGATGCCATGCTCAAAGGAATTCTGAGCTACCTGTACACTCGCTCTGGTATCCAAGGAACTCCAGGAAGCGGCGAAGGAACGGGAGAAAAGCTGAATGTGATGCTTGGATTCGAGCCTTACACCGGAAACTTTGCTGAAATGCGCAAAATATTGAATGCTTTTGATACGGAATATACCATTCTCGGCGATCATAGCGGCAATTACGACTCGCCGGCAACGGGAGAATACGAGTACTACTATGGGGGTACCAAGCTTGATGATGTACCACTGGCAGCCAATGCACTGGGTACACTATCGCTGCAAAAGTACACATTGAAAAAGACGCAGGAATATATTAGCGGAACCTGGAAGCAGGAAATCTCTGCACTATCCACGCCGCTCGGCATCAAAGGTACAGATAAGCTGCTGGAAACCATTAGTGAAATGACAGGTCTTCCTATTCCGGCATCACTCACTGAAGAACGTGGTCGGGTAGTGGATGCACTCATGGATAGCCATCCTTACCTTCATGGTAAAAGAGTTGCGCTTGTAGGTGATCCGGATCTTCTGATCGGCCTGATTGGGTTCTGTCTGGAAATCGGGATGGAGCCGGTGCATATCGTATGCTCCAATGGCGAAGTTGATTTCAATGATCAGAAATTCAAGATAGAAGCCGAAGCTCTGCTGGCATCCAGTCCTTACGGTTCGGAAGCAACTGTTCATATCGGCAAAGACTTGTGGCATATGCGTTCACTGCTGCTCACTGATCCGGTTGACTTGGCTATTGGCAGTTCTCATTTGAAATTTGCTGCTAAGGACGCTGATGTACCCCTGATCCGGGTAGGCTTCCCAATCTTTGACCGTCATCATATGCATCGGTATCCTATTATCGGCTATCAAGGAACTTTGAATCTGTTGAGTTTAATTGTGAATACCGTACTGCAACAGCTGGATGATAATAATTCAGGTTTTAACTTCGAACTGGTGCGTTAATCCGAATAAATGCAATAAATCGTAAGCAACCCGGCGTCTCCTAGTCCCCCGGTTTCCGGCAACGGATATTCACTAAATCCGGGGACAACGGTAGGCCGGGATTCTTGTAATATGCTATGAAGGAATCATCCACCCTAGCGAAGGAGATGAAGTGCCGATGGAGCCGATTCGAAAAGATGAGATTGATGCGCAAGAATGCGGGAGCGTAACTCCCAAGTCCAAGCCATGTCCACGGCCCAAACCTGGAGAGGCAGCCGGAGGCTGCTCCTTCGACGGAGCACAAATCACATTACTGCCTATAATGGATGCCGCACATCTTGTCCATGGACCTATTGCCTGCGCCGGTAACAGTTGGGAGAGCAGAGGGACTCTTACGAGCGGTCCCTCACTTTCTCAATATGGCTTCGCTACAGATTTGAACGATACCGATATTATTTTTGGCGGTGAGAAGAAATTACGTGATAGCATCAACTATATTGCCGAGCGCTTTGCGCCTCCGGCAATATTTGTATATGCGACCTGTGTAACGGCATTGATCGGTGAGGATATGGACGCGGTATGTAAGGAAGCGGCTGAACGGTTAGCCATTCCGGTTATTCCGGTGAATAGTCCCGGATTCGTTGGCAGCAAGAACCTTGGAAATCGCTTGGCAGGCGAGGCATTACTTCAGTACGTTATCGGTACAGGTGAACCTGAGCGGGAGATTCCGCTGGGTGTGAATTTGATTGGTGAATATAATATTGCCGGTGAGATGTGGGATATCGAGAAGTTGATGAATAGCGCAGGAATTACGCTTATGTCTCGTATTACAGGAGATGCCAGATACAAAGAAATCACATGGGCACATCGAGCTAAGGTCAATATGGTGGTCTGTAGCCGCGCTTTGCTTGGTTTGGCTAAAGAAATGGAATCCAGATATAACATCCCCTACTTTGAGGGTTCATTTTATGGGGCTAAGGAGACGACTTATTCCTTACGGCAGATGGCCTTTCTGATGAATGACCGCGAGATGGAGCGGCGGGTAGATCGGCTGACGGAACGCGAGGAGAGTCGTCTGATACAGGATCTGCGTCCCTACCGCAAGCTGCTGAAAGGTAAGAAAGCGGTGCTGTATACAGGTGGTGTAAAAAGCTGGTCCATTATATCTGCGCTGAAGGAGTTAGGGGTTCAGGTGGTTGGCGTGGGCACTAACAAAAGCACAGAAGATGATGTACGGCGTATTGCCGATCGGGTAGGTGACGATACCGAGTATATTCCTGAAGGGGGAGCCAGTCGGATTATCAAGACGGTACGGGAGCGCAAAGCTGATATTATGATTGCTGGCGGACGGAATATGTATGTTGCAATGAAGGAGCAAATTCCGTTCATCGACATTAATCAGGAAAGACATAAAGCCTATGCAGGTTATGAGGGGCTGCTCAGGCTAGCTAAGGAACTGACTTATTCACTTGCTAATCCGATCTGGAAGCTGGCCGCAAGTCCGGCGCCATGGGATAAGGAGGACCCTTATGACCATTAATAAAAGGAAGAAACCAACTTCTGTTAATCCGATTAAGATCGGCCAGTCGCTGGGGGCTGTGCTGGCGATGCAGGGCTGTTATCGGGCGATGCCGATTGTGCACGGCTCGCAGGGTTGTTCTGCTTTTTCCAAAGCGCTGTTAACCCGGCATTTTCGCGAGCCGATTGCGGTACAAACATCAGCACTGCAAGAAATGGATGTTATTTTTGACGCGAATCGTAATTTGGAGGAAGCACTCAATACGGTCCTTAGCAAACATCGCCCAGATATTATCGGCATAATTGGAACGGAACTGACTGATGTAGCTGGAGTAGACTATCAATCGATGTTGAAGTCGTATAAAAGAGAACGGAATATGCGCGGAGGCCTCGCTTTTTCAGTGACGCTGCCAGATTTTCGCGGTTCGCTTGAATCCGGCTTCAGCTCCACAGTAGAAGCGATGATTGATGAGATGATTCAACAGGTAGGTCCTCGGGGGTCAAGGAATGTGAATACCCGCCAAATTACGCTGCTGCCCGGATCTTTTCTGACACCGGGTGATGTGATGGAATTGAAGGAAATTATCTCAGCTTTTGGCTTTGAGGTTATCGCCGTACCTGATATTTCAACTTCTTTATCGGGTCATTTACTGACTGGGTTCTCTCCGCTGACAAGAGGTGGCGTGCCGCTCGATTCGATGCTGCAAAGTTTGCAATCCGGCCTTACTATTGCGATCGGTGGAAGCATGGAGCGTCCGGCAAGAAGACTGCATAACGCGCTCGGTACACCCTACAAGGTATTTCAGGGAGCAATGGGATTAAAGGCCGCAGATGAACTGCTGCATTTCCTGCATCAGATCAGTGGGGAGTCGGTGCCACTGCGATACTGTTGGCAACGGGAGAATCTGCTCGATAGTATGCTTGACGCACATTTTCAATTTGCCGGAATGTCTACGCTAATTGCCTTGGAGCCAGATCATCTCTACTCTGTGTCACAGTGGCTTGAAGAGCTGGGCGTTGAGCAGAAAGCGCTGATAACTTCCTATGAAACGCCAGTGGTAGTAGAGATGGAACGCGAGATATGGATCGGGGATCTCGATGACGCCGAATTCTTGGGCAAGGGTGCCGATTTATGGATTGGAAATTCTCATGGGATTAGCGGAGCTGAACGGATTGACGCCGCTTTTATGCCAGCAGGATTCCCGGTTTGGAATGAACTGGGTGCCTATATGTCAACCTCTGTAGGTTATCGGGGGGCAATGGAATGGACGAATAAAGCAGGGAATTTGTTAATGCAAAGGGAGGCTAGGCATCGTGAAAGTAGCATTCGCCACAGATGACGGAATTAGGGTTAATGCCCATTTTGGGCAAAGTCCAATGTTTGCCATTTACAATGTAACCAAAAGAGGTGGGGAGCTTGTAGAATTGCGTAAGCTTCCGGAAATTCAGCATCAGGATGAATCAGGTAAAATTGACAGCCGGCTGGAGGCGGTTGAAGATTGTACACTCATTTTTATTATGCAGATTGGTGCTTCAGCAGCTGCGAAGGTGACACGCCGCAAAATCATGCCGGTCAAGGTGCCTTTAGGCAGTTCGATAGAAGAACAGGTTAAGCGGCTCGTTGAAATGCTGCAGGGCAAACCCCCGATGTGGCTTGCCAAGGTACTGCGTGCGGAAGAGGAGGAGGAAGCGGATGGAATCCATGGCTAATGAAGGTGGAATGATGAACACGCGGAGTCTTCAGGAGGGAGTAACAGTGAAGCGCCGCAGTCGTCCAGCTGAGAAGGAGCTGGATCAGGACATGGTGGAAATCTTCGTCCGGCGCTTGTGCAATCTTTTGGATATTACGGATCACTTTGGAAGATATGCTACTCTGTCAACTCAGGAAAAGATTGAGCGCTTATTCTTGGCTTCTAAGGAAGATAAGGATCAGTCCGATTTCAACTGTGCAGTTCCCCCTAAAATACGTCTACAGGTGCCCGTGTTATTCCAAGCAATAGCTGGAGTTATGGAGGAAAAAAGTGGTGCCCTTATCCAAAGCACAGCTGAGATTAATGGAGAAGGCTTCGGACGTGCGCTGGTATATAGCGGGCGGATTATTCTTGTTCTAAAGAGCCTGCGGGCAGGTTTTCCTTTCCCGTTTACTTCCGAGGATAAGGTCATTCGATACGGTCTCGCTTGTGTGGAAGAAGGATTAGAATTTTTGGAGAAATATAAGGAAATGACGGCTGTCTATGGTTCGTTTAGCATAGAAGGTTAAATTCGAGTTCAACATATCAGTCACAGGAGGAGAACACGATGAAGCAGCAGCTTGCCGGAGGAATAGAGCTGGAAAGGTATGCTCGGCAACTGAAGCTGCTGGGGAGTAGCGGACAGAATGCACTGAAGGAAGCGACAGTGATGATCGCTGGAATAGGTGGTCTTGGGGGAACAGCCGCTCTTTATCTGGCAGCGGCGGGAATCGGCAAGCTTATTTTGGCTCACGAAGGTATTATTCTTCCACCGGATCTGAATCGGCAAATCCTGATGGATAGTGATCATTTAGGTATGGAACGAATGAGTACGGCGATACAGCATCTAAAACGGCTTAATCCAGAAGTTGAGATTGAAGGGTATAATTCCAAAATTGATTATGATAAATCTAAGTCTTGGGTAGAGAGCGCCGATATCGTGATCGACGCTCGCTATGATTTTCCGGAGAGATATGAATTGAACCGTCTTTGTATAGATACAGGAACACCTATGGTAGAGGCCGCCATGTATGGGTTTGAAATATCATTAACGACGATCATTCCTGGAGAAACTCCTTGTTTGGAATGTCTTTACCCGGATGTTCAGCCCCAGTGGGAGCCGTTTGGGTTTCCAGTATTAGGAGCTACTTCTGGTATTGCAGGTTGCCTGGCAGCGCTGGAAGCCGTAAAATGGATTACAAGGGTAGGGACGACATATGCAGGTGTAATGCATCGCTTCAACTCACTCGACTTCACCTGTTACAGCGTCCATGTTACCCGTAATCCGAAATGCGCTTGCTGCGGAGAGGAAGGTAATCTGTGAAAATTCTCAAGCTATGTGACACGACACTCAGGGATGGTGAGCAGGCAGCTGGAGTCTCGTTCACGAGGGCAGAGAAGCTGGAAATTGCCAAGATGCTGTCGGCGTGCGGAGTAGAACAAGCAGAGGTAGGCATTCCTGCCATGGGTAAAAGGGAGCAAGAGGATATCGCGGCTATCGCAGAGTTGGATCTTCCCATGAAGATCATGACATGGAATCGTGCAGTAGTGAGCGATATTGATAAAGCGCGGGCAACAGGTGTGAGCTGGAGTCATATCTCCATTCCGACCTCGGAAATTCAACTGCAGGGCAAGCTGGGGCTAACGCCCACCGAAGGGTTGAACAAGCTGCTGCATGCGGTGGAATATGGTTTGAGAACGGGAATGACAGTCTCGGTAGGCATGGAGGACTCCTCCAGAGCGAATATGAGATTCTTGATAGAACTGGTGAATGCATTATATAAAGAAGGTATCCGTTGGTTCCGTTATGCGGATACAGTATCGGCTCATCATCCGGGACAAATGGCTGAACGGGTAAGCACTTTATTGGGAGCAGTTCCTGCTGATGTTGAGCTTGAAGTGCATTGTCATAATGACTTTGGATTGGCTGTTGCCAACACACTCAGTGGTATTTCGGCCGGTGCAACTTGGGCTAGTACCACAGTTGCGGGAATTGGTGAACGTACCGGCAATGCGGCTATGGAGGAAGTAGCCATGGCTTGGCGTTATCTGTATGGCGGAGAGTGTGTGGTACGGCCAGAGCATCTCAAGGCACTGGCTGATAGAGTTATTACTGCTTCAGGCCGTAGCTTAGGCGATGCCAAGCCCATTGTAGGAAATTTGGCATTCACGCATGAGTCCGGAATTCATGTGGATGGTCTAATGAAGGAAAAAGCTACCTATCAGAGCTTTGATCCGTCAGAGGTAGGTAGAGAACACCGTTTCGTGCTAGGAAAGCATTCTGGCAGCGGCGGTGTAGTGCATGTGCTGAAACGAGAGGGACTGGAAGTTAGCTCGGATATGGCTGGGCGTCTACTAGAACGGGTTAGGGAGTATGCCGAAGTCTATAAAGGCAATGTCCCGGAGTATTTGCTGGTAGAGTGGGCGCAGGAGGACCAGCAGCGGGAAAGAGACGCAGGTTAAAGTGTAATAGGAGATAAGCGCAAGCTGATTGTACCTGGTGATAGCTGCCGGTCGGTCAGCCTTTTTGACGTTCCTAAATATTTGATTATACATAACACCCAAGGGAATATATGACTAAACATAAATAAATAGCCTCTTACTAGACAAATGTCCATGCCCTCATTAGGTAAATGGAGTAGTATACAGCAGGTCAAATATGGAGGTGTTGGGGTTGGGTCGTCTTAAGCCTAAGCGGAAAATGTATAAAAAAGAAGTGGAGCTGCCTTGCAAAGATAAAAACCGTATGAAAAGAAAAAAATCTTCCAGGAGTAACTGTTGCTGTAAAGAAATTATCGTCAAAAGGCAAATTGTTCGCGTTACTATTCCATTAGGTGCACTAGGTGCAGCAGGCGCAGCTGGAGCTGTCGAGGCATTTGGTGCAGCGGGTGCGGCAGGAGCCGCGGGAGTATTAGGAGCAGCAGGTGCTGCAGGAGCGTTAGGTGCAGTAGGAGCAACCGGAGCTTTGGGAACGGCAGGTGCTCTAGGGGCTTTAGGAGCCGCAGGTGCCCTAGGTGCGATAGGAGCAACTGGACCCGCAGGAACGTTAGGTGCTTTGGGTGCCGCGGGAGCATTAGGTGGAGTAGGAGCAACTGGAGCATTAGGACCCGCAGGAATGTTGGGTGCCTTGGGAGCTGCAGGAGCGCTAGGGGCCGCTGGGACAACTGGTGCAGCAGGGGCAATAGGTGCTCTTGGTGCTGCCGGAGCACTTGGTGCCGCTGGTGCAGTTGGTGGTCTAGGAGCTGCTGGAGCAACCGGAGGAGCGGGAGCGGCTGGATTAGGTGGAGCACTTGGTGCAGCTGGACTTGCGGGATTAGTTGGAGCGATAGGACCGGTAGGACCGGCCGGGCCAATAGGACCAGCGGGGCCAGTAGGCGTTGCCGGAGCAGTAGGACCGGCCGGAGCAGTTGGTGGTGCTGGACCAGCCGGACCAGCGGGGCCAGCAGGTGTAGCCGGAGCAGTAGGACCGGCGGGGCCGATAGGTGTTACAGGTCCAGTTGGACCAGCTGGAACAGCTGGGGCAGCAGGTCCGGCAGGTGCCACAGGAGCAACAGGTGCCACGGGAGCTGCAGGTGGGTTAGCACAGTTTGGGTATGTTTATAACTTGGGAGCTCAGGTGGTTCCAATAGAGGCTGATGTAGCTTTTGATACAAACGGTTTTCTTACACCTGGAATTACACACGCTCCTGGTACCACTACGATTTCCGTTACCGATGCGGGTATCTATGAGGTTAATTTTTCAGTATCTGGTGTAGAACCGAACCAATTTGCATTGTTTTTAAATGGTGCACTGGTTCCGGGAACGGTATATGGTTCAGGTGCAGGCACTCAACAAAATACCGGGCAGGCTATATTTGCTCTATCTTCGGGAGATGTCCTTACGTTGCGTAATCATAGTTCAACTTCTGCGGTAACCCTTCAGACGTTGGCCGGTGGTACTCAAACTAATGTCAATGCATCTATAGTTATTAAAAGATTAGGTTAGTTGGGATATAAACGATGGTTAGCTCTGCAAAGGTAGTGGATAAAAAGGGTAAGGCCTTATGAGGATAAACCGTATGTGCAATTTATGTGAGGGCTGGTCAGCCCAGCCCTTCTCTTAACTCCAGTTAACTTTATTCAAAAGCTCTTGGCCAATTCACGTGCGACTTGAATCGCCTTATCTTTGATGGCATCAGCTTGCTCAGGAGCAACGGACATCCCTTCAACGAATATGCTGTTAATGGAGGGTACTCCAAAGAAGGCAAATAGTTTACTGATATAGCTATTGCTGAATTCATAACCAGCCATCGGTCCTTCACTAAGCACGCTACCAGAGGCTTGGATATGTAATACTTTCTTGGTCGGAATCAAACCAACAGGACCGGTTGGCGAGTATCGGAAAGTCTTACCAACCACGGAGACTGCATCAAAATACGCCTTGAGCACGGGTGGGAATAGAAAGTTCCAGACTGGATTGACGATAACAATCTTATCAACGGCGACAAATTGATCGACTAGCTCACTTAAGCGAGCGACCTTGATTTGAGATTGGGGACTTAAATGTTCGAATGCTCCACCGCTCTGTAGAATTTCCCATCCACTAAAAACATCGGCATCAATCTGGGGGATATTTGATTGGTATAAATCAAGGCGAATAACCTCGTCCTGGGGATGAGTGGTGTGATAGACCTGTACAAATTCCTCACCGACGGACAGGCTGTAGGATGTTGAAGCATCGTGCGGATGGGCGGTGATGTACAACAGAGTGGACATAGGATTTTCCCCTCCTTACTATTTGTATAGTTAATAGTATTTTGATTAGGAATTTAATTCAAATTTTATGTATATGACTACTATTGCTCATATTATCTTCAATTAAATAACAAAGCAAACACTAACAAACTAATAGCACTGATTTATAATTATTTGTTATTCTTCCGGTCTGTGTGGTTAAAATATAGTAATGTGCTCGCATAGGATGGAGGCAGTGAGATGAACCCGAAATGGTGGAAAGAGAGTGTTGTTTATCAGATTTATCCAATCAGCTTCATGGACAGCAATGGAGATGGAATCGGAGATCTGCGTGGTATAATGTCAAAGTTGGATTACCTGCAGAATCTGGGCATAGATGTGATCTGGGTATGTCCTATTTATAAATCACCTAATCACGATAATGGCTACGATATTAGCGATTACTGTGACATTATGAAGGAATTTGGAACGATGGATGATTTTGACCGACTGCTACAGGAAATGCATTTGCGCGGGATGAAGCTGATGATGGATTTAGTGCTGAATCACACATCCCACGAGCACCCATGGTTTATAGAATCCAGGTCATCGAAGGACAATCCAAAGCGGGATTATTATATTTGGAGAAAAGGTAAAAATGGAGGTCCGCCAAACAACTGGGAGTCTTATTTCAGCGGTTCGGTCTGGGAGTTAGACCCACAGACAGATGAATACTATCTACATCTATATTCCAAATTCCAGCCGGACTTGAATTGGGACAATCCTGTCGTAATTGATAAGCTGCATGAAATGGTACAGTGGTGGCTGAAAAAAGGGATTGACGGCTTCCGCTTCGATGCAGTTGCCCATATCGTGAAGACGGAGGGTTTCCCGGATGCTCTTAACCCGGGTGGAACCCAAACTGTACGGGCCTATGACATGTTCTCCAATCTGGCGAATGTACATACCTTGCTGCAAAATCTGCATGACCAAGTGCTCTATTTTTATGACATTATGACTGTAGGGGAGACCTCGGGACTTGGGCCGGAGCAGGCTTTAGATTATGTGGGTGACGGCCGCCGAGAGCTCAACATGACCTTTCAGTTTGAGCATATGTTCCTGGACGCCGCCTCGGCGGGCAGTGGCAAGTGGGATGTTGTTCCCTGGAGTCTGCTTGAACTCAAAAAAATTATCAGCAACTGGCAGACGGTTCTGCATAACCGTGGCTGGAATGCCAACTATTTATGCAACCATGACCAGCCGCGGTCGGTATCCCGTTTCGGGAATGACCTCTTTTACCGGATTCCTTCAGCCAAGATGTTGGCGACTTTTACGCATATGCTGGAGGGTACCCCCTATATTTACCAGGGCGAAGAAATTGGCATGACGAATATCGCCTTCGATTCCATTGATGACTATCGGGATGTCGAGACGTTGAACTATTATGAAGAAAAACGGTCGAAGGGTCTTCCTGAAGCGGAAATTATGGGTGCAATTCATAAAAAAAGCCGGGACAACGCCCGCACCCCGATGCAGTGGGATGATGGTGACGAGGGTGGATTCACGACGGGTGTCCCCTGGATTAAAGTAAACTCGAATTATATGGAGATCAACGCAGCGAACGCAGTTAAGGACCCGGATTCGATCTACAATTATTACAAAAAATTGATTGAGCTCCGCAAAAAGCATAAGGTTATTGTGTATGGTGATTATAAGCTGCTGTTACCCGAAGATACCGAAATTTATGTTTACACCCGGACGCTGGAGGATCAACAACTGCTGGTCATTTTGAATTTTTTTGAGCGGGAACCTGTATTCGAGCTACCGCCCGAGATTACACCGGGGACTCTAGAGCTGCTGATATCCAATTATACGCCCCAAAAAGAAGAGAATTTAAGCTACCTGAAGCTTCGTCCGTACGAGGCTAGGGTTTACCTACGGAGGTTATACAGTGTCTGAGAATTATATATATTCAGGATCTTCCCCTGACAGTAGCCGCCTTAGTCTTCAAGCTGACTGCGAGAGCTGCTTTGGTTTGTGTTGTGCCGCATTGCCCTTTGCAACTTCGTCAGACTTCGCGATGGATAAAGAAGCAGGCAATCCCTGTGTGAACATGCAGACAGACTACCGCTGCGGCATCCACGACAACCTCCGGCAGTTGGGCTTTCGAGGCTGTACAGTGTATGACTGCTTCGGCGCTGGGCAAAAAGTCTCCCAACACACCTTCGGTGGTAACGACTGGCAGCAGGTTCCAGCCTCTGCGAAGCAAATGTTCGAGGTGTTCCCGATCATGTGGCATCTCCATGAGCTGCTGTGGTATCTTACCGAATCGCTTACGTTGCAATCGGCTTATCCGATTCACGGTGCACTCAGCGCTGCACTAAATGAGACGGAACGTCTCACGCTCCTTAATGCAGACTCTCTTATGGAGTTGGACGTGGCAGCCCATCGAGCAGCTGTGAACGCCCTACTCCTAAAGACCAGTGAACTCGTGAGAACTGAAGCTCGTCGTCAGCACAAGAATAGCTCTGGGCGTCAGAAAACCTATAACCGAGGAGCTGATCTCATCGGTGCCAAGCTCAGAGGAGCCGATCTTAGAGGGGCCAACTTAAGAGGGGCTTACCTTATTGCCGCTGACCTCAGAAATGCTGATCTCAGAGTAGCTGATCTCATTGGGGCTGATTTACGAGACACTGATCTCAGAGGTGCCAACCTCACGGAGAGTCTCTTTCTGACCCAAGCCCAGCTCAACGCGGCGAAGGGTGATGCCAACACATTGTTGCCCCCGGCCTTTACTCGTCCAACTCACTGGTCCACAAAGTTAGATAAGCTTGTTTAAGCCGATGATATCGCCCTTTTACTTAAAAATTACAAAGATATATTCGTAGAAAATCTGGAGAAATAAGGGATTATTTTGAGTTTACGAGGAAAAGGCGGTACAATTGCGTTACATAATCATACATAGAGTGGTGTGGCAGGAAGCAGCCTGCGGGAGGAGAAGCAACATGAGCGAATGGTATGAAGAGAGCTTTGGAGAGGATTATCTGATCGTATATAAACACCGGGACTTCGGTGGAGCGCGTCGGGAAGTGGAGCAAATGATCGGCTGGCTGGATCTGCCCCTCGGTGCTAAGGTGCTGGATTTATGTTGCGGTATGGGACGCCATTCACTGGCGCTCTCAGAAGCAGGATATGAGGTTACCGGTGTGGATCTGTCAGAGCCTTTGTTGCGCGAAGCACGTTCCCAGGATGGCGCTGAAGAAGTCACCTGGGTGCGCTCTGATATGCGAAGATTGCCGCTCGAAGGTGGCTTCGACGCAGTGGTCAATCTGTTCACCTCTTTTGGTTACTTTGAAGAAGATGAAGAACAGGTAAAGGTGCTGCGTGAAATCCACCGCATGCTAAAGCCTGGTGGAAAGTTCATTATTGATTTTCTGAATCCTGCTCATGTGATTCGCCACCTCGTCCCCCATTCTACCCGTGAAGACGGAGAGAACCTGATCGACGAGTCGCGTCGAATTGAGGACGGCTATGTGATGAAGGATATTATTCTTACTGCCAAAAGTGATGGAACGCCTCGCCAATACCATGAACGTGTGAAGCTGTATCCTCTGGAGAAATTTCAGGAGATGATCAAGGAAGCTGGCTTGCAGCTGAAGTCAGTGCATGGCAGCTATAATGAAGATGTCTATCTTGCAGAAGATTCAACACGAATGATCTTTAGAGGCTTGCGCCCATAAATGGTTTCCGGTAGAAGATTTAGGAGAGAGGTTGGTACTATGCCGAAGGCGGACATTATTCCTTGGGAAGGAAATATTCTGCAGGTTTCCGTACCGATAGACTCGCCGCTGCGCCAAGTGAACAGCTACATCCTGCCTGATAAGGATGGAAGGATCACCATCATTGATCCTGGGCCACATGGTCTGGAGACCGAACGGGCTTGGGAACATGTCTTGCAGGAGCTGGATTTGTCTTGGGATAAGGTACGGGATATCGTCGTTACGCATCATCACCCCGATCATTATGGTTTGGCTGGCTGGCTGGTTGCAATCCCGTTGTGAATGTAAGGTTTGGATGTCGGAACGTGCTCATGCTGAGGCTGCGCTGATGTGGGGCCAGACAGCTAGTATGAATAAAGTCTTGCCTCTTTATTTTGCCGGGCACGGAATGCCGGAGCATTTGACGAGTGGAATTAGGGATCATTTGGAGAGCTTCGAGCCTCAGGTCACACCCCAGCCAGACGTATCCTATATTAATCCTATAGAGCCTTTTAGAATGGGCAACCGAGAGTGGCTGCCACTAGTTAGTGGCGGGCATGCGCCAGGGCATGTGTCATTCTATCATGGCGAAAGTGGGCAAATGTTGTGTGGCGATGCTGTACTGCCGCAAATCTCCCCCAATGTCAGCCTGCTGCCGGGCAGTGATCCGCAGCCGCTGCTGACTTTCCTGCAGGGGCTGAGGGAGCTCCGCAGCTATAGGGTCAACATGGCGTTCCCAGGCCACCGCGAGCCATTTACTGACTTCGCAGGCAGGATCGACAGTTTGCTCCTTCATCATGAGGAGCGGCTGGAGACGGCGGAAAGCTTGCTTGCCAGCGGTCCTTTAAGTGCCTTCGCCGCTTGCGAAGCGCTCTTCCGCAGCCGGGTATCCACTGTGCATCAGCTGCGTTTTGCCATGAGTGAGACATTGGCTCACTTGGTGGAACTGGTGCGCAGGAAGCGGGCAATAGTGACCGAATTGGGCGGTTTGATTGTATTTGCGCCGACAAACACAAGTAATATTAGCAAGGATTAGCCCGTATCCTAATCGCAAATAAGCCATCCTTCACAACAGAGTGAGGGATGGCTTATTTGCTGGTTCCTGTTAGAAGGACTTCGAATGAGACTCATCACTATCCTCAGGCGTATGTGGCAATCCAAGCTGTTGCTCACGCTCTGCCTGCTTACGATGTGCAATCCGGCTGCTGGCAGCAGCGGCTACGGCTCCCACTATATCATCAAGATAGGTGTGGATTTGCCCAGTGGTTTTGTCGTTCAGGCGTTCTAGCACACCGGGCTTCAACTTGTCCACATAGCCATAGTTAGTAAAGCCTATACTGCCGTACACGTTAACGATAGAGAAGGCTAGAATTTCATCTACTCCGTACAATCCTTCATCATTTTGGATCATTTCTTGCAGAGGAGAGAATAGCTTGCCCTCTTCAGCGAGTACATCCAATTGAATGCCGGTTAGCACCGCATTTTGCACCTCTCGCTTGCTCAGCACCATCTCTACGTTATGAATACATTCCTCCATGGTTAAATTCGGATAATATTTCTTTTGTAGCAGGATGACAAGCTCGGCAATTTCCTCCAATCGTACACCCCGTTTAATTAGCCAAGCATTAGTCGCTTCTGCGACGGATTTACTGTTCAGGCTGTAAGGCATTTTGGCATCACCCATAATCAGTCCCCTCTCCATCCACAATTTAGGATAAGCTGTTGTTATTTTTTGGACAAAGGTCTCGTATATATAGCAGTACAAAGGACATCTAATCTTGAAAGGGGAAATAAATGATGAAATCTATGAAGCAAATCCGTGGAGCCTCCGTTGCTTGCCTGCTGGCAGTTCCGCTGGTTCTGTCCAGTTGCAGCCTGTTTGGATCGGAATCAGCCTCTGTAGATCCGCCGCCAAGCGAGGTAGAAGCGCAAATGCTACAGGTAAGCGGTGAGACAACCTTAGACACCGGAGTTCTGGGTCCGGTAGCTGAGGAGGATGCACAGACGGTTGCGAGTGATGGTGGTAAATTGTCTTCTGGGAACAGTGCTTCGGGATCACTTACGACTGTATTTCTGAAGGACGATAACGGATTACTTGCTCCAGTATCGCTCAGTTTGCCCAAAAGCGACGAAACTACCATGCTTAAGGATTCGCTAACCGCACTGGTGAGCAAAGGGGCTTATGCCTCATCAGTACCCAATGGGTTCCAGGGAATTCTTCCAGCGGGTACAGAAGTAAAAAATGTTACGGTAGACAAATCGAGCGGATTGGCTGTAATCGAGTTTAACAAGAACTTTAACGCTTATGATGCTGCGGATGAGCGCGAAATACTAGAGGCGATCACCTGGACACTGACCGGAGAGAGTGGAATTAAAGGTGTTCAGCTCTGGGTAGACGGCAAAAAGCTTACCGAGATGCCCTTGAAAGGAACTCCACTGGACCGACCACTGTCGCGCAGCATGGGAATAAATCTGCCGAAGCACACTCAGCTTCTTATGAATTCGAGTGCAGTTACCGTATATTTTTCCGCTGCTTCGCCTGACGGTATTCAGTATTATGTTCCAGTTACCCGTTTTGTACCCGCTGGGCAGGATACTTTGAAGGCAGCATTGAATGAACTGATTACTGGCCCTGAGTCTGGAGATGGTCTGGAGATGGTGATGACGCAGGGCACCGTGCTGGATGCTGTAGAAGCCGGGCAGAACGGTGTAGTCACAGTCTCTTTGACTGACGATATGTTTGCTGACGGAAAGGGTGTGCCTACAGAAATGCTGGAATCCGTGGTGTTGACGGTCGCCCAGAATACAGAGGATGCCTTGGTCCAGATTCGGATGAATGGCAAAGATACAGTTACGGGTACTGATAATATTGACTATGGGAAGCCGGTGTCAGCACCGGATTATGTGAACGAACTTCCGCTATAGAATGACCCGACCGGGTTGGAAAGATGCTTTTGTGCCTGCTCTTTGGTAGAATAAAGGGTAAGATGTGCCTCCCCTGGCAGTTCACTGCGGGAATATAAGGGGAAGCAGAACGAACACTAAACTTTTAGCTACTTACAATGTAGGAGGCAGAAATGATGAGATCAAACGGGAGAAACGACGACCAACTCCGGCCGCTGACGATAACGACCCAAACGAATAAATATGCTGAGGGCTCCGTGCTTATTGAAATGGGGGACACCAAGGTTATATGTACGGCAACTGTTGAGGAGAAGGTTCCTCCATTTCTCAAAGGACAGGGAAAAGGCTGGGTGACAGCCGAATATTCCATGCTTCCTCGGGCCACGCAAACGCGCAACCAGCGTGAAGCCGCTCGCGGCAAGCTTACGGGTCGCACCATGGAGATCCAACGGCTGATCGGCCGGGCGCTTCGTTCCGTAGTGAACTTGCAGGCTCTCGGAGAACGCAGCATTACGCTCGATTGTGATGTTATTCAGGCAGATGGAGGTACACGGACGGCTTCCATTACAGGAGCTTTTGTGGCCATGAGTTTTGCCATTAATAAAATCGCACTGCAGCACAAGCTGAGTGTATTTCCGATTACGGACTATCTTGCAGCGATCAGTGTCGGCGTTGTCGGCGACAAAACACTGCTTGATCTGAACTATGAAGAGGATTCCAAAGCGAAGGTAGATATGAATGTAGTAATGACTGGCGGCGGTGCATTTGTAGAAGTGCAGGGTACCGGCGAAGAAAGACCGTTCTCGCGTCAGGAGCTTGATCTCCTGTTGGGTCTTGGAGAGAAGGGGATTTACGAGCTGATTGCTGTCCAGAAGGAAGTTCTGGGAGCGATTGCGCTCAAAATTCCCACCGGGCAGCCGGGTCAAGTGGTATAGGATGAAATCTTCGAGTGGCATTCTTATTGTTGCGACGAAGAATAAGGGCAAGGTGCGCGAGTTTCAGCATGCCTTCGCCCCGCTCGGATTAACGGTTAAGAGCATGTTCGACTACGCGGATCTTCCAGATGTCGTGGAGGATGGGGTTACCTTTGCCGAGAATGCGCTGAAAAAAGCCAAGACCGTGGGTGATATTCTCGGACTGTCGGTGCTTGCGGATGACTCCGGTCTTTGTGTAGATAGTCTGGATGGCAGGCCAGGAGTCTACTCTGCACGTTATGCAGGGGAAGGTGCAACTGACAGTGATAATAATCTGTTGCTGCTTAGCGAGCTGGAGGAGCTGAAACTGGGCGAGGATACAGATCAGCCACTGCTGAGCACAGCCCGGTTCGTCTGTGCTTTATCCTTGTATGATCCGGCCACTGGCCAGGAACTGACTGCTGAGGGTTCTGTAGAAGGTTGGATAACGTCTGAGCCAGCGGGTGCTGGCGGTTTTGGTTATGATCCGTTATTCTATTTGTCGGATTATGCTAAGACGATGGCAGAGCTCACACTGGAAGAGAAGCAGAAGATTAGTCACCGGGGCGCAGCATTGCGGCTGCTAACAGAGAAACTGGCGGCTGAACAGCAAGCGGACTGACTGGAATAGACTGAGCGATATAATTACAAATGTTTAAGAATCACAACAAGCTTGCAGAGAAGGCATATCCTTCCTTCTGCAAGCTTTTTTTGAAATATAAGAATTTATATATTTCACACGATAACTTATCCTTATATTTCTCGAAGAAACGGATGCCATCCCTAAAAGAACGGCAAAAGCCGTTTCTTCTTGCTTGAGGATATTCCCCCTAAATCATAGATTTTTATCCCTAGCGCATTAGCCAGCTTTGCCTGAGAATTAGAAGTACCTTCACCCAATTCCATTCCCTTCCAATTATTCTTTCCAAGGCCAGCTCCCTTCCCTCTAATGGATCTAATCCTCTAATCTTCTAATTTAACTATGTCAACTCACAAGTCTATGAAAGATAATCTCGCAGATTCAATTTTTGTTCTTGATAGAAACAAAGGGTGAAGGTGAAATTCAATCGGGAGGTGAACTCTGGGTCTTTCTAAATTGAATAGGATTTCGAGCTTAACATGGAATTGAGGAGGTAGTTAATGGATGATGTTCACAAAAAGCAGATCTCGTAAAGCATTTACGCTTGGAATGGTGGCTGCACTTGTTCTTGCTCTCTTCTCCGCTTTAGGCACAAATGTCAAAACAGCCAACGCAGCAACGGATTACAAACTGGTCGGCTACTATGCCTCGTGGGCCGCTTATGCTCGCGGTTATAACGTAACAGATATCGATCCTACTAAAATGAATGTGATCAACTATGCTTTTGCAGATATTTGTTGGAATGGTATACACGGTAACCCGGACCCAACAGGTCCAAACCCGGTGACCTGGACCTGTCAAAATGAGCAAGGCCAAGCCATCAGCGTCCCGAATGGGACGATTGTGCTCGGCGACCCGTGGATTGACGCGGGCAAGAGCTTTGGGGATGACAAATGGGATGACCCTATCAAGGGCAACCTGAAGCAGCTTTGGAAGCTGAAAGAGAAAAATCCAAACCTGAAGACGGTAATTTCCGTTGGTGGCTGGACCTGGTCGAACCGTTTCTCGGATGTTGCCGCTACAGTGGCAACCCGCGAGGTTTTTGCTAATTCAGCTGTTGATTTCATCCGTAAATACAAAATGGACGGTGTCGATCTGGACTGGGAATACCCTGTGAGCGGAGGATTGGCCGGCAACAGCTATCGTCCTGAAGACAAACAGAATTATGTGCTGCTGCTGCAAAAAATTCGCGAAAAGCTCAATGCAGCCGGTCAAGCCGACGGCAAGACATACCTGCTAACGATTGCCTCCGGCGCGGGCCCTGCCTATGTTAACAATAATAATCTTCAAGGCATCGCCTCAGTTGTCGATTGGATCAATATTATGACCTATGACTTTAATGGAAGTTGGAATACAACCAGCGGGCACAATGCACCTTTATACTATGATCCAGCCGCTTCTGCAACAGGCCTTACTGAACCACAGAACTACAATGTGGATAAAGCGGTAACTAGCTATTTGGCAAACGGTGTGCCAGCGAACAAACTCGTGCTGGGTATGCCTTTTTATGGCCGTGGCTGGGGTGGTGCTCCTGGTGCGGGAAATGGACAATATCAAGTGACCTCCGGTATTTCATCCACGGGCACGTGGGAGGCTGGAAGCTATGATTTCTACGATCTGGAAGCCAACTATATCAACAAGAACGGTTACACCCGCTATTGGAATAATGTATCCAAAGTTCCCTATCTGTATAATCCAGGCACTCAAACTTATATTAGCTATGACGATGTAGAATCTTTTGGTTACAAAACCAGCTATCTGAAATCCAAGGGTCTTGCCGGAGCCATGTTCTGGGAAACGAGCGGAGATCGAAATAAGACACTGCAGAACAAGCTAAACGCCGATCTTGGTGGTGGAGTGGTAACGCCTACACCTACGCCAACTGTGACACCGACACCTACTGTGACACCAAAGCCAACGGCTTCAGTCACCCCAACGCCAACGGTAAAGCCAACAACCACGCCAACACCGTCCGCGACCCCAACAGCTACGCCGGGGCAATGTACAGCAGCGGTTTGGAATTCGACAATCGCGTACACGCTGGGTCAAACGGTTTCCTACAGCGGGGTGATCTATGAAGCCAAATGGTGGACGCAAGGTGACCGCCCAGATTTAAGCGGCGCTTATGGACCCTGGAAATCTGTAGGCACCTGTGGAACGGCAACACCAACTCCTACATCTACCCCAACACCAACACCAACACCGACACCGACACCGTCGGCAACCGCTATAGCCACGCCAACACCAACTCCGGGTACCTCTGCCTGGGCGCCGGGAGTTGCATACAATGTGGGTGTTGTTGTGACTTACAGTGGACATACGTATACTTGCCTGCAGTCCCACACTTCCCTCTTGGGCTGGGAACCAGCTACGACACCGGCTCTGTGGAAGCTGAACTAGCAGGAAGTTACCTGCGATTGATGAATGAAAGAAGCTTGCAGCCAAAAGTGAAAACTTTTAGGCTGCAAGCTTTTTCATTATGCTTCACACGGTTTTGAATAAATTATGTGCTGAACTCATAACCTCACACACACTGAAATATAATAGATATACAGGCTGTGCTTATGAACAAATAAACTTATGGAACGTATTGCTGTTTTTTTCGTTATAGTAGTATATAGCGGAAGGTGGTGGGTTCACCGATGGATGTTTGGATCTTTTGGTTAATTGCAGCCGGTGTCCTGTTTGTAGTAGAAATGATGACGCTTACGTTTTATTTGCTTTGGCTCAGTATCGGCGCTTTGGTTGCCGGTCTGGTGTCGTTATTATTGCCGGAGGCTATTTTATTTCAGGTGGTGCTAGGCTCACTGGTCGCGTTGGGTCTGACGTTGTTCTCGAAGCCACTCGTGGCGAAGTTCCGTAATTCCCGGGGGTTTAAGGATACCGGTACGGATATCGTCGGCAGACAAGGAATCGTTACGGAGCCGATTGAGCAAGGACGTTATGGGCAAGTTAAGGTAGGCGGGGATACTTGGACTGCAACATCATTACAGACTCTGGGTAAAGAAGATGTCGTTAGGGTAATAAAGAGAGGTACATCTATTATTGAAGTAGAATTATGGGGGGACACGAACTGATGGAATGGGCAATTATTGTAGTAGTTCTTGTTGTAGTAGTAGTATTCATTGGATTAACTGTCAAAATCGTGCCACAACAGCGAGTGGGTGTAGTGGAACGACTGGGTAAGTTTCATCGGCTGTTGACTCCAGGGCTGAATATTCTTATTCCAGTGATTGATCAGGTTCGTACGTACCATGATCTGCGTATTCAACAGGCTAATGTACCACCACAAACGGTAATCACGAAGGATAACGTACAGGTACAGATTGACACCATTATTTTCTATCAGGTGGTGGGGCCGGAAGAAGCGACTTACGGTATTTCTGATTATGTATATGGGGTACGGAACATCTCAACAGCAACAATGCGGCAAATTATTGGTAAGCTTGAGCTGGATGAGACGTTGTCTGGACGGGAGAAAATCTCCGTTGATATTCGGGTAGCGCTGGATGAAGCTACTGAGAAGTGGGGCGTACGGATCGAGCGTGTGGAAGTTATTGACATTAAACCGCCACTTGATATTCAAGAAGCGATGGATAAACAAATGAAGGCCGAGCGGAGCAAACGGGCGATTGTCCTGGAGGCAGAAGCAGCTAAACAGGATATGATCCTGCGTGCAGAAGGCGATAAACAAAGTAAGATTCTGAAGGCTGAAGGCGACAAGGAAGCTCGTATTCGTCAAGCTGAAGGTCTGGGTCAGGCCCAGGAGCTGGAAGCCATTGGTCAGGCAAAAGCTATTCAGGCCATCGCCGAAGCTGAGAAAATCCGCATCCAATTGCTTAGTACTGCAGGGCTGGATGAGCAGGTACTTGCGTACCGTTCCTTTGAAGCACTGACTGAAATCGCCAAGGGTCCAGCGAACAAGGTCTTCCTGCCAACTAGCGCAGTTGAGACACTGGGAAGTCTGGGTGCAATTGCTGAGGTCTTCAAGGCAAGTAGAGACGGTAAATAAGGAACGTTAATAAGAACTTGATATTTTACAATTACCGCATATTCCGTTAAAGTAAATAGCAAAACAATCACCGGCTTACGTAGCGGGGGTTTCGATCCCGAAGCCCCTACGCTTACGAAGCCAGTTTTGTTTATGCAGAACTTTAAGGAGAGAAGAAACCGTGACAGAAAAACAGATCTCACCGCTAGTGGAGCTGCTGGAACTGCAGCCTCATGTTGAAGGCGGATGGTACAAAAGGCTTTGGAATTCCTCATTCGAAATTCCGCAGGATGTATTGGGCGACAGTTATTCCGGCCCCCGTGCTTCGGCATCCTCCATTTATTTTTTGCTGCATGCGGATGAAACCTCTGCTTGGCATACGGTACTCTCGTCGGAGATATGGCTATGGCATTCCGGCAGCCCGATTGTGTTAAGCCTTGGCGGTAGTGGTGATAAACCAGAGGATGTAAAAGAGATTATTTTGGGTCTGGATATCGCAGCTGGTCAGCAGCCGCAGGTAGTTATACCGGCAGGTGTATGGCAGGCGGCCCGGCCGCTGGGCGAAGAACCCGTACTGGTCTCCTGCATTGTGTCACCAGAATTCCATTTTGATGATTTTAGACTAATCGAGAAATAAAGTGAGCGGAGGCGAATATGCCTCCGTTTTTTGTTAGGGGAATGATCCACCTGAAAGCTTGTTTTTATTGGGAGTTTTTTGGGAAGTGCTTCTAAAGTCTCTTTTGCGGTTAAGGAAGTTTGAATAAATAAACAGTAGGTTTGGAGGGTTTATAAATGAGTCAATTGAACGGACCATTTTCAGGCGGACCCACTTTACATGATGGAGTAACAATGCCATGGCTGGGGTTGGGTGTATGGCAGACCAAGGACGGCGATGAGGTAATCTATGCAGTTAAGACAGCGGTAGAAACCGGATATCGCAGTATTGACACCGCGGCAGGCTACAATAATGAAGAGGGCGTTGGACAAGCCATTCGCGAATGCGGAGTTTCCCGAGATGAGTTGTTTATTACGACTAAGCTACGGAATCCGGATCAAGGTTATGAATCGACGCTTAAGGCATTCGAGGTTAGCCGTCGCAAGCTGGGCTTGGATGTTATTGATCTATATCTGATTCACTGGCCGGTTGCAGGCAAATATCGGGAGACTTGGAAAGCTCTGATTCACCTGCAAAAGGAAGGTCATATCAAATCAATTGGGGTGAGCAACTTTCAGGTTCATCATCTGAAGGATATTATAGAGGACACCGGAGTAGTACCCGTGGTCAATCAGGTAGAGTTCCATCCACTACTGACTCAGCGCGAGCTGCTGAAATATGCCCGTGAGCAGGGCATTCAGATAGAGGCCTGGAGCCCGTTGATGCAGGGGCATCTTGATCTGCCGCTCTTGAAGGAATTGGCTGGGAAATACGGTAGAACACCAGCCCAAATCGTGCTGCGCTGGGATTTGCAGCAGGGTGTGATCACGATTCCGAAATCGGTGCATGCAGAGCGAATTAAAGAAAACGCCGGATTCTTCGACTTCACACTCAGTGATGAGGATGTCAAGGCTATTGAAGACTTGAACGAAGATAACCGTTTTGGTCCAGACCCGGATAACTTTAATTTTTAAGCTGGTGGTTCTGAGTTATAAATAACATTACAAATAGCAAGCCTCCGAACATTCGGAAGCTTGCTATTTTACATTGTTTAGCGGATCACGACGTTATAGGTCCGCAGCCACAGATCAATTTGCGCCAGATAAGCAAAGAGCTGAGGACCGGACATCAGCTGGCCAAACCAGGGCAGGTTGCTGGAGGATTCCGGAGATGCGGCGATTTCACGGATTTTGGCAGCGTCAATCAAAGGAAGTAAAGGAGACGTAGAGTCCTCGAGAATAGCCAATACCCGTGTGCGAACGGCATCCAAGTAGGCAGGATTATGTGTTTTGGGATAAGGACTTTTTTTACGGTAGAGCACATCGTCGGGCAGCACACCCTCTAGCGCTTTGCGTAGGATGCCTTTTTCACGGTTGCCTGTCATTTTGATCTCCCAAGGAATGTTCCATACATACTGGACCAGACGGTGATCGCAATAAGGGACGCGAACCTCAAGCCCTACGCCCATGCTCATTCGGTCTTTGCGGTCCAAAAGTGTGGGCATGAAGCGGGTAATATTGAGGTAGGACATTACGCGCATTTGTGCCTGTTTGCCTGTTTCCCCATCAAGCTTGGGTACCTCTGCCACGGCATCACTGTATCTGTCACCCAAATACTCCAAGGGACGTATCCATTCGTTTATTTCGGGGGACAGTAATCCTGCCCGCATCTTGGGTGCAACTGACCAGGGAAAAGTGCCTGAAGAAAGCATATCCTCGCGGTGGAACCAAGGGTATCCGCCAAAAATTTCATCAGCAGCCTCACCAGATATGGCTACAGTCGCATGTTTCTTAATCTCCCGGCAAAATAAATAAAGAGAGGAGTCTACGTCAGTCATCCCTGGCAAATCACGTGAGTACAGAGCGTTATCCAGCGCCATAACAAGCTCCGGGGTATCGAAGGCTACATAGTGGTGATTCGTATTCAACTCATCGACCATTCGCTTAATCCACGGTCCGTCTGCTCCGGGCTGAAAGGAATGGCTCTTGAAATGCTTGTCATTATCCACATAATCGACGGAAAAAGTATCCACCCGGCCCTGCCCGGTCCGGTTATAGTAATCTACGGCCAATGCCGTCAGCGCGCTTGAGTCCAGTCCTCCTGAGAGGAGTGAACAGACTGGCACGTCTGAGACAAGTTGGCGCTCCAGTGTATCCTGCAGCAACTCACGCACCTTAGCCGCTGTCTCAGCTTCGTTATCAGTGTGTGCAAAACTTTCCAGCTTCCAATAGGCATAGCTGCGCAGACCTTCTCGGTTGTAAATCATGGCATGGCCCGGACGAAGTTCATGCATATCCTTATACACACCGTGTCCCGGAGTACGAGCTGGACCGATAATGAAAATTTCCGCCAGTCCCTCCGGACCTACGGTTGGTTGTACTTTGGGATGCTGCAGCAGAGCCTTGGGTTCCGAGCCGAACACAAAGACATCATCAACTTGACTGTAAAAGAGCGGCTTTACTCCCAGACGGTCGCGTGCCAAAAACACCTGATCCCGCAGGCCGTCCCACACAGCAAAGGCAAATATTCCATTTAGCTTATCGGTACACTCTGGTCCCCATTCGATATAGGCATGCAGCAGAACCTCGGTATCACACTGGGTGCGGAATTGATGTCCCCGCTGCTTCAGTTCATTTTTAAGCTCAGGGGCGTTATATAATTCCCCGTTATAAACAATCGCGTACACATTCTCCTCATGGCGGGTGATCATTGGCTGCGCACCATTCTCTGGGTCGATAACGCTAAGTCTGCGATGTCCAAAGGCACAGGGGCCTGAGATCCAAGTTCCGGCCGCGTCCGGTCCGCGATTTGCTAAGGTTTCAGTCATTTTGACCAGCAACTGCGAGTGCTGTGTGAGATCGCCGCGCCACTGGATAAATCCGGTTATTCCGCACATGATGGTTCATCCTCTCTATCGTGCGATTGTTGTCCTTTCTTTTTTGCCAAGTAATACAGATATATGCCGAAGGAAGGGATAAAATGTATGTCCTTATCCGAACACTAGAGGAGAGGGAAATTTGCCAGAGAGGGATGGATGCAGGTGTATTACATAAAGGACGCCAAAATTCGCAGAATGACGGAGTATGACGGTGCACCCTGTGCAGAAGTCGGCGTATTGCCAGGGGCTACTGGCGACTCTGCACTTTTGGTGTATATCGTTGAAGATCAGCGTGAAGAGGGCTACGAAATTGTGCGTATCCTGACGAATGACGCGGATACAGACACCGATTGGTTTGATAACAATATGCATGATGCCTTCACAGATGTGACGGTCAGTGGATTTGCTGGCAGTCCCATCATGAGCCCAGAGGACGAGCGCTCCAAATTCCAACGTGAGTTGCTTATCTTTGGGAATTTAAAAAAACAGCTGGAGCAGCATTTTCATAGAGAACTTGAATAAAGGAGTCATATGAACTAAGCCTCTTGAAGAGCCTTGCTTATAGGTTGGTAAGGCTCTTTATTATTCTCATGCGGATGGGCAGAGGATGTTATTTATAATTTCCTTTGGTCAGCTCTTGATATTTTTCCTGAATAAGGTATAATAGAAAACGTTGCACTAATACATATCGCTTCAAACCGTATGTTATTCTTATATGTCCCGGTAGCTCAGCTGGATAGAGCATGCGCCTTCTAAGCGCACGGTCAGGGGTTCGAATCCCTTCCGGGACATCATGAAACAGCCTCTCTTCGGAGAGGCTGTTTGAGCGTTCAGAGGATGAGAACCCCAAATGGTTCGTTGGAGCATAGACTTCGTTAGCATTACTTCGCAATCAGCCCGAAGGGCTGTATCCCTTCTTAGGACGTCATGAAACAGCCTCTCTTCGGAGAGGCTGTTTGAGCGTTCAGAGGATGAGAACCCCGAGTGTTCGTTGGAGCATAGGCTACGTTAGCTAATGCTCTCTTCAGGTGTGAAGGATGCCTGATAATCTTTAATGTAGGTTTCAATTCCTGTCGGCTGCTTATGGGTAATATTCGAATAAACATCAGTAATTCCTTTGGCTAGTCCTATCTTGGTAATGAAATGAATTCCGCTAACTACGTTGATATATTTTGATTCCAGTCCCTTAGCCAGCATGTATGTTTTAAATTCTTGGGTAGAGGGTTGGCTATAACTGATGGGGCGGCCTATTATTGTGGTCATCGTCCGGGCGACCTCATAGAAATCTATAGCCTGGCTACCAGTCAAGGCGTACTTTTTCCCAAGGTGGGCTGCAGATTCTGTAAGCGAACGAGCAGCAATCTCAGCGATATCCCTCACGTCCGTAAAACTGGTCTTGCCTCGGCCAGCAGGGACATAAATACGATCATTCTTGATGATTTCGTCTAGCATAAACAGGTTTAGATTCTGCATGAAATATCCGGCTCTTAGAAAAGTGTACGGGATACCACTGCGGGCAATCGCGCGTTCATTTTTAAAATGAGGGATAAAGGGCAGCCTTTGGGCGTCTTTCACAGACAGATATACAATGTGGCGAATTCCTATTTCTTGTGACTTATGTATAAAAGCGTGAAAGTCCGAAAGCAGAGTTTCTGGTGGGTACATCAGAAAGATACGATCAATACCCAACAGTGCAGGTTCGAAAGTCTCATGACGGGAATAGTCGAGATGTACATAGTTCTGCTCCCCATACTTTTTTAATGCATTTTCTGGATGGCGTACGGCACATAGGATAGATGCATTTTTCACCTTCAGCTTTTTGGCAACCTCTTGGCCCGTATTTCCAGTGAATCCCGTTACTAAGATATTACTCATGCAGATGCTCCCTTTTTTGTCTAGCATAAGAAGTCAGCGTATCCGTTAGCCAGGTTGGCTACTTCGGATGATACCTCATACAAATGTATGAGGCTATGACACTTATGGCTACATCCGACTTGGAGTCGGTAGCCCGAGCACCTCAAGTACATCTCCTAAGGTATTTTGGCATTTGGTGGTTAGCCACAGACGGAATAGGATGGAGGACTCTTTGCCTTTTAGAATGGGACATACAGCATAGAAGTTATTGAACAACGTAGCTAAGGTATGCGCATAGTTACAGAGCGAATTTGGTGTTAGTTCTTTGCTTGCTGTATATAACGTATCCTGCCAAGTACTGAGATGTCTTAAAAGCGCAACCTCGGCTTTTTCCAGTTCAGGTGGAAACTCCAGCAGGGAAACATCCGTTATGACGGGCAGCGTAGCTTTACTTAAAACACTGCTGGCACGGGCATAGGTATACATAAGATACACTCCGGTATTACCGGATATTTCTGTAGCCTGCTTGAAATCAAAAATAATCTCAGTTCCCAGATTGAAACGCAACAGATAATACCGAATGGCAGCGGTCGCGATAATACGGCTGGAAATTCCGCTCTTATCAGAACGGGCCTGCTCAATAGCTTCCTCCATTAGCAGAATGAGATCGCTCACTTTAACGCCGATTCCCTGCCGACCGGACATGGCGTAAGAGCTTTTACCATCAGCGGTGTTAATGCCTAGCTCGGCAGCGGAGGCCGGACTAAGTGAGACTACTCCATAGCTTACATGATGCAGCTTCTCAGCCTGATTATTGTACCCCAGCACCTGTAAAGCCTGCTTCACCATCGCCTGAGGATACTCCTGTCTGTAATCAATGACATTAATAACCATATCTGCTTGTCCATAGGGTTGATGTTGTCCGGTCAAACTTGTTGTCCATAACCCTGTCGTAAACTCGGTGTACGAGAAATCTTTTTCCAGCAGGCCGAATTTCCAGAGATGATAGGCAATATCTTTAGCGGTATACGTCAAAATACCATTGGAGCGCACTAGAACCTTGTCCATGGTATGCTCATCTGATCCCCCTTCGCCGTCCCCTCCCTTCTGCTTCAGTACCCAGCATCCAGCCAGCTTGCCTTCATGCTCCTGTACAAAAAAAGCGGTCTGTGCAAGCAGCTGAGCTGCCGCCGACCAAAAACCCTCTCTAACGATGCCGCTCTCCCATACGAGCAAGTCATAGTGTATTCCAAAGCTTTTCATTTCCTCCACATGCTCTCTAACAATCCGCTCGGCAACCAGCTTGCCCAGCCAGGCCTCATTGCCGCTGCCTTTCTCTAGAGCATGCAGAATGTCCGTCCGTTTGTGGGTCATCTCCGGATTTAGCGTATACTCTTTATTCACTTGGGCATAAATATCCCAGCAATAATCACCAAAGCGGACATGCTCCCCTTCTAAAGGCACATTAAACAATCCAACCACTGTATCTGCCAGCTGATTCCCGAGATCATCAACATAGTTATGAACCTCGACGTTATACCCCGTTCTTTTCAGAATTCGTACCAGCGCATCTCCGATACAAGCATTTCTCAGGTGACCTACATGAGCGGCTTTGTTGGGATTAATTGAAGTGTGTTCGATCACCACTTTTTGTCCAGAGTCTTGCGGGAGCACAAAGGGTTGTCTGGCCCACTCGTGCCAATGAATGTACAAATTAATGAAACCGGGAGCGGCAATCTCGATCCGCTGTACAAGCCCTGTGATATTGTCTTGCAACTGAAGTTCTGTCTTCACCAGCTCTGCGATCGCCATAGGAGATTTCCGGAGAAGCTTTGCGAGCTGTAAGGCTATACTGCTGGAATAATCGCCATGCTCCGCATTGGCAGGTTGCTCGATCAGAGGGGCAATATCGTTAGGGTATGCCAACTCCAATTTCATAAATACGCTTCTTACACTTTGTTCCAGACTGGTTTTGATGATTTGACTGATCACTTGTATGACCTCCTTTAAAATGCAAAAAAAGCCCTCGTCTCAAAAGAGACGAGGGCTTTAGCGCTCGCGGTACCACTCTCGTTGCTAAACCAGGAAGTTTAGCCACTTCATAAGGTTAACGGTCTTTAGCCGGGACTTCCTACTTATTCGTTCAGAAGTCCATCTCACGGGTGCGCTTCATTAGCTGATCTGTACCGGCTCTCACTCTCCCGGCTCGCTATTAGACTAGATCAAAGGTAACTACTCTCCCGATCATCGATTGTATATTGATTTTTACCATTATAACGAAATTAAGTAAGAAAGCAATAGTATATTTGTTCGGTCAGATTCAGTTTGCTCAGTTTATTTCGAGTAATTATATACTGGACAGTCAAAAGTTCTACAGCGCTATGAAACCAGCGAATCACGCTGAACATCAGCGTTTTCCTGTTTGGATTTAATTATTTTGGTTATGGTTAAGTGAGGATTTTGAGCAAATAGGCGAAAAATAGACTTGCGTAAATAAGCGGCCACGCTGGCTTCTGAAACTACGGCACGGGAAGGCGTTCGCAGATAGCGGAAAAACAGCCCCGAAGTCCGGCCTGAAAACTGCAAGGCGACGAGTTGTAGGAGCCCCATCGCAATGCACTGGCACATTACGAATCCTTCAATCGCCTGAATCGTTTTCTGGATGCGTTGCCGATCTTGTTCGTTCGTTACGGCTTCGAGAGGAGGGGCTTCCTCTTTTCTCAAAAACCGGTTCAGCTTCGGCATCGACTTGCTCCAGAAGCGGTAACCGAAGGCGTGGGTGACCTGCTTCATTTCCCGAAATGTACATTCGATTTTGAAGCGATAGCTGTACAAACGGATGATGTCTGGGGCCGCTAGGCTCACATCTGTACTGACTAAAATGGAGTAGCCCCCACCAGCACAAAGCGCAATTCCTGATACAAGCCCTGACCCCAAAGCAGATCTAGGCACAGAAATTGAACCGTCTCTTCTTTGCCGTACAGCAGAAGGGTCGTGGTTTGAAAATCAGCAGCGCGAGTCGTGAACAACTCCTTCAATTTGATCGCCTGGCCTGTTTTCGGTGGTCGGCCCCGTCCCGGCTTTTTTGCAGGGGAACGTTCGTAGGCGACCACGTTCGATTTGGCTTTGGTCACCAGGTGCATACGGGTTTCGGAAGTGAGATGGCAGGCCTTCAGCCGCTCCAAAGCCGGAGCCGACAAGAAGTAGCGATCCAAGAGAAGCAGCGCTTGACCGTAACCTTTCGCGGTCTCGAAGCCTTGTTTGATCATTTGAACGACATGGGAAGGTGTCTCTGCCTCGTCCTTGGACTTCTTCCAGCCCAGAATGGTTTGGACACCATCTTGTAAATTCATGAACAAGGGCATACAGAACCACTTGCGGGAATCACCGACTAGAATACCGATGGCGCCGAACAAATGACCAAAGAGATAGTCACCCTTGGAGACATTTTCGGATTCCTGATGGAGCTTCTTGACCCCCGGCATCCGGCGACCTTCCTTGACCTGTTTCATCCCATCGCCGACCAGAACCATACGCCCCTGAACCACCAACAACGGCGCATGCTGGCACACGACCTGAAGCCACTTCTGCCGAAGCGTCGAGGTGGACCAGCCGGACGAACGGAAGAAGTGAATGAGGGTCTCATAGCAGCGGCTATTCAGCGAGAGATCCCGAATCACGGAAGTCACCCCCAGATGGTCGGAGCGCAACATGAAGCCGACGACCAGGACAACGAACCACTCAAACGTGGCTTGTCTGGAAAAGCAGGAACGGAAAGGCTGTAAGAGGTTGTTCATATATTTGAGCATGGAGTATGGTCAATCGCCGGGAAACAGGGTAAACTACTACTTGTAACCCATTCAGGGGGTCCTTCCTTTTAGTGTGAGAACTTAAGGATAACAGACCACCGCCGGATTGGGTTATTTTTCTACGTTACGAGTTTTCGACAAGAACTTTTGACTGTCCAGTATATCAGATGCTAGGATGTTTCAATTTGTTAATGTCGGAATATCACTAAATATGTCATCCTCTTTTGGTTTTTTAATCCAATCTATTTATGACGGTTTTTGTGGGGACATATGGATATCAAAGTGTAATATAGGCGTAGGATCAAGTGGCAAATGTATTCATATGACGGCTTCTGGTACAACATTATCCAGAATTTCTGGTATACGTATTGATCTTAACGTAATGTTCGGACCTGGTTTAGAAGCCACTACCACAAATTCAAATGCGACAATTGATGATATATTTATCGCAGGAACTCAGGTAGATGGGACGTTAGTCGGAATGGGAATGAGTTTCGTTGCATTCACAACCAAATTACTCAAGTATTTATTAGAGACCCTTGGATCAATACATTCGTCCACGGCATCTATGCAAGTAAGTGCACGGGCATTGTGATTAATGGCGGGGAAATATCGGTAACTCAATATGCCGCTGTAAATTTACAGGACACATACGATTGTCGTGCAATTGGGGTCACCATGCATGACGTAAATACAATCGGAAACGGCGGTGGCATGGTTTCACTTGCCGGAGTAGGGGGGAGGAATAAAATCGTAAATTGTAACTTCCTCAACACGGGAAAATACGCAGCTCAGTTTATTTGGATACATTCTAGACAGGTAAAACCGGTCGTCACGCAAAACCAAACGGATGGAACAACATCAGGGTTTATAGATAACGGTGTTGCAGGTACAGAGGGAATTAATTTTATAGTTGCGGGTAATCTATAATAGTTATGTGGGATGCTTTAATAAGTTAGGAGAAATCTAGTATTAATTTATAAACAATCGTGATAATATTTAAGGAAAAAGGTGGGTTTAATTTGTTAAAGAGTCTTTCATTTTTTTGTGAACTACAAGCAGGATTCACTGGGGATTATAAAAGCAGAAGGTGTCGCTATCAATGGAACTAGAAAAAAACAATAATGCTAATTTGCTCACAACATACTTTACTATTATTTTTATCTCTGTTTTGATTTATTTTATCCACCTTTTGTACCATCCAATAAGTAATATTCCACAAATTTCAACTTATTTTGATACAACTATACTTCAGGGATTTGTACCAGAACCTGTTGAAAAAATGCAGTATATGGCCTCACTGATTGCGCTTCCGTTTATCATTGTAGCGCTGCATCTGGTATTTAAAAAAATGAGTATTGAAACGAATTATCTCTATATTGCTTTGTTTGTCATGTTTTCAGTTCTTGTATACTTATTTTTATTTCTTGGTTTGAAACAAGTGAATTATTACTTTGTTGCGAAACATATTTTGTACGAACAACCATTACTCGGGTCATTACTATCACTTCTATTAGTTGTTGTATATCATTGCTTTAAAAATGAAAGTAATCAAAAATTAATCTCGATTTCTACGATAGCCATAAGCGTCTATGTATCAATTTACATAGCGTATCTGAATGTTTATACCGTTCACTCGGTAGGATCGGGTTGGTTATATGAAAATCACTTTAATGCATTGTATTACTCGGTTGCTGCGGTCATGCACAAGCACAGTCTCTTTGTAAACTTAGAGAATCAATACGGACTATTTCCTGAAATTTTAAGACCATTATTTAAAATAACAGGATTGACAGTTCATAAATTTACATTTGTGATGTTTATCTTAATAGGAATAACTTTTTTATCTTGGTTATATTTTTTGTATAGTATTTTGAAACAAAAATGGATTGCATTTATTGGGTTCATGACTATAATGTACTTTGGATATCTATTCTATCATACGATTAGACTTGATTCATATTTTCAATATTACCCTGTAAGGACTATATTCCCCTCCTTGTTATTATTAGTTACAACTGCTTATTTGAGGAGAAGAAATAATATTTTCTATTACATTGGGTGGGTTATTTTCCCTATCGGAATTTTGTGGAATTTTGAATCAGGTTTTGTCACATTTATGGCATGGTTTGCTTTTTTATTGTATAAAGAGTTTGCTGAATTTGATAAAACGCTGTTAAAACGAGTGCGCAACCATATCGTAATCGGAGTTGTATTCACTTTTGGAATATTTTCTTTGTATTCCTTATATATATTGATGGTATCTGGGCATATCCCCAATTATTCAGGAATGATTAATTACGTACGAATATTTTATAACTACGGTTTTGCCATGATGCCAATGCCGCTTTTGCACCCATGGAACCTTGTTGTTCTAGTTTATTTAGTGGGATTAGTAATTTCCATTAAACCATTAATTGATCGAAAATATAATTCACAAGCGCATGTGATTTTTATGATTTCTATTCTGGGGTTTGGTTTATTCTCATATTACCAAGGGAGAAGTCACGATGAAGTATTTTCTATTGCCTACTATCCGGCCTTCTTATTAATCCCTATCTATGCAGATAGACTTATAAGATCAAAATTGAAAGTGCATATAGCAACTGCATATATCATGCTATTCGTTTTGACAGCTTCAACTATAACCGCCTTTATTGAAATTCCATACTATGGGAGCATGTATGAACCGAGAGTAAAACAAATCTCAACAAGAGATCGCACCTCCTCTGTGATGCAAGTTGAATTTATCAAAAGGTACATAAAAAAGGGAGATGCAATAACAATACTTTCGTTTAATTCAGGAGTGTTTTATGGTGAGACGGGAACGGTTCCAGAATTAAATGTACCCGGTCCTTCGGAAATGTTTTTTAAGAAGGACTTTGAAATAATACAAAATAATATCAGAAATAAAAAGATAGATCGAATTTTTTTAGATGCTAACTATTTAAACTTTAACAAATCATTAAACGAGATCGTCATTAAGCTTATTAAAGAAAACTATGTTCCTATAGATGCGAGTGAAGATAAACAGATGGTTTTATATCAAAAGCAGTAAATACGGAAAACATGAAGTCATAGTTTTATCATAAGTAGACAGTAGGACGATACTGTTCACTACTAAGTAAATGAAAATTTCCATAAAAAAGAGTGGCCAAATACTTTATATCATCCCTTTAAAGTAGACAGACTATTTAACTTGTCTATTTTGAAGGATTTTTTATGGGCGAAATAAGAAAAATTTTATTCTTTTATTGACATCTAACTTGCATATCCTGCTTTGTTGGGATTAATTGAAGTGTGTTCGATCACCACTTTTTGTCCAGAGTCTTGCGGGAGCGCAAAGGGTTGTCTGGCCCACTCCTGCCAATGAATGTACAAATTAATGAAACCAGGAGCGGCAACTTCGATCCGTTCTACAAGCCCTGTGATATTGTCTTGCAACTGAAGTTCTGTCTTCACCAGCTCTGCGATCGCCATAGGAGATTTCCGGAGAAGCTTTGCGAGCTGTAAGGCAATACTGCTGGAATAATCGCCATGCTCCGCATTGGCAGGTTGCTCGATCAGAATGGAAATATCGCTGGGGTATGCCAACTCTAGGTTCATAAATACGTTTCTAACACTTTGTTCCAGATTGGTTTTGATGATTTGACTGATCACTTGTATGACCTCCTTTAAAATGCAAAAAAAGCCCTCGTCTCAAAAGAGACGAGGGCTTTAGCGCTCGCGGTACCACTCTCGTTGCTAAACCAGGAAGTTTAGCCACTTCATAAGGTTAACGGTCTTTAGCCGGGACTTCCTACTTATTCGTTCAGAAGTCCATCTCACGGGTGCGCTTCATTAGCTGATCTGTACCGGCTCTCACTCTCCCGGCTCGCTATTAGACTAGATCAAAGGTAACTACTCTCCCGATCATCGATTGTATATTTATAACGAAATTAAGTAAGAAAGCAATAGTATATTTGTCCTGTCAGATTCAGTTTTCTCAATTTACTTCGAGCAGTTATATAGGCAATTGTTGTATTGAATTGAACCGCAGAGAAGTCCGCGGCTCAATCTTTGCTCTTAGCTAGTGACCGTAATAGTCGGTGCCTAAATTGCTTCAAATCTGATACAAAGTGAAATGGGGATGGGAAAAACCCTTTGGCGAAGAAACTTTTTAAAAGCGGTTTGATCCTTTACTCCAACAGGTTGATCTTGTTGTGAACGACTTGAACAAACGTCATCAGGTTGCCAAGTTTCGTTATTCTGAAGGATCTATTCTGCGTGGAGATTTATCATATGTGGTGTTTCTTTTGGAGGATGGTGTCAAACGTCCTTTTCGTAATGAAGCAGCGATGGCTCGTAAAAGATGACAAGCTACTGGTTGGGACCCGAATCGAATCGTGAGTGTTTCAGATGATATTCTGGCCCAATTCAAGCAAGGATCCTTAATCACAACGCTAGCCCCTTACCCGCTGATGATTGCAAGGTGAGAGATATAGAATCATGCAATATGAAAAATAAAAAAACCAGGGATGAAATCCCTGGTAGTTGTTGAAATCTTAAACGGTTGTAACGAAATTCCAATCTCCAAATGCGAATGCCTGATCAGCCACTAAGTTCCCATCAGCATCTCTTCCTTGTGCGTAAATTGAAATATCACTTACGAAGCCGGCAGCAGCTGGAGAAGAAACTCGAATCGTGTAACTCGGAACCACGGTAGGGATATTAAGGGTTACTACACCATTCGGTGCACCAATAGCGAACGTGGTCGTGAAATATAGTACTGAAGGTGCGCCTGTAGGTACTGCACCAGGGCTGCTATAAACATTGACAACGATTGGAGTGAGTGGAGCAGCAGTAGTGTTAGTAACGCGCAACTCAACGGACGACGCATGGAAAGTAAGCGTCGGATTGAGGTTGGCAACGGCTCCTAACGAATAGATAGCCATAATCTTTCACCTCCTTCTGTATTGATAATGCTAATTTATGAAATATAGATAGAGTTTGATTGTGTTAATAGTATAGGAAATAGAATAAAGGCGATTCTCTTAAACAATCATTTATAGACTCCATATCATTTTTCTTAATAAGTTCAGTTGATCTATACCGGCGTCCACACCGTATGCAGAACGTTGGAATAATAGTATATTGCCGCTAGATTCAATAGTACATTTCGAAACTGAAGGGAGGGATCAGAGCACATGGCTATTTTAGCAACTGGACCTATCGAGAACAGTGCTGTTGGCGGGATCAGACCCACGCAACAGGTGACGGTCAAAGTCATTAATCGGGATGTTGTAAATACTTCTACTGTTCTAATTCAAGGATATGTACTGGACGGAACACGAACTTTATATGTAAGTGAAGCGTTTCTTATGGCTGCCAATGGAGTGTTAACCAGGAATTACTTTGCGAACCTCGATGCTTTTGAATTTATATTCACAACCGGAGGAGCAGCAGAAGCACAAGTAGAGATTTCAGTCTGGGGCAAACAAGCTTCAGGACAACTGGTTGATGCTCATCGTATTGTAGTGGAGGAGTTGGAGTAACATTAAGTCAAGTCCTCCATTCACTGACATACTTTAACTTGAAAGTATTAGCAGCGGAATAAATTCGGAATTAAGTATCATCTCATGGGAGGGGATGCAGATGATTTCAATTAGTTTGTGCATGATCGTGCGCAATGAAGAAGAAGGATTATTCCATTGTCTCTCTTCAATAAAAGAAATTGTCGATGAGATTGTCATTGTCGATACAGGCTCAACCGATAAGACCAAAGAAGTGGCTTCGCAATTTGGAGCCGTCCTCTATGATTTTGAATGGATCGATAATTTTGCCGCAGCACGGAATTATGCATTCAGTCAGGCAACGCAGGAGTATATCCTATGGTTGGATGCTGATGATACGATCAAGGAACAAGATCAGGCTCTCTTCAAGGAACTGAAGGTGACATTACCCCCTGAAATCCACAGAGTTACCATGCCTTACAATCTGGCTTTTGATAGCGATGGGAACGTGACGTCAAGTCTGCGGCGTAACCGGTTGGTGCGGCGGGACTGTCAATTTCAATGGATTGGCCCTGTGCATGAATACCTGGAGGTTAGCGGTAACGTCTACAACAGTGAGGTTTGCATTACTCATAAAAAAGATAAAGCGCATACGGACCGCAATCTGCAAATTTACCGCAAACGGGTGGAGCGAGGGGAGCAATTTAGCCCACGTGATTTGTATTACTACGCGAATGAACTCCGTGATCACGCTTTTTATCAGGAAGCGGCTGCCTATTATGATCGGTTTCTCACCACCGAGAAAGGATGGGTTGAAGATAATATTCAAGCCTGTCTGAAGCTTGCTGATTGTCAAAAGCACCTTGGAGATCAAGAAAGGGAGTTTCAGGCTATTTGCAAAACACTTCAGTACGACTTGCCTCGGGCGGAGTTTTGCTGCCAAGCTGGTGCCTATTTTGTGGAAAAAGGTCAATATCGACAAGGAATCTACTGGTATAACCTGGCTCTTCAGTTACCAGCTTCAGAGTATTCTATGGGCATAACTAACCGTGCAGCTTCTACCTGGGTGCCGCACCTACAGCTCTGTTTATGTTATGACCGGATGGGGGATCATCTCCAGGCTAATGAGCACAATGAGCTAGCTCTAAGCTTCGCCCCATCTCATCCAAGCATGTTGTACAATAGAAAATACTTTCAAACACTTTTGGGTGCTGAATAAAATAGTATGAGAAAAACGCCTTGCCCCACTTATAAAGGGAGCAAGGCGTTTTTGAATTAAATCATCAGAATCTCACGGATATCCTGCTCGGTCAAGCTGGACAGAGCTTCCTGTCCGGGTTGAATGATTTCATCAATCAGATTTTTTTTCTTCTGTTGCAGCTCGTACATCTTATCTTCCACGGTGCCTTGCGTAACAAGGCGGATAACCTGCACCACATTCTTCTGCCCGATTCGGTGAGCACGGTCGGCAGCTTGCTGTTCGACGGCAGGATTCCACCACAGATCGTAAAGGATTACGGTGTCTGCTCCGGTCAGGTTCAGCCCGGTGCCACCTGCTTTAAGGGAGATCAGGAATAAATCGCGCTCGCCTTCATTAAATTTAGTACACAGTTCAACACGCTGGGAGGCTGGGGTCTGGCCATCCAGATAGAAATGCGGTACCCCTTGAACTCCGAGCTCCCGACCGATCAGACCCAGCATCTGGGTAAATTGCGAGAAGATCAGCATTCGTTTGCCTGAGCTGCGACATTCTTCAATGATCTCCAGTAGCTGCTCGAATTTGGCAGAGCTTCCGGTGTAGCCTGTAACGAATAGGGCAGGGTGGCAGCAGAGCTGGCGCAGACGAGTCAATCCAGACAGAATTTTGATTCGATTGCTGTTGAAGTCGTCGCCATTCAAGTGCTTAAGGGCTTCCTTCTGTAGCTTGGCTAGATAAGCGACATAGAGCTTCTTCTGCTCGGGCAATAGCTCCGAAGCCTGTAGTGTTTCGATTTTGTCGGGCAGTTCTTTTAATACATCGCTCTTTAACCGCCGCAGCAAAAAAGGGCGGACCCGTCTGGCTATGGTTTCTCTAGGCAGGTCATGAAAGGCTTTTTTGCCTGGGAATAGCTCGGGAAAGATTGCGCTGAAGATAGACCATAAATCCTCCAGGGCATTCTCTACGGGGGTACCCGTAAGCGCGAAGCGATACCGGGCCTGCAGTACTTTTACTGCCTGGGCTGTCTGTGTAGTATGGTTCTTAATTACCTGAGCCTCATCCAGAAAGAGGGTGTGGAAGGACTGCTTCGCATACAACTCGGCATCTCTGCGAAGCAATGGATAGGAGGTAATTATGACGTCTGCCCCCACTGTATTTCTTAAAGTCCTGCTGCGCTCTATCAAGGTGCCATCAGCAATGACCGCTTTAATCTCCGGAGCGAACTTTTTAAGTTCGTTATGCCAGTTATAGACAAGAGAAGCAGGAGCAACGACAAGCGCTGGTTGGCCGCCATGCCGGATATCCGGCAGTTCGGAGAGCAGGAAAGCGATGCTCTGCAGTGTTTTGCCCAGTCCCATATCATCAGCCAGAATGCCACCAAAGTGGTAATGGGCCAAGGTCTTCAACCATTGGAACCCATATTGCTGATAGTCCCGCAGCACGGGGACCAGACTGTCCGGTATAGGGAAATCCAGATTCTCAGGATTGTGCATATTGGCAAGCAGCCTTCGGAAGGATCGATCAAGCTTCACGGAGTCGCCATGATTATGAGTAGAGGTTAAGTTCAACCCGCGAAGAACAGGTAGAGAGAATTCTGGGCCTTTGATTTCATTCTTACGGATGCCCAGCTCATTCATATAAGTAATAATCTCTTGGAATTCCTGACTTTCTAGTGGCAGCAAGGCACCGTCAGGCAGACGGTAGAATTTACGCTTCTCCTGAACGGATTGCAGGACGGAGACGATTTCAGACTCCGGTATCCCTTCCATGTTGAACTTGAAATCCAACCAGTCGGTTTTCTCGTTCCAACTAATGCTAACCTTCGGGGGAGTGGTAGCAACGAACAATCGTCCCTTGACAGCAGTAGTGGCATATACCTCTAGTAGCGGCTCGAGTAGTGGAACCGTATGGTATAGAAAATCATATTCTGCATCTTCGTCGCTCATAATATAGCCGCCCTCAGTCATGGTGAAGGATTCATGCTCCATGTGCTCCAGAATCCGGCGTTCTCCTTCATTATCCCGCATGAGAATAACTTCGGTGCCGCGTCCATGCCCTCTTACATCTAAGGGGTTAATGACAATATCTCCATATTGGAACTCCAGTCCGGCGAGCAACCGATCTCTTACCCGATCCAGGTAGAGCCGGGCATGAAGCCGGGCATGTACGATACGGTCAGCGACAGCATCGGCGATGTGTACACGACCCAGCTTCATCAAGCCAGGGATTACCTTGTCCATAAAAGGTTCCATTTGCTCTGGAGTAATGCCGATTCCGTCTCGGCGGGAAGAGGTTAGCATTTTCTTCATCTCTGCCAGACGGCTGCATTCCTGAACTGACAGCTTCAGCAGCTTGCCCTCTGCCAGCACGAGCCCATAATCCTCCATAACCGTAATCTGCTCCAGTCCCTGAACATTCAAGCGGTAGCCTTCGTCTTCCGCCTCACCGAACTCAAAGCTCAGCGGTGGCGCTTCCTCAGACAATTGAATCCCCTCAATCACTTTATCACCTTGCTGGAAATGAACGGAAGGAGCGATTGCAAGAGCGGGATGAAGAGTATTCCAGAAAAAAGGGGGGATAGGCAGCAGCCGATCACCGCCCATCATGCTGCTTGTGTAAGGAGAATAATGACTGACATTATCTCGGTACATACGCTCATTTAACAAGATTTCAATAAGTTTCTGCAGCACATCATTATCTTCCTTCCGAAAGCTGTGCAGAGACGGATCATAACTGAAATGCTTGGAGAATTCAAAAGTCTCCCCGCGGTGCACTTGCGTAAGAAAAGCTCTTATTTTCTGTACAATATATAGACGTTTCGGACCCAGCTTTATTTCTATACCCAGCATGCTATTCCCATAGCTATAGGAGAACGGCCTGCAGATGAATTCTATCGTCAGTGGTATCCTTGCATCCATAAAGGTTCCGGTTCCGCTTGAACGCGGTGGGCTAATCCCGAACATCCCCAGCATACTATTCACGAGCTGTTGATCCCGGGCGGAACTGCCAGTGCTATCGATGGACTCTTTAAAAATCCGCGGGGTAAGGACTCCGACCTCATCAACGGAAGTAGCTCCCGTATGAAGACTGGAAGCAACCGACTGGCTAGAAGGGTCGCTGAAATTTTCAATCTTACGAATGTTTACTAGTACTGCTGCTATATGTTGGCAGTAAGGGCCGCCGTGATAGTAAGCGGGGCAGTTGCATGCTGCATGGACATCCCCGTCGCAATCAATTTCGACCCATACCTCATGACTGTTGTGAACGATGGCTTCGTAACGGGATCGTTCGGAGCTTTGTTCGGATTCGGATTCCGAATAGGTTATTTTTACTTTTCCCGAGTAGTAATAAGCTTCGCCTTGCTCAAAAGCGAGCTTGCCACAAAGTAGCTTGATTACCCGTTCTGGCACACTAAACCCCATAGCAATTATTCCTTTCTGGTGACCACTCACGAACAGTCTGAAATTTATATAGTGTCTATGATAACAGAACAGGCGTACGCTTCAAAGATGCAAGGCTTCAGTTATGAAGAATGCAATGATATATAAAAAACAGGACTTGCTTATGGGGGGCCCACAGACAAGTCCTGTTTTTTATTGTTAGAGTTCACTTGGACGGCGATCCACCGATCCCATGCAAAATAAATCGGATGGTCAGATCAATCTCTTCCTCATCGTTCCATTCCTTCTCAGGCTGCAGCAACAGACGGGTAAGCAAATATCCGGCAGCAGAAGAGATGGTGAAGCGTATGATGGCAGGCGTAGGAACATCAATGAGCTGGCCTTTTTCCTTAAAGTGCTCTGTAATAGCGATTACACGCTCCAGTACTTTACTCAGGACATTCTCCATAAACTGTTCTCTGAGCGCAGGCTGGAAGGGGATTTCCTGGATTACAATCTTGATGATTTTGAAGTTCTTACGGGCGAATTCTAGCCGGTTAACGATAAATGCCCGCAGAAACTCTTCATAGCTGTCAAAAGGTACATCCAATACGCCATTGAAATTACGCAGCACAAAGGGGGCGATCATACGGCTCATCGTGGGTCCGACAATAGCGAGCAGCAATTCTTTCTTCGTCTTGTAATAGCGGAAAATCGTCCCCTCCGCTACCTGCGCCTTTTGAGCAATTTCGCTGGTAGCCGTGGCCGAAAATCCCTTTTCAGAGAACACCTCAATCGCCGCCTGCAGAATAGAAATCTGCTTTGGGGTCATTTTTTCTTCTTTACTAATGGAAAGAAGTTCTTCAATCCACTGCTCATCAGCTGAGTTCTGCCCAGCAGTACTGTCTTCCGCCATGATGGCAACCCTCCAGACATTATTCTATCCACATATCGTAACATAGCTAAGACTACACTTACATTTTGCGATGCTTGCGTAGAGCCCATACATTCAACAGCATGAAGAGGAGCGAAAAGCCAATCAACACGTAGACATCCAGTGCAATTGCACTCCAGCCTTTGCCGCGAATCATGATATTCATCAGCGCTTCTGCGCCATAATATAGGGGTGTCGCAAGGCCTACCCGCTGCAGCCAGAGCGGGAGAGTATCGAGCGGGAACAGACCGCTGAGGAATATTTGGGGCACAATAATGAGCGGGATGAATTGGATCATCTGCAACTCATTAGCAGCAAAGGCCGACAGTAATGTGCCGAGCGTCAAAGCCGCCATGGACAGCAGTAGCGTCATAAGCATGACATATCCGAAACTCCCCGTCATAATAATGCCGAGTACCTGTATGGAATACCAGGAAATCAGCAGTGCCTGCAATACAGTGAATATCCCGAAGCCGCACACATAACCAAGCACAATTTCCCAACGTTTAAGCGGCGTAGAGAGAAGACGCTCCAATGTACCTGTAGTTCGTTCTCGCAGGAAGGAAACACCGGCGATCAGGAATACGAAAAAGAATACGAATACGCCGATCATAATCGGACCGAAACGGTCAATCGTCTTCATATCGGCAGAGCCGTACAAGTAACTAATCTCTGGTTGTACCTGTTTTTCTGACGATAGGAGATTCTGCGAGCTTTGTCCGAGAACCAGCATCACCGCCCGGTTCGCGGTAGGATTGCTTCCTTCCAGTTCAACTTGCATTGCAGTTCCATTCATCGTGATTAAGGCATCAATCTTGCTTTCTTTAAGCGCAGTCTGGCCGAGCTCCATTGTGGTATATGCCATGACCTCCGCATCGTGTTTCTCCAGAGTGGCGGACAGAATCGTCGCTTGGCCGGATACACCGAACTTCGGGACATAAGTTTTCCCGTTGAAGACAAGACTCATCAGACTTAAGACAAGCAGTGGAGCAAGGAACATCAGTGCCATCGTTCGTTTATCATGAATAAACTGCTGAAGAATACGTAAGGTTATCGCTTTGATTCTCATGAACGGACACCTCCGTAGTATAAAAAGGCTTCCTCAATGGAGTCAGTGCTGGTAGCTTGCAGCAATCCTGTAGGGGTATCGACCGCAAGCAACTTGCCATCTCGGATCATAGCGAGCCGATCACATTTTTCCGCTTCATCCATCACATGTGTAGTCAGTACGATGGTTGTTCCTTTGCGGTTCAACGCCTTGAGTTCTTTCCAGATCGACAGACGCAGCACCGGATCGATTCCTACCGTCGGTTCATCTAGAATCAGCACCGGCGGCTCATGCAGCAGGGCAATAGCCAGTGACAAACGGCGTTTCATTCCCCCGGAATATTGGTCCACTCTTTTACGCAAGTGCTCCTCCAGATTTACCAGCTCCATAACAGCCTTAATTCGGCGTGAGCGTTGTTCCCCTTTCAATCCGTATAGTGCAGCGAAGAACTCCAGATTCTCTTTCGCACTAAGTTCTGTGTATAGAGCATCGGACTGAGCCATATAGCCAATTTGCTGTAACATAGCGAGCTTAGGCATTTTGACGCCAAGCACAAATACCTCACCCGAAGTGGTTTCATCAATTCCTGTCAGCAGCTTCACCAGAGTTGTTTTGCCAGAGCCGGAAGGGCCTAGAATGCCAAAGGTTTCAGCTTGCTCTACTTCAAGCGAAATGTTCTCCAATACTTGTTTGTTGCCGAAAGCTCTCCCTACATTGCGTATTGAAATAACAGGATTTCCTGGATTCATTTCGATCTCCTCGATTCCTACAATAATGAGTGAGTACTCACTCATTATTGTAGAGTGGATGAAAGCAATTGTAAATCTTTTTTTGCTGCACACCATAAAAAGATGAAATTTTAATTATTAAGATTTGAGTATGGTTAGTTTGGTTAAATATGGTATGACCTATTAAACTTCCATTGAACTTTTTGTTAACTATAAATGAATTCCAAAATGACAATCGAGAGGATGTTGCTCAATGTATGGTATGAAACTTGTCACCACGGTGGTGATGGTTCTTCTGGCTACAGTAAGTATTACCGCCTGCGGAAATTCGAACACGGCTGCTGGTAAAGCACAGAGTCAGAGTAGTTCTGCGAGCGGAGTTGAAGTTGTACTAGGAGACGCTATTGTTCCAAAACCGGCATACTTGCCCACTGATTTCCCAATACCGGACGGTGCTGACATTACACATTCGGGGGACGACTTGGGAGGCGGAAAGAAATCGGCAATGTTGATCTATGAGACGAACGAGAGTATGGATAGACTGGGAACCACCTATAGAGAGTATGTCAATGATAAAGCGCTTGAACTCGACACTCAAATTGTCGATAGAGATAACCTGATTATTAACGGTAAAGTCGAAGATACGTATTCTTACTCCATTATTGGCAGCAAGCTATCCTCCAAGCCTGGGAGTAGTGAAATAATTGTGACCTGGGTTTTTAATTAATTAGGCTGTTTTATACATTTTGAACCTAAAAAAGTCCTTTTTGGCCAAATGACTGCCCTTACAGTCCTTTAGTCGAAGGGGATTTTTTGTTTTTTTTACCACTTAATATTTCCATAACATTCCTCTGGAACAGAATTAACAATTGTAGACGAGAATTACATTAGCAGTTACCTACATGAAAAGGGTGAGTCTAATTGAAAAATAGTAAATGGTTAAGCGCAACACTGGCTTCGGCACTTCTCGTAACAGTGGGTGCAGGTACTGTATCAGCAGCAAGTAGTTCCAAAAGTGTAAAAGCTGTAGCTGTAAATACAGCTGCTGCCAAGACTTCAACAGTTAAAGAGGGCATCACGACCTGGACTGTGGACGGTACACCGATTGCATTCAACACTATTGATACCAATGGTTACAAGCTGTATTCGCTAAGCCAGGTTGCGGATGAGATTGGAGCCAACCTTATTCTGGGGGCAACGGGCTTTGAACTGAATGACAGTAAAGGGCTACATAGTGTTCTATTAAATACAGGTTCCAAGAGCTATCAAGTAGATGGCGGTCCGCAAGAATTCACAGTTGCACCTGTAATATATAAGGGAAAAGCCTATGTTGAACTGACTAAGTTTGTGACAGCGCTGGGTGGCGAGTTGCAGGCTGGACCTAATACGATTCTCAGCTTTGCACGGCCAGAGGGTGAATTCGATTCCCTGCATTGGACTGCTGATGGAAGTATTGTTGCAAATAAGAGTGATGCAGAAACTGCCCTGTTGCTTAAATTTAGTACACAACCAGGGAATTATGAAATGTTCTCTTCAGATGATAGTGCAGCGGACTTTGCAGTATCCGCTGACCAAGCTTGGGGCGCATACAATGATGACACAGGCCTGCTTAATCTGATTAACCTGTCCAGTGGTGCTATCAAGAAGCTGGGTACAGATAACAGCGTGAAGACGGATCTGGTCTGGTCGCAAGACGGTAAGAAGATCTACTTTGTCCAAGGAGACAAGCAGGAGAAGATCGGTGTAATTTCTGTGGAAACTGGAGTGGTTTCGACCGTTCTGGCTGACAAGGTTGAGAATAAATCTGCATTAAGTATTTCAGCAGATGAGAAGAGTGCTCTTTATATCGTTAACGTAACTGGTGTAGCCAAGAATGACGCTGACAGCACTGAAGATTCTTTGACCGTAGACTTCAGCGGAGCAGGCGAACAGCTGTACAAGCTTGATTTGACCGTCAAGGATGCTAAACCGGCTGCATTGACCACTACGCCTGATAACAAGCTGTATCCTGAAATCTTAGCCGATGGTAGCATCGTCTACCTGAGCGCAGATGCGGATGGCAATGCTGCGAACACATTGAAGACGGTTAAAGCCGATGGAACTAGCGCTGCTATTGCTTTGAATGTTGAAGTTAACTGGTCAACCGCAGTCAGTAATGGACTGATCGCAGCCGGTACTGCCACAGACGGTAAAACAGTCATTTATTCCATTAATGCAAGCGGAGCACCAACAGAGCTGTTCCATACAGCTGAAGACGTCTCAGAAGTAGCTGTATCCACTGACGGAACTAAGCTGGCTATCGTAATTGATGGTAAGCTGTGGGTCATTCAGAATGGCGTCGCTATCCAATTATCCAAATAAATCGTAAAACACATCATAAACCATCATAATTTATCGGCGTAGAGCCGGGAGGAGAAATATTTCATGAAAATTTTCAAAAAATTTACAGCAACGGCTCTTACAGCTATTATTGTCGTAACCGCATCATTCGCAGGGATCGCTGCAGCAGCAGACTCAGTTAAAGGTAAAATCACCGTAAATGGTTCAACGGCACTTCTTCCATTGACACTGCAAGCAGCCAAGGAATTCCAGAAGCTGCACCCTAAGGTGAAGATTGCGGCTTCCGGTAAAGGATCAGTTACTGGACCACAAGCAGTGAAAAAAGGCATCGCTGATATTGGCGCTTGCGACTGGGATGCAAGTATGGACGTTCCAGGTTTCAAAGCTTTTGACGGACAGGTGGCGAATAAAGTAGCCGTAATTCCTTTTGCTACAATTGTAAATAAGAATGTTGCTGTGGATAACTTAACTACAGAACAGCTTCAAGGTATTTTCTCCGGTAAAACAACGAACTGGAAAGAAGTTGGCGGAGCAGATGCAGATATCGTAGTTATCACTCGTGCCTTCGGTTCAGGAACACGTGTTAACTATCAAGCCAAAGCTCTGGCTGGCGGCGACATCACCAAGAAATCTAAGAACTACAAAGAAACAGGTTCAAGCGGTGACATGAAGACAGCCGTTGCAACAACACCTAACTCTATCGGTTATATTGACCTTGTCTATGTAAGTGGTGGCGATATCAAGGCTGTGAAATTCAATGGTGTAGCAGCTTCTACAGATAATGTTATCAACGGTTCTTACAAGATTTGGGCTTACGGTTACTATATGACTAAAGGTCAGCCTACTGGCGTTACCAAACAATTTATCGATTACGTGCAAAGCAAAAAGTTCCAACAAGGTTCCCTGAAAAAGCTTAAATTCATTCCGATTGCAGCAATGAAATAAGATTTATCCAAAGATCATATTGAATGGTAACAGCGGCCAGCTCCGGACTTCATGTGGAGTTGGCCGCTTACAGGAGGGAAAGTATGGGGGCACCAGTCCACAACCTGGCATCCAGGGTAAAGGGGAGCGTTACTGAGGTAACCGCAGACTCCAAACGTCATGGCAGACATCTGCTCAGCAATACGATATTCAAATACTATTTTTTATTTAGCATCCTTGCGCTTTGTTTCGTGCTTGGACTTGTCATTATATTTATCGGCAAAACGGCACTGCTTCTATTCGGCCATATCTCACCTGCGGACTTCTTCCTCTCATTCAATTGGACGCCAGAGGATGAAGCTTTCGGAGCAGCTGCCTTCATCGTAAATACACTTTCACTGACTGCTATAACGCTGTTGATTGCTGTTCCCATCTCCGTGGGTATGGCAGTGCTCTGTGCTGAAATTGCTCCGGTTTGGATGAAGACCTTTATTAGACCCGTATTGGATTTACTGGTCGGTATTCCTTCCATTGTCTATGGGTACCTCGGCCTGACGGTGTTGTTGCCCTTCCTGCGTCAAATCAGCGGACAAAGCTTGGGCGATGGCCTATTGGCTGCAGCGCTCGTGCTGGCACTTATGGTTCTGCCGACGATTTGCCGGATTAGTGACGATGCTATTGTCTCTGTTCCACGCAAGTATCGCGATGCGGCTTATGCGCTTGGTTCTACTCGGCTACAAGTAATTATGCGTGTCGTGCTGCCTGCGGCAAGCAGAGGCATTATCTCAGCAGTAATTCTTGGCATGACCCGCGCAGTGGGAGAGACGATGGCAGTAGTTATGGTTATCGGCAACACCCCTCAGCTGGCGAAGACGCTGTTCACACCAACCTCGGTGCTGACAAGTAATATCGTTATGCAAATCTCCAATGTGGAGTTTGATTCCACCTGGAATTACGCGCTGCATATGATGGCCTTTCTGCTGCTTATTATCTCATTTGTGCTGATTCTGATCATTCGGATATTGGGCAGAAAAAGGAGGGATGCGGCATGAACGGCTTCTCACGCACGAAGTATACTGCGCGCGCACAAAGGAATAACCGGCTCGCAACAATAGGGTTCTATACCCTTGGGGCATTGGTGATGCTGCTCATCTTCTGGATGCTCTTCACTATTCTAAGCAAAGGTCTGCCTTCGCTTAGACCCGATTTCCTGATCAAGAATACGGAAGAAATGGATGCAGGCGGCGGTATCGGCCCCGTGTTGTTCAATTCCTTCTATATCCTGTTTATCTCCCTGCTGATTTCGATTCCTCTCGGAATCGGCGCCGGGATTTATATGGCTGAATATGCACCTGATAACAAGTTTACCGGTGGGCTGCGTATTTGTGTGGAAGCTCTGTCATCAGTGCCTTCTATTGTGTTCGGGCTGCTGGGTCTGGCTATTTTTGCTGAATACTTTGATGTGGGCCTGACCATTCTGGGCGGCGGCGTCAGCTTGGCGCTGCTTAATTTACCGATGCTGGCACGGGTTACGGAAGAAGCCATACGCGCAGTTCCCGGCGAGATCCGGGAGGCCGGCTATGCACTCGGCATGACCAAATTTCACGTCATCCGTACTGTCGTAGTGCCAGTGGCCTTACCTGCAATTGTTACCGGGGTCTGTCTTGTTGCAGGACGCGCATTTGGGGAGTCTGCAGTCATTATTCTCACGGCTGGTCTTAGCACCTCAGGCGAAATGTGGGACTTCAATCTCTTTTCACCGGGTGAGACATTGGCTGTACACTTATGGTATGTACAATCTGAGGCGATTGTAGAGGATGCGAAACAAATTGCTGATAAGTCAGCGGCAGTGCTTGTATTTGTAGTCCTGTTAATCAATTTCGCCTTCCGGTTTCCCTTATGGCTCGGAAATCGCCGTCGTGGACGCTGATACTCCATAAGAGGAATGGATTGCTGCAATCCTCAATTCATATTAAGGCTGTCCTCAGTGAATGAAAGCACACTGGAGGCAGCCTATTTGTATGAGAGAACAGGACAGGGTCAATTGATTAAACCTTCCAATACGACTAGAATGAAAGCAGTTACCAAATTTTGTTCTGCTATTTGGAAATTGACTGACCCATGCGCGACCCGGGAGGTGCAATAAAGATGCCTAATCGTATGTCTGAGCAAGAGTTAAATAAGTTAATTAATATGTTAGAACTGGAACCTGAGTCGGATACTCATATAGCTGCATTTATGCCGATCGATAATTCGAAAGATGAATGTAACGGACGATTGCTAGTTCGGGCTGATAAAATATTTATTCAGGATCCTCTTCCCGGCGGAACACCTGCAGTTATATCAGCTGTACTTCCTGTTCATATCCATGTGAATGGGCTTATCATTTCGATACCAACCGAGGTTACTTCACAGGATACAATTGAATGGGAAATTCTCGAACCCCCGTTGTATGCGATTACCGTTTCTGAAGATAAGCTGCAAGCTTTTTTTACACTGTATTCAACGAAGCGTTATTCATGGAAACTGAATGATCATTCCCCTGTAAGCTGGCTCGAAGTAGATGCAGGAATGAACGCAGAAGTAGTGATCGGGAGTCTTAATCTGAATCAGATTATTTCTGATTTTGAGAAAAGAAAGATTATTCAGAATCTGAACATTTCCGGTATTCATGCCGAGCTGCAGAACCCAACCTATCAGCCGATTGGTGTGGCTAAGGGGAGAGCGGCTGTGCCTGGGGATAGCGCACATGTTGAACTATTTTTCTCGGAGATTATTGAGAATGAGTTCAGTGAAGTCGAAGGGCAGGTCGATTACCGTAGTCATCTCCGCATCCCTTCGACCGTTAGAGGTGAGGTGATTGCTCGCAGAATCCCTGTTGTTGAAGGGATTCCAGGATATGATGTTTACGGAGGCATATTGTACCCGCCACTGCCAACGGATGTTATCATGATCGCCAGCAATAATACCGTACTGCTAGTGAACAATGAAATTCGTGCGCTGCGTGAAGGCAGACCTCGAGTTACGGGGGACAAGATTAAGAGCTTTGACATCTGTACCTCATACATCGTACCCGGCAATGTTAATATTAAATCCGGAAATATATTATTCTCAGGCGACGTTATTATCCATGGCGACGTAGAGGACAACATGATTATTGAATCGCTCGGGAATGTGTATGTTGCAGGCAGCGTTTACACTTCAACTATAACTGCAACTGGGAGCATTCTGGTCAAGGGGAATGTTGCCAACAGTAAGCTGTATTCTGGCTACTTCGGTGTAATGTACAACCGGATCTATAATAGTTCCCAGTTGTTGATAGAGGAAGTGACGCAACTGCAAAAAGCTGTACGGATGCTGACTAAGGCTGTCGAGAGCCGTAAACAGAGTGTGAATTATGGACAAGCTGTCCTTCTCTTGCTGGAGAGCAAGTTCCAGAAGATCCCGCAGATCATTAAAGACTTGCTCACGGTTCTTACCAATATACAGGCTATGTACCATCAAGATCTGCATCAAACTCTGCACTTTTTAAACATCTTTCTGAAGCCGACACAACTGGTAGATTTTCTGAATGATGCATCGCTCAGCGGGTTTATTAATATGCTGGAGGAACTGCATGGTGGTGTGGCTCGGATGCAGGAGAATAAAGTTGAGGTTAATATCGGCAAATGTCAGAATAGCACACTCAAATCAAACGGTGATATTTTGATTCATAGAGACGGAATTGTTCAGAGCGACTTGTTCTCCTCCGGGAATATATCATTTCTTAAGACCTATTCCGTATGCCGGGGCTCCAAGCTGGAGGCGGGAGGGACCATTACAGCTTATCTTGTTGGTGGGGAAAGTGGAGCGCAATCTTACCTCAAGGCTAAACGAAGCATCAGTGTCCGCAAAATGTATCTAGGCAGAATCACTATTGACCGTTATTCAGCAGACATAACAGAGCCAGTAGAGAATAAGGTCTTCGACATTGAAACCGTGAGAATGATTCGCTGAGTTGCTATACCCTTTAATTTCGAACCAGACAATATAACGATTGCTTGAGCATCTTCACTTTTCCTAAGACTCGAGCGATCGATGATCCAGCCTGCGGAGAACTCTAGCTATTAAGCCCTCATCAGCTGGATATTTTATTTTAACAGCATATTATGCCGATAAATCGATGGATTTAGGCTAAATTCGGTAAATAGGAGCATTTTATGCCGTTATTCACCTCTGAATCTAGGGAATTTGCTTCCAAGAGCCGAATTAGAGGCATAAATCTACGTTAATTTGTCTACAAGTGCTGTAAGAGTAACTTTAGCAGCAAAAATTCACGTTAATTAAATCAAGTAGACACCCAGAACGCAGAAATAGCCTTTCCGAAGAAAGGCTATCTCAATGATGTCCCGGGAGGGATTCGAACCCCCGACCGTGCGCTTAGAAGGCGCATGCTCTATCCGGCTGAGCTACCGGGACATGACAGAAAGACTGAAAAGCAAGCAAAATTTATGTTATCATACATAGAGATCAATATCAACTTGTTTTTTTGAAGCTTGTCGTGGATATGCTATAATCTACAATTGATAAAAGTTTCGGAGAAGTCTACAAATAAATATATTGATGCAAGGAGGTGTCCTTATTAAGAATTCGAATTCCCCCGCCAAAGAGAATATCGTGCTGTTTCCGAAAACGCTGGATTATTATCAAATTCAGCTTACGGTAATGCTGGAAAGTGAACGCTACGGGGAAGCGATAGAACTGCTTCGTTTTTTGCTGTTGTGTCAGGGACAGGAAGAACGGCATTATGAGGAATGGCAATCTTTGCTGGAATGGCTGGTAACCGCATTTCCGACAGCAGCCCGGAATGGGGAAGTTGAAGGAGAATTTCACCGCGAGGAAGAAGACCTCAGGGAAGAGGACATGGCCCGAATTCTTGCCAAGGCGAAGCATGACGAAGACGCGGATTATCCCAATAAACTGTTGCTTCGAGTAATGAACGATCCTCTCTCCGAGGCTACGATTCTGGCACTGGAGCAGCTATCCTACCTGGAGGGTGGCGATGTTGACGACGCACTGACTCTCTGGCTGCAGGGGAAGAATATCCATCCTCTGTTGCAATTCCGTACGCTGCAGACCCTCCGCCGACGCGGAGTACAGGGAACCATTCAGTTGATTCGCGGACCTGAAACTGCTCAGGTGGAGATTGAGAGCGTACCGTTGCAGAACGAAGAGTTTCCACCACAGGTTAGTCAGGTGCTGGAGCGGGTGGCTGTGCAGGCTGAGGTACATGAGCCTACACTGTATTATTTTGCCCAAGAGCTCTGGGGACAGTTTGTCATGTCGATCTACGGGTCGATGGAGTACCGGACGCTGCTAGGCGGAGAAGATGCATTGTTGGACATCTGGGCAGGGGCACTGCACCAAATGGTTTCCGAGAGCCTAAACGGCAGTCGTCTCGAGGAAGAGACCCGTGGTATGTACGGGATTACGGATGGCATGCGCTTTCAATTTGAAGGGGCATATCGCTCTCTCAAGGGATTCGTAAAGACTTCTCTACTTGATAAATAATGTAATGTTGTATATAATATAATGGTTATTCTGTGCGTAATTTGCGTGATTATTTTGTAGTGAATTTGTAGTAAACATGTAACCTATTTTGGAGGGAAAAGTATATTATGAAAGCAACCTGGGAAAAAATAGAGAAGAACCTTGGAGTTCTTGAAGTCGAAGTAGAAGCAGAGCGTGTAACTGCTGCACTAGACAAAGCTTTTAATAAAGTGGTTAAGAAGGCCAATGTACCTGGATTCCGTAAAGGTAAAGTGCCGCGTCCGATTTTTGAATCCCGTTTCGGTGTAGAAAGCTTGTACCAAGATGCTATCGACATTCTCCTTCCTGAAGCTTACGGCGAAGCGGTTGAACAAACCGACATCTTCCCTGTAGACCGTCCTGAAGTAGATATCGAGCAATTTGCTAAAGGTCAACCCTTTATCTTCAAAGCGAAGGTTACGGTTAAACCAGAAGTGAAACTTGGCGAATACAAAGGCTTGGAAGTTCCGGTTCAGAAAGCAGAAGTTACAGAAGAAGAAATGGCTGCTGAGTTGGCACGTCTGCAAGAACGTCATGCTGAACTCGTTGTTATTGAAGAAGGAACTGCAATCAACGGCGACATCGCAGTAATCGATTTTGACGGTTCTGTAGACGGCGTGCAGTTCGAAGGCGGACAAGCAGAACGTCACTCTCTTGAACTAGGCAGCAATTCTTTCATTCCTGGTTTTGAAGAACAAGTTGTAGGCATGGGCACTGGAGATCTTAAGGATGTTGAAGTTACCTTCCCTGATACTTACCATGCTGAGAACCTTCAAGGCAAAGTAGCAGTATTCAAAGTGAAGTTGCATGAAATCAAACGCAAACAGCTTCCTGAGCTGGACGATGAATTCGCTAAAGATGTAAGTGAATTCGAAACGCTGGAAGAGTATTCAGCAGACCTCAAAGCACAGTTGGAATCCCGTAAACAGGATGAGCTGAAGGGCGTTCGTGAAAATGCTGTTGTAGATTTGGCTGCAGCTAACGCTGAAGTTGAAATTCCAGAATCGATGATTGCCAGTGAAGTAGAAACAATGGTTCGCGATTTCGACAACCGTCTTCGTCAACAAGGAATGAACATGGATATGTTCCTTAGCTTCTCGGGTCAGACCCGTGAAGATTTGCAGAACCAAATGAAGGGCGATGCTGAGAAACGCGTTCGCAACAATTTGGTACTGGAAGTTATCGCTAAACAAGAGAACATTGAAGTTTCTGAAGAAGAAGTAACTCAGGAATTGGCTGATATGGCTGAATCCTTCAAACGTACACCTGACGAAATCCGCAACATTCTGGCAGCTAACGGTACATTGAACAGCCTGAATGATGAAATTTCGTTACGCAAAACGATCGAATTCCTCGTTAGCAATAGTGTAGAAGTTGAAGCGCCGGCTGTTGAAGCGGTAGAAGAAGCTGTAACTGAAGAAGCAAAGGCTGAGTAATTAGCGACAGTATTACCTAGAACGGCCAAGTTAGAGGGCCTCCATAAACAATAGAGAAGGCACGTATCTTTTAGTACGTGCCTTCTCTATATAATTTTGGGAGCCGTAGTCTTCTTGAGTATCCTCTTGGAGTGTGAATTGTGGTACATAGCTGCAGTTATGTAGCAGCATTGGCATTTGAGTGAGAAATGAGTTATACTCTCATCCACATAAGCAATTTGAATATCTACAGCAGTGAAAAAATGACATGGCGCTGTGAACGTGTTAAAATATTTTTGAAACGGAAAGACTAATTTATATAGAGAAAAGAGGTTGGTGGCATGAGTCTGGTACCAATGGTTGTGGAAACGACAAGTCGGGGAGAACGCTCATACGATATCTATTCCAGATTGCTGAAGGATCGCATCATTTTCCTGAGTAGTGCGATTGACGATGATGTCGCCAATCTGGTTATAGCTCAATTGCTATTTCTTGCAGCAGATGACCCTGAAAAGGACATTCACTTGTACCTCAACTCGCCCGGTGGTTCTGTAACAGCCGGCATGGGTATATATGATACAATGCAATATATCAAACCGGATGTTTCAACGATTTGTGTGGGTATGGCAGCAAGTATGGGATCACTGCTGTTGACAGCAGGGGCACCAGGTAAAAGATATGCACTGACCAACGCCGAAGTGATGATTCATCAACCGCTTGGTGGGGTTCAGGGTCAAGCATCCGATATCCGGATTCATACGGACTGGATTATCAAGACCAAACAGAAGCTCAATCAGATTTATGTAGAACGCACTGGTCAGACCCTTGAAAAAATCGAACGGGATACAGACCGTGACAACTTCATGAGCGCGGAAGAAGCCAAGGAATACGGGCTTATTGATCAAGTACTTTCTTCACCGATCAAATCTTAAAGGGGTGGTTAGATGTTTAAATTTAATGATGAAAAAGGTCAGCTGAAATGTTCCTTCTGCGGCAAATCACAAGAGCAGGTTCGTAAGCTTGTAGCAGGACCAGGCGTTTATATATGTGACGAATGTATCGAATTGTGTACTGAAATTGTGGAAGAAGAGCTTGGATCTGAGGAAGAACTGGATCTTAAGGATATTCCGAAACCAATGGAAATTCGCAATATTCTCGATCAATATGTAATCGGCCAAGAGCAGGCGAAGAAATCACTATCCGTGGCAGTCTATAATCACTACAAGCGTGTGAATAGTCAGAGTAAAATCGAAGACGTTGAACTCACGAAGAGTAATATTCTATTGCTCGGTCCGACGGGTTCAGGTAAGACATTGCTGGCGCAGACGATGGCGAAGATCATCAACGTTCCTTTTGCTATAGCAGACGCTACTTCCTTAACGGAAGCTGGTTATGTTGGCGAAGATGTGGAGAACATTCTGCTGAAGCTGATTCAGGCTGCTGATTATGATGTAGAGAAAGCCGAACGCGGTATTATCTATATAGACGAGATTGACAAAGTAGCACGCAAATCGGAGAATCCGTCTATTACTCGTGACGTATCCGGAGAAGGCGTACAACAGGCGCTCTTGAAGATTCTCGAAGGAACTGTGGCTTCCGTACCTCCGCAAGGTGGACGTAAGCATCCACATCAGGAATTCATTCAGATCGATACGACGAACATTCTGTTCATCGTTGGCGGAGCCTTTGATGGTCTGGAGCAAATGATCAAACGCCGTATCGGCAAAAAAGTCATTGGCTTTAATTCAGCTGTTGAAGGACAAAAAGATCTGAAAACTGGCGAATACCTTTCCATGGTATTGCCGGAGGATCTGCTCAAATTCGGACTTATTCCTGAGTTTGTAGGTCGCTTACCGATTATCTCCACTTTGGAGCCGCTTGACGAGAATACACTGGTACGTATTCTTTCCGAGCCGAAGAACGCACTCACGAAGCAGTATATCAAGCTGCTGGAAATGGATAACGTTGCGCTGAAGTTCGAACCGCTGGCCTTGGAAGCTATTGCCAAGGAAGCGATCAAACGCAATACGGGAGCCCGTGGACTGCGCGCCATTATCGAAAGCATCATGTTGGATGTGATGTATGAGGTTCCTTCACGCGATGATATCAAGGATTGTGTCATCACAGAGAAGGTTGTTCAGGATAAGTCAATGCCTGAGCTAGGGATCAAGAAAGACAAGAAGCAAGAGGAAAGCGCATAAGCTTTCCGCTCACTTTAACAATACATGCCACAGTCTCCACCTTTCTTCCGCTTTCCCGCTTCAAAGGCGGGAGCGAAGGGGTGGAGCTTTGGCGTTATGGGGGAGAAAATCATGTTCTTGAGACATCAGACACGTCCTGTCAACGTTGGCGGGCTCATTATTGGGGGAAACAACGAGGTTGCTATTCAAAGCATGTGTACCACCAAAACTGCAGATGTCGAAGCAACTGTAGCTGAAATATTGCGGTTGGAGGAAGCCGGCTGTCAATTGGTACGCGTAACGGTCAACAATGAAGAGGCCGCTGCAGCCATCAAGGAAATCAAGAAGCAGATTCATATCCCGCTAGTAGCAGATATCCATTTTAACTATAAGCTGGCGCTTATGGCTATTGAGAACGGTATCGACAAGGTACGTATTAATCCCGGTAATATTGGCCGTCGTGATAAGGTAGAGGCGGTGGTTAAAGCATGCAAGGAGAAGGGCATTCCCATCCGGATCGGCGTGAATGCCGGTTCGCTGGAGAGTCATCTGCTGGAGAAATACGGTTACCCCACACCGGAAGCTATGGTCGAGAGCGCCCTATTTCATATTGGAATTCTGGAAGAACTGGATTTTCACGACATTATCGTTTCTTTAAAAGCATCCGATGTACCTATGGCCATCGAAGCCTACCGTCAAGCAGCGCTGGTTATCCCTTATCCGCTGCATCTGGGCATTACTGAATCCGGCACGTTGTTTGCCGGTACAGTCAAGAGCTCGGCAGGTATCGGCGCCTTGCTCTCCATGGGCATTGGCAGCACCGTACGTATCTCGCTCAGTGCTGATCCAGTTGAAGAAGTCAAGGTAGCGCGTGAGCTGCTCAAGACCTTCGGTCTGATCTCTAACGCGGCAACACTGATCTCTTGCCCGACCTGTGGGCGGTTGGATATCGATCTATTCTCTATCGCTAACGAAGTGGAAGAATACATTTCCAAGCTCAAGGTGCCGATTAAGGTATCCGTCCTGGGTTGCGCCGTCAACGGTCCCGGCGAAGCTCGTGAAGCAGATATTGGTATCGCTGGTGCCCGTGGCGAAGGACTACTGTTCCGCTATGGACAAATGATCCGAAAAGTACCGGAAGCCGATCTCGTTTCTGAGCTGAAGAAAGAGATTGATGCTATCGTTGTCGCATTCGAGGCGACGGGTGAGATCCCTGGCCGTAAGCATGCTGGACTGGCTCCAGCTGTTCAAGTAGGCAACTCAGAGAAATAGTCCCGGAGAATGAAGCAGATTGAACTCATCCTGATACACATTATTGGAAAGTGAAACGTCCCGTCTCGCACCGTATCAATCGGTAGCGGAGCGGGACGTTTTTTTTACAAGTTGAGAAGGAATATGAAATTCACTGAATGAGATTATTTTGTTGGGCTCCTGGACTTGCTAGTTGTGGATGGGACCAGCTTCTTTCTGATTACAGCCGTCAAATATACAAGAAGGGGGAATAACAGCAGATGAAGGAATGAGAATTTCCACCATACCTGCTGGATAATGTTGTTGATATATACAGTGTTGATATATGTATTCCAGGCAATAATGATGAACAATACAGCCAGGGGATAAATCAGATGATTTTGTCTTTGGAGCCCAAAAACGTTGCGCAGTCCTTGAAGCAAGGACAGAAAGAGCAGTGAGATTTTAATGAAGAAGGTCAGGATCCAAATGGTAACTAGTATGCCTTCCACCCGCTGCAGAAAATTGCCGATGTTAATGGTTTTGGCCAGAGCGAATGCCGGGAAGGTGCTGTTCTCTGTCTGTTCAATACCAAGCACCAGCACGCTTAACAGTACGATAACACTAAGCAGCAGCCCCCCCATAGAGGTTCCCCAGAGAAATGCCCGTTCACCCCTATGTTTCTGCGTCACCAGTGGCAAGAACACCATTAGTACAATCATCTCCTGAAACATGGCTGACTGGAATCCCGCGGTAAGAACAGGAAGCCAGCCATCCTCCAAAATAGGCATAATATGATTCCATTGAATTTGCGGCACTAAGGTTAGGACTAGAATCAGCAGTAGAAGCAGGATCCAGGGAAACATTAACTCTCCGAATCTGGCCAGTACGACAATCCCCATGCGGGCACTCACAATGGCAGCAATCAGAAAAACAATCTGAATCGCTTCAATCGGCGTCTCCGGCATGAATTCACTGGTTATAAAAAAACCAAGGTCTCCCAGCAGCGTTCCAGTGAGAATTAAAAAATAGAAAAGGTAGATCAGGGTAAGGGCTTTACCTAGCCATTTGCCTAGTACCATTTCCATGATGCCAAACAGCGACTTGCCCGGATGCAACCTTGAGAGGGCAATGTACAGCAGCACCATTACAATGTTGATTAACAGACTGCATAAGGAAGCCAGCCAGGCATCTTCTCGCGCCACACGAGCCATCCCGCTCGGTGTAACGAGAATGGAGGTTCCGACCGTCAAACCGAAAGTCAGGATGGTAAATTGCAATGTACTTATTTTCGTCTGCTTCATCATGGTAATCTTCACCCCTTCCTATTTGGGAGATCCGCCGGGCAGTAGCAGCATGAAGCTGCGTATCCAATCCAGCGGCCTTGCCTGGGTCAGGCCGGTCATGTTGGCAAGCACTGCCGCTATGGCAATTGCCCAAACGCCATAAAAGACGGCCATATCCGGCAGTGAATGGAGTCTGACGAGCTGTGGCGTTTCCAGCAACAGTACGATTAGCAGAAACAGCAGCAGAAGCAGACTCCAGCTCATTTTAGTTCCAACTCCCTCTTCTGCGGCTGAATGACAGAGCCAATTCGCCGGATGGTCACACTGGTGCGAACACTGATCTTGACCGTTCGGAACCTGTCCTCCCAACGCTTGCGATAGCTTCTCCAAATATCGGGATATTGGCGGTGCAGTGCTTCACCAAAACCGAAAATGTCAGAACCATATTTCTCTTGAACCTCCTTGATATCCCTTTTTATATTCACAATGAACTTTTTCTCTATCCTGCTCCTGATATTTTCGATGCTGGAAGTTTTGCTGAGATCGATTGTGCTTTGGATTGCTGTCAGATTGGCTTCTGTCTTCAGGTTCAGAGTAAATTCCGGCTCGTTTTCGGGGTTCAGCTTAATGTCAATGGAACTGTCTGCCTTGGTTATGAGGAACGCGACGGTGCCGCCTTCACAAGTGACGTTACCCGTTGTAGAATTAACCTCATTTAATACATAGTTAAGTGATTTGCTCGAAGCTTCTCCAAGCCAGCCGACCAGGCGGTCCTTTTGAAATACGGCAATTCCCGCATGCTGAATCAAGGATTTTGGGGTGATGGTCTGCAAATTTTTGATGGATCCCCCCTCAGACACATCATCTTTCAGCTGCACTCCCGACATCACTGGATTGGAGCCACCGCGTTCAAGCTCAATAATGAACTGCTGCAGGGTGACTTTTCCGGTAGCCGCCCAATTCTTATGCGCGACGAGAATGGAGGAATAGAGGGAATTGGCGGGGATATGCTCAAATGGAGTGATGACCTCGAGTATTTCCGAGGCTTTGGAGTTCTTGGCTACCAGTAAAAAGAAATCGGTGCGCAGCTGATGATTGCGGTTAATGAAGTCAAGCACATCGCTGACCCCCTCTCGTGCCACCTCTTCACCGAAGACAAGCACCCGAATATGGGATAAATACAGGATGCGCGGGGTTGTGCTGAGCATCCGTTGAAGTGCATCGGGAAGCGTTTTGCCTACCGCTTTGTAAGTGATGACTGGCAAGCTTCCGCTGGAGCCTCCTGACGGTCCGCCGGCTTCACTGGAATTCATGACCTGCGCGGATACCTCGTAGCCCTCTGGGACGGAATCAATTCCGAGCGCCATCACGATAGCCAGTTCGTTCAGTTCTTTTCGGCTCCAGCACCCGGACAGCAGCGTCAGACTTATAAGCAGAAGGATACTTCCAACTTTTTTTCCCCACATAGCTAGCTCTCCTCCCCGTGTCTTGAGATGTTTACAGGAATATGAATGCACTCTTGTTAAGAGAGCGGTCAGTTTCTCCCAAAATATTTCTTCATAGTTCGCCGCGAGAGCCTCACGAAGGTATCCTTCTGGCTTTGCCACCGTAAAGGGGCGAAGGAGGTCATATAAGGAATGCCTATGGATTCAAGGCTGCAAAGGTGCAGGGCCAGGATAATCATGGCGATCATTATCCCGTAAAGACCGAAGGACGCGGCAATAGCCATCAGCACAAAACGCAGCATCCGGACAGAGATTCCTACATTAAAGGCGGGCAGCGAAAAATTGGCGATAGCTGTAATGGAGACGACAATAACCATGGCGGCAGACACCAGTCCGGCATCAACGGCAGCCTGTCCAATGACCAGCGTGCCGACAATAGAAACGGATTGTCCAATGGACTTAGGCAGTCTGACCCCTGCTTCGCGCAGAATTTCGAAGGTAATCTCCATAATGAACGCTTCGAGGAAGGCCGGGAATGGAATTCCCTCGCGCTGGCCGATTAGACTGATCAGTAGGGTAGTGGGAATCATCTCCTGGTGAAAGGTGGTGATGGCGATATAGAAAGAGGGTGTGAGTAAGGCGAGCCCAAAACAGAAGTATCTCAGCAGACGGACCAAACTCGCAAAATCACTGCGCTGATAGTAATCCTCGCTTGATTGAAAGAACTGGACAAGCAGTGCGGGAACAACCAGCACAAACGGAGTGCCTTCCACAAAAATAGCAATCCGCCCTTCCAGCAGTGCGGATGCGATCACATCTGGCCGTTCTGTATTGTAAACTGTAGGGAATGGGCTGTAGCGCTTGTCCTGGATCATCTCCTCGATATAGTTGCTCTCCAGCACACTGTCAAGCTTCGCTGCATCCAGCCTCCTCCGCAGTTCCTCCAGCACCTGCATATCGACAATTCCCTCCATGTACATGACCGCTACAGCGGTTTGCGTCTGCTCTCCCAGCTTTCTTTGCTCGATACGCAGCTTAGGGTTTTGGATTCTCCGCCGGACCAGAGCAGTATTCTCCCGCAGAGATTCTGTGAATCCTTCTCGGGGGCCTCTTACCACAGACTGTGAGCTGGCTTCCTCGACGCCCCTTTGCTTCAGTGTCTCCGTTCCGACAGAGAGGGTGATGGCTGCTCCTTCGATATAGATAATAGTGTTCCCGGACAATATCTCGGCCTCAATCTCCGAATAGGTCCGTGCTTCCCCCACTTTGCCGCTCGTAAGGGTCCGTTCTTTCAGAATGTTTAGGCTTTCTTCCGGCTGATGGGGGTCTAGTTGCTCAAATAAGAACAAGTCTCTGTGAATGGCCTGAATCACAAGCTGCGGATCTCCTAATCCTTCAATAAATATGATAGCGGCGGTGAAGGGGCCGAGTGTGATAAGCCTGTATATAATATCTGTGCTCTCGCCAAAGCGTATCTTCATGTCCTCTACAAAAAGAGCAAGTGAGTCGGGCAGTTTCTTCAGTGGCTTATCCGCTTGTTTTGGCTCAGGCAACTTCATCCCCTCCTGTCCGCTAAGTATCTCCGCTTGTATAATTCTGTATGCAGGCGTTTACTAATTACCGAAACGGCTATACTACCTAGTAGTAGTCGAAGGTGTAAGAAGGTAGACCGAAACGAAACAGGAGGATGACCTATGGAATTAAGTATATTGCTGATGATCGTGCAGCTCTTTTTCGCGCTGGTTATCGGCGTTTATTTTTGGAATCTGCTGCGAGGACAAAAGAGCAATAAGACGGCAGTGGACCGAGAGTCGCGCAAGGAGCTCGAAAAGCTGCGGAAAATGCGGATGATCTCGTTGACCAAACCACTGTCGGAGAAGACTAGACCAGCATCAATTGGAGATATCGTTGGGCAGAAGGATGGCCTGCGAGCCTTAAAGGCAGCTCTATGCAGCGCCAATCCGCAGCATGTGATTATCTACGGTCCTCCAGGGGTAGGGAAAACCGCTGCCGCACGTGTGGTTATGGAGGAAGCAAAGAAAAATACATTGTCTCCCTTCAAGAGCGATGCGAAGTTCACTGAGATTGATGCTACCACTGCCCGCTTCGATGAGCGCGGCATTGCCGATCCGCTAATCGGTTCGGTGCATGATCCAATCTATCAGGGAGCTGGGGCGATGGGAGTGGCAGGGGTGCCGCAGCCGAAACCCGGCGCCGTAACCAAAGCACATGGAGGAATATTGTTCCTTGATGAGATTGGAGAGCTTCATCCGATTCAGATGAATAAGCTGCTTAAGGTGCTGGAAGATCGGAAGGTACTGCTGGAGAGTGCTTATTATAACTCAGAGGATAGTAATACACCTGCTTATATCCATGATATTTTTCAGAATGGTCTGCCTGCGGATTTTCGGCTGGTCGGGGCAACTACGCGCTCACCGGACGAGATTTCGCCTGCGCTACGTTCACGCTGCATGGAGATCTATTTCCGTCCGCTGCTGCCGGATGAGATTGCGGTTATTGGTCGAGATGCAATACAAAAGATCGGCTTAAAACCGAGTCCGGAAGCTGTTATGGTAGTTCAGCAATATGCCACTAATGGCCGCGAGGCAGTCAATATGATTCAGCTGGCTGCGGGCCTGGCGCTGACAGAGCAGCGGGACACGCTTAACACTGCTGATGTTGAGTGGGTAGCGGGCAGCAGCCAGCTGCAGCTGCGTACGGAGCGCAAGATTCCGACTACACCGCAGATAGGGCTAGTTAATGGCCTCGCAGTATACGGGCCCGGCATGGGAACACTGCTGGAAATTGAAGTGTCAGCCGCACCGGCTGCTAAAGGTCAGGGCAGGCTTAATGTGACCGGTGTAGTCGATGAAGAAGAGATTGGCGGGGGCTCACGCACGATTCGGCGAAAGAGTATGGCTAGAGGCTCTGTGGAGAATGTGCTGACCGTACTTCGCAGAATGAATTTGGAGCCGGACCGTTATGATCTGCATGTCAATTTTCCTGGTGGGACACCGATTGACGGGCCGTCGGCAGGAGTAGCTATGGCGGTGGCCATCGTTTCCGCAATCCGGGGCTTGCCGGTAGATAATACAGTAGCGATCACCGGGGAGATCGGCATCCATGGTCGGGTGAAACCAGTCGGAGGTGTTATTGCCAAGGTGGAGGCAGCCTTTCAAGCGGGAGCCACAACAGTGCTTATTCCAAAAGAAAATTGGCAGACGCTCTTTGCTGACCTCGCACCGCTACAGGTCATTCCAGTAGAGACCGTGGAGGAAGTGTTCCGCCACCTGTTTGGTGCTCACACCGCCGATGTGAGACTGCCTGCGGTGGCAGGAGAGACGTTCTCGACGGCGCCCTCACTTCTGAAGGCAGATGCTGCAGGCGAGACTGCAAAGGGTTGAGCGACGATTTCATAAAGAGAAGCGGCAGGTCATCTGTCGCTTTCTTTTTTTGATGCATCGTACATTTTAATATAGATTAGCCTGCTGAAGTACGATAAGATAAGACGTTGCCTCATAAGCCAATGGTCATAGTTGGATTAAAGGGGTGACCCTGTGGAGGCTTTGAGATTATTAAAGCTCCATCTGTCGCGGCCCGTTGGTGTTTTGAGGCTGCTTTTGTTAGAATGAGTACATATGACACTACTTAAGAACCATGGGAGGTGCGAAAGCGATGATACCCAACAAATCCAAAGGTCGTCGTTTTCCTTTATTGCCGCTTAGAGGTCTTCTTGTGTACCCTAGCATGGTTCTTCACCTAGATGTGGGACGCGAGAAATCAGTTCGGGCGCTGGAAAAAGCTATGGTTGAAGATAACTTAATTCTCCTCTGTTCTCAGTCAGAAGTTAATATTGAAGAACCGGGACAGGAAGATATATTTCGAGTCGGTACCGTTGCTAACGTACGGCAGATGCTGAAGCTGCCCAATGGCACGATTCGTGTGCTGGTAGAGGGTGTGGAACGGGCCGAAATTCTTCATTATACGGATAATGAGGAATTCTATGAGGTCATGGCGCGTGAGCTGCCGGAAGAAGAAGGCGGTGACCAGGAGAGTGACGCATTAATGCGTTCTGTTCTGAATCAGTTCGAGCACTATATCACTTTGTCCAAGAAGGTTACACCGGAGACGCTGGCTGCTGTATCGGATATCGAAGAGCCGGGCCGGCTTGCCGATGTGATTACGAGTCATTTGGCGCTGAAGATTAAGGATAAGCAGGAGATTCTGGAGACGATCGATGTTCGCAAGCGTCTAGAGAAGCTGCTAGATATTCTAAATAACGAGCGTGAGGTGCTGGAACTCGAGCGTAAGATTAACCAGCGTGTGAAGAAGCAGATGGAAAAGACGCAGAAGGAATATTATTTGCGTGAACAGATGAAAGCCATTCAGAAAGAGCTGGGCGAGAAGGAAGGCCGGGCTGGAGAAGCCGAAGAGCTGCGGGCTCAGATGGAAGAGAAGGATATGCCGGAACGCGTGAAAGAGAAGATTGAGAAGGAAATCGACCGTCTGGAAAAAATGCCGGCAAGCTCGGCTGAAGGTGGCGTTATCCGTAATTATGTGGACTGGCTGCTGTCTCTCCCTTGGAGTGAATGGACCGAGGATGATCTGGATATTCAGAAGGCGGAGCAAGTGCTGGATGCAGATCATTATGGACTGGAGAAGCCGAAGGAACGTGTGCTGGAATATCTCGCTGTTCAGAAGCTGGTCAAGCAGCTTAAAGGACCAATTCTATGTCTGGTAGGACCTCCTGGTGTCGGTAAAACATCACTGGCTCGTTCTATCGCCCGTTCACTGGATCGTAAATTTGTCCGCATCTCGCTCGGGGGTGTACGGGACGAGGCAGAGATTCGTGGTCACCGCCGTACCTATGTAGGTGCGATGCCTGGCCGGATTATCCAAGGCATGAAGACAGCGGGGACAATTAATCCCGTCTTCCTGCTGGATGAGATTGATAAGATGGCGGCAGATTTCCGCGGCGATCCTTCAGCAGCGCTGCTGGAAGTGCTCGATCCAGAGCAGAACAATACGTTCAGCGACCATTTTATCGAGTTACCATTCGATTTGTCGAACGTCATGTTCGTGACGACAGCCAATGCTGTGCATAACATCCCGCGTCCTTTGCTGGACCGGATGGAAATGCTGTACATTCCCGGTTATACGGAACTGGAGAAGTTGCAGATTGCCAGTCGTTATCTGCTGCCGAAACAGAGAAAGGGCCACGGACTTGAGGAAGAACAGTTGACGATCAAGGACGACACCCTGCTGCGTATAGTCCGTGAATACACTCGGGAATCCGGTGTGCGTAATCTCGAACAACAGATTGCGGCCTTATGCCGCAAAGCCGCCAAGCAGATCGTTTCCAATGAGAAAGAAGCAGTGACCATTCTACCCGACGATATCAAGGATTACCTTGGTGCATCGAAGTACCGGTACGGCATGGCGGAGCTGGAGGATCAGATCGGTACCGTGACCGGGCTGGCCTGGACTGAGGTCGGTGGCGATACGCTATTGATCGAAGTAACTGTTGTGCAGGGTACCGGCAAGCTGACGCTTACTGGCCAGCTTGGTGATGTCATGAAGGAATCAGCACAGGCGGCCTTCAGTTATACTCGTTCGAAGGCCGAGGAGTTAGGGCTGCAGCCTGATTTTTATGAGAAAATTGATATTCATATCCACATTCCCGAGGGAGCGATTCCGAAGGATGGTCCGTCCGCAGGGATTACGATTGCTACAGCCTTGATCTCCGCACTGACGAAACGTTATGTCTCGAAGGATGTGGCCATGACTGGAGAGATCACCTTGCGCGGACGTGTATTGCCTATCGGAGGCTTGAAAGAGAAGATTCTAGCAGCCCACCGGGCTGGATACAAGAAGATCCTGCTTCCCAAGGATAATGAGCGCGATCTGAAGGAAATACCAGAGAGTGTACGTAATGATATGGAGTTTGTCCCAGTATCCCATATGGATCAGGTATTGCTGCACGCGCTTGTAGATCACCAGGAACACAAGGAACTTAAGAAACACCAAGAACATCATATCGAGATTAGCATTGAGCCACCTAGCAGTGTGCATTAGAAAGGAAGACCTATGAAAGTAAACAGTTCCGATTTCATAATCAGCGCCGTCGGCCCTGATCAATACCCTGATGATGGCCTGCCGGAGATTGCTCTGGCAGGGCGCTCCAACGTAGGGAAATCCTCCCTAATCAACAAGATGATTAACCGCAAGAATCTGGCCCGGACAAGCTCCACTCCGGGTAAGACACAGCATATGAACTATTACCTTATCAATGAATTAATGTATTTCGTCGATTTTCCTGGTTACGGCTATGCCAAAGTATCCAAGACGCAGCGTGCATCCTGGGGCAAAATGGTCGAGAAATATATGTCCGAGCGTGAGACGTTGAGACTTGTGTTGCTCATTGTAGATCTTCGCCATCCGCCGAGTGCCAATGACAAGATGATGTTCGATTGGCTAAAGCATTATGATCTTCCAATGTGTGTAGTGGCTACCAAGGCCGACAAAATTCCAAAGACCCGTTGGGACAAACATATTAAGATCATGAAGCAGGGGCTTGGTGTGCTTCCAGGAGATAACTTTATACCCTTCTCTGCGGAGATTGGTCTGGGCAAGGATGCGTTATGGGAATTAGTCGATGGCTACATTGTACCTGACGCAGAAGAGGCTTCAGGAGTGAACGAGGACGAGGATCCGGTGGTTCAGGAAGCTGGAGACGAAGCTTAAGTACGGAATTCCCAGTGAACTAGCTAGGGATAACGCGTTATCCTAACAGAATAGTGAGTAAGTGTTATGAATTGGCTAGCTGAACCGTAATCCTCCCGTTTTAAGATCAATTATGGGGGAATTTCATAATCCTTCATAAGAGAAATGAAAAGGCACTTCATTGTATAATCATGCTATTAGATTGTTACAAAGAATTGAGGGATTGTTATGGCTCAGCGATTAGCTACGGAATATGTAAATGCTACTTTGCAAATGACAGAATTTCAATTGAACCAGTTCCTGCTTTCGGCAGATACTTGTTATATTAGTCACCGTGTGAAGGTGCTAGGTGGCGGAGAACAGGAGATTGTGCTGGAGGCTGCTGCGGGAGAGGAAGTTCACTTGTCCTTTGAACGCAAAGGAAATATTTACGTCTGTGCGCTGTCCTGCCAGGTGGTGAATCCTCATCTGAATAACGCAGTCCGCAAGCTATTCATTACTTACAAGGGCACCGGAACGGTGAACAGAATTTATAAAGGATTCACAATGATGTATTATTATGAGCAAGGCTCGGTCCGCCGAATCTCGGAGCTTACACAGAACGGTTGCAAGATGGTGTATCAGCATAAGCAATCCATGGCCGAGATGAGACGGCTCTATCAATCCGAGGCTGTAGAGCGGGAGATTGAGGAATTGCGCCGTAAGATCAATGTATTACTTGATATGCGGAATGTTAGGTATCTGGAAACCGAGCTCATAGAAATTGACTGTGATTTGCAGATTATAGCTCAGCGTTTATTTCAGCTGGAAGCTTAGGTTTAAGAACTTGTGTCATCCAAAAGAGCAATCATTTCCTGGTGAAATGGTTGCTTTTTTTTGTTATAAGGTGAGCTTCCAACTGCTGTCTGTCTTATGCTGTATATCGAATCGACTCCAATTCCCTGTTGTACCTCTCCCCCGTATTAACCGAGTGCCGTTTGAAAGCAGGAGTAGACTTAGCAGCACTCTGTACACTTATTCTGGGGAAATGAATCGAAACACGCTTCACGCCTTCGTCAAACCCTTGACCACGAAGCCTTAGGCTATCGATGGACAGGGGTTCTTCTTTATTTCGCAGGAAGATCAACGTTTGCTTGGGGTTTCTGTTGTGTAAACCGTGAAATCAAACCAGTAACTATCTTTTTTAATACAATGGCTAGTAACAATGTAAGGATAAAACAAATGATATTTAGGAGTAGATCATTCATATTAATGTCCTGCCTTTGACGGATCATTGTGGCCAGTTTTAGAACTCTTTCATGGATCAGATAGATCTCAAGACTATGAGTACCGCAGAAAGATAAGAATCTAAATTTCATACTAGGAAGTCCTGAAAGGATTTGTAAAAAAACTGCTGCGAACATACATAAGGGAAGTGTGATTATGATAAACGGATACCACCAGAGACCAAAGGTCCATAAATAATCAGTGAAATATTTCTGGATCACTGCTAATAGTGCCAAACCTAAAATCAGCATTACAATATGCAGTATTAAATGTTGTTTGGTGAATTTCTTGTTCTTGTCGACAAAATACCCAATTAAAATACCGATGAAGAAAATTGGAATTCTCACAGTGAGAATAAGTAAATACGATAATGCTGTGGAACTTATTATTAAGCTAAGTATTACTCCAATTAAACCGGCAATCGTAACGGTAACATACTTGTTGTAGGTAGTGAAAAAACGCATGAATAGGGGTGTAATCAAATAGAGAACTAAAATTGCCGGAACATACCAATCAAATCGGTTGGCTGAATTCAACCAGAAACTTAAGGTAGTTAAATTCAAAAACATCTCAGTAACTGACATTTCGCCAAAATATAAGTAAAGGAGACAAGTAATCAGTACAACGGGTAGATACGTTGGGATAATCCGTTCCAGTCGCCTCTTGTAGAAAGTTATAACATTTACCTTAGTAGACTTCTGATAGGCGTAGTATAGTCCTAAACCAGAGAGCATCAGGAATACATCTACTCCTCCATATCCAATGGACTTAATGGGGTCAAGAACGGGGACAAATGATAAGTGGATGGTCAAGTGATAAAATACAACCCATAAAATTGCAAGTCCCATAAGTTGAGTACGATAGGTACTAATGAGCTTATAATTGAAATATTTCATTGAATCCCCCCATTCGACAATATATTAGGTAGATATTAAATACTAAATTTTCCTTTGTCAACATAAATAATCCAATAAAAATTGAAGCATTACAGTGTCAACCCGCTTTTCTTACACTATTGTGTGATGGAAAGTTAGCAATTAACCCATCTACTACTATTTATGATTATTCATTAGACGTTATCAAAGGAATTAGCTGTATCTTGATGATTATTGCCCATGTTCCTCTGAAAGCGATTCTGTTCACAGAGACAACGGGTTTCACCTATTTCCCTTGGATGTTTGCCTTTTTGGCAGGAATCTTCGCATATAAATGCAACAATATCTTTAATCTTATTGGATCTCTGGCTGCTGGCTTACTGCTAGCCCTTTCTCTAATGGGATTGAATATTTTCTTTTCACCTTAACGATCTTATTTGGGACCTTTTATGTCTTCAGATGGAAGAAAAATTATTCCTCACGCAGCCCTATTATATTTTTCGGGAAGCACTCGTTCCTATTCTTGTTTACCCATCTCTTCTTTATATTAACCTTTGACTGGTTAGGACTAAGCGATCTATACATTCTGGCGGTGTGGTGTTTGGTCTTTGTATGTACGTATGCCGCAATGATAATCCTGCTGTGGCTTAACCGATATATTGAACGCTATTTTGAATATCTGTTCCTGTGGATTCTTATCGTCATTGCAACTGTATCTATCCCGCTAATCATCTCTAATGCGCAGTTAATCATTCTATCAGAGGCGTTTATAGGTGTCCTGTTTTCCTTGAATTATAAGAAGCTGTCTAAACTCATGCCCACATAACAAACAGCCCTGCCACAAGGCAGGGCGGGAACCCACATCCTACACCCTAGACCACAAAGCCTGCGGCCGTGGGCGAACTGGGGTTCTTTTCCCATTCAGCAGGAAATGGAGGATGGGAATCTTCTGAACCAATAGATTAAATAAGAGAGAGCCGCTTACGGCAATAACGGTGGTGATCAACCAGTTCAGATGCAGATGGAAGAGATACTGCTCCAGGAAATTGAGTACTAGAATGAAGATTCCATAATGGAAGATTAGGAGGGGGAGCGATTCTTGCCCTAAATAGGTAAGCAAGCGGGCAAACCATTTGAATTGGGTTAAAGCATTGGTCATTTTGATGACTAGTATACTTCCGGTTATCCCGGCTACATAAAATAACAGGACATTTCCGTATATTCTATTGTTCATATCTACATAAGAGTTGAAATACGCAGTGAGCAGGAATAGAAGGAGCAGAACGATGGAGCTGAGGTCGAAGGTGCGCAGTTTCTCTATTAATTTATATTCTTTTAACTTGTAGCCGATAAACACGAACAATTGCGCAACCAGAGCCACATCGATGTTCCAAGGCAGGAAAAGGACTGTACTAATGAGAAAGCCGCTTAGGCTCAATAGTAGCATGATCCCCAGTTGGATCTGCCAGCTGTAGGGATCTATATATCGCATAACGATGCAGAAGATGATCTGTGTTACAAACAGACAAGTGAGAAACCAGATCGGCACATTGATTAAGCTTCCCTCCAGACTCGTTCCATACACAATCGCCAGGAGTGGCTTATACCAGACGATATCCCAGCTTTGGCCTTTGACGATCATCTGCAGGATGACCCATATGAGATAGGCTAGTAGTCCGGCTGAGACATACGGTACGATAAGGCTGAAGAAGCGGGTTCGGATCAACAATTTTAGATTATGAAAATATTTCGAAGCACTGAAGATATAACCCGATACCATAAAGAACAACGGCATTCTAAAGTCTCTAAACAGATCGCCCAGCACAATCGGAGTAAAGTCAGCATGCCCTATAACTACTAACAAAATGGTAATTCCTCGAACCATATCGATTACTGTCAATCGTTTTGTCTTTGTATTACTAGCCTCTGCTGGCAAGGATACTTCTGAAGTTTGCATAATAAGGCGGCTGCCTCCTCCCGAATAAGATATAAAATACCTTATAGGAGTCGGTTGCTATTAGCAATAGTGCATAGGATAGATTCTAGTTTGGGATCGCTGCAGCCAATCTGGGACCATTTTATGATCATTGACTTACAATAGTGAACATTGTATTCTTATTTAAGTCACACGCGTAGCTGAAATAACTTTTACAACATCATATGGATTTACAAACGGAGGAGCCTGTCACCAAGGGCTCCTTCTTTGTTTTTTTAGGCATACTATTTTTAAAGTTCAGCTAAGAATTGGAGGAATTAATTCATAATGGAACAACAGGCAATTTGGGCAATTGGAATTTTTCTTGTTATTTATGCACTTATTATTTCGGAAAAGGTTCATCGGACGATTGTAGCCATGATCGGTGGACTACTTATGGTAGGACTAGGCATTGTTGATCAGGAGACGGCATTGCATCATATTGACTTCAACACGCTCGGTCTGCTTATAGGGATGATGATTATCGTAAGTATAACAGCCGACACTGGCCTGTTTAAGTTTATAGCCATCTGGGCTGCCAAGAAATCGAAAGGGAACCCGGTCAGCATTCTGATTGCACTGGCGCTCATTACTGCAGTCGCTTCCGCGTTTTTGGATAACGTTACAACAGTGCTGCTGATGGTGCCAGTCACTTTTAGTATTACGCGTCAGTTGCGTGTGCCGCCGTTCCCGTTTTTATTCACACAGATTATTGCCTCTAATGTCGGCGGTACAGCGACACTGATTGGAGACCCTCCGAACATTATGATTGGCAGTGCGGTTAAAGAATTGACGTTTATGTCCTTTATCAGCAACTTAGCTCCTATTGCAATCATAGTTATAATTGTTTATGTGCCTATCTTTATCCTGTTGTTTCGCAAACAGATCAAAACGACACCAGCATTAACGAAAAGTATTATGGATATGGATGAAAAGGAGCTTATTGCTGATCATAAGCTGCTTCGTAAGTGTTTGATCGTATTAGGGTTGACGATTCTCGGATTTTTTCTCCATCAGTCGGTTCATCTGGAGTCGGCTACGGTTGCCTTGGCAGGTGCTTTTCTGCTGCTGCTTCTAACCGGTGAGCATATGATGGAGCAGGCATTTACTAAGGTAGAATGGACTACCATCTTTTTCTTCATAGGTTTGTTCGTTCTGGTGTCCGGGCTCGTGGAGACAGGTGTAATCGCCAAATTAGCGGCCCAGGCTATTGAGCTAACCCATGGTAATCTGGTGGCGACTTCCTTTCTTATCTTATGGATGAGCGCAATAGCGTCAGCATTTTTGGACAATATACCTTTTGTAGCAACGATGATCCCGATGATTAAGGAAATGGGCAACATGGGTGTCAACAATTTGGAGCCGCTCTGGTGGAGTCTTGCGTTAGGTGCTTGTCTGGGCGGTAATGGTTCGCTGATAGGCGCAAGTGCCAACCTGATTGTTGCCGGCATGTCGGGTAAAGAGGGGCATCCGATTAAATTTATGCAGTATCTAAAATATGGCTTCCCACTCATGATATTATCTATTGTTGTATCGAGCGTTTATATCTATCTTAGGTATTTAATCTAGAGACGAGAGGATGCGAACAGTAAAGATGGAACTAACTTATCGATACCACAAGGATGAAATAGAAATTAGTGAAACACCGACTGATACGGATATTGAGTTTGAAATCTGGATTTCAGCGGAAAAACATTGGGCGGGAATAAAGGCGGTACAGAAATTCTTTGAGGAGGATAAGGTCTATACGGATGTCTTATTTTATGCCTACGAGAACCATCATTATCGAGTGATTGTCCGGCGGGATTACTACGTGGCCTTTATCCTGGGGCTGCTGAAACAGCATCTTATTGAAGCTGCTGAATGGGTTTAACTTAGAATTATTGTTCGATTATTCGTCCGGTAAGTGAATGAATTAATGTAGTTGTGCTTTGATTTGAATTGATGTATTGAAGCCTTACGATATAAATAAGCGGAACTCCCGGACGGGTAGGCAGATAATAGTATTCTGCTATCGGTTTGTTCGCGATCTCCGACTGAGCCGCAGCTATAGCCGTTTGGATGGCCTGCTTCTTAGTAATGGCAGAGTGCATAGGGCGGTTAAATAACTGTTTCTCTAGATGAGGATGAATGGTTCCTTCGATCCTTTGGATGACACCTTGATTACTTATTTCAATAACTAATTTATCTTCCCATACGGGTGTTCCAAATAAAAGATGCTGATAATGAACATTTATTTTATCTGGATGGCGCTCAACTTCTACAACTTTCATAGTATGTTCCGGGTCGCGAAGTCCGTATAAGGTTCTGGATTTCTTGAGGAACTCATAGGCGATCCATTCAGGTGAATGATTAGTTGGCTGTGACAAATTGCCCGTAATCTTAGATGGCGTGTTCGTTTCCGCATTCCATTTGACCTCCAGGGTACCTCCGCTGTCTAATTGTTGAAGTATTGCGGCAGCTTTAGGAGGGTTTAACACAGATATACTCATCAAGAGTACGAAGCAGAGAAGTTTGCTAATGGGAGGTCCCTTCTTTCAATGTCTTTGCTTCATATTTTTGACAAGTATCCTGAAGTCTAATCAACAGCAGGGAAGAACGTTTGATCACAAACAGCCTCGCCAATCATATGGCGAGGCTGTTAATTGCGTCTATTTTGCTAATGAATCCCCAACTCTAGGGTATCCACAATCCACACATCCGGCAGGTGGCGGTATTGTTCGGCATAATCTAGGCCATACCCAACGACAAATTCGTCGGGTATTTCGATACCTTCGTAGTCGATCTTGATATCGACCAGCCGCCGGGAAGGCTTATTCAGGATGGTACAGATCTTGACACTGAGCGCATCGCGGGTGAGGAGATGCTTCTGAAGATGCTGCAGGGTCAGGCCAGTGTCGATCATGTCCTCGACGATGAGAATATGCTTGCCACGGATATCGGTATCGATATCCTTTTTGATGACGATGGCGCCAGAGGAGGTAGAGCTATTGCCATAGCTGGATACGGACATATAATCAATTCCAATGGGAAGGGTGATCTCGCGCATGAGATCGGCCATGAACACAGCCCCGCCTTTGAGGATTCCAATCAGGACCAGTTCTTGACCGTGGTAGTCAAGGGAGATTTCTGCTCCGAGCTCCTTCACCCTATGCTGTAGCTCAGCTTTGCTTACAAGAATTTTGTTCAATCCCTTCATGATTGCAGCTCCTTCAAGGATTACGATGATCTATCCTTTTCCTTTAGCATAACATCATGTGCGCCACCTTCGACAATACTTGTGGAGGACACGAGGGTAATCTTCGCATGCTGCTGCAGTTGCGGGATGGTTAAAGCGCCACAATTGCACATGGTGGATTTGATTTTGCTGATGCTAAGATCCAGATTATCCTTCAATCGGCCGGCATACGGGATAAAAGAGTCCACGCCTTCCTCGAATTCAAGCTTGTTCTCTTTGTCATCGTTGCCGAAGTCATACCGTTGCCAATTGCGGGCCCGGCTGGAGCCTTCGCCCCAATATTCTTTGACAAAGTTCCCGCCTACCAGCAGCTTGCGGCCTGGGCTCTCGTCAAATCTGGCGAAATAGCGGCCCAGCATCACGAAGTCGGCGCCCATAGCCAACGCTAAGACGATATGGTAATCGTGAACGATTCCGCCATCTGAACAGATTGGCACATAAATACCGGTCTGGTCATAATACTCCTGACGGGCTGCGGCGACTTCAATTACGGAGGATGCCTGCCCTCTGCCGATCCCTTTTTGTTCGCGAGTAATACAGATAGAACCACCGCCAATGCCGACTTTAATGAAATCCGCGCCTGCTTCAACTAAATACAGGAAACCTTCCTTATCCACGACATTACCGGCGCCAACCTTAACAGTTTCGCCGAAGGTTTCTTTAATGTAACGGATGGTTTCGGCTTGCCACTCGGAGTAACCATCCGAGGAATCGATGCACAGAATATCCGCTCCAGCTTCTACGAGCGCTGGAACACGTTCCTTATAATCTCTAGAATTGATGCCTGCACCAACAATCAACTGTTTATTGGTATCATGCAGCTCCAGCGGATACTCCTGATGGCTGTCATAGTCTTTGCGGAATACCAGATACATCAGATTCCCAGTGCTGTTCACGATAGGTAGGCAGTTGAGTTTATGATCCCAGATCATGTCGTTGGCTTCCGATAGCTTAATTCCCTCCTCTGCGTAGATGAGCGAACTTAGGGGAGTCATGAACGCTGTGATAGGGCTTTCCGGTGTGATGCGGTTCTCACGGTAATCCCGGCTGGTGACAATGCCCATCAGTTTGCCTGTGGGGAGGCCATTCTCTGTTATGGCGATAGTGGAATGTCCGCTTTTGGCTTTGAGTGCCAGCACATCCTTCAGGGTATCTATTGGCCGCAGGTTGGAGTCGCTGACGACGAAGCCAGCTTTGAATTTCTTCACTCTCCGCACCATCTCGACCTGCTGTTCTACCGACTGGGAGCCATAAATGAAGGAGATTCCGCCACTTTTGGCCAAGGCGATAGCCATATTATGGTCGGATACAGCCTGCATTACCGCAGACGTAACCGGAAGATTCATGGTCAGTGCGGGCTGCTCACCTTTTTTAAACTTGGTAATTGGGGTCTTTAAGACGACGTTTCCCGGTGTGCAATCCTTAGTAGTTAAATTAGGTATCAGCAGGAATTCGCTGAATGTTCTGGACGGTTGCTCATAATAAAAAGCCATTCTGCAGCACTCCTTAAAATTTATTATAAAGCTCTATCACTAGACCTTGGACAGGAATCGCACAGGTATTTCATAGTCCGCTTCAAGTGCTTTGTAGTGTTCACCTTTGGCTAGAATGGCCTGCACTCCGACCAGATAGACACCCATATCTTTCAGTTGCTGGGCAATAGCACGAATGGTTGCACCCGAGCTGATTACATCATCCAGAAGAAGGACGCGATCTCCAGCCTTGAAGCCGTCAAAATAAATATAGTTCTCATTATACGCCGTTTCCCGTTTGATGCAGACTTCGTAGTTCTCGTACAGTTCGGTACTCAGCCTGAGGATATTCAGGGGCTTCATCAGCTTGTAGGCAGCTAGTATACCCCAAGTATGCCCACCCGGTTCGGGAGAAACGATATAATCGTAAGCAGAAAATTGCCCAGTAATGCTCTCAGCAAGATTATCGGTGATCTCATGGATTAGCTCTGGAGCAATAAAAGTACCGCGTTCGCCAAAGGGATACAGCTTGAAGTCATAAGGGGTATCCTTATTTTTATAAATCCGCACATTCTTGGCTTGATTGATGGACTCCTTGAGCCGCTCGCTGGATGCATGCATAGTCTTCACTCCCAATGTTTTGTAAGTTCCCAATAAATCACAAAAACCCCAGCATACAAGAGGCACGAAAGATTGAAGCTGCACCGCGGGACATCGCATCTAACAATGCGAAATTCCACACGACATCCTTCAGTCGGACAGTACCTCTTGTAGCCTGGGGCAATTTACGGTTGCCTGTAGAAACGCCCAAACCAAATTAATGGGCTTATACAAGAGTTATTTAAATAGTATATGTCAGGAATAGTTACTTGGATCATTTGTTTTATGCTATCATTCGTAATATTTTGTGTCAACATCTCATTTATATGTTAGGTTTTATGACTTTGTTAGCGACTATTCAAGAGTTATTCGGAGTGTGTCGTTCGGGATATTCATAAATAAACTAAAAATAACCGATCATAATCATAGAGTTTTCTTGATTTTTTAATTATAATAATTATTATCTGGATTTCATAAAGAGTTCAAAGTTAATGTAAAAAGTCTTATTTTCGTGTGATATACTTAACACAGCGATTTTGAGAATTGTGAAAGTAATACCTACATCAATGAATAGAGACTAGGATGGTGAACTTGCGATGCACATCGTCGTCGTTGGCCTAAATTACCGTACGGCACCTGTAGAGGTGAGAGAACAGTTCGCTTTTGCCGAGAAGGATCTGCCAGCCGCACTCCATCAGCTGATGAAGACGAAAAGTGTTCTGGAAGGGGTCGTCGTAGCCACCTGTAACCGTACGGAAATTTATGTGGTTGTGGATCGCCTTCATATGTGCGGATATTTCATCCGCAGCTATTTGGAGCAGTGGTTCGGAGTAAACAGTGAGCAATTTACACAGCATATGTATATATATGAAGACGAGCAGGCGATTGCACATTTATTCCGTGTGACCTGCGGTCTAGACTCAATGGTTATTGGCGAGACACAGATTTTGGGACAGGTACGCAGTTCTTTCCTTACAGCTCAGACTGAAGGGGTGACGGGTACCTGGTTCAACCGTCTGTTTAAGCAGGCGGTGACGCTGGGTAAGCGTGCGCATAGTGAGACGTCGATCGGTGAGAGTGCGGTTTCGGTTAGTTATGCCGCTGTGGAGCTGGGCAAGCGTATCTTCGGCATGTTCACCGGTAAAAAAGTATTAATTCTCGGCGCTGGCAAAATGAGTGAGCTTACGGTGAAGCATCTCTACAGCAGCGGTGCAGCTGAAGTGATTGTTGCTAATCGTACATTGTCGCGTGCCATTGAGCTAGCCGAGAAGTTCTCGGGTAGACCGAGTACGATCGATGATGCCCTTAAGCATCTGGATGAGGTTGATATTATCATCAGCTCAACAGGAGCTGATGGCTATGTGCTGACAGCCGACCAGGTAGCAGAAGGCATGAAGCGCCGGCCTTCGCGGCCGTTATTCATGATTGACATCGCCGTACCACGGGACATCGATCCTGCAGCGGCGAGTGTACCGGATGTGTTCCTGTACGATATTGATGATCTGGAGGGCATAGTGGAGAATAATCTGGAAATGCGCCGCAGTGAAGCTGTGAAGATTGAAGTGATGATCACTGAGGAGCTCGATGAGTTCCAGCTATGGCTGAAGACCTTGGGCGTGAGACCTGTGATTCGAGCACTACAGGATAAATCCAATGAGATTCATGAGGAAACGATGGAGAGTCTGTTCAATAAGCTGCCTGAGCTGGACGAGCACCAGCGCAAGGTTATCCGCCGACTAACCAAAAGTATTGTGAACCAAATGATGCATGATCCGATCAACGTGATTAAAGAGATGTCCGGTGGTAAGCAAGGAAATGAAGCGCTGGAGTATTTCACGCGAATCTTCGCGCTGCAGGAGCAGCTCGAATCCGGTGCGGATGGCGGCAGCCTCGCATCAATGCAACGAACTGCTGCAGACCATGATCGTGCCTCCCTTAGCAGCGACTCGCCTGCTCCCAAGGCTGCGTTTGCTCCGGCAGGCCTGCTGGGCGGGTGACTGACATGCAACTGCTGAACGGAATATATGATACTGCTATCCTGCTATATGCCCTGAGTCTGCTGTTTTATTTCTCGGATTGCCTCAAACGCAATCCGGGCGGAAAGCGGTTAGGCTCGGGGCTTCTTGTCGCTGTAGGCCTCCTGCAGGCGGTGGGCTTAGCGATTCGCTTCTCACAGGAGGGGGGACTGCCGATCTTCACTCCTTATGACTTCCTGTTCTGGTTCTCGTTCAGCATTGTGCTGACTTCCCTCGCGATAGCGTTTACTCGTGGCGCGGAGTTTACAATTCTGCTGCTTAGCGTAGCCGGCTTCAGTGTATTCCTGCTTAATCGGGTATGGCTGACGGCCAAGGATCATACGCTGCAGAGCTGGGGTGCTGTACACGGCTGGCTGGTGACACATATTATTTTGGCGAATTTGAGCTTTGCCGCACTGACACTGGGTACAGTATTTGCGATAATGTATCTATTCCTGCATACCCGCTTAAAGAACAAACGGTGGAATGACCGGATTCGCCGCTTGCCGAGCCTGGAGGTGCTGGATAAATACACCTATTACTCAGTGCTGACGGGTGCGCCGCTGCTGCTAGTATCGCTTGTGGTGGCAGGGATCTCGATTGTGGCCGAGGGGCGGCTGCTACTGTTTCAGGATTTAAAGGTCTTGACCACGCTTATTGGGCTCGGTATTTACATAATCTATCTTATATTGAAATGGTCGGGCCGGAGAAGTGGAGCCGATATGGCACGCTGGGCTGTTGTCGGATACGGTTTCATTATCCTCAACTTCCTGTTAAACTCCTGGTCTAAATTTCATGGCTGGAGTGGGGAGTGAAGCAGAGTGCGGGTTCCGGTGTATTTGCCGATCATGCTGGATTGTGAGGGCCAGCGCTGTGTCGTTATTGGTGGGGGGATAGTAGCCGAACGAAAGGTGCTTGGACTACTGGAAACCTCAGCGGAGGTTACGGTCATTAGTCCGGACCTAACACCGCGACTGAGTGAGCTTGCGGAGAAGCTGGGAACTGGGTATTCAGGGGAGAATGATGAACCTATCGAGTTAACGAAGCAGGGTAGACTCACTTGGCTGACCCGTTGTTATGTCCCCGGTGATGCCCGTGGGGCCTTTCTTGTATATGCGGCCAGTAATGACAGAGCAGTGAATGAAGCAGTCGCACACGAAGCCCGCAGCTTGGGTATTCCAGTGAACGTTGTCAGCCATGCGGAGGCGGGGAGCTTTATTACGCCTGGAGTGCTGCGCCGAGGACGACTGACGGTTGCTATATCCACCTCGGGTGCGGGTCCCAGTGCAGCAGGGCAGATCAAAAGCCTGCTGGAAGAAGTGCTTGGTGCGGAGTATGAGCTGTACTTGGAGTTCTTGCACAAAATGCGGACTGAGATCAAACTTAGAGAAGCAGCTTCTGAAGTTCGCGGACGTCTCCTGAGCAAGCTGGGGACACTGGACGTGTTGAATGAGATTAGACAGGGAACTTTTACAGAGTGGACTCCAGAGTTTATTGATGGCTGGATTGCCGCTAATCGTGAGCGCTAGGAATACGTAACCTAACCGGGAGGAATGAAGTTATGCGGAAGATTATAGTAGGCAGCAGACAAAGTGCGTTGGCACTGACACAGACGGGACAGGTAATTGCTGAGCTTGAGAGGCTGAGTGCGGAGCATAATATAGGGTTAACGTTTGAGGTCAAAACGATCCTTACCAAAGGTGATCGCATTCTTGACGTTACATTGTCCAAAGTCGGCGGCAAGGGGTTATTCGTGAAAGAGATCGAAGAGGCGATGCTGGCGCAGGACATCGACATGGCTGTACATAGTATGAAAGATATGCCCTCGGAGCTTCCGGAGGGGCTGATGAATGGCGCAGTGCCTAAGCGTGTAGATCCGCGCGATTGTCTGATCTCTAACGGAGGAGTGACGCTTGCGGAATTGCCGCAGGGCGCTCGTGTGGGTACGAGCAGCCTGCGCCGTTCCAGTCAGCTTGCTGCGCTGCGGCCAGATCTCGTGATTGAACCAGTGCGTGGCAATATCGATTCGAGGCTGCACAAACTCGAGAGTGGCGAATACGATGCGATCCTATTGGCAGCGGCGGGGCTCGCGCGTATGGGCTGGCAGGATCGCGTAAGCGCCTACCTGTCGCCCGAGGTCTGCCTGCCCGCTGTAGGACAGGGCGCACTCGGCATTCAGTGCCGAACGGATGACACAGAGCTTCGGGAACTGCTGGCGTTATATAATGATCCTGATACGGCGCTGACGGTAGCGGCAGAACGTACTTACCTTGGGGCGCTAAATGGCGGCTGTCAGGTGCCGATTGGAGCTTTTGCAGTATTGAGTGAGGATACCTCTACGGCTGAGCGGATGATAACTTTAACTGGAATGGTGGGGGCACCGGATGGTTCTGTTATCTTGAAGGAAACCTGCACCGGAGTGGACCCAGTATTGCTTGGTGAAGAGGTCGCCAGAAAGCTGATCGCCAGGGGAGCAGAGAAGATTTTGGCAGATGTAAGGGGATGAGGAAATGACGGGCAAGGTTTATTTGGTGGGTGCAGGTCCAGGTGACGCGAAGCTGATTACAGTAAAAGGTCTGGAGTGTATCCAAAAAGCGGATGTGCTTGTATATGACCGGCTGGCAAGTCCTAGATTGCTGAAATGGATGAAGCCCGGCGGGGAAAAGATATACGTAGGCAAGCTGCCGGACCGCCATACGATGAAGCAGGAAGAAATCAACCAACTGCTCGCCGATTTGGCACTGCAGGGTAAAACGGTGGTGCGTCTCAAGGGTGGTGATCCGACGATTTTTGGCCGGGTGGGTGAAGAAGCGGAGCTGCTGCGTAAGCATGGCATCCACTATGAGATCGTACCGGGCATTACGTCGGCGATTAGTGTACCCGCTTATGCCGGTATTCCCGTTACACACCGGGATCACGCTTCCTCTGTATCGATAATCACAGGGCATGAAAGTCCGGATAAGCTTGATCAATCCATCGATTGGGCTAAGCTGACGAATGCCACGGGCACCCTTGTGTTCCTGATGGGCGTAGCCAAAATAGGTTATATCAGCGGCCAGTTGATCAAACACGGACGTTCGCCAGAAACGCCAGTCGCACTCGTGCGCTGGGGCACGCGCGCGGAGCAGGAGACGATCACGGGAACGCTCGCCGATATTGAGGCGAAAGTGTTGGCGGCGGATTTTCAGCCGCCAGCGGTTATTGTCGTCGGCGACGTGGTATTGCAGCGCCAGACGCTGATGTGGGCTGAAGCGCTGCCGCTGTTCGGCAAGCGCATCGTGGTGACACGGGCTCGCAGCCAGGCGAGCGAGCTGGTGGATGCTATTGAGGAACTCGGCGGGGAACCCTACGAGTTCCCGGTGATTGAGACGATCATGCCGGAAGGCGCGGAGAAGAAGGCGAAGATTGCAGCAGCGCTTGGCGCGCTGGAATCGTACGACTGGGTCTTCTTCACTAGCGCGAACGGCGTGGAGTTTTTCTTCCGCCACCTGGCGGAGCTGGGGGCGGATATAAGGGGGCTGCACCGCGCGCGCATCGCAGCGGTGGGGCCAGCAACAGCAGCTGCGCTGGCGCAGCGCGGGCTGCTTAGCGAAGAACTTCCGGCGCGTTTCCAGGCGGAAGGTCTGATTGAGAAGCTTGGCGCAGCGCTGCTGCCAGGCCAGAGTGTGCTGTTGCCACGCGGCGATCTGGCGCGTGAGTGGCTGGCGGACAAGCTTAGGGAACTAGGGCTTCAGGTGACCGAAGCAGATACCTACGAGACGGTAGTGACCGGCGAGGATGATGACGAGCTGATGAAGCTGCTGGAGGAGGGACGCATTCATGCGGTCACTTTCACCAGCTCTTCAACAGTGCATAATTTTCTGCACATTCTGAAACGGATGGGACTCGTTGACCCATTGCCACTGTTGGCTAAAGTCAAAATCGCCTGCATTGGTCCTGTGACTGAGCAGACCGCGGTGGCCGCCGGATTGACACCAGGCTTGCTTCCAGATGAGGCGACTATTGCCGGACTGGTGCAAGAACTCTGCCGCTGGAATGAAGGAACACGGCTTAGATAGTGCATAGTAGTAGGCAGGCAGAGACAATCTGTATGTTTGTTATAGAAGTTGTATAAGTTGATACGACAAGCGACGAAATGTTTTAAGTACGTACAACTATTGCTTGGTCTTCGATTATAGATTGAGTGAGATTAATAGCAGTAGGAGAAACTAACTATCCAAGTAAGTTGAACTACGTGTGAAGTAGCTGTTAAGTGAATGGTAAGTGTGTTGTGTGATGAACTAACTATCTGATTATTGCTGAGTTATGTGCGAAATAACTGTTACGGAGAGTGGCATGAAGTGTGTTATAAACAAAATAGTTGGGTATGTGATTAGTATCAGTTTTGGGAGTTCAATGAGTGCTGCGAGTTGCGGTTAGAAAGGTCAGTGCGGAGAAGTAGAAGTGTGATGATTTCGTTGAAATATAACTGCAATTTGTGCTGTTATATTGATGGATTTGGGCTGAATAGCTCGCCAGAGCCATATTTAGCAGCACATAATGCAGTTAAACTGGATTTGCGTTAGGAAATTGCTGAAATAACAGCACTATATGCAGCTATTTTGTAAATCCTCGCGTACCACACTGCATCATCAGCCCACGCTACCTTAGCGAGTCCCGACAAAGCTTGCGCCTCTTCGGCAAACATTAGCAACTCACGCCACAGGCCAGCCTTTTCCATGGCAGTGAGTCAGCCAAAGCAAGTGCCATTCGGGCAAGTTTCAACTAACTTCAGCTACTTTCCACTTTCACACTACTCACAAGCAAGCGTAAACATATTTTATTTACAGGAGGTAGCCAAATGAGTTTTCCAATAACACGACACCGCCGACTGCGCGGTTCTGCCGGAATTCGCGGAATGGTACGGGAGACGGTATTGAATGTGCTGGACTTCATCCAGCCGATCTTTGTGACCTATGGAACAGGTGTGAAGAATGAAATCAGCTCGATGCCGGGGGTGTATCACTTTTCGCTGGATACGCTAAAAGAGGAAGTGGACGAGATTGCCTCCCTTGGCATTCCGGCTGTGCTTCTATTCGGGATTCCCGAAACAAAGGATGCTATCGGTTCTTCCGGCTTCGCCGAAGACGGAATAGTGCAGGAAGCTACGCGTCTGATTAAGCAGTGGTATCCTGAACTACTTGTAGTTGCAGATACCTGCTTGTGCGAGTTCACTGATCACGGTCATTGTGGCATGGTTCATACTCATATTGTAGATGGTGTTGTTCATGGCGATGTGATTAACGATGCTTCACTTGAGCTGTTGACTCGTACCGCTGTATCTCAAGCCAAAGCAGGAGCAGATATTATTGCACCTTCCAATATGATGGACGGATTCGTGCAGGCGATTCGTGCCGGGCTTGATGCGAACGGATTCGAGCATGTGCCGATCATGTCCTATTCTGTAAAATATGCATCGGCGTTCTATGGCCCCTTCCGTGAAGCTGCGGGTTCTGCGCCACAGTTCGGAAACCGGAAGACGTATCAGATGGACCCGGCCAATCTGCGGGAGGCCATACGTGAAACGGAATCGGACGTGCTGGAAGGTGCGGACATGCTGATGGTGAAGCCTGCACTGGCTTATCTGGACGTGATCCGGACGATCCGCGAGCAGTTCGATCTGCCGCTCGTGGCTTATAATGTGAGCGGAGAATATTCCATGGTCAAAGCAGCAGCAATGCAAGGCTGGATCGACGAGCAGGCGGTTGTGCTGGAAATGCTGACCGGTATGAAACGCGCCGGAGCGGATATTATTATTACATATTTTTCCAAGGACGCTGCCCGCTGGCTGCGTGGTTAGTGTTAGGGATAAACCAAAGAGAACAGACAGGAGTGAGGACAGATGGGTAATGTGCCGCTGGCACGCCGGGAAGAGGCTTCCCGGGAGGCTTTTGCAGAAGCTAAGCAATATATTCCTGGTGGGGTGAATAGCCCTGTACGGGCGTTCAAATCCGTGGGGCTAACACCCATTTATGTGGACCGGGGCGTTGGTTCGCGTATTTATGATATCGACGGCAACAGCTTTATCGACTATGTCTGCTCATGGGGACCGCTTATTATGGGCCATGCTCATCCCGAGGTCGTGAAGGCGCTGCAGGAGACGTTGGTCAAAGGGACAAGCTTTGGGGCCCCAACACTGCTGGAGACGGAAATGGCTAAAATGGTCGTCGAGCGTGTGCCCTCTGTGGATATCGTGCGCATGGTCAACTCTGGTACGGAAGCAACGATGAGTGCGATTCGCTTGGCTCGCGGGGTTACAGGCCGCAGTAAAATCCTGAAGTTTGAAGGTTCCTACCACGGTCATGCAGACAGTCTGCTAATTAAGGCTGGCTCAGGTGTAGCTACACTGGGACTGCCGGACAGTCCGGGCGTACCAGAGGGTGTTGCGATGAACACGATTACGGTTCCTTATAACGATCTGGAAGCTGTCAAAATAGCCTTCGAACGCTACGGCAATGAGCTTGCCGCGGTAATCGTTGAGCCTATAGCCGGAAATATGGGCGTTGTACCGCCCCTGCCGGGATTCCTCGAAGGGTTGCGCAAAGTAACCATAGGCTACGGCTCACTGCTTATTTTTGATGAAGTGATGACAGGCTTCCGCGTAAATCGAAGCTGTGCTCAGGGTTTGTTCGGCATCACGCCGGATGTCACATGTTTCGGTAAAGTTATAGGCGGAGGGCTTCCGGTAGGTGCCTATGGTGGCAGACGCGATATTATGGAGCAAATCGCCCCAACAGGGCCGATTTATCAGGCGGGAACGCTCAGTGGCAATCCGCTGGCAATGGCGGCCGGACTGACTACACTGAAGCTGCTGACTCCAGAAGTGTATGATCGCTTGGAGTTATTGGGCGCGCGTCTGGAGGCAGGTCTGAAGCGCAATGCAACAGAAGCTGGCATTCCACTGACCATTAACCGTGTAGGTTCCATGGTTTGCCCGTTCTTTACCGAAGGGGCTGTAACCAATTTCGATACGGCCAAGACCAGCAATCTGGAGATTTTCCGTCGTTATTTTGGCAAAATGCTAGATCAAGGGATCAGCGTTCCCCCTTCGCAGTTTGAAGGGATGTTCGTATCTGCGGTGCATAGCGAGCAGGATATTGACGATACAATCGAGGGCCATTATCAGGCCCTGAAGGCACTTTGAGTACCGGGGCGGGAGCCGGAGTTCCAACAGGAGGCGGCAAGTGGACCCGGCGCGGTGAATGGTTGGAGGCGATGCCGGGTAAGGTTATTACCGGAGCAGCCGACAGTGAAGCGGCAGTTGATAAGTGGCTGCTGGATACAGTGGGCATGCCCGAGAAGCTGCATATGCGGCTGCGCCGTGAGGGGGGCATCCAGTGGAAGGGAGATCGACTGCGGCTGGCGCTTTTTCCAGACCGGGAAGCAGGGATCGAACCGGTGTGGCAGGAGCAGGAGCTTGACGTTCTGCATGAGGATGATTTCTGTCTAGTTGTCCATAAGCCAGCTGGAATGGCCGTTCATCCGGACGGCAGTGGTGTAGGCGTGACTCTGGATCATCTCGTTGCTTCGCATTATGCGGCTTCTGGTGGCGGAGTTGCTGTGCGCCATATTCATCGGCTAGACAAGGATACAACCGGTCCGGTGCTTTATGCGAAGAATGAGTTCGCCCAGCTGGTGCTCGACGAGGGTATGCGCGAGAAGACGATCTCGCGACAGTATGTGGCTATTGTCAAAGGCGTAGTTCCACCAACGCTTAAGGTGATCGATGCTCCAATTGGCCGCGACCGTCATCATGCGGTGCGCAGAAGGGTCTCACCCGGTGGACAAGCTGCAGTGACCCGGATTACCGGTTGTAAGGTGCTGCGTGGCGCAAGTCTGCTGAAGGTGCAGCTAGAGACCGGTCGCACGCACCAGATCCGCGTCCACCTCAGCCATATGGGCTACCCGCTATATGGAGATGAGCTTTACGGCGGACCTGCTTGGGTAGGTGCAACTGGCGTGAGTACTCGCGTTCAGGCCTGGTTAAAGACGGACAGTCCCAGTGGTTCCAGCGGTTCTGACCGTCAGGCGCTGCACGGTGAGTTGCTAATGTTCAGCCACCCCTGGAGTGGTGAGCAATTGGCAGTGAATGATCCGTGGCCGGAGGATATGCTGCGGTTGCGGGATTTACTGGCAGGCGGCCCACAGGTTTAGCTTGGAATTCTACACTCTCATACAGACTTCAAAGAACCCGGTCAGAAGATGACTGGGTTCTTTGTGGTGCAAATATAAGAATTTATTTCACGGAGAAAGGTGCTCCATCTAGCGCAGTCTCTTTATTCTGCAGATAAACTAAGCTCATTTTTGTAGGAGAGCCGGTTTCTTCCGAGCTTTTTGGACTCCAGCAGCAGCTGATCCGCATAGACATAACCTTTTTCCATGGAAATCGATTGGCCGGTCTTGTAATAGTACAGCCCAAATGAAGCTGAATAAGTGACCGAAATGCTCTGATCTTCGTACTCTGCAATGACACTATGGTGATTAACATTCTCCAGAATCTGTTCAATTAACGAAAAGCATTGTTCAAAGGGCTTGTTTCGCAGAAAAAATGTGAATTCTTCTCCGCCACTGCGAAATAAAATATCATCCTTTTGCAAATGTGCTTGCAGGGTTTTGGCAAAATGCTGGATGACCCGGTCACCAACAGCATGGTTATAACTGTCGTTGATTTTTTTGAATTTATCGATATCTGCCACGACAATTCCGACATATTCTCCACTCGGGTTCAACTCTTTCATCATTTTGTCCATGTAAGCTCGGTTATAAGTGTTCGTTAGAAAATCTTGATAGGCCATTTGCTCGAATTTGTCCCGTTCAAATTTATTCTGCACACTTTGAGATTTGGAATGAAAAGAAAGGCTGACGACATAATTCAGTAAGAAAAGACCAATCAGCATATCCCATTTCTCCATTTGCAGTAGACGTAATAATAAGCCGTTAGTAATGGCCACTTTTCCGATGTCGAGCAGATTTCTGCTTCTGAAGATCAGATCGACAGCCTCTTTTCGAGTTTTTATGTCTCCAGAAAGAGCAAAGGTAAACACAAGAAAGGAGGAGGACAGCAAGGTGATGATACTGACCACTAGCAGAATCAATATCCAGAAACCGAAGGGAATACTCTGAAAACTAGGATTAAGAAGCTGGTACAAATAGTAACCCATTGAACCGCTGATCGTAAAGGAACCAATATTATAGAAGGTGTCCAGAAATTCTCCGGGATCTGCCGTCTTGGTCTTCTTTTTGTAAAAAAACACGGTGAAGCGGTAAATGGTCTCGAAGATTAGTGTTCCTAGAGGGCCAGCAAAAATACCGAAAGATGATGTGTAGCTAATGGCGTAGTCAATGTTCGAATTTCCGCTGCGACTGATTATACGCAATTGGTAATAGAAACTGGAGAACGCCCAATAGAGCAGCAGAGCTTTAATATACGTATTCCCAGGGGGAGTCACTTGTATTGAAGCAGCGACTACAACTAGAGAGGAAAGAAACAGGGAAAAGTCGAATAATCTAGCTTTACGCATAGCGTTTATTTCCTTTCTGTGGTTACAACGATTATATCGAAGAAATGGCCTGAAATTGATAGTTATTTTTAAAAATAAAAAGAATGATAGCACTCTTTCTGAATTACGCAAGCTGATTTTCTCACAACAAGAAGTATATACCCCTTGTTCGACTGGTAAGTTCCACATTTCTGCTTCGGTGCTCATTATTAGCGTAGTGCCCTTTAGAACCGTCCAAAGTTGTCATGCCTTCCTATTTGCAGCATATACATGAGTGGAGTAACATTTTGGGCTTATGCTCTGGGCTTGTCTCAGGGTTAGAATAGGCCAAGAAGGAGGACATTTCCCGTGTTTGACCAGTCCCACGGCTTGCGGTTTGATATTTATGAACGCATTCATCTGTCGGAAGAACTTCCGGGAATAGCTGAGCTGGAGGAGGTTGAATTACTTCCGGAAATTCAAGTGATTCAGCGGGAGGACCGAGCTGAGCTGTATGGCCAGCTGCTGCTTACCGGACTCTACCGGGGGGAAGATGACCGAACACAGCGTTTGGAGCATGCGATTCCCGTTGAGATTACAGTCCCGCTGACACGGGTCAGCTCGTTTGAAGACATAGGGGTAGAGATCGAGAACTTCGATATTGACCTGCTTACGATGCGCACTGTGAACATAACAGGTGTGCTCTCGCTGCGTGGGATCGGAGGAGCGGAGGCGGTCGCACCCTGGCAGCAGGAGGAATATACAGTAGCTTATTCTCCTGCGGATAGTGAAAGGACACTTGAGATCTCGACAGAGATTCGAGAGCCTGAGGGTGATGCTCTTTACGAGAACTCGCTCTGGACGTTTGGGGAGGGGACTGCTGAGGTCACTGATAAAGAACGGGAAACTGCTGAGGCTATCGCAGAAGCCGCGGCCAATCCGTTAATCTCCTCTGATTCAGCATCTTACGGGTCTTCAGGCGATACCTATTCCGTGCAGCAGAAGGACAAGGAATCTAAACTCCGGACGCATAGTTTGGATTCTACAAACGATTCCAAGTCTGAGCTGGCCGATTATTGGCATAAGGCGGAGCAATGGAATCAGGAACAGCAGGAGCTGACCTTTGATAAAGGTATTGTAGCTAGAGAATCAGCGGATACTGCGGATATCCATAGTGCGAATCAGGAAGCAGCGCTGCATGTATCGGAAGTTGAGGCTGAAGTAGAGCTGGAGGAAACCTTTGGCGATGAAGCCGTAAGCCCGAATTCAGGAAATGCTTCTGCGAATGAAGCCTTCGTTTCACCGGAGATTGTTCCACCTGTAGAGGAGAAACATGATCTGAAGATTGCTCTTGGCAGTAAAAAAGAACAGGAGATCAAGGAAAAGGAGCATCTCACCTTCTCTTCCTTACTGAGCTCCAGCCGTTCCCGCAAGGCACAGGAGATTCAAATCGCTGAAGAAACCGCTCCAGTTGCAACAGAAGCGGAACCGGGTAATAACACGGAATGGAAGAGCAGATTTATTGGTGGCTTCGAAGGCGCGGACTTGTTCCGCAAGGTCCGACTCTGTATCGTGCAGCGTGAGGAGACACTCGATACCATTGCGGAGAAATACCAGCTCAGTGCACGGGAATTGGTGATGTATAACCGACTGTCCGGACAGAACATAGAGGAAGGGCAAGTCTTATACATTCCGTAATCAAAGTAGATGTACAGTAGGAACAGGAGTATCTTTTACTGTGTGAATTGGCTATTACCCAGGTTGACTAGGCAACGCTCTAAATGTATTATGGAGTAAGCAATATCTAGTCAAAGACTGGGAACGGGAAGAGTAGGCGGTCAGCCCTTCAGAGAGCGGAAATGTAATTGCTGTGATAATCCGCAGGATGCAACCACCGAAGTCGCCCCGGAGTCGCCCCTCTGAGCTTGTCTTCATTACTTTGAAGACAAAGTTAGGTTGTGGCCGGTCGCAGCCGTTATCTGCATGAGTGTCGCGCTAGGCTTCTAAGAACCGTAAGGGGATAGAGGCAGAGGTTTATTTTCATTGGCGCGAAACAAAGGTGGTACCGCGAAAGAATGGCCTTTCGTCCTTTGAGACGAAGGGCCTTTTTGTTTTTTTTTTTGAGTATTCCGTGTGTGAAATGTAATGAAATAGAATTTTATTCACTTTTGGATGAATTCGGTTAAATATGATTTACGGAGGTATCAGAGAATGGCTGATCAAGATCACCTAACAGCAGCAGAGCTGCCGAACCAACAAGATACGGCGGAGGATAACACTGCAACGAATGATTCGAAGAGTGATATGCCGACTACATACGATCCCAAAGCGGCAGAACAAAGATGGTACGCCTACTGGGCAGAAGGCGGGTATTTCCGCGCAGGACAACGTCCTGATGCACAACCCTACAGCATAGTAATTCCCCCTCCGAATGTAACGGGGATGCTGCATATCGGGCATGCGCTTGATTTCACGCTGCAGGATATCCTGATTCGCACCAAGCGGATGCAGGGTTTTGATACGCTCTGGCTGCCGGGAACGGACCATGCCGGTATCGCCACACAAACGAAGGTGGAGCAGAAACTGCGCCAGCAGGGGATTTCCCGGCATGATTTGGGACGTGAGAAGTTTCTCGAGCAGGTATGGGATTGGAAAGCGCAGTATGCCGAAACGATCCATGAGCAATGGGCCAAAATGGGCCTATCTCTTGATTATTCACGCGAACGTTTCACGCTCGATGAAGGTTTGTCCAAAGCTGTTCGCGAGGTTTTTGTTAAGTTGTATCAGAAAGGCCTCATCTATCGCGGCAAACGTATTATTAACTGGGACCCAGCAGCACGTACAGCATTGTCTGACATTGAGGTAGAATATAAGGAAGTTAATGGTCACCTGTACCATCTGCAATATCAACTAAAGGACGGTAGTGGTTCCATTACTGTAGCTACTACACGTCCAGAGACGATGTTGGGCGATACGGCAGTTGCTGTGCATCCAGAGGATGATCGTTACAAGCATCTGATCGGCAAAACACTAATCCTGCCCATCATCGGCCGTGAAATTCCGATTATTGCAGATGAGTATGTAGACAAGGATTTTGGCAGCGGTGCGGTTAAGATTACGCCAGCTCATGATCCGAATGACTTTGAGGTTGGCCTGCGTCATAATCTGCCGCAGATTAACGTAATGGATGAGAGCGGCACGATGAATGAAGAAGCCGGACCTTATCAGGGACAGGATCGTAGTGATTGCCGCAAGGCTATTACGGCTGATCTAAAGGAGCAAGGTGTACTGATCTCCATTGAAGACCATGTGCATCAAGTAGGGCACAGTGAACGCTCAGGAGCTATCGTTGAGCCTTATCTGTCGACACAATGGTTCGTAAAGATGCAGCCTCTGGCTGAAGTGGCGATCGCCGCTCAGAAGGATGGCAGTGGCGTTAACTTTGTACCTGATCGCTTCGAGAAAATTTTTCTGAACTGGATTGAAAATGTACGCGACTGGTGTATTTCCCGCCAACTCTGGTGGGGACATCGTATTCCAGCCTGGTATTCCGAGTCTACGGGAGAGCTGGTTGTAGCTCATGATGAAGAGGAAGCGCGCAGAATTAGCGGACTTAACGATCTGAAACAGGACGAGGACGTTCTGGATACCTGGTTCAGTTCCGCGCTCTGGCCGTTCTCAACGCTGGGTTGGCCAGATGAGAGCAGTGAGGATTATCAACGTTATTATCCGAATGATGTGCTTGTAACAGGCTATGATATTATTTACTTCTGGGTAGCGCGTATGATCTTTACGGCATTGGAGTTTACGGGTGAGAAACCGTTCTCTGATGTGCTGATGCATGGTCTGGTGCGTGACTCCGAAGGACGCAAAATGTCTAAATCACTCGGCAACGGTGTAGATCCTCTGGAGGTTATCGAGCGGTACGGTGCTGATGCGATGCGGTATATGATTTCTACCAGCAGCACAGCAGGCCAGGATCTGCGTTTCCGCTGGGAACGGGTAGAACAGGCACGTAATTTTGCCAATAAGATCTGGAATGCCTCCCGCTTCGCACTTATGAATCTAGAAGGTGTGAGCTTTGCGGATATTGACATTTCAGGGGAGCTCAGCACGGCTGATCGTTGGATTCTGCATCGCCTGAACGAAACTTCTCGTGATATTACGCGTCTAATTGACTCATACGAGTTCGGTGAGACCGGTCGTCTGCTGTATAACTTCATCTGGGATGATCTGTGTGACTGGTATATTGAATTCGCGAAGCTCTCGCTTTACGGAACAGACAGCACTGCCAAAGCCAAGACACAATCAGTAATTGCTTATGTACTCGACCGCACGATGCGCCTAATTCACCCGTTCATGCCATTTATCTCGGAGGAAATCTGGCAGCATTTGCCACATGAAGGCGAGACGATTACATTGGCGGCGTGGCCTGAATATAATGCTACAATGGAAAGTGCATCAGCAGTGGCCGAAATGAACCTGCTGATGGATATCATCCGCTCTGTTCGTAATATTCGGGCAGAAGTTAACGTGCCAATGAGCAAAAAAGTTGAATTGATCATCAAAGCCGGAAATGCCGAAACCTTGAGCATAATCACCCGCAATGACAATTATATCGGACGTTTCTGCAATACCTCATCCTTTGAGGTGGGTCTTAATCCAGAGACTCCTGAGAAGGTAATGTCTGCTGTTGTAACAGGAGCGGAGCTGCTTCTGCCGCTGTCGGGGCTGATTGATATTGAACAGGAAATTGCCCGCTTGGACAAAGAAGTGCTGTCGCTGAACAATGAAGTGGAGCGTGTGGAGAAGAAGCTCAGCAATCAGGGTTTCGTCGCTAAAGCGCCTGCTAAAGTCATCGAAGAGGAACGGGCCAAGCAGGCAGATTACTCTGCCAAACGCGAAAAAGTGCTGGCCCGCATCGCAGAGCTGAGAGGATAAGAGATATGGAAGACTTACATGGGGGCGAGGGTGCCCCGCTAGGAACTTATACAGAAGCAGTAGACTGGATTAACAGCCTTATACCGTTTGGCATCCGTCCTGGTCTGGAGCGGATAGAACTGCTAATGGAGCGCCTTGGGTCTCCAGAGCGCAGATTGAAGTTCATCCATGTGGCGGGGACGAATGGCAAAGGCTCGACCTGTGCCTTTTTGACAAGTGTATTGCTGAAAAGTGGATATTCGGTGGGTACTTTCACCTCTCCTTATATCACTAAATTCACCAACCGTTTTCAATATAACGCTACGGATATCCCAGAGGCGACGCTTACGGAACTGGCTAATCTTTTACGTCCGGAAGTAGAGAGAATTGCTGAAAGTGAGCTTGGTTCACCTACGATGTTCGAGGTCGCTACAGCACTGGCTCTTCTCTATTTCGGTAGAGTCACTTATCCTGATGTAGTCGTATGGGAGACGGGTCTTGGGGGAAGGCTGGATGTAACGAACATCGTGAATCCAGTCGTGTCGATTATTACAAATGTCGGGTATGACCATACCGACGTTCTGGGAGATACACTAGAACAGATTGCAATGGAAAAGGCTGGTATTATTAAACCGGGCGTACCTGTGATCAGCTGTGTGACACAACCGGAAGTCATAGCGGTATTGAAGGCTAAAGCGGCAGCTTGCCGCTCTACACTCTATCTTGCCGGAGAAGATTTCAGTTATGAAGTCGCAGGAATTCAAGATGGTGTACAGAACTTTAACTTTAAAGGGCCCTTTCGTTCGCTGGAATTAGGGATCGCTATGAAGGGTGAGCATCAGATCAGCAATGCATCCGGAGCCATGATGGCACTTGAGGCGCTGCGCCAGTATATGGCGTTTATGCTGGAGGACGAGGATGTTCAGGAGGGCTTCCGCCATACCTTTTGGGCGGGAAGGCTAGAGGAAATAGGTGCTTCTCCGCGAATCATACTGGATGGAGCACATAATCCCGAAGGTGCAGAGAGCCTGGCCAAGAGCTTACCACAGTATTATAAATATGATCATTTAAATTTGCTTATGGGTATGCTGGCAAATAAGCATCATGAATCGTATTTCAAGCATATACTGCCTATAGTGGATACGCTCATCCTGACCGAACCGGATTTCCGGAAGAAAATGGACGCGGAAGATCTGCAGATTATTGCAGAGAGCCTGCGGGAGAAATATGCCAAAGAAAATTTGGAAATCATAGTAGAACGTGATTGGGGCAAAGCGCTGCAACTGCTGAAGTCGATAACAGCGGAGAATGACCTTGCTGTCATCTCTGGTACCCTGTATTTAATTTCTGACGTACGCAGTACACTTTTGCAGCAACCCGATTCTGAAAAAGGCTGGTGACGAACTGTTGGATACTACTGAACGTGTGCATTTTATAGGGATCGGCGGCTACGGAATGAGCGCGATTGCCCGGGTGTTGCTCGAGATGGGATATACGGTTACGGGCTCCGATGTGGCAGCTCAGGAATTGACTGATAAATTGATTGCCAAAGGTGCCAAGGTCTATATCGGGCATACGGCGGAGCAGGTTAAAGGTGCGGATCTGGTTGTATACTCTACAGCCTTGTCCAATGATAATGTGGAATGGGTTGAGGCGGAGCGGTTGAAGATTCCGATTCTGCATCGCTCGCAGATGCTGGCCCGGCTGTTAAATCAGCGTAAAGGTGTCGCGGTTGCCGGTGCTCATGGTAAGACTACAACTTCTTCTATGATTGCGCTTGTGATGCAAGATTGCGGGGTTGATCCCACCTACATTATCGGTGGGGAAATTATGAATGTTGGCACCAATGCAAAGGCAGGACAAGGGGAGTTTGTGGTGGCTGAAGCGGATGAGAGTGATGGTTCCTTCCTGCATTATCACCCATGGCTGGCCGTTGTTACGAATATTGAAGCAGATCATCTCGAGAATTACGGTGGTGATTTTAACCGACTGAAGGCTGCTTATGTGCAGTTTATGAATCAACTGCGCGAAGATGGCACTGCCATTGTGTGCTCGGACGATGAGAATATTATCGCTCTATTGCCTGAAGTAACAGGTACGGTGATTACCTATGGTATTAAGTCGCAGACCGCTGATTATATCGCTACCGATATTGTCTTGGGAGACCGTCAGGTATCCTATACAATGAATGGTTATGGAGAGGTACTGGGACGCATTGAGCTGTCCGTTCCCGGACAATATAATCTGTATAATTCGATGGCTGCCGTCATCGCTTGTCTCAAGTCAAATATACCCTTCTCAGAAATTGCTGCCGCAATTGTAAAGTTTCATGGTGCTAAACGCCGCTTTCAGGTGCTCGGGGATATAGATGAGATTCTAATCATAGATGATTACGCTCATCATCCTACCGAGATTCGAGCAACGATCAGCGCTGCCAAAGCGACAGGCAAACGGATTATTGCGGTCTTCCAGCCTCAAAGGTATACACGAACCTTCTTCTTGCTGGATGCGTTCAGCCGTGCCTTTAGTGAAGCTGACGAGGTAATTATCACCGATATTTACTCACCAGCTGGAGAGAAGCAGATCGAGGGTGTTACCTCTGCGAAGCTGGTGGACCTAATTGTCGAGAACAGCAATGCGGGCGCACGTTATCTACCTACCAAGGAAGCTGTGCTGGCAGATTTGCAGGATCGGATCGCTCCCGGTGACCTAGTGATAACGATGGGTGCAGGTGATATTTGGAAGGTTGGATACGCACTGGTAGATGTATTGAAAAAACGTTAAGTTTGAATCAAATAGCACCTCCGCGACTTCTTGTGGATAATCTCTTAGGTTATCTGTAGGAATTCTAGGGAGGTGCCTTTTTTGTATATGTAGCCTATTTTACAATTAGAAGTGAAATGGAGAAGGAGATTTGCCGATATAGGCTTAAGGTACTATATTCAGACATAATGCTAATTAATTCCTGCACATATGGTGGTGGTACTCATGGACTTCGAGTTTGATATCCAAACGATGATATTGTTGTTTATTTTCGGAAATTTATTCATTGCATTACTTATAACTGCTTATCGTTTCCACTCCCATAAGGATGTCGCTTCAACAATGTTTATCCGATCCAAGTGGCTGCAGGTGCTCTATTGGTGCTCCATATTGATCTGGGATTATGTTCCTCATTTCATCGCCATTCCGCTTAGCAACGCGTTGATTCTTGGAGGCGGCTGTCTGGAGATTATTGCTCTATTAATGATGATGGGAATGATGGGCCGTAAGGTAAAGCTATATTATTTGGCAATTACGGTATGCAGCACGATAAGTTTTTGCATTATTGCTGTATTTTTTAACCACTCAAGCTTTCGTATTGCCTCTGCCTCACTGTGGGTTATTATGTTTGTTATCTATCCGGCACATCACCTGACTACCAATAAAGACGGCTCACCTCTGCAGCGAATGCTAGGTTTATTGTATTACTGTTTTGCTGTGATTATGTTAGCCCGTTCGGCTGTTGCACTAATTTGGGAGACTGAGATGAATGTGTTTACAGCGAATCTAGCACAGCATCTGTACTATTTAGGCATGTATTTATTATTGACGCTGGGGACTGCCGGGTTTATTTTGCTCTCCAACGAGAGCTCATACGAAACACTCAAGAGAATGGCTACTTACGATGAAATGACAGGCATTCTTAGTCGCAGGGCCTTTATTGTGGAAGCCAACTTAAAGCTGGCGCGAGCAGCTAAAAAAATGAATTATGTAACCCTGCTGCTGCTGGACCTGGATCATTTCAAAAAGGTGAATGATACCTATGGCCATGATGCGGGTGACAGAGTACTAAAGGCATTCGCGCGTACTACGCAGAGCCAGCTCGGGAATGGTGATTTGTTCGGAAGAGTCGGAGGCGAGGAATTTGCTGTTCTGTTCTGTTCTGTGGCTTAGATGAAGAGGGAAGTGACCATAAGGCTGAAATTCTGCGGAAGGCTGTTATGAACTCCGTTCAGCAGGAGATTCCTTTACGGTATACCGTTAGTATTGGTATAATTACCGTTTTGCCAACTGCCAACACTCCCATGGACGTACTGTACAAGCTCACCGATAAGGCTCTTTATCGGGCTAAGCGGGAGGGGCGGAATTGCGTAGTTAGAGCTCAATTGTTGGGGGAAAGCTAGATCCTGATTACAGGAATACATATTGCTTTAGCGAGAGGGAGGTGAAATTCATAAGCATCAATTTGGATCTCATGACGCTACAGGTTTGTCTTTTGGCTGGTAATCTGGTTACAGTAGTGCTTGTTCTTGCTTATCGATCACGTTACGCCAAAGAGAGTACATCTTCACTGTTTATAGCCGCAAAGTGCTTGCAGATCTCAGTCCTGATCGTATTGCTGCTGACGGATTTCATAGACTCTCGAATTACAGCTACACTTAGCGGCCTTCTCGGTCTGGCTGGAGGAACGACGGAGGCCTTGGCGATTCTGATGCTGCTGGGAGTTTATACAACTAAGGTTAAAAGATATTATTATTTGCTGGCTGGTTTTTCTGCTGCTGTTATTCTACTCCTTATTATTACAGCATCTGATGAGGTACAGTTGCGCATTGCTATAGCCTCTCTACTGGGCAGTTTATTTATTATCTACCCGGTTTATTGTCTGTTGATGAAAGGAAAGAATTCACCACTTCAGAAAGTAATGGGTCTGCTGTACTGCATCGTTATGATGATCCTGATTATCGGAGCAGTTGTAGGATTGATCTCGGTGCCACTAAATACTCATCTTTCCCAATTATTGCAATGGTCCTTTTATATCGGCATTTATTTACTTATGTTTCTGGGAACAGCCGGCTTCACGCTGCTCTCCAGGGAGCAATCGTACGTAGAGCTGGAACGAGTGGCCACCTATGATGAACTGACCGGGATTTTGAACCGCAGAGCCTTTGTTTTGCGTGCCCGTCCTTTAATCGCCGCTGCTGCGAAAGAGGGAACTGCTTTTTCTTTTTTACTGCTAGACGTAGATCATTTCAAAAATGTGAATGATACCTACGGCCATGATATAGGGGATAGGGTACTTAAGGATTTTGCTTCCAAAATAGAGCAGCAGCTTGCGAATGGAGATCTGTTTGGGAGATTTGGTGGGGAGGAATTTGCAGTCATTCTGCATCGAGCTGACGAGCAGGCTTGTGATGAGATGGCTGAGCGGCTGCGCACAGCAATTCTGGGTGCGGTAATTAACGGTGTACCGCTGCACTATACCGTTAGTATCGGAGTCATTACGGTAATGTCAACCGAACGGATCACGTTGAACAATCTCTATAAGCTGAGTGATACTGCACTGTATCAGGCGAAGCAAAAAGGCAGGAACTGTGTCGTTAGAAGCTATGGATAAGTTCCAGTTTCTGGTCTCGTGGATGGGCTCTCATCAAGCATGAAAATATTTACTACAGGGTGTCTTCAGATCGCCATTAGGCGAGGGAGATACCCTGTTTTTGTCTGTTCATTTCTGGATTTGCTATATTTCTGCTTGAATAGGGTAATTAGATATAACATTCGCGGTCAGTTCATAGGACGGTGGAATTTAAATTATTTTACAAAAAAGCAAGAAACGACAAATTTTCAATAGACTTTAGGGTAATATATCAACAAAGCTAATCTGCAACGGAATATAAAGATTGAAATCGAGAATGGGGAGTCCACGTAATGAGAGAGAAATTATTATTTATATCCGCTGAGAATCCTTTTCCACAGGATAGTGGCGGCAAATTAAGAACAGGGAATATTCTCAATATTGTACTTGCTAAGTATGATGTAGATCTCTTAACCTATCGCAATAGCAGAGTCTCAGCAACAGTGGATACGGGCAGTGCTCTTACCATACACGAAGTTGATCGGACCGTAACCTATCGTAAAGCCATGCTGCGCTCACTGTACAAAAGGCGTAATTGTTCTTATATGAGTCATGTGGATTTAGATATGCGCAGTAAGATTATAGAGCTCTGCAATCAAAATGATTACCGTCATGTATTTATATCCCACAGTTTGCTTGGGTACTGCATTGATATTGTGACAACAATTCTTCCAGAGGCTATGATCATATCAGATGCGCATAACTTCGAGAGTGGCTTATCTGTTCAACTGGCCGAGAAGAAGAAGGGTCTTGCCAAGGTGTATTTTAGGATGAATGCCTGGTGGACAAAACAGGATGAATTGAAGCTTTTGAATAGAACGGATCTGCTGCTGACAACCTCTGAGCAGGATAGCCTTTCTTTTAAGGAATTATCACCTAAAAATGCGGACAAAGTGCATGTGATTCCAAATTTTATCTGCATGGACAATTATAGATATGACAAATGCGCCACGAAGGAGGAATGGATCATTCTTCCGGGTAATATGAACTATTTTCCGAACGTCAATGCAGCGACATATTTCTATGAGGAGATATACCCACTTATCCAAGCCAAAATCCCAGGAATTAAGTGGTATATCGTAGGGCGGGATGTGCATCCCGATGTTGCTGCGCTGGCTGAAAAAGACAATTCAATCGTTATCACGGGTTATGTGGATAGTGTAGCGGATTATATCCGCCGGGCCAAGGTGGTCATTGCCCCACTGCGGGAGGGCAGTGGAACGCGCTTGAAGATATTGGAGGCGTGGGCCTTGAAAACACCGGTGGTATCAAGCACGAAAGGGGCCGAAGGGCTGATCTATAACCATGCTGGTGATATTTTTATCGCTGATGATCCTCTGAGCTTTGCTGAAAGTGTGGTTACTTTAATGCAGGATCGTGATCGGGGGGTTGTGATGGCTGACCGCGCACATCAGACGATGCTGGCATATTATGAAGCCGAAAGCGTTCGGGATAAGCTGCTCAGTTTAGTATAGAGCAATGCAGGATGCTTATTTACTGTTTGTGACTTTTTAAGTACAATACTAAATTAGTTTATCTTTCCTCTTATAAATCGACAAAAGTTTTGAGGGAAATGAGTTACTATTGAACTACATCTAAAGTTGCATAAAGAGTAGCCGGGTACAGCTCAGCCTGCTTTTTTTTTCTATATATATATGGAAATTCCTATTATATTATAAATTTTTATAGTAATAAGGAGCCGAACTTATGCGCGAAAGAATGCTATTTCTATCAGCCAAGAATCATCAAACAGAAGACCTTGAAGGAGACATAAGAACAGGTAGATTTCTTGAGATTTTGCAGGAGAAATATGAAATTGATCACCTGACTTATTGGAATTCAAGTAAGGAACTGTCTGTGACTAGTGGACCAGCCTTTACCATGTACAAGGAAAGAAGAGCTGAAGCTGTCGCTAGCCAGAGGACAAAGCTGCGTTCTCTGTACAAGTTGCGGGATTACACCTATCGGAGCAATCCTGGGAAGGATATGAGGGATACCCTGACAGGGCTGTGCCGTTCTAATAAGTATAGCCATGTCTTTATATCGCATAGTCTAATCCAAAACTGTATGGATATCATTCGTCATCTGATCCCAAAGGCAATTATTATCACGGATGCGTACCGTTCCATGGATGGGAGGGGAGTTGGAGAAACTATGGGAAAGCGTCGTATAAGCAGACCTTACCATAAGTTGAATGCGGTCTTGGTTCGTCGGGAAGAGCGAAATCTGCTGAACAAAACAGGTTTGCTGCTGGCAACCTCCGAATGGGATGCACTTTCATTTAAGTCCTTGTCCTTTGCAGATGCCTGTAAAGTGCATGTGGTGCCGCATTTCATTGATATCCATCAATATCAATATAGAGATAGAGAACCTGTGTTCAAGGAAAATTCGATTGTTCTGTACTGGAATATGAATACGCGTCCAGGTAAGCAAGTCGCCTTATTATTTTTCCGCGAGATTTATTCCCGGATTAAGATGAAGGTGCCTGATGTACGTTGTTACATAGTCGGCCGTGAAGTACCTACTGAGGTTGCAGAACAAGCTGAAGAAGATGAGTCCATTATTATCACTGGACCAGTGGAAGGTGCTGCTGAATACATACGCCGGTCAAAGGCGGTTTTTGCCCCCTTATTGGATAACTATGAAGCCCGTAATAAGGTTCTTGAATCATGGGCACTCAGAACACCGGTAGTTTCCAGCACTAAAGGTTCGGAAGGACTAAACTGCAAGCATAACCACAATATATTGCTTGCTAATACAGCAATGGATGCTGTGGACAATATTGTGACTCTGCTGAAGGACTCAGGGCTGGGTACCATAATTGCGGATCGGGCGCACCAAACATTGCTAAAGCATTACGAGGCGAATAGTGTCCGAGCCAAGATTCTCAGTCTGGTATGATAAGGATGAATAAATATCAGCCACATGTAAAATAGCATATCTCCCTCTTATCTATCATATATTTGCTTATAGATTAGATAAGGTGAGGTGTGACCATTGAATAATGGAAGAATGACATTCCGATTTGATGACAAGCAGGATAAGCTCAAGCCTAAAGCGGAGGCTAGTAGGTCAAGTAGCAGTCTGGGCACAGCTACAGATTACATCTCCGCAAACCTGCGGGAGGAAACCGAATTGCTTGAGCATACTTGGCCTGTAGATTCAGATTTACGATTTGCTCATGAGGAGCCTGCGGAGGATACTGAGACCTATTATTCCACCCCTGCTGATTCCCATCAGCAACTCTTTGAGATGCATACCCAACTTCCACTTCCGCCAAAGGAATTGGAGAGCGATAGATATATCACTCCATGGCCTGGTAATGATAGAATGACGCAACGGTTCGAGGATAATCCACCACCCGAAGCGGGTTATGGAGGTTCCTATCACAGTCGCCGCCCCTCTTATTGGTGGAAGTTTGCCCTTTCTGTAGCAGGGGCTGTTGTTACTGGATTGCTGCTTGGTTATATGGCGTTATCTTTTTTTAACGGAGGGAGCGCGAGAACGGAGTCCGTGTCAACAACAGGTTCCACTGCTGCTCAAGAGCAAACTGTTGGGAATACTGATTCGGCAAAAGCTGGGGTATCCGGTATTACCAGTAATGATTCCGCAGGAATGAATCGTATTTCAGTGCAGGTGGCAGCGCAGAGCTATTACCTGCTGCAATATGGGGTATTTAGTACATCAGCAGGAGCGGTACAGGCGCAGCAGGAGTTGCTCGATGCTGGACTGGCCGCCGCCCTGGACCCTGCCGACGGTAATCGCGTCTACGCCGGCTTGTCGCCGGATCGTGAACAGGCCAAGCTGCTGAGCAACGGCCTGAAGAATCAGGGAATTGAGTTATATGTGAGAGAGGTTACATTACCAGCAGCAGAGCAACTGGCTTTTGGCGGAAACGCAGAGGTTGTGAATAATTATTTCTCTGTCAGTGGGCAATTGCTTGCTGAGCTGGCCAGCCTATCCGCTTCGCTGCTCAGTGCAGCGCCAGCAAATACGGCTGCCGATACTACTGAAGTCAGTAATCTTCATATGCAGTGGACAGAAGCTGCCAAAACGATGGAGCAGGGCCTATCCCCCGCAGTACAGAGTATTTGCGCAGAGCTGGAGAAGTCCATGAGCCAAGGAATTTCAGCGCTGAATGAATATAATAAGAATAAGGCAAAGGGTCTTCTCTGGGAAGTACAGGAGTCGATGATGAGCTTCCTTACCAGCCAGAGACAGTTGCTGTCCGCCTTAGGCTGAGGGATTAGAGTACAACGTTCTGATATCTTTGATTCTTCCCCAAGACCTCGTCTGGCTTGTTGCCATACGGGGATTTTTTTATGCGCATATAAGAATTTTTACGAGAAACATCTGTCGTCAGTAAAGGGACGACGGACTCATTTCTCCTTTATTACGTTGCCTTTTATGCTTCGGAAGTGGTAATCATATCCAGTTTGTATTTAGCGTTTGTATTGAACTCCGTTTCACCGTATAATAATTAAGGTGTCAAAAAATGGCGAGGGACGACTGAAATGAAGAAGAAAAATGTAGGAACACTGCTGTTATTTCTAATTCTGGGCTGGTTAGCCGGAGCGTGGATTGCCAAGTTGCTGCAGCCTGTAAAGGCTCTGTCTTTTCTCACAACATCAACCGTTCTAAAATGGTCTCCGCAAGCCGATTTGGACATCATAACCTATGACATCACTATTCATTTGAAATTGTGCATGCTTAGTCTAGCTGGTATTATTACTGCCGTATGGCTATACCGGAGACTGTAACATTCTTTACTGATTTAGGAAGGAACGATTATAACGTGGATGTCATTATTCTCGCTTCAGGTTCACCGCGCCGTCGGGAACTGTTATCTTTGCTCGGTCTGCCCTTCGAGGTTATAACCAGTGAAGCTGATGAGAGCACACCAACGGATTGGACACCAGAACAGATCGTGTGCAATCTGGCCTTGCGTAAAGCAGAGGCGGTAATATCGGCTGTCGGTGAGCGCAAGTCGGTTATCATCGGGAGTGACACCATTGTCGTTCTGGATGATACTGTTCTCGGCAAACCGGTGAACGAGGTGGATAGCACAGCTATGCTTACTGCTCTACAAGGCCGGACACATAGGGTGTACACGGGTGTAGCCTGTATTGGACTGCCAGATGGCAAGATATGGGTAGATCACCGGGTAACCTCCGTAACCATGAGAGCCATGAGCGATAACGAGATCGCTGCCTACATAGCTACTGGAGAGCCCGCTGACAAGGCTGGCTCCTATGCGATACAAGGGCTTGGTGCTACCTTGGTAGAAAGAATCGAAGGCTGTTATTTTAACGTGGTCGGGCTACCATTATCACTGCTTGGTGGGATGTTATCCCGGTTCGGCATAACTGTGCTGAATCAGCCGGGAGAGTAAAGGGAAGAGGGATTAGGGATGGAGTCGCAATCGATTATGCTGCGGGACCTCCCCCATGAAGAACGACCTAGAGAGCGCATGATGCATTATGGGGCAGAATCATTAAGTCAAGCAGAGCTTCTTGCTATTCTGCTGCGTACGGGAACACGCCGGGAATCGGCTATTCATATTGCACAGCGAATACTTAACCAAATAGGCAGTCTTCGCCAACTGGCAGACCTTAGCATCGAAGAACTAATGACAATCAAAGGCATCGGCCCTGCCAAGGCGGTGCAACTAAAAGCTGGCATCGAACTGGGAAGGCGCATGGCGAACTCCAGGTTGAATGAACCGGTGACCATACGTAGTCCACAGGACGCGGCGGAGCTCCTAACCGAGCAACTGCGTTATTTACAGAAAGAGCATTTCGTCTGCTTATTTCTGAATACGAAGAATCATGTTGTTGCGCAGGAGACGTTATCCATGGGCAGTCTCAACGCCTCTATCGTTCATCCCCGCGAGGTATTCCGGGCAGCCATCAAATGCAGCAGTGCATCTATTATATGCGCACACAATCATCCCAGTGGTGATCCGACGCCAAGTCCAGAGGATATTTCCCTGACTAAGAGATTGCTTCAGGCAGGCGAAATTGTTGGAATCGACGTACTGGATCATCTAATTATCGGAGATAGCAGTTTTGTGAGTTTGAAGGAAAAAGGCTTTATGTAATAAAATCGCATAGATTCACTAGGAAAAGGAGAATACAGCATGTTTGGTGGTTTTACGAAAGACTTAGGAATTGACCTTGGGACGGCGAATACGCTCGTCTATGTACGCGGCAAGGGTATTGTTGTTAGAGAACCTTCCGTGGTGGCCATTAATACAGATACCAAAACGATAGAAGCTGTAGGCGAATCTGCCAAGAAAATGATAGGTCGTACACCGGGGAATATTCGGGCTATTCGTCCGATGAAAGACGGGGTTATTGCCGATTTTGATACAACGGCTACGATGATTAAATATTTTATCCGTCAGGCACAGAAGCAGCGTTCGATGTTCCAACGCCATCCTAACGTAATGGTCTGTGTTCCTTCCGGCATTACTGCTGTTGAGCAGCGGGCCGTTGAGGATGCAACCAAGCAAGCCGGAGCGCGTGAAGCTTACATTATTGAGGAACCTTTTGCTGCAGCTATCGGTGCCGATCTACCAGTATGGGAGCCAACAGGAAGTATGGTTGTCGACATCGGCGGAGGTACGACTGAAGTAGCCGTAATCTCGCTCGGCGGTATTGTGACTAGCCGTTCTGTGCGTGTAGCAGGTGACGAGGCGGATGAGGCTATCATCCAGTACATCAAGCGCCAATATAACCTAATGATCGGTGAACGGACCTCAGAGCAACTGAAGATGGACGTGGGTTCTGCCCTACCGCTTGAGAAGGCTGAGACGATGGAAATTCGTGGTCGCGATCTCGTGACAGGTCTGCCAAAGACACTGACCATTACTTCTGATGAGATTTGTGAAGCGTTAGGGGATACGGTGAATGCTATTGTTGAAGCCGTCAAAGTAACGCTGGAGAAATGCCCGCCGGAACTAGCCGCTGATATTATGGACCGTGGTATTGTATTGACCGGTGGAGGTGCGTTGTTGCGCAACCTGGATAAACTGCTTGCACGAGAAACCGGTATGCCGGTAATTGTCGCCGAGAATCCGCTTGACTGCGTAGCTATTGGCACAGGCAAGGCACTTGAGAACATTCACTTGTTCAAGAGCCGCAGTAGCTCGAGCCTTCGCTCCAAGCGATATTAAGCCTGAACCACTTGTGAACGTCAACCCCTGTTTATGGGAGAAATACGTTGTTAGAGGGTGTTGAAACTGTTTAAACTCTTAAGCAATAAACGTTTGTTTATATTATTGTTTACATTGGTCCTGTTTATTGTGGTGATGGGCTTTAGCTTGGGAACAAGAAAAGCTTTGTCCTGGCCGGAGAATTTTCTCAGAGATACGACTGGTTTCGTGCAAAATGTATTCTACAAGCCCGCTGGATATGTAGCGGGCTTGTTTGAAGATATCGGAAATCTTCACGATCTCGCCAAAGAGAATGAGAGTCTCAAAATAACGGTCGCTCAATACACGCGTGATAAAGCTACGTATAACTTTATTCAAGCGGATAATGAAAGACTGCAGAAGCTGCTTAAGTTTACCCAAGCACAGAAGGAAAAATATGATTATGAGTATCATATCGCCCAAGTGGTTAGTCTGACTACAGAGCCAAGCAACAGTTCGCTTGTAATCGATCTCGGATCCAAGGATGGCGTTAAGACTAATATGTCCGTGATATCTGTAGAGGGTCTGGTTGGTGTTATTAGTGAAGTCAGCAATTTCACCTCGACTGTAAAGCTGATGACTATGATGGATAGTAATGATCCGAACTCTCAGCCGGCAATAGCGGCTACGGCTATAGGGAAAGAGAATTCTACATTCGGTATGATTCAAAGCTATAATCAGGAAACCAAACGGCTTCAGATGGACAAGATCCCTCCAGGTGATCCCATTGCAGTGGGGGACACCATTGTTTCCTCCGGTATCGGTGGCTTGTATCCACGTGGTCTGACTATCGGTACTGTAGATAGCGTTGCAGTGGGAGAGTTCGGATTAACCTCAACCGCAATCATAAAGCCAAAAGCCGAATTTGAGGACTGGAAGCAGCTGATTGTTGTCTATACAGAGGAGCGTACAGAATAGTGAATATGCGGAGAAGACCTTTTCTTATTCTACTGTTGTTCCTCCTGTTTATTCTGCAGGGGACCATTCTTCCTTGGCTGATACCGAATGTCTGGGAGATGCGGATCATTCCGAATCTGGTCTTTATTGTTATACTATTCATAACCGTTTATCATCATCGTCATACTGCCCTGCTATTGGGCTTATCCTTTGGGATGCTGCATGATGTCATTTTTTACGGTAGAATCATAGGAGCTCATTCCTTTGCAATGGGTCTGTCTGCTTATTTGATTGGTCTGATCTTTCAAATTCCACGCGCACCATTACCCCTTATGATGACTGTGGTTCTGTTAGGGAGCTTGCTGGGAGACAGTATGTTATTTGCAATTTATAGTGTGTTTAATCTCAACAATGAACCTTACAGCTGGGCGTTATTAAATCATATGTTGCCTACGATGTTGTTTCATTTCGCGTTTGCCTTGCTCTTATATATTCCGCTCCGGCGTCAGTTGGAGTTGCTCAAGAAAGAGACGCGTAAAGAAGAAAACATATGAAGCAACTTGTATTTTCTTATGGAGCAAAGCAGGAACTTGAGGGGCTCGGCACGAATGAATGAGGATAGGGGGACTAAGCAGATGACAGTGAAATCCAAGCATGTAAGGATTAAAGGCATCAAGGACGGCCTGGTATTCCTGCTAGACGACAAATGTCCCTTTGAAGATCTTCTGAGCGAGCTTCGTTTCAAGTTGGAACACAGCCATCAAAATATTTTGACAGGACCGATTATACATGTGGACATTAAGCTAGGTAACCGTTCCGTAACTGAGGAAGAGAAGGAAGCAGTGCTGGAGATTCTGAAGGGGCAAGGCAATTTGTTGATCCGCTCCGTCGAGTCACTGGAGGAACCTGGCAGCACCGAGGATTCTGAAGCGCTGTTTTTAATGAGCGGGATGTTGCGTTCCGGTCAGGTGCTGCATCATCAAGGCAATCTTTTATTTCTGGGCGATGTAAACCCGGGAGGGACGATTACTTGTTCAGGTGATATTTATATTCTTGGTGCGCTTAGAGGTATGGCTCATGCGGGTGTGGATGGTAATGTAGAGGCTATTATTGCTGCTTCACATCTGTCTCCGACCCAACTGCGTATTGCGGATATCATCAGCAGACCTCCTGACGAATGGGGTACCCGAGAGAGCACCATGGAATTTGCATATTTATCGAAGGGTGCTATGCAGATCGACAAGATTCATAATATAGTCAAGTTACGTCAGGGTTTAAATGTGTTTAAAGGGGTGTAGCCTCCATGGGAGAAGCGATTGTCGTTACCTCAGGTAAAGGCGGAGTTGGCAAAACAACCACAACAGCCAATATTGGAACCGCACTTGCACTGCAGGGTAAAAAAGTCTGTCTCGTCGATACCGATATTGGACTGCGCAATCTGGATGTAGTTATGGGACTTGAGAATCGTATTATTTATGATATTGTGGATGTGGCCGAGGGTAGATGCCGCCTTAATCAGGCCCTGGTTAAGGACAAACGTTTTGATGAATTGTATATGCTGCCCGCAGCACAGACGAAGGATAAAACGGCTGTTACTCCTGAACAGGTGAGAGACATCATCCTTGAATTAAAGAAGGAATATGAGTATATTCTGATCGATTGCCCTGCGGGAATTGAGCACGGCTTTCGTAATGCGATTGCTGGTGCGGATAAAGCCATCGTCGTCACCACACCGGAGCATGCCGCTGTGCGCGATGCGGATCGTGTAATCGGCCTGTTGGAGCAATCACATGTGGAATCACCCAAGCTGGTCATAAACCGTATTCGTCCAGGACTTGTGAAGTCCGGCGATATGCTTGATATTGAGGATGTATTGCAAGTACTTAATATTGATCTAATTGGAATTGTTCCAGATGACGAGATGGTCATTAGAGCCGCTAATAACGGGGAGCCTACGGTAATGAATCCGGATTCCCCTGCCGCTATTGCTTACCGCAACATAGCTCGTCGTATTTTAGGTGATGCAGTACCGTTGATGCAGCTTGACCGGAAGCCGAATGCCTTTAAGAAATTCAAGAAATTTTTCGGTATGGGTTGAACTAGGTACACCTACATATCGAAGCATAAAGGGTCATGCTCGTAGATGAATCTATGGGTGTGACCCTTTTTTTTTGTACAACATCAAAGAGTTTATTGGTAAAAAACACCTTCTGGACATTCTTTCCACGGACCTTGCAAGGGGCTTGTTCTAAAGACACTTCTCTTCTTCATAAAATGGAAGTAAAACAAGCCCGCCGGAGGGATAACTATGGATCAGAAATTAGATATCAAGGGTCGCCGCAAGGAGCGCATCCGCAGCTTACTGGAAGATCTTCCGGAAGTTCCGGTTTCAGCAGCACCGCCATTGTTCACAATACCGGATAAGAAAATAAGCTTTAAGGATACAGAGCCAGATCCCGAGGTCATGTGGAAAGAACGCCGTGGGAGCTGGGAGAATCATGGGAACGGGGAGAAGCCACGTTTTATCAGTGGTTTTATACGGCGGACTGTTGCCAGTGTGCTAGTGTTTGGTGCCGTGTGGGGGATCTTTGCTATTCAGCAGCCATGGTCACAACAAGCACAGGCTTTTATCAACGACGCTTTAAGCAAAGATATGGACTTTGCAGCAGCTAGAGTCTGGTATGAGGAGCATTTTAACGGAGCTCCAGCGTTCATTCCGATTTTTGGGGATAAAGAAGAGCCGGCCCAAAAGGCAGCGGCCGCACATGAACTGAATCCTCCGATAGACGGGAGTATCATTAAGCCCTTTGTCTCCTCACTTAAAGGTGTGGAAATTATGCCTGAAACCGATTCAAGCGGCAGTGTGATGGTGAAAAGTGTAGATATAGGGCGTGTACTGTCCGTATCCAAAGAGCTGCAGGGTGGAATTCGAATTACTATCCAGCACTCAGGCAGTATTATTGCTGAGTATGGCCATTTAAGCGGGACAAAGCTAAAAGTTGATGATTGGCTGCAGAGTGGTGAGAATGTCGGGTGGTTAGTAGAACCGGAGACAGCTTCAGAGACTACACTCTTTTTTGCAGTGATGAAGGATAAAGCTTATATTGATCCTGCTGAAGTGGTCTCGTTTGATTAGGTTATGGGGGATCGAGTTCACGCTACATCCGCTGTTTGTGATTGTGATGTTCTTTTCTGTTCTCACGGGACAGTTTCTTGAGCTGCTTACTTTATTTATGATCGTGTTAGTTCATGAAATGGGACATGTCTGTGCTGCCCTTCTCGCTGGGGTTATGGTCAAATCTGTACAGCTGCTCCCATTCGGGGGGGTTGCTGTTATCGAGGACCATGGCCGGCTTACGGCCAGCCGCGAGATCGGAATTGCTCTGGCCGGACCGCTGCAAAATGGGTTTATGATTGTGATTGCCTATGGTATTCTGCAAGCAGGTGTTGGCAACGGAGCATTTCTGAACTATTTTATCCAGGCGAACACCATTATTGCGCTCTTCAATCTTTTGCCGATTCTGCCGCTTGACGGAGGAAAGGTCCTTCAGGCTGCTATAAGTCTTTTGCTTCCCTATTATTTCACTTTAATGTGGAGCGGAAGAGTGAGTGTGGCTGCTAGTGTACTGGTTGTTGCCTATGCGCTACTGCCTCTTGGAGCAGGTGGGGGTCTTAGACTGAACCTGCTCATGATCGGAGCTTTTTTACTATATTCCAACATCACAGACCATCGTAACTTCCCCTACCGGTTCGTTGCTTTTCTGATGAACAGGGAGGCTGTATATGAGCGACATCTGCGGACCGGGAGTGTGGCACGTCCAATTGTTGCTTTATCCGCGAAACCTTTGGATGATATATTGCGTCTATTTAAACGTAACCAGTATCATTTTATCTATGTGTTGAACGACAGCGGAGATGTGCTTGCTGTTGTGCCGGAACAGCGGTTGATATCCTCTTATTTTAGAAGTTAGTACACAGAGTGCAGCGAATGAAAATGATTTAAACCAGAGGTGAAGCCATGAAACAAATGATCGTTCACTGCACGCAGCATATTACCCGGATGGCTCTTCTGGAGGACGGGAGATTGGTAGAATACGCGGCTGAACGCGATCAGCAGCAAGGGCTGGTTGGGAGTTATTATAAAGGTCGGGTTATGAATGTTCTTCCAGGTATGCAAGCGGCTTTTGTTGATATTGGACAGAAAAAGAATGCTTTTTTATATGTAGATGACGTATTACATCCCCATTTGGAGAAACAACCAGAAATAAGACCCTCGATAGAGACGCTGCTGCAGCCTGGTCAAGAAATTATTGTACAGGTTAGAAAAGAGCCGCGTGGCGGTAAGGGCGCACGTGTAACTACCCATTATACGCTGCCAGGGCGTTGGATGGTGTACATGCCTTATGCGGAATATGTTGGAGTCTCCAAGAAAATCAGCCGCGAATCCGAACGAACCCGGCTTAAGGGTATTGGAGAACGGCTCCGCAACAAGGAAGAGGGAGTGATCATGCGTACGGTTTCGGAGGATGAGCCTCCTGAAGCAGTAGAGGGTGATCTCTCTTTCCTGCGTGCCCAGTGGGATATTATTACCCGACGAGCGTTAGAAACTGAAGCGCCTGCTCTACTGCATAGTGATCTTAGTATTGTGCAACGCTTTATACGGGATACATTTAATCCGCGGATGGATGAGCTGATGATAGATTCCCCCAAAGTCGTTAGAGAAGCAGAGGCTTTCCTTGCGGAGATGGCTCCTGAAGGGTACAAACCAGTAGGGTTATATGAGGGCAAGGAATCCATTTTTAATACCTACGGTGTTCAGGAACAATTATACAGGAGCTTCAATCGCAAAATCATCCTTGAGGGTGGCGCAACACTCATCTGGGATGAGGCTGAGGCGTTAACGGTCATTGATGTAAATACTGCTCACTATACGGGGGGAGCTTCGTTGGAAGAGACGGTAACCTCGACTAATTTACTGGCGGCTGAGGAGATTGGCAGGCTTATCCGGTTGCGTGATACAGGTGGCATTATTATCGTCGACTTTATTGATATGGAACTGGAAGAACACCGGAAGATGGTTATTGATCGACTGGAGAGCATAATAACCAGTGACCGTACCAAGACACATATCCTCGGCTGGACAAGGCTTGGATTACTGGAGATGACACGCAAGAAGGCAAGGCATGACTCCGCAGGTTTCGCACCTGTTACCTGTCAATGTTGCGGGGGAACCGGGAAAGTTGGAGCTTGGCTGGAATGAATGTTACCTTTGCCCAGCTATTGAAAAGGGTATTATACTTGAAAACATTGACTATGGTTAATAAGTATGATAATATCTTCAAGTATGTGTTTGGTTGATTTATTCCTGCACATGCTGTAACCGCTCCGATCGGGTACATAAGCGCTGTTCCCTTTGGGGAGTATGCCACCTAGACTAGGCGAGTCTGAGACATGAGGAGGTGCAAGTACAATGTATGCAATTATCGAAACTGGTGGCAAACAATACAAAGTCCAAGAGGGCGACGTATTATTCATTGAGAAACTAGATGCTGTAGACGGCGAAAGCGTAACTTTTAACCGTGTATTGGCTGTTTCCAACGAAGGCGGTTTGACTGCAGGAACTCCGCTTTTGAGCGGCGCTACTGTAACAGCTAAAGTTGAGAAACATGGTAAAGGCCATAAGGTTGTAGTTTACAAATACAAACCTAAGAAGAATTACCACAAGAAACAAGGTCATCGTCAACCGTACACAAAAGTAACTATCGAGAAGATTCAAGCGTAAGAAGGTGCGTTAATGATTAACGTCTTGATTACAAGATCTTCCGGGTTGGGTACTATCGTTGGCTTTGAGGTCAAAGGACATGCGGGTTATGCGAAGCGTGGCGAAGATATCGTATGTGCCGGAGTATCCACTGTAACATTTGGAACCGTCAATTCGATTGAGTTCTTGACCGGAATCTCCATAGACACGTCTGTGAAGAACGGTTTCTTGAGTGGAACAATAAGTTCCATAGAAGATTCCGAAAAGTCTGCGAAGGTACAATTGCTGCTTGAATCCATGGTCGTTATGTTGAATGATATCGCAGAATCATACGGGAAGTATATTAAGATACAGCAACACATTATTTAAAGAAGGAGGTAGACAACATGTTTAAATTGAATCTTCAATTCTTCGCATCCAAAAAAGGTGTAGGTTCCACAAGAAACGGTCGTGATAGCCAATCGAAACGTCTTGGTGTGAAACGTGCTGACGGTCAAGCAGTTACCGGCGGCAGCATCTTGGTTCGTCAACGCGGAACCAAGATTCACCCAGGCACAAACGTAGGCATCGGCAGTGACGATACCTTGTTCGCCAAAGTGGACGGCGTGGTGAAATTCGAACGTTGGGGCCGCGATCGCAAGAAAGTGAGCGTCTACCCTGTTGACGTTGCTCCGGTAGCAGCGGCACTGGAAGCGTAAGCTAACGGACCATAATTTTCAGTGAAGCCTCCGGCATGAGTGCCGGAGGCTTTTTTTGAAAATATATAAATTATATGTTGCACAATATAATTTATTCTTTTATGTTACTTTTGGAAATTTTTAAGGATAAGTTTTGCGAAATCTCTTATAATGTTTTATGTATTCTAACGAAGACTTGAATTTTGCGAACTGAGGGACGGGGAGAAAGAATGAAATCCTGGAAAAGTGTAATCTGGGCAGTCATGTTATCCGTAGCGCTTCCTTTAGGTCTCGTGTATTGGCATACCTCCCTTTTGACATGTCTGTTGCTCGGTGTGTGGGTAGCAGCAGTACTTGCTTTCAGCTTTATTGGCAACAGGCGTCACTTTGAAAGGGAACTGCATATACAGGAGAACACTCTGCAGCAGGCAGCGATTCGGACACTAAATCATCATCGTCATGATTGGATGAACGATTTGCAGATTCTTTACGGATATATCCAATTGGGCAAGCCTGATAAATCCGTACAGTGTGTGGAAAGAATAAAGGAACGCATTGCACTAGATAGCCGCATCGCCAAGCTTGGCATTCCTTCGCTGGTATTCTATATCCAATCTTTTCGTACCTATAGATCCAGTCTGGAACTTGAAGTTCAAGTGGAGGAAGGACTGCAACTGAATAATGCGCTCAGTTCTGAAGCTGGGGACGAGCTAACTTCAGTGATTATGCAGACGGTGCGGGCTTACCAGTACAGCGGACTTGCTCCTCAGGGCGAAACGCGCAAGCTTAGCCTCGGCTTTACACAAGATGCAGGAGACATTCTTATCTCTTTCCAAGGCGAAGGGAATCATGCCAATCCCGAGCTGCTTCAAGGGCAAATTTATAATATTGTACAAGGAAAAATCATGAGAGCGGAGCAATTTAAGTCTAATGGGGCTTATATTCAATTGCGTCTGCCGCTTGAAATGTGAGGAAGGTGAACATCGATGTTCGTAGATAAAGCTAAGATTTATGTTAAAGGTGGTAACGGTGGGGATGGACTAGTAGCGTTCCGCCGTGCGAAATTTGTGCCAGAAGGTGGTCCTGCTGGTGGTGACGGAGGCCGTGGCGGCGACGTCATCTTCAAAGTAGATGAAGGACTGCGCACGCTGATGGATTTTCGTTATCAGCGCCACTTCAAAGCTGAACGTGGAGTCAAGGGTCGCAACAAAAGTATGCATGGAGCCAATGCCGAGCACATGATCGTGCGTATCCCGCCGGGAACTATACTGATCGATGATGATACCGGAGAGATTATTGCTGACATGACTCGTCATGGCCAATATGTAGTTGTCGCTCGTGGCGGACGGGGCGGACGGGGTAACACCCGCTTTGCGACAGCTTCCAATACAGCGCCTGAACTGGCTGAGAATGGTGAAGAAGGCCAGGAACGTTATATTGTTATGGAACTGAAGGTAATGGCTGATGTGGGGCTTGTAGGGTTCCCTAGTGTAGGTAAATCCACACTGCTCTCTGTGGTATCAGCAGCCACTCCCAAAATCGGAGCTTATCACTTCACAACGATCACTCCGAATCTAGGAGTAGTGGATGTAGGAGATGGTCGGAGCTTTGTGATGGCCGATCTGCCAGGCTTGATCGAGGGCGCTTCTGAAGGTGTTGGCCTTGGCCATGAATTCTTGCGTCATGTAGAGCGCACGCGCATTATTATCCATGTCGTGGACATGTCTGGCTCCGAGGGACGTGATCCTTTCGATGATTGGGTAATGATTAATGAAGAGCTGAAACAATATAATGCCAATCTGATCAACCGCCCGCAGATTGTGGCGGCGAACAAGATGGATATGCCGGAAGCAGAGGACAATCTAGCTTCTTTCCGCGAACGTGTTGCTGAACTGCGGCCGGATATAGAAGTTCTGCCTATTTCTTCGCTTACCCGTCAGGGCATACAAGAGCTGTTATACCGTGCAACGGATATTCTCGACAACATTCCAGTTGCTCCAATCGTTGAAGATGTTGCAGAAACCACTGAGCGGAAGGTATATAAGCTGGAAGCGGAAGAGGATGACTCCTTTACGATTACACGTGATAACGATGCATTCGTTGTCAGCAGCCCTCGCATTGAGCGGATGCTGAAGCGGATGCAGCTGCACACACATGATGCGATTCTGAAGCTGGCCCGCACATTGCGTCATATGGGTGTAGATGCAGAGCTGCGCAAACGTGGCGCCGTGGAAGGTACTATTGTCCGCATTGCTGATTTTGAGTTTGAGTTTGTAGAAAATAGCAGCTACTATTAATAATTAGCTTAAATCTGAAGCGTCGACTATGTTTTTCCTGATGAAGGATAACATAGTGACGCTTTTTTTGTTTTTAATGCCTGCAAATCTAAAAAAATTTCGCAGAAAGAACCCAAACAAGACCTGAATCGTATACAATAAATAACGAAAAAGCACTTATTCCCCATTAATAAACCGATATATTCTACATACCTATGATCACGAAAGAAGGAATAGGCAGATGGCCATAATTGAAGTAGTGAAGTATGACGGTCCTCCAGGTGTGTTCGCATGGAAATATCCCAATCAGGAGCTTGGGACTTGGACCCAACTTATAGTTAATGAATCCCAAGAAGCAATTCTATTCAAGGGCGGACAAGCGCTTGATTCTTTTGCCGCAGGAAGACACACGCTTAGTACAGCAAATATACCGGTGTTATCCAACATTATTAATTTACCCTTTGGGGGCAAATCGCCGTTTACAGCAGAAGTATGGTATGTGAACAAAATGAACTCCATGAATGTCAAATGGGGAACAAGCACACCACTGCAACTGCAAGACCCTAAATATAATATGATGATTGCAGTCCGTTCTTTTGGACAATTTGGAGTTAGGGTTGAGGACCCCCGTAAATTTTTACTGCAGTTGGTGGGAACCCTCCCTTTGTTTGATCAGGATACACTTGTTAATTATTTCCGTGGCCTGCTGATGTCTAATATTAATGAGCTAATTTCTTCTTACCTTGTGCACAAAAAAATAAGCATTTTGGAGATCAATGCTTACGTAGCGGAAATATCGAAGCATATTCAAGGGCGGCTGGCTCAGACCTTTCTGGACAATGGCCTAGAACTGAATAATTTTTATATCGACTCAATCAATATTCCGGATAATGATCCAGCAACGATCCGTTTGAAGGAAGCGCTGGCCAAAAAGGCGGAGATGGACATCATTGGCTTCACCTATCAGCAGGAACGCAGCTTCGATACCATGGAAGAAGCTGCGGGCAACCCTGGAAATCTGGGAGTGGGTATGATGAATACCGGGATGGGTCTCGGAATGGGACTTGGATTCGCCGGACCAGCGGTGGACATGGTAAACCGGATGACTAGAGGTTCAACTTTTGATACGGGCTCTTCACCGACAGTCAAAGAGACCAAAGTATGCTCCAAATGCGGCGTTCTTAATTCGGCTGATGCACGGTTTTGCTGTGGCTGCGGGCATAATCTCCAATCCGCACAACCGGAGGAACCTACTGTGGACAAAACGACTTGCCACGAATGTGGATTTGTACTGGTTTCTGAGGCCAAATTTTGCCCTAACTGCGGAACAAGTTTGATCCTAAAATGTGGAGGCTGCGGGCATGAACTGAAACCCGGACAGAAATTTTGCGCCGAATGCGGAACGAAGGCAGGCTGAAGGAGGGCTTCATGAACAATAGGAAAACATATGTTAGTCTCATCACCGTTATTTATGCCGCAGTAATAATCGTGACTGTATTTTCTTTTTTTGGATTGGGTTTCTCTGAATCACTCTTGCGATTCGTAATTTCTTTGGCGGCAGTTTTGTTTGCGGAGAGTGTAGTCTATGGTTACAGCATCTTCTGGCAACGAGTCACCGTCCGAATAAGTCAAACTTCCCCGGTTATGATCAGTGGAGCTTTCATCACAGTTAGTTACGTGGTTGCTGTGCTTGTATCGGCAATTGTCTTCGATTGGCTGCTGGAAATACCGCCATTGTGGTATGCTGCGCTGCAGTTGCTGATTGTGGTTGTCGGAGCAGCTAGTCTTGCAGCAACTGGCCTCTATGGCTGGAATGCAGGAGCGCAGGAGAAGAAGGCAAGAGAGTCTACACGGGGTCTTCGCCAGCATCAGCAGGCGCTCGCAGAGATTTGCATAATGGCTCGGTCCTGGAAACATTCGGAGAATAAGCAGCTTGTAGAGCTGATTGATTCATTGGAAGAAAAATTCAAGTACAGTGATCCAGTATCGAACTCTTCCTTATTCGCTACTGAGGACATGCTAAACCAGCAAATCTCCTTGTTACATGACCATGTGGAACTGCTGTTAGCTGTGAATGAGCCTCGGGCTGATTGGGAAGTTGAGACTAAAGAATTAGTAGATAGCATCGCTGCTACACTTCAGCGACGGAACAGGGAGCTGTTGGTACTTAAATAGGGGGAACTAGACAGAATGAACAGATTGAATGCACAAGAGCCACCGCCGTGGCAGGAGGGCCATCCAGCAGCTTATATGCCCAAATATGACAGGACAGCTTTTGACTATATTATCATCGTAGCAGCTTATTTGCTAATGCCTATAGGCCTTGTACTTGCTTTGTTACGTTTACTGAGCACTCATTATAAGAACTTTCGTAAAGCTTCAAACTTAAACCTTATAGCCCATGTATTTATAGGTGGCTTTGTTGAATTAAGTGTCATATTTGTGGGGTCGTGGATAGCGGAACAGAATGACTTAGGAATAACTATACTTATTCTATTCACGTTTGCGCTTATACTTCTGCTGCCAGCCTTCTTTTTCGGGTCCTGGGCGACAAGAGAAAGATTCAAGTTCGCGCAGCTTACGAATCTATACGTTGGCCTTATTATAAATAATGGGATCAATCACATAGGTAGCCTCTCCGAACATACAAGTCAAAGTGAAAGCGATGTCCGCCGAGATTTACTCTATCTCAAGAGCAGAGGGGTGCTTGCGCCGCAGGTTATTTTTAGTGAAGGTAGGCAAGAGACAGAGCAGCTTGGAGGAGTATCAAATCCTGAACATGCTGGGAGGACATCCGGTTTCGAAGGAGCGGAAAGATTGCAGCCAAGAGGGCATCAAGCGCAGACTCCAGCTCAGTTGCCGAAGTCAATAAACTGCTCAGGCTGTGGGGCTCAGAATACAGTTCAGCCGGGCCAATCTAAGGCTTGTGACTACTGTGGTACCACTATACCTTACAGTTGATTTGGATAGAAGCAGGATTAGTTATTGCTTTTTACAGCCATAATCCCTTATAATGTCCACTATGAAAACACAAAAGTCTTTGAGGAGAGGACGTTCGTGAAAGAACGCTATTATTTGGTCCGTGAGGACATATTGCCTGATGCTGTACTCAAGACAATGCAAGTAAAACAATTGCTTGAGGCTGGGGATGCGAAGACGGTACATGAAGGTGTAGAACAGGTGGGTTTAAGCCGCAGTGCTTTTTATAAATATAAGGATGGGATACACCTGATCCATCAGTTGGAGCGGGAACGGATTGTTACGATCTCGCTTGATTTGGAGCATGAATCCGGTATGTTGTCTAAGGTACTGGGAGTAGTCGCGATCCATGGTGCAAATGTGCTCACTATTAATCAGAGTATTCCGCTGCAGGGACGGGCGAATGTGGTGATCTCTGTGGAAATTTCACATTTGAATGAAGAGCTTGGGGATTTGCTTGACGGTCTGAAAGAGATTTCAGGAGTGAAGCGTGCCTTGATCGTTGGTCAGGGTTAGTAATTCAGTGAGGCAGAAGCTCACAAAACTAAGCCCATGCTTTCGAAGTAGTTTTGTACGAAGTAACACAGTGATGCGGAAGCTCACAAAACTTTTAGGAGGATGCAGATACAGATGAAGCCGGTCAAAGTTGGATTATTAGGTCTGGGTACAGTGGGTACGGGCGTAGTCCGTATCGTGGAAGGAAATCAGGAGGATCTGAGCAGTCAAGTCGGATCTCCAATCATTATTCAGCGCATTGCTGTGAAGAATTTGGAGAAACCTCGGGATATTGAAGTGGATCCCTCCAAAATCACCACTGATCCGTGGGAAGTTATCCGAGATCCTGAAATCGATGTAATCGTCGAAGTAATGGGTGGAATTGAAGGGACGAAGGAGTATATTCTTGAGGCTCTGGAGCGCGGCAAACACATCGTAACTGCCAATAAGGACCTGATGGCTCTACATGGTTCCGAGATTTTGGCGAAGGCACAGGAGAAGCAGTGTGATGTATTCTATGAGGCCAGTGTAGCTGGGGGAATTCCGATTATCCGCACACTCATCGAAGGTTTCTCATCGGATAAGATCATGAAGATTATGGGAATTGTAAATGGAACGACCAATTACATATTGACAAAAATGAGCCAAGAAGGCGCGACCTATAGCGATGCGTTAAAGGAAGCTCAGGAGCTGGGATATGCAGAATCTGATCCAACCTCCGACGTTGAGGGGTTGGATGCCGCTCGCAAAATGGCGATTCTGGGTACCCTCGGCTTTCGCACTAACGTTGAGCTGCGAGATGTGAGTGTGAGTGGCATCTCTGGAGTCAGCAAAGAGGATATAGCTTTTGCGAAGCGCCTTGGGTATGAAATGAAGCTGCTTGGTATCGCAGAACGCCAGGACGAGGAATTCAGCATCAGCGTTCAGCCAACCATGATCCGGGCGAGTCACCCGATTGCTTCAGTCAACGGAGTATTCAACGCAGTTTATGTGTACGGTGAGGCAGTAGGGGAGACAATGTTCTACGGTGCAGGTGCAGGTGCAATGCCTACGGCAACCTCTATCGTAGCTGATCTGGTAGCTGTCATTAAGAACCTTAAGCTGGGCGTTAACGGATTAAAGCATATCGTGCCTTACAAACAGAAGAAGCTAAAAAGCGACGAAGAAATATTTTTCAAAAACTTTCTTCTGCTGTACGTTGATGATAAAGCGGGAGTGCTCGCTAAGATTACGCAAGTATTCGCAGAATACGATGTCAGTCTTGATTCCGTCGTTCAGCAAGCCAACAAGAATAATCCTAACGCAGAGATTATTATTGTTACGCATGATGCCAGCAAAGCGAGTATGAATAAAGTACTGCGGCATTTTGAAGAACTGAAGGTAATCCACCGTATTAAGAGCCACTACCGCGTAGAAGGATAAATGAGCAAGAGTTATTCCGCAAAATAAGAATAAGGAGATCGCACCTGTTATGAGTAATTATGGAAGGTCAAGGGTTAAAGTGCCTGCTAGTACTGCTAATCTCGGCCCGGGCTTCGATACACTCGGCATGGCTTTATCCCTTTATGCCTGGATTGAGATGGAGGAGGCACCAGAAACTGTATTTCATTTATACGGGGACGAGATGAAGGGGTTGGCTCAGGATAAAAGCAACCTGCTCTATCAGGTGGCCCAAATGGTATTTGCAGAAGCTGGCGTTTGCGTGCCAGAGCTATCAATCTCGATGTATTCGGAGATTCCACTTACGCGCGGTCTCGGCAGCAGTGCTTCTGCAATTGTCGGAGGTATGGCAGCGGCTAATGCGATGATAGGTTCACCCCTGGATAATGCTAAATTATTCAATATGGCTACTGCTCTAGAGAAACATCCTGATAACGTAGGTGCTTCTTTGTTCGGAGGGATTATCACCGCTGTATGGGATGGTGAGCGTGCCGATTATATCAGGCTTGAGCCGCCGGATGCAATAGAGGTTCTCGTGGTTATACCCGACTTTGAACTTTCAACGACTAAAGCGCGAGAGGCCCTTCCTACAGAGGTTACGGTAAGTGATGCTGTTTATAATATCAGTCGTACTTCATTGCTGACTGCAGCATTGGCCTCCGGCCGTCTTGATCTCATTGGTAGGGCAATGCAGGATCGCCTGCATCAGCCGTATCGTGCACCTCTTGTGCCCGGAATGCAACAACTGCTGGTCGAGGCTCCGAAGCATGGAGCTCTGGGTATTGCGCTTAGCGGTGCAGGTCCTACGCTGCTATGCTTGGTTGATCGGCATGAGGTCCGGAAGTTGGAGCTTGAGACTTTTCTGAAAGAAACGATGCAAGAACATGGCATATCGGCCCGTACATGCTGGCTGCCACCTTGTACCTCAGGCGTTACTACAGAACTGTTTGAAAGAAACGGGATGCAAAATGAATCATTTTTGGATATGATAAAAGGAGAATTACGGTTATGAAATCAATAGCGGTATTGCCGCAGGGTTCAGTTTCTCATGAAGCGCTGCTGTATTTATTTGGCGGTGAGCCTGTGAAGGTAGTGCATCATAAACTTATTTCTGACGTTTTTCTCTCCACGGCGAATGGTACAACCGACTATAGTGTTATTCCGATTGAGAATACAATAGAAGGCTCTGTTAGCCTGCATATTGATTGGCTCATCAATGAAGTGAATTTGCCGATGCAGACAGAGTGGATTTTTCCATCGATCCAGAATCTGATTAGTAATCCCTTGGAATTCACGGATAGTGAGGGTAACAAGGACTTCACTGCTATGGTGAAGATCCTCTCACATCCTGTTGCAATGGCCCAATGCGGGCAATATATCCGTGAACACGCACCTTGGGCTGAACTCGAATCTGCCGGAAGTACTTCTGAAGCTGTGGAAATTGTTAAGAGTAATCCTGGCAAAGGGTGGGCCGCAATTGGCACAGCTCTAGGGGCCGCTACGCATGGGCTGGAAATTGTTGATCGGCAGATTACGGACCACAATAACAATTACACGCGATTTGTGCTTGTGGGGCCGCAGAAGCTGGAGCTTGCCAGAGTTAGTAGTGGGGATAAGACAAGCATTCTTGTAACATTGCCGGAGGATTTTCCAGGTGCGCTGCATCAGGTGCTTGCGGCGTTTGCTTGGCGGAGGCTGAATTTATCACGTATTGAGTCACGGCCAACGAAGAAGAAACTGGGTACTTATTATTTCTATATTGATGTGGTGGAACCGATAGAGTCTATTCTGCTGCCGGGAGCTATTGAGGAGATCAAAGCTTTAGGCTGTCAGGTACGGATTCTGGGTTCGTATCCAACATACACCTATGAGGAAGAGAAAGCGGAGGTGCAGTAAGTTCATGGCTGAACAATGGATCTATCTGGATGGACAACACGTAACAAAGGAAAATGCAAAGGTATCCGTTTTTGATCACGGTTTTTTGTATGGTGACGGTATTTTTGAAGGCATCCGGATCTATAATGGCAACATTTTTAAATGCGACGAACATTTGGACCGGCTGTATGATTCAGCAAAGTCGATTCAATTGGAAATTCCGCTGTCCTACGAAGATATGCGAGAAGCTATGGCAGAAACCATTCGCCTGAATGATATGCGAAACGGATATATTAGACTAATTGTGTCCCGTGGTCCTGGTAACTTAGGACTTGATCCGCGCCGCTGTCCAACGGCCAGTGTGATCATTATCGTGGAGCAACTAGCTATCTATCCGGAAGAAGCTTATATAAATGGTTTGAAGGCAGTTTCCGTATCTCAACGACGCAATCTTCCGGATGCACTTAATCCGAAGATCAAATCACTTAACTATCTTAATAATATTCTAGTCAAGATCCAGTCCAATCTGGCAGAAGCGGACGAAGCAATCATGATGAATGCTCAGGGCTATGTTACTGAAGGATCTGGAGACAACATCTTTATCATTAAAAAGGGTGTTGTATTTACCCCTCCTTGCTATCTTGGAGCACTTGAAGGCATTACGCGGATGGCCATTATGGAACTGTGTGAGAAACTGGGTCTAAAACTCAAAGAAGAACCGTTCACAATGCATGATGTATATATTGCCGACGAGGTGTTTTTTACTGGAACGGCAGCCGAAGTTATTGCAGCCAGAGAAATTGATGGACGAATTATTGGCGAAGGCCATGCAGGCCCGATCACCCTAAGACTGCTCGAAGAGTTCCGCAACGTTGTTGATAAAGATGGCTACAAGGTTTGGGGTTAATCAGTACAAGTACACTAAGGCTTCGATGCCGAACATTGAATAGCGCCTCGAATACACACCGAAATCCTTTCATGCATGCATGAAAGGAACACCGAATACTAACGGAAATCCTTTCATGCAAGTCATGAAAGGATTTTTTTTGTTCCAAGGATGTCAATCGCCCATGGGCTGCATAAGATGTAGTAACGAAGGAGGCGGCTCTATCGCATATAACTATGCAAGAAGCAATACTCCACAAAATAAGGGAGATGCTTTCGAAGCCAGTTTTGTTGCGTAGCTGTGAAGAAAGTAATACTCCACAAAACTTATAGGAGGTTAATGCTGCGTGAAAATACACATTGTCAAAACAGGCGATACATTATATCTATTATCGCAAAAGTATGGGGTGCCGCTGGAAAAAATAATTGAGGCCAACCCACAAATCAGTAACCCAAATGTGCTGGCTATAGGTGACAAGGTCAAAATACCTGCGGCGCCTGTACCGGTACCTGACAACAGTGAAGTTTACTACAAGCACACAGTCAAACAAGGAGATACCTTATGGAAATTGTCCAAGGCATGGGGAATTCCTCTGAAGGAAATGATTGAAGCTAATCCGCAGTTGAAGAATCCAAATGCTTTAATGACGGGGGAAGTAGTCAATATTCCTAAAAAAACAACATCAGCACCGGTTCAGTCCGGAGACCTACCATCTAATGCTTCTAATGCAGCTAATAATGCCGACAAAACACAAATTGGCGGTAAGACTTATACTGGTCCTAAGGTGGAACCTGCGGCAACAGTCACTCCAGCACCAATTCCGGCACCTGTTAATATGCCGAAGCCAACACCGAATGTAGCTGCGGAGGTTGCTCCTCCTCCTGCGCCCGTTCCTCTTCCCAATAAGCCAGCTGAAGTTTCTCCGGTTCATGAGAAGATGATAACGGAAACACAGAGCTTATACGTACAAATTTCTGTACCTGCACAAGAAGCGATGTCCCATCATACAATGCCCAAAGCTGAGGTCCAACCATTATCATTTATGGAACCCAAGGCAACCCCGTGCAACAAAACTGCTGGATATCCTGGGCTGACGGAAAATCCGAACTTCTACGATTGCCCGCCCACTTATCCATTTTATGAGCCTCTTTCTAATATGAATATCAATATGGCTCCTAACTTTATGCAGCCGGCATTTTATGCACCGGATTGCATGCCACCTTACTACTATCCAGAAAATATCCATCCGATGAATAATGTTCCCGCATCGTGGCATACAAACGCTGTTCCTAACTATACCGAAGCGTTGGGTATGAATCCGAATAGCGAGTATCCTGCATATGTAAGTCCGCAGTATACAGGACAGTCGCCTAACTTGCCTTGGCCATCCTGTGGATGCGGAGGAAACGCTCAACTCCAGCCATATTCTTATGAGATGCCTATGTATAATAATTTTCCTGGGTATACACAACCTAATGCTTATTCTCCTTTTGGAGTTAGCATGCCTCAGATGCCTAATCAGGGATTAGTTCCCACAGATCCTCTAGGTGCATTCGGGGGAGCAGCAATTTCAAATATCCCTCCATATCCTCAGTATCCTGGTATTGATAATTATGGTCAGCATAATCGTGTACCTGAAATTCAAGAACCGGAACCTATCGTACGGGATATTCAGCAGATTGCAGGAGGAGGTACTTCCGAGCCAGTCGCATTGGAAGGTAACATCAAGGGGAAAAGTAGTGGGCCAAACAATAAAGGACCCAAGGCGAAAACCTCAAGTCAGAAAAGTAAATCAAGCAACGCCACATCCAAATCTCAACGGTCTAACCAAAGTAAGCAAACCCACGCTACCAAAAGAAGTCGTAATCCATGGATATCCAATTAAAAAATTTATAAGATGAGCAAGTATACTTCCTATATATAGGGATTGTATCTACGATACAATCCCTATATGCTTTTACTAAGCACGGTAAGCACTGCGGCGGATATAAAGGTAATTATCAGGTACAAAGAACTATTTTATAAAATGGTAAATTTTGAGGTTGTTTTATAATAGCTAATTATGTTATATTATAAATCCAGTCGCGAACGGAACTATTAATTCGCTGGCAGGATTTAATAATCCGATCAGTATTGCAATAACGCAAAAAAATAAGTGTTGCATTACACCGGAGAACATGATATATTATAAGAGTTGCTGGTGAGACATTAAATGCCGACAACGAGAACTTGATCTTTGAAAACTGAACAACGAGTGAGTGGGATTTTGCGAAAGTAAAATCCAAAAGAAGATGAGTTTCACGGCATTTATGCTGAGTGAACTTGTCGGTTAGAGAATGTAAATTCTCGTCAGATGTTTCAAAATGAGCAATCGCTCTTTTCAATACAAATTGGAG
>NZ_WJXB01000013.1 GCF_009664975.1 Paenibacillus monticola
TTTCGTAAAATCCCACTCACTCGTTGTTCAGTTTTCAAAGATCAAGTTCTCGTTGTCGGCGTTTAATGTCTCACCAGCAACTCTTATAATATATCATATTCATTCGTGTAATGCAAGCACTTTTTTTTATTTCATTTTCGTGCTCGGCGTTGATGTCTCTCGGCCGGACTTAGAATATATCATGATTGGAGAAGCATTGCAAGCTTTTTCTAAAATGACTTTCACTTAACTGTTGTGTACGCAAACACAAATAGAAAAGGCAGATACAAAAATGACCTTGGCATTTCTGCCAAGGTCTCTTTTGCTGCTTCTGGTTAGTCTCTTAGTTGAATACCAAACGTAGCTATTTCACAAGGACCTATCTGTATAGATTGTTTCTCCTTCTCTTCCTTCAAAGACAAAGGCATACGCTCTTCTAGAATATTCGTCTTGTATAGATGTACATGTGGAAGCTCCAGGCTCAGAGCAAGCTGTGTTGATGAGTCGCTCATGTTATACCAGCGCAACAGCAGATCATCTGTGATCTCGTTCATTTTCAAGGAAGAGAACGCGACTTCAGGACTCTCCCACTGAATAGGCGCATACCCCGAAGCCAATGTTCCAGCATGAATGCCTGTCTGGCATACCGTCCAAGATATCTGGAATTGATAAGCCTCAGCATAAGCACCGGAGGATATGCCGTCCATGCCATGTGGGATCAGCTTCAGACTTACGGTGTGCTCTCCCAAGCATTGAGCCTCTGGTGTCGGGAACCAACCCCAATCTCCAAGCTCGCCTACACTGCGCAGCAAAGTAACAGCAATGGTATTGCGTCCGTCACGCAGAACCTCGTACTCATTCAGCCCAAGATTGGCCACTGTTAGACCTACCTTGTCATTGCTGACATCAACAAAAGCCTGCTGGTGCTGGGTGTTACTTGGATTCAGCCATTCCGAGGCTGGCACGTTATCCCGCTTGGCTATTTCGAACATCGAATCCACGTGGTGAACAGTGGTTTGAAGATCAGTGGGGAACAACATCCGAACCCGGTGATCCTTCGCCTGATTATTGATGGCGGAATCGATTTGCAGCCCTTTACCGGCACGCTCCAGCGAAATAACTGTACGGAGCTTCAAGATGACGGTATTCTGGCTCCGCTGTGCCTTACGCTCCGGATAATAAACCAGTGAGCGCTGCTCTGCATCCAGTCTCTCATCCGCTGCTGCCGGAATCTCCCAATCGTGCTGTATCTCAATCGCAGCCCGGTAAGGTGTATCTTCCAGTACGCGAATAGCTGCAGCATGCCCTTTGGTAGTCAGTGCAGTTTCTCCTTCGGGCTGCTTGTACATGTATTCATTACCGATGTCTCCTGTGTTCTCATAAATACCAAGATCCTGGTATAAGACACCGTTTTGCTTATCCAGCAGGGTAAATGAACCATCAGGGTCAATTTCCACTCTGAGGCCGGCATTCTCCATTACGTATTCCCCATTAAAAAGGGAGTTGTATTCAGAAGCAGCGCTCGATGATTCAACCCAAGCATAGGTGCGAAGTCCAAGCGCAGGTACTTGCGGGGCTTCAAAGGTCAGGCGGACCTTGCGGCACATATATGACTGCCGGAATTTATCATCTGGCAGATCGTAGCCGAATTGCAGACCTAGGTCTTCTATAGAGCAAGCCAGCATCAGGCCACTTTCATCCACCAATATACGTCCAGAGAGCTTAATCTCCTGCATTCTGCGGGCGGTCTCTTCCAGCGTATGGCCTTCGCGCAGGTATAATCGGGCAACGTCCAGCTCAATAACGATGGTGCCTGTCCGGCTCCAGCCCGTTGTATTCATCACTACAAACGGCACTGCATTATCCCCATACTTGCTAAAAGCTAACGTATCAACAGCATCCGCAATGAAGCTTGCGCTATCTTCTACGATACTTTCGGCTACATGGCGGCTCTTATCGAAGCGAGTCACCATCTCGCGGTGCACTTCATCTATACTGCATCCGCAAATACTATCATGCGGATGATTCTGCATTAATGTCTTCCAAGCATAAGTGAACAGATGATGCGGGTAAGGCTTGCCCGCAAGATGAGCAATCGAGGCGAGCGGTTCTGCTACTTTCTCAAGTAATGTCTGCCCCTGCTGGTTCATCTGCTTCAGATAGATGCGGGCTGAAGCTGTATTCACCAGGGTGCCCCAGCCGTCCGTGCGCTGACTGCGCAACTCGCCAATAACAGAGGATAATTCACGCTTTTCAGAGGCTAGGTCTGTTTGCAGTGCAGCCAGATAATCAGGAAAGTTGGAATGGATAAACTCTATATCCGGGTACAACGCTTGTGCCGTGCGGATAGCCTCAGGCAAATCCAGTTGCAGCGGCTGATGATCGCACCCATTCATGAACAGTAACTCGCCCGTTGAGGCATATTTCTCCGCATCAGCCAGCTTGCGATCCCAGAATTCGCGGGCCGCCACTTCGTCTACAGGAATCTCGTTGCCGTTGGAGTACCAATTAGCAAATAAAATACCGAGTATTCGCGAGCCATCCGGTCCTTCCCAGATCAGCTCGGAGAAGGAAGACTCGTAGTCGCCGTCTGAGACGGTATTATTGAAGCCCGTTGGCTTAACGCCACGCCCGAAGAAGGCATTGGTAATACCGGATTGAACCATCAGCTGCGGTGTCTGTCCGACCAGTCCGAAGGTGTCGGGGAAATAGCCGATTTTGGAGGGTTCACCATATTTAATTGCATCCTGATGTCCGATCTGCATGTTGCGCACATTAGCCTCGCCGCTTGTAAGAAAGGCATCCTGCAAAATATACCATGGTCCGATCAAAATCCGGCCTGCACTGATATACTGTTCAAGCTTCTCTTTTTTCTCCGGCCGCACCTGAAGGTAATCCTCCAGAATAATCGTCTGTCCATCCAGATAAAAGCTGCGAAAAGCCGTGTCGCTGTCCAGCTTGTCCAGCAGTGCATCTACGAGCTGAACCAGCCGGACATGATGCTTCTCATAGGGCAAATACCATTCCCGGTCCCAGTGGGTGTGGGAAACAATATGCGCTGTTTTTTTCTTAGTCATAAGGCACTCTCTCCTCTATTATTCAGCTTCTATGAAGGGAAATAGCTACTTCTGCTGGTCTGTATACCGACACTAGCTGTCCTGCCATATCCGTCGCGAACAGTACAGAACGTTCTTGTTCCAACCTGAAGGTGTAGCTAATGCTTGTGTCGGGATCTCTGACCTCGATCTCTGCATCCCAAGCGTACTCCGATACAAAGATATAGAGCGATCCTTCCGCAAAGCTTAGCTTACGTCCGTATACTCCTGGTAAATCCCCACCGACAACCCACTCTAGCTCAGTCTCAATACCGGATGCTTCCACCGCATGGCGATACAGTTCGACAATAGGTTCGTCCCGCTCATTCAATTCCAAGGGAAGCGGGCACCAGATGAGACGTCCTTTACCCAAAGGTAATTCCACTACAGTATCACCAGGTTGAAGATTAGGAGTTTGAGTCGAAGCAGTTTGTACCGCTACTTCTTTCACCAGCTCGGCAATTCGGCGTTGTCCGTAAGACACGGCGAAGGTGCTGCCGCCAAGATTCAGCAATTCCTCCCGCCGCACATTGCGGAGTTCACGTTGTCCTAAAAGGTTATTTAAACGGTCGGACGGCTGCCAATAGGCGTTAATTCCTAATGATCCGGTTACCAGTAGTACTGCACCCGTCTGCTCGACAATGCTGATTAGCTTGTCCATAGCCTCATCATCAAGATTGTGCGCGCTTGGCAGTAGGATCAACTTAGGCGGTTGTGCCTCCAGCGCCTCAAGGCCGTATTCCGAAACAGCTCGGAACGGCAGATGTAACTGATAGGATAGGATACGCGTCAACCGTGTAGTGGCATCAAAGGCCAGCTTCCGGTTCGATAGATCATTTGAATAGGGAAAAATAACAGCAATCTCTTCGAGCTTACGCTCAGCAAACAGCTCTCCAGCTTCACCTATAAAATGACCAAATTCGTAAGAGACGTCAGCTTCCGGTTTCTCGGTACCATCTGCCCGGACAGCTCCGATCTGTGATTCATTAGCATTATCCATATAGAAGTTCGTGTTCCAGATCCACTGGATGGCACCGGCTCCACCTGAAGCAAACGCATAAGCATACTTGCGTTCCAGCATGGCCCGCAGCTCTTCTTCACTGCGTTTCGCCCGCCCGTCCGGTGTCTCCACGTACATAATTCCGGTCTCCTGCACCAGATTAGGCTTATTTGCTGTTTTGGCAAATATACCGCTCCACAGCAAGTTATCGTTCAGCCACCAGGTATGGACCGTCGTATAATCGACAGCCTCTTCATAAAAGAATGGCGACGGTCTTTGTGCGCCAAGCGCTTCATCTTGCCCTACCGTAACTAATTGGTTAGGACTCAGCTCTTTAATCGTTCCGTACAGCTCTTTGGCCCAGACGTTGTGCATATCCATTGAGAACAGGCAATAATCCAGCCAGCGTGTACCACGTTTGCCTTGATGCACATCCTGTATGCTGAAATTAATCTCTTCACGCTCAGGTGGCAGGGCTGCTGTAAAGTCCGGCAGCTCGAGTGGTGTCATATTCCAGCGTTCCTGAAGAACGGAGATGCTGCCATGACGGGTCTCCAGCCATGACGAGAAGGCCTGCCGCTCATATCTATCATTCGCCGTGCTTGGTCCATCTGAGAAAATACGCGGTGGATCAAACATGGAAGGTTCATTGATCAGATCCCAATCCACGTGGCTCGTATTGCGGTGCCGGGAAACAATGGAGCGGATGAAGCGTTTTTGCGCCTCTATACTGCGTGGATCAAGGTAAGGATTACGCCCCTCCCAAGTTTCTGGTGTAAAGGAGAAAAAGGTGAAGGTTACCTGCAGGTCATGTTTTTTGGCAGTTTGTAGAAAAGCATCAATCGCCCGCAGTACTTCCTCAGAGGCATGTCCGTCCACTTGCATCACATTCCGGTAAGCGGTCCAAATACCGGTCCGAATCCAGTTAATACCGGCCTTCTTCATCTGCGCCATATCCCGGTCCCATACCTGCGCATTCGGCAGGAATAGGAACTTACGCGCCACATCTGAAGTCATATAGGTCATGCCTACTACCGGCAGTGGCTTGCCTTCTTTTATAAAGTAGTCCCGGCCAGCGGTAATCGATTCCCCTTCCGCGAGCAGATCGGCATCATAACTCCAGAAGCCCTGACGCAGCACACGCACTTCTCCATCTTCAGCTTCGGCTTGACAGATAAGGCGGTACAATCCGGCTTGCAGTTTCACCGGCATTGAGAACCGATGGATATTATGTTCTCGGGTTACTGTCAGCTGACATCCATATTCAAAACACGCTGCGCTCTCCCCATCCTTTTGCAAAGTGAACTTGAGCTTCCACTCTACCGACGACTCTGTGGTAGGCTGACGGCTGAGGCGCTGACTTTGCAGGCTGATTAGGGGCTGTTCACCTTGTTCGTAAGAAGCGTAATTGGGCTTCATCCAGAGCTCGGTTACGCCCTTGGCGATAAACGCTGCTAAGCGGGTCAGCACTTCTGCACCACCGTTGCTCCAGAAGGCCTGCTCGAGCGGCTGGCCTACAAAAATCCAGCGCCCACCCACGAAGGGGCCGCCGACATGCTCCCACAGAACGACAGGTGCGGAAATCTCGCGTCCCTCTGCTGTAACACCTTTTAAGAGTGGATATATCCGTGTATCCATCGGACCGCTTGCGCCCATTTGCTCCGGTAAATCACTGCTCTTGGTCACATGCGGTACTAGATTCCAGGTATCCGAGGGGCTCAGCAGCTGTTCTTGACCAACGAAGAGCGGGATATCCTGTAATGCAGCATAGGTATGAACGCGGCTGCCATTCACGCGCAGCGCTTCATGGATATGCAGCTGCCGGTGATAAGCGGTCTGCTCGGTTTCTATCTGCCACGTGCCGGACTGCTGCCGCACCGGATGCTTAAAAGGTGCGCCGCCGATGCTGAGCAGGCCGCCGCCTTTTTGCAGGAAGGAGACAATGGAAACCCAAGCTTCCTTCGGGAAGTAAGGGGGATGCAGGTTGATAAATACGCCACCCGCTTCTGCAGTATCCAGCGCCTGCGCCAATTGTTCCGCGCTGACGACGTCGCCCAACCCTTTTAGGTGTGCTGATAGCAATCCACCCGTTGCATCCTCTGTTGCAGGGCCACCCGGGAATGCTGGATCGAAGAACAGAATCACTCGACCCGCGCTCACAGAATACCTTCCTTCATCGCCCGGTACACCAGTTGTGAGAACAGACTGTTCGACCACGCGAACCAGCTGCGGGTAAAAATGCTTGGATCATCCGCATGGAAACCCTCGTGCATAAATCCGGTTCCGGCATCGGTGCTCTCCAGCAGGGCAATCAGCTCCAGCTTCTCTTCCGCTGTCTGTGCTGTAATTCCCTGCATCGACAAGGCCATATGCCAAATGTAATTCTCCGGGGTATGTGGACTGCCGATACCTTTGGCAGCTTTACCTTCATAATAGAAGGGGTTCTCTGTGCTTAGCGCAAACCGTCGTGTATTCTGGTAGATTGGATCCTCCGCAGAAGCGTAGCCCAAATACGGAATAGAGATCAGTCCTGGTGTCCCAGCATCATCCATCAGACAGTAGTTGCCAAACCCGTCGGTCTCATAGGCATAGATAGGCCCAAACAGTGGATGGCGGTAGATTCCGTATAGTTTAATCCCGTGATCCACTTCAAATTCCAGTTCTTTTAGCTCGGCCAGAAATTCATAGTCGCGGAACACCCACTCGGCGAATTCCTGCATCTGGCGCAAGGCGACAACGGCGAACATATTGCCAGGAATGTTGTAGTGGAAGTCGCAGGCATCGTCGCTGGAACGGAAGCCGGACCAGATCATCCCGGTATAATTCACCGGCATCCCTAGTCCGTTATTGCGCAGCGAATCTTCAGGAATGCCGTTATTCCGCGTGAAGCGGTAAGGCGATTGCTCGAAGTGGTGTTGCTCTCTTTTGAACAGGTCAGTGATAAGTCGCAGTGCCGCTTTGAATTCAGCATCAAAGAAGTCCGTAATTCCGGTTTCTTTCCAATAGGTATAAGCCAGCCGTACAACAAAGCACAGGGAATCAATCTCAAACTTCCGCTCCCACACCCAAGGCGACATGTCCGTAATATCATTGGTACTCCAGTGCCAGTCACTAGCCCGCTCGTTAAACGCATTGGCATAAGGATCAATATGGATATAGTGAATATGACGTTTGATCAATCCACCGATGATCCGCTGCAGATCAGGGTCATTCTTCGCCAGTGGCACATATTGAATCACCTGTTCGACTGAATCACGCAGCCAGGAAGCCGGAATATCTCCGGTAATAACAAAGGTTGTTCCGTCATCAAGCAGCTTCGTTGTGGTCTCCAGCGTATTGGGAAAACAGTTCTTGAACAACTGCAGCAGCTTGGGGCGATGGGCCAACTTCTCCTCGGCTTCGGCAAGTACCTCTTGTATGGCCTGCGGCAGTTCGAGCTTCGGCATTGCTATTTTGGGTAGTCTGAATTGTTCCAAGAGAGGTCCACTCCTTTATTCATATATTGATATCATCTGATATAGATTGTTTTGATCTCATAGGGTGTAAATTGCAGTTCAAATCCGCTCTCATTGTACGTAATAGGCTCCAGTTCTTCCTCTAAGGCATTGGACAGAAAAACTTCACTCAAAGGCTGCTTCCAACTGAGCTTTACAGTTTCACGCCCGCCTGATGATTCGTAGAAACGCAGGACGGTTCCCCGGCCATTCTCAGCCGGCTTAATCGTATCTAGCACTACATGCTGACCGCTAAATCCGGCAAAAGAAGCTGCAGCTGGCAGTTGGCCGAGCTTCGCTTCAGCAGCTACTACACAAGGTTCGAGGTTCAGCTCGGCTGCCTTACGTGAAGTATGTGCAGCGCGCCAGTCTCCCTGATGCGGATACAAGGAATAGGTGAAGTCATGCTCACCTAGATCTGCAGTGATATCGGGCCATTTCGGAGCGCGCAATAAGGATAAGCGGATCACGCTACCTTGAATGTCATAACCATATTTAGAATCGTTCAACAGGCTGACCCCATATCCGTGCTCGGAGACATCTGCGAAACGATGGCCGCAGACCTCATACTGCGCCTGCTCCCAGCTCGTATTGCGGTGCGTCGAGCGCTCCAATGTGCCGAAGGGAATTTCATAGGTCGCTTTTTCCGCTACAACATCGATGGGGAACCCTACCTTTAACAGCTTATGGGCTTCATTCCAGCGAACATGTGTCTTGAAGTCAACCCTCCGGTCCTCATGGTAGAGAATCAGATCTTGGGTAATCTCGGATTGATTAAGCTTCCAGCGGAATCTCAGCACATCCTTCACAAGACCTATGTGTTGGACGCTTGCCTCCATAAGCTCGGCTTCCCCGGCAGGTTGTGCTTCATAACGGCTATCGATATCCCAAGCATCCCAAAGTGTTGGGCGGTCGTGGAAAAAGTGAAAGCGATTCGCACGTTCTCCCGGCTGCACGATTTCGCGATCCACTATTTTGTCGAACAAGCTGACGATTTCTCCCCGCTCATTAAATGTGATTCGGTAGTATTCCGTCTCCCAGCCATCTGTAAGCATATCTGTGCCAAGAGTTCTCTTAAGTACTTCTGTGTTCCGCGCAGCCACAACATCCTGACTTTTCAGCCAAATGGTCTTATAACCAAGCGCCGGAACAGCAGGCACCCGGACAGATGCTACCTTACTGCCAGAAGCTTCTACTAGAAGATCTACAGAAAGAGAAACCCCGTTCTCTTCACAGGCTGACGGAACAGTATTAGTCAACTCACTATCTGTTAAAGGAATCTCAATTACAGCATCCCGCGCCCATCCCAGACTGTTGAACACAATATAGGGTCTGCCTTCTCCCAGCGTTGTCACTTGAGCTGCCAAGGCTATAAGTCCCGGCTGCAGCCCGGAATTTCCGTATTTAAAAATCTCCTGATATTCTTTCTCCGAGGTCTCATAGGCTTCAGTAATCGCCGAGCCAGGAATAATATCATGAAACTGGTTAAGCAAAATTAACTTCCAGCCTTTATGCAATTGTTCGGCATTCTCCAGCCGCTGCTCTTGACTCATATAATTGGTGGCCATGACCTGCCACAACTCCGCTTCACGATAAAGAATTTCTGCTTTGCGGTTGTTCCATTTATTGCGGCTGTGCGTAGTATAGGTTCCTCGGTGCAGCTCAAGATATAGATCTCCCCGCCATTCTGGAAGCTGCGGCTCTTGCTGTGTAATCCCTGCAAAAAAATCTCCCGCATTACTGTACTTACTAGCTGGCTCTCCGACCATCAGATCAGCCCGCTGAATATACTCCAACATCTCGCGGGTCACCCCGCCGCCACCGTCACCGTGTCCATACAGCAGCATTTGTTCGTTATGCTTGCTCTTCTCGCGGAAGGACAACCAATGATCATGCACATCAATCGGCAGCGTGTTCTCATTAACACCGTGATTCAAATAGGACAACATCGAGGTTCCATCAATTCCAACCCAATGAAACAGATCGTACGGGAATACATTGGTATCATTCCAGCCAAGCTTGGTCGTCATAAAATAATCTACACCGCCATGCTTCAGAATCTGCGGAAGTGAAGCACAATAGCCAAAGGTATCTGGCAGCCACTCTATATTCGAAGTTCGACCGAATTCTTCAAGGTAAAAACTCTGCCCGTAGAGCATTTGCCGCATCAGCGACTCTCCACTCGGAATATTCAGATCAGGTTCAACCCACATTCCGCCAACAAGCTCCCAGCGACCTTCCCGAATTCGCTCTTTCACCTTGTCATAGAGAACCGGATCATTCTCTTTCAGATAAGCGAACAACTGCGGTTGGCTCTGGGCGTACTGATAATCCGGGTATTCGTCCATTAAGGCAGTGACGGTGGAAAAGGTGCGGCTGGTCTTGCGGACCGTTTCACGTGTCGGCCACAGCCAGGCGATATCGATATGTGATTGACCAACCATATGAATGGTGCCTTCCGAATTACTACCGATTTCCCTGATGCTAATTCTTAGCTTCTCTTCTATAGAAGAGACCAAGTTGCCCTCGCGAATCTCTGCCTCTCCTATATACAGAAACTCATCCATCGCCAGATATAGAGCTTCCAGCATCCGAGTGCGGCGCAGATCCTGCTCCGGCAGCAGAATTGCCGAGTCACGGATGACCGTAGCCGTGTACATTAAGCTCTGCACTGGCTGGTTCACCAGTACTAGCTGACTGCGAATCGCCCGGATCGGGGGTTGAATGACTGCCTGAGCGTTCAAAGGATCGACCGGCTCGGGAATGGGATCAAACAGTTCAATTTCCAGCTCCAGTGAACGTCCATCCTGATTCCCCTCCAGCGTAACGAATGTATGATTCCTATCCAGGCCTTGGCGGGATTCCCCATTTACACGCAGTAATCCCTCCCCGCCGGATTCAAAAATCAATCCAGTCTGGCCCGCCGTCCACGCAAGCGGAATCTCCAAAGAGCGGCGAAAGAAATAGGTCGTTCCCTGTACACTCGGAAATAAAGCGAAGTTTCCACCCTCTGTATACGGCTGTAAATGGTCATATTGTCCTGGCACAACATAATTGGAAGACTGAATATCCCAGTCCCCCAGCTCGCGTTGCTCCAGCCATTGATGCTCTGACAACTCGCGAATAAACCGTTTAATTCGTTCCATATGAATCCTCCCTTACGTACAAGTCCGCGCTCAGAGTGTCATTCACCTGCCGGCCCACCCGAATTTTGAAGGCTCCCGGCTCCACAACCGGCTGATAATCAGTGCCGATATATTGCAGTTGTTCCGCACCCACTTTAAACTCTACCGTCCGCGATTCTCCAGGAGCCAGTTTAATTTTGCTGAAGCCTTTCAATTCCTGGGCGGGTCTTGTCACTTTACTGGCGATGTCGGAAATATATAGTTGCACGACTTCGGAACCTTCACGCTCACCTATATTCTTCACCTCTACGGTGACCGTCGCAGTTTCGTCCGCGGCAATCACTTCAGGCTCCACGGTTACGGCGGAGTAGCTGAAGTTGGTATAACTAAGTCCGAAGCCAAAGGGATAACGGGGCTGTGAATCCTCCTCCAGATATCTTTTGCCACGGGATCGCTTGCCATTGTAATATACCGGCAGTTGCCCAACATGCTTCGGTATAGAAATCGTCAGCCGGCCCGACGGGTTCACATCGCCGAACAGAATGTCCGCAACCGCATGACCGCCTTCCTGTCCTGGATACCAGGCTTCCAGAATGGCATGAGCATGCTCATCAATCCAAGGCTCGGTGACCGGACGACCGTTAATATAGACCACGATTACGGGCTTGCCGAGTTTGTATATTTCCTGAATAAGTTCAAGCTGTACACCGGATAGCTCCAAACTCAGCCGGTCTATCCCTTCCCCACAATCCATATCACTCCATGAATGTTCTGTTACTTTGGATGCACCTGTCTTGAGGTCAATGCTGCCTTCGCCAAAATCACGCGCACTGGAGCCGCCAACAACCATCACAATGGCATCTGCCTGCTCCGCGCAGGATATAGCGGCAGCAAAACCTTCTTTTGAATCGCCTTTAATCCGGCAGCCAGGGGCATAAAGCACCCGTTCCGGTTCCTGCGCAAGCCTGCTGAGAATACCACCTAACACAGTAGTCACTTTGGAACGCTCCTGTGGAGATGTATAATCTCCGAGCTGATTATAGCCCGCATCAGCATTGGGGCCGATGACAGCAAGGGTTCCGGAAGTTGTGGACAACGGCAGAAGATTTCCTTCATTCTTCAGCAGAATGATGCTCTCCCCTGCCATCTGGCGGGCAAGCTGTTGATGCTCTTCACAGCCGATGACCTCTTGTGCTCGCTCAGGATCTGCGAACGGTTGCTCGAACAAGCCCAGCCTGAACTTCAGTGTCAGTACTCGCCGAACTGCACGGTCAATAACGCTTGTATCCAATCTGTTCATCTCTACAGCCTCTACTAAATGCTTGCTAAACATTTCGCCGGACATTTCCATATCTATCCCTGCTGAAATGGCCTGTACAGCTGCATCCAGTCCGTCCTCAGCCACATCATGACCTGCTGCCAGCATCTCAATGGCACCGCAATCGGTTATAATTAAGCCGTCGAAATCCCAAGCCTGGCGGAGAATATCCTCTAGTAACTGTGTATTCGTCGTACAGGGAACTCCGTCTATTTCGTTATAGGCGGGCATCACAGACGCTGCACCAGCCTCAATTGCTTTCTTGAACGGCAGCAGATCCACTTCATGCAGCTCGCGCCAGCCCATATGTACAGGCCCGGCGTTCCGGCCGCCCTCGGAGCTTCCATAACCGACAAAATGCTTCACTGTAGCAGCCACACTCGACTGGCTGTCTAGTGATTCTCCCTGCAAACCTTCCACTGAAGCCACGGCAAGCTCGCTGATTAAATACGCATCTTCACCGAAGCATTCCTCGGTCCGTCCCCAACGCGGGTCGCGTACGACATCAAGCACCGGAGAATAGGTTACTGCGCCGCCTTGGCTGCGCGTTTCCAACGCAACCGCCCGGCAAATTTCCCGATATAGATCTACATTCCATGAGCTGCCAAGGGATAGCGGCACCGGAAATACCGTCGCGCCGATCGCCATATGGCCGTGCGAGCACTCTTCCCCAATCAGGATCGGAATCCCGAGCCGGGAATGTTCCATCGCATACCGCTGGACTTCATTGACAGCCTCAGCGCCTTGTTTGGCAGATAGACCGTTAGCGAGCGTTACACCCGTCCAAGGATCTGCACGAAGCATGCCATACAATGAGCCAATACCTGCTTGCTCAATCTGTTGCTTAAAATTCTCAGTAAGTGTGATTACTCCGTCTCTATGCTCATAGGCCTGCCAGCCAAAAGGCTGGATCAACTGACCGACCTTCTCTTCCAAAGTCATCAGTCCGAGCAGATGATCAACCCGCTCTTCAGTTGGTTTCGTCTTGTCTTTGTAGATCAGCATCTCCACTTCTCTCCCATCATTCTAACGTGATGTTGTTGTTATTCCTTGACGGCACCTAAAGTGAGACCTTGAACAAAATAACGCTGGAAGAATGGATAAGCGAAAATAATCGGCAACGTCGCCAAAACCACCATCGCCATGCGGGTAGTATCCTGTGGTATGGTTTGAAGTGCTGCCATACTGAGCGAGCTGTTCTTTGAGTTTTGAATAAACTGGATACTCGATTCGATCCGCATCAGCATGGATTGCAGCGGCACCAGATTCGGATTATCGATGTACAGCAAGGCGCTGAACCAATCGTTCCAGTAACCGAGCGTGCTGAACAAACCGATGGTAGCAAGACCTGGCAGCGACAATGGGAGCACAATTCGCAGAAAAATAAAGAAATCGCCTGCCCCATCAATCCGGCCTGATTCGATAATTGCTTCTGGAACGCTGGTAATATAAAATGTGCGCAATATCATAATATAAAAGGCATTCATAGCCAGTGGTAGAATCAAGGCCCAAAGCGTATCTTTCAGACCCATCAGTTGGGATACTACCATGTAGGTCGGAATCATTCCGCCGTTAAATAGCATAGTCACGATCGCAAACACAGAGAAGAATCCCCGATAACGGAAGCTCTTCCGTGAAATGGCATAGGCATACAGCGACATGAGAATCAAGCTGAATATGGTTCCTATCACTGTGACCAGAATAGTCACCCCGTAAGCACGATACAGCGTATCCCCACTTTGAAATACAAAACGGTACGCCTCCAAACTCCACTTGGCCGGGAAAACCCGATATCCGTCCGTTGCCAGTGTTTTCTCATCGGTAAGGGAAATAATCACTACGAACAAAAAAGGGAAAATACATATAAAGGAAAATGCTGCCGCAATAATATTCAAAATGATATTCCAGCCACGCGAAACATGATGGAAATCTTGTATTTTTCTTTTTACCTCTGCCATAAACTGACACTCCTTTCAGCTTTTCTAGAACAAGGCGCTGTCTTTATCCATTCTGCGCACAATGAAGTTAGAAATCATAACGAGTATAAATCCTACAACCGACTGGTAAAGGCCGGCAGCCGTACTCATGCCGATTTCTCCGGTCGTTTTGAGACCACGATATACATATGTGTCAATTACGTTGGTTACGGAATAAAGTGTGCCCGAATCTCGGGGAACCTGGTAGAACAATCCGAAATCGGCGTAGAAAATCCGACCAACTGCAAGCAGTGTCATAATAATAATGATTGGAGAAAGTAGCGGGAGCGTAATGTTAAAGATTTGTTGCCTTTTGCTGGCACCATCAATCATGGCCGCTTCATAAAGCGATCTGTCGATTCCCAGAATAGAGGCCAGATAAATAACGCTGTTGTAGCCGATAGCCTTCCATAAGTTGACGAAGATCAAAATGTAAGGCCAGTATTTAGGATCGGAATACCACTGCACTCGCTCGACACCGAACCAGCCCAGGATTTGATTGACCATACCGCGGTCCATACTCAGGAAGCTAAATGCAAAGTATCCGACAATAACCCAGGAAAGAAAATAGGGAAGAAACATTCCGGTCTGATAAATCTTAGCCAGCGTTTTGCCGACCAGCTCGGACAATAAAACAGCCATCGCCACGGATAGGACTAATCCGACCACTATAAAAGCGATGTTGTACAGCAACGTATTTCGCGTAATGATATAAGCATCACTTCCGTTAAACAGGAACTTGAAATTGTCCCATCCCACCCACTTGCTAGTCACGATACTAGCCCAGAAGCCTTCTCGATTGAAGCGGTACTGCTTGAAGGCTACCACGGTGCCAATAAGAGGCAGATAAGAAAAAAAGAAAAACCAAATGGCACCAGGCAGCACCATGAATAGCATGACTTTGTTTCTGACAAGGTTTTTGAATAACGCGGCCATAGTGTTTCCCTCCTGAAATATAATGAAAAAGGATCGGGCGCAGCTATCACCCGCCCGATCCCAAGAATGGTACTTATCTCTATTATTTATTACTTGTTATTCGCAGTTCTCCATGCATCAAGTTGAGTTTGGGCTTCAGCAATTACCTTGTCGAGACCCGCCTCTTTGAATTTTTCGATCGCTTTCGGCAGATATTCATCAGGATCCACAGTTCCAGTCATCAACGATGCCCAGAATTGCTCCTTCACGTTCTGCACCGCCGCCATCTCGGTTGCTACTTTTGTGCCATCAAAGTTGAAACTCAAGATTGGGGAATCTACGCCTTCTGCATTAAATTTCTTAAATTGCTCCCATTTGTCGCTCTGGTCATTCGGGTTAAGATACAACAACATGTTGTTTCCTAAGGAATAAGAAGGCATATCATAACTTTTTGAGGCTGGCAGATTTTCCATATGGGTATCATCAATCTTCTTGTAATGTTCTCCTTCAATACCGGAGTCAACCATGTTGCGAAGTACAGGATCCGTATTGAGCAGGTTCAGAAATTCCATAGCTTTTTCTGGATGCTCGGAGTTGGCAGAAATCGCCATGATCGAACCTTGAACGGAGTTGTTATTAATGATTGAATTACTTGCAGGCGTAGATACTACTGGATATCCGTAACTTGCTGACCATAAATTATCGGCAAGCGGCTGAGTCTGCGCCATGTCAGCGAACCAATTTCCAGAGGTTGTCAGATCATTCGTCGAACCCGTTGTTGCCGCTTCAGGAGCGATATATCCGGCTTCATAATATTTATGCATTGTAGTAAGGGCTTGCTTCATTTCAGGAGTTTCGAGAATATTCACAATTTTATAATCTGTCGTGTCCAGCTTAACAGCCATTGGCAGATTTTGAATAACGTAATCATAAGGAATATTGGGAAGGAAGTTTTTGTCCATACCAAACGCAGTTACGTTAGGTTCTTTTTCTTTAATTGTCTTCAGCAAAGGCTCCAAGCTTTCCAGGGAGCGCACACTCGAAATGTCTAGATTATATTTATCGACGAAATTTTTGTTGAAGCGCCACACATTTTCCTGTGGGAGTTCCTTATTAGCCGGAATACCGTAATTGTGTCCGTCAACTTTGGAGCCTTCTAGGAAAGCAGGATCAATGGTGTCTTTGATGCCCTTTCCATATTTTTCAAGCAAGTCATCCATTTCCATGAATGCGCCTTTTCTGGCGTTCTGTACATAGTCGAATCCACCGGAGGCTGTGAAAATAATATCCATAGGTTCACCGGAGGCTACGTTAACTTGCAGCTTCTGTGGATAGTCGCCCCAGTCAACCATTTTCATCGTAATTGTGGCGTTAATTTTCTCTAGCGTATACTTGCTGACTGCTTCCATAACTTTGTCAACGTCTTGTTGCGGCGTACCAATCGTATACCAAATCAGATTAACAGGCGCTTCTACTGCTGGTTCGTTGCTGTTGCCTTCAGCATTGTTTTTACTGCCACCGCAGGCGCTAAGAACGAGCACAAAAGCCATTAGCATTGCAAGCACGAACGAAAAACTTCTTCTACTCTTAATCATGTGTGTTCCCCCTTTTAAATACCTTGACTTGCTTTACCTTCTGTTATTCTCTTGATGTTTTAACTACCTTAACCTTACCGGATGTAAGAGTTTTCAAATAGAAGATAAACTTAATAAATTGAGGTACAAATTAAAGAAAAGGATGAATGCCCTGGATGAAACAGTTAATTATTGATAAAACGTTTACATCAGTTGTTATATCCATGTTATTTGCATACCTTGCTCAGATTTATCGCTCTATATCCTTCCAAACAGCAATAGGCTAAAGACAAGAAGACTCCCTAACCCAAAGAATGGTTTTAGGAGTCTAATTCGGGTCTTTTTCTTAGTACTTCATTTCAGCAGAGCGCTTTATAATCCGTTGGGGAAATCCCCACATATTTTCTGAATTGCTTATAGAAATAACCGGTTTCCCAATAACCCACATTGCGAGCAATTTCATGTACCTTCAAGTTGGTATTCTTCAGCTGCTCTTTCGCTTTTTCAATACGATATTTGTTGATATATTCCGCAAAGGAATCTCCGGTCTCCTTATGAAACAGCTGGCCCAGATACACGGGATGAATATGATATTGTACCCCCAGTGTCTTCAGCGACAGCTCATTAGCATACTGGCTGTGAATAAAGCCAAGCACCTGATTCACAACCGGGTTCTTGATATCCTGCAGCAGCGAACCGACCGTTTCTTTCGCCACATTCTGGATAGATTCCACCAAATCGGCTATCTTTGCGCTGCTTCGAACTCTGGTGAGGCCTCTCTTGAAGATGTCCGATTCGTCCGTATATTTGATATGCTCCAATTCCATTTTGAATCTTACCACAAGCTCTAACGCCGCATTTTGCAAATCCTCAGGCTGAACGCCTTCAACCTTCTGCATCTGTTCAAAATCGTTTCGGATTCGATCCGTCAGAGCTTCCTGATCCCTGGCAAGAATCAGCTTGGCATATTCCTCCCACTGGATAGGGTATTCGTGGCCCATGCCGCCATCTGCCTCAAACGATTGATATTCGATGATTTGGCGATCCGGGTGAATCATATAGTATTCCAGGGCCCGTTTGGCTTCGCTATAGCTGAGAGAGGCTTCTTCGGGCAGTTGGCTTACACTTCCGATCCCAATTTGAACGAACCGGTTCGATTCCGCCAGCTCACGGGACAGTTGCTCAAGCAACGTAACAAATTCCCTTTTTCCTTCGGCCCAATTCTGTAATGAACTGATCATAACTATTTCTCTGTCAACATCGCGAAAGAGTGTAATCTCATGCTCGTCCCTGAGTCGCTGGCGAATCCATTCGAAGCTTTCCGTCGGGTCGCCTTCCACCCGAAGAACGGCAACCACAATATATGGCCCGTTTAACATGAGGCCAATCAGCTCTGCCCGTTCCGCAAACTCAGCTGCGGCGATCTGTCCGGTCAACCAGCGATACAACGTATTATCCTTAAGGATCTGAACGTCAAACGCGCTGTACTGCTCTTCCGACCTCACGCTGTCCAGCTTCTCCACCGTATTGCGCAGGGTGGATTCCAATTCCTCTATGTTAATGGGCTTCAGAAGATAGTTCTCAATCCCAAGCTTCATGCCTTCTTTAAGATAATCGAATTCATTGAAGCCGCTAAGGATAATGACTTTCAGCTCCTCATGTAATTTCCGAGCTTCCGAGATCAGGGTAAGTCCGTTCATGATCGGCATGGATATATCGGTTATAAGCACATCTACAGGGGTAGAGGCCAATAAATCTAACGCCTGCCGCCCATTCTCCGCGTGTCCGACAATTTCCAGACCGAGCGATGGCCAATCCAGGATATCGTATAAACCCTCAATGATAAATGGCTCATCATCAACAATAAATATTTTATACATCTTCAGCATCTGTTCCTTCCCTTAACGGATAACGTACTTTGATGGATGTTCCTTCACCAGGTCGGCTCTCTATCTCAATCCCGTAAGATGGGCCATACAAAAACCGCAACCGGCTGTGAACGCTGCGAAGTCCAAACATTTGTCCGTTCTCTTCTGGTTTCTCCAGTTCCTCACGGATTTCCGCCATTCTTTCCGGTTCAATACCTTTTCCATTATCGGTAATCACGGCCACAAGTGCATTGCCCTCTTCCGCCACATCAATCGCCAGTCGGTTGTCAAACCGCTCTGTTTCGATGCCGTGGACGATAAAATTCTCGATGAGAGGTTGGAGCGAAAGCTTTATGATCGACTTGCTGTCCAACCTTGAATCAGCCGTAATGGTGTAACTGAATTTATCCTTGTAACGGATTCTGAAGAGCTCCAGATACAACCGGCAAGCCTCCAACTCGTCTTTTAGCGTATAAATCTTTTTCTGCTGCACCAGGCTTTTAAATAACACAGACAAGCTGTAGATCATTTCGCCTACATCCTTCGCCCCTTGGGAGATTGCCCTCATCCGGATAACCTCAAGCGTGTTATATAGAAAGTGGGGACTAATCCGCGCCTGCAGCGCTACAAGCTCTGTCTGCTTCTGTTTGATTTCTGCTTTATATACCCTTTCAATATACAGATTAAGTTCGTCCAGCATATCGTTGAAGCTTTTGGAAATCTGTCCAAGCTCATCATCCCGAATATCGGTAATCCGCGCTGCTAAATCGCCGTTTCTCACCTTTCTGGTAAAGCGGATGATTCCATGCGTCCGCTTGGCGAAATTGCTGATGAACAACGAAGGAATCAGAATGGCAAATAAGATACAAATAGAGCTTATCGTCAGAATCGTATTCTGTAATCCACGATAGGTCTTAGCGAGATCCCGCTTGGGCACCGCACTCAACACCGTAAATCCCCCTTGGCTTTGCGTCAGTTTGGTAAAGGTCATCCCTTCTTCCATGACACCGTTATCATAGACGGAATTAACCTGCTCGATATACGGATATTTCCGTCCATAATAAGCGCCTGAAGAATCAAACAATACTTCACCGTCTCCCGAAAGCACGAGGATCGATCCTTTTAAGTTCTCTTTAGAACTAGCCAGGCTATTCCATATCTTCTGCGTATCAAAATAAACGACCAATTGGCCGATATTACGCAGCGACTGCTCATTGTTAATCGGCATGCGAATGGAGTACATCGGCAGATCAAGCAATCCGACCGTTTTCCGTACCCAAATGTTCGAACCGGAAACGTTGGAGCTTTCCTGCGGATACATAACGTCAGGCACAAAAGAACGAACAGCGTTGGTGGAAATGATCTTAAACTGCTTCCTGCTGTTGTAGACATACAGTTGCTGTTGATCGGCACTGTATAATATCAAGCTGCGGATATCAGGATCATCATCCACCTTATTTTGAAAATAGGTCATCGTATCGGTGGGTGAACTGTTCTCCTTATAAAAACGGTCTAATCTGTAGTTCACATAGTCTTGGTACGGATGTTCCAGGAAATAGGAGGTGTTGGCAGCGAGTTCGTTGTCCCTATAAATATCCCGCATCGTCGTCTGTACCGATTCATATTTGCCTCCGATGTAATTGCCAACACTCTCAATTGCCTGCTTCTGCACTTCCATTTGTCTCTGTACGGCCGCCTCCGACATAACCTTAAACATCAAATAGGAGAATGTAATGATCGTTACCACTGCGATGGCTGAGAACAACAGAATGATTTTCATAAATACATTGTGTTTAAGATATTTCCTGTAAATATTCCCCGGGAGCATCAGAAGCCTCCTTTCCTTGTTAGCGTAGTCTTGCGAATACTATACTGATCGTACAGCTCGGTCGTCCCTTTCAAAGTTGTTGTGTAAGCTTGAAAGGAGAGCTCTTCGTCCGTAACGGTCACACCCGTGAACATCTCCTTGTCCGGCTGCCCATATTTAGCGGCAAATGGGAAAGGCCCGTCGGCTATAGTATATCTTTTATTGCCTGCTGCATTGGTCAGTAAATACAAAGTGCCTGCGGGATTCACTACGGTCCCCATTGCATCTGGAACAATATTCGTCAACGGCTTATTATTGTACATTTGGTAGCTTCTGGAGTAGGTATGATCATGCCCGCCAATGACCATATCAATCCCCAGGTCATCAAATACCTTCGTTAATTGCGTTCGGAAAAATAATACATCGGCGTCTTGTGTATGAAGAGCGACCGAATAAGGCGATTTGTGAAGAAAAACAACCTTCCATTTCTTATCCGAGGTTGCCACTTCACGGCGGAGCCACTCCACCTGTTTCTTATAGAACGCAGCAACCTCAGCATCTGAACTGCCACCATAATATTCGGTATTCATCACCATAAAATGTGCTGGCCCATAGTCTAGCGAATATACGGAGCCAGCCGGTTTTGCGCCCGTGTTCGAATCATTCGGCAGGTTGAAATGGGCGCTGTAGTTCGTATAGCCACTGCTTTCGTGGTTGCCTACCAAGGGAACCAGCGGGATATTCGCCAATATCCCCTGTGGTTTGTTAAAGAACCACGACCACTGCTCTTCAATATCTCCGTTATCTACCAGATCACCAGCAACGAGAATGAACTTACTCTCCGGAAATTTAGCCATGCCTTGTTGAAGGGTATGATTCCAGATTTCGAAGTCCTTCTCAGTGGTTCCTTGGGAATCTGTGGTATACAGAAATTGAAAGGCTTTAGTTGCTGGACTCTCTGTTTCAAATGTACCGATGGCGCTCCAATGATCAGCTTGTCCATCACCGGCACGGTAAGCATACAACGTTCCCGGCTTCAGGTGATCCGCGATAACCTTATGGTTTCTCTGTATTATCACACGTCCGGTTACTTTATCTGCCTTTGACCTATAAACGCTTGTCGTATCTGCTGTTCCTTCGTAGGCTTGAACTCCGGCTTTCGGAAACTCAGCGTTAATTAATTTCGCCGCTTCAATGACTTCCAGCCTGGTTCCTGTAATCTTGTCCGGAGCCATCCAGGTAAAGGCCATACGGTTCTGCGGACTGCCATTAAAGGTTAACGCTATGGATTCAGGTTTCCCTTCATCTCCTGTGTGCACCCTAAATACTACAGCCAGCACAAGACCCATCACGACGAGTACCACAACTATCTTGATGGAACCAAGTTTTCGAAATAACTCAAACATGTTCTTTTCCCTTCCTGCTCATCGTTAGTTGAATTGATTATACACTTCTCAGCCGAATCATGTTTCAAGCATGCATGAATTTAAGCAGAAGTGGTTACAGTAACAACAAGGTTCTGAATCTAGGAGGTTGAACATGGATGATACTCATGAATTCGTAGAGAAACTACACGATACCCAAAAGAAAGATGATAAAAATAGACAGAAGCATGATGAACCCGCCAACGAAAAGCTCCCGACCAAGCAGCATGGGACGAATAAATAGCATAGCAATAGCTCATTATTAACTAATCAAGAAGAAATGTAAGGAAAAATACCTAAACAGCAGGCTCCCGTATAAGGGGGGGACCTGCTGTTTAGGTGTTTGTAGTTCACTAGTTGTCCCCGAATTATAAATTACTGAAGCACGAACCTCCGAAATCATTGTTGGAGTTCCGGTAACCGCAATAACGTTGAATAACGCAACACTTAGCTTAACGGTAGGCCAATCCGATACATTATCGGCAACAGTGGAATCGACAGCAACGCCAGTACCTGCTGGCAACGATAGTAATAACGTAACCCCTACAAAGCAATTCACTGACATTCCTGCAGGGTATTGGGCTGTAACTGCCATTAATGAATTGATTTCGAAAGGGATTTTGAATGGCATGAGCAGTACTTCGTTTGAACCCGGACGAAGTGTAACACGTGCTGAATTCACTGCGATGCTGGTTAGAGCCTTACAGCTTACAAAAACAAGCGATGTGGCTTTCACCGATGTGAAAGCGGGCATCGCACAAGGTAAGAGCACTACGATATTCGGCGCAACTGCATAAATTACCCGTGAAGATGGACGCGGTGAGAATACCTTCAAACCTAGTGGAATTACAACCCGTGGTGAAGCCGCTCAAGTCATCTATAATCTGTTGAATAAATAATTAAAAATCTAGATATCTAGCCTAATCACAATTAAAAACAGCTGGGCTATCCGTAATGGACACCCCAGCTGTTTTTAGGTTATTCAGAATCCTTATTAGTTACTCAATTTCGCTACACTTACAGCTACTTTCTCCAGCTGCGCTTTGCTCAAAGCCTTATCCGGCGAGCTGATCGTTACAAAACGGTCCGCCAATTTAAAGGTCAACATTGCTGTATCACCAGAAGGACTATACCATTTCGCTTCCGTTCCGTTCGAGAGTTTCACGGTATCTCCATCATAACTGTAAGAGTAATCCCGTGGTGACACGTTAACATTCATATGATTGAACAGGAAGCTTACGCCATCCTCCCCGCCAGCTACCTTCACGAAAGCATCTCCGCTAATCATTTGGACTGGAGCATAGGCTGTTTCAAACCCTTGGAAATTGGCAAAAGCTTTGGTGATCGCTTCTTTTTGTGCAGCACTGTATTGAACAGCGGCTACAGTGATAGCAGAATCAGAGCCATTACTCAATTTCGCTACACTTACAGCTACCTTCTCCAGCTGTGCTTTGCTCAAAGCCTTATCCGGCGAGCTGATCGTTACAAAACGGTCCGCCAATTTAAAGGTCAACATTGCTGTATCACCAGAAGGACTATACCATTTCGCTTCCGTTCCGTTCGAGAGTTTCACGGTATCTCCATCATAACTGTAAGAGTAATCCCGTGGTGACACGTTAACATTCATATGATTGAATAGGAAGCTTACACCATCCTCGCCACCAGCTACCTTCACGAAAGCATCTCCGCTAATCATTTGGACTGGAGCATAGGCTGTTTCAAACCCTTGGAAATTGGCAAAAGCTTTGGTGATCGCTTCTTTTTGTGCAGCGCTGTATTGAACAGCCGCTACAGTGATAGCAGAGCCAGAACCTGGAGTTGTGCTTCCTGAGTTAGTCCCGAGAATGACCTGATTAGTGGCAGCATTGAAGGTTACAGGAACCTTTAATACGTCAGCCAACGCACGAACAGGCAGGTAAGTCGTATCATGATATGTGATTGGCGCTAATGTTTTTCCATTATTGTCCACTGGCGTATATGCTGCTCCATTCACTTTGAAACCAATGCTGTGATTGAGATAAGCGCTGATTTTCTGCAGATTAGTTCCTGCATACACACCTGCTGAGCCTGTAACTGCCATTCCGAATACCATTGTTGCTATGATCATTTTTTTGCTTTTCATTATTATCTTCTCCTTGTAAGTTCATGTTTTGTTCATGCTGTAGTTCTATTTAACCATTAACTTGTTTCCAACTTATCTCCAGATTGTAAAGAACTATCTCTGTCAGGAAACAGCACTACCAGCTGCTCCCGCGCTTCACTTCTTCTACTATGGCCCTGACGCCTTCATCGATCTGTTCAAGTTGGGCCCGAGAAATGCTGATCCGCAAAAACTTATCGCGCTTCTGTTCATTAGACAAATAGAACCCCTTGCCAGTTACGACATTGACCTTCCTCAATGCAAGCCGCCTAATCAGACGCTCCAAATTGACCGTTTGTGGTAGTTTAAATTGCATATAGACACCAGAACTAACAGCAGCCACTTCGATCAAATTATCAACATTGTGCCTTTTCAAGGCTGCATACAATGCATCAATCCTTGCTGCATACAGCTCGTATATTTTGTGCTTATGGCGCTCGTACATCCCATTCTTTATATACACCTCGAGTGCAGCCTGTGACAAGAGTGAGGTGTCAGTATATCCTTTGCCGGCTTCGAAAGCCTTCAATAGCGTTTCCGGTATAACCGCAGCACCCAGCCTTAAGCCTGGAAAAATGATTTTGGAGAAGCTTTTCAAATAAACAACGTGTGCGGTCTGGTCGTAGGCATAGATGGGCTCGAACCGCCGCTCTGCACCCAAATCAGCCATATAATCATCCTCCACGATGTACACATCGTATTTGCCAGCCATTGCGGCGATTGCCTTACGATCCTCTGTATGAAGAGAGCTGCCCAGCGGATTGTGATATCTTGACATCGTGTAAAAAAATTTGATATCCCCACTTCTGAATTTCTCTTCCAGTTCCTGCAAATCAAGCCCTGCGCTCGAGCGGGTGATGCCGCAAACGGGTATGCCCTCTGCCTCCAAAAAACGCAAATAAATATCGTAGCTTGGCTGTTCAACCAATATGACAGCGTGCCCGTTCGGAAAGGGCATCTTCGCCAAAATCCTGAGCGCCTGCTGAATACCCGAAGTGATGATGACCTGCTCCACCTTGGCAAACACCTGATCACCAGCCAAATGAGAAACCAATGTTCTCCGCAGCGTATCCAACCCCAGTGCATCACCATATGTAAACAGATTGTACTTATAGGTATCAATCGCTTTATTCAAGCAATGCTGGAAATCTAAATATGGAAACACATTCAAATCCGGCGATGCCGAAGCGAAATCAATCGTTTGGTTGTCCGTATCCTTACGCCAGTCCTCCGGCCTCTCGACCGTATAAAATCCACTTTGCGGAATGGAATAAATGGCATGGTTTTTTTCGAGTTCTCCATAGGCACGTATGATTGTACTGACACTGCACCCGTAGAACTCCGCAGCACGACGAACGGAAGGGAGCTTCTGACCCGCCTTATATTGACCTTCCCGGATTTTATGCTCCATATCAGATAAAATCGTATAATACTTTTTCATCATATCCCCCTGTTCTGTTCTTTGTTCAGTATACAGGATTCGAGAACTGTATCGGTACAGTATAAATAAACAGACGTTGTTAGTATTCGCATTTCCCCCTAAATTTAAAGTAACAGAAAGAGAGGAAGATGAACCTATGCTGCCTAAAGGAATAAAGCTTGCCTATATATTTGCCGTGTCTAATGCGGTGATTATCGGATTTTCATTCTTATTCACCAAAATAGCGCTCGGCTATGCCGAACCGCTCGATACACTGACCTACCGCTTTGCCGCTTCATTTATCATGATCTCAGTCCCGGTCGCCTTCGGCTGGGTCAAGCTGTCCTATCGTGGTAAGCCACTGTATAAATTGCTGCTATTAGCAACAATGTATCCACTTGGGTTCTTCACGCTTCAAGCATTTGGACTACAGCGCTCCACCTCTGCCGAAGGCGGCATTTTATATGCATTCACGCCTGTCGTGACATTGCTCCTCGCCTCCCTTTTTTTGAAAGAAAGAACAACCCTACCGCAGAAATTATCCATCTTCCTGTCCGTATTCGGCGTTGTGTTCATTTTTATCATGAAGAAAAGCAGCTTCGATCTGTCGAACATTATGGGGATCTTGCTGCTGTTCCTGACATGTGTAGCTTTTGCCGGATATAGTGTATTAGCCCGTTCACTAGTGCAGCAGTTTAGCCCGGCTGAAATCAGTTATTTCATGATGACTGTCGGATTCGCGACTTTTCTGGTGGTCTCAATGATCAGCCATGCTACCCGTGGAACACTCGGTGATTTGCTCCATCCATTATCCAGCGGTACATTTATCACAGCTATACTATACCTTGGCGTAGTAGCTTCACTTGTCACAACACTGATGACCAACTATATTTTGACCCAAATTGAAGCTTCCGTAATGAGTGTGTTCACCAATCTGGCGGTCATTGTCTCCATCGCAGCCGGGGCAATCTTCCTCGGAGAGGGAGTTACCCTCTATCATTGGATCGGATCGCTGCTCATTATAGCAGGGGTTATTGGTACGAATCGTTTGGGACAAAAGAGGAATAGGACCTGCAATAAACTCTGATCTGGGGGCGTCTATAATACTGGTAAACGATTACCGCTAGGCGTGAAAGTGTAATGATCTACTCAAATATGTAACAACAGGAGCGAACGCACATGACTACATTTATTCACAAAACAAATAGAATCACAGCCCTGGCTGCGGCAAGCATGATTATTCTGGCAGGTACGCAGGGTTCACAGGTACAGGCCGCCCCGCCTGATAATGTACCCGCAGCAAATGTTCCAATCAGCATTGTATCCCGAACCCCTGTATTAGAACCTGCAACGATCACGATCAAGAAAGTAACAGCCAGAGACGACACTTATCAAGCAGATCTGAACCTGCCAGTCATTTCTGGGATGCTGGATACGCAAGCTCAGGAAGAATGGAATACCTTAATTGAAGCAAATGCCACAAAAGAGCTGGAGGTATTGAAGGCAACCGCTGCAGAAAACAAAAAGAATGCTACAGCACAGGGATTTCCTTTTCACGCCTCCGAGCTGACCAAGACCTTTGATGTGACCTCAAATGGAGTAGCTGGCACAGGCGGTATTCTTTCCCTTCACATCACCACTTACACCTTCAGCGGGGGAGCAAACGGGTTCACTAGAATAGATACTTATAATATAAAAAACGAAGCTACAGCAACACGCGTAACGCTGAAGACACTATTCGGCGACAAGTACCAGAAGATTATTAATACGCAGATTAGTGCGGCTATGGCTAAAGATGCCGCTAATTATTTTGCAGAGGATTTCAAAGGGGTAAACGAAGAGAGTTCCTTCTATATAAAAGGTAGCTCTATTTATGTAATCTTCCAGCAGAACGAAATCGCTCCACATTCTACAGGCAACCCGGAATTCAAAATTGCGCTGCCCACTAATTCTACAGCTGGGGACCTCAGCTCCATGGGCCTGGTAGTGAATGGCAAAGCTCTTTCAGGAGTAAAGCTTAGTCTCAATGACTCTGGAGTCGTATTGGCACCGATACGCGCGATTAGTGAAGCCTTGGGCTATGAACTAGCCTGGAACAAAGAGACAAGCTCGCTCGAACTCAACATGGGTGCTCACTGGACGCTTGTCACTAAGAATAAAGACAGTTATATTTACAACCGGATGGCCCCGATCACACTTGGCACTGCTCCCGTTATTAATCACGAGGGTAGCATGTATGTGCCGATGTCCTTCTTTACCGAAATTCTAAAAGCCAGCGTCCAATATGAATCCGGCAGAGTCAGCATTTCTTCAGAGTCTTGAGCTGAATGGTTCCTGAACAAATACAACAGCCCGCTATATCCGTAATGGATTAAGCGGGCTATTCTTTAAATTAACTCTTATATGGCACGTTGACCTTATATACTTCTGTGTACAATATCTCCCTGAAAAGATGAAACTCCTGCTCCTGCAACAGTCTTGGGTAAGTCATGATAAGCAGCGGCAAATCAGCTTGTCCTTCACGCAAAGGGGGCTGCACATAGGGAAACGAATGAAGATGGAAGCCCAGCCGCTCATAAAATCCGACTCTACGTTGTTCCAATACACCACTAGGCGGTTCTACCTCCAACAGAACAGGCTTGTCCGACTGCTTGAGATAATCCTCCATTAACTTTTTTCCAATGCCGCTTCCCCTAATGCTCGGATCGACCGCAATGTGCTCCACGAACCGGAATAAAGAAAACTCCCAACAGGCCAGAAAGGCTATTGTTCTGTCACTGGAGTCCTTCTCCACAATTAGTCGATAATGCGGAATTTCCAGTAGCCCACGCTGTCCGGTATAGGTCCGAATCTCAGAAACTGGAAAAGAAGCTTCCATTAGAGTAAATACTTCATTAAAGGTTGTATCGTTCATAACTTGCTTCTCACTTTCTTGAATAACTTATTGAAGATTGAACAAAAGATTAGCCGTACTGGCTATATGCTCGAAAGCGCAACTTAATTCCTACAAGGGCTGTGGGTAACCAAACACCTCTACGAATCTTTTTTTCAGAGCAGTATAATATTCGGCTGAGACGACCGGCTCTGCGCCACGCAAAATTTCCTTCATATAATGTGTGGGAGGCGCCAGCTCACTTTCTTTCTTTATTTACAACCACAAAGATTACGGCTTCTCTATGAATTCCGTCCATACAGCTGCCATAAGCAGCTTCGTACAAAGCTGGCTGCGAGGGCATACTAAGCTTCCTGCCGTTGCTTCCCCCTCTATTCTTAGCATAATACCAAAATAGTCACAGAACATTCTCTAAAGTGGAGGGGTCCACTTAGCATCTGGTACTAGGAGAACGTGCTATACTATACTAAGCTAAGTAAGATAAGCAGCTACACTCATCTTGATCATATAGGAGAGGTTCATTTTGGATAATCAGCATTGGATCGCACCTGAATACTACAATCTCACTTCGGAAATGGAACATCATCCTTCCGGTAAGGTTGCGCTTAAATTTGTGAATGAACAGGATCATTGCGAGGAGATCAGCTACGGCGAACTCCTGCAGCAGGCTAACCGGCTGGCTGGAGGGCTCCACAATCTTGGACTTCAGCAAGGGGACAAGGTTCTAGTCATGGTTCCACGCAGAATTACGGCATATGCCATCTATCTAGCTTGTCTGAAGCTTGGACTAGCTGTTATTCCTTCATCAGAGATGCTTCGTGCCAAGGATCTATCCTATCGTCTTCGCCATTCCGAGGCACGGGCGGTCATTGCCTGGTCTAAGGTTGTTAATGAAGTAGATAAAATCAGCGACGACCTGCCCTCTTTGGATTTCCGCATTGCCGTTTCTGAAGATGGTTCTGCAAGTGCAGGTTGGCTTGACCTGGAGGACCTTATGATTGGACAGCCGGATCATCGAACGGCGGTAAACACCCACCGCGATGATATCGCGATCCTGGCTTATACCTCGGGAACAACTGGTAATCCAAAGGCCGTCGTGCATAGTCACGGTTGGGCTTATGCTCACCTGCGGATCGTTTCTTCCCTTTGGCTGGATATCCGCGAAACGGATATCGTCTGGGCGACCGCTGCTCCAGGTTGGCAAAAGTGGATCTGGAGCCCGTTCTTAACCGTTCTTGGAAACGGAGCCACCGGCTTCGTCTATACGGGCGCCTTCCATCCTGATCGATTTCTGCAGCTGTTGCAGGATCATTCCGTTCAGGTCTTGTGCTGCACACCTACGGAATATCGCCTAATGGCCAAGACCGAAGGATTACATCAGCATGACTTGTCCAAACTACGGTGTGCAGTTTCCGCCGGAGAACCTTTGAACCAGGAAGTTATTGACACCTTCCAACGCAATTTCGATATCACCATTCGGGATGGCTACGGACAGACAGAAAGTACACTGATCATCGGTACGCTTAAGGATACTCCTATCCGGGTCGGCTCCATGGGTAAATCCATTGCTCCAGGACTTGTAGAAGTCGTAGACGAAGACGGCATTCCGGTCCCTCCGGGCGTGGTTGGAGATATTGCTGTACATTTGAGCATGCCAGCCTTGTTCCATGCCTATTACAAAGACCCTGAGCGCAAAGAAAATGGCTCACATGGAGAATTCTTCGTAACTGGTGACCGGGCACGCAAGGATGAGGATGGCTATTTCTGGTTTGAAGGGCGCGGCGATGATATCATCATCAGCTCAGGCTATACTATTGGCCCCTTTGAAGTAGAAGAAGCACTTATGAAACATGCTTCCGTTAAGGAATGCGCAGTTGTAGCAAGCCCGGATGAAATCCGCGGCCATGTCGTTAAAGCATTTATCGTGCTTAAAGATGAAATAGCCGGATCTCCCGAACTTGTGAAGGAACTGCAAGCCCATGTCAAAGAATGGACAGCGCCTTATAAATACCCGCGCAAAATCGAGTTTATCAGCGATCTCCCGAAGACAACCTCGGGCAAAATTCGCAGAATAGAGCTGCGCGAGCAGGAAGATAGAGCTGCGCAGGAATAGACGGCTGAGTGCTGCTGTAATTTAAAAGATATCGAAAAAGAGCAGCTCCAAATGGAGCTGCTCTTTCCGCGTTATAGGACTGTTACATCCCTTATTCTCAATCAGATGATTTCACTCCGCCCAATATTTCGCATCCGGGTTCAGGGCCGTACCCACTTCGCCCTCCAGCACTAAATCACAATCCAGATACCCCTCTTCATCGAGAAAATAAACATCCTGCTTATAGAATTCACACAACGTCTCCAGAAATTTCTCCGGTGAATGATACATAACAACCAGGTCACCATAATCATGCAGCAAATCGCAAATCTGCTCTACACCATCCGCTGAACGATAATAACATATAAAATCACTGCCATAATTCGTTAGAATCGGTAAAACAATGCCCCCAGCACTATAACCCTTCTCTTCCAAGATCCCTGTTAGTATCTTCATTTCCTGTTCATATTCATTAATATGGATCAAGCGATACCCCGGTATGAACTCTATCAAACTCGGTTCTTCTTCATCACTGCCTGTTCCAGAAACCGTACTATAAATAGCGTGTAGGAGCTCTGGCGCTTCAGGCAAAATTTCGCGAAGGCGCGTGCTCCCGTCGCCAACTGTACCTAGACTAGCAATATAATCGGGGCGTAAGTTGGCAGACAGCATGAGATATTCCTGGAATTTACTTATTAAACTATGAGTTAGCATGTTTTCATCCTTTGTATTTCTAATATTTAAGCTCTATGCCGATCATACCACTCTTTACCGTCAGTACCAATGGGTCTATACTGTAGAAGTCTTCAAGAAGTAATGATTAACGAAGCAGAGTAAAGAAATCGAAAGCAGCTGCCGGGTATCGGCAGCTGCTTTTTCATGGTTCCTTTTAGCTAAATTTAAAATATAGAATGGTAGACTTCTTCCCGCGAAATATACAACCTTGGGGATAGCAGGCAAAGTAGATCATCTACTTTGTGAATCAGAACGCAAAGTTGCGTTATTTTCATATAGCGGAATAGCGAGAAGTCTGTGTGATGTACAAAGAAATGAATTGAAGAGACGAACAGCGCAAGAGCTAATTCAGATGTGCCCTCGGTACTCAGCAGCAGAATTAATTCTTCTAACGTCAAAACTTGCGGAGGAAACAACGAGTTATGGTCTTGGAGGGAGATGTCTTGGAGGGAGATGTCTTGGAGGGATAGTGCGCGGATCATGCAGGTTATAGTTCTATCACTTAGGATCAGGCAAGGAATGAAATTCCCCTCATCTAGGAACAACGGAATAAAGTCCGTATAGATTTGACAGAGCTTATGCGATTTCGGGCTTTCGATTTCGTGCTGATTATTCCTATTAGACACGTTATCAGCCTCCATGATGTAATAATTCCTCTTTGAAAATGTATATTTTTCTCTATTTGTTGAGTACTTTATCTGTAGTGGTTAGTATAACAGATTGATAATGGTCCTAAAAGGAGATTTTCCGTTGAGCCAGCAGCCAATTATCATCAAACAGATCATCGGAAAGACAGTTAAGGCTCTACGTATCAGACAAGGTTTAACTCAAGAAGATTTGGCCTATGAATGTAATGTAGATCGTTCCTACATCTCGATGATCGAGGTTGGCAGAAATGAGCCTTCGGTGAGCAAAATCTTCGAGCTTTGTATTGGCCTAAGAATCAGGCCTTCTGACTTTTTCACCCTTATCGCTATAGAGTATGACAATATATTGCAAGACAGCAACAAACTAAGAGCAGAGTAATAAGGTCTTAACCTTATCGCTCTGCTCTTTAATTTAACTTACATCAGTGAGCTACACTCACACAAAGCCTGAATAGTTGAAGTTCAACCTTGGCGGACTGTATTGACCTTCTGTCAATAGAGTGGACACGGTAAAAGGGTCAGTTGGCAAACTTTAGGTTCTTGTAATATAGCGATTCAAAACGATCCGGTGAGAGGTAGTCCAATTTACTGTGTATTCTTTTCCGGTTGTAGAAAAACTCGATATACCTAAACAAGTGATTCTTTGCTTCTTCTTTCGTTAAGAACCTTCTGCGGTAAACGAGTTCTCGTTTGAGAATGCTGTGGAACGATTCAATGCAGGCATTGTCATAGCAATTCCCTCGGCGACTCATGCTTCGGATCATATGGTATTCTTTTAGTTTTTTTCGGTAGTCTGTGGAGGCATATTGACTGCCTCGGTCCGAATGGTGAATGAGCCCTTTTTCAGGTTGCTGCGACTTGTAGGCCTTTTCCAGAGCTGCTGAAACGAGGTCTACCTTCATACGGTTTCCAAGCTCCCAACCGACAATCTTACGTGTGTACAAATCCAAAACGCTCGCTAAATACAACACACCTTGGCGTGTGTGTATGTAGGTAATGTCCGTTACCCATACTTGATTCGGCTTCGTACACACGTCGAAATGCTGGTTTAGCCAGTTGGGGGCAATAGGAAAGTCGTGGTTAGAATCGGTCGTTTGGACTTTGAATTTGCCGGTTGCTTGTGAGCGAAGCTTGTTCTCACGCATGATTCGGCCTACCGTTTTCTCACCGACGACGAATCCTTCTTCCTGCAATTTCTTTGTGATTTTGGGGCTACCGTAAATTTCATCATTGTCGTAAAAGTGATATTCAATGCGCTTTAAGAGCCGTTCACGATGCATTTTCCGGTCACTGGGAGGGGAGAGTCGCCACTTGTAATAGCCACTTCTAGATACTTCTAATAGGCTGCACATCTTCTCAATCCGGAATTCGGAGCGATGCTCCTCAATAAATCGGAACTTTAACTCCGGTCTTTGCTGAAGATGTGCATCGCTTTTTTTAGAATAGCGACCTCCTCTTCCAGATCCTTATTCTTTTGTTCCAAATCGTGGATCTGCTGTTCCTGGATACGTAGCTTTCCACTGCCTACAAACGGTTCGTTGGGAAACTGCCGGTACTTCACCATCCAATTTTTCAAAGTTCCTTTAGGAATGTTCAATTCTTCCGCAATGTCGGTAATGGACTTCTGCTGTTCTTGAACATATTTTACTGTCTGTTCTATAAATTCTTTGTTATAACGTTGACGCTCGGTCACGGCGATCACCTCTTCTGGAGTATTATTCTATTATCCATGGGTTCTACTTTCCGTGTCCACTTCTTAGTCTAGGTCATATAGCTGCTATTTCACTTTGGAGGGGTTGTTGGGAACATAAAGCGGACTCAGGAGACGTTATTGAAGCAAAAACCAGTTCTTCTGGGAAGAAAATTGGTCAATAGTGTCTCTGGAGTCCGTCAAACTCTTCAATCGCCTGATTTCGAGCAAATAGGAGCCTCTGAGTCCGGTTTTACTTATAAATCACCCCTCCACCCTCCTTAAACTCCGCCGCCTTCTCCCGCATCCCAGCAGCGATAGCCTCCTGCCCCACCGTATCCTGCCGCCGTGCCGTATCCCGGATATCATGCGAGATGCGCATACTGCAGAACTTCGGACCGCACATCGAACAGAAGTGCGCCATTTTGGCCCCTTCTGCCGGGAGAGTCTCATCGTGATATTCGAGCGCCCGTTCCGGATCTAGCGACAAATGGAATTGATCCCGCCAGCGAAACTCGAAACGCGCCTTGGAGAGGGCATTATCCCGATCTTGGGCACCTTTATGGCCTTTGGCCAAATCAGCGGCATGGGCAGCAATTTTGTAGGTAATGACACCTTCGCGCACATCCTCTTTATTCGGCAAGCCTAGGTGTTCCTTCGGCGTCACGTAACAAAGCATAGCAGTACCGAACCAACCGATCATCGCCGCCCCAATGGCCGAAGTGATATGATCATAGCCGGGTGCAATGTCCGTAGTCAGAGGACCCAATGTGTAAAAAGGCGCTTCATGGCACAGCTCCAGCTGCTTATCCATATTCTCCTTGATCAGATGCATCGGCACATGGCCCGGGCCTTCTACCATCACCTGAACATCATGTTTCCAGGCAAGCGTTGTTAGTTCCCCAAGTGTCTCCAGTTCAGCGAACTGAGCTTCATCGTTGGCATCGGCAATGGAACCTGGGCGCAGTCCGTCACCTAAGGAGAATGCCACATCGTAAGTCTTCATAATCTCGCAAATATCCTCGAAGTGCGTATAGAGAAAGTTCTCCTGATGATGCGCGAGGCACCATGCTGCCATAATGGAGCCGCCACGCGAGACGATACCCGTCATCCGACCTGCAGTCAGAGGAATATAACGCAGCAAGACACCGGCATGAATGGTAAAATAGTCCACACCTTGCTCCGCCTGCTCGATCAACGTGTCACGGTATACCTCCCACGTCAGATCTTCGGCTTTCCCGTTCACCTTTTCCAGCGCCTGATAGATCGGCACCGTACCGATGGGTACTGGGGAATTACGCACAATCCATTCCCGTGTCGTGTGAATATGGTTGCCCGTCGAAAGATCCATAATATTATCCGCGCCCCAGCGTGTGGCCCATCTCATCTTCTCTACTTCCTCTTCAATTGATGAAGAGACGGCGGAGTTGCCAATATTCGCATTGATCTTCACCAGAAAGTTCCGCCCGATAATCATCGGCTCGCTTTCTGGATGGTTAATATTTGCCGGAATAATGGCGCGGCCGCTGGCCACTTCTGCTCGCACAAACTCAGGGGTGACGTTTTCGCGAATCGCAATATATTCCATCTCCGAAGTAATGACGCCTTGGCGGGCATAATGCAGCTGAGTGACATTCCTACCCTTCCGGGCCCTTAACGGACGCCGCTCTAAGCGTGGAAATACTTCCACAGCGTTTTTGCCTAGGGACTTCCCATTATCCTCCGGTTTAATCCCTCTTCCTTCATAAGCTTCGGAGTCCCCACGCGCTGCGATCCAGCATAAACGGTGAGGCAGTAGACCCTGACGAATATCCGTATACGCTTCAATATCAGTATAGGCACCGCTCGTATCATAGACACGCAGAGGTGCATTCTCTTCTTCTCCCGCCATTCCTGAGGTCTTGCTCAAAGTGATCTCTCGCATGGGAACCCTAATATCGGGACGCGAGCCCTCTACATACACTTTACGACTTGCTGGAAAAGCAGACAGATTCACGTTCCCCTTCTTCTCTGAACTTGGCATCTTGATTCCTCCTAAATTTGAATGTAAACAAGAGCGCAGCAAAAAAGCCGCTCCACAATGGAGCGGCTTTATCTATGAACAGCCAAGAAGGCTATACTTGAAAAAGTCCGACTCCACTTTCCTACGCTGGTATGATCCAGATCAGGTTCAAGGGTCCAGGAATTTAATTTTCCCGTCTCAGCCAATTCAGGCTCCCCTAGTGGGTATCTTATTTAGTTAGTTATTAAGCTACAGGTATTGGATTCTTTTGTCAACCTGTTTACTTCTTCTCAGCAGTCCACATTTTTGACAACCAGCTGTCAAATTCAGGACCTTTTTCACCTTCGTAAGCATCGTAGATATCCACTCGCATCTTCTTCAGCTTTTCTTTGAACTCTTCAAACGAATGATCTTGGGGCAGACTCTTCTTGATTCGGATAAGAATCTTGGATACACCCTTCACCAATTCCGGTTTGTTCTTGGAAGGTGCTTTCACATCCTCGCCGAAGGCCTTGAGCTTCAGGTAAGCGGCCTCTTGTACGGTGTAGACAGGATCGCTGGTCATTAAGCGTGTCAGAATGTCAATGATCTTGGAGTGTTTCGTTTGACCCAGCTCTTCAACAGCAGCAAGACGTGCTCTCCAATCTCCGGAGCGGTTCGCCTCTCTTTTTAATTCCTCATAGTTCTCTGGCAATTCATTTACGATTTCTTCGTTACTCAAATGACACAATCCCTTTCTTTGTTCAATCTATTGTAAACAACCGATCAATTCATTCAACACCTCAAGACGAGCCTTAGAACCGATAAGTCAATTTTACCGTACTGTTCTCCTTCATTTCAATCTTTTCCGCAAAACAACTGATAAGTTGCAGACATTTCTCCATTCCCGTCTTTATTCTGACAAGAAGACACGGCTTCGCGTCCTCTGAACGAGGCGGCATCCGTCTCTTCCAGAAAGAAAAGGGTCTACCCCTTAACAGTTTTTCCGACTGCCTGCAGGATAAACCCTTATGAAATGAATTCTATTCCACTAATTGCAGCTCGCGCGCACGGGAGATCGCTTGTGAACGGCGCTTGACCCCAAGCTTCCCGTACAGACGGAAAACATGACTTTTAACGGTTCCCTCTGTAATCCCAAATCGATCAGCGATTTCCTTGTTGGATAACCCATCGGACAGGGAGTATAATATCTCGGTTTCACGTAGAGTGAGCGGATCGACGAGCAGCTTGGAAGTCTCGGTAGTGGCTGTCAGTTCATCAGAAATCATTCCTATGCGGGATTCCTGAAGCGATTTCAGGTATACCATACGAGTAATCATGAAATCCAACACTTCCAGACCTTCCTTGGTAAACGCTCCAGATATAAGGTTATTCTCCAAATAAAGCACCGAAGGCAGCACACTACCTGGAAAAAGTACTGGCATACACAGAATCGATTTCGACAGATTGCGTTGAATAGCAGGATCAGCTGCAAAAGAACTGTGTGAAGCATTGGCAAGTAAGATCGGCTCGCCAGTCATTATGACAGATCTAACAATCGATTCCGCAAACCCTAGCTCTTCTGGCAGAACCTTGTTACTCATACTTTGAGCTTCAATGCGAAATACTTCTTCATGACCATTCAGCACATACCCCTGTACTGCCCCTGAATAACGAAGTGCGGATTCCAGGAAAGGAGTGAACATATCTTGATCGCCAACTGAACCCGCCCACTCGGAAATTCGTCTTAAGAATACTTTTCCATCATCCATAAAAGCTACTCTGTCGGGATTGGCTTGAGCCGGCTTCGCTTCGAGTGCTGCTTCAGCTACTTTTCGTTCTTCCTTCAGCTCTGTTGTGGATACAGGCAGATTAGGATACTGTTTCTTAAGCTGCTCCACTTTGACAGTTGCCCCCCATTGCGAATAAGCATTACAGGCATCTGCCATTAATATCTCTGCTCCGCCAACACTTCCTGCAGCCTGATAGAACATCGAAGCCAGTTCGTAGGCTATAGCCTCCATCATGCCATAACCTTCTTTTCGTGCAGCATTAATAGCAACTTCATAACCTTTTGCTGCTCCTGCCCATTTTCCATCGATCCGTTGTAATTCAGCCAAGAGGAGTAAATAAGCCGATGAGCCATGCCCAAAATAGCCAGACCAGTGCTGCATGGAACGCAGTTGCTTGCTAAGCTTCTTACGAATACTTTTGCGTTCTTCTTGCGGTGCCTCCGCATAAAGGGCAGCAAGTGATAGCGAATGGTAGACATGTTGTTTACGAACTTGCATCCGTGTCTGTCGAAACGTATTAAATTTCCCTTGCTCTACCCATTCAAGCGCTTCACGATATCGCCCAGCTAGATAAGCAATTTCGATCTGACAGGTACAGATATAATAAACTTCATTATTCAGCGTCCCTTGGGAACGGTTGCTCTGAAGTGGAATAATAACTTCATCGTTGTCACCAACCTCGCCCTGTAATTGAGCCACATACCCTCTCGCAATGCGAAAGATGTTAAGCGTCACATCATCCACAAGCTTCTGTGATCTAGCTTCATAATCTGTAATCCGTGCAGATAATGCATATAAATTCCCGATATGAGTGGTCGTACTTGTGAGCATCGCAATACTAACAAAGGTCAAATTGGCGGATTCCATCCCATAGTGTATCGATTGCTCCAAATGCTCCAATCCTTCTTTTGGATTCTGCTGCAATCTGGCGAGGCCCCGGATATAGTACAGCCGACAGTGTAGGTCCACGCTTTCAAAAGAGGCTGCGAGTAGAAAAGCTGTTTCGATATATTGAAGCCCTAAATGAGTGAAAGACCATTTATTTCTTAGAATCACCAAGCCATAACCTGCAAGGATATATGCAAATGCTTCGTTATTGCCATGCTTTAGACCGAAACGTACGAACCTCGAGAACAATATAGCAGACAGTTCTAGACTTAAAGTAAATACCGAGGTCGCTATCGCCATGACCAGATCTGACAAGGCTTTATAGTGGGGATCGTTATTTAAGGGTAAGTACGGAAGCTCATGGCGCATTTTGTACAAAGCTGTTTGCGTCATGGCTACTTCCTTCAAGATACCTGCCTTAGAATACTTCACTGGCAGCTTCCAGCCAAATTCCGCGAGTGCCTGTCGTCCGACGTTCACGGCCAGTTCATCTTTTGTTAAATAGGTATACATCGAAATCCGAATAAGGTAAATACGGGAACGCTCGACAAGATCTGTAGTACGGGCCATCAATCGTTCGAGTAGTGCTGACGCACGTTCCGTATATCCGCACATGTACTCGCATTCGGGCAGCTCCAGCATCAGTTGATACGCCAGCGAGCCGGGTACCGCTTCATTCTCCCCAATCAAATGCAGTCCCGTTTCCAGAAAGTACATTGCTGCCGCAAATGCTGTAGTTGCTTTCGATTTCAAACCGGCCTGTAGATTCAATTTGGCGAGCTCGATTCTTTCAGCCTGGTCTGTCATCAACATATAGCCCAAATTCAAGTGATATACCTTGTCAAAAATGGAATATTTCTGCGCGTCCTCGCGTTCATTCTGGTACATCGCACGCCCAATCGCTAAGTGCAAGCTTGCTTGCTCGTCGTCAGAAACGGTCTGATAAGCAGCCTGCTGCACCCGATCATGCAAAAAAGCATATCCAATATCCTCTGATTCCCCTTCGACAATACCATCCTCGCGGCTTATCAATCCTTGATCCTCAGCTGGACGTAAGAGATCCAGCATATCCGGTATGGATTGACCACTTACAAGAGCAACCGTTGCCACATGGAAGTGGTGTCCGAGGGCAGCAGCTATCCCAAGCAGACTAACCGTTTTCTCTGGAAGCAGCCGAATTCTCCGCTCGATGAAATGAAGGATGTCGGGATCTTCAGGCAGCTCGGTGACTGCTGCCATGTCCCATGTCCAAATGGCTTGCTCCTGATCAAAGACAAGCTTATGCTCACGGTACAAGCTGTCCAGAAACCGATGCAGGAATAGCGGATTCCCTTCCGTTCGGTGGTATAGCGATTCTGCCAGCAGCCGGACACGGGCCGTATTCTCGTTAAGAATATGCGATAGAAAGCGTCTTACATCGACGTAAGTCAGAGAATTCAGCGTAATATGCTGAACCCGCAGCGCCATATCTGCCTGCTGAAGAGATAACATCTGCTTAAACCATAAAGCTGCAGCCGCGTATTCATCCCCGCTGTCCATTCGCTCCTGTGTCGTTTCCAACCGGAACGCACCTATCACTAGTAGGCCGTGCAGCGCCCTATCCGTGGCTAATACATGCAGAACATCCAGCGTATCCGGGTCAGCCCATTGCAGATCATCCAGAAATAATACAAGCGGATGTTCCCTACCGGCAAAAGTCTTAATGAAAATGGGCAGCAGCCGACGAAAACGCACAGCCGCTTCAGCTGGAGGCAACGGCTCCACCGAAGGTGAAGCACCGAGCAGCTTGGCTGCCTCTGGTAGAAACTCTGTGATTACACCCGCTCCAAGCCCTAAGGCTTCTACCATTTGAAGCCTCAACTGGGCAAGTCTTTCTGGCGATTCACTCCATACCTGCCGAAGCAGTCGGCGAAGCGCCTGCAGAATCGGCGAGAAGGGTATCTCCCGATTCATCAGGTCGCATTTGCCGGCAATGAACTGACCGCCTTCTCTTCGGGTAGGCAGTTTTAGTTCACTAATTAACGCCGTCTTACCACTCCCAGCATGGCCCGCGACCAGTACAAATGCCGAAGCACCCACACAAGCCAGCTCAAAGGCTTCACGCAGAGCTTCCGCTTCCTGTTCGCGTCCAAATAGCATCTGTGGCAGGCGAAACCGACTGTTCCTATCTGTAGAAGCAATCTCAAAAGGGAGTATCTCTCCCGCTTCATTCCAGGACAAAACGCAGCGCTGTAAGTCAGCTAATAACCCATAGGCGCTCTGATAGCGCTCTTCGGGTGATTTTGACAGCAGCTTTAGTAACATGTTATCCAAGGGTCCAGCCAGTTCCGGACGCTGTTCGCGTATAGGCTTTGGCAATACGGCCATATGTACATGTATCCATTCTTCAGCGCTCTCTGCCTGAAACGGTAGCCGACCGGCAAGCATTTCGTAGAAAATGATACCTAGTGCATACAGATCACTGCGCTCATCCGGCGCACGATTGAGCCTGCCCAATTGCTCAGGTGATAAATAGGCATAATCCATTTTGCGATCTTCTGTAAGAATCGCCAGCTGCAAATCCTGTTGAAATCGAACACTAGCCGGACTTAAATTTCCAATGATTGTATTCCCTTTATGGGCAGACTGAACCAGTTTTGTCAACGCTATCGCTCTATGTAAAAAGGCTGCCAGCTCCATATGCGTTCCATTCAGCAATCCCTTCAGCTTAATACTGTCTGCTAGTGACATGTTGTCATACCTCCATGTGATTCTATCAGCTACCCATCATGGCTCAGAAAGATCTTTGATTATTCCTTTATTCTACCACTATTCCAATATGATTGAGACAAATTTAATTGACACAATGGTACTCTAAAGATAAGGGCGGCTTTGTGAGAGATTTTAGAGTTCGGGACATAGGAAATAGGAAACTGCTTGATCGCAGCTTCCTGTGAATAATAACGTTACACTAATACTTACACTTCAAAAAAACTATTGGCAATCCAGCCTCTACGCTTTAGATAGCACTCGTTGAGAAGCTCAGCGATCACTCATTATTTTCACAACACATCATTTACATTCTCGACCACATTGTCATCAGCCACAGTAAACTCTAACTGAAAAAGGGAAATGATATTCCAGAAATAGAACACAAAAATAGCCGTTTCTCCAAAACAAACAAAGACTTGGATAAGCCCCAAGTCTTTGTTCTTTAATATAGTCAATTCAAGCAGTATGAATTATTACAACTTTATAAACTTGATTTCATCCTCACTCAGGCCAGTTGCTTTAGCCACTGCAGCATAATCCATACCCATTTCCAACAAATTCTTAGCCACTTCTCTTTTTCCTTTGTTTACACCTTCTGCAATTCCCGCCGACTTCGCTCCTTCAATCATAGATGCTTCATCATGCAGATACTTCTGTCTGGCCTCATACAATCGTCTGGCGTCCAAATCCTGACTCAAATATTGCAGGGTATCCATCGCCTTCTCCAAATCCGGCTCATTCATCTTCAGCACCTCCCAATGTGATGTATCGGCACCTTTCAGAAACAACAACCAATTGATTAGCCCACCCTCTGACGGAATGCTACACTCATCTAGTTTCGGTAACTCCAGGAAATGGACCTCAATATCATCAATTAAAGATATTCCTGTCCGGTCCTCCCGTAGGTGAAAAACGTTATGATATTGATCGTTCTTCAGAAATGAATAATTTAAAATATTGATCGTCACGCATTTCTTCAACTCGGGATACTTGTCACCCTCACTGAGCTGACCAGCGTACCGTTTACTCCAATAAAACAACGTTCGTTTCTCTATATCGTACTTATTGAAAAGCTGCATCTCAATATCAATCAGCTTGCCTTCAGAGGTCTTAGCATATACATCAAAGATGGACTGTTTGTCGAGAGGATCGTCTTTATCTGTGTAAGGGTTCATAAGAATGATTTGGGTCAATAAGGGCTCGCCAGCTTCAGTAAAAATACGATTAAGAAACGCTAGCAGCACATCCTTGTTGTTCTCGCTGCCAAATATCCGTTTGAACACAAAATCCACACGAGGGTCCAGCAAATCCATCGGCATCAGCTCCATTCCTTATTATTATATCATCTTTCCATTCATCATGAACCTTGCAAATACGTTGCACTGGTTAGACTAGTCCTCTTTGAAAACAGCTTGATAAATCCCGCCACTATCGGGAATTAACTTGAGGGATAATTGTAACAATAAGTTGTCAGCTCTATGTATTAAGCGTTGCAGTTGGAGGCTCGTTATATTTTGGATAAGCTGTAAATGGGCAGGTTGTAAAGAAAGGTAATGGATGGACTCTAGAAAAGAGATATCTTCCAAGGCTGCATCAGACTCTTTAAAAAGATCATACGTTTCTTCCAATGTCCGTGTGTAAGAGGGAATTAATACTGCTCCTCTCTTCATTAAGAGTGCTTTAAGCATAGTTTCTATAGCTTGATTTATAAAGATAAGACAAAAGAACGGGGAGTTGTATTGCAGGAATTGAACGGACATATCCATTAGAAACTGCGAACGATTATGAAGCTCTTGAATTGTATCCCCACCATCCTCATAGCGATTTGATGACATCACATTATCCCCCTAAATCCTATCGTATACGCTAATGCGTACCAGCACAAAATATATTATATGGTACGTTATTGCGTATAGTCAAACCGAATAGGAGCCTACTTCTATGCCCAAAAAAATCATTATTAAAATACCGAACCTGCTTCACAGCCGTGGTATCTCCCTTAGGGAACTTTCCCGCCTTTCCGATGTCCGCCACGCTGCTTTAAGCGAGCTTTCCAATGGCAAACGAGGGAATATTAACTTCTCTCATATAGAAAAAATCGCCGATGCCTTAGGCATCAGCGATATTCGCGAGATTATTGATTTGGTGGAGGGTGGGGAGTGAGTGTGAGCACTTCATGCTCTCCGCTCAAAATGAACATGCAGACGGTATGAACACACCTCTTTCGTCCAATGGTACAATATTTCCCTATCCTCTTCTGCGATCTCAACATTAAGACAAAAAAGTCCGTCCTCAAATTTCGTTTGACTGCCTTTCGCATTTGCCCATTTAGACATTGGCATTTCTGCAATTAACGAGGTTACTTTAACTTCCGTTTTATCGTTCCATTCCCACAATCTAAGGGACTCCTTGTCGGAGAAATCACTCTGGCGGCGATACTCCTTGCTATTAATATATTGATGAAAAAAACCTGCCATCTCATGGGGTGTTACAGGCTGATGCCATCTTTCTACGCCACGTTCCAGCATATAGAGCAACACTATCATTTTGTAACTCTTGGTCATAACTGTCTTCTCTACATCCTGCAACCAAGTCGCATAACGGTTGTAGACTTCAATCTCGCGTCCTTCAAGCAGTTCAGCCCAATACAGAAACCCAACGTACGAGCCAAATTCATTTCGGTAAGCTTGACTAGTAGAGTGACCATTTAAGTGCAATTCAAGATAACTAGGGACACGCCCCAATTCCCACTTCAACTCCATAAAATCATGCTTCAGCTTTTCTCGATGAGGAAGTCGTTTACGACTCAGTTCTCTCAGTAAATTCACCACTCGAGTGTCCAACTGGATAACACAGCCGACGGGTGTCGTAGGTATGATGTCCTCCTGCTGTTTGCGATGATCCTTCTCCATGTTGTCTGAGAACAGACGTAGCTTAAAGTCGGCATTCCGATAGTTTCCGATCAGGTCAATAATGGTACAGTATGATTTACCTTCAAATAGCCGGAGGCCCCGTCCTACTTGCTGAGTAAATATCGTCAAAGATTCTGTAGGACGCACGAAGAGTAAGGTATCCACACTGGGGATATCCGTACCTTCATTAAATAAGTCCACCGTAAAAATAATCTCCAATTCTCCGTTACTAATTCGATTAATCGCCTCGAAACGAGACATCTCCACAGTACGAGAATGCAAACTCAAAGCGGTTACTCCGCGTTTTCGAAACTCATCGGCCAAAAAATCAGCTTGCCTTATAGAGGAGCAGAAACCGATTGTACGGCTCTGTTTATGTTGGCACCAAGCTTCATAAATCTTCTGTGCCTGGGATTCCTGAAGTTGCAGATGAAGAAGCTGTTCTTCATCATAACGAGTGCCGAGCCAGCGTATTTTCGAATAATCAGTTTCATCATATATCCCATAATATTGAAAAGGCGATAGCCATTGCAGACGTATAGCTTCAATAAAATGAATCTGATACGCTACATTACCATCGCATAGGGCGTACACATCCTTGCCATCCATCCGATCAGGCGTGGCCGTAATTCCAAGTAAAAAAGAAGGTTTAAAATAGTTTATTACCGATAAATAAGAAGAGGAAGCCGCGTGATGAAATTCATCCACAATAATGAGATCAAAGGCATCGACAGGGAAGGATTCCCGATGTTTTCTCATACCAAGGGTGAAAATGGAAGCAAAAACGACATCGGCATCGCCTTCTTTATGCTGACCGTTGTACAACCCCAACGAGCGTCCCGGCAAGGTTCTTGCAAAAGACTGACGCGCCTGCACTAAAATCTCTTCTCGATGCGCGATAAACAACACTCTTGCAAATCGGCGGGCAAAAAATGCGGCAAGATAGGTCTTTCCGAGTCCTGTTGCCATGACGACCATTGCCTTATCGTATTGCTCTTCCAGAATTCGTTCAAGCGCATCAAGTGCAGCTTCCTGGGCAGGGCGAGGCAATAGCTTGTGCACTTGCTCTATATCATCCGCTTCGGAAGTTCCTGGCACCCGTCTTGTTTCAATCTCTGCTTCTTCCATCTCCGTGATTTGACGAATCAACTCCGGGTTGCTTTGATGATACCTCTGATATTCCTCTTCATACATGCTAATAGAATCGCTGTTCACTCTTAGCGTTGTTTCATTGTAGAAATTCTCCAAGAACTTCTCAAGAGCCATCTGAAACGTATAAGGCTCCGCCTGTGCATTCATGGCCAAATTCCATTCGTATCCGGTACGCAATGCTGAAAATGAAAAATTGGAAGATCCAACAATAAGCAGCCCTTCACCGTTATCATAATCGAACATATATGCCTTTGGATGAAAGGAGGTCCCTAAACTCCGCCATAGCCTTGCCTCAATCCGGTCATCTAATCCAATTAATTTCCTTAGCCCTTCGGGCTGAGTGATGTACAAATAATCACCGGCAAGCATTTTCACCTCTGCCCCACGTTCCACCGCAGCCTGCAAATGAGGAGCCAGAAGTCGGACACCAGATTGCATCAAAAAGGAGGTCATAATATAAATACCGGAAGCGTTGCGCATTCCAGCAATAAGCTCGTCAGCCAGGTTATCCGTAATAAGCTTTATATTAAGCTTCGACGACATCGATTAGGAACACCCGATCAGAGAATCCTCCCCGTTTATTCGCCTTTTTCACACGAAGTTGTTCCAGATCGACAGGAGTAGAACCGTGCGTTTCCGAAAGCGCATGAATAACTTCAAGCATATCTGCCAGTTCTTCTAGAGCTTGCTCCTTATTCTCAGCGGAAAGATATTCCTCGGTCTCTTCGCGCAGCTTAATACGCAATTCTTTAATATATTCCTGCTCATCTAGTATTCTGGAACGGAAAGTCTTGCCGTCTGCAGCAATAATACTAGGAATTCCATCTCGAACCAACTTGTTATATGTAGGCATTTCAACACTCCTTATAATTGGAATTCTTTAGAACATACTGCCATAGTACTATTCTGCGGAAGAAAATAATATCCATTTATGCAAATAATAACACGGACAGAGAATCCGCTATTTCCCTAAAATAACCCTATTACAAGCTCCTCGCGGACTGAGGTTCCGCTATTCGTGGATATTACCTCTTATTTGCCCAGATTTGGCTCAATAGTGGATTCTGTGTCCGCCAAACTACGAAAAGAGGCTATTTCTAATAAATAGCGTCAGCTGTGTCCGCCTAATCTATTGAACTCCCTACTCTCCCTACTTATCCTTCTTACCCTTCTTGTCCGCATCTACCGCTTCCACGGCACCCATCTCTATCCCAAACACATCCGCAAGATCGGCATCTACCATGACCCGACGGCCTCTGCCCTTGGACGATGATTTCGTAAGCATGGACTGTGATTTCTGCATCAGCGATACGGAGATCAACTCTTCGAGCTTGACGCCCCGCAGGACAAAGAATAAGGCAGAGTCCTCATCAAATCGCGCACCAACGCCATATAGCGCTGCAGCCACATGCTTGCACATCTTCGCCGAATCGGGACAGTTACACGTAAGCTTAATCTCCTTCGGAGCAGGGAATAAGCCTTTGCCCTTCACTGTAAACAGCTCCGATAAGCCCTTCGGAAATTGGCCTGTCATCAGCTCCTGCAGCGAATCGATTTTTCCGGCACATTCCTTGACTAGCGTATCCCATGTTTTCGGTGAGAGTGGATCAATGGTAATTTCAATCTTATAAGGTTTGGAAGTGCTGCCTTGCACAAGAGCCGTAACCTTGCCCGGCGTAATCTGTAGGTCGAGCACTGCGCCATGGCGAACATAGCTGCGTCCGCGCGCGATCCGATTCACATAGTCGGAATAACTCTCCAGATTCTGACTCCATGCCTTGCCCCACCAGGTATTTGTTATCGTTCTGCCGGTAATTACAACAGGTGCGACAGCCGGATTGTTCTTGCGCAGCTTCTCCACAGCTTTCTCTGCGTTTCGCTTCTTCTGCGCCACCGGAACATATTCCGGAAATTCATTATAAAAGGCCATGCTCGTTCCCTCCTCCCGAAGATTATATGGTCAGCCTCATCAAATCCATGATCTGCTCGTTATTCATTTCCGTAATCCAGCTCTCTTGAATATCCGGTACAATTTCACTGGAAAGCTTCATCTTATCTTCAATCATTTGATCGATCTTCTCCTCAACCGTACCCTGCGTGATGAACTTGTGTACAATCACATTCTTCTGCTGCCCGATTCGGAAGGCGCGGTCCGTGGCCTGATTCTCCACAGCGGGATTCCACCAGCGATCAAAATGGATCACATGATTAGCCGACGTCAGATTGAGGCCGACCCCACCCGCTTTGATGGACAGTACCATAAACGGCACATATTCCTTCCCCTGAAATTCAGCGACTAGCTCCTTGCGTTTGCTTACCGCTGTCCCTCCATGCAGCACCAATCCCTTATGCTGAAAGATCTGTTCCAGAAACGTCCGCAGTGATTCTGTAATTTCCTTGAACTGTGTAAAAATAATCACCCGTTCCCGCTTCTCATAGATTGTCTCGCAAATTTCCCGCAGTCTGGCATATTTCCCGCTTTCTTCCTCGGCGTATACCTGCTGGCCCAAATACTGGTCCGGATGATTGCAGATTTGTTTGAATTTCATGAGCGCCGCCAGCACAAGCCCTTTGCGCTGAATACCTTCCTCGGCCGACTCAATCTTCAGCTTCAGATCCATTACGAGCTTATTGTACAATACGACTTGTTTTTTAGTCAGCGTCGCATAGGTTTTCATTTCGATTTTATCCGGCAGGTCGGTAATGATCGATTTGTCCGTCTTCAGTCTTCTGAGAATGAATGGACTTACTACCTGCTTCAAGCGTGTATAACCATCCACCGATTCGCGCATGCTCTTCGTAAATTGGGTGAATTCCTTGGCCGTTCCTAGCAGGCCCTTGTTCAGAAAATCGAATAGAGACCATAAATCGGACAAGCGGTTCTCAATAGGCGTCCCCGTCATGGCGATTCGGTAAGAAGCCTTGATCTGCTTCACCAGCTTCGTCTGCTTGGTACCCGGATTCTTGATCGCCTGCGCCTCATCCAGAATCAACGTATCCCAGACCCGGTTCGTGATCCACTCATATTTGGCTAACATGCCGTAGGTCGTAATAAATAACTCATTCGCTTCCAGACTTCCGTCATCCTCGGTGATTTCTTTATTCTCCGAAGGGTGATAGACCACATATTTCAATGATGGAGCGAATTTGCCCAGCTCGCTCATCCAGTTTCCGATCAGGGAAGCTGGCACAACCAGCAATGCCTTCTCCCGCTTCCGGGTGCGCATCACATTCAACAGCGCGATGACCTGTATGGTTTTGCCGAGACCCATATCATCAGCCAGACATGCGCCGAGACCCAGCGACTTCATCTGATGCAGCCAATCTAGCCCCCGCTCCTGATAGACCCTCAAGCTGGCATGGAAATCCTCACCTGCTGAAGCAAGCGGTTCGACCTCCTCCGGGTGGGTCAGGGAGTGCAGCACCGCTGCAAGCCATTGCCCATTCGTGACCTCCAGCTGAACATTCTCCTCCGAAATATCGAGCATGGTCCGCGCGTTAAGTTGCAGCCGCATCGCATCCACCAAGCTGAGTCCTGATTCATCCATTAACGCATGGGCTTGTTCATACGCTTGAAGCGCTTGCTGCAGCCGTTTATGGTTAACCTCGACCCATTTGCCTTTAAGGAAAGCCAGGCCTTCCTCTTCTGCCAGCAGTTGCCTAAGCTCCTCAGCAGAAATGGCCTCACCGCCCAGCCATAGCTCGGCATCAAACCCTAATAATGCATCCGCATTCATATGGGAAGGCTGCTTATCGCCTACGTTGACCGTTAATTTAAGGGCATTCGCTTTATTGCTCCACCACTTCGGGATACGGCAGATCACACCCGCTTCCTCATACAGCTCTATTTCTTTAAGGAACGTGTACGCCTCGCCCGCAGTCAATCCAATGGGATAGAAAATATCTCCCGACTCTACCAACTCAGCGATGAATCCACTTTTCTCCGATGCTTGGTTAACGGTAGAGAGCAAATCCAACAGCTTCATGCTATTCTCACCGTACTCCAGCAGTGCGTTCTTAAGTGGCAAATGACGCGATTTCCCTTCCGCAGATAGCTCAGCCGCATAGGTTGACATGAACGAGAAGGGGTACTCCTCTCCCTCTTTTTTGTTCTCTACCAGATGAAAATAGACCCGTCCCACCAAATGAACAGGATAACCACCAGCCCTAAATAACTCGACAATATTGCCCTCGTACTGCAGCACTGTAAGTTCAAAAGCTTCATGCAACCTGTTCCAGGCCAGCTCTATCCAGTCGTGGTCCAAATACTGCGAGCCTGCCAAATAAGGTGCATTGTCCAACAGCATCTGTATTTCCTCATCTTCAAGCTCTGCCTTGGCTTCTCCCCGCAACACTTCTATGTCCGGATTCCGGGCCAGCTTCCTCACAAAAGTAGCTGCTATATGCATGAGATAACGAAGCGAGTCCGACGTCGCCTCAGAATCTCCTATAAGTCCCAATCCGAACCAAAATGAATCAGCATGCTGCTCATACTGCTTAAATATATCTGTTAGTGCAACAAGGTCATTGCTATCCAGCAATTGCTCACTTGCCTGCCAATCCAGCTCAAACAGCCCATCTGGGTGAAGAATCGCCATGAGCTGTTTATTGCGGCTATCGCCCCGCCCGTCTGCTTCCGTGATCATCTAGCATCCACTCCATGTATACGTATAGTATGCTCATTGAATTATTAACTTCGATTATAGCATACCGTCCTTCTTCCAATCCCTCACACATACCAGCCCGGAACAACCCTCTTAAACCCACCGTAGTCCGCAAGCGCCACTTCACAACGCTCCCTCATGCCTTCGATGTCAGCTGCTCCGTACGGAATCGCCCATACAATAGAGAATAGCGAGGAATAGGCCACATAAAGTGCCAATCTTGCCCAGAATTCCTTAGGCGGTTCCCCGTCGAAATAGCCATGGATTCTCCCTCTGGCAAAAGGAACACTCCGCTCTCTATCGAAGGCCTGCAGCTTATAGAATTCCTCCACATAGTCGCCGCTGTCGCTGCGGTTGAAATCAATGACCCCGATTTGGCCCTGAATCGTATAGATTAAATTGCCAATATGGAAATCTCCGTGCTGATAAACCTTTTCGATATGGCTGAGCAGGCCAATATTTTCTCTAACGTAGGTAATGGCCGTCTCATCACCCTCTACTCGATAAGGGCAGCTTTCGTAGTTCATGACCCGGGTGAGTATTTTGGCCTGCATATTCGCTTCCCAGTTAGACAAGATGTTGTCATTCGGAATGGAATGTATCTTCTTCAGCACCCTTCCGGCTTGAACACCCAACTGGTATTGTACTGCTTCAGAAAACAACAACACACACTCTTCCAAGGGACGCCCTTCCACCCAAGAGAGCAGCATATAGGTGTTCTGTTCATCATTACATACTCCACAATCAATCACCCGTGACATAGGAAAATCGAGCTGATTCACCCGTTTAATGAGTTCGTATTCAATCTGCTTGCGCTCCAAGTCCTCCCGACTCGACAGCCGCAACAGCAGTTTCTGACCAACCCCAGTCTCAATATAGAATTTCTTATCACTCGACCAGCCCTTAAGCACCGGCTCGATCCTCATCCATGCTTCACTATTCGGAATTCCGGTTATGGTGTCCAACTTAAGTTTCCCCTTCTTTCAGCTAACTTTCCAACTTAGCCACAGGCTTTCCGGCCTCAACCAATACTTTATTACCCAATAGGAAAAACCCTTGAATAAACATCAGTAGGCCAGTTCCTATAAGCAACCATTCGATCTTCATCACGTCAGCCATCGGCCCGAACATTAGCATGCCGAGTGGCATCATGGAGCTTGAAATCATCCCTAATACGCCAAACACTCTGCCCAGGAAATCCGGTTCTACTTTCTCCTGGAGCAGCACAGTGGATGGGGTATTAAAGAACGGCATCACCAGACCAACCAGCCCCATGACGATCAAATAGATCCAAAAGACGGGAATGAGACCCAAGGCTACTGTGCATGCACCAATGACAAGACAGGACATCGTCATGGTATGCACTTTGTTCCGGAATCCAGACCAGGTCGCCATCACCAGGCCCCCGGTCATCATCCCGATAGAGAAGCTGATCTCTATGGCGGTAAGCCTCCATATATCGCCGCCAAACGTACGGGTAACCTGCAGTGGTGTCAGAAAAGCAACAGGCCCAACCAGGACAAAAAAGAAGGCGCAGAAGATGAAGAAGCTTCTGATATACGCGTGATTTCTAATATAAGTGAAGCCCAGACGCAGATCATTAACATAGCTTAAGGTCTGCTTCTGCGCAGCCTTGGCATGAACCGGCACATGCAGGAACAAGAACAGCGTCAACACCGCCAACGCCGCGGTAATCACATCTATGAAAAATATCGTCTCAATAGAGGTTATGCTCAGCAAGGCACCGCTGAGCATGGGTGATAGGAGCATTACCAACGCCTGAATGCTGCCATTCGCACCATTGACCTTGGTGAGCTTATCCTCCGGCACTAGCTGCGGCAGAAAAGCACCGACAGCCGGTGTTTGAACTCCAGTTCCAAGTGCCCGCACAGCAGAAACGACAAAGAGCAGCCATAGACTGTCATAGCCCATAAGAAACAGCACAGCCAGAATAAGTGTTGAGACTGCTATGATCGAGTCGGACAGAATAATGAGCATTTTGCGGTTATAACGGTCGGCCCACACTCCCGCAAACGGAGACAGGAAAAACGTTGGCACAAAGCCACAAATAATCGATATCGTCATCATTACACCGGATTGTGTATTCAGTGTGATATACCAGAGAATCGCGTACTGAACCAATGAAGAACCAAACAGCGAGAGGGTCTGACTGGTCAGGAAGAGTATAATGTTCTTTTTCCAGTTCGAATTCGTTGTCAGAAGATCACTCCTATTCTCAGCAAGTTTCACGGATATCGTAGCACAGATTGGGTCGAAATTGGAAAAAGAGTACTCTTTAAGCCTATATGCAACCTTTGCCTCTCTCCACTCGTTTGAGGACTGAATCCCATTATTGAAAGGTTGATGACCTCTTATGACCCATAAACCTATGATCACTGCCGTCCTCGGTACGATGCTGCTTGCGGCTGCAGTATTTCCTAATCCGGCTGCACTAGCGGCTGATACATTGAGTAGCCAACCTATAACAGCTTTTACCCTTGCGCACAAAAATTCCACAGCCCTGATAGTTAAGGGCTATGCTACTGTTCCACTAAAGGATCTGGCTTCCAGCCTCGGCTGGCAGATCACTTTAAAGCCCAACGGGTTCTATGAGCTTAAAAAAGGAACTACAGTGTTGACCCTTAAGCCAAATGAAACGCAGATCCTTCAAGGAAAACAAGCAACAGTACTGCCTGTACCGGTACGATTGGTCAATCAGAGATTATACGTCCCCGTTCGGGCTGTAACCCAGCTACTGGGTGCCGAAACGATTTGGGAAGCTAGCACCAAAACAATTAAAATTGTCGCTAAGAATAGCGGATCGATCGCTCCTCAAGTGCAGTATACCTTTACTAAAGATACGGAAGGCTGGACCTCCGGCTTCGCCGATCTGCCCGTGGACCATGGTCAGGCCGATTATCAGCTCAACAGCGGAGTCGGAGTTATCCCGTTAGCAGCAGGGGCCACAACGAGAGGATTTATGCTCAGTGGCATGAACCGCAGTGATGACTTGTTTATGTTTATCACTCGTACATTGAGTTCAACCGAAGGCGTCAAACCCAATACGAACTATACAGTCTCTTTAAGCTTTGATATGGCTACCAGCGAAGGTGGGGAGCAGATGGGTGTCGGTGGCTCACCAGCCCAATCCGTATATGTAAAAGCAGGAATTGTGAATACAGCGCCTAAAGTAATCGCGGATGACGTCAGTTCTACAGGAACGCCACACCTGGCCTTGAACCTCGACAAGGGTATCCAATCTGTAGGCGGCAAAGATCTGCTGTTGCTGGGGAACGTCGAAAAGCCCACACCAGAAGCAGCGGGCTATGAGCTAAAACATTTTGAGCAGGAATTCACAGTGCGCAGCAATGCGAGCGGTAAGCTTTACGTTATTATAGGCACTGACTCAGGTTATGAAGGTTTGACGAGTCTATACTATACCAATATCGACATCAGCTTCCACTGAGAATTCTTCGATAAATGACTCAACTAATTCCTCATTAAACTTAGTACCCTTTTGAGTCTGTAAATAAGCTAACGCATCCTCATGTGTCCAAGCTTCTTTATAGGCTCTTCTACTGATTAAAGCGTCATACACATCTACTAGGGAGACTACTTGGGCTTCAAGTGGAATTTCATTTGCTTTTAATCGATGAGGATAACCCGTACCGTCCCAGTTCTCATGATGAAACTCGACAATGGTTTTAGATATCTGCAATTCCTGTTGGAACAGCTCGTCATCTAATTCATGAGAAATCTTGTTTAAGATATCGACACCAATCAGCGGATGAGTCTCAATAATGATTCGTTCATAGTAGGTCAGCTTCCCCGGCTTGTACAATATACCTTCGGGTATCCCCGATTTACCTATGTCGTGCATAATGCTTGCATTGGTAACATGCTGCATATATTCTTCTGTCAACTGCAGATTCCATTTGTTATTGTGGACTCTGATCAGACGAGAGGTGAACTGCTGTACTCGAACAAAATGCTCTTCAATAGAAGGATCACGAATCTCGCAGGATATGGCCAAGACTCTAAATATTTCCGTTTGAATTCTTAATTTCCTTGATTCAGATACGTATATCCCCTCAGAGATATGTTCCAAGTTACGAAATACGCCGACATAATATTTAGTATTCTCTATCTCTATGGGGCTTATCGTACAATAAGAATGCCAGAGCGACTGATCCTTGGTAAGATTAATAAAAACACCTGACCATGATTGACCTTCTGCCAGCAATTTCCTCATACACTCATACGTCTTCAGTGGAGTATACCCTGATTTCAATATTCTTGTAGGTAAACCAATGATATCATCCCGAAGGTAACCCGTTTCCTGTTCAAACTTTTGGTTAATATCCAATACCATATGATCCTCATTCGTTACGACGACTGCATCTCCCAAGAGGAGAAAATAGCTGATTCCACTTAACATAGACACCTACCTTAATAAACATAGACTATGGTATGATACCTAAATTAATGTAGATATACCAGTAAACTAATTATATGACATCCACAATGTATTTCCTACTACCTCAAACTCCTGTTTATACCAAAAATTCTTGGATCTTCCTATAGTATATACATACATTTTCTGTTTGGGATGTTGGGCTTTGAGCCAATCTATAAAGTAAGCGGCATAACCCTGGCGTTCATATTCTTTTAGAACATCCAAAGCTTCGATAAATATAATATTTGTTTTGTTCTTAATATCAATATAGAAGTCTTTCTCTAGATGTTTCTCACCTTGAGTGAAATAATCTTGTTCCGCTTTTTGAATTAACGACTTCCCGCTAGCGTATTCCCAAATCACGGCATACCCAACCATTGTATCTTCAGCTTCAATTGCATATATTTCTTCAGGCAGCTCCGATTGATCCTTTTCACTTAACTCCCTGGCATGATACCCGGATTTCAATACACTCAATTGTGCTTTCATTTCTTGATCGAAGCGTTTGGTCGTAATTGTAGTCATTATTTATCTCCTTTTGGCTTTTCTACATCCTCCGAATACGATACAGCATTCAGCGGCTTCTGGGTACTTATTATTCACCGGACACAGCAAAATAGCCGACCTTTGTGTAAATGAACACAACAGGCGGCTATTGTTCAAGCTACTAATTATTCTGAGATTACACTCGTTAGCGCTACCCGATAAACCGTTTCAGCCGTTATACTGTGGAACATAGCTGTCTGTTCTCCCTCAAAACGCTGCTCCATCGCCATACCCGCATCAGCCACCACACTCATGATACCTTTGCGCAGCGGAGTTGTTTCCAGTACAATTTCACCCTGCTGCAGCACCTCTCGGAACCGTGACAGACCGATCTCCCAAGGCTGTCCGTTATAGAAATGGTCATGAAATAATTGTCCACTCGCGAAAGCATATCCTACATTACCTGTGTAATCGATCTTGAGAATAACTTCTTCGATATCTTCCAAAACGTCCCTATCAAAATCGAGTACGATTTTGTGATCATGAATACGGTCAAGCTTCAATTCAAGTTCCTGCTTCGGAACATGAACATGATAGCTGCTGAACATGCCGCCTTGACTCTGCTCCACAGAACAGGTAGTGGATGCCGCAGTCCATGCGGACACAGACTCTACTCCACCCGTATATTCTCGGAATGAGAAATCGTTAAATCCGGCACTGAATAGTTCAACACCAGTACTTGTTCCGACGAGTGGGGTTTCCGAGAAAAGAATCCGTGTTGCGCCGCCGGTCTCCAATTCCCATAGGGTGGAGGCTTCACTGAAGGTCATCACGTAGAGGCGAACCTCTATGCCTGCCCTTTGCTTAATCCGGATCAGCGCGGAGTGGTCATGCGGTATACTCACACAGTATCCACCGTTCTCTTCCCTGTCCACTACCCCTGTATCCGTCTCGATATCGGCTATACCCTGCGCATCCAACAGGAATTCTCCGTCAATCCCTTCCGGCATCCGAAAGAAATAAGTAATCTGACTCGTCGATTCCATGACTGTAACGGGTTGTGCCGTAGCATAACGGAGGTTCAAGTCACCCAGCGCAAAATTAAAGGGAAACAGGATTGAGGCATTCTTAGGGATGCTCATGGATTGCTTCTGCGGGAATTTGATAGTCTCATCTGTAAGCTGAATTACGAAGCAGACATCATCATGTGCACCCATTTCCACGTGATCCTGATAGTTATTGATGAACACAAAACCGGATTTCCCATCCGTACGTACTGCATAACGCAGTGTTTCTATATTCTCAGGAGTGATGCTCTCCGCTCCCTCAGGCAGCACAGTCGCCAGGGGAGCCAGACGTGCACCGAACTGCCGCAGAAAATAATGCAATGGACGCAGGAAGCCATTCGATTCACGAATCTGACCGAACTCTCCAATAGGCGCCTGGAAATCATAGGTGATACGTGGTGTCGTGCTTTCATTCAGGTAGCCTGTTGCACCTACTGGATTCGTCCCCCCATGGAACATATAATAGCCAATAAAGTTGCAGCCACCGCCGATTTTCATTAGGCTCATTGCGGCTACACTTTCCGGCTCCACCTGAAACCGGGACAGATACCAGGTCTGCATTCCACCACCCATTTCACAGCAGGCAAAGGGGTATTTGGTTCTAGGATACGGTGGAGCGAAATCTCCAGTACAAGCCACATCATCATGATAACTGACAAAAAGGTACTCCTGAGTCGGCTGCTGCTGAGGACTTTGCTCCGTAACACTCCAAGGGGTATAGGCGTAGCCGCCATACAACGGCAATACCTCATCCTCTAGAAATGGCGCATCGCCCCAACCTGTACTCGTATAGAAAGGGGCGATCATACCGGCCTCTTCAGCGTATTGCTTGAGTAGACGCATATGCTCGGACCCTCCGCTGCCTCCACTCAGGTATTCATCGCCTTGCTTCGCAGTCAGCTCCCATAGAGCGGCAGCCGCATTAAACTCGTTCTCCAGCTGGATGCCGATGACAGGTCCCCCATCCTTGAACATCTGGCCTGCGGCTTGCTTGCCGATCTCTTCATACAGGCGACGCACATAATGCAGATAACCCGCGTCATTGGAGCGGACATCAAATGAACGGCCGAACAACCAATCCGGAAGCCCACCGTTACGAACCTCCCCATGACAAAAGGGGCCCACGCGCAGAATGACATAAAGTCCATTACGAGCGCATAGCTCAACGAACTTGCGCAAGTTACGATTTCCTTGCCAGTCGAACTCTGCCTCGATCTCCTCATGATGGTTCCAGAAGATATAGGTAGCCATAATATTAATTCCCGACATTTTCATTTTCCTGATTTCCGTCTCCCAATCCGCTTCTGGATAACGGGAATAATGAAATTCGCCGCACATCGCGAAGTAAGGTTGCCCGTTTAGCTCCATGTAATAATTAGTGAAGCTAAAGTGATCTCCTTGTGGATTACTTCCGCCCAGTCTTAATGACGAGGGATAAATGTCTTTAGATGAACCGCCTGCATGAATGGAATATTCCATGTCTGATGCTCCTTTTCGATCAAATTGAATGCAAGAAAGCTGCCCCAAAGTCATGCTTTGGAACAGCTCGTTTGTGGTTAATCTTTTATTTATGGGTGGTCAGGAAGGCATCTACCTGAGTTTGCAGTTCGGTCTGAACCTTTTCAATACCCGCAGCTTTCAACTGTTTGATCAGGTCAGCTTGACCCTTATCAACATCTGGAATCAATCCGTATTCCAACGGAATTGCATATCTAAGCATTACGTTGCCGATATTGGCTACTTCATTCTTCACATTAGTATCATTGAAGACGAAAGTTTCCAGAGGGAAGTGATAGATGCTGGACTGCCAGCTGTTGAACATATCGTCAGCTTCTACCGGATAAGAAGCATCCTGACGATTAAGTGGTGAGTTCCAGCCCCAGTTCGAGAAGCCCGTGTAGCCAGCGGCATTCGGACCTGCAGTATACTTGTCGTCACCTTGTGGAACGTAGTTGGTGCCAGAGATACCATACATCGTCAAATCATGAATTTCCTTGTCATTCTGCAGAAGGTCAATCAGCATTAAAGAACGTTCAGCATTCTTGGATGTTGCATGGATCGCCATACCATTCTGTGTAGAAATGGCTGCGATTTTTTTCTTGTCCGGTGTGATATCGGCAATAGCCAGCTCAATTTCTGGTTTATCCCGACGCATTTCGGCTAAGTTAGCGGCAACTGTACCCAAGTTCTGTGCATAAGAAGACACTTTGCCTGCTTTAATATCCTGCCATACATCGTTTTTGTTGCTGACTACATTCTTGGACCATACACCGTTGTCTGCGAGATCCTTGTAGTAGGTGAGCAATTGTTTGAATTCAGGAGTATCGTAGATGTTGAATATTTTACCTGTTGTATCATCCAGATCATAAGCTAGTGGAAGCAGGTTAGCGTCAACCAGATTCCAGTTATTGTTCTGTTCCAGAGTTGCTTGGTCAAGCTCATGCCATTTCCAGCCGTCTGCTGCTTTGGCACCATAAGCGGTAATTCCTTTTTCACTCTTAGCAACCGTTTTCAAATAATTACCGTAGGATTCCAGGTTGGTAATCTCAGGAAGATTGTATTTCTTGCGAAGATCTTCGCGGTACAGAATTACTTTGTCGGTAACTTCAACATTGTTATTAGGAACCATGAACAACTTGCCATCCACTTTTGCTTGTTCCCAAGAAACCTTTGGCATAGCTTCCCAAGTCAGCGGCATGTATTTCGACAGCATATCATCGGTCAATTCCATGAATCCACCTTTCAAAGCCTGGTCATTATAGAATGCCCAGTTAGCGGTGTAGGCGATATCGAAATCTTCATTTGCGGCAAACTTCAGTGGGTATTTCTGTGAATAGTCGGACCAGTCAAGGAACTCCACTTCAACGGTCGCATTGATCTTTGCTTTCAGTTTCGTATTCAGTTCAGCGAATACTTTGTCGTAGTCAGCAGGCTGACCACCGATCATCAGCATTTTTAATTTAACTTCTTTAGATGTGTCTACAGCTCCGGGAACTTCCGTAGCTGCCACATTTTCTGTCTTTGTGTTGGTCTCGGCAGCCGTATTATTCGCATTATTGTTCCCCCCACCGCAAGCACTAAGCAGTGTTGATAACATAAGAACGAATGCCAGCGAAAACGTTAACTTCTTTTTCTTGTTGATCATGACGAGTGTTCCCCCTAATCAAGTATTTTTTTAGTTTCTATTGATAACCAGGTTTCCCTGAGATCATCCTTTTACTGAGCCAAGCGTAAGTCCTGATACAAAATATTTTTGAATAAACGGATAAGCGACCAAGACAGGTCCAGTAGCCACGAGCGTCATCGCCATCTTCAAGCTTTCGGTAGGCAGATCCATATTCACCACGACGCCGGTCTCCATCATTGCCTTACGCATGCCATCCATATTACCTAGCATTTTGTATAAATAGTATTGTAACGGCATGAGATCGGAATTAGAAATAAAGAGCAACGCGTTATACCAATCATTCCAGTAGGCCAGAGCTATAAATAGTCCGATGGTAGCCAGTGCAGGCTTGGACAGCGGAACGATAAGCTTGCGGAAAATCAGGAAGTCACTGGCTCCATCGATCTTCGCCGATTCGTTAATGGCATCTGGAATGCTGCTCATAAACGACTTCATGACGATGATGTAGAACACATTCATCAGTAGCGGCAGAATCAGCACCAGAATCGTATCCTTTAGGTGCAGATTATTCACAATCATCAAATACCACGGCACTAGTCCTCCACTGAACAAGGTGGTGAAGAAGAAGAAGAAGGAGAAATGATTGCGCCATTTAAAATCTCTACGGGATAAGACATAACCCGTCATAGCTGTCAGAAACAATCCACACGATGTGCCGACAACGGTGACGAATATTGTCACGCTGTAGGCTTTTAGCATATCAGCAGGATACTTGAACAGCAGACTGTAGGCTTCGGTGGAAAATGCTTTCGGGAAGATCTGAAACCCATATTGGATAATCGAGCTTTCCTCAGTTAGAGAGGAGGAAAGAATCAGCACAAATGGGAAAAGACAGAATAGGGCAAGCAGCGTAAGTGTTACATATCCGATAACAGAGAGCAGGACACGGTCCGCATGTTTGCGTTTGGCACCCGCTGGCTTAACTTCTAAATTCGCAACCGTTGAACTCATAGTATGACCTCCCTTTCCTAGAATAAAGCTCGATCTTTGTCGTATTTACGCACTGCATAGTTAGCAAATATAATCGTTCCGAACCCGAGCAGCGACTGGTAGAAACCTGCCGCAGCAGACATCCCAATTTCATTTGAAGTCGTAAGTGACCGGAATACGAAGGTATCAATGACGTCTGTCGATGAGAATAGCAGGCCGTTATTGCCGACCATGTTATAGAACATTCCGAAGTCTCCCCGGAAGATGTTTCCAATTGCTAGCAGAACCAGAATGATAACGGTAGGCATCAGATTCGGCACGGTAATTTTCATGATACGTTGGAAGATGTTCGCCCCATCGATCTCGGCGGCTTCGTACATTTCGGTATCAATACCGGTTATAGCTGCCAGATACATGATCGAACCATAACCTAGCGCTTTCCAAGCGGATACTACAACCAGAATGAAAGGCCAATACGAAGGTGTGTTGTACACATCAATGGGAGTCATGCCTAGCCCTTTGAGCAGCACATTTAATGTACCAACATCATAGTTGAAAAGGTTATACGCAATCGCCCCAACCACAACCCAAGAGATGAAATACGGAAGAAATATTGCAGTCTGAGCTAGCTTGCGGAACCATTTACCCACTGCCTCAAACAATAGAATGGCGGCGAAAATCTGCAGCACATTATTAACAACGATAAATGCGATATTGTATAATGCTGTATTTCGCGTTACACGCCAAGCATCACCTGAATTAAAGAAAAACCGGAAATTATCAAGTCCGTTCCAGGGACTCCCAAAGACACCACCGGTGTAGCTGTATTGCTTAAAAGCCAGTATGATACCTGCCATAGGTAAGTACGCAAACACCAGAAAGAATATAACAGCAGGTGTTAGCATGAGTAGCAGCGTTTTATATTTTTTTACATCACTCCAGAAGCCGTGTCGGTTCATCTCTACTCCCCTTTCTTTGTCTCTACATGCTTCATTATAAAGGGGTGTGCAGTTCCTGTGGATTCAGCCAAGCAACTAAAAGCAATACTAATTCACCGATCGCAAATTTTTTTGAGGTTTATTTACAAAAAAAAGACCTGCGGTCTGCATACGACCGAAAGCCAGCTTTGCTGTTTCTATATTTTGTTCTTCTTCCGAAACTCCCCGGGTGTCATGCCTGTTGTCTGCTTAAACTGCCGGTTGAAGTAAATCATGTTCTTATAGCCCATCCGCTCGGCAATCTCATAAATCTTCAGGGTCGGATCTGTAAGCAGCTCGCATACGGAGTTCGTCTTGCGCTCATTCACGTAATCGCTAAACGGCACCTTGGTTTCTTCTTTAAACAGAAAGCCCAAATAATTCGGTGTGAAATCGAAATGTGCCGCGACCTCTTTGAGCGTAATCTTCTTCTCCAGGTTCTCTTCTACGTACCGCATGATCTCATCAATCAGCTTGCGCTTTTGCCGCTGCCGCTTCACATACAGCAGTTCTGACAGCTCGAAGAATCTCCGTCTTAGCCAAGAAAGGATGTCATGAATCGTCTCGAATTGGAATAAAATATCCGGCTGGTGCAACTCCCACTGCAAGATCTCGTACAGGTTCTCGTTCTGCTGCTGGAGCGCCGCATGCAGATTGGAGGTGATACGAACGATTAACTCATACACATCTTTCTTCCGGGCCACAGGCATATCCCCGTTAAACAGCTCTAGCAAATGATCGTCAATGGCTACCAGATCATATTCGATGATCGCTTCCAGCAAGTGTCCCACTGTTGTGTCGATACGGCCCCCCCGAGTATCCCGTGGAGACGACTCCATCGTGTCGCGAATCAGCCGGTTCTTGCCAAGCAGCCATTTGGCGCTAAGCGCCGCCTCTGCTAATCGATAAGACTCATGTAATGCCGCATCATCATAAGCGTACCGCCCTACTCCGACAGTAACAGTATAAGCTGAGGCCTTCGCAACCTTCTGGATGAGTTCCTCCAGCTGATTCAGGAAGGGCTCCTTCGGTATGGCTGAAAGGATGACAAACCGGGTCGGGTAGGCCGCGATCAGCGTCCCAAGCTTCGCCTCTGTAGCAAAGGACTTAATAATTAAAGCAATTTGCCGGGTCTTAATCCGCGATTCCTCCTCAGAGAGATCCCGCAGCTTCCATTCCAGATCATCGATTTCCACGATAGCAACAGCAGAACCGCCCAGCAGGAGCGGATCGAGCACACTTCGAAGATGTGACTCTGCCGGGCCCGGTGCCTCGTCATCGAACCAACGAAGCAGCAGCTCTTCATTCACCAGCGACAACGCCTCCGTGAAGGAGCGGTCCTTTTCCCGTTCCTGCTCCATTTTCTCGCAGAGCGAACGTAACATCTCATATAGATCCTTATCTTCGACAGGCTTGAGTAAATAACCGGAGGCATTGATCTGGATCGCTTCTTTAGCATAGCTAAAGTCCTCATGACCACTGATAAACACAATCTTCACGTTCGGGTTCACAGCCTTCGCCTTGCGGGCAAATTCGATTCCCGTCATAATCGGCATGCGGATATCCGACAGAATAATATCGATCCGTTCTTCCTCCATGACCTTGAGGGCAAGGAAGCCGCTATTCGCCGTACCCGCTACCTGGATGTCCAATTCGCTTGCAAGCACCCGGCGGCGCAGCCACTCCAAGTCTACGGCTTCATCGTCTACCAGCAATACATTAATGCTCACCCTAAGACCCCCTTCTCTTGATGTATTTCATTATGTGGCGCTCTCGTCAGCATCGTTACGATCCCGAACATCCGCCGGAAAAAGCAGCTGTACCGTCGTACCCGCTCCATAAATACTTGCGATATTCACACCATACGCATCGCCGTACCTTAGCTTTATCCGCTCATCTACATTCTTCACACCATAGCCGCCAGCCTGAGTAGGCCCTGTCATCAATTTTCTAACGGTCTCTGGACGCATGCCAATCCCATTATCGATTACCTTCAGCTCGATGCGGTCGCCTATCCGTTTGCCGGTCAAGCGGATCGCAATCGTCTCTCCAAACCAAGCATGCTTAAAGACATTCTCCACAAAGGGCTGTAGAACCAGCTTAATAATCTGCATGTCCAGAATATCCGGATCAACATCGACATAGATGGTAAATGCATCGGCGTATTTTACCCGCTGAATTTCAAGATAGGTCTCTACCTGCTCCAGTTCTTTTTCCAGCAGGATATACACGTTCCCTTGATTTAGCGTCAGCCGGTAGAAACGGGAAAGACCCTGTACCATGCCCGTTACTTTTTCTATCTCACCAAGGTTTGCCAAGCTGTTGATCGTCGAAAGTGTATTATACAGGAAGTGGGGGTTAATCTGCGCTTGCAACGCCTCCAGCTCCGCCTGTTTCTTCTGAATACCCTGCACATATACGCTGTTGATCAGCTCCTGGATATTGATCGCCATGACATTAAATGCAGCGGCAATTTGCACGAATTCATCGTTGCCAGAGAAACGTATCCGTTTCTGAAAGTTGCCCTCCTGGAAGGATCGGACGAGACCTACAATCCGCGACATTTTCCGTCCAGACAGGCGTGCAACGATGAAACCGATAAATGTCATGACGATAAAGCTGATTGCGCACACTCCGAGAATGACCTTTTGCAGCTTGCCAGCATCCCTTGTCAAATAAGTGTGAGGCACCAAGGTTTCAATTACAAAATCCGACCCGGGGATCTTCTCATGGAGACTTAAATAAGAATCTTGAGTGTCTCCCTGTTCAGCCGTGCCGCTCTGGTATATGGGATTCCCTGTCTTCTGATCTACCAACCGAAGTGTCACCCCATCTTCAACCGGAAAGGCGGAGAACCCGCCGAGCAAGTCTCCCAAGGACGCCGTTATCCGGACATAGCCGATCACCGTTTTATAGTCGCTGAAAGAGACCAGCCGGCGAATATGCGAGATGTTGCCCAGCAACTGATCCGTATCAATCTGAATCCAGATATTGTCCCGTTCCGAATCCTTTAGGGCCTGGTACCATTCGGTGTCAGCGATATCTTCAAAGGGCAGAATGTAATAATCACTGTCCTTAATGGGTTCCTCCAGGTTATCACCCGACACGATGTTCAAGTCACTATTCAGCGTATAGAGCATGAAGCGGATATTGTTTCCAAAGAGCTGTAAGGGCGATTTCAGTTGGGGAACGATCTCATCCAGCATGGTTAGATAGATATCGAGTCGATCTCCCTTCTTCTGGAGCGCACGCTGAAACGGCAGGCTGCCGAACAACGTATCCGACATCCGCTGGATTTCATCCATCTGATAGCGGATATTGTTCCTGGCCTGCTCCATTCCAGTGCGGATATTCGTTTCGGCCATTTCAGTCCGTGACTCGGTCAGCATGGAATAAGAAATGTATCCAATAAGCACGTCCGTCAGCAGTACAAGAAGTAAATAGGGAATCATCATTTTATAGGTGAACGGCATAAACCGCTGCTTCTTGATCGCCATTATTGCTTACTTCCTCTATGTCGAATTTGGTATGTTTATATTGTATTTGATAATAGTCTAAAATAGTTAGCACAATGCTAGGAATCGATAGCACTATATGAACATAGGGCTAAATCCGAGTAAAAAAGAACAAAGTCCAGGCCTATATTTCGGCTCGGACTTTACTCTTACACATCAAAGGAGGTGAAAAAAACATCCTTGAGAATCGTCTTCGCTTTCTTTAAATCACGTTGATCCAACTGTTGAAGCATCTCTACGATTTCATTCATTCCCACAGTTTCAATGGTTTCAGAATCTTCCTCTACGGAATGGCTTAAACGTTCTGCTTCAGCTTGCGCAGCTGTGGACTCTGGATTAATCCAGGATGCTTGCAGGGTATCCTCAAGTCCTCCGATCACAAACAATAATTCCTCCACATTGTATTTCTGCAAAAATTGATTTATCCCCACATTCATACGCCTATGTAGCGCTTCATGCAAATGAAAAATTTCTTTACCCAAGAGAGTTGTACGAAAATACACTTCTTTTTTATTATCTGGCAGAAACTCTATGCTTATAATTTGTTTAAGTAACAATTTCCGGGTAACTTTGGACACACTGCCCTTAGGAATTCCAAATTTCTTCGAAATGGTCGTTCCATTTACCGGCTCCAGCTGCCCAATAGCATCTATGACATGAAGCATCATGACTGTAGAATCCTCAAGAAAATTAAGAATAGCAGGATTACTGCAGTTCTGTCGCAACCACTGCTTCTCTTCGTCATCCTCCATTTGAAACCGTTTCTGTAGCATAGGTATAGTATCCATCACTTTTTTTATTAAACTATCTTTGTCATCTGAAGAATGAATCATAGAACGGTCTCCTTATAAGCTCAACTTATTCATACACATATGCCTATCCAGTTTAACAAGAAACAAAAGATAAATAAAGTTTCCCGGAAACAATATTGACAAAATGGAGACGTCAGGATTATTATATCCGTAGAAACTATTTAGTATCCAAGAAACAATAAATTGAAGAGGAGCTTTTTATATGAAATTCTTAATTGTCTTCGACCATCCGTACGGGGCTTCCTCCTCTGAGAATACTCCACACCATAGAAGTTATTCGGCCGCCCTATTGGCCGCTGTTATGCGTGGACTCAGCACTAAGGGTCACACATCTGATCTCATTGATCTGCATGCCGACGGATTTAATCCGGTTACCTCAGCCGAAGAGCTTGCCGCATGGCGGCAACAGAAGACCAAAGACCCGCTCGTAGTTTCTTACCAAGAGCGTCTTATAGCTGCCGATCATATTGTCTTCATATTTCCGATCTGGTGGGAATCCATGCCCGCGCTTACCAAAGGCTTCCTCGATAAGGTATTTGTAAAAGGTACGATTTACGACGAGCCTAAACCAGGACGTCCCTTCGTCCACATGCTTCCGAATAACAAGGGGGTTTCCCTGTTGACGGTAATGAGTACGCCAGACTTCATCTATCGCTGGGTCTTCGGCAACCCCATTACCAAGATGTTATTCCGTGGCACCTTTCGCAAGATGGGTATCCATAAGCTTCGCTGGTACAATTATACGGGGATGTCGAGACGCAGTTTAGAACAACGAGTGCAGTATCTTAACAAAACAGAGCAACGCTTCGCACGCTTATAACTCCTCTAAACAAGAAGAAACGGCTTCGCCTCCTTAACATAGACGGCAACCGTTTCTTCGAAAAATATAGTCCATTCAACTCGGTGAGTTGCTGGAGCTATTAGTTCCTGCTTGAGCATCAAGTTTATTTTCAATTTCGGCAAGGCGATGATCAATTTTGTGCAATAATTTCTGAATGGCTAAATTCTCTTGCTCTGCCTTGAAATTAATTGCAAAATCCATAATCGATTCTTGCTTATCTCTCGCAGCCTGGCGATTCTGACTCATTAGAATGACCGGAGCTTGTAAGGCGGCCAAACAAGAAAGAATCAGATTCAACAGAATAAACGGCGATTTATCAAAATGAACGGTAAAACCAATGATATTCCAAACCATCCATAACAATAAGAAGGAAATAAAAATAATAATAAACGGCCAGCTGCCACCAAACGAAGCTATATTATCCGCAAGTCGCCCCGACCAGCTCGTCCCCTTCGCTTGCTCTTCATCCAAATGCGCTTCAATATCACCCTTGTATTCCTTCACCATTTTGGTAACCCGTCTAATGTGTACTTCACTCAGTTTTTTTCCCGGAGCCACATTTAGATCTTCAACTACGTTTTGCTCATCTTTCATTGACATTTCCTCACCTCGTGCTTCTAGTTTATCATTATTTGTTTCAATATCTACCTACTGTGTTTAAGAGTTATTACCAGATGCTAATCACACATGAATTAAAAAGGAGCGACTTACTATGAACCTATTACTTATCATCATAATAGTTATACTATTATTTGGTGGCGGCGGATTCTTCTACAGCAGAAGAAGATAAATAACGATTTGAGTATCAAAAAGTAAGCATAAAGCATTCCTCACAGTTTTAGTAGGTGAAGGATGTTTTATGCTTGTTTTTTTGTTTATATTAGATTTTTTTAGATATAACCACTAATTATTACCTGATTTTTCCGCTAATTATTAAGGTATTCTCTGAAGAAGCTCTGTGATATCTTATAAAAAGTAAACGCTTTCAAATATACTCGAAAAGGAGATTACAATGACCAAGCGAACGCTCAAATCCTTATTTTCACTGGCCCTAGTCGCTGCCCTTCTATTCTCATTGTTCCCATCCAGTATTGCTGCCGCTGCCTCAACCCCTGAGCAACAACCGAAAGTAGCTTCTAAGAGCAAAATCCAGTCCTATGTTGATGATATGCAGCCCGGCTGGAACCTCGGCAATACGTTCGATGCCACAGGTGCTGACGAAACCTCGTGGGGAAATCCGCGTGTTACCAAAGAGCTCATTAAACAGATTGCCAAGCAAGGTTACAAAAGCATCCGGATTCCAATCACTTGGGATCTGCATATGAGTGCTGCACCTGAGTATACGATAGATCCGGCGTACCTGAAACGTGTAGAAGAGGTTGTTGGTTGGGCGCTGGATGCCAATCTTTATGTGATGATTAACCTCCATCATGACTCTTGGCTATGGGTAAGCTCTATGGAGAAGCAGCATGATGAAGTGCTGGCGCGTTATAATGCGGCCTGGATCCAGATTGCCAACCACTTCAAACAGCAGTCCAACAAGCTGATGTTTGAGAGCATCAATGAACCCCGTTTCTCTGAAGGGGGAACTGTAGATGAAGCGACAATGGAGCAGTTGCTGAAGGAGCTTAATACGTCCTTTTATCAGATTGTGAGAAAGTCCGGAGGGAATAATGCGGTGCGTCCGCTCGTCCTGCCGACACTTCAGACCTCACCTACGCAAGACAGAATGAACAGTCTTTATAACACCATCACAGAGCTGAACGATCCCAACCTGATCGCCACCGTCCATTACTATGGCTTCTGGCCGTTTAGTGTCAACATTGCGGGCTATACCAAGTTTGAAAAAGATACCCAAAACGATATCACCCAAACCTTTGATAATGTCTACAATACATTTGTCGCCAAGGGTATTCCTGTCATTGTAGGCGAATACGGACTGCTAGGCTTCGATAAGAGTACAGGCGTCATCGAACAGGGTGAGAAGCTGAAGTTCTTCGAATTTCTGACCCACTATCTCAAAGAAAAGAACATTACCTCCATGCTGTGGGATAACGGCCAGCATTTCAACCGACTGAGCTTCAAATGGTCAGATCCTGAGCTGTATAACGTAATGAAAGCAGGCCTGAAGACTCGTTCCTCCAATGCGGAAAGCGATCTGATCTATCTGGCTAAAGGTACCCCTATCCAGGATACCAAGATCAATCTGAGCTTAAACGGAAACAAACTGACGTCCCTCAGTGTAAGTGGTAAAGCACTGAAAAAGGGCTCGGACTATGAGCTGAACGGTGAAGTCTTAACGCTTAAAGCCAGCGCACTAACCAAGCTGACGGCAACAGGTACGTTAGGCATCAACGCCGTTCTGACGGCGAAGTTCAACAAAGGTGTAGACTGGAATTTCAAAGTTATCCTATTTAACACACCCACACTAAGCAATAGCGAAGGTACGACAGATGCCTTTACCATTCCAACAGCCTTTAACGGTGATCAGCTTGCTACTATGGAGGCTGTGTATGCCGCTGGAGGCAATGCCGGCCCACAGGACTGGACTTCCTTCAAGGAATTCGGCAATACCTTCAATCCTTCCTATGACACTAATGAGATTAAGCTGCTGCCAGCCTTCTTTAATGAGGTGAAGGACGGCGAAGTGATTCTCAAATTCCACTTCTGGAGCGGCGAGATTGTTACGTACACGATCACGAAGAGCGGAGCGAGTATTGTAGGCAAAACTTCCTAACAACAGGCAACTGATAAGCTGAAAAACAGCAAAAGGCATTTTCTAAGGGGAATACTTAGAGAATGCCTTTTTGGGCGGTAATATAATAGGTCTAGGGTTACCCGAAATACAGGTTATACCCGTAGCTCAGCACAACCAGTAGTATTGCAACGAGTATACCTGGAAGAAGATTGGCCACCTTCACTTTGGTGATCCCCAGCAAGTTCAACCCTATAGCCATGATCATAATACCGCCGACCGCGGTCATTTCGGTGATGCAATCATTCATTAATACATCGGGCACGAACCGGGTGATCTGTGTCGCCATGAGCGCGATAGCCCCTTCATAGACAAAGACGGGTATGGCTGAGAACAATACCCCCATCCCAAGCGTGGAGGTCAAGAGAATGGATATGAAACCATCCATGATCGCCTTGGTGTACAGGATATCATGATTCCCCTTAATCCCACTGTCCAAAGCACCAAGAAACCCCATTGCGCCAACTACAAATACCAGACTGGCCGTAACAAATCCCTGAGCGATACTCCCCGGCTCATTGGAGCCCACTCGCCGCTCCAGCCACTGGCCCGCGCGGTTGAACTTATCTTCGAGATCAATCCACTCCCCCACTACGGCCCCAATGACCAGACTCAGAATAACAATCAGGAAATTCCCGCTTTTGAAGCCCATTTGTATGCCGAGCACGATAATAGCCAAGCCAATTCCATTCATGACCGTGTTCTTCATGCTTTCAGGTATCCGGCGCAGCAGCCGGCCGAGTAAAGTCCCCAAGATAATCGCAATTCCGTTAACTAAAGCCCCCAGTAGAACCATTGACTCTTACTACCCCCATTTTATCTGTATAACTAAATAACTACATTAATTCCACACATCTCTCTTATAAGATAGGTTTGAATAATAAAACACGAGGAGTATGTGGAACCTATGAAAAACGTGATTTACAAGTACCTGGTTTATGTTATTTACTTTCTAGGTATAGGAATGACTTCTAGCGGAATCGTTCTTATGCCTTTTAATGCCGTAAGATACTCAATAATCCTTATTATTGGATTAGGCTTGTTTCTTGCTGGATCCGTATTTAATGAAATAGTTATTAATCATCATAAAATGACAGCTTCAGAAAGCGTTAAATTGATTACTTTATCCTTAACCTTAGCCTTAGGTATTGGCATGATTAGCGGAGGTATCTCTCATTTTAAAGAAAGCCCCAGATATGTCTCCTATTTGATCCCTATGGGTACTATTATTTCATTTATTAGCTTTGTGCTGAAGAATAATTTCAAGCTAGTAAAAAAAGAAAAACTAATGCTGTATACAGGTGTAGTTGTAGTAGCACTAATTCTCTTTATCTCACTTACTTTGGCGGTCAATAGTATAAGCATGAATATGACTCCGGGTGGAGATATCTTCAAAATGGCCCATTAACAGTAACCACAGCCTTCATTGCTAAAGTGTCATCGCTTCCCCATGTCTGGCTAGAAAGTCTTGCTTCTCTTTATAATCCGGCATAATACTTCCCAACCGTCTCCAGAACGAGCGATCATGATTCATATGCAGCAGATGACAGAGTTCATGGATGATCACATAATCAATCACTTCAACAGGGGCCATCGCCAAACGGTAATTGAAAGTGAGCTTCTTATCTGAGCTGCAGCTTCCCCATTTAGTCCTAGATTCGACGACCTCAATGGATTTGGGTTTGACTCTTAGTTCTGCTTGATAATCTTTGATGCGTTCGCCTACAATCTTCTTACACTTGGCAAAATAGAATTTCTTGAGCTCTTTCTTCAGTTCCTCTTCCGATAACTCCCCCGTCTGGATTAACTCCTGCAGCAGATACTCTTTGCCCAGATACAGAAACTTTCCCTCATCCTGATATTCTTTGGCTTCTGGGGTTGCGCGGGCGGCCTCAAGGATCTGGGATTGCTCCAGTATCCATTTTCCGTGCTTTCCTACCACGCTCATAATCATCTCTTCACTTGCTTCTTTGGGAGCTTTAACCGTGATATGCCCTACTGTATCCAATTGAATGGAAATCTTCTTGGCATTCCCGTACTGAACATTAAAGCTTATCATATGATTCTCAAATTCAATCTTCATGCACACCATCGTTTCTATAACGTTATGTCTAACATTTACACATTCAAATCTCTTTTGCGGAAAAAAGTATAGGTCACCCAGAACAGCACCACTATCATCGCGGCGGACAACAAGACAAAGCCAACATCCAACCCCCCACCGTACATCACATTTTTCGCTTCAAAATATTTGAAGGGCGTAATATATTTCAAGTTGGCTAGCTTATCATTCAAATCGATGGCCATCGACAACACGAACGTAAGCAGCAATATTCCTGTAGCTAAGGAGGCCGCTGAGTTGGGTTTCTTTTTGACCGCTGCAAGGGCCGTCCCAATCCCCATAAACAAGATCTGCACAATAAACATGCCCAGCATCGTCATCGCGATATCTCTAACAACCGCTTCACCCTTGCTATATTGCCCTACTATGATTATGGACGAAACCAGTGTAACCACATTGAAAATGACGATATTCACGAATGCAGCCAGCAACTTGGCAGTGATGATGTTATTTCGGGAGACTGGCTTTACGAATAAAAACTCCGAGGTCTTATCCCGCTCTTCCTTGGAGATGATATTCGCTCCCAACATAGCCGCATGAATAGTAGCCATTAATAACAGATAGAGGTAGAGAATTCCATAATAACCGCTGGCTTTGTCCAGGTCCAGGTTGCCAATACCCAGTATAGCTTGCAAGGACTTCGGCATCTCTGACATCATACCACTCATGGATTGACCAGATGACGATAACCCGGCATATTTACTCATTCCAGATACAACCATCAGGAACACACCGATACTCCAAAATAGTAGTGATTTACGATTAGCTCTCATTTCTCTCCAAAATATATTCATTCCTTAACCCCTCCTCTTCCCCCACAGCATGAGCTAAACCGCATGAATATCCTTTTTAGAATAGATTATATAACTAACTGCAATCGCGATCACAATAAGGGCCGCCGCTACAATCAAATAAGTTGTCTCATAGCTCGAATTCTGCAGGATATAGGCTGTATCCACATATTTAAAGGGAGAAAAGTAGCGCAGGCTCTCCTGATCTGCTGTTCCGCCAATCATCCCGATAAAGTAGAACGTAAAGACCGTGGCCAGCGAAACCGTCAAGACGGATTTAATCTTTCTAACGACGACAGAGATCACTATTCCTAAAGCTAGAAAGATAAGCTGAACGAACAACAGCGACAGGCTAAGCAATACGAATGTTTGCAGACTATAATCTTCCAACTTAACTTGGGAGGCCATCATTAGCGCAGCAGCACCGTACACCATATTAGTTAGGATCAAGGATACAAATGCGGCTGAGAGCTTAGCAGTAACAATGGTTGTACGTGTGACAGGTTTGGTTAAGAGGAAATCTGCCGTTTTTTCCCGAATCTCCTTAGAGACAATCGAAACTCCTATATTCATCGCCTGAATGGCTCCGATCAGCACGATAAACGTTAAACTATAGGAATAGAACCCGAGCAGTGTAAATAAATTATCCAAGTTCATGCCTAATGCTGTTCTTAGAGATTCCGGGTAGCCTTCCAGTAGTTTAGTGAAATCCGCCGCATCCTTAGCAAACGTAGGGAAAATAGACATAAATAATACCATCATCGCGATTAGTGATATTGACCATGTGATCGTGGATTTACGGTAGGCCTTTAACTCATGCCAAAAGATATTCATAACGTTCTAGGCCTCCTTTACATAGTAGTGCATAAAGATCTCCTCAAGATCCGGCTCTTCGATCCATACGTTGGCGATTTCAGTTTCAGCAATCTTTTTCAACACGATATTGAGGTTGCCTTTAAATAGGAAGCTGACGTTGTTACCCTCCACCTCTAATTTACTCACGCCTGCTACATCAAAGTAACTCTTATCCAGGTTGGCTTTCGTGTGAATCTTGAATTTCTTATAGTTGTTTTCTTGCAGGGTACTAATTTTCTCAACCGTAACGATCTTACCTTCTTTAATAATTGCCACCCGACTACATAACCGCTGAACCTCACTTAAGATATGGGAGGAAAATAACACCGTAACGCCCTTTTGATGCTCGATCTCCAGCAATTCAAAAAATTTCTGCTGCATCAGCGGATCTAACCCGCTAGTGGGTTCATCCAAGATAATGAGCTTCGGCTCATGGAGCAGCCCTTGGACAATTCCGACCTTCTTTTTGTTTCCCAAGGATAAATCATCAATTTTCTTCGTAAGATCCAGATCCATGATTTCCGCGAGTTCCTTGATTCGTTTCGTACAGTCCTTTTTATAGAAGCTGGCTGAATATTTCAACAGGTCGATTACCTTCATATTGTCGTAATAGAATACTTCAGAAGGCAAATAACCGATCTGCTTTTTGATTTCGGGAGCGAATGCAATACAATCCTTGCCAAAGATCTTCGCACTTCCGCTGGTTGGATAAATTAATGACAATAAGGTTCTGATGGTCGTCGATTTCCCGGCACCATTGGGGCCAATGAAGCCAAAGATCTCACCCTCTTCGACATTAAAGCTAATGTCTGTAATCCCTCTGGACTTGCCATAGGTTTTGGTCAGGTTATTAATTTCGATTACATTCATGATCCGTTCCTCCCTTGATTCCTATTTATAAAAAGCATTCTTTAGGATCTCGCTATAACTGTCCATTTCCGCTAAGATTTCCTCTAGCTTCATTTGATCCAACGGAGTAGTTGCCACTTTAGCCTGCAGCTGAGAAGCGAAGCCTTCCATGGTCCAAAAAATAATCTGCATCGTCTTCGTGATGTTGGTTCCGTCTTTAAATTTAGAATAATCCAGATTCGCAAAAAAATCGGTGTATCCCTTATCCAATAATTCCTTTATCCTGCGCTCCAAATCCACTTTGACTTCATCAGCATCTTCGGGATAAGCGGCCTTGATGAAATCGAAGGCATCAGGATATTTTTGAAAAAGACCAAACTTAAGGATGGCCACCTGCCTGTATCGGATGAAAATATCATTTTCGATCCAATCAATCTTGGCATGTATTTCCTCCAGCAGCATCTCCATAAAATGATCGTACAGAAATAAGTACAGGTCCTTCTTATTATTAAAATAGTGAAACAATAAGCCCTTTGATATTTCAGCTTCCTTCACAATTTCATTCGTAGATGCAATTTGATACCCTTTTTTGGCGAATTCCTTCAGGGCTGCATTTAATATTCGATCCTGCTTCTCCGTGTTCAGATTTAGAAATTTCGCAAACAATGGATTCACCTCGCGATAGCATTGACTACTCTGGTCAATCTGATTGTAGACTCCTTGACCCCTGCGGTCAATATGTTTACTGGCAACAACGAAAACCAGCCAGTCTCCAATAACCCGGAGACTGGCTAGTTTATCTGCTGATTCTGTTGCACATAGTAATGAAGGCAAACCGAGTAATCCCTATTGGTTCTTATCTAGATTCTTTCTCGTGTGCCGTTTGTTTTTCCGTAATCATCTCTATTAATTCTTCTATGGAGCAAGCTAATGTTTTGACCGGTATATTCACCTGAGTATCAATCAACTTCTTGTTGATTTTATATAACATTCGCTTAAACCCTTGGGTACGATCAATAATTAGATTTGCATCGTATGTTGTTATTCCTAACAAAATTTGTTTCTGATAATTGATTAGAGCAATCTCATCAATCTCTTCCCATTTAATTAATCCTGCTGCCAAATAGCTTGAGTTGTCAAAAATACCCTCATTCGAGATGACGACTGCTGGTTTTCCAGCTATCAAGGTTTTTACGTAGTACAATAAACACAATAAAAAAATGAGAACAACAACAACCCCCACAACTCCGACGATATATACATTAATATCACTATTCCCACTGCCTACAGCAATAACAGTGAATAAAATGAAGACCGCGCCGAGCAAGAGAAATACAACGGAAAGCAAAGTAACAAACATAATCCTTTTTCGTGAGGCTAATATCGTGTAATTTTCCATTTTCAACCCTCTCCAATTATCATTCGGAATTCAATCTAGTTATATCACTTGAACATTGGAATTGACAGTTTTCTGTTAGCGATGTTACGCTCACAGTACGTTCGAGCGTTCTCTAAACAGAACGAATTCTATCTTGTTTGGATAATAAGAAGGAGAGTTCCTATGACTGACCGGTATGCCCTAGATAAAGGGCGCTTATCTTCGGAATTATTGCTTCTACTTACGCTTCTTGCCACGGACAACATCGACGAGACGGCGGATCGAGAGCCGGAACTATTCGCAGATATAGACTGGGAGCTGTTTATCCGGCTAAACTTGCATCATCGCATATATCCCTTCTTATATCCCAAGCTTAGCCGTATGCGTGAAGAGTGTGTGCCTACCCTGGTTATCCAGCGGTTGAAGAATGAATACCGCCGCAATACTGTGCAAATGCTGCAGCTTAGTGGCGAAATGGGGCGAATTGGCGATGAACTGGCTCGCTTGAATATACGCTCTTTGTTTCTGAAGGGGCCTGTACTTGCCTTGGATTTATACGGTGACGTCTCGCTTCGCACCTCGCGTGACCTCGATTTCATCGTGCCCTTGGAACAACTGGCTGAAACGGAAGCCCTGCTGGTCCAGCTCGGGTATGTAAAGGAAGAGGAATTCGAGTCTATCTTGGGAGATTGGAAATGGAGACAGCATCATACGACCTTCAATCACTCCGTCACTTCGATCAAAGTCGAAGTCCACTGGAGATTGAACCCCGCTCCTTCGAAAGAGCCTGATTTCGATGAGCTATGGACGCGCGCGCGAGCAAGCAGTCTCGGACGGAATGTCTATTATTTAGGCAAAGAGGATCTATTCCTGTTCCTGAGCGCTCACGGATCCAGACACGGCTGGTCAAGACTGCGCTGGCTGCTCGATATTAAGCAGCTGTTAGCGCAACAGCCAGCGCCCGGCGCGTTGATTCAGCTCCTTCAGCGGTATCATTATAGCAATATGGGGGGGCAGGCCCTGCTATTGGCGGCCGCTTTACTAGAGGCACCCATAGATCCCGCCCTGTCAGGTTTGACAGACAGCCCTAAGGCCCACCGGTTAGCAGAACTTTCCATGTTCTACATAGAGCGATTGGTCAACCTGAATAATCCTCCGCTCGCGCCGGAAGTGGAGCGGCATTACAAATATTATCAACCAGCGATTCTAACGCGTCCGCAGCAGCTCCTGTACGTACTGGGATTCCTGTATCCTTATGCGGCAGACGCCAAGACACTTCCGCTGCCTAAGCCGCTGCACTTTCTGTATTTCCCTTTGCGTCCCTTTTTATGGGGCTGGAGAAAAGCGGTCGGCGCGGACAAGTGAGGCTTGTTCCACTATCTTTGGATAAGTTCGATCCACAAGAAGAAATGGCTTCGCCGTCCTTGGCTGCAGACCTCCATCTTTGCAAGCAAAAAAGAATCATCCGGACTGAAAAGCCCCTATTTACTCGGAATCAGGCAATTTGGGAGTTTGGCGGACTCAAGGGACGCTATTGATTGAATTTCTTCCCAAAAGAACCTGTTTTTGATTCAATAGCGTTTCCTGAGTCCGCTTCCTATTCCGTTCACCCCCTCAAAAGGGAAATAGCGGCTCTACAGTCCGCCTGGGTCGAACTGCAAAACTATTTTTATAAGAAGATATTGTCTCAACGTGGTGAGATTATCTTTCAAGTGAAAAAGCCCCTTCTCTTTTCGGACGATTCCGAAAAGAGAAGGGGCTTTTTATGCTACTCGGCATTTGTGTTTTTCATTAGTTAAATTAGTGGTTCGCCCATCTACATAGCCTCATCTTGGCTGCTTAACAATCGGCTAAACATCCCGCCCTTTTCTAAGGCTAGTCCTGAATACAGCCCCTGCTGGACAACATGACCATCGTCAATAACCAAAATCTGATCCGCTCCACGGATTGTAGACAGACGGTGGGCAATCACGATAATCGTTACGGAGTGCTTCAAACGATCCAATGCTTCCTGAATTTTCTTCTCGTTCTCCGTATCCAGCGCACTCGTCGCCTCATCCAAAACCAATATGGAGGGTTTGCGGATAATCGCCCGCGCCAGCACAAGACGCTGCCGTTCCCCACCAGACAAGCGAATGCCGCGGTCACCAATAAGCGTATCTATTCCCTGCGGCAGTGCACGGACAAATTCGGCTGAAGAAGCAAACTCCAAAGCTTCCCACAGTTCTTCCTCGCTCGCATCCGGTTTAATCATCGTGAGATTCTCCCGAATGGTAGCATTATAGAGGAATGGGTCCTGTGCGACATAACCGATCGACCTTCTGTACGGCAGAAGCTGTTCTCCTGAGATCGGTTTGCCGTCGGCCAGAATCTCCCCTGATTCCGGCTGCATCAGACCCATGAGCAGATCAACAAGTGTGCTCTTCCCTGCCCCCGAACGTCCAACCACAGCTGTCATGCGATTGGCGGGAATAAAGACATTTACCTGCTGCAGTGAATAATGCGACTCCTGCGGATGATAACGAAAATCGACATTCCGCGCTTCCAGACCCAACTTCAACGTCAAAGGTACGATGTGCTGCTTGCCTTCTTCCTCACTACGTTCAGCGGCCTGCAGGCATTCCTCCTGCAATTGCTGCAACTGTTTAAACGAAGGAAGAACAGAAGAAAGCTGTTCCATCAAGGATTGCAGCGTAGCAAATGTCGGCCATAGCCGAGCAAAGATCAGAATGACCAACAGCAGATTTGGACCCTCTGCGTGCATAAACTTGAAAGACACGAAGATAAATACGGCGATCAGCAGTGTGGATGACATTTTGTACAACAGCTGAGAATTCGAGCGCATCCGTGTATAATCAAGCTGCTCCTGCTTGACCTCCCCAGTGAAATCATGAAGCCAGTTCAGCCGAGAAAGCTCCAGATTGTTGCTTTTGATATCTTTGATACCGTTCAATTGGTCCGTGATTCCACCCAAATAGATTTTACCGAGTAAGGAACTGCGACTTCCCAGCATTCTGGCCTTACGGATAAATCGACGGGAGAACACGGATAACAGGACCGCGCATACCAATACGGAGAGAGTCATCTTGGGGGACAGCCAAAAAGCGAAGCCAATTTGGACAAGGGTGAACAGAAGCGAAGTAATAAACTGCAAGAAACTGCTTATGCCTGCGAGCACTCTTGCCAGTTCCGTTGTCATCATGTTGATCAGGTCCGAAGTCCTTTTTTTGAGAAAAAAAGACCACTCGGCCCGCAATAATGCGCCATATACTTCATACCTCAGCTTCCGGCCATAATTCTGCTGAATTTCTACATTGCGGATTGCGACCGACCGTGAGATTACATTCTGACAAAGGGCGATCAGAATGTAGACGCCGAGCACAAGCAGAAGCGCCGTGGACTGTGGCAGCTCGGTGATAAAACCAAACATAGGTAGATTATAGCCCGCTCCTGTACCCCCAAGCTGAATGCCAGCCATCGCCAACATAGGTACAAGCAGCAGAATGGCGGAACTCTCCAGCAGCCCACTGATGACCATGCCGAACATATTAAGGTACAGTTTGATTCCAGATAAATGAAGTAGCTGGCGGACGTAATAGATAATTACTTGCATGGGCACACCTCGATTACTCGGCTGGTAACACTTTTGCAAACTTCTCCACAACGACAAAACCCTGCATCATATCGTCGCCAGAGACATAATAAGCCCCACTGCGCAGCCAAGCATGCGCAATCATTTGGCCTTTCACGTCTTTTGCGACCCCCAGATACAGTGTGCTTTCGATTCCGCGCTTCTCCAGCATGTTCAGTCCGGCAACCGCTCTGACCATACAAGTACTCTTCCAAGGTGTATATCTACTGATTAGACGAATGGCGCTAGTAATATGCTTAATACTAGGAGTATCGCTATCTTTGGAGAGCGGAGAGGTTTCATTAGATTGTAGACCGAGCCTCGACGCGGTCTTAGAGAACGGAAACAACAGTTGAAGTCTCGCCTGGGTCAACCTTAGCAAAGCTTCTGGAATTAGCTCCAAAACGGCTTTGTCATACGTCAGCAGTCGGCGCATGCGGCGCATGGTAATCATGGCTGGTCAACGAATTCGATGAGATCCTCATCCAGCAAATGCTGCAGAAAAGAGAGCACATCCTTCTGCGCAAGCTCAGCTGGGACTTCGAAATTCTCTTTAATAGTATCCACAACGAAGCTTACAGGACCTGGTGAGGCCAAGGCCGTCCAGATCTCTCCACCGACTTCTCCAAGGTTATAGTACTTTCCATTCTTCACATTCAACATGACCTTCTCACCATCCATGTCGCTAGCGATATTGCCTGGCTGCTGCACAAGGATCGATTCGAGCGACAACATATTTGTATTGTTCATCAGTTTATCTCTCCTCTACTTGATTATGGATCGTTTCAAGAATAAGGGCAGCTTGCTCCGGAGCGCTAAAGCCCTTCTCAGGTCGGGTAAGCCGATATATCGGCAGACGGTTGACGAATGAGGCGATCAAGCCGAAATGCCATTCCATGATCCCGAGATAACTCAAGACATGCTTCTGATACGTATGATTAAATATCGTATGGAATCGTTCCATTCCATGGATAGGCTGTACAGTTATTGGGCTGTCAGGCGATACTGCTAATTCGAATATACCGGCGAGCGGCAACGGTTCGGCGTGAAAGCGATCATGCACCGGAACGGCGAATTTAGCTTCTCTTTGGAAAAGCGGACGATAAGAGGACGAATTCATTCCCAAATAGTCCAAGCTTTGCTGCCATAATTTCTGCTGCGGATAGCCTGGAACTGCTAACGGATGTCCATTTTGCACCATAACGGGAATAACGTCGTCGCTGATAAGCCGGTAGTTCTGATCCATTAAATAGGAAGCGAGTGTCGATTTGCCTGCTCCGGAACGTCCCACCAAGGCGTAGGCCTTGTTATTGATTACGAGCGCACTGCCGTGAAGAGGGAGAACTCGTCTTTGCATAAGCAGAATACCCATGCAAGTTCCCAGAATAAACAAACGAATACAATCCTCGTCGGCATGGGCAGCGGGTGACACTACTATGGTATTGCCGTCTTGAACAGAGAAAATAGCTGTATCCTTTATCTCGAACATAACTTCGTTCTCCAGCATACCTAGACTGCGGCTGACCTTTGGTATATATTCCCACTTCTCCACCAGATCTGCTTGAATGACCGATATGCTACCGATGAGCCCTGGCTGATCAGTTTGAGAAAGTTCCGGCAAAGGTAATTCACTATAAATTTGCAGACCAAATGCTTTATAGGCAAGGCGTTGAACTGTATTGACCATACTGTTCACTCCATATTGTCAATTTCACCCGATGTTTCACAGATGATTAAAAAGAGAAAACCCTCATCCCCCTCCCAACATGCTTAGGGGGATGAGGGCGGAGCCGGACGAACGGCCATTTTAGGAGTAGTGTACAACTTCAGTCGGATCAGCCTGGAAAGAGTCAGCAATTCTTTCTCCTGGTCCAGCCATAGTCATTTTGATATCAAGAACTTCCAAAGAAGGCGTGTTATATTCTTTTTTCATTATTTTCACCTCCCTTCAAGTATCATCTGTCAGGACATACGCTTCAGAAAACGATAAAATACAAGTCCTCGCGATAGAAGGCGGAAGTCTGTACTATAAATCATAGTAGGATCGGGCTTGCTGCCAAGCCGCTCTAGACATCTGGCAAGATCAACATGGTTCAAATAGGACGATGCACGGGGATCTCTAATCATTTCTTGAAGCTCCCTAAGGAAAGTGGGCCACTCCGGCATCATACGGTGAATCCCATCCGCCCCCTGCAACCCGCGCCGTTTACGATTCATTCTGACCTTGTCCGGAAGTCGTCCCTTCATCGCCCTGCGAATTAAGGAACGGTCTACTCCGTTCTGAACATATTGTTCTTCTGGCACAGACATACAGAAACGGATCACACGCAAATCATTTGTAGGATCGCGATCCCATACTCGATACTTCAACGACAGCTTGGTGGCGACGGTTCCGTTCACATTCCAAATATGCGGCTGCTCAAAATGATCTTTCCGAATACCATAGATCGTCTGCGAATGCTCACTATCCATGTTAAATTCCTTTAGTCGTTGATTCACGTCCGTTCGCTTAGCGAAGTCGGGATGAATTAGTTCGGGCAACGGATTTGGCCTCTTAGACAACAGCCGAGTAAGAGATGGGAAAACTTTCTTACTGACAATTTGCAGCACCTTTTTTCTGTCCGCATTCATGGACTGATTATATTGCCTGTACTCCTGATAAAAGGAGGGCCAATGTAGCTCACGAATCAGCTTGGCTTGATAATCTAGCGCGGTACCCCAGGAAATGCTCCAATTACCTCTTTGTCCGCTAAGCAGAACACCGATCCCCTTCATTTGCGCCTGCTCGAAGATCCCTTTAAGCCAATAGGAGTTCTCAATGAATTTGTAAGGCATCTCCATGATATCCAACCATTCATCAATCTCGGAATAAGGGCTTAGCTCGGGAAAGTTCAGAAAGTTCGGCTCAATATTCCCCACATGATCGATGGTCTCTTGGATAAAGGGTCGTTCGTCGGCCACTCGATTGGATAGATTGAAATCGGTGAAAGTGTCTACTGGATAGGAACTGAAAGTATGTAATGGTTGCCTGCGACGGTGAAGCTCTTCGGCAGCGAAGCTGACGACCGAACCAGAGTCCAGTCCACCGCTTAAATTGGCACCAACTGCAAGGTGAGTACGAAGCCTATCTCGCACGGCTTGCCCAACAACTTCACGGAAAGCTTCCTCGTATTCACCGTTAGAACTTAGACGAAGTTTTGGCGTATGCAGTGTGTAATATTGGGAGAAAACAATCTTCTCATTGGTGATAGAAACCCAATGCCCAGGAGGAAGCTGTTCGATCGATTGATAAGCGCTCGAGAAGCAATTCAGGGTATCCATTCGACCTTCGATCGCCAGAAACTCGGATGCCCACTGTTCATTAAGCTGTTTGCTTACACCCTGCAGGGTCAGTAACGGATGAATGACCGTACAGAACGAGAACAATCCAGCGGATCGGTGAAAGTAGAGTGTCCGGCTGCCGGAGAAATCTCTGGCTCCGAAGAGAGTACCTTTTCTTTCATCCCAGATCATAAAGGCAAAGTCACCTACCAAATGAACCGGTGTCTGATCTCCCCATTTCTCATAGGCCAGCAGGATAAGCAAACTGTCCGGTATGGATTCCCTATCTTCATAAGGTACCTGAAGCTGCTGAAACAACTCACCCCGGTTATCGATGATAGCATCGGCCGTAATGGCCAACCCCCGTTCGGCATCATAGAAGGGCAATGACTCGTTCAGAGACTGTGGTGTGATCCACTGGGCATGGCAGCCGAAGAAGATGCCTTTCTTCTGCCAGACACTCGTCTCATCGGCCGGATAACGCTTCAACTCCTGCATAAGCTGCAGCCCCTGCTCGGGATCAAGGATATGCTGCTGTAAATGAAAGACACCGGCGATTGCGCTCATTTCAGACCCCCACCTTATATGCAAAGCTGCCTGTGGCAGCTTCTTCGAAAAGGCCCCAATGTGGACTTCCTAAGTTCTTGATTAAGAACATTACTTAATATATAAGATAACGTTCTTAGTAATAAATGTGAATTCTACCTAAGACTACTTTTATGTATCCTTTTGCGTATTGCCTTAAGTATGTAAATGTGGTATAGGCTAAAAAAACCCAAGCCCTCTTGCTGTGACAGCAAGAGGACTCGGGTTGAAGACAACACTACGTAGAGAGAAGTGGAAAATGGCAAGCCACCCTGCGGCCGGGCGCTGCTTCCTCAAGCAAAGGCTCTTGCTGGCGGCACTTCTCCTCTGCAATCGGACAACGGGTGTGGAAGCGGCAGCCGGATGGGGGATTAGCCGGTGAAGGTACATCACCCTGCAGTACAATTCGATCCTGTATGCGTCTTGGCGTCGGTTTGGGAATAGCCGAGAGCAAGGCTGCTGTATAAGGATGTAGTGGAGCTGCGAATAACGCCTCGGTCTCTGCGACCTCAACCAGTTTGCCCAAATACATGACCCCCACGCGGTCCGAAATATGCCGAACGACGTTCAAACCATGCGCAATGAAGAGAAACGTCAGTCCAAGCTCCTTCTGCAGCTTCATGAGCAGGTTGATCACCTGAGACTGGACAGATACGTCGAGTGCTGATACCGCTTCATCGGCTACGATGAATTGTGGATTCAAGGCGATCGCTCGGGCAATGCCGATCCGCTGGCGCTGTCCACCCGAGAATTCATGTGGATAACGATTTCTCCGGTTAGCATCGAGTCCAACCAGCTCCATGAGCTCCACAACTTTGGCATCAATTTCCCTTGCAGACATGCTTCGGTGAATACGCAACGGCTCTCCAATAATATCTTTGACGAGAAAACGCGGGTTCAGCGAACCGAAAGGGTCCTGGAAAATAATCTGCATCTCTTCGCGCAGTTTCCGCATCTCCTGATTGCCCAGAGAATGAATATCTCGTCCCTTGAACAGCACCTCTCCTTCGGTTGCGCTCTGTAACCGAAGCAGTACCCTTCCAAATGTAGATTTGCCGCAGCCAGATTCGCCGACTAGACCAAAGGTCTCTCCTTTTCGAATAGACAACGTAACACCATCAACAGCCTTCACCTGACCGACAGTTCGATTAAGCAAACCTTTAGTAATCGGGAAGTACTTCTTAATATTCTTCACTTCTACCAGTACCTCGGCGGAAGCAGCGTCTTCAATAGCCAGTTTGCTGGCCGCTTCATTAATCATGCGCGTCTCACCTCGTCTCTATCGTCAGCTTCGGCCGGGTGGTCTTTGAACAGCCAGCAGGCGGTACGGTGATCGTCAGATACCATAAAATTAGGCGGCTCCTGCTGTCTGCAGACCTCCATAGCCTGAGGGCAGCGCGGATGGAAGCGACAGCCCGCAGGTAGCTGGCCGATCGGCGGAATCGTTCCCCGAATGGTATACAGCTCGCCTCCCCGTCCCCCTTCAAAACCTGGAATGGACAACATCAGTCCATTTGTATAAGGATGACTTGGATGGTTGAATATCTCCTCGACAGTTCCTTCTTCCACGATAGCTCCGGCATACATCACAGCGATACGGTCCGCCATTTCCGCAGCCACGCCCATATCATGCGTAATCAGCAGAATGGACATGCCGAGCTCCGCCTGAAGCTTTCGCAGGAGATCCAGAATCTGTGCCTGTACGGTAACATCAAGGGCCGTCGTAGGTTCATCGGCAATCAACAGCTCGGGATTGCAGGCGAGGGCAATGGCGATTACGACACGCTGGCACATCCCGCCGGATAACTCATGTGGATACTGCTTGGCACGAATCTCCGGTGCAGGGATACCAACCAACTTGAGCAGCTCTATAGCTATTTTCATGGCTTCCTTGCCACTCTTGTTCTGATGCAGTTGCAGACTCTCGGCAATTTGTTCCCCTATCGTAAATACCGGATTGAGCGAAGTCATGGGATCCTGAAAAATCATAGCGATCTGGTTGCCGCGGATGTGCCGCATCTCTTCTTGTTTTTTAGTGGCAAGATCCTGACCGTGGAAATTAATATTCCCTTCGAGAATCATTCCGCCCGCATAATCAATCAAACGCATTATTGCGAGTGAGGTCACACTTTTTCCGCTTCCTGACTCACCAACAAGACAAACGGTCTGACCTTTGTCAACCGAAATGGAGATTTGATCCGTCGCTCTGACCAACCCCTTCTCTGTTACAAAACCCGCGGTCAGTTTTCGGACTTCGAGTAGTTTTTCCGCCATTGGTCCAGCCTCCTCCGGGATTTGGTTGCTTGCTGTCTGGGATCAAGAGCATCCCGTATTCCATCACCGATAAAGTTAACAGCCAGCACAACCAGCAGGATGCATAAGCCTGGATATAAGGCCTGCTTCGGATCGACCAGCATGAATTCCTGAGCATTACTGAGCATGAGCCCCCAACTTGTGGCCGGTGCCTGGATGCCTAGACCAAGATAGGACAGTGCAGATTCACTTAAGATTGCTCCACCAACCATCAGGGTCGCATTTACGATAATCGGAAAACTCGCATTACGGAGTAAATGACGGAATATAATACCCCAGCTGGATACCCCAATCGCCCTAGCAGCCTCTACATACTGCATTTCCCGCAACTGCAGAAAGGTTCCCCGAACCAGACGGGCAATACTCATCCAACTCGTCAGGGCCAAGATTAGAATCATATACTTAATCTGGGAACCAAAAATCGCCAGTACCAGAATATTAAGAAACAAGGTAGGTACGGAGTTCATAACGTCAACTATGCGCATGGAAATCGTATCTGCCCATCCACCGAAATAACCCGAAACAGCGCCGATAACCGTTCCGATGGCTACTGAAGAAAGGGCTACGGAGAATCCGATAAGCAGCGAGATTCGGGTACTGAATAGCAATCTGCTCAGGATGTCGCGGCCAAGCTCGTCTGTTCCCAAGAGATGCCCCCCAGCTCCAGGCTGCAGGTTGGCGAACATCAGGTCAATCGCGGCAGGGTCGTATTTTGTAATAAAAGGCGCCAGCAATCCAACAACTACGAAAAAGAGCAAAACCACCAGCCCGATCATCGCATACGGATTGTGCGAAAATTTCTTCCACAGGATCTGCCAAGGACCTGGAGGTCGCTTGGAGTCAGTTATCGGTGTCTGCGGATCAAGAGAAGGCATTGGAATAGTATTCGATAGTCCAAGCGGTTCAGTTGCATGGGAAGTATGGAGCTGTGACTTGTCTGCACTCATGCTGTTCCTCCCCCTTGCTTCCCGAGCTTCACTCGAGGATCTACTACGGCATATAGAATGTCAGCCAGTAGGTTACCGATTACAACCATAACCGCCGTTACAATAGTAACTGCCATCAGCACCGAGTATTCACGCGCAGACGCCATCTCCACAAACCAGCGGCCCATACCCGGCCAATTGAATACATTCTCCGTCAACGCGGCTCCTGCTACCAATATAGGAAGATCAAGTCCTAGAATCGTAATAATTGGAATCAGTGCATTGCGCAGCGCATGATGGAAAACAACCTTGCGTTCTTTGACGCCTTTGGCCCGTGCGGTTCGGATATAATCCTGATCCAATACCTCCAGCATACTTGCCCTCGCATATTTCATGTAAGACGCAAGAAAACCGAGTGACAGGACCGTTACCGGCAGTACAAGGTGCATGAACAAATCACCTATATCTCCCTCGTGCCCTCTTGAATACATGTCTGACAAGGGAAACCAATTCAGCTTTAAAGAAAACCACTGCTGGAGCAAAATCCCGAACCAGAACGTCGGCAGTGCAAACCCGAGATAAGAGATAAAGGATGCCGTCTGGTCAGATAATCCATATACCTTGGTACTGTTATAGATCCCCCAAGGAATTGCGATCAGCAGAGACACCAACCAAGCTGCTCCCATGAGTATGAAGGTGTTGCCGATCCGGGGCCACAACAGGCCCGACACCGCAAGATGATTCTTAAAAGTATAGCCCAGATCTCCCTGCACCATGTCGCCTATCCAGCGGACATACTGTACAGGTATCGGTTGATCGAGTCCAAGGTTCTTAGCTTGCTGCTTAAAGATTTCTGGGGATAGGCCCGGGGATAGCATGACTTGAGTTGGCCCTCCCGGGGCAGCATGGATCAAGAGAAAGGTAAGTACGGTAATAAGAAAGATTACCAATACCGATTGCAATACGCGACGGATCAGATATTCTGTCATCAACTGTCCTCCTATAGATGGTAAAGGCATGGAATCCGGAATTCATACTCCCTTCATACAAAAGGAGAAGAGGAAAGAGAATTTCTCTTTCCTCTCCCGGAATTCCATTTCCTGTGTCCGTTTGTTTAGTCGGTTACCCACCATTTAATAGCATGGAAGTATTGTCCATAGCCAAGCGATGGTTCTGGGGCATCTTCCTCAGCCCAATGAACTCTAGGCCCGGTGCCAATCGCTTGACCATATTGATACAGGAATACGTAAGGCAGATCGGTGGAAATCTCTTTACCTACTTCTTTGTAAATCTCTTTGCGCTTGGCTTGATCTACCGTAGAGTATCCATCAACCCACAGCTGATCCAGCTTCTCATTCTTATACCAGCCGCTGTTCTGGCCAGCAGGCGGGAAGTACTTGGAGGAGAATATGCTCTCACCATCCGGATCAGGGTTATTCAGGGACCATGCCAGAAGCAGTGCTTGGAATTTACCAGGCGTGACATTCTGGTCAATCCAGGCCGCAAAGTCAATAGCTTTAGGCGTTACTTCTATCCCTACTTCCTTCAGGTTCTGTTGAATAACAGCGGCTACTTGCTCACGGCGGCTGTTGCCTGCATTGTACTGCAGTTCAAAAGAGAAACGATGTCCGTCTTTAGCGAGAATGCCGTCACTACCGGCAACCCATCCGTCATCCGCCAGGAGTTGCTTCGCTGTTTCCGGGTTGTAATCATAATTAACAGCGGCATCACCCGGATCAGCCCATGTATCAGGCAGGAACGGTGCGTTCATCAGAGCGCCAACACCTTTAAGAATGTTGTCGACCATCCCTTGACGGTTCAATGCGTGGGCGATGGCCTGTCTAGTCTTCTGTCCATCAAACAATCCGTAATCGTCTTTAAAGTTACTGGAATCAAAGTTGAACATCACATATTCATATTGAGCGCCCGGCTTTTGAATTACACTTATAGTATCGTTAGCTTTGACCGCTTCGACCTGTGTAACTGGGATGGCACTGGTTTGGTCCGTGTCGCCCTTCAGAAGAGCCTGAACCTCGGTATTCTGGTCTGCGTAGATTTTGTACACCAGTTGAGAGATGTGAGGTTTAACTTCGCCCCAGTAATTAGGATCAGCATCGAGCGTGTGGCTGTCTCCTTGTTTCCATGAGGTCCATTTCCACGGTCCGCTTGTAACTGTTTTGGCCGGGTCGGTACCAAAGGCATTGGTTTGAAGTTCAGTCGGCTTCACATCCTTCAGAACATGCGCTGGTACGATCGCCTGACATAGTGCATATAAGAAGGGTGCATATACTTGGGTCATTGTAAATTTCACTGTCCGGTCATCAATTTTCTCAACCGTCTTTACCTTATCGAATGCGCTGGTTAGCGGTGATCCGGTTTCCGGATTCTTAGCGGTCTCGACTGTATACACTACATCATCCGCAGTGATTGGCTGTCCATCACTCCATTTAATCGTTTCTTTCAATTTCACAGTGTAAGTCAAGCCATCCGTTGAGATCACTGGAAGTTCTGCCGCCAGAGACCAAGGCTGAGCCGTTACATTGCCTTCACGATCTAGATCAAACAGGCTGGCGAATACGAATTGGGCTATATCGCCTGAAGCGGTATCATTAACTAGGAGCGGGTTAATATTCACGACATCGGAGAATGTGCTCATTACCAGAGTTCCGCCGTCAACAGGTCCGTCAGCGACCGCTTCGGTGGCTTCTGGCACTGCGCTCTCAGTAGGGGCGGTGCTCTCTGCCGGTGCATTATTGGCAGTATTATTAGTACTGCAACCTGTGAACAAAATCCCTAGAAGCGATACGATAAGTAAAACAGACCACCAATTCCTCTTCTTAATCATTCGATATACTCCTCCTTAGTTTAGATACGGGTAGTCGATGAATCCCAACAATTTCTCTCAATCTATTTAGTGCTTCTCGGAAAACTCAGCCTATCTGGATGTTGTCGATCCAGCACTAGAATTGGATGACTATATTCCAATTTATGGAATGTAGTCTCACATTATGCGCTACATTAAATTAATAAAGCAATAATGCCTTAAATAGACCATTGGTCAATTAAGGTCAACAACATATATATCCTATGGGCAACTTAATCTTCTAAATTATGGTTTATACTACATGTGAATTTATATTACGTCAATATATTAATTCACTCTTTTTCTAACTTCATTATTTGAAAATAAGTTAATATATTTGGAATTAAAGCAAGTATCAGTATATCCATTCATTAATTAGCATCAATTCATAGCCTTTATGTTATATTAAATAACACAAAGGCTGCATACATAACTCAAGCAGATCCCTTTGCTATAACTTACTGAAGCACGCTGCTATGGATCAAAAACAAAAAAAGTCAGTCTCCAATAATCTAGAGACTGACTTTTTGCAACTTTTACATCTACATACTGCTTATTCCACCTTGGAAAATTTCATCTTATCAAGGTTTCCTACATACATAAGGCTTGCTGTAGTAGAACCCTTAAATACGACACAAATGGTTTGTTTGCCGGTCAACAATTGACCAAGAGATGCGGCGGCGGTTTTGTAGGTTCCCCAGCCACTGCCCGTATTCGGCAGGTTAACCGTGCTGATGAGATCCCCATCTTTATTGTTCAATCTGATTTCTGCTACGACGTTTGCAGGTGCTTTTTGGGAAGGTGCATCATATACAAACTCAACGTAATTTTTACCTTGAGTTCCGAAATCAACATCTTTGTAGGTAATCCACATTCCAGTAAAGGTGTTCTTGACTACTATTCCCGTCCCGTTGTTAGTTTCGGTGGCTAAAGGGTTGTTATTAAACGTATTAACAGCCAATGTCCACTCGGTTTTGTTCTCCAGCTCCACAGTCACATCCGGTTCCGGCACCAACGCGCTTAATGAGAAGCTGGCATTATCATAGTTACCGAGGTATTTATATGCCGGACTGGTAGTTCCGGTAAACACGAGATAGACATCTTGGATGCCAGTAAGTGTCTCGGTCAAGTTGCCGGTTACTGTATTATAAGTACTCCATCCACTTGCAGTCGGAGGTGTGGCGATCTTGCCGATCAAGGTACCGTCTATTCCACCCAGCCGAACTTCAACTGCCGCATCGGCGGCGCAGTTCCCGCTGTTGCTTGCATATTCGATGGACAATTGATTTACACCAAGGCTGCCGAAGTCCATTCGCTTGAAAGCAAGCCATGCTCCGTTGAATGTATTCGCCACCTGTAATCCGCTTTTTCCAGCTTCCGTTTTGAGCGGTGTATTGTTATTGTACGTATTTAGAGCCTTCGACCAATCATCTTTGGTTTCCAGTTCCAGCTTGGCAAAGTCACTTCTGACCGCCTGGTATCCCAACGTAAAGCTGTCAAGGTTGCCGACGTACAGACGGGTGCTATCCGTACTGCCTTTCACAACAATATACAGATCCTGCAAGCCAGTTACCGTTGTAGTTAAGTGCGCTGTAGCTGACTTGTAGGTCCCCCAAGTACTGCCCGTATTTAGCAGGTTGACCGTACCTACAAGCTCACCAGCAATACCACCCAATCTAACTTCGGCTACAATATTTGCTGGTGCTTTTCCCGAAGGTGCGTCGTATACCATTTCAATATGATTTTTGCCTTGTGTGCCGAAATCGACATCTTTGTAGGACAGCCATGCGCCATCAAACGTGTTCTTAACAACCGTCCCCCCGTTATTTGCTTCGGTATTTAACGGATTGTTATTGAACGTGTTCTTAGCTGCCGACCACTCGCTCTTGTTCTCAAATTCAAGAGTCAGTTTGTCTTGCACAGGCAACTCAGTAGGTGCATCCGGCACCTCTGCTTGTAAAGAGAAGCCGGCGTTATCGAAGTTGCCGATGTATTTGAAAGTGGAGCTGGTAGTGCCAGTTAATACGAGATACACATCCTGAATACCGGTAAGTTTCTCAGTCAAGTCACCGATGGCCGTTTTGTAGGTGCCCCAGCCACTAGCTGTTGGTGGTGTGGCGATCTTGCCGACTAACTTACCGTCTACACTGCCGAGCCGAACTTCAACAGCCGAATCTGCAGCACAGTTTCCGCTATTGCCTGCGTACTCCATCGACAAACGATTGACGCCTTCGCTGCCGAAGTCCATTCCTTTGTAGGCAAGCCAAGCTCCGTTGAATGTATTCGCAACCTGCTTACCACTCTTTCCGGCTTCTGTTTTCAGCGGAGTATTGCCGTTGTACGTATTTAGATCGGTTGACCACTCATCGTAGGCTTCCAGTTCCAAAGCCGCAAAGTCATTTCTAATCTTTTGGTATCCGAATGTAAGACGGTCGAAGTTGCCGATGTAAGGAAGCGTGCTGGTCGTGCTGCCCTTCATGACCACATACAGATTTTGCATACCGGTTACGGTTCTATTCAATTGGGCTTCTGTTGTGATATACGTCCCCCAAGTGCTGCCCGTATTCGACAGTTTGACCGTACCGACAAGTTCACCAGTGATACTTCCCAATCTGACTTCGAGCGTGCTGCCTGCCGGTACTTTATTCGTAGGCGCATCATATTCAACCGTAATGCGGTTTGCACCGGTGGTGCCGAAATCATAATTAGTAAAGGCAATCCATGCGCCATCAAACGTGTTCTTGACAACTGTTCCGCCATTGTTTGGTTCGATGCCTAACGGATTATTATTAAACGTATTGTTAGCCAATGACCACTCGCTTCGGTTCTCAAACTGAAGCGTCAGTCCGTCATCCACAGGCTCCTCACCACCAGGCGCATCCGGTTTTTCTACCGGCAACGGCAGCGGCTCCGGTAGCTGCTCCGGATCGGGTTGTGGTTCTTCAACCGGTGGCTTCGGCGTTGGAGCCAATACTGGCTCCGGCTGCAATTCAATCGGTTCCGCCAGCCATAATGAATCGTAAATGTTGCCGTTATAAGCATCTACCAGGTAGATATTCACCTGATATTTTTCCGCATTCACGTTAAAGATCTGTGGAAGCTCGAAACTGCCCGTTTCTACGGATACAGCACTGGACATCACGGCCTGTTTATTGCCATCCATCAATTGGAAGACCGCAACTGCCGAATCGACATAGTCGCCTTTCAAGGTGCCAGTGACATCCACTACCATGTTGCTGGTCCGGTCAACCTCAGCCTTGAGATCATAAACATCCCATTGTATATCCGAAGTATAGGCAGCATTCGACACTAACACTTGACCAGTCAAAGTGTTCTCGCTCTTATTGGCCTTGACTCTCACCTGTACTTTTCCTGTCTCGTAATCCAGCGGACCCACGGTCTGCGGATTCACGGTTGCTGGCTTCCAGTTCAGACCTCCATCTGTGCTGTATTCATAATCGGCTGCTTGATCGAAGCCCTGCACCGTCGTCCAGCCGAAGGTATTGGCTTTATCATTCACAATCGGTTCAGTAGGAGCAGCTGGTTCAGTCATTTGCTTCACCAGTTCGAGGCTGAAATCGAAGGCGATATCCGAGCTGTTTGCATTCGCCTGATGAACCTCTGCGGACAAGACATTAGTACCTTTGACCAGATAGGCCGGATCAATTATATATCCATTCCGATCCCGCTCATCATTTACGGTTGCATTCGCATAGGTGTCGTATTTCACTTCACCAGACGCCATGTTGCTACGGATAATCTCATGGCCGTTCAAGTACACTACGGCACCGTCATCACGAATCAGATTAGCATCCAGTTCGAGAATACCCTCCACATCAGCTACTTCGAACGTTTTCCTGAAATAGGTGGTTGGGTACTTTTTACTTCCATCTGGTCCATAGCTGACTTTTGTCTTCACCTTGCCAAGATTGTCATACCCCAGCATTGCCGGTCCGGAAGCCCAAGTGCTGTCATCATATTCCGAAGTTGTCCAGCCATTGCCTGCATACACGCCCTTGTCTAGATATTTCCAGTTCGATTGTTCAGCAATTAATTGCTGGCGTGACAATGTGTTATCGATATCTGCTGTATAATCCTTTGTTGGCGGTGCTGCGCTTGGAGCTGCACCCCAACTGGTATTTGGCACTGCATCCATATCGAATTCCAAAGTACCGCCTGCCATAATATCATCATAATTGATCCAGGCTTGATTGAAGTCCTTACCATTCAGCTTCGCCGATTGAATAAAACGATTGTCACTGGACACATGATCAGCCTTGATTGTAAAGGTCTTGCCGTTGTCCAAATGCAGCTTCATCTCTGAGAAAATAGGGGACCCGATTACGTAATACGGACTTCCCGGGTTCCCGGGGAACAAGCCCATGGCACTGTAAACAAACCAGGAGGACATTCCGCCAGCGTCGTCATCCATGGATTGCAGATATCCTTCCGGATCATCACGGTATATGCGGGATTCCATCGGATAGGCATAAGGCCCATGGTTATGGTATTTCTGCGTTACTACTTCAGTCGTATACTCTCGTGCATAATACTGGGTCAAATAAGGAAAGCCCAGATAATCAAATAGATAAGGTGCATTCAAATCCGGTTCATTGATCGCCATATATTCGTCAATAGCGAAGAAATGCTGCAGCTCTTTCGCCATTTCTCTTGGGCCGCCCATCAATTCCGCCAGTCCGTAAACATCCTGAGGCACTGACCAGCGATACGTCCACAGGTTCCCCTGATAGGCATACTTGTCTACCGCTGTAACATCTCCCTTGGCTACTGTAGTTGCATTGGGCGTAAAGAAACCACGTTTGTCGCCGTTCTCATCCACTTGATCCGGATTCCACAGATCTTTATAGGACAAGGTAAGATCCTTGTATTTCTCATACGTTTCTTTATCTCCGATCATTTCGGCAAGCTTCATTGGAAAATAAGCACTGTCTGCTTTTTCCAGCTTTCCAGAAATATCTGTCTCACTTATCGAGAAATTGTCTGCATCCACAGCCATTCCTTTAAGTGCTGCATACACATCGAAATCAGTAAACCCTTTCGCATAGGCATCGAGGATTACTGCCCCGTTAAACTCATTTCTTACAGTCGGACTCGGCCAGTAACCTGCCCCCCACTGCGTATACGACCCTCTGGTATCGTACAAGTCTACCAATGACTTCACCATATTCTCATATTTCTGCGGCTCCAGCAGCGAGAACAAGGAATATTTACGGAAATCATCCCAGGTTGTCCAGCCATTGTAATACTCAAAGTCATCACCGAGCTCTGCAGCCTGGCGAATCGTAGTCTCATCTCTTCCTGCCTTAAACGTACCATTGGAGCTGGTAACATTATTTGGATGAAGGAAAGAATGATACAGCTGTGTATAAAAAACGGTCTTGTTCTCTTCATCAGCATCCGTAATCTCAACCTTGTTCAGCAGCTGACTCCAAGTGTCTCTCGACTTACTGTGCTGCGCATCGAAATCCCAGCCTTTAATATCGTTATTACGTTCGATTTTGGCCTGATCCACACTAATCGTGGAGAGACCAACCTTGGCTTGAATCACTTTATTGTCTTTCGTATTGAAGTTTACCCACACTCCGCTGTTAGAGCCAGTGCGGCTTGCTTCCGTTCCTACCGCATCGCCCTGCCAAGAGGAATAGGAGTCAAAGTCATGATCGAATTGAATGGAATAATACATGGTGTAATAACCATTTCCGCATACATTTTTCGATTGGATCATGCCTGTAATTTCATTATTGCTCTCCACTTTCAGGTTGGCATCTACCATGCCCGCGTAAGAGTTGGACAGATCAATCAGCACAGAGCCGGTATCCGACTCAGGGAAGGTGTAGCGATGAAAGCCAACATTGGCTGATGAAGTAAGTTCAACCCCAATGCCAGATGCGAGCTTCACGCCATAATAACCTGGAGAGGCTTGTTCGGTACTTTTGTCGTACTTTTGCTTATACTCACTGCTATTCTTCGTAAAGGAGCTGGTTTCCGGCATCATCAGGATGTTGCCGCCTGCGCCGCTGCAGCCGACACCGCTAAAACGCAGATGCGAGAATCCTTTTAAATACTTATCTTGGTAGTAGTATCCACTAAAGGCTCCTCCATCACTATCCGGGCCAAGTGAAACCAAACCGAATGGAGTGGTTGGACCCGGATTCGTCTGTCCGTTATCGCCTAGCGTGTTAATGAACGGGTCCACATAATCCACAGGCTGAAGATTAGTTGCTGGATACGCGGGAGTCTGCGTAGATTCCACCCCGTACACTTCCAGTTCATACAAGCGAGCCGTATTACTGTCGTATGCCGCCTTATCGATATATAACCTGATGTACTGGGTAGAGAACACCGGTATATGCCGGTCAACGATCGTCTGCACATTGTTCGTTACCACATCGACATCTACCCAGGTTTCGCCATCAACACTCTTCTGCAGACGGAAATCCTTGGTATTCCAGAATGGGCTATTGCCGGATTCGCCGATTGCAGCATTCTTCATAACCCATTCGTTAATATTAAAAACTTGACCTAAATCCAGCACTAACCACTTCTTCTTAGCACTGGTATTGTCGCTCCACTTCGTATCGTTCTTGCCATCAACAGCGAAGTTTGCAGCTTCGTTATTGTTCGTCTGCCCCGAAGCTGTTGCACTCGCATTCAAAGCCACATTTCGAGTTGCCACATCCTGTATAGAGGAGTCAGAAGCCGCCGAAATGGTATCCAAAGCTAACGGATTCAACATGCTGCTATATAGGAAGATTACTGTCATCACTATAGAAATAAGCTGTTTCCTCATTACGATTGGGTCCTCCTTCTTTTGTTTTATAATGAAACGTTTGGCAACAGCCGATTGATCATGGCCGCAACTTCAGCCCGGGTTAGCATTTTCTGCGGATTGAAATGAGTGCCGTCTCCCTGAATCAACCCCTGCGACCAGGCTTTATTTACAGATGCTGTGGCCCAGGTAGCGATCTCTTTCCCATCCGAAAAAGAAGGCTCGCCTTGACCCGACTCCGTAAGGTTAAAGTATTGTACTGCACGAACAAGCGCTACCACAGCTTCTTCACGCGTAATCTTATCAGCCGGTCTGAATGCACCATCATATCCCGAAACAATGTTTAGCGATGCGGCTTCTGCTACCTGTTCGGTATAGTACTGATTAGCCGCCACATCCGAGAATGGATTTACTGCGGCTTCAGTTGAAACCTTGCCTGTCCAGCCGATCGTCCGCATAAGCATGGTGGTGAACTCGGCGCGGGTTATACTCCGATTTGGCTCATAATGCTGTTCATCCACACCGCTCACAATATGTTTGGCTGCCAGAGACTTCACAGATTCTTCTGCCCAATGTCCTGCCAAATCTATAAAGGTCTTGTTAAACTCAAGAATCGTATAATAGGAAAAGTGCTCAGCCGTGAAAGTAAAAGTACCGCTGTTAAGGGTGCCTCCTACATACTCAACTTTATTACCATCCGCATAATAGACACCGGCAAGATCAGCAGAGAGTAATTTCGCCTGCTCCTCCGTCAACTTCATAGTTACTATAGCGGGCTTGACCAAGTTATGAATATCTAGGGTCTTGTCACCAGAGATAACCTGGATCACAACAGAGAGGATAACGCCTGTTGAGGTATAATCAGAGTTCGCTTGAAGTGATTGTTGAACTACACTCTTCGCTTCATCCGTCCAGGCTGTGTTTAGAACAAGGCGAATCCGGGATTGCAGTTCGTCCGTTGCAGAGATGGAGCCTGCCGGGAAACGAACTGTTCGATTTCCAGATGTAATGATTAATTCCAAATTCTTATCCTTAAGATCTACTAATGATTTCGTTGGAAACTCCAGTGCACTGCCAGAGTCACTGGCCGCTGCAGGCAGCTCGATGGTTACTGAAGTGCTTGCTTCCAGTATGGCTTTGGCCATTGTTTCACTGCCAATGAGGTAACGTCCATCCTTGGCCAATTCTGGCTGAAGGATAGAGTCGACAGCTTTACCTGCATCAGAAGGAATTGCTGCGCTCGCAGGAGCAGTTACGATTCCATCGTTCGAGCCAGTATCCGGCGGTGTTGGTGTTGGTGTTGGTGTTGCCGGTGGATCTACCGGTACATTTCCATTCGGATCGACCACTGTGAACGTTTCTGTTTCTGTTAAGGTTCCGTTGCCAGCAACCACCTTATAAACACCAAACGGAGAAAGATCTGCATCTTTCGAAATCGCTATCTTTGTAGAATAACTGCCATTGGATGGAGCTAGAGCATCAATATAAAGAAGTGTCTTATTGGGCCTTACAATCTTGATTACAACATCGTCGGCATCGCTCGCAACCGTCCCGGAAATCTGGATTACATCGCCGCGAAGGACTTCCTTCGCACTCAAATTGAGTGTGAAGGAAGCTGCTGCGTAGCCGGAAATTGGTGAGAGCACGAACAATAACGCCAGAATGGCTGCTACATATTTTTTCACCTTATTCAGTCCTCTCTTTCTTTCCGTTATTGGAGTAGGATGGGTTTTGCCAGTTGGACTGGTGTAATAAGATCATTATTAAATTGATTAAGTACAAATACTTTAACCTTGTAATCCGTTTCTGTTTCGTTGAAATATTGAGAGATTGTTAATTTACCTTGCTTAAGAGGAACTGCATTCATGAGAATGGGAGTATCTCCCTTTAACAGTTCAAACACCACATAAGCAACACCACTATATTCGGCCAATTGTTCTACCGTAACATCGACCTGTATTTGATTAGTTCTCTTTATTTGGCCTGTAAGTGAATAAGCGCTGTTAATATTGTTTACGGTGAAAGGCTTATCCGAAACAAGCGGTAAGCCGGCGGCTATTCCTGAAGCTTCATCTGCTGTAACGCGCACCATTACTGAGCCCACTGGATAGTCGTAATCTTCAAGCGGCTGTGGATTCTTAGTTACAGGCAGCCACTTCTCTCCACCGTCTACACTATATTCGTAATCGGATAACTTGGAATATCCAGGGACATTCGTCCAACCGAATATGTTATGTCCATCGTCCACTACCGGTCCAGTCGGGGCCACCGGTATAGTACCTACGATACTGGCAGCCGAATTATCCCGCTTGTCGACGGCTTTGACGGCAAACTCGTAATTCTCAGCAACGGTCGTCTCCACATGATATTGATAGTTCTCCTGACCCTCTGCTGCCGGAACATATACGCTCCAGTTCGCGCCCATTTTCCCGTTGACCTCATAAATTCTAAACCCTCTGACCCCATCCTCTGTGCTAATATCCTGCGGTTTGTTCCAGGATAGAACTGTCTTGCCATCAGTGGCCTTGTTTGCCACCAATTGCTCAACAGGCTGCGGCTTATCGTCATTTCTGACAATGGAATAGGTATCAAATGGTGTAGCCTGACCCGATTTATAAGAATCAATGGTGAAGCTGTTTTCCGTCATCCGGATGCCCGAGTAGATCGGAACTTTCGGCTGCTCATATACCGCCGCATAATACCTATCTACATTTTCTTGTAGATCATAATACTTGGTACCCGCTGAATTGTTTATCATATACAGCGTTCCAGCAGGATTGAGCGCATTGCCACTCTCATCTGTTTTGACATCCGCAACCGGCTTATTGTTATACATCTGAAAAGATCTCATGAAGGTATGGTCATGCCCCTGCAGCACCACATCGATCCCCAGTTCATCAAAAACAGGGTAAAGTGTTTGTCTCATCTCCAGAATGTCGCTATCCTTCGCATGGTTGCCGAGTGAATAGATCGCTTTATGGAAAGCCACAACCTTCCACTTCTTATCCGTTTTGGCTACTTCCTTCTTCAGCCATTCAATTTGCTGTCTAAACGACTCCTTCTGACGATCATCCCAGCCGATATCCATCGTATTCAGAACCATAATATGGGCATCGCCGTAGTCATACGAATACACACTGCCTGGAGGTAGCGGATTCTGGATGGAATCATTCGGATAATTAAAATGATAGTAATAGTTATCATTGTACGGTCCCTCGTGATTGCCTACGGCTGCCATCAAAGGCAGATTCATCAGCATATCTTGCGGTTTACCGAAATAATCAAGCCATTGGGATTCCAGGGAACCGGCATCCACCTGATCACCGGTCATCACCAAAAACTTGGAATTCGGGTAATGCTCCAGCCCTTGCTTAAGCGTATTGGCCCAGACTATATAGTCCTGTGTGTTGGAGCCTTGCGAATCCGTCATATATAGAAATTCATAATTCTTCTCATTATCCGCTTCCGTCGTAAAGCTACCTGCCTTACTCCAGTTTCCCTCGTTGCCTACCCGGTACTTGTAGGCTGTTCCCGGGGTCAGGCCATCTACCAATACCTTGTGGCTGATAAATGATCCTTTGGTTGAACTCGTGATGTTGAGATTTAACACCTTGGTTTCTTCCGGCTTTCCTGTGAAACGGATCGTCCCTGAGGAACCGAATTCCTGATCTGCTGGCACAACCTCTACAATGCTTTCTATTATATTGGTCGGTGCATTTTCCGGCTTCTCATAAGCTGTATACCAGGCAAATGAACGGTTCGTTTTCGCACTTCCATTGAATGACATCGCAATGGCGATCGGCGAATAATCCGCTACATCATTAACCGGATTAATTCTGAAGCTACCTATAGCTGTTTCATTGGCAAATTGCAGTCCGGCTTGTCCATCATACGAGACATGCACATTCTGACTCGACGTTATCGGAGTTGCCAAATTTAATATAAGGACAGATGGATCTACACCTAACTCCACACTTTGAACCTGAATGGGCTGATTATCCGCTGTAACGGTCAGGTGATCCTGCAAAGTGGCTGGCAATTCCTTCAACGGAGAAGCCATTGCAAGCATTATGCTCGATCCCCTTTGGAGAACACTGCCGGCTACGGGTCCGGTATACTCCTTCGGCAAGTAGAAAGCGGTGCTTGGCACGATTTCCTTAGTCATACTTGGTGTAGACCAACGTAGATATAAATTGGAACCCCCCATATCTTCAAAGTATTCAATTTTAAAATTGTATTTCTTCCCACCTTCTAGTGAGATAGAGTTACTCGCCAACTCCTTATCCCAGTCGTTCACCCAGTGGTCAATGACGAGCTTATCATCGATCCACAGACGAAATCCGTTGTCACCAATGATATGAAACGTATACGCATCTGTTTGCGGCGCCATAATCTGCCCGGTCCAGCGGGCATTGGCATGATCTTGTGAACCCGTCCAGCTCTGCAGCACCGGGTCCAGATTAGTGAAATTAATCTGTGGATCTATCGTCGTCGCTTTATAGTCACCAAATCCAAAATCACTATTTCCAGTGTAATATTCACCAAGCAAGCCCTGACCTTGCACCGCTATATCTGTATTCTCAGGCTCTGAGTATCCGTAAGCCTGAAATTCGTAGATATTGGCAGCATACAAACCTGTCGATGAATCTACAGCTCCTGGATTCGTGATATTAAGTTTGAAATATCTCGCTGTAACTGGTGCCTCCAGATCATGAGTTGTTGTGCCATAAGTATTATTGGTAACAGTAACTACAGGTGTCCATGACACATCGTCATTGCTGGTTTCAATGGTGAAATCCCGGGTATTGTTACTATCTGGCGCTCCCGCCGCACCCGCATGAGCTAGTACAAACTGGTGTACCGTAGCTTCGGCACCCGTATCAATCTTCAACCAATAGGGGTTCTCTTCAGTAGGCATATTCGAATTTCCCTCGTAGGCCCATTTACTACTTGCTATATTACCGTCAATGGCTTGGGATGGGGCATAGGTCTCAGACACGTAACCATTCGCAGTTGCAGTTACGCCAGCCGCAGCAAAAACGTTCGTATACACAGTCTCTGCATTAGCCGGCTGGGCCGGAACATAACCTGCAGAGAACAACGACGTCAAAAGTACGACTGTTGCCAGCACACGGGTTGTCAGTGCGTTACTCCTTTTCACCTCTTTATTCCTCCTAATGAATGTATTGATTTCATTAGAACAATATAGGGTTTAAACCGAATTCATTCAATTCATGCACTGTAAATTCAAATCAATTCTATGTTAATTCGTGAGAGGGATTCTCGTCTTCGCTGTAGATTTCTTTTAGTTTGAAGCCCCTTCATAATCTCATATCTGATTATATATGTAAGAAGATGTAGAATTTTAGGGGGATGTTCCTGCCTTGCATTAACTCTTGAATATTCAATAAAAGTCGGTCATGCCAACAATGATATCGCTTAACCAAGATTCTCAAGTGAACAATCTACTAGCAAAAAGTTGAGCCTTGTTCATTTGTTAGCTCAGTGTATAAATCAGTCGTTTATTCCCTATTAATGGATGAATAAATATTCATAAAAATGATATTATTTTTGTGTTTTCAATGTTTTAAAATGAATTTTCGCTAATTTGTCAGTAAAATAAGTAAAAAAAGAAAGGGTATGAAGAAAAAGGATTTCTCCTTCTCCTCAGACACTTTCTTCATATGGATCTATTTACTTCGCTAGTGCTGCGCGACGCAGGTCGCCACAAACAAATCATCCTGCTCCTGCTCCTGCTCCTGTACCCTAGCCGCTTCACTGCCTTTCAAGAAATACTCATATCTCCCGAATCTCGCCAACGCTTCCTGATCATTCTGCCATACCCACTCATCAATTTCAGTCTGGCAACGGTGATCCCGAAACGCAGCCAGTTTGGCTTCCAAATGGGCAAACACATCAACTTTGACAACATCCTGCCGAGTATAACCGAATCCTTCCGGGTGCTCCATCGTATCGCCATAACTGATGAAATATAAAGACTCTCTGCGTCCAGTGATCTCCGCAGCGGCAGTCGTCGCTTTTCCAATCGCGCAATGATCCGGATGTCCGCCGAGCAACTCATGAAAAGTAAGGATAACATCGGGATTCACTTCGTTGATAAGGTCTGCAATCCTGTTGGTTAATTGGATTTCATCTACAAACTCCACGGTTTTATCGCGGATATCGAAAAAAATAAGTTGCTGGATGCCCAAGCTATCACAGGCGCGGCGTAATTCCTGTTCGCGAATGGCCGGCATCGTTTCCCGGTTGATGTAAACCGGATTACCCATGCGGCGTCCCATTTCACCCCGAGTCGCGCTCACCAGCGTAATGTCGACCCCTTCGCTGGCATATTTCGCAAGTGTGCCTCCGCAGATAAAAGTCTCATCATCCGGGTGGGCAAACACGGCCAGCAGCTTCCGTGAGGGTTCTTTATTGGTCTTATTCATTCCGGAAACGGCTCCTTTCCCAAGTGCAGGGCGACGTTCATCCGTCCCTTATCGTCATACCCTGCTAACAACAGGCGAGCATGACCATCCTTTTCATAATGCGTGAGAGCTTCCATCCGCAGCCAGCCCAACTCATCGAACCGCAGAGCTACCCGAAATGAATCTTCCCCGGCAATAAAGGCTTCGGTAACCTTAACCTTGAAATTGCGGACGAAGACAAAGGAAGTCGCCTCGCTGTGAATATAGACTTCCTCCCCAACAAAGGCCTGTAGTTCAGCCTCCACTTGGTTCCTGATTATTAAGTTCATCGTGGTTGATTTCCTTTCTTATGCGTTCAGGGACGGAATTTTGACCAGTACGCTATATTCTGCACCTGCTGTCAAATCCTTGATGATGCCATCCTCAATAAGATTGCCATTGAGATAAACTTCAGTTTTTTCAACGCCTGATTCCCGTTTAATATCGATATGCAGTTCAGCACCTCTGAAGGTACGTTTGACCGTAACCTCTTGCCATTCCGAAGGAAGCTGTGGATGGACCTGGATGCCTGCTTCATTCCCTTTTAATCCAAATAAACCATCGATCAGACAGCGGTACACCCACGGAACCGTGCCTGTGTTGAACAAATGACTGGACCGTCCGGCTGTATTTGGATATTGTCTATAAGCACCACGATAATAATTGGGGATAAACACAGGTAACTGGCCCCGTCTGAGAATATCCGCAGCGTCTGGTCCTGGAAGCATTTTGCGCAGTAAACGATACGCATCGTCCTGCTCGCCCACTTGGTACAATGCATAGATATAAAAGGCTGCAGCGTGATTATAGACAGCTCCATTTTCAGCCGTTCCCGGGAACTTCTGCGTGACACGGCCCACATCCTCCCGCATCGCTGTGTAGGCTGGTGCCAGTTTCTCAACACCATAAGGTGTTTCTAATTGCTCCTCAACCGCCTGCATTAATTTCTTCTGCTTCACTGGATCGGCCGCACCACACAATAGTGCCCAACCCTGCGGATTAATGAAGATACGACCTTCCTTATCGGTGCTAATGCCAAAGACGACATTGTCATCCGTTATTCCGCGCGCGTACCATTCGCCATCCCATAAATATTTGTTGATGACCACATTCGTCTCATCCGCGGCCAAGCGAAACTTCTTGCTGGTTTCCAGTTGTTCACTTTTCCCACAAATATCTGCCCAGATGATAAAGGCATAGGCCGAAGCCATCGTCAGCCAACCGGAAACGCCTTTTCCCTTGTAGCCAACCATATTCATCGGGTCACACCAGTCACCTTGATCGATAAAGTTCAAACCCCGTGCATCGCGCGCGCCCATAAGCCAGTCCATCGCCCGATTGATATGTTCAAATACGGAGGCCACTTCCTCACCATCCGCAAACGGAACTTTTTCATCCAGAATGCTATAGTCATTCGTCTCATCCAAATAGGTACTAAGACAAATAGGCAGCCAAACGCAATGATCCGTATGAGGAACCTGATTAATATATTTCAACTCCGCCGCCTCATGCAAAATAATACCATCCGGCATGGCACCGCTTGCATTTTGTTGGCTTAACGCCGTCAGGAATGCTGCTCTAGCCATCTGTGGCTTAATATAGCTCATGCCCATATTATCTTGCAGGTAGTTCCGGGTTTGGGGATCGGTGGTAAGACGGTTGGTTTGACCATGATAATACATTTGCCGCGGCAGCCAATGGTTCACAAAATTGTCCAGGTCAGCATCCGGAGTCTTGATCTCAATACATCCTCTGCCTTCCTTTATGTATTCTGCATATTCCCGTTCAGCTTGGACAAAACCATCTTCACCATTGGCATTTCGATCTACGAACAAACTCTGGCGGATCTGCGCAATCTCTGTCTCGTCTTTAGCTGGACCAAATATAAATCGATAGGCCTGCTCTTCACCTGGCTCCATCTCTAATCTATATTGCAGAACCGCAACCGGAGATTCATAACGGGATTCCCCTTTGGACAACACTTCGTTCTGGATCGATGACGGTGAGGTAATGCCACCTTCTCCTTCAAAAGCCTCTTGGTTAACTTCCCAGGCGAAAGGTTCTTGATCTGCTAATAGGAAAGTCTTGTCTTTCAATAGCTTAATCTTAGCGTAGTCCTGATATTTCTGATAAGGCGTAATCGCAGAAGCTACAATTCCCTGTAACTCTTGCTTATATTCACCCGATTGATTCATCCAAGACATATAACCAATGGTAAAATAGGGATAGATACTTATCTTCCGTTTCGTTTGCGAAAGATTTGTCACTTTAACCCGCCATAGTTCCATGGCATCCTCTTTAGGCAGACTCAGACTCATTTCTATACCAATACCATCGTTTTCGATCTTCCAGACTATATTATTTTTGCCTACAGCGAAGGTATATTTATCAGGAAGCGTGCGAACCGGCTCATAGGGGGCAGAGAACACTTTCCCATTCTCTTCATCCTTCACATATACAAAACGGCCGGGATGATGCGCATAATAAGGCTGTTCCGGTTGCATAAATGTCTTTGCTTCCAAATTCGGCGCATACGAATATTTGGCAGGTTCCGGCTGCATAAACTGAGCTACAGCATAGCCGCGACAATTCATATGAATCATCATCTTCTCATTCCATAGAAACCCCGAAGCCTTGGGAAGACTGGTTGGACTCAACAGTTCATAATACTCATTGTCATCAGTTGCTCTTATCATCATCGTGCCTCTCTTTCTTCATTTAACTAATCATCTTTGAATTATACCTTATCTCCACTATGACTGTCATAGCCAAGGTAGATAATTCATCGAAAAGGAGTGACAAATATGATCATCATCCCCATCATTCCGTGGCTGATCTCCAGTGTGTTCTTCTTATCTATGCTGTCCATTGTGGCTGTCAGTTGGAAGAATGGAATATCGCCGATGCCCACATCAAGACCTGTACGGAAGGCGGTTATACAAGAGGTGAACCGGATTCCCGGATACGTAAACGTTGTAGAGGCCGGCTCCGGCTGGGGAACGCTGGGTCTGGATGTCATTCGCCATTGTTCAGGAAAAAGGCTGATTGGTATTGAGAATTCCACCATCCCCTTATGGTCTTCCCAACTGCTAGCTATGTTTAGTACACGTTGGCTGCAAGCAGCGAATGGTAAGGATAAGCTCCACGGAAGGCTTCGTTACCTACGTGGGAATATCTACAGCAGCTCATACAGTCATGCAGATATCGTCCTCTGTTATTTGTTCCCTGGAGCGATGAAGCAGCTGGTGGACAAGTTCAAGCATGAACTGCTGCCGGGCGCGGTAGTCATCAGCGTCTGCTTTACCCTTCCCGGCATGACGCCTGTCCGCACAGTAACTTGTAAAGATACCCTGCGGACCAAGGTGTATGTGTACGCTTTTTAGAAGGCCCTACACCAAAGTATGTAGTTGACAAATGGAATCGGATTTAGGGCACGGTAAATATTAAAAAACACTTGCGTATCCCGTATGCTGAAAAGCGCCACCCCTTCAGCAAAGCGAGGATACTCAAGTGCAAAGTGATTATATCAATTTATTGTTAGGTCTCTTTATTCTGTACAGTGCACTACATAATAATATAAAAAAGTCGCTTCTCAGCGACTATTGTTGAGCGTGAATATTAATAATGGCTAGTGGTTGTACGTATATCCTGTTTCGAGTATCAATTCACCCTAAGCTTCTTCTACCTCAAACGGTACTGTTCAAGAATGGAAGGAATATCGGTTACATGATCCGCTTTGTAGAGATCATAGGTTGACATTAAAACATCGTAATATTCGATAATCCATTCATCTGAGCTATACCCTTGCAATATAAAAACCTGGTCACGCTCGTCTCCATCCACAATACCTATCTGTCGGCCTTTCAATTCTCCAACCTCTGAACCAAACAATGAATAAGTAACCTCGCCTCTTTTAAGTATAACAGTAGATTGCGCAATATTCGTTATTCGCGAAAAACGTTCATAAGGCTCCGAATGAGAATCCGTCAAAAATAAAGATTTAATCATAAAGAATCCCATCACTATTACAATAACAGAGAGAGCAATGAGCATTTTTTTCATTTCATGTCCCCTTTGCCTAAAAGGTATGGCTAGTGCAACAAAGCAATGAGCCGTGTTAGTTCCTTGGCTCATTGCTTGATCTTTAGGCTCACATAAAAAATTAATTGTGCGTGTGTGCTTCTTCTGTATGCCCAATCCCAGTAAACCAGGAGCAGCTGATGTGGCCGCCTTTACTATTCCCATTACGCATGGTGGACTGCCCATTACAGTATATATTTCCAGAAGTACTATTATCCTCAGATCCTATAGCTTCATCAACACAATAAATACTATTTTTATACATTGAGAGTTGGCTATTTTGAATAGCCATTACACCAAGTTTCACTGATACAGAGCAGTCGGAGTTTTGAAGAGCAAACTGAACTTGTGTAACTGAATTCAAGTTCATGTCATGCTTATTGCAGCCAACAATATTTTTATTTTTGAAAACCTTGGATCTGCCAACACCTGCTCCAAAATATCCGCCGACAGGTATTTGGGAGTAAGTAGTTATCCCTTGTGCCTCTGCCTGCATGTCTGTCCCCATCTGTTGAATTCCTTGAGCAAACTCTTCAAAGCTTTTTACAATTTTAATATCAGTGCTTTGTGAATCCTGACTTTGTAGATTTACATCAACACTAGTAATCTCGGTATTTTCTCTTGTCAATTGGACGTTAACTTGTTTTTGAGACTGTATAGGGATTGCATAATATCCATCCTGATCGGTACTGTACTCTACACCGTCAACGACAACTTCTGCATTTCGATGAGGCATATTTAAATCATATGTTCCGTCAGGCTGTAGTATAAAGTAACTATCTGTATCCTCAGCCTCAGCAGTTTGAAGCATAGAAATAAGGTATTCTGTCTTGTCACTATCGCTGGATTCACTAATTAAGCCTTTAATGTATTCGGCTCCTATTCTTTTAGCATCTCTTAAGGAATTTTTGTATGAATCCGCCTCTTCAGGAGTAAACTTAACCGTTAGAACCACTTGTCCTTTTACGGATGTATTATTAGTTCCGGCTGCAGAAGCATATGGGGCAATTGCGAGGCTTAGAATAACAGAAAGAGTACAAAAATATTTTATGAGAGCTTTTGATTTACTCATTTGAATTTCCTCCTTGGTTTTATATTACTACATCATTTGTACATTATTTGCTACATAATTTGCTTCATTAATTCATGTCCTATCTTCCATGTCGTTTGAGTACCAGACTCCAATAGAAAACAATATCCATTCGATTCATCGTGTAACAGATATAATATAAAATATATGCCTGGGTAGTCCTCAGAATACAAATTCACCTGTTTTATAGAAGAAATTTGTTCGGTGTCCGGCGTTTTTACAAGATTCTCATCCTTCATATCAGACAATATACGTTCGATTATATCTTTCTGTGAAATGATAACTTGCTTACCGCCTAAAGCCCCCTCATCCTTTATAAGTAACTTATTGGCTTTAAATTTCTCTGGTATTAGATAGGGAGTCTTTGTTTCACGGAATACGGACTCGATGCCATCAGTGCGTGAGCAGATCCAACTGTCAGAGTCTAACCCAGTGATTTCGTATACTTGTTGTTTTTCATCTGTGACACCTATCTGTTTCCCAAGATTAATTGCAGCCAGATTATTGGTCTGTCTTATGTATCTTTTATCTCCCTGATACAAACCCTCATCAATGACAAAGTACTTAAGCGATCTATCATGATTAGAAAAGTATAGTACAGACCCAGTTGTTACAAGAATTATTGCTGCTAATACAAGCCAAACGTAGACTTTCTTTGACATTTCTTATCTTCCCTTCAAATGCAGATAACGGTAACCTTCTTTAAGATTAATGCAATTTAAAAACACCTCCTTTCTGATCTCATGTAATGACATTTCCGGATGCTCAGTCATCAATAATGCTACTGCTCCAGAAACTACAGCTGCAGACATAGATGTTCCGGAAAATGGTGAATAAAGGAGTGAACTTGAATATCCACCCTCTCCCTTATAGTAAATATCGCTTTGAAGCGAGAGGATGTGATAACCAGGTGCAACTAAATCTGGCTTTGCTACACCTTCAGGAGATGTCCATGAACTAGAAAAACTCGCTACACTATAGTTGGAATCGTTCCTATATTCCGACTCCTGAATAGCTCCTACAGCGACAACTGATGGGCTGATTGCCGGAGAATACATCGTTTGAGACATCTCTTCTTTTCCATTACCAACAGATGTAACAATGAATATTCCTGACTCATACGCTTTATCTGCTAATGCTGCGATATCATCATAGCCATCTGTCGGCAATCCGATAGAGATATTTAAAATCTTGATATTATATCGCTCCTTATTTTCAATCACCCAGTTTATTCCGTCCAGCAAGGCTTTTTTAGAGGCCTTGCCTTCAAAATTTAAAACTTTAATAGCAACAAAGTGCACGAAAGGAGCAATACCACTATATGTACCTGATGATTGTGAGCCGTTACCCCCAATAATTCCAGCAATGGCCGTCCCATGACCGTTATCATCATATGGCTCTTCTAACCCATTTACCATATCTTTAAAGGCAACTATCCGGTTATTCGGGCTGGTTAAATCCTGATGTGGGTAGATTCCACTATCCAAAATTGCGACCGTAATAGGATTCTGTTTCTTTTGTTTATCTTCTAAAATATTACCAACTCCGACCATTTTCTTAACATTATTAAGTGTTAAAAATCCAATGTTATCCGAAGTTTGTTTAGACTCAGCTTCTTTCTCGTCCATTTCTCTCTCAACGCAGTTGATATTTTTACTAGAAACAAATGCATTGTCTGATACAAGTATTTCCTCGTCCGCAGGTTCAAGATATGGATGATAGGAGTATGATATAATAAAAAGTAGAACGAACAGGCATATCAAAAAAAACATTCGAAAAAGTGAATTCTTCATAACTTCATTCCTTAACTCCAATAATATAAAAATTTACAATAAATTTTAAATTTTAATCTAATACCATAATTTAACTTTTTTTGCTTTTTATACCATTATATTCGAACATTCCCAAATTGGCAACCCAATATATTACTTTTTTTATTAGGATACACTTACTAGGATTATTGGTAACGAGGAATTCTATCGAAACCTGCTGCTTTCAAGAGAAAATTATATTGCCTTAAAAATAAAGCTTCGTCGTTTTCTCGAAGGAACAGGTACCCTCTATAAAAGGACGGCGAAACCGTTTCTTCTTGGACCAGCACCCACACAAAAACAAGCAAGATCAGGAATTAACCTGAATCTTGCTTGATGGGCTCACTATATTTCAACTTGTTGTTCTTCCTCTACTCTTCAACCTTCTGCCGTTTCCCTATGCCAAAGACATAATAACCCACAATCACAATCAGGAGGAACGTAGCCCCGACAATTAATGACGTATGCGTATCCGGGTTGAACCACATTCCAACCAACACCAGCGACAAGAAAATGATCGTGATGTAGTTGCTGACAGGGAAGAACAAAGACTTAAAGGGATGATCCTTCATCTCATCCTTCCGTGCCTTCCTGAATCTAAATTGACTGAAGGCCAAGGCTAGCCACGGCACCATCCCCGGAAGGATACTGGCACTGTAAATATACAGAAACAGCTTGGAGTCAGGCGCGATGTAATTAAATAAGACGCCCAATAACAGCAAGGATATGGTGGTAATGATACTATTTCGGGGGACACCGCTCTTCGATACTTTCCCGAAAAACTTAGGGGCTTGTCCATTTTTGGCCAAAGTATAGAGCATTCTCCCCGCACTGTAAATCCCGCTGTTGCAGCCCGACATCGCAGCCGTGAGCACCACAAAATTGATGATGCCTGCAGCGGCAACAATACCTACCTTGGCAAAGGTCAGCACGAAGGGACTGCCGGTCTCGCCCACTTGGTTCCACGGATAAATGGTGACAATGATAAAGATAGCACCCACGTAGAAAATTAATATGCGCCAGATAATATTTTTGATCGCTTTTTGCAAAGTGACTTTAGGATTCTCCGCTTCACCAGCTGTAATCCCAACTAACTCTATTCCCTGATAGGCAGCCGTCACGATACAGAGGGCAAACAGAAACCCCTTCAAACCACCCGCGAAAAAACCGCCATGGCTATACAGGTTCGAGAGACCAATCGGCACCCCGCCATTCCCTAAGCCGAAGAAAATCATCCCTGTTCCCACAACCAGCATAACGCCAATGGCGACAACCTTGATCATGGCAAACCAAAACTCAAATTCCCCATAAAATTTCACTGCCGCTAAATTAGCTGCCGCAATAATTCCCACACCCGCCAGAGCAGGCAGCCATTGCGGAATGTTCGGGAACCAATAGCCCACATAGATTCCAATCGCCGTAACTTCCGCCATCCCTACCGTAACCCACAGAAACCAATAGCTCCAAGCAGTCAAGAAACCGGCCAATGGATGAATATACTTATGAGCAAACGTTGCAAAGGAGCCCGTCACTGGTTCAAGAACCAGCATTTCTCCCATGATTCTCATTACAAAAAACATAATAATCCCAGCCAACAGATACGCCAGCAGCACAGAAGGTCCAGCCCATTGGATGGTACTTGCCGAGCCCATGAACAAGCCTACACCGATGGTGCCTCCAAGTGCGATCAGTTCAATATGCCGCGCCTTAAGTCCTCTAGTTAGTTGTTTTTCTTCCAAAAAAACGCTCCCTTTCGTATGTGTAACACCTATCATAATATGTAAGTATATCAGACTGCTGTGACATTCATTAACGCATTGCAGAATTACTCCATGGAATCAGGTATAAGTTTACTTTATTTGCAACTTTTTGGAAAATAAAACGTCTATATTGAAACAAGCAGCCCTAAGGAGGACAACTGAAATGTTACATATATTCAAAGTCAGCAGATGGGTCAGTCTGACCGTTGCAGCATTTATATTGACAACCCCCATCACACTTTACGCCGCGGGTACGGAACCTGCCCAGCCTGTCAACACGAGCACTGTGCTGCCGGTCAGCGCGAGCGAGCGTCTGGTGCTTGATCCCGGGTTTGGCTATCAGAGCATTTGGGAACCGCTTGCCAAACAGCTGTACGCCAAAAGTCCGGTGAAGGCATATCTGCCGACCCGCTTGCCAGACTCTGATTGGAATTATTACGCAATAACAAGCAACTTTCTGGAGGACGGATACAAAATTGATGTTCATAAAAGTGCTCTGCTTCCTTCTGCGGGAAGCACTTTGCCTTCCTCCACTACGTCAACTAATTTCGGCCCTCTTCTATTCAGTCTCTCTGCCGGGAAAGCATCGACACAAGGAACCGGCACTATTCTTCTACAGCAAAAGGGAGGCTGGAATTTCTATGCCGACGCAGCGGCCGCTGGGAAAGAGACTGACAAGCAGCAGCTAATTCAGGCTTTTGCTGGCGCAACCAAATTCAGCGTTCCGTTCACTGATGCCAAAGGCACGGTCCAGGTAACCGGCTCTGGTACAGACAGAGTTTACTCCGCCTATTGGACTTATGACAACAAGACAGGGTATACATTCGAGAGCAGAACTTCCCTAGCCGACTTTATCTCCCTGTTATACAGCTTCAGACCTGTTATTAATCTACTGAACAGCACCGATGTGATATTGCTTCCACTGGAGCAAGAGTGGCTTATGGGCATAGGTCGGACCACCGCCTTCCATTCCAAAATGAACCAAAGAACCACGCTGAGCAGTGCACCTGCAATCATCAAAGGTTCCGTTTACCTGCCGCTTAAGAATATCGTGCAGTTTATACAAGGGAATATGCAGTATGTTCCCGCCGAGAACACCATTTACTTCTCGGAGAACGGATATGTCAATCCATTGAAGCTGAATTTGAAGACGGGTGCCGTCTATAGCCAATCCAAGAAGGTAGCCACTATCTCTGTTCAAAATAAAGGCGGTACTGTTATGGTTCCGTTAAGCTTGTTACGAGATCAGTTCGGTTTGAAGCTTAGCTACAACAGTAGTGACAAGAAGGTGCTTCTACAATATAGTAGCTGGTTCGCAAATTATCGTGCTCAGGAAAAAGCGACCAAATCTGAAGCTACCCTTACTGTACTAAGTCAAGGAGGACCCCCGTTTATATATGAGAACAGCAGACTCGGTTCGACAGACTCATGGACCTATCTGGGAAATAAGCCTCCACAAGGGTATAATTCGTTAAAATATACACTTTATGAGGTTACCATCCCGTTGCTTCCCGGAGCTAACGCATTCGTATATCGAGATCATGCGAATAAAACTATGATTGATTCCATCCCAATTACTGCTGAATTGTCTCCAGCAGATATTCCCTTTGCCCGCAGTGGCAATGTGCTATACGATGCACTGAAGATGGATCTTAAGCTGACTTCGAATGACAGCAAAGTCTGGCCGTCCGGTTATGCCGAAGCCTCTTCCTACGTCGATCTCAGTGGTACTATTCTGCCGGGCAGCTCCGATTTCGCTTCACTGCGTTTAACTTACCATAAGGTTAATGGCGTAGAGAGCGCCCCGGTCTCGTTTCCCGTGGCTGATAATGGCAGCTTCGCCTACCGTTTCAAGCCGGATAAAGGCCCCGGTACGTATGTGGCTACCGTCTACAACCCGCCGAAATCGCTACCCAAAGGCGATCTGGCCGGAATTGCTTCCTTTATCGTTGAAATTAAATAGATCTCTGAAGCATAAGAACCCGAACAATTGAAATCTTAATTGTTTGGGATCTTTGCTTGAAGCTGGACTATAATATTTGTATTTTCTACATACCATTGTCTGATATATTGTACTTATTGGACGCTGTGAAGCGCTTGTAATACTCGTCTATTCAAGCGTCGGCTAATCTCCCGGAAGGGAGGTGAGGCCAATGGAGGTTTATCAAGCGTTGTCATTGATGTTCATGTTCGGCAAGTTCATTATTGCTTTGCTGAATTACTCAAAAAGAAATAGACCGCCCTGTCGCAAGGATTCGGTCTATCTCTTGACTGCTATTCCGAAAGCCGCCGCCCTTAAAAGCGGCTATTCTTCTGACACTATACCAAAAAACCATTACAAGTACTTTGCAGTAATTGACTCCTTGCAGTCTCTCAAGTGATACGGTGTTCCTTCAAAAAGAATTTGACCCCCTCGACTACCTCCCTCAACACCCACATCGATGATCCAATCGGCGTTACGAATGACATCAAGGTTGTGTTCTATAACAATAACCGTGTTACCCTTATCCACAAGATGGTTAATGATTGTCAATATGCTCGTAATATCAGACATATGCAATCCGGTTGTAGGCTCGTCCATGATATAGATGTTGCCCTTTTTACTTAATTCCTTAGCCAACTTTAAACGTTGACATTCTCCACCGGATAAGGTGTCTAAGGGTTGTCCCAGCGTCATATAATATAGGCCGACATCTACAATATGCGTTAGTTTTTTGATTATTTCTTTTTGTGTAAAAAAATCAACAGCTTCAGCAACTGTCATTGCAAGCACATCTACGATCGACTTACCATTAAACTTATACTCTAATACCTCAACCTTAAACCTTTTGCCACTGCATTCTTCACAAACCGTTTCAACCGAATCCATAAAGGAAAGATCTGTTTCGATGTAACCGCGCCCTTTACATGCCTCACATGCTCCTTCTGAATTATAGCTGAACAACCCGGCACTCACCTTATTTTCACCCGCAAACAATTTGCGAATTTCATCCATAATTCCAGTAAAGGTCGCTGGATTAGAGCGTAAATTTGCGCTTACAGCCGACTGGTCGATAATAATTGCATCTTTATATTCCTTAGCAAAGACACTATTAACAAGTGAAGATTTACCAGATCCGGCAACGCCTGTGACAACCGTAAATATGCCTTTAGGTATTCTTAAACTTACGTTTTTTAAATTGTGCAAGCTGCTTTTTTGAGTTTCAAAAAAATCATTGCTTGTCCTTGTTTTACTCTTGATTGGCAAGCTCCTGCCTATATATTCTCCTGTTAACGTCTTGGTGTTTAAAAGGTCGTTATAGGAGCCCTCAAACATAATTCTTCCACCGTCAGTTCCTGCCTTTGGACCCACGTCAACGATATGATCAGCAATCTTTATAACATCAGGGTCATGCTCAACTACAATTACCGTGTTGCCTTTATCCCTTAACTTGCACAACAATTCATTAAGCCTATGAACATCTCTGGGGTGTAACCCGATACTGGGTTCATCAAATATATACACAACATCCGTTAAGCTGCTTGTGAGGTGTTTAACCATTTTCACACGTTGCGACTCTCCGCCAGATAAGGTTGAAGTTTCCCTGTCCAGACTCACATAATCAAGCCCTATATGAATTAGATCATTCAATCGCTCAGAAAGGTTATCAACAATAGGTTTTAAGTTCTGGTCCTTGATTTTCCCCACTAGTTCTAGGAGCGAATCAACCTGCATAGAAGTTAAATCTGCAATGGAGTAACCCATGATTTTTGAAGATAATACCGTTTCATTATATCGTTTGCCACAGCAATCATTGCATTGTTTTTCAGTTACAAATGGGGCTATTTTCTTTTTGGACGCCTCTGATTTTTCGCCCTCCGTTTTGATGTTTTGTCTGATAAATCTCTCGACAAGGCCCTCATAAGTCGAATTCATACCCTCAACAATAGCTGATTTCACTTTTTCTGGTTTACAATACACAAGCTTATCGTATTCCTCTTTCGAATAGGCCTTGATTTTTTTATCACCATCAAAATAACCGGTAGCTGCATACATCTTCCACTGCCAAGTACCCACTGAAAAACCCGGCAACAAAATCGCACCTTCATTTAATGATTTTTCATGATCCAGCGCTTTGTTCAAATCCAATGTAACCATCCTGCCAATACCTTCGCAAGTCTTACACATTCCGTTGGGGTCATTAAAGGAGAAATAATGGGAAGGTCCTATATGTGGTTGCCCGTTCCGTGAAAATAATAGTCTGATTATTGGATTGATATCCGTGATTGTACCCAGTGTCGAGCGTGAGTTACCGCCTATTCTCTTTTGAGCCACAATAATTGCCAAGGATAGGTTCTCAATGGTGTCAACTTCCGCATGACTATATTTAGGCATAAACCCTTGTATAAATTTGCTAAAGGTTTCATTCAACTGCCTTCCTGATTCTTGGGCAATGGTATCAAACACGATCGATGATTTACCAGACCCGGACACTCCAGTGAAAATTGTGATCTTCTTTTTAGGTATTTTCAAACTGATATTCTTTAAGTTATTCGCACGTGCACCTACTATTTCAATATATGCATGTTCCATATTTGTCTCCTTCTTCAATTTATTCAAGCTCTATCTCTATAGATTAAACTTAGGATCTACTCTTCGGGTTTACTGTTATCATAACCATCTGCCACCCTGAATTCAAACGACATCACACTGGCCGATGACGAGGTGGATTCATATCATTTCGGCGGTGAAGAAATGTAGTATTCATGAAACCTCTAGCGTTGTAGAAAGTATAATAGTCTATGAAATAAAACAAATTAGGTAAGAGGTGTATCCGATGAAGGAGCAGTATACAGCAAGGCTTGAATTGTTTGCTGATAACGCGCAGAGGATTAAAAAGGCGTTTGTCTGGCAAAATGCCATGGTCAATCGATTGGCTGCATTACTGTACACGGCAGAGAACAAAATCGCGGATGATGGGGCGATTCGCGAGAGCTTTGAGCTTATTAAGGAGAATACCGGACTTTTTTCTTCCTTTAGGGGGACTTCGGCAATCAGCATCGCTACCCTGCTGTCTCTTTCTACGGATAGACAAACGCAGCTAGCACACACGCTTGCCGTCTATGACATGATGAAGAATGCCAAATTCAGAGCCTCTGATTATCTCGTCGTTTCCGCCTATCAGATCGCCGCTAATACTGGACCAGATCAATATCTGCTTACTGTAGAGCGGGCAAAAGCATTCTATGACGGCATGAAAGCTCACCACCGTTTCCTTACGGGACAGGACGACTATATCTTTGCCGCAATGCTTGGCCTTTCCGATGTCGATATTCATAGCGGTGTGGAGAGCATGGAGCAGCTCTATGTGGCTCTGAAGCCCGAATTCCTATCCGGGAACAGCGTGCAAGCCCTGACACAGGTGCTGGTTCTTGGAAATGAAGCGTCACACGCGGCAGCCCGCGTACTTGAATTACGCGATGCCTTCCGTTCAGGGGGAATTCGGCTGGACAAAGAATATACCCTTCCTTCGCTTGGCGTACTATCATTACTCCCCTGTGACAGGGGAACTCTGGTTAGCGATGTCTCAGATACTTATGATTTTTTGCGTACCCAAAAAGGCCTCGGGAATTGGTCCATTACCACACAGGAATTACTGCTGCTGTCAGCTGCGCTGGTAGCCTTCAAATCTGTAGATGATATCAAAAGCGGCATTCTTACCGCAACGCTCTCCACCAGTATTACCAATATTGTCATTGCGCAGCAGACCGCAATTGCCGCAGCAGCCGCTGCATCGGCTGCCGCAGCTTCCACTTCGAATTAACACTTAAGCGAATATAATTTCTCTTTCTACAATTACTTCCTGACTACTAAGAACACACAGCATTCCACATGCCTTGAGTGTACAAAAAAGATGCCGCTAATAAGTTCGATCAGATCATCCCATTTAAAATCAGAACGAAACATAAAAACCCGAACCATTAAAATCTCAATGGTTCGGGTTCTGTGCTTAAAGACGGACTATAACAGTTGTATTTTCTACATACCTTTAAACCAATTTCATTTCAGCATCACTACCGCTTCCACATGCACCGTATACCTAAACGAAAGATGTCACTGCTACAACAGCAAGTGAAGGGCTACAGGAAATCTGCACGTGCTGGTGTAAAGGCATCCAGCAGGATAGCATTATCCTCCAGTGGGATGCAGCCATGGAGAACATTGGATGGAAAATGAATACTGTCGCCTTCTTTGACGATTTGTACATCTTTTGTTTCACCATCATCGATCATAAACTGAAAACTTCCCTGCATTACATAAGTAACCTGTTCATGAACATGCTTGTGCAGCGGGATTTCCCCTTCTCCAGCTTTCGCAAACATCACTTTAGCATACATAATCTGATCGCTGTGGGCCAGCACTTTACGAGTTGTATTGCTGTCGACTGTATCGAGTTGAATATCTTGGTCTTTAAAGAACATGAATAATTCCTCCTGAAAGTTTTGTCAGCATCACTTCACTGCGTTACTTCGTACAAAACTAGCTTCGTAAGCATATGCTTAATTTTAATGGAGCTTAGCTTCTTATGATCCTTAGAACATTAGTATAAGTATACTAAATCGATTTAGTTAAAACCAACGAAAAATTCCCCATAGTATAATTGAAAGCGAAGTGAAGTCCGGATCGGCGAATGTCACCCCTTCTACACCTAGGAAAGAAAAGAGTGGCAAGGTAAGGGCTGGCAACAGACAGAGCAAGAATCCATTGAAACCGCTGGAAATGATAGCACCTCTGAAGCCACCGCTGGAATTGCCGAATATAGCAGCTGCGCCCCCAGCCAAGAAGCACGCCATAATCCCTGGGACGATGACAGGCAATCCAACTAGCGGGAAGAGAAATACGCAGGCCACGCCAGTGAAGAAGCTGGTCAAGAACCCTACTAACGCGGAATTAGGAGATTTGTCGAAAAGGACCAATACATCCACCCCAGGGATTGCTCCAGGAGCGAACACTTGGGAAAACCCTTTGAAAGCGGGGACGATTTCTGTTGTGAACAGCTTTACTCCTGCTTTGGCGATATACAAACCGGCTGCAAAGATAGCTGCCTGTTCAAGGATGAAGACGATATATTGTTTACCTTCAGCCAATTCATTGACATAAGTTGGACCAGCAACCAGTCCGGATATTAGTAAAAGTACAAGCATGGTCAAGGTAGTGGCAACATTGGAATCCCGCAAAAAACTGATGCGGTCATTTATCTTAATATTTTCGGTATCATTATTGCGGTTGCCAAATACCTTTCCTAAGTATGTCCCGATAATGTAGGAAATCATCGAAGCATGGGCAATCGTATATTCATCGGACTTGATGATATTTCTACTGGCATTCCGGAGAAAATAAGGGAAAATCGCCATATAGCTTCCGATTGCCAAAGAACTGACGATGATCGTAATCCATGAACTGAACCCGAGGCCTTTCATAACGGCTGTTGCAGCAAAGCTCATGAACAGAACCAAGTGAAGGGAAAGGTATATGTATTTGAACTTAGTCACTCGGGCAAGCACAATGTTGAGGATCATCGAGAAGAGTAGAATGATCGCAGCATCCGCACCGATCTGATCAATGGTCAATGACATGATAGCTTCATTACTCGGTACAACACCTTTGAGGTTGAAAGCGTAAGAGAAAATTTGACTGAATTTGGTGAGGACGCCTCCCAAGATTCCTCCACCAACTTTGATCATGGTGAAGCCCATAAAAGAAAGGGTGGTCCCGGTAATAATTTCGGATACCTTCTTCCGCTGAAAAATGAGGCCGAGAAGCGTCACGATAGCAATAATGATGGATGGTTCCCTGATAATACTCATAAACATATCCATAATAAATTTCATCTTCTTTCTAATTTTTATTTTTTACCATATTACTAAATCGATTTAGTAAAGCTTCAAAAAAAATTTCCTTTATTGTAGAGTTAAAAAAGAAAGCACAAACTACTTTTGTGAACTAAATCACATATAAGCCTATATATTAATTATTTGAAGTCAATTCCTTCCTCCTCTCTTTATAGAGCGCTATCATTTCCAAAAAAAAGGTACACGAAGAAGTTGCAAGCGTTATCATGAATCGAATAATAGCACCATTATTTTCTTTTGGCAATAGCAATTATTTCATCTTACTTCAAGAAAAAGAAAGTAAGTTGAGTTATTTATGGCTAAGAACCACAATTAGCGGTTGACGAATTCGAGCGAACGAACAACGAGGCAAACCTACATAGCCAGACTAGTTAAAGTTATTACTTGGCGGACTGTAGCGCCGCTACTTCACTTTTGAAGGGGGTTTGGGAACAGGAAGCGAACCAGTCCAGTTCCCTATTTCTAATGATTCAGTTCAAAATCCGGACAGATTCTCTGAGGTTGATCGTAGGATTTAATCGGATGATTTCTGAGGGTGCCTCATCTTCCTGTCCTTTCCGATTGATTTTGTCCAGCAGCAGCCGGGCACTTCTTTTCCCCATTTCAAAGCTTGGTTGGGAAACCGTAGTGATAGGCGGGTTATAGAACGCCGCAAAGGATACATCATCGACTCCGATCAGGGAAAAGTCATTTGGTATGGTCAGACGGTTGTTTTTGGCATAAATCAGTACCTGCTCCAAAATCATGTCATTGGTGGCGATAATTGCGGTTGGCGGATTGTCCATATGGAATAGTTCGCCAATGAGATCTGGCATTTCATCCAGCCTACCACTTTTGATATAGTCTTCATTAACCGGCAGACCATGGTTCTCCAACGTCTTTCTATAACCGGACAGCCGCTCAATCCGTGTGGTGATCGTTTTTTTGCCTAAGGGAAAGGTGATGATCCCAATATTTTCATGGTTATGCTGGGCAAATGTCTCGACCGCCAATTCACTGGCTTTTTCATTGTTCAGCAGCACCGTATCTACGCTGATTTCATCGATTTTTCTGTCGACAAATACAAACGGATAGCCATTCTTAACAAGAGAAACATACAGTTTCTTATTCTCTTCAGTGGGGAAAATGATAAGTCCGTCCACTTGCCGCGCAATCATCGACTGAACGTAATTTTTTTCCTTGAGGGAATCATCATCGGTATTGCAGACAATGACCTGAACACCTTCCAACTGGCATTCATCTTCTATTGCACGTACGACTTCTGTTGTGAATTTCGATAAGATGGTTGAAGAAATCACCCCAACAATGAATGTCTTCTTATGTTTGAGACTGCGGGCCACCTCATTGGGAATATAATTGAGTTCCTCAATGGCTTGCTCGACTTTCCTCTTGGTGTCTAGACTCATATAGTTGTATCTTTTACTCAGAAACTGCGAAACCGTACTTTTAGACACTCCTGCACGTTCTGCAACTTCTCGCATCGTTATGACCATGGTTAGCCTCCTAAAACACCATCCGTTATGTAACAATCTCTCGCCGAAGCTCCGTCACAATACTCGAGTGAGTTCTACTGTATTATATACTTTCTTGTATAGAGAGGAAAATACAGACTGGCACGATTCATAGTTTAACATAAATTATTAAAAGTGAATAATCATGCACAAATTTCCATACAGGCATACAATCGACATTTTTCGTGATAAACTAACGCTAAATGTAAACTTGCCTCCATAAAATGTAGTGGCTAGGCTTAGTTATATTTCCATATTGAAAGCGGAGGGAAATAATTGAAAACATTAATACTCAACTGGAATCAAGTGAGCCTGGTAAAACGAATATTTGCGGGGATTATAGTGGGTATAATTCTGGCTTTATCGATTCCTAATGCAACAGGGGTCACCATTTTTGGTTCCTTGTTTGTATTATCATTAAAAGCGGTCGCGCCTGTACTGGTCTTGCTCTTAGTGATGTCAGCCATCTCCAAACATAAAAAAGGCCAGCAAACGAATATGAAGACGATTATTGGTCTGTATGGCTTAAGCACATTTTTGGCGGGGCTCATAGCCGTTATTGTAAGTTTTATATTTCCGGTAACCTTGTCACTTGTAACGGGTGTCACCGACCTGACTCCACCTGATGGGATTGTAGAAGTACTTAAGACTTTGCTATTTAAGGTTGTCGACAACCCCGTAAATGCCCTAATGAATGCTAACTATATCGGGATACTGACTTGGGCTATCTTACTTGGTGTTGCTTTAAGAAATGCCAAGGATAGTACAAAAGACTCGCTTGTTAATTTTTCAGATGCCGTTTCACAAATCGTCAAATGGGTAATCAACTTGGCACCAATAGGCATCATGGGACTTGTATTTGATTCCATTACAGCAAACGGACTTTCCTCCTTGCTCGATTACGGGAAACTACTTCTTGTTCTTATTGGATGTATGCTATTTATGGCACTGGTTGTTAATCCATTGATTGTATATCTGAATATTCGCAGAAATCCTTACCCACTTGTTTTTCTTTGCCTGAAGGAAAGTGGGATTACCGCATTCTTTACTCGTAGCTCAGCTGCAAACATTCCCATCAACATGAGATTATGTGAAAAATTGGAGCTCGACAAGGATACGTATTCAGTGTCCATTCCATTAGGAGCTACGATTAATATGGCGGGTGCAGCTATTACGATTTCTGTCTTGACGCTCGCTGCTGTTCATACGGTTGGCATTGAAGTGGACTTTGGAACGGCGCTTATTCTTAGCGTCCTATCTGCTGTATCTGCTGCGGGTGCCTCAGGCGTAGCCGGCGGGTCGCTTTTACTGATTCCTCTAGCGTGCAGTATCTTCGGCATTCCGAACGATGTTGCAATTCAGGTCGTTGGTGTAGGGTTCATAATCGGTGTTTTGCAGGACTCCTTTGAAACAGCACTGAATTCATCCTCCGACTTACTGTTCACAGCAACCGCTGAATATGCAAAAGACCGTAAAGAAGCCAAGGAATTTGTGATTAATACCTAACAAAAAAGGAAACAAAAAAAGCAGGAGCCTTTGGCTCTGCTTTTTTTTGTTTCCTTTTTTGTTCCGTTTGCCTTTGTTTCAGCTATAAATAACAAAGAAATCTTTGCTCTTCAATCTTAACACTGTAAAGATTTTATGCTACAATCTTTACAGTGTTAAGATACTGAAAGGAAGTAGGTATGAAGTGAAAGAAAAACCCTATCACCATGGAGATTTACGAAATCAGCTTATAGAAGCTGGCATTCAACTTATTAACAAAGATGGCATCAAAAGCTTTTCCTTGCGCAAGGTAGCCGCAGAATGCAGCGTCAGCCACACCGCCCCCTACAGCCATTTTAAAAATATAGATGAGTTGATTGCTGCAATGGGAGAACATGTAACAGAGCAATTTATGGATACACTGCGCTCATCCGTTCAAGGAAAGGAAGGAAGCCATGAAGCGATTTCCCTGCTTGGGCAGGCCTACATCGACTTTTTCATTGCGCATCCACAGTATTTTCAATTTCTTTTCTACCACTCCGGCATAACCATTGATCTAGACAACTATAATTCTGATAATTATCCGCCTTTTGCTTTGTTCAGGACTACAGCCTATCAAATGTTTCGCAGCATCGGTCTGCCGGATGAAGAGTACTCTCATAAATTGATAGCCCTATGGTCGATGGTACACGGTATTGCCTCACTACTTACCAATAATGGTGTCCGGTATTCGGGGAATTGGCGTGATATTTTTGCGATCAAATTATAATGAAGGAGAACGAATAATGAAAATAATTGTACATGATTTGCAGCAGCAAGAGTTTGCGGGATGGGTTGATGACCCAAATGCGGAACTAACTGTCCTATCGGACAATGACACCATCCGTCAGTGTATGGGCTGCTTCGGCTGCTGGACCAAAACGCCTGGAGTGTGCGTCATAAAGGACGGCTATCAGAATATAGGGGAGCTTCTCTCGAAGTGTGATGAACTGATTATCATCAGCAAATGTATGTATGGGAGCTACAGTCCCTTTATACTCAATGTGTTAAATAGGAGCATATCCTATATGCTTCCTTATTTCGTCACCAAAAACGGCGAAACTCATCATCGCAACCGTTATGATCATCAGTTCGCGCTATCCGTGCATTTCTATGGCCACGACATCACTGAAGCAGAAATGGGAACTGCAAGAACACTGGTCGCGGCAAATAGTATGAATTTGTATTCTATAGGGAACAAGGTGTATTTCCATAACAGCCTGCAAAACGTCAAGGAGGCCGTACTATGAAAATCGCAATGATCAACGGCAGTCCCAAGCCGGTAAAAAGCAACTCGGCCCTCATGCTCAAAACACTCGATCCGCTTATCAGCACCGGGAATGAACTAACATACTATAATATTAACAAAAGACCGCTTACCATTGAGCAATACTGCGAGTTGTGCCGCATGGATACACTGATTATTGCCTTCCCGCTATATGTTGATGGAATACCGTCACATTTGTTCAGGATGCTTGTTGCCCTTGAGGAATTCATGAGAGTGGAGCGCGAACAGGAGATTTACGTGTATACCATAATCAACAATGGTTTTTTTGAAGGCCGGCAAAATCATATTGCTCTGGAAATCATGAGAAACTGGTGCACACGATGCGGTCTTCATTTCGGGCAAGGACTCGGTCAAGGCGCCGGTGAAATGATGGGCTTTCTGGAGAAGGTCCCCCTCGGCCAAGGCCCGCTTAAGAATTTAGGCAAGGCCATGGAAAGCCTGGCCCATAATATACATTCGCGAAGCATGGATGAATCCATGCTGTTCAGCCCAAACTTCCCACGCTTTGCCTGGAGATTTTCAGCGACACACTCTTTCTGGAATGCCACCGCCAAAAAGAACGGTTTGAAGAAAAAAGATATGTTGAAGAGGCTATAAGTAACCCATAAAAAGCGGCTGACATGTTCCTTTAAACGAACCGTCAACCGCTTTTTTTTTGCGTTAAAAACTGTGACAAGTAACATGAATTCCGCCAGATTATGTAAAGTTCAACCCTATGTAACAAAAATTAAAAACACGGGACTCCACTGACCATTTAATATGGTATAATCGCGTTGTTTGTTGAGTACATAAACAGAAATCAGGTGATCAGATGTTCGAACTAAAGTGGTTATGGCAGAACCTGGAAGGAAACCGGACGCGGTACATTCTCGCGCTTTGCCTCTCAGTAGTGGGTTCTTCGCTCACGATTGTGAATCCGTACATAAGTCAGCGCATTGTCGATACATTCATAGCCGGAGATAACGCGCAGCAGAATCTGACACAAGAACGTGGGCTGTTGATCGCACTCTGCCTGGGTATGATCGGCTTTTCCCTGCTTCGTTCAGGTCTTGCTTATTTGACAATGATGCAGTATGAGCATTCCTCGCAAAATATGCTATACCGCATCCGCATTTATCTGTACAACAAAATCCAGGGACAGGATATGCATTATTACGACCATAACCGTACTGGTGACCTCATGACCAAGATGACAGGCGATCTGGACATGGTTAGGCACTCGATGGCGTGGATTATCAAGACAATCATCGAATCGGCGACGATTTTCATTGCTTCCGTCATTTACTTCTTCACCATTGATGCTGAACTGACACTGTGGCTGCTTATCCTTTCTCCCCCGATTTTTATTGTGGCCTATATCTTTGCGAAGCGCGTCCGCCCGATGTATATCGACCTTCGCGAACGACTGTCACAGCTTAACTCCACCACGCAGGAAAACATCTCTGGCAATCGTATCGTCAAGGCTTTTGCCCGCGAAGAGTACGAGATTGAGAAATTCGCCGACAAAAATGCCAACTACTCCAAAGCAAACAAAACAGCTGCACTCGTCTGGCTCGATTACTTCCCTTATCTGGAAACCTTTGCTCAGGCCTTCAACGTAATTCTGATGATTGCAGGCGGACTCTTTGTCATGAACGGCCGCATCACTTTTGGCGAATTCGCGGCCTTCTCTTCATTAATCTGGGCCGTATCCAACCCTATGCGCAATATCGGCATCATCATTAATGATATTCAACGCTTCTTCGCCAGCTTGGCCAAGATCGTGGATATCTATTATGCCCGCCCCAACATCATCAACGAGCATAAGGCCATCGGCAACCGCCGTTATGAAGGCCGCATAGAATTTGATCATGTTAGCTTCAAATACGACAGTGCGACGGTACTGGACGATGTCAGCTTCAAGGTTGAACCCGGTGAAACCGTGGCTATCATGGGTTCGACAGGATCGGGCAAGACGACAATTGTTAACCTGATCCCACGTTTATACGATGTATTCGAAGGGCATGTATTGGTAGATGGCGTGGATGTACGCCAGCTAGAGCTTGACGAACTTCGCGGAAATATCGGCGTGGCGACCCAAGACGTTCTCTTGTTCTCGGATACGATCGACGGAAACATCTCTTTTGGCGACCCCGATCTCCCGGAAGAGGATACAGTAGAATATGCTCGACTCGCTGACGCGCATGAATTCATCATGAAGATGTCCGAAGGCTATGACACCATTGTAGGGGAACGCGGAGTCGGACTGTCCGGTGGGCAGAAGCAACGTATCGCGCTGGCCCGCTCCATGGCGGTCCGCCGGCCTATCCTGATTCTTGATGACACGACCTCTGCCGTCGATCTTGAGACTGAACAGCATATCCAGAAAAGTCTGCGCGAGCTTGATTTCACCTGTACGAAGATTATCATTGCACAACGCGTATCCACTACCGCGAAAGCTGATCGTATTCTCATCATGGAGGACGGCCGCTTAATCGAGGAGGGTACTCATGCCGAGTTGCTGGCAAAACGGGGTTATTACTACGAGGTATTTATGCTGCAAACCGAGGGCATTGGAAGGCAGGTGATCGCTCATGGCAAGGAATAAATTCGATATTGATGAGAATCTGGAGTCCCCCTTTGACATCAGACATTTCCGGCGCGCGATGGTATATATCAAACAGCAGCAAAAGCCCATGATTATCGCTCTTGTGCTAAGTACCCTTTCGGCGGCGGCGGCACTGTCAGCGCCGCTCATCCTGCAGCATGTCGTCGATGTGACGATTCCTGAGAAAGCCGTCCTTTCACTCTTGGGGTGGTCTGCACTGATGCTGGTAACCATCGTGGTCAGCGTTATATTCGCTACCATCCGCTCACGCATCATGACCCGCGTCGGGCAGGATATTATTTCCGAAATTCGCATGGATCTGTTCAAACATTTGCAGGAGCTGCCGTTCAAATATTACGATGATCGCCCACAGGGCAAGATCCTCATCCGGGTCGTAAACTATGTAAACGCGGTATCGGATGTGTTATCCAACGGCATTATCAACTTTATTCTGGAAATTGTGAATTTGATCTTTATTGCCGCGTTTATGTTTGCCGTCAATGTCCGACTCTCGCTGATCATTCTTGCCGGACTCCCCGTCTTCCTCGGGATTATGCTGATCATCAAGACCCGGCAGCGGCGCGCATGGCAGGCCGTATCCAACAAAAGCTCCAATCTGAATGCCTATATGCAGGAGAGCATCAGCGGCATTGGCGTGACACAAATCTTCTCCCGCGAGCAGCGCAATGAGGGCATCTTCACTGGCCTGGCTGCCAATTTCCGCAAGGAGTGGATAACGGCTGTGCGTTACAACGCCCTTATTCCGTTTACGGTCGATAACTTGGCCACGATTGTCACGTCATTAATTTTCCTGGTTGGCCTATTGGCGCTGGACCCCAAAGATGTGACCTTCGGCGTCATTCTAGCGATGAGCAGCTACGCTGCTCGCTTCTGGCAGCCGATCCTGAATCTGTCGAACCTATACAATAACTTCATCAATGCCGTTTCCTACCTTGAGCGCATCTTCGAAACGCTGGATGAGCCGGTTACCGTCAGCGATATTCCAGGAGCAAAGGAATTACCACCCGTTCAGGGTGATGTGACCTTTGACAACGTGACCTTCGCTTATGATCCGGGGCACAACATCCTGGAGGACCTCTCCTTCGAAATCAAGGCAGGAGAAAGCATTGCCCTGGTAGGACCGACAGGCGCTGGCAAAACAACAGTCGTCAACCTAATTTCACGCTTTTACAACCTTACTGGTGGCAGGATTCTTATCGACGGCCAAGACATCTCGCAGGTTACGCTGAAATCGCTGCGCAGCCAAATGGGGATTATGCTGCAGGACAGCTTTATATTCTCCGGCACCATCCTGGACAATATCCGTTACGGTAGGCTGGATGCTACTAAGGAAGAAATCATCGCTGCCGCGAAGACGGTATGTGCGGATGAATTCATCCGCGAATTTGAGCAGGGTTACATGACGGAGGTCAACGAGCGCGGCTCGAAGCTGTCGCAGGGACAGCGCCAACTCCTTTCGTTTGCACGGACGCTGCTGGCCGACCCGCGCATTCTCATCCTGGATGAAGCCACTTCGTCGATCGATGCTAAAACCGAGCGTCTGCTTCAACAAGGCCTCAATGAACTGCTCAAAGGACGAACTTCATTCATTATCGCGCATCGGCTATCCACCGTGAAGAACTGTGACCGCATCATGTATGTGTCTGACAAAGGCATCGCGGAATGTGGTACACACGATGAGCTTATCGCGCGTCGGGGCTTCTACTATCGACTCTACACAGCACAGAAAATGGAGGCATAGAGTTCCTTTCAAGGCTTAGAAAGATTCTTGGTAACATGACGATCCCCCGATTCCGCTCTGGAATCGGGGGATTTCTATAAATAGAATTACAATCGATATAATGTAAAACATTTGATCCCGAGCGCAAAATATCCGCTGATGATTTTCGATTTATTATGGAAATTGCCCGCCCTCCCCTAGCTCGATGGGAATAGAACCTTGGAACTTTGTTGTAGTCCAAACCCTGCCTTCCTTGTTATCGATAACAAAATCGAACTTAATCTATCGCTGTCCAGATGTTTAGCGCACGCGAGCGGATCATAATATTCGTGTGATTTCTAAATAATCTCAAACGTTCTGAGCACTCCGGACTCCACAATAGAGCACTTCCAGCCACTTCAAGCAAAGAAAGCCCAATAAGCTGAGACTCGTAACCACCTTCGGACACGATCCTATCTACAATTTCTAATAGGGTTTCCGGTTGCCAATACCCTGTGCTGTCTTTTAAATTATGCGCAACCTGCTCATAAGCATCGCCTAGAAGAAATGGCTGAGGTGAAATACAATTCACAATTCTATTTAGATAATCGGCTGTTCCCTCGGCGTTATTCCAATCAATTACTGCTATATACAATTTCATCACTACTTGCTGCAAAGTCTCATCGGTAGCCAGACAATTAATCAGGTTCAGATACAAAGGGTTAAGATTCATACGTGTGTTCCGGGGCAATGACGTCAGTTTGTCTGCAAATTTCAGGAGGCGCTGCCGGTGAGGTACATCTCTCTTGGCATTGGCGTTCCACTCCTCACGGATTGGAGCACTGGCCAGTTCTGTAAACACACCAGCCACCACCTCATTGACCTTGCCGTCGCGGCAGGTTTCAGTGAGCGTGTTCATAGCAGCATTCCATCTGGTGCTGTCTTCCAGATTCGTAATAGCCTGTGCAGCGGCACTGGCAATGACTTCTTCATTGCCATTTGTCCACTGCATCATACAACTGAAAGCATGTCTGCCAACAAGCGTATCCGGATGATTGGAAATTTCGATAATTAATGCTAAATAGCGAGGTCTATAGTCTAACGGAAGTTCATTAGGCTGCTCTGACAATAAACTTTGTGCGATATCACTTTGTGAAGAAGAAGCCATGGAACTCAACATATCCCACCCGCGTTCATCTTCCAAAAACTGTCTCGCCGCATGTCCTATGGCAATGATTACATCCTTGTGTGCATTTGTTCTTCCGAACTCGTTCATCAAGAGCGGAAGGCTGTCACTGCTTTTATAAGCCCCCAGTAACCGGATAGCCTCTTTTCTGACTGTGATTTTCAGTTTGTCCCGGTTTAACAGCTCTTTCAGCATTGAAGTCAAGAGCATCGGATTCACTCTGCGGATGCATCTGGGTATTGAGTACATGGCTACACGGGCCCGGTCTCCATCCAGATACTCCAGCAGAACGGGAAGCGACTTCTCCGGTTCTTCCGTGAGTGAAAGGGCATGAAGTACAGCTTCTACTACAGTTACTTCCTTATCCTGTATAAGCTCCAGCAGCTTATCCGGACCAAGGTCAGGCATACTTGCCATAATCTTAATAACTCTCGAGCGCTCCGCAAGGCTGCGCTTGGCATCGAATGCTATTTTTTCTAATAAGGAGCTTAGAGCTTGTTGCTGACGTGGCAGCCAGCGGTTAAACCCGTCTGCAGCTGGCACAAGATTGATCGTTTTGCCTGATAGGAACCTGCCCTTAATAGCAGCACCTGCAATAAACGGATCTAACCATTCCTGACGCTTCCGGTGCAGATGCAGAAACACTTCATAGATGGTAATAAACGATTTATCCAAAGCCAGTAATTCTTTAACTCTTTCATCCCGCGTGGTGTGAGGGGCAAGCCAATGTCTAGCCGCCCGTACAGCTATAGAATCTGTTTTGGCCCTTGTGGCTTCCTTTAACAGATTTTGAAGCTTTGTGATGCCGTAACCTCTTTTGCCGAATGAATTAGCCAGGCTAATTAGCAGATTGTAGTCTTCTCTTTTGTTAGCCTGCATAACTAATGGATAGATCGTGTCGAAGATAATCTCTGCTATCCCTCGGGGGATGTTCTCCTCTAAGGATGGCAGTGACAGCTGTCCACTCTGTTTGGCTAGTTTCTGGATCGTGTTCAAGGAGAACTTGAAGAGCTCACTGTGTGGATGCTGGGCATTATGCCGCAGAATTGCAAAGGCTAATTGCTGAACGGCAAACTTTGTAGAATGCGAAGAATCTCTGGCCTCAATAACACTGTCTACAAGCAAAGTAAGTTCTTGCAAATTCTCATCCGTAAACACGGATACAGGACTATCCGAAAGCTCTATAAACACTGCACCTCGAACAGGGTCCTGGTCATTTTTGATCCGGCCCAAGAACACTAGAGTCTCATTCATTCCCTGTCTTGATAGAACTGTACTCTTAATCAGCTGCACATGTGCCATTGCGCGTTCGTCTGCACTCGATGCACGTGTGGCTTGTTCCAGCTTCTCTCTTGAATGATGAATAGAACGGCAAGCCGTAATTCTAATTGTTCGATCCCGGTCATCACTGATTTCGCGAAGACCAAGCATCCGAGTGGCTTCCTTGTCACGTAATGCATGCGGTAATACATACAGTAATCTTTCTGGAAAAATGCGTTCTTGGCGTTTATCTTCTTCATACACCGCATCAAAAATCACTTTGCGATGGGAAGGCGCAATATGATGAAGCAATTTCGCTATATGCATAGGGTGATCTGCGAGTAATTTGGCTAACCCGGTCCATTGATCTATGGATAAAAATTTTTTTCTTTTTAGAATTCCCTCCGGAATACCATGAGAGATCAGATCGCTGCGCGACTCCACTCGTATCAGCAGTTGATACACCGCAGCAGGATTTAGGCGAACCAAAATGCCAAGCTGTTCTTTTAACGCAGGATGTATGATGCCCATAGGTCCATGATTCATCGCACATTCCAGCAACAGATCTGACTTATGATTGCATAGAATCTCCATAGCTGAAGAGAATCTCCACCATACATAGCCCTTTTCTCTGAGTGGCGTGCTTTCTAAAGTCGTCTTGAAATACTCTGCAACCGTATCAAGATGCCGGCCAGCTAATTTGTTCCAGTCTCGTATGGCATAGCCGATCTCTGCAAGCCATTGACTAACCATGTCCTTAGAACATGCCGGTAGTATAATGACGGCTTCCTCCGCTCCCCACCGGGCATTCACTACAGGTAACAAACGCTCCGCCAGTTCTTGACGGTTTATATGTGAAACACTGCGCAACAATTTGCGGCGGCAATCATGGGATAAATCGGGGAGCTCACGTTCAATTTCAGCATCTGAAGCCGTTTTAGCCAAAAGCCCCGCTGCCGTATTTCGGATACTTGCCATGGGATGTCGCAGCGCTGCCACAACAACATTAGCATCTTGTGTTACATCAGCACCGACTAGGGCAAGACGCGCTTCATAGACGCCACCCTCCAGTAATGAAGATAGCAGCCCGGAATACTCGATTGAGCCCCTATGATCACGGCCTAGAATCGCTACTTTTTTTATTCGGTCCGAATATCCCAGTGAATCCAGTTCTTTAAGCAGGCTCTTCTTATCCATTGGATCTTTTTGAAAAATCATGTGCCCCCTCCTTCACCTGTTCTTATCTCATCAAGCCCATAATGTATTACTCTATTTTCCCGCGTTTTTGTATAAACACATAGGTACTCTCATCCGACAGCTCTTCAACGAAGCTGTGATCCATTCCAGCAAAGCTTCTGATATCCTCTACGCAGCTAATCTGCCGCTCGGTCATGAAGCGTACCATTTCACCTCTGGCCATCTTGACCTGTGTCCCTTTCTCAACTACCTTGCCGCCGATCTCCTGCCCGAATACAACACTAACCATTCGAACATTCCCGTCCACATATGGGGAGATGCACTTGCTGTATTCCTTGGAGGCTAGATTCAGAATGCAATCGCTCTCCGCGAATAGCTGATCCGCCAGCTTCCTGTTCCAGAATTTATAGAGAGAACCGAAGCCTGGCCCGGCCAGTTTGGCCTGCATCTCCAGTCTGTACGGAACAACCCCGTCGAAGGGCCGGACAATCCCGTAGAACCCGGACAATATCCGCAGATGCTGCTGAAGATACTCCAGTTCCTCCGTTTGAAACACACCAGGCGCCATGTACTGGTATTGAATACCCTCGTAAGCGAAGATGGCCGGTGTCAGATTGCGGGTTAATTCCATAGTCCGAATCCGCTCCACATTCAGCGCGGCGATGGCATCATTGCATTTCCATAGCGATTTGGCTTCTTCATAATTCAGTTTCTTCAATAAGGCTAGAAGAGTCTCAGACTCGCTTAGGAATTGCGGCTTCTGGCGGCAATCCAGGAAATCCGTGTCTGTCTTCATCTTCTTGGCAGGCGATATAATAATTCTCATGCTACTCCCTTTTCTTGCCCCCGTGGGGAAATTAAATGTAATGTAATCTTATCACAACTTCATAATTACAGGCTCCGAATCCCTGCTCCTACCTCTGTTCTTTCTGTAGGGTTTCCCTAATGATTTTTATATCACAGCTATAAAATAAGCTACTAACATTAAATTCTCCGGCATCCAATTTAACCCTTTAATTAAGCGTCTGAACATTTAATGGACTATACGAGATTGGCCGTGACTACTGAGAATATTTGGACTTCCAGCCGCTGTTCTGTTGGGGAATTGCTGTATTTTTTTGTACAAATGTATGCCCTCCTATACTGTACATACAGAGAGCTAAAACTAATATATTATGCGGTCAAGGTACTAGGATCATAATGATGATGACTTTAGTATCAGCGTCTGCTCAGAATATAGCACCAGCGACAGAACAAAAAAAAGCGAATTCAGCTCAATCGCTGAATTCGCTCCTCCGCAATTCCCTACAATCTAATCAATTAGCTCCGACTTCTTCAGTAGTCGTTGAATCAGGACTGCCACTTCCGCACGGGTGACGTTTGCCTTGGCCACCAGCTTATTGCCGCCGCGGCCGCTGATTAGACCAGCCTGGGCTGCGAGCGCCAGACTGCCCTTCGCCCAAGTGCCTACGCTGCCTGCATCTGTAAAGGCAGCAAGTACGCTTGATGCATCCGCTACGTTAGTCTGGCCCGCAAGGCCAGTCAGCTTCATGGCTTTGGCGATGATGTTCATCGCCTGCTCGCGTGTGATTGGGGCATTCGGCTGGAACATCCCGTCCTCAAAACCGGTGATTAGACCGTATTCGGACGCCGTTGCGACTGCTCCGACATACCAGCTATCCGCTGGCACATCCGCAAAGGCCGTCTTGCCTTCCCCAAGCTTCAGTCCCAGACCGCGTACGATGATCGCCGCGAACTCTGCCCGGGTGATATCTGCGTTCGGGCTGAATGTCTGTTCGTTCACTCCGTTAATTACCATACGTGATCCCATATCGTTCACTGCGTCTTTCGCCCAGTGATTCTCCACATCCGCAAAGGTCAGCGGATGCCAGACCACCGAATACACGCTGTTCGTCAGACTGTTAATGTCAGCGTAATATCTGCCGTCCTTTAGAACAAGTTTGGTTGGTACATGCCGAATTGTTCCATCCGGGTCCACGACGATAGCCGTCGTGATCCGGTTCGGGTCAATGCCAGCCGGAAGCGCCACGGTCCGCTCCACATAAGCATTGAACCGGCTCACTTCCACTGTGGATGTGCCGTAAGTAGCATTCACTGTGAAATCCAGTGACGGTGCAACGAGGGTGAAGCCACCGTTGCTAGCAGCACCTGTTACCACCTGGCTCATGGATGCCGAGGTCTCACCGATCGTAATCTTCAGCGTGATATCTTCCAGCTTAAGGCCATTTCCGAGGCTCTCGGCCAACGCTCCGATGTTGATTTCTTTGGCTGGCAAAGTATAGGTTCCTTTGCTTGTCTGCAGCATCAGGGTTGCCGATACATTCTCCATGTTCTTGATCATCTGGCCGTTCAACTCAGCGACGAGGATGTTCGAATCAAGCGTCACTGGAATTGTAACTACCGCCCCATTGCCTTCCGCATCCAGCTTCGCTTGGAGTTTGGCCGGATCTACAGCGATTATAGTTGTCTTCACGTCTCCAGAAGTCGTGGTGGTCGCTTTGCCGGCATTCTCTTCCTTGCCGTTAACAAGGACGATAACATCGGTAACAACGTTCGTATTCGTATTACCGGTTGGGGTTCCGTTATTTGAGTTGCCGCCAGGACTTACCGGATCGGTACCTGGTGTCACTACTGGATTAGCAACTACAACCGCCGTTGTACCGCCGTACTTGACTACCTTACCGTCAGCGTCCACCTCAGCAATTCCAATCGTGTCACCGGTGGCCGCAGAAATGATTCCATCACTGCCCACAAGCGTGTAGCCAGCAACAATGTCTCCCACATTCGGCACAACAGCACTGCCGGAACCAAAGTTCTTATAAAGGAGCTTATGGCCTACCGCTGGAGCAGGCGTAACGGTGATTTGCGTATGACCATCGTTGGCCGTGCCGCTCGGATCACTCGCGCTTACGGTCAAGCCGCTCGCCGGATCAGAGGCATTGGTTGTAAAGATCAACGTGGTTGCCGGTCCAGCTGGCACGGAGCCGCTGGCTGCTACCCGAACCTTAACGGTGTGCTCACCGCTCAAATCCGGCAGATTGGTACCGTCGTACCGTACAAATGGTCCATCATCCATAGATAATTCCATACTGGTATCCAGACCGATGACCGTATTGTTCTGATCGTCAGCTATAACATCTGGAGCTGACGGGATGGCCGCATTTGAATCATGAATGGTAATCTGAGCATCATTAGAAGCGAATGCCGTTGACGTTGCTTTTACCCGGACGTAATAGGTGTCAGGTGGAAGATAAGTTATGGTTGTATCCGCCACGTCTGTCCAAGGGCCGGCACTGCCTTTCTTATACTCCATCTGAACTGTCACATTCTGAATGGTGCCGTCATTAGCTCCGCTGTACGTCACATCCGTAACAGTTACACCGACTGGCGCTGCTAGGCGGGCCGGAATGCTGAGTGTCTGTGCTACGCTGTCTGAAGTTGTAGAGCCATCTCCCTTCTTCATGATGCTGAGCGACGCCCCCAACCAGTTGCTATCTACAATAATTGCACCACTGCTGTCCGCTATTACCGGTGTGCCGTTAATCGTATACGAGCCGTTTGGAAGCAGGTCCGTTAATTGCTCGGCCTCATAGTCAATAACGGCTGCTGGTGTTACTTCCGGCGTTGCCGCGAATGCGGATACCGTCACTTGCACTGATGGTGAGGCGAACTCTGTTAACGTCGCTTTTGTCCGCACATAGTACGCATCCGGAACAAGTCCTGTCACGGTTGTGCCCAGCACATCCGACCATGCACCCGCAGCGCCCTTCTTGTATTCCAGCGCGGTTGTCACATTCGTCAATGTACCATTGTTCGCATGGATCGACGTTTCGTCCGTCGCCGTTACACCCATCGGTGCAACTGGACGGGCCGGAATGCTGAGTGTCTGTGCCGTGCTGTCTGTGGTCGTCGAACCGTCACCCTTCTTCACGATGCTTAGCGACGTACTCAGCCAGTTGCCATCAATCGTGACTTTGCCGCTGCTGTCTGCTGTTACCGGTGTGCCGTTAATCGTATACGAGCCGTTTGGCGTCAAGTCCGTTAATTGCTCAGCCTCATAGTCAATAACAGCTGCAGGTGTTACTTCCGGCGTTGCCGCGAACGCGGATACCGTCATTTGCACCGAAGCTGAGGTGAATGCTGAACCCGTCGCTTTTGTCCGCACATAGTACGCATCCGGAACAAGTCCTGTCACGGTTGTACCCAACACATCCGACCAAGCACCCACTGCGCCTTTCTTATATTCCAGCGCAGTTGTCACATTCGTCAATGTACCATCGTTCGCACTGATTGACGTTTCAGCCGTTGCTGTCACACCAGTCGGCGCCGCCGGACGAGCCGGAATGCTGAGTGCCTGCGCTATACTGTCCGCAGTCGTCGAACCGTTCCCCTTCTTCACGATGCTCAGCGAAGTACCCAGCCAGCTGCCGTCTATCGCCAGCTTACCATCTCCTGCCGCCGATACCGGCGTACCGTTCACCGTGTACGAGCCATTCGGCGTCAGGCCCGTCAACTGCTCGGCCGCATAGTCGATGTCAGCTACTGGTGTAACTTCAGGCGTTGGAGTAAAGAGTGATACGGTTGCCGTCATCGGCGAACCGCTGATCGTGTAACCGTTTGGCGCGTTTACCGCCACCGATACAGTGCCTTCGGTTATGACAGAAGTAAGCGCGATGCTCCAATCTGTTCCAGCGCCGCTCAATGCTCCTTTTACCGCAGAACCTGTACCATTCGTAATCGTGATATCGCCTGCTGTCAGTCCGGCAATCGCGGGTTCGAAGGTCAGATCAATCTTCGTCGAAGTTGTCGTTAAAGATACGCCGTCAGCTACCGCTGATTGCAACGTAATCAGCTCTGGAGTTCCCACATCAAACCGTTTAGCGTTTATTCTGTAATGGGTGTTATCCGTATTATCTTTTTTGACAAAAACAACTCCGTCGCCAAAGGCAGGGAACAACTGGAAGGTTGGATAATATTCAACAGCGTACACCCAATTCTCCTCGTCGTAGCCCTCCAAAGCTACTGGAGCGGAATCCACCGGCTGATCCGATGTATAGACCAGAGTACCGTCATTGTCATAATAATTCAGGTAAGCATATTGAGTTCCCGACCAATCCGTACCATTGTTGTAGGCATCGGTGATCGCGTTAGTGGAAATGGGATCAGTGCTTACTGTTGCAAATCCCGGAATTGCGCCATTTTTATAGGCAGCAGATGAACCGAAGCCCAGATAGCCGTTTACCGTAAAGCTGCCCTGACTCGTTCCAGCTGGATCATACAAAGAAACCGAAGAAATCCCGTTTTTCCAGTTATATTGGCTGAACATGAAATTCCCGTTGTTCAACGCAGACAGAGACAGCTGCTGTTCATCCGTTCTGGGTCCGACGTTAATTGTTTGTAGCAGATCCCCACTGTTGCTGAATATCTTCAGATAAATGTTATCGTCAGAGGCTCCCGAATTGTAAGCAGCCATATATACGCCGTTTCCAGCAGATACATAAGACATACTCGCATTATAGTTTACCAGAAGTGTTTCGGCCGAAAGTGGTGTGCCCGTAGAAGTGAACACGCGTGTAACAGTGCTTATATTGTCGTTTCTTTGCCAGGAAAAGGCCAGATTGCCGTCAGACAGCTCCGTGATGGATACCATACGTGTGAGCGCCGGATTGCTGGCAGCACTATACGTATTAAGTCTAGTCTGTTCGACTACCTTCTGCCCCGACTGGTTGAGTACCATAAAATAAGCATTTGGAGTACTCTCGACAACTGTTCCCACTTGCGAATTATCAATACCGCTATCACTTTTATTGTAAGTAATCAGAATATTTCCGTTACTTAGCGCAAGCATGTTCATTTCAGTGCTTTTGTAATAGGTGTCCAATAAGTTATTTACGGTAACATCACTGATAAGTGTTCCCGCGCTGTCATATACCTGCAAATAATAAGTATAAATATAGGCGCTTCCGTCATAGAAGAATGTGTTCAGCAATACTGCTGTTTTGCCATCCGGAAGGCCTTGAGCGTTGGCAAGATATTTACCCGAGTTGTAATCAACCGTAGGCTGAATGGTAAAGTCCGTTGTTGCATTGAATGAAGGCGCAGCTGCATACGCTCGCAAAGAAATAATGGGCAGCAGTCCAATTACTAATATCAAAGCCAGTCCTATCTTGCCTATCTTTTTCAACATTGCTTGCCTCCTTGTCGAATGACTATTTCCAAATATTGATAGCGTTTCCATAACAACCAGCATTACAGAAGTACTATCTTCTATCCTAGTTTATCGACATTTCATGCAAGAAATTTTACATTTTAGACACGAATTATATGTAATTTTTTTATTTTAATATAACTTTTGTCACTTCTTTATTTATTTTCGATGAATACCCGGCGCTTTCGCATAAAAAATAGCCCTCTCCGTCTATCAGACAGATTGGGCTGCTTCAGCTTGAATTACTATTTTGGCTCCGCGCCTATAACGTCTCTGTACTAAGCGTAAATCCTTCAATCACCGCATCTTCATCAATCTCAATCAGGATGCAGCGTTTCCCTTGATAATTCACTTGCTTCACATACTTCAGATCCTGCGGGCTGATCGAAATTGTGGCCACCTTTGTATCGATCTTGATCGATTTTGAAGTGAATTTAGGCATCACGCTGCCCGCCTTCATCTCATAGTGCTTATCGTCAACAATCGTCTCAAACGCACGTTCCACCTTTTCCATCGTCACATTCTCTACGCCGCTCACCTTCAGCACGCGTTCCATATCCCGGTAATCGAGCTTCGGAGGTTCTTCCTCATCCTCATGGGTTACAATGACCTGATGGATCTCCTCGTACACCTGTGCGAGGATGGCTGCGTCGAGTTGTTCGCCCGTTATTTCCTTCACGATGTCCTCGAAGATCGTTCTCTCTTCGTAGGCCGTCACAGACCTTTCCGCATTCAAAACCTGTTCGATGAAATGCGGATTCGGATTATTCGCGCTCCCCGTGCAATACAGTACGCGGTTCACATCGGAGTAATTGTCCGTCACACTCGGGTAAAAAAACCCCTGCTCAGGCGTGCTTAACTTGATAATCGGATCGACCATAAAATTATACTTAAACTCTCTCTCCACATAATCGAACAAAAGCGTCTTCCGTTGCTGCTCCGTGGAATTCACGCTGCACAGAATGAACGGATGCGCGAACATCTCGTTCTTCTCACTCTCTTCGGCTTCGTCATTCCTGCCCTTGGTCGGCCGGGAGTATTGTCCGCGAACAAATGTGACTACCATATCCTTTTCATACTTGGCATCCACTAACATTTTGTCCACGAGCATCAGCATCAGGTCCTGCCATTCGTCTGGATCACCGGTCACTAGACCTTGGTGCAGCATCACCTGCGACGGCTCCTCCGCTTCCTCCAGAAATTTCAACTCGAACAGCTTCTGATCCAGTTCTCCGGTCAGCAGCTTTCGGAAATTGCCCATGTAGAGATCCTGCTTCTCTCTGTCCAGCATGGCAAACGGCTGACGTTCACAATGATAGACCTCGTTGGTTTCCTTCATAATATACACATTGAGAATATCGTACAGATTCAACAAATCGTGATCCATTTTAAATTGCTTACGTATATGTGCGGCTTCTTTCTTTATCATGGTTCGTGACACAGCTCCTAGTTGGTAAAGTAGTTTTATCAGTATAAACGATATAAAAACCCTTCGCTAGAAGGGTTTACATTGTTGGTTCTATTCTGTGTTCCTCGCAGATCCAGCCGCGGCACTCCAGACCTGGCGATCCATAACATGGCGTTCAGCATCATGTCATTATCTTTTGCAATTCGTGCCCATCTTTACCTCAAGCCTGCACCTTAGCCTTTCACACCACCGACAACCATTCCTTTGACAAAATACTTCTGCAGGAACGGATACACGATAATGATCGGCACACTGGCAACAATGGTCATTGTTGCACGTACCGAGGTCGGCGTCACGGCAGCTGCATTCCCTTTCGCATTAGCGAAGGCATCGGCTGCCGAGCTTGCGCTAGAGGTATTAGAAGTGGATAACATTTTCATCAGTTCATACTGCAAGGTGGTTAGACTTGGTGATGAAGAGTTATACAAGAATACGTCGAACCAGGAATTCCACTGATAGACTGCCACAAACAATGAGACTGTAGCAAGGGCCGGAACGGTCAACGGGAGTACAATGCGCGCGAATGTAATGAAGTCCCCGGCACCATCTATTTTTGCCGATTCCATGAGACCCTCAGGCAGTCCTTCGATAAAGGAACGGATCACAATCATATTAAATACGCCGATGATGCCCGGGATGATATAGACCCAGAAGGTGTTAAGCATGTCCAGCTCTTTGATCAGCAGGTAGCCCGGAATCAGACCGCCGCTGAAATACATAGTGAAAATAAAAGTGACGGACACAAACTTCTTCAGCTTATATTCCGGGCGGCTTACCGTATAGGCCAGCATCGCTGTACAGAATACAGAGACCACAGTCCCGACAATGGTCCGTGCTGCAGAGATAAACGTTGCATAGAAGATATTGGATTCGCTAAACACATAGTCAAAGTTTCGCAGCGTCCATTCCCGCGGCCAAATGTAAATGTCCCCACGAACGGAATCATTCGCATCATTAAACGATAAAGCGAACATATTCAAGAACGGATAGAGGGTGACAATAACCAATAGAATCATGAAGATAATATTGCATACATCAAAGATCCGGTCACTTAATGAAGAATTGCGGAATGATTTGGATTGAGCCATAACCTGTGTCCTCCTTTCTAGTACAATCTGCTTTCGCCCATACGTTTGGCGATATTATTGGCTGTGATTAAGAAGATAAAGCTGACCAGGGTTTTAAACATGCCGGCTGCGGTGGCAAGCCCAAAGTTGTTCATCTGCATCCCGTATTTCAGTACGAAGATATCCAGATTCTCCGAGAAGTCCACATTCATACCGTTGCCCAGCAGGTACTGTGCCTCGAACCCGGACTCCAGAATATGGCCCAGATTCATGATCAGAATCAGCACAATAACCGGTTTGATGCCTGGAAGCGTAATGTAGAACATTCTTTGAAGACGGGAGGCCCCGTCAATCTCGGCCGCTTCATATTGGGACGGGTCGATAGAAGTGATGGCCGCCAGATAAATGATGGTGTTCCAGCCGACATTCTTCCAGACCTCTGTTGCTCCGAGAATTCCCCAGAAGTATTTGCCGACGCCGAGCCACAGAACCGGATGATCAATGAACTGCATCTTGAGCAGCAGCACATTGATGATCCCTTCCGGTGCCAGTGCCGTTTGCACGATATTGGACGCAACGACCCAAGAGATGAAGTAAGGCAAGTAACTGATCGTCTGCACCGTGCGCTTGAAGAAAATATTACGCAGCTCATTCAGCAGCAGGGCCAGCACAATAGACGTTACAAAACCGAATACCAGGTTAATGGAGCTCATAACGAGTGTATTGCGCAGCACCCGATAAAACTGTTGCTCCTGAAACAAAAACTTGAAATTGTCCCAACCGACCCACTTCTGGTCGAAGAAATCTCTGGCTGGTTTGAATTTCTGAAAAGCAATGGTCCATCCCCAAAGCGGGAGGTATTTAAATACAAACACCCAGATTAGAAAGGGCAATGACATCAGCATTAGCATTTTCTGTTTAGACAACTCTATAAAAAAGGTTTTGAAGCGCGAAGCGCCCGCATTTGATTTTGCCATCTGCCCAGCCGTTTTCTCCACCTGTACTGTCCCCTTTCCTAACTCCATATTCTCTCTTTTTGATCAAGTGTAGAAGGGAAAAGTGAAGGCTTACTTCACTTTTCCCGGTCCATCATCCTTATGGAGAAGCTGTCAGCTTACCACTTGCCGTCAATACGATTCTTCACCTTGCCAGTCATGAATCCTTCGTAGCCTTTAGCGTCCAGTTTATTGTACTCTGCCATGTATTCATTCCAGTCCGCTTCGAATTCTCCCGGGGAAGCAAGCACCATGCGAGGATAAAACTTCTGCTGCAAATCTCCGGCTCTTTGGCTGAAGAGTTGTTCTGGAGAGCCCGGCTCTTTCTCAATGCTCCAGGCAGGGTACCATGGACGTTCCACCGGCTCAGCATACAAGTCAGAGAAGGTATCCAATTTATAGGCTTTAAGCAGGGCTTTATCGCCTTCTGTATAGTTAATTGCCGCTACTTCCGGCTGGTTGAACGGAACATGGGCGTTGCCGTCCTCATACACAGAGTTATCGCCATAGCGCGGCCACTCGTAATCGAAATAAGCGAAACCGTATTTGTGTTTGAAATCATTGTCGTTCCGGTCAGTCAGCTGTTTCTCGGTCATTACCATACGGCTGTCTGCATTCTTGGAGTAGGTAACGCCTTCCTCACCCCACTGAACCAGCTTCTGATTCTCATCTGTCAGCAGGTTATCCCAATATTTAATGATGCGTTCCGGATCTTTCGCGCTGACGGAGATGCCAAGTCCGCGGTTATTCACGAAGGACGGGGGATCTACATAAGCGTCTTTAATATTCTCTTCATACACAATAGGAAGTGCTACATAACGAAGATCGTCATTGCCAGCAGTTCTTAGGTTGGTGGTGGCATCAGGGATCTGCCATGAGTAGCTGGCAAATCCGAGTACACGGCCCGAAGTAAGCTTGGCCAGATACTGGTCTTTGTTCGCTGTGAAAGATTCCGGGTCAAACAGGCCTTTGCCGTTCATTTCATTCAATTTGGCCAGCCAGCGTTTCTCATCCTCCGTTCCCTGATACAGCTTGGCTTCATGAGTCTCCATGTCAACCATGACTCCGCCCTCGTTCGGGTAACCGGCCAGATGCATCGGCTGATTCGTGATTGTGAAGAACTCACCGGCTGTGCTGGCGAACGTTACGAAACCAATCGTGTTTTTGCCGTCAACGCTAGGGTATTTCGCTTGATATTTCTCAATCAGATCGAAATACTGATCAAGCGTTTTCACTTGCGGATAACCGAATTCCTTGAGGACGCGTCTTTGCATCCAGAATGTGCTGGTTGGGTCCGGCGGTGACAAGTATCCGTTTACATTGGCTGTGAAGGGAAGGATATAGATATTGCCGTCCTCATTCGTAATTTTGTTCATATAATCGCCGTAGACGCGTTTGATATTAGGACCGTACTTCTCAATCAGATCATTGAGCGGAATAAGTGCGCCGGCATCCAGGAACTTTGCAAGCTCCCCTACCGGAGAGATGACATCAGGATAATCGCCGCCGGCAATCATGACTCCGGACTTGGTGCTTGCATCCCCAACCACAAATTCCATCTTCCAATCGACACCCGTTTGCTCCTGAAGAATCTTGCCGATCGTGGTGTCGCTGGCCATTGTATCCCGGTTGGTACCAAAGGCGAAGTAATCAAAAGTGACCGGCTCCTTGCTGACCTCGCTGTTCTTTCCGCCGGACGCACTGTCTTTCTCCCCTGAATTGCCGTTCGAACAGCCAACAATGAGGAGTGCCGAAGCCATGACAACAGCCAAGGTAGTTTGCAACCATTTCTTTGTATGCATTTAATATCCCCTTTCTTTTCTTTGTGTTGAGAACAATTTCAGTATAAAAGAAAGCGCTTAACATTGTTACAGGGCAAACCTTAGATCGGTCTTTGAATAATTTAGAAACAAGCTTTATTTATTGTCCAGCGGCAGCGGCAGTCGCAGCAGGATGCGTGTTCCCGCTCCAGGCTCGCTCATTATGGTGAAGGTGAAAGATTCCCCAAAGTATATTCTCAGCCGTGTAATCACATTTTTCATGCCGATCGAATCGCCCATGGCAGACGCGTCCTCAAAGTAGTCCTGAAGCTCCCGGATCTTCTCTTGTTCCATCCCCACGCCATTATCCGCAATGACAAAGATGATTTGACCGTTCTCCTGTGCAATCTGAATGTTGATATATCCAATGCCGACAATATTTTCAATCCCGTGAATACTTGCGTTCTCCACAAACGGAAGAAAGGCCATCTTCGGTATTTCAATGTCCAACAGGGCCTGATCCACCTCAATATGGTAGTCGAGCTTGCTGTCAAAGCGGTATTTCTGAATCTCCAGAAAGCTCTCGATTAACTCAAGCTCCTCGCGGATGGTTACGAAGCTGCTTTTCCACAGGATCGATTTGCGGAAGATCTTCGCCATACTCTGAATCGTCCGGGCCGTTTGGGTCTCACCCTTCATCAGACTCCGCATTCGGATCGTCTCCAGCGCATTGAACAAAAAGTGAGGATTAATCTGGCTGTGAAGCGCATGAAGCTGAGCTTGCCGCTGCCGCAGCTCCAGTTCTTTCTTCTGTATTTCCACTACATAAACATCATTGATCAGGTTCTCGATCCGTTTGCTCATCCGGTTGAATTCCACCGCAAGCTCACCGACCTCATCCCGCTCCCGATGGTAGGGAATCAACTCAAAGTTTTTGCCTTTTACCGACTTCATGTGCTTCAGGATGCTCTTAATGCGTGTATGGATCGAGCGGGATATGATAAGGATTACGATTGTAGGCACAAGGAAATTAACCCCTGCAAACCAAAGGATAAATTGTCCCGATTGTTTGACATCAGACAGAAGGATCTCTTCATCCAAGACCCCGTAAATGGACCACCCGCCCAAATAACGATTGTTCTCAAAGGTCTTGGCGATCACGATGGCCTTTTTGGGCTTGGGGATTTCATCCGGGGTTAGGGTCCGTCCTGCTGTGATTAGCCCGCTAGGTTGACCACCGGAGAGACGGCCGAAGCGCGCTTGACCGGTGGGGTCCAGAATGTAGAAGTCGCCGCCGAAGCTGGATAAATCCAGAATTTGTCTGATATAGTTCATATTCAAATCAATTTTAAGCACATGCTCATACGTCTCAAACCGGCGATCGGTGAGTCTTTGAATCACGCTGATGCTCTCGGAAGTTACGAAGAGATGGGGATGTATATTACTATACTTACTGATTTGGTTATACCAATCTTCGTTCCTCATTTCATCTTCAAGTCTTATGATATGGCCCGAGGCCAGAACGGTCGGATTGTCGGTCATAATGACTGAGGAACTAATCACTTTATTCTCCTTGTCGGTACGGTTGAACAGATTCGATATGGCATTCAGCGACTCCACATAACTGTCGGTAGACACATAGGTAGTGTTCAGATGCTGGTTTAGCTGCCTGTCAATGGAAAAGAGGTAGGAGATGCCTGCCGCATCCTCAATAACCGTCCTCAATTCGGCTTGCAACAGGGTCATTGCCCGTTCTGCGTCCGAGGTCTTCTGATTCTTGATATTGGCGGTGGTTACCTGGTAGAACATCACATTGGTCAGGATAATCGGGATGAATACGCATACAATGTAGATTACAATCAGCTTGCTTCTAAGCTTCATATGATGCAGACGAAAGTTGAACACAGAAGAGAGCCTCCTTATTTATTGTCGATCATCATATTTCGATAATCGGTTGGCGTCATATTCTCCAGCTTTTCAAACTGGGTGGCAAAATAATCAGCGTTTTGGAAGCCGACCAGCTCCGCGATTTCATACATGCGCTTCTTCGTTTGCCGCAGCAGACGCTTGGCCTCCTCGATACGCAGCGTTAGCAAGTATTCATTGAAATATGCACCGTAGGTTTTGCGGAACAGCTGACCGAGATAGACCGGATTCATGTCGAAATCGGCGGCAATCCCTTTTAGATAGAGATTTTCTCTGTAATGCCCATCGATGTATTTTTTAATCTTTTCAATATTGCCTTCACTCTTGCCGCCGCGCTTTTTCGAGATATATTCAGCGGCCTCGCCGATAAAATGCTGGAAAACCTGCTTCAGTTGGTTCAGATTGCGGTATTTCAACTGCCAGTTGAGCAGCTCAGCCATCCAATGCAGGTTGTTCTCGTCCCCTTCGAGCTGCCGGATAATATTGATGATAGCAATCATGCTTCTTCGCATCGTATTCGTAACAGCCCCGGGAGCGAAATGGCGCTCCTGAAACATGGTGAACATGGCATCAACAACCGAGCTGTAGCCTTGTTGGTTATTGGCTTCCACCTCATAAATAAGCTTGCTGTGCAGTCCTTCGTCAATATCAAAATAATATAAAGGCAGCCCCAGCAGCTCGTCTGCGATGTAGATACCTTTGAAGCCGGCGGCAAAACGGTAATTCAGGCATTTCTCGGCACTGGCGCCGGATAAGACAATCTGTTTGAGAGGACTTGCCTTATGGCCTATAAACAAAGCGATGGTCGTTTCAAGCTCTCTCTCCAGCGTGTCCAGCATGTTTATGTAGTTTCCCCGCACAGTTCTACTCCGCTCATCCATCCACAATTCAGGTACGATAATCCCATATTGATTGTTCGTGCGTACATGAATGAGCAAGGTCTGTAGCTCGTGATGAAAATAACGCTGCAGTGAGGCCTTCAGTGCTGGCATATAGTCAATTTCCCCTTGGGGGAGCATGTCCTGCATTTCTGCGATGACATACGTATAGGAAGAGGAGAGCGGAATCTCCAGCGCATAGGCAATCCGCTCCATGACCTGATCATCGGGCTCCGTCTGCAGCAAGCTTTCGATGACGGTTTCGACAAGCGGCTTTTCTCTCGTGATCGATAAGAGCTGCTTTTGATTCAGCGTATGGGCAATCTTTTTCAAGGCAGCTGCAAGCTCCTGTTCATCGACCGGCTTGAGGATATACTCTGAAACATTGTAGCTTAAGGCTTGCTGGGCATACGAGAAATCAGGGTAACCGCTTAAGATAATGAACAACGGCTGGTGCTCGTGTTCCGTTTTCACCTTCCGAATCAGTTCCAGACCGTCAAGCACGGGCATACGTATATCCACAATAACCAGCTCAGGGGTTAGTTGTTCAATAAGAGTAAGCGCTTGCTCTCCGTTCTCAGCTTCGCCGCAAATTTCAAATTGCAGCGAACTTTCATTCATGATCGTGATCAAGCCTTTTCGCACAAAAATTTCGTCATCCACAATCAGCACCTTATACAATGTCCTTCCTCCTTCGAGTTATTCTGACGTTAAGCAATTTTTCCGCAACAGACGCTTCCTTGACCATAAAATTTCGACATTGAAAGAAGCTGCTGCAGAGGTTCAAAAAAAAGAAGCCAAGATGACTCCTAAGATCCGGACACTTATAATATTGGATGGAATATCAATGCCAAATACGAAGGAATGGGGTATGCTAGTGAGAGTGCGCAGGCACTTTCTAGAGTATCTCTATATGCAAAAGGAAGCAAGAAGACTATCAAATTCATTTCATTTACTAAACACGAAGATGGGACACCCAAATATGAGGAAAAATATTTTCAATGGAAAGAATGGGCAACCTAACTAAGTGGTTATCCACTGCCTTGCGGTCATCTTCCTCCAGAAGAAGATCCTCAAGGCCTATTTGCGCACTAAATCAATTTTTAGTTATTTGAGAATATGCTCTATTGTAAATCTGATAGCGATCCAACTCCAAAAAGCAAAAAGGTCGACCTCTGATGTAGAGTCGACCCCAAATTGTTGACAAGACGTTAATTCCAACCTTTTTGAGTCAACAACGTCTTATTAAAATCCTCCATGCACGTACTCAGACTTCGCGCTTATCAATAGAGTGCATAATGGTGATGAATTCACGCATGAGACTCCGGTTCATACTACTTCAAGTCCGGAAAGAAATATTCAACCTGCGCTTCGTATCGGTCTTGTGCCGACAGGCAGGTATCCAGCAAACACCCTTTTCCCGAACGGTATTCCTTAAGTCCACGGTAATAAAATAACTTGTGCTCATGGTCAATGATAAAAGGGAAGATGTCATTTTTCAGACATTCCTTGAACAGGATGATCCTGCCAACACGCCCGTTGCCATCCTGAAAAGGATGAATGCTCTCAAACTCATGATGGAAGTCTATGATATCCTCTATCGAGATATTGGACTTTTGATGATAAGCAACCAACAGCTTTTCCATAGTACTTGCCACTTTTCCCGGGGCAGTTGTTTTCATATCTCCTACCACATTGGGTCTGGTTTTGTAATCACCAACCCGGAACCATTCTTTTCTTTCATCCGAGGTATTCCTTTTTAAAATTCGGTGGAATTCCTTAATCATCTCTTCGGACAAGTTTTCCTTTGCATGGGTCAACATATAGTCAAAACAGGAGAAATGATTTACCGTTTCAATAATATCGTCAACACTTGCCGCTTCCTCCGGCTCCATGTTAATAGTATTGGTTTCAAAAATATATCGCGTCTGATCTTCAGATAAACGACTGCCTTCGATACGGTTAGAGTTAAAGGCCAGCTTAATTTGGGTCTGATGATACAGACCTCCCTTGAGCCCCATCTGCATCTCTTCCTGTAGAAGTTCCAACAATGTTTCGTTTGCCATTAGTATTTCTCCTAATCATTTCAGATGATCATGTACCAGGTATCGTCAAACGATTTTTCTCGATATTATCATTATATCATTCTCCCTAGTAATTCATTCATATCTAACTATAAAAGTGATGGAAAACAACTTCAACCTTGATTGCTAAATGCCATGAAACAGGTTTGGAAATCGAAAAGGTTCTGAAGTCCTTGTGCAATCAAAAAAAGACGACCGTGAGGTCGTCTAGTAGAATTTAGCATTCATAATATAGATATCTCCCGATATCTGCTATACCAAGCAGCTCTCCAATGAGTATCATAAGTCCCCTCTTTCAAATAGGTAAACGTTACGCCTCTTTGTCGCAAAAATGACAGATGCCTGACAAGCTTTAAGTCTTCAATCACCCAAACCATACCGTCTTGGTCTCTTAAATCTAGGAATTTGAGGCCCTGAGCTTCCAAATATACTGTCAACTCGAAGCCTGAATCTACTGAAATCTCTGGCCCTCCAGTAGTCTGTGAATCGCTCCAGTAATGCACTTCCATCCCTGCTGCCGTATCCAGCACGAGAAGCTCCTGTTCAAATATCGCTTGTCTTTCTTCTTCTGTATTCCGCATTTCTTCTGTCCAATAGTAGGTCAAATTAGGCTCCAGACTGATTTCTCTAAAGAAGAATTCTTCAGTATCTTCTTCTGCGGAGTCCTCTGGAGTTGAAGCAGCCGCAGCCGGCTCCTTATCGAGCTCCTGCCATTCCAGTCTAATCCTCGCCGCCCTATTGACTATTGCATCTTTAAGCACAGCTGGCTCGGACTCTCCTGCCATCATATCCTTCTCCTGCTGGTGCAGCTCGCGAGGAATGTTCAGTTCCTCCAACTTTCGGAACAACGGCAGTAGTGCTCTATCGGGATGTCGGAAGAATTCCCCGCCTCTGATCCGTACGAAGGTCCAACCGAGTCGCTCCAGTATGGATTGCCTGTCCAGGTCCTCTCTAAGCTTCTCCACCGGATGCCATTTGTCCCCATCGCATTCCACAGCCAGGCGTTTACCGCCTCCCTCAATAACCATATCAATCCGATAGGCGCCTACCTTCCATTGAGGCAGTACTCTATAGCCTTCCTGCAACACACGACGCATAACCTGCCGCTCGAACTCGGATTCCAACGCAGGCTCATGCTGCTTCAGAGCTTCATCCGCGGCATACGGATTCCGGACATATTCGATTAATCGTTTCCGCAGATCTCCTTCTTTAAGCTGAGTGGAGCTATCGAGCGAATGAACCAGCCATAATTGATCACGGGCTCGGCTAACGGCTACGTTATAGCGCTTTTTAGTTCGATTTCCAGGATCTGAAATTAGACGCAGAGGTACAGATTCTTCTGATGCGTCGACCATGGATAGAAAAATAATATCGCGCTCATCGCCCTGAAACTGGGCAGAGTTGCCGCAGCGTATCTTTCGCCGCTTGTATTCCGTGGCCGGTATATGCTTTTGTAGATACTGGTCAATCAGAATAGCCTGCTCTTCCCCAAGCAGGGTAATCACCCCAAAGGTGGCATCCTTATATTCTTCCTGCTCAATGGCAGAAAGTATGAGCGAAGCAACAGCCTGCGCTTCCGCCTCATTCCGTTTGTTATTCCTGCTTCCGCTCTCTACACGGTATTCAACCGTGTAAGGCTTGGTGGGCACCCCACTTGCATCTCTTAGTGGAAGAATGGAACCATTATAAGACAAGCTGTTGCTGAACTGTATAATCGGTTCTACACAGCGAAAATGTTCCCTGAGTTGCGTCATACCTGCGAAGGAGGTTTTGGCGAGATCATAAATCGAAGTGCTCCCATCATACAGGGCAGCGTTAGGGATACCTTCCAAATGGGTATCCATCAGCCTTCTCGTCTCTTCCAGCCGCTGGCCGATGGCTTCCGGACTCACCTGTTCATCGTCACCCACAACAACAATTTGGGTACCCAAATAGAGCGCCGTCAGTGCCATAATATCCGCTTGGCTAGCTTCATCCACTATAACTACATCAAAATGGTTCTCTGAAGGATTAAAGCTGTCCACCACTCTGTAAGTGGGCATAATCCAGACAGGAACAGCAGTCTGGCAGATCGGCATAAGCTTACGGGCCTCAGCAAGAAGATGAGGTGCAGATTTCCCGGTCCGCTTACCTGCTTTTTTCATTAACAGCTTCCAGCCGTGGAGAGCATTCTGCTGCTTAAGCGTAGTTTTCCCTGCCAGCGCGAGCCAAGCCTTTTTCTCGACCAGCTGCAGAGTGACCGATTTAAATTGTTTACGGATTTCCACCAGTTCTTCTTGGAGCTGCTGGGTAGAAATTGCCGCCCGTTGATCTAATTCCATATCCAATTGTTTAAGCAGCCAGATCGCTTGGGCTTCACTTGGAGCATGGAGTTCTCCATGTATTCCACTCCTGTTCCTAACCGCCTGTGCCCAGTCGGGGGCGCCTTCCTGCAACTGCTCTAGCCATTCTTGTCTCTGAATGATTAGCGTACTTTTCTCCCATAATTGCTGCAAGGCACGGTAGGATTCTCCATACAACTGCTGATCTAGCTGCACAATGCTCTCCTGCAAGCGACTTAATATCAATGAGCGGGGTTCTGCCAGAGACTGAGCGGTCTGCTCTACTTCCTGGATACGGCTGTTAACTACCCTCCATCTCTCTGCATGAACATATGAATGTATAATGTCAGGAAGCTCTTGCTCTACCAATTCCTGCAGATGAAACCACTCGGCATGCTTGCCTAATGGGAGTGGCTTAGAGTTAACCAGCTCACTCCACAGAAATCCTTCATTCTCCAGGACCTCAAGCGAAGGATTGAAGCTTGAGTGTCTCCAGTCCAACAGCCCACGGATTTCCTTCTGAATATTCTCCATATACTCTTCAGGCTGTGACCCGAATTCGGCAAGATCATAACCGCCTCGATCGGTTACCTGTCGTTTCCAGCGAGTCATGGACTTAGAACGCTGAGTTTGGTAATCAATGACTGCCAGCAGGGCATCAAGATAAGCGATATCCAGTTCAGCGATATCCGTGCCAGGCGGCGCAATAAGTTCACATACCTTCTTCCACTGCCGCTTAAGCAGCAGCTGTAGCGAATTCAGTTTACCTCCATTCTCCAGATACCGCTTTATTTCATTCAGGACAGGAGACAACGGCTGCAAATCGCTCTCGGTCAAATGTTCAAATCCATATTTGTATCTGGCTGTTCTCGCTGTGCGGTATAGCGCAAGCCACGCCTCTACTTCTTCCAGTAATTCAAGCCAATCGTTCTTTTCATGCTCCTTGATAAAGATCAGTTCAAGCTTCCAATCCTCTGGGTTGCTTATGGCCATCGTTTGACGCAATTGAATTAAGGCCGTGAATAGTTTATCCGGTTGTACATCTAGGTTAGTTGTCCAATAAGGGATATGTTTATTCTTATCCACCCTTAGCAGCTCCTGATGTTCTTGGACAAGTCCATTAAATTCTTCAGGAGTGATGAGCATTTCTGCTGTAATGGATACGAATTTGAATTCATTCTCATCTGCCGGAGTAATCTCTCCAGAGCTTAAATATAGGCTATCCAGTTCAGAAGGAGTAAGTGGAAAAGCATGTCCTGCGACAATCTTCCCAGGGATAAAGTCCATCTTTTTCTGTCCTGCGGAGATCATCTTTGCTGCTCTGGAAGGATCAAATTCAGAGCCCCAGAGTACAATCAGCCGATAGTCGCTTTCTCTGGAGATTCGAAGGTTGTTGTTAATCTCTTTGATCTGCTCCAGAATAGCTTGGCGTTTGGCTGAGAGAACGGCTATTTCCTGCTCACTCTGTTCCAAAGATATCGAGCTTAAAGTCGATGTAATGATATCAATAGAGTTCTCCAGTTGTTTCTGTCCGCTGACATCATCCAAAACGCTGACACAAAGATTTTGAAGCGGTTCAGCTACTTTATCACGTAGAACGGCCAGTGCTCTAGAGGTATGGCTGGTGACCAGCACACTTTTCCCTTCTGCCAAAAAATGACCCAGCAGATTGGCAATCGTATGCGTCTTCCCTGTGCCCGGCGGCCCCTGTACCAGAACTGAACCAAACCGCCCCAGCTTCAGGGCAATATCCAATTGTTCCGAATTGGCCTCTTTAGTAAACAGAATCTCTTCGTTCTCTCCATTAACATTTAAATTGGAATATGAAAAAGCATTTTCACCCTGGGGCGCCGCTCCTGTATCAATCCCAGTAATTCTGGCTATCGCCTGTGGAAAATCCTCTCTTTCATTCAGATCCTTAATGATTTCTTCAATCGCATGATCGAAACCAACGGCACGTTTGCGCAAAAAAATCACAGGCTCTCTCCGAATATACACAGCCTTATTCTCCTGAGTTAGTGCTGCTGCATCGCTACCATAAGGCATAAACAGCGCTTTAGCAGACAAGTAGCTGGATACCTTTTTCAGATAATTATCCGTATCCTCATATCCCAAGGGCGAACAAGGAACCTCTAGTAAATCATCGGCGCATTTCTTAAGAGATTGTGCACTAACTTCAAGCGTATCCCTGAATAAGGGACTATGAAACTCAGGCTCGTCTTCAGAAGCAATCAGCATAAACTCCGGTACATCCGGATTAAACAGCAGCTGTACTTTCTGTAATAGCACTGGATGGTGAATGGTCTCCTGCTGCAACTCCCAATGCAATATCCCATCGCCAATCATTAGTTCCACAGCATCCCGTTCACGATCAATCCATGAATAGAGCATATACAGATCCTCGAATAGCTTAATCGTTCTGCGTACAGGCCATTCGTTCTGTTTCCATGCCTCGCGTTCCTGAATCCATTCCTCCCAGATCCGCACTCTTTCTTCGTCCTGATCGAAACGTTCTTGATACGCTTCATACTCCTCTGAATCCTCTTGCTCCCGGTAGCTTTCCAGACTCTCAACTCTATCCGGCTGTGTCTGAATTTTCTCCCAATCCGGCTTCAGCCAGCGCTTCAGTAGCTCAGGTGGTTTCGGGCAGGGGGTTGGATCAGGTCTCTTAACTGTTAGTAGAACATCGGGAATCAGCTCCTCTATACGTTCAGAAGGGCTTATTCCGGCCACGAAATCACAGATTATATGGGAATGGACGGGTACATCCGAAAAGGATTGCGACCATAAATGACCAGAAATTCGCTTAATTACCGGCTGTTTCAGTTGATGCATAGCCTGCAGATAGGAAAACACTTGAATAAGCTTCTGTTTAGCGGTGCTACGCTGATCCTCGCTGGTTTCCATAAAAAGTCCTTCCTTCTTCCTTTTGCGACAAAAGTCCTGTTTTTGAACCTATTATAATATAACAGACTGTATTAAAATACCCAGTATTTTCACATTACGGATTTAGTCTTACATATAATGCAAGAAAACCCGATTCAACCGCGTGAAGTTGCGGGTGAGGTCGGGTTAGGTAGATTTATGTGATGTCAAAAGGACTCTCTTGTTAATCTCATCATTGACGTCCGAAATAGAATTATAGAGTCCTGATCCTTTCTTGTGGAATCTCAATTAATATCTTTATCCATACGCTCTGCCAGAATAAACAACCATCTTGTCTCCTAAAGCATTTGTTTAGCCGTTGTAACTGTTATTTCTAAATACTCTGGTCACAAATGAAAATTTGCCTTTCATCATATCGAATTCAGCACCAGAGTCAAAAAACCTTGCCTTTCCTTCCACCACAAAAGCTGTTCCTTTATAATCGTTATAACCTATTACATTCTTACTGCCGAATGCCATCTTTACTTTATTATTTATATTGACGTTTTCCTCTGTTCTACGCATGATACCAGCAGGAATTAAGATTCTTTCATCCTCTGTCACCAGTCAAGTCTGCTCAGAGACCTACCCCAGCAATTACTTTTGAGCATCAAGAATAAACATAGAGGCGTCTTGTCCCATGAATATTTTACTTCCACTATAAATCGTTTTAGATTGAATATCCGCGTACCCTATTTCCATCATCATGTCTGCTAGTTTTTTTTGATCAAATCCGTTATGAACCATATCTGAAACTATCTTTTCATTCTTATCAAAATCAACAATCAGTAAATGTCCGCCTTCATTCAGCACATCATACAATCTGGCTAAGAGTACCTCAACATCATCAATATGGAGTAGAACCTGAGCCATAAAAATATAGTCAGCATGTATATCCAATTGACGCTCTTGTTCAAAATCAAAGCATAAGGTCTCTACATTCTGAATATGAAGATCAGAGATTTTTTGCTGTATTTGGCTAATCATATTTGGAGAGGTATCCAGAAAAAGCATAGAGTTAAATTCACTCAACAGATCCATGCCGACCAGTCCAGTTCCACACCCAAAATCAATAGCAGACTTACTTTTAGCATCCACCAAATATTCTCGAATGGCCTCTGAGGATACCTTGGCGATGTGGATTCTTTCAGAGGTGTCATAGCTATTAGCTATCATTTCAAACTTATCCGTATTTCCCATTATGCCTACTCCATTCTACCTTATCCTCTAAAACCTCGTTTATAACGTACTAAGCCGTAGCTCATAAAAATACTGCACAATCGGATGCTTAAACTTCATCTTCTCGGTCATGTTTAACATTCGCTTTTTTCCAACTCTTCTGTCCACCAAAGCTAGAACATTTAATAAGATATCATTGCTCTCTACGCTTTCCTCTATAGAAATGGATAAAAACTTATTCGCTACAACGATAAAATCGGATTTACTTAATGAGGACTGTGCACTCAAAAGCTCTTTTGCATAGGCTGAACTTTTTCTGCTTCTTGCAATGATTTGTAGACGATCCTCCGGAACTACTCCCTTGGTATCTTTTCTAACCTCTTCGATTTCATCATGGCTGATCGGGATTTGGATATCTGGATCATTCTTAATTTCCAGCTCCGTTTGATACCATTTGACTGAGGTAGTTGTATCACTCATATTGAATACGTTCTTTTTATCTGTCGTAATATAACACTGTCCTGCCTTGTCCGGTAAATAACGGTAGCTGGTTGCACGGTATTGGACCCTTCCGAATAACGCAGGACAGAGAAAACTCTCTAGCTGTTGCTTCAATTTGCTCCAGGACATGTATCCACCTAAGTTCTATATAATAAATACCAATTGAGTCAGTCGATTCATTTTATCCTATTCTTTCTTCGTGATTTCATAATATTTTTGGAAATTGTCCAGAATTGCCTGAAAGCCTGCTTGTTGCATCTCAATGGGATTGGTGGTTTCTGCTTCAAAAGTCTCAATTACCTTAATATCCTTTTCATGACTAATAAAAGTGATCGTAACTTTTCTTCCATCTTCAATAGTGTAAGAAATATATTCATTTATTCTCACTTCATCATAAACTCCACCAAAATCAAATCCAAAACTTCCATCCTTTGCTTCCATTCTTGTGAGAAATCTCCCGCCAACCCTTAAATCATTTTCGGCATTTGGTGCATGCCAGTCATCAGAAGCAAAAGACCATTTCGTTATGTGCTGCGGTTCTGTCCAATATTCCCACACTTTTTCAACGGGTGCATGAACTGTGGTTTCTACCGTTATTGTTACTTTATTATCTGTTCCCATTTTATCCATCTCCTCACTTTAATAAGGATCACCTTCAAATTGCAACTACGGGTAGATTGAGGGGCAACTCCACCGACTTTATTATAATCTGAATAATGTCTTGCTACAAACACAGGATTCTCAAATAAAAAAGGTTCACGATGTGTTTTTTTAATCGCGCAGCATCGCATGTTATAATATTCTTATTAATGGAATAAAAGGAAAAAAACGAATAAGAAAAGTATCTAAAAAATGCTATTCTATTTGAATGGCATTAGCACATCCTTACAATCCAGTCCTTTGGACAATGAGCTATTAGGTTCTTATTTGAGAGGAAGTTAAGAAGAATGACAACCAAATTTATGAAGATTATTGGTGCGAGTGCATTATCTATTTCTCTTATTACTAATAATGATAGTAATCCACTTGTTCCTTCAGGTACTTACACAGTGACTATTTACGGTGGAACAGATGTGCCAAAAGGAACAGTTGTACTTAAAGCTTCTGGAACTCCTTCGCAGTATGCGTTATAATCCTTTCATTCTTAATTCAGAAACTCATATGATCTGGATAAGACTACCTCAGCTTCATCAATATGGAGTAGAACCTGCTGAGCCATAACAATATAGTCAGCATGTATACTTTTAGCATCAACCAAATATTCTCGAATGGCATCTGATGATACTTTTTCTATTTGGATTCTTCATTTCACCTTTATAAATATTGTTATTGACACAAGCAAAACTCATCATGTATGATTACAGACAAATACAGTCTGTATTATCTTTATGAAGGGAGTACTATGAAGTATACGAAAGCAACAAATTATGCTTTGCATATAATGGCCCATTTCGTTAAGCATGAAGGCAAAGACAATTTAAGTCTTCAGCCTTTAGCTAGTCACATGAATATATCACCTACCTACCTGTCCAAGATACTAACTCAATTAGTCAAAGCTGACCTTATTCAGTCTACACCTGGAGTAAATGGAGGTTATAGTCTTAGGAAACCTAAGACTGAAATCAGTTTTTATGACGTCATTCAAGCCATTGAAGGCAGCGGAGCCCTTTTCACTTGTGAGATGGACGAGAATCGCGCTTGTCACATAGAACAGGTTATGAGAGACGCCGAAGAGAAAATGGTGAACTCCCTTAAAGAAAAACATATTTATGACATCGTGTGAAAAATGAGTAGGAAACCTAAGCAGTTGCAACTGCTCATTTTTTTGCCATAATTATAGATAATTACAGTCTTCATTATATCTTATAGGAGGTTTTATTATGAATCACAAACATCATCACAATCAACTGGATCAAAATTTTTCAAACAAAATTGCCTTTTTAGATAGTAGACAAAGGGAGCGTCTCATCCCACCCGAAGCACTTATTAGCCAAATGCCAATTCAAAACAATCATACTTTACTCGATGTCGGGGCTGGCTCAGGTTTTTTTGCAATTCCTATGGCCGAAAATACATCTAGTAAAGTGTACGCTATGGACCCTGATAGACGTATGCTCAGCGTTATAGAAGTTAAGGCTAAGGAAAAGGGACTTACCAATATTGAACTGATTCAAGATGATATTGAAAATTCAAACATTCAAGTTAACAGTATCGATTTTGTTATGGCATCCTTAATACTCCACGAAGTGAGTTCACTAACAAAAGCACTCTCAAATATATTTGAGGCACTAAAATTAGGAGGGCACTTATTATGTCTGGAGTATGAAAAGGACGACTTGATCTTAGAAGGACCTCCCATGTCCATTCGTGTTGGCTCAGCGGAACTCGAAAAATCATTGTCATTAATTGGCTTTGATATTGTGAAGAAGACTAAAATTAATGATGCTATATATACTGTTTTAGCAGTTAAACAGCTGAAGTAAATTGAATAGTACTTATTTTCCTTATAGATGTTCACCCAACGTCCTTAAAACAATTTTGTTAAGCACTTGTTGCTTTTGATGTACATCCTGACTTTGTGAGTATAATTCAACAACTCCGTTGATACCCTGCAGCATAAATCTCGCTGTATCTCTCGGATATTCACACTTCCAAGAACCGTCTTCATTCCCTACTTCAATCAGCGAGAGTAATAATGGTTCCGTTCTCATCGACATCATCTTATTAAAATATTCCATTAACCCATGATCAGCTTTTATGCTTGAAAATAAAATACCGTATTTTTCTTTATTTTCATTATTCATAAGATTCGTAAAGATTAAGCTCACGCAATCTAACGCAGAGCCGTGATTGTTAGTTATAACCTGACTAATGGTTTCTACATTTTCTTCTGATATTACATCTATTATAGCGTACAAAAGCTCTGTCTTGGATTTGAAATAATGATAAACCAGTCCTTGTGCTACTCCTATTTCTCTGGAGATATCCGCTATCTGCGTTTTTTCGAAACCGTTTGCCATAAACAGCTTTTTAGCTGTGTCGATGATTTCCTGACGCCGTTCTTCTACTGATTTTGTTATTCTAGCCATATTTATCACTCCTAAATTTAATTATTAGTTTTCATTCTCGAATATTGTCTCACTTATACGCAATTGAGACAATTCCATGCTGGTTTTCCAAAGCTCTCTGGCATTATCTTTGCTATAGGATAGAGTGGATGATTTAGTAATTTCCCCTCTATCCACATATTTTCCTGACATTGTATCAAACGATGCTTCTGTTACAAGCGATGCTAAAGCTGCACCAGATTTTATGGAAGTACTTGGTTTCCCAACAATATGATTCATAATACGGGAGAATACTCTCAGAATACCTTGTAATAGGGCGCTTCCCTCTACACGCACAAAATTTGTATCCGACATAGCACCTGGATTAAATGCATTTACCGTGATCTTCCTATCTGTTTTTGTCTCAATTAATCTTGCCATTTCATATGAGCAATAAAGATTACACAATTTTGATGTGCCATATTGAAGTATTCCTGGTTTTGCAGCACTAATCGCTCTCGCATTTTCATACCTTACTTTAATCCGAAGAAAAGCTGGTGGCTCGTGCATATCGCTACTGACGAAAACAATACGCCCATTTTTTCCCATGCGGTTCAATAACAGATTTGTCAATAAAAAATGTCCCAAATGATTTACACCAAATATCATTTCGATCCCGTCTTTTGTATATACCTGCCCCGGTACACCACCAGCACCAATTCCAGCATTGCAAACCACTGCATATAATGGTGGCAGATCCGCCCGAGAAAAAGCTTGATAAAACATTCGTATCGATGATAACGATGCTAAATCTAAATCCATCGTTGAAATATTAAGATTGTTTGTTTCGACCTTTAATGTTTCAGCAGCCATATCAGCTTTTTTAGCATTCCTGCAAGCCAATATAATATGATAGCCTGGATCGCTCTTCGCAATATTCTTTGCACATTGATACCCTAATCCAGAGTTACCTCCTGTTATAATTACAGTCCTTTTTTCCATGTCAATACTCCTTTGCGTTTGCTTTATCTACTTGATTATAGATATGAGTATAATCCATTGAATGAATTCAGTCAATGAAAGTATGGATAATACAGGTGTGGGAAGGGATTCCAGAGGTCATGAGAAGAAAGGATTTGGGTGATGAGGCGGGGGTGGGCTGAGTAAAAGAAAGATAAAAAAAACCGAGCGAAATGTAGGAGGACATCCTGAAAATCGGTCGGCTCTGCGGAATCGTATGTATCTGGGTTTACACTGTGCTCCATTTAGCAATTTGATGGTTTTATCACGACTTTATTTGTAATATCAGGAGTTTATTTGTTGGCTACAATACTCCTCACCAACAACGCCACCGAATCCACATGACTAGAGTAAGCAATGTGAACACATTTTCTTCTCAAATCTAGGACGCCCGCCGTATGGCCACCCTTTGGCTTGCCACAAGGTCTAAAGCGCCTTTCGGGACGATTTTGAATCAAGTCATGTCATCCCGAAGCGCGTCAATGATATTTTCTCTTTTTATCTTACTAATGGCATACAGCATTGTAATGAACACGATAAAGAGCACGCTGAACACGCTGATTGCCATACTGCCCCACGGGAATACAAAATCGAAGTTGTCCGTCCTTTCTGCTGCCACAAACCCTTTGTAAATCAGCCAGGAAGAGATTCCCGCTATGGGAAGCCCGAATAGCAACGTCCTCATGCCATAAAAGACACACTCGAAATTCATCATCTTTTGGAAATCGCGTTCAGACATCCCCACCGAGCGGAGCATGGCAATCTCCCGCCTGCGCAACATGATGTTCGTGGAAATGGTGTTGAACACATTAGCAACCGCAATCAGCGAAATCATGATGACAAAAACATAGGTGAAAACATCAATAACAAATGTTAGACTGCGGTATTGTTCAACCACCGTGTACACATTTTGTAGGGTATACGCAGACGTAATTCCTGCGTCCTGAATCATCGTTTCCATTTTAGCCACCGATTGCGAAGGATTTTTTGACAGAAAGCTCACTCCTATACTCGCATGGGTATCAGGGGTTTGAAACTTCTCTTTGAGCGAATAGGGGGCCACCACCATAAACACGTATGATTTCTTCTCGGAAGATTGATTCAGGGGTTTAAGAGGATCCACCGGGTACGTATCAACAAACGTAATGTTTATGCTTTGCCCCTGTTCCCTCTTCGGCTTGTCATTTGTTTCGGGAGCGACACTGAAAGTCATGGAACGACTGGCAAACATATCAAACGCTTCCGACCCGTCTTTATTGTTAACCCGCTTTTTGGCAACGGCAATCATTTTCGCGTCCTTCCCAGTATATTCCTCTGCGGATAAGCCCAATTTTTTGATAAACCGCAGATATTCGCTGTCCTCAATAAACTGGATGTCCATTGGCAGATGAACCGTTTGGTCCGGCGAATGTGAACCCGCGTATTCCCGGTAACGGTCTGAAAAATCGCTTGTCTTAACCGTGCCTGAATACGCGAAAATCGCTTGATACGAGCTTTTGTAAACCCCGTCTGCGGTTTTTAGTTTGTCGTAAAGTGGGAACATTTCGCTGTCGTCCATGTCCTGAGTGGTAAACACGATGTCATAGTCAAAGTCCATTATCGACCGTTCTGCAAGCCGTTTCAGAGTCGTTCCAAAAGCACTTCCCGATACAAATAGCACCACGCTTAAAACAAGGGATAGCACAATGCTGCGATAGCGCTTTTTGTTTCTCTTAAAATTCTTTAGCGCAAGAGTTCCCTCCAAACCGTAAATACGCTGCGCGAGTTTTGACGTTTTCACGGCTTTCGATTCGGTTTTGACCTCGTTGGTCTGGCGAATACTCTCCATCACGGGAGTGTTTGCGGCTTTCCTGGCCGGGATATAGGCTGAAATCAAAATGGTAACCAAACTGACCGCCGCCGCTGCGACAATTGCAGGGACACACACCGACAAGGTTAAAGGCACGGTACTTGGGATAATGTTCTTGAAATTCCCGGCAACAATAGGAATTACAAGCCTGATACTGCCTATGCCGACCATAACGCCAATCGGTATGCCGATTGCGCCAATGCAAAGTCCCTCAAACAGCACCGAATTTCGCAGTTGCCTAGGCGTAGCGCCCACCGACGAAAGAATCCCGAACTGGCGTGTACGTTCGTTCAGCGAGATGTTAAACGAGTTATAAATCAGAAAAATCGAGCCTACCATTATGATGGCAACCATAATGCCGCCAACCGTGTACAAAAGCGTGTTGAACAGTTTATTGTCCGAAACGCCCATGAAGCGCAACACATTATCGTTAAGGACATAAGCTTCGGTTCCCGCTGTGCTGCTTGCATAAGCCTGGACTCCGCGCGGGTTTTTAAGCGTGACAAATATGCTGAAGCTGTCCGCTTTATCTTGAGGATCTGCTTTCGTTATCAAGGTGTATCCCGGTGCGGAATGTTCCTCGAAACCGGGTCTTTCACAGATACCGACAACCGTGTAGGTTCTCGTGGCTTTTGGCACAAGAGTTTCTTTCCCGGATATGTAAGGGGTATGTTGACCGAGATTCTTGTTGCCATTCATGCGGCTTCCAACAGCAAGTGAAAGCGTGTCGCCCACCCTGAATCTAACGCCGCCCTTTGCCGCGACGTGCCCCGGGACAAGAATCTCCCCACTGTTCTTTGGCAATCTGCCTGAAACCAGGGTTATGGGTAAGGTATTAAAAGCTTCCTCGCTGAATCCGGCGATAAAAAGATAGGGCTTTTCGGGGCTTTTCCCGCCGTCAAGCGTTGCATAGCCGATATTTTCAAACCCTACAGTATTGGCAACTCCATTGTCGTGGGCTCGCTCCTGCACGAAAGTGGAATTAACATCCAAAAACTCAACATGCCAACCACCGTATTTCACAACAGATCCGTTTACCAGAAAATTCAACAGGGAAGTGCCAAAGGTAGCGACTGCCGTAATCATGGCGGCGGACAGAACAACTCCGATAATCGTGACAATCGTTCGGGTACGGCTTTTTTTCATGCTTTGCAGGGTAACTTTGTTAAAAATATTCATAGCCGCACCATTCTCTCATCCCGCGTTACTTTGCCGTCTGATATGCCGATAATGCGGTCTGCTTGCAAGGCGATATTTTCGTCATGGGTGACGAGGAGCAGGGTCTGCCCATATTTTTTATTGCTTTCTTTCAGCAATTTGATGATTTCATGTCCATTTCGGCTGTCCAAACTGCCCGTGGGTTCATCGGCAAGCATGACCGCCGGGGCGTTCATCAAAGCACGTCCTATGGAAACGCGCTGTTGCTGACCGCCTGAAAGCTGATTGGGTAAATGCGTTTTGCGGTCTTGCAACCCAAGCATTTCGAGCAGGTCATTCAGCCGTTCCTCGTTGACCTTGCGCTTATCCATCAGGATAGGCAAGGTGATGTTTTCCAGCACATTCAGGGTGGGAATGAGGTTGTGAAACTGGTAAATCAATCCGACCTGCCGTCTGCGGAAGATGGCGAGTTTTTCATTGCTTTTGGCATATACATCCTGCCCGTCCAAATACACCTTTCCGCTTGTCGGCACGTCCACGCCGCCGATGATGTGAAGCAATGTGGATTTGCCGGAGCCTGAGGAGCCGATGATTGCAGTAAACTCCCCCTTTTCGATTGTAAGCGAAACATGGTCAAGGGCGATAACCTGGTTTTCGCCCTTGCCGTAAACCTTGCATAAATTTTCAATTTTTAAAAAATCCATTATGTAAGTCTCCTATCTCATGGTTTCCCCATATACTAGCACCTTCGACTTACATCTCTGTGACTTTCAGGTGAGAGATTAGTCACTTTGGGAAACGAATGGTAAATAACGCACCTCCCTGCGGATGATTTTTCGCAGTAATCGTCCCTCCCTGCCTTGTTATAATCATCTTGCAGAGAGCCAATCCAATCCCGTATCCTGTAGCGTTTGGGTTTTTTCCACGATAAAACCTGTCAAACAGGCAGGGTAAATCTTCTTTTTCAAAGCCCATACCGCTGTCGTGGATGGCAATCTCGGTAAACAGTGGGTTGTCCGTGCAAACAATCTCAATCTTCCCGTTATCGCCTGTGCTTTCCATGCAATTTTTGAGGATATTTTGAATTACTTCCGAAAGCCAACCTGAATCGCCCTGAATAATCATTCCTTTCGGTGCATCTATTTGCAAATCAATATCGTGCAGTTCCATTGGGATTAGGAACGGGCGAAGCGCGGCGCATATCAAGTTGTTTACATCTATCTGCTCGCTTTGGAACACCACAATGCCCGCGTCCAGGCGGGATAATTTCAACAGGGAAGTAAGCAGCCAATCCATCTGTACAAACAATTCCTCTGTTTCCCGTATCAATGCTTTCCGGTCATTTTCGTCAGGGTTATTCACTAACAATGACAGAATAATGTTCACGGATGTGAGAGGGGTGCGGAGTTGGTGGGCTATGTCGGCCAACGAATCGGCAAGATGCTCTTTATCTTTTTTCAGTGCGTCGTTTTGCTCCCGAATACGTAGTGTCATTTTTGTTATCTCGCTTTGCAGAATGGAAAGCTCGCCCTCGTCCGATTCACTAATATACAGATGGTCAGCGTTATGAAGTACAAGATCGATTTGATCTGAAATCTGCGCAATGCTTTTATATCGGGCTTTGGTGAACGCAAAAAACGCTATGCCAAAGGTGGCGGCAGAAGCAATGGCAAGGATTCCAGCCGCTGTATTGATTGCAAATCCCAGCGATACAGCGGCGGCAGCTATTAAGGCGAACAAAATGGCAAACTGCCGGAATTCTCTATTCCGAAGCATACCCGTCCCCCAATCTATATCCTGTCCCGCGAACGGTCAGAATGATTTGCGGGCTTGCTGGGTCGTTCTCTATCTTCTCCCGCAAGCGTTTGATGTACACGGTCAATGTATTATCATTGACAAACTCGCCCGCCGCGTCCCACAATTCGTCAAGTAACCTGCCCCTTGTGATAATACTTTTGGGGTTGCTAATAAACACCAGCAACAAGCGGTATTCTAATGCTGAAAGAAAAACCTCATTGCCGTTTCTTTTCACAACACCACTTGCCATATCAACATGAAGCCCGCGAATTTCAAAATCCGAGCTGGAACGCCCGCTTTTTCGCAGGGCAGTTCCAATTCGCGCAATCAATTCACGCGGACGAAAAGGCTTGGTGATATAGTCGTCCGCGCCCATGTTCAGTCCGGTAACAACACTTGCTTCATCGCCGGAAGCCGTCAGAAAGATAACGGGAACATCCCCAGTTTCTTTGATTTCCGTGCAAACCGTAAAGCCATTTCCGTCAGGCAAAGAAATATCTATCAACGCCAAGTCAAATTTATTCACGGCAAGCGCAGTAAGGGCATCACCATGCGTAGGGGCATGGATGACTGTAAATCCCTCCGAGCGGAGCAAAAGCATAAGGTTTCTGGCGATTGCCTTATCGTCCTCAACCAAAAATATCCGTTTCATTTATTTTCACCATCCTTTGCTTTACTGCTCCTATAACGTCCGGCAGAGCAATGATACACTACCATTCTGTCTGTGATTCTCCAATTTTTGCATAATACCTCCATAGCTTTATTATATTGCTTTTGACGGAAGCGGAAACAAGGATTCTCACACAAGCTGCTAAACTATCCATTCTGGGTGGGGTATCTGCTACCCAATTTTTCAATATGTTAAATCGTTAATTTTTCGATACATGTCAAAAAAGCCATCTTCCATGAAGATGGCTTTTTTCCAATGTAGTGAATGGATGCAATATCGATATTTCACTACCTTACGGGTAAGCACCAATCAGAAATTTTTCCGAATTCGGTTCTAATTTTTGCTTAGACTGATTTTGAATACTCCCCCTGTATTACCACCCAAGACGATCATTCCACCTTCTGGCAGTATTACTGAATGACTATTGCTTGCAATTGAGAAATTCACAATCACTCCCTGTTTATCATAAACAGCAAATCCTCCGCTTTTTGGAATATCAACCGTCATTTTCTTATTGGCTGATTTTCCATCAATTTTAAACCATACTGCATGACCATCCGATTGTAGAGTGGAAATCGAAGATTTCCCGCCATAGAGTGGTTTCACAACATCCTCGCTTATATAGGAAAATCCATCGATTTTTAAAAACTCCGTTTGGTTCAATTTATAAAAATTTAAATCAAATGCATCTCTCCCGTTCATAATAGGAATTTCCACTGCATTTACTGCTCTATTCTCATCAACAATTTTAGTGCCATTTGCGTATCCATGATTCAAATCAACGGATATATTCTTAATTAAGATCGAAGGTGCTAGATAAAATATAGAAGTGATCTTCTCATCCAAAGCATAATAATTTTTCCCGTTCCTATTTTTCCATGCCTTTTCAGATGTTTGATTTAGAGGATTGGCATCTAGCTTTTGGTAATCATAGGTTGCCATAACCATTTGACCTATTCCCGGAAAATTCAAATACGCGTTAACCTTTAAATATGTTTTCCCATTTGTTTGTTTGTCAAAGCTTACTGTTACACTGCCATCGCTGCTTTTAAATTTCCCATCGCCCGAATACACATATTGTTGTGATGGTATAAACCCTTCTAGCGCAGGTAAAGTAATCTCTCCATTAATAATTTCCATATTTGTTGTTGTACCCACTGAACCGTATAATCCAGAATAGACAAGCAAATCGGATGGCATTTTCACCTTTGTGGCAGGCTCAAATGTTTTAACGGGTAGGATGTCTTTAATAATTCCTTTATCTTTTAAATATTCCAATAGAACATTAGTTGCAAATATAGTATTAAAGAGTGAACTCCCTCCTGATGAGAGCACAGCTACAGAGATATTATATTCTGGTATTGCATTCACGGCAGCGTGATACATTATTGTATCCCCACCTTTGGATAATACAGTTATTCCGTAATCACTAAATGGTGCTAAGTTAACGGCGTCCCAGCCAAGACCATAATTAAAGCTGTTTGTCTCTTCTGAAACCCAAACTCCATTTTTATATTCATGACTTTGCATGGACTTTGCTGATTTTTCAGATAATATATCGGTGCGTTTACCTATTAACACCTCTGAAAATAGACTTAATTCTTCTGCTGTTGAGTATATACCTCCTGCCCCGAGGACATTGGCATTCTCAACGGGTAAAGCTTTATCAATTGTAGGAAAATAGGTTTTTGCCAGCCTTTGTCTATCAAAATTGTCGAGTGGTGTCTTAGTAGCGTTTAAATTCAGCGGGGTGCTAATATGGGTTTCAAGGAATTTCGTGTAGCTTAACCCACTTACTCGTTCAACCAATATTTCTAGCAGCTGAAACCCATCATTACAATACACGGAATATTCACCAGGGTTAGATTTCAAGCTTTCTGATTGTAATCTTACTAATAATTCATCATGGCTTTTGGTATCATGATCATCGAATAACATACTATTCCCGTAGTGAGTACCGTAAAGTCCTGACGAATGATTCATTAACATACGCGGCGTAATTTCTTTATATCTTTCATCCGACATTGTAAAGTCCTTGATATACGTTGTGAGTGGTTTATCTATATCAACTTCATTAGTATCAACCAGCATCATCGTTGCGGCAGTTACATACATCTTGCTTACTGAGCCTATACCAAACATCGTGTCTTTGGTTATCGGGGCCTTGGTTGCTTTATCATATACACCAGCGCTATCTGACAAAGCAATCGATCCATTATCGTTGATTGCATACTGCAACCCACTAACACCATAATTGGATACCATCTCCGAAGCCATACTTTGAATCCTTTCTTTTATTGCAACCTTATTATCTTGAGCAAAAACTGAGGTAATCGGTAATACAAAAAACATGGTAGCAATGAATACTGAAATTATCTTCTTCATTGTAAATCCCTCCTCTTATTGATTATTGCTAAATGAATCATACAACGAGCGAGGATTAAATATAAAAAAACACCCTGAAACGAAAAAAACAATCCCTAAACAACAGGATGTCTAGGGATTGTTCGTATGAAATGGCAGTACAACCATATTGTTAAACACTTTATATTTCGTTTCAATGGCCATATTCCCACCGTACTTGTCGCATATTCTAGCTATATTGGTTAAGCCAATACCATGATATTCCGGGTTTGTTTTTTGGCTTTGCAGATGCGTATCTTCATTCTCCATATGATTAAGGATGTGAATGAATAGCGCAGACTCATCTGAATGTATTTTGATAAGCACATACCTATCTTCAGCAATCCTCACCTTCTTAGAGGCTTCTATAGCGTTATCCAACATATTACCCAGAGCGACACATAAGTCATAACGGTCCATATTGACTTCCTGTGAATATAAGCTAAGTTTCGTATCTATTTTTATGCCATTTGCTTCTCCAATATTAAGCGTATTCGTAACAAGGGCATCGATCACCAGATTACCCGTATTGACCCTTTGATAGGCTCCTTCGACTTTATTCAACGTAACCTTAATATGCTCCATTGCCGCTGCCAATTCATTTCGTTTAATACACTCTTCAATATACAGAAAATGATGGTTCGTATCGTGAATAATTCTTTTCATTGATTTGAAGCTGTGAACTGTTTTTTCGTAGTTAGCATCTTGATAGTCCATCTGTTGTTGCAATTGAGCATTCTCATGCATGAATTGAAATTTATCAATGATATTATCAAAAATATAAACGATCAGAACATTTATGAAAAGAAATCCAATGATCGAAATGAAATAATAGATGTTCTTCTCACTGTAATAAGTTAGAACATTAAGCTGGAATATACTTATTATAGGGACAATTAAGAATAGAATGTAGTAACGATAATGTAAAGAGAAGCTTCTACGTTTTGCAATGAGCCGTATAATCTGAATAACAACAAACATGATAATGCAGCTTAGAAATACCGACTTAGTAAATGCCAATTGATCTTGCCCATTAACTGGATCAAAGTTGCTAAAGTCTACAGAGTCTAACGCATAAAAAATATAAAGCGATATAAAATTAACGATAGACATCAACACACCATAGAGTATAGAGAAAATGACCTTTGCTTTTATTTCTACTTGATAAGATTGCGCTAAAACAAATATCATAAGCAATGCTAAAATCGAGGATACAATAGCAGACATAGAAACAGCTAAATAAATAAAAACAAGTAAAACCATAATAAAGAAGTAACCGAATCTATTAGGCTTTCTAGTAGTCTTATCAAAGACCGAGTTAAAGAATAAATTGATTTGAAAGCATATAACAAGTGCAACACAGAAGACAATGGGCAAATTATATTGAATCATCTCAATTGACCTTCATGATCATAAATTTTGTATAAAAGTCTTTAACTTCTTTAATTTTAGAACGGCCTATAGGAAATTCCATGCCATTAGACATGAGTACAGCTCCACTAGCAAATTTTTTCACGTGAATTAGATTTATAATAACGGAACGATGAATTTGCAAGAAATTATAGTCTTTTAAGGCTAGAGCATAATCGGAGATAATGCCTTTGCTTTCATAGATTTGATTAGTTGTTATAAAATTTAATTTGCTTTTTATGGTGAGGCTTTTGGCTGCTTCAATACCGATGATGTCATCATATCTTAGAACCACTTCTTCATAGGCTGACTTGATGATCATAAACTTCTTATCAAGTGCTTGGAAATATTGGAACAGCTTTATCATTTTTTCCTCTAAGATAGGGGGTGCAATTGGTTTTATTAAATACTGGAATGTTATTACGTCAAAGCTTTCCACCATATATTCAGGGTAGCTTGTTAAAAAAACAATTTGTTCATCCAGATTATTTAAACTCCTTATTCTTCGCGCGGTTTGAATCCCGTTAATACCATTCATTTCAACATCCAATATTAAGATATGGAATGGAGTTTTATGATTCTCATAATGAGAAACTAGCTGCTCTCCCGAGTCGAATAACTCGAACTCAAAATCAATATTTGTCTTTATCGATAAAGTAATCAGCATATTCTTAACAAGTTTTCTCTGATTTTCCTCATCATCAACAATAGCCACTCTATACATAAATAATATACACCTCATTTTCCATTGCATCGATCATGGAACTATATTTCAGTATACATTCTTTTTAGTTCTTCATAGACAAATTCGGCTCAAACGCAAATTCCAATCCCCAAAATGCATATTTAGGAGGAAATTATACTTTGATTAATACATATTGACTGCTCCATAGTCTTCTGCGCGATCGAAACCCAACGTCCTGACTCGGACTGAGGTTCGAGGTAAATGAGCTATTTATTTTCATAACGTACTAAGCCGTAGTTCATTACTTTATTAAGTATTGGCGCCTTGATTATTAAAAACAAGACGGTTATTGCACCTATTATTTGGGGAGGAGGCCAAGAATACGGAATTAGACCCGGAACAGAAAATGTTCCGGCAATCGCAAGTCTTGCACATGCCGTTGAAATTTGTATATTGGAACAGATTTCTAGAACCAAACATTTACAAGATATACATAACTATATCTATAACGAAATCAGGAGCATTCCCGAGCTTGAAATTAATAGTCCTCGCGGTCATTTAGTGAAGCAACTACATTTAGTCATGCGGATATTCTATTACAGGAAATTCAAGACATGGTTAAACAAATTAAAGCTAACGGAAAGTATTCATACGCTCATTATTTAGTATAAGTGTTGACGGTGCGCCAGCATAACGTTACTCTAACTTAAGATAAATAACTTTATTTGGGAATGGAGGCTATTTTATGATAGATGAACTTACGGCAATTGGCGTCTGTAAATCATATAGGACAGGTGAGGTTGAAACACACGCGCTGCAGGACATTACCTTGTCCTTTCGACAGCGTGAATTCACAGCCATTGTAGGCGCCTCGGGTTCCGGCAAATCAACGCTTTTAAGCCTGCTTGGAACACTGGACAAGCCAACGGCTGGACAGGTCAAGATCGGGGGCGTTAATGTCTCAACACTAAAGGGTAACCGGCTGGCAGATTTCCGATTTTCAGCAATTGGGCTTGTATTTCAGCATTTCCACCTACTACCAACGTTAACCAGCATGGAAAATGTGATGTCGCCTTTCTATGGAAGAAGAACATCTGTAAATTATAAAGCACGTGCTGAAGAACTATTGATACAGCTTGGGCTCGCAGACAAAGCCAGGTCTCTGCCCTCCCAGCTGTCCGGCGGTGAACAGCAGCGGGTGGCCATTGCGCGGGCTCTAATCAATAAACCACAATGGCTGTTGGCAGATGAGCCTACAGGAAATCTGGACTCCCGTAATGCCGAAGCCTTCTATGAGTTGCTGCAGCAGCTAAAAACAGAGCTCGGATGCGGAATCATTGTTGTCACACATGATCTTCATCTGGCCGGGAAGGCTGACCGGACTATTGAACTCAGGGATGGACGCGTTATCCAGGAAAGAAATGTGACTACAGGCGGTGCTTTATGCTAAAGTTGCTCGGATCGTTCTGGTGGCGGAATAAAGAACGGTTCATCGTGCTCCTGATCGGAGTTTTTATTGTCAGTTCGGGTTTAAGTTTCCTTTCTGGATTAATGGAATCGAATAAAGGCACGGTGATGGAGACACTGCAGAACAAATGGCAGGTCTCTTATCATATTCTTGTGCGTCCGCCGGGGACAACTTTAACGGATGAACAGAATCAGCTAATAGAGCCAAACTTGCCAGGCGGAATTTCCGGAGGGATCAGTACACAACAATGGAATCAGATCAAGCAAATAGCCGGAGTAGAGGTAGCCGCCCCTTTGGCGGTAATTGGGTACAGCGGCTACGGCCTATCGCTGGATGGATATACCAAGGTAGAAGAACCCGGAATATACAATTCGAAGCTTAAAGTTTCCATTGATAACGGTATGCAGCTTCAAAATACAGAGGAATATAATGTTTACGGCACCTATAAATTCTCCCTTGATAAAGATATGGCACAGACATATAGAATCGCCGACTATGGAACCAATAATATCTTTGTTGATACTGTTGAGTACCAATCGTTGTTGGTAGGAATTGACCCCGTTGAAGAGAACAAGCTGGTGGGGTTAAATCAGGCACTGAAACCTCTCGATGGTGAAACTAGCCGATATTTCAGTGCAAGTGATAAAAGTACTGCAAAATATAATACTCAGTTCCAATCCAAAGAGATCAGTTTACCCATACTTGTCAGTCGTAATGTCCTACCAGAGAATGCTACATACACTTTTGAGACGACCCGGCTAGATCTTCCTTTTTCTACCCCAGAGGAAGCGAGTGCCGCTATAACCGAATTGGGTACTGCCGGAGTCAAATCATATTTGCAGAAGAGCCCGGTTGATTCCAAGCAATCGCACAGCTATAGTTCAGAGCAAGTATTTGAAGCACTCGTTGACAACCTATTTAATCAGGATATGCAATTTCAGGGGATTAGGAGTTTTCAACTCTGTACTCCTATGCAGTTTAATCCAGTCAGTAGCCCTTATATGGATAGATGGCCCGTTGCCTACCAATTACAAACCCATAATCTGCCACAAACCGCAGCAGTTAATGATCATGCTGTATCCACCTATGCGGCATTCACCGATCAGTTCCCTGAATATTACCGTCCTTTGAAGAAACTTATGGACACGCAGAGTCCAGATAGAATAGCTCAATTTCAACTGCTTCCGGAATACATTGGCATGTACGATCCAGCTAATCTGCAAGTCACCAAAGATATCGGCAATCTGTTTCCAATGGATACTTATAGTACGCCAACAGCAAAGTCTGTACTGAACAAAAACGGGCAACCGGTAAACCCCCAAGTGCATCTCTCCTCAATACATAATCCGTTGGGATTTATGACAAGTCCGCCCACAATGCTGACTACACTGGATGCAGCCGGTTTAATTATGGGGGATGCTCCCATATCCGTTATTCGTGTCAAAGTAAACGGAGTGGTTGAGATTACGGAAGCCAACCGGGCAAAGTTGGAGCGGGTAGCAGCAACAATCCGGGAAACCACTGGATTACTTGCCGATGTTACCTTTGCTTCATCACCGCAACCGGTGCTGATTCAGATCCCGCCAAGCGGTACACAGACTGACCTGGGCTGGATCGAGCAACAATGGATTAAACTTGGAACGGCATTCACCCTGGTGAGTGAAGTAAAGGTCGGTTTTTCCGGTATGCTTGTCCTCATCATGGTTGTGGCAGTAATCTATGTGGCAGTTACGAACTTGGTCTCCTTCCTAGTCCGTAAACAGCAGTTTGCTGTCCTGCTCTCCATTGGCTGGCGTTATTCACAGATTAACCGCCTGATATTTACTGAAGCGGGACTAATTGGACTGGTTGTTGCGCTTGTGACCTGGAGTATGGAATCTTATTTTATATTCATAGGCAGGCGTCAAATTGCCTTGTCAGAGTTTCTTGCAGTGGGAGGATTTGGCTTCTTAATCTATTCAATGGGTGCTATAGCACCCATAATTTTGGTACGGAGAATCTCACCTGTGGAATCACTGCGTTCAGGAGAGACATCAGTTGCTGTCCGGCGCGTAACTCCGGTCCTCCATTTATTTCAGCTCGCCTTGGCGCATTTCACCGGAAAACTCAAACGCAATTCCTTATCGGTTGTTTCTATGACTATTCCGGCGACACTATTGATGTTTCTAGTATTTGTCACTCTGCGCCTGAAAGGCACCTTTTATACATCCTGGCTGGGGCAATATGCTGCAGCGGAGATCGGTCCGATGCATTATGTAGCCATGATTATCTGTTTGATTATCTCCGTTCTGACCATTGCTGAAATCATGTGGCAAAATGTCACTGAACGCAATGCTGAAGTTGCCCTGCTGAAGGCGCTCGGCTGGCGGAAGAATATGATTCGCCGTTTAATACTCTGGGAGGGTGTGATCGCGGGGACCCTAGCAGGTGTCCTCTCCCTGATTCTAGGTACGCTGTTTATTACAGGAATTTATGGCCAATTTCCGGGTAGGGAGCTATGGGTTATCCTGCCTTTTGCCCTTGTACCTCTGATGGCAGGTCTGGCCGGTTCCATTATTCCAGCTGAGCTGGCCGCCGGTGCCGGACTCCGAAAAGGCCTGGCCGGAAGGATATCCGCGTCGAAGTTGTCCACACGGCTGCTTAAAGGCGCGTTGACAATAGCCCTACTACTGATGCTGGCTCTCTCAGCAGCTTCTGTCCAGAGGATAATGCACCCGGTAGATGATTCCAGTGCGAGTGCTGTCATACCGGAAACGGACGATACCCACCTTCCCGAACCCGTATCCGGATCTGCGAAGATAGGCGATTTATCTCAATTTATTCCGCATCCGATCGCCAATAATAACAAGGCTGCTTATGATCTTGACCTGCTGATGAATGAACAAGGCCAATTCACGGTCAAAGCGATCATCCATATTACGAATACATCGTCCGATCACTGGGACCAGCTTGTATTCTATATGATCCCCAATATCTTCACGTTGCCGGATGAGCAGTATATCTACCGTAAGGATGCCCGCTTTAAACTGAACAGTGTACAAATCAACGAGAAAAAAGCCTCTTATACGCTGAATCGGGATACCTTAGAAATTCCGCTGGAAGACGGACTTGCTCCAACTGCGGACACGAAGGTAGAGGTGAGTTATACCTTCACTCTGCCGGAAAAGGGGATCCGCTTCTCCCGAACTGGCCAAAGCTTTGATCTAGCCCAGTGGTATCCTATGCTGGCCACCTATGAGAACGGTTGGAACAAACAGCCTTATCTCCTGGCCATCGAGTCCTATCATACGGATTTCAGTGACTTCACGCTCCACTATAAGCTGCCTAGCAAATATCGCGTAATTAGCACCTCTGATCTTGATCCTGTTGAAAGTGTATCCTCTGGTGAATTAAAAGCGAAGCATGTGAAAGAATTCATGGTCAGCTTCACCAAAGACTTGAGCCCGATCCGGCAAAGCGTCGATAATATTGAAATCAAAGTCTGGGCGGGGACTGAGGACAAGCAATATATCGAAAATGCACTTAAGACGGCTGTAGGAGCGCTGCATTTTTTTAATCAGAACATTGGAGCCTATCCGCATAAGCAGCTTGATATTATTCTAGGTGATCGTTTATCGATGGAGTATCCGGGAATCGTTGCGATCTTTACACAAAAAGATATCCGCCATGTCATTGTGCATGAGATTGCCCATCAATGGTTTTATGGCGTTGTCAGCAATGATACGTTCCATGACGGCTGGTTGGATGAAGGTATGACTGAGCTTGCGACCTCATTATATTTGAAGGACTATTCTTTCGCGGAAAGTCTGTACCAACCTAACAGGCAATATTCCAACCTTCCACTCTCCGATTATCGGAACGGGGAAATCGGTTCCTCACTGTATGCTCAGCCCACCCTAAAATTTAAGGAGTTGTTTGAGCGGCAGAAGGACGACAATATCGGATTTCTACAGGTGTATTTTAAGACTTATCAATACAAGCAGGTTGATACGAAGGAATTCATAGCCTTTGTAAAGGCCTATTATGGGATGGAGGATCATTCTTTTTTTGACGGATGGATAAAATAAGTAATACTTGAAAAGGCGGCTGTCCATTAGATGGATAGCCGCTTTTCCACACCACGGGACTTTGGCAACCTCATCCAACGTACACTAGCCTTGTATGAAGTTCGTGTTCCTCAGACCAGAGATTTGCCGCTGGCTTTCGATTTTTAGTACGGATTTATTTGTAATATCAGGAATTTATTTGTTGGCTACAGCAACTGTTCAAAATGAATAAACCCCTGCTACAAAACAGCCCTCAAACCCGCATTCCACCGTTGCCCGTTAAAATAAAGTCTTGCTACAAATCACGCTTTTCCCCACGTTTTTTCTCACGTTTTTCTCCAGTTATAATAAAGATTTAATACTCTTGTTTTCCCAAATTCCATCTAATGATAAGTAGTTAAAAATATTAATTTGTTTTCCAGCAGGTACCTCGAATAAATTAATATACACTTCTTTAGATACTAGCTCGAATAAATTACATGATTCTCGAATTATTGAAGCAAATCTAATTGAGTTAGTTTTTAAATTATTGTTGTTAGGTTCAACATAATCAAAAGTTTTGATCATTTCTTTCTCTATCAGTAAAAATTGACTTCGAATCCTCATTACATTCTGGCTTGTTTTTTTCTGAAAAATCTTCTTCTCTTCCTCCAATGATTTACCACTATACTTTGTTAAAATAACATCATGTATGTTTATCCCCTTTTTTATCTCCGGAAATGGTTGATTTTCTCCGACCATATTCTCACCTCTTTTATCGTTTTTGTTTATATTTTTTCATTAGTTTCGTATAACGTTCCCGTGTTCACGACGTCCCACAAAGTCGTATGTGTCCGGCTGCTTTTGCTTCGCCGAAATCCTTCTGCCGGACCGTGGTATGCCCGATACGTGAATATAATGTTATAAGATGTTGGCTGCTCCCTTGATCCACGTACAAATAATTGTTTCTTACTTATAATGTTTTTCAATTTTATTAATAAGTTTTGAGTAATTATGAGCCAATAACTCTCTATCCTCTTCTTCCAATTCTTCAAAAAAGGCACCCTTTTTAAGCGTATAATCAATTGTATTAATACTCTCTCTAACATCCTGATCCAATAAATGATAGTTATCAAATAAAACAGGGCGAAGTATTTTTTCAAATTGACGATTATCGAATTCTGGTCTTCTTGGATGATAAGTAAGAACACTAAGTTCTCCATCCAATTTCAAAATCGTATTATAAACCTTGTATTTCAATTCATTCTGTTTGTTGTTATACTCAATATCTATTTTTTCTCTCTCCCAATTTTTTTGTCTTTCGAACTTTTCTTTCTCCGACTTTGAATTTAATTTATTATTGAAATAGTAACCAAGAATAGTTATTCCAGCTACTGAAAACGTAGCTATAGCTGTAATCAAATTGCCAACCCACTGCTGTTCAGGCATTATTGTTTCTCCTTTTTATGTATGTAATTTAGCCAATTTCTTATAACGTTCCTGTATTCACGACCCGACGTATGTCGGGTATCCGGCGACTGCCGGATCAAGGACGTATGCCCACAGCGTGAATATTTGGTTAGATGAAGTCCTCAGCTCCTTGGATAACTTACAATTAAAAATGTATTTTGATAAATCCAAATCTTAGAAAAAACATTATTATTGTAAGTCCTACAAACAAAATAGTTACTTTTAAGTAAATCCACTTAATTATTCTCGAATTATTTTCAGCTATTATTTCATCAATTACATTCTGGGTTAACTTCGTAAAGAGCCAAATTTTCAATTCTCTAATTGCTCTTTTTTCTGTTAAGGCTTCATCTCTAAGATAATAAAATAAATATGAAGTATAACAAATGAAGGTTATTAGACAAAATAGATTTAAAAACAAATAATATTTAAAGTCATGACCAGCCAACTGTGTAATAAAAATGTATGTTGATAGAGCAATGAATAAAAAATAAGTAACTTTCATGAAATTTTCAAGAGTAACCAATAGTACTGGATTTGATTTTCTTTCATGATAATTTAATACATGGGATGCTTCGTGTGCAGCAATTAATATAGTATCTGATATCTTCGATTTCGGTGTTAGTAAAATTCTAGTCTGATTGTTACTGCTATAATATGTTCTGTCCACATTGGAATTCTGATCTACTTTATAGTTCATGAAATTATTATTTTTTAAAATTGTGTCTATAACGAATTCTGAGTTCATATGTATTACTCTCCATTCATATTATCTCTGAGGATTTCAGCTAACGTTCTTGTATTCGTGACATCCATTCCCCTTAGATAGCTCTTATCTTAGGGGAATGGATGTGTACGGCTGCTCCAGCTTCTCCGAAATCCCTCAGCCGGACCGAGGCCGAATGGCCCGAAGCGCGAATACTGTGTTATATGAAGTACGGCTCTTCTTCGAATCTTCTAATAAAAGTCTTCAAAATTATGTTTATGTTCTAAATCTGCATCTAGCATATCACTGCAACCAGAGAAGAAATTATACAACTCTTCTATACGATCTCTAAGATTGATCAGGTTTATTCTTTTTTCACTTGTCAGCACTCTATCTAACTCTTTAGTAATTGGGTATCTAAAAGTAAAAGATGATTTGTCAAACTGATGGAATTCTTTAATATATTGTTCTACCGTTACTATCATTTCTTTATCTTCACTTCCAAGTGGTTCTAAAATAGGCTTAACTTTATTCCAAATGCTCATTAAATTGTGACTAGATTTCTTAATAGTATCTTCTTTATCTCCCCAGTTGTCTTCTGAAATCCGTAAATAGATACTCTTCATCGCAAGTTCAAGATATTGCCGATATAGAAAAAGGATTGGAAACACACTGGTGTCTAGCATGCTAATATCACGACTTGCAACTGAAGAATTAACTAGTAGATCAGCAGACTCTTTATAGCCTTTCATGTAACCATAAAACTCAGTTTCAGTACTGCCCCATCCAAAATGGGCGAATTCATAATAATTACCACCATCTTTAAATAGTTTTTCGTCTTTCTTAGGAAGTTCAAAAGTGAATTCCATTATCATTCTCCTCTTAAATAGTCTTTAGCCGTATTTCATATAACGTCTTATTTACGAACTTTGTAAATAACTCCATATGTAGAGTATTCGAGAAATCATTAAGCTAACCTGCCTGTTTAATCACTTCACCATCTATTCTGAACTCTTGGAAAAAAAAGTAGGCGAATAACTCTGAAGTGCACCCCTTAGAATAGACATTGGAAAAACCCCTGGGTAAATCCGATGTAATTCTAGGGGGTGCATTTTTTATGCCGGCAAAGAAAGGTCAGAAGTTTAAGCATTATCCTGAATCTGTAAAAGTAGAAGCTGTTCGACTGTTTATTGAGGAAGGATGGTGCTACAGAAAGATTACAGAACACTTGGACATTAACGATAGGAAGCGTGTCAGTGTCTGGGTGAGGAAGTATCAGGCAATAGGAGAGGCCTCGTTTGAGGATAGACGTGGAGATCCACATAGGTCTGAAACCGAACAAGCGCGGGAATTGCGTCGTTTGCAGTTAGAGGTAGACATTCTAAAAAAGTGGTTGTAAATCTTGAATCAGGAGGGTTGCGGGATAGATATGTGGTCATCGACGAACTGAAGCATAAGCAGACTGTAAAGGAACTCTGTAGATATCTAGGGGTCCACAGAAGCGGTTACTATGCTTATTTGAAGCACAAGGACAAGGATCCAGACGAGGGTCTGAAACGTAAGATCAAAGCCATCTATGAGCAACGGAACAAGACGGTAGGATACCGTCGGATACAGGATGAGTTATACCGCCAATATCGCCTTGTCGTGAATCATAAGAAGGTTTTACGACTCATGCGGGAACTCCGTATTCAAGCCATTATACGCCGTAAGTACGTCCACAGAACAACCTATGAGGCAGCGGTGTCGGATGGAAGAGTCGCTGAGAATTTATTGAAACGAGATTTCAAAGCTGATAAACCCAATCAAAAATGGGTAACGGACGTTACACAATATCGGATCTTCGATGAAAAGATTTACTTGTCGGCTATCAAGGATCTGTGGAATAACGAGATCGTCGGATACCATATTAGCAGACGTAACGACAATCCACTTGTATTAGATACGTTTAGAAAGGCCTTTGAAACACACAAAGACGTGACTGGACTGATCGTACACAGCGATCAGGGATGCCAGTACACGTCCCATGCATACCATGACATGCTGCCACAGGTTGGAGCCCAAATCAGCATGTCACGCCGAGGCAATTGTTATGACAATGCCTCAATGGAGAGCTTCTTCTCTCATCTTAAAGTCGAAGCACTCTATCCTTATGATATACGAAGTATCGCTGAGGCACAAAGAAGAATTGAGGAGTATATACGTTTTTACAACGAAGATAGAGCACAACGAAAACTAAACAAGCTGACTCCTGTTGAGTACAGGAATCAGCTTGTAGCCTAGGTCTTTTTTCAATGTCTACTTAATGGGGTCTTGACCATTTCCTGGCGTCTTCTTTTCTTTCTGGATTATGGAGTAATACTTATTTCCATAACACTCCAGCTTTGACTTAAGCAGTTTGTGTTAGCCGGCTCCATATCCTCACATATAGATATCAGCTTTTGGATCAGCTAACACAAAATACCCTCCATTTGAATTGACAGGAACCAGCCACAGTATTACTCAAAGATGACTTTATCTCTTTTTACAATAGGCTCTGCATTCGTTTGATATTGATTTTCGACCAGAATAGAACCACTATTGTCAAACTCTTCATTGAACTTATTGAACTAACGTTTCCCGTTGGCCCTAGGTTATGATACGGTTCAACTTAACATCTGTAGAGCGAAATTCATTGGCTTAGGTTACGGATTAATCGTTATAAAACTGCATCGTTCTGATGATGTTATTAACTCTTTTTAAGTCTTTTAGGTAATTAAAACCACTTCAGTTAGTTTTAATTTCTTGACAAAATACATTGCCATCAGTATACCTCTAGGAAAGCTGTTAATGTGATGTTACGAATAATGTATTTAATTTCCTCTTACTTCCCATTTAATTTTTTCCACATCTTCCAATTTCATAATTATTAAAGCAAACTGACCCTAGAGGGTCAGTGCTTTTAATTTTTTATTTCTTGCATTAATGCAACTCACAAATATTTTTTTTTTGTTTCGTACAAGAATGTTAGTTCCTTATTTTGATTTCCACAGTTTTCAACATGTATTACAAATGTGCTAAATAAGATTACACTCAGACCTATTTCTGATCCATAATATTCAGCAATTATATCTAATGATTTAATTAACATCATTTTAGCAACATTTTTATTTCCGGTCACGTATATCGCAGATGCTTTATGACCAATAGCAGAGGCATATTCAATGTGGTGTATTAAATTATGATATTCATAAATATAAACCGCTTGATTCAAATATATAATAGCTTTCTTGTAATCCTCTTTTTCAAGCATTACTACAGCTAATTTCCCTAAGTCTTTCGCTATTTCCGGATGATTTTCACTATAAATATGCGAGTCTATTTCCAGAGCTTTAAGAACATATTCTTCCGCAGTATCTAATTGCCCTAGATGCTGGTAAGCCCCTCCTATATTATATAATACCATTGATATATCTTGGTTATCTTCCTGATTTAGGCTCCTGTACATTTCCATAGCCTCTAGGAAATGTTCAAGAGCATCACTGGTTTTGCCTTGAGCTTCAAATACCATCCCTAAATTATTTAAAATATTCGCTGTGAAATTATTTGGGAAAGGATTAATAACCATTGCTATTTCAAGTGCTTTTCTTAAATATCGTTTTGCATGAAATGTATCATATAAATAATAATAAGCTAAACCTAAATTCGAGTAATCTCGAGCGAAAAATTCATGGTTTTCATTAAATAACTTTTTACTATTCTCTATCGCTCTTTGATAACATTCAATTGATCTTTGGATTTCACCCTTTTTGTCGTATACATGACCTAAGTTGCTATATAGTGTAGAAAGACCATATACATTTGTCTGGTCTTTTTTTTTGCTAATTGAGATAGCCTCAAGTATAGCATCTTCTGCTTTATCAAATTCCGAGCGGGAAAGAAACAATCTATTTTTCGAGTTTAGAATAGCGCTATACTCGTGATGGTCATTTTTTATTTCTGGATGTAACTCTAAAATCTCATCTATTTTTTTTACATATTCTAGCGCAATGTTCAATCTTCCTGAATCTTGTTCTACGTTCACTAATATGTTTAATATTGATAACTTTTCTTCCTTACTTATGTTGTGTTGTAAGGATGCAGAAAGACAATCTCGTGCCTCCACATATTGACCCTGAGAATAATAATAAGTGCCTAGTCTACTTGAGGCTTTCGCCAATCGATTATAATCGCCTTGAAAATGAGTCATTGTTTTTTGGTATAAATACTTTGATAAAATCAGCGCATTTTCATAATTGGAGAAAGTTAACTGAACCCTTGCTTGCGCTGCCATCAAATCAGCGATATTTTCATTGAATAAATCATTATCAACTACATGTTTTAATATGTAATCACTATGTTCTAATATTTCAGTTTCTCTTTTGCCCTTTGCTTGGTAAACTCCCCACATAGTGTTTACTTGGTGTAATATTAAGTCTTTTCTTACTTGCTGATCGAGAAAGTCAATTGTCATTGCAACAACTAACCGATGAATTGAAACAATTCCATTTTCCATTTTCACTAGAGAAAGTCTTCTTAATCTTCCAACTATTCTATCTAATTCCATTTCAGAGTTAATTACAATATTTTCATAGGGTGAAAGTTGTTTGTGTAATAAAAAATCTTTACTAATATTATCTACAGACAAAAAGCATATGTAGTTAAATAGACTTGTCACCAAATGAATATCTTCAGAGATTGTTTCAAGAAGAAGTTTCCATGTTGTAGCAATATTTTTATTATAGTTTAATGGTTTCCCTTCCCTTGCGAGTTCTTTTCTATATTTTCTAAATCTTTCAAGATACTGTTGAATACTTACCCCAGTTTCTTTTATATATGCTACTGCTTGCTCCAAAGCAAGTGGTAAAAACCCTAATTCGTTTGAAAGTTCCAATGCAGCCATTTGATAATCTTCATTTGCATCTGTGCTCTGTAAAACAAAATCCGTTGCAACTTCAGCATCTAATAATCCAAGTTGGAGTCCCTTCCTCCAATTTGGATTATTAGATGTTATAAGTACATCAAATCCTGAATGTTTAAATGGTAAATAACTTAGTATCTTATCTTCATCGCTAACATTATCGAATATTAACAAAAAACTTTTAGGTAGTGGATCAAGTGAAACGAATTTCTTGAAATTATCCAATAATTCACTTTCAATAGTGATTAAATTAAAGGCAATACAAAATCTTTCAATATCCATAAGGAGCGAGGATGCTTCTTCACTATGAAACCACCATATTACATCATATTCACTCTGATATTCATAAGCGTACTCAATAGCAAGCTGCGTTTTTCCGATTCCTGATAAACCATATATACAATAATATGTTGAGTCTAAGTTTCCAGAAAAAAAATTATAAATAGTTTTCAACTCGGTAGATCTTCCAAGAAAATATGGATGTTTACGAAATGGAACATTGAAAATACTTTTCGTAGATTGTTTTTCCATAGCTTGAACTTCATCCACTTTTTTTTTTAGGTCAATTTGCTTATTGTTCTTTCTTTCCCACTGGCTGAACCTAGGATCATATTCGAATGGAATTTGTTTCAGCAATTGATTATCTTTATTAATTTGAAGAATGGAAAAGTTATTTCTTAGATTATTACCAGCGTAAGATGCTCCATTAATTATCACATAAGAGTTATCAAATGCTTTTGTTGCATTTTCAATAGCCCCATGCACATGTCCTGAAAGTATTAAATGACTTCTTTCTGACAAATATCTATACGTGGCCGGTCTTTCATAAGTTACTATTTCTTCTTCATGAAACCAATTGGAAGGATGATGAACAATTGAAATGGTAAGATGATCAACACTGTTCATCTTAATATTTCCTTGACTTTCTAATAACTGAAGTTGAGGGAGTCCTAACCAAAGTTTTTTGACATCATCGTTGCCTCGACAAAACCAGGCAGAGTTTAAAACTAAGAATCTTATTCCCCTAATGTCACGTACTCCAACCAAATAATTCGAAAAATTATTAAGATTAACAAAAGGAAGACCCAAGGACTCACAAAATTCTGAATAGTTACTAAATGGGTTAATGAAATTCTCCAAGGACTCCAGAGAAAGCCAATCATCGGCATCTCTTGAATTATTCGGTGGATTCATCCCTTTAGTTTTACGTCGGTCAATATCGTGATTGCCTGCACATATAATAAGTTCAGTAGTGGTAAGGTTTAACTTAATTAGTAATTTCTCAATCCAGATGGCGGCTTGTTCAAACCCCTCTTTGCTCCCTTGCCACGTAATATCTCCAGAAATCACCACAATATCAGGCTTTTCATTTTCTGTGACTTTAGAGATAGTGTCAACTAATGAATCTAAAGCTATTTTTCTTTGTGCCAATGCTGTGGGATTTTTAATGCTATTTTCTGCACCAAAGTGCAAATCTGAGAGATGTAGAATGTTTACTGTTGATTCAAGCATAGTTTACCCCCTTATAATGGTATAATATTACTTTATTCTGCATCTCTCGTAATTATCCTTTATAATCCATCACCGCTTAATCCTAGTTTAGAAAATTTAGTGAATAGACTAAAAGAAAGAGGACTTTCCTTTTAGTAATACTCATCCTCGATAAATTTTTTTATCTATCAAATATAAGTAATGTTTCAGTCAGTTGAGTGCACCTTTCATCTTTTTCACGTAATAGATTCATTGACATCTCTTGCACTAGTCAGTATCGTCCGCAACTACTCCTCCTCAAGTGTAATATTCTACGACAGTATTGATCACGTCGCTTATTTCGCCCTACTTGTGATACGGCTCACCGTACCATCTATAGGGCGAAATTTCTTATGTTACTGCATTCAAAAATCCGCCTTACAAAGGTTATGATTTTCGTACTTACATAAGGCAATATTATTTTTGGTACACTTCACCTTAACGTCTGTAGGGCGGTCCCCCTTGCGATTAAGTCTCAATTATTGTCTTCCTCAATAAGACCTCCTCGATCCTATCTCAACGTCATAAGTGTTTTACATTCTTTATAATTACTTTACGTGAAACGACCAGTTAAAAGTATTATCACTAAACCTATAACTATGGCAGCAGCCGTACCGATTGCTAGCAAATAAAATAGTGACAGTATTAGATGAATTAGCTTTGCAATGACCATATCCACATGGTGGATGTAATCATCCATTGAAGTAAGAAACATGAGATAAACCGAAACAACTGAAATAATGATTAGCAATGCTTGAAAATAGCTATTTATCACTGGATCATTATCCGGAATAATACCCGATGTGGCTAACAAAGCATACCAGAATGATGCCAAAAAAATCAGAAGAAAAGTTACTATAAAATACTTTGCTTCACTTAATGCTTGGATAAACCCTTTACCACTTACGTGGTTTAATTTACGTCCGCTCCTGAGCCCTCTTCTGAATTTATCTGTGGGGGTTTGCATGAGACTGACGTTCCCACTTTCCTTGAAAGTAAAATCCCCCTTCAACTCTGTGTTGACAATTATATGACAACTAACATCGTCGGTCAGTAGGTAGGCGAAGAAGCTTAATGAATTTCTTTCCTGTGGTAAGAAATTGTTTAAATCTGTTCTTAGCTTTGATAAAGCCTCGCTAACATGTAAATCGACATTTGCGTGGCTTTCTTTAAGGTGAATGTGAATATAGTCAGAGCAAGACTCCAGCATCATCTTTTTATTTAATTCCAAGCTAGCATCATAACTACGTTTTAGAACTGAGAGACGCTTACGTGGAATGAATTCTTCCTCTGTTAATTGCCTCGATCCGTCACTTAGGATAAAAAAATCACATGATTCATTTTGTAATGAAAAAAGCCCCAAATTATCAAATGCTCCTCCGTCAACCAACTTATGCGATACCGAATCGATATTGACTCTAACATAATTGAACAATCCGGGAACTGCAGACGATGCTGCAATAGCATCCTTCAAATAAACAGGGTTTTTTAGATAAGAGATGGAACCTTTTGAGTTTACAATTTTATTGTCCATATATTGCCCCATATCGTCTTGAGAAAAATACCAATGACCTCCATTTCTGAGAAATGTCGCATTGATAATTAACTTTGGAAGGCCACTAACCTTTAACTCATGCATCATCAAATCCGACTTGTAAAAATACTTCTGATATAGTTGAGCGAGTATTTTTTCTCGAGACTGAAAGACAGCCCGAAGCTCATTAAGGGGATGGAGGAATACTTTCGATCTAATATTTTTGGAGACTCCAGCGGCAAGGTCCTCCTCTACTGCTTGTACAATTTGGATATAATCCAGGTGTCTAAGCTGACCATTTTCAATAACCTTTTCTCTTAATTTTAAGAAGTAAAGTGCCCCCACGATTGAGCCCCCGGAAACCGTTGAGATTACGCTTATGTTCCTTAACAAGTCTTTCTCTGCAAGATTGGCCAGTACGCCTAAATGAAAAAACGAGGCCCGATACCCGCCACCGGATAATGCTAGGCCAACCTTTTTATTTTCGGAGTCAATCTTCTCACTTTTATCCAATTTCATTTGCATAAACCTCGCCCCCAAAAAATCACAAACTCATAGTATATATTATCTATTTTATTTACGGATTCTTCTACCATATTTTTCTGTAAAGGGACTGATTTTTGGCGATGCTAAACAGAGACGGGCATACAACCAAAACCAATGGTCCATTTTCTACTTGTGCTATACGCGATCTATTGGATAATCCAATGTTCATAGGAAAAATACGCTATAACCAATACGAGAACTGGAGCGAAAAGCGACGTATAAAAAAAAAAATCCAAACCCCATTCTTGTGGATGGGCTCCATCCGGCAATCATTGACCACAATCTATGAGAAAAGGTACAACTTCTTCGACAGAGGAAAAGTACCATGCCAAAAAAACGCTTCGAGGGAGAGTATCTGCTGACTGGAATCATTCGTTGTCCCGAGTGTGGATCAGCTATAACAGCAAGTCGAACAGTCAATAAAATGAAGGACGGCACCAATGTAACTCGGATGTACTACTCTTGCGGCAACTTCCGTAGCAAAGGAAGCTCCGTCTGTCACGCAAATAGTATCCGCAAGCTGGAGGCCGAACAAGCAGTTACGGATAGGATCAAGAATGTACTCGTCAAGCCACAATTACTGAAAGCTATCGTTAAGAACGTCAATGAGAGGAAAGTAGGCCGGATAAAGCCGCTTCAGGCAGAACTGTCTAGCTCAAAGACTAGAATCGCCAAGCTGAAGGAGAACAAGCGGGAATACCTTTCCTTGTACGAAATGGACCAAATCGACCGTGACCTTATCTACGAGCGTCTGAATAGCATCAATGGCGATTTGGACGATGAATTGACGCGAAAGTCCAGGTTAGAGCTAGAGTTGCGAGGTGACGAGGCAGAACCAGTACCTTATGAACTTGTGCGTTCCCTGATGGAACGGTTCGACGAACTGCTCCGTAAGTCCCCATTCGAGCAGCGTAAGACGCTCCTACACCTGATCGTCAAGAAGATCACCTTGGATGATAAGCGAATGGTCAAGGATGTGGAACTTAGCTTCAATTCGGAGACCGAAAAGCATTTTTTAAGCGCAGCCCCTTCTACTGATAATATGGCGGAAGGGGCTTTTCCTTTGTCTGGAAAACCCTTTAAATTGAATCATAAGCTCACTATCCCCATTTAGAGAATAATCAAAGACAGTTAGAACTTGGTGGATCTTCCTAGCCGCCATCGGTTTAATTCACTATCGCTCATCGTAAGATAAATGCCTAACTGTTTAATTTTTCGAGGGTTTGGCCTCTGGCTGATCAAAAGCACGAAATTATTGCCACGTAAATTGAATTCGCTATACTTTTACCCTGTTCGTGATTAGAACAATCCTTTTATACTATGTATGAGGGCACGAGATTTTCAGTAGGAGATTATTCAAAAAAACTAAAAGGGGACAATCGCCATGTTTGAACACAAAGTAGTACCTATCACCACTAGACTTGCTCCTAATGAGCAAAAGATGCTCATTTCGTCCTTAAAGTCGTTGGATTTTGAGGACGATATGAAATATAACAGCTTTGGACATAAATTTAGAGAAATGATGTCCAAAATCTTGCATCGTTTAGCCCCAAATGAGGCTGTTCTTGCATGCTCCTGGTATGTGAACGAGCATGATAATAAACCAACTCGTCGACAACGACTACTATATGCTATAAAAAGTGGACTAGAGGATGAGTTTATTGAATCCGAGCTAGAGATTGATTTAGTTCCTATCGCTAAACGACTTGGAAAAGTCATTTCGGAACTGAACAAATATACTCATTTCGGTGATGGTACATTTGATGTAAATAAGGACGTTGGGGAAGCGTTTGTATCCGAATCCATCGATTTTCTCCTTAATTTCTTTTCTAGTATTGATGAAATTCGAACTCAAATTGTTGAATCATACGAAGCTCTTCTGAACAAAAAGATTACAGAAGCAACCATAAATGATGTTATGCAAGAGATTGATATCCTTGCAACTCATTATACCGTTGATGGCAATACAATTGATACGATCTCTGTCGCTGATATTGATGCTCATAATATTTATATCTCTGTAGATGGATCTGTGGATGTTACTCACCAATATGGATCTGATGGGGACTTACGGCGGGGAGATGGAGTGGAGTTCGAAAAATCTTATCCTTTTATAATTAATATTCAAGTCTCTGTCATTGATCCACTATTTATTGAAATTGAGACAGACGATATAGAGGTTGATACTGATAAATACTATGACAATGGTAGTGATGAAGAAGAACCTGATGAGTCTGATTATAATGAAGAGTCCTATGAACCCGATGAGCCCGATTATGATGATGAGCCATATGAGCCTGATTATGATGATGATGACGAAGAGCCATATGAACCTGATGAGCCTGATGAGCCTGATTATAACTACTAAGCAAAATTATGATAAGAATTACTGTTATGAAAATAGCTCAAACAACATTTTCATAACAATGTCTTATTAAGTGTAACTGCGCTAGCGTAAAATCACCTCTCTTCCTCCTTGGACAGGGTAACGAAGGAATGAGCGGTCAATGACCCGGTCACTAAGTTCCTAACACTAACAGCCCGCTGGATGGCAAAGACACTGCCATCCAGCGGGCTTATTCTTATGCTTAGGGACGGGGGCAAAGAATAAAATAGAAAAAGCTATTCGTACTTTTCTACATTGAATCTCAATTCAATACTTTTAATATCTATACATCCACTTTTACAAGCATACACGTTTCCAAACGAACTAAGCAACCTGAGTCCCTATGAATACCGAATTCAGGCTGCTTAAATATTGCTTTGTATTTATCTACTTGACAGGGCGCACTTCAATTCCTCGGTGTCTTCTTTTCATTTAGGCTGAAATCCGGTGGAATTTTACATCAGTTTTACATCAAGTCTGATCTTAAGTATCTGTACCACCAATATTTCAAGTCTGTCCCACATTGAAAATCTAATTAAATAAAAGGATTTTATTTCACTGTCCCACCCTTCACCAACAAAGCTACCGACTCCACATGCACCGTCCACGGGAACATATCCACCGGTGTCACCTCTACCGTTCTGTACCCACCATCCTCCAACACCCGCAAGTCCCTGGCCAGCGTCGATGGGTTACAAGAAACATACACCACCCGCTCCGGCTTCATCGCCAGAATCGTTTCTAATAACCGCGGGTCGCAACCCTTACGCGGTGGGTCTACCACGATTACGTCTGCTGTAATCCCCTGCTCTTTCCAGTTCGGGATTACATCCTCCGATGCTCCTACTTCGAACACCACGTTACCCATGCCGTTCAACAGAGCATTAGCACGGGCATCATCGATGGCTTCTGGCACGATCTCCACACCGTAGACCTGCTTGGCATGCTGCGCCAGGAATAACGATATTGTACCAATTCCACAATAAGCATCGATCACGGTCTCGTTACCCGTAAGTCCTGCATACTCTACGGTTTTTCCATAAAGAACTTCGGTCTGAGGCGGGTTCACTTGGTAAAAAGAACGGGCCGAAATGGCGAATTTCACGTCGCCTATATAGTCATAGATTACATCGTTGCCCCAAAGGGTACGTGTAAGTTCTCCAAAGATTACGTTCGTCTGCTGTGTGTTCACGTTCTGGCAGATACTTGTTACAGCCGGGAGTGCATGGCGAATTTCTGCGATCCATTCGTCAGTATGCGGGATACGGTCCCCGTTTGTGACGAGTACAATCATCATTTCGCCGGTGCGAAAGGCGACCTTCACCACTACATGACGCAGCAGTCCTTTGCCGGATTCTTCGTCGTAAGCTGAGACTCCGAGCTTGCGGCCGATGGCTTTCACTTGGCGAAGAACGTCATCGTTACTCTCATGCTGAATAAGGCAGGTCTCCATATCTATGATCCGGTGACTGTTCCGGGCATAGAATCCACCGACTAAGCCGCCTTCGCTGTCACCGATGGGCACTTGGGCCTTGTTGCGGTATCTCCATGGCTCAGTCATACCGAGCGTTGGCCGAACAAGGATACCAGTCTGAGCCACCTGTTCTGCTGAAGCAAGCGAAGCTCCAGCTTGCAGTGGAGTTTCCACTACGTTCACTGTCGCCACAGCATTCCCCGTACTGCCGTTAGCCACTTGCTCAGTACCCACCAACGTTTCTGCCACGGTCAGCTTGCCGATCCGCTGCAGGTTGTCCACCACCAGTTGGCGTTTCCACGCCAGCTGGGCGGAATAGTCCATATGCTGCAGCTGGCAGCCGCCGCACTGGTCATAGATCTCGCAGGGCGGCGCGATGCGGTCGCCACTTGCTTCTACGATTTGCAGCAGCTTAGCGTAGCCGTACTGCTTCTTCGTCTTGAGCACCTTAGCCCGGACCTTTTCACCGGGCAGAGCTCCATGCACAAAAAGGGTATAGCCTTCAACGCGGCCTACCCCTTCGCCTTCGTGAGTCATGCCGATGATATCGAGCAGAACCTCATCATTCTTATTTACAGGCAGTCCGGCTACAGGCGCCGTGCTCTCCCGACGGCTGGTGCTGCGGCTACTGCGGTGTTTACTCATTATTTAAAGTTCACTTCTTTCATTATCTTCATTAGTAATGCTGCTTAATTATTCTGGGCAAAAACCTGCAAATGATGCGGCAGAACCTGGAAGTAACCCGGCAGATTACCACCTAATTCACCGTCCAGGTTCAACTGAACGGGACCCGGGGATGTGACTTCCATCGCATCGGTGCGGAAATAGATTATCTTTTTATCCTTTAAATGCTTGCCACTCAGGGCCAGCCTAACTAGACGGATGAATTCAGGAAGCGTACATTTCTTGAGGGCAATCACGTCGAATAGTCCATCGTCGATACGGGCATCGGGAGCAAGCTTCTCAAATCCGCCTACAGAATTCGTATTGGCGATTAGAAACAGCATGAACTCGCCAGAAATCGTCTCCTGCCCATTGGCACGGATCACTAGCTCCTGAGGAGATAAGCTGGCCATTTTCTCAATGCCTTTTAAATAATAGGCGAGCTGTCCCATCATTGTCTTCAGTCTGCTGGGCACTTCATAGGTTAGCTCAGTCAGACTGCCACCACCAGCTATATTAATGAAGTAACGGTCGTTGGCTTTGCCAAGGTCAATCATACGCATCTCATTGCGCAGAATCAGATCACAGGAATCTTCCCAGTTCTTCGGAATACCCATGGCCCGCGCGAAATCATTGGTTGTGCCGAGCGGCAATACGCCAAGCGGGGGAAGATTCGGCTTCTCCGCCATGCCGTTAATAACCTCATTCAATGTGCCATCGCCACCAGCAGCTATGATCATATCATAACCGCGTTCTACCGCATCTGCAGCCGCTGCTGTGGCATCGCCCTCACCAGTTGTTGCATGGCAGGAGGCTTCAATACCGCCTATATCAAGCCGGTCCAGAATATCGGCGAGCCGCTTCTTCATTTCTTCCCGTCCAGAAGTGGGATTATATATCAATCTCGCAGTTTTCATTTACCGGAACGCCACCTGTTTTTATATTAGATAACCTAACTAATTATACTCAATTCAGTGCCCCACAATCAAATATTAGAGAAAATTGTGTTGGCTCTACTATTCTAATTCGGTAGCATTAACTATATGTGTATGCGGCAACCACCAGAATAAACACGGCGGAATCGCTATCTTTTCTGAAGTTATGAGGTTGCATTAGGTGCTTCATCCTTCGATTCGCACCCGTTGCAGCAATATCTCAATTTGGTGCTCTATCCAATGTGGCAGTAGCGGATGTGGCAAAAGAGCCTGGCCGGAATACGCATAGGTCAGCCCTTTAAGTTTAGCGGGGATCACAATCTTGGTGAAATAGCCTTCACTCAAAAAAAGCGGAGCCACCAGCACATCATAGCCCTGCTCCTGCCAATACTCTACCCTACTTCTAATGTTGTCCGGATTCAATAGACCATAATCGGCAGCCGCGATTCCACTCACCTCACGCACACGCTCCGCCAGTGACGAAATGCCCTGCTGCCAGCGTTGCCGGAAGCCTTCGTGCACACTGCCATGTCCTACAAGCAGAATTATCTCCCGCTCTGGTTCCTTGGACAGCTCGCGAATCTTATCCCAGATCATTAGGGCAATGTCCGGGTCATCATCAACCGGATAGCCATAATGAACCTTCGCCTTTACTGTGAAGAGCTCAAGATCTGTTTCTCGTTCAGGCTCAGGCTTGGCGCCGAGCGCATATTCTATTTCATCCACATGGGTACTGCCCGAAGAAACAAACAACGGGATCACCAGTATATCTGTGACCCCTGTCTTTTCCAGCTCATCTATTCCGTCTTGAATCAAACGGCCATCTACCAGCTCCAAAAAAGAAACCGCCACGGGAATTTCTTCCCGCAGCGACAGACCGCTTACAGCTCCCTCAACGATCGAAACCCAAGTTTCGTCGCGGGAGCCGTGACTGATAATAAGTACGCCCGGCTTCACAGATTATCGTCCCAGACGTTCCAGTGTTAGCTTATAACCATCATTACCATAATTCAGGCAACGCTTCACGCGTGAAATGGTCGCCGTGCTCGCTCCTGTTTCTGCTTCGATCTGGTTATAGGTGGAGCCTTTACCCAGCATACGTGCTACTTCGAGCCGCTGCGAGAGTGATTGAATTTCGTTCACTGTGCACAAATCATCAAAGAAGACATAACATTCTTCCATATTTTTCAATGTTAAGACGGCCTCAAATAATTGGTCAATACTTCTATCGTCTAGCTTTTTCAGCTGCATAGTATTCATCCCCTAAAAGTATTGTCAGCATTAGCTACACATAATTAAGTTTCGTACACAACGGACTCACGGAAGCATAAACATAATGTGACTATCTTGCCTTAACTATATTGTACTGGAGCGCTTTTTTCAAGCATTAACGGTTTCACGCTGTAATGAGTGAAAATCACGGACAACCGTCCACCACAGGCGTACAAAAAGATATGTAATTCAATTCCATTCTTATGTTCGTGGTCCATTTGCCGACTTTCCTATAGTACTACATAGGCACCGAAAATCAAGCAAAGACACGCTTTCTTCACTTCCGCCAGCGCTTAATAGGCAACCGCCCTTTTCCGCTCCTATCCCGATAAACCGGGCATTCGTCTATACCGTATGTTCGCCCATGACATACAGTAAAGTAAACCACTAACGAAGGAATGTGATATTATGCCTGATCATTACTACAATCATTCCCGCCGGGGCCATCGTTCGCTGGCCGAGCCGTTTAATACATCACCCTATCCCGGCATCAGTCCATACGTGCAGGCGCCAATCCCTGGGGAAACCGGAATATTCCCTGCTTACGGAGCAGGAGCTGCCAGTACTGCTCTGGCGGTACCTGAAGCAGCCGAAGCTGTAACCTCCAAAGCAGGCGGACTGCTCGGAAATCTTGGCGGACTCGGCAATCTCGCGAATATGGATCAGATTAAAGGCTTTATCGACCGTATGGGCGGTATTGACGGAATCGTGAGCTCGATGGGCAAGGTACAAAAGGTGATGTCCGGCTTTCAGCAAATGGCGCCTATGGTCAAGCTCGTGATGGGTGGGTTCGGTAAAGGCGCCGCAGCAGGCGCATTGGCAGCAGGGGCTCTGGCAGCTGAAGAAGATGCAGCCCTGTATAAACCCAATCGCCGTAAAAAAAGACGCTCCACGCAGCGCCGCAAGTCCTCTCCTCCGAGCCGCCGGCGTTCCACTCCAACCTCTGGCAAGCGCCGCCGCAAATAAGCGGTGGCGTTCACCAGTTATACTTACGCTCCTCATTACCTGTGTACACGAACGCATAACAGCGTATGCCAGTTGGCATACGCTGTTACTTTTGCAGCAGCAGCTTGGAGTATTGCCTTGCAGCTGCTTTCGAACCCTTTTACTTAAACCAGCCACTCCGCCGAAACCAGCGAAACATACCCATACCTAACCCTAGCATCAGCAGTAGCACCCCAAAGTAACCATAGCTCCAATCTAGCTCCGGCATCACCCTAAAGTTCATCCCATAGATCCCGGCAATAAGCGTCAGGGGCATGAATACCGTGGTAATTACAGTTAGTGTCTTCATAATGGAATTCATCCGGTTGGAATTGAGTGAGATATAACTATCACGGAGATCGGCAGTCATTTCACGGTCAACCTCAATCATATCCGTCAGCTTCAGCAGGTGGTCATAAATATCACCAAAATAGATCCGTTCCTCACCATTGTTCTGGACATGCTGTGAGTTGACAATCCGGTACATCAGGTCCCGCATCGGCACAATCGTCCGGCGCAGCTTCAACAGCCGCCCACGTACATCGAATACCTGTCTCATCAGCTCCTCCACCGACTGACTACTGCCTCTACTCTCCAGATCAGCAAGTTCATCTTCAATGCTATAGAGGCTTGGAAAATATTTATCTACCAGTTTATCCATCACTCTATAACCGGCAGCCATCGGCCCGCCCGACCATCCTTTGCGGCTATGTATTTCACTTTTCACCTGTTCCCAGGCTTCATTCATCTCTGTTTTTTCCTGATGGTGATAAGATACCAGGAATTTCTCGCTCAGAAACAGGTCAATCTCTTCCGCCTCAAGCGTGCGGTCATTCAAGGCATGTAGGACGAAGAACTGCACATTCTCATAATAATCGAGCTTCGGACGCTGCAAAATATGCATACAATCCTCAATTGCCAAGGGATGAAAATGAAAATACTGGTCCAGCAGTAAGGTCTCCTCATCCGTAGGTGTAGCAAAGTCTGCCCAGATCCAGGTATACTTGTCCAACTGGATATCCATCAGCGGAATTCCCAATAGAACTTCACCCTTATGTGTTACCGCCATAGTACGTATCATAAAATAAGTTCCTCCGTTTTATCGTATCCCACGCCTACATTGTACCGCATGATGCCTGTTCTTCCCAAATCAGCACCGAATAGCACAAAAAAAATAACCGCCAGCCCGCTGATCAGCGGCTCCGGAGGCTCCATTACTTCAAGTAGCTATGCACTTCGTCTTTACCGCCCAATCCCTTCCTGCAGCTCCAAATGCAGAACCTGCAGAAACTTCTTGATGTTCACTTTGACCTTGCCGGATTCCCGGCCCAGCTCAATTTCCTTCATCTTCAGACGCACCTCTTCAAAATCAAAATAGAGCGGTGCATAATGCTCGAACTTGGGATTTCCGTAATCCGTCAGTCCAATTGCTGCCAGATTAGTCAAGCCCGCAGTTAGCGCACGGCGCAGGCGTTGCTCAATAGCTTTAACCTCTTTGGCAGCTTCAGCGGGATCACTTTTATAACTAGCAGCAGCCATTTCGTATAATTCTTTGAGCGGCGGCAAGCTTCCTGTATCCTCTTTGGCCGATACCAGCTCCATAATCGTAATAATATCACGGCTGCCACTTTCGCTGATCATACCTATATTCATCAGAATCGGCTGGATAACTTCCTTCACCGAACGTTTAAATGAAGCTGTCGGCGGAGCGCCAAATTGCAAGCCCTCCAGCTTGACCAGACTGGACTTAATCTCCTCCAGATAACGATTAATGGCATATCGCTCATTTACCTTGTACAGCACCGACTCCACTTCAATCTTGTTGATTGGCTTGCGGATAAAGAACTCAATTCCGCTCCGGTACGCCCGACTCACCATATCCCCATTCTCGATCTGCGAGATCATCACGAATTTGGAACGGCATCCTTGAGCCTGTAGGGAATTAATAGTCTCAATCCCATCCTGATCAGGCATCAACAGGTCCATCAGCACGATATCTGGAGATTCACTAAGAATCAGCCGTACTCCATCTTGCCCATTTTCGGCCATACCCGTCACTTCGCCAAGACCACTGTCTTCGATAATATGCTGCAGCATTCTTCTTGCGGCTCCATCGTCATCCACTATACAGAAAGAAAGCGGCATCCTCTATTCCTCCTTCCGCAGCTTAGCCGTCCGAATTATAATCTGAAACATAGCTCCACCTGTGTGAGAAGCCTGACTGACCACAATCTCCCCCTCAAACAAATGCACAATATCGCGCACATGCGAGAGGCCAATCCCTGTTGCGGCTACACCCTCATCATCGAACTTGGTGGTAAACCCTGGCTCAAATAGCAGCTCACGGTCACGATCTTTGATTCCTGAACCACTGTCGGTAACGGAGAATATGGTGGTTTCACCTTTTTCATAAGCATCAAGGGACACTTTCCCTTTACCTTTAATCACTTCAACCGCATTGGCGGTAAGATTGTTAAGCAGTGTCAGCAGAGGAATGTAGCTTGCGGTGGTATAATCAGAGGTTATATTAACATTGAAGGTGATTTCTTTGCCTAGCATTTCGGCATATTTGGTATTGCTCTTTACTGCAAAACGGAGAATTCCCGAAAGCGGCATATCGCCTGTAACTTCACGGTCAACAAGCTTGACCAGACCCGCTAGAATGCGCTGTGAATCCTTCTTCACCTCGTGAATCTCCTGGGTAATATCCAGCACCTGTCGGCTGTACGCTTGAAGTCCTTCTCCCTTGAGACCACGATACAGCTCAAAGCTGTTCAAAGTTACATTCTCCAGCGTTCCTATCGACTTCTTCAAATAGAAAACCTCACCATACAATCCAGAACCGAAGCCGAGCATTTGCTCCATCCGCCGATTCTGTTCCGTCTGGGCAATCCGCAGCTGGCTGACAGAAATACTGCTATACACTCCGGTAGTAAAATACGTGCGAAGTACAGCAATAGCCATCAGATAAGTCCACTCGTTCAGTTTAAAAGAAGTCGAATCCAGTACAATCAGCCGGGTCAGCAGCTCCATTTCGTTCGACAGCAAATCGATCAACGCCGCAACGCCACCCAGTACAAGTGGATGAAAAGTGTCTAGCCGACTCTTGATCAGATTCATCAATACTGCAAATACAATATAATAGACCATAGCTGAAAAGTGGCTATTCATACTCTGCAAGAACGTCAGGCTACTGCCTTCCATAGCGTCCATTCCAGTTCGGAACAGCAGTACTACGGTGCCGGTCACGAGTCCGGTACTCACATAAGGAAGCTGCTTCATCAGAAGCAAGAACAGTAGAAAGGCGCTGCTGCCCATAGCAATCCGGAAGATGTCGCCATCAAATGGATTAATCTTGAATTCTCCAGCTACTGCCGTTCCGGCGGCTACCACGAGAATCTGCATGTATTTATTTTTTAGAATAGATTGTCCCATCATCACTGCTCCTGCCAAGAGATGTTGACAACTATACTACCATAATGACAAATGATTTCATACGCGGAGGCCTACTATCTCCTAAATCTCAGACCGTTTTAGTCTCCAATCTTCTAGACAACATGGACAATAAGAAGTTGACGCTAAAATAGATCAGAGCAACAAGCAGCAATGTTGGTATCGCGTAACTGTACCCATGTCCAATCACGATGTTTGCGTTATGCATTAGCTCCGGCAGTGAAATGACCACAGCTAAGGAGGTATCCTTGAGCAAAGAAATGAATTGGCTCACCAATGGTGGAACCATACGGCGCAGCCCCTGCGGCAGCACGATATGCCATAAGGTCTGAAAGTTGGTCAACCCGGAGGAACGTGCCGCTTCAATCTGCCCCTTATCGACTGAGGTTAATCCCCCACGCACAATTTCGGCAATCATCGCCGCTTCAAATATTGTTAAGGCCGCGATGGCTGCTGTAATGAGTCCCAACTTAATGCCGACCTCCGGCAGTGCAAAGCGAATAAAAAATATAATCAAGAGCAACGGCAAATTCCGAATAAGCTCTACAATCACGAACATGATCGGTGACAACACAGGTATTGCCGAGTAACGAATCACACCGACTATACAACCAATCACAAAGCTGAGTATGATCGAAATAAAAGCTACGATTAGCGTAATATACAAGCCATCCAGTAAAAACTTCAAATTATCGGTGGAGTACGCACCTGCAAAATCCATATAATCCCTCCTTAATGCTTTACATAGCAAAGTCTTGAAATATTGTGATTTATATTATCACTGCGTGAAGTCTTGAGCTTCCGATCGCTGTTATCCTCATATTTCCTGATTTGAACCGCCTCTCGCGGTAGAAATCCGAGGATAAAGGCGAACGCTAACGCTTCTACAGCTCCAAGCCTTCCCTCCGTTATTTGTATCACTAGAATTCAAAGCTTTGCCAAGCAAAGCTAAGTTCGCAAGCAACTATCGAAGGCTCCGCCAATTAAGCCTTCTCTTAGTATTTACGCTGCAGCCTGCGCTCCCATACTCTCATCGCGTAACTGAGCGGCAGTGTCAGCACCAGATAGAACATGGCTACGAAAATGTAGGTATCAAATGTACGGTAGGTTTCCGTTGAAATCCCGTCCGCAAAGTACATCAGATCCAGGCCGGCGACTAGCGTCAGCACGGAGGAGTTCTTAATTAGGTTAATGAACTGATTGCCCAGTGGCGGAATTACCAGTTTGATCGCTTGAGGCAAAATAATATGCACCATCGTCTGTGCGTAATTCAGTCCAGAGGAACGTGCAGCCTCGGTTTGACCTTTAGGAACAGCCATGATCCCTGCGCGAATAGCTTCTGCGATAAAGGCTGATGTATATACCGATAACCCAATGGTCCCGGCTATAAAACCGTCAAGCGGAAAGCCTAAAGCTGAAGGGCCGTAAAAGAAAATATACACTACGAGCAATAGCGGAATATTACGAATAAACTCGACGTACCCTGTTCCGAACCAGCGCAGCCCCTTGACCGGAGTAATCCGAAATATGGCGATCAATGCTCCCAGCAGAAAGCTACCGCAGAGCGCTAGTAAACTGGACAGAATCGTATTATAAAAACCTTCCATATAGGAGCCGAAATGATCGGTCAATATCGAAAAATCCATAGATGTCACCTCCCCTTGCCTAGATATTAGTACCTTAAAATTAATACAAATTCAAATTTCACGAAAGGATGGAGCGGGTTTATTCCGCTCCATCCTCTCGCTACTGCTTATGAGAATAACAAACTATATAAGATAAACCAAAAACTAAAGGCAAAAGTAACGGAGGGGACATTCACCGCAGTTACCAAAAAGCGAGCGCTCTTCTACTTATTTCGTTGGAGCTTTACCGATCCATTTGGTATAAATAGCATCATAATCGCCGCTCGTTTTCAGTTCAGCCAGTGTATCATTAACGGCTTGAACTACATCTGTGTTACCTTTTTGTACAGCTATTCCATAAGGCTCGTCGGTAAACGGTTCGCCCACAACTTCATAACCTGGATCTTGTGCTGCCATTCCGTACAGAATGGAGTCATCGGTAGTCAATGCATCCCCTTGTCCGGCTTTCAGAGCACTGAATGCATCCTGATAGTTATCAAATTCCAAGACAGTGATGCCCGGAACTTTTTCTTTAATGTTCTTGATTGAAGTTGCACCTTTAGAACCCAGTACCTTTGTATCCTTCGTTACATCTTGGATACCGGTAATTGGACTGCCCTTCTTCACCAGCAACGATTGTCCAGCCTGGAAGTAAACATCAGAGAAATCAACTTCCTTTTTGCGCTCTTCCGTAATAGTCATCGTAGCGACAACCATATCGATTTCACCGTTATTCAACATCGGGATACGCGTCTTTGAAGTTACTTCCTTCAGCTCGATCGCATTTTCGTCACCTAGAATATGTTTGGCGATGGCTTTGGAAATGTCGATATCGAAACCTTCCACTTCACCGGAACCTGGATCTTTCAGCCCAAACAGCTTTGTATCATATTTAACTCCGACCAGCAGTTTGCCGCGTTCTTTAATCTTGGCGATAGCTTCTGAAGTGGTCTCTCCTCCAGCAGCATTACCATTCCCAGCAGTATTATTAGCAGCGTTATTGTTGCCACAACCCGCAATCACGAACAAAGCAGCAACCATCATCACACTTAGCAGCTTCCAACTCTTTGTCATTTTCATTCTATTTCCTCCCCGGATTCCTATATTTTTAATGGCTTAATACACGGCTGAGAAAAGTACGAGTCCGCTCTTCACGCGGACTAGCGAAGAATTGCTCTGGTTCTGCCTCTTCGACGATTTGACCCTGATCCATAAAGATGACCCGATCTGCCACCTCACGGGCAAAGCCCATTTCGTGAGTAACGATAACCATCGTCATCCCTTCATTGGCCAGTGTGCGCATTACGTCCAGCACTTCGCCAACCATTTCTGGGTCAAGCGCTGATGTGGGTTCGTCGAATAACATAATCTTCGGCTTCATGGCCAACCCCCGGGCAATTGCGACCCGTTGCTGCTGACCACCGGACAGCTGGGACGGATAGGCTAGTGCCTTCTCAGCGATACCCACCTTTTCCAGATAGGACATTGCGATTTCCTCAGCTTCTACCTTGGATAGTCCAAGCACCTTAATAGGAGCCAGCGTAATATTATCGATCACCTTTTTATGCGGATACAGATTGAAATGCTGGAATACCATGCCGATCTCTTTGCGCAGCTTGTTAATATCTGTCTTGCGATCATTTACAGTGATATTGTCCACGGTTAACCCACCGCTCGTAATCGTCTCCAGCCGGTTAATACAGCGCAACATTGTGCTCTTACCTGAGCCGGAAGGACCTACCACTACAACGACTTCCCCTTCCTGAACATGCAGGTCAATTGTTTTCAATACATGGAATTGTCCGTAATGTTTCTCCACCTGATGAAAGTCGATCAACGACAGGCCCCCTTCGCTATAAAATGTATATCAGCACCCTCTGTTAACTTAAGTAACACTTAAAACACACCTTACCTCAAAGACTACATAAAACTATATAATCCTACCTTTGCACTAATTAATTCGCGTCATTTTCTTTTCAAAGCGTGAGATATTTCATTTTCTTTTCGCTCCGATTAATGTTTTTTATCAATTCGTTGTAACTTTTTATGACATTCATGTTTCTAAATACAAAGAAACGGGTAACGCCCTCGATAGGCGTTACCCGTTTCTCTTATTAAAAGTATAAAGGCTAACATGGTTCAGCCTTCTTAGAAAATGATCTTAAATATTAATCCAGCCAGCACAGCGCTGAGTGGAATTGTTATAAACCAGGTAATTACAATCCGTCCGGCTAATCCCCATTTCACTGCGGAAAAGCGTTTGGCGGAACCTACACCCAGAATAGCCGAGGTGATGGCATGCGTTGTACTAACTGGCAGATTCAACAACGTGGCCGAGAAAATAACGGAAGCTCCCGAGATATCCGCGGCAAAACCGTTGATCGGCTCGATTTTAAAAATCTTTGTACCCATCGTCTTGATGATCTTCCAGCCCCCAATGGAAGTACCAAGCGCCATCGATGTAGCCGCTGCAATCTTAACCCACAGAGGAACCACATCCATCGACTCCAGATTTCCTGAGGTAACAAGCGCAAAGGTGATAATCCCCATCGCCTTCTGGGCATCATTCGTACCATGTGTAAAGGATTGAAGCGCAGCCGTAACGATCTGCATCGAACGGAAGCCTTTATTCACTGTATGCGGACTTTTCTTGGCGAAGATCCACTTCAGGATGGTCATTATTATATAACCTACAGCAAATGCAATCAGCGGGGAGAGAATAAGTCCCTCGACAATTTCAATAAAGCCGCTCCAGTTGATGTGGGCCGATCCGGCGCCAACATAAACTGCACCAGCCAGCGCACCAATCAAAGCATGAGATGAGGAAGATGGAATTCCGAACCACCAGGTGACCAGATTCCAGATAATCGCCGCAATCAGAGTTGCAATCACGATATTTATTCCGTTATCCAGCAGGGTCGGATCGGTAATGCTTCCACCAATCTTTTTGGCTACGCCTGTAAATAGCAAGGCTCCGATGAAGTTCATAGAGGCTGCCATAACAATAGCCGTACGTGGCTTAAGTGCCCGTGTGGAAACTGAGGTAGCAATTGCGTTGGCAGTATCATGGAACCCATTGATGAAATCGAACGCAAGTGCGAGAAAAACAACAAAACCTATCATAAACAATGATGTTTCCATATTCCCGGGCCCCTTATGAGTTACGCATGATGATCGATTCCAGCATGTTGGCTACGTCTTCACATTTATCCGTGGTCGTCTCCAACCGCTCATACAACTCTTTGCGCTTAATAAGCTCAATAGGGTCCTTCACTTTTTCAAACAAGGCTTTAGTACAAATACGCAGCACATCATCGCCTTGGTTCTCTAGTTCATTCAGACGGATTGTATACTCACGAATGGCCAATAGCTTCTTCTGGGAGAGCAAATGAATGGCTTTTTGGATTTCATAGGCGCACTGCCGAAGAATTTCCGCAAACTGCATAATATATTCATCCGCTTCCAGCAGGTTATACATATAGAAACGTGAGGCTGAAGCCTCCAGGCCATCCATGACATCATCCATGCTTGTAATCAAATCCATAATGTCGTCACGTTCTAGTGGCGTAATGAACGTCTTATTCAATTCCTTAATAACCGTATGCGTGTAAGTATCGCATTGGTTCTCGTACACCTTCATCTGTGTGGCGAATTTCTCCACATTATTACGAAGATCGCTTATATTCTGGGCAAAGTAATCCGCAGCTTGGACAATCGTATCCGCCATATTTTCCAGCGTCTCAAAGAATATGTCCTTTTTTCTCAACTTCATTGTTTAAACCCCTCTACATAATATTACCGTGATAACTCGAAGTCACCCATATGTAAAAAGCATGAAAATGAATGACAACCTTTGTTATCTTATCATATTCGTACAAGGGATAGAAGTAAAAGAAACGAACTTTTTACACTCTATTAATAATTTCCTGTAACAGGGAAAATAATCACGCGTTCCATTTTACACCTCGTATTCCTTACGTTGTACTTTCTGCCTGGTTATAAACTACATGGCTGCTAAATGAGGGTGAATTAGGGACAATCAGGATATGAGTGATACCCGGGTACATTAAGGCCTCTTTTCCATCCTTCACGAACCTAATCACATCATCCGGCTGACGCGACCACCTGCCCTTGATGACTTGTCCGCGCTGGAAGAGCAGCGCCTCTCCACCCAATTCAACATCCACCTGAAGTCTTCCCACATCGTCAAGCACCTTATGATCCGCACCCATCACTATCACATTGGCAGCTTCCACCGGATTGTCGTTATTGAGATCCAAATGGGGTTTACCATTCACAATACGCTGGTAGGTACGCCGCTCCGTATCATATTTGTAGCCAACGGTATAGCTCTTCAGCAGAAAGTTCACACTGAACGCTTGCGCAGCTTCTCCGTCTGTAGGTATGTAGTCGGGATTATTAAAAAGATATCCGGGAACCGCCGTATCCTCTGCGAATCCTAGCTTCAGCGCACCTTCCCGCAGCTTCGCTGAATTGCTGTATAAATTATGTGGTGCTTTGCGAGTCTTATCCCGCCAGAAGTATGCTCCAGCACGACCAATCTCATCCATATCCTCTTTCTTCTGCTTTTGCAAAATAGCGTACGCCGCCGGACTGCCCCCGGCATGTACCGTTACACCGCCATAACTCTCGCCAATATCAATCAGATAAGGTCGGATGCTGCGGATCGGGCCGATCTTAACGATCCCGGGATGGCTTTGGAAAATCCCGATGAGCCGTGTAATGCCGCCTTCAGCAAGCACTTCATACAGAATATCCGCCTCACTTATACCGGATTGCGGCCGAGCTGCAGGGGCATTATTAATCATAATGGATAACGGACGGGGAAGCGTTGCTTCAGTGACCGGAAGCCCTGTTAAAGTAGATACGAATGGCGTCGAAGGCGCCACTGGAGGTGATGGCTGGCTTGAAACCGTTGGCTGCGGAGCCAGCGTAGGCACAATCGTTGGCGCAATTACTTCGACAGCCTCTTGTGAACCACAGGCTGAGAGCAGTAGAGCCATAAGCACTACGCCGGATATAAGTTGGGAAGAAGAGCGTTTCATAAACTTTTGTTCCTCCTAAATTTTAATGCCCTGACGGGCACAATGTGTAATGAAAATGGGCCTGAGGTTTAAGCGACCTCTATCCTGTGTATACCAGATACTAAGCAGGACAGGTAAAGTCGGTAAACTTATTGTGCG
>NZ_WJXB01000014.1 GCF_009664975.1 Paenibacillus monticola
CGGGATGGACGTACCGCTGGTGCATCAGTTGTTCCGCCAGGAGCATGGCTGAGTAGCTACGTACGGACGGGATAAGCGCTGAAAGCATCTAAGCGTGAAGCCCCCCTCGAGATGAGATTTCCCAATTTAGTAAGACCCCTTGAAGACGACGAGGTAGATAGGTTGGAGGTGGAAGTGCAGCAATGCATGGAGCTGACCAATACTAATCGGTCGAGGGCTTATCCTAAACAAGCAAGAACGCAGATTCGATTCGGATTCAGTTTTCAGGCGATTCAAGCTTGAAATGAATTTTCCCTGATAGCTCAGTTGGTAGAGCACTCGACTGTTAATCGAGTTGTCACAGGTTCGAGCCCTGTTCGGGGAGCCACATATGGAGAGGTGTCCGAGTTTGGCCGAAGGAGCACGATTGGAAATCGTGTAGGCGCCACAAGCGTCTCGAGGGTTCGAATCCCTCTCTCTCCGCCATATATTTATTAAGACTAAGGCCCGTTGGTCAAGGGGTTAAGACACCTCCCTTTCACGGAGGTAACATGGGTTCGAATCCCATACGGGTCACCATTTTTCACTTGATTTTACTTCGTGAAATTTGGTATGATAACAATTGTTCTATTATGGAGGCTTAGCTCAGCTGGGAGAGCATCTGCCTTACAAGCAGAGGGTCGGGGGTTCGAACCCCTCAGCCTCCACCATATTTTTATAACAATCTAGTTGTATAGCTAATGACGCGGGGTGGAGCAGCCCGGTAGCTCGTCGGGCTCATAACCCGAAGGCCGCAGGTTCAAATCCTGCCCCCGCAACCAATTTGGAACCGTGGTGTAGTTGGCCTAACATGCCTGCCTGTCACGCAGGAGATCGCGGGTTCGAATCCCGTCGGTTCCGCCATTTTTAATTTTTTATGGCTCGGTAGCTCAGTCGGTAGAGCAGAGGACTGAAAATCCTCGTGTCAGCGGTTCGATTCCGTTCCGAGCCACCATATTTTTACACAGCAATACGCCGGTGTAGCTCAACTGGTAGAGCAACTGACTTGTAATCAGTAGGTTGGGGGTTCAAGTCCTCTCGCCGGCACCATCCTTGGAGGATTAGCGAAGTGGCCAAACGCATCAGACTGTAAATCTGCTCACGTGAGTGTTCGGTGGTTCGAATCCATCATCCTCCACCAGTTTTAGGGGCATAGTTTAAGGGTAGAACAACGGTCTCCAAAACCGTTGGTGTGGGTTCAATTCCTGCTGCCCCTGCCAATACAATTTTTGAAGTTAAATATGGCGGTCGTGGCGAAGTGGTTAACGCACCGGATTGTGGTTCCGGCATTCGTGGGTTCGAGACCCATCGGTCGCCCCATTTTCTTTAAAATGAACTATTGGAGATTAATTAAGTATTGTATGGCGGTCGTGGCGAAGTGGTTAACGCACCGGATTGTGGTTCCGGCATTCGTGGGTTCGAGACCCATCGGTCGCCCTTTTTACTTTTAAATTTACATTGGGGTTTAGCCAAGCGGTAAGGCAACGGACTTTGACTCCGTCATCATAGGTTCGATTCCTATATCCCCAGCCATTTTTTTGCGGACGTGGCTCAGCGGTAGAGCATCGCCTTGCCAAGGCGAGGGTCGCGGGTTCGATTCCCGTCGTCCGCTCCATTTGTGGCGCCATAGCCAAGCGGTAAGGCAAAGCTCTGCAAAAGCTTTATCCCCAGTTCGATTCTGGGTGGCGCCTCCAAGTTATTTTATATGTATATGCCGGCGTGGCGGAATGGCAGACGCGCTCGACTCAAAATCGAGTGGGAGACCGTGGAGGTTCGAGTCCTCTCGCCGGTATCATGAAAAAGGTGTAAAAGATTTGCTTGTAAAAGCGATCTTTTACACCTTTTTCTCATTTCAGGCTTTTTGAAGAGCTATTTAGATAATTAGTTGAGGGCGTGGAAGTGACTATTGTCGCTGCAGATCGATAAACATTTTTTTATGAATAATTACTGTCTCCACATCATAGCTATTCTGGAATACGAAATTTCTAACTAAACAAAAGAACTGGATGTAATTTCTATTGCTACATTAATGATTTGTGTACTGAATTAATATTCTGCTAATAACTTAATGGAGGAGATTGCTCTATCAATTAATGTCAGATGAGAGATTTGAGTTATATAACATTACATAAATTCGACTATTCATTGACAAATAGGTTTTTGATATTGACGCAAAGCCTTGAGATGGTATGATGTAAGTAATAAAAGGAGTTATATCCTTGAATTGTGTTAATAAACATTACATTAAACTTATTTACTCCCAAGTAAATGGGTTAACAAAATAAGCTCTTGTATAAGCTCAGAGATCGGTTTGAGCGTTTCGACCAGGCGACCGTAAATTGCCCCAGGCTACAAGAGGTATAGGATAGTTTGCTGTTCAAACTGCAGATTTTTTGCTTTTAGAACGTATAGCTTCTGTCGTATGCCTTTTGTGACCCGGGTTTTTTTGTTGTGCTTAAAATCAAAATATAAAAGAAGAGGTGTGTATTGATGAGTTATGAATTGATTATTAAGAATGCAAGTATTCCCCAAGGTGACAGACAGGTATTGACCGACATTCTAGTGGATAAAGGTATTATCGTTGGGTTTGCCAAAGATATTGACGCTGGGACAGCAGAGGTTATCGACGCTAAAGGAATGCTTGTGCTGCCGGGTGTTATTGACTCACATACACATTTTAATGACCCTGGATTTACACATCGGGAAGACTTTGTTACTGGAACAAGCAGCGCCGCAGCGGGTGGAGTTACGCTCATTATCGACATGCCTTGCTGTAGCGTGCCTTCGGTCCGTTCGGTGGATAATTTGCATAATAAGCTCAATGCCTTGGAGGGTAAAGGAGTTATCGACTATGCGATGTGGGGTGGCGTCACTGGTGAGGATGTGCGGAACGATGTACTGAACATCGTCAAGGAGCAGGCGGCAGAGGGTGTAGTAGCATTTAAGGTATACATGACCCCTTCCGTTCCGACCTACCCGCGTGTAACTGATCCGGAAATGCTGGAAGCCTTCTATGCTGTGGCTGAAACTGGAATGCCAATCGGCATTCATGCCGAGAATTTTGCGATTTGTGATTTCTACACGAACAAGTTGAAAAAAGAAGGACGTATGGACTACCCTGCTTGGGCGGAAGCGCGTAAAATTCTGGCAGAAAAAGCAGCAATTCAGCTCGGTATCAGCTTCTCTGAGGAGTCAGGAGCCCGCCTGCATATTGTGCATATGAGTACTGCTGCAGGTAATGAACTGATCAAGGCAGCAAAGATAAAGGGGCTTAAAGTGACAGCGGAGACTTGCCCGCATTACTTGACGCTGAATGCAGTTGACGCGATGACCGAGTTCGAGGCATTTGCGAAGATTGCGCCTCCGCTGCGCCGTACGGAAGATAACGAAGCTTTGTGGCAGGGATTGGTTGATGGAACCGTCGACTTCATGGCTACTGACCATGCACCGTATGAGATCGCCACTGAAAAGGATGCTCCGGGCATGGATGTCTGGACCTCTTTTCCAGGGATACCAGGTGTTGAAACTTTGGTTCCAATCATGATCAGCGAAGGCTTCAACAAGGGCAGATTGAGCCTTTCCCGGCTGGTAGAGGTGCTCTGCACCAATCCGGCGGTTCATTACGGTCTGTATCCGAAAAAAGGTGCTATCGAAATTGGAGCAGACGCCGACTTTACAATTGTTGATCTGGAGAAGGAATGGACCCTGGATAAGGAAAAAATGCACTGCAAGCCGAAATATACTCCTTTTCACGGGATGAAGCTTAAAGGTAAAGTCGATAAAACGATTGTCAGAGGCACGTTGGTTTATGATGATGAACTTGGTGTGGTAGGTAAACCAGGCTACGGGGAGTTTGTGAAACGCCAGACCATTAGTGAGCTTCCGCGTCTGTTGAAATATTAAGTAGTTCTAGTTAGAACATTTAGATATGCACTTGAGAGGAACGTGACTGCTATGGGCAAACACGCCGTAGTTATTATTGATATGTTAAATGATTTTATTAGCCCAGAGGGTGCACTTTGTTGTCCGAATGGCGAGAAGATTGTACCGGCAATACAGGAATTAATCGAATTTAGCCGTGAGAATGATATCCAGATCATCTTTGTGCAGGAGGCTCATCGGAAGAACGATGCGGATTTCAGAGTGAGACCGATTCATGCGATCAAAGGAACCTGGGGCTCCGATTTCATTCCAAGTCTGACTCCGCAGCTCGATAAGGGCGATTACATTGTGCAAAAAAGACGCCACAGTGCCTTCAGCTACACGGATATGGACCTGTTCCTCCGTGAAGAGGGCATTGATACTGTAGTTGTCACTGGTGTATGGACAAATGTATGTGTCCGTTCAACAGCGTCAGATGCGATGTACCATACGTATAAGGTGATGTGTATCAGCGACTGCTGCGCTTCAAAGGATGAAGATATGCACGTATCCGGTCTGCGGGATATTGGTATCTTTGGAGAAGTCTTAACGCTTGAAGAATATAAAGCAAGGAACACTGTCGTCAGGGGCTAAGCATTCATATTGTATATGAGGGGTTTAAAGAAAGCTCCTGCGACAACGGGTTATCCCGTGTTGCAGGAGCTTTTTCTAAGTTATACGGGCTTTGATTCTATGATCTGCATTTTGAGCGACGTTACGTTGTAAGCATTAACAGGGGCTAGGTCCTGAGAACAGGAGGAGAGGGCTACGATAACATCTGTGAGGGCAAGTAAAGCGACATAATCCCCTGGCTTGGATAAAGGCTCTTCAATCACATAATCCAGGTTCTCGTCGAGGGCGTTATTCATGAACCAGTTGATGGGGTCAGGGATTTCTTTGTGGCCAAGCTGATATTTACCGAGCGCTTTTTGTAAATTGTCGTGGCAGTTGGGATGCTCTTCTAGTCCGAAATCAACCTTATAGCGATAATAGTCGCAGGCTGGAAAAAAGAAATCATGCCGTCCTACGGTATCATGAGCCAGCTGCATTAGGGGTCTTCGGTAATTGCTGTAAAGGCCGTCACCTTGTTTAAGTCTGATGCTGCTGAGCGACGATCTCATATGAATTGGCGATACATGCTCCTCGGGATTCTCCGCATTAAAGCAGACGAAATCACCTACCTGCTTGCCTTCCACATCTATGATATAGAGCGTCTGCCCTTTGCGAACCCGCGCACTTCTTCCTTCATAAGCAGGTACGATGATTTCCTCAATTACAGTCTCATTTCTCACTGTCATTCACCTGATTTCCTTATTCTATGAACACAGCTACAGCTCGGATAGGGGAGCCTGTGCCTTTGCGGATTTTGAGCGGAAGTCCGAAATACAGGAAACGCTTCTGTGCTATTTTATCGAGGTTGCATAAATTTTCGGTATTGGTCATTGCATATTCCCTGCAGATTAAATGTCCGGAGAATCGTGGATCATCCGGATTATCGATGGAAGGGGCATCTACGCCGATATTTACGATACCTTGCTTGGCTAACCATTCCGCAGCCTCATAATCTAGACCGGTGTAGCGGGTCAACCATGCCTCTGTGCCGTAAGCCCGATTATAATGTCCGGTGTACAGCAGTACGATATCCCCTTTGTCGAGATGAAGATAACCCTTTTGTAAGGCCTGTTCTAGATCCTGGCGGGTAATGTAACTGTCCGGTGAGATATGGGAGACATCCAAACAGACGGCCGGTCCATAAAAATACTCCAGTGACATTTCATCAATCGTCTGTCCCTGTGGATCATATTCGTAGATGGCATCGCTATGGGTGGGGCCGTGCTCATTAATGAGCAGATTGTTCGTTGCAAATTCGAAGCCGAGTTTGTGTTTGCTCTCCTCATGGCTCATGTTGGGGAAGATCATCGTCTTCTGATGTGGAGGGAAGACCGGCATCCCCTGATAGATTTCCTGCGAGAGATCGACAACCTGAATGCCCATTTTATCACCTCTTAAAAGTTTTGGTAGCATAAGCTTCTGGAGATAACTTCGCAAAACTACCTCGAAAGCATACACTTAGTTTAGGTAGCATAAGCACAGATTTAGGCGAGTGTTGGCAGCACGGTGAAGGCATCGGCATCGATCAGGCCGATGTCGGTTATTTTCCAAGCTGGGCTGGTGACTAGTGAGAGGAAAGAAAGATGCATAAATGGTACATGCAGACTGCAGCCTAGCTCCTCACGGGCTAGCCGATGCAGCTCGGTAATCCGGCTGCTCATTTCCTTGCCAGTCAGTTCGTCGGTCATTAGCCCACCGATACGCAGCGGTAGATCTCCCACAACTTTACCGTCCGCAATCATGGCGATGCCTCCATCCATGGCGATAACCCGGTTTACGGCGGTTACCATATCAGCATAGTTCGTGCCTGTGACGATGATGTTGTGCGTATCATGTGCTACGCTCTCGGCGATCGCGCCTACTTTAAGCGTCATCCCGCGAACAAAGGTTTTACCGATCTTACCGCTGCGTCCATGACGTTCGACTACGAGCAGGGGGAGAAGGTCGTCTGCGACTGAAGGCAATACGATATTATCCTTGACGGAAGCGGTATAGATTCCAGCTCCGGTCAGGTTTTGATCTGGAATAACCTCAATGGTCCGAATCTGTACGGTGCTATGAGCGCCTTCAGCAGAGATTTGCAGATCCTCCAGCTTGACAGGTTTACGCTTAACGGACTTTTTGACAGAAGCGGGATAAATATAAGAGGGGATATCCCGAGTGAGCTCGCCGTTCTCGGCGATTTTGACTCCGCTAATATACACTTGCGCTATCTTCATCTGGGTTAAATCGCTGATCACGGCGATGTCGGCTTTTTTGCCTGGGGCTAGCAGGCCAATATCATCAAAGCCAAAATGTGTAGCTGGGTTAATGGTGACCATTTGGATAGCCTCTACTGGATCAATGCCTACGGCTATCGTTCTACGAACGATGTCATTCATGTGACCGTATTTCAGTAGATCCTCGGGAACCATATCATCGGAGACGAGGATGGCCCGCCGTGAATCCATTCCTTCCTCGGTTATGGCCCGAATGCATTCAGCCATATTGCGCTGAGAAGAGCCTTCACGCATAAATACACTGACCCCGTAACGCAGCTTTTCCATCATTTCTTCTTTCGTTGTCGTCTCATGGCAGGAGATATGGCCGCCCCCACAGATGATATGGGCAGCAAGCTCACGTCCGAATAATCCGGGCGCGTTACCTTCTATGCTTTTGCCAATAGCTTTGGCGTAAGAGACGGAGGCAAGCAGATCATCGATAAGATAGGGCGCATTGCGGTATACCGGATGGACATTGCTGAAGCCTTGCAGCTCGCCGATTCCCTGCACATGGTCATCATTCAGCAGTTCCTGCATATCCTTGGAGCTAATATCCGCACCGGCAGTCTCCAGACCAGGTACATCCGGCGTGAGACAGGGGACGGTGAATAGAACACGGTTCGGCAAGGTTTTGGCTTCTTCAATCATCGCTTTCATTCCCGGGACTCCCAGTACATTCCCTATTTCATGCGGATCTGCCACCAATGTGGTTGTTCCTGTTGGAATGGACAATTTGGAAAATTCAGTTACGGTGAGCATCGCGCTTTCGAAATGCATATGAGAATCAATAAAGCCCGGACTAATAAATTTACCACGCATATCTTCAATAACGGTAGCAGGGCCAATCAGCTTCTCTGCTTGGCCTACAAGTAGAATCCGGTCGCCTTTTATAGCCACATCGCCTTCGTATATTTCCCGTGTCACTACATTTATGATATAGCCGCCTTTAAGTACGAGATCGGCATGTACCGTGTCGGAGAGCAGAACATCGATCATCCGCCGCCGCTGAATCGCATCTTTGATATCTGTCGTTAGCATATGTTATGAACCTCCCGCCTTGGCGCAATCCACACTGTCTACAATACCGACAATAGCGGCATCAATAGGGGCATTCAGATGTGACGTCGCCCGTGAAGCCACGCTGCCGACTACGAAGATGATCGTTTCGCCAATTCCGGCACCCACCGTATCGACCGCAATGATTGTTGCTCCAGAAGGTGTATTGTCCGGGTGAATAGGCTGAACGACCAGTAGTTTGGCGCCAACCAGTGTCTCATCCTTTCTAGTTGCGACGACGTATCCGATAATTAGTCCCAGCTGCATGTGATTGTCACCTCTTCTATTTAAATTGAAGCTCTATTCCGTATTCTCTGGCCATATCTGCGGCAAGTGGAGTGATTACGGCATGTCTGCTCAATACAATACTTGTTCTGTCCAGCTTCAGTGCGGAGCGGATATCCTCTGCGGTTAGTACCTGTTTCTTGAGTGGCGCTTTCGCAGAGGACAGCCAGTTCCCGACTTTATCCGGTTCGAGCAGCTTAATGCCGAAGCTTTCTATTTTGCTAACCATAGCCAACATCTGCTCTTTCAAAAACGGACTGGCCTGCGAGAGACCCTGCTCACCCCAGCGATAATGTCCTGGTTCTGCCCCTAGCGTTAATGCACCGACTGGTATTCCTGCACAAAGGGCCGATACTATTAATTGTACGAATGGATGTCCGGTATCCAATTGGGTGAGACGGGACAACAGGGATAGCGAAAGCACGGGTATGAATAGGACATCTGCCTCGGTGGGAGAGAGGAGTGGGGAGTTGGTCGGATGTATAATATCGTCAACTCCTGACTGCGCTACAATCTCTTCGAGGGTCATCGTGTGGAGCAAATGATCTTCTACCCATAACCGCAATCTAACATTGCTTGCTCCCAGCTTTCGAATAGCCGCGAACCCTTCCTCCATACCGATGAAATGATTAGCCAGCAGCGTTAAGACTTGGGGATAGTCTTTTTTTAACTCTGCTGTTCTGGAGCCGTAAGACAACCCTAACAGGATATTTGCAGCAACCGTGCTATGCCGGCTGTCCATGGTAACTAGTATTCCTATTCAATGCCTTTGGACAGCAAGGCGCGTTCAACTTCACTATGTGGTCTTGGAATGACATGTACCGATACCAGCTCCCCGACCCGTTTGGCTGCTGCTGCGCCTGCATCGGTTGCTGCCTTTACAGCACCTACATCCCCACGAACCATAACTGTGACGAGACCAAAGCCAATTTTTTCATAACCGCAGATTTCTACGTTTGCCGCCTTTACCATTGCATCTGCAGCTTCAATTGCCCCTACCAGACCTTTTGTTTCGATTAATCCCAGTGATTCTCCCATTATAAAAACCTCCATTAATTTAGTTTGGTTTGTCGTTTGAATCGTTTGATTCTGTTGAATCTGTTGTGCCAGGTGAAGCTGGTGAGGTATCAGACATATGCTCGTTGCCCTTAGTGAGCGGGTCAACGGTAGAGGAGACAATAACGGACTCGGAGGCGGTGTTTTCTTTTTTTAGTAAATACTTGGATAATATCTTGAGAGTTACATCCTCGTGAGCTTTAGCGATGACATGGGCGGAGATGACCTTGCCGACTCGTTGTGCTTCTGTCTTTCCAGCCTCAACGGATGCGTTCACTGCAGCAACATCACCGCTAAGATGAATGGTTACACCCAATGAACCGCCAACACCGATAACTTTCTCTACGGCAACCAGCCGCACATTTGCGGCCTTAAGTGCAGCATCTGCTGCAGAAACGGCGGTTGTGAACCCAAGGGTCTCGATTAATCCTAGCGCTTGCATGTTCAGTCCTCCTTCATCAGGGTCTTAAGCTCTGCCTCTACAGCGGTTATCTGGGCAGAAGTTCCGGTTACAGTTACATAGCTTTGCTCTGCCCGGATTTTCAGTCCAGCATCTGGACAACGATAGAGTAGTTGCTGCACCAGCCCGATGCTGTTCCAGCGTGAAGCGGCATCTACGACCACAATAGCTTCTTGTTGTCCTGCTCCCAAATGCTGACGAAGGAGAGCGGAGGGGGCCAGGCTGACGAATAACTGTACTCTGCGAGTAGAAGCGGCCTGTAAAAAATCAACCATTTCCTTGAGCTTGGCAGATACTTTGCGAAACTCATTGCTGAACAGCTTCAGCTCGAAACGAAGATCAGCTTCTCCCCAGTGAATCTCAGCCTCCAGCTCAGGATCATCTGCTAAAATCTTCTCTGCAGCAAATAGCTGTCCCGGTTGACAGGATCGTGCACTGATGACACCAGCTGCACTGTAATTTCGGCTGGTGATTCCCAGTAGAGGACGAAGCGCAGTACGGATATCCGGAAAGATCCAGGCGTCAATATCCCCCACAGTTGAGAGCCGGAAAGGTTTAGAGGTCTCGGGTGTATTGAGTTCAGCCCTTATAGGTGAACTTCCAGGTGAACTAACCTCCACGTTCTTGTGCGACAGGGTGCGCAGTAGCAATGGAGAAAAACAGCGTTCGACAAAATCTTGAGTATGGAGTGCTCCACTAGTTGAGCTCGTAGGACTGCCGGAGTTGGTAGAAATAGTGTTGCTACCACTGCTTATAGAGTTACCTAGGCTACTGGAATTGCCAGATTTGTTGGAATGGTTGGAACTGCTGGAGCTTGATGCAGCAATAGTACCGGCAATTAAGGCCAGCCGTTTCGCAGCTTGCTCTTTCTGGTAATTGGTCCGTTTGACTGTCAGCTCTGGCTTGCTATAATCCGCAGGATGGGCCGGAGTAATACCGGAAATAGGAATAGTATGGTTTCTTTGCAATACCTCGGAAACAATATTTCTCATAAAATCGGACAAGTGAAATCACCTCCTTAGAGAACCTTTTGTTTAATTTTGTTTAGTAAAGCATTTTGGCCAGATCCGGATGCGGGCGCGGAATGACATTTGACGAAATGAGCTCCCCGCCGGTTCGCGCATAAGCAGCAACGCCAGCTTCAACCGCTGCTGCGACAGAGGCGACATCGCCTTCGACGATAACTGTCACCAAGCCGGAGCCAATCCGTTTGAAATCCACCAGCTTAACATTTGCTGCTTTGCACATGGCATCGAGCGCTTCTAATGCTGGTGTCAGCCCCCGTGTCTCAATCAATCCGATTGCTTGCATAATCCACCTCCTTAAAAGCTTTGCGCAGCAAAGCTGGCTTCGAAAGCATAAGCTTAAAGTTTTGCGGAACTTTACATCTTCGAGTAGGACTGTGCAGCAAAACTGCTTCGAAAGCATAAGCTTAGATTTGTGAGCATCACTTCATCGAATCATCTTCGTACAAAACTACATCGAAAGCATAAACTTAGTTTTATGAGCAGTTGCTTAATCTTATAAATAGTTCGCCAGCTCAATCTCATCCTGTCCAGGAATATGAGTCCTGAGGTAGTGCTCCACTTGCGATAAAGGGTAGGTAGCATCGATGCCCATCTTGGCAGTGACCCCGCGAAGATTGTGGGAAGGTTCCAGCGGAGAACCCTTGGCGCCAGGGACAATGAACAGATCCAGATCGGCTTGAACCCGGGTGGCGATGGCCCACTCGACATCCAGCGGATTCAAGAGATCAACATCTTCATCGACGACTACGACATGCTTCAGATCCTTGTCACCGGCGAAGGCAGCCAGCAGAGCGGTTTTACCATCACCTTCGCTGACTTTGCGAATCCTAACAACCGCATGGTAACGTCCTACGCCACCCATTGTGATATGAACATCCTGAACGGTAGGTACAACCTGCCGGATGGAGCTGATTAAGGCTACCTCGCGGGCAATAGCCATCGGCAGTTTCTCTTCATAGCTGGCGGGGAGGATAGTCTGCCATATGGCATGGTTCCGGTAGGTGACGGCGGAGAACTCTACCACTGGCTGTTCCGAACGCGGTCCATAGTATCCGCCAAGCTCTCCGAACGGTCCTTCGGGCACGCGAATCCCAGGAAGAATCCGCCCCTCGAAGACAACCTCTGCTTCGGCCAGAACCTCAAGATTAACCGTCTTGCAGGGAACCACGGTAAGTGCCTCACCGAGCAGGGCGGAGGCAACATCTAGCTTATCTACATGAAACAGATGTGTGCTGACCTGGGAAGCCAGAACAACAGCCGGAACGATGCCGAACATAAAAGCGACTTCCAGCGGCTCACCTCGCTCTTCAAACTCTTGGTATTGTTGAAATAATTCGGGTGAAGAGATTAGAATGCTGGTCCGGTTGCCATTCAGCAGCTGCATCCGCCGGATGGACGTGTAACGCGTCTGTCCATCTCGTCCCTTGACGACCATGACTCCTGAAACGTAATAAGCACCGCTGTCCAAAGCATGATAAGTGCATACAGGAAAGTGATCCTGCAAGTTAAGCTGGCCGGTAATAACGTTATCATGGACTGGAGCGTGCTCCACTTTGCGGGTCGAAAGTGGATGGACGACGGCTTCGATAAGCCGGGGCAGCAGCTCAGCAGGCTGCATATCCATGCTCTCAGCCATCAATTCTTTGGAGCCGCCAAGCCCAACAGTCATAGGGACGTTATATCCCTTGACCTTCTCAAACAGCAGCGGCTGCGCACCTTTTACTGCTTTGACTACTGCCCCAAGCTCGAAGCGGGGATCTACTTCTCTGCGTACCCGCAGCAGCTTTCCGTTCCTCTCCCAATGCTCCAACAATTGTCTGATATTCAGCGCTGCCATCTTTAAGCTTCACCCCATCTTTTCATTAACTGATGTTCGATTCCCAAAGCATCGAGCACGCGGGCATTCATGAAATTCACCAGTTCCCAGATCTCTGTGGGATGATTGTAGAATCCCGGTGAGGCGGGCATGATGTCTGCTCCCGCACGGGCAACCCTAAGCATATTCTCCAAATGAATCTGATGGAGTGGTGTTTCGCGGGGCACGATAATAAGCCTGCGTTTTTCCTTCAGCACCACACTGGCCGCACGGCTCAGGAGAGTATCTCCCATCCCATTGGCGATGGCGCCAAGGGTGTTCATGGAACAGGGGATAATGACCATTCCGTCAGTTTTGAATGAACCGCTGGCCACAGGTGCGAACAAATCGTTGTTTGGCAGCACCGTCGCATACTCTGCAATTTCGGCCATGTCGATGCCACATTCATATTTGAGCACATTCTCACCAGCGCTAGTGGCGATAACATAGGTGTCAATGCCCAATTGATGCAGGCTGCGAATCAGGGAATAGCTGTATATGGCTCCGCTTGCTCCTGTAAGAGCGACTATAATTCTCATGAGTGTAGCCCTCCTTTAGAAAAGGTAATGGTCGGGATTCTGCATAAAAAAACAAAAAGGAAGCCGTTGACATAGAGATGTTCTCTAATCAACGGCTTCCTTCAGTCTGTAAACAGAAATCGGGCGAACCTTATTTATGTGGCAGCTCATCAGGATGAAATCGAGATGTAGCCGACTATTCTGAATAACAATTACTTGCGGGTAAATAGGCGGGTTAACATGACGAGAAGTAGGCTATATTAAAATCCGCGAGATAAATCCCGGTTCATTTATCCGTTCTCGGCATCCGTGATAACTAAAGTACAAGCCCATGCAGTTTGTGGATCATAGTCCCGTAATACGCCAGTGACGGGCAGGTTCATTTCCTCGGACAGCTTCTTCTGGATTCTACGTTTGAATTCCTGATGCAGCGCGGCATCTACAGATTGCTTCAGCTCCGGATAATGCTCCTCAAGAGCACGCAGTGCGGTAACCCGCTGATGCTTCACCAGAAACATAATCATCGTTTCATTAACGGCATCAATCTTAAGCTGTGTCACTCCAACACCGTACAACTCCTTGTGAACTTCATTGTAGCAGCGGGAGAGCTTCTTCTTAATTTCATTAGAGGAGAGAAGCACAACAATCGACAAGAACTTCACTTCCCTCTGGTGAAATCTCGATCAGGCAACAAGCGTGTTACTAAAACTTACGCATTGGAGAGTGATTAGTGGCAAAAAGTTAATGGATGTTAAATTTAATCCTTATTATAAGTCAAATTCCTGAAAAGTAAATGATATATGTTACATTATATAACTTTGCTGTGAATTCGAAAAGCGCGTGGGGAGAGACCGATCTCGCGTTTGAACATATTGCAGAATTGGGCGTCATTCACAAAGCCGGCTGCAGCAGATACTTCAGAGATGTGCATCTGAGTGTGTCGTAGCAGTGACTTGGCATAATCAAGGCGTTTTATCAGAAGATAACGGACTGGGGAAGAGCCAAACCGCTCTTTAAAGATATGCCGGAACCGGTCATAGCTATACCCTGACATTTCAGATAGTGTGGTGACCGACAGTTTATAACGGTAATGCTCATTCATGTAGTTCAACACATATTGTACCCGGTCTTCAGAGGGAGAGCGGAAACCTGCTGCACCGAGCAGCCGCTGTAAATGAACGGTAATCTCGCTCATCTGCAGGTTCAATAGCTCAGCAAATCCCTCACGCTTGCGCATGAACTCTTCTTTCATCCGCAGGAGTGTCTGCAACACGGTCTGCTCCTTGTCATCCTCGTAGACGCCGGACAATGTATTCATATTCGGATTATCGCAGTGAAAGCCTACAAACAGAACCTCTGCTTCCGGCTGATGGTTTTCGTCATGCTTATAATTGGGAGGGATAAGGGCAAATGAGGATGCCCGGAAATGATAATTTCGCGGACCCACGTTTGAGGTTCCCAATCCCTGTATATAGTAAACCAGCTCATAGCATTCATGCTGATGCGGTGGGATATATGTGTTAGGTTCATGCACTGCACTTACAATATATAGAACACGATCCATATTGATCCTCCCTCATTTTCATGATTTAGCCGAATCGTACAAAAATATGACCGAAAATATATAATTTTTTGCAATGATATTTGTTATGATCTTAACAATTAAACCGAAGGTTCGCAACCTGACTGGCCATCTCGTTCGGGAATTAAGCGGTTTATCTGGAAATATAACATCATGATGTCCGATTTTGAAAGAAACTGACCAATACTTATGTTCTTACTGATTCTGCATCTATTTAATAAGCTCAAGCTGTAATATCCAAAGCACATAACCAACTAACAAATAGGGGTGTGAAGAGAATAATGAAAAAGAAGGTTCTAGCTTTATTGTTATTGGTGGTAATGGTCTTGGTCACTGCATGTGGGAACAATGCGTCGAATAACGAGGCAAATTCAGCAGCGAACGCTGGCAACAATACGGCAGATGGCGGAGAAGCTGCCGCTGGAGCACTGAAGGTCATCTTGCTTATTCCCGGCACATTGGGCGACAAATCATTTTTTGATGCAGCCAACAGTGGTTTGCAAAAGGTAAAGGACGAGCTGGGTGCAGAAACGAAGGTTATAGAGATGGGAACCGACAAGACAAAATGGGAACCTACCTTTAACGATATTGCTGCCGAGGATTGGGATGTTATTATTTCCGGTGGATCGGAAATTACCGAGATGTTTAACCTGACAGCCGAAGCGAATCCGGACAAAAAATTTATCAATTATGATACTGATATTGAGGAAGCACCAGCCAATATGTACAACATGTCTTATTCGACAAATGAGGTCTCTTTTCTAGCTGGAGCTGTAGCAGCATTGACTACGCAATCGGATATGCCTAATGCGAATGCTGAAAATGTGATCGGTTTTGTAGGTGGTATGGATATCCCCGGGATTAACGCCTTCTTGGTAGGATATATCCAAGGTGCACAATATGTTGATCCTGAGGTGAAAGTAGCGGTATCTTATGCAGGCGATTTTGTGAATCCGGCGAAAGGCAAGGAACTGTCCCTCATTCAATATAACTCCGGGGTAGATGTTATTTTCAACGTTGCGGGTGGTACAGGACTTGGGATTTTTGATGCAGCTAAAGAGAAGAATGAATATGCGATCGGGGTCGATTCTGACCAAGCGATGCTGATTAAGGATACGGATAGTGAAAAAGCTAATCTGATCGTCACTTCGGCCATCAAAAAGATTGATATGGCGATTCTTGGTGCAGTGAAGGGAATACAGGACGGTTCCCTGACGATGGGCAAACGTGATGTATTGGGCTTTGTTGAAGACGGAGTAGGTATTGCGGACAATGAGATTTATAAGACGGTGTTCCCGGCGGATCTGCAAGCCAAGATAGAAGAAGTGAAGCAAAAGCTGATCAGCAAAGAAATTACAGTCGACAATGCCATGGGCATGGAAACCTCAGAGGTAGAAGCTATCCGCAATGCGGTTAAACCTTAAGTCTCTTATATCATAGACAAGCCAATCACACATGCTCTGGCTATAAGCAGCAGTTGGAGGGAGACCCAAGTAGGGAAGGTGTTGAAGACTCATGCAGAATGCACTCCTGGAAATGCGGGCAATAACCAAAGTGTATCCTAATGGCGTCGTTGCCAACAAAGCTGTTCATTTTTCTTTGTGCGAAGGGGAGATTCACGCCATTGCGGGTGAGAATGGTGCCGGCAAATCGACTCTTATGAAAATCATGTTTGGTATGGAAGAGCCAAGCGACGGTGAGATCTATATTAGGGGAGAAAAAGTGAAGCTGCAATCGGCACAGGATGCTATCGATAGAGGGATCGGCATGGTTCATCAGCATTTTATGCTGGTGCCCTCTTTTACTGTAGCAGAGAATATGGTGCTTGGTATGGAGCCGCGTAGGGGCTTGGGATTTAATGAGGCTGAAGCCATCCGTATGACCGAAGAAACCGCGCGAAAATATAATTTGACTGTGAATCCGAAGGCTAAAGTAGAGGATCTCACGGTCGGCATGAAGCAGAAGGTGGAGATTCTGAAGGCTCTGCTGCGCGGCGCCAAGATTCTGATTCTGGACGAGCCAACAGCGGTGCTGACCCCGCAGGAGACGGAAGAGTTATTCCGTGAACTGAAGCAGCTGAAGGAGCAAGGACATACAATTGTTTTTATCTCGCATAAATTGAAGGAAGTCAAAGCGATTTGCGATCGGATTACGATCATGCGCGGCGGCCGGACCGAAGGTGTCTTTCAGACAGCGGATGTAACGGAGCAGGAGATCTCACGCTTGATGGTGGGCCGGGACGTCGTCTTGAAATATGACAAAGATAGTCCGTCTTTTGGGGAGCCGATGCTCACTGTTCAAGGACTGAGTGTGAATGACCCGCAGGGAAAAGCGTTGCTGTCAGATTTGAGCTTCACGGTACGTGCCGGACAGATTGTCGGCATTGCCGGCGTTGAGGGAAACGGGCAGACGCAGCTCATTGAAGCTCTTACAGGCGGGCTAAAAGGAGTCTCCAGTAACGGAGTTGTTACAGTAAAAGGTGCGGATATTCGCGATTCGGACCTGTTGGAGATTCGTAATCTTGGCGTTTCCTATATCCCGGAGGATCGGATGCGGCAAGGCTCCGCGGGAGATGCCAGCATTGCCGATAACCTGATCTCCACCCGTTACCGCTCCAAAGACATGAATAAGGGAATATTTCTGAAGGGTTCCAAAATTTCCAGCCTAACAGCCTCGCTCGTGGAGGAATTCAAAGTGCGCTGCTCAGGAACTGCACAGCCAATTGGGATGCTGTCCGGGGGCAATATGCAGAAGGTAGTTGTAGCCAGAGAATGCTCTACCAGCCCGGAGCTGCTTATTGCTGAGCAGCCTACCCGGGGTGTTGATATCGGTGCAGCCCAGTTCATTCACCAGAAGCTGCTGGAGCTGCGTGCTGCCCAGTGCGCTATATTGCTGGTGTCAGCGGATTTGAATGAAATTCTGGAAATTAGTGATAGTCTGCTGGTGATGTATGAAGGGCAGATTGTAGCCTATTTCGAGAATCCAGCTGCGGTTAGCGAAGAGGAGCTGGGGCTCTATATGCTGGGAATTCAGCGGCAGGACGAGCAGGACATCAGGAGGGCGGTGAATCATGTTTAAAGTCAAATATTTCGAGGTCATCCGGACTTCGGCAGTTATCGTGATTGCACTTGCTATTGCCTTTCTGATCATCTCGCTGGTTAGTGATCAGCCGGTAACAACGATCGGTATTTTCCTATTAGAGCCTCTATCGACGAAGGGGCATATTGGTAATGTTATTGAAATGGCAATTCCGCTCATGTTCACGGGTCTATCTGTATCCCTGCTGTTTCGGGCAAATATGTTCAACCTGGGTGCTGAGGGGATTTTCTATTTCTCTGGTGTTGTAGCTTCAGTACTGGCCATTCATTTGACTCTAAATGGCTGGATGCATCCGCTTGTGGCTATTGCTGGCGGTTCCATTGTAGGCGCACTGTTGTCTGCCATACCTGGGATACTCAAGGCAAAGTGGAATGCGAATGAACTTGTGACTTCCTTAATGTTCAATAATATTCTGTTTGGAGTAGGTCTATATTTGCTGAATTACCATCTGCGTGATGCCAAGGCTTTTGCTAATGTATCTTTTAAATTTCAGGAAACGGCTCATTTAAGCAAAATAGTTCCAGGCACACGTATCCACACCGGACTTATCATTGTATTGGTTCTTATCGTTGTGGCCCATCTGTTTCTCTACAAAACCAAATGGGGCTATGAGCTGCGGATGACGGGTGCAAACCGCGAGTTTGCCCGTTATTCAGGAATAAAGACGGCAAAGGTTATAATTCTGGTTCACTTGATCGCCGGTTTTATGGCTGGCATGGGCGGATCGGTTGAAGTGCTGGGGATGTATAACCGTTTCCAATGGTCATCGCTTCCCGGCTATGGCTTGGATGGCGCGCTTGTAGCCATGCTGGCGAAGAACAATCCACTGGCGGTTATCGCTTCCGCGTTGTTCCTGGCCTATATCCGGATTGGTGCCGATCTGATGGCACGCCTGTCTGATGTACCATCCGAGATGATCTCCATCATACAGGCAGTCATTATTCTGCTCATTTCGGCGGAGCAATTCCTGAAGTTCTGGAAGAACCGGATGCTGCTGAAGGAGGCGAAGGAAGCATGAACAGCCTGCTGAGTGTCATTCTGACGACAGACTTTGCGTTCTCCTTGCTTCGGGTAACTACACCGATTCTGTTTGCCGCGCTGGGTGCACTAATCTCCAACCGGGCTGGAATTATTAACATCGGGCTGGAAGGCATTATGTTAGTCTCGGCATTGGCCGGAGTGATTCTGAGTGCATATACGCACAGTGCATGGATAGGGCTGCTGGGTGCAGTGCTGGCTGGAACGATGATCGCGGGGATTCTCGCTTTTTTCACCTTGAAGTTCAAGACTCATATCATTCTCGGCGGTGTAGCGATTAATATGTTCGCGTCAGGTGGTACGGTCTTTATCCTGTATCTGCTTAGTGGAGACAAAGGCTCTTCCACTTCTTTGGCAAGTAAAGTGCTGCCTAGTGTGGAGATTCCATTGTTGAAGGATATTCCGGTGCTTGGACCTATTTTTTCGGGGCATCACATCTTGACGTATGTCTCTATTCTGTCTGTATTTGTGGTGTATTATCTGCTCAATCGTATGTCGCTTGGCTTGCGTATTCGATCCGTAGGAGAGAACCCGCATGCGGCGCAGTCGGTAGGTGTCAGTGTTATTAAGATTCAGTATACCGCCCTGCTGCTGAGTGGATTTTTTGCCGGATTGGGCGGTGCCTATATGTCGATGGGTTATTTGTCCCTGTTCACCCGTGACATGATCGCTGGCCGGGGTTGGATTGCTATTGCGGCGGAGTCGATGGGCCGGGGGACGACACTCGGTACGGCGCTGACTTCGCTGTTGTTCGGTGCGGCTGATGCGCTCTCGAATGCACTGCAGGTGCTCAATATTCCGGCGGAGCTCATTGCAACACTTCCTTATGTAGCGACGGTGGTTGGACTAGTCATTTATGCTGTATCTGAGACACGCAAAAAGAATAGAAAGCTCAAAAGTCCGCTGGCGAAATAGTGGAGAGCAGCTTATAGATAAACATAAAAGGAGCGACAACTATGCCTATACCCATTATTATCGACTGCGATCCGGGGCATGATGACGCGATTGCTATATTGCTGGCGCTTGCGCATCCTGAGCAACTGGATATCCGGGGGATTACAACGGTTGGCGGGAACCAGATTCTCGACAAAATAACAGATAATGCACTCAAGGTGCTCAGCTTTGTGAATGCAGATATTCCTGTAGCCAAAGGAGCAGCGGCGCCGCTGCTTGGAAAGTTGGTTACCGGTGAAGTTGCACACGGAGAATCCGGGATGGATGGACCCAATCTTCCGGCAAGTAAATTCCGGCCGGTGGAGCAGGGTGCTGTGGAGTTCATGCTTAATATTATCCGTTCTTCGCAGGAAAAAATTACATTAGTGCCGACCGCACCTTTGACTAATATCGCTCTGCTCATCACCGCTTATCCCGAGGTTAAGGATAGAATTGAGAAAATATCGCTGATGGGTGGCGGACTTTCTCACGGAAATGTGACTGCGACCGCGGAGTTTAATATCTATGTGGACCCGGAGGCGGCCCGGATCGTGTTCGAGTCCGGTATACCGATCGTTATGAGCGGCCTGGATGTAACGGATAAGGCGGCTATTTTTGAGGATGATATTGTGGAGCTGAAACGCCGTGGTCCTGTATCGGTCATGGTAGGTGAGCTGCTTGATTTCTATTCAATCTATGGTAGAAAAATGGGATATGTCGGCAACGCGCTGCATGATCCTTGTGCCATTGCTTGGTTGTTGCACCCCGAACTGTTCCAATCAGAGCAGCTTTATGTCACGGTGGAGACCGAAGGCAAGCTGACGCGGGGAATGACAGTTGCAGACAGAAGGAAGAAACCGGAGTACGCAGCGAATACGGAGGTACTTCTGGATGTGGACCGTCAAGCCTTCATAAAGCTGATCTTTGACGCGTTGGAAAGACTTGACCAGCAGCAACTGCACTCCGCTGAGGGGAACTAGCCATGGCTGGCTGGGAAAGGCTTCAGGAGACCGTCCGGCTGGAGATGGTTCAGCGTGGGGAAGAAGGCTGCCGCATCAACGGCTTTGCGGAAAAGCTCGCTGCCGCCGGAGAGGATGAAGCGCAGCTGATGCAGGTGTATAGAGAGCTGAAGGCGCTGTCCGTGGCGGCGGATTTCCGATACCAGGAGCCTTCGGCGCTGGAGGAGATTCGGCGCCTGCGCCCGGAAGGGCCGCGTAAGCTGACGGCGGAATGGACTGCTGCGGAGTGGCGCGATAAGTTCTACGGCGCTTGGCTAGGGCGGAGCGCGGGTTGTGCGCTCGGGAAACCACTGGAGTATTTGGACTATCTGTATGGTAAAGAGGGCCGCCCGGGCTGGGAGAATGTAGAACTGTGGTTCCGCGGTGCCGATGCCTGGCCGATTACCGGCTATACGCCGGAGCATTCACGGGCTGAGGCGGAATACGGCCTCGGATTGAATGACTGGTCACCTACTCTAATGAGTACCCGGGAGAGCATCCAGTTTATGGAGAGCGATGATGATATCCGTTACACCCTCCTAGGACTTCTGCTATTGGAGCAAAAAGGTCTGGATTGGGATTCGTGGGATGTAGGTAAGCTGTGGCACCAGCATCTGACTTACAGCCAGGTGTGCACGGCGGAAACGCAGGTCTATATGAACTTCGCGCAGGAGACCTCTCATCTGCATGGCGACAAGCCTGCGGATTGGCCGCATCGTCTGGAGCAGATGCGAATGTATTTGAATCCTTACCGCGAGTGGATTGGTGCAGCCATCCGCGCCGACGGCCTGGCCTATGGAGCGGCCGGCCATCCTGAGCTTGCGGCTGAGCTTGGCTGGCGCGACGCTTCCTTCTCGCACGTGAAGAATGGCATCTATGGCGAGATGTTTAATGCGGCGATGATTTCCGCCGCTTTTGCGGAGAAGGATAACGAGCGGATCATAGAGATCGGGCTCAGCGAGATTCCGAGTACCAGTCGACTGGCGAGTGATGTGCGGCAGGGAGTGGAAATCGCGAAGAAGGCCAAGAGTGAGCGTGAGTTGGTCAGCAAGATTTGGGATTCCTTCAGCCATTATGATGCGGTACATACGAATAATAATGCTGCACTCGTTGCCGCAGCGCTTATCTATGGCGGCGATGATTTCGAGAAAGCCATTGTCACCTCAGTATATGGAGGAATGGATACGGACTGCAACGGAGCTACAGTCGGCTCTATTATGGGCGCGAAGCTTGGCGCAAGCAGCCTACCGCAATCTTGGATCGAACCGCTGCATGATACGCTGTATGCTGATCTGCCCGGATTCCATCCGATTGCGATTTCGGAATGTGCGGAGCGGAGCTATCAGGTGTTCCTGAAGATTCGTGGGGAGCTAAGTGGGAAGTTATAAAAGTTAGCTGGTAGGATAAAAGTTCGGAATAATAAGAGGGATGTTCCAAAGCCATGTGGGCTGAGGGGCATCCTTCTTATTGTATTAGAGGGAAGATTTATGCCTGTGCTCCATTCGGTCAACTCTGGACACCACTTTTAGGAGCTAAATCATGTGTTTTTTACAACATTTCTTCCGAAAATAGCCCACTATAGTTGCATTACTGTTTAAAGTACAACATTTCGTTCCAAAATGGACTCCACAGCGAGTCAAAGTTGGATTTGATACAGCATTTGCTTTCTGTGGAGTAGATATGGGAAGTATTGTTGGATTATATACATCAATATCACACTAGACTGAGCTCTGGGATGTTGAGCTCGTTACTCAATTTCAGAAAAATGATGACACAGTGAGGAAAATGCCTTATTATTTAAAGAGATTTTTGATAAAACAGTTTTTAAATAATTGTAATACAATAATTGGGCAGAATAGGGGCTCATTACAGTCAGGACAGGAAGGGGGCTTTGGCATCCTAGAACTGAGTCGGGTAAGCAAAAGCTTTAAGCTGAAGGCTGGCATATATCAGGCGGTTGACGATGTATCTATAGAGGTTAAGGCGGGGGCAATTTATGGCATTATCGGTGCAAGCGGAGCTGGAAAGTCTACGCTGCTGCGGATGATTAACCTGCTGGAAGTGCCGGATTCGGGTACGGTTACTGTAGACGGACACATTCTGACAGAGATGTCGGACAAAAGGTTGCGTAAGGAGCGGCAAAAGATCGGGATGATCTTTCAGCAATTCAATCTTGTATATAACGTGACGGTCAGTAGAAATGTCGCTATCCCGCTTGAACTCGCTGGTCTACCGAAACGTGAACGGATCAATCGTGTGCAGGAGTGCCTCGATTTCGTCGGTCTAACGGATAAGGCAGAACAATATCCTGCCCAACTGAGCGGAGGCCAACGTCAGAGAGTAGCTATAGCCCGCGCGTTAGCGAACAACCCCAAGCTGCTGCTCTGTGATGAACCAACTTCTTCGCTCGATCCGGTGACAACGGCAGATATACTGAATGTGCTGAGGCACATCAATGAGAGCTTTGGTGTAACGGTAGTGATTGTTACGCATGAGATGGATGTGGTCAAAACCTTATGCAGTCACATATCCGTGATGGAAAGCGGAAAGATCATTGATTCATTCTCCCGGGAAGACGGTGGCTTCCAGCCCGCTGCGGTCAGCTCTGGCTCGTATCGGGATCAGATTCTCGGCAAAGCGGGGGAAGCTCATGTTTGAGAGCGCCATTCAATATCAGGCACAGATGTGGCAAGCCATCGGCGAAACCTTTGTGATGGTGGGAATGTCGGTTGGAGCAGCGCTATTGCTGGGCCTTCCGCTTGGGACGCTGCTGTTTTTTTACCGGAAAGGCCAGCTCTATGAGAATAGGTTCTTGTCCTTGGTGCTCAATAGTATTGTCAACATTGTCCGTTCATTTCCATTTCTACTGCTGGTCGTTGCATTGATTCCAGTGACCCGGTTCATCGTAGGGACGGCGATTGGTACCATGGCTGCAACGGTTCCATTATGTATTGTTGCGATTGCGTATTACTCACGTCTGGTGGAACAATCTTTGCTGGAGGTTCCCAAAGGAACGATTGAGGCGGCCTTATCTATGGGCGCTTCGAAGCTGGGACTTGTCTTTAAATTCCTGTATGTGGAGGCTCGTTCGGGACTGGTGCTTGGTCTGACAACCTCCACGATCAGCTTTATTTCCTTCTCGACCGTGATGGGGGTCGTCGGCGGGGGCGGAGTTGGTGATTTCGCCATTCGTTATGGTTATCAGCGTTTCGAGACTGAGGTAATGGCTTATGCCATTGTTGTAATGATAGTACTGGTGCAGCTTGTGCAGTTCACAGGCGGCACCCTGTCCAGACTGCTGGATAAACGGTAAGCAGAAACTATTTAGAATATAAAATGGAGGTTAGCCTTACTTATGAAAAAATCAATGATATTGGTACTGACACTAATGGTGATCCTCGTTGCAGGCTGTGGAGCGAACACGGCATCGAATACGAATACAAATAGTACAGCTGAAAATAGCGGGGAGCCTATCAAACTAAAGGTAGCCACACTGATTCCGCCAATGACGGATATTCTGGATATTGTGAAGCCACTGCTGAAGGAAGACGGCATCGAGCTTGAAGTTGTTGTACTGTCTGACAATGTGCAGCCTAATGAAGCTTTGGCAAATAAGGAAGTCGACGCTAACTTTTTTCAGCATGTGCCTTATATGGAGCAATTTAATGCCAGCAAAGGTTCGGAACTAGTATCCATTCAGCCCGTTTATAATGCCATTTACGGCGGGTACTCCAAACGTTTTAAGGACATAGCTGTTCTGCCGGATGGAGCCACGCTAGTGATGGCGAATGATCCGTCGAACATTGGGCGTTCGCTGGAAATGTTCGAAGCAGCTGGATTGATTACCCTGAAGGAGGGCGTAGGCATCAAGGCTACGCAGGCAGACATCACTGACAATCCAAGGAAATTTAAATTTGCGGAAGTCGATTTGCTAATGCTGGCCCGTATGCTGGATGATGCTGACCTAGTGGCGATGACACCTGCTTACGCCAGTCCGCTTGGGTTAACACCCAAGAAGAATGCCTTGATTACGGAATCCGAGGATGCCAAATTCGCGATTACATTGGTTGCCCGCAGCGATAACAAGGATACCATTGCTATTAAGAAGCTGGCCGAGCGGATCAGTGGCCCAGAAGTGAAAAAATTCCTGAAGGACAATTACGCGGATATCGCGCTGCCGGCTTTTAAATAAAGATATAAATATTAGCTAGTCAGGCTTATGTAATAAAACATGCAAGCTTTCCGATTTATGGGGAGCTTGTTTTTTTTTTTTTAGAGCATAGGGAAATCCAGTGGGAGGTAGATGCAAAGTAGATTTAATACTTTTTTGTCGTATTTTGTTTGTGTATTTAACTAAAATATAAATAACAAAAACACAATGCAAAACTAGAAAAGTAAATTGGAAACATATCCATATGATATTTCGCTCTGTATAATATATTATTAAGCGCTTACATTATAATTAATTAGTAATTGTTACTGCTTTATTACAAGTATTACTAAAAATACGAAGAAAGAGGGCGATAACAAAATATTATTTTGTTATTTAAGACGCATAAACACCATTAAAATATACTTGGGAGGTTATTTATGAAAGTTTCAACAAAATGGCTAGCTTCATTCATGGCGGCGGCCATGATTGGAACCTCGCTGGCCCCGGCCTATGCGGCAACAACCGGAACAGGAAACATCACCTCTTCTGTTTCAGATTTGCAGGGACACTGGGCGGCTGCGGACATTGGTAAATGGATGAATAACGGCGTCATTAGCGGATACCCTGATGGAACCTTCCAGCCCAATAAGAGTATCAACCGCGCTGAATTCGTAACGATCATTAATCAAATCTTTGGTTTCACTGCTGCATCGGCAGTCAATTTCACTGATGTCTCAGCCAGTACCTGGTATGCACAGCAATTTGCTATCGCTAAAGAAGCTGGCTACTACGAAGGCTTTGAGAAGGGTCAAGCACGGGCAACAACAGAGATTTCCCGTCAGGATGCAGTAACTCTGCTTGCGAGGGCCTTTAGCCTGGGGAGTGGAGAGAATGCGACGTTTGCCTCCTCCTTTAAAGATTCAGGCGATATTCAAAAGTATGCGTTGGATGCCGTGAATGCCTTCGCGGGTAAGATCAGCGGTTATCCAGATGGTTCGTTCAAACCAAAAGGTGAAATGACACGTGCCGAAGCCGTTACGCTGCTGGATCAGCTAGTAGCAGGCTATTATACAACGACGGGTAGTAGTGAAGCAGCGACGATTGATGGGAGCGTTATCATTAATCAGGATGGGGCAAACCTTAAGGGAGCGACTATCAACGGCAACTTGTATCTCGCTCCCGGCATCGGCAACGGTGAGGTCAAGCTTGATGGTATAACTGTAAAAGGAACCACTTTCGTATGGGGTGGTGGTGAGCATACGATTACTTTTAATAATGCCAAGCTTGGTAAGGTAGAAGTTAATCGTCCAGATGGTTTAGTCCGTGTGCTGACAACGGGTGCAACGCAGATTGATAGTATCTCAATTGAGAGCAAGTCGCGCCTAGAGCTTGGCGCAGGCACCAAGGTTGATAGTGTCTTAGCAAATAATGCAGTCGCTTTGCTTATCGCAGATGGGGCCTCAATTTCAAACTTGACGGTCAACCAAGAGGCAGCGGGTACGACGATCGCCGGTCAAGGCAATATCACGAACGCAATTATTAAGGCTGCGGGCATTACGGTAAACGGTGCAGTTATATCTGTAGGAACAATTGCTGTGGTAAATGGTGTATCGGCGCCGATTACGGCGGGCGTGCAAACACCAACGCCTACGACGAATAACGGCTCTGGAACTGTAACTCCGGCACCAACACCTATCGTCGACTTCGTCGATATGAATGCTACAGCCGAGACTAGATCTCTTTTTGCTTATCTGGAGGATATCCGTGGGAAGCATATTTTATTTGGACAGCAACATGCTACGACAGAAGGGATGTCGATCACAGAAAAGAATGGCACCCAATCTGACGCGTACAATGCTGTTGGTGCTTATCCTGCCGTTTTCGGTTGGGATACCCTAAGTCTCGAAGGGCATGAGAAGCCAGGAGTGTCTGGTAACTTTGAGCAAAGCCGCGATAATCTGATCGATGTTATGAAAAAGGCTTATGCCCAAAATGGCGTGCTGAACCTGAGTTCGCATATGCCAAACTTTGTAACGGGTGGAGATTTCTACGATCTTAAAGGAAGCGTAGTTTCGACTATTCTGCCAGGTGGCTCCAATAATGAGAAGTTTAATCTCTTTTTAGACAACATTGCGGATTTCGCCAATCATCTTAAGACTGACGATGGTCAGCCGATTCCGGTTATTTTCCGTCCATTCCATGAGCAGAGCGGTAGCTGGTTCTGGTGGGGTGCTGCTTTCACGACCAAAGACCAATACAAAGAACTCTACCGATATACGGTGGAATATCTGCGTGATCAAAAAGGTGTACACAACTTCCTGTATGCCTACTCGCCAGGGGGCGGCTTCGGAGATAATGAAGAGAAATATCTGGAGACTTATCCAGGCGATGACTATGTAGATATACTTGGCTTCGACAGCTATTACAACGGCGAAGGCCAAGGTTGGTTCGACAGCGTCGTTAAGGAAACCAAGCTTGTCTCTAACATTGCCGATCGGAAAAATAAGGTAGCAGCGCTCACCGAGTTCGGATATCAGAAGATGCAGGTAAGCGGAAATACAACGCCTGACTTCTATACCCGCTTGGCCGCTGCTTTGAAGAGCGATCCAGACTCCAAACGTATGGCTTACATGCTGACTTGGGCGAACTTTGGTGCGGCCTCCATCTATGTGCCGTATCCAACAGGTGACCCCACGAAGGAACATGAAATGCTGGCGGATTTCAAAGCGTACTACAACGATGATTATTCGCTGTTCAGTGACGGTGTAACCGGCGCTTATAACCGCAATGTAAATGCGGCAGTCGAAAAACCATTCATGCACATCGCCTCCCCTACGAACCAAGGTACGATCAGTACGAGTACCACGAAGATTCGGGTACGTATTTTGAATGAAACAGCGGCAAGGGTTGCGTACTCTGTGTACGGCTCTACAACCGAAACGCCGATGACGCTCGACGCGGAGGGCTTCTACTATACGGCAGACTGGTCGCCGGCAGCCAGCTTGAATGGGAAGATGACCACGATTACTGTAAAAGTGTATGATGCAGACAATACGATTCTGCAGGAACAAACGAATACGGTTTTTGTGAAAATCGCTGAAGTATTACTGCACTCCTACACGTTTGACGAAGATATTGCAGGTATCCAAAATAATGGAGGTTATCAAGCAAATATTTCCTCTATCGCGCACCAGACACTGGATGGCAATGGGGTGCTTGCTTTGAGTGTTACCAATGCCGTTTATAGTGATACCTGGCAGGAGATGAAGCTGGAGCTGACCAACGCCAAATCGGTCGTCAACAGCGACACACTCACGGATGTTTCCCGCGTCAAATTCGATGCATGGGTTCCGGTAGCTGCAGGCAGTCCAGAAGCAACCCCAAGTCTACGTGCCGTTGTTCAACTGCCGCCAGATTGGGATACTAAATATGGAATGGAATCACAGGTTGCATTCTCAGCTATGCCGAAAGTGACGATTAACGGCGTGGAGTATGTGAAGTACTCAGCAACTATAGATTTGCCGGATGTTGCCAAACGCGAAGCGGCAAGCGATATTGCGCTCTCCCTGGTAGGAAGTGGGTTGGACAGCGGGAATATTTCCTTCCCCATGTATATTGATAACATTCAACTCTATAGCACGTATGTAGAAGCTAGCTCTGATCCAGCTGTCGTTGACAATTTCGAAGACTATCTGGGAAGTACGCTCGCACTTCAGACCAAGTTTGTTCATGCTGGTGGCGATATTGCTGCAGCTTCGCTGGATGTGGGTCATAAATATAGCGGAAGCTATGGAATGAAATACACGTACACTCTGGGTGGCAATGGATACACGGGTATTACCAAAGCGATGGGCGGTGCAGACTGGTCTGGATTCAATGCTCTTCAGTTCTGGTACCAACCGGATGCTCTAGGTCAGAAGCTGGTGATTCAGATCAACGCCAATGGCAAAACCTATGAGTATTATCCAGATACTACGACAACAACAGCACAATTCGTAACCGCCAAATTCAGTGATTTTAAACCGGCTAATGGGGCCACAGGTACTTTAACCAAGTTGAATCTAAATGCGATTCAGGCGTTTTCGATTTATACGAATGCTGTACCAAACGGTACAACACTGACATCAGAGATGTATTTTGACGATATCAAAGCGGTGAATGATCCTGATGCTGGAACTGTACCGAACGGCAGTGTCGGCGGTGGAATTACCCTTGGCACGCTGTTTAACTTTGACGATTCCCTACAGGATTGGACATTTGGCCAAAACACCGTAGGGGCAACAAACCTTGCCAACTCTACAGATGGCAGCAGCAAGGTACTCAGCGTTGATTTTCCGAACTTTTTTCCAATGGATGCCAACTTTGAGCTGAATTACATTGGCAATAAGGATCTGAGTAGCGGGAATATCCTGAAGCTGAAAGTCCGGATCGCAGCCGGTTCAGCTAAGGCTAAGCTGTTCATCAAAACGGGTGGCAGCTGGGCATGGGCCGATTCAGGTGAATTTGCGCTGACGACCGATTATCAGTGGATTACCCTTAATTTGGACGGCAAGGACGTCAACCAGAACACGATCGACAAAACGTTGATTCAAGCGATGGGGCTTCAAATCTCTGCACCGAGCGGACCGAGCTCCCCTCTTACGGTTTATGTGGATGATATAACCTTGGAGTAGAGCTGGAGTGAATTACAGATTTAAAATACTTAATACACAAAAGGACAGGCCCAAATATTATCGCGGGCCTGTCCTTTTGTGTATTCAATTAAATTTAGCTTAAGGGTATGCTAGTCGACTTCTCTAAGCCTTTCGACAATAGTGGCCTTGTTCAATGTCTTGTAGGCACTCAGAGTTACCGTGTATGCAATGGCTAATAGAATAGGTATGACCAAGATAAACGGCAACCAGCTCATATGAAATACCGTAAAAGCCAAGATCCCAGTTATATTTTTAGAAATACTATAGGTAATCAGCACGCCCAAGGTAGAAGTGATAGCCACGGTCAAGAGTACGTTGTACAGTCCTTCGTATACCAGCATTTTTTTAAGTTGTTTCTTGGTCATGCCAATACTTTCCAGTATGGCAAATTCATTTCTGCGAGAGATGACTCCCGTTAGGACGGTATTAATATAATTTAGCACACCGATGAGCGCAATAACAAAACTGAGACCGTAACCTACCGTTTGGAAAATGCGGATGAATCCACCGAGTTCCTGCTTATAATCTTCTCTGGATTTAAAACTCAGCTCATCGATAGGATCAGTAAGAGCTTTGGCCGCTTCTTCCACCTCGCCCAGCTTGGTCGGATCGGCGTGGATAGTGGCCGAGAGGATCTTGGAAGGATTTTTCCCTATAGGTAGTTTCTTGTTCAGTTCTGAAGAAGGAAGAAATACATTATAACCGTTTGCTGAATAAGATTTTGTAGTTGCAGCATATAGGCCATTATAAGGTAACACTGCCATTACTTCATAGCTTTTACCTAAGGTTTCGTAGGTGATTTTGTCACCAGGATGATAATAGGTTGCGTTTCTATCCTCTGGTAAATTGCTTTCGGTAATCATTGCGTAATCTCCAGACATAAATTTTTGCTTGTTGAATGTGCCTTCGAGGAGGTCCTTCTTTACCCAGTCAAGCCAACCTGTATCTAGTCCATAAAAATTAATGAAAATAGCTCCGTTTTTAAGTGTATAGATAATACCAGGATCTGGTGAAGCAACAAACGGTTGTAATACAGAACGAATAGCTTCATCTAATGGATAGAACTCGTAATTGAAATATACCTTGTCAACACTCTTCACATCGGGTATTTTGCTTAGGGTGCTGCAGAATGGTTCGGAGAGGGCAAGCGGATCACCTCGTTCTCCTTCATGAAGGATCATCGCCTCATTGTTCACCACAAAATCTCCAGATATAAATGAACTTAAGTACTTGTTAATATCCAATGAGGAAATCACCGTAAAGATTATGCTGAACAAGATAATACTTAGAGAGAGAGAGGACAGCATAAGCAGCAGCTTTTTTTTGTTTCTAAAAAGATTGGAGAACGCCATGCTGTATATTCTGGCTCCATGTTTGGTTTTTTTCGAAATCCTCCTGCCGTTGCGGGTTACCCCAACGAACTTCACAGCTTCCACTGGGGAAATCCGTGCAGCGATCCTGCTCGGCTTACTGGCGGCAATCCATACTGTAAGATAAGAGAATAGGGCTGCCCCTAGGAAAATGAATGGATTAGCCGAATAAGAAGTTTCTACAGTCTCACTGGAGAGAGAGTTTGCCATAGGGGTAATCAACTGCCCAATGACATATCCAATCACCATTCCGATCGGGAGGGCGATTACGTATAGCAGCTTGGCCTGAATAGATATAATTCTCTTTAGTTGTCGCGGCGTGGTTCCGATTGTCTTCAGCAAGCCATAGAACTTGACGTCCCGCACCACAGAGATATAAAAAATATTATAAATAAGTAAATATCCACTAAGCATAATGATAAAGACGACAGCCGCATAAGGGATCAAGTTCATGATATTGTCGGATAGATAAGCAGTGGAGTAGGCCCAATTCACTCCAATGGGGGCATCCAATCCCGTATCAGCCAACACTTTGTTCAGCTTCTTCTCAATGTTGATGGAATTGTTAAACATCACACTTAAATCTGAGGTATTAATATTAGTACCGTCGATCTTGGAGATTAGCGGATCGATGTGGGCTAAGTTTTTCTTAGCAAAAGCCTCAGAGACGAAAGCCATTCCCGCCAGAGCCAAATGCTCATCCGCTTCGTAGTACCCTGACAGTATAAAGTCCTGACTTATGATCTGCTTTCCAATCTCAATATCCAGATGTAGCCGCTGACCCAGCTCATGCTTCACGCCTAATTTGTCCAACTCCCAAGTATTCAGAACGATTTCGTTCTCTCCGGAAGGCAGTCCGCCGGCAATGAAGTTAACAAACGAATGTTTAGCATAGCTTTTATCAATCTGATGAACCTCTATCCGTGTATCCTTGAAGATAGGGTTGCTAACCGTTCCAACGCTGAGAGAAATCCCATATTGCCGGATAGAGGAGTGTTTCTTCAGCGTCGCTACCTCAGATGGGGTCAGATATTTGAATCCTCCATGAAAATCAGTCCCGACGGTTCTCATCTGAGTATATTCTGACGATTTGCTGAGGCTGAAGGATAAAGTGAACATACTGGTAATCAAAAGCGTCGTCAGTACAATGGCACTAACAATAGCAAGACTTCGTGACTTATTGGCCTTTATGCTTTTGAAGGCAAGGCGCCGCACGATCTTACGGTTATTCGTTTCGATCATAATGGAGGTACCTCACTGGCTAGCGCGTTGCCAGAAACTATCTTTCCATCCTCAATCCGGATAATCCGGTCCGCACTCTGTGCAATACTCTCGTTATGCGTGATCATTACAATGGTTTGGTTGAATTTCTCACTCATCTGCTTCAATAGAATAAGCACTTCTTGGCTAGTCTTGTTGTCCAGATTACCTGTGGGTTCATCCGCCAGGATAATGGACGGTTTAGTAGCCAGAGCTCTGGCTATCGCTACCCGCTGCTGCTGTCCTCCCGAGAGGTTGGAAGGCAGGTTATGTACTTTTTCTTGAAGACCCAAGGTTCGGATAACTGTATCGAGATACTCCTTGTCTATCTTGCCTCCATCCAGTTCGATGGGAAGTACAATATTCTCTTGTACATTAAGTATTGGAACTAGATTGTAGCTCTGAAATACGAATCCGACCGATCTGCGCCTGAAAATGGTTAACTTCTCATCGCTCATCTTATAAATATCATGCTCATCCACATAAACCTTGCCTTCTGTAGCTCGATCGAGACCGCCGAGCATATGCAGAAGTGTACTTTTCCCACTGCCGCTAGTGCCGACAATGGCCAGGAATTCACCCTTCTCCACCGATAGCGACACGTCATCTAGAGCCTTAACCGTTTGTTCACCTTTCCCATAATACTTCTTTAGATTTTCTACTTTTAAAATAGGCATAAGCTTTCCCCTCCAATGATGGTCCTTATTTACCACTAAAGGTAGCAAATAAAACTGACAGGATCATGTCTGAAATCTGTCGGTTTGGTCACATTCAGAGGTTAGACAAGAAAATAGAGAATACCGTGCCCCTGCCAAGGACAGAGTCAACTTTAATGTGGCCACCTTGTGCGGTGATAATCTCCCGAGCTAGAAATAAACCAATACCTACACCGTCGATTTCACACACATTATTTCCTCTGTAAAACCGCTTGAATATATGTTTGAGCTCCTCAGGCTCGATTCCTATGCCCGTATCCGAGATATCAATGCGTGTGAACATTTCATTGCTCTCAGCTGAGAGATGGATTTTGCCGCCTTGCGGTGTGTACTTCACCGCATTCTCCAGTACATTGAATAACGCTTCACTTGTCCATTTGAGATCATAACAGGCTGAGATTAGAGCGTCACAGGTTATGCTAATGTTGATACATTTACTTTCCGCTTGGCTAAAGACTTGGGCTACGCTCTTGGTAATCATCTGATTTATGGGATGTAAAGCAATTTCAAACGAAATCATCCCCGTCTCCAGACGGGAGAGCTTAATCAAGGACGCAATCAGCCAATCCAGCTTTTGGGATTGAGCTTGAATACTGTTTATGAAGTGCCTATTTTCCTCATCTAGTCCAGGTTTCTCCGCTAAGAGCTGGCTGTATACCATAATGTTGGACAGAGGTGTTTTGGTCTGATGAGAGATATCGGAGATAAGTCCTTTGATTTTGTTCTTTTCTATGATTATGTTCTGTTCATTGGATCTTGAAATGTCTATGTACCGCATTAGTTTATGTTCCATTAAGGACAGGTTTGTCTCTTCATAATGGTTACTTATTTTCCGGCCATTGATAGCACTATCAACCAAATCATCCATACTCTCCGTGAAGGCGTTAATCTGTCGTCTGAGTGACCAGACCCATGTGGCTCCGGCTGCTATGATGCAAGCTATAAACAGGGAGGATATCCATAAAATTCTGAGATTGAATCCAATAAGAATAATGATAGTGCCTGTGTAAATGAAGACAAGCAACATTAAAAGCAGCGAAAATATAAAGTTGACCTGTTTGGAGTGACGTACTTGCCCATCTTTGTTCATTAATTTTGCCCCTCTGCCCACATATAACCCAAGCCATAGATGGTTTTTATATATTTTGGAGTAGAGGGTTCGTCTTCAATTTTGGCCCGCAGCCGTTTAATGGCTACCGTCAGGGCATTCTCATCCACAAATTCCGCTTCTTGGCTCCAGATCTTGTCGATCAGTTGTTCTCTAGTTAGAATGTTTCCGGAGTTAACCACCAGAATCTTTAGCAGCTTCTGCTCGGTTTTGCTCAGTACCAACTGGCGGTTGTGCTTGTAATATTCCATCTTTGCGAAGTCAAAGGTTAGAGGACCTATCGCAGCTTTATTCTCACTGTGCAGATCTGTTCTTCTGAGAACAGCCAATACTCTGGCGCGCAGGATCATCAGGCTGAACGGTTTAGTGATATAATCATCACCCCCCAGTTCAAATCCCATGACAATATCCGACTCCATATCATTAGCGGTCAGAAAAATAATCGGTACCTTTGATGTTTTGCGGATAGTCTCGCAGTAATCCAGACCACTACCGTCAGGAAGGTTGATATCCAGAATGATCAAATCAATCTTAATGGATGAGAGGAATTGCTCCGTCATAGCTAAAGAATAGGCTTGTTCTATAACTAGATCATTCTGAGAAAGCGTTAAGGCGATTCCCTTATTCAAACTTCGGTCGTCTTCAACAATCAGTATTGTCTTCATAGGCGGCTCTCCTTCGTAATACGTAAATCCTATTGCATCAGATATCTAAAGTAAGTATACACTTCCAAATATTTCTTCGGAAATGCTATTTAATGCTCCCATGTGGTCTGCAGTCTCATAGCCTCCCCGACTAAGGTCCAGTACTAAAAACCGTCTGTGGTCTGTTTTGAAAATCAATGGATTGCTCTAGAATAAGGTTATAAGGTTGAGGACAACGAAAGGCGGTGAGAAAAATGCAAAGAAGAAATGGAAACGGATTGGCGATTGTGCTGATTGCAATCGGAGCAATTATGCTGATGGGAGTATTACCTCATCTAATTCACGGAATCTTCGGAATCCTGTTCCCGGTATTGATGGTGGCTCTCGGATATTACGGAATTAAGAGCGGACACAAAATTATCGGCTGGGTGGTGCTGTTCATTGGTATCATGACTCTGATCTCGAAGCTTTCCTGGATCATCGGACCACTGCTCGGTATAGCGCTGGTGGTTTGGGGGATCTCAGTATTGAAGGGCAAGAGACGCGGTACTTATTAAGAAGATCAATAATGTAGAAGTTTACTTAACTTAGAAGCAGGGAGGGAGCAGGAAATCATGAGTGTTTTTCGCCGCATGAGGGATATTACCGTAGCTAATCTAAATGAACGTCTGGAACAAAGCCAAGACCCCGTAAAGCTGATTGATCAGTTTCTCCATTCAACCCGTGAGGAAATTGGTGAGGCTGAGAGATTGTATCAGCAATACGCTTCCCATACGAAGCAATTGCAGCAGCAGGTGAATCAGGCGACAGCCATGAGAAACAAACGTGAAGAGCAGGCACTGCTGGCATTGAAGGCCGGTGAGGATAATCTGGCGAAGCTGGCTTTGCAGGAAAAGATCATTCACGAGGAAAAGCTGGAGCAGTACAGCGGGCTTTTGGAGCAGAGTCAACAATCACTTTTTGATCTTGAAGGTCAGCTGAATGAGCTGAAACTAGAGTATCAGACGGTGTACAGCAAACGTCAGTATTATGCAGCACGAATGGAGTCGCTGCGATTGCAGCAGCGCATGAATCAAAGAGCTACAGCATACGGCAACAGCGGTGACGTTCCCAAAATGTTCGGACGGCTGGAAGACCGGTTGACTGACTGGGAGCTTGAAGCGAAGAGTCTGAGCGACCTGCGCCGGATGGGGCAGGAATATGTAGTGCAGGCTGGAGAGACAGTAGCAACTATACTCGAAAGAGAAATGGCTCGCCTAAAGGAGAAATTGAACAATGGCGGAAAGGAGTAGCACAATGACCCGATTGTATCGTTCTACCCGTAACCGGGTAATGACAGGGCTGGCTGGAGGATTATCAGAAACATTAGGGATTGATTCTACGCTGTTCCGGATTCTGTTGTTGGTCAGCATCCCTTTTACAGGCGGTACCACGATCTTCGTGTACCTTATCGCCGCGCTTATTATTCCCAAAGAGCCTACTCAGTATAATCCCTTCGGTCCTGGTCCCGGTGCGCCGGGCGGCCCTTATGGCGGTCATTTCTCCGGCAGACCTGAGCATGGACGCGGACCGCAGGGACATGGAGGATACGGCCCTTATGGACGTCAGCCTAACCAGAATCCCGGTTTTGACCCGAACAACGCATATTCAGCTCCAGATTCCGGTCTGGATGCCATGATGAAGGATATTGAGAAAAAAGCACTGCAAAAAGAAGTAGAACAACTCAAACAAAAACTGTCTAAATACGAGAAGGGAGAAATGTAATCATGGGAGTATTTCAGAGAATTAAGGATATGACTAAAGCGTCGGTAAATGACTTGTTGGATAAAGTAGAGGACCCAATCGTAATGCTGAACCAATATCTGCGCGATATGGAGGCCGAAATTCACGAAGCTGAAGTCACTGTAGCGAAGCAAATGGCGAACGAACGCCGGATGAAGCAGCGTGTAGATGAGGCTGCCAAAGTATCCGGACAACGTGCGGCACAAGCTGAACTGGCATTGAAGAATGGTCAAGAGGAAGTTACACGCAAGCTGTTGGAGGAAAAAATCTATTTCGACCAAAAGCATGCCGAATACAGCGAGCTGCACGGCCAAGCCGAAGCGCAAGCTAAGGAATTGGTAGCTCAGTTGCATGAAATGAAAGATGAGTTCTACAAGCTGCGCAACAAGCGTAATGAGCTAGTGTCCCGTGCCCAAATGGCTAAAGCCAAGAAGCAAATGTCACAGATCAGCAGTGTGCATGCTATTGAGAGCGGTAGTGCATCGCTTGGCTTCCATCGGATGGAAGAAAAGATCATGCAGCTTGAAGCAGAAGCCGATGTTATGCGTGCCCCTTACAGCCCTTCGGCTGCTGCCTACAGCAAACCGATTGATGCCGAGAAACAGCTGAAAGTGGAAGAACAACTCGCTGCTCTCAAAAGCAAGCTGAATGATAGTGCCGCAGCACCTTCTTTAAATAAAGAAGAAAAGTAATTGCTTGTTTCTAAAACTTAAGTGAATATGATATGCTGAACAAGGTAAAGCCATACGGTAGGGGATTCCCATACCGGTATGGCTTTTCCAGCGGTATAGGATGATGGGTGCCGCGGAGCTATTATTACAACAGAATCGGTTAAATCCTGTATTTTTCCCAACATTCCATCCCCTAATAGTCCGTTAAAGCGAAAGTAATGTATTAAATACAACATTGCATTAAGATAAGGACTTTTAAACGTGCGGATGTTGTATTTACTACATCATTTAGTCGTTGCAGAGTGGACAGAACTAGAAATATTGTATTTTATACATCACTTCTCGTTGAAGTGTACGGAAGTTAGGATTTTCAATGCTATAATCGGTGAAAAAGTCACGGAGAGGAATTTTGGAACTGTAGGAGCGTTAGCGTTCGCCTTTGTCCCTGGATTTTATCCGCTATAAGCGGTCTAAATCACAAAATCTGGGGACAACAGCGACCGGAAGTCCAAACATTCCTCGCAGTAACGGCTATTGCACCGGATATCTAATGCTTACGAAGTAGTTTTGCTCCGCAAAACTTAAAGTTAATGCTTACGAAGTCAGTTTTGCTACGCAAAACTTTTAGGAGGTGCGAAATGGATAAACGAAACCGTTTGATTGCCATCGGACTAATTGGGATTGGCTGCGTGATGATTTTTGGTAGATGGATCGGTTCTTTCTCCATTATCGCGCTTCTATTCCTGCTGCTGGGGATTTACCGTACGACGTCAGGCAAAGTGAAGCAAGGGTATAAGCTGCTTGGTATTGGTGCAGTGCTGCTCCTGCTGGATCATTTGCTGCTCGTGCTCGGAATTTGTTTAATCTCATTGGGAATGTTTTTTACCAAATCCAAAAGAGTGCAGCGCAGAGAAGGGTTTATGCAGAAGCAAAACTTCTCGTCCAGATTTGACTGGGATCGTGCACCTTGGGTAATGCACAGTCTCAGCGCATGGCATGTGCTTGGTGAGGCTAATCTTGATCTTTCACTCGCTATGGCGGAGGATAAGGAGACAGTGATGCTGTTTCAGGGGATATTTGGTGATATGGATATCCACTTATCTGACGAGTATGCTGTGGAGATTGAGGCATTTGTCCTATTTGGTTCGATTGAATTCGGCAATCAGCGCGATACAGGCATGCTGAACCGATTGAATTGGAAATCAGCCAATTACGAAAGCTGCGAACAGAAATTGAAAATAAGCATCTCTTACCTGATGGGAGATTTGGATGTAAGGTTGTCCTAAACTGCTTAATATATGAAGGGGGGCCCCCCAGGTGGAAAAAAAACATACAAATATGGTAGCGCGCAGCATGGGTGAGGGGGCTCTTTTCTCTTTAGTCATGCTGCTCGTAATATTGTACATCATGTATACATATGGTTATTTGCAGCCCTTTGAGGACTGGAAGATAGGCGTTCGGACGGCAGTTACGTTAATTCTGCTGCCTATGGCTTTTGGGATCGGTTTTGGATTCCATCAGAGCTTCCGTGTAAAGCTAAAGCTGGAGCGGCTGCGAGAAACGCTGGTGCTGTGGGAAAAGGGCAATCTGACGTTATCCATGCCGGAGCTTGGCAACGATGAGCTGGGTCGGCTCGGAGAGCAGTTGGGACGAATCAGCGAGAAATGGGAGAATCAGGTGTCTACGCTGCAGCGGCTGTCCACGAATAACGCGAAGCTCGCTGAGCAGGCGCGTGTCACAGCCATCATTGAGGAACGGCAGCGGCTGGCCCGCGAGTTGCATGATGCTGTCTCCCAGCAGCTGTTCGCCATCTCCATGACCGCAACAGCGGTAGGACGGACGCTCGATAAAGATTTCGATAAAGCCCAGCGGCAGATAGCGCTTATTGAGGAAATGTCCGCCGTAGCTCAATCAGAGATGAGAGCGCTACTGCTACATTTAAGACCGGTATATCTGGAAGGTAAAGGGCTGGCACAAGGTCTGCAAGAATTGATTAGGGAGCTGAAGGTTAAGGTTCCGATTGAAATTGTGTTTGAGATGGACCCTGACGTGCAGATGTTAAAAGGTATCGAGAACCATTTGTTTCGCATAGTGCAGGAGGCTATTTCCAACACGCTCCGGCATGCCAAGGCAGAGAAGATGGAGATCCGCTTGCATCGTAGAGGGGATACCGTTCGGTTAACGCTGCGTGATGATGGGATCGGCTTTGAAATGGATGACAGCAAGCAGACATCCTATGGCTTATCGAACATGAAGGAGCGTATTACTGAAACCGGAGGTTCAATTCAGTTTATCACCGCTCCAGGTAAAGGTATGCGGATTGAGATTACGGTTCCGTTAGTGAATGAATTAATCAATGAATAGGAGGAAAGGGCAACCATGGGGATGGAAGGACCGATTAAAGTGCTGCTGGTAGATGATCATGAAATGGTGCGGATCGGACTGGCTGCAGTCCTCGGTACCGAGGACGGAATTGAAGTGGTGGGCGAGGCGGGAAGCGGAGAAGAAGGCATACGTCTGGCTAAGGAATATAATCCTGATGTTGTGCTGATGGATCTCGTGATGGACGGGATGGATGGTATTGAAACAACGAGACAGCTGATGAAGCTGTACCCGGAATGTCGAGTGATTGTGCTGACCAGTTATTTGGATGATGAAAAGATGTATCCGGTCATTGAAGCCGGCGCTTTTAGCTATCTGCTGAAGACCTCACGCGCAATTGAAGTGGCGGATGCGATCCGTGCTGCGGCGAGAGGACAATCAGTACTCGAATCCCAGGTAGCTTCCAAAATGATGAATCGCTTCCGTACGAATGCTAATGGCGAGACACCGGCATATAAAGAGCTTACAGAGCGTGAGATGGAAGTGCTAAAATTGCTCGCAAAGGGCAAATCGAATCAGGATATCGCCGATCAATTAATTATTGGTATCAAAACAGTGAAATTCCATGTGACGAATATTCTCGCCAAGCTGGGTGTGGATGACCGGACCCAAGCGGCAATTTATGCATATAAAAATGGACTGGCGGAATAATCCGTAAATGTAAGGTTTAAAATCTCTCTCTTAGGACATCCTGTTTAGTAGATTACTAGACCGGATTAGAGAGGGAGATTAATAGTGAGAGAGAGAAATGGAACTAGAAAAGGTGCTAAAGGTAAACTGCTCCTGTGTATGTTCATTACAATAGCTATGTTGGTTGGATTCCGCTACGCTGCCGGTATATCGACCACAGTGGCTGCGGCGAATGCTTCTCTAGCTGCTGATGCCGGACTTAAGGAATCGCTTCCGTTACTAAGCTCTCTGGGCCAGGATGTTACAGTGTCCGGAACCCCACTCCGGCTGGTCATGAAATGGCAAGGAGAATACAGTCAGGATACCCCGGATACTGCAGAAGCTGCACGAAAGCTATCTGCGGAGCTAGGACTCGGGGAAGTCAGCCATGCCGAAGAGGATGGCCATATGACCTACCGCGCTGTCGCTGCTCCGATTTCATCCTACCAGACTTCGATGTTCTGGAGTGAGCTTGGGAATGGCAGCAGTTATATTATCGTGACTTTGGAGACTGCAGATTTGCTCCAGGCAACCGGGCTTCAGACTGCGGCAGAAGAAGCCGGAGTAACTATGCACAAAGATGGAATTGCAGCTGAGTGGAATGTTTCCCTGCAAGGTATAGCCAAAGCGCAAGGAACTCCCCAAACAGCTTTGAATCATTCAGAGGAGTCCATGGTCGGTCTGATGTCTGGGATCATGGCAGTAGAAAGCTATGAAGATGAGACTACGTCTAGCAGATCTTATACTGTACCTGGCCTTGAACGCTACGTTAGCAGCGGTGATCATTCCATCGCCTTACAGGTAGCCGTTCATAAGAATGGCAATGACGAACGTAATCGGATCACGCTTGGTTTTCCTTTAATAACCATCGAATATTAGCACATAGTGCTTAATATAAGCTTAGATATGGTTTCTAATAAGAAAGAGTAATCAAACTTTACGAAATCCCGAGGGTATTTGTCAGGAATGTGATAGCATCCTTTTTATGAATATGATAAAATGACATAACGTCGTCGTAAAATTTTATGATGTAGTCGACGTTGAGAATAAATGACAACTATATTACATAGAGAAAGATGAGGAGCCATGGCTGAAAATCAAACCCTTGATACACTGCATACACCCGGTGCTGTATTTTTTATCTTTGGGGCAACCGGAGATTTAGCCCGGCGTAAGCTTTTCCCGGCGATTTACAGCTTGTACCGTGAAGGTAAGCTGACACATGATTTTGCGGTAATTGGCGTGGCGCGACGCCCGCGTACTCAGGAAGAGTTCAGAATTGATGTGAAGGAATCTATCCTTGAGTTCTGTCGTTATCAGGCAGGGGACGAGAGTGAATGGAACGAATTCGTGCAGCATTTTGAATATAAATCGCTGGACATCAACAATATTGATGGTTTCCGTGAGCTGAGAGCTCAAACGGAGGCACTTGAAGAGAAATTTCATATTCCGGGCAACCGTATGTTCTACCTTGCACTTGCTCCTGAATTGTTCGGGAGTGTATCGTTCAACCTTAAGGCTGGTGGCATGCTGGATAGTAAAGGTTGGAAACGCCTTGTTATTGAGAAACCCTTCGGATACAATCTGGAGTCGGCGGAGACGCTGAACGGACAAATTCGTGAGGTGTTCAAGGAAGAGGAAGTCTACCGGATCGACCATTATCTGGGTAAGGAAATGGTGCAGAACATTGAAGTTATCCGTTTTGCGAATGCTTTCTTTGAACCGCTATGGAACAATAAGCATATTGCCAATATTCAGATTACACTTGGTGAAACTGTAGGTGTAGAAGAGCGCGGGGGCTACTACGATCATGCCGGAGCTCTGCGGGATATGGGACAGAACCATATTTTGCAACTGCTGACGATGATTGCTATGGAGCCGCCTAGCCGTCTGTTGGCTGAAGATATTCGTGATGAGAAGGTGAAGGTATTACGTTCGTTGCGTCCATACGCTTCACCAGATGAAGTTCGTAGCCATGTAGTGCGTGGACAATATACTCAGGGACTTCACAAAGGCAAGACCCTTCCGGCGTACCGCCAGGAGGAAAAAGTAGATCCGGAATCCAATACAGAGACATATTTTGCTGCACGTGTGTTTGTGGACAATTTCCGCTGGGCGGGGATTCCTTTCTACATTCGTACCGGCAAGCGTCTTCCTGTGAAGACGACGGAAGTGGTAGTGGAGTTTAAGGGTATGCCAACCAATGTCTATTTGGGTCAAAAGCATAAACTGGAACCGAACCTGCTCGTTATTCGCGTCAATCCGATGGAAGGCATCTACGTTAAGATTAATGCCAAGAAGCCAGGTTCAGAATCGGAAATTCAGCCGCTAGCGATGGATTTCTGCCAGAGCTGTATGGTCGGCATTAACTCGCCGGAAGCCTATGAACGCTTGCTGCATGATGCAGCGCGTGGCGATTCCACTTATTTCACCCGCTGGGATGAGGTATCCTCAGCTTGGTCATTCGTGGATCGTATTGCTAAGGCGTGGAAGGAAGAATCCAGTGATTTGGCTTCTTATCCGGCAGGTTCATGGGGTCCAGTTGAAGCGGATCAAATGCTCGCTGAGGATGGATTCCATTGGTGGCCAGTAAACGGCCAGGAAGAAGATAATGTAGTATGGCAGGTTAATAGCTAATACTAACCAGCACACGTAAATTACCAACTCCCTGCAGAGGCTGCAGGGAGTTTTTTTTGAGGAATAAGGGAGCCAAAAGGCCAAATGACCTATTGCTGACATTAAATTTTTACGCTACGGCCTTTTTTGTAGATAATGCTTGCCGGATTTTGGTATACTTTAAAGGATGCACTTGAAGCGGCCTGTAGCGAAATTTAAAATAGATATTAATTCAGAAATGAAGGGATATGTACAATGAGCAAAGCGCCGATTTGATGAGAACTGTAGTCTAATTGAAGCAGAAGCAGGAATTTATAGATGAAGGGATATGTGTAATGAACAAAGCACCGGATCAGAAACTGCAGATGGAAGTGGATCGACGCAGAACCTTTGCGATCATTTCCCACCCGGATGCGGGTAAAACAACTTTGACGGAAAAGCTGCTGCTGTTCGGCGGAGCCATCCGGCTCGCGGGTTCGGTTAAAGCCCGCAAGGCAAGCAAGCATGCGACCAGTGACTGGATGGAGATTGAGAAACAGCGTGGGATCTCCGTTACTTCCTCAGTGATGCAGTTCGACTACCTGGACCACAGAGTTAATATTTTGGATACACCAGGTCACCAGGATTTCAGTGAGGACACCTACCGTACGTTGACTGCTGCGGATAGCGCCGTCATGCTGATTGACGTGGCTAAGGGTGTGGAAACACAGACGATCAAGCTGTTTCAGGTCTGCGCCAAGCGGGGCATTCCGATCTTCACTTTCATTAACAAGCTGGACCGCGAAGGTCGCAGCCCGTTTGATCTGATGGAAGAGCTGGAACAGGTGCTGGGTATTCGTGCGGTGCCGATGAACTGGCCGATAGGTGGAGGCCGTGAGTTATGCGGCGTATATGATCGGATGAAGAGTCAGGTAGAACTGTTCCAGGGAGATGATCACTCGGTGATCAAAGTCCAGAAGGTTGAGGGCTACCGCGATCCGATTATTCGCGAAATGGCCGGAGATTATCTGCATGACCAGCTATGCCAGGATTTAGAGCTGCTTGACGTAGCTGGCGATCCTTTTGACTATGAGAAAGTGCTGCGGGGAGAGATCACACCAGTGTTCTTCGGCAGTGCGATCAATAATTTTGGCGTACAGACATTCTTGGACAATTTCCTGGAACTTGCTCCGAAGCCGGAACCACGTCGCAGCTCAGCGGGTACGATCGAGCCGACGAATGAGAAATTCACCGGTTATGTGTTCAAAATTCAAGCCAACATGAACCCCGCTCACCGTGACCGGATTGCGTTCCTGCGTATTGTATCGGGTAAGTTCGAGCGCGGGATGAGCGTTAAGCATGTCCGTATCGGCAAGGACATCAAGCTGTCCCAACCCCAGCAATTTCTGGCTCAAGACCGCGACATCGTTGAAGAAGCCTATCCAGGCGACATTATTGGTTTGTTTGATCCAGGGATTTTCCGTATTGGAGATTCACTGAGTCAAGCCGGAGATATTCAGTTCGATGAGCTGCCAACCTTCTCACCGGAGATTTTTGCCAAGGTAACCGTCAAGAATGCCCTGAAGCAGAAGCAGTATCAGAAGGGCATTGACCAACTGACCGAAGAAGGCACGATTCAGGTGTTCCGCACGACCAGCTTTGATGATACGATTCTGGGTGTAGTTGGACAGCTGCAATTCGAGGTGTTCGAATACCGCATGAAGGGTGAATATGGCGTGGATGTCCAGCTGCAACGGATGACCTACCAGTTCGCACGCTGGATTGTAGATGATGTGAATAAGCCTGATCCAGGTAAATTCCGCATTAACTCAACGCTGGTGACGGATAAGAAGGGCAACTACGTTGTGCTGTTTGAGAACGAATATGCCATGCGCACCGCGATGGAGAAGAACCCGACGGCTAAGTTCCTGGAAACAGCTCCTTGAGCAGGGATCGCTAGGTTAGCTGCAATATAGACTACACTCAAGACTTTGAAACGATAGCTCACTACCAAAAACCTCCGCCTCATGTGTGCAGCTGCACCTTGAGTTACGGAGGTTTTGTGCTAGTTATGGCTTCCTAGGATGTTATGGAGCCTAAAGTGATCGTCTTCAGATGCTCATGCAGCAAAGTAACAAGTTTATCCTGCTTGGCCGTGTCGAGGTTCTTCCACATGATTTCAAATACAGCCCCAAGCCCTGGAAGCGCTGCTTCTGGCCCATCCACGGAGCCCTCAATCATATGCCGTAGATCGGCCTCAGACTGACCATGCACTTTATGAATGATCGCCTGGCGTAAATCAATTGTAACTGGCATTACACACCTCCTTGATATTTTGGTGAAATATAAGAATTTTCACACGATAAATTATCCTTATATTTCTCGAAGAAGCGGGTACCGTCCATAAAAGGACGGCGAAGCCGTTTCTTCTTGAAACACTTCGTTATAAGATGCCCTGGAGAAGATCGGAAAATTCAAGTTTTTCAGACCTTATGATATACTTGTTGGAGTTATAGAAATGCTTTTGGGAGGTACATAGACATGGCTAAAAAACAATATGCCGTCATTGGAATGGGGCGTTTCGGGTCCAGTGTAGCTAAAGCGCTCAGCGGCATGGGGTTTGATGTCTTGGCAATTGATACGGATGAGCAACGGACACAGGAAATATCGAACATTGTAACCCACGCCGTATCCGCAGATTCTACGGATGAAGAGGCGCTGCGCGCACTGGGTGTCCGTAATTTTGACGTAGTGGTGGTAGCCATCGGTGAGGATATTCAAGCGAGTATCTTGACAACCCTTATATTGAAGGATCTTGGGGTGCCCTCTATTATAGTCAAGGCCAAAAGTGAGCTGCATGGTAAAGTACTAAGCAAGATTGGCGCAGATAAAGTGATTTACCCTGAACGGGATATGGGACTGCGGGTTGCCCATCATCTGGCCTCACCTAATATTCTTGATTATATTGAGCTGTCACCGGATTACAGCATTCTGGATATGAAGGTGTCGGGTTCAATGCTGGGCAAGAATCTGCAGGAGCTCGATATCCGGGCGAAGTATGGTTGCAACGTAATGGCAATTCGGAAGGATGCAGAGATGAACATCTCTCCCCGGGCCGAGGATCGTCTGGTCGATGGGGATATTCTCGTTATCGTTGGCCATAAGGACAATCTAACCAAGCTCGAAAGGGCTTATCAATAAAGGCTCCTTCGCAAAATCAGAGGTTGGCTTTACGTGCTAACGTAAGCGAAGGGTCGGGGGGGATTCTGGAGAAACGGAAGTGTTCGCCTTTAAAGCCCGATTTCAACCAATAAATATCTTTAATCAAAAAATCGGGCTTTAACAGCGATCGTAAGAACCCTCCGAACCCGTAGCAGCTTGATTCACAAACGGTCAACCGCTGATTTTGGTTCTGAGCCTTAATAAATAGACAAGATATGACGAGAGGATACCTTATGGAAATTATATCTCCGCAAAATACACGGGTTAAAGAATGGGCTGGGCTGCAGGAGAAGAAGCATCGCGACAAAGCCCAAAAATATATACTCGAAGGAGTTCATCTGGTACAGGAAGCATTACTTGCCGAGGCTGAGGTAGAATGTCTGGCTTATGACCTGGAAAGAGGAATGCCCAGTGAACTGAAAAAACTGCTGCAGTCGGTTCAGGGTATGGAGGTTATCGGGGTCTCGGCGGCGGTAATTTCCAAGTGCAGCAGCACTAATACGCCGCAGCCGGTCTTTGCTATTGTGCGTAAAGAGCAGCAGGGAGCGGAGGCTATCCTGTCGAAAAAAGATTCCCTTGTCGTTGTTCTGGACGGAGTCCAGGACCCCGGTAATGTTGGTACCATCATCCGCAGTGCAGATGCCGCGGGTGCGGACGGAGTGATCCTCGGCCTTGGCTGCGCCGACCTCTATAATCCGAAGACCATCCGCTCCACGATGGGCTCGATGTTCCACCTCCCCGTAGTGGAGGGGGATTTAAGTGAAATCCTGCCGCAGGCGCGAGAACGTGGTGCGCTGCTGGTCAGCACCTCGCTGCAGGGAGAAGAAACGTGCTACAGCCATGATTTCCATGGCAGTCAGTGGCTGCTCATCGGCAGCGAAGGTAAGGGAATCTCGCCAGAAACGGCCCGACTCGTCGACAAGAGCATCATCATCCCGATGGCCGGCCGCGCTGAGTCACTGAACGCGGCGATGGCGGCGACGATTTTATTGTTTGAGGGGATGCGGCAGCGGGGGTTTAACAAATAAAAAATTCCTGTCCAATTTCAAAATAACTGTCCCTAACTAAAATTAACTGTCCCCAAACCACCAAAGACTGGAGCCTGGTTGACGATTGACCCAACCATTTCTACAGTCTTTTTCTCTCCTCTTAAAGCACTACAGCAGGGATTCCTCATCCAAATACCGAATTACTACTCAAGCAGAAACCCAGGCAAATCAAGGATTTCGGGGTAAGCAGAGACGGTTTTACTCAGGCATTTCCCAGGCACTTATTCAGGAGTTTTAAATGCCGATCCTTGCTTTTCTCAGGCACTTCTCTATCCTTTCAGGGACACGAATTATTAGTCGTTTTCGTTCACAATTGAACCAGTTTCTTTCAAGTTTTCAGGGCTTTTTCTCAGTATTATTGAGACGCGAATTTTTATCTCAGAATCGTATATTTGTCACAATAGAGCCAAACCCGATGTGTCTGGAATCTTTGATACATCGGGTTTATTTATGTTTAATTATAAGAACTATGCAGGCTACCTAAGAGCGTTAGACGATATTCTAAGATTAGGAGAAGACATGAAAAACATTAAAGAAATATCTGCGTTTTACTATCTTTGTTTGATTACTGGATATTACTCAAAACAAGATATTATTGAATGGGCTGATAGGTGTATAGCTGAGTTTCAATTCCCATATGAGCTCATTGAATTATCTCTATCCAAAGGGAGATCCCTTAATTATATAGCATCTATTCTAAAATCAATTTACGCAAAAGATGTCTTGAATGAACCCTTATATAAACTATTAGGGCTTTTAGTACAGAATCTAGAAGATGATCAAATCACTAATGATGATTTTTTTACATACCTTAATAGAATACTGTCAGAGGGAAGTGTATTTACAATTAACGAAGAATTACATCACGCAATAGATCGATTGGATGACGGTTATTATTTGGCTACTGAAGGTATATATGGCGATCTGGATACTTTAAAAGATAAGGCCATAGAGGATTTAAAAAAATACAAAGAATATATTAGTATATTCGAAGAAGCGTAGAACTCTGTCTGATATTACATTCAATATTACAGGCCGGATAAGCTGGTATTGCTAGACGATAATCAGTCCTGATGATCAAGGAATTCATGCTAATTAAACAACTTATAAATCTCCCTCAAATAGGGTGCTTTATAAGTTGTTTTTCATTTCTAATCGTAGTAATCTAGCAAGCCAGGATGTAATCAGATCGTATGCAGTTCTCCTGAAAGTTAGGATGAACGGCACATACAGTGGCGTGAGAGTTCCAAGGCTAGCTGCCCCCTTATTATTCAATTATCTGGGTCTAGTAAATGAAATATTAAATTTTAACTTTGACTTTTAAGGAAATCGATTATATTATAGCTAATAGAGTTAAAAATGATAATCATTATCAATTGAACGATAATGATTATCACATAATTAATATTAGTTTATACATAATAGGGGGATATACAAAATGAACAAAAGGTTAATGGGTTTAATTATGGTTATCGTCGTCATGCTGATTGCAGCAGGCTGTGGATCTAACAACACGAATAATTCGGCCGCTAACGGAGAAGCAACTAGCAACGCAACTGCTGCTGCAAATGCAACGGCTACAAATGCAGGCACTGAAGCTGCAAGCGGTCCTATTATACTAAAGGATGCTAAAGGCGAGTTGAAGTTAGATAAGCCAGCGCTAAAGGTTGTGGTACTGGAGTGGACCTTTACGGAAGATGTTATTGCACTCGGTGTACAGCCGGTGGGCAATGCCGATAACGAAAACTATAAGCTGTATGTGACTTCTGAAGCACCACTCGATGCAGGCGTGACTGATGTCGGTGCTCGCGACGAACCGAATCTGGAGACGATTGCTGCTTTAAAGCCAGATCTGATTATTGCTAATACCGATAGCCACGAAGCGATTTATGAACAATTGAAGGGTATTGCGCCAACGCTGATTTTTAGTCTGTATCCGCTTGAAGGGCAAGGGGATCAATACACGCAGATGGAAGAAATGTTCAAAACAATTGCAGCTGCTGTTGGCAAAACAGCAGAAGGCGACAAGGTCCTCGCTGATTTGGATACGCATTATGCGGATGCGAAAGTGAAGCTGGCCGCAGCAGGCAAGGAAGGCTTGAATTATGTACTGACGCAAGCATACAGTTATCAGAATGCTGCGACGATGCGTCTTTTTACTAACAATTCACTGGCCGTACAAACGTTGGATCGGATTGGCCTGAAGAATGACTGGAACCCTGAAAAATTCGAGATTTACGGATTTAGTACATCGACAGTTGAATCCTTGCCTGCGGTTCAAGATACTAATCTGCTCTATATCGTCCAAAAGGATGATAATATTTTCACGAAAGAGCTAAAGGATAACTCTGTTTGGAATGGTCTTACCTTCGTTAAGGAGAAACGTACCTTCGGATTGGACAGTGCAACTTGGGTGTTCGGCGGTCCGGTCTCCTCCAAAGTTATCGTTGATGAAGTTGTAAAAACATTAACGAAATGAGTACTTCGATGAACATCAAGAGCAACAAAGAAGCCTCAATCGGAATGACCTGGCGGATAATTGGAATATTTGGGGGCGGCATAGCCGTCCTCTTTGTTCTATTCATTCTTAGCCTCTGCTTCGGAGAAGCCAAGATCCCGGCAACTACCGTATTGGAGGGGTTACTTCACCGCCGCCAAGATGTGATGGAGCATAATCTGTTGTGGGATATCCGGATGCCACGTACGGTTATTGGCATTCTGGCCGGGGCTGCTCTTGCTGCGGCTGGCGCCTTGCTGCAAACGATAACGAAGAACCCGCTAGCTTCCTCAGATACACTGGGGATCAATGCCGGGGCTTACTTTATGGTTGTCCTTGGTATGGTTGCTTTCCCGGCTATGCAGCATCAGTACCCATTGTTGCTGTCCGCAGCAGGAGGTTTGCTGGCCGCACTAGCTGCTTATTTCCTGAGCGGAGGCAAGACCGCTACGCCCGTGCGACTGGCTTTATCAGGTATGATCGTGTCTATGGTGCTTGGAGCATTTACATCGGCCCTTCATATTTTCTATAAAACAGAAACGCAAAATTTATTCCTATGGGGCGCGGGTTCCCTGATTCAGCTTGACTGGGATGGTGTTAAGTATGCTTGGCCTTTCGTCGTTGCACTCCTTGGGGTAGCGGTGTTCGCAGGACGGCAATTCGATGCGCTTGAGCTTGATGAGTCAACCTCCCGCTCACTCGGACAGCGTGTAGGCTTAACTCGGGCGGTGGGCCTTGGCATATCGGTGTTAATGGCTGCGGTCGTGGTCAGCGTAGTTGGACCGATCGGCTTTGTGGGTCTGGTCGCCCCCCATCTTGTCCGGCTTAGCGGTATCCGCAAGCACCGTCTGCTCATTCCCGCGAGCGCGTTGTGGGGAGCCCTGCTCATTACGGCTGCGGATACGCTTGCGCGTATGGTGCGGAGCAATGTGGGGGAGATGCCGGTTGGTGCGGTCATGGCGATTATTGGAGCGCCTTGGCTCATTTGGCTGGTGCTCACCAAGATGAAAAATATATCCGGTTCAGGCTCTGGGCAGTCCTCCATGAGTATTGGGGGAGCAGCGCTGAGAATGCGTTTTGCTCCAACTGCGATATTCATGACCATACTGCTTATCGTTATTATCCTTGTGAGCCTGTCGCTTGGGGGGACGAGAATACCGATTGCTGACTTGCTGGGCAGCCTTGTCCACGGAGGAGATCAATCGTATTCGGTTCTGCTGAATTTACGGCTTCCGCGTACACTCGTTGCGGCTGAAGGCGGTATTGCGCTTGCGATCAGCGGTGTCTTAATTCAAAGTGCTGTCCGAAATCCGCTGGCAGACGCCTCCATTATCGGCGTGACCTCGGGAGCCGGGTTTGGGGCGATGATCGTGCTTGTCGCATGGCCAGGGTTAACGATATTTGCACTTCCGTTTGCCGCGATTGCGGGTGGGGTTGTTGCAGCGGCTTTTGTATTTTTTCTAGCGTGGCGCAAATCTTTAAATCCGTCTGTGCTTATCCTGCTCGGAATCGCAATATCGGCAATCTTCTCTGCGGGCATACAGGTCATGATCGTCAAGGCTAGTCTATGGAGCAGTAGTTCCTTTATTTGGTTAACAGGTTCGACCTATGGACGGGGCTGGGATCAATTTTATAGCCTATTTATCTTTCTGCTTGTACTGGTGCCGTTAGCTTATTATTTGGGGCGGAAATTTGATTTGTTGGCCTTTGGCGACGAGAGTTCCACAGGTTTTGGCTTACCGGTTCGGGGGACGCGGCTCTGGGCTATGATTCTCGGCGTTTTGCTGGCCGCAGGAGCTGTTGCGAGCGTAGGGACGATTGGTTTTCTCGGACTCATGGCGCCACATGCGGTGCGGATGATGATTGGACATCATACGAGACGCTCCATTATTTTGTCAGGATTGCTTGGCGGATTGATGCTCGTCATTGCCGATACGATCGGAAGAACCATCATGGCACCGACAGAAATTCCGTCAGGTCTAATTATTATGCTGATCGGCGCTCCGTATTTCCTGTTTCTCATGTACCGTTCGCTTGTTCGTAGGTAATATAATATCACGCATATTCAGTAAAAAGGCGCTATCTTAAGTCGAAGTAAAATGACTTAGGAATAGCGCCTTTTTTCTTTGCTGTATTATTTCATTATTCTTTTCCGTCATACTCCCGCCGGTAACTCTGCGGCCCTTGTCCATAATGTTTCTTGAAGGCCCTGCTGAAATAGCTTAAATCCGCAAATCCGGCCTGCTCTGCCACCTCGGAGATGAGAGAGCCGGGGAGGAGGAGGAGATCCCGGGCTTTTTCCAGGCGGATCTGGTTCATCCGTTCGACGATGGTGTTGTCGCTGAGCTTCTTGTACTGGCGGGACAAATGCCCGTAGCTCATATGCAGCGAAGCCGCCAGCTCGGTTACATTCAAGTGGCTGCCCTGAAAGTCCTCCAGGTAGATTTCTACTTTGCGGACGATTGGATCTTGTGTGATTCGGGTGGATTTAGCATCTCCCTCCATGTCTTGCTGTAGGAGACTCAGTTGGTCCAGCAACCGGACGAGCAGAAGCTGCAGTCCCAGCTCCGAGCGGCTCACGGTTGCCTCTTCCAGGAACTGTATCAGCAATCTTCCGAAGCCATCTTCATCCCGGTACGATCCGGGCCGCCAGTTATGCAGCCGGTGCAGCCGGGCATACAATGAATCTTCCGCCTTCTCATCCTCCAGTTCCGCGCAGGCTAGCCGCCAGCGGAAGCACATGCCCTCATGCGGATTGCCGCGGGTATAGACATGGGAATGCACCATACCCGGAGGAATGAGAAAGAATTCCCCCTCCTGCACTGTGATGGAATCCCCGCTAAACCGCGTCTCCATCTGTCCGGCCAGCACATAGTTGAACTCAAACCAGGTATGGGCATGGGGCGGGCATTTGCTAGCCGTGCCGATTTGTTCAAAAATGATATCGACCCATTCAATGACAGCATCCTGAATACGGACTTCATGGCATAATGTATTGAATACGGGAGGCAGAATGGTTTTCCATTCATTGATTTCCATCTTCTCGTGGCTCTTCCCTTCCGCGCGTCTTTTCGTTTGATTCTGCTCATTATATCATAATCGGACAAATAAACGCGTGAATTAGAAATGTACTCCGCTGATGTCCTGCCTCACAATATAGGAAGAAGAGTCACGATTCCTATAGGTAAGAGGAGGCCACAATACATGAAAAAACTGCATTTGCTCAGCAACGCCCATCTGGACCCGGTATGGCAGTGGGAATGGGAGGAAGGGGCGGCGGCAGCGGTATCGACCTTCCGCGCGGCGGCAGAATTTTGCGAGGAGTATGAGGGTTACATTTTTAATCATAATGAGGTTATTCTCTATCAGTGGATCGAAGAATATGAGCCTGCGTTGTTTAAGCGCATCCAGCGGCTCGTTCAGGAAGGTAAATGGAGGATCATGGGCGGCTGGTATTTACAGCCCGATTGCAATATGATATCCGGCGAGTCTTTTGTCCGCCAGATTCTGTTGGGCAAGGCCTATTTCCGCGAGAAGTTCGGGGTGGAACCAACGACGGCGATCAATTTCGATTCCTTCGGCCATACCCGAGGGCTAGTGCAGATTCTCCAACAGGCGGGGTATGATTCCTATATTTTTATGCGTCCTGACGAGATGGAGGGCTTGCCTGCGGGGGTGTTCCAGTGGGAAGGCTACAATGGTAGCAAAGTGATGGCGCACAAAATTGAGGGCGGATATAACACGCTCATGGGCAAAACCCGTGGGAAGATCGAGCAGTGGCTGACAGATCATCCGGATGAAGAAACGGGTCTACTGCTGTGGGGCGTGGGCAATCACGGCGGAGGCCCTTCGCGGATCGATCTTACGCAGATCAAGGAGCTGATGCAGGAGCGGCAGGATATGGAGATCGTGCATTCCACAGTGGAAGCTTATTTTGCAGAGATACGGACAAAGGAATTACCCTCCTATGCGGGAGACTTGAACCCCCGGTTTGTCGGCTGCTATACTTCCATGATCCGCATCAAACAGAAGCACCGCCAGCTGGAGAATGAATTATTTTTGACGGAAAAAATGCTCTCCACCGCTGCCCTTCACGGTCTTCTGGTATATCCTGCCCGTGATCTGCATGAAGCTCTGCGTGATCTGCTGACCGCCCAATTTCACGATATCCTGCCGGGGTCCTCGGTGCAAAATGCCGAAGAAGCTTCGCTTCGCCAGATCGACCATGGGCTTGAAATCCTCGCACGGCTGAAGGCCAGAGCCTTCTTTGCTCTGTCCACAGGGCAAGCAAAGGCCGCGCTGAAAGAATACCCGGTCCTGATCTATAATCCGCATCCATTTGCGGTGCAGGGTATTTTTGAATGCGAATTCATGCTGGAGGATCAGAACTGGAATGAAGGGTTCTCTATGCCTGTGGTCTATCAAGGTGAAGAACGCCTCGCCTGCCAGTCAGAGAAGGAGCGCAGCAATATCCCGCTGGATTGGAGAAAAAGAGTGGCCTTTACAGCTGAGCTGGCCCCCTCCTCCATGAACCGCTTCGATTGCCGGATTGAAATGCTGCCCGCTAAACCGCTGCCTCTGCTTACGGAGCAGAACGGCTGCTTCCGGTTTGAGACCGCAGAGCTGTTGGTGGTCATTAACGCTCAGACCGGACTTATGGACGAGTACACTGTGGGCGGGACTAGTTGCCTGCGTCCGAATGCCTTTGCACCGCTTGTGCTGAAGGATAACGAAGATCCATGGCGAATGGACGTTACGGCTTTCGATGAAGTCGAAGGCAGGTTCACACTGATGAATGCTGAAGAAAGCGCTGTGTTCTCCGGCGTTAAGCATCCGCTTGCGGCTGTGCGGGTGATCGAGGACGGCGAGGTCCGCACTGTGATCGAAGCGGTCCTGAAGTATGGCAGCTCCAGTATATGCCAGGTCTATAAGCTGCCCAAGCAGGGGACGGAGATTGAGATAGAACTGCGTGTGTACTGGAATGAGAAGGATAAGCTGCTCAAGTTGTCCATCCCTACTGTTCTGGAGCAGGGTGATTACATGGGCCAAACCGCCTTCGGCGTGAACCCGCTGAACCGGGAAGGCCAGGAGACGGTGGCGCAGAAATGGATTTCGGTGGAGGATGCTGCACAGCATCTCGCGATCACTTGCATCAATAACGGGATCTACGGTGGGGATTTCCACGCTGGTGAGGTGCGCTTATCACTTTTGCGGAGCGCCGGATATTGCGCGCATCCGATTAGCGATCGTCCGATTATGGCCCAGGACCGCTTCCTGCCACGCATGGACCAAGGAGAGCGAAGCTATACCTTCTGGCTGAACGCGGGCAGGCTGGCAGAGCGAAGAACGCGGGTGGACCGCGAAGCGCTTATTCATAATGAGCGGCCTTATGCCTTGTCCTTCTTCCCCTCAGGGGAAGGCGAGCAGCCTGGCCCATGTGTAATTCTGGAGGATGACAGTATTCAGCTTAGCGCCTTCAAGAAGGAGGAAGAGGACGGCGGTTACATCCTGCGCCTGTTCGAGCCGACTGGCAACGGCGGCACAACTATGGTCAGCCTCCCGGCGCTCGGCATTCGCCATGAAGTCAGCCTGAACGGATTTGAGTTTAAGACGTTCCGTGTGCATTCCTCGTCCCGCGCGCTGGAGGAAGTTCCGCTCTGCGAGCGTTGAGGTAACGTAGGATGACCGAGCTGAGATAATAAGCTGCCAAGCAGCGATTCTGGATACGAATACCAATTCTTCATTTACTATCAGTAAAGGGTGACCTGTTAACCTTTTCGTATTTCAGTTATTTACAAGGCGCCAAACAATCAGAAATTACTATAGATATCCAGAAAATAGCGGATTATTTATCGGGCAAATAGCAGGTAGGATTTTTCATCATGGAGCTCGAATAAACTATGATAGGATGCAGAACATCGAAAGGAGGACTCATGGAAGACAACAAAATAACCTTTGAATCAATCGATGAATACATTTCACAATTCTCTCCTGAGGTTCAGGACAAACTGAAAATGATAAGAACCGTTATAAAAGAAGCGGCCCCAGATGCGGAAGAAAAGATAAGCTATCAAATGCCCACTTTCGCTATGCATGGAAATTTGGTGCATTTTGCAGCCTTTAAGAAACACATCGGATTTTATCCGGCTCCTCGAGGAATCGATGCTTTTAAAGAAGAATTATCGGTATATAAGGGAGCAAAAGGGTCCGTGCAGTTTCCTTTAGACCAGCCGCTTCCCTTTGAATTAATTAGCAGGATCGTTCAATTTAGAGTGGCTGAGAATATCAAGAAAGCAGAAGCCAAATCGAAAAAGAAGTAGTAGTGTATTTGGAAAAAAGAGACTGGTACCTGTTGGGGATGTTCCTCACTGGGTTACTGGTCTTTTTTGATGAAGAGTATTTCTTCTGATTTCATGTTATATATATGTACACAACTAGTGACATTTAGACCTTTTTGTGTAAGGCATATGTGGAAATTTATCTATATTCCCCTGTTTAGATCTAAATCGGTAAGATTCCAGTAAGGTTTACTCTGTATTATAATAATCATGTTAGAATTAATGCCATTAAACCATCGTGCTGAAGAGGAGTGATTCCGTTTGGAGAAGGCAGAAGAAGTGAGGGTTCCGCTTAGAGTCATGACGCAAGGCAAACAAATCATCTTTGGTATTTCTTTGATGGCGCCGATCGCCATCTTTGGGACGTATGGCATTGCCACCGAAATCTCCAAAGGGATGTTGCCTACCGCTTATTTATTAGCTTTTCTAGTCATGCTGATTACGGCTTACAGCTACGGCAAAATGGTTAAGGTATACCCGACCTCAGGTTCTGCCTATGGTTATGTTCAAAAGACGATTCACCCCTACGCCGGATTTTTAGTGGGCTGGATGCTGTTGCTTGATTATGCTTTTGTGCCGATGTTATCGGTTTTGTTTCTGGGTTTAGCTCTGCATGAGATGATTCCGGCGATACCCATTGTAGTCTGGGTTGCTCTATTTATTACACTTAGCACCTTTATTAATATCAGAGGCATGCAAATGGCGATCAAAGTCAATCAGATTATGGTCGGCCTGCAGTTTTCCGTGATACTGGTATTTTTCGGCGTATGTATTTATAAGATTGTCAATCATTCATCGGCAGGTTCGTTAATCTCAGCAACCCCTTTTTGGAACTCGGATTTCACTTTAATCAGCGTCATTGCCGGTACAGCTTTGGTCTGCCAATCCTTTCTCGGCTTTGATGCAGTGACTACCATTGCTGAAGAATCGGTGAAGCCGGAGAAGACCATCCCTCGAACGCTGATCATCGTGACGCTGCTGAACGGTATTGTGTTTATATTGATTGCTTATTTAGGCGGGCTTGCGTACCAAGGCCATGCTTTTACCACTTCGGAGACGGCGGCGCTAGAGCTTGTTGGATTTCTGGGTGGGTCGGTCTTTCAGACCCTGTTTCTGGTAGTTACTGCAGCTTCTATCTTTACACTTATCGTCTCGCAGCAAGCCGGAATATCGCGTCTATTGTTTGTGATGGGTAGAGATCGTGTCTTCCCGCAGAAGCTATTCTGTTATATGCATCCACGATATGCGACCCCTGTAGGTGGGATTGTATTCATCGGCGTGTTGACCGTTGCTGCTTCGATGCTGTTTGATTTAGTCACACTGGCTTCGCTGGTTAACCTTGGCGCTTTTGTGGCCTTTGCTTTTGTGAATTTATCCGTTATTGTTCATTACTATTTCAAAAACAAGCTTCGTTCACCGAAGGCCACGCTGCTGAATCTGCTGCTGCCCCTTTGCGGAATACTCTGCAACGCCTGGCTGCTCGCTAACCTGAGCCATCAAGCGTTCCTTGTGGGAGGGATATGGTTCGGAGCGGGACTGCTCTTCTTGGTCATCAAGACCCGCGTGTTCACACAGGTTCCGGAATGGGGTTATCTTGATACCTCGTTATAAAATGTTGGGTTGAAAAGGGAGGAATCTATGTGTCGGTCAGCTACACCAAAGCAGCAATCAATCTCTATGCGGTTCTAAGAAACCTTGAGGAATTATGCCGCTTAGATCCGCAATCCATGTTTCTTATTCGTGGCAAACAGCTTTCCATCCAATTTGTAATCCAGGGTGGGCCGTCGGCGTATCTACTGTTTGCGGAGGGAACCTGCAAGATGAGTGAAACAGCCGGAGTTCGTCCGATCAAGCTGTATTTCCGCTCCACCGAACATTTCAATCGAATGATTGACGGCAAGGCAACTCCGATCCCTTTACAGGGCTTCACCAGACTCAGCTTCCTCACTAAAGAGTTTACTGCACTTACGAAAAGGCTGGAATACTATTTGAAGCCCAGTGATGAACGGCTGATGGAGCCAGAATATTTTGATATTCATACCCAATTGCTGCTCAATACAGCGGCTTTTGCTGTCGCATGCATCGGGAATTATGATACGGTCGGACAAAAGATTGCGCAGAGAATCCCGGATGGTGTGATCTCCATTTCGATTCAGGAGAGTGGACAACAGGTCTTCCTGCTCTGTAAGAATGGGGTGCTGAAAGCGATGACTAGCACTTCGTTAACCCCACGCGCATATATGATCTTCGATACAATTCAAGCGGCCAATGACGTATTAAGTGAGAAGGTGAATGTACATGAGCTGATCGTCAAAGAGAATCTGCTATTAAAAGGCATGTTGCCGATGATCCAGCACATGAATGATATTTTGGCTAAAGTACCTGCATTTGTATAAATCCCCCGGATGAATGAAAAGAGGAGAGAAGATATGGAAACCTACACGTACGCCAATAGCAGAAAGCTCTTTGAAAGGGCAATGAAAGTGATTCCCGCAGGTGTATACGGACATCTGGGTCCCGTCGAGGGCAGTATGGTTCCGCCGAGTGCCTTTCCGTTCTTCTCCAGCCATGCGGAAGGAGCCCATCTCTGGGACGTTGACGGCAATCGCTTTATTGATTATATGTGTGCATACGGACCCAACATTCTGGGCTATCGCGATGAAGATATCGATCATGCAGCCAGAGAACAAGCTAAATTGAGTGACTGTGTAACACTGCCTTCAGCAACAATGGTCGAATTCGCGGAGCAGCTTGTCGACACCGTGGACAGTGCGGACTGGGCTTTTTTCGCTAAAAATGGTGGGGATGTGACGAGCTTTGCCTTGATGATTGCTCGTGCCGCAACCGGTCGAACCAAAGCGGTTTTTGTGAATAAGGGTTATCACGGTGTTGCTGCCTGGACGAAGCTGCCTGGAAATCCCGGTATCGCTGAGGCCGATATTTCGAACAATTTATATGTCGATTGGAATAACTATCAACAGCTTGAAGAGCTGGTCAGCCGTCATCCCGGGCAAATTGCCTGCTTCATGGCAAGTCCCTATTTCCAGGGCAATTTTGTGGATAATGAGCTGCCGGAGGCGGAGTATTGGAGCAAGGTACGGGCGCTCTGTACGAAACATGGCATTGTCTTGGTAATTGATGATGTACGATGCGGTTTCCGGCTGGATCTGGCGGGCTCTGACCATTATTATGGCTTCAAGGCCGATTTGATCTGTTTCTGCAAAGCGCTCGCTAATGGCTATAATGTTTCGGCTCTCTGCGGGATCGATGCTCTAAAAAGTGCCGCGTCATCAGTGTTCTATACCGGCAGCTATTGGTTCTCGGCCGTCCCGTTCGCCGCTGGAATCGCTACGCTGAAGAAATTGAAAGAAATCGATGCGCCCAAGCGCTTATATGAAATTGGCAAAAAGCTGACGGAAGGTTTGGTTGATGTAGCTAGAACGCATAGCTTTAATCTGAACATCAGCGGAGAGCTACCGATGTGGTATATGAGAATCACCGATGATGAGAGCCAGATCATACATCAGGAATGGATTGCGGCCTGTGTGCAGCGTGGTGTCTTCTTCACGAATCACCATAACCACTTTATTAATGCCGCTTTAACGGATGAAGACATTCTCTATACCTTGAACGTTGCAGACGATGCCTTTAAGGCTGTAAGGAAATTGCATCCCCAATTCGTATAATCTAGTCCAGAAGCGAATGGATGTCTTAGCAAATTCAGTCCTCGCATATGATCCCTATCCCTCGACGGTCCTGCAAAGGTTTTTGGTGGGGCTATGTCGAATTAGGCAAGAACAGTGAGGTGAGTGACGCTTGGATATTCATTCCTTTTATTTGCCCCGAAATCGTCTTTATGAACATCTGGATAAGCATCGGCAGGTGAAGCTGATGACGGTCGTCAGTGAACCTGGTTATGGCAAAACAACCTTGATCTCCAGTTACATTTTGGAGCGGAGTTTACCTGCCATTTGGGTTCAGTTGCGTGAAAGCGACCGTTTTGCCCATACTTTTATCACACATTTGCAGGCGGCCCTCTGTAAACATATGAATCTTCCAGAGTCCAAACCGGTTCTACCGGAAACGAATCAAGAGGAATTGTCAGGAATTATTGTCAGGTTAAATAATTGGTCGGGTAGGCTACACATAGTGTTTGATGATGTACAAGTTATCCAGCCTATTAAAGATATTCTCGATATTATAGAAAGTTTGCTGCGTGAAACCTCTCCGAACATAACCTTCATATTCATCGGGCAGAGTCTTCTATCTTTGCCTTATGCAGCTTATAAAGTACGCCGTAATTATGCGGCAATTACGAATCTGGAGCTTGCCTTTACGCAGAGTGAAATCGCTGATTTCTTTCTGGGTATGAACGCTGCCCCGTTAGAGGACTACGAAGTCGAGCTTATTTACCATAAGACAGAAGGCTGGCCGGCTAGCCTGGAGCTTATTCGCGATGCGATTCAAGAGAGAGATAAAGAGGACCGTGTACGTATGTGGAGTCGATTTCCGGTGATTCCGCATCTTTATGATTATCTGGCGAGTGAAGTATTGGATCTGCAGCAGCCGGAAATCAAGCGATTTCTGCTGAAGACAAGTATCTTGAGAGAGCTGGATAACGTAGTTATTGAGCAGTATTTGAAATCCTTCAAGCAGGACGTTCCAGAATATCTGACCAAACGTTTCATGTTTATCTATAAGAACAAGGAAGGTCTATTTAGATACCATAAATTATTCCGTTCTTTTCTATTCGAACAGTATCGCAAAGAAACCAGCCGCAGCGAGAGAGATCAGGATCATCGTAAACTTAGTGTGATTTATGAGCAGAACTTTCAGTTTTTTCATGCCTTTGCCCATGCGATCTTAGGCCGAGATTTTGTGAATGCTGGACGATTGATGAAAAGTCTGGAAATTCGCTACCAGCCACAGCAGTTTATTGTCTTAATTGAAAATTGGCTGGAGGAATTTTTTGCCTACCAATCGATTGCTTCTTCCATCTTTCTGTATCGCTGTATCCCACTTTCTATCCTGCAAAATCTGGTTCAGCCATTGGAGCAAAGTTTGGCCAATCTGGAGAGCAAGCAGCAATATATATGGGTAGCGATGGTGCAGCAGCAATTAGCAGGCATCTATATGCTGCTTGGTGATTTGGAACGAGCCCAGCAATTGTTCGAGGCAGCGCTACTTATCTTTGAGCAGGTGCAAGACCGGCATATGATCATGTTGAACTTAAATATTCTAGCGGATGTTCTACTGAATATGAACCGGATTGCGGAGGCCAAAGCTTGTGCTCAGCGCTGCTTATTTCTGGCAGAGTCGGCAGGTACGGAGCATTTCCACCTCTACGCCTTGAGTGGGATGGCCGATGTTCTGATCGAGGAAGGTGCTTCGCAGGCTGTCGAATATCTGGATAAAGCTTTCGAAGGCGGGTCACGCAATGATGATACGCTGAATTTGTTTCTTTATTGTGGTAAGAGTAAATTTTATAGTCTGAATAATGAATCCGCGGCAGCGATTCATTGGGCGCAAAAAGCGGTGGCAATAGCTGAAGAGTTTGGTTTTGTCTATGATATCGGCTTTGCCAACCTGCATTTGGCAAGGGCTTATATGCGGGGCGGACAGTGGGAGACTGCAGCTCATAGTCTGGAAAAGGCTTATCTAGCTTCAAAATCCTATAAGTTTCATTTAACACAAGTTGTAGCCGCTCAGTACGAGCTGTTGCTGCATAAGCAGGCTTCGGAAGCCGCGCAGCTTAAATGGCTTGAAATGACCGAGCTGTGCCAACAGAATCATTATCCCTGGATAATGGAGCGCTACAAGCAAGAACAACTACAGCGGAAGATTTCGATTGTTGAGCCGGATGTCTTACCCCTGCTTAGTATCGAGGCGCTCGGTCCGCTCAAGATTATATTTAATCAGCAGCCGATTCTGATCAAACGGAAAGCAAGCTTGAGGTTGCTGCTCTTTCTGCTCGTGAATCATAGCATGAGAATCCCCCAGGATCTGCTGATTGAGGAACTCTTCAAGGATCAAGCGCTTGAGGCAGCGCAGAATCAATTATATGTAGCCTTATCTGTGTTAAGGAGTACGCTTGAACCGGGTCGCGAATCGGGGCGTAATTCCAATTATATAGGGCATACCGAAGGTCTTTATTATCTTCATATCCCTCGGATGAATCTTGATTTCATTACCTTTTTGGAATTATGTCGTGAAAGTGAGTTAAATCAAGATGGGATTCAGGAGCTTATTCGTGCAGAGCAGTGTTATAAAGGCGATTTACTGGAGGAATACAGGTATGAGCCTTTTATTGAAGTTGAACGTGAGCGCATTCGTCTGAAGTATTTGCAGATTCTCAACCGCTTAGCTGATTATTTCGCCGCACAGGGCGATTATTATCGAAGCATCGAGTATTATGAGTTGCTCTGCGCGAAAGATCCGTATAACCAGAAGAATTATCAGGCGTATATCGACATGTTAGAGCGGTTTAATATGCGGTCACATGCGTTAGCTGTTGCGGAGCGTATGCGGAAAGGTTCGGTGGAATGGATAGAGTAACATTTTTTATACAGAAAAGAGGCCATTCTCCTTTGTACAGGAGTAATGGCCTCTTGGTGTATACGTTATTCCACTTTGAATTTAGCTGCCGCTTCTCCAAGCTCTCTCGTCAGATGATCAATCGTTTCAACCATATCAGCCAGTTGCTGAACGGTAGCGGATTGCTCCATCATCGTAGCGGTGACTTCCTCAATTGATGCAGATACTTCTTCTCCTGAAGCCGAAAGGCTTTGTGCCGACTCCAGAACCTCATTTTTATCTTTCTCCATATGGGCGACCTCGTTTGCCATCGCTTTAATTTGATCCGTAATTTCTGTAATTTTTTCCAGAATGATTCTGAATGCAGCTTGGGTTTGACCCACAAGCTCATTCTGCTGAATGGAGATGTTGTGGATTTCCGTCACACTTTGGTTATTCTCAGCTACAAACGAAAGATTCTGTTGGATAATGAAGTTGATCTCATTCGATTGCTTCGAACTTTGCTCAGCAAGCTTCCGAATTTCAGAAGCAACAACAGCAAACCCTCTACCATATTCCCCCGCTCTCGCCGCCTCGATAGAAGCATTAAGGGCAAGCAAATTAGTTTGGTTTGCAATTTCACTGATTGCTCCTGTAATCGTGCTGATGTTGTTAGAGCTTTCATGAAGTTTGAGTGTGATTTCCGAGATTTTGTGAACTTCCTGTTCATTCTTATCATTAATTTGAATAAGGTCCTCAACGACTTGATTGCTTGTATGGAATACCTCGACAATTTCCTCCGCTCGTTCCCTAACCAATTGGGAATTGTCGTTCATCGCAACAAATTTCTCGCCAAATCCATAGAACTTATCTACTATTTGCTCTGTATCATTGGATTGTGATTCCATAGCCTTGGCAATTTCCATTGAGGTAACAGAAGTTTCGTTGATAGATTGAGCAGTCTGCTTAGAAGACTCCTCAAGCTCATTCGTGCTGGCATTGAGTACCGCAATAGATTTGTTCATATTGATAATTAAATCTCTAGTTTGGGCCACCATTCCATTAAAGCTGTCGGCTAAATCTTTGAACTCACTATCATACTTCCCACTAGCTGTAACGGTTAAATCGCCTTGAGCTAATTGTTTGAACAGCTTAGTTAAGCTCAGAATCGGATTTGTAATATAACGGGATAGCAGTAATCCAAAGCCTATCGCCACAATAATAGCTACAAGAGTAACCATTAACATCTTCGCAAACATATCCTGAATAGGACGGTTGATATCATCGTATGAATCAATAACTGAAATTATCAGGTCGGCATTTGGAATTTTGTTGATTCGAAGATAGTCATTACCTATATCAGTTGTTTGTATTTTAATCTCCCCGAGTGCTCTATCGGCTAGGAATGCTATAATTTCCGGACTGTCTCCGAGGCTTTGTCCATTTCTGGATGGATCAGTACTGTTATATAGTATAATTCCACCACGACTCAGTATCTCAATCTTCCCTTGACCATTAATTTTGATTTCACTTAATTTATCTACAAAAAAAGCGCTATTTACTGTCATGGTAAATACTCCTAGTACCTTTCCCTCTTTATCTATGATGGGTTGAGAGAAAGCCAGCAATAATACATCGCTACTTTTAGATACAATAGCATCACTGATAAATGATTTCCCTTTCATGGCTTCTGTAAAGTATTCGCGATCTGATCGGGATAAACCGATATTCTCAGTCTTTGTTCCTGCAATAATCGTTCCTTTGGCATCCAGCACCAACATAGACTCATTTCCTCTTGTTCCTTCTAAGCTTTTGAGGAGAAGTTCATTCGATTTGTTGAAATAAGGATTGCTAGACGATAAAAAGTCTGGGTCAGACATTGTGCCTTGTGCTCGTAATTGTAACAATTGTTGGAATGTATTATGAACTGAAATCAAATAAGCTGTCTGTTCTTGCAACTGTATCGCAGTGTAAAGACCTTCAGCTATGCGGTCAGCATTTGCATTGATTTCATCTTTACTCTTTCTCAGTAATAAATCGGATGAGAACATGTAAGTTGTAATGGATGTCGCGAGAAGAACCACAGCTACCAGTAAGCTGATTAAAGCTGGGAGCTTTACCCGTAAAGAAATATTTCTGATTCTGTGAAATAACCCTGCATTTTTCCCCATGATGTCTAATCTCTCCTATTTTCATATTCCACTGTTCCCTAAAGAAGGTTACTTATCTTTATCGGTTGCGAGTCTTGCTAATGAAGGGCGAATAATTTGAAAATTTATCCAATTAACGTTTTTGTGAAATTAATTAATATTTCAAATCAATTTAATTAACATTTTTTTGGTAATTAGTATTGACATCCATGTGATACAATTAAATTTGAAGAATAGCCACATTGTTCGGAGGAATGAGTTACACCGGTAAATATTTTGGGGAAAGCGTTGGGAGAAATATTACTTATGTCGGAGGAAACTATGTATCAACACAAGGATAAGGAATTTGTAGACATACATTTTGATGGGCAGGATTTGCGCTATGGAGAAATTTTACACTGTATATTCAAGAATTGCACATTTATGAGTACTTCAATGGAAGAAATAGATACAAGCAATTGCCGATTTATTGAATGTGACTTTAAAGGTGCTTCGTTAAATGCCTCTATTCACACGGAATCAGCTTTTGAGAACTGTAAATTTAGTGGTGCTAATCTCTTCGTCTCCAAATTTATCTCTTGTAAAATGACTGGATCGGACTTCTCCGGGGCGCAAATGGATGGAATTACGCTGAGTGATGGTGACTGGTCTTATACGAATCTGAGGCATACCAAATTGGGCAAACAGGATTTGCGAGGGATTCGATTCTATGAAGCTGATTTTACGGACTCTGATTTGGCGAAGGCTGACTTAAGGGACTGTGACCTGACGGGGGTAATTTTCAGCAGAGCCAAACTGCAGGGTGCTGATCTAAGAGGTGCCAATCTGGATGGAGTTGATTTGAAATCGCTGGATATTAAAGATATAAAAGGTGCACGAATGGACAGAGAACAAGCGGTCCTTTTTTTACGCTCCTATGGTGCAAAGGTAGATTGAACAGCTAATTCCAATGCTTTAATTCTTCTTTCTAAAAGCGTTCTTTGAGGACTACCAGCCTTTGACTTAGCATAAATGTTCTCCATTGATGGGAATAAACTAATAAGAACATTATGGGCTTCGGCTAGTTCTTCCTGGGAGTAATGATGGGGTCTTTGATTCCAAACGTTCTCTAGCATGGCTAAGCCGATGTTAAGAGCTTTGAGTCGTTTCATTAATAAGGTAGTATTTGCGCCTTTCTCAGTCATCTGAGCCAAGGCCTTTTCGGATTTACGGATTGTCGATTGGAAGGATTTGATTGATTCCAATTTATCTGTATTGGATACATTTTCCATGTTAGTGCTCACCCCTCAAACTCAGCAATAACCTTCTTCACCTGACTTAACGTCTCGGCAAAATCAGTCCCGTCGTTGTTCCAAACAACTGCATTGGCAGTCTCCATATAACGGCTGTTCAGCTCTTCTTCCTCCGCTTTTTGGAGTCTGGCAGCGACTTCAGCGAGGTCACTGCCTCTCTCCGCAAGCCGGCGGCTTAAGCTGGAAAGATCAGCTCCAATATAAATGGCAGTAATATGCTGCGCATAATATTTTTGCAGCGCCAGCACGCCAGAAAGATCCAAGATAATGTTGGCATTGTACGGCCCGGAGATGACCTCCTCAATGCTCGAACGCAGCGTTCCGTAATAATGTCCGTTATAATTTGTCCATTCGACTAGCGCATTCTGCTCCATTTTGTCCAGAAACTGCTGGTTGTCCAGAAACCAATAATGAACCCCATCAACTTCACCTGCTCTTGGCTCCCTGGTCGTTGCTGTAATAATTTTGGGGAGCTGCGGACTGGTCAGTTGTTGTTGAATCTGTGTTTTGCCGGATGCAGAGGGCCCATATAATACAACAATTTGTCCCACTTGTGATTTCTCCTTCTTCAACGCTTTCGTCAGCGTGATCTTCCAAACTCAAATCAAGTGGTATCCCCTTGTATCAGCGTTACATCCACCGTGATGTTGTTAATCAGCTCTCCGCTCTTGTGCTCAATCATTTGAATCAATGTGTTGGTTAACGTCTTTCCGATTCGCTCACTAGGCTGCATGATGGTCGTTAATTTCGGATTTTGCAGCATACGTGTAAAGCTATGATAGTCATAACCGATAATCCTCAGCTGCTCTGGCACCCGAATCCCCTGCTGCTCGGCATAAATAAATAAGGCATAAGCGGCGATATCATTACTGCAAAAGATACCGTCATAGGTACGAAGTTTATCCGGAGAGAGGTTCTCCGTGATAAAGGACCAGAAATAATCAAAGGTCAGCTTATTATGAGCACCCTCGATTATATCGTAATCTAGACCATGTTTCATACAGGTAATAACAAAAGCATCCCGCCGCCGATTGGACAGAACATCCAAATCCAGTGGACCAGAGATATGCAGCAATCGTTTACAGCCAAGCTGTATAAGGTGCTCTGTAGCAAGCTCGCCTCCGCGGTAATTATCTGAACCCACACACGGAATATGGGCAGCAATGAAGCGGTCAAAGGAAACGATCGGCAAGTCAACCTTCTGATAGCTTTCAATATTCATCGTATGGCTGCACATGATGATACCATCGACTTGATTCTGGCGCAACATGCTAATATAATGGGCTTCCTTCTGAGGGTCCTCCAGAGAATTGCAGATCAACAGCTTATAGTTCTGTTCATTGGCGCTTATTTCTACATATTTGATCAGATCGGAAAAGAAAGGATGGTTGGAATCAGGCACTATGATCCCAATGAAGAAGGATTGATTCTTCTGCAACGCTCTCGCAATTTGATTGGGATGATAATCAAGCACCTCAATGGCTTTCTCTACTTTTTTGCGGACCTCTTTACTGAGATATCCCCGGTTATTCATTACTCTGGACACGGTAGTCACAGAAACTCCTGCCTCTTTGGCCACATCCTTAATACTAGCCATACCCTCATCCTCGTTTCATTTAAGCTGTACATTATCTTCAATCCTAATATAATAACGTTACCATAAAAATGTGTAATAACAAAATTATTTGATGAATATATCCTTTTATATATGATATGATTCGTATGAAAACGTTTGACATAAAATAAATGAATAGTTCACTTAGAGAGGAACTTCAACATGCAGATCAAGAATGAAGCCATGCTGATCACCTATGCAGACAGCCTGGGCGCAAACCTACAAGAATTAAATGAAGTGCTGGACAAGCATTTGCAGGGTGTAGTCGGTGGGGTTCATCTATTGCCTTTTTATCCTTCTTCAGGTGATCGGGGATTTGCGCCGATGGATTATACCAAAGTAGAACCTGCTTTTGGCGACTGGGCGAAAGTGGAAGCGATGAGCCAGAAGTTCTATATGATGTATGATTTCATGATCAATCACATTTCCCGGCAGTCTCCGTATGTGCAGGATTTTCTTGAGCGGAAGGATGCTTCCCCCTATGCAGATTTATTCATCCGATATAAAGATTTCTGGCCTGGCGGCGAACCGACGCAGGAGGATGTGGATCTGATCTATAAACGCAAACCGCGTGCCCCTTATGCCGAGCTTACTTTTAAAGATGGCACTAGTGAAAAGGTCTGGTGTACCTTCGATGAGCAGCAAATTGATCTTGATGTAACCACAGACACGACAAAGAAATTTGTCAAAGACAATCTGACCTTTCTTGCGGACAAAGGAGCCTCGATTATCCGACTGGATGCTTTTGCCTACGCCAACAAAAAGATCGGCACCAATTGCTTCTTCGTGGAACCGGAGATCTGGGACATGCTGAAATATTCCGCAGAGGTTGTTGCGCCTTATGGCGTAACGGTTCTACCGGAAATTCATGAACATTATAGTATCCAGCTAAAAATTGCCGACCAAAATTATTATGTCTATGATTTTGCATTACCTATGCTTGTCTTACATGCTTTGTATAGTGGACAAGTGCACCGGCTGGTACATTGGCTGGAGATCTGTCCAAGACAGCAGTTCACTACGCTGGATACCCATGATGGTATTGGTGTGGTCGATGTCAAGGATCTGTTATCCGACGAAGAAGCTGAAATGACAAGGGAAAGCTTATATAACCAGGGAGCAAACGTGAAGAAGATATACAGCACAGAAGCTTACAACAATCTCGATATCTATCAAATTAACTGCACGTATTATTCTGCACTGGGCAATGACGATCAAGCTTACCTGTTGGCGCGGGCAATTCAATGCTTTGCACCGGGAATTCCGCAGATTTATTATGTGGGCCTGTTGGCGGGTGAGAATGATATTGAGCTGTTGGAGAGTTCAAAAGAGGGACGGAACATCAACCGCCATTATTATACGCGGGATGAAATTGAGGCCGAGGTCGAACGTCCGGTTGTGCAGCGCCTGTTCCAATTATTGAAATTCAGAAACAGCTGCCCGGCCTTTAATGGGGATATTACGGTTGAGCAGATCAATACCCATGAGCTGATCATTACTTGGAAAAATGAAGGCAACGAAGCGAAGCTGGAAGCCAATCTGTTGACCAAACAATTCGCCATCTTTGCGGCGGAGGATGAAGCCGACTTCCAAAAGGTATTCTAATAGAACGCCTAACCGATCGAGTGCCGTTATCAAGCTGGATTTGACTTAGTAGCACTTTCTCCAGTCAGGACTGAGCTTCACTCAAAATCAGAGGTTTACCCAGTGAACCGGACTCAGAAGCTCCTATTTGTTCAAAATCAGGCGATTTGGGAGTTTGACGGACACCAGGGACGTTATTGCCCCTATTTCTTCCTAAAAGAAGCCTTGTTTGTTTCAATAGCGTCGTCTGAGTCCACTTCCTGTTCCCATACCCCCTCAAATGTGAAATAAAGGCTCTATAGTCCGCCAGATTTGATCTGCAACTATTCAGGCTCTGTAGGTTTGTTCGTTGATCGTTCGCTCGAATTCGTCATCGCTTGGGGCTAGCTTGGATAATCCAAGCTAGCCCATTTGCTGTTCACCCACCCTTACTCCTGCTGCTTTTTATACTCCGTAGGTGTTGCTCCGGTAATCTTCTTGAACACACGGTAGAAATGCGGCAGACTCTCAAAGCCGCAGCACATGGCAATGCTGCTTACGCTGCTATCGCTTACACGGAGCAGCTCTTTGGCATGAATAATTCGTTTGGTCGTGATATAGTGGGTCACATTCATGCCTGTTAGCTGCTTAAAGACACGGCTGAAATGTGCCGCGCTTACTGCCGCCTGTTTCGCCAGCACCGCCAGACCAATATCCTCGAACAAGCGCATATCAATATCCCGCAATGTTTCCTGCATCCATAAAGGACCGTAATGGGAGCCAGTCAGCTCCGGCTGATGCTCTGGTTCCGTTTCCCTGATCAGTCCAAACAAAATATACTGGAGATGCAGCACAATGGCTTGCCGGTAGCTGCTGCGTTTCGTAAGCATTTCCTCACAGATTTGCTCCAGATGCTGTTCCAATTGCGTCTGAAAGGAAGGAGGGCAGGCGAACTTATAGCTTTTGCGCTTCTTGCTCTGCTCAAAGGCGTGCAGGTATGAGAAAGGATCGCCGATTAAAGACGGTCTTACGAATACTGGATTAAAGAAAATCGCCGTTGAGGTGACCGGATTGGCTGCATCCGGAAAGGCCCGATGGATTGTATCTTCAGGGATGATGAACAGATCTCCGGCGTGCATATCATAAAGAGTCTGATCAATAAAAAAATTACCCGTGCCGCTGTAAACATAAATCAGCTCGCACCACTCATGAAGATGATGCGGGAGCTCGTCGATGGATTGTTTGGTGTCTTTGTATACGATGTCAAAAGGAAAGGTCGCATCGGAATGAAACTGCTTACGAATGGGCTCCATTACTGTAATCCTTTCGTTGTTTTCTTGAAAATAGCATAACAAATATCAAAAAAGAGTACAATCCTGCATAAATAAGTTATTTTAATATTTATTATTGCTGCTAATATAAAGTACATAGAGACTCATTGCAGGATAGCAAAAACAAGGAGGCTAAGCTAACATGCGCATTGATTCCCATCAGCACTTCTGGAGGATTGAACGGGGAGACTACGGCTGGATCACACCTGAGTTGCCGCTGTTATATCGGGATTACCTGCCGGAGCATTTGCTACCCCATTTGGAGAAGCATGGAATAGACGGGAGTATCGTCGTTCAAGCAGCGCCAACACTCGCTGAAACAGAATATATCCTTTCCCTCAGCGATCAGTCGGAGCGAGTCGTTGGAGTTGTGGGTTGGCTGGATCTGACAGATCCTGCTTATCGGGAGCATTATATGCGGTTCAGCAAGCATCCCAAGTTTCTGGGAGTTCGCCTCATGATTCAGGAGCTGGAGGATGCGAATGTGATCCTTGAACCAGCATATATGGAAGCGGTTAAATGGTTGGCAGATCGGAATAGTTGTGTGGATTTGCTGGTGACTGCAAACCAATTAGGCCCGGTGGTGAAGCTGCTGGAACGGGTGCCGCATCTGCGCTGCGTAATGGATCATATAGCCAAACCGCCGATTGCGAATGGCGTATGGGAACCATGGAGCAGCCAGCTTAGTGAAATAGCCACTTACTCGAATGTCTATTGCAAGCTCTCCGGCATGGTGACCGAAGCTGATCCGGATAGCTGGCAGGAGGCAGATTTCCTACCTTATATCAGACATGTGCTGCACTGCTTTGGGTCTGAGCGGGTGATGTTCGGCAGCGATTGGCCGGTATGTCTGCTGTCCGCAAGCTACGATGAAGTGATGGAAGTGCTGGAGCGAGGGCTGCCAGATGAGTACACACAAGAGAAGCGAGAAGCTCTATTCGGGCGGAATGCGGCTGATTTCTATAGATTACTATAACTGATACGAAATGGAGCTGAAGGCATGGGATTGGATATAGTGGAGCAGAGATTGAAGCTGTCCTGCTTGCAGAGCACGGATCGCCAAGGTGCCGAAGAGGTCAGGCGTACACCGGTAAAAATACTGCAAATTGGCGAAGGAAACTTTTTGCGCGGTTTCTTCGACTGGATGATCAACGAGTGCCGCAAGCAGGGGAATTTCGAGGGCGGTGTAGCTATATGCCAGCCCCGGCGTTCAGGAAGCTCCAAGCTGGAGACACTCAAGATGCAGGATGGTCTATATACTTTGGTTATTCGCGGTCTGGAGCAAGGAAAGTTGGTGGAGAAGTCCGAGGTCATTCCGGTGGTGTCCAGTGCGATTGATCCTTATCAGGACTGGGAGGACTTTCTGAGTCTAGGTCAAAGCCCGGAGCTTGAGATTATAGTGTCGAATACTACGGAGGCAGGTTTGATCTACCGTCCAGAGTTGCTTGTGGAAGGAACACCAATGGAGTCTTATCCCGGAAAGCTGGCCTATTTGCTGCACAAGCGATTTACTGCTTTTGCGGGTGATCCTGGTAAGGGTCTGCTGATTCTGCCACTCGAATTGCTGGAGCGAGGTGGCGATGAATTGAAGCGCTGTGTGCTGCAGTACAGTCAGGATTGGGGTTTTTCTACAGATTTTATGGAATGGGTAGAGCGAGATAATCGCTTCCTGAACAGCCTGGTGGATCGGATCGTAACCGGTTACCCTGAGAGTGAAGCTGAGGCCTGGTTTGCCAAATTGGGCTACCGTGATGAGCTGCTGAATGTGGCCGAGCCTTATCATTTCTGGGCCATTGAAGGCGAAGTTGAGCTGGAGCAGCAGCTGCCACTGCAGAAATCCGGGCTGAATGTGCATTGGGTGCAGGATCTCCGGCCTTTTCAGCAGCGAAAGGTGCGTATTCTGAACGGCGCGCATACCTTGATGACTCCACTGGCTCTACTGCATGGCTTGGTTCATGTAAGAGAAGTTATGGAGCATGCGAAATTTGGTGCTTATGTAGCAGCTGCTGTAGAGCAGGAGATTATTCCGTCGATGTCTAGGACAACGTCGCTGGAACCCTCGGAGCTGCTTCTATATGCGGAAAGTGTCTATGAACGATTCAGTAATCCCTTTATTCGGCATAATCTTGCCGATATCGCGCTAAACAGCCTCGCGAAATTCAAGGTTCGGCTGCTGCCTTCCATCGAGGCATATGTGGAACTGGGCCGCGGACTGCCAGAACGTCTAATTCAAGGGTTGGCGGGTCTGCTGCGCTATTATAAGGTGCAAGAGACAGCGACGGGGTTCCAAGGGACAACCTTACTGGGTGAAAAGTACCCATTGCATGATGATCCAGCACTTCTGTCTATCCTCGCAGCAACTTGGCACGGCGCAGAGGGCAGAGCCTTGGTCGATACGGTAGCCATGTTATTGAACAATGAGGATCTGTGGGGCAGCAGCTTAGGCCGGATTGAAGGATTGGTAGAAGCGATTACTTATTACTTAGAAGAACTGGAGGGAAGCTCCTATGAAGCAGTGGATTTCTTTGCACGAAAAAGATGATGTCATTATTGCGCTGAAGGATTTCCTGAAGGGTGAAGAGATTCTTTTTGGAGAGCAAGGGCCAGGCGGGCTTCGTTCTTTAATCGTATTAGAGGATGTGCCGAGTGGTCATAAAATAGCGATACACCCTCGGCAGACGGGTGACGATGTGTTCAAATACGGCTACTCTATTGGCAAAGCCAAAAGTGAGCTGTTGATCGGAGATTGGGTGCACCATCATAATTTGGGTACCGGCTTGAAAGGGATTCTGGATTACGCCTACCAGCCAACGGTGGCAACTGAATGGACTGCTCCGACGCAAAGCTCTGGCCGGACGTTTCAGGGCTACTTGCGCAGCAATGGTGAAGCTGGAATCCGCAATGAAATCTGGATTATCAATACGGTGGGTTGCATCAATAAAACAAGCGAGATTCTGGCGAATCGTGGGAACGCCCTGTACCAGAGCCGCGATATCGACGGCATTCATTACTTCTCTCATCCCTACGGCTGCTCTCAGCTGGGCGATGATCATGGGTATACCCAGCAACTGCTAACTTCATTGGCATTACATCCGAATGCAGGGGGTGTGCTGGTGGTGGGGCTCGGCTGCGAGAACAACCAGATTGATGCTTTTCAGGAGAAACTGGGCGAATTTGATCCGAGACGAATCAAATTCATGAAGGCGCAGGAGGTAGAGGATGAGATAGAGTCTGGATTGGAGCTGCTTGGTGAACTGGTAGATTATGCCGAGACATTTACTCGTCAGCCGCTGCCTCTATCTATGCTGAAGATTGGGTTGAAATGCGGCGGTTCGGACGGGCTGTCCGGGATTACGGCGAACCCATTGGTGGGTGCTGTCTCCGACTGGTTGATCTCGGAAGGGGGGACGGCTATCCTGACCGAAGTTCCAGAGATGTTCGGAGCCGAGACGATTCTGATGAACCGCGCGGCCAATGCCGAGGTATTCGGGCAGATTGTAGAGTTGATTAATGACTTCAAGCAATATTTCCTGAAGCATGATCAGGAGATCTATGAGAATCCGTCGCCGGGCAACAAGGCGGGGGGAATCAGTACGCTTGAGGAGAAGTCGCTTGGGTGTACGCAAAAAGGCGGACACGGCATCGTGACCGATGTGCGAGCCTACGGAGAGCGGGTCACTCAAACGGGACTGAGCCTGCTGCAGGGTCCCGGTAATGATCTCGTTTCCGTGACCGCGCTTACCGCTGCGGGTGCCCATCTGGTGCTGTTCACGACTGGCCGAGGTACTCCTTTCGGCGGCCCTGTGCCGACGATCAAGATCGCCAGCAACAGTGGACTTGCTGTACGCAAGCCAAAGTGGATCGATTTCAATGCTGGCAAGCTTGTAGAAGGAGCAGATATGAAGGACGTCTCTGCCGAATTCGCAGAGTATGTGATACGGCTGGCCTCGGGTGAAGAGTATACCAGAAACGAGTTGAATGGCTTTCGCGAGATTGCGATTTTTAAAGATGGTGTCATTCTATAATTCTATCTTAAGGAGTGTATGAACGAATGAAATACAGACCGCTGGGTGCAACCGGATTGGACGTTTCCGTCCTAAGCTTTGGGGCTTCATCACTGGGCTCCGTATTCAGAGACATTAACGAAGAGGAAGGCATTCGCACCGTCCATACCGCAGTAGAGCAGGGCATTAATTATATCGATGTGTCTCCTTATTATGGATTGACCAAGGCCGAAGCGGTACTGGGCAAAGCGATTAAGGGCTTGTCCCGGGATCAATTCTTATTGTCTACGAAGGCAGGCCGGATCGGCGCGGAGGAATTTAATTATACAGCAGCGCATATCACGGCCAGCTTAGAAGCTAGTCTGAAGCGGTTGGAGACGGATTATGTAGATATTTTGCTGCTGCATGATATGGAGTTTGTCCCTTTTCAACAGGTGATCGAAGAGGCAATTCCGGCCTTGTATCGCTTGAAGGAGCAGGGGAAGGCCCGATTTGTCGGTGTTTCCGGCTTGCCACTGCATGTATTTGAGCAAACACTGGCTAAGGCTGAGCTGGATGTGATTCTCTCCTATTGTCATTATTCGCTGAATGATACTTCCTTGCTTAATATATTACCGCTGCTGCAGCAAAAAGGTGTTGGACTTGTGAGTGCTTCACCTATCTCGATGGGTCTGCTTAGCACAAGACCTGTAGCGGAGTGGCATCCAGCACCTGAAGAGCTGAAACGGGTCTGCAAGCTGGCTGCTGCGCATTGTGCGGCCCAAGGAGAGGACTTAGCCAAGCTGGCCGTCCAATTCTCGGTGGCGAATGAGCAAATCCCAACCACTCTGGTTAGTACGGGCAGTGTAGTGAATATCACCAATAACATCGCTTGGACAGATGAACCTATGAATGAAGAGCTTCTACAAGAGGTGCTGGAGATTCTGCAGCCGATTCATAATCTTACCTGGCCGAGCGGAAGAACGGAATATAACCTGCAGTAGAAATAAATCCAAACAGAGCGGAGTGGTGGAACGTGAAAAGTATTGTGTGTGAGCAGCCGGATCTTTTTATATTCAAGGAGATGGAGGAACCTGAGCTTAGTCAAGGGTCTGCGCTGGTACGCATTCGACGCATTGGCATCTGTGGAACTGACCTGCATGCCTATAAAGGCAAGCAGCCCTTCTTTACATATCCGCGAATTCTGGGCCATGAGCTGGCTGGCATAATTGAGGAGATCGGCGACAATGATCTGGGTCTGCGGATCGGCGATCAGGTCAGTATTATTCCTTATATGCACTGCGGGAAATGCATCGCCTGCCGCAATGGAAAAACCAACTGCTGCACGGATATGCAGGTGTTCGGGGTGCACATTGATGGTGGCATGAGAGAACGGGTATCCGTGCCGCTAAGCCATCTCATCCAGACCAACGGCTTAACGCTGGATCAAAGCGCTCTGCTTGAGCCGTTCAGTATTGGCATGCATGCGGTACGCAGATCCGAGCTGCGCGCCGGCGAGGTTGTGCTTGTCATTGGAGCGGGGCCGATTGGCCTCGGGGTGATGGCTTTTGCCAAGCAAAGAGGGGCTACGGTGATTGCCATGGATCTCAATGAGGAGCGGCTGGACTTTTGCCGGAAATGGGCGAAGGCAGATTATACCGTCAACGCAGGCCAGAATCCAAGCGAACAAATTGCCAGCATTACGGGCGGAGACTACCCTACAATAGTGTTCGATGCTACCGGGAATCAACGCTCGATGACGGATGCGTTCAGATACGTAGGCCATGGCGGCAAGCTGGTTTATGTCGGACTGGTCCGCGAGGACATTACCTTCAATGATCCGGAGTTTCATAAACGGGAAATGACGGTCATGGGCAGCCGGAATGCGACGCTGGAGGATTTCGATCAGGTGATGGCAGCGCTGAAGAGCGGAACCATTCATGTGGAGCCATACATTACGCACCGCGTGCCGTTCGGGGAGATGATATCTCATTTCGACAGTTGGCTGCTGCCGGAAGAGAAGGTTATCAAGGCTATGGTAGAGTTGTAGTAGGTTTGAAGAAGCAGGGCAGCATGCAGGGAAAATAGTGTCACATGAAAAGAGCGTTTCCGCGGGTAGTGAGGCGGAGGCGCTCTTTTTGCTGTGTTCGGCAGATTATTATAGGGATAGGAGACTTAGGAAGCACGTGTTATAATCTTGCAATATAAACATACAACGGATTATTAGTAGAGTCACAGTAATTTTGCTGCTGGGAATAGGAGGAAGTAGTCTTGCACAAAAGATTGTTATGGCTCATTATAGGACTGCTCTCCATGCTTCTGCTGTTATCAGGCTGCGCCAAAGGCACGGCTCATATCACTGTGCACATGAATGGAAGTATTGATGTTGCGCTCAAACTTCGGTTGGATGCCAGTACACAAGCCCTATTAAGCGGGAAGATAGAAGATTCTTTGGTCAGCAAGCTGCAGGCAGCAGGCATTCCGCTCCAGAAGATCAAGGACGGCAAAGCCACAGAATATCAATTTCTGAAATCATATGCTTCCGTTAAGGATATGAAGTCTTTCTCAGGGAAATGGGAGGGTATCGATACCAAGGTAAGTACGCAGAATAGATGGTTGTATACCAAATACAGCGTTGAGGCCCAACCTCAAATGAATGTTTACATCGATAAAGCCATGGATAATATAGGCTCTCTTGGCGTTCCAAAGTCGCTGGCTCGGCTACTTCTGCAAAGCTTTGCTGTTGATTTCAAATTAACCCTGCCGATAGATCTGTTTGGCGATAATAATGCGACCGTTCAGGAAGGCCGGACTCTGACCTGGCATATTACGCTAGCAGATACTAAGCCGATTCAAATGGAAGTGTACATACCCAATATCAAGAATATTGTGATCGCTGCAAGTGGTTTAGCTTTAATATTGGTAGTAGTTGTTGTTCTTTGGATCAGAAGAAGAAAAGGAAGAACTTTGCGGAAGTCATGATCTATGAACCCCCGAGGGAAGGCTTGATGCTGCTGAATTCTGTATTTTTTACAACTTTTCATCCAAAAGTATTCCTTTAAAGTTACAATGTTGTACAAAATACAGGATTACAGTGGCTAGGGGTGCTACAGCGAGTGAAAGTTGGATTTAATACATGATTTTAGCGATGTATAGTGGTTTGGAGTAGAGAATTTTGGATTTTATACATCATTTATCGCTGCCTGCTATTTAAAGCGCTAGGAACCATTTGATTTTGCCGAGATGAATTCTATTGTACAAAATACATTTAAAATCACAAAAAGCTAAAAAACAAGCAAGTTTCCGAATATTGGAGACTTGCTTGTTTCTGTTATCAATCTACTGCAGTACGGTTTGAGATTCCCCTGTTTACTCCGGAGCAGGACCCGTCGACTGGCGGACCAGCAGCTTCGTTGGCAGTAGCAGCTCTGTAAAGGGTTCGTTTGGATGGTCGATTCGCCACATCAGCTGTTCGACCGCCTTATGTCCGTATAGTTTCAAATTCACATCCATGGTAGTAATAGTAGGCGTAGAGATCTGAGAGAGATAGCCATTATCGAAGCTGACGATAGATACCTGTTCAGGGACCCGGACTCCTAACTGCTGAAGTGTAGAACATAACAGGAAGCCTAAGCCATCATTCATACAAAACCAAGCACTAGGCTGCTCTTCCAGTGATTGTATGGATTTCAACATGTAGATGGCACTTTCTTCGGCATCTCTGAGAATCCATTCCTCCCGTACAGGAAGACCGAGTTCATTCATCGCTAACTGGAAGCCTTCGAAGCGTTCATAGTAGCTGGGCGAGAGAGAAGTATTGCCGAGCATTCCGATCTTGCGATGACCTAACTGAGCCAGGTGATGAATAGCCTCAAAAGCGCTGAAGCGGTTGTTGGTCAGGATTGAGTCTGCATGGATGTAAGGGTGGTGATGGTCGATCAGTACGGTAGGCTTGCCTGTTGCAATAATGGAATTAATATAGTCGGTTGTGATATGGGATAAGATCAACACCCCTTCAACGGACGGATTTTGCAAAATTCCAGGGATTAATAATTGCTCCGCCGCTTTTTGGCTAATCGATTGAATCTGTAGATTCATGCCTCTGGCGGTTGCCTCTTGTTCAACTGTTAAGTAAATTTCCCCGAAAAAACTCTTCATAGAAAAAGCGAAATCTGAAGCGATTAGCGCAATGGTTCCCGCTCTCCGGGCTGCCGGGGCTGGGCTTCTGAGAGAGGATGAATATACATATCCCATCTGATTCGCTGTTTCCACGATCAATTTACGAGTGTCCTCGCTTACTCCATCTTTGCCAGACAAAGCTTGAGAAACAGAGTTCTTGGAAAGGTTCAGCCGTTCGGCAATATCCTGCATCGTTACTTTATCTTTCATGGAGTACACCTCATGGTTTCAAGTTCTATCATCGTTCAAAGTTAGTGTGGATTGGTATAAAAAAAAGACAACCGCAGAAACTACAGGAAAGAATGACTACTATTAGATTACAACATTTTTTGTAACGTTACAATATAATCTTGTTAAATAGGGTATTATATAATGCTATCGAGGTTGACAAATAGACTGTAATGCACAATAATAAGGTTATTCAAGCGCTTTCAGAGTTTCGGTAATCTCATTTTGTAACGTTACAAACTCTGGGCATATCATTATAAAGATTCTTGCTCTAACAGAAAGAACGAGGAGGTCTACAATCGTGAAAAGAAATATTTGCGGGCTGTTTGCCATCATTATGGTATTCTCCATGCTGGCTGCATGCGGATCTAAGAAAGACAATGCAGCCACAACCGTTGACGGAGTTACCACAATTGAATTCTGGGCGGCATCCAACCCTACACAGCAGGCTTATTGGCAGGAAATGGCGACGGCGTATGAGAAGACTAATGCAAAGGTCAAGATTAATGTTAGTGTCATTAAAGAATCCCCAAGCTCAGAGGCTACTATCCAGGCAGCAATTGCCGGAGGAAGTGCTCCAACCCTTTCAGAGAATATCAATCGCGGCTTCGCTGCTCAGTTATCAGCGAGTAAAGCATTAGTACCTCTGGACACTTTAACTGGCTTTAGCGATATCATCACTACACGTAAAATGACGAGTACCATCGAGCCATGGAAATTTGCCGATGGTCATCAATATGTACTTCCGATCTACTCCAATGCCATGCTGTTCGGCTGGAGATTGGATCTTCTGAAAGAACTTGGCTACGATGCGCCACCACAGACTTATAGTGAGATTCTGGAATTGAATATGAAGCTGAAGGAGAAATACCCGGATAAGTTCATCTGGGCCAAGGCTGATCTAGCCGATCCAACTGCCTGGAAGAGATGGTTCGACTTCTTCATGATCTACGATGCTGCTTCGAACGGCAATAAATTCATTGAAGGTGATAAATTTGTTGGCGATGACAAGGCAGGTATAGCTACACTCCAATTTATCGATGATCTCCGCAAGAACAAAGGGATTCTGGCAGAGAATGTGGCTGATCCTTTTGAGACAGGTACCAGCTTATTCATTGACTTGGGACCTTGGACCTTTAAGAACTGGGTAGAGAAGTTCCCAGATATGAAATACAACGAGAACTACACCTTGTCGATGCCTCCAGTACCTGATGGTGTAGATCCGAAAACATCCAAAACTTTTGCAGATACCAAAGGGCTAGTTATTTATGCTTCTGCTACCAAGGAACAACAAGCAGCAGCCTTGGAATTCATCAAATGGGTGTATTCCGACCCAAATAACGATGCAAAGTGGTTCGAACAAACTAATCTGCCACCTGCTCGTGATGACCTATCCACTAATGAATCCTTTAAAGCCATTCTGGATAAGAATCCGGAACTGAAGCCTTATGCAGAGAACGTTCCTAATGCTGTTCCACCGATGGACAATGCCAAGTTCAATGATCTACAGACCATTCTTGGACAAGAAGCTTGGACGAAAGTTGTCCGTGGTGAACTTGATCCTGAGACCGCTTGGGCCAATATGAAAAAAGCAATTGAAGGGGCACTAAAATAAGGGGGACTCTTCAGTATGAAAGAAAATAACAATCGGTTGGGCTGGTTATTCACCAGTCCTTACCTTCTGTATTCTATCGTTTTTTTCTTTATTCCGTTAATTTGGTCCTTCTATCTATCCTTTACCAATTGGGACTTGATCGCACCAGACTTTCAATTTGTCGGTTTCGATAATTTTGCCAAAGCTTTACAATCACCAAGCGTGCATGCCGCATTCTGGGTGACCTATAAATTTATGCTGGTGTTCGTACCCTTGGTATCTGTGATGGCATTGATTGTATCTGTACTGGTTCATAGTCTTCCCAAGTATAAAAGTCTGTTTCTAGTTGGATTCTTCTTGCCTTATTTGTCTTCCGGTGTTGTTTCTTCCTTGATTGTTAAGGGCTTTCTGTCCTATAACAGCCCCTTAAACATGAGCCTTCGGAAGATCGGAATTCGCATTGACTGGTTAGGTACATCTTGGTCCGCATTATTTATCGTTGGACTGATTATGGCATGGAAATTCACGGGTTATTACGCCCTTATCTTAACCGCCTCACTGGAGAGTATAGATCATGAAGTGTATGAAGCCGCTGCTATTGATGGTGTGAACAGCAAGCAGCGTTTCTGGAGAATTACCCTGCCGTTATTGTATCCGGGTTTCTATACAACGCTAATTCTGGCGTTTGGTGTGACTTTCGGGATATTTACCGAGGTCTACCAACTGACTGGAGGCGGACCGAACTTTGCGACAAATACATGGCAGATGGAAATTTTCAGCCAGGCCTTCAAGAACCTGCAGGCAGGTTATGCCTCAGCGGTGGCTCTGCTAGCTTCTATAGCTACCTTTGTTTCGATCTATATCATTAGAAAACTGCTTGAAAAGTGGGGTGCGCGAAATGGTTGGGTCTAAAGATCATAGAAGAACCAGGCTAATCCTGCTCTATTCCCTAGCGTCTGTTCTTCTGTTCGTTATGGTATACCCGTACTTGTATATGGTGCTTAATTCATTTGCGGATTGGGGTCAGGTAGACCGCAAGTTAATTCCAACCTCGTATTCTTTGAAATCCTATTCCTGGTTGTTTACAGGTGGAGAATCCGGCGTATCCCGGCCGTGGCTTGGAGCGTTTCTCAACAGTGTGATCGTCTCGATCGGCTCCACGGTGCTGATGATGCTGTTTGCGGTGATGGTGGCATACGCGCTTTCCAAGCTCAGATTCCGGGGACGCGATACCGTCAATAACTTTATTCTATTTCACATGTTCTTTCCGTCCATTATCCTGCTGATTCCGAGCTTCCTGATCATTCAGAAGCTGGGTTGGTATGACACCTACTGGGCGCTGATCATTCCTAAAGGGATGAGCTTATGGGCGATCTTTATGTACACGAATTTCTTCAAGGCGGTTCCAACCGTGTTCATCGAAGCGGCTAAGCTGGATGGAGCCAAGGATTTTCAGATTCTGTACAGAATTATGATCCCTATGTCCAAATCCATCACGAGCGTCATTTTCTTGTTCCTGCTGATGGAACGTTGGACGGAATTGTTATGGGATATGATCATGGTTCGCAGCGATAACATGCTGACCCTTAACGTATTATTATCACAGATGTTCGGCCCTTACGGTACGTATCCGGGTCCTTTGTATGCTGGTTCTGTACTGCTATCCCTGCCGATTATTATCCTCTTTATTATTTTCGGTAAGAACTTCCAACAAGGGATGCAGGTCAGTTTGAAGTAATCGAACTGTACGAATATAACAATCCCAAGGGAGGGATGTTCACCATGTTTCAACATCGACCCAGTTTGAAATCAGTCGACCAACTATTACAGGAGTTCATGTCGAAAGATTTCAATATTATGAATGCTGCAAAACTGTCTTTTACCGGAATCGGTGATAAAGACGTCTACAATATTTCCGCTCCTTTTGAAGATGCAGGGGAGTTCGTCATTGCCGGCCGAGTCGAGTCAAGAGATAGTGAACACTCTGAAGTATACTTTTTTGTGGAAAAAGAGGGGCAATGGCTGCCCCGAGAAGATGCTCCTGTGTTGAGACTTCAAGATCCGTTCCACACGCGGATAGGTCAGGAGCTTATAGTGGGTGGTGTACAGACATTTCCTCATCCCCAAAAAGCAAATAAGCTGATGTGGAGAACGGTTATCTACAAAGGTGCAGATCTTGCCAACTTGAATCTTTTCTTCGTGGGACCCGATGGAATGAAGGATCTCCGGTTGGTCGAACTCCATGACGGAGGGATTGGCGTATTCACCCGCCCTCAATGGAGGGGGAAAAAGGGTGGACGCGGCAAGATTGGCTTCTTCCAAGTGTCTTCTTGGGAGGAGTTAACGATGACGGCGATCGTGGAAGCTCCCCTGCTGGATCAGCTGTTCTATGATTCAGAGTGGGGAGGAGCCAATGAGGCCCACCGATTACGGGGCGGCAAGATAGGTGTGCTGGGTCATATCGCCCGTTATGACAAACGGGGTCGCAGCTATTACCCTATGGTGTTCACTTTGGACCCCCAGACGGGTGAACGCACGGACGTGGAACTCATTGCTGTCCGAGCCCATTTTGTTCCTGGACCGTCCAAACGTCCTGATCTGGAGGATGTAGTGTTCAGCGGAGGACTCCTTCGCCATGAAGATGGCACCGCCACTCTATATGCGGGAACAGGCGATGCTGAAGCACAGCGGATTACCATTGATGATCCTTTTATCAAATATGAAACTTGACCTCTGAGGAGTTTACACTAATGAATATACACAGATATGCGGAGAACCCGCTAATTACACCTGCGGATGTGGTTCCACACCGGGCAGATTTTGAAGTGATTGGAGCGTTCAACGCGGGGGTAACCACCTACAAGGATGAAGTGCTGATGCTGCTGCGAGTAGCGGAACGTCCAATCAGTCTAGATCCCAATATTGTGAAAGCACCCGTGTATAACCCGGACACCAACGAATTGGAGTTGCTCGAATTTCGCAAGAATGATGATCGTTATGATTTCAGTGATCCGCGTGTGATCCGCAATAAGTATAAGAGTGGGACTTTTGAATATTTGACCTCCTTGTCCTATATTCGGATCGCCAGAAGTACAGATGGCCACCAATTTACGGTGGATGAGTTGCCTTTCATCTATCCGTCCAACATTCAGGAAGTATTCGGAATCGAAGATCCGCGGGTAACGCAGATCGGCGATACGTATTATATATACTACTCTGTAGTATCACCGGTCGGGATCGGAGAATCTATGGTTTCGACAACCGATTTCATAACCCTGAAGCCGCATGGAATGATTTTTGGACCGGACAATAAGGATGTGCTCATCTTCCCTGAGCTAATCAACGGCAAGTATTACGCCTTGCACCGCCCTACGATGAAGAGCATTGGTGAGCCGAATATCTGGATCGCTGAATCGGATAATCTGCTGTATTGGGGCAATCATAAGCATCTTCTGGGGCTTCGGGAGGGCATGTGGGACAGTGGCAGAATCGGCGGTGGAGCTGTACCTTTTAAGACGGAGAAGGGCTGGCTGGAATTGTATCACGGAGCCACGCTGGATCACCGTTATTGCATGGGGGCTGTACTGCTTGATTTGCATGATCCAACAAAGGTGCTGGCCCGCTCAAATAAGCCTGTTATGGAACCGGAAGCTGACTATGAGAAGAATGGCTTCTTCGGCGATGTGGTCTTCTCCTGTGGAGCGATTGTGGACGGTGATATCATCAAAATGTATTACGGTGTCGCGGATACATCCATGGCTTGTGCGGAGCTGAGTCTGCAAGAGATTCTAGATAGTCTGGACTACCTGTAGTCAAACCTTTTGCTTTTTTAGCTTCAGCGTCTTATACTTAGTACCAAGTACTAATATCTGATACTAAGTTGAGGGGTGAAGCTATTGATAGGCGCAAGAATTACAGCCATTGGTTCTTATGTTCCGGCCAAAAGACTGACCAACGCCGATCTGGAGCGCATGGTTGAGACTAACGATGAGTGGATTGTCCAGCGGACCGGAATCCGGGAACGCAGAATCAGCCGTGAGGATGAATATACCAGCGATTTATGTACAGCCGCTGTACAGGATCTGATGAAGCGTTATGGAAAAAGCGTTGAGGATGTGGACATGATCCTTGTGGCTACCAGTACACCTGACTTTGCTTCTTTTCCTTCAGTAGCCTCAATAATTCAACACCGCTTGAATATTCCGCTAACGGCAGGGGCTATAGATTTGAGCGCAGCCTGCGCGGGTTTTGTATATGCACTGCATACTGCTCATAGCTATGTAGCTTCCGGAATGCACCGTAAGGTGCTGGTCCTTGGCGCGGATACGATCTCGAAGATTACAGATTATACGGATCGCAGTACCTGTATCCTGTTTGGTGATGGGGCTGGCGCTGTACTTGTGGAAAGTGATGAGCAGTCTACGAGCTTTATGGGCTTCAATTTGGGCAGCGATGGCAGCGGTGCGCAGCATGTATATCGCACAGGCTTGTCCCGCACCCTGCAAGAAATCGAGCTGATCGATTCCCAGCTGCTTGTGCAGAATGGGAGAGAAGTTTTTCGTTGGGCGGTTAGAACCGTGCCCCAAGGTGTTCAGCAACTGCTTCATCAGGCAGGGGTTGACTTAGCTCAAGTGGACTGGTTTATTCCGCACAGTGCGAATATGCGGATGATTGAGCCGATCTGCGAAAGATTGAATTATCCTATAGAGCAGGTGTTGCATAGTCTTGTGAATTATGGCAATACTTCAGCGGCCTCGATTCCCTTGGCGCTTGACCTGGGTATCCGCGAAGGCAAGGTGCAGAATGGCCAGCGGATTCTAATGTACGGATTTGGAGCAGGACTGACACATGCTGGACAGCTGATACAGCTTGATCTTGATGAACAGCAATCCCAGCCTACTCAAGGATAAATACAGCAAATAATTTCGCATCTTCCTTATAGAGACAAGAAAGGACACCTCTCGATTGAGGTGTCCTTTCTATATTTCCCGGTTATGAATTATTGCGGGATATAATTATTCAAGCTACTGCCACAGGATTCGCGGACGATCAGTGCAGGTTCAACCACGAAAGAGCCACCCTCTGACTGATTATTAATGAGGTCAAACAGCATGTGGGCGGCGAGAACGCCAAGCCGTTGTTTGTTCTGGCGGATGGTAGTCAGTGTAGGACTTGTATATTTACAGGCTTCAATATCGTCACAGCCGATAATGGCCATATCTTCAGGAATACGGAGGCCGTGTTCCTTCAACGCGCGGATAGCTCCCAGTGCCAGTAAATCTGAGGCAGCGAAGATTGCTTTGGGCAGACTGCCGGATTGAATTAACTGCTGCATAGCGGTATAGCCGCTGGGCTCAAAAAAATCGTCGCCATGCACGAACCACTTCTCATTGACATTTAGGCCAAAACCTTCGATAGCCTTGATATAACCCGCTTCCCGCTGGTTGGAGATATCTGAATCCGCGGCACTGCCGATAAAACCCAATTCCCTGTAGCCAAGCAGATAGAAATGCTCTACGACCTTGGAGGAGATCTGGAAATTATCTGACATCACATAACCCGATTTCTTACCTTTAAGCTCAAGATCAACGCCAATACAAGGAATACTGCTCATGTCGAGATCGCTGATCGCGGCTTCCATCTTCTGCCCGGAAATAATCACACAGCCATCCACATGGAAATGAAGACACCGTGAGAAATAATCCCCGCCACTAATAAACTTCTCGTTCGAAAAGAAAATGAGATCGTAACCCAGCACACCCATCTGCTTCTTGAAGGAATTGAGCACCTCTACGAAAAAAGGATGCGTAAAATCAACATTAAACTCACCGGCAAAAATAACACCGATCAGATTCGACTTTCTGGTGGCCAGTGTTTTGGCCGAGTTGGAAGGTGAATAACCGGTCTGTTCGATGATCTCCAGCACTCTTTGTTTTGTCTTTTCGGAAACATCCGTATAATTATTCATAATCTTCGAAACTGTGGAGACAGACACGCCCGCCATTTCGGCAATTTTTTTAATATTCAATTGCAACATACAGCCACCTTCCGGCTAGAAATCAATTACAAGTAGTTTATTCGTAAAGGTAAAACAAGTCAATTGGTTAACCACGATAGCATTGCCGAAAATGATTTCGTCTTTAATGTGTATACTATGATTTTTACGAAAACCACGAAACATGAACATGCCGCGGCATGGAGTAATTGCTATTTGCATAAAATAGTAATGGATGAAGATAATAAATTGCATACCCTGTTCAGCTTTATTAAAAATATAAGAAAAATGGGTGCCGTCCATATAAAGGACGGCGAAGCCGTTTAATCATGTTTTACAGCTTATTGTGAGATATGCTATGATAAGAGGATAATAAGGCTACAAAAATGTAACTTGTACGCTAACTACTGTTCTTAATATACGCATCATAAGGAAGCTTATTTAACAAACACCCCGTGAGGGGTGTTTTTCTTGAAATATAAGAATTTTCACATGATAAATTATCCTTATATTTCTCGAAGAAGCGGGTACCGTCCATATTAAGGTCGGCGAAGCCGTTTCTTTTTAAAATACAATAACTTATGCTTTGTCGTAAATCAGGAAGCAGCTGCTGCAAGGAGTCAAGAGAGGAGACTGCTCCATGACAGAGTCGATAAATGCGTGGATAGATTGGCTGCTGCAAACATTAGGGCTCTCGGGGCCGTCCATTTTGTTCGCGACCCTTCCGCTCGCTTTGCTGCAAAGTTTGTTTGGATTTTTCCCATTCGCGATTCTGATTGTCTTGCATGTCTCCGTATTTAATGTAATCGGGGGCATGTTGATCAGCTGGCTGGTCTGCAATGTCGGCGCGGTGCTGGTGTACTTCCTTTTCCGGCGTTATTTATATAGCTGGTTTGATAAGAAGTGGGGCTCGAAGCTGAAGCGGTATGATAAATGGCAGCGTTATTTAGACCGGTATGGCATATGGACATTGGTATTGCTGCGGACGGTTCCAATTATCCCGAACAATGTTATTAACTTTATGGCGGCAGTATCGCCGATTAAGGCTTCGGCCTTTATTTGGGGAACGGTGCTGGGCAATATGTCATACATCTGGCTGTTCGGAACGATAAGCTCTACTCTTATTGTGCCGCGGGAAGAATGGAATGGCTTTCTTACCTGGTATGCTGTGTTCATCGTGATTCTTATCGGCATCTTTATCCGAAGACACTGGGGCCATCTGCAGGAAGATAAACGGAGCAGAATGAACTGAATGCTACAGTATTAATATCATGATAATGACTAAGAGGAATGTTTCCCTAGTGCGTTCTTGCACAGGGTTACGTTCTTCTTTTTTGTCTTCTTTCTGAATACCTTATACCAATGTAGGCGGCTTGACCGCCTTGTAAGGCGGGGGGGATAAGGGAGCAATGGGCAGAACAAAAAAATGGGGGAGCCGGAGGCTGAGAATACCCGATCTCGGCCGCCTAAGGCTGCCGCGAATAAGCTGGGACGGCATACCAAGAGCTGCAGGGAGAAGCCCAGCGTTTAAGGCGAGAACCAGTAAGGCAGGAATTCGGCCACACGGAACGCGGTTTGAAGCTAAACGAGGCTGTAATAGGGTGAAACTGACCGGCAGAGAAGAAAGAAAACAGGCAGCTTCCAGGGGGTTACAGAAGCAGCGTAAGCCGCGCAGCCGCCGTAAGTTCTGGTTGATCCTCTCTTTATTGCTGATAGTAGTTGTGCTGCAGAGTCTGCGCTATGTTGAGCTGCATTTGAAGCCGCCCATCTTGCATTTGGCGCAGATTCGTGTGAAACAAATTGCCACAGAGTCGATCAATAAGGCGATTTCCTCTCAGGTCGCGGGTGGGGGCAACGCCGAAGAACTGATTGACTGGAAGACCGATAAGAATGGGAAAATATCGGGTTTTATGCTTAACTACGCGGAGCACATGCGAATAACTTCCAAAGCGGCGGAGGTGATTCAATCCACACTGCAGGAGTTGCATAATCAGACAGAGCATATTCCACTCGGTCAGGCGCTGGGCAGTCCGTTAATCGCTTCTTTTGGACCGGACATCCCGATCAAGATTCAGCCGCAGGGTGCGGTTAAGGTGGAACTCAACACCCGTCAGCAAAACGCCGGAATCAATATGATTCTGGTCGAGGTCTTCATTCATATCGTGACCGAGGTCGCGGTGGTGATTCCCTTTGATATGGAGCCACAGGTTGTAGATACGGAAATTCCCGTATCCTATCTGATGGTGGTTGGTGATGTGCCGATGTATTATTACGATAACCAAGGTCAGCCTGTGGGTACAAATGGAAGCAGTGCGCCAGGTATTGCGATTCCGACCCCTTCGCTAAACGGAAATAATTCGGGGACATCAGAAGACACAGTTGATAAAGATGGCAGTAGCGGTGCTGATCCGAGCAGCGGTGTAGTAGCAGTACCAGATACGGATGTGAATAATCCGGGTACTGGTAATGCGGGGACGGATACGCCTTAAGGTGTGAAAAGTACTGTAGTGTGAGCACTCCCGGAGCATGTAGTAGCTCCCGGGAGTTTTGTGATATATTGGATAATAAGTAGTTTATTATAGAGATCATACCTGAATAATGAAAAGAGGGAGATCATGGATAGCTGTTTATTTATTCACGGCTTCACCGGTGGCGAATATGAGATCTCTCCGTTGTCCGAGTTTATGGAGCAGCATCATTATCGTTCCAGAACCTTCACTCTGAAAGGACATGGCGGAAGCAGGCAGGATTTACTGCATTCCGATAGACATGATTGGCAACGGAGTGCAGAAGATGAATTGACCGAGCTATTAAAGTCGAATGAAGCAGTTCATCTCATTGGCTTTTCCACCGGGGCTCTGATTGCCTCTCAGCTTTCTGTACAGTATAAACCACGGATTAAATCGCTCACTTTATTGTCTACCCCTGTTTTTCCGCTGAATCCCATCGAACTGCTCAAGACATTTGCCAATATCTCCATGCTCAGAAATTACATCAGCAAATTTGGTTCCACGCCTGTAAAGGCGACCAGAGAGTTTCAACGGCTGGTCCGTGAGAGCTTTGACATCTACCCACAGATTGAGACTCCGACCCTGATAGTACAGGGTAAACGGGACCACCTCGTAAAGAGCAAAAGCGCTAATTACTTGCAGCAAGCGATTCCGATTAGTCACAAACAGGTGTTGATAGTGGACAATAGTGGTCACATGGTTTGTCATTGTGATGACAAGGAACGGATCATGAAAGAAGTGCTGCAGTTTATCCAGAGTACAGGTAGTTGAAGAAATCTTTATATTTTCCCTAGAAACGGATATCGTCCATAAAGGATGGTAAGTCGTTTCTTTTGTTGTGCAGCAAATATTTTTAAGCTTGACAACGCATACATACGCATGGTAATTTCTAGTAGGGAAACCGGTTTCCCTATGACGTTCTAATAAGAGAGGGAGATGAGGAATGAAACGCAAGTTATGGTTTATACCTATTCTAATCACGTCTATGATTCTTTCTATTGTCATTAATTTATTCGTTGTATCACCGGTAAAAGTGAGTGCAGCCAGCATAGGTACGGTTAACGAGAACGACACTATTTATCAGATTATGGTTGACCGCTTCAACGATGGGAATTCTTCCAACAATGCTACTGGCACAGCTATTCGCTACGGTGAAACCTCGGAAGATGACTTCCGATATATGAAAGGCGGCGACTGGCAGGGGATTATTGATAAATTGTCCTATATCAAAAATATGGGCTATACCGCAATTTGGATTTCCCCAGTAGCAGAGCCGCAAATGACCAACCGGGATAATAATGGGACCGGAAAAAACACAGCTTATCACGGATATAACGTGAAGAACCCTAATGCAGCAAATCCCTACTTTGGAACAAAAGAGAAGCTGAAGGAACTGGTGGATTCGGCGCATGCACTCGGCATCAAAGTAGTAATTGATGTGGTTCCGAACCATATCGGGGATTATATGCTCGGCAGCCAGGCGTATTATGATATTCCTACACTGCAGCCGGTAGCACCCTTTAACAATCCGGCATGGTATCACCACAATGGGGATATTAACTGGTCGCTTACAGACGGAAGATATGATCAGTGGGCACAGGATTATTTGGAGAATCACGATCTGGGCGGGTTGGATGATATCGACTTTGATGTTCCTGCAGCCAAGGAGGCCATATTCAATTCTATTAAAGGGTGGTTTGACTATACGGGAGCCGATGGAGCTCGTGTTGATGCTGCCAAGCTAATAAAACCGACGGATATTGGAGCCTTGCAAAATCTGCTGGGCGTCAACACTTTTGGTGAGAATTTTGACGGTAATGCCGAATTTGTCTCACGCTGGGTTGGCAGTGGGAAGGAATGGGGAATGCTGGATTTCCCGCTGTTCTTCTCAGTTCTCAACAGCTTTGCGTATGGACAATCCTTTGATTCCAATATCAAAAGTACGTTGGCACTAGACTCCTACTACAATGGAAATGCCAACCATATGGTTACCTTTATCGACAATCATGACCGCAACCGTTTCCTGACGGAAGCCGGAGGAAGCGTAGAGAAGATGCAGAATGCCTTAACCTTCATCTTCACGGTACGCGGCACCCCAGTTGTTTTTCAGGGGACGGAACAGAATAAGGGGAACGGCAACAGCCAGATTATGACGGGGGGAATTGCCGATACCTGGAACCGCTGGTCGATGGTGAAGCGGGATGCTAGCGGCAATGTGATTGAGAATTATTTTAATGAGAATACAAGCACTTATAAGTATGTAGCCAAGCTGAACGAAATTCGTAAAAACAATCCGGCTCTGCGTACAGGCACACAACGTGAAATGTGGTCGGCCCAGAATCTCTATGCCTTCTCCCGGCGTATAGACAGCGGAAGCAATCTAGGTCAGGAGGCCATCTCCGTATTCAGTAACGCTGCAAGCGGTTCTCAGACCGCAACGATTCCACTGCGTGCTGAGAGTACGCTGGCGGTAGGAACCGTACTGATTAACCAGTTGAATACTTCAGACACGGTTACTGTGCAAGCTGGAGGTGCAACCGGCAAACAGATTACCGTGACTGTCGGAGCCAATGCTGCGAAGATCTATGCCAAACAGCAGCAGCCAGTAGATACAGTGGCTCCTACCGTCCCAACGGGTGTGATTGCCACGGTGCAAAGCGCTTCAAGTGTTCAGGTAAGCTGGACGGCATCCACTGATGCCGTGGGCGTAACAGGCTACGAAATTTACCGTAATGGCGTAAAGGTGGGTACCTCTGCAACAACCTCGTATACCGATACTGGGTTATCTGCGAACACGACTTATACCTATACCGTAAAAGCTTTTGATGCCGCAGCCAATCTATCGGTACTGAGCGCGATTGCTACAGTGACGACTCCTGCCGGGAACAATGTTACCATTTATTATAAGCAGGGCTATACTACACCGTACATTCATTACCGTCCTGTGGGAGGTACGTGGACGACATCGCCAGGTGTGGCTATACCGGTCTCGGAAGTGAGCGGATATAACAAGATCACAGTTAATATTGGCTCCGCAAGCCAGTTGGAGGCTTGCTTTAATAATGGCAGCGGTACATGGGACAGCAACGGTGGCAGTAATTATCTGTTTGGCACCGGAACATGGACCTATACGCCGACTGGAACGATTGTATCGGGCGGACCCGCGGTCCCTACTGCGACACCGACAGCTACACCAACACCAACGGTGACACCGACAGCTACACCAACACCAACACCGACCGTGACACCAACACCAACGGTGACACCAATACCGACAGCCACGCCAATAGGAAGCACAGTGAAGATCTACTATAAGAATGTTGCCTATAGTAGTTCTTATATCTATTACAAGCTAGATGGCTCTACAGTTTGGACGACGACTCCAGGTGTACAGATGACAGCTTCCGGTTTTGCGGGTTATGCAACAGCGGACATCCCGCTGGGCACCTCAGCCGGGCTGACGGCTGCTTTCAACAATGGCAGTGGAACGTGGGACAGCAACGGCGGCAGCAATTATCATTTTGCCGCAGGAACCTGGAGCCTCGTGAATGGCAGTATCGCAGCCGGTGAGCCACAAGCGGACAGCGTAACCTTCCGTGTAAGCGTTCCGGCAACTACACCAGCCAGCGGACCGATCTATCTCACGGGTTCATTTAACAGTTGGAATGCGGCAGATGCGGCTTACCAGCTAGCCAAAGGCAACGATGGGATATATTCGATTACGCTGAGTCTGCCGGCTGGAACCGCTGTGCAGTATAAGTTAACGCGGGGAACTTGGGCAACCGTGGAGACTGCGACGGCAGGTGGGGAGATTTCCAACCGGACCCTCACGCCATCCGGTGGTGCACAAACGGTAACACTGACAGTGCAGCGCTGGAAGGATCAATAAAACTTACAGGTGCACTAAAGCCAAGGAGCGGCTCCCATGGGGAGCCGCTCCTTGGCAAGAAAATGCAGTAGTCCGATGAATCAGAATTCAATACATTCAAGAAGGATTTCTCAGGGTAGATTGACGCGGAATAAGCTCCGGCTCCAGCAGCAGAGAGCGTGAAGGCAACTCGCTGTTGCGGATTCGGTCCATTAGTAAATGCCCTGAAGAGACACCTAGACTGAATGTATCAATATTTAGTGAAGTTAAAGGTGGTGTTGTATAGCGGGATAGAGGATATTCATCGAAAGCAGCAATACCCAGCTGTGAGGGCACGTTTATCCCTAATTCCTTGGCTGCCTGAAGCACTCCGAAAGCGACGTAACTGCTCATGCACACGATGGAGTCCGGTCGTTCATCGCTCTGCAGAAGGTTCAGCGCTGCCTGATAGCCGCCATGCTCATCGGATTGTCCGTTTACGATCCAGTTGCTGTTAACGGTAATTCCTGCCTGCTGAAGTGCCTGCAGGAACCCATTGCAGCGATGGGTGAAAATGGTTTCGAACTGCTGGCCGCCGATAAAAGCAATAGCGGAATAGCCCTGTTCCAGCAGATGTCCAGTTAACATTCTTCCACCTAATACATTGTCAAAATCTACCCAGCTTGCCGGAGGAATGATCTCGCCAATGGAGATATAAGGGAACTGAAGCCGGTTCAGTTCTATAGACAGTTCCTCTGTCAGCACCGAGTTGTTGGCAATGATGCCATCCACACGTTTGCTCCGCACGAGCCTGTTCAGAAAATGTCCCTCCGGACGGTCATGCTGTACATTGGAGAGGGTCAGTTCGTAATTCAGGGGACCTATGACACTCTCGATTCCGCCGATGATGTTGTAGAAGAACTGATTCAAGAATTCACTTTCTTTGGACATGTCGACCAGTAGGCCAATATTTAGGCTGCTTTGTCTGGCTAAACCTGTTGCAATGCTGCTAGGTATGTAGTTCATCTGCTGCATAATATCTCTGACCTTGCGCTTCGTATCCTGAGATATTTTGGGCGAATCATTCAGCACCTTAGATACCGTGGATTTGGCTACATTAGCTGCTTTGGCAATATCCGAAATCGTAACCTTCATCATTTTCCCTCTTGACCTGAATCGATATTTGTAACCATAATAACACAAATTTAGCAGGCCCTCTAATCATACTGCATCAGATAAATATAACGTAAACAAGGATAGAAGGAGAGTCGTATTTTATGTCTCAGAGATGGTTTTTATATCATACCAGTGAAGATCCGTTTGCTTTTCCCGTCGGCCCAGGAGCTTTAAAGCTCCGATTATTTGTACAGAGTGGGCAGCACTTATCCTGCACCGTGGTCCATTCGGACAGATATGATTCGCCGGGCAGTGAAGTTCCTATGCCTATGGAAAGGATCGGTTCAGCAGGTGCCTACGATATTCATGAAGCGATTATAATGACAGATACCCAGAGAAGCAGATATTTGTTCCATGTGGGAAGTCCGACCGGCGATTACCTCTGGTACGGGGAGAGAGGAATGTCGGAGAACCGCGAACATGCGGGTACTTTTCAATATGCCTATATTCACCGTTCACTAGCGATGGAAGTGCCTACATGGAGTGCAGATGCGGTAGCTTATCAGATTTATCCCAGCAGCTTCAATCAGGGAACCCTACAAGGGATTTCTGACAAAATGCCTTACTTGCAGGAGTTAGGTGTAACCGCCATTTATATGACACCAGTATTCGAGTCACCTTCGGAGCACAAATATAACACCTCGGATTATTATAAGGTTGATCCGGCATTCGGGGATATGAGCGGTTTGAAGGAGCTTGTGAGGGACGCCCATCAGCGGGGGATCAAAGTGATTTTGGATGCTGTGTTTAATCATTCGGGCGATACTTTTTTTGCTTTCAAGGATGTATTGGAACAAGGTGAAGCCTCACCGTATAAGGATTGGTTCTTCATTCACTCTTATCCTGTTGCCCAGACTTCCCTACTTAATTATGAAACGTTTGCCAAAGCGGAAGCCACCATGCCCAAACTGAATATGGATAATCCGGATGCCGCTGATTATATGATAGCTGTTGCTAAGCATTGGGTACGTGAAGCGGGAATTGATGGCTGGCGCCTGGATGTAGCGAATGAAGTGAATCCGTCATTCTGGTCCCGTTTTCGGCGGGAGTTGAAGTCTGAATATCCTGAATTACTGCTGATCGGCGAGATCATGCATGCTTCTGGACCTTGGCTAAGAGGCGATCAGTTCGATGGCGGCATGAACTATTTGCTGCGGGAGGCGATGCTGGAATTCTACGCCCAGCAATCGACGGGACCTGTGCGCTTTATGGAGCAACTGCTTCATCTGGAGGCGCTGTATAACGATCAGGCGAATCAAGCGATGTTCCAGCTCATTGGCAGCCATGATACATTGCGCTTCTTAACAGCCTGCAAGCAAGGAGGACGTGGATGGGACCGGGAGCGCACCGCTGAGCAGCGGATGAAGCTGGCCGTTTTTTTTCAGATGACCTATATCGGTATCCCGATGATCTATTATGGTGATGAGGTTGGAATGGAGGGAGCCACCGATCCTCACTGCAGAAAACCGATGATTTGGCTGGAGCAGGAGCAGAACACGGTGCTGCATAAGTGGTATAAACAACTGATTTCTTTAAGAATGGAGCATGATGTCCTGCGAAAAGGTTCATTCCGTCCCTGGTTTACGGATGAAGCCCGTAATGTTCTCGGATATGTTCGGAATAGTGGGCAAGAGAGAATGGGCTTAATCATCAATAATTCTCCAAATTCATATCAGCTGGAGTTGTGCCGCTATCGTTCCGATAAGAACGTGCTGACCGATCTATTGTCCGGAATGACCATCAGGAACTCTGACCGATTAATCGTTGAGGTTGAACCGTTTGGCTGTCTAATGCTTCATTGAAGTTCGGATTAAAGAAGAGATATGTATGAAAAAAAGGGCTCACCCGTAAGCCAGGATGGAATGGGCTGAGGGGAGTCCTTTTGCATGAGGTAGGGGATTCAAATGAATTAATGTACTTTTTTTTTGTTTTTGAGTGCTTTATACTCCTTATTCTCCCATTGTTTAAGTAAGGGGTAGGGGTCGAAAGCCCATTCAATGATGCCTCGATCCCGATATATACCATAATGGAGATGCGGGGGGAATTTACCCTGCGTGCCCGGATTTCCATAACCGGAGCTGCCGACCCAGCCAATGGTCTGCCCTGGTGTAACAATATCTCCACGTGAAACGGATTTGTCATAGCCAGCCAGATGAGCGTAGTAATGGTAGCGGTTCTCGATATCACGAATGCCGATCCTCCAGCCCCCGTAGCGGTTCCAGCCTTTGGTCTCCACTATGCCATAACAGGTGCTGCGTACAGTCATGCCTTGAGGTGCAAACAGATCGGTACCTTCGTGGATACGTGCGCCTCCCCAGCTTCGGCCTGTGCCCCAGGTGCTGCGGTATGAATACAAATTTCCGAGCGGCAGCGGGAAAGCATTACCCGACAGGTCAAGCCGTCCGAAATGTTCAAAAAGCTTGGCAAATTGATTAATCCGCTGCGCAGCACGGCCGTTATGATAGTATTCCCAGATGGCAATGCTGAAATCATTAGCGGAATCTCCGTATTGCAGCAAATGATTGGCTACACTATATAGAACATCAGCATCATTCTCGGGATCAGCGAGACCGTCTCCCGAGCCGTCGCGGCCGAAGCCGCCGAAGAAGCTGATCGATGCCGGTGAAGTATCTCCCTGATTCGGATTGAGCGGACCGGACCATACGGCTGGAGTTATGGTAATTCCGGTAAGTCGGGTTGTGGCAGGACTGTCTGGTTTGCTCTTTTTTGCTATCGTACGTTCATATTGATCTACGGCTGCGAACCTGAACCAGGGAATTCCTGTTGCTGCGCTCATTTGCTCATAAAGTTCTTTACGGGCAGCTCCAATATCTGCTGAGCTGCTATAAGAATCAACTCTGCTGTTATTCACCACAGGGAGACCTGAACCTTGGGCAGCTGTAATATCAGAAATTCCGCAACCCCCCCATAGGATCACGGCTGCACACAGACATAGCATAGTTCTGCGTATTATAATGTTCTGAAACAGGGAGAGCATGATTACAACCTCCTATTATTAGGCGTAGGACTACGGGGTGAAGCAATCTTTTCAAAGACATCGGGTAGGCCCATTTATTATAGATTGAAGCAAAAGGGTGTTTTTTATCCGTTCTTGTCTAAAGGAACCATTTTACTCCCAGCTTCCGCCCTGGTGAGTTGTTGCTTTTCAGCTTTGCCTTTTCACAAAAACAGGCAATTGCGATCTGCACATGCTATAATATGAGGCAACAACTTTTAACTACAAATATTACATTCAGGGGAAAGCGGGGTTTACCACTTTGACTAATAGGACAGCCAAACAACCCAAGCCGGACTGGATTAAGATTAAGCTAACCACCGGTGATAGCTACCAGGAAATTAAAAGTATGATGCGTTCCAAAACTTTACATACCGTATGTGAGGAAGCTCGTTGTCCGAATATTTACGAATGCTGGGCAAGCCGAACGGCTACCTTTATGATTCTGGGGGATATATGCACACGCGCTTGTCGTTTTTGTGCTGTGAATACCGGATTGCCGACTGAACTTGATCTACAGGAGCCTGAACGTGTCGCAGAAGCAGCAGAAGGTATGAACCTTCGTCACTGTGTGGTGACTAGCGTAGCTCGTGATGATCTTAAGGACGGGGGTTCAACGATTTTTGCCGAGACGGTGGCTGCAATTCGTAAGCGCCTTCCTTTATGTACTGTAGAAGTGCTTATTCCCGACTTTCTGGGAGAGCAGGACAGCTTGCAAATCGTTATGAACAGCAATCCTGATATTCTTAACCATAATATCGAGACTGTTGAGCGGATGTCGGACCGTGTACGGGCCAGAGCCAAATACCGTCGTTCCTTAGAGTTGCTGCGCAGAGCTAAAGAGATGAAGCCGGATATTCCAACCAAGTCGAGCATTATGCTTGGCGTTGGTGAGGAGTGGGACGAGATCCTGCAGGCGATGGATGATTTACGGGCAGTGGATTGCGATATTTTGACGTTGGGTCAATATCTACAGCCTTCGCCGAAGCATCTGGATGTCGAGAAATACTATCCACCTGAGGAATTCGCTATACTGAAAGAAGAGGGAATGAAGCGTGGCTTCAGCCACGTGGAATCAGGCCCGCTCGTCCGCAGTTCTTATCGCGCACACGAGCAAGTGAAATCAGCTGCAGATGCACGTGAGAAGAAACGTAGTGTAGTTTCCAGTTAATACAAATTATTGTGGTAACGAACGAAATCACAAATTTTTATGATTTTGGTTTGGAGAGAGTTTAAGAAGCGTTCAGTTTTGATGAACGCTTCGGGTTTATTCTTTTAACCCTGTTGATAAAGTCATGGAGAGAAATCTTGGAATTGTAGGAGCGTAGCGCTCGCCCGAAAGCTTTCCGGAGGAAAGCTCGCATCGGAAGCATATGCTGTCGGATGATTTCTACTGCAAAAGCAGTATAAATTCAAGAAATCATACGACAACAGCGACCGGAAATCCAAGATTTCTCGTAATGACGGCATATCAACACCTATCCCATCATTTTGAAAGGCAGGCGACATTGGCTTGATCGTTATAGGCGGAAAAGGCTACGAGCTTATGTTGGATCATAAGGACGGTTGGAATCCGGAGGCGTTTCGCGGCAGGTACAGCGAGGTGCTGGATCGGTATGATTATATTATCGGTGACTGGGGTTACAACCAATTGCGTTTGAAGGGCTTCTACCGGGATAATCACCCTAAGGTGAACCGAGATACAGCGATTTCAAGCATGGTGGATTATATTAATGAATATTGTAATTTTGGCTGCGCTTATTTTGTGCTGCATAAACTAAAAGAAGCGCCAATAGAAGGAACCTTCAAGGACATTTTGATCAAAGAAATCCCTGAGCCAGGTTCAGAAGAGGCTTTGGAGGAAGAATCCGCAGCACTACTAGCGGCTGCTCCAGCGAAGGAAGGCACTAGCAGGGAAGCAACCGGAAAGCAGAACTCGCATCATGGTTCTACAGGCAAGGATACTTCAGCTAAAGACAACATCGTGAAGGACAGGCCTGTGAGAGAACACCAGAGCAAGAACCATCGAAGCAAGGACGCGCAGAGCAAGAAATTTCAGGCTAGACCGCCGCAAGGGCAGCCTCAGAACTCTCAGAACTCTCAGAATTCACAGCCTGCACAACCTCAGCCCGCTCAGTCTCCACAGCCACCTCAGGCTTGAAATAATTTTAAAGGTCTTTGAACATCGGTCGAATTTCCTCGAAAAAAGGGAGTATCTCTTCAGTCATTTCCATGGCTTCTGAGATACTCCCTTTTTTTGTATGGAATTTAGAATTATTTTACGGATAATTTCAATTGATTTGAAGCGGCATTGTAGCTCCATACCAGTGAAGGGAATTTCTTCTTGAAGGCATTTAATTCTATGAAAGTTTCATCATTCTGGGATAGCGCCTCTTTAGAGGCTATGGAGAAGCCGGATGTTTTGCCAGCCCCGTTCGTGACAAGCACCTTCTTGTTCTTGGCATCCCAGGTAATGTCGCTCTCCAAGAGAGCAGACAATACTCGTGCAGAAGCATAAATAGAATTGCCTTGCTTGATTAGACCAACATTACCAGCAAATGCACTTCCGTTGATATTCAGGATATGATTGTCACCAGAAGCTTCAAAGCTGGTCATGCCTGCAATCTGCAAGGCCGTAATCAACTGGGCACTCTTGCCTTGAATTTCAATATCAGGAGCCAGCCCAATATGGTTAAAGTCCTCTTTGTCTGGAGTTAAATATTTCTGGGTCGTCAGCTTCAGCATATCGTCGTTTGACATCGGCAGAAGGCTTTGTATGCGCGCTTTACCAAATGAACGCGTACCAACAACGGTAGCAAGTTTATTATCGCGTAGCGCGCCTGTCAAGGCCTCGGAGGCACTGGCTGTATATTCGTTTGTCAGGATAACGACAGGTACATTAATTTTGCTACCATCAGTGATAGTGACAGGAGTTAATGTGCCACTTTGATCGGAGGTATACATCATGATCCCTTTATCCATAAAGTTAGAAGCGATATTGTAAGCAGAATCCATATAACCGCCCAAATTGTCTCTCAAATCAAGTACCATAGATTGCATGCCTGCTGAGCGCATATTCTTAAGTACCGCTGCAAACTCTTCGTCGGATGTCTGTGTGAAGCCGCTAAGTGTAATGTAGGCAATTTTCGGTCCGATAATTTTGCCGGTAACAGAAGTAGTGGCGATATCATTTCTGGTAACGCTATAGGATTTGGTAACTCCATTTCTGAGTATGAGCAGCGTGACTTTTGTCCCTGCAGCTCCGCTCAGCTCATCTCCTTCGGTATCATCAACGGCTTGACCATTGATTTTGACAATGGTATCACCACGCTTCAAGCCGACTTGCTCTGCTGGTGAACCAGGAATGATTTCTTCAATATACAGCTCTTTAGCAGTATATTGGAGTTTGATTCCGATACCGACATATTCGAGATCAACTTGATTCTCAAAATCAGCGGCTTCCGCCTTATCGAAATACTGGCTGTACGGGTCATCCAGAGTGTTCACCATGCCGTCAATGGCGCCGCGGATCAAGGTATCCTTGTCGACTCCCGACAGGTTATAGGTCTCCAAGTAATTCATAACCTCATTAATAAGATCGCTATTCGAGGAAGCCTGGGCATCCTCTGCAGCGAAAGCGGATGGAGCAATAACGATGGATAAAGCCAGACAGCTGCTGAGAAGAGCGGCCATTATTTTACTGGATTTCATGGGTTCATACTTCCTTTTTATTATTTATTTAGAAAGCTCATAAAAAACATTGTAGGTATCATCGATTGTCCACGAACCATTATCGGCTTTGGATAGAATAAAGATATTTCCTTGCTCGTAAGTCTCTGCTTCACTAGCATCTTTATCCTTACTTTCCACATAAATGGCTGCTTCGCCAGCACTATAGTAGTAGATGTTGGAGACTCCAGGAGTATTGGTAATATTGTACGAAGAGAAGAACTCATTAAGATCTGCTTTGTAAGAGGCGTTATAATCCTCTCCGTATGAAGTCATAGTAGAAATTACACCCTCCGTATTTTCCTCATTCAAATATTGATAATATTTGTTGATGTTTTCTTTGATTGCAGCACTGTCAGCCGGAGGGACATCGGCGGCGATTAGCGCTTGGTCACGCGTCAACAGAACGGTTGAATTTTGCGATTCAAAGTCTGAAATTTTCCAGACTCCATTTTTGCGGACAAGTGTATACAAATATTCAATCTGTTGATCTGGCATGTAATAGCCACCCGTGCGTACCGAATGCTCTATCGTATAGACAGTAGCTTCATTGCCCTTCAGACTAAGAATCTCCAGATTGTCAATGGTATTCTTAAGGTCATATTGCTCAAAAGTTGTATTCAGATCGGAGACGGACTCTGTGTAAGAGGATTCTGAATCCATCAAGGAGTAGAAGCTAATAGCTTTTTCCTCGTTATAATATTGATTGGATAATTTGATTAGTGCTGTTATGGCAGCTTCATCTGCTGTTTTGGAGACAGCCGTGTCAATCTGTACACTTCTGTTAGCGGGATTCCAGACTGCCGTTCCACCGGTTGCCTCAGCGATGAAGCGTAAAGGTATGTAGGTCGTACTGCTCTTAGAGACGGGCGCTAGAGTCAATTTTTTGACTGTTCCGTTAACGGTTGCACGGTTGCTGCCCACTTTAAGGCTGATCACTAGATCCGCACTTTTACCTGTTACCGTTTGGGTCTTGGCATCCCAGAGTACCTGTAGTCCAAGTTTCTCAAAAACGACCCGGAAAGGTACGAGTACGGAATTGTTCTGCAAATACGGTGATCCTGCGGCAAAGGTAACTTTACTGCCGTTAATATACACATCAATCGGTTTTGCAGCGGCAAAGGCCGGGACTGCAAGCACCAAAGCCAGCAGGCTGATGCTTAAGAGGGACAATAATTTCTTCAACAATATTCTCTCCTTTATATACAGCTCTTTGTAAAATAGCCTCATTATACCATTTGATTTCTCTCTATGTCTATCCAATCATGTTAGCTATAATGCTGTATTTTGTTAACGTGCTGCAGCGCGAAAACAGGCCGAAGATGAAGGCATCTTCGGCCTGTTCGAATTTCTTGCAAGTTAAGGATTTCCTCACGATATACAGCTGAATTTTCTAGATCAAAAAAGCATCGCGGACACGATTCCAGAACGGAAACGGACGGTACCTGGCAAAGCTGATCTTCTTGTCCGAGACTTGACAGCGTACGGAAATGAGGTCATCCACTGGGATATTATTATGGTCAATGGTAAGCAGCAGACGCTGGTCTTTACGTGAAAAAATATCGCAGTGATGATGCTTCGGCAGCAGCAGCGGAGAACCCATTGTCCGAAATACACGATTGTTAATAGAGGCAATTTCAGAAATCTGCAAGGCTTCGATAGAAGGATGCACCATGGCGCCTCCAAGGCTTTTGTTATAAGCCGTGCTGCCAGAGGGAGTAGAGATGCACAAGCCGTCACCCCGGAACATCTCGAAGGTAACATCATTAATGTCCATCTGAATCACTACGGTTCCGTCAACACCTTTAAGGGTGAATTCGTTAAGTGCAATGTGGGACGAAGAACCTGATTTCTTATGGATTTCCAGCTCCAATAACGGGTATTGTACCATACGTGCCTTGGTCGGTTTGGACTCACCACACATATAATCAATTAAAGTCGGCAACTCTTCCGCCTGCCAATCTGCATAAAAGCCAAGATGACCGGTATGCACGCCTACGAAGGCCAGATTCGGGATCTGATCGATAAAAGTATGAAAAGCGTGCAGCATGGTACCGTCTCCGCCAATCGATACAACGATTTCTGGAGATTCGGCATCCAGTTGCAGGTTCCGTTCCGCTGCTAGCTTGTGAAATTGCTCTGCAAGGTTCGTAGACAGTTGGTCACCGCGGTCCAGAACATAATATCTCAAGATGTACAGGCTCCTTTGTTTAACTCAGTCATACAAAGATCATAATCAATCTTGACGCGGAACACAATATTTGTAGGTGTAAAAAATTGCGGATATAGGAAAGTGTTACTTTCCGTTGTTCATACATTCCGCCGGAACACACTAATTATCGCGCCGAAAACCGGGATAAGCAGTGATAATAGCAGGCCCGCAGCCAATAATATACTCAGTAGCCCAAGGCTTGCAGCGATGCCAGAGGCAGAAGGCGCAAAGGCTGTGGCTGCTGGGAGGGAGCTCCAGGCACTGGACAGCCCTGTGCTCATTACAGGGCGCCAGAGCAATAACGCCAATCCAGCTGCAAGCAAAGCGTGAATCAGCCTTGCCGCCATGAAAGGTAGGTAACGTAGCCCGGTGCCGTTCAGAATGCTGGCGACTTGGGCATGCACAGACAGGCCACCCCAGGAAAGAATAAAGGCGGCAGTGGCAACCTTGAAATGAAGCGGGAGTGAAGAGGATGCTTCACCGGCGGAGCGTGCGCCAAGGGTGACCTCGAAGAAGCCATTGCCAAAGGCTCCTGCCAGCTCTGGTGGGAATCCTCCTAGAGAGAGCAACTGACCTATGAAGCGAAATGTGTAAGACATGATTCCGGCGCGGGCGAGCAATTCCATGAGCACATTGAAGAATACAACCAGGCCGCCTACGACGATAATAAGCTGTAATGACGATTGAATGGCGCCCTTCATAAGCTCGCCAAGGCTTCGCCCATCCTTCCGTCGGGCTTCGGCCATAGAGATTAATGCAGTCCGCAGTCTGGGCCCACTATGAATGGCTGAAGTCTGATTTCCGGGAACAGTTGAATCTGGAGTGGAGTTGGCCTCTTCGCGTCTTCCGTGAAAAGACATTATCAGTCCAACAAGTAAGCCCCCCCCATAGTGAGAGAGGGCTAGAATCAGCCCTAAAGAGGCATCATGAAAGAACCCGACCGATACCGCACCAAGCAGAAATATGGGATCAGAGGAGGTGGTGAAAGCTACTAGCCGCTCCCCTTCAATTCGACTGATCAGTTTCTGTTCCCGAAGCTTGGCGGTTAATTTAGCACCAACAGGATATCCTGATACATATCCCATAGCAGCAACGAAACCACCGCTGCCTGGAATCCCAAATAGAGGGCGCATCAGCGGATCAAGCAGGGTGCCAAAGAGATGAACAACACCGAAGCCCAGCATGATTTCGGAAATGACGAAGAAAGGAAATAGTGACGGGAAGAGCACGTCCCACCATACGGTTAATCCGCGCAGTGCTGCAGTGAAGGATGCTTCCGGGTGAATAAGCAGCAGCAACATACAACCCGCCAGCCCCAAAGCCAGTAGCGGGCCGTGAATTTTTTTAATGTTCATGATTTCCGCCTCCCGATCTATGGTAAGATGTATGCGAAAATAGGGACAAACAGCACAAAAAAATAGAGAAAGCGATTACACTAGACGGTGCATTTTCGCTGTAATTATGATATTATAAAATTAATTAATGCACACCTCTGTTACGTCTATAAATAGGGATGGAGTGATGGTGATGAGTATAGTTGCCGGAGTTCTCGTTTGTGCTTTTGTTTATGTAATCCGGGTCTCTCTTGTCGCTCCCGGGGATGAGGAATTTCGGACCTATTAAAAATATGCTTGAAATATGCTAAGGCGCTAAACAATTGTTTAGCGTTTTTTTCTTGAAATATAATAACTTGGTCTTAGATTCAAGAACACTGTGGAAGAAATTCCTGTAGCACTTTTTTTTTGGTATAATAAATAGACCGTTACATTAATATGGCAGAAAGTTGGTAACCTCCAATGAATTCAAATGACAGTATATACGATAAACTGGGGGGCGCTAAGGGTCTTCACCATCTGGTAGAGCTGTTCTATGATAAAGTAAAGCAACATCCCCAGCTAAGCTTGTTATTTCCTGCAGATATTGCTCCTGTCTTGGAGAAGCAGTATCAATTCCTTAGTCAATTCTTTGGGGGTCCAGGTCTTTATTCGGAACTTCATGGTCATCCCATGATGAGAGCAAGACATATGCACATTCCCATTACACCGGAGCGTGCGGAGGAATGGTTGCAGTGCATGAAGGAAGCATTGGAAGAAACGGATGTACAGGAACCGCTGCGTTCACTTGTAATGGATCGCTTAGCTGGACCTGCACATCACTTTGTCAACATGCCCGAGGAATAAATGCGAAGTTGATTGTGAAAGGAATGAGGGCATTTGTCAGAATTAATACCGTTGTACTCCATTAAGGTTAAGTGCTGCAACTGTGAACATGAATTTTCAACCTCAAGGGTACGGCCAAGTCTTAAGAAGGCCGTGCGCCGTGATGCTGACTTCTGCTCCTACTACAAGGATGAGAACCCGGATTATTATGTTGTGCGTGTCTGCCCGAACTGTGGATTTGCTTCTACGGAGAATTCAGCGGACAAGCTGGCCGACTGGCAGCGTAAAGCATTCGACGAACAGATAAGAAAACGCTGGAAGAGCCGCGACTTCGGCGAGCAGCGCAGCTGGGATATTGCCCTTGAAACATATAAGCTATCGTTAATTTGCGCCCAGTGTATTAATGACAAGGATCGAATTATTGCCAGCCTGCTGCATCATATTGCCTGGTTATACCGGTATCAGGGGGATAGTGTGCAGGAGCAGCGCTTTTTACGATTCTCGCTGGATGCATATATTAAGGTTTATGAAACAGATGGGGGTGGAGGGAATGACGCCCGCCTTATGTATCTGATCGGTGAGCTGAATCGGAGAATAGGCGATTTCTCCACTGCAGTAAAGTGGTTCTCGCGTCTGGTGAATGATCAGAGAATTGTGGATGCGGCAATGATTCGGGCAGCACGTGAGCAATGGGCCGTTTTGCGTGAGCAGATGCGGGGAGTAGGACTGGATGCCGATGGGTTACCTTTAGGTACTTAGTCATTGAGAAAATAAATAAGCGCAGAGAGGAGCATCATCCTCTCTGCGCTTCGCGGGGCATCATTGTACTGATTAATGCAACACAAGTGTGTTCCCCAGCTTAACGGACAGCCCGGTCAAACAGTAGATAATCTCCATCTGTATCCACTACCGTGGGGCTGGTGTGGCAGCAGGGGAAGACAAGAAGCTTCTTTTTGCCGTCACGTACGATTTGCAGTTCCTTTGGCTTCATAGGGAGAAGGACATTTTCCCCATTGCAGAATGGGCAGTACTGTACATACATATCGCCTAGAATAATGTCATAGGGCCAGGTATGACTGAAGGGGATCATTCCCTATCCTGCTCAGATTGTGGGACTTCAGTTTCACCATCGGCTTGTGGGTTGCTCTGCTTCTTGGATAATTCAGCTATTTTCTGCAATAGAATATGTTGAGGCATATGCATCAGGTGCTCCAGTGGAACGCCTAGTTGTTTGGATAACGTAATAGCCGTTTCCGGCGAAATTTGCAGCGGCTTCATAATGATACCCTCCTAATGTTTTGTGAGTTAATAAGCGCCCTGGTTATACTTCGTACAAAACTGCTTAGAAAGTATAAGTTTAAGTTTTGTTATATCAAATATATCGGTATTGTTATTCACTTTACCATGGCCATAAGCCAAATACAAAGAAAACTATAATGAAAGTAAAGGAATGGTGAGAACACATGAAACAACCTTTATCACTAACTTGGGAGCTGGAGACTATATTTCCGGGAGGCTCCTCATCACCGGAATTTGCAGACTTCTTAGCAACGCTGGAGGCGGACATTAAGACCTTGGGTCAGCATGTCAAAGAGGCGGTATCACCAACCGATCTCCTCTCTACCAAGGGACTAGACATAGTAATTGAACTGCTGCAAAGCTGCTCAGGACGTCTTGTACAGGCTTCCGAATTCGTTGGCTGCCTTGGTGCACAGAATCAGCAGGATAAGGGAGCAATACGACTCTCAGGCAAGGTAACAGGAATGCGTGCAGGCTACGAGGGAATAGGCTCGCAATTCGATAATGTGCTGCGGCAAACTTCAGATGAGGTTTGGGCCGCGTGGATGCTCCGTCCCGAGATTGCCCCACTTGCCTTTGTATTGAGTGAAAGCCGGGATTTGGCACGTGAGAAAATGAGTCCGGAACTGGAAAGCCTGGCTCTGGAGCTGGCCGTTGATGGATATCACGGCTGGAGCGAGCATTACGAGACGATTGTTAGCTCGATAAAGATCCCGTTCGAGGATCAGGATGGAAGCAAACTGCTGTCTGCAGGCCAAGCCTTTAACAAGCTGGACGATCCCGATCCTAAGGTTCGTGAAGTCATATTCCACAAGTGGGAAGAAGCATGGAGCGGGGCAGCGGACTATTGTGCGGATGCCTTGAATCACTTAGGCGGCTTCCGCCTGAAGCTTTATAAAGGCCGGGGTTGGGAAGATGTATTAAAGGAGCCACTAAACATAAACCGTATGTCGCATGATACGCTCAATGTGATGTGGGATGTCATTACCAACAGCAAGCCGGCACTCGTAGCGTACCTTGAGCGCAAAGCAAAGTTGCTCGGCTTGGAATCTCTAGCCTGGAACGATGTCGATGCTCCAATCGGCAAATCCACTGCTAAGATCCCTTATGAGGCTGCGGCAAAAGACATCGTTACACAATTCCGCAAATTTAGCCCGAAGCTGGCGGAATTTGCCGAGCATGCTTTTGACAACAACTGGATTGAAGTTGAGGATCGCTCCGGCAAACGGCCAGGTGGATTCTGTGTCTCCTTCCCAGAGAGTAAAGAATCACGGATATTTATGACCTACAGCGGTACGCCATCGAATGTCTCGACATTGGCACACGAACTGGGCCATGCGTATCATTCCTATCTATTGGATGATCTGCCGTTATTCAATCAGAACTACGCCATGAATGTAGCTGAGACCGCATCAACCTTTGCCGAGGTCATTGTATCTGATGCCCAAGTGAAGGCTGCGGGCAATGATGAAGAAAAGCTGGCATTGCTTGAAGCGAAAATACAGAATAGTGTAGCCTTTTTCATGAATATCCACGCTCGCTTCTTGTTCGAAACCCGCTTCTATGAGAAACGCAAAGAAGGTTTGGTGAACGCTGAGGAATTGTCGGCGTTGATGGAAGAAGCACAGAAGGAAGCCTTCTGCGGCGTTCTTTCCGAATATCACCCTCACTTCTGGGCTTCTAAGCTGCATTTCTATATTACCGATGTACCCTTCTACAATTTTCCTTATACTGTTGGATATATGTTCAGTACAGGCTTGTATCGTCTTGCTTTGCAAGAGGGAGCAACATTTGCCGATAAATACGATAATTTGCTGCGGGATACGGGCGTAATGACCCTGGAGGATCTGGTGGCCAAGCATTTAGACGTTGACTTGAAGAAGCCGGATTTCTGGCAGGGAGCAACAGAGTTGATTGTGGCTGATATTACCGAGTTTTTGGAGATGACGAAGCATTTAGCCTGAAATTTGTCGGAAAATAGACAAATGACAGCTAATGGGTAGTTTTAGTGGATTATTTAAAGTTGTATGAACACGCAAAGGCCCCTACAAAGGGGTCTTTTTTTAGCTGGATAATGTCGAAAGAACTCGATTTTCAGAAAGCTATATACAATTAAATAACGAAGATTGCGCATTCGTAGGAATATTCACCCAATTATGTTGAATAATGTTGAACGATAAGAAGTAGTATCCTATAATGAGTCCTAAGCCTTATATAAGGCAAGCTAGAACGATTATTAAGGAGGAAGGCTTATGCTCAAGACGGAACAACTTTCACTGGTAAGACAGATGGATATAGTGTTTAAAGAACTTCAGGAGGAACTATCAGCATTGTCTTCAGGCACTGTATTTGTGCAAATACGAAATAATGTTATTGGGAAGTTTGGCATTCGACACAATCCTCTATCTGGACGGAGCGGGGTATTCACGGCAGAGAATGAGGGGCTGACAGCCGTACAACAGTCATCCTTCCGGCTAATGGCACTAGAAAGTCTGAAATATAAACGGCGTTGGACGCATGGTGAGATTAGCTATGAATTCGCAATTATGCAGGGAATGGTAGTTGTGGATGCCACACTGGAGTCCAATTACAATATGGCCAACCTTCTGATCCGATATCCACGAAATGTCCACAATGAAAGCTCAGATCAATCGTACGGTTGAGAATAGTGCATATAAACGTAGACATTCAAATATAAATGTAGGTAACTGACTCTATAAAAGGAAAAGCCCTCTTACGCTTCAATGAGAAGCGTAAGAGGGCTGAAAAGCTGTCCGGCATAAGGCGATAAAAGCCTAGCCAGTTAAAGCCACTAAAGATAAGACTGCACTAGTTCGAACGACCGGACAATTGTTGCTCTGCCAGTTGTACGAGACGTTTGGTGATGTATCCTCCTAAAGAACCGGTTTCGCGGGAAGTATAGTTCCCGTAATACCCGTCCGCTGGGATGGTTACACCCAACTCTTGTGCTGCTTCATATTTCAATTGTTGCAGAGCTGCATTTGCTTGAGGAACGACCAGGTTATTGGAACGGCTGCTACGACCTTGGCTTTGACCTGCTTGACCCATGTTTGTCACCTCCTTCGCCCGTTGTGAAGATAGTATGAGCGTTAGGAGGTTAATTCATGCACCATTTCAGAAGGTTTTAAGGATGGTAATTATTAGTTAATTAACAGGGCTGAATAATAATGTTATCGATCAGGGTAAATCATCTCCAGAGTAGTAGACAACTCCAGACTCTGTCCTGGTTCAAGTGTTAGCAAGCCTGTGAAAGAAGCATCTTTGGGAATATTAGGTGCATCCGGCAGCCAGGTATAAGGCTCAATACATAGAAATTGCTCTGCCGTTCCTTTCGTATATACAACCCAGTGGCGGAAGAGATTCTTATCAGCAGTATAACGAAGACCATATCCGTCATCTCGCAGTAGCAATGCCTCTACAGGCTGTTGGTCTCCAATCCGCAGCGCGGTGTCAAAGTTAGTTCCTTGAAGGTTCATCCCTTGGTTAAGGGAATCCAGTTGGCCGAGAGGAAGCACCTCACCGCTCGGTAGCAACTCATCATTTAGCTCGTAGATACTTTCTACAGGTAGGGAGAGCTTCCAACGCTCAGGTTCTCCGTCAATCATAAACCAGGTATGATAACCAATTCCAAAAGGAATACGGTGCTCACCCAAATGGGTAACCTTCAGCGATTGTTTTAGCCGGGCTCCTTCAAGCCGATACGTCATTTCGAATTTAAGCGGAATGGGAAATTGCTCCATCCAGTGAGCATCATCTACTGTGCGGAACTCTGTCGTTACCGCGCAGCCTTCCTCGTCTTCTTCAATATCGCTGACACACCACGCTTGGGTCCGGTGCAGACCATGAATGTGATTATCACCGGCAGTATTCTGGTCGAACTGATAGTCTATACCCTCAAACTTGAATTGCCCTTTGCGTATACGTCCGGGTGGAACCAAGAGCGGAATGCCAAAATGATAAGGCTTTTGCATAAAAAAGGTTTGGTCACTTTCATCAGGCCGTCGCAGAATTTGCCGTTCTTCCTTACGATCCCATAAAGAAATTACGCTATTTCCTAGTCGCGGCAAAAGCGTGACTTCCAGTTCGCTGCTATGCAAAATATAGGTATCATAGCCGCCCCACTGCCCTTTGGTCACCTGTTTCATGAGATATGCTCCTTTGTACGTAACTGTTATCTAATTAAACACGAATAACCTTATCATAGCAGATTATGTGCCTATGGTTAAGGGATTTGACAACTTCCCTGCATAGTTCTATGATGAAGGCATTAATGAAGATGGTCAACGTGATGACGGGGATAAGTAGACAGGAGAGGTGCTTTCAGAAAGCCGGTGGTGATGTGAACCGGTAGTAACCTCCTGCTGAATGGACCCCTGAGCGCCGTGCTTGAACGGGAAAGTTAGTGTCCCTAGTAGACCGGACGGTTCTTCCCCGTTAACGGAAGTCTAAGGCTGCTTGCTTATGTTTGTAAACTACGAAGCAGCGAATAAGGGTGGCACCACGGTCTCACGTCCCTTGCGGACGGGAAGGCCTTTTTTGCGTTTTCAGAAATATGGTAACTAGAAGATGGAGGGGTGTATCATGGTCAAAAAAGTATTATCAGGCATACAGCCAAGTGGGAAGCTCACGCTTGGAAACTACATTGGTGCCATCAAGAATTATGTGAAATTGCAGCATGAGAATGATTGTTATTTCATGGTGGTTGATCTGCATGCCGTTACCGTTGCCCAAGAGCCAGCAGCATTGCGTGAGCAGTCTGAGTCCGTAGCTGCGCTTTATATTGCCGCAGGAATAGATCCTGCCCACGCAAATGTGTTCATGCAGTCGCATGTGCCACAGCATGCAGAGTTGGGATGGTTAATGACTACACTCACTTCAATGGGTGAGTTGGAACGAATGACACAATTTAAGGATAAATCATCAGGTAAAGATTCCGTGGGCGCAGGGCTCTTCGTATATCCAGCGCTGATGGCAGCTGATATTCTTATCTATAACGCAGATCTTGTTCCTGTCGGAGAAGACCAGAAGCAGCATCTGGAGTTGACCCGTGATTTGGCTGGACGTTTCAATCATCGGTACGGTGAATTCTTCACCATTCCAGAGCCGTTTATCCCAGAAGTGGGCGCACGTATCATGTCGCTTGATGATGGTTCCAAGAAAATGAGCAAAAGTAGTCCGAATCCGGGTAGTTTCATTGCACTTTTGGACCCGCCGGATGTCATCCGCAAAAAAATTAGCCGAGCCACAACTGATTCTGGTAGTGAGGTCCGTTATGATCCGTCCACTAAACCAGAGGTTAGCAATCTGATGGTAATCTACGCTGAATGTGCGGGAATGACTCTGCAGCAAGTAGCGGACCGTTATGAGGGACAAATGTATGGTGGCTTCAAGAAGGATTTAGCTGGAGCTGTGGTAGCCATGCTAGAACCGCTGCAAGAGAAATATCATGAGATTCGCAGTTCGGGTACTATCACAGACATCTTGGCCGAAGGTGCGGCAAAAGCTCGTATCGTGGCCGCTGAGACGCTAACAGGTGTTAAAGAACGAATGGGCTTTCTGCCCTATCGTTAAAGGATTTCCTGTTTAGCTTCCTGCTGACGTCTCAAACGAGCTTTGAGCATAAATCCCCAGCCAATATTCATTACGCATAAGAAACCAAGCAAAAGCGCCAGCCAGATGTTGTAGCTGATCATGATCGAGGCTACGGTGAGGAGCAGAATAGAAGAACAAGCGAACCAAAGAGAGAGTCCCTTACCCATATTACACAACCTTTCTTTTATATTGATAAAGTTCTCCCGGAGCAGTTTATGCTCCGGGATTTTGTGTGAATATAAGACTTTATGTGGAAACAGTCTATAACTTCATGGAACCGGGGTCAATGGCAAACCGTTCATCCAGCTTCTCGCTGCTGAGCCAGCCCACATAGGTATTCAAGGGCTGATACTGGTTATCCATTACTAATACGGCAACGAACGGGAATTGCTTGCGGTGTAAATAACGTACATCACCCCAGCGTACAATATAACCGGAGGGCAGTATCTCCACCTCCGCTACAGCATAGGAAGTGAAATACAGAAAGGCTTGAATATCGGGATGAGACTTGGAATGATCAACAGCCGGATGCTGTGAGCATACCGCATGCTTGAACCATTCCAGACGACCATTGTTCAGTTGGCCTACATCATAGCTCTTATCCGTTTTGGCTTTGACTACATTCCAGCGTCTTGGCGAGATGGTGGGGATGACGAAATAACGGTCGCCAGCATCATGTTTAATGTCCTTCTTTTTGATATTACGGGTAATACGGGAATGAACAACAGTTCTCCAGGTGTAATAAAGCGCGGTGCAGACATACAGCGTAATAAATAAGGGTGCTGGTGGAACAATTCCACTGATCCAGAGGATAATCGCTGCCGTATGGCTACCAAATATAAACGGATCAAAAATATGGATAATGTTCCAGGCAATCCATTTCTCGGTGAACGGACGGGCCGCTTGGGTGCCGTAGGTGTTAAATAGATCTGAAAACACATGAACGGACACACCGATGAAGCTCCATAACGCTATATGGCTTAGGGCCTGCCAATCCGTAAACCCAAAGATAGGTCCCAGAACAAGCGTGATCAACGCAGGCCACAATAGCAGAAACGGCAGGGAGTGAGTAATCCCTCGGTGATTACGGATATAAAGCGCGTTGTCTTTAAGGCGAAGCGCAGTATCAGCATCAGGGGCCTGCGAGCCAAGTATGGTGGCGAGCATCACAGCTCCAGCCAGTACTGGATCTGAGGCAATAGCGGGGTCGACGAAGGAAAGTCCAGCCAATCCGAGGCCCATAACAAAATGTGTAGCAGTATCCATAGGTTAGTTCTCCTTTGTGCGGAATTTCTCTATTAATAATTACCCAATTTCTTGTCCAGTTATTAATGAGTACAAAATAAATAATGTCACGAAATTGTCGAATTCATGAACATCATGGTCAATGATTGTCAAAGTCTTAAGCGGTTTGTTATGATAAAGTTAATAGCGGAGCGTTTTACTCCGGCGGAAACGTTAGAGTACCTTAGAAGGAGGATCATTAAACGTGGATAATCAATTCAGATATGAAGCTTCTTCCGATTCCGCAGCCATGTCTGCTAAATCGCCCCCTGAAGGTGCTAGCTGGCGTGATTTTGTAACTGTGACGAAGCCTGGTATAATACGGTCCAACCTGATCGCTGCATTTGCGGGTTACTGGGTGGCCTCGGGCTGGGATGTTCAATACGGTAGATTAATTCTGACCCTGATTGGTACAATGCTGGTCATGGCCTCGGCTTGTGTTTTTAATAACTATTTTGACCGGGATCTGGATATGAAGATGGAACGAACCCGTGACCGCGGACTGCCTACAGGACGGCTGAAACCAACAACAGTGCTGTTATATGCCATCGGACTCGGCATTTTAGGTTTGTTCGTACTCTTTGCCTTTTCTGGAATACTTGCCGGGTTGTTCGGCATTGTTGGAATGTTCGTCTATGTAGTAGTATACACCCTATGGCTGAAGCGGACATCAACCTGGAGCACTTCGGTCGGCGCCATTTCCGGGGCGATGCCTCCTGTAATCGGTTACGTAGCCGTAACTGGCAGAGTTGATTTGGGTGCATGGCTGTTATTTGCAATGCTGTTTCTATGGCAACCTCCGCATTTTTGGGCGCTTGGGATTCGGCGTAAAGAAGAATACAGAGCTGCTGGTTTCCCGCTTCTGCCGGTGGTTAAGGGAACGCGACGCACACAGTTTCAGATGATTCCTTACGTATTGCTGTTGATACCCATTCCCTTCATAATGTACGCTTATGATTACGCAGGGATATTTTACCTCATTATATCTGCTGGTTTGTCCATTGCCTGGTTAATCCTGAACTTGAGAGGGTTCCAAGCGAAGGATGAAGAAGTCTGGGCCAAAAAAAGCTTTTTCTTCTCCATTAATTACTTAACGATCAGTTTAATCGTGCTGGTGCTGAATACAATTCATGGTTAAGGAGGGAGCGGGTATTTATTGAATACCTTAAAGCGTTATAAATGGACATGGATGCTGCTCCTGCTTGCTTTGATCATGGCCGGTTATTTAGCAGCCAATTCTTTAACCTTTGGCAAGAAAGAACTGCCGGTCATCGGGGAAGTGCAGAATTTCTCTCTGGAGAATGTGAACGGAGAGCAGGTTACGCTGGCTGATACACAGGGGAAGGTACGTCTGGTGTATTTCTTTTTCACAGAATGTCCTGATGTATGTCCCATTACTACCTTTATGTTGTCAAAGACGCAGAATTTGCTCCTCAAGGATGGCAGCTTCGGCAAGGATGTGGAGTTTGTCTCCATTTCCTTTGATCCGGAGAATGACACGCGTGAAGCTATCAAGGAATTTGCTGATCGATTTCATGCCGATTATAATGGCTGGTATTTCTTGCGGGGAGATCAGGAAGAAATTCGGAATTTGGCAGCCAAGTCCTTTAAGGTGCTAATCGCCGGGAATAATAAGGATAATTTCGCTCATGCCAATCTGATTGGACTGGTGGATCGCGATAATCGCCTTCGAGCACTGTACGACGCCGGAGATACTGAGAATGTGACACCGGAATTCCTTGCCGATACTGCGAAAACACTAGCTGCGGATAAATAATATATGATATGAATGAAATAGGAGCCACCCTAAAGTCATGAATATGGCTTTTTGGGGTGGCTCCTTTTATTTCAGAAGGGTAAGGGTTCAGGGTAGACAATAAATTCCTCCAGCCCTGCCTTTTCGAGTTGGCTGATATTATATTCATCAGGTGTACCCTCGACTCCGGCATATCCCCGGCGAGTATAAATATGACCGGCGTCTGGAAAAGCATCTCGCAGAACACCACGGATTTTTTTGCCGGAGCTGTCGTTGTCCATGTACAGGTACACTTCCCCGTCTCCCACTTTACGCCGCAAGGACTCCAGCTTGAGTGAATTGAGTGTGCCAAAGGTACACAGAATTTCAATTTCCGGCACTAACAGCCGCCGTAATCTGCTGCGGTCATTCTTGCCCTCCACAATAATTATAATGGACATTATCGGACAGTCACCTCCGGAGGTAATAGGCTTAGTACAGGTTTGTTGTTTTATTCTACCTAAGGTTCGCCATTTTTAACAGAGGTTCGTCCATTATGTATTCATTCCCCGGGAAATGTCGTAAAAAGAAATAATCACCCGAGGCTCGGGTGATTATTTCTTACAGGTTTAGGCGGGCCGTCCATTCCAATCGGGCTGTAATGCAGATTGTTTGCCAGCATTTCTGGGCGGGAGCAGCAAGAGAGCTGTCATAAGCAACAGAAAAGCAATAAAGTACGGTGAGACAACTGTTCGCAACTGACCAGCTGCTACTGGTCCCGCAAAAGCACCAAGTGACATGGCAATCGACTGCAGCGAGAAGGTTCTGCCCATCCGGCTGGGACCACCAAGACTGATAAACAATGAGGCCATCGCCGGGAACAACACTCCTTTGGCTGCACCGAGCAGAAAGAGGATAGCTGCTGTGGGAACGCTGTGAAATGAGGCGAGCACGAAGAAACAGAGTGCCATGCCCAGCAGGGCAGCGGCTATTCTTCCAGCTGGCGTTAGGCGATTCAGAAAAAACATGCTGAGCGTTAGCAGAGCACCCAGACTTAGAAGCGATAGCAGTATGCCTGTTGAAACCATACTTCTGCTCCCGGTCTGTGTCAGAGGAAGCTCGAAGAAGAGCACTCCTTGTGAACAGGAAACGAAGAAGGGCAGAAGATAATATCGTCTGGACACGGGAACAGAGGTAGTTATTGGATTATTGGAGATGGAGTTCTCCTTTGGCGACAGTGGCATTGGAGTTATAGAAGCTGCAGCAACTTTGCTATGCTTAGGTACACTGAAGTAAGCCATTACCCCTGTGAATATCAGAAGATAGCCTAAACTTCGGAAAGTGACAGAAAATCCGGCCTCTGCTACGATAAATGCACCGGCAGCCGGAGAAACAACGGAAGCTAGTGTATGGACGATGCCGTGGCCGGACATGTATTTGCCCTGAACTGCGGCATCAGACGATAGTGAAGCAAGCAACGTCATGCAAGCCGGAGAGAGGAAGGCCAAGGCAAAGCCGCTGGCCGCCCGCAAAATCAGCAGATGCCACGGCAGCTGTGCATGAGCCTGCAGCAGCAGAATTAGGCCTGCTGTAATCAGGCTGAAGACAATGTAACGACGGCTACCATTGCGATCGACCAGCACACCTGCGAGCAGATTTCCGGGAAGGTGAGTCAAGGAGTACATGCCCATCATCCAGCCGATAAAAGCAGGGCCCGCGCCAAGAGAGAGAGCAAAGGGGGTCAGAATGGGATATTGGGCATGTAAATCGAAGAATGCCAGAAAAAGAAACAGATACAGCCACAGTGCGGTTTTTACAGGGAACACCTCCGTAAGCTAGCCCCGGCAAGGTAAGAAAGGCACAGGGCTGTTATATGAATTGCGTATTCAGTAATACAGGAGAAGTAGCTACTTGTACTTTACGTAGGACGGGAAGGGCTTATACCGTTTATTTTAAAAACATCAATAGATAGCCTTCTACCAACCCAGCTGCGCAATCATGAATTATGAGGTTCTATCATGTATAATAATTAATATTGAGATAATGCCTACGGGAATAATCATCCTGTAGGACGAAATTAGCGATTGGGGTGTTGTGGGTTGATGGATCCAGAGGTATGGTCACAGTTCATAAGAGAGAATTGGTTAGTGATTGTTATTGCGCTTGTTATACTATTTGCGGTAATTAATCTGGTTAAAACTGTGCTGAAATGGGCGATTGTTATTGTTATTGTTGTAGGTTTATTCATTTATGGTGGGGTTACTATGGATCAAATTGGTAACGCTGTGAATAAAGTGGCGGATGGTACAGTGAGCACACTGAAGAGTGAAGCACAGGAAGTCATGCTTAAAGAGGCGCAGGACGCCAAGTATACTTCTGGAGAAGATGGGACGTTTACGATCACAACCCCAAACATTGAAATGAAGGGCAAGGCTGGCGAGGATAAAGTAGAGGTTACTTTCCGCGGTGTTAGTCTTGGGAAATGGAGTGTTACAGATACGACAAAAACATTTATTGAAGAAGCTAAAAACAATTAGAACACTGCGGAGAATTCATGAACAGGAAAGGAGAGGGCTGATATGCTGAACGGGTGGATCGAAAGTCTGAGTGATGCGAATGTCATCTCAATCACCCTTCTGCTGGTTGTAGTCTTCTCACTGCTGCAAGGTTGGAGCAGAGGATTCTCACGCTCGACTGGAAGATTATTTGGGCTTTTGGGTACTGGATTATTTACTATTGCAGCATTGGTATTGGCGATTCCAGCCACTGTGTATCTCTCACCATATGTTAGGGACTGGGCTTTGGGGGTTGTTCTTCCCGTTTCAGAGCTCAAGCAGTGGCAACAAATTTATTATACTGCAGTATCGGTGCTGGGAAGCTCACCTTTAGTGCGATTTCTGCTGCTGTTGTTGTTTACGTATAGCTTGATTCGTATATTGTTGGGTCTATTAACTTTTCTACTTCCTTTTCGTCTCCCAAGGCATACAGCGAGATTTGCGGATAGAAAGCTTACGCAGATAAGCCGCTTAGGCGGAGCCGTTATAGGATGTGTGATTGGCTTAGTGCGGGGCCTAGTACTTGTAATTGCTCTCTTTATTGCCATTGGACTGAACCCGGATAGCAATTTTAGTCGCTATGTGGAGTCATCCCCTGTCTATAGCCAGAGTGCTGCCGCAGTAATTGAACCCTTTGCCGGTGAGGCAATGCAGAACAAGCTGCCGATTCTGACTAAGGCTGTCGCTGCGGAAATGAATGATATCCTTCGCCGGAAATATGAGGTCATTGATCATGATATTTCGCCGGATATTGTTGGAGCTGCCTCAGATATTGCTGGACAAGCAAAGGATGACGAGCAGAAGGCCAGACTGTTATACGATTGGGTAGGCTCGCGAATAGCCTATGATTATGCCAAGGCGGATAACTATGAGCAGAATAGAATTTGGCATGAGCAGACCCCTCAGAACACATTCGATACCCGCTTGGGTGTCTGTATCGATTATGCCCGTCTCTATGCGGTAATGGCCCGTTCACAGGGGCTGCAAGTGCGAGTAGTTACTGGTCAAGGGTATGATGGTCAAGGAGGACATGGACCTCATGCCTGGAATGAAGTCTATATTAGTGATCGGCAAGCCTGGATTCCACTTGATTCTACGTGGGCCAGCAGCGGTGATTGGTTCGACTCCAAGGATTTTACTGACACACATATCACGGAAAGCGTGCTCTGACCAAAGGCGCGGAGGATATAAGATGTATGGTACAATATCAACATATTTAAAGATAAGGCTGAGGGTGGTTGTCAGCCTAGTTTCATCCTATGAATAACCGAGGAGAGAACAGCTGTGAAGAGGTTCGGTAAATTGGGCTCGCAACCCGGCAGAACTCTTACAACAACCCTAGATCTGCGGATTAATCTATTTTTCTTCAGTACATTTTTTATATTTTGCGTTATTATTGTACGTTTGGCGGGACTGCAGTTCGTTGAAGGCCCTACACTGACGGAGGTAGAGACCAACCGGGAGACCAAGAATGCTCCACTTGCTGCTATGCGAGGGATCATTTACGCTGCCGGAGGAGAGAAGATTGCTTATTCTACTCCTGTTCAATCGCTTTATATTACGCTAACTAATGAATATACAGCGAAGGCTACCGATAAAGAAACAGGCAAGGTTGCATTTACCGAGGCAGCTATAATCAAAGCTAATACACTGGCAGATAGTCTGGTAACTGATTTTTCTGAATATGGTGACCCTAATGCACCGAAACTTACCCGGCAGGAAATTTTAGCATCACTGGATTTGGAGTTCAAGAAATATCTTGGTTATATCCCTCGCCGAATAAAGGCAGGTTTGACTTCTCAGGAAGTAGCCTATTTCATGGAACATAAGAATCAATATCCAGGTCTTTCTATTGTTGAAGAAAGCTTACGCCATTACGATAAGAATACTGTAGCCGTGCAGACTGTGGGTTTTATTAAGCCCTTTAAATCAACTGAGGATTTAGATATTTATCAGAATATTCGCAGTGCTATGAAGAAAACCAATTCTTCTCCCGGCTTATCCTATAAAGTTGATGAATTCGTTGGGTTCGATGGTCTTGAACTGCAGTATCAAAGAGAACTGCGGGGAGAAAATGGCTATCAGGTCGTTTCCGTTACTCCACAGAACATGGTGGAGAAGGTAGAGAAGGTGGTTGCCCCTGTAAAGGGCCACGACATCTGGATGACCATTAACAAGAATATACAACTGAAGACAGAGCAGGCGATTACCGATCAGATTAAATGGCTGCATACTAATGCAGTTCAAGGGAAGACCCACCCAGATGCCTTGACAGGGTATGCCGTAGCCATGGAAGTCGATACGGGGAATGTTATCACCATGGCCAGTATGCCTGATTATGATACGAATGTATGGATCGCAGACTCTTTTCCGACGGAGATCTGGAACAAAATTATGAATAATTACCAGAATGGTACAATAACCTCAATCCAATCCGGCAGTTCAGGCCATGATATCCGATCCGTGCCGTTTCTTGGCTCCACCATCAAGCCATTAAGTGTGTTGATTGGTTTGAATGAGGGATTTTTTACAACATCGGCTACGTACACGGATAAGGGGATTGCTTATTTCGGAAAAGATGACAAATCATCTGTAAGGAATTCATCCGGTCACGTCTATGGCCCCATGGACCCAGCCAAAGCGATTGAGAACTCATCTAATGTTTTTATGGTGGATATGGTTGGCAAACAGCTGTACTTGAAATATCAGGATAAGGGTGTCGATGTCTGGGACAAGTATATGAAGGATTTTGGTTTGGGTGTATCCACACAAAGCGGTCTGCCTAAGGAAGCAGCAGGTATAATTGGCTATAAAGATATAACGGCTGCAGGCAGTTCACAGGCTGCACTAGTCTATGCCTCCTTTGGCCAACAAGCTGGATATACAACGCTGCAGCTGGCTCAATATGCTTCCACACTTGCCAATGAAGGAATACGTATTAAGCCGCAGCTCGTTAGTAAGATAACAGATGCGCAAGGCAATGTAGTGAAAGAGTTCCAACGTGAGGTGCTGAATAGAGTTACATTTGCCCCATCCTATTGGAAAGAGATTAAACAAGGCATGAACAGTAAAGTCAGTGCCTTTGATGATTTTTCGTATGATTTTGCCCGTAAGACGGGTACTTCACAACAGATGGCGGATCGTGAGCTCCGTGACAATGGAGTCTTTATTGCATATGCTCCACGTGATAAGCCTAAGCTGGCCGTTGCGGTTATAATACCGGAGGGAGGCTTCGGCTCTAACAGCGCAGCCCCCGTAGCCCGTAAAATATTTGATGCCTATGACTGGGAATATGGACTAGACGGTGTGCCTAAGAAAAGTCTTCAACCTGCAGTAAACGTAATTAAGGAATAATAAATATATTATTTTAGAGTTAAAGGAGAGAAAAACTGTGAGTGTTTTCCGAAAGCAGGCCTCACCTCCAGACGAGTCTGATAACAAGAGTTCCCTAGGCCTGCGGATCAACGTGTTTTTCTTCAGTACATTTGTTATATTCTGTGTCATCATCATTCGCCTTGCTGTGCTGCAATTCGTAGAAGGGCCAACGCTAACTGATGTTGAGACTAGCCGTGACACGAAAAATGTACCGCTTGCCTCCATGCGTGGTGTGATTTATGCAGCGGGTGGTGAGAAATTAGCGTATTCGACACCTGTTCAGTCGTTATACATTACCTTAACCAAAGAGTATACAGCAAAGGTTACCGATAAGAAGACGGGAGTAACTACCCTTTCGCCGGAAGCCAAAGCTAAGTCTGAGGCACTGGCAGCCAGTCTGGTAGCCGACTTTAATAAGTATGGCGATCCAAACGCGAAGAAGTTGACCAAAGAAGATATCATCGAGACAATGGATTTGGATTTCCGCAAATCTCTGGGTTATATGGCACGACGGATTAAGGCGGGTCTGACCTCCAAAGAAGTGGCCTATTTCATGGAGCATAAGGATGACTATCCTGGACTTGAAATTGTGGAAGAAAGCACACGCCATTATGATAAAGGTACGGTTGCTGTACAGACTGTTGGTTATATCAAGCCTTTTAAATCCTCAAGTAGTTTGGATATTTATCAGAATATTATTAGTGCGATGAAGAACAATCAGGACCCAGGTCTAACTTATAAAGATGATGAATTTGTTGGGTTTGACGGTCTGGAACTGCAATATCAAAGAGATCTTCGTGGGCAAAATGGTTATCAGGAAATCTCAGTTAATCCACAGAACATGGCGGAGAAGATCGAGAAGGTAGTTCCCCCTGTAAAGGGTAATGATATCTGGACGACGATTAATAAAAGTATTCAGCTCAAGACGGAGCAGGCGATAACGGAGCAGATTAGTTGGCTCCATTCTCATGCTGTACAGGGCAAGACTCATCCGGATGCTTTGACTGGCTATGCAGTAGCTATGGAAGTGGATACAGGTAATATAGTTGCTATGGCAAGTATGCCAGACTATGATACAAATATTTGGACCACGGGTTCATTGCCGACAGACGTCTGGAACGATATTATTAACAATTACCAGAACGGAACCATTAATCCTATTTCTTCGGGAACTTCAGGAAATGGCTTGAGATCCGTACTGTTGATGGGTTCAACAATTAAACCGCTTAGCGTGCTTGTCGGATTAAATGAAGGATTCTTTACGACCACCAGCGGGTATTCAGATAAAGGATTTGCCACTTTCGGTAAAGCGGGACATGAGACGAAGGTGAGAAATTCTTCAGGGCATGTATATGGATATCTGGATCCGGCTAAAGCCATTGAGAAGTCTTCAAATGTGTTTATGGTCGATATGGTTGGCAAGAAGCTTTATGAACACTATCAGGATAAAGGTATTGATGTCTGGGATAAATATATGAAGGAATTCGGCCTTGGCGTATCTACACAAAGTGGTCTGCCCAATGAATTTTTGGGACAGATTAACTATACCAATATTAAGGCCGCCGGTAGTTCACAGGCTGCACTAGTCTATGCTTCTTTTGGTCAACAAGGCAGTTATACGGCAATGCAGCTTGCTCAATATGCTTCTACACTTGCCAATGAAGGACAACGGATCAAACCGCAGTTGGTTAGCAAGATTACGGACGCGAATGGGAATGTAGTCAAGGAGTTCAAACGCGAAGTACTCGACGAAGTAACAACCTTTGATCAATCTTTTTGGAAAGAGATCAAGCAGGGCATGAACAGTGATGTGACTGCATTTGCCGATTTCCCTTATGACTTTGCCCGTAAAACAGGGACTTCACAACAGCTAGCGAAAGGTCAATTACGCGATAACGGTGTCTTCATCGCCTTTGCTCCGCGTAATAATCCTAAACTGGCTGTAGCTGTAGTTATTCCTGAGGGTGGTTTCGGTTCCAACAGTGCTGCGCCAGTAGCGCGTAAAATATTTGATGCTTATGATTGGGAATATGGGCTGGATGGTGTGCCCAAGAAGAATGTTCAGTCTGCAAATGACGCAAATGGCGAGGCTACTACTAAGAAGGGAGATAGCGCGACTACAAATACTGCCGATACTACTAGTACTCATTAAAAAATAAATAGCTACTCATAATGGAGAGCATACAAGAATGGAGGGGTGGCAAATGATTGCCAAATACCGCCTGCTTGCATTGGATATGGATGGAACATTACTGAATGATGAACAGCTGATTACCCCCGAAACGGAAAAATGGATCAAAAAGGCAGTAGAGGCAGGCGTTCATGTGTGTCTGTCTACAGGAAGGGCCTTTAGAAGTGCTTTACCTTATGCAGAGCAGCTTGGCTTGCAAACACCAATGGTTACCGTAAACGGCAGTGAAGTGTGGCGGGCGCCGCACGAGTTATACCGCCGTTCCCTGATGGACCCGGTGCTGGTAACTCAGATGTATGAGATTGCTCAGCAATATGGTATCTGGTTCTGGGCTTATTCTTTGGATGAGGTTCATAAAAGGGATAATTGGGATGGAAATGTGGAAGGCAGGGAATGGCTGAAGTTTGGTTATCAGACGGAGGACGACGACATTCGTCATAAGCTGCTACTGCAGCTTCAGGATATGGGGGGGTTGGAAATTACCAACTCCTCCCCTTATAATCTGGAGATTAATCCACTGGGTGTGAACAAAGCGGCTGGAATACGGGAAGTTTGCAAATTGCTAGGAATAGACATGTCGCAGGTCGTCGCTGTCGGAGATAGCCTAAATGATCTCTCAGTGATTCAGCAGGCGGGATTAGGCGTTGCCATGGGCAATGCTCAGAAGACCGTAAAGCAAGAGGCTGATGTTGTGGTGGCCTCCAACAATAAAGACGGAATTGCCGAAGTGATCCAAAAGTATATTTTGGCGGAAGCAAAGATAATCACTGCGGCTACTGTTGCAGTGAAATAGTAACTTAGCAATTACGGGTATGCAAAACTGGCTTATGTTCGTGGAGCCAGTTTTGCTGTGAAATGTGCTATCAAAACTTTAGGAGTTGAAGGAATTGATGATCCTGGGTTGGGTTCTGATTATCGCTTTATTTGCTGTAGGTCTGGTCGGAGCAGTATATCCGATATTACCGGGCGCATTGGCGATTTATCTGGCTTTTTTTGTATATGGTTGGTTCTTTTCCTTTCACTCCTTTGGGGCCGTATTCTGGATCATTCAGACACTCATTGTTGTAGCGCTCTTTGTATCTGATTATGTCGTAGGAGCATGGGGCATCAAGAAGTTCGGTGGCTCGCGTGCTTCCGTCATTGGCAGTACAATTGGCTTAATCTTCGGTCCGTTCGTCATTCCGGCGTTTGGTCTGATCCTCGGTCCGTTCATAGGCGCTTTTGTGGGCGAATTAATAGCGGGTTCTAATCCAGGTAAAGCTGCCAAGGTGAGTGTGGGCTCATTGCTGGGCTTGTTTAGCAGTACTGTGGTCAAAATCGTACTGCAAGTAGTGATGGTCGTCCTCTTCTTTATCTGGATCGGCCGGTATTAAATTTACAGTGAAGAAGGCGAAATAGCTTGTCCAAGAAAGAGTCTTTTGTAAAAGGTACGCTTATTCTGGCTGCCGCAGCTTTAGTAGCACGCGTACTCGGGCTTGCCCAGCGCGTTCCGCTGGATCATATCTTCGATGATATCGGAAGAGCCTCGTTCGGGGTCTCCAACAATATTTATTTGATGCTGCTAACTGTAGCGACAGCAGGCATACCCAGCACCCTCAGTAAAATGGTATCTGAGCGTTATGCCTTGGACCGTCCCGAAGAGGCAAGACAGGTGTATCATGCTGCGCTACTGTTTTCGGTAGCTGCTGGTATTTTCATGACCGCTCTACTGTACTTTGGGGCTCCATTCTACGCAACCCATATCGCAGATGTTCCTGAAGCGGCGATGGCAGTCAGAGCCATTGCACCTGCACTGCTGCTGTTTCCTGCCATTGCGATGATGCGCGGCTATTTTCAGGGTCGCAATAATATGATGGCTGGTGGTATATCGCAGATCGTGGAACAAGTTGCCCGCGTATTTACTGCCATTCTTATTGCTTTTATTTTGCTGCAGCAAGGCTACAGTAATACGACTCTTGCAGCTGGTGCATCCTTTGGTAGTGTATTAGGCAGTATTGCCGCGTTTGGTATAATGATTTATTTTGCAGTAAAACTGCGTCGGCAAGATAAGGAACAAGGGTTGAATTATGATTCTGCACAAAAAATGCCTATGTGGTCTATTTACAAAGATATTTTCACATTATCTATTCCGATCGTACTCTCATCTCTTACGATTCCTGTAGTGAATGTTATTGATACCTCGCTGGCAGTTCCGCTGTTAATCGACCAGATTGGGCGGGCTGATGCAACGGCAGCGCTTGGTATTCTAACCACGCGGGCTCAGAGTGTGGCGGGTATACCTCCTGTCCTGGCTATTGCGCTTGGCACTTCGCTGATTCCGATAATATCAGCTGCCTTTGCCCGTCGTGACGAGGTTCATCTCAAACGACAAATTACACTGGCCTTACGCATTTCTATTTTGACAGGAATGCCGATTGTAATTGCACTGTCTGTGGCTGCATACTCTGTCAATGGTCTCCTGTTTAGCGGATTGGGAGGCAGCGGAATCGTAGCCATGTTGACTATTGGAACTATATTTCAAATAACAATGATGACGACCAACTCGATCCTATTGGGTATGGGGAAGTCACGCATTTCCATGTATTATGTGCTAGCCGGTATTATTGTTAAACTTATAGCGAGTTTCTTCTTAAGTAAGGTGTTTGGTATTTACGGAATTATTGGAGCGACGGCTCTGTGCTTCGTAGTTATTACCTTGCTTAATCTACGTATGCTGAAATCGATCGTGCCTTTTGAGATCATGGGTAAACGCTGGGGTGGCTTCGCTGTTGCGGTATTAGCATCTGCCGGGATTGGTTATGGCCTTAACGAAGCTGGCATTATGATGACACATCTGATGCCTGCGCGCGTAGCGTTTCTCATCACTTGTCTTGTGGTGGGAGTGGCGGTCGTGGTTATCTATCTGGTGCTGCTTATTGTGTTGGGTGTACTTAGTAAACAAGAGGTTGCTAGTTATCCACGTGCGCTGCAAAAGCTGTTGAAACCCCTTATGAAGCTGCAGCCTGAACGTGTTCGGGCACGAGAATAAGTTGACTTCCGTTATACATTTTGCTTCACTTAAGAGGACAGGAAATAGACTGCTAAAGAAGAAGGGACTGGATAATGCATGGATAAGATTAGTTCTCCCGCTGAATTTCAGGTAGCTACTCAATCCCCCCGTCTAACGGTGGCGGTATTTAAAGCGGATTGGTGCTCTGATTGTAAATTTATGGATCCCTTTATGCCTGAGCTTGAGCAGAATTACACAGGCCGTCTTACCTTGGTTGAAGTTGATATTGACGCTGTTGGAGATGTCAGTCAGGAACAGAATATTCTAGGTATTCCCAGTTTTGTAGCCTATACAGACGGGCGGGAGCTTGTCAGATTCGTCAACAAGCTGCGTAAATCCCGTGAAGAGATTGAGAATTTCCTGAACACCGCGCTTGATGTTTACCAGAGCATTCACAAATAAATTGAATTACACCGCTTTCGCCCGTTAGAGCAAAAGCGGTGTTTTTTTTGAAATATAAGAATGTATATGCTTCACGCAATAATTTATCCTTATATTTCTCGAAGAAACGGGTACCGTCCATATAAAGGACGGCGAAGCCGTTTCATCTTGAACCACAGCTCGTGCCTGTTTCGGTTATAATAGGAACAAATCATGTTACAGCGGGTGATAACAATGACAATGAATCAGTTGAAATGGCTTAGCTACGCGACCTGTCTCATCATGTTCCTGGCTTTGCTGGGAGGAGCGATTGTAACCAAGACGGGCTCAGGATTAGAATGTGGAAATGAATGGCCACTTTGTCACGGAAAGCTGGTTCCGGCTTATACCTTAGGTTCAATGATTGAATACACACACCGCTTGTTCAGCGGGCTGGCAGGTTTATTGTCTCTTGCTTCGGCGGTAGCCTTTTGGCGTTATGCGCGTAAGCGGCGCGATTTACGGGTTTATTCCATCCTGACATTGTTATTTGTAGTAGTCCAGGCAGGTATGGGAGCGCTTGCAGTGGTCAAATCCCAATCAGCTGCTGTAATGGCGTTGCATATGGGGTTTTCTTTGATTGCTTTTGCGAGTGCGCTGATGCTGGCGCTTGGAACGAAAAGAATGCAGGACGCTGGAGAACACGATAATCGTGTCACCAGAGTGCCAGTAAGTCCTGTTTTCCGCAACTTAACGTGGATTACGGCGTTATATTCTTATATCGTTGTCTATATCGGGGCTTATGTAAGCCACACGAGTTCACAGGGCGGGTGCTTTGGTTGGCCTCTATGCAACGGAGAATGGGTACCGGAGCTTTCTGGTGGAGTGGGTATTGTATTTATGCACCGTATTGCTGCCATGCTGTTATTCGTTATGACTGCGGTGCTTGGACATTTGGCCTTTTGGAAACATAAAGATCATCCGGAACTGAGAACTTTAGGCGTCTGTGCTGTGCTGTTATGTCTGATGCAGGTACTTAGCGGTGCTGCTGTTGTCTATACCTTATATAACGAGCGATTGTATATTTTTGCGGCCTTGGCTCATATTTTGCTCATTGCCGGATTATTCGGAGTTCTATGTTATATGAGTGTCCGTGTATGGCAATTAGGTAGAAGTGAGAAGTAATCTTATTGATCAAGATATGCTGACAGGCCATTTTGGATAGGACATGGATAGAGTCGGTTGGAGGAGGAACAATAGTTTGGGATACGGTAATTTACGTCAATGGATAGAACAACTACGGAAGGATAAAGATCTTGCTGTGATCGACACACCAGTTGATCCTTATCTGGAGCTGGCAGAGATTCATCGGCGTGTGATCCAGGAAGAAGGACCTGCCCTATTGTTCACCAATGTAAAAGGGACCCCCTTTCCCGTTGTGACTAATTTATTCGGAACGGCTCGTAGAGTAGATCAAGCGTTCGGGTCCCGTCCAGAACAGTTGATAAAATCGATGATGGGCGCGGTAGAAACACTACTGCCGCCTACATTCAGTGGTGTCTGGAAAGAAAAAGGAATGCTGTTTGATCTGCTGAAGATTGGGATCAAACAGGTTCCACAGGGTGAAGCGCCTGTGCTGGGCATATGTCGGAGTGCAGACCCACTGAAGGAGCTGCCGCGAGTAACGAGTTGGCAGGAGGACGGCGGACCGTTCATTACGCTTCCGCTTGTATACTCGGAGAGTCCCTCCAATCCGAAGGATAATAATCTGGGTATGTACCGGATTCAAATTTATGATGACAGTACCACCGGTATTCATTGGCAAATACATAAGGGGGGCGGATTCCACCATCATGAAGCTGAATTGCGCGAAGAGCCGTTGCCGGTTTCTGTCTTTATCGGCGGTCCTCCAGCTTTGATTGCGTCAGCTATCGCCCCCGTACCTGAGCATATGTCTGAACTGCTGTTGGCCTCCATACTACTGGGCGGCAAGCTGCCGATGGTCAAGGACCCGATGGGTGGGCATCACATTCCCGCTGAGGTTGAATTTGCCATTCGCGGATTGGTTCCCCCGCATGAGCGGCGCATGGAAGGACCTTTCGGTGATCATTACGGCTATTATTCATTAAAGCATGATTTTCCTGTGATGCATGTGCAACGAATGTGGCATCGCAAGGATGCGATCTATCCAGCGACTATTGTTGGCAAGCCGCGCCAGGAGGATTATTATTTAGGTGATTTCTTGCAACGACTGCTCGCCCCCGCGTTTCCTTTGGTAATGCCATCCGTCCGCTCCTTGTGGGCCTACTCGGAATCAGGCTCGCATACGTTGGCCTCGGCAGTTGTGCGCGAAAGTTATTCACGCGAAGCGCTGGTATCGGCCTTCCGTATTCTTGGGGAAGGCCAGCTCTCGTTAACCAAATTCCTGTTATTAACCAATGAACCAGTCGATCTTACGGATTTCCCTAAATTATTGGAGAAGGTGCTGGAGCGGTTTAACCCTGCAGTCGATCTGTTTGTATTCAATCAGACCTCGCAGGATACACTTGATTATACAGGTCAGCAGATGAATCGCGGCAGCAAAGGCGTAATGATGGGAATCGGCAGTCCGATTCGGGATTTACCCCGCAGCTATGAAGAAGGGCTCCTTTCCGGTATCCAGGATGCAATTCCTTATTGCGGTGGTTGTTTAACTGTTTCTGGAGCATCCTATGTAGAGGACCCGGAACTGCCTTCGCGGCTTGTAGCTTCACTGCACGAGGCGGATACCGCTTGGCCCCTGGTCATTCTGGTGGACAATGCTGCAGAAACGGTTCGCACGCAGACCACCTTTCTCTGGAGCGTGTTCACTCGTTTCAATCCGGCTACAGACATTTATGCCGAATCTGAGGTGAAGAATCACCATATCGGCTATAAACTGCCAATTGTAATCGATGCCCGGATGAAGCCGGGATATCCAGACGAGCTGTTCGCGAGCGAGGATATCATAGAGCGGGTCGACCGTAATTGGAAACACTACTTCAGGGAAGTATAATCTCTATATAACTTTAGGAGGATGGCTATGCTGCGAATATTACTCGGGGAGCCGCCCCGCAAGAACAGTGGTGTGCTTGCTGAAGCTATGGACAACATGGCCAAAATCGCGGCACTGCTGCGTAAGGAAATGAGCACGCATGAGGATCGTGACCATGAGTTCCGCAAGCTCGAGGTTTGGACACGAGGGCTAATCTCTTCTTTGGATGAACTGGAGCAAAGCTGGTTCGCAGCGGCTTTTTATCGGAAATTAGTAATTGCCGGATATATGGACGATATGTCGACTATGGAGCAGGGCGAATATGCACGGTATGTTTATTTTTATAAAAATGGGTTTATACGTATATTCTCTCTGCTGGACAAGTTCGGGACGGTGCTGAATAGTTTGTATGATCTCAATACCTCCAAAGTTAAAGCGCACTTCTCCTATTTCACGGTCTTACGGCAATTTCATTCCCAGAAAGAGCACACAGTGCTTGCTGATCAGCTCGAGAATATTAAGAATGCCTATCGAGAACCACTGGAGAACCTGCGCAAGCGCCGGAATGCGGAAATTCACTATATGAATTCCGAAATGCAGGATGATCTATGGCAGCGGCACCAAGGATTGCATGACAAAATACATCTTGAGGATCTGGACAGCCATCTTGAGGATTTGCGGCAAGGGCTGGAGATGGTCTGTAAATCTTTAAGTGTGGCTTTCAGGTACAGCAATGAGCAATGGCATAAGAATCAGTAAAATCTAAGATCATGTCCAGTTACGTACAGCAAGTTCTCTTTGACAAAAATCCTTAAACTTACTATACTTATGGTTGCATTGTAACTTCACATTCCATGACATTAATTTCATATCTATATCTTATCGAGAGCGGCGGAGGGATAGGCCCGATGAAGCCCGGCAACCGATTTATATTCAGTCTGTTTAAGCGGCTCTATATAAATGTCATGGTGCTAATTCCTACAATAGCCGCTACTTTTGCGGTCATTGGCAGATGAGAAGGCATTGTCTATACACGCACAGGGCCTCTTGCGATCTGCATCCGATCGTACGAGGTCTTTTTCTGTGCAGCTACAAACTTTTAGGAGGGTAACAGATTGATAGAGATCAGAGGTCTAACAAAGGTATATGGAAAAGGTGATAAGGCTGCCACGGCACTTTCCGGACTGAACCTGTCGATCAAAAAAGGTGAAATATTCGGAGTGATAGGTCATTCTGGCGCAGGAAAAAGTACACTGATCCGCTGCATCAATCTGCTGGAGCGTCCAACGGAAGGAGAAATCTGGGTTGATGGCGTGGAATTAACCAAGCTTAACCGCGGACAGCTGCAGGAGCAGCGGCGTAAGATTGGGATGATCTTTCAACACTTTAATCTGCTGTCTTCAGCGACCGTTTATGATAATATTGCCTTCCCACTGCGGCTTACCGGATCTACAAGGCCAGATATTGATCTTAAGGTTAAGGATCTGCTAGCCTTGGTAGGGCTTGAAGAACACAGTGATAAATATCCTGCTCAATTATCGGGTGGGCAAAAGCAGCGGGTAGGTGTAGCCCGGGCGTTAGCCAGTGACCCGGATGTGCTGCTCTGCGATGAAGCCACCTCGGCGCTTGATCCACAGACGACAGATTCCATTTTGCGACTGCTGCTCGACATCAATAAAAGGTTCCATCTGACGATTGTGCTGATTACGCACGAAATGCATGTCATCCAGAGTATTTGTGATCGGGTAGCAGTAATTCATGGCGGTGGAATTGTTGAAGAGGGTGAAGTGACAGAGGTATTTCTGAAGCCGCAGCATGAGATTACACGTGATTTCATCCGGAGTGAAACGCAAAATGAAGGGCCGCTACGGGCAGCCATTGAGGCCAAGCAAGGGGAGTATTCTAAAGCAGTGAAGATTACATTCCTTGGGCAAAAAACATATGACTCTACCTTATCACAGGTAGCTCGTGAGACAGGGGTTAATTTTGCGATTCTGCAAGGAACCATCTCGACACTCAAAGATGTACCCTATGGTCAGCTGATTGTGCGATTCGAGGGACCCGCTGCAGCCATCGAGATAACGATTGCAGAATTAACGGCCCAAGGTCTTGATGTGGAGGTGATTTCTTAATGGGCAGCTTAAACTTTGCGGATCTGAATTGGCAAGAAATGCTGGAAGCCACGCTGGCAACAATAAAAATGTTAGCTTATTCCGGATTGTTCACAATTATTCTTGGTTTACCACTCGGAATTGTGTTATATTTATGGGGCAGATCAAATAGTATAGTTATCAGAGTAATTTACTCGGTATTATCTTTTGTAGTAAACATCCTCCGATCAGTACCATTTATCATTCTGATGGTAGCTTTGATTCCCTTTAGCAAGTCGATCGTAGGAACATCCATTGGTGTTCTGGGTACGATCCCAGCACTTGTGATTGGTGCTTCGCCTTTCTTAGCCCGTCTGGTAGAGACGGCACTGCGCGAAGTGGATCGTGGTGTCATTGAGGCAGCACAAGGTATGGGAGCATCGACAAGTCAGATCGTAACACGCGTGCTACTGCCGGAGGCTCGTCCAGGTCTGTTTGCAGCAGCGACAATTACACTAGTAACTTTAGTCTCCTATACAGCTATGTCGGGTATGGTGGGCGGCGGCGGACTGGGTGATCTAGCGATCCGTTATGGGTATTACCGCTATCAGAAGGAAGTTATGATTATCTCTGTAGCTCTGATGGTATTGTTAGTACAGTTATTACAAATGGCCGGTGATCGGCTCGTAAGACATTTTACCCGGAAATAAGGTACATCCATATAGAGCCTTATTCATACAACAATCATACTGAACTGAGGGGGATTTACAAATGAAGAAAGTATTACTAACCTTTTTTAGCCTGACACTGGTGTTGGTGCTGGCGGCTTGCGGCAATAATAATACAACCAATAACGCAGCTAACTCAGCTGCAACAAATGCTCCAGCAGCAGAGGCCACAACCGAACCGGCAGCAGAACCTGTAACGTTGGTAATTGGGGCTTCGCCTGTACCGCATGCAGAAATATTGAAGGCTATTGCTCCACTGCTTGAAGCACAGGGCATTAAACTCGAAATCAAAGAATTCACTGACTATATTCAACCCAACGTACAACTTGCCGAGAAACAGCTTGATGCTAACTTTTTCCAACACCAGCCTTACCTGGATCAACAGAATAAAGACAACGGTTCCGATCTAGTCTCCGTTACTGCAGTACACGTTGAACCCTTTGGTGCCTATTCCAAAAAAATCAAAGCCATCGCCGAACTTGCTGATGGTGCAAAGGTTGCCATTCCGAATGATGCCACTAATGGTGGACGCGCACTGATCCTGCTTGCCAAGAATGGGCTAATCACACTGAAAGATGATACGAACATTACCTCCACCAAAGCTGATATTACAGAGAACAAGAAAAACCTTGATATCATCGAGCTGGATGCAGCTATGCTGCCACGCCAACTGGATGAAGTTGACCTTGCTCTGATCAACACCAACTACGCACTTGAAGCGGGTCTTGTTCCAACTAAAGATGCTTTGTTCATTGAAGGAACAGATTCCCCTTATGCTAACATTCTGGTAGCACGTCCGGACAACAAAGATTCCGATGCGATCAAGAAGTTGGCGGCCGCGCTGAATTCTCCAGAAGCGAAAGCTTTCATTGAAGAGAAATACCAAGGTTCCATCATTCCTGCATTTTAAGGTGAAGGATCACTGCTAATTAATTCTCTTAAACACAAAACCCGCACAGCCTTATGGCTTGCGGGTTTTGTGTTGCGTATGTTGTAGGAGGAGGATAAATCCTCTATAATGAAAAAACCCCGGTTCCTCTGCAAGCAGAAGAACCGGGATAATTATAGAACGGGATTAGAATACTTGAATAACTTCTTCGACGCCTTCTACTTCTTCAAGAAGAGCGCGTTCGATCCCGGCTTTCAAGGTGATCGTGGAGCTAGGGCAGCTGCCGCAAGCACCCATGAGTTTCAGTTTAACGATGCCGTCTTCAACATCAATCAGTTCTACGTCGCCGCCATCGCGTTGCAGGAACGGACGAAGTTTATCGAGTACTTCCAGCACTTCATCATACATGGTAGGGCTTTGTACATTCTCACTCATTTCTCAATCACTCCTTTCGTATGTTTATTATAGTACAAATCCTTCAAAAATAAAATGGTTAGCACAGAAAAGGGAGAGCATCATGAGACCAATTATTGAATTTTGTGCCAGTAACCTCGGACATGGCACTGAACAGCTAATGAATAAACTCGAGCAGAACCTCGAATATGATGTTATGGAATACGGCTGCCTGAACAATTGTGGTCAATGTTACTTGTCTCCATTCGCTATGGTGAATGGAGAGATTATTGAGGCTGAATCCCCACTAGAACTGGAAGCAGCCATCGACGCCAAGATTAAAGAACTGGAAGCATGGGATAATCTGGAGATCGATTAAGGGCTTAGCCCTAACCGAAGTGTCGTTTGGACATCCAGAGCACACCGCTCTTCAAGAGACGTGGTACCCGTCCCATGACGGAACGCTGCCCCATAAGTCCAAAACCTGTATTCTTACCTAGGGAACCTAGGGTTCCCTTTAAGCGGATAGTTTGGAGCTTGGGTGTCTCATTCCGCCATAGGGCTTGTATAATATGCGCGACTTGCTCTCCCTGAGCTCCTGCCGCCTGAGCACTGGGTGCGAACGGCAGGCTGGCGCAATCCCCTATCACATATACCTCTGGGTAATCAGGCACATGATAGAATTCTCCCAGAATGATCCGTCCTCCGCGATCCTTCGGCAGATTCAAATCTTGAACAACCTTTACCGGCTGAATTCCCCCGGTCCAGACCGTTACGTCAGAAGGAATAGCCTGCATCCCATTATAGATGGCATCCTTCTCCACACGGGATACAGCGATACGCCCTACCGTCTCCACCTGATGTTCGCCGAACCATTCCTCTACAAATTGGGACAGCTTGGCCGGAAAAGTAGAAAGCACACGTTCTCCGCGATCCAGAATGGAGATGTTTAGATCAGGCCGGCTTTCGCGCAACTCTGCAGCTAACTCCACCCCGCTTAAACCGCCTCCTACGATATTAACAGTCCCATATGGCTTCACATCATTCAGACGACGGTAGGTTTCTCGGGTACCTGAGAAGGTCTGGATACCGCAGGTATGTTGCTCTGCTCCAGGAATGTTATGGTAATTATCCGTAGAGCCTAGAGCAATCGCTAGAATATCATAGGAAATCGGTTCACCGCTGTCCATAAATACAATTTTGTTCTCCAGTTCAATAGAGCCAACCTCACCATAACGTACACTTAAGCGGAGATGCACTGGAAATTGAATACGCAGATGATAATCGGTAACGGTACCGGCGGCAAGTGCATAATATTCCGTCTTTATTCCCTGATAAGGCATACGGTCAATCAAAATAATTTCCACATCATGGGGGAGATGGTTGTCGAGTAATTTTTGTATGAGGGCTAGGCCGCCATAACCGCCGCCCAGGACTAATAGTGTTCTCATGCTTCCCGATCTTCCTTTCAAATATGGACTTAACGGATTTCCTGACTTTTTTTATTCGTAAACCTTAATCTCATTGTAGAAGGTATCACGTTCAACGGGAATCCGTCCTGCACCTTTTACGAGCCAGATTAGCTCGTCCCGGGTCAGACCTTCCGGCGTCAATGCTCCTGCAGCGTGGCTAATGCGCTCTTTCAGAATCGTACCATGCACATCGGAGGCTCCGAAGCTGAGGGCAACCTGGGTCAGCTGTGCGCCAATATTAATGAAGTAAGCTTTAATATGATCGAAATTGTCCAGCATGAGTCGGCTGACGGCAATCGTCTTAAGATCCTCAAATGCGGAGTTGCGGCGCATAATCCCTGCATTCTTATTCTTCGGCTGCATCGACAAGGGAATGAATACCATGAAGCCATTCGTTTCGTCCTGCAGATCGCGAATTTGCAGCATATGTTTAATACGGTCTTCGCGCGATTCAATAGACCCATATAACATCGTTGTATGGGTCTTCATACCAAGCTTGTGCGCGGTCCGGTGAACCTCAAGATATTCTTCGACATTTGCTTTATCTACACGCATCTTTTTGCGATATTGGTCGGACAAAATTTCTGCGCCGCCGCCAGTAAGTGTCTTAAGCCCTGCTGCACGCAGCTGTTCCAGCACTTCGGTAATGCTCAGTCCGCTGATCCGGGTGAAAAAGTCAATTTCCGCCGCTGTATATGCCTTTAAAGTAACCTCTGGAAAACGTTCATTCAGTGCTTTTAAAGAATCAACATAGTACTGAAAGGGAACCTTATCATTATGTCCCCCGACGATGTGGAACTCGCGTACCCCGGGATGAATATGCTGTTCGACATATTTCACCATTTCCGGACCAGAAAGTGTATATGCGCCTTCTTCCCCGTCATCTTTGCGGAAATTGCAGAATGCGCAATAGGATTCGCAGACATTGGTGAAATATAGACTCATGTTTTCGATAAAATATACCTTATTCCCGTTCTTTCGCAGATTGACCTCGTTTGCTAGTTGGCCAACCGTAAGCAGGTCGTTGCTTTCATATAAATAAACGCCATCTTCCAAGTTTAATCTTTCACCGCCGCGAACCTTTTCAATAATGTTCGCCATGCGGGCATCCGTGTGTGGTGTAATAAGAGTAGACATATAATTTCCTCCTGAATATATTAAGTGACAAAATTCCGAATTTTTATTGCCTGTGCTTTTCCTATTATAAACCTCTCTCAGAGGGGGAGCAACCGCTTGAGATCAATACTGTATTCAGGAATAAATGACCAATAAGGGAGCAGGTATAACTTGAGGGAGAAGAGATAGTGGAGTATACTTAATTTTATCTATAGAAATAACTTTGATGCAAAATTAAACTAGTCCCCTGACTGCTAATGGAGAACAATAGATAGTCAACACACTTTTAGGAGGTTATGATCATGATTAATATCAGTGAAACAGCGGCAGGACAACTGAAGACGATGCTGGCTGAACAAGAAGTGCCGAACATGTTCCTCCGCCTTGGAGTAACGCCTGGTGGCTGCAGTGGGTTCTCGTATGCCATGGGCTTCGACGATAATGAAAGCGATCAGGACGTCTACATGGACGTTGAAGGCTTGAAGATTGTAGTGGAGAAAGAGAATATTCAATACCTTGATGGTCTTGAAATCGACTTCGAGGAATCCGGCATGACCGGCGGGTTCACCATAAATAATCCGAACGCTACCGCTACCTGCGGATGTGGTTCAAGCTTCAGAACGGCTACGGCTGCTGGAAAGCCAAATGAGGAGCCTTGTTAAACCATTGATACATTAGAATAGTCAATTATAAATTACCTCCCGAAGGTGTATGAACCTTATACACTGTTCGGGAGTTTTTTTATGTTGAGGCAATATAATCATTAGTTTCCCGTTACCTTGTAATTTGTAACCGCATACAGTTAAGCCGGAATAATAAACTTATAGTTAATCATGAACACGATCAAAGCTGCGGCTCCAAGGGAGAAGGCGATACAGCCTGTGCCCAGCACCTTGCGGCGGTCTTTAATGAATTTGAAGCCAAGGGCGCAGACAAGTATAGTGGTTCCCGCTAATACAACGGACATGCCCACCATGGCTACCCAATACAATACCTCGAAAAACTGTGCCAATGTGATCCCTCCCCGGTTGGATGTAATACGGAATGTAAGAGTAGCAGTGACAAAGGTAATATACAATGATTTTGATAATTTTTCTACAATAATGTGATAAATGCCTTTTTATCTATTCTCATAAAATGTCGAATTCCTCGGAAGAAGAATCAACAAATTCTGCTCCAGCTGGTTTACGATTCTGCAACTGCTGTCGATGGGTAAGATTCGTCGGATTTTGGCGCCGAGTGAAATGCCCTTTTTTGCTGTGAGCGCCTTCTTACACGGACAATCATACAAGAGGGCGGGACCTCTTCTGAGTAATCTATAAGGTAGGTTGCGAAAACGAAAGGAGAGGGAGGACGATGGCGGGAAGACAACTGGCCAGCAAGTGGCTGAAAACCGAAGCGCTGCTTAGCGATGCACGGGTTGCCGGTTACATTCCGAGAACGAGGGAATATAGTGCTGCAGGATTGCTGGCGATGCTAGGGAGATACGGGAACGTCGTGATTAAACCCATTGTAGGTGGTGGGGGTTATGGCGTCATTAAGGTATTCCGGAATCAGCGTGGTTATGGCTTCACGTATATGGACAGAACCCGTGTGTATGGTGATTTCGGGTCGATGAGGCGTGCTCTGGACAGTGTCAAAGTTAGACGTAAATATTTAATCCAGCAGGGTATTTCCTTAGCACGTATTGCAGGGCGTCCGATCGATTACCGCGTCAAAGTTGTTAAGAATGGAGAGGCTTGGGAGTATCGTTCCATGGTGGGAAGGCTTGCCCGGCCGGGTCTGTTTGTTACTAACTTATGTAAAGGAGGCACCATGCTCAGCTGCCGTAAGGGTCTTGGAAAATCATTGCCTCGGATTAAGGCGTCAGCTAAGCAAGCGGAGATGCGGCGTCTTACTCATGTATGCATTGAACTGATGGAACGGCATTTTCCGGGAATAGGGGAATTGGGCTTTGATTATGCAGTAGATCAATCAGGAAAGATATGGATTTTGGAAGTGAACACAAGACCTCAATAATTAAACAATTTTTAAGAATTGACGATAATAGAGTAGTAGGCTAAAATAGCGTTTAGTGCGCTCCATAATGGTAATAAATCCCTAAGAATATGACAAATTACAAAATTTTTTTGCTAAATATTAGGTGGTAATATCCTGTGTATAACTATTATCCCCAATTTCCACTGCGTGGTTATAGCCTGCGTAACCCTTACGCACATATTATACACAGGATCTCCACATGTACTTGTGGATAAAGGGAACACTTGTTCGAGAAATGATAGTTTGCTATGATAGATTCAGATCCGGAAAAAGGAAAGGTAGGTGGACGTTATGGTTGAATTGTCTGATGAGATGCTGCTTGATTCATACCAAAGAGCAATAGAGCTGCAATTAGAGCACGATTTCATTGCTCTTTTACTTGTAGAAATTCGCAAACGAAACTTACACTCTCCATTACACGCGGTCCTGCACTAAGGCTCAAAGTAAAACTTTACAGCAAGCTACATAGATAAAACCGCGAGCTACACGAAATAGGGTATCCGTACAGGTTGATACTTCATCAGCCTGTTGGGATACCCTTTTATTTAATGCTAGATTTGGTAGTATATTAGCAGCTTTAGAGCTTGAGGTTACTGCTATGTCCTGGGGACAGCTTTGCTTCAGGATCGATGTAAACTTTGGCGTTGTTCACTGCTGTGGGAGCTTCCCCAAATCCTACAGCGATAAGCTTCAGTTTACCAGGGTAGGTAGTAATATCACCAGCGGCAAAAATTCCGGGAATACTCGATTCCATCCGGGAATCAACCACAATGGAGTTGATATCAATCTCCATACCCCATTCGGCAATCGGACCTAGCGAAGACACGAAACCAAAATTGATGATAACGCTGTCTACTTCGATCTCCTGGGTTTCCTTGGTCTTGATATGGGACAAGGTGACTTTAGTAATAAATTCCTCACCATGCAACTCGGTAATCTCTGAAGGCGTGATCACATTAACCTTAGAGGCCATCAAGTTCTCTACACTATGTTCATGTGCGCGGAATTTATCCCGGCGATGAATCAGCGTCACTTGCTCAGCGATCGGTTCGAGCATCAACGCCCAGTCAACTGCGGAATCACCGCCGCCGCTAATCAGTACTTTTTTATCTTTAAAGGCATTTAAATCGTTTATGAAATAATGCAGATTCGCTTTCTCAAAGTGCTGTGCTTCCGGCAGCTCCAAACGCCGGGGTTCAAAGGCACCTACACCAGCGGTGATGATGATTGCCTTGCTGTGATATTCCGCTTTATCGGTTGTGACGACAAAATGGCGCTCGTCCCGTTTTTGGACGGAAACGACTTTCTCATCCAACCGGATATCCGACTTGAACAGATCCATTTGACGGGAAAGATTGTCAACCAGCTCTTGAGCGGTTATTTTTGGGAAACCTGCCACATCATAAATTTGTTTTTCGGGATAAAGCGCAGCAAGCTGTCCTCCCAGTTGGGGCATGCTTTCAATAAGTGTTACCGATGCCTGGCGCATTCCACCGTAAAATGCGGCAAACATGCCGGTCGGACCGCCGCCTATGATTAATAGGTCGCTAATAGGAACGCCGGGTTGCTCTAGTGTCACAGGATATTACACCTCCGAGTTGATAGTTTCAATTTGCCATACTTGTGTTACCTTATCATTATAAACATAGTATCGGTGACCTGCAAAGGCTTAGAAGTTCCAGAAAAGTGTGACATTTTTTTGTTTTATTATATTTGATTAAAATGAAACTAAGGTTTACAATGGATATGATTATTTTAGAAATCCTTTAAGTTTAATTGGAAATTCATCCAAACTTAAGTGTATAAATTCACAAAAAGATTCACAAAAAATAACACATAGACAGATTCGCCTGTTGGAAGGAGCCGGAACATGAGCAGTATTCCCAAAATCGTAATCCTAGGAGCGGGGTACGGAGGTATTTTGACCGCCCAGCGGTTACAAAAAGCTTTGAATTATAATGAGGCCGATGTGACACTGGTCAACCGCCATGAGTACCATTACTTTACAACCCACCTGCATATGCCAGCAGCGGGAACAGACAGTATTGAGCATACACGGGTATCTATTTCTAAATTGATTGATGAATTCAAAATTGATCTTGTTAAATCATCTGTACAGGAAATTCGAACTCAGCAAAAGAAGGTTATTCTAGAGGACGGAACGCTTTCCTATGATTACCTTGTAATCGCTCTGGGCGGCGAGCCCGAGACGTTTGGTATTCCAGGACTGGATAAATATGCACTTACGATTCGCAGCATCAATTCTGTGCGCCTGATTCGTGAGCATATTGAGTATCAATTCGCTAAGTATAAAAATGAGAATAATGCCCAAGAGCATATCAATTTCGTAGTCGGTGGCGCCGGGTTTAGCGGGATTGAATTTGTAGCTGAATTAGCTGATCGTATCCCAGGCCTGTGTAAAGAATATGATGTTGATCCAAGTATGGTTAATATTTACAATATTGAAGCTGCTCCTACAGCACTGCCGGGCTTTGCCCCTGAGCTCGTCGAGCACGCGATGACTGTCCTTACGAAGAAGGGTGTTACTTTTAAGATTGGCGTCGCCATTAAGGAATGTTTGCCGAACGGAGTTATCCTCGCAACCGGTGAAGAAATCAAGGCGTCCACCATCGTCTGGACAGGTGGTATTCGCGGCAATCATCTAATTGAGGCTGCAGGCTTTGAAGCTATGCGCGGACGTGTGAAAGTAGACGAATATCTACGTGCACCCGGACATGAGAATATCTTCATTATTGGCGATGGCTCTCTGATGATTAATCCCGAAGGACGCCCTTACCCGCCAACTGCTCAAATTGCCATGCAGCAGGGAGAGTGTTGTGCGCATAATCTCGTGGCTTCCATTCGCAGCCAGCAACCGAAGAAGTTTGCATTCAGCAACAAAGGCACAGTAGCTTCACTCGGCAAGGGACAAGGTATTGCTGTAGTAGGAGATAAGACATACAAGGGTTGGAAAGCAGCTCAATTAAAGAAAATAGTTGATATGCGCTATCTGTTAATTATCGGGGGCATTCCACTAGTGCTCAAAAAAGGCAGATTCCTATAGGATGCGCCATTGCAGCGTTCAAGTACGGGGACTCCTGACACGTGAAGAGTTGGACCGTTATAACAGTCTCATAGAGGTGGGTTCCTTTCTGGAGGATCAGAGCCAGTACGATTTGGCTTACATTATCCAGAAAGAAATTGATCTGTTAATTCTTCCGGCTATAGAACGGCTCAAGGATAAAGGTCGTGCGCGCGACCGGGCTACGGCCGAATATCTGGAAAGTCTGCAGAAGGACAACGATATCAAGGACGAAGAGGATGAAGAAGGTCCTTCGTCGGTATGAAGCAGGATCAAATAGGGATTTTCAAGAAGAAATACAAAAGGGTGTGCCTCCGCAAAACAATGGAGGCGCACCCTTTTTGTATGGGATATCATGTAATTAGAGCTTGAGCATTTCTTCGAAGGTCACTGGTGTTAGCAGATTACCAACATAAAAGGAACCAAATTCTCCATAGCGGGCGGTGACTTCATCAAAGCGCATTTCGTAGATCAGCTTCTTGAATTGAAGTGCATCCTCAGCGAACAAGGTTACGCCCCATTCCCAATCATCAAAGCCGACGGAGCCAGTGATGATCTGCTTTACTTTACCAGCGTAGCTGCGCCCAATCAATCCGTGCGAATGCATGAGCTCCCGGCGTTTGTCCATCTCAAGCATATACCAGTTGTCGGCAAGATCACGCTTCTTGCTCATGGGATAGAAGCAGAAATACTTGGCTTGTGGAAAAATGGGCTTTAGGCGCGAGATCACGTGTGGATTCAACATGGGATCACTTCCGTCGCCTCCGCCTGCCGCATAGTTGCTTAATTCAACAATACTGACATATGAATATGCTTTGGTCGTATATTGGGCAAAGGCGATTTTGTTGAAGGCAGTCTCCAATTGATTCAGTGCTTCCAGACTTTCACGCAAATGCATCAGCACGAAATCGGCTTTCTGGCCGACAATGGCATAAACTGTGGAGCTTCCCGTATTAGAGGCTTCAACAGCGTCCCATTCATGTATAAAAGCATGCAACTCTTCCAGAGCTACGGCGCGTTCTTCGTCATCAGCAGCCGTCCAGGCGGTCCAGTTCAGCGAGCGAAAGTCATGTAGTGCGTACCAGCCTTCCAGTGTCAAAGCGGCTTCGTTCATTATCTCACTCCTTAAAAGTTTTACGAAGCATAAGCTCCGTTAGATTCCACAACGCGTAAAACTTGCTACGAAAGCATACGCTGTATGTATGATCCTTTTTATATATTTGCATTGTATCGCATGCAACCTGCCAAGAGCAAACGAAGAGACTGTAATTCAAAGCGTCCGCGCTGCGAACAGTAATAAGTTCATTGCTTCGTTACATTTTTTCTAGTAAACTTACTAATATCTGTTGATAGATGTGCGGTTCTTTATAGAGAGGGGTGAAGAAGCAGGTGGGATTTATTCCTGTATTTGTTCTTGCCGTGTTGTTCTTTGTAATGATGTTCGGTATTGGCTTTATCCTTAACATGTTAATGAAGACAACCTGGTTTCCCGCTTATCTGTTTGTGATTGTTATTTTACCGGTCGTGGTCTATTCCATCTGGGACAGAAATGCTATGACGCTCTGGGAACATCTCTCTACCTTTCACGTGGTTGACTATCTGACAGGTATTGCCGGACTCATTGGTGCGTTGCTCAGCGGCTGGACGATCCAGAAGTTGCGTCTTGGCGGCTATAAGATGTTTTGATCCATAAGTTATGAATTAAGGCGGCTCCCGTAACTGCGTGAGCCGTTTTTTGTATGATCATAAAGAATTCTTATCTACTGCAAAAAGAGTCGAATTTGGACCTTTTTTTACATTTCGGGCTGTGTTTTTTGTGATAGAATAGAAATCTATATGGATTCGTGAAGACAAAGGGGGAGTTATTAAGCAGATGCGTATGAGTCATTTACATCATTTTACAGAACATCATCGGTACTGCGTTTCCCGCGAATTCGGTCTTAGTGTTATGGATGGTCGTATGTTGGGCTCTGTGTATCAGCCAATGGTTGGAGCTTTCGCCATCAGTCTTTATCGGCTGCTATTTGAGCACGTCCCAGCAGAGAGTATTGGCTACTCCGGAGTGGAGCAGCAGCGTAGGCTGTTTATGACGCTTGGGATTGAACCCAACGAGAAAGGCCGCAAATATTTAATTGATCAGTCCTCACGGCTGGAGGCGGTGGGGCTATTGCAGACCTGCCGCATCTATGTGCCGGAAACGGATGACTATATGTATGAGTACGAGCTGATGCCACCGCTGTCACCGGCTGATTTTTTTGCAACCCAGCATCTGACCCTGCTCTTACGTGATAAAATCGGCAAATTCGCCGTGCTGTCACTGCGGGAACAGTTCTGGAATCGAGAGCCGGAGGAATGGAGCCGCAGATCGATCGGCAAAGAGAATATATCCTTGCCTTTTTATGATATATTCCAGCTGAACACCCATGTGATTGACTATGAGCTGGAGCAGGCGTTGGCAGAGGTTGCTACTGTTCGTCAACCAGGCATGCGTGAAACGGGTGAACCGGCTATCGGCTATAGTGACATTATTTTGCGTTTTCCCCGGGAATCGGCAAATCGGGGCCACGTAGAGAAGCTGCGCTTTGATCATGCCCAGATGGGGATCATCAATTATGTAGCACATAAGTATGAGCTTAATCCGCAGGATTTGTGCCGCTTGCTGGATGAGGATGGAGTCTTCTCGCCAGAAGGCGAGGTTATGCTGGATGCGCTGCAGTACAAGGCGAGCCAGCATTTCCGTCAGGATATGAAACGTCAGGAGAAGCGGGAAGTTGCCGCTGCCAAGGTAGTAGCCATTCGCCCCAGTTCCAATGAACAGAGTGATGATTCAACAGCACCGGTGGAGCAGTCCGTCGAGATGGAGTATTACGTAGAGGTACCTCCGCAATTCATGACCAAGTGTGATATTCATCAATATAATATGATGCTGCGTAATGAGCCTTATACACGTTTGCTGCAGACCTTTTTTCCAGGGGCCGTTCCAACACAACTGATGGATATGTTCGAAAGAATTGATCTGAACTACAAGTTGTCCGGAGAAGTGATCAATGTACTTATTCATTATTTGATGACCATGGTAGCCTCCGGTGGAGATCAGCGGATGAATCGTAATTTCGTGGAGGCGATTGCCTCTAATATGCTGGTGAAACAAATTAATACGTACGAGAAGGCTGTACATTATATCCGCGATCAGTCCAAGGTTAAGGGCAAGGGAGCTGCTGCAAGTACGACAGGGGCCCGTCCGCGTCCTTACGCTGCCAAGAATGGTGGGCGCTCCGGCAAGCAGGAGATTCCGATTGCAGTGGATGATGGGAGCGCTGGAACCGTATCGGATGAAGAATTCGCGGCGATGATGAAGATGGCTGCTGATATTAAGGCAGGCAAAAAAAAGGGCGTATCTGACGCCACGTAACGAAAAGAAGGTGTAAGAATGGAGTCGATGGGCGAAGTGCTGCGCTCGATGAATAATTCGGCTTTGCGCCAGCGCTCCCGGGATTTGGAGCAGAATCTGCTGAATAATCCTTTGGTGAAGCAGTTGCAGGCCGAGCATCCTGAATTGGACGAATCGCGGCTGCGGCTTCATTTAAGCCGTCTGTATCAATATGTCGAGGAAAGCCGCCACTGTGCGAATTGTCCTGGCCTTGAGAAGTGTCCGAATGATTTCCCTGGCCATTACAGCAAGCTTACTGTAGAAACCGTCAACGGTTCAACGGATCTGTATGAACGCAAGACGGCTTGCAACTTGAAGGTTGCCAAGGACAATCAGGATAGCATCCGCAAACGCATCCGCAGTTTTTATGTAGATGAGCGGGTCCTAAATGAGGGTTATGATGAGATTGATATTATGGGTAAAGACCCGCGCCGGGCGCCAGCGGTCAATCAGCTGTTCCGTTATATAGAGAATACTAAAGAGAACGGTCTTACTTCCCGTGGACTTTATTTATATGGAACCTTCGGAACAGGCAAGACCTTTCTGATGTGCTATTTGCTTCATGAGCTTGCTGTCGCCGGACATAGTGGCGTTATCGTCTACATGCCGGATTTCATCGAGGATTTGAAGTCGATCATGATGGATGGGCAGAAGCTGAAGGAAACGGTGGATGCTATGAAGAACTGTGATTTGCTTATTTTCGACGATATCGGTGCTGAGAATTTGAATCCATGGGCTCGCGATCATGTGTTGGGAGCTATTCTAAATTACCGTATGAACCGCAAGCCAACCTTCTATACTTCGAATTATCCGCTGGATGGGCTGGAGAAGCATCTGAGCTTCACGAGCAAGGATGGCGAAGAGATGTATAAAGGCCAACGTTTGATGGACCGGATCGCTCCATTTGTTGATGTGATCCCCTTGCATGGTGAGAATCAGCGAGGTACGAACAGATAAGTGGGCATCCTAATTTCGGGGATGACAAATACAGAAGCCCGGGCTCTTCCTAAGGAAGGACCGGGCTTCTGTATATTCATAAAAGGTAGGGTGCAGACAAGCGAAACGATGCTTACTCTGAGAACACAAACTTGATGATGACCATTCCAAAGAACACTATTGTCATAAAAGCCGTCATTCCAAAGAAACCGTTCATCAAATCGCCTAAATCGTTGCGGGGTTCTTCATTGACATGATCCCGCGGGTCCCGTGCGTGCGCGTTGACATCCATAGTTCCGCCTCCTTGCAGGTAGAATTTCTGTATTGTTAAATAAGTCATTGACAAATAATGCGCTTTCCTAAAGTATACGAAAGCCATGGGCCGTTGTAAAGATAAGAGTTATTTATAAAACAATGCCTTTTACACAATATAATCGCACAATATGTTTCACAAATGTACTTTAAATATGTTATAATAACAGCGTGTCGGTAATTGGTAATTTGGTTATCATATTACATGAAACAATTTATCTCTCTATAATTACGAAGTTGCTTCGCCAGACTCAAGTCATTAGGCTTGAGAAGCGGGTGTCGCTTCGCAAAACTTAAAGGAGGAACAATATCATGGCTATCGTTAACGTGTCTGACCAATCCTTCGGCAACGAAGTAGAAGGTCAAGGTACTGTAGTAGTAGATTTCTGGGCACCTTGGTGCGGACCTTGTAAAATGATTGCTCCTATTCTCGAGGAATTGTCTGCAGAGATTGGAGACAGCTTGAAGATTGCGAAATTGAACGTGGATGAGAACCCGGAAACGGCTTCCCGTTTTGGAGTGATGAGTATTCCAACCCTAATCTTCTTCAAAGACGGTCAACCCGTTGATAAAGTTGTAGGCTTGAACTCCAAGGAATCCCTGAAGAATATCCTAGCTAAACATCAATAATTTCTATAGTGAATGCTACTGACAAGGCCTTGGGCCCTGCCAACTTAGCGCCTTCGGTGTATGCCGGAGGCGTTTTGTGTGCTGAATACTGAACTTATAACCTTGTGTTAGAACACCTGTTCCGTTACAATTAATTCAATCCGCAGCTCTTCTCTTGGTCAACCCATTCAAAGGTGTACAAGAGGTGATGCCCCGGGGTCCTCCCCAGGGAGAGGATTTAGTTGGGGGAGAAATTATGGACTACATGGATAATATCCGCAATAAATTGGCGTTGTTGCCTGACTTGCCCGGATGCTACCTGATGAAGAATGAAGAGGGAACTATTATTTATGTGGGCAAAGCAAAAGTGCTCAAGAATCGGGTCCGTTCTTATTTCACAGGCAGTCACGACGGCAAAACCCAGCGGCTTGTCGCTAATATTGTAGACTTTGAATATATTGTTACCGCTAGTAATATGGAAGCACTCATTCTTGAATGCAACCTGATCAAGAAACATATGCCACGCTATAACGTGCTGCTGAAAGACGACAAGACATTTCCATATATCAAAATAACGAATGAAGCTCACCCGCGTCTGGAAGTTACGCGCCGGGTGATTAAGGATAAAGCTAAATATTTCGGTCCCTATCCGAACGCTTATGCTGCTCATCAGACCAAGAAGCTCCTTGACCGCATGTACCCGTTGCGCAAATGTGGTGTGATGCCCAAGGAGGTCTGCCTTTATTATCACATGGGCCAGTGTCTGGCGCCCTGTGAGAAAGAGGTGCCGAAGTCAGCATATGAGGAAATTACGTCAAACATTGCTGCTTTTCTGGGCGGAGGTCATGATGTGATCAAAAAGGATCTGCAGAAGAAGATGCATGAAGCGGCTGAGGAGCTGTATTTCGAGCGGGCCAAGGAACTGCGGGACCAGATTATTCATATTGATGCTTTGATGGAGAAGCAGAACATCAACACCCCGGATACCAAGAACCGTGATGTATTTGGTTATGCCGTAGATAAGGGCTGGATGTGTGTGCAGATTCTGTACATGAGACAAGGGAAAATGATTCAACGACATTCTTCCGTGTTCCCTTTCTACGGGGAAGCCTACAGTGACTTTATGTCGTATGTGACGCAATATTACAGTGAAAATCCGGCGCTGCCGCAGGAAATTCTGCTTCCAGATGCTCTTGGTGAAGAGGTAGCCCCCGATAAGGAGGCAAAACCGGGGATTAGCGTGGCTATGGCGGCTGGCAAAGTGGAATTACCAAACGAAGAAGAAACACCGGAATCTGCTGAGGATGCTGCATTACGGGAAGCAGCGGCAGCGGAAGCCTTGGCAGCAGGAACGGTTGATGCGCTCGGTGGTGCCGCTGCCCTGCAGGAGTGGCTGGGTACCAAGGTACTTGTACCCCAACGTGGTCTCAAGAAGCAGATGGTTGGCATGGCTTGTCAGAATGGGCGTGTAGCCCTTGATGAGAAGTTCCGCCTGATCGAACGGGATGAGGAGCGTACCTCTGGGGCCGCTGCCAGCCTGGGCGAGAGTTTGGGGCTTAATAACTTAAGCCGGATTGAGGCGTTCGATAACTCGAATATTCAGGGCACCAATCCGGTATCGGCGATGGTTGTCTTCATTGACGGCAAACCTGTTCGGAAGGAATACCGTAAGTATAAAGTCCGTACAGTAGTGGGGCCAGATGATTATGGAACCATGCGCGAGGTGATTCGGCGGCGCTACGAACGGGTGCTGAAAGAGAATTTGCCGATGCCTGATCTTATTGTGGTAGATGGTGGTAAAGGGCAAATTTCTTCGGCTATCGATATTCTGGAGAATGAGCTGGGTCTGTTCATTCCGGTCTGCGGACTCGTTAAGGACGATAAGCATAAGACGGCTCAACTGCTGGTCGGTGAACCGCCGGAGCCGATCGTTCTGGCACGGGATAGCCAGGAATTCTATTTGCTGCAGCGCATCCAAGATGAGGTTCACCGCTTTGCGATTACCTTTCACCGCGAGCAGCGTGGCAAGTCAATGGTTACGTCGAAGCTGGACTCCATTCCGGGAATTGGCGATAAGCGCCGGAAGCTGCTGCTTAAGCATTTTGGCTCACTTAAGAAGATAAAGGAAGCATCTATTGAGGATTTTCGTCCACTATCCATTGGCGACAAGCTCGCTGGACAAATCCTTGAGGCACTGAAGGATGAGGAACCCTCTCTATAGTTGTTATTCTCATAATACAAGGCTAACCCAATCGTGTGGGTTAGCCTTTTCTTGTAATATGTTCCTTTAATTGTGCATGAAATCGTTGATTTGTACAATTGTATCTAAATCCTTAAAAAGGTAATCTTATACATGCCTTAATGAAAGCGCTTATATATTATCAAAGGAGGATTAATGTCAAATGGTACAAATGAATGTGAGAAAAGTTAGAAAGTGTTCACGGATTTCTGCGATTATCCTTGCTGTATCCATGGTCTTTAGCCTGATTCTTATGGCTCCTAGCCAGGTGAATGCAGCGAGCTCCTACCTGCTCTCGACTGACAGGCCTGCTTATGCATCTGGCTCCGAAGGAAACAATACTCCTGATTTGGCGGTTGACGGCAATATGGGATCTCGCTGGAGCAGCGCATGGGGGGCAGACCCGAACTGGATCTATATCGACCTCGGCGCCTCTGCCACCTTGGACCGAGTTGTGCTCCGTTGGGAGAACGCTTATGCCAAGTCTTATAAAATTCAGGTGTCTCCTGATGAGCTGAGTTGGACTGACGCCTTCTCAACGACTACAGGAGATGGCGGAGTAGATGACATCACCCTTAGTGGTACAGGACGTTATGTCCGGTTGCAAGCGACGGAACGGGTCATGGCACAATATGGGATTTCGCTCTTTGAATTTGAAGTATACGGCACAGGGGGCGTTAATCCACCGCCTGTTGCTCTGGGACCGAATGTGGCTTTGAACAAGCCGGTAACGGCCTCGTCCTATGAGCAATCCGATTATCTCCCGGTCGGCTCCACCTTGCCGCAGCTCGTCGTCGACGGTAGCCTGACGACACGCTGGTCTTCTAATCCAACAGATAATGAGTGGATCAGTATTGACCTTGGCAGTGTACGGACGCTGGGTCGGGTCATTATCAATTGGGAGGCTGCTGCCGGCCGAACCTATGATATTCAAGTTTCGAATAACGGCACAGCCTGGACCACCATTTACCGGGAACTTCACGGTGACGGAGGTACGTTGAATCTGCCTGTTTACGCCACTGGCCGTTATTTACGGATGAACGGCATCAGTAGAGCGACTTCCTTCGGCTATTCTATCTTTGAATTTCAGGCCTATGATTATGTAACAGGCGATTCGAAGCCGACTTATACGATTCCTGCACTTCCTGTACGTACTACGGTAGCTGTAGGTCAAGGCAGCTATGCGGCGAATGATCCGTCCATTCCCCAGCCTAAATATCCACTCTATAAATCAGATTCGCTGAATGCGCCGCTGCCATCCAATGACTGGTGGCAATCGATCATGATTAATAAATTAGGCAACGGTATTATTACGCTGCCGCTCAAATCGAAATATACCAAGCAGGGACTGGGTGTGCTGAATCCAGGCGCCGGTTATTTAAGTGCCGACGGCAAGGCACAGGAGGCGGGAGGAAGTCCGGACCTGTTCCTGATGGCAAGCAATATTAATACCTCTAACATGTCGAACCGAATTACCGCTTACGGAGACTGGTCGGCCACTGCTGTATTAAGCGACGGAGCGACAGAGAAGCTGAAGACGACTTTTGTCAAAGGCTCACCTTATCTCTATTCGCAGTTCAGCGATCCGGCCAGCCCCGAGGTGTATTTACCAGCCACGGCCAGATTCTTTAATGACAGTAATCAAGCTATTCTGACAGCTGACGGTTCTACAGTTACCGCAGACCATATCGGTATCGAAGTTACGAACTCGAACGGTGCGCCTACACCTTCCATGGTGACGAGAACCTACGGTCTGTTTGCTCCAGCTGGCACGACCTTCAAGAAAGTCGGTTCCAAGCTCAAGATTCAGTTAGGTGGAGGACAAAATTATTTGTCAGTGGCCGCCATTCCGTCCGCCGCTAATCTGAGTTATTTCTATCAGCATGGTTATGCCTTTGTCACAGATACGAAGGTGGCTTATACCTTTAATGACACCACCTCGGATGTCACAACTAACTTTAATGTAACGACAGAGCTTAAACGCACGGGCTTCCCGAATACGACGCTTATGGCGCAACTGCCGCATCAGTGGAAGGTTACGACTTCTCCGCTGACTACGATTTCGTTCCCGTCCATTCGCGGCACAATGAAAGTGACAGAGGGCAACTCGTTCACTACTGTCGACAAGTTCTATGGTGTAGTGCCTCAGTTCACTGAACCGGGTGATTCCTCCTATTCCCGTCAAACTCTGCTTGATTATTTGGCGCTGCTGGATACAGATACCGCGACCAATCTAATGCAGGCTGATGCATACTGGCAGGGCAAGAAGCTGCATCCGCTAGCTATGGGCGTACTGATCGCAGATCAGATCGGTAGTGAGAATTATAAAACGCTGTTCCTGTCCCGCATGAAGACGATCCTTACAGATTGGTATACCTACACACCAGGAGAAGCCAATTATTATTTCGACTATAACTCCGACTGGGGAACGTTAATTTACAAAAATAGTGAATTTGGCGCAAACTCCGGCATTACGGATCATCACTTTACGTACGGCTACTATGTATTTGCTTCTGCGGTTCTGGCTACCTACGATGCTGATTTCAAGAATAAATACAGCGGAATGGTCGATCAGCTGGTCAGAGACTATGCTAATCCGTCGAAGACAGATCCACAATATCCATTCCTGCGTAACTTTGACTCCTATGAAGGTCATTCATGGGCTGGTGGTTATGCCGATAATGACAGCGGCAATAATCAGGAAGCAGCGGGAGAATCGCTGTTCGGCTGGGTCGGCCAATATATGTGGAGCACACTGACTGGCAATAAAGCCTTCCGGGATACGTCTATCATGGGCTTCACAACTGAACTTAGAGCGGTTCAGCAGTATTGGTTCAACTACGACCAGGACAACTGGCTGCCGGGCTATACGCATAAGTCCGTAGGGCAGGTATACGGAAGCTCGAACTTCTTTGGAACCTTTTTTAATGGCAACCCAGTGTATGTATACGGTATCCATTGGCTGCCAACCTCAGAGTATTTAACGAGCTACGGTTTTGACAAGGCGAAGGTCGCTGCATTGTATAACGGCTTCGTGACAGATAATGGTGGACCCGAGCAGGATTGGTATCATATCGTGTGGCCAATTCAGGCGCTCAGCGATCCCCAGGCTGTTTTGAATAAATGGAATCCGTCAGCAGTACAGCAGAATGAATTGTTCAATACCTACTGGTTCGTGCACAACATGGCAACTTTGGGTCAGCGCAGCACAGACATCTGGGCTACAGATGGATACAGTGCGACTGTATATAAGAATGGTTCAGCCTATCACGCACTCATATGGAACCCTACCGACGCGCCAATAACGGTCACCTTCCGAAATGCAGCGGGTGTAACCGGTTCAGCAGTAGTGGCTCCCAAAAAGCTTATGAAGGTGGACCCAACGAAGACGACAACAGGTGAGGATGAGGGCGGAAACGAAGAAACAGGCACTAACCTGGCGTTGAATAAGACGGTAACGGCTTCAGTAAATGCCAAAACGCCAGCAACAAACGCGGTGGATGGCGATAAAGGAACCCGATGGGAATCGGAGTTCAGTGATCCCCAGTTTATTCAGGTGGATTTGGGATCGAACCAAAGCATCAATCGCGTCATTCTGAACTGGGAGGGGGCGTACGCAAAAGCGTATACGGTTGAAACCTCCGTGGATGGCAGTAATTGGGCTCCAGCGTATTCGACTACCACTGGTGACGGTGGTGTGGATAACCTCAGCTTCACACCGGTAAGTGCACGTTTCGTGAAAGTAAACGGCACGCTGCGTGGTACACCTTATGGTTATTCGTTGTGGGAGCTCGAAGTATATGGTGACGGAACGGCTCCACTTGTAGCACCTACTCTGGTGGCAGATTCGACCCAAAATGTTGTCGGTCAGCCGATCGATCTTACTTTCCCAGACAATGCGGCTTGGAGAAGTGCAATTAGTACGATTAAGGTAGAGGGTACGACTGTAAACGCGGCACAATATACGTTGACTGCAGGTCAACTTACACTAAATTCTGCCTTGTTTGCTACCGCAAAAACATATGATATTGCGATATCAGCAACCGGGTACCCTAATGCCTCCATTCAGCAGGTGGTTGCAGAGCCTGCCGTTAATCTGGTGGACTTGGCACTGAATAAAATTGTCACAGCCTCAGAGAATGCCAAAACGCCAGCAACGAATGCGGTGGATGGTGATGACGGAACTAGATGGGAGTCAGCATTCAGCGATCCCCAGTTTATTCAGGTGGATCTTGGTGCCAGCCAAAACGTCAGACGTGTCGTGCTGAATTGGGAGGGAGCGTACGCCAAAGCGTATACAGTCGAAACCTCTGTAGACGGCAGCAATTGGACAATCGCGTACTCGACGACGGACGGCAATGGCGGGATTGATGACCTCGCTTTCACTCCGGTGAGTGCACGATACGTAAAGGTGAATGGTACACAGCGCGGTACGGAGTACGGTTATTCGTTGTGGACATTATCCGTTTATTAGTAGGCTCGCTTAAGGAATAAGAATCGGTTATCCTTGACGGTAGATAAACTATCATCCACTTATGACACATATAGTGTAATGTGAGAGGAGTCAAGGTATGCAGTCAAACAAGATAGGGCAATTGCTGTTCACTGGCGTGCTCGCCACAAGTCTGCTTTCAGCTTGTGTGAAGGGAAGCAATAATGCAGCCTATACGCCGGAAGAAAGTTCAGATGCGTTGGCTAACTTCCGAAGTGTAGCGAAGGCTGCGACTGCGGATGCGGATGTAGGTCAGAACGTGTCCTTAGAAGGTGTGGCAGCAAAGGTTAAACCGGTCAGTTTCACTACTTTTGTCAACTATGACTGGTATACGGCACCGACTTGGGAAGGGAGACCGCAGAGCCAATGGATAACCGACCATTTAGGGGTTACGCTAATTCCGCTACAATCCAACGGTGCTGCTGCCCAGAAGCTGAATGCGATGATCGTCTCCAATGAACTGCCCGATGTGCTCGTCATGGACCGTGGCAAAGACGTGGAGCGGCTGCAAAAGGCGGGTAAGCTGGTAGCTATTGATCCCTATCTTGAAAAATATCCTGAATTCATCCAAACTGTAGGCGAAGAAACCATAAATATGCTGCGCAGCGAGGACGGCAAGCTGTACCAGATTCCAAACTGGTATATTAACGGAGATAGTGGCAACGGAAATGCCGGTTATCTGGTAGAGAAGAAGACGTATAAGGCACTCGGTTCTCCTAAGCTTCTGACATGGGATGATCTGGAGCTTTACCTCAAACAGGTAAAAGAGAACTTCCCTGAGCTGGTGCCCATCGACTTTGGGGAAACCCGTGATGGTGCAGATGTGCAGATGATGGGCCTGCTGTACAGCGGGGCAGCAAACGATCGTATGCCGGGCTTTATTTCACCGGGCTCGGGCCAGATCTTTGGCGTCCCAACCGGTTTCGAACTAACTTCGATATACAAAGATCCGGCCTTTAAGGAATCCGCTCTATATGCCAGTCGGTTGTTTCGCGAAGAGTTAACTTCTCCGGATTTGCTTACCCAGACGCGGGACCAGATTCTGGAGAAGCTGAAGACCGGCAAAATTGCCGTATTCGGCGCGTATGACGCCGTTGTCGAAGGGATTGGACGTGAAGCGAATAATCAGTTGTCAGCCAAAGATCCGGCAGATGGCTACGAGGTCATCTGGCCCGTGCATAAGGCTGGTGTAGACAAGACCAAAGTCTTTACAACAGGGTATAGTACATTGGGGTGGAATGTAAACGTAATCACAACCAATGCCAAAGATCCTGAGGCGATATTCTCCTATATGAACTGGGCTACAAGCCCGGAAGGGCAGCGGGTGCTATTCTTCGGACCGCCAGGACTCTTTTATGATGAAGTTGAGAAAGGTGTTCCAATCCCCAATGCTGCTTATATCAATCGTGATCTCAAGAAATATGATCTCTTGAAGATTGGGGAATTCAACTGGTATGGCAATACTTCTTACATCGATGCTGTCAAAGCACAGCGTGAGAAGCTTCTACCCTCCCAAGCTCAGGATTGGACGACGAATGCTCAAGTGAACTTTACATTCAAAACCTCAAAGAATATTACAGAATTCTCGAATCTTGATCCGGCTCCCGGTTCTGAGGAAGGGATTATCCTGCAAAGGTTGAAAGAGCAGTATGCACAGGTTGTGCCAAAAGTTATTTTCGCCCAAAGTGATGAGGAAGTAGAACGGCTAATTGAGGAAGCGGATAAAGAGGCTGTCCATATAGGCTATGACAAGGTGCTGAAATGGAAGACCGCTGTATGGCGAAATAATCTAAAAAAACTCAAAGGCTAGTCTTGAGCGTAAGTCGGGCAAAAAAAGAGGGCTACGAAATCAATCGTACCCTCTTTCCTCATGAAGGAGTGCTGATACCGATGTTTAGAGCTGTCATAGTGGATGATGAAACGTATGATCTGGAGGGACTTCGCTGTCTAATCCCCTGGAATGAACTTGGCATAGAGGTAGTCTGCAGTGAGAATAAACCGCTTGCCGCGCTTGAGTTCATTGAGAATCATGAAATAGATTTGCTGATAACCGACATTAAGATGCCGGTTATTTCTGGTATTGAGCTTTCACGGAAAGCGCTGGAGCAGAACCCTGGTCTCAAAACGATATTTATCAGCGGCTATCAGGATTTCCATTACGCCAAGCAGGCTCTTGATTTAAAAGCTCATGCGTATATTCTGAAGCCGGTTGATGATGAGGAGATTGTAGCCGTTCTCCGCACGGCTGTAGCTGAGCTGGAGAATGATCGTGTGAAGAGGACGGAGGACCATAATGTCATCTCTTCATTTGATTTTATTAAGAACGACGTCTTGCAGCATTTGCTGGAGGGGAGCCTAGATCGGAAGACCCTGAGCGCTTTTCTGGCCCGGTATCCGCTGGATCTTGTATTCTCAAGCGTCTGTGCCGTGCTGATTGAGGCAGATGATGTCCTGCTGCGGTTAAGGGAAGATGCGGAAGCGGTATACGCTGAACTGGACAAGCTGTTTGATTATATCGGTAACTATATCGAAGAAGCCGCTTGCGGGAAATGGTGCAGGCTGAACCGTTCACAAATGGGGCTGGTGTATTCAGCGCATTCTGAATTACTGGAGGAGCGGCTGCAGAAGTTGGTGCAGGCTGTCCGGGAGCAGACCTCTTTCACCATAACCGTCAGTTACGGGGCAGGTGTGGCTTCCTTGGAAGAGCTGTCGATATCTTTTTCCCAGGCCAAGTCCTGTATGAACGGTAAAATGTTTATGGGCAAGAACAGGGTCATTCCAACCGTGATGAGCAAGCCGGAGATGACCAAAAGCATCAAGGATTTGAGCAGCGTGCTCGAAGCCATGTTCGGGGCGATGGCCAACTATAGATTGATTCATATTTGCGATTGTATCGACGAACTGTTCGAGGTGGCTGCACAGTTTGAGCACTCGGTTAAGGTGTACCATTTCTCCATTCATATCGCCACTAGGCTTGAAGCCTTTCTCGGTACACTGAATGAGACCTATGAAAGTCTGCTCGGCTGGGGCATTCAGCAAATGGATGTCATTCAACATCTGGAAACGGTGGAGGACATCAAGCGCTGGCTCCGCAATACGTTGTTTCAGATTTCTGAGACCCTTTACATGAAGAAGCAGCATAAGAACCGTGGCTTTATGGAGCATATCGAAACATTTATTCAGGATAGACTTGCAGAAAATATCACGCTGCGTATGGTAGCAAATCACTTTGCCTATTCCCCCAATCATCTGGGTGTTCTGTTTAAGGAGTATACCGGAGAAAGCTTCAATGAGTACCTCTCGAGAATTCGTATGCAAAAAGCGATCATGCTGCTGGATCAGCATCAGTACAAGATCTACGAAGTTGCCGATAGGGTTGGCTATAAGAATATCGCCTATTTCAGCCGACAATTTCGTGAGCACTTCAACATTACCGCAGCCGACTACAGAAAGCAGAGTTGATCTTAATGCAGAGACACTTTTCTTCCTTTTACATTCCATTAGGCTACAAGTTATTGATTTCGTATATTTTTCTAGTGTTTATTCCGATTATTGGAATAGGAAGCTATGCCTATTTCTCTTCAGTACATTCCATAGAGGCGCATACAAGGAGCAATCTGGAGGTTGCGATCAAGCAGATGGGCAACAATGTGGATTACCGGCTAAAGGATATTATCCGCAGCTCCGATGAACTCTATGCGGACCAGACCCTTTCACGTTATTTGACAGGTTATCATTCTGGCTGGGAGAAATACAGCATCATGTCCCAGTACATTCTGCCGAGGCTGGAGAATGCTGCTAACTTGCCTAGTCAGGAAGTGAAGCTTTCCCTCTATGCGGACAACCCGAATGTCAGTGAATTCTATTATAACGATATCGAAAACAACAGTGGTGGCCGCCAGTATTCATTGTTCCGTTCCTCCCGAATTCAGGGTCAGTCCTGGTACAAATCGCTTAATCTTCATTATGGCTCTTCTGTATGGCGGCAGGTGGATAATGATATGGCTACTGGGCGTATTTCTTTCATACGGCCGCTGATCAACTACGATACGCTGCAGTTAAACGGTCTGATTAAAATCTCAGCGAATATGAAATATATATTCTCTGATGTGGATTCCGGCCAACTGGGCGACGACAGCATATTATTCATTGTGGATGACCAGAACCAACTGGTCTTCTCAAGTGCGAGCAATGAGGCTGATCCGGCCAGGCTCGCAGGGTCCTCTTCAGGCAGTATCAAACAACCTGGCTCTTATATGCAAATTAAACAACCCATTGCCAATATGCCGGCAAGCATTGTTGCTTGGGTACCTTATTCAACGCTGCAGGAAAATTCCGAACAGGTTCGCACTGTAACGATATGGTTCTGTGTAACGATCCTGATTGTGCTGTCCCTGATCAGCCTGCTGATGTCCCAATATTTCTCGCGGCGTTTCCAAAAGCTGATTACTTCCCTGAAATCATTTAAAGAGGGGAATTTCCATAAGCGTATGCTTGTTCAAGGCAAGGATGAGTTCACGGAGATCGGCAGTGCTTTTAACGATATGGCCTCTACGATCCAGAGGTTGATTGATGAGGTTTATATCAGCAATCTTGAGAAAAAAGAGACGGAGCTGCAGATGCTTCATGCTCAGATGAATCCGCACTTTCTGTATAATACTTTCTCCTCTATCAGCCGCATGGCGAAGCTGGGAGAAATTGATAAGCTGCATGAAGTCATACGTGCGCTGGCCCGTTTTTACCGGTTGACCCTGCATCGAGGAGAAATGATTATTCCGATTGAACAGGAGCTGCAGATTGCTGAATCCTACCTCGATATTCAGCGGATCAAAAATGCAGACCGCATTATCGTAGCCTATGAGAATGATCCCCAGGTGCTGGTGTACGATACTGTGAAATTTATATTGCAGCCCTTTGTGGAGAATGCCTTGGAGCATGCCTGGTATGACGATGAAATTAAGATTACGATTCGCGCTTACCGTGAAGTGGATATCATCTGCTTCGAAGTGGAAGACAACGGGTTAGGCATGAAGGATGAAATTATTGAAGGGGTGCTTGATCCGACGGATAAAGGTATCGGTTATGGTATCCGAAATGTCGACCAACGGATCAAGCTTCAATACGGGAATGAGTATGGCGTGTGTATCCATAGTTCACTTGGGGAAGGAACGGTTATCCGAATTCGGTTTCCGGCGGCTTCTGCGAACGGTTAAACAGGTACACGATGTAGCCAACTAGGAATGGCATGACGATCGCGAAGACTCCGGCACCGATATTAACACTTTCTTTCATGAAGATCAGCGTAGCGCCCATCAGGATGCTGTCAAACACGACATGGCTGAACATAACGGCTATAAAGCCATAACGAAGAAAAATATAACTGAATAATAACCCGATTACGGTTAGCTCGATGGGGCGGGAGCTGACAGGATAAATCGGGTATAACGTATGGCCGAACGCCCAGATGAGTGTGGTAATCAGGGAGGCGGCTAAGGTGCTGCGCACGATTTTTTTGAGCATTCGAATGCCGAACAAACGATAGATGGCCTCCTCGGACAGACCGGCAAGCCAAGCCACGATTGGCAGCAGCCAAGCATATCTCATATTGTAGGGAGACTGGCTGGCGTCTGTGGTAGACCAGTTATTCAGAGTGTAAGACAAAATGATGAACATAATCGTCTGTACTCCAAGTAGTATGAACGCCCAGACATAGCCAACCCGGATGCTATCCAGCACATATTTAGCGTAACCTGGTTCTTTGGCGCGGGGCCATGGATTCAGACCTTCCTCTTGACGCCACAGTCCATTGCCGCCAACCAAGGAGAAGTAGAGCAGTGAAGACATCAGCAGACTGTATAGAGCGTAAATGATAAACATGACGACAGCGGTGATCCGCGCTTCAACACTATCTCCGGTGGTTTCGGGCAGCATATTATAGGTGCTGACCATCATGATCACAAAGTGGGCCGAGCTTAAGAATATGCCACGAGTGAATGAGGTCTTCCCTCTTCTCAATATGCTATAGATGAGCGCTAGAAGACCTAGCGCTAGCGTAGGTATGCCGTACCCGAACAGGGTAAGCTTGGTAGCAAGAGAAGTCTGGTCTTCCACATAAGAAATATGCCAGCTGGGGGCAGAGAAACCTGCCTTTAAGGATGAAACGTCCCCCTCGGAGAACATGAAATCATAATGCAGCAGTGCTTCCCCTACCTTTACGGATTTGTCCGTATAGACCAGTCCGTAGTCTTCCGCATTCGGTTCAATCTGCAGTTGTGCCGGATTGACTCCCCACTCCTCTAGCCACGGTATGGCGAGCTTCTCCTTTTGCTCCAGAGTCAGCGAAGTATCGCTGCTGGCCTTAACAGCTGTTGTAGCCCTTCCGGCTGCCTGTCCGGAGTCAACTTCGGTTCCACGTGCGAAGGCCACTATCTCACCTGTATACATATTGAGGTCTACGGACAGGCTGCTGTCCTTCGCTTCTGAAGAATAAAGCGCTGCTTGATAGACGTCAAACGGATAACGTTGATCCAGTTTATTCTTCGTGTAATCATCGAGAAGTTTTTCCCGGGACATGTAGCCGTAGAAGGAGGAGTCTGTCTTGTAGACAACCTGCCAATTCTCATTAGCTGACTCCGTGTAGCCGAGCTTTTGTGTTGCGAACGTCACTGCCTTCTCACGGGCCTCAGCCTTGCTGATTACCGTGGTATTGTCCTCTGCAGAGCTGGCCAGCAAGGATGGATAGACTTGAAACATAATAAATACAATGAGACCGATGATGCCAAAGAGCAGAAGCCCTCTGGAGAGAGCACGCTGCTGTAAGGGCTGGCCGACGGAATTCATGAAACGCCTCCTTGAATTGATCTGAACTGGCAATGTTATGCTCCATTATAATACTAGTGCCTTGGCAGTTACAAAAATTGTTGTATTATCCTTTTACGTGGAACAGGCTGTTCTTATGCTTTTTTTGTGCATTCTCTTTATAATACATTTTTATAAACAAATAATCTTAAATAATGTCTTTGTGAAGTCAGGTAATAACGTTTATAATTTGTATGCAATTGCTTATTGGAAAAATGATTATAGTCAGAGGGTGAGAAGTTTGGCTTCACAGTTTCCCAAGATTTCTGAATTCAGGTTTCTTAAGCTCTCCCCACCCCAGATTCTAGTGCTCGGTTTTGCTTCTATTATTCTGCTCGGTGCCTTACTATTAATGCTGCCGATTTCCAGTACATCGGGTCAATCCATACCCTTTATTGATGCGCTGTTTACCTCAACCTCGGCCACCTGTGTAACAGGATTAGTGGTGATGGACACGGGAACATCGTTTACCATCTTCGGTAAAATTGTCATTATGGTGCTCATTCAAATCGGCGGGTTAGGTTTTATGACGATGGCAACCTTATTTGCCTTGGTGTTGAAACGCAGAATTTCACTGCGGGACAGACTTATTCTGCAGGAAGCCATGAACCAGAACACGATGGAGGGGATCGTCAGGCTAATTCGGCGGGTGCTGATTTATTCATTGGTCATTGAGGGGACTGCTGCAGCATTGCTGTCGTTCCGCTGGGCCTTTGATATGCCGCTCGGGAGAGCTGTTTTTTTCGGGATGTTCCATGCGGTTTCCATGTTCAATAATGCCGGTTTTGATATCTTTGGCGATTATCGCAGCTTGACTGGGTATGTCTCAGACCCGCTCGTGAATATAGTCGTGATGTTCCTGATCATTACTGGAGGGATTGGGTTTATCGTTATGGTAGATCTAGTAGAGTATCGCGAAAAGCGTAGACTCTCCCTGCATAGTAAGGTTGTATTATCTATGACTGCGGCCCTTATCCTTATAGGTACATTGGTTATATTTATATTCGAATTCACCAATCCGCAAACGCTCGGCCCATTGAATTTTGGTAGCAAAATATTAGCGTCCTTCTTCCAATCGGTCACTCCCCGTACCGCAGGGGCCAATACGGTGGACATTGCTGGCCTGCGTCAGGCTTCACAGTTCTTTATGGTTATTCTTATGTTTATTGGTGCTTCGCCAGGTTCGACCGGCGGCGGTATCAAAACAACTACCTTTACCATTATGATTGGTGCTGTTATCGCCATGCTGCGTGGACGTGAAGATATTGTATTGTTCCGCTATCGGCTGGCACAGGAGCGTATCTTTAAGGCGTTGACCGTAACGTTGCTTGCCTTGCTGCTGATCGTCTCTGTGTCGATGGTACTTTCCACCACAGAGGACCGCAATTTTCTCATGATCTTATTCGAGACGACTTCAGCCTTTGCAACGGTGGGGCTTAGTATGGGACTCACACCTGAGCTGTCGCTTATCGGTAAAATTCTGATTTGTCTGACGATGTTTGCCGGACGGCTTGGCTTATTGACATTGGCATATGCACTTGGGCCAAAACAGGGTAAACCATTGTATAAATACCCTGAAGGTAAAATCATTATTGGATAAGGAGTTAACCGAAAAATGAAAGCACAGCAATTTGTAGTCATTGGACTGGGCCGTTTCGGTTCTAGTCTCGCGCTTGAGCTGATGGAAATGGGCTATGAGGTGCTGGGCATTGACCACCAGGAGGATCGGGTGGAGGAAATGAGCGATCATCTGACACATGCTGTAATGGCGGATGCTACGGATGAAGAAACGATGCGCTCACTGGGTGTACGAAACTTTGACTGTGGGATTGTAGCCATCGGCGACAATATGGAGCGCAGCATTCTGGCAGCCATTACGCTCAAAGAACTGGGCGTGAAGAAAGTAGTCGCCAAGGCGATTACGATACTCCATGGGCGGGCATTGTCCAAGCTGGGTGTGGATAGAGTTATTTTTCCAGAAAGAGATATGGGGGTTCGTGTGGCGCATCAATTGGTCAGACCTCATCTGCTGGATTATATTGAAATCTCCAAGGACTTCAAAATTGTTGAGCTGACCGTGCCTGCCTGTATGGATGGGAAAAGCCTGGCGGAGCTCAATACACGAGCCAAATATGGCTGCAGCATTATTGCACTCAATAGGGATAGTGGAATGATTGTCGCTCCAACTGCACTTGATTATTTGCATAATGGCGATATTATGGTAGTCATCGGCTCTAATGAGAGCATTGCACGATTTGAAGATGAGGCAGTGAATCTGGATTAGTGTTATGGCAAAAACCTCGCGTTCTTCTACGATGAAGGACGCGAGGTTTTTTTATTTCGTAATGGAGCGTAGCACAACCTTACTCCCGTTCCGGCAGAAACACCTCTTCCGTGACCTGAACGAGACTGCGGGCTGCCGTACTTAACCCACCATCGTCACGGAAGATGAGGCAGGTGGTTCGCTGAGTCTGCTCCAGCTCCTTAATATGCAAGGAGACAAGCCCACCACCATTAAGCAGCTCGGGGCGCAAATAAGACTTTGGCAGCAGCGCTGCAGCCTTGATCGTAGGCAGCAGGCGGACAATGGCTTCGAAAGAATCAATTTCGAGGCGCACATCGGGATCGATATTGCAGCGCTGGAACAGGTCGTCCGTCAGACGGCGGTACCAGGTGCCTTTGGAGAAGAGAATCATCGGCAGGTGTGAGAGATGCTCCATAGTCAGCTTTGGGAACTGTGTCAAAGGATGGTGCTCGGAGACAACCAGCCGCAGCTGGTCTTCGAACAGCGGGATGCAGCGCAGTCCCGGCTCCTGTATGGAGGAAGCGATAATTCCGACATCGGACTTCCCTTCGCTGACCGAAGAGACGATCTCATGCGTTCTGCCAGTGATTAGCTTCAGCTCAGCCAAAGGGAATTTCTCCATGTAGGCGTTCACAAGTGGCGGCAGAGTGGTCTGAAGGGTAGTGAGGCTGGCTCCAAGGGTTACAAGCAGCGGCTCACCCTCCTTAAATATGGAAAGCGCCTCCAGAAACTTGGAGCGCTGCTGCCGTTGTTCCAGCGCATAAGTATAGGTGAGTCGTCCAACTTCGGTTAGCTCCAGGCGTTTGCCGTGACGGGTGAAGAGAGCAACGCCTAGCCGTTCTTCCAGCTTGGAGATTTTGCGAGATAGGGCAGGCTGGGACAGGTTGAGTTGGCGAGATGCCCGATTGAGACTGGAATGCTCAACAACCGCTGCAAAAATATCCAAATCGTCAAACATATTAGATTCCTCCTTCGAACAAAACTACTTTGAAAGCGTTCGCTTAAATACATTGTTGGATGGTTAATCGTATTCTGCAGTATTTTGAACATTAAATACGTGATGGAGATCATAGCTAAGCCTGATGATTATTCTTGATACATATAGGGAACTGGGTATTAAATGACGTTTTTCCCTAAGTAAATGAGAATTATTATCACATAAAATTTATTCTTATGCGTTTATTGTATAACGATTAATAATTATATTGCAATTCCCTTATAAGCAAAAAAGGAGTAACATGAAAAGTGACACAAGATATTCACATATTGTGAATAATAAAGCAAAGTCCGGGAAAACATGGAATAGCGGTTAAAATGGACACCCAGCCATCTAAAAATAGCTGAAGTTAGCTATTTCAACTGTAGCCCCGGCAGTGTATGCTCAATAATGAAAACGCTGTTTTAATTGGAAAGGGGACACCGCAGTATGAGAGGATTTTATTCCAGAAAGATTCATTCCTTGCTTGGCGTTATCCCGCTTGGGGGATTCTTCCTTGAGCATATGCTGACGAATTTCTCGGCAGTAGAGGGGGGCGCTTCCGGTTTCAATGACAGTGTGTTGTGGCTGAACAGCCTGCCGCTTGTCTTCTTCCTGGAATTGTTCGGTATATGGCTTCCCTTGTTGTACCATGGGGTTTATGGGCTGTATATTGCCTATCAATCGAAGCCGAACCTTAATCGGTATAACCTGGAGCGCAATTGGCGTTATACGTTACAACGGTATACAGGAGTTATTACATTTATCTTTATCGTCTGGCATGTATTTGAAACCCGGTTCCAGGTGACGCTTGGCAATGTGAAGCATGAAGAGCTAGGCGGCGTTATGCATAATATTGTTACCCAGCCCTTGCTGTTGGCGTTCTATGTCATCGGTATAGTATCGGCTTCCTTCCACTTCTCTAATGGTCTCTGGTCATTCCTGATCAGTTGGGGGATTACAGTGGGACCGCGGTCGCAGAAAGCTTCCTCCATTCTGTGCCTTGGCCTTTTCGTGCTTGTTACTTTAATGTTTATTGTCTCGCTGGTCACTTTCCGTGACAGTGAATTCCAATCTGTGGCATCCGCAGCATCCATTGTACAGTCATTGAGCACCGCAATATAAGCATGAGCTTTTGAAGCGAGTTTGGTACGAAGCTTCTCGTTGCAGCTTATGCTGACGATACCTTTAGGGAGTGAACTATCATGGCAACAGCCGATATTATTATCGTGGGCGGCGGCCTGGCCGGTCTGATGGCTACCATCAAAGCGGCAGAGTCCGGTGCGCATGTTCATTTATTCTCGTTAGTCCCTGTCAAAAGATCACATTCGGTCTGTGCGCAAGGTGGCATCAACGGGGCCGTTAACACCAAAGGCGAGGGTGACTCGCCTTGGGAGCATTTTGATGACACCGTCTATGGTGGTGACTTTCTGGCCAATCAGCCGCCGGTGAAGGCGATGTGTGAAGCTGCGCCAGGGATCATCCATCTGATGGACCGGATGGGTGTTATGTTTAACCGGACGCCGGAAGGGCTGCTCGACTTCCGCCGGTTCGGCGGAACGAAGCGCCACCGTACGGCATTTGCCGGGGCGACGACCGGCCAGCAGTTGCTTTATGCGCTTGATGAGCAGGTACGGCGCTGGGAATCCGAAGGTCTCGTGACCAAAAGCGAGAATTGGGAGTTCCTGGCCTTAATCATCGATGATGAAGGGGCCTGCCGCGGCATAAGCGCCCAGAATTTGAAGACGATGGAGATCGAGACATTTCCCGCAGATGCTGTTATTCTGGCCAGCGGCGGACCTGGTATTATTTTTGGCAAAACGACCAACTCCGTTATCAACACAGGTACAGCAGCAAGCGCTGCCTACCAACAGGGTGTGCATTACGCCAATGGAGAATTCATTCAGATTCATCCGACGGCTATTCCTGGCGATGATAAGCTACGGCTGATGTCCGAATCGGCACGCGGCGAAGGCGGACGTATTTGGACCTATAAAGATGGCAAACCATGGTATTTCCTAGAAGAGAAATATCCGGCTTACGGCAACTTGGTGCCGCGCGATATTGCTACCCGTGAGATTTTTAATGTCTGTGTGGAACAAGGATTAGGCATTAACGGGGAGAACATGGTGTATCTGGATCTTTCCCACAAAGACCCGAAGGAGCTTGACGTCAAGCTGGGCGGAATTATTGAGATCTATGAGAAATTTATGGGCGATGATCCCCGTAAAATACCGATGAAAATCTTCCCGGCCGTTCATTATTCCATGGGTGGCATGTGGGTGGACTATAATCAGATGACGAACATCCCGGGCCTCTTCGCAGCCGGGGAGTGTGAATATCAATATCATGGGGCGAACCGCCTCGGCGCCAACTCCTTGGTATCGGCCATTTATGGTGGCATGATTTCCGGGCCGAAGGCCGTAGAATACATTAAAGGTCTGAAGAAATCGGTGCAGGATATCTCCTCTACCGTGTTCGACAGCTTTCATAAGAAGCAGGTTGATAAATACGAGTCTCTGCTGTCCATGGCCGGTACGGAGAATGCTTACGTGATCCACAAGGAGCTGGGCGAGTGGATGACGGCTAACATGACCGTGGTGCGCAACAACGTCAAGCTTGAGGCAACTATCGGTAAGATCAAAGAACTTAAGGAACGCTACCGCGGCATTAACATGAACGATACGTCGCGCTGGAACAATCAGGGTGTGGCCTTTACCCGTCAGTTGTGGAACATGCTGGAATTGTCCGAGGCGATGACACTAGGTGCGCTATTACGGAACGAGAGCCGCGGTGCTCATTACAAGCCTGAGTTCCCGGAGCGCAATGACGCAGAATTCCTCAAGACTACTAAAGCTACCTGGAGTGCGGAGGGTCCGCAAATTTCATACGAGGCCGTTGATGTCTCATTGATTCCACCACGGATTCGTGATTATTCGAAAGATTAAGGTTTACCGTGCAACGCAATTTTTGAAAAATATAAGAATTCTTACCACACCTTACTAGGAGGTAACTGATATGGCGGAAACAGCTGCAACTCCCAAAATCGTAAAATTTATCATCACCCGCCAGGACGATCCGCAAGGCTCGCCGTATGCGGAGGAATTTGATCTAGCTTACCGTCCGGGAATGAATGTGATCAGCGCTTTAATGGAAATCCAGCGTAATCCGGTTAATGCCAAAGGCGACCATACGGTACCGGTATGCTGGGATTCCAACTGTCTGGAGGAAGTATGCGGTGCCTGCTCCATGGTGATTAATGGTAAACCCCGTCAAGCCTGTGCGGCTCTTATAGATAATCTCGAACAGCCTGTCCATATTGAGCCGATGAAGACTTTCCCTGTGGTACGTGATCTCGTTATTGATCGCAGCCGGATGTTCAATGCGCTTAAACAAGTGAAAGCCTGGATTCCAATCGATGGCACATATGATCTGGGACCGGGACCACGGATGCCGGAGAAGAAACGGCAGTGGGCCTATGAACTATCCAAATGTATGACCTGCGGTGTCTGTCTGGAGGCTTGTCCGAATGTCAACGAGAAGACTAATTTCATCGGACCGGCAGCTATTTCCCAGGTGCGGCTGTTCAATGCACATCCAACAGGAGAAATGAATGCTGATGAGCGGCTGGAAGCATTGATGGAGGATGGCGGTATCGATGGCTGTGGCAATTCGCAAAACTGTGTAAGCGCCTGTCCAAAGGGCATTCCATTGACTACCTCAATCGCTGAAATTAACAAGCAGACCACGAAACATATGTTTAAGCGCTGGTTGGGCGTTTAATTATTAGGATCGGAAATTATATTTACGTAACAAGAGCTTAGCCGACCAGTTGGCTAAGCTCTTTTTGCGCATGGGTAGACGTAACAAAAAGACGCCCCCCGCATATGTTTATGCGGAGGCTACATATATACCAATATTCACTTTACTAACAGTAAATCCAGTTCACGTTGCAGCTGTTTATTTGCAGGATCTTCTTCTAAAGCGCTGATTATCTTTTCAATTTGATCCATATCTTTAAAGTTTTCATTATGAACGAATTTTTCGTGTACCCGTGTTTCAAGAGTGTAGCCGTAATCAAATTCCAGAGTGGAGAAAGTTGAAAGGGCAGCGATTTTGCTAGCCTGTTCTACTGCAAGAATGCTTGGTGTCGGATGATGTGTTTTTCTTCATTTTTTCTCCTACCATGGATAAGAATCTCCTAGAAAAATCTTGTTTTTTTCTTTGCTTGGAATATATAAACATTATAATTCACATTAAACCATGAGCTCCTCATAGAAGAATTACAAGACCCAAATATGATATAATCTCCATAGTTATTGTAAGATTCGGGCAAAGTAACATCCAGGGAGGAATTACAGTGATTTGTCGGGAGCAGACAAAAGCGTTCATAATGGTGAAGCAGCATGATCACGGGCTGCTGTCCGGGCAGCTTGCAGTGAAGTTCAAGGTAGAGCATGTGCCGGCAGAGGGCCGCAGGGATGAAGTGCTGCGAGCGGTGAGCAATCATGACCGGGGCTGGATCGATCTGGATGCTACCCCCTTCTGGAACGATGCGGAGCAGGCACCTTACAGCTTTATCGATTTTCCGGTTGTGCCGAAGCTGACTTTCTATCGTCGAGGATTAGATGAGATTGAAGCGGATACGCCATATGGAGCATTGTTATGTAGTCTACATTTCGAGCGTCTGATTGAGATGTCGGGTGAGGATTACCCAGAGTTAACGGTATATCAGGAGCAGGAAGAAGAGCGCAGGGCCCATATCCGCCTTGATCTCGAACAATCAAGACCATTGGGTGAAGACGAGCTGTATTATGATGCCAGGCTTCTGCAATTTAGTGATGACCTGTCTTTATATATGGCATTAAATGAGCCGGGAAGTCCGAAATCTGAGGAGCATCCGTGGTGGGTAGATGGTTTCTCCGGCACCGAGGATTTCAGCTTTACATCAGGGCGGCGGATTACAGCTGAATGGAAGGATCATACCACACTGATGCTGGACCCTTTTCCATTTACTGAGACCTTCGAGGTATCGTTCATGTTGCGCAAGGTGCTCAAATCAGCAATTGCAGCAAAAGGTCTTGCTCGAGCATACAGCGAAACGCCTGAAGAGGAATGTAGAATCTGGGTGTCGGATCGTCGTGGAGGAAGCATAGAATAAGAACAGGGATGTGGAGGCCATGGCTTGGTGGATGTGGACCCTGAATGTATCAGTAATGATACTGCTGGTATTTTTATCTTACCGGATGAAGTATAAGTGGCTGGGCAAGGGAGTGTTGGTGGTTCCGATACTGATCTATATACTTTTTTCGGTGGAGGATTTGCTGAACTGGATTGATTTGGGTACTCTCTTGCCGGGTAGCGGAGGCATGCGGGGTCTGATCTTAATCTTCTGCCTGGTCTCAGTCTTGTTTTATATTATTTTTATTTTTAATGAAATTAAGGAATCCAACAGTAAGGAAGTTAAGCTGCAGCAGACGCTGGTCCGGATCAGTGTGGCTGCCTTCACCTGCATTATTTTTTTTACTATTGTATACACATCTATATATAAGCTATTTGGACAATCCTCGTTTCAGGGAAAAGGGTTAGGAGAAGATTTGCTTAGCCAGCTCATCACATTTCTGTACTTTAGCGTAGCTACCTTTGCAACGGTTGGGTACGGCGATATTGCCCCGATAGACAATACTTCGCGGCTCGTAGTGATCATGCAGATTAGCTTTAGTTTTATTACTGTTGCCTATGCGTTGTCCATGCTGGGTTTATTTCGTAAAATTCTGGGACCACACTCGGAAGAAGCGGTAGAGGCAGAAATCGAGGTTAAACTCGATACGGAGTTGAAATAAGAAAGGAGAAATCCCTATGAATAAAAGAAACCCGGGGGCTTCTCCCAATAACGATACCCAATTAGTTACGAACAGCAGTCTTTATTCTTCCGGTACTCCTGGAAAAGGTGATAAACCCAAAATCACGCGTCGCCAGTTCTTGGCCCGAGGAGCAGTCACCGTGATTGGCGCCGGCTTGTTCACAAGCGGATATGCCTGGCAGGGAGAACCACGCTGGCTCGATGTCACAAGGATGGAATTGCCACTGCGCGAGCTTCCCTCCGCATTTGCCGGAATCAAGGTAGTTCATTTCAGTGACACTCATCTTGGCTTCAACAAAGGTGCCCATGATCTGGCTAAGCTGGTTGCTCATATTAAAGAGGCTGAGCCGGATCTGATTTGCTTCACCGGTGATATTGTAGACAGTAACCCTGAGGATCTTCTAGATTCGGTGTCAATTCTTGCAGAGTTAACGGCTCCTTTAGGGAAATTTGCCATTCTGGGCAACCATGACTACAAGAATACCGCAAGTGTCACCGGAATGCTGCAATCAGCGGGCTTTAAGGTGCTAAGGAACGAATCGTATCTGCTTAAGCGCGGCGGAGAAGTTATGGCTGTTACCGGACTGGATGATCTGCTTAAAGGGATGCCAGACCCAGAAGCTGCATTGTCTGGTGTTCCGGCGGGAACGTTCACACTGCTGATGATGCATGAGCCGGATTATGCCGATACAGCGGAGGCTTATCCATTTAACCTGCAGCTATCAGGACACAGTCATGGCGGACAAATTCGCTTGCCCATTGCCGGTCCAATGTACACTCCAAACGGAGCACTTAAATACATAGCAGGACTGTATTATACGGAGCATAAGGCGATGCCTGTTTATGTGAACAGAGGTTTCGGCGAGACTTATTTGCCCTTTCGCTTGCTATGTAGGCCGGAATTGACGGTAATTACTTTGCGGCAGGCATAAAATAATGGATAGTAAGCTACAGGAAGGAGCAAGAGGATGAGTACCTACGGAGTAGAATGGTTCCAGCCACAGCAAGGAATAGCGGTTGAACTGAGGCCAATGCTGCGCGAGGATACCTATCTATTGCGAGCACTGCTCTCCCGCCCGGAAGTACAGCCGCATATTGTGATGCGCAGTGGAGCTGGGACGCAAGCCTACCTGGACAAACTTGTACAGCAGATGTTATCCTGCTTCGATCCTGGTGCATTGCATACAGGCATCTATATAAAGGGGCAGCGGGAGCTGATCGGAACCGTCTCTTTACAGAATTGGAATCGCCGTGATGGGTCGGCAATACTAGGCTATATACTGGACCCGGCGTGCTGGGGACACGGTTTTGCGACTGAAGCGGTCGGATTATTACTGAATTACAGTGTTCAAGAGCTTGGAGTGAAGAAGGTGGAGGGGCGCTGCCGGGGGGATAACTTCAGGTCGGAACGGGTGATGGTGAAGAATGGAATGACCCTGGAACGAATCTTGCCGCGGGCGGGTTCTCTAGTTGATGTAATGAAAGTATTCACATTGTTACACAAATGAAATAATGTCGTTATCAAACTCTAACAGGCCTAGGCTATACTAAACCCATGACCCCCTTTTAAAAATATATATACTTTGGGACCCGTTGATTCGGGTCCATTTTTTTGTCTATACAGCTCCGTATTATAACGGAACGTTTATCTTCTGGCGTTGTTTGTAATATACCCATTCGGTATAGCCAATTTCCTTTAAGCGTGATGCTACCAATTCCCAGTCATCTGCCACTCGTGAAGGCTTATGGGCATCAGAGCCGAAGGTGACTTCCACTCCCCAAAAGAGCGCCCGCTCCAGAATGGCATCAGAAGGATACCAGCCCCCACATAGCTTAGTGCCACCAGATGTATTAATCTCAATGGAAACACCACATTCTCCGATAACACGGAGACACTCATCAATCGGTCCGGGGGTAGGAATGTCTGAAAAAGGAGGGTAATTGCCCTTCATAGCGTCAATGTGGCCGAGAATTTGAAACATACCACTGCGAGCCGATTCTGCGATCATCCGGTAATATTCAGTTTTATCAGCGATCTGTTCCTGAGGCGTCAGGTTTTTCCAGCGGTTTTTGTTAAAAATGCTGATCCCCTTAACATTATGTACCGAGCCAATTACATAATCAAAAGGATAAGCAGAGAGAATCTTCCGGTAAACTTCGGCATACTCGGCAAAATAATCAGATTCGATGCCTAACAGAACATCGATAGTGCCTTCATACTCCTTTTTTAAAGAGAGCACTTCATCTACGTAATGGGTAAGTTCTGATTTGCCCATGGCAATGAGGGGGAAAGCTTGCTCAGACGGGCTTCCAAAATACGGAGTATGGTCAGAAATACCTATAGCGTCCAGTCCAACAGCGATTCCGGCCTCAATATAATCCCGAATATTTCCGTCTGCATGACCGCAGCGGAAATGATGTGTATGCAGATCGAATTTCATGGATAAACATCTCCTTTGGGCCTAATGATCTATTGTTACTCTGAACCGATAAACTGTGTTTCTGGCATGCCTTTAAGATCGCTCAGGAATTGTCGCATAGCAGAGTTGACGTATTTGCCAGACTTCGTAATGACACCTACAGGATGAGTAACCTCAAGCTCCATGATGGGAACGATTTTGAGGGAGCCTGCCCGGACTTCAGCGGTAACCGATAATTTGGAGATGATGGCGGCGCCAAGATCCAGCTCTACCATTCGTTTCACTTCCTCACTGCTGGTCAGTTCCATGATAACCTGCGGCTGGATGCCGTGTTTGGCAAACACCTCGTCCGCAAATCTACGGCCTACCGTATCAGGTGATAGCAGGATTAGAGGGGTTCTCCCCAAAGCTTCAATTCCGGCTGATTTAACCATTGCGAGAGGATGCCGCGGAGAAACTACTAGCTCAAACGTGTCGTAATACAGAGTTGAGGTGGTCATAGTGGGACTGCGCCCGATCAAATAACCTATCCCTACATCTACAATTCCGCTCTCCACTTGCTGATAAATCTGGGATGAAGACATCGATGAGATGGATGTTTTGATGTGAGGGAACTGGTCCTGAAAATAGGAAAGGATACGCGGTAAAATTTGAATAGCGATAGATGTAGTGGTACCCAGAATAATATGCCCTTGAGGATTGTCATCAAGATCCGCAAGGCGCTGCTTAAGCTCATCGACAATATTCACAATTTGTACCGCATGTTCGAGAAAGACAGTCCCTCTGTCGGTTAGCGTTACCGGCTGGTTCCGGTCAACCAATTGCGTTTTGAACTCCTCTTCGAGGCTTTTGATTTGTGCTGAGACTGCGGGTTGGGTCAGGTTAAGCAGTTCTCCCGCTTTGCGAAAACTCATTGTTTTGGAGATCGTGATCAGCGTCTCCAGCTGGCTGATGTTCATGGACTACCTCCCTTAGGTCAACCGATTGTGAGTGCCGATTATCTATTTATCTTACGCTCAATGTTGGCATTTGATTAAATTATAGGAGATTACTCCCGGTAGGGCAATGTTAAGCAAAAACTATCTTGGGATTTCAATCGACAAGACACTTAATTTTTGGTGAATTGTGCCGATATATAAAGTATAATGAATCAATATTGCTTGGGACTTTTGATATAGTCTTAAAGCCCGGTAAAGGGGGGACAACACTTTCATGAAAGCAGAAGTAATTAATCCGTTTTTAGAGTCTGCGCGTATTGTAATTGAACAGGTGATTCAGATTTCACCGTCCACTGGCATTCCGGGTATCAAAGAAATTGAGCTGATCGATAACCATATTTGGATTCAAGTCGGAATGTCAGGTCAGTTAACTGGGAATATTATCTTTGGTATCGCCGAACAAGTAGCACTTAAGATTGTATCAGCCATGATGGGCGGCTATCTTATTACTGAAATGGACGACATGGGAAAAAGTGCGATTTCAGAGCTCGGCAACATGATTAGCGGCAACGCCAGCACGATTTTATCCAACCAGGGAGTGTTGGTGGATATTACCCCGCCGAAGCTAATGCAGATCGAAAACATGTCTATTCTGCCCCGCAGAGCGCTGAGTATCCCGTTGCTTATGGAAGGAATCGGGGAATTAGATATTCAGGTGATGATCTCTTAATAGATAATGGGGAGCTGAAATACAGTCCATGATATTAAAAGATAAGGTTGTTGTTATCACTGGGGCATCAAGTGGTATTGGTGCTCTTACGGCACAAATGCTGGGCAAGCGCGGCGCAATTCCTATTCTTGTAGCCCGCTCTACAGACAGGCTGAAAGAAACAGCGGCCGGCATTCCGGGCGTTTTTGGTATGTATTCCTGCGATGTAAGAGATGCAGCAGCAGTCAAGGGGACTTTTGCACAGATCTTATCTACATATGGCCGAATTGATATTTTACTCAATAACGCCGGTTATGGGAAATTCGCATTTTTTAACGACATGGAAGCACAGGAATTTGATGACATGATGGACGTCAACTATATGGGGATTGTCCGCTGTACGAAGGCTGTTCTTCCATCTATGCTGGAACGGGGAAGTGGCCAGATTGTCAATGTCGCCTCAATGGCAGGCAAGATCGGCACAGCCAAATCGGTAGCCTATACGGCTACCAAGCATGCTGTGTTAGGCTTTACCAATGCACTGCGCCAAGAGCTGCGGGGAAGTGGAATTACCATATCGGCCGTGAACCCCGGCCCGATAGCGACTGATTTCTTCAAAACCGCAGACCCTTCCGGGAAGTATGAGAAGAGTATGGCCCGAGTTATCATGACACCTGAACATGTGTCTTCCAAGATTGTAAAGCTCATGGAGAAGGGCAAGGAAGAAGTAGATCTTCCAGGTCTGGCGGGGTTCGGCATAAGGTTGTACGGTCTGTTTCCCCGCTTGGCAGATAAGCTTACCTACAAGGCGATGAACAGGAAATAGAATGTTGCATCGGATCAGGCGGCCTTCCATTTGGTGGAGAGGCCTTTTTGGCATATAATAAAGATATTATCTCAATCGAAAAGGATGAATTACACTTATGAATAAAGCTTCTTTTGCGGCCATCGGCATCCAGGAAGACCTCATTGCCAGATTGTCGGAATTCGGCATTAACGAACCATCCCCGGTACAAGAGCAGAGTATTCCCCTTCTGCTGGAGGGTAGAGATGTTCTTGCTGCATCACAGACAGGAACAGGCAAGACGCTGGCATACCTGCTGCCGCTGCTCCAAAACATTAATCCGGAGCAGAGAGCGGTGCAGAAGATGGTATTGGCACCTACTCAGGAGCTGGCGATGCAAATCGTACGTGAGGCGGAACGATATGGTGCACACCGCGGTATCCGTGTACTGGGCCTTATCGGTGGAGCAGCCATGAAGCGCCAGATCGATAAGCTGCGTGACCATCCTCAGTTGGTTGTAGGTACTCCCGGTCGTATTCGGGAATTGATAGGTATGCGTAAGCTGAAGATGCATGATGTCAGCACGATTGTGATTGATGAAGCGGACCAGATGTTTCAGTTAAGCGGTGCAGGTGAAGTCACAAAGATCGTCAGCAGCGCACAGCGGACGCGCCAACTGGTGATGCTGTCTGCAACTATCGGTCCCGAGATTAAAGCGCTGGCTTTTAAGGAAATGAAGGATATGGCTGAGATCGGTATTGACCCTGGTGTAATGACAACTCAGAGCCTGGAGCATCATTATGTCGTGGCTGAGGAACGTAACAAGATTGACATGCTGCGCCGTGTGATTCGTCATTACAACCCCGATCGGGCACTGGTATTCGTGAATACTAATGATGATATTTCGGATATCGTGGGCAAGCTGAACCACCTAGGTCTGACTGCAGCCTCCATTTCCGGGGATGCGGACAAGGTAACACGCAGCAATGTGTTAGCTGGCTTTCGAGGTGGGAAATTCCGTGTGTTGGTAGCCAGTGACGTAGCTGCAAGAGGGTTGGATATTGAGAATCTTGCGCTTGTAGTCAGCTTTGATCCGGCATTTGATTCCGAGCATTATGTGCATCGGGCTGGACGTACAGGGCGTATGGGACGCAAGGGCTTGTCGGTTAGCATTGTGACCGAGCAGCAGACCTTTATTATGCGTAAATTTGCCAAGGAGCTGAATATTTCACTACAGGAGCGGGAAATGTTCGCAGGCAAGGTATTTGCTGCCGACGAAGCCCGTGGACCTGCCCGCAGCGAAGGAAATGGACCCCGCCGCGAAGGAACGGCTACGCGCAGTGAAGGAACATCTGCCCACCGCGAGGGAAGTGCTGGACGCAGTGAAGGAACACCTGCTCGCCGTGAAGGAATAACAGCGCGTAGCGCCAAGCCGCCGGTCCGGACTGCCGGTGTAGAACCGGATGCTGGCACTGTGAAGCGCGACGAGCCTACGACGCAAGAGAAGACGATTGCACCCACAGGTGGAGAACTGCGGCGCGATCCACAGCGCAGCGTGAATCCAGCTGCGCCTACGGGCAAGCGCAGCAGCAATGCAGAGCGTGAACGCGAACGCAAGAACAAAGGAGCCCCAAAGTGGCTGAAGAACAAAACCCCGAGAGGTGACGGTCAATGAATCAAACTCCCGTATTGGAAATTACGGGCTTAAGCGGAGGATATAGCCTGAACAAGCCGGTGCTGCATGATATCGCACTTCAGGTGCAACCTGGTGAAATGATCGGACTAATTGGTTTAAACGGAGCTGGAAAAAGTACGATCATGAAGCATATTCTCGGCCTGATGTCCCCTCAGAAGGGGGATATCACCGTACTGGGCAAGACCCGAAATGAAGACCCGAAAGGGTATCATAGCGCGTTGTCTTTTGTACCCGAGTCTCCACTGCTGTATGAAGAAATGACGGTGCGTGAGCATATTGAATTTACGGCCAGAGCGTATGGTGTGGACCGCAACGATTATGAAACTCGCAGCAGACATCTATCCGAACTGTTTAATATGGATGACAAAATGGATACACTCTCTTCACATCTGTCCAAAGGCATGAAGCAGAAGGTGATGATTATGTGTGCATTCATTGCACGTCCGTCGCTATATGTAATCGATGAGCCTTTTCTCGGTCTGGACCCGCTAGGGATTCGCTCCCTGCTCGATTTCATGCTGGAACTGAAGAAGTCGGGCGCTTCAATTCTGCTCAGCTCCCATATTCTCTCGACCATTGAGAATTATTGCGATCGTTTTATCGTGTTGCATCACGGCAAGGTCATTGCTGAGGGCACACTGGCGGAAATCGCAGCAGCATCCGGTCAACCGGGTCTGTCTTTGGAACAGCTGTTCTATGAGCTGGTTCAGGGGGGGAAATAACATGGATTTGAAGGAGCTGCGCCGGCAGCGGCGTGGCCGTTTCATGGGAAGCATGCTGCCTTATATGGGTTATATCATTCAGAGCGGTGTGGCGATGATGTTCCTCTTCGTATTGATCATATTCTCCGCTTGGTATACTTCGTTGCTGCGGGATGTTCCGGCAGGAATTCCGATTCGCTGGATCATGCTTGCTCTGCTGGGACCTGCAGCGGTGCATAGCGGCTTTCGGACGTATTTGCAGAGTCCGGATACAGTATTCCTGCTGCCTCAGGGTCACCGGATGAGAGAATATTTTGCTCCTGCCTGGGTAAGTGGGAACGTGTGGAAGATTCTGCGGTTGCTATTTGTACTGATCACACTTTGGCCGTTGTACATACGTACGGATGCTTCCCCTAAGCAGCTCTTGGTAACGGCCTTGCTGCTAATAGGTGTGAAGCTGCTGTCTAGCTATGGGTTATGGCGAGAAATTGCGATGCTGTCGCGTCCAGCTTCAATGGCTTACGCTCTGCTGCGCTGGGCTGTAGGAGGCCTAATGGTTGCTGCTTGGCTGTGGCAGCCCTCTGGGCGAGGCCTGATCTTCATCATATTATTGGCCGCGGCGTATCTAGCGGCGCTTACTATTCCGGGACGTCACTCTGTACCCTGGGAGAGACTCATCGCTGTGGAAAGGAATCAGGGAGGTCGCGCACTGATGGTTCTGGGCTGGTTCGTAGATGTCCCTGGTCGCGAACAGCGGGTATATGCCCGCCGTTACCTCGCTAAATGGGGTAGTCGCATCTTGTGGTTGCCCGATACAGCTTATCGCTACTTGCTGACCAAAAGTTTTGCTCGGGGCGATATCTTCGGTATTATAATGCGAGTTACCGTCTTAGGCTTATTGCTGAGCTGGTGGAACCATGGCAGCTACCTTGGCATTGGCATTTATTTGTTCTTCCTCTTCATCCTAGGTGTGCAGCTATCCGCACTGCGTAAACTGCATAGCGAATCGTTCTGGCTCACGGTCTATCCTTTGCCGGAAGGCAGTAAAGGAAGGAATACCACACAATTTGTATTTCGTGCCCATCTAATTCTGGCTGTGCTGATCGCTCTTCCTTTTCTGGCCTCAGTAGGAGAACGCCCGCTGCTGGTAGTTGGAACATTCGTTGCCGGCATCTTACTGGCCTTTCTGTTCAAGGGCTACTTGTCCCGTAAAGAGGCGCAGTTGGATGACGATGATATATAATATGAAACCTTAAGAATAACGGCTCCGCCGTCCTTTCATGGACAGCGGAGCCGTTTATTCTAAAGATTAGGGAATGTCTGGCTAAGGGAAGTGGGAGAGAGCAGAGAGCTCTCTCCCTTAACTGTCATTCCCGATTAGACAAAGAGTGAACGGCTGATGATGACCAACAGGATAAAGAGAACCAGGATAGCGCCAGTGCTTGTAAATGCGCCAGGATATCCGTATCCGCCTCTAACTTCTTCGCTCATGTTTATTCCCCTTTCGTACTTGAGTTGTTGTACTTGAGTACACGGTATTGTATGTATGGGAGGCCATTCGTGTATGGGCCTATGACACGAATGGCAAACAAAAAAGTCAACCCCGGCTAATCGGGGCTGACTTTGAACAATGAGGACAAGAAGGATCAGGCTTTTTCCAGATCGCGGATTCCCGCATACACAAGGTCGAACAGATCTTCAAGCTGCTCCTCTTCTATACAGGAGAAGGCAATACGCAGATCCGTTTCACCTAGAGCAATAGTACCGAGACCGTAATTATGGATCAAATGCAGCCGTAAGTCTTCAGCCGGAACAGTATGCAGCTTCAGACACATGAAATAACCGGAGTTAAATGGATAATAGGTCCACACTTCATCTCCGTATTTGCCGCTGTCCAATAAGGATTTCACTTTATTCGCGCGGCCTTTCATGATCTGGAACTTCTCTTCCTTCTGTTCGGTGAATTCCGGTGCCTTCAGTGCATCGAGCACGAAGGTCTGGGACGGATGCGGGCCGCTGGAAATGGTGGCGCGGATGATACCCATTGTTTTTTGTTCCAGAGCCGCCAATAATTCCTTGCTATCCGATGCATAGGTGATGAAGCCGACCCGGAAACCCCAGACGAACTCTTCTTTGGTTGCTCCGTCAATCTTAATCGCTAATATACGCGGGTGCAGATTGGCGAGTTTGCCGAATAAGGATTCCTTGAGTGATTCCTCGAAAAAGAGTCCAAAGTACGCATCATCGCTGACAACTACCACATTGATACCTTCTTCGGCAGCACGGAGGATAGCCGCAACGATTTCTTCTCCCTCTTTAACGCCGGGAGTATAACCTGTAGGGTTGTTCGGGAAGTTCAACAGTACGATCGCTTTGCCGCGTTCCTTCTGGGCTAGCAGTGCTTCCAGCAAGCCAGCACTATTAAAGTTCATATCTTCCGTGAATAGCGGATAGTTAACGGTTTCCCCATGACGGCGGATGCCGAAGGTTAGCTCGTAGTTTTCCCAGTTCTTGTCCGGGTAAATGATGGCATCGCCTGATTCTGCGAACAGATCGGCAACAATGCTAAGCCCGTGTGTCAGGGCATTGGTAACGATAGGATTACTAAACGATTTGCCAACGAGCGCAGGGTTCTCACGCAGCATCTTCTCCCGCCATACTGTACGCAGCTCCGGTTTGCCTGCCGGTGGAGCATAGCCATACAGATCTTTAGGGCTAAATGCGGAAAGCTTCTCTTGAATGACGGCAAGGTGCATAGGCATGCCGCCTTCGGTAGCGATTCCGATAGTTGCGTTGTATTTCTTGGCATGAGCGGTAGCCTCAGCGGATTGGCTCAGGATGCCTTCTTTCGGGAAATAAATCTCTTTGCCGAGAGTGGAGAGCATATCGTACACATGCTCATTTCCCGCTTTGATACTTTCGTTCAATTGTCCAGCCATTGAATTCATCAGTTTCATCCTTCCGGGGTTCTTGGGGATACATACTGCTAACATTGCCTAACATTATATCACCGCGGCCTGCAACCGTCACTGTAGAAAGCAGCGGTTTTAGCAATACTTTAAGAACAATTCTGGTGGTTTTCACAGGGAAGGATGAAGTTGAAGAGAAATTTAGCGGTGATAGGGACAATATTTTTCCATCATTTCTATCGTTTCGGCATCACGTGTCCCGTTTCTTCCGGACAGACCCTCGATGACATGAGCCCTTGCCTCTTCTTTCAGATTCTGACCAAACTTGAATTTCGCCGTAATTTCTTCAGGCGTTATGCGTATTACGGCGACCCCCTTCAAGCGGGAGTGGTACTGGGGATCTGCTGCATCAATAGGAACATAGCCGCCCTCCGGTTGGAGCTTTTTCATGAACAGAGAGAGAATAACGGCTTTTTCTGTGGAGTCTTCGATTGCTTCAGCTTTACCGTAGGCCGTTACACTTTTGAAATAGGAAGTCGCAGGACAGGCCAACTGGGGATCGCTAAAATAGGATGGGATGAGCGCATACTCATCGGCTACCGTGAAGCAGACGTTCTGCTGGCTGCGGATGACCTCCATTTTGCCGCCTGCATGACTACCGTGGAAATAAAAGCAGCCCTGTGTATATACGAAATTCAGCGGCGTAACCCGTGGGTGCCCCTGTTCATCACTTGTTCCAAGAAAGCCGAAGCTCATCCCGTTCAAAAAAGTAACTAATTCTTCCTCCTGGTCTATTTGAAATTCTTTTCTGCGCATAACAATCCATCTCCCTTTTCGAAATAGAATAGAGGATTGCTTGACAATAAAAAAGGGCCCCTTTACATTATTATTTATGGTCCACTTGGTGGAGAAGGGGGTGAGGATGTGGATATTACGCTGGCATACGACCAATATCTGGCTGTGCACCGCTATAAATATTTAGCATTATATCACGCCCTCCGCGCAGCTATATTGGAGGGGACGCTTCCGGGAGGAACGAGGCTACCTTCTACTCGGCGTCTGGCGGTACTCTATGATTTATCGCGAGGATCGGCGTCGCAGGTGTATGACATGCTATTGGCAGATGGATATATTAAGGCGAAGATAGGCCAGGGGACTTTTGTCTCCGATGACAGTTTTGCTGCTTCCAGTGCGGAAGATAAAACGACTGGGTCAGCTGCTAAGGAGGCTGCCAGTCCGGACGAGGCTGGGTTGAATGCGGGGGGATCGAACGGGGCTGGTGTACATAAGGCTGCAGAGGTTAGCGGAATGAATAGTCAATATGCTGCTATTCCGCTCTCTGCATGGGGGGGACGACTTATTAAGCGGCAGGTGTCGCTATATAACAATACCCCGGAGGACTTTGTCAGCTTTCGCAGCAGTGGGGTGCTGATGGAGCACTTTCCCTACGCCGAATGGCGGAGTGCCTTGTCCTATGCTGGGGGCAAGGGAGGTGGGCGCCTAGAAAATGTCTGCCCACCCCAAGGTGACGTGGGCTTACGACAGGCAATTGCTGCCCATTTGCGGATTACCCGTGGCATTCATGCCGAAGCGGAGCATATCGTGCTGTTCAGCGGCTCGATGCAAGGAATTGTCCTTTTGACACAGCTGCTACTGGAAGCGGGAAGTCCGGCTGTCGTGGAGGACCCTGGCTTTCATGGAATTCGCAGAGCCATCGAGGCTACGGGCGGGCGCTTGCTTGCCGGGAAGTTAGATAGCAGCGGGCTGCAGGTGGAGGATTGGGAGGCACGGCTGCTGTTTGTAACGCCAAGCCGCCAGTTTCCTACCGGAGCGGTGCTGCCTTTGGAGCGGCGGCGGGCACTGCTGGAATGGGCGCAGCGGCATGATGCGGTAATTGTGGAAGATGATTATGACAGTGAATTTCGTTGGACCGGACGTCCGATCGAACCCTTGAAAGCACTCGATCGGGGAGAGCGGGTTGTGTATATGGGTTCTTTCTCCAATAGCATGTTCAGGGGGCTGCGGATTGGTTTTGCAGTGCTGCCCTCATCGCTGGTGCAGCCGGCTATTGCCGCCAAGGCGCTCTATGAGCCGCTCCCGGCCGGGCTGCAGGAGCAGCGAGCCTTGGCGCGGTTCATGAATACCGGCGGCTACAGCCGGCATTTGCGGCGTATGACGCGCTTATACGGCGCGCGCAGCCGCAGCTTTCGCACGCTACTGGCGGAGCGGCTTGGCGGTCTGTTTACCCCGCTGCCCGGCGATGCGGGCTTGCATATCTACGCGCGCTGGCTGCGCAGCAGCGCGGAGTTTGCCGCTTTTCAGGCGGCGTCACGCAGGCGCGGCACAGACTTTAGAGACGCGGCGCTGTACCGGATTACGCCGGGCGAGCCTGCGGCCTGTTTTTCTTTCTCTCATCTGGATGAGAACGCGCAGGAGGAGGGAGTAACGCGCCTGCTTCTGGCGTGGAAGGATGTGCAAAATGCCACGTGACGAGGTATTATGGAAAGTAGGGAAACGTTGTGGGTGCAGGGTTTGTTAAGGAAGTGCCCAATTTTTGAATGAGGGCATGAGAGAACATAGGTTAACAATAGAGGCATTTTCTGACGTTAATCAGCTGGATTTCACGTTTAGTAACGACTTAGCAGCATTCACTGCCTCTAATTCTGCCCTGGGTAGCTAATCTTTCGAAATCCAGTTGCAATAACGGCATTATTTGCTGCTAATTAGAGAAATGGGTTTAAATCCTGCGATTTAACAACATAATCTGTCGTTAAATAAGTTGAGGCGACTCTACTGATCTTATTTGGGTGGGGCTTTATGCTTACGAAGCAAGTTTTGCGAAGTGAATACACAGAAGCATATGCTCACAAAACTTAAGCATATGCTTACGAAGCAAGTTTTGCGAAGTGAATACACAGAAGCATATGCTCACAAAACTTTTAGGAGGGAACGTTATGCTGCATGCATCGCCGTCCTCGTTTGTCATCTTGCCGGCCTTGGCGAAGATTGTATGCGAGCCAGGCTGGAAATGGCAAAAAAGAGAGAAGCCGCTGCAAAATTATGATTTGTTTTATGTCTGGAGCGGGGAAGGTACGGTTGTCCGCAAAGGTGAGCCCTTTCAAGTTGGCAAAGGAAGTTGTTTCCTGTTTCGGCCGGGCGAACATACTAGTGCCACACATAATCCGCAAAAACCGCTCGTACTTACATATATCCACTTCGATGTTATTGGAGAGGTAACGGATATCCCGCAGCCTTACCGTGAGCTTACGGAAACTGTGGAATTCGAGCATCTGCTCGCTCGGTATGTCCGGCTGTTTCTGGTGAAGACTTACGCTGCGGAGGAAGAGGGGCAGCTGATTCTCAAGCAGCTGATGATCCATTTGCTGCGGGAGGATCAGGTCATGCCTGTGGAACGCCACGTGAGCAACCAGCTGGCTGAGGTTATCCACGAGATTGCCAACTACGTGAGCCAGCACCCTGGCGCTTCGCATCGGGTGGAGGATTTGGCGGCACGAGCGGGCTTGTCGCCACGTTATTTTTCGATCAAATTCAAGGAGCTTACAGGCTCCTCTGTCCAATCCTATGTCATTCGTGCGCGGATTGAACGAGCCCAGCACTTGCTGTTATATGCCGGTATGAACGTCACGGAGGTGGCGGATGCGCTAGGCTATCGGGACATTTTCTTTTTCAGCCGCCAGTTCAAGCAACATACCGGAAAAAGTCCGTCCGAGATCCGTTGATTACTTCGTCTTTGTTTCAGTTATTTCCTACTTGGGTAATACGTTTCAGCCTAGTTTACAGAGAGTTTACATAACAGCTTGGAAGGGGAGACACTAGGAATGATGCTCAGACGCCGAATATGCAATACAGAATGTAAAGGTGGAGGCGGTGGGATTTTCAGAAACCGCTTAAGAAGATTGAAACGGTCCAGTGGAATTATCGCCAACTCCTGGTTTTAAGAATAGTGTATGAAGAACCGGGACCCTTCAGGGTGTCGGTTCTTCTTTACTTTATTGAGGAATCTTATCTATATTAGAAATAAAGGATACATTTGCATTATAAGCACAAGAAGTTGATAGTACTAATTAGATCATGTAGAATCCGTTAATCCAGGTTGCAAGCTATAAGTCCAAAGGAGAGTGAAATGATGTACGAAGTAGTATTGATACGGCATGGAGAGAGTGAGTATAACCGCCAGAATCTGTTTACAGGCTGGAGCGATCCCGATTTGACGGAGAAGGGTATTCAAGAGGCAAAGGCGGCAGGCAAGCTTCTAAAAGAAGCGGGATATACCTTCGATCTGGCTTTTGCCTCTGTACTGAAACGTTCGATCAAGACGCTCAATTATGTTCTGGACGAGATGGATCTGCTGTGGATTCCCGTACAGAAATCATGGAAGCTGAATGAGCGTCACTATGGTGCCTTACAAGGACTGAGCAAGAGTGAAACGGCCCTGAAATACGGGGAAGAGCAGCTGCATATCTGGCGGCGGAGCCTGTCGGTCCGCCCACCACAGCTGGAGCCGGATGATCCGCGGTACGCCAGAAATGATATTCGCTATAAAGAGGTTCGAGCTGGAGATATTCCGCGGGGGGAGAGCCTCGAAGATACGGTTCACCGTGTCGGCGACTTCTGGGGCAAACGAATTGTGCCGCTCATTCACAAAAAAGAACGGGTTCTTATCTCTGCGCACGGCAATACCTTGCGGGCGTTGATCAAATATATGGAGGATATCGACGAGGCAGCGCTGCTGGATCTTAATATCCCTACAGGTGTTCCACTGGTCTATAAGCTGGATGAGAATGTGAAGCCGATCAGCCGCTTTTATCTCGGGGTACCAGAGGAAGTAAAGGCGAAGGCTCTTGAAGTGGCCAACCAGAGTAAGGTGACGGAATAAATTACAGGTGAATTGGCCTATTAGAATGAAAAAAACTCACAGCTCTGTGGAGAAATCTGCAGGGCTGTGAGTTTTTTTGGAAGATGTCAACTTCACCATGCTTAGGTGGCTGGAGTTGTGCATACATTTTATTCTCCCAACCTTTCGTATCGTAATTGTTCCAGGAAGGCGGAGACATCCTTGGTGTAGCTACCGTCTGCAATAGTAGTCTTAATTCCATAACCTGCTATTTTAAAAGATGGTTTTGTGATAATGACTGGCTTCATCAAATAACCTCGGACACCGGTCATCTTTGCGGTATATGGAGTCGGGTTGTAGCCATATACCTTGGGAAGGCTTTGGTAAATCCACTTTGGGTCACGAATCCATAGTCTGCTGCAATATCGATAATTTTTCTGCCCTTTATACTCCATGATCGGCATTTCCATACAGGCTTGAAATACTCGGCAAAAATGGTACAAGAGAATAGCCTGCGAGAGAAGCGATATGCTCGGGTATCAATTCCTCCTTGATGTTGGCTTCAATAAATTCGATACAACGTTCTATATCAGATCTATAGTTCAAACGTTCACTTTCCTTTCCCCGTACGGTTAATTACATTGTATCAAGAACCTGTAAGGATGTTTGTTCCTGCGTTGCTGTTATATAAACATGAAAAGGTACCCACGCTTCAGCTTAATGCCTGCGGGATACCTTTAGGTGTTCATGTGTATATGAAATTCATCCTCTAAAGAGGACGGTGGAGTGTTCCCAGCCATTCGCCCATCTTGACCTTTGTATCCGTCCCTAGTCCAGGACGCGGAGTAAAGGTACCGCTTTCGGTAAGCAGTACTACCGTTGAACCGAACTCGAAATAGGCCAGATCGCCGCCCGCCTGCCATTCTGTAGCATTGTCATCGGTGTAGCGGATACTGCTGACGTTCATCGCCCCTACTTTAACCACTGCAGCTTGCCCGCAGTCTCCGGCAATATAAGTAATGAGCCGTTCGTTGCGGCTCAGCACACTTGTCATTTGTCTCATGCCGAAATCATTGACAGGATAGGCCCGCCCGCGAATATGCTCGCTCTCTACCTTCTGCCCGGTAATAGGAGCGTGAATTCGGTGATAATCGGTAGGACTCAGATAGAGCACGAAGAAAAAGCCCTTCTTGTACAGCTCCAGATGCGGAGAGTGATTAAGCAGCTCTTCCAGCTTATAATCTTGACCTTTTACATTCATAATCGTTCCACAGGAAATATCGCCCATAGCGGTAATGGTGGCGTCAACTGGGCTGACCAAGACATTGTCTCCAGCGGCGATTGGCCGCATGCCCGGCCGTAACTGACGGCTGAAAAATTCATTAAGTGTACGGTATTCTCCAGGATTCTTCGCCGCCTCGGCGGCAGGAATATGGTAACTCCGAATAAATGCCGGAATAAGAAAACGGCTGAGTCTGCTATGGGAAAAAGCACCCATTAACCGGGAAAGCCATCTGTGTGAGGATAGCTCGGTCATCAGCCGCAGCAATTGTTTAACCATGCCCATCTCCCTTTCATAGTGCAGCAGTAAGGTCTCGCATGGAAGCCAGACCTTTTCCGCTCTGCATTATATTGACATAGAATAGAGGACAAATCAATAACAGTTATCCTAGGGACCCGTTCTCCAGTAGAAAACGGGCATAGCTCATGGGCCGGCGGTAGCTGTCTTTCCAGATCTCTGTGAGCCCGGCTTTATGAAATCCATAACGCTGGTCGCGGCCATTGCATTCAATGAAAAAGAGTTGACCGTCCTTGGTAATGCCAATGTCCAGTCCAATATCAGCCAGGCCGGGGAGACTAAGCTCCAGCCAGCGTGCTACGGCAAGACTTAATGTCCCCACGGACATACGGATATTTGCCGCCGCGGCGCCTGTAAATACCTGCTCCAAGGCGTAGGAAGAACTTAAGGCTACACCGCCTCGAGCGAGGTTGGAGACGAAGCCGCCTGGGGCTGCGAGCTTGGCGAACAGGCCCGTGGTCTGCCACTCTCCTCCCCAACCGCGCTGGACGGTGACACGTAAATCAAAGGGACGGCCGCCAATCTCAGCCAAAGGGATGCGTTCCTGGACCAAATAGGGTGTAGCTTCCAGACGCGCCCGCAGCATACCTGATAATCCCTCCTGTTCTACAGGTACGTTTATCCAGCGCCGTGCACTGGGCGACAGGTAGAATAATATCCATCTCTGTTCGCCTATGTGAACCAATCGCATGATACCTTTGCCTATACTCCCCCGGCAGGGTTTGAGAATGAGATCCGGATAAAGGGTCATCATTTTTTTTAGCCCAGACAGACCTGTAGCGCTTGCTGGCAGAAAAGACTTCAGCTCCGCACTTTGCGCTAGCAGTCGATGAATTTCATCCTTGCCGTAGCGGTTGCAGGTATTGAACACCAGTGGACCTTGCTGGATCAGTCGCTCCATGCTTGCGTTATTCTGCTCATAAATCGCCCGGTTATGGATAACCTCAGGTGTTGGAATTATGGCATATCTATATCCCTGAGCTCCTTTTATATAGGTGGCACTGTAGCCTGAGTCTGTATCAATGTCAGCGAGCTTCAGGAAGCAGGGGATTATTCCGTATGCTGCCGCGGCCTCCTCATAGTTATTTAGAGACTCCTGTCCCGTTTTGTGCCGGGGAACGCCCCGGTGCATAGCGGAATTCAGCAGTATTCCCACGTGCTTTTGCCCCATGTTCGTTCCTCCCGTTATGTTGAGTAACTTTATTTCGTTGTTCTCTTCTTCTGTCAGTGTATGTTTGTACGCGCCCGTCAGGATGGACGAATGCGCGGCGGCAAAGGCCCTTTTTTGCTGCTGACTCCATTCAGAGGTTTGCTGTGTCCGTGAAGAAATTACTCCTTTCCGCAAGCTTTGCTCAAAGGGTGTCATCAGCCCAGTCCGCTGCATATGATGCCTACGAGAAACAATAGTTGGAAGGAGGAGACTGCTTATGAGGAGCTCCAAAAGAAAGCAGCCGCGCAGTCCGAAAAAACGACTCTATTATGTGGATAATCCCAATACAGAGGAACTGAGCATGCTGGTAAGCGGTCCGAAATTCACAGGAAATGTTGAGATCGTGAGCAGTGAATCAGGGCTATTGCCAGTTCAGGCCCTGCAGGTAAGCGGGGTCGGGGCAGGTGTCGCTGAACTAGAAGAGGTAACACCGCAGTCAGCAAGTATTGTACCGCCAGAGTCTATTGTGGAAACGGAGCCGCAGGAACAGACGGATCATTTATCCGCAGCACTATTATCCGTTCCCGAGAAGGAACGCCTGCAGCCGGTGTATACGGATGATCTGTCCGATGGAGCCGTTACCGGAGCCAAGATCGCTCCCCGTACCATCGACGGGTCAAGGTTGAAGTTCGGGATCATTGGTACACCTTGGTTGCAGGATTACGCGGTGCAGAGCATTAATATCGCGGACAAGGCAGTGACTTCCTCCAAAATCGCCCCGGAATCCATTTCGGGCGAACATTTAGCGGAAGGCAGTGTTAGCGGAGGCAAGCTGCTGGACCATTCGATCGGTGGAGAGAAGCTGAAGAATGGCAGTATCGGTCCAGAGAAGCTGGCTGATCGAATCATCGGCGGGAGCCAAATTGGGGATAAATCGATAGAGAGCCGCCATTTGAGCGAGTTTATTATTACGGCTGATTTGCTGGAGGACGGTGCAGTTACCGGTGACAAAATACAGAGCAGCAGCCTGTCAGGCCGTCACTTGGCCAACGGAAGTATTGACCGTTCCAAGCTGGCAGATGAAGCAATATCCGGCGACAAAATCGCCGATGGTGAAATCAGCGGCGCAAAGTTGGGCGACGCCGTCATTGAGAGCCGCCACCTTAGCGACTATGTCATCAAGGCACAGCATCTGGCGCCAGGGGCTATTGGGCGGGAGCAACTTGCCACTCGGTTGATTGGCAAGGAGCAACTTCAGCCTGGTGTGATAGAGAGTACGCATCTGGCAGAAGGGTCAGTAGGTTCTAGACAACTCGGGATGGAAGCTGTACGAAGCGTGCATTTAAGTTCGGAAAGTGTGACCGGCGGGCACATTGCTGACGGGGAGATACTCAGTCGACATCTGGCCGACCGCAGCATTTCTTTTGTAAAGCTGGCCGAGGGAGCTGTGGGTACCGCACAGATTATCGAGCAAGCGGTCACCTCTTCGAAGATCGCCGACCAGAGCATACTGGCTCATAAGCTGGCAGATGAAGCCGTGACTACCCGGCATATCGCCAAATCTGCGGTGCGCAGTCCGCAGATTGCCATGCAGGCCATATCCTCAGTTCATCTACAGCGGGAATCCGTGGACAATTCTCATTTAACAGCAGAGTCGGTGGGATCTGAACAGCTGCAGGATGACGTCATCTACACCCGTCATCTGTCCTCTGGGGCAGTCACTGGCGAAGCACTGGCTTGGGATTCGGTGACAGGGGAACATCTCCATTCATCCAGTGTTACTACCGCCAAATTGGCGGATGGGGCCGTGAGCTCAACAAAGCTGGCAGCGGGTTCGGTTGTCGGTAATGCTATCGCCCGTGAAACTGTGAGCGGGGAACATATTGCCATTTGTGCAGTAGAGGAGAAACATCTGGCCGATGCCAGTGTAAGTGGGCGAGTTCTGCAGGAAGCCGTAGTGGATGCTGAGCATTTGGCCCCAGGCGCCGTGGAACGAAGACATCTTGGAGAGAATAGCGTGACTTCTGTAGCTCTTCAGTCTGGTGCAGTATCCGGAGATAAGCTGGCTTCCGGTTCGGTTAGGGAAATTCATCTTGCTGCTGGGGCGGTTCAACCGCACCATCTCGCAGATCATGCCGTGACCTCGCTGAAGCTATCGCCGGAAAGCATATCAACGGATAAAATCAACGATTTGTCGGTTACTTCTGCCAAGCTCGCAGATGGTAGTGTGGATTCCGTTAAGCTCGCTGCGTCAGCTGTTCAAACGGAACATTTATCGTCGGGAGCGGTTGTCGGGAATTCGATTAGTGACAGTGCCGTGCAAGGTAGGCATTTGGCTCCGGCCAGTATTGGTGGAGTGCATGTCCGCCCGTTATCCATCGGCAATGGGCATATCATTCCGAACGCGATTTCTTCTATACAGATACAGAACGGAAGTATTGATAGCGGGAAGCTGGCGAACCATTCCGTGAATTCCCTTCATCTGGCTGCAGACAGTGTGGGAAGCAATCAACTGATTCTTAAGTCTATTGAAGGCCGCCACATCCGTTCAGGTGAAATCACACTTCAGCATTTGGCAGATGAGGTCAAGAGCGCCAATCTGCTGCCTGATGGCAGCGTTTCGGGGGATAAACTGGCGGAAGGTTCTATTCACGCACATCATCTGGCACCGGACAGCGTGTATGGCGCTCACCTGGCTATGGAGATCATTGAGAGCCGCCACCTTACTCCGGGAAGTATTACCATGGAACATCTTGCAGAAGAGGTGCGAACCTCTGAGCTGCTACCAGATAGCAGTATTACTGGAGAAAAGCTGGCGAAAGGTTCGGTCGGCTCCATTCATATGTTACCTGGGAGTGTACATGGCAGTCATATAGCGAGGGGGAGCGTAGATAGTCGGCATATGATTCCCGGCAGCATCAAGCTGGAGCATCTTGCAGAAGAGGTGCGAACCGCAGAGCTGCTGCCAGACGGCAGTATCACTGGAAAAAAGCTGGCGGAATGCTCGGTGGGCTCGCTACATCTGGCACCAGGCAGTGTGTATGGTGCTCATCTGGCTGGGGAGATGGTGGAAAGTCATCACATCCGTACCGGCAGTATTACACTGAAACATCTTGCCGAAGAGGTTCATGGCACCGAGCTGCTGCCAGACGGCAGTATTACTGGAGAAAAGCTGGCGGAGGGTTCGGTGGGTTCGCTACATCTGGCACCAGGCAGTGTATATGGCGCTCATCTGGCTGGGGAGATGGTGGAAAGTCATCACATCCGTACCGGAAGTATTACGCTGAAACATCTTGCAGAAGAGGTGCGAACCTCAGAACTGCTGCCAGACGGCAGTATTACTGGAGAAAAGCTGGCGGAGGGTTCAGTCGGTTCGTTACATCTGGCACCGGGCAGTGTATATGGCGCTCATCTGGCTGGGGAGATGGTGGAAAGTCATCACATCCGTCCTGGCAGTATTACACTGAAACACCTTGCCGAGGAGGTTCATGGCACCGAGCTGCTGCCAGACGGCAGCATTACAGGAGAGAAGCTGGCAAAGGGTTCGGTGGGTTCGCTACATCTGGCACCAGGCAGTATATATGGCGATCACTTGGCTGTGGAGACGATAGAGAGTCGGCACCTAAGTCCAGGAAGTATTACACTGGAGCACCTTGCAGAAGAAGTTTATGGCACTGAGCTGCTGCCAGACGGCAGCATTACAGGAGAGAAGTTGGCAGAGGGTTCGGTGAGTTCGCTACATCTGGCACCAGGCAGTATATATGGCGATCACTTGGCTGTGGAGACGATAGAGAGTCGGCACCTAAGTCCAGGAAGTATTACACTGGAACACCTTGCAGAAGAAGTTTATGGCACTGAGCTGCTGCCAGACGGCAGCATTACAGGAGAGAAGCTGGCAGAGGGTTCGGTGGGTTCGCTTCATCTGGCAGCGGGCAGTGTGAATGGTACCCACTTGGCCGGGAATGTTGTGGAAAGCAGACATATCCGTCCCGGAAGCATCAAGCTGGAGCAATTGGCAGAAGAGGTGCGAACCTCTGAGCTGCTGCCGGACGGCAGTATAACTGGTCAGAAGCTGGCAGAAGGCACGGTTAATTCCTTCAATCTCGCACCAGCCAGTGTATATGGCGGCCACTTAGCTGTAAACACGGTAGAGAGCCGTCACATTCGTTCCGGCAGTCTTAAACTGGAACATTTGGCCGAAGAAGTACGGACCGCTGAACTGCTGCCAGATGGCAGCATTACCAGTGCTAAGCTGGCGGAAGGGTCGATCAAATCGTTCCATGTGGCACCGGGTAGTATATATGGCGGTCACTTAACCAGAGATTCAATAGAGAGTCGCCACATTCGTTCAGGAAGCATCACACTAGGGCATCTAGCCGAAGACACCCGGACCTCCGAGTTGCTGCCCGACGGCAGCATTACTGGAGCTAAGCTAGCCGAGGGTGCAGTGAATTCTCTGCACTTACAGCCGAATAGCGTATTCGGTGAACATCTTGCTGACGAAAGCGTGGAAGAGCGGCATTTGCGGCCTGGTAGTATTAGGCTGGAGCATCTAGCTGAAGATACCCGGACCGCGGAGCTGCTGCCGGATGGCAGCATTACCGGCGAGAAACTGCAAACGGGGAGTGTGGGTACAACACATCTGTCTGCAGGTGCGGTAGGTGTGACGGAAATTCAAGACGAAGCCATAGATTCCTCCAAAATCGCTTCATTCGCTGTCCAATCCCGTCATCTAGAGGAAGAGAGTGTGCAGAGCTACCATATTGCCCCTGGTGCAGTAAGCGGGGAGCATCTGGCAAACGGGACAGTGAATACAGAACATCTGTCTTTTAGTCCCGTACAGAGTGCCGGGAAACGAGAGACGCTGCAGCAGTTCGGGATGACGGCATTCATGTTCAATGGAGACGCAGAAAGCGTGGAAGTGACCGTATCGTTCGATGAGAGCTTTGGCCATACTGGCTATGTGTTGGTTGCCATGACGAATCAGGCTTACTTTTATGCTTCCTTGAAGAGCCGGGCCATCGGAGAAGCAGTGATCCAAGTGGTTCGACTGCGCGAGACCCCACATTTTTATGGTGTGATCTCCTGGATCGCCATCGGTGCACCTTTAGCAAAACCGCTGCCTGATGACCGGGTATTTGACTAGAATAAACTGCGAGCGCAGCCTATGGCTGCGCTTTTGTTGTATCTAGATTAAGTCGTTGCGGAAGCCTTTTGTCCTCTTTTCTATATGCAGGGTGACATTGGCCGTTACCCTGTGAAGCGTATTACATAAACTGTGTTGTACCCTAAAGCCCGATGAAGAAGCCCTGTAAGGAAGGTGGATGAGCTTGAAGCCAAAAAGAACTTCAGCCCGCCGCACGGGGCGGCGGGTTTCACCAATAAGGCGAACGCGGCGATCTTCCCGTCCGGTACGGCCAACCGCTGCATTGCCTGCAGCTAATCACTCGGAACCCTATGTATCGGTTATTATTCCAGCTATGAATGAGGCTCGGACTATTGCCAGAGTGATAGCTGGAGCTAGAGGTGTTCATTCGCGCTGTGAGGTTATTGTGGTCGTCAACGGTTCGGCCGACAACACGGCGGAGGTGGCCCTTTCGTCAGGTGCACGTGTCATTTTGTTTGAACAGCCGCTTGGGCACGACGCTGGCCGCAGCATCGGAGCAGAAGCAGCCAAAGGTGAGATTTTATTATTTACAGATGGAGATCTGGTCATTCCCGCTTCACAGTTGCGCCCCTTCGTGACGGCAGTTAGCCGTGGTGCAGACATAGCTCTCAATAATTATTCCGGACCGGTCCGGAAACGTGTGCCCCATCCAGTGGTGCTTGCCAAGTATTCGTTGAATATTCTGCTGGGCCGCTCAGATCTGAACGGCTGTTCAATGACAGCTGTTCCACATGCAATGAGCCGCAAGGCGCTTGAAGTTTTAGGAAGCGCATTGTTATCCCGTCCACCCCTGGCACATGCCCGTGCAGTGATGGACGGTCTACGAATTGAGACTGTGCACAAAGTGCCTGTAGGGAAACTAAACGCCGTTCGCCGTAAGGCAGGCAGTTATGATCCCTTGCAGCAGGTTATCATCGAGGATCATCTGGAGGCTGTGTCCTTGCTGTTACAGCGACAGGGGGACAGAGCGGGGTTTAGTGACGGGAGCCGACGCCGGGAGATGGTGAGGTGATGGTATTGATGCCTAAAGCTAAGCTGGGTACGAAGTCACAGCGGCGAAGTGGTTCATCAGCTACATCCAAATCCACTGTCCGCCGAGCTGTAGCAGGTACAGCGACAGTCAATAAGTCCGCCGCTCGCCGCCCACCTCAATCTCTGGCGCTGACGGTGGGTAAGACATCACAGGCACTTCCCGTATTACACGGAACGTTATCCGTAATTATCTCAGCGCGGAATGAGGAAGAGACCTTGCTGCGCCTGCTGAAGCAAGTTGCGCGCCTGAAGCCCACAGAAATAATTGTGGTGCTAAACGGGTGCAGGGATAGCAGCTTTGAGCGAGCCCGGTTATCCAGGCAAGCTATTGTTGTACACTGCCCGGACTCCGCCGGACATGATGTAGGGCGGGCGATCGGTGCGAAGCTGAGCAGGGGAGACATTCTGTTATTTCTGGATGGGGATATGGTCATTCCCGCTCCACAATTGGCCTCATTCGCAGCCGCTGTAGACAGCGGAGTGGATGTAGCGCTCAACGATCTGGACTCGCTGCTCCCTCCGTTTGGATTCAGTGATGATGTGATACGCTCTAAGCTATTCTTAAATTTCGTGCTGGGCCGAAGTGATCTCGGGGTCAGCTCGATGACGGCTGTTCCTCATGCGCTTTCCCGACACGCCCTGGAGAGCATTGGCTACCGTGAATTGATGGTTCCTCCCAAAGCGCAGGCCATCTCCATACTGAACAAGCTGCGGGTGGAAAAGACACGTTTGGTAAACGTCATCAAGCATAACCGGCTGCGCCCGGCGAATACGGGAGTTGGCAACCCTGTGGAACAGCTAATTGTCGGTGACCATGCTGAAGCATTGCTTACGGTTCTTTCACAGCGGGTTACAAGTAATTTCCTGCATGCTGAAAGTCTTCAAGAGCAGCGACGGCAATTGGCCCTCTGGAGGAACGGATTATGACGCTGACCAGTATTATTATTCCAACCTATAACGGTCTCAGTCTGTTGTGTCGTTGTGTGGAAGCGATCAGAGCCCACACGGCGACGCCTTATGAAATTATCGTTGTGGATAATGCTTCACAGGATGGGACGGACGCTTTCTGTCGCTTGGAGAAGATTACATTCATCTCCCTGCCTGATAATCGGGGGTTCCCCTCGGCCTGCAATCTCGGTCTGCAGCTGGCCTGCGGCGATGAATTGCTGCTGTTGAATAACGACGTAACCGTCTCCGCAGGCTGGTTAAATAATCTCAAGGCTGTGTTATACAGTGCACCGGATATTGGTATTGTGGGACCTGTGACGAACTATGCCAGCGGACCACAGCAAGTAAAGACCGATTATGAAGGACTTGCGGAATTTCATGAAGCTGCGAAGAGAGCGAATATTCCTAACCGTTTCAAGTGGAAAGAGACGCGACGGCTGATAGGATTATGTTTTTTGTTAAAAAGAGAAGTGCTGGAAGCTGTAGGTTTGTTGGATGAGAGATATTCACCAGGACATTACGAGGATGATGATTACTGCTTGCGTGCCCGAATGCAGGGTTACCGGTTGCTAATTGCCGGGGATTGCCTGGTGCATCATGAAGGAAGTGCCAGCTTCAAAGAAGTATATCATTCCGGCTGGCAGGAGCTGGTAGAGCGAAATCGCAAGATTTTTATGGAAAAATGGGGTGTTGACCCTGCAATGTTTATCTAAAATGCAGACCTGGGTAGCTAAAGACGTAGACAAAGAGGAGGAAAGTAAGTGAAAGGAGTCATACTGGCGGGCGGAACAGGATCAAGACTTCATCCGCTGACCCGGCTTATGAACAAACATTTGCTTCCGGTCGGCAAATATCCTATGGTGTGTTACGGCATTGACCGGCTGCGCCGAGGAGGTATAAACGATATTCTTCTGGTCATCAGCAAGCAGTCTGCCGGGCTGTACACGGATTTTCTGGGCAGTGGTGCTTCCTTTGGTGTATCTCTGACTTACAAAATCCAAGAGGCTGCTGGAGGCATTGCAGAAGCACTGGAGCTTGCGAAGGGATTCATTCCCAAGGGGGAACGCTTTGTTGTGCTGCTGGGTGACAATCTTTTTCTAGATGATCTGACTCCTTATGTGGAGAGCTATCTCCGGCAACCGCCGGGGACAGCGAAGGTGCTGCTGAAACCCGTAGAGGATGCGCGCAGATATGGCGTTCCTGTATTTGACAGTCAAGATTCAGCATGGATTGCCTACATTGAAGAGAAGCCGCAGCATCCTAAGAGTAAATATTGTGTTACTGGTATATATATGTATGATGAGGCCGTGTTCGACTTGATCCGGCGAATATCTCCTTCCAAAAGGGGGGAACTGGAAATTACCGATGTGAACAATATTTATGCTACTGATCGCAGGCTTAGCTACGATGTGCTTAAAGAATGGTGGAGTGATGCAGGTACGTTCCAGTCCCTGAGTGAAGCAGGGGAGAAGCTTAAAGACGCGCTGCCTTAAGGGAGGCCACTGAAAAACATGGCCTTCTCGGAAGATTGGAAACAAACATATCCAAAAGACGACATTCATTCGGACCTAGCGAATGAATGTCGTCTTTTTAAGGTGTATTGTTGCCTGGGCTAAGCCCTT
>NZ_WJXB01000015.1 GCF_009664975.1 Paenibacillus monticola
GGCTTAGCCCAGGCAACAATACACCTTAAAAAGACGACATTCATTCGCTAGGTCCGAATGAATGTCGTCTTTTGGATATGTTTGTTTCCAATCTTCCGAGAAGGCCATGTTTTTCAGTGGCCTCCCTATATGGCTGGGGTTTTTGGTGTTATATATTGTGAAAAGGGGATATCGCCTTATTGCTTCTCTCTGCTGATCTCCAGAATATCGAGAAAAAAGACGAAAATCGGGATACCGAGAATAAGGCCCCAGACCCCTATATAATGCTCGGAGAACAGCAGCACGATAAAGGTGTAGAACATCGGCAGATTCATCTTGGAGGACATCAGCTTCGGATTCAGAAAATAACCTTCAATAACATGCAGTACCGCAATCAACGCCAGTACATAGAGTGTCATGGATAGCCCGCCAATATTATAACCGATGATGCACAGTGGGATCAGCGAGATCACAAAGCCGACAACCGGAATTAAGCTCAGCAGAAAAATCATAATAGACAGCGCAAAGAGGTAGGGAAAAGCAACAAAAATCAAACCGAGTATCCACAATCCGATAACCGTAAAGCACGTATTGAACAGCGCGATGAGAATCTGCGCTTCAATCACTTTTCCGAAGGATGAGATGAATTTTCTGCCAAAGTACTCCAACTCTACATAGAACCACGAAATCTTGCTTTCTCTCAGGCGGGAGGTAAAGCTGACAATCCGATTCTTCTCCAGGATGAACACAAGGCTCAGAATGGTTGCTAATACGAAGGTAGTGCCCCAATTGCTTATCTTCAGCACATATTCTATGCCCTGATTCATATAGGACTGATAGTTTAAATCCTTGAGCATATTGAAAATATACTGAGTAATCTCGTTCTTGGGAAGATCTTCAGGGGTTAAATTGCTCAGAAAATTGGTTAATTGCTTAATCTGCGTGTACACCTTAGGCAGGTATTTAACCAGGGCTAATACGATCATGCTGATCAGCGCAAGGTATAAAATAATAATAATTACCTTACTGTTCACCTTGACGTATTTACTGATTCGCTTGCTCAATAGGACCTGAAAGCTGTTCATCACATAAGCAATCAAAAATGTCAGCAACACCAGATTCAGCATGTCTCTAATACTGTACAATAGCAGTGTAATTAGCCCCAAAATCAAAAAACGCCGGACCGTTAAATTCGCGAAGTAACGCTTGAATACTTCCATTTTCCCTCTCCATTCGCTTACATCTAGACATTAATTATAGTCTACATTAATGAAAACACTTATAGCAACTCAAGTCGTGCTAATCCTGCGAAAATTTATGTTATTTGTCAGTTTCGCGGAGAAAATCTCGCTATATTTAGAGTAAGACTGGCTTCATGCTATAATATGGGAAATATTTCTGATAAAACTATTGGAGGGTATACCCTATGAGTAAAAATAAAATCATGTGCATCACCGGCGCTTCGTCCGGCATTGGCTTGGCAACTGCTTTATCCTTTACGCGTCAAGGCTGGACCGTATATGCCGGCACACGTCATTTAGCACGTGACCAACAGCAGTATGGAGAGGAAAAAAATCTTCATTGGGTAGAGCTGGAGGTATCAAAACCAGAAAGTATTAAACGGGTTATCGATCGTATTGAGCTTGAGCAGGGAACACTGGATGTGCTGTTCTGCAATGCCGGGTTCGGCTACCTTAGATCACTGGGACAAGCCCCTGTAGAGGACATCCAGCGTGTCTTCGACACTAATGTTTATGGAGTCATGCATACCATTCAGGCGGCGTTGCCCCTTATGCGCCAAACCGGATATGCGCATATTATTGCCACATCCAGCGTAGGCGGGTTGGTCGGTCAACCGATGAATGAGATCTATTGTGCCAGCAAGTTCGCACTTGAGGGTTTACTGGAAAGCCTGGCTACCTATTACAAGCCATTGTTCAATATTGACGTTACTTTACTTCAACCAGGGGCAATTGCCACCGAGTTCAACAAAACTGTTCTGGGCCATGTAGCTAGCACTGGCGGCATTCTGGACGATGAGTATAAACCTATATTGGATGCTTACACGGCGACCTTTCTTAAACGAAACGTTGAACCACAGACCTCCGAATCCGTTGCCAACGTGATGTGGGAATTAGTGCACATGGACACCAAGCCGCTGCGTATACGTACGTCCGAGCGGGCGGAGCAATTTGTAGCCCACAAAGTAAGTACAGACCCCACGGGTCTGGAAGGCGTGCTGAGCACGCGTAAGATTCAACTGAATCTCTAATCGATTTCTTCTGGTTATTCCCACGGAGCAGGTATCATTAGAATGCCTCAATGAATAGGCTAAATAATCAAATCTATTCAGGAGGCTTCCACATGACCACTGGGAATGAATATTCGAATAGCCAAGCTTGGCAGCCAGCTTATCCATATAATCGTCAACCCGCTAACTTCCCTTACTCTCATTACTTCCATCTCAATCGCTCGTATAATCAAGCCGAAAGAACGCAAATTGCGAATGGTTATGTCAATGGAAATATAGGCCAGGGACAAGGACTTAATCTGGAGACAGGCGGAGAGCTGGGTGGTAAACATGGCCTCGGCGCGAGCGCCGATGGGCATCTGGCTCACAATAGTGTGGGTGCACATGCCAATGGACACTTGGGCGCTAAATATGGGATCAACGCACAGGGCGGGGCTGATATCAACAGCAGTCATGGGGCCGGATTTAACGGTGAAGCACAGGTCGGTGGCAAGTACGGACTCGGCGCGAACGCCGACGGGCACTTAGGCATGAGCCAGGGGGTTGGCTTCAACACCGGTGCGCAGCTTGGCGGTGAGTACGGTCTTGGCGCTCAGGCTAAGGCCCAGTTGGGCGGCGGCCAAGGGGCTGGCTTCAACACTGGGGTACAGCTTGGGGGTGAACAGGGGCTCGGGGCTAATGTCGATGGGCACTTGGGATTCAAACAAGGAGTCGGCCTCAACACCGACATGCACCTCGGGGGTGAACAAGGGCTCGGGGCTAATGTCGATGGGCACTTGGGATTCAAACAAGGGGTCGGCTTCAACACCGGTGCGCACCTCGGGGGTGAACAAGGGCTCGGCGCTCAGGCTAAGGGCCAATTGGGCGGCGGCCAAGGGGTTGGGTTTGGAATCGGCGGCCATGTAGGAGGTCATGACGGGCAGCTAAACGTTAATTTTGGCAGTAAGAATAAAAAAGAGAACGCTTCGGAATAGCAGAAATTTAGTTCTAGATCACTTCGAAATCAGCGCTTAACGAATTCCAAATACCACATGGGGTGTCACAAAAGCCATAAAATGGCTGCTGGGACACCCCTTATCTTTAGGTTGTACGTTGTCATATTTTTTGCCATAGAATAAAAATTTACATATTCTTTTTTAATTTATTTAAAATTTTAACAAATAGAGATATCGGTCGATAATCAAGCATTAGATCATGATACAGGTCAATAAACCGCTTTCTTCGTTATGTTATGTATTTGCCATAAAACATAACACATTGTTATACTCCCTTCAATAACCGCTGCTTGATGTTATTTTAAATAACATGATGCAGCGGTAATACATACTTTGGGAGGTTTGCATCTATGGTATTATCCAAATCAATATGGTTGAAAACTGCTTTCGTTGCTGGTCTAGCTTTAACTTCGCTCTTTCCAACTGTCTCCATGTTACCGATCTCAAGTTCTTATGCAGCAGAGGTAGTCCAAGGAACAATCGTGTCTCCTACAACGGTAACCAAACTGCCCAAGGTACAGGTTATTGCGACTGGTGGTACGATCGCAGGTCAATCGGTTGATGAAACAAGCTTTCAAAATTACAAAGCGGGCACTTTATTAATGGAGGATATGGTAAAAGCCCTTCCCAATAAAGATCAAATCGCAGATGTATCCACCTTTCAATTTGGCAATAAGGGTTCCGGCTCCTATACCATGCAGCAATTATATGATCTTTCCTTAAAAGTGGATGAAGTGCTCGAAACACAGGATGGAGTGGTCGTAACTACGGGTACAGACACAATGGAAGAGATTGCTTATTTCCTTGATCTCACAGTAAGAAGTCCGAAACCCGTTGTTATTACTGGTTCAATGCGTCCTTGGACGGTTATTGGTAGTGACGCTCAGGCGAATTTATACAATGCCATTAAGCTGGCTGCAAGTGGAAAAACAAAATATTTCGGAACCGTTTTGATGCTGAATGATGAATTTCATGCAGCAAGGGAAGTTACAAAAACCAACGGCAACCGGACAGATACTTTTGAAACCCCTAAGCTGGGAATGCTGGGATATATCGACGAGAAGAATATTCGATTGTATCGTGCCAATGCCAGATCACTCATGAGTACAGATACATGGGCAACACCATTTGATTTGAAAAAAATCCCCTCAACTAGCTTGGCGAAGGTGGAAATTGCTTATGCTTATCAAGATGCTGGAGCCGGAGCAATCACAGGTTTAGTCGAGGAAGGCGCAAAGGGAATTGTTACTGCAGGCACAGGATCTGGGGGAGTATCCAAAGCTATGGGTGATGCTCGTACGAAGGCTTTTAAAGAGAAAGGTATTATCTTCGTTGCAACAACTCGGACGGGTTCGGGCAGTAATTACTCAACTGGTGATGGCATTATTGCTGGGGACAACTTGAACGCTGCGCATGCTCGTGTACTCCTTCTCTTAAGTCTTTCGTTCAGTAGCGATTTCAACACGATTAAAGGCTGGTTTGATACTTACGGCTCAGCTCAAATTGTCATTCCGGAAAAATAACTAAAAGTTGCAAGGAAGAAAAACAAGCACCTATGACCCTTTGAGGTCTGAATGCTTGTTTTTCTTTTGTTTTACCGAGACTTCTTCATTATGTTCCGAGACAGCTCTGAATCCTTTTGGCTCACCCTGGAACAGCAACTGATTGCTCTGGTGGAACTTTGTCATGTTGCGGGGAAAAGCACAGCCTGCGATCAGTTGGTCAATGTTCTCTTGTTCACCGGATGCTACCGCCGCACGCATATTCTGAATATAATTCAAGCCTGCATCGCGTCTTCTTCTAATCTCATTCATGCTACTCGTCGTCTCTCCATGCCCCGGGATCATCAAGGTAATGGGATGACGGGCCATTATGGGTTCAACCTTATGTAGAGTTCCCTCATATGAGACACTGCTGTCCTCAATATAAGGGAACTCTACATCTGACAAATAATCACCAGCGATGAACAAGCCAAGCGGCTCTATTAGCGTAAACATTCCATCGTTATTATGTCCCCGAGCGCTGTACCCCGTCAGTCGTATATCCCCAAAAGTCATCATCTGACCGTCTGCCTCCATAACATGATCCACTACTGGGTAGGTTATTTCATAAGGTCTTCTGAGATAGTAGCTATCATCGAACTCACGAATTTGCTCCAGAATGCTCTCTTGCTCTGCCGTGCTTTTGTCAGCGAATGCTCTGCTTGCAATAACCTCAGCCTCCGGGAAAGCACCATGGCCGATAATATGATCAAAGTCCGAGTGTGTAAATAAGAGTAGAAGCTTTCTGCCAGCACGAATTCCCTCTACATACTGGCGAATCCCCTCCACTTCACGGGGAAGCCAGCAGGGATCGACAACTAATACATAGTCCGAAGTTTCTACGACAAGCGAATTCGTCTCATACAGATCACTCTGAAATAAGGCAATGTACCCAGCCTTCCACTTCAACATCCTAATTCCCCTCACTTTCACTGCTAGTCTGAGCTTGGTTTAAACCCGCTTGCTGGAAAATTCGCAAAATACTCGCCTTCCTGAAGCCCGTCCACAAATTGCTGCAGCCAATTGTAATACTTAACGGCATGCTGCAGTTTATCTAAATCCCTCAGACAATATTGCCGCTCCTCCTCTGGAGTGTCCTCCGCGCTGGTTAGTTCCTCGAGCTCCGGCATGACGGAACTGAGCGCCTCCTTCATCACATCGATCTCCCGCTGCAGTTTCAGCGTGAAGAAATTCCTGAAGGTCTGGAAGAAATCCGTCTCCGCAACGTACAGATCCTTTCGCTCCCGTTTCTCGTCAAGCTTGGTAACCATCTTGGAGGACATCAACGAACGGACGCCATAGCTCATATTGCTTTTGCTCATATTCATGACCTTCTTCATTTCCTCGAGTGTCATCGGCTTATCCTCAAAAAACATAATCCCATAAAGCTGCCCGAACGAATAGTTCGCTCCATATAAGTCCATCGTCTGGGCAATGGCATCAATCATCGGACGCAGCAGCTGCTCCCGTGGAGATAAATCCGCGTTCTCTTCGCCAAAGGCGGCCTGTTTCAATCGTTGCACCTTCATTTCACTTAGTCTCTATCCTCTACTTTACACAGTGTACAAGCTTGTGCACACTATTCTAAAAATTTTACACAATCTCTTATCACTGTTTACGTCCTCTTGACCACATCACTGGCAGATGAGTGTACAATTTTTTTTGTACAGATGAGCTTTCCTCAGAATTATACCGCAAAACACAAAAGATGGAATGGGGTATCCAAGAAAAAATGACACGTTCGAAATTGATAGGCGGTTTGAAGCCTGTGCTCTTTACACTGCCGGCGATGATTCCGTTCGTTGTATTTTGGCTGGCGCCATTATTGTATGTTTTTTATCTCAGCTTTACAGAATGGGACTTCATGAGCCCGGAGAAAACCTTTGTGGGCCTAACTAATTATGTGGATCTTTTCAGCAACCCGGCCTTTTACAAAGCGCTTAGAGTAACTGTGCTGTTCTGTGCAGGAAGTGTGCTGCCGGTCATTATGATTGGACTGGGTTTAGCCCTGCTGATGAACAGCAAGCTTAAGGGAGCCGCCCTTTATCAGGTATTGTTATTCTCGCCTTGGGTTACCCCGACGGTTGCCGTCTCCATCGTCTGGTCCTGGATTTATGAACCTGATGTGGGCCTGGCCAATACCGTGCTTTCCTTTCTCGGTCTAGCAGAAATCGGCTGGCTGCATGATCCGAAGTGGGCCCTTGTCGGTGTGCTTATCGTGACGATCTGGAAATCGGTTGGTTGGGCGATGATCTTCTATCTGGTAGCGCTGCGCAATGTACCTACCGACCTGCTGGAAGCGGCTGGACTTGATGGAGCGAGCCCTTTTTACAAATTCATCCGCATCACGCTGCCGCTAATCTCACCCACTACACTATTTCTGTTCATTGTGCAGATTATTGGGGCGCTTCAGGCCTACGATCAGATTAACGTGCTTACTCAGGGAGGGCCTTCCGGTTCGACGCGCACCCTGCTCTATATGTATTATCAATCCGCCTTCGAGTCGTTCCAGATCGGAGAGGCTTCTACCGTCGCCATGGTCTTAGTGTTCATCTGCATGCTGCTGTCTGTGGTTTCGCTCGGAGTCAGTAAACGGACCACCCATTATCAGTAAAATTTACTTAAAGGAGGTCTTGGAATGAGTACAATCGTTGTAATCGGCAGACTGTCCCGCCATTTGTTTTTTGCGGTAATTGCACTCTTGATGGCCTTTCCCTTCTACTGGATGGTCACCAGCGCACTGAAAACAAATGATGAAATCTGGCAGTCCCCGCCCACGCTTTGGCCGAAGGTCCCGCTCTGGGGCAACTTCGCTGAAGCCTGGCATGAGGCGCCGTTCTTCAGATATATGGGCAACAGCATCTTCGTCGCCGTGTCCATCGTGCTGCTCCAGATCATCAATTCCGGCATGATGGCTTACGCGCTTACACACATGAAATTCCGCTTAAAAGGATTGTTCGCAGGTGTAATCATGTTCGGTTATATGGTTCCAGCTACCGCGGTCTACTTGCCCGGTTATCTCGTTCTGTCAGAGCTGCATCTGCTGGACTCCTACGCCGGATTGATCCTATCCAACTGCGTAAGTGTGTTCTCCATTTTCCTGATCAGACAAGCCTTCCTGCAGGTTCCACATGAAATGGTAGAAGCCGGAGAAGTGGATGGGTCATCCCATTTGCGAATTCTATGGACCATCATTGTACCGATCACGCGTTCTTCCTTTGCAGTGCTGGCCCTGATCACCTTCATTGACCAGTACAACAACTATTTCTGGCCGATGCTGATCACGAAGGATCCAAACCTGCAGTTGGTATCTGCCGGACTGCGTAGCTTTTTCGTGGAAGGAGGTGCTTACGGATTGAAATGGCCGCTAATCATGGCCGCCAGCGCCTTTACCATCGCCCCTCTGCTGCTTGTGTTTCTGCTGGCCCAGAAAACCATTATGGGAAGTGTCAATATGACCGCCGGATCAAGCAAAGGATGAGCTTACAGATATATGGGATAACAATATATGAATAAAGAGGAGAATGATGATGAACGTATTGAAGAGAGTGTCCGCTATGTCTTTAATTGCTGGCTTTACGGTGTTGACCGCTTGCGGTGGAAATTCCACTACAAATGTTACGGCCGCAAATGGAGCATCAACAGCACCATCTGCTTCAGCAGCTCCGACACAAAGCGTACCCGTAACCATTGAGTTCTGGTATGGACTCGGCGGCAAACTTGGTGAGAATATGGATGCGCTTATCCAGAAATTTAACGCTTCCCAACAGGAAGTCATCGTCAAAGGCATCGTACAGGCCGACTATACCGAAACTGAGCAGAAATTGCAGGCAGCTATTGCTACAGGACAAGTCCCTGCTGCTGTGCTCTCCTCTAATGTAGACTGGGCGCGCAAGGGCTATTTTGCTCCGATAGACGAGCTTATGACTCTGCAGCCGGATTTCAATAAGGATGATTTTGTCCAGACCTTTATGAATCAGGGGCAGGTGGATGGCAAGCAATATTTCCTCCCAATGTACGGAACTACACAGGTTATGTATTACCGCAAGGATGCTTTTGAGAAGAGCGGCATTGATCCGAGTACGCTGAAGACTTGGGAAGACTTGGCCGCTGCCGCTGAAAAAATGACCATTAAAGACGGTGGAAAAACAACGTTCTTCGGTTGGGAACCGATGTGGGGCTCCGGCAATATGATCGATGCCACACTTAGCAAGGGTGGCCACATTCTTAGCGAAGATGGCAAAGAAGTGCTGATCGACTCCCCTGAGTGGATTGAGACTTGGGATCTGTTCCGCAAATGGATTCACGAAGATAAAACGATGCAGATTCATTCCGGTGGACAAGGCTGGGAATATTGGTACAAAACAATTGATGACGTAATGAAAGGACAGGCCGCAGGCTACATCGGTTCCAGTGGAGATCAGGGAGATCTGGACTTCAGCATCGTATCCGCGATGGAACAACCGGGCTGGGCCGGGGTTGGCGAAGGAAAGCCGGTAGCTCAGGCTATTATGGCTGGTATCCCGTCTAAGGCAAGCGACGCTGAGAAGCAAGCAGCCATGAAATGGCTGACTTACTTCACGAACTCCGCGAACACCGCTTTCTGGTCCATTAACACTGGTTATATTTCCGTCCGTCAATCTGCATTGCAAGACCCTGCATTCGTCTCATTCAGCGAGAGCAATCCGCAGATTAAGATTCCACTGATGCAGGCAGCCCATGGTTCCGAGCCTTTCCAGGACCCTACTGGCGGCAAGATCAATGATGCCCTGACAATCGCAGCAGACAAGGTGCAGATCGAGAATATTCCGGCAGCAGAAGCCCTGAAGGAAGCCAAAGAAACGGCACAGGCGGCATTGGACAAATTAAAATAAAGGTGGGCGCTTATGTCTGAGCTTATCACTCCACAAGGAAGCTGCTCCGTATCCGCCATCCTGTTCGACAAGGACGGGACACTGCTCCAGTTTGTCTCTCTCTGGGGAAGCTGGGGTGAACGTTTCCTGGGCAAATTCGCTGAGATCATGGAGCAAAAGGGACTTGGTGAGCTTCCGAAAACACTGATTCCCTCCTTATTAGGAACCCTCCATGACGCACAGGGAAGCATCACCGATTATGACCGCAATGGTCCGCTGGCCATGGGCACGATGGATGATCTCTACGCCATCTTGTCCTGGCAAGCCTACTTGCAGGGATTATCCTGGGCAGAGTCCCTGGAGCTTGTCCATCTTTGCAGGCAAGTGGCAGACGCCATGCTGGAACAGCAGCGGCCGGTTCTTCCCCTGCCCGGTCTGCAGCGATTTCTGGACGATTGTGTTGGCCAGGGCATTCCGCTCGCGGTCGTAACCGCTGATGAAACCGCAGCGGCAGAGAAGCACCTGCAGTGGCTCGGCATTCGGCAATATTTCGCAGAAGTCATAGGCACGGACCTGGTGGAGCACGGCAAGCCGTTTCCAGATATGGTCCAGCTAGCCTGCGAGCGGCTGGGTATTGACCCTTCCCAGACCGCAGTGATCGGGGACACTAACGGCGATATGCGCATGGCCAAGGCGGCGGGTGCCGCTCTGGCCATCGGGCTTACGGGTACCCATAGCGATCCTGCACCACTCAGCATTCTCGCTGACGCAGATATCATCGTGCAATCTTATGATGAGCTGCGTATTGAAGCGGATGCTCTCAGGTAGTAGTGCTCCATAAAACTTAGCTTATGCTTACGAAGTAGTTTTGTACGAAGTAATTCAGGATGTAACGCTCACAAAACTTTTAGGAGGTCCGTTACTAATGAGCATGAACAGTGAAGAACAACCCCTGGTAACCTTTCAGATTATTACGGATACGCATGTAACTGCCGATCCTGAGCATGAGTACAACCTTAACTTTGAGCTGGCACTGCAGGACATTGCCGACCATGGTGAGGGAAGCAGCGGCATCATGCATATCGGAGATGTTACAGACCATGGTTTTCCTGAGGAATACGAAGAGATGGTGCGCATTGTAAATAAGTATAAAGCCAAGCTGCCGGATATTACCTTCACCTTAGGCAACCATGATGTGGGGCTTGGACACTGGGAGTCACGCCTGGCGCTTTATGAGGCGGAAACGGGGATGACCGGTCCCTATCATGATCATTGGATCGATGGATATCATTTTATTTTTCTGGGGACAGAACAAGGTCTGCGGACCTTCTGTAACCTGTCAATCGAACAGCTTCAATGGCTGGAACATAAACTTGAAGAGCAGTCTGCAGCGGATAAGCCAGTCTTCCTCTTCCTGCATCAGCCGCTCAAAGACACCGTAGCCGGTTCGCTAGAATCTCAGGGCTGGTATGGAGTCACACAAGATGAGGAATTAAAGTCCATTCTGGCCAAATATCCACAGACTCTTTTATTTACGGGACATACCCACTGGGAGCTTGAAGTAGATAATACAATGTTCCCTGGCCAAGGCGAGACCGCTACAATGTTCAACTCTGCCTCCGTCGCCTATCTTTGGACCAATGAGGATGAAGCTAAAATAGGTAGCCAAGGTTACTATGTAGAAGTCTACAGCAATAAGGTTGTTGTGCGGGGCAGAGACTTCAAGACCGGAACCTGGGTTGAAAGTGCTGAGTATGAGATTAGCTTTCCTGGTGTCGAAGAATCTCGTGGACTTCCTACGGTCTAAGCGACAGATCCTCTCGAAAAAATAGAAGATTGCCAAAAAAGATTGTTGCCGGCATCCTGCCGCTGCAGCAATCTTTTTTTCTTTATAAATCTTCTTTAGCAAAATCGGCTCAACCACAGGTTACTTGGAAGACTTTCTTCGATTTACTATATCATCTTTGAATAGGCTCAATCCGATACACTTCGGTTGCTCCTGTTGCGGTCTGAGATCCGCCATGTATCTGCCACCCGAACGACAGTGCAGCTTCCAGCCGATTCTTCTCGGCTATTGTTAATGCTGCCTCGGCAGCTTCTTTGCCTTCTTCGAGCTCTAGTGCTGCTTCTTTGCCAAGGGCAATCGAAATCCAGCTGCGAATGCCACGGATTGTATTGTACTTGATCTGATAACCCTCATGCACAGCCTGCTCGAATTCCTCCGGCTTCTCTGCCTGCAAAGCTGTCAGCCGCTTATAGTCAAAATGGTATTTACTCTCGTCAACGGGTAAGTCTCCTTCTGTCACTCTAAGCAGCATCTCCTCATCGGACCAGCCCAAGCCCCGCAAAGATTCCAACAATAACGCGTCGCGTTGGGACAGTTTAACCCGGTTCAATGTCTCCAACATCTTATTACCTCCCATAGTTCTAATCATGCAATCCGGTCGCCAAAAAAATAAGGGTTAGTCCAGTCCTTACGTAAATATATTGAATACAGATAAATAAATAAATCCGTACAATCCTGAGGACCGGAGGAATTTTATGATACCGATAGTTCATTGTGTAGGTGGACTGCGATGAGCGAGAACAAGCCACGTATACTGCTCGGCAGCCCTATTCACCAAAAACCGCTTATTCTGCGTCAATTTCTGGATTCCTTGCTCCGCTTGAAGCGGAATGACCTGGAGCTGGACTTCTATTTTATCGATGATAACGAGGATGAGCGATCCAGCCTGCTACTGCAGGAATTTAAAGAAACCCGCAACAATATTCTTCTCCATTCCTCCGGCTTCCGTGATACGTATATTCGAAATGACAGCACCCATTACTGGAACTCGGAGCTAGTCTGGAAAGTTGCCAACTTTAAAAACACGATTATCCGGCATGCTGAAACCTTCGGCTATGATTATCTATTCCTGATCGATTCCGACCTTATCCTTTACCCTGAAACTTTAGTCCATCTTGTATCGGCGGAAAAAGATATTATTTCGGAGGTCTTCTGGACCCGCTGGCAGCCGGAAAGCATGCTGCAGCCACAAGTATGGATGCATGACGAATACAATCAGTGGGAGCTGCTGCCGGGAGAACAGCTGCGCCCTGAGGAGATCCAAAGCAGATTCCATGAGTTTCTAGCCAAGCTACAGTTGCCAGGCATCTATGAAGTAGGCGGCCTGGGAGCCTGTACACTGATCAGCCGCCAGGCCATAATCTCTGGGATAAGCTATAACCCGATCAAGAATATCTCCTACTGGGGAGAAGATCGCCATTTCTGTATCCGCGCTGCTGCGCTAGGTATCCCGCTTTTTGTCGACACTTATTATCCCGCCCTGCATTTATACAGAGACAGCGATTTAAGCAAGGTGGAGGACTTCATCAAGCAGACAACAGCCAATAAGGCTCCTCTAGTGGAGTCTATGTCAGAGAGAGAGTCAGAGTTAGCGGAATCAAATTCCATATCGGTAGATCTGGCAACGGAAAAGCAGGGGGATATTCCCATAAAATCCGATCCCGGAACTATCCAAACCGTACCTAGAACCATAAAACGTCCCAAGCTTACTCTATCAATGGTCGTCAAGAACGAAAGCCCGCGTTTCCTGCGCCAGGTTCTGGAGGAACACCGCAAATATATCGATGAGGCAGTCATTATAGATGATGGCAGCACGGATGATACGGCAGCAGTCTGTTTAGAAGCCCTTCAAGGTATCCCCGTCCATCTTGTGCACAATACGCATTCCAAATTCAGCAATGAAATTGAGCTGCGCAAGCAGCAGTGGGAAGAAGTCCTGAAGACGAATCCGGAGTGGATTCTAAATCTGGACGGGGATGAGCTGTTTGAAGCGAGGTTTGCCCAAGAGATCCAATCCATGCTGCAGGAATCGCAGGTGGATTTATACTGCTTCCGTCTATACGACTTCTGGAACGAGGAATATTACCGGGAAGACACTTACTGGCGTTCCCATTTAAGCTACCGTCCATTTCTGCTCCGTTACCGCAAAGATTTTAATTATGTATGGAATGAATCTCCGCAGCATTGTGGGCGATTGCCGCAAAATATTTTCGAGCTCCCCCATCAGCTAAGTGACTTGCGCCTCAAGCACCTCGGTTGGTCCAAGGCTGAATTTCGGCTGGAGAAATATTTACGGTATATGCAGCTTGACCCCGATGGACAGTATGGCTGGAAGGAGCAATATCTCTCTATCCTTGAGGAACAGCCCCATTTGGTGCCTTGGGTAGAATAGCGCTCTTTTTTCCTCATGTACATTGGTAACGGAATGCTGGAGATCGGCGCGGGACAGCTGCGGGGATTGTAAGCGGGTATGCGTTTATTGCTCTAATACAGCCAGTTCTGGAGACGTGGCTTCACCCTTTTGAGGTCAACCCCCTAAAGCGAAATCCACTGCAGCATCGGCATGAATCTGCGTTGTATCAAAAATCTGTATTGCAGTATCTGCTTGTTTTATTAACAATGTAATTTCGGTACAGCCCAATATCACACCTTCCGCACCGTTCATAACCAGGTTATCCATAATCTCTAAATACTGTTTCTTGGAGGCTTCTTTTATTTCGCCTTTGCATAATTCATTGTAAATAATACGGTGGACACTTCCCCTCTCATCACTATCTGGAATAACCACCTCAACACCATATTTTTCATTGAGAATCTTTTTGAAGAAATCTCCTTCCATAGTGAATTTGGTTCCAAGGAGGCCTACCTTCTTCATTCCTTTTTTAATTACTTCCTGCCCTGTTACCTCTGCAATATGAAGAACTTTAATTCCCGCTGCTTGTTCAATTTCATTGGCCATTTTGTGCATGGTGTTAGTGCATATCACCACAAAGTCTGCTCCGCCACCTTTAAGTTTCTGAGCAATATTGATCATTATACGCGTCAATTCTTCCCAGTCTTCACTATGCTGTAATCTTTCTATCTCTTCAAAATCAACGGAGTACAAGAAGCATTTTGCAGAATGCAATCCACCCAATTTCTGCTTAACCCTTTCATTGATCATTTTATAATACTCAAGTGATGATTCCCAGCTCATGCCGCCTATCAGTCCTATGGTTTTCAAGCGAATCCTCTCCCTCTTACGATATTATATCGCGGTATTTATAATTTAAAAGAGTATCATAAGACTGAACATAAAAACTAGCAAGTCTCATAAATAAGAGACTTGCTAGTTTTTTTACCCCTATAACAAATCATTAGTGATTCATCTTCCTAAAAGCTTCCTTACACAGAACTAACCGCTTCAGCGCCAACATGCTTCGTAATAGAAACGGACAGCTCGCCGCCGGATTCGTCCACTTCCATGACCGAGCCCGCTTCCGCTTCACCGGCAATAAGCGCACGCGCCACACGAGTTTCCAGCGTGCGCTGAATGAACCGCTTCAGTGGTCTGGCACCGTAAACGGGATCAAAGCCTTCCTTGGCAATAAAGCGTACCGCAGCTTCGCTAAGCACAAGTCCCACTCCACGCTCTGTAAGGCGCAGACGTAATCCTTGCACCAGCTTAACGACGATCTGCTCTATTTCATGCAATGTCAGCGGTTTGAACATCACAATATCATCCACCCGGTTCAGAAACTCGGGACGGAAATGACCGCTTAGCTCCTGCATGACTCTCTCCTTGACCGCTTCCGTAAGCTCCCCATTATCATCGGTTCCTTGAATGAGATGTGGCGAGCCGATATTGGAGGTCATAATGATAATTGTATTCTTAAAATCGACCATCCGGCCCTGCGAATCGGTCAGCCGCCCATCATCGAGCAACTGCAGTAGAATATTAAATACATCGGGATGTGCTTTCTCCACTTCATCCAGCAGGACAACCGTGTAAGGCTGGCGCCGCACCGCTTCTGTGAGCTGACCGCCTTCCTCATAACCGACATACCCTGGAGGTGCACCGACCAAGCGGGATACGCTATGCTTCTCCATATACTCCGACATATCGATACGGATCATACCGTCCTCGCGGTCGAATAACGACACAGCAAGTGCCTTAGCCAGCTCCGTCTTGCCGACACCAGTCGGTCCCAGGAACAGGAACGAACCAATCGGCCGGTTCGGGTCCTTGATTCCGGCTCTGGCCCGAAGCACCGCATCGGCCACCAGGCCAACTGCTTCCTCCTGCCCCACGACACGCTCATGCAGCGTTTCTTCCAGCCGCAGCAGCTTGTTCCGCTCTCCCTCAACTAATCTGCTAACAGGAACTCCAGTCCAACGCGAGACGATATCGGCGATTTCTTCCTCAGTGACGGCTTCGCGCAATAGCCGCGTATCCTGATCCTGGAAGGCTGCCTCTTCCGCCGCCTTCACCTGCCGTTCCAGATCAGGAATAATGCCATAGCTAAGTTCGGCTGATTTATTGAGATCGTAGGCCTCCTGCGCATCCACCAGCTCTTTCTTGGCCTGCTCCAGCCGTTTCTTGAGCTCACGAATCCCTTGGATGACCGACTTCTCCTTCTCCCAGCGCGCTGTCATTCCGAGATGCTTCTCCTTCAGATCGGCAAGCTCCCGCTGGAGTGTTTCCAGACGGCGCTTGCTGGCTTCATCGGTTTCTTTTTTGAGTGCGGCTTCTTCGATCTCCATCTGCATCAGGCGGCGTGTCACTTCATCCATCTCGCCTGGCATGGAATCAATCTCCGTACGGATCATCGCGCAGGCCTCATCGATCAGGTCAATCGCCTTGTCCGGCAGGAAACGGTCTGTAATATAACGGTTGGACAATACACCTGCCGCCACGAGTGCACTGTCATGAATTTTGACGCCATGATACACCTCGAACCGCTCCTTGAGTCCGCGTAGAATCGAGATCGTATCCTCCACATCCGGCTCGCTTACAAGCACCTGCTGGAAGCGGCGTTCCAGCGCCGGGTCCTTCTCAATATATTTCCGGTATTCATCAAGGGTAGTCGCTCCGATACAGTGCAGCTCGCCGCGGGCCAGCATAGGTTTCAACATATTGCCCGCATCCATTGCGCCCTCTGTCTTACCGGCACCGACAATCGTATGCACCTCATCAATGAATAGAATAATTCGCCCATTACTCTCCTGTATTTCTTTCAGCACGGCCTGCAGCCGCTCTTCAAATTCCCCACGATATTTGGCCCCGGCCACAAGTGAACTCATATCCAGCGAAAAAATCGTCTTATCCTTCAGTCCCTCCGGCACGTCTTTACGGACAATCCGGTGAGCCAAACCTTCCACAATCGCCGTCTTCCCTACCCCCGGCTCCCCGATCAGCACCGGGTTGTTCTTGGTCTTGCGGGACAGGATACGAATGACGCGGCGAATCTCCGCGTCACGTCCAATGACCGGATCAATCTTCCCCGCCCGTACTTCCGCTACAAGATCACGTCCGTATTTCTCCAGCACCTCATAGGTGGCTTCCGGTTCCCTGCTAGTCACACGCTGGTGACCACGAATTTCCGCAAGCACGGACAGCAGTTTTTCCCTTGTCACGCCTCGGCTGGCAAACATCCCCCGCAGCTCGCGGTTCTCACTGCCTGAATCAGATACCATCGCCAGCACGGCATGCTCCACCGCGACGAACTCATCCTGCAGCTGTGCGGCTTCCTTCTCGGCCTGCTCCAGCACGCGAATCAGCGATGGGGAGGCATATCGCCGTACGGTTCCCGCACCTGACCCACTAATACTGGCTTTACGCAGCAGCAGTTCATCCGTACTCTGCAGCAGCTCTACTACTGGGATGTTCATCTTCTGCAACAGTCTTGGCAGCAAGCCCTCATGCTGCTGAAGTAAGGCCTTCAACAAATGGAGATTATCAATCTCCGGGTGGCCGCCGCTGGAGGCCAACGATTGTGCTGCAGCCACTGCCTCCTGCAGCTTTTGCGTTAATTTATTAAAATCCATTGCACTCAACACCTTTCTATAAAGATTCGATCGAAGATGGTTTATACTGCCGTGGCCTTGCGCCGTTGTGTACCTGGGCTTTGCCGTTTGGCGCCAGCGTGAAAGCTGCCGGATTCGGCAAGCTGGCGGTAAAGCTGTAAATCCGCTTCACTGGCAGGTCCAGGAATGACAATTTCAATGGCGAACAGAATATCACCCTTCGTGCCATTCTCGCGGTTCAACCCTTTGCCAGGTATCCGCAGCGTCTTGCCGCTCTGAATCCCTGCCGGAATCTTCAATTTCATGGTACTTCCATTCGGCAGCAGTACCTTGGCCTCTCCACCTAGCACCGCCTGCCAAGGAGCAATCTCCAGAATACCGTGCAGGTCGCTCTCTTGGATCTCATAAATTCCATGCGGCAAAATATGCAGGATAATCAGCAGAGCTTCGCCCTGTGCCACTCCATTTTTACCGTCTCCAGTTATATTAATGACCGCACTGTCTGTCGATCCAGCCGGAATACTGATATTCACATCCTTACCGCCAATCTGAACCCTTACACTTGCACCTGTATAAGCCTGTTCCAGCGAGATATCAAGCTGGGCTTGCATCGTACTGCGGGCTTCGCCCCAGGGGCTGCCCCCTTGACGCGCGTTACCGGCGCCTCCGGAGAAATCGAAGCCAGCCCGATCCGCCGATCCCCGGTTTCCGAAGAACATCCCGAACAGATCCTCTTCCGGGATGCCGGACCCACCGGAAGAATAACCTCCGCTCCGGCCTGCGCCGAAAGGGGAGCCATTGCCCCCACCTCCCGTTGCTTTTCCTCGACCAGCACCATATTGCTGCTCCTCGTCATAAACCTTACGCTTCTCCTCGTTACTCAGCACCTCATAGGCTTCCGCTGCTTGTTTGAACTGCTGCTCTGCTCCAGGTGCTTTATTCACATCGGGATGCCATTTTTTGGCAAGCTTCTGATAGGCCTTTTTAATCTCTTGCTTGGAAGCTCCTTTACTTACACCCAAAGCCTCATAGAAGCTTTTTACCGCCATTTGATTTCTCTCCCTTCATAAGATTTCATAGCCTATATAGCTGAACATAAGATTTTTCTGAATCGGCTTTAATCGTAACTGCGGTAAATGTTTGGACTTCCGGCCGCTGTTGTCTCCTGATTTCTTGATTTATTCCGCTCTTAGCGGATGAAATCCGGAGACAGCCTATGCTTTCGATGCGAGCTTTCCTACGGAAAGCTTTCAGGCGGTCGCTATCGCTCCTACAGTTCCAAAATTCCCCTTCATTACTTTTGCCTTTTCTTATGTTTTTTCGTTCATCTTATATAGCTAGTAATACTTATAATTATTTGTCCAAATTCTTCGAGAAAAGACGCATCATAGCCGGAATCCCCACTACAATGCGCCTTCTATAGTACTGCTATGTGAAAAGCCCGATGGTTACGCCGTGACTGCCTAGGATAAGTTGAACTTTCGACAACATGCCCAAAAGCTCTAAGGCTCCTGTTCATCACAAGCTCACCGGACTTATACTCCCTTATTCCTGCTGTGATTCCGAGGACCCGCCATCTTGAATTTCGATCCGTTTGCTTTGCAGTTTTTGCCGTTTGGGAACCTCTAGCGTGAGCAAACCGTCCTTCAAGGAAGCACGGATACCTTCCTCCGAAATATCCTGCACATAGAATCTCCGTACATATTCCCCGTAGCGGCGTTCTCGGCGCACAATCTGGTGCTCCTGATTCTCCTCAGTATCCTCTTCCTTGCGTACCGCTTTAATCGTCAAATAAGAATTGGCATAGTCAATGTCGATTTCTTCTTTCTTAAAGCCGGGAAGCTCGGCTTCGATCAGATAAGCCTGCTCACTCTCACGGATATCCGTTCTGAAGACAACCGTGGAGCTTTTGATCGGTGCAAAGAAATCATCATTGAATACTTCATTCAAAGACTTGGTGAGCACACCAAAAGCATCTTCTCTACCTTTTCCAAAAGGAACCAAATTAAACATTTTCCATTCTCCTCTCATTGACTTTGACTTTATTTGACCTTATGGCTTAATTATAGTCCTAATTATAGGGAATAACAAAGCCGATCCAAGTCCAAAAACGGCCGAATTCCGGCGTTTCTTTGCAGTTTCCTTAACAAATAATAGGATTTTTATTGATTTGACCTTATTTGACCTTTATAGCAAATATCGCGCCCGGTACTCATTCTCTAGCATGCTCATCATGATCACATCATGGTATTCATGATTGTAATACAGCATCTGCCGACGTACGCCTTCTCTAACAAAACCTACTTTTTCATAGACATGTACTGCTCGGTTATTATACGCGTAAACCTCCAATTCAATACGGTGCAAGTTTAAGATGCCAAACCCATAGTCCAGCAGCAATAACAGTGCTTCTTGTCCGTAACCCATACACTGGTGCTCCACCTTATCGATCGCTATCCGCAGATTTGCCGTCCGGTTACCCCGGTCCATATCCTGAATTGCTATATCGCCGATGACTTTATCGTTCTCCTCTAGCGCGATCAACAGCAGCACACTGGAATCATCCCCAGCCTTGCGCTCAATATAACGGGCAATTTGCTCCTTGGTATTATGCTTCTGCGTTCCCGTAAGCCAACGGGTCTCCTCGTCATAGAACATTTGGTAATACAGCTCGCTATCTTCCCCGTTAAGTGGACGCAGATAGACCCGTTCCCCCGTCAGCAATCTAGCATGTTTATCACTCATCTTCAATCTCCTCCATTTCATAACTTTCTCTATGGTATCGAATAACTGTATACTTTAAAATAGACAGAATCGTATAATTTCAAGTGACAGATGGAGCGGAGAACATGCTAATTGTCCCTAAGCTTGATCCAAATAGTGAAGTACCTTATTATATACAGCTTTATACTTTTTTCAAAAAAGAGATTATCAACGGCGGCCTGTTAAGCGGGACCCGCTTGCCTTCGATCCGAGTGATGGCCGCACAATTGCACATTAGTACTACTCCTGTAGAACTGGCATACCAACAGCTATTATCCGAAGGTTTTCTCACTAGCAAAGCCAAAAGTGGCTATTATGTTCAGCCTATTCAGACATTCAACGGAATCGCCGCACCCAGTGACCTTCGGTCCTCAAAACCTTATCCAATCACAGCCCGCGATTCTTATTCCTATGCCTATGACTTCCATATCTCCAAAAACGACTTCTCCAATTTCCCCCACAAAATATGGCGAAGCCTTTATCAGGAGCAGCTCTCCAACACCGATCTATTGCAGTATGGAGATCCGCAGGGGGAGCCTGCTTTAAGAGACAGCATCTCCACCTATTTAAGCCAATTCCGTGGACTGCGCTGTTCAGCTGAGCAAGTGGTCATCGGCGGTGATCAATATACAATCTGCTCTCTGCTTAGCTTAATGCTTCAGGGGAGGACTACAAGCCTCGGTTTTGAAGATCCCGGGTATCATTTATTGCCATCTACCTTTAAAAGAAATGGATTCGAAGTGAAAGCTATCCCGCTGCAGGAAGATGGACTTCATGTGGAAAGCTTGTATAGGAGTAAGGCCAATACTGTTTATGTCTCACCTTCCCACCAGTTCCCTAGAGGAATGACTATGCCGATTGCGAAACGTCTGGCACTGCTAGACTGGGCCCTAAACACAAACGGTTACATTATAGAAGATGATTATGATGGTGAATTCCGCTATCATGGCCGGCCGATCCCCTCCCTCCAAGGACTTATGGAGGACAGCCCAGTCATCTATATGGGCAGCTTCGCACAGTCGGTTTCACCCGCATTATGTATCCATTATATGATCCTGCCTAAGGCGCTACTGCCTATCTATCACGAACTAAAAAGTGAGCTGTATCTAGAACATTCTGCCTCAAGGCTGAATCAAATTGCCTTGCATTATTTTATCGAAAGGGGCTACTTTGAGAAGCATCTGCGGAGAATGCGCCTGCTCTATCAACGGAAGCATGATATCGTCCTTCAAGCCATCAAGCAGCATTTTAAGAATAAGGCAACGGTTAGCGGAAAAGACGCCGGATTTCACATCCTGCTAACCCTGGAGCATAACAACACAGCGGAACAGCTTGTGTCAGTTGCTAAGGCAGCAAGTATACGCATCACTCCCATGACCTTTACCTGGTGGAGTGAGCCTGAAAAAGATGCATTGGAGTTTATCTTGGGATTCGGAGGTATAGACGAAGATCAGATTGAGGAGGGCATTCGAACGTTGGCGGAAATATGGTTCCCTTAGGCTTAAGTAAGGTGTACTTAAAAGCAGGTTAGCCTAGCCTCGTGCTAGGCTAACCTGCGCATTCAGCTGTATTTGCCCAGCAATCTGGCAAGCATCCGCTTCATTTCATCCACCAGCTCCACTGGCTCTTTTACCAGGGCCTCGTCGCCTAGGCCGATGAGAAACTTCGCAAAAAATGGAAGATCACTCGTCGGAATATCCCCTTCAAGCCTACCGGTCCCGTCCTCAAGAATATGCAGTCTGGAGGGAGACCACAGCTCTGCCTCGCAGCGCTGCACACCTTCCTTACTTAACTCCACATTGAGCTTAAGCTGCTCCTCTTCCGGCTCCATTTTGAACAAATCTTCTCTATTCCCAAGATGGATCTGCCGCAGATCCAGTGGTTCTACGCGCGAGTCGTTATAGACCGCCGAATAGATTCGATCACAGCGAAACACTCTAATCTCGCCGCGTAGAAAGCAATAGGCAGGGCAATACCATAAGCCACTGCTTGCGTAGATACCGACAGGTTGAATAAGTCTGCTGGACCTTTGCCCCTTCGATTCATAATCGATAAGAAGCACTTTTTGCTCAATAGCCCCCTCTAGCAAGATAGACAAATAAGGAGATTCGGCTAGCCGTATCGGTGTGACAAAATCTACCCGGTTCTTCATTTCATCAATCCGATCCCGCACATCACCAGACAGGTTGTTATAAAATTTCCGGAGGGCTGAAGAAGATTCGGCCTTAAAGGGCAGAACTGCATAGTGGCGCAGCGCATGACTCGCAAAAAAAATAGCGACAGCTTCCTCCTCCGTAAAAGCGATGGGTGGCAGAATTCTTTCCTTCAACACCTGATATCCGCCGTGCGGACCCACTTCAGAGTATAAAGGAACTCCCAACTCACTAAGTTCTTGCAGATCTCTGAGGATTGTTCTTGAGGATACATTGAATTCACCGGCAAGCTCATTGACGGTGAATTTCCGCTTACGATTGACGACCATCATCATTTCAAGCAGTCGTTGCGATTTATTCATAGGTTCTACTCCATTATTAATTTATTCATGACAATAGTTGTCACTATTATAGGCTATAGTAGGAAATAAGCCCAGCAAAGACTTACAAATAGATACTAAAGGAGCGGTTAATATGACTTTACAATTAAATCCCTTTATCATGCTTGATGGAAATGCACAGGAAGCGATCTCCTTTTATGAAGTGGCGCTAAACGCCAAGGTTCTTTTTAAACAAACGGTGGGTGAAGGCCCGCAGAACCCCGATGCCCCACTATCAGCTGAGGAAAAGGGGCGTGTGGCACACTCCGTCCTAAAAGTTGGCGACTCAGACCTGTTTGTGTCTGATCTGTTTCCGGGCCAAGCCCTTCAAAGAGGGAACCAGATTACCATTTGTATCACGACCGATGAGCTCGCCAAATCACAGGCCTTCTATGACTCCTTGCAGCTGGGCGGACAAGTACTCATGCCACTAAGTGAGACCTATTTCAGCCCGGCTTACGGTATGGTCACAGACAAGTTCGGTGTAACCTTCCAGATCTTCACGAAGAAACGTTAAAAAAGTCTACATCGCTGTCACATACAGCTTAACCCTGGCGGACTGTATAGCTGCTATTTCACTTTCGAGGGGTGTGGGGGAACAGGAAGCGGACTCAGGAGGCACTATTGAAGCAAAGATAGGTGCTTTAGGAGAGGAATTGGGTCAATAGCGTCCCTGGAGTCCGTCAAAATCCCAAATCACCTGATTTCGAGCAAATAGGTGCTTCTCAGTCCGGTTCACCAACTTCAAAGAACAGATCAATACAACGCCCGCCACAAATAGAACGTGGCATAGGCCTCCCAACCTTGCCAACCCTCACCTAACTGCTGAAGCTCCGCCAAGTTCGGCTTTCTGTCCATTCCGGTGAGTACCTTTACAGCATTCTGCAGGCCCACATCCCCTACTGGAAATGAGGAGGCATCCCGCAGGCATCTCATCCGCACATATTGGGCCGTCCACGGCCCGATCCCACGGATCTTAACGAGTCTCGCTTCCGCTTCTTCGGGGGATGGCAGCTGCAGCAACTCTTCCCTGCTCAATTCGCCGCGAACCATCAAGCCAGCGACTGTAAGTATCGTCAGTGCTTTATTCCTTGTTAACTGCAATGCACATAACTCTTCCATAGTTACGCTCAGAAAAGCCTCCGGACGAGGGAAACGATAATACGTATGCCCTATCCATTCCATGGATTCCCCATATTCAGCGGTCAGACGCTGCTTCAGTCTATAGGCAAAGGTCAGGTTTACCTGCTGCCCGAGAATAGCCCAGCACAAAGCTTCAAACAGATCTGGGATGCCTACGATCCGCAGTCCATAAAAGCGCTCCGCCAGCGGACGTAATAACGGGTCTCTACTAGATAAGCTGTAGAAAGGTTCAAGATCACGGTCCAGATCAAACCATTCCCTAATATAGCGGGCCAGCTTCGCCTGGTCTTCTTGACTGGGAACAGCCCCTTGCAGTAAACTCACCTGCATGAAATTCCCCTCCGGGACCGTTAACCGGATTAATACCGGTACACCTCCTAGTTCGAAGAGACGGTTCACCCCTTCATGGTCGACGATATACAGACATTCCAGTGCAGAACGTTCCATATAATCGAGGCACACGGCAAAGTTAAAGGTCTCGGGCAGCGACAGCTCAAAAAGCAAATCGTTCATGTCCAGCAGCTCCCACATGTGTGATGCCTTCCAGCTCCAGCAGTTCCTGCTTGAGCTTCAATCCGCCACGGTAGCCGGTTAAAGTGCCATTCGCACCAATGACCCGGTGGCAGGGCAGAATGACTGGCAGCGGATTTTGTCCATTGGCAGCACCTACCGCCCGAACCGCCTGTGGTCTGCCGATCTGCTCAGCCAATTGTTTATAAGTACTAACAGCACCATAAGGAATATTGGCCAGTCCCAACCATACTTCCTTCTGGAATGGAGTTCCCCATAGATCCAAGGGAATATCCGCAAAGCTCACCGGCAATCCGGCAAAATAACTTTCCAGCAACGGAGTTACCCCTAGCTTCAGAAATACACTCTCATCTTCTATGATCTGATATACAGCGGTATAACGCTTAAGCCACGGTTCCGGTATTTGCTCATGATCCTGCTCAAAATCAAAAGAAAGGCGAACTAATCCTTGATCACTGGCCCATATGGTCCAAGGTCTACTCCCCATGTTCAGGGTATGTCGATATATGAGGGTCTGGCTCATGATTAGCTTCCTCCTTGAATTGAGTTCGATATCCCGTTGGCGTGAGACCTGTCTTCCGCATAAACCAGGCTGCAAAATGAGAGGCACCACGAATCCCGACTGCCTGCCCGATAGTGGAAATTGCAAGATCTGTATCCTTCAGAAGCTGCCGGACCTTCTCTAGTCGCACTCGATCGAGCTTGACTGCCGGAGAGTAGCCCGTCACCTGTTTGTACGTCTTTTGCAGGTGAAACGGACTCACCTTCAGTGATTCAGCGATAATCTCAAGTGTTAGATGCTCACTGTAACGGGCTTCCATAATAGCATCCGCCTGCACAGCTAATACTGCATCGGGGCGAAGACATCCGCCTTCCTCCGGTCTGCAGCGTTTGCAGGGACGAAAGCCTTCTCTGAGCGCAGCCTGTAGCGATGTATAAAAAGTAACATTACAGGCGTTTGGTGTTCTCGCCCGACAGGAAGGGCGACATACGATATGTGTAGTGAGCACAGCGGTATAATAAACACCATCATATGTGGATTCGCGCCGGACTACCGATTGATAGACTAGATCGAATAATGCTTGGTTCATCTATTAATCACCTCATACCGCCAGTATAAACGAATGCCTCTGCCGTATGCAGCCTTTTGGAATAAGAAGGCAAGATTACGACAGTCTGACGACAAAAGGACTGCCCTGATGACCCGATCGGTCGTCAAGACAGTCCTTTTTTTATAACACAGTGGCTTATAAAATTAATTGTTTACGTTGTTATGCGCTGTATATTATATTACAGCCTTTTTAATCGATACTTCCACAGGTTCAACCGGTGGTTTCTTTTTTCTCATATAATCGGAATAATATGCGGTGATAATAGGAACCAGAATGGCAGTTACTATTACGGATGCCGCAACCAAAGCAGTCGCTGCTTCTGCTGCAGGCAGAAATTCTGGTTTCATGTTAGCTACAAGCATAGGGTTAGCAACGGCAGCACCAGCGGTGCTGGAAGCAGCAATCCCGGCTGTACCATTACCTTTACCAATGAATTTATCAGCCAAAATCAGTGGAACACCAGTAATGATGATTACAACTACACCTAGCAGAATACCTAACAACCCGGTATCTACAATAACTCCCAGATCAATCGAGCAACCCAGAGCAAAACCAAAGAACGGAATAAGTGCTTGTGTGGCTTTGCCGAAATACTCACGAAGATCAGAATCAAGGTTACCTAGAATAAAGCCGATCAAGAACGGAAGTACAGCACCAATAAACAATTGCGGTTCAAATACGGCTACGCCCGTACTACCCAAAATAAGCATCGTTACCAATGGGCCTGATTCAAGCGACATTAAGACAAACGCACCGGACTCTTCTTTGGTGCCGTATTGCTGCATGATGGAAGCATATAACCCGCCGTTAGTCATATCCATTGCAGAAATGATGGCTAACACCGATAATCCGGCAAAAAATCCATTCTGCACTCCGCCCTCAGGTAGAAACTGTATAGCTATCATAGCAACGACCCAGGCAACCAAAATTTTGGTCAATACCAAGGTACCTGATTTTCGAAGTACGGTTCCGGTTGCTTTCACATTAATAGCAGCACCCATACAGAAGAACCATACAGCTAGGATAGGTACTGTCCCTGTCATCAAGCCTTTAGTAAAACCTCCGAAATAATCACTAGCACCAGGAACTGCAGTATGAATAATAGCTCCCAGAAACAGTGGTACAAGCATCATACCACCGGGAATTTTATCGATCGCTTTTTTAATTTTCATAATAGTTACCATACCTTTCATCATTAGATTATTTCCCTTTATGAAGGCGCAAGAAATCAGTCCCAGGAGGTTCGGCGCTCACGATCTAGTCCAATCCGTGAGAGAAGTTCCTGTGATCCTTCTTGTATGACCGCGCTTTCACACTACTTACGACTTAGCCCCAGCTCCGGAATCATCTTGGCGAACAGATCATCACTTTCCTTTAGTTGCTGAGCAAACGCCTTGCCATCCTTGACCAGTAAGCCTAGTCCGTTCATTTTCATATAATCTCTGAATTCTTTGTCCTCAGTTCCTTTGATAAAAGCACCGGCCAGAAGCTCTGCAATCTCATCCGGAGTATCCTTGGGTACAGCAAGTCCTCTCCATGTACCGGTAAAGTTCACGTGAATCCCGGTTTGCTCCTCTAATGTTGGAACGCCAGGCAACGCCTCAGAGCGCTTATCGGCATTAATCGCCAGTGTTCGAAGCTTTCCTTCATCCACATACTTCTTCACCTCGGCAGGACTTACAGGCACTGCATCCACAAAACCGTCCATCAGGGCAGATACTGCTGGTCCTGCTCCTTCAAAAGGAATATGTGCAAACTTCACACCTGTTTCCCGTTCCAATGTTACGGCAGCTAAATGCCAAATGCTCCCCGTCCCTGCGTTTCCCATTTTCAATTCACCTGGATGCGCTTTCGCAAAGTCAAGAAATTCATTTACGGTTTGCCATGGCGCTTCGGCTCTTACGGTAATGGCGGAAGGATCAAAATTGATTTGGGCAATAGGTTTGAATTTCTCATAGGTAATAGGAAGTAATCCCAGATGCGGAAGGATCGTTAGCTCAGCCGGGAGAAAAGTAACTGTATATCCATCTCCTTTGGCATTTGCACCCTCCATCAATCCAACGGAACCACCGCCGCCAGTCCGGTTCACGACTATGATCGGCTGTCTGAGAAATTCCTCCGTTGCTTTGGCTAAAGCTCTTGCTGTTAAATCTGTTCCACCGCCAGCTGCATAAGGTACGATCAGCGTAATCGGCTTCTTGGGGAAATCAGCGCTTTCACCACTCCGGTTGTGATCACCAGACATTCGCGTTCCGATCAGAATCAATAATAGAACCATAAACACGGATGCTACCCATAACCCTAGTTTTGTTGTTCGTTTCAAAACTATCCCTCTTCTCTCATTAACAGTGATCGAGCGATTGAACGAAAGAACATCCCGTCCGCACTCGCTGCTTCACCCCCAAGTCTTCAGCATCAGCTGCGCATTTTTTCACAGCTGTGAAATTTTTCTCAAACAAAGCATAGCGCACCTGGGGGTGGCGGGGCAATCGTATTATCTTATTCTGAATCGTCAGAAACGCTGGTTTGGCGCGGTTTTGGCTGATCTGCATACTCATTGGAATATTTGCTGCTCTCACGGAACTTGCCTGGGGTGATCGATTTATTTTTGCGGAAGGCACGGATAAAGCTGTTCTCATTCTGGTACCCCACAAGCAGGGCGATATCCGCCAGCTTCATATTGCTGTCCTGAAGCAACTCGCAGGCTTTATCAATTCTTAGGTTGGTTAAGTAGTCATAGACGGTCGTTCCGGTCTCTTCCTTGAAGATATTGCTCACTGAGGAAATGCCCATACTGACATGTGACGCGATATCCTGAAGTCCAATATTATGCTGCAGGTTATTCTCCATATATTGAATCATGCTCTGGGCGAGCTGATACTCCTTCGATTGTCGATGCTGCCCGAGCTCTTTCGACAGCTGTACAACAATGCTGCAGAGCATCTCTTCAATCTCTGACAAATCCATTGTAGTTACTTGATACCAAGTATAATCCGCAAGCTCGACGGGAAGTGAATGTCCACCCGCTACAGCAATATCCAACACTTCCTCTAGCAGATCGTCAACCATACGGAAGACCCGCTGCGGTTGTATGCCTTTCTTGCGGGTATCTGCTGCCCAGCGGTGTATCCATAGCAACCCTGCATCCATATCGGACGATTTAAGCGCATGAATCACTTCCAGCTTCCAAGAATCATCCATGGCCTGAGTATTCTCATCATGCAATTTAGCTGAATATTCTCGAACGCGTCCATATCCTTCATATAAGCGATGAGACAATGCCAGCTGGGCTTCGGTGTACGAACGTGTTACTTGCGCAATACTGGAAGCAGACCGACCGATCCCGATAGATACGGAGATTTTTAATAATTCCTGCAGCATTTCGACCAGTTTCGTTGCGTCTTCATGAAGAATAATGCTTGTCTGGCCCTTGGGCTGCAGCAGAACAACCAGACCGTCCTTCTGGGGGGCTGCCGTCACCGTGCGCCAGGAGGGTTCAAAATACTCGACCAAGATGTTATTCATCGCGTACTTCAGCAGCATCTGATCCTCCTCTATATAAGGTGCCGACCACTGCGCGTGACGGTCAATCGATACAATAATCGTCTCAAAAGGACCTGCCTCCCAGCCTAAGAAATAATGCTCCCATTTAGTCTCCGTCTCTTGTGTACCGATACTCCGGGTGATCAGATCGTGGACAAATTTGGAGCGCAGCTCCGGCATACTCCACTCTGCCACACGTGATTTACTCTGAAAATCTCCGACCAGCTTACCGATAACCGGTTCCAGATCATACAGATTTCCATGCCCGGCTGCCCTTTGATCTGGGGTTAGCAGTTTATTGATTCTTTTCAAAGGCCGGAAAGCCGCGAAATTATAGTAGTAAATAGCAGAACAGCCGACAATGATCGAGATCAAAGACAGCATAAGCATCATATTTCGGGCAATCGTTACGTTCTTAAGCAGCTGTTCCATTGGAACCAGTGAAATAAGCCTCCACCCGGTCACATTCGAAAAAGTCTGATTGGCCATATACGCCTGCCCCTCCACCTTCACATGGGCAAAAGGACTGACGTCGATTGAAGACAGCACTTCGTTCATTTCCGTCAGTGGAAACGGCAGATTCAGCTTGGGGTAGATCAGATCCCCATCGAGGTTATACACAAATTGATAGCTGGATAAATGGGTATACATCTTGGAGAACAGCCAGTCGTAATCCAGATCAATCAGGATCGCACCGGTGACTTGTCCATTCTGAACAATCGGTCTGGCCAGTGAGAGCAATTCTGTATTCCCAAGCTGTGAATCCGTGCCGGTATACAGCCTTCTTTTGATTAAGAGCGGCTTCTCTTTGATTTCCTCAATCCAGGTACTCCAGGCATAATCCGGTGCCAGCTCCCATGTTGCTTTATAACCATAACTACTCGATAGAATGGAATGATCCTTAAATTTGATCACACTTATCGCATGAATATCCGGTTCCGTAGCCAAGGTTCGCAAATAGGTCTGCGGTTCAGTTGAAATCTCTACATTATCCACGGTTTTGGCATTAATGTATTTAAGGACGGCTGGATGAAAAGACAGATCTACCGCCTTATTGTCCGATTCACGGAACGCCCGGTTGGTCACGTCCAGATTAATTTGCAGCAGCTCTATATTGGGCGTGTTCAGTTCTGAATCCAGCGCATCCCTGTACTCCCCATAGGAGAATAGACCAATCATAGTAATCAATAGAGACACACTGAGCGTAAGCATCAGAATCAGTCTCGTTTGTTTGTTTTTAAGCAGAAATTTTAATTTAAATCGCAGCATTATCGCAGCTTCATCCTTCCACATATCTTTAGTTCCAAAAGCCTAGCATAATCTTTTCACTCTTACTTCATTATGGAGCATATCATATCCTCTGAGAATATGGAGATTTAGTGATAAAAGCACGATAAGATAAATGATATAATAAAGGAACTAAATGAAGACTAATATATTCACAGGAGACCGATAACCATGCAACCAACCTATGCCATGGATGATGCCCAGTGGAATAAGCTCATTCAAGATGTGGCGTATTATTTCAATGATCTGACCCTCAAGCGTGGGTTTCAATATTATAAACAGAAGCGTGTACAACCGTTCAGGATGACTGAACCCCGGAAGATTAAGGCTCTGGTCGAAGGAAGCGACGATTATAGTGTATCCATTAATCTGGACGATTTCACCCTCAGCCGCTGCGACTGTCCCGTCTCAGGCCCTTGCAAGCATATGGCCGCTGTGCTGATGAATTATGCCGAACAACAAGAACGGTCTGTGCACAAGCTTGCTAACGCCACGGCGGCATCAGCCCTGCACATTCCTTCAGCCAGTCCGTCGCCTTCCCCAGCTGCAGCCTACAATAATCGTCAAGAGCAGCTAAAAGAGCAGGCCCGGCAACTCCCTGATCAGGGGATCGAGGAATGGCGGAACTATTTTGCAGCATGTCTGGCCCCACTGGCTCTGAACACCCGAAATCCACAATATGTAGAGCGGTCCTTGTCCTCAATAGCCAAGTTGAAGCCGCAGTTGAAGCCTGTAAGCGAGAAGCTGTTCAGTCTTCATACTCACCTCTATATACTAGAAGCCATAATTCATGCATCAGGAACCCCTGCAGGTATCTATAGCCCTTCACTGGGGTATTTCACCCATCTCGCTGTAACTGAACTGCAGGATGCCATAGCCCAGTTGTTAGTTGAGGAGTTGCCGCTGGCGGCAGAACCGGACCAGTGGCTGCGAATCTCTGATACCATAGCTTATCTGCGGCACGAGATGTTGACGGAAGCACGGGATCGCTTGCGGGAGCAGCCCCGTTTCTCGGTATGTTATGACCTGCTCTGGAGAAACTGGATTTCGCCCAATACCAGTGGCACAGAGCTTTATACAGAGGAAATTGCTCAGCTAGAGCAAGCAGAGGCCGAGCTTGGTGCTGCAATTTCTCGCAATGCACTCCTGCTTGCTAAGAGCCGGATGTATTTCTATCTATCTGAAGATCAGACCGCTATGACCCTGCTGAGAAGCGCGGCAGAGCGTCCCGGCCTTCATCCGGACGAGTTCATGAGCTTCCTGACTTCTCTTTTGGTTATGGGCGATTGGCCACGAATGGCCGCATGGCTCACCGAAATCGGCCCTTTACTAAACAGCCGTATCTATAATTTGCAGGGTTATTCCGACTACTGGGAGGAAGCGGTTCAACATCTTCCTGAAGTGGAGCCCCAAATGTGGAGTACGCTATCCCTTATGCTTCCTACCTCTCGTGAGATTTACGATGAGAAGCTGTTGGCCTACGGCAAATGGCAGGAATGGATGGATTATCAGCTGTCCATTGGTAAAGAGCCCTCTGATTTCCGCGTCAAGGATCTGCAGCCCTTGGAGAAAAATGCACCGGAGATTCTATTGCCCTTCTATCATCAGGCTGCAGAAAGATATGTGCTGGAGAAAAACAGGCACAGCTATAAATCAGCGGTTAAATTACTCAAACGATTAGCCAAACTATACAAAAAGATGAAGCGTGAGGAACGGTGGGGGCTATTTATGGCCTCTTTCACCCTTCGTCACAGCAGGCTTCGCGCTCTGCAGGAGGAGCTTCGGAAAGGAAAGCTGATACCATGAATATGCAGCTGCGCACTATTACCGTTCAACTTGCCCTAACTCCATATGGGGATGCACTGATCTTTGGAACCAATAACGGACACGAAGCTGTGCCTGGCCTTTATCTCAAGCAGCGGCTATTCGCCTGGCATGAGGACTCTTTTTACGGTACTGAGCTAACCGTTCAGAATGCCGAAGGGGTAGAACTCATCATTCTTCCCGCAGAGCAGGTGATTCCTTTCTTCTCAGCACGCAAGCTGCTGACGCATATCGATTGGAACTGGGAGGGCTCAGCCGCTCAATTGATGGAGCTGGCACCGTTGCTGAGCGCATCCCTTGAAGAGAAACTATATATTCCGAGCTTCACCGCCCATCAGGCAGGCAAGCTGCAATGGACTTGGGATGAAGAAGTCCTCCGACTGGCGGCGGAAGCCAGTGCGCAAGCGCAAGCTGCACACTTAGAGCTTAGCCTGAATAGCAGCTTTGCAGACGGCCTGCAGGCGGCATTCTCTGCGGCTGTGTTTCAGCGGCATTATGGAACAGAAGCCGAGACCGGCGATCTACGCAGCGAGTATCCGCTGCTATTCGAGCGCAGTGGGGCGGCAGGTATGGATGCCGCTTCCTGGCTTATGGCGATCGGCTGGAAGGCCGACACCGCGCCCTTCCGGCCCGCGCTGCAGCTGCTGGAGCCGGACGCGGATGCGGACGACTCGCATTGGCGGCTGCAGCTGCTGCTTCAGGACAAGCGCGATGCCTCCGCGCTTGTTCCGGTAAGGCTCGCCGATGACGGCGAGCCTCATGGCTTGTGGCCGACAGCATGGTCGGCCCACGTGCACGAGCGCGCCGCAGGCTGGCTTACGCGCCTGCGGGCAAGCATGCCGACCGAGCGCTTCGCGCCGGGCGGCGATGTGCTGGCCGAACCGCTGAGCGATGAAATCGCCTGGCGGTTCTTGACCGTGGACAGCCAGCTGCTGCTGGAAGCTGGCTGGCAAGTGCTGCTTCCGGCGTGGTGGGAGGCCGCCAGCCGGAAGAAACCGCGCCTGCGCGCCAAGGTCAGCTCCGGCGAAGGCAGTCGGGGTGGCCAGTCCCTATTCGGGCTGGATTCGCTGATCGACTTCGATTGGCGCATCTCCATCGGAGACGCTGACCTCTCCGAGGCAGAGTTCGCCGAACTCGTGGCCCGTGGACAACGACTCGTTCGGTTCAGAGGCCAATGGGTCCCGCTTGATCCCGCCCTGCTGGCTCAGATTCAAAGAGCCATGGCCGGCATGGACAAGTCGCAAGGCTTGTCCTTTCAGGATATTCTACAGCTGCATCTACTAGGCAGCGTTGATAAGGCCCAGAACGACAATGCCTCCGAGGAACAGCTTCTGGAGGATGCGACGCGCGTCCGTCTTGAGGTAGAACTGAATGAGCATTTAATCGGGCTCATCGCCCAGCTCGGTCAACGCTCCCAGTGGCCGAAGCCGGCAGTACCCGCCAGTTTACAGGCAGAGCTGCGGCCTTATCAGCATGAAGGGTATGCCTGGCTTGCTTTTCTGCGCCGCTTTGGTCTAGGCGCTTGTCTCGCGGATGATATGGGACTCGGCAAAACCGTCCAGCTGATCGCTTACCTGCTCCACCTAAAAGACCAGTCAGACATAGATCCGGCGCAGCGTGAGGCGGCGATACGTTCACATAGCGCTCCACCGGAATGGCCTTCACTGATCATCTGCCCTACCTCAGTGCTTGGCAACTGGGAGAAGGAATTGCAGCGCTTCGCCCCATCCCTGAACGTTATGCTCCACTATGGAAGCAGACGCCTCGATGCGGGCTTCTTCTATGGAGCCGCTGCGCAGGCCGATGTCGTCCTGACGTCTTATTCCACCGCAACGCTGGATCAGGAGCTGCTGAAAGAATTCACCTGGGCAACCGTATGCCTGGATGAAGCACAGAACATCAAGAATGCTCAGACCAAGCAGTCGGCCGCAGTGCGCAGCTTCCCGGCTCTACACCGGATTGCGCTGACGGGAACGCCTATCGAGAACCGGCTCTCGGAGCTGTGGTCGATCTACGACTTCATAACGCCGGGTTACCTAGGCAGCTCCAGAGCTTTTAATGAACGTTTCAGCAATGCCATTGAGAAGGAACATGATGTTAAACGTACAGAAGATCTACAAAGGTTAGTCAAACCGTTTATGCTGCGCCGCAAGAAAAAAGATCCAGCGATTCAGCTGGACCTGCCGGAGAAGAACGAGATGAAGACCTATATTCATCTGACGGCGGAGCAAGCTGCTCTTTATGATCAGACCGTGAACGGACTCATGGAACGTATGCAGAAGCTGGAAGGCATTGAACGCAAAGGAGCGATTCTAGCTGCATTGACCGGACTTAAACAGCTATGCGATCATCCGATGCTGCTCACGAAAGAAGCTCTTCCCGATACAGATGCCGAGAATAGACTCGACACCAGTGCGCTGATCGACCGTTCGGCCAAGCTAGAGCGACTACTGGCTATGGTGCGGGAGCTGCGCGAGGAGAACGAGCGCTGTCTTATTTTCACCCAATATATCGGTATGGGCAAAATGCTGCAGGCCGTCCTGCAGGAAGAACTTCAAGAACCGGTGCTATATTTGAACGGCAGCTCCTCCAAGGCCGCACGTGATCAGATGATTGAACGGTTCCAGGCCCCTTTCCCGTCTGCTGCGGAATCACTGCTGCCGTCTAAGGACTCAGCCTCCGACCAGCCGAATGTGTTTATCCTTTCCCTTAAGGCGGGCGGGGTCGGTCTGAATCTGACAGCAGCCAACCATGTCTTCCATTTCGACCGCTGGTGGAATCCGGCCGTCGAGAATCAGGCTACAGACCGCGCTTACCGCATGGGCCAGACCCGTGATGTACAGGTGCATAAGTTCATCTCGCTCGGTACACTGGAGGAACGAATTGATGAGATGCTGGAGAGCAAACAACAGCTCAGCGAAAATGTCATCGCCACCTCCGAGGGCTGGATTACCGAGTTGTCCACTGATGCGCTGAAAGATCTATTTACACTGCGGCGCGAGTGGATGGGGTAATCCCTTTCATCCAAATTTCGTACGCTCAAATTCGTAAAAGGAGCAAACTTATGAATACCCTAAAAGAAACGCCCAAAGTAGAAGGCCGTAACGTAATCAGCATCCTTGAAACCATAGATGTACAGAGTGGTGAGCGTACGGTTTTGGCCACATTTGATTCCCTGATTGAGGCTCCAAACTGGACTCGTGATGGTAGAAATCTTATTTATAATAGTCTCGGCCGGATCTATTCCTTTGACCTTGCCACTAAAGAGAGTGTGGTCATCGAGTCGGCCTATGTCGATCATTGCAACAACGACCATGTACTATCTCCCGACAATGCTCACCTTGCGGTAAGCCATCACACGCAAGAGGATGGACAGTCCCGGATTTATGTCTTCCCTCTGGAGGGTGGCAACCCAACCCTGATTACACCTCTGGCCCCTAGTTATCTTCACGGATGGTCGCCGGATGGCAGCAATTTGGCTTATTGTGCCGAGCGGAATGGCCAGTATGACATCTACACTATTCCTGTAAACGGCGGCGTTGAGGTTCAAATGACTGATACTCCCGGGTTGGATGACGGTCCAGAATACACACCAGATGGACAGCATATCTGGTTCAATTCCGTGCGTACAGGACTTATGCAGGTATGGCGGATGAACGCTGACGGCAGCGAACCGACGCAGATGACCTTTGATGAGAGCAACAACTGGTTCCCGCATGTATCTCCCGATAGTGAAAGCGTGGTTTATATCTCTTATCGAAAAGGGGACGTTGCTCCAGGCGACCACCCTGCGAATAAGAACGTTGAAGTGCGGGTGATGTCTAGTCATGGCGGTGAGTTTCGTACAATAGTGAAACTGTTCGGAGGACAGGGGACACTTAATGTGAATTCTTGGTCGCCTGACAGTATGCAATTGGCCTTTGTGAGCTATCAGCTAAAAGATTAATCAACCGCATAACCCATCCACCCAAGTGGAAATTCAACAAAAAGAAGCTGCAAGCAGCCATTAGGCTTACTTGCAGCTTTTAATCGATATAGGTTCGTACCCCTATCCTGGAGAATATCGTATACTTCGCACTCCTGTTATTCTCAATAGGCGGGTCCAGTCTTGTAGATAAGCTACGAATATACTCAAAATCCGGGTGCAGTGCCTCATCTGTAAAATAGGCAGAGGTTCTGCTGCCGGGTATCCTTTCTTCATTAAGAGAATCAATGATTCCCTGCGCCGTTGTGATCCCTATCCCATGTCCATAGAACAGATCATTGCCAAGTATAATCGCATTCTCGCCCTGCCACTCCGGCTTACTCGGCGCATGATCCGGGTTCTTGAAATAGACAACATCCCCTAAAGAAATCTCCGGCTTGCTATATGTAGCAATTAACCGCAGGTTGCTGTCATAGTTCCAATCCCATAAGAACAGATCTCTGAAATGCGTATTAAATGCCCGCTCACCAATGGATTCGATTGTGGCCCTATATAACACGACTACCATTGCCGTAGCGCATTCAAAAGCATATAGATGCCCGTTCTGATAAATATCGAGCACACCCACCGAGGGCAGAACATCATTATTCAGCTGGAGTCCTCCATTATTCGTACGTGTCCAAAACCGCGGATTACCACGAGAGCCCTTGAACGTTGCAAAGTCCGCATCGCTGGCATTCAAAGCCTTCGCCGATTCCATAATGTTGTTTCTCATATATTGCTCGAAATTCTGCGCTTCGGGTGAAGGATAATAATACGCCACCATACTTACCCCCTTTTTTAAAGTTATCTACTTTAAATATAGGTTATTGTACGTGTCAGATCCTCTGTTGGTGCAGAACGAAAAATAATATACGAGGTGAACGCATATGGAGTCGTCTATCAAAAAAAGGAGTTCTATATACATCTTTTTTTTGATTTAATTACATATTTTGTGATTTTATATATAATCTAAGAAACGTGTGAAGAATGAAAATGAATGTGAAATTAGTTTGCTTATTTATTTCGATCTTTATGTTTATGTCTGGGACACGGATATAAACCCGTCCTTCTCCAAAGGTTAATCAGCAGATAAACAACACCTGTCAGCAGCATGAGCAGCAATACCTTGTGCTTCAGCAAATGCTTGTACGCCAGCCGAACCCTACTCAAAAACAAAGGGTGTCCCAGCATCCATTTCTATGGCTGCGGGACACCCTCAACATACTAATTAAGGCAATAACATTACTTGTTTTACCGATAAATCTGATTAAGGATATAAGCATCAAAAGTAGAACCCCTGGATAATAGAATAATACTCCAGAAGAGGTGATAGCCGTGACCGAGCGTCAGCGTTAGCAGAAATCCATTACCGACATTGTTGAAGAACTGAACCTACCTAAAGGGATATTGAAAAAGTGATCGAAAAAGCACCGTTACCGGCTTTTAAAGCGCATTGAACATCACTTTTACGACAACGATACAATTTACGGCAGCCCAAAATTCACAAAGAAATTGCAGGAAGAAGGAATCGTTCCACAGCATTCTTAAACGAGAACTCGTCTTAATGAAGTCTACATCGTCATTACCACCTATTAAAGTTATTTACTAGACAGCATCGACAACTCTTCTATTAAACAGACATCAAACATTCACTATAGTGAGGAAGCATACTGTTGATATTTATCAACTTTCACAGTGATTATTGGTCTGCTTGAGAGAACATAAGATATCTCCCACCGATCATTTGATAATCAAATACTTCCGGTGCTTGTGGCTTTCCATCCTTATTATATACGGTTACCTGTTTATCTGTGATAAACAGCTCTCCCAACAGATCTTCATCAGAACAGGCATAGATCAGCATGCCCCCTATCTGATCGCCAACCTGGACGGTGGGGTCAGCAAGCAAAATAACGTTATCGTAAATCCCTATAGGTACAAGATAAGAACTAGTTATAGAATTAGGAATTCGTTCGGGTAGCACGGCCTTTAGCCGTTTCGACAACTCCGGTTCAGCTACGTATCTCTTCGCTTTAAGATCAATATAGCCAGTTTCCGGACCCGTTATCGTATATAGACGATTCTTAGTCAGAATAGATGTCTGCGGAGCCGCTCCTCGGTCCCCGAAACCCAGCTCCTGAACGGGGAAACTAACTACGCTAGACTCTTTATTCAGAGTATCGAAAGTGAGGATAATAACAGTGCCATCTATTTCGGGTTGAGTACCGTAAGCGGTGAAGAGCAGACGGATCTTATCGTTCTTCTGAATATCTCCATTAGCTAGATAGGTGTGTTTTCCCTGAAATTCGGCAATCTCATTGAGATCTAAGGAATAGGTTTCCCCTTTATATGGAATCTCGAACACAGATTGCTTTTCTCCATACTTTTCAACTATTGAAATCCCATTTAGAAAATAACGGTAACCGCCGTCTACGGGCGGGTTGGTTATTTTTTCTATATTGTAATGGGAGGGCTTCCCCAAAATCTCTATCCGGTCGTTCACAACAATGGAATCTCCCATCCAACTGAGTGGAAGTATGTTTTCTATCGGGTCATTAATCTCAGAGAATTTATACAATTCGTTTTGTACACTTAATTCAGCTTGTTTCAAATTCCAAGAACCCCACTTTGCAACGGACATCTGATTGTACGCGATAAAAGGAATATCCAAATCATTGGCTACATTGTTCGTACATGATGGTAGTATCCAGAGTATTGCCGATAAAGAAAATGCAATACAGATTCGCTTAACACGCATATGTTCTCTCCTCCTCCGAGATTACGCTAAAAAATAATACTACCTGAAATGAAAAATTCAGGCAGTATTATTAATAGCCTTTCAGTTTACTCTATTCATTATATTGCAGGCGCATAAAAAGTATTAGTAGAATCAAAACTGGCGAACGAGGCCTTTAATCGGTCATTAGTGTGCGCACTATATTGCATCGTGACAGTATCGTTCGCGACTACGAATAACACATGAGAATAGCCTGACATGGCGATGAAGCCGCCAGCTGCTGTAGTGCTTTTAGTAGCCACTTTGAAGTAGCCTTTCTTAAGCATATATTGTCTGAGTCCATTGCTGATGCTGTAGCCGGTATTTACCCATGCAGTGCTTTCTGGCTTCCACTCACTGTCGGTAGGAACTCCTCCCGCATAAATAGATTGGGAAACATAATTCGCGCAATCTACACCCCCACTCTCGGTGTGGAATGCATATTTCTTATTCCAGTAGCTGGTGTTATATCCTCCTCCAGATACCTCAGAGGTATATGTATTAGCATAATCTCTGGCAGCAATTCTGTTGTAGGATACTGCGGCAAGAGCTGATTTTAGCTCGGGAGTAGTGTTCAGCAACACTCGTGCCTCACTGACCAGTTCTTGTTTTCCTTCCGTGTTTAGCTGCTCTTCCGTTTGAGGTTTGAAATATTCGGCAGGAATATAATCGATATAATTCTGGAATTCCAGAGTGGAGTTATCGTAATTCACTTCACCATTGATAATCTCAGCTGTTAAACGAAAAGAATCGTTCTGGTCCGTGGAGGCTCCAATGTATTCCTGAAGCTCACTTATTTTTTCATCCAGAATACTGCTAGAAACTTCAACCATGGCTGGATTCACACTTCTTGATTGTTTGAAAGTTTCCATTTGCTGAGTCATCCCTTGAACATAGGGCAATTGTTTAACCGATGGGGCTCTCAGCGTCTTAGTCAATGAAATGTCGACATTAGCAACTAGTGTATTACTGGCAATATCCAAGTTAGTTATATTGCTATGGATACTATTAATAGTATAGTAAGAGTCATAGGCCTCTTTCACATAGTTTTCTACAAATTGCCTGATTTCCATGGATTCCGCATTTTTTTCAATAGATGTTAATACGTCGTTTGCAGATTCTGAATTGACCTTTACATATTCGGTACTTTCGCTGGCAAAAGCAATGGATGAGCCTAGCGTTAATACAGCCAATAGAGTTATTGCTGTTTTCTTCAACATTCTTCTTTTCTCCTCTTATACAGTAAATTCAATATATATTTATGTTAATATTATGTAAATATGTATATATATATTGTATTTACAATATAATCTCATCAAGATAGATAGGTCAATATATTTTTTGAAATAATTGTAAAATTCTCAAATTTTAATAGTTTTGAAATCGATGGGTGCTGTTGTGTTATTAAAATAAATTTCATAATCCAAAATCTTACTAGGCTTAAGATTTTGGAATGTCAATCAGACAGTATCTGCCAGATATTCGGGACACTGTCGCTATCAAGAGCATCTTCTTCATTTACAAATATCCCTTCTTTTTTAAATATAAATAAATATTAACATATTATTACAAAATATTTCCTTATTTCTGTGAATATTTGGTTAACATCCACCGTCTTATAAAGCTTTATGATTAAAAGAACCCAAATTATATCCGATTCCACTCGAGGTATTTGACATTTCCAGACCAGCCTGTACGCTATCCTCACCGTCTCCGGCAGGGAGCGCAAATCCGAATTGTTTACACTCAGTCTCGCTTTCCTAACCTGATGAACCGCAGCATAAGGAAAGAGACCATCGACTGAATATAGAGCAACTCCAAAACAGCCCTTAAAGGAGCACAAAAAATCCCCATCAGTGATTTGAACTGATGGGGATGTAATTGCATCTATAACGTAGTAGCCCTTCCGCTTATTCCCGGGCACCCTGAAACCACAGATTCAACTGCCCAGTCTCCTCCGTCAGGATATCCAGATAGATGGACGTGCGGTAGGCGGTATCCTTCAGGCTTTTGCCTGTAATCTCGGCAATCCGGTTTAGTCTGTACATCAGCGTGTTGGTGTGAATATGCAGAAAAGCTGCAGATTCCTTCAGATTGCTATTCAGTGATAAATAGACGGCAACCGTCTGGACAAAATCACTTTTATGTTCGCGGTCATGCTCCTTTAGCGGATAGAGCAACGGACTTTTACGGGTCCGGCTGCGCTTCTGCTCTATAATCAGTGGAAGGTACGCCCAAAAACCGATATCCTCGTACAGCAGCAAATCACGGGCATGATAAGGTAGCAGCTTCTTAAGCTCCAGAATAGAAACAGCTTCCCGGTAGGCAATGGCTGCTGAGGTATATCCCTCATAATGAAGGCTGCAGCCAGCAACCAGCAACCAGCCCTCGCTTGCATGCATATCCTTCATCAGCTTATGCATAAACGAGGACAGGACATCCGTTCCCTGGGCAGGAAAGATTGAAGAGAACAAAATAATTAGCCGATTATGCTCTGCCGTCTGAAACAGTAGCCGCAGCCCGGTCTGCGCCGCCATCGCTTGCTGAAATCTCAGTACAAAATGCTCATCGATCACCTTGTCACTCTCAAAGACACTGATATAATAGCTATCCGGCAAAAGAATCGACCAAGCTTCTGCATCCTGTTTGATGTTCAGCTCCGTGTCATAATGCGAAGTAAGCAGCTTCCAGAAAAAATCTTCCTGCGTTTTCTCCTGCTTCATTCTCCAGCCTCGTTGCTTCAGTAAGTAACGGCTGGCAATACCGGCGGCTTTCTCCACGATACTCTCCGCATGTCCCTCAGCGAGATTGCCAGTATCAACTACCCATATATAGCCAAGTATCTCCTTCTGATGCTTTATGCAGATCGCCAACCGGGGTCCGAGCCCTACCTCCAGCACGGCCGGAATCCGAATCGGATGCACGGAATTCTCCAGATCATGCATAACGCCTTTTTTACGCAAACCAATAATAACGGCATTCGGAACTTTTTTACCGATAATGGTTGAGATTCTTGCCGGATCACTCTCAAACTGATGAGAGCTGTATCCGATGACGTGGTGGTTGCTGTCCTCAATCGTTACCTGAGACTGAAGAGATTCACTTATGGTATCCGCCAAGGACTCCATGCTGTCAAAAAAACGATCAAAGGATGAATCTGTTCCTGTCAATGTCCCCACCCCAACCTGAGAAAATAGCCGAATCTTGTATTCATAAAGTGATTTCATTATATTACGCATCGCTAGGGCTGACTATAGGCCTTATTTTTTGAATTTGCTAGATAGGCTTCACCCTTTCCGATCTCTGAATTGACCCGGAGTCTGATCCGTATATTTACGAAACACTTTATAAAAGGTCCGCTGGTTCTCATACCCTACCGTTCTGGCAATAGTATCCAGCGACAAATTCTTCATGCAGGCCATCAGCGCCTTGGCTTTCTCTATCCGCACCTGATTGATATATTGCACGAAGGTATCTCCAGTCTCACGCTTAAACATCTGACCCAGGTACACCGGGTGCAAGTTCAGATATGCCGCCGCATCTGATAATGAAATATCTTTCATATAACTTTGCTCAATATAGGCTTTCAGCAGTTTAATATGTTCATTTTGCGAAGCGCCGTCACCTTCTAAAGGGTTGTCCTCCATCGGCTGCGCTTCTCGTTCTCGGATCAGTTCCAGAGCTGTTCTTCTAAGCACCTTCACCAGCTCGGCCTGGTTGATAGGCTTCAGCAGATACTCCACCACTTGCAGCTGAATGGCCTTGCGCGCGTAATCGAATACATCATGTCCTGTCAGAATGATGAAGCGCCTTACGTTCATCTGCTGCGCCCTCCGGATCAATTCCAGTCCGTCCATCTCTGGCATATGGATATCGGTAATTAATAGATCCGGATGGATCAATTCTATTCGTTCCAGCGCTTCAATCCCGTCATGAGCCAGAATGATTTGTCCAAACGCCGTCTTTTCTTCTTCAATCATGTCCCGCAAACCTTCCAGAATCACTGGTTCATCATCCACAATCATCAGCTTCAGCATATGCGTAATCCTCCTTCAACAGCAGTCTAAGGCAGCAGACGGTTCCTTCTCCGGGGGTACTCGTGATCGTAAGCGATGATTCGTTGCCAAAATAAGCTTTGACCCGTTCGGTTACATTACTGAGGCCTATGCCGGTAGTCTCGCGCTGCGGTTCATGATTGGGTTTGCTACCGTCCAGCATCCGTTGTAGAGAAATTACCTGATCCGCAGACATCCCCGAGCCGTTATCGGCTATCTCAATCCGTGCATATCCCTGTTCTCTTCCGAACCGGAGCGCAATCCATTTAGCGCCCCTCTTCCCGGAAAGCCCGTGAATCATACTGTTCTCCACCAGCGGCTGCAGAATAAACCTCGGACAAGGTAGCGCCAGAAACGCCTCATCTAACTGAACCTCCACCTCAAGGTCGCGCATCCGGATCTGATGTATCGCAATATAGGCGTTCACGTGATCCAATTCATCGCGAAGGGTCGTATGATCCGACTTAGACAGGCTGTAACGAAACAGATTACCTAAGGAAAAAGCCATTTCCGCCACCTTATAATCTTTGTTGGATCTGGCGAGCATCCGCATCGTTTCCAGTGTGTTGTATAGAAAATGGGGTTGAATCTGCGCTTGTAGCATTTTGAAGTCGGCTTCGTTTTTGAGCATTTCCACTTTCTGGACATGATTAACCAGTTCATCCATCCGGCTAATCATTTCATTATAGTTCGTAATCAGGAAGCCGATCTCATCTTTCCCGGCCTTGCCTTTCAGCGGGTTGTTCAGAAACTCCGGCTCCACTCTGCGCATATGCCGCGAGAGCCGAACAATCCGCTTGGTGACCGAAGATATGATCCAATAATACAGAATGGACAACAAGCTCAACAGGCCCAGACCCACAGCTACCCATAACTGCTTCACCCGTAGAAACTCGATGAGCGCCGTGCGTTTGTTCACTTCGATTACAGTTAGCCCGAGCCGGGAGATATGTACAGAATTAATCAACAGCCGGTCATGGTCCGCAAGGAATGTTCCCTCGGTTTCACTGCCAAGTGTCCGCGTAATAGACCGAATTTGATCCGTCGACAGCTTCGTATTTATGACAGGGTACACCACATCACCTTGACGGTCCAACATCATGACTGCGTTATCTGGATGAACCTGAGTCAAAGCCAACACCATATTATCCAGCAGCACCGGCTGAACACTGATCTGGACAATGCCGAGATCAGTAGTATAAGAATTACTGTACAGCTTATGGTAATAATTCAGCACTGGAGCAGCGGAGTCGAAAGAGTGTTTCCATAACCCCCGGTCCGGACGCAGCTGATTCACTTCACCTGGAGTCAGCAATTGTTCAATCTCCCGGTAATCCTGAAATCCGGGTGCTTGCAACATCCGTGTCTGGGTTTTGGGGTAAACGATCAGGTTTTTGACCAGCGGGTCCGCCAGATAAGCGAAGGAAAAAGCCGGGTTGATTTCTTTGAGATACGAGTAGATCAGATCCCGGTCATCAACAACCTCCCCCTGCAGAAAATCAATCAGTGCCGCATTATTCTGATATATAGATGTAAGCGATTCCATCTTTACCAAGCTGGAGTCCAGATTGGCTGCGGCCTGCTCAATATTCTGCTGATTTGCTAACTGATATTGAGTCAGAAGCTTGTCATACAGCTGGAAATAAATGAACAGGGAGAAGAACAAGAACGGAAGCACAATGAGGAGAACATAACCCAGGAACATTTTCGTGCTGATACGCATATTTGTAGTCTCCCTGCTGTCTGAAATCGATTGAAATTGAACGCAAGGAGCTCATACAGGGTTGGCAAGACCCCTCAAGGCCTCGCATTTCCTGTATGAGCTGTATGGGAAGTGTTACTTCGTCAAATTGTCATACTTTTCCTTGAGCGGGCCGTACTGTTCTGTTGCCCAATCTTCAAGCTTGCTCATGCCGATCTTCTCAGCCTTCTTGATCAGCTCGTCATAGGCCGCCTGCGCTTCGGCTTCTGTTTTGGACAGATAGATCCTCGTCACCTCCGTCTTCACCATATTATCGATGTTCGTACGGATAATCTGTTCAGGTGAATCCGTATCTGGATTAATCATACCAATCGCCGGGTTAAACGTAGTAATCTTGGAGTATTCCTCTCCTTGACGCGTCGTTTCCGAGCCTTCTTTATAGGAGGTCAACGCCATGCCCACACCCGTCTCAGTCGGTACACCCCACCAGTAGACACCCATTTTTTTCAATAGTTCAATATCATTAATATCATAGGTGAATTCCGGATACCCGGCTTCGTTCCAGGTCCAATCTTTGCCTTCCACGCCCCATTCTGCCGTTCTCCAGCCTTCCTCAGAGTACAGATACTTCAGAAATTTCACGGTCGCTTCCACATTCTTATTGCTCTTGGAGACGTACATTCCTAGCCCGCCGGTTCCCGAGCTCATAATGGAAGCATCCGGCCCAAGCGGCTCAGCTAACTGTACGAAGCTAATACCCTTGTCTTTGTTGTCCGCGTTCAGGCGTTCTGCGGCGGAATAGGTCCAAGTATATGCGAAGCCCTTCCCGGCGGCCATCATTTGTTCCGTCTCCGTCTCATTTTTATAGGCAAAATTCTCGGACATTACATACCCTTTGCGATACAGGCTGTTCATATATAGCATCGACTTGCGTACGGCGTCTTGTCTCAGATAGTACACAATCTTGCCGCTCTCGTCCACAAAACCTCCATATGCACCGAATTGTGCATCAAAATACGGTCTTTGCCAGTTCGGGTTAAGGATCAGCGGAGCCATCTCCGGATGCTTCTCTTTGACAGCGGCAAACACTTTATCGAGATCATCCAGCGACTTAATAGACGGATTACCGATCTCCTCCAGTATATCCTTGCGCATGGCCAGACCCGGCACCATCATATTGGCATATGGATTGGCCTTCCACTCAGATTCGGACGAGAAGTCATTGCGGATCGCGTAATAATTGCCGTCGCTGACTGTATTCACCAGCTCCTTGACAGAATCGAACTTCACATCCGGCGCATATTTAGGGAAAATCTCATTATACGGCAGACTCAGATTGGCATCCGACATCAGCTTGAAGTTGAACGAGATGACGATATCCGGCAGGTTCCCGGAAGCGACCATCAGCGCGAGCTGCTTGTCATCCGTAGCAACTGTGATTTTTGGTTTCACGCCGGTGGCCTTGGTGATCATTTCCGGAATTTCACCGGCCCAGTCCTGAAAAGGGTACCATGTCGCATCCACGAATACTGTCAACTCCACCGGCTTCTCGTCGGAGCCCGGGGTGTTCTTCCCGCCCGCTTCTCCGTTACCAGCCGCCGCGTTGCCACCGTTGTCCACACTTTGTCCGCATCCGGAGAGCACTCCTCCCACCAGCAACACCGCCAGGATCAGTATGGAGATCATTCGCAAGCTTTTACCCATCATTCATTCCTCCATTAATTTTATTTGAAGACCTTTGCGGACTACCCTTTGACCGAGCCAAGCATCATGCCGGAGACAAAGTATTTTTGCAAAAATGGATAGACCCCGAGAATTGGTACAATCGACACAACCATCGCCGTCGCCTGAATCGAGAAGGGTGTCACTTGGGACCTGGACATAGATGCCGCTGCGGCATCCCCCGTTGGTACCATCGATTGGTTGATTACCTGCATCATCCGGTAGGTAAGCGTCCGCAGATTCTCGTTCTGCACGAAATAGGCGGAATCTAGCCAGGAATTCCATTGCCCGGAACCAATAAACAGGCTCATCGTGGCAATCAGCGGCATGGAGACAGGCAGAACGATTTTGGCAAAAATCCGCAATTCACTCCCCCCGTCTATCCGCGCCGATTCCCCCAGTTCCTCCGGAATTTCCCGGAAAAAGGAAATCGAAATCAACAGGAAGAACAAATTCAGCATACCGGGGATAACATACACCCCGAAGGTATTGATCAGCCCCAGGCTTTTGAGCACGATATAAAAAGAAATCAGCCCGCCGGAGAAGTTCATCGCCACCACCACGATAAAAAAATACGTCTTGCGGAACATCAAATCACGCTTTGCAAGTCCATAGGCAACCATGCTGGTGAAGAACACCGCTAGCACTGTCCCCACCACCGTCCGTAGGATCGTAATCAGAAAGGCATTTACCCATTTCGGATCTTCAATAAAGTAGATATAATTCCCCAGTGTGAACTCCCGCGGCCATAAGTACATCCCGCCCATGGTGGTGTCAGACCCCGAGTTAAACGTAATCAGAAGAATATAATAGAACGGGTATAACGTGATAAATACAACAATTAACAGAATCATCGTAATCAAGGTGTCTAGAATCCAGTCCTCCGTCGTTCTTTTTCTGCGCATGCGTTCACCGCTCTTTCTGTCGGAATAATGACCTAGGCTAGAACAATCCGGTTCCCGAGAACCTCTTGGCGATATAGTTGCTGGTGAAGATCAGGAACACGGAAATGACCGACTGCATCAGATCAATCGCTGTGGCAAAAGAAAAACGCCCTTGCGCCAGGCCAACCGAGAAAGCATACGTCTGGATAATCTGCGACTTCTCGTTGTTGAGCGCGTTCCCGAGCAGCATTGATTGTTCGAAGTTCGACCCTACCAGCCCACCGCCCAGAATGCTGCCGATGGTCAGGATCAACACGACTATGCTTGCGCTTTTCAGCCCTGGCAAGGTAATATACAGAATCCGCTTGATCCGTCCCGCTCCGTCAATCTCCGCTGCCTCATACAGCGCCGGATCAATTCCAGCCAAGGCTGCCAGAAAGATTATCGTCCACCAGCCCGCCTCCTTCCAGATCGCCGTCATGACCGCCAGACCATAGAACGAATCGGGATCAGTCAGGATTTGCACCGGTTCCTTGATAATGTGCAATGACAGCATCAATTCATTGAAGATTCCATACCCAGAGGAAAAGAAAGCGTATGCAATTCCTGTAACCACAACCCAGGAAATGAAATGCGGCAGGTAGCTGACGGTCTGCACGAATCTTTTGAAGAAGACATGTTTGACCTCACTGAGCATAATCGCGAACAGAATCGGAATCGGATACGAGAAAATGACTTTCAACACACTAAGAATCAGCGTATTGCGTACCAGACTCGGGAAGTTGTAATCGTTAATCAGTTCCCTGAAATGCGTCAGTCCCGCCCAGGAGCTGGTGAAGATGCCTTCAATACCAGTTGAGATTTTGTAATTCTTGAACGCGATAATAATGCCGAACATCGGAATGTAACTGAAAATCAGCAGGAACAGAATCCCGAGACCTACGAACACATGAAAGGGAACCTGCTTGTGAAAACGCTTTAGAAAAGCTTCTTCTTGAATAATGTCCAACCCCTTAGCGGCTGAGGATGATAGATCGCCCTCGCTCTATAGCTCAATTATAGATTTGCCAAACCGCGAAGAAAACGGTCCATTTCCAATAAAGAGATGTCCGTTTTCAAGGTAGATATAGCTTAAGGTTCCTCTAACCAAAATAAAAACAAACCGAAGCGCAGGATTCATTACGCTCTGGTTTGTTTTATTTCCGCTTACTTTGAATGAATTCCCATTCCACTTTATAATGTGAACACCACTGAAACATCCGTTTCCGAACTAAGGGTTAATTGAATATATTTTCCGAATTCATCATATTGTACTTCCACTTCACTACCGTTAACCCGGACTTGAGTCCAAGGAATGCCCGCCCTGAATTGGATTGTATTCTCATTCACACTGGAGGTCAGTGTCACGTGTACCGTTTTGGCCGATAAATCCCAGGATAATACCTTCACCTCTATCCAGGTTCTTGCCATGAGTCCTTGCACAAACCCCGTTTTCCAATCGCAGGGTAGAGCCGGAAGAACCTCTATTTCGCCGGTATTCGAGAATAATAACGCTTCATTTATGGCTCCCACAGCGCCGAAAGAAGTATCAGTGCAGTAGGTGTTGCATCGTCTATTTGAATCATGATCTGTCATTAAAGAGTTATAATAACCGGTCTCCCTCATCATCGGGAGCAGTGAAGAGAGTACCCCGTCACCATTCTTCAGCCTAGCTTGAACCAGCGCCTTGTGCATCCAGCCGTGCCCTGCTGTATCATCCCCGATATTATATTGATCTCTGTTGGCAATCGCGGTCTTGGCAGCTCCCGCCAACCCCGGATTTTTTTGAGTTTCATATGCAGGCCATGCTGCATAGAGATGGCTCAAATGCCGATGGTTGTTATTCTCTGTATATTCATTCATGGCCCATTCACGTAATGCACCGTCTGAATCGTATTTATAATCCGGTAACAATTCAAGCAAAGCTTCCCATTGGGCAGTTGCAGTTTCATACCCTTTGCGTTTGACTGCCTTTTCCATGGCGATGACCATAAACAGACCATCCCGAGCGGCTGAAATATCCATGGTGGCATTAGCTGTGATCGTACTGTTATAACCTATGGGATGGTTCTCTGGCGAATACGTTGGGATAATCATATATTTTTCGCCTGGATTTAACGCTGTTTTGCCGCTCTGATGGCATGCATTGCCGTTGAGATCAGTGAAGTATTCCGGCGTGCAGATCTGTTTCCAGAAGTTAGCCTGCTTGGTAAGAAGGGGCAGCAGGATGTCCTTGGCTAGATCCAGATAATCCTTATCTATGAGTTGTGCAAATTCCTCATCGGTCAGGCCCCCATCTCTAACACTGAGAATCAGTTTCAGATCATGGATTCGCATGTTGTCATGAATGGGAATCCGTTGATTTCCATAACACTGCCAGTATTCATAGATGGGCAAGAGACACCAGCTTGCACCAGCGTTCCAGTATTCAAAAGGATAATCATTGTCATATTCCACATGCATCCCACGGTCGCCGTCAGAGTTTACGGAAACCTGCAGCGCATCATGCATCCCGTAAGCCATCCGCGCATTGTATTCAAAGTCGGGAGTATTCCTCAAGAAGAAAGTGATATACCCGAGCTGTGCTTGTGTTAAATGGCCTGTATTCATGGAGGCTACCTGCAAATTCACATTGGCATCAAGGGTATAGATGCCGCGCCAGCCAGGATTCCATTCCCCGGTCCACATTCCATACAAGCGAGGTGCGCTTGAACCGCTGCAGCAGATCATGGCATACCGCCCCTGGTTATACACCTGCTCCACAAAAGCATGATTGACTCTTGCCGGAGTTGCTCTTTGCGCATGGATCAGGGTTAGGTTGTCCGCATTCTTATATTGCTCATCACCCTTAATGCTGAAGCTCACTGCATTAAATTCTGCCGACTGTTTCTCAGCATGGGGTGCGCGGGCAGCGTCATAATCGAATTGACCGTCTGCATCTATATATTTTTGCGCAACTACATTTGTGCTTTGTAAGAGTTCGTCTACGATAGCGTATTGCGTCGTTGCTGCAAAATCTTCGATTCTACCCATATCATAAGTTCTGCTGGAGCGCGTGATTAAATATACAGCTTCGGCATCCTTAACCAGAACCGCAGGATTCTGTTCCTTGCCCACGTTCATTGATTCATGCATGTCAGCCATTAGCACTCTTTCCTTCGTGCCATTTACGACAAGAACCCGTGTTAGGCCTGCGTATCCTCCGTGGAACAGCTCGCTCCCTGGGCAGGACGGGTAATGAGCAACTTGCGCAAGATAATCTGCATTTGGGTCCACCAGCTTTTTATATTGGAGTGCCTCCACCTCGTTGTGACCAAGGAGTGCTCCGCTCATAGCAGAGATGTCATCGATGGAGATGATCATGTTAATCTTTACGCCCGTTGAAGATGAGGTGATCTTCGTAATCGAGACATTATCCTCTCGGGAAGTAAAGGATGTGCGTACCCACTCACCATACTCATCGGTGTAGCGCACACCCGTCTCCGCCGTTTCATAATTCGTCCATCTTTCATAACCGGATATGCTTCCTTTTTTTGTTATGTTATATCTGAGTTGATGTCCCGGATGATAACTGTAGTAAAAGGTTCTAACCCTTGTTGCTCCGTTAGCATCCGGGATCTTCCATTCATCATTTTGGTTGAAGACGTTCCATCTGGCATCAGAGAGCTGCTCGGTTAATTCTCCCGGAATCACTCTTGGATCTTTGGAAGGATAGTTAAACCACATATATTGAAAAATAAAACTGTCAGTAAACGGTGAGCCCGACGTGATATACCCGTTCTCGCCGTTTCCGCTAACCATACCCTCCCGCCACGCATTTCCGGGATTGGAAGCAGGAATTTCTGTGAAGCTGTTAGCATGATTTCCTTTCTTATACATACGTTTTGTTCCTGGGACCATAGTCATTTGGCATCCTCCTGATCTACTTGGGCTGCAACAATTAACGTTCCGTTCTACTCCCCATGTAATTGAATTTCAAGTATAATTATATCAATGCGAACTGAGATTCGTTATCCATAGAGATGACAATGATGTTGGTATGATGTCGCATTTTTACAGGGGGAGATTCCGTTAGTATGAAATTGCCCAACATAAACATTGGAAATATGGATGTCAAGCTGCACCTCGGAGGTATTGTACTGAACGTATTGTATGTCAAATTCGGTTATTTCCACAGTCCCATGCCAGAGCACAGCCACAGCCAAGGAAGCTATGAGCTTCATTATATTCCCAGCGGACGGGGCATCCTTATAGCGCAAGGCAATCGTTCTTCGATCACACCCGGTACGTTGTTTATGACCGGTCCGGATGTCGTTCATGAGCAGATCCCGGATCTGGAAGATCCCATGGCGGAATACTGCATCTTCTTCGAAATTTTGCCTAGTTATTCAATCCCCCCCATAAACAAGCGTTCCTTCGTGGAAGAGCCCGCTCTCTCGGAACTACTGTTGTCCCATCCCTTCTGGATCGGACAGGACAGTGGGAATATGATGGAATTGTTTGAAATGCTTGCCAGCGAACTGTCGTTCCAACAGGTCGGCGTTCATCATATGGCTACCAACATTCTTGAGATGATTATGATCCGATTGATAAGACATTATATAGAGGATCACTCCTCTATGCAGCCCATTCCTCTGAAGACACTTGACGATAGCAGACTGCTTACGATTGAGAATAGTTTCTTGTACAATTACGAGTCCGTTACACTTAAGCAGCTTGCGGACAAATTGGGGCTAAGCACCAGACAGACGGAGCGGATGGTGCATAAGCAATACGGTATACCTTTTAAAGATAAGAAGATGCAAGCGAGGATGGGGGCCGCTTCACGTCTTTTGATAACAACGAACATATCGATCAGTGCCATTGCAGCACAAGTGGGATTTACAACGTCGGAACAATTCAGTAATACTTTCAAGAAATATTTTGGAATGACAGCCACCCAATATAAGCATCTAAATACGATGAACCTAAGATTCACACCTCAATAGGACAAAAAAAAGAACAACCCATGATTGCTCATAAGGCTGTTCTCTAGTTAACCCCTCTAGTCTCTTCTATTCCTATTAGATCAGAGTGAACTCATGCTCTAAGGCTTGCTCTACCGTGTAGCACTCTTCCCCAAGAGCTTCTGCTACAGCTTGGCAAGTGATTTTTCCGTTGGCAATGTTAACGCCGCTTCTCAGACCTGTATCTTCTTGAATAGCCTTCAGTGCACCCTTATTGGCAATTTGCAGTGCGTAAGGAACCGTAACATTCGTTAAGGCCATCGTTGATGTTTTGGCAACAGCACCCGGCATATTCGCTACCGAATAATGCAGCACACCATGTTTCACGAATACTGGATTGTCATGGGTAGTTACACGATCAATGGTTTCTACAATCCCGCCTTGGTCAATGGCCACATCGACAATAACCGAGCCCGGCTTCATCGTCTTAACCATGGCTTCGGTCACCAGTTTCGGCGCTTTTGCACCGGGAATAAGTACTGCACCAACCAGCAGGTCCGCCTCGGCTACCACTTTAGCAATATTGAACGGATTGGAGATTAGTGTATTGATCTGTGCGCCAAAAATATCGTCCAGCTGACGTAAGCGATCTGCACTCAGGTCAACAATGGTAACATCTGCGCCCAGGCCAATCGCCATCTTGGCTGCATTAGTACCTACTACACCGCCACCAATGATGCTAACCTTGCCTCTGCTGACTCCAGGAACCCCGGAGAGAAGAATGCCTTGTCCGCCATAGTTCTTTTGCAGAAACTGAGCTCCCAGCTGCACAGACATCCGTCCGGCTACTTCGCTCATGGGTGTTAATAGCGGCAACGTACGTCCATGAACAACTGTTTCATAGCCAATCGCAAAGACGCCATTGTCTTTAAGGGCTGCGGCCAGTGCAGGTTCAGGAGCAAGATGCAGATAAGTGAACAAGATCAGACCTGGGCGGAAGTATTGATATTCACTTTCCAAAGGTTCTTTAACCTTCATCACCATTTCAGCAGAACTCCAGACCGTCGCTGCATCTTCAATCAACTTAGCTCCGGCTGCTGCATATTCTTCATTGATAAATCCGCTGCCTACACCGGCTCCGGCTTCAACTAGAACCTGGTGTCCTTCAGAAATAAGACTTAATACCCCAGCAGGTGTAATCGCTACACGATTTTCATTATTTTTAATTTCTTTAGGCACTCCGATAATCATTGTTAATCTCTCCTGTCTGATGTGTTTCTCTTATGTAAAGAATGATAACATATGAAATGACTTTTCTATTTGGTGAAAAATAAAAACTTTAGCTGTCATGATTGTGTTTTAACACAATGGAGCAGCGTCCAAGCTATAAAAAATCGCAACATCCCTTGTCACACCTAACATTAATCAGAAAACGAATAAAAAAAAGACACCCGCTACGGTGTCTGAATTGTTGAATACATCCCTGAGTTCATTCTTCATACACGTTATGTTTAGTGACATCAATCACCATTTAACAAGGATAGTACAGTTTGCAAGACCACATTCACGCCTTTTTCACAGTCCTCATACGAGGTTAGTTCTTCTTCACAATGGCTTTTTCCATTTACGCTGGGTACAAAGATCATCGCGGACGGCAGGAAACTGGCTACAAACTGGGCATCATGCCCTGCGCCGCTGGCGATGGTGCGATTGGAATACCCTAATGATTCAGTAGCTTGCTTAACTAAACTGCAAATTCCAGCATCAAACCACACGGTATCGCGGCCCCAAAGCTTGGTCTTGGTCACTTCACACTCCAGCAGCACTTCCGGCAAAGCTTGGATAATAGCTTCCACTTCACGGACAATATCCATGTCCTTATGTCGTGCTTCGATAGTAAAGATAACTTTATTCGGAATGACCGTGTGAATATTGGGAAGCACATTCATTCTGCCCATCGTGTAGACCAGTTCGGAATCCAGCAGCCCAAGCTTGCTGCGCAGCGCAGTGATAATATCCGTTGCCGCGAACAGGGCATCTTTACGCATCCCCATAGGCGTTGTACCCGCATGGTCCGATTCGCCCGTCACTTCAATCTCATAGCAGGCCATGCCGACAACACAATCGACCAGACCGATCGCTAACGCTTCTTTTTCCAACACTGGCCCTTGCTCGATATGAAGCTCCAGGTAAGCAGTAGCTTCTTTAATACGACTGTCGGCTTCCCCTGCATATCCACTTGCCAATAACGCTTCTGCAAAGGTAGTCCCTTCCGGGTCTTTCTTGCTCAGCATTGCCGCCTTATCGAACTTACCGGATAGGACGCCTGAGGCCATCATTGAAGGTTCGAAGCGGGCGCCCTCTTCATTGGTGAAATTCATAATCATCACTGGAAGCTGCGGCTTAATCCCTTGATCGACCAATGTGCGTACAACTTCCAAGCCAGCGATTACACCGAGCACACCGTCAAACCGGCCGCCCTTTTTCACCGTATCCAGATGTGAGCCAATCACAACCGGGGGCTTATCCTCTATACCCGCCAGTGTGGCATACATCGTTCCCATATCATCAACCTTCACTGTCATTCCCAGTTCTTCACAACAAGAACGAAAGTAATTCCGGACCTTAACATCTTCATCGCTCAGCGACAACCGGGTCACGCCATTCTTATCTGTACGACCAAAATCAGCAAAGGACTCAATCGTATTTTGTAGTCTCTCACCATTCACGAATATATTGTGCAAGTTGTGTCCCTCCCGTTCGTCTATTCACTGCTTTCTATATATGTTATACCAATAATTATTATTTTCACTTTACACAGTGTAATAATTTTTATTATTATTATGCACTTTGTGTTACAACAGGGCTTGGCTTGAGCTCCCAGTGTGTATTCAAATGAACTTTGATAGAATATGAAAGGTAATGGATAAAAATGTGGAAAGGAAGTAAAAAAATGAATAAAATTTTAACTAGTAGATTGGCTGAAGTGGAGATAAAGGCAGTTGGAGCAGAGGTCATAAGCTTTAAGAAGCTGGAGGACGGCTGTGAATATATCTGGAACGGAGATCCCACTTACTGGACAGGTCATTCTCCAATCCTGTTCCCTATCGTGTGCGCCGTCAACAACGGAGAGATCAAGATAGACGGCAATAGCTATAAAATGGGCAATCACGGCTTCGTGAGACATGATGAGTTCGAGTTAATTGAAGAAAGTGAGACGCTCGCCGTCTATCGCCACACCTATAATGAGACCACATTAGCTATCTACCCTTACAAGTTCAATCTGTATATCACTTACACGCTCCACGCCAATAAGCTTGAAATTAACTATAAGGTAGAAAATGTAGATGATAAGGATATCTTCTTCCAACTGGGCACCCACCCTGCCTTTAACTGCCCTATTGATGATCAAGGCCAAATCCAGGATTATTACCTGGAGTTCGAACAGGCCGAAACTCTGGAACGGCTATTCATGAATAAATCCAATCTGCTGATTAGTGGCAAGTCGGAAACGATGCTGAAGGATCATAACATCTTGCCCTTATCGCATGAAATGTTTCACGAGGGCGCGCTTGTCTTCAGAAATGTGAACTCCCAACAGATTGCTCTAAAGAGCAAACAATCTGCTAAAAGTGTTGTCCTGTCTTACGAGAACTTTCCTAATTTGGGCATTTGGCAGTTCAAAGATGCTCCGTTCATCTGTATAGAACCTTGGCATGGCATCGCTGATGAAGACACCTTCACAGGTGAGCTTCAGGACAAGGAAATGATGGTCCGTCTGAGCCCGGGAGATCGTTTTAAAAGCTCGCTTTCCATTGAAATAAATTGAATGTTTCAGAAAGAAGTAAACTAAAGTAGTATATACAATCTTTTGGCTCCAATAGTACTCTAAAGATAGCTTAAACTCCCAACGTAGTCATTATATTATTATTACGCTGGGAGGAATTGAATAAAGGAGTGGAGTCTATGCAAGGATTGTCAGTAGTTATCTGCACGAGGAATCGGGTAAAGGACCTGACACGGTGCATTCATTCTATGACTGATCAAAACATGAGCAAAGATTACAACATTGAAGTCATTATTGTAGACGATGGTGAAATACCAGGAGCTGTGCTTGATGAATATGAAGCTCTTTTAAACAAGAAGGGTTATTCGTTTGTCTATTACAGCAAGACTGATCATGGACTATGGCTTTCCAGAATTAAGGCCGTAGAGTTGGCTTCCATGGATACCATATTATTCCTCGATGATGACGTAGAAATCCCCGCTCATTACTTCTCAACCTTACTCCAGACTTATCTCGACTTTCCCGATTGCGCAGGTGTCGGCGGCGTGGCCATAGGGATGAGAAACAGCTTCTTCGGCACAATCCGCTGTCTTCTGTCCTTTCAACAGTCCTTATCGAGCGGAAAACTCTCCCTCAGCGGTCAAGCCGGGTCCATGTACAATTGGCATAAAGCCAGAAAAACCTTTCGCACAGAGTTTCAGCATGGCTGCAATATGTCCTTCAAGAAAGAAGCTATTAAGGATCTCGAACCCGTACCTTGGCTTAAGAGCTACAGTGTCGGTGAGGATATTTATATGTCCCGAGTAGCCCTTAAGAAAGGCAAGCTTTATATCAATCCCGACTTAAAGCTGCTGCATCACGAATCTTCCGCCTCTAGGGACAACCTTGAGGATGTCGCTTATACCAGAGTCGTTAATCATGTGCATTTGTTAAAAGACAAGAAGTCCGGGCCGCTCGGATATCTCGCATTATTATGGACGACCTTTTATCTTATTCTCAGGGAGCGTCCGAAGAAGAATTATCCGGCGATTAATGGCTACAAGAAAGGGCTCAAACAAATATTTTCAAAAGAGCTCGCTTAAACGATGAGCTTCATGCTGGGAGAGGAGTGCCCTAATGAGTCTAAGCATTGTGGTTCCTGTATACAACATCGAAAATTATGTTAAACCTATGTTGGATTCACTTCTGAATCAGAATGAGAAGCTATTCGAAATTGTGATCGTGGATGACGGTTCTACGGATCAGACGTACAACTTAGTGGCAGAGTTCATTTCGCAGCACCCGAGCCTTCGTTGCAGGATCATCAGAACTGACAATTATGGCGTGAGTGCGGCCCGGAATAACGGTTTAGCCGAATCAACCGGGACCTATGTGATGTTCCTGGATGGCGATGATTACATCGCTGATCATTTAGTGCAAACCATTTATCCCTATCTAAAGAAGCAAGAGCCCGATATTATCTGCTGGGGCTACAGTCTCGTAAGGGAAGACAATTCAACTATAGTAAGCTTTACTTCGCCTCCTAATGAAATGTCGGGGATTGCCGCCCTTGAGCATATATTTGTGAATAAAAGCTTGCGCATTTGGACGGGGAGCATCGCTTACAAGCGGACTTTCCTATTAGAGAATGAGATTAAGTATACGGAACGATGTGTGAACGGGGAAGATCAGGAGTTCATCTACAAGACATTGTCCAGAGCAGAGAAGGTCATTACTCTTGCTGAGGTGTTATCTTTTTATTTACAAAGAACCGCGTCTATTACCAATAGCTATAATGTCCAGAAATTCGACGTTGTGGCCGCCTTTAAGCGAGTGGATCAATATTTCAAAGCCCATTCCCACGGAGAATTAGAAACTTTCTCGAATTTATTGTTAAATCGCGAACTGACCGAGAACTACTTCTTTAATCTGAAGACCTGCCTATACGGAACTGAGGGCATAAGCATTCGTACTTTACTGCAGGATATTGAGCAGAAATACCCGGGTCTAAATGGGGAAATACAGCTCATTATGAAGCGTTACAGCGGAGACGATAAGCAGCTATCTATTCATATCAAGGCTTTCTTACTCTCACCACTTCTCTATCACAGATTAATTAACATGGACCGAAGCCTGCTTTATTTGAAAAGAAGAATAAAAACGGCGATTACGGTTCAAAAAAAACACGCTTAAGGGAATTGAACCAGAAAGGAGCTTGAGCCATGAAAAAAATGATGATATACGCCTATACCGAATTTAATCTGGGTGATGATTTATTCATTAAGGTCCTTTGTGAAAGATACCCGGATACACAATTTATAATTATGGCTCCCGGCAGGTATAAGCTCTCATTCAAGACCTTAAGCAACCTCAAGGTATATGCCACGGAATCCCTTATTCTACGGGGTATTAACTTCTTGTTCCGAAAAATAAAGATCCAGTATTTCGTGCAGAGATTTCTGGTGAACCAGTCTGACGGGATTGTACATATCGGCGGGTCCATTTTTATGCAAGGGGAGCATTGGGTGGAGTATCTGGAGAAAGCCGAAGGGCTCCGGAACAAAACCAAACCTTATTATCTGTTAGGTGCTAATTTTGGTCCCTATACAGATAACGAATATTACGATGAACACAAGAAGATTTTTCGGGAATACACTGATATTTGCTTTCGAGAACAAGTTTCCTATGATCTGTTTCAGGACCTAAGTAATGTTAGATTGGCTCCCGATATCATCTTTCAGCTAGACCCGCCCAAAGTTCAGCATGTAGAGGAGCAATACATCGTAATATCCGTGATTAAGCCATCGTCCAAGGGCTTGAGTGATTTTGACCAACTCTATTATGAAAAAATAAAAGAGATTACAATTCATTTCATCCAACAAGGCTATGCTGTTCATTTCATGTCATTTTGTGAGCATGAAGGAGATCAGGAGGCCATCGAACATATCGCCAATCTCATCCCTCAGGATGTTAGGAATAGAACCAAGGTGCATTTATATACAACGAATATCGAGGAAGTCCTGTCTGTGATCGCAGCGTCCTGCTTTGTGGTCGCCTCAAGGTTCCATGCTATGATTCTGGGTTGGGTATGTAATATCCCCGTCTTCCCCATTGCCTATAGCAAAAAAATGATCCATGTGATGAACGATGCCGACTTTAACGGTTTATATGCAGACTTCAATACTTTAGCGGCCTTGCAGCCGGAGCAGGTTTACGAGTGTATGCACACCAATGCCATCAATGTATCTCTGCAAGCCACCAACGCGGAGAGACATTTCGAGAAGCTGGACTTCTATTTATCACTTTCTAACAGGAGGAGTTATGAGAGCAAAACGGAGTATTCTTAACTTGTCCTTTGGTCTGGTGAGTCAGCTGATCACCATTCTCCTCGGTTTCTTCATTCCTAGACTGATCATGGTCAATTATGGCTCGGAAGCCAATGGATTAATCGCCTCCATAGGACAAATTATTAGTTATTTAGCACTGTTGGAGGCAGGTGTAGGGGCAGCTTCACTACAAGCCCTTTATAAACCGATTGCCGGGGATAACAAAGATAATATCAACTCTATTTTGGCGGCAACCTCAAGCTATTATAAGAGAACCGGTATTTATTATTTCTTTGCGGTAGTACTGCTCGCTGTCCTTTATCCGCTTATAGTCAACTCGGAGATTAGCGCATTTAGTATTATAGCTATCATTTTGCTGACCGGTATGGGCGGAGCCATCAACTATTATTTTCAAGGGAAATTCCGGATTCTACTCATCGCCGAAGGCAAAAGCTATGTGGAAACCGTGATCGTTACCGCCACCACTATTCTGAATAACGTTGTACGTATCATTTTATTAATGCAAGGCTTCAATATCATCGCTGTTCAGGCTTCCTTTTTCGTATTGACCTTGCTGCAAATCGTTGTGTTCTATTTCTATATGAAAAAGCATTACAAATGGATTAACCTGAAGCTCAAACCGGACTTTGCAGCGATCGGGCAGAAAAATTCAGTCATGATCCATGAAATATCCTACCTGGTGTTTAGAAATACCGACATGATCATCTTGACCTTCTTTACCAATCTGAAGATCGTCAGTATCTATGTCATGTACAATATGATCTTCACGATCGTGGATAACATCGTCCAGACCGTAAACGGCAGCGTGAAATCAGCGCTTGGACAAATCTATCATGAGAGTAAAACGGAATTCCTTAAATTCTATGATGCCTATGAGGTCTATTTTATGGGCCTGATCTTCTCTATCCTTACAGTCACTTATATTCTGATCATTCCGTTTATGCGATTGTACACAACTGGTGTAACTGATGTTAATTATATTGATTGGTGGTTACCGGTCCTATTCGTCACGATTAAATTGCTTACCAATGCCCGCACCTCTTCCAATAATGTCATAACCATTGCGGGGCATTTCAAGAAGACACAAACCCGCTCGATTCTGGAATCAGCCATTAACCTGAGCGCCTCACTCGTCTTTGTGGTGTTCATAGGTATTTATGGCGTATTGGTAGGCACCATTGTAGCTCTGCTCTACCGTTCCATCGATATTGTCATCTACGCTAGCAGAGTTCTGTTGAACCGTAGCCCTTGGGTTACTTTTCGCCGTTGGTTAACGAATGCCTTCATCTTTATTGGCATCATTCTGGTAACGACAGCGATGAACATCCACATCCATTCTTATGTGGGCATTATCCTCTGGGGGATGCTGTTAGGCATAGTCATCTTACCGGCCTATCTCCTTATCGCCTCCTTGCTGGAGAGAGAGGCATTCTTGTACTCCCTGGGCTATTTCAAAGCGTATAAAGATAAATTCAAAAGTAAATTCACCGCTGCTCCTAAAGTCAAAGGTTTATCGAAATAAAGCAAAGCTATCACTTAAAGGTACAGGAGGATTGTATATGGATCATAGTGAGCGTTTGCAGCAGACCTGTTACGAATTACTACAGCAACTCAATGACGATTTGAACAATTCGCGGCCCCAAGTGGTGGATTGCACTGAGGTCCTACATCGATGCCAGACCCTAATCCATAATGAAGCGAATCCACAGATCAAAGAAGTTCTAGCAACCTTGTCTGAGGTTATTGGAGCTTATTTTCAGGGGAGAATCGCGGAGAGCGCCCTACTGTACTATCTGTCAGAGCAGTTCAAGATCACAGACAAAGACATCCGGGTTTTGGCAAAAGGTCTCGTTGAATTACGAACCCTACCTGAAAATGGACTGCCGACGGCCAGTCCTTTAATCGCCTATCCCAAAATCAGCGTCATCATTACCACTTACAACCGCAAAGCTTTTCTCCATAAGGCCATAGAGAGCATTCTGCTTCAGGATTATCCCCACAAGGAGATCACCGTTATCGATGATTGTTCTACCGATGGCACGGATGTATTAATGAAGATTAGCTATGGGGATGAGCCGCGAGTCAATTACATGCGTAACGAAACCAATAGCGGTCCGGGCAATAATCGCCGAAAAGCCTTTGCGGCTCACGCTGACGGAGAATATATTCTTTTTCTGGACGATGATGACTATCTCATTGATATGAACTATTTAAGTAAAGCCGTAGAATTCCATCAGCATCATCCGGAAATATCCTTTGTGGCCGCTAATGTATTCCTGGAATATTCACAAAGCAAGCAGCTGAAAGTATCCAGTCTACAGCTTAGTGAGATTATTAGGAAACATGATTATTTCATGAATTTCGAACAAAAAGGCTATCCCAAACCCGCTTCCACGTTGACTACTATTTTCAAACGCGAAGCTTTAATACAAATGGACATTCTGAACATGAATATGGTGAATGACGCCTCCATTTATCTGCGCTCTCTCTTAATAGGAGATGCCGGTTTTATCGATGTCATTGCGGGGGTCTATCGAATCCATGGGAACAATATTACCTTTAATCTGAGTCAAGGCTTCTTGATCGAGAATCTCGAAGAAAAAATACTCATCAAAAATATGGCCATTGAACAATATGGCTACGGCAAGCAGGAAATGAACGAGTGGTTCAACCATAATGTGTATGATACCATTTCCTACTATTTGATGAATTCAGCTAAGACTCATACCGATTTTCAATACATGTACACTTGGGCCCATCATCATTGCCCCAATATCTATTATCAATTAAGAAGCGAGTTCCGGGTCAGATTTATGAAAAAGCAATTATTAAGAGTCTCCTTCGTTCGCTCTCTCCTAAACAGATCATAATATTTTTCTCTATTAGAACGGCACCCTCTTCGGTGCTGTTTTTAATATAAAACCTTATGATAGAAGAGTTTATACCTTACATAACCATCTATTCATATTTTTTGTAAATATTTTGAACTGGAATCTACCAATTTATTTTCATTTTTATATGGATTTTACATTTAACCAATGGTAAAATCTTCTTAATCTTTTTCCTACTAGCTTCGGTGGAATAATGGTAGATTCCTTGGGAAGGAGAATTCTACAACTATTGCACTAAACAGCTGAGAAGGAGTTTTTAAAAATCATATGCCGGAGGGGATTTTTTTGGAGTGGGGCAATCTATTACGTAAACTATCAATTCTTGCACTAGCCGTGGGAGTAACTAGCAGCGCAGTACCTGGAGGAGCTTCAGCAGCAAGCTCAGTACAACCGAAATTCACCAAGAGTGCATTATCACTGATACAACAACAGGAAACCTATATTTCGCCTCAGATCAATACGAAATCCACCAAGGACATTCGCGTTATCGTTCAATTAAGCGGACAACCGGCAGCTGTCGGCAAATATGCTGCCAAGCAAGGGATCTCTTCTCTGGCCTCTACAGCTACTGAAGCTGCAGCAAACAGCCAACAGACCGATGTGCTGCAGAAAGCCGCAACCGCTGGACTGGATCTCACAGTCAACTATAAGTACAACACAGTCCTAAATGGTTTCGAAGTTACGATTCCTGCGAATGAAATCCCCGAACTCGCTACAATAGCTGGAGTAACATCGATTTATGAGAACAGTACTTGGTTTCCTATTCCTATTGAGGAAGCGGATACTACACCCGTCGGAACTACAGCCAATGGCGAAGCTCCATTAAAGCAGATTGGTGCTAACTTGGCTTGGGAAGCAGGTTATACCGGAGCCGGCCTTAAAGTAGGCGTTATCGATACTGGGGTAGACTATAAGCATCCGGACATTGCCGCCGCATACAAGGGTGGCTATGATTCCTTCTATAATGACAATGATCCCTATGAAGAGGCTCCTGACGCTACAAAGGGTTTTGAGGGTACCTCTCATGGTACACATGTTTCTGGAACCATCATTGGACGAGCTACCAATCCAACCAGTGAAATTGTACAGAGGGGTGTAGCATACGGAGCGGATCTCTACGTTTATAAAGTGCTTGGCTATAATCCAGCCAACCCTGACTCTGCGTCTGGATCATCCGCACAGGTTATTGATGGCATCGAGCGCGCGATCAAAGATCATATGGATGTCATTAACCTTTCGCTTGGATCAGATGCAGAGAAAGATGTGAACTCTCCTGATGCCATCGCCATCAACAATGCAGTTCTATCAGGGGTGGTAGCGGTTATCGCAAACGGCAATGCCGGACCTGATTATTACACGCTCGGTTCGCCAGCTACTTCCCAGTTAGGAATCTCTGTTGGTGCAGTAACCAGCAAGATCGATAAATACTGGACGACTTTATCACCAACATTGCTCACCAAATCCAATGGAGAAACGGTCAGCAGCGTTACCTATGACACTTACAAAGTTAATATTATGGCTTGGGAGGCTACAACGGAAGAAGTGAATTTCACTAATCTTATCGGTGTTAACTCTCAGGATATTGTATATGTTGGATTAGGCGCTGACGAAGATTACACGAACAAGAACGTTACTAACAAAATCGTATTGGCTTCTCGCGGAACCCTGGCCTTCGATCTGAAGATCGCCAATGCCAAGAAATATAAGGCCAAAGCTCTCGTTATCTTTAACGGAAATGCGAAAAGCGATAATTCCAAAGAGGTTGATTTAGATAACAACATTCCCGGCCGCGACGATTATATTGACGTCGACTCGGGTGACAACTACGGTAATATCACTACCTTTGATATGAAGGGTACCGAAGGCCGCGCCTTGGCCAGAGCACTGGTTCAGAATAGCGGTACTCAATTGGAATCCACCTTCGGCGCAGAGTATAATCAAAGCCTCTTCCTTGGTGATACCCTGGCAGGCTTCAGTTCTGCCGGACCTAACGTAGACAGCAAACTGAGCATTAAACCAGACTTTGTTGCTCCAGGAGTAGGCATCCTGTCTACATGGCCTACCTATGGTAAATTTAACACGAACGCTAGTTACGACGAGGCCTATAAGCGGATTAGCGGAACCAGTATGGCCGCTCCTCATGTTGCTGGACTAGCACTCCTAATCAAACAGGCGCATCCGAATTGGACTCCCTTTGATATTCGTGCCGCTCTGGCGAACACAGCAGATGTTCTCCCTGGCGACGATAACGGCACTTATGATGTTTACCAACAGGGAGCTGGCCGTGTAAATGTAGCAAATGCTATTGATACAAATGCTTTATTACAATCGATTGAACCGATTACTATTCTAGACAAGAATTACAGCCCCACAAATGTAATCAACTATAACGATTCGGCCAACTTTGGTGTTATTGCACCGGGCGCTGCCGGAACAGAAAATCTGCAATTGAAGAATACTGGCAGTGCAGATTTAACCTATGCTGCGGCAATTGAATGGCATGGGGACACTCCTACTGGAATTACAGCTACTCTTGATCACAGCGTTGTTGCTGCTGCTGCGGGCAAGACTACACCTTTTATATTGAACTTGAATGTAGGTGAAGCTGCTGTAACAGGTTCCTCTTATGAAGGGCAAATCAACCTAACGGCGGTTGGTCAACCGACACTACATTTACCATTCTCTTTATATGTAGGAACAGAGTTGCCAGATAGCACAGTAGGTATTCAGGAGATTGCCTTGACTAACTCCATCATCCATCCCAAACTGGATACTCCTATTACGACCGATCTTAGCTATAAGCTAACGGCCGACAATGCGAATTATTACGAAATCGATCTCTATAACTTAAATGATGAGCTGATTGGCTTCATGGATATCGCAGAATCGGAAGGGGCTAGTTTCGAAACAGGAGTCTATAACTTCACGGGAATTGATGGCTCCTATTTCCCTTATGATGCTAAGGGCTACCCTGTGCTAGATAAGGAGGGCAACCCCGTTATAGCCCATCTTATTGATGGAATTTATAAAATAAATGTTTTTTATGCCCATATCACCCCTGCCAATAAGGTAACCAGTGCGTACAATGGGTTCACTTCTCTACGAGTAAGTAATGAAGCTACTCCTGCTGCTGGTGGCGGTAGTGGTGGCGGTAGCGGTGGCGGCGGTGGCGGTGGTTTGAGTCCTACACCAACAGCTTCTGCTACACCTGCACCAACAGTCAACAACTCCACCAGTTCTGTCATTGAACAAGGCTTCCAGCAAGCTCCCGTTGCGGCAGCTGCAGCCTCCAAAGACGGCGTCACTACAATCACTGTGACTGATAACGACCTGAAGGCAGCATTAGCTTCCGCTGCGAGCTCCAAGACAGCAGTTGTCATTACAGTTCCAACAATTAGTGACACTACAGCTAAACTTAGCCTTACTACAGATCAACTGAAACTGCTAGCAGCTATTCAACCGCAAAGCACGTTAATTATCAGTGTAGCCGGTTCCGCAGTTTCTCTGCCAGTCTCCTTGCTGGCTAACTTACCAGCCGGTACAGGTCTTGACCTGGTGATCAAAAAAGTTGCAGATCAAGCATCGAAATTCACTACCAGTGCTACAGGAGCAACTGTAGTTGGAACACCGGTATCCTTTGAGGCCAACTGGACTACAGCTTCCGGAAGCACAGCCTTGGAAATACCAAATGATGTCTTCATCAAACGATCCTTCACTATTCCGGGAGCCATTGAACCTAATACTACCGGTGTACTCTATGAAGAAGATGGAAAAATCACACCTGTCTCATCCGTATTCAAAGCACAGGCAGACGGAACGACCATTGTTACAGTCAACCGTCCTGGCTTCTCGGTATACGCTGCGGTAAGCCGCCCTGTAACCTTTACGGATATCGCTTCTTCAACGGCCGCTGCTGATATTACCGCGCTGGCCAACAAATTAATTATTGAAGGTACGTCAGCAACAACCTTCTCGCCGAAGAGCAATCTGACTCGTGCTGAGTTCACAGCATTGCTTGCCCGTTCACTTGGATTGCGTTCAGCTTCCACATCCAGCTTCACGGACGTGAAAGCATCCGACTGGTATGCGGCCGATGTAGCTGCTGCCTATGAAGCCGGATTGATTCTGGGAACAGGCAAGGGCAAATTCGCCCCTACTGCTAAAGTTACCCGCCAGGAACTTGCTGTTATTCTGGATCGAGCACTGAAATTGACGGGCGTTGAGCTCAAAGCCTCCAACCCATCCTTCAGTACCTATGCAGATGATGCCAAGATCGCCAGCTATGCTAAGGACAGTGTACACAGCTTGTCCGCTGCCGGCGTGATCAGCAGTAATGCAGGATTAAGTTTTAACCCTACAATAGCTGCTACTCGCGAAACGGTTGCTTCTGCACTTCGTCAATTGTTGAGCAAGACGGGTCTGATCGACTAATAAATTCTTATATTTGAACAAACAAACGCCCTTCCGCTTCCCAATTGGGAAATGGAAGGGCGTTTGTTATTTCAGCTTCTTATTTCAGCTTCTCATCCAGCAATTGGATTGCTTTCCTCAACAATTCCTTAGGAATCGCAGCATAGCTGTCACCCATATTCAGCTCACAGTAAGAGGATGCCTCGCCCGTTTCCCGTAATACTGGCACTAAGCCAATCCCCGTCTCCTCGTAAATAGCAGCCAGAATAGGCTCAAGCTCGCGCTTCGAACACTCAAAATGCACATGAAACATATTTGAGACAGGTTCCACAGGCAAGGTAGCAACAGCATGACACTGATTCATAAGTGCAGCAAGCTCCTTAGCAGCTTCATAATACTGTCCCATCTTATGTTCTCTTAAAGTGAAATAATAATCTGCGGTGAGGATGTACGGATACAAGCTAATTAAATCTCCACCATGACGACGTTTCCATATTTTTGATTTCTCTGTGAATTCCTTATTACCCGCCAGAATGGCTCCGGCAATTCCACCAATTCCTTTATAGAAGGAAATATACACACTATCAAAAAGCGCACAAATTTCTGCAGCAGACTTCCCATAATAGGGTAAAGTCTCAAAAAGTCTCGCCCCATCCAGATGCAGCATAATCCCTTGTTGACGGCAATACGCAGATATAGCTTCAAGCTCTGTGAAATCCGGAAGTTGCCCACCAATCTCACGCTGTGGCAGCTCAAGCAACAAGCAGGCAATCTCATCTTTCATATTCATGACATCAGCTAATGTAATCAGCTGGTTCTTGTCAGCGAGTAAAATAGGTTCAATACGATGCAGCTCCTTCAAGCCATCCTGTTCATGAATCTCTAGATGACATAAAGGATGATAAGCCACTTTCTTGGTGCCCTTTTGATCACACCATATTCTAAGAGCAACTTGCTGTGCCATCGTTCCACTTGGGAAGAATACTGCAGCTTCCTTTCCCAGAACCTTCGCCAACTTCGCTTGAAAATCCTCGATAAGTTTGCCCGTTCCATAGACATCACTTTCAGTATTTTCCTCCACACTTTCAAAGGCTTCCTTTAATACTTGAATATTTCTTTTGCCATTACCTGATACTCTATAAACAGTTCCATTAAATGCCTCTTGCAGTGACTTATTGCCGCTCATAAGACCCAACGCTCCCTTTAGCTACATTTAATTTCATTCTGGATAGAAAAAGTATATCATTTCTGCAACAAAAAGCAGATATTCATAAATTTAATGGATTGTTTCCTTGATCCAAGGTGAAATAATGTGACTGCTGTGCTACAATATTGGAATTGCAAAGGCAATCGCTTAGGGAGGTTTATTACAACACCATGCTTATTATTGGTATCGCCGGTGGGACCGGTTCCGGCAAGACGACGGTAGCTCGCTCCGTCATTAGCCGTCTTGGTTCAGACAAGGTAACATTTATATCTCAGGACAACTACTATAAGGACCATTCACACCTCAGCATGGACGAACGCGCATCCATCAATTACGATCACCCACTTGCCTTTGACACCGAACTGCTAATTGAGCACCTCAGCTGCCTAAAAAATGGTCAGTTGGCATACGCTCCGGTATATGACTTTACTGTCCATGCCCGTTCTACGGATCTTACGGTTGAGCTCAAGCCCAATAACATCGTTATTCTCGAAGGGCTGCATGTACTCTCTGATGAGAAATTGCGGGAGCACCTGAACATTAAAGTATTCGTTGATACTGACCCCGATGTGCGTATTCTCCGCCGGGTACTCCGGGACATCGAGGAACGTGGCCGTACGATCCGTTCAATCCACACGCAATATTTGACCACGGTAAAGCCGATGCACGAGGCGTTTATCGAGCCGTCGAAGAAATACGCTGATCTGATCATTCCTGAAGGTGGACAGAATCAGGTCGGAATAGAACTATTGTCCGTATTGACCGAGAAATACTTATCGGGCGATCAGCAGTGGACCAAAGCTTAAGCTAAAATTGTATAAAACAGGCTGTCCGAGATTTCTCGGCGGCTTTTTTTATTTTATTTAACGCTGCGTCATATGTTGCGCGACACAATACTTGACATATTCACCACAAAAAATTTCATATCAATTAAATTAATACAAAAAATTATAATTTCATGTCATATTACATGACAGAAAGCGCTTTATCTCATAAAATAACTATTGATTAATTTGGTGCCATCCTCTATGATAGTCATATCGGGTCGATTTGAAAATTAAAGCGTTTAAACTTTGTCGCTTATAATCCTACATAAAAGGCATGTCTACCGTATTTTTTAAAACAAAAGTTAAAGCGCTTATACTTTACTTGAGAGGTTGGTGTGTCCGTGAACCTTCGCGAAAGCCGGCGGCAGACTTTTTACATGTACATGTTCATTTCTCCTTGGATTATTGGCTTTCTAGCATTCGCCCTATATCCCATCTTGTCATCGTTGTATTTCAGCTTTACCGATTATGACATTATCCACCCGCCCAGGTTCATCGGATTAGCCAATTATACCGAGATGTTTCACAATGATTTATTTTGGAAATCGGTAACAGTCACCCTGCGTTATACCTTTATTAGTGTGCCGGTCCAATTGCTGTTGGCTCTCGGATTTGCCCTACTGCTCCACCAAACCATTCCACTCCGCGGCTTCTTCCGTACCGCTATGTATTTCCCAAGCATGGTGTCCGGCGTGGCCATGTCACTGCTATGGTATTGGATCTTCAACCCGCAGATTGGATTGTTTAATTACATTCTCTCCTGGTTCGGCATTCAAGGTCCAGCTTGGCTGATGAACCCGGACACTGCGCTGTATGCCCTGATTATCATGACCTTCTGGACAGCAGGCTCAGGCATGATTCTTTTTCTTGCAGGTCTGCAAAGCGTTCCAGCCAGTCTGATCGAAGCGGCTAACCTCGACGGGGCAGGTCGCTTCCGGATTTTCCTGAACATTACACTACCGATAATTTCGCCCGTGCTGCTCTTCCAGCTGATTATGGGCCTAATCGATTCCTTTCAGGTCTTTACCCAAGCGTTTGTCATGACCCAGGGCGGACCGAATTACTCCACCTGGTTCTATGTTTACAACCTGTACACTAGCGCCTTCAAGGAATACCGCGCAGGTTATTCGTCAGCCCTAGCCTGGGTGCTGCTAGTCGTCGTCATGTTGTTCACGGCCATCATTATGAAGCTATCGAAACGTTATGTTCACTACGAAGGAGGAGGCCACAAATGAGTATTCTCAAAGCCACCAGCTCTCGTCCTTCGGTTTCTAGACCTCGACCTAAAGTCGAACCGGTTAAGGTGTTCAGCTTCATTACTTTAGTTGTTACAACATTCCTGATGCTGCTGCCTTTGTTCTTCATGGTCTCCACCTCCCTGAAATCGAAGCGCGAGATGCTGAAATTCCCTCCAACTTTTTTGCCAGAGAGCTGGCAGTGGAGCAACTACAAGGACATTTTTGACACGCTGCAGTTTGGCACCATGTACATGAATAGTCTGATCATCGCTGGTTTGAGCGTCTTCGGCACGTTATTGTCCTCGGCGTTAGTCGCTTACGGCTTCGCCAGATATAGGGGCAAAGGCAATCAATTCTGGTTCATCCTGCTGCTGAGCACCATGATGCTGCCCTATCCGGCGATTATGATTCCGCAGTTTGTACTCTTTTCCAAAATGAACTGGATTGACACCTTCCTGCCCCTAGTCGTGCCCGCGTTCTTCGGATCAGCGTATAACATCTTTCTGCTGCGCCAATTCTTCACCACCTTGCCTGATGAACTGTTTGATGCCGGTCGGATTGACGGCTGCGGTGAGCTGCGAATGTGGCGCACGATTGCCCTCCCACTCTCCGGACCGGCACTCGCAACTGTCGCTATCTTTGCTTTTATATACAGCTGGAATGATCTGCTGACCCCCGTGCTTTACTTAAGCTCATCTGAGAAGTTTACACTTCCGGTTGGCATGGCGTCCCTTACCTCCTCGCGGTTTCGCATTCCGCCTTGGCATCTGCTGATGGTCGCATCCGTCTTGGCTATGGTTCCGATCGTCACCCTGTTCGCTGTCGCTCAGAAGCAGTTCGTAGAAGGTATTGTGCTCACAGGCATCAAGTAATGAACCACCGCTTACGTCTAGCGGCCGAATACACTTGAAATCATGGAGGAATGAGCGGATGAACAAGAATAGAAAGACTCTGGTAACTCTAATCGCAGCGACCACTCTTATTGTTACGACCTTGTCAGGCTGCAGCGGCGGGAAATCGGTGGGAAATATTGCAGGTGAAGCGAACGGTGGAACTGCTAATTCAGGCAGCAACAGCGAGCAGGTAACGATCACCCATTACACCATTGACTCCGAAGACCGCACATTTATCGAGAAGCTGATCCCGGAATTTGAGAAAGAGCACCCGAACATTAAGGTCAAAGTGGAAAAAGCCCCGTACGAGCAGTTTGACAGCAAGCTGCAGACCCTGATCGCCGGAGGCAAATCACCGGATGTGACCAGCCATTATGGCTACGGCGGATTTGCTGAATACTACAATAAAGATATGCTGTTTGATATGACCGATCTGATTAAGGAAGAAGGCTTCAAATCGTCGGACTATAACATTCCTGATGACCTGATGAAGATCTATACCGTAAAGGATCGTACCTACGGCATTCCAGTTAATATGTACGTTACCCTGATGCTGTATAACAAAGATATGTTCGATGCGGCACAATTGTCCTACCCGCCAAGCGATTATGAGGATAAGAATTGGACATTTGCTGCAATGGTCGAAGAAGCCAAGAAAATGACCGTAGTCTCCGATAATATCGCCAAAACACAATACGGTGTCGATTTCACTTGGGCAGAACGCGATATGCGGCCGTTGTATTTTGGAGCTGAGCCTTACTCCGAGGATACGTGGACTAACGGCGGTGTGCCCTCCGAGACCCATTTTGACTCTCCCGAAGTCATAGCCGCTTACCAGAAATTGTTTGATCTTATCTTCAAGGATAAGGTGTCTCCGAACTCTGAATGGAGCAAGAGTGTAGCGGGTCAGAATGGCGATCCTTTTGTCGCTGGCAAAATCGGCATGTCCATTGGTGGCTCCTGGAACCTGGCTGGCGCCAATGATTTTCCGTTCAAAATCGGCGTAGCCGCAGTGCCCTGGGGTGGCAATGATCAGGTGCGCAGTACGCTGTACGTCGATCCGCTGCTTATTCTGAAGGACTCCAAGCATCCGAAGGAAGCTTTTGAATGGATCAAATACCTGTTAACGACTGATGTCCAGGAGAAATCCATTGAACTGAGCGGCGGCAACCCTCCGGTCAACACCGAAGCGGCGGAAGTCTACTACAAACACTTTGAGGGCATTGATCCGGCAGATGTGAAAAAAGTGTACGAAGGTGCTATCAAATACGGCTATGAATCCTACAACCATTTGATCACCAACTACTCGCAAATTAATGACATGTTCATTAATGAGATGCAACCCGTCGAGACCGGACATAAGACGCTGGAAGAGGTCATGCCAGTAATTCAGAAGAAAGTAACCGAGATCATCAAACGATAATATACACAGAGGTTGTTGGATCGCATACCGTCCCTTAGGGGACGGTATTACCTGCTTGAAATCATACGTTTAGCGGACCCTCGGCCAACCCTGTATACTAAAGGTAGAATAGAAGTTCGGAAAATCTGCCGCAAGGAGCACTAGCGATGAAAGTGAGTATTTTTGATGTAGCCAAAAGATCTGGAATGTCCGTCGTTACCGTATCTCGGGTGCTAAACGGAGCTCCCTCGGTAAGAGAGAAGAACAGGCAGAAGGTTCTCGATGCGATGAAGGAACTGGATTATCGCCCGAATGCAGCTGCCCGCAGCCTGGCCAGCGGCAAGACCGGCATCATCGGTCTGATTGTCACGACACTGCAGGATTCCTTTTTTGATGCGGTGGTTAAAGAGCTGAATGAGGTGCTGGCCTTGCACGGATATTTTCTAGCTATATCCATATCCACAGGCATCGGTTCCGATGACAACCACTACCTTATTCAAGAGGATCGCGTGGACGGCTTGATCCTGCTCTCCCCAATGGAAGAAGACAATTATATTGTGGAATTAAAACGGCGGGGTATCCCCTACGTACTGATTGATAACCAGAAGCCTGAGAATGATACCTTCTCGGTCACGATAGACAATTTCAAAGGTGGGTACACGGCGGCCAGCCATCTATTGGAGCAGGGACACACCTCCATCGCCCATCTATGCGGACAGGAAATGTTCCGGAGTACGCGGGAGCGGCGCAGCGGATTCTTACAAGCGCTTCAGGAAAAGGAGCTGATCCCGTTTGAAATTGTGCACGGTGAGTTTGACATCGGAATGGGCTACAGCACCTGCAAACGCTGGCTGAAGCAGGGAACACTGCCGACCGCGGTATTTGCCGGTGATGACAACATTGCCTTGGGCGTTATTAACGCTTTGATGGAGGAAGGCATTCACGTGCCGGAACAAGTAGCCGTCGTCGGCTACGATGATTACTATATTGCTTCACAGCTTCATCCGCATCTGACCACTCTGCGCCAGCCTGCCGACAAGATCGCGCTCGCAGCCACGAATATGCTGCTTAGCCGCATCTCGGGCAAGATGAAGCGCGGGTCCAGCACACGGATTGACCCGGAACTTATCGTACGTGAATCTACCTCTACCAAGTAGAGCTATTACCTTTTTCATATTATATACATTAGGAGTGACGACCATTGACTTACTACTTGGGGATCGATGGGGGAGGAACCAAAACCTACGCTCTGCTGAGCGATGAATACGGCAATGTGCTTGGCACAGGCAGGAGCGGCAACGGCAACCACCAGACGGGTGGTGCTGAAGCCGCACACAGTATTCAGGAGGCTACGTTCGAGGCCTTAGCTGAAGCCGGACTCCAATTGGAGGACATCCAGCATGCCTACCTAGGACTTGCGGGTGCCGACCGTGAAGCGGATTATAACATTCTCCATCCGATGATACGCAAGATCGGGTTTACCCAATACACCATTAACTGTGACACCATCATCGGTCTGCGGGCCGGTACGAACCGTTCCTATGGTATCGCTCTCATCTGCGGCACAGGCACAAATGCAGCCGGTCGGAATCCACAGGGACAGCATTATCAATGCGGTGGTTTTGATTATATGTACGGCGATTTCGGCGGGGGCGGCTCCCTTAACATTGAAGTCTTCCGCTCGGTCATCCGCGCCTGGGATGGACGGGAGCAGCCCACCCTACTGACCGGACTGCTGCTGAAACTACTTGGTTATACGCGGGTTGATGTATTGTTCAACGATTTTCTCGATCATGGCAAACAAGTGCCCGTAGATGCTGCCCGCTTACTGTTCGAAGCGGCCGCCGAAGGTGATGCCGTAGCCCTGGAGATTCTGCAGCGACAAGGTGTGGAGCTGAGCAAGTCGGCAACGGCTGTTATACACAAACTAGGCATGGAGAAGGAAATCTTCGACGTAGTTCTGGCCGGAAGCCTGCTAACCCGAGGCGACCGTGGCTGGATTCGCCCACTGATCGAGCAGGCTGTACTTGCCGCCGCCCCTCAGGCAACGGTTGTTACCTTAACCACAGAGCCGGTAGTCGGTGCTGTATGGTCTGCCATGGAGTATGGTGGGATAAGTATTAGTGAAGAAGTATATGAGAAAATGCGGGTTTATCAGGATTTCGCAGCTATTAAACCAATGATTAAGACAGGAGTGATTGATCTTGACAACTAAACAAGGACTTAAGATTGCCGTCATCGGCGGAGGCTCTTCCTATACACCGGAATTGGTAGAGGGCTTCATTCTGCACTATAAGGAGCTCCCAGTTCGGGAGCTCTGGCTTGTCGATATTGAACCAGGACAACGCAAGCTGAATATTGTAGGTAATCTCGCTAAACGCATGGTGGAGAAATCGGGACTGCCGATTGAAATTCATCTGACGACCGACCGCCGCCAAGCCATTGCTGGTGCGGACTTCGTCAGTACACAGATCCGTGTAGGGATGCTGGATGCTCGTGCCCGTGACGAGTCTATCCCGCTCAAATATGGTGTTATCGGCCAAGAAACCACCGGTCCTGGTGGGATGATGAAGGCACTGCGCACGATTCCCGTAATCTTAGGTATCTGCCGCGATATCGAGGAGCTGGCCCCCAATGCTTGGCTGCTCAACTTCACCAATCCGGCAGGCATGGTCACCGAAGCAGTTCTGAGATATTCCACCGTAAAGAGCATCGGTCTGTGCAATGCTCCTATCGGTCTAATCAAGCAGGTATCGGCCAAATACAACGTCGCACCCGACCGCGTATATGCTGAATTTGTTGGCCTTAATCATCTGCACTGGATCACACGCATTGATGTTGAAGGTGAAGACAAGCTGGATGACATGCTGGCGGATACCACCAGCTATAGTGCCAAGAACGTTCCCGCTCGGGAGTGGAACCCCGAATTTCTGCAGTCTCTTCATGCCCTGCCTTCCTACTATTTGAAATATTTCTATATGACCGATGCCATGCTCGCAGAGCAGCTGGAAGCCTTCAAACAAGGCGAGAACCGGGCCGAGGTCGTCAAACGCGTGGAAGAAGAGCTGTTCGAGCTCTACAGTGATCCTGATTTGAAGGACAAACCGCAGCAGTTGGAGCAGCGCGGTGGTGCCTTTTACTCCGAGGCCGCAGTTAATCTGATGAGATCACTTTACAACGGCACGAACGATATCCAGACCCTCAATGTCGCCAACCGCGGCATCTTGGACTTTCTGCCTGACGATGCAAGCATTGAAGTCAACTGTGTGGTCACCAAGACCGGGCCCTTGGCCCTGCCGTTGACGAAGATCCCGCCTATGGCTAAGGGACTCATCCATGCCGTCAAAACTTACGAACAACTGGCAATTGACGCCGCTGTAACCGGCGACCGCAGTCTGGCCATCCAAGCCTTGGCCCATCATCCACTCGTCCCGTCCGTCGAGGTAGCAATTCTTATGCTGGATGAGATGCTGGAAGCCAATAAAGAGTATTTGCCGAATTTTTTCGGGCAAGTGGCTAGCGTTTAATTATTGATGATAGCATGAAATAAAAAGGAGCTGTCCCATAAGTAGATTTTCTATGACAGGAGACCGTTCTCTTCATTCTTAAAACCATAAAAAGCAAGCAAAGCAGCGATTCACCTGTTATTGGGGAATCGCTGCTTTGCGTTTTTGGTCATTGGTTGCTTGCTTCAGCAGATTGTGAGCAAGCGAAAGCCACCCGACCTGGGGCGTCACTTTCTCCATGCCGCGAAGCAGAAATCGCCGGAAGCCCCAGTTGCTCTTCAGTTGTCCAAACACACTCTCCGGTTCCGTCATTCTACGCACGGTCAAGGCGGGACCTTCCTCACTTCGTAGAATTTCCCGAGCCTGTTTCTGGTATCGCAGTTGTTCCAAACTAACGACCACTTCCCGATTCCCTGCCGCTTTTGTACACACTTCCCTCAGTGGACAACCTTCGCAACTTTCGCTGCGGTAATGACGTTTTCGAATTTCATATCCACTCTCTACGATTTCCTTGCTTTCTTTGCGGAAATGCAGCGTTTGTCCGGCTGGGCACATCCATGTATCCTCGGTTTCGGTGTACGTCCAGTTCTCAATCATTCCGACATTCTCTTTCCAAGCTTTACTCTTTTCTTTGTGATAGCTGCCGTATTTCACTACCGCCTGAATCTCTTTCTTTTCCAGATAGGCGTAGTTTTCTTCACTCCCATAGCCTGCATCTGGGTCTGTCTTGCTGAAGCTGTTCCGGTCACCGAGCAGTACTTGGTACTGTTCGTACTTCAACAGCCTGGGCAGCAAATCCTTGCGAAGCTTCCGAACGACTTTCTTCAGGAGCTTGTCTTTGGGTTTCTCTAATAACTGGGCTTCAAGCTTCTGTGTCACTTGTTCGAGTTTCTCACTGCTCAGCTCGGAAGACTCCCCGAGTTCAGGGAGGTCTCTTCCGAGGCACTCATGTTCTTCTTGGTCCTCTGCTGCTTCGATGTTCGCGAACAGGGCATGTACCTGTTCTTGCAATTTCACTTTATGCTTACTGACCGCTTTGCCCCAAACAAAGGTGTAGCGATTGGCGTTGGCCTCAATCTTAGTCCCGTCGATAAAGTAATGATCCAAAGAGATATATTTTTCGTCAGCCAGAAATTCGAGTACGGTGGTAAATACGGTTTGAAGGACGTCTTTCATCCGCTGGGAACGAAAACGGTTGATCGTGCGGAAGTCTGGACGTTGCCGTCCGGCCAGCCACATGAAGGGAATGTTTTCGCGTACCGCTTTGGCGATTTGTCGAGAGGAGTAGATGCGCTGTGTGTAGGCGTAGATGATGATTTTGGTGAGCATTTTGGGGTGGTAGCTGTCGCGGCCACCACCGGGATAGGCAGCGTCAAAGATGGCGTCGTCCAGCCGGTTAACGGCGGTATTGACGACACGAACGAGATGATTTTCTGGAATGTCGTCCTCTAAATCCATTGGCAAGCAAAGTGGGTCCATGGTATATTGAATGTACAAAAGAAACCTCTCCTTGATTTAAAATGGTTGGTCGCACTTCCATTTTACCAAAGAAAGGTTTCTTTTTTTATGATTTTTAGAAGGATTGTAGATACGATTCCCGCTTAAACAGCGGAGCGGACGGAACGATTGTGGAAAAGCGATAGCGTTCGCCTTGGTCTCCGGATTTTCACCGCTAAGGGGAATGAAAAAAATCTGGAGACCACAGCGATTGGAACAACGGTCCGTTCGCGGAGCGTCCTCACAAGCGCAACCGTCTATCTGACTCCAAAAAAAGAGCTGCCCCAAGCAGCCATTTCATGGCTTATGGGACAGCCTCTTTTTGAATATTATAGATTCTTGAGTAGCCGCGAAATCAACTGCAGGCTTATTTCAGAAATGAAATCGCCTGATGAGTCCGTCCCAGCTTGGCAATGGTTTCCTCATATTGGGTAGAAGCATAAGCAAAGAATAAGATATCAATCACCACCAGCTGAGCCAACCGAGAACTGGTTGCTCCACTTCGCAGCGTAGCTTCCGGTGCCAGCGGTGTATACAGCATCATATCCGCCAATTCAGATATCTTGTGGCTGCCAAATCGGGATAGACCAATGGACCGGACTCCATATTGCTTCGCCACTCGAAACAGCTGAACTACCTCTCTGGTGTTCCCGCTGTAAGAGACACCCATAAATAGCGCCTGAGGCGGAGCACTTGCCAGCGCCGCAGCGATGACATGCTCGTCCTGCAAGGCGAATGCCTGTTTACCGAGACGCAGCCACTTCTGAGCAGCATCGGCGGCCACGATTGCCGAAGCTCCGACACCATACATATAAATCACCGAGGCTTCGTCAAAGCTCCGCACCACTTGCTCGATCATCTCTGGCTGTACATGCAGCATGGTATCTTGAATCGCCTGCAGGCTGTTCGAGACCGTTTTGCGAATGACATTAGGCACTGTTTCTTCCGGCTCGATATCGTAATAACCTGGCATTTGCGGTTTGGCATTATCGACAGAGAGGCGGACCTTTAAATCCGGGAACCCCGTCAATCCAAGCGAACGGCACAGCCGGGTAATCGCAGCTGCACTCGTCCCCGCCTTCTCGGCGAGCGCATGAATGCTCAGCTTGGAGACTTCCTCAGGCTCGTCCAACATATAGCTGGCTGCCTTGCGCTCCGATTCCGGCAGCTGTGTCAGCATACTCTTCATTTGCACCACGATGCTTCCCGTCATTTCAATCCCCCTTCTCCATGCAAAAACGGGCGGTTAATCCCCGCCCGTTCTGACAGATAAGATTAGGCGGTGTGTTACAGGAACCTACCTAATCCGTAGCAGTTATTATTCTTCTTTATTATGCTCCACAAGCATCTGTTTTGTAAAACCGAAGAAGTAGGTTAGCACAAATCCGGCGATATAAGAGATCACTAATCCTGACAAGTACACTAGCACCGTAGCCCCAAAACCCATTGGACCCTTAAGAAGAGGAATCAAGACTAGTCCCGATGGGCCTATCGCCACAGTTCCGACAAACCGCTCCGTCATGGCGAACAGACCCAATAAGGCTCCACCAAAGCCACCGCCAAGGCAGGCCGTGATAAACGGTCGTCCGAGAGGCAAGCTTACTCCGTAAATCAGTGGCTCACCAATCCCAAGAAACCCAACCGGCAGCGCTCCCTTAATCATATTACGCAATCTTGAATTATGATTCAGCTTAACATAGATGGCAATAGCCGACCCAACCTGACCTGCTCCCGCCATCGCCAGAATGGGAAGCAGCGCCGTATATCCGACCTGGGTGATTAATTCTGCGTGAATAGGAATGAGCGCCTGATGTAGGCCGAACATGACCAGCGGCAGGAATAATGAGGCAAGCACGAACCCTGCCAAAGGACCACCATGTGCTAACAGCCAGATGGTAACGTCACCGATTCCTTGAGATATGATGCCGCTTACCGGCATTAAGAAGAATACCGTCAATAGACCCACGACAAGGAGCGAAAGTGTCGGTGTAACAATAATATCAATAGCAGCCGGAACCCGTTTACGAAGGTATTTCTCCAGAACCGACAGCAGTCCTGCCGCCAGAATCGCGCCAATAATCCCGCCCTGTCCTGCGTTCAGTTTAATCTCACCGAAGAAAGGATAGATATAAGAAATATTAGCCACCGCCGGGGCAACAATGATCGCAGCGACCGCTCCGCCGAGCGATGGTGTTCCACCAAATTCCTTGGCCGCATTAATACCGGCAAAAATCGTTAGATAACCGAAAAAGGCGGAGCCGATAACCCCAAGGATAGGCTGCAGGGTAACCACCCAATCCGCGGCATTCCCCGATGTAATCAGATTGTTCAGCAGTCCGGCAATCCCATTAATAATCCCTGCACCGACAAGGGCCGGAATCAGCGGGATAAAGATATTACCAATTTTACGCAAAAAGTTTTTAAATGGCGTGTTATTTTTCTTTTTCAATTCAGACTTGATATCAGTACTTTCCTGAATCTTCGTCCCTTCGCCCGAATCATTCACAGACCCTCTTTGGATCAGCTTCCCGAATTCTTCTGCCACCTTGCTAACGACACCCGGCCCGAGAATGATTTGATAGGTCTCGTCATCTACTACGCCGAGTACTCCCTCTACCTTCTTCAAACCAACCTCATCAATCTGGCCATGGTCTTTAATCGAGACACGCAGTCTAGTCATGCAATTCGTGAATTCTCCAACATTCCCGGTCCCACCAATAGAATTCAGGATCTCTTGGGCCATTACTTCATATTTGTTCATCATCTTAGCCTCCTGTGCTCACGTTTTGGAATTACTTACGCTTGTTGTACTGCCGGCCCGATAAAGCCTTTGCTTAGCTCCAATTTCTCTTGGGCTTCCGTATACGTACAGCCTGTCAGAATCATCAGAATAGCCAGCTTTGGCTTGCGCCCCGCCAATTCTAGGGTTGTCTCTGCCGTTGAGAGGTCACAAGAAGTCGCTTCCATAATAATCCGCTTGGCCCGTTCGACCAATTTCTCATTCGAGAGCTGAACATCAACCATTAAATTTCCATAGACCTTGCCGAGTCCAATCATCGCCGCTGTGGACAGCATGTTACACACCAGTTTCTGTGAGGTACCCGCCTTCAATCGGGTGGATCCGGTCAGCACTTCAGGCCCATTTTCAATTTCAATGCTGATGTCCGCCTTGTGGCTGATTTCCGCATCTTTGTTGCAGCTGATGCTGATCGTCACCGCTCCCAAGCTTCTTGCATAGCCAAGACCCCCGATCACATACGGTGTTCTTCCGCTGGCAGCAATTCCAACAACAGCATCTTTCGCCGTAAGATTAATGCTCTGTAAATCGGCAACTCCCAGTTCTTCCCGATCCTCTGCACCTTCCACCGCTTTGATAAAAGCATTGCTCCCGCCAGCAATCAGGCCCACAACCATCTCCGGAGAGGTTCCAAAAGTAGGAGGACATTCAACCGCATCCAGCAGTCCAATCCGCCCACTCGTACCGGCTCCCATATAAATAAGACGTCCTCCCTGGCGCAGTGACTCCGTAATGGCCGTAACCGCTTGCGCAATATTAGGGATTTGTTCTTTAACCGCCCCAGCTACTTTGGCATCCTCTTCATTCATCACGGTAAGCAGCTCCGTAACACTCATCTGATCCAAATGCATCGTGCGTTGATTTCTTCTTTCGGTCGTCAGGTTCTCTAACATATTGAAAAACTCCTTTGTTGTAATAAATTCTCTATACTCGTATTGTAGTGGTTTTGATATAATATTTCAACATATATTTATTTTTTTAAAATATTATATCATTACATGACGTGTCATATCACATAGTGATTGCTGTGTTTTAGATATCCTTAACCAAAGGCGCGCCAAAAAAACAGGCCAGCCAGAAATTCTGGCTGACCTGTTTATATAAGAAGGATGGTCAATTCAACAAGTTTAAATAACCTTGTGCTGAACCCACTTTTCCCCCCAGAAACGACGGAGGAAAATAGCGCCCCTGATTCCCCATTCGCAATTCATCGCTAACCAGACACCCAAGATGCCCATGTTAAGGACAATCCCCAGAATATACCCCAGCACTACGCGAAACAGCCACATAGACAGCATGGACACGATCGACGTAAACTTGGCATCTCCCGCCGCTCTAAGCGCCGAGGGTGTAATGAAGCTTACGGCCCACAGTGGGATTTGAGCTAACGTATTGATGAGCAGGATTAGGAAGATATCTCCCACAATGTCATCCGGTGGATGAAACAACGACACGAGCGGATAGAAAAAAGGCAAAACGAGTAGGCCCATAAAGACAAAAGAAGCTGAAGCCAACACGAGAAAGGATTTGGTGAATTTCCGGGCATCCTTAACATTTCTTTGTCCCATACATTGACCCACAACCGTGATCACTGTCAAAGACAGCGCATTGGCGGGAATTTGCATCACCCCAGCCAAGGAAGAGAGAATCGCATTAGTTGCAATAGCATAAGTACCTAAGCTAACAATGAAGATTTGGGTTAGGATTTTGCCACCATTAAAGAACATTTGCTCAGCCGCAAACGGTAAGCCGATAAACATTATTCTTTTGAGCATGGACCAGTTCAGCACCAGCATATCTCGGAGCCTTACTTGCAGATTGTTGTCCAGCCGCAGCAGATAAAAGATCGCGCAGCCCGCAGCCAAATATCTGGAGACATTTGCAGAAATTGCCATACCCAGCACACTCATATGCAAAACATTAATAAAGATGACGTTTAACAGCACATAAGTCAGATTCATAATCAGAGACAGCATCAGCGATGCTTTCATTCTCCCGATTCCACGCAGGGCACCACATACCGCCTCTACGACAGCTATACCCAGATAGGACAAGCAGCTCCCGATCAGATACGTTCGGGCATGAACCATGACATCCGGAGAAGCCGCTCCAAACAACAGATTTAATAACGAATTATGAAACACAATCCCGAATACACCGATGCAAATGGCCAGCAGCGAAACCGAGGATACGGTACCTGCGGTGGCTTTGGATACCATGGGATTGTTGCCACTGCCTTTGTACTGAGCTACAACAACTGTTCCACCTGTCGACACGGCAATAAACACACTTATGAGAAAAATATTCAGCGAGTCTATCATATTCACCGCGCTGATAGCCGCTACTCCGGATGAGCTAATCATAGCCGTATTCACGAGATTTAAGCCCACCAGAAACGCTTGATCAATTAAAAGAGGTATAAACAGCGCGATAATCTGGTGATAATCAATGGATTCTCCAGAAAAATATTTTTCAAGAAAACGTTGGCTCTGTTTAATATTTAAATTTGGCTCTAGCATACCTTCACTTCTTTATGTTTGACTTTGTCGTAATATTTAAATCAGACGATGCTGATACCATTTCTCGCCCAGGAAACGTTTGAAGAAGATTGCTCCCCTAATGCCCCATTCACAGTTCATCGCCAGCCACACTCCCAGGAGGCCCATATCCAGAACAATACCCAATACATATCCGAGCACTACGCGGAAGAGCCACATGGACAACATGGAGACCATCGAAGTGAACTTGGAATCCCCAGCCGCCCTGAGTCCTGAAGGCATAATGAAACTGAGGGACCAAAGCGGGATTTGGGAAAGCGCATTGATGAGTACAATCGTGAAGATCTCACCCACAATCTCCGCAGGCGGATGAAACAACGAAAGAATGGGATGAAACAAGGGCATAATCAGCAACGTCATCAGCACGAACGAAGCCGAGGACAGCAGCAGAAACGACTTAACGAACTTCCGCGCATCCTTGATATTCCGCCTTCCCATACATTGACCAACAACCGTAATCAGCGTCAACGAGAGCGCACCGGCAGGGACCTGCATGAGTCCGGCAAAAGTTGAAGCAATCGCATTGGCGGCAATTGCATATGTACCGAGACTGACAATGAAAATTTGGGTCAGAATTTTACCCCCATTGAAGAAAACCTGCTCCGCAGCAAAGGGCACACCGATAAACATTATTTTTTTGAGCATCGCTATTTTAATCATAAATAGATCGCGAAGGCGGATATGCAAGCTGGCGTCTAGACGGAACAAGTAATACAGAGCGCATATTGCACCCAAATACCGGGCCACATTTATCGAGATAGTCATGCCCAGCACACCCATATGCAGCAGTGTAATAAACACGATATTCAACACGACATAGGCCAAATTCATAATCAGTGACAGCATAAGCGACGCTCGGGTTCTGCCAATCCCACGCAGAGCACCGCATACCGCCTGAACCACGGCAATCCCCAGATAGGAAACTGAGCTCCCAATCAGATACGTCCGAGCATTGTCCATAACCTCCGGTGAAGCGGCTCCGAACAGCAGACTCAGCAGTGGATTATGAAATAATATCCCTATCAAACCGATGGCCAAAGCGATCAAAGATACGGAAGACACTGCCCCGGCAGTTGCATTGGATACCATAAGATCATTGCCGCTGCCCTTATACTGGGCTACAACCACTGTCCCCCCCGTTGCCACCGCGACAAATATACTAATCATAAAAATATTAAGCGAATCAATCATATTCACTGCACTGATCGCCGCCACGCCGGACGAGCTGATCATAGCCGTATTCACAAGATTCAGTCCCACTATAAAGGCCTGGTCGACCAAAATCGGGATAAAAAGCGCAACAATCTCACGGTAGTCCATAGATTCCCCAGAGAAATGTTTATTCAGAAAACGGCTGCTAGGCTTCACTTTTGCAATAACAGGCTCCATCTATATTCACTTCTTCTACATTGGATTTTGATGCATGAAAGAATAGCCATATAAACAGAAAAAGACCCTTCGGGCTAAAGAGCGACAGAAGAGCTTACCTTGCAAATATCAAATTGCGTATGCGGTCGAGAGGACTCGAACCTCCACGATATTGCTACCACACGGACCTGAACCGTGCGCGTCTGCCAATTCCGCCACGACCGCAAAGTATTAAGGTGAATATAATAACATACAAAACTGAATATAGCACGATTCCTTCGAAAGGACAATATGGGCTTTGGCATTATGATCGTAAAAGATAGATATGCTAAAGCACAAGCAGGACGTGATGATCTGAGTAATATAAAGTAAATAAACAACGAGGTGAGGTACGAATGGCAAATTCAACAAAAATCCGTAAGCGGGCAAAACAACTGCACGGCAAGCCAGTCTGCATCACGCTGCACGATGGACGTTCGTATGTAGGCTATATAAGCGGATTTGAAAAAAACGCTTTGATCCTCTCCAGACCAAGACCAAAAATGGGCAAGAACACTAAAAAGAGTTCCTCCGTTCGCTTGCAGAAAGCTGACGTCTCCGGATTTATGCCGTTACTCGGATCTCTTTTTGGAGGTTCCGGGGCTGGAGCTGCTGGAGGTGCAGGATTTGGCCCCTTCCGCTTCTTCGGAATGATACAGAAAGCTATGCCAGTGATGAGAATGGGCTACGGTATGATCAAGTCCATTCGACCTTTTCTGGGTGGGCTGAAGGGATTAATGGGATAACACGCTGCTTTGATCAAAAACGAAACTAGCCAGCCTCCATTAAATCGGAGACTGACTAGTTTTTTAGCTTATAAAGCTTTGAATGAAGGTAGATATTAGTTCACAGTAATAACTACTGGATCACTTGCTTCCTTTTGGCCTTCTTTCGCAATAATCTGAATAATTTGACCGGTGATTAAGGGATTAGATCCTATATCAAGTGAGAAGGAACCATCACTCATAACAAAAACCGATTCAATCACTTGATTGTTCTCATTCACTAGACAAATGGTCGTAGGAATACCATTAATTGCTCCGCCGTAAGTCCCCTTAATTTGCTTGGATTCTGTACTAACGGTACTTGTAACTACTGGCGCAACTGCTTTGGGAGCCGGTTGTATAGTAATGTACAGAGGATCACTCGGCAGCTTCCCTACCTCATCAGTAATGATATAAATTCGATCTCCGCCTCGTAGAATTGTAGACCACAAGCCTATTGACCATTGTCCAGTATTCATGTCTGAATATACACCTGTAAAAATTTGTCGGCCATCTTCATGGAACACTTTAATTACTGTGCTCTTAGCGGCTGTACCACTTAATCCGTCCGTGTATCCATAGACCTGATCATTATTGAGCACAGGCTGACTGGACTTCTCTATGGGTGCCGTTGCTGTAATTACAAGAGCATCACTTAATAATTTGCCTAGTGCGTCGGCTTTAATCATCAGTTTTGTCCCAGGTAACACAACTGGACGAGGATAAGAGGGCATCGGAAGAGTGAAAATCCCCAACTCATTGGCTTGATTGCCATAAATAAGCGTACCATCTTCATTGTATAAGTAAACCGTTGCATAAGGTTCTGTCATTCCAGAAAATTGATAATCTTCATCCGTATATATCGGTGTAGTAACCGTTGGTACTGAAGTGATCACGGTTGGAACTTTTGCTGTGAAAAGAAACGGTACACTTTCCTTCAACCCTGGAGCAATCGCAGTCAATTGGTATTGCCCGTTAGGCACAAGCTCCAGATAATGGAAAGTAACAACTTCATTAAATGCATAACCTTCTGCTATAACTACACCGTTCATATCTTTCAAATATAACTGAACAGAGGGGAGAGGAGGGATAGTCGCTTGAATATAAGTGTAGTCACTGTAAACATCCCCAACGATCGTAGGAGACGGTGTAATAGGCCTATTCGCTACAACCACTGCCGTGGGTTTACTAATGATCCTCTCGTATCCTTTAGCGGATAGATATAAAGTCTCTCCAGCGATGGGACGTGATGATAGTTGAAGGTCGAATTTACCTCCATATTCTTGCGCACCGGCTTTCCCTTCGCCTATGACCGTTCCATCGGATCGTTTAACGATAACCTTGGAATCCCCTTCTGCTTTACCCGTAATATACCAGTCATCTTCATAGAGTATTCCCTCTATAGTTGGTGAAGCTGTCTGTACATTAGGAGCCACTACTGTAACATATACAGAGTCACTTTTCCTCTTCCGATCGGCCTGCGCATAGACTACTAGTTTCTCACCGACACTTAGCGGGTGGTTATCATATAAATAAATCGAAAAATTGCTGCCTATATTATTATAGGATTGGCCTATCAAAGTTCCATCCATTTTTGTTACCGTTAGTTGATAGGAACTGTCCTCTATCGTTCCCCTAATATACTTACTGTCGTCATATACGACACTAGTTACAACTGGAGAGTTGGTCTTCGGCCGCTCCACCACGTTGACTTCAAACCGTTCACTTGTCCACCCGCTGTCCGCATACATAGTAACATACACTTTGTCATTGTCTTTTAGTACCAAGCCGGGATTATAATCAAACAGATTAAAGCTAAAGAACATATTAAATTTACCTTGCAAACTATTCAGTACCGTTCCATCCCCCAATTCCACTTTAACCGAGAAAGACTCTTTTAAATTCATAACACTGCCGTTAAGATATGCAATATCTGTGTAGATTTCTTTATCAACCTTTGACACAGGGGCTTTTTCTTTAATAATAATATCCGGGAGAGACAGGTCTTTTCCTGCTTCAATCGTGAATTCATCCGTATAATATCTTGTCATACCAATGAAAATATCAATAATATAAGTACCTGGAACAACATTATTGAATTTAAAGTTGCCACTTTGGTTTGTTGTGCTAGTGTACGTCCATGTTGATGCATGAACTCCCGTTAAATAAACAGTCATGTTATAAATAGGAACTGGTATTGTCTCGTTATAATCCAGATGAAATAATGAACCTGTTACGACGAGACTAGATTTAGGTACTATAATCGCTTCAGATAATACCACATTTGCATTTTTGTAAGATACGGAATATACAACTAACTGATCTTTCTCACTGCTACCGATGGATGGAAAAGTTAATTTCACCGTTGTCTTGTTTGCCGACAAGCTAACCAGAGTGACATCCACGTTCTGAAAATATCCATTATCAACCTTTTCTAACACTTTGAAATCTGAAGCTGCCGGGATATCTGATAAACTCTTATTGAACAAGACTTCAATAGTTCCGTTAGCCGCCACTATGCTAGTGACCGCTAAATCCGGACTTTCAGACCCTGGATTACCAGTACCGGCACTAGGATCTGGACTGCCGCCACCGCCACCGCCACCACCTGATCCGCCCCCCCCACCAGCTATAGGAGTAGTTGACGTTTTTATGTCTGATACTGCGGAATCCTTTGCATCGTCTGACAATATAATTCCATTAATCTTACCTTCGCCTGAAATAGTCGACTTACTCTTTAGTTCAAGCTTCTGGATGATTACATCTTTATTTAGGATAATGCTCGGAATCACTACATTTTCTTTAATGAATAAGCTATTTATTGTTCCTGAACGAACAGTAAATTCATTGACACTAGCATTTACGTTTATATTATTAAAGTTGCCTGCAATTGATATATTTCTCGCTGTTGTTTCTTTTGTTTCGGGAAGTACTGATAAATCTACAAACCCCTGTCCGGAAATATTATTCTCTTCGATGATGGCACTGGACAAAATTTGCGTGTCTTGTATATTTGTTGTGCCCTCTGCCACGATTCTGACCGCATTGTCTAATCTATTTACAGATACCGTTCCTAACTGGCTATCTTTGATATGAATACTATTCGTGCCGCCACCTTCAATACGAGTCACGCCATCTACTTGAACCTGATCAAGATAAGCATCACCATCGCCAATCTCTTTAGAAATAATCAGTTCTCCTAAAATATGCATGTTCTTAAGAGTGACATTAGAGGATTGAATAATCACATCACTATGCACAGTATTTATAGCAGTCTCACCAAAGACACCGGCTTTATCGTAAACGACCGTGCTTGCAGCTAGCGCTTTCTTAATCACCACTACGGACTCTGCACGAGTCATTTCGCGTTGAGGTTGAAACGTTCCATCCGGATTACTACTCATAATACCTTTATCCAGAAGATTGTTGATTGCCGACTTACTCCAAGAAGGAATGAGACTCGAATCTTTTACAGAAATTAAATCTGTAACATTCTTCAACTTTAATATCTTCGACAGAATGACTGCTGTTTCTTGTCTTGTTATTTGTTTATCGGGGCGGAAGGTATTATCGTTAAAACCACTAATATATCCTTGTGCGATAGCCTTTTGCACTTCTATGTATGCCCAGTTTGTTTGTTTTAAATCTTTAAAGCTAATTGAACTTTTATCAGAATACTTAAATACCCTGTTTACAAGTGCTACGAATTCACCTCTGGATATAACGTGTTCAGGTCGGAATGTATGATCTGGATATCCCGTTATCAAGCCTTTATCAAGCCAGTCCTGTATATCTGTTTCAGCCCAATGTCCCTTAATATCAGTCACTTGGTCTGTACTAGCGTAAATGTGAGCAAAGGGTAAGAGGATAAACAACATCACCGTTAAGCAAATATTTTTTAATATCCGATTCGTAAACAATAGATTTGGTCACTCCCTATTATAATTTAGTAAAACCATTTTCCGAATTTATTCAGTTGACCTCTCTCTCATTACTGTTTTAATTTGTAAATATTATACCATATACATTATTGTTAAATTTATGAATTCATGTAGCTGCAGATATTTTTTAATACTCGGGAATAAAAAAAGGTGCTCCGCGCTCATCCGAAGATGAAAGCAAAGCACCATAGGAATATCTAAAGAATTAAGACACTTGTTGCAGCGTACGGTAGATAATGACCGCCGCCTGAGCACGATTCGCTATGTCCTTTGGAGCAAATTTCGCGGCCTCTACTCCGCTAATAATTCCCAAATTAGTCAACTGCGCAACAGCTTCCATTGCGTAGGGGGCGATCTTAGATTTGTCTGCAAACTTGATCAGCGCAGCACTATTGTCAATCGGCTGCAGTTGTCCTTTCAGAGCGTTCGCAACCATAATAGCCATCTCTTCTCGGGTAATTTCACGCCCCGGTTCAAACTTGCCGTTCCCGGAGCCTTTTACAAAACCAGCCTTAACGGCAATAGCTATAGAATCCGTATACCAGACGTTTGATTTAACGTCACTAAACGCGCTTGCTGCGCCGGAATCGGTCAGATTCATGGCACGGACCAGCATGGTCACGAATTCTGCACGAGTTACGTTTTTAAGGGGTGCAAAGTCATTACCGTTAAACCCTTTAATGATACCTTTGGCCGTCAGAGAATCGATAGCCTCTTTTGCCCAAGCTACCTTACCCAGATCATTGAAGCTCGGAACCGGATTTCCAGTAGGGACTGGTGTAGCCGATGGTGCAGGTGTAGCACTCGGCGCTATAGTCGCACTAGCTGTCGGCGTCGGTGTTGGAGTCACAATGCCTTCTGGATTTCCTGAAGGTGTCGAAGTCGGTTGTTCCGTCAGATTATTGTTGATACGCCCTTCGATTCCCGCAGTAATCGCTCCGTAGTTAAACTTTTTCACAATATAAGCGTAGAATACATCCAGATCGATGGGCCCAGCTAAGGAAGCACTGGCTTCGGTCAAGACTTTGTAGTTATCTCCGCCTGCGGCCATGAAGTTGTTGACAACAGCCGTATAATTCTGGCTTGGGTTAATCGGTGTTCCGTCAGCCAATGTGAGACTGGCGAGACGTCCAGCAACCGGAAGATACATATTAGCGGTATATTTCAAGCCGGAGATTTGCAGTGTTTTGGTATCTGCAGTTCCGCTGGACGTAACATTCCATTGCTGCTGAAGAAGGGTTTTGATCTGCGCTCCGGTTAAGGTCAGTTTTACCAGAGTGTTGCCGAACGGTTGAATTTTGGCTAGATCGCCAAACGTAACGTTACCTTTCGGAAGATCCGCACGGATGCCGCCTGGATTCATGAACGCGAAATCGGCAGCACCTTTACCATCACCGAAATCTGCGCTAAGCATAGCATCGGCAATCAGATTGCCAAGAGCCGACTCTTTGATGTACGTGTCTGTACGAGTAATGGTGCCGTCTGTCGTGCCTACAGGATTGGTCAGCTCTGGGTGCTTTTCAAGATATTTGTTAACCAGAGCGACGGTATCCACATCAGGTGTTACCCCTTCCTGGAAGGTAGTTGTAACGACAGCTGACTTGCTCTTAACGTCACCCGTTACAGGATCAATCAGCAGCTTGATGTCCTCAAACGCAGTACCGTAGGAATATGCCTGCACAATCAACTTGCCATTCACAACACCGTTGGCCAACGCGTGGTTATCACCGGCAACAATAACATCCACCGGAGAGTTCGCTGGAAGCGCATTGGCCAGATCCGCCGCTTCTCCTGTTGTAACATCGGCTTTGGTTGAAGCTGGATCATGGGCCAGAACGATAATCGTCTCTACTCCCTTATCCTGAAGTTCCTTGGCATATTTCTCAACTGCTATGACTTCCTCCTCAGCGGTCAGGAATCGCACGCCTGCCGTACCGGCAGGAGATACCTTGCTCGGAGTACTCTTGGTTACGAGACCTATAAAGCCGATACTCACGCCACCCACTTCTTTAATTACATAAGGAGCAATGATGGGTTGGCCAGTCGCAATGCTAATCGCATTAGCATTGACGTAATCAAAGTTAGTCCCTACGTGAGTGACATTGCCGTCCTTCGGATCAACACCGCCATCAAGCTGTGTCATCAGCGCTGAGACACCTTGGTCAAACTCATGGTTCCCCAAGGAACCCACATCAAATCCCATCATATTCATCCACTCGATAGTAGGCTCATCACGCTCAAGCGATGATACAGGAGCCGATGCGCCTACGGAATCTCCATTATGGAAGAGCAGGGAATTATCGTATTTGGCACGAGTTTCTTTCAAATAAGTTGCTAGAATCGCCGCTGTGCCTGCAGGCTTATTACTAACTGTAGACACGGTGTCTAGTTGGCCATGGAAATCATTGATTCCGATCAGATGGACCTCCACTGGCAGTTTCAAATTATAAATACCGAAACCCTTAATATCTTTCTCACCGGTATCGCTCATATTTGCTGGCAGCACTTTGGCTGCATCGGGTGAAGAGGTAAAGGTAAGATTGACATTACTCAGAATAGGGGCCAGGGACCAGTTGCCATCCGCTGATGGATCAATGGTACCGACTTCACTGATGTAATCCATCAGCACCTGGCGGTTCTCATCCTGTGAATCCACTATCATCTCAGACCCCTTCACGCCTGGGAAGTTCCCCCCGCCACTAGCGCGGTAGTTGTTAGTCACAACGATGAAGTCCTGGTCTGGATCCAATGGCTTACCGTTGTAGGTTATTTGCTTCACACGACTCGATGAAGCATCATTAAGCGTACCGTTCGGATTATATTTCGCAGCCTTCGTCACGTCAATAGTGTATCTAATACCATCTATGACATCAAAGTTATATACTGCAAACGCCGAATTCAGCAGGCTTTGCGGTGCGGCGCTATTTTCATCTATAGTATTAAATGCACCCGCACTCATCTCCACCCATTCCTTAACGACAGAACCCTTAACCTTGATCGCCTTCAGCGTATTGTCGTAGAGATACAGATCACTTGCGCTCCTAATGGTCAGAGGTCCTTTCTCAATACTCGTATACTCGGAAGGGCCGTTACGTCCAGCTTTGAAAGGCGCGCCCACACTGAGGATCGGCGTATCCTTATACTGTGGAAGATTGGTATTAATATAATTCTGCACATACCACTTCTGTGCATTCGTAACGATCTGTACTGTAGGATCGTCCTGTACCAGAGCGAAATAGCTGTTCATCGGTGCCGTAGTAACTCCCAGCTGCTGACCCGTGTAGTCAACGGTAGCCTGATGATCTGCTGCTACAACAGCATCTACAGCCGGATCAGCAACCGCACCGGCAATGGAACGGGTTGAGGCGGTAGATTTCGCTTTATCCACCATCCACTTACCGTTATCCTGAACCAATTCAAGGTCAATCAGACCCAAATATCCACCACCATACCCAGCTTGTACAGCCGGAGTACCATTAATGTGCCCATATACATTGTCAACAACTGATTGACTGTTATTATACGGCAAGGTTGTGGAAGAATCTTTAAAGGAAGCATCTAGTGTGGCATTACTCCCTGTCGGGAACACCTTGTGTGTATGCGAGAACGTGATCGCATCGATACCCTCAACCTTACTTAGCGCGTTGATGTCATTCTCAGAACCATCTCCCTGCACCGCATTCACATCAAAGCCCGTATGAGCCATGACCACGATGATATCTGCACCCTCACTTTTCATAGCAGGAATGAATTTCGCTGCAGTTTCAGCAATATCCTTGGTAATCACCTTACCTTCCAGATTAACCTTGTCCCACTCCATAATCTGAGGGGTTACAAGGCCGAGCAGACCGACTTTAATATGATTTACCTGCCCTTTATTATCCTCTACCGTCTTATCAAGGATCACATAAGGCTTAAAAGCATTGATATCATTATCAGGATTGCCATCCTTATCATCGATATATATATTTGCGTTCACATATGGGAAGTTCGCATCGGTTTCCAACGGGTTGTTAACATTCCCTTTAACCGTACGATTCAAAAATTCCAAGCCATAATTAAATTCATGATTTCCATAAGTAGCTGCGTCGTAACCCATAACATTCATGGCCGCAATCATTGGATGAAGCTTGGATGTTGAATCCATTAAATCCGATTTTTTTGCGACATAAGTCCCGAGCGGAGTGCCTTGAATTAAATCCCCATTGTCAAGCAGGAGCGTGTTGAGCACTTCAGTCTTCGCATAAGTAACTAACGTAGCCGTTTTGTCGAGTCCTACGGTCGCCGAAGCCGCATTCTTAAAATAATCCCAACCCAAAACATTTGTGTGCACATCTGTAGTGCTCATTACTCTGAGCTTAGCGGTAGTCGGCGCGGCAGCATCGGCAGTTTCCGCACCCCCAACTGTACCTAGAACCACTCCACCCAGTACCTGAGCAGAGAGCACAGCCGTAACTAGCAACGAAGCGATCGGTTTATTCCATCTTGTCTTCCATCCCATAAAGTATAAATCCTCCCCGTTTTTAATAGTGCCGTCACATTATATCACACAAACGTGGGAAAAATATCAAATTTTAATTAAGTAATAGAGTTGCAAGTTAGATAAAACCACACTCAGCTAACATAAGCGTGGTTTTATCTATCGAAATCAATCTATAAATTCAAAAAAATTCAAAAAAAAGGGGGTGTCCCATAAGCCATGAAATGGCTGCTTGGGACGCTCCCTGTTTTTGGAGTCGGATAAACGGTTATGCTTGTGAGGACGCTCCGCGAACGGACCGTTGCTCCAATCGCTGTTGTGTCCAGATTTTTTGAATTCCCCTTAGCGGTGAAAATCCGGACACAAAGGCGACCGCTACCGCTTTTCCGCAATCAGTCCGTCCTCTCCGCTGGTTTCAGCGGAAAAATCACACTCAAAATCTTCATTAAAATCACAAAAAGAAATCGCCCTTTGGTAAAATGGAAGTACCAGCAACCATTTCAAAGGAGCGATTTCTTTGTACATTCAATATACCATGGACCAACTTTGCCTGCCAATGGATTTGGGACAGCCCCTTCCTGTTGCTTCAGTCAATAATAGTGAAGGTACGTTTACACTTTCCAGATATAGTCGATCTTTACAGGCTGTCCAGTACAGGAACAATGATCTCAACCATCGTGCCGAAGCCTGGTTTCTCTTGATACGCAAGCTATAGCCTTTTTCGTAAGTTAGCTTCAATCTTTTATGGGTATTGTAAAGCCCCACGTGCTCTGTGCGTTCTTCATCGGATAACAGGCGCTGTTCAATCTCATGCAGATTCTCCGGCAGAATACCGTTTCCATTGTCAATAACAATAATGGACAGCCGTTCCCTCTTCTGGACGATCTTCACTTTAATGAGTCCATGACCTTCTTTTTCCTTAATGCTGTGGTAGATACTGTTTTCTATTAAGGGCAGAAGTACCAGCTTTATCGTATATAATTTAGTGATTTCTTCATCGTATTCAAAAAATCAAATTTATCCTTATACCTCGTCTTCTGAATATTGACATAGCTGAGAGTGTTGGAAATTTCTGCTGCCCAGGTTACCGTTTCTGTAGGATTGCTAAACGAGTAGGACAATATATCAGATATATCCTCAACCATCTCGCTTACTTTGTTAGGCTTCCCGGTTAACGCTACGGATTCCCAGTATATAGAATGCAGCGTATTATAGAGAAAATGAGGATTAATCTGGGATTGCAGCGCGAGCAGTTCCATGACCTGAAGCCGGTACTTCTTCTCCAGCAGCTGTGTCCTAATATATCGATGCTCGATAAAGTGTGTAATCATATTGTGAATAATAGAGGAATATTCATCCTTCACTTTGCCCGGTGGCTTGAGAGGCATCAGTTGGGTTTATTATGAGGACGGAGGAGATAAATCATGAGAGAATTCAACAGCAAACCTAAAACCCTACTAAATTATGCTTTTTTGATCCTGGTTGGCCTCATCATGATTTATCCGCTAATATGGTTGTTTGCGTCATCCTTCAAAACCAATGCCGATATCTTCGGCTCCAGCAAGCTGCTGCCAAGTACCTATGTGTGGGATTCCTATCGTTTGGGCTGGCAAGGCACGGGGCAATACGGTTTCCAGGATTTCTTTATCAATACCTTGAAGCTGGTTATTCCCACCGTTGTATTCACTGTGATCTCCAGTGTTATTGTAGCTTATGGCTTTGCCAGATTTGATTTCACGTTCAAAACGATGCTGTTCTCCATCATGATCGCCACACTGATGCTGCCTAATGCATCAGTTATGATCCCACGGTACATTTTGTATAATAAGATGGGCTGGCTGGATACGTATCTGCCCTTTATCGTACCAGCCGCATTCGCAACAGGTGCATTCTTCGTTTATATGATGATCCAGTTCATTCGCGGTTCACCTCGTGATTTGGACGAAGCGGCCACGATTGAAGGCTGCAACTCGTTTACGGTGCTGACCCGGGTCTTGCTCCCTTTATGCAAGCCGGCGATCTTCTCTGTGGGCCTCTTCCAATTCATGTGGACCTGGAATGATTTCTTCAACTCCATCATCTATATCAGCAGCGTCAAGAAGTTTACCGTATCGCTCGGTCTCCGACTGTCCTTGGATACATCCTCAGCGGTATCCTGGAATCAGGTACTCGCGATGTCGGTTGTCAGCATTGTACCTTGTATTGTGTTGTTCTTCTTCACTCAGAAATACTTTGTGGAAGGCATATCCACAACCGGACTAAAGGGGTAACAGCCTTTTCAATTCATGAACTATACAAAGAGACCGCCCATTTATAAGGGGCGGTCTCTTTGTATATTCTGTTCCAGGGATTTTTTTCGATTCGGAAGCATTGTGTAGAGTACGAATAGTTACATATCCCGGCCATGTTGAGGATTATCATCTTTTAACAACATCAAAATTAACCTGGATCAGCAGCCAATTCTGCGGAAAAGGAAGCCCCAGCTTCCAGTAGCTGATTCCCCGCAAGCCCAGCTCCTTAATCAGATCGAACTTGGCCTGGATGGACCGGGCATCCTCAAACCATACCTTGTGCTGCTTGCCTGCATCATCCCAGTAATCAAAATGTGGTGCCTGGTCCTTATAATCATACTGGATTGCTGCATTTCGATTCCTCGCCAAATCAATCGCCGCTTGCGGACTAAGCGCCCTGGCATAAGCTCCGCCTGCGACAAAAGGCAGGGTCCAGTCATAGCCGTACAAGTTCTGCCCCATCATGATTTTTGCCGCCGGAATTTCGCTGATGGCATACTCCAATACCTGGCGAACAGGGCCAATCGGCGAAACCGCCATCGGTGGCCCTCCACTGTATCCCCACTCATATGTCATAATAATCACAAAATCGGCAACTTCACCGTGGACTTTATAATCATGCGCCTCATACCAGGCTCCAACCTGCGTGGCACTTGTCTTGGGGGCCAACGCGGTAGATAACAAGAACCCTTCCTGATGAATCCGGTCGGCCGCTTTCCGCAGGAATGTATTATAGGCTTCCCGGTCTGCAGGCTTCAAGAATTCCATATCGAAATGAATGTCCCGAAAGTTCAACTGCTTCGCCTGGCTAATGATATTCTCCAGCAAGCGGTTCTGAACAACCTGATCATTCAAAATAATGCTTCCAAGCTCCGAGCTGAACTGGGCATTCTCCAAGTTAGTCACGACCATCATCAGGGTTACCTGGTTTTGCCCAGTGATCGAAGCAAGATTATCCAATGGAGGTGCTTTTAAGGAACCGTCCCGCTGGATCTGGAAGCTGAATGGGGCCAGATAGGTAAGCTCCGGCGCAGCTTCTTCGGCGGCATTTTTTAAGCTTTGGGAGACCTCATCCCCTCTAGGCTCTATATAGGCATTTACTTCAGCAGTCCGTTTCGGTTTAGGCGGAATATATAGACGAAATCCAACCGTTAACGGTTGGTTCAGGGATAATCCATTGGCTTCAGCCAGCGTACCCGCGTTCACACCCCACCTTTGAGCGATACTATACAGGCTGTCCCCGGATCGAACCCAATAATACATCCCGATGATCGGAATAACCAATGTTTGTCCCACCACTAGCATGCCCGGTGCTGACAGTTGATTGGCTTCGGTAATATCATTCGCAGGTATCCCATAGGTAGTAGCAATGCCATATAGAGATTGACCGGGCTGTACAACATGAATTTGCATGTTCCCACCTCCTCCATTCGTTCACAAAACACGTATAAACAATTGAATATACATTATTTTATTCGGGGGATTGGTTGGTATGCTAAATGTGGTGGAATAGGGGAGCAGTATGAAGCTGGGGCTGCTCTATCCTAGAAACTACGATTACGCCGCATTAATGACATCCTTCAGTTACGCCACTTTGCAGTACTTCTCATTGGGAAAACGATTGCCGTGGTATAGCTACTCCAGAGGGACAAGCGACTTCGCTGCCACTTCAAAGGCCTGTTCGTCAACCGTACTCTCTTCCTCTGTAATGCATTTTCCTTCCATATCGTTAAGCTGCACCTTTCGTTCAATCCTGTCTTTTCCAAAAAACTTGATTTTTTCATTGGACTCGGCAATGCCCATCCGAGTCGAAATAATCATCCGGCCCACCGCCTATGGTTGGCACGTACACGGTATAACGTCCTGCAGGTATCTTTTACTTCACTCCATAATTTACATATAAAGTGAAGCAAGAAGTATGCCTAAACTCTCTTGATAGATTTGTTCAAGCTGCGATAAGGGAATTGGATTATTACCTTGCCCAACTTCAATCGTAAAACCTGGCCGTCCCCAATCCTGAATGAACCAATCCTTGAATCCGGCCGAACTGTCCGCATACCTAATCGGCTGATAACCACTCACTCTCGCAAACTCATTGACGATCACTTCAGATTCAGACGGCTCCAGCCCTTCAAAGCCCCAATAAATGACTCTCCCCTGTGTGTGAAAAGCTAATACGCGATTAAAATTTTGGTTTCTCGTCAAATTGGCTATCGCTTGCGATTCCGGCTCCGTAAGCGGTTCCGTCCCCGCATAATCACGGGGGGCTGGCGTGCGCGGCCCTCTTGCCGCTTCGCGTTCCCACAGTGCCGGAAACTGGTTATTTAAATCGATACCCCGAATGTTAGCCTTCCAGCCGCTAAAATCACTGCTTCCAACATTTATGGCAAGTACATTGCTGCGATAAGGCTCTTCGTCCGGTAGTCCGACCACAACCAGATTGACACCGTCAGGGTTAACCATCGGAACAAGCGATAACGTGGTCGTCTCATATAGAGGATTCATCTCAAGCCCGCGAATGCTGCCGTTATTCGTCAATGCCAGTAAGTATTCATTAAGAAAACGAATAAGTACCGGTGTTGTAATCCATTCATTAGCATGGAAGGAAGCGTTAGTATGCACCTGCTTCGGGCCGATACCGATACGAATTTCGGGAATTGTCTTACCCATGACCGAAGTGCCAATGGATTGGCGACGGATAAATGGGTAAATCTCTGCCAAGCGGTTAAGATCCTCAAGCATGTCACCATAATCATAAGGTCTTACTGTCTGGACCACTAGCTCAGTCACACGAACTGGGATACCAATCATTTGACCCACACGAAGAGAATTGACTTGGATAGATGGATTAAGCAGCAGCAAGCTATCTTGCGGTACACCGGCTGTCGAAGCTATCCTCCAGATCGTATCCCCGGGAACGATCTGGTATCCCCTTGTCACATAACCCGGTATTTCCACCGTCTGCCCCTGCATTAATGCTTGAGGATTGATGCTTCGATTGGAATCAAGCAGCAGCCGCAGCGGAATCTGAAACAGCTGACTGTATGCCCATATCGAGTCACCTCGGCGTACCGATATTTCCATGCTGTTACCCTCCTTAAGTTTTGCTCAACCACAATTGCAAAGATAAACCTAGCCCATAGCTTTATTGTATGTGGAGGATACGTGGAAACATTACAAAGGATGAACTGAAAAGGACAGGAAGGTCCGGATGGTCGGCTTTGACAAGAACGTATGTTCGGTATATACTTTTTCCTATGAAGGAGAGATCGCTGTGGATGTTATGGAAAAACTTCAAATTTTAACCGCTTCGGCCAAATATGATGTCGCTTGCACCTCCAGCGGTTCCAATCGTAATAATCAGGCCGGAGGCATCGGCAATACGGTCAGCATGGGGATATGCCACAGCTTCTCGGCAGACGGACGCTGCATTTCACTGCTTAAGGTGCTCATGACTAACCGCTGTGTATATGATTGCGCCTATTGCGTCAACCGCAAATCGAACCCTACGCGCCGGGCCACGTTTACGCCGGAGGAGTTAGCAGACCTTACCATTCAGTTCTACCGCCGCAATTACATTGAAGGCCTGTTTCTCAGCTCCGGTGTTATACGCAATCCGGATTATACGACCGAGCAAATGATTTCTGCCCTTGAACTACTGAGAAACGTCCACCAATTCAGAGGTTATATCCATGTCAAGGCAATTCCCGGCACTGATGATGTACTGTTATCCAGACTCGGACTGCTGGCTGACCGCATGAGTGTCAATATCGAGTTGCCTTCTAGGGAAAGCCTCGGACTGCTGGCTCCTGATAAAAGCAAAGACTCCATTCTGAAGCCGATGGCCCTTATTAAAGAGAAGATTAACGAGAATAGCTCCGATATTGTCAAATACAATCATGCTCCCCGCTTCGTTCCCGCCGGACAAAGCACGCAGATGATCGTGGGCGCATCACCCGATTCGGACTACAAGATTCTCACACTCACGGAAGGACTATACCGGAAGTACGGCTTGAAGCGCGTTTTTTTCTCCGCCTATACTCCTGTAGTAGAGCATTCGCTGCTGCCCTCTCTGGATACGAAACCACCGCTGTTGCGGGAACACAGGCTCTATCAGGCCGACTGGCTGTTGCGTTTCTATGGATTTCAGGCTAATGAATTGTTGGATGAAGCGGCTCCCAACTTTAATCCACTCCTTGATCCGAAATGCAGTTGGGCCTTGAACCACCGGGAGCAATTCCCGGTTGATATCAACCGTGTGCCGTATAATACGCTGCTGCGTGTGCCAGGCATAGGGGTGAAGAGCGCACAGCGGATTGTGGCCGCACGCCGGGCCGGAACGTTGGATTTCCCTGCTCTGAAGAAGCTCGGCGTCGTGCTCAAACGCGCCCAATTCTTCATTACCTGCAAAGGAAAACCACTAGAAGGTCTAAAGGTGGGAGAACATACCTTGCTGCGTTCACTCATGTCCGGACAGGAACTTTCCTTGATTCAACCGCAGTATGAACAGCTTTCCCTGTTCGACGACACCTATTTGTCAGCCTTGCCGAAGGCAGAAACAACGGGGCTTACGAAAGGAGGTTGGCCTGATGTTTAACACAGTCGCATTGGCATATACCTACGACGGGAGCTTTGAAGGCCTGCTATGCTGCGTGTTCGAGAGCTATACATGGAAGGAAATACCGCTTGCCATTCATTCTGAAGAGGATGGACAAGGCTTGCTACTGGAATCGAAATGGATTGACACCGATTGCACCAAAGCGGACCGAGTACTGAAGGCGATCCCATTCCGCATCTGCTCCGAGGCACTGGAACTGGTCCGCCTAGGGTTCTGGACATGCACGCCGGACAAGGAACTACTGCTGCTAAACTTTCTTCAGCTCGGCTTCACGCATGGCGCCAAGATTATGGATATGCTTGCCGACGATACGGTTAACGCCTTACTTAAGGCGGTTCAGCAATTGAAGCGAGAAAGCCATCATTATCTGGGTTTTGTGCGCTTTTCCATTTACGGTCCGGTCATGGCAGCGGTCATTGAGCCCCGCAGCTTTGTACTTCCCGTCATTCAGGATCATTTCTGCGACCGGTTCCGTGGCGAGAGCTTCTTAATTTACGACAAAACCCACGGAATGGCGCTTATCCACCAGCCCGGTAAACAAGCAATTATTCCACTTGATGAATGGACTCTGCCAGAGCCGGATTTGGCGGAAGGTAAATATCGCAGTCTCTGGGAGGGATTCTATGACGCTATTGCCATCCAAGAGCGCCGCAACGACGGGCTGCGTTCCTCGCTTATGCCCAAACGTTACTGGAAGCATCTTCCCGAAATGAATGGTAGCAGAACTGCCGTGTCGAGTACCAAAGTGAAGTTGGGCGAAAGCCGGCAACAGCTGGAAAACGGAGAGTTCCACGGCTCAATCTAAAAAGACACCCTTTCGGGTGTCTCATGAAGCCAAACTCATTCTACATTTACACTTGTTTGAATTCGATCCAGTCGATCTGCAAGCCTGGTTTGATGAAATCCAATTTCAATTCATATAGACCTGCTTCCAGCTCGATTTTCACAAGCTTCTGTCTGATCCATTTGCCTTCTGTCCCATTACTCTGTATGGTCGTCATCAATTGATCGTTCAAGGTCACATTACAAGCACTTTGCGCCAGTTCGGGTTCCTGAGACATAATGTTGACAATAATCCGGTATTGACCAGCCTGCTCCACTTTCATAAAGATCGATCCGACTGCAACAGGTTTAACCTGTGCATTGTGAGATAGCTCCTGCACTTGCTCCGGCGAAAGATTTGGATTGGCCTTGAAGGCAGCAACCGTTTCTTCAATTTTCTGTTCTCTGGAGAATACCGGTGCGTGCATGATGAACTCGCAGATGTTCATGGCGGAACGCTGGAGTTCTCCACGGGTTAGAGAACCATTTTCCAAGGATTCCAGCGTATTGTCATCATAAGCATTGATTTCCGCCCCATAGTTACTGACCACCATGTACAGATCGTTTTGGGCACGGACCATCCAGTTCATATATTTCCGATCTGCGGAGCCTCCATGGACAACATCGTTCATGATAGCCCACCAATCCGTCATTACGATACCTTTAAAGCCCCATTCTCCGCGAAGAATCGTGGTATTCATGTCATAGTTGGAAGCTGCCCAGTGCCCGTTGATCGGGTTATAGGAAGTCATGATCGAATTCGCGCCGCCCTGCTTCACGGCAATTTCAAAACCTTTAAGATAAATCTCCCGAAGGGCACGTTCGGACACGATAGCATCCACCTTACTGCGATATTTCTCCTGATTATTACAGGCGAAATGCTTCAGCGTGGCATTAGAGCCACCCTTCATAATGCCTCGTGTGCAGGCTGCGGCAAATATCCCCGAGATTAACGGATCTTCCGAAAAATACTCAAAGTTGCGTCCATTAAGCGGGCTGCGCCGGATATTCAGTCCAGGTCCAAGCAAAGCGTCCACATTGTTGCTGACTAATTCCCGGCCTTCCATAACATACAGCTCTTCGACCAGCTCCGCATTCCAAGTTGCTGCAAGCAAGGTACCAATAGGTACCTGAGTCGCTTTCTGCCCACTATCCATCCGAATTCCGGACGGGCCGTCTGCTGTAGCTGCCACCGGGATACCATAATTGAACAGCTGATCGCTGACTCCGCCGAAAGCTGAAGCCGTACCCGGTGTAACAAGCGGACTGCTCATGCCTTCTCCTCTAACGATAGTAGCCAGATCGTGATCGCTAAGCTGGGCGATGAAGGCCTCCATACCAACCTTTCCTTCGTGGACATCTCTTAACAAATAGCCCTGATTACCCGTCTGCTCAAGCGTTTCCGGTAGATTGTTCTCAATCCGTTCGGCCATAGAAACTTTGCGCGTCGCCACTTCTTCAGCGATGAGTTCGTACGAACCGTCTTCCTTCTGGACGCCCGGCTTCATTCTCGTAAAGCTTTCTGTCGGCGCCATGGCCTCTTGCAGCTGCTCCACGACTTGAAGAGCTTCTACGACATAACCACTTTTTCCTTCGAAGCTTATTTCTGCCAGAGCCTTAACACTGGTTCCCACAAAAAAGCGGTAAGTCCCTTCTTCCAGCACATAAGCGGAAGGATGGCCTGTCACACCGCTGTCATCGTAAGAGGCCATAGAATGGATAGGGAAACTTACGGTAAGACGCTGCGCTTCACCTGCCTGAAGGAGTTTTGTCTTCCCGAATGTAGCCAGAGCTTTAGCCGGCTGTCCCAGCTTTCCTTGCGGCGCTGCGTAATAGACCTGCACGACCTCTTTTCCTGCATAGGTGGTTCCCGTATTAGTTACGGTTACGTCGATTTGAGCGTATAGTTCTCCTGCTTTGGTGGTCAGTTTAGCTGCCTCAGGCTCGACTTTAAAGGAGGTATAAGATAATCCGTAACCAAATTCAAAGTGAACCTTATCCGGGCAAAATGTCTCGAAATAACGATATCCCACATAGATATCTTCCTCATACACGTTTTTAAATTCATTGCCGTAATTATGGGTCGATGGATAATCTTTGATGGAATAAGCGATCGTATCGGTTAATTTGCCACTTGGTGTCACTTCTCCAGCCAGCACGTCGGCAATCGCATTGCCCCCCTCCATGCCCCCCTGCCAAGAATAGATCACGCTAGAAATCGGGTGCACATAACTTTTATCGTTCAGCCAGCTCATATCAATAATATTCGATACATTCAGTACAACGACGGTTTGTTCAAAATAGGCCGTCACCTGCTTCAGCATCGCTATTTCTTCCGCCATTAATTGGTAGCTTCCCGGCTCATCCGCATTGTCCTGATCTTCTCCTGCCGTACGTCCGATCACAATGATCGCTTTGTCCGATTTGCTTCTGGCCTCCGACACCAGCTCGTCGCTTAAAGACATTTCCTTCTGATGCCATGGCTCTGCAGCCCAACCGCCTCCGCCATTATCAAATGGATTGAGCTCAATCCACTGTTCGTAGACGGCTGCTAGTTCTTCGTTGACTACAAGGTTCTTTTTACTGCGAAGACCGTCTAGCAGGTTGGTCGTATAAGATACATGGACACTCCCGCCCGAACCGGTACCACTGCGATAGTAATTCACTTGAGTTCTGCCAAAAATCGCAACGCCCTCTTCGTTTCGAAGCGGAAGTACCTGTCCTTCATTCTTTAACAACACCGCGCCTTCTGCGCCTACTGTTCGACTAAATTCAGCAAATCCTTCTAATGGAACTCCCAGACTCTGTGTACTCAATTTATTTCCTCCTGATTGTCATTTCCAGACCTATTACTCTTTCAAGAATTATAGCTATACGTTTAATATACAGGCACTGCTTCCGAAAAAGCAAAATCCACAACGTTTACAGTTGTGGATTTTTGCCGAATTTTCGAGAAATTCTAGACCACGGATTCCCTTTAGGGGGTACCCTCTTCACTAATTCCACTAAATCCCCGCTCTGAGAGCAAGGGTTTAAATATTTATTTACGACGGCGCTTCATCATGCGGTTATACATTACAAACGCGACAATGATCATGGCAAACATCGCAACACTGCTTGCCGAATCAGGCGCCATGCCAAACAAAACACAAAGGTTAGTAACCAAGCTTCTCGTTAGCAATGCGACCAGAATCAGCATTATCGGACGCCAAATGTTGTATCCTCTCATCCCAGCAACACTCCAATTCAATAACTATTAAATGCTATTATAGCACAGGTAGGAATGCGCATACATTTCAACTATTAATTTATACCCTCGAATATCGATTTCAACTTTTTAGTTTATTAGTAGAGGAAACAAAGAAAGACGACATTTCATTCGGAGAGAAAGAATGAACGTCGTCTTTTTTGCTGCTTCATTTTTAACTACAGTTATTTCAAACCTTTCCATACCCAGTTCTCTACTTCTGGCAAATCCAAACCTTCTTCACGGATGTATTCATTATGTTTCTTAACCATAGCATCCATTTCATCCACGATAGCTGTGTACTTGTCAGCATCCGGCAAGCTTAAAACAGCTTCCTTCACTAAGTCATAACGGTCCATCTGATTCAATACACGCATATCAAATGGCGTTGTGATGTCACCGTTCTCACGGTAGCCATGTACATGCAAGTTATGATTGTGGCGGTCAAAGAACAAATCTTTGATTAGACCTTCATAACCATGAAAAGCGAAGATAACGGGTTTATCATTTGTGAAATATTTCTCAAACTCAGCGTCAGAAAAACCACGCGGATCTAGTTTTTGACTTCTCAGTTTCAATAGATCAACCACGTTGATATAGCGAATCTTCAGTTCAGGCAACTTTTCATGCAGAATCGAGATCGCAGCTAAACTTTCCAAGGTTGGTTCTGTACCCGAAGAAGCAAATACGATATCAGGTTCTCCATCTTGATCTGTACTTGCCCAGTCAATGATCTTCAATCCTGTATCTACCAATTCTCTAGCTTCATCAGCACTAAACCATTGTGGACGTGGGTGTTTAGACGAAACAATCAGGTTGATTTTTTGACGGTCGTTTAAGATGGTGTCAAATACAGCTAGCAAGGTATTGGCATCGGACGGTAAATATTCACGGATAAATTCCGGTTTCTTGTCAGCCAAGTGACCGAGCAAACCTGGATCTTGATGTGTATACCCATTATGATCTTGTTGGAACACCGTTGAAGTTGCTACGACATTTAATGAAGGGATATCTGTACGCCATACTTGATCAGTGGCTTTACGTAACCACTTGAAATGTTGAGTAATCATAGAGTCAACCACACGCAGGAAGGCTTCGTAACTTGCAAAGAAACCATGACGACCTGTTAATACGTATCCTTCCAATAAACCTTCAGCTTGATGTTCGGATAATTGCGAATCAATAACCCGACCATAAGGAGCCATAAATTCATCGTTAGGTTCCTTAATTTGATCCAGCCACTGACGTTTGGTGACTTCAAAAACAGGACCTAAGCGGTTAGACAAGGTTTCATCTGGTCCGAAGATTCTGAAATTACGGTTATCTTCATTAAGAAGGATAACTTCTCTTAAGTATTTTCCTAAAACAGCCATATCTTGAGCAATGACTTTACCTGGAACGGAGTTATCAAGTGCATAGTTACGGAAATTCGGTAAGTGCAAGTCTTTAATAAGGTTGCCAGCATTCGTAACCGGGTTCATCCCCATACGTTTATTACCTGTAGGCAGGATTTCAGCAATTTCAGCTTTTAGACGACCATTGGCATCGAATAATTCTTCAGGTCTATAACTATTCATCCACTCTAATAAAGCGGGTGCATGTTTCATATTCTTTTGGTCAACCGGAATCGGCACTTGATGGGCACGGAATGAATTTTCATTTGGCACATTATCCCACTGCTTAGGACCAGTCCAGCCTTTAGGTGAACGGAAGATCAGCACTGGCCATGCCGGACGAGTGGTGTCATTGTTTTCACGTGCATTCTTTTGAATAGCTTCGATCTTTTCGATAATGGTATCCAGTACTTTTGCCATTTCCGGATGCATTTGATTAGGATCTTCACCTTCAACAAAATAGGGTTCCCAACCCATGCCTGTGAAGTATGCCGTTAATTCTTCTTTTGATTGACGAGACAGAATCGTTGGGTTACTAATCTTGAATCCATTTAAATGCAGGATTGGCAATACCGCACCATCCGTGATGGGATTGATAAATCTGTTGGAGAACCACGAAGCAGCTAAAGGTCCGGTTTCAGCCTCTCCATCACCAATAACTACAGCCGAAATCAAATTCGGATGATCTAAAATCGCTCCAACGCTATGAGAAAGGGAATACCCTAATTCGCCGCCTTCATGGATAGATCCAGGTGTTTCGGGAGCAGCATGTGAAGCAATACCCCCTGGAAACGAAAATTGTTTGAACAATTTTTTCATACCCGGGATATCCTGTGTAATTGTCGGATAGATTTCAGTGTACGTTCCATCGAGATATGAATTAGAAACCATGACCTGACCACCATGACCAGGGCCTTCAACGTAGAACATATCCAAATCATATTTATTAATTACACGATTTAGATGTGCATAAATAAAGTTTTGACCGGGAATGGTGCCCCAGTGTCCAATAGGCTTAACTTTTACGTCTGAATCTTTTAAGGGTTCTCTTAACAAAGGATTGTCTTTCAAATAAAGTTGGCCAACGGATAGGTAGTTGGTTGCACGCCAATAGGCATCTAGCGTTTCTAAGTAAGTTTTAGTTGAGTAATCCACATTCATCGTTGATAATCCCAATCTCATCCACTCCTAAATGATTTTTTCTATACTCTCTAATTAATACTTTCTAATTAATACTTTCAGCCTCATAAACATCATACCGCTGCGCAAATTTAATTCAACCTTTTTAACAATTGATACGGTCCAATCATGTGAAATTTTGAACAAAGTATGAAAACAGTAGTAAAAATTTATAAAATGAATCTGATATTGATAAATATGTTATCATATCCCATGTTGCTGAAGAGTGAAAATTAGCCCATATTATGAATTAGTATTCTTCAAAAGCATAAAAAAAGACTGGACAATTTCTCCAGTCTTAGCGTTAATGAACCGATACAAAGGTGTTGAATTTCAAATATTTGTAGTGGAAGCGCATATGAGAAAATTCAAAGGGAGTGCCATTATCCAAAAAGAAAATACCTTCCATGATGCCTACGGGTTCATTTTCTTGTAAATGTAACAATTCTTGATCATTTGACTCCGATGGCTCTGCAAAAATAGATAAAAAAGATTTGGTAACGGCCAGATTCCGCGATTCTTCCAAATAATGAAAAATGGAGCCTTCGATAATCGTCTCATTTAAATTTTGAACTATTTTAATCGGGATGTAGCCAGTTTCAATCATAAAGGGATCATCATCAAACAGCCGCAAACGAATGATTTTGTATACAAAATCATGGGGTTCCAAGAACAAGTCCCGCTGCAATTCTTCTGTTGGCCGAATGACCTCAAAATGTAATACTTTGATTTTCGGCTTTTTACCATTCATTTGGAAATTGTCAGTGACACCTAAATTAGAACCTTCATAGTTAAAGATGGATTCGTTTTTTATATATAATGGATTGATAAATGTCCCCGAGCCACGTTTCTTAAAGATGATGCCCGAACTTTCCATTTTGGTCAGCGCACGTTTAATTGAGCTACGGCTAACTTGGTAAGTTTCACTAAGACTACGTTCATCCGGCAATCTCATATCCGCAAACTTTCCCGCAAAGATTTTCATTTTAAGGTCATCAATAATCTGCTTATAGACAAATGTTGTCATGTAGTACTCCTTTTTCAGGTCTGCTATAACTTAAGTATTAAATATATCATAATAAACAAGATCAAAACACTCTATGATATCCTTTCAAATTAGGTTTGAAACCCCGATAATCTAATCACGTACTTACATACAAATGGAAATAATTATAATACCAAGGGGAAATACAAATTGGAGAAAAGAATTGTTATTAGTTTGATCATTGCTTTCGCGGCACTAACGGGCTGCAGCTCGGACAAAAACGCGTCAGAACCTGATGCCTCTTCAGCAGTTGCGCTGGCAGAATCACAGGCATCTGCTAGTCCTATAGAGGCGCCTACAGCAGCACCAAAAAAACTGTCTGCCACAGAAGCTGTAGCACTCGACTACGTCAATATCTTCGTAAATGGCTCGGACATGGAAGCCAAAAAGAACTTTGTTACCCAAAACGTCTATCCGGATGCCCAACCTGTGTTTCAGATGGCCCAAGCAATAGAAACCCCGGACAATCACAAACTCAAAAATCCTCAGGTTCTCGAATCAGTGGATTATTCAGACGAGAATGATTTGAAAGTTGAAGCTGTCTTAATACAAGGAGAGCAAGCTTCTAATCCCAAAAGCGAGTTAATTGTTCTCATCAGTGACAAGAAAGTTCTATGGGCGACAGATTCATCTGACCAAGAATCGTTTGGCGAGGCGAGAAGTGCCTTCAAGGAACCCATCCCGGAAGCTTCGTTATCTGTAGACGCACCGACTCCAAGTGATATGTTAAGTGAAATTCAAAATTTTGTGATCTCCGATGTGTGGAACGATGCCTTCGTTGACATCAGTTGGTATATTAGCAGTGGTACCAGCAGCACAGGAGAGAGTCTGGATGTCGACTTTACCGTCGAACAGTTGGCTAAGACAATGGACAAAAAGAAGGAATACGACAGCTACATGGCAGGCCTGGGTTCAGAGTACGACTCTCTTAAAAAAGTCTGGACGAAGCTTTCAACAGAAATTGATCGTCTATACGATTTCATCCAGAAAAATCCTCCCAAAGCCAACGATACCACCGCTAATTTTGATACCGGAATTTTCAATCAGTATAAGGACGCCTTTGATAAGGAAGTAGAGGCTGTGACAAAATAAAGAAGGCCATGCCGGAGACAGGTAAATGAATAGTTAAAATGAAAACAGCAGCCGGTTTGATGGCTGCTGTTTTTTTAATATGATCATTGTAGGTCCATAATTCCCGACAGCTTACTGTATGTTTGTAAGCTTCAATACCTTCATCAATTGGTACAATAGCAATGCACTTTCTTGACGCTCAGTTTTCTTACCCGTCTGGAAATGGAATGGACTGTTTGTCGGCAGTATCTCATTATCCAAGGCAATAACGTAATAGGATTTCACCCAATCTGGCAACTTCTCGGGTAACACTGTCGAAGAAGTTTTATTTACAGTTGTATCTAGTTCCCCATATTTCAGAGCGTTGACGAGCATAACAATCATCTCTTGATGTGTAATTTCTTGATTTGGACGGAAAGTACCGTCCGTAAAACCGTTAATCAGGCCAGCATCGACGGCTGCATTTACCTGCGATGCGTACCAAGCTCCATCCTTAACATCCTTAAAGCTTTTTGAGGCCTGCAGCGTTGGCAAAATACCTAAAGTACGATTAAGCATGGTTGCAAATTCAGCACGTGTTACAACCGATTCCGGCTTGAAGCTTCCGTCGGCATAACCGTTGATCACACTTCGGTTCGCTAAGGCTAAGATACTGTCGTTATACGGGTTGCTGTTATTCAAATCATTAAATTGGGCATGATTTTGAACAACGGTATATACTGAATTCCCCTTACGCTTCATTGTCACCTGCAGAATTCCATCCTTCCATTCCCAGGTGGTCGGAACCGGAACGTAGGTCTGTGTAACCGGATCAAAGGTTAAGCCTGTATAGACGGCGTTTGCTTCTTGGGTTACGTTGAAAGTCATCACATGACCGACATAATCAGAGAAACTGGAAAGGATGCGATCCTGGCCGCTTCCAGTCAACTTAACCTCATACTCCACAGGACCACCCAACGTAGTACTGGTAGATCCGCTCAGTTGAGCAGTCAATCTGACCTTGTAGTCGCTTGCTGCTTGGGAAATTGTAATGATAAGCTTCTGCTCCAAACCACTGTACCCGGAAACTGCCGAGGACAAGGAATTCACAGGAAGCTGAAGCTTGCCCGATGTTGATTCCAGAATAAGTACAGCATCCTTCGAGTTATTATTAATACTTATCAATGAACTTGAATCTATCTGGAATTGGCTGCTTTGAGCTGCCATTTTTTCATCCGCTTTGATAAGGATTACCGGATTTCTCTTAAACTCAGGATCATTTATTGCCTTTGAAATAAATGCAGTTGCCACTTCTGTCAAAGAAGAACGGGTCCCATCTGTGTTTTCTTTGATTGTGGTTACTACCTTGGCATCACCAGTAGAGACGGCACCCGTGCCGTCGCCAGTTCCTCCACCGCCGCCAGTTCCTCCACCGCCGCCAGTTCCTCCGCCGTCGCCATTCGTAACAGAAGGAATAACGACTAAAGTTCCCATACTTTCAATTCTATTGGCTGTTTGCCGGGTGATAAGGAGTTTGGTTCCCGGATCTCCAATGTTAGTAATCGTAATCGTAATTGAAGTCTTATTCGGATCAACGATCCCGTAACCTAGCAAGCGGGTTAGTTGCTCGTTGTAGATACGAATGATATCTCCAGCAACCAGGTTATTCACTACGATGTTATCCGCTTGCAGCTGGTATTTGTGTATAGTAATGGACGATACCGGGATATCCGGCGTCACTTTATCTTCAAATATTGCCCTGCTATAGAATGGCGATATGAAATCATCATTTTCCATGAACACACCGAATCCTAAGGCTTCCTCTGGCACAGCCTTTTGGGAAATAGTAAGAGAATAATTCTTTTGCCCACCATTTACAATGGCGAGCGCATCTCCAAGCGGACCTTCTTCACTAATGAGATATAAGGAATAACGAACACCTGGTAGTTCAACTGTTCCTGCTTTCCATGTCACTGTACCCGAAAATGTATTTATGTCCGGATTCGTATCTGTAGCTGCTACGTCAACAGGCAGATAACTCGGCGCATCATAGATGGGTACCGAAATATGAATATCCAGCGTTTCCTCACTGCCATAATTGTCATAACGGATCATCGGATACAGCCCAATACTTACAGCTCCTGCGGGCAGGGTCGAGTATGATATATCATAAACAAAGAGTGAATCGGTTGATAACTCTGTCTTCTTATAAATATATATTTGCTGAAGCTTATTTCCATTCTGATCAAGATAATATGCGGCATAACTCGATATCCCATCCTGGTCAGCCGGCGGTTCAAAGGACAAATATCCATCAATCTTGCCGAGGGTCAAACTTTCATCCACGAATACAGCATTAGAAGGCAGGCGGGCCTCATTCATGACTGTCTTCAGCTCTTCAAGGTTTTGAAATTTATATAATCGATTATTAGATGATACGAAAATGGTCTGGTCTGCATCCACATAAGCGTGTTGGATAAACATTGACAAATCATATTTTTTGGTGAAACTGTCTCTGTCGTAGACGGCATCATCACTGAATACAAGACTACCGCGCGCGTAAATAATTTGTTTCGGATAGGTCCCGTAGAGTAAGGACGTTTGATTCGCATCATATCTTAGATTTCCGTAGTATAAGTTGTTCTCATCGAGAAACATTTTGGAATTATAATAACCGCCTTGCAAGTTGTTCCTTTCAAGCACATTAAAATTTTGACTGTTATATTTATACAGGGAGAAACTATCTCCTCCATAGAGGATATCTTCATCCGTGTTCAAGGTGTAGCTGTAAGAATTATAGATTCCCGAGCTTTTTTCATTATAAACCGTATCCGTAACAGAGGTATAGACAGCTGATGTCACGCTGATGCCACTGTTAAATACCCCGCCTTTATACAAAATTCGATTATTATTATCAGGAAAGACATCCAACGGGTAGTGCTTTGTGGTGATTTTAGCAGTGCTTCCTTCTGACGGAATTCCGTCATTTAAATCCAGAACATTGATGTGGTTCTCACCCTTAAAGATGATATAAGCCTTGTTATTGAAGATTTTTATTCCACCTGGGTTGGAACCAATGAACATCTTTTTCACTACACTCATATCGTCCTTATGAATAACGACAAGTTCATTGGTACTTGCTACAATGGCATAGATATAAGGGGAATTGTCCGTAGTAGCCCAGTCTGTAATCGTTTGATCGCTTCTGATCGAATAAGAATCCGTGATGAATTGAGATGTGGTCTTCTGCGGTATCGTAAGATCGATGCGGGTAATACTTTTGGCATTATCGAACCAGTTCTCTTCACCTGCCAGATACGCATGACCGTTCGAATCGAGTAAGGCAAACCTTTTATTAGAAGGGAATCGAACCAATGGGGTATAAGTATCTTTATCGTACACCCCTTGCGTGGTAAGAACATAGGAATCTGATACATCCAATATTACAGATTCGAGATAGGAATAATCGTTAATATTTCTAGAGTAGGTGCCAGTGGTCTCCACCAAGTTCTCTTTATTAAACTGGTGTCCTCCAAAATATACGAATTGGTCATCAATAAATATATGTTCGAGTGATAAAGAAGGGCCCCCAATCTCCATATCGTCATCAATGTCTTGACTGAGTATGACTCCGGTCTCAGCGTTTATAGCCGTTATTCCGGCATAAGAAGACAATTCACCAATATAAAGCGTATTGGATGGCTCATCAACGGCTAGAGCTACGCCATTATATAAAAAGTTTCTGAATAAGAAGCTGCTCGTTCGAGTAACCTTGTCATATTTATAGACCCCTTCACTAGTCCCATAGAAAAGATAATTGGGCGTAGCAGCTACTGAATTAGGTACTCCTGTTGTTATTATCGTGTCCGAAACTTGTTGAGTTGCGAGGTTAACTGTCATGATCATAGTCGCTCCAGAGAGCACAATCTGCAATGACTGCCCATCTCTCGCAAGATAAGACGGGTTGGAACCCACATTCAGCGTTTTTTCGATCTTAAAATCACTAAGTCGGATAAAATAAAGATTATTTTCCGTACTAGAAATAGCATAGATATAACCCGCATCTTCATCCAACAGCCAGTCTGTCAAATTAGCCGGGAGTGCGAGCTCTAGAGACGCCGTTGATGAATCCGCATGGGCTGCTGGAACCATAACCCCCAATGAGTTAAACAGCAAAAACAATAGTAACAGTACAATTAAACTTTTCTTCCCCTTTTTCATGAACGGCTCCCCTTATATCTTTTTGATTTATACCAATTTTGATAATACTATACTATACCAATATTTTCTACCTCCTATTTAGAGGCCTAATACGCTGCACAAATAGGAGTTTGACCAGCGAAATTCCGTGGCAAGCTCCCATTCGTTATATCCCCTCTATAATCTTGGATCGATCTCTTTCTCTTTAGCAACTTCGAACAGCTGGTTTGCCGCTATTTGCTTGTAAGTTTCGTTCTCAGGTGTAATCTCGTTCAGCCTCACTTCAAGCATTTGCCGACCCAACCGGTGCTCATTTGCGGAAGTACGCAATTTGGAAGATACATTCTTCTGCTTCAACAGCTTTCCATACTTGTGTGGAAACTTATAGTCATACCCATAGATGATCGACAGGTAGCCGGGATTACGAACCTTCAGATAAGGCACCACACCCCACTGTTCTTGCTCCGGCTTAATAACAATGCCCTCCATTTGATTCTCTACGGTTAACCTTGAAAAATACTGTTCAGCCCTAATGTAGGCATCGCTTTCTCTCAAGTCGAGAACCAAACATTCGTCGTCATTCAAGAAACGGTACTGTTCGGAGGTTGTGCCATCAGGTACACGCTCTTCGCCATTCTCTAACACTTCTTTCAGAATTGTAAATGGCTTGTATGCCAATTCCGCATCACCCGCATACAACTCTAATTGCTGCTTGTATATACGGTAAGCTTCATCACGCTGGTTAAGGTCCACATAGGCCTCTCTTATCCCTCGGACATACTTAAAGTTCTGATACACATGAGATCCATAGTTGGTGCTAAGCGCCTCTTTCGACAGATGGTGCTGATCCTGTTCAAAACCGCTTGCTTCAAACTCCTGAACTAGCTTACCAAGTGCCTCCTCGAAGCCATTTTGTCTTAGGAAGTCGAGTTCAGTCTCCAGCGCCTTGCCAATCGGTCGGAACTGACGCTCAATTAGCCCGTCTCCAAGCGCCTTCCAGGGCAGAAGCTCCCCATCCAGAATAAGCACAGCTACACCTTGCTCAGTCATGTAGGTCCCAAATCTGTGAAGCAATTGTTCGTAGACGGGAGTCAAATCGACAGCCTGAATCTTATAACCATTACGGCTAACCGCATAACACTGCTCCAGCTTCCGATATAGATACACATTACAGCGTGAACCCATGTATTTGGGCTGCAGCACTACTTCTGATACGCCGCGTTCAGCAAAATAATGCAGACCTTTTCTCAGAGACTCGAGCTCTCCAGCAGCCTCATCCTTGTCCGCCGGAGACATCGTCCCGGAGATGAAATTGACTCGATTTTGTGAGCAATATTGCAGTCTGCGTACAGCCTCGTTATCAAGATCCTGTAAGGATACTATTTTCTCTTCTCGGAACAGGATCGGAAGTTCTTCCTGCAATGCTGTAAGATGTGACTTCTGATTTTTATAAAAAGGTCTAAACGAAATACGCACAGAACTCAGCACATTACCCTGCGCACACCCCGTATCGAGATGGACTTTATTCTTTATCCGAAAAGTCTGCTTGGCTGCAATATGCCCGAACAGATGGAAAGGGTGATTCCCCACCGCCTCCTGCTTTAGAAAATCAAGCTGTTCCTCAAAGGAGGCTTCACGATCCATCCGAAAGTTACGTTGGTGACGTAGGGAATTCGTATCCAGCTTGCCAATATATTTATTACGGCATGGGGCGTGCGTTACATAAAATGAAGGTCCTTGCATACCAATATAGCGGTAAAATGGCTTAGACAGCTCCACCAAGACTGAAAATTTATTAAAAAGCGCGGAATCCTCCTTGAGCACTTGGGTCGAATCAAAGTACGTACGCAGCAGTTCCGGATCAGTACCTTGAATCTCACCCTTTACGTACTTGTAGACAAAGTTCTCGTGATTGCCCATAACGAACAGGAAATGCTCACGGTTTTCATATAGAAACTCTATGGTCTCCCGTGTTTGCTTCCCCTTATCAATCCAGTCCCCTACAAGAATGATTTTCGTATCTCTGAGCTTATCCGTAAGCGTCAGCTTACCTTCGTCTACCCGGTATCCATAATTACGCAGCAGTCCCTGAAGCTCCTGAACACACTCGTGAACATCGCCAACCACAATAAATTCTTGGCCTTGCGGAAGTACTGTAGATCTATAATCCTCCCAATCCTGAACCCTCACCTGATAGTCCGGACTAGGTTGCCCTTTCTCTGTCAGGTAAAAATCCTTGGCGCGTACCTTATGAATTTTGTTGTAACCTTCCCGTGACAGAACTGGCAAAACGTCCTTTCTCAGCCGATTTAGATGGCTCGAAATCAATTTTTTTGAGCGTTCCGAGGCGTAGTAATCCTCCCGTTTGCGGTAATCGAACAGAATAACCTCTAAGTTGTAATTATTCTCTTGGGCAATTTCACGAACCTTACTACGGTAATCCTCAGCCAGTCCAATCGTATCCATTACCACAAACTCCGCATTAATGGGAAAAGATGTGACCAGCTTCAGCCTCTCAAACAATAGTTGAAAGGTATGCGAACTCGCCTCCAACATAACCTGATCATACTTATCGTAGTCATAGCCTAATATCTCCTGCCGGATTCCGTCAGAAGACAAATACTGAACATTCGTCCGTAAGCCCCTGGAGATATCCTCTAACTTAAGCTGCGGAATCAGCACTTCTTGGGCAAAAGTCGATTTTCCGCATTCCGTCGCCCCTACGAGCAGAAATATTGTATGTACACGGGTTTGAATTTCCACGTCTTACTCCCCCTTTCTTCGCACAATAGCGCATTGTGTCGTACGCATCTCGTCAACCCGGTCACCAACCATCAAATATTCAACCTCAACCGCTAAACCTTGAACCGTGTCCGTAAACCATTGCTGGAACGCTTCCTGTCCCATTTCCCATTTATGATCTTCATGCCGGAAACCTTCCAGCTCATAATACCGGTTGAAATCAGCATTGGGCGTCGTTACTATAAATTGGTCGTAATCGATACCCCTGCATACTTGATGGATAAGCTCTGCGGCTTCACCCTCGCTCATATGCTCGATGACTTCTGTTAGAATCACATCGACCTGCTCCCCATTGTACGACTCCAAAAAATGATCCAGAGAGCTGAAAGTAACAAGGTTCTCAATTTCCTTAGCTCTCGCTTTCCGATTCACGACCTCTAACAGCTCGTCGACCACATCAACGGCGTAATAGGTACTCTCCATTTTTCCGGCAAACGGAATGGCATAGAATCCTTCGCCGCACCCAATGTCCAGAATCGGCTTATTGAACGGAAGAACACTCGAAATATAACTACGCCGTTGCATTGCGGTACCTCCATACTCCAGCCCGATGGAATAGCGATCCGTTTGCTCAATGTAAACCTTATATTTCTTAAACCGCTCTCTGGAAGTCAGGAAATTCCTCGCAAATAAACTGCGTATATAAAATGGTGCATCAATGACAGTAAGGCTGCGAATATATTTATCCAAAATAGCTTCCGAAATATCTATATACTCATCTCCAAACATGGACAAGAACAAGGACAAGACACTCACAACATGTATGAGGTGATACAAGCTTTTATGTGTGGTAATGGTCAGTGAGTAGCTCTTATGGGCTTGAAGCTGCAAGGAAAAGGTATAGTCTTTCAAGTGCTTTTCAAAAAATGCAATATAATGTACCCGCTCCACATGCACCAAGTTGATGAAAAAGGAATGCTCATACCCTTCCTCGTCCCGGTTATCCTGCGCCTTGAAGGGTGTAGAAAAGAACTCATTGATCGCATTAAGCGGAAATTGAGGTGTGTTAAACCGCGAGACATTCAAATACTCAAAGCTCTCGCCTTCATTTTGCTTGTAGGATATCTCGTTATCTGCATCCTTAAAATAAATGTTATACGTCGCGTCATCCGAATACCAGCCGTAAGCCAACCCTTGGCGAACCGGACGAAGCTGCATACCTGTCACTGGATTTTTCTTAATTAAAAAAGTGAATTTTGGATTCGTAGATTTCAGTTGTACAATAGCCACTACCATCTTCCTCCTATCAATCTTTCTATTAGGTCAAGGTCCCCATACTTCCTGTAAAGCTTGCCGAAACAAAGCATCCAACTGCTGATCTCGTGAGTCTTCCTTAGCATTCAAAGACGCCGCTACCTTCTCAAATACTTGGAACTGCTCCTCTAAATAATCGTTAATCGCACTTAGTCGCGGCTCGTAGTCCAGTTCCTCACCAGCCTTTTTACGTAACAGCAATTGCTGTATCACCTGCCATAACTCCTCATCCTTGGGGATAAGCCGATCTACCAGCACATCGAACGCCATCGGCGGCATCTCCTCATACCGGTTAATCCATTCGCAGGCTAGAACAGGACGTAGCACATAAAAGTACTTCTTGATCTTGACCTGCTCGCCCTGCAAGTAATCATGGTAGTTCCCTTTAGCCATATTCAAATAATGATACATACAAGACTTGGGTGAAAATGTGTACGGTGAAATTCCTCTAAGCTTCTCGGCCACAGTATACTTCTCTTCATATTGAATGGGCGATTGCAGCCACTCCAGTAACGGAGGATTGGACTTGCGGAATAAATTTAACGCTTTTCGCAAATCCCAGCCATTGATATCCAGCCTGTCATTAATAGGTCGTTCAATGACATCCCGCTTATCGAAAATGGATAAGTACCATTCCGGTTTTTGAAGATATATAAATCGCACATCGTAATCGCTATCCTGCGACGGGAACCCCCAAGCTCGGCTGCCAGATTCACAGGCATACAATATTGTGACTTGCTCCTCTTGTTCAATGAGCGCTAGCTGCTCACGGATAACCTTATTTATATGTTCCATCGTTATCCCTCCAGATCAACTGCCTCATCCATATTGAACTCGGCTTCATGAATCTATCTTCGCTCATCTTCACCTTATCGAACAGGGTGGAAGTATGGCGGCAAATAAAAAATCTTCCATTTTCTTCAACTCGGCCGCTTGATATAATGAGTACTATAATTTGTAAAGGATTCGCTACATGCTGGAGGAATGCAAATGGCTCGGGAAAGTTTCGACAAGGAGATTCAATTTCTTCGCATGCTGGCTTTAGCTGGGGGCGCATACAGCAGACAACAATTCGCCGATCGTCTCGGCATTTCTGTACATACCTATGACAAAACATTGCGTAATCTCAAGGGAATGGTGAGCATCCTGCAACAAGGCCTTCCTGCAGAGCAAGGAACTGAACTTTCCGAGTGGCTCCGCTACAATTACTATGAATCTGCCGACCCGCTACTCCTTTTCTTGTTTCGTGCAAAGTCACTTAAGGAAACGGAAAGCATCCGACTTTCTTTACTATTAACAGCACTCCAGACGAAGGAGCTTACCGCTAAAGATTTACAGGATGTCTGCAGTGAGCAAATGCCAACCGATGGTCCACTGCCAGATGAAAAGACCATCCGAGGAGATCTGAAATACTTAGAGGAAGTAGGCGTTATTCTTCGCGTAAACGGAGGACGTCCATACCGGTACAGGGCTGCTAACGACCTGATCGACCAATTATCCGACGATGAACTCATGGATCTTTACGACTATGTTGATGTCATCGCCAATACGCAGATTCCGTCCGTGCAAGGCTATCTGCTGCGTGACACCTTAAAGAAGGTCTTACGAAAGCGAGGCTTTCATCCAGAAGCTGTGGAAACTCATCGTTATAAATATAATTACCATTCACGTATTCTTGACGAGGCGCATCTCTATACGATATTTGGCGCTATTCAGCAGCGAAAAATGCTCCATTTTCTTTATCTATCTCCTAAAAAGGGTAAGAACTACGCTTCTCAGAACACAAACCCCCTCTTTGAGCGGGAAACAAAGGGTGCTATAGAAACGGTTCTCCCCATTCGAGTCGTCTATGATCATCAATACGGACGATGGTATTTAATTGGACATCATTCACGTATGGGAATAATGAAATTTCGTATGGAGGGACTTACTCAGATTGAGGAAGCCGACGCTGTGGAAGAAGATGAGTTCGCCAAGAAACTAAGCAAAGTAGAAGAACAGTTGAAAACCAGTTGGGTTACGGATACCACGCGTATTATTAAAGTGGTCGCTAGATTTTATAGCCCCAATCGATCTGGCGCTAATTTTATCTTGGAGCGCGTTGAGGCGCAGGGACAGTGGGGAGTGATTACCGAAAACTCCGACTCTACGTTCCTTTACGAGATCATGGTGAACGGAATTTATGAAATTAAGCCCTGGTTACGGAGCTTCGGTTCGAGTTGCGAGATCTTAGAACCCGCTTGGCTTCGTAAGCAATTTATAGCGGAATGGAAGGAGATACAAACCTACTATGAATCCATTTGAGAAAATATTTAACTTTCAAATCATTTCCCGCCTCGACGAAATGGGTTCATTGGCTCTGACCTCCCAGGAACGATCATGGCTGAAAACGATGCTGGTGCACCCGGCTTCCACCGAGGCCTTTACTCCAACTACCTTAAGTAAATTGAACATCCTATTGGATGCGGAATCCTCAACAGAAGTGCAAGAGATCATTATTGAGAAAGCCAAAGGTCAGGAACGGCAGGTCTACCATCCTATGCTTCGCACACTTCGCCGAATAATCATGCAAGACCACGGAATCCTTCTTTCTTACCATATTAAGCATGGTGGAATTAAAAATAATCAGTCCGGTTTCCCCCACAAGCTGGAATACAACATGTTTAAGCGAGAATGGTATTTGCAATGGTACAATACTCGCCATCATTCTCTCATGTCTACTAAACTCAAAAACATCGTATCGGTCGAAGAAACATTGGTACCTCTCGATCGGGTTGAAGCCTTGAAGGTAATGTTGGAGCGCTTATTAGAGGAACGGAAAGATTATACATGGATTCAAGTCGTTCCGACCTTTAATGTTGAGTTGTCACGAATTCTATACGCCTTCTCCTGTTTTGAAAAGTCCGTGTCCTTTGATGAAGACTCGGGCATCTACCGAATCAAAGTCAACTATATGAGAGACGAAAGCGAATTCCTTCTGTCAAAAATCCGCTTCCTTGGGCTACGAGTAAAAATTATTGAGGGAGAGCACCTCAAGAGGCGCATGCGAGAATCTGCTTCCATGGCGCTAGCTCGGTATGCTGACTTGTAATCGTTCTGCCTGTTAACGGCTGAGGGAAGCTATCGGACTGTAGCCAAATCATCAAAAAAACAGACACCCCTCAAGGTGTCTGTTGCTTTATTCCACGTATACTTCTACGAATGTAGTGACGCTCCCTTTTTATAACTCTTCATGTGTTCTTGGGTCCTGCCCCCACAGCCGTCCATCCTCACTGCTGAACGCTGAGATTGCTTTCATTTCCGCTTCCGACAACTCGAAATCAAAAATATCCAGATTCTCAGCCTGGTGCTTTAACGAAGAAGCCTTCGGGATCGGAAGCGCTCCAAGTTGGATATGCCAACGCAAAATCGTTTGTGTATTCGTCTTGCCATGAGCCGCAGCAATTTCTCCAATCTTTTCATCTTTCAGCATGCTGTGACCGCGACCCAAGGGGCTCCACGATTCCGTTACGATGCCTAGTTCAGCATCTTTCGCACGCTGCTGCTCCTGATTATAAAAGGGATGGAGTTCAACCTGATTAATACTTGGGGTAACCCCTGTCTCCCGAATCAAGCGCTCGTTATACTCCGGCAGGAAGTTACAGACACCGATAGAACGGATATAGCCCCGCTTTTTTGCCTCAATCATCGCCTGCCAGGCTTCCACATATAAATCAATTCTCGGATTTGGCCAATGGATTAGATAAAGATCATAATAATCCAGACCTCCTCTATATAATGACTCCTCAATCGTTACAATCGCTTCCTGATAAGCTTGTCGACGCCCCGGCAGCTTCGAGCAGATCAACAGATCTTCTCTCGCTACAGAACTCTGACGGATAGCCTGTCCAACAGTCCCCTCATTCTCATAGTTGAACGCTGTATCAATCAGACGGTAGCCTGCATCCATCGCACTAGTGAGCACCTTCACTCCAGCTGCACCCTTAAATCCACCCGTTCCAAATCCCATGACTGGTAATTTCAAGCCATCGTTCAATACTCTTTCCGGAATGATCTGATTCAACTGAGTAACCTCCTTTAGCTTCTTCATCTTTAAGATAGCACCACTGCACCGCTTAAGCAAAAAGCCTGGCACCGGTTTCTTTTGGATAAATGCATAATCTATAATTTAAGAACTGAGCGCTCCCGAAGAATAACAGCTATCTGCTCAAAGGCACAATCACCTTTGGCAATATCTACAATAAATTCACGCCCAAGGTTATAACTTCATCCAGAAAAATTGAGAGACCGCCAGAATTAGCCCAATCACCACTTCATAAGTTCCTTAATCTGAGCAACCAGTTTCTTCGCGGCTTTGTGATGAGTGACTTTTGACGGGTGCCAATCGGCCGCGTATCCATCAGCTTCCAGTTGACCCTCAAACCTCATTGCAGCGATATTAGTATCGCCCGTTTCCTGTGTATAGTCGCTAACCGCCTGTTCGACATAAGGATATAACCTGTCTCCCATGATGCCCAACGTGCATAAGAGGACGGCATGAGAATTATTTTGTCTGACCAATTTAAGAAATTCCACATACCGCGAGGCATATTCCGCCTGTCTGTCAACATCATCCTTGGCATAAGAATCATCATTCGTCCCCAGATTAATGACGATCAGATCAGGCACAAACTCGTTGAAACCCCAGCTTATGGATTGAGGTTCCAGTATATTGTCAAATCTCCCCTCCGATTTGCCCACTTTTTCGTAGTAATCCGGAACGAGATGCGTGGTGAGTTTTTGATCGTTTTCCGTATAGCCTGTAATAATGCCATATCCGCTGTAAGAAACCATGCTGTAGTCAGCCTGAAGCTCTTGAGCCGTTTGATAAGCATAGGCTTTCGTGACATCTTCCGTAGCTGTGGAAAAGGGATGCAATTCATTTTCATCGTCAACCCCATAGCCGCAAGTAATGGAGTCGCCGATGAATTCAATTTTATGTACGTTTACCGGGGTGGGCTTAATTCCCCTGGTGGCATCGACGGTAATCCCTTCAATTCCGACCGTTGACATAGCCGCCTCCGATAATTTAATGAATCTCACCGTGACGTTCTCATCGGTATCGCTTTCGAAAACAGTATACGTTTTCAAAGATTGCTTTACTAGATCATCAATGACTCGTTTTCCGTTTACGTAAATGCCGATTCTGGCCTGATTCGTATGACTCGAGGCAATATGATCTCCCTTTACTGTAATTTCCGCTTTTTTACCATAGAATGAGAACTCCACTCCGCTACCGGACAAAGCCAGCCATAGTACTTCATTGTAGTAGTAGCTTCGCCCGATGATTTTTACATATGGATCTATTGCTTGGAAATCTCGCACTGCTTCCGCCATACTAAAACCCACCTTCTTCGCTATATACCAGTAACAGTAACAAAGACCCCGCATGTTTTCAATCAAACTCTTCCATTCTCTTTTAGCAGTCTCTAGAATGAAAAAAGACACCCTTAAAGGTGTCTTTCACTGATACTCCATATGGAGCGGAGGGATTCAACCCCCTATCCGAAGATAACAGCACATAAGATTCTACGAGTGTAGTTACTGATTTGACGTTACCTAAGATCGTGCCTTTATCGTAATTGTTGTTATTCAATCATGCTCTTCGTCGCCTGATACATATTCTCTACGTATTGATCGACTTCGTCTCTCGACATACGCAGGCGGTCCACAGAAGTGCCGTACCCGATTTCCTGTTTCCCCTCTTCCAGACCTTTAAAAATCCCATCCGTGAAGGCAGCCAATGGTTCTCCATGTCCATGCTGCCCCGTTCCGCCTAAGTCCGTATTCACCGCTGGAGGGGCAACTTCAATGACTTCCACAGACGTCTCCGAAAGCTGATGTCTGAGGCTCATGGTAAAGGAATGAAGCGCCGCCTTACTTGCCGAATAAATAGGAGCAATTGCAAACGGTGTAAAGGCCAGCCCGGACGTGACGTTAATGATCGCCGCCGCTTCTTTTGCGGCAAAATATGGAGCGAACAGCATAGAGAAGTGGATCGGCGCTTCGATATTGGTGGTGATCTCATTATTGAAATAACTCCAATTGTTCTTGGCATCGTCTTTAAGCACATTGAACCGCTGCTGAATTCCTGCATTGTTAATCAAGACATTCACTTCCGGATAATTTGCAGTCACCCATTCGAACAAAGCTATCCGCTCCGATTCACGATTCAAATCACTTACACGGGTAATGAGGCCAGGGAATTTCTCTTTCGCCTGTTCAAGTACCTCTTCACGCCGTCCACACACAATCACTTGATTCCCGGCATTTAAGAAACGCTCTGCAAAAGCCAGTCCTATTCCGGAACCGCCGCCTGTAATCAAAATCGTATTTCCTGTAAGTTTCATTGTTATTCCTCACTTTCATTATTTTTTTCTTGCATACGTTTGACATAACGGTCAATCTTCCAGTCGATTCCTCCAACGGCTTCGGTCATCAACGAAATTTCGGCCAGTACAGCCTGCTTGTGAGTCCTCATCATCTCCAGCCGGAGCGCCGTGGTGGTATCACCATCTACGACCCAATCAATATATTGCTTGATGCGGCTTATGGGCATATTCGTGTTTTTCAAACAAATCACTGTTCCAAGAAGCCCCAAATGATCTTCTGAAAATAATCGTCTACCCGCCTCATCACGCTCGATCTGGGGCAACAGCCCCTTTTTCTCATAATAACGCAGTGTCGATTCTGGAATATTGAATTCGGCTGCAACTTCACCAATGGAAAAATACTTCATCCGGAGGCCTCCCCGTTATATCTGTTGTTGTCGACAGAACTAGCATACGACTTAAACCGTGGTTTAAGTCAACAGAAAGTTGTTGTGACGTTACAGCAGCTTATAAAAGAGTAATAACACCATTTTCTAGAGAGGGTCTGTGAATTCATTCCCTCCTGAAATTCGGATTGTTTGTCACCGGTGAATCGTGTAACAGTTTGCTCTGGTTGCCGCCTGAATTGCATCCCGTTCGTCGGCTGACAGCAGTGTTTCGGCAGCGGAAACATTATTCCGAAGCTGTTCCAAGCTGCTCGCTCCTGGGATAGTAACAGTCACTCCAGGTTCATCTAGGACATACCGGATCGCGATCTGTGCCAGGGTATTCGTATCACCTACTAGCTCAATAATTCTTCGTCGAACTGCGGATAACTCCTCACGGCTATAATCTATATAGTCTCGTTCTGCCTTGTTCACCCCTCCAGACGTTAAGATGCCACCTGCAAGCGGACCACGTGCAATTAAGCCGATTTCATGCTCCATCAATTGTGGAAGCACCTCCTCCTCAGGACGTCGATCAAGCATACTGTACTGGCTCATCAAGCTTGTAATACTCGAGCGACGGACATATTCTCTAATGACATTCGGACGTATGGAGGATATCCCGTAATGGCGAATCAGTCCGTCTTGCTTTAGCTCCTCGAAGGCTTCAATAGTTTCCTCGATTGGATCCTCAATCGTTCCTCCATGCAGCTGATACAAATCGATATAATCAGTGCCAAGCCTTCTAAGGCTTTCCCTTACTGCCGATAGAATATATGCTTTGGAAGGGTCCCATATCCGATCCTCTTTGCCTGGTAGTCGACGATTACCAACTTTTGTTGCCACGATAACGTCGGAGCGATGGTGTTTGATTGCTTTGCCGAGAAGCTCCTCGTTTCGCCCATTATCATATAGGTCAGCAGTATCGAAAAAATTTATTCCAAGCTCTAACGCCTCTTGAATGATGGATACGGCCTTGGTTTCGTCAGTTCCAACAGACATACAGCCGAGACCAATCTCACTGACGTAAAGGTCCGAAATTCCTAAGCGATTTTGTTTCATTTACTTTTCCTCCTGTAAGCTTCTCATTTATTCTTTTCATGGTAGCTCCAAGTAGCCGTTTTCACTCAATCTTACAAGTATATCAAAGAAATAATAGGTTCCATAACTCTGCCAATTAGCGCATTGAGGCGTTTCAGGAAACGATCATAGCAAGCATTTAAACCTTATATACCCCTAAATAACCGCAAAATGAAAAAGGACACCCTCAAGGTGTCTTTTACTTTACATGTATGGAGCCGAGGGGATGCGTGCCGTTTACTCTCTAAGACCTATCAGACGGATTTCATTTAGCTCCTCTGCGGTTATTAATCCGGATTTGTACAGATTCATATACTCTTGAGAAACGCTTTGATTAAAAATCAATAAATCATCAGTATTAATCGTCACCGGTATTCCAAAATTATAAAGCTTGCGAATAGGATGGCTGTCGTAATTCTCCACCACACCAAGCATAATATTGCTTGTTGGGCAGACATTCAATTGAATATTGTGATCGGATAACCACCTCATAATCTGAGGTGAGCGGGCTGCCGCGATCCCATGATGAACCTCTTGGAGCCCCAACTCCTCAACGGCCTCCCTTACATCATCAGCAGTTCCGAATTCCCCCACGTGAGCTTTTAATACTAGACCCGCAGAGTTTGCAGCTCTGTAGATGGAATTGAAGCAAACAATAGGCTGAGCAAATTCATCACCGCAGATATCTATAGACCGGAACCACCGGAAAGCCAATATTTCATCCATCCGACCGTAAACATTATCGATATTGCAGCCCCGATCCAAGGCTAATTCCGGTAGAAACCGCGTTTTGGGAGCAAAGACGCGATGAAGATCGTCAATTATCCGCGAAAATGGTTCCATTCCTCCCAAAGAATCAATCTCATCGATCCCGAAGCTTAACACCAATCTTTCTATGTGATCCTCGGCCGCCTGAACAAAGGAAGCTTCGATACGTTTCAAATAGCCTTGGATACCGGGACAATGGCGTTTTACATGTTCAACATACCAGCTTTGCATTTCAAGCAATGATTGAAAGGGTTCTGTAGGCGGTTGAATGCTAACGTTAGCCCATTCGCCAATATATTGAATCGTCCCTCCACGTCCGGCGTGATTATGTAAATCGCTTTTCGGAATGGTTTGCAAATTCGTAAGAGATTCATTCCTCAAGCTATCCATAAATGTTTGTTTTATAGAGAACTGCTCAAGATCAGCTGACAACCTTAACAACTCCTTCGAGATATTGGAATGATATATGGACAATATTCCCACACCTTAAAATCACTGTCAATGCATTTTGCCGGTCGAGCGATATTAATCAGGATGTACTCATGGTGGGCCAGCACCCAGTGTTGCAAGGCACTGCAACCACCACATACCCTGGAATTACTCCAGAAACATGAAAAAGGACACCGATTAAGGTGTCTTCACTGTTACTCCATATGGAGCCGAGGGGATTCGACCCCTGTCCGAAGATAACGGCACATAAGCTTCTACGAGTGTAGTGAAAGTTTTGATGTCACCGAGTATCGCCCCATGGAAGAGTATCCATCTTGCATAGAACAGAATGGATATCATGGATCTTCGGTTTATTGAGATTTTGTATTAATTCGAATCTGATGGTTTTGATGCTTGACTGGAGGCTTTTCGAGTTCTTGATTTAAGGTATGACCTATTCCTGCGGCCGTTTTTATAACTGACTCTGTTACGCTCTGAATTACTTCTCCCACATTGTGCGCAGATTCAAAAATTGGATCTATGGTTTCGATTTTACCTTTTACATCTTTGGTAACTTGATTAGCCGTGTGAATGAGTTGAGAAGCTTCTCCAGTTAAGCCATGAATAGCATTTCTCACATCAACTAACGTCTTATTGGTTTCTGAGAGTGTGGTCATTCCTTTGCGTAGCGTTAGAATCAAAAAAACAACCAAAAAGATAAAAGCAACTGCCACCAAAGCAATACTAAGTTGGATAACCATACAACACCTCCTGTAGTTCCACTGTATGTACAACTTGTAGGCATCATTCCTAGTAGTGCTAACGAATTTTCTATCCATGAAAACCAACCTCAGAAACCACGTCACAACTGCCTTTTAACCGTTATTCATAGTTCAAAAGAATCGCCAAAATGAAAAAAAGCACCCCTCAAGGTGTCTTTCACTGTTACTCCATATGGAGCCGAGGGGTGGACTTGCAGAGCCACAATTCGGCGGGGGTTGCTGTTAGAACTGTACGTGCCGGTTAGCAAAGACGTTACAAATCCCTTGCTCTCGCATAACTGGCCCTAATTTGGACCAACTTAATACAAGTAAAATTCCAAAGCTCCCCTAGCCCACGTAGGAATCTCTTGTCTACAAAAGCTGATTTGTGAAAGTTTGATTTCTGCCACAACCTCAGGTTCACTGGTGTTGTCGATCATAGTGACTTCATCTGAAATCTCCAAGGCAGGCTTCAGGTTACTTAAAGATTGACCATATCTCCACCGGATATCTTCTTCCGCAATCCAGTGCCCTCCCTGTTCCACTCTTGAAGCTACCCGATCAATATGCATCTGCACATCCTGCAAACCAATATAATACATGACGACCTTATAACCTTTTTCCTTAGCTGTCTTCATATGACGTAAAACAAAACTTCCCGACAGAGTAGTTTCTATAGCGAAGTTTTCTTTTCGCCCGATTAACTCCCTTATTTGCTTTACAGCCTCTCGTCCAGCAGACAGGTCAGCACTTCTGGGATCTTCCGGGTTAATCTTTTTGGCAATCTGGTCAGGATCAATAATAGTTCCAACGTAATCCCTCATTTGAAGGCTGATTGTGCTTTTCCCGGCTCCATTAGTGCCAGCAAAAACAGTCATTACAGACTCTGGTTCAGTCATGGCTAGCAAGCTCAGTGCGATTTCCGGCTACATCATAAGTAATCTCGAATTTTTGCCCAGTGGCATCTTCACGTATCCGTTTGCCGTCTTTTATATAATAAATGGAGGCTCCAGCCTTTTTGGCCTCTGCGACTGCATGCTGATTAGCCTTTTTCAATAACCGTTGCAATTCTTCTCTTTGGGGCAGCATTAGGATAGCACCTCGCTCGGATTTCGATTTTTATTTATAATATTATAACACAATCCTTGCGGTTAAATAATTCGACCGTATAAGCTACTCAGGGTCTTCTTCTTCATTCATGTGTCCTAAATAGTCATTATACAAATCCATCATATCAAATCCAAAACCCCAGCCAATATCCTGACTGCTCTGCATCAATTCGTTGCATCGGTCTACAAACTTATCTTCTAATTGATTGTCCACAATGTACTTTAAGGCTTGTTGATATATGCTTGCTATCGTATGGTAGAATTTCTGATCAATGTCTCCATATGTAAGCGTGAAGTCCACTCCACATTCCACTGTAAAAACCATTATTTCCGCAATTTGCTCCTTGTTGTTTGAAATATTACTAAAGTCCTTTATTGCTTTCTTCATAACCGAGTATCGCAGAATCTCTCCCTTGTGGTGGCCGAATTCCTTCTCAATAATTTTCTTGTACTTGTCTAAGACCTCCTCTTGATCGGGAAATAACACCGAATAATAATGCTCTTGAATAATTGGGTATTTCTTGACCAAATTCAAGATTTCAGCTTCAAGCTCTTCCCTCGTGAGATTGTTTAAATACTTTTTAATGGTTGAGTTTCTTAATTTCAGCATTATTTTGATCTCCTTAATCCGGTTATAATTCCCAGCATTATTACTCTGCAGCTTACAAGGTATAATATAAATAAAACGTGAGGACCAATCAATGGACAATTTGGAGGACAAATATTGGAGAAACTAATGTTCACCAGTACTCTACCGTAGAGGACAAGCTCGCCATTTGTAAGAGTTATTTTCGCGGCTGAGAAGATGTATACCCGATACGCTGGAGTAACAAACAAGGTAAGTCCGGGTACTCCCCCTTCTGTGCAAATGAATGGACTTCCGTTTGCGAGAAACCCCGAGTGAAATGCTCGGTTTGCAAACACCAGAGCTTCATGCCCCTTACAAACGAAGTGCTGTCAGCCCATTTAGATGCACGGCAAGACCGAACGATTGGTATCTATCCAATGCTGCCGTGATGGAGCTATGTAAAAGCCTTGAAATCCCCACGCTGTTAGAGCGCTCGCGTTCCGGCAATGGGGGGCACATCTGGATTTTCTTCAGTCAAAATATTGAGGCGGCTACAGCCAGAAAATTTGGAATGACCCTGCTAAGTTTGACCATGAACAAAAGATATCAGATCGGCATGGAATCCTATGACCGCCTGTTTCCCAATCAGGACACGCTGCCCAAAGGCGGATTCGGGAACCCCATTGCTCTACCCCTACAAGGTGGACCGCGCAAACAAGGAAATAGCAGCTTTATTAATGAATACTTCGAACCCTATACTGACCAATGGAGTGTATTATCCGGGCTTGGCAAGATGAACGAAGACGAAGTGAGGCAATTTATATACAAATATGGGGAGCGTGGGCTTTTTAACAATGACAGTATTACAGCGGGATCAGACCACGAAGCAGATGGATTGACCTTGTTACAAGAGAACCAGACTCAGATAAAAGAGGTTCTGATGGAATCTTTACCTGCTGAAATACAGGTCCTGCATTCGGATCGTCTTTATATCCTCAAGTCTGGACTTCCTTCAAGTGCAATTCATGCCCTGATCAAAATAGCTTCCTTCTCCAATCCCGATTTTTATAAAGCTCAAGCGATGCGGCTCTCCACCTACGGTAAACCCCGTGTCATCTCATGCGCAGAGGATATGGGGAATTATGTAGTTCTTCCAAGGGGATGCCTGCAGGATGTGTTATCCTTTTTCAAGCAAAATCAGGTCAAAATATCACTTGAGGATCAACGATCGTCTGGAACTTCAATAGAGGCAGAGTTCACCGGTACGCTGACCACTCTTCAGGATACAGCAGCCAGAGCGATTTTAAACCAGGATATAGGCATTCTCTCGGCGGCAACCGCGTTCGGTAAAACTGTCGTAGCAGCCAGCGTCATCGCTTCAAGAAAGACAAATTCCCTTATTCTGGTGCACCGCCGGGAGCTTATGGAACAATGGCAGGAACGTTTGCAAACCTTTCTTGAAGTTCCTAAACAAGCAATCGGTATGATCGGTGGCGGCAAAAATAAACGAACCGGCATTATCGACATCGCTGTCATTCAGAGCCTCAACTATAAAGGGAATGTTAAACCCTTCTTAGGTGAATACGGACAAGTCATTGTGGATGAGTGCCGTCACGTATCCGCCTACAGCTTCGAACAGGTTCTGCGGGAAGTCAGAGCAAAGTATGTATTTGGCTTAACGGCCACACCTAAACGGCAGGACGGACAAGAAGCAATTGTACGGTTCCAGCTTGGACCTGTGCTATTAAAGGTGGATGCCAAAACCCTAAGCAGCTCCAGAGGATTTTCATTAAGGGTTGTTCCCCGGTATACCCATTTTCAGATCAAGCCAGGAGAAAAGGCTTCTGGTATTCAGGATATCTATCAGCAGCTTGTAGATAATGAGGAGCGAAACACGCTTATTTTTGACGATTTACTTACCTGCCTGGATGAAGGCCGCTCTCGCTGCTGCTGGTTGAACGGACCGCTCATGCTGAATATTTTGCAGAGAGATTGCATGCTTTTGCCAAAAACGTAATTGTGCTTAGAGGCGGAATGGGAAAAAAGCAGAGAGAGGCTCTCCGTGCCCAAATCGCCTATTCCAGACGATCAAGAACGGGTAGTTATCGCTACCGGCAAGCTGATTGGTGAAGGCTTCGATGATGCTAGACTGGACACCTTGTTTCTTGTCCATCCCATCTCTTGGTCAGGCACCTTGCAGTAATATGCCGGCCGCTTGCACCGAAGTCATGCGAATAAAGAAGAAGTGAAAATATATGATTATATTGACCTTCAGGTTCCTATGTTAATGGGGATGTTCAAGAAAAGAGTGAAGGGATATCGGAAGATGGGGTATAGGGGGGCGGAGTTGTAGAAAAGTATGTAAAAATAGAACAGGCGTGTTGAACCCCTTTCCCAAAAAGGGTCTTAGTGCCTTGCTGGGAAAGGGATTCTGGAAACTGAGGGGTGGACGTGCAGAGCCACAATTCGGCGGAGGTTGCTGCTGGAATTGTACGAGATAGCCGTTTAGCAAACGTTAGTTTTCAATTGCATTTCTCCAGTGTCAATCACAGCCCCTGCTTGTTTCAAAAAGTTAAAACCCAGGATGCCGTCGATTTCCATGCCATAATCCATGTTCCCGATTTTAACTTGAAAATCCTTAAGTATTGCTTCATCGACTATAATCGAGTCCAGGTATTTGGTGTACACATACTCCACACCACCTACACCCCTATAATATCAACGATATCATTTCCTTCAGGGACCATACCTATTTCTTGTACAATATCCGCATTCAAAAGTGTGCTGGCAGAACCTGTGTCAAGCAATACCTTCTCCAGCTTTAATTCTCTCCCTCTAAACACAACTGTCATGCTTACAAAGGGAAGCCCATAGCTTTCTGTTATGTTCATCTTGGCCCTTTGATCCCCACATATCGTTCTCGCGCCACAACCTCAGGAAGGGAAGTGTGAAAAAAACAATACTCGCGATGTGGAGCTTGATGGTGCAACTCACTGTACCGTTTCAATGCTTTGGTAGAGTTCTCATAGGAGTCGATTACAGACATCTCTTCAATAAAACGCTGGCCTTCCTTGGAATAGGCTTTAGTCGCCTCAAGAACGACCCATTCATTCGGAAAACGCTCCTGAACTTCATCCCATCGAATCTTGGACACCTCCGGTTAGATGATTACAGTTATTATAGCATATCGTGTATTAACTTCTAAACCAGAGTCAGACCTCCGCCCGATCTCTGGAGCTCTTTTATAAAGCGGTATCCTTCCAGAATTCCAACCACAAAAGCTTCCTCTTCTTCGAGACCCTGTTCTGTGCTCATAGCCTCCTCCATGAATCCGTACAATTCACGTTGATTCTCGTTTAAACTACTGTGTAGGCGTTTGATTGCATAAGATGACTCTTCGTTGGCTTTCCTGATATGAGGATTGTTAGAACGTATTCCCCATATTTCAAGATGTCTTCTAGCGGCTACCTCACTCAGTATTTCTCTCATTCCATCTAGATAGGCACTTTCTAGCGCTTCATATTCAGACATCGTTTCTCTTTTCTTCGGAAAATGCTTTCCCACTGTATCCATCTTTACCATTGATATATGAAAAGCTCCCATTCCGTATTCCTCCTTTCAAATCTACTAATAGTGTTTCCTATTTGCTAGATTTAAAACAGCAGGAATATCAGAAAATCCTCTATAAAAAGAACATGCGTTCTTGATTTTCATTAATAATTCTGCTAATTTAACAATAGAACATTACCGAATAGAGATGTTACATCAAGATAACACCAGAAGTAGGTAGAGTTTAATATGATCTTAAACTTAAAATTAGGAGGGAACTACTAGTGGCCAAATTTTATTACTACAACAAAAATACGGATAACAAGGGTAATCACGAGGTTCACACAGAAGACTGTTCCTATATTCCCAATTCATCCAATCGAATTTTAATTGGTTACGAAAATATTTGTCAATCTGCCATTCAACGAGTTAAAAAAGATACAAACAAATTAAATTATGATGGTTGCTACTTCTGCTGTAATGAGTGTCACAAAGGCTAATCCCCCTGCTAGTATGCTTCTCAATTACATGAGAGATATAAAACGTATCTATTCCAGCAAAATATCTCCTTTTACTCCACGAAAAAATCGACCAATTAAGGTCGCCTTTTCTGATACTCCATATGGAGCCGAGGGGTGGCTTGGCAAATCCACAATTCGTCCCCGTGTGATGCTTAGGATGTTCGGGGAGGTCGCATAGGTCTTAGGGATCTCTCTCGTCCTCACTTCGACCCAATCCTAATTATTATACTAACCACCAAATTGTCTTAAATGATGGTCTAGATGTTTATAAATCACTTTACCCCATTGCTCAGGAGTTATTTTTCCGAAAAAAGGATGTGGATGGGATGAACATTTCTCCGGACCGTTACTTTGGAAAGTTAAAATCCTTTGTTTCAGTTTTTCTTTTTCCGTCTCAAAATCTTTGTTATCTGAAATAAGTATGGTCGGAATTGTTGACATATTGTGTGGTATAGGCTTGTCATTATAAGAAATAGGTTTCACAAACCTTCCTATTAACCTTCCTAGCCAAGATCTAGGCGGAAAGGAATTTCCCATTGGGATGTCTTGAAACGATGAGCAATGAGCCAACATTTGCGCAGCATTCATTGTTCCCCATTGTGGTTTCGAATTTGGACTTAATTTCTCGATACGGTTCAGTATTTCTACTGTATGCAATTTACTGTAGATAGTCTCCATTAGTACCTCCCCCCCGTTAAAATTAATTATATTTACGACTCCTTTTACCATCATTAATCACTTATTCTCATCATCATTTTTTTCTTCAGTATTAATGCTTTGCCAATTTCCATTACTAAAGAAGTTTACCTCCTTCTCCAGAATTCGCCCGACATTCTCAAGAGCATCTGCTATTTTACTCAATTGCTCTGGGTCGAGTTTGGTAATTAAATATCGGTTCCATTCATCACTTTTTTCGTAGATAATACCCAGCACTTCTGCACCTTTCGGAGTAAGTTCAACTAGCTTTGTACGTCGATCAGTCTGGTGGTCCTTATAGATAGCCAGCCCTTCATTTACTAATACGTCGGCAACACGTTGCACGCTCTGACGCGCATGTCCCATATCACGAGCGATCTTTGCCACCGTTTGGGGTTTAGATCCAATACGGCCAAGAATCTGCCACCTGGCACTGCTTTGATCAATTGAAGACGTGATAATGTCCCCGGAACGCATTAGTAATCCATTAATTTGGAATATATTCAGTGAAAATCTGCTTATTGGATCCTCTGGTTTGTCTATTGTATTCATGAGTGTATCATAACAATTTGACAGTATGCTGTCAATATATTAGGCTTTAGAAAAGTAGTTTTAAGAAGTAATAGTAAAAATCATAAGGTAGCAAATGAGGCACGGAAGGCGAAAACACAGGCCGAAGGGGAGCGCATTTAACACTGGTTACGTGGAAGACAAAGTCTCCTATCTCCGTATAGCATCAGTAAAACTCACTCTATCCATTAACTGCAAGCCCTAGAAACAGCTTAGTGATAAGCCTCTTAACCGCCACGCATAGTCCAAAACAGCCGCTGAAATGAAAAAAGACACCCCTTAAGGCGTCTTCTCTGTTACTCCATATGGAGCCGAGGGGATTCGAATCCCGTCCGAAGATACAGATACATAAGCTTCTACGAGTGTAGTGACAGATTTGATGTCACCATGGAGACTCCCTGTCACAGGATTCCCTTCGGGTCAGCCTGATTATCTTCTTCAGCTCACCCCAGGCGGAGATGAGACAGCGTATCCCACTACTTGTTAGCCCCTAGCCCTGTCACATGGACGATGCAGAGTAGAAGCACGCGCACAGTTTCTTAGGCTGCGAAAGCGTAGTTGTTTTGTGTTTTGCCGTTTAATAGGCTTTAGCGTTGATGATACTTGACATCATCAAACAGGCAACATATTAAAGCTTGATAGACTTGATTTCACCTTCACTAAGCCCTGTCGCCTTCGCTACAGCTGCATAATCCATCCCCATTGCCAGCAAATTGCGAGCTACTTGAAGCTTACCCTCAATAATCCCAGCAGACTTCGCCCCTTCAACCATGGACGCTTCATCATGCAAATACTTCTGTCTGGCCTCATACAATCGTCTAGCGTCCGAATCCTGACTCAGATATTGCAGGGTATCCATGGCCTTTTCCAAACTCGGTTCATTCATCTTCAGCACCTCCCATTGTGATGTATCGGCACCTTTCAGAAACAGTAACCAATTGATCAGTCCGCCTTCAGACGGAACACTATGTTCATCTAGCTTCGGCAACTCCAAGAAATGAACCTCGATGTCGTCAATTAAAGATATTCCCGTCCGGTCTTCACGCAGATGGAATACATTATGATATTGCTCATTCTTCAGGAACGCATAGTTTAAAATGTTAATCGTCACACATTTCTTCAACTCTAGATATTTGTCACCTTCACTGAGTTGGCTGGCATACCGTTTACTCCAATAAAAGAGCGTACGTTTCGCTATATCGTACTTATTAAACAACTGCATTTCTATATCAATTAGTTTACCTTCTGCGGTCTTGGCGTAAACATCAAAGATGGATTGTTTGTCGAGTGGATCATCTTTATCCGTATAGGGATTCATCAGGATGATCTCAGTCAGCGGCGGCTCTCCAGCTTCCGTAAAAATGCGGTTAAGAAACGCCAGTAGCACATCCTTATTGTTTTCGCTGCCAAATATCCGTTTGAATACAAAATCTACACGCGGGTCTAGCAAATCCATCGGCATCAGCTCCATTCATTATTATTATAGCATTTATCAATGGCTTTGAACCTTGTAAAGAGGCGTAAAACCGCTCAGATGAATCCGGTTTCGTTTGAAGCTTTGTAGGCTTTAGAGAATTAGTTTCAACGAATCATACTACGGATGAATCTTTCCATTCAACCCATGGTTGAAAAATTACCTATATACTCATCTTGGGATAACTGGTATTTCTATTTCAAGCTCTTATAATAAAAGTAACGACGTCGTAATCCAATTTCAGGAGCTGTAAATATGTTGAGCAATGAAAAAGTTGGAACCAGGATTTCAACTCTCCGTAAAGAAAAACAATTATCGCAAGAACAATTGGCTGAACAATTAAATGTCAGTGCCCAAGCAGTTTCCAAATGGGAGACGGGAAAATCTTTGCCCGAAACAGCCACTCTTCCTTTGCTTTCTGCTGTTTTAGGTCATTCGATTGACAGTATTTTGATGCCTCAGCAATTGGTTGTTCTCTATGCTGCTTACACAGATGGTCATGAAAATCATGACGTTACTCATTTTATTAACCAGTTCGTTATCGGCAATCATTTGGCATTAACCGTAAATGAACAGACTTTTCCCAGTTGTATAAATAGTAGTCGAATAAAACTGCTGTTGATCAAATATCAGATACCTTCCGGGACTTATACTACTTATGTTTTGCAGGATAGCCTACTGGTAATTGACCTCAAAACTGAGGGTTATGCGGTACAGCCACGGGAACTGGAGTTTGTATTTGCTTCCTACGGCAATGAACAGATAAACAGAAATGTCTTAGGTAAAATGAAACATTATCAATATTTTAAGTGGGAGCATTTCACCGCCAATCACGAACTGTTCCCAAGCCTTATCGAAAACAATGGAAACGATTATCTTTCGCTTGTTTATATAAACACCACAGGTATACATGCAATAAGCTGCCCGGAAGGAGATAGAATTCATTATACACCCGACCGAACCCATCTTTTTAGAAGCGATGCCTTGAATGATCACTATATTGTAGAGAACGTAGGACGTCTGGGTTTTGGTCAAGGAATGGATTGCTCCTGGGCAGGTGCTCTTTATCTTTCACTAAAAACCATGGGACAAGAGACGACCTATGAAACGGTGATGGGTGTTTCCGGAGCGTGCTGGAGAATCGCTTTCACCCCCATTTGGGATTATAGCTCTGCAGATGGACTTGTGGCTTACGACTATGCCAGCCTGGCATTCAAAGCTTACGGACTTCAAGTTAGCTGGGCAGACCGCATTCCCCCAGAGCAACGTAAATTGGAGAAGCAGGCGGTTATGGCTAGCATTAGAAAACATCAATTGCCGATCGCCATCAATCTTCGTGTCGCTCCCGAATGGGGTGTCATCACAGGTTACATCGATGGTGGAAACACTTTGCTGTGCCGCAGCTATTTTGACGAAGAAACATTCATAGAACTCAAAGACGACCCGGAATTCCGGGAGCACATGAAAATGAGTAAAGGATATCTGAACGTGGATCAATGGCCATACCTCCTCATTCGTTTTAACGGCGAATCGGTTAAGCCATCCACTCTGGATAGTCTTTATGCTTCGCTTCAGGTCAAATTGGACTCCATGAAGGCCCGAGAAAGTAGAGGATATACACTGGGTTATCAAGGCTTGCAAGAATGGCAGGAAGGCTTGCTGGACGAACAGTGGTATCAACTTGCGGACGATCAAGATTTTTCCCGGAGGCTCGGCGTCAATCACTTTTGCTTAATGGCTCTGACCGATGCCAGAAGAAGTGCGGCAGATTACTTAAACCATTCGTGCTTATCCATGGGAACTTCCCCCACTACCGAATATTTAAGCCAAATGACGGCGGTCTACAAAGAGATGTATTCCCAACTTCAAAATTTCCAAAACAGTCTGACCAACCCGAATTTTGCGGCAACCTTTATTAGTTCCCCCAAACAAGCCTGGACAAAGGAACAACGACAGCTACAAGCCGATTTATTTCAATCCATTATTGCCCTGGAGCATCGTGGAGATAAGTTAGCCAAGAGAATCTTGGAAGTTAGATGAAATTAATAAGAGAGTTGAGAAGGAGCTGGCATCTTAGCTCCTTTTTTTGTCAATGTGGGTATTCGAACCTTGCGGATAGCTTAACTGGTTACGTGGAGGCCTATACCTCCTATCAACGTATAGGCTCAGTAAAACTCACTATATCCATTAACAGCAAGCCTCAGAAACCGCGTACTGGCAAGCTTTTTAACCACCACGTATAGCCCAAAACATCCGCTAAAATGAAAAAAGACACCAATTAAGGTGTCTTTCACTGATACTCCATATGGAGCCGAGGGGATTCGAACCCCTGTCCGAAGATAACGGCACATAAGCTTCTACGAGTGTAGTGACAGATTTGATGTCACCCTGGAGACTCCCTGTCACAGGATTCCCTTCGGGTCAGCCTGATTATCTTCTTCAGCTCACCCCAGGCGGAGATGAGACAGCGTATTCCACTACTTGTTAGCCCCTAGCCCTGTCACATGGACGATGCAGAGTAGAAGCACGCGCACAGTTTCTTAGGCTGCGAAAGCGTAGTTGTTTTGTGTTTTGCCGTTTAATAGGCTTTAGCGTTGATAAAGCGGACGCGTCCCCACTACTCGCTACTCATGCTCGAACTACCCCCGTCGAATCCAAGAGCGGCCCCTCAATTAGTAAGGGCTTCTTCGGATCAAGCGGATCGATCAAGCTTACGAAAGATCCAATCCACAGCTTTCCTCTTGCGAAGTAGCTGTTCAGAAGCAAAGCAGTATGCTTTTACTTATTCAGTATAGCACATTTATCAATACTTTAACACGAGGCTTACAGGAAGTGAAGGGTGAATCTGGAACTTGAGCTTTGTGTGAACCCGGCTTATCTGGCGATCTTTTGCTTATCGCGCAGCACACGCTGGATGTCACGCTCAGCATCACGTTTCGCTGCAGTATCACGTTTGTCATACTCTTTCTTACCTCTACCTAGACCGATCAACAGCTTGGCATACCCGTTACGCACGTAAATCTTGAGCGGCACGATAGTAAAACCATCTCTCTTGGACAACCCAAGCAGCTTGTGAATTTGCACCTTGTGCATCAACAGTTTACGGGTCCGCGTGGGATCATCGGGATTAGAACGATTGCCCTGCGCAAACGGACTGATGTGCATATTGTGAATCTGGATCTCACCGTTACGGATGGTGGCAAAAGCATCGCCAATGTTAGCGCGCCCTAGTCGCAACGACTTAATCTCTGTACCTGTTAGCACCAAACCTGCTTCATAGGTGTCCTCGATAAAATAATCATGGGAGGCCTTTTTGTTCTGGGCTAATACTTTCCCGTCGACTTTTTTACCCATGAGAATCACTCCTCGAATCATATTTCAAAGGGTCTTCCTGACAGAACGTCAGATCTTTATTGTATCAAAAGCTATCTATGGAACGCAAGGAAGTACAAGTTAAGTCTTTGATTCCTTCCTCAATCTATCTCGTCCATATAATTAAAAACAAGCGCTGTTATACCCACAGCGGGTTAACAGCGCTTGTTAATGATCTTTAACGCTATTCGCTAACTGAGTCTTAACTCAGTTTATTTCTTATTTCTATGGCGGGAACCAGGTCCGGCTTCGTTACCTTCGGTCCGCTTAGCAGATACCTGATCAGAGGTCTCGACATTGCCAGGAGTTACCGACTGGCCGATGAATACACCGCCCTTAGCCTTCTTCTTCCGACGGCCTTTTCCTTCAGGAGCCGTGATACTGCCCTCTACAGCTGTCGGGTTAGGGCCACGGTCTTCGCGGCTGCGGAACTTGGTGCTGCCGTCCACACCTTTAGCTTCACCTTCTGAACTGTCCGTGTTGCTGCTAGCTGGACCGCCGTAGCCACCTTTGCCTGAGCCAAAAGCGAAGCTGACACCGCCACGAGCTGCGGCTTGCGCGCCGTATTTGTCAAAGCCGCGGTCACGTCCTCCGCCGCTGCGTTCGCGCGGCGCACCTTTGGCGCCGCCGCTTTCGCCTCTTCGCGGTGCGCCCGCTTTTGCAATCGGCGCCGCTGCTGGCCGGCTCACGTCCTCGCCGGCACCGCTCTTGCGCTTGCGCTTGCTGCGCGCGCTCGGCGCAGCAACGCCTGCGGCTGCGCCCACACCGGCCGCTGCGCGCGGCCCTTCACCGACGCGTGTACCTGCGTCGGCAACTCTGCCCGCCGCGCCAATAGCGCCGCCGGGCTTGCCTTTACCGCCGCGGCCCTTGCCGCCACCGCTGCCAGCTTTACCTGCGGCTGGCTTCGCGAAGCCGCCGCCTTGTGAACGGCCGCCTTTGCCTGGACGGCCGCTTCCGAAACCGCCGCTGCGGCGTTCGCCCATGGCGCGCGGCAACATGCCGACCAACTCGAAATCGATCGTATGGTCGTCCATATTTACCTTAGCGACGCGGATCTTCACCTCGTCACCAATGCGGAACACCTTCGAGGTGCGCTCGCCGATGAGCGCCATATGAGCTTCGTCGAAGTGGTAATAATCGTCGCTCAGCGCGCTGAGACGAATAAGTCCTTCGACGGTATTTTCCAGCTCAATGAACATCCCAAAGCTGGTCACACTGCTGATCATGGCGTCGAACTCCTCGCCAACCTTATCCTTCATGAACTCAGCCTTCTTAAGCTGCTCTGTATCCCGTTCCGCCTCTACCGCCACGCGCTCACGTTCCGAAGATTGCTGAGCAATGTCAGGCATCCGGCTAGCCAAATACTCCTGGCGCTTCGGAGTCAGCGTTCCTCCGCCCATAATCACCTCACGCATAACGCGGTGAATGACCAGATCGGGATAACGGCGAATCGGCGAAGTGAAGTGGGAATAGAATTCCGCAGCAAGTCCAAAATGGCCCGTGCTCTCTGCATCATATTTTGCCTGCTTCATAGAACGCAACATCATCGTACTGATGACGGTTTGTTCCTTCGTTCCCTTAATCTGCTCAAGCAGATCTTGCAGTGCGCGCGGGTGTATCGAATTGCCCCGACCTTTGACATGATGTCCAAAATTGGCGGCAAATGCCATGAAGTTTTGCAGCTTCTCAGGGTCCGGATCTTCGTGAATCCGGTAGAGGAACGGTACCTTCAGCCAGTGGAAATGTTCAGCAACCGTCTCATTGGCAGCAAGCATGAATTCTTCAATAATCTGTTCTGCAACTGAACGATCACGCTTGACAATATCAACAGCTTTACCGGTCTCATCAACAATGATTTTACTTTCTTCAAAGTCAAAATCAACTGCTCCCCGTCGCATCCGTGCCTCACGCAGCTTCATTGCCAGCTCTTTCATCAAGCGGAAATCGGCAATTAGCGGGCTGTAGCGTTCAAGCAATTCTGGGTCTTCATCCTCAACAATTTTGCGGACATTAGAATAGGTCATGCGCTCTTTAGTGCGAATCACACTCGAAAAGACATCATGCTTCACAACCTTCATATGCTCGTCAAATTCCATTTCACATGACATCGTCAATCGATCGACCTGCGGATTCAAACTGCAGATCCCGTTCGATAGGCGGTGCGGCAGCATCGGAATAACGCGGTCTACCAAATACACACTACAACCGCGAGCATAAGCTTCATTGTCCAGTGCGGAGCTCTCAGGCACATAATAGCCAACGTCAGCGATATGTACACCCAGCTTGTAATGACCATTCTCCAATCGTTCCACATTAACCGCATCATCCAGATCCTTAGCATCCTCACCATCAATGGTGACAATATTCAGTCCGCGCAAATCGCGCCGTCCCTGCTGAATGATCTCTTCGTCAGTAATGGAATCTGGAGCGTTCTCAGCTTCGGCCATTACTTCTTCTGGGAATGCTTCTGGCAGCTGATGTTTTCGGATAATAGACAAAATATCAATACCCGGGTCATCCTTATGCCCGAGAATCTCAATAATCTCTCCTTCAGCGGCTGCATGGCCCTCCGGATAATTCACAATACGAACAACAACCTTTTCTCCATCAACAGCACCTTTGAAAGATTGCTTAGGAATAAAAATATCGCGGTTAATCCGCTTGTCATCCGGCAGCACGAAGCCATAGGTCTCTAGACTTTGGAATACACCAACTGTCTGCAGTACACCTCTTTTAACAATCCGAACAACTTCGCCTTCCATACGCCCACCCGAGGGGCTCTTAGAACTGACGCGTGCAAGCACGATATCGCCATTCATGGCACCCTTTAAATCGTTAGCATTAATATAAACATCAGGATGCTCCCGATCGTCCGGTATAAGAAAAGCAAAACCTTTTGCATGTGCCTGCAATCGTCCGCGCAATAAATCCATCCGTTCCGGCACACCGTAACGTCCACCTTGGTTCAGAATCAGTCTTCCATCCTGTTCCACTGCAATTAGCAATTCTTCGAACGCTTTTAATCCCGTGCTATCCTCCAGAGCGAAATGGCTCACCAGTTCGTTATAAGTCATCGGTTTGTAAGCAATTTCGCGCATAAAATCAAGTAATATTTCCTGTGTTATCATGTTCGTCACCTCGGCCCTCCGCAGCTTTACACCGCTGGCATATATGTATGTTTGTCCTTTTTCGCAAAAATCTTGCATGTAATATTTACCTCTATATACTTCATACCCTAGTATACACGAAATCAATCCTTGGCATCCCTATAACTGTCATCTAAAGGTTAACGCAATACTAAATCCTCAGAGGAAATTCAGCATGGTGCAGGGAATCTAAATAATAAGTTAAATTTTTCCTTATCTTCGAACAAAAAAAGCCTTCGCTCCATTCCATTCAGAAGAGAGCAAAGGCTTACTGTAGAAATTTAGTCAATAAACACGGCTGCAAGGATCGACATAATAAAGAATCCAGCTGCCAGTCCAACAGTTACACGTTGCAGAACAAGATCCATACCGCGTGCTTTCGTTTTACCAAAGAGATGCTCAGCACCGCCGGAGATGGCACCGGAAAGACCTGCACTTTTCCCTTTTTGCAGAAGAACGACCACAATCAGACCCACGGAAAAAATCAGGAGCACAATTTTCAAAAACATATCCATTCACTTCCACCTCCTACATCTAAGCATCACTATCTATGGCAAATTAGGTTTCACGATTCATAAACAGTATTCTTATCTTATCATAGCAAAGCGGCTAACACAACTATATAAGCAAAAGACCTGCCGATAACGGCAGGTCTTTTGTCTCCTCCTCAAGAAGAGAGATTATCTTTTGAGGTTGTAGAAAGATTTCATGCCGTTGTATTGAGCCAATTCGCCCAGTTCATCTTCGATACGAAGCAATTGGTTGTATTTAGCGATACGGTCTGTACGGGAAGGAGCACCAGTCTTGATTTGGCCGGCATTGGTAGCCACGGCGATATCAGCGATTGTGCTATCTTCGGATTCACCGGAACGGTGGGAGATAACTGCAGTGTAACCTGCACGTTTTGCCATTTCGATAGCATCAAAAGTTTCAGTCAACGTACCAATTTGGTTAACCTTAACCAAGATGGAGTTACCGATGCCTTCTTCGATACCTTTGTTCAGGCGTTCAGTGTTAGTTACGAACAAGTCATCACCAACGAGTTGGATTTTGTGGCCCAATTTCTCAGTAAGTAATTTCCAACCTTCCCAGTCATCTTCGGAGCAACCATCTTCAATGGTGATGATTGGGTATTTATCAACCCATGATGAAAGCAGGTCAACAAACTCAGCAGAGGTGTAAGATTTTCCTTCGCCTTCCAAGTGGTATTTACCGTCTTTATAGAACTCAGTGGAGGCAACGTCCATACCCAGGAATACGTCAACGCCTGCTTTGTAGCCGGCTTTTTCGATAGCTTCCATGATTGTGGACAATGCTTCTTCGTTAGATGTGAAGTTAGGAGCGAATCCGCCTTCGTCACCAACAGCAGTGTTCAAGCCTTTAGCTTGCAGAACAGCTTTCAGAGCGTGGAAGATTTCTGCGCCTGTACGCAAAGCTTCTTTGAAGCTAGGTGCGCCAATTGGCAGAACCATGAACTCTTGTACGTCAACGTTATTGTCAGCATGTGCGCCGCCGTTAACGATGTTCATCATTGGAACTGGAAGCTGTTTAGCATTGAATCCGCCCAGGTATACATACAATGGCACATCCAGAGCAGCTGCTGCAGCACGTGCTACGGCCATGGATACAGCCAGGATTGCGTTAGCGCCCAGCTTAGCTTTGTTAGGAGTACCATCAAGAGTGATCATCAATTTGTCGATGCCCAGTTGATCAAGAGCGTCCATACCGATAACTTCAGGAGCAATCAGTTCGTTTACGTTCTCAACAGCTTTCAGAACACCTTTACCGAGGTAACGGGATTTGTCGCCATCACGAAGCTCTACAGCTTCATGAGCGCCAGTGGAAGCGCCGGAAGGAACGATAGCGCGGCCTTTAGCACCGGATTCAAGATAAACATCAACCTCAACTGTAGGGTTACCGCGGGAGTCAAGAACCTCGCGTGCGTACACATCAGAAATAATAGTCATGTAATTTAATCTCCTTTTTAACAATGGTTTTGTATTAATGGTTGAACTATTTTACTTGCGGCTGACGATCATGGATTGTCCGGTCATTTCCGCAGGTTGCGGAAGTCCCATCAGATCCAGAATAGTTGGGGCTACATCCGCGAGGATGCCCTTATCGCGCAGCACTACATTTTCATCGGTTAGGATGAATGGAACTGGATTCGTTGTATGAGCCGTGAATGGGCGACCGTCTTCGTCAAATACCATATCAGCATTGCCGTGGTCAGCGATTATAATCACTACGCCACCTTTGGCAACAACAGCGTCTACTACCATACCTACACACTCATCTGTTACTTCTACAGCCCTAATAGTAGGTTCCAGCATGCCGGAGTGTCCAACCATGTCAGGATTAGCGAAGTTAAGGATAATGGCATCTTGTCTTTCAGCTTCGATCTCGGCTACGCAGGCCGCAGCCACCTCGTATGCACTCATCTCAGGCTGTAAGTCATAGGTTGCCACTTTGGGCGAGTTAATTAGGATACGTGTTTCGCCAGGAAGTTCATGATCACGTCCACCGCTGAAGAAGAAGGTTACATGCGGATACTTCTCAGTTTCCGCTATACGCAACTGCTTCTTGTTCTGCTGTACAAGCACTTCACCTAAGGTATTGTCCAGGTTCTTCGGTGAATAGGCAACGAAGCCTTTCACCGTTTCGCTGAATGTGGTCAGGCATACGAAGTGTAAATTGTGTGGGAACAAGGGCCCACGGTCGAATCCTATGAAATCCTGGTTAGTGAACACTTGCGACAGCTGGATCGCACGGTCTGGACGGAAGTTGAGGAAGATGACAGAATCGCCACTCTCTACCGACGTTACAGGCTTGCCTTCGCTGTCTACAATAACGCTTGGTTCTACGAATTCATCAAACACAGAGTTCTGGTACGATCCAGTGATGGCTTGCAGCGCATCTGTGTATTTCGGGCCTTCGCCATAAACCATGGCACGATAGGCCTTCTCTACACGTTCCCAGCGTTTGTCACGGTCCATCGCATAATAGCGTCCGGATACCGTAGCAATTGTACCCACGCCGACTTCCTCAATCTTAGCCATAAGTTCCTGAACGAACTTTTGACCACTATCGGGAGGTACGTCGCGGCCATCCATGAAAGCATGGATATACACTTCATGCATATCTTCTTTCTTGGCAAGATCCAGCATGGCGAACAGATGCTTAATATGACTGTGCACTCCGCCGTCTGATACAAGCGCATATAAGTGGAGCTTTTTACCTGTTGATTTAGCGTGTCTTACCGCTGCAACCAATGTTTCGTTGTCAAAAAACTCCCCGTCGCGGATAGACTTATCGATGCGGGTCAAATCCTGATATACGATCCGGCCAGCGCCAATATTTAAGTGTCCCACTTCGGAGTTACCCATTTGCCCTTCAGGCAAACCAACAGCCTCGCCGCAAGCAGTAAGGGTGGTATTGGGATATTGTTGCAGGTAACGGTCATAATTAGGCTTGTTGGCTTGAGCAACAGCGTTGCCTTCAGTCGTTCCGCGCAAACCGAAACCATCCATGATAATTAAAGCTACGGGTCTTGGTGCTGACATAACTTACTTCGCCCCCTCAACCAATGAAACGAAGGAAGCAGGCTGCAAGCTGGCGCCGCCGACAAGTGCACCGTCGATGTCGCTTTGACCCATATACTCAGTAACGTTCTCAGGCTTCACGCTGCCGCCGTATTGGATACGAACCGCATCAGCTGTTGCATCATCATACAGATCTTTTACAAGACTGCGGATATATGCAATAACTTCGTTAGCATCTTGTGAAGTTGAAGATTTACCTGTGCCAATGGCCCAGATAGGCTCGTAAGCAATGACTACTGTAGCCGCTTGTTCGGCAGTTACACCGGCAAATGCGCCTTCAGTTTGTACTTTACATACAGCTTTAGTCTGATCTGCTTCACGTTCTTCAAGCTTCTCGCCTACACATACGATAGGAGTGATACCGTGACGGAATGCTGCATGCAGCTTCTTGTTCACAATTTCATCTGTTTCGCCAAAATAAGCACGACGCTCAGAGTGACCGATGATTACATAATCCACGCCAAGATCACTCAGCATTACGCCGCTAATCTCGCCAGTGTAAGCACCATTATCTTCGAAATGCAGGTTCTGTGCGCCAATCTTGATCTTTGTACCTTTTGCCGCTGCTACCAATGCTGGCAGGTTAGTAAATGGAGCGCAGATAACAGTCTCTACGCCTTCTACTTCTGCTTGGCCTTTGATTTCGGCGAAAAAGCTTTCCGCTTCTGGAATAGTCTTAAACATCTTCCAGTTGCCAGCGATTATTGGTGTTCTCATGACTTGGTTTGCCTCCTTAATAACGTCTTACTTGTCGTTCAGTGCTTCTACACCTGGAAGCGCCTTGCCTTCCATGAACTCGAGTGATGCGCCACCGCCTGTGGAGATATGATCCATTTGTTCAGCCAGGTGGAATTTTTCTGCTGCAGCTGCGGAGTCACCGCCACCGATAACAGTGTAACCTTCAGTTGTTGCACAAGCTTGAGCTACGGCCAGCGTACCTTCCGCGAAGATATCGATTTCGAACACGCCCATAGGTCCGTTCCAGACAACTAGCTTGGAATTTTTGATAATGTCAGCATAAATTGCGCGAGTCTTAGGACCAATATCAAGACCCATCCATCCTGCAGGGATTTCATTGAATGGAACAATTTTAGTGTTGGCATCCGCACCAAATTTGTCAGCAACGACAACGTCTACTGGAAGCACAAAGTTTTTGCCAAGCGCTTTTGCTTTCTCGATGAATCCAAGAGCGGCATCAATTTTGCTGTTATCTACGAGTGATTCACCAATTTCGAAGCCTTGAGCCTTGGTGAAAGTGTAAGATAGACCGCCACCGATCAGCACGTTGTCAGCCAAAGTCAACAGGTGATCAATTACATCAATCTTGTCTTTAACCTTGGAACCGCCAATGATAGCTGTGAAGGGACGTTCTGGGTTAGTAAGAGCTTTACCTAGAACGGATAATTCTTTCTCCATCAATAGACCGGATACAGCGGGCAGGAAATGAGCGATACCTTCTGTCGATGCATGTGCACGGTGAGCCGCGCCAAAAGCATCATTGACGAATAGGTCAGCCAGTTCAGATAACTGCTTAGCGAATTCAGGATCGTTTTTTTCTTCACCAGGGTAGAAACGAACGTTCTCAAGAACGAGTACATCGCCTTCACCAAGCTCAGCAACTTGTGCTTTTACAGCATCGCCAATAGCTTCGTCAGCTTTTGCTACCGGTTGGCCAAGTAGCTCAGACAGACGCACTGCAGCAGGTGTAAGACGCATGGAATCAACAAATTGGCCATTTGGACGTCCCAGATGACTCGCCAAAATAACCTTTGCACCATGTTCGATCAAATATTTAATGGTTGGAAGCGTCTCACGGATACGTGTATCATCTGTAATTTTTCCATCTTCCAAAGGCACATTAAAATCTACACGCATAAATACGCGTTTACCCTTTACTTCTACATCACGGACACTCTTTTTGTTCATAATTATTTCCTCCACACCCAAAATTGTTTCAATCCCGAATCCAAGGAATATCTTTCCATTTAGAAAGAGCGGAAACAAGGAAAGTCTGTTTCCGCTCTATAGTTGATACTTATAGTAAGTCGGTCTTATTTAGCAAGTTTTGCAAAGTGTTCCAAAGTACGAATCAATTGTGCAGTGTAGGACATTTCATTGTCATACCAAGCAACTGTCTTAACCAGCTGTTTGTCGCCAACAGTCATAACTTTAGTTTGTGTAGCATCAAACAGGGAACCGAAAGTCATACCTTTAACATCGGAAGATACGATTTCATCTTCAGTGTAGCCGTAAGTATCAACATCGGAAGCTGCTTTCATTGCTGCATTGATTTCTTCTACAGTAACTGGTTTTTCAAGAACTGTAATAAGCTCAGTCAGGGAACCTGTAGCTACTGGAACACGTTGAGCTGCACCGTCCAATTTGCCTTTAAGTTCTGGAATTACCAAGCCGATTGCTTTAGCAGCACCGGTAGTGTTAGGGATAATGTTCTCAGCCGCTGCGCGAGCACGACGGAAGTCTCCTTTAGCGTGCGGAGCATCCAAAGTGTTTTGGTCGCCAGTGTAAGCATGAATTGTAGTCATCAAACCTTGAACGATACCGTAGTTGTCTTGTAGAACTTTTGCCATAGGAGCCAGGCAGTTTGTTGTGCAAGATGCGCCGGAAATAACAGTCTCAGTACCATCAAGAATATCATGGTTAACATTGTAAACGACAGTTTTCATGTCGCCAGTAGCTGGAGCGGAGATTACTACTTTCTTAGCTCCACCTTTCAAATGTTTCTCAGCTGCTTCTTTAGTAGTGAAGAAACCAGTACATTCAAGTACGATATCAACGCCGAGCTCGCCCCAAGGCAATTCTTCAGGGTTGCGGTTTGCAAGAACCTTAACTTCTTTACCGTTTACTTTGAAGAATCCGTCATGAACTTCAACATCACCCTTGAAAGTACCTTGAGTTGTATCATATTTAAGCAAATGAGCAAGCATCTTAGCGTCAGTCAAGTCATTGATTGCTACCACTTCGATACCTTCCACATTTTGAATACGGCGGAATGCAAGGCGTCCAATACGTCCAAAACCATTAATACCAACTTTTACAGTCATTAAATAGTTCCTCCTAGAATTCATTTTATTTATTCAAGACAAGCCGTGAAGCTTGTCAAGACAACAATGTTAAGTATAATGCAAAACGACCTTCGGCGCTCCCCATATTATGGAATCTATAGGGTTAGTTGTAAATGTCGATCGATTTCTTTACCGATTTCTACAGCTGCGGCTTCGTCCGTAACCAGAATATCCTCCTGCCCAAAACGCAGCATGGCATGAATAGCTTTGGCCTTGCGTTTGCCTCCAGCAATACCGACTACAATTTCTGTCCGAATAATATCCTCCAGGCGCAATCCCATGGTAAGCATTGTGTGTACAACCTCACCATCTTCATTAAAGTAATAGCCAAATGATTCAGCTACTGCTCCTTCTTCCTGGATCTCGGAGACTGTTGCTTCATCGAGCTTGCGGCGTCGGGTCATTTCAATGGCATCCCCGATCCCGTGTACAATAATACGCGAACTGCGGATGATTTGTACAATCTCGCCAATATTGGAGTCTAAAGCCAGGGATTGAAAAGCATCCTCAGCAAGCAAATCAGGCACATGCAGCAGCCTATAATTCGCTCCGACCCGTTTGGCCATTGTTGAGGCAATGGTGTTCGCTTGAATCTCCATGCTTTCTCCCAAACCGCCGCGCGCCGGTACGAACCAGGCGTTCTTATAGTATAGGGATAGTGGCGGTGTCAGCTGATCGGCCATTTCGGCCAGCGTCGAACCACCCGTAACGGCGACTGTATCGTCTGAACGCAACTCGCCTAGCAATGCCTTGGCGCCTGCGCGCCCAAGCTCACGTTTTGTGAACGGTGATGTTTCACAATCACCCGGCACAACGATTACTTTGTTCAGACCATACGTTGTTCGAATCTTCTCTTCCAGATCATCCAGACCGAATAGGCTCTTGGCGATCGGCTCCAGTAAGTCAAGCAGTCCGCGCCCGGCATCGCTAACGCGCATACCCACGCTCTCGATCTCTATAAGCCCTTGCGATTTCAGAAGATCTGTCTCGGCACGCAGTACCCGCTCTGTCATATCCAGCGAAGCAGCCAGCGTTCTACGGCCAATAATATCGGACAACATGATCTGATGAAGAATCGTATACCGTCTCTTAAGGGTTTCCATGAGATCAGGCAAAAGCTGCTTTTGAATTTCTAATAAGTTACGCATGCTTTCACTCCTGCTATTACTCTATTCCCTTGTTCATGGTCTCAAAACGTCCCGGGCTAACTTTTTAAGTCCCACCCTCATTCTAACTAAATTTCACACGAAGTGCAAGTCTTCCGAGAGTAGAATTCGCAACCTCTTTTCATCTTATACATGCAGAGCAACATGAAATGGCCTCTCGAGGTATGGACTAAGACATAATACCTTGTCCTATTCACCTGAAGCATTGAACGTTATTATTACTCCATTGCTTTTACACTATAATTATAGTATAATGAATTCTATTGCGCCCGTGGTCCAATGGATATGACGGAGGCCTCCGAAGCCTTAGATCCAAGTTCGATTCTTGGCGGGCGCACCATATTTTACACTTTATACATGCAATTAACAGCAGTTATACTACTGTTTAACCAAAGAGCCACTTGCTGGCTCTTTTTTTTATCTATAAGTTTGACTTTCTTTGACTTTTTGTTTGAATTTGTTTATCATGTGGTTAACACGGTAATAGTAAAAATAAATACATTCGAATATCTAATTTCAAGGAGGTTTTCCACGTGAGTTATATTCCTATGGTAGTAGAACAGAGCAACCGCGGTGAGCGTGCTTATGACATCTATTCCCGCCTACTGAAGGACCGCATCATTTTCCTCGGAACGGAGGTTAATGACGTGGTGGCCAATTCCATCATCGCACAAATGCTGTTTCTGGCTGCCGAGGATCCTGAGAAGGACATTCACCTATATGTGAACAGCCCAGGCGGATCCATTACTGCGGGTATGGCTATTTTTGATACAATGCAGTACATCAAACCGGATGTTTCCACGATCTGTGTGGGTATGGCCGCTTCCATGGGAGCATTCCTGCTAAATGCCGGTGCTAAAGGCAAACGTTTCGCGTTGCCAAACAGTGAAATTATGATTCATCAGCCTCTCGGTGGTGCTCAAGGCCAAGCTTCGGACATCGAAATTCGTGCACGCCGTATCCTTAAGCTGCGCGACAAGCTGAATGGTATTCTGGCTGAACGTACAGGCCAACCGCTAGAGAAGATTGAGAAAGATACAGACCGCGATTACTTCATGAGTGCTGCTGATGCTGCCGCTTATGGTATCGTCGATAAAGTTATTGAGAAAACACTGCCTACCGGCGTGTAAGCTATATCTATATAAACGAAGAGGCTGTCCCCTACCATTAATATGGATAGGGGACAGCCTCTTCGTTTTGCGTATAAGCCACTAAGTTTCAGCCCAGCATGCCATAACCTAACGCGTTTAACCGATCAGCAATGACGCGATAACCCCGCCCATTGGGATGTAAATGGTCAATCGACAGCAGTCCGCGCTCATTTCCGGAGAATTCACTATAGATAGAGGCAAAGCCACAGATCCGGTTGCTATACTGCGAGGCATACCTGTTGAATTGCTGTACCCATTCTGTTGCTTGAGACATTTGGGGATATGGGTTGTATAAACCCACAATTCGTATGATGTAAGGCTCGCGACTTCCCGATTTCAGCTGTTGCAGTGTAGTCATAATTTCAGCAAAGTTCTGTTTGCACTCCTCTAAGGCTCTGCGCAGCACTCTGGATGGATCTCTTTGCCCAGCTGTCGATTTAGCTGCACGGATTAGATCATTGCCTCCAATAGACAGTGTTATCAATTCAGCTCCCTGGAGTGCTTGACGGTAAACGGGGTTACCGCGTAGACGCTGCTCCAGCCCAGCTGTGGTCAAGCCATTGACTCCCAGGTTTGTGGAGACCACATTAGAACGAAGCCTCCCCTCTGCCATACTGCGGTATACTGGAACGAAACCATTCCCCGGCAAGGCTCCAAAGCCTGTCGTCAAGGAGTCCCCAATCGCGGTATACTGATAACTCACAGCTCTCCCCCCTTGTTCATACGCTAGCTTATCTATTCAGCATATGAAATGCGGGTAAATCTGGGAACGGGGTGATGTCCCCAGCCCGCATTAGCGGAGAGACAACATTTTACTCCGCCTTATTTAAGGGCAGCGAATGGACTACTTCCATCCGGCAGCAATTCCTTGAAGGCAAACTCATATTGAGGGAACCCTGAAGCATAGGCTGTATATTCATAAAGCTGGAAGAAAACTACCAGTTTCCCGTCCTTCACATAATAGTTCTTCTCTGTATTGAGTCCGTTGAAGCCGCCTAGGTAGCCGCCCTCTGCCTTAATCAGCTTGGACAGCTTGGTATTGAGGTCTTTCTTATAATTAGGGTTGGCCTTCAGCAAATCCCCGATTAAAAGGCGTTTTCCATCCTTCAGAGAGAACGTAAACGCATTGCGGTAAGTCATGCCGTGAGCACCCCCAAGATAGCTGTACTGGTTAGTAATTAGGCTCAGAATACCATCCTCGTTGTAAGTGATCACATAGCCTCCATCGAATTCATAGGGCCGTTCGTCTGCAGATTTATTCGCAATCTCCTTCTCCGCTTCCATCGCAAACTTGGTAAAGGTCTGTTTGATCGTGTCGTTGATCGTTTGCTGCGCATTGGCATTCGCCAATCCGCTGAACTGCGGGTAATCCAGCTTGATCGGAGCGTCCTTACGGTCTTTGACAATACTCTCCGTCGTTATAATAATCGTATTCTGCGGTTTGCTGATTATATTCAACCGACCTGTAGCCGCACTCCAGTCTCCTTTGTACCCCAGGAAATCGCTGAGCAATTCAAACGGAACGAAGATCCGGTTGTTGATGTTTTTCGCCTGATACTCGTTAATATAAAAGTTATTGACGGAGATTGAAGTCTCGTAATCCGTTACCGTCAGCTTAACCTTCGATGTCCCTTTACCGTTTGTGTAGGCTTTCTCCAGCTTATCATAGCTCAGAGGCATTCCGAGCGAATCGCGCAAAAAAGTGACCGGAACCCATACTTTCCCCTCACTGACAATCCCCGTCTGCTGGGTGATTCTCCCGTTCACCTTCAGTACAACCTGAGAATCGCTAGCTTTCACTGGAGACGTAGCAGTTGCCGCTGCAGCCTGACTGGTCCCTGCAGGCAAAAGCCCTCCGCTTAGCAGCAACCCTGCCGCCATGATGCCCACACCGATTCTACGGGCCTGTTTCTTCTTGATGTTATTCATACGATTATCCCCTTCCGCTGGTACGATGATAGACTTGATATGATATTCAGAATATCGGAGAAACAATCTACTTACCGATCTCATTCCACCCTTCTCATTATAGAGAAGAAAGGAACTACGGTTGTTACAACGCTCCTTACAGTTTCTTAGTATTTCATTAGCTATTTCAAGAATCTTATTACATTTCTTTAAACATAATGAGACAATTTCCCCTTCACTGTAAAAAAAAGAGGCACTCCTCCGCTGTTAAGCGGAAGATTACCTCCAGAATTTCGGTACATAGAAGTCGCATTCAAAAGAATGCTTATTTCAATTCATACGTTACGCTAAGCTGGGTTGTAACCTTAACTTCTCCCGGTTCAACGGAAGTGCTGCCAGCAGAATCTGCTGCGCCCATTAGTTTCTCAGCCTGTGCCGCATAAACAGGGTTATTGCCGTCTTCATTTTGGGTGACCGTAACCACTTGACCCAAACTGCGTTTAGCTGCCTTGGCGATAGCCGCCGCTTTTACATCGGCATTGGCCATCGCTTTTTCAATGACCTGGGTTTCAAGTGTAGAAGGATCTTCTACAGCGAAACTCGCATTGCCAATATTATTTGCTCCTGCTGCAGAAGCAGCATCCAGCAATTGTCCAACCTTGGTCAAGTCGCGATAAGCTACAACTAGTGTATGGTGCGCGTTGTAACCCTTAACCTGTTGACCTTCTTTTTCTGAATACGTGTAATTCGGCTGTACGGAGAACTGCGTGCTCTGAATGTCTTTATCGGCAATGCCCCATGTCGTCTTCAGCAGTGTGTTCACCTTCTGGATTAGAGCACCATTGGTTTTCTGTGCTTCTTGTGCGGTTGTAGCCGTTGTATCCACCCCGATGGACAAATACACGATATCCGGCTTAATGGACACCTCACCTTTACCGATTACACTCACAATGTTTTTTTGCACATCCTCAGCATACGCCTTTTCAGGCCCTTGAAATGCCCCGCTCAGACCCATTCCCCCTATCAATAAGCTTCCCACAAGCAGCACCGATCCGACTGTTTTAACCAATCCCTTCACGATTGCCAACCCCTTTCATCCTCTTAATCATTTGGTACCCTCTAGACGAGACAGCTTGGCAAAAGTTGCATAGTTTTCCCATTAACAAAAAATATTTTGTATAATTACTAGTTAGGTCTCGATCCAGAATCGGTGAATGACATTGCCATCTTCCTCGACGTACGAATTATCTTCCACGCCGCCATTTTTACGGATGGTTTTCTCCGAAGCGATATTTATGGCATCACAAACAACGAGGGCCTTTTCAATTCCTAGTTCCTTAGTTTTATGTAAAGCTTGCCCTAGTAACGCACTGGCATATCCCTTTTGTCTTGCGGAAGGACGGATGCCATATCCGATATGCCCACCGCTATATAACAGCTTCTCGTTCAGGCGATGTCTGATATTGACCGCACCCACTACACTGGTTGTATCCGCGGTAACTAACCAATAGGTAGTGCTTGGCACCCAGCCCTCGGGAATATTTGCAGCTTGCTCGTTATCCCGTAAATATTGGACCATTGCTGCGAAATCAGAGGGGTCCCTGCCAATCACCCATGGGATCATATCCTCTCCACTTTCTTTCCATTCTTCATAGAATGGCAAATAAAGCTCTTCCAGGTCTACACTCGGCTGCATTAAGATCACTTTTGTGTGCATTTTATCCTCCTACAACTGATTTACTTCGTACAAAGCTGCTTCGAAATCATGTGGTTGTATGAAAAAAAGCCCACAAGGGGCTTTTGGTCATTACGAAAAAGAAAGGCTTTACAAAAATTACTGGTTCTCAAGCTCTTCCTTGCTAACGAGACTTGTCAAAGCGGTTACAGCTTGGTCTGCATCGGCGCCATCCGCGCTAATATAAATCTCCGTGCCGGAACTGATCGCCAGGCTCATAATACCCATGATGCTTTTGGCGTTTACTTTTTTATCGTCTTTTTCCACGAAAATCTCCGACGAAAACTTGTTAGCTTCTTGCACAAACAATGCTGCCGGCCGTGCATGGAGCCCCGTCTTTAACCGTACAACTACCGGGTGCTTTGTCATGAAACGCTTACCCCCTATTTGAGATCTGCCCAAAAATTTTCACATTAAATTTTATAATATTATATCATTATAACTTAATCCACACTAGAACAAAAATAAATCAGCTACCCCGCACCTTGTCCGCCAGTTCATCAATTTTGCGCAGTCGGTGGTTTACCCCTGATTTGCTGACCGTACCTCTCAGCATTTCTCCAACTTCTTTAAGGTTGATATCCGGATTGGCCAACCTGACTTCTGCGACTTCCCGCAGTTTATCCGGCAAGGTGTCCAGTCCCACCTCCCTCTGCAACAGCTTGATATTCTCAATCTGCCGCACTGCCGCACTAATCGTCTTGTTCAAATTCGCGGTTTCACAGTTAACGAGACGGTTAACCGAATTCCGCATGTCGCGCATGATGCGCACATCCTCAAACTTGAACAACGCCTGATGCGCCCCAATAAGACTTAAGAACTCAATGATCTTTTCGCCTTCCTTAATGTATAGAATAAAACCCTTCTTACGCTCGATACACCGAGCATTCAGGTGAAACTCACCTGCCAGATCTACAAGCGCCTTACAGTGCTCCTCATACATAGAGGATATCTCTAGATGATAGGAGGAACCCTCGGGGTTGTTAACTGAGCCACCCGCCATGAAAGCGCCGCGCAAGTATGCACGTTTGCAGCAGTTCTTGCCAACAATCTCGTTATCGATACCATCCGTGAAATTAAAGCCCTCGGAAACGATTCGGAGATCATTTAGTATCTCCTGTACGCGAGTCGGAATCCGGACGATATAAACGTTATTCTTCTTCAACCGCATTTTTTTACGCACAAGTAGCTCAATGTGAACCTGGTAATATTTCTTAAGTAAAGAATATACCCGCCTTGCAATCGCGGCGTTCTCTGTCGAAATGTCGAGAACAACCTTTTTGCTTGAAAGCTGCACAGATCCGTTCATCCGGATCAGTGCTGACATTTCGGCCTTCTCACAGCAAGGCTGGCTCTCTACCATCGTCAGTTCTTTTTTGGTAAGGGCCGCAAAAGACAAGGGTCTCACCTCTTTCTTGATATTACTCCCTGTGGGGTAATCTTGATATCCAGTCCTGTACAAGCTGATAAATGTGATGACTAAGCTTATCCGTATCATGCCTTAAATAAGTACGAAATAACACTAGTTTATCAGCTATCACCTTATACCCATTGCCATCCAGCGCTTCCTGATCCAGCACCACCGGGCGAGCGCCCTTCTCCGCATATTTACTCTGTACTTGTTCCGGGATTTCACCATCGTTAACAATTACATAATCGAACAAATGCAGCCCAATATGATCGTATACAGCCTGAAGGTGATCACTCACCGTATAATTATCCGTTTCACCGGGTTGAGTCATTACGTTGCAGACAAAAATCTTGATGGCATTGGAGGACACTACGGCCTCGGCCAGCTTGGGCACTAGCAGGTTCGGAAGGATACTGGTGTATAGACTTCCTGGACCCAGCAGGATTGCATCTGCCTTCTGGATAGCCTCAAGTGCTTCAGGCAGCGGTTCCACATCTGCCGGCTCCAAAAACACACGCTTAATGACGCCGCCTGCCTCTGGAATCTTAGACTCACCGGTAATAATGGTGCCGTCTGCCATTTCAGCGTGCAGGACTACGGCTTCTCCAGCCGCTGGTAGCACCCGGCCGCGAACAGCAAATAGACGGCTGAGTTCCCGGACAGCGGTGACAAAATCACCGGATATATCTGTAAGTGCAGCGAGGATCAGATTGCCAAGACTATGGCCTGCCAGTCCTTCACCGCCGTTGCTAAAACGATATCTCATGATTTCCGCCATTAATGGCTCTACATCCGCCATAGCTGTGAGTACGTTGCGGATATCGCCTGGTGGCGGCATTTGCAGTTCACTGCGCAGAATGCCGGAGCTGCCCCCATCATCTGCAACAGTAACTATAGCTGTGATGTCCAGCGGCTTTTCTTTTAAGCCCCGAAGCATGACAGATAGCCCGGTACCTCCGCCCATAACGACGATACGCGGGCGCGGAATTTGTTCTTCAGCCACTATTGACCCCTTCTCTCGTTAGTGCCGATCACGCTCGGAATCCCGGTGACTGACTGTTACAGATTCCGTCTCGCTGACGCCTAGCATTTTACCCAAGTATTCAGAAATAGCTACAGACCGGTGTTTGCCGCCAGTGCAGCCAATACCGATTATAATCTGGGATTTGCCTTCTTTACGATATTGAGGAATAAGAAAATGAAGCATATCTAACAGTTTGGTCAGGAATACCTGCGTCTCGGGCCATTTCATTACATAATCATAGACATCGATATCCTGGCCTGTTTTGGGCCGCAGGTGATCCACATAGTGCGGATTAGGCAAAAAACGGACATCGAACACGAGGTCAGCATCAATGGGAATACCATACTTGAATCCGAACGAAGTAATGTTGACGGAGAGCGTGCTTTTTCCAAGATGGGAAAACCGGGATACAATCTTCTCCTTAAGCTGCGCTGGCTTCATGCTGCTTGTATCCAGACACAGGGTAGCCGAATCCTTCAAATCCTCAAGCATTTTGCGTTCCAGACGGATGCCGTCAAGCGGCATCCCTTTGGGTGCAAGCGGATGATGTCGCCGACTTTCCTTGTAGCGTTGGACAAGCACAGAATCCGTAGCATCCAAGAAAAGAATTTCACAACCAATCGTAGACTCATCCTTGATGTAGGCAAGTGATTCCGCTAGGGCGGTGAAGAACTCCCGTCCCCGAAGGTCAATTACAAGGGCTACCTTAGCAATCTTACCCTTTGATTGCTCAATCAACTCTGCGAACTTGGGAATGAGTACTGGCGGCAGATTATCTACACAGAAGAAACCAAGATCCTCTAGACTCTGCACAGCAATAGTCTTCCCCGCGCCTGACATTCCCGTAATAATGATCAGGGTGGCCCCAGCCGAAGGAGTACCCTCCAATTCGGTCATCAAAGCATCCCCTCCCTAGGTTATAGTATATGAATAATTTCTGCCTGTTAAGAACGTATCAGCAGGCCAGCAGCACCAACAATACCAGCATCATTGCCGAGCTCTGCAGGAATAATTGTAACACCCGTCTGAAGCGGAGCCGGTGTTAGCTTGGCAAACACGCGACGAACTTCATTAAATAGAATATCGCCAGCTTTGGATACGCCTCCGCCAACGATGAATACCTCAGGATTAAGTACTGCAGCGACTGCAGCCATCGATTTACCCAGATAGAACGCTGCCCGGTTGATGATACGAATCGCCACTTCATCGCCCGCCTTCGCCGCATCGAACACTTCTTTTGCAGCAATCTTCTCTACGGATGAGAGAGAGGTACGGTCGCCGCGCCCTACAGCATCATTTGCCATGCGGATAATCCCGGTAGCGGAGGAAACGGTTTCCAAACAGCCCATGTTGCCACAGCCGCACTGGATGGCTTCCAAATCCGGCACTACAGTAATATGCCCCAATTCACCGGCTAGACCGGCAAAGCCCTGATAGATTTTACCGTTAATTATAATTCCACCACCAACGCCAGTTCCCAAGGTGTAGCAGACGCAATTCTCTACGCCGCGCCCTGCACCACTCCATGCTTCACCTAGTGCCGCCACATTGGCGTCATTGTCTATTTTGACAGGCTTGTTTAATCGACCCTCCAGAATGGAACGAATCGGTACGTCTCTAAATCCTATGTTAGGCGCAAGAATAATAATTCCTTCACGGATATTTGTGAACCCAGCCAAGCCCGCCCCTACACCAGCCAGCTGTTCCCAAGAGTATGGAGAATCCTCCACGATTTGACGCACATACTTCTCGATATTATCGATGACGGTATCGACGCCATCTTGGGTTCCTGTAGGTCCTTCGTAAGTATGCAGCAGTTGTCCCTCGGCATTGCAGATCCCAACCTTTATTGTGGTTCCACCCAAATCCACGCCAACGTAGATATTTTCAGACATGTAACAAGCCACCTTTTTCTATGCTAAAATAGTTAATCGTACGTATCCACTATAATAGAACCCCTCCCTGCGGTCAAGGATAGACGATACACCCGGGCATATCTCTACTGCATTGAATAAATCTTGTCCCTCTCGTACATCAAAAACTCCCCTACGCTGAGTAAGAGAGTCCTTTTGAAAAATTTAAGAGATTTGCTAAGAAGACACAGTTGATATAAATAGTGTTAATCCGACAAAATACGTTTCTGTCCTTCTAGCGCACGGATCGGAGCAATATTCTGCGTAAATTCCAAGGTGCCCATATAGCGGCCTGCCTCATCCCGTACAGCAAAGTAACGAATATAGATAAATTTATCCTTCATCGCAATCCAGAAGTCCTCTGCATCCTTGCGTCCGGCCTTGAAATCCTCCAGCAGCTTCTCTACAACATGTACACTTTGCGGCGGGTGACAGTTCTGGACTGTGCGGCCAATGACGGCTTTGGTCCGGGCAAAAATACGCTCTTTGCCGTGGGAGAAATAACGAACAACATCATTCTCATCAATAAAGGTTAGATCAACTGGTAGATGATTCATAACTGCCTCCAGCTGTTGCATGGAGAGAAGCCCCGTCTCAAAGCGAATAAAGCCTTGTGGTGCTGCTTCTGTTTCTTCGGATTCTTCCTTCTGATCCCCTGAAGTCGCACCTTCTGGTTCGGCGACACGCACCGGAATCCATTCCTGCTCCGGTGCGGTCAAACAGAAACCTATCTCATCACTTTCACGTGCGATTTTGACCCATTCATCCTCTGTTAGCTTATCCAGCGCCATAGGTAGAAGAATATTCTCTTCCTTAAAGATCATCTCGTTCACTTCTGTAATGATAAGCGCAAGCGCATCATTTATCTCTGCTTGTTCTCCTTGATAATTACTCAGAAGCGTCTTGGCCCCTTTTATCATGTTGCGAATGTTATCATCGACGCCCCACATCACTTTAGTCGGTCCGTAGATACCGTATTTCTCTAGATAAGGGAATACCAGATTTTCTTTGCGGCTATAGTGCTTATCGAGGTCCAGCAGCAGGCTCAAATCTTCCAGTAGCTTAAAAATAATCTCCTCACTAGCGTTCTTCTGGAACTTATCCGCGTGCAGTTCGAGACGGAAATTGACCAGCCGTTCGATTTCGCGGTTCTCAAGCTTAAAGGTGTGCACAGGGTGACCCGGCTGTTCTTCTGGTGTGCTGGAACGGTGAATGGCCTCAATTGAACCTTTGAAGATTGCTGTGTGCACCGAGCAAAGGCGTTGCACCTCCTCAACGGGGATACCCTCTTCTGTCATTAGGGAATGCTCCATAGCAGAGATTTCCGCTACTGTTACATCTCCTACAGCCTCTGCAAACCGCGCCTTTACTTCTTCTACACTTTTACCTGCATGCAGTTCCTTAATAATCTCTCTCAGCATAGCCTGACGGCGTGTTTGTTCTGGTACATCAACCTCACGGTTATTTATCAGTTCGCTCATTATAATTTCTCCTCTTGTCGAAGTCTTGTAAATACGTTGCTCTATTCAAGTACCTTGAAGCCGTGTTGTTGAAAAGTCAGCCTGGCGGTATCCTTGTCTATTTTCTTCAGCTTGAAGCCTTTGGATAAGGTCATGAAGCGGCCTGCGGTCTGAAGCATACCGGGCTTTACAATATCGTGAAAACCCAGTTCCACCATAATATCGATCACTTCAGGATGCCGATCCACCAAATCAAATATGGATTCATCCATCTTCAGCACTTTTTCCATGTGCGCCACTCCTTATTGAGAACTCTTCTCAACAACAGATTAGCATAGGCCAAATAGGATCATTGTGATTCCAGTCACAAACTTAAAAAAGTTACATAGGATCTCATCAACTTGTGAGAAGACTGCGTGCAATTTAGGTACCCGTTTAAATTTCCCACGACAAAAAATAAGCCGTGATTCCTTAAGTTAAAGGATTCACGGCTTATTAAATTTTCAAAACCGAACTATTTATCGAGTGATTCGCTCCAGTCATGTACCATTGTACCCTCAAGGTATTTCTCGGCATCCATAGCCGCCATGCAACCTGTACCTGCTGCGGAAATGGCCTGACGATATCGAGTGTCCTGCACATCGCCGCAAGCGAATATACCTGGAATATTCGTCTCTGTGGTGCCGGGAGTTACCACGATGTAACCATTAGCATCAGTGGTAATTTGTCCCTCCAAAAAAGACGTGTTCGGCGTATGCCCAATAGCGACAAATACACCATCTGCTTCAACTAGCTCATTCTGGCCTGTCACATTGTTATGAACTGTCAGCCCTTTAACACCCTTATCGTCAGTGGTCACCTCAAGCGGTGTGCGGTCTAGCGCCCAAACTACCTTGCTGTTACCGCGCGCGCGGTCCTGCATGATCTTCGAAGCACGCAGTTCCGGACGGCGATGAACCAAGGTAACGCTGGAAGCGAACCTTGTCAGGAAGCTAGCTTCCTCCATTGCGGAGTCGCCTCCTCCAACCACGACAATTTTTTTGCCGCGGAAGAAGAATCCGTCGCAAGTCGCACAGGTGCTGACTCCACGTCCTACGTTCTCTTGTTCACCCGGTATTCCTAAATATCGGGCAGAAGCACCGGTTGAGATAATCACTGACTCCGCTTCAAGCACACCGAGTCCATCCACTGTTACTTTAAATGGACGCTCAGAGAAATCCACTGAATCCACCCAGCCACTCTTAAATTCAGCACCAAAACGTTCCGCCTGTTTGCGCATACTGTCCATCAGATCTGGGCCAAGAATCCCATCCGGAAAGCCCGGGAAATTCTCCACTTCTGTCGTCGTTGTCAGTTGTCCACCCGGCTGTAAACCTTCAATCACCAATGGGCTTAGATTGGCACGTGCCAAATAGATAGCAGCTGTCAGCCCAGCCGGACCTGTTCCGATTACAATCGTTTTGTACATAACAGTGGCCTCCTATAGGATAGGGTTTATTTTGGAATAACATCAAGATAAGAGAAACTCGATTCAGCATTCATATGGGTGATCATCACTTAGTCTTTATATATTTTCGGTAAACGGAGACAAGCTGTTGTTCATATTATCCTGAATCTGGCATTCATCATCGATCCGCCTAGCATAACGGCTTACCATCGAGGTGGAAACACCATAACGCTGAGCCACTTCACGGTACGTGACCGGCTGACGGTGCAGCTTGGCCGTTAAGTACTCCAATGCGGCACACCAGCCTCCGGCATGGCGGATAAAGGGAACATCCGGATAAAGGCTGCTCACAAACTGCTTCCACAGCAGTTCAGCGTCCTTCTTCTGGGCTGCATCGTACCTCCGATCCATCATACCAAGCGTCTGATCGATCACTCTTTGCCAGTCCTCTTTCCATTCCGGCTGTCCTTTATGTCGCAGAACAGAGGCTTCCTTCTCTTCCATAAGCGGAATCGCCTCTTCGGAGCCACTGCCGATTAGACGCTGCAGACTGAGTAGCGCTGCCTCCTGCAACTTATCCTCCTGTAGAGGCTGCTGTTCCAAAAGTCCCTGCAGAATTTCGGACATCTCTTCATCTTCGATCCACCGGAGAGCTTCTGTAACCTGCAGCTTCGTGTTAGCATCCCCGTAACGCAGAGCCCAGAAGAACGAGGAACGCAGCAAAGGATTATTAGCCACTTCTTCCGTGAAGCTGCCTTTATTATCCTTCCACAGCTTTAACTGCTCTTGAAAAGGCAACTGGTAGTTGTAACTGATTGGTGGCAGCGTTTTGCCATCTCCCTGTGCTTGCTGCAGCTGTGCCAAGAAAAAGCGTGGAACGACCGACTCCGGGTCCAGCTTAATCGCTTGCTGCCAGCAGCGCCGGGCCTCAGTATACAGCCCACTGTTACTGGCCGCAGCCGCACAATAGTGATAAAGCGCCGCGTCTCCGCCGACCTCTTCATCCTTCAATAGACGGCGAAAATGACCATAGGCAATTCTATGACGTCCCAGAATCCCCATCGTCGTAGCCAGCTTAAACACATGCTCCTGATGAAAAGGAACGATCGCTTCAAGCATAAGCAGCAATTTGTCCAATTGCTCCCGTCCAGCTTCATATTGCAGAAAAATCGCCATATTACACAGTGCATGCAGGTTTCCAGAATCCTGCTTCAGCACCTCCATAATACACTCCTTAGCTTTGGTGAAACGACCCATATAGAAATATGCAAGAGCCAGATTATTATGCGCCGCCAAAAAGTCCGGTGTGTTCGTAACGATTTCCTCAAGCAGATTGATGGCTTGTGTAAACTTCCCTTCCTCTAGAAGAGTTCGGGCCCGTTCATGCTCTATTACACCTTCCCGGCTCTTAATCCGGATCAGTGGAGCGGGACGATCAAGCTCATACTGCAGCAATTCCATCAGTTCCTCTGACTCAGCCAGAAACTCACCGTTAGCATCTTCTTCAAGATACGTAACCAGCGAACGTTCCGCCTCTTCAAAGCTTTCCATATTAGCGAAGTTATTAGCCATATAGAAATGGCATTCCGTCATTGCAGGATCAATATTCTCCAGAACATGGGTCAAAATCTCGTTAGAGGCTTCATAATCCCCCATCTCTGACAAGACACCTGCTATGTTACAATGATTGACTGGATTCTCCGGTTCATATTCTACTGCTTTGCGGAAATTCTTTAATGCCTTATCATATTGAAAGCGGTCCAGTGACCGGACGGCTCTTTCAAAGAAAAAATTGGCATCCAGAGTGACGGGAATTACATTGCCGTTATTCACATCGTTCTCTGAAGTTTTCTCAATCATGGAAGCAAGACACCTCCCTTGTAAACTTGCTTATCCTCACGAAAAACAGGAGGGCGGCGCCATGTGGCACACCGGAGCTCCGAACTTAATTGTTCTCCGTTACCCTTTAGGGTCCGGCTGTTCTTCACACAGTATACCACATGTGATAGGGGGATTCTCAAGTTGGGAACTTAGTCGTTGCGCAGAAAAACTAGAAAGAGAAAGGCATGCAAGATAAACATTCTGGAAACAAAAAAGACGCGGAAACTAAATTCCCGCGTCTCTGAATAGTTTGTCAATCGAACCGCCTTCGATAATGATACGTGTCGTCTCAGCCAGCATCGGCGCAACAGACAAAACGGTGAACCGGCTCGAATGATCATCCGGCAAGGCTATAGAGTCAGTTACAATCACTTCCTGAATGTAGGGGTGATTCATCTTTTCCAGCGCAGGTCCAGAGAATAGTCCATGAGTAGCACAGATAATACTATTCTTCGCGCCTCTTTCCTTCAGACCCTCTACCACGTTTACAATCGTCGTGCCTGTATCGATTAAGTCCTCAATAATAATAGGGGTACGTCCCTCCACATCACCAATCACATGCGTGATTACAGATTCATTGTGGGCTGGCCGCTTTTTGATCATAATAGCAAAAGGTGAATCAAGCTTGCTCGCAAGCTTCTCAGCCATGGATGCACGTCCAGCATCAGGTGAGACAATTACAGGATTAGTAATTCCCTGCACCTTCAAATATCCGCTGATCAGATCTAAAGCCGTCAAATGATCGACCGGAATATTAAAGAAACCCTGAATCGCTGCAGCATGCAGATCGATGGTAATGATCCGGCTTGCGCCTGCTGTTGTAAGCACATCAGCGACCATTTTCGCCGAAATGGGTTCGCGCGGCGCAGATTTACGCTCCTGCCGAGCATAACCATAATAAGGAATAATAATATTGACTGTACGGGCTGATGCACGTTTTGCGGCATCGATCATAACAAGCAGTTCTACGAATAGCTCATTAATGGGGTGGGAGAGGGATTGCACCAAAAATACGTCGCAGTTCCGGATGCTCTCTTCGTAGTGCACGTAAATCTCGCCGCTCATGAACCGGGTCAGTTTAATCTGGCCCAATTCCACACCAAGCCGTTCCGCAATATCAGCAGCCAACTTTGGATTCGACGAACCGGAAAAAATACGCAATTGATGATGATGCATAGCGCCCTCCTGCGGGATATAATTTATAGTTCAAATGAAACGGATGACCGCCGGCGGCCTTCAAATATGGCCAATTCACGAAAGCCTGTATGCCAGAGCAACCTGCGAGCCTCCTGCAGACCCTCACCCAGCTTAAGCGGGTCATGGGCATCTGAACCAAGTGTAAGTGGGATTCCAAGCGTTAGCGCATCCTGTAATACATGTTCCGCCGGGAACATCTCTGCACATGGCTTGGACAGTCCTGAAGCATTTAGCTCCATGGCGATGCCGCTGTCAGCTATAGCCTGCAGAGTCTCAAGCTCCAGCTTATTGACCTCAGCTTTACCCTCGGGTGTCTGCGGACCATAGCCAAAACGTTTGATAACATCCATATGTCCTATAATATCATATAATCCGGATAACGCCGACTTCTGTACGGCATCGTAATAACGCCGATAGACTTCCATAACATCTTTGCCTTCCCAGCCATGAACCTGCCGGTAATCCGTAATATCCCACTCACCAAGAAAGTGAACAGAGCCAATCAGATAATCCCAGGGATAGGGCGATAACAGCTCACGAATCTGCTCCTCATAGCCTTCAATATAATCAGCTTCCAGCCCCACACGCAGCTCAATAATACCGCGATAGCGTTCCTTAAGCGTCAGACATTCTTCTACATAACGAGGCAGTTCATAGAGCGGCATGGCCATCTCAGGGTAATACGTAGCTGGATCTACATGAATGAGCGGCAAATGATCGGACAACCCCAGTTGCTGAAGTCCGAGCTCAATTCCGCGCTGTACGTACTCCTCTAGCTTTCCAATGGCATGTCCACAGCGCTCATGGTGGGTATGATAATCGATATGCATGCGAGGCCTCCTCCTAGTCGCGGCGTGGCCGTTCGTGGCGGGCACTCAGCTCCTGCATAATCTCGTCCAGCGGAAGCTTGCGTTCCTGTAGCAGCACCAGCAAATGATAGATCAGGTCGCTGACCTCCAGGCGCAGCTCGGCATTGTCTTTATTTTTGGCGGCTATGATCGTTTCGGAGGCTTCCTCGCCCACTTTCTTCAAGATCTTATCCACGCCTTTATCAAAAAGATAAGTCGTATACGCGCCTTCCGGACGGTCGGCCTCGCGCTCAGCGATGACACGTTCCAGCTCACCCAATACAGCGAAGCGATCGCCATCCGTAAGACCGGCTGCAACACGGTCAACTTCAGCTTTATTTGCAGTTTTAGAAACTGCTGCAGTATTCAGCAAGGGAATCTCACGAAAGAAACATGACGTAGCCCCTGTATGACAAGCTGGCCCTTCAGGTATAACCTTCACGAGCAGCGTATCCGTATCACAATCATAATGTATGGAAGTAATAGCCTGTGTATTGCCTGAGGTACCGCCTTTATGCCATAACTCGCTTCGCGAGCGGCTCCAGAACCAGGTCTGTCCGTTTTCCAGCGAGAGACGTAGCGATTCTTCGTTCATATAAGCGAACATTAATACTTCCAGACTATTCTCATCCTGCACAATAGCAGGCAGTAGTCCCGCTTCATTCCACCGTATGCCCTCGACGATCTCTTGTTGACTCAGGGCTCTATTTTCTTGCTCTTGACTCATCGGATCTCCACCCCTTTTTGCTTCAAATCTGCCTTTAGATCGTTAATGGTAATCTCTTTATAATGAAAAATGGTCGCCGCTAATCCGGCATCCGCCTTTCCTTTCGTAAATACATCGTAAAAATGCTCTATCTGGCCTGCTCCGCCGGAGGCAATAACAGGAATACTAAGCAAGTCGCAGACTGCCGAAGTCAGCGCCAGATCAAAACCGTCCTTCGTCCCATCGGCATCCATGCTGGTGAGCAGAATCTCGCCTGCACCCAGCCTTTCAGCTTCTTTGGCCCAGGTCAATGCACGGATACCGGTCGGCTTTCGTCCGCCATGGGTATACACTTCCCATTCGCCGAATGCTTCATTATATTTGGCATCAATCGCCACCACAATACACTGGGAGCCAAAACGGCGGGCCCCCTCCAGGATAAGCTGCGGATTGTTAATCGCCGCTGTGTTAATCCCTATTTTATCTGCTCCCGCACGTAAGATCCGCTTCATATCCTCGGGAGTCGATATCCCTCCACCAACCGTGAACGGAATCGCAATTTCACCCGCTGTCTGCCGTACTACTTCAACCATTGTAGCGCGGCCTTCCACCGAGGCAGAGATATCCAGGAAGACAAGCTCGTCTGCCCCTTCGTGGTCATACAGCGCCGCCAGTTCTACCGGGTCTCCGGCATCACGCAGATTCACAAAATTAACACCCTTGACGACACGACCGTCCTTAACATCCAGACAGGGTATGATACGTTTTGCTAGCATAATAATGGGCTCCTTTCCGTGGGTTTTGACCTTAAAACCTTTTTCGATCCCCCTAAATCCCCCTTAGCCAAGGGGGACCCCAAGGGCCCCGGCCCTCTGGACACCCGGATATTTGTCGTGGGTGGAACTTGGGCGCTCCTTGGTAACGATGTGCTAATGATCGCTAACCCCTACGGGGCGCTTCGACGGTTGTGCACCTGTAAGGGCAACCCAAAACCAAAAACAAAAGCAAAAGCAAAACACTCGTGTTCCACGGTTATTACCCCTGACGGGACGGCGGCTTTGCACCGCCTGTGAAAAAAATGAAGACTGAACACCGTGTGCTAACTCTACAATTGGCCCAGCGCCCGCAGCGCCTCGCCTAGTTTTATATTACCGGTATATAAGGCTTTGCCGACAATAGCACCGCCGATACCACTGCTGCTATGTATGTTCAGGCGCAGCAGGTCGTCCAGGCTAGTTACGCCGCCGGAGGCGATTACGGTTTTGCCGCTGGTTTTGGCCATCGACAGGATGCCCTCAACGTTTGGCCCTTGCATCATACCATCGCGGGAAATGTCGGTGTAGATGAACGTTTCCGCACCTTTTGCCGCCAGCTCCTTCGCAAGGTCTTCTGCCCGGATCTCCGAGGTGTTCAACCAGCCATGTGTAGCTACGTAACCGTTCCGAGCATCAATGCCGATGGCTACTTTGTCACCGTATTTGGCCAGCACGGCTTCCGTGAATTCATGGTCATTGATGGCTGCAGTCCCAATAATGACCCGGCTTACACCCAGTCCCAGCAGCTTCTCTACATCAGCTAGTGTACGGAGGCCGCCTCCAACCTGAACCGGAACATTTGCGTTCGCAGCAATAGCACCGATAATAGCATCATTGACGGGATAACCAGCCTTGGCACCATCCAGATCAACCAGATGAATGAAGGCTCCACCCTGCTCTTCCCATGAACGAGCCACCATCAGCGGACTGTCATTGTAAATGGTTTCCTGATCGTAATCCCCTTGCATTAATCTGACGCATTTCCCATCCCGGATATCAATCGCCGGATATACAATAAAAGATGACATGTGGCGCTCCCCGCTTTCGTTACTACATATTTATAACGCGGCTTACGCCGATTCTCTCTTAAGTTTCAAAAAATTACTTAGCAGCTGCATGCCCAGCTCCCCACTTTTCTCGGGATGGAACTGCATGCCGAACACGTTGCCTTGTCCAACTATTGCTGTTACCGGGTGTCCATACTCCGTGACAGCTAGGAGATCGCTCTCCCGCTCTACGAGCACGTGATAGGAGTGAACAAAATATACATGCCCCTCTACAAGCCCTTTCAGCAGTGGACTGTCCGGCTGCTGAAAGATCAGCTTGTTCCAGCCCATATGCGGCACCTTATAGCCGTCTCTAGGTGCAAAGCGCACCACCGAACCTGGCAGCATGTCCAGTCCCGTATGTGTACCATACTCTTCACCGCTGCTGAACAGCAGCTGCATCCCCAGACAAATACCGAGTACTGGCTGTCCCGTGGCAGCGGCCTGCCGAACGACTACGTCCAAGCCGCTCGCTCGCAACTGCTCCATCGCATCGCCGAATGCACCCACACCCGGCAGAATGACGCTATCGGCAGCTAGTATACGCTCAGCATCACCCGTCACCAGACTTTCATAGCCGAGGCGCTCCACCGCCTTGCTGACACTATGCAGATTGCCCATGCCATAATCGACGATTGCGACGCTCATGCTACAGCACTCCCTTCGTAGAAGGCACACCCTTTACCCGAGGATCAATCAGTGTCGCTTCGTCCAGCGCACGTCCAAGCGCTTTAAAGATCGCTTCAATCATATGATGTGTGTTGGAGCCGTAATGTACGATAACATGCAGTGTAATCCGTGCTTCCAGCGCGAATTTCCACAGAAATTCATGCACAAGCTCTGTAGAGAAACTGCCCACCTGCTGTGAAGGATACGTAGCCCGATATTCAAAATGAGGTCGGTTGCTGATATCAATGATCACCTGTGCTAACGCTTCATCCATGGGAACAAATACACTTGCATAGCGCTTAATTCCTTTTTTATCACCCAGTGATTCACGCAGCGCATGCCCTAGACAAATGCCGATATCCTCAACCGTGTGATGATCATCAATCTCGATGTCGCCGCGTGCCTGTAGGTTCAAATCGAACTGACCGTGCTTCGTGAACAGGTCCAGCATATGATTCAGGAAAGGAATATCCGTCTCCAACTCTGAAACTCCAGTTCCGTCTACAGAGAGAGTAAGCTTGATATCGGTCTCATTCGTTTTGCGGTTCACTCTGGCCTGGCGTATAAATTCTTCATTATTGTTCTCCATTACCATCTCCACCTTTCTCTTCGTTCTCCAGCCTAATCTCTATGGCCCGTGCGTGGCCTTCCAGACCCTCGCGGCGTGCCAGCTCTATAATGGTCTTCCCATCACGCAATAGTGCTTCCTTGCTGTAATAGATCAGACTTGATTTCTTAATAAAATCATCCACGTCCACCGGTGAGGAGAAGCGCGCTGTACCATTAGTCGGTATAATGTGGTTCGGTCCGGCAAAATAATCACCAACTGGCTCCGAGCTGTAGGCTCCAAGGAATATCGCTCCGGCATTCTCAATGCTGCCTACAAGGCTCATCGGGTCTAGGGTAACAATCTCAAGATGTTCTGGCGCCAACCTGTTTACTACGCTGATGCCTTCCTCCATAGATTCCACGACGATGATTGCCCCGTAATTCTCTACGGAAGCGCGGGCGATGGCCTGACGCGGCAATAGCTGAAGCTGCAGCTCTACCTCAGCCGCTACAGCGTCCGCCAGACTCTGCGAAGGTGTGACAAGAATAGCGGAAGCCATCTCGTCATGCTCGGCCTGGGAGAGCAAGTCAGCCGCAACATAGGATGGAATTGCCGTGTCATCGGCCAGCACAACAATCTCGCTGGGTCCGGCAATGCTGTCGATATCGACGACTCCATAGACCTCGCGTTTAGCTAGCGCGACGTATATGTTGCCTGGTCCGCATATTTTATCAACAGGTGCTATGCTCTCTGTCCCAAAGGCCAGAGCCGCGATCGCCTGTGCTCCGCCAACGCGGTACATTTCGTTCACGCCTGCTTCCGCTGCGGCAACGAGAATGTAAGGGTCAATCCCTTCCGTACCGCCAGTTGATGGCGGTGTCACCATAACAATCTCCGGTACACCGGCGATCTGGGCCGGAATCACATTCATTAACACAGAGGAGGGATACGCCGCCTTACCACCGGGAACGTATACGCCAACCCGCTTCAAGGGTCGAATGATCTGTCCCAGAATCGTGCCATCCGGCTGCATATCCATCCAGGAATTGCGTTTCTGTCTGGCATGGAAAGCACGGATATTGGCTGCCGCCGCACGGATAGCCAATACGAAAGACTCCTCTACCTTGCTATATGCGGCCTGGAGCTCTTCTGGAGTGACCCTTAGCTGTCCCGGCTCCAGCAGAGCACCATCGAAACGCTCAGTGTAGCGGAGAAGCGCCGTGTCCCCTTCTTTTTTGATAGCGGCCACAATTTCCTTCACGGCCTTGTTCTGCTCTGGCGTTCCGTACTCCACTTCCCGCTGCAGTTTAAATTCTTTGCTTGATTGGACCTTCACCGCTGGTTCCTCCTTAAACATGCCTTAACGATTACTTCCACCTATCGACAAACCCGGTTCTACGATAACCGCCTGCAGGCGGTCACATAGCAGTTGTATTTCTTTGTTCTTCATTCGGTAGCTCACGCGATTCGCCACAAGCCGGCTCGTAATCTCGAATATGCTCTTCATTTCCACCAATCCGTTATCCCGCAGCGTTTGTCCGGTTTCGACCATATCCACGATACGATCAGCCAGACCGATAAGCGGAGCAAGCTCAATCGAGCCATTCAGTTTAATAACCTCAACCTGCTGCCCCTGCTCCCGAAAGTACCGGGAGGCCACGTTCGGATATTTTGTCGCTACGCGCTGTTGGATGCCTGGCTGCCAATTGGGCAGACCAATAATGGACATTCGGCAACGTGCGATGCCGAGATCGAGCAGCTCATACACGTCACGATCCTCCTCCAGCAAGACATCCTTACCGACAATCCCAATATCGGCCACGCCATACTCTACATATGTAGGTACATCCACCGGCTTCGCCAGTATAAACTCCATTCCCGCTTCAGGCAGTGAAATCACCAGCTTGCGTGAGGCTTCGCCGTCTGGGGGAATCGGAAGACCTGCCAGCCGAAACAGCTCGGCAGCTTTATTGTAAATCCGGCCTTTAGGCATGGCCACCTTCAATATCTGCGCCATTTTAAGTACCCTCCATTTTCAGTGCGAAATTTCGCTTTAACCTCTATTATTCTTCTATGGTTATCAGCCGTGCTCACTTACAAAAGACACGAACGTGTAAATTTCTCCATAACGCTCACCCTCTGCTTCAATCGTATCCGTAGTAAGGCGCTTCACCATCTTAAGATCCTCTGGTCCTGTTGCCAGTCTGGTGATGACTGAATGTCCCTCCAACCGCAAGCGCATGGCTTCCTGCAGCCCTTCTTTGCGCCGGGGAATATCATATTGGATTAGTATAGGAAGCTCTTCCGCTTCGATCGCTCCAGTCACTCCGTCAAGAATACGGTTTGTCTTCAGAGAGAATCCTGTAGAAGGAATAGGTCGCCCGAACTGCTGCAGTAGATTATCGTATCGTCCGCCGCTGCATACGGGAAAACCAAGCTCTGAGGCATAGCCCTCAAAGGTCATACCTGTGTAATATGAAAAGTCCCCAATCATGGTCAGATCGATCATTACATGTTGGGATACTCCGTAGGACACCAATACTTCCCATACCTTACAAAGATGCTCGATAGAGACGCGGGCTAATGGATGATCGCTTAGTTCGAGCGCCTGTCCACAAATTTCTTTCCCCCCCCGTAGCCGCAGCAACCCATTCAGTTCATTCTTTTGGGCATCCGACAGGTTCAAGCGGCGGATGCTCTCTCGGAAGGAGACATAGTCACGACTCAAAAGATGACTCTTTAGATCCTCTTGCGCCTCCGGCAAGCCGGGAAGTGCTTCTTGGAATAGTCCGTTCAGGAAGCCCACATGCCCCATCGCGATTTTAAAAGATTTCACACCCGCTGCCTGCAGCGAAGAAATAGCTAGCGCAACCACTTCAGCATCCGCCTCAGGCGAGTCGTCGCCCACCAGCTCAACACCGGTCTGGAAGAACTCCGCTTCCCGACCCGCTTCTGCCTCAATCGCACGGAAGACGTTAGCGTGGTAGGACAACCGTAGCGGAAGCGGCTCATCCTTCAATAATGAAGAGACGACCCGTGCAACCGGTGCAGTCATTTCCGAGCGAAGCACCAACGCCTGCCCGCGATTGTTGAGTAATTTATACAACTTCTGATCTGATGTAGAACTAGCCACACCGACCGTATCGTAGTATTCCAGTGTAGGGGTCATAATTTGCCGGTAGCCCCAGCGGCTCATACAGTGAAGTACATCGTTCTCAATCTTGCGCAGCTTCGCTACCGCATGCGGCAGATAGTCACGCACGCCAGTCGGCTTTTCGAATCCCTTCGGTTTGGACATCTTCTTCTAGTCACCTCATCGAATAATATCGGATTTATATGTTCATACTATCATTTTACTTTACTATGGTAAAGTGGTAGCAAATTAAAGCGTTTGAAACATCGTACCATGGACCGTTCTTTTTCGTCAATTGATCTCACTATATCAGAATATCATTGATTCCCACATTTATTAAATATATCTGATCTTCTTACCACTTTCCTAATTAGTCTTTGCAAATTTAAGCGAGCAGGAGTAAGATGAATATAAAGTTGTATACAAGTATACAACAATGGAATACGAGATTATTTGAGGAGTGAAAAGCGAAATGAAACTGGGTATGATTGGTCTTGGAAAAATGGGTTATAATCTGGTATTGAACTTGCTTGGACACGGGCATGAAATAATGGTGAGCGATATTAATCCGGAACGAGGCGCGGAGCTCGCTAAACATGGAGCGATTCCAGTCGCTACTATAGAAGAGTTGGTTGCTGGGCTACAGCGCCCCAGAATCGTATGGATCATGGTTCCAGCCGGACCTGTAGTAGAAGGGGTTATCGACACTCTTGCTAGTCTGCTGGATGAAGGCGACATTATTATTGAAGGCGGGAATTCTCATTACAAAGAGTCCATCGCTCGTGGAGAACGGCTCGGCGCACTGGGGATTCACTTCTTTGATGCGGGTACGTCCGGTGGAACCGAAGGAGCAGAACATGGTGCCTGCTTCATGATCGGCGGGAATCGCGAGATTTTTACGGAAATTGAGCCCCTCTTTCGTGATCTGGCAGTGGATCAGGGTTATCTGTACGCTGGAAACAACGGTAGTGGTCATTTCCTGAAGATGATTCATAACGGTATTGAATACGGGATGATGCAATCGATAGCTGAGGGCTTTGAGCTTCTAGAGAAGAGCAGCTTTGATTTCAATTACGAGGACGTAGCCCGCGTATGGTCGAGCGGCTCTGTGATCCGCGGATGGCTAATGGAACTCACACAGAATGCTTTTTCCAAAGATCCGAAGCTATCCGGTATAAAGGGTGTCATGCAGAGCTCCGGCGAAGGAAAATGGACCGTAGAGACTGCCCTTGAGTTAGAAGCCAGTACACCGATTATCGCCCTCTCCCTGCTGATGAGGTACCGTTCAATGGAGGAAAATACTTTTCATGGAAAAGTTGTAGCAGCGCTCCGCAATGAATTTGGCGGTCACGCCATTGTACCAGAGAACTAATCTACTCCAAGGTTCATGAGGGTACAGCCAGGTCGAAGACTCTTTATACCGATGGAACCGCAAAGACATTGTATGCTAAAATCGATGAAGAACAATATTTATAGTATACAAACCAATCGCGTTTTAGAGGAGTCGTGTTATGATGCAATACCCTACCGCCTGGCTGCAAGGAGCCTCTCTTGGGGAATCAATCGCCTGCGAACTCAGGCTGCAAATTATAAATGAAAAGATTAAACCCGGGGAGATCCTCTCCGAGAATCGTATTGCCGCAGAATTCGGTACTAGCCGCTCCCCTGTTCGGGAAGCACTAAAATCGTTATCTATAGAGGGATTGATCCGCCTCGAGCGCATGGGGGCCGTTGTCATCGGGTTGAACTTGAAGGATGTTGAGGAACTCTATGACGTACGGTATCTTATCGAAAGCTTCGCCCAGCAGAAACTTGTGGAAGGGAACCATGCGTCACTGATTTCACGACTTGAGCAGAGTATCGACAAAATGAAGCTTGCTATTAAGTATAATAACTTCGTTGATTTTGCTTATCAGGATTTTTCTTTTCATGAAGCCATCATCACCGAAGCTAATCACACCCGGATATTACATTTGTGGAACAGCATTCGTCATATTGTGATGACGGTGATTCTAATTACAACTGAAAAAGGATTTGAAAGTGGCGAGGAACGGATGAATTGGGTCGCGGAGAAACATCGAACGATTATCGAGGGACTCCATTCTGGGAATGTGGAAACCATCCGCAAGGTCGTTCAGGAGTATTTCGCTGATTCCGGAGAAACACTCATTCGCAGCTTGCCTTAAGGGGCAGGCGTATCGTTTGTATTCAAAATTAGGTGTCGGAACGGGACGACTGAATAATTAGTTCGACCGTTTCCGCTACATTGCGAAGGAAGGCTGACGGCATGAGTATACACTATATGATTGGTGTTGATATTGGTACAACAAGTACAAAGGCAGTCCTGTTTCAGGAGAATGGAAGCATTATGGCTCAAGCCGATGAAGGTTACCCGCTTCATAAGCCTTCACCGTCTATAGCCGAGCAGGACCCTGAGCAAATTCTGCATGCGGTCATTGGCACGATCTCAAGAGTGGTACAGCAAAGCGGAATTACGCCAGCGAATATTATGTTTGTCTCCTTCAGCTCCGCCATGCACAGTGTTATCGCTATAGATCATGCCGGTAAGCCCCTTACCCAGTGTATTACATGGGCAGATAACCGTAGTGCTGAATGTGCTCGGCACTTGAAGAACGAGTTGAACGGACATGAACTTTATATGCGTACCGGAACACCGATCCATCCGATGTCTCCTATTACCAAGCTAATGTGGCTCCGGCAGGACCACCCGGACCTTTTCCATAAAACCGCTAAATTTATTTCCATAAAAGAATATGTTTTTGCCAAACTGTTCGGCGAATACGTTGTGGACCACTCTATTGCATCTTCTACAGGAATGCTGAATCTAGAGAAATTAGATTGGGATACAGAGGCTTTGGAGATTGCCGGTATTACTAGCGACCAGCTCTCCAGACTCGTTCCGACTACTTATATCATGCAGGGCTTGTTGCCTGGAATGGGAGAACAGCTTGCATTGCTTCCTGCCACCAAATTTGTAATAGGAGCAAGCGATGGCGTTCTCTCCAACCTCGGGGTTGGAGCGATTGAACCGGGCGTCATTGCCGCTACAATCGGCACCAGCGGTGCCATCCGCACCGTTGTAGACCGTCCGATGGTAGATCCAAAAGGGCGCATTTTTTGTTATGCATTAACAGAGAAGCATTGGGTTATCGGAGGTCCGGTCAATAATGGGGGAATATTATTTCGTTGGGTACGCGATGAATTCGCAGCGTCTGAGGTGGAGACAGCGAAGCGGCTCGGTATTGATCCTTATGATGTGCTGACTCGGATCGCTGAACAGGTATCCCCAGGAAGTGACGGACTGCTATTCCATCCTTACCTGACGGGTGAACGTGCGCCACTGTGGAACCCCGATGCACGGGGCTCCTTCTTCGGACTCACAATGAGTCACCGCAAGGAGCATATGATACGCTCTGTGCTGGAGGGCGTTATTTTCAATATGTATACGGTCTTACTGGCAATGGAAGAAATTATCGGGCGGCCAACCAAAATACTGGCAACAGGTGGCTTTGCCCGCTCCTCCCTGTGGCGGCAAATGATGGCTGACATCTTTAATCAGGAGGTTGTGGTCCCGGAGAGCTTCGAAAGCTCCTGCCTCGGTGCAGTCGTACTCGGACTTTACGCTACAGACCGTACAGAGTCCTTCGACATCGTGTTTGATATGATTGGCTCTACCCATCAACATCGCCCCATAGAGGCTCATGCCAACGTGTACCAACAGCTGCTGCCCATCTACATTTCCGTTTACCGCAGTCTAGAGAGTCAATATCAGGCCATCGCTGAATTTCAACGGGAGCAAGCCGGAGAATAAAGTTCTTCCAAAAATTCAAAAACGCCGACCATCCCCAGCCTGGGGATGGTCGGCGTTTTTGAATTTTCTGTTCATCTGAAACTTGCTACCCTGTGTGTTTGACTTCTGATTTAGGCTTCTGTGGTGCAGAGCCGAAGATAATCCAGGCAGGCTTTACATATCGGAAGGCTATGGCAACTACGAGCCAAGAGCCCAACAGGGCGACCAGCCAGCCACCGACAATCGCCGCAGTATAAGCGAAAGAACCACCGTGAAACGGCAATCTTCTATAGAAATACAACAGTGCAGGATGCAGCAGATAAATACCAAACGAACAGGCACCAATCGAGACTAACAGTCTCGTCAGCAGACTACGGCCTGCACCATATAATAAAAAGGAAATTTGCATCAGCACGATACAGGAGAGCAGCGCATGAATATTCGAGAAAGCTTCATACCAAAGACTATTAATGACCGTCTTCTTCGTATAATTGTTAAACCACAGCTCCACATGAATCACTCCTGCAGCAATCCACAACAACCACAGCGCAATCCATACAGAAGCTTTACCGGAGCGCCAGCCTTCACGTGTTGGGATAAGCCATTTCTTTAGAGAAGAGTAATACACTGCCACCGCCGCACCAAGCAGAAAATACGAGAAATAGGTGATCGCCAAGCTCCCCTTAGACAGCTGCCAATAGCCATGGGTAACCATATATTTATTCAGCAACACAAACCCCCACTGCAGCAGCAGTCCGATCAAAGGCGCCCAGGCGGCAAGACGGCGGACCTTTTGTAGACACCACAGCATCAAGGGAAACAGAACATAAAATTGAATGATGATGATGACATAATACAGATGCGTGTATGCTGTTCCCGTCCATAAATACTTACCAAGCTTGGCAGCAAGTTCTGCTGGAGGTAAACCCCAGGTATGACCTGCCGTCATCTTCATTACGAAATAAAACAATGAGAACATTACATATGGCACAATAATATAAATTAGCCTTCGGCTATAGAACTTCCCCAGTGTCTTTCCACCAAGTGGGCGGTCAATGTAATTATAGAACAGGACGAACCCGCTTAAGAACACAAATGAAGGTACCGCAAACTGGCTGAACTTATTAACGAACAAGAACGGGTGAAACATTGAGGTATCGAGCGTCTCTGCTAACGTGCGTGAGGTAGCATGAATAGCCAACACTGCAAAGATAGCGATAGCCCGATAAATATCAAGCTGTGGAATTCTTTCTTTTTGTCCCATCTTCTCTCCTCCTATCAACGCCAAAAACCCTGCAGAGACTTGCGCTAACGCACGCAATATTTAACTGCAGAGCAGAGATTTTATTCACAACTCTTCCGTTCCATCCTCCGCTGAAGAGGGCCGTAGCACGCGCAGCGGATTCCCACCCACAAAGGAGCCGGCTGCCACATCCTTATGCACTACAGAACCTGCAGCGACAACCGCCCAATCTCCAATGGTAACCCCAGGAAGAATGGTGGTATTAGCACCGATCAGCACATTTTCCCCGATTATCACTTCACCGAGGCGATATTCCTTAATTAGATACTCATGTGCCAGAATTGTCGTATTATAGCCAATAATCGAATTCTCACCAACCGTTATCTTTTCCGGAAAAAAAACATCTACCATCGCCATTAACCCAAATGCCGTATGCTTTCCGACCTTCATGCCGAGGATTCGGCGGTAAATCCAGTTTTTGAGCGGAAGGATCGGACAATAGCGGGCAATCTGGATAAAAATAAAATTGCGTACACCTTTCCACGGACTAACCGTGCGATAAATGTACCACAGCGAGTTATGCCCTTCTACTGGATAGCGGGTTACGTTTCTCACGATTCATTCGTCCCTTGCTCCACGATACCGTATATATCCCTCATGTCATGAATAATATAGTCCGGTTCATACTTGCGCAGCATTTCTTCTCCTTTGAGCGACCACGAAACCGCCGCCACGCGAACACCAGCCGCCTTGGCCGACTGTATATCCACTACACTATCGCCAATCATCAGTGTTTTGCGGGGATCAACACCAAGGTTGCGAACTGCAGTCAATACAGGCTCAGGATGAGGCTTAGGCTCGGTAACATCCGTAACCGTCACAATCGTATCCATATACTTAAGCAGATCGAACATTTCCAGCGCTTTGATTGTTGTCGGGCGGATTTTGGTAGTTACAATTCCCATCTTTATTCCACGCCGTGAAAGCTCCTCCAACGTCTCATTCACATACGGGAAGGAGCGGATAAGCTCATCATGATGCTCATTATTATAAGAACGGTACGATTTCTCCAGAATGCTTACATCCTCAAGACCAGAGAATACTCTCATCTGCTGCTGAAGCGTAGTCCCCATATGTGGAATCATCTGCTCCCGACTGAGGGGCGTTAGGGCATTCTGCTTCAGGGCATACATGAATGAACTAATGATCAGCTCGTTCGTATCGACAATCGTTCCATCCAGATCAAAAAGAACGCATTCTATCATCAGGGTTTATTGCTCCTTTTTATCCTCAGCCACAGGTTGTGCCTGCTCAGGTTGTCCATCTTGCGTTGCCTTCTTCGGCGTATTCACTGCACTTTCCGGAACTACAGTATCTGCAGCAATCGGCTTACTGCACACGATAGGATCAGAATAATGTGCTTTAGTCGGACCTGTCGTCCGGCGGATAATGATATATACAATTGCAGCAATGATGATTAGTAGAGCCAGCAGCTGTGAAATACGTATATTTCCGTAAGCTGGATCCAGATAACCTTGCTTAAAGCCAAACCAGGTCATAGGCGTCCATAACTTATTCATGAGCGTTGCCAGACCACTGCTTCCGTTAAAGCCCAAGCTGTCCGTACGCAAGGCTTCAATAAAGAACCGTCCAATAGAGTACCAGATGAAATAAGAAAGGAATATTTCACCGGCACGCACAAATTTTTGACGACGCAGCACTAACAGTAGAGCGATACCCAGTAAGCTCCACAGAGATTCATACAGGAACGTCGGGTGATGAAAGGCATCCCCTATGTACATTTGATTAACAATGAAGTCAGGCAGATGCAGCTTATTACGTAGAAAAGATTCCTCGACAACCCCGCCGTATGCTTCCTGGTTAACAAAATTACCCCAGCGTCCAATCATTTGCCCAGCCAACAGCCCTGGTGCACAAATATCAATAATCCGCCAGAACGGATATCCTTTATATCGGTAAAATATAATTGCGCAAATAACGGCCCCAATCAACGCCCCATAAATGGCAATACCACCATTCCAGATCTTAAAGACATCCATTAAGTTATTCTTATATTGATCCCATGAAAAAGCAACATAGTATATGCGTGCGCTTATAATTGACGAAGGCACACCTATCAACAGCATGTCCATGAAAAATTCCTGCGGAATGCCAAACCTTTTACCTTCATAGATGGCCAGAAATAAACCCACTAGTGCGCCTAAACCTAATATCAAGCCATACCAGTGAACTGGCAGTGATCCAATGGAGAATACAATTGGATCTATTGCTAATGGAAACATATATCTCACGCTCCTAATCCAGATCATCCATGTCTTCAGAAATGGTAGCTGTAAGTTTATTGGTGAATTGCAGAGCTGCATTAAAGCCCATTTGCTTCAAGCGATAATTCATGGCTGCCACTTCTATAATAACTGCAAGGTTACGTCCTGGACGAACCGGAATCGTTACAAGTGGGATATCCGTATCAATAATCTTCGTTGTTTCCTCATCCAGCCCGAGGCGGTCATACTGCTTGTCCTGCTGCCACGCTTCCAGTCTGACGACAAGCGTAATACGCTTATGATTACGGATGGCTCCCGCACCAAAGAGCGTCATCACATTAATGATACCTACACCGCGGATTTCCAAAAGATGACGAATTAGCTCTGGAGCAGTACCATGCAGCTGACTATCAGAAGTTTGACGAATTTCCACCGCATCATCGGCGATCAACCGATGACCTCGTTTAACAAGCTCTAATGCTGTCTCGCTCTTACCAATTCCGCTGCTGCCGGTAATTAGCATACCCACGCCATACACATCGCATAGTACTCCATGAATGGTTGCTGAGGGAGCCAATTTGCCTTCTAGAAAGCTTGTTAACTTACTGGAGAAAATAGTTGTAGCCATCGAACTGCGCAGCACTGGCAAGCTTTTCTCATTACTGATATCTATTAGCTCCTGCGGCACTTCCAAACTACGTGTAATGACGATACAAGGTGTATTATCATTACAGATCCCCAGAATACGACTCTTCCGCTCTGCTTCAGGCAGCATAGAAAAAAACGCCAACTCTGTCTTGCCCAACAGTTGCACACGTTCTTCCGGATAATATTCAAAGTAACCGGCCATTTCCAGTCCGGGGCGATTCAGGTCGTCAACCGTAATGGGCCTTTTCAGTCCTTCTTGTCCGGAGATAACCTCTAATTGAAAATGTTGTACCAATTCTGATACTTTTACTTTCTTAGCCATGTATATTCGCCCTTTCGTCACCTGCGGTTTGTTGCCCGCTTCCCCAAGTCCGGTTAGCAGTCATTTCCATTCCAGCCGGAGGTAATTCTCCTGCTATCTTAATTGATAACGCTTATGAATGCAATCTTAATACCCATCCATTTCGAGTCGTAATAGACAAAAAAGCCACCCTTTCGGGCGGCTTTCTCAAAGGAGAGAAGACACGTATATCTTATCCCAGCAAAATGTTAAGTTCGGACTCTTTATCAAAGAGGTGAATTTTGTTCATGTCAATTGCCAGCTTTGGCTTGCTGCCTTCACGAGTAGTGGAACGTCCATCTACACGGGCAATTACAGTAGTATTGCCAAGTCCGCTCAAGTAAAGGAGCATTTCATGGCCCAGGTTTTCAGTAACATCAACCAATGAAGTGAAGATTGTATTCGGTGAAGCTTCCAGGAATACTGGTTCTTCATGAATATCTTCAGGACGAACGCCCATGATCACTTCTTTGCCGATGTAACCTTTAGAGCGCAACATTGTAGCTTTGCCGCCTGGTACTTCAACATCAAGATTTTGAGCAACGAAACGAACAGCACCACTCACGTCAGACAAAGTACCACTGATAAAGTTCATAGTCGGGGATCCGATGAATCCAGCCACGAACAAATTAGTTGGTTCATTGTACAGTTCTTCTGGAGAAGCCGCTTGTTGAATAATACCATCATACATAACTACGATGCGATCACCCATTGTCATTGCTTCTGTTTGGTCATGTGTTACATAGATACAAGTAGTTTCAAGGCGCTTAACCAGTTTAGTGATTTCAGCACGCATTTGACCACGAAGTTTAGCATCCAAGTTGGACAAAGGCTCATCCATCAAGAAGACTTGTGGATCACGAACGATTGCACGTCCCAAAGCGACACGTTGGCGTTGACCACCGGAAAGTGCTTTTGGTTTACGTTCAAGCAAATGCTCGATATCGAGAATCTTAGCCGCATCGCGCACTTTTTTGTCGATCTCATCTTTCTTGACTTTACGCAGTTTCAAACCGAAGGCCATGTTCTGATACACGCTCATATGCGGGTACAAGGCATAGGATTGGAATACCATCGCGATATCGCGGTCTTTAGGAGCAACGTCATTGACAACACGGTCGCCAATGTACATTTTACCTTCAGTAATTTCTTCCAAACCAGCGATCATACGCAATGTTGTGGATTTACCACAACCGGAAGGTCCAACCAAAACTAGAAATTCCTTATCTTTAATATCAAGATTGATATCGATTACTGTTGCTTTATCAGAACCCGGGTATTTTTTGAAAATATGCTCTAAACGTACGCCTGCCATTGTATTTCCCCCTCGAGTCAATTAATTAATTTTTTTAAAACCAATTCATTTCTTATACGTTTATCTTACCCCACTAGTGCCTAACTGGCTATTTGTAACGTTCACAAAAAACCTATTTCCTTTTCGTCACTTTATACAATAGCATGGTCAGCTTAACAATGGCAGCGTCTCCAAAGCTACGTACATCCGCTCCTGTTTCTTGCTTTATCTTGTCTAAACGGTACAACAGCGTATTGCGGTGTATATACAATTTTTTAGCCGTCTCACTAACATTGCAGTCCATCTGAAAAAAAGTCTCCAAGGTCAGCAGCATCTCTCTATCCGCAAGCACAGAGGTATAATCTCCAATCTGACTGAGCAGCTGCTTACGGCGAGCATCAGGGATGCTGTTTACCAGACGCTCCAAATGGAGTTCCCACGGCAAATGAATGTAGTCACCAACTTGGAAAATGCGGCCCAATATTATGGTTTCTCTTAGCAGCGCCACCGAGCCAGTCAATCCTTTAACCGGTACTATAGGTGGTGCAACCGCCAAATGGAACACACCCACCCATTCACTGGCAATCAGCTCATGCAGACCCATACAAGTCTGTGACAGCAGATCGTCCTCGCTCTCTTCCTCATCATCCTTATCTTCACCGTCAGTGAGTAGCTCCTTACGAGCCAATATTAGCCACTCCTTCTCCTGCAGAGGGATCAGCAGAATATCATTCTCAAAATAACTACGCAACAACTTCATTAGCGACCGGTAGGTGATCTGGGGGCTATGTAAATTCTCACTAATCAGCAGAAACGGAACCATGTCCCCAAACAACCGTCCTTTTAAAGCCACATCATCAGGAATTTCTGCATCGTCCTTCTCCTGCTCCAACTGTGAATTTAACCAACTGCTAAGCTGCCGAGCCTCCACTTCCCCTTCTTCTCTAAGTCCTGTCGCTTTGAGAGCAACTGAGAAATTTCTTGCTGCATAGTTCACTAACTGCACTTCCAGAGGTGTAAGTCCCTCCATTTCCACCCATACTGCCGTCGTACGCCCCTCATCCTCATACAGAGGAACCCAAAGAGATCCCTCGTGAATGATGGGCTGATCCTGTCCTTCTGACCCTATACCAAAAAGGGAAGCTGATTGCTGCCTCCCTAACTGCTTGATTCCGGCTTTTTTTCCGGTGAGTTGCTCCAACTTTTGTCGCAATGTCTCGCTATCCATCGTCACCCTACTCCACCACTTTTGCTCTTTTCGACTATTTTATCATATTTCCCGATAATTTGCGGACTTGCCGTAAAACCACGAATGATTCTCCAACATTCTTACGCTTTGCTCATCATAGAATATTCCAGAGGTTACCTTTGCAAAACACAAAAAAGCCACCACCCTAAGGTGATGACTTTTTGCGTTAGTGATGAGCCATGAAGGATTCGAACCTTCGACACCCTGATTAAAAGTCAGGTGCTCTACCAACTGAGCTAATGGCTCATAAAACTGGTGGAGGATGATGGATTCGAACCACCGAACACTTACGTGAGCAGATTTACAGTCTGATGCGTTTGGCCGCTTCGCTAATCCTCCAAGAAAAAAGGTGGCTCGGAACGGAATCGAACCGCTGACACGAGGATTTTCAGTCCTCTGCTCTACCGACTGAGCTACCGAGCCATAAAATTACATGAAAATAAAGCGGAAATTTCATACCGTTCCACTTCATTTGTGGAAAAAATGGCGGAACCGACGGGATTCGAACCCGCGATCTCCTGCGTGACAGGCAGGCATGTTAGGCCAACTACACCACGGTTCCGCATTGGTAATAAATGGTGCCGGCGAGAGGACTTGAACCCCCAACCTACTGATTACAAGTCAGTTGCTCTACCAGTTGAGCTACACCGGCACGGTGTCAAAAGTATTCCAAACAATAAAGATGGTGGAGGCTGAGGGGTTCGAACCCCCGACCCTCTGCTTGTAAGGCAGATGCTCTCCCAGCTGAGCTAAGCCTCCGGGTATGTATGGTAGCGGCGAAGGGGATCGAACCCCCGACCTCACGGGTATGAACCGTACGCTCTAGCCAGCTGAGCTACACCGCCACACTTATATATTTATGGAATTGAAATGGCGGAGAGAGAGGGATTCGAACCCTCGCACCGCTTTCGCAATCTAACCCCTTAGCAGAGGGTCCCCTTATAGCCACTTGGGTATCTCTCCATACAAGTTCCATAAATAAAATACACAGGAATTTGACTCCCTGAAAACTGAATCCGAATCGAATTTGCGTTTCTTGCTTGTTTGTGGATAAGCCCTCGACCGATTAGTATTGGTCAGCTCCATGCATTGCTGCACTTCCACCTCCAACCTATCTACCTCGTCGTCTTCAAGGGGTCTTACTAATTGGGAAAT
>NZ_WJXB01000016.1 GCF_009664975.1 Paenibacillus monticola
CTGAACTCGGCGAAGGAACCGAATGGACCGGCGAGAAGTTAGAAACCGCCATTCAAAAGCTGGAAGCTCGGCTCCAGGAGAAACCGAAAGATAAACCACTGAAGAAAGCGGTACGTCAGCTCCGTAAGGATCTGCTTCCGCGCCTGAGAAAGTACGAACAGTATCAGAAAACGCTGGGGAGTCGAAACAGCTTCAGCAAGACCGATTCGGACGCCACCTTCATGCGAATGAAGGAAGATCACATGCGAAATGGCCAGCTTAAACCGGGATACAATGTACAGATCGGGACGGAAAATCAGTTTATCTTAGCCTACAGTGTTCATCAAAGACCTACAGATACACGGTGTCTGGAACCTCATTTTGAGAAGGTGAAACGGATACTGGGAAGACTGCCTGAAACGGTCATCGCCGATGCAGGGTATGGAAGCGAAGAAAATTACGCCTATTTAGAAAAAGAAAACGTCCAAGCCGTTGTCAAATATAACAGCTACCACAAAGAGAAAAGTAAGGCCTGGGAAACCCAGGTGGGGAAAATCGAAAACTGGAGCTACGACGAGGAGCAAGATGCGTGGACCTGTAAGGCTGGACGAACGCTTCATTTTCGCTACGAGAGCAAAGAAAGAACGGAAAGTGGATACGAAATTCGTAAACGCCATTACCGAAGTATCGGTTGTGAAGACTGTCCTCTGAAATCCAGCTGTACGAAGGCGGCGGGAAACCGGGAAGTCACCGTCAGTATGGAGGCCCTGCGTTACCGAAATCGGGCAAGGGAGCTACTGCGAAGCGAGGAAGGATATGCGCTTGCGGTTCGAAGAATGACGGAACCGGAAAGTGTGTTTGGCCAACTGAAGAACAACCGGGGATTCCGGCGTTTCCTGCTTCGAGGGTTGTCAAAAGTGACGCTCGAAGTCGGGTGGCTTTCGCTTGCCCATAACCTGCTAAAGCAGGCCACTACAGATCAAAAACGAAAACAAGCCAGTCTCCAATAACCCGGAGACTGGCTCGTTTTTTTACTTTTAAGGTTTTGAAGTGTCAAAAGACTGCCTCATACGTGAAAAATATCTTCTTTTGGGACAGCCTCCGTTCACTCAAAACTTCGCTATAAAAAATAGTCGACTACCAAACCTCTTACTCTCTACTTACATTATAACCCCATCTGAGAATTATTTATAGACTACTTTTTGACCCACCATAGCCTTATACTGTTATTCGAAAGACTAAAACTAAAAGGGGTGTGCCTATATGAATGACAAAAAAAACATCTTAGATCCAGGTCCGTTCTTTCATGGTACTAAAGCAGAATTGAAAATCGGAGACTTGCTTGAACCATTGTATTTTTCCAATTATCAGGATAAAAAATCTAATCATATATATTTTACTGCAACATTAGACGCTGCTAAATGGGGTGCTGAATTAGCAAAATCTAAATCAAAAGAGAGAATTTATATTGTAGAGCCAGTAGGTGATTTCGAAAATGATCCGAACTTAACTGATAAAAGATTTCCTGGAAACCCAACACGTTCATATAGGTCTAAATCTCCTTTGAAAATAATAGCTGAATTAAGTTCATGGGAAAGACATTCCGATGAAGAAATAAATCATATGCTTATATCTTTAAAAAAACTAAGTGAAGAAGGAAAGAATATAATATATGATTGAATCTTGCATTATTAAGTCTCCCACCAAACGCCAGATAAAAGCCAGATAAAAACTGAAGTATTGAACTAACGGGCAGTTTAATGCAACAATATTCTTGAGCAGAATCCTTTGATTCAGGTTATTTAACGACCCCGATTTACAATGCCTTAAAGATCGATCGAATCATACGCGGTATGTGCGTCCGCAACAGCAACAATTACTCTACCGAACTACGGATGGACGAAGTACCTTAGAATTAACAAAAGAAACTCGAAGTTTCATAAAAGACTTGGGTTCCTCGTCAATCTGAGTAGCTTTTAGGACTACTTTTTATTTGCTAATATTAAACCAACCAGGCATTGATTGAATTACATTCGAAAGTTTTTCTGGAATATTAAGCTGGTCGAGTTTCGAAACGTTCAACTCAGAATCCACCTCGGCTTCACGTCCATTTGCGACCTTTTCAACCCAATTAGGATCTATAATTAACGCATGCCCAATGGCGACTAGCGGCAATCCTAATTCCACAGCTTTAAGAGCATCATCCGGTGTTATTATGGAACCAGCAGCCATCACAGGTACCTTACCATTTGCTCTTTCAAGAATTAATTCAAGCCGTGTTTTTTCATCTTGACTATCTACTGGCTTTGAAGACACATTATCTAATGAAGCATGTATATAATCTAAATCCTGTTCAACAAGGATATCAATTAATTCATACGTGTCTTTCATACGTAATCCGTCCACTTTGGAGGATTCTTCAGGGGAAAGTCGGAATCCTATAATGAATGGTTTTATAGCATGTTTTTCAATGACATTTTTGATTTCGTCAATAATCGCCAATGGAAAGCGCAAGCGATTTTCAAGTGATCCTCCCCATTGGTCCGTCCGTTGATTTGTCGCTGGCGACCAAAAATTCTGAATTAAAAATCCATGAGCCCCATGAATTTCGACGCCATCAAATCCGGCTTCAATCGCTCGTCTTGTTGTGTCGCCAAAAGCACGTATAATCGATAAGATCTCCTCATGTGAAAGCTCTCTTGTCTCTGCAGTTGAACCTAAATTAGTAACTTCGGGTTGCAATGCACTCGCACTAACTGCATCCAATCCGGACAAGGCTTTATTTCCAGCATGAAAAATCTGTAGTATCGCAGGAGATCCTCCACTTTTCGCTGCCTCAGCTAATTTTCGTAAACTTGTAGTAAATTCATCGTTGTACCCAGCGAATTCATTCGTAAAACCCTGCCCATTAGGTGTAACATGAGTACACCCTGTAATGACGAATCCTACTCCATTCACTCTTTGTTTGTAATACTTTAATTCGTCATCCGAAATGGTAAGATCGTCATTACTTGACCAGGTTGTCATAGGTGCCATAACGATTCTATTCTTAATTGTTATTCCACTTCTGAATGTGAAGGATTCAAATAACCTACTGTATTTTTGATTCATTTCATTAACCTCGCTATCATATTTTCTTTTCTATTTCAGTGTACTTGGTTACCGTTACAGTAAGTCAAGGATTTATTTTTATATGATTACATATAGAATTGTTGTGTTGTCATTCTCTTTATGATATATATTTAGTTACAGTAACTGTAACTAAAGGTGGGGCAAGTAGATGTTGTATTCAATGACATATGTAGTGGAGAATTTAAATGTATCTGCAAAGACACTTCGATTTTATGAAGAGCAAGGGATATTACCAAATATATCTCGTGACGAAAAAGGCCGTAGAGTTTATAACGAACAACAAATAGATTGGATTTCTTTTATTCGTTGTCTCAAAGAGACAGGAATGCCTCTTTCGAAAATAAAGGATTACAAGGAACTTTATGAATTGGGAAATAATACATTTTTGCAAAGAGAAGAAATGTTGATGCAGCATAAATTGGAAGTGCAGAAGAAAATTGACGAAAGTTTTAAACACTTAGAAGAAATAAATTATAAAATCGCCATGTATGAACTTCAGAAAGAAGAGGTTATGAAAAACCCCAACCATAAATTTAAATGTCACGGTTTGGAGGTTAAGATAGTGAATTAATGTACTTACGCTCCCTTGAAATGATTCAGTATCCTCACTCTAGCTCATGAATTCGCAGGATTTCACCCTGTGGTAAGTGTAAGGGAAGAGCACATGGTGGAGGCGGTGGCTGGGGGATATCAGAAAGGGCATGCGGGAACAGAGGTGAGGTGTTCATCACCTATATTATTCCATACATGCACGTCTCCACTCTCCCCTAGCGATTATCGCTCCCATGTCTCAACGGGTCAAAGCCCTTTCATTCCTTCGTCACATCTTACTAAGGGGTGGAGGTCGGTCTTTCTAACGGAATGGGTCCGAGCCCTTTTGCGTAACGCCTCCCGATACTCCGTGCTTCTTTCATCCTGCGAATACATGAACTGGTGAAGTCGACAGGTGTTATGCGGCTTGTGGAAAGACTTTTATGGAGTCGTAAGCTTCACTGCTCTTAGCCAGGCCAACAAGCATTCGGGCAACTTTACCGCATAATTTCATAATGGACTTCATCTTCTTTAACTTCTTTACCTCGACGTTATGGTGGTGTAAGGCCCTGACGTCCGGATTGGTCATTACCATGCACATCGTCATTAAATAGAGAAAGTGTCGCAGACGTGGACGGCCTCGTTTGCTGAGCACCATTTTTCCACGCCACTTCCCCGAACTTGCTTCAGCTAGATTTAGGCCAGCACGTCGTAGCAAGGCATTTCCGTGTGCATAGCCGCTCAGATCACCGGCTTCGCCTAGTATGCCAGCTAAGCTCGTTGCATTAATGCCTCGGATTTGAAGCAGCTTCTGCGCGTAGGGAATACGTTCGAGGATGAGATGGAGTTCAGTCTCAATCTGTTCCAGCTGGCGCTGTGCTAAGTCATATTCCTCAAGTAGTTGGCCCAGATGAAGCTTGTAAGCGTGGAGCGCCTGAGTTGCACCCACACTGCATTTAGCTAGCATAATGAGTTGCTCAGCTCGTTTAACTCCGGAATGACGCTTTACGTATTGCTTCCAGCCGGTAAGGACCTGTTCAGTCGTTAGTCGACTAATTTCGTTCGGTAGAGGGAAGAGCCTAAGTGTAGCGATGGCACTGTTGCAGGTAAGAATCTTAAAGACCTGTCGCAACTCGGGGAACACAATATCTACCCAACGATGAATCTGGTTAACAGCACTGTTGAGCCGTTTGGTGACGGTGCCCCGGTTTGACATGAGAATTCGCAGTTCCTCGTAGGCTTCTGGATTAAAACGTACAGGAGAGTAGTATCCATTCTTAATCATATCTGCAATAACAAGCGCGTCCTTACGATCGCTTTTGGATGGGGTATTGTCGCGATTTTCCTTGTTCTTTTTAACGAGGTGTGGATTCACGAGAACAGCCTCAATGCCTTGGTCTGAGAGCCAGCGAGCCAGGCTCAGCCCCAGTAATGTCCGGTGGGTTCCATACCCACAATGATTTTGCTCAGCTTGTAAGACTTAAGCAGATCTTGAATCCAGCGTCCGAACAGGCGAAAGCCCTCGTCATGGCTGCCGAACTCGAGCGGCGATCCCAAAGCAATTCCCCGGTAGCTTACTGCACGAGCGACATGTGCTTCTTGTGCTATATCTACGCCGACTACAAGATGGGATGAGGAAATGTTTTCAATGAGTTGATTTTGCTTTTCTTGAGCTTTAAACTTCATAGTAGAGCGACCTCCTATATGGTGAGATTAAAAGGGCTGTAGACCCGTATCCAACTCCCATGTTACAGAGGCGCTCGTTTTTGTTCAAACTCCAAATTATTCAGTTTACAGGAATTCTAACAGGCAAGAACATGCGGAATCCAGTTATACTAGGTGATTAAACAATAAGCTATATTTTCGAAATATAAACGTAAGCAAGCCACAAGTTGGAAAGTGAGGGTCCTCATGGATTTTCCAGTCAACATCCTGCTCGTAGACGATCACCCCGAAAACTTGCTTGCCATAGAGGCAGCTCTCAGCGGAGCGCCTTATCGTCTTTTTCGGGCATATTCCGGGATTGAGGCTAAATTTACCCATGAAGGCAGTATATACATAATGGTTAACAAGCTGTCACAATTGTCCTAATGGATATCATGATGCCGGGCATGGACGGCTACGAGACGACCCGCGCGATCTGGCTCAAGCCGGAATTCAAGAACCTCCCCATCTTGCACTCACGGCGAAGGCCATGAAGGGAGACCGGGAGCTGTGTCTTGAAGCAGGCTGCTCGGATTACATTACCAAACCGGTCAACAGTGCGCAGCTGTTATCGATGATGCGTACCTGGCTGGACAAGTAAGAGGATATAAGGAGAGTTAATGATGTCAAAACAACGTAAGATTATTTTGACCATAACCGTATTCTATACCATTTTGATTCTTTATTTTCTGTTTTTCGCCTTCGGGCGATCAGATGCCGCAGAGCGAGCGAGTGACTACACCTTCATTTTTTTACCGGAAAATTTCTTGAAGCTGCCGTCGATATCCGATCTCCTGCCTCCTACCCTCATGGATTTGGTAGCGTTCGGTAACACCTTGGCCTTCATTCCTTTCGGAATATTGGTTCCATTGTTATACCGGATCACCTTTGTCCGATTCATTACATTGTTCTTTCTGGCGATTCTCCTGATGGAAACCATACAGGCGCTTTCGTTTCTCGGCAGCTTCGATATTAACGACGCCCTTCAAAACACAGTTGGCGCAGCCATCGGTTTTGGGGCGTACAAGCTCGGTGCTCGTTCAAAAAACGGCTGGCGCAAAGTGGTAACCACCGCCATTTCCTGTCTGGTTCTTTTTTTAGGGGTATGGGGATTGGGCGGGCTTGCAGATAAAGCGTTAACCAAAGAAGAAGGTCCCTTTGTGGCGATAAAAGAATTGATAGACAGCTCCGGAAATGCATCAGCGGGCAACCAAACGACTGAAATGATCATCAGCGATCAAAACGTAAAACCCCGCTATAACATGTATGACGCTGAAGGGAAAAAATGGAAACCTTCACGTTTAAGACTAGGGACGAACTCATCTTCTCCATAAATTTCGGAATTCCAGAACAAACGGATTATTCCGGAAGGATTCGCCTTTCTGTCGATGGACAAGAGATATTGAACAGCTCCGGAGAAGAACAACGGAGTGACCCGGAGCTGTTCCCTGCGAAGTTTGAGATGCCTGACGAGGCGGGGAGCGAGCTTAAGATCACTATTGAGGGCGACGAGAAAATGTGGGATGTCGGGTATAGGAAAATGCAATATTTTTGGAATTAAGCCAACAGCCATAGGATTCAATTAACGGAAAGGTGTGACTTCCGTGATTCGGGATCTCTCGCTGAATAGCCGCTGCTACGAGACACTGATTCACTTCTTCCGTTCGTCCGGCTGGTCCACCTTCTCGCTTCGGCAGAGGTGGCTTCAGGTCGTGCGCCAGCATGCGCCTTTGCTGGTGATTCAGAATCGCGTGGTCCTCGTCGGCGATGGCATGAAACAAGCCAAGGAAGGTCGCCGCATGTCAGGGGTCAAGAAGCTTCATCAGGAATCCGAAAATGTCTCCAAAGGTGACTATATCTTTGGTCATTTGTTCGGTGCCATCGGCATTCTAGTCGGCGATTCCCGGAAGTGGTTCTGCTTGTCCTTGTTCATGAATCTACAAGACGGTGTCCAAACCATTCTGGGCTGGAAGAAGTCCAGAGGCGAAGCGCAGACGCCTTCCCATGTCGTTCAGATGATTGAGCAGGGCTTCGAGGCTGCGAAAGGTTTCGGTCAGGCACTGCTGCTTCTGGATCGGTACTTTTTGTCCGTTCCAGCCTTGGAGCGGCTGAATGCGTGCCACCTCGCTTCCGAAACCCGCATGCACCTGGTGACGAAAGCCAAATCGAACGTAGTCGCTTACGAACGGCCCCGGCGAAGAAGCCGGGACGGGGCCAACCGCCGAAAAAAGGGCATGCGGTCAAACTGAAGGAGCTGTTCGCGACTCGCGCTGCCGATTTTCAAACCACCACCCTTCCGCTGTATGGCAAAGAAGAGACGATTCAATTCCTGTGCCTGGATCTGCTTTGGGGCCAGGGCTTGTATCAGGAATTGCGCTTTGTGCTGGTGGTGCATGAGGGCCGCTGCTCCATTATGGTCAGTACGGATTTGAGTCTGGCAGCCACCGACATCATCCGATTGTACAGTTATCGTTTCAAGATCGAGTGCACGTTTCGGGAAATGAAACAGGTCACTCACGCCTTCGGCTACCGTTTCTGGAGCAAGTCCATGCCGAAGCTGAACCGGTTTTTGAGAAAAGAGGAAGCGCACCCGCTCGAAGCCGTAACGAACGAGCAAGACCGGCAGCGCATCCAGAAAACGATCCAAGCGATCGAGGGATTCGTCATGTGCCAGTGCATTGCGATGGGACTCCTACAACTTGTCGCCTTGCAGTTTTCAGGCCGAACCTCGGGGCTGTTTTTCCGCTATCTGCGAACGCCCTCCCATGCCGTGGTCTCAGAGGCCAGCGTTGCCGCCTATTTACGCAAGTCTATTTTTCGCCTGTTTGTTCAAAGTCCACATTTATCCATAACAAAAATAATTAAATCCAAGCAGGAAAACGCTGATGCAGAACACGATTCGCTGGTTTCTTAGCGCTGTAGAACTTTTGACTGTCCAGACAATATGTTAGTACCAAGAAAATAAGGGGTGAATAAATGAAGAAGATTTGGGTAAATAACTTGTTTATTTATTTGGGATTCTTAGTAATCGTGATCTTAGTTTTTATATTCGGGTTAAAATATCAACATCATTTACAGGTAGAAGCACTCACGACGTATCAAACTAAAACTAGTGTTGTCTTTTCTGTTCTTTTTCCAATCTTCTTTGGATTATTACTCGGTTTGATAAGATTCTTTGAATTACTTCGGAAGGCTGGAGAATGGAAAATAAATTGGATTAAACTCTGTATATTCGGCTTACCTGCACTCTATGTCTCCTTATCTCCACTATTATTTTGGTCTGGTTTATCTATTTCTTATTATGATTTACCTTTGGGCTACCTTTTGGTCACTTCGGGAACAACAGCTCATACAATTAGCGGTCTGATATTCGGTTTTTTATTATTATACGTACTCGAAAGGGAAATTAATGAAAGATAGGAATCGCAATTTCTGTTTTTTACTTAAGCGAAGCGGGTATTAGCGTAGTGAAATTAGACATCTTCAACTCACGGGCAGTGTAGTTTAGTATGGGGTAATAAATGTTATATACCACATTCTAAGAGGTTTAGAGTGGGCAAACAAAAGTGCCCATTTCCCGGCTTCATACACGAGTATTCATATAATTGAGTATCAAGTTGGAAAATGGGTAGTCACATTTGAAAACCATGCTGAACAACTGACATACGCAAATTGATCGATGCACTGCCGCGATCGTGCAAGAACAATTCGCAATCGATAGCATACGGGCGGCAATGTGGACAGCGCCGTTTTCCCGATTCTGCGGGAACATTTCAACGATGCAAAGATTAGCGAGTTGTGTGTATGGATCTGTTTTACCATCGCAACGCAATGGTTTGGTGCCGCCATCTGACTTGAACCGGAGAACGATTAGATAAGATGAGCTTAAGATTGATACTATGATTGATTAGACAGATTACTTAACGGCTCTGGTATGGACGAAATCCATGCCTTTTAGCACGTAAGGCAACAAACAGAGCAAGAAGCAAGAGAAGCAGGAGTGCCCAAGGAAAGGATGTGGTACCCCATTGATTCAGAAGGACTCCTCCCAATATCCCGCCGCTAGCGATAGCCAAATTCCAAACCGTTGTATTGATTGGCATCACGATATCCACACCTTGCTTCCCCGCAGCCTGGGCAAGTGCTGTCTGCAACAATGTTGCCGCACCACCGAATGTCAGCCCCCACAGCGCAACAGAAATGAAGATAATAGTACCATGCTCACTCCAAAGTCCCAGTACAAGAGAAATCAGAGCAAATCCGGTAAGACTGATGAGAACCAACGGACGCAACCAACGATCAATGAAAATCCCAATCACCCAGATTCCCACCAGTGCCATAATTCCAAAAACAAGCAGAATCTGTCCAAGATAGGGTTCAAGCCCCATATCATCCAGGAAAGGAGCGATATAGGTGTACAAAATATTATGAGCCAGCATCCAAGCAAGAACCACAACCAGGATAGGAATCACCCCTGGTGTGAGTAAAACTTTGAATACTGAAATGCGTTTATCAGCCGACTGTCCCGGATAATCAGGTACTTTCCAGAGCACCCAGAAAATTAGCAAGAACGCCAGCAATGACATCAACCAGAACACCGAGCGCCAGCCCATAAAGGTACCTATCAGCGTACCGGCAGGAACTCCAAGGGATAAGGCAATGGGTGTTCCAATCATGGCTACAGCCATGCCCCTTCCTTTTAGATGATCAGGCACCATACGTAGAGCATAACTGGCAATTAAGCCCCATAAAACACCAGCAGCTACTCCGGCAAAGAAACGAGCGACAAGTGTTAGCACATAGTTCGATGAGAGAGCTGTAATGGTATTGAAGACAAGAAAACCGATAATCGATAGAAGCAAAAGAGGACGGCGCCGCCACCCCCCAGTTAGTACTGCCACGGGTATGGCGGCAACCAGCGAACCAATGGCGTACAATGTGACAAGTTGCCCTGCCAAAGCTTCCGATACCTGCAGCCCTTCTTTGATTTGCGGCAACAACCCCGCGGGAAGGGTTTCGGTCATAATTGCAATAAAACCAGCCATAGCCAAGGCTAATAATCCCAACCACGGAAAACGATTAGAAGATAAATCAGACATCTGTGAGCCTCCTTTTAGGCAGATATAAGAAAGTTGATCGAATTATGGATCGATCATTCCTTATGTTATTCGAACTTTCACACCTTGTCAATAACTTCTGGATCGATTAGTATATAATTAAGAAAACAAGGGGGAATCTCTTATGGCAAGAACTAGACGTCCGCGCATTTTCGATCGGGATGAAGCACTATTACAGGCGATGATGCTCTTTTGGGAACAAGGATACGAAGCAACCTCGTTGCTTCAACTTCGAGCGGACATGGGTAATATTTCAGCAGCCAGTTTCTATGCGGCCTTTGAGTCAAAGGAAGCCCTGTTTAAAGAAGCTGTTGAACAATATATGGGTACTTTTGGACGTGTCACAGAAAGTCTTGCGGATCTCACGCTTACTCCTCGGGAAGCAATTGAAACAACTTTAAGACGTACCGCAAAAATGCAAACGGATAGCGACCATCCGAATGGCTGTTTGATTGTGCTGTCAGCCAGCACATGCTCTTCCAAAAACAATCATATTCGTGAAATTGTTGCTGAAAAAAGAAAGCAGATTCGTAGCCATCTGCATGATTGCATCCAGCGTGCCATAGATGTTGGTGAAATTCCTTCATCCATAGATGTCTCAATGTTGACTACCGTCTTTGATACCTTTATGCATGGCATATCTACACAAGCCCGGGACGGAGTCCCTTTTGCAACGATAGATCGCGCCATCACGGAAGTAATGGGCATCTGGGAGCTTTTTAAACATTCAGCCTGACCGCTCGTGCTTTTAAAGCGATAGAAAAGCCAAAATAGGCACTCGGGACTAATCCCATAACGTGAGACAAATCAAAACACCTTTAAGAGGGTTCTTCCCTGTCGTAAGATAGGGAGATAATCTTGGAGGTGTTTTTGTGTTGGCAACCAGAGTGGGCTACTCGGTAGAAGTGAAGTTGAAGGCCATAGAAATGAGATTGGCAGGCGTTCCGGTGAGAGACTATGGGGCAGTTGTCCGCAGAAAATAAAGTCTTAGACTGACGAAGCGGCATTAAACTAACGGAGAACGTTAGATGAATAGTTACCTTTAAAAGTTGGGTGAAAAAATGCAGTATTTTTTAGGTGTTGTTCCTCCAAATGAGTACAAAGAACAAATAATCAGATTTCAAAATCGTTGGTCTAGTAATCGTATAGTGGATATGGAAGATGAAATCTGTTTTTGGATAGCGAACGGGGAAGGGCATTGTACGAACGGGCAGTTTAGCGTAACAAATCCAATTGTTGGAGATCTAATAAATTCTGAAGTAGTACAACACTTTATTAATAGCAACGGAAACACTGTCGCAATTGTCGTGACCACATTTGTGAGAGTGGTTTTTTTTGATGAGGTTACCGCTGAACATGCGTTCAAGAAAAAATCGGATGACAATAATCGAGAGTTTCATAATAAACTACCAGTTGTGTGTGACAGGTTTCAAATAATTCACAAGAAAAATAATGCTAAGTAGGTTATTTATTATTCATCGATGCTAAACTACGGAACCCCAAGAATTCATTATTAGTTGATGGACTATGATCATTAAAGCGCAATATTGAGGAGGTTTCTGTAAAATAGAGTGTTTAGAATGGTGTTATACTAAGACAATATCTATAGTTGAAGGGACGGATTACGGGTGTTTCAAGTACTGGTAGCAGAAGACGAACTCTGGATTCGCAAAATGATCATAGACATCATAGAGAAAACGGATGGATTTCAGGTAGTCGGTGAAGCCCGTAATGGCCAGGAAGCCTGGGATATGCTTCAGGAATTATGGCCCACCCTAGTCGTGACTGACATTATGATGCCTAACCGAGATGGGCTATGGCTGGTCGAACAAATTGCGGAGAAGAAGCTCCCCATGGAAACGATCATTATTAGCGGGTATGATAAGTTCCAATATGCACAGCAGGCGATGAAGCATCAGGTATCGGAGTATTTGCTTAAACCGCTCAAAGAGCAGGAGCTGAGAGATGCTATGCAGCGCTTGTATGCAAGACTTGAGGATAATGGTAAATGGCATACTTATTTAGTGAAGGTACAGTCGTTCCTAGAGGAGCTTGCCGCAAAAGAAAAGCCGACGGATATTCACGACCAGCTTGATAAGCTGCTGCATTCTGTCTTGGAGCTTCGTGATACCCATCCTGCTTATTACACGGCGTTATTACGGCTCCTGCATACGAAATGGTCCGAGCGGCTAGGCAGTATTCCCAACGGGACAGGTCAGCTTTTCTATCCTAAGGATGTCTTGTCGGTCGAACAGATCCGGACATCTTTCGAAGAACTACTAAGGAGTTCACTGCAGACTCAATCAAACGACAGTTACCAGTTGGATAAAAAAGTGATAAGGGAAATATGCGCGTACCTCGAGCAGCATTATCGGAAAAATGTTTCGCTGACCGAAATGGCCGAACGTTGCCATATGAGCGTCTCGCATTTCTGTAGTGTCTTTAAGAGGCAGACTGGGATGACGCTGATTAATTACGTAAATAAAACCCGTATGGATAAGGTAAGGCAGCTACTTCTTGAGCCGGATCTTAAAATCTATGATATTGCCGATCTTGTGGGCTATACGACAATGTCTTATTTCAATCGGATTTTCAAAGAGATGGAAGGTATATCGCCCAACGAGTACCGGAAGGCAAGAGGGATATGAGCATACGTAATCGGCTATCATGGTATAACTACTCCATAAAATTCAAGCTTACGTTCCTGCTGCTCGTCAGCAGTATTATGTGTACGTTTGTGACAGGTTATCTCATTAATCATAACTACAGTACAGCCGTCCTTCGTGATTATCAGGCGACTTCCAATGAAGCGACAAGTCGGTTGGGCTACCAGTTGGATTATTATTTGGAGCAGGTCGAGCATTCTACCTGGAATATGATCGGAGATTCAAAAATTCAGAGCTGGCTGGAGCAACCCGGAGAGTCAAATCGGGAGAGTGTGGCCGAAGTCCAGAATACGCTTGAAATGTACCGGATTTTCAATTCTTGGGATATTGCCGGACTTTGGGTAGTATCCACAAACGGGCAGATTGTATCAAGCGTTACAGATTTCGAAATTCCAAAGGCCCAATATACGAATACTTCCCCCCAAGTATCGATTGTGCGGCAGACAGGGTTTTATCGTAACGAGACATTTCCGCTAATTAGGATATCAATGCCTATTAACAGCGTTAACAATGGGCGGTTAAAAGGGCATTTAGTGCTGAACCTGCAGTTTTCTGAACTGCAACGGTTATTTACCGAGACAAAGCTGGGACAGACGGGGAAGTTTTATGTTATTGATAGTCAAAAGGACACTACGGTCTTCCATCCAATCCAGGCATGGATTGGCAGGTCAATTCAGGATACTGATTTGTCCGGTATGGATCTGCAATTCAAGGGCAATGTCTCGCTGCAGACGCTTGGACATAAGAGCATGCTGATTGGAACAAAGGAAATGCCCAGTCAAAGCTGGACCATTGTTTCGGCAGTTCCGCTTAGCGAGATGGCATCTGGACTTAGGGTGGCAAAAAGGACAACCGTCGTTATAATGGCGGTTATTTTACTGTTAGTGCTTCTGCTTGTTCCAGCCTTAGCGAAACGGTTCGTCGCACCAATCGGTAGGCTGATGACGGCAGTTAACCGGATGGAGCACGGCGATTTGAGCGTAAGGACGGAATTTCATCCGGGACCGGATGAAATCCAAGTTCTGAGCATGAAGTTCAACCGGATGACCGACCGGCTTCAGACGCTTATTGATGAAGTCATGGATTTAACAAAGAAGGAAATGCGGCTACAAATCAGACAGAATGAAGCGGCGATTCAGGCGCTGCAGAATCAGATCAATCCGCATTTTCTGTACAATACCCTCGATATTATTAAAAGTATCGCGTACTTCGAAGGAAATCAACGGGTCGTTGATATGACTCATAGCCTTGCGGATTTCTACCGGTATACCGCCAATGTCCGCGAGAAGGAAGTGACACTTGCTGAGGAACTCAACGCGTTGGAGCTGTATTTAAACATTATTCATATCCGATTTCCTGTTGAGTTTGCAAGCGAGGTGCTGGTGAACGAGAAATATAACGGCTGCCGGATGGTGAAGCTTACGCTTCAGCCGCTTGTCGAGAATGCGATCAAATATGCGATAGAGCCACGGGGGGGCGAAGGCGTCATCCGAATCAGCGCCTATAGCGAGAAAGAAAAACTGATTATCGAAGTAATGGATAATGGCCCAGGTATTCCGGAGCATATGCTTCATACGCTGCAGGAGCGCTTGGCAAGAGTAGTCGCGGATCCGGATAGTTATCGGGGCGAAGATTCGTATGGACTTGTTAACGTACATTCCCGCTTATATCTACAATACGGCGAAGGCAACGGACTAAAGCTGCATGCCTTTGAAGGCAGAGGAACAGTTGTGACAATTGTGGTTCCGTTAACGCACAATAAAGGGTTTAACTCTAAGCTGCTGGCTTAGGGTTAAACCCTTTTGTCGTCCTATTAGGCTGCGAATCTAATGTATATATAGATTTTGAGAAAGAGAAGAAAATTGAATCATATTGCAGAAGATTGAGAATTCAAGCAAAAGCCTGCTTTTGGTACTATTGGAGATGCAGCAACGACAGATTAGAGAAAAGGGGAATGAAGATGAAGAGGAAAAAATTAGCCTTTCTAGTATTAACGGCAGCGATCTCCTCGGCCGTATTGTCCGCCTGTGGTTCCAATAGCGCAAATAACGAGAACCAGGCGAACAATGCCAATAATGCGGCAGCACCGGCAACGAAAGATTCAGATAAGCAGGTCGAGCTTCGCATTATTAACTGGCGAGTAGAGGATAAAGCCTTCTTCGATCAGTTCAATGCCAAATTCGAGCAGGATAATCCGAATATCAAAATCAATTATGATGCCACGCCTACCAAAAGCTATCAGCAGCTCAAAAACTCCCGTATTGCTGCGAACGAAGTCGATATCGTCGCGGGAGATTACAAGACGATGAACTCGGCTGACCAGCGCGAACTGTGGATGGATCTGACGGGTCAAAGCTTCCTTAACAACTTTATGGAGGATGCCCTGCAGAACCTGAACTACGACGGTAAACAATATGGCCTGCCTTGGAACAAGGTCAGCCTTGTTGCTTACTATAATAAGAAGATTTTCAGCGATCTTGGCCTGCAAGAGCCAAAGACCTGGACGGAATTCACAGCACTGCTGGACAAGATTAAAACAGCCGGCATTGATCCGATACTGGTTGGTGGCAAGGATGGATGGCCAATACAGCAGATCATTCATACGCTGGAGCCGTCTATTGTTCGCGGCGCCAAGCCGGACTTTTATGGCAAAGACAATGCCAATGTGATGGCTCTTACGAGCAAGTTTACCGATCCGGAATGGGTGGAAGTGCTCACGAAGTTCCAGACCATCAGCAAATACTTCCAGAAAAACTCCCTTGGTATGGCTTATGGACAAGCTCCGGGTCTGTTCGCCCAAGGCAAAGCTGCGATGACTATCGACGGGACATTCAGCTTGACGCAAATCAACGACGCTAAGCCAAACTTCGAAGTAGGCGCATTTATCGTTCCTGCAACGGACGATGAAGCGAAGAATAAAATTGGTTATGCCAAAATCGGCGGTGTATGGTTCATTGCAGACAAATCTCCTAACAAAGAGGCTGCACTGAAGTACCTTGAAGCATTTAGCCAAAAAGAAAACTATCAGCTGTACGTTGATACCGTTAACCAATTCCCGGTTATGGAGGGCATCACGATGAAAGATCCGCTTGCTCAAAAGCTTAACGATCAATTATCAACTAAGAATGCCGTTGACCAGTTCACCAATATTCAAAATCCGGGCTCTACGTATCAGTTGGATTTGTTAATCAAAATTGCAACAGGCGATATAGAACCGGAAGATGCAGCCAAGCAGTGGCAGAAGGATTACGAAGAAAGCAAGCCTAACTGGAAGTAGAAAGATAGGGTTCAGGTCCCGCGAGGAATGCGGGACCTGAACCGTTCGAAAGGAGTGGGAAGATGGTTAAGACGTATCGCTCGTGGGCACCTTGGATGGCTATATTGCCGGCTTTAATTCTGTTTTTTGTCTTCAAGATTTATCCTTCAATCGGCACTCTCTATTTCTCAATGACGGATTTTAACGGCAACATTGACCATTTCAGCTGGATTGGTCTGAAAAACTACAAAAACGCACTTACGATTAATCTTGACGAGCTGATGAATGCTATTGGCATATCGTTTACATTTTCTTTTTTTACCACGGTAATCCAGAACGTTCTGGGCGTGGTATTAGCCGTGCTAGTTAACTTGAAAATTCGCGGTAAAAACGCCTACCGTTCGATTCTGTTTATGCCCAATGTGCTTGGGGTAGTTATCATCGGCTTGGTATGGACGCTGATCTTTGATCCGTATTCGGGGCCAATGAATCAAATCCTGGGTCTGTTTGGTACCAGTTCGAGTATGCTCGGCGATTCGAGGCTGGCGCTGCCCCTTGTTATATTCGTTCAGGTATGGACTTCGGTCGGTTATGCGATGGTGTTGTACCTTGCCGGTCTTCAAGGGATCTCGCAGGATATTTATGAAGCGGGAAACGTGGACGGTGCAGTCGGTTGGAAGTCGTTCCGCTATATTACGTTACCACTGTTGCAACCGATTATCGGCATTAATATTTTGCTTAGTATTATCGGAAGCCTCCGTGTGTTTGATCTGATTATGATTCTGACAAATGGCGGTCCAGAGAATTCTACAATGACTTTAGGCATGTTTGTGTTCAAGACCATCTTTGACTCTAACGGTACGCAGGGTTATGCCTCGGCTCTTGGTATTATTCATTTTCTTGTTATTGCTATTGTGGTTGTTATTGTACAGACCTATATGCGCAGACGGGAGGAAAAGCTCTCATGAACCAAACGGCAAAGCTCCCTTATGCACTTGTGCATGTCATTCTGATTGTGTTCAGTCTGCTTATGCTGCTGCCTATCTTAATGATCCTAAATATCGCGTTAAAGACCAATACTGAATTTCTGAATTCACCTCTGGCGATCGCAAGATCCTTGAACTTTGACAATTTCGCCGAAGCATGGAAACAGGGCGATATGATCATTAACTTTAAGAACAGCTTGATTTATACGGCCTGCTCCACGGTACTGACCTGTGTCGCTGCGTCGGTGGCTGCCTATCCGATTTCCCGTAAGCATATTCGGGGTACAGGCTTCCTGCTCGGGCTGATTGGCATTACGTTATTCCTTCCAGACGGTATTGTTCCGCTGCTCTTCTTCATGAAATACACTTCGTTATTGAATACATATGTCGGTTATATTCTGCTGAGCTCCGGCATTAATATGGCGTTGATGGTGTTCATCTTGGTTGGCTTCGTCAAAAATATTCCGGCTGAGCTTGACGAAGCGGCAGCCCTAGATGGCTGTGGCTACTTCCGCTATATTCTGACTATAATCATGCCGTTGCTCAAGCCGGCGATAACGACAGTTGCCATGCTCAAGATTATTAACGTATGGAATGATTTTATCAATCCGTATTTGTATTTGACCGACAAGGAGAAACGTCCTTTGACCTCAGGCCTGTACCTGTTCGTAGGGGAATTCTCGACTGACTGGACCATTCTTGCGGCGGGGATTATTATCGTCGTCACTCCGCTTGTTCTAGTCTACCTGTTCCTGCAGAAATATATTATTAGCGGGGTAAGCAGCGGAGCGTTGAAGGGCTAGTCAAACAAAAGCAACTACCGATTATGAAAGTGAGGTTCATCTATGATTCCACAATTTAGATATACGCCGGGTCCCGCACTCGTCCCTCAGCCTAATAGCGACTGGGCCAGTAAAATGGTGCTTAATCCAGCTATTGTCCAAGATCCTGATGGATCAAGACTGCATATGCTTTTCCGCGCCACCGGTCCATGGCCGAAGGAGCGGAAGGAAGGCTTATATGATCCGTACCCGATCTTCCTTGGCTATGCCTACAGTGATGATTTAGGGGAGACCTGGACGGCGGACTTCAGCCGGCCTGCTCTGATTCCTGCCCTGAAGCAGGCCGAAGACGAGATCTACATTACAGATATTCACGGGGAGCAAGTCCGCAATTACGCGAACGGATGTATCGAGGATCCGCGTATTTTCACGATTGAAGACGAGCTGTATGTGTCCGCTGCGTGCCGAATGTTCCCGCCGGGTCCCTATTGGATGGCGGACCAGGATCCCCCTATTGAGACGCGGTATGACTACATTCCTTCCTGGGTGCATGAACAGGAAACTCCGTTCCATGAGACGGCCCGCACGAATAATACGGTGACTGTGCTGTTTAAGCTGAACCTAGACAAGCTGAAAGCGGGTCAATATGAGGAAGCTTTTACTTATGTCTGTCCGTTGACGGATGGCAGTCGCAGTGATAACCGTGACGTGTTCCTGTTCCCTCACCGTATGCTGATTGACGGCAAGCAGCAGTATGTCATGCTGCATCGTCCGATGACGCCGGGGGCTTTCCCGGCTGGAGATACGGTTGCGACGCCGTCCATTTATATTGCGGCAGCCGAGCGGCTGGAGGAACTGGTATCGGAAAAGGCTGTTCATCGGTTACTGGCGACAAGTGTGCTGGATTGGGAAGCCAACCGCATAGGAGCTAGCTGGCCGCCGATTGCTATTAACAAGGATGAGTGGCTTATCTCGTATCATGGCAAGAAGGATACCGTGTTTGGCTATACGCAGTCATTTATGATCGCGCGCCACGTATCGGGTTCATTCCCGGAAATCATTCATCGCTGCTCGGACCGTCTCATGTATGCGCAGCAGGAGTGGGAGCTGCCGACGGATTATCCGACGCCTTGTCTCTTTACAACGGGAGGCATCGTAGTTGGAGACGAGCTTATTATGGCTTATGGTGCTGCGGATCAGAAGGTCGGAATTTCATGGGTAAACCTGGACTCGTTAATCGGTTATGTCAAAGGCTTCGATGCGAAAGGGGAGCGGTGCTCTCATGTATAACATTGTCGTCTACGGAGCTACAAGCGCCGGTGTTGCGGCGGCCGTTCAGGCTGCCCGCCTTGGCCGGAAGGTTCTGCTAATTGCCAATACGGAACATATTGGGGGAATGACTAGCTCCGGACTTGGAGCGACGGATATCAATAACCGTAAAGGCATTGGCGGAATTGCGCGCGAGTTCTATGGGAACGTCTACCGGTACTATGCGGAAGAAGCGAATTGGACCAGACAAACACCTGACGCCTACGATGGGCTGCTGGGTACCCGGTTCTGGCTTGGCCGTGATGAAGAGCTGAAGATCCGCTGGATGTTCGAACCCAAGGTGGCGAGCGTAATTTACGAGAACATGCTGGGCGAAGCGGGAGTGGAGATTGTCCGGAATGAACGTCTTGCTCTTGGAGCGGCAGATGCAGTGGTGAAGAAGAACGGATGGATTATCAGCATCAGGATGGAAAGCGGTAAGGTGTACGAGGCGGATTTCTTCATGGATACCGGTTATGAAGGGGATATGATGGCTCTTGCTGGTGTCTCGTATGTAACAGGCAGGGAAGTGAACTCCCTGTATGGCGAGCTGACGAACGGCGTCTTTGATAACGGTCCGCTGGAAGGCGGAGGGATTAGCCCGTATTTGGTAAGTAATGACCCGGACAGCGGTCTGCTGCCTTATGTACTGGCGGAATGCCCCGGGAAGAATGGGGAAGCGGATCACCGTGTGCAGGCATATTGCTATCGCTTCACGCTAAGCTCCGATCCGGCTAATCAGCTGCCGATTGAGAAACCGGCAGATTATAATCCAATGCGCCATGAACTGCTCGCCCGTCGTTTTGAAGTGAACCCCAGTTTAACGTTGGACGATATCCTGACGCTCACCCCGATTCCGAACCGGAAAACGGATACGAATCATGTTGATTTTGTCGGTGCGAACTATTCGTATGCAGACGGGGATTACCAGACCAGAGAGAGAATTGAAGCAGAGCACCGGGCTTTTACCCTCGGTACCCTATGGTTCCTTGCGAATGATAAACGGGTTCCCGAGAAGGTCCGTCAAAATATGCAGCAATGGGGCCTAGCAGCTGATGAATTCCTTGATAACAGAGGATTTCCTGTACAAATTTATGTCCGGGAAGGGCGGCGGTTGGTTAGCGACTACGTGATGACTGAGCTGTCTGTGAAGCAGCGCACTGCTCCACAGTCTGTGGGACTTGGAACCTATTATTTCGACTCGCATTATGTGTCCCATTATGCACAAGACGGGCAGGTCTATCTTGAGGGTACATTCTGGGAGGACGACGAGCTGCTCTATCCGGTTAGCTATCAGTCGATCCGCCCGAGACGGGAAGAATGCTCCAATCTGCTCTTGCCGGTTACGCTGTCATCCTCACATGCTGCATATGGATCGATTCGGATGGAGCCGGTCTATATGGTGCTTGGCCAATCGGCTGCCATTGCGGCATCGCTATGTCTGGAGCTGGGAGTAACGGTTCAGGATTTGCCGTATGAGGTGCTTCGTGCGAGGTTGCTGGATGCCGGACAGATTTTGGATGCCGAGCCGTTACTGTAACGATCATGCAGGAGGAGCTTCTTCCTGCAATTCTTTTGAAGGGAGGTGTCGGATCATCAGGGGGATTTAAGGGGATTTATTTCGCATTTCAAATCTAGAGGGAGGTTTTGATATGAAGCATTATCATGTAAACGGTTACATTAACCGGAGCTATTTTTCTAACAGGCTTGGGATTATTTTTATAGTGTTGTGTCTCGTAGTTTCCTCATTTTTTATTCCTTCTAAGGTAAAGGCAGCGGGGGTAACTCCAGTTACAGTATATGCCGATGATGCACTGCCTCAGACATTCTATGGCTATGGGGCTCAATTCGATCCATACATTGGCTCGGACCGTGTCATAGATCCATTAACGGCTGCCCAGTGGAACACTGTCTTGTCCCGAGTGGATTATATGCGGATGGGCTTCGCCCGCGTCGCGACCGCTCCGAATGCTTTCTCTCCGACATTAACGGTAGGGCAGTATGACTGGGATACGCCAGAGATGCAGCAGCTGTACAAAATTTTAGACCAGCTGAAGTCCGATGGCACGACCGTTCTATTCTCGACATGGAGAATGGATTACGCAGGTGATGATCTAACGAAAAACGCCTCGGAAACGTACGCAGACCTTGTCGTTGACGCATTGGACTATCTCATTAACACAAAGGGCTATACCAACATTAAGTTCTATCAGCATACTAATGAGCCGAAGTCGAACAAGATCACCTGGGCCGGCTACAAGCAGGCGATGATTTGGCTGAAGAGCAAGTTGGCGGCGAAAGGACTGCCGGTTGGCGTTATGGCAACGGGTAACCAGATTAATACCGGTCTTTATGCGGCTGCCAATCAGCTTGAACTGGCACCTTACCTCGGTGCTTATGATATCCATTATTATCCGTCACAAGCCTCGATTGCTAGCGCCAGCAATACTGAGGTGCTGAAAAGAATAACCGATCTGTCAAGTGCGCCCAAGCCATTGTTTATTACGGAAAGCGGTACTTTAGACGGTCAGACAGCAGCTGATGATCAGCCGAATGTCGTTAATTCCTCGTATGCGCTGCACCAGGTGGATATGGCGATGCAGGCTGTGCTTCAAGGAGCAAGCGGGGTAAGCACTTGGGAACTCGATGACGCACAGCATGACCGTTTATGGGGCATGTGGGATATTTTTAATGCGCCTACACCTAGACCATGGTTCTATACGTATTCTTTGCTAAGCCGTTATGTTACAGGAGGCTCCACGATTTATAAAGCAGCAGGCGCGTATGATAATCAGGTCAGAATGCTTGTCGCCCGGGGAGCTTCGGGCAGTCAGTGGACAATTGCGGCGGTTAACCGGGGAACAGCCGATCGCCAGGTTAACCTGACGATTCCCGGCGTCAATCAGGCTACATGGGATGTATACAAATATACGGACAGCTATCACCCGGCGGATGCCAACTCCCTGCCCGTGAAGGATTCCGTCATTTCCAACACCGATATGAGTTCCTCCGGTGTTGACATTACGATTCCTGCAGGCGGCTTTGTTCTGCTTACTACCTATGACCAGTCACCGGTAACCGGTGCGCCAGTGAATGGCCAAGCGTTGCCGCTGCTGGATGATTTCAATAGCGCTGTAACAGGAGCTATTCCTGAAGGCTGGCAGACCTTAGGCACAGGGGTAACCGTACAGGACGTACCGAGCTCCGCGAATAAAAGTATGAGAATAGCGGATAGTTCAGCTTCATCAGAAGTCAGTGCTTCGCATGCCTTTCCTTCTCCGAGCGGGGTGCTGGTTGAGGAGTTCGACATCAAGCTGGATCAGACCAATCAGCGGGTCCGGTCAGGTTATTTGTACAGTGGAACGGTACCGGTTGTGGTTGTTTATTTCGATAACGATGGGCAGCTCCGCTATTACAATGGGGGGAACAGTACAATCTTCATGCCTTATAGCGCAAACACCTGGTATCATATTAAAATCGCAGCTAACATTATGACGGGCAAGTATGATCTCTATGTAGATGACATGACTGCCCCCGCAGTGAGCCAGGTATCCTTCAAGTCAAGCACTGCCAGCCTGGACAGTATGTTATTTGGCACCTCCGATACAGGAACCGGAGCGTTTAACGTCGATAATGTTAAGCTGTATAAACAAGTGATGGTCGACAACTTTAATCTGGAGACGACCGGCGCCGCTCCTTCCAAATGGACGCTTGCTGGCAGTAGTATAACGATTCAAAATACCCCATCGGCAACAGATAAAAGCATGCGGATCGACGATGCTTCCACTACGGGTGAGGTGAAGGCAACGAATGCCTTTGCGGCGCAAAGCAACCGAGTTGTTGAGGAATTCGACATCAAGCTGGATCAGACCAATCAGCGGGTGCAGGCCGGGTATATGTATAGCGGATCAACGCCGGTAGCCGTTGTATACTTCGATTCGGACGGGAAGCTTCGTTACTACAACGGAAGCAGCAGTGAGGTTATTCTGACTTACAGCTCTAATACGTGGTACCATATCAAGATTGCAGCGGACCCTGCGACCAACAAATTTGATGTATATGTCAATGACATGAATACACAGGTTGTGAGCCAGGCAGTATTCAAATCCGGCGCTTCAGGCATAGATAGCATCCTGTTTGGCTCACCGGATACAAGCACGGCTAAATTTAATGTCGATAATGTTGCATTATCAAACCGCTAAGAAATACTATATTTGTCCTAGTGAATCTTATCAACCTCTTATACGAAAAGTTGGAAGGAATGAATGATGTTATGCCGCTAATTGATATGCCGTTAGACCAGTTGCAAAGCTATCAGGGACGCAGTCCGCGTCCGGAAGATTTCGATGCTTACTGGGAGCGTGCGCTTGATGAGATGCGTAGCGTTGATCCGCAAGTTGAACTCGTACCAAGCAGCTTTCAGGTGCCGATTGCCGACTGCTTTCATTTATATTTTACTGGAGTACGTGGTGCGCGCATTCATGCAAAGTATGTCCGTCCGAAAAATGCTTCTAAGCCGCATCCTGCCATTTTTCAATTTCATGGCTATACCTCCAATGCTGGTGATTGGTCGGATAAGCTGACTTATGCGGCTCTTGGTTACTCCGTATTCTCGATGGATTGCCGCGGTCAAGGCGGTTTGTCGGAGGATACCGGCGGAGTAAAAGGAACGACGCATTGTGGACATATTATCCGCGGCCTAAATGATCACCCGGATAATCTCCTGTTCCGTCACATTTTCCTCGATACTGCACAGCTTGCGGGCATTGCCATGAACATGCCGGAGGTTGATCCGGGCCGGGTCGGCGCAATTGGCGGCTCGCAGGGCGGCGCGTTAACGCTTGCGTGTGCATCACTTGAGCCGCGTATTAAGCGACTTGCTCCGGTGCACCCTTTCCTTAGCGATTACAAGCGGGTATGGGAGATGGATTTGTCCAGTAATGCATATGCGGAACTGACAACTTTCTTCCGTCAATTCGATTCTCGCCATGAGCGGGAAGCGGAGATTTTCGAGAAGCTCGGTTATATCGATATTCAATTTTTGACCCCGCGTATTAAAGGTGAAGTATTAATGACCGTTGGATTAATGGATACGACTTGCCCGCCGTCAACGCAATTTGCTGCCTATAACCGCATTATTTCTCCGAAGTCGCTGGACATCTACCCGGACTACGGGCATGAGCAAATGCCGGAAGTATCCGACCGTACCCTCCAGTTTATGCTGGGGCTTTGATAGGAGCACACGTAGATAGGACAGTCTTTTGTCATATGGAGTAACCAAACAGAAAATGGGGCTGTCCCATAAGCCATGAAATGGCTGCTTGGGACACCCCTTGTTTTTGGAGTCGGATAAACGGTTGTGCTTGTGAGGACGCTCCGTGAACGGACCATTGCTCCAATCGCTTCCGTTCCCAGCGGATGAAAGAGGTCCTTGAAACCGTGTTTACCAAGCTGAGGAAAAGTACGTCTCCCTAGATCATTATTTTGTAGACGGGACCAAGCTTGAAGCGAATGCCAATCGCTACACCTTTGTATGGGAGAAATCCGTTGTTAAGCACAAAGCCAAATTGCAAGAGAAGGTGCATACCCTTTTTGCTACCATGGAGGCTGACGAACAGCGGGAAGAGCAAATTCAACATGGAAGCGAAGAAAATTAAGCTTATTTGGAAAAGGAACAAATTTAAAATCACAATTCAGAAAAAGTGTATCGCTGATCGCCTGTCGAAGAGTTATTTATTGGAAGATAAAAGCTGTTTTTAGCTTGCGAACGGGGGAAGTGAATTGAACTAATAGGTAGCATAGTACAATTGCGGTCAACTGATGGAAAAGTGGATATTTCCATGCATTTGGATAATAGACTGGCAGAATTTTATTACCCAAATATGAATTACTTCACAAACTGGTTTAATAGCTTTTGAACAACTTCACGCTTTACAGGCTTACTGATATACTCATCCATCCCTTCAGTGAGGCACTTTTCCCGATCACCCTTCAAAGCATTGGCCGTGACCGCGATGATGGGAGGACTACTCTCCATGTGCTCCTCTTTTATCATCTTCATCGCATCGAAGCCGTTCATAATCGGCATGTGCAGATCCATTAAAATGAGATCAAACATTTCTTTGCGCGTTGCTTGCACCGCGTCTATGCCGTTTGAAACGGTGGTAACCTTATGGCCCATTTTTTCAAGTATTTTGGTCAGTACCAGCTGATTGATAGGGTTGTCTTCAGCAAGCAAAATGTTCGCCTCTCGTGCTATATGAGGTTTGTGCATGTGAATCTCTTGGTTGGGTGCTGATACTGTTTTCTTGAGTCTGATAGTGAAAGTAAATGACGAGCCGCTCTTCCCGTCACTTTCCGCGTAAATCTCGCCGCCCATCATGTCGATAATTTTGCGACTTATGGCAAGCCCAAGGCCAGTGCCTTCGTGCCTGCGCGTCATAAAACTGTCAATCTGCGCAAACGGTTCAAAAATCTCGTTGAGCTGCGTGGGATCAATCCCTATACCCGTATCAGACACCGTAAATACCAATAGGGAGGGATCTGCTTTTTCAAGCATTATCTTTACCGATATGCTTCCCTTGGGTGTGAATTTCACGGCATTGCCGAGCAGGTTTAATAGCACTTGTTTTAAGCGTTCGGCGTCGCCATAAATAAAGTCAGGAACACCGTGATGTATAGTGCTGGAGAGCTCCAGGTGTTTTTGTTCGGCTTTCATAGAAATGACAGCGAAGCTCTCCTTTATGCATTTACGCAGTTCGAATGTATCCTCTTGCAACTCTGTTCGACCTGCCTCTATCTTAGAAAGATCAAGGATGTCATTGATAATATTGAGCAGAGTATCCCCGCTTTTTCGGATGATCTCCACATAGCCTCGTTGCTCTTCATTGAGCTCTGTGGTGTCAAGCAAAATATCCGTCATACCGACCACACCGTTCATGGGGGTGCGGATTTCATGGCTCATCATGGCTAGAAACTCACTTTTAGCTTTGTTCGTAGACTCGGCGGTCTCCTTCGCAAGCAACAACTGTTTCTGCTCGGAGATGTCTTTGCATATGAGATAGAATCCGATATTTTGATTGTTCACAAAAATAGGTGCAATACTGGTAAGCACTTCGATTTCTTTGCCATCTTTGGCCACAAGAGTGTTTATGTGCTGCTCAACCGAATTATCGTACAACGCCCTATCTAGAATGTTCTGGACATTCTTCTGTCCAATTAGACTTGCAAGCTCCATACCGATCAGTTCGGACTCGATGGAGTAGCCTGTTATCTTTTCCGACATAGTGTTTGCGTTAATGATTCGGCCGTCAAGGCCAAAGGAAATGACGCTGTCATGATTGTATTTTTTGAGAGACGTATACCGCTCAACAGACTCCTGAAGTCGATGCTCGGATTCCTTTTGCTTTGTGATTTCAATAATCTGGCAGATGTAATACGTCGGTAGATTCGCCTCATCAATGAAAAGCTTGAGAGAGAGCAATCCCCACACGTCGTCACTCATCCTTGTGAGAAAACGCTTCTCAACCTGTACTTCCGTTTTCTCACCCATGAGTGCCTTTAGATCGTGAATATTTCTGATAGCATCATTATCGTGGGAGAGGTCTTCAAACCTCATGCCGTCAAACTCTGCTTTGGAATAGCCAAAGATCCGTTCCATGGCGGAGTTTACTGTTAAAATCATACCTTCTGTTGTAACAAGTGCGATCCCAGAGGAAGAATGATCAAACACTTGTTGATAGAATTGATACTGGTTCAGGTTAACTCGATGCATAGCGGCCTCCATAGGGTAAGGTAATGTTGTCACGAAAAATAGACCTCCTATTGAAGGTCATATCGATTTCTAAAAAATAAATGAATATAACTTTAATTTTATTTACCCACTTATTGTTTATCGAAACATATCCTAATAATTGAATATTACTCAGAATAAAGAATTGTTCAACTCCTATGAATGCTACCCATATAGGGTGCGACATTCTGTGATGCACCATAGCTTATCGACCTTCTTCGCCAGCCGTACAAACATTTTAGACAGAGGTATCCATTTTCATACTCTGTGGTGCAGCGCCGCTCTCAAGTACTATTTATGATGGTATTGGCTTAGATCATTTTGCCTATGAATCTCATTCTAAACGCGACTACGCCGCGTTTGTTCAAGGCTACCTGTTCCCCTTGTCTGAGGACATTGATGTTTATGCGGCAGAACAGGAGAGCGCTATACGTGTAAAGGACGGCAAAATAGAAATAATGGGTCCTGTATATTTAATTTCCCACTCAAAGATTCAGAAATTGGTTGAGACGCTCTAATTAGGGTGAGTGCTTACAGCAAATCATCTCAGGTTTCCTCTCTATGATTGGAATACTGTTTTTAAACAGATGCAATCTTAATATCCCCAACACTTATTGTTGAGCAGAAATGATAAATTTTTTAGACCGCCTTCAATGGCGGTCTTTCTATGCTCGGCGGATGCTAGCTGCTCATTATATTGAACTAACGCAGAACGTTAATTCAATAAACAGCGGAAAGAATAAGCCTTAATTTTCACGTTTATAGCTGCTACCACTTTATCTATCCCCATACGACTTTCCCCACCTTTTTGGGTAAACTAAGCATAAGCAATACTTTACCCAAATCCCACCGAAAAGAGGTCATGCCCCATGACAACGAATCACAACCCCAATAGATTAATCGCCGAGAAATCGCCTTACCTGCTCCAACATGCACCTAATCCAATCAACTGGTATTCGTAGTGATGGAATGGTCGACCTGCCATTGATGGGATGTTCGTGTGAATCAATTTTTGATTACATAATTATGCTGCCACAGTATGGGCAACTTTCTCTTATTCACTATTCTGATACCCTGTTCGTGATTTAATCTGAAAAACCTAGCAACTTCTGCCACACCTGCGAGTTTGCCGAAATCCGAACGGAAAAATCTTAGGACTACAGGGAAAATACAGATTGCCACTGTATCCTTTCTGTGGAGGAATGTTTATGGCCATACAAATTCTGCTTGTCGAGGACGATGAGCATATCTGCCATACAGTCAAAGCCTTTTTATCCGAGGCGGGATATAAGGTGGATGCCTGCCTGGACGGCGACGAAGCACATACCAAGTTTTACGAAAACCCCTATCAGCTTGTCATTCTCGACATCATGCTGCCGGGAATGAACGGGCATGAGCTTTTGCGGGAGTTCCGCAAGATTAACAATACCCCTATTCTGATGATGACCGCGCTTTCCGATGATGAGAATCAGATCAAGGCGTTTGACTCGGAGGCGGATGATTATGTGACAAAGCCGTTCAAGATTCAGCTTTTGCTGAAACGTGTGGAGGCGCTGCTCCGGCGAAGTGGCGCGTTGGCAAAGGAAGTCCGTTGCGGCAAGCTGACGCTCCTGCCGGAAGATTTCAAAGTTACCTATAATGGCGAGGAAATTGTTTTGACGCTCAAAGAATTTGAAATCCTTATGTTATTGGTTCAGAACAGGGGCAGGACGCTGTCTCATGAAATTATCCTATCCCGCGTTTGGGGCTATGCTTTTGACGGAGACGGCAGCACAGTGCATACCCACATCAAGAATCTGCGGGCGAAACTGCCGGAAAACATCATCAAAACGGTACGGGGGGTGGGCTACCGATTGGAGGAAGAATCCTCATGAAAAATCGCGGGATTTTTATTAAGGTATTTACTTATACAATAATCTCAATATTGTTGCTTGTCGGCGTGACGGCGGCGCTATTTTCGCAACAGTTTATGTCATTCTACAGAACGGCACAGGCTCGGCAAATCGTAGCTTCCTATCAGCCTTTGGTGGAACGGATTCAAAGAAACCATAACCACGACATTGCTGAATTGGCGCGGCGCTTTCACGAAAACAACCAGTCTTATGAGTTCTATATTGTGGATAAAGACGGCGGCTCGATATACGCTACGCCGAATGCCGACACCTCGGACCGTTTTGACGGCGATTTTTTTTATGTTGTGCATAACGATAAGAACTTTTCCATTATTGCTCAAAATAAGACGGGTTTAGAATCGTTTTATCGTGATTTAATCGTTCGGGCAATCGCCGTGTTTGCCATAATGCTTGCGCTCTGTCTCATCTGTGCTTTTGTCTTTGCGCGGCAGATGACCAAACCGATCAAACGCCTTGCGGACAGCGCCGAGAGGATGACCCATCTCGAAGAAGTTCCGCCACCGTTCGAGCGTAAAGATGAACTGGGCACATTAGCCCGCGACGTTTATTCTATGTACGTCAAGCTGAAGGATACCATCACCAAATTAGAGAAAGAAATCCTGCGGGAGCGTGAATTAGAGGAAACACAGCGATATTTCTTCTCGGCGGCTTCCCATGAGTTAAAAACGCCTATCGCGGCGACGAGTATCTTGTTGGAGGGAATGCTCGGAAATGTAGGCGATTACAAAGATCACCCCAAATATTTGCGCGAATGTATGAAGATGATGGACGCGCAAGACAAGATCATTTCCGAGATACTGGAGATTGTCAACTTGAGCAACGGGAAAATCGCGCCCATTCCTGAAAAACTGGATGTCAGGCATACCGTTTTCGAAATACTGCCCGATTTTCAGATATTGACTGAGGCAAACGGCCAGCATATCGTTACGGATATTCCTGACGGGCAGACCAGTCTTTCCGATCCCAAAATGCTCCAAAAGGCGCTTTCCAACATTCTATTGAATGCGGTGCAGAATACGCCTAAAGGCGGCGAGATTCGGATATGGAGCGAGCCTGTGGCTGAACAATATCGCCTTTGCGTACTAAACACGGGAGCGAAGATTGACGATGCGGTATTGCCGAAGCTGTATGACCCATTCTACCGCGTGGATCAGGCGCGGAGCCGGAAAAGCGGGCGGAGCGGCTTGGGGTTAACCATCGTGCGGAAAACGCTGGAAGCCATGAACATTGACTTCACTTTAGAAAACACCTCGGACGGCGTTCTGTTCTGGATGAACTTGCCGAAGGCGTAAGCAGCCATAAGGAGAACAAGGAAATGAAACTGCAAAAGCAAAACACGCTTACAATCACGTTGTTCATAGTATATATACTGCTGTTGACAGGAATTATCCTTTTCAAACTACCCTTTTATTCTGGAAAAATATCAGACGGGATACGAGTCATTAACCTGATTCCCCTTCAGGGGTCTTTCGATGAAAATGATGTTATACTCTTGCGTGAAATTATTTATAATATCCTTCTTTTTATACCGCTCGGCATCTATATCCGCATGTTGAAAAGCGAATGGCCTTTTAAGAAAAAAGTTCTTCCGGTTATCGCTTTGTCCTTATCCTTTGAAGTTATACAATTAATTTTTGCAATGGGAAGAACGGATGTAACCGACATACTTGGCAACACGCTTGGAGGGATAATCGGCATCGGTATGGGTGCCATATTATTCAAGATTTTCAAAAACAGGACCGTTAAGATTATGAATATATTTGCTTTGGCAGTAACTGTTTGTATGGTACTGCGTTTCGTCCAGCTGTTTTATCTCAGCCATTTTGTCATGAGGGCTCTATATCGCTGATGTAAGCAACCATACTTATCACTTTGACCGACAGGTTTAACCTGCCGGTCTTTTATTGATTTCTCGCCGCTTGATCCGCCCTACTTTTTTTGTGATTGACCAGATAGCCGACTTCTCATAGTGCTGTCTGCATTCGGGGATACCCAAAATACAAGAGTTGAAAAACAACATAAAAAAGCAAAAGAGATACCAGTATAATGACATCCCTTTTGCTCTGAATATAGGAAATGTAATAGGTGTTAAATTGCCAACAGCAACATACGCCGTTGATCGTCAATTAAAAGATTGAAATGTCTCTTCTTGGAGTTTTACCCTACGGGATAGGGCTCTTTATGATTGGTTCTGTTCAGTAAATAGTCTGTGCTCGTATGATGGAAATCAGCCAGTTTAATTAAAATTGCCGTTGGAATATCTACATCACCACGTTCGTAATTACTGTATATCCGCTGACTGCATTTCAAATACTCGGCCATTTGGGTTTGAGTCAAATCTTTATCCTCGCGTAAATTTCGGATTCGTTGATACATCTTATGCACCTCCAAAACAAGAATATCCTAGCGAAATATTCGCTATTGATTTTTAGCGAGTAATTCGCTAAAATAAATCAAAAGACAAATCCATTTAAGGAAGGAGTAAAGGATGTGAGTATATTGGAAGATTTATATTACGGGAAATGTTATCCAAGTGTACGAATCAAACCGAATGATCCTCAGTTTATGCAGATCACCCAACAAATATCTGATATTATGGAAACTCTTAAAATGAAGTTGCCTGAAAACGAATACACATTAATTGAGGAAATATGGGATTTACATGATATTTTAAATTCCATGTCATCCGCTTCAGCTTATATTTATGGATTTAAAATGGGTGCTGCAATGATAATTGAAGTATTAGGCTGGAAGGAAGGAGTTATACATAAAGAATGTTAAGATTCAAACAAATCAGAACATAGAATAGGAGAGAACAATGACAGAACAGGGATATAAGAGAAAAGATCAAGGAACAAGCTGTATTAACAATAAAGTTCATCTGATGATTGACGATCTCCTTATGACACAGAATGTGGGTGAGAATCAGGGCAAATGGGTCTCTGCGATCAAAGAAGCCATTTCCATGGATGAGAAGGAAAAATTGATCCAACTCAGGTCTATGTTCCCATACTCTTTTGAGAATCGCTAAGGCATTTGAAGAAGGAAGAACGTGAATTTATAAAGAGTGGAGTTAGGAGATAGGAGCCGGTAGCTATATGCACCGGCTTTTTTGTTTGAGCATGCAGTTGACGGAATAAAAAGATTTGTTGCTGATTTTGTATTAATGGAAGAAAAGCGAGCCGCGATTTCCTTACTTAGTATCATAAGACACAAAATCGGTACTGGTGGATGAAGGCAAGCGTTCTATTCATCGGGCCATAGTTGAAAAATACCTGAGTGGAATCAAGCTTGGGCATATTGCGATATGGTTAACGGATAACAAGATACCTACGCCATACAATATTAAGCAGGATGGAAGGGACAAGGGATGGTCGAATATGACTGTGCAAAGGCTGCTATTAAGTGAGATCCATCTCGGTTATTTAATCTACGGAAAAACTCGAACGAAGCGTGGACAGGTAGAGATTGTACCTGAAGAAGAACGAATTAAGGTCATGGGAACGCGTGGAAAATTGAAGACAAAACAAGAGCATGATGGGATCATGGAGCGCTTTGTCAAGAATGGGCTTATGAACTCCAAGAGTCGGAGAAATATCTTTCCGCTGTCTGGGTTGCTCTATTGCGAGAGATGCGGCTGCAAGATGCAGTTCCAAGTAGAACAAAGCAAAAACAAGGGCAATACTGGAGCGCGTTATGCTATCACCGTTATAAAGATGGCAGCAAGTGAGCAAAAGGATAAGGTATTGGAAAAAGACTTTTTTAATGCATTAAATGAGTGGATCATTAGTGAAGCTGGAGCGGATAAGATGTGTTTCAGTTTTTTATTGACTTGAATTATAATCAATTGATCTGAATTGAAGAAAAATGAAGGGGAATAATAGGATATGTAGAAATAAATGAGACAGCAATAAACTAGTCATTACACGTTTGTGTAGTATTTAGTCACTGCATGCTAGTAATTAAAATTATCTTTATGAGGTGGGTTAAAATGTTTATAGAAATTGACAATTTGAATGAAAAAGTGAAAGTTGAACTATCTCCGTCTGTCGAATATTCATCCAACTGTACTTTAATGGATTTTCCAGATGTTAACTTTAGCTCTGCTATGGGACCTATTTATCATACTATCAAAGTTATTTCCTCTCTTGATCTGATTAGAGAGGAATATGAACTGACTGAAACAGTAGATGAACAATTTTCAGAAAAGTACTGGATAAACAAAGAGGAAGACAAAATCATTTTGGCTAAATTGGTCATTACCGAGTTTCCAAATGAATGGAAAGAACAGATAGATGAATCTTGGGCTTATTGGCTAGACGCCTTAGATGGAGATCACGCAGTAATTGGTTCTAGAGCTGATGAAATTCTGGAGCGAGGTATTTATGATGATGATCTATTCGAATTCGGGAGTTTATTTTATGTTAAAGATTTAGAGATTCATCATGAATTTAATAGTAGTAAGTTCGCTATAGATTTACTTCGGTTTACTTTTGGGAATTTGATAAGAGATAGAACTGGGATTCTTTTTGTCATTCCACAGGAACGTATTATAGGGGAGATAGACAAGGAATGGAAAAATGAAACAAAGAAATTAATTGATTTTTATGAGAAATCAGGTTTCACAAGAGCTTTTAATTCAATAAATGAAGATGTAGTTATGGAAATTGATTTGAGAGCTTTTTAATGCAGAATGAGTAAAGATTTAAATAAATAATAGAGGTGTAATTCTAGATGCTGCAAGTAGTTTTTGATTATTTTAGAACTAATCCTACATGGCCATTAGCAATTACAATTTTAAGTACTGCAATGATCTGGTTGTACAAAGAATTCAAAGTAATGTTAGAAAATGATAATAAGAATAAATTAGCTCTTGTTCAAAAAAATTGGATCTATATTCATCAATAGAAGCAGCCACGACAGCTCAAGTAATTAATAGACAAGGGGACTCCTTTGCAATACAAAATCTATATAGCAAATTTGGTTGAATCGAGCGCATACTTCTCAGCAGATGTTCGTAAGATCATTAGGGACTATTATGGGCAAGCAGATTCTTCTATTTTAATGACTCTGATGACTTTTATTAGAGTAGAGACAACAAAGCTCGATAGGGAAAAACTAAATTAATTGCATTAGACACTTCTTCTGATGTATTTGACACGATATCAAGATTGGTGAGACCGTTAAAACCAATTCTATTGGTGCTTTTTCTTATTTTTATAACTATCTATTTCATTCTCCTTTCACTCCAAGTAGATGAAGTGACAGATACTATTTATTTATTTACAATCTTTATCTCGTTAGTCTTAAGTGGATCCGTGTTATGGGCAATTTTATCATTACTGATAGAGAAAAGTTTAAGGATTAAAGGTAGATACAGGTGAATATTGATTGTTAGTATGGTAGTTTCACCTCTTTTGATTTTATTAAATTGGAAATTTTCTATCCTAGCAGTTGTCATACAAAGTGTTTCCTTAATCTTATTCGTTAAAAGCAAGAAGAACGATTTCATCATAATATAGAGAATTTACCCTGTCAGGCTTTTTAAGGTCAAAATCTCTCCAGAAGTAACATAGGGGGATCAGGCGTTGGTACAGTCACAATAACATTGAAATGGGGGGGGGTATTATTGAAAGTCACAACAAATTTCACGAAATTAATGGGTTTTGCGTTCATATTATTATCAGTCTTAAGATTAACTCCAATCATCAGTGTAAACGGGAAATTATTACTGTGTTTTGGAATTGCAGCGTTACTTCTAATTTTATCTGATTTATTTGAATTTATAATTGAAGGTTTTGTAAAAAACAAAGGATTTCATTGGGAGAAAGCATTAGAAATTTTACATTACATTTCTCTTGCTTGTGCAGCGATAGCAATAATCGTTTTACCTAATCTAAAGATCGGAATTTCCGTTAAAGAAGTAAATGCTTGGAGTGACACAGTTACATTAGCTGGACTGGGTATCGCAATAACATTAATTGGTCTTAAGCATGAGAGGATGCAGAAAAGACTATTATCAAGTAAATTGAAAAATAAAGGAGAGGGAACAAATCAAAATGCATAAGTCATAATACAACACTGTTTACATAGGAGAAATTAATACTGGAAATAAGCATATTGACGTATTTAACCATGAGATAAGTTGTGGTATCCATAGCTTTGTTACTCATTTTTACGAGATCTCTAAGCCGTTCCTAGGTAAACATTTAACTTATAGCCTGGGGCAATAATAAAGGTAACCCATATAATATGGAGTTGCCCTTTTTCATACCTGAGACTTCCCCCACCCAGTTGGGTAAACTAACACTAAGGTTTACTTTACACAAATCCCACCGAAAAGAGGTCGCGCTACCTGACAACTCAAAAAGTACCCAATAGATTAGCCGAGGAAAAATCACCGTATTTGCTGCAACACGCACATAACCCAGTGAACTGGTTCCCTTGCTTAGAAGAATCTTCTGACAAAGCTAAACAGGAAAACAAACCTGTCTTCTTATCTATTGGGTATAGCTGACGTTAACGATACACGCGTACCTGTCATTGATGGGATGTTCGTGTGACTCAATTTTCATTAAAGCTTTTGCTGAAACTACAGGCAGGAGCTTTTTTATTGGAAACTATCTTTATCCCACATCTTCAAATGTTCTATAATAAGACTATCTTTTTAGAAATATGGTTTTTTTTGGAGGTTAGTGCCTTGTTGGATGCTCGAACTGTACTTAGGTATTTTATTGAATATGAGAAAAAGACGGCGTTAATGGAAAATTCGCTTTTAAAGGTGGACGGAGAACTCTTTAGTGACGATCAATTGAGTAATACCAGCGATTTAGAAGAATATTCTTTCCGTAAGAAAGTTTCTGCTATATTCAAAAAGGTTACGGATTACAAGGATATAAAAAATCAGCTTAAAAAAGGAAAATACAGCGAAGTTGAGCTCACTTCTAGTATTGAACTTGTTGTTTCAGGAGAAATGGAGACCGCTGATTTTTTATCCTGGCTCTCCTTCGGATACCCGGATAATAGAGTGAATACTGAAGAATTCATAAAAAATTTACTAGTAGATACCACAACAATTTGCTATCCACTTTTAAAGAAAAAAACGAAACAAGAGACGACGATGAAGCCCTTGATCACTTTTATCTGCAGGTTTGAGGAGCAGAAGCTTAAGGTAGATAGTTTTTTTATCAATCGGGAAAGTTTAGAGATCATTGTTGCTAAGCTCACCAATTGTTCAACATCTGAGATTGCTGAGCTTGAAAAAAACAATTTACAGGAATTGTTAAGTGCAAATGACTATACACAACAAACGAATATGTTTGAAATCATAAATATTCTGAATAGAGAGTTATCGTCAAGATACGGGAAAACCCTTGAACATTTTAAATCTTATGAAGGTTGGCAGAAACTCAATCAGGCATTTATTACATTTGAAACATTGGAGGAGATGACAAGACCGATTTTTCAAAAAGAGATTCAACGTATTACTGAATTAGTTTCAGAGAAAGTAAAGTTTCCCGAGTTGTTGTTAACTTATTTAATCGGGGAACAGTCCACTGTAGAGTATAGCAGCTCAGAAGCAGGCAAGTTATTTCATTATGGAAGTTATACAGGTTCTTATCCGATCAATGAGAAGCAATGGCATACGCTTGATGCAGCTCAAAACCACAATCTTTTATCGGTAAACGGCCCGCCTGGAACAGGGAAAAGCACACTGCTCAAAGAAATTTTTGCCGATAATATGGTAAAAAAAGCAATGGGTCTGATTGAGGTTTGGGAGCAGCCATGGGAGCGATTTAAGGAAAGAAGCTGCGAACTTTATCGTTATCCGATTACTGGTAATAGACGAACTTACTCGATGGTTCTAACTAGCACCAACAATAAGGCCGTGGATAATATTGGGATAGAGCTGCTTAAAGAAGTGGCGTACTTTTCTCAATTTGTAACAAACGAAGAAGAAAATGAGCAAATTAACGGCTTCTTTTGCGCAAGATTAGGCAATGCCACAAATAAAGAGTCATTCATCAAGCAATTTGTTCCAATGTTTCTTAAAGGGCTGGAAGCTGAAGATAACCAATATCTCTTGCCTGAGGTAAAGACTCAATTTATTGATACATATAACAAACTTGAGAATATCTATGGTGATATAGAGCGATTCATTGAAGTAAGAGAAGAGACCGTTCGTTTTTATGCTGATAATAAAATAACATCTATAGGCACAGCCGAAGATAGATCTAGATTTGTAAGCGAAAGGGAAGAATCCGAAAGAAGAGCTGTTGAACTCGAAATTTCAATGAGCGATCTGAAGGACAAACTTACAGACTCCGAATGTAAAATGAGAAACTTGGAAAAAGAAATGGAAGACACCGAGTTTCGAGTGCAATCCATACCCGAAGAGATCAAGGAAGGCTACAGTATTTTGGAGAAATATCAAAGATGGAAAAAAGGCAGTTGGTTTGGTTGGTTTATTCCAAAAAGAAAAGTTTTTTTTAAGGAATATCCCTCTGAAAATTATATTGAAAATCGTTTGATTAAAAGTAAAGAAGCCGAAGAACAAGAATTACTAAATAAGCGATTACCTTCCTGCCTAAACGATCTTAATATTCAGAAATCGATTGTATTAGAGATTCAGGAACAGCTTGCTTATCAAGAGAAACAACAACTGGTTTTGACCCGAAAATTGCAATTTCTTTATAAGGTGATTGAGTTGTTGGAATTACAGATGCTTAAGGAACAAGAACTCTGTGATAAGTGGGAGTTTGAAGGAATCTCATTAAACAGCAGGTTTGACTTTTCCAGCAATCCTATTATTCTGAAAAACCGTCACGAATTGTATTTGCTTTCCTTGCGAGTGACAGAACAGTATATTTTACAACATGCAGAAGAAGTAATACATAACTTGAATTTGATATGTGAAGGCAGCTGGTTCAATCCTTTTTTCAACGAAGGAAACAAAAGAGACATTCAATATGCAAAAGGGATTCAGAGTCTATGGGACACAATGTTTCTTTGTTTTCCAGTCGTTACTTCTACCTTACATTCCTTCGGGGAGAGAACCTTTCATTTGTTGCCACAACTAATTGACACCTTACTTGTCGATGAAGCTGGGCAGATTATGCCGCATTATTTGAGCAGCCCCCTGTTTCGATCCAAAAGAGCTATAATCGTGGGGGATATTGAACAATTGGAACCTATAAGACTCTTAAAAAGCAATGTGATTGAGCAATTCCAGCCTATATCGGAGACACATCATGATGTGCTGTGTGTGCAGCGCAACAGTGCACAAAGTTACGTTGATTTTAATTCTGATATATACGAATGGGATTACCAAGGAAAGAGAAAAGGCATGATCTTAACCGAGCATCGCCGATGCGAGGAAAGCATAATGTTATTTTCGAACCAATATGTTTATGGAAACATACTTTCCATCATTAATAAAGATAACTATGAAAAACTGTTTGAACGAAATTTGGTAACGATAGACGTGCGAGGTTTAAAAGATCGCAGAGCCCACTTTAATCTTTCAGAGGTGCAGGTGTGTAAGAATTTAGTAGATACCTACGTGAAGGAATATGGAGAAGTCATTAAAGAACAAATCGGAATTATAACTCCTTTCAGTAAACAAAAGGAAAAGCTGCAAGCAGCTATTCCTGGAGTAGATATCGGCACTGTGCATACCTTTCAAGGGCAGGAGAAGAAGTATATAATTTTCAGCTCAGTCATCGATAGTGACAATCCCAAAAAACAAGGTCTTGCTGCATTTATTGGTGGCCGGACTAATCTACTAAATGTAGCTTTATCCCGTGCCAAAGAACAGTTTGTGCTGATTGGAAATCTAGATGTTATTTCCAATCTCAAAAATAATTATTTGCATCATGTTCTTCAGATCATTATGGAAAAGGGTATAGGCATTAGCCCTTATGACGAACAATTTCATACTGTAAGTCCAAGTAAGGAAACTATTTCTTTTGCGTTGTTTACTACTCCCAATGATAAGCAAGAGAAGGAAAATGACATATTTTCGGCATACATTCGTGAACATATACCGCAACATCTGATATTATCACCAGAAGAGCATTATCAGGTGCTAATAGAAGCAATGCGTTATGCAACAAAATCAATAGTCATTTTTTCACCTTGGATCATGCCATACGTGGTCAATGATGAATTTATTGATATAGCTAAGGCAGCGATGGAAAAAAACGTGGAACTCCGAATTGGTTTTGGATATAAAGGGGGGAAAGGGATCGATATCAATGATGTTAATAGTATTGTTTTGAAGGACTACATATATGGTGAAAAATCCGATATTGAACTATCCATTTCAAAGCTGAAAGAGGTAATGGGAGAGGCTCTTCAATATATTCCTCCTATTCATTCGAAAATTTTGTTGGTTGATGATAAGTATTTGTTTATCGGTTCTCATAACTGGTTATCCAAAATTGGAAAGGTTAGCAAACGTGATGAAGTAAGCTGTTTGATCGTTGAAGATAGTATGATTCAGTATTTAAAAGAAAGATATATTCATATTAGATTGAAATAAGAATGTGCCTGTTATAAGAAATTTGAATTAATAGATGTAAAAGGTAATACAACAAATTAAGTTATCGAATCATGTTAAATGGGATATTGTGGGTGGGAATTCCTGGGGGCCTTGGCGGGATTTTCTGGACCACTCCTCATCTGGAAAATGGTGATTACTCGGTTTCGTAGCTGGCGTAAGGGATAGCAAACATATCGGTCTCCCCTGAATTTGAAAATATCATGATTGATATGACTACATCCCTATTCACCAACATAGAGAGGGGAAGAATCAAGGAAATTGGATGCTCTAGAGGTTGAATAACCACTAAATTCACGCGATTTAGGTTTTCGCTCATTTTTTTGTTGTATTATGGATAAAATGTATAATTTGTAAAACATAATAGGAGGTAAATAATGTTAGATAAAATCGATAATGTAAAAACTTTTAGTGATGATAATCCATATGAAATGCTAGAAGTAAAACCATATATTATTTACGAGTTTTTTAAGATATATAAACAATTGGAATTTTTGGAGAAGAAGAGAGAGATATATTTATTGTTGAGAGGTAGTCGACACAATCCTGATTTTTTTACTATGTTAGATAAACATTTTATTGTAGGCATAAAAAGTAATTACTTTATGCAAAATAATTTTAATGAATATTTTTTTTATATGAATAATAATTTGAGCATAGCCGAGGAGATTAAGAAATTAATTGAAGATATTAATAAGATATTAATTGATAAAGGGTTACAAGGACAGTTGAAATATAATGAATTATTGAGAGAGGTTAATAATAAGTCTATTGAGTTAAACGATTTAAGATTGTACTTATATTCCTTTCTTCATAATATTGGAAATAAATGGACCAACAAAAAAAATAGTTTTTTAATATCAAATACATACGGTAGAAGAAAATTTGATACTGCAAAAGAATTTGCTATGACAGAGAATAATGCAAATGATACGGTGCCCATTATTCATATTAACTATGTTTGTACTTCTTCAAGATATTACATAGCCACAAAATTATTAAATAAATTTCTAGAGAATGAGCAAATAGAATGGTATGAAGATATTCATTCAGAAATTATGATGTTAGACGGATTATTGCCACAAACTAATTTAGGATTTTTGAGAATAAATAATGATGACTCTTATGACTTAATTATTAACCCATGGTTAGTGAAACAGATTACTAATAAAAAAAGATTTAGTTGGACAGCTGGTATACAAATCGATCAAACGAATTTCTATAAATTCGCAAACGAGCTTGGTTATAACAAGTTTTTTGAACAATATATTGATGGAACTAGAATTTATAAAGATATTAATGATACCAGAGTAAACCATACGAGAGGTTTTCATACACGTAATCGACACAACTAACACAAGTTTCAACTGCAGGTATGTTCCCTCATTTGAAAAAAAAGAAAAAGCTGATTTCAGTGAAAAAATTATAAGGACAAGTGGAATAGGCAAGATAAACATCTTATGTCCTAAGGCCTTTAAATTTATAAATACTAAAAGATTGGACGAAGTCATATTTATATTGCGCCTTCCCCCACCTTTTTGGGTAAACTAACCATAAGCAATACTTTACCAAAATCCAACCCAAAAGAGGTGATGCCCCATGACAACTCAAAAAGTACCCAATAGATTAGCCAAGGAAAAGTCCCCATACCTGCTGCAACACGCACACAACCCCGTGAACTGGTTCCCTTGGGGAGACGAAGCCTTTGCCAAAGCCAAGTCCGAGAACAAGCCGATTTTCCTATCCATCGGCTATTCAACCTGCCACTGGTGCCACGTAATGGAGCGCGAGTCCTTCGAAGACGAGGAAGTCGCCAGCTTGCTGAACGAGAACTATATTGCTATTAAAGTAGATCGCGAGGAGCGGCCGGATATTGACGCGCTGTATATGTCAGTGTGTCAGGCGCTCACAGGATCGGGCGGCTGGCCGTTGACGGTGCTGCTGACGCCGGAGAAGAAGCCTTTTTATGCGGGTACTTATTTTCCGAAACGGCGGATGTTCGGGCGGTTGGGAATCATGGATGTTCTGGAACAAATCCGCGACAAATGGGCACAGGACGGAGCTTCTTTTACCCGGCTTGGAGACGATCTGCTGGCTGAGCTGCAGTCGTCAGAGCAGAAGGATCGCCAAAGTGGAAGCGCTGAAGTCGGTGAAGAGCTGCTGCATGAGGCCTTCCAGTTGTACGAGCGCCAGTTTGATGAGCAGTACGGCGGGTTTGGCAATGCACCGAAGTTTCCTTCGGCGCATAATCTTTCTTTTTTGCTGGCTTACAGTCAGGCCTATGATAAACCGGAAGCGTTGCAAATGGTGGAAACTACCCTGGAATCGATGTTCCGTGGTGGATTATATGACCATGTTGGTTTTGGATTTTCGCGTTATTCGACGGATCGGGAGTGGCTCGTTCCCCACTTTGAGAAAATGCTCTATGATAATGCGCTGCTGGCTTACGTCTATCTGGAGGCTTTTCAGATTACCAAAAAGCCATTATATGCGGAGATTGCCGAGAGCGTGTTTACGTATGTGCTGCGGGATATGACTTCACCGGAGGGTGCGTTCTATTGTGCGGAGGACGCTGACTCGGAGGGTGAAGAAGGGAAATTCTATGTGTTCTCCCGGGATGAGATTGAGGAGGCGCTTGGCTTGGAGGATATGCATTCCTACTGCCATGTGTACGGGATAACACCGGAGGGGAATTTTGAAGGCCGTAATATTCCGAATCTGCTGCAGGACATGCCGGATAAGATGGCAGAGAAACTGGGCATGAATCCGCTGGGCTTGCGAACCCGGATGGAGGAATGGCGGGAGAAGCTGTTCGCATATCGGGAGCAGCGGATTCATCCCTCTAAGGATGACAAGGTGCTGACGGCTTGGAACGGGCTGATGATTGCGGCGCTGGCCAAAGGCGCGAAGGCGCTGCAACAGCCGGAGTATGCCAAGGCTGCAGCCACTGCCGCAGATTTCATATGGGATAAGCTGCGGCGTGAAGATGGCCGACTGTTGGCCCGCTATCGGGATGGAGATGCGGCTATACCGGGTTATGTGGACGATTACGCCTTTATGCTCTGGGGTTTGACGGAGTTGTATGAGGCTACTGGCAAGGCCGTATATCTGGAACGGGCACTAATCCTGAAGGATGGACTGCTGGAGTTGTTCACTGACGAAGAGCAAGGTGGATTCTTTTTTAGTGGCCGGGATGGGGAGCAACTGCCGATTCGTTCCAAAGAGCTGTATGATGGGGCGATGCCGTCTGGTAATTCGGTGGCTGCCAAGATTCTGTGGAAGTTGGCGGCTGTTACTCAGGATGTGGAGTTAAAAGGAATTGCCGAACGCACCGCCGGAGTTTTGGGAGTCGCAGCAATGGGTTACCCAGCGGGTTATGCGATGTATTTGCAGGCACTATTGGCCATGGTGGGTGGCGGCAAGGAGTGGGTGCTGTCCGGGAAGCACGATGATCCGGCGCTGCACGGAATGCTGGCCCAATTCCAGCAAGCCTATATGCCGGATGCTGTCCTGCTCGTGAAGTGGGAGGGAACTGGAGCGGAAGACATTGTGAAGCTCCTGCCTCATCTTGCCGATAAGCCGTCTATTCGCGGAGCGGCTACTGCGTATGTATGCCGTGATTTTGCCTGCCGGGAACCGATCACTAATGTAGAGGCCGTGAGGGAGCTTCTGGCTGCCAAGGGTAAGGCATAAGCTGCAGGCTGAATATTCACTATGGAGCCGGAAGTTAACGGATGAGATTTTACCGGTTTTATCGGTCTGCCACGAATTGGGGATTGGATTTGTATTCAAAGAAAGCGCCGCAGAGATCAACCTGCGGCGCTTTCTTTGAATACTTCAGTTACGAGGGAGCTTGCTGCCATATTGTGCCCGCAGGTGCTGAAGCTTGTCCAGCTTACGCAGACTGCTGTCCCGGTTCGCAAGTCCGACACCGAGAATCAGATTCTCAATAATATAGGTGGGTCCGACCATGGAGTGAAACTCCCATACTTCTCCCCGTCCGGCGTACAGCACAATATCGGCATCCTGGGAACGGGGGTAGACAAGTCTATCGGTAATCAGGATGACCTGAAACCCTGCTTCACGTGCATAGTCGAGAATAACCTCTGTTTCCGGCAAAAGCTGTACAAATCCGAAGATCAACACCGTATCTCGTTTCCCCGCATGCATTAATGTCTCCAGCAGCTCATGTCCGCTCGGGGCCATTCGCTTAAGGCTTAGTCCGAAGCGCGCCAAGCGATAGCACATCAATTCGGCCAGTCCGGCACAGGGTCCGGGGCTGTAAATATAGATATGCCTTGCCGCCGTAAGGGCATTCACGGCACGCTGCAGCACTTCGTCGGTCAAATAACGCTGCGTTTCTTCTAAGTGGTGCGCACAAATATCCAGCAGTGTTTGAGGCAGAGAATTATCGCCGGTCCGCTGCATGGCATCGCGCATTTTAACTGAAGGCGTGGATTCAAAGCGGAATCGCAGCCGGGATTTGAAATCCTTGACATGTTTGAAGCCAGCGGCTTTCCAGAACCGGGATACAGAGGCAATGCTCACACTAAGCTCGTCAGCCACTTCCTGCTCGGTCATATATACGACGCGCTGCTCATTTTTCTGAATAAAATCGGCAATGATCCGTTGATTCGGTGAAAAAGCGCGGCGGCTCCAATCTTTATACATCTCTATAATCCTCCTACTTATGAATCGTTGAACCCAATATAACCTGCGAAGATGTTGTAAATATTTTTACAACGTTAAAATTATTGAAAGAAATATTACTCTCCTTTAACAAATGGGAAAAGCTGTGCTGACAACTCTTTTTTATACTAAAGATAAATCCCTGTAGGAGGTCATTTGTCCATGAGTACGTTGAAAATGCGTTATACACTGACCCAGTCACAAAAAATGATGATTTTTGTCCTGTCGATGTCGCTTTATGGCTTGTCCAACATGTTTACGGAGCTGATTCCCAGTATCCAGCTGGGTCCTGTTGAGCTGTCTGTTGAATATTTCGCTTTCATTCCTTTGACATTGTGTATGCTATTTCATCCGTTGTATGCTGCTGTAGGAGCCGCTGTCGGCGAAATCATTTTCGGTGAATTAATGCTGGGCCAGTTCGGAGGACTTGGTGAACTCGAGAAGTTCATTACCTTTTCATTAGCGATGTATACAGCAGGGCGAATGGTGTCTGATCCTAAGAATCGCAGGCAGGTCGGTGTAGCAGCTATGATCGGGGTAGCCATACACCAGTTCTTAAGCTCTGTTGTGGATATCGTCAAGGTGTGGGTTGGGGTTGAGGAACTGGAAGCGGTGAAAGGTTTGGCGGAGAGTATCGTCGTGATTGAGGGAGTGGGCTTTCTAAACGATGTGTTGTTCTCGGGTATTTTGTTCGCACTGCTTCCCACCTTGTATCTGGTGCCGCGATTGTACGGGAAGATCGAGCCCTTACTTGGCATGAAGCCACGTGAACGGAATATGAAGTATGCATCGGGTACCTGGCTGTCTCCAAAGTTGGTCATTGGCGGAATTCTGCTGGCTGCGGTCGCGTTGGGGGCAGAGCTTGTGTCGGAATCGGGCTGGAGCATCGGCGAATTTGAGTTGCCTTGGGCAGAATCCAATGAGGAAAGTATGATCTGGCTGAGCATGCTGGTTGCAGCAGTTGTTGCGGCTGTGGTAATAATCTCACTGCTTCGACGTGCGAAGCGCAAGGGACAGCAAGCGGGACAGCTGGATGCGTGAACCGGTTCTTGAGCTAAAGGGAGTGACGTTTACGTATCCGGGGGCTGATCAGCCAGTGCTGCATAATGTATCAATGCGCCTAGTAGAAGGGGACTTCACAGCGGTTATCGGCAGCAACGGATCAGGGAAATCAACGCTCTGCAAATGCTTCAACGGTTTAATTCCACATTATTACAGTGGTGATTTCAGCGGGGAGGCGGTCATTTGCGGCCTGTCAAGTGAAGGGAGATCTGTTGCGGAGCTGTCCAGGCATATAGGCTACGTCTACCAGGATTTCGAGAATCAGCTGGTGCGACCCACGGTAATGGATGATGTATGCTTTACTCCGCTGAATTATGGCTTTGCTGATTATAAGGAGCGGGGCGAGCGGGCGCTGGCCCTGACAGGTCTTAGCGAGCTAAGAAATGAATTCATCTGGCAGCTTAGCGGCGGGCAGAAGCATCTGCTTGCTTTGGCCGGTGCACTCGCCATGGAGCCGGAGATTCTTGTCATCGACGAACCGGTGGCTCAGCTTGATCCGCAGCATGCGCGGCACATCTATGAGATCCTGCGACGTTTGAATGTGGAGTATGGCAAAACAATTGTGGTCATCGAGCATCATGCTGAATTTATTGCCGATTACTGCAGAAATGTCATCCTGATGGACAACGGCAGTATACGCTGGCAGAAGCCTGTTCGAGAAGCGATGTCTTCCGTGGATGAGCTGCTTGCGCTAGGCATATACCCGCCGGATGTAACACAGGCTGCCTGGATGCTACAGCCTGGTTTGCGGTTAGGTAGGTTATATCCCTTGAATGTTGGTGAAGGAAAAGCCTGCTTTATACATCGTGATAAGGAGGTTGTTCCTTCGGTGCTTTTTACCAATGAGGTGCATCTAGTGGAGAAGGAGAAAGAGATTGTCGTACAAATGAAAGACGTCCGGTTATCCTACCGTACGATTCATCGAACAATGAATCCTGTTCTGAACGGAATTGGGCTTACGCTGCGGCGAGGCGAGTCTGTGGCCCTCATCGGCAACAATGGAGCGGGCAAGTCTTCGTTAATGAAGCTGATAGCCGGTATGGTCAGACCCACGGAAGGTACGGTCAATGTAAAAGGAATTAAGGTAAATGGACTGCCACCTGAGCGCTTATCCGGAATAGTGGCTTATATATTCCAGAACCCAGAGGAGATGTTTATAGAGGACTCGGTGCGCAAAGAAATTGCTTATTACTTGAAAGCGCGGAGGCTAACAGATACAGAGGAGAGAGTAGAACAGATGCTGCATGCCTTTCGGCTTAGCGAGCTTGCGGAACAGGATGCTCGTCTGCTCAGCGGCGGCCAGCAGCGCAGGGTATCGCTGGCGATCGGAGCGGCCATTCGTCCTGCGGTCATGCTGCTGGACGAACCAACGGCCAATCTTGATATTTCAACCAAACAGGAAATGGTCAAGGTGCTGGAGACACTTCGCGGCCAGGTGGAGACGGTTGTGATTGCAACCCATGACATGCAGCTCGTGGCGGAATGGGCGAGTAGAATTATCGTTATGCACCAAGGGCGGATTATTGCTGACGGCAGCAAGGACGAGATTTTCGCCGACGGGCAGCTTTTGCAGCGCGCCGGTCTGGCTCAGACTCCATTAATGGAGCTGAGTCAGATGCTGGGACTCCCCCATATTTGCAGCAGCCTGGAAGAGTTTACGCAGAACGTTGCACTTCAGAAGGAGGGACCCGTACATAGTGGATGCTGTCAAACGGGCGCTTGACCGTATATCTGTAGAGCAGATCAAGCTGGAGCTGCTCGGAACCGCTTATAACAGCAGTAGTACTTTTCTCGGAAAGCTGGACCCGCGCACATTGCTGGTATGGTATTTATTTTTTGCCATCGTACCCTGGTTTGTATATAACAGAACAATCCTGCTGGGGATGTTTATCCTAATGGTCATAACTACTGTTCTATCGCGGGTCAGTCCGTATATTTTATTTATTCTATGTTTTGGCCTAATCAGCCAGATTGGGTGGTTATTCCTGTTGTCCCTCTTTTTCGGAGGGGGGATTGAATCACTGCTGCCTATGTTGACACTCACACTTAAATTATCTGTAATCTCGCTGGCGAGCATTACTGTATTTTCCAGTCTTGACCCAGAACGGCTGAGTGATGGCCTGTCGTCGTTAGGTGTGCCGGATATGTTTGCTTTCAGCTTATCCTACGGCTATCGTATCTTACCTACCTTGCTGGAGGAGTTTCACCAAATCTTGCTTTCCTTCAGATTGAGAGGACAAAGACCGCTTAAGCACGGATGGTTGTATTGCAGAACAGCGGTGTATTACTTGCGGATTGTAGTGCTGGTATTTTATCCGCTGATGCTGAACACGGCTAAACGGTCTCGGACAACTATAGAAGCGCTTGAGACTAGAGGCTTTAGTTATGCTCTAAACAACCCCAAGGTGAAGAAGCTCAAGCTCTCCTATTTATTAATGAAGTGGTCCGACTGGTTGTTTCTGTCAGGCTCTTGTCTTTATATCACCCTGCTGTTCTGGCTTGGGTATCTGCACCCTAACCTGCTCTATTAACAGGCAAAGCTTAAAAGGAGACGAAACTAATCATGAATATTGATTTGCATACCCATGGGAAACTGTCTAAGAAATCAGCTTTTTCCCCTGATTATTTCCGGGAAATGATGTTGGAGGCCAAAGCAAATGGATTGCAGGCTCTGGCTTTGACAGAGCATTTTAATACCTCTAATTTCTTCGACATGTACGCAACTCTTGATAGCATGTATCCGTATAACGGCCATTATTATGATGTTGACGGGCTCAAGCTGTTTCCAGGTATGGAGGTGGATATATTCGAGACGGGGCACATCCTGCTGATCGGGCTTAAGGAGAACATTCTTGCTGTCCGAACTTTGCTAAGTGAGCATACCAGCGAAGGTCACTTTGTGCCCTTCAGCAACTTGCTTGATCTGGCCGATTCGCATGACCTGTGGAAAATCGGAGCGCACCCGTTCCGGAGCTCCACGCCATTGCATCATTTGGACCCGAAGTTGCTAAAGCGGTTGGATGCTTTTGATCTCAATGCTAAAGATATTTACATGCAGGGAACGGAAGCTTACACACAGCTGATTATGCCTTTTGCCGAAAAGCTGGATGTTCCGGTGATCGCTGGCAGTGACAGTCATCAATGCCTGCAGTACGGAAGTGTCTTGAATCGGCTGCATGATAGCTGCTCTACAGTAGAGGAGCTGAAGCAGGCCATCCGCCAGGGAAGCTATGAGATCGAAATTTCTCCCTGTCTGGAGACTAAAGTGAAGGCATCCGTCATGATGAAAAAGCTGTTGAAGCAGCTGCTGGGAGAGGCCCCGTCAAGGGAAGAGGCAGAGACCGAATAATGGGTTTAGTTGCACATCCAAACAACCTGCTGCCAATCGGCCGCAGGTTGTTTTATTTGGATTCTCTCAACGGGTTACTTCGTTGCATGAGATGATCATTATTCACTTGTTATTTTTAGGAATGACGCGTGTCGGTCTCACTACCCAGTTATCACGCTTCATCGGTTTTACGGTATCCGTTCGGGGATTCGGAATTTCAATCGTAGCCTCAGTTGTATCCGGTTCCGCTGCAGCTGTTGCTTCTGTGCCCGCAACGTCCTTTTTCACCAGACCACGTCCATTATGTTTACCTTTGTTCCATACTTTGTCCTTGCTCATTCTTTACACTCCATTTCTATATCCATATTTATAAACCATATCACACTAAGGATCACGAACACAATTTAAGATGCACAAATAATTCAACTTTACAAGTTATAAAGGATACTGGAGTTTCCAAATGGTGATAGCTATAATAGTACTGATATTGAAAGGAGAGTCCCTATTATGGCTATTAAGATTATTACTGACAGCGGTTCTGATCTACCCCTTGAATACATGGAGAAATATAATATTTCGGTGATCCATCTGCCAGTTCATTTTCAACATGAGCTGATGCCGGAAGATACAGATGCAGAGAGTTTTTATGCTAAAATGCGCGAATCCAAGGAATTGCCTACTACAGCCAGTCCAAGTCCAATGGTATTTCTGGAGAAGTTCATAGAAGTGGAAGCAGGCACTGACATTATGGTCATCTGCATGTCCGCGAATATCAGCAGTACTTATCAGGCTGCGAGGATTGCTATGGAAATGTATAAAGACGAAGGACATACCAATGCGATTGAAGTTATAGATTCCAAGAATTTCTCCGGAGGGCTATCGCTGATTGTTGCTATGGCGGGCAAGTGGTCTCTGACCTGCTCAAGTCTGCTGGAACTGAAAGAGAAGGTAGTTCGACAAAGCGAAGAGGTACAAGCTTATTTTACGTTGGACACACTAGAGAACGTGATTAAGGGCGGACGGCTAAGCCGATTGTCGGGTGCGGTTGCTTCGGTGCTCAATATCAAGTTGCTGCTTAAGATCAGCGATGAGGGAACAGTAGAGGTAGTGGAGAAGACACGCGGACTTCCGAAAGCTCTAACCCGTCTGCTGGCCCGTCTCGAAGAGAAGCAACATGATTATGAAAAGGCTGTTGTCGCTATCGTGCATAGCAATTGCGAGAAGCTGGCCTTGGAGATCAAGGAACGGATTCTCGAGAAATACCCCTTCAAGGAGGTTGTCTTCTCCAATATGGGTCCGATTATGGGCACTTATGCCGGTGAAGGCGGAATTGGGGTAGCATTTTAGCAGTCATTTGTGGAGCATTCGTACATGGGACCCGTTCCTATGTGCGATTTTTTTTGGGATGGCAGCATTATTTAGTTAATCTTTAGATTCTGTTTAGGTTGGGTTCAGAATGTTAAGATATAGTAAGACACTGGGGGGATGACCATGTACACCATTTTGATCGCTGACGATGAGTCGGAGATTGTCGAACTGCTGCAGTTATATCTGGAGAAAGAATATACCATTCTGGAAGCGAACAGTGGAACACAGGCTCTGAAGCTGATCCAAAATAATAAAATAGATCTGGCTATTCTCGATATTATGATGCCTGGTATGGATGGGCTGCAATTATTGAAAAGGATCCGCGAGCAATATCAGTTTCCGGTGCTGTTTCTATCTGCGAAAAGTCAGCATCACGACAAGATCCTGGGTCTTGAGCTTGGAGCGGATGATTATATTTCCAAACCGTTTAATCCACTGGAAATTGTGGCTCGTGTAGGGGCAATGTTGCGGCGGGTTTACCATTTCGATGCCCCGGTGGTTGAAGAGAAGCAGAGTGAGCAGCTTGTACTCGGCCATTTAATGCTGGATCGGAGCCAATGTCTGCTGTACCGTTCAGGTCAGCCAGTGGCCCTTACCTCCACGGAATACAAAATTCTGGAGTTATTGATGGAACAGCCAGGGCGTGTCTTTACCCGCAAACGAATTTATGAGGCGGTCTGGGAGGATTTTTACGTGTATGAAGACAATAGTATTATGGTGCATATCAGCAATATCCGAGAGAAGATCGAACAGGACTCTAAAAAGCCACAATATTTGAGAACTATTCGAGGATTGGGGTACAAAATTGAAGCGCCTGTGGAGAACTAGGGAAAAGCGGCCGCTGCAAACGTCATTTACTTTGGATTTTATGCTCTTTATGTTTATCCTGTTGGTTCTTGCGCTTGGGGTATACTTATTTGTCAGTCTGGATGTGACCCATACGTTCGCAAAGTATCGGATAGCGGACCCGGATCTGAAGGTTGAAGCCAACGCGTATATGGAAGATCCGGACAACGGAATTGAAAGCAAACGGCTCCTGCAAAGTGGTGGGTGGCTGGAAATATTGGATAACGAGCGAAAGGTCATCAAGGTTGTGGGAGAGAAGCTGGACTTAGTGAGTCAGTATAGTGATGATGACTTATTCATTGGGCTGGAGAACCGCTCTCAACAGACTTATTTCTATTCGCTGGCCCATTTTCCGGACAATGCTGCTGGCTGGCTGTTGCTGAAAATACCCCGTGAAAAAATTGATGTCTCCATTAATAGCGACCCGTTGATTTCTTATCTGAAACATCCAGTTTCCTTCTATGTCCTGCTTGCAATCTGGCTGATGTTGTTGCTTATATTTGTATACAGCTATTGGATGGCCCGGCGAATCAGGAAACCGCTGCGTATTATTACGCAAGGTCTCAATCAGATGACCAGAGGGAAATACAATACTCGTATTACCCTATATGCAGAGGAGGAATTCGTTCAAATTGGCGATACCTTCAACTACATGGCTGACGTGATTGAGAGAACAGCGGAAGAGAAGCGCCAAGCGGAGGAGAGTAAGCAACGTCTCATGGTAGATCTTTCGCATGACCTGAAGACACCGATTACGAGTATTCAAGGATATGCGCAAGCGCTGATGGAAGGCCGTGGCGAGGATGAAGAACGTCAGAAACGTTATTTAACCTACATCTATAACAAATCCGCTCAGGTCACCAAGCTTATCCAAAATATCTTGGACCTGCTGAAGATAGATTCGCCTGACTTTATGCTGCATATGAAACGGCAAGACCTGAGTGAATTCATGCGGGAAATTATCGCAGATACTTATGGGGAGATTGAACAAAAAGATTTTGTGCTGCAATTCCTTGCTCCTGATGAGGGCGTGTATGCAAGCTACGACTCAGAGCTGCTCTCCAGTGTGGTAAATAATCTGATCTCCAATGCCCTAACCTATAATCCGCCAGGGACGCAACTGCGAGTGGAGGTCATACCTTCAGATGACGATGTTGTCATAGAAATTGCCGATACGGGAATCGGAATTCCTGAGGAGTTATGGTCCACGATATTTGATCCGTTCGTTCGTGGGGATAAAGCGCGGTCTGCGTCCGGTGGGACAGGGCTAGGCTTATCGATTGCTATGAAGAACATGGAGAAAATGGGCGGTACGCTTCAACTCAACAAGCGGGATAAGGAAGCAACGGTATTTACGATTCGAATTCCAATATAGAAGGATTGGTCTGGGTCTAGGTGCTTGTGAATCTAGTGCTTGGTGTATTAATGTATATGTAGATCCAATAGCTTAAAGGGGGATTCATATGGAACGGGAAATTCAAAAAGGTCTGGTTGATATTTCCGATGGTGTTGTTTCGTCCATTGTAGGGCGTGTGGTACTGGAAACGCCAGGAATCGCGGGAATGTCCGGAAGCAACATTACTAAAGGGTGGGCTCAGCGCCTCAGCGGTAGAAATGTATCCAAAGGTTTATCTGTCGAGGTCAAAGAGGTAGACGTTGCCATTGATCTGCGGGTTATTGTAAACTATGGCTGTGTCATTCAAGAGGTGTGTTACATTCTGCAGCAGAATGTACGCAATGCGGTGGAGACCATGATGGGTCTGTCTTTGGTTGCTGTGAACGTTAAGGTTGAGAAAGTGGCTATTCCATAAGCGGGTTGCCTTTAAGTAGGCACCGTGGCATAGGCTTCTGCATAGAATGGAGTAAATTCATTTACGGAGGTCAGAACAACGATGTCGACATATTACACTGGGCAGCCAGAGACTGTTATTTATCAAGCCGATCCTGCTGTGATCCAGCACCTGCACGGTGTCCGTGAATCCCTGCATCATTCCTGCAAGCCATATCTCAACCATAAAGTGAAGGTACAAACGGTGGAAGGGCAAGTCCATGAAGGAGTAATCGCCGGCGTAGATAACAAGCATCTGTATTTAAGCATGAAGGTTACCACAGAAATGGCTCGTGGATATTATAACCCTTATTATAAGCCGTATCCTACTCCCTACCCAGGCGGCCCATACCCGGGCTCTCCGTATAATAACAACGTTATTTTGCCGCTTGTGCTATTCGAATTGTTGGCAATCTCTTTAATCTAAAGCGAAAAGAGGATGTCCCGATGTAGCTGGGGGTATCCTCTTTTCTTGCACGAGTATGACAACTTGGAGGCGACATATGATTACATATCCTTTTTTAGATAAAGGAGCTACGATCGGGGTGACAGCACCCTCATCCGGGGTTGGCGTAGAATATCAGGAATTGCTTAAGCTTTCCACTGGAAGGTTGAAGAAAGAGGGTTTCCAGTTCAGTATAGGAGAAACTGCGAGCACACAAGCTAAAGCAAAGTCTGCTCCCGCCAAAATACGTGCTGAAGAGTTCAATGCGATGATGTCTGATGAACATATTGATATCATCATTCCGCCTTGGGGCGGGGAACTGCTGATCGAGATCCTTGAATATATTGATTTTGACCTGATTACAAATAAGTGGATATTAGGCTATTCAGACATCAGCTTATTGTTAATGGCTATTACTTTAAGAACCGGTATAGCCACTGCTCACGGAACGAATCTTCTTGATTTGCGAGGAAAGTATTTTGATGAGACAACAGCACAGTGGCAAGCGGTATTATCTACACGAAGTGGTGATTCCATCCTTCAGCACTCCTCACAGAAATATCAACGGGAATGGCAGGATGCGAAACCATCACCCTATGTCTTTCATCTAACGGAGTCCACAGTATGGAGAACAGTGTCAACTGACACTGTACATCTACAAGGTCGCTTATTGGGCGGATGTATAGACGTAATCAGACATCTAATCGGTACACCCTTTGGGAATCTACAGTATTTTCAACAACAAATCATCCATAATGAGCCTATAGTTTGGTATTTGGAGAATTGTGAGCTGAACACAACCGATTTACGCAGATCTTTAGTTCAAATGAAGCTGGCCGGCTGGTTTGAGCATTGTTCAGGCGTGATGTTTGGCAGAAGTGCGGCCAACAAGCCTGTTGAGGGCTACACCGCTGAGGACATTTATCAGGAACTGTCAGAGGAGCTTCAACTACCGATAATCTATGATATCGATTGTGGCCATGTTCCGCCGCAGATCACGTTTATCAACGGGGCCTATGCGGAGATCGTAGTGGAAGCTGGCAAGGGAACGGTTAAGCAATATTTTCGTCCATAGGCTTCATATCCGAAAATACAACAAAAGGGGCAGCTGCATAAGCTGTCCCTTTTGATTAATATTCGATTGAACTATTGCGTAGTTTAAACATTGAGTTGCTCGTAACCGTCTGCGACAAGCTTAAGCGCTCCGGTTGTCGGGTCGATGATCATGCCATGCACAGGAATATTAGGCGGGAGCAGGGGGTGGCGCTTAATTAACTCTACAGAGCGCAGGACCGCTTCATCTACATTGTTAAAGCCGCGCAGCCAGTTGGTAAGCTTGATTCCTGAGTTCTCCAGTGTTGACAATACCTCATCAGAGACACCACGATCTTTGATGGATTGGATCATTCTTTCTGAATTAAGAGAAGCCATGCCACAATCATAGTGTCCCACGACAATGACTTCATCGGCGTCCAGTTCATATAGCGCAACCATAACGCTGCGCATAACGCTGCCAAAGGGCTGGGAAATAACGGCTCCCGCATTTTTGATGATTTTGACATCACCGTTCTTGAAATTCATAGCCTTAGGTAGAAGCTCAACCAGTCGCGTATCCATGCAGGTAATAATGAGCATTTTTTTGTCCGGATAACGGCTGGTCAGATAGGCTTCATATTCCTTGTTCTCTACAAAATGTTCATTAAAGTTCATAATATTGGAAATTTGACTCATGACCGTGTGTCCTCCTCCAGATTAACGAGCTATATTTAAGTGCGTAAGTCTCTTACTAGAATGTTATTGCCATAAATTTGCGAATGACTATCCAGCTTGAAGGAAGAGAATTGTTCTTCTGTATCAAGCCGCATCGTTTCTTCATAAAAGATTTCCTGTTGGCGGCTAATGATAAAGGGTAGAGTGCCTGCCTCAATGACAGAATCCCCCTGCTCCGCCGCGTGGACGATCGTTAGTACGTTGATCCCGTCACAGCCGCAGCCTTCCGTATCATAGAAAAGCTTGAAAATACCCGGCTCGACGCCAAGCCTCTCCTGCAATTTCTTTTCTGCGAGAGGTGTTACTTGAATCCTCATAGCCGGTCACACTCCTAAAAAGTTATGCGAAGCAAGGTCTGCTTCAACCGCAATCGGAAGAAGTATTTTAAATTAGAGATGTATGCTCCTGAAGTTGATTATACTTATTTAAAAAAGTATCATCAAGAGGAGTCGGTAAAACAGAGAAAGCAGGTGCTCTACAATGGAACAGCATGTACAGGATGAGTGGGAGAAATTCAGTGAGCTTTTAGCTAAGATTAGTGGGTATTCGGAAGCGATTGGGTTACTGCATTGGGATTTGCGCACAGGTGCGCCGCGTAAGGGAGCTGAGATTCGTTCCGAAACCATTGGGATGCTGAGTGGAGAAATGTTCAGACTGGAGACCTCGCCCTTGATGGGGAAATTCACCGAGTTTTTCAGCCGTCCTGAGGTAATGAAGCAGTTGACTGCTGTGCAGAATACAATTGTTGCGGATTGCCGCAAGGAGTATGACCGCAGCAAGAGTATTCCTTCCAAAAGATACGAGGAGTACTCCGTCCTGGCTGCCCATTCCCAAACGATGTGGGAGGAAGCCAAGGAGAATAACGATTTTGCCTCCTTTGAGCCTTATTTAAGCAAAATAGTGGCTTTCAAACAGGAGTTTATCGACTACTGGGGCGTGAAAGGCACACGTTACGATACACTGCTCGATATGTATGAGCCTGATCTGACTGTGGAGAAGGTAGACGATTTATTCAACCGGCTGCGCAGTCGTCTTGTTCCGCTGGTAGAAGCGATCTCTGCTTCGCCGCACAAGCCAGATACGAAATTCCTGCATGCCATCTTTGAAAAAGAGCAGCAGCAGAAGTTCGGACTTTTTGTTCTGGAGCAGATGGGTTACGACTTTGCAGCGGGACGTTTGGATGAGAGTGTGCATCCTTTTGCCACTGGACTTAATCCGGGCGATGTTCGCATCACGACCAACTACCTGCTTGATAATGTTACGAGTGCTGTATTCAGCTCCTTGCACGAAGGCGGGCATGCACTCTATGAGCAAAATATCAATAAAGAACTTGTAGGTACACCGCTTGCTCAAGGCGCATCTATGGGCATTCATGAGTCCCAGTCGAGATTATGGGAGAATATGATTGGTCGCAGCCGAACCTTCTGGCATCGTTACTATGGTGACCTGCAGCAGCATTTCCCGCAGCAGCTTGCGGGTGTAGAGGTAGAGGATTTCTACCAGGCCATTAACAGCGTAGCCAACTCCTTTATTCGGATTGAAGCAGATGAGCTGACCTACAATCTGCATATCATTGTCCGTTACGAGATTGAGAAACTGATCTTTAATGAGGGGCTTGCCGTTAAGGATCTGCCTCAGGTCTGGAACGCCAAGTACCAGGAATATCTGGGAATAACACCGCCAACGGACGAACTTGGAGTTCTGCAGGATGTGCACTGGTCTGGTGGAGATTTTGGCTATTTCGCCTCTTATTCCCTGGGCAATATGTATGCTGCCCAAATCCTTAACACCCTTCGCAAAGAGCTGCCGGAGTTTGATGAACTGATCGCTGCCGGCAATCTGCTGCCTATTAAGGAGTGGCTGACTGCTAAAATTTATGTGTATGGCAAGAGCCTGACGCCTGCACAGATTATCGAACAAGTGACAGGTGAGCCACTGAATCCTGATTATTTGGCCGACTATCTGGAGGTGAAGTATACAGAGCTTTATAAATTGTAAGCTTCGAGCGAAGCATCGCCGGCAAGATTGGATTGACTCTGGGGTAAAGGATATAATAGAAGAAAACCGCAAAATGAAAGGATTTTAGTATGGCAAACACACATACGTACAGCCGCAAGGAAGAGGTCGCAAATGCGATTACACACGGCATTGGTGTCGTATTAAGCATAGCTGCGCTCGTCTTGCTTATTGTTTTATCCAGTGAAAAGGGGACGGCTTGGCATGTTGTCAGTTTCTCTATCTATGGTGCAACGATGCTGCTGTTATATCTCAATTCAACACTGGTGCATAGTCTCAGGGATGGGAAAGCGAAGGATTTATTCGAATTCTTCGATCATTCCTCCATATATTTGTTTATTGCCGGCTCTTACACGCCCTATCTGCTTATAGCGATTCGTGGAACACTCGGCTGGAGCTTGTTTGGCATCATCTGGGGAATGGCCGTATTAGGAGTCTTGTTCAAGGCTTTTTTTGTTAAAAAATTCTTGTTCATGTCCACTATTTTCTACATTATCATGGGCTGGCTGATGATGATCGCCTGGAGTCCACTCTCTCATGTTGTAGCCGCAGGAGGTATGCACCTACTGTTGATTGGTGGATTGCTGTACACGCTAGGGACCATCTTTTATGTATGGAGAGCTTTCCCGTATCATCATGCGATCTGGCATGTATTCGTGCTTGCAGGGAGTGTTGTCCACTTTTCATCCCTCTTGTACCTAATACCGCTGAGTTAAATATCAGTGTATTTTATGCTGGAAAGTTGATTGTTATCTTAACAAAGAGATGACAAGTGAAAAGACTTGACATCTCTCTTTGTTTTCGGTATCATAAGGGACGTTGTGAAGCTGTAAAGTGTTTTTCCTTGACGAAGGGAGTGCCCTTAATGAGTCAGGAGAATAGGCTCGAGAAAACTAACCGAATCAATTTACTTTTTGCTTTCTATGAACGGTTGCTTACAGAGAAGCAGCAAACGTTTCTGAAATATTATTTCCATGATGATTTCTCTCTTGGAGAAATTGCTGCTGAATTTGAGATTAGTCGCCAAGCTGTGTATGAACATATTAAGCGGGCGGAGCAAGTTCTGGAGAATTATGAAGATAAGCTTGGTTTGTTGGTCAAGTATGAGACTCGTAATAAACATTTAGATGAACTGCGCAGACTGCCGGATGATGGGATGCTGCCTGAGCAATATAAACTGCGGTTTGCGGATATCGTGGATCGTTTGCAGAGGTTGGAGTAGCATGAAGGGAGAAAGCTGCATATGGCATTTGAAAGCTTAAGCGGAAGATTGCAGAATGTGTTTAGCAAACTGCGCGGCAAAGGCAAAGTGTCCGAAGAAGACGTAAACGAAGCCATGCGCGAAGTACGGCTGGCTCTACTGGAAGCGGACGTTAACTTTAAGGTTGTCAAGGACTTCGTGTCCAAGGTTAAAGAGAAGTCCATAGGCAAGGAAGTTATGAATAGCTTCACTCCCGGCATGGTTATTATCGATATCGTTAACAAGGAACTAACTGAGCTGATGGGCGGAAGTCAAGCCAAGCTGGCAAAGTCAAACAAACCACCAACAGTTATTATGATGGCGGGCCTGCAAGGTGCAGGTAAGACAACAACATCAGCGAAGCTAGCCAAGTTACTGCAGAAGGGCAATCACCGCCCACTGCTCGTAGCGGCTGATATTTACCGTCCTGCTGCCATCAAACAGCTGCAAGTGCTGGGAGAGCAGATCAAGGCACCGGTATTCTCCCTTGGGGATCAGACCAGTCCGGTAGAAATTGCCAGACAAGCTGTCCAGCATGCGAAGGATAACGGACTGGATTATGTCATTATCGATACTGCAGGTCGCCTGCATATTGATGAAGAGTTAATGGAAGAGCTGAAGCAGATTCACAGTGTTGTTAGTCCTGATGAAGTGCTGCTTGTAGTAGACGCCATGACCGGTCAAGATGCCGTAAACGTAGCCGACAGCTTCAATAAGCAGCTTGCGCTTACCGGCGTAGTGCTGACGAAGCTTGATGGCGACAGCCGTGGTGGTGCAGCATTGTCCGTCAAAGCGGTTACAGGGTGCCCGATCAAATTCGCTGCGTTAGGTGAGAAGATCGATGCACTGGAGCCGTTCCATCCAGAACGGATGGCCTCACGGATCTTGGGAATGGGTGACATGTTGTCGCTGATTGAGAAGGCCCAGTCGAACATTGATACCGAAAAGGCTAAGGAAATGGAACGTAAGATGCGTAACGCAGAATTTACGTTTGATGATTTCCTGGAGCAGATGGATCAAGTGAAGAAGTTAGGCCCTATTGATCAAATTCTCGAAATGCTGCCTGGCATGAACAAAGCCAAAGGCATGAAGGATCTGAAGGTTGATGATAAGCAAATGGGTCGTGTCGAAGCCATTGTTCATTCAATGACTAAGAACGAGAAGCAGCAGCCTGAGATCATTAACCATAACCGCCGCAAGCGTATCGCTACAGGTAGCGGTACTTCTGTAGCCGAGGTCAATCGCCTCATCAAACAATTCGACGAGATGCGTAAGATGATGAAGCAATTCTCCGGCATGATGGGCGGCGGAGGTAAAGGTGCCAAGAACGCCATGAAGCAACTTAAAGGCATGGGTGGCAAGGGCGGCGGCATGAAATTCCCTTTCCGTTAATCTTTTTCTTTGTTCTATACGAACTTAGGATTATCCATTGTACAACATAGGATAATCCCTGTTTCTTTCTAGATAACGCAAACAGTCAAGCGTGTCCCGTTAGGGACGAAAGCGATCATTCCCCAAACGTCTCCAAGCAACGCCCTGCTGAACACTTACGCTAGTTGCGGGTGTCCAGAGGGTGCAACCCTTGGGGCCCTCCCTTCTAAAGGGAGGGTTTGGGTGGGATCGAAATTAATTTAAGGAGGTGAATTTCGTGGCAGTACGTATTCGTTTGAAAAGAATGGGTGCTCATAAAGCGCCATTCTATCGTGTAGTGGTTTCCGATTCCCGGTCCCCTCGTGATGGTCGTTTTATCGAGGAAATCGGTTACTATAATCCGATTGAAAAACCGGCAGTAGTTAAGATCGATGAAGAAAAAGCTCTTAAATGGCTTCAAACAGGTGCTCAAGCATCTGATACAGTTCGCAGTCTGCTTTCCAAAGCAGGCGTGATGAAGAAGTTCCATGAGCTTAAGCTACAGAAATAATGACTGATTGTGAGGGTCCTCTATGGAAGAATTAGTTGGAGTTATTGCTAAGGCTTTAGTGGATCATCCAGAAGATGTGACGGTAAGAACCGTGGAGAAGGATCACTTGATTGTCTATGAACTGTCCGTTCATCCTGATGACGTGGGCAAGGTAATAGGTAAGCAAGGTCGAATCGCCAAAGCGTTACGTACTGTAGTCACATCTGCAGCAGTCAAGAGCGATAAACGCGTAACAGTAGATATTTTATCTTAAATACTGCGTACAATGAGGGGCTAGGGATAGTATATCCCGGCTCCTTTTTGTGCAAATATATAGAATCAGGCTTTTAAAGGAGAGGGTTTTATGATGGAAGAATTAACCGTAGGCAAGCTTGTAAATACACACGGTATTCGTGGGGAGATTAAAATATTCTCGCACACGGATTTCCCGGAAGTACGTTTTGCGGCAGAAAAAAAGCTAATCGTATATCCTCCGAATGGTGGCGCACGATTCGAAGTTATCGTAGAATCAGCCCGTGAACATAAGGGTATGTTTATCGTTAAGTTAAAGGGCTACACCGATATTAACCAAGTGGAGAAATATAAAGGCAGCGTCCTCAAGGTTCCGAGCAAGGACTTGGTTGAATTGCCGGAGAACGAATACTATTTTCACCACATCGTGGGTTGTGAAGTGTTTACTGATGAACCTGGAAGCGAGTCCTTGGGTACGATTATCGAAATATTGCAGCCCGGTGCGAATGATGTTTGGGTTGTGAAGCCAGCCAAAGGTCAGGATATTCTTATTCCCGTTATCCCGGATGTAGTGTTGGATGTAGATATTGAGACTAAACGGATTACGGTGCACCTGATGGAAGGGCTGCTGCCATGATCAGGATTGATGTGCTAACACTATTCCCTGAAATGTGTGAGAGTGTGTTTGGCACAAGTATTCTGGGGAAAGCCCGTGAGAAGGGAATCGTGGCATTGAATGCAGTGAACTTTCGTGATTTCTCGGGCAACAAGCATAATAGCGTGGATGATACGCCATATGGCGGAGGTGGGGGGATGGTACTTAAGCCGGACCCGATCTTCGCTGCGGTGGAACATGTTCTAGAGATGTCTTCCTCACCGGTGAAACCGCGTATTATACTGATGTGTCCGCAAGGGAAAACTTATAATCAGAAAATAGCCGAGGAACTCGCACAGGAGTCGCACCTGATTTTTATTTGTGGTCATTATGAGGGTTATGATGAGCGTATTCGAGAGCATCTCGTAACAGATGAGCTTTCAATGGGTGATTACGTGCTGACTGGTGGAGAGTTGCCGGCATTAACCGTGATTGATTCGTTAGTCCGGCTGCAGCCAGGGGCACTAGGAAATGAGACCTCAGCCATAACCGATTCGTTCAGCACAGGTTTGTTGGAGTATCCGCATTATACGCGTCCGGCAGAGTTTCGGGGCTGGAAGGTACCGGATATCCTGCTGAGCGGGCATCATGCGAATATTGAGGTGTGGCGGCGGGAACAAGCCCTTCAGCGTACACTAGAGCGCAGACCCGACCTACTGGAGACCGCAGAGCTGACGAAGAAGGATTTGAAAGCTCTGGAGATTTTAAAGAAAAATAGCCCAGCCTAATATTACTTATAGTACATGGCTAGTTACACGTCTTTTTAACGTCTTTACGTTGAAGGGACGTTTTTATTTTTTTTAGAAAATGTGCGTCACTATTCCTTTTTAAGGGTAATTATAATAAGTGCTGTAATTATTGAAAGGAATGACTACATTGAATACGAAGACACGTGAAGAATATAAGCAGACAGTGGAAGCTGTCAACCAAGAGACGGAGCAGCTCCGTACAGTGAATGATATTATCGATTTCTATAAGAATCGTAAATCGTAATCTCCATTCGCCAATTATAGAGCAGATCTTCGTGCTTTAGAGATTTGTGATTATATAGCAGGAAACAAATAAGCCTTACTGCCGTGAACCTTTTGTTCATTGCAGTAAGGCTTATTTATTATCTCCAAAGTCCATCGTAAATATTTCTGGAAAAAGAACATGAAAAAGACCGTCCGAAGACGGTCTTCTCTACCCGAGGCGCTAGTTTGAAGCTTTGATCCGTATCCCGCGCCACCAACGATAGAAACATTAGCCGTTGGTCCGGGTAAGGGATACGTTCAGCATGTCATGCTTGATGTGAACGCACCTCCTTTCCTTGTGCCAAGAGTATAGCATAATCTTTATAGAATATCCATTAAATTTTAGAGGTAATTTATAGAAAATAGTTTAGGAGAATCAACCTATATTTAGGAGTATTAGTGCATTACAATGCCCCCTTCTGCCGGAATTCCTAATATCCCAGTTGAAGGGGGCATTGTTGTTGAACATAATTTCATTTACGATTCATCACTGTGTCTAAACTTGAGGAACCCTGTAACGAGAGAGTATAATCCAACAACCACGAGAAGTAATACAGCCCAGAGATAATTGCGCACTGTGTAAGTAAGCGATATCAAAATGAAAAATATAGCGATGCGCAGCACACCTTCATTGATAAACAGGCTCCCATTTCTAGTCATGATCTTTAGCCTCCTCAAATGAACTTGATACAATTATTATGATATCACTGAGTCCGCTAACAGGATAGTGAGTCTTGAAAAAAGATTTATAAGTGGGATCACTTAGCCGTTACCGGCCTTTCCCACTCCTCATAAAATACAGCAATACGAATGAGGAGGTATTTCCTAAGTGGATGCTTATTATAACTGCTTGCGCTGCATGAATAAAAAGGTGCGGATTATGACCGTACATGGTCAGCAATACGAAGGAGTTATTACCAATGTGGATGCTAATAATGTGTACTTAAGAACGGAAGGGAAGGGGCCAATCAAGACTTCTGCCTTCTATCCTTACGGTTATGGTAGTCAAATTCTAACCTTAAGCTTGTTCACCTTATTGGCGATAGCTCTTATTTAGAAAGCTCTTCAAGCAAAAACAGACCATCCGGTTATCGAGGTGGTCTGTTTTTGCTGTCTCCGCATTCTTTTCCATGATTTATTGTTGCACTGTGATTGCACCGATTTGGGTGCTTAAGGATAATAGGGGGCCACCACCGCCCAGTTCACTCGTGCCATTTGTGGCTCCAGTGATTTGTCCAAGCTCGCTTTCGATATCCAAGCTGCATTTAAGATCATTGGCTAGAATAGCAGTGAGGCTGCCTATATCACTTTTTACTTTAAGACTGCTTCCGTTCTTCATGTCTGTGATTCCTAGATGAATGCTGCCTGTGTTGGACTCTACGCTGGATTTGCCAGTGACTTTAGCTCCTTCAATACTAATCGCACCGACATTGCTAACGATGTGGTAAGTACCTTCTAGATTATGAAGACTAATTTCTCCGACACGGTTGTTAATTTGATACCTATTAAGGTTAGCAGGAATTTCTATGATGTAGTTAATGCTAAAGTCGGAGTAGCCGTATTTGTCTTGTGCCCAGGTCCATAGATCCTTTTTGGCGCTTTCTTTAGGAGTGGTAGATACTTCTAACGTATTCCCGTTAATCTGAATGGAAACTTCAGCGTGATCCAGAATATCTTGACGATCCGTTGAATGAGCTGAAACGTTATGAGCCATAATGGTGGCACTCACGTTTATGTTGTCTCCAGCAATAGAGGTTATCTCGATTGTGCCAACTGCGTTATCAATGCTGAGTACGGAGGCAGAATCGATCGCTAGGGAGGCGGAGAGTTCTTTGCTTATACTATTCTCTGTGAGCTCATCCTTAACCTTGTCAGCCGTATTCTGGACGGTTTGCTCTACATTTGCGGTTGTTTGTCCAATTTCCTGTTTAATGATCTCTCCAATGTTCTGTTCAGCTTCATGGTTAGCATCAACTTTGCCTGGTAACGGCCTGCAGCTTGCCAGAAGGGTAGTGGATAGAACCGCAACCGCAGCAAGCATGATCAGCTTATGATTTTTTAACATTTGATTGTCCCCCTAGATTTATATGTACTTCTCTGATTATATATTATGGGAGAATATTGAAGAATAGGCTGGAGTCCGGTTGTTGTACTGGACTTTAGACTAGGTGGAGTCCACAACTACAATTCAATTTTCAACTATGCTAAAATAACTTTTATATAGGTGTGAGAACAAGGGGGTGGATGAAGCCGAATGAGCTATACAACAGTTATTATTGTGTTGTTGGTATTGGTAGTAATTTATTTTATTTTCCGTGGCCGTTTAACCAAGAATTCAAGTGATCATCGGGCCAATAATACCAATAGTAATGGCAATGTTATTTCAATGGACAAGCATCGTAAAACCAAAACAATTTCAGGGGATCAACCCTGCTCGTCATGCAAGAAAAAGAATGGTAAATTGGTCTTCTATGCCCAGGAGAATGGAACGGTAGTCGGCTTGTGCAAGGACTGCAAGTCCAAAGCAATAAAGCAGGATATGCTGCCACTCTAAAATAGTGGAAATAAGTTGTATTAGCCCTTACGTTATGGTATTATTATCTCTGTTGTGTGGAATACGGTGGTCCTCTGCTGATAATGATGAAGTTATAGTTTTTCTGAAGAGGCAAGAACACCTGTACGGAAGGAGGAAGACCTTAATGAATATCCTAGAATTAGTAACTCAAGAACAACTTCGCAAAGATATCCCGAGTTTTCGCCCGGGTGACACTTTGAAAGTGCACGTAAAAGTTATCGAGGGAACTCGTGAGCGTATCCAGTTGTTCGAAGGCGTTGTAATCAAACGTCGCGGCGGTGGTATCGGTGAAACTTTTACAGTTCGTAAAATTTCTTACGGTGTTGGCGTGGAAAGAACATTCCCGCTCAACTCGCCTAAACTCGAGAAAATCGAAGTAGCTCGCCGTGGTAAAGTGCGTCGTGCGAAGCTTTATTATCTTCGTGACCTGCGCGGTAAAGCTGCGAGAATTAAAGAAATCCGTCGCTAGTATAGCGAACAAGGAAAGGGGCTTGAATTCAAGCCCCTTTCGTTTTCTGATAGGCAAGAATTAATTTCCGTTAACTGTTTTTTGCACCATGAGTTCTGAATTCAATGCATGACATATATAGAGCGCTGGGGATCGGCTTCTCCGAAAAGGCCTCCTGAAGGAATATCTATGGAGGGGTTTTTGGTAGAGGTTTTTTTGAAATTTACAGAAGTATAAGATTAATTAAATACTCCATCCTTATATTTTACGAGAAACGGATGCCGCCCTTGTAAAAGTCGGCTCAGCCGTTTCTTCTTGTGTTGTATTGCTGGTGTGGCATAAAGAGAGGACGGTGAACTATGCAGCAGGATTTGCTGGAGGGACAGGGTGAGACTGGGGAGTCTACCCCGCAGAAACCTCGTAAACAGAAGAACGAAGTATTGGAATGGATCAAGGCGATTGCGATTGCTTTAGTTCTGGTGATTCTGATCCGCTGGTTGTTATTCAAACCGTTTATTGTCGATGGACCTTCCATGAAGCCTAATTTCCATACAGGAGAACGGGTTATTGTAAATGAAGTATTGTACGATATAAGGTCTCCGAAACGGGGCGAGGTTATCGTGTTCCATGTGCCTTCAGAAGGCAGAGACTTCATTAAACGCGTGATAGGTGTGGCTGGAGACACGATAAAAGTAGAGGGGGATGTCGTTACCGTTAACGGCGAACCTGTGAACGAAACGTACATTCAAGGGGCTATTGATGCAGCGCATAATAATAACGCCTTGTACAATAATAAGAACTTCCCTAACGAAGATTTCACGGATGGCACAGTGCCAGAAGGGCATGTATACGTAATGGGCGACAACCGCTCAGATAGTACGGACAGCCGAATGATCGGATATGTACCACTAGGTGATATTGTCGGTCGGGCAGATTTGATATTCTGGCCGGTAAAAGACATCGAAATGATTAACCATTAAAGCAACAGAAGTCAAAGGAGGTGACGGCAATGGCCATTCAATGGTTTCCTGGTCATATGACGAAGGCTAGACGGCAAATCGAGGCTAAGTTGAAGCTGATTGATGTTGTAATAGAACTGCTCGATTCCCGTCTTCCTCTTTCCAGCCGCAATCCGATGATTGACGATATTTTGCGGGACAAGCCAAGGCTGATTATTTTGAATAAAGCGGATTTAGCCGATCCGGAAGCCACGCGGAAATGGCTGGCTTACTTTAAAGCTGAAGGACACACGGCATTTCCGGTAGATGCATCTACTGGAACGGGGATCAAGGAAATTCCAGAGCAGGTCAAAATACTGCTGAAGGAAAAGATCGACCGGCAAATTGCCAGAGGAATGAATCCACGGGCAATGCGTGCCCTAATCGTTGGAATCCCGAATGTAGGGAAGTCTACATTGATTAACAAGATGGCCGGAAGACATATCGCCGCTGTCGGGGACCGTCCAGGTGTAACTAAAGGTCAACAGTGGATTAAGACGGGTGGTAATTTGGAACTCTTGGACACTCCTGGTATTCTGTGGCCGAAGTTCGAAGACCAAGAAGTGGGTTACCGACTGGCCGTAACTGGCGCAATCAAGGAAGAAATCCTCAACATTGAGGAGATCGCATTCTACGCTGTGAAGTATTTAGTAACTGATTATGGCTCTAGATTTCAAGAACGTTTTGGAATTGACAAGCTTCCTGAGGATCTGAGTAATCCGGATGAGATTGTGGCAGTTCTAGAAGCAGTGGGCCGAAAGCGCGGTTGTCTGATTAGCGGTGGACGGGTAGATTTGGAGAAAGCTTCCCGTACTTTGCTGCATGAGCTGCGTGCGGGTAAGCTTGGGCGCTTCACGTTAGAAACACCTTGATATGGAATATACTTAACGTTTAATAGACTGGGTATGGAAGAGCCATCCGAAATTGGGATGGCTCTTTTTGTTTTTGGGACTATACAAAGCCTGTGAGCAAAGGACCACTTTATTGAACGGCAAAACTATGAAATAAGTGGGATGCCCTGACTTGCATTACTATGTTAAGCTGAGTTGTAGAGATTAGGGATAAATTGTAGATGGTGGTGGAAGTAAGATGAGCACAATAGATATAGATATGTTATTTTACGAAAAAGAGGTTTGGGAGCAATCCTACCGCAGCATTGCTGGAGTTGATGAAGTAGGTAGAGGTTGTCTATTCGGGGATGTGGTTGCAGCTGCGGTAATTTTGCCGATGGGATTAATTATCGAAGGCGTGGATGATTCCAAGAAACTGACCGCTAAGAAGAGGGACTCTTTATTCGAGATTATCATGGAGCAAGCGTTGGCGGTTGGAGTGGGATACGTCGATTCAAGTGTGATTGATGAGATTAATATAAAGCAAGCGTCACGACTGGCCATGAAAAAAGCGGTTGAGGGTCTTAGCCATCCACCTGATTATATGCTTATAGATGCAGAGAAAGTAGACTTGCCATTACCGCAGCGGGCGATCATTAAAGGAGATGCTAACAGTCAATCTATTGCTGCAGCATCTATTGTTGCCAAGGTAACGCGGGACAGACTCTGTGCAGGCCTGTGGGAGGAACTATATCCGAATTACGGTATTGCGATACATAAAGGTTATGCAACTAAGCTGCATCGGCAGCAGATTACAGCACTAGGTCCAACGGATATGCATCGGCGCAGCTTTCTTGGAAACATACTGGCAGAGCAGCAGACGCTGTTCTAGATTATGACTGGACATCTTATAAAAGCAGTATAAATACCGATATAGATTAGAAGTGAGAACATTGGAGGGAGGAGAAACGCTATGAATATCGGATCACTGATTCGCGGCTTGCTTGGAGATAATAAGCTAGGGGAGCCTAAGTCCTTAGAGTTGAAGGAAGGGCAAATCGTGCGTGGTGTCGTTCTAAGTGTATCGGATTCGGGCAAGGAAGCCGTTGTGCAGATTCAAGGGACACCCGTTCGCGCGGAACTGGAGACTCCTCTACAGCCGGGGCAAACGTTGAACTTACAGGTTGGCCAGCCTGGCGAAGGCGGATTACCGGTATTGAAGCCGGTCTCCCTCGGCGAAGCTGCACTAGTCTCTCCACAAAGTATGGGAGAGGCTTTGGAGTCACTTGGTTTGGGTGATTCCAAAGCAGGACGTGAGATTATACAGGCCATGCACTCCGGGGGTTTAGCATTAACCAAAGAAACAACGGCGAAGCTGGATGCTGTGATGAATGCCAAGCCTGCCGGTGTACCTGCAACAGAGTGGCTGGAAGCCGCTGTGATTTCTGTGAAGAGAGGGCTACCAGTTACTACTGAGAGTGTGAAAGGTCTGCAGCAGGCTGTGTTTGGGCCGCAGTTGCATCAGCTTTTGGCTACGCTGGAGGAGAGTTTAAGCCTTTGGGCAGGTCAGGAAGCCGGGAAAAGCGCCTTGCCCGCTGGAACAGGAGAGCAGAAGCTAACTATACCTCAAGCTTCAGGAACAGCAAGCGCTTTGATAGTTGGTGCCGCAGCTGCGGGGAACGAGCAGATTGTCAATTCCCAGCCGGGTAAAGCTGGCGTACAGACTACGGGAGCTGTATCTGAAGAGCAACCTGTGACAGCTGGTACGATTCTAGCCACAGAGTCTGGAAACAAGGCGAGTCCTGCAGGGAGTGTAGCTGTCCCAAGCTTAGCCAAACCGGAGATTAGTGGCTCAGGAGCTGCAGTAGTTGTTAATGTTCCAGAAGCTTCTGAAGACAACGCTGGAACTGCTGAGAGTCGGGTAGCGGCGGATACTGGAAAAACTGGAGCTGGGGCTAAAGGTAATACGGCAGCTGCGGAACCCGCTAAAGTGTCTATTCCTGCTAGCGGTAACAGTGCCCCTAGCGGTGTAGTCGCAAATGAAGTTGGTGCAGAGACGGAACAGAGTAGTGCGGCTGTGCGTTCCGGAGCAGCGCCGGAACGTACAGATATCGCTAGAGCCGCGGCTACAGGCGCCGCTCTAGCAGGAGAGGCTGCTGGGAAGACTACAGCAGCACCAAGCGGCACGGCCCTGCTCGCGAAGCTGCAGGGCGTACTTACTGAGCTGCGCGGCACAGTGCCGCAGCTCGCCGTTGCCGTAACCGCTCCGCCCGCTAACGCGGCGGAGCCACAGCAAGCCCCTGCGGCAATCGTGCCGCCGCAGGGTGCCATAACCGCTCCGCCCGCTAACGCGGCGGAGCCAAAGCAAGCTCCTGCGGCAATCGTGCCGCCGCAGGTTGCCGTAACCGCTCCGCCCGCTGGCGCAGCGGAGCCAAAGCAGGCCCCTGCGGCAACAGTGCTGCCGCAGGGTGCCACAATAGCCCCGCCTGCAACAGCGGCGGGGCAGCCCGCCACCCCCGACATAGAGTCGTGGGTGGGGCGGGTGCTTAAGCTTCTCGGTGCGGAGCACGAGCAGCAGGCCGTGCGCGGCGTCGTGGCTGGCGTAGCCGCCGAGACGCGTCCGGCGGCAGCTGTGCTGGCGGCTGCCGGGCGTGAAGCGCAGCTGGTACCTGCTGCGCTTCAATCGCTCAGCGGCGGAGATCAGGCCGCTGATACGCTGAAGGGCCTGCTGCTGCAGGTGCTTGGCAGCAGCGATGTTCCACCTGCGGTTAAAGAAGCCGCAGGCCAGTTGGTGCAGCAGCTGACTGGGCAACAGCTGCTGCTGAATACAGACCGTACAGCACCGTTCGCGCAGGTTACCCTATTCCTGCCGCTTCAGGGTTCGGATGGTCAGGAGACCGCCTCCGTGCATATACAGTCGCGGCGGGGTCGCAAGGGAGAACTGGATGCTGCGAACTGCCGTCTCTGGTTCGATCTGAACATGAAGCAGTTAGGGCAGACATTGGTCGATGTACAAGTGGTTGACCGTATGGTTAGCCTCAAGCTGCACAATAATGATCCATGGGTGCTTGAACTGCTGGAACAGAGTCGTGACGATATCAAGACCTCCGTAGAGTCGATTGGCTACCAGCTATCTGGGTTGAGAACTGAGCCCCTGCCGGAGAAGAATATTATGAATGATCTTACCGGCAACAACGTTGGGAAACTGGCCGACTATGTTCCTGATTCCTACAAAGGAGTAGATTTCCGCATATGAATGAGCCGGATAATGAAGCTCCACAGAGACTTAAAAAAGCGGTCGCACTTAAATATAGCCCTGGCCAAAGCGAAGCTCCGATCATCGTTGCTAAAGGTCAGGGATCAGTAGCAGATATTATTCTCCAAAAAGCTAAAGAGAACGGCGTTGCCGTGCAAGAGGATGCTGCACTGGTCGAAGTACTTTCCAAGCTGGATCTGGATCAGCAAATTCCGCCAGAGCTCTATCAGCTTGTAGCCGAAATCTTGAGTTTTGTGTATCAGAAAGATCAATCCGCTGGAGTACGGAGACAGAAATGAAAGAACAGTACTCCAAGGAACGGTACAACCGTAAACAGAAGGGTGCAACTGCTGAAGAAGCTGCCGTACAATATCTGGTTTCGCGGGGTTATTCCATTCTAGAACGCAATTGGCGCTGCCGTAGCGGAGAGCTTGATATTATTGCAGAGAACAAGGGTATCCTCATCTTCGTTGAAGTTCGCAGCCGCAGCGGAACTTTGCTTCAGGGAACCCCGGAAGAGTCAGTAAATGCCCGCAAAATACATCAAGTCCGCAGTACGGCACAGGTATATTTGCATATGAAAGGTTATGAGGAGCGTATGATTTCTTTTGATGTCATAACCGTCATTTTAAATGAGGATTTAAGCATAGCTTCTCTTGGTCATATCCGTGAAGCATTCTGATCATATAATCGTGAAGTGTATTCATCATTTTATATGTAGTCCTTACATAGCCGTGGAACATTGGGTCACTTTGCAAAAGAAATGGGTAAACATATGTGTAACTTTTAATGTCATCATGAGGAGGATTATCCGAGTGAAGAATCAACCCTTTGAAATAGGTGTGAGTTTTACTTGTCCGAATTGCCAACAAAAAATCGAAGTGGAATTTAACGATGAGCCTTTATCTGTTGTCTGCTGCGCTCAGTGCGATAAATCTTTTACCGTTATGCGGCCTACCATAGCGGAGGAAATATTAATCGATTGGGAGAATGAAGCCTTATTCCAAAAAATACGTGCCGAAAAAACACAAACTAACAATAGTAGTCTATTAGCGTTAATTATTAGAGTCATCGAACTGCTTACATGGCGCGATAAAGGCGATGGACAGGTAGAAGCAATTAGGGAAATGCGCGGATGGCTTATCGAGAATGAGGATAAAGCTCCCCCATTGACTGAATTGATTCAGATGGATGTCAATCACCGTTCGAATAGACGTAATTTGGAATAATAATATCTATTCCCACAAAGGACAAACGAAAGAAGGGGAATTATGGCTAATGTATTTTTTACCTCAGACCATCACTTTGGACATAAGCATATCATTGATTTCGAATCTCGTCCTTTCAGTGATGTGGAGCAGATGAATGAGGTTATGATCGAGAGTTGGAACTCTGTTGTGGGAAAGGATGATAAAGTCTTTCACTTGGGAGATTTTTCATTCCTGAATAAGGAAGAGACTCGCAATATTGTGGCTAGATTGCAGGGGTACAAAATATTGATTCTTGGCAACCACGATCGTGGCCGTACCCGGAGCTGGTGGATGGACGTGGGCTTTGACGAGGTTAGCGAGTATGCGGTGATTTATAAGGATTTCTTTTTCCTCTCCCATGAGCCAATGTACGTGAATAAGCACATGCCTTACGTGAATGTGCATGGTCATATTCATAACCAGAAGTATGAAGGAAATCATCATTTTAATATTTGCGTGGAACATTGGGATTATAAACCGCTGTCTTTTGAACAGATTAGAGCTGCTGTTGTGGCTAGTGAAGAAGGCTGACATTACAGTGCAATAGAACCAAGTTTGCATATTTATGCAATGAGATATAACCAGAAAATAAGGAAGCACCTTTTTTCTTGAATTTATGACGTCTTTTATAGGCGTACTTCAGGAATAGAGGTGTTTTTGTTATGTATGGTAAAATGCACAGCGCATGTTTGTACGGAATTGAAGGTGTAATGATCGGTGTCGAAATTGATCTGGCCAACGGATTGCCGCAGACGAATATTATAGGACTGCCAGACTCTGCCATTCGTGAGGCAGTAGAAAGGGTACGAGCTGCCGTTAAAAATTGCGGCTACCGCTACCCTCAGCAACGTATTACGATTAATCTGGCTCCTGCCGATCTGCGGAAAGAAGGCTCGGCGTTCGATTTGGCCATCGCGCTGGGCATTCTGACGACCAGTGGCCAATTGATTATGCCCGCTGCCCAGGAGATGCTGTTGATTGGTGAGCTTGCCCTCGATGGCAGTCTGCGACCAGTAAGCGGAGTTCTACCAATGGTGGAAGCAGCCCGTAGAGCTGGTATTCAGGCTGTGCTGCTTCCCAAAGAAAATGCCGCAGAAGCTGCGCTAATCAGTGGAATAACTGTATATGCCATTGATCATTTACGGGGTCTGGAAATATCAGGAGAGACAACCTCAGAAGTTGAACCAAGGCTTTTTCCTAACGAGGTTGATTCGGTGGAAGCTGCATCATTTTCACCTCTTCCTTTTCCTGTATCAATGAGCACAGGATCTGCTTCCAGAGAACGACCTCCAATATTGGCAATTTCCCTGGAGCATCTCCGGTATGTTATTCCTGTTCATAACACTAGTCCTACAGACCATTCTTTGCGCATGAGAAATGAAATGTTAGATGATTATAGCGATGTATTGGGTCAGCAGCATGTTAAGAGAGCATTAACTATTGCCGCGGCAGGGATGCATAATATTCTCCTGATGGGTCCTCCAGGGACAGGGAAAACGATGCTGATCAAACGTCTGCCAGGCATCCTTCCACAGTTATCTGACAGCGAGGCACTGGAGGTAACCAAGATTTTCAGTGCTGCCGGTAAGTTAAAGGATGCTCACAGCGGTTTGCTGCGCAGCAGGCCCTTTCGCTCTCCGCACCATACGATTTCAGGAGCAGGACTTATTGGCGGCGGCGGAATCCCCAAACCGGGAGAGGTCAGTTTGGCTCATCGTGGGATTCTCTTCCTAGATGAGCTCCCCGAATTCTCACGCAACGTGCTTGAAGTGCTGAGGCAGCCGCTGGAGGATGGAGTTGTGACGATAAGTCGTGCGCGGGCCTCTTTTACATTCCCCGCTCAATTTATGTTAGCCGCTTCTATGAATCCTTGCCCGTGTGAATAACACCTTTGGCTTTACTAAACGAGTAGCGAACATTGACTACTGCCTTTTTTCTTCCTCCCTCAAGCGGTTCAATGGTCTCGACAATAATCTCCTGAACCAGTGTTTTAACAACCTCTCTTTTTGTTTCATAAGAAGGATCACCTTGTATTTTAGCTTTTAATTCATTTAGCAGCAGCTCTGCAGAATCGAACTGATAGGATATGTCCTTCTCGGCTTCCATTAGACTACCCAGTTCTTTCAATCGACGTTCTAAAGTGGTAGTTTCTAATAAGATATCCTGAAGCTGAACTTCAACATCCGTTGCTTTAATCATTTTTTGTCGGTACAGTGATAGAATGCTTTGCCGTTCCGGTTCCTTGTCCTTTAAGCCTTTCATTAGCATTTCTCTTTCTTGAAGATAATCAGCCGTGTTCGATTTTCTCAGAATCATTCCTTGTTCGAGTTCCTTCAGAGCGGCACCTGGGTTTTGAATAAAACGGACACATTCCTTCCATACTAAATCTTCAATCCACTCGCAAGGAATATTTTTAGAATAGCATTTCCCTTGAAGTGGACCCTTATATATGGTTTTTCCCCCGCAGAGATAATAAGCCTGCGGCTTTCCTTTAGATCCCTTAAAAGCACCTCCATGGTATGTTAAACCGCAACACCCGCATTTGATTAGCCCTCTTAAAATATAAAATCTCGTTTGGTTTCGGAACGCCTCAATTTGATTGTCACGAAGAACCTGCCGTGCCATTTCCCAAGTTTCTACGGATACAATCGAAGCTACATCACGGATAATTGTTTCCCGCACCCTAGTGGCCCGCTTACCATATTCATGAACACCCATGTAGGTGGTGTTGACAATCATGTTTCGTATGCGGCCAGGACTCCAGACGCCTGCTGTGTTCTCCTTACGCTTCCCCTTCTTAATCTGGCGGCCGTGGATAACGTAGGAAGGTGGTATTTTTAGTGCATTTAAATAATCTGCTACTTTGATAGTGGACATCTTTTGATCAGCGATAAGATTATAAATAAGTCGAATGACATCTGCTTCGGACATACCCTCTTTTCCAGGTAGTGGATCTTCATTAACTTCCAGGAACCGTTCATCGTTTACCCGATATCCATAAGGAACGATCCCACCGAGCCATTTCCCTAAACGCGCATGTCGATTAGCTCCATGCCAAAGAGTGTCGAGTAATGTATCTCGATCAAATTCTGCTTGGCCGGCTAAAACGGTAATGATAAAGCGACCCATTGGGTCGCCTGTATCGAAGGGCTCCGTCATACTCTTGATCTTAACCCCATGTTCTTCAAGCTGATAAATCGCATCAAGAGTGACCCGAGCTTTTCGTCCAAGCCGTTTCATATTGTAAATAAGGACAGTTTTATAATTGCCGGTCTTAGCATCTTCTAATAAACGATTCCCTTCATCCCGCTGATCCAGCCCGATTGTGCCAGTAACCCCATCATCTTTGTACCAGCCCACGATATTCATTTTATGTAACTCACAATACTTTTCCGCAAACTCAATCTGGTTCTGAATGGTTTCGCGCTCCTGTTGATCATCTGAAGATACTCTGGCATAGATGACAACATCTTTAGTTTGGGAAGTATCGGCAAAATTAATCATGTTGTATTCCCCCTTGAAGAGTATTTAAAAATTAACTGCATCGTCTATTGCTTCCATTGGTAAATAAAGCCTTGAAGCTGATTTTCCATGTCTCCAAGCAACTCGGGATAAATTTATAACTAGACAACCTTTCCGATCTGGACAAACTGAGAGGTCGCCGGACAAAACTGGTGCTGATTCCTTCGACATATAAGAGGGGAGGTTACAGCTTTTATAATTTCCGTCTACAACGATATGCAAGGGCTCATCCCAATTAAACCCCTCCCGTTGTTCGATCACTAGGGTGTGGGGCCTGGAAAAGTCGTTGTAGTCATAAAAAGCACTTATCCGCTGTGGCAATAATCCTTCATTGTCATCTTCAACATCATTTTTCGCTACTGATGCTTCGGAGAAGGCGGTAAGAAATTCTTCATCGGCAATCCGTTCTTGAATATGGTCCAGACGTTGTTGTGCAAATTCAGGTTGAGTTCTGAATGTATGGGCTATTCTACTTATTGCTTCGCTTCGTAGTGCTGGGAGCTTAAACTTTTGCAACATGAAGGATGGAATAGAAGCATAGTGGGAAAAACGTTCAGCATCATTTTCTTGGGCCTCTCGAAACATATCAGGCATCCAACGCTGATCGCCGGAGTGACGAACAACGTGGCAGAGTTCATGGAAGAAAATAGTTCTTTGGGTAATTTCGTTCTCATAACGATTTAAAAAAATCACTCTATCTTCATTATCGCTAAATGGTCCTTGATCATAATAGACAACATCTACTTCGAAAATTGCAGCAATTTTTTCTATGGTGAGATCTGCCGGGAGTAAGAGTCCATTTGCTCGATATTGATCTTCGATCATTTGTTCGAGCGGAGTCTTGAAATATTGGGAAAAATTCATATGTATTCCTCCTAAATAAGCACGTATGTTCTATTCTACTCTAAAAAGAAAAGCCATTGCTGGCTTGAGTAATCAAAATGATTATTTTGATTTTAAGTCGAAGATTTCAGATTCCTGCTTAAAGGTCTGGGGTTTATAAATTATAGCCATAAGTTGTGATTACTTCGTATGAGCATAGTGATTTTTGTTTCTGTAGGAATTAGTGATATTGGACTGGGCTTGTAGATGGTTGCTCGATAGGAAGCGAACTTGAATCATCATTAGCTATAGACACAGCTAAAAAAATAAAACAAAGAGTAGAAAATAAAAATTTCTTTATTGCAGTTTTATCTCTTTTAAAAAGAGAGATTATGGCTAGTATGAAGAAAACCGTGAATCCAATTAAGCTTAATATAGCAGCAATAATCTTTATATCTTCCCAGAAAATCATTACAACTACCCCCAAGAAAAGGAAAGAAATAATGGTTTTTATCTCTCTTTTATAGAGCACTGCAAAAATGAAGAAAATAATAAGGATAACCACTTCATTTTACCTCTCATATTCTCCATCGGCTGGAGGATTTGCTCATTCATTCTTGCCTTCCATTTCTTCTCTAAGTCTATCCTTAGTTTTCCTGTACCGATCAAGTGCTGCTTCCATTTCTTCAATTTCATCAGGAGTGTATTTATCAGGTCCTCCATAGAAAGACATGTTTGTCGTCTCTCTTCGAGGTGTGTCGGTAAGTCCTAATAAATAATCGGAATCTGCGTCAAGAATGCTTACTAGTTTCGCTAAGGTAACAGAGTCAACATCTCTTTTCCCTGATTCGTAATTCCCATAACCTTGTCTTGTGATTCCAAGCTTATCTGCCATATCATCGTGTGTTAATTTCTTTTCTAGTCTTCGCTTTTTTAGACGATCTATTTGTAACACAATATCACCTCTATATGAGGAGTATAACGCAACTATTTGTTGCTAAAAAGAGATGAAACAAATCGTTGCATAAAACGGTTGACAGAAACAAAATGTTGCGTATAATGTAACTTATAAGGAAACGAAATGTTGCATAGGGGTGGTGAATATGAGCAGAGAATGGCTAGTGAAACTTCGAAACAATGCTGAGAAAACTCATGAAGAAGTAGCGAAAGAAGTAGAAATAAGTCGTCAATACTATGGGATGATCGAAGCTGAACTGAGAAATCCTAGTGTCGATCTCGCAAAGCGAATTGCCAATGCATTAAAATTTGATTGGACCATTTTTTTTGTGAATAAAGAAAACGAATCGTTGCGTAAAGAGCAATCCTCAACTAAGGAGGTGATCTAATTGGAGAATCCCAAAGGCATTCAGTATAGCGCCTCTTACGAACCAGACATGGATAAAATGGTCAAGGCCTTACGGATAGTTAAGGACAGTCCACTGGTGAAGCCAAAGGTTGAATCTCAGCAAAAGCAGAGTGAGAAGGACTCAGCATAACGACTAAACCCGCCGAGCTGTAACGGCGGGTGGGGATTCGGCAAGGGGAATTGCTTAAGAACATCATACATCAGGCCTCTGTCCGATAGCATCCTACTAATTTGGACAAGTGAGGTGAAATCAATTTGGCAGTTGGACATTTTACGGAAGCTCTTAAGGACGTCATGAAGCGAAGAGGTGACACTTTAGCAAAAGCTGGACGAGCTGCTCATGTAGACGGTTCGCAAGTTGGGAAAATCCTTAAAGGAACTCGAAAAGCATCTGAGCCAGTAATGAGGGCAACTGCACATCATTACGATGACGGACAACTCTTCCTAGCTGCAGCCGCCGAAGTAACTGGTGGTGCATCTGTTCCTTGGTTAGATTGTGCAGACCTTCATCCGAGCTCAGCGCACATTAAGACGATCGAGGAGATCCGAGAAGCAGAGCAGGCGTTACTTAGGATGCCGATCACCAAAACATTAGAGCAACTCAGTGTAGGTGATCGGCAATCGATCAAGGATAGCCTTATGGAGCAGATTGAGGCAATAACAGCATTAACACACAACATCTCAGTACTTTGTCGGAAATATGATTTTTCCTATCTATCTCTTTGGGAAGAACATCGCAATGAGCTGAGAGCAAAAAAATATATGAAATGAGGGTTGGTATGAAAGTTGAGGATCTAGAAGATGAAGCACGGTTTGTGGCTCGTAACGCGAAGCATAATCTGCAATTGATCAAACAACAGGCAGAGGTTATTGACCCGATAAAGTTGGATCGCAACATTAAATGGTTAGAGATGATGATTGATCTGCATGAGCGTGATCTTGCAGCAGTAAAGGCACAAAAGCAAAAAGCCCGCCTGGCAGGGCGGACCGGTTTGAGAACTCGCTTAAAGTATCTCGTTGCGTCCATCTTAACCTTTGATCGGAATAAGCGCAAGGAGGATGCGGCGTGACAGCGGAAGAGGCCAACCTCTTTGGAGAAGCTCTTGCTGAGCGATATGTGCAGGTTGAAGAAAAATGGCTTATAGCAGTTGCTCGTTACAAAAAGGTCGGTGCCAAAGAACCAATAACTGTTGTGGAGCTTCAACAATCATTCATTGCGCAGGAGTATGCAAGAGCAAGATTTGAACTTTTTTCTGAAATCATCGATACGTTACCACTTGATATACAGCTTATTTTCTTCGAAAGATGCAAACAAATCAAAGGAGTGAATTAACAATGTTGAAAGCAACTGGGATTGTACGGAAAGTGGACGAGCTGGGACGGATCGTGATTCCGATGGAATTGCGCAAAACAATGGGGATCGATTTGAAAGATCCATTAGAGATATTCGTAGATGGGGACAAGATCATTCTCAAAAAGTACGAGCCAGGCTGCGTAATTACCGGTAGTCAGGATAATTTAATCTCCTTCCAAGGCAAATTGTACAGCCGCGAGGTAATCCGACAGTTGGCCGAGCAAGCTGCATTAATTAAATAGGACAAGCAAGGGCTTCGGCCCCTGTCTCCAAGCGCCATTCCTTAGAATAACATTCCTCCGGTGGCGTTTGGAGATGCGGCTGACGCATCCAAGGTGGTGGCAGTTCACTAGGTCAAGGGAGCCGAAAAGGCCGGCTTTATTGGTGCAATTACTCCCTCGCCCACCTTGATATTACATAGGAAGGAGATAGCGTATGCTGCAAGTCATTCAAAAGTTGACAGTGGTCAGCAATCCAACGCGCATTTTTGAAGTGGGTACCGAGCAAGACGGACGAGAAATTATTGAGATTCGGCAGGTTGGTTCTGAATTTGAAGACCGTATTCATTCTGAGTTTATTGTTACTGACGAAGATGGCCTCATGATAGCCAGTATTGAGAACGCACCGGTAATAGTGGATTACAAGCAGATTGCTGAGCATGACAACGAAAAATAGCCCGCGGGAACGGGCTATCAGTGATCATTGAAATTATCAAATTTACTTGCCTCCATCTTAGCAGGTGGGGGCGCACTACACAAGAGGGAGTGAACGGAATGTCAACTGCCTTTTCTACTGACATCAGTGGTCAGTACATGGAAGTGAAAATCGAACCACCTACTAATTATGCACCGCCGGTACTTTCAATCCGGCAGCAATCAGGGACATTTCAGTTACACGCTGACCCTGAGCAACTCGCAGAAGTGGAATATGCTATCCGGACTTATCTAGACAGTATTCGTTATCCTGAAACACCCGATCAACAAATGATTTTACATGCCGAGCATGATATTGCTATTGAGGAGGAGATCGCTTGAAGTGTATCGTTCTGGAGCGCTTGACGCTCCGTAATTTTAAAGGTGCTAAAGAACTCGTTCTTTCTGCAAATGGAGGGAACGTTTCTGCTTACGGTGACAACGGAACATTTAAGACAACTTTATTCGATGGATTCATCTGGTTGTTGTTCGGTAAGGACAGCCAGAACAAGGCAGACTTCGAGATCAAGGGTTTGGACAGCGCAGGCAAGGTCCTGCAGCACAAACTCGAACATGAAGTTGAGGGCGTCTTCATAATTGACAACCGCCCCCGTATCTTCCGCAGGGTCTTCTCCGAGAAATGGACCAAGAAGCGAGGTTCTGCAACGGATGCCTTTGAAGGTCATGAAACTAATTACTTCATAGATGGCGTTCCCGTAAAGAAGGGTGAATACACCGCTGAAGTGGATTCCATCATTAAAGAGGATCTTTTCAAGCTTCTGACCTCACCGTCCTTTTTTAACGAACAACTCAAGAAGGAGGAGCGCCGGAAGACGCTGTTGGAAGTGTGCGGTGACTTGACGGATGCCGAGGTCATTCATGGTAACAAAGACTTGGAACTGCTCCCAGCCATCCTTGGTGATAGAGATATTGACGCTCATAAAAAAGTCGTTACTGCTCGTTGCACCAAAATTAACGGTGAGATTAAGGATTTACCTGTACGGATCAGTGAAGTACAGCGACAAATGCCCGATACCTCCGAGCTGGACGAGGAATCCTTGAAGGATGATATTGCCACATTACGTGGCCGTATCGAAGCTAAAGAGGCTGAACTGTCTCGGATATTATCCGGTGGTGAGATCGTTGTGAAGGAAAATCAGATTAGGGCAATTGAGAGCGAATTATTAGACATTAAGAATCGGCTGCAATCTAAAGTGCTGGATCAGGTAGCTATCAAACGTGATCAAGTCAGTCAGATTCACATTGAGGTTGACAAATATCGCCGGACGATCGAAGACAAACAGCAGCGGATTGTACAAAATGAGCGGCTGGCTGAGTCGCGGAGACAGGATGCAGACAGACTCCGTAAAGAATTTGCTGGACTGAAGGAGCTTACCTTTGAACATCCTCAGGGCCATGATCCTAATTGCCCAACGTGTGGTCAGGCGCTGCCGGATGATCAAGTTAAGGCTGCTCATGATAAAGCAGAGGCTGATTTTAACCGTCAGCTGGCCGAGCGTAAGGAGCGGATCAATGCTTCTGGAAAAGCGGCAGTGGCAGAGGCTCAGAAATTTGTACAAGAGATTATTCGACTCCAGGGCGAAATCGACGGTATGAAGGATGCCCTGGCTATCTTAGAAACAGAGTTGACTGATGCTGATGCTGAGCTGACTGATCTCCGCGCAGGCGTTAAAGACCCTGCCGCTGATCCGCAATATGCCAGCAAACAAGCCAAGGCTGTTGGAGTCCAGCTGCAGATCGATGATTTAAAAGCTTCCGTACAAGATACTGCAGCTGATGCTCGAAACGATATTCGCCGACAGCGTGATGAAATTACTGAGATGGAGCGTGACCTTGTTAAATTCGACGGTGTTCGCAAGGCGCAGGCGAGGATTGTTGAGCTGGAAGAACAGGAAAAAGCTCTTGCGTCTGAGTACGAACGGTTGCAGCATGAATTGTTTCTGATGGAGGAGTTTACCAAGCGTAAAGTATCGATGCTGGACACCAAGATCAACAGCAAATTCAGGCTGGCTCGGTTCAGACTCTTTGAAGATCAGATCAACGGTGGGCTGAAAGAGGTCTGCGACACGCTCTACAAGGGCGTTCCGTACGACGGTGGACTTAACAACGCCGCCAGAATCAATGTAGGCCTAGACATCATCAATACGTTGGGTGAGCATTACGGATTCTCGGCTCCGATTTTTGTAGACAATGCGGAGGCTGTTACAAGATTGATTGACACCAATGCTCAGGTTATTCGGCTAGTTGTAAGTGAAGCAGACAAGCAGCTGCGGATTGAGACAGCAGCTATACAGGAGGCGATTTAATTGTACGACATTCAGGAAAGCATCAAAGCGCAGAAAAAGTTTTGTGAGGATCACCAAGATCCTCATTTCGCGCCAAAGGATGGCCGCTGTTGGTCATGTAACCAAATCATTTATACACCTGGTCATCATGTGTGGAAAGGGAAATCTGATGGACGTGAGTCCGCAGGGATTTCTGTTGAAAAAGCGGGTCGGGAGCTTGTTACTGGATGTCCGCACTGCTTCAGTTCTTATTGCGATTAACTTTCAGGAGGCGATTTAATTGAGTACTACAGATCAGACAAAACAAGAAGCGGCAACTACTCCAGCAGTAGTTACCAAGCCAGAACCAACTGCTTCTGAACGGTTTATGAATAAAGTAGTTTCCGAATTTGGTTCCAGCGTCGGTGAAGTAGCTCTTACCAACTTTCAAAAGCGACTTGCTCAAAATTACTTCATTGCTTTGGATGCCATTCTTAAATTGACTGAAGAAAAACGGCAGAAAAAAAGAACAAATCAAGATCCTGTGCCAGTTACTTGGGTCAACGTGAATATGGAGAAACTTGCTCGTGATGTTGTGGCTATGGCAAGGGTCGGATTTGATCCTTCCCAGCCTAACCACATTAACCCTATCCCTTACAAAAACAAGCATTTAGGCAAATATGACATCACCTTCATTGAAGGATATCGAGGCATTGAGCTCAAGGCTACAAAATACGGTTTGGATGTTCCGGATCACGTGACGGTTGAACTAGTTTACTCCACTGACAAATTCAGACCGGTTAAGAAGGACTCCAAGAACAAATATGAAGGCTATGAGTTCGAAATCGTCAATGCCTTTGATCGCGGGAATATCATCGGAGGTTTTTACTATCACAACTTTTCTCAGGCTCCTGAAAAAAACAAGCTTGTTATCATGACAAAAAAAGATATTGAAAAGAGAAAACCAGATCATGCTTCTGCGGAATTCTGGGGCGGAGAAAAGGACAAATGGGAAAACAACAAAAAGGTTGGCACGGAAACCATTGAAGGCTGGTATGACAAGATGGCGTGGAAAACCATATACCGAGCTGCTTACGGCGACATCACAATCGACTCCCAGAAGATCGATGACGATTACCTCCGGTTAAAGCAAATGGAAAGTGATTTTGCTGAGGTTGAAGTCGATGAGGAAATCAAGGCGAATGCTAACGGAGCAATTATTGATATTACTCCAACTGATCCTCCAGCAGATGAGCCAGAGAACCCGCCAGCATCAGCAGCAGAGCGACCTGTGAAGAAGGCGGATGGCCCTCCGAAGGCTATTGATCCAGATAACTTTGTTGACGATGTACCGCCAATCAATCAAGAGATGCAATTCTGATGATCGACATCCAATGTCTCGGCTCCAGCAGCGCCGGTAATGCCTATCGGATTTCAGATGGTCAAACCGTGCTTCTGCTGGAAGCCGGTTTTCCTTATAAATCTATCCAGCGGGCGCTTCAGTTCAAAATGTCGGACATCACCGGTTGCTTGATAACTCATGAGCACCTGGATCATAGCAAGGCTGCTCCTGACATTATGAAAGCAGGAATCAATATTTATACCAGTCAAGGGACAGCAGATGCCAGAGGGTTATCGGGGCATCGCTTGAAGGTCATCAAGTCGTTGCAGCAGTTTACTATTGGGACTTGGACGATCTTACCGTTTGATATTCAGCACGACGTTGAGGAGCCATTAGGCTTCCTACTTGCCAATACAGTGTGCGAGAAGTTGGTTTTCCTTACTGATACCTATTACTGCCGGCATCGTTTCAAGGATCTGACTCACATCATGGTGGAGTGCAATTATTCCTTAGATATTGTTAATCAGCGCGTGGCATCCGGACATCTACACCCGGCTCAGAAGAAGCTGCTGCTGCACTCACATTTTGGATTGGATCACGTTAAAGATTTTTTGAAAGCCAATGATACCCGAAATGTCGAGGAGATATGGCTGCTGCATTTATCTGATGGAAACAGTGACGCCGATCGTTTCAAGCGAGAGATACAGGAAACCACCGGCGCTCTCGTCCGGATTGCTGACCGATGATCGACGACAAACCACTTATGCAGAGCATGATGGGCGAGCGGATCTGGCAGATCATGCAGGTGGATCAGGAAGAGTTCAAGCGGGAGACCAAAGCATATTTTGCACTCGGCTATCCCGGATGGACGGTTAAGCGGGTTAAATACCCGATTGTTTACCTACAAGATGATAGGAATACCTAAGTAAATAGCACGGCTGCTGCGGAGGGGGGAGTGCATGACGGAGACAGCCAGAGAACTTAATATGGGCGGCCTCCTTAACCAGTATGAAGCGATTGGAGGGCCGGAGGAATTCGGACCCGAAGGTTTGGCTATAATGGTCGCCTTATGGCGCAAATCCAGTAAATTAGGCTGGAAACAGGCGTTTCAGATGACGAACACGGAGCTTACGCTTCAGACAGGTATAAAGAGTCGAGGAACCATAAATACACATAGAAACAAACTCGTCGATGCCGGATTAATCGGCTACTCTCCCCCACCAAAGGGGAGCTCCAGAGGGAACTATACCGTAACTTTTCATCTAATAGATGGTGCGGAAGTTGTTCAATTATCGAACATCTTTCAAAAAGTAGGTAGTGAAGTTGTTCAAAATATGGACTACTTTTCGGAAGTAGACGGCAAAGCTGTTCAAAAATTGAACCACTACACGAACACTGTATTAAAAGATCTTAGTACTACTATTACTACTCCTATTACTGGCAATGAATTTGAAGATGAGATAAATGAAGATCCCAAGTTCAACGCAATGATCGATATTTTAAATGCTTATACCGAATTGCACGGTAAGTTAGATTTTCATGTGAAACCACGTGAGCGTGAAGCCATGGGTAAGATGGTCGCCGGAGGTATGCCTAACCCTTTTACCATCCGAACTATGGAACTTCTCCTGGAGGAGAAACGCAAACGAGAGGGAGCTGATTTCAAGCTTCCTACCAGTTTTTTATATTATGAGAACGCGATTTACGAGGCATGGCGCAATTCCCAAACTTCCGCAGCGCCGACTGACGGAGTCGCCCAGGGAACGCCAGATAAGCCACAGAGAAAGACTAAGCAGCAGCGAGAGCTTGAAGAACTAGACATGATGATTGAGGAGGAGAGGCGCCGTGGAGAAGGTGGAAGTGATCATTCTGGTCCGCACCATTAAGGCGAACTATCCCGGGTTTGATAAATCACCTGAGAACATTGACCGGTTGTATAAATACCTGAAAGAATTCCCTTTTGAAACGGCCAAAGAGAACGTGGACGCCCACATTCTGACCGAGAAATTCCCGCCGAATATTGCGGAGATTCGTGGCAGGTTGGGTGAGCAGTTGGATAGCAAGCGTAGCAAAGAGGCTACTGCAGAGCATTTTGCCAATCTCGATAAGTGGGGTTCGAACAATACACCACCACCGGAAGGATACTGGGAAGCTATGAGACAGAAGCTTCGAGGTGAAGTGGATGCTTGATCGTGATAGTTTTCTAGCAGCGACGGGAATTGATATGCCTGTCGACTTACAGGCTGAGCAGGCTGTATTGGGCGCGGTTCTAATCGACCAGGCTGCCTATGAAGTTGTAGCAGATCTTCTGCAGTGTGGGGAGTTCAGTGACGATGGACATGCCCGGATATACAGGGGGATGCGTCGACTCAGTGATGCAGGTCAGCCGTTAGATTTGATCAGCCTTACTTCTCAACTGCAGGACAGCGAGGAGATCGATAAGGTCGGTGGGGTCAGTTATCTAGCAAAACTCGCTTCAGCAGTTCCGACAACGGCTAACGTAACCTATTACGCGGAGCGAGTACAGGAGATGTTCCTACGCCGCCAAGCGATTGATATCGCGTTAGAATTGCTTCGCAACGCAGGTGAAGAACAGGACGTCAAAGGCTTTGTTGCAATGGCTGAGACCGCGGTGTCTAAGCTATCTGACCAAACGGTACCGGTCCGAGAGTTTGTTGGAATCAAGGATACGTTAATGCAAGTCTGGGAAGAAGCAGAGCAGCGTTATAACACTCGCGATATTAATCGTGGGATCACTGGAATTGAGTCAGGGTTCACAGATCTCGACAAGATGACTGCCGGATTCCAAAAGAATGACTTAATTATCGTGGCAGCGCGGCCTTCCGTGGGCAAGACGGCCTTTGCACTGAATGTTGCACAGAATGTTGGAGTACGGGCTAAGGAGACGGTTGCTATCTTCAGTCTTGAGATGAGCGCCGCACAGCTTGTCCAGCGAATGGTCTGTGCAGAATCTCAGATCGATGCCAGCCGTATGAGGACGGGGCGATTCGAAGGTGATGATTGGGAACGCATGGCAATGGCTGTAGGGCTATTGTCAGAGGCGGACATTCATATTGACGATACGCCGGGTATAACGGTAAACGAGATCCGAGCCAAATGTCGGCGGCTGAAGAAGGATCGGAGGCTGGGGATGATAATTATTGATTACCTGCAGCTCATCCAGGGTAGCGGACGCCGCGGTGCAAACCGGCAGGAGGAAGTATCTCAGATCAGTCGGACACTTAAGCAGATTGCAAGGGAACTTGAGGTTCCAGTGATTGCACTATCCCAGCTTAGCCGTGGCGTGGAGCAGCGGCAGGATAAGCGCCCAATGATGAGTGACCTTCGCGAGTCTGGTGCGATCGAGCAGGATGCTGATATTGTTGCCTTCCTGTATCGCGATGATTATTACGACAAAGAGTCTGAAAAAAAGAACATCATCGAGGTCATTATTGCCAAACAGCGTAACGGTCCAGTGGGAACGGTAGAACTTATTTTCCTAAAACAGTTCAACAAATTTGTTAATTATGATCGAGGACATGCTGATCCGACTCTACCACCTACAGGTGATGTTAAGGATATTGATAAACGGAAATGGGCTTGAAGGAGGCAACCATGGAAGAGCAATTTTACGGGTACTGCTTCCCGGAACCAGGGGGTTGGCACACACCGTCAGTTACGTTGAATACGCCTGAAGAAATCTATCGCTACACGCAGCTGCACGGCAAGACTGGAATGTTTCGTGAAATACGTGTAACGGACGGCGGTGATTTCATGGTCGTTCAGATGATTGATGGCAAATATGTCTGGCCAGAAGAGTGGAAGCAGCTCAACAAGGAGGAGTTCGGGGATGAAACAAGGGAAGCGGCCAACGCGCCGGCAGAAAAGCGAGATTAAAGCAGCTGGGCTCATCCCAGTAAACTGGCTGATTGAAGACAAACTGATCGTGATCAATCGGTTATTTGTCAAGACTCGGGACATCCGACGGTGGGCCTAATGGGTACACGTTGGAACTACTGGCATGTTTATCAGTTCATGGTCACACATTTTGCTCAAACGGGACTCGTTCCCGAGCGGACGGAACTGTTAGTTGAATTTGCGGAGCTGGAGCCGGTGGAAGTGGACGAGGGTATTGCAGAGTTTGAACTTGTGATCAATAAGCGCCATAGGGGAGCTGAGCAAAATGACTACAAAGAAGCGTAAGCTGATCGATCCGTATTTCCAGCAGCGTAACTATTTTGTGGTGCATGATGAAACTGGAGCGATGGCTGGCATGGTTTATGTGCTTGATACGTCCATGATGCCACCTAATCAGAGGGGAGGCGATGCACATGAAAATCCTAGGTATCGACCATGGAACCAATTATGCCGGATGGGCGACTATGGAAAACGGTAAACCCATTGAATTCGGATTACGGGATTATAGCAAGATCGCCATGCCGAATGTATTGGATGCCATTTATCAGGATGCATTTCGCATGATTGAGCAGGAGCAGCCTGGCTTAATCGTTCTCGAGCGTCCTGTTCACTTCAAAAATGCATCCAGCGTGATTGCCCTAGTTGGTGCTTTCTCCATGGTGACATTGGCTGCGCTACATCTTGGAATAAAGGTGGGTGAAATACGGCCATCGGAATTGAAGAAGCAAACCGGCAAGGGAAATGCGGATAAGGAAACAGTCGCCGTTGAAATGCAAATGCTCTTTGATCTTGACTATGATGAGTTGGCAATACCGGTCTTATACAAAAAAGATGATCCCAAAGGTAAGTACAAAAAGGGTGACATTCAGCAGCGGCTATTTGATCCCTCAGATGCTTTGGCACTCTGCTGGGCGTACCACCAAAAACATATTATGGGAGTGGCGTAACGATGAGCTATATCAATTTCAAGGGAACCGTTAAAAAAATCAATTTGAAATCTGCGGAGGAAACAGAGATTACGATCAGTATACCGGCAGAGGAACTGGACGGGCAGTATAACATCCTGCAAAGCATGCTGGAGTTGAAGGTGATCGGTGGACTGGACTCTCAAATCATCACATATAAGGTCATGAAGAACGCACTCACGGGCAAGCCGTTGACCAAATATGTCGTTGATAATACGGGTTTAGTATCTGTAGCTCAACCGGAAGGTGAACAGCTCTCCATGGATTTGGGACTGCCTGCAGAGAAGGTTGAGATCAAGGCAGAGCCAGTGCAAATCGATCTTGAAGTTATTCAGGAATTTATCTTAAGCAGACTAGCTCCGAACTTCGATGATTTGGACCATGATTTCGTTGAGATTACACTGCGCCTTTCAGAAGGTGAAACATACCTGAAGCTTGCTGCAGAAGCGGATATGGGTGTCGGCGTATTTGTGGTTATGGTGGATGAATACCGCAGACGGGTGGCTCCAATGGCTGCGAGCTGGGATGAATGGCGTAACGGTAAGGTTAAGACTGAGCCAGTGGTCAAGAAAGAAGCAGCCGATGTTGTTTCCGAGGAAGTTGAGAATCCGGATGAAGTTGGTGGTGAAGCTGCTGGAGAATCTGACAAGACAGAAGGTAATGACACTCAGGAAGGCGGCCTCGACGTTGTAAAGGGTGAAGGGACTAAAAAAGAAGATAGTATTGATCCGGCTGACCCTGCAGGTGCGGATGAGTCAAGTAAAGAAGAGTTGGACGCCTTTATTCTTGCTAATCGCCCTATCTTCCCAGAGGTCGAATATGATGGACAGCCTATCCCTTTTCCTGATCTACTGGAAAAACGCTTGAAGGAAGATAAGACCTGGCGTGAAATCGCCAATGAGCGTGGCATGACGAGCGGACAATTGTCTGCAAGATGGTCAGCATATCGGAAGTTGGCCACGAAGAAAAAGAATGAAGGTGGGGGAGCAGCATGAGCTGCTTCTTCTCTTTAAAGGAGGGGCTGCAATGTTCATCAATCTTGGATTGCTCATGCAAATGAAATATGAATTGATATTGAGCATACATGCAGATGTGGTCTGGGAACACTCCATCCGGTGCTTTAACGAAACAAGGTTACGGAAGCTGATTGACCAGGCACTGGATGAACGGGACGTTGCTTCCTTCTATAGATACTCGGCTGAGCTGGTTGATTTAAGAAAAGGATGATAACGGTAATTCAAGTCGATGGAGGTGTCAACATGAGAAATACTTTGGGAGATTTAAATAATCACTTATTTGCTCAATTGGAGCGACTAAACGATGAGAGCTTGACTGGTGAAAAATTAGTAGAGGAAATCAGTAAAGCAAAGGCAGTAACGAGTGTAGCTTCTCAAATTATAGCAACCGGCTCTCTTGTCTTGGAAGCAAAAAGACTCGCTGATGATAGGATGAACGCTGACACGACTATTCCAAGAATGTTGGAGGGGTGACTATGTTCCGGTTCACTTATGAACAAAGGGAATTTATCAGGACCCATATACAGGGACGCTTTGTCCCTGAACTGACCAATCTGTTTAATACAGCTTTCGCCACAGAGATTAAACCTTCTCAAATTCGAACGTTCATTAAAAATAACAGATTGAAGAGCGGCATTGATTCAAGGATTAAATCGGGAAACGTGCCTTTCAACAAAGGCAAAAAGAAAACATGGCTTGGTGGAGAAGCTACTCAATTCAGCAAGGGTCACAAGCCCCACAATTATGTTCCTGTAGGCTCTGAGAGGGTCAATGGGGATGATTATGTAGATATCAAGATTGCTGATCCAAACAAATGGCGGGGTAAGCACATCCTTGTTTGGGAAAAATACAACAGTCGATCAGTTCCAAAAAGTAACGTAATCATATTCGGTGATGGAAACCGGCGCAACTTTGATCCTGATAACCTAATTCTAGTCTCTCGTTCACAACTTGCGATTATGAACAAAAATGGTTTGATCCAAAAGGACGCCGAACTCACGAGGACCGGCATTATAATGGCTGACATTCTTAAGAAAATCGGGGAGAGAAAGCGGAGCAAGATAAAAAGGAATTGATTGTCATTGAAAGTTCTGCGTTTAATATCTTGGCAGCAAGAGTAGCATTGATGGATTGACTTAAATCATTCAATTCTTCTTTTTATATCTTTCTGACAATAGCCGGGTTCGTTTTTCGTTTATTTTTAACTGCATTTCAGTTCTTTGTTTTTGCATCTCATCTTCGCATTTCTTTTGCTTTGCTAATTCAGCATCAACTTTCTTAATAAAAAGAGTTACTCTATATAAATTGTCAAAATGTCGAGTGAGAATTGGTGTAGTGGCAACAAGAAAAAATAGAAGTAGACAAAAGTAAAATATTTTTAAGGATATGCCTGGCACTAAATTAATTGAAAGCACTAATATAGTCACACAGATTGTGATAATTACGTTCGCCATGCTTTTGGCTTTCAATGTTTCAGAAGCACTTTCAAGTATATTTTTATATCCTTGTAATTCATCTATAGAATAAGTTCCTAAATTACCGTCAAGATGTTCAAATATTAGTCGGTTAATTTCTCCCATATAAAATGAATGTTTTTTACGCTTTTCAACAAAGAGATTCCGCAATTACAATCAGCTCCATATTCTACATAAACTGAAGACCCCCAAATCCTTGGCTAGGGCGGGGGTCCTAACGGTAAATCATTCCTTTTGACATTATAACATAAAGGGGAATGAGGGGAATGGCGATGGCATGGGGACAATGCGAACTTTTTCCTGTAGCAAACGAGGCAGAGATCCAGCGGACAAAGTTTCTTCTCGGAAAATATAAAAGCATGCGGCTTTTGATGGATGATTACGAGAATAACACTCAGGATATGCAAATGATTGCAATCGATGGAGAAGTGGCCAGACGGATTGACTCAGACGAACTGCATGCAGATAAGGCAGCCAACGCTGTTATTTTGATCGAAAAGCAGCGATGGGTGTATGAGAAGTACCAGCTCTATACCGGTATTATTATACGCGCAGTGGGATTGATTCAAGATGAAGATTCGCTTGGTGCGATCAAGCACAGATATATTAAGGGGCATTCATTTAAAGAGACAGTATTGTTTTATAGGTGCGGAATGAGTGATAGTACAATTCGACGGAAAATTAGCGAGGGAACAAATAGCATAGCCAACACGTTGAAGCTTATTGGGTTCTTTGAACAGGATAACGCGGAGTTTTAGGGAATATGGACATAAAAGTAATAAAAGGGGATGGATTAATATATCTCAATCCCCTTAGCATATCGATCGTAACTATATTTTATTCAGGCACTTCATGTTTCAGGAACATGATAATTTCAAAGGCTGCAAAAGCTGTATATATTGTTTTAAAGAGTAGGTCTCCAAATTCAATTAAATATAAATCCCATGATTTTGATCGGTCATTAAATTTGATTAATTGATTGTCAGCTTCATATTCGTATGAATGATGACCAATACTATTTCTAATGGAATTGTTTAAGGTGTTTGGATCGAGCAAAGGCAAGAAAATATTTTCTTTAGTGAAATATTTCAATCTATTACCTTTATTTTGCATTTTAGTATTGTATTCATTAATAGTATGTATATCTTTAAATTCTCTAGCTGTTTCAGTCTCAAAATCATTCCTGTTACCTCTTAGGTAAATATTCTGTATCCCTAAAAAAATTGGCAATATTGAAGATAATATTTCAAAAGATTCTACATAATAATTTTTTAACATATCAAAATTAGTTGTTAAAATACCTTTTGTTTCTTTTATTTTATCAATTTCTTTTGGCCCACAAATATATGTTAAAATAATTGGCCATAATAGCTCAAAATAAATTGAAAAATTTTTTAATAACTGTATTATATTTTCATCAGAATATGTTATAAGTTCAGATAAGTCTTTTTTGAGACTTTGAAGTTCAGTCAAATTCTTGGATTTTAGTTGTAATAATTTTTTCTGTAAATCCTGAATTCTATAATAATCTTCAATAAATAAAAAAGAAAATGGTCTGTAGAGAACCTGTTTGATAATATCAGAATAATCAATTTTTAAATTTTCAAGCGCATAAGTTGGCTTTTTAACATATTCGTTTTGTATAAGTTGGCTAATTAAAAATGCGTGTTTATTATTTTTATATAGCTCCCATATTCTAAAAGAGATATTTGCTTCATTTTCAAATCCATCAGAAACCATACTAACTAGTTCTGTTTTTTTTTGTTGGGTTGCTCTGCTTTTAGATACTTCTAACATGTAAGGTGGAAAGAAAGATGTAATATCATTAGGATCAAATTGTTTTATTTTATCTGTAAAAAATTCAGTAGCTAATTGAAGTACATGTGTTGGACTTCCCTCATGAACATATGTAGCATTTTTGCATTTAAACTCTTTAACCATACCCTCATCAAGGTTTTCATTCCAAATCAAGTAACCACTAACTGTTACATTGCACTTAGGACAACTAAACGTAAATGAGTTTTCATGCACATATCCGCCATATACTTTTAAAAGAACTACATTTTTGCAGACTTCACACTGTAATTTTAAGTTGCTGTTCATTAAATTACCCTACTTTCAATGATATGATAAAAAATTATACTCTCACTTTGCAAACACAAGATTTTCATAAATATGTATAATTAGAACTGGCTTTAGAAGGAAATTTGAACGTAATTTGACTCTAAGTTGAGTAGCACATGACGGTTTTTCCGTGATATTATGAGATTGTGGAAATCAGGCGAGATTGACACGCACAGCTGCAAAAATATACGTTAACCGAGACGTACCTCATCTTGCTTTTTCTTACCTTATCATTGGGTTGACTTCCTCACCATTAATTAAAAGTAGTTCAAATGATTCTTTAGTTCGATCCATGTCCATTGCACACGTAAGATCTACTGTTCTTCCATCTGGATGAACAAATTCTAACTGGTGTAACTTATAATCATATTGGAGTGCGAGTTCGTAGTACTCTGAAAAATGCTCAGCCCCATGAATGGCATGCCTTTTAGAATTGCAGACTTCTATGGAAGTACTCCATTCTCTGTCTTTAAACATAAAACGAACGTCGAACTGTTCACCTACTGGAATTACAGCAATAGTGTAATTGCTTCCTTCATAGTGATATAGAATATTTGTCATATTACTCGCCGCCTCCCTTTGTAGGTCTAAAGTTCGACACCGAAAGAGGAAAATCCTTCCTTTATGACGAATGTTGAACTATACGAAGATATTAGCGGAGGGATTTCAGATGGCAAGAAGGAAAAGCAAGGCGAAACAGGAAGAAGAATTTATTCAAGGTGTCATGAGTCTTGCTGCAATAGGATCGCTTGCGTTAACTTATACATTAACAAAGTCATTTCAGGCTTCAATCATTGTGTGTATTCTTGTTGTTGCTGTTGTAATTGCGATCTTGATTTCTCGGAAACTGCAGCATCAGGAGCGGTTAAAGAAGTCTGGTATTGCTGAGATTGATAAGATGGAAGGCGTTCAGTTTGAACAGTATCTTGGTCATCTGTTCCGATCTCAAGGGTATAAGGCAGAAGTGACACAGGCAGCTGGTGATTATGGTGCTGATCTAATCCTGACAAAAGACGGTAAACGGATTGTTGTACAGGCAAAGCGTTACAGCAAGAATGTGGGCCTGAAAGCAGTTCAAGAGGTTCGTGGTGCAGTTTCACACTATGGAGCGACTGGTGCTTGGGTAGTAACGAACAGAGATTATACAGATCAAGCCTACAAGTTAGCCAAATCAAATAGTGTTCGACTTATCGGTCGGGAAGAGCTCGTCGAGATGCTTCTGCATATGAGAGAGAAGACAACAGCTTCTAAGAAAGCCGCAAATACAAAGACTAGCGCTTAATCAAATGAGTGAGCTATGAGCAGAAGAACAGGTAAAGATATGTGCTAAAGCCTGATATTCAGAGCTGGTGCTGTTGACTTCACTTTCGTTAGATCAGTAAAATGGTCTTGTTCTCCTTTGTAACAAAGTATGTAAAGATCTTAAGCAAAGAGCGTAGCGCATTTGCTGCGGACGCTTAGCGGATGCCATTCTTTAAAAAGCGTTTGAATTTTGCATTAATCGTAAATTTATTGTTGAAAAGCGTACATATAACAGTCGAGGTCGCTCATTTATTGGGCGGCTTTTTTCTATTCCATTGGAGGGATTCTATTGAACAGGAAGAGGAAAGAGCAGCAGCGGTTAAAAGATCCGCCTAGGCAGCCGAAGAAGTGTGACGGTTGTGTGTGGGGCAGATGGGAAGGAACAGCGCAGTTTTGTTCCAGGGTGAAATGCCAGAAGGGAAAATCTTCCTGAACGTCGAAATATGATGTCGAAGGGAGGAATTATTAATGTCTGATGATTTTATGGACTTTCTAAATTCCAAAGAAAAGGACAAGCAGGAGCATTCTAAAAGAGAGGATGAATATCAGGCAAGATATGAAAAAACTGTCAGAGAACTTTACGATCTAATTCGTCAATGGATGGAGCCATATGAAACTGCTGGTAAGTTAAAGATAAGTGAATCCATATATGGTCCTAAAGATAGTAGCCTCATTACTGAGCTTACTATTCAGTTTAACGATACTCAGAAGATATATATAACTCCAAACATGGCTAAGCAATTATTAAACACTATGTTCGCAGTTAACATTACACATTTTAATGGCGATATCCATCCACATAAAGAAGCTGCAAAGACTCAGCTGCTCTTTGATGATAAAGTAGGTTGGTTTATTGATCTTGAATTCCCTAACAGAAAAGAATTCAATGAACAGACCTTTAAAGAGATTCTTAAATCAAAATTATTGTAGTTAGTACAGCACCTTCGGGTGCTTTTTTCATGCCTATAAATGGCCTCCTGAGAGTCATTCTAAGGAGTTTTAAATAAGAACGTGCGTTTGTTAGGAGAGTGACAGGAAAGAGTAGGGAAGTACAGCTCACTTGGTGTGCTTCTCCGTCTGCGCCAACTCTTAGATGAAAAACCAACTCAACACAAAGGAGGTGTCCCTATGGACATCAGAACGATACCCATCACAGAGATTAATGCAGCAGCCTATAACCCACGTGTTGACTTTCAGCCCGGAGATCCCGAATATGAGAAACTACGCCGCAGTCTGGATGAATTCGGCTATGTTGACCCCATCGTCTGGAACGAGCAAACCGGGAACATGGTCGGTGGCCATCAGCGATACAAGATACTGGTCAACGAGCAGGGCTGCACGGAGCTAGCCGTTTCCGTCGTTAACCTTGAACCAGGTCGTGAGCGTCTACTAAATCTGGCACTCAATAAAGTCTCTGGACGCTGGGATGATGAAGCACTTGCCCACCTGCTCAGTGAGCTGCAGGAAGCCGGAGCAGATTTGAACCTGTCCGGCTTTGACTCAGGTGAAATTGATCAATTGCTCAAAGACTTCACAGAACCACTGGATGATCAGCTAGGCGACTTTCAAAATCGTGAGCTGGACGTGAGCGACTTCGACGAATCCCAGTTCGATTGTAAATGCCCCCGTTGCGGCTTCGTATTTAATCAGGAGGAAGTATCATGAGCCACCCAGCATGGGATTGGAAGCTGTCAGACCTAGCAGAAGTCCCCAAACATGGCCGGACAGTGTTCTCTTGCTTCTCCTGTGGTGGTGGCTCGACAATGGGATACAAGCTTGCTGGATACACGATGCTAGGCAATGTGGAGATCGATCCGCAGATGATGCGCATCTACCGGAAGAATCACAATCCGTTGCACCCGTTCCTTATGCCGATTCAGGACTTTAAGGCGCTGCCTAATGATCAGTTGCCGCCAGAGCTGTTTGACCTGGATATTCTTGATGGGTCACCACCATGCAGTGTTTTTTCGTTGTCGGGTGACAGAGAGGATAAGTGGGGAGGGGAATACTCATTCCGAGAAGGGCAGGTGGTGCAGCGGTTGGATGACCTGTTCTTCGACTTTCTGGATGTAGCAGAGAAACTTAAACCGAGGGTGATTGTAGCGGAGAACGTCCGCGGCATGATGGTTGGGAAAGCTCGTGGTTTCGTCAGTCTGGTCTTATCTCGCTTCCGAGAGCTTGGGTATAGACCGCAACTCTTTCTTCTTAACTCGGCAACCATGGGCGTTCCTCAAAAGCGGGAGCGTCTTTTCTTTGTCGCCGCTCGGGAGGATCAGGCATTACCACCGTTACAATTAGAATTCAATGATCCACCGGTGCTGTACAGGGATGTTCGCAGTGGTGAGGGTAAACCTTTGAATACATCTACGAAAACGTATAGCCGGTGGAAAAGGAAAAGGCCAATTGATCTGAGTATGGGAGATGTCACTGAACGGGAAAAAGGAAAAGCCAGCGATTATAACACCATTATTCTCAAGGATCAGAAGGTTTCGAACACTCTGGCCAGTTCATCGTGGTTCCTGCGATCTGATGAACCCTGTCGGATCAGTGATATGGATTCAATCCGGATTCAGACTTTTCCTAGTGATTATGATTTCTTGGATTCGGATGTTTCTTATGTCTGTGGAATGAGCGTCCCACCCTTGATGATGAAGAGGATCGCTGAGCAGATTCATTTGCAGTGGTAAAGAGGGAAATTATTAAAAAGTGAATTTATAAACTTCGGTACTCCAAAAAAATGTTATTTTACAATTTATTCATGGAAGATATGTTAAAATAATGAATATCCAAATAAGATAATTAAATAACAAAGTGGGGTAGCGAAATGAGTGAAGTACCTAAAAAGAATAAGGTATTTATGGATAAGGTGGGGTATCTACAAGAGTTTAGTGGGGAAAGAAGATTGAATAACGATAAACAATATGAAGCTTTAAAGATGGCTTTAGATATTCGAAAATTTGAAATTGAATTATATTGGAAACGCGCAACTTATTTTTGGACGTTTATCGGAGTAACGTTTGCTGGTTATTTTTTGTTAATCAACGGGAATGTGAGCACAGCTGAGAGGCTTCGCTCGTGGCATATTTTAATTGTAACCCTATTAGGTTTACTTTTCTCATTTAGTTGGTTTTTAGTTAACAGAGGAAGTAAGTTCTGGCAGAATAACTGGGAAAGACATGTGGATTACTTAGAAGATGATATAATGGGTCCACTATATAAAACGGTTATCAATCCCCAAAAAAATAAGTTTATCAATCCGTTCGCTGAATACCCTTTGTCTGTATCTAAAATCAACCAATTCTTAAGCTTATTAGTGTCTATTATTTGGTCAGTTCTAGTATTTGATAGTTTAAAAAATACTTTGACCAAAGTTGGGCCGTGGCAAATATTGTTGATTGAACTAGGATCAGTAGTAATTATCATTTATGGATACTATTATTTCTGCAGGAGTAAATTAGTCGAAAAAAACTTTAAAAATAAAGAAGCTATGTTTGTAAAAAGAAACATTCAATAATACTATCTCCTAATTAACCGTCGTTATAAATGACGGTTTTTATGGTTGAAAATAAAGGAGGACGCGCAAACGTCCTCCTCATCATCCAGGGTATCTCCCGGCTGAGGTAGCGGCGCGCCACGCGTGGCTTTTTGGACATCCGCTATCTCGTTTCCAATATTACAGGGAAGCCGAGGGGAACACAATGGGAACACCAGATGAAATGTTGCAGCATGAGCTTGAGGTTATAGCCGGTATCCTGGAATCCAAGTCACAATATCGGAAGATCGTTAAGGCCGGCATAGCTAAGTGGGTAAAGGACTTTCAGGATGGCAGGATTGAGATTAAGACGGTGGATGATCTGAAAAAGCTGATTGAGATCGATATTGAGCTGCAGAAGGACGAACTGTGATGTTTTGTAATTTCGTAAAAATTATTGGCACTATCCTTAAGAGGGAAAGCTTTCCTTTTTGTCGAATGATGAGATAGAGGTGATTAAATTGGATGAATTAATCGGGAAAATTGTTGCATTTCGAGATGAACGAAATTGGAGCCAATTCCATAATCCTAAAGATTTAGCTATTTCACTGAACCTTGAAGCAAGTGAACTTCTTGAGCTGTTTCAGTGGAAAAGCAGTGATGAAACAATTGATAAAAGCCTGTCTAAAATTCAGGATGAGCTTGCAGATGTATTGTACTATGCTTTGTTAATGAGTCATGATCTCGGCATTAATCCTAGCCAGGCGATTCTTGAGAAATTGCAGAAGAATGCTGAGAAATACCCAGTTGATAAGGCATTTGGTTCTAATAAAAAATATACAGAACTTTAAGGGGATTGTTATGCTTTATTATTTCACAGCGTGTGACAGGAACGCCAGAGTGCATTACGAAGAAACAGTTGCTAAACCTTATCGAATAGCAGATGTGTTCGATAAATTAGATGTAGATTTGCAAAATGAGTTAGCTGTCAATGGCCTTGATCAGAATGTTCATATGTGGGGGGCTGTCCCGGGCAAGTCAAATATTAAGCGTTGGCACAACCTACAAGCAGGGGACGCGGTATTAGTTTATGTGAAGGAAGGATTTAGATCATACGCTAAAATAGTATGCAAGACTATTAACAAAGAAGTGGCTGAGCATATCTGGGGAACTGATGATGAGAATAAGACATGGGAATATATATACTTTCTCAAAGATCTTGAACCCGTGAGCTTTTCAAAAGAGAAGTTTTCTTCATTCTTTGGATATAAGACCAATTTCACACCGCAAGGCTTTAGTAATATAGAAGAAACTAAGTTTCAAATAAGAATGAGAAGATACGTAGATATCGATGCTCTTGTTCATGATCTTAAAGATAATTTTTTTATGTCTGATGAAGATTTTGAAGAAGGAGACTATCAGAATTCTGTAGAAACTGATTTAAGTAAAGTCAAAGATATGCCAGAGGTTCCTAAAACGAAAAAGAAACAGAGAGTATTAAATGGTGTTAAGGTATGGGATAGAGATCCTAAAACAGCACAGAGGGCCATTAAAAAAGCACATTCACTGTGTGAATTCGATTCGAGCCACACCACATTTGTTTCAAACGCGAGCAAGAAGAATTATGTTGAAGCCCATCATTTAATTCCCATGAAGTTTCAAAATGATTTTACTAATTCCATTGATACAGAAAGTAATATTCTAGCCCTTTGTCCCAACTGTCATCGAATGATCCATCTTGCACGACCAAAGGAAAAGAAAGAACTCCTAAAATCTTTTTATGAGCAACGTAAAGATAATCTTTCTAATCTTGATATCAACTTTACGTTATCAGATCTAAATGGATTTTATGGACTTAAGTAGTTTAGTAATGAATGCAGCAGCCCTTTTGGGCTGCTTTTTTAATGGGGGTGGTGACATGTAAATGGCCAGAGAACGCAGTCCCGAGCGGGACAAGGCAAAACAGATGTGGCTGGAGAGTAGTGGCGAGATGAAGCTAAAAGACATCGCCGCTGCTCTTTCTATAGGTGAGAGCAAGGTCAGAAAATGGAAGTCGCTGGACCATTGGCAGGATGATCTCAAAGGGAGCGCTCCACTTGAATCCAAAGGGAACGCTCCACATAATCGGGGTGCTCCCAAAGGGAACGCGAACGCAATAGGTAATCGTGGGGGTGCTCCACCTGGTAACCAAAACGCTAAGGGAAACCGCGGCGGCTCAGGTGGCCCTGAAGGAAATAAGAAGGCGGTCACTACCGGAGAGCATGAGACGATCTGGATGGACACACTAACCGAATCCGAGCAGCAGCTCATCGATCAGGTCGACACTGACCCGATTATCCAGGCGAATGAATCTCTGTACCTTCTGACTATCCGCGAACGACGTATGATGCAGCGGATTAAGGTTCTCATGGATGGCCTGTCTGAGAAAGAGCGAAGTGTGCTGTATGAACTGAAGGCTATTAAAGAGGTCGGTATTCTTCATGATGAGAAAACAGGCATCACTAAGAAAATTCCGCATTCCCGTAATGAAATGGTAGAATCGCGTATCGAAGAAAAGGAATATCGTAAGCTGGATGACATTCTGAAACTTGAAGAAGCTCTTACGCGCATCCAGGATAAGAAGATCCGCGCGATCGATCTGAAGAACCGCCTTACTGATGAAGAGAAGCAGATTCGCATTGAAACGATGCGATATGAGCTGCAGATGCTTCGCGGCGGTGGCAATGACGACTTCGAGGACGATGGCTTTATCGATGCGCTAAAGGGTAAGGCGTTGGAGGTGTGGAACGATGGCGAAGCTTAAACTAAAGCCACCGTCGTTCAAATGGTCACCCTTTTCTGTGAAGCAGCTGAAGGTCATGACCTGGTGGATGCCAAGACAAAGCCCGCATGCAGATAAGGATGCCATCATCTGCGATGGTTCGGTACGTGCCGGCAAAACGGTATGCATGTCCTTTTCTTATATTGTATGGGCAACAGAAACCTTTAATAGTGAGCAGTTTGGCCTGTCTGGAAAGACCATCGGTGCACTTCGCCGTAACGTCATAGGCCCATTGAAACGTATGTTAGCCAGTCGTGGGTATCGTGTTCATGACAATCGATCTGAAAATGTTCTGACCATTACCCGGGGCTTAATAAGCAACCGGTTCTTTTTGTTTGGTGGACGGGATGAGAGTTCTCAGGACCTTATCGCCGGTATCACGCTGGCAGGTATGTTCTTCGACGAGGTTGCGTTAATGCCGAAGTCGTTTGTCGATCAGGCAACGGCTCGCTGTTCCGTAGATAGAGCAAAGCTGTGGTTCAACTGTAATCCAGCAGGCCCTTACCACTGGTTCAAGCTCGAATGGCTGGATCAACTGGAGCGTAAACAGGCGTTGCATCTGCATTTCACGATGGATGATAATCTCTCCTTATCTGAACGGGTACGAGAGCGGTACCGCCGAATGTACAGCGGGATATTTTATCAACGATATATCTTAGGTTTGTGGGTCATGGCAGAAGGCGTGATCTTCTCGAAATTTGCAGATGCAGTTCATAAGAAACCGAGGGATTGGTTCCCTACCTCGTTTGATCGTAAATTTATCTGCATTGACTATGGTGCTAACAACCCGACGACGTTCCTGAAATATGGCGTGAAGGGTAGCATCTATTATGAGCTAGAGGAGTATTATCATGATATCCGGCGAGCGGGTGAGAAGACGAATGCGGAGTATGCGGATGACCTGCAGGCATTCGTAGATGGGGATGAGAAAGTTATCTTCATTGATCCATCGGCCAAGGCATTTATTATCGAGTTGAGTAAACGAGGGATGAGTCATATTAAGGCTGCTGTGAATAGCGTCCTGGATGGTATTCAAACCGTTTCTAATCGCTTCCAAAGTAATGAACTTTTCATATGCGCAGACAACACTAATTCCCTCATGGAGTTGGTGTCTTACGTATGGGATGAAAAGGCGGCTAAGCGTGGTGAGGACAAGCCCATTAAGCAAAATGACCATACCTGTGACGCGCGCCGTTACGGCATCCATACGGATTACTTGCTGCAGCGTGTGAAGCAGCGGAAAAAGGATAGAGAGGAGCGATCAGATCATGATGTGGGGTGGGTATAACGTATGAGTGGTGAGGCGCAGTGGTTCCAGATATCAAAAGCAGAGGATCGGCATATCCCTTCCAGCGCGCAGCTGCCGGATAGCTTTGAAAACCTCTACGATCAGCACGGGCTGCTGCCATTCCCTCCTGGTAATGATCCTGCAAGCTGTAAGCTACTGGTCAAAAATAGTAGTATCATTCCACAGTGTATTGAAGCATACCGGCGAAACATCTCTGGTTATGGGATTGCTTTGGAGTATATTCCTGGCGAGAGTGACCAAACGGCCTTAGATGAATGGAACCGAGCAGACAAGTTTCTGGAGACTTGTAACTTGGAGGATTCACCAGAGGAGATTATTAACTCGTTGATCGATGATTTAGAGAGCAGTGGTATGGCAAACGTGGAAGTGGCCTGGCCTACAGGCAGTGAGTTTCCAACGCTTTACCGGATGAATCCGAAGTTTGTTCGCTGCACCCGGGAAACCGATAAGGCGACCATCAAGCGTAAACGGCGGATTCGTTCCACCAAGCAGATTGAGGAGTTCTCGCAGGATATCTATGCACGACGTTATGCAATGAAGCGAGGGCAGAGTGTGGTGTGGTTCCGGTTATTCGGGACTGAAGGCGAAGGGAATCAAATCATCCCCTTGAAGCTGGGTAATGATGGACCTTATGGGGAGCCTCGCTGGTTCGGCAATGCACCGGGCGTAGTCGGCAGTAGAGAGGCCGAGGAACTGAACGTTTCCTATTTTTCAAATGGTCGCATGCTTTCTATGATCTTGACAGTGACAAATGGTCGGCTTTCCAAGCAATCCATGGAGCTACTAAAGAACGTTAAAGGTTCACAGTCTCAAGGTGGCATCCTCTACTTAGAGGCTTTGGGAGAAGAGACCGGTGGACCACTGGATGAAAAGGTCGAGAAGGTATCTATCAAACTTGATAAGTTAAACGATCTACTGCAGCAAGATGCGCTCTTCTTGGAGTATGGCAAAGAGAAGAAGGCAGACATCCTTTCGTCTTTCCGGTTACCACCAATCCTCGTTGGCCAGAGTTCTGACTATAACCGAGCGACGGCACAGGCCGCCCTTCGGTTTGCGGAGGAGCAAGTGTTTGAGCCTTACCGGACTTGGATCATGGACGAAATCTTTAACAAACGTTTGTTTCCGGCTATGGGCATCTTTCGGGTACGAGCTACCCTTCGTGGTCCACGTATCATCGATCCGGAAGATCGCAAGGCGCTTCTGGATTTTATTGCGGACCGAGGAATTATGCTGATTCGTGACCTGATTCCGATTGCCGAAGAAGTGTTAGATACGACAATAGATGAATCCAAGTACAGTGAGGAATATCTGGATACGCCGATCGCTCAGATGCTTAACAGTCAGCCGGCGCTCTTGAAGGATACAGACACGAATGACGTACAGGAGCAAGTGGCATCGATCGCTAAGCGGTTGCTGCGAAAGAGTGACCAGGAGGCGGACGTTCATGTGTGAGTACTGCTGGGAGAAGATTGCAAAGGCAGATGACACTGAGTTTCTGGATAGCTTGGCGCTTAACTATGCTGAGCGAGCTGTGTTGGAGGAGTTGTACAAGCAGGGAGAGAATCGAATAATAGAGATTTTGGAGCTGCAGGGAAAGGCGTTGCACGATGCGATTCAGGAATTGAGTGAGGAGCTGCTGATTGATATCGGTGAGCTGGGTAAGGTGCTGGTATCTGTTCAGAACGGTGATTTGTTTACCGTTGAGTTTGAGCAGGCCGTATATGATGCCTTCACACCGCTGTATCATCTAGCTGGGGAATCAGAGCTTTCGGCTCTTAGTAATGACAAGACGTGGTCCACGAAGAATAAGGCAGCTTCACGGTTTGCAAAAAACCTACAGAAGCTTGTTCCCGATATGAATGGAACTTCTAAGGACACCATGACCCGAGCCTTCCAGAAAGCAATCAAAGAGGGGAAGACACCTTCGGAACGCGCACTACTTGTACGGGGAATTAGTGCTGCAGCAGCCAAGGGAGATGCTGGCCCTTTTAACATGGAAAGATCAATCACGATTTCCCGCACAATGAGCACAGCTGCTGCCAATGGGGGGAAGGTCGAGGGCTGGAAGCAATCGGAGGTCGTCACAGGTAAGAAGTGGCGGTCTTCAAAGGGCGACCGAACACGAAAGAGTCATAAGAAGGCAAACGGTCAGGTTAGAGCACTGGACGAACCGTTTGAGGTGGGCAAAAGCAAACTAATGTTTCCGGGAGATCCGTCAGGGCGAGCTGAAGAGATTATTCGTTGTCGCTGTACCATGCAATCGGTATTGAAATAATAACAATGCCCAGAAGCTTAGCACAGCTTCTGGGCTTGTCTCACGCTTTTACACTTCTTATCTCCTGCAATTACCGACAACGGCTGGCTCTATGGTTAGTAGCCCCGTACAGCATGGTGACTGAAGAGTCGGTATTACCTTAGGTGCTACTAAGGCTTCTTGAGAGACGCCATGACTTATGCAGACGTGACCCTGCAATAACTGAGTCCCTATTAGCACATGACATTTAGAAAATAATAAGTAGCCCCCGTGCAGTTTACCCTGTGTTTCTTCACAGTTTACCCTGCTTGATTCTAATTACTAAATTTCTAAACAGAAGAACGAGGGTAGGTCAAAAGTTTAGTCACTTTCAACCAACTCCCTTCTATTTCTAGAATTTAGGATCTACTAAAATATACAACCTTTTGGATAATTCTTCAATAGTGAAAGGAGGTGAAATGAAAATATGACTTTTAAACTGAAAGACGCAAAAATCACGCACATCTCTCTGGTAGACAAAGGTGCCAACGGCGTACCGTTCGCCATTATCAAGGCTGCTGGGAAGAACGCTATTCAGAAACAGGTCCAGATTTCCAAGATTGATGATGACAAGCGGATTGTCAAAGGTGTTGTGTATCAGCCGGATATGGCTGACGCACATGACGATCAAATGGATGAAGTCGAGATTGAGAAGGCAGCTCATCTCTTCATGGAGAAGCAGCACACCTATAACATCGACAAGCAGCATGATCTCGAAGTCGACAAGGGATTTGTTATAGAGTCGTACATTGCACCTTGCGACATGACGCTCGGTGAGCAGCAGATCGTGAAAGGCTCTTGGGTGGCAGCTGTGAAGGTGACCGACGACGACACCTGGGAAGCCATCAAGAAAGGCGAGATAACCGGCTTCAGTATGTGGGGTGTAGGTAAAAGGGAAGAGATCGAGGATGAAGCGGAGGTATCCAAGGGACTCTTGAGCCGGATCGCCAAAGCACTTGGTCTGATCGAGAAGGGAGCAGTCGCTGACAAATACCATAAGAACCGGAAGAACCGAGAATTTTGGGCGGCGCAGGATGCCCTCAACTCGGTTCTTTTTAATTGGGACACTTGGCAGAGTGGCCTGGAGACAGATCCAGAGACCATTCGGGAGGCGCTGCAGGACTTTGTCGATATTGCCGAGGATGTGCTTACAAAGGAAGACATCGTCAAAGCCATCGGCGCACCACCGGAACCAATCGCCAAGGCTGGTAAGAAAATATCAGCGGGTAACCTCAAGCATGTGGAGGATGCCATAGCTGCTTTAACTGAACTGAAAAATAAAACGGCTCCCATAGAGGATGAGCCCGAGGAGGATGACGATTTGAAAGCTGAGGATATTGCCAAGGCTGTAACGGCCGCACTGGCTCCGATCGCTAAACAGGTAGAGGGCCTGACGGCAGAGATTACGGAGCTGAAGAAAGAGGAAGGTGTCGAAGGTGACCAGCCTGAAAGCGGTACTGCTTTGGCAGCGAGTACAGAAGAGACTGCGATTACGGATGCCATTGCGAAAGCCCTGGCACCGCTGAGCGAGCAAATGCAGACGCTGGCAGCTGATGTGCAACTGGTGAAGAACAGCCGCGGTGCATCTGCCCAGGGAGACGATCAAGAAGAAATCAGCAAATCAGAAGGCGCCGTTAGTTTCGGACGCTTTCTGTAATTAGAAGGAGGAAAGTATTTATGAGAACGAACGGAAATATTGCCCGAAACAGCATCCGGAAATCTACAATAGTTACATCGATGGACCAAAACGCTCTGAATTATGAGGAAGTGGAGGCCTTCACAGATATGGCGTACGAAGCCAACGGCTTCCTTAAAGGTATTCGTCATGAAAACCGGAAGAGTTCAAAAGGGACTATTGATAAGGTAGGTGTAAGGGGCCGGAACATGCGTGGTAAAAAAGAGAACATTATGGCAACTAACACACCAAGGCTGACCTTTCCGCAGATTCCGTATTCGGTAGAACCGGTGGTGCTTCCTTTTGACATCACCGAAGAGTTTATTCGCCAGACGCAACGGGTTCGTGGCCAAAATGCTGAAGAAATTATCATGCGGCATATGGCCAACAACTATGGCGAGAATATGCAGGACATAGCGTTCAACGGTGATACGAATACCCCCAACACGGATCCGGATTATGAGTTTCTGACGATCAATGACGGCTGGCTGAAGCTGGCCAGAACAACGGGGCATTATCTGGATTGGAGTACGCTTTCGGCGAAAGAGAAAACCGGGGTTTTGTTTGAGGTAGAACGTGCGATCCCGACGCGGTACAGAGCCGGTGGCGTATTCAAATACTTTATGCATCCGAACACTTTCAGCGAACGCCTTCAGATGCTGGCTGAGAAAGACACGAGCGCATCGATTCAGCTGCAGATCATGGGCGGTGTGAAGAAGATCAACGCTTATGATGTCGAAGAGGTTTGGAGTATGCCGGAAGGTGCCATTCTCTTTACGTATCAGCCGAACTTTGCCATGGTCCATACCTACGATATGCAGATCCGGAAGACGACCGAGGGCAAGGAGGCAATCTGGACTGATAAACGATTTTACGCGATTCACTCTGACTTTGACGCCATCTTCGAAGAACCGCAGGCTCTGGCCTATGTGGAAGGGGTGGAATTTTAATGCCATATGCGACCTACAGAGGCAAGAACGCCTCTCTGCGGCTTTATAGTATTCGGTTCGAGCCGGCTAAGCCGGTACTTGTGGAAGATTCGGTTGTGCTGGAAAAACTACATGATCATCCTGACTTCGAGGTGAAAGCGGAGAAGATCATCCCTCTGGAAGATCTGACCGTTTCACAATTGAAGGACAAAGCGAAGAAGGCCGGCATAGAGCGTTTTGTTGATATGAAGAAGCCGGATCTGATCACTGCTCTGAAGGCGCTGGAAGGCGGCGGTGTGCCGGATGCTAACAACGACACTCCTTAAGAGTCGTAGTCGTGTCAGCGCTATACAGGAGGCCACTCCCGAGCAACTAGACCAGTATATTGATGATGCTCAGACGCGTATCGAGCTGTATTTGTCCGTTCTTTTCCCAGAAGTCGTGGACAAACAGCTGATGCTGGCATGGGTGAAGCTGGCGGAGTCGCTTGCGCTGCAGGACAGTGAGGAATACTTGGCTTCGGTCGCCCGCGGTTATTCAGCGGAGAGTGACGGCGCTTGGACGTATACGAGGCAGGCAGTCGAGGGTAAGACCACGGGCAATGCCGATGTGGACTCTATTCTCTTCCTTTGGGTTAAAAAACAGCAATCGGGACCGGATGATGGGAACATCACGGCTTATTTGTTATGAATCACCGCATGAACACCCCGCTGGCGGTGTACCGGGTCGGTCGCCAGCAAGATGCCGATGGTCTGTTTAGTGACAGGAAATCCGGGAAAGTCACGGATTTAAATTGTTTTGTTGTTAAGACGCAGACCGACGCCAAGGCAGACGCCACACCTATCATATACATTGTCAAAAAGACAATCGGCGTTCCAAAGACAGCAGATGTCCGGATTAGTGACGAAGTGTTGCTATTCGGACGTAGGTATCTGGTGATTGACTCCAACCCGCGCCGTTACTGGCGTGAATTATTGGTGACATGTGAGGTGAAGGGCAGTGAACATTCATGATTTTGACGGTTTGGCTAAAAAATTCAAAAAGTTAAGCGAGAAGGGAGTGACCGAGATCCTTCGGAACATTGCTGAGGCGGTGGGTGAGACGCTGTTAAACCTGATCATTGATGAGATTGATAAACAGGATCTCATTGATACAGGCACAATGTGGAACTCCTTTACTCGAGGAGAAGACGGAAATGTATGGGAGTGGGATGTGGACCGCAATGCGATCACACTGGAGGTCGGTTCTAATCTAGAGACACGAAGCAGAGACACTGGAAAAGCGGGTTATCCTCACCTTATCAATGATGGGTACACCGTTCACAAAGCTCACTTTGTACCAGGCTATTGGGCAACGAATGGTACATTTGTACATGACCCGAGCGCGAAAACAGGATTTATGGCCAGACCCAGATCCTTTATAGGTCGGCATTATTTTGATATCGCGGTGAAACAGCTGGAAGGCGGTATGAATGAGTTAATCCAGAAGCGCCTGGATAAGGAATTGGAGAGGATGCTGTCTTGATGGATGTAGGGCTCAAAGCTTGGGCGGAAATCGTGCAGCAGGTGTATCCGGATCTTCCCATTCTACGTGATCGATCGTTATGGCAGGCCGGACAATTTGAACGACCAAGTGTATTCGTGGAAACGGATCTCGTTTCGGACAAAGCACATACGCCGAGGGCAGATCGGATTATAGAGGATGTAGGAATGGTCTTCCATTTTGACATGGAACGCAGCGAGATAGAGGATCAGGGAGAGCCGGTTCCTTTGGATCTGGCTCCGTTCTTCTTATATCTCAGACAGCGTCGATTCTGTGTAGCTTCACAACGCTTCGGAATCATGATGGTGATTGAGGCTCCACGTACACGGGAGCTAAAGGATCGGACTGAAGTCACTCTTCGGTACTCATACTTACTTCATGTTCCTAAGCTGCTTGTAAATGGCGAGGGCATTCCCGTTGAGAAGATTAACGAATTTCATACTGCATATGAAGGAGAGGAGCACGAGGCATGAGCAGTAATAAGCGATTAGAACGGCAGTCGTCGGCTGCCGCGTCTGCAGGGCTCGACGATTTGAATAAGCGAAGTAAACAAGAATGGATAGAGAGCGCAGTGGTTTTGAAGCGGGAACGCTTTGAAGTCGCCGGCGCTCTTTTTGATTGTGTGGATGATGCCCTGCTCTCGCAGCAGGAAGTCATTCAGAAAGTGGATGTTTATCTGCATCCCAAAACAAAGGAGGAAACAGTGAATGTCGATACAACGGAGTAGACCCGGCGCGTATGTGGAGCTGCAGGCAGTTGCAAAGTCGCGTGTCCTGTCAGTATCCGGCCGCGTGCTGGTACCGTATCAAGCGGAGTGGGGCCTGCCGAACAAAGCCGTGGATCTGGCGGATCAGTCGGAGCGGTTTAAGGAAACAGGCCTTTTGGTAGATGAACTGGAACTGGCAGCCGAGAACGGGGCGACCGTGGTGGGCTACCGAGTGACGAGCGGTAATGAGGTGCTGGCTTCGATCGCTGTGGCAAATAGCTACACCATTGAAGCTCGTTATCCAGGTACTCGCGGAAATGATTTTGAATACATGGTACGCACCAGTCTTGTGGATGCAGCGAAAAAAGAAATTGTCATCCGCGATACGAAAGGGATTTACGACACCGAGACGTTCCTGGTCGCCGACAAAGCAGAGGCTGTGGAAACGTTGAAGAAGTCTAACATGGTGCGGTTCAAGGATACCGGAGTCACTACTCTGGCTGATGTCGCTTATACCAAGCTAATCGGTGGTGTGACAGGCACTGCAGCCATAACAGCTGCAAATTGGAGCGGTATCTTTAACCGGATTGACGGTTTGGTGTTTGATGTCATGTACCTACCGTCCTCTGACGCAGCCGTGCAGGCTGCAGCTAAACAATGGCTGTTGGATCGTCGCTCCAAGGCTCGTAAGCTGGCTCAGTTAGTGGTTGCAGGGGCTTCGGCTACGGATGGCGATATTGACGCACACAATGCCCGCAGCCGTGCCATGAATGCTCGTTTCATCATCAACTGCGCACTGGCTGGGGAGCACACCAATGGCAAGACTTATACTTCTATCCAATGGGCTGCTTGGGTTGCGGGACTGGCAGCAGGCACACCGGCCAATAAATCCTTTACGGGTGTTAGGGTTCCGATGAGCGAAGCGAAGGTGGACTGGAGCCACAGCGAAGTGCTGAAAGGTCTGGCCGAAGGCACACTGATGGCGACCCGAGACGGCTATGACTATATCATTGAGTCTGCCGTGAATACCCTGACTACGCTTGGCACAGGGGAACGTGAGGACTTCGGGAAGATCCGCGTGTCCATGACGATTGATCAGTTGTTGAATGACATCTATGCTGCCGGCAAAGCGAATAAGGCCAAGCTCGACAATGACAAGGACGGGCGTGGCTTATTTATAGCCGCAGTAGTCAGTTACCTGAAGATTCGTTCTCAGCAAAAAGCGATAGGATCCGAATTCACTTTTACAGAGCATCCGACGAAGACAAGTGATGCAGATTATGCTTACTTCTCATTGTCGGCCAAGCCACTGGATGCGATTGAAATCTTTAATATTGATTGGGAGGTGGCGTAAACGATGGAACGCGAACTGATTGGCCGTAATTTATCGGTGCAGGATGATAACGGGGATTCAATTCAAACGATTAAAGAAGTGGAGGTTATCCTGAAGCCGGAGACACTGGATATTATCCGTGCGCGGAAGATGTCCAAGACGAAGCAGATTGTGGGATATGAAATCACGGTGAAACTGGTGATGTCGAAATTGGAGTCTGCCCTTCGTTACCGTCTTCTGGCCGACTTCAAGGCGGGTAAGACCATGTTCCTGGACCGAATCACTGGCTCGCTTGAGGATATGCAAACCGGGAATGTGGAGCGGGTAATGATTAGCGGTGTGCATATTCACGATGAAATGGATCTGCTCGTTGCCAAGATCGATGAAAATAATGGCATTGATATCACACTCTCCGGAACTGCAAATGATTTTGATTTTATAGAGCAGTTCCCAGATTATATGGCTTGAATATTGTGATAGTTTATTGTTACAAAATGAAATTTGATGTATGATTTTTCCATCGGATTAGCTGATTTTGAGTATATTGATAAATTGCTGTTTATTATCGGTTTTCTCCGGCTAATTATTTACTTGATGAGGAGAGGACTTTTAACTTTATGGCATATACAATTTCATTTGATACGTTTAAAGATATTTGGGACCAGGAACCAATGGTTGTAATTGATACTAATGGTCTTTTAAGCCTGTACAGATATTCTCCTGAAACCACCAATCATGTTCTAAAAGTGCTCGAAAGAATCTTTAATAATCTTTGGATTCCTGATCAAGTTTTACAAGAATTCCAAGATAATCATTCTGAAGTTGTAAGGCGTGAGTTCTCTAAATACAAAGAAGTATCAAAAGAAGTAGAGAGAATTATGCTCACTACTAAAAATGATATTTCCAAGCAGTTTATTAAATTTAATAAATTTAGATTTCCCAAAGTTAATATATTAAATGAAAAAATAAATAATGCTATCGAAATTGTACGGTTAGAATCAAAAAAATTTGAAGATGAAATTATGTTTGAGGTGAAAAAAATGAAAAAATGATTAAGGATGATAATGTGCTTTTATTTGTCCAAAGGCTTGTCAAAAATAATTGTATTGGAGAGACCTTTCCACTATCTAAGCTATTGAATATCTTTGAAGAGGGAGAAAAACGCTATTTTTACAAAATTCCTCCTGATTATATGGATATAAAAAAAGATGAAAAAGATATTACTAAAAGGAAAAAGTTTGGAGATTTGATTCTTTGGAAACAAATTTTAGAAAAGGCTCATAAATGTAATTGTCCTTTAATCTTCGTTACGTTAGATGAAAAAGAAGATTGGTGGGTACTTGATAAGGATGGGCAGCCAGAAAGGCCTAGAGAGGAATTATTTAAAGAATTCAAAGAATACAGTTCAGAGGAACTTATAATCCTAAACCTCTCTAATTTTATCGATCATGCTTCTGTTATTAATAACATGGTTGATCATACAACTCATATAGAATTAAATGCTGAAGAAGTTAGCTTGGAAATAATTGAGCTTAAAGGGTGGGAGGAGACACTCGATGATTATTTAAACTTAACAAGCTACTTAATACACAGTGGTGATTTAGAATCACATCTCGAAAACGCTCTATCTGATGTGGAAATTTATTCTATAGAATTGCCAAATCTATCAATCGATTCTACAGAAATTGTTGATGAAAACCATGTTGTGATAGAGGGTGCTTTTACTTGTGAAATTGAAGCAACTGTAACTGAAAGTTTTTCTAGGTATTATTCAGAAGATTGTGATGTATCTATGGAAATCTCAGGATCTATCAGCTTGGAATTTGAAGTGGATTTTGAAAAAGAAAAGGATTTCATAAAAATTGATAGTGCAGTGATAACAGTCGGAGGCTTTGAAGTTGTTAACTTTTTAGGATACAAACAGGAATACGCGGAAGAAGATCGTTGCTCAAGATGTAAAAAGCCTAATGCCCATTTGCTTACAAGTGAAGGTGAAGCAATTTGCCAAGAGTGTTCAGTTCATTTTGAAATATGCCCTAATTGTGCAAAGTTATTTGAAACGGGTACCTTAGGGGGGGCATTTTGTAGTCATTGTTCAGAAGTGTCTTAAAATAGTACTAATATTTAAGCTTTATATCAGATGATATAGAGCTTTTTTATTGTGAAAAGGAGAATTTTTATGAGCGATAAATTAGAAAAGTACCTTTCCAAGGGCAAAACAGGTCGCGATGATGATACTATCACAGTGCTGGCAGATGGTGAAGAATGGTCTGTTCGCCGTTTGACCACCATCGATGTGCGCCGGTCTTATGAACTGGCTTATGAAGAGAACGGTGATCCGAAAGAGTCCTATAACGAGATCGATGTCATGATTGTTAAGGCAACCGAACAAGATTTCAACTGGAACGATAAGGAATTGCTGTTGGCCTTCAACTGCATCAGTAAGTACGAGCTGCCGCCACGCTTGCTAGATAATCCAGCTGATTATTCCGCGCTAAGCCAAGCCGTGCGCAACTTCCAAGAAACGAAGGACGCTCTGCTTAAAGAAGCAAAAAACTTATCCGGCAAGACGGAGAAGCAAGCTGGGTAGCCTCCTTTTGGATCAATCAGAAACGGCTACCATCCGAAGTCTTGCCGTTTGAGGTTGACCGACAGCGGCAATATTATTTTTGCTTGGCCGCCGGCATGATTGCTGAAGAAGAAGCGAAGCGGCTGGCGAAAAAATAGAGCGGGATGGAGGTGAACAACGATAACAGCAAATTCAAAAGTGACGGTCCCGTTCGAAGCGCGGGACCTTATTTCTGGTGCTGTCCGGAATATCCGTACGGCGCTACGCGGAGCAACCGATGATTTATTAGACTTCCGTCGCGCTTCCGGACAGATGGGAGATAACCTAGTCTCCGATCTGCGAAGATCGCGGAGTGCAGCCGATGATTTAGGTGGCCGTATCAGTGATGCTGCAGATGAAACGCGTAGGCTGAGCCGGGTCAATGTGGATGATGTCTTTCGGCGCGCCCGTAATGGTGCGGACGAACTTCGCCGATCGACATCCAGGGCGGATTCTGAAATCAGAGCCATGCGGGACCCGAAGATTCATCTTCGCGCACAGGATGATGTGAGTCCGGTTCTGGATGGGATCTCTTCCAAGATGACGACCATTGCGGCGACTGCTGGAGCCATGCTGCTTGGGGGTGGACTGAAGGACGCCATGTTTGGTGGTGCAATTGATTATAATACCGAGGCTTCACGCAGTGCGGCTCTATTACCGGCTGATGCGCGCGCGAAAGGTCTTCAAACGGTCAATGCGTTACATGCCCAAGGAATCATTCCATCTCAAACCGAAGGCGCCAAGCAATTAGCCGACTTAGCTCCTTTGGTAAGGGATAAATCGCAAACAAGTGAATTTCTAGGTACTTCCGCAAAAATGCAATTTATCCGTCCAGATTCCGGAGCCGAGGAAATTAACCGCGCTCTAGCACAGTCGGCAGATACCTTTAAAGAAACGTACGGCTCCGTCGCAGATAGCATGATGTACGCCTATAAAGAGGTTGGGGATCGACAGCAAGACTTGTTCGATACCTTCTGGGAATATAGTGGTTACTTCAAAAACACCGGAGCCAATTCGGGTCAAATGGCTAACTTCTTAACCCAAAGTGTGAAGGAAGGTAGCTTTAACTTTGACAAGCCTGCCGATTTCATTAAAGAGACGTTCGGTGTTAAAGCGTTGGACTCTGGAGACATGGAGAAGTATTTCACGCTGCGTGGTGCGGGTAAAACAGAAGCAGCCAAGCAGGCGGCTACATTTACTGGAGATATTAACTCCGGTGAAGATCAGCGTGCGAAAGGTGCGCTCATGGCTTTGGTCGCCGACTTAGCCAGTCAAACACAAAGCGAGCTGAAAGCGTCCCTGGTCTCACTTGGGTCTGCAACAGCGGAAGATAACGGTAGTGCAGTTTTAAAAACCTTCCAGGTTCCTTTTCAGCAGGCTCCTTCAGGGATAGCCGGCACTATGGATGGAATGATCAAAGCCCAACAAGATGCGAATCCCATGCAAGATGTGATCCAAACACGGGCGTTAATGGATCAGCAGATGCAAGAGGTAGGGGCCAACCTGACTACAGCTGTTCTGCCGGTAATGAAAGAGTTTAACAAGTTGCTTACCGAAAATAAGGACGAGATACAGGCATTGGGTACAACCGTGGGTGGGTTCATTAGTGGGATCACCAGTATTTATAATGATCACTTTACTGCCATCAATACAGGCTTAGCGTTGCTACTTGGTACGGTTGGTGTTGTGAAAACGGCCAAAACGATAAATAAAGGCTATACCGGAGCGAAAGGTGTTTATAACGGAGCAAAGAATTGGCTGGGGCGTAATCGTTCAATAGGTACGATATCCCCAATTGAAGAAGTAGGGACTTCAAAGAGCCGCGGTTTTATCCTTCGTCGGGGAAGTGCTGGAAACACGGGCGGGGCATTAGGGCTGAGCTCTATTTCATCGATGACTGTTAACGCGGGTATCGTGTATGTTAACGAATCCGGAGGTAGTCTTGGAGGACAAAGCGGGAGCAGAGGCAAGAAGACCAGCCGACGCGGACGAAGCAGCAGCGCTGGAACATTAAGTCGTACCACAAGGAGTGGTCGTACTACAACTGGAGGGTCGATCAGCGCTCGGCGAGGTACACGAACCACCAACTTGCCAGATGTCGATGCCATTCCGGATGTAACTGCAAGCCGCGTTCGGGTCACTGCTCGAAATACGACACGACTCCGCGGTACTTCATCCATTCCAGATGTCATTCCAGATCTTCCTGCTCGTGGTGGACTGAAAAGTCTTAAAGGTGTGTTTAAAGGTGGCAAGAAGGCTTTAAAAGCAGCAGGCATAGTGGGTACCGTGGCCGGTATTGGGATGACCGGATATGATCTGTATCAGGCATCTAAAGATGATGGCCTTAGATCCGGTGTATCTTCAATGGGGGGTTCGATGGTAGGCGGCACTGCTGGTGGGATTGTCGGTGGACTTGTGGGAACTCTGGCAGGTCCTATTGGTACGGCAGTCGGTGCTGCAGCAGGTGGTTGGGTCGGCGAAAAACTGGGATCAATGGCCGATAATGCTGGCTGGACTAAAAAAGCTGTAGATGGTGTGTACTCGATCGGTAATTGGATCACCGGCAAGAAAAAAGAAGAGCCAGCCGAGGTATCGACCACGCCACCCGAATCCAAAGTTACGTTTGGCACGATGACGCCGGACCAAGAAAAGAAACTGAAGGAGACATTTGGTGTCTTTAGTTCTGATATTGCTAAGAACGGATTGCTGTCAGCCGTTAGCAGTGCTGTTGAAAAAAGTGGAGTCAAGCAAACGGTAAGTACGGTTAAAGAAGATATTTCAGGCATGTGGAAGAGCACGGAGTCAACCTCGGCGCAGCAAAATGTTCTAGCGGTTGGAACAGCTGCTAAGAAAACGTCTATTCAGGCCCAACTACTCGGAGCGACTACGAAAACGAGTACCAATGGGATCGTGAAAGGAACGGCTTTAGCTGGAGCTGGCATGCTTGGGATCGGGACTGCAGTGAAGACGGCGACCGATGAGACAAAGCAGCATTTGCTTTCCATTCAATCGGTCACAAGTCAGAGTGAGAGCTGGGGGAGTAATTTTATTTCTCGAATCACCGCAGGCATGAGAAGTAGATACCCATTATTGTCTGCTGTAGTCTCTGACATCGGCAATGCATTCAAACGACTGATTACATCGGGACCGGCTGCGACGTTGAATACTTCGTCGCAACATTCCAGCGGCAGTGCAGCCTATGCCAACGGCGGTGTCATTAATCGCCCTCACCTCGGTTTAGTTGGTGAAGCAGGACCCGAAGCGATTATTCCTCTCTCTGCCGGACGTCGCAAGCGCGGTGTAGAGTTATGGGAGCAGGCAGGGGAGCGGCTTGGCGTTCGAGCGTATGCTAACGGTGGTATCGTAGGCGCGCAACCCCTTCGGGCCAATGCCTATAAAGCCAAGTCGTACATTGATGATAATAACGATAACATCGGATACGGGGCCGGCTACGCAGAAGGGATTCATGGCTCACTCGAAATGGTCAAGAAACAGGGCGTTAAACGATATAGCAAAGCGATGAGCAGAGCCAGCAGTCTTTCCGATGCTTACAAGATTCGAGCATCAGGGCATCAACTTCGTAGACAGGCCTTAAAGATGCGAAAGTTTGCTAAAGCCAGTAAAGTGCTCGGGAAAGTGGTTCGCCCATTGGGTTATGCCATGGACGCCTGGGATATTGCTTTTGCTAAGAAAGGGAAGCGTGGACGTCAGGCAGCTAAAATTGTCGGTGGTGCTGCTGGGGGTGCTCTGGGCGGCGCAGCCACGGGTGCCTTGTTAGGAACCTTCCTGTTGCCGGGTGTAGGGACTGCGATTGGCGGTGCCGTTGGGGGTCTCATTGGTACAATGGGCGGCGAGAAGGTCGGTGCAAAATTATATGATGGAATCTCTGGATTCTTTGGACGACGGAAGAAACGAAAGAAGAAAAAGTATGCAGATGGCGGCCTGATCAGTGATCCGCATATGGGTCTGGTTGGTGAAGCCGGTCCAGAGATGATCATACCCTTATCTGCTCAGCGTAGAGGTAGAGGGATGGCGCTTTGGGAGCAAGCCGGGAGTTTGCTTGGGGCTCGGCCGTATGCAAATGGTGGGGCTGTAGGCATGAGGTCCGCGAGCATGCCGGTGACTAAGACGCTGAGCCAGGCTCCTGCAGCCATGCGGGATATTGTGATTGAGAATATCAATATTGATTTCGGTGAATTAGCCAAGGGGATCACGAATTTTGCGGAGTTTGCGAAGATGTTAACCAGTCCTCAAGGCCGTTCTGTATTTCGTAAGATATTCGGAGAAGAATTGTACAAAGCATTGGAAAGCGGAGGGTGATTCGATGTTGACCATGATCCGTGACAAAAACCGTTTCACCTTCCCGATTACACCAGCAGAGATCCAGATTACATCTAGTAATGAAGTTGAAACTTTCACGGTGATTACCGGAGAAGAGAAGACAGGTAAGAGACTCACTTCAAAATTGAAGCGGGTCTCTTTTTCTGTGATCTTCCCGCGTGCCTGGGAGGAACTTTGGGAGACCGGAAAAGAAACGGTTATCTATCAATCCCCGGAGCAGGCTTGGAAGCTGATGGAGGAATGGAAAGCCAAGCCGGTGGTCATTAACTTTGAATCTTTGTTTTCCCAAACCATGTGGTTTGAAAGTATGGAGGGAACGTATAAAGACGGTCAGGCGAATCTGCACTTGACCTTTAATTTCGTGGAGTTTGATCCGGTCAAGATTGTTTCTTATTCTAACACGAAGCAGTTGCTGAAGCCTGGCGTAATCATTACCAAGTCATCCAAGAGCCGCCCCAACACTACCGGGAAGACGGATAAGAAGAACAATACGGTCAAGAGTGAGAAAGTGAAAAAGGCTGAAGCGAAAACAGCAGCTGCTAACGCTAAAGGAGATTTTGATTATCTGGCTCAGAAAGAACGGATCTTGGATAAGAACAATAGTGTAAAGGGCGCGAGATAGGATGGATAACTTTGCGATCGTTTATGGCAAAGACAGTAATCGGCAAATATTAACTGATGCCACTGTTGAAATGTCCTGGTCCTCTGCACGAGATGAGGTTTTTCGAAGTGCGACCGTTCGATTGCGGGACACATCTGATATCAAGGTGGCCGGCATGCTGATGTGTTTTTCACTGCAGTTAGCTGGAGTGGGAGTGCTTCATCATAAAAATCAATTCTTCCATGGGCCGATCATCAAGTATGAGCAAAATGAATTTACGAACGAATGGGAGATTGAAGCCCGAGAGATTGGCTGGTATCTGGCTAAGAACAAGGGAGCTCGTCCGTATCTCAAGGGGGAAGCGGGTGCGGAGTTGCAGCGGTATATCAAAACGACGGGTATTGACTTCCGTTGTCCGGCATTCGGTTTCACTCTGGACGAGCGCTACGGCACCATGACCCATTCAGAGCTAATCTTGGACGTACTTCAAAAAGCATATGAGCGAAGCGGCTATCGGTACCATGTGGATGTTGTCCGGACGGATACTGGTTTTTATCTGCAGGTCGTTCGCGAGGGTACAAATACTCGTGTTCCGGTGTTTATTCCGGAGCAGATGGAAGCCAGCACCGCCGGATTTACCATCGAGGAGACCTATACGGTCGTGACTGCTCAAAAATATAAGGATGATGTACTCGCCTCATCGGTAACGAAGACGGCAGCCGGTGCAGTACAGGCCATGGGGCGGATGGAAGAAATCATTGAGGTTGAAGAGGATGAAGATCCTGACACCCTTGCTACACAACGTCTTAAGGCCTTATCGGTTGCCAAACAAATTAAGAAGATCACGGTCAAGCATGAGGATCATACGCTTGCGGGGCTACGGGCTGGATGGATGGTGCTGATCAAGACGGATCATACGTCCAAGTGGATTGTAGAGTCAGCAGACTCCAGCTTTAAGAATGGTCTGTACACAGTGAAGCTTGAGTTGGAAAGGAGGGAATAGCTATTGTTGAATGATGCGTTAAAGCTATTGAGAGAAAAGACCTCGGGTCACATCGATGCCCGTGACACGGAGCGCGCTACGTTATTGAGCTGGCCGGGAAATCCTCAGATCGAAGTGGACGGAGATCCAGAGCCATATCCTGCAGATAAGTTGGTCTTTGCAGAGTATCTACAGGATCGACGAATCGATGCAGTATTTGAGATCACGCAGCCGCAGAACTCCACGTTAACCGGTATTCTAGTGATTCCTAGTCCTTTACAAACGGGTGATCGGCTCATTGTTTCACGGCTTACGGGTCAGCGCTATTACGTGCTCGGAAAGGAAGTGAGCAGCGGTGGCGGAGGAAAGCTTATTTCCTGATCTGGATCTTTCAGATCTCAATGAAATAGAGCTGACGGAATCGGTGGTATCGGAAACAAAATGGACCTATATGATCGACTACCGCAACCGTCGAGCCATTTTAAACGATGAAGGCTATCCCCAGAAGACCAGTACCTATGCGGAGTATCTGGTTCAGACCGCACTTAAGATTTTGAACACCGAACGCTTTCGTTATGTACTGTATGGCGAAGAAGTCGGAGTCGAACGGTCGGAGTGGTCCTCTTGGGAAAATGTAGAGATCAAGCGAGATATGGAAGAAGCATTGACGGCTCATATGGAGATTGTGCGGGCTGAGGTGAAATCGATAGAACGGGACGGACAAGAAATGTACTTGAAGATAGCGATCACAGGATTAGCTGGAATAGTGGAACTGGAGGAGGCAGTTAGCTTATGACTATCAAATTAACGGATCTTCCGGCCTTGCCAAGCATGCCCATTCTGCAAGAAACGCCGGAGGAGATTTATCGGCGTTGGGTTAACCGAGCGATTACCTTGGCTCAAGAGAGAGGATTGCCGCCCCCACCAACGGATGAAGGCGAGTATTTTTATGATCTTTGGTATCCCTTGGCTCAGGAGATCGCCGAACAACAGGCGTTATGGACCTATGGATTTATCCAAGCGTTTCCGATTTGGGCAGATGAAGAGTTTTTAGATGCGCATGGTTGGTCGGATGGTATTGTCCGTAAAGAAGGAGAGGACGACGACACCTATCGACTGCGCATGCTAGATCGAGCCTATACCGAAGAAGGTAGTGGTAGAGAACGGGATTATGAAACTTGGGCGCTGGAAATTGAGGGTGTAGGCGGCGTTATCGCACGTGAGAAAGAGCGGCATGATAACAGCATTGATCTGTATCTTACAGATATGAGTGGACAACCAGTGACGCCAACCTTCGCCCTGCAGGTCAAAGAACTGATGTGGGATACCAAACGGATAGCCGGACATGACCTGGATACACATCCAGCGCCAGTGTTCGTCGTTCAATTAAAAGCACACCTTATGACAAGTGTTGCGTTAGATGGGTTGGCAGCAACAATCCGGGAGCGGGTGCTAGATTACGGAGAGGGCAGGTCTAAGCTTATTTACAACTATGTGGCAGCTCTACTGCTAATCCCAGGTGTTGAAGATTACGACACCTTCACACTGAACGGTGGAGTAGAAGATATTGAACTCCCAGTCACCTCTGTTCTGCAGGTTGAGGTGATTCTCTCATGATTCCACTTCGTTATCGGCAGATGCTACCGCCCTATTGGTATGAAATCGATATGGCGGATCGTCACTTCTCCGTGATGGAAAAGGAAATGTCTGAGCGAGAGCAAACGATTGAGGATCTGGGCAATCAGTTTATACTGCAGCGAACCACTTGGGCGCTGTCCGTATGGGAGTGGATCTACTTCCGGCAGAATCAAACAGGTACGGCAGAACAGCGAAGAGAGGCGATCCGACGCAAAAAGTGGGCAAATCGTTCGTTTATGCTGCCACTTTTACGGCTAACCGCGAATAAACACGGTTTGTTACTGGGGATCACTGAAGATTTTCTGAATAAAGAGATCCATTTTGAATTTTCGGTGAATCAGCCCGTGAACATGGTGGCGTTGGAATCGGATTTCGAATATATCCGGCCGGTTCACATTCGCAAAGCGGTGTTCAGTTCTAAGATCCCAGAACAGATCATTAACGTTCAAGGTTTCGGTTATTCACATCGGGTGGATTTCCCCATTTGCGGCTTTGAAGTTCCCTTTGGAGGAGGTTAAGGATGTCAGAGGTTATAAAGCCATTGTTGCTTGATAAGCTGGTTAGCGATTTAAGCGGACATGTCACAAGTGCGCGGGTGAATATAAACGGTGAGGAAGCAGCCTATCCGATTTTTAATACCGTCATTTCCGGATTAAGCGTTCGGAAGTATGTGTATATCACCGAGACCCAAGCGATCGGGAAAACGCTATTAGGAGCTTCCTTGCTGGATGCAGACGGTAATCTATTAGCAGATCAACCCCTTAATGTGATCAAAAATGATAAGGGGTTTTTGATTGTCTTTGAATTTGTTTTGAGATTGGAGGTGAGTTCAGGTGGCGTATAACAAACAGATCTGGAAAGACGAGATTCCTGACCTGAGCAGGCCCATCAAGGACGCGTCTGGAAAACAAAAGACAGACCCCCAGACCGGGCGTCCACTCTATGAGTTGATACAAGAAGGGACACGAATCACTTCCGAACGACTCAATCATTTAGAGGACGGTGTCGAGAATGGGCAGGGGCAACTTGAAGTGTTATCTGAGGAAGTCGATACTCATGTCAGTGACGTCAGTCGGCATCTGACAGCAGCCGAGAGGGTAACTTGGAATGCTAGGGAAACGCAGGCAGGTGCTCAGCAAAAAGCGGATGCCTCTCTTGCTTCAGCCAAGTCCTATGCAGATACCCAACTGCTGACCAAGGCAGATAAGAACAGTATTTACTCCAAAATGGAGACCGATCAGCGGATTGAAGCTGTTGTCGGCGCTGCACCGGATGCGCTTGATACGCTGAAGGAAATCGGCGATGCGCTGAATAATGATCCGAATTTTGCGGCAACGGTAATAAATGCTTTGGCGCTTAAACTTAATATATCGTCTTATACGGCTGCTGACGTATTGGCTAAGCTATTGACAGTAGATACTGATGACAGCGGTTTGAATGCTTCAACATTGCAAAGTAAAACGCTTGCGCAAATTGTTCAAGGTACTCTATCTTTTGCCGTAACTACCGGGACTGCAACAGCATATATTGCTGCCCTAACTCCAGCCCTAGCGGCGCTGAACGCAGGGATACGCCTATCATTTAAAGCGCACGTAGCGTCGGGTGATAATCCTACGCTTAATGCAAATGGTTTAGGAGCGAGGCCGATTAGAAAACCTAACGGCCTTGCCGCTAAACTCACACTAAACGGAGTGTATACGGTTGTGTACGATGGAACGGATTTTATATTACAGGGTGAGGGAGGTGAATATGGAACGGCGATTGATAGTGACGTTGTTGCGGGCAAAACAATAGGGACTGATAACGGATTAGTTCCTGGAACGCTTATAGATCGACGGGCAACTGATACTATTCCGGGAGAAGGTACGGCTTATCTAGGGAACGGTCAGCTTGCTATTTATGTACCCACTGGAGCGTATGAATCTGAACAGCGCGTAACTGCGGTAGATACCGATTTCATACCCGCTAATTTTCGAGCTGACAAGGAAACTTTTGGTATGCAGGGTTCTTTACCTGTTATAACCAATGGTGGCGACCCCGCAATAGGAGTCGGACAATGGCCAGATGGTGCGCTAGCTGTTTACCCCGCTGAGGGCTACCGGAAAGGGGGACCGGGAGCTGGAGAAATAAAAGTTTCACCGGCCCAATTGCAAGCTGCTTATCCTAGTTTGTTGGCTTCCAATGTTAAAAGAGGCGTACCTCTAGCGGGCCTAGTAGGTACCATGCCAGAATATCACGAACAGTATGTGTTTGTTACCGTTCCAGCGGGTACATCGGTAGCTGTAGATAGTAACAGTACCGGATTAACATTTTCTGATTTCAGAGGGGCATATATGAATCGTGTCGGATCATTGACCGCAGACGATGCTTTAACCGTCTTTAGTGGAGGATGGAGAAAGGTACAGCCGACTAGTGCTAATCTCCGTTTCGCTGATTATTCTTTCACACTTTCAGGAGGAAAAGTTATTCATGTCTCGCTTAATGTTATAAATCAATCCGCCACGAATTTTAATGTTTATGTCACATTCTTTGGACTTGTATAATAATAATTTAGTACCTGCTTCTCCATTTATAGAGAAGCCCAGCCCTGAGCCGATCAGGGCTATTTTTATGCCAATTAGAGAGGGGAGCAAAGGAATGCTCAATCATATCAAAAATATTTTTACAACGATTTACACGGCAGCTATTGGATCAGGATTTCGAGAGATTGCGACAGGCTTATCGTCGGCTTTGATTGGATTGCTTGCCATGACTGCAGGCTGGCTGGGCGGGTACGACAAACCATTGCAATTTCTTATCGTGCTTATGCTGGCGGACTATTTAAGCGGGGTAGCTGGAGCGTTTAAGACCAAGACAGTCAGCAGCGACATAATGTTTTGGGGCGGTATTCGTAAGATAACCGTTCTTTTTGTTGTAGGCCTGGCCGCACTGGTGGACGATTGGGTGCAGCCTGGAGCACCGGTGTTCAGAATGGTTGCAATATTATTTTATGCCGGCCGGGAGGGGTTGAGCGTCGTAGAGAATTTTGGGGTTATTGGTGTGCCGTGGCCGCAACAGATGCAAGATTTTTTGCTGCAACTCAGTCAAGATAAGACTAAAAACAACCCGGCTAAACCGGAGCATCCAGACAATGACCAATCAGCATAAGGAGGGGCAAACGTGTCATTAACATTAGAACAAGTAAAAGCCAAGTCCGCGTCCAAACTGAGCGGGCTTCTTTCGGCTGATCGGACCGCTGCTGAAGCTCTCATAGAATTTGCCTATGCTCACGGCGTACCGATCGTTATTACCCAAGGGTTGCGGACCATCCCTGAACAAGATGGTCTGTACGCCCAAGGACGCACCACAAAAGGGCTGATCGTTACCAATGCCAAAGGAGGATATTCCTATCACAATTTTGGAGTGGCTATCGACTTTGCCTTGCTGCTGCCAGATGGCGGTGTAAGCTGGGACACCAAACGAGACGGTGACGGTGACGGCATCGCTGATTGGGATGAGGTTGTTGCAGATGCCAAGCGTCTCGGTTGGGAGTGGGGAGGGGACTGGACGAGTTTTAAAGATATGCCTCACCTGCAAATGACCTTTAAGCTGAGTACGGCAGATTATCGTGCAGGTAAACGTCCAACACAGTCGCAGTTGGATACGTTGATTGCAAAAATAAAAAAAATGAAGGGTGAGGATGAAGAAATGACAGCGGAGGAAAAGAAAGATTTTGAAGCATTGAAGATACTCATTAAGGCGCAGGTAGAGGTGACGTCAACTTTGTCTAACCGGATCGCGGAGCTGGAGGACAAGCAAAAGCTGTCAGAGATCCCCGCGTGGGCGCTCAAGTCCTGCGAATCCGCTAAGGCTGCAGGCGTACTGGATGCCACCGCAAACGGGAGCTACGACTTTTACCGGATGGTGACGATTTTGGACCGCGTAGGAGTGTTTGAGAAAGGGGTTAAATAACAATGGAAAAGGAAGTATTGAATACTGTTCTGGCCTTCGCCTCGGTGCTGGCTGTTTTTGTGTTGGCTATTGTGCAACTGGTCAAGAATACTGCCAATGTATCAAAGAACCTCTTACCCCTCATTGGGCTGGCTATTGGCTTGCTGGTGGGAGCTGTAGCATATCCCTTTACTGATCTTAACCTTACGTTGCGACTCTGGTCAGGAGGGTTGGCGGGGTTGGGTTGTCTGCTACTGGACTGTTCGAGTTGGCGTTCAACAAGCGTGGAGCTAGTACCAAATAGTAGATATACAATATTAAACAAATAATGATATAATCACCTCACGCTTTACGAGTGTTGTTGAAAATTATCGGTTGAGGGGTTTTGATTGCTTCGACTTTCAAAGCCTCTCGATAATAATAGGGAAGAGGAAGATTCAATGCTGAAACTAAATGGGAGATCGTTAGATTGGTCCTTGAAACATATAAACAAATTCAATGATTCTTACGTTTTCCCTAGGCCTTTTGAGTTTGAAGCAATCACTGAGTTTTGGGATGATGTAAAAAAGAACCTTTTAGAATTCGATGTGTATTCAAAAGGAATTAGACAATATAGAACAACCATTACACCTAAAAGTAGTGTGGGCTTTAGAATTTGCACACAGTTGGACCCTCTTGACTCAATTATGTATAACGCAATAATTTATGAGATCCATAAAGAAATTGAGAGTGCAAGAGTACCAGCTAATCTCGATATCGTGTTTTCTTTTAGGTTAAATCCCACGAGTGATGGGGGATTATATGATCCCAATTATAACTGGAATACATATAACGAAAAAGCTAAAGAAATATTGGAATTAGAGGATGAGTATAGTTATGTAGTTATGACAGACATTACTGATTTTTACCCTAGTATATACTTACATAACATTGAAACCTACCTAAGAGAAAGTGTAAAAGATAGTGGGAAAAGTACGCATGCGGAAACCTTAATAGATATGATTAAGGCAATGCATCTTAATCAAACACATAAGGGTTTACCTATAGGACCTCAATTTAGTCGACCAATTGCAGAATTAATTTTACACGAAATAGATCAACTTCTTATTGACAATGATATAAGATTCATTCGTTATGTAGATGACTACAGACTATTTTGTAAAACGGAAACTGAATCGTATAGATCCTTAGCTTTCTTAGCTCAAAATCTATACGATGTCTTAAACTTGAAATTAAATGAACAAAAAACAAAGATAATGACCAAAGAGAAATTTAAAGAATCTCAGTTGTATATGTTTATAGAAAGAGAAAATGATAGAGTTGTTAAGGAACTTTATGAACTTTTTGATAAGCTTGGAATAAGCAGAGACTACGAGGATATTGATGATTATGAACTTGATGAAATAGAGTTGGCAAGGGTTAGAGAACTTAACATATTAGAATTATTGGAGGAAGAACTTAAGAAAGATGAGATTGATCTCCGGTTTGTAAAGTTTTTAATTGGTAATCTAGCGCGATTTGATAATACTGAAGTTGCAAAAATAATTTTGAAAGAAGAAAACATGAGGAAGATCTTCCCTATACTTGGTAAGATTATAAACCATTTAGAAAAAGTAAGGTCATTTAATGAAATACAGAAGCATGGGATCGGAGAAATGGTCATCGGACTTCTAAGTAATAGTTTTATGAGCGAATTGGAATATAATAGATCTTGGCTTTTGTATTTATTTTCTAAGAGTGATGAATGGAATAATCAAAGTTTTTTTTCTGTTTTGTTAAAGAAGTATGAAGACAGTTTTACAAAGAGAAAATTGATACTGAATTTGGGGAGAGCGAATAACAAAAGTTATTTTAGGACTAATAAGCTCACATTTATTTCTGATCCTTGGGTTAAAAGAGCTTTTTTAGCTGCGATTAGTTGTCTACCGAAAAATGAGAGAGATCCTTATTATAAATCACAAAATTCAATTGAACACGATTTTTTAAATGAAATTGTGGAAAAGTGGGCCATAAAACACCCTTTTTAGATGATGAGAGATAGTTTGTTTGTGTAGTACATATAAAGTCCTTAACAGTGGATTTTTACAGCGGCCCTTTCCCAAATGCGTATATATGTAGACCAAATCGATGAGGATAAACTAGATTGTATTGTAGATTATGTTGGGCGGTCCAGAAATGGACACCCAGGTTTGTTAAACTTTCAGATGTATATTACAAGCGGAAGGCTTTGAGTTTCGTGTGCACCAGCAGAAGACTAATTACTGAGATGAAATACACGTTAACAAATAAGCGGAAAAGTAATTACACATAAGGTGGGAGTAAGTTGCTAGAGAATATTGAGATTAAAAGATTTAAGCATTTGGACAACATCGATATTAGCTTAGGGAGTATGAATTTGTTTGTGGGATCAAACAATGCTGGCAAGAGTAGCGTATTACAAGCAATTCAGTTTGCAATTTCAGCTGCTCAAACTACCACTTTAGAGCCGAATTATAGATGGGATAATAATATATTATCAACATCAGTAGCTCCTACACAGCTAGTATACACACCCTTAAGGGATGTATCGGCATTAGCACCTGGAGGGATTTTGAAAGAAGCTCGTGATCAAGCTATAAGTGTTACTTTTGTGGAAGAAAATGGTGAGTCAACTAATGTCATTGTTGGTAAGGGACGTAATAAAAATCTTACTGTACGTATAACCGGTCAAAGTCTAGGCGAAAGATTACAAAATATAGAAACGCCATATAGTATTTATGTTCCTGGTTTGGCAGGTATACCTGCTACTGAGGAATACAAAACCCCGGGCATTATAAGAAAAGCTGCCGCTAAGGGAGACGCAAATAATGTATTTCGCAATATATTATGGTTGTTAAAACAGGATGATCAAAACTGGGGCCGCTTCATGTCAGATCTAACCAGAATCTTTCCAAATTTGAAATTAGATGTGAAGTTTAATCCTGAAAGAGATGAGAGCATTAATGCAATTGCTAAATATGGAACTCAAGATCTTCCTATTGATGGAGTTGGAACGGGAGTCTTGCAGGCAGTTCAAATTTTAAGCTATGTAAATCTATATAGACCTAAAATGCTAATTTTAGATGAACCAGACTCACATCTACACCCAAATAACCAAAGAAGGCTTGCCAAAGTTTTACTTGAATTAGCGGAAGAAAGAGATGTTCAGATCCTATTATCAACTCACTCCAGACATTTAATAGATGAATTATCGGACTATAGTAAAATGCATTGGATTCGTGAAGGGAAAATTGTTCTGGAAGATAATTATGATAACGTAAATGTTCTTATGGATATCGGGGCACTCGATAAAGGTGACCGGCTTTTACAAGGTAACATTAAGTATGTTTTTCTAACTGAAGACTCTGAAACCGAAGGTGTCCGTGCATTATTAGAATCATCAGGTTTTAATTTAGATGATGTAGACATTTGGTCTTATAAAGGGTGTTCAAAAGTTGAAATAGCTCTCGTTTTGAATTCATTTATTAGAAAACACGCACCTGCTACGAAAGTTATTCTTCATCGTGATAGAGATTATCTAAGTGACTTAGAAATAGAAAATTTTAAAAGGACGATTGAAAACGATGATATTCACTGCTTTATAACAGAAGGAACAGATATAGAATCTCATTTTCTAAACGCCGAACATATAAATCAGATATATCCGAATATTACAGTAAGTAATGCAGAAGAGATTATCAGTAGTTCTACAGAAGAAGTACAGGCAAAAACAATAGAAAAATTCATTAATTCTCGAACTACTCTTGAAATTAGGAGAGTTGGTGGTAAAGACATTAACGCCGGTAAAATATCAGCAGAAGCACACGCTCTTTATAGTGCAGAGAAAACAAGATATAGACATGGAAAAAAAGTTTTAGGTTGTGTGAAAACGAAATTGCATCCATTAGTTGGTGGTAAAGTTAATATTCTTATCCCAACTCATTTTGTTAAGAATGAATTCTTAAATGGTTTATTGGAGCATACAGAAGTCAACTGATGGAAATCTATTTATCTTATGCAATGAAAGTACCCCCCTCAAAAAACATAGTGGTCTACAGGTGAGGCGGACATAGCAAAGCCCCGAGGGATTTTCGGGGCCATTGTTATTTTATAATTTCAAACTCAACGTCTCTAATATCTTTAAGTCCTGTTTGAGCAACGCCTTTCTGTGAAAGAGCCAGCTTTCCTGTAGCGATCGCTTCTCCTACACCTGGCCTTTGAATATATACGAATACACACTCTGCACCATTTTTCTTTTCCATTGCCAGCAGACGAGAGTTATCGACAAGAGCACGTAACTGGCCCTCATCCGTAGCTTCTGTAGATAAGGTTAAATACCACATACCAGCCTTTGATAAGTTATCTTCAACAATTTCATATGCTGGAACCTCCGCAGTTGCTAACTCTGCAGAACCTTCTGCAAGGGTAGTTGAAGTCGCCTCTACGGCTGGTTCAACTGTTGGTTGAACAGCAACATCTACAAAAACCTTCTGAACTGTCTCCGTTGTAGCGGCTGGCTCAGCCTGATCGGTATTATTGTCCTCATTGTTGACGATCCCAATGATTCCAGCGATTAAGATAATAATCCAAAACCACCACTTCTTATATATCGGCTTCTTCATGATGCTCCCCCTAAAAATGATAATTATTAACAAATTTACTCTATCAGTTACAGGTAAATATTACTATGGATTTTTTAGGACTCGCAAAAATAATTCGGAAAGGAATCTGGGCAAGGCGTTGCATTTAAAGTTAAAGCGGGAAAAAAAAGTCGGCGTACTAATTGGATTTAAAAGCAACGCTGATAAGGTTGTAGAGGGGACCTATATAATTGCTGATAAATCTGGGCAATCTTGGCCACTGGGAAATTAAACAGCAGTACCTAACAGACAACAAAATTGTACTCCCTTCAGGAGTAACAGAGCTTTATGTAACGTTTGAAGGTCCGGCAGGAAAAAATCATCTGGTTATGTAATATGGGATGAAAGCTGGTTAGAAAATTAGAGGAAATAAATTAATCTCACGCTAACCTTAATTGGTCAGGTGGATTTTTGTGTTTAGGAAAATTTTCCTTATCAGTGCTATAGACTTCATATACATAATGTTCCAAATCAACTATATTGATAATATACAAATTGGAAGTACCGATACCCTGCATAATGATGGGTTTTTAATAATAACTAAACGGGAGAAATGTAATGAAGAAAAAATATATAGCCATGCTCATAGTTTTGTTTGTCTTAAGTCTACTATGTATACAACCTGGGTACGTTGAGGCTGATAATGGTGTCGTTATTAGTAGCGAAACAAAAGATAGGCTAACACAACAATACGGGCTTGATAAACCAGAAACATCAAGCTGGAGCGGAGTAGATGTTGGAGTAAGTAGTTCGGTTCAGTTATTTATAATAGTAAGTAAGGTGATTGTTAATCCTTATGTTTTTGTGATCCAAGAGTTTATACATAGTTTGATTGATTAGGGAGATGGCAATGAGTACTACATATAAAGTCCTAGATAACGATATAGACTTTCTAGCGGCAGCCTTATCACAATCTAAGGTATCAGTCTGGTTTCGACTGGAGGATGATCCAGAAGGTCATATGATGGATTATGGTGGTCTAGTTGAAGGGTATTCGACTGAGACCATCAAGATTTCAGGGGGGCGGTTTGTCCGTGAAAGATTTGAATTTAGAGTATACATAAAATAACCCGCCGGTGGTTTGCCTGACGGGCTTCCTTCTGTTAATTGATAAACTCTGTAAATACTGCCTGAACTCTTTATGGAAAATCAATTACTCTCATAACATGCACGATATCCTCGTAAGGAATAAATGTTATTCCATCCTCATTCCGCAGCTTAACCTTCGCTTGCATAGAAGTTTTCTCAGGAGTCCCCATTAAAACCTCACCATCTTTTGTATGTATACTTACAACTTGCTCCTTTTCCATCGCTATTTTCAGTTCTTTTAGCATATATCAACTTCCTTCCTATAATTATTTTCCCGGAATTGATAAAAAAATATGATTCATATTAACTATTTCGGATAAAAATACGATAAATTAATAGAAGGGAAAAAAATACAATGGGAGGAATATTATGAAATTTAAAAAAGTTACTTTGATGGCATTAGCAACACTATTGTTAGGAGGAACAGTTGCCTATGGGGCAACTAATGAAGTAAAGGCAGTTTTTACCAATCTGAAGTACAAAGTGAGCGGTGTTGCATGGACACCATCTGCAAAGAACTCACCAAAGCCAGTGATTATTAATGGTTCTACTTACATACCTATAAGCGTGATTACAGAAGCAACCAAAACAAACATAGCTGTTGACAAGGTATCCAATACATTGATAATCGGAGAACGTGCTAATTCGACACCTCTTAATAAAGAGTCTATAAAATTTAAGAGTAGAGTAGGATATTCTCAAAATCCAGCATATACCATCTTCGATGATAAGAATTACGAAGAGGTAATTGCAGCACCAGGTATTAGCTACGATGCTGAAGCTACCTTTTATCCAAATAAAAAATACCAGACTTTAACAATCAATGCCTTTGTTATTGGAGACAAGGGAGATACTGCTGAAATCCATCTAGTTAATAGTGCTACAAATGAGGAACTTAAAACTATCATGCTGGAACCTGATACAGGAATTACATCAACGGAAGTTAACGTAGCAGGTGTTTCAGAAATAGCTGTAAGATTTAAATCTTTTGATGGTGTAGATTTTGTTGTTCTGCCGACATCTCAATATAAGTGAGTTTAAAGGGACGGTTTATCCGTAAGTGATTTAAATTTAGCATATACAAAAAAAACCGTCGGGTTATGCCGAGGCCACTGAAAAAGTCCTTCAGGATCTCAAATAGACATTCTCCTCATTTTTTTGAGGAGAATGTCTATCTTTTTCGGTATACTTAAAGTATCAAATCAAAGGCTGGTGGTCTCCATGCTCCCTG
>NZ_WJXB01000017.1 GCF_009664975.1 Paenibacillus monticola
AAAAGTCTATCTTCAGCTTCCCGGGCATCCTATTGCCTTTTTTTGCGTCACCTCGCGATATGGAAGTACGTTTGGACTAGAAGGACGTTGGAGTGACTTTGGCTGTCCGCGTTATTTTCCCATCAAAAGTTTTTGTATCAACCCTGATAGCTATCCCGCCAGAACAGGAGCTTACGTTCAATAGCGCGGAAGAACGAATCGATTAATTTACCAACGACAGCAAAAATAATAATGCCCACAAAAACAACCTCTGTATTCGAGTTTTGCTTCGCTTCATTAATGAGGAAGCCCACACCAGACTGCGAGCCGATAAGCTCCGCCACTACCAGACCAATCCAGGCTATAGCCAGTGACAATCGCAGACCTAAAAGAATACTAGGCAACGCTGCTGGTAGAATCAGCCTGCGTAGCTTCTGGTAAGGACTAAAGCCGAGTACTTTTGCCACTTCAAGCAGCTTACTGTCCACCCCCCGGATGCCCATAAATGTATTGATATAGAGTGGGAAGAATGAGCCACTCAGAATAATAACTACTTTGGAAGCCTCCCCAAAACCGAACCATAGGATGATCAGTGGAGCGATTGCCAGATGCGGAACAAGGCGCAACACCTGTATGCTCGGGTCCAGCAGGTATTCCGCACTGCGGAACAAACCGGTCAGCACGCCAAACAGCAAACCAAGAATGCCGCCAATGAGGAAACCTAGCCCTGCCCTTCCCATACTGACACCCAGATGATGCGTAAGCTCTCCCGTAACCGCAAGACTGACCAATGCTTTGAATATCGCCAGCGGTGTTGGCAGAAAGACTGTGGAGATCAGACCAGTACTACCTGCCAACTGCCAAACAGCAACAGTAGTTATAGGGATAAGGGCTCCGGCACCCAGATCAGACAGATACAGCTTCCAAACTTCAGGCGATATTAGTTTCTTGGTATCCTTGATGCGTTTAGGACTTATAGATGCCGTACCACTGTGGTCACGCACCTCTCTTGCGCTTTTAGTATTCTTGAGTAATACCTCGACTCCATCGTTCATGATGTCATCCCTCTTTCCCATCTCAGCAATCGCCGCTCTATGAGACGAACAATCGTATCACTCAGTAAGCCCGCAAGCGCGAAAATAATAATACCCACAAATACGACAGGTGTATCTGCGAACTGGCGGGCGTCTGACATCATATAACCAATGCCGGAAGTGGACGCAATAAGCTCAGCCACTACCAGACCCAACCAAGATAATCCCAATGACAGGCGTACTCCCAGCATAATGTACGGCACAGCTGCTGGAAGCACCAGCCTGAGTATTTGCTTCACCCGACTGAAGCCAAGCACCCTTGATACTTCAAACAACTTATTATCCACACCGCGAATGCCCATGAATGTATTGATATAGAGCGGAAAGAAGGCCCCTTTGGCAATTAACAGCACCTTCGACTCCTCACCGATGCCGAACCAGAGAATGAATAGTGGCACTACCGCCAGACTCGGAATCATCCGAATCATTTGCAAGGAAGGATCAAGCAGTTTCTCCGATCTGCGGAACAAGCCAACCAGAATGCCGAAGAAGAGACCGAGCCCACCCCCTAGCAGAAAACCCGATAGCGCTCTAGCCACACTGATTCTGAGATTAATCCATAAATCACCGGAAGAGGCCAGCGTGATAAAAGAGTCAGCGATCGTATACGGTGTCGGGAACAGCATCTCCGATATGATTCCGTAGTGGCCGAGCATCTGCCACAGAATGATTACACTCCCCGGCAGCAGCAAGCCTAGTCCTAGCGTTGCCGCCTTCCCAGGTCTCCCCGTAGATCTTGCTGCTATAGCCCGATTCGCCATGTTTTCTTCACTCCTTTGTCGTCCCTCATTTCTTTTAATTCATAATTCACATCAGTTAAGTCGGATTTATGGGCGAAGTAACCCCTGATTTTGAAGTTCTTATATCCCTGCTCCATCCATAAGCTCCAGCTCATCCACCTTTTCAAAATAATTCAGCACCCGCAGGCGCAGTTCCTGAAAAGAAGTTGTCGTCTTCTTCCGCGGATAAGGCAAATCTACAGGCACGATTCTGCTTATTTTCCCTGGCCTTGGCTCCAGAATAACTACACGGTTACCCAAAAATACGGCCTCATCAATATCATGCGTCACAAAAATCATCGTAGTTCGGTTCGTACGCCAAATATCCAGCAAGACGGATTGCATATGCGCCCGGGTAAAAGCATCAAGTGCACCAAAGGGCTCATCCAGCAGCAGAATCTTGGGATTACGCAAGAGTGCTCTGGCAATCGCTACACGTTGGGCCATCCCGCCTGACAACTCGCGAGGATAAGACTTCTCAAAACCCTTCAGCTTTACCAGCTCAATGAGCTCATCCACCTTCCGTCTTACCTCTTTGTTGCTAAGCGGCAGATCGGAGGCGATATTCTTCTCTACGGTAAGCCAGGGAAAGAGGCGGTGCTCTTGAAAAATAAAGCCTTTGTCAATGCCGGGCCCGCGGATCTCCGCTCCTTCTAGCGTAACACTGCCGGAATAGTTACTGTCCAGGCCGGCCACGATGCGCAGCAGCGTGCTTTTTCCGCAGCCACTGGGTCCTATCACCGTGATGAATTCTCCCTCCTGCACGTGAAGGTTAATATTTTGCAAGGCTTGTATATGCCCTCCAGCGGTGTCAAAACGTTTATTGAGATTCGATATAGAGAGCAGTGCTTCTCCCATTTCTAACTCCTCCTCCTACCCAAACGATTGAAATTCACATAAAAAAACAGAGGCATCGCGATGTAACACCCGCGAATACCTCTGTCTGAACAGTCGGTAAATATAATTCATAGTAAATCAATTTGAATTTGTATATTTAAAATATCATCTATCTGAAAATCTGTCAACAAAAATTCACATCTTAGATCAAATACCTCAGATAGATGTACACACTGGCTATGGCAACGGATAGAATCATTAACGGAAAACCGACCTTCAAATACTTCATGAATGAAATCGGATGACCTTCTTTGGCTGCCAAGCCGGCAACGATCAGATTTGCACTAGCACCAATCAGTGTTCCATTCCCACCCAGACAAGCTCCCAGGGACAAACTCCACCACAATGGTTCTAGATTAGTAATCCCCATCTTTCCCATCTCCTGAATCAGCGGAATCATCGTGGCCACAAAAGGAATATTATCCAGAAATGCGGAAGTAATGGCACTCATCCACAGGATCAGCATGGAGCTTGCCAACAGGTTCCCGCCAGTGAGTTCAATAGCTTTTGCCGCCAACTCCGCAACTACGCCTGTCTCGACAAGACCTCCTACCAGAACAAACAGGCCGATAAAGAAAAATATTGTGATCCATTCTGCACTGTAAAAGGCCTTCTCCAGCATGTTCTCCCCTCCGGTTAACAACAGCAGTAGAAATGCACCTGCCAAGGCAACCGTAGCCGACTCCAAATGCAGAGTCTGATGAAGGAAGAAGCCGGAAATGGTGAGGCCCAGCACGATCAGACACTTTTTCAGCAGCTTATGATCGGTAATCATCGCTTTCTCATCCATCTCCATAATGCTTTGCTGCAGTTCAGGTGTCGATCTGATTTGCTTACGGAACAGCAGTAAGAATAGCGGAATATACGCCAGAACAATAATGATGATTACCGGTGCCAGATTACTGATAAATGACATGAACGTCAGCTCTTTCACTGCACTACCGATCATAATATTAGGTGGGTCACCGATCAGCGTTGCCGTACCGCCAACATTTGAGGCGATAATCTGTGAGATCAGAAACGGCAGCGGATTGATGCGCAACTGCTTCGTAATACTAAAGGTAACAGGAACGATGAGAAGCACCGTTGTAACGTTATCCAAAAAGGCTGAGGCCACGGCTGTAATAACCATCAGCGCAATCAGTATTCTTTCCGGTTTTCCTTTGGACACTTTGGCTGCTTTCACCGCTACGTATTTAAATACACCGGTATCCGCGGTAATGCCAACAATCATCATCATCCCCACCAGCAACCCCAGCGTATTGAAATCGATATGCCGCAGGGCGGTTTCCTGATCGAGAATGCCCAGCCCTATCATGAGTATAGCTCCAACCATAGCCAGGATAGTGCGGTGAATCTTCTCGGAAATGATCAGCCCATAAGTAAGCAGGAAAATACCAATCGCCCAAATCGCTTGCTGCTCCATTCTTTCTCCCCCGTACTTCTTCTATATTTTCTCAAGGTTTTATTATACCAAATAATAGATTAAAATTATATTTTCAATTATGCAAATCGTGATATGAACCCATTATTTTTGTCCTTTGATTTAATCATAAAACAATAAACGTATATAATGAATATATATAGCAGTATCATGATGAATATTTTTCACAAGCTTACATTTAGTAAGCAATAATGATATAATGTTTACAATCCTCTGTCTGCCGGACAAGCTTTAAACACTACATAAACAATATGAATAACAAGGAGTTTCTGATGATGGACAACAAAACAAATAAAGAGATTGTACCTGCCTTCGAATTTGGAATTTATACACTGGGGGATATCGTCTCCGATTGCCATACCGGACAGACGATCAGCCCGAGACAACGCCTAAATGAGGTTATAGCTGCAGCCAAGCTTGCCGATGAAGCCGGACTTGATGTGTTCGGTGTAGGTGAGCATCATCGGCTTGATTTTGTCATCTCCTCGGTCCCCGTCGTTCTGGCAGCCATCTCTCAGGTGACTAGCAGAATCAAATTGACCAGCGCCACAACTGTCCTGAGCACTATCGACCCTGTGCGGGTATTCGAAGATTTCGCCACGCTTGATCTGCTCTCGAATGGCCGTGCTGAGATTATTGCCGGGCGTGGGGCATTTGTGGAGTCCTTCCCCCTGTTCGGGTATGAGCTTGAGGATTATCACCGACTGTTCACCGAGAACATCAATCTGCTACTGGAGCTAAATAAGCATGAAATTATGAATTGGGAGGGTGAGTTCCGTTCTTCCCTGAAGAATGCCGAAATTGCTCCGCGTCCGTTGCAGCACAAGCTCCCGCTCTGGATGGGTATCGGCGGCTCTCCTGAAAGTGCTGAAAAAGCAGGAACGCTTGGAATCGGCATGGCCATCGCTATCCTGAACGGCAGACCAGAACCGCTACAGCATCTCGCCGATATCTATCGCAATGCGGGTGCCAAGGCCGGTCATGCTCCCGAAGCTTTGAAGATCGCTATCACGAGCCACGGCTATATTGCCCACACTTCAAACCAAGCGCTGGATGAATATTATCCTTACTACTATAGCTATCGCAACTCCATCAGTCCACAACGCATTCAAGAATATAGCGTATCACGCAGCGAGTTTGGACAATTCGTCTCCCCAGACAATACACTGGCAGTCGGCAGCCCACAGCAGATCATCGAGAAAATTCTTTACCAGCATGAGCTGTTCGGCCATAGCCGCTTTATGACCCAGCTTGATATCGGAGGGCTCCCCTTCTCCAAAGTCGCAGCAGCTATTGAACTGCTGGCAACCGAGGTTGCCCCAGTCGTGCGGCGGGAGGTCGCTAAGAAGACAAGCATCTCTGCACGCTGACGATTAATTATCCTCTGAATTTATTCTAAACCCGCTGAATGGGGTAAATAACTACGTGCTGCCTCTTTTACGGGTGGCTACAAAAAACACACCCTAGAAGTGAGGTTCCTATGAATAAAATAACAGGTTACGCCGCATTCCTTGCAGGTTTCTTCATTCTGTTAGGAGGAATCCACCCGTCAAGCGCAGCCGCAGCGGGAAATTATACAGCCAAAGTACAGGCGAATTCCTTAAATGTTCGTAGTGAACCGGCTGCGGGTTCGTCCGTCAAGGGAAGCTTAAGGAACGGTGTACTAGTTACAGTTACCGATGAAGATCACGGCTGGCTAAAGGTGCAAGCTGGGAACACATCCGGCTGGGTGGCAGGATATTACCTTAAGAAAATTAACGGTTCAGGTCAGGCATCAGGCTCATCTGGCTCCGTTGCCACAAACGTAAAAACTTCTACCTCTGGAGGCAGTTCAACAAAAGCAACGGTCATTGCTAATTCCCTGCGCATCAGGGGAGGTCCAGGTACGCATTATAAAGTGTTGGGTTCTTTACAATCACATGATTCCGTTACGATTATCCAGCGACAAAACGGCTGGATACAGATTCGGACAGTGAATGGAGAAACCGGCTGGGTTGCAGAGCAATACATACGGAGCGGGTCATCAAAGAGCAGTACAGTACGATCAAGTGGTGGGGGGCTGAGTGGCAAGCTGATCGTCATTGATCCTGGTCATGGTGGCAGCGATCCGGGAATGCTCGGCACTACCTATAACACGATGGAGAAGGATCTGAATCTCCAGACAGCTATTTATGTTCGAGATGATTTGAAATCCAGGGGGGCTCGTGTCGAAATGACACGCACGCGGAATAATCAGAAACCCTCTCTTGGTCAGCGGGTGCAGTTCAGCGATGCACTCGGTGCAGATGCATTTGTAAGCATCCATTATAATTCCTCTCCGAAGAAGGTATCGGGTACACTGACCTTTTTTTATTCAGAAGCAGATGATTTGTTGCTGGCTCGCGCGATCGAGAATCGACTCGGACAAGGTATAGGCCTTAAGAGCAATGGATTATCGTTCGGCGACTACCGCGTTCTGAGGGGAAATCCTCTACCAGCAGCGCTGATCGAGCTCGGATTTCTCACTAATCCCGCGGATGAAGCCATTGTCCGCAAAGCCTCCTATCAGAAGAAAGCAGCCAAGGCCATCGCAGATGGGTTGGCAGACTATTTCAGGAGGTAATCGTATGGCATATTACAAAAGTTAAGCTGCCTTTACTATTTTGAAACTACTTTGCGGACCTTTGTGGGATATACTAGCCAAAGATCGAACAAAGGAGCCTACCTTATGAAAACAATTCGGCTAAGTGTCTTACTATTATTGACCGTACTTGCAACAGGCTGCAGCGCTGTGAAGACTCCCAGCGATTTGCTTCGTGCCCCATTGCAAGATAAAGCAGATGGAACGATTTCTGGAATTGTGAACCCTTTTCTGCCTGCTAATGCCCACCTGACCGTGCCCGTTCAATCACAGTCAGGCAGTGCCATTCAATTACAGGATTTGGACCAGGATGGACAGGATGAAATCTTGGCCTTCTATAAGACAGACAAAACAGATTATGAAGTCAATGCCCTTGTGTTGTCCCAAAAAGACGGAACGTGGAAGAAACTTACTACCATTACCGGAGTTGGCAGTGAACTGGACTATGTGCAATTTATCGATGTTACCGCAGATGGATCCACTGATATGCTGCTCGGGTTTAGCGGGGGGACAGGACTAAGCAAAGAGTTGTCTGTGTACAGCCTTAAAAACTCACAGCTTACCGAAATTCTGAAACAGCCTTATGACCATATGGTCGTAGGAGATATCACAAATGAAGGAAAGAGCGAAATCGCCCTGTTCCAGAGCAGTGTCATAAGTGACACGCAGCCCGGATCTAACCTCCAACTTATTGCTCTAAGTGGGGGCCAGTTGCAAATTTTGTCCAGCCAGAGCATTGACGGAACAGTAATACAAGTGCTTTTCGACAAGGCTTCTCCTGCAAGCTCCGGCTTGTTTGTGGATGTCGCCATTGGTGCACATTCCTCTTACACCGCCCTTATGACTTGGGAACATGGTGCCTTTATAGATAAACTCGCGTCCAATAATTACCATCATTCGGAGCTTGCGGACAGCAAAAATATTGAACTCAGTCCCCAACATTCTGCCCAAGCAGGACTCATTGGTGAGCACAATATGGCTATGAAGGATTATCCATTATATAGTACAGACATAAACGGTGACGGGATTATCGAAATCGGATTTCTAGTGCCTCCTGCCGGTATGGAGGCCATGGCTCCGCTCGCCACCCCTTTTATCAGCAAATATTATCAATGGGATGGCGGCTCCAAACTTAACTTTAAAGAGGAACAGTTCGACAGATGGGGCTTCAACTTCCATATTCCGCAGAACTGGGCCGGCAAATATACGCTAGAGGTTCCAACTGAATCTCCAACTCCCTGGGAAAGTATTCAGTTCAGTTACAGTAATGGAGCTAGCAGTGAACCCGTCCCTCTCCTGAAGTTGCGTCTGCTTCCCAAAAAGGATTGGAAAACAGCTGAAATTAAACTGCGTGCGGAGCATGCTTCCTATAAGATGCTATATGAGGTACCCAATACAGAGGATACTACAGCCTCAAACGTTATCGTTGCGGTTCTGCCAGCAGCATCAGAATCCAATAAGTTGGTAGGAGCAGCGCTTCAAGAATATCAACAACTGCAGTTGACGCTGGACGAAGTGCAGAAGCTGGCGGGCACCCCGCAGAAACCCATAGAATAACAAGGAGGACCGATCCATGAAAGTGCTGTTACTGGAGGACGAGAAGCCTATTCGCGACTTCATTCGAGTAAATCTGAAGCGCGCAGGCTTTGATGTCGTAGAAGCAGAGACTGGTGAATACGCATTATCCGTCGCCTTGGAACAGAGAGATTTCGATATTGCTATTCTGGACCTGATGCTTCCCGGTATTAGCGGCTTCCATGTATGCGAAAGACTGCGCAGCAATTTCCCTAGACTTGGAATTATTATGCTGACAGCCAAAAGCCAGGAAGTGGATAAAGTAATGGGACTCGAAAGCGGCGCTGACGATTATGTTGTGAAACCCTTCAGTCCGGTTGAACTGGTCGCTCGGGTCAGATCGCTGGTTCGGCGCATGTATCCAGGGGATATTCCTCCCCAAGAGAGCTCCATGGAGCGGCTTCCGTTCACACTGATGCTCGATGAACGCAGATTATTAAAGAACGGGGACGATATTCCACTTACACCAACGGAATTCTCCATCGTGAAGCTGCTTATGGAGCAGCCCAATAAAGCCGTTAGCCGAGATGTTATCCTGAGCTCCGTATGGGGACAATATTTTATGGGAGAGCTTAAGATTGTAGATGTAAATATTAGCCGTATCCGCCAAAAAATCGGGCAAGATTCTGCTGGGCCACAATACTTGGAGACGGTCTGGGGATTTGGTTATCTATGGAGGGTCCAGAATTCATGAAAGGAATTAAATCGCGGCTAATTGTTTATATCACGCTCGTGTTGCTGTTGATTGTTCTGTTGTTGGAAGGTGTATTTATTGGCGCCATGCACTCCTACTATTTAGGTACCGCGATGGAGACCCTCACTTCCCGGGCTACTACCTCTGCTACCTTTTTCAATAAATATTTAGAAGGTTACTCCATCAATGAAAGAGCCAGATATATCTTGGAGAACCTGTCTCGTGAAGAGAGCAGCAAGGTTGAGGTGCTGAATCCGCAGGGGGCTGTGATTATTAACTCTTTTGGTTTCTCCAGCTCAGAGCCTATTGACACTCCAGATGTAAGGTCGGCACTGGGAAATCATACCGGAACCTATCAAAATATGAAGCCCCTTAACGGTGAACGAATATTGGCTGTATCTGTACCCTTGCAGGAATTTGGCACAACCATAGGTGTTCTTCGTTTCTCGGTCTCTGCTGAGCCCCTGTATAATGTTATCATCAAAATTGCGCTCAATGCTGCCGGAGTAGGTCTGCTTGTCATTCTCTTCGGTTTTGGCTTAAGTCTTATTATTGCCAAACGCATTGTAGGACCGATTCAACAGTTAACCCAAATTGCGAAAGAGATGGCTACTGGAAATTTCACCATCCGGGCCAACAAACAGCATAATGATGAGATCGGCACACTGGCAGTAACGCTAAACTATATGTCAGAGGAACTGGCCAAAAACGAAAAAATGAAATACGATTTCATCTCCTCGGTCACTCACGAGCTACGGACTCCCCTCACCTCAATAAAAGGCTGGGGTGAAACACTCTTGGTCGGTGATTTGTCAGATAAGGAGGAGACCCTGCAGGGGCTTGAAGTTATGACCGGGGAAACGGATCGTCTGATCGGACTCGTAGAGGATCTACTCGACTTCTCCAAGTTTCAGGCAGGTGAAATGAAGTTCGTACTGCAGCCTTATGACCTACGCGGATTGCTTGAAGAGCTTCTTCTGCAATTCAGATACCGTGGTCAAACCAAACAGATACAACTTTATGCCGAGATTCCGGAACTGCCGCTGCCGGTAAACGGTGATTTCAACCGTCTTAAGCAGGTCTTTGTTAATCTGCTGGATAATGCCTTTAAATTCACCCCTGTAGAGGGCACCATCCGGTTCACGGCTTTTATTGAGAATAAGCGAATTGTAGTTAAGGTAGTCGATAACGGCGAAGGGATTGAAGCTGAGGATTTGGCGAAGCTCGGAACCAAGTTCTTCAAAGGTAGATCACGTCAGTCTGGAAGTGGACTGGGTCTTGCGATATGTAAAGAGATTATTGAGCTGCACGATGGTCTGCTTAAAGTCGAGAGTGAGCTAATGAAAGGAACTACAGTTATTGTCGAGCTGCCCTTATATCCCGTTTATTGAACATCAAATAGCAAGTCCTCCAATAACTAGGGGGACTTGCTATTTTCTTTTGCATTAAATACTGATCTCTTTGATATTAAGGCTGCTAACTTTACTGAGATCAATATACTCATCATCAATTTTAATTAGTGGAGTTTCAATGTCGTGTAGATTTAAAGATACCACTTGACCTACTCGTCCATCGGTTAATACTACATTCCGACCTACCGTTCTATTCACAATATTCTCTAGAAAGAGGGAGACAATATGCGGATCAAGCGCTCCAAAACTTTCTCGTCTCATTTGATCCACAATGATATGGAAAGGTATCGGAGCATGATACGGCCGATTTGAGGACATGGCATGAAAAACATCCGCCACGGCAACGATTTTGCTGAATAGATCAAGTTTATTCTCTTTCAAGCCTAGAGGGTAGCCTTGCCCGTCATTTCGTTCGTGATGCTGAAGGGCCACAAGTGCAATACGAGAACTTACACCCGTTGTCTCCTTCAACATCTCATATCCGTAGATAGTGTGCTTTTTAACTACAGCAAATTCTGCCTCGGTTAGCTTGCCTGGTTTGTTCAATATCTCAGCAGGAATCTTCAGATTTCCAACATCATGCAAGGTAGCGGCAAGTGAAAGAATCGCTAGATCGGACTCGCCCATATTCATCCATCTGCCGATTAACGTCGCTAAGATACCTACTCCAATACTATGTTGATGTATGTAGTCGTCCATTCCCTGAATGGCATCAAACATCTGGAACACATCTGGGTTCGTCGAGACCTGTTGAACAACAGGAATGACCTCAGTGCGTATATCTAATAAGGGAATCTTTCGGGAAATCCTGAAGGAACTAAATATTTCCTTGGAAAGATCAACTAGTTGATCTACAGTTTCACCGCAAGCAAGGTGCTCTAATTCCGCCTGACTTAAGAATATCATATCAATAGCATCAATTTTATGTTTCTTCAGTAATTCGATATACTCATGGTTAAGAACACTTCCAGCGGGAACAACAGTTACACCGTACGAGTTGATAAGATCATTCTTTATTTTCCTTCCTAAGTAACTGTCCATGCCCGCCCTCCCTATGACATCGCTTCAATATGTGAACTATGTATGCCCTAAATATTCAAAAAGTATATATAATTACTTTATCGGCATATAGGCTGAGTTTCTGAAATTCACTTTTAACAAAAAGAGCAGACTAAGGAAGTTTCTCCCAGCCTGCTCTTTAAATGCATATATTTTTTAGTCTTTGATTAATCCCTTTTTAACTAGAAAATCATGAGCTACATCCTGTTCCTTCAGTGCATCCACATCTACCTGAGCATTCAATGTCTGCATTTCTTCCGCAGTAATCAAACCACTCATTTGATTCAGAATATCTTCCAGTTCAGGATATTTATCCAAGGTATCCTGACGAATGACAGGTCCTGCATCATAAGGTGGGAAGAACTGTTTATCATCTTCCAAGATCACCAGATTATGCACTTTAATCTGTGCATCGGTCGCATAGGCGTTGGTTACATCTGTTTCGCCGTCTTCAATAGCACGGTACATAATGCCATGATCCATACCCTTTGCTTCTTTAAAGTTCATCCCGTACAGCTTTTTGATGCCCGGATAGCCATCTTCGCGGTCCAGAAACTCAAATTCCACTCCAAGGACCATGTCTGCTGATACCTTAGCCAAATCACTGAATGTTTTGAGTTTATACTTTGCCGCAGTGTCTTTGCTAACAGCCAAGGTATACGTATTATTGAAGCCGATAGGCTCCAGAAATGCCAAACCGTCCGCTTTCATCAATTCTCTGCTTTTGGCGAGGGATTCTGCTGAAGTCCCTGTTTTCTCTTGATAGTAATTCGCTACAATGGTCCCTGTGTAGTCCGGATACAGCTGAATATCATTATTCTCTAGCGCAGTCCAAGCCACGTTAGAACCTCCCAAATTGACCTGGCGTTTGACTTTAATATCAGACTTATCTTCGATCAGGTCAGCCATCATATGGGCAAGCAATACATTTTCCGTGAAATTCTTGGAGCCAATAGTGATTTCTCCACCATTTCCAGTCGCAGCCTCATTATTTTTTCCACTTCCGCATCCAGCAAGCAACGTTCCCAACATAACTGTAAACAATAGATAAGTCGTTAATTTCTTAATCTTCATAACTATGATTTTCTCCCCTTTTTTCTAATGTGCGCAATTATACCTTCAACCCTTTTGGGGTCGTTACCTTTTCAAGTAAACCTAATAAATAATCCAGAACCAACGCTAGTAAGGCAGCCGGGATTGCTCCCAACAAGATTAGAGCATCAATATTCCGCTGTATTCCGAGAAAAATAAATTCACCCAAGCCCCCGGCTCCGATAAAGGCAGCAAGTGTAGCCGTACCGACATTAATGACTGCAGCTGTTCGAATGCCTGCCATAATGACACTTAAGGCCAGCGGAAGCTGAACCCGGAACAGAATTTGCCAGCTCTTCATTCCCATACCGCGGGCCGCTTCCACAATAGACTTATCCACATCCGTGATTCCCGTATACGTGTTACGGACAATCGGCAGAAGCGAATATAGAAACAAAGCTACGACTGCCGTCTTCATCCCTATCCCAAACAAGGGAATCATAAAGCCTAACATCGCCAGACTGGGGATCGTCTGCAGGATTCCGACCGTGCCGAGTGTAACACCCTTTAAAGGAGCTATTCGAGTAATCATGATCCCAAGTACAATCCCAACGATTACGGCAAATAACATGGATAAAAACACCAGCTGAATATGAACACCCAGAGAATGCAACAGCTCGTCTCTGCGTATGTCTAATTGATACATCAGTTGTTGCCATAAGGATTGATCCTTCATTCCGCTGTCTCCTCCTTTTCGCCTTCCCATTGTGAGGCAAACGCCGTTAACAGACTGCCTCTTGTGACGATACCCGTGATCTTACCGTCTGAGTTAACGACCGGAATGATTCCGTGCGGAGCTTGCGTGATCAACCCGAGAGCATCTCTTGCCGTAGCTGTATCTTGCAGCACCACTTGGGGTTGTGTCATAATTTCTTCAACTGTACGGTCTACTTCCATTTTGGCAGCTACATCATAGGCCGATACAATACCGAGCAGCTTACCTGATTCGTCGCCTACGAGCAGTGTTTCAATTTTGCGTTGACGCATAAAGGTGAGTGCTTTGGCGAGTGAACGCCCTGGAAGGCTTGTGGAGGGATTCTCCCGCATAACTTCAGTTACGGGAATATACTCAGGATTCTGATAGATGCGGTTCTTGCCGATAAATGACTCTACAAAATCATTAGCAGGCCGGCTGAGCAGCTCATACGGCGTATCTAACTGTACGATCTCCCCATCCTTAAGGATGGCGATTTTATCACCTAGCTTGAGTGCTTCGTCCATATCATGCGTTACGAATACAATCGTTTTCTTAACTTCCTGCTGCAGTCGAAGTAATTCATCCTGCAATTGCTCCCGTGTGATCGGGTCCAGTGCACCAAACGGCTCATCCATCAGTACGATTTCGGGGTCTGCTGCTAGTGCTCGTGCTACACCCACACGCTGCTGCTGTCCACCCGACAATTGCTTCGGATACCGTTTGGCATATACAGTCGGATCAAGCCCCACCAACTTAAGCATTTCAAGGACTCGTTCTTTTTTCCTTTTAACATCCCAGCCCTTTAACACAGGAATCAGACCTACGTTGTCTTCGATGGTGTAATGGGGGAATAAGCCTACCTGCTGAATAACATAACCAATGTTTTTGCGGAGGGTAACCACGTTTTCTTTCGTTATATCTTTGCCATGTAAAGTAATTGTACCGGATGTGTGGGGCACCAGACGGTTAATCATTTTCATTGTCGTTGTTTTCCCACAGCCGCTTGGACCGATTAAGACAAGTATTTCACCAGCTGTTATTTCAAAGCTGATATTCTTCACAGCTTCAAAACCGTTGGGATATTTTTTCCCTACACCTTCAAATTTTAGCATTGGATACTCCTTATCCTTATTTTCATTACCAAATCACCGCTCAGGAGACTGAGTAACACACTATAACAAAGATAACCCTAACATACAACTTGTGAAACATTATTAGGTTGTATGTATTATATTGGTAATTAATTAAACAAAAAAAGGTTATCCAGGTACAAGCACCGTTGGATAACCTTTTTTCAACCTGATGTTATATATTATTTCCGTATCCTTGATTAATAAACTGTTCTGTTCTTTGGTACATTTTGTCATCGCCAACGACAACCAATATATCATTTTCTCGCAAAATAACATGTGGACCTGGAGAAATGGAAACGCTTGTGCCTCGGCGCAGCGCTATAATTGTGGCACCTGTATTCTGCCAGAACTGCAGATCGCCAATCGTTTTGCCGGCAACATGAGATTCCTGATGGATGGTTATTTCTCCCGGATGGTATGGCTTGAGATTCTGAAGTCGGTCTGACGCCTCCACAATCTCGGTCAAGAGCTTCTCAAACTTCCGGTCAATCTCCTTCTTCTCCAGCAGCAATTGCTGCAAATCCTGTTTCAGCGAATAGGCGGATTTCAAATAATGATTTTTGGTAATATACTCATGCGCCTTTTGATCAGAGATGACAATAATCTCTTTACCCTGGGAGACAAAAATGATATTCTCATCCTTCAATAAACCCATTGCTTTGCGAATGGTCTCCGGAGAAACATGGTACTGCCCCGCCAATAAAGAACGCCCAGAAATCTTACTATTTACAGGGAACTCACCACATACGATTCTTTGCGCAATATCAAGGGCTATTGATTTGTAACCGGCCATCTCCTGCATGGACATTGTCGACCCCTTACGTAGGTGGATATTTTATTAAAACTAAAACTTTGCTCCAGTATAATTTCGTGAAGCAGAAGCGTCAACCATTAATACGCGGATTCCCCTCGTTTGTTCCTCCTGGGGTCCGTTTCTTACGGTAAAAGAAGCTGCCTACGGCTTCAAGAGCATATCTTCCGGGATTATTGATCTGCTCCGTTCCCCCCACGAACAGAAATCCACCTTCCCTCAGTGAAGCGCTGAATCGTGCATAAATCTGATGCTTAGCCTCTTCTGTGAAGTAGATCATTACATTCCGGCACAGGATCAGATCGTGATCCGAGCCGAAGGGATCAGACAGTAGATTATGCTTACGGAACTCAACCTGCTCCCGAATCTGGGATGCAACTTTCCACTCCATTCCTTGAGGGAGCAAGTACCCCTCCCTGAGCATTAAAGGTAGTCTACGTAGCACATTCTGCGGATAAATAGCCAATTGTGCTTGATCTAGAATAGCTGAATCCAGATCCGTAGCCAGAATACTTACTTGAATACCCGGAAAGTTGTAGGCAAAAACCATGGATAGTGAATAGGGTTCTTCCCCGCTGGAACAGGCTGCACTCCAGCAATTCACTTTCTTCGTATCCAGAATCAGCTCGGGAATGATAGAATTTCTGAGTTGCTTCCATTGTTCAGGACTGCGGTAGAATTCAGTCACGTTAATGGTGATATGTTCCACAAAGAACTTATACATCTCCGGATCGTTCTCCATCATCCGACTGGCATCTGAAAAGCCAGAGGCACCGTATTTCTGATAGAACGAAATGATCCTTCTTTTCATCTGTTCTTCCTTATAAAGCGATAGATCAATACCAGATTTCTTCATAAACCAAAGAATGAAGTTACTATAAAGTGAGTTGATTTGTATATTCAATGGAGCTTCCTCCTCTGGGCTATAAACTAACAGTTTGATCTGTTCGCTTCGATCTGTAAAGCTTAAAATCGACGATGGAACTATAATAAAAAAATACCCCCTATTTTTTCAAATTAGGGAGTGTTTTACCTAATATTTCAAGAAATTCGAAACGCTTCAAGTGATTTATTGAGCTGTACCGTGGATTCCACCAAATTGTGTGAAGAAGCCGCTGTCTGTTCCGCACAAGCCGATACCTGCTGGCTTGCAGCTGCTATACTTTGTACCGATTGCAGCACATCATCGGCCTGAACTGCCTGTTCTTCACTTGCTGCAGCAATTTCTGTAATGAACTGCGCGGTGTCATTCACCATTTCCTTAATTTTTTTAAAGGCTAGTGCGGCCTCTAATGAAGATCTGACACCTGTTTCCACCGCGGAAACGCTTTTCACTGTATTTTCCTGCATGGTATCAATAATCTCAGCAATTTGTCTCGTAGCTTCTCCACTCCGCTCAGCCAATTTGCGGACCTCGTCCGCAACTACAGCAAACCCTCTGCCTTGCTCTCCGGCTCTAGCTGCCTCGATGGCGGCATTAAGGGCTAATAGGTTAGTCTGGTCGGCAATATCGTTGATCATACTTAATATATTGCCAATTTTCTTGGAATCCCTTTGCAGGTTGGTCATTTGAACACTTGCTGCATTCATTTCATTGATTGAAGCATCCACCACATGCATACTATCTGAAGTAATATCAGCGGTCTGTTTATACATAGTTGAAGCCTTTTCGGCATTATGCGCCACTGAAGCCACGGCCAGCGTCAATTCTTGGACCAATAGCGTCATCGTCTGGGCATCGTTAGCCTGATAAGTGCTGCTTTTTACTACCTCTTCGGTATTCATCGAGATCTCTTTGGAGGCTATTGAGACCGATTGTGACAAGCCAATTATTTTTCCGATTAGGGCCTTAATGATCTCAGTCATGTTATTGATCGCCTCAGCAACCTGTCCAATCTCATCCTTGCTCCGCAACTTAAGTGGTTGTGCTGTAAGATCGCCGTTTGCCAGCTTCTCCATGACTTCCCGTATCATTTTAAAAGCCTTACTGATTCTACCAATATAGATATAGCTCATAATAAACGAAAGCAATAATAAAGTAATACTTATAGAAATGACTGTTGTAAGTGATCTGGAAATGGAGTGCTCCGAATTCTTAACCTCTTGATCCATAAATATTTCTACAATACTTGTCCCAGAATCCAGATTCTCGCGAGCTTCACTAAACTGATCCACACGCAATAGTTCGTTTGTAACGCTAGCTGATTTCCCAACCGGTGCTAGCAACTGCGTATCTATTATTCCAACCCATTCATTAAATTGTGCTGTCGCGTCGGCAATATTCTTCTGAATGTTGTTGCCATTTTCGCTTTTCAAGTCAAGCATGCGAGGGTCATTGTAGGAATTCAAAATACCCTCAGCATTGCCCAATCTTTCATTGATCTGTGAAACGTTAGTGTGATAGTCATCCAATGCCAGCTTGTCGCCCGTTGATAAGTAGAGTTGCACTGCAGAGTACGCTTGATACATATCTCTGTCGGCATTGATCATGTAGTTAGTGAGTTGATAACCGTTATCATATAGAACACGCTTAAGATTATGATTAGATGACTTCACCAGGCTGAGCGACAGATATGACGTGACAACCAAGGCTAGAATGGGGATCAGCAGTACAGACAGCAATTTAACTCGCACCGAGTTATTTAATTTACTCATGATACTCCCTCGCATTCTTTTTAATTTAGATACTTTATATTCATCACTATCAACACATTCCGTGGAGAGATATTCATTAATTCTTACAATCTAGTTATATCAGGCATTTCTAGCGATAAAATGATTTAAAAATTAAAATTTATGTACAACATGTGGTAAAATTATATATAGAAATGTATACCTTTGGAGGTCACCTAGTTTATGGAGAAGCCTAAAATCCTTGTAGTAGATGACGACCGCGATATCCTTATACTCTTGAGAAAAAGATTGGAAATGGAAGGTTACGAGGTATTTACAGTTTCCGAAGGTGAGGAAGTGATTAGGCAGGTCAAACTTAATAACTTTGCACTGATCGTGCTTGATATTGTCATGCCTAGTATGAATGGGTTAGATATCTGTAAGGCAATCCGGAATCTCGTTAGCGCACCTATCCTGTTGCTTAGCGCAAAGGATCGTGAGATTGATAAGGTAGTGGGGTTGGAACTAGGGGCGGATGATTATATTACTAAACCGTTTAGTATCGACGAATTAACTGCACGCATTAAATCGCACCTTAGGCGGGAAATGCGCAGTGTCAGTACTCCTGTTTCGAATCAGAAGATCTTTCAATTTGAGGGGATTAACATTAATGGAGAAACGTATGAGGTATCTGTAGATGGGGTAACCGTACACTTATCCGGAAAAGAATTTGAAATTCTACTTCACCTGGTACGCAACAGGAATCTCGTATTGAGCAGAGAGCAGATCTACAACGCGGTATGGGGATTTGAAGATAACGGAGATATTAATACGGTAACCGTTTATTTGAAGAATATTCGCAAGAAAATTGATCCGGATCACCGAATGATTATCACGATCTGGGGAATTGGATATAAATTCGTAATTTGAAGTGCTAGATTTATAAAAGAGCCGGCCTTGGATCAAAAATTACTTTTGGGCTGGCTCTTTGCATTTCATTCTAACCACATATTCCTTATCTTAACTATTTCCGTAGAAACCTCGCAAAAAGCCTCAACAATTGTCGGATCAAAATGAACTCCACTTTGTTGCAGAATCTCTTCTAAAGCCTTATCCACAGGCCAAGCTGGTTTATAGGGTCTTACTGAAGTAAGCGCATCGAAGACATCACATACAGCTACAATTCTTGCTTCAAGTGGGATTTCTTCACCTTTTAGATGGTTGGGATAACCGCTCCCATCCCACTTTTCATGATGGCTTAATGCGATCTGCTCACCTAATATTAATACCTCATGTTTGCTTTTCGATAATAGTTCAGCACCAATGATCGTATGCTGCTTCATAATATCGAATTCTTCAGGAGTTAAGCGCCCTTTCTTTAGTAATATTTCATCAGGGATGGCCACCTTACCAATATCATGCATTGAACTTGCGTGCTTAAGCTTATTGCAGAACCCCTCTTCGAGTCCCAACTGCTTGGCCACTTCATATACATAATGACTCATCCGCATTAAATGTCTACCCGTTTCGTTGTCCCGATGTTTCATCGTCTGAATCAGTCGCAAAACATACTCCTCTTGGAGTTCCGAAATTTGGAGAGTATGCTCCATGAGCATAACCTCCAATCGCAAATTTTGCTTCTCATGAAGCTTGCGTTGACGGACGGTTTCCAATAAATGACGTACCTTAAGTGCCACTTCCCGCGGATCAAACGGTTTGGTCAGGAAATCACTTGCACCCAACTGCAGTGCGCGATGCCGATGTTCCGTATCGTGATATGCTGTAATGACCAATATAGAATGCAGCAATGGATGATTACGCGCTTTTAACGCCAACATAATATCAAATCCACTTACAATTGGCATGCTTAAATCAAGCAATAGAACATCCGGATCTTCCTTCTCTATAGCCTCGAGCGCCTTTGTAGAGTCATGAATAACAGAAATATGCTCATGCCCCTCCATACGAAACAGCTTTTCCAACAACAGAGTATTTGACCTGATATCATCAATAATCATAATTTTTGCCGAGTTGTCTATACTGTGGAGTCCTATCTCTAACATATGCATACCCTCGCCCTTTTAAAAGATTATTTGAGCGCTATTCACTAATCCTTCATCGGCGTATGATTTCATCAAGCAAGTGAGCTTAGAGGAATCAGAATTTTAAATAGGCTGCCTTCTCCAAAAACACTTGTCACTTGAATCTTGCCACCCATCATCTCCAGAAGCTTACTGGAAACCGTTAAACCTATGCCTGTACCTTCAACCTGTTTACCTTGATAAATGCGTTGGAACGGTTCAAAAATCTGCACTAAGTCCTCAGATCGTATTCCTATCCCTGTATCCTCAATAATAATTGCTACTTGATTACCCTCCACCAGCATAGCTCGGATGGTGACAGAACCATTGGGCTTATTGTATTTGATTGCATTCGAAAGTAAATTCAGCAATACCTGTTTCATGCGAATTCGATCACAAGAAATAGATTCCTCATACATGGCCCGTGAATCATTATGGAGTTGAATGCCACTCAAATCACAAATGGGTTGAACCCAAGAGAAGCACTCCTCCAAAATATCTCCCAAACGTACATTCTCCATATAAACAGATGATCGCCCTGATTCAACTCTCGAAAGATCAAGAATTTCACTGATTAATTGCAGCAAATGTTTACCCGCTTTAATGATTTCTCTTACACTCTCTTTCTGAGAAACAGTTAATGGCTCAGTCGTATCATATTCAAGCAACTGAGAAAAACCAAGTATGGCATTCATTGGTGTACGTAATTCATGGCTCATATTGGATAGAAACTCAGATTTCGCCTTGCTAGCTTTTTCTGCAATTTCTTTAGAACTGCGCAATGACTGTTCATATTGTCTTCTATCCGTGACATCACGCGCGATCATACAGGCCTTACGGGAAATTTCATTCTTTTTGTGAATAGGCGTAATGTTTACCTGCATCCACCTTAGACCGATGCTGGTTTGCACGGAAAACTCAAGTCCTAACGTTTCCCCTGTCAGGAGCACTTTATTTAATGTGTCCAAATAACTCTTCGTGGTTTCTTCATCGAACAGGTCAGTAATCTTGGTTCCTTCCATACTTCGAGCCGTTTCTATTTTAAATATCTTGCCTACAGTCCAGACCTTTTCCATTAAGGCATTCTCGTCAATTTCCATAATAATATCATCGAGGGAATAAATCATAGCCTGCATATCTGCTTCCCGATCCTCGAGTTCATTCCTTACTTCGGTCAAATTCCTATTACTATTTCCAAGCTTCCTACCCACTGCAGTTAGTATGGTAGCTGTCTCTTTCATCTCATAGACTTCAATATCAGGAATACTCTGTTCATATCTACCATTACCAATACCAATGGCAATACTATTGATAATATGGAGCGGCTTGGACATTTTTCGGCTCATGACTCGGGCACGCCAGTACAGGATGGAAAAATATATAGTATAGAAAGAAATGAGTCCAAAAATCAGATACAATCCGATTCGATCCAATTCAAGTTCCAGGCGATTCGTCTCGGCAAATATAGTATCCTCTTCAGATAATACCATTAATTTCCAATTAGTGGTATCTACTGTTGACCAAGCCAAAATCTGCAGCTTGCCGCCAATCTCTACTTCACTCAATCCATGCTTATTTGATGTAAGTTTAGCAGCGATATTCTTGAGATCTTTATGAGCATATAGATTGAATTCGTCAGGCTTGAACGTATCTTCAAGAACGGGGTTCTGATAATTATGAGAGGTGAGCTCCTCGATGCCAAACAACTTCTCCATTTGTTCAGGCATAGCCAGTACTTTCCCGTTATTGCCGACTAATATTCCAAGACCATTCCAGGGGATGTCCATCTCCAGAACATCTTTTCTGAAGCTTTCCACTGTAACATCTATCCCTACTACACCCTCAAGTACATTGTTGTTGTACACTGGTGCAATAGATGATGCCAGCCAGCCATTTCCAGCAGGGTCTAAATAAGCATCTGTCCAGACCGCATTCCGCTCTGGATTGTGCTTGGCATCCGCTTCATAATAGAAATTAAACGAAGAGATATTTAGTTTGGGGGCATATTGATTAATAACATCCATATAGGGATACATGATATTCAAAGAATCAAATGTGTTGAAATATACCGCTGTCGCAAGCGGCTCCCGAGTTACCAGCGACTTCATAACCGGTTGTAGCGATAACAGGCGCTCCACCTTATTCTTCTCTTCAGCGCCAACTTTTGTGAGTCCACTATAAAATACGGCAGCTCCTCCAGCAGAACTATCAGCTTTTGAATAATAAGCACCGTTTGCATTCAGCTCCAACCGCTCGCGATCTTCTGCTGAAATCGCCTGCCCGGATTGCAAGGAATTAGAAACAGAATCTCTAAACACATCGGTTAGTATAGATATCCGATGTGTCTGATTCCCAATCGTACCTGCCTCTAGTCTGGCAACAATCTGCAGCTCATTCAATACTTCATTCTTCATACTCTTTATCTGTCGTTCACGTGACCACTCATTTGTCACAAAAAATATGCTGATAAACACTACTTCAACTAATACTAAGGGTACGATAGCCGTTTTTATATACGTTCTCCATATCCATTGAAATAAGGATAATGACGTATCTCTCCTCATTACATTTCCCCGTTTCCTAACGTACGCATGGTTTAATAAATATCACCAAGTTATTTAGATAATGCTGTAATTGGTAGCGGCATAATTGAATGCAGTCAATATCTTCAAGCGCCGCGGATTCTTCCAAATGGCGCCCGATTACTGAGATCATCTGCAATCCGTAGCCGCCTCCACTTCCCTTCAAAGAGTGTCCAATATTCTGGATTTTCTCGAAATCACCTTGTTGAAAGGCTGTAGTAATGGTAGCCAAATCCTCTTCACGGCGTTCGAGATACCCTGGAATAAGATCAGCTATATCCTCGTCAATCCAAATCTCAATCGGTTGTCCAGACATCCCGCTCGCCTCCACTCTCTCTAGCGCTGCCGAATCCATATCGCCGGATCATTTGGAACAACTGATCCATAAAGATTGGTTTCTCCAGGAAGTCCGTACATCCAGCTTCATAACTGGCTCTGCGGTGCTCCTCAAATGCGTGTGCAGTAAGCGCAATAATCGCAGTCTGCTCAAACCCTTCGCTTAATTCCCATGTTCGGATCAGTCTTGTAGCTTCGTATCCATCCATCAAAGGCATTTGGATATCCATAAAGACCATATCGTAAGAGCCTTCTGTAAATGCCTTCACTGCTTCAAATCCATTAACGGCAACATCTACTGAACAATTCATTTTCTTCACAAAGGCCAAAAATAGATTCCTATTGTCTATATTATCCTCTGCCAGCAATATGCTTAACTTCCGATCAAGTCGCGCCTTTGAATCCTCCGGCGAAGCGGGTGTAACCGGGAGCTTCATGACAAATGTTGTACCTTCCCCTAGTCTACTCTGATAGCTAATCGTTCCTCCAAGCGTTTCTGTAAGCCTCCGAGAAAAAGCAAGTCCAAACCCCATACCTTCATATTCTCTCGGTGAGGCAGCATCCAACTGGAAGAAGGGTTGGAAAATATCATCAGCCATCTCTTCGGAAATGCCAACCCCTGTATCTTTAATTGTAAGCATGAACCATAACTTACCGAGTTCCCGGTGTGGACGGACCGCCGCAACGATTTCGATATGCCCCTGTTGTGTGAATTTCATGGCATTGTCAAGAAGAGTATCCACGATTTGCATGACTCTCTGGGAATCACCGAGAACCAGTATGTTTGGCAATTGTTCAACCTTCACCCGAAAGTCAAGCAACTTATTTTCGATATCACTGCGATATTTATCAGAGGCTTCCAATACAAGTTCATGGAGGTTGAACGGAAGGGCAGCAATGTGCAGCTCACCATTCTCCATGGCGGAATAATCCAAGAAACGATCGATCAAGAATAGCAGATGCTCGGAGGAGTACTTTAATTTAAGCTTTTCCTCTGAAGTAAACACTCCGTGTTCTTGTTCCCGCGCGATGTCTATCATTGCATTTAATGGGGTACGGAATTCTTGACTTAGCATTTGCATGAATTGATCCTTCGCTTGATTTCTGTGCTCCAAATCAATCTTATTCATGACTAATTGGTGTTCGCTTTCCTTGTGAATAGTAATATCATTAAACGTTAGCATGACTAACTCATTAAGTCTGCTTATCACAACACGGTAGGAGCGAATGCCTTCATCCACCTGCAGCTGTATTTCCTGTTCAATCGCTTCATTTCCGGACATAATGCTAAAGATCAGCTCTTTATAGGCATCCAGCTGTGGGAGAATAGAGCGGTCAAGAGAAGTAAAAATCGCTTGTGCAGCGGCATTCATCATAACGGGTTGGAGCTGCAGCTGGTCTGGACGCATCACAATAACTGCATCCTTCAAATCCCGAAGCACCCGTTCCAGCATATCGCGTGATTGCTGCTCACTCTGCATTAACTGCTGACGTTTCGTTACATCAGTCTGGAGTCCAATGAAATGTGTCGTAATTCCTGCTTCATCTTTGAGGGGAGTAATCACAAGTTCATTCCAGAATGGCTCGTGATTCTTTCGGTAATTCAGGATTTCCAGCTGTACCTTGGAATGATGATTCAGAGCAGTACGTATTTGTTCCCTGTGCTCCTCTTTAGTATCTTTGCCCTGCAGAAATTTGCAGGAACGTCCCATAACTTCTTCACTCGTATAGCCCGTAATAGAAGTAAAGGCATCGTTAACATAAATGATGGGGAATCCAGACACTAACGCATCCGCAATGATAACTCCTGTTCCCACATCACGAACAGCTCGTTCATATAGATTCTTCTCCTGCACCATTACACGCAGAGCATTCTCAGTTTCCTGATATTTCGTAATCATCTGTAAACGCTTGCCTGTGGCCAAATAGATAATTGTACTTGCCAAAATAAATACGACGAATGCATATACAGTTTTCTTAAAATCATCCGAGATAAATAAAAACAAAATCAATTCCAGCTCAATGGCAACCATATAGATCTTCAGATGATTCAGGGAAGGAAGAATCTGACTTATAATAAAATACATCATAAGTACAGCAATCAGTAGCATCGAATTATAATGCTGCTGCATCAGAGAAAAGAAAGCTCCTGCTGAAATAACCCAGAGATAACCAAATAACAAGAGTTCGGAATTTTTCTTTATCTTCTCCGAGAAGAAGGTAGCTGTCAGGAAAAGTATGCCGATTAATAGAAAGACGATTTCTGTGATATCCAGATTGGGATCTTTCGGATTCATCCAGGTAGATAGAAAGCCCATAACCAAGATCGCTATTAAGGATAGTCCCACATATAAACGCAACATTTTCAAATGATTCATGAACAGTTCTCCCCAATTATACGATACCTTGCGCGGGCTCATCATTCACCCAAACTGAGATGTGCAACGATGATTTGACCACTGGCATAGACCGGTACACTGATAAATTTACTGCTTGTTCTAAGACTGCCTTTCCCTTCATGAATCACCGGAGGGGTGATATTTGTATTCAGCTGAAGATCATTAAATGCCGAACAGCAGGCCGCGCCTACCCAATTACCAAACTCGGCAAATGCACTCCAGCCCATATCATCAATCTCTTCTATTTTAAAACCGCACATTGTGCTGACAATGTTCTTTAAAACATCATAATCCAGACTCAATATGATTTCGCCGCGGATATCACCTGTCATTCCAACCATAACTGAGACATTATCCGTATTAACAAAAGCCTGTCGAATCGAGGGAGTACCCACGCTGAAAGTAAAACCTAAATGCCCTGTTAACACCTTCTCTAAACCCGTAAGAACCGCCTTCAGTTGAGTATCTTGTACATTAATCATATCGGCATCCCCCTTCAATTCGATAATTGCTTATCGATAGCTTGCTGTAAACGATCGGGCTGAAAAGGTTTAACAACGAAATCCTTGGCTCCCGCCTTCAGAGCATCCATAACCATTACCGTTTGCCCCATCGCACTGCACATAATAATTTTGGCTTTGGGATCGAATTCAATGATATTTCGCACCGCCGTAACACCATCCATATCTGGCATTGTAATGTCCATGGTGACCACATCTGGTTTAAATTGTTTATATGCTTTAATCGCATCAGCGCCATTTGCCGCCTCACCCACAATTTCATGTCCTTTGGATTCTAGTGCTGAACGGACCATCATCCGCATGAAAGCTGCATCGTCTGTAATTAATATTCTAGCCATTTTAGCACTCCCCATCTGATTTATAACTTCATTCTAGTAGGCAATCCTATAGGGAACATGACGAAATTATGAATAAAAAATAAAAAAAGAAATAATGCTATATTCTTATTGCTTGCGGTATTCCCGGGGCGTCTGTCCGGTGGCTTTCTTAAAGACCCGACTGAAATATTTCTCATCCTCATAACCTACCAGCTCTGAAATCTGCGATAACCGCAGGTTCGTATTCTGCAGTAGAGCCTTGGCTCTGACTATTCTGAGATTGGTTAAATAATCAGATAGATTCTCACCGGTGATCTGCTTGAACTTGCGTGACACATTCTCCCTGCTGATAAAAAAACGTTCAGCGATATGCTGAAGTGTCATGTCTTGACGATAGTTCTGATCCAGATAGTCCCTGATTTCGAGTACAAGCCGACTGTCAGAAGTCTCGGAGAGCTTGCTTTCCTTCGATAGTCGCAGCAGAAGCGCTTTTAATTGATCCCTCCAGCCTTCCACAGAGAACATTCCCTCTTCATCATAACAAAGCTCAAATTGAGTATTGTCCTCTTGCTGAAGGCGCAGAAGCACTGCCCGGATCTCCTCCTGCATGCGCAGAAAGTTGCTCTCCGTAAGCACGCTCATCCCGGCAAGCTGCTCGGCCCAATCCTCGACAGTTAGATTCATTCGATCGGTTTCCCCGGACAGGACGGCTATCTTTAATTTATCTATGTAGGCTTGAAAAGCATGGTCTTCTACAGACCCACCCTCATGGGATTCCTCCTTGTAGAGATGAATCCGTCCCGCTCTATGGAGGAGATTCCGTTCACTCAAGCCTTGCTGTGCCTGCAAAAAGGCAGTATGCAATTGCTGTGGTAAAGCATTCACTAGACTTAAGCCTATATCCACTTGTACCCCGTACGCTAATTGAATAGCCTCATTAATGTGCAGCAGCCACTTGTGTGCTTCTGACGCATCATCCCAGAACAGAATTACGATATCGACACCCGTCTGCCAATAACGGAAAGCAAAACCATTTCTCTGCGGAGAGAGCACTTCGTTACAGACATTTGCCAGCACAAAAGACGTCAGTTGCAAATCACCATGAAATCTCTGCAATAAGCGGCAGTTGGCCGCCTGCAGGGAAATCACCGCAATACTGCAGCTCTCCGCATCCTTACACATACCAAGTTCTTCGGATAGAGCAGGCTGCAGCTCCTGAAAGGAGGCATTATCGGAGAGTAAATCTGACAGAACTTTGTCCCAATACAACGGACGAAGTACGTTCAACTGCATATTCTGGCGAAAAGCCTGCTCCCGCTCCCGTTCTTCCTCCTGCCACAGCTTAAAGGCATGCTCTGCGGCAGCGATCAATTGCTTGCTATTCAGCGGTTTGAGCAAATAATCCGTACCCCCATAGACTATCGCTGGCTTCACATAATTGAAATCCTGATAACCGCTAATAACAATAGTCTTCGTATTGGGAGAATGCTGATGCAGCCACTCTAGCAGCTCCGCCCCGTCTACCAGAGGCATACGCATGTCAGTGAAGACAATCGCGGGCTGCTGTTCCATAATAATATTTATCGCCTCTTGACCATTGGTTGCTTCACAGATATCAGAAATCCCATATTTCTCCCATGGAACGAAATAGCGGATAGCCTCACGCACATGCTTCTCATCGTCTACAATCAGCACCTTCATCGTTTCATCACTCCTTTACAATGCTCTATTATCTTCATCCAGTGGAATAATCATAGTGACAACGACGCCCTTACCAGCCTCTCCCTGCAGTAATAGCTGTGCCTCTCCACTAATTTGCAGTCGAAGTCTGGCCAATACGTTACTTAGGCCGATTTCCCCCTGTTCTGTCTTGTCACTGGTTTCCAAGCTTGCTATTATCTCCTCCAGCCGTGCAGGTGTGATCCCTTTACCGTTGTCCTGGATAACAATAACCAATTGGCGGTTAGCCTCTTGGAAGCAGGTTATGGAAATAACCCCGCGACTGATTCCATCGACGAAACCATGTTTGAAAATATTCTCCACGATAGGCTGCAGGATCATTTTGGGTACAACTATATCCCGTACAACCTCCTCTATATCGATATCGAGCCGCAGATTATCCTCTCCGAACCGTTCTGTTTGCAGAACCATATAGTTCTTCACATGCTCGATCTCATCCTGCAGCGGAACCTGCGTCCGTTCCGTGTTCATAGAGTATCTCATCATGCTGCCAAGTGAATAGATGAGCTCATATACCTGCGGAGCATTATAGCGCAGAGAGGAACTGCCGATAGACTGCAGGGCATTATACAGAAAGTGCGGATTGACCTGAGCTTGCAGCGCCTTGAGCTGATTCGTCTTATTAGCGATCTCCAAACGGTATTCCTTAACGATCAGATTGTTGATCGTCCGGGTCATTCCCGTGATTTTACGGGTTAAAAGCCCGAATTCATCCTCCCGTTCCACATCTACAAAGGCGTCCAGCTGCCCGATTTGAACCTTCTGTGTAAAAGAGATCAATTTCTTGATCGGTCTTGTAAAACCGATCGAGATCAGAACCGCCATAATGCCTCCTAGAATAAGGAACACGATCCCGATTCCGGTATTGATTCTGGTAATGATTCTGGCATCGCCATATAGATCCTCATAGGGAACCAGTTTAATAATGCTGCCCTTGAATAAGGGATTATCTATATGTCTAAACATTACAATGCCTTTAAAACCATCCTTTGTCCATGTGAAATGTCCGAGTTCCTTCCCTTCCGGAAGCTTGCTCCAGCCTGACGCGAACGTTTTACCGATCCACTGTGGATCGGAGGCAAACAAGGCTTGTCCCTGTTCATTCAGCACATACAGTCGCTCCGTATCCGAATTGTACATGGATCTGGCGATGCCCTCCAGCTCTGTTAATCGGAAATCAATTGCCAGATCTGCCAGTACCTCATCACTTGGCGTACGATAGATTGGGAAATGCGCCGTGAATACCGGAACTGTGCCTGACTTCAGATTTAGAAATCCGGATTTCACGCCATACTTATGATCCATATGCGTGACTTCGACAAAAGGTCGGTTCGTACCGCTTGGATTGACTGCCGCTGTGTATTGGTTGTTCATTTCCTGCCGAAATAATCCCCCGCGCAGCATATTGGATTGTTTGGGAGCCCTAACAAACAAGTGAATCTGGTATGTATTCTGATCGGAAAGAAACATATTGTACAGCTGGGTGGAGATGATCGCGCGGTTATCCGACACTGTAGATCCGGCGGGGACCTTATCTGGACTCTTGGCGATGAGAAGAGCCGTGTAAAAAGAGCCAGGGACATTGATGCCGCTATATAGCGACATGGCACGCTGATTCATGCCGCTGAAATAATTACTGAGATTAGTTTCGCCCAGCGTCAGCAGCTTCGTATTTTGCTTCACCGACTGCTCAGTTACGGACTGCTTGGTATAAAGATATGAGAAGGTGACGGAAATCCCCGACGGAATGACAGAGGCCAGCAGCACAAGTGCCATGAGCCGGGTCCGTATGCTGTTTCTGAACATGCTACCCCTCCTAAAAGTTTTGTCAGCATAGACTACTTGGATTACTTCGCAAAACTACTTCGTAAGCATTCGCTAAGTTTTGTCAGCATAGACTACTTGGATTACTTCGCAAAACTACTTCGTAAGCATTCGCTAAGTTTCGCTGCAATATAATCCACCTTTATCATCATCAAATTGAGTGTTGAAGGCAAGCGGTCCTTTCTATAATAAAGGTGTAAACCTGTAAGAAAACAGACAAAGGAGATTCCATATGAGAAAAGCTCTGCGCATGCAAAGAGGCTGGGGCCAGCAAATTATATTTCTGGGACCCTGCCTTATCTTCTTTCTGGCCATTGTGGTCACACCTTTTATTCTCGGCTTCTATTACTCCTCTACTGACTGGAATGGACTGGATCTGGACAAAGCCGTCTGGACAGGTGCTGCCAACTGGAAACGTATCTTCACCAATGATGATAAGTTCTGGGCCTCATTGTCCTTTACGCTCCGCTTCACAGTCGTATCCGTAATAGCTGCCAACATTCTAGGGCTCTCGCTCGCCTTTATTCTAATGACGGCCTTGAAGACCAAAAAACTGCTTCGCACCATCTTCTTTATGCCCAATGTAATCGGCGGAATTCTGCTAGGGTATATTTGGCAATTCATCTTTACAAAAGGGTTCGCCACTATTGGTGAAATCACGGGCATTTCCTTCTTCCAACTGCCTTGGCTGGGTACATCAGGCACTGGATTCTGGGGTCTTGTCATTGTGTTTGTCTGGCAGACTGCTGGCTATATGATGGTCATTTATATTGCCGCACTTGCCGGAATTCCCAAGGATCTGATTGAAGCGGCAAAGATTGACGGCGCCCGTGCTCCCCAATTATTCAAAAGCGTCTATGTACCTTTGATCATGCCGGCGATTACGATCTGTCTATTCCTGACGACCTCAAATGCCTTTAAGATGTTCGATCTCAACCTTTCGCTGACCAAAGGTGGACCGGGAACCTCCACCCAGTCGCTTGCCTATAACATCTATGCGGAAGCGCTCATCAATAACCGTTACGGTCTGGGTACAGCCAAAGCACTGCTCTTCTTCTTCGCTGTATCAGTGATCACTATAACCCAAGTATGGTTAACCAAACGAAAAGAGGTGTCGGCATAATGCAGACCCGCAGATATCGTCTTAGCACCTTCATTCTGGAAATTGCCGCCATTCTGCTAGCGATTATCTTTCTCTCCCCCTTCTACCTGGTACTAACAAATTCAGTGAAGGGCCTGAAGGAAATCCTGATGGATGCCGCCTCATTCCCTCAGGTCTTTAAATGGAGTAATTATGCAGATGTATGGAAAGCGATCGATTTCCCGCAAGCCTTCTGGAACTCGCTGCAAATCACTGTACTTAGCGTAATCTTTATTGTCCTGTTCAGTGCCATGGCAGCCTATCGGATTGTGAGAAAACCTTCACGCTTCAACTCCTTTGTATTTCTGTTGTTGATCTCGGCGATGATCATTCCCTTCCAGTCCTTAATGTTGCAGTTGGTCCGGGTAACCAGTATTCTGGAACTGCGTGGAGAGTTGTACGGGATCGTAGCCTGCTACCTCGGCTTTGGGATGCCGCTCTCGGTCTTTCTGTTTCATGGTTTTATCAAGACTGTTCCCTTTGAACTGGAAGAAGCTGCCCGGGTCGATGGTTCCAATCCCTATGGAGTATTCTTCCGGATCGTCTTCCCGCTGCTGATGCCGATTGTAGTGACGGTTGTTATCCTGAATACCTTATGGATTTGGAATGACTATCTGCTACCCGTACTTGTCATCGGCGGCAATAAGGACCTGACCACACTTCCAGTTGCCGTAACCAAGTTCTTTGGGCAATATACGAAAAAATGGGATCTTGCCCTACCAGGTCTTGTTATGGCCATCACCCCTATTCTCATCTTCTTCCTGTCGCTGCAGCGATACATTGTGGAGGGGGTAACCGCTGGGTCTGTTAAGGGATAGTTCAACAACACATTACCTATGCTGCAACAATATCCACTTTTTCAAGCAAAATATTAAGTTCAAGTTCATTCCCAATTGCATTACGATCAAGTTGTAGAAACAAAAAACCAGGGAGGTTATATTATGAAGAAAAGGCTTGCATTTACTTTCGCAATCGTTTGCACACTTATTATCGCAGGATGCGGCAACGGTGGCAATAACAATTCAGCAGTCAATGATAGCGCTAACAACACGCAAAAAGAGTCAGCCGCTCCAGAAGCGACCACCGCACCTGCAAAAGACGTTACGATCAAAATGTTTCAATTCAAGGTGGAAATTGCGGAGCAATTGAATACTCTTGCAGAAGAATACGAGAAGGAAACTGGCGTAAAGGTTGAGGTGGAAACACACGGCGGTGGCGAAGACTACGGCGCACTGCTCAAAGCTGAGATTGCCTCCGGATCAGAACCCGAAATATTCAACAACGGTGGCTATACTGCCCTCGTTCCTTATATGGACCGTGCAACGGATTTATCAGGGGAAGCATGGGTCAAGGATCTGATTCCAACCTCCAAAACCCCTGCTACGGTGGACGGCAAGCTGTACGGTATGCCGATGAATGTCGAAGGCTATGGATTGATTTACAACAAGGCCCTATTTGAAAAAGCCGGAATTACAGAAGAGCCCAAGACATTGCCACAGCTTAAGGAAGTTGCTGCGAAGTTGAAGGCGGCTGGCATTACCCCTTTTGAAGCGACCAATGAATGGTGGTCCATGGGGATTCACCTTGTCAATGTAGGTTTGGCAAATCAGCCTGATCCGAAGAAGTTTATCGAAGATGTTAAAGCAGGAACAGAGACCATTAAAGGCAATGAAGTATTCAAGCAATGGCTGGATTTGGTTGACGTGATCTTCGACAATGCCCAGGATAACAAAATGACCACTGACTATGCCACTCAGGTTGCTGATTTTGCCTCCGGCAAAGCGGCGATGATGCTGCAGGGCAACTGGACGCAGGGTGATATTGATAAGATTGATCCGGCGCTCAATTTGGGAATTCTCCCTCTCCCAATCAGCGATAAAGAAGGTACCATCCTGGTCGGTGTGCCTAACAACTATGTAGTCAATAGCAAGTCCGAGCATCCTGAAGAAGCCAAAGCCTTTCTGAACTGGCTGGTAACCTCAGAAACGGGTAAACAGTACCTGACCAAGGAGTTCAAGTTCATTCCAGCTGAGACCAATATTGAAACCAAAGCGGAAGATATCGGTCAGGTCGCAGTTGCTGTTCAAGAGAAATCGGCGACTGCACTCGGTTGGAACTGGGATATGTTCCCTGACGGTGTAACTCAAGGTTTCGGTGCAGCGATGCAGGAATATCTTGGTGGCAAGTTGAGCCACGATCAATTGTTAGAGAAGCTGGATAAAGCTGTACAGGATATTGTAAAACAATAATAATAAAAGCCCAGCCCCCCGGATTACTTCAGGTATGTGCCTGAGTGTATTTCGGGGGCTGGGTTCTTTATTGCTTATTAAGTAAGCATTTCAAATACGAGAAACAGATTTAACGAAACAACCAAACCAGAGACGATCCAGCCAAGAACCGCTGTAATCCGGTGATTCACTAACCCGCCCATCAGTTGACGGTTGCTTGTGAAGATAACCAAGGGAATTAAGGCGAACGCAATACCAAAGGATAGAACGACCTGACTCATAACCAGCGCCTTTGTCGGATTCACACCGAAGAAGATGATCGCCAACGGTGGAAGAGTCGTAATCGCACGTCGCAGATACAGATTAATTCTTTTGTTAATAAACCCTTGCATGACCACATCACCAGCCATAGTCCCTACGGAAGAACTTGACAGGCCTGCAATCAATAACGCTAACCCGAATGAAATTGCTGTGACTGGACCGGCCAAATGACCGAATTGCGTAAAAGCAACGTCCAAATCTTCAACGACAAGACCATTTTTGAAGAACAATGCCGCCGCAACAATTACCATAGCCATATTCACTGCACCGGCAATAACCATCGCGATCATAATATCAATGAATTCCAATTTGAAAATCTGCTTCTTCTCCGCTTCATCTACTCCAACTACACGATGCTGCGTCAGAGAGGAATGAAGATAAATCGCATGCGGCATCACCGTAGCGCCTAGAATCCCTGCGGCTAGCAGAATGCTGTCTACACCTTCAAATCTTGGAGTGAATATTCCTGCAGCAACCGAACCTATATCCGGCTGAGCCACAATCACCTGAAAGGCGAAGGCTAAGACTACAATCAGCACCATCGCTGCAATACCAGCCTCCAACGAACGATACCCCCGCCGCTGAAGCTCAAGAATGGCAAAGGACCCAACAGCCGTAATCAACGCGGCAGGGAGCATGGGTATATTAAACAGTAAATAAAGCCCTAATGCCGCTCCTATAAACTCCGCCAAATCCGTGGCGATAATGACCAGTTCACTTTGAATCCATAAGAAAAAGGATACGCCCTTCGGAAATCGTTCCCTTGCTACTTCAGGCAAGTTCCTGCCAGTAGCAATACCAAGCTTCGCAGACAAAGATTGTATTAGGACAGCCATTAGATTAGATCCGGCAATTACCCACAATAAGAGATAGCCATATTTTGAGCCTGCTGTAATATTAGTGGCAAAATTACCGGGATCGAGATACGCGACTGCGGCGATGAAGGCTGGGCCCAGGAAAGGAAAAATCCTTTTCAGACCTTTAATTTCTCCATTTAAAACAGCTTGTGCGGATATTGAATTTCTATGAGTTCTTATTATTTTAGGTTCTACTACGCCTTGTTCCACTACACTTTGCTCCATCATTTCAATCCCTCCTCTTGCCCGAAAAAAGTTGTCTATACACACGAAAGTTTCCTTCGTGCAACTTATATTTAAATTATATGCTGAGAAATGAAAAATGTAAATATCTTTTCATTTAGATTTCATAAGTTTGTACAGATATCCTTACCCTTGTAAATAACCAAAAACCGGGCAAAATGCAGGAATTGGTATTATCCCCTTCAAGTAGACACTCGTAAAAAACCTAATGTTATCATTAGGAATGAGTAAACTTGGAGGGGATATTTTTATGGCCAGAAAAGGACAAGTATTTCAACAGTATACGGAGGATTTCAAGATGGCGGCGGTCAGGGAGTATCTGGAGGGATCCGCCAGCTATAATGTAGTGGCAGAAATGTTGGGTATTCGGAACAGCACCCAACTGAAAGTGTGGGTGAGGAAGTACCAAAAGGGGGAAGCGTTCGATACCCGTAAGGGCTTATCCAGTCCTATAAAAGGACGCTCCCGTACGACGTTTGCCAGCATTGAAGAAGAGCGGGATTACTTGAAAGCGCAGGTGGACTACCTAAAAAAGCGGTATCCCAATCTAGTAAAGGAGAGAAATTGAGATCACAGGACCATTACCAAATCATCGAGGAGCTGCGTGACCTACACGGCGTTACACGCCTATTAGCCATTGCAGGGCTCCCTAGGGCCAGTTATTACAAGTGGCGAGCCACACGGTCACGACGGGTCGAAGTACGCACGCAGGATCATGAAATTAAAGAGCACATGGTAGCCATTCACCTGGCACATCCCTTTTTCGGATACCCCCGAATGCGGACAGCTCTGTGGGAAGCAGGTTACCTCGTCAATCATAAAAAGGTAGGACGAATGATGAAAGAATTGTCGATCCAATCGGTGATCCGAAAGAAACGAAATCGTTCCAGCAATACTCCATCCGTGGTGTATCCGAACCGATTGAAGCGTAAGTTTCATGCCACTTCCCCTCAACAGAAGCTCGTCACCGATATTACGTATATCTCAGATGGCACCCAATTTTATTATCTGTCCGTGATTCAGGATCTCTTTAACAATGAGATTGTCGCTTGGCAAATTTCCGACCGTAACGATGTGAAACTAGTCCTGGATACAGTGGAGCAGTGGACGCGAAAAAGAGACGTCTCGGAAGCCGTACTCCATTCGGACCAAGGCTTCCAGTATACGTCTCAGGCGTACAACACACGATTAGAGGCGTTCGGCGTTAAAGGCAGCCACTCTCGCAAAGCAACCTGCCTAGATAACGCATGCATCGAATCCTTCTTTTCGCATCTCAAAACAGAGAAGTTGTATCTTCACCAGTGTAAATCAGAAGCGGAGATCCATCAAGCCGTCGAGGATTATATCTACTTTTATAACTACCAGCGATTTCAGGCCAAACTCAAACAGCGCGCACCGATTGAGTATCGGCACGCGCTGGCTGCATAGCTTTTTTCATCTGTCTACTTGACAGGGGGATGACCAAATAATCCCTGTATCTGCCCGGTTTTTTTTGAAATATCAAGTCACTCTGACTGCTTTACGGTGTGAGACTCTGGATATCTTTACTCATTTTTTCATTCTGCATCTTTAATTCATTCAATTGCTTCACTAACTCTTCATTACTGGGGGAATGCGACCCCTTCGATCCATGCCCATGTGATCCGCGCATGCCGAACATCATAAATATCATCATTAACGGACAGACAAGTATTATTAACCATGACCAATTCATAAGCTTCCTCCTCAAGGTTCTTCATCATAGCTTTATCATAAAGAACCTTTGTGGAGAAAATATGTGGAAGGCGGTCCGTTGTCAAATCCATTACTCGTTCAGCGCCGCCAACAACTCCAAGGCTTCTTCATGCCCGGGTTCGAGGACTAAGGCTTTATGCGTATATTCCAGTGCAGCCGCTTCAGCACCAAGCTCATAGTTACAGATGGCCAGACTAAAGAGCACCGTTGATAAAGGTTCTTCCTCATTAGCACTCAATGAACGTTCCAGAAATAACCGTGCATCCTCGAACCTATCCATCTCGAACAGCAGCAGCCCACAGTCCAGCGCTAAATCGTAACTCTGCTCCATGGCATAGTGGCCGTTCCACATCAAGTGGATGCCGCTTTGAATATCCAGCATTTCTTCGTCACTGGCATCCTGCAGCAAGTCTGAAATACGTTCAGCGCTTTGGATGAATAATTCCGCATCATAGCGACCTAATCGCCAAAAGGCCAGAATCTGCTGTAATCCCATACTATCGAAATGCTGATCGATCCATTCCTTCATACTGAAGAAATCATCCGGCCCGAAGCGATCAATAAACCGGCGGTACGCCAGTCGGGTATTCGCATAATGCATTGGCGACTGCAGCATAAGAATACTGCCGACATTTAAGTCTTTATAGTGATGTGTCGTGAATAGAGACAAAGCACCCTTTTGCTCAAAAACAAATTGAAGGGCATGGTAGTTCGCCGTCAGTGAGAAGCTTCCGTGATGAATAAGCTGGGGCGGTTCGGCAAACTCCCAGTTCGCCAGCCGATGATCGCCTTTATCTGCGGTGAGCAGCAGGAAACCCGATTGGGACAGCCCACTGAGCCGCTCCAAACAAGTAAGTCCCACGACAGGGAATAGAATATGTGCATCCTCCAGCTTCTCCTGATACAGCGCCATCAGATCGTGATAGGGGTAAGTTTCCTCTTCGTATGCGGTTGCCCGTACATAATGGTATTCAGGAATGACTGTTTCCAGTCTATTCTCTGGCTCCACACCTTCCGTATCATTCGGAAAATGCAGTGAAACCTCACACTCGTAGATTTTCCCTTCATCTATATAGACTAATTCCTGCGGAATGCTATCAAAGAAATAGTTGGCAATAATCAGCAAAGGCTGCTGCAGCTCTCCTGAGCGGACGCTGATATTAGCTTCTGTCAACTTCAGCTCGGTATCATGCACAGCATCAAAACGGGCGAAATCCAGCAGCCCTTGCTCCACAAAAGGATGCAAGCCGGGATTCTGCTGCCAGCTGGTGATATTTTTGAAAGCTAAATCACTCATTACATATCGGAAAGGAGGCAGTGAAATACCGGCGTAATCCCTCAGTTCGACTAGTTTCTGGAGTACATGAAAGGCTAAGCGGCCTGCTCCCGCCCCCAGCTCAAGAATCGTAACCGGTTCTGAAGTATGGCCTAACCCGGCCCGATCCTGCAGAAATCCGAAGATCATCTCCGCATAGGCCGTTGCGATCATGGGATTACTCGTTATATATTGCGGAACCTGATCATTCTCCCAAGCCTTCATTCCCTGTTCTTCAAAATAAGTACGCTGCAGCTCCCAAATCGGCGCTTCACTGAAGCGGTACCGCTGTTGTTCATTTCTTGTCATTTACGCTAAACCCGCTCTCTCTTGTATCTGTTAGTATCTGTTATGTTGCTCCCTTATCATAAAAAAAAGCAGTCCGCATATATTCTCATTGGGTTAATTGCTATTAAGTATTAAGAATTAAGTATATCTAGAAGGAGGCTCAACCCATGGATTCTATTCCTCAACCCATTAGAAGCGATGGTACTGGTGCACTAGACAGAGGTCCCCGTGATGTTATGCGGGATCGGGAGAACCCGGATATGTTCGTCCCTCCGGTTACTGATTCCGGCCTAATTCCAAATCTCAAATTTTCATTCTCTGATACCCACATGCAGCTGAATCACGGTGGCTGGTCACGCGAAGTGACCGTCCGGGAACTGCCTATCGCTACGACCCTTGCCGCCGTCAATATGAGCCTTACCCCTGGCGGAGTACGTGAACTCCATTGGCATCAGCAGGCAGAATGGTCCTATATGCTGTTAGGCCGAGCCCGCATTACCGCCATGGATCAGAATGGCCGCAACTTCATAGCTGATGTGAGTCCAGGAGACCTCTGGTATTTCCCGCCTGGCATCCCCCATTCTATACAAGGACTGGAGGAAGGCTGCGAATTTCTGCTCGTCTTCGATGACGGGAAATTCTCCGATCTCAACACACTATCGATTTCCGATTGGTTTGCCCATACCCCGAAGGAAGTGCTATCCGCTAACTTCGGAGTCCCTGCTGCTGCCTTTGATAACATCCCAAATACCCAAGTCTACATCTATCAAGATCATGTACCCGGCTCCTTGCAGAGTCAAGCGGTACAATCACCCTATGGCGGGGTCCCGCAAAGCTTTAAACATCAATTGTTAGCCCAGCCCCCATTGAAGACTCCTGGCGGAAGTGTAAGAATCGTAGATTCCTCAAACTTCCCAATCTCCAAGACGATCGCTGCCGCTCTGGTAGAAATTGAGCCTGGGGCGATGAGGGAGCTGCACTGGCATCCTAACAATGATGAATGGCAATATTATCTAACCGGTGAAGGACGTATGACCGTATTCGCCGGAAATGGCGCAGCACGCACCTTTAATTACAGAGCCGGCGATGTGGGGTATGTACCCTTTGCTTTTGGACACTATATTCAGAATACAGGCACAGACACCTTATGGTTCCTTGAAATGTTCAAAAGCGACCGCTTCGAGGATGTCTCACTCAACCAGTGGATGGCGCTGACGCCACCTGAATTAGTGGAGAGTAATCTGCATGTGGGACCCGAGGTCATGAATGCGTTACGCAAGGTGAAATGGCCTGTCGTGAAGTATCCAGGACATCCATCCAAATGATTCAACTCCAGGACGACCTCACTGCTTCTCTTGATCTGCCGCTTTTCTCTTGCGCAGACTGTGAACAGAAGCAATTGTCGTGCCTTCAGGAATAGACAGCAAATGACTTTTGGATATGCCAATCAGCTGTGACGTGTAGATTCCGCTATGACCGGAGAATAAATAACTGACCAAGCAGGCAATGAACATATAAATAGCACCCGTCGAACCAAACAGCTCAATTCCCATTAGAAAACAGGCGATTGGAGTATTGGTGGCTCCGCAAAATACGGCAATGAAGCCAAGCGAAGCTAAAAAGGGGCCATAGACATGCAGTACACCAGCCAGCGCATTCCCTAAAGTGGCCCCAATCGCAAACAAAGGTGTAACCTCTCCGCCTTGAAAACCGGTTCCCAAGGTGAAGGAGGTAAAGATCAGCTTCCATAGGAAGGCGAACGGAGAAACATCGGTTTGAAAAGAATCCTGAATCAGCGGAATCCCTAGTCCGAGATAGTCCCGGGAGCCTACGATAAATACTAGGGCGATAATAATAAAGCCGCCTATGGCGCTTTTTAACATGGGATTCTTAAACAGGGCTGTAAAGGTCCGCTTCAGAAAATGCGTCAGTTCACTGAATAGAATACTCACCAAGCCAAACAAGATAGAGGCTATTACGACCTTAAGCAAAACCGTAAAACTCATCGCGGGAACTTCACCAACTAGGTAATGGATATGATGAACACCCCAGAAACGGGTAGTGACCTGATCCCCGACAAAGCTGGCAACAAAGCAAGGCAGGAGAGCCTTATGACTAATTAAACCGATGGCAATCACTTCAAGACCAAAGAGGGTTCCGGCGAGCGGGGTCCCAAATATAGAGCCGAAACCGCCGCTTATTCCGCACATTAACAAGATTTTACGGTCCATAGGGTTGATTCTAATCAAGCGGCCAAACCACTCCGCGAGACTCCCTCCCATTTGCACAGCCGTTCCCTCTCTACCCGCTGACCCTCCGAACAAGTGTGTAATCAGCGTTCCTATTAGGACCAAAGGAGCCATGCGTAAAGGTATAGTTTCGTTACCTTCCCCAATTTGCTCCAGGATGAGGTTATTGCCTTTGGAGCTATTTTTCCCGAAGCGCATGTACAAATAACTGACTAATGCTCCCCCGAGCGGCAGCAAGTACAGCAGCCAGGAATGAGTTACCCGCAGGTCACTGACGTAATCCAGGCTTTTCAGGAAAAAGGCCGAGGCCGTGCCGCTTAATATCCCCACAATTCCACCTAATACAATCCATTTCACAAAAGTGCTCCACAGCGCCAGCTGACTTCGCCCCTCAGCGAATTTGATCCATCGTCTCTCCCAGTTCCTCATCGAATTTAGCTCCTATAATTAGTATAAGTCATGAACACAAAACAGACTCCTACCAGCATCATTCTCACTGGTAGGAGTCATTAGTCTTTAGAAAGACGGTTATGGCGAACTCCATCGCCAAATTGCTCTAAATCCATATTAGATAAGAACGGGGTAAAAGTCAATATTCCCAACCTTAGGTAACTGTTTAAAAGTCGATTTCTTTTATAATCAGACAGCGCCAATCGACGGCCATTCCAGTTCAAAGCCGTTGTTGCGCAGGCGGGTCTGGAAACTCACCAGCATTTCTGGTGAATTTCTCACATCGCGGGGCCTTACGTTGTTCTCAATGCAGTAGGCTGCCAGCATGCCAGCAGCCTCCCCAATATTCCATTCTACCGGGTGAAGACGATAGCAGCCATTGGTAATGTGGGTCGTGCCAATGTTTTTGGCGGCTGGAATTAAGTTATTTACCCTAATAGGTATCAGTGCGCCCAGTGGTATCTGGAACGGCAGCGAGGGGATATCTATAAATGTCCGCAGCGCCGTGCTGGGATGCAGGTCGATCCGGTAGCTGCCGATGCCTACCGTATCTGCAAACTTCTCCGCTTTGCCATCCGGGTGATTCACCGGGCTGAGATGCTGCTCTAATACCGTAAATTCTGCGCGAATACGGCGTCCTTCACGAATATAAGGGGCCTGGGCCAGGCCATGCGGCGCACCCGTAACATCAGGTCGCGGGCGCAATCCGGGATAACCGATGCCTCCATCCGCACGGGGGGCTTCCCTCTGCATCCAATACAGAAGAGAAAGACTAAGCTGCTTGGCACTTTCCAGATGTCGGTTCCTTTCTTCGGGAGAAACATCGATAATAGGTCCCAGCCAATAGTCATTTTGTGGCCAGTTGACCACACTGATATCCGTCTCATAAGTTCCCGGCTGAAAGTTGCTCCGGTCAGCCAGTCGGCGATACGTGAACAGGGGATTTGCTCCTTCTCCCGGCATAAGTACATAAGTGATAGGTGCCAGCGTTGCCGGTGAAGGAACCGTCCAACTGAGCTGCGGAGCCGGCCAGAAATTGGCCTGATAGTTCTTCCAGAACTCATATTCCTGCGGTTTGGCGATCGTGTAATCTTCCCCTTCGGCATAGTCGAGCGCCAGACAATGCGTAAACGCCTGGATATCTTTGGAGTCTGCCTGACCTGCGAGCGCATGAGCCTCTCCTGTCTCGGTGGCTGACTCTGCACCGGTCACATATTCCACGCCTGCCAGTGGCAGCAAATCTCCCTCTTCTGTCGCATCGAGAAAGTATCGGCCTGTCAAAACCAGATGATCCCCTTCACGACCGCATATGGTCACGGATATGACATCATCTCCATCGGTCTCAGCTTTCACTGGCTTATATCCGGTCCAAATCTGCACTCGCCCGCTGTGCACATAAGGAGCCAGCATATCCCTGAGTACAGCAAGCGCAGTGCGCGGCTCGTGGGACAGTCTGCTGACCCAGGCATTTCCAGGATTAAAGGCGACACGGGCACGAGCCTGCTCCGTCAGCGGGAAGAACCTGTGATAATAGTGACGCACCGCATTTCGATAGGTCCGGTAGCTTGCCGTACACCCAAATTGCTCGATCCACCGGGGCTCATCCGGCGGTACCACCTGACTGGTCAATTGTCCGCCAATCCAGTCATAGGCTTCGGTCATGACAACTGACTGCCCTGATCTTGCAGCGCCCAGTGCCGCCGCACAGCCGCCAGTTCCCCCTCCGATAATAACAACGTCCGCTTGAATATGTTTCATCATTTGACTCTCCTTCATGTCCAGATAAGGGCTCTCCCCTTTAATAATATGTAAATCATTACTATATTAAACAACATTTATATATACCCATAATAATCCATTTCAAACAATCAACCTCTTTTCCCCTGAACAACAATCACTTCACTACCAACACAAAAAACCAGAACCGCAACTAGCGATTCTGGCTTCAGTTATTTCAGTCTTACTTAGCAAGCTCTTCACTCTTATTCTGCAGAGTAACTCTTACCTTGCCATTCTCTGTCACAGTTCCCTTTTCAATCACATTCCATTGTCTATGAATCAGCGTCTGTAGAGTAGCAATCTCTTCCCCACTCAGGGCAAGCTGCTGAAGGCTCAGGCCCTCTTGCACGTAATCCCGATTCTCTATCCTATGAAACCGGAAACGCAGCAGCTTCTTCAAGCCATTGGTATGCAGAAATCCAAACTCATACCCATTCCGGACGACAAGACTCCAATCGATATGTAGCTCCTCAGCCAGTTCGGCACGGTCCGTGATATCCATCGCAGGTTCGGCGATATGGTCCAGCAAAGCGGAGAAATCCTTGTTCTGAATACTAGCGATGACGACTTCATCCGGCTCACCACTGGTCCGCAAGTTCTCAAATAATAAAGCTAGTGGCAGCGGCAATTGTATACGGATTGTCATGTTATTCACCTCCACGGAGATGTTCGTTAAACCAGCTGTTTACTTCTTCCAGCGCTTCCACACGGTAAGACGGCTTGCCTATCTTCAGAAATGAATGATTGGAGCCTGGATAGCGGATCAGGCGCGCTTTTTTCCCTAATCGCTTTAGCGCAGTATACCACTCGTCGGATTGTCCGATCGGACAACGAAGATCCTGCTCTCCATGCATAATAAGCATGGGGACTTCCACCTTCTTGACGTGAGCAAGCGGGGATCTCTGCCAGAGCAATTCGGGTTGATCCCAAGGATTTCCGCCGACAATTCCTTCGGTATAGGAGATGCCAATATCACTAAGTCCGTAGAAGGACAACCAGTTCGATATGCTCCGCTGGGAGACTGCAGCACGGAACCGTTTAGTCTGGGTCACGATCCAGTTGGTCATCAATCCTCCGTAGCTACCCCCAATAACGCCGAGACGGGTATCGTCGATGTAGTCATAACGAGCAAGCGCCGTATCCACCATTGCCATCAGATCCTCATAGTCTCCCCCGCCAAAATCACCGCGGCATCCTTGCGCGAAATCCTGTCCGTAGCCGAAGCTCCCTCGCGGATTCGCGAACAATACGGCATAACCTTCCGCTGCCAACGTTTGCAGCTCATGACTGTAAGTCGGAGAGTACATGGCATGCGGACCGCCATGGATAACCAAAGCTAGCGGAACCTTCTGTCCCACGGACAGGCCTGGCGGTTTCATAATCCAGCCTTGAAGGGGATATCCGTCCGGCACGTCTACCCACAGCTCTTCAGGCACACTTAGATTGAGGTCATCCATTAGCTTCTTGTTGCCGTTCGTTAGCCGAAGCACTCTCCCCGTTTGCGTATCGATACGGACGATTTCAGCTGGTCCCTGTGCATCCATCGCCGTACCCACTACAAATGTACCCTCTGCTGTAGTGGTAAGTTGATAAATATCAATATCTCCTTTAGTTACCGCCTCTGGAGCAACATTCTTGGCGAAACGGTAAAGATGCACTTGGCCATGAGAAGTACCCAATGAATAGATTTCCGTTCCATTCGGAACAAATAAAGGCCCCGGTGCGGCCATCCCTGACTTCACATCGTTTAGAATATAATTACCGATCTGCATATCGATCTCTGCAGGGAACACTTCTATCGTACCGCCTGATGTCGAAACGGTATATAAGCGATTCTGTGTGCCACTACCGTACTTACGGTCATCTCCAATAATAGCGAACGAGGTCCCATCTGGGGAATAATTAAACTGATTAATATTTATTGTGGAGATCGTTCGCTTCTTCAGCTTCATATCCGTCAAATTCATCGTATATACATCATTATAGGGAACAAGGTCTGGATCATTCACAGCATCGCTGATGATTTTAGCCAGAAAGGCAATCTCTTGACCGTCCGGGGACCAAGCAGGCTGTGACGCATTATAATTCCCAGAGGTAAGCTGTGTAATAGCGCCGCTCTCCAGATATAACAGGAAGAGATGTGTATACATCCCATCCCACCAGCCAGCCCCTTCGGCCTTCGGAAGGGTACGATTATACATCTTCCCCCGGCTACCTTCATCTTTCCTGGCTTCTTCCAAAGAGAGTGACTCCAGATTCATGTCATTGCTGACCTTTGAAGAGTACAATATCATCTTGCCGTCCGGAGACCAGACGAAATTCCCCACACTACGTTTAGCATAGGTTAGCTGTGTGATTCGCGTCGCATCGGCAGACACCGTCCACACTTGCTTTCCGTCCTCTTTAATACGCAGAAAAGCAAGCTGTTTACCATCTGGTGACCACAATGGCGAGCTGTCTTTGTCTCCATCAGTCAATGGAGTATCATCCTCGCCTTCAATAGACACTACACGAATATGGGTTCGATAATTATTTTTGACGGGATCTATTTCCTTCACCATATACGCTACTGCTGAAGTTAATGGATGAACAGCAGGGTCACTGACCCACTGATATTCTAATAGAACCTCAGGCTCAATCGGTCTTTTCCCCATCTTCTTCATCCCCCTTATCCCTGAGTTTTTCCAAGAGCCTGTTCCAGATCAGCAATAATATCAGCTGCATCCTCTAAACCAACGGATATGCGGATCAATCCGTCTGTAATGCCAAATGCCAATCTTTCCTCGGCTGGAATAGAGCAATGGGTCATCGTTGCCGGATGCTGCACCAGCGTTTCAGGGTCACCTAAACTGAATGAAATCATGGCTAAATTCAAGCGATCCATAAAGCGTTTCCCAGCCTCTAAACCGCCCTTTACTTCGAAGGACACGATCCCACCCATCCCACTCATTTGCTCTTTGGCTAATTGATACTGTGGATGAGTGAGCAGACCGGGATAATACACTTTCTCAATTTGTGGGTGAACGTCTAAATATTCAGCAACCTTCTGCGCATTCTCACAATGAGTCCGCACCCGGATTCCCATCGTCTTGAGTCCTCTTAAGATTAGAAAGGATTCCCAAGCGTTCAAATTTTGTCCGAGATCACCGGCAATTCGTTTGCGGATGAACTCAATCACGGATTTACGTCCTACGACAAAACCGGCCAGAACGTCCCCATGCCCATTGATATATTTGGTTGCACTGTGGACAACCACATCCGCGCCAAGCTCCAGCGGCCTCTGCAAGCAAGGTGTCATAAAGGTGCTGTCCACGATGAGTGGAAGCTGCCTAGCTTTCGCTATATCCGCAAGTGCCCGCAAATCCAATACCGTAAGCAGTGGATTCGACGGCGTCTCTACGAATATTGCTTTCGTATTGACCTGAATAGCTGCGGAGACTACTTCTATATCAGTACAATCGACAAAGGTATACGAGATCCCAAAGCGCGGCGCTGTTTGAGTGATAAAGTTATAGGTCCCTCCATAAACATCCTTAGTAACCAGTACATGATCACCCACTTGCAGGAAAGCCAGCAGGGCCGACGAAATGGCCGCCATTCCGCTGCTGAGTCCAATACTCTCTTCTCCACCCTCGAGCTGAGCGATCTTCCGTTCCAAGGTGCGCGTGGTCGGATTGCCGTATCTGCCGTAATAAGTTCCTTCAATATGTCCTGCAACTACCGCTGCTGCTGTATCCGTATCCGGGAAGGCATAAGCTACTGCAGGAACAATCGCCTGTGAAACGGCCCTTGTTTCTTTATCCGGTGATTGTCCGGCATGAACGGCTAGCGTATCAAAGCGCCAGTGTTGCTGTTCCATCTAAATAGCCTCCCATCACTGATTTCTTTCTTTCGATGACTCGTTAACCGGTGGCTGCACCCTTGGGATATTCCAGCTTTCATTCAAAAACTGCACCATACGATCTACAGAACGGTTGACGAGAATCGTCCCTTTTTCCGCAGAAGCCAGCGTAGAATTGCCCATCGTACCCCACTCACTGTTATCCGAAAGCTTGCCGTATTTCATGATTTCCGGAAAAGCATCCGGAGACTTGCGCACTACCTTTCTGGTCAGGTCAATGTTCACCAGTTCGGGATAAAGTGCCAGCATGACCGATGTTCCGGCTTCTCCAGCATGGGAATGGGCCAGCTCTCCCGACTCCAGAACATCCTGATCGACGGTCTTCATAAACCGCCAAATATCTATCTGCGCTTTACGGATATCCGTTCTCTCCCGAAGTGTGTAGGCAATCTGATTAATAACTGCCACATTGCCGGCATGTCCATTTATAAACAGGAAATCTTTAAAGCCCCATTTCAAGAGACTATTCATCACATCATTCAGGTAAGCCTTAAGGCTCTCCGGTGTAATCGTAATCGTACCCGGAAATTCATCCAGCATCGAAGAGTCACCTGCCTCAACCACCGGTCCGATCATAGCATGGACACGTTCAGCCACTCGCTCAGCCAATTTGCTGGCCACTAGCGTATCCGCCCCCATGGGCAGGTGATGACCATAAGGCTCCATGGCACCGGTAGGTATAATAACTAGGTCCGTCTGTTTTTTCCGTTCTACAAATGTCAGCCAGCTCATCTCTTTAAGATAATTACTTAGTTGCATATAGTTGCTCCTTCATGTGTAATGGAAAATGACAAGCAGACCAATGACCGGCTTGATGCTCTTCCAGTACGGGCGCTTTCTCACGGCATAGTTCAACAGCATAAGGACAACGCGGATGAAAAGCACAGCCGCTCGGAGGATTTGCCGGATTCGGAAGCTCACCCGTCAGCGGAGTCCGCTTCTTCCGCAATTTCGGATCTGGAATAGGTACAGACGATAATAACGCTTCAGTATAGGGATGATCCGGCTGATCAAAAATAGCATCCCGAGCAGCGATTTCAACAATTCTGCCCAGATACATTACAGCAATCCGGTCACTGATATGCTTGACCGAGGGCAAGCCATGAGCAATAAAAATATAGGTTAACTGAAACTGCTGTTGAAGATCCTTCAGCAGGTTCAAGATTTGGGCTTGAATAGAAACATCCAGGGCAGATACAGGTTCATCACAAACAATCAACTTGGGATTTAAGGCCAAGGCACGGGCAATACCGATTCGCTGCCGTTGACCCCCACTGAATTCATGCGGGTACCGCTCCCCGTGGTTCTCACTGAGACCTACAGTGGCAAGCAGTCGATGTACTTCTTGTTTAAGCTCTTTACCTTTGGCAATACCGTGCACAATCAAGGGCTCCGCAATGACATCAAATACCTTCATGCGCGGATTCAAGGAGGAATAGGGGTCCTGAAACACAAATTGCAGATCACGCCGTACATGTCTCATTGCTCCAGCACTTAGAGCGGCCAGATTCTGCCCATCAAAAATAATTTCTCCTTCTGTGGGCTCCAGAAGCTGTGTAACCAATTGCCCCATCGTTGATTTTCCGCAACCCGATTCCCCAACTATCCCCAGCGTTTCACCCGGAAATACTTGGAAATCAAGTCCATCCACCGCACGCACAACGCTTATTTCCCGTCCTAGAAAACCTTTTTTGGCCGGATAGTATTTCTTCAGACCCTTCACTTCCAATAACGGTTTTACTTGTGATGAGCTATTCATTTGCGCACCTCCTCTGCTTTCAAACAGCTGACAGCATGTCCTGCGGTTCGCTCTACTAGCTGAGGCTTACTCACCGTGCACTCCTGATCTGCGTATGCGCATCTTGGATGAAAGGGACAGCCCTCTGGCATCGACAGCATATTTGGAACGGAGCCTGGAATGGAATCCAGTCGTTCTCGCTGCTCATTCATATTAGGAAGTGAGCCCAATAAACCGATCGTATAGGGATGCCCCGGATGCTCAAACAATTCATAGACTGAAGCCTCTTCGACAATCTCACCTGCATACATCACGGCAACACGGTCCGCCATCTCCGCAACAACGCCGAGATCATGTGTGATGAGGATAACGCCTGTATTCTCTTCCTTACTTAACGTCTCGATCAAATCGAGGATTTGCGCTTGAATCGTTACATCCAGGGCGGTTGTCGGTTCATCAGCAATCAGCAGCTTTGGCCGACAGGCCAGAGCCATGGCAATCATCACCCGCTGGCGCATGCCACCCGAGAGCTGATGCGGAAAGCTGTGCACGATCTTTATCGCGTTGGCTATGCCTACCTTTTCCAGCATTTCGATGCTTTTCACCTGGGCTTGCTGCTTGCTTAACCCTTGGTGCTTGCGATACACTTCACCGATCTGATTGCCTATCGTAAATACAGGATTCAGTGAAGTCATAGGTTCCTGAAAAATAATCGAGATGTCGTTTCCTCGCAGCTTGCGCATTTCTTTGGCAGAAAGCTTGAGCAGATCTTGTCCTTCAAAGGTAATCTTGCCCCCGACAATTTTCCCAGGCGAGGATACCAATCCCATAATGGACATGGAGGTTACACTTTTACCACTGCCCGACTCCCCAACGATAGCCAAGGTCTCTCCACGCTCTACAGTAAAGCTGACACCGTTAACCGACGGCACCAGGCCCTCTTCCGTTTTAAAATACGTTTTTAATCCGTGAACCTCAAGCAAATGGGTCATCTTCGGCTCCCCTCCTATCCAATACTTAATTAGCCTTTTGCCTTCATGCGTGGGTCTAACACATCGCGAAGCCAGTCTCCTAAGAAAATAACACCTAACACCGTCACCGTAATGGCAATCCCCGGAAAGGTTGCAACCCACCAGCTCGTAGCCATGTATTGTCTGCCATCACTAAGCATTCCGCCCCAAGAAACTAAAGGAGGTTTAATTCCCAGACCCAGAAAACTGAGCGAAGCTTCTAAGATAATCGTTGTTGCCACATTCATCCCGGAGATAATAATGAAGGACGATACAACATTGGGAAGAATATGTTTGAATAGAATACGTCCATTGGTGGAGCCCACTGCCTTCGCAGCTTTGACAAAGTCACGTTCCTTTAAGCTCAATACCTCTCCACGGACTACTCGGGCATACGTTACCCAGTTGGTTATTCCAATGACAAAGATAAGTGTCATCAGCCCTGGACCCACAACTGCGAGCACCACAAGCATCAGCAAGATGGTCGGGATTGCCAGAAATGAATCAGCCACCCGCATAATGAGCGCATCTACCCATTTGCCGTAATAACCGGAGATCAAACCCAGAACAGCACCTATTGCCCCTGAAACTAATACTGCGCCTATGCCAACAATTAGCGAAATCTGTGCTCCATAGAGAATGCGGCTATAGATGTCACGCCCGAGGTTATCAGTTCCGAGCAGGTAATCCAATGATCCTCCGTCCATCCACATCGGCGGCTTTAAGCGTAGCAGCGGATCAAGTTCAGCCGGATCATGAGTAGCCAGCAGCGGTGCGAATATCGCGACCAGAATGACGATCAATACCAGAACAGCGCCTACCGTTCCTGTCTTGCTTCGCAATAGAAGCTTAAGCAAGCGCAGATACCGGTTCTGTTGTCCGTTTATCTCCTGCCCGTTAGAGGGAAGGCTCAAGGCCGGGGTCTCTGATTTCTGAACCATCATACACCCTCCCTATTCATTAGTTATACTTGATCCTTGGATCGAGAAAGCGGTAAACCAGGTCCGTCAATAGGTTACCCAGAATAACGATAATGGCTATGACGAATACGGCAGCTTGTACAATAGCCATGTCGTGATTGTTCACAGAGGTCACAAGCAGCTGACCCAATCCTGGCCAGGCAAAGACGGTTTCCGTAATCAACGTTCCACCTATTAAACTGGTAAATTGCAAACTCATAATGGTTACGACAGGAATAAGTCCGTTGCGAAAAGCATGTTTCCCTACGACAATGAGTTCTATAAGTCCTTTGCTTCTAGCCGTGCGGATATAATCCTGATTCAAGATCTCCAGCATGTTCGAACGAATTAAACGAGTCATTTGCGCCGCGAGACCCACAGCTAAGGTCACGGCTGGCAGCACCAGATGAGTGATCCCGCCTCTTCCCGAGACGGGAAAGTAACCGAGCGTAACAGAGAACAACAGAATCAGCATGATCCCCATCCAAAAGTTCGGCATCGCCTTGCCAATGACAGATACTCCTGAGATAAGTAAATCTGCAAATGTATTTCTTTTCACTGCAGACCAGATGCCCAGCGGTACCGCAATAACAATCGCCAATACCATGGCCGCAGCCGCAAGCTCAAAGCTAGCCGGAAGTCTTTCCAGCACTAATGGCAATGCGGACTGACCGTAATGAAAGGAATTTCCGAAATCCCCTTGGATCGCACTTGTAATAAATATGGCATATTGTGTATACAGCGGTTTGTCCAGACCTAACGCTACAGTAAGAACCTGACGGTCATCCTCAGTCGCCGTTTCTGGAAGCATCAAGGCTACCGGATCACCTGTCACACGAACTAGGATAAAAACAATTAATGAGATAAAGAACAATACGGGAATCATCTGAAGAAGGGATTTCATCATGTACTTCCCCAAAACTTTGCCTCCCCCGTTTATCTGACTTAATAGTTAGGGGAGAACCTCATGCTGCGTCCTCCCCTGTGGATCATCCTGCATTATTTAGGATTAATTTGTTCCGCATAGAACATTTCATCTTTACCGGGTGCAAACTCTACTTTAGCTCCGACTCCATAGACTGCCTCAACCTGGAAGAGATAGACTGCCGGACGTTCCTCAGCTAGTATCTGCTGCACCTGTTGGTATTGCGTAGTCCGTTCTTCAGGGTCCATGTTCACCAGCGCAGCCTGCAGCAGGGTTTCAACTTCTGGATTGTTATAATCCGTTTCGCCTGCCGCTCTTTCCAGCAAGAAGCGGTTATAGTTGTTGGAGGCATCATTCAAGGAGTTGCCTATCCCGATCATAAACATCTCACCAAATGTTTTGGAGCTCATTTTCTCGCTGAATGCACTTGCTTCTAGAATATCCAGATTCACCGTAAAGCCGACCTGTGTCAGCATCGCAGATACTACTTCTGCATATTCCTTATACTGTGACTGAACCGATAGCGACAATACGGCCTCACCTTGCGCATAACCCGCTTCTGTTAACAGTGTCTTAGCAAGATCCTGGTCATAGAGAGTCTGCTTATAAAGACTTGGATCAGCACCGAAGTTACCAGGGGTTACCGAGGTACGCGTCACAATTCCCGACCCGCCGGCAATGCTGTCTACAATAGCCTGTTTATCAATCGCCAGATCAATAGCTTCTCGCACTTTAGGATCAGCCGTGACTGCACCTTCTGTACTGCGAAGGACCAGCTGCAGCACTCTTTGGACCGGTGTCTTAACAATAGACGTAGTATCAGCGGTTTCGATCCGCTCCACATCAGTAGATGGAACATCAGCTATGATATCAACACCACCAGTGAGCAATTCGGACACGCGCGTAGACGCTTCGGGAATGGCTCTGAAGACCAACTTGTCCCATTTTGGCGCACCTCCAAAATAATCATCGTTGCGTATTAGCTCTACACGGTCATCCTTAGTCCATTTCTCGAATTTATAAGGTCCAGTGCCTACCGGTGCGGCCAGGAAGCCTTCTATTCCTTCTGCTTCAATATACTTGGAAGGCAGCATGCCGGAGCCCATCCGCGACAAACGGTTCAAGAGGATCGGGTCCGGTCCGTCCGTTACAATATCAACTGTATAATCATCAATAACGTTAACGGCCTTAATCTGTTTATATAGAGAGTTCTGTTTAAGTGAAGTGTCGGTCGAAAGTCTTTCGAGTGTAAATTTCACATCAGCTGCAGTAAAGGCATCACCGTTGTGGAATTTCACATCATCACGCAGCAGGAAGCGCCAAGTGGTCTCATCCACCTGCTTCCAGGACTTAGCCAGCACCGGTACCTTATTCATATCAGCATCATTACGCAAGAGATAATCATACATATTCACAAGAACAGATTCACTAATCGTCGTATTATTGTTCTGAAAGTCAAAGCTCTGGATATCCGCAGGATTAGCGATGGTCAGTACCTTTGCTTCCGTAGGGGTCTCTTCCACCGGTTCATTAACCGCCGCCGTATTATTCTCCTTCGTTCCACAAGCTGTAATTAACAACATCATTACCAATACCGCCGTCAAACCTTTCAAATGCCATTTACGCATAACATCATCTCCTCGTAGTTGTTTTATGATGAAAGAATGGAACTGGATAAGTAATGCAGCGCAACAGCGGATAGGATAGCAACTCCGAAAGGCAAAGCATTCTCATCTAAGTCAAAATGGGAATGATGCAACGGATAGCGGGTTCTTGCTTCGTCATTACCTGTACCTATGCGGAAAAACGCTCCTGGAATGGCTTCTGCATAGAAGGCAAAGTCTTCTCCACCTGTGGAGGGCTTGATATAATCCCAGCATTTGGAGCCGAACAACCGCTCGCTGGCTTCCGTAACCTTGTCCACCATGGTTTCATTATTCCAAACAGCCGGATAGGATTTGATATAATTGAGCTCATAACCAGCACCAAATGACTCTGTAACTCCGCGGATCACACGTTCGATCAGTATAGGCATCTGATCCCGAACCGCAGGGGATAACGTACGAATTGTCCCCACCATCTTCACACTCGGAGCAAGGGCTGCCCCCATCACTCCGCCCTCGATCGTGCCGATCGTAATGACAACTGTCTCCAACGGGTCAATCATTCGACTTGCGATATTCTGCAAAGCTGTGATCACTTGAGCTGAAACGGCAATTGCATCAACACCTTCATGTGGACGGGCCGCATGGCCGCCCTTACCGATAATATGAATCTCCATACTATCGACTGAAGCAAAGGCAACTCCTTTGGCGATCCCTATAGTTCCTGTGGACATGCCGGGATAAACATGAAGTCCGACAATGGCTTCGACTTCGGGATTATCCAATACCCCATCCTCCATCATCGCTTTAGCTCCAGCAAACCCTTCTTCCGCCGGTTGAAATATAAATTTAATATTTCCCTGTGGCGGTCTCCCCAGACTACATAGTAGTTCAGCAGCCCCCATCAACATTGTCGTATGCGCATCATGTCCGCATAAATGGGCTAAGCCTGAGTTCATGGAACGGTAGGAGACTTCTTTATCGTCCTGAATAGGCAATGCGTCCATATCCGCTCTTAAGCCCACAGTTGGACCTTCTTGTTCTCCGCGGAGTAGACCAACCACCCCAGTTCCGCCTACATTAGTGGTTACTTCCAATCCTAGACTTCTTAAGTGCTTAGCAACAATAGCTGAAGTGCGTATCTCTTGATAACCAATCTCTGGATGCTGGTGGAAATCCCGTCGCCATTCAACAAGCTGTTCCTTAAGTTTGTCCGATAAATCCAGAATATGTTGAAATGACACAGTGCCCGACCTCCCTATTCTTCGGCGAATACCTTTGCATAAATCGCATCTGCCGATTTCTCAATGTGTTCTTTCATAATTTTTCGGGATAATTCATGATCACGAGACTTAATGGCTTCAAAAAGAGTGGTGTGTTTCTCGTTATTTACTAATCGTATGGAGTGGTTATATGGCATTAGATCAAGTGCAGGGTTAATTTGCGTGCGAATCCGCCGTACTGCTTTTTCGAAATGAAGGTTATTCGATGCTTTGGCAATGGTCAGGTGAAATTTCACATCGAGTGAACGAAACAGCTCCCGGGGACAATCCTCCGCCTTGCTCAATGTTAAATAACTCTCTAATTGATCCAGTTCTTCGGTAGTGATACGCTGCGCTGCCAGCAAGGCCGCTTCCGGTTCAATCAACATTCTGAATTCGAATACTTTAAGCATATTCTCCCAATCACGCTCAATTTCCTTACGCGTTCGGCGATGAGAGTTCATCGTCACCGGAAGGACAAAGGTTCCTCCTTTGGCTCCAACTCTCTTTTCAATGAGTCTCTTGGCTTCCAACTGCCCCAAGGCCTCCCTCACGGCTAATCGACTGGCATTAAATATCGTGGCCAGTTCGCGTTCTGTAGGCAGCTGTTCCTCAGATAGAAGCTCTTTGAGTATAATAGCCTCCTCTAACTGCTCCAGAATAAAATCGCTCACCTTTTTGGAATTCACTTTCTCAAACTGCAATGGAAACTGAAGTTGCATTTATTCACACTCCATTTCAATACCATTTAATGTTATATGGTTCATACCTTAGACCTTTAAAGATGTCAAAAAAAATAGATTTAATAGGGTAACTATACGGTGCATCTGAGTGTATGTCAATATACATAACGCAAATTTAAAATTAATTAAATCCGAGAGTTTTTATGTTACATAAGATAACTCAAACATACCATTCACTAAACAATTTAGTCACCAACCTATTGAATTGAATATCCACCTATACTACTCGGTTATATATGATTTGTCTATATAAATTCTATAGCAAACCCCAAAACAGCCTCCCCACTGTTGCTGAGGAAAAGGCTGTTTTGGGGTTTAGCAAACGTACTATTATCTCTTATTGCCTTACTCTTAAACAAATCCACCGTTGACACGAATCGTCTGACCCGTAACCCACTGTGATTCAGAACTAGCCAAGAATAGGACAACATTTGCAATATCTTCAGGTTCACCCAAACGTCCGAAGGCGTTCATATTCCCGACACTTGTGATCTGTTCTGCTGTCTTTCCAACCGTGAACAGCTCAGTATTAACAGGTCCAGGAGAGACGGTATTAATCGTGATCCCTTTCGGTCCAAACTCTTTGGCCAACTGGCGGGTAATCTGTTCCACTGCTCCTTTGGTTCCTGCATAGACACTGTACGTAGGGAACATTTGACCAGTAACTGAGGTTGAGAAATTGATAATACGGCCGTTCTCATTCATATGCTTAGCCGCCAGCTGGCAGCTAAAGAAGGTCCCCTTCACATTGATCGCAAACTGTCTGTCGAAATCATCCTCGGTCATATCCAGAATGGGTTTCGTAATCATAATGCCGGCATTATTGACGAGAATATCAACCTGCCCATGGGCATCCAGCGTTTTTTGGAACAATGCTTCCAGATCTGCCACTTTGCTAATGTCTGCTTGAATTGCTAATGCATCTCCCCCGTTCCGCTTAATTCCGTTCACCACGTCTTCTGCCAAACCCGGATTGCTCGCATAATTAACGATGACCTTCGCTCCATGGTGAGCCAACTCCTCGGCAATCTTCCGTCCCATCCCTCTCGACGCACCTGTTACCAAAGCTACTTTACCTGCTAATTTGTTATCCATATGTTTATTCCTCCTCGAATTTACGACCCTGAGCCTTAAGTTCAAATCCATGGGCTGCAGCGTAAATCTTTCACTTGTGATTTGAGTATATATTAGATAGTGACAGCAATCAAGTGACAATAAATGATTATTGTCACTTGATTGCATTGCTCAGAATCAGACGATTGTGGAGTTTGGCGGATCAATAGGTTCATGCCTGGTTCTCCTTCCACTGGCATCGTCACCAAAACCAATAAGCTAAATATTTATTGCACTTTGCAATAATTTAAGCTATAACTAAAATATGAGGTGACACAAAATGGAAAACACACGCGAGTTGTTTCAAATCATGACCCGGCGCTTCGGCCTGCTTAATAAGAACTGCTGCAGCGTAGGCGGCTGCGACATTTCCTTAGCGCAAAGTCATCTGCTATATGAGATTGATCGACGGCATAATCCTTCCATGCAGCAGGTTGCCGAAACCTTGGGGATCGATATTACAACCTTCAGCCGGCAAGTACAATCCTTAATGAAAATGGACCTGGTCAAAAAAACAGCTGACCCCAGTGATCGCAGAGTATTCACGCTCTCTCTAACCGTTCAGGGCAAATTCGTAGCTACAACCATTGATCAGCAGATGAATGATTACCTGAATGAAGTATTCTCGTATATGAGCGAGTTCGAGAAAGAAACCGTATTGCGTTCCGTACAGATTTTCAATGATGCTATGGGGAAATCAAGCAGATGTTGTGCACCCATCACCGGGTGATTCCCCTTGTCATATAGTTGCAAAGTGCAAATATAACCAACATTATGAAGGAGTGATTATGTATGAACAAGCTTACGAATGACCAAATCCGGCAAAAGGTTCGCAGCCGGTATCAACAAATCGCCGTGCAAACTGTGGAACCCAACTCATCCCGCTGTTTTACAGACAATGCAGACAGCCCTGACGTTTCCGGAAGTTGCTGCAGTACTCCCACAGATTTCAATACCATCTCTACTAAGCTGGGTTACTCTGCTGATGAGCTGCAGGCGGTTCCCGAGGGGGCCAATTTGGGGTTAGGCTGTGGCAATCCAGGTGCTATCGCTGATATGCAGGCCGGTGAGACCGTGCTGGATTTAGGCAGTGGCGGCGGTTTTGATTGCTTTCTAGCCTCCCGCCAGGTCGGTGCAGACGGTCATGTCCTGGGGATTGATATGACACCTGAAATGGTCAGTCGTGCGCGTGATAATGCCATCAAAGGAAATTTTAGCAATACAGAGTTCCGGTTGGGCGAGATCGAACACCTCCCTGTTGCCGACCATACAGTGAACGCCATTATCTCCAACTGTGTGATTAACCTCTCCCCTGATAAACAGCAGGTCTTCCATGAAGCCTTCCGGGTACTTCAGCCAGGGGGTCGTCTTGCTATTTCCGACATCGTAACTACCGCTGAATTGCCGCCGGAAATTAAAAATGATCTGAATGAGTTATACTCAGGCTGCATCTCGGGTGCATCCTCCATCAGCGAACTAGAGGCCATGCTTCAGCAAAGCGGTTTCTCAGACATCTCTATCGAGCCTAAAGATGAGTCCAAAGCTTTTATCAAAGACTGGGTTCCCGGTGCTAATATAGACAACTACATCATCTCCGCCGTTATTAAAGCAACTAAAGACTGATGCTGTAAAGCTTATGGGAAGCCGACTCTCATTGAAGAGCTGTACTACCTTAGATTTTCATCTCAGCATAGAGACTCGGCTTCTCCTTAGGCATCATTGCTCTTAGGCCAGACTAAATAGAATGGTTTTAGTACCGACCAAGGTAGAACCGCTGTTTACAAAATAGAAATTGGATGCCGTATCCAGCGTAAGTGGCCCAGTCCAAGTAATTGCACCAAACTGGCTGCTAAAGATACCCGTTGGAGGTACATCCGATAAGGCAAGTGTTACCGTGACATTACCACTTATAAGTGTATTGGTGATATGTGAATACCCACGCACATTTACAAGCCCATCGGATTGGCTATCCACCATACGCTGAATATTCAGCCCGTTATGAACCATAGTATTGATCCGGCTGTAGTATAAATAGGTGTTGAGATTGCCCATATGTCCGGACTGTACGATATTCCCCACGACCCGAGCATTCAGCAGCTGAAATTCGATAGTTGTAAACGGGTCTCCAACAGCAACGTTCTGGAAAGTAACATCACCACTGATAATGGCTCCGTCTGTGTAGTTTGTATGTGCACTTACCGAAGTCCCGTCATCAAAGGTACCGATTACAGTAACAGGTCGCGCATCAAAAGCAGGACCCTGCACAAGGTAGACATCCTCCGCAGCCTGACTGGTTTGGATGGTAATATTTCGTGGAGTGGAGGATGCGAAATTAGCCAGATCGGAGTTTCCAAGCACCCAAGGTCCCAGTCCAAGCAATTGTACATGTCTGGCAGGAGGAATAACAACATTCTCATCAAAAATTGAATTGGCCGCGATAAGAATACGGCAGCGTGCTCGCATACCAATGGCAACGGCCAAAGGGCTGTTAACAGCAGCATCTACAGCCGCCTGTAGAGAGCTGAACGGATCAAATGGTATTCCTGTGCCCGGACCTGGAGCACTTGAATCCGCCCAAAAAGTCGTTTCTCCCCATACAAAACTTTCAGTCCCCCCTCCACCTGCCCCTAACAATTCAGCGGTTACAAGTCGATGGGCTGTGACTAATTGTCCAGCGGAATTTTTCCCCCATACGGAGACTTCCGTCAGATCAGCACCCGTACCTCCCGTAGTAAAAACAAATTCAAACCCGTTTACGTTAGCAAAATACCTCTGCGTAATGACTTGATTCGGAGCGAGCGCGAATAATGCCTGTACATATAAGGACCTTGAACCGTTTAATGCATACCCCTCTACTAGTACAGTCGATGAATTGACAGGATCCCGATTATCCATTTTAATAGTCACCTGCTGTGTAGGTCTGACACCACTAACAGGACTATTTTTCAATCGGTCCGGTTGATAACGTAGCCATATAGATTCCCCCTTTAGTTAAATCTCAACAAACACACTTCCATTGTTCTGTTGAATTCTATATATCTATATGCAATGTTAATAGAAGGGACTGTACCATTTGCTCCCCAAAAACTGAGAACAAGAAGGAACGATTCCTCCATCCATTCGTCATCTGCCGAATAGTGGATACGATCACACAAATAACCCGTAATAAGTTCACTTTTCGCTTAGTGTCCTTTATACGGGTCAAAAGTTTTGATTTGGCAATATAATCACGCCTATGCCACAGTGTTCTATTGATTAAACGCTGTTAGTTCCACACTAGTTCTCCATAAATCCTCTCTATTCTCCTTGCTATAGGAAAGCACTGAAGATTGGATTTCCTTTGTACCTTCAAAATATTTCCCTGTCGTTGTATCCAATTCAGGTTTAGTAACTAGAGATGCTAAGGCTTTGCCTGATTTGCCAATCGTATTCACATTGGGATGAACCAAAATTAACAGGGATAGAATATATTTCGAGACAAATCTCAAGAGAGGAGAGTAACTTCGAGCAAGCCCTGTTCCAGGCATCAACCCGGGGTCAAAGGCGTTTACGGTAATGTTTTTATTCATTTGTTGTGTTATTCTTTCTGCTAATTCATAAGTACAATAAATATTACATAATTTCGAATTCGTATAGTTGCGTCTTCCTATTGAGCCTATTTCTTCATTTGAGTCTATTCCTTTAGGATAGGCCAGTAATCTCGCATTTTCATACTTGGGTTCAGGCATTCCAGTTTTTTGTAACGGATCATGTGTCCCACTACTAACAAAAACGATTCTTCCTGTATCCGCTATATTTTCAAGCAGCATATTCACTAGTAAAAAGTGACCCAAATGGTTTACCCCAAACGTTAGCTCGAATCCATCCTTTGTATATTGTGCTTTGTTAACGACCTGAATTCCTGCATTACATACAATCGCATATAAAGGGGGCAATTTAGCATCCATAAAATGACTCACAAAATCTCTAACCGATTCTAAGGAGGAAAGATCAAGCTCTAACGATATGATGTTGTCATTACCCGTTTCTTTAATCAGCGAATTCACTGCTTCTTGTGCTTTCGTTGCGTTGCGGCAAGCTATGACAATTTGATTGTTTTTATTATCTTTCGCAATATTTTCAGCACATTTATAACCTAATCCCGTATTTCCGCCTGTTATTATAAAAGTCTTGGTGTTTGAAGTTGCTTCATTTACCATTTTCAACCCTCAACATCTCCCCATGGATTAGAATATTTAATGCAGCCGTATCCAATTGCCGTCGCTCCCATTCGGCATATAGCCTATCTAACGCTTCCTTCGGTGTATCATCCGCTAGGAAAAATGCCCCGTAATGCATGGGAATAAAATGCTTACCTCCTGAGTCTAAGAACGCTTGGATTGCTTCTTCTGGTGTTACATGCTGTTTAGACATAAACCACTCTGGCTCGTAGGCCCCAATTGGCATCAATACATAATCCGGATTGTAACGCTGGCCGATCTCTTTGAATCCGCGAAAGTAGCCACTATCTCCGGCAAAATAGATAGAAGGCGCACTTCCTTTTTCCTCTTGTATGACCCATCCACCCCAATGAGAGCGATTGGTATCCCGTAGCGTACGTCTCGTCCAATGCTGTGTCGGTACAAAATCGATCTGAACGCCTGCGACGGTTATACTCTGCCACCAGGATAGCTCCTCAACCTTTCGAAAGCCTTTGCGTAGAAGCTTCGCTTTGAGTCCTTCTGGTACGATAATCAGCGGATCTCCCTTAAGAGCTCTTAGCGACGGGAAATCCAAATGATCATAATGTCCATGTGAGATTAGTACAACATCTACCGAAGGCATCAACTCTATCGGAATACCTGGTTCGGCAAGCCGTTTCTTAAAAGCCATACTCTTCGCCCAAACGGGATCTGTTACAAGGGTTAACCCACAATATCTCAATAAAAAAGTAGCATGCCCTATCCAAGTCATTGAATTTTGACTCAATATACCTTCAATATCTAGATGATCCATTTGAGGAATAATATAAGAAAGATCTTTCTGCTTGGTTCTCCGCTCCTTACGCCATTGCTGCAGCCGCTTTATAGAGTTATTCAATGCTACGCCGTCTAAATTTTCATAAAGCTTCTTAGGCATTTCTTTATTCCTCCTTCAGTTTTTAGTTAGATTTCCAAATTGCTATATCGCCTTCACCTGTTGTATGATTACATTGTAAACATCATACTCCTATTATGTAGACAGTGTCAACATGTGTTCAACAAATTATAAGGGCGGTCTTCTTATGGATACACCAAATAAAAAAAACTATCATCACGGCGATCTTCGCAAAACACTGATTCATGTAGGGATAGAACTAATCTCCGAGAGCGGTGCATCCAGTTTAGATTTACGCAAAGTAGCTCGTATAGCGGGAGTAAGCCATGCCGCCCCGTATCGGCATTTTGCGGATAAAAAGGCCTTAATTGCGGCAATCAGTGAAGAAGGCTTTAACCTACTAGCGATAGAAATGGAACAAGCTATCTCCATGAAGGCCAATAGTGCTCATGAACAATTAAGAGGTATGGGACATGCCTATGTTCAATTCGCGATCACAAATCCATCACTTGTCAGAGAAATGTTCAGTGGCTTAACCATTGAGCGTGAAGCCTATCCCTCTCTCTATGACATTTCCAAAAAGCTGTTTAACATGATCGAAACCGTCGTAATCATCGGACAAGAGAAGGGTAATATTAAAAAAAGTGACAGCAATGAGCTAACCTGCGCTATTTGGTCCATGATGCATGGCACAGCCATATTAATTATTGAGAACCAACTGAAGCCTGTTACTATGCAAATCAACGGAATAGAACATATTACCCAAGTTTGTATGGATTCCTTAATTCTTGGTCTAGGAGCTAGCTAAGATGTGGGGAATCGAACTGATGACTTAGAACATTGCTAGGCGCTAAGTTCGATTGTTTGTTATTCGTAGGGTTCGCTACATATCTTGTATATCCCAAAAAGGCTGCCGAATAAATTCGGCAGCCTTTTCGCTTTAAGCTAGGTTAAGACGTAGTATGTTCCGCACCGTACTCGCTGGAAAGCTTTTTCAGCGACTTGATTTCACCATGGGGATGTTGATCCTGCTTACGGGACTTCCATGCAGCTTCTTTTCTACGCTTCTGCCGGCTCATCTCGGGTAACCTCCTCTGGAAATGCATCATGTATACTACAGTATTAGATTGCTTAATATTCCAGCTATTTATACCGCCCCGCAATGAACTATCCAACAAATTCCCTCTCCAAATAATGAACACTTATATTCCAGTTGTTATATATTAAACAAAAATGCGTTTATTAGCGATTGAATTAAGTTATTTATGGGAAACAACTGGACAACAGCACAAATGCCTAATCAGCGGGGAACAAAGGTTGTGATTACAGGTGCGAGCAGTGGAATCGGGTATGAAACCGCGAGGGCTTTTGCAGCAAAAGGTGCGGAGGTGGTGTTTGCAATCCGGAATTTGGATAAAGGAGCAGAGGTCGCCAGGCAGCTTAAGCAGGAGTATCCCAACGCTGTGCTAAAACTGATGAAGCTGGACCTCAGCGATCTTGCCAGCGTCCGCAAATTTGCCCAAGAGTATCAGCAAACTTATGATTCACTCACGTTGTTGATCAACAACGCTGGCGTCATGACCCCACCGTTCCAGAAGACCAAGGACGGCTTTGAACTCCAGTTCGGCAGTAATCATCTCGGTCATTTCGCACTTACAGGACTTATGTTGCCGATGATGAGTAATGTCCCTTCTTCGCGTGTTGTTACTCTAAGCAGCACTGTAATCAATGGAGCCGAAATTGATTTTGATAATCTGGATGGCAGCAAAGGCTACAACAGGGTGAAATTCTATGGTCAGAGCAAGCTGGCCAATTTATTATTTGCGCAAGAGCTAAATGTTCGACTGAAAGCAAGCCGTTCAAATACGACCAGTTTGGGCAGTCACCCTGGTAGAGCAAATACCAATCTATTCTCGCTTGGATCTGGCAAACAAACCGGTCCCCTAATGAAAATTGTAAAGATACTCTTAGCCCCACAATCAGCGGAAATGGGAGCTTTACCCACTCTATATGCTGCAACTAAACCAACGCTGAGTGGCGGAGAATATATCGGCCCAGATGGAAAAGGCGGAAACAAAGGTTATCCCAAAATCGATACCTCTGTGCTAAAAAAATATGACCCGAATATGACCCAACAGCTATGGGACATATCGGAGTCACTGACTGGTATATCGTATTTATCTTAGACCCTTGGTTATCTCCTTCTCTTAGATTTCATTTCTTTTATGATTATTTCTAAAAACGATTTGACATCCTCGGATGGATTTAAGGGATATAGCAACCCATAGGGCATTGTGAAATCCAAATCGCTAGGGAGGGTCACTAAGGACGGATGAATATCTACCCATGCATCCAATGTTAGTAGGACAGTATCACTTTGCTCGCAACGATTGAATACATCAATATCATAAAAGCGCGGAACATCTTTAATTTTGATTTTAGGATGGTTCACTATCAAAAAATCACGAATCCCATCAATTACTGCACTTTTCCCACCTCTCACCACTGCCAACTTCTCTCCATACAAATCTTTGACCGACAGTGTTTTTTTAGAGGCCAGCCGATGGTTGCGAGACACAGCAAAGCAAAAACGGTAACTTCCCAGCTCAAGCAATTGGAGATCATCCTCCCAGTCTTCTGTAAGGTATGGCCCTACGATGAAATCAAAGTTTTTACCAAGGGTACGATAAGTGGCTGGGAGAGTATAAGCATCATCCTCAAAATGGACGATTTTAATCTTAAACTGCGGATATGGGTCGCTGATTTCATTCCACAAATCCAGCAAAACCTTACAGGGATTAAGTATAGAGGTGCCCACACGAATAACATGCTGGCTTCCCTGTCTACCTTGACGTATACGTAGCACGGCTTCTTGAAAATGTTGCAAAAAAATTGCTGCATCCTTGTTAAAGGATTTTCCTGCCTCAGTGAGTTCAACACCTTGGTTTGTGCGAATCAAAAGAGGCACTCCAATATGCTTTTCCAACAAATTAATTTGCTTCATTACAGCGGTTGGAGATACAAATAGTTTTTCAGCTGCCTTGGAAAAACTACCCGACTCAGCCACCTGAATAAACGTATGCAATTGTTCATTCATTTAAAGAACTCCTTCATCGCATTAACTTTTAGTTAATGCCATGCTAACCTATTTGAACTTCCGTTTCAAGTGCCAAACAGTTAAATTTGAGAGGAACAATGCTTCAGAATCTTGGAGCTCCAACCTTCTCAAAGAAAGGAACATTTATTATGGAGATTCATGACAAGGTCGTTCTTATTACTGGAGCATCCGCGGGTATCGGCTTAGCCACAGTACGCCGCTTTGCTTCTGCTGGTGCTAAAATAGCATTAGTAGCTCGCTCTGCCGATGCACTCAATCATCTCGCCGAGGAATTGAAGAGCCAGGGAAGTGATGCTGTCGCTCTGCCTGCTGACTTGAGCGATCCGTTGCAAGTTCAACGAGTCATTGAGGAGACGGTGCGTCACTTTGGTCGCCTGGATGTGCTCATCAATAACGTAGGACAAGCAGCTGTTGGGACGATCGCTGACCTAAATCCTGATGACTTCCGCAAGATCCTTGACCTCAATGTGATTGGACCCTTAGCAGCTATGCAAGCTATAATCCCTATCATGCGTGAGCAAAGGGGAGGACTGATTATTAATGTGAGTTCGGTGGTCTCCAAGATGCAAATTGCTGGAATAGCAGCCTATGCAGCTACCAAAGCTGCTTTGAACATGCTTTCCGATACAGCACGAGTTGAATTAGCGTCAGAGCATATCCGGGTAATTACTGTCTATCCGCGCTCAACCACAACGAATTTTGGTAAAAATGCTCTGGGCGTTCGCCAGCAACACGTACCGGGTTCTCCCAATTCTTCTGATACTCCTGAATTCGTCGCAGAGAAAATCTTGGCTGCAGCTTTGCATGAGCCAGATGAGCAATATATGGATTAATGAGATTTTACTTTTACGCTCTTCTATTAATCCACTCTGTAAGTAAAAAACAAACAAAAACAGGTGCCTCCCGGTTATGGGCGGCGCCTGTTTTTTGTGGGATATGGCTCAGATCTTTAGTGAACAACATCCGGCAGATGCCTCCGGCACACCTGCTGCAATGCTTCATAGCTGTCCATAAACTCAAGCTGCCGGAGAATGTTCAGATAGCTCATTAATTCAGCCGAACTCTCTTTGTGCTTCAGACAGAGCAGCGTGACCTCATAGTACACTAAGGTCTCAATTTTATCGTACAGCAAATTTGTTTTATCCGCTAATGGCAGGGCTTTCTTAAGAAAGAACAGGCTTTGCTCATAGTTATGCTCCTTCATACAAATGGTCGAGATATTCTTCATCAAATGCTGCTGGATGGTCCGGCTCTCGGCAAAGTCATGGTATTTATCAAATTCATTCGCCGCTCTGAGTCCAAAAAAGATCGCGTCACTGCTGTTCAGCGTGAACAGAAAATTATTCAGCAGTTTGAACTCATACAGATACCATTTGTCTACACCCAGCAGATACGGCTTGATCTCACCTGCTATTTCACTCAGATGCCTGATTTCGTCTTCCCGTTGATACCGGATCAGGTATCCCTGGCCCAGCAGATACAAATGATAATAAGCCTCCGTCTGCGTCGCCCGGTACAGGGAACGGCATTCATAACTGAAAGCTCGCACCTTATCGAATTCATAACGGTTCGCCGCTTCCACCAGACTTAAATGAAGCGTCCGTTTCACCGGCTGTGCATAGTCATTATGCAGGAATAGCAGCTCTTCAAGGGACAATTCCAGCTTGTCCAGCAGCAGAATCAGTTTGTCATATCCGGGATAGTATTTACCACCCTCAAAACGTGACAAGTTAGAGCGGCTCATAATTCCGTCCGCCAGAATAGATTGGTTGATTCCTTTGGATGTACGGATCTGCTTGATCGTAGGGCCCAGAAACATTTACTTCACCACCGCTCTGCCGTGTGAGTATACAGCACAATTTTCAGATCTATTTTTCATTGTATGCTAAACTCGGCACAAATAAAAATATAATTTGCGGGGGAAGAATGACCATGGGCTTTCAAATATCGCGAAAATTAAACAGAAGAGTATGGAACATTTTGGCCGGAACTTTTTTCACGAGAACTGCACTTTTTATGAGCGTCCCCTATTTAGCCATCTTTCTAACGAGTCAAAAGCAAATCCCCATCTTTCTGGCCGGCTGTGTTCTCAGTATCAATCCGCTTGTAAATGTAGCCTTCAGCGGCTTCGGCGGGGCGCTTGCGGATCGGCTTCCCCTGCACAAAATCATCGCCGTTGTCCCCGTCGTCTGGGGCGTCGTGTTCATTCTCTTCTATTATGCAGACAGCTTCCCAGCCTTCCTGCTGCTTAACGGCCTTAACGGATTATGCTACTCCATCTTCGAGCCTGCTAGTAAAAAAGTACTCTCCTCAGAAACACTCCCGGAGAACCGGCTACTCGTCTTCAACCTGCGGTATACGGCGATTAACCTGGGTTGTTTTCTCGGCCCGCTGTTAAGTCTGTTGTTCAATATGAAGCTGACGCTCTTTCCTTATGTCCTTCTCGGCACGCTCTATATTCTATATGGAGCCTCCACACAGTTCTTCTTCCGGCAAGGGCAAGCAAGTCAAATCAACGCTTCTGTTCCATCCCGGAATATACGCAGTCTCAAGAATCTTGGCACAATCCGCAAAGACTATATATTTCTTCTCCTGCTGGCCGGAATGAGCTTCTCTTTCTTCGGGTACTCACAGCTGAACGGGACCGTATCGCAATATTTAGCCACTACTTCCACCTTGGCAGACGGCGCCCGGATATACTCTGTGATCCTGTCGCTCAATGCGATTGTTATTCTGGCTGCGCAATTTGCCGTACTCCGCTGGATCTCCAGATGGAATCCGTTTAACGTAGTCCTCACCAGCAATCTGCTGATTGCCATAAGCTTTCTGTTCTTTGTCTTGCCCGTTTCCCCGTTAATGCCACTGCTGTTCATCACGGTGTTCAGTTTGGGGGAACTGCTGATCGGCGCACGGTTCGATGCCTTGGTGGATGAGTTGTCCCCCGATCATAGCAAAGGGTTATATTTCGGCTGCTCGGAGTTTGTTAAGATCGGGACCACTTTCGGTCCTATGCTGGGAGCCGGTCTGCTGGGGCTGTATGGAGTAGACTCACCTATTCCGGTGTTTGGATTAGTCGGCGGCATCACGGCTTTCGGGGCTGTTTTGATTGCAGTCGCCAGCTTCCAGCATCTGCGGAAGATCCGGCAAGCGGTAGATGCCAAAGAACACATCATCCTAACAGGTGAATAACTTTCTAGCCAAGGATCCGATTATTCAAGTCAATTACTCATCCCATGGGGAATGAAGGACATGATAAGTGTCCGGCCATAAAATTCTCGGATCATGTGCTATAGTCTCCATTATGCCATTCGGGAATATCTTTCGAATGCTGTTGTTTTCATAGTCTCCAGCATAAACGATTCCCTTTGCATCGGTAATCATTCCGTCGGATGCACCTTTTTCTCCCCAATATTTCACATGATTATGTAACTCCATATCCGGTACGGTTCTGTCTCTTATATCTTCTGTTGAGATCGAGTACAGATGTTCGATTCATCAAAATTCCACCCTCTACTTTCGGTAGGAAAAAGGGGGCGGGTGAAGTTGAATAGGCGCCATTTAAACGCCTAAATGCATTTCCATTTTCTAAATCCACAACAATAATTGCTCCTGGTCCTGTGGAAGATGAATCTGTTATATATGCAAAACCTGCTGTACCAACACAAAAATCAAACCGGACATCATTAAGATAAGTGGTTGGCAGGACAACATCTTCTGTAAACGTATATACTTTCCTTATTGTGTTTGTATTTAAATCCACTGCTACTAATTTCGCCCCCCCCCTTTAATAGGAGCAGAGAAATTTGGTGCTGCTGTATCTAATACCCAAAGTGTTCCCCTTCCATCAGCAAATACACTTTGGACACTGATGAAAGACATCGTGATATTCCATGGGTTTACCAAATTAGTTTCTATACTTGGATAAGGTTGCAATTTATCCTCAACAATTTCCGCCACCGTAAATTTAACATCGTCTCCCCACTTCGGAAAGCAAATGAAAAAACGCCCAGTTTCTGAAGTACTAACGCCTGTTGGCATAGCCCCATAAAATGAATAAACCAGTTCTAATTTACCGAAATATTGTTCATTTGGTAACATAGATATCATGATATCCTCCTCGTCAATTTCGAACAGATATCACTTATATATGCTGGTTGGTGTTTTTTATTGAACCATATTGCCTGAAGCGTGCGTCAATTACGACGAGCCGTTCGCTCTATACCATCAGCGGTTACTTCGTACAGTTGGTGCGGCAGGTCATGTCCCATGCCGTCAACCAACATTAGCTCGGCGCCTGAGATGGCAGAAGCCGTATCCTCCCCACACGCCGGGACGAACAGGGGATCGTCTACCCCATGGATGACAAGTACGGGTACTTTTATGGTCGCCAGCCGTGGACGACGGTCACCTGAGACAGCGATAGCAGCAATTTGTCGCCCGACACTGCCTGGATCGTAGGCTCGCTGGACTTCCTCCAGAATAAGTGCCCGATAAGCGTCCTCTTCAAACGGATAGCCGGTGCCGGCGATGCGTTTGGCAAAAGAGAGGCTGTGCGCCAAAAATCCTGCTTCATCCTCAAATGGGTTCGGCGCCGGTTTAGTCATCATAGCCATAACATCCGGGGAAGTTTGCGGAAGGGCTGGATTACCGGAACTGGACATAATGGAGGTAAGCGATAAAACCCGTTCAGGGTACTCAATGGCTGCAATCTGCGCGATCATTCCGCCCATCGACCTGCCTACGAAATGTGCCTGGTCAATTGAAAGAGCGTCGAGCAGTCCGATAGCGTCGTTGGAAATGTCATCGAGAGTGTAAGGGATATCCGGTCGCTGTCCCGACATAAGAGCAGTAGCCAGTGCGTCAAAATCCAGCCCCTGAAAATGGTTAAAGTGTGTCGAGCAACCTGCGTCGCGATTGTCAAAGCGGATCACGCGAAAACCCCGCGCTGCTAATATCCGACAAAACAGATCTCTCCAGCGGATCATCTGGGTTCCAAGCCCGGCGATTAGAATAATAGCCTCGTCATTTTCGTTACCGAAACTGTCATAGGCCAAATCAACGCCGTTGACTTTCAGAATGTTCATAATCTTACTCTCCTCCTTTTAATTCAGCTCCAGGGAATGAATTAGCTGCTAAGCTTTTAATATGGTTTCTAATATCAGGCGCCCAGTCCTCAATGAAGTGGTAAAAACGATCCAAATCACCAGCATATAATTCCCGCAAAGCTTCTTCGTATTGATTGAAGTTCCCGGCCATCGCTGTCATAAAGTGATATGTTGCTTCTTGTGACTCTCGTATCTTGCTCTGTTTCCCTCCAGCATGGCGAGCCTCATCAACGAGTTTTCGTAATGTTACCGACGCCCCTCCAGGTTGACTCTTGAGCCATTCCCAATGCCGTGGCAATAACGTTACCTCACCGGATACAACCCCCAGCTTAGGGCGACCGACCCGCCGTGCAGGTTGGTGATTCACTTCCGTACCGGACACGTCATCTGTCTTCCCTTGAAAATCAACATCTATTTGCTTCCCCGTGGAATCGTCAAATATAAGCAACTGTGTGAGGTCTCTGTCATCCAGAGTATCCTTCACTGTAGAAACAACGTGCTGTAACGAACCACTGGCGACGACTCTTACACCCAAAAATGCCGTACAGTAAAAGCGCGTTAGGTCACTTCTCATGCTGTACCTCCTCTTCTGAATACCTCGCTAATTATACCCGGGTAAAAATAAACAGTCAATATCACCCGGGTAAAATACATTTTCTTTGAAAAGTCTCTGCAGACCAAGAACTGTAGCGTGAATACGTTGTTAGTTGATTTCACCGTCATCATAGAGACAGTAAAAAGACACTGAGATCCTATCCATCAGTGTCTTTTTTGTTGAACCTTTTTCACCAACAACTTATTTCATCGTTGAACTTTACAGCAACTTAATCAGCTCTTCTAGCTCATCAACAAATACTTTTGCAAGTACAAAATCAGTATTTTTTAAAGCCAATTCTATTTTCGTTTCAACTGCTTTTTTCTTTTGTTCCGTTTCTAAATAGTCTCTATCAAAATGACTAGCATAAATCATCTTTCTAAATTTACGTATACTCATTTTTCTAATCGTCTTATCGTCAATGATTAACACATAATCCATACCATTTACCACAGAATAGAAATCATGAGAAATCATGAGAATCGCACCTTTATAGTCTTCAATGGCTTTCTCCAGTGCTATTTGTGTATAGGTGTCTAAATGGCTTGTCGGTTCATCAAGAAGCAATAGATTTGCTTTGCTGGCAGAAACTTTAGCCAATTGAAGCATGTTTTTTTCTCCACCTGATAACAATTCTATCTTTTGATTAACGATTTCTCCTTCAAAGCCATAGTTTGCAAGATATGATCTAATCTCATCATAAGTTTCAAGCCCAGCATCGATGAATTCTTCTAGGATTGTATTAGAATCCTTTAGCATTTCGCCTTGAAGCTGAGATAAATAAGCCACTTTAGCATCAGCATTGAATTCAATTGCATCATGATTGTTTTTAAAGATTTCTCGGAGTAACGTCGTTTTTCCAGTGCCGTTTGCCCCGATAAGAGCTACTTTATCAGTAGATTTTATCTCAAAGTTAACATTTTCCAAAAGCAACTCATCAAAGGCAACACCATAATTACTGACATTTAAAACAATGCTGTCTTCCAATTCATGATCCATACCAAAACTGATAATCGGTTGCTTAATATCTACAAATGGCGCTTTAATTCTACGCGTTTCCAATCTTTCTTGAAATTTAACTCGAGCTTTTAATGCTCTTCCTCTAGAGGCTTCTGAATTATAAGTTGCGACAGCTCTAAGATTAGTGATTACGATCTCGTTTCTCTCAATTTCTTCATGTTCAGCGATTGCGAGTTCTTGTAATTCAATTTTAGTCTGAAGTAATGAGAAGTTATAATCAATATACCGCCCATCAAACTCTTGGAGCTCCATGTTCTCCAGGTGCAACATTTTGTTGAAACAATGATTCAATAGATATCGGTTGTGCGTAACAACTAACAGTATTCCTTTGTGAGAATTAATAAGATTTTTAAGCGCATTCAGGTTTTCAAAGTCTAGAAATACATCGGGTTCGTCCATAATCATTAAGTCTGGACTACTAAGCATTTCCTTCATCACTTGAATAAGTTTGAATTCCCCACCACTCAGGTCGGATACCCTAACATCTTTTCGCTTCATGAGGTTTGCTAGATTCAGCTTCTTATTAATGTTGCTTTCAAAATCATCGCCATCCATTGCATCAAATGCATCTAAAGCTAATTGATACTTTTCAAGTAATGATTCAATATCCGATGATGTTTCCATTTCAGTGCAAATCGATTGTATTTCATTTTGAATCTTTATAAATTCTTCGCCTATATATTCGAAAACAGTGGTTTCTTTAGTTTTGTCTGGTTGTGAGAACTGACTTACATACCCAATTGTGCAAGTGGGGTCCATCTCTAACCTGCCATCAAACAAATATCTTTCGGGGTCCATCAGTATATCGATCAGTGTACTTTTCCCACTGCCACTGGTTCCTATAAAAGCGCAATGTTGCCCCTCTTCAAGCGTAAATGAAATGTTTTTATATAGTTCTTTTTGCGGAAATGCGAAGGATAAGTTATCAACTTTTATCATAGTGTTACCTTTCTTTATAACTAGATTTGTGACTATTAGTTGTATTAAAGAGCATAATATTTTAGTATACCATTGATTTGATAAAATAATACTGTTTATTACCAAATCCAATCATTTCCCATAAAAGTATGTACATGAAATCGAAAAATTATAACTTAGAATAATGGGGTCACGCCTGCAGATTATCCGAATCCTGGATTTAAAAGAATATTTACAGATTTATTCCCGTCTGTCCCCAATTTAATGTTTTTGGACTGAACCCTTAAATGCGTTTATCAGCCTCATACAAGCTCCACAACTCACTTAAGTTCATAACAAAACCTGAGATGATTCGCTGTAAGCCTAAATTAGAGCGTCTCAACCAATTTCTGAATCTTTGAGTGGGAAATTAAATATACAGGACCCATTATTTCTATTTTCCCGTCCTTTACACGCATTGCACTCTCCTGTTCTGCCGCATAAACATCAATCTCTTCAGACAAGGGGAACAGGTAGCCTTGAACAAACGTAGCGTAATCGCGTTTAGAATGAGATTCATAGGCAAAATGATCAAAGCCAATACCATTATAAATGGTACTTGTTTCAACTTCATTGTCAGTGTTTTTCAAGCACAACCATTTTGCAGCCATATTTATCGCACCGGCGCTGGCACCCATTATAACGGCATTATTGTTCTTAATAACATCCGATAATTCATAATCCGCCAAAAAATCGTTCTGCAAAACAGGATATCCACCGCATAAAAAAATGACAGAAGCGTTTTGAATTAATCGCCGGGCATCTTCCTTCTGCATGCGGTAATCAATGAAATGATATTCATCAAAAATAATATTAGCCTGATTTAACCATGTACATTCAGAAACATCATCAATCTTAATTTGCTCATCTGTATAACCAGATGGATCAGCGCTAATCATAACAAGCGATTTTCTGTCTTGTATATCCTCATGCAAACAATGGACCAGCTTCTCTGGAAAAAAATTATTAAACCAACTGAAATAGTAGTGAGTACTCAAACTTAATTACCTCCATATGTATTATTTACATACACGCTAGAAAGATGAACGGTTCTTCAGGCATTTATCTAATTCCGCATACCTTCATTGTATTGAATTCATCAACTCATAGTAATATTTAGAATCACTAGTCTTATTAAGGCTATACCAGGCGTCTAATGTTTTTGGAGAAAACACATCCAAAGCTTTCAAGATGCTCACAGAAAATTCCAACGGAGCTATTCCAGATGCAGTGATCAGTTTTCCATCAGTTACAGCAGACTCCATTTTGTAATACTTTTCGCCCGTGTAAGTAGGACAGATCATTTTAAGGTATTCCAGATCATTGCTTGTATGTCCACGTGAATTCAGCAATCCTGTCTGGGCAAGTCCCATTGTAGCACCACAAATCGCTGCAACCCATATACCTTCCCTTAAACACCTCTCTACGATTGTTAAGATGGGTTGGTGAATGGTTTCTGTCCATGTATCTCCACCGGGTAAAATCAATAGATCTGATCTTTCAATGCTGCACTCATCCAATTTGATGTCAGGTAGTATTGTAAGTCCGCCCATTGTAGTTACAGGAGTCTTATCAATTCCCACGGTAATTATTTTTGAGGGGGCCAGCCCCTTTTTATAATATCTTCCCGAGTTCAGTTCGGCTGTTAAGTAGCCTATTTCCCAGTCTGCCATTGTGTCAAACACATAAAGATATACCGTTTTATTCATTTGCAAGTTCTCCTTATTTTACAATTCATCAAATGATACCAAGCATCCATCGGTAATCATTGATTATGATCATTATAAAATGACTTCACTGACATCCGCTGTCAGTGAAGCTATTAAAGTTGATAATATTCCATTAACTCCGACACAACACCAACAAGTTTTTCCTTCAAACTCTGTGGTTCGATTACTTGAATGGATTTCCCGTAGGATAAGAGAAAATTAGGAACATAGGTATGAATTGATTTTTCCTCAAGTAAAAAGATTGCTTGATTTGATGTACGCTCTTTCAGATGATGCCCCAAAAACCAATGCAGGCATAAGTCATCCAACGCCTCTGACCTACCTTCGATAATTAAAGCAATTAACCCATCCTTGCCGACTAAATCAGGTAATAGATTACGCACAAAAAATTCCCGGGCCGAAAAAGCTTCGGAACGCTTAAATATGTTTTGAGTACGCTTGATTTGTAGAATCCGTTCTACCCGAAAGCTGCGGATCTCATTCCTCAGGTGGCAAAATGCAACAATATACCATTTATTGTTCCAGTAAACCATTCCATAGGGATCTATCACCCTAGTCTTGGGTTGATCATCACGGCGTGTGCGATAATCAATTTCTACAGAGAATTCGTTTGCTACAGCTTGCTCCAATTCCGCCAATACTGGCTGCATAGAAGGGTCTCCCATACGGTTTATAACTTCAAATCCGGCTAAATAATGGCTGAGAACACTTTCCTGTTCCTGATTCGAATACATTTTCAATTTGGATGTCGCATTACCTAATGCCTCACTCAAAGGGTATCCGGCTCCTTTTGCAAAAACAGCAGCATGAAGAAGTGCTTTTTTTTCTTCAATATCAAATAGCAGAGGTGCTCTGATAAAATTATTCAGCAAGCTATAGCCACCATTATGACCAGTGTCGGATATTATAGGCACTCCACTGGCACCTAGCGCATCAATATACCGATAGACTGTCCTTATATTTATTTCTAACTTTTCGGATATTTGTTTTGCGGTCATTTTAACGCCCGAATTCAGCATCCACAGGATTGCCAGCATATTATCGTTTTTTGGCATCACATATACCTCATCTTTTATTAGGATCGCTCTAAATTATTAGCTTTGCGAATCGCCTGCATCCCTTTATTCATCAATCTTCCAGCCTTTCAATCCTCACGTAGCATTCAATGTGTGTCGACTCCCGTAACTTAAACAACAATCTGCAATTTTTAACATTGCTGCTTTTACTCTCAACTCAACTTTCCGCTTTACCACAACTTGTGATACAGTTCACCGAGTATGATCTTAAAATAAGCTGCCCTTTAGCGGAACCCATTGTATATGTATAGTCTTTCATTAAACGATTGTTCGAGACGCTAATTCATAAAATACTTTAGCGCATTCAAGCGAAGCTACAACATATTCATCCTTTAGTTCCGGCAAGTTAACACGAGGCGGTGCGTCTCTATGGGTGTATCCAAAATTCCTCCATCCAAACATGTTTGCAAATGTATCAAAATACAGCTCTATAATTCCATAAATTGGTGTTAACTGCACTTTAAATTCTTGGGCTACTTTACCAAGATTATGTTCCTTTGGTATTTTGACTTCATAGTGATATAACAAAGCACGAAATGAGAATTCAGCACATGCAAAACATTCATCAATCGTTGTTTGTCTACTGATTCCCACAGTTTGAGCGAAAGTCCATCGTTCTCTCGCTTTAGACATCATGCTATACGCCGAATCTTCAAAATCATTTCCACTAAAATAAACCAAACCATCCACCCCGATCAAATTTTATAATCCTTTCATACAATTATCTTTTCCAACTATTTGCGGAATTTATGGATAAATTCCCTTCAAATGTGCTTATACAATTTCCCAATTAGTAATTTGCGAACTCCGTTAATTCGCTAATGCCTAGTTATTCGGGAGATAGATTAAACTATCCTGCCCGTTCGCTTACTCAAGCTGCGTTAGTCTATTACTTTATTTTCTGTCTAACGAAATTAAATATCTTCTTCGAATAACCATTTTAGATCCGTACCAAACTTCTTCCTTAGTTCGTTTAAAGTTTCAGCTGAAGGTTTAGTCTTCCCTTGCTCAATTTCACTAAGTCTACCTTGTGAGATTCCAATTATATCATCAAAAGTCACCTGATTTGATTTATGCTATAAATGAATATATTTTACTTTATATCCAATTGCATTCATTCATCTCTCCCCATCTATACAAACAGATAGAGCCGTCCTGGGATTTCAGGACGGCTCTATCTGTTTGTATTACTGTTCTACACTCTTTGATTACTCTTAAGCTTTTTCAGAAAAATACATTTATGCAATTTTATTACTCAAAACAATACATTAATGTTCAGAACAACACATTAATGTTATGTGCTGTTCCTGCCACCTTTGAAATACGTTCAATCCGTTCTTAGAAGTTCTATTCTAGTTTTAATAGTTATTCATAGATCTTTCCCATATAAATTATTTGAGCACATCTCTTCCATGGGTTTTCGGGTTTTTCATAATATTGAAGTCCTTTTACTGATACCGTTCCCCATTCAAACGCAGCTTCTAGGAAAGTTTCTATTGTTGAGTTCTCCCACTCTTCTTCTTCTTTTTCTCTATCCTTTCTTAGTTCATTAATGAAATTCAAAAAAGAACTTTCATCAGTTACCTCATCTACTAATTCAAATAGTGTTTTCATTATTTTTTGTCCTTTCAGCTCATGGATATACACTTAAGCGAGAGTAAATATCATTGTAAGTTATATGGTCTGTAGGAATTGCACATAACGTTGTTGTAATTACGAACCCTCACTGTCTTAAGGCGCCAGCCCCGGGTCCGACGGACTTAGCCAGTGCAGGGTTGTCTGCTGACTCCGCTTCTCCGAAATGCCTCTGCAGACCAAGGGCCGCATGGCACGCAGCGTGAATACGTTGTTATAGGATGTCAGTGCCATCATTGAAATACTCCACAATAATTATTTTGAATCATCATACTTTTCGCATAAAGAATAATCAGTGCCAACACCATTTGAACAACCTGTAGGATTTTTATTCTGGTCTAGGAATATAGCAATTCCTGATATCTTCATCTTATACTCTGGATAATACTTTCCAAATACAAATTCAACTCTAAAGCCCTTTTTATTAACTGGTAAACTTAACAACAGTTCATCGATTTCGTCTGTCGACAAAGTTGTATTTTCGTCGATTTTTTCAAACTGAAGACGATTTAAATCACCATAATACAAGGTTTCTTTGTTACTTTCCTCAAAATCAAATTTAAATGGAGACTTGTTGTTTATGAACTCACTTTGTAATTTTGAAACATAATTATCCGTATTATGCTCAGCAAAAAAATTTCTGTAAGAATCATGTATTTTTGTTGAGATCTCAATTATTGGCAATGACAAAATTGTAGACGCTACAATTATCAAAAGTGTAGTTATCATGAATCTAAAAGATTTATATAATAAAAAACCAATACTTAAATAGATTAATATTCCGATAATCGCAATAAACGCAGCGAATGAAGCGAGAGGCTCATTATGGTTACTAAACATGCCATCCCCAGTATTAAAAGCAATAACAACTAATGCATAAAACATACCAAAACCAACTGGTAAAGCGAACAAATTATATATGATTTTTAGAGTTCTGATTTTATTAATTTTAAGTCTCCTCTCTGATTTTATTATTTATTATTTGCGCTGATTTCCTATAACGTTATTGTATTCACGACGTCCCACCACCTTAAGCCACGAAGTGGCGGCCGCGACGCGGTTAGGTGGTGCGGATGTGTCCGGCTGATTCTGCTTCCTCGTATGCTGAAATGCCTCATCGAAATGCATCTGACTCCTGCCGGACCGAGGGGCGATGGAATCGTCCCGATGCGTGAATATGGTGTTAGATGATGGGGCTGACTCCCTCGATTTACATTCTAGTTGTATTATCATTCCACAATTTGTCTACTAACTTATTTTCGATGATGTGAGATACAACAATGCTTAAAACTATTAATATTGAAACAATAACTTTAATACTTGTATCTTCTGTACTTCTCATAAAAACGATCGCACAAATCAAAATAGTGAGTATTGTTAAAGATAGTGTTGGAATCATCCTCGAGCGACTATTTCTTCTAACAGGTTTTCTAATAAATGTACCTATTAATGAACCGATACAAGCACCAATAAAGACAGGAATAATAAACTTAACACCACTATAGTAAAGGCTTCCCATCATTATTACATATCCTAATATGATATGAATTGAACTTAGAAATCTATATCTTAATAATGATGATTTTGAGAATGTTTTATTTTCTTCCATTTTTTCAGCCCTTTCATCTAACGTTCCCGTATTCACGAACCCGTAGGGTTGTCTGCCTGTTTCCACTTCTCCGAATTATCTACTGGCAGACCCAGGGCCGTATGGCCCGCAGAGTGAATATATTGTTATATGAAGTTACAGTCTTCATTGATTATGCTCAAATAATGTTTATACCAATCTTCTCTATTATGTTTGATTTGGCCTATTACTTCATCTAATGTATTGCCCTTTAATTTTATTAATGTTTCAAAGTCAATATTGTCATTTTCTATCCAAATTTGTCCTAATGTTTCTCCACAGCTCGCTCTTAACATATCATTATTGTTTTCATCTAACGATTCCTTTATCAAAGCCTTTATAACACATTCATTATTAAATTTATAAAGATCAATAATTGCATCATCTCTTATAGCATCATTCTCATCTTTGTCTTGCATAATATTTATTAGAAGTTCCCATTGCTGCATAGAATTCACCTCAGCATATTTTGATTTAGTTTACTGTAATTTCATATAACGTTGTTGTATTCACGAACCCTCTCTGGCTTAAGGGGCGTTAGCCCCGGGTCCGTCGGACTTAGCCAGTGCAGGGTTGTCTGCTGACTCACTTCCTCGAAATCCCTCTGCAGACCAAGGGCCGAATGGCCCGCAGCGTGAATACTGTGTTATAAGATGTTGGCGCCTTCTTCGTATTACTAACAATTAATGTCTATATGTAGTTTATTTACTTATGTCTTCAATGTGTCCTAAGAAGTAATCTTGTAGATCACCACTTACCTTTTCTTTATTAATATAGAGTTCAATATCTGTTTGTTTTTCATGAAATAATACTACTCCATCAATTATTCCTAAAAGATTTGAGATTGTATCTATTTGTATCTGTTCAATAATCTTAAAAAATGTTTGTCTATCATCCTCAGATAATTATTTAAATAAATTCAATGCATTTATCCAGTATGTATTTGTGTTAGCTGTAATTTCAGTTTTCTGAAATACATCTTTATAAATTTCGATATTTTCTAGAACAATAGATCCATAGATTCTCTTTGCGAATTCTTGATCATTCATACATACACATCCCTAAAAAAGAAATTTGATGTTAACTATTTGTTTTTTTGTGTTTTGCGCCAATTTCTTATAACGTTCCCGCATTTACGACGCCGACGTAGTCGGTGTGTCCCGGCATATGCTTCCTTGCTTCTTAACTTCCGGGACCAAGGGGCGGCTATGCCGGTCCGCAGCGTAAATGTAATGTTATATGCTGTCGAGACTCCTTCGAGTTATCTTATTAAATGTTTCCATTCTTTTTAGTCTTGTCATCTTTATAGAGATTCGGACTTTAGCATGTTTATCGTCTTTAATGATTTAAAATCTTGTTCGTTTTCCTCATCTCTTCTGTCCTTTCATATTAATTATCTATACTCTGGATCATATTCGACTATCTATTATTCCCATAATTTGCTCTATCAGGCTTTATACAAATATACCACTACCCCTAATAAATGGTAATGGCTAATTAGTTCTCTTATATTGTTTCTCTCGATTGCATATAACGTTGTTGTATTCACGAACCCGAGAGGCTTAAAGGCGCGTTAGCGACTGGGTCGAAGACTTAGCCTCGCAGGGTTGTCTGCCTGATTCCACTTCCTCGAAATCCCTCGGGCAGACCAAGGGGCGACAGCCCCGAAGCGTGAATATGGTGTTATCAGATGTGATTGCCTTCTTCGAGTTACTCTACAACTCACTTCATTAATTACTTCATTTCTCTTCGTTCTTTACATTTTTAGATTTAATTCTACTCCGAATGCGCCGCAATCCCTATGATCAAAACCAAACTTAGAGTCGGCTCTTAAATTATTTACCCTTTTCTAATTTCCATGTTTCATATTTCATTTTTCATTTTTCATTTTTCATTTTTCATTTTTCATTTTTCATTTTTCATTTTTCATTTTTCATTTTTCATTTTTCATTTTTCATTTTTCATTTTTCATTTTTCATTAGTGTAACCTAGCAAGGAACACAAACTAACTATGTATTTCAGATTTTACCATCTTTACATTTCTTGTTGTATTGAACTATAAAATTATCCCCTATTCTTAGCTAGAAAGTGCTTAGAAAAAGGGAATGTATTTTGCGCAGAAAATGCTTATTATATACGTTGAATAAATCGAACATAAGTTATCGTTTATAGTCAGGCTGTTCCAGAGTAATAGGATTCGGATTGCTTAGTACCCAATGCACTGCTAATTCGCACAGTCTCGCAGGTTCATCACTACCATTTCCGTTGTGAAGTTCTTTCGCTAATGTTACTGCCTCTTGAAATGCAGCAGCATTTAATGGTGTGTTCAAGCTAAAGTATTGTATCAAAGTATTGAGCATTTTACGATATTGATTATCCCAGTTGATACCGCCATTATCTAAAATTTCGTATGACACTTTACCTGTAATACGGATAACCTCACCCTGTACGGTTTTCGCATGTCCGTTTGAAGGAATGAGTAAATTCCAGAGTTCATTATGTTGCGCCTGCCAGCCCTTTGCTGTTACTGTAATTGAAGAGGCATCGTCATGCGTCTTTCGCTTCTCTACTGGAGGAACATCAAATAGCTCATATAGACGTGAAAGTGCCACATCGGTTTGATTCAAATATTCTTTATTAAAGCCCTCTCTGTGAAATTCAAAGTCGTTTCCGATTCGCTTAATAGAGTCTTTCATTTCCGGCGTTACTGTTGTTTCAGCGTTAAGTAAAATATCAGCAACTTCCGCCATATTGACAATATCCGCGTTTCTGCAACATGCCAAAGCTTTTATTAATGGAGTCTGTTTCATCTTATTTTCTGCATTGATATTTGCGCCTTTAGTAACCAACGTTTGAACCGCTTTTGGTTTAAATGAACCTGCGGAAGCAAATAAAGGTGTCTCGTTTTGATAATCAATGGCTTCTATATCTGCACCCAAATCAAGCAGCAATTCAGTATTACCGCACCAACTTATTGTATGACTGTGCAAAGGCGTTTTCCCGTAATTGTCTCTAGCATTTATATCAGCACCCTGTTCCACGAGCCAGCGAACCAATTCATTCGGTATTTTGAAAAAGCTTAAGGCTGTGGATTTACTGTAACCGCCACGGGCATCCAATTCACATTGGGTAAACACCTCTTTTAATGCTGATATTTCGCCTGCTTTAATTATTTCATCAAAATTTTTCGGTAAAGATTTTTTCTTCTTTCCCATATGTGCTTCTCTCCTTACTTCAGAGTAAATATATCTTTAGTCATTGTCTGGCAATCATTTCTGATAACGTTGTCGTATTCACGAACCCGTAGAGTTGTCTGCCTGCTTCCACTTCCCCGAATTATCTACTGGCTGACCCAGGGCCGAAAGGCCCGCAGCGTGAATATATTGTTAGGCGATGTTCATCTCTCCCAGAGTTCGCAATCATAAAAATCAAGACATAAAGACCATCCATCATGTTTGAAGTTCTTCGTGTATTCCTTTCTTGCGTAATAATCAATATGCTCATGTGCATGATAACCAGGAAACCGTGAGAATAAATCCCTTCCTTCATCGCAAACTGATAATGCATCAAAGGAAATATTAATAAATACCTCTTTACTCCCAACTAAGAACAAAGAATCATATTGTTCTTTAATATCAAGATAATCTTTATGTTCACGATACCAGTACCTACTTAAGTTTCGATCTTCTTCAACTTCATTGGTTAGTTCAAAATTTCCTTGTTTTCTTTCCTTTGTTTTTAATACTACCCTTCTAATTTTCTTCCATTCATTCATATTTAATTGAATTGAATGATTTAACAAAATTAGATCATTTGCTTTTGGTTTGTTTGACCATCGACTTAATAAGTATTCAGTTAATGGATTTTTACTCGACCCAATAAAAAAAATACAATCTTTCTGATTAGCCACAATTTACAAAACTTTCGAAAGGTTAACCAAACAACTCTCATCACCAAGAATTATTGCTCCCTTAACATCTGTACTAATGACATATAAATTAGGAAATGTAATTGTCGGACTTAAGATTCTATATGTTTTCTTCCCTAATGTTACTTCATATTTATAGAATGTAATTTGCATTCTTAGTTCATCCTTTATAATTTTAGATGAATTTCGCCTAACGTTCTGGTATTCACGAACCCTCACTGGCTTAAGGCAGCGTCAGCTGCTGGGTCCGACGGACTTAGCCTGTGCAGGGTTGTCTGCTGATTCCGCTTCCTCGAAAACCATCTGCAGACCAAGGGCCGTTAGGCTCGCAGCGTGAATAAGGTGTTAGCGGAGTTATAGGCTTCTTCGTATAAACTCACACAATCTTTATATTTCCCTAGGTCATTTATTGCTTCATTTCTAATTTGTTCAACACTTCCGTATATCCCTTGAAAAGCTAAATAATAACTATCATCTAATCGATCTAGCATGTGGAGTACTTCTTCACTTATTGTAAAAGCACTTCCTTGTAAAAGGAGACTAGAAATATAACCAAAAAATTTATCTTCTGTTATTTTTCCAGTTTCAAGTTTTATTACTAACAAACCAAGTAACTTAGATAACGGTGCGTCTATGTCGTATTTCCCATAAATCTCTTTAAGAATACTTAGAACTTCATTTAATGTTCTTTCCCTAGAAAGAGATACTTCTATTAATTCATAAGGGTAAGTGTCATCAGCAATAATTGAATCTGCCCATTCAATTATTGCCTCCTTGTTGCATAACCCAATTGCTAAGCACAAATAATAGTAACCAGCTAAATCTCTTATTGATCTCATGTTTTTCACCGATTTTCTAGAATTTCGCCTAACGTTCTGGTATTCTCGAACCCTCACTGGCTTAAGGGGCGTAAGCCCCGGGTCCGACGGACTTAGCCAGTGCAGGGTTGTCTGCTGATTACACTTCCACGACAAACCTCTTGCAGACCAAGGGCCGAATGGCCTGCAGCGTGAATACGGTGTTATATGATGTCAGCGCCTTCTCGAATTTACCCACAATAAATCATTCTCTCAAATCAATTATCCAGTTATATTCTTTAGCTATTTCATTAGTAATTTGTAAGATTGTATCCTCTATTTCTTTATTCGTTCTTACTGGAAGATCGATTTCTATTAAATTAATCTCTTCAATTCCATCAAGTGTATCAAATGCATAGCTTCCATTTAAGTTAGCTATCAATCCAGTTATTCTAATCAGTTCTCCACATATTTCTTATGAAAATCTTAATCTATCAACTTTAGTGAGACCAAGTGATTGACTTAAGAATTGTTCGATTTCATTGGTTTTAATTGTTGTCCTGTATTGCTCGGAATAAATCATTATATAGTCATACAGATAAAACACCACCTATTCCAAGTAGATCTTCAATTTTGTTTTATCTCTTAAAGCGCTGATTTCATATAACATCTTATTTACGAACTTTGTAAATAACTCCATGTGTAGAATATTCGCGAAATTATTGTGCTATCCTGCCCGTTCGCTTAATGATGCATCTTAAGTCTAATACTTTATTTTCTTTCACCACTCGACAAATTGAATCCATACTTCCCCCACCAAAAAAAAGTGGTCCCGCATGATTCTAGATCATCGGGACCACTTCAGTTGATGTTTAGTTATTACTAATCGAGCTTCAGGAACCAACTATTTTGTAAAAGCACCAACATGTATCTAGACACCAACTTTAATGTCAAAGAACACATCGGAAATGACTAGCGGTTCACAAGTTTTTTTACTAGTTCACGACTTTCTTTACTGGTTCGTGACTTTTTTTACTGGTTCACAACTTTTATTTCACCAGATGTTCAATGACATTAAAGTTGTGAAGTGAAAATCCCTTATGTATCAAGGGGTTTTCTTATTTTCAAAAATATTCGAATTACATTAAAGTTGTGAAGTGATGCTGGCTCGAAATTATCAGTGACATTAAAGTTGTGAAGTTAAAGTTGAGCGTTTCTGGCAATAGTTCTTCAACCTAAGTTGATGGTAGAATATTTTTACGATTACTCACTCTTTTCGCGTTTGAAAGAACCTCCCCGTATGCTTCTTGTAATAACTTATTTTCATCATTACTGTCTCGATAACTCTTAACACGATCAACAAATGTATTCCATATTCCCGGATCTCCCTGCTTACGAAGTTCAGGCTTCATTTTAAATAAATTCGCCATTTGTACTATCTCTTCTATATCTTTACGCTGAAGTATTTTCGTAAACCCAACATTTATTAGCTCATTAATGTAATCCTTTGACATTTCGGTCACATGTTCAAAGATTACTACCGAGAGCAAATTCAGAATATCTTTTACAGAATTATCTGTCTGGTTGATGTGACTTCTTATTTTAAGGATAATGCTTTCTTTGTGAGAATTATCAACAACAGAGAACAATTTAATAATGTCATCTTTATATTCATCTAATTTGTCTATGACTAGCATATATAGCAAATCAGCATAGTCAACGCCTAAAGCGAAGTTGGAGAATAAATCAACAAACTCAATGAAAAAATTATAAAAACTATTTTTTTCTGTAAAAGCTCTTTCCCAGAATTCTTTACTAAGTTTCTTTAGATTAGTAGTAATCCAGTTCAATACAATCTTTCTACTATTTCCTTCAATTATTAAAATCACTTTTCGATAAAGTCCAACATTCTCAGCTATAAAATCAGAATTGATTAGTGTATTAATAAACTCATCCTGACTTAGAAATTGTAGTAATATATCGTGAATCTCATCAATCGAAACCTTATCCATTAGATGATAATACTTTACTATAATATTATAATTTAAATTCTTGTGGCAAAATTCTCTATCCTTTAATACCTCATTAAGAATTATTTCAGCCAACTGCGAAGAATAACCTTCAATTTTTTGTCGTGAAAAAATGATTTCAATATCAACATTATTTTTAAATTCTTCAACCATAGCTTCAACTATAGCTATATATTGATAAGGATATTCAATTAAATTTTGAATCAAATTTATACCGTTTGATGAGTTCCCTATGTGCTGCCTTAGTGATAAAGTTGGATTACTAATAAAGATTGAACAAAGTATCGTCCCTGAAAGTTCATAAAGCGCATGCTGGTTAGAATAAGAATAGAAGTTAAATAAATATGAATCTAAATTCAATCTCGTCTCTTCTATTATATCGTTCGGGTATGACATGATTCTCAATACAGCTAGGTGGAGTGATAACAGTGTATTTAATTCATCTGGGCTTTGAACACTGGTACCTAGCTGCAAAATCCTATTGTTGATATCCCGAATTATTTCATTATCAGGAGACAACAATGAAATTGAATACAAGCTATCCAACACTATTTCTTCTTTAAAAGTTGCCTTACCATTACTTATCCTGCTACTTAGTTCATGCTTTACTTTTAACGGGTCAATGGAGTAAGAAGATAATAATTTCACCGTATTTAATAAATTAATATCTTTTAAAGCCCCTACGAATTCAAATATTGAGGTTTCATTAGCCGGATTAGGTATAGAACGAATTAAATCCAAATAATCATTATTCTCCAAATAACTAATCACATAGCTAATTCCCTGTAACCATTCGTCTACTGAAGAATTATCAAAATCCTCAATTGCGTTAATTTGAGACAACATATTCTTCTTCACCTCTATATTTGCTCTCTTTAATAATTCAGCATAACCTATCCCTGCACGTTTACTTGCTATGTGCCAATCTGTTTTTTTATTAACCCCAGCGATAAGAGTTCTCCAAACTTTATTATTTCCTTTTAAATTTTCGCTACCTTCTGGAATATCCGACAATGCATAAGCTGCTTTTACAAGTGAGGCAGAATCCTTAACAAAACTCTCCTGTTCTTCAAGGACTACTCTTTCTAACACATCATAAAAACCATGAGTCCCTATCAATTGTTTTAATTCTTCTCTTTCCCCCATTAGAAGAGCAGTAGTTATCCTTGGACCCATAATAATTTGTAATGCATCCTCTTTTCCAACATTTAAGTATAATGCAGCCATGTTGTTAAAAAATTCATTACTTAATAAATATGAGTATCGATATAAGACCGACATCTTTTCTTCTTTAAGCAACTCTATATACACATCGATATCTAAAAGGCCCATTGCAACATAAAAGGCTTGATCCGCCAATGGTATAGTGTCTTCCCAAATCCTATGTATAACTGCTATTTGATTCAAAAATAATTTTATCTTTCTTGGAGTTATTACTTCATCTCCACTTTCTTTAACGAAATAAAGCAAGAAAACTTGGTAAACATCATGAAAATCATCTGTGTTTTTGTGATTAGGCAGAACCTCGTTTTGTAAAAGCTTTGCCATATAGTTTTTCCATTTCGAAAGAGCCGGTGGGGGAACATCGAATTTAATTTGTACAGTTTTATCTATCAATGAATTAACTAATAATTGTGGCTTTGATTTTAACGCATTATCGGAATTTTTATGTAAAGTATTTTCAAGTGCAATTTTATCAAACGGTAAGACTAACCAAAATCTATTCTTCCAATCTTCTTTAGTAGTTGCATCAAGAAAAGTACGCATCGTTGACCATGTTTTTAATAAATCATCTGCAGACAATCTATCTAAATTATCGATAACCAATACTAACTTTCTTTTTGGATATTTAGATAATACGGTTCCTAGAATTTTATTAAATTCAATTTGGAACTCAATAGATGTTGGTTCTGGATTTTCGAATGTCTCAGTTTTAGTCACTGTTTCAACCTTGTTTAAAAACAGGGATAAAATATTAAGCTTGTTATTTTTATCTTTAGGTTTAATTAGGTATATAAAAAAAAGTAAAATCGGACTTAATCCAAACAAAACGAGTAAGGCTACTAAATATGGCACAAGATTTGGGCTTATATATGGAATGACCTGCCATGTTAATCCGAGTCGATTCTGAGTAACAAAAGAAAGTTTGTTTAATCCCATTATTCCTATTGTAGAAAGAGCAGTAGCAATAATGAAATTTCTACCCTCTTTAGTCAATGTAGGCAAAGACTTGGTTTCTGTTTCTTTTAGTTTCCTAGAAATACGATTTCTTGTTGAGATCCATTGCTCTGCCTTACTCCATTTAGTCTTTTCTAAGTTATTCATTAGTGATTCAAGGAAGCTTCTTCTTAGAGAGTTCCCCTCATGTTCCCAAGCATCGAACTCCATAATTTTAATATTTGATTCTTCGGCTGACACTTTATCATTTATAATAGAAACAATAGTTGATTTCCCGCTCCCCCATTTGCCAGTTAGAGCAATAGTTTTACTGTTTTCTTCGTTTTTTATTAATTTATATATTGCATCTGCCACTCTCTCATGAGACTCGAACTCATCCTTATTTGCAGGATCATCGCTCAGAAAGAAGGATGCGCATTCATTTGTCATAATATACTCCCCTATACTGTATGTGCTTTTTTATAGGATAATTATACCATGGAAATAACGACAAATTGTGATAAAATAACCACATTTTAATAAATTCTAGAATAGGTCAAAAACCTGCATTTACTCCTTATATGTCACTTCCTTCAACTTTTCTTTTGTTAGGGGCAATTTGTCTAGTTTAGTTCGAATCATTGTTGAACACTTCAATATTCTTCCAATTTCATTACGGGATACTTTTATTTTTCCTGATTTTTTAATTTCAGTAGCAACTCGACTAACTTCTTCAGCTAAAAATTCATCCCTTTTTCTCCAATCAACCCGGACTCGTATGTTAGTAACTATTTTTTTATTATTATGTATCTTTAATGAATATACTTTATCTAGTTTCGAGATTTCTCGAACTTCTACTTTCTTACCTGGCTTTAGTAAGTTCGTTTGTCTTTTGACTGTACCTGCATCGACACCAAGCTGCCTCGCTCTCTCACGTAAGCCAAGATTTTTATTGTCGTTTAATTCGATTAACTTTTCAGTCCATTTTGGCCCAAAGTGCTTAATCCTTCCGATTCGATAAAGATCTTCATTTTTTATATCTGGACCTCGTCTTGAGTAAACAAAACCACAACCACAACTGAAGGTCCCTACTGGATTCCCTGATTCATAATCTCTTGTTATACGTGCAGTTGGAATTGTACGTTCCTCGAAGTGTTCAGATCCCCTGTTTAGACAAGGCCAGGGGCCTTCACCAAATGGGAGTTCAGCGCTGACGTACTTTTCTTGTAATATCTCTTTTACTTCTATCCCCAAATAAAGTTGAAGCAAGATATGCCTTAAAGGATGTACACCATGCCTTGGCTTTCGGAGCATCTTATGTAACCAAGTGTACTGACTATTTTTGTCTATAGAACACCCTTGCTCTTTAAGATAGATAGCTCCACACAAGGACTCAAATTTAGGTAGTAAATCTTGAAACCTTATATGTCCCTTGGCAGTGAGCAACCCCATTTGACTCATCCTCCCAAAGTATACTTTTCTTATTGCTACTGCATTTATAGCTTGATAATTCATCTTTAATAAAGCTTCCGATTGTTGTGCTATCAATAATTCCAAATCGTTCTCACTGTAGTCAAATCGATGCGACCTACTATTTAAGACAGACTCAAGCATAACAAACTCATGCTTATTTCGTCGTTGTGCGTAAGAAACATGTGAAGTTTGCAGATAACAATTATGAACAGAGCATACGTTGACCCCAGTAATCTGATGATATCTATGCCAATACGCTGCACCATATTTAATACGATCTTCTTCGATACATGCAGGGCAATATCTCAGATAATATAATTGCTTTACACTACTTGCAGCTAACCCCATTTTCATATAAATTGACTGCCCATTCCCAAAAATCATATCCTTTGTAACATTATTATACCGTTCAGGCGTAATGTAAGGTCGATAGTATGGAAGTAGCGTGTGGTCATTAATTAGCGTACTAAGTGGTATCGCATTCCCAGGAATGAGCGAGTGAAGATCATTCAGGTGTCCCGGAAAATCCAAGAAACCAATGTTCATTTCCAACTATTGATTAGACGTTAATCGGCTTAGAGTTTATAGGCAATCCCCTGAAGTCGTGTTGGATTTCATCCACACTATATACAGAGATCAAATGCATCAAATCGAATTAAAGTGACTTTTTTATCAGTAATGAACTCGAGACTTTCCGAGCAATTTAATTACTCAGAAAGTTAATTCGAGGGTATTAGTTAGTGAAATAAAAGGTACTCACAAAGCTTAGCAGCAACTAAGCTTAAATAAACCATCATTGATCTCCATCCTGAGTAACCCTATATATTCTTAGAGAACTATTAATTATGGATGTTTTTAATAGATTGCTGCTGAATTCAGTTTATTAGTGGTTATTGCAGATTTATTCCCCGTTAATTTTTATCGCCACTCCAAGGAGAATAGTAGATCCAAATTAGATGTTCTCTGCAATACAGTACCGTCTCCTTTATATAAATAGACTTCTTTTCAAAATTCAACAACTCCACCAAATGCCACTAATCAAAAAGTATAATTTCCCTACCAGTTACCGGTTAGATTTTATCATGTCATACCATGCTTCATTTAATTCTTTAAGCCGTTGGCGTTTTTTTCTAGAAGCAGTGCCCACTTGCCTCTTTGTCTCAATAAACAAAATAGTATTTTTCGCTAATATCGGTAATTTGTTTGTAACTTTAAGCTTTACTCTATATTTATTAATGACGACAACAGTTTTTGCTTGTGGTGTAGTATGTTTTACCAATCTAGCCTTACAATTTGCATGGAAGCCTCTAAATTCCACACTTCTTTTCAAGTTATTCCCCCCTTAGTGATCTTTCATATATAAATTAATGATCATAGCACAAGAAAGTAACCACACCATCACACCCCATTGTACACAGGATATTTCCAGAAGTCATAAACATGTTAATAAATTATTCTTAATAGCTCAACTTTCGCAGAGTCAAAATCGAGTTGACCCCAAGCTGGGGTTAAGGTGGAGTCGGTTTAAGTAAGGATCTTGCCAACATAGAAAAACACCGCTTCGTTTGGTAAAGTGAGATTGTCGAGATCC
>NZ_WJXB01000018.1 GCF_009664975.1 Paenibacillus monticola
TTAGGCATGCCGCCAGCGTTCGTCCTGAGCCAGGATCAAACTCTCCAATTTGTATTGAAAAGAGCGATTGCTCATTTTGAAACATCTGACGAGAATTTACATTCTCTAACCGACAAGTTCACTCAGCGTAAACGCTGTGAAACTCATCTTCTTTTGGATTTTACTTTCGTAAAATCCCACTCACTCGTTGTTCAGTTTTCAAAGATCAAGTTCTCTCTTCAAGTCATCACTGCGTCTCAGCAGCGACCTTTATAATATATCACAGCACCCTTGTTTTAGTCAACCTTTTTTTAATTTCTTTTTTGGGTTAACTTCCAACTGCTTTTGAGGCAATTCGTCGTTTCAGAGGCACGAGTTATAATTTAACACATCATCTAGGAATGAGTCAACTATAATATTCGTTACAAATTCTATAGCTCACTTTTATAATGAATAAACAAAAAAAGAGAGTGCTCAGACTCTCCCTATCCTAAACATTTTATCTCTATTTCATTCTATATATTTTAAGCATGTCACTACAAAGTATAACGAATAGTATAACCATCATCAGCAGTAGTATCAGCCCAAGATGTTATTTCTCGGACTAATGAACGGGACACCAGCTTGCGTAGGACCAGTGGCAACTCAGCTTCCAGGTGACTCAAGCCTGAATGCTGCAGCAACTCTTTTATACTCCATGGCTCTTTACGTCCATTCAGGAGCTTGAGAAGCATAGTGCAGCTATCAGCCATTTTGGACATAATTGAAAACTCGCAAGCCAGTAGCACAAGCTCTACTCGTTGCTCTAGCGTTTCTGTACTGATCGTTAATTCTTCATACAATTTATGAACTGAACTGTTGAGACTCTTTACCTGCTCCCAAACTGCCGGATCCGGAAAACTCCCACTTTCACCCACTTCGATACGAGCCCAATGGTATAATGCCATTAATATACAGTTATAAGCATCCATAATGCAGCCTGCATCTAGATACCGTTTGGACTTCACGTACATATGCAAAAAACGGGCAAATTCCATAAAAAGCACCCGTTCTTTAAGTGGCCCGTCAAAGTGTAATATCTCCTGCCGCATATCCTTCAATATTCCTCGAGGGTCCCAGATTAATTCGCCCGCCATCAGGCTGGTTATGAGTTCATTATTATCACCTGCCATAACAGCCCGCTCCAAAGCGGAAAGACCCACATGCAGCGTTTGAGTGCGCTTCGTACCGGCTATAGTATGAGTGACAATATGTTGCTGCTCCAACTCCTCGTGCAGCATTAATACCACCATATCAAATTCATGAAGAAGCACGCTTTGGTATGGTGCGTTACCATTTCGCCGCAAGGCGACAGCCCCTAGAACATTCTCATCAAACGTTTCTCCACTTAATAAGGTCAAATTAGACAGTTCCATGCTTCCCTCCATCAAATTTGGCGATTTTGCATCCATTCAGTTATAATTCACTTAATAATATTATTCTACAAATTGATACAAATTCCTTCTGTTAATCCAACTATATTTAGTTAGGAGTAAACACACATGAAGTTTAAATCGGCCAAAATCAATGCTTTCCGTACATGGGGATTACTGCTTACTATGTTTGGAATGGGGCTTATGATTTTTGGGACAGCAGGCATCGTATTTTGGGGTTCGGCAGGCAAAGTATTCGCTGCGATTGGACTCGTTATCGGACTAATCACTATGATGGCCAGTCTTGCAATTTATTTCTGGGCTGGCATGTTATCAACTAGTGCTGTACAGGTAGAGTGTCCTGAATGTCATAAGCTGACCAAAATACTCGGCAAAACTGACCGCTGCATGTTCTGTCATACCATTCTCACTCTCGATCCTGCACAGGCGAATATTACAGCAGAGCAGCTTGAAAAACAGCAGTTGAAGCACTAATACAATGCTACCTAATACGAAAGGGGCTCCCACGATGGGAGCCCCTTAGTTATGTCTATGTGAATATATTAATTCTGAATTTCTTTTAATGCTTCCCAAGCATCCTGGATGGCGAAGCTGCGGTTCCAGGCTCCAATCCCACCAAGTCCCAAAGACTTGGCCAACTCAACTCTCGCTTTAAGAGATACCTTATCTTCAATCCATATTTTACGTAGAATGCCGTCTTCCTTATACTCTATATAATTCTGTCCTGCATCCTTATCCAATGTTGGCTTAAGCTTCTTATCAGCAAGAATTTTCTGAACGGCCTTCATGCCGACAGCCTTGGAGCTTACCTTTGTCTTACCCTTTACCTCAGTCTCCGACCAGATGCGCGTATACAATGGGACACCGAGAATTAGCTTCTCAGGCGCTACACCGTCTTCTTCTATAATACGGCTTAGGGAGCTTTCCACCCAAGGTAGTGAAGCAACTGAGCCGGCAATAGGACTGGCAGCCCAGTGCTCATCATAGGCCATAACAATTAGAAAATCAGTCACTGTTGCTAGTGCCCTCCGATCTAGAAATAAGGACCACATTTCACTGTTGGATTTAGGTGTAACATCCATTGAGACGATCAAATTCTTGGCCTGTGCCATAGGCTTCAGTTCCCGCATAAACTGCGTAACATTCTCTCCATCTTTCGTGTACACATTCTCAAAGTCGATATTAATACCGTCCAGCTCGTATAAATCAGCGTATTCCAGCATCTGGACGATCGTGTTCATCCGCTTCTCATAGCTGGATAAAGCACCAGTAGTCAAATCGGATTCAAAGCTATTGCTCAGTAAACCCCATACTTCCATACCTTGGTTATGAGCCCACTTCACATAGGTAGTATCGCCCTTGCTGCGTACATTCCCATTAATATCAATAATACTAAACCAGGTTGGGCTAACGACATTCACCCCCGGCAGCTTCCCTATTGAATCCGGATCAGGCTTGCGTTCATAGACAGCCTCGAAGAACATATTAACGGGCTTCCCCTTCCAGCTCCGTTCAGCCCGTGATGGGGTGGAAGGCTTCTGTTCCACTGTCTTTTGACCATCAAGAACAATCCCGCTGGCCTGAACATATCCCGTGTAGCCGCTGCTCATCTGAACATACAGCCAGTCCTTGTTGTCTCCGTTCCAGATTCTCACTACTGCTCCCGGAGGCATATCGGCCACAATCGGCGCATGAATCGATGCCTCACTGCGCAAAGCCTTTGCCTTGTCGCCCTTCTCACCCTTTACCTTACCAAGCGGTACAGTCTCTCCAGCGGTCATTAAGAGAACAGCGCCTGTTTCTGTATCCTCCTGTACTTCGAACCCGTAGAGGTCCTGCAAAGTGTCCGCAGGAAGATACGTTAGAGCACCCTTTTCTTCAGGAGCAAGACGCAGTTGCAGCGGCTTATTATTCAGGCTTGCGTCTTTCGAATTCTCCTGCATATACAAAAGACTGGTATCTGTTGATAGAATGACTGATTTAGTTGCCTCTTCATAACGAATAGATGAATCCACATATTTCTGCAATAATGGTAGCGGCAAAAGCAAGCTATCACCTGTGCCCGAAGCAGAAAAACCAGTTAGTTCCCCTTTAACAAAGATAGGCTGTTCCAAACCTTTCCAATCAGGGTCAATGTGCAATCGGTTTGGTAATACAAAAAAGACAATCCAGTAAGCTGCGGCTGCAACGATCAAAAGTCCAAGCAGGCGGCGAAAAAGAAGTCCGCGCTTGTTGACACGTCTTTGTCTCTGTCTTCTGTCCAAGATATATATCCTCCAGATCGTAGCTGAATTTATAAAAGAAACGGCATTTGCCGACTTTAAGTATACGCTTGCGTAACCTATTTGGTTTCGCATAACCCGAATAATTGGCAGTTATCGCAGTTATCTTTCAGCAAGAGCAGTATTCAAAAAAAATAACGTGAGTCCTCCGTCTTCGGATTCCGCACGTTATTAATAGGTGAGCAATATGTCTTATAGCCCGGAAATACGCTGCAACAGGACCTAAGCCATTCTGTTATGCTGTACTTCTTAATGCTGCTTATCTCTGCAGTACTTACATACCCCATAAAGTTCCATGCGTAATCCATTAATCTTAAAGCCTGTAGCCTGCTCCGCACGAAGCTCTACATCATGAAGCGATGGATAGCTGAAATCTTCAATCTTACCGCAAACCTGGCAGATCACATGATAATGATCAGACACATTAGCGTCGAAACGGCTGGAGTTATCACCGTAGGTCAACTCGCGAACCATACCGGCTTCCATGAACATTTTTAGATTGTTGTATACGGTTGCTACGCTCATACTCGGGAACTTCGGCTCTAACGCCCGGTATATATCATCCGCCGTGGGATGATTCATAGCTTCCATTAAATAAGTAAGAATCGCATGACGCTGGGGCGTAATACGGACACCGGTTGTCTTCAATTGTTCCAAAGCATGTTGTACGCCACTACCCATCAATGCCACCGCCTTCTTTTAGAAAACATAATATAGACTCTACTTTTAATTGTAAGACCGGCCTTTGAACGTTGTCAACGAGGTCTGTACATTATATTCATTATTATATAATAAAAATTACTTATTTCAATATTTCATCACATTTAAACTACTGTTTCCTTCGATATGGACTTTGTGTTCTCCATTCCCAGCTTTCCCAGAGATCGTCTTTTTATCAATAAGCAGTCCTGGGTAATCAGAAACGATATCACCATATCCACTCGAGCCTTCCACCTTATAATCTCCTACCAAAGGTAAAAAGACGCTGATATCACCAACCGCGCTGTAAATATCCCAATCTCCTCCAAGTAAATCAGAACGCACATTAATTCCGCCATTCAGGGATTCTGCATGCAGATTTGATCTGGCACCATCAACCTCCAAATTGCCATTCTTACTGGAAATATCCACTTTATCCCCATTATTGATGGCACCTACATTGCCAACAGCCGTTGACAACTTAAGAGGCCCTGTTACGTCCCAAGCATTCATGTCACCACCACTCGTTGACAGATCAACGCTTCCTTGAACCCCTCTGACCCGTACAGCCCCGTTAAGCGTTTTTCCTTTAACCTCGCCTAATATGCGGTGCAGAATAAGCTGCCCATTCCCGGTTTCCAGTGAGATATCTTCAATTGCTTCCACGTTCTGCAAGGTAATGCCACCGTTCATTGTCCTAATATCCAGATTAAATCGGCGGTCCTCCGGAAGAGAAATATCCAAATTCATGCGTGGCTGGCGTTTGCCGGAATCACCGTATGCCTTGCTCTCGGGGGTAATCTTGATGGTTGACCCTGGTGTAGCATCTACAAAGGACTGGTCAGAGATTGCTTCAGCCATAACTCCCTCTAACTGATCTACCCAAACTGTAGTCACGATCTCAATATCCTCTACCGGAGCACGATGCACTAAAATATCTCCGTTGATACCATCGATCGATATCTTGGCCGTATCTAGTTCGACAGGAATAATTAATGGCGCTTTCTGAAACTTGTTGCCTTCTGCCTCACCGTAATCAACTGCTGCTGCGGTCAGGTTAAGACTGACTCGATTCCACAAATGCAAGTAATGTTCTTGCTCGGCTACGATAAATATACTAGCAGCTAATAATATGGCGGATAGTAATCCGCGCAAATCCAGTCTGGTTCTAGCTCCTGTTACGTCAGAATTCGAACGGTGACGGTTGAAAAAGAATATTAGCAGGTACTCAATTCCCCATAGCACAGGTATAACCGGCCACCACTTCAGCAGCAGAAGCATAAAATCAGTTCCCTCTCGCCAATCCAGATACAAGGGAACTCCGACACCAATAAGCAGCAGGGACGCCGTAAATCTTCCGACCCGGCGGTTACGACGTTCGGCGTTCTTACGCCGGTGAAATCCTCTAGTAATCTCTCTAGCTCCAAGTAATAAGCCAAAGCACACTAAGGCTGCTGCAGTTGCCGCTTCTGCATAATGCTCAATGAAGAATTGCAGCCATTCTGGCTTTTGTCGAAATAGAAAGAGCATAACTCCTCCGAGCAGCAACAACAGTCCAAACGAAATGCCGGGTTCACTAACAAATTTACGCCGTTTGGTATCCGCAGCATTATCTAATAGAATTTCAGAATCTTGATCCTCAGGGAAACGAAGAATCCGGTCTGCGGATTGCAGCACATCGAACACATTATAGAAATATAGTGCCGGAATCAGCAGTGCTAATAAAATAAGCAATGGAACATTGATCTGCATCCCTATAGAGGAGAAATAGAGTAATGCTGCGATATCCAGCAGAATCAGAAAAATAAAAGAAATCCCTTTGCGGAGAAGCCCGAAATATAAATGCCCGCTGCCAGGGATGATCGCTGCCAGTAATCCGGCAATAAATTTGCGTTTCCGGGTATGTCTCTTCAGACGCGGCGAAATTAATTGAGTCTGAGATCCGAGTTCTGCAGACTCCGGCTCGCCAGGATCACGCTGATCTTCATCAATAGGAAGCATTGTAGATTCATCTTTCATTTCGGGACTCCTCCTTTCATAGCTGGGTGTATAGGCCTCGTTATTCAATGTGTACCACTCCGATGAAATTCAATTAATTCCACCCCAGGAACCACTTCCTCCAATCCAACGGCAATAAATCCGTGTTTGGTGTATAAAGTAACTGCCGGGATATTCAGTTTGCCAGTTGATACTATAAACTGCTCCATTCCTTCATAACGCTTGAAGACATATTCTAAGAGGCGGCCTGCCACTCCTTGGCGAAAATAGCCCGGGTCGACCATCATTCTTGTAATGGTCAGTTTCCCCGGTGACTCTTCCTCTGTAGCAACAGCCCCCATCAGGTCATTGTTACTATCGAAGCAGCCATAGAATTCCTCTTTAACGTGTCTCAGCATATCTCTGGTCTCCAGCAGCGGCGGAATCTCATGGAATCCTATAAGCTCCGCTTCGAGACGGTAGGCTTGATGCTGAAGGCTCCACAGTTCATTAACGGTGCTGTCATCCTGCAGGTTTAGCTTAATAATTGTATCCATCCGCACATTCCCCTTATATGCTACGAAGAGCCTGCCGTTGTCGACAAGCCCTAAGTTTATATTACTAAAGTATATACCCTAAATTAAGAATTAGCTGTTTAGTACCTCAGCTAGCAACTTATTCGCGAGGCCCGGATTTGCTTTCCCTTTACTTTCTTTCATAACCTGTCCAACAAGGAAACCAATCGCCTTCTGTTTGCCAGCTTTATAATCTTCTACAGATTGCGGATTGGCCGCTACGACCGCTTCAACAATCCCTTTGATCGCACCCTCATCGCTGATCTGAACTAATCCCTTGTCCTCAACAATTGCCCCTGGTAAATTCCCGCTCTCCAGCATCTCCTTGAAGACAATCTTGGCAATCTTGTTACTGATAGTTCCGCTTGCAATCAGACCAATCATCTCGCCCATTCCTTGGGGAGTAATCTTTACCTGCGACAATTCCAGATTGTTGCCATTCAGATAGGCCAGCAACTCGCCCGTAATCCAGTTAACTACAGCTTTGGCATCCTGCGTGTAGGCAAGACTTCCCTCAAAGAAATCTGCGAGCAGCTTGGAGGATGTGATTACACCAGCATCATATGCTGTGAGGCCATATTCCTCACTGTAACGAACCTGGCGCGCATCAGGAAGTTCTGGAATGGTGGCGCGGATGGATTCTTTCCATGCATCCTCGATATGCAGTACAATCAGATCCGGGTCTGGAAAATAACGGTAATCATGAGCCTCTTCCTTGCCGCGCATGGATAAGGTTTGGCCTCCAGCTTCATCCCAGCGGCGTGTTTCCTGTATAACAATTCCACCATCATCCAATATCTCGGCTTGGCGGATCTGTTCATATTCCAAACCGCGCAGCACGCCACGGAATGAATTCATATTCTTAAGTTCCGCACGAATACCGAACTCTTCCCGTCCTTCTGGACGCAAGCTGATGTTCGCATCGCAGCGCATCGATCCCTCTTCCATCTTAACATCGGATACGTCGCAGTACTGCATAATAGCCCGAATCTTCTCCAGATAGGCACGGGCTTCCTCCGGGGAGCGCAGATCTGGCTCGGATACGATCTCAATGAGTGGAGTTCCGACCCGGTTGAAATCAACGAGTGAAGCAAAACCGCCGTCTACATGGGTCAGCTTACCGGCATCTTCCTCCAAATGAAGACGTGTGATACCGATTCGTTTGATTTCTCCGTTCACTTCAATATCAATCCAGCCATTCAGGCCGATCGGCTGATCATACTGCGAAATTTGATAGGCCTTCGGTGAATCGGGATAAAAGTAATTTTTGCGATCGAACTTACTAACATCACCAATGGTACAATTCAGCGCCATCGCTGCTTTCATTGCATATTCTACCGCCTGGCGGTTCAGCACCGGCAGTACGCCAGGATGTCCCAGGCAGACAGGACAAGTGTGTGTATTAGGCGGAGCGCCAAATTCAGTGGAGCATCCGCAAAAAATCTTGGATTTCGTATGAAGCTCCACATGAACTTCCAGTCCGATGACCGTTTCGTATTTAGACATAAGTAATTCCATTCCCTCCTTCAAAAGCTTATTACAGCTGTGGACGCTGCTTGTGATGATCTGTATTCTGTTCAAAGGCATGCGCTACGCGCAGAATCGTACTTTCATCAAATTCCTTACCGATAATTTGCAGACCGACAGGCAAACCTTCAGCAAATCCGCAAGGAACACTAACGGCAGGGATACCAGCTAGGCTGACTGGAATAGTAAGAATATCGTTCAAATACATGGTCAGCGGATCTTCCGTCTGCGAACCCAGCTTGAAAGCTGTTGTTGGCGCAGTTGGCCCGATAACTACATCATATTTCTTGAATACTTCATCAAAATCCTGCTTAATTAAAGTCCGCACCTTCTGCGCTTTCAAATAATAAGCATCATAGTAACCGGAGCTGAGCGCATAAGTACCCAACATAATGCGGCGCTTAACCTCTGGTCCAAAACCTTGGCTGCGAGAATTATGGTATAAATCAAGCAAGCCACCGCCATCATCCGCACGTACACCGTAACGTACGCCGTCAAAGCGAGCCAGATTGGAGGAAGCTTCAGAAGAGGAGAGTAAATAATACGCTGCTACCGCATATTCGGTATGAGGAAGGGATACTTCCTCCCAGACCGCTCCCAGACCTTCCAGCACTTTCAGTGCGGACAGTACCGTCTCGCGAACAGAAGCCTCTACTCCCTCGCCCAAGTATTCTTTCGGGACAGCGATGCGCAGCCCGGATACATCACCGGTGAGTGCACTCAAATAATCCGGAATATTTACCTTAGCCGAGGTGGAGTCCTGGGCATCGTATCCGGCAATGGCTTGCAGCACATAAGCAGAATCTTCCACATTACGCGTAACCGGGCCAATCTGATCAAGTGAAGAAGCAAAAGCTACCAAACCGTAGCGTGATACTAGTCCGTAAGTTGGCTTGAGGCCAACAACGCCGCAGTAAGAAGCAGGCTGGCGAATCGAACCGCCTGTATCGGAACCAAGGGCAAAGAATACTTCACCAGCTGCTACCGCAGCAGCCGAACCACCACTGGAGCCGCCCGGCACACGCTGCAGATCCCACGGATTGCGAACAGGTCCGAAGCTGGAGTTCTCGTTGGAACCACCCATAGCGAACTCATCCATATTCAGCTTGCCAATCGTTACTGCATCAGCCTGCTGCAGCTTGCTGGCAACAGTAGCATCATATACGGGCTGGAAGTTCTTCAAAAATTGACTGGCACAAGTCGTACGTAATCCCTTGGTAACAATATTATCTTTAATCCCGGCAGGAAGACCAAACAGCAACCCACGTGCACTTCCGGAAGCTAGCTTCTCATCCAAGGCACGAGCCGTCGCTCGAGCCCCCTCTTCATTTAGTGTCAAAAATGCATGTACCTTCTCGTCTCGCTGTGCAATGACAGCAAACGATTCTTCAGTCAGCTCACTGACTGATATCTCTTTGTTATGCAGCATGTTATGTATTTCAGGTAACCGATATTGAAACAAGCTCAAAATTCTTCCTCCTCTCAATTGATATTAGTTATTCCAGTACAGCAGGCACCTTGAAATGCCCATCTTCATCTTCCGGTGCGTTAAGCAGTGCCTCCTCTTGAGAAAGGCTCTCCTTCACAACATCGTCACGCATGACGTTGCTGACCTGCAATACTTGCGTAGTCGGTTTCACATTGTCGGTATCCAGTTCATTTAATTTCTCGGCATATTGTAAAATAGCATTCATTTGTTCTGTAAAGGTGGCCTCTTCTTCTGGGCTTAATTGCAGGCGGGCCAGCTTGGCCACATGCTGCACATCTTTTGTGGTAATACTCATCAATATATCCCTCCAGTGTAACGGGCTAAAGTGCCCGGATAACGTTTCTAATTATATTGTAGAAGCCTCGACAATTCAATGATGGCTTGAATTCAGGATAAATCGGGATGACTGCAATATACAAAAAAGGTATCCCTCAAGCCAAAATGGCAAGGGATACCTTTCCTAGCATCATATGTCTATTAAGAAAAAGCCGACTTTCGCCGGCTTTACTTATATCCAAGCCCGGAGATTTACTTGTTTGATAAATTCCGCTTGAGACAGACCTTCTTTTGACACAGTTTCCGTCTCTTCTGTTTCCATATCTTCACCGTTCATCAAATGATGAAACAGCTTCTCATTATACGTGGACAAGGCATAATCGATTAACGCTTCGTGCGTAGCTCTCTCAGCCTCTACTACTAGCAGATTCTCTTCGGCCTCAATATCCTCTGCCGTAACATAAAAGTTCCGGTTTGCTTGAGGTACACGAATGACATAATCAAACGCGTTATCCGGATTGCGATCGTAAGCAATCAGGTAACCGTAGTCTCCGATAGGAAGACTCTGCTCGAAAGCGTCCGCAACTATGACAATCTTCTCTCCTAAATGCAGCATCGTCCTACCTCCTGCTCCAAAATCTATTATGGTTTTGCTTGTTTCAACAGTCTACTAAAAAAAGATAGTGCTGTCCAGCAGGAGGAGAGCCAATTCAAATATTTTTCCAAGATATTCTCTTTTATTGATAGAAAGAGGGCTACCGCTCTATTCCTGTCTTAATTCGGCAATATATTCCTACGGATCAGTAGCGAAGCTCCGCCCATACAAATCAGGATTAAAATCCCTGCAGATAGGCAAGGGCCAACCAAAGATACACTACCAGCTTGTAAAAGCACCTGGGCGGATAAGTCAGGAAGCGCCGCGGGTGTCCAATCCAACCATGATGGCAACAAGCTATGAGCCAGCGCCAAACCAGCTGTTAATAAGAGGCCCAGAAAAGCGGCGACAGGTGCGCGCAGAAAAGCACTGAACAGTAATGTCATAGAGACCGCACACAGCAGCCAGAGTCCATATATGGAGGCAGCAGCCAGAACGGTGCTCCATGATAAAGAACCAATCAGCTGTTCAATGTAATAGCCCGCAGCGATAGCTCCCAATCCAAGCGCAATCATAAGCAAAGTCAGCAGAGCAGCCCATTTGGCAATGACTAGAGTTGCTGGTGTCAGTGGTCTTACTAGGACCATCTCCACAGTCCCACTATACCGTTCACCAGAAAGACTATTCATTGTTGCCAGTGCCAATACTAGCATCCCCATAGAACCATACTGTCCAAGCGCTTGCGCCATAACAGTAGCCGCACCCGGAATAACATAACCTTCCAGGAGCCCTGGCGGTACATTTCCGGAGGCTTTCAGAATTTCCGGCATATAATAGGTCGTTAGCGGCTGCATAATCCCTAATATTATGAACACTACCGGTATCCAGAGCAGTTTATAGCTGCGTAGTAATTCCAGCATTTCTTTTTGATAAAAAACCCAGACACTCTTCATGCCCCCACCACTTTCATGAACAAATCCTCAAGCGTAGAAGAACCTGCTTCGAATTGCAGTAACGGGATATCAAGGCTTGCCGCTTCCTGCAAAATACTCCGGCGGGCAACTTCTACATCGCTAACATTAAAAACTGCTCCATCGCCTGAGAGACGGGCCTCCACTATAAAAGGCTTCGAAGCCAAAGTCTCCAGCCATTTCAGCGCTCCGTCGTTCTTCTCCGTGCGCATACGTATAACTGGCAGACTGTATTTCGAGCGAAGCTGGGATAAGGCTCCCTGTTCTGCAATTAGACCACGATTCATCAAAATAATGTCGTCACATATTTCTTCAGCATCATGCAACACATGTGTAGAGAATAGCACGGTCGTCTCTTCACGAATATCCCGCAGCAGCTCCATAACCTCCCGGCGGCCCAGTGGATCAAGCGCAGATACCGGTTCGTCAAGCAGCAGCAGGCGGGGGCGATGCACCAGCGCCTGCGCAAGTCCCAGCCGCTGCTTCATTCCTCCAGAATAACCACCAATCCGGCGGCGGGCATCTTGAGTGAGACCTACGCGCTCAATAGCCGTTGCCGCCATACTGGCAGCTTCCTTAGATCCGCTGCCGCTAAGTTTTGCGGCAAAGGTAACATACTCCATACCGCTCATCCAGCCATAGAAAGCTGGAGCCTGAGGCAAATATCCGAGTGCCCTGCGGTAATCCATTCCAGGATGACTGCCATCAAAAGAAATGGCCCCAGAAGTAGGCTGCAGCAATCCAGCAAGCATGCGCAGTGTGGTTGTTTTTCCCGCCCCATTAGGACCCAGCAAAGCTACACATCTCCCTTGCTCTATCTCAAAGCTGATCCCATCGACAGATGTATGCTTGCCATAGCTTTTGCGTAAATTAGTGACCTGAAGCAGTGGCATCAGATATCTTTCCTTCCTACCGTAAAATAGACAATACTGCCCAGCAAGTTGCCGAAAATAAGAATAATTAACCACAGCCACTTCGGACCACGTGTGTGTTCTACTTTGGCCAATGAGATCAAACCAATGATTGCCAACAATGCCTGTAAAATCAGCAACGGCATAATTAATCCCCAATTCACACTATCCATGATTAACTCATCCTCTCATTATTTTATCTTCTGTCTGCGTTTCTCTGGAAAAATGACAAGGAGCAGGTATACAACCGTTGGTGTAGGCATCGTTGTAATCCCCCATAATCCCCAAAACCACGCTCTCCTGCCTCTGCTTCTCGCATTCCGAAACAACCATGTTCCCTGTGTCATTAAACCGGCTGCTAAACAAATCCATAACCATAGAGGGATATCCTGCAGCTCTCTCAATCTTCTGCACCCTCTCTTCTTCGTCTTATATGGGCAACCGCCAATCCGCTGAGCCCCACAACGGGTATAAGTGCTTGAACAACCCAATATATAGCCGGTGCAGAGCTAAGGACAGCCAGACATGAACTGAGGAGAATTAAAGATATCAGCCAGAATAACAGTAGTTCTTTACGAGCCTGTCGATTTCTCCGGACAGCTTCTGAAGCAATCAAGCGCTCGAGTTCCTGTATTGAAGGCGGGTTTAAGTCATCATATTGTGCATCCAGGCGGTGAAGTTCCCCTGTCAGCTTCTGCAAAAACAACTCCTGATCCTGCTCATTCTCCATCCTCATTCAACTCCTTTCTCATTTGGCTTATACCATAGGCTACCCGTGATTTGACTGTCCCGGACGGAATTTGCAATATCGCTCCGATTTCCTCATAACTGTATCCGTAATAATGCTTCAGCAGTAGAGCCACCCGCTGGGCAGTTGGCAGCCTGGAGAGTGCATCCAGAACTACACTCCATTCCTCACCCCGACTCTCAAACCGCCAACGGATGGAACGGGCGCCTTGCTCCTCCTGCTGCTTCCACTCCGCTTCCCGCTTCCAACGCCGCTTCCGGTCGATATAAAGTCTAGTCGCAATCGTAATCAACCAAGATGAGAAAGCCGAAGAGCCGTTATAGGTACTGATTCTTTCCATGCACCGAACCATCGTATCCTGGACAATCTCCTCTGCAAGCAAGGGGTCCATGGTAACCTTGACCAAATATTTGTACAAAAAAGTATAGTGTTCCCGCAGCAGCACAGCCAGCGCCGAAGCATCGCCTTGCTGCGCTTGTCTGATCTGCTCCTGCACCTGGTCGCTCATCTGCCTCTCATCCACGAGTTTGTTCAAATAAAAGAATTTACCTATAATACGATTGAGTATGGCGAATCGTTCAATTCCGCTCAGAATTTATTTTTGAGCTCCCATAACTTGCGGCGCCAAGGCTGGATAGCCCCTCTACCTGTCGGGAAACTCCAAAATGAAGTCAATGACTGGAGAGTGGGAATCACCTGAGCAGCCTGCAGAGCGCTCCTATTCTCTTGTTCTGACAACAGTTCTCTTTGTTCAATAAACGAACAGAAGCCGCCTTTTCCCGGACAGTCCGAAAAAAAACGGCAATTCGAGCTGCAAAAGCTATCCAATCTTGCTGCTGAATTATACTGCCCATAGTCCATGCGATAACGTATATCGTTCTTCAATCTACTTCCCCCCATACATTTAATGCTATATGTAGACAAAAAAAAGAACGCAAACCGGGATTATTCCACAGTCTGCGTGCTTCGCGAGGTAAATGTTACATTTAATTAACAATATTGTATCAAGTTTGTATTCTTTTGTCTATCCATGAATTACATAGTCACATAAGGATTACGGACTCGTTCAAAACCAATCGTTGTCCGTGAGCCATGTCCTGGATACACCTTGACTCCTTCATCCAATTTATACAGCTTACCACGTAGAGAGTCGAATAAATCCCGCTCTCTACCGCCGGGTAGATCCGTGCGTCCAACACCAAGCTTGAACAGCACATCGCCGGAGAAGAGGTCATCACCGCACAGGAAGCTCACACTGCCTGGGGAATGTCCCGGTGTATGAAATACACGGAAGGTATGTCCAATCAGCTTGAGGACTTGGCCTTCAGCAAGATCATATTCTGCGGGATCTGTAGTTAATGGTGGTGCAACATCCGGCCACAGCAATGAACCGTTCAGCTTGGCGCTGGTCAGCCATTCACTTTCCAGCGCATGCAAATATACAGGGCATTTCTTAAGCTTACGAATCTCATCCACACCACCCATATGATCAAAATGAGCATGTGTCAGCAAAATAGCTTCGATTTCCATACCTTCGATACTGCGTACAAGTGCGGCAGGATTCATTCCGGGGTCGATAATGATTCCTTTGGCAGGATCTGCTCCTGTCAGTAGATAGGCATTCGTCTGAAGAGGTCCAAGATTAAATGAGCGAATATTTAACATGTATTTAGAATCCGGAGATCAGCGCACGCAGCTCTTTGGCGATAACAGCATGTGATTCCGTTCCTTCCCCGTAGGCTTGACCCATTGCCTTGCGTACTTCCGTGATTTTGCTCTCATAATCGGCGGCTTCACGGTCAGGATTCTCACGTTTGAACTCATTCATCAGACTCTGCACATGCTCCGGACGAGGACCCCAATGGCCCAGTACATATCCACCCGAATCCGCAAAAATTACGATCGGAACGGCTCTGCCGCCCATAGTCAGATAGTCATCCATTACTTCTGGATGTTCTTCAAGAATCAATACTTCTGTCTTAATACCCGCGGTCTCCAGAATACGGAAGACAACCGGAACATTACGTACCACGTCGCCACACCAGTCTGCCGCAAGAATGAGCACACGTAAATCGTCACGGTGGTTCAGACTTTCAAAATACTCATGGTCGCTCTCATCTTCCCAAGTAAATTTCTCATACCAGGTTTCGAACGCCTGCTGATTACGGGTCATACCTTCTACGAATTGACGGGGCGTCAGACCTTGACCATATTTAGGGGCTACATTCTGTTTCATATTGCACTACCTTTCTTTTTGGATTTATACCACTTGAACAGGAAGTAAATGATAATAACGGCAAGAGCCACTAAAATGATCTCTTTCGTGTAGGGAGCAGCTTTCTCATCGATATTCTCCCATTGGTCACCCAATTTGTATCCTAGAAAAACAAATAATGTACTCCAAGGAATAACAGCAAGCGTAGTTAGCAATGTAAATTTACCGAGCGGCATGCGGGAGATCCCTGCCGGAACCGAAATGGCATGACGCACAATCGGAATAAAACGGGCCGTGAAGATTACGCCGGTGCCATACTTCGCAAACCAAACTTCGGAATGATCGATATGCTTCTTTTTAATAAAAATATACTTGCCGTATTTCTCCAGTACAGGTCTGCCGCCATAGCGGCCAATCCAGTAAACAAAAATCTGCGCAATAACGCCGCCCACGGTACCAAACAGAACCGCGCCAAAAAAATTAATATCCCCCGACCAGACCAGGTAACCACCATAAGCCAAAACAATTTCACTAGGAATGACTTCAATCATTAGTCCGATCATAATCCCGAAATAACCTAAATTCTGAATCCATTCGAACAATTGCGAGATTAGATCAGAAATAAAATGCATTCTTGAGTTCCTCCTCCCGTTATTTGGCAAAATGCGGCATTGCTGCACAGTTAATTACAACATTTCCGCTCCTGCTCTATGTCGCCAGTTTCTCTTAGCCTATTCTAGCATAGGAAAGCTTACGACTTCTACTTCTGAAGAAGGCTCTCTCATTCTCTCAATTCAAAAGGATACAGTTCCAGCGAACCGTACCCCCATCATTCACACCACCATTAATTTAATAAGCCAACCACCCGGCATCAGCCGTTATCACAGTACCATTCACAGAGCTTGCGGCATCCGAAGCCAAAAAACAAGGCTACACTGGCTATTTCACTGCTCTCCCCTGCTCGGGGCATGAGGACCATGCCTTCCCCAGCTTTGCATACTGATAGCCGACATTCTTCGTCATTCCAACTACAGCATGCTTGGAGGCAGTATAGGCAAGCCCTGCGCGTGATCCGGTTACATTTAAAATAGAAATATCCATTTCACATAGCTTCAGTGAGCAAGTGAAAGTGGTTTGGCTTTTCCTTCCGAATCGCCAGCAGCGATCAACAATCCTCTCAGCCGCCAGTCTAAGCTGTCGGCTTCTTCGGTAACTCTGAAATGACGGTCATTATGTCGCCCTCCGCGTATGTTCTCCTGCTCCACCAGCAAACGGTATTGCCGCAGAAGCTCCATCCCGGCAGCAGCACTGTTCTGAGCTTCCCCTACCCTCCCAGCTGCTAGTCTGCCCTGGCCCATCGCCAGCAGGCCTTCAACGACTCTCACCCGTTTAACATAGTTGTAGACATCAAGCTGTAAACTTCTCCGTATCCAATATAGTGCAACCCCCAGATTGTCCTCTCTCATCAAACGCTCTGCCAGCTCCCAGCTTAAAGCGGCATCTTCTGGAGCATACTTCAAGCTGCTCTGCAATAAGCTTGTTGCTTGGCCTGTCGGAAGCATGCGCGATAAAGCCACTATCGTTCCAGGCGCATATGGATTCCAGTCCAAGGACTTTTGCAGCAGTACTGTTCTTTCTGTAAAGGTGGTGACCTGCCCCGCTTGTCGATATAAATCTATACCTCTATAAGCATGTACTGACAGCAGGCTAAGACTTAGGCAAGCACAACAGACTGCAGCAGCAACAACTTGACTCGGATAGGAAAATCTGCGTGGAGCAGTTGGGCGATTGATCTGGTATGAGTAAGTAAAAGCTGACTGATTGACCGGTTTGAGAGGGGGGGCTGCAATAGCAGTTTGCCCCATTTCAGCAACAGCAAGCGCAGGCAGCCAGAGCAGCAGCAGCCAGACCAACCCGTAGCTCCAATCAAAATCAACAGCACTATGCAGAGTCAAGACCAGAAACGGCGGCAACAGCTGGGGTGCGGCCATTGCCAGCAGCCAGCCTGCCGCCAGCAGTATCAGGGCGGTGGCTGTAAGGCCGACAATGCCTAGGTTTAACAGTATATCGAGATAACCATTATGCACCTGGCTGCCCACGTAGGGGTGGGATTGGATGGCGAGATAGGCACTGGCCCAGGTCTCGCCTCCGCGACCCAGCCAGGGAGCCTCTGCCGCGAGTTTCCACGCGTCGCGGTAAAAAAGCCCGCGCGCAGATACCGTCGATGACGGTCCGATGATGCGCGCGTGCACGTGCAGGAGGACGGCGGTGCCCGCCGCCGTCCAACCTACCGCCGCCAGTGCTAGCCCGGCGGCGCGGGTCCAGCCCGCCGCCGCACAGCGCTGGCGGCGGCACAGCCACAGGCCGGCTAGCAGCGCGCCGGCCCAGAGCCCGGCCAGCGCCAGCAGGCCGGGCAAGGGCTCTACCGCCAACCCGGCATGGGCCAGTTGGCGGTAGAGCAGTGCCGCAGCGGCCACGGGCGCGGCGCCAGCGGTAAGAAGCGGCGCGAGGAGCCGCCGCTTCCAAGGCAGTACGGCGGCCGCGGCGCAGGCCGCCGCCAGCCAAGCGCCGCGCGACTCGCTGAGCAGCAGCGCGGCTGCGTACGGAAATAACGGCAGCTGGCGCAGCAACGCTGATCGAGTGCTTGGCTTCGCGGAAACACCAGCGATGCTGAATAACCGCTCCAGAAGAAAAACGGCCATTACAGCACCAAATGTATTGGGATATTCAAGCAGTCCGCCCAGTCTGGCACCTGTAACACTAACTCCCGATGCATTACTGTAGGCTATTGCAAAAGGGAGCGGCAAAACTCCACAGACTGCCAATAGAGCAGTAAGGCATAACGTCATTCCTACTCCGTGCCAAGCCGCGATGAGTAATCGACCCACTTGCCGATTACCAGCACAGGTATAGACCACAACAGCAAAACTGGCGTAAAGGCCCCAACGTAACAGTTCGTTCATTGTGCCTTGGGCAGATATAGATCCCCGTAGCAAGTGGATGGCATAGAGAGCGAGAATCAGAACAGAACCGCCCAGCAGTACCACTCTTGCTCCTTGAGTTCTGCGTATACTGCCCTTTCTCTGTAGTACACTGTCCCCCGCAAGAACATTTCCCGATACTCCTTTATTCCCTTTCCTGTGAGCTACAACAAATTTAAGAACTATAATTACTGCACACAGAACAAACCATACTACTAAGAAAGCATACATCTCCTCAGCAAAAAAGAATCCGCGCAGCAAACATGCTGCTGCTCCGGCCCCTATAACTGCAGCTGCAGCAATATAATTTACTACGGGTTCCCAACCATACTCTATCTTCCCACGGCACATTTTAATTTCCCCTGTTTACTTAAGTTACCTCCAGTCTGCCCATATTTGCCCACAACCAAAACGGCCTACCTCCTGTAAGGAAGTAGGCCGTTTTGACGACACAAGACACAATTATTTATCCCTGCACTGAAATTTCAGTGGGAAGCAGATCGGCGCATACCCGTTCAAGATAAGGCTTCGCGCCCAGGAAATCGCGGAATGCACTGTATTCGCGCCATTTAGATGCGTTATCGCCGCCTGCGCTTTTGACCGCACGGATCAGAATGTTCTTCGGTGTATGCTCCATGTCGATGAATTCTAGCAATTGGCTGCGGTAACCCATCAGATCCAGCAGCTTGGCACGAATGGCATCGGTAGCCAGAGCTGAGAAGCGCTCCTTCAGTATGCCGTGCGACAGCAAAGGGCTGAGCACATCACTCTCAATTTGGTTGAATAATTCATGCTGGCAGCAAGGCACAGACAGAATGACTGACGCACCCCAGCGTACCGCCTTTTCCAATGCTGCGTCTGTTGCGGTATCACAGGCGTGAAGGGTTACGACCATATCCACCTGCTCCAGTTCATTATATTCAGCAATATCACCAACAAGGAAATGGAGCTTATCATAACCCAGTCGTGCAGCAAGTTGTGCACAGTGCTCAATCACATCCGCTTTTAGGTCCAGACCTACAATATTCAGCTCCCGTTTCTCACGGACTGCCAAATAATGATACAGGGCAAACGTCAAATAGGACTTACCGCAGCCAAAATCAACAATGGTCAACGGTCGCCCCGTCGGCAGATCGGCGAGCACATCTTCCACCATCTCCAGAAAGCGATTGATCTGCCGGAACTTATCGTATTTCTTGGCCAGCACCTTGCCTTCAGCATTCATAATACCAAGTTCCACAAGAAACGGCACCGGCTGCCCATCTTCCAATACATAACGCTTGCGGCGGTTGTGAGCCAGATCCGGTACTTCTTGCTTACTTGGGGATTTGGTGAGTATCGACACTTTGTATTTTTTGCTGACTAATATCTGATAATCAGCCTCTACGGTACAGATCAGGCCTTGACGGAATGTTTCTCTCAGTAAAAGTGTCAGTTCCTCCGCCGCTAATTCCACGGGTATATTGCGATGTTCAACCTTTGCACCAATGTAATAGGCAAACTGGTGATGAAGCTTGCCCTTTAATTCAACAGGTTTAATTTGCACCTTCGTGTAGGAGGCCTCTCCTTTATTGCGCAATTGGCTTAAGGTCGCCGTAATCAAAGTACGGTCGCTAATTAGTTGTTCAATAAGAGCTTTTAAAGATTCCACAACGCACATCTCACTTTCGGATTAAAAATTCGATTAACATACATTATATCATGGTCTACCAAGAGTGCAGTTAGCTCCTTAAATATTGGTATTGGCGGATTTAAAGAATATTAGACTCCGCGGGGATCACGTTGAGCCTGCACCATTCTTGTATTCCCTGTTTCACTTCCTCCAAGGGAAGATTACCTTGTTCCAAATCGACAGGCGATATAAGCAGCAGCCGCCCATACAGCTCCGCTCCCGCCATTGCCACATCTTCACCCTGTTCCCACAGCCTGTAAAGACTGTCCTCGGCTTTACCGAAACGTCCAACCGATTCCATATAAGCCAGCAACAGCCGCTCCGTCTTGACCGGAAGCCGGTAAGCCTGCACTTCCTGCAGCAGCTCATTAATATCTTGCGTCATACTCAGCAGTTCACGATCAGCACCATTCAGATCCGCGTACAAATATAAATGCAACGCCCGCATACTTCTGAATAACGCTGCTTCCTTATTGTTGTTCCCGGCATAAATGCTGCCTTCTTCTTTCAGCAGCCGGGCCACTCCTTGTAATTTGTCGGATTCGATCACACCGCCCAGACGATACATATCTATAATGTCCTCCACGGACAGTGAATTCAAAAGTCGGGAGTTCAGCCGGAAGTGCCGGTTCAGCAGCTCATCGACTTCCCATAATGCTTCCGTCGTCTTCCGCTCCTGTTTCAGAGTCATTACCTTGGCAACCATCGCCGTCATGTCCTCAATCATCCGGACAATATAATCTCTTCGAAACATGCTGTACACCCCTTTTCTAATACCTTGGCTGTAAATCTCTCTGATTAATCTTAAACCATTCCCGAGTACTATGCCATTCTATAGATGGAAATCCCAAGACCTTGACAGGAAAACAATAGATATAATACACTAGATCCAGCTACGATCTGGATTACAGATCGAACTATGAAATAGATCATCTACAGCAATCGTTCCAACTTATCGTTCAATCAGGAGGCAACAACCATGAAGAATAACCCACACGGACAACAAGAAGCAGGTAATGATAACCTTCAACCGCAGATCCAGCTGCACGATAGCAATACTCCACTGCAGGTTACACCTGAGCAGGATAAATTATTGGAAAGTGCATTACGAATTAAAATTATGCATGCTCTTGCTGGAGATCCCCGCACCTCCAAACAAGTTGCTGAAGAACTGCAGAAGACTCCAGGAAACATCCATTACCATATCATCAAGCTGTTTGAAGGCGGATTGCTTGAACTCGTCCGTACCGAAGTCGCCGGAGGAATTGTCCAAAAATTTTACCGCTCCAAAGCTACCTGGTTCCGGTCAGAGAATTTTAGCGGCTTTCAGTTTCAGAAAGAGGATACTGTCGAGCATTTCACGACAAGACTGACGTTATCCGCACGCGAGCTGGAGTCCTTCCAGCAAGACCTAAAGCAGTTCATTTCCACGTGGGAATCCAAAATCACCCATGGTGAAGAATATGGTGTTGATATCGCCATTGGCCGCTTACGCGCCGATTCCACCCAACAGTTAGGTGGTGAATCCTAATGATACCAGTCCACACACCTGAAAAGGCCAGCAGCAATCCGCTGCGGGGATTTGCTGCTCCTTTTGCCAGCTCACGAGCGTTCCTTTATCTATGGCTGGGGCATCTTATCTCTTTTCTGGGCAGCTCAATAACGATGGTTATTCTCCCTGTATTGGTTTATTCCATGACTGGCTCTACAACGATCATGGGCTTTGTCATGGCTGCCTACATGCTGCCCAATGTACTCATGCTCCCGATCTCTGGACATATTGTTGACCGGTATGACCGGGTAAGGATTATGATGCTGGCGGATATATTCCGTAGTGTCATCATGCTGACAACTGCGGTCCTCTCGTTATCGGGTCTGCTCAGTATTCCACTGTTATTTGTATTAGTAGGCTTCTATGGTCTGCTTGACGGACTATTTCAGCCCGCTTATGCCGCAGTCCGTGCTACCGTATTCACACCTGACATTCGAAATGCAGCCAATTCGCTAACGCAAATGACCACGCAAACGGTAAGGCTGATCGGCCCAGCGCTCGGCGGATTGTTGATTACTCATCTGTCCGCAGGTTTCGGATTCGGCATGAATGCCTTAACTTATTTATTATCATTTCTCTGCCTTATCTATTTGCGCAAATTCCTGATCGTCCGATTAAGGCCCGAACTCTCGGCACCGCCTTTGCTCAGCGACCCATTTTCTCCAGCACCTGAAGTTCAATCCGCACCGGACTGGAAGGCAGACTTCAAAGAAGGAGTAGCTGTGCTGCGGAGCAATCCTTGGTTGTGGATTACGATTTTAGCTTTTTCGTTTATTAATATTTGTTATGCGGGAATTACAAGTATTCTTGTTCCGTGGCTCTTTAAGATTCATCATGGTTGGGAGCCTTACCTTTACGGCCTTGCTGTCACCTTCTCTGGTGTAGGCGCAATCGTCGGAGGATTGCTGTACGGCATGAGGCCACAATGGAGTCATCGGGGTCTTATGGCTTATGGCGGAGCTTTTCTTAGCGGATTGGCACTGTTGCTGCTACCCTTTGTCCCTACACCAATAGGGGCAATCGCTCTATTCGCTTTAGATGGCTTTGGTCTTATGATCTTCGGCCTCATCTGGGAGATCAGCCTGCAGGAGCTTGTCCCACAGGAGGCCTTCGGACGGGTAGCCAGTCTGGATTTACTAGGTTCCTTCGCCCTGCTGCCAGTAGGATATATTCTTGTCGGATGGTTGGCGGACCTCATAGGCGGCGTCGCTACTATCGCTATTTTTGCCGGAAGCGGTATGGCCTGTATTGCACTGGTTCTAAGCATCCCGGCCATTCGCAAGTTTCAATAGAGACTAGCAGAAAGAGGCAGCCCACGCCAAATCCAGCGGGGACTGCCTCTTTCTGCTACTTAATGAATCCACAGCAGCTATTTCTGTACAGCGGCTTGAACAAAGTCCTTAATGATGCCAGCTAATTGTTCTGGCGCTTCGTACATGCTCATATGGCCTACCCCAGGAATCGTCGCTTGCGTTACATTGGATTTGTCCGAAGTGAAAATTCTTTCAGGCGGTACATGTGCGTCCTTCTCTCCGGCAACGAGCAATATCGGAAGCTCACTGGCTGAGATCACGTCACGGCGGTCCGGACGCTCACGCATAGCCAGTGCTGCTCCTGCTGCACCCTGTGGAGGCGTTCTGTAACCTATCTCCTTTGTACGCTCCAACAGCTGTGGAGCGGCTTCAGCCGTTTCTGGAGCGAATAGTCCAGGTACCAGCGCATCTACAAAGGCGGTAATTCCCTCATTTTGAATCGTGCTGACGCTTTTCAGACGTTTCTCTTTAGCCTCTTCACTATCTGAATATCCAGTGGAATGAATGAGCCCAAAGCCCTGTAAGCGGGAGGCGTAACGCTGTGCAAAGGACAGTGTAATGTAGCCGCCTAGTGAGTGGCCCAATAAAGTGACCTGCGAAATCTCAAGCGTATCCAGCACGGATAACACATCATCCGCCATCTGTTCAACGCTGTAAGCTCCAAGTGGAGCATCCGAAGTACCATGACCACGCAAATCAAGGGCTATGATGCGGTAGGTGCCGCTTAAGGCAGGAATGACTTTCTCCCAATAATCGGCGCTGCCGCAAAACCCGTGCAGCAATACGATAACTTCACCTTCGCCTTGATCAGTAAAGTTAATATTACTTCCGTTTGAGTGAACTGTTTCCATTAGTTGATTCCTTCTTTCTATGTAAAAAGTGTTAACTATTATTAAGCTAATACCGTCTCCTTGAAACTTTCTTAACGTACCCGCCCGAATCCTGCTGCCGCCGCATCGGCAATCTGTTCAGCCATAAGCATGACTCTGTACAGCGGAGTTGTCTGTAATGTCCGATAGGGCTTGGGACCGTTAATATCAACAATGGCAGCAAGACTATAATGCCCTACAGCCGGTAAGTGTAGTCCGACCGATTGTGCTGGCTGCAATGGTTCGTGAGCGGCAAAAAAGAAGCCAAGCGCAAGCGGAGGTCCCAAGCAGGCATCAATGGCTATCACAATATGCTCAGCAGGTATGCCACCTATACGAACCACCAGATTATCTGCATCACACGGAGACGGAAGCGTGCCAACCACATGCGAAAAGCCGTACTCCAATAGTTTACTGCCTGTCAGCGGACCTAGAGCATCCCCTGTAGAACGGTCTGTTCCGATACAAAGGAAGGTGATTTGCTCTACCACATGTTGTTCTGCAATTTCCCGAAAGAAGGAACTTAGCTCATCAGCTTTCATTCTGCTCCGATTCCCACTGCCCTGCTCCCTAATCGCCAATGCCTTCGCTCCCTCCGATGTGAATGACCCTCTTAAATTACCTTTAATTTTACATGATTTTAGCTATCCTCACAAAAAAATGGTGGTACAGCACCCAAACATGATAAAATAAAGGATGAATACACCGAGCAGAGAGGATGTTAGTGACCCAATGGATTTAACAAAGCCTAGTCAGGAAAATGTTGAATATATGATCGAAGGTATCAAAACGAAACTAAAGATGGCCAGTGCCGCAGCTATGCAGGCATCCGCATTCTCGGTGAATAACTATGAGGATATTCTTGATGTTTACGAAGTAACTATGGGCAGTGATAGACTCAGCATTTCCCAGGTGGAAGCGCTCGTGTCCGAGCTCGGACGTCTGCGGCAAAAATAAATCAGCTTTTTCGCAAAAGAGCCCCTTGCTCTGCTTCCACCAATTCGGTGGATTAGTAGGGCAAGAGGCTCTTTTGCTGTGCACTTTGTTACGGCAGGACTGGACAGCTACTCTAACTAGATTAACTCCAATTGGAATTCTGGAGCCGCATGACCCACCTGTCTACCTCCATCATTATAAATGACCCCTGAAAAAGCAGACCGGAGCTTCTCCAGCGTGTTTTTCTGGCTATATCCCAACTGCTCAAGAATACTCTGTACTATAAGACCCCACTCTTCTTCCGAACCGTCTAGAATCTTAAAGGAAATTCCGAGCCGTTCCTGGCGTAAGCCGAAGCAATAGACACCCTTAAACCCACCTTTGGCAATGATATTCCCATCCTCTAACAGAATGGAATCCAACCGTCCGTGACCGGAAACCATCTCCGGATGGGTATTCATCGCAGATGTTATCCTGCTAACCGCTTTACGTGTAGGCTCATCGCTGATCAAATCAGGACAGGCCAGCTTCAAATAAGCATTCGCCAATGCTGTCAGAGGCAGAGCAAATACCGGCAAGCCGCAGCCGTCCGTGCCGAGGCCAATACTTTCCGGAGCAACATCGGCCATATAAGCAATCGTGCTAATAATCTCACGCTGCACAGGATGCTCTGGTTGTGCGTATTCGTCGAGCGGCAGACCCTTCAGTTTGCTATAAGACAAAATACCCATGTGTTTGCCTGAGCAATTATGATAAAATTTTCTTTTCCCAAAACCGCGTATAGCCTGTTCATGGCTATTCAGATCCAGCGGATAACTTGTTGCGCAGATCATTTGAGACTCCTCAATACCGATTTTAGACGAAATGCTCTCTAGTGTGTCGATATGGTAGCTCTCCCCACGGTGAGAAGCAGTCATCAGAGCGATTTCGGTTGAAGTAAGTCCATATTGCTCGACAATCCCCCCTCGAATACCTGGAATCGCCTGCAGCGGCTTAGCCGCAGAACGGGTAAAGGATACAAAACCGGGGTCTCCGGCATAACCCTTTAATAATCCGCCTTCTCCTACAATTGCGATATGCCCACTATGAACACATTCTAGTAAATCCGACCGATATTCCCGCACCAACACAGTTTCCATGATGTCTCTCCTCTTTTCTCTATATAGCCAGACCTAGATGATTAATAATAGAAAACTCTATAATCTTTCCGTCATGTAAGGTAGATTGTAAAGTCCCAAAACGGACTGTTTAGCGGTTATAAAGTCTTGTTATTTCGACCATCCTGCTTCTTACTCCGGAAATCTTTCTCTTACGCTTCTAGTGTTTCATCTTACATAGTAACGTTTATATACGAAGTAAGAACTTCAGGTTATCCTGATATCTAAATGAAGAAGGCATCGTTGCCGAAACACGAAACGCATGTTTCGGCCCGCCGACTGATTTTGGAATACAATATTCTCTTAAGGAGTGATTTGTGATGAATAAAGCAGAAACGGAATACCCAGTACAAAGCGGAAGCACTTTTCTAAAAGGAATTTTCATAGGCGGTTTACTTGGGGCTGCAGCAGCCCTGCTGTTTGCACCAAAACCAGGTCGTGAATTGCGCGATGATTTATCCGACAAGCTTGCACTTGCAACTGACAAGACCAAAGAGGTTGCCGGTGCAGTGACTGACAAAACTATATCTATAGCTACTACTGTTGGAGAAAAAGCAAGTGATTTGGCGAGTACGGTGTCCTCTAAGGCCTCCGATATTTACACTACAGTGAGCGAAAGCAAACAGCACATTGCTGCTACTTTGCACGATACTGGCAAGAAGATCGGCGAAACGGTAAGCGAAGCTTCGGCAAGTATATCTGCTGATGTAACTGATGCCTCCAAAGAGGTAACTGATGAAGCGTCCGATGCCAAAGAGCAAGTTAAAGATACTTATAAAACAACTTACTAAGTTACATGGAAACACAAGCTACTCTACCCTGCCAATAGCCAGCTGACCGTAGCTGGCTATTGGTGCGCAATAAAGATTGATCATAAGCCCTTCGGGCTACAGAAAGTAGGGAATACTTATGGGAGATCTGGAAAATAGGACCAAGGTATACGAAGTGGAAGAGCACCCCTTTGAGCTGCGGCATGAGCTGAAAAGGTTAAATGCTCGTCTTGATAAAATTGCGGATTCGCTGGAGAAGTCTGAATTCAAGGATATTCTCGAGAACTATACCGACCCGAAAAAGCGAATTATTACGAATCTTATGGCTGGGATTTCCCGTGGTTTAGGCCTTTCTATTGGCACCTTTGTCATTCTCGGTTTGTTGGGTTATATCCTGAGTCTATTTCTTAATGTGCCGATTATCGGGGAATATCTTGGCGAGATCAAAAAGTATATTGACGCTAACAGTTAGGTTTAAAAATAAAGGGCATACTTTTCTCCTTAAGAAGAAAGCATGCCCTTTGTCATTTATAAAAATTTAATAGGAGGAATTCGACATAATCTGTTTAAGCTTCTCGGTAGCCCGCTTCTGAATCCGTGAGACGCTCATTTGTGAAACACCCAGCTTCTGAGCGATAGCTCGCTGTGACTCTCCATCCTGAAAGGCCAGCAACAGCACCTGCTGCTCCTGTTCCTTAAGTTGTCCAAGCGCTTGCTGGAGATCCATTCGTTTCTCAAGCGTTTCGTAATCATTGGCATCTGAGCTGATAAGCTCACCAAGCGTAGCGCCGGTCTCTTCTTGTGAGATAGGCGAATCTAGAGATACGTAGTGATAGCACTCCCTACCCGCCAGTATCTCTACAGTTTCCTCAACAGATAATTCAAGATAATGGGCGATTTCTTCTACAGCAGGAGAACGTTCTAACCGAATCGTTAATTCATCGATCGCCTGCTGGACTAAAGCCCCTTTTTCTTTGATTCGTCTCGGAACCTGTATGTACCAGGATTTATCACGCAGGTAATTCTTCATATGTCCAATCATACTCTTCATAGCATATGGTTCAAAAGGAATACCCATACTGATATCATACTGCTGGAGCAGCCGAATAAGCGCCATCTGACCCACCTGATACAAATCCTCATATAAGTCGGGACGGTTACGGGCTATTTTGCCGGAGGCCATCTTAACCATAGGCTCATACTTCTTGATCAATACTGTAGCAATATCATTATCCTTCGATTGCTGATACTCCCAAATAAGGGTTACTGCTTCATTCATGGACTCTGGGGGAGTCACCTTTTCGTTCATACTTTCTCCTCGGTGAAATTAAGTCGCTTGGTCAAGGTAACAACTGTTCCTTTCCCTGTTTCACTTACGACGCTAACTTCATCCATGAGTGCCTGCATCAAATAGAACCCCAGCCCTCCGACTTGAACGTCACTCAGCTCCTTATCATGGAGCGTCATACGTTCTCCGGACGAATCCAACCCATCAAAGCTCTCCCCCTCATCTTTGACAGTTATGGATAAAGACTTTGCTCCAACTTCAAAAATGACATCAACCACTCCATCTTTCTGACCGTAAGCATATAATACAGAATTGTTACAGGCTTCTGATACCGCTACCTTCATATCTTCAATATCCTCATAGGTAAAACCCATCTTTGAGGCAATACCATATAAGTTCAATCTGACAATATCGACATATTCTGCGCTGGCAGGTAACTGTAGAATCACTTTTTGTACATCATCACTCATTCTAAGTTCGATCCTTTCCTAGTGGGAGTCCTCTTGGGGGGCGAAAAATTTGGAAATACCAGTCATATCAAACAGCTTCTGTATTTGCGAAGGAACTTCGACCACTGAAAATTTCACTTCGAGTCCGTGCCTTGCTTTCAGGATGGACAACAAAATTCCAATACCTGTGCTATCGATGTATCTTAATTCCTTAAGATTAATGACAAGATCAAGTCCCTTATCACCTACCAACGGCTCCATAACTAGCCGGAAATCGGGAGCAACTGACAAATCAAGCTCTCCGCTCAGAAAAACTGTACATACACTACCTTCTGTTTCGGTTTTTGCCTGGAACTTTTCGCTTTTATGTGTATTCATAGACAATCTCTCCTGATAAGTGTTTTCTTTACCAATAACCCTAAAGTCCTACTCTTGAAACAAAAAATCTGCAGGTAAATATTATTCAATAGATCAAGCATTGTAAATAGACGTATTGCGCTCGGGATACAATTTATTCTTTGGGGAATAACGGGTGATAATCTGCTTAATACTACTCAATTTGAGCGGTTTGCTAATATAATCATCCATCCCTGAAGCTAAACATCTACTCTGAATCCCATCCATCACATTAGCAGTCATCGCAATAATCACGGCATTCTGGGCCGATAGACCCCCACTGAGACGAATCTGTGCAGTAGCCTCCAACCCATCCATTACGGGCATTTGCAGATCCATAAAGATGAAATCATAAGAATAACTAAGCGCCATCAAAACGGCTTGAGCGCCATCTTCGGCAATATCAGCCTTAAGACCCAGCTTTTGCAGCATGCTGGACATTAGCCTCTGGTTGATAGGGTGATCATCCACGATCAGAGCTTTGCTTTGTGCATGTTCACCAGGAATAACCTCAACGGGTTCCTCTTCCTGGCTGCTCCCTAGCAGTTCTTCCTCTGGCGCAGACACTTGAATGGTAAAGACAAAGGTTGCCCCTTTTTCCTCCATGGATTCTACCCGGATCTCACCGCCCATCATCTCTACAAGAGATTTGCAGATGGCGAGTCCAAGGCCAGTCCCTCCATATTTCCGTGTCATGGAAGAATCAATCTGTGAGAACGGTTTAAACAAACGATCGCATTTCTCTGGGGAAATACCAATGCCAGTATCTTTAACGGTAAATTCTAATACCATCTTATTATCCGCTGTTTGTGAATTGGAAGCAACTAAATAGACGCCGCCCTGGTTGGTAAATTTAACTGCATTCGCAACCAGATTAATTAATACCTGACGAAGACGGGCCATATCTCCATATAAAAGCTTTGGCAGCTTCTGATCAATAAAAAAGACAAGCTCCAAATTCTTCTTGCTCGCTTCCACAGAGAAGAGATTAAATACCTCTTGAATACAGGAACGGAGTTCAAACAGTTGCTCTTCCATTTCCATTTTTCCCGATTCCATTTTCGTGAAATCCAAAATATCGTTTATTACAGTAATGAGCGTATCGGCACTTTTACGAATAATTTCTGTATATTCCTTCTGCTCTGGAGCAAGCTCTGTCTCCATTAACAGATCAATCATTCCTACTACACCGTTCATAGGTGTACGAATCTCATGACTCATCATGGCCAGGAATTCCGTCTTAGCTTTGGCAGCAATTTCCGCATCTTCCTTAGCCTTGACAAGCTCACCATTAATTCTTTCCAGCTCTTGTGTTTTTTGCTGTAGCAACATAGATTGGGTCTGATGTTTTTTGCTGGTCAAATACATTTGAACAAAACCTTCGATTTTAGAGTTCAGAATTTGTGGGATAAAGGGTTTGACCATATAATCAATGGCTCCTGCTGAATAACCTGCGAATAGATGCTCCGCATCCTTACTGTTAGCCGAAATGAAAATAATCGGAATATCCTTCGTTTTGTCTCTGGCCTTAATCAATTTGGCGGTTTCTATTCCATCCATATCCGGCATCTGTACGTCCAGTACGATCACTGCAAACTCATATCTCATTAGACATCGCAGCGCTTCTTCGCCGGAGATGGCTTTTATTAGCTTGTATTGCGGATTATCAAGCACTGCCTCCAGCGCCAGCAAATTTTCCGGACGGTCGTCTACCAGTAGTATATGAACCGGTTCTTGAAACCCCATAGGACCCTCCCCCAAAGCTGCTATTTAATCTTTCGATAGATTTTTTCCACTCTGTCCAGGGGTTCGTAGCTGTCGCTATACCCGGTGAAATGAATAGATTCTTTAGAACCGAGCACAAGTATTCCGAATCGACTCAAGCTCTCATTGAATAAGCCATGTACATGATCCCTAAGCTCATCATTGAAATAGATCATTACATTGCGGCATAAAATCACATTAAACTCATTAAATGAAGTATCGGTGGCCAGATTATGCTCGGCAAAAATAATATTTTTGCGTAAATATGGCTGTAAAATCACTGAATTATACTTTGCTGTATAGTATTCAGAGAACGCGCGTGTTCCGCCCGCCTCCAGATAGTTCTTGGTATACTGCTTCATCTTACTAATATCGTATACGCCCTCTTTAGCCTGCTGTAAAGAGCGTTCGTTCATATCTGTGGCATAAATGCGTGCTTTGTCATACAATCCCTCTTCATGCAACAGAATAGCCATGGAATAAACTTCTTCGCCTGTGGAGCAGCCTGCATGCCATATTCGAATGTAAGGATAGGTACGTAGCAACGGGATTACTTTTTGTCGAAAGGTTAGAAACAATCCCGGATCTCTAAACATTTCCGTTACAGGTATAGAAAGGCTATAAATAAATCGTTCGAAGCAGGAACGATCATGCAGCACCTTCTCTTGCAACGCGGATATGGTAGGTACATTCTCCGCATGAACGTGATGCCAGATACGCCGTTTCAAGGAGGGCAACGCATAATTCCTGAAATCATATCCATATAAACGATGTACACCGTCAAGCAGCAGTTCAATTTCGATCTGCTCCAATTCGTTTTTGACATCCGTTATAATAGTCTTTCCCTCATATTCAGGTTTCATTGCTGTCATTGTGATCCCTACTCCCTTACCACCTGCCATATCTTCTTAGACTGGCTGTTTGTAGTGTTATGAGTTCATTACCCCAAAATTGGAGTTACGAATACAGCCAAACACGCATTAAGGAAAGAAGCTGATCTGTGGCGATCGGTTTTTTCATATAATCAGAAGCTCCGGCTTCAATACACTTAGCACGGTCCTCCTTCATGGCTTTGGCTGTAAGGGCAATAATCGGCAGCCTTTGATATTGCGGCATCTGGCGGATGCGGCGCATGGCCTCGTATCCATCCATTTCCGGCATCATCATATCCATGAGTACGAGATCGAAATTCTCGTGCTCTATTAACATTTCCAACGCTTCACGGCCATTTTCCGCAAACTTCACTTCCATATGATACCCTTCCAGTACACTTGAAAGAGCAAATACATTACGGATATCATCATCGACAAGCAATATTTTTTTGCCGTCGAACAATTCTTCTTTATTATGAAGCTTCTGCAGTATTTTACGCTTGTCCTCCGGCATATTTGCTTCTACACGATGGAGAAAAAGTGTGGTCTCGTCAAGCAGTCTTTCCGGCGAACGTACATCCTTTATAATTATGGACTCAGCATACTTGCGCAGCCGCGTCTCTTCTTTGGCATCCAGATCTTTGCCGGTATATATAATGATTGGCAGATCGTTCAGTTTCTCATCATCCCGAATTTGATCCAGCAGTTCAAAGCCATTCATATCACCAAGCATCAGATCAAGAACCATACAATCATATTTCTGCTTACGCAATTCTTCCAGTGCCTCGCGGCCTGAGGAAACAGCGGTAATGGCAACATCATCGTGACCAATTAGCTCCATAATCGAACGACGCTGAATTTCGTCATCCTCTACAATCAGCAGATGTTTCAAGGTACTGGATGTATAGCTCTCAATCTGCGAGAAGGCCCGCTCCAATGCTTCTCTTGACGAAGGTTTTCTTAAGAAAGCCATCGCACCCATCATTAGTCCTTGCTTTACTTCATCACTAACGGAGACGACATGAATGGGAATATGACGGGTCTGTGCTGCGCCCTTCAGCTCACTAAGAATCGACCAGCCATCTATCACGGGCAACTGAATGTCAAGAATGATCGCATCTGGCAAATAAGCTTTGGCCATCTGCAGTCCTATATCTCCCTGTAGAGCTACCAGTCCCCTGAAGCCACGGCTGCGGGCCATATCGAGTAATATTTTGGCAAAGCTTTCATCATCTTCAATGATCAACAAAATCTTATCTTTTGAGGTCAACTCGTCTCGGTCATCCGCTATCACTGTCTGCACCTGAGATAAAGGCATTGGGAGAGTGCCAGCTAGGGTATGTGTCAGCCTTTCTTCGACATACTCTGCCAAAGTAGTGGCTTCTTGGGCAGCAGCAACATCAACAGCGACTGGCTGCAAACTATAATCGGCTTTAACCGGTAAATATAAAGTGAAGCTGCTGCCTTCCCCCTCAAGGGACTCCAGTACAATAGCCCCACCCATTAGACGTGCTAATTCTCGACTTATCGAAAGTCCGAGCCCGGTACCGCCGTATTTGCGGCTGGTAGTCCCGTCCACCTGTTGGAAGGCTTCGAACACAATATCCATTTTGTCTGCTGGAATACCAATACCGCTATCTTTTACGGCAAGGGCCATATATTCTACTTCGCGTGGCAAATCATATGGGAGATGTTCGCTGTCAGCTAGGCTTACAGAAAATTCTACAAATCCTTTACTTGTGAACTTAAAGGCGTTGGACAACAAATTACGCAGAACCTGCTTCAGTCGGTGATTGTCAGCAATTAGACTCTCCGGCAACGTATCCGCAAAGGAAAAGCGCAACGTTAGACCCTTTTTATTTGCCAGTGGTGCAAAATTTTGTTTTATGAAGCTTTTCAGCTCCGTTAGCCGTACCTCTTCATAATTCAGGCTCATTTTGCCTGCATCGACTTTGGACAGATCCAAAATTTCATCAATCATCTTCAGAAGATCGGCACCGGACATATAAATTGTATGTGCGAACTCCACCTGTTTCTCGGTCAAGTTGCCCTCCTTATTCTCTGTAAGCAATTGAGACAGGATAAGCAGACTATTAAGCGGTGTCCGCAATTCATGGGACATGTTCGCCAGAAATTCCGATTTATATTTACTGGTAACTGCCAGTTGCAAAGCCTGTTTCTCTAATTGACTGCGTGCATGTTCAATCTCATCCTTTTTCTCCTCAACCTCCTGTACCTGATCCTCTAAGGCACGAGTTTTGGAGACAAGCTCAGTATTATAATGCTCCAGTTCTTCTTGCTGGCGCTGCAGCAATTCTTCAGAACGACGAAGCGCATCCGTCTGCTCCTCCAAATTCTCATTGGAACGGCGGAGTTCTTCCTGCTGTGTCTGCATTTCTTCCGACTGACACTGTAGTTCCTCTGTAAGTGCCTGAGATTCCCGCAGCAATTCCTCCACGTTGAGTCGGCGGCTAATATTGTTAAGCACCACTCCCAGATTCTTTGCCAGTTGATGCAGCAACTCATTCTGCAGTGCACTAAACGGAGTAAACGAAGCAAATTCGACGACTCCCAAAAGCTCGTCCTCGAATAAAAGTGGATAAATAGAAATATTCCCCGGCTGGGAGTCCCCTAGTCCGGAAGAAACAGTAATATAATCATCAGGAGCTTTATTCAGTCTGATGGGTGTCTTATCGAGTGCGCTCTGTCCCACAAGTCCTTGACCAATCAGAAAACCTTCCTTCGGCAACTGATCATGATCGACGGCATAGAAACCACTGCTTTTCAGCAATTCCGGGTTATGGATATCCTTTAAATAGACTGCGCCGTATTGAGCACCCAGCACCGGAGTAAATTCACTGATAAAGGTCTGGGCGATCTGTTCCAATGAACGCACACCGCGCAGCAGCTCGGTGACCCGAGCCACATTCGCATTTAGCCAGGACTGGTCAGTTTGCGCCTGAGCGTAAACTTTCTCCATCTGCTGCTTCTGTTCGATATCTTCAGCCATCTCCTTGAAGACACGCGCAACATCGCCGATTTCATCTTTAGAGGTAACCTTTATTCGTCGGATGGCTCTTATTTTGCCACTACCAAAGCTGCTGATCATCATCGATACAACATTTAGACCACGAGTAATACTTGGTATCACCCATAATATAACCCCAAGCCCGAGTAGCAGGCCCAAGATCATAATTAAGGTCACTGTCTGAATGGAGCTATCATATGCTGTCTTCGCTTGGGTACTTTCTTCATTCATCATGAATACGTTGTAATCAGAGAGACTGTTTAAGCTGTTCAACACCTCATTCTGAATATCCTGTCCCTTGGCATTCCGGTAGGTATTGGCATTCTGAAATAAACCGGCCGTGAGCAGCTCCAGCTCCTTATTCTGATAATCTAAATAAGCAGAATAGGCGCTATCTATCCGATTGACGATTTCCATCTCTTCCGCATTCGCCATCGAAGACTTTATGTCTGCAAAATAATCTTCTACTTTGGTGACCTTTTTACTAATTTCACTTTTCTGGGACTCCACGGTCAGCGCATCGGCATTCAGCATGGATGTGGTCAGTATCCGCGCCATATCATTCACTTCGCCACGCATTCCCGAAGAAGCGCGCCCCTTCATATATCTATCTTGAAAGCCGTCCAGCTGGTTGTGCATATAATTCAGTCGATCATATCCAATCATTGTTAGCGCAAGCATAATTGCCAGCATCGCACTAAAGCCGATCAGCAGCTTGGCTTTAATCTTCATCCCTTATCTGTTCCCTTCATCAGTGATATCCACACCATACATTTATCGTCATCTCGTTCTTTAATAGCTTTTTTATTAAAAAAGGCAGCACGCATATTCTCTTCCTGCCACTTATGCTCACCTGTCAAATGCTGAATCATAAAGTCCAGCTGCTGCTCCTGTTCACCTTCAACCAGTTCCAGCAGACCATCCGTATACAGCACTAAATGCCCTTCGTCCTCATAGTTCATTGTCTGCGGCTGAATCTCAATTCGGTCAAATAGGCCTACAGGGTGGCAGTTGCTCTCCAGCAACACCGGCTTCGTGCCCGCACCCTCAAAGAGCAATGCTGGCGGGTGTCCTGCATTTACATAATCAATTCGCTTCAGGCGAGTATCGACGACAAGGTAAATGGCTGTGAAATAGTACTGAACCAGCTGTTTCTCAATATAGAGCTGATTAAACCGCCGATTCAGCTCCTGTATGACTTTTTCCGGCTCTACATAAGTAGTCACAGTGTCCTTCAACACAGAAGCAAGAAACATGCAGAAGAGTGAAGATGAAATTCCGTGTCCCATCATATCCAGCAGAATAACTCCATAACGTCCGTCACCCAGAGCGTACCAGGCGTATAAGTCACCGGCCAGCTCCGAAGATGGCTGATAGATTGCATGCACTTCAAAAGCTTCCTCTTCTAGCGGCAGACTCAGTACAGCGTTCTGTACAAGAGCAGCCAGCTTCAGTTCATCCTGAAGTCGCTGATCCCTTTCCTTATGCCAATCCTTCTCCTGCTTTAACCGAAGCGCCAGCCGGATTCTGGCCATGAGCTCCACCTTGTTAATCGGCTTTGTGACATAGTCGACAGCACCAGCATCAAGGGCTTCCGCCAATTTTTTGGAATCACCGACAGCGGTTACCATAATAATCGGAATGTCCTTCAGATGCTCGTATTGTTGAACAACACGACAAGCTTCAATTCCATCCATCTCCGGCATCATCATATCTAACAGAATCAAATCCACGTCAGACATTCGGGTGCGTCCTGTTTCGTTATGGGAACGAATGCCAAGCAGCTCTAGCATCTCTTTGGCTGACGATGCGGTTATAAAATTCCGGTAATCTTCCTTTTTCAGAATTTCACGGATAATAATTACGTTGGTCGGATTGTCATCTACAATTAATATTCTCATCGTTCTCACCTCACATTAGTTATGTAGTATTGCAATATCTCTATCATACCTATTCAAGTAGTCTGTTGCCATTTACAATCTATTGTTAAATAAAGTCATTCTTCTCTGCGTTCTTCAACAAAGTAACCTCCAGCTCCACTAAATACACAGTGGTTCTAGAGGTTACGCTATTGAACTATGGGTACATATTTGCTGCAGTCGGTACTTAGAACAGGGGTTTCTTGGCAATAACCAGAACCTTACCTGAATCAAGCTCCTTCTCGTAAAAGGCTGCTTCTGCTCCACTAAATCCTAATGACGTGATCTTGGAGCGGAGTGCTTCACCCCGTGAACGAAAAAGATTGGCGATAGCCCCAAACAATCCTTCTTCCTGCAAACCGATCTCATTAATCTTTGCGGCATCAACAATCCGACCTTCACGATCCTCATCATGACTAATTACATAAATCTCCGACTTACTATAGCCGCTGCTTCCAAGCCGCTTCACTTCCTCAATAGCCTGAACACCATTTTCCAGCACTTTTGCATACGACTGTGCGTTGATCGAATCCATAGAGTTCACTCTCCTTAGGTTATATAAAGGGCCAGTTCGACAAAAAGATAACTGATCTTTTATAACCATAATGGATGAGATTGAAACAATTTAAGAAGAACTACCATCAAATAAATCAATTCCATCCCATTCACCCGTAACCAAATTACGATAAATCTTGAGCGCTGTTCTTCCTCTCATATAAACATCGCCGTCCTCAGCGATAAAGTCAGGGGCTCCCAGCAACTCTGAAAGCTTGCCCTTGCCAGGGTCAATCTCTACTCCACTAAGCTGCAAACCATACTGTTGTGCCTGAATTGGAGTTACATGAACATAGATCACTATCCCGTTCGAGACCCCAGCAGACATATCCGCGTATTGATACTCTAGACAGTCCTCCCAGAGTTCATTCACTATATTAAGCGGCTTCCCTTTAGCCTGTATAAGTTCTTCCTTGGTCGCATAAAGGGATACGTCTGCCAAAGAATCAAAGCTGCTTATGTAGGCATTTGAAGTGGAGCTGAGATCCTGTTGAAAGGCCAGGACAATCGAAGGTTGCTTCGCCAAGGAAACGACAGGAATCGGCTCACTTTGTGTGGGCGGTGCATTAAAGTATGGAGAAAGGAGACTTAGCAAAAGAATAATAATGTTCATGTTGTTGTCCCCCTTCTTATCCTAATGGCGGAATTTCTGCCAGACGGTTGCTGCTAAATCTACACCCTTCAGGACAGAACCTATTTTCCCTGTTTTTTTCTTGGCATACACCGTTTCATAGGAATTAACTGTACGTTCTTCAGACGGTGTTAGTGTCTCATTCGATAAGGAAATAGCTTTTGCTTTGGCACTTTCTTTCAGCTCACGGGATTTACGATACTTCTCAATAGCAGTTACGGATACTTGCTTAACAGTCAGCGTTAATTCATTCATAACATCACCCAAATTCTGTACTGAATCCATAATGGGATCAATCTTTTGAATTTTGCCCTGCACATCTAAAGTAATATCGTTAGCGTGTCTGACTGTAGTTTTCACTTCATAAGTTAGCTCATCCATCGTCTTCTGTACTTCCTGCAAGGTCTGACTAACTTTGTCGAGAGATCCCTTCGCCGATTTCAAGGTTGTAATTAAAAAGAAAACAAGTACTGTGAATGCGACAGCTGCAAGCGCTACGCTAAGTTGAATGATCATATCCAATAACCCCTTCCAAATCATAAATGGCTAGTTAAAAATGAACTGCCCTAATACTGCATAGTTACCCCTTCACTAATGGGCCGAAACAACTAATCAACCTCTTTAGAACTCCCCCTCTGCCCTGTTTCAATTCCAAAAGTGCCGTTTAAAATATGTCTACCTCATATTAGAAGGAAAGGGGGACACCTAATGTTAAAAGGATCTATCATACTACTTATAATTGCTTTAATTGCCGGAATCTTTGGTTTCTTTAGTATTGTGGCTGCAGCTGCCGGAATTGCCAGATTATTGTTCTATATCTTTTTGGTGGTATTCATAATATCGCTCTTCACAGGGCGCAGGGGCAGATCGATGTAGAAAGCTGGTTTTTATTTTGAAATTATCAAGCTGAAAGTATACACTATTATTCTTCACTTGTCATGGAAAAATAAATATATATTCCACTGTGGTTCATCATACCCATTTTATGTTTACTACCTTATTAGCAAACAGCGTACATGGAAAAAAGCGCCAAAGCCAAAACCCATTAACAGGAGGAACTTCACATGAAAAAAATCGCCAGCTTTACAGTAGCCGTCGGACTTATGGCTTGCATAGCAGCCACAGCTTCCGCCGCAGACGTAACAGGTACTACTACAGGTACTACAACGGTAACAGGAAGCACTTACACTGAACAATTTGAGACTGTAATCACACCAGCGGATATTCATCCGGCTACACCGATGATTATTCTGACCAAAACAACAGCATTCCACTTTACTGTGGGCAGTACTACTACACCAGCAGGTTGGCTTGGTGCTCAAACGATCGATACTACAGGTCAAGTCATGACTGATACATGGGGCAATGAATGGAGAGAAATTTATACTTGGCTCGGAAAAGCATGGATTAAAGTTCCTGCCTCCGCTTATATAATTACTCCAACTATGTAATCACTCCACAACTTAGCTAAACAAATAGTTCCCGTCTATATCGTTTATTTTAACACCACGACGGGAATCTAAGGGCTTTTCTTTATAAGCAAATACGCCCTACAGGGCGTACATAAAATAAAACGGCTGATCAGGACCTTCTAAAAGGTCTTGGCCAGCCGTTTCGTTATGCACTTTCACAGACAGAATAAGATGAAACGGCTTCGCCGTCCTTTATATGGACGGCACCCGTTTCTTCGAGAAATATAAGGATAAGTTATCGTGTGAAGCATATAAATTCTTATATTTTAAATAAGGAAAGGCCATCCTCTCAGCAATTCTACTGAAAAGATAGCCCCACGATTACAACCGCCCTAGTTCACCCGTCACAAACCTGCGATGCTTTTCGCTTCCTGCAACATTTGAAACCTATATGTTTAGCGAATGACCGAACCTCCAAAGAGGAAACGATTCATCCAAGAAGCGCTTAAATTATCTACTCTTACCCCACCAGAAGCTACGGAATAAGTATGTAGAATCTGCCCATTCCCCAGATATATAGCTACATGTGAGATTCTTGCTGTGGACTTATCGATGCCTGCATATGCAGAGGCCGAGCTGCCTTTATAGTCCATAAAAAACATTAGATCACCGCGCTTTAGAGCAGAAATATTCGTGACCGCCGTACCCTTCTGCTTCACCCAATCCCCCTGCTGCCGTGAATCCGCAGGCAGCTTAAAATTCGCTGCATCCAGAAACATTTGCCGGATGAAATCGGAGCAGTCAAAGGTATTGGTATTACTACGGCTGGAGCCGAACTCATACGGTGTTCCGAGATATTTCATGCCAGCTGCAATCACACTCTCGATTGTATTCCCTTGAGACGGAGTTGCTGGTGTTGTTGGTACCGGTGTTACCGTACCGGAACCTCCGCCGTTGCCAGAAATAAGAGAGATGTACTGCTCCCCAGTACTGGTGTATCCAACGGTGCCTGTTGCAGTTCTCACTTTGTACCAGTAGCTGTTCGTTTTCTCCAGGATCGTTACTATTTCACCCTCTTTCAAGTAGGTCAATACAGTGCCACTTGTAGAAGGAGTAATACGCAAACGAACACTTGACTCGATGATCGCCGTTGCGGCAGAAGCCGTTACTGAAGAACTAGATGAAAGAGAAGCTGCAGCTGCCGGCTGAGGACTGATAACGCCCAAGCATACGGCAAGTGCGGCTGAGACCAAAAGCGATGCTGTAAGTTGCTTATGTGACTTGATCATAGGTTCCCCCGAATAACAAATTGAGAAATACAACAAAGGTGCGCACAACATTTATTGCTTTCTGCCCTCATTATAGGCCTACCCGGGATTTGGAACATGCTCCAAATTTCACAAATAAGGTTTCCATTTTGTGGTAATATACAGGTCTATAGTCTTGAATCCTCCTTGAATATGTCTATCATTGTATAATAATAGAAAATCATATCTTTGTTATGCCTTTGGGTTCAACATGAATCTGCACATTCATGATGTTATGTAATTTACTCATCCGCTCTTCAATGGAGTCGCTGATCTTATGACCTTCCAGAACAGTAATGTTTGCGTCTACCTCCACAACGACATCCACCAGCACATGATTCCCGTGAACACGAGCTTTCACATCCTTAATGCCTTCTACCCCTGGAGTGCGGGCAATGGTGCTGCGCAGATCCATCAGTTTGTGCTCATCGAAGCCATCCGTGAGCCGATAGGTAGAGTCACGAAAAATATCCCAAGCCGTCTTGGAGATAAGCAGTCCGACCCCGACCGCAGCAGCAGAATCAATCCACGGCAGTCCAAATTGTGCCCCAACAATGCCTATCGCAGCTCCGATACTAACTATAGCATCAGAGAAATTATCTTTGGCAGCAGCCATAAGTGCCCCATTATTAATCCGCTTGGCCAGTCTTTTGTTATATACGTATACACCCATCATCGCCACCGCGCACACAATAGCCACACCCGCCGACCAGAGCTGTGGTGTTTCCTTGGCTCCTTCAAATAAAGAACGTATCGCTTCTACAATAACCTGAATGCCTACCATCGCCATAATGAAAGAAGCCAACAACGCAGCTACCGTCTCGGCACGAAAATGCCCATAGTGATGATCAGAATCCGGCGGTTTCTGTGATATACGCAGACCTACCAACACCGCTACAGAAGCAACAATATCTGTAAGGTTATTAAAGCCGTCTGCCAGCAATGCGCTCGATCCAAACAAATAACCACAAATTAACTTAAAGGTCGATAGGATGAGGTAAGCTGCTATGCTTACCCAGGCCCCGCGTTCACCCTTACGTATATCTTCATAAATATCATTCATTTCCCTTCACCCCCTCTTGTAGCCTTATAATTTCAGTATTTCTGGAAGCAAAGAGTTCCTTCAATTATTCTTGCCCTTGTGGCAGCATTTAAAAACAATTAGAATAGAGGTAGGGATTAGTTTCGAAGGAGGTCAACACAATGAGCGAAAGCAATGAAAAAGGAAAAATCAATCTAGCAGATGCCATCCGTCAAAAGCTAGAACAGAAGAAACAACAAGGCTTCAAACCCGAATCTTCATTTCAGGCTGGTTCTGCTAAACCATTGAAATCACAGAATAACAAAATGCCTAACAAACAGCGCCGTCGTGCCGGCGGTTCATAATTAGCTTCAAAGGCAGAGATCATTACTGCAAGTATGTTACAAGAAGAACAGCAACAAGATGAAACGGCTTTGCCGTCCTTTATATGGACGGCACCCGTTTCTTCGAGAAATATAAGGATGAATTATTGCGTGAAGCATATAAATTTTTATATTTTGAGATCAACGGCTGCGTAATCCCTCAGGGGAAGACGCAGCCGTTGTTCGTTTATAATGTTTAAAAAGCAGCCGTCCATTCCCTGGGGAGTGGACAAGCCGCTGTCTGCTAACTCTTCTCTTCTATATAAAAAATTATACTTCTACAGGATACATGCGCTGACGCATTTCCTTGATCTCCGGGTTCTCCAAATACTCGTCGTAGCTCATCACGCGGTCGATTACGCCAGCTGGTGTAATCTCAATGATGCGGTTAGCGATCGTCTGAATAAACTGATGGTCATGGGAGGTAAACAGAATCGTACCATCAAAATCGGCCAAACCATTGTTTAGTGCTGTGATTGACTCCAGATCCAAGTGATTGGTAGGTTCATCGAATATGAGCACGTTCGCGCCATTCAGCATCATTTTGGCCAGCATACAGCGAACCTTCTCGCCACCGGACAGCACGCTTGCTTTCTTCAATGCTTCTTCTCCGGCAAACAGCATCCGGCCCAAGAATCCGCGCAGGAACGTTTCATCCTGATCCTTCGAATACTGGCGAAGCCATTCAACGAGGTTCATCTCTACACCATCAAAATAATTGGAGTTATCTTTCGGGAAATACGCCTGGGTTGTTGTAATCCCCCATGCAAATTCTCCGGCGTCTAATTCCTTCTCGCCCATTAAGACATCGAACAGCATGGATTTAGGCTGAGAGTACGGACCCACGAACGCGATCTTATCCCCTTTATTCACTACAAAGCTGATCTCATCCAGTACCTTCTCGCCATCAACGGCTTTGGTTATTCCGCTGATCGTCAGCAACTGCTTGCCGGCTTCACGTTCAGGCTTAAAGTTGAGGAATGGATATTTACGGTTCGAAGGACGAATGTCGTCCAGAGTAATCTTATCGAGTGTCTTCTTACGCGATGTTGCCTGTTTGGATTTGGAAGCATTGGCGGAGAAGCGTTGAATGAACGCCTGCAACTCCTTAATCTTGTCTTCCTTCTTCTTGTTCGAATCGCGCTGCAATGCTTGGGCAAGCTGACTGGACTCGTACCAGAAATCGTAGTTGCCTACATACATCTGGATTTTACCAAAATCAATATCCGCAATATGCGTACATACTTTATTCAGAAAGTGACGGTCATGAGATACGACGATAACAGTACCTTCGTAGTCCATGAGGAAGTTCTCCAGCCAGCCGATGGATTCAAGATCCAAATGGTTGGTAGGCTCATCCAGCAGCAGGTTATGCGGGCGGCCGAATAACGCCTGTGCCAAGAGGACACGTACCTTCTCATTGCCGCTGAGCTCCATCATTTTCTTGTCATGCAGGTCACGTACAATGCCTAGACCGATCAGCATGGCAGCCGCATCAGGCTCGGCATCCCAGCCGTTTACGTCGGCAAATTCACCTTCAAGTTCACCCGCACGCAGGCCGTCCGCTTCCGAGAAATCGGTTTTGGCGTATAGCGCATCTTTTTCCTTCATAATTTCGTAGAGCCGTGTGTGCCCCATAATAACCGTCTCAAGTACCGGGAATTCATCGTACTCGAAATGGTTCTGCTTGAGAATAGCTAGACGTTCACCCGGTGTAATATGGATATCACCGGAGTTGGATTCAATCTCGCCGGACAAAATTTTCAAAAAGGTTGATTTACCAGCGCCATTGGCACCAATCAAACCGTAGCAGTTACCAGGTGTGAATTTTATGTTTACATCCTCAAATAGTGCGCGCTTTCCGTAGCGGAGTGTTACACCGCTTGTGCTAATCATTAAGCATTACCATCCTTTTTCTTAGGTTTCCGGCTCATTATATCATAAATTCAATGCAAAAATCCCGTAAAGTACGCTGTTTGCTCTACTCTCGTTGCACTTTTTGCATTATTGCCTGGAAGTACGCACCTCGGGATGCACAACCAGCGTCTCGCCATAACCCAGCGTCTTAATTCGTTCTGCACTTATTCTATGGGCTGCTCGAGCGCCCTCCATCCGGTCCAAGGCTTCCCGGGCGGTATCATCGGCAAGTCTAAAGGTCCCGTAATGCATCGGAATCATTGTCTCTGCACCTACATCTATAAAGGCTTGCATGGCCTCCTCGGGATTCACATGCTGAGAAGTCATAAACCATTCCGGTTCGTACGCGCCAATTGGCATGAGCGCAACATGTACCTTGTAACGACTTCCGATCTCCTTAAAACCCGGAAAATATCCGCTGTCACCGGCAAAATACAGGTTGGGAGGCAGCTTCTGCTTCTCCCCTCTCTCTTCATCTACTGGGTGATTCTCCGGGTGAGAGGGCTGCAGGACATAGCCGCCCCAATGTGAGGTATTCGTATCAAACGGAGTGCGCCGGGTCCAATGCTGGGTTGGCACGAAGGCTAGCTTGATTCCCTGAAGAGTAATCTCCTGCCACCACTGCATTTCCACACAGTTATGGAACCCTTTGCGCAGCATTTTTCGTTTAAGCCCGGCCGGAACAATAATCGTCGTCCCTGTCCGGTACAATTTGCGGATAGAAGCGATGTGCAGATGATCATAATGGGAATGAGAAATCAGAATCAGGTCGATTGGCGGGACCTCGCTGACGGGAATTCCCGGTTCTCCCAATCGTTTCTCAAAGCCCAGTCGGCGCGCCCAAATGGGATCAGTAATAATATTCAGCCCTTCATATTGAAGAAAGAATGTCGAGTGCCCAATCCAGGTAATCGTAGTATCCAACTTGTTTTCCGTGAGATAGGACAGCTTTGGCGGAATATTGGGCACAACAAAAGAATAGTCCTTCTTCTTGCGGCGACGTTCTTCACGCCATTGGCGAAATTCTTTCAGTGTTTTATCGGTACTTACATTATCAATATTGTTATAACGAGTTTTAGCCATAGGGTATCTCTCCTTATAAGGTCTGACGGGCAAAAACTGTCTTACACGAATATACTTCAACTATATGATTCTACAGACTTCTTTGCAAAATACTGCTTAGTTACTTATCGGTTTAAGCGGAATATGCAAATAGTCCTTTTGTGTTCACCACCTTCAATGATGTAAAATGCGGGTAATGACAGCGGTGTACAAGCCGTTCAAGGAGGAGACACGTATGAAGATCACATTTATTGAACCGACTCCAAGTCCAAATACGATGAAGCTTCATTTGGACGAAAGTCTGGAACCTGGAATTCGTCGAACCTATACACCGGAAAGTCAGCGTTCCGCACCGGCTTGGGCGCGGGATATGCTGACCATTCCAGGCGTAACCAGCGTCTATCACGCCGCCGACTTTGCGGCGCTTGAGCGCAAAGGAAGCGCTGACTGGGCAGCGATTCTTCGGGAGGTCCAGCGCCGCTTCGGCAACGGTGAAGGGTTAACGGAGGATTGGAGCCTGACCGATGAGAATGCCGGGTCCCATTTCGGGGAAGCACAAGTATTTGTGCAATTGTTCCGGGGAATCCCGATGCAGATTCGCGTCAAGACTGGCGCAAATGAAGAACGCATCTCCTTGTCCACCCGCTTCACGAAAGCGGTGATGGATGTGGCTAGCGCCGTGATGATCAAAGAGCGCAAGCTCACCGATTACGGCGTACGCTACGGCGAGCCCGCGGAAATTGCGCGCGAGGTGGAGCAGGAACTGGAAGCGGCGTATCCGCAGGAACGCCTCGACTCCCTCGTGCAGCAGGCCATCGCGCACGGGGCAGTCGGTGAGTTCGTCGAGCAGAGACGAACTCGGGATCAGGGCGAGCTGCTGCGAGACCTGAAGAATGAAGATTGGCGCGTGCGCTACGCTGCGCTGGAGGATCTTGCGCCGACGGCGGAGCTCCTGCCGGAGCTTGAGGCGGCGCTGCATGACCCCAAGCTGCATATTCGCAGGCTTGCGGTGGTCTATCTGGGCGATCTGCGCACGCCCGAAGCGATGGAGCTGCTCTACGCGGCGATGGCAGACAGCGCCCCTGCTGTACGCCGCACCGCTGGCGATACGCTGTCCGACATCGGCAATCCTGCGGCCACGCCGGTTATGACGGCTGCGCTGCAGGATAAGAGCAAGCTCGTCCGCTGGCGAGCAGCCCGCTTTCTGTACGAAGTAGGCACCGCCGAAGCGCTGGATGCACTGACACTCGCTGCAGAAGACCCAGAATTCGAGGTCGGCCTGCAAGCCCGGATGGCTCTGGAACGCATCGCATCCGGTGAAGAAGCTGCCGGAACGGTCTGGCAGCAAATGTCGGAACGCCGCCGTACCTGACACATACCTGCCTTAATTTGTCATTGCTTGAGGGCAAAAGTTGTTTTATACTAATCTCTGTTGTGTTTATAAACGAAATAAAGATAGCCTCATCATACCTACGATGAGGTAGAGGTCGCGGATATAAAGAGTAAGTGCGTGGAGACGTTAAAGAGCCGTCTATGAAGCGTTGCTGAAAGGAATATTCGCCGAAGCCTGCGTTGCCGCTCCTACTGCGGCGCGGGCTGGGGCCGTTACCGAAAGGTGCGGAACTGTCACCGTGCATGGCCTGTGAATTACAGCCAAGCTGCACGGTGTTGCGCTATCTTCACAGGGAGTATGATGCGGAACTGAAATATAAGAAACCGCAGCTATAGTCTGCGGTTTTTTTGTGCCCATATAAGGAATTATATGGGCACTCTATTCCACATAATCTATGGCGCTCAGCACTCCCCGTTCATGAACAGAAACATGAGATCAGCAGAAGGAGTGTCAGATTCATGCAGGGCAAGCAGAAGAATAGTACACAAGCCAGCACTAACAACAGTCCAGGACTCAGAAAAACATTCAAAGCAAGACATTTAACCATGATCGCGCTCGGTGGCTCCATCGGGACCGGACTATTTCTTGCCAGTGGTGGGGCCATTGCATCCTCCGGACCCGGAGGGGCACTATTGGCCTTCTCGGCTGTCGGCATTATGGTCTATTTTCTAATGACCAGTCTGGGAGAACTAGCGACCTATTTACCGGATTCAGGGTCATTTAGTACTTATGGTACCCGCTTCGTGAGCCCCGCCTTCGGTTTCGCCATCGGCTGGAATTTCTGGTATAACTGGGCGGTCACCATTGCAGCAGAGCTTTCTGCCGCGACAGTCATTATTAAATACTGGTTTCCAGACAGCCCCTCCATCCTCTGGAGCTTGCTGTTCCTACTGGTAATGTTCAGCCTTAATTTCCTCTCTTCCCGTGGATACGGAGAATCGGAATATTGGTTCGCCATTATCAAGATTATAACTGTCATCGTCTTCCTCGCGGTTGGGGTTCTGATGATCTTTGGCATCATGGGTGGAAAAGCGGTCGGCCTCAGCAACTTCCAACTTGGAGGCAGTTCCTTCCACGGCGGTTTCTTTGCCTTCGTTGGTGTCTTTATGGCTGCCGGCTTCTCCTTTCAAGGCACCGAGTTGGTCGGCGTTGCCGCAGGTGAGAGCGAGAATCCGCGCCGCAACGTGCCGCTGGCCATCCGCCAAGTGTTCTGGCGAATTCTGATCTTTTATATCCTTTCTATTCTCGTAATCGGTCTGCTGATTCCTTATACCAACCCTGATCTGCTGCGCGGTGGCATCGATGCTATCGGAGTTAGCCCATTCACGATCATATTCAATAAAGCAGGTCTTGCCATAGCTGCATCCGTGATGAATGCCGTCATTCTTAGCTCTGTGCTGTCAGCCGGAAACTCCGGAATGTACGCCTCTACCCGTATCCTGTATGCAATGGCTAAGGATGGCATGGCGCCGCGCGCACTAGGTAAACTGAATCGCCGTGGTGTACCTGTCGGAGCTTTACTGGTTACTACAGCTGTCGGCATGTTGGCCTTTCTGGCTTCCTTTTTTGGCGACGGTGTTGTCTACAACTGGCTGCTTAACGCCTCAGGCATGTGCGGATTTATTAACTGGCTTGGCATAGCCATCTGCCACTACCGTTTCCGACACGCCTTTGTAGCGCAAGGTCATTCTCTGGATGAGCTGCCTTACCGGGCCAAATGGTTCCCGTTCGGGCCACTCTTTGCCTTCGCGTTATGTCTGGTAGCCATAGCTGGGCAGAATCTCGGTGCTTTCTCCGGGAAAAGCATTGACTGGTACGGCATCCTCGTCTCCTACGTCAGCCTGCCGATCTTCGCCTTAACCTGGATGGGCTACCGTTGGTTCAGAAAGAGCAGCATCATTCCACTGGATCAATGCGACCTCAGCATACCAGCTGAATAATTCAGCTTTTCAACAAAAAAAGGATGTCCCAAGCCATTTCGGCTTTTGGAGCATCCTCTTTTTACATATAGAGTGGTCCGTTGCACTCTTACTTCCAGGTAACATACACTTTAAGGTCACCAGTATTGTCAAACGCTGAACTGGAGTATGACAATTGATTCAAGCCCAGCTTATAAAGCTCCTGCAGATCATTCTCCAGCATCCTCACGCTGCCCTTATAACGGAATAATAAGGACTTCTTCCCGGAGGAAATTTCTTTATTGGCAAACTGGGAAAGTTCTGCTCCAGAATGGATGATCTGATCCTCCGCGTACAAACTGTAGTCAAGCTCCTTCTGCAGCTTTTGATAGACGGCCACTTTCTGACCCCCAAGTTTAACAAGCTCTGCTAAAGTTTGGTGGTAGCCGATGGAGGCTGCCGGATAAAACTTGGTCCAGTTATGATCCACCCGCATCTGCGCATCCGTTCTCAGGTAATATGAAGTGCTGACAACTCCACCCTGATCCGGTGTTGGATCATCCCAAGTTGTATCCAGATGATACCAACGGCCGTCCAGCAGTACCAGATTCCAGGCATGTGACTCCCGAACTCCACCCTTCTGCCTCGCTGTCCCCTCGACAATGGTATTGGTGATGCCGGCTTCCTTTAGCAATTTATACGTCAACAGAGAATATCCCTGGCACACAGCACTACCGCTCTGAATGGCTTCATAGGCCGTATATTTTCGGTAAGACTTATCATATTTCAGATTCCGCACAACCCATTCATGGATAACCCTCACTTTCTCATGATTGTTCATCCCTGGTGTAATAATTTTCTTTAAGACAGCTTTCACCTTCTGGTTCACAACGGCAGTCTGGGCAAGCGTCTCACGGTACTTAACCTGCACGGTAACATTTGCAGAATTTACGCTTCCGCGATAAGAATAACCGTAGCTGTCTACTATGTAATACAGATAAGGGTCGCTCTCCATGGCTTGATCAAGAGCCGACTGCAGCTTGGATTTCAGACCTGTGGTTTTGCCTTCATAGGTAAAGGTTATCGTCTCTCTGCGGTTGTTCATTGCACCCGTAAGCTTCTGCGCGACTTCACCCACACTATGAAGCGCTGCTGAAGTAGAAGCCGCATAGGCACGCCCCCAGCCCCAGTAAATCATCGGTGGAATTACACTGGCTATAATCATCCCTCCAAGAACAGCCTTTATCAGCGTGAAGCGTTTCTTGTTCATATCTGTTTAGCTCCTCCTGCAGTCTGTTTCATACCTATTAAATTCGCTCATGAAATAGTCTCACTATATATTAGATGCGCTAAACCTTATCTGTACAACTGTAAATTTCCAAAGCTTACGTTTGAAGCGTTCTGATTATTAATATCGGCCCATCATGATCGGGTAATAAGGCCTAATACAAGAAAAAACGGCTTCACCGTTCATTATATGAATGGTACCCGTTTCTTCAAGAAATATAAAGTTATTAAAAAAGACTGCCCCTTGTGTAAAATAGTCTGCACAGGGGACAGTCTTGACCGTTATCCACAATATAATCTTCTCTATTCGTTAAATCTCCTTCAATCCTGGTGTAATCCTATAGACTCCGCCTATCACAGTTCTAAATTCTCTCGCTGCGTCTATGAGTAACCCGTCCTGACTTAATACGTTAAACGGCTGGAGGTAATGTATTCTACACGGGTGGCCATGAGTCGAAGTAAGTTCCGCTTTAGTTAACTGGCCCCCACTCCATTCAATATCGACAACAAAACCACCACGTGCCACCAAACCTTTGACGCTTCCTGCACTCCAGTTCTCCGGAAGAGCTGGCAATAACTCCAGTTGTCCTTGATGGCTCTGCAGCAGCATTTCAGCGATACCTGCTGTTACGCCAAAGTTGCCATCGATCTGAAAGGGTGGATGATTGCCAAATAGATTAGGCAGGCTGGAATCCTGCAGGATGCGGCGCAAGCAGCGGTAGGCATTCTCGCCTTCATTTAGACGCGCATAGAGATTAAGCAGCCAAGCTGCGCTCCATCCCGTATGTCCACCACCGGATTTCAAGCGCTGCGCAAGTGATAATGAAGCAGCCTGTGCCAGCTCCGGCGTCTTGGATGGGCTGATTACGTTTCCCGGAAATAAATCATAGAGATGGGAGACGTGGCGATGCCCTAGCTCTTTTTCGGCAAAATCATCATTCCATTCCCGCATCCGCCCATCCGGCGCTATTCCGGGATGAGCCAGAAGCGGCAGTTTCAGGGTAAGCACTTGCCGTAAGTCTGCATCCATCCGCAATATTTCCGCAGTCTTAATGAAGTGGTTGAAACATTCGGCAGCCAGCGACAAATCCATGGTCGATCCAGCAGAGACACTGCAAGATGTCCCGTCAGCGGTCAGAAATACATTCTCCGGTGAAGTGGACAGACCCGTGGTCAGTCTCCCATCCGGAAGCTCTACCAGCCAGTCCAGGCAGAACAGCGCTGCTCCCTTAAGCAAAGGGTACGCTGTGTCCTGCAAGTAATCGTGATCAGGGCGGAATGCGTAACGCTCATAAACATGCCGGGAGAGCCAGACGCCACCCATCGGCCAGAAGGCCCACATAGCCATCCCGTCCGATGGTGAAGACATCCTCCATAAATCGGTATTGTGATGAACCACCCAACCACGGGCACCATAATGAATAGCTGCCGTCCGTCCTCCCGTTACACTAAGTTCAGAGATTAAATCTATCAGTGGCTCATGGCATTCGCCCAATGCGCAGATTTCAGCTGGCCAATAGTTCATTTCAGTATTGATATTAGTCGTATAGTTACTGTTCCAGGGGGGTTGGATAGAAGGATTCCAGATCCCCTGCAGATTAAGTGCCTGAGTTCCCGGCCTGGAACCCGCGATCATCAGATAACGCCCATAATGAAACAGTAAAGCCTCCAGTTCAAGATCAGTTTGTCCTCCGCGATACTGCTCCAGCCGAACATCGGTTGGCTCATCGGAGAATAGACGTTCTGGGGACTCTAACATAAGCTCAACACGGTGGAACAATGATTGATGGTCGCTAACATGCCGGTTTCGCAGCTCGGTATACGCAGCTGGAGCCGCTGATAATTGATCCAGACAAAGAGCTGAAGGAAGAATGCCACCGGCTCCCGGCATACGATCATAACCAGCATAATCTGTAGCCGCTGGAAGCAGGAATGTGACCGAGTGTGCACCTGTGAGAATCAAGCGCCCGTCTTCGGCGCGCAACGTTCCACCCTCAGTTCGGACCTCCAGAGCCACGGCAAAGCTCAGCCCACAGTCCTCTTCATACAGTACAGCCCTCGGATGATCGCCTACATAATTATCGGCGACATGAGATGGAGCACGCCCGGTCATCAGGAGCTTACTTCCCTTGATGACCTGGACATCACAAGGATGTGGTGAGGTCAGTTCAGCCGTGATTTGTGGCAAGATCGCGTTATGATCTTCCCCCTCAGCTCGAATATTCACGGCAATCAGGCCGTCCGGTCTGCTGGAAAATACTTCACGCACAATGCTTACAGCGCCAACAGTGTAGAATACGGAAGCTATTCCAGTATCCAAATTCAGATCCCGCCGGTAATTCTCCGCAGGACTGTCCGTATACAGCTTGATGCGCAGATCACCAAGCGGCTGGTAGGATTCGGTACGTCTGCCCAGCATTTTGGCTTCGATTAACGCTTCTGCCTCAGTATAACTGCCTTCCGCCACCAACTTTCTGGCCGAGGCAACATGCCGCAACGCCTCATAATTGGCGGTATCTCGTGGAAAGCCCGACCATAACGTATCTTCATTCAGCTGTATAACTTCCTCATCTATTCCGCCGAATACCATACCGCCAAGACTACCGTTACCAATGGGCAAAGCCTCTTCCCATACGGCTGCAGGTTTGCTATACCATAGTATTTTACGATTATTGTTGCTGTCTTTCACTCGCACGTCTCCTCCCATTTTTTGCCCCCTGAACATCAATCGGCGGGAAACCCGAATTTTCATTCGGACTCCCCGCCATATTGAACTTATTTAAGATTATTTATGATGCTTATTCAGTCCACAGTTTAACGCGTTGTTTAACCAATTCCTCACGCAGCGCCTCTACTTTGGCTACGCCAGCTTTATCTAGTTCTGCCATATAGGCATCCCAGATTTTATCGAATTCCGCTGGTTTGGACAAAATCGCTTCTGGAATACGTTTCCAAGTAATATCCTTCAGCTTATTATCCAGCACCACGATTTCACTGTCACCAGGGATCGTGATATTCCAAGCAGCACCCCAAGGTTTAACCTTAAACTCGCTTTCATTAGGGAACAGTTCTTTCCAGTTGGTTACATGGTAAGCAGCCAGTGTTTCCTTCTCAACATCATTGAATTGGGCAGTAATTTGTTCAGGGAATTTCGTAGTGTAGTAGTTGCCTGAAGGATCCTTAACGCCGTCGCCGTAGTGAACACCCAGCATATTGTACAAGCTTATACCGGTTTCTTTGGTGAAGTTGGCGTTATCATTTACAATACGGTTATTTACATCATCAGGAATGACACGTTTGCCATTCTCTACTTTATAGTCTTTACCTTCAACACCATAGTTCAACAGAACTTGACCTTCATCAGAAGCAAGGTAATCCAGGAATTTGATGGCACGAACCGGATCTTTACATGATGTACTGATACCGACACCGTAACCAGCCATGAAACCTGTTGGCCAGAAAGAAGCATCTTTGTATTCCTCAGACAGGGTTACAGAATAATGACCATAGCCTTGATCGAATTTACCAGCGGTTTTCAGCGCTTTTTCAGCATCGCCGTAACCCCAGTCTTGGTCAATCAGGCCAACAACGCGGCCGGTTGCAATCTTAGCCTTGTATTGGTCATATTTTTGCACAAAGCTTTCTGGATCAAGCAAACCAATATCGTTCATATGGTTCAACCAGCGGAAGTATTCTTTCTCTGCAGGACGACGGAAGTGATAAGTTACCTTCTGTGTATCTACGTCGATTGCGTACTCTCCATCATCTGATGAGCCTGTAGTTAAAAAGGCAGGGTTGGTAACTGTAATGTACATATACCAGTCATCTGCATTCAGTGTCATCCCAATATTTTTATTGCCATTCTCATCGGTAGGATGTTTTTCTAAATAGGCTTTGATTACGTTTTCATAATCCTGAACTGTCTTGATTGCTGGATAGCCAGCTTCTTTTACCGCACGATGCTGCAGTTCGAAACCGCCGCCTGCGTTGAAGTACGTGTTATCCACTCCGGCATTCGTTGGAATCGCATAAATAGCATGGTCATCATCACTGTAACGGGCACGCTTCATATTTTCTTCGCCAAGTACCTTTTTAATGTTCGGGGCATATTTATCAATCAATTCTGTAAGGTCAAGCATCGCACCTGCATCCACTAGCTTACTAACGTCATTCTTGGCAGCAACGATATCTGGATAATCACCACTTGCCGCAATTAGAGCCACTTTTTGTACAGGGTCACCCACGGCAAATTCAGCGTCAAGCGTTACACCTGTTTTCTCAGTAAGGACCTTACCAACTTCATCTTGCATGCCCGTCCAGTTTGGACTTGGGTCAGCGCTGAAGAAAGAGAATGTAATAGGACTGGTATCTTCAGGTGCAGCAGTTGCAGTAGCCGAATCCGTACCTGTATTGCCAGTGTTCTCCTCGGTTGTCGCATTATTATTGTTATTTCCACCGCAGCCGGCAAGCATACCGAGCATTAATGTCGAAACTAACAACCATGCGGAAGCTTTTTTTCTATTGCTAGCCATCATGTAAACCCTCCTTGATTCATTTATCTATTGTATAACAGGAGAAACCCCTGTAGATACCATGTGTCAGGTCTTTTACAGCAGCTGTCCCTGCAAAAGACCTGCGCTAAATCTAGCTTTTCACGGCTCCAAGCGTCATGCCCTTCACAAAATAATTTTGCAGGAAAGGATATACTAGCAGAATAGGTACAGTAACGACAATGGTAATTGCCATCTTGATAGATTCAGGCGAGACTTGATTCGTAGCCTGACTGACAATATTGGAGCGGTAGTCTCCCCCACTTCCTGCTGTCGTGCTCTGCAACACTTTCATCAGCTCGAATTGCAAGGTAGTTAAGGCTTCATTGGAGCCATTATAGAGATACGTATCGAACCAAGCATTCCATTGTCCCACAGCCAAGAACAAGGCAATAGTTGCCAGTGCTGGTTTGGCTAGCGGTAGAATGATACGCCAGTAGATCGTAAAGTCATTTGCTCCATCCAGTGTAGCCGATTCTTGAAGCGCATAAGGTATACCATCGATAAAGGAACGGATAACGAATACATTAAAGGCACTGACTGCACCAGGTAGAATATAGACTGCGAAGGTATTCATCAGATGCAAATCACGCATCAGCATGTAGGTTGGAATTAATCCTCCCGATACATACATGGTTAAAGCGAGAAATGTGGAAACGAATTTGCGACCTTGGAAATCTACACGGGCGATCGTAAACGCCAGCATCGAGGCCGTCAATAATCCGAGAAACGTTCCGATAACCGTACGTAAGGCCGATATCTTCAGACCGGTAAGCAGACCGGTAAAGGAAAATATCTTGATATAGTTATCAACTGTAAACTCCCGTGGGAAAATAGTGATTCCGCCGCGTACACTGTCGATCGAATCGTTCAGTGATATAGCGAGTACATTCAAAAACGGATATAAGGTAACTATGACAACAAAGGTCACAACAACATAAATGATAATATCAAATATCCGGTCAGACCATGACTTACGGTTAGCAAATGTAGAACTTCCCAAAATGATGCCCCCCTCTCTACAGAAGACTTTCTTTAGTAGTACGTTTGAATATTCCATTGATGGTGAACAACAGGATTACACTAATTACTGAGTTAAATATATTGATCGCGGTACCGTATGAATATCTCGCCATGCCTAACCCGTATTTCAAAGAGTACAGATCAAGTACTTGCGAATAGTCGGTAACCAGGTTATTTCCTAACAGGAATTGCTTCTCAAAGCCGATATTAAGCAAGTTCCCAATCGACATGATCAGCAGAACGGTAATCGTCGGGCGAATACCCGGAATCGTAATATGCCAAACTTGGCGCAGCCGGCTAGCACCGTCTACACGGGCTGCTTCGTAAAGTTCAGGTCCAATTCCCGCAATGGCCGCAAGGTAGATAATCGCGTTCCATCCGGTTTCTTTCCAGACATCCGAGAAGGTGACAATTCCCCAGAAGAGATGCCCCTGAGCCATGAACTGGATGGGCGAGTCAATGAAGCCGACACCCATTAAGAGATCGTTTACAAGACCGTTTTCGCCAGATAGCATTTTAGTTACAATGCCCGCAGCGACAACCCATGATACAAAGTGAGGCAGATACGAAATCGTCTGTGCGAAGCGTTTGAAAAAGTTTAAGCGAACCTCATTCAATAAAATTGCAAACGTTATCGGAAATACAAAGCCTGCCACCAAGCCCATTCCGCTCATCGCTAGCGTGTTGCGCAGCGCCAAGATGAATTGATCGTCTGCAAAAAGAGTCTTAAAGTGCTCGAAACCGACCCATTTCTGTTCGAAAAATCCTTTTGCGGGCTTGTACTGCTGAAAAGCCATCGTCCATCCCCAAAGTGGGAGGTAACTGAATACGAACACCCAAATAATGAAGGGTAATGACATCATGTACAAATATTTCTGATTTTTAAAGGTTTTCCAAAACCGTCCCCCTGAAGCAGGCTTTTTGTTTAGCTTGTCGTTAGCAGGCTGGATTTCTTGTAAGGTTGTTGCCGCTTTCATGAAGCCCCCTCCTCTCTATGTCTATATTTTAAGGGGGTGTAAGCGATTGCAGTACCCTATAAATTCGACCTAAAATCAGGTGAGAATTAGAGATTTTGATACGTATATGAATTTGTGTAGTATTATGAGATAGGTAAATAATTACAAATGAGGAATGGTGGACAGATTATGTTGGATTATAGAAACACAACAACAGAATTAGCGGAAAGCAACATTGATACGGCGGTAATCTCAGTTGGGGCAACAGAGCAATTTGGTCCCTATTTACCCATGCATATTGATTCTTTAATTGCTGAACGGTATGCAAATGAATATGGTAAAGCGATAAATGCTTATGTTTTACCCGTCCTCCCCTTTAATACTTCAGAAGAACATGCCGGATTTAAAGGTACGGTTACGGTCAGTCCGAATATACTAACTGCTTTCCTGGAAGATATTATAGAAAACCTACGCAGACAAGGTTTTAAGAAATTCCTGCTATGCTCAGGTCATGGTGGGGCCTACTGGTTCAACGCATTTATCAAACATATGAACTACAAGTACCCTGATATCATTGTTATCTTTCCAGGGTATCAAAGAGAGGCCTGGGAGTTAGCCGTAAACGCCGCCGGGTTAAACGGACGAAATGATATGCACGGTGGTTTAACCGGAGTTTGTACAGCAATGTGGCTCTGCCCTGAGCTTGTGAAATTAGAGACAATGGGGTCGGAAATACCTGAAGAATACAATGGATTTGCCGATTATATAGGGTGGGATAAACTCACCAAAGATGGAAATTGGGGACATTACACGACAGGCGAATACACGCGTGAGGAACTAGCTAAAAAGGGTGAAACATTATGGATGACTTTAATTAATAAGCAATGTGAGGGATTAAAGGAATATTTGGAAGAGGCCTATCGTAGAAAAGTAGAATAATAACAATGACGTGCTAACCGATGCCAGTTTGCACGTCATTATTAACATTAGTTGGAGGTTGCGCAGCATTCCCTTAAAGTTTAGGTGTTTTTGCGGTAGGAGGTAGGAGAAACACCCTCATATTTGCGGAACTTGGCGTTAAAATAATCGGGGTTCATATAGCCAACCTTTTCAGCTACCTCATATACTTTCATGCCTTGCGCCAGAAACTGCTTGGCCTTCTCAATTCGCACTTTGTCCACGTACGTATTAAAATATTCACCCGTTGTGTTCTTGAACATTTTACCCAGATAAGCGCTGTTATAGTTAAACAACTCGGACAAAGTTTCCAGCTTCAGGTTCTCGTTGTAACGGCGATGAATCAGCTCGGTTATCTTCTTGACTTCATTACCCCGCCCTCCACTGCTCATCTGCCCGGCGATCTCCTCGAGAAAGGACACGGACTGCGCCTGCAGATCACTCAGATATAAGCTGTGGTAAAGCTCTCCAATCGGAGGCGAATGCTCTGCCGCGTAGGCGCGAATTTCCGGATAAGAGGGTTCCAGCCGGGCTAATACAGTACTGAGTATCCGTACAAATGTCTCTTTGATTCGCAGCTCTTCTCGGCCAAGCATCACCAGCTCCGTGCAGATTTCCTGCACTAAAGGCCCAATTACTGTAAGGCTTCCAGTCTCGACCGCGAGCAGCAACAGACTCTCCGCGTCCTGTCCCGCCTCCACGTTTGTCTTTATTGTGCCAGTGAGCAGCATTCCTGAAACATCCGCGCTAAGGATGAGCCCCTTCTGAAAAAAGAATGCTTTACGCAACAGTTCGCGAGCAATAATCAATGAACTTGCAGCCTCTTCTGGACGGAGTACTGCTCCTCCTGCCGCTGCTATGAAGTCATATCCGTTCTGGTGAATGATTACCAAGAGTTCCTTATACAACTTATCCCTGCTGTTGTTATCTTGCAGAGGTTCCTTCAGCAGCAACCCCATAAACGGCGGTAGTGTAAAGAATAGCTGTTCCTGATTTCCACAGAAATGCTGTTCCATTGTCGATCTAATTCTCTGCGTGTCCTCTTCACTAGCTTTAGCGGGTTCTATCAGCTCTATTAAGACTACTTCATAGTTGCCAGGTTCAAGTCCGAGCGCAGCTGTATACTTACTGGGATCGTTATTCCCCTCATCTCCTGTAGACGGTTGCAGCAATGCACGAAGCAGTGTTTCCTTGTTGCGTGCGGGTTCGGCCTGATTCCAGAGCGTAAACCGATCCTCTTGGTCAATCGTGTCCCGCAGCTGCTCCAGATAGGTTATCATTTCCTCTTCATCTACTGGCTTTAGTAGATAGCCATCAATTCGGTAGGCAATCGCTTGTTTGGCATATTCGAAATCAGCATGTCCGCTCAAAATAAGCACATGACTGCCAGAGCCTTCTTCCCGCAGTTCACCAATTAGCTCCAGCCCATCCATTCCAGGCATACGAATATCTACTACAATAAGCTCCGGGTAGTACGTATGATACTTTTCTAGAGCCTGAAGGCCGTTTGCCGCCGTAGCAACCACCGTATAACCAAGCGACTCCCAGGGTATAAGTGTTCTCAGACCCTCCCGCAGCTTCGGCTCATCATCAACGATCAATACTTTTATCATAGACTTAAGTCCTCCATTGGAATACGGAAGGAAATAATTGTTCCTTCATCAGGACGACTCTCTATCGTCAGTCCGTATTCTTCCCCGTATGATAGCTTTAAGCGGTCATGCACATTGCGCAGCCCAATCCGCTCACCTTCACGTTCCTCCTGAATATCCAGCCTGCTACGCAGCATATCCAACCTTTCCGAGGTCATTCCGACCCCGTTATCAGTGATCGTAAACAAGGCATAGTCTCCAGCCTGTTGTATCTCCACAGTAACAAACGCTCCTTCCATCTTGTTATCCAGTCCATGGATAACGGCATTCTCAACCAGAGGCTGCACAATAAGCGGCGGTATATAGAGCGACTCCGTAGCAGGATCTACGATAAATTGATATTTCAACCGCTCCTCATAGCGGAATTGCTGTATGTCCAAATAACAACGGACTACTTCCAATTCCTGCTTCAGCGGAATTTTGCTACGTCCTACCTCAAGACTACTGCGCATCATTTTGCCGAGTAGACGTACAACCCGGGCAATTTCCACCTGACCCTTCATATGGGCTTCCATACGAATGGATTCGAGCGCATTGAACAAAAAGTGCGGATTGATCTGGCTCGCCAGCATCTTGAACCGAATATCATTCTGCTTCTGCTCCAGCAGGCTGTTCTGTTCATTCGATTTCTGCACCTCAAGCATCAGATCATTGATGCTGCGAACCATGGCATTGAATTGGCGGGCCAGCAGACCAATCTCATCATTACCATCAATTTTGAGCGTAGTATCAAAATCTCCTGTACCGACCCGGTTAATGTGCTTGCTCAGATACATCACGCGACGTGAGAACAACGAAGAGAAGCTATAGATTAATAAAAAGGCCAATACAACACTTATAACGATGACCATAATAGCAAGCCTAATAATCCGATTCGGTTCCTTAACAATACTTTCGTTGGAGAAAACAGAGATGATCCGCAGCGCGTTGCGGCTGGACTGCGGCTTCAGCTCCTCAATTACAATTTTGGAAGCCTCGCCATCCACTACTGCTTCATAGCTGCCACTGCCCAGACCCATAAGCTTTGTATCAAAAGAGATATCGGCCAGCGTTTTGCCAGCCCTTTGCTTTCGGTTAGCTGCAATAATATTATTTTTATCGTCTACAATCATCGTTTCGAAGGACTCTTGCCCCAAAATGGAGTTAAGCTGGTTGCTATTCACATTGATAATCAGCACACCTGTTTTGGTGGAGCCCTCCAGCTCTATTTTGCGGATAAGGCTTAGATATTTAAGGTGGTCACGCTCATCCTCAATATATTCCCAGCCCACCAGACTATCATACCGCTGCGCTCTCTGATACCACTGGCTTGTCCGGACAGCAGTCGTGGGGTTGAGCAGTTCCCAGTTGTTGAGCAGAGTAGTATTGTCAGTGTATAATCGTATATTTGATATTTCTTTATATAATCTAAGATATTCGCGCATATCCGGATAATCCTGATAGGCCTCCACGACATCATAGGTACTCTCATATATACGAATCGCCAATTTCTTCAGCCGGGTATCATTATTCAAGCGGTAAGAAATATCCTGAGATACGTCTATTACTTCTTCTGTTCTCTTTTTAACCCGATCCACGTTAATTGAAGCCTGTTCAAGCGCGTTCTCAAACGCCATTGTCTTCATCTCGATGGTAAGATAACCACCTACAAGCAGCACCGGCAACATAGTAACTAGTAAAAAGGCCAACAGCAGCTTATTGCGTATTTTGATATCATTCAGCAGCTTGACCAACCGTTGGAACATCGTTCCGCCCCCCACAACCTTCTCTATCTCTTAACCAGGCATTCGCTGGCTAGAGATTACCCCTACTTTACAGAAGAACAATGAAAACGGCAACAAAGCCCTCCGCCATTAGCGAAAGGCTCTTCATATTGTGATGTGCAACAGGCATTCTATTGACGGTATGCTGCCAATTTGTTGTTCAGTTCACGGGTCTGACCGTACACTTCCTGAAAGAGGTCGAATAAGCCGTTATAAAGAGCTACCTGCTGTGGATTCGGTGTAAATACTTCGGCAGGGCGGATAAAAGCTTCTGCACATTCGCCAAGTGAGGCGAACCAACCACTGCCATAGGCTGCCAGCATTGCCGCTCCCATCGCCGGGCCCTGCTCACTCTCCAGCTTCACGATGGAAGCATTAAAAACATCTGCCTGCATCTGCAGCCAGGCCTCATTCTTGGCTCCGCCACCAATCGCCACGATTTCAGTGATTTCTTTGCCGGATGCCCGGACGATTTCAATCGATTCACGCAAGGAGAAGGTAATTCCCTCCAAAACTGCACGTGTGAAATGGGACAACGTATGTCCGGAATCCATACCGATGAAGCTTCCACGGATATTTGGGTCTGGATGTGGAGTACGCTCCCCAACAATATAAGGAGTGAAGAGCAGCCCCCCACTACCAGCCGGTATGGAATCTACACCTTTCAATAGTTCCTCAAAGCTTTTATCTGCAGCAAAGGTCTCTTTAAACCAGGTAAGGCTATATCCGGCAGCAAGGGTAACCCCCATAATGTAATAGGCATCCTTCTCACCGTGATTAAAGAAATGGACTTTCCCTTCTAAATTCAAATCCTTGTTCGTCTCGTAGGAGAGCACAACACCGGATGTACCAATACTGCACATGGTGCGGCCTTCACCCAGAATACCTGCACCCAGTGCGCCGCAAGCATTATCTGCACCACCGGCAAAAACCTTCGTTGAAGGCAAAAGTCCAGATGCCGCAGCAATCTCAGGCAGCAGCGTGCCAGTCAGATCAAAGGACTCCACTAGTTTCGGGCAAAGTGAGAGTGGCAAGGAGAAGGCTTCAGCAATTTCAGCACTCCATACTTTGGATCCAACATCGAGCAACAACGTGCCGGCAGCATCGGAATAATCCATGGCATAGTCACCGGTTAAACGGTAACGCACATAATCCTTCGGCAGGAGGAACAGGGCGGCTTGAGACAATATCTCAGGCTCATTCTCCTGCACCCAAAGAATCTTCGGCAGCGTGAAGCCTTCAAGCGCAGCGTTTCGGGCAATCTCCAATAGCTTCGGTCCAAGTGTACGCTCAATTTTCCGGCACTGTGCTGTAGTGCGAGTATCATTCCAGAGGATGGCCGGGCGTAGAACTGTACCCTCTTTATCTACCAGCACCAGTCCGTGCATTTGTCCCGAGAAGCTTAGACCGTCTACCTGTGAAGGGTCCACTCCTGAAGTCTCGATTAAACGGTGCAGGCTGACAATCGTACCTTCAACCCAATCCTCAGGATTCTGTTCACTCCAGTTTGGCTGAGGTCTACTAAGTGGATAAGCCTCAGAATGCTCAAAAGCTACCTTTCCCTGCGGGTCTACCAGAACCGTCTTCACTGCACTGGTACCCAGATCGACGCCGATAACATATTTCATATTAATCCTCCTACAATTTTTGTTAGGATAATCTTCATTGAATTGCTTCGTACAAAAATCACTTCGTAAGCATCTGCTTAATTTTTATGGAGCATTGCTACTTGGAATACTTCGTCATAAAAATCGCTTCGTAAGCATTCACTTAGTTTTGTTAGGATAATCTTCATTGAATTGCTTCGTACAAAAATCACTTCGTAAGCATCTGCTTAATTTTTATGGAGCCTCACCCCAAGAAAAGGGGTTGCCGAAGAATGCTCTCTTCAGCAACCCCCGTTGCGGTTGTATCGTGCTAGTACTACTCAGCGAAAATGTATTGATTCAAGACTGCTCTCAGATATTCTTGACGACCGGATTCATTAGGGCGCGGGTTCTCATTGTTCAAGGCATAATCAGCCAATGAAGCCAGAGTAGCTTTGCCGGATACGATATCGGCGCCAACACCTTCAGTAAAGCTGCTGTAGCGTTTGTCGATAAAGTTCTCGAATACGCGGTCTTCGATCAATTTAGCGGCTACTTTCAAGCCTTTAGCATAAGTATCCATACCAGCGATGTGACCCAAGAACAGATCTTCAGGCTCGAAGGATGGGCGACGTACTTTGGAGTCAAAGTTAATTCCGCCTTTGCCCAGACCATCATTCTTCAATACTTCATACATTGCCAAGGTTGCATCATAAATGTTAACTGGGAATTCATCTGTGTCCCAGCCCAGAAGCGGATCACCTTGGTTCGCATCAAGCGATCCCAACATGCCATTGATACGAGCTACACGAATCTCATGTTCAAACGTATGACCAGCAAGGGTTGCATGGTTACCTTCAAGATTCAGTTTGAAGTGTTTGTCGAGATTATATTTCTGCAAGAATGCAATAGTTGTAGCTGCATCGAAATCATATTGGTGTTTAGTTGGTTCCTTAGGTTTCGGCTCGATCAGGAATTGGCCATCATAACCAATCTCTTTCGCGTAGTCGATAGCCAGGTGGAACAGACGAGCGATGTTATCTTGCTCCAATCCCATGTCTGTGTTCAACAGCGTTTCGTAACCTTCACGTCCGCCCCAGAATACATAGTTCTCAGATCCAAGAAGTTTACCAACATCCAGACCTTTCTTCACTTGTGCAGCCGCATGAGCAAATACATCTGCGTTGCAAGTGGAGCCTGCACCATGCACATAACGTGGATTCGTGAACATATTCGCTGTATTCCACAGCAATTTCTTGCCGGAAGTCTTCATGCCTTGAGCGAGAATATCTACGATGGTATCAATGTTTTTATAGAACTCGCGAAGACTTGCGCCTTCAGGTGCGATATCCACATCGTGGAAGCAGTAGAATGGCAGATCCATTTTTTCCATGAATTCAAAAGCTGCTTCAGCGCGAGCCTTAGCCTTATCCAGAACGGATAAATGATTCCAACTGCGAACTGCCGTTTCAGCGCCGAATTGATCAGCACCGCCAGCAGTTAATGTATGCCAATAAGCCATTGAAAAACGCATGTGCTCTTCCATTGTTTTTCCAGCAACGATTTCCTTAGGGTTGTAAGATTTAAAGGCATAAGGGTTTGTGGAACGGCTTCCCTCGTAAGAGATCTTGTTCACTGTTTCAAAATAAGCCATTGTGTAATCCTCCTCATATTGTGCTCGCCCGCAAGCGTTTACAGGACCATCTTAACATATCTTTTAGACTTTGTATATTGGTTAAACAAAGTTTTGGGCAACTTTTATTTGTCTATTTCTTGTCTTTCGCATCAAATATAATCGACTTTGTATCACCCCAGTCTCTGTTTATTATTAGCATACAATTCCCTGGTATTCCCTAGCCTATGCGTAGGCATATTGCAATTTCCAGCACATCACTCTAGACTAAGTGGCATAACGACAAATGAGAACGTTGCCAAGAAGGATGTGTCATTCGTGAAAGTTACCGGGGATCAGGCGCTGGTTAAAAAAATAAATAAATCCATTATATTACATACTATTCGAAGACACTCTCCACTCTCTCGTGCCAGAGTATCGGAGATGACCGGACTTAATAAAGCCACTGTCTCCAATCTGGTGGCCGAGCTGTGCGGACAAGAACTAGTGACAGAAGTTGGACCTGGAGAATCCAGCGGCGGCCGTAAACCGCTTATTTTGAACTTCAACGCTATGGCTGGCAGTGTAATCGGCATAGAGCTGCGGGTGAAGCAGTTAACTGCTGTCCTCTGCGACTTGGGTGGCAGCATTCTTCACGAAAGCGATTTCTCTCTCGAAGCTCATGAATTGCCGTACGTCCTGGAACAGATGAGAATTCTTATCTCCGATCTAATTGCCAAAGCTCCTGCTACACCTTATGGCATCGTGGGGATTGGTGTCGGTGTACCTGGGATGGTAGATGAGCAGGGTGTTGTGTTATTCGCCCCCAATCTTGGCTGGGAAATGGTCAATCTGCGGGCACTGCTGGAGCATGAATTCTCCGTACCGGTCACTATTGATAACGAAGCCAATGCAGGTGCACAGGGTGAATTAAACTTTGGGGCAGCACGGGATGTGCGCCATTTACTGTATATCAGTGCGGGTTCTGGGATCGGTTCTGGGATCATTATTGGTGGTGAGCTCTATAAGGGAGCGCGTGGGTATGCTGGAGAGACTGGACATATGAGCATTGAAGCCAAAGGTAAGCCTTGCAGCTGTGGAAGTCGAGGCTGTTGGGAGCTGTACGCCTCGGAGAAAACCTATGATAATCCAGGCCTTACATTGCCTGCACGCACGACTCCCGAGCTGGTACGCTATGCAGCCAATGGACAAGAGGATGCCTTGCGCCACTTCTCGTTCATAGGTGAGTATCTAGGCATTGGAGTAACCAATCTGATTAACAGCTTCAATCCGGAGCTCATTGTCATCGGTGGGGCTTTATCGGAAGCTGAGGAATGGTTGGGAGAGCCGCTGCGCAGAGTGGTCGCGGAGCGCACACTTCCTTATCACAAGCAGCAGTTGGAGATTACATTCTCCAAGCTGGGTAGCCGTGGAACGATGATTGGTGCCGGCTTCTCGGCCGTTATGCACTTTCTTGGAAATATCCGGGTAACCCTATAAATAAATCGACGATAAATTGACGCAATTAGAGGGTGGCAAGATGCAGCAAAAAGATTCCTAATCCTATATAATGAAGGTCATAGCAGTGTGACATTTATCACCAAAACACCTTTTTCTGAAATGGAGAGAGCGCTCATGACCTATGTGGATACATCGGATATTTCGGCACGGATGTTCATCACTGTGCTGCTATTTCTACTCATTATTGCTCCTTTGATTAGCCTTGGCGTGCTGCGCTTGTTTCAGTCCAGGAAGAAATCGGGATTCATGCTCATTGGCGGCGGTATTGCCGTATATGTCTTCTTTCAGATCATTACTTCCTTGACACAAGCTTGAGATAATCGTAAAAAGGCCGCCTCCAGAACATACTGGAGGCAGCCTTTTTAGTGTATATGCAAAGATTAATGAATGAATTATACAGTCGCAAGGGCCTTATCGAACTGCGTCTTGTTCATGCCTACGATTTTGTATTCGCCGATCACAGTTATGGGCACAGCTCTCATTCCCATATCCCATACCTGCTGTGCGTAATCATCATTCTGCTCAATATTGCGTTCTTCGTAAGCAATACCTTTGTCGCTCAAAAAGCTCTTTACCTGACGGCAATGCGGACAATTAGTTGATGTATACACAATTACGTTCTCCATGTTATTACCTCCTGAAAGTTTTGTGGAACTATACTTCTTATTTTACAAGATTACTGCGCTATGCTCCAGGCTCTCGATGTATTTCTCCGCGTCCATAGCGGCCATACAACCGCTGCCTGCTGCGGTAATTGCTTGTTTATAGCGAGTATCCTGCACGTCACCACAAGCGAATACACCCGGAATGTTCGTCTCGGAACTGCCTGGATTCGTAACGATATAACCATTCTCATCCGTTGTAATCTGGCTGCCTAGGAAAGCTGTATTAGGATGATGGCCAATAGCTACGAATACACCGCTAGCTTCGATAAATTCTTCTTGGCCTGTCTCGTTATTAAGCACTTTAAGCCCGTTCACGCCTTTGTCACCAGAGGTTACTTCCAGCGGCGTACGGTTCAAGCCCCAAACTACTTTGGCATTATCGCGGACACGATCCTGCATAATTTTGGAAGCACGCAGTTCGCCACGGCGGTGCACAAGGGTTACCTTGGATGCAAAACGAGTCAAGAAACCAGCTTCCTCGAGCGCTGAATCTCCGCCGCCAACAACCACGATTTCTTTGCCACGGAAAAAGAATCCGTCACAGGTAGCACAAGTGCTGACACCACGTCCTATATTGTCCTGCTCCCCGGGAATACCCAGGTATTTAGCCGTAGCACCCGTGGAAAGAATTAGAGTATCTGTCTCAAGAACGCCCAACCCTTCAACAGTCAGCTTGAACGGACGCTCTCCCAATTCGACGCTGTTCACCCAGCCTGTGCGGAATACCGCTCCAAAGCGTTCAGCCTGCTTGCGCATATTATCCATTAAATCTGGACCCATAATCCCTTCAGGAAACCCTGGGAAATTCTCAACTTCCGTTGTGGTGGTCAATTGACCGCCTGGTTGGGGTCCTTCTATAACCAGCGGGCTCAGATTAGCCCGTGCTAAGTAGATGGCTGCAGTCAATCCGGCCGGCCCGGTGCCAACAATAATTGATTTATACATAATGATATCCTCCTTGGAATGACGGCAATGACGTCGTTGCTTATTTAAAATAATTATAATCTAGTACTAATTATGATAACAGAAGATGAATATGTCAATATGCCAGACTCCAAAAACTAATTTATTTTGTGAACAATTTAATTTTAAGTGATTAATTGACGGTATTAGATTGATTAGAGCCTCTTTTTTTAGCGCAAAAGTCTTAATCCATTCAGGATAACGAGTATCGTGCTGCCTTCATGACCGATTACACCAAATGGAAGAGCGATCCCCTGAACAAAGTTGCTGATCATGAGCACCGTGATTACCGATACAGCAAAAATCATATTTTGCTTCACAATGCGCTGCGAACGTCGAGCTAAGGAAACTGTCGAGGCAATCTCCTCGATATTGTCATTCATTAACACTACATCTGCGATCTCCAGCGCCGCTCCACTGCCCTTCATTCCCATTCCTATCCCAACTGTCGCTGTCGCTAGTGCCGGAGCATCATTTACACCATCACCAACCATAACCACATGACCATACTGTTCACGCAGTGCTTTAATTTGAATGACTTTATCCTCCGGCAAAAGATCAGCAAATACAAGATCGACTCCTGTCTTCCCAGCAATCACTTGGGCCGTAGCTGCTCTATCTCCCGTCAGCATTGCTACTTTGATCCCAAGCGCCTGCAGCTTCCGTACGGCAGCTGCGGCTTGTGGACGCACGGTGTCCTGTAGAGCAATCATCCCCGCAACTTGATCGTCAGTCAGAATAATGGAGACCGTCTTACCTTCGCTCTCCAACTGCTGCCGTAATGATCTCCAGTACTCAAGTCCAGCACCTTCTGAACTCTTGACCAACTCATCCAGCAGATTCGATTTACCGATCTTCCAGAGTTGTCCGTCAATCTCCCCTTCAATTCCCCAGCCCGTTATCGATTTGCTCTCCAGCACACCATGCAGCTCCAGATTTTCTTCCGCAGCCTTACGCACAACCGCTTCCGCCAGTGGATGGCGCGACATATTCTCAATAGATGCGCTGATCGCCAGCAGTTCATTACGATCATATCCATCGCCTGCAATAAAGTCTGTTACCTGAGGAGTTCCCTCTGTGAGCGTACCTGTCTTATCAAAGGCGACAACAGACGTCCGGGCCATATTCTCCAAATGTACTCCGCCTTTAAATAGAATCCCTTTGCGCGCACTTTTGGAAATGGCGGAGAGCATAGCCGGCATAATGGAGGAGACCAAGGCACACGGAGAAGCCACTACGAGAAACACCATAGCTTTGTAGAACGTAGCGCTCCAGCTCCAGTCCAGCAGAAGTGGGGGCAGCGTGATAAGCAACAGTGTAGCTGCTACAACTACCCGCGCATAAATAGCCTCCAGACGTTTAATAAAGCGCTGGGAATCCGGTAATTCCGTTTCTGCTTCTTCGACCATCTTGATGATTTTGGCAAAAAGAGTATTCTCAGCTGATTTTGTTACTTCAATATATAGCGGGCCTTCACCATTAACCGTACCTGCAAAAACTTCGCTGCCTGTTGATTTCTCTATGGGCAGTGATTCCCCAGTGATGGAGGCTTGATCCACAGAAGACTCTCCCTGACATACCTTGCCGTCAGCGGGAATTAACTCGCCTGGACGCACGAGCAACAGATCACCGATTACGAGCAGGTCAATAGCAACCTCACTCATGGCCCCTTTTTCAATCCGCACTGCTGTTGCCGGCTTTAGCGCCATTAGTGAAGAAATATCTTTTTTGCTGCGCTCCATGGTATAGCTTTCCAGTGCACCGCTCAGCGCAAAGATAAAGATCAGCATAGCTCCTTCATTCCAATAACCGATCGAGGCAGCGCCCAAAGCAGCGGCTATCATCAGCAGGTTCACGTCGAGATCACGCTCCTTGACCAGCAGCTCTACGCCTTCCTTGGCCTTACTCCAACCTCCAAGCGTATAGGAGATCACATATATTACAATGGACAGAATTTCTGACCAACCGCCAACTGCCCAGGCAATAAGCATAAGCGCCCCGCTACCAAGTGCAGCCTGCATTTCCGAGTTGCTCAGCATGGCGATCGGATCGAATCTGCGCGGCTGCGGAGTACGCGGTTGCTGTGTCCCTCCTGAGAGCGCCTTGTGATGTGGTAGTTGTCTGGATGTTGTTTGCATTGTTATCACCTTTCTTAGTGAGAATGAGAGCCATTATTAACAGCCCTAAAATGACACATGCTGCCCCGGCTTAGCCGGGACAGCATGATAAACGAATATGGGTAATGAGAATGATAATCATTGTTGCAATGATGCAAATATTTTTCCTCGATGCAACTTATACTTATAATATAACACCAATAACTGAAATGTAAACCCGTGGATAAGCCTCTTTACAATTTAAATTGTTGAACCATTCGATTTAAATTCTCTGCCAGAACGGCTTGATTCTGTGAAGCCTTGGTAATCTCCTGAATCGCCTGAACCGACTCATTCACACTTATTAATATTTCATTAGAACTAGCAACCGATTGCTCTGCGGTCGCTGATACATTCTCAATGGCTTGTTTAATTTCATTGATTGTCATATTGACGGTGTACATGGAATCCCCAATATCCGAAGAAATTGCATAAAACTCGACGGCGTCCTCACCGTATTGCTTGCCTGTATCTACAAAAGAGTCATAGTCCGGTTTAACTTTATCATCAATAAAGCTTAGTACATCCTGAGCATTACTAGATAAATTGTTAAATGCTTGTTGAACACGCCCTGTCACCTCTTGAATACTCTTGACGGTAGAAGAAGATTTCTCCGCTAATTTTCTAACTTCATCAGCCACGACTGCAAATCCTCTACCGTGTTCTCCCGCTCTTGCTGCCTCTATGGCTGCATTCAGGGCGAGCAGATTGGTCTGACTGGCAATATTCTCGATTTCATCGGCCATGATCTTCACCTCGTTAACCACTGCGCCTTCTTCAATTGCTCTCAAGATGCTTGTTTGCTTTTCCAAATACAATTTATTCGCAGTCTTCGAGCTGATTTCAGCATTGCTTCTCACTTGCTTGGCATTAACCTCGATATTCTTGGCCATCTCATTTCCTTGTTGTGCTCTTGCTGTTACTTCAGCCACATTTCCAGCGATCGTTTCTGTAGTCGCATTAACCTCTTCTGTCGTTGCACTTAATTGCACAGCTCCTAAGGAGACATATCTTACTGATTCGTCGACAATTTCCATTTTCGCTGAGATTTCTTCGGTTGTAGCAAATAGCTCTTCACTGGTGGCGCTAATATCAGTAGCACTATCTGATATTTCTCGAATCACCATTTTCAAACTTGTAATAGCCTTATTTAGAGCTTTAGCTAAGCCACCAATCTCATCCTTTGTATCAATATCCACAGTATGTGTTAAATCATTGGCTCCAAGGGCTTCCGCAACAAGCAATACCTTCTTGATCTGCTTAGCGATTGTGATTGAGATAAATAAACCTAAGGCAATAGCAACCAATAATCCCAGCAAAGTAATTACTATAATTAGCGTAAAGGCTTTATGATACGCTGTTTCACTATCGTCAAAATCGGTTTTTGCCATATCGCTGGCTAGCTTAATCTCTTTGTCCAGAATTACAATCATATCTGTTCTGAGCTTTGAGTAAGCTGGAAATAATTCATTCGCTCCCACATAGTTGCCGGCATCCACCTGTTTGATGATTTCCATTCTGCTTGTCCGATTAATATCAAGCAACTTTTCAAATTCGGCAAATTGTGTCCTATCCAGTTCGGTTGTAATGGTAGGTTTATAATCTTTAACATACTGATCTATTTCCGCTCTTTGAGTTATCATTTCGTCTTCTTTTGCTTGCAACTCGGCTTTATGGGTAGGATCAATTGTTACCAGCATATCTGCTCTAATTTGTGCAAGGTTCACCTTTATGCTAGTCAGACTTTGAATACCTACCAAATCGATATTATAAATATTTTCCATATTTCTATCTATCTTTTTCATATTATAGATTCCAATCACTCCAACAATACCTATAAACAAGGAAACAATCATAAACGCCGACAACAATTTCCGGATCATCTTCATATTATTAAACCATTTCATACTTTCCCACTCCCTAAGTTTGCTTTCTAAACACAGTCTAGAATAGAATTCTAGCAGGATTATGACAGACTTATGTAAGAAAAATAAAAAAGCCTGAATCTCGATTACGGATTCAGGCGGATCAACATTCACAATTTAAACTGTTTAACCATAGTATTCAGATTCTCCGCCAAGACGGCTTGGCTCTGTGAAGCCTTGGTAATGTCTTGAATGGCTATAACTGATTCATTTACACTGGCCAATATTTCCTGTGAGCTGGCCACCGATTGTTCTGCGGTCGCTGATACATTCTCAATAGCTTGTTTAATTTCATTAATTGTTATATTAACAGTGTGCATTGAATCTCCAATATCCAAGGAGATTGCAGAAAACTCTACCGCATCCTCACCATATTGCTTGCCTGTATCTACAAAGATGTCATAATCCGGCTTAACTTGATTATCAATAAAGCTTAATACATCCTGGGCATTACTCGAAAGATTGTTAAAGGCTTGTTGCACCCGTCCAGTGACTTCTTGGATACTCTTGACCGTTGAGGAAGATTTCTCAGCCAACTTTCTAACTTCATCAGCCACGACTGCAAATCCTCTACCATGTTCTCCTGCTCTTGCTGCTTCAATGGCTGCATTCAGGGCGAGTAGATTGGTCTGACTGGCAATATTTTCGATTTCATCGGCCATAATCGTAACTTCGTTAACTACCAAACCTTCTTCAATTGCTTTTAGGATACTGACTTGCTTTGCTAAATACAACTCATTTGCAGTCTTAGAGCTGGTTTCGGCACTTCTTCTCACTTGTTTGGCGTTAACTTCGATATTTTTGGCCATCTCGTTTCCTTTGCGTGTTCTTTCCGTTACGTTAGCCACATTCTCAGCAATAGTTTCTGTGGTCGCATTGACTTCCTCTGTGGTGGCACTTAATTGTACAGCCCCTAAAGATACTTGTCTTACTGCATCATCTACGATCTCCATCTTCGCCGAGATTTCTTCGGTTGTAGCAAACAACTCTTCACTGGTGGCGCTAATATCAGTAGCGCTGTCCGCGATTTCTCCAATCACCTTTTTCAGACTCGTTATGGCCTTATTTAAAGCTTTTGCTAAACTACCGATCTCATCCTTTGTATCAATATCCACCGTTTGGGTTAAGTCATTTGCTCCAAGGGCTTCCGCAACAACCAGAACCTTCTTCAACTGCTTAGCGATGGTTATCGAGATATATAACCCTAAGGCAATAGCAATCAATAATCCCAGAGCAATGATTACTATAATTTGTGTAAAGGCTTTACTATAAGATGTATTACTATCGTCAAAATCGGTTTTGGCCATATCAGTGGCTAATTTAATCTCTTTGTCCAAAAATACAATCATATCCGTTCTGAGTTTTGAGTAAGCTGGAAATAATTCATTTGCTTTAACATAGTTTCCGGCGTCAACCTGTTTGATTATTTCCGTTCTGCTTACCCGATTAACCTCAAACAATTTTTCAAATTCGGCAAATTGTATTTTATCTAATTCGGTTGTAATGGTAGGTTTATAATCTTTAATGTACTGTTCTATTTCCGCTCTTTGAGTTATCATTTCGTCTTTTTTTGTCTGTACCTCGGCTTTGTGGGTAGGATCAATCGTTACCAGCATATCTGCTATAATTTGTGCCAGGTTCAGCTTAATGTTAATGAGACTTTCAACACCCACCAAATCGATATTATAAATTTCGTCTGTATTCTTATTTATTTTTTTCATATTATTGATCCCTACCACTCCAACAATACCAATAAACAAGGAAACAACCAGAAACGCCGACAACAATTTTTGGATCATTTTCAAATTATGAAACCATCTCATGCTTTCCCACTCTTCAAATTTAAGATCATACTAAAATTCCCAAAGTAATTATAAAGCTCTCATTTCAACGTCCCTATCTGCTTTCTAAAGTTAGTTTAGAAGAGAATCCTAGTAGGATTATGATAGATTTATGAATAAAAAATAAAAAAACACAAAAATAAAAAAGCTCAAACTATTCACCGTTTGAGCTTCCCTATTGGGTGAAAATTGACAACTTTAAGACCCTACTAATGGATTGTATCAACAAAGAAGAACTAGCAGCAATGACTACGGAAGGCAGCTGTCATTGTCTACTGCTTGCGCCAGCATCCACGCCATCCTGCCGGGCCATCCAGATCAGGCAGGCCGCTCTAAGCAGCGCTTCAGTCCGCTGATCTGCGGTGCAAAAGATGCCGTTCAGGCCGATCCGGTACAGATCGGCCAAAGCAACCGCCGCCGGTGCCCCCGCGGCGAGCAAGGTCGCCGCCGGCTTCACTCGTCGCACGGCGGCCAGGATATCCCCCGCCGCCTGGGCGAAGCCCTCGGCGGCGGTATCCTCCGGCGCGGGCTCGCTCGCCGCGCCGTCCAGCACGAGGAAATCGGCGATGCGCGCGATTTCCCCGGCGGTGGCGTGCGGGACATCGGGGGCGATCAGCGCCCCGATGCGGCACGCCGCCGCATAAGCGTGGCCGAGCGTCTGTTCGGCCACCTCTTCGACGAATTCGCGTGTATCCGCGAATTCGGCTGCGCTGGCGGGATAGGGAGCCAGCAGGTCGAGGCGGCTGTCGCCACCACGCCGTTGGCTCTCCGCCACCTCAGTGAACAGCGCTTCAAGCTGCGCATCTTGAAGTGCAGCAAGCCTTGCCGGCTGCGCAGCTAGCTCCGGCGTATACAACAGGGTGACGATGGTCCAGTCACCCTCCGGAGATTCAAGCAGCGCCGCTGCCTCAGCCCGCAGCCGATAATATATCCGCTGCAGAACCCGTTCGCCTTGCCTTTCGTCATCGCAGGCTAGCCAGCTGTCCAGAAGGATAGCAAGCTCTGGAGTGCGCAGCCATTCCTCGCTGCGCACCAGAATAGGGCCAGCGGGGGACCCACTCTCCCCTCGAGGAGCCGGGCACTCTTCTCGCCCTTCTCGCAGCACCAGAAATGCTGGCTCCGCAGCGACAGAGTTAAAATAAGTACGTTTCAGCTGTCCCGTTGCTTCCCAGCGTTGCCCTCCGGTGATGATAAATTCAGCCGCGGCTGAGGCCACTGAGCTAGATTGACTCAGCTCTACCCCTGCTGCCCGATCACCAATAGTATAGTTTAACGAGCGCTCTTCATTGCCCCAGAAACCATCCTGCTGACGTTCACCCTTCATCTCCGCACCCACCTTTTTGGCTTTGGATTCCTGCCGGCTGTTACATTTAGTCAATACAATGTCAGCGGCATTAATAATGCTTCGTTTATAAATACGGGGATCGCGGCAGAAATATGCAAGCGGTATCAAATGAATGGTATTCTTCGAGAAATATAAGGATAAGTTATCGTGTATAAATTCTTATATTTCAAAAAAGGCATCCCTGCTGTGCTTTCGCACAAACGAGAGATGCCTTTCCTCAATGTTATGATTCTATTGCTTACTGGCAGCGATGGCCTGCTCCAAATCATACAAAATATCATCAATCGACTCCGTGCCGATAGACAAACGCAGCAACTCCGGTGTTACCCCTGCTGAGCTTTGTTCTTCAGCGGAAAGCTGCTGATGGGTAGTGCTGGCCGGATGAATAATCAGCGACTTCGAATCGCCGACATTCGCCAAATGGGAGAACAGCTTCACATTCTCAATCAACCGGCGTCCGGCGTCACTTCCACCCTTAATTCCGAAGGTAAGAATCGCTCCCTGACCTTTAGGTAAATACTTTTGTGCCAGCTTATAGGATGGATGACTTGGCAGCCCGGCATAGCTAACCCACTCCACATCCTCATGCGCTTCCAGATATTGTGCCACCTTCAGCGCATTCTGGCTATGGCGCTCCAGACGCAGGTGGAGTGTTTCCAGACCCTGCAATAACAACCAAGAATTAAAGGGTGAAATAGCCGCTCCCAGGTCACGCAACAATTGAACACGAGCTTTAATAATATAAGCAATCGGGCCCATTGCCTCCGTATACACAATGCCATTATAGCTTGGGTCTGGCTCCGTCAACCCAGGAAATCGGCCACTGGCCTTCCAGTCGAACTTTCCGCTATCCACTATGATGCCACCGATTGATGTTCCATGTCCCCCGATAAATTTGGTTGCTGAATGCACCACAATATCAGCCCCATGTTCAATCGGACGCAGCAGATACGGACTCGGGAACGTGTTGTCCACAATGAGTGGAATTCCATACTCATGAGCGATGGCCGCCACTGCCTCAATATCCAGCACATTTCCTTGCGGATTACCAATCGTTTCGGCGAACAATGCTTTCGTCTTATCTGTGATCGCACTGCGGAAATTCTCCGGATTATCCGAATCCACAAAATGTACTTTGATCCCGAGCTTAGGCAGTGTTGTAGAGAATAAATTATACGTACCACCATAAAGACTGGCTGCTGATACAATTTCATCTCCGGCCCCGGCAATATTTAGAATGGAGAAGGAGATAGCCGCTGCCCCGGAAGCCGTCGCAAGCGCACCCGCCCCGCCTTCGAGTGCGGCTAGCCGCTGCTCGAACACATCTGTAGTCGGATTCATCAGCCGCGTATAGATGTTGCCGAATTCTTTAAGTCCAAACAGGTTAGCAGCGTGCTCAGCATCCCGGAAACCATAGGAGGTTGTCTGATACAGCGGCACTGCACGAGCAAAAGTAGTTGGATCAATCTCTTGGCCTGCGTGAATAGCCAATGTTTCAAACGACAGCTTGCGGTCTTCTGACATAGGTATTTCCTCCCCAAATTATGAATAATAGCAATCTTTGACATCCAAGAATTGTAACCATTCTCTCACAAACAAGGTCATTTGAAAAGATAAATTCTCATTATTCCGGTGTGGATTATTATATTTATTAAAAAATAAGCGAACTAGAACAACAAGAGATAATCAGAGCGCTTACATAAATTACTGTAGTTGTGTGAATTCAGATCGTAATCCCTCTACGTGCTCTATTTCGAAAAAACGGCGGGAACGTCATATTCGTCCCCACCGCAACGGATTAATTGCTTTTGTTTAGTAACTGCTCTGGCTTTGTTCACCTTTGGCGATAGCTACACCACCGCTTGTCCCAATACGGCTTGCACCTGCCCCGATCATTACTAGTGCATCCTCTGCACTGCGTACACCACCGGAAGCCTTAACACCGATAGTAGGTCCTACAGTCGCGCGCATCAAGGCGATATCTTCTTTCGTTGCACCACCTGTAGAGAAACCGGTTGAAGTCTTCACAAAGTCTGCTCCAGCTTCGACTGACAGCTTGCAGGCACGAACCTTCTCTTCTTCAGTCAGCAGGCTGGTCTCAATAATGACCTTTGTCAGGGCTTTACCCCGGGCTGCCTCTACAACTGCAGCGATGTCGCGTTTAACCAGTTCGTCATTGCCATCCTTCAAAGCGCCGATGTTAATAACCATATCAACTTCTCCTGCACCGTTAGCAATCGCATTGGTTGTTTCGAAAGCTTTGGTTTCAGTTGTCGTTGATCCTAGCGGAAAGCCGATCACTGTACATACCTTAACCTCCGGTGTACCTTTCAGCACTTCATAGGCAACTGCCACCCATGCTGGATTTACACAGACAGAGGCGAATTTATAGATTTTGGCCTCTTCTGCCAATTTGATGATGTCTGCTTTACGTGCATCCGCTTTAAGCAGCGTATGGTCAATACTCCGGGATAATGTGTTTTTACTCATTGTTGATTCCTCCATAATTCGGGCTATTTTCTGCTTTCATTCCTTGTAATCATACCAATAGAACCCTGACTTGAAAAGTCAGGGTTCTGCATCTACAAAGAGTCAGCTCCATTCCTATTTTATTTCTGAGTCAGCGCTTGAATATCCACGAATGGAGTAGCTCCACCTGTCACTGTCGGCAGCACTCCGTTCCATTTCTCCAGCGCTTTCTCCTGGACCTCAATTTGCTTCAGCTGAATTAGTTCCGCTGTAACCTCCTGCTTCTTGAGCCTTAGTGATTCTGCTTCTGCCTGGGCTTGCGCGATTTTTTGCTTGGCTTCAATTTCAATCCGGCGAAGATCATTTTCCGCCTTGAGCGCTTGCTGTTGGGCTACCTGTTTGGCTTCAATCGACTGGTTAAAGGCCTCCGAGAATTTGAAGTTAACAATGTTAATATCATTCACGACGAGATCATATTTTGCCAGCCGGGTAGTCAGAAGCTCACTAATCTCACCCGCCACTAGATCACGCCGCGTAATCAAATCTTCCGCCGGGTATTTAGCGGTCACTTCCTTCACAATCTCCTGAGTCGCCGGATTAATAATTACTGTATCGAAATTACCTCCGATGTTATTCATCAGATTATAAGCAGAGGCTTTATTAACGGAATAATTGACCGCCACATGGGTTGAGACGGGTTGCAGGTCCTTCGAAGACGCCGATGTGTCTGTCTCCGCCTTCGTTACCTGCGTATTAACCTGAATTACAGACTGGAAGAACGGTATCTTGAAATGAATGCCCGGAGATAACATATTGTTGTTCAGCTTACCAAAGGTTTTGTACAATCCGATGTGACCGTATTCTACTGATGCGAATGAATTCCCTCCGATCAACAACACAATCAGTCCTGCCGCAACCCAGCTAATTATTCTTCCGGGACGCAAAGGCTTCATATTCGGGTTAATTTCCATTGGGTCTTGACCCCTTTCACAATTTTAGATAATTTCCCTTATGAACTTTTTATACGGATAGTAAGGTCACAAGGTCGCACAGAAATCACCTTTTTCTTAGAGGGATTGTCCTTGCTTAGGCAGGCTTGATGCCAAAAAAAGAGCAGTCCTCCCCAAAAGGGAAGAGCTGCTCTTTAGGATAAAACTCTCAATTATAATTCCAAATCAATGTCCACCCGACAAGGATAACCCAACCCGTTTAACCAGCCGCGAGCTTTCTTCATTCAGCCCGGTTATGGTTACTTTTTTGTCGAGTTGAGCGTACTTGCTGATCGTCTTGGCAATCGCATTCACCGCTGACTGATCCCACACATGCGAGTGGGTGAAGTCAATGATCACCTGCTCCGGGTCACTGTCATAAGCGAATTCATGAAAGAAGTGGCTCGTCGTGCCGAAGAATAGCTGGCCGGAAACGGCATATGTTGTAGAAATCCCCGTTACCTGGGCAGTTAAGCGAATAGAGGCTATTTTCCAGGCAAACGTTAGGGCACTCAGCAATACACCGAACAGTACACCGATAGACAGGTTATCCGTGGCAACAACAGTGACTACCGTTACAAGCATAACCAGTGCGTCGCTTAACGGAATGCGGAGCATCGATTTCAAGGAACTCCAGTCAAAGGTACTGATAGACACCATAAACATTACTCCAACGAGCGCGCCCATCGGAATCTGCTTCACTACATCCCCAAGCACAAGAATCAGAAACAGCAGGAATATACCTGATACGAACGTGGACAGACGAGTCCGTCCGCCAGACTTCATATTAACCATCGATTGGCCAATCATGGCACAACCAGCCATTCCTCCGAAAAATCCAGTGACCACATTAGCTAGTCCCTGGCCTTTTGCCTCTCTGTTCTTATCACTTCCAGTGCCTGTAATCTCATCGATCAGCGTCGCCGTCATCAGCGATTCCAGGAGACCTACTACAGCTAGCGAGAGCGAATACGGCAAAATGATCAGCAGTGTATCCCATGTGAACGGAAGCTGTGGCAAATGAAACAATGGCAACGATGCCGTAATCGAGCCCATATCACCTACAGTTCGCACATCTAGATGAAGCGTAATAGTAATTATTGAAACTATAATAATGGCTACTAGTGCAGAAGGTACTGCTGTGGTAAACAGCGGAACCGTATAGATAATAACCAGCGTCAGCGCTACAAGACCGTACATGATCCAGCCTTGGCCTGTGAAATGTGTCAGTTGCGCCATGAAAATAAGAATTGCCAGCGCATTTACAAAACCCGTCATTACAGGTTGCGGCAAAAACGTGATGAATCTGCCCAACTTCAGCGTGCCCATCAATATCTGAATAAGACCAGCCAAAACAGTTGCTGCGAACAAATACTCAATTCCATGCTGTAGCACGAGGCTGCCAACTAGCAGCGCCATAGCACCCGTTGCTGCCGAGATCATGCCCGGTCTGCCACCGGCAAACGCTGTTATAATAGCAATACAAAAGGATGCGTATAAGCCCACCATTGGACTTACTCCGGCTAGGATCGAGAAAGCGATCGCTTCGGGAATCAGTGCAACGGCTACCGTCATCCCTGACAAAATATCGCTGCGGGTGTTAGAAAACCACCCATTATTTAAGGTAAGCTGTTTCAAAATCGTGTTTCCTCCTGATCAGTTAAGGCATAGGTCCGGTGCAATGCCAATATTTCTAATTGTACCTGACCCAGCCCAACCTTCACAAAAAGTAAACAGAGTATTGTAAGCGCTTATTATCATCCTTATTGAATGTTTACAGCAAATTTCGCCCAAATTCGATATATTTAAATTATCGGAACAAGCCTGAAGCCTTTACCTCGTCGAAGAAGGTATTGAACTCCTCTATGTTCAGCTGCTGTGCGGCATCTGATAACGCGGTTGCCGGATCAGGATGCACTTCAACCATGATACCGTCGGCTCCGGCAGCCAGTGCGGCTTTGGCACAAGGGATAAGGATATCCTTGCGACCTGTGGAGTGGGTAACATCGACCAATACCGGCAGATGGCTCTCCTGTTTCAGAATCGGCACAGCTGAAATATCAAGCGTATTGCGGGTCCATTTCTCGTAAGTACGGATACCTCGTTCAATGAGCATAACCTGTGTATTGCCACGGGACATAATATACTCAGCCGCATGCAGGAATTCCTCCAGCGTAGCTGAGAGTCCCCGCTTCAGCAGTACTGGTTTATTCAATTCTCCGACAGCCTTCAGCAGCTCGAAGTTATGCATATTCCGGGCACCAATCTGGACGATATCTACATAATCCAAGGCTTGATCAATGTGTCTAGGATCTACAATTTCACTGATGGTCAGCAAACCATATTCCGTCGCAGCTTCCCGCAATATTCTCAGACCATCCATACCCAGCCCCTGAAAATCATAAGGCGAAGTACGAGGTTTGAAGGCACCTCCGCGCATTACACGAACGCCAGCCTTTTGCAATGCGGCTGCTACGGTACGGGTCTGCAGTTCACTTTCCACGGAGCAAGGTCCTGCAACCATCAACGAGGATAATCCGCCGACTGTAACATCTCCAGGCAGGATTATAACCGTATCTTGCTTATGATTCTTACGAGCCACTAGCAGTGATTTCTTATGTTCATCACTTTGCAGATCCAGAGAAGCTGCGAATATTTGCTTGAAGAGGCTGCGAATCGTTCCGCTCGTGAATGGACCTTTATTGATCTCAACTAACTTATCGAGCATTTTCTTTTCACGTTCAGGATCGAACTTAGGCACACCCTGCTTCTCTTTAACGACTCCGATCTCCTGAACAACCTTGGCCCGCTCAGATACTAACTCCAGCAGCTGTCCATTAATCTCGTCCAGACGAGCTCTAAGCTTATCCAATTCTTCATTACTCATTTCCTTCCACTCCCTCTTCTTTAGTAATTATACAGACGCAAAAAGACCCCCCGCCGCAAGGGACGAGGAGCCGTGGTACCACCCTTATTTAGAATTAATCCCTATCCGGCAACGAGGAATAATACAGCTACTACATTTCCTCTTGCCAGAGATTAACTCTGTCTTTCACCCGGTAACGCGGGGCGCGTGCCTCCCTACTCATACTTGCCACCTACTGCAGCAGAGCACTTCAGGTACCGACTCGGAAGTGAACTTCGGTGCTAATCGTCTCATGAGGGTGCTCTCAGTCTCTGGCACACCTTCCCTGTTAAGATCCGCTTATAAGCACGTACTCTCTTCGTCATTGTCTTTGCATGTATCCACAACCAAATCTTTCTGGCTGGTTTCTGTTATCTTAAACAAAATCAATACTCGATGCAAGATGTCAGTGCAACGCTTCATAGCATTAACGCAGCAAAATATATTTCAAAAAAAACTGTCAATGATATTCTTCAGCGTCTCTCCTTTCAGCGGCTTGCTAATATATTCATCCATTCCCGCCTCCAGACAAAACTCACGGTCACCCTTCAGCGCATTGGCTGTTACAGCTATGATAACCGGGAGCTGATCCGCCGGAAGACTCTCTTGGATAATCTTAGTCGCATCTATTCCATTCATCCGGGGCATCTGGACATCCATAAAAATAAGATCGTAAATTTCATGGGTTACGCGCTGTACCACCTCTATTCCGTCATTGGCTACATCCACAGAATGTCCCCATTTTTCCAGAATCTTGCGTAGCACAATCTGATTAATTTCATTATCTTCAGCCACCAGAATCCGCAGCAAGCGGCGTGTGGAGACCAGATCTGATCCAGAAGCGCCTACCGATCCCGTTAATGAATCGCTGACTTCTTCCTCCCGGATAATTATACTGAATTCAAAAGTAGCCCCAGCTTCCTCAGTCCTCTCACGCTCTTGAAGCGTAATCTGTCCACCCATCAGCTCGACGAGTTTCTTGGTAATCGCTAACCCCAAGCCCGTCCCCTCGTGCCGCCCATTCAGGTAATGATCCAACTGGTAAAAAGGCTCAAACAGGCGGCTGCGAAACTTCTCGGGAATCCCTATCCCGGTATCCGCAATAGAGAACTGTAAGGTAACCTGGTCCCGCTCTCTCGCTGCAAGGGATACTTTAATCTTCACACCCCCAACATAAGTGAATTTAATCGCATTACCAACCAAATTAAGCAAAATCTGCTTCAAGCGTTCTTCGTCACCCATCAGGTTGTCCGGCACATCGGAACTTACCACAACTTCAACCTTCAGCTTCTTCGCTTCCGCTTTATAACTCAGCACATCAAGCACTGCGTCGATGCAGTTTCTAAGTTGAAAGGGCTCTTCGTGCAAGGCGGTCTTGCCAGCTTCAATCTTGGAGAAATCCAGAATATCATTGATGATTGACAACAGCGTATCCCCGCTCTGCCGGATGATCTCCAAATATTCACGCTGCTGTGAATTCGGCTCGCTCATCTCCAACAGCAGATCAGTCATCCCAATAACCCCATTCATAGGTGTACGAATCTCATGGCTCATCATGGCCAAAAATTCACTTTTGGCATGATTCGTATTCTCTGCGCTTTCCTTGGCAACCAACAGCTTCTTCTGTTCGGTAATATCCTTCACGATAATATAAAATCCCACATTGGAAGCATTAATAATGATCGGAGCAACCGTGGTCATTACTTCAACAGAATGCCCATCCTTATGCCAAATGGAGTCTATATTGTGTTGCTCAGAGCCATCCTCCATGGCGTAGGCAATAATATCAGCGAAATGTCCAGTACCCACAATCCGCTCCACATTTAATCCTGTCAGCTCAGGTATGGAGTAGCCTGTTAGTTGACAGGATTTCTCGTTGCCGTTGATAATATTCCCCTGCAGATCAAGGGATATGATGGCATCATGGTTATACTTTTTGAGGGAAGTATAGCGCTCTACCGATTCCTGCAGTTTCTGCTCTACTGCCTTGCGCTCTGTGATATCACGTCCAATCGCAATGATGTTCCATCCCTCTTGACTAGTCTCTACAATACGCAAAGTAAATTCTATCCATATATAATTCCCATCTGCATGACGAATCCGTAGTTGAATACTTGGTATGTCTGACACTTTCGGGAATCTCAATACAACAAGATCCTCCGGATGAATCAATCCCCGAACATCACTCCCAATCAGCTCCTCTGGTTCATATCCAAGTACTTCTTGAATAGATGGAGAACAATACTGACAGATATTATCAGGCGTAGCCACATAAATAATATCCCTCACATTGAAAGCAATCAGCCGGTATAGTTCATCCACTGGCATCATTTCCTCAAAATTAGGCTGTTGCCCTGAAAGCTTAATCATATGGACAATATAATAAAGCGGAACTTCCGCAGACGGATTGTTGATAAGCATCACTCGCAGCAGCAGCGGAACAGGCAGACCCCAAACATCCAGCAACTCCAATTCACTATCAACAAAAGGGACCTGGCCTCTGCTAAGATCCTCCATCATCTCTGTATGTATCTGTGTAGAATCCCCATACAAGAGTTCTCTGAAATCATGACCTAATAGTTGCTCTTCAGTATAGCCAAGTGCTGCAGATACGGCAGGATTAATACTTGTCCATTTCTCCTCCAAAGAAAGAAAAGCTACTCCAACGTTCGACGTTCTGTACAAACGTTCAAACAGGGAATTACCCTCTATAGATTGTCTCAACAATGTTACCCACCGCCCATTTGTGGAATAAATGATTGCTTTGAATATACTTTAAATATTTATTATAAATATCTTGCATAATCAAATGAAAGTCAATGCTATTCCTGCTCTTTCCAACTATAAAAGCTAGTCTTCCTAAGCATATTTGACATCATATATTAAATTGTATACAATTTAATTATCAGAAATACAATTTACACATACGGAGAGGGATGAAACAGCAATGAGCGTATATCATTATTCAGCCCGCAACATTCGCGGTACAGAAATTAATCTTGAACAATATAAGGATAAAGTCTTGCTGATCGTGAATACAGCCAGCAAATGCGGCTTCACTTCACAATATGGCGATCTGCAGAAGCTGTACGAGAAATATCAGGATCGTGGCTTGATCATCCTTGGTTTCCCTTCCAATCAGTTCGGAGAGGAGCCCGGCTCCAACGAAGAAGTAAATGTATTTTGCCAGATCAACTACGGCGTTTCTTTCCCATTATTCGAGAAAATTGATGTGAAAGGTGACGACAAACATCCCCTATTTAACTATCTAACGGAGCAAGCTGGCTTTAAAGGCTTCGATGTAAGTCAATCTACAGGAAAACTTCTGCAAAATATGCTTGAAACACAAGACCCTGCAACTTTAGCTACTGACGAGATTAAATGGAATTTCACCAAATTCCTGATCGACCGCCAGGGCACTGTAGTGCAGCGGTTCGAAACCCCAGTTGATCCGCTGGATATTGAGCCTGCTATTGAGGAACTGCTGTAAAAGACCTAAGTGTGCGACCGGATAGTGAATGGGAAAAACCGGACACAGCATTTGCTTTCGAAGCGAGCTTTAATTTCGGAAAGCTTTCGGGCGACCGCTACCGCTTTTCCGCAATCAGTCCGTCCTCTCCGCTGGTTTCAGCGGAAAACCGCACTTAAAATCTTCTTTAAAATCACAAAAGAAATCGCCCTTTGGTAAAGCTGCCTCGCCTGCAAAAATACAAACAGCCAGAAAACTCTCGGCAACCGAAACAGCAGCTTCAGTAAGACCGATTCGGACGCCACCTTCATGCGAAATGGCCAGCTTAAACCGGGGATTCCGGCGAGGGTTATCAAAAGTAATTCTCGAATTCAGCTGGCTTTCGCTTGCACATAACCTGCTAAAGTAGGCCACTACGGATAAAAAACGAAAACGAGCCAGTCTCCAATATCCCGGAGGCTGGCTCGTTTTTTAGCTTTTACAGCCTTGAAGTGCAAAAGGCACTCTTATACGTGGAAAATATCTTCTTCTGGTAAAGCCCCTTCCCTATAAATCCTTTGAACAGGACTACTTTTATTGCAGCTGCCAATCGCTAATATTGAAGTCTTTCTTCGCCAGCTTTTCTTCGATCAGAAAGTTTTTGGTGCCATCCAGCAGTTTCAATCCATCCTCTGTAAAGGCAGTATCTTTAATATCACTGATCGGGCTCACTTGCTTCGCCAGTTCAGGGGTGGTACTTCCAATATCAGCTAGGAACTGATAATATTCGTCTTCATGCTGCTTCAGATCCACCAGCGCTTTTTCCCGTGCTTCGTTCCAAACTTTTGGAAAGTCCGGGAACTTGGTCAGGTATTCCTCGGAAGCTACGGTTACGCTGCTACCTAGTAAAGTGGGATGTGTTGATGCATCGTCCAGATGGGTATATCCCTCGCTAATTTGCTTCAGTGCAGGTATTCCTGTATTAGTCATAGCGTCAATATCTCCCCGCGCTAGTGCAGCCGTACCGTCAGGGGTGAGCATATGAACCAGTTTATAATCTGTCACGCCTTCCTCCTGCAACAATCCGACAATATAACGATGCATAAAAGAACCTTTTTGAATGGCAATGGTCTTGCCTTGCAGATCTTTTATCGTTTGGGGTCCATCCTTCTTGCCAATTAGATAACCAATATTATTAGTCATAGATTGTGTAATAAGGCGTGTCTTCGCACCGGAAGCATAGGCTATAATAGCCGGGGTATCCCCGAGACTTCCAAAATCCAGCCGTCCACTGATTAAGGATTCCGTCTGATCCGGACCATTCGGGAAGCCGGTCAGTTTCACTTCAGTAATGCCGTACTTTTTCAATTCTTCTTGAATGATGCCTTTGTATAAGCCCCAGCCCTCTGCGCCACCTGGCACATTCAGCTTATTCGTACCGATGTATCCGTAATTCAGCACATCTGGACCATTGCTTGGCGTCTCCGTGTTTGTTGCTTCTGCAGTATTCGACCCACCGGCTGCGCTAGCTGCTCCTTTATTTGCATTACCTGCGTTATTTCCGCAAGCCTGAAGCACCAGCATTACCATAACTACACTTGCAACAAGTGCAAACCTAAATCTTTTCAAACGTCCCCCTTGAATCTCTCTGTATGCCTTTTTCATTGTTGTTGCTCCTCCTCAGAACCCGGCTCTCGCCGCTAATTTGTACATAAAATCATGACTTGCCACCGGCTGTCTGCCTTTGCCCCAGCCTACCTTTTCCCGATATCCGCCTAGCAATCCCTGTACTTCCAGCTCTTCCTCGGTTATTCCGGTTAACCCTTCCGAATCCGGTGCCACATACAAGGCATCTGCAGGACAATACAGTTCACACATGAAGCAAGTTTGGCAGTCGCTCTGCCGGGCGATAACAGGAATCCCATTCTCTACCCGGTCAAATACATTAGTTGGGCAGACCGATACACATTGGTTGCATTCGATACAACGGTCAGCACTGATGATTTCAATCACTGTAGAACACTCTCCTTCGCCACTTCCTCTGTCTTCACCCAGACCTGATCCAATCCACCGCTAATTAGGCGATGATGTTGAGCATTATCTATTTCTTTGTAATCCTCACGTTTGTGCATACCTCTAGTCTCCGTACGGGCTAGTGCGGAATTGTACATCCAGCGGGCTGTGGCTGTCATAGCTTCCGCTTCACGCGCTTTGACGCCTTCCGGTGTCCGTTGAATCTCCTGGCTGCGCTGCTCTTTCCATAGTCCGTCGAGACGACTCAGTGAAGAAGTTAGTCCTTTCTCCGTACGGAATAGATTAATATCATAAGGCTTCACTTCCGCCTGCACCGCAGCTACATACTCTGCTGTTCTCTCCGCTGCACCTGACTTCACCTCTTGATGAACGAGTGGTGAGGAGGATAACCCTACAGGTGTGCGCAACCCTGCATGTTGGCCAAGGCGCTGTGCATAAGCGGCTGCACCTTCTCCGGCAAAGGAGCCAGAGGACATGGCCCAAGCCGCATTATGACTTCCACCTCCGGTAAATCCGCCGCAGATCAGCTCGCGGGTAGCTGCATCTCCTGCTGCATAGAGACCGGGAACACCTGTCCCGCAGCTCTCGTCTGTAATGCGAATTCCTCCCGTTCCGCGAACGGTGCCTTCCAACCGCAGCGTAACCGGAAATACATCCTTAAAGGGATCAATTCCACGGCGATCAAAAGGTAGGAAAAAGTTTGTCTGGGCGATCCGCAGAAGCGGCCTTAAATCCACTGCTGCCCCATCCAGCTTGGCATATACCTGCCGCCCAGCCAGCAGGTTTCGGGCGATAATTGAACGTCCCTTCTTAGACCCCGCTCCTTCTACTACACTTCCATCCTCATGATAGAAGCTGGCGTAGCTGTAATACGCTGTCTTCGTCACGGAGGAAAAGGTCGGGCAAATCGCATAGGCATTGGAGAATTCCATACCCGACAGGCTGGCCCCCGCTTCGGCGGCGAACAAGTAACCGTCACCGGTCAGGACGTTGCAGCCAAGTGCCTTGCTGAGAAAGGCGCAACCACCGGTAGCAATAACTACTGCTCCCGCATGTACCGACCATGTCTCACCGCTCTGCGTATGCACTCCAGCCGCACCAGCAACACCATGCTCATCAGCAAGCAGTTCAAGTACGGGGCTGTGATCGAGAATTCTGACGCCTGCTTTCTTGACTAACTTGCGCATCAGCCGCATATATTCAGGTCCCTGGAGGCCTCGGCAGTATTGATTACCCTGCTCATCCACAGGGAATGGATAACCCGAAACACCTAGTCTATTCATATTCTCATAGGTACGGTCAAGCACCCGATCCATCCAGCGGTGTTCCGCCAGTTGGCCGCCCATCGCATAGCGGCTCGCCTTCGCTTCTTCCCGCAGTTTCTCATCCGGCTTCACATACCAGACGCCGGTTCCCGAAGGCGCTGTTGCCCCGCTGGAACCGCAGAAGCCTTTATCAGCAAGGATAACCTTGGCACCTTTCGCGGTTGCTGAGAGTGCGGCCCAAGTACCTGCCGGACCTCCGCCAATGATCAACACATCTGCCACCAGGTTCACCGATCCGTTGCTTGCTGCTTGATTCATTTGTATTGACCTCCTAAATTTTAATGCCCTGACGGGCACAATGTGTAATGAAAATGGGCCTGAGGTTTAAGCGACCTCTATCCTGTGTATACCAGATACTAAGCAGGACAGGTAAAGTCGGTAAACTTATTGTGCG
>NZ_WJXB01000019.1 GCF_009664975.1 Paenibacillus monticola
GTGCAGCAATGCATGGAGCTGACCAATACTAATCGGTCGAGGGCTTATCCTAAACAAGCAAGAAACGCAAATTCGATTCGGATTCAGTTTTCAGGAATCAATTTTCTAATCGATGGAGTCCTAGTGGCTACTTGGTGAAGATATTGTTTTCAGCATTTGGCGATGCTGTACCTGAATAATGCATTTACGCTGTAAATGCCCGTTTGGTGGCGATAGCGGAGGGGTTCCACACGTACCCATCCCGAACACGACCGTTAAGCCCTCCAGCGCCGATGGTACTTGGACCGAAGGGTCCTGGGAGAGTAGGACGTTGCCAAGCGATTTTCCCTGATAGCTCAGTTGGTAGAGCACTCGACTGTTAATCGAGTTGTCACAGGTTCGAGCCCTGTTCGGGGAGCCATGCTCTCATAGCTCAGTAGGTAGAGTGCATCCATGGTAAGGATGAGGTCACCGGTTCGAATCCGGTTGAGAGCTCCACAGATTTATTAGGCCCGTTGGTCAAGGGGTTAAGACACCTCCCTTTCACGGAGGTAACATGGGTTCGAATCCCATACGGGTCACCAAATTTCACTTATCCTTACCCTTTGAGGGTCACCATACATACGGAGGCTTAGCTCAGCTGGGAGAGCATCTGCCTTACAAGCAGAGGGTCGGGGGTTCGAACCCCTCAGCCTCCACCATAATCGTCATTATATTCTGTGAGATTATGGGCAATATAAGGTATCCAACATTGGGGTTTAGCCAAGCGGTAAGGCAACGGACTTTGACTCCGTCATCATAGGTTCGATTCCTATATCCCCAGCCAAGTGAGAGCCATTAGCTCAGCTGGTAGAGCACCTGACTTTTAATCAGGGTGTCGAAGGTTCGAATCCTTCATGGCTCACCATTTTTATTTGTATTGTGCGCGTGTGGCGGAATTGGCAGACGCACTAGACTTAGGATCTAGCGTTTATGACGTGGGGGTTCAAGTCCCTCCACGCGCACCACTTATTTGCGGACGTGGCTCAGCGGTAGAGCATCGCCTTGCCAAGGCGAGGGTCGCGGGTTCGATTCCCGTCGTCCGCTCCAATAGTTTTATATGCGCCCTTAGCTCAGCTGGATAGAGCGTTTGACTACGAATCAAAAGGCCGGGGATTCGAATTCCTCAGGGCGCACCATTTTTTTGGAAGCATTCTTAATTTTATATTGTCGGGACGTAGCTCAGCTTGGTAGAGCACCTGGTTTGGGACCAGGGGGTCGCATGTTCAAATCGTGTCGTCCCGATTTTACACCTTTGCGGGTGTAGTTCAATGGTAGAACTTCAGCCTTCCAAGCTGATAGCGTGGGTTCGATTCCCATCACCCGCTCCATATTTTATTTTTATAGTTTCGGGACGTAGCTCAGCTTGGTAGAGCACCTGGTTTGGGACCAGGGGGTCGCATGTTCAAATCGTGTCGTCCCGATACACTTACAGTTCATAGCTGACAAAAACTCTTACTTAGGTAAGAGTTTTTTGTTGTTTTATTAGAAAGAACCATTTATTAATCTTGTGTGTAGAATCTAACTTCCGGAGGAATTCCAATCCGCAAATAATAACTGTTCAGTGACTCATCCTGATCGGGAAGACTATTGGCAGATAGTAGCTTCAAGGCAAAAAGGTTGGCTTGACGTTCCAGCTTACCTGGTGAGAAGTAGGAACTCTCTTCCAGAAAAAAACGGTTGATGCCTTTGTGGAGGCGATCATGTCCTAATTCATGCGCACAAACAAATCGCTGCCACTCTAGAGGTAGCTCATTATGAATGACAATAAATCTTCTTCTTAATTTCCTGTAATATAAGCCCTTTGTGACTGCTCCCAGATTCATGAAACGAATGTGTATCCCGAGCGCTCTGGAAAGCTCAAATGGACAGTTGGTTTTATATTTTTTAAGCAAATTATTGATCAATTCATCCATTTTCTTCACCTGCAGCATGTTAGTGTAGTAGTAGTGTTATTTATTGGACTCTGGATCATTCTTCTGTTGTTTTCTTTTGTTCATTTGTTTGGCCTCCCAGAACAAACCAGTCAGCACATCCTTTATCCTCTGTTTGTCTTCCTGATCTAACGGTATCCCGTCAAACATTAGCTCTCCGTCATCCTCCAGCATCTTTCGAAAATCTCGCTTATCCTTGCTTGTAGCCCACTCTGGAACGACATTAACACTGGATGGGGCCTGTTGCGGTAAATAACCAGCGTGCTCCATAAGCTCCTCATAGGAGACCTCAATAGCTTGAGCAATTTTACGCAATGTATCAGGCTTAGGAACACCTCTCAGTCCATTTTCTATCCGTGAAATCTGTGAACCGCTAATTCCGGCTGCTGTTGCCAAATGGTTAATCGTCAGTCCCTTTGCCTCTCGCAGCTGTTTCAGATAATCCCCAAATTCTGCTTTCATCTTGACCGACTCCTTATCTGCTATTGGCTATTGCTATTAATATAAGCCATTTTTACCAAAAGGTAAATATGAAAAGAGCAGTATGATGCCAAAAGGCAAGATAAAATAGGGAAGTATGGCTTTTTTGGACTAAAACAGCCTCAAACGGCATTTTACGGAATTGGTAGATAAGTGGTATATTATAGAAAAATACGAACAATATACGAACAAGAAGAATTCTACCATATTTCTCTAGGGATTTCTGCTAATTTATTTTCTATCCATTAATCACAAAGGAGTGCATACATGATGAACTTGTTAACTTCAACTTTACCGGAACTGGATCGCCGTCAGACTCAAATTGCTATAGAAGGTCTGTTAGAGAAATACCGCATTTTTAAGACAGTTACATTTGAGGCAAAGGAGGCCGGAATCACTTACTCTTATACTGAGAGATTCCATGGTCCTACGAATACTGTTACTGATCAGACTGCCGCGCTTGCTGCGCATAATGTAGACGTGCCTGCTGCTAGGAGAGCTTTTTGTACGGCGATTGATTCTGTTGTGGAGAGACTTGAGACGAGGGAGCAGCAGTTGGTGCACGAAAGGTATATGAAACGGGATGAGACGTACGATTACACGATCTATAATCATGTGTTTGATCCGCCTGTCAGCAAGGACACTTATGTAAAGATACGCTCGAAGGCTTTTTATAAGATGGCATTGGCTTTAATGGATCTTGGACTGCTGTCTCTGAATTCACTAACAAAAGCAACTCCTAAAACGCAGACGGAACTGAAAGAACATGCAGAGAGAATCGGCAGCACAGTTTAAGTGGGTGGGTGAAATCAGAAGTATGAGATGGAAAATTGGATTTTAAAAACAACGATCCTGGCTGTATTGTCCTTAATGGATGATGCAGTTTTTTTTCGGCGAAAAAGCGCTCTAAGCCATCCCTAACTCATCCCAAACATCGCTGGAATACCGTCTCTAGGCGGAAGTTGAGGGGGTATGATTATAACATGGCAAATGAAGCAGAAGAACACCGCAGGAGCATGAATGCTCTACTAAACACTATCGCGGTGAAAGATTCTTCTAAGCAGTTGCCTAACCAAGAAGTGGATATTATCCCTAGTGGATCGTATCCATTTTTAATTCCTAGTTCAAAAAGGAGGATGAGTATTTATTAACATGTCCGCACAACAACAACTGCGGGATAACATCACAAATGCGCTTGAACGGTATTTTCCAGATATACCCGTTTACGTGAATGGAGAGAAACCGCAGGCAGCTTATTTTCAACCGGCAATGATCTCAGCAACCTTTGATCGGCAGCGTGAGGGCAGGTATCTGGCTGTTTACCACTTTGGTATCCGCTATGAGCAGGGCAGCCTGCTAAGAGGTGAGGAAATGGCTGATGAGCTTCGAGAAGCGCTGGCAGTGATTGAGAAGGAAGATGTTTCTGTGCGCAGTGTTCGGCATGCTTGGGAGGCTGGGACAGCCGAGCGGGGGCCGCTTTTTACGGTGGATTATATGCTTTATCTGCAAAGTGATCAGTCGGAAGCGGTGAAGATGGGCCAAATGACAGGAGGAGAACAACTGAAATGAGTACAAATGAGACAAGCAGTAACAGTAATTTATTTGGCAAAGGGCAGATTATGGAATCGACGATTTTTTTACCACAGGAAAAAGATGTGCTGAACGTTATTTTGCAAGATGAACAGAGCTATACGGTGGAAGATGCGAAAGAATTACTGGTACTTTTTTTAAATAAGGAGGTTATTTAATGGTTGGAGGAACATGGACAACGCAAAATAAGGTGCGCCCCGGAGTTTACGTAAATGTAGCAACGAATCAAAGTGCCATCGGTAAAATGGGGGAACGTGGAATCACGGCACTGGCGCTTACACTGCCTTGGGGGCAATCAGGAGTGATTGTTAAGCTAACACCGCAGGATGATGTGGCTAAGCTGCTAGGCTATGATCTGACCCATCCTACGCTGCTGTCGGTGCGTGAAGCACTGAAGCGGGCTGGAACGTTGCTGCTGTATCGTCTGAATGAGGGCGTAAAAGCGGCGGTGACTAATAACGGACTACAGATTACTGCAAAATACGGTGGCGCTCGCGGCAATGATATTTCTGTGGTCATTGAGAAAAACATCGAAAACAATGTGTTGTTTGATGTGAAAACGCTCCTTGATGGTATAGAGCAGGATAAGCAAACGGTGGGAGTTGCTGAAGCATTGCTACCCAATGATTATGTGCAATTTCAAGTGAACGGTACGACTGGCTTGTCGCTGACCGCAGGTTTGCCGCTAATAGGTGGAACGAACGGTACAGTGACTAATCAGGAGCATAGTGATTTCCTATCTGCGCTGGAGGTTCAGGACTTCCAAACGGTAGGTTTATTGTCTCAGGACAACTTACTTAAGGCGTTATATACCTCATTCGTGAAGCGCTTGCGTGATGTCGAAGGGAAAAAGGTACAAACAGTATTGTCGGACTACGCCACGGCTGACCATGAAGGGATAATCAGTGTCAAGAATGGTGTGGTACTGAGCGACGGTACAACCATCGATAAAACAGGCGCGGTTGCCTGGGTGGCTGGTGCTACTGCGGCTGCTGCGGTGAATGAATCGCTGACTTATCAAGCCTATGACGATGCGGTTGACGCTGATGTACGCTTTAGCTATTCCGAGACGACAGCAGCATTGTTAAACGGTGAGCTGCTCTTTACTTACAGCGGAGGCCGGGCTGTGGTGGAACAGGATATTAATACATTTACGGCTTATTCACCGGACAAGGGCAAAGCTTTCTCTAAGAATCGTGTGCTGCGTGTGTTGGACGGAATTGCGAATGATTTGAAGACTATTTTTGAAAGCTATTTTATCGGCAAGGTAGCAAATAATGAGGACGGCCGTGCGCTCTTCTGGTCGCAATGTGCGACTTACATGAATGAACTGCAAAATATCGGGGCCATTGAAGGTTTCAATTCGCAAACAGATATCGTCGTGGTGGCTGGTACGGATAGTGACAGCATTGTGCTGGAAGCTGCCGTGAAGCCAGTAGATTCGGTTGAAAAAGTATATATGAAAGTGAAGGTGGTTTAAGATGGCGTTCTTGAAAGCTAGCGATACCCTTTCCGGCCAGGAAGGCCGCGCTTATGCTGTAATTGGTACACAAACGGAAGAAATGTTCTACGTGAAGACGATGGAAGCGACTGTAGAGAAGCAAAAAGCGGAGGTGAAGACACTTGGCCGTCGGGGCGTTCAGCATAAAGCGACCGGGTGGTCGGGCAGCGGATCGATGACGATTTTCTATATGACCAGCCGTTTCCGCCAAATGATGCTGGATTATATGAATACGGGTGTCGATCAATATTTTGATATTGAAGTCACGAATGAAGACCCTTCATCCAGCGTTGGAGCGCAGCGGATTTTGCTAAAAGGTGTGAACTTGGATAGCGTTATTATGGCTTCGCTCGATACCGAGTCGGATGCGTTGGAAGAAGAAGTGAGCTTTACCTTTGAGGATGTGGAGATTGCACAGGCCTTCGGGACAGCGGCAGGAACTGGTCTGTAAGCTGTTAAGGATATCTATCGAGATGTGAAAGAACCAATATAGATGTGAGCAAGAACGGCCCGGGTGTGAGGTTGGCAGCGGGCCTCTTCTCTGTCTATAATTAAATCAATTTCAGGAGGATAACAATGAGTGAATTAAGTTTGTTTTTTGCACAGAATGTGGCTTGTGATACAACGGAAGAATTTGTGGTCTCCCAACGATTTAAAGATAAGGAAGGGGCCGCCGTTGCTTGGAAGCTGCGCAGTATGACCGAGGATGAGAATCAGGAATGCCGTAAAGCTGCTACTCGTAAGGTGAAGGGGAAGAATGGAGCTTACACTCCTGAAATTGATCCCAATGATTATATGGCCAAGCTGATGACATCCAGTGTCATGCATCCCGATCTGAAAAATGCGGAGCTGCAGCGCTCTTACAGTGTCCTTGGTGCTGAAGCACTGCTGCGCAAAATGCTGCTGCCCGGTGAGTTCGCGGCACTTGGGGAGCGGGTACAGGCCCTGAATGGCTTTGGTACTGATATGAATGAGCTGGTAGATGAAGTAAAAAACTAATTAACGGAGGCGACAGTGAAGCCAACCTGGCTTACTACGCTCTCCACGAGCTGCATATTTTACCGCATGAGCTGATGAAGCTGTCTACACGTGAACGAGCTGCTATTTATGCGATGATCGCTGTTCGGGTGGATGAGGAGAAGCGTCAGCAGGCAAGGAGTAAGGGGAAGAAAAGATAATGAGGGAGGTGAATGAATGGCAGGTATACAGACTAATATGGCTGGAATACAGCAGGTCTCAAACCAATGGCTTACTGACATTACGAACCAGATTACTAATCAGGTTTCTGCGAATATATCGAATTCCTTTTCCGCGACGCTGAACCGAATTAGTATGAAAGTAGTCAATAAACCGGTATATAACATTATTAATGATTACAGTTCTGCTTATACCAGGATAGAAGCTTCTATTGGAGGGGCTGTCGAAGCTCAAAAAAGGCTGAATTCAGCGGCGGGCACCGGAGTCGGAGAGGCTCAAAAACAAGTGAGTGTGTGGGAAAAGCTTACAGGAGCTTTTGATAAAGCTAAAGGTGTTGCGGAAAAAGTTAAAGGTGTAATGGAGAAGGTTCTTGAGCCAGCCGCGGAACAGCAAAAATGGGGGGATCTGTTCAAGGCCAAAACTGGCGATTCTGCTGTCGGCCTGGCCATGTTTGATAAATTTAAAGAAAGAGCGCTTGAGACCGGACAGGATGTAAGCAAGTCGATGGAGAGTGCCTTATCCTTTTACCCCAAAACTCAAAATACTGATCAATTGGACAAGTTAATGGACTATTCCACAAAAATGAGTATGTTATCTCCGGAAGGCAAGGACATCGGGGACACCTCATCGGCGATTAGCTCCGCTTTTGAGGGGGATTCCGGTGAGCTGGCTTCTATGTTGCAGGTCGATGAAGAAGATCTGGGTGGGCTGGATCTGGTAGCCAAGACGGGGAATATGGAAGCGTTCCTGAGCACCTTGGGCGATATCATGAGTACAGCGGGAATGACTAGCGATGCGCTGCAGATAATGATGGATTCTCCTGTGAACCAATGGCAGACGCTGATGGGTAATTACAATAACTCATTGGCTTCTATGGGACAGGGGGCTTTGCAAGCTTTTGCTCCACTACTAAGTATTCTAAACGAAGCTTTTTCGGATGGAACCTTTCAACCGATCATCGATGGTATGGCAATCGGGTTGGCCCTGTTGGCGCAAGGTTTCTCAGCAGTTGTGCAGGGTGCGCTATTCCTTTGGAGTGTGCTTAGTACTACATTACCATTTGTATTACCAATCATTCTGGGGATTGTTGCGGGTGTATTAGCGTACCAAATAGCAATGGGAGTAGCCGCAATTGCGACTAATATGGCTGCAATTGCCACAGGTATTGCAACTGTAGCACAAGGCATTTACAACGCTGTGATGAATGCTAATCCTATTGCGCTTGTAATTGGGCTAATTATTGCGCTGATTGTTGCTTTCTTGGGAATTGTTGCGGCTCTTCAACCGGTGAGGGATTTTCTGGCTAATCTGTTCCGGTCAATAGGGCAAATTGTAGCTGATTTTGTTGGATTTGTGATTGATATGTGGGCAGGATTTATCAATGGTGTTATTGACGCTGCCAACTTTCTTATTGGTGGTATTAATAAAGTGGTTGGGGCTGTTGGGAAGTTCATCGGGATTGATACGGCGATTAATATACAGCTTGAGCATGTGGATAGCAGTGAGTTCAAGCAGGATATTCAGGCCAATATCGAGGGGACTTTCAATGCAGCAGCGGATAATACCCAAGATTTCAATATGGATAAACTCAAAAAGAGTTTGAATATTGGGGGCAATAGTTCAAATAATGAAAGCACTACCAACCAATGGAATTCAACCCATCCTGGGGACACCTCCATCGTTCCGAAGGCGCCAATTCCCAAAAGCGTACCAGTCCCTAGCATACTGGATGGTATGAAGAATTTCACGGGTAATTCGGGTCTGCCGGCAGCAACTCCGACAAATATTAACAACGTAAAGAGTGTGAACGAATTAGGCTCCATCAACGACACCGTAGACATCTCCAGCGATGACCTGAAAATGCTGCGTGAGCTGGCGGAGATTCAGTCCATTCAGAATTTTGTCGAGCTTACGCCGACGGTGCAGGTGACGACTGGCAATATCAACAATGCTGGAGACATCGACGCCATTATTAATAAGATCGGGCAAAAGCTGAATGAGGAATTTGTCTCTACAGCTCAGGGGGTGTATACGTAACGTGGAGGAGTATGGTATTTTTCTTAGCTTTAACAATCAAGAGGATCTGTTCAGGCTGCCCATCAACCCGGAAACGCTGGAGATCAAGGAGTCAGGGGATGGCAAAAGCTACACCATTATTGATTTGGGTGAAATTAATGCGATTGCTTATCCGAAGCTGACGGAGATTAGCATCGAAAGTGTTTTTCCGGCGCAAAGGTATCCCTTCGTGCTTGTGCCGGATGCGGAACTGCGGAAGCCTTTCGATTACGTGGAGCTGATTAAGAAGTGGATGGTGAGCCGCAGGCCGATCCGGTTTGTTTTTTCCGGAGTAAAGATCCCGGAAATGGAAAAGGATGAGCAAAAGAATAAGGTACAGAATTGGCTTGAGGAATCCAAGCGTAGTGAGAAACAGTCCTTTACGAATGATTTTGCGATTAATATGGCTGTCAGTATCGAAGGTTTCACCTGGAAGCTTAGCGCAGGGACGTCGGGTGATATTGAATACACGCTATCCCTCAAGAAGTACGTATTCTATCAGGCAGTCGCTGTTAAAGTCGTCAATGGTGAAGCAAAGGCGGAGCAGAAAAGAGCCAGTGAAAAAAAAGCTCCGGCTACCTACACCCTGAAGGCTGGGGACAGTCTGTGGAGCATTGCCCAAAAGATTTTTGGCGATGGCAGTAAGTATAAGGCCATACAGAAGCTGAATGGCATTCCTGATAGTGAGCTGAAGAAGCTTCCGGTCGGCAAAGTCATTAAGCTGCCGTAGGAGGGGAAGACATGGAGCTGCTTGTAAAGAACAAGGAGGGCAGGATCTGGGATATCTCTGGCATTGTGACGGATATCTCGCTTAAGACTGCACGTACTGGTAAGCCGGCTACACTGGAGCTGACGTTAGTGGACAGCGGAGTGTACCAGCACCCGAAGTTCGGCATTAATAACGGCGATATTGTCCAGTTTAGTAAAGATGGCATGGATGTATTTTATGGCTTTGTCTTTAGCTTGGATACGGGTTCGGATGAACAAATCAAGCTGACAGCGTATGACCAGATTCGTTATTTGCTGGGCAACGGGAGTTATGTATTGCAAGATGTGACTGCGAGTGAAGTCATTGAGAAAATCGCGAAGGATTACGGACTGAAGACCGGTCTGTTGGACCAGACGGAATATCGTATCCCTTCGCTGATCGAAGATGATAAAAAGCTGCTCGATATTATCATGGGAGCCATTGGCAGTGAACTCCAGTACAAGGGGATGCTAATGGCTTTTTACGATGACTTTGGCAAACTGACACTACATCAACCGGATGCGATGCTGCTGAATCTGGTACTGGGAGCGGGACACTATCTATACGACTACTCGCTAAAAAGAAGCATTGATGACGATACGTACAACACGATCTTCCTGTATAAGGACAATGAAGAGAATGGGCAACGTGAATTTTTCCCGGTTAGTGATAAGGAGAATGTGAAACGTTGGGGAATTCTGCATCTGTATCAAAAAGCGGATGACAAGGCTAACGATGCACAGATCCGCGAGAAAGCGAACAATCTGTTAAAGCTGCATAATCGGGAAAAGTTAAGTCTCTCTGTGCAGGCAATTGGCGATATGCGGGTAAGGGCAGGCAACTTCATTTATGTATTGGTTGCTGACTTTGAGACCCAGCTGTTCCTGGTGGACCAATGTACACATAAGATTTCTGGAGGGGAGCATACCATGTCCCTCGATATAAAGGTGGTGTAGCAATTGATGTTGGATATTATTAAAAAAGCGAGCCTCGGAGCCGTCGGCAGTACGAATCCGGTGGCTTTTTCCTATGGAACGGTAACATCAGCAGTTCCGCTGCAAATTCAGATCGATCAACGTTTCATTTTGTCAGGACCAGCGCTTGTTCTCCCCGAAACCGTAATGGAAAGCAAGCTTGAGCTGGATGGCAAAGAGATAGTGCTGCGACGGGGATTAGAGTCTGGAGACCGAGTGCTGTTAGTTCGTATGCAGGGCGGACAGAGCTATCTCGTACTCGATCGGTTGGTGAGCCTATGATACCGGCGATAGGAGCGGCAGGACCGATAACAACGCTGTTGGCAGGAGATTCGACGCTGGAGAGTGCAGAGGTTCCGAGTCTTACGTACAGGATGGATTGGGACGGGAAAAGAATTCTGAGCCATGTGGATGCACTTAAAGCGGTTGAGCAAGCAGCGGTGAAGATTTTGCGAACCGATCGTTACGAGCATTTGATCTACAGCACAAATTATGGAACAGAGTGGAGTCTGGTGCTTGGAAAAGACCGATTGCTGGCAAGATCCGAAATCAGGCGCATCGTTAGCGAAGCTTTGCTGCAGGATGAACGAATAACCGCACTCGAAGCGCTGGATGTTGCCTTTATCGGTGACACTCTGAGTATCTATTGTAATGTCATTACACGTTATGGAAATTTCCAGTTGAGAAAGGAGTTGAAGGAAAGTGTATGAGGATCAGACGTTTGAGGTCCTGCTGGAACGGATGCTGGACAGGGTTCCGGAAGGAATGGACAAGCGCGAAGGCAGCATTCTTTATGATGCATTATCTCCGGCAGCGGCTGAGATGGCTCAGATGTATATAGAGCTTGATGTGAACAATAATCTGAATTTTGCGGATACGGCTACCGGTGAGTATTTGGAACGTTGTATTGCTTGGTCAGGAATTCAGCGGCGTCCGGCAAGTAAGGCGCAATTGCGGGGGTTATTTTATAACAGTAGCGGAGAGTTGTTGGATGTTCCACTGGGCAGCCGCTTTTCCCTGGAATTGTTGAATTATAAGGCTGTGGAGAAGCTTTCCCCAGGCACCTATCGTTTAGAGAGTGAAACTGCCGGTGTGGATGGCAATCGTTATTTTGGTGCGCTGCTGCCGGTAGATTATATTCCCGAGCTTGCGCGTGGAGAAATAGCAGCATTGCTAATCCCTGGTGATGATGTTGAGGATGATGAAGCGCTGCGTCAGCGCTATTTCGATTCGGCTAGACGCCCAGCGACCAGCGGCAATAAATATCATTATATGGAGTGGGCGCTGAAGATTGTGGGTGTGGGCGGAGCACGTGTTTTTCCACTGTGGAACGGTCCCAAAACGGTAAAAGTTATTATTGTAGATAGTGAAATTCTACCTGCTTCCGAGCTGCTAGTGTCCAAGGTTCAACAGTATATCGACCCACTACCTGGTCAAGGCGAAGGGCAAGCTCCGGTTGGTGCAGTGGTGACTGTAGCTCCGGCAGCAGGGAAAAATATCAGTGTCAGTGCTAAGGTCACACTTGCTCCGGGTTATGTACTGCAAACGGTCAATGATCAATTCAAGGGAATTCTGGAGAATTACCGCAAGCAGAAAGCTTTTGCGGCTACTTATGTTAGCCAGTCCGTAATCGGTGCTTTGTTGCTCTCTACGGAGGGTGTTGTTGACTATACAGAGTTGAGATTAAATGGTGGGGCTGGAAACGTGCTGCTAAATGAGGCTGAAGTGCTGATGTTCGGCATTGTTGCACTGGAGGTGTAATGAGTGAGCGATGGTAATTTTTTATACAGCTCCGTAGGGTACCCAGCGAACATGGACAATGCCGACCAGAACGCTGCTGAGGCACAGGATCTTATGCAATATCTGCCGGACTATTACCAAGGTGTTCAGGAAATGGAGGAGCTGCAGGCAATACTCGGTATTGAGATCGGTGGTCTAAAAATAGGATCAATAGATGTATTGAATCAGGCCTTTGTCGAAACGGCTACTTGGAGTCTTGGACGCTGGGAACTGGAGCTTGGATTAACTAGCGATCCCTCAAAGTCGCAGACTAGCCGCCAGGAGATGATTAAAGCGAAGCTGCGGGGGAGCGGGACGACAACGCCGGAGATGATCCGGCGGACCGCGTCGGCTTTTTCCGGAGGGGATGTAGAGGTTGTCGAAGTGCCGGCGGAGTATCGCTTTGAGATACGTTTTGTCGGAACCCTGGGCATCCCGCTGAACATGGCGGGGTTAATTCAGATCATTGAAGAGATCAAACCGGCGCATTTAGCTTATGAGTTTGTGTACAGCTATACCTGGTGGGCCACGCTCCGATCGATGAATTGGAATGTTGCTCGTGCAAAGACATGGAATGAATTAAGAACTTATAGTTAGGAGGGTGAGATCATGCAAACCACAGGAAACTTAGGACTGAAGAAGCCAGAGGGTACAGATATTGTTGATATTACAGATCTAAACGGGAATATGGATATTTTGGATAACACCGTGAATGGAAAGGTAGATAAAATCTCAGGTAAACAGTTGTCCACCAACGACTACACTGCAGCTGAGAAAACAAAGCTAACGGGGATTGCTGCGGGTGCGAATAATTACACACACCCCAATCACACGGGGGACGTAACCAGCACTGGAGATGGCGTAACAGCCATTACCCCCGGGGTTATTGTGGACGCTGATGTGAATGCTACAGCGGGGATTGCTGCAACCAAGATTGGGACAGGTGTGGTATCCAACACTGAATTTGGTTATTTGGATGGTGTGACTAGTGGGATTCAGGCGCAGCTCGCTGCACGGCCATTGTTGACGACTACGCCGCAGCAGACAACGGCGGCACTTACGTACTATGTAAGGACGGATGGGAATGATAGTAATACGGGGTTGGTGAATACGGCGGGTGGGGCGTTTAAGACGATAGCTAAGGCTGTTTCTATGATTCCACAGATTGTCAATCATGACGTAGCAATCACAACGGCGGCGGGTACGTATACGGATGAAATAGTTCTTGGTGGGTATTCGGGTAGTGGTCAAATTGTAATTTCTGGCGCTGCTTCCGTGTCTGCTTCTATCAACTATAAAGTAAAAAATGTATTCGCTACAAGAAACTCAATTCGTATCAACATTAACGGTTTTGAGTTCACGGATGCTCCAGCAATCCGAAATAACTCCTGCGTCTATGTAATGGAGAATCCAGGATTTTTTGAAGTCGCAATATCGCGGTCTGTCTTCGTGAATACCGCTAAAAACGGGGTTAGTATTTCAGGAAGTGCCACGGTTAACGTGTATAACTGTGAAATAAGTAATAAGCAATATGCCGTATTTGCCTCCTACAAGGGAAGTGTTGCAGTGCAAGAAACAATAGGAACTGGGAACACCTACCGATTCCGTACAGTGGCAGGTGGTCGCATTGATTATTTCAATTGCGCAATAGCAGGACTTGACGCCGTTTCAGATGCTGGAATAATCATGGGTGCTCCGGGCATTGTTAACCCATGGGGAGACAATACTTTAAGCATGCGCCCAGCGATGAGAGCATACGCTCATGGTACAACTAGTCAAGCATTATCAGCAGCCGTGTGGACAAAGGCGCAGTTTCCACAAGAAAACGTAGATAACCTTTCTAATTATGACCCGTCTTTGCATAGATTTACCGTGTCGCAAGAAGGAATTTACCAAATTAATTCGGTTGTGACTTTTCTCAATCCATCAGCTGGCGCTGCTTGTGAGTTATATCTATACGTTAATGGTGCTGGTTATCGACGTTTGGGATACGCTCCAGCACAAGCGGGTACTAGCATGTGCGTTACGGGATCGGCGTCCGAACTTTTACACAAAAACGATACCGTAGAGATTTATGTATGTTGTGGGAGTGCTTGTAATCTATCTTTGGCAACAGATAGCAATTTCGAGATTGTCAGAGTAGCATAGGAGGAAAATAAGGATGAATATAGCACAAACAATCATGTATCTAAACCCGACAGCCAATCCTATGACTGATTTCGTAGTACAAGATGATTCGGACGGCGAGGGCCCGTATATCGCTGCATGGAATCTACCGGATCCCCAACCTACCGAAGCGGAACTGCAATCAGCTTGGGAAGCCTACCAAGAAGCCGAAGCCAACAAGCCTCCGCAACTGACAGAAATTGAACAAGTCCGTGAAGAGCTAGCACAGACGCAGCTTGCACTTACTGACAACTATGAGCAATTGTTGGCCACTCAAGATGAAGCCACGAGCGCGCAGTTGGCTTTAGCGGAGATGTACGAATTGGTTCTTGTACTGGCTGGAGGTGAGAAGTAATGCCAAAAATTTATGCGAGCTTGATCCGTAAGGGGCTTAAGACGTTGGAAGAGGTTCCTACTGTAATCCGCGAGGAAGTTAGGTTGTTATTGGATGATGTTCAAAACTAGCAACGCCTATAGAGAAGGCGTTTTTATTTTGCCCTCGGGATTTCCCGAGGGCTATTTTTGTCCTAAAGAAGGGGGGAGCGATATGGATGAAAAAGGTCAAATCGTAATAGCTGTATCTGCCGCAGTAGGGGCTGCTGTGTGGTACCTATTTGGAGGATGGACCATTATGCTGCAGGCATTGCTTATATTAGTATTCGTGGATTGGGTAACAGGTTGGGCGGCTGCATGGATACACGGGGAATTGCGTAGCATGAAAGGATTCATTGGAGTAGCGAAGAAGATATCTATTTTTATTTTTGTTACAGTTGCTCATATTATTGATGCTGTGCTTGGAGATATGCACTATTTGCGTGATACAGTAGTGTTTTTTTATTTAGCAAACGAACTGCTCAGTATCATTGAGAACGCCGGGAAAATGGGGGTGCCGATGCCTCCGATTTTTAAAGATGCAGTGGCTTTACTTGAGAGTAAATCGGGTACCAAGCAGGAGAACGGAGGCAATAATGATGTTAACGATGAACCAGGTGAAAAATAAATCAGCCCCCTATCTACTCGGCCTGCACCCCGTAGTACTAACCGCTGCTACGCTGCTGATTGAGCGCTCTTATACACGCGGTGTTCCAATTCTTATTACCCAAGGGCTGCGCACAATTGTTGAGCAGAATGCGTTATATGCGCAAGGCCGTACTAAGCCGGGTTCCATTGTCACTAATGCCCGCGGGGGGGAGAGCTACCACAATTATGGGTTGGCTGTGGATTTTGCACTATTGTTGCCGGATGGGAAAAGCGTCTCTTGGGATATGAATCGGGACGGCAACAGGGATCATACTGCGGATTGGCAAGAGGTGGTTTGTCAGGGGAAGGCTTTAGGTTTGGAATGGGGAGGGGATTGGACCAGCTTCAAGGACTACTCTCATTTTCAGCTGACTTTTGGACTAACAATTACGCAGCTATGTGCGGGATCTAGACCCTCCCCCTCTGCAGTAGAAGCAGCGAACAGGATCATCAATCAGGAGGAGAACCAGATAGTGGAGAAAGAGGTCATCGCAGTTGTGAAAGTTAATGGGGTTAAGATAGCAGATGGATTTCTGGATAACGGTATAACCTATGTACCAGTGCGCATTCTTGCTGAAGCACTGGGAGCACAGGTAGGTTACGACTCTACAACTAAAACGGTTGAGATTACAGCACGCGCCAAGTAGTAATGCAATAAAGATCCAGGCGTATCCGTCGAAGTAGTTGAACTGGATAAGTAGGTGAATAATTTCAGGGGCTTTTCTGAAAGGTCTTGATTGACCTAAGGAAAAAGCCCTATTTTACTATAAATGAAGATTTCCCACTATATTTACTGGGTGTAATGCAGATATTAACTTTTTCAGCGATTTGTTTTAACATACATAGAATTTTTCAATGCTATCGTGTAGTTATAGGCGAGGAGTGTTGAGTGTGAATCTGAATTTAATTAAACTGCAGATCGTTGAGCTGCTGAATAAACATAAGAAAATAACGGCAGTAGCCGATGAACTCGGACTAAAGCAACCTACGGTTACGTATCACCTGAAGAATCTGGAGCAGCAATTGGGTGGAAAATTATTTGAATCCAGGATGGACAAAATGATTCTGACGGAGAGCGGAAGAGCGTTTCTTCATTATGCAGTCAAGATTAATGCCCTCGCCGCTGAGGCGGAGCGGGTCGTTAAGGAATTTAGTAACGCAGGGCGGGGAACACTTAAGATTGGTGCTAGTTATGTACCTGCTACCTATATCCTTCCAAGAATATTGAGCCAGTTTGGAGAACAGCATTCAGGGGTAACTATCTCATTATCCGTTAAGCCGTCTCCTATGATTAAAGAAATGCTGGTGAGCCATGAGATTGATCTTGGTATTTTATCCACGGAATCCTTTTATCTGCCCAATCTGCATAATCAGGCGCTCTGCGAGGATGAACTTGTTTTGGTATTTGCTCCCAGTCATGAGTTTGCTGTCCTCTCTGAACTCAGTCCGTTGGTCATTGCTTCGGCAAACTTCATTCTGCACGAAAAGGAATCAAGCACGCGCCAAATGACGGATAAATGGTTCGAGCAATGTACATTGCAGCCAAAAGCTCCAATTCTGCTGGATTCTCTTGAGGCTATTAAACAATCCTTGCTAAGCGGGAAGCATGTGTCCTTCATTTCAAAGCTGGCTGTAGAGGATGAGGTAGCTAGAGGGATACTAATGATGCGGACCATACCAGACTATAACTTTCACAGGCATATTTTTTATTCCTATAATCGTGATCGGCATTACTCTCCTTTAATTGGACTGTTTATAGATTTACTCCGCACAATTCGCCTCTAAGTACATAAATACTCTATTATAGAAGCTATATAGCTAACAGACGTCGTTAAATATTTTTGACTGTATAAATACTCGAATTGGTGTATAATCTTAATTGCTGTAGCGCTTTACAGCGTAATATAGTTGGAGATTTCCGAGCGGTTTTATTGTATGATATGAGGAAAGCTTCAAATAGACAATGCTAAAAACATTGATCCGGAAGAGGATGGGGGGAGCAGAATGACCGAACTTACGACTACCGTTAGCAAAAGCAACTCCAACAATCTGCTGCGGCGGGACGTACGGTTCCTGGGGAATATTTTGGGCGAGGTCTTGGTTCACCAAGGTGGTAACGAACTGCTGGAGATCGTGGAGAAGATCCGCGAGACCAGTAAATCTTTGCGCTCATTGTTTTTGCCTGAACTGCACAGTGAATTTAAGGAGTTAATCAGTTCTCTGGACCCAGAGAATCGTCATCAGGTGATACGGGCTTTCGCCATTTATTTTCAATTGGTGAATATTGCCGAACAGAATCACCGGATTCGCCGCAAGCGTGACTATGAACGTTCAGCCGGGGAGACAGTACAGCCGGGTTCGATCGAAAGCGCGATTCAGGAGCTCCGCGAACGTGATTTCTCCCAGGAAGATGTGCGTGAGATTATCAAAGGCATGTCGTTGGAGCTAGTTATGACGGCTCACCCCACAGAAGCCATGCGCCGGGCTATTCTTGATATTCATAAGCGGATAGCTGACGATGTGACGGGCCTCGATAACCCAACCTTAACCTTCCGGGAACGTGAGCAACTTCGGGAGAAGCTACTTAATGAAGTAATTACATTATGGCAAACGGATGAGCTTCGTGATCGTAAGCCTACGGTTCTCGATGAAGTTCGTAATGGAATGTATTATTTCCATGAGACGATCTTCCATGTTTTGCCGGATGTTTACCAAGAACTCGAACGATGTTTAAGTAAATATTATCCAGGGCAGAACTGGCATGTGCCAACCTATCTACGCTTTGGATCGTGGATTGGCGGCGACCGTGACGGTAACCCTTCCGTAACTTCTTCCGTAACGCTGGAGACGCTTCGTATGCAACGTAAGTTAGCCATCAGGGAATACCAGCGTATCATGCGTGAATTGATGCAGTACCTAAGCTTTAGCACAAGTATTGTCAATGTAACACCGGAACTGCTCGAATCCATTGAACTGAACCGGGGCATTCTCAATATCGATAAGGGTAAAATGTGGCATAATGACAACGAACCCTACCGAATTAAGCTTAGTTATATGATCGCCAAGACACAGAACGTGCTGGATGATGAGAAAAAGGGCACGCCGGAGCGCTATTCTTCACCTGAGGAGTTCATTGATGATTTGAATGTTATCGACCGCAGTCTACGGCATCATTATGCCGATTATGTGGCCGACACCTATATAAAGAAGCTAATCCGTCAAGTCGAGCTGTTCGGTTTCCATACAGCAACCCTTGATGTTCGCCAGCATAGTCAGGAGCATGAAAATGCGATGACAGAAATCTTGGAGAAAATGAATATCACACCGGATTACTCTAAGCTGACAGAGAATGAAAAGGTCAATCTTCTGGAGAACTTGCTTAATGATCCGCGGCCTTTAACTTCGCCTTATCAGGCTTATAGCGAGAGTACTGAGGAGTGTCTGGGAGTGTACCGGACCATATTCAAAGCCCAGGATGAATATGGCAAACAGTGTATTACGAGTTATCTCATTAGTATGGCTGAGGCTGCGAGTGACATTCTTGAGGTTATGGTATTCTCCAAAGAGGTTGGTTTATTCCGCAAGGACAATGATGGTACGGTCGTATGCACCTTGCAGGCTGTACCGCTCTTTGAAACTATTGAAGATCTACATGAGGCCCCACAAATCATGCATACGCTGCTTAGTCTGCCTATCTACCGTGATGCGGTAAGAGCTATGAATGATCTGCAAGAAATTATGCTTGGTTATTCGGATAGTAATAAAGATGGCGGTGTGGTGACTGCTAACTGGGAGCTTCGCGTTGCTCTGCAGCAAATTACAGCTACAGCTGACGAATTTGGCATCAAGCTGAAGTTCTTCCATGGACGAGGCGGAGCGCTTGGACGCGGTGGAATGCCGCTGAACCGTAGCATCTTGGCCCAGCCAGCTTCAACTATTGGTGGGGGCATTAAGATTACAGAACAGGGTGAGGTTATTTCCTCCCGTTATTCGATGCAGGGTATTGCCTACCGCAGTTTGGAACAGGCAACCTCAGCACTTGTGACGGCAGCGATTAATGCCAGAACGCCACAAGCAGATTTGTATGAAGCCAAGTGGGATGAGATTGTCGCCAACATTTCCGAAGTCTCACTGAACAAATATCAGGATTTGATCTTCCGTGATCCGGATTTCCTGACCTACTTCAAAGAATCAACGCCACTACCTGAGGTTGGAGAGCTTAATATCGGCTCCCGTCCTTCCAAACGGAAGAACAGTGATCGATTTGAGGATCTGCGGGCTATCCCATGGGTATTTGCTTGGACGCAGAGCCGCTATTTGCTACCGGCTTGGTATGCCGCTGGAACAGGGCTGCAAAGCTTCTATCAGGGTAAGGAAGAGAATATGAAGATCATGCAGCATATGTATGAGAGCTTCTCCTTCTTCACTACTCTGATTGATACGCTGCAAATGGCTATTGCCAAAGCGGACTTGGTTATCGCCAAGGAATATGCAAGTATGGGCAAGAATGAGGAAGCACGTCTACGGATCTTTGGACAGATTGAAGAGGAATTCAAGCTGACCTCAGAGCTGATTCTCAAAATTACTAGACAGCAGGATATTCTGGATAACGTACCTGTTATTCAAGAGTCGATCCGGCTGCGCAATCCTTACGTCGATCCGCTGAGTTATCTGCAGGTTCAATTGTTGTCCGAACTTAGAGAACTTCGTGACGGTGACGGTGATGATCCAGATCTGCTGCGCGAGGTATTGCTTACCATTAACGGAATTGCTGCCGGCCTTCGGAATACGGGCTGATATTCTGACCAATTTAACTATTACTAACCGTCCGCCCGTATCTGGGCGGACGGTTGTTTGTGTATGTTCTAACAATAACAGCGATTCAAAAGTCACAGGTTCTCGTAGTTGCGGCATATTAACGAATTGAATTTGCAGTGTTATGGATTAAATTGTATAGAAGGTAACAATACATACCTTGATTTTTGCACAAACATGAATTACGATTTAAGTGCTTGTTCTATGGATATTTTGTAAATGCTGGAATACCAAGGGCGGCAAGTCTGGGGGAGTTAACAGGTGGAGAATCCGGAAGGCAGATTGACAAAGCTCGCCTTGAAAGGCGACCAAAGGGCATTTGCTGAGCTTGTAGAACTATATAAAGACAAAATATATCATTTAGCTTACCGAATGCTGAACAACCGCCATGAGGCGGAGGATATTGTTCAGGAGACCTTTTTGCGTGTGTATAGAAACTTGGATCGCTATGATGATAAACAGAAGTTCTCAACTTGGATATACCGGATTGGCACGAATCTTTGTATCGACAGGTTGCGCAAGCGGAAGCCAACCTTTTCTCTGGATGCCGAAATGAACGACCAGGAGGGCGTTGATGGCTATTCACTGATTCCGAGCGACAATGTGACGCCAGAGACGGAATTGTTGCTCTCCGAGACGCAGAGACTGATTTATGAGGCCATTGACAGCCTACCTGTGAAATATAGGTCGGTGATGATTCTGAGGTATCTGCAGGATTTGTCGCTTCAGGAGATTAGTGACGTGATGGATATACCTGTAACAACGATTAAGACCCGTGTACATCGTGGGCGTGAATTTTTACGTAAAAAATTAGGCCCCAAAATGTAAAATAGATTTAATTTTGTGAAACGTCTTGCTAACAATGGCGTATGTAAGTTAAGCAAGTCTTATGTACCTGCCACTTTGTCTTAGGATAATTAAATAGCACTCATGAAAGGATTGGCTCCTATGGAATGCAAACTGGCCGTCTCTATGATGCATGATTACTTGGATGACGACTTGCCCGGACAGCAGCAGAGAGAATTGAAGGAGCATCTTCTATCCTGTACAGATTGCCGTGTGAAGTTCAAAGAATTGGAACAGACCGATATGCTGATGTTCTCCCTGATGCACCACAATCCTGTGGCCTCAGAGGATCTTGTAGACCGGATTATGAATTCAATACCGAAATCCAAGAAAGAAAGAGGCTTTGTCACCTGGATAAAGAGACATCCTGCGCTTACAGCAGCGTCCCTATTTCTTGTTGTCATGCTGATGAGTACAGTTACTCTTGGAAATTCGGACAGACAGCTAGTGGTCAGGGGTTCCGATCTTGATCAGGTTGTCATCAAAGGAGATACGGTTATTGTACCTTCCGGCAAAGTCATTTCCGGTGATCTTACAGTGGAGAACGGCAAAACTCAGGTATTCGGGGAAGTAAACGGCAATGTAACAGTCATCGACGGTTCTCTATATCAAGCATCAACGGCTCATATTTCCGGGCAAGTCAAAAGCATAGACCAAGCGGTAAGCTGGATCTGGTATAAAGTGACAAACATGTTCTCTGAAGTCGCCTACCGTTAATTAATGTTGGTTGCTTTAAGCAGGAATATCCTTTGCGCCTCTTTTTCCGGAAAGATGGCGCTTTTTTATGTCTGAAAAGGCATATTTTATAAATGACATTTGTGCTAAACTTGCAACCTGAGCGTGAACGTTATAACCTAGGTATGATACAGAGCTAACAGATATTTTACATAAACCCAGCTTATTATGAAATGATGGGGGTTTTAGGCAATGAGTTATTTTACAGACCTTACATGGAAAGAGTCCATTAAAGATATAATCGATATACTGATCGTCAGCTACATTATTTATAAAGTGCTCAACATGGTGCGCGGTACCCGTGCGGTTCAACTGCTGAAGGGTATTCTAGTGCTGGTTGTTATTTGGGCGCTCAGCACCCTCTTAGATTTGTACACACTGAAATGGCTAATGAATCAGATGTTTACGTTTGGAGTGCTGGCGGTATTTATTATTTTTCAGCCGGAACTGCGAAGGGGACTGGAGCAGCTGGGTCGAGGGAAGTTTTTCGGACGAGCTGTGGAGAATGATGAAGAGATTGGAAAGTTAATAGGCGAAGTTATTAAAGCTGTGAATTATTTAGCACAACGAAAGATAGGGGCATTAATTGTATTCGAGAGAGCCACGGGGCTTAATGAATATACAGAATCCGGTATCCCTATGCGTTCTTTGGTCAGCTCCGAGCTGCTGATTAATATTTTTATACCGAATACCCCTCTGCATGACGGGGCCCTTATCATGCAGGGTAACCAGATTGCGGCTGCCGCCTGTTATTTGCCATTGTCGGAGAACCCATTTATCAGCAAAGAGCTGGGGACACGGCATCGTGCGGCTATCGGGATTAGTGAAGTGGCAGATTCCGTGTCTGTTATTGTATCAGAGGAGACCGGACAGATTTCCCTGGCCATTAATGGTCAGATCGTGAGAGATATAAAAGAAGAATCGTTGATTTCCAAGCTCTATCAAGAATTGCGTTCGAATTCTCCACTGAAGGATAAAGGTTCTGCTTTCTGGAAACGGAAGGGGGACAAGAGCAATGGATAAGTGGATGAAGAATAACAATTTCAATAAAATCCTTGCACTTGCGTTCGGAATTATGCTGTGGGCCATGGTACATGTCGATACCGTGCCTGTGTCGCAGACGACGGTAAGCACCCAAACAAAGATTATTGAGAACGTGAAGATCAATGTTACCGGCTTTGATGAAGATAAATATGTTATGGATAAAGATGTGGATAGCGTAAGAATGGAAGTTCAGGGCAAACGATCGGATATCACCTACAAAGTATCGGATGCTTACGAGGTGACGCTTGACCTAAGTGATGTTCAACCAGGCGATACTACGCTCCCACTGCAGTATTCGCTGCCTAAAGGTGTGGAACTCGTCAGAATGACACCTGAAGAAGTGAACGTGCATATAGAACTGCGGAATACGAAGTCTTTTCCGATAACGATGATAACTAAAGGTAAACCTGCGGATGGTTATCAGCTCGGCACCCCTGTCCTTCAGCCAATAGGTACAGCCGAGGTTACCCTTGCTGCCAGTGAGTTGAGTAAAGTGGCGAAGGTGCAAGGAACGATTGAGCTGGATGGCGAAAGCGATACATTCAAAGAAAATAAAATGAAGCTTTATGCTTACGATAGCAGCGGCAATGAAATTCCAAATGCAGTAATCGAGCCTTCAAGCGTATCTGTTGAAATCCCGATAACCTTACCTTTCAAAAGTTTACCCCTGGAAATTGGTTATACGGGTCAGCTTCCGGACTCGCTGGTATTATCCAGAGTCACTCCAGAACTCGAGTCGGTTGTAGTCTATGGACAGAAAGACGTTTTGGCATCCTTATCTTCATATGAGGCTGCAATTGATCTTAGTTCTATTGATGCCGCAGGTACAGCGCAGCTAAAGGCGGAACTAAAGCCTCCGGCAGGTATTGAGAAAATTGAGCCTGCAACGGTAAATGTTACGGTATCCACCTCAAAGATAGCAGAGCGGACCATTGACAGCATTCCAATTAAGCTGGAGGGCGTGAGCAGCGGATTAGAGGCAGTTATCACTACACCTGAGAGCAAAGCTATTTCACTTACATTAGCTGGGGCACCCACTCTATTGGACCAGCTGGATCAGGACAATATTGTGGTAATTGCTGATGTTAGCGGACTTGCTGCTGGCACTCACGAAGTGGCTTTACAGGTGTCTCTGCCCCGGTTCATTGCACTTGGAAATTCGAGTGAACCATTAACTGTAACTGTGCAAGTGCAATCACCAGCAACTCCAGTTCCCTCGAAAGCACCGGAAACGGGGAGTGTAGCCACTCCGGAGCCAAGCTCTGAACCTGTCGTAGGCGATGGAGACGTTACAGAGGCTCCTACGCATAGTACCGGAGCTGTTGAAACGACAGCACCGACCCCGAGCCCCGTTCAGTCTGATAGCGCTGGGTCGAACAGCGGGACGGCTAATGGCACCGAGATTACAGGGAACGCCGCAAGTACAGGCGGGACGTAACTTTTTGGATAAATTCACGTCTATTTATATGTTCTATTTGCACACAGAGCAGGTATTAAGCCATACAATAATTCATTAAGCTATAGCAGCATAATCAAAGGAGAAAACACATGGGTAAGTATTTTGGAACTGACGGCGTGCGCGGAGTCGCAAACCGGGAATTAACTGCAGAAATGGCCTATAATATTGGCCGATGTGGTGGATATGTATTAGCGGGTAATCTAGAAAAGCCCAAAGTTGTAATTGGAATGGACACGCGTATCTCCGGCCCAATGCTGGAATCGGCACTTGTAGCTGGTCTGCTGTCTATTGGGGCAGATGTTATCCGTCTGGGTGTAGTAACTACACCTGCAGTTGCTTATATTACAAGACTATTGAAGGCTGATGCGGGCGTGATGATTTCAGCTTCGCATAATCCGGTTGAAGATAATGGTATTAAGTTCTTTGGTGGAGATGGCTTCAAGCTAACCGATGAAACGGAGCTTCGCATTGAAGAATTGATGGATGCCGAGGTCGATGAACTGCCTCGTCCTATAGGCTCAGGGTTAGGAATACTAGCAGTCGATAATGATGCTAAATATCTCTATCTGGAGTATTTGAAAACAACGATCTCCCAAAGCTTCAAAGGTTTCAAGATCGTATTGGACTGTGCCCACGGTGCAGCGTATGAGCTTGCACCACGTTTGTTCAAAGAACTGGGCGCAGAGGTTATAGCCATTGGTTCAGAGCCGGACGGACTGAACATTAATGACGGATTCGGCTCCACACATCCAGCTACATTGCGTGCGGAAGTATTACGACACGGGGCAGATTTAGGACTTGCTTTTGACGGAGATGCTGATCGCCTGATTGCTATTGATGAAACGGGGGATGAGGTCGACGGGGACTTTATCCTCTGCATTTGCGGAGACGCAATGAATCGTGCAGGCAAGCTTAAGGACGGTACGATTGTTTCGACCGTAATGAGCAATATTGGATTCTACAAGGCAACTGAGAAATTATCGCTCAACACTGCCAAAACAGCAGTTGGTGACCGGTATGTCATGGAGGAAATGCGTCGTGGCGGTTATAACCTGGGTGGAGAGCAATCCGGACATGTCATTTTCCTTGATTACAATACGACTGGAGACGGCATTCTGACGGCTATTCAACTGGTGGATACCATGAAGGCTTCAGGAAAGAAGCTAAGTGTGTTGAAAGCCATGATGACGAAATACCCACAGGTGCTTGTGAATGTTCGTGTGCTGGATAAGACTAATTATCCGAATAACGTGGCTATTGAAGCGGCTATTAATGAAGTCGAGGGTAAATTAGGCGATAATGGCCGTGTATTGGTGCGTCCGTCGGGTACAGAACCACTGATCCGCGTAATGGCAGAAGGACCTGACAAAGCCGATTTGGATTTATATGTAAGTCAGATTGTAGATGTAGTACAGCGTGAACTGGTATAACTGCATACCTTCGCAAGGGATTGTTGGCTGGTGAGTGGAGTGCTTTAGCTTCGCTGCACCGGCTCTTTAAATATTCCTGAGGCACAGCATTGCCAAAGTGATGTAAGGTGCATATAATAGACTAAGTGTCATTCCAGAAGGAAAGCGGGGGTTGTGAGGTTAGCATACAAGCGCCAGAACTTGGTCTTGCGCGGGGGAGATGTGTAAGTCATTAAGTGCCTGATATAGGCGAGGCTGGCACAAATCACGGCAGACGTAAGTTGACGAGGTGGAGGTGTTCGAAATGTTCGGCGGGGACCTCCCGGTGATGCACCAGAGCCGTAAATGGAAGCGGAAAATGGAAGGGCGACCTTTCACACAACGCTTTTGTGGGTGCAATAGAAATAAATTATTCGAGGGTTAGGGCATCGGAAGGAAACAATGCAGTTCTGCCACGGCAGAGAAGAAGGCTGGACTTCATGAACATAAGATGACAGTTTATTTTGTTGAGCCAAAGCTTGCAACAGAATATTTGCTTTTTCTCAAAAACATGCCGCACGGCACGTTTCTTTCCGTATGCCGCCCATATTACGATAAATTGGACGGAGGAAAAAATATGTGTGGTATTGTAGGATATATTGGTAATCAGAATTCGCAGGCTATCTTGGTCGAGGGTTTGAAAAAGTTGGAGTATCGTGGGTACGATTCCGCTGGTATCGCTGTATTTACCAAAGAAGGATTGCAAATTGTAAAGGCACAGGGACGTCTGGTGAATTTGGAAACGAGACTGGAAACCCATCCTCTTACAGGCAGCGCAGGGATCGGACATACACGCTGGGCCACTCACGGTAAACCTTCTGATGAGAATTCCCATCCTCATACGGATGATAGCCAGAAATTCTCGGTAGTTCATAACGGTATTGTTGAAAACTACCTGGATCTCAAAGAAGAACTGATTGCTGGTGGATGCCACTTCACTTCTGAAACAGATACTGAGGTTATTTCTCACCTGATCGCTCGTGAATATGATGGAGACATCGTTAAAGCTGTACAAAAGGCGATTACTTTCATGCGCGGTGCGTTTGCACTGGGCGTTCTTACAGAATTTGAACCAGATAAACTGGTAGCAGTACGTCAGGCCAGTCCTCTTATCATTGGTCTTGGCGAAGGAGAAAACTTTATCGGGTCGGATATTCCTGCTCTGCTTGAATATACCCGTAACGTATATATTTTGAACGACGGCGAAATGGCTGTATTGACACGGGATGCTGTCGAATTGATGACGATTGAAGGCAACTTTATTTCTCGGGAAATGATTACTGTCGATTGGGATGCAGTTACCGCAGAAAAAGGCGGCTACGAGCATTTCATGTTGAAAGAAATCCATGAGCAGCCTAAGGCTTACCGCGATACTATGCGCGGCCGCATCAACGCTGAAGGCAACAAGGTTATTTTGCCAGAGCTTAATCTGACCGTTGAACAAATCAAAAATATCCGCAACATTCAGATCGTTGCTTGTGGTACTGCTTATAACGCAGGGCTAGTAGGACGTAATCTGATTGAGTCGCTGGTACGTATTCCGGTGGAAAATGACATCGCCTCAGAATACCGTTACCGTTCACCGATCGTGACACCAGAAACTCTAGTTATTGTAGTCAGTCAATCCGGTGAAACTGCGGATACTCTTGCTGCTCTGCGTGAAGGTCAAGCGAACGGCGCGCATGTACTGGCAATCACTAACGTGGTAGGCAGCTCCATTGCCCGCGAAGCTAATGATGTATTGGTTACCTTGGCTGGACCGGAAATTGCTGTAGCTTCGACCAAAGCTTATACTTCACAGCTGATCGTGTTCACTCTGCTGGGCCTATACATGGCGGAAATACGTGGTACGCAGTCTGAAGCGCAGGTTGCTGAAATTCTGGCAGCGATGCAATCATTGCCTGAGCAAGTGGAAGAAGTTCTGGCACAAAAGGATGACATTAAGAAATATGCAGAACAGATCTCCAAGCATGAGCACTTGTTCTTCATCGGCCGCGGCGTAGATTATGCTGTAGCTCAAGAAGGTTCGCTGAAGCTGAAAGAGATCTCTTATATTCACTCCGAAGCTTATGCTGCGGGCGAGTTGAAACATGGCACATTGGCGCTGATCCAAGAGGGTGTTCCGGTAATTGCCATGGCTACTCAGGAGTCTGTTCTTGAGAAAACCGTCAGCAACATCAAAGAAGTGAAAGCCCGCGGCGCAGACGTTATGGCCATCACGCACCAAGAGCATGTAACTGACCTGCTCAGATCGGTAGACCAAGTATTTGTTATTCCTAAAACCTTGCCGTTACTGACACCTGCTCTGTCCGTAGTGACGTTGCAATTGTTGGCTTATTACGCTTCTCTAGCGCTTGGTCATGACGTGGATAAACCACGGAATTTGGCGAAGAGTGTAACTGTGGAGTAGGGAGTAGTTCTGTTGTTGTTGTCCTGTCTGGTGTATAGAGACAATATAGTTATGAAGTAGACATTAAAGTTATGAAGTGAACATTAAAGTTATGAAGTAGTATGAAGTGATGAATTACATTAATGCCTTAGTTCGTTCTGAAGGCATAAGACCATTTGAAAAAGTGGAAAAGCAACACAGATATCATGAGCCGTCCTGATGAATGTGTTAAATATTGTCTGTAACTGAGCAATATACTTTGTAATTGACAAAAGAATGTGTAACTAGATAATAAAGTGCGTAACTAATAATACTTCTAAGATTGTCCTGATAAATATCCTCAGGACAATCTTTTTTATAGGGACCAGAGGAAATGAAATCTATAGTGTTCGAAGAAAATATAGCGTTAGTGTAGATGTCAGAAGATAATAAAGTCTTAGACTAGAAAAATTAAGTGTTAGACTCAGAAAATAAAGTTGTAGACTAGAAAAATAAAGTGTTAGACTGACGGTGATTCATTAAGCTCCCTCGAAATGGTTCAGTATCCTCACTCTAGCTCATGAATTCGTAGGATTTCACCCTGTGGTTATATTATATAAAGGAAGATGGTTGGGCCGGTGGTTGGGAAATGGAGCATTGGGCATACGGAAATAAAGGTGAACAGGGGTCTGTCAATAATTTTGTGTAAACTCTTTTAAGCACAGATTCCCCCGAGGGGGAGTGGTGATTCATCGCAAGTGTTGACCGACCCGATCTGGGAAAAATACCGAAAGCTGAAGGAGCATTTGTCCCCAGTTTTGAACGCGCCCCGTCCATTTGCGAGTCACGTCGACGGTGGCGAGATAGAGCATTTTAAGCAGCGCCTCATCCGTGGGAAAGATGCTTTTTCCTTTCGTCACTTTACGCAGCTGGCGGTGGTAACTCTCAATCATATTTGTCGTGTAGATGAGTTTGCGGATCTCAGGGGGGTACTTGAAAAAGGTAGCTAACTCCTCCCAATTATTCCGCCAGGAACGGAGGATGAGCGGATATTTGGCTCCCCACATCTCTTCAAAACGGTCGAGTTCAAGCAAGGCTCCTTCTTCGGTAGCTGCCTTGTAAATGGGCTTTAAATCGGCGGTGACCTTTTTCAGATCCTTGTACGAAACGTACCGTGTGGAGCTGCGGATTTGGTGAATAATACACTTTTGGATTTCCGTTTGAGGGTAGCAGGCGCAATCGCTTGAGAGAACCCCGACAGGTTGTCCACACAGATGATGAGGATGTCTTGAACCCCGCGGTTCTTCAGTTCATTCAGTACGCTAAGCCAGAACTTAGAGGACTCGTTCTCGCCAATCCACATGCCCAGTACATCCTTGTTTCCATCCAGATCGATGCCAATGACCATGTAGGCTGCTTTGTTGATAATAGCCCCGTCCTGCTTGACTTTGAAGTGGATGGCATCCAGATAGACTACCGCGTAAACACCTTGTAAGGGGCGATTCTGCCACTCTTTAATGAGGGGAACAATCTTGTTAGTGACATTGGAAATAAGCGTGGGCGAGACCTCAATCCCGTACATATTCTGTAGATGATCTTGGATATCTCTCGTGCTGACGCCTTTGGCGTACAGCGCCACAATCTGCTCTTCGATGCCCGTTACATTCGATTGATGCTTCTTGACCACCAAAGGCTCAAACTCGCCTAAACGGTCTCGAGGGATAATGATTTCCTGTTCGCCGTACTCGCTAACTACAGTTTTGCGGCTTTTTCTATTACGACTGTTTGGAGTGAGTTTCGCCTTCACTTCATGCTTTCCGTAACCCAAATGCGTATCCATTTCGGCTTCCAGCATTTCCTGAATCGTCTCAGCAAATAAATCCTTTAAGGCATTCTGCGCATCTTTTGCGCTGACCAAGTTGTTTTCCTTAATAAACTCCCGCAGTTGCTGTTTTGTCCAAAGTCCCATGTGTTCTCCCCAACCTTTCTCTTACTTCCATTTTAATGGGTTTGAGAGTTTACACAATATATTTTACAGACTCGTGAACAGCTATCACTCATATTGTTCCATATACGCACGTCTCAACTTCCCCCTAGTGCTCCCACGTCTCAACGGGTCATAGCCCTTTCATTCCTTCGTCACATCTAACTACGGGGTGGAGGTCGGTCTTTCTAACGGAACGGGTCCGAGCCCTTTTGCGTAACGTCTCCCGATACTCCGTGCTTTTTAAAATCCTGTGAATGCATGAGCTGGTGAGGATTGATTGGTTTTATGCTGCCGAGAATACCTTGATCGGTTCGTAAGTTGTATTGTTTTTAGCCAGAGCGATTAGCAATCGTATTACTTTACCGCATAATTTCATGATAGATTTCATTTTCTTCAGTTTCTTTTCCTCAACATTGTAACGATGTGACGCTCGAATTTCCGCATTTGTCATGACCATACTCATCGTCATGAGATAAAGAAGATGACGTAAGCGTGGCCGACCTCGTTTGCTGAGCACCATCTTTCCTCGCCATTTCCCGGAGCTAGCTTCAGCTAGATTTAACCCAGCATGACGAAGCAAAGCATTACCGTGCTATATCCGCTTAGATCATCAGCTTCACCGAGTACACCGACTAGATTCGTTACATGAATGCCTCGTATTTCAAGGAGCTTCTGTGCATAAGGAATACGCACAAGAATAAGGCGGAGATCGTGCTCAATTTGTTCAAGCTGGCGTTGAGCTAGGTCAAACTCTTCGAGCAATTGCCCAAGATGAAGCTTGGAGCGCCTGAGTGGTGCCCACACTGGATTTTGCAAGTGAAATGAGTAGTTCAGTACGTTTAACTCCAGCATGACGCTTCACATATTTCTTCCAACCGTCAAGGACCTGTTCTATGGTTAACCGACTGATCTATTTCGGTAAAGGGAAGAGTCTGAGTATTGCGATTGCACTGGTGCAAGTAAGAATCTTAAAGACCTGGTGAAGTTCAGGAAAACAATGTCTACCCAGCGATGGATTTGATTAACCGCAGCGTTGAGGCGCTTGGTAACCATTTCTCGGTTTGCCATTAGAATACGGAGTTCCTCGTAAGCTTCCGAATGAAAACGAACAGGGGAGTAGTACCCGTTTTTTGACCATGTCTGCAATAACAAGTGCATCTTTATGGTCACTTTTAGAGGGAGTATTATCACGGTTTTCCTTGTTCTTTTTGACGAGATGAGGATTAACCAACACAGGATCTTATACCTTGATCGAGGAGCCAACGTGCAAGGTTAAACCAATAGTGTCCAGTGGGTTCCATACCAACTATGACGCTCCTAAGTTCGCAGGATTTGAGTAGATCTTGAATCCAGTGTTCGAAGAGATCGAACCCTTCACGATGGTTACCGAACTCAAGCGGAGTCCCCAGAGCAATTCCACGAAAGCTGACGGCACGAGCTACATGGATCTCTTGTGCGATGTCTACACCAATAACCAAGTGATAAACGGTAATATTTTCAATGAGTTGATTTTGTTTATCTTGAGATTTAAACTTCATAGTAGAGCGACCTCCTAGATGATGGGCTTTTTGAGGCAATCACCTCGTGTGTAAACCCATCGTACAAAGGCGCTCGTTTTTGTGTAAAGGCTAAATTATTCATTCTACAGGAATTCTAACGGGAAACGTTAGCTCAATAAAACAGCGTCAGTCTAGGACTTTATTTTCTCGTCTACGGCTGATGCTATTTTTATAGTTGGGACCAGTCTAATACTTTTTTTACGAGATCTGACGGTTTTATAATTCGAAAAGCCGCGTGGGACCAACATTTCTAGTCTAATACTTTATTTTCTTTCTACAGTAGACCGCAATTTAAGTCTGCACCTATCCCACAAAGTTTCCCATTGATCACTTAAAGTTTGCCACTAAGCCGAGCGAAATTCAGGCATTCCCCCGATCTGTTCCTCTGTTGTTTCCTTCAAACCTAAGCCCAAATCCCTGTGTTTTCCTGCCTTCAGCTCAAACTTATTTTGCTTTTTCGGCCCCGTTTTTCCTCGATTATTACTGATTTTCTCTGTCATTTCCCTATTTTCATATCTAACTTAATTTACTTCAGAGATTTGGGGAGATGAAGGGACAAGGGATTGAAAGTCTTTGTGGGGTAAGGGGTTGAGGGGACTGAGGAGGGGAAGTTGCAGACCTTAAGACAAATTGACAGATAACTGTACGAAATTTCAAGACGACCCGATGGATTTCCATACACAAATTTACAGTCTCGATCAGAGAGTTCCTGTTGGGATCACCATGGACTTTCCGCTGTTCGAAACCTCCATTTCTATTTAATCATAAAAATCCGAGTCGACCATAGGAAAAGAGCGGTTGCAAGTGCCTCATCCACTGGTGTGGTTTACACTCAATCGAATAGATTTAGCAGGCGAGCTGGAAGAGAGGTGACGGTCGTCCAGTTAACGGCTGCTCTGGGAATCAGGACAGATGAGCCGGAACATTCCGGTCGACTGGACCGAGAAGCATTCCTCTCTAGGCACTCATGGAGGCGAGTCACTGCAGCGCTATGATCGCCTGATGGGGGGATCAGAAGATACGAAGTGATCTGACGGAATTTTCTGGGTAGCCAAGGCTGGCTCATATGGTGAACTATGTCAGCCTGCAACAGGCAGGATACCCACATGAACAACCTTTAGGTAAATAAGTGAATAAGAATAAAATGATCTAAAAATATTATGCTGTAAAATGTCTAATTATGACATGAAAATAGGACTAATTTCATAGGGATTACACAAGTTAAGAATGTAGTAATATATGGAATGGAAGCGATCTTTATGGAATTAATAGTTTGAGGTGCTCAATATGAAATCTGTGAATTTATTTTGCTTTCCATTTGCCGGAGGATCTTCGATAGCATATTTTCCATGGAAACGCTATTTGCATCCGGCTATCAAGCTTCAGTCTGTCGAATTGGCCGGTCGCGGCGCACGGTGTAAAATGCCTTTTTATATTGATTTTAAGGAGGCGATTGACGATATATATGAGCAAGTTTGCCCCTTATTGGAAGAAAGACCATATGTGATGTTTGGTCACAGCATGGGTGCATTGCTTGTCTACGCTTTGATCGAGCGCATACGAAATAAAGGAGGGCCCTTTCCTAAACATCTATTTTTCTCAGGAAGATATCCTCCTCATATCCGTAAGGAGTCATTTGAAAAATATCAGTCGGATGATGAACTTATCCAAAGAATTTTACGATTCGGAGGGACACCAAAGGAATTATTTGAAGTACCAGAGTTGGCAGAAATGTACCTCGAGATTTTCAGAGCCGATTTCCATCTTATTGATACCTATATTCATATCGATCACTCACAGTATGAATTTGATATTTCGGTCTTGACTGGTCGAGAGGATCTAGATGTTACACGAGAGGATATAGAATCATGGAAATGCTATACATCACATTCCTGCCATTTGAATACATTTGAAGGTGGACATTTTTATTTGAAGGATCGGATTCAAGATGTAGTAGGTTATATTAACAAGATCTCGACGGATGTCTGTTAGCACGCGGAGGCAAAGGATGAAGTGCGATACAACAGTTGATAGCCATTAAAAATAATTCAGAAGGTACTTGAGCTGGAGGCAGAAGAAGCTGAGTTTTCCTTAGATACGCTGATAAAATCGCCTTGGTTTGAACTCTTATGCAATTTTGATGGTCGTTATCGTACTACTCTTGGATGAACCTACCAATCATTTAGACTTCAAAGGTATTGACTGGGTTATAGGAGGAATTTGACACATTCTAAGGTTCCGTAATCGTTATTTCGCTTGATAGGTACTTTCTTGATCGTAAGGTCGGCAGATATGTGAATTGGAAAATAGGACTCTGACTGGTATTGCATTTTTTTCTGTAGTACGTTCTAACAGCTGTGAAGTTATAAAGCAGTCGAGCCACTTCTTCTTTACTGGCTGAGTGATAGTGATATGCAGCCAAGACAGCACTAGCCGTGAATTCTAAATCAAAGCCTGACCATGATATATAACTTTTAAATGGAGTTGCAAAACAATACCTTAGTCGGGGGGGACAGAAAATGCCGAGTGTATTAGAACCGGCTCGATCAATTAATGAGGAAGAAGAGGAAATTTTGTTCACTGATACGGCAAGGCCTGAGCTTACAAATTATAATTATACCCAAAAACAACATTGCATTATGATAGAAAACATAGGGGATGAAACCATTTTTTTGGCGATAGAATCCGATATAGAGTATCTAGTGCATCCAATGTCGCTGTTAGATATGAAGATCACATTTAATACTTTTAGTATAAGGTCCTTAAAGGAGCATCAAAAGTTTAAAGCAATCACAAGGCAGAGGATTGGACATACGAACCAACAGGAGAAAATAAAGATTTTGCAAATGAATGAAAATCCTATATTAAATACATATAATTCTTATGCAAGCGTATTTTCAATAATCGAGCTAGATAAAGTCACTTTACCTTGGTTTCATAGCAGCTTTATACAAATATGTTACGACTCTAAATATGATTGGTATTTTTTTGAGAATCATAATGTATTAGATGCTTGCATATGGCTAAAAAATTGTAAGTTAACTCGTGAAACTATCCAACGAAGGTATAATAATGTGACTGAATTTGTTATCGAATCTATCGATTCCGATTATTATGCTTATTTTTTAGTCAATCCGTATTATATATCTGCATTTAATACCGATCAGCAGGGCCTTCATGAAATACTTATTTTCGGCTACGATGTTGAAAATGAATGGGTTTACATTGCTAATAACTTTGAAAATGGAAAATATATTAAAAGTAAATGTACCTTTCAAGAGTTGGAAGCGTCTTTTCAACATGTCACTTTCGATTGGGTGGGCATTCACTTATACAAAAAAAATGATCCGGAAATAAAAGTGAAGTTTAATAGAGAGTACGTCATTCGATCCTTAAAGGCATATCTTGAAGGCACGCCTAGCCTGAGTCAACCAACCCCGCCTTCATGGTGGACATATGACTGTGTATATGGTGTCGAGGTCTATAATAAATTGATTAGTCAGATAACAGCAGGAACGGAACAGGAAGCATTTGATCTTGATGTAAGGGCATTTCACCTTTTTTGGGAGCATAAGAAGTGCATGGTGTTACGTATTCAATATATGATTGAGGAACTTGGAAAAGTACAATTAACAAGTTTATGGAAGCAATATGAAGAACTCCAAAAAAGATCATTTGTAATAAGAAATGTGGCAATAAAATATAATTTTTTGAAAAATAAAAATGTCATTCAGACTCTAATTAATGGACTTCAAGAAATTATGGAAATGGAAAAGATAATAATCCGGAATATTATTTCAATTCTTGAAGAGTAGTTTCTATAACCTCTCAGTATGAGTACCGATGCAAAGGTAGCGGCACGAAAATGATAGCCGGATAAGCCATATTGCGAAAATTGAGAATCTTCTCTAATGGACATGAAAAACTCTAAAGATGGATGGCATTGAGCTGCTGTCGAAGTACAAGGGGCAAATGATAACTGTGGAGATTACTTCATGTTTCTGAAGAACTCAGTATACCGGGAGTTCTAGATGAATTGATTTTGATTTTAGGAGGGATAGCGGAATGCTTCAAACGTTTGGAGTTATCGGAGCAGGCGTCATGGGCACAGACATTGCACTTGATCTCGCAGGTTATGGGTATAAAGTAATCTTGAAGGATATTAATGAAGATATAATTCTTCGAGCGAAGGAAAAGATTCGTAAAGAATTTCGGATGTACCAGCTGACACAAAAGCACTTGAAGGCTCTGACCGTGGACGAGTTGTTGTCTCGCGTTGTTTTTACGACGACTTACGAAGAATTTGAAAAGGTCAATTATGTCATAGAAAATGTGACGGAACATTGGGATACGAAGAAGCAAGTGTATTCCGAATTGCGTGATGTATGCTGTGAGGATGTCTATTACGCAGTCAATACGTCCTGCATATCGATTACGAAGGTGGCAGCACTGTTGCCACGCCCAGAACTTGTCATCGGGATGCATTTTATGAATCCAGTGCCATTGAAAGAGATGGTTGAGGTAGTCCGCGGAATGCACACATCTGATGAAACGGTGGCGGTGGCTGAGGAGTTTTTGCAATCTTGCCGAAAAACACCGGTCGTTGTAAATGATTTCCCAGGCTTTGTGACCAACCGTGTTCTGATGTTGACGATCAATGAGTGCATCTGGGCGGTACAAGACGGAGTCTCGAAGCCACAAGACGTTGATAAGATTTTCCGAATGGGCTTTGGGCATAAAATGGGACCATTGGCGACTGGTGACCTGATTGGTCTGGACACGATTTTGAATTCTCTGTACACCCTCTATGAACAGTTCAAAGATCCGAAATTCCGCCCAGCTCCACTGCTAGTCAAGATGGTAGACGCAGGTTTGTTGGGTCGCAAATCGGGTATGGGATTCTTTGAATATACACGGAAGGGGTAATCTCAGTGATTTCGAAAGGCAAAGAAATTAAGTGTGTAGTCTGGGACCTGGACCATACGATTTGGGATGGCGTTTTGTTGGAGTCAGAAAAGGTGAATTTGAAGGATGGCATTGTAGAGATTCTCGAATTACTAGACTCCCGAGGCATCCTGCATTCCATTGCCAGCAAAAATAACTATGATGACGCGATGAGTAAGTTGCATGAATTTAACATCGGTCACTATTTTCTCTACCCACAGATTCATTGGAACGCTAAGTCACAGTCGATTGCGAAGATTCGTGAGAAGCTGAATATCGGGATTGACACATTCGTCTTTGTGGACGACCAAAGCTTTGAGCGCGATGAAGTGGCAAGCATATTCTCGGAGGTGTTTTGTGTGGACGCTCTGGAGTATGCGGAACTGCCTGCTCATCCACGACTTAATCCGCAGTTCATCACGGAAGACTCGAAACGCCGTCGCCTCATGTATCTCGAAGACATGCATCGAAACCAAGAGGAAGAGGAGTACCAAGGACCAAAAGAGTCGTTCTTGGCTTCCCTGCAGATGAAATTTATCCTCTCAGATTGTGAAGAGGAGGATTTGAAGCGTGCTGAGGAGTTAACCCAGCGCACCAACCAGCTGAATTCGACAGGGAGAACGTTCGACTATGACGAACTGAACGCATTCCGTCATTCGGATCGACATCGCCTGCTGGTTTGTGAGTTGACGGACCGCTACGGTTCCTACGGGAAGATCGGTCTCACACTGATTGAACTGATTGAAACGCACTGGTATCTCAAATTGATGTTGATGTCCTGCCGTGTAATGTCGCGCGGTGTGGGAACGGTCCTGATGTCACACATTATGCAGCAAGCGAAGAAGGACGGTAAAAAATTGCTCGCTGACTTTAAGCAGACAGATCGCAACCGTATGATGTACGTGACCTACCGTTTCGCTAACTTTAAAGAAATTGAAAACGACGGGCAAGGCAACATTTTGTTTGAGAACGACTTGAGCACCATTCAGCCGTTCCCACCTTATATCGAAGTCAATGTCCGTGAACAAAATACATCGGCTAAGGAGCGTTACATAGATGGAACTCAACCAAAAAATTCGTTCGTTTATTGAATCCCAACTGGTCGTATTTGAAGATGACGCAAAATTTGAAGACGACGAAAACATTTTCGAAATGGGGTTTGTGAACTCCTTATTTGCGATGCAATTACTGGAATACATCGAGTTGGAGTTCGGCATGACCATTGACAACGAAGACCTTGATATTAAAAACTTTTCCACCGTCAACAACATCGCAGCACTGGTCAACAGAAAGGTTGGATAAGCCGATGAGCCACGTTATCGACCTAACGCAAGAGGGACGTCAAGCGCAGATCGTCGCAGAAGCGGAAAAATTTGCAGAAGAACATATCGGTCCACGCGCTCGTGAGTTTGATGAAGCAGGGGTGCTGGCAGACGATTTGATTCAAAATATGGCCACTCGCGGATACTTAACCGCCAACCTCCCGACGGAGTACGGCGGACTCGGTCTGGACCCGGTACATTACGGCTTGTTCCAGCAGGCAATCGGAAAAGCGGACTGCGCAACTCGCACTTTGATCACGGTACATTCAGCCTTGTGTGGTGAGAGCTTGCTCCGCTGGGGCAATGAGGAGCAAAAGGAATTGTGGTTACCACGCATGGCAAAAGGTGAATCGCTGGCCGCATTTGCTTTGTCCGAGCCGAACGTAGGGACGGATGCAAAGTCTGTCGAGACGCGCTACCGCAAGGTGGGTGACATCTATGTCTTGAACGGTGAAAAAAAGTGGATTTCTTTTGGAGACAAAGCGGATCTGTTCGTGGTGATAGCGGGCAATGATCAGGGGCAGGTTTCTGCATTTCTCGTTGAGCGAGATTTCCCTGGTGTAACAACTAGGCCGCTGAGGGGGATGTTAGCTGGACGAGCAACGCACATCGCGAAGATTGAGTTCGACAACGTGGAAGTGCCAACCGCGAATTTGCTCGGGAAGGAAGGTGGGGGCTTCACGTACATTGTTTCGACGGCTCTTGATCACGGACGTTACAGTATCGCGTGGGCAGGGGTATCAATCGCTCAAGAGGCAGTCAACCAGATGGTTTCATACGCTCGTAAGCGCAAGCAGTTTGGTAAGCGCTTAGCGGAATTCCAATTGATTAAAGGTCTAATCGCCGACGCAACTACCGAAACACATGCGGCTCGTGCCCTGTGCCTAAAAGCGGGTGAAATGCGCAAGAACAAATTGCAGGACGCTGCCATGGAGACGACAATGGCGAAGTACTTTGTCTCGAAAGTGGCAATGAAGGTTGCAACCGACTGCGTGCAGGTACACGGTGGAAACGGATGCATCTCGGATTACCCAGCGGAACGATTGTTCCGTGAGGCGAAGATGCTTGAGATCATCGAAGGTACTTCGCAGATTCAGCAGGAGATCATATCTGGATATGCTCTGCGTAAATACAGCAAAGCTTGTAAGCGATAACAAGGGAGGCCGGTGCAATGTCGATGTCGCGAAAGTTAGATCGTAAAAACGTCCAAGATATCATCGCCCTGACACCTTTGCAAGAAGGTATGCTCTTCCATTATCTTGAGGATCCGCAATCGGATAGCTACTTCGAACAACTCTGCCTGCATCTTGCGGGCGGAGTGAATGAAGAATGGGTGAACTCAGCGTGGAACGAGGTAGTCAGAGCCAATGAGATGTTGAGGACGACGTTTCGTTGGGACAAAGTCGGGCAACCACTTCAGATCATTCTGAACGATAGGAAGTTCGAAATGGCAATCGTAGAAACGGAGGAGCTCGAAGCGGTCAAGCGTTTAGATCGTGAGTGTAAGTTCGATTTGAGTGAGATACCGTTTCGAGTGACGTTGGTCAAGCTGCCGGATGAAAAGTACGCCCTGTTGATCAGCAACCATCACATTTTGTACGATGGTTGGTCTACTGGGATTTTGTTACGAGAATTTCTGGGCGCATATCATCGTCTAAGTAATGGTGTCACTTTGCAATTGCCTCAGAAAATGTCCTTTAAGTCGTTCATTCAGTACCTGCAAAGTCAGAATAAGGAACAAGAAAAAGCGTTCTGGACGCACTATTTGGAGGAATTTCATTCACCATCGATCCTTAAGGTTACGAACGGCACGACTGCGGATGCAGATATTAAAACGGTGGAATTGTCTATGTCCGCTGAGCAATTTGCGCAGATGGAAGCGTTCTGTTTCACGCAGAACATCACGTTAGCTTCCCTGCTTTACACAGCGTGGGGCCTAATGTTGCAACGCTATACCAATAGCCAAGATGTCGTGTTCGGCACTACAGTATCTGGGCGTGAAGCGCAGGTGGACGGTATTGAAGAAATGGTCGGGTTGTTCATCAACACGTTGCCATTGCGTTTGAAATCTACGGGAGACACTTCGGTTCGGACGTTGCTCGGTCAAGTTGCACACGACCTGCAAGAGCGTGGGGAATTCATGTCCTCGTCTCTTACAGAAATCAAATCGTACAGTGGCGCTAAAATTCATGAGAGCTTGTTTAACTCAATTGTTGTCTTGGAGAACTACCCGCTCGACAAGTTGTTGATTGAAGGGCAAGAGGGCCTGCACGTCGAATCGTATTCTATTTTTGAGCAGACGAATTTCGCTCTGACCCTGAACCTCGTGGCTGATGAATGTCTCCATGCGGTTTTGTCATATGCAAGTGAGTTGTATACCGAGGAATTCGCGAGTACGATGCTTCAGCATTTCGCAGAACTTCTCACCCAGATCATCGATTCTGCTGGACAGGTGAACATCAAGGAATTGGTATTGGTTAGGGATGAAGAGTTACAAAGGCTGGCTTCATTTAACGATACGAACGCACCATATGATGTGGAGAAGACGTTGCCACAGGTGTTTGAGGAGACAGTAGCTCGATACGGAGATCTGGAAGCGGTTGTGTCAGAAATTGGACATCTCACATTTACCAAGTTGAATGAAAAAGCAAACCAACTGGCTCGTGTTCTTCGTGCCAAAGGCGTGACGAATGACAGCATCGTAGGTCTGATGGTAGAGCGTTCTCTAGAAATGATCGTCGGCATCTGGGCGATCGTGAAGGCAGGCGGCGCTTATCTGCCGCTCGATCACAAATTCCCTGATGATCGTCTTCACCACATGTTGGAAGACAGTCAATGCTCGTTGCTCCTCACACAAGAACACTTGCTCGAACGACTTGCTTTTGAGGGTGAAATTTTGAATCTCGAACAGGATGAGCTATACACAGGGGACAATTCGAACCTGGAAGTGATTAGCAAACCGCACGATCTGGCCTATGTCATCTATACTTCGGGCTCCACTGGATTGCCAAAGGGTACGCTGATCGAACAACACTCATTGATCAATCGGCTGCAGTGGATGCAGAGTCATACAGCGATCGGGACAGGGGATACTCTTTTACAAAAGACAGCCTACACGTTTGACGTTTCAGTGTGGGAGTTGTTCTGGTGGGCATTTCAAGGCGCGCGCGTTGCGATGCTGGCGCCAGGAGCAGAAAAAGATCCAGCAGTGTTGTTACAAGCGATCGAGAACTATGGTGTGACGACGATACACTTTGTTCCATCAATGTTGCAAGGCTTTCTTGACTATATCAGCAGCACGCACCAAGGAAGTAAATTATCTCAATTGTGTCAAGTGTACACTTCTGGTGAGGCGCTCGGAGTACATCAAGTTAAGCGTTGGTACGAATTGGTGCCAAAACATGCGCAGGGTACTGCGACTCGACTGATCAACTTGTACGGACCAACAGAGGCGACCATCGACGTTTCGTACTTTGAATGCACACCGGATCTAGATGCGGATCGAACGCCAATTGGTAAACCAGTACATAATACACAGTTGTTGGTTTTGAGTGATGACGGTCAGGTACAACCGATTGGTGTGCCAGGTGAGTTGTACATTGCTGGTGTGCAGTTGGCTCGTGGTTATCTCAACCGTCCAGAACTGACAGCGGAGCGATTTGTCGCTCATCCGTTTGTAAAAGGTGAGCACGCATATCGCACGGGAGATATGGCGCGTTGGTTGCCAGAAGGGAATCTCGACTTCTTGGGTAGGATAGACCATCAAGTCAAGGTGCGAGGTTATCGCATTGAATTGGGTGAGATCGAAGCGGCATTGTTCGCTAAAAGTGAGATTCGCGAGGCTGTGGCATTGACGAAGCTGGAGGATGACGGGTCCAATCGCATCAACATTTACTACGTAGCAGACCGTGAGTTGACTAACGCCGAGCTGCGTGAATACCTCTCGTTGCGCCTCCCTGACTATATGCTGCCATCTACGTTTACCCGTATTGACAGCATACCGCTCACTGCAAGTGGAAAAACCGATCGCAAGGCTTTGCTCATGTTGGAGACGTTCTTGGAGGAAACGTTCTATGTTGAACCGCGCACAGAACTGGAAATGAATATTGCCGCTCAGTTTGCCCGTATCTTGGGAGTTGCACAGATTGGCATACATGCTAATTTTTTCAATAGCGGTGGCGATTCCTTGCGAGCGATCCGTCTGGTCAGTGCCTTGAACGGAAAAATGGGTGCAAGCTTATCGCTTTCAGACCTCTACGAGCACGATACGGTGGAAAAAATGGCTGCCAAACTTATGGCTACTGTGGCCGGAGAGGGTTCGACGGTGCGTACACAAGTTGTAGAAGAGTTGGATAGTTTAAAAGGCAAATTGCTTAAAAACCTCCGCCTACAAGGAGAAGTCGAGGATATGTATCCATTGTCAGCGATTGAAAATGGCATGGTCTTCTATTATTTGAAGGATACAGAAAAGTTGGTTTACTACGAGCAGTTCGTATTTCGCATATGCTACCAGTCCTTCGATCGTGATCGCTTGAATCATGCTTGGGCATTGTTAGTCAACAAGCATGATATACTGCGTACCGTCTTCCACATGGAAGATTTCGAGCGTCCGATGGCAGTTGTTTATCGGGAACTGGAAAACGATCTGAAACATTTCGATCTTTCCAATTTGTATTTCGAGCAGCAGTCGGCTCATGTTCGTGAGTACATTGCCGAAGATCGCCGTCATTCGTTCGATTTATTGGAGCATCGTCCGTTGTGGAAGTTGCGCACGTTCTTATTAGATGAAGGAAATGTGACGTTCCTCTTCATTTGCCATCACGCTCTGCTTGATGGCTGGAGTATCAACCAACTATTCATTGAGATGCATGAGATCTACAAGGCACTTGAGAACAATGAATCGTTCGTACCGAAGAAACTCGGGATCACGTACAAAGACAGTGTCATCGACGAGTTGGTGGAGACCCGAAACGAAGAGAACATCCGCTACTGGCAGGAAGAACTCGCGGGTTACCAGCGATTGGACTTCTCGGTGAAGACAGGGCCGAACAAGCCTGATCAGGTGGAACGGGTAACAAAGGTATATCACCTCGAAAGTAATCTGCTAGTGCAGTTGAATAAGGTGGCAAAGACGTACGACACCAGTGTGAAAAACATTTGCTTTGCCGGATATCTCTATGTGCTGAATCTGATCTCCTACGAGAAAGAACTGGTTGTGGGGTATCTCACTAACAATCGTCCTGTTCACGAAGATGGTGACCGCTTGCTTGGCTGTTTTCTGAATACGGTGCCTGTGCGAATGGAAGTGCCACGTGGCAGGCGTTGGAGCGAGTTTTTGAAACAGGTGGATACCAAACTGTTGCAAGTGAAGCGTTATGAGCGCATGCCACTCTTTGAGGTAGCCAACGTCATCGGTGAAAAGAGCGGTAATAAGAACCCGTTCTTTGATACGCTGTTCAACTTTATGGATTTTCACATCCTGAACGATTTTTCCCAGGAGATTGTCAATGAATCTCTAGAAGTTGAGGGCCATCAAGATACGAATACGCTGTTTGACTTTATGTTAGACACCACGATGGGTCAGATGAAACTGACCTTGCGTTACACTTCCACGGTGTTTGGTGAAGGCGTGGATGACAAGCTCTGCGCGTACTTCGTTCGCTTCCTGCAATGCATGATTGAAAATCCAGAGTCAAAAATGGATCGAGATTTTATTTTGTTGCCAGAAGAGCGTGAGCAAGTACTGTTTGGCTTCAACGATACCCAAGTTACATACGCTTCGGAAACCTTGATCCACCAATTGTTCGAACAGCGTGTGATCGAAACACCAGATGTGCTGGCTGTTGATGACGGAAGAATTAAGTTGACTTACGGAGAACTGAACGCTCGGGCGAATCAGATGGCCTACGTGTTACGCCAACAAGGCATTGAACCTAATCAGTTCGTCGGGATATATTTGACCCGCTCTGTGGAGATGATCGTAAGCGTCCTCGCCGTATTGAAAGCAGGCGGTGCCTATATTCCATTACAGTTGACGTTGCCAGATGCGCGTTTGCTGCACATCTTGCGCGTGTTACAGGTCAAGTCGTTGATTACGGATCAGTCCGTGGAGAGGTTGCAAGCACAATTGTCCGATTTGAAACACCTGCTGGTACCGCAGGAGATGGACCATACTATACCGTCAGATAATCTCACGCTTGTGAACAACTCAGACGATATCGCCTATACCATTTTCACATCTGGTTCGACGGGTCAGCCAAAGGGCGTCATCGTGAAACATCAACCGGTGATCAACTTGATAGAGTGGGTAAATGGTAAGTTCCAAGTCGGTCAAGGTGACAAACTGCTGTTTGTCACCTCGCTGAGTTTTGATCTGTCCGTGTATGATATCTTTGGAATTCTCGCTGCAGGTGCGACAGTTCGCTTGTCAGCCGAGGAAGAGATCGGTGAGCCAGAGCGATTGCTCAACATCATCCGTAAAGAAGGCATTACGTTCTGGGATTCAGCACCACAAGCATTGATGCAACTCGTACCATTCTTTGAGGGTGTGGCTGTTGATTCGAAATTGCGCCTTGTCTTCCTGTCGGGTGACTGGATTCCTGTCAAACTGCCCAGCCAACTTCAGGCACACTTCCCGGGGTTACAGGTGGTCGGGCTCGGTGGGGCAACAGAAGCCACGGTCTGGTCGAACTATTTTCCAGTGGAGCAAGTCGGTCCTAGCTGGAATTCAATTCCGTATGGCAAGCCAATCCAAAATGCGAAGTACTACGTACTGGATGCAGACCTCAAACTATGCCCAGTCGGCGTGCCTGGTGAACTCTACATCGGTGGGGAAGTGCTGGCTGCACGATATACAGATCCAGAATTGACGGCACAGAAATTCCTACCATCTCCGTTTACTATAGGCGAGTTCATTTACAAGACGGGTGACAGCGCGCGCTGGTTCGTAGACGGCAACTTGGAGTTCCTTGGCCGCCATGATGATCAAGTGAAGATCCGTGGCTTCCGAATCGAAATCGGGGAGATTGAGAGCCACCTCGTGAAGCACCATCTGATTACAGAAGCGGTTGTAACTGCACATGGTGATGAGCGTGGGGATAAATACCTCGTCGGCTACTTGGTCGCTGATGAACAGCTTGACATGCAGGAAGTGCGTGTGTTCCTCGCTCAAGCACTCCCGTCTTACATGATCCCAGCCTCACTTGTCCAACTCGAACGTATCCCGGTCAGCGCGAACGGCAAAGTGGACAAAAAAGCGTTCCCTGAAGTTAATGATTTTCTTTTGGGCGCGCAGGAGGTCATGGCACCATGTAACGAGATGGAAGAAAAGCTTGTTGCGATTTGGCAGGATGTGCTCGCAACTCATGAACCGTTTGGCGTACATACCAACTATTTCGAGGTTGGCGGTAACTCGCTCAACGCTGCAACGTTGGTTTCGAAGATTCGCAAAGAGTTCCAGACGGAACTCTTGCTTCAGGAATTTTTCCGTTCGCCAACTATTTCTGAACTAGTGCAGTTGCTTATGGAAAAAGTGCCAGAAACGACTACAGACGACGCATCAGTGCTGCCGCTGGTGCCTGTGGCTGAATCGAATTACTATCCGTTGTCATCTGCACAGACCCGAGTTTACATCTTGAATCAGTTCGATCCAGAGAGCACGTACTATAACGCTACCATCGTCATGAAGATAGATGGTGGTCCTGTTGATCTAATGCGCTGTGAATCGGTATTCCGCCAGTTGGTGGAGCGCCACGAATCACTGCGTACCCTCTTTTTGTTCGTAAATGGTCAGCCTGTGCAACAGGTGGTCTGTGCGAGTGAAGTTCCAGTGCAAATGGAAGTGATCGAAGCGCTCGGAGCGGATGATTTCAACTTAAACGCAAAGATCGAGTGGTTCGTGCGTCCGTTTGACCTCACCCGAGCGCCGCTGTTCCGTGTCGGGTTGATCCGACGAGCGACAGACAGCTATTTGTTCGTGATCGACATGCATCATATCATCTCGGACGGAACTTCGATGGCTGTGCTCGTCCGCGAATTCGTCTCATTGTATGAAGGACTAACATTGCCCGATCTACGAGTGCAGTACAAAGACTACGCCGATTGGCAGAATAAGTTACTCGAAACGGACGAACTGAAACGCCAAGAGCAGTACTGGCTTCAAAAGTTTAAGATGGGTGTTCCTGTCTTGAACTTGCCGACAGACGAGCCGCGTCCAGAGATGAAAACGGTAGAGGGTCGACGTCTCACTTTTAAGGCCGACGAAGTGCTGACAGCGAAACTCCAAGGACTGGCGAAACAGACGAACGCTTCGCTGTTCATGGTGTTGCTGGCGGCTTACAATGTGTTTCTGCACAAGCTGACGGGTCAGGAAGAGATTGTCGTCGGTACAGCGGTTGCCAATCGTAAACACGAAGATCTAAATGATCAGATGGGCGTATTTATCAACACGCTTGCTTTATATAATCGTCCACTCAGAGAGATGTCGTTCCTCGACTTCCTCGCGAAGACTTCCAAACATGTATTTGAAGCGTTTGAGAATCAAGACTATCCATTTGACCTGCTTGTTGAGCGTTTAGGGTTGGAACGCGACCCATCGCGCAGCCCGCTGTTCGACACGTTATTCATCTTGCAAAATGCTTATAACACAGATGTTAAATCGAGTTCGTTCACGTTTGCGCCTTATGAGTATCAGACCATGACGGCGAAGTTTGACCTCTTCTTAGAAGCTTGGGAACGAAATGGGGATATTGAGTTCAATCTGGAATATGCGACTCGTCTCTTCAGGTCTGAGACAGTCGAGAAGATGAGCAAGCAATTCCTCTATTTATTAGAAGAAATCAGTCGTGCTCCAGAACAAAAGCTGCTGGAATTATCGTTGGAGATCAAACACTCACGTCAGATTGTCTCGTTTACTGAGCAGGATATTCTGGCCTTTGCGAAGCTTTCCCACGATATCAACCCGCTTCATGTGGATGCTGAGTACGCACGGAAAACGCCATATGGGGGTTCCCTTGTCCATGGTGTGCTCGGTACGTTGACGGTTTTACAACAACACTTGAATCCGGGTATGCAGGAATCGTTGTACTTACACTCCTTGAAAGTTCGCTTTAGCGGACCATTGAAAGTCGGAAATGTGTACGAGTCGGAGTTGTGTTCTACGGACGGCTCGCATGCGAAACTCGCAATTTATGAACACGATGAGACCTTGTTTGAAATCGACGTGAGTTATAAACGAGTGCCTCGTCAACGGTATAGTCTCAACTATACCGCGGCATCCGTTTCGTCAAATGTTTCCGATCTGGAAAAGGATGGACTGGCAACATTCTCGAACGCTGGGCAATACAGTCTGAATGCCTCCACTTTGGCCGAGACGTTCCTATTGCAACCCCAACTGACTTCGATCATCTGGACAAGCTATTGTGTCGGGATGTTGGCACCTGGGCGTCAAGCGTTGTTCACAGGCTTGGAATTGGACTTTTTGCCAAATGTACCTGAAAAAGCACAGCAAGCAACGGTTATCTCCTACATAGTGAATACAGATCAGTTCGATGCACAACTCGGTTCGCTGTCTGTAATAGGCACGATTTTTGCAAGTGGTACGATGCTTGGCAATGTTCGGCTGGAGAGCTTTGTGCGTCCCCGCCCACGACAATATAGGCTGGAAGAGTTCGCGTCTCATGGTCGCATCCCATCTGGACGAGATTTTGATGGACAGGTGGTGGTGGTAACAGGTGCGAGCCGTGGATTGGGTGCGAATCTGGCTAAGTTATTTGCTACTCAAGGGGCCAAGGTCGTGATTAACTACCGCAGCAGCCTCTTCGAAGCCCAAACCATTCAAGATGAATTGGTAGCAGCGGGTGCAGAGGTGATGATCGTCCAAGGCGATATCACCCGTCAAGAAGATTGTGGACATCTGCTCACGGAAACGCTCAAACGATTCGGACGAGTGGATCTTGTTGTCAACAACGCATTCGATTTTATCGTCAAGCGCGGTTGGAATACGATTCTGTTTGATGAATTCCAAGTTTCTGTCTCCAATGCTCTGCGCATGGTCTTCCAGATGGCAAAGGCATTCTTGTCGGAATTGGAACGTACAGCAGGTATGATGTTGACGATCTCTTCTAATTACGTCGATATGCCAGAGGAAGGTTTCGTAGAGTACGTGACTGCGAAATCGGCTATTGAGGGCTTGATGAAATCGTTGTCTCGTGAGTTCCGTCACGTGAAACAGGCTGTGATTCGTCCACAAAAGTTCCTCTCTGATCAGACAATCACCAACGTCAGTGAGCAATATCTCCCATCGCCATTGGATGTGATAGCTGATGTGTATGACTTTGTGATAGCGATTCGTGAGGCGCAAGGTTCGTATTTCCTGTACGAGCGTGGACAACAGTCGAGCGAACAGGTGGAAACAACAGAGGAAGCAGGTACAAGTGGCTCTGCCTCTACGATTTTTGCCGTCGCATCGACGTTTACTGCAGATACTCTCCGTCCGCATATGGCATGGTGGGGAACGCAGTTTGGGTTCGAACTCGATGTGCAGTTTGCGCCGTACAACCAAGTCTTCCAAGAACTGCTTGATGATAAGAGTCTGCTATCGACGAACAAGGGTGTGAATGCCCTCCTCGTACGCTTTGAGGATTGGATTCGCGATGATACATCTTCTGATGACGCGCGTTGTCGCAGTCTGGAGGCAAACTATGAGCAACTTACCGTGATTTTGAAGCAAAAAACGTTCCAAGCCCCATTGCTCGTTGCTCTGTTCCCAGTATCGAGACACCTTGGGCTCAGCACGGAGATCTTGGTCAAATTTAATCAGTTGAACGAGCGTTGGAAAGCATTCATTCAAGAACTTGAGTACGCAACCCTTATCGACTGCACAACACTGGCTGATGAGTACCAGATCCAGGAGATGTTCGATGCGAAAACTGATCGTGAAGGTCATGTGCCATTCACAAACGATTTTTCCGCAACGGTAGCCACAGCGATCGTACGTAAGATCATCGCTTTGAAACAGCCAATTTTCAAGGTGATCGCACTGGATTGTGACAACACGCTCTGGCGTGGTGTCTGTGGAGAAGAGGGAGCATTGGGTGTGCAGGTAGAGGCACCATACCATTACCTACAACGCTTCCTGGTGGAGAAGTACAATGAAGGCATGATTCTGACTTTGGTCTCGAAAAACAACGAAGCCGACGTGATGGAAGTCTTCGAGAAAAATCCACAGATGATCTTGAAGAAGGAACATATTGCAGCATGGCGGATCAATTGGCAGGCAAAGTCCGAGAACGTCCGTGAACTCGCTCACGAGTTAAACGTAGGCGTGGACAGCTTTGTACTTCTTGATGATAACACTGTTGAAACCCATGAGATGATGCAGAATTTGCCGGAAGTCCTCGCTCTACAATTGCCAGAGAACGCAGATAACATTCCAGCATTCCTACGCCACGTCTGGGCGTTCGACCGAGCAAAAGTAACAGAGGAAGACCGTAAGCGCAGCGCCATGTACGTGACAGAGCGTAAACGCAAAGAATTACAAGCGGACGTCTTGTCACTCGACCATTATTTGGAGAGTCTGCAGTTAAAAGTGAGCTTTCAACCGATCGAAGCAAATCACATCCCGCGTGCGTCGCAATTGACGTTCCGTACGAATCAGTTCAACTTAAGCACAATCCGTCGCACGGAGGAAGAGTTGACTGAGTGGTTGCAAGCGCCTAATGCGAACGGATGGATCGTCGAGGTAGCCGATCGTTTTGGCGATTACGGGCTAGTCGGTGTGATCCTCACCAAGGAAGTGAATGAGACACTGGAAATTGACACGTTCCTGCTCAGTTGCCGTGTGTTGGGGCGCAAAGTCGAACAGGCGATCTTGGGGGTTCTTCGCAGGTTCTGTCTTGAAAAGGGATTGCAGTCGCTAAAAGCTGATTTCTATCCAACTGCGAAGAATCGACCATTCCTCGAATTCCTGCAAAAAGCACCCTGGAAAGAATCACATCGTTCCGAAGTGTGCAGGACTTACTTGACACTCGTGTCGGATGTGAGCGAAATGCTTCCAGCGATTGAAATTCTCGATAGAAAGTTGCTTCCATCCGAGGAAGAGCAGCAAGAGAAGCATCAGATTGTGCTCGCGTTCGATCACATCGGTGTCGCCGTGACAGACATGGACGAAGCCATTACCAGGTATCAAGCTCTGGGTTACCAATGTGGTCCCATCTTCGAGGAAGAGACGCAGCTCTCGAAACTGGTCATGTGTACGAAAGCAGACTCTGACAACATTGAGTTGGTCGCACCGATGGATGAAACCTCGCCGACGCTTGGTATTCTCGTGAAAAACGGCGATAACTCGCCTTATCACCTCTGTTACCGTGTGCAGGATACCAAGACATTCCTGACATTCCTATCCAGTTGGCAAGTGGAGTACCAAGTAGTCAGCGATCTGCAACCAGTCAAAATATTCGGCGAAAAATTAGTCATGTTCGTCTATGTCAAGGATGTCGGCTTGATTGAATTGCTTGAAGATGCTGAGTTCACAAAGGCACCGGCAGTGTCAGAAGTCGCTATGATCAAGACGGTTACCCGCATGGCAGTGACCGATTTGTATTCGACACAGGCTTTCTTTAAAGCGCTTGGCTATAGCCAAGCGAATGATCTGCAAGCTGTAGATCACCGGGTGCGCCTGAGCAGACCAGGTTCTGGCGTGTTGGAACTGTTTGTTTCTACGATTCCAGCAGAGCGAGAACACTTCGGAGTAAATGGTCCGCATCTCTACGAAGTACTTTTAGGAGAGCTGAAGTCTATTCGTGAACCCGTAACTCAAGGGAGCCCTGAATGGCGTGTTACGTTGCTGAATGAAGACCGCTTGATGCACCGTTCATACTGGTTGCCACTCCAATATGCAACTGGTCAGAAGCTGACTTCGTTGCCAGTGTATCTCACGGCAACCCCTGAGAATACGGAGAAGCCTATAACCGTCTCTTACGAGTCACCGAAAAACGAGATGGAGAAGCACTTGTTGAAACTTTGGGAGAACACCTTGCACTTAAGTCAGAAGGGCATCAACGTGGGCACGAAAGACAACTTTTTCAAAGTCGGCGGCAGTTCGCTCGCTCTGATCCAAGTGAACGGCAAGTTACAAGAAGAATTTGGGCTGGATATTCCAGTTGTTAAGATGTTCCAGTATCCGACGATCCAAGCTTTAGCAGCATTTCTGATCGAGCAGATGGATGGAAGCCCTCAAGTTGCTGCTGCACAAGTAGAGATAGAACGCACGGAGACGATGGATAAAGGTAAAAAGACCATGAAACAAACCCTGCAAAAGCTCAACAGGAGGTCCAAATGACGGACACGTTAAACCACGCTGAGAATGAATCGGATCGCACCGGATTGGAGATCGCGGTTATTGGAATGGCATCGCGCTTCCCTGGAGCAGACAACGTTAAGATTTACTGGGAGAATCTGAAAAACGGTGTGGAGAGCATTACACACTTCACCAACGAGGAACTGGAACAGGCCGGGGTAGACCCCGACCTGATCCGCTCCCCGCGGTATGTCAAAACCAAAGGATTCTTGGAAAAAACTGAATGGTTTGACGCTTCGTTTTTCGGTTACATGCCACGCGAGGCTGAATTGATGGAGCCGCAGATTCGCCTCTATCATGAGGTCGCATATGAGGCTTTGGAAAACGCAGGCTATGCGAGTGAATCGTACAACGGTTTGATTGGGAACTACGCAGGTGCTGCTGTGAACTATTTTTGGCACCGACTGCCTGTGCTCTCCGATGACGCTCAAGCCAATCACATGGCTTGGCTCTTGAACGACAAAAACTTTCTGGCTACACGTGTCTCATTCAATCTGAATTTGACGGGACCGAGTTATACCATCGACACGGCTTGCTCCACATCGCTCGTGTTGATCGATCTTGCCTGCAAAGGCTTGCTGACAGGCGGCTGTGATATCGCGCTCGCTGGCGGTATATCGCTTTCTCTGCCACATAAAAAAGGGTATCTCTACACAGAAGGCATGATCAACTCTCCAGATGGTCATTGCCGCCCGTTTGATGCCGACGCACAAGGGACGTTGGAAGGGGATGGCGTTGGGATCGTCGTATTAAAGCGTCTCGAAGACGCCATTGCCGATGGTGACACAATTCATGCTGTGATCAAGGGATCGGCTACTAACAACGACGGTGCGCGCAAAGTGGATTACACAGCTCCGTCAGTGGAAGGACAAGCTGAAGTGATCAAGGCCGCCCATTATATGGCGGAAGTGGAACCAGAAAGCATCGGCTACATTGAAGCGCATGGCACAGGTACAGCGATTGGTGACCCGATCGAAATTGAAGGGTTGAAAGTTGCGTTCGACACGAAGCAGACAGGATTTTGTCGCATTGGTTCGGTCAAATCGAACCTGGGGCATTTGAACACAGCCGCTGGTGTTGCTAGCTTCATCAAGGCGGTGCTGACCGTCCGTGATGGTCTGATTCCGCCAACGCTGCACTATAAAGCGCCAAATCCGAAGATCGATTTCGCCAACTCGCCATTCGTGGTAAACACCGCACTCACTTCGTGGACAGGGGCGACACCGCGTCGGGCGGGGGTCAGTTCCTTTGGCATCGGAGGTACAAATGCTCATGTGGTTCTAGAAGAAGCTCCACGAGACAGTTCTTCCTCGTCAACGGGAGCGGCCCAACTGTTCCTGCTCAGTGCGAAGACCGCGACTGCACTCGAAACAATGAGCGCTGATCTCGCCGCGTATCTCCTCGAGAATCCGACACTGAACCTGGCCGATGCTGCCTATACGTTGCAAGTGGGTCGCCGTACGTTCGTACACAAGCGAGCAGTGGTCGCTTCAAACTTTTTGGAGATGGCGGCGGCGTTGACAGACCCATCCAAATCGCAAACGTTCCACACCAAGGAATCGGTTGAATCGCCAGTGGTGTTCCTGTTCTCTGGACAGGGGTCGCAGTATGTAAACATGGCACGTGGGCTCTACGAGCAAGAACCTGTATTCTGTGACGCGCTGGACTCTTGTTTCAAACTCGTACGTCCCTATGTGGACTTTGATTTAAAAGAACGTTTCTATCCGTCAGTCCCTTCTGAGCAAGATGCTATGCGCTTCAACCAAACGGAAGTAGCACAAGTTGCTATTTTCGCAGTGGAATACGCGCTTGCTCAATATCTGCTGAGCTTAGGAATCCGCCCGCAAGTAATGATTGGTCACAGCATCGGCGAGTTCACAGCGGCCTGCCTCTCGGGGGTCATGTCGCTTGAAGATACGTTGAAACTGGTGGCATGGCGTGGCAAATTGATGCAACGTATGGCACCGGGTGCGATGACAGCTGTTCAGCTTTCGGAAGAGGATATTCGTCCGCTGCTTAGCGATAACCTCGCATTGGCAGCCGTGAACGGTCCGGGCATGTGCGTGGTATCTGGCTCCTTCGACGCGGTGGATGCGTTCGAGCGTACTTTGCAAGCGGCAGGACATTCCTTCGCACGATTGCATACGTCGCACGCATTCCATTCTTCGATGATGGAACCAATGTTGGCGCAGTTTGAGCAAAAAGTTCGGGAAATCACCTTCCATGCGCCACAAATTCCATATCTCTCGAACGTGACTGGAGAGGAGATTACGGAAGCGGACGTGAAGGATAGCCGCTACTGGGTAGGCCATCTGCGCAATACTGTGCGTTTTAGTGATGGGATCGGCCGTTTACTGACGATGGAGAAAGCGGTGTTTATCGAAATCGGTGCGGGCCACACCCTTGTAACTCTGTTGCGCAAACATCCAGCCAAACGTTTCGAACACACGATCTTGAATATGATCCGTCATCCACAGGATGTCACATCCGACCGCGAACATTTACTCTCGAATATTGGAGCTCTGTATGCTGCGGGCCTGCGTCTGGAGTGGTCGCACCTTTACGGAGAACAAAACCGCCGTCGTATCCCGCTCCCAACGTATCCGTTCGAGCGCCAATATTTCTGGAAACACGCGCAAGAACTGTTAGATATGCAGAAAAACGGTCAAGAAATTCCGCATCATGGCAATGCGTCGAAGCGTAAAAAGCTGGAGGATTGGTTCTATCTCCCAGCATGGATACAGAATCCGTTAGTAGAGGAGACATCGGAAGAACCAGAAACGTGGTTGCTTCTTCTCGACCGCGGTGGATTGGCAACAAGACTGGAAATTGAGTTGAAGTTGAGAGGGCACGAGGTATTCACCGCGGTTTCTCACGATGAACTCACCACTCATTTACAAACTGTAAAGCCAAAAAAAATCGTTCATGCGTGGACAATTGATTCGTTGCCAAACGTACAAGAGGCGCAAGAGCGTGGCTTCTATAGTCTCTTGCACCTCGTGAAAGTGCTAAACTCCTCTCCGCTCGACATCTATGTGCTTTCTTCTGGATTGCACGATGTAGCGGGTGAAACGGCAGTGGAAGCAGGGAAAGCTACGTTGCTTGGCTTGCTCAAAGTTATTGGACAGGAGTATCCATTCCTGAAAGTCCGTTCTGTCGACATAACGGTGCCAATAGCAGGTGGATGGCAAGAACATCAATTGCTCGACCAGTTGATCACGGAGTTCACAACTAAAGCCTTCGATCCAGTCGTTGCGTATCGTGGCGGACAACGACTCTTGCAGTCGTTCTCCCCACGGAGATTGGACAATCAGCAGAACCTGCCTCTGCGTGCAAATGGTGTCTACCTTTTGACGGGTGGTCTCGGCGGAGTAGGTCTGACTCTCACTGAATACATCGCGAAAAGTGTAGGTAAAGGCGTGAAGTTCGCCTTACTCGGTCGATCAGCACCAAGTGACGAACAACTAGAGCGTGCCAAACAGTTGCAAGGACACGGAGTCAAGATCTTGTTTCTGCAAGCGGATGTTACGAACGAAGCAGAGCTCGCTGCTGCAATCAATCAAACGGAGGGGCACTTCGGGGCATTGCACGGCGTGATTCACGCTGCAGGTATCACCAAGGGCACTTCGATTACCGCCATCGAATCCATCACCGAAACAGATGTGGAAACCCAATTTGCACCGAAAGTCTACGGCACGCTCGCGTTGGAACAGGCGCTCCGTGGTCGTGAATTGGATTTTGTTGTACTGACATCGTCCTTATCATCGATCCTTGGCGGTCTCGGGTACGCGGGATATGCTGCTGCCAATGCATTCCTCGATGCGTTTGCCAAGCAACAGTCGCAACTCACACAGACCCGTTGGATCAGTGTGGCATGGGATGGCTGGCGAATCGCAAACAAACCGCAACGCGAAGTGTTCGCGATTGATGATCAGATGATGATCGCTCCAGACGAGGGCGGTGACGCGCTGGGACGCATCTTGGTTCAACAGGGACTGACACAGGTGCTGGTTTCCACCGTAGAGTTGCAACCGCGCCTCAACAGTTGGGTTAAGTTCAGCGATAAGGAAAAGAAGCAAGAAGCGGGCATCGTGTTTGCCCGTCCAGAATTGACCACGTCTTATCTTGCACCAGCCAATCAAATGGAGCTGCAACTTTGCGAGATATGGAAGGAATTCCTTGGTTTGGAGCAAGTGGGTGTGCATGACAACTTTTTTGAACTCGGGGTGTCCTCGATCGACATGGTGCAGATTACAAAGGAACTGTCAGCTGTCTTAGGGCTTGAAGTCCCAGTGCTGACATTGTTCACGTATCCTACGATCCGTGCGCTGGTCGATCATCTGGTCACACCAAATGGAATAGAGACCGTATCCAAGGAAGAGAACGATTGGCTCGATGAGCAAAAGAAAGATCGCGAAAATCGAAAACGAAGAAGACAGGCACGCGAGGTGGAATTCAGTGAGTGATGAGAGAACCGGCTTAGAAATTGCCGTTATTGGTATGTCTGGACGTTTTCCTAAAGCGAAGAACATTCAGGAGTTTTGGGAAAATCTGCGGGGGGGCGTGGACGCGCTCTCTACGTTTACCGATGAGGAGTTGCTAGAGTTTGGGGTCGATCCCGAACTCCTTAGCCATCCGGACTACGTGAAAAAAAAGGGTAGCCTCGACGCTATCGAAGACTTTGACGCTTCCTTTTTTGGCTACACCCCAAAGGAAGCGAGTTACATGGACCCGCAGCTCAGACTCTTCCATGAGATTTGCTACCAAGCGCTGGAAGACGCAGGCTATGCCAACGAGACATATAAAGGCAGAATCGGTCTCTACGCCGGGAATACCCAGAATCTCTTCTGGATGGGGCACCTGCTCCCTCATATGCAATCTCCGAACGATCAATTTGAGATCGTCAGCCTCAACGACAGCAACACATTCAGTACACGTGTGGCGTACAAATTGAACTTGAGAGGGCCAGCATTGACCGTGCAGACCGCTTGTTCGACCTCGCTGGTGGCGATCCACCTGGCCAGCCAATCGCTGATCGCAGGCGAGTGCAACATGGCACTCGCAGGTGGCGCTTCTGTCGTGGTTCCACGCAAAAATGGCTACCTGTACGCAGAGGGAATGCTGTTGTCAAAGAGTGGGGCTTGCCGCGCATTTGATGAAGAGGCAGACGGACTTGTGTTTGGTGACGGGGCTGGATGTGTCGTGTTAAAAATGCTAGACGACGCGATTCAAGACGGCGACCACATCTATGCGGTGGTTAAAGGGACTGCGGTTAACAATGACGGAAATCTCAAGGCCGGCTACACCGCACCATCGTCGAAAGGTCAGATGATTGCCATTCGTTCCGCCCATCATGTTGCCGAAGTTGATCCTGAAACGATCACCTACGTCGAGACACACGGAGCGGGTTCGACGCTCGGTGACCCGATTGAGTTTGAAGGCCTGAAACTCGCTTTCAACTCCGATAAAAAGGGGTTTTGCGCTTTGGGATCAGCTAAGACCAACACGGGGCACCTCAACCAAGCTGCAGGCGTCACCGGCTTCATCAAAACGGTGCTCTCTTTGTATAACAAAGAACTGGTACCGGCTCTACATTTTAAAAAGGCGAATCCAAAAATCGATTTCGAGAACAGCCCGTTTTACGTGAACACCGAACTCAAACAGTGGGAAAGAACGTGGAACACTCCACTACGCGCGGGTGTGAGTGCGTTTGGGATCGGAGGAACGAATGCGCATGTCGTGCTTGAAGAAGCACCGCCACGTCAGCCATCGGGACAAGGTCGAGAAGCCCATCTCCTCACGTTATCTGCTCAATCGGACGCGTCGCTTAAGAACATGACATCCGAGTTGGCCGATTTCTTGGAATTGAAAGCGGACGTGAATCTAGAGGACGTTGCGTATACGCTTCAAACGGGACGCAACTTGTTCAGCCATCGTCGTCATCTGGTGGTCACGAACGTGCAGGAAGCGGTAGAGGCCCTGCGTTCAGAGACTTTGGACACGCGTAAGGTACACACCCATTTTTCTCGCGAGAAAAATCGTCCAGTCGTCTTCCTCTTCCCTGGTCAAGGATCGCAGTATGTCAACATGGGACGGGACTTGTATGAGCAAGAGGCGGTATTCCGTAGTGAACTCGACCGCTGTTTCGCGATTCTCAATCATTTGGGATACTCACATCTGCGAAATGTGTTGTATCCAACTGGAGATGTAGCGGTCGCAGAGGAAGAGATGCGTAAGACGCAGAATGCTCAACCGCTGATTTTTGCATTCGAATACGCACTAGCCAAACTGTTGCTGAATATGGGTATTCAACCTCACGCGATGATCGGGTACAGCTTCGGTGAGTACGTAGCAGCCTGCTTCGCAGACGTATTCACATTGGAAGATGCGCTGAAATTGATCGTCGCTCGTGGTAACTTGATGCAACATGTTCCAGAGGGAGCGATGCTTTCGATCCCTCTGTCCGAATCGAAAGTATTGCCTTATCTGACCGCTGATGTATCGCTTGCAGTCGACAACGGAATGTCCTGCATTGTAGCAGGAACAGTCGATGCGATTGACGTATTGGAACGTCGTATGAAGGAATCGCGCGTGCTCTGCATGCGTGTGAAAACGGTACTCGCAGGGCACTCCCTTTTGATGGATGAAATCTTGGAACCTTTTGAACAGTTGGTGCGAAGTGTTGGGCTCTGCAAGCCACAACGCCTGTATATCTCCGACATCACCGGACGCTGGATCACCGATCAGGAAGCGACGGATCCGATGTACTGGGTTCGCCATTTGCGCGAGACGGTGCGCTTCGCAGCGGGGGTAGAAGAGCTGGTGAAGACCCCGAATCTCGTCTTCCTGGAAGTCGGGCCTGGCCGTGACTTGTCCAGTTTGATCGGGCGTTTCGTGGATGAAAAGAAAGGTCAAAACATCGTCGATCTCATCCGTAATGCACAACGTCAAGTATCGGACAGCGAACATCTGCTGGCGAAACTCGCTTGGCTGTGGGCATTTGGGGTGGCGATGGATTGGAACGCCTTTTACAAAGGTGCTGTCCGACATCGACTCAAACTGCCAACGTATGTGTTTGACCGCAAACGGTACTGGATCGACGGCTCTGCTGCTGAATCGTCAAAGGCATTGCGATCCCAAACCGTCACAAGCATTGGTAAAAGCAAAGACACGAAGAACTGGGGTTATATCCCGACGTGGAGGCGCACGGCTGACCCACAAGAGGTAGCGAATCATGATGGAGGGTGCTGGCTGTTTCTCACGAGCCAGGCAAGCATAGGTCAAGCCCTTGTCGAGCGTTTCGCTAAGCGGGGGGAATCGGTCGTGACGGTTGAACCTGGGACGCAGTTTGCTGTGCACAACGATCAGAGAATCGTGTTGAACCCGGCGAATACGCAAGACTACGACGCATTATTGAAGCATCTGAACAATTCTAAAAAGCGAATATATAGAATTGTCCATGCGTGGAGCTTGACGGCAGAGACTCGAACTTTGACTCCAGAAGTCGTACGGGATGCACAGATCCTTGGTTTTTACAGTCTATTGTATCTGGCTCAAGCGATGGACCGTGTCCCTAGAAAGCATGACTATGAAATCATCGTCATTACCGACGGCATCCATTTGGTCAACGGAGATGAGGTTGTGCAGGCGGAAAAAGCGACACTGCTCGGCGGCGTCATGGTCATTCCGCAGGAGTACCCAGCTATTCGTTGTCGCAGCGTAGATATCGACCATGTCAACCGAACAGTATGGCAACAGAAAAAGCTCCTCGATCAACTGGTCAAAGAGTTATCTGCACCTGTACGCGATCTGTTGGTTACGTATCGCAGAGGTGCACGTCTGGTGCAGTTGTTGGAGCCACTAACACTCCATCGTCCTCAAGATAAAGCCTTGCAACTGCGCGAAAGAGGTGTATATCTGATCACTGGGGGTCTTGGTGCGATCGGACTCTTGTTTGCGGAGTATCTGATCACCCGCTGGCACGCAAAAGTTGTAATCACGGGTCGTACCTCATTCCCTTCCGCACAGGAGTGGGATGGCCTTCTAGCAATTCTTCCAGCAAAGGATGCCACCTCTCAAAAAATTCGCCGTCTGCAAACGATGCTGCAAAACGGCGGGGACGTACTCGTTATGGAAGCGGATGTCGCCGATGAAGAACGGATGCGAATCGTGGTACAGGAGGCAGAGGAGCGCTTTGGAACTCTGAATGGCGTGATCCATGCAGCTGGTATCGTCGGGAAAAAGTCGTTTATCTCTATTCAAGAAACAACGCCATCTCATGTCGAGGAGCAATTCCAAGCGAAATTGTACGGGATGCTCACGCTGGAAAGCGTGTTGCGCGGCAAAGAGCTCGACTTCTGTATGTTGATGTCCTCTTTGGCTTCCGTATTAGGTGGTCTGGGGCACATCGTCTACTCCGCGGCCAACCTGTTCGTCGATCATTACGTTCACCGTCATAATACAGAAGCAGACGTACGCTGGATTGGTGTGAATTGGGATTTCTGGCTGTTTGAGGAGGATGATCCAAAGCAGAGTACGTACTTTGGCAAAAGTGCAAAAGAGTTTGCGATGACAACAGAGGAGGGACTGGTGGTTCTAGAAGCCCTACTAAACGGTTGTGAAGACAGCCAAGTTCTGATCTCGACAGCTGATTTGCAAGCACGACTCGATCAATGGATTCGGGTAGAATCCCGCGATGAGGTTGCTCATATGCCACATACGGTAAGCCATGCTCGTCCAGCGCTTTCAAATCCATATGTTGCGGCGCGTGACGAACTTGAACAACAGATTGCGTCGATTTGGGAAAGTGCCCTTGGCTTCCTTAAGATCGGGATCGAGGATGATTTCCTCGAGCTGGGAGGCGACTCCGTCAAGGTTGTCTCTGTCATCTCTGAATTCCATAAACAGCTCAACGCTGATATCCCATTACATGAGTTTTTTGAACGTTCGACGATTAAAAAACTGTCAGATTTCATACGGCAGAACCGCAAGTCAGAGCAGTACGAAGTGATCCAACCGATCGCCAAACAGGAGGTCTACCCACTGTCATCTGCTCAGCGTCGTCTGTTTATCCTAAACCAATTCGACAGTACCAGTACGAATTACAATACACCGCTGGCGATGCGTCTGGATGGGAATCTCGACCACGCACGCATGGAGGCGGCCTTTACAAAATTGATCCAACGTCATGAAGCACTCCGTACCTCATTTGAGATTTTCGAGGGACAACCTGTTCAGCACGTGTATGAAGAAGTTGATTTTGAGATCGTAACGACCGCAGCCGATGAGACGGAAATCGCTGACGTTATCACAGTTTTCATTCAGCCATATGATCTGGGAGTGGCTCCGCTACTGCGGGCTCAGTTGGTACGGACGGCAGCAGATGTGCACTACTTGCTGATTGACCTGCATCATCTCTGCTCAGACGGCCTGACCATCGAAATCGTCAAACGTGAGATCGCTGAACTGTATGAAGGTCTCGAGTTGCCGCTATTGCGATTGCAATACCGCGATTTTGCTGCATGGCAAACGGCGCAACTGCAAAGTGATGAGGTCAAAAAACAGGAGCAGTATTGGTTGAAGCGTTTCGCAGGAGACGTGCCAATGCTGAACATACCGACCGATTTTCCACGCCCGACGGTTCAATCCTTTACAGGGGAACGTTTGAAATTTGAACTTGATGCCACAACTGTGCTCGGCTTGAAAGAGGCGGCACAACGTCATGGTGCTACGCTTTATATGGTACTACTTGGCATTTATAACATCCTGCTCGCAAAATACTCGATGCAGGACGATGTGATCATCGGCTCGCCAATTGCGGGACGAACGCGTTCTGAACTGCAAGGGATTGCCGGAATTTTTGTGAACATGCTCGCGATGCGTAACCACCCGACAGCTGATAAGACGTTTGCCGAATTCCTTAGAGAAGTGAAGAAACACGCACTCGATGCTTATGAAAACCAAGAGTATCCATTCGAAGACCTCGTAGCAAGTCTTCAACTCGAGCGTGTGACAAACCGCAACCCACTGTTCGAGTCAGTGTTCGTAATGCAGAATATGGAAGAGGGCAAGGTAGAACTCGCAGGTCTGCGTCTTACACCTTATGACATCTCCATAAAGAGCTCCATCTTCGAACTCTACCTGCAAGCGGTGGAGAGAGGAGAGAACGTCACGCTTTGGCTTAATTTCAAAACTGCACTTTTCAAGCGCCAAACCGTTGTAAAAATGACACAGCGCTTCATAGAAATCGCGGCTCAAGTCGCGGAAAATCCAGATCGACGAATCGGAGACATCTCGTTTGTCCACGATCTTGTGGAAGCAAAGAGTGACGTTCCGTCGATCGAGTTTGATTTTTAAGGAGGAAAAGCACATGTCCGACCAGATTTGGTCCGGTGACCTGGTGTTAGTTGCCAACCAACGCACTCGTGAAGAAAGGTATTGGCTCGAAAAAATATCGGAGGAAGTCGCAGTTGCGGCTTTCCCAACCGATCATAACGCTTTACGGAACGGCGATACTACAGAAAGTCTGCGTTTTGAGCTGACCGGATCGCTGTATGAAAAGGTCTCGGTGCTTTCCAAAGGTTCTGACCACACGTTGCACATCATTTTGACCTCAGCCTTGAATTTATTGCTAGCGAAGTACACCGGCGAGCGGGACCTTGTTGTTGGCACTCCGATCTATCGTCCAGAGACGGACGGTCAGTTTCTGAATACGGTTTTGCCACTGCGAATACGAATCGAGGCAGGGGACTCGTTCCGCAGTCTGCTCCTGCAGGTGCGCTCGACGATGCTGGAAGCCGTCGAGCATCAGGAATATCCAATGGAAGTCCTGCTCACAAAGTTGAAACGCCCTCATCTGTATGAGGTCTCCCTAGTGATGGAAAACATCCAGTCGCCACAACATCTCAACCGTTTGCCGGCTGCGCTGAATTTCGTGTTTATGCATCGCAACGGTGTCGTAGAGGCAACGGTGGAGTACAACAACAGCCGCTATCATGAGGAAAGTATCAAACGTATCGTCAGTCACTTCATCACGTTGCTGGAAAAAGTTCTTGGTGATATCAACGCAGAACTTACTGCTCTTTCGTTGTTGAGTCAAACGGAAGAGGAGGCTCTGGTAGTTGCTTATAACGCGACAACAACCGAGTACCCGGCAGACATGACGGTTGTTCAACTTTTTGAGCAACAAGTGAAAAAAAACGTTACAAAACTTGCGGTGGCGGCGGGTGATGTCTCGCTATCCTACCAAGAATTGAATGCCAAAGCCAACCGTCTTGCCCGCGTGTTACAGAGCCTCGGTGTCAGTGCTGACTCGCTTGTCGTACTGATCGTTGAAAACTCAGTTGACACCATCGTAGGCATGCTTGCTGTGTTGAAAGCAGGCGGTGCTTATGTGCCGATCGATCCAGACAACCCAGTCGAGCGCAAAAAATTCTTGCTTGAAGATAGCCAAGCGATCGTCATCTTAACACAGCAGCACTTGTTGGCAACACAAGCAGAACTGTTTGAGGCAGTCGAGTCGCAGCGTGTGTTGCTGATCGATGACCTAGATGTATATGCGGACCAAGACGAGACTAACCTTGCACCAGTCGCGGGACCATCGAACCTCGCGTACGTCATTTATACTTCGGGCACGACAGGCAAACCAAAGGGGGTGTTGATCGAGAACAAAGGTGCGGTCAATTACTTGACTTTTGCGGCGAAACATTACGTTCAAGGGGAGAAGGCTGATTTTCCACTGTTCACTTCCATCGCCTTTGACCTCACAGTGACCTCGATCTTTATACCGCTCCTGACCGGCAATGCTGTGATTGTCTACCAAGAGGAACACAAAGAACGACTCTTGGAGCGAGTCTTGGAAGAAGATCGTGTCAGTGTTGTGAAGGCTACACCTGCTCATTTGAAGTTAATTAAGCACCGTGATTGGTCGAACTCTTCCGTCAAGAGACTGGTTGTGGGTGGGGAAGACCTGAAAGCCGAACTCGCACGTGAAGTAATCGCGGCCTTTGGCGGGAACGTGGAGATTTACAACGAATACGGTCCGACCGAAACGGTCGTCGGTTGCATGATTCATCGCTTTGACGAGTCTTCGGATACTCGTGATTCGGTGCCGATTGGGGTCCCGGCTGACAACACGGACATTTTCGTGCTCGATGCGGATCGAAACTCCGTACCAGTCGGTGTGGTTGGCGAGATCTTCATCGGTGGTGACGGTGTGGCACGTGGCTACCGCAACTGTCCTGAATTGACTACGGAACGTTTTATCACCCTGCCTCAAGGTCGTGTCTACAGGTCGGGTGACCTCGCGAAGTTCTTGCCTTCTGGGCAACTCGAATATTTGGGGCGTACAGATAACCAAGTCAAAATCAACGGCTACCGCATTGAACTTGGTGAAATTGAGACTCAACTTCTGCATCTGCATGAAAAGTACACACCTAAAGACTCGGTGTTTCACGATATTACGCAACAGCCAAACCCAGAAGGGATTACCTATTGCACACGTTGCGTGTTGCCCTCTAACTATCCAAAGATTACGTTTGACGAGCATGGAGTCTGCTCTGTTTGCTGCGATTATGAAAAGTATCAACCACATACAGAAAATTATTTCAAAACGATGGACGACTTCTGCGAACTCGTCGATGCAAACAAAGGCACCGATTATGATGTTCTATTGCTCTTCTCGGGTGGCAAGGACTCCACATATGTCCTGTACCGCTTGGTGAACATGGGATACAAGGTACTCACCTTCACGTTCGACAATGGCTTTATTTCCGAAGGGGCCTTTACCAACATTAAAAACATCACGAAGCTACTCGGTATTGATCACCGTGTCTTGACGGCGGATCAGATGAAATCGGTCTTCGTGAAGTCGTTGAAGACGTTTAGCAACGTTTGTAACGGCTGTTGGAATGGGATTAATGGACTTGGGGCTCAACTCGCAGAAGAAACCGGATGCAAAGTGATCGTCTCCGGCTTGTCGCGTGGTCAAATTTTTGACATGCGTCTGTGGGGACTGTTCCAACTCGGTATCTTTGACGAGCAGGAGATCGAAGAGAAACTGCTGCTGTTCCGCAAGGGCTTTCATACCCGAGACAACATCTTCTCTAAGACGCTCGACGTAGATTTGGATGGCAGTTTTGTGGAATCGTTGCACTTTGTGGACTTCTTCCGTTATGACAACACACCAACTCACCAGATTCGTGAGTATCTGCATGAACAAGGCTGGGTGCCACCGAAGGACACTGGATTCTGCTCGTCTAACTGCCGGATCAACGATATCGGCATTTATGTCCATCTGATGAATGAGGGTTACCATAACTATGCAGCACCATCGTCTTGGGATATTCGCTTCGGCATCATTTCCCGCGAAGAAGGCATGCAGGAAATCACCTACAAAGGTGACGTCAACCAGGTTGAGCGTGTACTGAAGGATATCGGGTATTTCCAAGCACCGAAGATCGACGATGTCATTGTTGTGTCAATTCGTGACGACAGTGGGCAGCAAAAACTCTGTGCCTACGTTGTGGCCAAAGATAAACTCGAAGTGGACTTGCTCCGCGAGGCGTTGGCAGTGGAGCTACCATCGTATATGGTGCCAACCTACTTCGTGCAACTGTCAAGCCTGCCACTGACAGCAAACGGCAAAGTGGACACGAAGGCACTGACACTCCTAGTTGAGACAGGCACAACAAATGTGGAGTATATCACTCCTTCCAATGATCTGGAAGTCGAAATCCGGAAGATATGGGCCTCTGTACTGAACATAGATGTGGAGAAGATTGGAGTGAACAATCGCTTCTTCGATTTGGGCGGCGATTCATACAACATGGTGCAAGTGAACATCCGAGTTAATGTGATGTTCTCCAAATCTATTTCTGTCCTCATGATGTACAATTACCCAACGATCCATTCGCTTGGGGAGTATCTGCGCTCGGAAGAAGGCATCGAGGTACATGAACTGTCGGATGAACAGTTGGAAATTTTGGACGAATCCTTGAGTTTGTTTGGGGAGGTACTCCATGACTAAGAAGGTCGAACCCGCTCGCGCAGGTCTTGAGATCGCCGTTATCGGCATGGCCTGTCGTTTTCCTGGAGCTTCTGACTTGGCTGGGTTTTGGAACAACTTGAAAGAGGGAGTTGAATCGATCACATTTTTCTCTGAAGAAGAACTGCTTGCGGCGGGCGTAGACGAGGCGTTGGTCAAAAACCCCGATTACGTCCCTGCCAAGGGGGTTCTCGAACGCGCGGATTGGTTCGATAATCAATTTTTCGAATACTCGCCACGCGATGCCGCCATTTTGGATCCACAGATTCGCATTTTTCATGAAGTCGCTTGGGAGGCGATTGAACATGCTGGATATAATCCAGATTTGCAGGGATCGATCGGTCTCTACGCAGGGGCTTCCCCGAACATCTTTTGGCAGGTAATGGCTTCGCTGAACAGCATGGAGTCGGGCACGGAGCAATTTGCGGTCGGACAGTTGGCCAACCGCGACTATATGAATACACGGGTTTCCTACAAGCTCAATTTGCAGGGGCCTAGCGTTTCGGTGAATACGGCTTGTTCGACATCGCTTGCGGCCATTCACATGGCGTCTCGGGCGCTGCTTACAGGAGAGTGTCGTATCGCTTTGGCAGGCGGGGTTTCAATAAGCACGCCGCAGAAGGATGGATATTTGTACATGGAAGGTATGATTTTGTCTCCAGATGGACATTGCCGTCCGTTTGACGCAGCGGCTCAAGGTTCGGTCCCTGGTGAGGGTGCGGGCGTAGTCATGCTGAAGCCATTGAAGGCCGCTTTGGCTGACGGAGATACGATCTACGCGGTGATCAAAGGTTCTGCTTCGAACAATGATGGTGTTCGTAAGGTCGGGTATACGGCACCCAGTATCGAGGGGCAGGCAGAAGTCATCCGTGCTTCGCACCGTGTTGCTCGCGTTGAGCTTGAGACGATCTCCTACATTGAAGCACACGGCACGGGGACTGTGATGGGCGATCCAATCGAACTGGAAGCGTTAAAGGCTGCGTTTGGAACGAAAGCACGTCATGGTATCAAAATCGGTTCGGTTAAGTCTAACTTTGGACATCTAGATGCGGCTGCTGGAGTAGCAGGTTTTATTAAAACGGTGCTGTCGCTGCAACATGGCCAGCTGCCACCGAGCCTGCATTTTGAAAAGCCGAATCCACGTATGGACTTCGCGAAAGGTACATTTGTTGTAAACACGCAGTTGAACGAGTGGAAAGAGGAGAGTGGACCGCTGCGGGCTGGGGTCAGTTCGTTTGGGATTGGAGGGACGAACGTGCACGTACTCTTGGAAGAAGCACCGCAAGTTGAGAGCGCCCCTGCACAGCGTTCCCAGCAGATCCTGATACTGTCCGCGATGACAACAAGTGCTTTGGAGAAGCAAACGGAGAACCTGTTGAACTTTTTCAAGCAGAACCCACAGGTGTCGCTTGCGGATGTCGCCTACACGCTGAAAGTGGGGCGTCGGGAGATGAAGCACCGTCGTAGCATGGTCGTATCGTCTGTAGAAGAAGCCGTGCGCGAGTTGGAATTGCTGGTCAATCCGAGCAAACAACGCGCCCGCGTTCATTTGGCAGTTGCTCAAGATCAGCGTCCCGTATACTTCTTATTCCCAGGTCAAGGATCGCAGTACGTACAGATGGGACGCGAACTGTACGAGCGCGAACCGTTTTTCCGAGATCAACTCAATGAGTGTTTGAATAAGTTGCAGACTCTGACGGGTGAAAATTTCGCGCGCATTCAATATCCAGAAGATGCGGAAGCGGAAGTCTCGAAAAGCCAGCTCAGCCAGACGCAGTATGCGCAACCGTTGATTTTCGCCTTTGAATACAGCCTCGCCAAGTTGCTGATGCACTGGGGATTGCAGCCATCGGCGATGATCGGATATAGCTTTGGGGAATATGCGGTAGCTTGCCTCGCAGGCGTCTTCTCCCTGGACGACGCTCTCAAACTGATCGTCGCTCGCGGGAAACTGATGCAATCTGTGTCAGAGGGTTCGATGTTGAGCGTGCCAATGACGGAGCAGGAATTGCAACCGTTGTTGACTCCGGATGTGTCGCTGGCGGTGAATAATGGGAATTCCTGTATTGTCGCAGGTCAGGCACAGGCAATCGAGACGTTTGAAACGGAGATGAAAAAACGCCGCTTGCTGTGTATGCGCGTAAATTCTCCACTAGCTGGACATTCCCTGTTGATGGACGGCATTTTGGGAGAGTTCGAAAAAGTCGTGCGCTGCGTAACCTTCCACAAGCCGCAATTGCCCTATATCTCAGACATCAGCGGCGGGTGGATCACGGTTGGGGAAGCGACATCGGTTGAGTATTGGGTACGTCATATACGCGAAACAGTACGGTTTGCCGATGGAGTGGAGGAATTGTTGAAACAGCCGAACGCACTATTTATCGAGGTAGGTCCAGGTCGTGATCTGTCAGTGTTGACTCGCCGCTTCCTCAAGCAAGAATCGACACAACAGGTCTTTGATCTCGTACGGATTCCAAAACGAGAGCTGTCGGACCACTACTACTTCCTGCATAAACTTGCGGGACTCTGGGCGCATGGCGTTAAGGTGAATTGGACGGCATTCTACAATGGGGAAAAACGGATTCGCATCGCACTCCCAACCTATCCATTTGAGCAACGGCATTTCCCAGCAAACGTTCCTCATCCAATGCTAGTGTTCGAAGCCACACGCATGGGGCTCAGCCAAGAGGTTGCAGCGATAGTGGAGACAGGCAAAAAGCTAGTCCGCTATCACATCCCATCTTGGAAACGATCCCTGCAGGGATCAGTTGATACGACGCCAGCTACGTGGTGGTTCTTCGAAGATGAACTGGGGCTGGGGGATCGCCTGATCACAGCCTTGAGAGCGGAAGGCCATCAGGTCGTGCGCATTCGAGCTGGAGAAGCGTTCCAACGTGAATCGGATTCTTTCACTCTCAACCCAGAGGAAAGTGACCAGTATGAGCAGATAGTCGCGGACTTACTAGTAGAAGGTTTGCTCCCAAACCGCATTGTGCACCTCTGGAACTATAGTCGATCGGTTGAGGTCGAACCGAGTGTCAGCCGAATGGAAGGTCTGTTGGTGCGTGGCTTTTACAGTTTGCTCTACTTGACACAAGCGCTAGGCAAGCATCGCGTAGAAACGCCGATCACTCTGTCGGTGATCAGCAGCTTCATGCAAGACGTGCAAGGCGATGATCTCTGCGATCCGGAAAAAGCAGCTTTGCTGGGTCCCGTCAAGGTAATTCCACTTGAATACCCGAATATAACCTGTACATCCATCGATCTCCGTGTGCCTGAAAACGAAGGGCAGGAAGCGAAGCAGATTTGTCAACTTCTCGATGAAGTGAGGTCTGAAGGTACGGACCCAATCGTTGCCTATCGCGGGGGACACCGTCAGGTACAAACTTTTGAAGAGATACAGTTGGAAAAAGGCCCAACGTCTTTGTCACCGGTGCGAGAAAATGGTGTCTACCTGATCACCGGTGGATTGGGTGACATGGGCTTAGCTTTTGCAGAAGTATTGGCGAGTGCTGTTCCTGTCAAACTCGTCTTGATGGGGCGTTCGGCTCCAAGCGTTGAAAAACAAGAGTTCTTGCGACAATTGGAGGCGAAGGGGAACGAGGTGCTCGTTCTGCAAGTAGATCTAACGGACGTAGCACAACTCCAAACTGCAATCGAGCAAATCCTATCCCGCTTCAAGACCTTGCATGGTGTCATTCATGCCGCCGGTCTTGCTGATGGTGCGATGATCCAACGGAGGAACGCTGGAAATACCGACAACATTCTCGCTCCGAAAATCCGAGGTACCCTTTTACTGAATGAAATGTTGCGTGGAATAGAACTGGACTTTTTCCTGCTCTGCTCCTCGATGGCTTCAATACAGGGTGGATTTGGACAAGTTGCCTACAGCGGTGCTAACGCTTTCCTTGACGCCTTTGCAAACTACAAGTCTACTCGTGAAAATAGCACGACACTCTCCGTAAACTGGGATCGCTGGCGTGATGTCGGGATTGCACGACACGTCGAAGAGTTGCATCATCAACTGACCGGTGCAGAACTTGAGGGAGGCATTACTCGCGTAGAAGCTCAGAAGGCGTTCGCGAAACTGCTCGAGACCACGGTCGCTCAGATCGCTGTTAGCATTGAAACGCCACAGCTTCAAATGCCTAAGGGAGAACTATCGGACGATATCTTGCGAGAAGATGTGACGGTTGCAGCAGATATGCACGTCCGCCCAGACTTGAGCACGGAGTATGTGGCACCAGCGGATGAGGTTGAGCAGCGATTGTCTTACATTTGGCAGCAATTCTTCGGCTTGGATCCGATCGGAAGAATGGATGATTTTCTGGAACTTGGCGGTGATTCACTGAAGGCGATCATTATGATCTCGAAAATTCAAAAAGAGTTCGGCGTGCGACTCCCTATTGCAGGTTTCTTTGAATATCCATCTCTGGCTGGTGTCTCATATCGTATAAAGAACTCGGGAGACTATCAGCAAGAGGGTCGTGCAATTGAAACGACCGTGGAATCTAAGTGTGCGGAAAACGAGCTCGACACATCGCTGCTCACATTTGATATAAATACGATTGAACGTCTGGTTAGTGGAGATACCAACATTCGAGGGATTTATCCATTGACTCTGATGCAACAAGTGATCTTGACGCACAATCTGTTTTCTGCAGGTACTGGTTTGGACACTGGTGTGTTCGCGTGCCGGATCGAAGGAGCACTACGCATCGAACAGTTCCATGAGGCTTGGCAATGGGTAATGAACCGTCACTCCATTTTACGTACGACGTTCCGCTGGCGCCGTGTTGAGTACCCTGTTCAGTTGGAGTATGGACACGCGGAACTGCCTTGGACAGAATATGATTGGACGGATCGTACGCAGGAAGAACAAGCCTCGGCCTATGAGGAGTTTGTGGATTTGGAATGTAAGAGAGGGTTTAAAGTGGGTGATTTCCCACTCATGCGGACTCATCTGATAAAGGTCGATAACAGCACTTATCGGTTCGTCTGGAGTTACCAAAACTCACTTTTTGACGGGTGGTCTACTTCATTAATCTTTAAAGAAGTACTCAACTATTATCAAACAAAGGTAAAGGCGGATAGTAGGGAAGAGCAGCTCCACTTACCTTCGGCACCACCTTTCTCTTCATATATCCGTTGGCTTCATGAACAAGATTCTGAGCTTGCGAGCGACTACTGGAAACGATCTTTCAGTGGATACTCTCCGACACTCGAGGAATGTACTGCCGCAGAGCACCAGATGCAGCAAACTGTCTGTCCGGCAAAGCGTGAACTATCGCTCACGGAAGAGGAGGTGCGTCAGATAAGTCTTAGAGCAAAGGAACTTGGGCTGACCCTTAGTACGATTACCATCGGAGCGTGGGCACTTTGCCAAGCGGAACAGATTGGCACTGACGATGTGTTGCTCAGTCTGATTACCTCAGGACGTACGGCCAATCTTGAAGGACTTGATGCGATGGTCGGATTGTTTACGAATTCCTTACCTGTGCGTGTCCGACTCGGAGATGGTGGCAGCACGACGCAACATTTCAAACGCTTGCAAGAACAACTGGTAGAGATGACGAATTACGAATATGTCAGTCCGCATCAGATCGCTAAATGGACAGGCGTGCCTTACAACCTGCTGCAACAAGCGGTCTATGAGCGAACGCTTGTCTATCTGAACTATCCTGTGGACATCTCACAGGAGTTGTCGAGCGGAGATCTCGCTTTTGCTGATCTGGTGTCCGTTGGACAATTAAATGTCCCATTGCGAATGTATGCTCAGCCAGGTGAGCGTTTTACTCTGACAATCACGTATGACGAAGCAAGATACGAAGAACAACAGATTTTAAGCTTGCTAGAACGTATGCAGCACTTTCTAGTCAGCGTGATCGTTTAATACAAATTTGAAAGGGGTCAATCCAAATCATGACTCAAAACAGCAAGAGTTCCACCTTGCGGAAAACGATCAGTGTCATATATCGATTCATCCGTCCCTATAAGGGCTGGGTGATCACTGCCTTGACCGCATCCGTTATCGCAGCGATATGCGACCTCACTGGTGTCTATCTGATTAAGCAAATGATTGACAATGCTCTGGCAAGTGAAACACAACAACTGGCTATGATTGTCGTTCTTGTTGCGGTCATGGTAGTGGCAGGTTTTGTTGCCAATTATTTTCTCACTTATGCGACTGGTCGATTTGGGACAAAGGCAGTGGGGGATATGCGTAACGCCCTCGCCGTACGACTGAGCGAACTTCCGGTGTCTGATGTCGAAAACGAACGCTCAGGTGACCTCGTCTCACGTGTAACCAATGACGTGAGCGCCATTCAATCGTTTATTTCCCAACATTCTACCAATTTGATTTATGCGCCGATCATCGTAGTGTCCGCCCTCATCTATTTAGGAAGCTTGAACTGGAAATTGACTTTGGTGAGCTTTGCGGCAACACCGATCATGATGTATATCGCTAACCTGATCTCAAAGCCGATTCAAGAGCAATCCTCGAATTACTACGGGGCGCTCGCAGAAGCGAACTCTGTCGCCCAAGAAGGCATTGCGGGCAATGCGATCACCAAGGCATTTAATTTACAAAAACCGATGTATGCAAAAGTGGAAGGTTTCTATTACAAAGCCATGCATCATGGCTTCAAGATTGCGAAGCAAGAATCGCTGATGCGTCCGTCAGTCGTTATGATGTATGAATTGCCAGTTGTACTGTGTACTATTTACGGCGGTTATCTGGCTGTTAGTGGCTTGTTAGCTGCCGGGGCATTGGTAGCCTTCTTGCAAATGTTGCGTATGCTTGTCATTCAAACCGTTCAAATTCCTGACCTGGTATCCAACGCTCGTTCAGTCGCGGGAGCTGTTGGACGAATCACCGACATGCTGGAAGCACCGACTGAGCGAACTAATGGTCGTGCCTTTACCCCAGTAGAAAATGCATTGGTGGTGATTGATGATGTTACGTTCGGCTATGAAAAAGATAAGAATATCATCGCTGGTGTCTCTTTCACATTGACCAAAGGCAAAACAATTGCCCTTGTCGGTTCGTCTGGCAGTGGTAAGTCTACTATACTGAACTTGTTGCTCAGTTTCTATGAGCCGCAGAAGGGTGCGATTCTCGTTCATGGCCACGATTTAAAAGATTGGAATCTGAAAGCTTTGCGTGACCAGTTTGCTGTTGTTTCCCAAGACACCTTCTTGTTCCCAGGCACGATTGAGGACAATATTCGTTTGGGTAACATAGAAGCGGATTTTAATCAAATTGTGGAGGCATCGAAAATCGCAGGAGCTTACTCCTTTATTCAGGAGCTCCCAGAAGGGTTTCAAACTCAAGTCGGCGAGCGCGGCACGGTGCTTTCAGGTGGTCAGAAACAGCGTATATCCATTGCGCGAGCTGCTTTGAAAAAAGCACCAATCCTTTTGCTGGACGAAGCGACATCCGCACTAGATAACGAGTCCGAAGCTCAAGTTCAGCAAGCTCTTGAGGTGTTTTCGAAGGATCATGCAACGATGGTCATTGCCCACCGCCTTTCCACAATCAAGATGGCAGACGAGATTCTGATGCTTGATCAAGGGCATATCGCTGAACGTGGTACACACCAAGAATTGATGGAGCTAGACGGACTTTACCACCAGTACCACATGGAGAATGAGGAGGATATGCAACATGTTTAAAAAGTGGAACTTTCCAGAATTCTTCCGTATGATGTCGCTGATGCAACGTCAACTCTGGAATTATTTAATCACTCTTTGCCTGATTGCGGGTATCTACTCAGCACATATGATTCTCTTGGCCTTTATAAATGAACGATTATTGAACGGTGCAATTAGCGGTGATCAAGAATTGCTCACCTCGGCTATTGTACTCACCTGTGTCGTCTTGGTGCTCGCGTGTATTACCAGTCCAATCGCCATGTACCTGTTTGACTTGGCTGTTCATCGTGCGCTGACTCATTTGAAACTTCGTTTGTTTAAAAAAATACAGGACCTACCAGTTTCGTACTTGGAGAAGCGTCACAGCGGAGACCTCATCTCCGCCATTACCAACGACGTAAACAGTGTAGAACAAGCTTATCGTTACCACCTGTATCTGCTTGTTGAAGCGATCTTTTACGGTACAGGTTCAACAATCGCGATGTTCGTGCTCGACTGGAGACTCTCCATGCTGATGGTTGTACTGGGGATGGCTTCGGCGTATTTCACCACCAAATATGCAGGACCGCTTCGTGAAATCGGTGACAAAGTGCAAACAGCGATGTCTGATATGACTGTGCACTGGGTGGATATGGTAGGTGGATTCCGTCTGTTGAAAGTGTTCAAGATTTCTGGTTTCGTGCTGGAGCGTTTTGGACAAAAGAACGAAGCAATCGTAGCCCATAACATTGAGAGGATTCGATTGGACAGTCAACTCAAGGGGATCAACTACCTGCTCAGTATTTTCAGCTTGATCGGCGTCTTCGTCGTCGGGTCTTTCATGGTTGCAAGTGGGGAAATCGACTTTGGTACGGTTATGGGGATTGTCACCTTGCAAAACGGTGTTGCATTCCTTTTCTTGAACTTCGGTAACTTCTTCACCAACCTGCAAGGCTCGCTGGCTGGTTCGAAGCGCATTTACGATATCCTTAATGCAGAATCGGAGCCAGACCACTACAACACTTCAGGCAGTAGTAAAGGAGACGAAGCGATTTCGTTGCGAGGGCTCGATTTCTCGTACGATGGTCGAGAAAAAGTATTGCAAGGGCTCTCATTCGACATTCGCCCAGGTCAAGTGGCTGCCCTCGTCGGTCCTTCCGGAAGCGGTAAATCGACGGTGATCAAGTTGTTGCTCGGGTTCTATGAACCAACAGGCGGAAACTTATCGATCAATGGACGTCCACTCTCTGCGTATACGTTAGAAGAGTTGCGCGACCAGATCGCGTACGTACCTCAGGAGGCATTCTTGTTTGAAGGAACGATCGAAGAAAATATTGCCCATGGGCGTCCGGATGCCACCCATGACGATGTTGTGCGTGCGGTGAAACTTGCGAATGCCCACGAATTTATCTCGGACATGTCCCAGGGATACGCGACGCGTGTCGGAGAGCGTGGCATTCGCCTCTCGGGTGGACAACGTCAGCGTATCGCCATCGCCCGCGCCATTTTGCGCGATGCACCGATCTTGTTGCTTGACGAGGCGACCTCCGCGCTTGATACCGCTTCGGAACAACTTGTCCTAGAAGCTCTCCAGACCCTGATGAAGGGTCGTACCACCGTCGCCATTGCTCACCGTCTGAAGACAATTGAGCACGCCGACGTCATCTTTGTCCTCGAGAAGGGCAAGATCGTGGAAAAAGGCACCCATCACGAACTGCTTAAGCAAGAAGGTGTCTACAGTCGTTTACACAACATACAGTTTGCTGAATCTTTGACCTAACGATGACGAAGGGAGAGACATGCCCTTATGGTATGTGACACACAGATCTATTATCCGCTGACTCATGCCCAGAAGCGTATCTGGTTCATGGAGAACCTGTATCCGAACACTTCTCTGAACATTATCGGCGGACTGATTCGCATTTACGGAAGCGTCAATCTGGACTTGCTGGAGGAGGCCATTCAACACTTCATTGAGAACAACGAAGGAATAAGACTTCAGCTCTCTCTGGAGGGGAAGGAAGTACAGCAGTACGTACAACCTTATGCAAGAAAATCGTTGCAACACTTCGATTTTTCCAATGCATCCGACCCACACATCGTGGCAGATGCTTGGGTACAGGAGGAGTTGCTAAAGCCGTTCCAACTCTATGAATATTCGTTATTTGATTTCGCTCTGGTAACCGTTCGCGATGGGGAACACGCATATTATTTGAAGTTTCATCACCTGATTGCTGACGGTTGGTCGATACGTTTGCTTAGCGAACAGATCGCAAACGTTTACAGTCGGATTTCTGCCGGTGAACCAGTTGGCGTAGAAGAGAAGCCAAGTTATCTTGACTACGTTGCCAAAGAACGACAGTATTTGCGATCCAATCGTTTTGAGAAAGATCGCATGTTCTGGCGAAAGATATTCACTGACCTCCCTGAGGCTTCATTGCAAAAAAAATCGTTCTCTGTCGCAGGGCGCCGAAAACGATTTTACTTGAGTCGAGAGATGGCTGAACGGGTACGGAACTGGACGGAAGAATACAAATTTTCGTTGAATACGTTTTTTGTTTCTCTGCTATTCCTCTATTTGCATAAGAGCACACAACAGGATGATCTGATCATCGGAACGCCAGTCGTGAACCGAGCCGGAGTCAAAGAAAAGAATATCTTTGGCATGTTTACGAGTACCATGCCGATTCGAATAAAACTCGATCCAGAAGAGAACCTTGAAATCTTAACGAAGCGAGTAGGGGCTGAACTCACTCGTTCCTATTATCATCAACGTTATCCCTATGATCTGCTTGTTCAAGACCTGGAGTTATCGAAGCAGGGTTCTGAGGGTTTGTTTCAGCTTTCGGTTAACTACTACAACACACTTATGAATCATGAGTTTTCGGTAGGAGGACTCATGCATGACGAGTACTACAGTGGATATCAATTCTATCCGATGCAAGTCGTGATAAAGGAATGGCATGGGGAATTGGAGTTACAGTTTGACTACAAAACGGATGAGTATGCCGATGGGGACATCGAGGTTCTCTATGAGCGGCTTTGTCATTTGATTGAAGTAGTGACGGAGAATGGCCAAGCTCCAATTGGTAGCATATCTCTCCTCACGGATTCGGAGTACTCCCAAGAAATACATGAACGCAACGATACGGAAGCCGATTATCCGAAACGTCCTGTACATCAGCTCATCGAAGAGCAAGCAGCACGAACACCAAACAAAAAGGCGGTTTCTTTCCATGATCATTCACTGACCTATGCGGAACTCAATGCGAAGGCAAATCGATTTGCGAATCATTTGCGTAGACAAGGGGTGACTCGCAACAGCCTGGTCGGCATACATCTCGGGCATTCTCTTGAGATGTTGGTCGCGTTACTTGGGATTCTCAAAGCGGGCGGGGCCTATGTGCCGATCGACCCAAGCTATCCAGTCAACCGTATCCAGCATATTTTGGATGACAGCGGAGTACGGATTGTTATTACGGATCGTCCTTTTGCATCTGGAATTTCCTATACGGGACAACTTCTTGACCTGAATGCATCTCTTGCGAAGGATATGACCAATCTAGAGTTGGTGAATGTACTTTCTGATACGGCCTATGTCATCTATACCTCTGGATCAACAGGTCAACCGAAGGGAGCAGTGATAGAGCATCGAGGACTTGTAAACTACATCTGGTGGGCGCAAGCAACATATTTACCAGACGAAGATGATGTGATCGCCTTGTACTCGTCTTTGTCGTTTGACTTGACCGTGACGTCGATTTTTTCACCACTTGTTGCAGGTCGTGAAGTGGTGATTTATGCCGAAAACGATGGGGAATTCATTCTTGATCGTATTTTGCAAGAGAAGCGGGTAACCGTGGTCAAAACCACACCTGCACATCTCGCTTTGCTTAAGGAGCGGGACTCCCTTCAAGATTCGGTTCGCCGATGGATTATTGGTGGGGAGGACTTGAAAACGGAAGTAGCTCGTAAGATTGTCGAGAATTCTGGCGGGAACGTAACGGTCTTCAATGAATACGGTCCGACAGAAACGGTTGTTGGTTGCATGATTCATCGTTACGAACCCACTTTGGACACAGGGACTTCGGTGCCAATAGGTCAACCGATCTCGAATACGCAGATCTATTTGCTAGATCGCGATGGACAACCAGTTCCGACGGGTGCGGCGGGAGAACTGTACATTTCCGGCTATGGTGTGGCACGCGGTTATCTGAACCGACCGGAACTGACAGCGGAAAGGTTTCTTTCTAATCCATTTTTGTTGGGTAATCGTATCTACAAGACGGGAGATCTCGCGATTCGTACGAAGTCTGGTCAGATCACCTATCTGGGGCGACTGGATCATCAAGTGAAAATTCGAGGCCACCGCATCGAACTGGGGGAGATTGAGAACTGTTTGCTGCAGCACAGGTCCGTGTCGGATGCCGTTGTTATGGATTACACCGATGTAAACGGGGCGAAGCATCTAGTAGCGTATTTGGTTTCCGGCAAGGAGGTCGTTAGTGCATTTGAGTTACGCCAACATATAATGGAGGCTCTGCCTAGTTATATGGTGCCGACGTACTTCGTGCTTCTCGAGCAACTGCCACTGACCGCGAATGGTAAGATCGACCGAGTTGCATTGCCTGATCCAATCGAAACGGCCATCATCGATGAGCTGTCCGCACTACTGGACGAGACAGTCGAGGCGCTCCTGGTTCAAGCGGTACGTGACGTCTTAAGGATTGAATCAGTGACGGCGACCGATAACTTTTATCAGTTAGGTGGAGATTCTGTCAAGGCGATTCAAGTCGTCAATAAACTCCGACAAGCGAACATCCAGATACTAACAAAGGAGGTTCTCGCGTATCCTGTGATCCGTGAACTGGCCATTATAGCTACATCCAGTTCACATGCGAAGTATCCGCAAACGCCTGCAAGCGGCACCCTGACTCCGACGCCTATTATGTCTTGGTTCTTCTCGCAAAAATTCGCAAACCCGCATCACTGGAATCAATCGGTCTTATTGAAACTAAAACGCCATTTGACGTCGGAACAACTCCGACAGTCAATTAAACTACTGATCCAACATCACGATTCGCTGCGTTTGTACTACGACGAGGAAAGACAAGCGCTAACATATCTGGAACGAGTGCCGGAATCGTTTCTGGAAACCCACGATCTGTCCGCTCTCAGGCCCGTGGAGCTTCACGACAAACTCCGTGAAGTTGCACAGGCATGTAAAGCTTCGATCCGTTTGACGGAAGGGCCGCTCTTGCGCGCCGCTTTACTCGATCTTGGCTCTCAAGGGCAACGCTTACTTCTTACGGCGCATCATCTTGTTGTGGATTCCGTCTCATGGCAAATTTTGCTGGAGGACCTCGCGGCATTGTTAGAGGGGAACAGCCGCCTGCCAATGAAAACACACTCGATGCAGCATTGGGTCGAAGCGTTGATGACATACAGCGAAACAACAGCACGCGAAGAAGAAGAGATGTGGATCCAAAAAGAGGAAGCCGAAGAAGACTTCGATTTCTCTCCAGAAATGGACGGGGGAAATTCATTGGCGGATTGCGAGAGGATCACCCGCACCTTTACTGCTGAGGAGACAGAGGCTTTGATGGTCCAGACTCACAAAGGATTCCAAACACAGGCACAGGATCTGCTGGTCGCCGCGCTCGTGCGAGCGATTCACACACACAGCAATCGAAATCTTGTTCGTCTTGAACTGGAAGGGCATGGCCGTGACTCAGTTATCGAAGGGCTAGATGTGGCTCGAACAGTAGGCTGGTTCACGACCATGTTCCCTGTGGCCATTCCAGTGCACTCAAGTGATTGGGGACAACAGCTCCGTACCGTCAAAACCGAGTTGCGTAACATTCCGCTGAAGGGAGCGGGATACGGGGCACTAGTCTATATGGCGAAACGATTGCCGGTTCGGTTACAACGTGGAGTCCGCTTCAATTATCTGGGCGAGATCGACAATCAACTGCGTGGTCTACCATTTACATTCGCAAGCGAAGAGCATGGTGCGGACATATGCCCAATCAATCATGCAACTGCGTTACTGGACCTGCTTGCGTATGTTAAGGATAAGAGATTAACAGTTACCGGTACTTACAGCCGTCAACGCTACCATCAAACGACGATTGAATCGTTCATGGATCGCTTTGCCGATCAGTTACGTGAGGTCATCTGCTTCTGTTGCAGACAAGAAGGAACGACGTTTGATGCGAGCAGCATTAATACAATTTTATTAAGTGACGATGAACTGGATATTTTGTTTGATTAAAAAAGAGTGTTCTATAATGAATCCTTCCTTTTTTTATCCTATTACATTATCCGGTAGACTCATACAATTAATACATTCGTTTAGACGTGAATATTGTAACTTTTATAGGAGGTATTCATTATGGCAAACGCAATCGCTATCGCAGATCAACTAAAAGATATTTTGAAACGTGAACTGGAGTTAGGTGAGCAAATCGATCAACTTCAACTCGAAGATTCCCTGTCCACCATTGGTCTAAACTCCATGAGCTTCATCAAGTTGATCGTCGCGATTGAAAAAAAATTCGATTTCGAATTCGAAGATGAGGACTTGAACTATCAAGTCTTCAAAACGTTGCAAGATGTTGTGAATTATATAGAAAAACGCATTGAATAAACGCGACTAGGAAACGAGGAACGAACATTGCTGAAAATGAATTGCCTCCACCTGGGTTTGTAAAAATTCCCAACAAAGCTTACGACTGAAGGAAACAACCTGACCAGTGAGCCATGCGGTCTCAAATATTAACGCATCTAAGTAGCAATCATTCTCGATGAAGTTCGTCATGATGATAAGTAAGCATTAATAAGCAATTCACAATAGTTGCTGGGTCGATTGAAGCCAGCAACTTGACCGGCTTTCTTACATTCCTGATTGAATTACAAAGTGATAGAATATGAGCAATTCGCTTAATTTCGAAGTAGACGGTTTCATGTTGAATAAAACCGCTGAGGCTCCTGTTTGAAATCGCGGGACAAGTCGATATTAAGGATAAGGAAGTTTTTAACGTTGGTTGTGGACGCGGTAGCAACTCGGTTGGTGTTGAAAAATATTACAAAGCCGCATTTCTACGCAGGCCTCAGCCTCATCGAAGGATCTGTACATTTAGACCTGTTCGTCATAAAGGCAGCAACATGTTCTTCTTCGTCGGCGATGCGGAGAACCTTCCGTTCGAAGGCGAAACATTCAAATTTGGTGTTCAACTGGAATCTCGGCACCCCGACATTCATAAGTTTTATGATAGTATGTACCGCGTATTAAAGACAGGAGATCACATCCAGTACGGCGACATGTTGCCAACCGATAAGTGGCAAGATTACGATCAATATTTGATCTCGCTGAGCTTTGAGATCTTGTGCAATCAAGACATCACTTAGAACATTTTCACGTCCTGCGATGAAGTTGCCGAAAATCACTACTCGGGGTACGGGAAAATGGACAAAGGCATTTATGGAAGACAAAGAATTGCTTTCCTTGCCAGGGTCTCGAAATCAATGATATGAAGACTGGCGTGGGCAGTTCTGCGTCATCAATGCAATTAAAGAGTATGACGGTATTGGTGTGCGGAACTTTTCTGTAACACCCTATGCCACTGTTATGGAAAGGGTGGTACCATTGACAATCCTTAGGGTTCATAACCTTTGTAAACGTTTCGGAGAGCGTACGATTCTATCGGATGTATCCTTGGAGATAGGAGCACGAGACCGCATTGGATTAGTTGGGGTTAACGGGGCAGGTAAGACTACACTTGCCAACATCCTGTTCGGTAATATTCAGTCAGACGAAGGCAGCATTATGCAAATGAAACAAAATCTCAAAATTGGTTACCTGCTACAATCTTGCTCCTATACGGCAAATAGTTTTCAGTCGATGTTGCTCGACTGCTATAAGGCTGAACAGGAAGATGAGTTCCTTGAAGTGACAAGCTCTATCGGTCTCAATAAAGTAAAGGAATGGCAGGAGGACCGTTTTGACTGCTTGAGTGGTGGAGAGCGGACCAAACTGGCTCTCGCAAACATATGGATTAGTCAACCAGATATCCTAATTCTAGACGAGCCGACCAACCATCTTGATTTTCAAGGGGTCGAGTGGCTGACGAAAGAGATGGAAGATTTCTCGGGCTCAATCTTGGTAATCTCGCACGACCGTTACTTCCTTGATAAAACGGTTAATAAGATTATCGAACTCGATGACGGTAAACTCAAGTTGTATGCGGGCAACTATACCTTCTATCGAGAGGAGAAGGAGCGTCAGTACGAATCTCAATTGCACCTCTATCAGACACAAAAGAAACAAATTGGAAAAGTCCAAGCGGAAATAGCTCAACTTAAGACATGGACGGCGGCTGGACACAGAATGGCGGGTAAACAAGGAACTCTTTCCGAAAATCGCCAAATCGGTTTGCGTGAACATGAGCGTGCCAAGGTCAAAAAACTTGACAAACAGGTGAAGAACAAGATAAACCGTCTGGAACGCATGGAAACGGAGGGCATAGAAAAGCCAAAGCAAGACCAAAAGGTTTCATTCGATTTTGGCAGTGCTTCCAAGCGAGGCAAGCGTCTCGTTGAAGCGACGGGACTCGGCAAAAAGTACGGGGAACACTGGCTGTTCCGGAACACGGAGTTTACCATCCAACGCGGAAATCGCATCGGATTGATCGGTCCGAATGGCTGTGGAAAAACCACCCTGATCCGGATGTTGCTCGACCAAGAGCTCTGGACGGAAGGGGCATTGTGGATCAGCCCGACGGCTGAGATTGTCTATCTCTCGCAGGATGTAAGTGACTTAACGGAAGATTCGACTGGTTTGGATCTGATCTCTCACTTCCGAGCCGATATTAAATCCAAGGCACGCATCCTCATGAACAACATGGGATTTGACGAGGCAAAGCTCTCGCGCAAGATCGAGAAGTGGAGTTTAGGGGAACGCACCCGTTTTAAGATTGGCCGCATGATCTTAATGGAACACAACTTCTTGATCCTCGACGAGCCGACCAATCACCTTGACCTGCAAAGCCGGGAACAATTGGAGAATACTCTCGCCGATTACAACGGTACGATGTTGATCGTTTCCCATGATCGCTATATGTTGGAAAAGTTATGCGACCAACTGTTGGTGTTTGAAAACGGAATGGTCAAAAAGGTACTCGGTACCTTTAGCGAATACATGAATCGCCGATTGAGTGGAGGAAATGGCGCGGGTGAGAAGGATCTCTCGAAAAAAAGTCGAGCAGAGGAGGAACAGCTGCTTGTCATCGAAACTCGCTTGACTTATGTGCTTGGCGAATTCAACAAGCACGCGATTGGCTCCCCTGCCTATAACGAACTCGACAATGAATTCAAAAAATTGATCCACCAAAAACGGGAGCTCCTCAAATGAACATTTTATCTCAAATATGCGTGAATGCCCTTAAGGACTCTGGTACGCCAGGGGTTGCCATGGCCGCCCTGGAAACAGAAATGGATGTTGAACGGCACACTTTCGGCTTACTCTGTAAAAAAGGTAATGCATCGGTGCGATCCACAACTCTTTTTCAAGCGGCTTCCTTGTCCAAGCCAGTGACAGCGTGGGGTGTGATGAAGCTCGTGGAAACGGGTCGTATTTATCTCGAGGATACTGTTTACGAGGGTCTCACGGTTCGGCATCTGCTCTCACATACAGGGGGGCTAGAAGCTGTCCATGATCTCGGCATTCGCCCCCATGAAGGAAGCGGTGACTTATTATCCAATGTTCGATCCGCACATCCTGTGGGACAATTCTGGTACACCAATGCTGGCTACACTCTCTTGCAATTACTGATCGAGAAAGTTTCGGGAAGAAGCTTTGCTGACTACATGTATGAAGAGATTCTCGAACCGCTCGGGATGATAAACAGCTCATTCAGCTTGGGTCACGATGAGTTGGTGGACGATGTTGCAGCAGGTCATAGCTATCTAGGGCAACAAGTGCCAGTCCTCTGGCATGCGCAACAGGCCGCAGCAGGATTGCATACGACGCTTGACGACCTAATCTGTTTCGCACAAGCGAATCTGAACGGTGGCGCGGGGGTGCTGCAGCCAGATATGGTGGCTCTGATGCACAATCGTGTAGAACGTCCAATTCCCTACGGACTTGGATACCACATCCTGACGTTGCCAAATAGCACCCGTCTCATTTGGCATAGTGGACACAATCGAGGGTTTAGGACATGGATTGGTTTTGTCCCGAAGCGCCAAAAAGCACTGGTTATGTTAACGAATAGCGATTTTGGGCAGTCGGTGATCGCGGACGTCGTCAGGAACTGGCTCGAGCTGATGATTGACAATGTGCCTGACAGTGCTAAGCAAACACTAGACCTGTTACCTTAGACTCGTTACCAACGACATCAGTAAAACGCCTCCTTGCTATACGAGGTGGGTAATATAGATAGCGATTTTATATGGAGAGGCGGGCATGGTATGCTGGTTAGCATCGCGAAGTCCTTGTGCTTCGCGGCTTTCGCGAGTACTCATGCCCGCAGAGGCTCCATGTCAAATCACTCTATTACTCTATCAAACGTACCTCTAACCACGCAGTATAGCGAAGAGCCAGTAAACATGTCCAGTCTGCAACGGTAAGTCTTTTAATGTGAGTCTTAGGTTTTGGTAGGGGGATGGTTAAAGTCGGAACGAAGATGTTTATCTATTGGGTAAAAACCCCATCGGGTCTGACGTCGAGACAGCTCCAAGATCGCTTGGACTTATTGGATTTCGAAGAGCGTGTCACTTATGCTAATTATAAAGTTGACTTTAAAAAGATTGAATTTTGGGTCGGGAGATGTCTAGCAAAAATGGCTTTGGGCCATTTATTAAATGTGCAACCTAGTGATATATCCTTCACCAAAAACGAGTACGGCAAATTATTTCTGGAAAATCAGTCAGAACCACCTTACTTTAATATCTCACATACCAATGAGATGGTCGTATGTGCTGTATCCGCGGATAGCGAGATGGGGATTGACGTAGAGAAGACTCTTGTCGCCCCCTTCGAAGTAATGGATCACGTTTATGTTTCGGAGGAAATCGACTGGGTGAATGCTCAACGTGACATGAATGCAAAATTACACGCTTTCTACATGGTTTGGACTCGTAAAGAAGCGGTTATGAAGGCAGTCGGGAAAGGCTTCTCCCTGCCACCACTCTCGTTCACAATCCCGTTCGACGAAGAACAAGTACGTGACCACGAATTACACTACTATACATTTGAGCCCATGACAGGCTATATGATTTCTATTGCAACCAGATTGCTATCAGAACAATCACAAACGTATGAAGTACGTGAAGTACAAGTTGCAGAACTCTTGTATTAGCTCTTAACAATAGTGAATGTTCAACTGAAGAAGAATTAGAGGAACTAAGATTACTTAAAATGAAAGAACTAAAGCTTAACTAATTTGAATGGTAATCAGAGAAGAGATTGCATCGGATAACAATATATTCACGCATCGGGCCATTTGGCCCTCGGTTCGGCCGGAGTTAGAAGTGAATTCGATGAGGCATTTCAGTAGCACGACTTGAGATGTTTAGTAGAAGTGGTAAAGAAGGGGATTTTTAAATGAAACTCTATTTTTTGAATGATTATGAAGAATTAATAAGACCAGTAAAAAAAATATGGAACCGCTAAAAGAATGTAAGTCATTAAGAGCTGTCCTAATACCATAATTAGGATGGTTCTATTTTTTTATGAATGGGGTAAAATAATTATATTAGTGAAAAGGTAAAAGAGATTCGATGGAAAAAGAAAGAAACTGAATTAAGTTGCTTTGGCTGATGTAATAGGGATATCACAAGGGAGATTGAGTGAGATCGAGCAAGGAAAGACAAAGCCATCGGCTGATACATTCCAACTGAGGTGGAAATTTATTGTGGATTTTAATTGGCTATTGGACGAATCAACAGATTACTATTAACTCAACTTTCGCAGCATGAAATCGGCAGATAAGCCTTGATGTAGCTGGGCAAAGCAGAGATCCAGTGCTGGAGTTGACTTTTAATCATAGCGGATAGTTTCTTACCGACTTGATTGGCGATTTC
>NZ_WJXB01000020.1 GCF_009664975.1 Paenibacillus monticola
ACGAGAATTTACATTCTCTAACCGACAAGTTCACTCAGCATAAATGCCGTGAAACTCATCTTCTTTTGGATTTTACTTTCGTAAAATCCCACTCACTCGTTGTTCAGTTTTCAAAGATCAAGTTCTCATTTTAGCTCTGCACCGCGTCTCAGCGGCGACCTTTATAATATATCATAGCATATCATAATTTGGCAAGCTTTTTTTTCGAACAATATTTCATTAAAACTTCTTGCTCGCATCCGACTTTCATACAACGAAAAGGGGCGCGAGATATAATGTATCACGACGCCACCTTTTTAGTCAACCTATTTTGTTAAGTAATTGTAAATCTCATAAGACCTTGGCCTATTACCGTGGCATTAATGCTTGATCTGAGAGGTACGCCCTCCCCATGCATACTTGGAAAGCTCTTTCTGGGGAGCGAAGCGTGCATACATACGAAATACGGTTTTATATCTGTTGGCGATAGCATGTCTAATATTTTGGTCCAAGCGTTGATCACTCAAGTCTAACAGCATTTCATCAAGCTCTTTACGCAAAACATAGTCTAGTTCTTTACATTCCTTATCATTAAACAACATTCCCAGCATATGCTTGGCCTCCTTCATCAAATTAAAATGATCTAATGCTCCAACTACTGATTCTTGTGCAAAAGAAGTTAGTCCAAATGGGGAAAGCTGCGTTTGCTCTGTCTAAATAAATTAACCGAAGGATCGCCTCTATAACCACGACTTTAATGTTATGCTCAATTCCCCCAAATTTTATGATAAAAGAGAAAATGTAATTGTGCTTTCGATAATGGCAGCAATAAATAGCAGCAGAACAATCCAAATAGATGCAGTGAGAGTCTGGCGCATAAAGAGAGACCAATCGGTTCCTCTTGCCTTCTTTCGGGCTGCCGAGCTAAATAGGCTTGAAGCAACATTACTGCCGAACTTCAGTCCAAAGGCACAAGCTATAATGATAGCCGGGATCTCAATAATTCCGTGTGGTAGCAGCCCTTTTACTATCAAAGCAAACAAATCCTGTCCTTGTAAGGCTGAATAATGAATCAAATATCCGATAACCGCTCCATTTATCAATAAAAATATAGCAGGCAGTATCCCAAACAACGCCCCTAAAAAGAGAATGAGTACGCCTTTGATACTGTTGTTCATAAATATAAATACAAAGAAGCTCCATTGTGGATGGGCCGACTCTCTGAGGTCACCGCTTATTTTGCTTAGCCCCTGAAGTTGTTGCACAAGCAATTTTTCCAGAGAATTCGTTCCAATCCAACCGATGACTCCCCCTCCTGCAAACAGAATAAGTGAGATTAGCAGCGCCTTGCGAATTGTTGATAGATCCTTAATAAAAGTGAAGAACGATAACATATATACCTCCCGATATTGATATCTGCCTTATCTTAATCTTGGGTCATAAGCGGCCGGTACGAGCATACATTTAGAACAAACAAGCATTAGCATGGGAGAGGAGCACATTCATTTATGAATTCTTTTTATGTATTCAGTGGCAAAAAAATAAAACGGTTTATCTATATCTTTGCCGCTGCGCTTCTGGCCGCCGGAGTTGTCTATGTCGAGAGGGGGAACATTACTGTATTTTCTGAAGCCGCCCCTTCTGCGATTTACAGTGTGCCGACGGAGAAGAAGCTTATTGCCCTGACATTCGATATTAGCTGGGGAGAAAAACGGCCAGAACCGATTCTAAAGGTACTTGAAGACAAAAAAGTGGATAAAGCCACCTTCTTCCTCTCTTCACCCTGGAGCAAAACCCATCCAGAAATAGTAACAAACATTAAAAATGCAGGCTTTGAAATCGGTAGCCATGGTCATAAGCATGTCAATTACAGCACACTCAGCAATGAGGAAATCCGTACCCAAATTACAACCGCACACACCGTACTAACCGAATTAACCGGGAAAGCGCCGAATTTAATTCGTATGCCTAATGGCGATTTTGACAAAAGAGTGCTCCAAATTGCCAATGATCTCGGATATAAGGTTATTCAGTGGGATACGGATTCCTTGGACTGGAAAAATATTGGGGTTGATAATATTGTGAAACGGGTTACGACCAAAGCTCACCCCGGAGACATTGTCCTTCTGCATGCCAGCGATTCCTGTAAACAGACTCATGAGGCACTTCCACTCATCATTGATGAGCTTCGCAAGCAGGGTTATGAATTTGTAACGGTATCCGAATTGCTCAGCCAAAGCAGTGCCGACGGCAAGGAAGTCCGTGATTCTGCATGGCTGAACGACAGCTTAGAGGATGCGGCCGGATTGTAATGGCCCCTTCAGTCTCCGGTACCGCAAACATACAAGCTTTATAGGCTATTGAAAGTATTAATGGCGTGGAGTAATGAGCTCCGAAATGTCGGGTGTGGGGGTATCCAGCTTCGGATAACTCAGATCTAGACCCTCCAATGTCTTTACAACAATGGCTAGAGCCAAATAGTTGCGGTACCACTGGTGATTGGCAGGGATCCAGTACCAGGGCGCTTTTTCAAAGCTAGTTTCCTTAAAAACATCTTCATAGGCTTCTTGATATTGGTCCCAATATTCCCGCTCCTGAAGATCACTGGCATCAAATTTCCAATGCTTCTTAGGATCTTCCAAGCGCTCCTGGATTTTCTTGAGTTGCTTCTCCTTGGAGATATGCAAGAAGAGCTTAATGATCGTGGTGCCCTCTTCTACCATCATTTCCTCAAACTGGCGGATATATCGAAAGCGGCGCTTCATATCGTCCTTTTTCAGGCCACCATGCACGCGAGGTACCAATACATCTTCATAGTGGGAACGGTTGAATGCGGCGATATAACCCTTAGGTGGTGTCTTCTGGTGAACTCTCCACAAAAATTCGTGAGCTTCCTCCTCAAGAGACGGTTTCTTAAAGCTGGTGACCATGAATCCTTGTGGATTAATACCTGAAAATATATGTTTAACCGTACCATCTTTACCACTCGAGTCCATCCCTTGAAGGATAACAAGCAGTGAGTGCTTTTTCTGGGCAAACAAAATATCCTGTAGCTCGATAAGCCGCTCCTTAAGCTGCTCCATTTTTGCATTGGCTTCTTCTTTGGATTTAAATTCACCTTTTTCATCCGGATCTAGATGCTTGAGTTCAGTTTCATTTGTGTCTTTTATCATATAACGCTTGATGTTCATATATTCTCCTCCTAAAATATTGGCTTCTTATAGGTCCATAATATGTATGCTGCTCTTAGGATTAACCTCCTTTGACGGATTTTAATCTTTTTTCGGCAGTCCATACCTAATAAATAACCCCGTTCATTTCTGAATTTATCAGATGACCGGGGTTTATTTCTGTTGCTGGTCCCTTCTCTCAGCCGGCTGCCGGCTTCAAAACACGGTGCAGCATCAAAATTTGGAATGCATTGCAAGCAACGAGTGGAACAACAATAAATACGGTGGCACTATCTACGCCAATACGAAGCACGCCGATGATCTCGACAATTGAGATTGCTGACATAAAGAAAAAGGTAGGAATCCAGGCAGACGCATTCGTACTTTTCACTTTAAAATAGGTCACAATTAGAGCGGTAAGCAAGATGGAAATCCCCAAGACTAGATCGGATATGACATCTCTGTCTCCTCCCACAAAAGTGCGCAAAAAAATTAATTCAAGCAAAGCGAGCACGGCGAGCACCAGTTGAATGTACTGCCAAATCTTTCGCGGAAACACTCCAATCCCCATATAATTCAGAATCAGATAGGCGAAAAATCCAAGTTGAGCATAAACGCTAACGAGTACACCGTAACCAAATAAAATAAGTGGATACAGCCAAAAATCAGCAACGCTTTTGAAATCGATTCGTCCATTCACCGTTTGTAGCGCAAGCCCGGCAATAACCGCACCTCCTGCACCGATCAAAAGCGTGGTCCAAAATAAATAAAACCATTTTCTTATACTCAGCTCATCCACCCCCGTGTCAGATTTATTTTACCAAGGTTACCGGCAAAAAACCATTCTGCAGCAACATAAATGTATTCTTAAGCGGCATACTACATAGCAGGAATCATAAAAGGAGGGCAGTGCCAATGAAATGGAGGGTTTTGAGGTCAGGCGGATTAGCATTAAGCTTTGTTTTAGCCTTAACGGCCTGCGGTGGCGAACAGAGCAGTTCTTCTTCCGGGCAAGGTGGATATAAGGAAATGAAGACCATGGTTGTAGATATATTGAAAAGTGAAGAAGGAAAGAAAGCTGTAGAAGAAGCATTATCAACTCCCAGCTCTGAAGGCGGCGTTAGCAGCAGTGGTATTAGCATGAAAATGATGCCGCTCCAGACCACTGAACAAATAAAAGTGGCGGTCAAGGATACGCTCACCGCTCCGGAATATCAGAAAGAAATCGAAAAGATAATGACAGACCCTAAATTTGCAGGAGATTTCGCTAAAGCGATCAATTCGCAGAGTAAGGAGCTCCACCTTCAATTAATCAAAGATCCTTCTTACCAAAAATCAGTTGAAGAAATTATGAAATCACCAGAAATGATGAAAATGTTCCTAGATCTTACTAAATCATCAGACTATCGAAAACAGACAATGACCATAATGCAAGAAGCCATGCAAAATCCCTTATTCCGCATGGAGGTATTGGACTTGCTAAAAACGGTTGTGCAGGAGGAACTTCAGCCCAAAGTTCAGAAGACAGGGGGGAAGGATCAGGGTAGCGGCGGAGATAGTCAGAAACAAGAAGGCAGTGGCGGTGAAGACGACTCCGGTTCTTAATATAATACATCCTTTTATAAACAAAAGAGGCCTTATCCCACTAACAGGTGCAGGATGGCCTCTTTACTAGATTTTTTTAGTTCTGCTCGTATTTAGTAATCAGCTTATCAGCGATTTCAGCAAACAAAAGTGCTGTTGGCGTTTCCGCTTTGTATACTGAAGGTGAAAAATCCGCTTCGGAAATATGATTATCCGGTGCTCCAAGGGGAATCTGAGCTAACAATTCCGTATGAAGCGTTTCCGCCAACCTTGCTCCGCCTCCACGGCCAAATATATAGTCCTTTTTACCGCATGCAGAACATTCGTAATAGGCCATATTCTCAATGACCCCTATAATCTCATGGTCTGTCTGCAGAGCCATAGAACCCGCTCTGGCAGCTACAAAAGCTGCGGTAGCATGAGGTGTCGTGACGATGATTTCTTTACTATGCGGCAACATCTGATGCAAATCCAGGGCCACGTCACCTGTACCAGGTGGTAGGTCCAGCAGCATATAATCAAGTTCTCCCCAGCCTACATCACTGAAAAATTGTCGCAGCATTTTGCCAAGCATTGGACCACGCCAAATGACAGGACTATTTTCACGAATAAAGAAACCCATGGACATGACCTTCACCCCGAAACGTTCTACAGGGATTATTGTTCCTTCTTCCACAATCGGTCCTTCCTCGATCCCCATCATATCGGGTATGCTGAAACCATAAATATCTGCATCAATTAGTCCAACTTTTTTACCTTTTCTAGCAAGAGCTACCGCCAGATTAACGGTGACCGTCGACTTCCCAACTCCACCCTTACCACTGGCCACAGCAATGAAGTTGACCCCAGAGCTCCCATTGATCAAATCAATGCCCTCAAGGCCCGCTGCGTGTCCTTTAAGCTTCGACCCTTGTTCTGCTTGCTGCTCATCCCGAGCGCCCTCTCCGCGTATAAGAGAACGTTCATGCTCCGTTGCATCGCGCAACCGGATGTGTACATTTCCGGCTCCACCCTTCTCTAGAAGTTCACGCACTCGTTGCTCCAGATCCATGCGTTGCTGCTCATCCGTATCAAGACAAACTATAGACAATGATATACGATCTTCTTTAATCATAATGTCACGAATCAGTTGTAACTCAACTAGGCTTTTTCCCGATTCCGGGTCTGTGATCGACTGCAATAAGTTCTGAATTTGTTCCCTGGTCAGCATGGAAAGCACCTCTTTTTCCGTTCCGGACGGGCAAACCTCCGGTATTTCCGTCTATTATAGCATTCCCTTTCTGCGGATGAATAGTCCTGCGTCCACTACTCTGAGGCATATCTAAGAATGCCACGGTAAATACTTGTCGCAACCTTGCGCTGATAAACGTCATCTCCCAGTAGAAGCGATTCCTGGGGATGCGATAGAAACCCTACTTCTACTAGTACAGCAGGCATTTTCAGTGCCTTTAGCAGATATACTGTATTTACCGTCTTGGCGACACGGTCTGTATTCTCCAATGTGGTCTTTAGCTCTCCCTGCACATATCCTGCCAGCGCTTTATTATGTTCGTTATTCGGATAATAAAAGGTCTGCGCCCCACTCCAGCGATTGGAGGGAACGCTGTTCATATGCACGCTCACAAATAAGTCGGCACCTTTCTCTTCAATGCTTCTAACCCTCTGCTTCAGATCCTCTGTCTTACGTTTGGAGTAACCCTTTGTGTCGGCCTGAGCCAGATCATTATCAGCTTCACGAGTCATGACTACAATTGCCCCCGCCTGCTGTAAATAATCGCGCAGATAAAGAGATACTGCCAGATTAATATCCTTCTCTATTAAGCCCTCACGGCTGACCGCTCCCCCATCGGGTCCTCCGTGACCGGCATCAATAGCGATGATTTGACCGGACAGGGGTAGACTCCAGTAGTTCAACGTTTTAGCAGTAGGCATATCATACGCTATAACACCGATCATTAATGCCAGTAACGCAATGCCCAGAATTCCCTTTTTGATGCTGCTCCATGAGATCCAGACCGAGACTTCACTCTGCTTACGGCCAGACATAACAAAGACCCCCTCGTCCCGATAGATTCTACTCATCTATATGGGACAAGAGGGTCAAATAGTACAAGATCTTATCTTAGGCGGTTACTTCCTGCGACATTCCTTCAATCAGAATTTGAGCAACTTCAGGACGCGTAAATTCTGGAGGCGGACATTTTCCGTCACGCAGCAAGGCCCGAACTTTTGTACCGGACAATGCCATATGATGTTCGCTTGGGTGAGGGCATGTTTTGCTGGAAGCCATATTCCCACATTTCTTACAGAAGAAGCTATGTTCAAAAAATAATGGAGTAATGCCAATTTCCTCTGCAGTAAAATTGCTGAAAATCTCTTGCGCCTCATAGGTGCCATAATAATCACCCACACCTGCATGATCACGCCCTACAATAAAGTGGGTACAACCGTAATTTTTACGGACCATGGCATGGAATATCGCTTCTCTAGGTCCAGCATATCTCATTGCAGCCGGAAAAACTCCCAGAAACGCCCGGTCTTCTGGATAGTAGTTCTCTAATAGAGCAAGATAGCTCTTCATGCGTACATTGGCTGGAACATCATCCGACTTGGTCTCACCTACTAAGGGATTCAGAAAAAGAGCGTCTACAACCTCCATAGCACACTTCTGAATATATTCATGAGCCCGATGGACAGGATTACGCGTCTGAAAGCCTACAACCGTTCTCCACCCCTTATCAGCAAAGATCTTGCGTGTCTCGGAAGGATCAAAGTAAAATTCTCCAAACTTCTCAGGCTGGGGACGATTAAGTACTGTTATAGGACCCCCAACATATGTTGTAGGGCGCGCCAGAAGTTTACTTACCCCAGGGTGCTCAGGATCAGTAGTTCCGAATACATTCTGTGCTTCCAGTGTTTGATCAACAGTATAGATACTCTCAATATCCAGTAGTCCGTACACGACACCATCTTCTTCGCCAATCAATGATACTCTATCACCAACGGCAAGACCCGACACAATTTCATCTTCCACGGCAAGTGTAATAGGTATACTCCAGACTGTGCCATCAGATAAGCGCATATCCTTGACCACAGAGTGATAGTCTTTTTCATTCAAGAAACCGCTAAGTGGAGAAAATGCCCCAACCGCAATAAGATCTAAGTCAGATAATATCCAAGTATTAATAGCTAATGACTTATTATTCTTGGAGTCCAGCAACAATTGTTCCCGCTCTTCCCCACCTAATACGCGATTAACCAATGTACCTCCATGTGGGAGTATTGACGTCATTTCTATTCTCTCCTTCTGTGTAGTCGCAGTATTACACTTTATTTGTGCAGTCCGCACTCCGTTTTTTCCGATCCCGCCCAACGTCCGGCACGTGGATCTTCGCCAGGCATAACCGCACGTGTACATTGTTCGCAGCCGATACTTGGGAAGTTACGATCATGTAGCGGATTATATATAACATCATTCTCGCGGATATAGTTCCAAACATCTTCTGTTGTCCAATGCGCGATCGGATTAAACTTAACCAGACCAAATTTATTATCATACTCTACCTTTTTCGAGTTGGCACGGGTAGGTGCCTGATCACGACGAATTCCGGTAATCCAAGCATCGTATTGAGACAAAATACGCGTAAGTGGCTCTACTTTACGAATGCCACAGCATTGGTTAGGGTCCACTGTCCATAACGCATCACCGTATTGAAGTGCTTGTTCCTGCGGAGTGATTTGCGGTGACACCCGCACAAATTCCAAACCATATTTCTCAGACATCATATCTCTTGTTTCATAGGTCTCTTTAAAGTGGAAGTCCGTATCCAAATAAAATACATCAGTAGACGGACTGACTTTGTGAAGCATATCAACCAATACTACATCTTCAGCACCGAAGCTGCAGGCAAATGTTATATTAGGAAATGTTTCAACTGCCCAGCGAATAATTTCCTCCGGTGCAGCATTTTCTAATTCCTCCGCTTTAATCTTTATCAGGTTTTCTTTGTCAAGCAAATTCATTATATTGTCCCCCATCCTCATACACATAATTAAATAGTATAATTCCAACTAATCTTATATGGAATAGTATAATACTTTCACAGAGGAAGTCAATCCATTTCAATCTCGGCAGACTTGACAAAATAAATAAAACCCTTGACCAATGAAGGCCAAGGGTTGAATTCGTGAATATAGTGGATCTTAACGTTTCGAGAACTGGGGAGCACGACGTGCTGCTTTCAGGCCGTATTTCTTACGTTCCTTCATGCGTGGGTCACGAGTCAGGAATCCAGCTTTTTTCAATGAACCACGGTATTCTGGATCAACTTTCAGCAATGCACGGGAGATACCGTGACGAATTGCTCCAGCTTGACCAGATGTTCCGCCGCCATGGGCGATAACGAGTACATCGTAGTTTCCTAAAGTTTCAGTCAGTGTTAATGGCTGTCTAACAATCATCTTGAGTGTTTCCACACCAAAATATTCATCCATCTCACGTTTGTTAATGACAATGCGTCCTTCACCCGGTATAAGGCGAACACGTGCTACCGAATGTTTACGACGACCTGTCCCATAGTATTGTACTTGTGCCATGAAACTGTCCTCCTCTATTCTTATCCGCGAAGTTCGTAAACTTCAGGTTTTTGTGCTTCATGTGGATGCTCAGCGCCCGCATAGACTTTCAATCTCAGCTTCATATGATCGCCTTGACGAGTCTTAGGAATCATACCATGAACAGCAAATTCAATCATGCGTTCAGGTCTAGTTTTGATCAAATCTTCAGCAACAATAACTTTCAAACCACCTGGGTGCATGGAGTGACGGTAGTATTTCTTGTTTTGCATTTTCTTACCGGTCAAGTGAATCTTCTCAGCGTTGATAACAATTACGAAATCCCCTGTATCAACATGTGGTGTGAATTGAACCTTGTGCTTGCCACGGATCAATGCTGCGGCTTCGCTGGCCAAACGACCAAGTGTTTTGCCTTCGGCATCAATAATGTGCCAATTGCGAGCAACTTCGTTCGGCTTAGCCATATAAGTGGTACGCATGAATGTTTCCTCCTTGTTCTCGTACGATGTTTCGTATATCTAGTTTCTCATTGAATTACGATTATGTGTGTTAGGTAAAGCATTTTTTGGCATTTCCTTAATCGGGGCTGTGGGATAGCCATTAAGAAAACACAATTTTTATATTACAGTATAAACATGACAAGTGCAAGTGATTTTTAGACTTTCACTCTGTTTTTTTTATGATACTCCTAGAGTGCTGTCATCCATTCGTCTGATCATCATATTCTACGCTCCACAGGGCCAGCCCACTAGCCATTGCAGTTGGTCCAGCTGCTGCACGATCACATGCCGCCAATATTCCTGCAACCTCATCCGCCTGAAACTTACCTTCACCCACATTAATCAAAGTACCCATAATTATGCGAACCATATGCTGAAGAAATCCACTGCCAGTTATATAAGTATGAATAACTCCTTGATCAGTAGAATCAGATCGGCACATGGTGCGGTCTATCTCCATATGGGCTTCAAAGATCGTTCGAACGTGTGAGGTTTTCGTAGATTTACGTGATGCGAATGAAGTGAAATCATGGGTACCCAAAATATGAATTAACCCTTGTTGCATTGCAGATATATCAAGCTTCACCGGATGATGCAGCTGCCAGCGCCGCTGGAATGGATCTGGAAATCTGTTTGCACTAATCGTGTATCGGTAAGTTTTGCGCTTAGCTCCTCTTCTAGAGTGGAACGAAAGCGGTACCTCTCTTGCCTCTGTAACCACGATGTCCTGCGGAAGCCTTGCATTAAGCGCTAAACACCAGCGTTCAAGCGGGATTTGAGAGGAGGTCACAAAGTTAAACGGCTGGCCATAAGCATGTACTCCTGCATCCGTCCGGCCTGAAGCTATGATCTTAAGCTCTTCGCCCGTTAAATGGAATATGGCTTGTTCCAGCCGGTCCTGAATCGTATTGCCCTTAGGCTGGGTCTGAAAGCCATCATAATTTGTTCCGTCATAATTGACCTTCATCAATAGATTACGCATTCTGATCTCCTTTTCAAACCTTCAAAGCTTATGAAGACTTATACTTCAAAAAAAAAGAGCCCCTGCGGGAGCTCCTTCTATTGAAGCCAGGTGATCCCCACGCAAATTATACGGCAGAGCTTACGCCACTACAGCACAATCACGCTGATCTTACCCTCATCCATCCTGTTCAGAGAATGGAATTTAAGGAGACCATCGGAAATCACTAGTGTTACTACGCGCGGTCTACCAATTCAAGATAAACCATCGGTGCAGCGTCGCCACGGCGAGGTCCGAGCTTCAGGATACGAGTGTATCCGCCTGGACGTTCTGTGTAACGAGGAGCAATGTCAGCGAACAATTTTTGGATTGCATCTTGCTCACCATCAATTGTCTCACGACGAACGAATGCTGCTACTTGACGACGAGCATGAAGATCGCCTTTTTTTGCTTTTGTAATCAATTTCTCAGCGATGGAACGAACTTCCTTCGCCTTGGCTTCCGTTGTCTGGATGCGTTCATATAAGAACAGATCCGTCACCAAGTCGCGAAATAATGCTTTACGCGCACTGGAATCACGGCCCAATTTTTGGTATGCCATGTTATTCCCTCCTTTACTCTAGCAATCTGAACACTATTCTTCTGTGCGAAGTCCCAAACCAAGTTCCTCAAGCTTTTCCTGAACCTCTTCCAAAGATTTACGACCAAGGTTACGCACCTTCATCATATCCTCTTCAGTTTTAGTGGTAAGCTCCTGCACGGTATTAATACCGGCACGTTTGAGGCAGTTATAAGAACGAACAGAAAGATCAAGTTCTTCGATTGTCATCTCAAGCACTTTTTCTTTTTTGTCTTCTTCTTTTTCAACCATAATTTCGGCGTCTTTCGCTTCATCCGTAAGTCCTACGAATAATACGAGGTGCTCGTTCAAAATTTTGGCTCCGAGGCTTACAGCCTCTTCTGGTCTGATACTTCCATCTGTCCAAATTTCCATTGTTAACTTGTCATAGTTGGTCACTTGACCCACACGTGTGTTGTCTATGCCGTAATTAACGCGTGAAATGGGAGTGTAGATGGAATCAACCGGAATAACACCAATTGGTTGGTCGTCGCGTTTGTTTCGGTCCGCTTGGACGTAGCCACGACCACGGCCTGCAAAAATACGCATATGAAGTCTCGCACCAGGTCCTAGCGTTGCAATATGAAGATCCGGGTTCAGAATTTCAACGTCGCTGTCCGCACGGATATCACCTGCGGTTACGACGCCTTCTCCTTCAGCATCAATCTCAAACACTTTCTCCTCGTCTGAATGAATCTTCAGAGAGAGAGCTTTCAGGTTCAAAATGATTTCGGTCACATCTTCCATTACGCCAGGAACGGTTGAGAACTCATGCAGAACGCCGTCAATTTGGACCGATGTTACTGCGGCTCCCGGAAGGGAAGAAAGCAGTATCCGGCGAAGCGAGTTCCCCAGAGTCGTGCCATATCCACGTTCCAGCGGTTCAACTACGAATTTCCCATAGGTTCCTTCATCATTGGCTTCTACGGTCTCAATCTTCGGCTTTTCGATTTCTATCACGAGTGTACCCCTCCTTCAAACGTCGCTCCTATATGAAACTGTCACCCCATCAGGTGCATCATGTAGTATGCCTAAACACCTATTATTAGCAGATGCGTCAGAATTATACCACATTTACAATACTGATTTCACTATACGCGACGACGTTTCGGTGGACGGCATCCATTATGAGGAACCGGAGTTACGTCTTTAATGAGGTTAACTTCCAAGCCAGCGGCTTGAAGGGAACGGATGGCTGCTTCGCGGCCCGCGCCTGGTCCTTTAACCATAACTTCAACAGACTTCATGCCGTGCTCCATAGCTGCTTTTGCTGCTGATTCAGCTGCCAATTGCGCTGCAAATGGGGTCGATTTACGGGAACCCTTAAATCCTTGGCCGCCTGAGCTTGCCCAGGAAATTGCATTTCCGTGAGGATCTGTGATCGTAACGATAGTGTTATTGAACGTGGAACGAATATGTGCCACGCCAGTCTCGATATTTTTACGGTCGCGACGTTTGGTACGTACGACTTTTTTCGGTTTAGCCATTGTCTCTTATCCCCCCTTATTATTTCTTCTTGTTAGCTACCGTACGGCGCGGGCCTTTACGGGTACGGGCATTCGTTTTAGTACGTTGACCGCGAACAGGCAATCCACGACGGTGACGAACACCGCGGTAACAACCGATCTCAGTTAGACGTTTAATATTCAATGAAACTTCACGACGAAGGTCGCCTTCAACCTTGACCGACTTGTCGATTGTTTCACGCAGTTTGCTGACTTCATCTTCCGTCAAATCACGGACACGTGTGTTAACGTCAATGCCTGTATCTTTAAGAATTTTCTGGGAAGTCGTTTTACCGATTCCGAAAATATAAGTCAAGGCGATCTCAACGCGTTTATCACGTGGCAAATCTACTCCAGCTATACGTGCCATTTTACGCTACACCCCCTTCTTAACCTTGTTTTTGTTTGTGTTTCGGATTTTCGCAAATCACCATAACAGTCCCTTTGCGACGGATTACTTTACACTTTTCGCACATGGGCTTTACAGAAGGTCTTACCTTCATGTTAATTACCTCCTCAAAGTTTTGCAGAGCAAAACTTTCTTCGTAGTTCCCATCTATTTACGGTAAGTTATACGACCTTTAGATAAATCATAAGGCGATAACTGCACGACCACTTTGTCTCCGGTCAATATACGGATAAAGTGCATCCGCAATTTACCGGATACATGGGCAAGTATTTGATGACCATTCTCTAGTTCAACCTTAAACGTTGCATTTGGCAACGGTTCAAGGACCGTACCTTCTACCTCAATAACATCTTCTTTAGCCACAGTTAATCTCCTTTCTCACCAGCGCTTTTGTCGGCAGATTCCAAAAACTTCATCACTGCAAAACGCAGCTTTCCGTTTGTAACCCGACCGCATTCTTCCAAACTGTTTACAACCTCACTACTGATAAAGGGTATGAACTCCAGATGAAGAACATTCTTCTTCTTCGGCCCATCAAACTTACGTTTGTCCCCATCCGCAATGAATACAAATCTGCTATCAATAACTGCGATAACAACGGCAGCCTCTCCGGCATCCTTGCCTTTGAGAATTCTCACCAATTGACCAACCTGCGGGCTGCTCTCTGTACTCACGTGAAGATCACCTACGCATTCAATTTTGTGAAAATTTCCATGCCGTCCGGAGTAACTGCTACTGTATGCTCAAAGTGAGCACATAATGAGCCGTCTACCGTAACGACTGTCCAGTTATCTTCCAGCGTTCTGACATACCTACTCCCGACGTTTACCATCGGCTCAATCGCAAGCACCATGCCCGGCTTTAGACGTGGTCCGCGATCTGCTATGCCATAATTCGGAATTTGCGGTTCTTCATGCAGTTCTGCCCCAATGCCATGACCAACATACTCGCGTACGACTGAGAAACCAGCCTCCTCGATGTACTTCTGAATAGCATGGGAGATTGTAAACAAGCGCACATCCGGCTTAACCAAAGCCAGTCCTGCGAATAAGGAGCCTTCCGTAACGTCCAGCAAGTGCTGAGCCTCTTCGGAAATGCTGCCCACACCGTAGGTCCAGGCGGAATCGCCGTGATAACCGCGGTATTCTGCACCAATGTCCAGCGTAATAATATCGCCTTCCATCAGTTTGCGTTTACCTGGAAATCCATGCACCAATTGTTCGTTAACTGAAGCGCAAATGCTGGCAGGAAAACCGTTGTAGCCTTTGAAAGATGGCACAGCACCTTGACTGCGAATGTATCGATCGGCGATTTTGTCGAGTTCACCAGTAGTAACACCAGGCTCAATGGCCTGATTGATAAGACGGTGACTCTCGGCAACAATTCGACCAGCTTCCCTCATAAAGGAGAGTTCCTGTTCGGACTTACAAATGATCATTACATTAACCTCGCAGTAAAGATACTATTTCGGAAGAAACGACATTGATTTCGTTTTCTCCGTTTATCTGATGCAAAATACCTTTTTCATCATAAAACGCAAGCAAAGGCGCTGTCTTATTATCATACTCATCCAGACGTTTGCCAACACTTTCTTCGTTGTCATCTGGACGCTGATACAATTCACCGCCATCAATGTCGCAAATTCCTTCTTGCTTCGGCGGGTTGAATATTAAATGGTAGGATGCTCCGCAAACACTACAGATACGACGTCCGGTAAGACGCGCCATCAGAAGGCCACGGTCTACATTCAAGTTGATCACATGATCCAATGAAGTGTTTAAGCGGCTTAGAATTTCTTCCAGCGCTTCCGCTTGCGAAAGAGTTCTTGGAAAGCCGTCCAATAAAAAACCTTTTTCGCAATCGGACTGCTGCAGCCGTTCTTCTACAATTCCGATGGTCACATCATCCGGTACAAGCAAACCTTGATCGATGAATGATTTGGCCTTTAACCCAACTGGTGTCTCCTGCTTGATTGCCAAGCGGAATGCATCTCCAGTAGAAATATGAGGAATACCCAGTTCTTTCACTATCACAGCAGCTTGTGTTCCCTTGCCTGCCCCAGGAGGGCCCATGAATAAAATGTTCACGTTTCTTCTCTACCCCCAAAAATTCGCCACCAAGCAAGAAACAGCACAATAGGTGCCGGGAAGTCTGAATGTCATTCTTCGCCGGAACCTATCGCCTATTTATTGATGAAGCCTTTGTAATGGCGTTTAATCAATTGGCTCTCGATCTGCTTCATTGTATCCAATGCTACACCGATTACGATTAGCAGTGAAGTACCACCAATCTTTACAGACCGGGGCAGACCAGAAAGATTACCAAAGAATACAGGCAGTACAGAAATAAGTGCTAGGAATATCGCGCCGGACATCGTCAGACGAGACATCACCCGAGTCAAATATTTCTCTGTAGCTTTACCTGGACGAATACCTGGAATGTAACCACCATTTTTCTTCATGTTCTCAGCCATTTGCTGCGGGTTCATCTGAACAAACGTATAGAAAAACGTGAATCCGATGATCATGATCACATAAAGGAGCATGCCGAGCGGCTTGTCATAATAAAGATTAGTAGTGACCCATTTAGCCCATTCGTGACTAGCCCAGAAGCTTGATATTACAATTGGAAATTGAAGCAGCGATACGGCGAAGATAACCGGAATTACACCAGCCGAATTGATTTTCATCGGAATGTGCGTATTCTGTCCACCATACATTTTGTTACCGACTACGCGCTTGGCATATTGTACAGGAATCTTTCGAATACCTTGCTGTACGAAGATAACTCCTGTAATAATCGCTGCAATCACTATCATTACAATAACAACTTTAAGAATATTCAGGAAAACCTGATCCGGCTGAATGAAGCTCGATTGTGCCGTAGTCGTGATATATCCCGGGATGGCAGCGACGATACCTGCAAAAATCAGGATCGAAATCCCGTTACCAATTCCCTTTTCTGTGATCTGTTCACCAAGCCACATCAGGAATGATGTACCTGCCGTCAAAATGATGGCTATTAACAGGTAATCTGCAAATGTCGCATTAGGAATCATTTCAGTACCATAAATTCGGTTAAACCCGATTGAAGTGGCAAAAGCCTGAATCATACCTAATATTACAGTGCCATATCGTGTGATTTGCGCCAGTTGCTTTTTACCATGTTCCCCTTGTTTAGCCCATTCAGCAAACTTGGGTACTACATCCATCGAAAGTAATTGTACGATGATGGATGCGGTAATATACGGGTAAATACTGATCGCAAAGATAGAGAAGTTTTTGAGCGCTCCGCCCGAGAAGGTGTTTAAAAGACCCATCAAAGCGTCTCCGCTTTGATTCGTTGATTCCAAAACAGCCTTGTTTACGCCAGGTACCGGCACAAATGAACCGATACGATAGATAAACAGAACGAAAAGAGTAAACAGGATCTTTTTGCGCAAATCTTCAATATGCCATATATTCTTAAGCGTCTTGAACATTAGATCACCTCGGTTTTACCGCCGGCAGCCTCGATTTTCTCTACCGCAGATTGAGAAAACTTATTTGCTTGTACAGTCAATTTAACGGTTAATTCACCGTTACCAAGAATCTTAATACCACTCTTGGAGTTTTTGACTACACCAGTTTCAAGCAACAGCTGAGGAGTTATTTCAGTTCCTTCTGCAAAGCTGTTCAGATCATCTAGGTTCAGAATCGCATACTCTTTACGGGTAGGATTGACAAAACCACGTTTAGGCAGACGACGATAGAGTGGATTTTGTCCACCCTCGAAGCCTAGACGAACACCACCACCGGAACGGGAGTTTTGACCCTTATGACCGCGGCCGGAAGTTTTACCGTTCCCACTACTAGGACCACGACCAACGCGATTGCGTTCTTTGCGGGAACCAGGTGCCGGAGCAAGTTCATGTAACTTCATCGTTTGCACCTCCTTATGTTTGTTAATTTATACGAGGCGTTTTAGCCTTCGATTTCTGTTACAGATATCAAGTGACTCACTTTATTGATCATTCCGCGAATCGCAGGATTGTCATTGTGAGTTACGGACGAGTTGAGTTTACGCAAGCCGAGCGTCTTAACAGTAACACGTTGTGTTTCTGGACGTCCAATTATGCTGCGTACGAGGGTAATTTGCAATTTTGCCATTGACATTCCCCTCCTTAACCGCGCAATTCTTCGACAGATTTGCCGCGAAGTTTCGCGACCTCTTCAATGCGTTTCAGACGGGATAGACCCTCCAAAGTTGCATTGACCATATTCATGGAATTCGAAGAACCCAGAGATTTTGTCAAAATGTCGCCAACGCCTGCCAATTCCAATACTGCACGAACTGGACCACCAGCGATAACGCCAGTACCTTCTGATGCTGGTTTCAGCAGGACGAGTCCTGCGCCGAAATGACCAGTAACCAGATGAGGAATCGAAGTTCCTACGATTGGAATGTGAATCAGGTTTTTCTTAGCGTCTTCAATGCCTTTACGGATGGCATCCGGAACTTCTCCGGCTTTACCGATACCAGCACCGACGTAGCCATTGCCATCGCCCACAACAACAAGTGCACTAAAGCTGAAACGGCGTCCGCCTTTTACAACTTTAGCAACACGGTTAATGTGCACAACTCTTTCTGTCAGCTCTAAACTGTTCGGATCTACACGCAAGTCGTTAACCTCCTTTTTAGAAATATTCTAGAATTCAAGACCAGCTTCGCGAGCTGCATCAGCCAATGCTTGAATTCGTCCATGGTACAAGTATCCACCGCGGTCAAAAACAACCACAGCATAACCTTTTTCTTTGGCACGCTCAGCAACCAATTGGCCTACTTTGCGAGCAGCTTCAACGCTGCCGCCATTACCGATATCAGCACTCAGACCTTTATCTAGTGTCGAGGCAGCTACGATAGTAACGCCTGTCACGTCATCGATCAATTGAGCATAGATGTGTTTGGATGAACGGAATACGTTCAAACGGGGACGCTCAGTAGTTCCCTGGATCTTTTTACGAACACGCAGGTGTCTTTTGAGACGAGCCTTGTTTTTATCTTCTTTTGTAATCATGACTTCCCTTTCACTCCCTTCAGTTTGCCGTAAACAGCTTCACTTTAAGATGCACGGGGTATCTTACAATTAAGTTCAAACCGGTTATTTCTTCTTACCGGCTTTACCTTCTTTGCGGATGATACGCTCGCCTTCATATTTGATACCTTTACCTTTATATGGTTCTGGTTCACGTACGGAACGAATTTTAGCAGCATAAGCGCCAACGCGTTCTTTGTCAATCCCTCTAACGATGATCTTCGTGTTAGCTGGAACATCGAACTCGATACCTGCTTCTGGTGAAATTTCAACCGGGTGTGAGAAACCAACGTTCAAAACGATTTTATCACCGTTTTTACTTGCACGATATCCAACCCCAACTAGTTCCAGAGACTTAGTGAACCCTTCAGTTACGCCACTCACCATGTTGTTGACAACCGAGCGAGTAGTACCGTGAAGTGAACGATGCATTTTATTGTCCGAAGGACGAACAACGGTAATTTCGTTATTTTCAACTGTAACCTTCATGTCTTTATGAAGCTCACGAGTCAAAGAGCCTTTAGGACCTTTTACTGTAATAGTAGTGTTGTCCAAAGTGACATCTACACCACTAGGTACTGCGATTGGTTTGCGACCAATACGAGACATGTATTGCACCTCCTTATCTTGTGACGTTTATTACCAAATGTAGCAGACAACTTCTCCGCCCGATTTTGATTGACGAGCTTCTTTATCGGTCATTACTCCCTTAGATGTGGAGACAATCGCGATACCTAGGCCACCGAGTACACGAGGAACTTCGTTGCTCTTCGTGTAAACGCGAAGGCCTGGTTTACTAATTCTTTTCAAGCCTGTAATAACACGCTCTTGATTAGGGCCGTATTTCAAGAAGATACGGATAATCCCTTGTTTACTATCTTCAACATATTCCGCATCACGGATGAAACCTTCACGCTTCAAGATATCAGCGATTTGTTTTTTCATTGTCGAAGCAGGCATTTCTACCGTTTCGTGACGCACAGTATTGGCGTTACGAATACGTGTAAGCATATCTGCAATAGGATCAGACATAGTCATGTGTGTAAACCTCCTTCCCGTTTATAAACTTCTTACCAACTTGCTTTTTTCACGCCAGGGATCTGGCCTTTGTAAGCTAATTCGCGGAAACAAATTCTGCAAATTTTAAACTTTTGCAATACGGAATGTGGACGACCACAACGCTCGCAACGAGTATATGCACGCACTTTAAACTTAGGTGTGCGTTGTTGTTTTACTACCATCGAAGTCTTTGCCATTTTTGCCTGACACCTCCCAAACATTTTCAAAAGAAAAGGATGAAACGTAATTTATTTCACGAAAGGCATTCCCAGCTGACCTAGCAGCTCACGGGATTCCTCGTCCGTCTTTGCAGTTGTTACGATAACAATATCCATACCGCGGACTTTATCTACTTTATCATACTCGATTTCAGGGAAAATCAATTGTTCTTTAAGACCAAGTGTGTAGTTGCCGCGTCCATCAAATGAATTAGCGGAAATACCACGGAAGTCACGCACACGTGGAAGTGTTACGTTGATCAATTTATCCAAGAAGTAATACATACGCTCGCCGCGTAGTGTTACTTTAACCCCGATCGGCATGTTTTCGCGCAGTTTGAAACCGGCGATAGATTTTTTTGCTTTAGTGATAACTGGCTTTTGACCGGCAATCAATTGCATGTCGCTAACTGCGGAATCAATTACCTTCGAGTTTTGCACTGCATCACCAACACCCATGTTGATAACGATTTTCTCGATTTTCGGTACTTGCATAACAGTAGTATAGTTAAACTTCTGCATCAAAGCAGGTGTGATTTCATTAAGAAAACGTTCTTTCATTCTTGCTGCCATGAGGAATTAACCTCCTTTCTTTAAGGCTATATTAGTCGATAATCTCTCCGGATCTTTTAGCTATCCGTACCTTTTTACCGTTTTCCAATACCTTGTAACCGATACGGGTTACTTTACCGCTCTTCGGATCAATGTGCATTACGTTGGACACATGAATCGAAGCTTCCTGCTCAATGATTCCACCCTGTGGATTCAGCTGGTTCGGCTTTTGGTGTTTTTTCATCATGTTGACGCCTTCTATAAGAACGCGGTTTTGACGAGGATAAGCTGCGATAACGCGGCCTTTCTTACCTTTGTCTTTACCACTGATCACAAGAACTACGTCATCTTTCTTTACATGCAGTTTATTGTTGTGGGATTCTAAAACTTTTTTCACTCTAGGCATTTATTACACCTCCTATGACTAACCTTCAGCTTATTATCGCCGTTTTTTTATTAGATAACTTCCGGTGCCAAGGAAACGATCTTCATGTAGTCTTTATCGCGAAGTTCGCGAGCAACTGGTCCGAAGATACGTGTTCCGCGTGGGCTTCTGTCGTCTTTAACAACAACAGCTGCATTTTCGTCGAATGCGATGTAAGATCCATCTTTACGGCGGACAGAACGTTTAGTACGAACAACAACCGCTCTAACAACATCACCCTTTTTGACAACGCCGCCTGGTGTTGCTTGTTTAACGGAACAAACGATCAGATCACCGATTGCTGCTGTACGGCGTCCAGTACCACCCAGTACGCGGATACACATCAGTTCCTTCGCACCAGAGTTGTCAGCCACATGTAAACGTGTAAATGGTTGAATCATTTTAATTTCCTCCTTCCGATCAGGACTCTTGTGATTATCTTAAAGGATAACCGCTGCTTCAATCACTTCAATTAGTCTCCAACGTTTATCCTTGGACAACGGACGAGTCTCCATGACTTTTACAACATCACCGATTTTTGCAACATTTTCTTCATCATGTGCTTTGAATTTCTTCGTAGACTTGATGCGTTTATGGTACAGGTTATGCTTCTTATAGGTTTCAACAGCGATTACAATGGTTTTATCCATTTTGTCACTGACTACTTTACCGACTAGCACTTTACGTGCATTGCGTTCTTCGCTCATAGTTAGCCTCCTTCCTGAATACGGATGATTAGATCCGTCTCACTTAACTGATCCCAAGTACTCTTTGATGGATAACGGTTTTAGCACGAGCTATTTCCTTGCGCACGTCACGTATCCGAGTCGGGTTGTCCAGTTGGCCAGTTGCCAATTGAAAACGGAGATTGAAAAGTTCTTCTTTAAAACCAGCGATCTTTTGTTCAATCTCAGCAGTGGTTAAGTTGCGAAGTTCATTAGCTTTCATTTGCTTCACCACCCAATTCTTCACGTTTCACAAACTTAGTTTTTACAGGCAGCTTGTGAGCGGCAAGACGCATCGCTTCACGCGCGATTTCTTCCGACACGCCTCCGAGTTCGAACATAATCTTGCCCGGTTTAACTACAGCAACCCATTTCTCAACATTACCTTTACCACTACCCATACGAACCTCAAGAGGCTTCTGAGTAACTGGCTTATCAGGGAATATCTTGATCCAAACTTGACCTCCACGTTTGATATAACGTGTCATTGCAATACGGGCAGCTTCAATCTGACGGTTAGTGATCCATGACGGTTCCAATGCTTGTAGGCCGAATTCGCCGAAGTTTAGTTCCGTACCGCCTTTTGCCATACCCCTCATGTGACCGCGCTGTTGCTTGCGGTGTTTAACGCGTTTTGGTACCAACATGATTAGTTGCCTCCTTCCTGAGCAGCTTGTTTCTTAGCTGGGGGAAGAACTTCTCCACGATAGATCCATACTTTTACGCCGATAAGGCCATAAGTTGTATGTGCTTCTGCTGTACCGTAATCGATATCGGCACGAAGCGTATGAAGTGGAACTGTTCCTTCGCTATAACCTTCTGAACGAGCTATCTCAGCGCCGCCAAGACGACCGCCTACTTGAGTTTTAATCCCTTTAGCACCAGAGCGCATAGTTCTTTGAATCGCTTGTTTCAACGCACGACGGAACGATACACGACGTTCCAATTGTTGTGCAATGCTTTCAGCAACAAGAATTGCATCCAGTTCAGGGTGTTTGATTTCATTGATGTTGATGTGCACTTTTTTGCCTTTGGCAATTGCAGTAACTGCGCTGCGAAGTACTTCTACTTCTGCTCCGCCTTTACCAATAACCATACCTGGCTTAGCTGTGTGAATTGTAACATTCACGCGGCTTGCTGCTCTTTCAATTTCAATATGGGAAACAGCGGAATCCTTCAATTTGCCTTTAAGGTATTCCCGGATTTTAACGTCTTCCATTAAAAGAGTCCCGAAATCTTTGCCTGCATACCATTTAGATTCCCAATCGCGAATAATACCGATTCGGAGTCCGACTGGATTTACCTTTTGACCCACGTGTTATCCCTCCTTTATTTCTCAGATACCACCAAAGTAATGTGGCTGGTGCGTTTGTTGATCCGGCTTGCGCGGCCCATGGCGCGCGGACGGAAACGTTTCATCGTTGGACCTTGGTTAACGAAAACTTCGCTAACGAACAAGCTGTTCACGTCCAAAGAATAGTTATGCTCAGCATTCGCAATCGCTGAGTTAAGCAGCTTCTCAACTACCGGAGAAGCGGATTTCGGAGTGTGGCGAAGAATTGCAATTGCTTCCCCCACTTGCTTTCCGCGAATCAAGTCAACAACCAGTTTCGCTTTACGAGCGGAAATCCGCACTGATCTTGCATGTGCTTTTGCTTCCATTGTTTTCCCTCCTCTCAAACGAAGACCTTTTAATTATCTTCTTGTTTTCTTATCGTCACCCGCGTGGCCTTTGTAAGTACGTGTTGGCGCGAACTCGCCCAACTTGTGACCTACCATATCTTCTGTTACGTATACAGGCACGTGTTTGCGTCCGTCATATACACCAAACGTATGTCCGATAAACTGAGGGAAAATGGTTGAGCGACGGGACCAAGTCTTAACTACAACTTTCTTTTCTGTCTCGTTCAAATCCTCAACTTTTTTCAGCAGGTAGCCATCAATAAACGGCCCCTTTTTTAAACTGCGACCCATGTGTGAATCCTCCCTTCATTCAGTTCTTTAAACCGCGAATCGACGCTTCGCGCTAAGCTAACATGCCAGAAGCGTCTTATTTCGTGCGGCGACGAACGATATATTTATCAGAAGCCTTGTTTTTCTTACGCGTTTTGTAACCAAGGGTTGGTTTGCCCCAAGGAGACATAGGCGATTTCCGTCCGATTGGAGCACGGCCTTCACCACCACCATGTGGGTGATCGTTCGGGTTCATAACTACGCCGCGTACTTCAGGACGACGGCCAAGCCAGCGACTACGTCCAGCTTTACCGATCTTGATCAATTCGTGATCTTCATTCCCAACGGAACCGATTGTTGCACGGCACACGCTAAGAATTCTACGAACTTCACCAGATGTTAAGCGAACGGAAACGTATTTATCTTCTTTACCAAGTAATTGAGCTTCTGTACCAGCAGCGCGTACAAGTTGTCCGCCTTTGCCTGGTTTCAACTCGATATTGTGGATAACTGTACCTACCGGGATATTGATCAGCGGAAGGCTGTTACCAATTTTGATGTCCGCAGCAGGACCGGACTCAATCTTATCCCCAACTTTAAGGCCCTTAGGAGCGATAATATAACGTTTCTCTCCATCAGCATAGTGGATCAAAGCAATATTAGAAGTACGGTTCGGGTCATACTCAATTGTAGCAACGCTACCTGGTATGCCGTCTTTAGTCCGCTTGAAATCGATGATACGGTATTTACGTTTGTGTCCGCCGCCATGGTGACGAACCGTGATTTTACCTTGGTTGTTGCGTCCCGCATGTTTAAATAGCGGCGACAGCAACGATTTCTCAGGCTGGTTTGTTGTGATTTCTTCAAACGTAGACACAGACATGTTGCGTCTTGCCGGAGAGGTCGGTTTGTACTTTTTAATTGGCACTATAGTTTCCTCCTTACTTTAAGAGTATTATTCTACCGCTTCAAAGAATTCGAGCGGTTTGCTGTCCGGGCTAAGTTTAACGATGGCTTTTTTCCACTCTGGAGTATAACCAGAATATTTACCATAACGTTTCAATTTGCCAGGTACGCGCATTGTGTTCACATTGATTACTTTAACTTTAAAAATAGCCTCGACAGCTTTTTTGATTTCGGTTTTATTAGCACGGATATCGACTTCAAAAGCGTATTTCAATTCGCTCATGTATTCGGATGTGCGTTCCGTAATCACCGGGCGTTTAATAATATCACGAGGATCTTTCATTACGCGAACACCTCCTCTACCTTCAGAACTGCTTCTTTAGTGATAATCAGTTTGTCGTACGTCAGTACGTCAAGAACATTAATGCCGTCAGCTACTACGAACTTCACCCCAGGGATGTTGCGAGCAGATAGTGCAACGTTATCGTCATAACTTGTAGAAACGATCAACGCTTTGCGATCAACTTTCAGGTTGTTCAAGATTGCCGCGAATTCTTTCGTTTTCGGAGCGTTCATTGTCAAGCTATCCAATACGATAATGTCATTATCGAGTACTTTCGATGACAACGCGGATTTGATGGCCAAACGACGAACCTTCTTAGGCAATTTCCAAGAATAGCTGCGTGGTGTTGGTCCGAAGACAACGCCGCCGCCTTTCCATTGTGGAGAACGAATGGAGCCTTGACGAGCACGACCTGTACCTTTTTGTTTCCAAGGCTTACGTCCGCCGCCACGCACTTCAGAACGTCCTTTTACTTTGTGTGTACCACGACGAAGGGAAGCTCTCTGCATAAGTGCAGCTTCGTGCAGAACGTGCTCATTCGGTTCAATACCGAATACAGAGTCGCTCAGCTCAACTTCACCCACTTCGTTGCCACTGATATTAAAAAGTGTTACTTTTGGCATTTCATGTTCCTCCTTTCTTCAGGAATTATTTCTTAACGGTTTGTTTAACTTTCACGTAGCTGTTTTTAGGACCTGGAATAGCGCCTTTAATCAGCAACACGTTACGTTCTACGTCTACTCTGATAATTTCAAGCTTTTGAACCGTTACAGCATGATGGCCCATATGTCCTGGAAGGCGTTTGCCTTTAGGAACACGGTTAGCTTGGATAGAACCCATGGAACCCGGTCTTCTATGGTAACGCGATCCGTGTGCCATTGGTCCGCGGCTTTGTCCCCAACGTTTGATAACACCTTGGAAACCTTTACCCTTTGATGTACCAGTCACGTCAACAAATTCGCCTGCAGCGAAGACATCAGCCTTCAACTCTTGTCCAACCTCGAATGAAGCGAGGTCAATACCGCGAATTTCTCGAACGTAGCGCTTAGGTGTTGCATTTGCCTTTTTGGCGTGACCTTGTTCAGGCTTGTTAGAGCGACTTTCCTTCTTATCGGAAAAGCCCAACTGCACTGCTTCATATCCGTCGATATTCAGGTCTTTCTTTTGCAGAACGACACAAGGGCCAGCTTCGATAACCGTAACCGCGATTACGTTACCTTCTGGAGTAAATACTTGAGTCATACCGAGTTTTTTTCCTAAGATACCCTTCAATGTTGACACCTCTTTTCTTTTCCTAAATTACTTAATAATAGAATTACAATTTGATTTCGATATCTACACCGGACGGCAGGTCCAAGCGCATCAAGGCATCCACAGTTTGTGGTGTTGGATTCACTATGTCGATTAGACGTTTGTGAGTCCGTTGTTCAAACTGCTCACGGGAATCCTTGTACTTGTGTACCGCACGGAGAATAGTAATGATTTGTTTTTCAGTTGGCAGCGGGATCGGCCCGGATACACTTGCACCCGAACGTTTTGCTGTTTCAACGATTTTCTCTGCGGATTGATCAAGAATTCTGTGGTCGTATGCTTTCAAGCGAATACGAATTTTTTGCTTTGCCATTTTAGTCCCTCCTTCTATCGCCCAATTTGGTATCGGACATACTCCGTGAAAATTTTCTGACCTCGTCCCCATGGCAAAGGGGCCGGGTGTGTCAGTAACCTCTCACATCATCGCAACGTCTCAGAACAACATTTATTATTATATATTTTATCCGGCGGAATTGCAAGTGAAAACATAAAAGAACGCATAATTTATTTCATGCGCTTCTTCTTCCTATTATATAGCCTTAAAGACTGTCTGTAGCTACTTTGAGGAGCTTGCTGAAGCTGCTGTTTGAGCTGTAGTCGATCCTATTCTCTCAATAGTATGTTTGAAGTATTGATCTCTTCCTACAGTAACAATCTCCTGTGTGCTGCTCTGTATGGAATCCACAATATCAGTGACAGTCTGCTAGTCTCAACGAATTGATATTTGCCACTCCTTATTTATTCCTGAACTTTACGGATCTCTTCGACGATCTGGCCTGTAAGATCACCTGATTTTCGGGTTCACAATCCAATGCGGACTACTCTACTTTTGGAGTCCTCAGTGAGCCTGCTTACCTCCTTTTCCACTTCAATGAAGCCTCTTCCATGTTTTCCTGTCTTGCTACCTTTAATGTAGCGTTTAATGATAGAATCTTCGTCTGATCGGCAATATACTGTACTGCAGCAACTATTTTCTGAATTTGTGAAGATGAGCTACTTAGCTCATTAACTGAACGCTCCAATTCATTGTGCTCTCATAAATCGATTATTTCACCCTGTCAGATTCTCGAGATGTTCACGTCCATTCTTGGCCATCCCTTGAGACACTAGAACAGAGGAAGCTATGCGTTTAAAGTATTCTTCACTTCGTTACCGCTCGCCACCAGTTGCTCTACAGCTGTTACAGTTAGTACTATTTGAAGACGCTCTTCATTTTAAGATTCATCGTATACAAAACAAAAAAAAAACAGGAGCACTTCATAAGAAGTACTCCTGCTTTATTGTTTCAGTATCTATCCATTAAGGATAGAACCAAAATTATTTTTGGATAGATGCTACAGTACCGGCTCCAACTGTACGTCCGCCTTCACGAATGGAGAAGCGAGTGCCTTCTTCAATAGCGATTGGGGAGATCAGGGAAACAGTTACAGTGATGTTGTCACCAGGCATAACCATTTCAGTACCTTCTGGCAGATTGATGATGCCAGTTACGTCAGTTGTACGGAAGTAGAACTGTGGACGGTAACCAGTGAAAAATGGTTTGTGACGTCCGCCTTCTTCTTTAGTCAGAACGTAGATTTGAGCAGTGAATTCTGTGTGTGGTTTAACGGAACCCGGTTTAGCCAATACTTGGCCACGTTCAACCATAGTACGGTCTACACCACGAAGCAATGCTCCGATGTTATCGCCAGCTTGAGCAGAATCAAGCAATTTACGGAACATTTCAACGCCCGTAACAACTGATTTTCTGCTTTCTTCATGAATACCAACGATTTCGATTTCTTCACCAATTTTAACTTTTCCGCGTTCAACGCGACCAGTTGCCACAGTACCGCGGCCAGTGATGGAGAATACATCCTCTACAGGCATCAAGAAAGGTTTTTCAGTATCGCGTTCTGGAAGCGGAATATATACATCAATGGTTTCAAACATATCAATGATGTTTTGTGCATATTCGCCATCAGGATTTGCAAGAGCTTCACGAGCAGATCCACGGATGATTGGAGTATCGTCACCTGGGAAATCATATTCGTTCAGCAGATCGCGAACTTCCATTTCAACCAATTCCAAAAGCTCTTCGTCTTCTACAGTGTCGCATTTGTTCAAAAATACAACGATGTAAGGAACGCCTACTTGACGGGACAGAAGGATGTGTTCGCGAGTTTGTGGCATAGGGCCATCAGCTGCGGATACAACCAGGATTGCTCCATCCATTTGTGCTGCGCCAGTGATCATGTTCTTAACATAGTCGGCATGTCCAGGGCAGTCTACGTGTGCATAGTGACGGTTAGGAGTTTCGTACTCAACGTGAGCTGTGGAGATAGTGATACCACGTTCGCGTTCTTCAGGAGCCTTATCGATTTGGTCGAATGCTACAGCAGCGCCACCGTATTTTTTGGACAATACAGTAGTGATTGCAGCAGTCAGAGTTGTTTTACCATGATCGACGTGACCAATAGTACCAATGTTAACGTGCGGTTTGTTACGTTCAAACTTTGCCTTTGCCATTTGAACAGTTCCTCCTTAATGTGGGGTTCCTAATATTTTGAGCCGTCCGTTGTATGTTATCTTAGATGACTGACCGGTTATACCCGGACGACGAGTTAAAACAATAATTATTCTCCGCCTTTATTCTTGGCAGAGATTTCTTCTGCAATGGATTTCGGAACTTCTTCATAATGAGAAAGTTCCATTGAGAATACGCCGCGTCCTTGAGTACCGGAACGAAGTGTAGTAGAATAACCAAACATTTCGGAAAGAGGTACCTTAGACCGAATAATTTGAGCTCCACCACGAGAATCCATTCCTTCAATCTTACCGCGACGGGAACTAAGCATCCCCATTACATCACCCATGTATTCCTCAGGAACAGTTACTTCTACTTTCATGATTGGCTCAAGAAGGACAGGTTTACACTTGTCTTTAGCAGCCTTGAGCGCCAAAGATCCGGCAACTTTAAATGCCATTTCATTGGAGTCAACATCATGATAAGAACCATCTACTACAGTGGCTTTAACATCAACAAGCGGGAAGCCTGCGATGACACCATTTTTCATAGCCTCTTCAATACCCGCAAGTGCAGGAGCGACATATTCTCTAGGAACAGAACCGCCGACTACTTTACTTTCGAATTGGTTGCCAGTACCAGCCTCAAGGGGTTCAAATTCCACCCATACGTGACCATACTGACCACGTCCGCCTGATTGACGAACGAATTTACCTTCGACACGAGCAGCTTGTTTGAAAGTTTCACGATATGCAACCTGTGGTTTACCAACGTTAGTTTCAACATGGAATTCACGGCGCATACGATCAATGATAATATCCAAGTGAAGTTCGCCCATACCTGCCAGAATTGTTTGGCCTGTTTCTTCATCAGTATGAGCACGAAGAGTTGGATCTTCTTCGGTCAACTTACCGAGAGCAACGCCCAATTTATCTTGGTCAGCTTTGGTTTTAGGTTCCACTGCGATTTCGATAACTGGATCAGGGAAGTTCATTGATTCCAATATAATTGGATTCTTCTCATCACACAATGTATCACCAGTGCTTGTATCTTTCAATCCTACAGCTGCCGCGATGTCACCAGAGTATACAATAGAAATCTCTTGGCGGCTGTTCGCATGCATTTGTAGAATACGTCCAATACGCTCACGTTTGTTCTTAGTAGCATTTACAACGTATGATCCAGACTCCAGAACACCCGAGTATACACGGAAGAACGTAAGTTTACCGACATAAGGGTCAGTCATGATCTTAAATGCCAAAGCAGAGAATGGTTCCTCATCAGAAGAATGACGAACTCCTTCTGTACCATCATCAAGATGACCAATAATAGCTGGTACATCAAGAGGTGAAGGCAAGTAATCGACAACAGCATCCAGCATAAGCTGAACCCCTTTATTACGATAGGAAGATCCAACAATTACAGGGAAAATCTTAACTTCACATACGCCTTTGCGCAATGCTGCTTTGATTTCCGCAACTGTAATTTCTTCACCTTCCAGATACTTCATAGTGAGATCTTCGTCAAGTTCCGCAACCTTCTCGATCAACTCGAGACGCAGCTCTTCAACTTGTGCCAAATATTCAGCAGGAATTTCTGTCACTTCAATATTCTGACCCATTTCATCTTTGAAAATATGAGCTTTTTCCTCAACCAGGTCAATAATACCAATGAAGTCATTCTCTGCGCCCATTGGTATTTGAATAGCAACAGCATTCGCCATTAGACGCTCACGCATAGCTTGAATTACATTAAGAAAATCAGCACCGATGATATCCATTTTGTTGACATAAGCGATCCGCGGTACACTATAACGGTCAGCTTGTCTCCAAACAGTTTCGGATTGAGGTTCAACGCCCTCTTTTGCACTGAAAACGCCTACTGCTCCATCCAATACACGAAGGGAACGTTCAACTTCAACAGTAAAGTCAACGTGGCCCGGGGTATCAATAATATTGATGCGGTGGCCCTTCCAAGCAGCAGTTGTAGCAGCGGAAGTAATGGTAATTCCGCGCTCCTGTTCTTGCTCCATCCAGTCCATTGTAGCAGCACCCTCGTGAACTTCACCGATTTTGTGCGTACGGCCTGAGTAGAAAAGAATCCGCTCCGTGGTTGTAGTTTTACCAGCGTCAATATGTGCCATGATCCCGATATTACGTGTATTAAATAAGGAGAACTCTCTAGCCATGAAATGGATCTCCCTTCAAAATATAAGTTATTTAAAATCCTACCAACGGTAGTGAGCAAACGCTTTGTTTGCTTCAGCCATTTTGTGTGTATCTTCACGTTTCTTGACAGAAGCGCCTGTGTTGTTGGAAGCGTCGATGATTTCAGCAGCCAAACGTTCTTCCATAGTCTTCTCACCGCGGTTGCGTGAGTAGTTTACAAGCCAACGTAATCCTAAAGCAGTACGTCTTTCAGGTTTAACTTCAATAGGTACCTGGTAGTTGGCACCGCCGACACGGCGGGCTTTAACTTCCAAGACTGGCATGATATTCTTGATGGCAGCTTCGAAAACTTCCATCGGTTCTTTACCTGTACGTTCTGCAATAAGCTTGAATGAATTGTACAAAATGCTTTGAGCGACACCTCTTTTACCACCCAGCATAATGCGGTTGATCAAACGAGTAACCAACTTGCTATTATACAATGGATCTGGCAAAACGTCTCTCTTAGTAACTGGACCTTTGCGTGGCATGGATATCCCCCTTTCTTATATTGTTATTATTCGCATACGTTATCTTACTTCTTCACTTTAGGACGTTTCGCACCGTATTTAGAACGAGATTGCATACGGTTAGCTACACCTGCAGTATCAAGCGCTCCACGAACGATATGGTAACGAACCCCTGCAAGGTCCTTTACTTTACCTCCGCGAATCAATACTACACTGTGCTCTTGAAGATTGTGTCCAATACCCGGGATGTAAGCTGTAACTTCCAGACGGTTAGTCAAACGAACACGAGCATATTTACGAAGTGCTGAGTTTGGTTTACGTGGAGTCATTGTGCCTACACGAGTGCACACGCCGCGTTTCTGCGGAGCGCTCAAATTTGTAGCCTCACGCTTAAGGGCGTTGAACCCTTTTTGAAGAGCGGGAGATTTAGATTTTTCGATTTTGGCTTGACGGCCTTTACGAACCAATTGGTTAATTGTTGGCATGTTGTGCCACCCCCTTCCTGATATAATAATCCATTTACAAACACCATTATTAAGTCCACAGACCCAGGTGGTTCATAAAAAGACAAATGAAAAGTTCTTGCCTCCGAAGTGTACCCCCGGTACAAAAACATTTCTCTAGCTATTGTTTTAAGACGGCTGCCATCGCAGCGCCCACTTCTATTCCGCAGGCCTTGCCCAAATTTAGCATCGTATCTACGTATGTGACCTTGACACCATGTTTGCTACAAAGCATAACAATCCTGGAAGTAAGCCGTTGATCTCCGTCTTCCGCCACATAGACTTCTGCGGCATGGCCCAACTCTACCGCCTTGACGGTTTGCTTGGTACCGATCTTGACCTGAGCATCCTGTAGTCCTCTATCATCAGTCATTATCAATACCTCCAATGAACAAGGAATAGCATGGCTACTCACGCACCTTAGATATTTTAGCATTATCATCGGATTATGTCAAGAATTTAAGCAATAAAATATAATAATTCACTGCAAGCAGTCGCGTCACAACTACTAAGTAGATGTGACGCGATTAGCTACTTGACAATGATAATTAAACTACTCAGCAGGGACAGTCTCTAAAGACTCTCTTTTGCTTTCAGCATTTGGATCACTTAGCTTAACAGTACGGTAACGATTCATGCCTGTTCCTGCAGGAATCAACTTACCGATAATAACATTTTCTTTCAGACCAAGCAACTTATCGACTTTACCTTTAATAGCAGCATCAGTCAAAACACGCGTAGTTTCTTGGAAAGATGCAGCAGACAGGAATGAATCTGTCTCAAGAGAAGCTTTGGTAATACCAAGCAGTACCGGTTTGGCAACTGCAGGCTCTTTACCGGAAAGGATAGCTTCCTTGTTAGCTGCTTCATATTCATGAATGTCCGCAAATGCACCTGGCAGGAGACTAGTGTCACCAGCGTCAATGATACGAATCTTGCGCAACATTTGCTTAATCATTACTTCAATGTGCTTATCATTGATTTCAACGCCTTGGTTACGATATACACGCTGCACTTCTTGCAGAATGTAGTTCTGTACCCCGCGGATCCCTTTAATACGCAGCATTTCTTTAGGATCAATAGAACCATCAGTCAGCTCATCGCCAGCTTCGATCTCTTGACCTTCAGTAACACGCAACCGTGATCCGTAAGTGATGGAGTAAGTCTTGGATTCAGCTTCACCTTGTACCTCAATTTCTCGACGGTCCTTAGTTTCACGAATTTCCTTGATTACACCATCAATTTCACTGATTGTTGCCTGACCTTTTGGGTTACGGGCTTCAAACAGCTCTTGAATACGCGGTAAACCTTGGGTGATATCATCACCCGCAACGCCCCCGGTATGGAACGTACGCATGGTAAGCTGGGTTCCTGGTTCTCCGATGGATTGGGCAGCTATAATACCAACAGCTTCACCGATCTCAACATATTTACCAGTAGCCAAATTACGTCCGTAGCACTTCTTGCAGACACCGTGACGGGCACGGCAGCTCAGTACAGAACGGATTTGCAATTTAGTTATTCCGGATTCAACAATCGCTTCCGCCTTGTCAGAATCAATCAAGTCGTTACGATGAACAAGGATTTCACCAGTCTCTGGATGGCGAACAGTTTCGAAGCAATAGCGACCTTCAATCCGGTCGTACAAGTCCTCGATAACTTCTTTACCATCCTGAATACGGCTAACCATGAATCCCTTATCTGTTCCACAATCTTCTTCGCGGACAATGACATCCTGTGCCACGTCGACTAGACGTCGTGTCAAGTAACCAGAGTCAGCTGTACGCAACGCTGTATCGGCAAGACCTTTACGCGCTCCGTGAGTGGAGATAAAGTATTCGAGGACAGTTAGTCCTTCACGGAAATTCGCCTTAATCGGCAGTTCGAAAATTCGGCCGGATGGTGTCGCCATCAAACCGCGCATGCCACCTAACTGAGTGATCTGCGATTTATTACCACGCGCTTTGGAATCTACCATAAGCATGATGGAATTGAATCGGTCCATCGATTTCAAAAGGACATTAGTAAGATCATCTTTAGTCTTTGACCAAATCTCAATGACACGGTCGTACCGTTCTTCATTAGTGATCAGTCCACGACGGTATTGGTTAGCAACCACATCGACCTTATCTTCTGACTCTTTCAAAATTGCGACCTTTTCTTCAGGTACAATTACGTCCGATACGGCAACCGTTACACCGGAACGTGTGGAATAGGTGAATCCGAGTTGTTTAATTTTATCCAAAATCACAGATGTTTTGGTCGTGTGATAGGTTTCGAAACAACGAGCGATAATCAGACCCAGATATTCCTTACCTACAGCACTCGCTTCCGGAGCAGCCATGATCAGTGCACGGATGTCCGCACCCTTTTCATAGATAAAGTATTTCTCCGGTGTGCCCTGCAACAGGTTTGTTTTGGTCGCTTCGTTGATATACGGGAAACTGCTCGGGTAGATTTCGTTAAAGATAATCTTACCGACTGTTGTAATCAATAAGGCTCCCTGTTGTGCTTCTGTAAAGCAGGTTTTACCAAGTGCTTTAACTGGAATAGCCACACGTGCATGCAGACCTGCAGTTCCGCGTTGGTAAGCTGAAACAGCTTCATTCACAGTACGCAGAATCATACCTGTTCCCTTTTCTTCATTGTTGTCCATGGTTAGGTAGAAAGTACCCAGAACCATATCCTGTGAAGGGGTAACAACCGGTTTACCATCCTTAGGATTCAAGATGTTACCGGATGCCAGCATGAGAATACGAGCCTCTGCTTGCGCCTCTGCTGATAGAGGTACGTGTACCGCCATTTGGTCACCATCAAAGTCGGCATTATATGCCGTACATACGAGTGGGTGAAGACGGATAGCGTGACCTTCCACCAAAATAGGTTCGAATGCTTGAATACCGAGACGGTGAAGTGTTGGAGCGCGGTTCAACAGAACTGGGTGCTCTCTAATAACTTCTTCAAGTACATCCCATACTTCAGGACTTACGCGCTCTACTTTACGTTTCGCGCTCTTTATGTTGTGGGCAAGCCCTTTATTGACCAATTCCTTCATGACAAACGGCTTGAACAATTCCAGAGCCATTTTCTTCGGCAATCCGCACTGGTACATTTTAAGGTACGGGCCTACGACGATAACGGAACGTCCGGAGTAATCGACACGTTTACCGAGCAAGTTCTGGCGGAAACGTCCTTGTTTACCCTTCAGCATATGGCTGAGCGATTTTAATGGACGATTACCAGGACCGGTTACCGGACGACCTCGACGGCCGTTATCGATCAATGCATCGACAGCTTCCTGCAGCATCCGTTTTTCGTTCTGCACGATAATATCAGGTGCGCCAAGATCAAGCAGTCTTTTCAGACGGTTGTTGCGGTTGATAACACGGCGATACAGGTCATTCAAGTCAGACGTAGCAAAACGTCCGCCATCCAATTGAACCATTGGACGAAGCTCAGGAGGAATAACAGGGAGTACATCCATGATCATCCAATCAGGCTTGTTACCGGAGTTGCGGAATGCTTCAATGACTTCCAAGCGTTTGATAGCCCGGTTACGGCGTTGGCCTTGGGCTGTACGCAGTTCTTCCTTGAGGAATTCTAACTCTTTATCAATGTCGATATCCTGAAGTAACTTTTTGACTGCTTCAGCACCCATGCCAGCTTGAAATCCGTAGCCATATTTTTCACGGTAACTGCGGTATTCTTTTTCAGACAAAAGTTGTTTCTTCTCAAGAGGCGTTTCGCCCGGATCAGTTACAACATAAGACGCGAAGTAAATAATCTCTTCCAAAGATCTTGGAGACATGTCTAGTGCTAGACCCATACGGCTCGGAATACCCTTGAAATACCAGATATGTGATACTGGAGCTGCCAGCTCGATGTGACCCATACGTTCACGACGAACCTTAGCACGTGTAACTTCCACGCCGCAACGATCACAGACAACACCCTTATAACGGACGCGTTTGTATTTACCGCAATGGCATTCCCAGTCTTTCTGCGGTCCGAAGATACGCTCACAAAAAAGACCTTCTTTTTCCGGTTTCAAAGTACGATAGTTAATGGTTTCCGGCTTCTTAACTTCTCCGCGGGACCAAGAACGAATTTTTTCCGGAGAAGCAAGTCCGATTTTCATAAATTCAAAATTGTTAACGTCCAACAAGGAGCAACCCTCCTTAACCTAATCCTGATTTAGTACCGCATTTGCCCTCCTTCAATCGTTAGATTAAAAGAGGGCACGGTCCTTTTTAAATGATATTAATGTGTTCTTGGGTGTTTATTCCACTCCGACTTCTGAGCCTTCAAGATTGAGGCTTAGTTTGTCGCCTGACGTCTCATCCTCATCGTCCAATTCTTTCATCTCAATCTCCTGCTCGTCTCCCGCAAGGATCTTAACATCCATACCGAGTGACTGCAGTTCCTTGATCAGTACCTTGAACGATTCCGGTACACCCGGTTCTGGTACATTCTCACCTTTGACAATGGATTCGTACGTCTTCACGCGACCAACCACGTCATCGGATTTAACAGTCAAAATTTCTTGCAATGTATATGCAGCACCGTAAGCTTCAAGCGCCCACACTTCCATTTCCCCGAAGCGCTGTCCACCAAACTGAGCTTTACCGCCGAGTGGCTGCTGCGTAACGAGTGAGTAAGGTCCTGTAGAACGAGCATGAATCTTATCGTCAACCATGTGCGCCAGTTTGATCATGTGCATGACACCAACAGTAACTTCACGTTCGAAGCGTTCACCTGTCCGGCCATCGTACAATATGGTCTTACCATTACGCTGCATTCCTGCTTCTTCCATCGTATCAAATACGTCATACTCACGCGCTCCATCAAATACTGGCGTTGCTACATGAATACCAAGACGCATAGCGGCCATGCCGATATGAACCTCAAGCACCTGTCCGATGTTCATACGTGAAGGAACGCCCAGCGGGTTGAGTACAACCTGTACTGGTGTACCATCAGGAAGGAACGGCATATCTTCTTCAGGCAGGATGCGGGCAACGACACCCTTGTTACCGTGACGTCCGGCCATTTTGTCACCTTCAGAAATCTTACGTTTCTGAGCGATGTAGACACGAACTAGTTGATTTACACCCGGTGGCAGTTCATCACCGTTCTCGCGTGTAAATACTTTAACGTCAACGATAATTCCATCACTACCATGAGGTACGCGTAAAGAGGTATCGCGAACTTCACGAGCTTTTTCTCCAAAGATTGCGTGCAGCAAGCGTTCTTCAGCTGTCAATTCAGTTACACCCTTCGGAGTAACTTTACCAACGAGAATATCGCCAGCACTAATTTCCGCACCGATGCGGATGATACCGCGCTCATCAAGATTGCGCAGTGCCTCTTCACCTACGTTTGGAATATCACGTGTAATCTCTTCAGGTCCCAGCTTCGTATCACGAGCCTCGGATTCGTACTCCTCGATATGAATCGAAGTGTATACATCCTCTTTAACCAATTTTTCACTAAGCAGGATCGCATCTTCATAGTTGTAACCTTCCCAAGTCATGAACGCAACAACTACATTGCGACCAAGAGCCAATTCGCCCAATTCCGTGGAAGGACCATCTGCAAGAATATCACCTTTCTTAACTACTTCGCCTCTTTTTGCAATCGGGCGCTGATTAATACAGGTACCTTGATTCGAACGCATAAATTTGTGTAATTTATATTTAACGATGTCGCCTTTAACTTCCTTGCCTTCGACAGTTTCGACGCGTCGCAACCAAATTTCATTGGCAGACGAGCGTTCGATAATTCCGTCGTACTTGGAAACAATACATACGCCAGAGTCTTTAGCAGACTTGTGTTCCATTCCTGTTCCAACTAGCGGAGCTTTCGGAATAAGAAGTGGAACGGCTTGACGCTGCATGTTAGATCCCATCAGTGCACGGTTGGAGTCATCGTTCTCAAGGAACGGGATGAGCGCCGTCGCAACAGATACGACCTGCTTCGGTGATACGTCCATGTAATCGACCCGATTACTTGGCATCGTTGTAATGTTATCCGAGTCTTTGTTGTAACGAACGATAACCATGTCTTCCTTAAAGGAGCCGTCTTCTTCCAGCTTGACGTTAGCTTGCGCTACTACATAGTTATCTTCTTCATCCGCTGTCAGGTAATCAATCTGTTCAGTCACTTTACCTGTCTTTGGATCCACCCAACGGTACGGTGCTTCAATAAAGCCGTATTCATTGATGCGAGCAAAAGTAGACAAGGAGTTGATCAAACCGATATTCGGACCTTCCGGCGTTTCGATTGGACACATCCGACCATAGTGACTGTGATGAACGTCACGAACTTCAAAGCCAGCACGTTCCCGAGTCAAACCACCGGGTCCTAGTGCAGACAGACGACGTTTATGCGTCAATTCAGCCAGCGGGTTCGTCTGATCCATAAACTGGGACAGCTGAGAGCTACCGAAGAACTCTTTAATGGATGCGATAACGGGACGAATATTGATCAGCGCCTGCGGCGTAATCGCGTTGGCATCCTGAATAGACATTCTTTCACGCACAACGCGCTCCATACGGGATAAGCCAATACGGAACTGATTCTGCAGAAGTTCACCTACAGAACGCAGACGACGGTTACCCAAGTGATCGATATCATCCGTGTTGCCAATACCGTGCAGCAAATTAATAAAGTAGCTGATTGAGGATATAATATCAGCCTGGGTAATATGTTTCACTGACTTATCGATGTTGCCATTGGCAATCAGCTTAATAATCCGTCCTTCTTCAATTGGTGAGAACACATCAATTGCTTGCAGTGGAATATCATCGCTATCCAGTACACCAGCATTAACACGATAACTCTTGAAGGCTACATTCTTTTCGAAATAAGGAATCAATTCGTCAAGCAAACGACGGTCAACCATTTGACCGGATTCTGCCAGGATTTCTCCTGTAGAGTCATCAATCAAAGGTTGGGCAAGACGTTGATTAAACAGACGATTCTTAATGTGAAGCTTTTTGTTGATTTTGTAACGACCTACATTAGCCAGATCGTAACGTTTTGGATCAAAGAAGCGCGCGACTAGCAAACTCTTAGCATTGTCTAGTGTCGGCGGTTCGCCTGGTCTCAGACGCTCGTAAATTTCAATAAGCGCCTTCTCCGTAGAGTCCGTGTTGTCTTTATCCAGCGTATTGCGAATATATTCATCATTGCCAAGCAATTCCAAAATTTCGGCATCACTACCGAAACCGAGAGCACGCAGAAGTACGGTAACTGGGATCTTACGAGTCCGGTCGATACGAACATACATGATGTCCTTAGCGTCGGTCTCAAGTTCCAACCATGCTCCGCGATTCGGAATTACTGTGGCGGTGTAGGTTTTTTTGCCGTTCTTATCCACTTTTGTGCTGAAATAGACGCTTGGAGAGCGAACCAACTGGCTGACAATAACCCGTTCTGCACCATTGATAATAAAAGTGCCGGTTTCCGTCATCAGAGGGAAATCTCCCATGAACACTTCCTGCTCTTTGACCTCGCCGGTCTCTTTATTGATGAGCCGCACCTTCACACGCAGAGGAGCCGCATACGTTACGTCCCGCTCTTTAGCGTCGTCAACCGTATATTTCGGTTCACCCAGGCTGTAGTCAATGAACTCTAGTACCAAATTACCTGTGAAATCCTGGATCGGCGAGATGTCCTGAAACATTTCCCGTAATCCTTCCTCCAAAAACCAGTCATAAGATTTTTGTTGGATCTCGATCAGGTTCGGGACCTCGAGTACCTCGTTAATTCTCGCATAGCTTCGCCGAGTGCGTCGACCATACTGAACAAGATGTCCTGCCAACTTTACTCACCCCTCATGTCTACTCACTTAAAAATTTGATTGCGAACCCTTGTTTGGACCCGTATAATGGAACCATACCACAAGGATTCAGCCATAAATAAAGAAAAGCCCTTGATCGAAGTCTTTCGAAAAAAGAGCGCACTTATCCACGGCCAAAATACTCCTTATCCAATAGATTTGCCCAAAACGTACATATTATACGTCAGCAAGCAATAGTTTATGCGCTATGACTATTACTCCGGCGAACTTTGTCGCGGCAGAGTACTAGAAACCAAATTCGCAAAAACTTGCCATACGGCATGCGCGTACCGGGCGACAATATATCACTTGACATTTCAGCAAACTAAAGACATGGAGCCTATCTTAATTCTGACATTTTATAATAATACCACTATCAATATCGCATGTCAATGATTAATTGATTTTTATTTTCTTGCTCTCATTATACGATAGCCTTTGTCTTTCCCCGCTTCTTCCACAATCGGGAACAAGCTTTCCAATTTAGCTGCAGCAGAGGGAGCACCTTGCTTCTTCTGAATAACAACCCACAGCGTTCCACCCTCTTTTAAATGCTCATAGGCTTCTTCAAAAATCTGATGCACAATAGCTTTACCTGCACGAATCGGAGGATTGGTAAGGATCACATCAAATTTCTGCCCTTCCAATGCACTGAGCACATCGCTTTCCATTACTGTAACATTCCGAATTCCGTTATGCAGCGCATTTTCACGAGCCAGTTCTACCGCACGGCTATTGATATCAAGCATCGTTACATGTCCCTTGGGAGCAAGAAGAGCTGCGCTAATTCCAATTGGCCCGTAACCGCAACCCACATCTAGCACATCCGAACCCTCTGGAATGATCATAGCTTCAATCAGAACTCGACTCCCATAGTCGATATCCCCCTTAGAGAAAACACCAGCATCGCTCGTAAAGCGAAGATCCTTTCCTCTTAGAACTGTGTTGATAGTACGTCTGTCATGACGAGCATCCGGCTGCTGCGAGTAATAATGCTGCGACATCCCTATTCTCCCTTTCATAAGTCATACTATTCGATCGAAAAAATCTACAAATAGCTAGACCGTCTTTGTCAGATAATTATTTTACGGTTTGACTTTATAAAACAAACCCCTTGAACAAGTTCAAGGGGTTTGTCAAAATAGAAGGGAATTACTTCACTTCTACTGCTGCGCCTGCTGCTTCTAATTTTTCTTTAGTAGCGTCAGCTTCTTCTTTGCTCACTTTTTCTTTGATTGCTTTTGGTGCGTTATCTACTACATCTTTAGCTTCTTTCAAGCCAAGACCTGTGATTTCGCGAACGATTTTGATAACGTTGATTTTGGAAGCGCCAGCGCCTGTCAAAATTACGTCAAATTCAGTTTGTTCTTCTTCTACTGCTGCTACTGCGCCGCCAGCTGCTACTGGAGCTGCTGCAGTTACGCCAAATTCTTCTTCGATTGCTTTAACCAAGTCGTTCAGTTCCAATACGCTCATGCCTTTAATTTCTTCCAAGATTGTTTCTTTGCTCATGATTGAACCTCCATTTTATATTTAAATTGTTTTTGTGTTATTCATTACATCGCGAAAATCAAAGGCTTACGCGCTTTGTTCTTCTTTTTCAGCAATTGCTTTAACAACAAGCGCAAAGTTGCGCATTGGAGCTTGAAGCACGCTAAGCAACATGGACAGCAATCCATCGCGGGATGGAAGCTCAGCCAATGCTTTCAACTGATCCGCGTCAATGACACGACCTTCTACAACGCCGCCTTTTAATTTCAAAGCGTCGTTCTTTTTGGCGAAATCATTCAAAATTTTAGCTGCTACTACTGCATCAGTTGCACTGAATGCGATCGCAGTAGGACCTGTCAGAACAGAGTCCAACTCAGTCAATTCAGCCGCAGCAGTTGCACGACGAAGCAATGTGTTCTTCAAGACTTGAAAATCAACACCAGCTTCACGAAGCTGCTTGCGCAGTTCGGTCACTTGGGCAACGTTCAATCCACGGTAATCTGCAACAACAGTAGAAATACTGTTTTGCAATTTGCCGGTAACGACATCAACTGCATCCTGTTTAGCTTGGATTAGTTTTGTATTTGCCAATGTATACACCTCCTAATTTTATGTGACGGTGATCTCTCCGAGGATTCCACACCGTTCCTACGCAGGCATTAGAAAAGCCTCCGCAGAATCACGAAGGCTTGATAAAACGCTAGTTACACAGGCAAGGCCCGGCACTTCTTGTTTCTATCATAACACCTCGGTAGGAAATTAAGCCCTACGGCACCTACTGTCTACGGTAAGCATATTCAAGTTCGAGAATTAGAACCTTAAGATCACAACTGTTACAGAGTATCAAAGATGACTCATCGAGTCAATCCCTAATTATTTGAAGACGGTTGTGTTCACACGTGCGCTCGGTCCCATAGTTGAGGAAATCGAGATGCCTTTAAGGTAGATACCTTTAGCAGCAGCCGGTTTCGCACGGTTAAGAGCGTCGATCAGAGATTTAAGGTTTTCGTTCAATTTGACAGCATCAAATGACACTTTGCCGATTGGCGCATGAATTTGACCTGCTTTGTCAAGACGATATTCGATTTTACCGGCTTTGATTTCGTTCACAGCCTTAGTAACATCAAATGTAACTGTGCCAGCTTTAGGGTTAGGCATAAGACCTTTACCACCGAGCAGACGACCCAGTTTACCGACTTCACTCATCATATCAGGTGTAGCTACGCAGACGTCAAAATCGAACCAGCCTTGTTGGATTTTGTTAATCATGTCAGCATCACCGACAAAATCCGCTCCAGCAGCTTCAGCCTCTTTCGCTTTTTCACCTTTTGCAAATACAAGCACACGTTGCGTTTTGCCTGTGCCGTGAGGCAGGACAACTACACCGCGAACTGCTTGGTCTTGTTTACGTGGGTCTACACCCAAACGAACTGCTGCTTCAACGGTTTCGTCGAATTTTGCAGTTGCTGCCTTTTTCACAAGCTCTACAGCTTCTGAAGGCTCATAAGTTGCTTCACTGTTAATCAGTTTAGCAGCATCTTGGTATTTCTTACCATGTTTAGCCATGAATGTTCCTCCTTTGTGGTATTAGCGGAAATTCCTCCCACATATTACGGTCATAAATAACCGATTCATCGAAAAGTATTAATCTTCGATTGTGATACCCATACTGCGAGCAGTACCTTCAACCATACGCATAGCAGCTTCGATAGAAGCAGCGTTTAGATCGGGCATTTTTTGTTCAGCAATTTCACGAACCGCTGCGCGGCCGAGCTTTGCTACTTTCTTCTTGTTTGGTTCTCCGGATCCTTTTTCTACTTTAGCAGCAATGCGAAGCAGAACAGCAGCCGGTGGAGTTTTAGTGATGAATGTAAAGGAACGGTCTTCAAATACTGTAATTTCAACCGGAATGATCAGACCAGCCTGGTCGGCAGTACGAGCATTAAATTCCTTACAGAATGCCATAATGTTGACACCTGCTTGACCTAACGCCGGACCTACTGGAGGCGCTGGATTCGCTTTCCCTGCAGAAATCTGCAATTTCACCATTTTAATAACTTTTTTAGCCATGAGTGACACCTCCTTGCATCAATAGTGGTCTTCGAACGCCATTAGCGCTCTCCCACAAGAAACCCTTGCATTTGTTATATCTTCTCCACTTGAGTGAAATCCAACTCCAGCGGGGTTTCCCGTCCAAACATGTTAACATGAACCTTAATCTTACTCTTGTCCACCAAAATTTCTTCGACGGAGCCTACAAAATTCGCAAATGGACCTACCATAATACGTACTGATTCCTTGATTTCGAAATCAATTTTCGTCTTAGGTTCAACCATACCCATATGCTTCAGAATTTGTTCTACTTCTTCAGGAAGCAGAGCAGTAGGCTTTGATCCCGAACCTGTTGAGCCAACAAACCCAGTAACACCCGGTGTATTGCGAACAACATACCAGGAATCATCAGTCTGAACCATTTCCACCAAAACATAACCCGGGTAAACTTTACGCATGACAATTTTTTTCTTGCCATCCTTGTTTACAATTTCTTCTTCCATAGGAACAAGAACGCGGAATATTTTGTCTTCCATGCCCATGGACTCAACACGCTTTTCCAAATTGGCTTTGACCTTATTCTCATACCCTGAATAGGTATGAACGACATACCATCTTTTTTCCATATCCATACCAAGCCACCTGGGACCTCTCTAAATAATCCTTTCGATCACAGCGGAAATACCGATGTCCAGAACCCAGAAGTAAAGAGCGATAACTATAATTGTACCGAGAACGATCAATGTATAGTTCCGCAATTCCTTCCGACTAGGCCAGCGAACTTTTTTGAGTTCACTCCAGCTCTCAGTGAAAAAGGAAAACAAGGACTTGAAACTACGTTTCACGCCGACTACACCTCCAAAGACTATCTGGTTTCGCGATGAGGAGTTTGCTCGTTACAATACTTGCAAAATTTCTTCATCTCCATGCGGTCGGGGTGATTTCGTTTATTCTTGGTTGTAGCATAGTTTCTTTGTTTACAACTAGTACAAGCCAAAGTGATAATTACCCGCATGATCTGCACCTCCCGAGGACGTCCTTCTAACGGTAAAATTAGAAGACGCAATATTAAATACTAAAAAAAGCCGTGAATTTAGGCCTACCTAAAACACTTTAGCATAGTGTCAAGGTCTGTGTCAACGAAAGAATTCGCTTCAGCAATAGGTAATTCCGGATTTCAGTATATCCGTGTCCCGTGTCTTGGCTTGTATCTTGTTCTTCCTCACACTGCGCTGTCTTACTTATCATTATGGAACATTCCGACTGTGTATAAACCTAACGTCTTCGCAAACACTAAAAAGTAATTTACAGAGCCATAAACTCACTAAAAAAAGACTCGTTGTCCGAGTCTCTCCTGTTCATTATATCATCAATTGTCACGCACTTCCAGATATCTTTCCAATTTACGTTTCACTCGCTGAAGAGCATTATCGATCGACTTCACATGCCGCTTCAAGTCTTCTGCAATTTCTTGATAGGATCGTCCGTCCAAATACAGCATCAGAACCTTGCGTTCCAAATCGCTTAGGATCTCAGCCATTTTGTCTTCAAGTCCAATGAATTCCTCCTGATTAATAATCAGTTCTTCCGGGTCAAGCACCTGAGTTCCGCAAATGACATCCATAAGCGTCCGGTCGGAATCTTCATCATAAATGGGCTTATCCAATGAAACGTAAGAATTAAGCGGAATATGCTTCTGGCGTGTAGCCGTCTTAATGGCAGTAATGATCTGGCGTGTAATGCACAGTTCGGCAAATGCCTTGAAAGAAGAAAGCTTGTCCCCTTTAAAGTCACGAATAGCCTTATATAGGCCAATCATGCCTTCCTGCACAATATCTTCCCGATCCGCCCCAATCAAAAAATAAGAACGAGCCTTAGCACGTACAAAATTACGGTATTTGTTAATCAAGTACTCCAATGCGCCACTGTCGCCACCACGGAAAACCTCGACAATATCTTCATCGCTTAGGAAATCATACTCTGACAGCATTAATTGCTTGAGGTCGACACTCACCAAGAATCCCCCCGGCTGCAACGCTAGACACATCGTTACTTGCGAAATATAGGATTAGTATATATTATGTTACCTTACACCGTCAACCGAAGTTTGTCCAAAAAAAATCATCAATAGCATAATATGGTATTTACCACTAATCTTTAGACGTTTCTGTTAAATCATTGCCGACGCCAGTCTTCCAACTTGTTACGCACATCACGTGGCAGTTTATCCTCTAACGAGTGGCGTGAGGATATACTGTTCGGTTCAATAGCCTTTTTAACTTGTTTCTGATTCTCTTCAACTTCCAACCGCAATTCTCTAGCCGAAATTCTCAGCGCCCCTTGTGCAAAAATAACATGCTGCTCTATAGAGTCACTAGTAGCCACATATATTTGACGACGACGCTGGCTTAATTCTCGTACCAGTCTTTCAATACACTCATCGGCTGTTTCTTTTTCCTTCGTGAAAAAAACCTGCACCTTACCTTGATCAAACGACCGCCCCAGTCCTGGAACACGATATGCATCAAAAACGGTAATTACACGCCGTCCTGAATAAGCCTGATAATCAGCCAGCAAATCTAACAGCCGGTCTCGGGCTCCCTGCATTCCGGTCAATGACAACGCCGCGAGTTCCGGCCAGCCACCGATCATGTTATATCCGTCTACTAGCAGCAGATCGCGCCCATCGGTCATATCTATCCCTGCTGACGCCGGCGGCGCAGCACTTCATACATTATAACGCCGGCAGCTACAGAGGCATTAAGCGAATTAATCTTCCCATGCATGGGAAGTTTGAGCAACACATCGCATTTTTCCCGAATCAGCCGACCCATTCCTTTATTCTCATTACCAATTACAACAGCTACCGGTCCTGTGAAAATATCCGATTGATACAAATCTTGATCCGTATCAACGTCTGTTCCAACTACCCAAATGCCTAGCTCTTTCAGACGGTCAATCGTCTGGCCCAGATTCGTAACCCTTGCTACTGGAACATATTCTACAGCACCGGCTGAAGTTTTGGATACGACAGCAGTAATCTGTGCAGAGCGGCGCTTAGGTATAATTACCCCGTGTACTCCTGTACAATCGGCAGTCCGTAGGATGGAACCCAGATTGTGCGGATCCTCGATCTCATCTAGCAAAAGTAGAAAGGGTGTTTCTCCTTTGGCTTCCGCTGCAGCCAGTAGATCGTCTACCTCGGCATAGGCATAGGGTGCTGCCTGAGCGACAACCCCTTGGTGCTGAATTCCCGGTGCTAGCTGATCAAGCTTACGCTTGTCTACATGCTGGATGACAATACCTGCTTTACGAGCTTCAGCCACGATCGGTGCTGTTAGGTGTTTTTGCGCTGTTTCAGCAATCCATATTTTATTAATAGTCCGGCCGGCACGAAGCGCTTCCAGCACGGAGTGCTTTCCAGCCAATATTTCCTCTTCTGTCTGCAATTCTTCTTCCATGTTCATGCCTCCTGTTCTATATTCTTAAAGCCTTATGAAGGCCGATTCATCATAAACTCAATACTGTTGTGCACAAGTTCCTGCATTCTGGCTTGTTGTCCTGTGTAATAAAGATACCCGATCAGACATTCAAATGCGGTAGCATGACGATATTCCAGCACATCTGCATTTTTAGGTACCGAACCCGATTTTGCATTGCGCCCCTGACGGGCAATATCTTTTTCTTCTTCAGTGAGTACTGGCTCCAGAAAGCTAAGAATCTTACTCTGCGCTTTTGCGGATACGAGCCCCGTTGCCGAACGATGCAAATGATTCGGGCGCAGATTCGGCAACGACACCATGTACTGGCGGACAGCTACTTCATAAACAGCATCCCCCACATAGGCAAGCACTATCGGCGAAAGAAGCTTTATCGGCTTGGAGGGTTCATACGGAAACCACGGACTGTCTATTTTGGAATCTCCACTCATTTCCGCCGCCACCGCATTCCTTGCGGAGTGTCCTCGAGCAATATGCCCATAGCGCTCAATTCATCGCGAATCTCATCGGAGCGGCTCCAGTTCTTATTCGTCCGTGCCTCAACTCTCTCCGCAATCAGCCGTTCGACTTCTTCACTTGCAACTTCCTTTTCTTGTTCATCAGTCAAACGAAGCAACGCATTCATTTCGTCATAAGCTACGAGCAGAGCTGCAAGATCTGCTGGAGCCGCTGCATTATCCGTAAGTGTCAAGTTTGTCAGACTCACCCAATCGAACACGGCTGTAATCGCATCAGGAGTGTTAAAGTCGTCTTGCATTTTGGCATGGAAATTAGCCACTATTGCCGATAACTTTCCCTCTATCTGCGGACTGACATCTCCTTGAGGTCCCGCTTCCGTAAGTTCAAGGCGGTGCTTTACATTACTCTCAGCCATTGAGATGCGCTCTACACTTTTCTCCGCCGAGATCAGCGAATCCTGACTAAAGTTCAGCGGGTTGCGATAATGCGTTGAGAGCATAAAATACCGGATCGTGCCGGCTTTAAAGCGCTGGCGGATGTCCTTAACCAGCAGGCCATTACCAAGCGATTTCGACATCTTTTCGTCCCCGATGTTGATAAATCCATTATGCATCCAATAGTTCGACATTGGCTTGCCAGTCAGTACCTCTGTCTGTGCACATTCGCATTCATGATGCGGGAACTGCAGATCCTGTCCACCACCATGAATATCGATTGTTTCTCCCAAAAACTCACGAACCATAGCTGAGCATTCGATATGCCATCCTGGACGCCCTTCTCCCCAAGGACTGTGCCAATGAATTTCGCCCGGTTTGGCCGCTTTCCATAGTACAAAATCCTCCGGCTTTTCTTTTCGCGAATCAACGTCAATACGAATGCCGAACTGCAGCTCCTCCAAATTCTGACCAGAGAGCTTGCCATACTCCGGAAATTTGGAAGTATGGAAATACACATCCCCACCACTCTCGTAAGCAAAACCCTTATCCACAAGCTCCTTAATGAACTCGATGATGAGATCCATGCTTTCTGTCACCCGTGGATTCATCGTTGCCGGCTTTACCCCAAGACCTTCAATATCTTCGCGGTAGGCATTAATGAATATTTCAGACACCTTTGCCACTGTAGTCTTCATTTCTTCTGCTTTACGAATTAATTTGTCATCCACATCTGTGAAATTAGTAATATAACGCACTTCATTGCCAAGCTGCTCCAAATAGGTACGGATCATGTCAAAGACAATGACAGGTCTGGCATTCCCGATATGCATATATCCGTATACCGTCGGACCGCATACATACATTTTCACCTTGCCCGACTCCAGAGGTACGAACTGTTCCTTACTGCGTGTCATAGTATTATATATTTGCAAAGCCATGTTGTTCCCAATCCTTTCTCTTAGCCCGGATTCCCTGAAATCCCGGAATGCTTATATCTCGTAGTCACCAATATACTGCTGACTTTCTATCCGTCGCTGCTCCATCTTTTGTTTGTCTTCCGTACCCAGCTTCTCTCTAATCTCTTCGATCTCTTTCTGCAAAAAGCGGAGTGAATCGACAAGCGGATCAGGCATCTGTGAATGATTCAAACGGTCAGATACCCGCTCCCCATTACGTTTCACGACACGGCCGGGGTTACCCACAACAGTGCTATTATTCGGCACTTCGCGCAGGACAACCGCATTTGAGCCTATATTGGAATTGTCGCCAATACGAAACGATCCCAATACCTTAGCACCTGAGCCAATAACAACATTATTGCCAACTGTGGGATGGCGTTTCCCTTTTTCCTTACCCGTTCCCCCGAGTGTAACTCCTTGATAGATGATAACATCATCACCGATTTCACAGGTCTCACCTATAACGATCCCCATACCATGATCAATAAACAGTCTATTGCCGATGACCGCACCGGGATGTATTTCAATACCAGTCATGAATCTACTGAGCTGCGAAACAATACGAGCCAGTGTATACCAGCGATGTTTAAAAAAAGAGTGGGCGATCCGATGTCCCCAAATGGCATGTAGCCCGGCATAGGTGAAGACAACCTCGAACCAGCTGCGGGCTGCGGGATCGTTATCGAATACTACCCGAATGTCTGATTTGATATGCTTGAACATTGCGGTTCCCCTCTTCTTGACTTCTTTGCCTCCTGTTTACAGGTAATGCAAGGAAGGTATTGTCTCCAGCCCATCATCCTATTCTACAGAATAGGATCTCGTGAAAGTTATATTTTGCTAAATTTCAACAAAAAACGCCCCTGCAGCATAAAGCTGCAGAGACGTTTAACCGCGGTTCCACTCTGCTTGGACAAGTCATCTTATCTTTGCAATTATTACTAACTACAAATTATGCTTGTCCCACTTGGCATCTTTAACGGCGACGTTCCCGGCGCGGCCTAACGAACCTTAGAAGGAGCGCTCAACCGTGCAGCTCACAGGCGCATGTTCCGCGGCAGACAAATGAATAACTCCCAGCCTGAAAGGGTAGACCCTTCCGTGGTTATTCTCTCTGGCAATTGTCTTATACACGTACTTTTCCTGATCACAGCTGTTATTAGTATTCTTCTATCTTAGCGAAAAGATTAGAGACTGACAAGAGGGTTCAACACCAGAAAATAAAGAGTTAGGCCCCTTTAATCTGCGATTTCAAGCGTTCAATGACACGACTGCGGCCAAGCAGAGCAATCGTCGCATTAAGATCACGTCCATGAGTTTGTCCAGTCAAAGCAACACGAATCGGCATGAACAATGCCTTGCCTTTATGTCCAGTTTCTTTCTGTACTTCCTTGATTAGGACTGCCATATTACTTGCAGTGAACTCCTCGCAGGCTTCAACCTTAGCAAGAAATGCAGATAAGACCTCCGATACGGAGCTCTCGGCCAGAATCAATGAGCCTTCCGTCTCCAGCTCAAGGTGACTGCGGAAGAACAATTCAGATAATTCCACGATGTCAAAGACTGCCGTCATTTGCTCTTGATACAAGGTAACAAGGCTTTCCGTCCACGCCTGCTGTTCTTCACTCAGTTCTGCTGGCAATCTTCCCGCTTGCTGCAGATGCGGTATGGCCAAGGCAGTAATCCGCTTAGGATCAGCAAGTTTAATATAGTGATTATTCAGATGTGCCAGTTTATTCTTATCAAATACAGCAGGACTCTTGGATAAACGGTCGGCTGTGAAAATAGAGATAAGTTCTTCCTTGCTGAATATTTCCTCTTCTCCCTCAGGCGACCAGCCGAGTAGAGAAATGAAATTGAGCATAGCCTCCGGTAAATACCCCAAATCGTCATATTGCTCAATAAACTGAATAACGGATTCATCGCGCTTGCTAAGCTTTTTGTGGTTATCCCCAACAATCAGCGTCATATGGCCAAATAAAGGTGGTGTCCAGTCAAGAGCCTCATAAATCATCAACTGACGTGGTGTATTGGAAATATGATCTTCCCCACGCAATACATGTGTAATATCCATTAGATGATCATCAACAGCTACCGCAAAGTTATAAGTCGGAATCCCATCCTTCTTTACAATAACAAAATCACCCATATCCTTGGTAGTAAAAGAAATGTCGCCCTTTACGATATCATCGAACGTAAACGTGCGGTCCTCCGGTACTAGAAAGCGAATACTCGCCACTCGACCTTCTTCTTCAAAGGCCAACCGTTGCTCCTCGGTCAAATTACGATGTTTGCCTGAATAATGAGGGGTCTCTCCGCGGGCAGTCTGTTCTTCACGTTCTGCCTCCAGTTCTTCTTCCGTACAATAACAGCGATAAGCCAGACCACGGTCCAGCAAATCCTGCCAATATATACGATATAGATCCAACCGCTCTGTCTGGCGGTACGGTCCATATTCTCCACCAACATCAACGCTCTCATCCCAATCCATACCCAACCATTTCAAATATTTAAGCTGACTTTCTTCGCCTCCGGCGACATTACGTTTTACGTCTGTATCTTCTATCCGGATAATGAATTTACCACCCAAGTTGCGGGCAAAAAGATAGTTAAATAGCGCCGTTCTGGCATTTCCGATATGTAAGTGTCCCGTAGGGCTCGGTGCGTAACGCACCCGGACTTCATCCGCCATTTCATTCCCTCCGCTTCATATGATTATAATTAGTTTCTACTTAAAGCCATCTCAAGATGATATCACATCTTGGAGTAGACAGACAATAGATTGTGCCGCAATTCCTTCGCCGCGTCCCGCAAAACCAAGCTGCTCTGTTGTGGTTGCCTTCACATTAACCTTCGATGTCTCCGCTCCCAAAGCACGGGCGATAATCTCCGTCATTTGTGGAATATACGGCGCCATTTTGGGTTTCTGGGCAATTATGGTAGAGTCAATATTTCCAAGCTTATAACCCCGCTCACGGGCAAGCGCCCAGACCTGCTCCAATAGCTTCAGACTGTCTGCGTCCTTGAAGGTCGGATCGGTGTCCGGAAAATGCCTGCCGATATCACCTAATCCTAGGGCACCCAGAATAGCATCACTTATAGCATGCAGAAGCACATCTGCATCGGAGTGCCCCAGTAATCCCTTCTCATACGGAATAGTGACACCACCAATAATACATGGCCTTCCCTCTACGAGCTGATGTACGTCGAATCCCTGTCCTACAGCAATCATGATTGTCTCTCTCCCCTATTTCTTACTGTGAATTCTGCAAAATCCAGATCGTCTGGTGTCGTAATCTTAATATTCCTGTAGCTTCCCTCTACCACAGAAACCGGAATACCCGCTCGCTCAGCTAAACTGGAGTCGTCAGTTCCGAGAATACCGTCCCTCTCCGCCGCTTCATAGGCCTCAAGCAGATCAGAAAGACGAAAAGTCTGCGGGGTTTGAATCGCCCACAGACTTCGCCGATCCGGCGTAGACAGTACCTTGCCTCCACCGTCTACCTGCTTAATCGTATCCTTAACGGGTACAGCAAGCACTGCTGCTCCGATCTCCCTGGCCCGTTCATAACAAGCCGCGATTTCGAAAGACTGTACGAACGGACGAACACCGTCATGTACCATTACCCACTGTGTGTGCAGCTTGATCAGTCCACTATACACCGAATGCTGGCGCTCAGTACCCCCAGGAACAATAGCCTTAACTTTATCGAGCTTGTAGACCTGTATCCATTCCCGGCAGCGCTCTAAATCCTCTTCGCCGGTTACCAGCACGATTTCAGAGATAAGTTCGTGCTGCTGAAATACCTCTAGCGTATGAACGATAATCGGTTTGCCCTGCAGCAGCAAATATTGTTTGCTCTCTGTGGTTCCCATTCTTGTCCCTCTGCCTGCCGCCACTATGACGACGCCCACACTGTTTGACATTCTTCAGACTCCTGTCCTTCACGTATAAACCCATCATAACGTGTTTGGCGGGCATTTCCAACCCGTAGGACAGCTTCAAGATATTTAAAATCCTTATTGTGCTTTTTCCAATAGCTTCGGTTTGGCAAATATCATCCGTCCAGCTGATGTCTGCAGAACGCTTGTTACCAGAACTTCCATCGTTGTGCCGATATATTCACGTCCGCCCTCTACAACAATCATTGTTCCATCATCGAGATAAGCGACACCTTGTCCATGTTCCTTACCATCCTTAATAACCTGAACAATGATCTCTTCTCCAGGTAGCACAACCGGCTTAACAGCATTCGCCAAATCGTTAATATTAAGTACTGACACACCCTGCAGTTCACATACCTTATTCAAATTAAAATCATTGGTAACGACTTTACCGTGTAGAACTTTAGCCAACTTGACTAGTTTACTATCCACCTCGGAGATTTCCTCGAAATCTCCTTCGTATATCAGTACTTTTACATCAAGTTCTTTCTGGATTTTGTTGAGAATATCAAGACCGCGCCGCCCACGATTTCTCTTCAGCAAGTCTGAAGAGTCTGCAATATGCTGGAGCTCCTCCAATACAAACTCCGGAATAACAATAGTCCCTTCAATAAATCCGGTCTTGCAAATATCAGCAATCCGTCCGTCAATGATGACGCTCGTATCGAGAATCTTATGCTCCTCCAGCCCACGTCCTTCCGGTTCTGCTGGTTGTCCAAAGCGCCCGGTTGTCCATAGTGAAGCCAGCTCCGCTTTCTTCTCCAAACTAATCCGTAGTCCGGTATACCCTAAGGCTATCGTAACAGCTACCTGTAGCAGCTGTCCTGCCTTCCCCATCCAACTCATGGTTGGATATAGCAATAGAGACAGTAACAGCCCACCTGTAAGCCCAGCAGCACCTGCAGCCAATTCATTCATCGGTATACGTGAACAGAACAGGACCACCTCACGCAGTTTTGCACTTGCCCATTCCGCGCATAAAGTTCCCGCAAACAAAAAAATAATGGCTCCCAGTACCGCAAACAAAATGCTTCCTTCCACGGGTAAGTTATCTCCTAATTTCCCCATTCCTATAGGAAATCCTCTCTCAGCCGCAAAGTATAACGAATAACCTGACCAGGCTCCACAAATTAAAGCAAAGCCCAAAATTATTTTTCTCCACATAACTTACACACCTCCCTTTATTCATCTAAATTGATCTATTCCTCACCAGTATGTTCCAATTTTCTTGACGATAATCGTCGGTGAAGTTATTTTTTCGGAAACGAGGAGTCCTAATGGAGCAAAAAGCTATATGTATATCCCTTTAGCGGTTGAAAATAGGTAATGCGTAACATATAATGAACTCAATTACGAACCTAGGGGTGAATGGAAAATGAGCGCACCAAGTTTACAGGCCTTTCAGGATCAAGTCTCCGACCTGCTGCTCCGTCACCGTAGTCTTCTGGATGTACTGTCTAAGAATGGACAGAGCAGTGCATCTGTTAATCGTGCCGTCGTCAAATCAATCACTGAATGTGGTTGTATTCAGCTTCATGCAACCAAGCAAGTATTCGAGCCCGGTGCAGGTCTCGAACATGCTAAGGAACTTGCAGGAACTCATGTAGAAGGTCAGCTATGCGAGAACTGCCGCGAGGTAATCGGCTCCGAACTGGGCCGTGAACTATTCTATATGTCCGCACTCTGCAACCTGCTTGACATTAATATGGACGAGGTCGTGGTCAAAGAGTCTCAGAAATGCGCTACACTCGGTTTGTTTAACTTATCCTAAATAACTAATAAAGTTCCCAAATGCAAAAAAAGGCTTTGCTGCCCAGGAGGGGCGACAAAGCCTTTTCTATGATGATGATTAAAATTCATCCGTTCTTTGAGTGATAAATTTTCTCCTCAGAACGTCTTCTGCGACGATGACGGCGTCTGGCCGTTAATCGGTCAATATTTTGCTTAAAGCCATATAAAGCATAGAGTGCCAGTAAAGCAAAGATCAGTTTAGCAATCTGTTCAGGAAATACAACAGCCAAAGCTACGGCAACTATAATAACAATCGGCGCTCCTATAACTGCTTTCTTCGGCAAACCAATCTTTTTGAAATTAGGATATTTAACGGTGCTGACCATCAGATAAGACAAGAGCAATGTAGCAACTATCATGAAAGGTGCAGAAACATCTTTATGAAAAAGAGCCAATGTGGCCAAAACACCACCAGCTGCAGGGATTGGCAATCCAACGAAATAGCCAGGAATTCCTGGACGAACATTGAAACGGGCTAAGCGAAGTGCTCCAAACACAGGGAAAATTGCAGTTACGGTCATTCCCAGCGCAGAATTTAGATCATGAAGGCTTGTAATGTACATAATTAAAGCTGGCGCTACTCCAAAAGAAACGACATCCGACAACGAGTCCAGTTCTTTACCAAATTCACTCTCACATTTAAGGGCACGTGCCACACGACCATCAAGCCCGTCTAACAGCATCGCAATAATAACCATGATGGCGGCCATGTTAAGCTTTCCATCAAACGCCAGCATGATACCAAACATTCCAAGCATCAGGTTACCTATTGTAAACAGACTTGGAATTGATTTTTGTATCATTTCTTCACCTCTATATCTTCACTTTGGCCTTTAATGTTCTCCAATATTACGTGATTGTATGATATTTACATTTGTCTGTCAATAAGAACTTGCTTCTGCAGACGTTTAAGTCCATCCTGGATATTGCGAGCCCGTACCTCACCTATTCCGTCCACTTCATCCAATTCAGCTATAGTCGCCCGTAATAAATTAGGCAATATTTCGAAACGCTCTACTAAATTGTGAATAATAACATTCGGGAGCCGCGGAATTTTGTTGAGCAGGCGATAGCCACGCGGTGTTACCACTTCTTCGGAAACAATGGCTGTAGCGGAAAATCCTAGCAGACGGGCAATATGATTATCATCCATCAGATCATCATCACTCGTCCGTTTAAGCCCTGCAATAATATCGCGAATTTTGTCCTCGTCTTCTTCCCTTGCATAGTCTCTGTATAAAAGCCATGCTTCTTCCTCTGTATTTCCGACCAGTTCTTCCATCTGCATGCTGATTAGTCGTCCTTCATTGCCTAGTTCATTAATATAACGTTTAATCTCCATCTTGATGCGCAGCACCATTTCCACACGTTGGATAACACCGACCACTTCAGCTACAGTTACAATCCCCTCATATTCGGAAGCAGAGAGATTGGTCAATCCCTGATTAAGTACTGCTTTGTATTTCTCAAGCATTTGAATCGCCTGATTCGCCTTAGCTAGAATAGCACCAATTTCCTTCAAAGCATACCGGATCGTCCCTTGATATAGGGTGATAATATTGCGGCGCTGGGAAATAGAAACAACCAACTTTCCAGTCTGCTTGGCAACGCGCTCCGCCGTACGATGGCGAATACCTGTCTCAATCGAAGAGATCGAAGAATTCGGAATAAGCTGCGTATTAGCATACAATATCCGCTTTAAGTCCTCACTCAGAATAATCGCGCCGTCCATTTTAGCAAGCTCATATAAATAATTGGGCGAAAAATCACAGTTAATGGAGAATCCACCATCGACAACTTCCATCACCTCAGGACTGTATCCGACAACGATTAACGCTCCCGTCTTAGCGCGTAGTACATTCTCTAGCCCATCACGGAAAGGTGTTCCGGGTGCGGCCATCCTGAGCAGATCATTCATTTTCTCTAATTGATTATGTTCTTTCATATTCTGTGCCCCCTAATCTAACGCGACCGCAAGTGCATCTGCTACGCTGCTGACGCCAATAATCTGGATATCTTGTGGGTGCTTCCAGCCCTTCATGCTCTTCTCAGGCATAATCACTCGACGGAAGCCAAGCTTTGCGGCCTCTTTGACACGCATTTCTGCGCGTGAGACACCCCTCACTTCACCGGTAAGCCCTACCTCACCGAAGAAGACGTCATAAGGCTTTGTTGAAATATCACGAAAGCTGGAAGCAATACTGATCGCAACTGCTAGATCAATCGCCGGTTCATCCAGCTTTACTCCACCGGCTACATTCAGGTAGGCATCCTGATTCTGCAGGAACATACCCATCCGTTTCTCTAGAACTGCAATGATAAGCGCCATGCGCTGATGATCGAGTCCCGTGCACATCCGCCGCGGAGAAGGGAAATGAGTAGCAGCGATAAGTGCCTGTATTTCTACAAGAACCGGTCGTGTACCTTCCATACTTGCTACGACCGTAGATCCAGCTACACCAAGAGGGCGCTCTGACAAAAAGAGCTCTGAAGGATTTTCCACCTCGGTAAGCCCAACTTCACCCATTTCAAAGATGCCGATTTCATTGGTGGAACCAAAACGATTCTTTACAGCCCGCAGTAACCTGTAGGTATGATGGCGTTCTCCTTCAAAATAAAGCACACAGTCTACCATATGTTCAAGCATCCTTGGTCCTGCGATAGCCCCTTCCTTGGTGACATGCCCTACCAATACAGTGGCGATTCCGCGAATTTTGGCGATCCGCATAAATCTAGTCGTACATTCCCGAACTTGTGTTACACTGCCGGGTGCACTTGCCACTTCAGGCATATAAACAGTTTGAATAGAATCAATAACGAGAAATTGGGGCTGAATTTGTTCAATAGCTTCCTCGATGCTTTCCATATTCGTCTCACATAGTACATACAGCTCTGCTGACAACGCGCCGAGGCGATCTGCGCGCAACTTCGTCTGCCTTACCGATTCTTCCCCGGATATATAAAGCACACGTAATCCCTGTTTCGTCAGAGCATGTGAGGTCTGCAACAGTAATGTGGATTTACCAATACCGGGGTCTCCCCCCACCAGCACGAGCGAACCGGGAACGATGCCTCCGCCAAGAACACGATTAAGTTCACCGATGCCTGTCAGTATGCGCGGCTCTTTGTCACTTTCTATACTTATGATGGATTGTGCCTTTTCTTTACTATGAAAAATAGGGGAACTCATACCCTGTGTTTTGACTACGCTTTCCGTTTCCTCTACCATGGAGTTCCAAGCCTGGCAGCCTGGACATTTACCGAACCATTTCGGTGATTCGTATCCACATTCGGTACAGTTAAATTTGGTTTTTGCTTTAGCCATGTGCTCTCCTTACGTCCGAACTTCTAAAATTGCGGATATATTTCTCGTTATTCAAAGTTTACCATCTCTGCTCGTTTAACGAAAGGTCAATCGGCAGTAGAATTAAATACTACTACCTTAACCTGCCTGAATTTGCAGTGAATTAAACATCTGGAATAACGATTCTCAATAAAAAAACCGCCTCCTCCTCTTATACGGAGGAGTGGCGGTTTTGTCACAAGTTTCTTACTTTATTCAGCTTCCACTTCTTTTTCCAAAGATACAGCTACAGGCACATCAACTTTTGTGACCACAAGCTCACCATTGACTTCATCAATGTTGAGTGAATCACCCTTCTGGATATTGCCTTTCAGCAATTCCTCAGATAAACGGTCTTCAATGTGCTTTTGAATGGCACGGCGCAGCGGACGTGCACCAAAGGCTGGATCATATCCTTCTTTGGCCAGAAACGCCTTCGCTCCATCCGTGAGGACAAAGTCAACATCATGCTCACGCAGTCGCTTGCGCAACTCTTCGGACATCAGCGTGACGATTTCGGCGATATGTTCCTGGTCCAGTGAATGGAAGACGATAATTTCATCTATCCGGTTCAAGAACTCTGGGCGGAAGCTTTTCTTCAACTCTTCCATAACTTTGCCCTTCATATTACCATAATCTGCTCCCGCATCTTGTACAGCAGTGAACCCAAGCGTCGAATTCTTTCTGATCGCCTGTGCACCTACATTGGAGGTCAGAATAATCAGTGTATTACGGAAATCGACTACGCGTCCCTTGGAATCCGTCAGACGACCATCTTCCAGTACCTGCAGCAAAATGTTGAATACTTCCGGATGCGCCTTCTCAATTTCATCAAGAAGTACCACTGAGTAAGGTTTACGGCGTACCTTCTCCGTTAATTGGCCGCCTTCCTCATATCCAACATAACCTGGAGGCGCTCCGACCAGACGGGAAGTGGAATGTTTCTCCATGTATTCTGACATATCGATGCGGATCACCGCATTCTCATCGCCAAACATTGCTTCGGCAAGAGCACGAGCCAATTCGGTTTTACCTACGCCTGTTGGTCCGAGGAAGATAAATGAACCCATTGGACGTTTCGGATCCTTCAGACCCGCACGCGCCCGACGGAGTGCCCGGCTGACAGCCTTGACGGCTTCGTCTTGGCCAATTACACGTTCATGCAGTATCGCTTCCATATTGAGCAGACGGTCCGTTTCCTCTTCCTTAAGCTTGCTAACAGGAATGCCCGTCCAACTAGCTACAATCTGTGCAATATCGTCAGGTGTAACCTCGGAATCAGTACGGCCTTGCTTCTCTTTCCACTGATTCTTAGTGGTATCGAGTTCTTCACGGATCTTTTGCTCAGTATCGCGTAACGCAGCCGCTTTCTCGAATTCCTGGCTTTGTACAGCAGAATCTTTTTCCTTACGGATATCATCTAAACGCATTTCCAATTCCTTCAGATTCGGCGGAATAGTATACGAGTTCAGTCTTACTTTGGATCCTGCTTCATCAATTAGATCGATGGCTTTATCCGGCAGGAAACGATCTGGAATGTAGCGATCAGACAGTTTCACAGCTTCTACGATGGCTTCATCCGTAATCTTCACACGGTGATGGGCTTCATAACGGTCACGAAGTCCGAATAGGATTTGTACTGTTTCTTCCGGAGAAGGCTGATCCACCGTAATAGGTTGGAACCGGCGTTCCAAGGCTGCATCTTTTTCAATATATTTGCGGTATTCGTCCAGCGTAGTAGCACCAATGCACTGCAGCTCGCCACGGGCCAAAGACGGCTTCAGAATGTTAGAAGCATCAATTGCGCCTTCAGCACCACCTGCACCGATCAAAGTATGCAGCTCATCAATGAAGAGGATAATGTTACCCGCTTGACGAATCTCATCCATAATTTTCTTCAGACGGTCTTCAAACTCACCGCGGTATTTAGTTCCTGCAACAACTGATCCCATATCGAGAGTCATCACGCGTTTGTCGCGTAGCGTCTCAGGGATTTCATTATTGATAATCTTCTGTGCCAAGCCTTCGGCAATAGCCGTCTTACCTACACCTGGTTCACCAATCAGCACCGGGTTGTTCTTGGTCCGGCGACTCAGAACCTGTATAACACGTTCAATTTCCTTGCTGCGGCCAATAACCGGATCAAGATGGCCTTCCTTCGCATAGGCGGTCAAATCGCGTGCAAGACCATCCAATGTAGGTGTGCTGACATTGACCGGAGCACCACTGTGGCTAGATGCTGCCTCACTGCTGCCCAAAAGCTGCAATACCTGCTGGCGGGCTTTATTCAAGCTAATGCCGAGGTTATTGAGCACACGTGCAGCTACACCTTCTCCTTCACGGATGAGCCCGAGTAGGATATGCTCTGTGCCGACGTAAGTATGTCCCAGCTTGCGGGCTTCGTCCATTGACAGTTCGATAACTTTTTTGGCGCGAGGAGTATAAGCAATGTTCGTAGGTTGTTCTTGCCCTCTGCCAATCAGTGTTTCCACTTCATCCTGGATTTTCTCCAGGCCTAAACCTAAACCGATCAACGCTTTAGCGGCAATGCCGTCACCTTCACGAATAAGTCCGAGCAAAATATGTTCTGTGCCGATATTGTTGTGTCCTAAACGAACAGCTTCTTCCTGCGCCAGCGCCAGCACCTTTTGTGCCCGTTCCGTAAATCTTCCAAACATCATATCTCCTGCACCTCCATGAATAATAAATATCTATATTAATGTTGTGTTCCCAGTGTTTCCCGGAGCAGCTTCGCCCGGTACATATCCCGTTCGGTGGCACTCATCTCGTCGCCGAACATTTTTTGAAGGAAGCCTGGCTGTGTCTTAACATTCAACTCATTTAATACTGAAATGGAGGGGCCTTCCAGAATTCCAAGGTCAACCCCAAGTCGGATATCCGATAAGCGTTGTGCCGATTCTTTAAGCTCCATTACTGCTGCATAAGATAAAATTCCGTAGGAGCGTTTCACTCGATCAGTAATTCGCAGAGCGGAATCGGTAAGCAATCTCTCGCGTGCATTTCGTTCATGATCGATAATCTGGGTAACTACACTGTGAAGATTCTCAATGATTTCACTTTCGGTCTGACCCAGGGTGATCTGGTTGGATATTTGAAAGATGTTCCCTACTGCTTCGCTGCCTTCGCCATAAATCCCTCTAACCGTTAATCCTACCTGATTTACGGCTGACAATATCCGGTTGATTTGATGAGTCATTACCAAAGCAGGCAAGTGCAGCATCACTGAGGCACGGAGTCCTGTTCCGACATTGGTGGGACAACTTGTCAAATATCCTCTTTTATCGTCAAAAGCATAGTTGACTGCAGCTTCGAAAATATCGTCGATCGCTGTCGCACGTATCCATGCTTCTCTAACCTGAAGACCAGGGAACAGACATTGAATCCGGAGATGGTCTTCCTCGTTAATCATAATACTAACCGATTCGTCCTCGTTCAGTATTACAGCTCCACCTCGTGAATCATTCGCCAGATTGGGACTGATAAGATGCTTCTCCACCAGTACCTTTTTATCGAGCTCATCTAAATCATCAAGCTTCAGCATTTGAAAAGTGCCGTAGTCCGCTGAGACTTCTTCATGAAATACAGGAGTAAGCTGCTCCAGTACTTCTTCCGACTGCTCCAAAGAAGCCAGCAGGGGGAAAGGAAGATCTTGTAAGTTGCGGGCTATACGCATACGGCTGCTAATTACAATCTCGGAATCACTGCCGCCACAACGCATCCAATCACTAAGCGCCTGTTCGGTAAACCGGAGACTTGACATGTCTTATCCCCCTTTATATATGAAAGACTTTACTCTTGTGCGATTTCTTTTTCAAGTCGGCGTATCTGATCCCGCAACTGAGCAGCGGTCTCAAACTCCTCTTGCGTAATACTTTGCTGTAATTCCTGCTTCAACTCATCTATTTGCCGTTTGAACACAATTTGTGCTCCGGCTCGTTTCGGAATTTTGCCTACATGCGAAGTACTGCCATGCACCCGCTTAAAAAGTGGGTCCAGCGCACTGTTAAAATACTTATAACAGGAGCTGCAGCCAAAACGCCCAAGCTTGCTGAACTGAGAATAAGTCATACCGCAGTTCTCACACTGTAGGCTCTGCGTAGTTCTTGTGGCAGCTGATTTCTCTTTATCGGCTCCCTCAAGATCAAGCAAGCCTGACAATAAACTGTGAATAGAAAACCCTCCAGCAGTTCCGGGAATAAGTTCTCCCTTCTCTCTGGCACAGCTTTCACAAATATGAAATTCCGTCTTCTCTCCATTCACAATCTTGGTAAAATGGAGCGTTGCCGGTTTGACACCGCATTCCTGGCAAAGCATAAGCGGAGTCCCTCCCTTATGGTTGACAATTATTTGCCTAACAAAGAGATCAGCATAGCTTTCATAAGCTTGGCACGAATCTCATCCCGGTACGGAAGCTTAAGCGTCAAGCAATCCCGGGAAACAGCGGCGCGCATGAGGCACGCTTCTCGCTTGGATAGAAAGCAGGCTTCTTCTAGCTGATAGATCAGCCCTTCAGCGGTGTTCTGGTCAATTCCGCCTCCGATGGTATGATTGAGATGCGCGTACAGAGCCACATTTTGGGGCAACTCAAAACGTTGAATACGAATATATCCACCGCCGCCGCGCTTACTTTCCACCACATAGCCTTTTTCCAGAGTAAAGCGTGTGCTAATGACATAATTGATCTGTGACGGTACACACGAGAACTGATCCGCCAGGTCATTACGCTGAATCTCCACCGTACCTTCGGGACTTTCATGCAAAATATTCTTCAGATATTGTTCAATAATATCGGAGATATTGCGCATCACTCATCCTCCAGTGTTTACAACTTTATAATACCGCATGCTGTTATGCATCCATCCGACTGAACCGCGCTGATATCCTGGGAATGGATAGGTCTAAAGAGTACTGTCTTCAGACTGCGTTGACTTTGACTTTCTTTGACTTATTTAATAGTATAACATATTCTCAAGCAATTCCAAGAGGGTTCTCTTATTTTTTACTTTTAGTGTTCATTGTATTCAGAATCGTAATGAAACAACTCCCCATACTCTAGAAAAAATCAAACAAGCCTGTTTGAGCCTGCGGAATGATTCCTTCCAGCCACTGTACTGCAGCATCATTTCCGGTCAGGCGACCAAAGCGGGACAGCTCCCCAGGGCGTTTATAGCCGAGCAGCAGCACTGTTAATGTGCCAATATCGCAAGATAAGTCTGCCTCAATATTATCGCCATCAGTTCTTATTAAGGTAGCAGTCCCCTCTAAATTAACACTCCACTCCCATAACCCATCATTCCATGGAGCGTGTTTGTCTTCAATATTGATGATCTGCTTCTGCTGAGCACTCTGCACCCTATAAGAAAAATTCTCTACAAACGCTTTGGCATTTACAATACGTGCCATAAAATAAGGATAATTCTCCTGATCAATCCGCGGATCAGGCAACAAAAAGGGCAAAATATCATCAGATGGAACCATCTTCAGAGAAGCTCCAGTTACCATAGAATCATGATTGGCAAGAAATGTCCACAACCCCTGGCGAGCTTGCTCATTCATAAATACAAATTCATCAATAACCAACTCACTTTTCTCGATCTTATACAACACATATCCTTCAGGCTTGCCCACAAGTGAATAAAAAATAGCATTATGCGTACTCTGATCCAGAACCGCATGCTCCCACCAGTCCTTGTCACGTTTTAGCGTACCGTTATATTGGGTTGCAAACTGAGTATATAGTTCATCCAATATTACAATATCAAATAAATTACGGCGTACATTTCCGGAAATTTCTGTCTTTAATGGGAATTTGGCAATAGGAATCGTATATTTTTTGTATTCACAATAGATCTCCCACCCAAACTTGCGATAAAAGGGAATAAGAAAGGGATGCAGAAAAGACAATGTCTGTCCGGCTTCATTCATCGTCTGCAGTGTATGGGATAAAAGCTTAGCTACCAGTCCTTGTCTGCGGTTCTCTGGCCATGTCGCTACACCGGCTATTCCCCCCATATTTACAGCTCGCCCTTGTATATATACTTGAAGTGGGAGCAGGGTCAGCTTAGCACCTAAAATTCCATCCTCAAAAACACCCCATACTCGTTCCGGCTTGAATCTACTCTTGGCCTTAGTTTTATCTTCCCCTGAGACCTTGTACTGAAAAGCATATTCGGACAAGCTTAAACTAATTTCGAATTCTTCAGAATTCAACTGCCTAATCTCCAATAAACTCACCTCATCTATTTAAGAAATCAACCTAAGGTGAGTATAACAAGAGAGGTAGCCGTATGCTAATGCAATGACTGAATTTAAAAATATTTTTTAGTTATCCACAGCTTCTACACAGAAACCCCAAACACTTAATTTGTCAGTTCTTTTAAAATAAATAGTTATCCACGTTTCAAGCTATGTATCCACAGTTTTCGGTTTCTATCCACATAAACCCTTGTATTACTTAGGTTTCTCTTGACATATGCACCTGAGCATGTCTTCTGTCCACATAAATCGGGTGGAATATCTGATTATAGAATGTATCCACATGTTGGTAAGTTTTCTGTACTTTCTTGAAAACTATCCACAACATTTCCACAGGCTGCAAAAGACGCAAAAAGACCATTGTTGAAAGATCAACAATGGTCTGAAGTGCTTGGCAACGTCCTACTCTCCCAGGACCCTTCGGTCCAAGTACCATCGGCGCTGGAGGGCTTAACGGTCGTGTTCGGGATGGGTACGCGTGGAACCCCTCCGCTATCGCCACCAAACATGCGCTTGTGTAACAAGCGCTGGCGTTTTGAAATTTGGTTCATCACAACTGTGTGAATGAATTTCAAAACAATTGGTTTTTTCCGGTCGCTTAGCTCCCCGAATTCCTTCAGGAAAATAACCAACATCAGAAAAGACATACAGGCTTGAATCGCCTGAAAACTGAATCCGAATCGAATTTGCGTTCTTGCTTGTTTAGGATAAGCCCTCGACCGATTAGTATTGGTCAGCTCCATGCATTGCTGCACTTCCACCTCCAACCTATCTACCTCGTCGTCTTCAAGGGGTCTTACTAATTGGGAAATCTCATC
>NZ_WJXB01000021.1 GCF_009664975.1 Paenibacillus monticola
GAGTCAAGAAGGCAGCGGGTGCAGGAGCCAAGGGCATCAAGAGCTTGTTGAAATCCGGAGCAAAGCTTACATCCAAGAGCGGCAGCATGATAATACGCAATGGTAAAATCGTGATCAAGAGCCTGCAGAAAGGGCTCATGAAGGGGGCCTCAAAGCTCAAGGGTCTGGTTGACCGGATTCTGCAGAAGTTCAAGTTCAAGAAGTTCAAGCTGGAGCGCAAGGGTAAGCATATCCGTCTTTACGGCGAGGTGAATCCTTGGGTGCTGCTGATTGACGGGGAATTACGGGACATCAAGGAGCAGAATCTCGAAAAGGAATTGAAACAGCTAGAACTTGACGGCAAGAAGCCAATCAAGCTTAGCGATGCAGAATATAGTAAACTCAGTAAGCTGGAAGATACAGAGTTAAAGGCTATTGCTGAAAGTGCAGATGGAGCTAAGAGCAAGATTCAACTTGAAAGTCTTAATACAATTGAAAAAAATAGTAAGGCTCCAATTAAATATGGAGAACATATAGATCAAAACGGCAACAAAAAAATACTGAAACCAAATGTAAAGTATACTTCACCAGAAGGTTATTCGTATGAAACGGATGAATTGGGTCGCATTTTTAATGTTGAAGCTGATTTGCAACTCGGAAATGGCACAAGAAATCAATACGCTCAAAGTAATGTGGGAGGAAATGAAAGAATCCGTGGGCAGTATCCTGAGCGAGATGATGGCGGACACTTGATCGGTAGCCAATTTAAAGGTTCTGGGGGAATTGATAATTTAGTTGCTATGAATTCGCAAATTAATGAAGCTGGCGGAAGATGGCATAAGATGGAACAAGAATGGGCAGCAGCATTAAACGGAGGAGGAAATGTAAAAGTTAAAATAAAACCCCAATACTCCGATAATTCTGTTAGACCTATCAGCTTCAACATAGAATACTCAATAAATGGGGGAAGGACTCAAAGACCTAATATAAAAAATCAAGTTGGAGGTTAGAATAATATGGAAAAACAATTAGATCCGCTATACGCTCAGATTGCAGAGCATTTATTAAATATGCTGCCCGGTGATCAATGGTATGAGATTTTTTTGCATGCTGAGGTTCTGGACGACTCTACCAATGTATACTTCTATTTCAAAACTGCAGAGAATATGGACTTTAAATACTCTCATGATATTCCTAGCGAATACGGTGTTAGCGAAGAAATTTATGATAACTTATTAATGGGTCTGCAAGCGAAATTTGAAGAATTAAGACAAATATTTATTAATAATGATCAAGAGAAATGGACGAATTTAACTCTGATATTGAAATATCCCGGAAAAATCAACATTAATTATGGGTATGAAGATTTCTTAGCATCTAAAATAACCCTGACTCAACGACAAATGATTTTTGAATATAAGCATTTAGGTTTACTTCCGAGCGGAGAAAAAAACAGAAAGTTCATTGAGGATTATGTGGAAAATCAAGGGTAGTTTGAAGTCAAATCATTAGAGTATTACCCTTGACAGCTTTGCATAAAGGACAAACGGATTGTATTTATTAAGGTCACTGGTGCGATAAACACCATGTGACCTTTTTGCTATGGTTTCAACAAAACTGTATCGATGCATGGAAGTATGATTTTGTGAAAAGAGACTTGTTGGAACATTGAAAATTTTCCCACCCAGTTGTAATCCCCCTCCCCAAACTTACTTTATATATGAATGAGAAAATATAGAGTGAGGACCTAACAGGCGATGAAATTCAAAAAATTGGCCAGAACCTTTCGTCAGGAAATGCCGGAAGCCGAGTGTGCGGAAAGGGAAGCTGCAACAGCTCCTGATCCAGCGAATAATGTTTCTGATCCAAACGTAACAGCATCCTCATCAGTTACTCTTGCTTCAGAAGCGCCCGTACCCGCTCATACTTCAGCAAGCAAACCAGCCGCCGTCCATACGCCTGCTCCCAATGCCTTTCTACAACATGAAGGCAGCGGACCAGTCCAGCCCTATAGCTCCAACCACGAGCATCTAGCAGATGAACTGCAACTGCTGGAGCTCCGGCTTCAGCTCAGGTTGCTTGAGGCACCGCAGTCAGACCCCGAGCTGGCGCTTATAGACGAAGAGATCCGCAGTCTGCTCGATGTCCAGCCTGAAGATAGCCGTTACATAAATCTCCTAACAGCGGAAATAGCTCATCTGGAACGGCAAATTGCTGTCAGGTTGAAGGCCAGCTACGGGCAATCCCACGGGCAGTTCGCCAACCAAGCTCCCCGGCTTATGCTCCCGCTGGTAGCTTCCGTGTTGAACCTGACGGGACTGGAAGTAAGCATCCTTGTCGCTTGTCTGGCCCCTGAGCTGGACCGGAAGTATGAACGTATCTACGCCTACCTGCAGAATGACATGTCGGATAAGCGTCCTTCGGTTGATTTTGTCTTGGGATTGTTCACAGGGGCAGAGGAAGAGCGGCTTGCAGCCCGACTGCTATTCGATGCAAATGCGCCGCTGATGAAATTTCTGCTGGAGCGAAGGGGCGAATACGGCGACAGCCGTACGCCGTTGATTGCCCGGCCGCTGAAGCTGGAGGACTGGGTGGTGAACCTGCTGCTTGGCTATGAGGTGCTGGATGAGCGTTTGACGAAGATAGCCAGCCTGAATACTGTTCCGATTCCGCTGCAGACCCGCTTTCCTGATGAACTGGAGCAGAAGATGCTGCGGTTTGTGAAGCATTACAGCGGTGGCGAAGAACGCAGTTCCGGCAGCCTACTATACTGCTGCGGCCCGGATGAGGCCGGGAAACTAGGCGGTATCCGGGGTGTTTGCGGCAAGCTGGGATTATCTCTGCTGGTTGCCGATATGGACAAGCTGCTGCTTCCCGAGATTGATTTCGGTGAAATAGTTAGGCTGCTTGGACGGCATGCGCTGCTGGAGAATACAGCCCTCTGCTTAACCAGCTTCGACAGCATGGTGACAGAGGACGACCGCTACAGGCTGAAAATCCATCTTTTGATAGACATGCTGGCTGCCTATGCGCCTTTGACTTTTATCCTTGGTGAAGCGCAGTGGGGAATCAGTTTAACCGGGGTTAAGCTGAACTTCATGCAAATCGACTTGCCCTTTCCAGATGCAGCTGCACGCAAGGAGACGTGGGTTGCCTTGGGTCAAGACTACCGCTTGTCTTCGCAGATCGAGCTGGCGGATTTCAGCGGCAGCTTCCGCTTCACTTCCGGGCAGATCCGGTCCGCGCTGACCGGTGGCGAGAATATTGCCGTATGGAATGGTTCCGGAGGGACCGAGGTGGCTGCCAAAGACTTGTATCAGGCGTGTTACTTCCAGTCCAGCCGCAAAATCCAGGCGCTCGCGACGAAGATCCGGGCCATGTATACCTGGGACATGCTGGTGCTTCCCAATGATCAGCTGAGCCAGCTGGAGGAAATCTGCCGTCAGGTGAAATACCGCTCGCTGGTCTACGGGGAATGGGGCTTTGCGGGACGGCTGTCCCTCGGAAGAGGGTTGAACATTCTGTTTTCCGGCCCGCCGGGCTCCGGGAAGACGATGGCAGCTGAGGTCATTGCGACGGAGCTGAACCTGGAAATCTACAAGATCGATGTCTCGCAGATTGTGAGCAAGTATATCGGGGAGACGGAGAAGAACCTGTCGCGGATTTTTGACGAGGCAGAGACCTCCAACGCCATTCTCTTTTTTGATGAAGCAGATGCCTTATTCGGCAAACGCTCAGAGGTCAAGGACGCCCATGACCGGTATGCGAATGTGGAAATCAGCTATCTGCTGCAGAAGATGGAGGAGTATACGGGGATCGTGATTCTGGCGACCAATTTGAATCAGAATCTGGACGATGCCTTTGCACGCAGACTGCACTTCAAGCTGGAATTCCCGTTCCCGGAAAAACAGCAGCGCAGGCTGCTCTGGCGGGGGATGTTCCCGGCAGGAGCGCCGCTCGATCCGGATATGGATTACGATTTCATGGCGGAGAAGTTCATTCTTGCCGGAGGCAACATCAAGAACATTGCCTTGAACGCTGCCTTCTATGCCGCACATGAGAGCTGTCCCATCGGGATGAAGCAGATCATGCTGGCGGCCAAGCGGGAATATCTCAAGCTGGGCAAAACCTTTTTGCAATCGGATTATGCACCCTATCACAAACTGATCGAGGTGAAATAAGCATGGCCGTAGATACCGGTACGGTAATAAGAGATGTCAGCACCAGCCTGAAGGCGCTGCTGAAAGCAAATGTGCCAGAGCTGAATGATGACAGCTTCATCAGCTTCGGCTCTCCAAGCGACATTGACAGCTCAACCATGAAGCTCTCAATGTGTTTGTATTATCTGAGCCATAGCCCGAGCATGCGCAACAGTGAGAAGGAAGAGATCAGCGGCACGAATGAGTTCTTTTATCCGCCGGCTTATCTAGATTTGTACTATCTGCTCACACCGTATGCCAAGGACAGAGAAACGGAGCAGCTTATCCTGGGCAGAATCTTTCAGCTGTTCCATGAGCATCCGGTGCTCAGCGGCACCGACCTGACGGGCAACCTTGCGGAATGTGGCAATGAGAAGATCCGGATCTCCTATAATAATCTGACGATTCAGGATATCAAGCAGCTGTGGGAGGTTTTTCCCGGGAAGCCTGCCAAGGTGAGCCTGTCCTATCTGGTGTCACCGGTAAGGCTGCCTGCGGATAAGACGATCATGATTCCACGGGTTGAGGTTAAGGATCTGGGCATTCATCCCATTTAGATAGACAGGCCCAGGCTCTTTCTTTGAAAGGAGTGATTCATGGAGGGAACTCGTTGCAAGGCACCCATAGAAGCGGATTATCCGCAAAATCTAGCAGATGCTTCAATCGAAGCATAGGCTAACAAAACTTAAGTTTATGCTTTCGAAGTCAGTTTTGTCGAAGCAATCTCACTGAAGCATAAGCTTACAAAACTTAAGTTTATGCTTCCGAAGTCAGTTTTGTACGAAGCTCTGTCACTGATGCATAAGCTAACAAAACTTTTAGGAGGGTAAGAGATGGCAAATTATCTATCGCCAGGAGTGTACGTGGAGGAAGTCTCAAGCGGTGTCAAGCCGATTGCCGGCGTAGGCACATCTGTAGGGGCGTTCGTTGGGATCGCAGAAAAAGGTGTGATCGGCAAAGCGGTACTGGTCACGAACTGGAGCCAATTCGTCAATGAATTCGGCCAATTTATCCCGAATGGCTATCTGGCTTATGCCGTGTACAGCTTTTTCGCGGAAGGAGGAACCTCCTGCTACGTAGTAAGAGCAGCTTCCACCGACATCCGGCCTGCTTCGCTTACGGTCAGAGATACAGATAACCTGGATCTGTTCAAGGTGGTTGCGCGCTCGGAAGGGGATTGGGGCAACCGGATTTCGGTGAAGATCAGCCAGTCCTCCAACAAGCAGCAATTCGGCTTCAAAATGATTGTGCAGTATCTGCTGGACAGTGATTTTGATGATGAATATACCGGAGAAGACGAAGAGGGCAAAATCGTCGAGATTTTCGATAACATGCTGTTGATCAATTTCGAGGAGAAGGTGAATCAGGTTTCCGCTTTTGTTAGTGTGAAGCCGCTGGTCGATCTGACCATTCTGGAAAACATGGAAAAAACACCGGCCATTAACGTAACGGCTCTGTCGCTCAGCGGTGGTGTGAACGGGATGTCTCCGATCGATTTCCTGGGGGATTCGGCCAGCCGGGCGGGCATCCACGCCTTCGATACGATTGACGGCATCAACATTGTAGCTGCTCCAGACCTTGCGGATATGGCCTACAGCCGGGGCACATTCCTGGACATGCTTAATTACTGCAAGCTGAGAAAAGACTGCATCTTCATCGTTGATCCTCCGCATGGGCTGAGCCCGCTGGAAGTCAAGGATTTCAAGGAAGGCGCAGGAGAATACTCGGGCAATTCGTTCAATACCTCCTACGGTGCCCTCTACTATCCATGGGTTTACATTAACGATCCGCTCACAGGGAAGCAAAAGCTCGTGCCGCCATCAGGCGCTGTTGCCGGTACTTATGCTTATGTCGATTCCGTACGCGGTGTCCACAAAGCACCGGCTGGTACAACGGACGGGTACCTTGATTCCGTAGTCGGCATTGAGAAGATCATCACCAAGGCTGAGCAGGAGCTGCTCAATCCCGACGGTATCAACGTAATCCGCTCCTTGCCGGAAGGTATTTGCGTCTGGGGAGCCAGAACCCTGTCCTCCGACTCCGAATGGAATTACGTCAACGTCCGTCGTCTGATGATGTACATTGAGGAGTCGCTGGATGAAGGTAGCCAATGGGTTGTATTTGAACCCAATGACCCTAGCCTCTGGGGCAAGGTGAAGCGAAACCTCACAGCCTTCCTGACCCGTGTGTGGAGAGACGGCGCACTTTATGGAACCACGCAGGAAGAAGCCTTTTTCGTTAAGGTGGACGAGGAGAACAATCCTCCTGCCGTGCGGGATGCAGGCCAACTGATTATTGAAGTCGGCGTGGCCCCGGTCAAACCAGCTGAATTCGTAGTGATCCGGGTCAGCCAGAAGACCCTATCCAAATAAGAGATTGAGAGGAGATTTATCCTATGGCAACCGGCAAAAGATTGGATCCGTACCGCAATTACCGCTTCCGGGTCGTGATTGACGGTATTCAAACCGCAGCATTTGCAGACGCGACAATTCCGGATACTTCCACAGAAGCTGTAGATTACCGCGAGGGCATCGATGCTCCGCATGCACGCAAGCTGTCGGGACTGACCAAATTCGGGAATATCACCTTGAAAAAAGGTCTTACCGATTCCCTGGAGCTCTACAACTGGCGCAAGTCGATTGAAGACAAGGGTGCGCTGAAGAACCGCAAGAGCTTGTCGATCATCCTGGTGGATGAAGAAGGCAATGACAAGGCACAATGGGATATCCTCGAGGCCTGGCCAATTAAGTATGATGTCAGCGCACTCAGCGCTAAAGGGAATGAAGTCTCCGTCGAATCGATGGAGCTCGTGCATGAAGGTGTACGCAGAGTGAAATAGCTTTCCCGCTCATCGTCGCCCTAGAATTTGAGGCGATACTCCAAAACATGAGATGGACGGTATGGGAATCAAATTCACTGTTGGGGATGCTGGAGGGAAGCCAAGGCACAAAGAATTTTCTGAAGAAGAAGCGAGGGAGATCATGGAATTATTGCAAACCGAATTCAGCTTTACCCTTCCCAAGGGGTACGTGGATGAAGCAGGCACTCTGCATAAGCAGGGCACCATGCGTCTGGCAACTGCTGCGGATGAAATCACACCGCTCCGGGACTCCCGGGTTCAGCAGAACCCCGCCTATCTGACCGTGATCCTGCTCTCCAGAGTGGTAACCACCCTGGGCGGGCTTGGCATGATCACGCCGAGAGTGATTGAAGAATTGTATACCTCGGATTTTGCTTATTTGCAGGATATGTATAACCGGATCAACCAGAACGGTACTAATTCAATTCATGCGAAATGCCCCAAATGCGAGCAGCCGTTTGTGCTTGAACTGGAATCGCTGGGGGAATAGTCGGCTACCCCCTTGACCGCCTCTATGAGGAGGTAGCCTTTCTAACCTACTATCTGCACTGGGACTATGCAGCCGTGCTGAACCTGGAGCATACTGAACGGGATCGCTGGTGCAGCGAAGTCAGCAAAATCAACCAAAGGCTGAGTGGCGGGGAAGAGAAGAAGAACTTCTTTGAGGCTTAGGAGGATAACATGAAGGCAAATATTCTAAATATCGGTGCGAAAAGAAATTGGGTGCCCGGTTACAGGGAAGATCCCTATCTTGCCTTTAACTTCATTGTGGAGATTGATGGGATATCTGTCGCCGGCTTCTCCGAGGTCTCTGGCCTTAGTATTGAGACCCAGGTGGAGCGCAAAACCTTCGGCGGCGAGAATCATAAGGAATTTGTTTTCCTCGGACAGACCAAATACTCGGATCTGACGCTGAAAAACGGGGTCACGAACGATGAATATCTGTGGAACTGGTATCAGAATGTGGTCAATGGAGTGGTCAAACGGCGCAGTGGGTCCATCTGTCTGCTGGATCATTCCGGCACGCCAAAGGTGTGGTGGAACTTTATCGAAGCTTGCCCCATCAAATGGGAAGGCCCGGCGTTCAGCGCCAGCAGCAGCGCGGTGGCTGTGGAGAGTCTGGTTTTGACTCATAACGGGCTGTACAGGTACCGGTAATGAATCGGAGCATTCGGACAACAGCCTCCCCTGCGAACCTTAAGCAAATGGATTTCATCCAGGCCATTCTGGGGAAGTACGGCATGACCAGATGGCGGAGCAGTTTTCAGAACCTGATCCTGCGGCAATATTCTTTGCTGTTCGCGGAGCCGGAAGCTGTGCAGCCTGCACACATGGTTATTAACAGCATCCATCCTGTTAAGCAAACGCATATACACCATACTACCTATTATCCCGTAACGCAGGTTAGGACGGTTTCGGGGACGGTAAACCGCATGCTGCACATTGCTCAGAGTAGACATGGAGCTGGAATCAGCAATCCGCCTTCCTCTCCAGGACACTATGAGGGTGAACAGAGCGGAGGCCACTCTACTGCGGGGAGACTAAGCCCCATCCAGGTATTACAGGAGAGAGTCCGGAAGAGGCAAAGCCGTGAACATCTGGTAACAACGGTATATCGCACTGAAAATTTGGCGAAGAGTACCGTGGAACCTGTTGCCGCCCAGGCTGCCGAGAGCAATCAGGAGCGGACGGCGGCCCCGTTAAGGTTTTACCTTCCGCAGATGCCGGGAGTGGCTGCAGCGGGAAGGAATCTGGTAGAGCGGCGCACTGGAAGCGGGCTTCAGCCTGATTCCGGAGATTCACGGCAGCGTGAATCCATTACGGATAAGGCTGCTCAGTATTTGCCCACAGCTCGTCATCAGTTGCAGACGATGCGGTCCTATATGTTAACTCAAGGTGCTGACACCGGAACCATTGATCAGCCATTGAGGCAGAAGCCTGAGCCGGGAACATTTCCTTATGAGCAGGCTGGGCCTCCAACTATGGCACTGAAGAGTAATAGAGAGGCAGTCTCAGGCTCTGCCGGGACAGCTGTGGAAGCACAGTACAGCACTCCATCCTTGATCTTCAGGCCAAATTCGGGTCCGCGCTCCCTGGCAAGGCCCGTTCTTCACCTGGGCTTAGGACAGAAACTTGCGGCTGCGCTGGAGAAGCTGGAGAGCAGGCAGGAGCTCCTGAATCCGCTGCTTGCTGAACCTGGAGCGATTTATCGGGGGCTGCAGCCGCCTTCCCCGCGGTCCCTCCTGCCTCATGGTATTCTGTCAGATCTACTATCTATGGTTCAGCAGTATGACTCCGCACCATTAAGCGGAGCTGCGAAGCCAGGATATCCGGGAGGGCGGCTTTCAGTTGCGCCGAAGCCCGGCTTGCTCTACACCGCCAAGGGGCTGGCATTGCCGCTAGCACCGCAGGGAAGAAAGCCCGGAAGCAAGCTCCTGACAGCTGGCCTTGAGCATGAAGAGTACCTCCAGGACGCAGGCAGCTACAGCAATCTGATCCTGCGGAGGCCTGAAGCGCCTAAGACTGCCCGGCAGGAGCCGGTTCAGCAGCGCCTGGAGCCGGTTCTTCAGGCACAGGCAGCTCTGCTTCCATCCCAAGCCTTCGCCAAGGCGGCTCCAGTAGCAAAAATGGATTCTGCAGAACTGAATCAGCTGGCCGAAAGGGTCTATCAGGTGCTTGAAAAGAAGATGGCAATTCGCAAGGATCGGAGGGGGCTAAGATAATGGCGGAGAAAGCGAAGATTATTCCTCTGGATATGCCCGTGGGAGCCATTGAGGTCATGTTCAACCCCAATGAGTACACCGTTTCATTCGAAGGGAAATATACGGGGGAGAAGAACAATAAGCAATTTCAAATTACAGAAACACCAGAATTTAAGGTTTCCTTATTCTATGATACCTATGAGCAGCGGACGGATGTGCGCAAGAAGACCAAGCTGCTGACCTCGCTACTTGACCCCAAGGTCAGCGGAAAAAGCACGAAAAAGCCGCCGGTGTGTATGTTCGTCTGGGGTGGATTCACGTACCGTGGACTTCTCAGCAAAATTGAGCAGAAGTTCACAATGTTCATGGATAATGGCACACCTGTCCGCTCTCTGCTCGATGTTACCTTCATCACGGATGAGCCGGACAAAAGCGTGGAGGACAGCCAGGGCCTTAATGCCTGCCGGAAGCTATGGGTTGTCAAAAGCGGCGACCGGCTGGACCTCATTGCGAATGAGGCGCTGAAGGAGCCGCTGGCGTGGCGCCGGATCGCCGAGCTGAACAGGATTGTCAATCCAATCGGCTTTCCTGGAACAAACGATATCGGGAGAACCTTGGTTATCCCGGATTAAGGCGGGGATTGTATGGGCACCAGTGTAGCGAATTACAAGATTGAGCTGAATGGGAGCAAACTGTCCTCTGAGCTGACAGCTGCGGTGGAAGGAGTCACGCTGGAGGATGAAATCAATCTGCCGGCTTTATTTTCGATTCAGATGAATATGGTTAATTCCGGAAGCGGTATGTGGCGGGGAACAGATCTCAAGAGCATCAAGCCGGGAGACAAATTGAAGCTGTCGCTTGGACTCGACAAGCCTGAGCCGATGATCAGCGGGGAGATTACTTCGCTTGATCTTAATTTCGCGGAGCATTCCGTGCTGGACATTCGCGGATATGACCTGCTGCACAGGCTTCGTATGGGGACGAGAAGCAAAGCTTATCTGAAGAAAAAGGACAGCGACATTGCTTCGGAAATCGCCAAAGAGCATGGACTGACCCCTGTGGTAGATGATACTGGAACCGTGTATCCCTACATATTCCAGAATAATCAGAGCAATTATGAGTTTCTGCTGGAACGGGCGGCCATGCTCGATTATGAGCTATATGTGGACGACAAGAAGCTGTATTTCATCAAGTCACGGTCGGTGAAAGCTCCGGGGCTGCCGGAGATGAGCTTCAAGAAGGATTTTGAACGGCTGAATCTGGAACTGAGAGCACTTACCAGGGGGAGCAAGGTGAAGGTCAAGGGCTGGGACGTGAAGGAGAAGAAGGAGCTGGAGGCCATCGCTAAGAGCGGAGACGAGACGACCAAGATGGGCGGGAAGGAATCGGGGTTCTCCTTAAGCGCCAAAGCCTTTGAGGAATCGCCGATCGCCATTATGGCGGAGAACCTGCTTGATATGAACGAGGCTAAGAAACTGGCTTCTGCCGCTTACAACAGCCGGCTCCGCGATTTCATCGCCGGGGAGGGGATGTGCTGGGGGAACCCGCTGCTCCGGGCCGGCAAGACGGTGAAGCTGCTGGGCATGGGCGACCGCTTCAGCGGCATTTATTATATTGTAGCTACGGTTCACAAGATAGACAGCAAGGGCTACACAACGACTTTTAAGGTGAAGAGGACTGGCCTATGAATGAGGGACCCGGAATTACCAATTTTGTCGACAGCATGATTAACGAGGGGCGGATCTTCGGTGTAATGGTAGGAATAGTCATCAATAATGACTCTGCGAACCATGCGGATAAACCCGGGCCTGGACGGGTGAAGGTGAAGATCCCTCTGATGGGGATGCCGGAATCCAACTGGGCACGCATGGCTTCCTGGATGGCAGGGAAGGAGCGGGGGGCCTTTTGTCTGCCTGAGGTGGACGATGAGGTGCTGGTAGCTTTTGAGAATGGGGATGTCAACCGCCCCTATGTGATCGGGTCCTTGTGGAACGGAAAGGATACACCGCCGGAGACCAACAAGGACGGCAAAAATAATATCCGTATGTTCAAATCCCGCAGCGGACACATCCTGCAGTTTGCCGACACCAAAGGAGAAGAGAGCATAACACTATCTTCCGCCAAAGGCCATGTAATCAAGCTGGATGACAAAAACGGCGCGGAGCACATCCAGATCACCGACAAATCAGGCAAGAACAAAATCGTCATTGATACCAAAGCGAATAAGCTGTCGGTATTGTCCGGACAGGATATTGAAATTTCGGCCCCAAGCGGAAAGCTGTCCCTCTCTGCCAAATCGATTGAAATGAAATCATCGGCTGAGACCAAGATCGAAGCTTCGGCGGGGATGGATGTCAAAGCGGCAGCCAGCATGACCTTCAAAGGGGCTACAGTCAACATCAATTAGTGAGGGGGCTTCATTCATGGGACAGCCTGCAGCTAAGAAAGGCGACCGCATCCTGGCTACCGATACGCATATCGTGATGATTCCGGCCGGATCGGCGCTCGTTCCTACGCCTTTGCCCCATCCCTTTACGGGCATTCTGGACGGTGCTCTGAGCGCAAACGTCAAGATTATGGGGCAACCGGCTGCTACAGTGGATTCCACCGCCACGAATACGCCGGCGCATGTTCCGCAGGGAGGCCCGTTTCAAAAGCCTCCGGCAAATCAGGGGAAAATTATCGCCGGCAGCGCGACGGTAAAAATCAACGGAAAAATGGCTGCCAGAAACAGTGATCCGGCGCTGACATGCAATGATCCGGCCGACCTCCCGGCAGGCAAGGTGGTTGCGGCGGGAACGGTCTTAATAGGAGGCTGAAATATGGAAGTCGTAGATTTTTTGGGACGGGGCTGGAAATACCCCTTTGCTGTCCAGCGGGGCAGCATCAATTCTTCGGGTGGAGAGGACTCCATCAGAGAATCCATTATTATGATTCTTTCAACTGCCCGCGGCGAACGGGTGATGAGGCCGGATTTCGGCTGCAGGCTGAATGAGCTGGTGTTCTCGCCTAATACAATGAGCACTGCAACCTTGCTGAGAAGCTTCATTGAAGAGGCGCTGCAGAACTGGGAACCCCGGATTGAAGTGGACGACATTACGGTCACGCCACGCTCCGACCAGTCTGAGCTGGAAGTGTCCATTGACTATTCGATCAGGGCCAGCAACAGCAAATATAATCTGGTCTATCCATTCTTCCTTGAAAGTGTGGGGAAATAATGCCAAACATTGTGCCTACCATTGATAAGCGGAATCAGGAACAGCTGGTTCCGGAACTAAGACGCTTAATCTACCAATACTGCAGCAAGGAATGGACGGATTTGACGGAGGTGGAAGCAGACAAGAAGGTAGATGCTCTGGTCCATATCTTTACCGGTATGATGGGCAAAGTCATCAGCCGGCTGAACCAGGCGCCAGAGAAGAACTTTACCTCCTTTTTGAATCTGATCGGCATTCATCCAACACCGCCCAGAGCAGCCAAAGTACCGCTGCTCTTCAAGCTGAAGCCGGATGCTGACACCTTCAGCACGATTCCGGCAGGGACCCGGGTATCGGCCCAGCCCGAGAATCAGGCAGAGGTGATTTTTGAAACCGAGAAGGATTTGACGGTCATCCAGCCAAGGCCGGTCAGGGCCGTAAGTCTTGACCCCGAAGAGGACCAGTGGAGCAATCAGGATTATCTGTTTGCAGAGGAGCCTACCGGCCAGAGTGCCAGATTGTTCAGAGGCGATTCGACGGTGGTTCACAGGCTGTACCTGGGACACCCGGAGCTGCTCGGGTTCGAGGAGCCGGGCAGTCGCTTGTCGGTGTATTTCAACAAGCCGGATGCAGCGCTGACTACAGCTGCGGAAGGGCAGGACGGAACCGGAGATCTGCTGATGAATATGGACTGGTTCTGCTTCGATGAAGAAGGGAACGCTGTACAGCTGTCCCCTTCAATGGCCGAGTCTGTGGAGGATTCCGCCTGGAGGGCGGTGGTACAGTTCGACCGCCTGTCCGGAGTGAATTCGAAGACACTTGCCGGTTACGAGCAGGCGGAGGTGCTGCGGGAATGGCCGGGCAAGTGGATATTTGCCGAGCTGAAGACGCCCATAACCGTGGACACCCTGATGCCGGATATCGAGGATATCCGCTTAGAGCTAAACGTAGTCAGCCCGCTGCCGCTTGCACCGGATGTGACGGTGAACAACGGCACGCTGCTGGATATGGGCAAGGATTATTATCCCTTCGGGGATAAGCCCAAAGTGAACGACACCTTCTATATCGCCTGCAGCGAAGCCTTCTCGAAGCCGGGTTCCCGGATTACGCTGAAGCTTGAGCTGTCCGAACCGGAAATCAGCAAGCTGCCGGATACCCCGTATGTGAGACTCGGCTGGGAGTACTGGAACGGCAAGGAATGGCTCGGTATCAGCAGTATGGAAGAGATGCTGGACGAAGGGGTTGCGGCTTCAGGAGACGGGGCGGGCAGTGCGGCCTGCCTAACTGCCAGTGGAACGCTTAGCTTCGAGTGTCCGGGGATCAAGCTGCTGACGTTGGGTGGTGAAGAGCGCTACTGGATTCGTGCCCGCATCACGGGCGGCAATTATGGTGAGGATGCGAAATATGAATACCAGGATGAAGAGGTCAAGCTGGGAGAAGGGAGCATCAATATAGCTAAGCTGAAGGTTACGCAAGCGACCTATGCTCCCCCTTCCATCCGCAAGCTCGGTATTGCTTACAGCTACACACTGGAGGCGCATCCTCAAACCGTGCTTACAGAGAATAATTTCAGCTTTGCGGACAAGTCGGCTGCATGTCTGGCGGAAGGGGAGTATTTCAAGCCTTTCTATCCCTGTGCAGAGCTTGAGCCTACGTTCTATCTGGGCTTTGACCGTGATATCAGCAATCTGCCGGTTTCGCTCTTTTTTCCTTTAACTGGTGAACAACTGGGGCGTCCGGTAGTAGCCTGGGAGTACTGGGACGGTAGAAGATGGCTGACGCTAAGCGTAAATGACGAGATCAGGGGCTTCACACGCAGGGAAATCCTGCAGTTTGCCTTCCCGATGGATATTGAGAAGCGCCCGCTGTTCGGAACAGAGCAATATTGGATTCGTGCCCGGCTGGAGGAAGGACGTTTTGAGATTTCTCCCAAGGTCGATGCTATTCCCTTAAACGCAGTATGGGCCCGCAATTCGAATTCTGTAGCCGGTGAGATTCCGGGCTCCAGCAATGGTGAAGAGAACCAGAGCTTTCAGTTATCGAAGACGCCTGTGCTGCCTGGACAGAACCTCAGAATCCGCGAGGCGTCGGGGCAAGGCGAATGGGTACTCTGGGAGGAAGTCGACACCTTTTCGTTATCTGGCTCGGACGGAAGACACTACCTGCTGGACAGAAGCAGTGGAACGGTTATTTTCGGGGATGGAAGGAACGGTATGATCCCGCAGGCGGGAACCGATAACATCCTATGCGATTATAAGCATGGCGGCGGAGTATCCGGAAACGTTGCCGCAGGCGCGATATCCAAGATATGGGACAGCTTCAGCTGGCTGGATTCGGTGACGAATCCAGTGGCGGCGGACGGCGGATTTGACCAGGAGGAAGCGGAGCAGGCAAAAATCCGCGGACCGCATACGCTGAAGAGCTGGAACAGGGGCGTAACCGCCGAGGATATGGAATGGCTCGTGCGTGAGGCGATGCCCCAGATTGCCAAAGTGAAATGTCTCAGTGCCATGAACCGTGATCTGGAATTCGTCCCGGGCACAGCCACAATCATTGTGGTGCCGGAGACAGACGATCCGAAGCCTGTCCCCAGTCAGGAATTGCTAAGTGAAATTGAAGCCTATCTGTGTGAACGGACCTCGGCGATACTGAACACAAGCGAACCGGGAATTGAAGTGATCGGCCCGGATTACGTCCGGACCTCTGTGGAGGCAACAGTAGCGTTCACCTCGGCAGACCAACGGAAGGTGGCGGAGGGTCGGATCATAGACAACCTGAAGCAGTTTTTTCATCCGCTCTATGGCGGAGACGGTGATACGGGCTGGGATCTGGGTCAGAACCTTTATATATCCGAGGTCTATGCCGTGATCAAGAATACGCCGGGTGTTGATTATGTATCCGATATTGCCATCAAATCTTCGGTGCAGTGCTTTACGGTGAAGCTTGAACCCTTGGAGAACGGGCCATATAAGCCTCTGGCGGCATACCCGAAATACAGTGTGGTCCGCTCTGACGACAACTCCATTCAATTTGCGCTTGCAGAGCCGGTGGAAGCCGGAAGTGAAGTGAAATCGCTGGTGCTTAAGGGGTTCAAGGAGAATGGAATTATCAGGCTCCGCTACAGAACCTATGAGCCGGTAGAACTGATTGTCCTATCCATCGACGGCGATATTCTGGAATGTCAGACCCTTGATGAGGGGCCGCTGGAGCGGAGTTATCCCGAGGGCAGCGATCTTGAATTTGATATCACCGATGATCTAACGGTCCGCACCTATATTCTTAACGGACTGGACTCAGGTGCTGCATCGTTTTTTGTAAAGACCGCCGTGTTCGAGCAGAAGGATATTGTCTTCTTGAGCCGGACGGATGAGTATGTGAACACCACGCCGCTCAAGATCCATGGAATCAGCACGGAAAATATTTTCCTTGAAGAGGATGAGCTGATCTGCGGCGGGATGCATCTGGTGAACAAGCCGGAAGAGCATATCTTTCCATATCTTATGGATAAGCATTCGGGCCTGCTTCATGATGTGACCGGGACTACGGCAGACTGCAAGCTGGAAGCCATCCTCAAGGAGGACCGCAAGTATTTCACAGAATTGACTGCTGTTCCTGAAACAGCGGTACGTTGCCCTTATTGTTTTCCTATCGAGCTGTAATAAGACATTGAACTAAGAAAGGAGGAAGAACCTATGCCGCTTCCAGTACCGAATTTGGATGATCTTAGCTTCGACGAGCTTGTAGCGGATGCCAAAACGCTTATTCCGCTCTACGATCCGGATTGGACGAATTATAATCCCTCCGATCCCGGCATTACACTGGTGGAGCTGTTCGCATGGTTCAGTGAAATGGTTCTCTACCGGATTGACCAGGTGACGGATGAGAGCAAGCTGCAGTTTCTCAAGCTGCTGGGTATAACTCTGGGCGAAGAGGAGGAGCTTACAAGCGGGATACAGCGCGGGGCGAAGCAGTTCTCGGAGAGCTACAGGGCCGTAACGGTAGCGGATTTTCAGCTGCTCTCCAAGCAGAGCCTGCTGGAAATCCCAGGCATTCTGGATACTTATCCCGACCTCGCGGTGCGCACGCTCTGTCTGATTAATACGGATATGGAGAATGGCACCGGAGTGAGTAAAGAAGCCTTCGGGCACGTCTCGGTGATAATGGTGCTGCAGACTGAGAATCAGAAAGATCTGCTTCGTGAAGTAACGGAGATCAAGCAAAGTGTAAAGGCCTATCTGGATGCCCGCAAGCTGCTGACTACCCGTGTCCATGTGGTGGAGCCCGATTACCGGGATGTTGTGATCGAGATGACGGTTTCTGCCAAGAACCAGAGCATCGGCAGCATCGTTAACGACAGCATTGTACGATTTCTGGATCCGGTAAGCGGCGGAGAGGAAGGCCAGGGCTGGCTTCCGGGAAGAAAGCTGTATGCGTCTGATCTGTATCATCTGGTAGAAGGCATAACCGGAATCGATCATGTGACGAGTGTGACGCTGGACTCCCCCGACCTGCTGCCGTTCCAATTATTTAAGCTGAAGGACCTGAAGATTGAGGTGGAATCATGAGCAGCCAGAACGATTACAGTTATGTGCAGTATCTTCCAAGGGTGTTCCAGCAGAAATCAGGGGAATCGGACGAACAATTTTTTCTAGGACGTTTCCTAGGGGCTTTTGAAGCGATGCTCTCCGGTAAAACGGGAGCGGCCGGCGAGGAGTCAGTGGGGATTGAAGCACTGCTGGATGGGCTGCATCAGTATTTTGATCCTGAAATGGCGCCTTCCCAGTTTCTGCCCTGGCTTGCAGGCTGGGTAGGCCTCCAGCTTGCTGAAGGTGTGGAATATGACGGCGAGCAGGATAACCGGGAACGTGCACTTGCCCCTAGGCAGATTCTCCCGCTTGCGGCGGCCCGCAGCACGGTCAACCGCAAGCTGATCGGCAGTATTGTCCAGCTCTACAAAAAACGCGGAACACTGGACGGCCTCGCGGAATATTTGCAGGTCTATGCGGGTGAAGAGGCTGCCATTCAAATCAATAATTACGAGGAGCCTGTCCGCTGCGGCAATGCTCAGCGTGTCGGAATTAATACGATGGTGGGGGCGGCAGAGCCGAACTATTTCTCCGTTCATGTCATCCTTCCGGCGTACAGCCGGAGTCTTCTTCAGCGCAAGGTGCGGAACCTGCAGGAGGTGCTCCGGAAGGAGAAGCCATTTTATACCAATTCCAGCCTGAATATAGAAGTCCCGCATATGTGCCTGGGGGTCTATGGGCGCGTGGGTATGGAAACCTTACTCGGGGGTATGACAGAGCAATAGAGATTATAGATCGGGAGGCCAAGCGAATCATGGGAAAAGAATTAAAAAGAATGCGTTACTTTGACGGACTCTTCCTGAATGCGGAGGATTACAAGCTCGATCAGGATTTCAACCTGCGCCTGCAGCGGCTGCATAACCGTTATTTGCATACCTGGGGTATTGTCTGCGGGCTGAAAGTGCTGCCTTTGGTGGACCTGGCAGAATACATGAAGGTGAAAATTGCGGAAGGGCTTGCTCTGAATCAAGTTGTGGTAGAGGACAAGAACAATGGGAAGCACGAGAGCATCAGCCAGGAAATTCTCATTTATGAGGGGCACCCGGACAATCCGGTGGATCTCTCCGAGTATAACGCCAATGAAAGTATCTATATCTGGATCAGCTATGAAGAGGCAGAGGCCGAACGCAATATTGAGCGTGGTCAGGGACAGGAGATTCATACCTGGGAGCGAGGACGGATCAGCCACAGCACTACTAAACCAGACAGCTCCGATAAAATTGTCCTGGCCCGGGTGGTTCCCCGCAAGGAGGGCACTGGAATTGTGATCGACAGTGCGTGCATTTTCGATTATGACAGTGATGTGGCCCGCACGCCACTTAGGACCTACGCAGGTGCGGCTGGCAAGAAGCTGGTCACGGAGAAGCTGGTCATCAAGGCTAAAAGTGAAGACAGCATGGACAGCGTGGAGCTGAATGAAGCAGCTCTGGCTGCCATGCCGTCAGTGTATACACTGCAGGAAGGCAAAGTCCTGGAGGTTAGCGCTCCAGAAACCCATTTCACTGGCGCCATTAACATTGCCGGAGATTTGACGCTGCAGGGAGAGCTTATCCTGCAGAGCAAGGATAAATCCCAAAGTGAAATGCGGATCATGAACAGCTTCGTCGAGGTTAACAGTCCCAACACAGATGATCCAGACTATGAATTTCCCGGTCCGCGTGACGGTGGTCTGGAAGTATACCGGGGCGATGGCGGCACGCATGACGCACGGATTGTATGGGTGGAGGCGGATCAATGCTTCAAGGCGGGCATCGGGACCGATCTGAAGAAAATCGCCTACGGCAACGAATGGGACAGCTTGATTAAGTATGAATTTGCCGATCTGCTGCACAGGCACAGCAAGCTATCGTCAACAGGAGGCTCCTCCTTCGGATTCACGGGGGCAGGCAAGCTCTACAGCGATGCTGATCTGGCACTCAAGGATGACAGGATCCTTTGGCTGAAGGGCACGAACCCGGATACTGTTGACAGCTCGCATGGTCTGGGCTGGTTCGGAACCGGCAAGCCGTTCGCCGCTGCTGATGTGGACGGACCCGTATTATTCGGGAACAGCGGCGGTGTTCTCGGCACTAGGACGGTTAATAGTGACAGCTCCCGGACAGACAAGCAGGTGCTCTCTTGGAATAAGAACGGCTATGTCGGAATCGGCCCGCAGAAGGCGCTGGAGGATTCTCTGGATGTCGATGGCAGCGTGCGTATTCTCAGCGGAAGGAATCCTGTCCGCTTCACCTCCTCGTGGACGGGCTTCCCTGATAATCAGATCAACGGCGCTGAGATCAGCAATGATATCACGGATCACAAAGCGCTGATGATCGTCGGCAACCAGTCTGCCGGACAGGGGAGAAAGGTCGCCGTCTGGGATCGGCTGGATGTGAATGGATTTCTGTATGTTAACGGTAAAATGCAGGCATCACAGGAGATTATTCCGAGTGCGGGGAACGGAGCGCATAACGGCATTATTTTCCCGGCCAATCCGGGCGGCGGCGGATCAGATCTGGCGTGGATCAAGTACTATCCCCGTACGGGAGAGGATTGCACGCTGGAAATAGGCACCTCCAATGACGGAAGTGACCATATCTCCCTGAATGCTTCCGGCAATGTGGGTATCGGAACACTAACACCGGCGGATAAGCTGGATGTGGCAGGTGAACTGCGTGTCCTGAGCGGGCAAAATCCGATCCGCTTCACGTCCAGGTGGTCAGGCTTCACGAGTCCATCCGTAAATAATGCTGAAATCAGTAATGATACCACAAGCTACAATTCACTAATGATTGCGGGAAACGGGAAATCGGGATCACGCAGGGTATCGATCTGGGATAATCTCGATGTGAACGGCTCCCTGCAGGTGAATGGCGGTGCCCTCATTAAAGGAGACCTCCAGATTCTGGGCAGCATCAAAACAGATGTGTTCAACTTTGCCGGGAAATTTAAAAAGCTGGATGTGGCCGAAGAATTTGCCGCCATTGTACGCTGTGCCGATTTCTACATCGGCTATCCGGGCCGCCGTGGAGCTCCCGGCAGAGCTCTGGTCGATAACGGCAGCCATCTGGTGCTCAATTACGGCAACGACTGGTCGTATGCTTCTGTTCACAGCAGTCTTGAAGTGAGAAGTGCCCTGATCCCTAGCGCGGGCAGCGGCAATAACGGTATCATCTTCCCGTCAGATCCTGGCGGTGGTAGCGGCGACTCTGCCTGGATCAAGTTCTATCCGACCAGCGGGGAGAACTGCGTGCTGGATATCGGCGTGTCCAATGATGCCGGCGACCGCATTTATCTACATGCCAGCGGCGGTGTCTATGCCAACGGCAGCATGTACTGGTGGTCCTCGCGTGAGCTGAAGGATAATATCGCGGATATACCTGTCAAAGAAGCGAAGCAGTTGCTGGATGGGCTGAACCCCGTCTCTTTTAAGTACAAAGGAGGCACGAAGCCAAGAACACTCGGGTTCATTGCTGAAGAGGTGCCGGCAGTTCTGGCAGACCCTGACCAGAAGGCGATCAGCGGCATGGATATCATTGCTGTTCTGACCAGCGTGATGAAGGATCAGCAGAAAGCTATAGCGAGAATGCAAAAACAAATTGACACCCTGCAGGGTGCTTAAACCATAGGAGGATGAACTCATGAAAGAACAATTGGAAGCACGCATGAATGAACTGAAGGCAGAACTTGAATCCGGCCGGCAGATGATCCAGGAGCTGGATGAGAAACGTACCAATTTGGGGTATACCCTGACGCGGATCAGCGGGGCCATCCAGGTGCTGGAAGAATTGGTTGCCGGAGAAGCAGAGTCCGTTCAGGCCTGAACATGCAGTAACTATGAAGAGCCGGGAGGAGTGGGATTGTGCCAAAGGATATGAAACGCATGAATTATTTCAATGGGCTGCTGCTAAAGGAAGATGATCTGACGCTGGATCAAAATTACCATAAGCGCGTGCGGCGGCTGCATAACCGTTATTTTCATGATTGGGGAGTCGTAGATGGTCTTGAGGTTACTAAGACAGACACAGACCAGATAAAAGTTGAGATCGCTCCGGGCTTTGCCCTCAACCGTGTTACCGATCCGGAGAACAATGAAGAGATCAGCCAGGAAATTCTGGTTAGTGACTCACATCCTGACAGGGTGCTCGATCTTTCCGGATACAGCACATCGGACCAGATCTATATTTCGATCAGCTACAGAGAAGAACTGGCGGACCCCGATCTTGTCAAAGGGGGAGGCAAAGCGATTCATATGCTGGAGGTTGCGGATATCCAGGCAAGCTCTCTGAAGCCTGCGGATGTGCGTAAGAACATCCTGCTGGCCCGTGTGACTTTGAAGCATACTCAAGATGGAGCCTTGAGTATTGATCAAATCTATGAGACCGATGTAGACGGGTCGGAGCTGGTGACCCGGGCTGTAGGCGGAACCAAGCTTAAAGCAGATAAAATCATTATCGGCTCCAAGGAGGACCCTGAGATTCCCTTCTTCAGCAATTCGAAGGAAGAGGATGGTGAGGAAGGGAACCGGCTCAATGTTCACGCTGCACTGACAGAATTTACGGGGAATATCAGGGCGGGAGCCGTCAGCACCTATGGTGCCGTGGATGTAAATGGGGAGCTTTCCGTTACCTCCGGCAGTGAGACGGTGTTCAAGGTCAATGATTCCGGCGATATAGAAATTGCCGGTGCGGTCACTGCCCGAGGTCCGTTCTCCGTGAGGAATGGGATTGAAGTCAGCGGGGGAATGGCGGTGCTGGATGTCCCCCAGCTAGTGATTGGCGGAAGCAAGGTTACACTCAATCAAAATGCGAGTGAGGTAGACAGAATTGGCGTTGAGATCATTCGTAAGGATCAGCCCAGCGCTAAGCTGCAATGGGATGAGAATGATAAAGCATGGATGATCGGAACCGATGTGAAAGAGGGCGACAAGGCCAGTGGCATGTTCAAGGTTGCCTACGGGGCAGACTGGGAGCAGCTGCATCACGGAGCGAATGCGGATATCCTGCATACCCACAGCCAGCTGATTGCTGCAGACGGCAAGCCGGTGCTCCGTACTGACGATCAGGGGAATATCCAGGTAGATAGGGGGATGAGCGTATCCGGAACGCTGGTATCCAACAAAGACGGCCTTGAAGTCTTCCGTGGGGCAACACTACCCAATGCCAAAATTGCCTGGAATGAGGCTGCGAAATCCTGGCAAATCGGCATGGCAAACGGGGATATGACCGATATCCCGGACGGGAAGCAGTGGGAAGAGCTCACCGCCGGCAGCAGTAATGCAGATGCCCTGCATACCCACAGACAGTTTCATAATGAAGATAAAAGTCTGCTTGCGCTGGAGATTGGCGCTGATGGCAACGTGAACATTCCCCATGAGCTGATGGTTGGCGAGACGCTCACCGTGAACAAGCTGATTGTCAGGGAAGAAGAGATCGTGATCAAGAAAGTGGAGCAGGAGGTGGCAGACAGCTTCCTGACGGTTAATAAAGCGGAGGATGACGCGGCTCTAGGCAGCAAGGGGGGGCTGGATGTATACCGGGGCAGCCAGAATCCGAAGGCCCGTATGGAATGGAATGAGACTGACCGCAAATGGAAAATAGGAATCGAAGGCAGCATGTCCGATATTCCGTACGGAACCAAGTGGGACTCGCTGACGAACGGATCTGTGTCCGATGCTTCCCACAAACACAGCACGCTGAGCACACCGTCAGGTGGAACTATTTTGTCGGCTGATGGGCAGGGGAAGCTGTCCGCATCCGGGAATATGGAGCTTGGCGGAACCCTGCTTGTCAAGGGCAGTGCCGATCTTAAGACCGATCTGAATGTGGGCGGTTCGGCTACGATTGAGGGTAACCTGACAGTAAAAGGCAACACTACGTTCATCAAAAAGGAAGATCTGGTCGTGGTCAGCAACCGGATTGAGATGAATAAATTCGAAGGCAACAGCTCAGCCCTGAAACAGAGCAGCATCGAGGTCTACCGGGGCAAGCTGAATCCAAGTGCCAAGCTGCTCTGGGATGAAACTGAAGGCAGATGGAAGCTGGGCCTAGGAGATGAGCTGTCCAATATTGCTTACGGCAGCAATTGGGACGCGCTGACCGGAGGGGTGAGCTCAGATGCCGATGGCCTGCACCGGCATAATTCCTTGAGTGACAGCGAAGGCAACACGGCCATCCAGGCAACAGCCGAAGGTGATATTGAAATTATTAACGATGCTGAGGTACAGGGAACACTTACTGTCAACAATGGAGCCGATATCAATGGCGGCCTGGCGGTCCAGGGCCTAGTGCGGGTAGATGGCAACTTGATCGTCAAAGGCACCACGACAACTGTTGAACGTGAAGACCTCGTCGTCACCAATAACATCATTGAGATCAACAAGTTTGAAGGCGACACGCCGCCCGCGAACGAGAGTGGGATTGAGGTCTACCGGGGAGAATCGCAGCCGGCCGCCAGAATGATCTGGAATGAAAGTGAGCGGAAATGGAAGGTCGGCATCGGCAGCGCGCTGGAGAATGTCGCAAGCGGCAGCTCCTGGGACAAGCTGACACAAATGGCAAGTGCGGATTCTCTTCATATCCACAGCCAGCTGTACAATCCGCAGAGTGACATACTGGCGCTAAGTGCCAGTGCCGAAGGGGATGTGGATGTCCATCATGATCTCACGGTTGGCAGCAGCCTGACGGTAGCCGGTGACCTGGAAATCCGGGGGACATCTGCCAGTATCGCCACAGATGAGCTGGATATCGGCAGCCCTTGGATCACAATCAATAAGGATGCCGATGCTGTCACCTCTCTTTCCGGCGGCGGATTGGAGATTTACCGTGGCGTAGACCAGACTTCGGCTAAGATTTCCTGGGATGAGGATAAAGACCAGTGGCAGCTTGCTACCCCTACAGACAGTGCCGCGTTGGTTGTGGATTCCTCAGGCAATGTCAACGCCTCTGGCGGAGTGAAGGCTGCTAATGCCACTATCACAGGAGCAGTGACTGCAGCCAGTGCCGCAATTGCCGGAACGGTGACGGTCGGAGACGGAATAGAAGTTCTGCAGGGTACAGAGACCAGTGCGCAGATCAAGTGGGCGAAGGACCGCTGGAAGCTGGGGACTGCTGGCAAAACTGTGCTCAGCCTGACCCGCAGCGGAAAGATGGGGGTGGGCACCGATAATCCTACCGAAGTACTGGATGTGGCAGGCAAAGCGATCTTCCGTACAGAGACAGAGGTCTCTGGAGCTGCATCCTTTTCGGGTAAGCTTACCGCTCATAATGAAGCGACATTTGAAGGTAATGTTTCGTTTAACAAGGTAATTAATGCAGTGAATGCTGCAATAAGCAATAATGTAGTGGTGGCCGGCAACGTGGTGGCCGGTGGTTTTGAAGCTCCGCGCGGACTGGACAGCAACGGGGAGGCACTACCGAATGCCCGGATTGTCTGGAATAATGAGCAGAAAGCCTGGTTCTATGGTGACGGGGATACCTTCTCGGAATTCGGCACAGGTAAGGGCGGCCAGAACAAGCTGTTCAATTCACTCGGCAATACCATTGCTGTGTATTCTGATGCCCAGGGAAATGTCGGTATCGGAACAACTACTCCGCTTGCACTAGTGGATGTAAAGGTTTCGGGCGGAGACACTGCGTTCAGTGTAACCGGAACCGGGAAGGTCGGTATCGGGACCTTTAATCCCGAAGCCAAACTTGATGTTCAAGGCAATGCGGCGGTTAGGGGGGATCTCAGTGCTGTAAATGCGGTCTTCTCCAAGGATTTGACCGTGAACGGCAATTTGACCGTCAATGGTGATATAGTGACGATCAACGCAGCCACGCTGGAGGTCGAGGACAACATTATAAGAGTCAACAAATATACACCTCAGGCTACCCCGGTTGTCAAAAATGCCGGACTGGAGGTGTTCCGCGGAGGAACTGCCCTTCCTGCCCAGCTACTGTGGGATGAGACCGCCGATGAATGGCTTGCCGGTGTCTCGAACACACTGAAAGCCATTGAATTCAAAGGCCACACCCATCCTGAGTTTGCTGCATTGTCCGGTGCCATGACCGTGGATGCAGGCAATGTCGGGATTGGTACTTCAGCACCAACGGCTAAGCTGGATGTGAACGGCAATGTGGCCGTTACCGGGAAATTGACTGTTATTGATGCAGCGCTTAGCGGTGTATTAACGGCTAAAGATGCGACGCTGAGCGGCACGGCTGCACTTAAGGATGTCATAGTCAGCGGGGCGTTGACAGCTAAAGATGCCACAGTCAACGGAGCGTTGACAGCGAAGGATGCTACGGTCAACGGCACCTTTACTACGAAGGATGCTACGGTCACTGGCAGTCTTACTCTCAGTCAGGGGATTGCAGTGGGCAGGGGAACAGACCCAATGGCGCAAATGCTCTGGGACGAATCTCTTGATGCCTGGCTTGTTGGCATTGCAGGAAGCATGAAGCAGCTCTCATACAGCGGCCATACGCACCAGGAGTTAACTGATCTGACCGGTGTTCTGAAGATTGCTTCCGGGAATCTAGGGATTGGAACGGCAGCGCCAGCCGCCAAGCTGGATGTGAATGGAAATGCGGTTATATCCGGCAGATTGACCGTTACCGACACCGTTGTCAGCGGTTCATTAACGGCCAAAGATGCTATGATCAGCGGCGCATTAACGGCTAAAGACGCGACGCTGAGCGGTACGGCCCAACTTAAGGATGTTACCGTCAGTGGTGCGTTGACGGCTAAGGACGCTGCGGTTAGCGGAACGTTGACCACAAAGGATGTTGCAGTCACCGGCAGCCTTATCCTCAGTCAGGGTATTGAAGTGGGCAGAGGCACAGACGCGAAAGCACAGATTATCTGGAACGAAGCGATTGCTGAATGGCAGGTTGGGATTGCGGGCAGCTTGAAGCAGCTTGCTTACAGCGGTCATACGCATCAGGAACTTACGGATCTGACCGGTGTGCTGAAGGTTGCTTCCGGAAATATCGGGATTGGCACCACAGCACCAACCGTCAAGCTGGATGTGAACGGCAATGTGGCAGTGTCCGGGAAGCTGACCGTAGCGGATGCAGCTCTAAGCGGCGCACTGACGGCTAAGGATGCGATACTCAGTGGCACTTTGACAGTTAAGGATGCAGTAGTCACTGGCACACTGTCAGCGGAGGACATTTCCCTCAGCAATAAACTGACGGTGAAGAATGCTGTAATCAGCGGCAGCCTTGTGGTCAGCCAGGGCATTGAGGTTACCCGCGGAACGGATAAGATAGCCCGGATTCTCTGGGATGCTGCAACCAATGGATGGCAGGCTGGAATAGAAGATAATATGCAGAATCTAGTCTGCAAGGATTCCGTCTATGATGAGCTGGTCCAGGTGGCAGACGCGGTAACGGTAGATTCCAGCAGCAATGTAGGGATCGGCAAAACCCCTGCCGATGATTACAAGCTGGATGTGAACGGCAACCTGCGGGCGACCAACTTCGCGCAGACTTCCTCCAGAACCTACAAGGAGAATATCGCCAGCCTTCCAGTGAAAAAAGCTTTGGAGCTGCTGAACAAGCTGAAGCCAGTTACCTTCAACTATAAAGCGGAGAATGCCAAGAAACAGAACATTGGCTTTATCGCCGAGGACGTGCCACAAATCTTCTCAACCTCCGATCACAAGTCCGTTGTACTGATGGATATCATCGGTGTGCTGACTACCGTTGTCCAGAAGCAGCAAAAAGAAGCTCAGGATATGCGCAAGCAGGTTAATGAACTTCAGGTTCAGGTTGCGGCCTTGGCAGGCGCTTAATCGAAAAGTACTTATATGCGAATAGATACGTGAAGCAGCTCCTGCAGCCATTGCTGCAGGAGCTGCTTATTTTGTCAATCTATAAGATTGAAACTAAAGATGAACGTGCGTAATAGATCCCCCGCGTCTGCAACCTTTATCATGGGAGCGGGTCTAGAGTACGGCGGATTTAAGCATGATAATTAAGCTCAGGTTCCGCAGTACGTCCGGAAAGGACGTTCTGATGGCACAGCAGGCGTGGAATATTCGGCTTGCTCCGCAGTGTGCGCATAGGGGTCTGATAGAGCCACCATAAGCTCAGTCATCTTCGTATAATCACCTTGTGTCACCGCAGCTTCCAAGGCTTCTTCCACTCTGTGATTGCGGGGAATGACTGCCGGATTACTCTTTCGCATCAGCTGTTGGGAGGCGGCGTCTGATTCCTGCTGTCTGCTTTTTCTGGTGTTCCACCGTTCTAGCCATTCCGTAAACGCTGTTGTGCCAGATAAGACGGTATCTTCCGGTTTGTCATAGGTCAAGGCCAGAAAGGTATTGGTGTAGTCCGCACCATGCTTTTGCATCATCCCTAACAAATCTTCGATAAGCGCCTCATCCTCATGCTCTTCATTAAAAAGACCCAGCTTTGCCCTCATTCCCGAGAAAAAGTGCTGTTCGAAGTATACGGGGAATTGAGCTATGGCTTCCTCCGCCAGCGTAATGGCTTGATTCTCATCGTCATGCAGCAGCGGAAGGAGCGCTTCGGCCAATCTGGACAGATCCCATGCAGCAATATTAGGTTGGTTCCCAAAAGCATAACGCCCACCGCTGTCAATGGAGCTGAATACAGTGCCAGTATCATAGGTATCTATGAAGGCACAAGGGCCATAATCAATGGTTTCGCCGCTAAGAGTTATGTTATCCGTGTTCATGACCCCGTGGACAAAACCGACAAGTTGCCATTTAGCAATTAATGAGGCTTGCGCCTTGAGTACAGCCTGAAGCAGGGCAAGATAGCGGTGTTGCTCAGCTTTAGCTTCAGGGTAATGTCTGTGCAGCGTATAATCGGCTAACGCGCGAAGATCTTCGATAGTCCCCCACTTTGCAGCGTATTGAAAGGTGCCCACACGCAGATGACTAGCCGCTACCCGAGTCAAAATGGCGCCCGGAAGATCGGATTCGCGCGTAACAACCTGTCCGGTATCCACCACCGCCAGACTACGGGTAGTAGGAATGCCAAGCCCATACATCGCTTCGCTGATGATATATTCACGCAGCATCGGTCCAAGCGCAGCTCGGCCGTCTCCTCCGCGAGAATAGGGAGTTCTGCCGGAGCCTTTGAGTTGAATATCCAATCGTTCCCCTGCAGGCGTGATCTGTTCCCCAAGGAGGAGTGCCCGCCCATCGCCCAGCATATTGAAAGAACCGAATTGATGTCCTGCATACGCCTGGGCAAGTGGCGAGGCGCCTTCGGGGATGCTATTCCCTGCGAGTACCGCCAGCCCGTCACTGCTGTGCAAATATTCTAAATTCAAACCTAAGGATGATGCCAGCGGCTCGTTTACAATCGCCAGTCTTGGCGCTCGTACAGAAACTGGGTTCATTCGGTTAAAAAGCATTTCCGGGAGAGCGGCATAACTGTTATCGAAGTTCCATCCTGTTTCATATCCTGTTTGTTTCTCTGTCATTATAACTTCTTCTCCCTCAGGTATTGGTTTTGGGATTTTCCTTAGCAATGCTCTATTTAGTATGAATTTTATCACACATCTATTCCCCATCAAAACCAAGGGACTGCTGTGAATGGCTACTGGGATGACTGGGCGCTGCTGCATACGGCTATCATAAAAAATTGACACCCAAAAAGAACGAGTATATACTAAATCCATTAATATGAGTAAAAACTCACAAAAATAAATAAATGAAAATGGAAGGAGAACACACATGATGAGTACTACAAAACATGAGAGTATATTTGTCCATAATGGAGTTGAAACAGCCACAAGATCAATGCCTGCATTGTCGGCACAGAAGCTGCGCGGGATTTGTAAAAATAAGTCCTCCAGGAATGTTTTTTTGACTACGGTAAGCATGGTTGTACTTAAAAAATATGATCTGCTTGCCAACGATTGTGTCTGCCAACCCGTTACGAATAAAAGCCATGAGCTGTATGATAATGTATTTGAAATAAAAATCCCTGAACATTTGGACATAACATTTGCGGGATTGCTTTTCCACATTAAAGATTGTTTCCAACAACATACTTTGAAGAAAATGGAAGAATGTGAGCTGACCCCGCTCATCTACTTGGCCGGATACAATGACATAGCGTTGAATAACGTGAGTTGCTCAAGCCTTAGTGTTTGTTTTGAAGAGAAAGATGACGATTTGCTCATACATATAAACTACGTAACCCAATTATATAGACCCGAATTGATTACCTTTCTAATTGAGAGCTTTGAGGCTATATTTACAGTCATTTGCGACAATCCGAAAATAATGTTAAATGAACTTGATACGGTCTCGAAAGAGCAGATGACTCTGTTTAGTATATTTAACCGGACGGAGGCACTCGAAAAAGAACATTCACTGATCGAACAATTTGCTGATATTGTCCAATCCAAACCGCAGGATACAGCACTGATTTTTGAAGATGTTAAGTATAGCTATATGGAATTAAATGATGCAGCAGATAACTTTGCCAGTTATTTGAGCGATAGTGGTGTACAGTTTGGAGAAGTAGTCCCCATTTTACTTCCCAGAAGTGAGAAGTTCATTATTTCCATGTTAGCTATTTTGAAATTGGGTTGTGCATATTTACCCCTTGATCTAGATTTTCCGGAAGAAAGAATCACATATATTCTTAGAAATTGCAAAGCAAAGCACATTGTTTCTGACTTTGAGTCTGATCACATGCAAGGGATGTCCTTGATTAAATATGCAATTGGAACACCAACGTTTGAGGGGGAATCGTTAAGGTCTGTGCCCGTTGAGAATTTAGCATATGTGATTTATACATCGGGTTCGACAGGTAAGCCCAAAGGAGTCTGTATTTCCAATAAGGCTGTCAGCAACTTTATTCATGCTGTAGTTTCGGAGATACACCTTAAGGAGAACATGAATATTTTGTCCCTAACTACCGTTTCTTTCGATATTTTCGTGTTGGAGAGTCTTCTGCCCTTGTTATCGGGGATGACTTTGGTTTTGGCAGCGAGTGAGGATGGAAGAGACCTTAACAGGATTTGCAGCTTGATAGATAAGTATGATGTGAATTTGATACAAACCACACCTACCAGAATGAAGTCCCTGATCAATGATACCTATTTTACCGATGTAATCCATAAAGTAGACTATATTTTAATTGGTGGAGAGCCTGTAAGCGCTCAATTAATAAATGATGTCCTGCACTATACAGATGCACAGATATTTAATATGTATGGGCCAACAGAAACTACAGTCTGGTCGACCATGCAGAGGATGGATAACCGGAAAAAGGTCAATATTGGGAAACCGATTGCGAACACAAAGGTGATGATACTCGATTCCTACAACAAGGTGATGCCCATTGGTGCAAAGGGTGAAATTTGTATCAGTGGTTCAGGACTTTTTAGCGGATATCTTTATAATGAAGCTTTAACGAAATCAAAGATCGTACATCTGAAGAATGAGCATTTTGAGGATGATTTCTATAGAACTGGTGATATGGGGCGGTGGGGGATAGACGGAGAGATCGAATGTTTTGGGAGATTGGATAATCAAGTGAAAGTTCGTGGCTATCGGATTGAACTTGAGGAGATCGAAGAAGCTTTGCGTACATATGAAGAGATAAAAGATGCAGTAGTAACAACTTCAGAGAACACTGGCGGAGAAAGTTATCTGGAAGCCTATCTTGTAGGCAGTACGCAGCTAAGGACGGATGAACTGATTGAATATGTATCGCGTATTCTTCCGAAATATATGATTCCCAGTAGATTTTATAGAATAGAGTCGGTTCCCTTAACGCCCAATCTGAAAATTGACAGGAAAGCATTAAAAGGAGATATTCAAAAACAATTATTATACTCATATCAGAGAGAGGAACCTAAAAACGAGATAGAGTCTTTGTTATTGGATGCCTGGAAAGAAGAGTTAGGTACTGAACATATTGGCCTTGAAGATAACTTCTTTGCCATTGGAGGAACATCACTAAAGGCTATTCAGCTCACAAGTAATCTTTTTTCAAATTTTGAGATTAGCGGAAACCTGCTTTTTGAATATCCTACGATACGTCAATTGGCAGCGCAGGTTAAATATAAGAAAGAGAACATAACGGATTATTTATTCACTCAAAAAGAGTATGCTCATCAATTGTTAAAAAGTCGAACTTCGAAACAACCTTTATATTCGATGCAGATGCAGGAGTACAATGAAAAAATATCGGCTTTTCAGCAGACGAGCAATCTAAATGTAAGGAATCTGTATAAAAATATTCTCTTAACAGGCTCAACTGGCTATTTTGGGCTGCATCTATTGAATCGCTTATTGAAAGAAGACGCTCAGGAAATCTTTTTACTAATCAGGTCACAGGACGGGATTGACAATAGTGAGCGCTTAGATCAGAAATATGCTTACTACTTTAAAGATGAGCCTCCTGTTAGCAGCTATGCTAATATTCATATCATTTCAGGGGATATAACCCAGGATAACTTGGGGATGGACGAACAAACTTATAGTCAGTTCGCACAATCAATCGATTGTGTGATTCATGCAGCCGCATTGGTCAGTCATTATGGGTCATATAATAATTTTTTTATGAATAATGTCCAAGGGACCTCTAATACGATCAAGTTCGCCCAGCAAGATAAGCAAAAATTTATTTGTTATATTTCTACCCAAGGAATGGGTACAAAACTTAGATCCCCTCTCAAAAGAGGGATTTTCACAGAATTTGATGTCATAAGCGAGGTAGAAGCCGATAATTACTATCTGCAGACAAAAGCGGAGGCGGAGAACCTGGTCAGAGAAGCTGGCGGTCCTTATATGATCTTCAGATTGGGCACTCTATTCTCTAACTCTGGAACAAAAGTAATTCCTCATAACTCTAAAAACTTAGCGGCATATAGGTTGTTGAATGCATTTAAAAGCTTGGGAATAATACCTGATTTACCTGTTCCCTTACAGGACTTTTCTTTTGTCAATAATGTTGTTGAGGCCTTTCTGCAGTTGTACAATGTGACGGACTTAAATAATCAGACCTTTCATCTAAGTTCTAATGTACCGGTTTTGATATCGGAGCTGAGTGAGATTATGAGAGATCAACAAACAGAGATGGAGATGTTCGGAAGTCAAGATTTTTTTGGTGAAATCCAACAAAGATATTTAAATAAAGAGAAGATATCCTACATTACAGACTTACTTGCCTTCTTTCACATTAGTAAATTTTTTACTGACCGTGAAAGTCTGTTTACCAGTACTATATTACACAACCTGGGTTTCGAATGGGAAAGATTAGATAAGAATAATTTTCTGATCTAGTCTAATCCAGGATGTATTTTGAACATACAAAAAAGCTGTGAAACAAATGCGTTGTGGCGCATGTTTCACAGCTTTTTGTTGCGTGTTTTGCCTTAGTCATTAACAATCAACATCTTATACAGACAATCCACGCCGACCTGAAGAATACGTTCTTTTTCAATCGGGTGATTCTTGAATACGATTCTGTCGACAAGAGCGGTTATGTAGTCATAAAAAATAAGGGAGACCGCTTTTATATCATTTGAAACTAAATCCTCACTGTGGATTAGAAAAGCTTCATAGGTCATTAAGCTAATCCTATCCTGATCTTCATCGAGTATCCGGGCTACTTCTGGCTTAGTATAGTAAAGGGAATTGAGCTCTTTAGCAAATTCCTTCTCAGGTTCATGGAGTTCAATCAAGTATTCAACAAAGGACCGCAACCATTTCTTTTTGTCTCTTGAATACAATTCCTCATTAATTTCTGATCTGACGGTTTTGAAAACATTCCTGAAATGGGCGTTATACTGTTTGACCAATTCCATCAGAATAGCATCTTTGTCAACAAAATAAGAATAAAGACTTCCAATAGATATCCCTGCAGTTTTTGCTATTTCATTAGTGGTTACGTTGTAAAATCCTTTATTACAAAATAACTCCTTTGAGGTCTCCAGAATCTCCTGCTTCTTAATGACTCCTCTTTGTTGCTTGGGTTGCCGCAGTGTTTTTTCTTCCTTCATTTATTCACTTCCCACCTTCTTGATTAAAACATTTTATAACTAACAGAAGGCTAAGTCAACGAAAAATAAGCTTTTGCTCATTTTTGTTGACTGTTCCAAAAAATGAGTATAAACTCAATAATGAAATATGAGTTTTAGCTCACTAAATATAATTCCTATGGCGCTAGACAAAATACCATTCAGATTGAAGGTTGCTGCAATGAAAAATGACAAAGTAAGAAAGAGATTAGGTTTACTTGCGCTCTCATTAGTAATGTTTATGGTGACACTTGATTCAACGATAACGAATATCGCCTTGCCAACGATAACGGATTATTATGGGGCGAATTTAACGGACAGCAACTGGATCAGTACGGTATATGTATTGGTAATGTCCGTATTTATCATTCCTGCTTCGAAATTGGCGGACCAGTTCGGTCGTAAAAAAGTAATGCTGGTAGGCCTCTCCTTATTTGGTGTTGGTTCAGTTCTATGTGCACTCTCCGGCAACCTGCTCTTATTAATCGCGATGCGGGTAATTCAGGGGCTGGGCGGAGCAATTGTGACTCCTGTGATGATTCCACTGTCGGTGGAGAATTTCGGTAAAGAGAAGGCGGGGCGCGCTGTCGGGGTCATAGGTGCTGTAACAGCAGTAGCAGCGGCGGCAGGACCACCAATTGGTGGACTTCTGATCAGATATTTCAACTGGCAGTCCATTTTTTATGTGAATGTGCCAGTTGTAATCATTACTTTCGTATTGATAGGGATTTGCTTTATTGAATCCTTTGATCTGACAATCTCCAAAAAAATAGATTGGCTTGGGATGTTGTTCTTATCCCTGGGGTTATTTCAACTTACTTTTGTTCTGGTGAAGGGCTACGATCTGGGCTGGATGTCAACTAATATTCTGTTGTTGATTGCGGGTGCAATCATTTCTTTAACTGTATTCTTTATTGTTGAGCTTAAGGTGCCGGAACCTTTAATGGAGTTTTCATTATTCAAAGAAATTACATTTTCCTCTTCAGCCATTGTATATTTTATTTGCGGTTTTGCAGTAGTCTGCTCCTCTTTAATTTTTAACTTTTTTTTACAAAATGTGCGTGAATATACTGCTTTGAACGCTGCGTATATCATAATGTTTATGTCATTTACCGTCATGATTTCCATGCCATTAGGCAGCAAATTAGCTGAGAAAACAGGATTCAGGCCCATCATATTTACAGGGATATTATTGATGTGTGCCAGTTTGTTCATGCTGACCCGATTAAATATGGATACAACTCGGGTGCTCATGATCGGTGAGATGATGATCCTTGGCTTTGGCTTTGGATTCTCTTGCTTATCCATTGTTTCTGCTGTTCAGTATATTCCGCAAACCAAATCCGGGATTGGATCAGGTATTGTCAATGCGGGCAGACAACTGGGGACTTGCCTTGGGATCGCACTTCTTGTAGGTCTGACAACACATCATGCAGATGTGGCTAAAACCTCTATTGAGAGAAAAGCTATAAATGAGGTGAGTAGTTCTAGTGTGACTGCCTCGCTTAAAACGGTTTTAATTAACGATATTCAGAAAAATGGTCAAAGCACGAGCGGGAAGGGTAAGGATGTGCACAAAATCATCGAGAAAGATATTGAACAAGCGATGCTGAGCGTGGAGGATTACCCGGAACCGGCAAACAATGAGCTTCTTCAAAAGCTGTTTGAGGGTTCGGAAAAAATGACCCTCCAGTTTGAAAAGGGGAATAACGTTACCGGGAGCACCATATATGATGGGATCAACGGGATTAATCAGGGAAGTCAAAGTCTTGCCTCAGGTATTAAAGGTTATGTGAACCTGGTTAATGAAAGTCTTTTTCAAATAATCAAAAGCAATCCATACGCACCAGAACTGCTGGCAGGATATAAAAAGGAAATGGAGAATACGCAACACACTTATAAAACAGCCACTCAGCAACAAAAGAATCAAATGGAAGCCAAAATTGAATTTCTTACCTATTTGATTAATATCTATTCAATCGGAACAGATCCTGCTATAGCAACTGGAGAGCAATTTCAGAATGCGGTAGCGACGAAAAGCAATCCTTCTTCGAACAATGTTACCGCAGCAAGCACTCAACTCATTGAAGGAGCGGACCAACTAGCTGCTTCAGCTGAAAAGATTGATGCACAATTTGCAGACAACGGTGATTTTAAGACCGGAGCAATGAATCTGAAGAAAGGCATTGGCCAAGCGGGACAACTAAGTGAAATTAATGAAGTTGTCACACGAATTGAGAACATACAAAATAATGAAGTCGTAGCGGCATTTACGAAAACATTTTTGGTGGCGGCATTAATTATTCTGCTTTCTGCTTTTGCTGGTTTATTCACTGATCGTAAAAAGGTAAATGAGGTTGTCTCCACGCAAAGCGATCATCCGGGGTATTAATAGGGGATGAAATGAAATTGGATTTAAGTGTAAGTTATTGCTCACTTTTATTGACAACCAAATTAAATGAGCTTATACTCGATTTATAATAAATTATATAAAAATTAACATTTAATGATTTTTATACGGGAGATGAAAATTTATGGATGAAGAGAGGGAAAAGATCTATTATTGGAAAAATGACATTAGGTGGAATATTGAGGATGGGATTCTGGATATAGAATCCAGAAAGTACAAAGGATTTCCGGTAAGTATTTTTTCGCAACTTTATCATGATTTTCTAAAGGGAAAGCCGGAAGGTGAAATGGAAGAATACTTCTCTCAATATGAGAGAAGGGAGACTCGTATTATGAAGCTCTTTGTCCAGGATCTGATAGCAAATAACCTTCTGGTTTCAGCTATTGCTGCACCGCAAGAACTCTTTCAATCCCAATATCAGTTTATAAAGGATGATTATCCGGATCATTTTTTTCTCGTCAAAGAAAATGTGGAAGAATATGTGGAGGAAAAACAACGTAGATTCGATTCCATGCAGGATTCGAATTCAATACTTCATATGAACAATGTAAATCTTCCTGACGTTATTCATAGGCGGGCGAGTACCAGAAGATTTGATGTGGGGAAGAAGGTGAGCATGCAATTATTCAATAATTTGATGTCTAGCATGTGCCAAAAACCTAACGAGGAGAATATCACTTATTACTATCCAAGTGCAGGTGGACTGTATCCGATCAACATCTATGTATTTGTAAAGGAAGGCAGAGTGGAGGGGGTTTCGGGAGGTTTATACATACTAAATCCGGCTAAGCATGCGCTCGTTCCTCATCAATTAGACGTGGATATTAACTCTGATGCACAATATTTTACGAATAAAGAAATAGCGAAGGGATCTGCATTTACGATTTATTTTACATATGATGGCGAAGTAAATATGCAAAAATATAAAGGACAGGGATACTATTATGGAATTCTGGAAACCGGTATTTTAATGGGACTGGTTAGTTATTATGCAGAATATCTGGGACTGGGAAGCTGCATTATCGGTGATTTGGAATTTAGAAAGATTGAACCCTATTTTAAATTGAAAACGAATGAAGTCTATATGCAGTCTATTGAACTTGGGATGAAAGTGATGATCCCATAAGACTAGTGAAAGGAATGACCTATACAATGAAAGATGAAGTTATCCTTAATTTATGCGAGATTATTCAAAAGTACATCACGGAGGAGATTAATCTCTCCAAGGGAACAAGTCTGTTTGAATTAAATATTTCCTCTCTGAAAATCATACAAATAGTAGGAGAAATCGAGAGATTGCATAATAAAAAAATGGATATTGCTGATTTCATAGAATGTGAGAGTATTGAGGATATTGCAGACTTCTTGACAGATGCAGATTCTGTACCCATTATCCGGCCAGAAACGGCAATTTCCGGAGGCGTCCATTCCCCACGCTTAACCAATGTCCAGTTGGCCTATCTTACGGGCAGAAATAAAGAGTTCGATCTGGGGGGGATTTCGACACATATTTATATAGAGTTTACTACCAGACTGGATCTGAATCACCTGAATTGGGCTATTCAACAAGAAATCGAACGCCAGGAAATGCTGCGCTGTATTTTTGGGGATAATGGAACTGCAGAGATCATTCCCTCCTCAAATTTGAACTATGAAATGCTTGTTCATGATTTATCTGACCTGGGAAAAGAAGAACAGCATAAATTCATTCTTCAAGAGAGGGCTTGTCGTGAGCATAGAAACTTTGATCCTGCACAATGGCCATTGTTTGCTTTTGAGGCTATCAAGATAAATTCTGAAGAAACGTATATTCTATTTGATATTGATGCTCTTATCGCTGATGGATTAAGCATTCAAATAATGTTTGAAGAAATACTGCAGCTGTATTCAGGACAAATCTTACCCGATCTTCCCGTTACCTATACAGAAATTGCAAACATCGATTATAGAAGTGAAAAAGAAATGGATAAAAGCTATTGGCTCGCAAAGCTGGATAGCATTTCCCCAGCACCGCAATTACCTTATCTAACAAAAATACAGAACGTTGAAATTCCTACGTTTAACAATATACATAAAGTTCTTCCTGCGAATCAATGGAAGGATATCTTGAAAGCATGCAGTGCGCATCGAATTAGACCTACTATATTTCTTATGACATGTTATGCCATAACACTCTCTAAATGGAGCAATCAGGATAAGCTAACCATAAATACAACGTTTTTCAGCAGAGATATCGCTAAAGAGAACATCGAAACTATTATTGGAGATTTCACTTCTCTTCTGCTAGTATCCTTTCAGAATCATAAAAAGCAATCCTTTTGGGAAAAGGCAGCGGAATTTCAAGCTGTATTTCTGCAGGATTTAAAACATAGCAAATTTGACGGTTTAGACATTGTAGGGGAGCTTTCTAGAAAAAACATTATTAACCGGAATGATATTTTTGCTCCGGTAGTTTTTACAAGCATGCTGTTTGACAAGGACAAAAACAGCTTGGATGTCTTGGGGAAGGTTGAATATTACACCTCGCAGACTCCTCAGGTTACACTGGATCATCAAGTACTTGAAGTGGATGAAGGAATATTGCTGAACTGGGATTATGTAGCGGAATTGTTTGATAAGAAACTGATCTGTTCGATGTTCGAGGACTATACCTGCTTGATTCGTTCTGTTGTTTCTGATCAAGCTATTCAAGATCATGTTTTGGAGACAACCATTGAAGCGTATAATAGCACATCGCAGATAGTCGGGAATGAGACTCTAATTTCTTTATTTAATAAACAAGTAGCCTTACGGCCTGATCGAGTAGCTATTGAAAAAGGGAATGAAAAGCTAACGTACAGTGATTTAGAAGTTCAAGCAGGAAAGTTTGCGCAGTACTTGAGAAGTGAAGGAATACAGGCCGGGGATTATGTGGCGGTTCATGGCGAAAGAACGATTGAAGTTATCATCGGAATCCTCGGAATTCTTAAGGCGGGTGCTGCTTACATACCACTTTCTCCGGATATCCCTGAACAACGAAGATGCTGGATTCAGGAAGAATCCCAATATAAACTTCTTATAACAACTGATATGATAAGGGATTCCATTCAACAATTATATCCAGAAAATCTGGATAGCCGGATCTGTTCTGATGATACTGCTTATGTTATTTATACTTCGGGAAGTACCGGCAGGCCCAAAGGGGTTGTTATTTCACATCAAGCCGTTGTGAATACGATCTTGGATATGAATGATAGGTTTCAGGTGAATGAACATGATATTGTGATTGGTCTTTCCAATTTATCTTTTGATTTATCGGTATATGACATCTTTGGCACATTATCTGCTGGTGCTTCATTAGTGTTGATTGATGATCAAAGAGACTCAAAAACAATCCGGGAAGTGATTCTGGAGAAACATATTACAATCTGGAATTCAGTTCCAATGATCATGGAGATGCTCGTGAAATATTCGGAGACAATAGTCGATGAAATCATGGATTTTGATCTTCTGCCCAATCTGAGGCTTGTACTGTTGAGTGGTGATTGGATACCGCTTAACTTGCCGGAACGTATCAAGTCTATATTCTATGACTGTAAAGTGATTAGTCTGGGGGGAGCGACCGAGGCTGCCATATGGTCTATATATTTTCCCGTTGAAGAAGTGGATAGCAAGTGGAACAGCATTCCTTATGGTTACCCTCTAAGCAACCAATCCTACTATGTGCTCAATTATGAAGAAGAGCTGTGCCCGATTGGCGTAAAGGGTGATCTGTACATTGGAGGAACTGGACTTGCGAAGGAATATTTATTCAATCCAGCTAAGATGCAAGAGTCCTTCATAAATCATGAAAGATATGGAAAACTGTATAAAACAGGTGATTTGGGAACTATGACTGAAGCCGGCTACATAGAGTTTCAAGGGAGAAATGATTTTCAGATCAAAATTAGAGGGTATCGAGTAGAACTAGAAGAGATTGAAAAGGGACTGCTTGCCATACCGGACATCAAGAGCGCAGTCGTTATTTGTGCCCCTGATAGTAGAGGGATGGATGCATTATACGGTTATTTTGTTAGTGAATCCAAGCTGTCTGTTAAATCAATTGTGGTCTCCCTTGAAGAAAGATTGCCAGACTACATGATTCCTAACAAAATTATGCAAATAAATGAAATTCCAATTACCGGAAATGGAAAAAGAGACCGGAAGAAGCTCATAGACTTGGCTGAAGCCTATACCCAAAATTCAGCCAATGAGGGTAGATATAAAGCTCCCTCCAATGATGTCGAGAATACATTGGTTGAAGTCTGGAAGGAACTGCTGGGAGTTAGCCAGATCGGAGTAGAGGATAACTTTTTTGATATTGGAGGCAACTCTGTATTAGTCATGGAGATGTTCAACAGGATTGAGAAGATATACCCGAATCAATTAAAGGTCGTGGATATTTTCAAATATACTACGATTCATAAGCTGGCCGGTTTTATGGAGTCGAAGGGACACTCTTCGCTAACAATGAAGTCAGTTCACATTCCTGCCAGCTATCTGATGAACGAGAAACCAACCAATGAGTATAAGATTTATGAATTTTCCGTTGCTGGCGATCCGTTTGTAGGACTTAAGGATTTTATATCCAAATCGAAGATATCCATTGAATGTCTTATCGTTTCAGCATTTGTATATTTTATTTCTGATGAATTTACACCTGCCGTATCTTATGTTTACTATCATGACGCAAAACGCAAAAGCTTTTCAGAAGTGGGAATTCACTTTGATAGAATTAAAGACTATACGTCATTGCTGAACAAGGTTAGCAGCCAGCTTCAACCCACAGGGAAAGTAAGCTATCCGGCAGACAGCGCGCAAGCTTGTCCCAAAGACGCTTTCTTACCCGTTGTTTTTAATCTGGATGATCATGCATTATATCCTAAAGACATCGAAAAATTCGGTTTTGCGCTAGGATATAGCATGAAACAAAGCAAAGAGCTTAGATGCAATATCCAGTTGGGCAGACAATGGAATGAGGAATTGGGGAAAAGATTTGCCGGAAAAATGTTTAAGATCTTAGTGTCAAGCACGAAATGAAGGGGAGGGAAATACATGGATAAGTGTTCAGTGATTTTCCCAGGGCAATCTTCTCAATATGTAGGAATGGGCAGTGAACTCTATCATGAGTATGGATTTATTAAAGAGCTGTTTGAGAATGCTGAAGATATTCTGGGCATACCGATTAAAGATATTTGCTTTGAGGAAGGAGAGTATGATTTAAACAACACTCTATACACTCAGGTAGCAGTCTTTTTAACAAATATCTCGTTCTATAAAGTCTTTAGACATGAAACAGGTATATATCCTGTCTTCATGGCAGGGCATAGTTTAGGTGAATATGCTGCTCTATGCTGCAGTGGTGCCATACCCTTCGAGGATGCTTTGGCGATCATTAAAAAAAGGGCTCACTTAATGGACATTTGCAGCAAGAAGATTCAAGGGGAGATGTGGAGTGTGAATCATTTCCCTGTGATGCAATTGGAAAATCTGATTCATCAAACGAATAATACGGTTACGATTGCGTGTTATAACTCGGTTAATCAAGCAACGGTCTCGGGAGAGTGTTCCGAAATCAATAAATTCATTCAAGAATTAAAATTAGAGAATATAGCTGTAACTAAACTTAATGTAAGCGGAGCATTTCACAACTCTTTGATGGCACATGCTGCGAATATGCTGTATAAAGAGTTGACCCAATATCCATATAAACAAATGCACACACAAGTGATTTCTAATGTATACGCAAGACCGTATCTCCCTTACCGGACAGGGGCAATCCTGGCAGAGCAAATCACAAACCCCGTACGCTGGGGGGCGACCATTCAGTATTTTCAGCAGCACGGTATTACTCATATTTTTGAGCTGGGTCCGAAAGAAACACTAAAGAAAATGCTGCGCAGCGAAAAGGGCAACATGGAAGTCTGGTCCTATGATAACCCGGAGGATAGAAGGAGAATATTGGATTTCTCTACAAAGGAATCGGACAAAGATGTAAAAAGTGAGGAGGCAGTAGTATGAATATTCTAGAATTAGATGATCTTGAACCCATAAATATTGAGGAGAAAACAATACATTCAAATGAGATTGCGATCATTGGATTGTCCATCAAGCTGCCTCAGGTAGAGAATTTAAATGAGCTGTGGGAATTATTAATGAACGAGACTGAAGTTGTAGATGATATTCCGGAGAAGAGAAAAAATGATATTTTAAGATATCAAAAATTTATAAGTGATATAGACCCTGAAATACATAAATACGGATATTTAAACGAAATCGACAGCTTTGATTATAACTTCTTCAAAATTTCATATGCTGAAGCATGTGCTATGGACCCTAAGCAGCGTCTTTTTTTGCAAAGTGCATGGAGCGCAATTGAGGATGCCGGCTATAACAGCAAGGAGATAAAGGGCAGCAATACAGGAGTATTTGCGGGAAACAGTAATCTGGGTGAGTATAAGTATAGTGAGATGTATGAGAAAGTTTTTCCTTCCACCGTTCTCAACGCTGTAACAGGTAACTTGCCAGCGCTTCTGCCAAGCAGACTTTCTTATATATTTGATTTAAAAGGTCCCAGTATGGTCCTAGATACCGCTTGTTCATCGTCCATGGTTGCTATTGTGCAGGCATGCCAATCTATAAAAGATGGCCAATGTGATCTGGCTGTAGTAGGAGGAGTGAGAGTCTATCCATTTCCGGTTGATAACGGGCTTCGCTTAGGGATGGAGTCTTCTGATGGTAGAACCAGAACTTTTGATGCCCGATCTGATGGTACAGGTGTTTGTGAAGCGGCGATATCCGTGGTCTTGGCTCCTCTTAATGAAGCTATTATCAATAGAAAGCATATCTATGGGGTGATAAAAGGTTATGCAGTGAACCAGGATGGCAATTCAATTGGCTTGACTGCCCCAAACGGTACTTCTCAAAAAGAGGTCATCCAAAAAGCCTGGAAAAACGCAGGGATTTATCCGCCGAATCTGACCTATATCGAGGCACATGGTACGGGCACCAAGCTTGGTGATCCTATTGAGATTGATGCGATTAATCAGGCATTTCATGATTATACGGATCATAAAAATTTTTGCGGAGTTGGTTCCATTAAAACAAACCTAGGCCATGCCTATGATACTTCAGGTCTGGTGTCTTTGGCTAAAATCCTGTCGATCTACAAATATAAAGAAATACCGGCAATGATCAATTATCAGAGCCCTAATCCACAAATTGATTTTGAGAATTCTCCTTTATATGTAGTGGATTCCAGTCGGAAACTAGATAAGAATCTTAAAAGTATTCTTTGCGGGCTCAGTTCTTTTGGTTTTAGCGGAACCAATTGTCACATAGTATTGGAGAACTATGAACAGACCCGGGCGGTCGAAAGCAGCATCCAGGAGTATCCCATGTTCCTTTCTGCCAAGAGTATGAAGTCTTTGCAAGAGATGATTCTGAAGTATTACAAATTCATGTTGGAAGAGCCGGAACATAGACTTGGTGACATTTGTTACTCAGCCTCGCTCAAAGATGCTTATGATTATCGGATTTCTTTTTATACAAATAGTAAGGACGATATGATCATGAAGCTACATACATTACTGGATGATGTACAAGGCTACCCCATGAATAAAGGATTTTATTATAGTGAAAATATTATTAAGGATCAGAGCCAGAGCGATGTTAACAATGCTTGCTCATTTTATGCTAGGGGAGGTTCGATATCCAAGCCGTTGTTTCTGGATTGCAACAAGGTTAGCATCCCAACGTATAGCTTTGAGAAGAATCGTTGCTGGTTGAAGGTTCCTTATATTCAGGAGTTCAAGAGCAGCCTCAGTATCCATCTGACTGGAAAGAATGATGATGATTATACAGACTATGAGCGGGAAGCGGCATTTCTTTGGGGAAAGACGTTGGACTGTAAAGAGATCTCTATAAATCATGATTACTTTGAGTTGGGAGGGGATTCAATTCTGGCTATTCAGATCGCGAACCTGGCCAGAACAGAATATGAGCTTGGTTTGGAGGTCAATGAGGTCTTGAGCCATAGCAGTTTTGGCCGGTTTGCAGAATTGTTGGAATCTAAGCATGCAAAACTGCGGAAGCCCACCCTTACAAACTACCCTGTTTCATCGACCCAGAAGAGAATGTTTATAGAGCAGTTAAAGGATACGGCTTCTCTTGTGAATAATATTACAATGGTGTGGAAAATAAGTGCAGAACTAGATCTGCAAAAGCTCCGTAACGCGATTAAGCGCACGATAACACGCCATGCGATCTTAAAATCATCCTTCTTTTTAATGAATGGTGAGGTTTATCAAAAGCTGAATGACCTGGAAGTAGAGATGATCACGTTACAACCGGATGGACGAACCTTGGAGACTATCATCAGCGAGCTGATTCGGCCTTATAATCTGTCAGTACCTCCGTTATACAAAGTGATTATTATGGAGGCTGGAGACGGAACGCATACTGTAATTTTTGATCTGCATCATATTGTGACGGACGGAACATCTAACGCTATCTTAATGAAAGAAATACAGTGTCTATACCATAATGGAACCCTAACGGCTCTGGATAAGGACTACATTGACTATGTAGTATGGCAAAAGGATTTCAATAAGAGTCAAGCCGCGCAGGATCAAAAAATGTATTGGATGAAGCGGTTTGAACAGCCCCTTCCAAAGCCCCACCGTAAAAACGGGAGTTCTGGGGATCATGATGTTCAGGCAACGCTGTATAATGACCGGATTACAGAAAAAGAATATTCCATTCTAAAAGGGATCTCAGTAGCACAAAAGGCCAGCATGTTTAATGTATTGCTTGCTGTATTTATGATTGTACTATCCAAGATAAGCAATAACCAGGATGTGACAGTGGGCGTTCCGATTAGCGGCAGAGAACACACGCCCTCGGAAGGGGTAATAGGTCCTTTTATTAATACACTTGCTCTAAGAAATCAAATACAATCAAATGACTCGTTTGTGGAAGTACTCCAACAGGTCAAGCAACATTCGCTTGAAGCCTTTCAGAATCAGGACTATCCATTCGATGAGTTCATTCAATTTCTGAACCAACAAAATGGTTATCAGGAAAGTTATATTCACACCCTGTTTATCTATCAAAATATGACTGCTGCCAGCGACTCAGCAACCCATCGTTTAGAAGACTATCAAGTGTATTTTCATCACCAGTCGAATTATGATCTATCGTTTGAAGCAACACCTGTTAAGGATACTTTGCAATTAAGAATAATTTATAAGAATAGTTGCTATTCCCAAGAGGAAGTGGAACAAGCAGTGTTGCTACTTCATAAGGTTATTGATGCCCTCCAGGATGAGGCCAAACGGAGACTGGCGGTTAACGATTATCTTCATTTCGGAGACGGCGAAGGAGCATCAGAGTTCGATACGGATGAAATACTTTTTGACTTTTGATGGGGGGAGAACGTTTTGATTAAACTGAAATTATTCTGTATACCTCATGCCGGAGGGCTGGCCTGTTACTTCAATGAATGGAAATTAAAGATGAAAGAGCGATCAGACATAGAAGTGTGTCCCTTAGAGCTGGCTGGCAAAGGCAGCCGGTCGGATGAGCCGATGTACAACTCGATCGAAGATGCTTCAATAGACATCTATAATATTTTACGTGCAAGTCATTTGGACGACTGTCCATACGCAATTTTGGGTCATAGTATGGGAGCGATCATACTTCTCGAAGTATTGCATCAAATACATTACCGCAGACAAATTCAATTGCCTGTTCATGTATTCTTTTCTGGAGAAGGTGCTCCCAAATATACTGTTTTAGATCCTATGAGTGAGTTGCCCCTTGAAATCTTCATTAACCGGATCAAGAATATGGGAGGGATCCCAGAAGAGTTATCCAAGTACCCTGATTTTCTTGCTGAATATATTTCAATTATTCAAAATGATTACAAATTGATAGATAAATATGATCATAAGAAAGAATACTGTTTTGAAAACACAAAAGTATCCGTTATGAATGGGAATTTAGATACTTCTATAAATCCGCTAAATAAATCCGGATGGCAGGATTATTTCACTAGCCAGATCAATATAAAAGATTTTAATGGCGGACATTTTTTTATCAAAGAAGATAATGATAAAGTTGTAAGCTATATTGTAAACACTTTAAACAGCGGCATTGAAATGGAAATGGGGATTGTCCAATGAAGAACATCTCTCAATTGATCATGGATGTCTCAAATGTACAAGATAAAGGCATCACTTTTATAACGAATAATAAAGAAACGTATGTTTCCTATAGTGAGACTTACAGTAAGGCACTCAAGATGCTGAATTTCTTACAGGGCCAGAATATGGGCAAAGGTTCGCATTTGTTATTCCAGATTGAAGATAACGAAGCTGTTGTCATCCTTATATGGGCTTGCCTGTTGGGCGGAATTGTTCCCGTTCCATGTGCCTGTGGTTATAATGAGAAGCATTTGAATTTTCTGCAAAGTATAAGTAAATCATTGAATAATCCAACTATTGTCATTAGCAACAAACATGATTCATTTTTACGTAAATTCAGCAAGCGGCAAAATATCTCCTTTGATTTGCTGTGGAGAAAGAAAATAATCATGGATGACCTGTCCTTCTTAGAGGATGAGATAGCAGGCAGTGTAGAAGTGAATGAGAAATTTGATGAAACATTGATTTTGTTCTCGTCTGGAACGACCGGACAACCCAAAGGCATCGCATATAACAATTACAATTTAATGGAAAATATATTAGCTGTCACGGAATCACTGAAATTCAGGAGAGATGACCGTGAGCTGAGCTGGACGCCTTTGCATCATGTTTTGGGTCTCATCTTTCATTTTTTGGCTATTTTCTCACAAGTGAATCAGTATCTGATGTCTTCAACCAGCTTTGTTCAGCATCCATTGTTATGGCTGGAATTGATCAGTAAATATCAGATTACAATCAGCTTCTCTCCCAATTTTGGGTATAAGCTGTGTGTTGACAGCGCTGAGGAAGACGACACTACCACGAAACATCTAAATCTAACGTCCTTAAGAATGCTTATAACTGGGGCAGAACCTATTTCAATGGTCATTATTAACCAATTTATCTCAAAATTCGAAAAGTACGGTTTGAAAAAAAGAAGTATATGTGCGGGCTATGGACTAACAGAGGCATCCGTAGTAACCATGTCGGAAATCGATGAAGAGATTAAAGTATTATGTATTGACAGAGAACAGTATCAATTGGGTCAATCCATTAAAATATCAGAATCGGAAAATAATATTATCGTGGTTAGCCAAGGAAAGTTCTATGCTTGCAGCGAAGTATTAATAACCGATGAAGAAGGACGCAAGCTTCCGGAAGGAACCATTGGCTACATACAGATTTGTGGCAACTGTGTTGCCGATAGATATTATAGTGAACGGGGGATTTTCCCACTTAAAAGTGAAACCGGATGGTTGGACACGAAGGACTGTGGTTTTTTATATAAGGGAGAACTGTATGTTACTGGAAGAATGAAAGATATGATTATTATCCATGGGAAAAACTATTTTCTAAATGATGTTGAGCAAGTGATTGAGTCACTTCAAAGGGTGGAAAAGGGTTCGGTGGTTTGCCTCAGCCATTTTAACGCCCAAGAGGGAACGGAAAATATCATTGCCATGATTGAATGGAATGAAACTGAAAAGGAAACTGAATTCGCAGTAATCAGTAAAGAAGTGAAGTTTGTAGTAAACCGGAATTTAGGGTTGGAGATAACCCGAGTACTTCCGGTTTCTAAAATTGAAAAAACGGCGAATGGAAAAATTCAAAGACATGAGATGCTTAAGTTATATGAAGAATATTTGATCACCCAGTAATCAACACAATAAAAGAGAAATGATAAGTCCCCATATCTATTGCAACATGCACACAATCCAGTGAATGGGTTTCCTTGGGGAGACGAAGCTTTTGCCAAAGCTAAGTCCGAGAATAAGCTGATTTCTTATCCATCGGCTATTGAACCTGTCATTGGTGGGATGTTCGTGTGAATCAACGGTTTAGTGGTGCTGCCATTGGATCAATGATTGGGATAGCGCCCTTGTCTTGTCTAACATAACAAAAAGGGTTGGAGCAGGGTTACCCCCCCCCCGATCCAACCCATTTTAATTACCTCCTTACGGCTCAATCCCCCATACAAGCTGATCGTCCATATACCCGGTAACCTGTTCATTGTTTACGAACTGACTGCTGGATGCTTTGAACGAGTAATCGTTAGTCTGGTTGTAATTGGACCAGTTGGTTTTGGAGAACCGTGCTTGAATTTCTGCACTCTGGCCGGGATTAAGCGTTCCAGCGGAACTCGTAAAGCCAACTTCCAGATAATAATCGGCTCCGGCAACTGAAGTCGGTAGTTTAACAAAGCTGCTGGTTACTTTCTCACTCCCGATACTGGCCCAGTCGGACCAGAAACTCTGTGCGTTATCCCCGTCAATCGTATAGTAATACCGGAGTTTGACATCACTCAACTGAATCGTCGAATCACCGGTGTTGACTACTTTGAATTTGGGTGAAATTCCGTTGGTGGAAGCACTCGTGTTGCCGTTAAAGGCTTGGATCGACAAAACTCCCGCGGGTACAGGAACACTACTGTCCACTACATTTACTGTAAGAACAGCGTTATTTCCTCCACTGAAATGAAAGATTATCGCACTCTGGCCCAGCGGCAGCGTGGAAAGATAGGATTTACCCAGAACGATAGCAGTGCTTGATGCCGTATAATCCTGGTCCGGTATAAGCGTATAATTTCCATTCGTTATGCTAGCAAGCAGGTGACCGTTTAAGGTAAGGGATATGGAAATATCCTGCTGCAGATTCGCCGCTTTATCAAATGCCGCACTCACTGGCGAAATCGCAGCGCTCGGTGTTGAATCGACAATTTTGACTTTTAATACGGGATCTTGCCCTTGATTAAAATCAAAAACGATCGAATGCTCGCCAACCGTCAGCCCAGCCAGGAATGCTTTTTTCAGCAGCAGTGTATTTCCGCTCAAGGTATAATCCTGGTTCACAGTCAATGCATTGGCGCCTGCCCGCAGAGCAGTTAATGTATTGCCGTTAGCATTCATGGTTATGGCTGTGTCGCTTTGACCCAGCGCAAATTTGTCAAATTCGACGTTTCTAGGTGTGATGGACGCGCTTAGGGTGGGATCGTCCACCTTTAAATCGGGCAGCTCATCCAGGGTGATTACATAATTACTTTGATAAAGCGTTGTCAGAGTGGCCGGATTATTAAAGGCAGAACTCATGAGATGCTCACCATACCACGGGCAGAAGTAGAGCCATCCCGATTTTTCCTCTGTAAGATTCTGTACACTTGGGACGGTGTCGTTCTCCGTCATGGCCACCATTTTCGTGCCATCGGTTAAATCAACAAGCTGATAGAAAATCGAGGTAATGGCATCCTCATTGGGTACGCCGGACAAACCGTCATAGCGGTTGTAGATCGTATTGTATTTATCATAGCCGACAATATCCACCTTATCGTCACCGGGATACCATGCTGGAGAAGTGCTGTACACGTAGCTGTTGTAGGTCCAGATCAAGTTGTGCAAGCCGTATGTCTCCGTAAGTTCGGAATAGAGCTGATCCCACAGCTGCTTGTACACCTCTGCGCCTGCCGAAGCCCACCAGAACCAAGCGCCTTCCCCATTCAACCCGCCGTTGCCCTCTGCCTCATGAAAGGGACGGAATATCACCGGCACCTTGTTATTTTGCAGAATCTGCAGCTGTTCCGCCAAATCCTTGATGGCCACCATCACGTATTGATATTCTTTTGTACCGGGAACCACCGCATTGGCTGTATTAAAATTGGTTTCCGTCGGCTTGTAGGTGGCTTCCTTCCAATCTACAGACTGCCCGAGCTGATAGGTGGTGAAATTACGCGGCACAGTGATATGCCAGCTGTTTGTCGCGATCCCTCCCCGGTTATTCACCCAATCGATCATCCGAGCGGTTGTGCCGTCCTCCCAGCCGTAAAGCGGATTGTAGTTCATAAGATCGAAGCCGCGGATTGCCGGATACTCTCCGGTTAGATTATGGATCCAATCGAATTCCAACTCAGAATTGCCGTCATTTCCACCTCCGTAAATCTCCTGCTGACCGGAGATCATATGATTGCCGTAAACCTCTGTTAAATAATTCATCAAAGCCTGCGTTTCCGGTGTGGCCTCAGGATCGGTGAGGACAGGCTGCACATCCAAAGGATCAAGAGCGGCATAATCCACAGTGAAGGTGTCAAAATAGGCGAATCCCCAACCGGCCTTCAGCTCAATGGTGTTGCTTCCTTGCTTCAGTTTATGAAAGCCAAAATCGAATTTCGACCACGATTTCGTGTAGGGCAACATATACGAACCCTTGGTAACGCCGTTAACAGTTAAAGATTGAGACCTGCCGTCTGGACTGAGCTCCTGCATATACTGGGTGGAGATCGAATACATTCTGGCTTCCGGGGCGGTCACGGTGAAGGTTAATGTGCCGGAATTCTGCATCCAGACAAATCCGCTCCCGGAGAATCCGGGCTTGGGTTGTCCGTAAATTTGTGTCACTACTTGAAGATCGGAGGTGAGCTGAGCGTTTTCGCTTTCAATCGTGAAAAGTGCGGTGTCTGCATGAACGGGCGCTGTCATCCATCCAATCAGCAGGGTAAATGCCAGCATCATTGCACTTGCCTTTTGGAGCAAAGTTTTCATTTTCATCTTCCTTTCCATGTGGAATATGATGAATAACTTATCAATCTATCGATTCATGATGGCGCTTTCAAAGAAAACATAGCATATGTATCAATTTTTGTAAATATATGGACAAAAAAGTTCCAGACTTTTTATGTAAGAGTTCTAAGCTTGTTGTTCCTTTGAGAGAGACACGCACAGTAGCTGGTTTGACTTTTTTTGATGAGGATAACCGTATTGGAAGAGTAGGATCATAACCGACCTCCCTGCATTTTTCGGCGTTGCCGTCAATTTGAGGCCGACTTCTCAATGAACATCCATGTAGAGGTGTGACTGCCTCAAATATTATCAGGCAATTGTTGATAAGTATCTTAGTGGGATCAACCTTGGGCATATGGCTATTTGGTTGACGGGACAAGGAATGGTCCAATGTGACCGTGCAAAGGCTGTTACTAAGCGAGATCCATCTCGGATACATCACCTATGAAAAAACGCGAACTAAGTGAGGCCAAGTGGAGATTGTTCCGGAAGAACATGATGCCATCGTAGAACGTTTAGTGAAGAACAGGCTGATGAATCCCAATAGTCGGAGAAATATATTTCCTCAGTCGGGGCTACTCTACTGTGAGAAATGCGGCTGTAGAATGCAGTTCAGAGTTGGTCAGAATAAGAAACAGGGTCAATACTGGAGTGCGTTATGTTATCACTATTATAAAAATGGAAGCAAGTGGGTGGGGTACTGGTTTGGAATAACTCCGAGTGCAGTAGAAAAATATGTTAATGAAGGCACGACACATTTTTGCTTAATTTTAGGTTATGAAGGAATATTAAAGCTACCCTGCCATTGATGTGATGTTCGCGTAAATCAATTTTTGTTATCTGCTGATATTATGGGCGGTTTTTTTTGTTTGGAAGCTACGATGTATATTTGCAGGGAATTGGTTGAATCGAACGTCAAAGGTAAGAAGAGCACTATGTTTTGAGAAGAGGCGTACTTTGAACTTGATGTACGAATCCAAAGGAGAATGACAATGAAAATGATAATTAGGAGAAAAGGGACTATTAAAAGGAGTGTAATCCTGCTGATCGTGTTCATCACTACTGTTGCTTGTTGGCATGAGATTGGAACTTTATTCGCATCAGGGAATTATGATAATGAGCAAAACATGGTGGAATCCATAATGGCCAAAACAACGACTCCAGGCGTAGCTATCGTATCATCCAAGCAGAGCAAGACAGAATTTAAGGTATACGGCTTTGCCGATGTGGAACAAGAAAAGCCGGTCACTGAGGAATCTCTCTTTGAATTGGGCTCGACTACCAAGGCATTTACGGCTCTGGCTATAATTTTGTTGAAAGAAGAGGGAGGCTTAGCTTATTCTGATTATATTTCAGATTATCTTCCATGGTTTGCGCCAACCTATAATGGAGAGAAGACTAAGATTTCGATTAACCAACTGTTGGCTCATACAAGCGGTATTCCGTCATGGAGCATCAGGTTAATTCATGAAGGCACTACTGAGGAAATGCTTGGAACAACCATACATAAGATTTCTAACATTGCGCTAGATACATATCCGGGGACCGAACATCAGTATGCAACTGTTAATTATGATATTTTAGCAATGATTATTGAACAAGTTACAGGCATAAGCTATCAGGATTATGTGACTCAACACATACTGATTCCGCTGGGGATGACAGACAGTTATTTTTCAACAGGACAGGAAAAGAAGCCGGATCAGCTTACCCAAGGCTATCGCGTGTTTTTTGGAAAAAGCTTAGCATATAATGCCCCCAGATATTATGGGAATATTGCTGCGGGATATTTGGTAACGAATATAAAGGATTTGGAGCACTGGATCAATGCCCAGATGGGAATAAGCGATGTACCAGATGATCTGAAGAACGCCATTCAACAATCTCATGAGGTTGACATCCCAACTGTCGGATATGAAGCTAAGAATCAATACTATTCCTTCGGATGGAGCAATGATCGGGTCAATCGGGTGATTAGTCATAGCGGAAGTAACCCGAATTATTCCTCTCAGGTTATTATCGACTTAGAGCGGCAGGAGGCGGTATTCGTGTTGGCTAATTTGAACTCAACGGCACCCTCGCTGATTGCTCAGAATAGGTATGAGCAAATGAATGGGAATCCTATGCACACCTTCAAATATGACGATAGCTACATAATAATTGATTTGGTATCATCGTTCTTAGTCCTGTTAGCCGCTATTGGCATTACTCTTAAGGTAATTAAACTAGCCGGAGGGAAAAGCCAAAACATAATAGATGAAAAAGCTAGACGCAGGAAAAGGATCGGGGCTCGTATTACTCTGCTCTTTAGAATGCTGTTGTTGGTATTGGTGGTGATCTGGCCTTATCTGTTGAACTATAATTACGATATGATTAGTGTATGGATGTCCTATTCAGTATTGTTGTGGATGGGGCTTGCTACTATTAGCTGCATCTTATCAATTATATTGGCCCGCATCAACTGCTCATGCTCGAAAAAAAGTTGTAACATGTCGATCAACTGAATGAAAACTAAGGGGAGAATTGGTTTGAATTCATATCAAAGTATGTAACAGAATTTAATTAGCATGATTTAATGTAGAACAATGACACTATTGAAGAAATAGCTTGTTCTCCCCTGCGCCTTCCCCCACCAAATTGGGTAAACTAACCCTAAACAATACTTTACCCAAATCCAACCCAAAAGAGGTGATGTCCCATGACAACTCACAAAGTACCCAATAGATTAGCCCAGGAAATCACCGTACCTGCTGCAAAACGCACACAATCTAGTGAACCGGTTCCCTTGGGAGACGAAACTTTTACCAAAGCTTGGGTACCACTGGGCAAGTTAATAATTGCTTCCATTTTTAGTAAATCGGGTTCCTTGTTCGGGCAAAGTAAACCTATATACTACTTCAATATGAGTCTGTTCGTGCGGAAGTGATTTTGAAATACAAAATCACTTCAGATCAGTCATCGCTCGAAAGATTTGTTAGATTGATGCGAGTTGTAACATTAAAATTTCCGTTTTGATCCATTTTTAAATCAATGTTATATTTACTTTTTGTTCCAGCGGGTATTTTATAGCTGAAGCCATGTTTTTTCATCCCTAAGGCAATACATATCAATAGTAAAATAGCTAACCCAAATATCCTGTTTCGCACTCTGATCCCTCTTAACTTTGTGGATATCTCTTTAGAGAAATAGGAAGCGACAAAACTTAAATATAAGACACTAATGCAATTTTTGAAAAATCGAATATTCAAAAGACACTAACCTATTATTAGTGTCTTTTTGACTTTCAATGGGTGATAATAAAGAAGGCCAACAGCCTAATCGACTAATATATGAAAGGTCCCAATATCTATTGCAGCACGCACAATCCCGTGGGTTGGTACTCCTGGGGAGACGAGGATTTTGAAATCGCCAAGCGTGACAACAAGCCCATCCTCTATGGAGCATAATCACGTAATGGCCCCATGTACCGATCATTCTAATATATAATGAAGCAGGTGCCAATAAGTCCATGAATAATTAAGCGATGTACACTTGTTGTACACAGCTTAGTTATATACTCGGAGTATAAAATATATTTGGAGGAATCAATGATGACAAACACTAGCATGAAAAAAGCCGCAATTATTCTGAGTTTCTCAATTCTTTTAACAGCATTTTCCGGTCAAGCTTGGGCTGAGCAAAGTACAAAACCTTCAACACCGGCTTCGGTAACGAGTTTAGATAGCAAAAATCCTTATGAGATTGCTGGCATAAACGATCCAGCAGAATTCACCACTTATTTTGCCAAATTACAGAAAGCTGTTAAGGATAACAAACCAGCAGAAGTGGCAGATTTGATCTCCTATCCAATGAATTTAAACAAAGACAATAAAACTTATGTGATTTATAGCAAGGCTGAATTTATTAAGAAATACGATCGCATCTTCACTTCTCTTGTACGCGACAATCTGCTCGCCCAAAAAGTCGATAAATTGTTTGTGAACTATCAAGGGATTATGGTTGGATATGGCGATTTGTGGATGGGTAAACGAAACAATAAAATTGGAGTTATTGCGGTTAATATCTTTAATAATCCATATGAAGTCGCTGGCATCAAGAATCCGATCGTATTTGAGCATAACTTCAGTTTGCTTCAGAAATACGTTATAGAAGCGAAAAAATCCGAAGTCGCCAATTTGATGGTGTACCCTTTGAAAGTGAATAATAAGGGAAAAACTACGGAAATCAAAACCCAAAAAGATTTTATTGCAAAATACGACAAAATCATGACTGCTAAAGTTAAGAAGGCGTTAATAGTGCAAAAAGTCGATAAAGTATTTGTCAATTGGAAAGGTGTTATGATTGGTAACGGAGAACTGTGGATAGGCCAGTTTGGAGAACAAGTGGGTGTGTTCGCTATAAACCAGTAATAGGTGTTACAAATAAAAAATTAGCAGTATGTTTGAAAAAGCCGCCTATTAGGCGGCTTTTTTGTTGCTTTTAGTTTTAATTAACTTATACCTGGTCTTTAAAAACGCCTGTGTTGTATAATTACTCCATTCGCAGTCAGATTGGAGCAAACTCGATGACATTAGTGAGGGATATTCTTAAAATAGTAAAGTTACTTTGAGAAAATGGAATAATTGATTACAACACAAAGTATTTCATATTTTGGGAACAACCCACTACAATCGGGGTTCAAAATAGATTGGATGACACTTTTAGTTAAAGATTTGCTTAATGATTACCATATCACCTATCAAACAGAAGGCTGGGGAGATTAGGACATCTACGTGAGTCCTGGCGTGAATTTAACGAACGAAGCTTGGAAGACGCTAGGAGTAACCTCGGAAGTGTACTTCCAATTGAAGATTATCACAAAGTAAATTCTTTAATCGAAGGGATTTCCAAAGTTGACGAAAAATATCTATTGCACGGAGACACGGGTGTCCATAATTTTGTGTTTAAACATAACGAATTAGTGGGTGTAATTGATCCATCACCTATGGTGGGTCCATTTATTTATGATTTTACTTATGCTTCACGATTTAGATGATTACTTATTATTTTTAACAGGAGGCCCAAAAGATGAATATAAGAATCGATCAGAAAAATGGTTCGAAGGTAGCCATTATAGAAAGTTCCGAGATATTAATCCGAAATGTTCAGGATGCTTTGGATTTAATGGCATCCATTAACCATATTCATGATAGCAATAAAATTATTATTCGCCAATCCAACATTACGGAGGAATTTTTCGAATTAAAGACAAGATTAGCAGGTGATATTCTCCAGAAATACGTGAACTATCATACTAAGTTAGCTGTTCTAGGCAATTTCGAAGTGTATAACAGTAAGAGTCTTAAAGATTTTATTTACGAATGCAACAAAGGGGAGCAGTTTTTCTTTCTTGAAGATGAACAGTCAGCTATTCAAGTTCTACACTCGTTACACTAATAGGCAGCATAAATTAATAAGAATTTAGTTGATTAAAACTCGATAAGCGATTGGTAGGTAAATAGTCATAAACTGAAGGGGGATAATGATTTGAATCAAGTATTATTAATCATCGATGCTCAACAAGAACTAATGGATGGGAATCAAGCGGAAGATGCGGTATTTAATAAAGAGCAGCTTATCCAGAATATTAATAAAGTGATTGAAAAGGCAAAAGAAGCCGATGTCGAAGTTGTGTTTGTAAGGGATCTCGATGTAGCTGAGGGAAAAGGTGCAGGCTTTCAAGTGCACAATGAAATCAATCTGCCTGTGGATACACAAATCTTTGACAAGCTAGCCACAAATTGTTTTCATGGGACAGGCCTTTTACAGTATTTAAAAGATAAACAGATTGAACATGTGGTCATCATGGGTTGTAAAACACAACACTGTATCGATACTGCAGTCAGAAGTGCTACTGTTAGTAACTTGGATGTGACATTAGTCGGTGATGGACATTCTACAACGGACAGTGAGGTTTTAAGTGCAGAACAAATTATCAAGCATCATAATAAAACGTTACATGGACACTACAATGTCGAACACTTCTCAATGGTTAGAAGTTCTGAGGAAGACTTATTTCTTCCAACACATGACTCATATAGATCATAATACAAAAGAGACACTAACCTCCTGTTAGTGTCTTTTTGCTCTCTACGGTAAGGTAAACAGTCGTCTATTTCTTTAAGATACTATCGCCATTAAGGCATCGGGAATAACAGTTGTGAATTCGTAATAGCTGTTTCCATTTCATCTCGCTCCCAAAAGGTCCAGACGAATTGATTGTTCCCTCACGTGCAACACGCTCATAACCCGGTGAACTGATTCCCTTGGTCGGAAGAAGCTTTTGAAATCCCCAAGCGTGACAATAAGCCTATCTTCCTTTCTATTAGGTATAGCTAGTTGTTGATTCACACGTACCTGTGTCATTGGTGGGATGTTCGTGTGAACCAATTATTTAATGAAGCTTCTGCTGTTATTTTAGTGGGAGTTTTTTTGTTAGAAAGTAGAATTAATAATCGTCATATTCTTCCATTTCTTTGTATGATATGCTTATAGTTTAACGGGACATTCGAACGAAGAGTCGATAAAGTAGTTATCAATTGGATAGCTGTTATGATTGGTAACGGAGCGCTGTGGATTGGGCAGTTTGGAGAGCAAGTGGGTGTATTCGCTATAAACCAGTAATTGGTGTTACAAATAAGAAATAGGGGCTCACCCAAATAGCCATTTCATGGCTTTTGGTGAGCCCCATTTGTTGCGGGTTATTCTTTTTTACCGGCGGAACGTTTAGGATTGTCTGTCTGACCAAGAATATAGTCGATACTGACTTTGTGGAAATTTGCTAACGTGATAAGTACCGCACTCGGAACATCCAAGTTGCCATTCTCATAGCGGGAATAAGTGGCTTGTGTGATATGTAGAAGCTCAGCCATTTGCTGCTGCGTTAAGTCCTTATCCTCACGTAAATTACGAATTCTCTTATACAATGTTCATCACCCAAGCCAAGTTTACTTTATGCGAAAAATGCATATTGATATTTATGCGATTTTCGCATAAAATTTATACATGAAGAGACATCCCGTCGAATAGAGGAGGACTAATGAAGATTATTTTGGAGGATTTATATTATGGAAGGTTATCCCCAAATGAGTTGGTTAAGCCTAGCAATCCTGAGTTCCAGAAGATCAATCAGAAAATCACTGAATCTTTACAAAGGCTTAAAGAGCATTTTTCCGAAGAAGAATTTGAACAAGTCGAAAAGCTGTTTGATTTACAAAGTGATTCAAATTCCTTGCAATCAACATTATCGTTTATCCACGGCTATAGAATGGGGGCATTAATGATGATTGAGGTGTTTAGTGGAGACAGCGAATCTGTGAAATGAAAGTGAATACTAATCGTATTTTAAGTTCCAAATTAAAAAAAGAAGGAAAATAATAGATTTTTGTAGAAATAATGAGATTGGTACCGAGATGGTTGGATCAACTTAATGTATGAACATCAGAACAAGGGAAGTGGTCAAGGCGGCAGTTATCGACCAGATATCTTCAGGTAAAGGAGTACGTCAATAATGAACAAAAAGTTAATGCTAATAAGTTTTCTTAGTATATTTTCAGTAGTATGTCTATCCATTACGGTCTTTGCGGCCACTGCCGGATACTCTTTAAGGGTAAACGGGGCTGATATTAAAGGAGAAGCAAAGGTCATTGATGGAGTGACCTATGTACCTTTGCGCACAGTTATTGAAGGTTTGGGTGGGTCATACCACGTCATGCCTGAGTCGAATACAATCAGTATTTTGAGAAGAGACATAAGCATGTACGGCGGGTACACTAAGTCCAATCCATTACGTTCCGGTTCAAAAGCATATTTTGAAATAAATGAAAATTTCGATAAATTTATTGGTTCAGTCGCCATCGAAGAAACGAGCACAGGAAAGAATGCTTTGGAAATCCTTCAGGAGAAAAAAGAACCAGCTCCAAGCGGTTATATCTATGTACTTGCAAAAGTGAACCTTGAAATCTTAGCATCTGAAAAACCGGGGGCATTGCTGTCAATAAATAATTATAGGTTTGAGTATATTGACCCGGTAACTCTAAAGAGAACTCCTTCTTTTATGTTCTCCCAATATTCGCCCAGCGTATCAGAAGAAAAACCCTTCTACGGTTGGGTTGGATTTTTAATTCCTGAAGGTCATCAATCTGGAATGATAGTTTTATCAAGTCCAGATGATCGGCAGAATGCTTTATGGATGAAAGTACAATGACATCGTGAAATTGTAGATGCAATTTGAAGGAGCGATTATATTCATGAGGAAAGTAATAGGATTTCTTATCTTTTGTATGATATTTATTAGTTTTTCAAAGGTAGGAATTTCAGAAGCCAGTCCAAAATCAAAATATTTAACCAAGGAGCAGAGTATCATTCCCCCAGTAACATTTTATGATAATTATGGAGCGAAAGAAAACAAATCGTTGAATTTTCTAACTAACGGTACATACGAGTGGAAATGGACGATTCGCAGTGCAAGCCAATTTAGTTTTAATAAATATTCGAATAATTTGGTTTATTATAAGGACTATAATGACATATATACAGCAATTGACGGAGAGGGCAAAAGAAATTGGATGTTCTTTGATGAACGTGCAGATGTGTATCGGACTGCGGATGGTATGCTTATTTCTACAATTTATGATAATGCAAGCACCCTTCAGATTATAGGTGAAGAATCAAAAACTATAACTGAACATGGATCTTTGAAAATATACAATTCCGACGAAACGGTTCGGGCAAACCTAAACTTTATTAAACCAAATAGTCCTTTCTCAGATATTTATTGGTTGGATAGTAACGGAAATTTAATTGTATTGGAGCAAACAGGCATAGTTTCTTACAATAAAAAGGGACAGAAAAATTGGACTTATCAAACAGACATTTTGGTTTCGCAGGAACGTCTTTTTGGCACAACAACAAATGTGGACAATATTTATTTTTCGGATGTAAACGGATATCTCATTGTTGAGATAGGCAACAAGAGGATGTTATTGGATGATCAAGGCAAACCAGTTAAAATCGAGGTAGAAGAGCAGAATTTACAAAGCAATTTTACGAATTACGATTATTCTATCAAATGGAAAGGCGGTTCCTATGAAGCTGGTGAAGGTGCGGTTCTCATCTCAAGGGATTTATCGAAGAAAATAAAATGGACTTATAAATTGAGAAGATATGGACCACCAGAGAATATTGTCACGAATTCTAAAGGACATGTGTTTTTTTCGGATTTGAACGGTAATATTTATGGATTAGACGATATGGGGAATGAGATGTTCTGTTTGTTACGTAATAATTCAGCTATTACCCATACCGAATTACTTGTGAACAATGAGGGCGATTTAATCGGAATCACTGAAAATATAGGGATGTTTAAAATAGGCCTGCGTAAAGCTTCCATGCGTATTAATGGAGAGTCATTCAAACTCCCTTATTCGCCTATTATGAAAAATGGAGTTGTATTGGTACCATATCGCGATTTCCTTGAAAGATTAGGCTTTAAAGTAGTAGAGAATAAGAAAACACATGAGATCACAGGAAAAATGGAAACTAAAGAAATTCGATTTAAGCCAGGGGATACCACTGTATATCTTAATGGTAAACAGCGAAAGCTTGCGGTTGGGGCTGAGAGTCACGATGGAACGGTCTACATCCCCCTTCAAATCGTTGCAGAAGTATCAGGGTTAGAAATGGAATGGGACCCAAGCATAAAAGAAGCACGATTAGGCACAACATCTAGTCTTGCTCAAAACGCCGTTGAACGATTCTTGCTTCAAGTTGAACAGGGGGATGAGACTAAGATAAAGAATGCCTTAGTTCCAAGCAATAGTTTGACATTGAAAGTTACAAAACTTCTTGGAACTCACGAAAGTTATAAACAAATAATGGATATAAGATCAATTTCCGTTAAATCCATTGGTAAAGATGAAATGATGGTGGAAACTGTACAACGAAATCAACTTTATTTTCAGCAGAATCAAGCAATAATGGATAAAGTAATGACAAATCATTTTACAATTAAGCGGATGAAAGACGGACAATGGAAGATTAGTGATTTCGATTTATAGGTCTTAGTCGCCCGAAACCCGGCGTGGGGATTCACGCGTGTGTTATCCAGGCAGGTTGCTTTGCGAGAGTGGCTGGCTTTTAACGCCGAAGGTTTCTAATCGTGTATTGTATGCCTGAGACGTGTATTGGAAGCCCTGATCCGAATGGAGCACGGCTTCCAATACACGTCTCTTTTTCTTGTCCACTGCGTAACGGTATCTAAATCGAGTTGAACATCGTTACGAACTGACAATTATTAAGTAACGATCTCGTTGTTGAATAGATCTTGAATGACGGACAGATAATGAAAGTTGGTCCCGTCAGAAATATCGGTAATATCGTTCTCATGATCCCTGTCCCGTACTAGATTTGGATAACGTTTTTTTAAATAATCTCCCTGCGCCTTCAGGTAGTCTCGTTCTTCCTCGACGCTGTCGAAGACTGTGAGAGAACGCCCTTTCAATGGATTTGGCTCGTTGCCCTTCCGCTCATCGAATGGCTCCCCGTTTTGCCATTTCTTGACCCACACCTTCAGTTGTGAACAGTTACGAATTCCTTCTTGTTCAAAGCCCGTCTTTTTATCTATTGGGTATTAAATACTCTAATTTTAGGGGTGCCTGTATTGATAATATCTATGTTATAGTAATCTTTGTTTGGTTGGGGCGGAGGCCTTTACCGGCTAATTTGTTGGGAATGTAGGAGGTACATATGAAGTTTGGAAATCAAGTTATTTCTGTTGAGCAGCCCCGTAAGAACATAGTTAATATCATTATAGACGGGATTTCAGGTATCTTTCTTCCACTGGTGAATATTTTGAGCGCGGCGGGAATAATGAAGGGTTTGCTGGCTGCCGCAGTGGCATTAGATTTGTTAAACAATAGGGAAGGTACCTATCAGGTGCTGAATGCGATGGCTGACAGCCTGTTTTATTATCTTCCCGTACTTCTGGCATTTACATCGGCTAAAAAATTCGGGGCAAACCCATTTACCGCCGTAGTTATTGCCGGAGTGCTACTGCACCCGAGTCTTAGCACTCTCTTTGGAGACGATCAAACGATTAACTTTTTTGGCCTGAGCATTACGCCTGTTACTTATCCGGCCAGCGCCATTCCCATTATTCTGGCGACGGGCTTGCTGCTATATATCGAAAGATTCTGTTTTAAAGTTTTACCTGAAGTCATCCGAGGCTTCTTCACCCCATTATTTTCTATAATTATAGTCTCTTCCGTTACGCTGTTGGTCTTTGGTCCAATGGGCATGATCGTGGGGGATGCGCTCGCTAAAGGTTATGGCTTTGTGTATAATCTCAGCCCGGTCGGTGCGGGAATGGCTCTGGGGGGAGCCATCCAGGTGATGGTCATATTTGGACTGCATTGGAGTTTGGTGCCTCTTGCCATAAACAATATTACAATCAACGGTTCGGATACGATTTTAGCTTTGATGGGTCCGGCTGCTTTCGCCCAGGCAGGAGCGGCATTGGCGGTTTTCTTTAAAGCCAAGGATAAAAATTTTAAAACTCTGGCATTATCCGCATCGATTTCAGCATTATTCGGTGTCACCGAACCCGCGATGTTTGGTGTGAATCTTCCCCTACGCAAGCCGATGGTTGTCGTTTGCTGTGCCGGAGCCATTGGCGGTGGAATGGCCGGATTCTTTCACTCGGCTGCGATTTCTTTCGCCTTTCCCGGATTGGCAACCTTGCCAGCTTATTTGGGGGACGGATTCAGCGGCTTCCTTATCGCCTGCGCGACAGGATTGGTCATATCCTTTGTTGCAACCCTGTCACTAAAGCTGGCGTTGGCTCCTGCCGAACCGGCGGTAAACGAGACATCCCAAACTGTCAGTTCTAACAAATAAGGCTGAATATCAGGAATTGAATTTTTGGCTGAAAAAGTGGTCAAAGACAGCCGATTAGACTCTATCAGAATAAATTAGCACACTTTTCTGGTTGGCAAATGAAATGATTATGTTGATCTTTTATCTGCACTGCCAGCACTTCAGTACGCATTTTTCAGTTACTGGACTGATTATTGTGCACATATCCATATCTATATATCGGAATGTGTGAGCGTAAATTCACTTTCTTTATATTCCTCCATGTTACATAGCTTATAATCCATAGATTCAGAACGGAGGGCGCATATCCTATCTTAGGAAGCAAAAAGTTGGTAATCATATTATCTGCTGGTTTCCTTGTTTAATAGCAAGACCGTATAAGGCACTTTTCTTTTTTGCGCTTTCCCCCACCACTTTGGGTAAACTAACACTATGCAATGTCTGGGGAGACGAAGCTTTTGCCAAAGCTAAGTCCGAGAACAAGCCAATTTTCTTATCTATCGGCTATTCAAACTACCATTGATGGCACGTCGGTAAATTCCACTCGTTTTAATCTTAGTTTTTCAACCCATAGTAAATTACTTTCCTTTCTCACAATCCATTCATTCTTTGTGGAATCTATTTTGACGCCTTGTTAACTATCGCTTGTCCAAGAGTTTTTTATTGGAAGATAAAAGCTGTTTTGGCTTGCGAACGGGGGAAGAGCATTGAACTAACGGGCAGGATAGTTTAACAAGATAGCCAAAGAAAATCGGATAGGAGACTACCCATTAGTTGAGTAGCCGATCTCCCACACCACCCTACATACCGTTCGGTATACGGCGGTTCCTTAGTTCTCCGCAGCTACTTGTCGATAATATTCCGAAAAGAAGAGGAATCCTAGTCCTTTGATGGTGTTGTTGTCGAGGGACAGGACGAGGAGTGGGCTGTTGGAGGTTCTCCTGTAGCTCTTTCTTGTGTTGGCGTATTCTCATGCTTTCTGTTTTTGAATATCGAGTGTTTGCAGTTTTGAAAAATCTTGTCCTCACTCGTTTCCATCCAAAGAAAGAGGCTGTCCCATAAGCCATGAAATGGCTGCTTGGGACGCCCCTTGTCTTTGGAGTCAGTTAAACGGTTGTGCTTGTGAGGACGCTCCGCGAACGGACCGTTGCTCCAATCGCTGTTGTGTCCAGATTTTTTTGAATTTCCCTTAGCGGTGAAAATCCGGACACAAAGGCGACCGCTACCGCTTTTCCGCAATCAGTCCGTCCTCTCCGCTGGGTTCAGCGGAAAAAAATCATACTCAAAATCTTCATTGAAATCACAAAAAGAAATCGCCCTTTGGTAAAATGGAAGTACCAGCAACCATTTCAAAGGAGCGATTTCTTTGTATATTCAATATACCATGGACCAACTTTGCCTGCCAATGGATTTAGAGGACGACATTCCAGAAAATCATCTCGTTCGTGTTGTCAATACCGCCGTCAACCGGCTAGACGACGCTATCTTTGCCGCAGCGTATCCCGGCGGTGGCCGCGACAGCTACCACCCTAAAATGCTAACCAAAGTCATTATTTACGCCTACACCCAGCGCATCTATTCCTCCCGTCAAATTGCCAAGGCTGTGCGAGAATATATTCCCTTCATGTGGCTAGCCGGAAGGCAGCGCCCGGACTTTCGCACCCTCAATCGCTTCCGTTCCCAGCGGATGAAAGAGGTCCTCGAAACCGTGTTTACCGCCGTATTGCAGTTCTTGACCGAGGAAAAGTACGTCTCCCTAGATCATTATTTTGTAGACGGGACCAAGA
>NZ_WJXB01000001.1 GCF_009664975.1 Paenibacillus monticola
CGGGATGGACGTACCGCTGGTGCATCAGTTGTTCCGCCAGGAGCATGGCTGAGTAGCTACGTACGGACGGGATAAGCGCTGAAAGCATCTAAGCGTGAAGCCCCCCTCGAGATGAGATTTCCCAATTAGTAAGACCCCTTGAAGACGACGAGGTAGATAGGTTGGAGGTGGAAGTGCAGCAATGCATGGAGCTGACCAATACTAATCGGTCGAGGGCTTATCCTAAACAAGCAAGAAACGCAAATTCGATTCGGATTCAGTTTTCAGGCGATTCAAGCCTGTGCATTTAGCTATAAATGCCCGTTTGGTGGCGATAGCGGAGGGGTTCCACACGTACCCATCCCGAACACGACCGTTAAGCCCTCCAGCGCCGATGGTACTTGGACCGAAGGGTCCTGGGAGAGTAGGACGTTGCCAAGCGGACAACCACATTACTTGTGGTATTTTTTTTGCCCTTAATATATGTATACGATAGAAGGGCCCTTAGCTCAGCTGGTTAGAGCGCACCCCTGATAAGGGTGAGGTCGGTGGTTCGAGTCCACTAGGGCCCACCATATTCCCTGATAGCTCAGTTGGTAGAGCACTCGACTGTTAATCGAGTTGTCACAGGTTCGAGCCCTGTTCGGGGAGCCATTTATGGAGAGGTGTCCGAGTTTGGCCGAAGGAGCACGATTGGAAATCGTGTAGGCGTCACAAGCGTCTCGAGGGTTCGAATCCCTCTCTCTCCACCACAAATTTTTAAGACTAAGGCCCGTTGGTCAAGGGGTTAAGACACCTCCCTTTCACGGAGGTAACATGGGTTCGAATCCCATACGGGTCATATCATGGAGGCTTAGCTCAGCTGGGAGAGCATCTGCCTTACAAGCAGAGGGTCGGGGGTTCGAACCCCTCAGCCTCCACCATATTATTACACAATCTAGCTGTATAGCTAATGACGCGGGGTGGAGCAGCCCGGTAGCTCGTCGGGCTCATAACCCGAAGGCCGCAGGTTCAAATCCTGCCCCCGCAACCAATTTATCTTTATTGAGTAAGGCTTTGAACAAAGACATAGTGAATTTGACAAGTTCATCTATCACCAAAAGATCAGAGGTTAATCGCCTTAAATCTGTTATACTTAATGACGCGGGGTGGAGCAGCCCGGTAGCTCGTCGGGCTCATAACCCGAAGGCCGCAGGTTCAAATCCTGCCCCCGCAACCAATTTTGACTTATGTTTTATGTCTATGGAACCGTGGTGTAGTTGGCCTAACATGCCTGCCTGTCACGCAGGAGATCGCGGGTTCGAATCCCGTCGGTTCCGCCATTTTGTTAATTGATGTTGGGGATTAGCCAAGCGGTAAGGCAACGGACTCTGACTCCGTCACCATAGGTTCAAATCCTATATCCCCAGCCATTTTGAGAGCCATTAGCTCAGTTGGTAGAGCACCTGACTTTTAATCAGGGTGTCGAAGGTTCAAATCCTTCATGGCTCACCATTTTCATTTGTTTTGTGCGCGTGTGGCGGAATTGGCAGACGCACTAGACTTAGGATCTAGCGTCTATGACGTGGGGGTTCAAGTCCCTCCACGCGCACCATTTTTTTGCGGACGTGGCTCAGCGGTAGAGCATCGCCTTGCCAAGGCGAGGGTCGCGGGTTCGATTCCCGTCGTCCGCTCCAATAGTTTTATATGCGCCCTTAGCTCAGCTGGATAGAGCGTTTGACTACGAATCAAAAGGCCGGGGATTCGAATTCCTCAGGGCGCACCATTTTTTTGGAAGCAATCTTAAGTTTATACTGTCGGGACGTAGCTCAGCTTGGTAGAGCACCTGGTTTGGGACCAGGGGGTCGCATGTTCAAATCGTGTCGTCCCGATATTACATTTTTGCGGGTGTAGTTCAATGGTAGAACTTCAGCCTTCCAAGCTGATAGCGTGGGTTCGATTCCCATCACCCGCTTGGAGATTCACCATTAAGTTATAAAAGAAAGAGCCGTGGAATTCCACGGCTCTTTCTTTTATATGTAGTGTGGGTTGATAGGCTGGATTTATCTTGCAAACGTACGATTGTTGACAGCGAACGAGAATTAGGTGCTGGTATAGTACAGTTATGGAATTTACAGTATCTCGTACTAAGGAGCATATCTAATGACTGACAAAATAATTCGTATCTTCAAGGTTATTAATGCCATACAGTCTCATCCCGGAATAACGGCCGCTGATTTGGCCCTCAAATGTGAAGTGAATATTCGAACAGTCTATAGAGATCTTGAGGTACTCAGTCTTATTGCCCCTGTCACGAATGAGGGTAGAGGCACTGGTTATAAGTTTATGGGTAAGTTTTTTTTATACCCACTTGATTTCTCGGAGCAGGAGGCGCTTGCTTTCTCACTGTTACCTTCTGTGTTGACTCCGGATAAAGTCCCACCGGGCTTTAATACTGCCTACGATAAAGTATTAGGTACACATCTGAGGGAAAAATCCAAGCAGAATGACATCCTAGAGAATAGTGCTGATATTATTCAGATGGGCAAGCCTGCCTACCGTAAGGAAACCCGGAATTTCCTGCAGCCTATTATTGAGGCTATTTTGGAGCAAAGGAGTATCCGTGCGATTTATCATTCACAGTCGCGTAATGCGACAACAGAACGTGAAATCGACCCTTATTATTTGATTCCGCGTGATCAGCGGTTCTATTTAATCGGCTTTTGCCACTTAAAGCAAGCGATTCGGACCTTTCGGATTAGTCGATTTCAGCAGGTGGAAATTACATCCTCGGCTTTTGATAAGGGAACCTTTAATATCAAGCAATATTTGAAAAATACGTGGTCTATTGACCGTGGCCGTAAAAATATAACGTTCAAGGTTCGCTTTCACGCAGAGGTGGCTCGTTATATTAAAGAGGAAGAGTTGTTTGTCCATCCACGGATGAGGGATGAAGAGGACGGTAGCCTAAGCTTCGAGGTTACGGTAAACAATGAAAAAGAATTCATGAAGTGGATTCTGCAATATGGGCCTAATGCAGAGATTATAGAGCCAGCATCAGCAAGAGAGCAATTAAGGCAACAGTTGGAGCAGTGGATGAGTATTTACCAGAACACTTCTGAACCTGATAAGTGTATTAATCTTGGCTGAAATATAATATTTTCTAAATATGGTATTGAAAACGTTTGACTCTTATCGAATTGGATGCTAAGCTTGGCTGAAGTATAGGCATTCCGCAAAGCTGCGGGGTGCCTTACTCTGTTTCAGGGATTATTATTTACCATTAAATGTTACCTGAGGGGTGATACACCATGTGCATTTCATTCTTTTCAAATATAGGATTAAGAACTACTGAATAATTAATAACCAAGGAGGAATTAAGATGATACAGGTGAAAGAATTTGTGGATGCAGATAATTCTTATGCAGAAAATAAGGCGAATGAGTTCTTGGCGGGACTACAAGAGGATCAGGTAGTGAATGTATGTTACGGTTCGGTTGTTAAGGCATCACGTGATGGAGTACAACATCAGAGAAGTACTATTCTGATCGTTTACAAGACGTATGAGAAGCAATAGCTGGGGTATATTTTTCTCTTGTCTGTCTATCGGTTCAACGCTGTGCCTTTTGTTAGCCGCCATATATTTTACGATCAACTAGTAATCAATATATAATTATTAAAAGAAGGGCTTCCCCAATTGCGGGGAAGCCCTTCTTTTAGTTCTTTTTCTTACACTCCATCCGGTACGGATAATCCCAATCCGATGGCGATACGCTGACCGAATTCGGGATCAGCTTTATAGAAATGGCCGATCTGGCGAAGCTTAATGTCATCTCTATCGACAGGAGCCATAGCGCCTACGATGTTCTGTACGAGACGGGTACGTTCCTCTTCACTGAGCAGCCGGTATAAATCACCAGGCTGTGTGTAATGATCGTTATGATCATAGCTGCCACTGTCAGCGGAACCGGATACTTCAAACGGAGCCGGTTTATGTTGCGGTGATTCTGTAGGCCCGCCGTAGCTGTTAGGCTCATAGTAGACAGAACCACCACCATTGTTTCCCGAGGCCATCGCGCCATCCCGTTGGTAGTTGTTCACTTCAGCTTGTGGACGGTTAATCGGCAGATTATTGTGGTTGGCACCTACGCGGTAGCGATGGGCATCCGCGTAAGCGAACAGGCGGCCCTGCAGCATTTTGTCAGGAGAAGCTTCAATGCCGGGTACAAATGATCCTGGTGAGAAGGTGGCCTGCTCCACCTCTGCAAAGTAATTCTCTGGATTACGATCGAGCACCATGCGGCCTAGCTCAATCAGAGGATAATCTTTTTGCGACCAGACCTTAGTCACATCAAACGGGTCAAAGCGGTACGTGTTCGCATCTTCTTCAGCCATAATCTGCACATGTAGCTTCCAAGCCGGGAAGTCGCCCTTCTCAATAGCTCTGAATAAGTCCTCTGTATGATAATCCGGGTTATCACCGGCAATTTGCGCAGCTAGATTCACATCAAGGTTCTTGATACCTTGTTCTGTTTTGAAGTGGTATTTCACCCAGACCGCAGAACCTTCAGCATTTACCCATTTGTAGGTGTGGCTCCCAAAGCCGTGCATATGTCTCAGGGTGGCTGGAATACCACGATCGGTCATTAGAATAGTAACCTGATGCAGCGATTCAGGGGATAATGACCAGAAGTCCCAAACGGCATTAGGGTTCTTCAAATGCGTCTGCGGGTGGCGCTTTTGTGTATGAATGAAATCCGGAAATTTAATCGCATCACGGATGAAGAAGACCGGTGTATTATTGCCGACGAGGTCATAGTTGCCTTCTTCGGTATAGAACTTTACTGCAAAACCGCGTGGATCGCGAACCGTATCGGCAGAGCCCAGTTCACCAGCAACAGTGGACATCCGGATGAACATCGGAGTGCGTTTACCTATTTCAGACAAAAAGCTGGCCTTGGTATATTGGGACAAATCATGTGTGACTTCAAAGTATCCATGGGCTCCGGCACCTTTAGCATGAACGACACGCTCGGGAACACGTTCACGGTTGAAATGCGCTAATTTCTCCAGCAAATGGACATCTTGAAGTAAAGTAGGCCCACGAGAACCTGCTGTCATTGAGTTTTGATTATCGCCGACTGGAGCGCCTGAACTAGTTGTAAGATGGTTATTGTTGTTGGAACTCATAAATGGAATCACCTCATAGGATTTGATTTTAGATTTAGTATAAGTTCTATAATAACAATAATTGAGGGAAATGCAATCTTTTTTGTAATAATTTTAAATAAGAAATACTTGTGGGATTTTTTGTTTGGGTTTCATTCTTAAGATGGACCATAATAGACTCATAAGTTCTTAAGAAGGAGAAGCAAATGCTGAATAAATTGATCACGCTACCGTTTACCCTAGAAATAGAAGAGCAAAGGCAGTTGCAAAAGGCGACGTTTGAAGAAAATATTGCCCGTGGGAAATTGTTTGCGAAGATTACGATCGGGATTGAAGGAACGCTTGCAACAGCTGATATTATAGGCTCCTTGTCAAAGGCGCATGCGAGCTTTCATTTCAGCTTCTATTTTGCGATGTATCTGTTCTTGATTCTCCTGAATATTTGCGTTCTATGGGGAGGGGCCAGATATGATAGAAGGAAAGAACATTCAAAACACAACATGCGTACATACGAGACTGCCTTTTTCCTCTATGCGATTTTTTTTATGGTATGGGGAAGCGTTGTTACTTTGGTAGATCAGAGGCTTTATGGGCAGTTGATGGCTTTTGTTGTTAATGTTATGAGTATCTCAGTAATTTTCTATTTTAATAACAGGAGAGTGTTGTTCCTATATTGTATTTCAACATTCACCTTGTTTATAGGGCTGCCGTTTTTTCAACACTCTAGTGAGGTGCTAATTGGCCATTATGTTAACCTGACAATCTTTCTGTTCTTCTCCTGGGTGGCTTCAAGAATTCTGTATGTGACTTATTGCAGTAATTTCTATAGCAGAATTCTGCTGAAGCAAAGTAACCAAAGGTTGGAGGATGAGATAAAAGCGAACCTAAGCGTACATGAGGAACTCGAGTTAGCGAATGAGGAATTGCAAAAAATATCGCTTGTTGACGCGCTGACGGAGATTCCGAATCGGCGGGCGTTTGATCAAAGGGTGCAGGCATTGCTTAGTGCTTCGGATTCTGCTCGATCGGTCATTTCAATCATTATGCTGGATATCGATTTCTTCAAGTTGTTTAATGACAATTATGGCCATGCGGAAGGGGATGATGTTATTACAAAAATCGCCCAAACGATTCATGCAGCAACACGCAGCTCTTTGGATATCGCTGCCCGTATGGGAGGCGAAGAGTTCGTATTTGCAGCGTTTAATACCAATGAACAGGAGGCAATCCAGTTAGGAGAGAGTATCCGATGCCGGATACAGGAGTTGAGATTAATTCATGAATACTCAACTATCAGCCCATATGTTACGGTTAGCCTGGGGACGGCTACCGGTCCAGTTAGCGATCCTGAGCAGTTTGCCGAGTTGATGAAAATGGCAGATGAGGCGCTGTATTCGGCAAAAGCGAACGGACGCAATAGTCTATTCAGTATGAATAGACCGAAATCCCGTCCACAGTAGCGGACGGGATCGAAGTAGCCGGTGTATTTAGGGGAATAATTAGGTTGTGCTTAGTTCTTAATGTACATTCTGTTATAGTACTCCTCAAGCATACGTTTAGTAGCGAATTCAATACGGGTCGCTTCGATGCTCTTCTTCATCATCTGTACCCATTTCGTTTGATTCTCATAAAAGGTTGGGACTACACGTTTCAGAAGGGTATCGTACAATGCATCGCTGTCATGCTGGTCCAGAACTGCAAAATCGGTTGTTTCGAAGCCATCCCCAATCTGCCAGCCATTCTCGCCATCTATACAGGCTTCAGGCCACCATCCATCAAGGATTGAGCAGTTTAGGACGCCGTTCATGGCAGCCTTCATGCCGGAGGTGCCACTGGCTTCAAGAGGTCTACGCGGATTGTTGAGCCAAATGTCGGAGCCGCGCGTCAGCTGTGCTCCAATAGTCATATCGTAATTTTCTAGGAAAACAACGCTCTTGGGATATTTTTTCATCATCGCTACGAGGTTACTGACGATTTTCTTGCCGTTATCATCGAGCGGATGTGCCTTACCGGAGAAGACGATCTGTACTTTGCCGGTTTCCAGATAAGGTTCGATAATCTCCGGTTGGGAGAAGATCAGGTCACTGCGTTTGTACGGCGCGGCTCTGCGTGAGAAGCCGATGAGTAGATTGTCGGCATTTAAGGAAATGCCGGACCGCTCTTTGATGAAGCTTATCAACTCGCCCTTGATTTCCTTATGTGTTGCCCAGAGGTCGCCACCTTCCTCGAAGGCTCGGGTCATCCGTTCATCCACCCAGGTTGGGGTATGAATAGCGTTGGTAATGCCGATAATGCTCGATCTGCCGGCTACTTCTTTCCACATTTTATTAGCTGTATCTGCATGCAGCTGGGCAACTGCATTGGATATGCGGGAAAGGCGCAGACCAGCAACGGTCATATTGAACGGTTCCCCACCAAGCCGTTCCATTTGGTCACGGGTTAAGCCGTTAAAAGCGCTCATATATTCAAGACGGTCGAGCGGGTGGGTTTCGTTGCCTTCTTTTATCGGCGTATGTGTAGTGAATACTACTTCTTCCCGAGTCGCTTTCCAGGCTTCTTCAAAGGTGTCTCCACTCGACATTTTCTCGCGGATCAGCTCGGTTGCTGCTAGTGCGGCATGGCCCTCGTTGAAATGATAGACGTCGATCGGGATTCCTAAAGCTCGCATGGCCTTAACGCCGCCGATGCCCAGCACAATTTCCTGCGCAATCCGTTCCTCTCCGAACCAGCCATACAGCTGCCCCGTAATCCAGGCATCCGCATTCTCGGGAATGTCTGTATCCAATAAATATAAAGGATTGTTGCCAAAGTGATCTGTCTTCCAGACTTTGCAGACCACATCCGTCTTTCTGACTTTAACAGTAACCTTCACCCCTGTATCTTCAAGGAAGTCATAAACATAATTATAGTAGGAGTCATAGGGATTGCCGCTTGCATCAATCTTCTGATCGGTATAACCTTGCTTCCACTTCAGTCCAATGGGGATGATGGGCGCGTTAATATCCTTGGCACCTTTGATGTAGTCTCCTGCCAGAATTCCAAGACCTCCGGCATACATTTTGAAATCGGAATGAAGCCCAAACTCCATACTAAAATAGGCTACTGCTGGTAATTTTTTCTGGTTCACTGGGGTAAGCCTCCTAATCGCGGATTAGATTGAAATGCAGCACTGCTGTAGGCTTTATCTAGGGTGCAAACGTTTGCTCAAAAATAGGTGTTGCTCCTCTGTGGAAGCGATTGCACACCTATTTTAGCATACTTCTCGAATAAAAGTATAACATAAGTTTTCGGGGGAAATAATCAGCGGAATAATCTAATGCTCTCTGTTGATGACTACGAATTAGTATTTCCTTATCAGGGGCACTGCTAAACCTATTCTCCTGATTCCAACCATTTGCGACGGAATGCACAGAATAGTTTGATTAAGTAGAGAGAAGGCCATAAGATAAAGAAGTGATAGAAACAATTAATGGTGGTGTATATATTGGGGATAGTTGTGATTGGTAGCTTGAATATGGATATGGTTGTGCGCACTGTCCGTGCTCCTGAAGCAGGAGAGACCTTGTTTGGGCAGGGATTTGCTCTGTCTCCAGGCGGGAAAGGGGCCAATCAGGCTGTAGCGGCAGCACGTCTTGGTGCTGAGCTTACGATGGTCGGTAGAGTCGGTAAGGATACTTTTGGCGGCGAGTTACTCGAGATTATGAGACAAGAAGGTATCCATATAGAACATATTTCAGTGAGTGATAAGCTGGTAACAGGGGTAGCCTCGATCGTTCTGGAAGAGAACGGAGAAAATCGAATTATCGTTGTGCCGGGAGCGAATATTGAACTCAATGTAGAGGATATTCAGAAGCTAACGTCTGTGATCAGCAGCGCTGAGCTTATTATGCTGCAGTTGGAGATGGATCTGGCGATGAGTGAATGTGCGATTGCCATTGCACATAGTCACGGTATTCCGGTTATTTTGAATCCAGCTCCTGCAAGAGTACTTAGTGACGAGATGTTAAGCCAAGTAACGTATCTGACTCCAAATGAGACGGAGGCGGGAATATTGGCGGGTATCGCAGTGAGTAGCTTAGAGACGGCTAAGCAGGCGGCCCAGATCCTATTGCAAAAAGGTGTGCAGCATGTGATTGTCACCATGGGTTCCAAGGGTGCACTGATCGTTAACCACGAAGGAGTGCAGCATATTCCGGGGTTCCCGGTGCAGGCGGTAGATACGGTTGCTGCCGGGGATTCCTTTAATGGTGCGTTAGCCCAGCAACTGACAAGTGGGAAGATACTAAAGGAAGCAGTGAGCTTCGCTAATGCTGTTGGGGCACTGACGGTGGGGAAAGCAGGAGCCATTCCTTCCTTGCCCTGGCTGGCAGAGGTTGAGCAGTTCTTGAAGCAGGAAGCCGCGCGATTGGAATAGATATAATATAAGATATCGAGTACAAGGAGTTGAAATGGATGAGCAGGACGATAACTGTTAAAGATGTGATCATCGGCGAGGGGATACCGAAGATATGTGTTTCACTGGTAGGTACATCGTTATCTGAGCTGAAGCAGGAGACTGAGGCGTTACAGTTGCTAGCTCCAGATCTGGTGGAGTGGCGGGTGGATTACTATGAGCAGGTGGATGATATTGAAGCAGTCAAGGAAGCCTTAAAGTTAATCCGTGCCATCGTTCCAAATCTGCCGCTCATCTTTACCTTCCGCAGTGCCAAGGAAGGCGGCGAGAAGCATATCAATACGGAGTATTATATAGAGCTTAATAAGGCTGCAGCCGAGAGTGGTCTAGCTGATATTATTGATGTGGAATTATTCAATGAGGAAGCGGAAGTTAGGGGGCTTATTACCGTTGCCCATGTACATAGTGTGTTCGTTATCCTCTCGAATCATGATTTCAACGGAACACCTTCTAAGGATGAAATTATAGCCCGTCTGTGCAGAGCTCAAGAGCTTGGTGGGGATCTGCCCAAAATTGCCGTGATGCCGAAATCTGCAGCTGATGTGCTGACTCTGCTGGAAGCAACCCACATCATGAAGGAGAAATATGCCGACCGTCCAATCATTACGATGTCGATGGCTGGGGCAGGTGTAATCAGCCGCCTCGCCGGTGAAGTTTTCGGCTCAGCGCTCACCTTTGGTGCAGCACATAAACCTTCGGCACCGGGACAGGTAGCTGTTACGGAATTGCGGGATGTGTTGTCCTTGCTGCATCGCAGTCTGTAATTATTCATTTCTCAAGATAAAGCAGCATTCATCAAACGGCATCCTAATAGACTGGATGCCGTTTGATGTGCCTATTCTATTATTGAAGTATTTTTCGCCCATAAAAAACTTCTTTCGCCACAAACGTTGCATTCAGAACTCGTGGGAAACCGGTATAAGGTATGCAGTGAAGTAGTGCTTCAATAATCTCTTTGGGGGAAAGTCCCACATTAAGCGCGGCATTAATGTGAACTTTGAGCTGAGGCTCACACCCGCCTTGCGTAGTGAGTGAAGATAGGGTTATTAGCTGGCGTTGTTTAGAATCCAGCCCCTCCCGACAATAAATATCACCAAACCCGAATTCAACAACATACTTGCCAAGATCAGGAGCAATGTCCTGAAGTGAATCTACTACACGTGCTCCCCCTTCGCCGTCTATTTCCATCAGCTTATCCCATCCGCGTGCATAACGTTCTGTAGTCATAAATAATTCCTCCTGTTGAATTAGTTGATTTCTCTAGTTCAGGGTACACCTTAGAGTGTACTCTAAAGCAATAAGTAAAATTTTGTGGTATGCTTTTTGCATGGAAAAGCTACTTAATATTCAAGAAATGTCGAAGCTCATAGGGCTTAGTACGCATACTTTGAGATATTACGAAAAGATCGGAATGCTCAAAGGTGTAGCACGCAATGAACAAGGCTACCGCTGTTATTCGGAAGCTGATCTGCTATGGATCCAGTTTCTGATTTGCTTGCGTGAAATGGATATGCCCATCAGCGAAATGATGCACTATTCCAATCTGCGTACCCAAGGAGATTCCACAGTCTATGAGAGGAGAGTTATGCTAGAGGCTCATCAGGATAAGGTTGTGCAGCAAATGAACAAGCTGAATGAAAATCTGGGGAGGATTGGGGCTAAGATTGAGCATTATAAGGGTCTGGAGAAAACTGTGTTCTGTGAAAAATAAGTCGGCACCGGAATTTCCGGTGCCGACTTTCCCTTTTGTGGAGGTTAGTAAAGCTTTCTTACATAGGTATATTAGTGTAAATGTGTACAGCATCTCTTAAGAACTGTGCGAAGCCAGGCTGGTGCTTGTCATAATAGCTAGTGAAGCGTTCATCATCCACATACATTTGTGCGACCCTCGCATGAGCTTCCTTGGAGTAGGTATCCCAATAGAAGCTAAGCCACTGGCGGTGTAGATCAGCCCCTTTTTGCGCAAGTTCGCTGCTTGGGTCACCATTCATCATGGCTTGACCGATCGTGTGGAACATCTCCTCTTCAAGCTTCTGGATAGAAGCATATTGTTCTTCCGTCATGTTACTCAGCTTCCGGTTCGATTGATCCACGGTGGCATCCCCGTATTTCGCGCGAATCTCCTGTCCGTACTGCTGCTCGTTATCGGTAATCAGCTTTTGCTTAAAGCCTGCGAATTTCTCAGCATTACTCATAGTTATTCTCCCTTCGGTTTGCGCCAGCGTCTGTTCAACGTTAGCGATTAATAGGTCTAATTGTGTTCTCCGCAGAAGCAGATTGTGATGATGTTCCCGCAGTGCCCTGGCTCCGTCAAATGAGGGTGCAGTTACAATTTCTTTGATGGTATCCAGATTCAAGCCAAGTTCCCGGTAAAAAAGGATTTGCTGCAGCCGATCTACCTCGATCTGACCATAGATACGATAGCCCGAGGAGTTGATTCTTGCTGGCTTAAGAATGCCAAACTCATCATAATAACGCAGCGTCCGCGTGCTTATCCCAGCCAATGTTCCAAGCTTCTGTACAGTGTATTCCGTATGATCACCTCCTGAAAGTTTTGAGAGCATACGCTACTTGAATTACTCCGCAAAACTACTTCGTAAGCAGCCACTTAGTTTTGAGAGCATACGCTACATGAATTACTTCGCAAAACTACTTCGTAAGCATCTGCTTCTAAATCAACTCTACACCTTGACGTAACGTTAATGTCAAGCGAAGCACGTTAAACAGCGGCAGCCCCCATCGATGGATCTAGGGGGCTTGCCGCTGTGTGTTTTGATATGCCTAGTGAAAACTTGTGTAACTTTAGAACGCAGTTACCATACAGAAATTAGGGCCGTCCCACCTGTGCCGTGAAATAGTCCTGCAGCTCCGCGAGCTTTCGGGGATCGGTAAGGGTAGTCTTATCGGAAAAATAATGCTCGGCCACAAGTTCCCAGGTGGGGGTGATTTTTTGCGAGTTCATGGCTTTGATGGCTACTTTGACCGTCTTGCGTTCTCTAGCGTTGGAGTAGGTGTCCTTATAATGCTGCGAGCGCTCAAAATCGAGATCGTTAAATACGGCGCGGAAGATCTCTGAGGTCATACGTGCATCATCAAGTGCCCGGTGAGCGGAACCGGAAGGGTCGAGCTCAAATAGAGCCATCGCGCCTTCCACACTGATATCGTTGCTAAGGTTGCGTGCCCGCAGAACACCTTTGAGCAAATCGAAATAAGTAGCTTCCATCCAGTAGATATCATCCATTTTATGCATACGTATATCCTGAATAATCCGCTTCATATCCTCACCGCCCCAAGTAAGGAGCAATACACCGTCCGTACTCTGGTCCAACCACTCTGTAAAAGCAGTGATGACCTTTGGAAAACGGTCTGCGATATCGATCTCTTCTTGAGGGATACCGGTCTTTTTCTTAATGAAAGAATTAAGGGTGGAGAAATATATGGGTTTGATCAAGGAAGAGAATTCATCCTGATACTGCAATGAAGAGTCTAACCGGACGGCTCCAATCTCAATGACCTCCATAGGGTGCTCGCTGGCAAACTTACGGCCGTTGAATTCGATGTCCAGAATAATATAATCCACAAGTACTGCCTCCGTTTCCGTGACTGACGCTGCAATAAGCCAAATACGCCGACACTTCTATTTTAACAAAAAAAACGGAATAGTGGGAGATAAGGAAGCGACCAGTTTCAGATATTCGCAAGAAGAAACGTTTTCGCCATCCTTTATATGGACGGCACACATTTCTTCGAGAAATATAAGGATAATTTATCGTGTGAAATCGAAGCATACCCAAACAGATTAATTCTCTTCTTGAAAAAGGGATCAGCGCTCCTATCGCGCTGACCCCTGTACTCTTTAAAGATCCAAATCGGTCACCGCGCCTTTGGAGGCAGAGGAGACGAGGCGAGCATATTTGGCCAGCACGCCAGAACGGAATTTGAGCGGAGGTTTGATCCAATGCTTCGCTCTTTCCGTTAATTCTTCAGCAGTAACCGCAAAATTAATCTCTTGCGTCTCGCTGTCAATAGTGATGATATCGCCTTCTTGCAGCAAGGCAATCGGACCGCCAACCTGTGCTTCAGGAGCTACATGGCCCACGACGAATCCATGTGATCCGCCGGAGAATCTTCCATCTGTAAGGAGGGCTACATCTGCACCGAGACCTTTCCCTACAATCAGAGCCGTGACGGACAGCATTTCCGGCATACCGGGGCCACCCTTGGGGCCGCAATAACGGATGACGATGACGTCACCTTTACGAATCTTATTCTGCACAATCGCTTCGGTGGCTTCATCTTCACTATTATACACACGGGCTGGACCCGTGAAATTCAGAATCTTCAAACCGGACATTTTGGCTACGGCACCTTCAGGTGCCAGATTGCCTTTGAGCAGGACGAGTGGACCACTTGGTTTCAGTGGATTATCGAAGGATCGGACCACGTTCTGATGTTCGCTAAGCGGCTGAACATCAGCCAGATTCTCGGCGATAGTCTTCCCTGTAACGGTTAGACAATCTCCATGCAGCAATCCCCTCTCCAGCAGCATCTTCATAACGGCTGGAACACCACCGGCATCATTCAGATCCTGCATCATGTAGCGGCCGCTAGGTTTCAGATCGGCGAGATGTGGAACATTTTTGCGGATGCGTTCAAAATCATCAATAGTTAAATCGACCTCGACAGAGTGGGCAATCGCCAGAAGATGGAGGAAAGCATTGGTAGAGCCTCCAAGTGCCATAATGACAGTGATGGCATTCTCAAATGCCTTTTTAGTCATTATATCGCGAGGGAAGATCCCTTTTCTAAGTAGTTCCACCACCGTTTTGCCGGCTTCTACACATTCAGTCGCCTTGTTATCGGCAATAGCAGCGGTAGAAGAGGAACCGGGCAAGCTCATTCCAAGCGCTTCGGCAGCTGAGGCCATTGTATTCGCTGTATACATTCCCCCGCAAGCACCGGCTCCAGGGCAGACATGACATTCAATCTCATGTAGTTCCTCCTCGCTCAGCTTCCCATCATGATATTGGCCGACGGCTTCAAAGGCGGTAACGATATTAACATCCTCACCGTTCAATTTACCGGGTTGTATAGTTCCCCCGTAGACATAGACAGCAGGAAGATTCATGCGGCCGATCGCCATTAAGCAGGCGGGAGTATTCTTATCACAGCCACCAATAGCCACTAATCCGTCAAAACGTTCGGCGTTTACGACGATTTCAATGGAGTCCGCAATAATCTCCCGGCTCGGAAGCGAGTAGAGCATTCCTTCATGTCCCATGGCAATTCCATCAGCTACGGTGATTGTATTAAAAATTAAAGGGGCTCCCCCATTAGCCTGAACGCCTTGTTTGGCTTCCCTTGCTAACACGTCAATATGGATGTTGCAAGGAGTTACCTCGCTCCAGGTGCTGGCAACCCCGATCATCGGCTTCTTGAAATCCTCATCCTGAAATCCTACAGCTCGGAGCATGGCTCGGTTAGGCACCCGATTAACACCTTCACTGATAACTTTGCTGCGAATCCGCAAATCTTCCTGTTCCATCATCTTTATTGCTCCCCTCTGGATTCTTTATTGATCATCTCGTATAACTCATGCATGGGTCTGAGTAGATTTTGTTTCATTATTGCTGAGGCAGACGCCATATCCCCGGTTTCCATAGCCTTAATCATTTGGGTATGTTCTTCAGCAGAGGCAACAGTCGCTGAAATGGGCTGGGCCAGAAATACATATTTGAATCTGCGGATATGGATCTGTAATGAAGAGCTGAAGGAGGCTACATACGGATTGTCAGAAGCTTCAACAATAAGATTATGAAATTGTTCATCGATCTCCATAGCCTGATATGGTTGACCATGCGCAATCGCCGCGGCAAAATCTGCGTTAAGTCCTTTCAATAGCTCGATTTGTTCAACCGTGATCAGCGAGGTAGCTGTCTCTACGGCTAAAGCATGCAGTGAGGCGAGCGCCGAGTACATTTTGAGAATGTCATCCTTCTCGATGATATTCACTCTAGTATCTTTTCCCGGATGCATCTCAACTAGTCCTTGCACCTCTAGCAATTGTAGAGCTTCACGGATGGGTGTTCTGGATACCCCTAGTACCTCGGCCAGTTCGGCATCCACCAGCTTCTCGCCGGGCTGCAACGTTCCATCGATAATCCATCTTTGGATTTGTGAAAAGGCCCTTTCTTTAGCAGATACCCTTAATGGGGGTGAATAATTGGTTGGGATAGGCATATCGTTCCACTCCTTGTGTATGCAATATATCGCATACACCTGTTTTAATCAAGTTTAGAGAATACTTTTGTACTCATCAAACAGCAAAAAGACTGCCTAACGGCAGCCGTGTTACTTGTGAACTTTATTCTTTTGATAGGCAATAATGGAGAGTAGTAGGACCTTAGGTAGTAATGCCTGTCATCTCCCAATCGGCCAACAGCTGCTCAATATCCTTGCCCGCTTTTGGTTTGCTAAAGAAATAGCCTTGGATCTTATCACAGCCCTGCTCCTGCAAAAAGTCCAGCTGATCCTTTCTTTCCACACCCTCGGCAATTACAGTCATGTTCATTCGTTTGCCAATCATAATTATCTGCTCCACCAGTGTAGCTTTATTGGTTCCTGCGGGAATCGAATCAATAAAGGATTTGTCTATTTTCAAGGTTGAGATTGGCAAATGGGTCAGATAACTGAGTGAGGAATAACCTGTCCCGAAATCGTCCAAGGCAATTTTAATATTATGGGTTCTAAGCTCATTTAGTTTGCTGCTAACATGACCGTAGGATTCAACAAATATAGATTCTGTAATTTCCAGTTCCAGATAATGAGGCTGAAGCCCGGAGGATTCCAGCGTATTCAGGACCAACTCATTAAAATCGTTCTGCAGTAGTTGCAGCATCGAAATATTAACGGATATCGTTAAATGCTCGAAGCCCTGCTCATGAAGATGCTGCAAAAAAGTACAGGCTTTACTAAGGACCCAAGCTCCCAAAGGAATAATCAGATGTGAATCCTCAGCGACTTTGATGAACTTAAGTGGAGAGACATACCCCAGTTCCGGGCTATTCCAGCGTAAAAGTGCTTCCAGGCCAGTTACCTTGTTTAGTGCCAGATCCACCTGAGGCTGATAAAAAAGCTCGAATTCATCTTGTTCCAGAGCCAGATACAATTGTTTTTCTATATACATTCTTTCGGTAAAAATATCATTCAAATACTGATCAAATACAACGTATTTATCTTTTCCTGCTTCTTTGGCTTTGTACATGGCAATGTCTGCCCGTTTAACCAACTCCATGATATCGCTACCGTGCTCTGGATAAATGCTGATTCCAATACTGATGCTGATATGCAACAACGTATTATCCATTTCAAAGCCCTTTTTAAAGCCTGTAAGAATTCGGCCTGCAACCCTGTCTGTATGGGCTCTATCCTGCAAAGGATGTAACAGAATAATAAGCTCATCGCCACCAAAACGGTAAATCGCTCCCTCTGTTCCTACGATGGAGAGGAGTCGCTCACTGGTCTGTACGATCAGTCGGTCTCCGAAAGCATGGCCCATCGTGTCATTAATATATTTAAAGTTGTCGATGTCAACAAACATTATGGCTGCATTAGTGCCGGAGTCTGTAAGAACATCATTAGCAGCATTCTCATATAAGGCCAGTTTGTTGGGCAGACCTGTGAGTAGATCATGATAGGCCAAATGATGCATCCGTTCTTCGCTTGCTGTAAGCTTGCGCTGATTCTCAATTAACATATCGTACTGCTGCCTCAGTTCCTCTTCAGTAGCCGTGACTTCTTCGTATACCGATTCCAACGTTTCATGAGCGAGCAACATTTCTCTGTAGGAGAGCTCTAGCTTATCTTCCACTTTCTTAATACGCTTCAGTGTTCTCAGAATAAGCGAGAAGACAAGCAGAGCTGTGATGAGGACAAAAAACCAGCCTTTTATCATATTGATCCTAGTGACCCATTCTTTATTTATAGAAAAAGCAGAAACGGCTCTATCCGTTAGCAGAATCCATAAGCACCCCACAATAAAATAAATTCCAGCAATTCTGGAGGAGCCCCATAGTGGGTTGAAAGAATTCTTATTCTTAAGCTCCTGATAATTTTCCTCATTCAAACTTCTAGCTAGCAGAATTGATGTTTCGGAATCCTTTTTCTTCTCTGTTCGTTGCATATGGCCCTCCTATGTTTCAAACTAATCTTATTGAATTGAACTTTTCAACAAATTTCTCCAAAACCCTCTATTATTCAACAGGGGATTGTAGAAAATGATTATACAGATTATATACAATCACTATACAAATGTTATACAATGATGGCGGATAAATAACCTTACATGTTACGTTATGCTCTCTGAAAGATAATAGCTAAGGAATTTACATTATATAATATTTTCTTTAGCAAGGTGGAGGTTAAATGATGAAACATGTGGATGTTGTGATCGTGGGTGCTGGAATTTCCGGATTAATGGCTGCGAATATGATTATGAATAATAGTAATGCCAGTGTGCAATTGCTAGATAAAGGTCAAAGTCCTGGTGGGCGGTTGGCAACACGACGGATAGCAGGAGGTAATTTCGATCATGGTGCACAGTTTATCACGGCAAATAGTGATATCTTCCAAGCTATAATAGAAAGTTGGTTAATCCAGGGTTGGATAACACCCTGGAATTCTAAAGACCGCCCCAGATACGCGGCAGTAGGTGGTATGAACCAACTTGCTAAACGATTGGCTTTTCAGCAGCCATTGGAGTGCTCGACGGTAGTCGAAAGTATATCTCTTCTTGATGGTGATTATATCGTACAAGCGAGAAACACCAGAACGAATACTTGGCAGCAGTGGACAGCAAAGTCTGTGCTGCTGACTTGTCCGATTCCACAAATGTTCCCGATCCTTGAGTCAGGCGATATCTCTATAGCTAGTGATATCAGCAGCTTACTACATAAAGTGGAATATAAACCATGTCTTGCTGTTATGGTATGCATGGGTGAGACTAAGGGATTCCCTCTGGTGGGGAATATGAGAGAACCATTCCCGGGAATAATCTCGTGGATAGCAGATAATAGGAGTAAAGGAATTAGTGAGATCCCTTCCTGGACGCTCCATCTTGATTCCGATTGGTCGGAGAGGCATTTCAATGATACGGATAGCGATATTTGGAACGATGTGTTGCCTTACTTAAAGAACATTCAGGGAGAAACCAATACACTTGAGGAGCAGGAGTATCAGATTAAACGCTGGCGCTTCGCGAAAGCTCATCAACTCATAAGTGAACCTTTTCTTGATATCGGAAATGGCGTCCCACTGCTCCTTAGTGGGGACGCCTTTGGCTCTTGCTATCTGCCAGGAAACAGTGGTGGCAAAGTGGAAAACGCTGTTTTATCTGGTATTGCAGCAGGACAATATTTAGCGAAAATAGTTTAGTAGGGTTAATTCATTCAGTAGAGATTTGTAAATGCGTTTCAATAATAAAAAAATGGGTTATTTATCTAATTATGCTATACAATAGAAAACGTGATGTTCTATCATATGCTAGAGCTTTTAGAGAGACGGATGGTGATGATATGCACTTCATACGCAGAAATAATCTCTTTAAAGCTATCTTGGCTGGAATTTTCTCAGGCACTGTCCTAGGTCTGTTCTTGAAAGCAATAGAGCAGTTGACTTCATTGAAAGTGTATACCTTACTGTTAAATATTGATTATATCCCACTGCTAAATCGGATGAGCTTACCAGAGATCCTGGAATTCACCTTACATTTGATCATCTCTATCCTATTAAGCATCTGCCTATCCATCTATCTTCAATCCAGGCATTGGTCTCCAAGGAAAAATATATATTGTGTGATGATAGTCAGTCTAGTAGTTGCAATAATACTGTATTCGACAACAACACTTTCAGAAAAGACACCAGAAATAACTGATATCCCAGCCTTACTTGTATGGCTACTCGGGCATGCGATATATGGATGGATTCTGGGATGGCTACTTAGAAAGCAAGATTAGCAGATAGTGAATATAATTATTCACGAAATGAGGAACATTTATGAGGATAAAGCCATTACAGAGTCTCCAGCACCTACAAGACGCTTATTCTTCCTTATGTGGGTTAACGATAATGATTATGGATCAGGAGGACAATCGACTAACAGAGCCATCGGGTCTATCAGAGATTGTGAAACTTCTTCTTGGGTACCAAAAGAAGTCGATTGAGGATTCCATCTTAAATATTCTAGATAAGGTTAAAGACATTCAGAAACCGATTGTGTATGAAACTATTACTGGATTTAAGCTGTTGATCGCCCCCATAAGAGTAAAAGAACAAACACCCTATTACATCTTTGCAGGTGCCATCGTAGATGAGAGCAATCTTGAGCTCATCGAAAGCAGGATTTTTGAGGATTTGCCTGCGCAGGTATGGGAGACATGGAAAGCTGCATTGGTTCAAACGCCAACCTATGGACAGAAACAGGTGGGGAAGGTTCTTATTCAGCTTGAAGAACTAGCAGAAATGATCCGATTACTGCTTGATCGAGGCGTGGAGAAAGGAAAACACGCAAATCGGTTACAGCTATTAAATCTTGTACATTTGATGGATTCAGGTGATCCTAAATGGCTGCAAGGCGTATTAGGTGTATTTACCCGTGTTATGGGCCTGGAGTTCGCTGGATTTGCCCGTAATCTGATAAATGAAGAACAATATACCGTAATAGAAACGATTGGTTTTAAAGAAAATGCAACGATACAAGATGCGTCATTTTCTCTTGGGGAAGGATTTCTGGGGCAGATCGGGCTTACCCGGCAGATGGGGTATTGGGAGAGATCTGATTGGGACCCTAGGGTGTCTTTTTTTACAAAGCGGGGAATTGAGCCAAAGGTTATCATTTGTTATCCTATTAAATATCAGAATCTCTTCTTTGGATTGTTATTTGGCGGAGATTCATCCGTACAAGAGCTCACAGAGGAGCAAGCGGATACAGGGGCGCTGTTAGCCAACCAATTAGCTGCTGATTTCTATTATTTGGAGAATGAAGCCTACAACGAACGACGTAAAATACGTATGAAAGCCTTTGAAGAAATTACTCAAGGGATTCTAGGTATTAAGGATAAGGAAGCCTTCTTCCAGATGCTGATAGACTCTATACAACGGACGGTTCAAACCTCCTTTATCAGTATGTTATTAAAAGAACCAAAAGAGAAGGAAACGAGTGTATATCTCTGTTCGAATCGTTCGGAGGAATGGGGAATTACTTATGTGGAAAATGCTGAATTAACGTACTTCAAGGCAGGAAGTTCAGGCTTAAGAATGCTTCGGAAGCCCTTGTATCGGCAATGGAATGGAGTAGAATTACTGGAGCTGCCCCTTGTTTTTGAACAAAAACTCTTCGGTGTGGTAGGACTGGTATTAGAAGGCGATGTTAAACATATGGAGAACATGCCCTTCCTTAATGCTATAAATGCTATCGTGTTAACAAAGCTGCAACTCGAAACCGGACTAACCACAGTATCAAAAGCAGATACGGTAACCCTATTACATCAGAACTTGCTGATCCTGAATCCAGAAGCCTTTTACAAGGCAATGAAGGTCAAGGAGCTGGCGCAGAGTTTCCTTAAACACATGAATGGTTCGCATGAAGAGATCGAAAGGATCGCTCAGGCGAGTTTACTTTCTGATTATGAACCTGCCTTGTTGTCATCCTGTATTGGAGAAACCTCTGTGGTGAGTCTGCTGCGAGAAGTTCGCCAATATAGGTCCGGTAAGAAAAATGAAGCTGCAGGTGCTGAACCTGAGACTTTGCTTGGGAAGATTCTACTTATTGTGATCTGGTATTGTGAGCACGGGGATAAGGAGAAGACATGGATATTAACGCTGCCCATTTCCATAGATGAATCCCTACTACGATCCTTTGAATACTTCTTGTCTAGCCAGACGGAGTTGGGAGCACCACCCTTACTTGAGAGTAGAGGTCGCCTTACACATCGGGAAAATGAGATTCTGAACAATGTTTTACATGGCCTGACCAACCTGGAAATTGCCGAGAAGTTATTTATTAGCACACATACGGTCAAGAATCATATCACCAAGATTTTTGGGAAGCTGGAGGTTAATGGTCGTGCTCAGGCGATAGCAAAGATATATCAAAAAACGAGTTGGGCTGATCCCACACAAAAGCGATAGGTTCCGCATACAGCGGACTGTCGTTTTTTTTTTTTTTGCGTGTCTAGAGGCACACAGGGTCTAGTTGCTGATTAGGTAGGAATGAGTTCCTATAGGGCTAGTGAGAACTGTGTCGAAAATAGGAAAAAAAGGGGATAGGATTAAAGGCCCACAAAATCGCATAATGAGGATAAATAATCCAATATAGAAAAGTAAAATAGAAAATTCCAGGGGAGTGTTTCGCTTGAAATTAAATATCCGCACTAAATTACTGGGGAGTTTCATTATTGTTGTATTGTTGCTTGTTGCTATCAGTTGGTTGTCTATTAACAAAATGGGGCTCATGAATAACGATTCACAGATGCTGAAAAATAAGAATGTACCTGGGTTAGCACTAGTAGGAGAGATAAGTACTAACTTGTATAAGCTTCGTGGCGATCTGTTTAAGGTTATTCTTGAAACGGATGATACTGAACTTGGAAAAGTTGAGGGGATGATCGCAGAAGATCAGACCAAGCTTGCAGACAATATTAAGTCTTATGCCATGCTCGAACTAACGGAGGAGCAAAGGTCACAAGTACTGGTGATCGAGCAAAGCCTTAAAAACTACAATTCAATAGTACCAGAGGTTATCAGTTATGGCATTGCAAATGACTTCACGAATGGATACAAAGTACTTGTAAGAGGAATGGTTGATTTGCAATTGGCGATTGATACCACAGAACAAGCGGTTGCAAGTGTTACTGACGGAGCAAATGTAAGGGTTGAAAGCATTGTGAGCAACTATACCTCAGGCAGTGAAACTATCATTATTTTTGCCGTTATTGCTGTAATCCTTGCCATTGTGCTTGCTTTAATCATCTCACAAGGAATCGTAGGCTCTGTATCCAAACTACTGGCTCTGATGGTGAAGATGGCAAGTGGCGATCTTAGAGAAAATATGAATGTTAAGAGCCGGGATGAATTTGGGAAGCTTGCGGATGCGGTGAATGCTATGATTGTAAGCTTAAGAAAATTAATTGGGAATACAGTTGAGTCGGCTCAGAATGTTGCGGCTTCGTCACAAGAGATATCAGCGACAATAGAACAGATTTCTGATGGAAGTCAGTCCCAGGCACAATCCGCACAGAATATCAGTGAATTAACCCAAGAGCTCTCTAAGGCCATCAATGAAGTTGCGAAAAATGCAGAGCAAGTTTCAGAATTGTCGGCCGAGACTAAGCTGGGTGCAGAGGAAGGCAGCAGATCCGTCAGAGAATCCAGTCTTGGGATGAACAAATTGTCTGAGAAAATGGGGATTCTGGAGCAGGATTCTCATAAAATCGGTGAAATCATTGAGGTTATTAACGAAATAGCAGAACAAACAAATCTGCTAGCCTTGAATGCAGCAATTGAAGCTGCCCGTGCCGGGGAACAGGGTCGAGGATTTGCCGTGGTCGCAGATGAGGTTCGTAAGCTTGCGGAGCGGAGCAGTGAGGCTACGAAACAAATTGCCCATATTATTCGGGGAATGCAGCAAAATACGGTGCTGAGTGTCCAAGCTGTTAGTGAAGCCTCCGTATTATCGGATAAAACAGAGGTGTTAATAGAAGGTATCCTTTCCCGAGTGAATGAAACTTCCCAGCAGATTACCAGTATTGCTGCAGCATGTGAGGAACAGGCAGCACAAACGAATGAAGTGCTGCTCTCCGTTGAGTCCATTGCGGCAGGAAGTCAAGAAGCGGCAGCAGCAGCAGAAGAAACCGCTGCATCCTCACAGATGCTGGCAAAACTAGCAGATGAACTGAATGATTCTGCAGCTACATTTAAGCTATAAGGAGGATGGAAGCAATGACAGTGATCTCTGAGCAATATATTGTCTCCAGGTTGGGAAATGAACGGCATGCCTTTAATATTCGTGATATTAATGAAATTATCAAAATGGAGTTCATCACGGAAGTACCCAATAGCAAGCCATATATTAAAGGAGTTATCAATTTGCGCGGGAAAATTGTACCTGTGGTTAGTATGTGCAGGAGATTCGGCATCCCCGAAACACCGATTGGAAAGCTATCACGGATTGTAGTTGTCCAATATCAGAATGAAGCAACAGGTATCATTGTGGATGCGGTTGAGAAGGTGACTTCCTTTGACGATATTCAGCCTCCCGTCGATACAAATGAACCCAATGGTACCCAGTTCATGGATGGAATTGGACAAAGTGTTGATGGTTTGGTCGGGATTCTTAACATTGATAGACTGTTTGGCGAAGGGTAGCGTTTAGAGGGAGGTATAAACTAATGAATGAATTCCATAATGCAACGTACTTAGGCGTTTTTCTGGATGAAATGGAAGAGCAGCTGCAGTGTTTGGATGCAGCTCTGTTAACGCTTGAATCGGACAGTGGCAAGGAAGAAACGATTCAGACTATTTTTCGGGCAGCTCATACCCTAAAGGGATCTTCAGCGGTAATGGGGTTTCAACGCTTAAATGAGCTTACGCACCAAATGGAAAGCGTCTTTGATTTGATTCGAAATGGCCAACTGAAAGTGACCTCTGAATTATTAAATATACTTTTTGATTGTGTTGATTATATCAAGCAGCTTCGTCAATCCATACTTGGTGGAGAGATGACAGAGGGGGAAACAGAGCCGCTTCTGAAACGTTTAGAAGCTGTGCGAGATCTGCCAGTCCTACCTTCGGAGAGTTGTGAGCAAGAAGTGAGCAGAGAAGAGAATAAGGAAACATTCACTTCAAGTATTGCCTTTAATGAAGTACAAAAGGACCAAATTCAAAGTGCGCTAATCAATGGCTATGATGCCATGGCAATTTATGTTCAATTGTCTAAAGAGGCCGCTATGAAATATGTGCGTGCGAAGCTTGTACACATTAATCTGCAAGAATTGGGTGAGGTTGTAGTCTGTTCTCCAGAACTGGAATTGCTTGAGACCGATGAACAGTTTAACGGAACAATTGTGTATATCCTTATTACCCAAGAAATTCAAAAGGTTATACTTCACAGCTTGAATCAGGTTTCTCAGATTGATTCCGTTAATATTGTAGCGATCACAGATCAGAACTTAGATACGATCAGGATAGTAAGGGATGCTCTAGTGATTGAAACAACTAAAGCTGAAGTGGAAGTATCAGAGACAGGAAGATCAGAGAGTAAAGTTGAGGGCAGGGTAGAGAGTAAGGTTCAAGTGACACAAACGGTTCGTGTCGATGTAGAGCGGTTAGAGGGTCTGCTGAATTTAGTAGGCGAATTGATCATTGATAATACACGACTACGTAGTATTCGGGCCAAACTTACAGAGCATTTTAAAGATAATGGTGATGTAGCCATTTTGAATGATATTTCCAACCATTTAAGCACCGTAGTTGCTGATCTGCAGGAAGGTATGATGAAGACACGGATGCTGCCGATCGAGCATTTGTTCGGGCGGTTTCCACGGATGGTTCGGGATTTGGCCCAAAAGGCGAACAAAGAGATCGAACTTATCATTGAGGGAAAAGAGACTGAGCTAGATCGTACGCTCATTGAGGAAATTAGCGACCCTCTTATTCATATTTTGCGTAATTCGGCAGATCATGGTCTCGAACTGCCTGATGAGCGGGCAAAACTAGGGAAATCTCGTAAAGGAACTATCATATTAAGAGCCAGCCATCAAGGCAATATGATTGTGATTACGATTGCCGATGACGGTAAAGGAATTGATGTCGAAAAGGTCAAAGAAATGGCGGTTCGTAAAGGTTTTGTAACGGAAGAGGAAGTCAACCAGATGACGGACAAGGAGCTTACTTTCCTTATTTTTCGTTCTGGTGTATCCACTGCAAACCAGGTCACTGACCTATCTGGACGTGGAGTAGGCATGGATATTGTAAAGTCCCATATTGAAAAATTAAATGGTGTGATTGATATTGAAACAGTGCCTAATGAAGGTACGGTATTTACGATAAAATTACCTTTAACATTGGCAATCATTCGATCATTGTTAGTTAAGTTTGGGACAAGCACATTTGCCATACCCCTAGTAAATGTCATTGAAATATTCAGGCTGCAGGTAGCGGATATCCGCTTGGTGCAGGGTAAGGAAGTGTGTATGTTCCGCGATCAAGTACTACCGCTAGTCCGCTTGCATAATAAGCTGAATGTGCAGGAGGATACAGAACAGAATAAGGACCGTTTGTTCGTTGTTATTGTCGGTGTGGCAGATAAACGAGTTTGTCTAATTGTTGATCAAACGATTGGTAATCATGAGATTGTAATTAAACCCCTTGGGAGTTATATAGGTAATGTTCCCTTTATTGCAGGTTCGACTATTCTAGGGGATGGCTATGTGGCACATATATTAGATGTGGGTTCCATTGCCCGTGAGGTCGGATCTTATTATGAGAAGAAGGTACTGGATGCCAGAGAAGAAGCACAGCTGGAGTCACGCAATAAAAAATATGTGACCTTCCAGTTGGCAGATATGAAATTTGGAATTGCAATTAGTAAAATGAAAGAGATTGTTCCTGTCCCTGAAATTCATTCGCTGGTATCGGCTGCTCCCAATGTGTTAGGTATGATTAATTTACGAGGTTTGCTATTGCCTGTTTATGATTTACGGCGTAGATTAGGTATGGAGAATATAGAGACTTCCGCCAAGTCACGCATTCTAATCTGTGAAGTGTCAGGTCATGAGGTAGGGTTAATGGTAGATGAAGTTACAGAGGTTAGCCGGCTTTCAGAGGCTGAGCTGGAAGAAGCACCGGATCATGTACTGCGGAATTCAGATTTTCTAGAAGCCATTTATAAAAAGGAGCAGCAGTTTATCCTATTGTTAAATTTAGAGAAGATGCTTAATTTGGAATATTCCAAGAAGAAGGAAGCTGGTTAAAGTGAATATGGAATTCGATCCGGTAAACTCAGTGAATGAGAATATTCAATTATTGAATTGGGGCAAAGATGTAACCCTGAAAAATGTTGACGAATTTCGCATGGCAATTTGGAAGTTGCTGGAGAGCGATCAAAGTGAACTTATCTTGGAACTGACCGATGTGGCTTACTTAAACAGTGCTGCATTAGGAGTGATTGCAGATGCAGTTCTTTCTGCGGGGCGTTCTGACAAAGAGCTTGTGCTGGCGGGAATACAATCGACGGTGGGGGAGATTTTTCAAATCGTTCATTTTAGTACATTTATGAAAATATTCATTGAAGTTAATGATGCTTACACTTATTTCGATTCCCTTAGGGAATAAGTATATTGTTAGCATATGCCCTTCACGTGACAAATCTTAGTAAGGTCTGTCACGTGATGGTTTTTATGCATCTTAATACGATTGTGAGGGGGGATTGTAATAAATAAAATATTCAGATTTTTTATTAAATGGTACCAAAAAAATATGTTTATATTCATACTTTTAGTCTTAGTAGTGTTAAATCTGTATAATTTGGTGTTTATCGATAAAAGGTTTGGATTTGAATTTATTGTCGATCTTCTAACCCAATGTGTTATTTTAACTCCATTATTCTTTATGTACAGACAGCAAATTGCCAATACAAAGAAGCTTTTTGACAGCGAGCAGCGCTATAAATCATTATTTCTCTATGAAAATGCTGGGATTTATGTGGTTAATGGAAATGGACTGTTGGATAGTATAAGTCCAAATCTTTTGGATAGTCTCGGATATTCAGAGTCGGAAATTAATAACCAACCTTTTTCAATTCTCTTTGCTCCAGAAGATCTGGCCATGATTCAGCGGACCTTTTTAGAGATTATCAAGGGAACTACCATTTCCTCATCAAGAAAAATGAAAATCAAAAACAAATCAGGACAAAACCTTGTCTTTGATTTTTCTAGTGTAGCCCTTATGGTGGATGGGGAAATTCAAGGTGTGATTGGGTTTGCTAAAGATATAACTGAATTAGAGAAAGCTCAGGAAAAGCTCAGTGTAGTCCAAAACCAGATGAATAACATTTTTCAGAGTATCGATATTGTGCTCTGGTCTTTAGATGTTATACAGCAGAAAAGAATTATCCTGTCAGATGCCTGTGAGAAGATTCTCGGCTATACGGTTGAGGAGCATTATAGCAACCCGAATTTGTGGACAGATCGAGTCCATGAAGAGGATAAAGAAATAGTAACGGGACGAATGAATAGAGTATATAAAGAAGAATCTTCATCTTATGAAAATATAGAATACCGATTAGTTCATTTAAATGGAGAAATTCGTTGGGTGGAAAGCCGTTTATTTCCCGTTATAAATAGTAACAATCGATTGGTAGGTATTAATGGGCTTATGATTGATATTACAGATAAGAAGAGGATTGAGGAGAACCATAGAATTGATCTGGATTTAGCCAGACAGGTGCAGAAGAGCGTACTTAGTAAACCTATCTATACTCCAGTCTTTTCGATAGACGCGCGTTATGTTCCATCACAGGAGCTTGGGGGAGATATGTATGCCTGGTATCACATAGATGAACATCGGTATGGAATTCTTATCATGGATGTAATGGGCCATGGAGTTTCCTCTTCACTTATTTGTATGTCCATTCGTGCGTTGCTTAGAGGAATTATACAATCCTGCTCCAATCCTGAGGATGTGGTCAAAGAGCTGAATGATCATATGAATAAGCTATTTAGCGAAGCTATGCCAGCTACAAATTTCTTTTTCACAGCGATATATCTGATTGTAGATCATGAGAATAATTGTATAGAATATATAAATGCTGGGCATCCCAGCGGCTTGTTAATGGATGACTCCGGAGAAATTCATATCTTAGAATCAACAGGTATTCCGATCGGACTCATGCTTGACTTAAATGTGACGACCAAAATAATTCAGCTTAAAGGATCCGCCAGATTAATTCTGTACACGGACGGATTAATTGAGAATCCAGGCACGTTGATGCTAGAACAGGTTAATTCCGTGAAAAATATCATGGTTGAAACCAAATTGGAATCCATGACTGTTGTGATGGATACGTTGCTTGCTTTTAGCAACATAAATAAACAGGAAGTTCCAGATGATATATGTCTGATCTGTATGGATATTTGTAGTGAGAAGGCCTCGGAGAGAAGGTAATTAAATGCATGGAAAATTAAAATTCAATAATATTCGTTTAGGAACAAAAATGTTATTCCCCTTAATTCCACCGATTATTGCAATTATTGTCCTATCCATACTATCCATTAGCTTTATTAATCAGTTATCTAATAAACTAATTGATAATTTGTATAATGAGTCTCATGCCAGTAGTTCCTGGCTACTCAATGCAGATCGTGACTTTTATCAAGCTTTGGTTGACCAGGAACATATGACGAACTCAAAAGATGCAGGGGGAGCTAACGAGTTTAAAGCTTCTTATGAAGAAAATGTGGCACAGACGGTAGAACGAGTACATAAAGCCAAAGATATTATGAGCAAGAACAAGGAAGAGTTTCTGAAATATAAGCATGAGACATCAGGGAAAACGGCATTTGAACTATTTGATTCATTTGATAGCCAGTTTAAAGAGTGGAAGGCCCTTCCTCCCTCAGCGTCATTAACTCAATTTGAAGCAGCAAGAGAGAGTATTAATGAAATTGAAGAAATTCTGGATACGTATAGTTTGGATATTATTGCGGAAAGTGCGGATTTTGTGAGCCACGTCAAGCAAATAATGTGGATAGGATTAGCTATTGCACTTATTATTTCATTAATTATTAGTATTATTGTGATTCGTAATGTAAAGAAACGCACGGGTATTACGGTGAAGCTCATTCAAAAAACGGCGGATTTGGATTTGAAATATGATCATAATTTTGAGAAGTTTTTGAATGAGAAGGATGAATTTGCCGTAATTATTCAAGCTGAGGCTAGAGCAAGGCAAGAATTCAGAACGATTATTCAACATGTGCAGGACGAAAGTGCACAATTAGAACAGGTTATTAATACTGTAAATGTTCGAATGATAGAATTGGACGACAGTGTTCAGGATATCTCAGCAACAACTGAGCAGCTATCCGCTGGAATGGAAGAAACCGCAGCTTCCACCGAGGCAATGAATGCAACTTCTACGGAGATTGAAAGAGCCGTGGAGTCTATCGCGCTAAAAGCACAAGATGGGGCCAAATCTGCTGTAGAACTGAACACGAGAACAACTCAATTGAATAAAGACTTTCAGGAATCTCACAGTAATGGTAATCTTGCTTATCTAACTGTAAAAGAGAATCTTGAGAAAGCTATGAGTGAATCTAAAGCTGTTGAAGAAATATCCATATTGGCGGATGCTATTATTCAAATTACTTCCCAAACCAATTTATTAGCACTTAATGCAGCTATAGAAGCAGCTAGAGCAGGTGAATTCGGAAGAGGTTTTGCAGTGGTGGCTAATGAAATTCGCAAACTTGCCGAAAATTCCAAGCGAGCAGCTGATGAGATTCAAGAAGTTACAAATGTAGTTATACATTCAGTAAGCAATCTTAAATCGAATTCATATGAACTTTTGCGATTTTTTAATGAAAATGTTAGTGAGGATTATACTTCTATGCTTAACGCCACAGAGCAATATGCCAAAGAAGCCTATGCTAACGATGACCGTTCGACTGATTTAAGCGCAACTACTCAACAATTACTGGCATCCATAGAGAGCTTAGTGACTTCAACCAATGAAATTGCCAGTGCAGCGGATGAAGGTGCAAGTGGAACAAGTAATATTGCCGAAAAGACGATGTTGGCTGCCATGAGTGCTTCAGAAGCTCTAAACGAAATGAAAACTTCGAAGTTGAGTATTCAAACGCTTGTTCAAGCGGTTGCTAAATTTAAGGTTTAGTTCATTTCCAGAAATCATGACTAATCCCAAATCATATGTCCTTGTCCAAGGTTGATCTCAGTAAAACCTGCCATTTGGCGGGCTTGAAACTGGATCGGCCTTTTTCTGCCGATAATTAAAATATTCTGAATGTCGGCTGCACCTTCTGCAGGCAGGGCAAACGATTTAAGATAGGGATATTGTTCGCTAAGTGTGGTATGGATGGCGTTCACTAGCGGATCATGTTCCACTTTTCCCATCAGGTTCATAATGATAGAACCACGGGAATTGAGCTTAGAATGGGTAGCGCTGAAGAATTCGCTAGTGGTTAAATGTCGCGGAGTGCCAGCCGCGGTGAAGGCATCCAGAATAATGAAATCATAAGCATTAGGTTGTTCGCTTTCCAGAATATAACGCCCATCCCCGATAACCACATTATCTTGATTGTAACCAAAATAGGTTCTGCTTAATTCCACTACTTCGGCGTCGAGTTCCGCGATCTTAAAGCGTTTTTCCGCGAAATACCCTGCGAGGGTTCCAATCCCATGCCCAATGACAAATACATCCTCAAAATAGGGCTCATTAATCTCCATCAAATGAATGATTGCTCGCGGGTATTCGAATAGGATGCGTTTCGGATGATTTAAATCCAGCGCACCTTGAATAGCTTTATTGGAGAACTCCATGACACGGAATTTCCCTTTCTCGCCATAAAGCTCGGTGGTGTCGTAAACTGTGATCTCATGGTTACTACTGTTGGCCTGAAGCATGGAATGAAGGTCTCCTTAGTGGATCGAAATTCGCTTATATTCGTTCGGAGTTACACCAACCACCCGTTTGAAGAGCTTATTGAAATAAGCAGGATCGGCATAACCGACCTCGGTTCCGATTTCGTGCACCTTCAGATCAGGAGCGCTTTTGAGCAGCTGTTTGGCTTTGCGAATGCGTATTTCGATGATGTAATCGGTAAGTGTTAATCCTGTCTCTTGCTTGAACAGCTTGCTTAAATAACTTGGGGTTAGAAACACCATGTTCGCCAGGGTATTCAGCTCTGCATGTTGGTTGTAGTTGGTGGATATCCAGCGCTTTACAGTCTCCACAGCAGTGCCGGACATCCCCAGGCGATGGGTGCGGATCTCGGAGAGAACCGTCGAGAAAATAGAGGTGAATACATTCTCGATTTCACTAAAAGACAGGCAGGACTGAACTCTTTCCTCCAAGCGTATCCTGGTAAAACCTTTGTAGACAGCCTCGAACTCCTGCAGTTCCTTAAGGGTAGTTTCCTCAAGCAGACGACAGACACGGACAATCTGCTCCGGATTGGATTGCTGTGATTGTAAGGCGGTGAATAATTTGTGAATCCATTCCATGACTCCGGCCACATTCAGAATCTGCAGTTCATGGATCAGCGGCTCCCGAAAAGCAGAAAAGAGATCATCCGTAACCGTTTCCGGCAGCTGGATCTCCTGAATATTCGCATAGTACAGATTACCTTGACTATAGATACCGGCGTCACAGGCTTGTTTGGCTTCCAGATAGGCTTGTCTAAGCTGAGCCACATCGGTATAGGTACAGCTGGAACCTACGTGCAAGATATGTTCTGGGGAGTTAATCCGGAGCTGGCTGCCGATTGTACTTAATTGCTCAGTAGTAAGAGGCTCCTCCGAATACCAAATCCAGACCTCCAGCCCTTTGTGGACTTCCAGTTTGTCAAACAGTAACTCCTTTTCTTGCCGCAGACTGCCTGTACAAGCACAGACTACTTCGGGACAACTGCCCCTGAGCGCAAATATGGTGAAAAAAGGCTGGGGCAAGACAAGACCGCTCAACAATATAGAAGACGGTTCCTCGATATGGAGCAGAGACAGCAACAGCCCGGACCGTTGGTGTTCTTCCTTGACGTGCAGAAGCCGGCGCTCTTCATCCAAACGGTAGAGCAACTCAAACAGCTGATCCTTGTTAATGGGCTTTAACAAATAGTCCACCGCTGAGCTGCGGATGGCCTCTCTGGCATAATTAAACTCGACAAACCCACTCATCAGAATAGAGCGGATCTGTGGCTGGCTGGCCTTAAGTTGCTTAATAAGCTCCAGACCATCGATTTGCGGCATGCGGATATCTGTAATGACCACATCGAAATGAAGCGTTGGTAATTCATCAAGCACATGCTTCCCATCTGGATAGGAGCCAATCACCACAAACTTAGTGCTCTCTCTACTAATCATTCGGGCCAGACCTTCGCGAATTAGGATTTCATCATCTACAATCACAATACGCAGCAATCCGGATATCCCCTTTCTTTATCTTTATTATTCTAGGTTGTTATCACTGGAAGGGTCTTTAATCCGCAGGGTGACACGGGTGCCTTCGCCAAGCTGGCTCTTTACACGTAAGCCAAATTCACTGCCATAATGAAGGCGAATCCGTTCGTTTACATTTCTTAGTCCAATGCCGAACATTTCTCCAGCAGCCCCATGGGTTAAGCTGTCGTTTAAGGAATGCAAATTGTCCTCATCCATGCCGACACCGTCATCCTCCACACAGAATACGGCATGTCCGTCTTCATTCCAAGCAGAAAGGATCAGTGTGCCTGGCCCTTCTTTGTGCTCCAAGCCATGAAAGACCGCATTCTCAACTATGGGTTGAAATACAAGTTTAATCACAGGCAGATGTTGAAAGTCTTCTGGAACATCAATGTTCAATCTGAATTTATCGGGAAAACGGATTTGCAGCAGGTGGAAATAATTTCGTACATGATCCAGCTCATGTCTGATCGTAACCGTCTCTTCACTGCGAACAATACCATACCGCATCTGAACGCCAAGCAAGTAGGTAAGCTCCGCTACGCGTGAATCATCACTGCTCTCCGCCAGCATACGGATCGATTCCAAGGTATTGTAGATAAAATGTGGATTAATCTGATTCTGCAGCGCCCGCATATCTGCTTTCTGTTTGCGCTTCTCGGTAAGCGATACTTCCTGCAGCAGATCTTTAACCCGTATAATCATCCGGTTAAAATGGCTGCCCAGCATCCCAATTTCGTCGTTATATTTGGGATGAATCCAGACGTCAAGATTGCCATGCTGCACCTGCTTCATGAGGCGAACCATGGATTTTAGTGGTTTGGTCAGCGCATGAGAAATTACTGTGGCGACGAACAATGCAAAGGCGATAATGATTAAGGTGGTGGAGATGAGCACATTACGGTTCTTCTCCACGGGGGAGAGAATGCGGGATAGCGGAATGGAAACAAGGGTTGTCCAGCCGGTTATCTTCGAAACAGTATATACCGCCAGATAAGACTGCCCGTCCAGATCCATTTGAAAATGGCCATTTTGTTTATCTACTTTTTGTAGCAATAGCTGTAGGTTAATTGCCTGCTTCTCAGCGGTTTGATCACCCGTGTCAGCACCGGCATACATTAATCCACCCTTATCGTCTATGATCATCGTATTGCCTTGGGTAACGGCGTTTACGGGATCAATAATGCCCTTGAAGAGATTGATATTGACATCGAATATGAGTATTCCGATACTTTTCAGTGTACTTACAGAGGTAACGGTTCGTAGAACGCTAAAGACTTCTCTGTGTTCATTCGAATTTACCCGGATCGTTTGTCTGCCCTGAATGACAGGAGCCGTTCCTGCAGCCAAACTAAGGGCTTTCCATTTGGCTAGTCGTTCCTCCGGGAATAGCTGATTAATGCCGGGGTTCTTGTCATAGAAAACGGAGTCAAAATGATCTACCAGATAAACGGCAATGATCTCTTCCTTGGTATGGTTCAGATAACTTAGAAACATGGCCATGTGGGTGTTCTTATCCCAGTCTGTATTGTGCTGCTCCAGATAGAACTGCACATCAGTATTATACAGCGGGAGTGCCGTATTACGCTTCAAGTCGGCAATATAACGGTCGATGGTATCCGAGGCGCTTACGGTCATCTGCCCGGCGCTATCGGTTGCATTAGCCAGAACGGAATTAAACATGGAGTGGGAAGATAGATAACTAACATAAGTGATAGGCAAAGAGATCAGAAAAATAAATACGACGATTAGTTTTCGCTCCATCGGCAGGTTGGCAAGGAATAACCACAGGTTGCGCAAGATTCTCCAGATGTATGACACCATAGCTGTTATTCCTTTCTGTCAGTCCGCCTTATTTGACTGCGCCGCTAGTTACACCTTCAAAGATATATCGTTGAAGGAAGAAATATAGAACGATTGTTGGCAGGAGAATGAGTAGAATGGCTGCACAGATTAAATTCCATTCACCCGAGTTGACCCCTTGAAAACGCATAAGCACAGTGGTGACTACTCCAAGGCTTTGCTTAGGCATATATAGGTAAGGAATGTACATGTCATTATAAATACTGATGGTCTTCAATATAATCAAAGTAGCCGTTGCTGGTGTCAGTAAGGGGAAAATGATAGAACGGTATATTTTAAACAAGGATGCCCCTTCAACCATCGCGCTTTCGTCGAGATCAACGGGTATATTACGGATGAATTGTAAGTATAGAATAATCTGGATCACATCTGCTCCAATATATAACACGATCGGAGCGCCTAGTGTGTTATAAAGACCCATATTTTTTATTATACCAAAGGTAGCGACTTGAGTCGTGATACTAGGAATGATGGTGGCTACCAGATAAGCACCGAAGACAATCGGCTTCAATTTGAAGGAGAAACGTCCCAGTACAAAAGCTACCATAGTCCCGAATAGGATGTTCAGGGTTAGTGTAATCACTATGATGATCAGTACATTGCCGAAGCCACTGAGCAGGCCTCCACGTTGAAATACGGCAATAAAGTTATCGAAATTGAGAAAGTTTTTGGGCAGAGCCATAGAACTGCTGCTATTAAATTCATCGGTGGATTTGAAGGCGTTGACAATGACCACATAAGGCGGGAACAGTACAACGAACACGCCGATAATCAGCGAGAGATATTTGAGGAAATCTGGGATGCTGAATTTAGATTTGGAATGTGTCATAGCTACTTATCTCCTCCCCGATTAAGAACTAGCTGCTGGAGCAGCAATACAAAGACTACAAAGAAGAGCAAAATAATACTCATCGCAGAGGCTAGACCATAATTGCTATAGGCAAAGGCTGTATCTACAACACGCATTACGTAGGTCTGGCTGGCACCTGCGGGACCACCCTTAGTCAGTACGAATGGCAGATCGAATACTTCCAGCGCACCGGTAACGGTTAGAAATAAGTTTAACTGGATAACAGGTTTCATATTGGGAAGTGTAATTCTCCATAGTGTCTGCATAGAGTTGGCCCCATCGATCTTGGCCGCTTCATAGATATCGCGGGGAATAGCCTGTAATGAGGCAATGTAGATGACCATGTTATAGCCCATAAACCGCCAAAAGCCAGTCGAAGCGAGTGAATAGTTAACCAGTCCATCTGTTCCAAGCCAACTCGTTTGTGCAAGACTACTCAGGCCAATGTTGTTCAAGAACACATTCAGTGAGCCATTGGTGGTATCAAATACATAACCAAACATAAAGGCAACAGCAACGCCGTTCATAATATAAGGAAGGAACAGCAGAATGCGGAAGCCCGTTTTGCCCCGCAGCTTGCCGGTCAGGATGACTGCGAAATAGATAGCAACAATGTTCTGGATAATCCCCATCGCGAAGTATGCAAAGTTATGCGTAAACACTTTGAAGATATCGGGAGTGGTGAAGACCTCTTTGTAATTAGCTAGGCCAACCCAAGGTTTCTCAGGACTATAACCATCCCAGTTCGTAAAGCTGTAATAGATCAGCTTCAGCGCCGGATAATAGGTGAATGTCCCGAGAAGAATCAAAGGAATAAGCAGGAATGACACGATAATAATAGTTTTCTGTTTATTGTAGGATAATGTTCCTAACATCGCTAAAGCCCTTCTTTCATAAAAGCATCAATTGTGACGACAAAATGGATTATCCGTAAAGGCGATAATCCATTGTGCGCCGTAGCTATACTAAACCGGAGCGTAAAACATCATCGTCAACTTAATAACCAAGGTCTTTCTTCGCTTTGGCCCAAGCCTTGTTCCATTTATCGAACACGGATTGTGGGTCTTTAGCTAGAACGAATTCTTGTACGACAGCTGGCAGATCCAGCTGTGCTTTGTTGCCGATTTCGGTTACCTTAGCATCATCTGGAGTACCTTCTTGCAAAACTACGCCAGTTGCTTGGAATTCTTTCAACTGAGCCAGTTTGGATTCCTTGCCTTTCAGCGGGGAGATAAAGCCAGCGAAGTCCTCATATCCGGAATCTTCAATCATCCATTTTACAAAAGCTTTGGCGGCTTCTACATTTTTGCTGTCTTTGGAAACAGCATAGAAGAAGTCAGGGCTAAGTGGAGCTACAGGAGTGCCGGAGTTATCATAAGGAAGTGGGAAGAATCCTACATTATCAGCAGTAGTGCCTGCACCGATAACTTGATTGATAACCCAGTTGCCTAGGAAGTACATAGCGAACTTGCCGGAAGCGATATCTTTTTTGGATTGCTCCCAGTTGGTGGAGTTGATATCTTTTTCCAGATATCCTTTTTCGTTCAATTCTCTCAACAAGCCGAGTGCTTTACCGTAACCATTGTCCATTGTGAAAGGAGTTTCTGAAGTCAGCTTTTCGTTAGGGAAATCGGCTTTGCCTTCAATGACACGAGGAACAGCGTACACCCAGTCATTCAGTGGCCATTTATCCTTGAAGTTGGAAGCCAGTGGAACGACACCGTTAGTTTTCAGCTTTTCACATGCAGCAAGGAACTCATCCCATGTTTTAGGAACTTCAGTAATGCCTGCGTCTGCGAAGGCTTTTTTGTTGTAAACGATACCAGAAGTAGAGTTCCCGCTTGTAATACCGTAGAGTTTACCGTCAAAGGACTTGAAGTCTTTGAAAGTGATTTGATCGTTCAAACCAAGATCATCAAGCGAAGCAAAATATTTTGGCAGATCAGAGTTAGGAATGGTAGGGATGAACATTACATCGGGAAGCTCACCACTGGCCATTCTAACTTTAGCCTGTTGATTATAGTCGGTTTGGGAGGCTTCAAATTCTACCGTAATGTTCGGATATTTCTCATTAAAGCGCTTTACATATTCGTCATACTCTTTGCCGATCATATCTGTTCTGTTAGTCAGGAAAGTAATTTTGCCACTAATGTCAGAACCGGCTGCTGGTTCTGCAGTTGCTGTGTCTGCTGCATTAGTTGCTACTGCCTCTGTTGTTGCTTCGGGTTTGTCCGTTGCTGCTGCGTTGTTGTTTCCATTGTTAGAGCCACAGCCTGTCAGAGATATAGAGAAAATCATAACAATAACAAAAACTAACGAAAATAACCTATTTCTCATGTAATTCTCCCCTTTTCGTTTGTTGTTAGCGTTTACATTATCATTATAGCGCTATTTTATTCGCTAATAAATGTATTCAATTATTATTTATTGTCTTTATTTGTTTTGTTTGCTGGATTATAATTAGCGTGTAAATAACAATAAGATAACAAAATACAATAAATATCAAATGTGTTCAATGAAAAGAAAGAAGACGCATGATACTTTGGACATGAACAAACTTTAGGAGGGTACAATGAAACAAATTAATCTTACGAACTGGAAATTTAGAGCCTGCGGTGCTGAGGAATGGCTTGCGGCTACCGTGCCGGGAAGCGTCCACACGGATCTGTTGAAGAACGAAATGATTCCGCAGCCCTTCTATGGAAAGAATGAGCATGAATTACAGTGGATCGATAAGCAGGACTGGGAATATAGCACGGTAATCCATCTGGAGGAAGAGTGGCAGAATCTAGCTTCCACGGAGCTGATTTTTGAAGGACTTGATACGTATGCCGACGTTTATATTAATGATGTACATATCCTTTCGGCGGACAATATGTTCCGGGCATGGAAAGTCAACGTTAAAGAGTGGCTACAGACTGGTGATAACCACATCAGAGTGGAATTCCGCTCGGTAGTGAAGGAAGATCTGCCAAAGCTGGCTCAGCTGGGTTATGCCCTGCCTGCTCCGAATGATCAATCCGAGCTCGGAGGACTTGAGGAACAGCGGATTAGTGTCTTTGCCCGTAAAGCTCCTTATCATTACGGCTGGGACTGGGGCCCCAGATTCCTGACCAGCGGAATTTGGCGTCAAGCGGTTCTCGAAGGCCGCAATGCTGCGGTGATAACCGATGTCTATATTCGCCAGAACAAGATCGGTAAGGAAGAAGCAAGACTGACAGCAGTTATTGAGGTAGAGGCTCCGATAGTTTGGCAAGGATTGCTTCGCATAACTGCCGATGGCCAGGACTGGATGCAAGCGGTTTCTCTGAAAGTAGGCATGCAAACATTAAATATAGACCTCGTTATAGACGATCCGCGTCTTTGGTGGTGCCGTGGCCTTGGAGAGCCTAATCTATATACGTTCCAGGCTGAGCTGGTTCAGGACGGGACAGTCGTGGCAAGTGCGAGTGCGCAAACCGGTCTGCGAGAAATTAAGCTGCTCCGGGAAAAAGACAAGCGGGGCACCTCATTCGCTTTTGCATTAAACGGTGTACCCGTCTTCGCCAAAGGCGCCAATCATATTCCGAACGATAGCTTTATCACAGAAATGACAGAGGAACGTTATCGGCACGAGATTGCGACTGCGGCCGAATCCAATATGAACATGCTGCGAGTGTGGGGCGGCGGAATTTATGAGGAAGAAGTCTTTTACCGGCTCTGTGATGAATATGGCTTGTTGGTCTGGCAGGATTTCATGTTCGCCTGCAGCATGTACCCGGGAGATGAGCATTTCCTGGAAAGTGTGCGGGAGGAAGCAGAATATAATGTGAAAAGACTACGTAATCATCCCTCCATAGCCCTATGGTGCGGCAATAACGAGATTGATTCTGCTTGGTCACACTATGAGGATAATAAAGGCTGGGGCTGGAAGGAAGGTTACACTACGGAAATACGTGAGGTGTTATGGGCGAGCTATCAGGAGATTTTCCACCGTATTTTGCCGGAAGCTGTTGCGTCATTTCATCCCGGTATGGATTATTGGCCTTCCTCACCCCTGCGCAATCTTACTGGAGATGAGCATCAACATGCGACACAGGTTGCGGACGATGGCGATATTCATTATTGGGGCGTGTGGCACGCGAAGGAGCCTTTTGAGAACTATAATGTCAAGGTCGGCCGCTTCATGAGCGAATATGGATTTCAGTCCTTTCCAGAGCTGAAGTCCGTGCTGAGCTATGCGCAGGAAGAGGATATGGAGCTTACGTCTGATGTGATGATGGCCCACCAGAAGAATGGAAGCGGCAATCTGCTCATTAAAGAATATATGGATATGTATTTGCCGCAGCCTAAGGACTTCAGAGCTTTCCTGTACATGAGCCAAATTCTGCAGGCCGAGGCTATGCGGATCGCAATCGAAAGTCATAGAAGAAATAAGCCCTATTGCATGGGTACTTTGTATTGGCAAATGAACGACTGCTGGCCGGTAGCCTCCTGGGCAGGTATGGATTATTACGGACGCTGGAAGGCCTTGCAATATACGGTTCGCAAAAGTTATAAGGATGTCCTATTATCCGTCATTGAAGAGGATGGAGAGCGGCTGGATGTTCATGCCGTATCTGATTTGCAAAGTGTTCTACACAGTGAGCTTGTTATTGCGTTATATCATGTGGATGGTTCATTGCTACGGGAATGGTTCTCGCAAGTAAACTTGGTGGCAGATTCTGCAGCCATGATCTTCTCCGCTCCGCTCCATGAGCTTATGGATGGACATGAGCCGGGCCAAGTCCTGTTATCCCTTCGTTTGCTGGCTGACGGTAAGATATTGGACAGCAAGGAGCACTATTTTGTACCGGCTAAAGAGATTTCTTTAATCCGGCCTGTGATTACAATAGTTGAGACTCCAGAGAGTGGCGAATTTAGCTTCACGGTTACAAGCGATGTGCTCGCCAGAGGAGTGTATTTAACGGCAGAAGAGGAAGGAATCTTCTCGGATAATTTCTTTGATCTGCTTCCGGGGCAGTCCAAGACTATAAGCTTCTCGCTGCGCGGGACGGATGGAAGAGACTGGGTTCCAGCGGTGCCGAAGGGGTTAGAGGTCCAATCCATGGCTGACTTTGTAGATGAGAGCTTATTATAAATCCTAGGGAGAGAAGGAATTGGCATGGGAATCTTGGTTCAGGAAGACAAGGGGCTCTTTCATTTGCAGAGCAAAGGAATGAGTTATATTATCCAGCTTGTGAATGGCTATCCAGTGCATGTGTACTGGGGCAAAAAGCTGCGGAAGGACAGCAACCTTGACGGTTTGCTTAATCACGGCGGGAATACTGGACTGGATCGGCTGCCGCAGGAATATCCGCAGTATGGCTCAGGTGACTTTCGTAATCCCGCTTATCAGGTGCGGCTGCAGGATGGAACAAGGGTAACCGAACTGAGTTATAACGGGTATCGGCTTACAGGAGGCAAGCCTGCGCTGGCCGGGCTGCCCTCTATCTATGTAGAGTCTGAGCAGGAAGCGCAGACGCTGGAGCTTATCCTCAAGGATGATTACGCCAAGTTGAGTGTTATTCTGCGATACACCATATATGAGGATAGCGATGTTGTCGCCCGTTCGGTCCAACTGCTGAATGAAGGGGATACAGCGCTGCAACTGCAGCGTGCTCTTAGCGCCTGTGTTGATTTCCCGGCGGGCGAGATGGATATGGTCTATCTGGCAGGGGCTTGGGCGAGAGAAGGAAATCTTACCCGCAGAAGGCTGATGCAGGGTGGGACAACGATCGAGAGCCGCAGAGGGATGAGCGGCCACCAGATGAATCCATTCGTTGCCCTAGCGAAGCTTGGAACGGATGAGAATCAAGGAGAGGTGTTTGGCTTCAGCCTTGTCTACAGCGGCAGCTTTGAAGCAGAGGCAGAAGTGGATTCCTTTGGGACGACAAGATTCACGATCGGACTAAGCTCATTTGATTTCTCCTGGCTGCTGGAGTCTGGCGAGAGCTTCCAGACCCCCGAAGTGGTCATGGTCTATTCAGCTGAAGGCATCGGAGAGATGTCGAGAACCTATCACCGTCTGTACCGGACCCGTCTGTGCCGGGGACTCTACAGAGATAAAGAGCGTCCGATTCTGGTCAATAACTGGGAAGCGACCTATTTTAACTTTGATACGGACAAACTGGAGTCAATCGCCGCCGAAGGGTCGAAGCTCGGCATTGAACTGTTCGTGCTGGATGACGGCTGGTTTGGCAAAAGAGATGCCGACAACTCATCCCTCGGCGACTGGGTAGAGGATCTGCGTAAGCTGCCCGGCGGTCTTGCCGATCTGGCGCAGCGGGTGAACGGTCACGGCCTGCAGTTCGGCCTCTGGGTCGAGCCGGAAATGATCTCGCCGGACAGCGATCTATACCGCCAGCATCCCGATTGGTGCCTGCATGTACCGGGCCGCCGCCGTAGTGAGGCGCGTTGGCAGTTGGTGCTGGACTATACCAGAGAGGATGTGCGGCAGTATATTTATGAGTCGCTTAGCCGCGTATTCTCCACCGTTCCAGTGGCCTATGTGAAATGGGATATGAACCGTTGTCTGACAGAAATCGGTTCGGCCCAAATTACTCCTGAACGTCAGGGTGAGACGGCACATCGTTATGTACTGGGTTTGTATGAACTGTTAGAGCGGCTGACTTCGAAGTTCCCGCATATTCTGTTCGAAAGCTGCTGTAGCGGAGGTGGACGCTTTGATCCAGGCATGTTGTATTATATGCCGCAAACCTGGACGAGCGATGACACCGATGCTGTGGAACGACTGAAAATCCAGTACGGCACGAGTCTGGTATATCCAATCAGCGCAATGGGCGCGCATGTGTCCGCTGTGCCGAATCATCAGGTTGGCCGGATTACGCCGCTGTCCTTCCGTGGAGATGTGGCCATGTCTGGTAACTTTGGTTACGAACTCGATCTAACCAAGTTCACGGCGGAGGAGAAGGAGCTTGTCAAGGATCAGGTAGCGAATTATAAAAAAATTCGCAGACTGGTTCAGCAGGGCAACCTATACCGGCTGCAAAGCCCGTTCGAGGGCAACCAAACGGCCTGGATGTTCGTATCCGACGACCAGCGCGAAGCACTCGTGTATTACTTCCGGGTGATGGCGGTGCCGAACCCGCCGCGCCGCAACCTGCAGTTGAACGGCTTGAACCCTGAGTTAGACTATACGCTGGAGGATAGCGGAGAAGTGTACGGGGGAGACCGGCTGATGCAGGTGGGACTGTCGCTGCCGGATGTGCAGCAGGATTATGTTAGTGGCTGTTATAGATTGAAGGCACAGGATATTCAATAAACAAACGAGAGAATAAGGCAGGCCATGCGAGTAGTTCTTGGCCTGCCTTATTTGTGTGCAGGCTAAGTGGACCTCAAAGCCGGACCCTTTGCATTGACTTGCGTAGGCCTCGCCCCTATGATGATTTATAATATAGAATATATAACGCATAGAGGGGCGAGACCAAATGGCTTTGGAGATTGAACGCAAGTTTCTGCTGCCGGAATATCCGCAGCAGCTTATTCAAGAAGGTCAACTGAAGATTCTTACCCGGCACAGCATTGATCAGACTTATCTGGCGATCGACGGGGGCCAGGAGCTGCGAGTGCGCAAGATTACCGACCTTGACTCGGGCGAAGTAACCTACACGCATACGTTTAAAGATGGTAAAGGGATCAGCCGCGAGGAAATTGAATATTTTATCTCAGAGGGTTTATATAATCAGATGATCGAGGCGGTTAAGATGATCCCACTGGTCAAAGAGCGTACTACAGGCGTATGGAATGGCACAACTATTGAGATCGATGTGTACACACAACTGAAGCTATCGGTGCTAGAGGTAGAATTCGATTCGCTTGAGGAAGCGGAAAGCTTTGACGCCCCGGAATGGTTCGGCAAGGATGTCAGCGTAGAACGGCAGTACAGCAACAAAACGGTCTGGAAAGAGCTCCAGAATAAATAGTATCAACTGAACGGAACATCGGTATTTTTCGCACAAAAGATGACACAGAATAAGCGGACTTTAACGCGTAAACGTGTTACTATATAGGACAAGATGAAACGGTTTCGCCGTCCTTTATTATAGACGGCACCCGTTTCTTCGAGAAATATAAGGATAAATTATTGCGTGAAGCCTATAAATTCTTATATTTTAAATAAAGAGGGGTTACAGGAGGATGAGCATGAAGTATATAAGCACAAGAGGCAATGTGGAAGCTAAAGGCTTTATCGATACAGTCTTGATGGGATTGGCTGATGACGGCGGATTGATGGTTCCCTCCGAGATTCCGGTGATTTCAGCAGCAACACTGGAAGAGTGGAGAAGCCTTAGCTACCAGGATCTGTTCCTGAAGATTTTTGCCTATTACACGAATGATGAGATTCCTTACGAGGATTTACAAGAAATGGCCTACACCAGCTATGCTAATTTTCGCGCGCCGGAAGTAACGCCTATGCATCAGGTGAGCGATTCCTTATATGTACTGGAGCTGTTCCACGGACCAACGTTTGCCTTCAAGGATGTGGCACTGCAATTTATGGGTGAGCTGTATTCATATATCTCCAAGAAGCAGAACGAGATCATCCATATCCTTGGTGCAACCTCGGGAGATACGGGAGCGGCAGCCATTCAGGGCGTGCGCGGCAAGGAAGGCATTAAGATCTGTATTCTCCATCCGCATGGCAAGGTAAGCAAGGTGCAGGAGCTGCAGATGACAACGGTTGATGATAGCAATGTGCTGAATCTGTCGGTGGAAGGTAACTTTGACGATTGCCAGAAGGTAATCAAAGATCTGTTCGGAGATCTGGACTTCAAGAGTCGGTATCACCTGCGTGCGATCAACTCGATTAACTTTGTGCGCATTCTGGCGCAGAGTGTTTACTATTTCTATGCCTATTTGCAAATCGAAGACAGTGCGGAGAAGAAGATCAACTTCAGCGTGCCGTCCGGTAACTTTGGTAATATTTTCTCAGGATACTTGGCGAAGAGAATGGGGTTGCCCATTAACAAGTTAATCATCGCGACGAATGAAAATAACATTCTGGAGCGTTTTGTGAATACCGGCGAATATAAGCCAGGCGGTTTTACCAGCACCTACAGCCCTTCAATGGATATTCAGGTAGCAAGCAATTTTGAGCGTTATCTGTATTACCTGATCGGCGAGGATGCTGAGAAGCTGTCTGCTTATATGTCCAAGCTGCAGAGTGAAGGCAAAATTATGATTGAAGGCGAGGACCTTCAACAGGTCCAACAGGATTTCGTGGCTCTCGGTGTGAAGAATGACCAGTGCCTGAATACAATCAGCAAGTACCAGCAGGAACATGGTTACCTGCTCGATCCGCATACGGCCTGCGGCATTGCCGCTTATGAGGCTTTTAATGGCCTGGATGAGATCGGCATCACCTTTGCAACCGCACATCCGGCTAAATTTGATGAAGCGATCCAATTAATTGATATCAAGCAGGAGTTTCCAGCGCAGATCGAAGCTCTGTTCGCGATGTCTCAGCATCAGACTGTAGTGGAGCATGATAAGGATGAAATCGTCCGCCAGCTGCAAGCCTTTTATGGCTAAAATCGTCCTCGGATAACATAGTTCATAAATACGTTTGTGAAAGTTAACGGACTCGGGTCCTCTATTAGAGAGGAACGGGTCCGTTTTTTGCTATGCTAACTCGCTGCAAAGAAAATGCACTAAAAATGTATATTTACGTGTGGCCAGTGGCCAATCTGGAAATCCGGAAGAACGGAACGACGCTGATTCTTCAGACCTATTAAGCTGTACAGTAGGCCAGCCCTTGTTTGTAGACGGCGGATCGTAAATCATTTGAATCTAGAGCTTGGGAATGGGCAAGCTGCATTTATGCAGGTGCTTTTTTTCACATACTTGAGTTGCAAAGTTTGTCGGAAATTAATGGTTAATAAGTAGACATCACTACCCCGGGAGTGAGAAAATAGCATTTAGAGTCATTAAGAACAAAAAAGGGCGGAGATCATTTATGACAATTCGATTCGGGGTTATTGGTACCAACTGGATTACAGATCGCTTCGTTCAGGCTGGTTTAGATCATGAAGAGTTTATTCTTACAGCCGTGTATTCCCGCACGATGGAGAAGGGTCAGGCTTTTGCCGCTAAATATGCGGGAGCAACGATATATACAAGCTTGGAAGAGCTGGTCGGCAGCGAAGAAGTAGACGCGGTATATATTGCCAGTCCTAACTCCATGCATGCGGAGCAGGCTATTATGTGCTTGACCCATGGCAAGCATGTCATCTGCGAGAAGCCAGCCTCCTCCAACAGCACGGAACTGCAGGCGATGATTGAAGCGGCCCGTAAGCATGATGTACTGTTGATGGAAGCATTGAAGTCAACGTTCATGCCGAATTTTGGCGTGATCAGAGATAATCTATACAAACTCGGACAGGTACGACGTTATGTAGCTAGTTATTGTCAATACTCGTCGAGGTATGATGCTTTCCGGCAGGGGACGGTGCTGAACGCCTTTAATCCTGTTTATTCCAACGGTTCCTTGATGGATCTTGGAATTTATTGCCTATATCCGATGGTAGCACTGTTCGGCAAGCCGGAATCCGTACAAGCCGTGGGCATGATGCTCTCCTCGGGAGTAGATGGGGAAGGAAGTATTGTCATGCAGTACCCGGATATGGACGCTGTTGTGATGCATTCCAAGATTGCCGATTCGTATCTGCCCGCTGAGATTCAAGGGGAGAACGGCACGATGGTCATCGACAAGATCAATCAACCCTATCAGGTGAGAATTCTTTACCGTGACGGAACTGTTGAAGAGTTGACGGTACCTCAAGTGTATGAGTCCATGTATTACGAGATTGAAGAATTTATCCATTTATTGAAGAACGGCGAACGGGAAAGCAGTGTTAACAGTCATGCCAACTCTTTGGCGGTAGCAGAGGTTATGGAAGAAGCCAGAGCACAAATCGGGCTTCGGTATACCTCGGATCTATAACACGAATGGGGAGCAGAACTTGAAGACTTTTAAAAAGGTATACATCGAGATCACAAGCGTCTGTAACCTGGCCTGCAGCTTTTGTCCGCAAACCGCTCGGGAGAAGAGCTTCATGAAGCTTGAGGTCTTCAACACGATACTCGATGAAATCAAGCCGCATAGCGATCATATCTATCTGCATGTTAAGGGAGAGCCTCTTCTGCATCCCAAGCTTGGGGAGCTGCTGGATGCGGCTCATGCCAAAGGGTTCAAGGTTAATATTACAACTAACGGCACATTGATTCATAAAGCAGGACCCAAAATTCTGAGCAAGCCAGCTTTGCGGCAGATGAATTTCTCGCTGCATAGCTTTGATGGGCATGAAGGCTCCGAGAATCGCGAAGGGTATTTGGCGGAGATTATTTCTTTTGTCCGAGAAGCTTCGGCCCAAGGAGTCATTATCTCCTTTCGGCTCTGGAATTTGACGGAGGATAATCAGAGTAATGTGGAGCGAAGCCGTAACCGGGAGACGCTCGCCATGTTGGAAGAATCCTTCAATCTGGATTTCCATATTGATGAGAAGGTCTTGCCGGGCAGCGGCGTCAAAATCGCACCACGCGTGTATCTGAATCAGGATCACGAGTTCAAGTGGCCGAGTCTTACTGAGCCTGAGGATGACGGCAAAGGTTTCTGCCATGCGCTGCGCAGCCAGGCAGCAGTGCTGGTCGACGGCACGGTAGTGCCCTGTTGTCTAGACGGCGAAGGAGTAATTAACCTCGGTAATCTCCTCCAGACCCCCTTCTCCGAGATCGTGGAGGGTGAACGGGCGAACAATCTGTTCTACGGATTCTCCCGCCGGGAAGCCGTTGAAGAGCTATGCCGCAAGTGTGGATATAGACAGCGATTCGGGACATAAGGTTCATTACCAGAATATATGGTTAAAGAAGCAGCAAGCTTTCATTAGGGAAGTTTGCTTTTTGCCGTGGTCTTTATTGTTACCCGGATAGTTGGTGAAGTTAAAATTAGGAGGCACACATGCTGAAATCACTGGAAGATATTGAAGCTTATCGTCAAGGAAAGCAGGAGCATCTGGAAGATAACGTCTGGCTGAAATACATCGTTCAGGCTGAGGAACAGATTGTGAATCTGGAGCGTGTAGAATCACTGCATGAGCTGGACTATAAGAATCCTGTGCTGGATTATGTGGAGCGGAGTCTCCGGCTGCTGGAGGGCTTGCCGCTGTCTTTTTGGATAAAGGAACTAGTTGAGGAGACCTTGATCTGGTCAGAAACGGCCAAGGGAGGCACTTTACCCCAGCGATTGAGTTGGCAAGCAGAAGGGATTAATTATTTTGTACATAATATAGGTTCGGCACAGTTGTACTTGCGGCATGTGGGGAGTGCGGCCACGGCTATAGATTCGGTATCCGAACGGGTAACTATAGTGCATCAGCTTATTGAGACGCATGGGTTAATCGGGCAGCAGATTCGTGGGGAGGTTCCGCCGACGGTCAATGATCCTTTGTCCGCTCTGGTAAAGGAAGGAGTATTAGCTTCTGAAGAGTTGGAGCGCCTGCTTACAGCCCTGAATCATTGTATTATCGGAGCGGTTTCACCGGAGCTGTGGCAGGAGGTGCAAAGTGAGGTGACAACCCTGATTGCTGTAATTGCTTCTGGGGATGCCTATGCACCTTTGCTGATGATGGAACGCCTGCAAAGAATGCGTACGGGACCGATCTCCAAGGGTGAGGATTTCCGTACCGAATGGAGCAAGCTTGCCGGGGATGGCTTTCATGCTGAACGGCTGGATTCTCTACAGCATGTTACCTTCTGGTATGTGGAATCGGCGCTGCAGACCTTCTCACTGGAGCAATTCCTGAAGGTGATGACCTTGGCTGCTGGCAGCGCGGAGGTGGCTAGCTTAAAGCATGTCAGCTTTGAGCATGTGATGAAGGGAATCTATTATGATTACAAAGGCGCTAAGAAGATCAACGTATATAAGAAACGAATCATTGAAAAATACTTGTCTGAGCTGGAATGGGCAGATATCGAACGGGGAAATACATCTTCTGGCAGTCCGCACTTGAGTCACCAACTGCATCGGAGGACTAATCTGCCAGACACGGTATTCTTTGATTTCCAGTTCTCTCCGGCAGCCGAGAAGCTGATCGAATTCTGTATAGAAGCTGAGAAGTCGGCACTTTACGAACGGGCTGTCCTGCTGCTGTTTGATCTGTTCGAGCTGCGCCGTGATGCCTTCGACCGGTTTCATAATGAGGATAGCTATTTGAGCCAGATGAATGACACTGCCGACTATAAAGCTGTGATTCTCGAATATGTCACTGGCCGCAAGGTGCTGGATATCGGTCCAGGCGGCGGGATATTGTTGGATTTGATCGAGGAGCGTATGCCGGGTGTTACTCCGGTTGGCATTGATATTTCCAGCAATGTAGTGGAAGCCTTGAAGAGACGCAAGCAGCTTGAAGGACGCCAATGGGAGGTGCTGCAGGGCGACGCGCTGAACCTGAAGGACTTCGTGGAGGCAGGTTCTGTAGACACGGTTATTTTTTCATCCATTCTCCATGAGCTGTATTCGTATGTACCTCTGGATGGTGTGAAGTTCAATCATGATACAGTATCTGCTGCGCTACGCAGTGCCTTTAATGTGCTGTCAGAAGGCGGAGTGATCATCATCCGGGACGGTATTATGAGTGAACCGGAGACGCAAATGCGGCGAGTGAGATTTCTGGAGAAGGATGGGCTGGTATGGCTAGAACGTTATGCCAAGGATTTTGCCGGACGCCAGATTCAGTATCAGCGAATGGATGGCCAAGAAGTGCTGATGCCTGTAAATGATGTTATGGAGTTTCTCTACACCTATACCTGGGGCGAAGAGGCTTATATCCACGAGGTGCAGGAGCAGTTCGGATACTTCACTCCTACGCGATATGCTGCGTTCATTGAGCAGACGCTTGGTGATCAGGCCAAGATTGAGGTATTCCGTCACTATTTGCAGGCGGGCTATACCGAGGCGCTGCAGGATCGGGTAAAGGTCATGGACGAGAGCGGCCAAGAGGTGGCGTTGCCAGACAGTACCTGTTTTATTGTGATTCGTAAGAATGGTCGGCTATAGGGCCTTCCTGAACTCGGAGGGCGAGCAATTCATTGCCTTGCGGAACACTTTAATGAAATAACTTACGTTATCAAATCCGACCTCGAGTGCGATGTCGGATATTTTGCGTTCCGTCTGCTGCAGCAAATCAGCCGCCTGGCGAATCCGGTAAGAGTTGATGTAATCGACGGGTGTCTTGCGGGTCATTGTTTTGAAGAAGCGGCAGAACTGCCCCTCGCTCATGGGAATAAGCTCTGACAAATCACGGGTACGGATGGGCTCCTGGTAATTGTCCTGAATATAAAGAATGACCTTCTTAAGACGGTTAATCTTAGTGGTATCGGCTTCATCGGATTGGCTGTGATTCACGGAACGGCCCTCAATAGCAATCTGCGAGAGCATAATGAGCAAAGTTCCTTTCATAAAGGCCTCGAATCCGGGCATGGTATTAGCATATGCCTCCATCATGCGTTCCAGATGACATAGTAGCTCCTGCTGCCAAGGAATGGCGGTTGTAATATGCCGGGGGAAGCTCTGGCGTTTCTCCTGAAGTGGCAAAATGTTATTCTGCTGGATCGTGTCAAACTGGGCACTGGCTAGTAGATCGGGGTGAAACACCAGCGCAAAGAAACGGCAGGGAGTTTGTTCCAGGACATATGCGGCATGAATATCACCGGATTCGATAAAGACGGCTTCACCAGCCCGCAGGGGAAAATAGTCGGTATCTACCTGAAATAGGATTTCCCCTTCTAGCAGCATAAAGAACTCCGCTTCCTCGTGCCAATGCGTGTCCAGTACATGCGCACCCGCTGGAAGTTCCACCCAGTATGCGGCCAGCGGGAACATGGTTTCACCATGTACCCGGTCTTCTTTTAACAAATGCTGTGATGTGCGGTCCATCATAGCCCTCCTTTTGGCGATAACATCAAAATAGTGTTATAAATAAGCTATATTATAGTAGTTATGTGTTTTTGTTATCGTTATAATACAACTATAAACACCAAATTGAGAGGTGGCAAGTACTCAAATGAAATTTACAGATGGTCTTTGGCTGGTTCGTGATGGAATCACGATTAACGGCGCAGTTCAAAATTATGTGGTGGAAAAAACCTCCGAAGGTTTGACCGCAATTACCCAAACAACTCCGATTACAGGTCGCGCAGCAACACTTAACTCAACGTTGCTCACTGTGAAATTCCATTCCCCGCTTCCGGGTGTAGTAGGCATCAAAATTATTCATCATGAGGGTGTGCAGGAACGGGGTCCGGTCTTTGAATTGACTAAAGGCACTGGAGACCATGTAAGAATTGAAGAGAGCGAACTGGAAACCGTGCTGATCAGCGGCGGGCTTCGTGTAGTGATCCGTAAAGGCGAGCATTGGGCTGTGGATTTCTACCGTGGCGACGAGCGAATCACAGGCAGCGGTTACAAATCGATGGCCTATATTACGGATAAGGACGGCAACACGTTCATGCGTGAAGAGCTGGATCTTGGGATTGGTGAATTCGTATACGGCTTGGGCGAGCGTTTTACCGCTTTTGTCAAAAATGGACAGGTGGTTGATCTCTGGAACAAGGATGGCGGCACAAGCTCCGAGCAAGCGTATAAGAACATTCCTTTTTATGTAACAAGTAAAGGCTACGGTGTATTCGTGAACCACCCAGAGCTGGTGTCGTATGAAATCGGTTCGGAAAAAGTGAAAAAAGCCCAGTTCAGCGTAGCTGGCGAAAGCTTGGAATACTTCGTTATCGAAGGCCCTACCATCAAGGAAGTCATCAGCAAATATACATCGCTTACCGGTAAGCCCGCGCTTCCACCAGCATGGACGTTTGGCCTGTGGCTGACGACTTCATTCACGACCGACTATGATGAAGCCACTGTAAACTCCTTTGTAGACGGTATGGCTGAACGTGATCTGCCCTTGCATGTATTCCACTTCGACTGCTTCTGGATGCGTGAATATCAATGGACCGATTTCCAGTGGGATGAGCGTGTCTTCCCTGATCCAAAGGGCATGCTGAAACGCCTGAAGGAAAAAGGCCTGAAAATCTGCGTCTGGATCAACTCCTACATCGGACAACGCTCGCGTCTGTTTGAAGAAGGCAAGCAAAACGGCTACCTGATCAAAAAAGCAAACGGCGACGTCTATCAGACGGATCTGTGGCAAGCAGGCATGGGGCTTGTGGACTTTACCAACCCTGCAGCTTGTGAATGGTATGCCGGTTATTTGCGTGATCTTGTAGATATGGGCGTAGACAGCTTCAAGACTGACTTCGGCGAACGGATTCCTACCGATGTGGTCTACTTCGACGGCTCTGATCCGCAAAAAATGCACAACTACTATACTCAACTCTATAACCAGGTTGTATTTAATGTATTGGAAGAGAAGCTTGGCAAGAATGAAGCGGCTGTATTCGCCCGTTCTGCAACTGCTGGCGGACAAAAGTTCCCTGTACACTGGGGTGGAGATTGCTATGCGGATTATGAATCGATGGCCGAAAGCTTGCGCGGCGGCTTGTCACTAGGATTATCAGGCTTTGGTTTCTGGAGTCATGATATCGGCGGATTCGAGAACACCGCTCCGGCGCATGTCTTCAAACGCTGGTTAGCGTTTGGTCTCCTGTCCAGTCACAGCCGCCTGCACGGCAGCAGCTCGTACCGGGTGCCTTGGGAGTATGATGATGAAGCTGTTGATGTTACGCGCTTCTTCACTAAGCTCAAATGCAGTTTGATGCCTTACCTGTATGATGTAGCCGGACAGGCTCATGAACAGGGCTGGGCTTCGATGCGGGCGATGGTGATGGAATTCCCAGAAGATCCAACCTGCGAAGTGCTGGACCGTCAGTACATGCTGGGTGATTCCCTGCTGGTAGCTCCTATCTTCCAGGAGAATGGTGAAGCGAAGTATTACCTGCCTGCCGGACGTTGGACGCACTTGCTGAGTGGGGAAACGACCCAAGGTGGTTCATGGCGCAAAGAGAAATATGACTTCTTCAGTCTGCCAGTCTTCGTTCGTCAGAACAGCTTGTTGGCTCGGGGTAGTGTTGACCATAAACCGGATTATGATTTTGCTGAAGGTGTGAAATTCGGCCTGTATTCACTGGAAGACGGCGCAACAACCACAGCAACTGTTCGTGATCTGACGGGTGCTCCTGAGCTATCCGTAAAGGCTGAACGCAAAGGCAATACATTATCCATCACCGCTGAAGGCAGCGGCAAAGCATTCACATTTGCTCTGAACGATCTGGGGGTTATTGCTTCCGTACAAGGCGCAGAGCAAGTGGATGAAACCACTGTGCAAGTTCAAGCAGGCAGCAAATCTGTTCACTTCAGCATTGAGCTGAAATAAACTCATAAATTTGAATGTAATACAATAAACCTCTCTAGGTGACATAGGCGTAATCAGCCGTTTCCATGTCACCTTGGGAGGTTTTATTGTTATGAACTTGAAAATAATGGAGAGTGCACGATGGATATTGAAAAAGGTGAGGGAAATGGACCATTGAGCCAGGCCGGCTATACCTCTGCTACGGTGGTTTCAACTGCTGCTAATTATATAATGGACAAGCCGGAGCCTTTTACCCATACCTTCCGGACGTATATCCGCTTAAGGGAAAGCGGGAAATTGAACTTTAAACTTTGGCATAGCAATGCAGTAGATTCCACTTGGAACTTGGGTCAGGAAGCAACTGGCAGCGAGCTGGGAGGCGAATGGCTGATTGAAGCTGCGTATATCGCTGACGGTGGGGTAGAGGTGAATGGCGCGGTCCAAGAACAGACACAGGTGGCCGTTTTGTTTGATGGGAGTACAATGCGTAAGGTTAGACCGGGTGAATCTTTTTGGAGTGATGAAATTGCCATGGAACTGCCGGAAGGGCATTTAATGGTATTTACCTGGACACTGACAACGCGCTCATCTGGCAGAACGATACCCTATAATGTAGAGGGGATTCTGGTCTCTGCATATGATGCGGCGGGAAATCTTGCCGCGCAGGAGTCAGCTGATTCTTTTGCTCTGTCCGATAACCTGCTGGTGCTGCCAAGCTTTATCGGGTATAAGAAACAGGTGAATAAGAAGCTGGTATTCCTTGGAGATTCAATCACTCAGGGAGTACGAACCTTAAAAGATGAGTATGAATATTGGGTAGCGCGGATTGCTGCTGGCCTTGGTGCGGATTATGGAGTCTGGAATATAGGTTCAGGCTGGGCCAGAGCGTATGATGCTTCTGCGGATGGCGTTTGGCTGAATAAAGCCAAACAAGGCGATGAAGTGGTGATTGTGCTCGGTGTAAATGATATTGATATCGGTAACCGTTCAACTGAAGAACTTCTGAGTGATCTTACAGTTATTATATCCAAGCTGAGAGAAGCAAACGATGAAGTGAAGATTATTCTGGGTACGGTACCGCCTTTCAATTTCCAAGATGAGAGAGAACATACTTGGCGCAGCGTGAACAGTGAAATTCTGTCGAATAACCTTGCTGGAGTTAACCGAGTGTTTGATATTGCTGGACTTCTATCTTTACCGGCACCCCATGATCATAGGATCAAACCGGAATATATGAGCAATAAAGACGATCCACATCCTAATGGAAAGGCGGGTAAGGCGATTGCGGATGCCTTTCTGAATTGGTATTAAGCCAAAAATAGGCTCAATAAATGAATATAACCTCTCTGTTGACATGGGCTCACTACCATTTCCAATGTCACACGGAGAGGTTTTTTGTTATGGATATCCGTAAGCGATAGCCTCAGTAAAGCTGCTTAATTCGGGAATTGTCCCCGGTACCCCTGCGGCGTGACACCTTCCTGCTTCTTAAACACCTTGCTGAAATATTTGACGTCCTTGAAGCCAACCATTTCAGAAACCTGTGAGATGCGGAAATGTGGGTTCTGCAGCAGCAGTTTAGATTTATCGATGCGATATTTACCGATATAATCGGAGAAGTTAATACTGAATTCCTGTTTGAATTTACGCGATATGTATTCACGGCTAACCGAGAAGTGCTGCGCAACCTCTTGTAGAGACAGGTCTGACTGATAGTGTTGCTCGATGTACTTGACGATTTGGTTCATGGTCTTGAATTCACTGCCCTGCCGGGAGAGCAATTCCTGTGACAGCCGCAGCATGAAGCCATATGACCAGTCACGCCAGGCGAACAAGGAGAAAGAATAGCCATTCGCAAACGGCGCGGGGTGCAGACGGTCGGAGGCTTCAAGTGCTGCGATGGCCAGCTCGGCGTTCTCACCGGCGTTCTCGCGCAGCAGCCGGGAACGGAATAACAGCGCATCCGCTTTCCACGAGCTGAGCATTTCTGGAGTAATAATACCACCTCGGCTAAGCTCGTCGATCCAGCGTTTGGAGGCAGTTTGCAGCTGCTCTGGCCTACCGCTCATGACAGACATTTTCCAATCATCGCCCATATTCGCAAATAAGCTTTGCGTAGGAGGACTGCCGGAGATCGTATGCACATAGTCTTCCGGATTCAGCAGGTTGCGGCGGCGCAGTGCGGTTTCCGCTTCAGCGTATTGGGCGGGTAAACTCTGCGGTAGTATGCCTGCGTTGCCAATACCGAAGTGCATCCGGCGCTGCAGGGTATGAAAGATGCCCAGATTGATATCTGCGATAAGTTCACTTGCGGCCTCCGGCTGCTCCCACAGAAGCATGGCAATCTCAGCGGGTGCCCCCCAGTAGCGGAAGGCGATGCCACGCTGCCGGGAGTGCATAAATTCATTGCAGATGTTCACGATGGCATAGTGCAGCAGATCGCTGTCATTCCCAAAACGCAATAGAAGAGGACCGTCACCGGCATCCATCTGCAGCAGTAGCAGACGAACTGATCCTGCGCTGGCTGGTATAACACCTTCCAGCCGCAATCTGCGCAAGGAAGCTTCCGCCGTAACCGGCTCATCAATCAGAGAAGAGAGCAGACGCTCGCCGTAAATCGGTTTGAATTCATTCAGCTGGATATTCTGACGCTGGCGGGTGTGGCGCTCCTGTTCCTCCTGATTCCAGGCTGTGACAGCTTTGGAGACTGCGGCATTGATGGCCTCTGGGTCGATTGGTTTTAGAATATAATCAATTCCGCCGTGGCGAACGGTATGTCTGACAAAGTCGAAATCATCATGTCCACTGACCACGATGAACTTGACGCTCACGGCAAATTCGCTGACCCACGCCATCAATTCTACGCCGTTGCCCGCTTCCATCATCATATCCATAATGACAATCGCTGGCTTCAGGGTACGGATCTGCTCAATCGCTTCCGTCCCGCTTCCGGCTTCCTCAATTTCATCAATTCCATGAAGTTCCCAATCTACCAGCAGTCGTACGGCTTTTCGAACTCTGGCTTCGTCATCTACTATTAATGCCCTCATTTAGGCCTCACGCTCCGATCGTTAGATTGTATTCTCAGACTAATGCGTATTCCCACCGGCTCCATATTATCTACAGTAATAGTAGCATCACTTCCGGAGACCATCCGCAGTCGGGCCAGTACATTGACAAAGCCGATTCCGGAAGAGTCGGAAGCCTCTTTCAACGCATCACCAGGGACAATGGTGTTAATGCTGACGCTGTTCTGCAATTTCCAATTCAAGGTGTCCAGACGTGCTTCGGAGATCGGTGCTCCGTTGTTCTCAAGGTTAATTTGTACGAAACCGTCCGGCAGTGCTTTGGCTGTAAGCAGCAGCAAGCCATCCGATCTGGTGCGGTCCAGTCCGTGCTTGAAGTAATTTTCCACGAGCGGTTGCAGGATCATTTTGGGCATCGGGGTTCCAAGTAGCGCATCTTCCAAATCGTAACGGAAAGTGAACCTGTTTTCAAACCGTTCCTTTTGCAGCTCGATGTAGGCCTTCACATGCTCCAACTCATCTTTTAAGGTAACGGTTTTGTCGTCGTTATGCATGCTGTAATGCATCATTTTGGCGAGTGCGGACAGCAGGGCATAGATACGTGGGACGTTCAACTCTAGAGCGAGTGTTCCGATAATCTGCAGCGTATTGTTTAGAAAATGAGGATTGATCTGCGCCTGAAGCGCCCTCAGTTGATTGGTTTTGTTAGACAACTCCAGCTTGTACTCTCGCAGAATCAGATTATTGATGGTATCCATCATCCCACCGAATTTGACCATGACCTGACCGATCTCGTCGTTGCTGACCTGCTCAATATCGATGTCCATTTTACCCGTCTGTACCTGATTAATATAACGTCCAAGCTGTTTAATGGGCGCAGTGATCTTAATGGAAATTATAACTGTAGCGGCAACTATAATGACTAGGGAAATCCCCAGCAACAACAGATTGATCGCTACAGCTTTGTTGGCTTCACGGATAAGATAAGGGACGGGAATCTGCTTCACTAACGTCCAATCCGCTCCGGCTTTTTGCAGACGCTGATAGACAAATACAGCCTTGTCGCTCTCGAAATTTCCCGTGCTACTCTCCGTTCCCACAATATGCTGGGTATACCATTCCTGCTTCATTGGCTGACCAAGCTGCGCTGGTTCATCGCTATAAATGATATTTCCTTCAGCATCAATGATATACACATTCTCGCGTTCCTTCTGATACAGCTGGTCGGTGATGTCGCTTAGTGCAGATAGCTGCACATCAATCGACAAGTATCCTAAGACTTTAGAGGTTGGCACTTTCTCAATTCTGCGATGTAGCGTGAATACCGGCTCTGGCGGGTAGTTGGGCGATAGTAGACCGAGACCATAGGTATTGCTCATATGAGTTTTTTGTACGACAATGCTCTGCCGACCCGTAATTGCAGCTTCTGAAAAAACAGGCACATCCATGGATCGCTTGGGTGTATTCAGCGTGACGAGGGTCGATTTGCGGCTTTTGCTCTCATAGAGATATACCTGATAGATATTCGGTATTGACGTTCCAATATAAGATAAGGCCGCGAACATGCGGGAACTGCTCTGAACATCGTCATAGCCGCTCTCAAGCAGCCGGAAGAACTCCGTATTCGAATACACTGTCGTTGAAGTCCGGTTCAAATCCTCCAGCAGAGCGCTAAGATTACGCTGGCCCTGATAGAGCAGATTGGCATTCTCATCAACGGATCTCGTGATCAGTGATTTCGTGGTATACGAATATGTAATTAGCATTGTAGCCACAATAGGTATAGTGGCAGCGATTAGCATAAATACAATCAGCTTCGTGCGTATGCTGTTCCATTTCATGGCAAGACCTCTCTTCCGATCAATAAATTACTCCTTCGAGTTCACCTGTGTAGGTGTTTATGATACTCCTTAACCTGCATAATAAAAATACAATAGTTCTCCGGTAGAAAGAAAGAGGGGTGCAGGATGGGAAACAAAAAAATGGCACGCTTAGGGCCGCAGCTTGTATTTGTAGGGCCGGTTCTTATATTTTTCACGATTATTATGATTATTCCGTTTCTGCTCGGCATGTATTACTCGTTCACGGATTGGAACGGGGTAGCAGGAACTGTAACTTGGGTTGGCTTCAAGAACTTCCAGCAAATCTTTACGAATGATCCCGACTTCTGGAAGTCGTTCTGGTTCACCACTCGCTTCACCTTGGTGGGCGTAGTATTGACCAATATTGTGGGGTTTGCTTTGGCCTACTTCCTGACTAAAGGACTGAAGCTGCGCAATGTGCTGCGGACGGTTTTCTTTATGCCAAACGTCATCGGCGGTCTGCTGCTCGGATTTATCTGGCAGTTCATCTTCATCAAAGGATTCTCCACACTTGGAGATTTGACCGGCTGGTCGTTCTTTAACCTTCCTTGGTTGGGCGATGCAGCTACCGGATTCTGGGGCATCACCATCGTATTCGTCTGGCAGTCTGCCGGATACCTGATGGTGGTCTACATTTCTTCATTGACTAACGTGCCAACGGAGGTCATGGAAGCTGCGGAGATTGATGGCGCGAATCGCTGGCAAATGCTGAAGAACATTATTATTCCGCTGATTATGCCAGCTGTAACGATCTGCCTCTTTCTGGCTATATCCTGGGCGTTCAAAATGTTCGATCTGAACTTGTCGCTGACCAAAGGTGGACCGTTCAAGTCCACAGAGTCCGTAGCGATGAACGTGTATGTTGAAGCATTCCAGAATAACCGATACGGACTGGGCACAGCGAAGTCACTATTGTTCTTCCTCGTTGTCGCTATTATTACCATATTCCAGGTCCGTCTGACGAAGAGCAAGGAGGTAGAAGCTTAATATGGGTACCCTCAAAAAATATAACGGACGCTTATTTACCACAGAGGTCCTGATGGTCCTTGTCGGTCTGTTGTTTCTCGTACCATTCTACTTTTTGTTCGTAAACTCGGTGAAACCATTTGGAGATATTATGACCAATTCGGCCAGCTGGCCGGCAGTATTTAAATGGGAGAACTACTCCAAGGCGTGGGAGCTCACCCGCTTTCCGCAAGCCTTTTCCAATTCCTTTGGAATTACAGTAGTAAGTGTAGTGCTGATGGCCTTGTTTGCAGCTATGGGTGCTTACTGGATGGTCAGATCAGATACGAAGTTTAACAAAATGTTATTCTTTCTGTTCGTTGCAGCTATGGTTGTTCCTTTTCAATCCATCATGATTCCATTGCTGAAGGTCATTAACGTACTTGGTGTCAATAATAGCCGAACAGGGTTGATCTTGACTTATCTGGGACTGGGAGCGCCGATGTCGATCTTTCTCTTCCATGGCTTCGTCAAAGCGATTCCGCTGGAAATTGAAGAAGCAGCAACAGTAGACGGTTGTAATCCTTACGGTGTGTTCTTCCGAATCGTATTGCCGATGCTCAGACCGATGCTGATGACAGTTATCGTGCTGAATACGTTATGGGTATGGAATGATTATCTGCTGCCGTCTCTAATTCTGCAAAAACCGGATATGCGTACCATTCCGCTCGCCACCTTCGCCTTCTTCGGACAATATACGAAGCAATGGGATATCGCGCTTCCAGCGCTGGTGTTGGGTATTGCTCCAGTGATCATCTTCTTCCTGATGCTGCAACGTTATATTGTTGAAGGTATAGCGGCTGGTTCGGTTAAAGGTTAATATTGAGCTTTATGCAAAACAAGGAATTTCGGCTGGACTAAGTTTAAGAGAAGCTATCCGTTAGGAAAGTTGGTGGAAGAGCGAACGCTCTCCACCAGGTTTTCTAATCGTACGGACAACAATATCTGTTCATGGAAAAGCCGTTCCACATAGAAGACCACATCCATTTTACAATCACTTAAGGGGGAAATAAGAATGAAGAGCAAAAAACCTGCGCTGTTGGCAGTATCCGTTCTGATGGTAATGTCATTAGTACTCGCAGCCTGTGGAGGCAATAATAATGCCGCAAGCGAAAGTAACGGGAATAGTTCTACTAACACAGATAAAGTGAAAACGGTAACAATTTTCCAGTTCAAAACCGAGATTGTGGAAGGCCTGAACGAGCTGAAAGTCGAGTTTGAAAAAGAACACCCGAACATCAAGCTTGATATTCAAACAGTTGGCGGTGGTGCAGACTATGGAGCTTCCCTGAAGACTAAATTTGCTTCCGGTGATGCTCCGGACATTTTCTCCAACGGTGGATACAACGAAATGGATCTGTGGATGGACAAGCTTGAAGATCTTAGTGATCAAGCCTGGGTTAAGGATTTGATTCCTTTGGCTGCTGAGCCGATGACTAAAGACGGTAAAGTATACGGTATGCCCATGAACCTTGAAGGCTACGGATATATCTACAACAAGGATTTGTTTGCAAAAGCAGGCATTACAGAAATGCCAAAAACCTACACCGAGCTGGAAGCTGCTGCGAAGACGCTGAAGGCTGCCGGAATCACTCCTTTTGCTAATGCTTATCAGGAATGGTGGTTGATGGGCAACCAAGGAATCAGCGTGGCCTTTGCAGAGCAACCAGACGTAAATGCCTTTATTAAAGGCTTGAACGATGGTTCTGCTAGTATGGTCGGCAATGAGAAGTTTGATAACTTTGCTAAATTGATGAAGCTGACTGTGGACTACGGCAACAAGAACCCGCTGACTACCGACTACAATACACAAGTTACACTTTTTGCTAATGGCGAAGCTGCGATGATGCAAGAAGGTAACTGGGCACAGACGATGATCGACGGTATTAATCCTGACCTGAATATCGGTGTATTGCCAATGCCGCTTAGCGACGATGCCGCTGAAAGTGACAAGCTGACTATTGGTATTCCAGCTAACCTTGTAGTCAACAAAGATTCGGATGCCAAAGAAGAAGCTAAAACTTTCCTGAACTGGCTGGTAACTTCGGATATGGGTAAAGATTATATCGTGAATAAATTCAAATTTATTCCAGCCTTGTCGACCATTAAGGCAACTCCTGAACAAATGGGCGATATCGGTACAGAGCTGTACAAGTATATTGATGCTGGCAAAATCATCGGCCTGCAATCTTCTAAATTCCCTGATGGTGTAGCGCAAGAGTTCGGCAGCGTAATTCAAGAATATGTAGCCGGAAAAATTGACGTGAAAACTTGGGAAACGAACATGCAAGCCGCTTGGGACAAGCTTAAGACTCAATAATAGATTCAAGTGATCAATGGCTGCTTCTTTTGCTTCATCCTTTGCGGTGAAGCAAGGGGGCGGTCTTTTTTTAAAGATAAGAATTTCCACAGCATAGATTATTATCCTTATATTTCTCGAAGAAGAAACGGGTGCGTCTATATAAAGGCTGGCGATGCCGTATCTTCCTGGTACAATAAAATTAGAAGAATGGAGAGTGGACAGCTATGGCGTTAAAAGAGTATAACAACGTGCAGGTCGGCGTAGAATATTATCCTGAGCATTGGGATGAATCGCTTTGGGAGGCTGATATCAAGCTGATGCAAGCAACTGGCGTGAAGGTGGTCCGGGTCGCCGAGTTTGCTTGGAGCCGGCTTGAGCCAACGGATGGAGATTTCCAATTTGCCTGGCTGGACCGGGCGATGGATCTTTTTCACAGCTATGGATTACAGGTCGTCATTGGAACACCAACGGCTACACCGCCACGCTGGCTGACCACGGGCTATCCCGATGTGCTTCCGGTATTTGCCGACGGGGGAATCTTTCATCCTGGGGTACGCGGACACCGTTGTTACAACAGCCCCTCACTGCGAAAATACGGGAGCCGCATTATAGAGCGTTTGGCGCAGCACTATAGCGGACACCCTGCGGTTATAGGTTGGCAGACCGATAATGAATTCAGCATGCTCAATTGCCACTGTGAGCATTGTAATGATGCTTTTCGTGAATGGGCAAAAGCCAAATATGGCACTCTGGAAGCCCTAAACAGTGAATGGGGAACTAATGTCTGGAGCGGGGAATACAGCGCTTGGAATGAATTTACGGTTCCGCTGGGCGGATCAAGACATCAGAATCCTTCTTTGTTACTGGACTTTCAACGTTTCCAGTGGGATGCGATCGTAGAGTTTCAACAGACACAGATTGATATTCTGCGCTCCGTATGCCCGGAACATTTCATAACCCATAACTTTCATAGCTATCCACAGAAGCTGAATATGTATGCGGTTGGTGCCGAGCTGGATGTCGCTGCGTTTGATTATTATCCGAATACTTCTCCGACCAAACAGGCCACTGCGCCTTATAGTGGAGCTCTATCTCTGGACTTGACCCGTGGGATCAAACGGCAGAACTTCTGGATTATGGAGCAGCTAAGCGGGACGCCGGGCTGTTGGATGCCGATGTGGCGCACGCCGTATCCCGGCTTTATCCGTGCTTATGCTTGGCAGACCATTGCCAGAGGTGCTGATACCGTGGTACATTTTCGCTGGAGAAGCGCAGTAGCTGGTGCCGAGCAATTCTGGCATGGTCTGATTGATCATAGCAATGTTCCGGGACGCCGCTTCGCAGAGTTCACTCAGTTCTGTAATGAGGTAAATGCGCTAGGGGACAAGCTAAAGGGGACAACCTTGAAGAATGAGGTAGCTATTCTGAATTCCCATGAGCAGCTTGTGGCGCTCGACATCCAGCCACAGGTTGAGAATATGGAATATTATGAGAATATGAAGCAAATTCACCGTGCGCTGACGAAGCTTGGGATCGGCTGTGATGTCATCGACTGGAGACAAGAGCTGGATGAATATAAAGTCGTCATTGCGCCGAGCCTATATTTATTGGATGAGGAAGTTTCCAAGCAACTAGAAGCCTATGCCACAGCGGGCGGTACCTTGATAATCACGAACCGCAGCGGCGTCAAAAATATGAATAATATAGCGGTCATGCAGCCGCTGCCAGGCTTGCTCAGCTACGCTGCAGGTGTTCGAGTAGACGAGTATGACCCGATTGGTACGGAAGCACATGTCATCGTAGACATTAACGGTAATTCCTACGAGTGTCTGCAGTGGTGTGATCTGCTTACGCCTACTACTGCAGAGCCGATCGCTTGGTACGGGGATGATTTCTACGCCGGAATTCCGGCAGTTACGGTTAACACCTTCGGCCAGGGCCAAGTCTATTACCTCGGAACACAGGCGGAGGAGAGCTATTGGTCTGCTCTGTTGGGAGATCTGGCGAAGAAACATCAATTGTTCCAGTTCGCCGGGCTGCCGGATGGAATGCAGGCTTCGGTGCGAACCGGAGAGAGCGGAACCTTCCTATTCCTGCTCAATCTGAACCGCCAAGCCCAGACAGTCACGCTGCCGCGTGAATATAAGAGTGTACTCTACGGGCAACCTCGTTCTGGAGAGCTTCAGCTTGAGCCTTATGGTATCGAGATTCTGGAGATGTAAAGGGGGAATGTGGATATAGTTACACTTCATACACTTAAAACCACTTATTTTGCTTTGGTTGACTCTTTAGGTGTATTCTCTGCAACTATATTCTTGAAATGAGGTAGTATAGCCAGAAGGAGCCATTTTTAGTTGCACCAAATACAACTAAAGCCAATCGTTGGTCCTAATGTCACCGAATAAGTGTATGAAATGCAGCTATCTCTTTTAAGCTAGCTCAATTCTATTAATGTTCTCGATCTTGAACTTGACTTTGAACTTGACCTAGTTCATTCATACCCCACACTGTGTTCTAAAAGTGTGGGGCTTTATGGTTCGAACTACTCTCAAGGCATAGCAGAGAGGGAGGTTGGAGGAACGAAGAGAAATTTTGGAACTGTAGGAGCGTTAGCGCCCGCCTTTGTCCCCGGATTTCATCCGCAAAAGGCGGTAAAATAAAAGAAATCTGGGGACAACAGCGGCCGGAAGTCCAAACATTTCTCGCAGTAACGACAAACCCCGTATTCTCTCTTCCTTTGCCATAGGAGTTCACCCATAGGCACCAAACTTTTAGTGCAGCCTCCTAAATTGCTCCGGCGTAGTCCCCGACTGCTTCCGGAACGTGGCGACGAAATGGCTGACATCACGGAAGCCAACTAGTTGGGAGATTGATTTTACCGTTAGGTCTGGCTGACTAACGAGCAGTTCCTTACTTTTGCGGATGCGTAGACGGACAAAATAAGCATAGGGCGAGAAACCAAAAGTTTGCAGAAATAAGCTGTTGAGATAACGTCCCGAGACCCCAAGCTGTGTAGCCAGATCATACAGTCCGATGTCAGGATCACCATATTGGCTATCCATCCACTTCAGCAGCGGCTGCAGCTTGTCCACATTGCGGGAAATCGCTGTATTGTTATGGAGCTGTCCGTATTTGCTCAGGGTTAATAGGAAACGGTAAGCATCGGTGGAGGCCCCCAGACTGAACATATCCTGGGCCGCATCATGGCGGTCCAGCATCTCATTCAGCATCAGCGAGAGAGGAGCCTCACTCTCCCAGCGGTAAAAGGAATTAGATTTCATGCCGAGAGTTTCCAAGATTTGTCGGCTGGAGCTACCACCGAAAGTTAAATAATAGGTGCACCAATCGGCAGATACCGATTCATAACGGTGCGGGGTATGGGGAAGCAGAAGTACACCGCTGCCTTCTGCCAGCGTGAGGGTTTTGTTCTCGAAGTGAATAGTACCCTCCCCTTGGGCAGTTTGAATCCAATGATAAGTATGGTAGCCATCTGGGCGGGTCACTTTTTCCTGTTCAGGGTTGTAACCCATGCTGTCTAAAGTGATGGGTAGATGCTGCCCACCCTCGTGGGCGAACACAATTCTGCGGCGGGCGATTAACGACAAATGACTCATCTCCTGTTAGTTCCATATTATTATATGGTACGGCTGGAATATTATATTTAAAAGGAAAGGTTAACCGTTTACAATAAATATATAATTATACTATAAAGGATGTGCGCAGCGTGATCAACGATAAATTACCGAAGATTTGGTACGGTGGGGATTATAATCCCGAGCAATGGGAAGCTCCAGAGTGGGCAGAGGACGAACGGATGTTTAAACTGGCAGGAATTGATGTGGCTACGATAAATGTTTTTTCCTGGGCGCTGATTCAACCCTCAGAAGACACTTATGATTTCTCTACCTTGGATGAATTAATAGATAGATTATATAAGAACGGGACTTATGTATGTTTGGCTACAGCTACTGGCGCTCATCCGGCCTGGATGGCGCACCGCTATCCTGAAGTAACCCGTGTAGATGTGCAGGGCAGAAAGCGTAAATTCGGCGGACGCCATAATTCTAATCCGAATAGCCCAGTCTTCCGCAAATTTGCCGCGAAGCTGGCAGGCAAGCTGGCTGAACGCTATAAGGATCATCCGGGTCTGGTAGCTTGGCACGTTTCCAATGAATTTAGCGGTTATGATTATTCTGAGCAGTCTGCAGCTGCATTCCGGGTTTGGCTGCAGGAACGTTATGGCACGCTGGATACGTTGAATAAAGCCTGGAATACTCGCTTCTGGGGCCATACCTTTTACGACTGGGAAGAAATCGTTGTGCCAAACGAGTTAAGCGAAGAATGGAATGGCAACCGCACCAACTTCCAGGGCATTTCACTGGACTATCGCCGATTTATGTCTAATAGCCTGTTAGAATGCTACAAGCTTGAATATAACGCGATCAAGGAGCACAGCACCAACATTCCGGTTACGACCAACCTGATGGGTTTCTATCCGGAGCTGGACTACTTCGAGTGGGCTAAACATTTGGACGTGATCTCCTGGGACAACTACCCTTCACTGGATACCCCCGTCAGCTTAACGGCAATGACACATGATCTGATGCGTGGACTGAAGAACGGCCAGCCGTTCATGCTGATGGAGCAAACACCCAGCCAGCAGAACTGGCAGCCCTACAACAGCCTTAAGCGTCCGGGCGTTATGCGCTTATGGAGCTACCAGGCTGTGGCGCGTGGTGCGGACACCGTGTTATTCTTCCAGTTGCGTCGTTCCATCGGTGCGTGTGAGAAGTACCATGGTGCAGTTATCGAGCACGTGGGTCATGAGCATACCCGTGTCTTCCGTGAATGCGCAGAGTTGGGTAAAGAGCTGGAACAGCTTGGGAGTCAATTGCTGGATGCACGTGGACAGGCAGAAATCGGAATTATTTATGATTGGGAGAATCGTTGGGCGCTCGATCTATCAAGCGGACCTTCCGTTGCACTGGACTATGTAAATGAAGTGCATAAATATTATGACGCCCTATATCAGCAAAATATCGAAGCCGACATGATCAGTGTCGAAGAGAATTTGTCCAAATATAAGATCGTGATTGCACCTGTGCTGTACATGATCAAACCGGGTTTTGCCGCGAAGGTAGAAGCCTTTGTGCAAGCTGGCGGCACGTTCATTACGACCTATTTCAGTGGTATCGTCAATGAAAATGATCTCGTAACCGTAGGCGGATACCCTGGAGAGCTGCGCAAAGTGCTGGGCATATGGTCAGAGGAAATCGATGCACTGTTGCCGGGAATGAGCAATGAATTAGTGATGAACAAGGAATGGGGCGCGCTGAGCACATCTTATACTTGCGACCTGCTCTGTGACCTGATTCACCCGGAAGGTGCTGAAGTATTGGCTCAGTATGGTACGGACTTCTACAAAGGCATGCCTGCACTTACCGTGAACAGCTTTGGCGAAGGTAAAGCTTATTATGTAGCGACTAGTCCGGAAGCAAGATTCCTGCAAGGTTTTCTGGCGAATCTTTGCGCAGAGCAGGGGATTCAGCCTCTTGTATCTGCACCAGCAGGCATCGAGTCTGTGCAGCGTGTGAAGGATGGAATGTCCTATTTGTTCCTGCTGAACCATACCGAAGGCGAATTAAGCGCGGATATTGGGACTGCCGTACGTACGGATATTCTGGGCGGCGAGGAACTTAAGGGCACTGTCGTTGTGCCAAGCCGAGGCGTTCTGATATTGAAAGGCGCCCTGTTGAACGGTTAAACAAAGAGCTCCTAAGTACCTATAAAAGGAGAAATCAATGATGGACAATGACTCAACTGGTTACACAGATCGGTATCATCGTAAATGACATCGAGAAGGTTTCAGCAAGCTATGCCAAATTTTTTGGCATTGAGCAGCCGAAGTGGTTCTGGACGGACACTGTCGATCTTGCCCAGACCGAATTCAACCCTTCAACTTGGCGGGACTTCCTGGATAAGGAAGGTGAAGGTGTCCACCATATCGCTTTTTCAATTAAAGGGATGAAAGAGAAGATCGAACTGTTGCACACTAAGAATATGCCATTAATTCAAAAAGGTGAATTCACAGGCGGGCGGTATGCCTATATCGACACCTTTAGTGAATTGAAAGTACTGACCGAATTGCTGGAAAATGATAAATAATCAAGAAGAAACGGCTTCGCCGTCCTTTTATGGACGGCGAAGCCGTTTCTTCGAGAAATATAAGGATAAATTATTGCGTGAAGCATAAAATTCTTGTATTTTACAAAAAACATCCCGAACTACTGCTAAAGTGGTTCGGGATGTTTTTGTAGATTTTGCAGCGCAAAAAGACATGGATTACCGCAAAAATTTAGCGGATTTCCACATCCGGTATTCGGTGAAGCCATGAAAAGGCTATGTTAAGGTGAATAAGTAAAGTTAAAAGTTTAAAAAGGACAAGTTGTACATATCTATGAAATCTAACAGTAGGAGTGATGGGGGCAATGATGCTGCGATCAATTAATTGCTATTTATATGACAGCGAAGCCACCGCGTATCTTTTACAGGGTGTCATTCGTTTTGTTCAAGCAAGAAGTCTAATGAACGTAGTGCTGCAGAAGAGTTGGACCTATGGCTTTCATGTGAAGGTAACCTATCCGGCTGCAGACGGGGACAATGGACTTGAGTCTACGATCCGCCAATTAGCTTTTCGTTACAGCCGTCCTAGGGGACACAATGAATATGCGAAATTTGAAGCTGTCATTCGTAAAGTGGCGGAGCTAGAGGACTATGCAGGAGAATATCTTCCGCTGCGTAAGGATGGAGTGGTGACAATAGAGGAAGGTGAGGACTTGCAACATGGGAATCCCTTGGGCAGCCCTCATGTTAATTATGAGATTGAACTGCAGAAAAGCCAGCTATTGGTTGACCTTTATGATATATGGGGCGAACTAACCGAAGAACAGCAAAACATTGAATTCGCCAAAATGTTTATGATTACGGTTAATCGCTGTGAGGGCGGACTGAAATTCAGTTACTTATCGCTGCGTTCCAACTTTGAATATTTCAAAAATCAAATGGAATTAACCGGAAAATATGCAGAGACTACACGCAGAAATTGGGAGACACTATTCGGCCGTACAGAGGAAGAGCAACAATTTATCACGCAAGGGGTGCAGTTATTCGCAGAGAGCAGCTATGAACGGGAGTATATTTTTACACGGATGCAGATTTTCATTGATTGCCTGCTCTCCGTGCTCTCTCAGGGGTATGACGATGGAGAATTGAGCTTGGACAAGCAGGGGCAAGGCAGTGACCTCTTTCAATACTATGATGCAGTCAATGATTTTCACTGGGACTTTTATTCGAATACTCAATTTCTCAGACATTATCAGCAAAAAGAATTTATAATCTATCAGTTTATAGTCTCTGTACTGTATTCCTTGATGTCGCTCCTGCGGGTGTCTGCCATTCGAAAACTGCGTATCATCGGGATTGTTGCCGAGAGTGTGGAGTGCGGCTTCTCTATGAGCTGGCGTGATACTTATCTGGAGATGAGCAAGGAGCTGGTCTCTGGGAGCGCCAAACAAAGGTTGGTACATTAAGCCGATCCATTGATAATAACGGGGTAAAAGAAAGAGGACTACCAAGTGGTAGCCCTCTTTCTTGAACTAACGCCTGCTCGCCGTTAATTGGTACTAGTCGTGCTGTCGTTTCCTCTCGCCATGCCACCGCCAGGATTTCCATTATTTAAGGTAATGCTCGCAGCTTCGGTGCTATCTGTCTTCAACGTATAGCGGATAATATCGTCAGCCTTTAGGTCTGCTAAGCTTAGTGTGCTTTCTTTCTGTGAGCCGTTGTCGAAGGTAACAGAGGAAATAGTGGTGTCAGCGCCGATTGTAATGTCTGTGGTTTCTGCAGAGAAGTTCTGCTGCATTCTGCCACCTTGCATACCACCGCCCCTCATTCCACGATCTTGTCCACCACTACCTTCTTGCATTCCGCCTTCAGGAGCGGTTCCTTGTTCTCCACCAGCACTGCCTTGTGGAGCCGCACTCTGATCTCCCTGTGGAACCCCTGTACCGTTTCCACCTCCATTTTGCCCAGGTGCCATAGTCATATCCGCCGCATAAATCGTGATCGTGCTTCCACTGATGCTCTTGATTTTGCCAATGTTCATAGCTTTGTTAGGGTTGCCGTTCTCATTGGCTCCTGCTGAAGGAACTGGCTGTGCTGCGGAAGCATCCGTTTGTACTTTGGTGTTTGTGTTTGTATTTGTGCCGCAGCCCGCCAACAATATAGAAGCCAGAAGGCCCCCGGAAATCATAAACGGTATACATTTTTTCATTTGACTATTCCTCCCAAGATATGGTTTTGAGAACAATATATCAATCAATTCTGAAAGTACGATGAAAATTAGCTGGAGGTTGCAGAAAGAAATAGTTCCCCTTTCTGTTGTATAATGGCATTAGTAGTAATCTTCAAGGAAAGAGGCAACACATGAAAACCTTACTAGTAACAGGCTACCGTGCACATGAGCTCGGTATTTTTGATAATAAGCACTTGGGTATTCCCTATATCAAAAAAGCACTGGCGAACAGGCTGGTTCCGCTTGTGGAGGACGGAGTAGAGTGGATCATTACGCCTGGCCAATATGGCGTGGATCTTTGGGCCTGCGAGGTGGTGCTTGAGCTGAAGCAGAAGTACCCTGAGCTGAAGTTGGGAATCATTACAGCTCACGCAGCACCGGAGGAGAAGTGGAAGGAAGAGAAGCAGAACGAATACCGGCGAATTGTTGCTGGCGCAGACTATTACGGAGCGGTCAGCAATGCACCGTATGACGGCAGCTGGCAGTTCCGGGCCAGAGATGATTTACTGTTCCGCAAAAGCGACGGGATTTTACTCTTTTATGATGAGGATGCTGCGGAAGGAAGCCCGAAATTCTTTAAGGCGAGAGCGTTGAAGCTGCATACGGAGAGTGACTACGGCCTCTTTCTAATTCATTCGGATGAGATCCAGAATATTGCCGATGAAGAAAATCAACGAGGGTATGACTGAAGAAATAAGCCCGGAACGAGTGTGAGAAGCTCACCGTTTCGGGCTTATTTAGGTTATAAAGGCTACTACACCTTTCAGATGAAACTCTGCAGCGAAGGTGCCTTGCGAACCTTGGAATGTTGTTCAAAGGCATAAGCCAGCTTAATCAGCAGCGGTTCCTGGTAAGCCTGTGCCGAGAAGGTAACGCCGAAGGGGGCGCCAGCAGCAGTGTAACCTGAAGGGACTACGATTGACGGATAGCCGGCCCGGGAGGTAATTCTGGCTCCGAAATCAGCCGGGAAGAGCAGTGCGTCAAGGTTATGCTCCTTCATGACTGCGTCAATCCCTTGCTCCTTGCACAGCTTCAAGTCGGTCGCGCGGTCGCGCAGGTATTGTGGATCGGTTAAGGTGCCGGAAGTAGCATATTCGGCATCCATGAGCGTAACCTGGCCATATTTTAGCGTCTCCATGGGACGGGTATGATTGAAATCGATAATGTCTCTTAACGTCCGCATCGGTGCTCCCGGGCCTAGACGTGATAAGTAGGCGTTAAGGGAGATTTTGAATTCATTAAGCACCACGGAGGAATAACTGATCTCTCGTGCAGTCCGGATATCGGCGGGGTCAATGATGATCGCACCTTGGGCTCTCATCAGTTCCACGGAAGCATTGAAGAGAGCTAGCTGTTCTTCGGTTAGTTCCTCGAAATAATAATCACGCGGAATGCCAATCCGTGCACCCTTAAGTCCGTTCTCGTCCAAGAAGACGGTGTAATCCTCATGCAGCCTGCCTACGCTTGTGCCCATGGCAGCATCGCTGCTGTCTTTGCCGAGCATGGCGTTTAGGAGCAATACCGCATCGTGAACCGTTCGGGCCATCGGGCCTGCGGTGTCCTGTGTATTGGAGAGCGGAAGGATGCCTGAGCGGCTAATCATGCCGACTGTAGGCTTAATTCCAATGACAGAGCCGAGATTGCCGGGATTCAGGATCGAGCCGGAGGTTTCCGTTCCAACGGATACTGTACAGAAGTTGCAAGCTACAGCTACTGCTGAACCGGCGCTGGAGCCACCTGTCGGCGATGATATATTATAAGGATTAAGGACCTGGCCCCCACGTGAGCTGAAGCCGGAAGGCATGCCGTTGGTCATGAAATTGGCGAACTCGGTCATGTTGGCTTTGCCCATAATGATCGCTCCGGCTGCGCGGAGTTGTGTAACAATAAACGCATCCTCTACGGCAAAAGAATTCGCCAAGGCCAGCGAACCCGCACTGGTATGCATTTTATCCCCTGTATTAATATTGTCCTTCACTAATACCGGTATACCGTGCATCGGCCCCCGGGGCCCTTGCAATGAACGCTCCACATCCAGAGACTCTGCGATAAACAGGGCATCAGGGTTGATCTCTAGCACAGAGTTAATGGTAAGACCGTTCTTATCATGGTCAGCTATGCGTTCGAGATACATGAGGACTAATTGTTGTGACGTAATCTCACCGGCCTCTAAAGCAGCCTGAATCTCCGGTATCGTCGCTTCTACGATTTCAAAACTCATGTGGGTTCACGCTTCTTTCTCTCTAAGAGTGGGCCTTCCCCTCAATCTAACCACATTTTGCGGTGTCTTCATAGTCTTTCTTACACTAAAAACTGCCGAAGATATTCCCAATAGCGCCTGCGATAACCGAAACGATGAGCTTATAAAAGATAAATCCGGTAACTGCATTGGCGATCACCAGCGTATAGGTTATATCCAATCGTCCAGCGAGTGCATTCACGGGATACTGAAATACTACGGAATTGATGGCGACAAAGATGAAGAGATAGGCCAAGACCAGCAGATAGATAGAGAAAGTGGATAGGCTGCAAATCATAAAAAAGATAGCCAACACCAGTAAAGCCACCGCCGGAACCAGCAGTGTGCCGAATCTCGCAGCTAGCAATTTGGGGTCTAAGTGAATTTCCTCCAGCCGGATTACAGCATAGGTTAAGCCGTAAGCAACAGCAATTCCTAAGGCCGTTAAGAGCAGCGGCTTCAGGAATCCGGGACCAAAGACAGGAGAAAGATCAAACTTGATAAACCAGCTTAGAAAATAAAAAGAAGATAATATCGTCACCAAAGCCATCGTGATGAGGCCATAGAGGGCTTGAGCGGCAACCACCGTTTTCATAGTGCGGAAAGGACGTGTAAGAGCGCTTAGAAAGAACCTGGAATACTGCTTGCCCACCTGCCTGGTTTGCTGTACACGTTCATCCTTCAAGAGCGCATTCCAACGTTCTGAGTTATTCATAGATTATCCTCCTTCTGAAATATATGGGAATAGAGTGCTGGATATAATATAAGCGAACAAGCTGTCATTTACTATGAAAAAGGATTCCCGCAATCGATCTCTAAACAAATAAGCCCCTAATCCCGCAAATAAACCGCGGACTTAGAGGCTTTAATATTTAGTTCAACTTAAGACTGCGCCGGAGTAAAGCCTTCTTCCGCCAGATACTCCTTGGCTTCGTCAATACTTTCAAAGGCCATCTCCAGGTTCAGACCGGCATAGACATACCACAAATCGTCCTCCAGTTTAAGGGTCAGCGTATCATCGTCGCTGTTAACCCAGAGCGAATCTGCTTCGGCCACAACAGCCTTCTTTTTTCTTTTATTAACCACTGGAGCTTCCGGGATGTGTATGGACATGGAGGTGATGGAGGCATCAAGCAATTCCCGCAGCTCTGCTTCCGACAACTCGCGAATGTTTACGAAGCCCTTGTCATCCGTCTCATATCCTCGCAGCAACCCTGCGTATACATAGCCGTTGCCGTTTGGGTGGAGATGGAACGCCACTATTTTCTTCTCATGCTGGCTCTGCTCGTAGTGATAGTTCACGCGTCCAAGGGACACGTTCTTGCGTTCAAGTACAGAGTAGGTATCCAGAATAGCTAATTTCTGTTCAAATGTAAGCATATACAGCCTCCGGTTCAGGTTATCATTGTGCACATGATTATAACATGCGGGAGTCCCGCGAGACCACTGATCTTACTCAAGTGGCAAAGTTAGAACAATACAGCAGCCCTGCTCCGGGCTGTCTCCAAGATGGAGGCTTCCGCCCATACACTCGGCCAGCAGTCGGCTGAAGGTAAGGCCAAGTCCCAATCCGCGCAGGGTAGTATTCTTGCTGTTGCTGCGGAAGAAAGCTTCAAACATAAGCTCTCTATTGCCTGGTGCGATCCCAATTCCATTATCAGTGACCCGAATGGCAGCTTGTTCCCCGATGGTTTCAAGCAATTCGATGGTGAGTTCTACCTTCCGGCCTTGCGCCTTTGCCTGCACGCTGTTGTTCAGCAAATTGACAATGATTTGCTGAATACGCAGCGGATCTCCCCGGACAAATAAGGGCTTCTGCGGCATTAGCAGGACGGGTTCACAGACATCTTCTTCCTGTGTCAGCTTCCACTGATAGACAATCTCCGAGAGCAGCGGAACAGCGGCCAGCCTATCGTGGCGAACGGATACAATGCCGGCAGTGAGGGCGTTGTAATCCAGCAGATCGGCAACCATATGCTGCAGCCTGCCCACCTCCAGCAGAGCGATATCGAGGAATTCCTCTGCTTCCTCGCCTTCAACTACACCTTCGCGGACAGCAAGCACGAGACCCTTGATAGAGGTTACCGGAGTCTTTAGCTCATGGGAGACTCCGGCCAGCATGACGGCCCGGGACTGCTCGAATTGCTGTAATTTGCCCGCCATTTCCTGAAAGGAGACGATTAACTCATGAATTTCCCGCTCCTTGGCCCCTTTTTCCAGCACAATATTATATTGGCCGCTGCTGATCTGGACGGCTGCTGCCGCCACTCTTTGAATTGGCTTGGCAAGCTTGCGGGATAAGAGGTAGATCGTCAGCCAGCTCAAGATGATCAGAAAGAGCAGGATGATCGAGAAGAAGATGATTTCATCCTGCGGGATATGGCGCAGCGATTTCTTGGATTGCATAACGATAACCTCACCCAAGACCTCATTATCCGCTTTGATGGGGGCGACGGCACCCTTGTACTCTGAGTTACGAGAATCACTCAAGCTGTCTTTAATCTTCGACCGCATCTGGTTCTCAGTCAGCGGCGGCATGGAGTACAACATCTGCCCCTGCTTATCTGTAATAATGACGCACATTTCCACGGTTAATTTGAAGAACCGCTTCCGGTCCTCAATGAGTTCCCCTAGATTCTGACTGATCTCAATCGTGCCACTCGCGCTAACACTGCGGTCGGCAATCTCTTGCGCTAAGAGGCCGGTGGTCTGCATACGGTTATCCATCGCTTCTTGTTGAATCCACCAGAAGGTAGTCAGCGCGGTGAGCAGCAGACCAACACTAATGATCAACAGGTATCTGACCGTCCAGTAGGAGAGGATGGAGGTGCGCTTCTTTAGGTTGTCCATAATTGGTACCCCGTCCCTCTTAGTGTACGAATCTCTCCCTCGTTTGCCGGCCAGTGTGACAGCGCTTGACGCAGTCTTTTGATGGACAGGTCCACCGCCCGGTCACTTCCTTCGTAATCCATCTCCCACACATGCTCGATTAGCTGTTCTCTTGTACAAATCTGATTCGGCCGTTCGGCTAAGAATAACAGCACGGACATGTCGCGAGGACTGAGGTTGACCTCGGCTCCGTTCAGAAAGAGGCAGCGCGCGCTGTAGTCGATAAATAAGCTGCCGAAATGCCGCTTGCGGCTGCCATCTGACCACTGCGAGGGGCGGCGCAGCACCGCATTCACACGGGCTACTACTTCCTCAGGAATAAAAGGCTTAGACATATAATCGTCAGCCCCGCCGTCGAGCCCCGCCAGCCGGTCGTTAATGCCGTCCTTTGCGGTCAGCATGATCACCGGACAGCTGCTCTTCTCCCGGATCAAGCCCAGCAGTTCGAAGCCGTCCATATTTGGCAGCATAATATCGAGCAGGATAAGCGACGGAGGAGATTCCGCAAAGGCTTCCAGCGCTGCTATACCATCCGCAACCCGGGTGACACTGAAGCCTGCTTTTTTGAGATAGGCACTGAGGACTCTAGCGATCGCTTCTTCGTCCTCGACTATCAGAATGGATTTCATATTCATAGGAGTCTCCTAAAAGTTATTCTTCTCTGAAATGGGCTCTATTTCTCCAAATCAGAGGTTGACCCAGTGAACCGGACTCAGAAGCTCCTATTTGTTCGAAATCAGGCGATTTGGGAATTTGACGGACACCAGGGACGCTATTGACCCAATTTTCTCCCCCAAGTACCTATTCTTGCTTCAATAGCGTATTCTGAGTCCGCTTCCTGTTCCCAAACCCCTTCAAAAGTGAAATAGCGGCGCTACAGTCCGTCAGATTTGAACTGCAACTATTCAGGTATTATATGTTTGCCTCATTAGTGTCTTCGCTCGAATTTATCAACCGCTAATTTTGATTATGAGCCCTGAAATGTTGCCTAAAATTACGACAAGTTTACCACAAGACAGCCAATGATGCTTCGACTTCTTCCCGACATATTGTTTTGCTAGAATGAGGAACGACCTTGCACAATACAAAGAATTCGGATGGAGGAAACAGGATGAAGAAAAAAACAATAGCCATGATCGCTGCCGGAGTTATCATCGTAGGAATCATTTCAGGTTATTCATGGCTGAATAAGTCTATGGGCAATAATGTTGAGATCGAATCCGTGCTTCCTGCTCAGACACAAGGGACAGAAGCCGCAGACTCGCCAGCCGCTACGAATGCTAGTACAGAATCGGTGGGTGGAGCGACGGTTACAGCAGAGCAATTAAATGGAGACTGGACGATAGGCGACACGTCTAAAGTATATTGGTCCGTAACGACCTCGCAAGAAACCGTGAACTTCGTAGACAATTCCGTTAAAGGCAGCTGGACAGTAAATCTGGACGATATCACCTCGATGACTGGAGAAGGAACCGTTGATATGAGCGCTCTGGATTCCGGCAACGGCCAAAGAGACGAGCATGTAAAAGGAGACGATTTCCTGGCGGTTGCCGCTAATCCCACATCTACCTTCGTGGTGAAGTCATTCTCTGAGTTGCCAGCGGAATGGACAGAAGGAACCGCAGTACCGGTTGAAATGCAGGGGACACTTACTGTAAAAGGAATTGCTAAGGACGTCACCTTTGCTACGCAAGCCATGTATAGTGGTGGACAGCTGCTGCTGTCAGGAACGACGACTGTAACCTTTGCTGATTTCGGGATGACCAGCCCTCACTCTATTGTGCTGGATGCAGAGAACAATCTGCTGGTAAGTCTGGAGCTTGTACTGACGAAATAATGGACAGTTTATAAATATAAGGGGCGCCTGCTTAGCCAATTCGGTTAAGGCAGGCGTCTCTTTTGCATGTCCATTCCAGCCTCCTCAGAGAAACAATTCAATCATTCCTGTGTATTATAGGGTATACAGAATAGAGGTAAGTTTCCTGATGGAAGTAGCGGCGGCAATTATACATAATGGAGATGGACAGCTATTGATTGCCCGGCGGCGGATATCCCCTTTGTAGAACAACTGCTGCAAGAGTCTTATCAATAGAAGGGAGATGCCAAATGCCTATCTATCAAAAGCTGGTGCGTGACGGGATTCCAGAGATAATTGCGGCACAAGGAAAAACACTCCGAACAAGGATACTGGATACCGAAGAATATATAGAACAGCTGCGTACTAAATTGAAGGAAGAAGCTGGATGTGGCGGATGAGCTACAGGAGTAGCTATTATTTTAAACGGCAAGGAGGATACCCTAATGTTCAAAAGCAAGCCCACGCTGATTATATGCTGTCTGGCTGCCATCTTACCTTTTATTTTCTACATCTATCTGTACCCTAGTATGCCGGACATTGTTCCGATCCATTATAGAGGGTCCATAGCAGATAGGTTTGTTATGAAAGCGAATATTGAGGTTGTTCTGCTGAGTGGAATCGGGGTGTTAGGATTCGTCTTTATGAAGCTGCTGCAGGTGCTCCTGCGCAAGGTTTTTTTGCGTAGCTATATTGAGAATCTTGCCGTGGTAAGTCGCATATGGAATGCAGCAACGATGTTCGTAACCCTAGTACTCGCGGCCATTAGTATCTATGCTTTGATGAGTATGGTATAAGCGAAGCAGGATGATGGCACGGCCATTTCTTCTTGCTTCTGTCAGCCACTTTGATAGAATCAAATAGACTATGCATAATATTGGGGAGGAAGACTTTAATGACTACGGATAACGCTTACAAGGTAAAATGGGGTATCCTCAGCACCGGTTGGATCGCCCACCAATTCGTAACGGATCTGGCACATGCTAGCAACGGTGTAGCTTATGCAGTGGGATCACGCACTCAGGAAAGTGCGGATGAATTTGCCAAGAATCACGGAGTCCCCGTTGCTTATGCAACCTATGAGGATTTAGTGAATGACCCGGAAGTGGATGCTGTTTATATCGGGACTCCCCATCCTTTCCATAAAGATAATGTGCTGCTGGCACTGCGTGCCGACAAAGCCGTATTATGCGAGAAGCCCTTTACCGTCAATAGCGGAGAGCTCGAAGAGATTGTTGCGTACGCCCGTGAGCAAAAGCTCTTCTTGATGGAAGCCATGTGGGCGCGCTGCATCCCGGCTATTATCAAGATTAAAGAGTGGCTGGCCGCTGACCGGATTGGTGATGTTCGTTTGATAGAAGCTGACTTAGGCTTCCGTTCGGAGTGGAATCCGGAAGGCAGATTGCTTAATCCTAAGCTTGGAGGCGGCGCACTGCTGGATGTCGGCATCTATCCCATTTCATTTACTTCCATGATTTTTGGAGCTAACCCGGAGTCTATATCCAGTACAGTACATATTGGTGAGACCGGAGTGGACGAGCACTTCTCGCTGTTGTTATCCTACGGCGGGGGCAGAACCGCATCGCTGAACGGTGGAATACGGCTGAATCTGCAGGAGGACGCTCAGATCTACGGTACAGAGGGACGTATTGTTCTTCCTGAGAATGTAGTGAATCCAAGATCGGCCGTGCTTTATGTGGGGGATGAGATCGTGGAGACCTTTGTAGATGACCGCTTATCCATCGGATATGCTTTTGAAGCTGAGGAAGTTGGACGTTGTCTGCAGGCAGGACTTACCGAAAGTCAGGCAATCACGCTCGATGAGTCCCTGGCGATCATGAAGCTGCTGGATCAAATTCGTGCCTCATGGGGACTCACCTATCCTGGTGAATAATTTACAGCCCTTTGATCGATTCTTGTAAGAGCAACCCCCGGATGATTAAGCCGCATGGCTCCGGGGGTTATTACATATAAACTAGACTATATTTCCATTGGAGGATGCTTTTGATGAGTCCCTTATACAAAAGAGTACTAGTTCATACAGGATTCTATCTTGTACTGTTCTTTCTGATTCCCTATATCCAGAATCATAGCCATATCATGAACGATCTAGGAACCTTGCTGCTGCTTTTGCTTATGGTCAATCCAGCGGCGGTTATGATTCTTAATGCGGAGGCGGGCCTCCATCAAGGCTTCAATATTGCCCTTTGCCTGCTTCCCGCGCTGTTGTTTGCCTTGTCGGTATTTCTGGTGTTTGACGGCAACACCAGTGCCCAGTTCTATTCCGTTGCCTATGGAGTCATTGCAATTGTAAGTAACAGTATTGGAGCCAAGTATAGAAAAAAGAATATGAGAACAGCGAAATGACATTACATCTGGATCGCTATCAAGGCTGCTTAAACGGCTTGGCTATTGGAGACGCTCTGGGAACAACTGTAGAATTCGAACCACCCGGAACCTTTGCGCCAGTAGAGGATATTGTCGGTGGTGGGGTATTCGATCTGCAACCAGGACAATGGACCGATGATACCTCAATGGCGCTCTGCTTGGCGGAAAGCCTGCTAGAGAAACATGATTTTGATCCCGTCGATCAAATGGAGAGATACATAAAATGGTTCCGCGAAGGCTATTTGAGCAGCACCGGCGTGTGCTTCGATATCGGAAACTCCACACGTTCTGCACTGCAGCACTTTGAAGCTACTGGCGAAGGTTACAGCGGATCAGAGGACCCCCGCGCAGCCGGCAATGGCTCTATCATGCGCTTGGCGCCTGTAGTCATGTACTTTGCAGAGCAGCCGGCCAAGGCGCTGGAGTATGCCGTGCGAAGCTCAAGAACAACGCATGCTGCCAAGGAATGTTTTGACGCCTGCCGCCTAATGGCCGCTTACATCCTCGCTGGCCTGCATGGCCAGAGCAAGCAAGAGGTTCTGGAGCTGCACGCTTACCGTGAATGGCTGCAGGAGGGAAAACTGGGTCGCAGCATCCAGAACATTCTGGATGGTTCCTATAAAGTCAAAGAACCGCCTGACATTAAAGGCTCAGGGTATGTTGTGAAATCACTGGAAGCGGCGATGTGGGCTTTTCATAAATCCACAAGCTTTGCCGAAGGTGCCTTGCTCGCCGTCAATCTAGGCGACGACGCCGACACCACCGGCGCAGTGTACGGCCAAATCGCCGGAGCCTATTATGGGCTCAGCGGCATCCCGGCAAAGTGGAGAGAGAAGCTTGCCATGGGTGAGCTGATTGAGGATTATGCGGGGCGGTTGTTTGGGGAGCGGGCTGGGGGTTGAGTTGAGGAATTTTGGAGTGCTTGGTTATTATACGATGAATGAACCGTACCATAAGTAAGCACAAAGTCATCGCTAATTGAAGCGTCAAAGAATAATTCAATGTCCTTGACGCTCCGCTGTTCGGGATTGTTTCCAAGATTTAAGGTGATCTTGTTAATAATTGAGTGTAGTAAGTCCTTTGTTTCACTGGTTCAACCTTTGTTATGACGGTTGAAAAGTCTGCTAAGACTTGGTGAACCTGCTCAAAAGAAATCTCTTTTATAGTTGGTCTGTTGAGTTCATACGCTGTATCCTTCTTCTGTTCGATTCTCTTAAAGACGAAAGCTTCAGCTTCATCTGCCATTACCAAATTGGTCTTACATACCGCAGAGCCTTTTAAACGTAAAGTTGCACATTGATAATAACGGATGTATTCACCTATCGAGTTTTTAGTTCTATGCCCAATCATTCCGTGTCCACACATTGGACAACGCAATAGCGTTGTAAGTGGGAAGTGTCCGTGGAAGGTCTTTGTTGGCTTATGAGATTTCATTTCGTTCATTGACTTGGCTTTCTCCCAAATAATCATATCAATAATAGGTTCGTGTTCCCCTTGGGCAAGAGTAAAGTGTTCATTCTTACCTGCTCTTCTCTTGGACAATATTGAGAAAATATATTTGAGAACTAAGAATCCCCAGGTAAAAAAACGCGATTTTATTTAGAGGTGGAAGGTAATTTTGAACTTATTTGAACAAGGCGACGAACTGTATTCTAATGGATTTTACCAAGAAGCATATGAAAAATTTGAATTAGCTTATGTTAATGAGGTAGAAAACAGAGCTGATTGCCTTAATTATATGGCGTGTTGCCAAATTCAGTTAGGTAATCCTCAACAGGCAATAGAGTTGTTGGATAAAGCGCTAAAAATAAGTCCTGCATGGGAAAGATTACTTTTTAATAAAGGTCGTGCTTACTTAAAGTTGGGTAATTATACAGAAACCCTTCCATATCTAAACAGAGCAATTATGGCTAACCCTAATAATCAAGATGCTTACTATTATCTTGGCGTGTATTACGAAAAGACTGCTGAATACGAAATAGCTAAACAATACTATGAGAAGTCGTTGGAGATCGACCATGAACAAGCTGAAACGCATTTGAATTTGGGTGTGATATATTGGCGCTTAGATGATAAGGAAAAGGCATTGAAGCAGTTTGATATAGCTTATCTTCTCGACAAAGATTGTCTTGATGCATTGTGGAACAAGGGATGTATCTTATGTTCGCTTAAACAATTTGGTGATGCTATCCCCTATTTTGAAAAAGTTTACGAAAATAAACCTAGCGATATAGAGAATCTAAATGAAATGGCATATGCCTACTTCAAATTAAACGATTTCCAACAGGCACTAAAGTGGCTTAATAAGGTGTTGGAGATTGAACCTAATAATGAACGTGCCTTAAAGGGAATCAGGGCGGTTAGTGAACGATTACATAAGTAAAGGGGTTAGCATAAAAGAGCAATTTCATTGAAAGGAACAGTGCCTTATGCAAATACCAAGCAATAGATAGGAGGATAAATTGTGGAGCGAAGGTTTGTAAAAACCATTATCAAGTGGTACAAAGACCCTCTCCCAGACAAGTTAATGAATGGATTCGAGACATAGTTGTAAACTTCGGAGCAATTGGGGATAAGACTTTTTATGGCGACACATGGACTGTCTTAGTAAGGATAACAAAACATATAACGGGTTATAGTTTTAATCTTTGGGCTGGAAAGGGAATTGCAACAGTTACCATTGTCCAAGCGTAAGTCTAAAAGAGAGCATAAAGGAGGGATTCTCTTGCAAAAGGTGATAATTCCAGAAGAGGTTTCTATAAATTTGAGGAAAGATATGGAACGAATCTGGGATATAAGACAACCTTATTGGTATCCATTATTTGATTGCAGTAGAGAAGACCTTATTGCTTTTAATTCCGAATATATAGAAAGTAAAGAAAAGCTAAATGATATTATTACGTTGCTTAAGCGCCATGGAGTTGAGCAGGTGATAGAATTTCTAGAAACAGGTGAGACTTATAATATACAGCTTTCAGATTTGTACCCTTATTATTGCTACAATGGCGATTTCACAGGCGGTGAGGGGTTTTGGACTTCGCAGAATATGAATTGGATTATCTATGCTTCTCATGAAGGAACAATAACGTTTGGTGGAGAGTGGATAGTTAATAAGATAAAGTCATTGTGGTCTGACTGGAAAAGCAATCTTGAGTGGGATACAAAGAATCAATAAAGAAACCACTCCTTTTTTCAGGAGTAGCTTTGTTTTATATGGAGATGTATATTTTGTGGTCCAATTGAACTTTGTGCTTAGATATATTACGGTGACCCTTATCATAAGCAAGGGCAAGTTTTTGGGAGAATTCCTTACGGGGCATGGGTTTGAATATGCTTGGCCACACGAGAAGGAAATGTGAGTAGGGTACATCCATTTACGTTGTTTGAGTTGAACAACATCCTCATCACTTCCCATAAAAAGAGCAACACGTAGTGGTAGTCACTAGTGTTGCTCTTTGTTCTAAGATGCGGACTTTTTAACGACAGGGATCCAAACTTCCATTTCATACATGTTGTTGGCTCGCTCGTAAGTCATTTCGAACTCAGGACCATCTGTGGATTCATAATTAGAGCTCGGAAACCATTCCCCCCAAATACGCTTCCACAAATCATGAATACCACTCTGTCCGTCGGGGTAGAGGCCGGTTGAGAAAGTTGCTTAGGTTTGAGGGGGGATTTGAAGCTGTTCAAACCCATCCGGCAAGCCGCTTTGGGGCAAAAAATAACTGATCATGTAAGAAGATTTCTCGCCTTGTTTGTTATGCCCAAACATGCTCCAGAACACCTCCCGTAACGTCCGGTCGATCAAATTGCCGCTTAACCAGCCGATGATCTCACCGACAATTAACCCCCCAGATCAGATACATTGATTTGTCCCCTTTCCAGTCTGAACTCTTTATTGAATGATTTCTTTTGTTGCTGCGCTATAATGACTTCATGGGCTGGGCGGTTAACCCGCTATATAGTGTTAATAATAGAAGTGAAGGAACTAAACCTGACCTTTGGCAGGCGGCAAACGAATACCCATACTTGCTTGGGGGAGGAGGGATCAAGTGAAAAAAATTCTCGTGATTGATGATGAAGTGGCCCTTAGAGACTTAATTGAGCTTGTGCTCAAAAGAGAAAACTTTCGGGTGCAGACCGCAGAGAATGGCAGTACGGGACTTAAAGCGCTGGGTGCCTTTCAGCCGGATTTGGTTGTACTGGATTTAATGCTGCCGGACTACTCCGGCTATGATCTCTGCAAGGAAATTATTAAGAAACAAGCGATTCCTGTTATTATGCTATCGGCAAAGAATGAAATCATAGATAAAGTATTAGGACTTGAGCTTGGGGCAGAAGATTACATTACCAAACCTTTTGATAACCGGGAACTCATTGCCAGAATCAAAGTTGTGCTTAGAAGATATGAGAATATCGATCCCAAAAAAAGTGACGAAGAAACTCGGATTAATCATGAAGAACTGGCGTTCGATCTGGAAACCAGAGTGGTGCTTAGAAACGGAATTCCAATTTCGCTGACGGCAAAGGAATTTAAAATTCTGGAAACGCTGCTGAGAAGGCCGGGGAAAATCTTCACAAGAGATGAACTGCTGGAGATCGTATGGGGATATGATTTTTTGGGGGACAGCCGCAGCGTAGATATGACTATCATGCGGTTAAGGAAGAAGCTGGAGGATGACGCCGAAAGTCCAAAATACATCAAGACCATTTACGGATTTGGTTATCAGCTTGGAGGTGGCTCCGTCTGAAATATGCAACCCGGCTTTTGTTGAATTATTTATTTTTTTCGGTGTTGTCTTTTGCCGTTATTATTATTTCAGTCAATAAAGCTATCGATTACTTCAGCTTCGTGACCATAGAAAAGCAAATGATGGAAAAGGCGGATTTATGCGAATTATCATTTAGAGAGATACTGGCAAAGTATGAAAAATCATCTGTTGAGGCGCAAGTCTCGGATGTGCCGAGAAGCGCTCTTGAAACGTTAAAGGCTTCAGGTAAGGAAGTGCGGATCTATGACAGCAATCAGAAGCTGTTGGGACTAGCGGTAGATGGAATCATCATTAATAATGGGAAACCCTTGATTTTTGAGGGGAATATTCAGAATGCCCTAAAGGGGAATTATTCTTACACGGTCACTGATAATCATATGCTGTATTTTGCCATACCCATTCAAGATATGTATTATCAGAATATTTTCGTGTTCGAGTTCGTGGAGGACATCTCTTACTTTTACGATATCATGGACAAAATCCGTTATATCCTGTTTGTTGGCGCAGGGGGCTTTCTTGTTCTGATCACTCTTTCTAGTTTATTCATTGCCCGTAATACGACAAAACCGATTAAATATCTGCTTGGTGCTACAGAGAGCTTCTCCAAACAGCAGTTCCAGCAGGTACAATTGAACAGGAATGATGAGCTAGGGATGCTTGCGGCGGGATTAAACCGGATGGGTATTCAGCTGAGCGACTATATACAGTATCAGAAGCAGTTTGTCTCTAACGTATCTCATGAATTGAAAACACCGCTCGCCGCTATCCGGGGATTCTCCCAATATTTATATGAGAGCGAAAATGAGGATGAGGATTTGCAAAAGATCTATTTTCATCTTGTAAATGAATCAGATCGGCTTACCCTGCTCATAAATGAGTTATTAATGCTATCCCGGTTTGACAAGGCAGGTCTGGAGGGGATCGGCATGGAAAAGACCGATTTATCTAAATTAACCGATCAAGTGGCAGCAGATATGAGAGCAAAAGCCGAGAATAAGGATATAGAGCTGGACATTAAGCCGGGTAAACCGGCATTCGTATATGTAAATCAAATATTGATGTCACATGCCATTGCGAATATTCTGGACAACGCCATAAAGTATTCCAATCCTAACACGCAGATAAGAATTGAAACGTTTATCAGGCAGAATGAAGCGTTCATACAAATAAGTGATCAGGGTATTGGGATCGACGAGGATGAGATTGCACGGGTTCAGGAAAGGTTCTACAGAGCCAGGAATTCAAATACTGCCAAAGGATCAGGACTTGGCCTGCCCATGTGCAAAGAAATAGCCGAGAAATTCAACGGGCATTTGAGCATTGAAAGCAAAATTAATGCAGGAACCACAGTCTCTATCGCTCTTCCGTTGCTGTGAAGTTACAAGAATGATACAAGTCTGTTATTACAATAATAAATCGTTTCCCTATAATGACCTTATAAGATTAAATAATTTAATTTATGGAGGGGTAAGAATGAAAGTATTAAGAAAATCAGCAGCCTTGATGTTGCTCGTAATATTGCTTATGACACTTTTGGCAGGCTGCCAGGCAAACCAGGGTGATACGTCGGCGGCTACATCCACTGCTACCACCGAGGCAACTGAAGTTGCAACTGCGGCTCCAGCCGATCTAACACCCGGTAATTCAGCCGGCAATAACTCCGGTTCCGAGGTGATCAAGGAGGGCACCATTCGAAAAGACGGGAATGTGATCCTAAAGGAGCTTGCATTGGTCTATAAAGATCACACCGTTGCCATTGCTGACGTTGTTGACGATGAAAAGCTTGAAAGCATGCTGGGAAATGCCGTCGAGAAAAAATCCCACACCTATTCCAAAGACGATGGGTTAAATATGGACACACTGCTTGGGTTCACCGAGAAGCAATATAAATTTCCCGGGCTTGAGATAAAAACCATTGATGCGGCTGAAGGCAAAAAGTTCTATATATTCAATATAAAAATTACCGACCCCAAATATTCCACAGTCAGAAATATCAAAGTTGGCGACAGTGTCGAGATGTTGAAAGAAGCCTATCCCGAAGGCAATCTGATTGGAAATGGAGGACCTAACGAAGAGGATGATTATCGGTATTCGCCGGCAAATTATGTGGATGTCATGACATTTCACATAAAAGATGCAAAGGTTGAAAGTATCCTTATGTACACGCTTCTGGACTGAGCTCTGTAATCTGAACGAACATCACAAGTGATGGCAAATTTTTTCACTCCACAATCATTAATGTTACCTTAGTTCATCCGTTATAAAATCTTCCAGTATCGATCTCAAACCTTGCGGATATGCTTACGCAGATCACCGGGCAATTTGGCTTACAGTCTGTTATTATAGTCATCTTGCTCTGGACAGTGGTTAAGTCTTAATCCCATGACAACGATCCCAATCATTGTAGTTACTATGATAAGTATGTATGGTAAGAACCGTGATGATTAACGATCTGACGTTGACTGAACTGCCTTGGTCTGACTATGGAGTGTTATTGTTAAATTCGCTCGTATATTTGATTTTAGGACTCGTTGTCTTTCATGCTTGCGAGAAAACAGCCATAAAAAAGGGTCTTATAGGGCAATACTAGCGTACTTATCCGCTGGGTTTTCTTGGGCACTTCAATCTTGAACTCGATGCTCCTTAAGCTATACGCCGGTGTTCTCTATTACAGAATGGACTTTATTTAGAAGGCGGATGCGATTAACAAAAAAAATGAGAGAAGCGTCCGGCAAAGAGCTTGAACGGTTCCCTCATTTTTTTCGGTTATGACACCATTCTCGGGTTTCTCAACGTGCGCATAAAAGCTTCTATATTGTCTGTTATAAACCCAGTATTTTCAAATCCGGCATTAGAAATTATGTTCTTGATATCTTTGACAAACTCAGTCAAGCTGGCAGTAGAAACATTCCCGAATCTGTTTTCGCCGACGATGTCCCCGATCTGTTTGGCAGCTCCCTCTCTGTATTCCTGCACCCAATCCTTACGAGTTGATACTTTCTCAGCGAAGGTTCGCAAGATGCTACCCCAGTCTTTTCCGTTCGCAATAGTCTCCTGTAGCTTATCAAGGGTTTCTGGCTCGAATTTCTGCATTATATCGGTCAAATCTATATAATCCTCCGGAGCCCCAATAGGCCTTTGCGGCGGTGTTTTGTAATGGATTTCTTTCGTTTCAGGGTCTACAGTTCTGGTTTTGGAGATGGCTCCGATTTGACGAATCGTATTCATAAATTCCGCTGCTTCGTCATCTTTCATGTAGTTGTCTGCGATATACTTACTTTGAGTGAGTCCCAATTCTAATAACGCTGCTCTTTCCTCTTCTCCGGTTACGTCTGTAATGAAATTAGATTGAATAATGCCGTAAACAGCTTCCTTCACCTCCGACGGTTGATCTTTGAGAAGACGATTCAGCGAATCATTGATTTGAACAGTTCCAAAATATGTAGCCGAATGATTCACAATATCGGATGCCGCTAACTGTCTGGCAGCCGGGCTGATTTCCACTGTATCGGCGTCATGCGACAATTCGGTTATCGTGCCTGTGACCAAGGCCGGTTTATCGGTATGCTGTTTCGAATTTAGGTATAAATTTAAATCATACTGGGTCGAGCTATAAATCTTCATAATTATCCCCCTATTCCTTTTATTTAAATTTTCCTCTTATATCCATAATATCGGAATATTATTCCATATTCTTTATATTAATGGGCAAAAAAAAGCAACGGGCGATTTATTCCACCGCCCATTGCTCTTTCGTCGATCTTATTAACCTCCGTAAATACTGTAGGCAAAATGATACACAATATCCGTATCGATCGTGCTAGGGCGATCCGTTACTTTTGCCAACACGCCACAAATGTCATAATAGTGAGTGAAGCTTATGGCGCCGGGCAAATATTGGCTAACGCTTCCGGTTGAAGAAGGCAGGGATAACGTAATGGAGAATTGGCCGCTGCTGTTTGTCCATGCCTTTCCGCTCCGATATCTGTTATTGCTGCCTTCGGTCCAATACTCATTCTCCCAAATGACTTCAACTTCCGAATTGGCTACGGCATAGTTATCCGAGGTCGCAGCAACGCCGGTCACCGTAAAGCTATTTCCTGTAATCCGGTAGTAGCGTCCGTATGCATAGCTAGGGTAATCATTGGGACCGCCATTGGAGTTATAGCCCGTTATAACAAGTTTGTCGGCTCTTAATACCGGCTGCAGATGGAGTGAATAGTTGGTATCCGAATAGGCGTTTGTCGTATAAACTCGCAGATAATAAGTGCCTGTTCCCAGTGACACGTTGCCATTTTGGGAGGGGATCAATGCCATCCGATTATTGCTTAATGCGCCGTACAATTCAGCTTTGTTGCCATTGCCCACAGACGCTTGGTCCAAATCAATATGCATTGCGTCATAATTTCTGCTTTCAGGAACCGTGATTTTATACCAATCCTGATCTACCTCCGAATTGATGGAGCGGCTTACAACAGTAGAACCTCCTGTCGCCACCGTGAAAGGATAGGCATGAAGTGCATTCTCGTCCGTCTCGAATGCATCATAGGTTGAGCTTGTCGAAACTGTAAAATAGAACGGATCGTTAATGCTGGCTCCAACTGCGCCATAGGCTTCAATCAAGTAGGCTTTGGAACCGGCAGTAACGTTTCTCGTGCCGACATTTTCGGCCAAGGTCTCAGGTCCATTTCCATAGTTATTCAAATAAGTTCCATAAATCGAATAATCAATCGGATTCGGGTTCAATTCCCCGGTGGACATATCAAATTCATAGAGATATAGATCGTAATCAAGCTGCGCTGATGCCGGACTATCCATTTGGACCTGTAGTATGCTCCCCGGCTGTACATAAATAGGGTATAAATAAGAGGATGTACCTTCCTGTTGAATGTAGCCCGTATATGTATAAGTCTCCGCTGTAGCGCTAATAGATTGTGGAGCCGCTATTAATCCTTTTTGCGTTTTCGAAGCCGTTGAAGCCGATTTCAAATTCGCCGATGCCTTAACTTGGTGCTGCTTCAATTTCGATGAATCCATCTCAGGCGCAGCTTTGGTAAGCTCGGAAATAACCTCTCCACTCGGCTGCAGTACCTGTTCTGTGGCATGAGTATCAGTGGTAGCCTCCGATTCCGCCATGTCATCGGCAGCAAACGCATTGAGGCCAAAGGCTAAGCTTAAAACTAGATTCATGACGATAATGATAGAAAGCTTCTTTTTCATTATTACAATCTCCTATCTTTTGTTGGTTATTTTTACTACAATACAATTATATTCCAATTCTAGTAGTTTGTTAAGAAGTTTTATAGGATATTCTAAAATTTCGCCTGCAAATGTTACGCCGAACAGGGCTTCCAATATACGTCTCCGGTGAACACACTCTCATAAGGTAACTTGGCTGGATAATGCGTGCATCAAGGACAGCACGGTTGAAGTTGTGTAGGAAGAGGCCTGCTGCTTGCGGAACTCGGATGGAGACATACCGCTAAACTTATTAAATACACACTGCTCAGCAATTACGGAAATCTTCTAAGGATTCAAACAAATTGCTACGGCAACCACGGGAAGGGAAGCTATGCGCCTTGTGGAAGCAGCTTCATTCGTCTCATTGTGCTTGATGTGATGCTTCCAGATACATATGGGTTCGAGCTGTGCCAACAGATCCGCAGGTTTACATCGGTGCCTATACTATTTCTGACCGCACGGTCCGGGGATTTTGATAAATTAATGGGACTTGGCATCGAAGGGGATGACTATATCCCCAAGCCGTTCAATCCCTTGGAAGTTGTGGCCAGAATCCGCGCTCAATTGCGTCGACAAAATCTGTATAGAGCGCCTATTCAACTGAACTCAAACATTATGGATTTTGGTTTGTTTGCTGTTAATAAAAGCGCCGCTCAACTGACTGTAAATGGAATCGATATCCCTTGTCCGGCTAAAGAATTTGAGTGCTACTCTTTCTATGCGAGCATCCCAATCAGGTATGGGTCCATTTAACAAGATACCCTATCTTGATTTTCTGGGCACAAGGTTATCAGAAGGGGGTTCATTAATTCCGAGTCTAAGTTATATGTTAATTAGCATCGGATTATTAATGGCGGCGTATGTGTCAAGAAGACGCTTAGCTCAAACCTTCTAGCAGTGGCTGGGTTGCCGGCATTATTGTCAATACAACTTTCAATTGGATGGTTCGACGGAATCCCTGAGCATCGTGGGCTTTGTCCAAAATGCGGCGCTCATGCTTAGAGAAATGCCATTTCGGCTCGTATTTTTTTGGATGAATAATGAAATTGTTGAAGGGTTTTCCTATAATATATTGAAATATAGGAGTACCTGAGATCGATGTGCAGCGCCGTTGGGAAGGGGAGTAGTGGGCATACGGATGCGGCGTTCAAGGCTTCGGTTATCCGGTTCAGTTTGACGGCCATTTCTTTGTCTACGCGGGCGGTCATTCGTCTGGGAATCATTTGCGAAAAGGGGAAATTAAGCTGATGTCAAAGATTCAGTTAGGCAGTACCCGATTAACAGGTGCGGATGGCATTCGTGCGATCGCTTGCCTGTCCGTCATCCTGCATCATTTGTCACAACGGCTGGTGATGCCCGCACAAAAGCCTTGGCTTCAAGAAATGCAGTCGGTTTTCTTGCTAGGGAACAGCGGGGTGAGCTTGTTTTTCTTATTAAGCGGATTTTTGTTGTCGTTCCCCTTTTGGAGTGCTTACTTAGAGAATGAGCCGTATCCGAGTGTCCGGACGTATACACTGCGCCGTGCTGCAAGAATTATGCCCGGTTTCTATGTTTCATTCCTGGTTTGTCTGTTGCTTGTATGGAGACTGGACATTCCTACGGAGTTTTTGTGGCGGCGAATCATAACGGGTTTCACGTTTACGTCGGGCTTCCACTATACAACGTTTTTCCCGTCCGAATTGAATGGGCCATTCTGGTCGATCAGCTTCGAGGTGTTTTGCTACGTGCTTATGCCTTTGTTTATGGCTGTATTGTTTGTGCTCAGCAAGCGGCGTTCGTTTGGAAAAGCGATCTTATTCTGGGTCATCGCGTTCGGATTGGTGCTTGTCGCAAACGCTCTCATCCATCATTGGTTTACGCCAAGCGAGCAGAACCGGGGCTGGGATTATGGTCTGATTGGCGGTGCGAAATTCTGGATGCCGAATTACAATCCCGTCGGATTCTTCGGCCACTTCTCCATTGGCATCCTGGCGGCGGGCGTAACGACCGCACTCATGCAGCACGGCACTGCAATGGAGCGGCTCCGCAAGCTCGGGCTGTTCGACGCTGTCGGTGCAGTCGCTTTAGGTCTTGCCGGATTGCTGATCTGGCGTATGCGCCAACAGGGCGAATTCGTCTTCAGCCTCCAGCAGCAGCCATACTACTTCCCGGCTTATGCCATTTTGTTCGGAGTCGTGCTGCTGTCGGCACCGTTCAGCGTGATATTAGGACGGTTGCTTGATAACCGCTTTTTCCGGTTTACCGCAAAAATTTCGTTCGGCCTGTATATTTGGCATTATTTGTTCATTACGTTAATCGAAAAGTACGGCATTAAGGATTATCACAATTCCGGGATTCGGGATGTGTGGCGCTGGCTCGGCATCAGTGTATCCGTCGTCGCAATCTCGTATGTGGCTGCGACGATCTCTTATTATGTAATAGAGCAGCCGTTCATCAATTGGTCGAAGGGCAAGCCGTTCTTTCGAAGCAAGCGGACGGATACACACTCGGGTAAAGCCGCATAAGTTTGTGGGAACGAGAAAAGGTTCATAGGGGCAAGACAAAACTTGCCGTTACAGAAATCGCGGGGAATCGTATCATAAATGACGCTTTCCGGTAGATTTGCTCCGGATGCTTACAAATAAGCAAGTTATACTGCCCCCTATTATTAGGGGGTTTTTCTTTATGTTTACAATTACTTATATTCATGGCAATCTAACGACAAACTCGTGAAAATATCGCGAAAATCGTGACGGAATTTGTCGTAAATTGTATAATGTTGTGATATGATGTCGAGGAATGTATGATTTATCCATAAGGGGAGATAGTATGCAAAAAGACCAGCAGCCCATTTTCAACAAAAAGACCCAATCCGTTGACCACTTCAATCCAATGCAACAACTAAGAAATTTTAATTTCAAGAAGATGGTCAAGGGAATGCGGTTTCGTATCACTGTTTTAATATTGTTGATGTCGCTGATCCCTCTTAATATCATTTCCTCTATTGAAATGAGTCAGTTTAACAAGGAAACAACGAGTAGTATCTCGGATAAGGAGCTCACTCTGGCTCGCAGTAATGCAGATATCGTTGATGATTGGATGGGTGTGAAAATATCTTCCATAGAGGAAATGATTGCAAATACCAAGGATTTCAATAAGCTAAGTTATGAGGATGTCAACAAACTAGTAATGCCTATTGGTGTAATAGATTCGGAGGTCTCCTCGACATCGATGGTACCCGCAAATGGTATAATTGGTACCGGTGAAACTGCCTATGACCTTAGCGAGAGAGATTATTTCCGCATCCCTCGTGATACGGGAAAAGCTACTATCAGTGATGTATTTATAAATAAAAAATCAGGTAATATGAATATCGCTTTCAGTGTTCCTATCTTAAATGAGAAAAAAGCATTCAATGGCATCATTGTCAGTCTTGCAGAGATTGATATCTTGAAGAAATATATCGGCAAAATTAAAATCGAGGAAACGGGATACGGCTTCATGATATCCAGTAAAGGTGATTTTATCTACCATCCGGATAAAAAGATGTTGAATCAAAACTATACAAAGGTGATCACAAGCAAATCCTTTACGAATGCAATCAAGAACCAGGTGATGGTGGAGGATAGCGGAGTTTTTACATATACGGATGATAAAGGAATAAGCAAGCATGCGGCATATGCAACCGTTCCCAGAACAGACTGGAAGGTTATCGTAACGGTCCCAAAATCGGAGGTATACAAAGAGATTGATCATATATCGTTCTTGACCAAGATTTTGGTTGGATCGACGATTGTCATCGTGATCCTTCTATCAATCCTGCTTGCAGGATTGATTGCTAGACCCATTGAACGCTTATCCCGTCATGTGGATATTCTTGCAAAGGCAGATTTTACGAACACCCTATCACCTCGTTTACTGAAACGCAGCGATGAAGTAGGGAATCTCGCTCGCTCGATGGAAACGATGACCGGCTCCATTCGCATGGTACTGAAGCAGGTTGTAGACGAAACCTCCAATGTTCAGCTCAATATCAATCAATCCTCCGAAAGAATGGCGGAATTGGCTTCGCAAGTGGAGGACGTATCTGCTACAACAGAGCAGATGTCCGCTGGAATGCAGGAAACGGCAGCATTGACAGAGCATATGAATGCTACTTCGGAAGAAATCACGAAGGCCGTTCATTCCATCGCAGATAAAGCCCAAGAAGGGGCAGAGGTGGTAGAGGATATCTCTGGTAGAGCACAGCAGTTAAGGGAAGAGGCCATCCATTCCAGAGATGCTGCCCTTGAGATTCGCAATGTGATCGAAACCGAATCGAGAACCGCCATTAAGAAGGCGGATGCCGTTGAGGAGATTAACATGCTGACTGCCTCCATTCTGCAGATCACGAGCCAGACCAATTTACTCGCTTTGAACGCATCCATTGAAGCGGCGCGTGCAGGAGAAGCGGGCAGAGGCTTTGCAGTGGTGGCTACTGAAATCCGCAAGTTAGCTGAACATTCAGCAGCAACAGCCAATCGGATAAAAGAGGTCAATCGACTGGTTCTGGAATCGGTTAGTGGGATAACACAGGCTTCGGAAAAGGCATTGGAGTTTATCGATCAGACGGTAATTCATGATTATAGCCGTTTGGTTGATACGGGAGAGCAGTATTTCAAGGATGCAAAGACATTCCAAAATTTGGTTATTGATTTTAGTGCAACATCGGAGGAGCTCCTAGCTTCGATCCAAACTGTGAGCCATTCGATTAAAGAAGTAACAGACTCCAATAACGAGAGTGCAGTCGGAACTCATGACATTGCAGAGAGAACAGCGGAGATGCTTACTAAATCAGAGGGTATGTCGAATTTGATGAAGACTACGGAAGATACCGCGCTCAAGCTGATTGAGGCCGTATCCAAATTCAAAATTTGAGAAAGGCACTTTTTTAAGAATGAGACAACTTTTTGTACTTCATAGCCTTAAAAGCAAATAAACTAGCCAGTCTCTGGGTTATTGGAGACTGGCTAGTTTTCGTTTTTGATCCGTAGTGGCCTCTTCAACATATCAGCCGCTTGTTGTCTGAGGATCACATGTTTCAGTTATTTGCGGCCGCTGGAATAGAATCACGTGGAATCTGGAGAAGATCCTCGCTAAGGGTCCAAAGCTTCTTGGCCGTTACTGTGTCAATGGCCCAGGGGCGTACTCCGGTGAGATCCTTGTAGTCGGCGGGAACGACCTCGGCAATATCGCAATTTTCGCAGTATACACCGCCTTTTCCATCCAGCAGCGGACTTACCGCACACCATACGGACGTGGCAGCACCTTGCTCGACGGTCTTAAAGCCTTCAGGAGAGATGTAGGTACCATCCTCACGCTTCTGGACACCCCAGAGGGCTAGTTCTTCATCTGTCATGTTCCGTATCAAATCCGTGAGAATCCCGCCAGGATGGACAGCAAATGCGCGAATTCCGTAGTCTTTTCCTCGCTGATCCAGTTCAACTGCAAAGAGCGAGCATGCGATTTTGGACTCGCCGTAGGATACGTCCTTGTTGTAATGACGCTTGTTGAAATGTAGATCGCTTAAATCAATGGGACCCGATATATGACCGATGGAAGAAAGAGCAACTACTCGGGCGCTGCCCGATTTTTTCAGCGCTTGCCAGAGGTTAACCGTCAGTTGGAAATGCCCCAGGTGATTCGTAGCAAATTGGGTATCGAAGCCGCGCTCGTCTTTAATCACTGGTGGGCTTGCAACACCTGCATTATTAACCAGAATATCAAGGGCTCGGTTTGATTTTAGGAATTCTGTTGCGAACTGATCGATGGAATGAGGGTTCGCAAGGTCAAGTGGGATGATTTCGACGTTTTTCATGTCTGCCAGATTGATCCGCGCCTTCTTTATATCGCGGGCGCCGACGATGACGGTGGCTCCTGCGCTTGAAAGGACCCGCGTGGTCTCCAGTCCAATACCACTGTGACCTCCGGTTACAATCGCAACCTTTCCTCGAATATCGCGTCCTGCGAGTGCCGCCTGTGCGGTAGTCTCTGGTCCAAATCCTGAATGTAACGGTTTTTGTACAGTTGCCATTATGAAATCGACTCCTTCTTATAGTCTGAGTTCTTGCCATATAGACAATTAACAAAAATCGTCTACATGTACATAATACTCATATGGACAAAAAATGTAAAGTGTCTATATAATAAAAATAAAAGTCTATACAACTGGAGAGTTAAATGATGGAAGATCAAAAGAAAAAGTATATTCTTGCGACTGCGTTGGATGTGTTCTTCAAATACGGCTACAAGCGCGTGTCGATGAATGATATTGCTGAGGCAGCCGGAATCTCGCGTGCAGGACTCTATTTATTCTTTAAGAGTAAAGAGGAGGTATTTCGTTCAACGATTCTTTTGTACGGTGATAATCTCATCGAAGAAATAACAAAGGGGCTCGCTTCTGAGAAAACGGCAGAGGAAAAAATGATGTATGTGTTTGAAGTGTACTCGATTGACAAATTTGACCTAGCGTTAAACTCACCGGAAATGAGGGAAGTCACCGACAGCTCCTACCAGTTTGCCCAGGATGCTCTCGATGCATCCTACGGGAAGCTCGAAGCTGTATTGGTAGCTTTGCTGGCAGAGCATAATAACACTACTGACAGCAAAATGAGTCTTCCTCCAGAGCGAATGGCGCATATTGTAACGTGCGCTTTGCGAGGATTCAAAATCGTCGCCAAGAACTCAGCCGAGCTTCGCCAGATGCTTCAAGACCTGTTAGGAGTCGTACTTGCGGTATAAAGCGGCAGGGGTAATGAGCGATCCGTCATATATGACTGGCAGGATATTAAATATGCTTCTAGAATTATAGTCTAGGAGGGTAGTTTAATATTTAGACTGAAAGGGTAGGTCAAATGATTAAATACAGAATGGCAACTCCGAATGAGCGCGATGAATGCATAGATTTAGCCAACTATGCTTTTCGTTTAGATTTTGAAACCCTGATGCCCAAAGCATATGATAAGAACGTAGATTCTTCAGCCATGCATATGGTTGCTGTGGATGAGAAAGGCAGTCTGCGCGCACAGGTGGCTGTTTTTCCAGAGCCTTTGACGGTATGTGACTATACTCTGCGAACCTGCTATTTGGGTACCGTATCGGTCCATCCTCGTGCGCGTGGGGAAGGGCATATGAAGGTGCTCATGGACATGTGGCTTAGAGAACTGCGCAATACGTGTGATATGGTTGTATTATATGGCCAGCGGCAGAGATATGAGTATTTTGGCTTCACTCTTGGCGGTGTAAAGTTCAAGTATTTCGTGGGAGAGGCCAACGTGCGTCATGGATTAAGGCATGTGAACGACGCAGGAATATCCTTCGTCCCGTTATTCGAGATTGAAGGCGCAGAATCCTTTGCGTATAGCATGAACACCTCACGGCTTGCTTATATTGAACGTAACGTACAGCAATTGCCACTTATATTCAACTCCCTCCATCAAAAGGCGCTGGGCGTTCTGGATAAAGATCAGCTGATCGGGTATCTGATCGTAAACGAAGCAGGCGATGAAATATCTGAATTCGCGATGGAAAATACGGACGATATTTCGCGGACGATCAAGGCTTATAGGGCATATAGCAGCGCAGAGCAGATTTCTATTTATACGCCGGAATATGACATTCCGCTGAATATGACTCTTGGCAGCATTGCTGAAAACTATGTTATCGAGACATCTGATATGTATCATATTCTGGATTTTGCCAACGTTTTGAAGGCTTATCTGACGCTTAAGTTTAAGACCACAGGGATTGTCCAGGGGGAATTCTCCGCAGTCATGGACGGTCAGCCGATTACTGTGCGAGTGGATGTCAGTGGCGTGACTGTCGAGCGGTCTGCTAAGCCCGATGCAGTTGTCCTTAATAAGCAGCAGGCTCAGGCGCTTCTGCTTACACAACACAGTCGTTATATGGCAGTTGATGCGCCCGTAGGATGGTTCCCGCTACCTATATTCTGGTACAAGATTGATAAATACTGACTAATCCAACTTATCATGATAACCCCAAATAGGCACCTTCATGAAAAGCAAAAGCAACTCATTTCCTGTTAAAGGCTGAGTTGCTTTTGCTTTATTCGCATACGGATATGCTATGATTTTGTTCCCCCATATTTCAAAAACACCAGCACTCATAAAGTGAATCCAATAGTTCCGCTTCGCGCCTGTCCAATCTGGAAAGGGAATGATCTTGTCATAAAACTGAGTAATATGGTGCTTGAAAATTTGATAAAGCAACCCGATGTAATCACCTTCGATGGCCATTTGAAAGTCATTAGATAGTGTAATTCGCCACGACACCTAGCAAGAAGCTCTCAAAATTATTCAAATTTCAACTCCAACAATGAATTACCGGTTTGCCCAGTTACATCAAGGCTTATTTGCCTATTTCAAACTGCGAACTTTGAGTGTCTAATACTAGTTATTTTCACTATTTTACAACAAATTGATATACTATTCGACAGATTCCAACATTTGAAAGGTATGATTGAAAATGATTAAGTCATTAAATTAGTTATAGCTGTTTAGGGGGCCACAGTATGGGAAACGTAGTTTCAAGCAGGTTCAAAAGATTTAGCTTTAAGAGTATACGTATGAGAACATTCGCTTCCATCTTGCCCGCATTTCTTGTCACACTGCTAATCGTCACACTTTTTTCTTATAATTACTCCCAAAGCATTATTCAGAGCCAAATTCAAGAAAAGATGACTGTACAGTTATCCGATATCTCTAATGAAATCTTTGCCAATTTAAGCACGCATAGCAAGGTGCCTGAGGTACTGGCCCGAACCTTGGAAAGCCAGGCATCCGCCTATACGCTGGATCAGTACAGAACCATTCTAAGTAACGTATTAATGTCTAATAAGGATACCTTTGGCGTGGGCATATATTTTGAACCGTATCGATACGATCCCAATGAGAAGTATTTCTCCACTTATGCTTACCGGGACGGTGAAAAGATAATCACCACCGAGCAATACAGCGATCCAAGTTACAATTATCCAGAGCAAGATTGGTATAAAATCGGTATGGAAAAAATGGGGATTACCGACCCTTACTATGATCCGGGAACGGATACGACGATGGCGACCTTTTCTGTACCCTTTTTTGACGCAGACCAATCGTTGCTGGGGGTCATAACCGGAGACATCAATTTAAAGACGATGCAGGAAGAGACCGGAAAGGCGAAGGTAGGGAAGACGGGTTGGGCGATATTGCTCGATAAGCAAGGAAATTACATAGCGGGACCAGATAAAGAAAAGATAATGAAGCTGAAAATTACCGATGAGAAGAACAAAAGTTTGGCTTCAGCAAGCAGTGAATTGCTGAAAAACAACAGCGGCATGGTCAAGTTTTCTGATTCTAAGGCAACTAACCAACTGTATTATGAGAAGCTGCCTAACACAGGCTGGCTCCTGGGTTTGGTTATGCCCGAGAAGGAGCTCTATGAACCTTTGCATTCACTACTCCGTTCAATTGTGCTAATTAGTTTGATAGGGCTCGGGATTACCTTGTTGGCAGTATATTTCTATGTTCAATTTATTACCCGTAAGCTTATTCGGATCAATGAGCTTTCCCAAACGATGGCGGGAGGGAACTTTACCCGTACACTGACGATCAATAGCTCCGACGAATTTGGTACGATGGCGCAACATATGAATCAAATGATTGAAAATGTGAGGAGACTGCTAGGCAAGGTAGCCGAGAGTTCCCTGCAGGTAGCCTCAACTTCGGAACAACTGATGACTAGCGCAAATCAAACGAATCAAACAACAGAAGCGGTTGTGAACGCTATTCAGGAGATGTCATCTGGAGCCGATACTCAATTGCATGGCACTCTGGAATCAGCAAGGGCGATGGAAGAAATGGCGATAGGTGTTCAGCGGATTGCCGAATCTTCTGTCAATGCTGCTGAAACGGCTGAGCAAGTGTCCATTCAGGCACAAAATGGCAATGTGAAAATGACTCAGGCGATTGGCCAGATGAAAGAGATGGAGGATTCTGTAACCGAAACAGCGGGATTGATCCATTCGCTGGGTTCTAGGTCCGAGCAGATCGGGAATATTATCGGCTTGATCACTGAAATAAGCAACCAAACCAACATGCTCGCCTTGAATGCGGCTATCGAGGCGGCACGCGCTGGTGAATATGGACGAGGGTTTGCCGTAGTGGCCGGAGAAGTGAAGAAATTATCAGAGCAGACTGCACAAGCAGCCAGTCATATTGGCAGCCTAGTTTCGGAAATTCAACTAGAGACTCATAAAGCGGTCAAGTCTATGAATGCAAATGCAGGCAAAGTGCAGGAAGGTTCCATGATGGTTAGCGAGGCTGGTCAGTTATTTACTGATATATTGAAAGGGATCGTCGAAATCAATACCCAAATTCAGGAGGTTTCCTCCTCATCTGAGCAGTTGTTAGCCGGTACCGAGGAAATAACTTCAACGGTGGATCAGATGGCCGGAATTGCCAAGCAAACCGCTAACCACTCGCAAAATGTTGCTGCTTCTTCAGAAGAACAACTGGCTTCAATGGAGGAGGTTGCTAGTTCCTCTAAGGAGCTAGCTAGGATGGCCGAAGAACTGCAAGCTCAAATTACGCAATTCAAGGTTAACTAAACTCGAGGCGAATAGTACATCAATTTTTTATAAAAAGTAAGCTAATCTCAATAAGCAGCAATCACATTCCCAGTGATTGCTGTTTTTCTTTCTGTCCGGGTACTGATTAAAATTCAGGGCAGGAGGCGCCTTATTTTTACTATAAAGAAAGGAAATAGAAGCCGGAAGCAGAATATCAATATTTAGAAAATATAGGAGGCACACCATGAAACGAATTTTCTTCACAGCAATACTCATGCTATTTACATTTTTTCCCTCAGCTTATAGTTCCGCCACGTCAGCGGATATTGTTGTTCTGATGGATAACGTTCCACTTATGTCTAGTGTGGCGCCCGTTATTGAGCAAGGCCATACGCTTGTCCCGATGCGGGCTATATTTGAACAATTAGGTGCAGAAGTAGAGTGGGACAGCAAGCGGGAAACCTTATTTGTCAAAAAAGGAGACTTGAACTTTAGCTACCATTTGGGTGATAGGTTTGCTGAAACCGATGAAGCTTTGATCGAGCTCGACTATCCGGGGGAAATAATAAAGGGCTCCGTCATGATGCCTACTCGTTTTGTGGCTGAAGTATTTGGAGCACAGGTAGAGTGGGATAAAATGACGAGAACGGTGTCCATCCAATCTCCACCTAAAGTGCAGGCGGTCGTTACGCGGGTTCTAGATGGGCTGTATATCGAACTACATTATAGAAATCTTAAGGGCGATACGGTCGTGGAGCCTGTAGGCTTGGCTGGATTGTCACCTGTCCGAAATGGAATGGAGGCCACAGAGTATGTCCGTGCGCTGCTTCCGGTGGGAACACAAGTTGAGCTGGATATCCGGGGAGGGCGTGATTCAAGCAAACAGCTGTGGGCAGCCATATATATGGCGAATGGCAATTTGCTGAACCGGCAGCTTGTGGTCGATGGATATGCGAAGAATAGTGTGAATAGAAAGGATGCCAAGCTGCAAGAGTCATTCATTGCCTTACAGAATGAGGCCCAGACGTTGCGCAAGGGGGCTTGGGGTGATACAGAACCCTTTATCACACAGCCTATAACAAGTGTCAGTATTGCCAGTCAGGTTGCCATCGTAACTGCAGAGGGGCAGCTATGGGTATGGGGGCAGTTCTATGAGAAGCCGACTAAATTAATGGATAATGTGCTGCAAGCAAAGGTTGAGAATAACTCAGGAATCGCCTTGAAACAGGATGGTACGGTCTGGGTGTGGGGCCTTAATCAGTCGGGGGCTTGGGGAAATGGAATAAATGATTATCAGGCAACCGTCATCCCCCGACAGGTAAAGGGACTTCAGCATATCGTTTCGATTGAGAAGAATCAGTATGCTACGATGGTTATCGATAATTCCGGTACGGTTTACGCTTGGGGTTCGAATTATAACGGCAGGCTGGGCAAAGTATATTCTTCCGGTCTGACTTTTCCCACTCCCTTCCGTCTGGAGTGGAAGGATGTCCAAGCGGTCAAAATTGGCTTCTTATTTACTGTCATCTTAAAAAAAGATGGCACGGTTTGGAAAACACAATCTGACAGTTCTGATCTTGTACAGATGAAGGAGCTTTCGGATGTAAAGGCTATAACCACTGATAGTACGGCTGCGCTCGCCTTGAAACAAGACGGTACCGTATGGGGCTGGGGCGAAATGAATGACGGAGTATTCGGGAATGGGAACTTGTTCACAGAAACACCTGCACCGATCAAGGGGTTGAAGAATATCGTGGAGGTCGTTTCAGGATTAAATCATTTTTTGGCCATTGATGCCGAAGGCAGCTTGTATGGCTGGGGTGAGAATTATTCGGAGGAGCTTGGTATGGCCACTTTAGGAGGCCGGGTCAAGGAACCCACTAGAATAACGACTGTATCTCTGGTCAGCCATGTGTATGCAGGAAGCCAGCAATCTTTATTTTTGAAACAGGACGGTACACTTTGGGCGGTTGGCTACAGTCCGTATCATATATTTGGGGAAGATTCCTTTACGACTGACGGCTTGGACTATCAGGAGTTAGTAGAGATCAATAAGGCTGTCTTTCTACAATAGCCCCATCGATCTCCACTTTCTATGATAATGATAGATTTAACGCATGGTTTCTCTTTCCACAAGCCAATCAATCATCTTGCGCGCGATGCTGACGTTCGGGGGGATAACGGGCAGATTGTCTAGATCGAACCAGTCCGCATGGACAATTTCTTCGCCGTCCACCGTGATTTCACCACTCTCATACTCTGCCAGAAAGCCGATCATCAAGGAATGAGGGAAGGGCCATTGTTGGCTGTCAAAATACGTGATGTTCTTAACCTTGAGGCCAACCTCTTCCATGATTTCCCGCTGAACACAGTCTTCTAGCGTTTCTCCAGGCTCGACGAAACCAGCGATCAGTCCGTACATATTATTCTGGAAATGCTCAGAATGGGCTAGCAAGATCTGCTTGTCCTTCATAATGGCCGTAATCACCGCCGGAGCCAGACGTGGATAGCTGATCAAACCGCACTGTGGGCACACTCGGGAGCGCTCACTTTGTGACAGGTCCGTGAGCGTACCGCAGCGGCCGCAATATTGATGTGTTTCGTCCCAAGCAATCGTCTGCACCGCCTTGCCCGCCAAGTGAAATAGGTCCTCATCCATAAGCTCATACAATGAACGAAGGGGGCGGAAGGTCAGGCCCTCAGGTTCGGGGGATTCCGCTGGCACCTCCACGGCATAACAAGGAATACCTTCCAGAGTTCCGAGATATAATATTCGGTTGGGAGCGAATGGGAGGGATTCAATACTTTGAGCTAACGGAATAGCGAGCCTGCCGGATACGTCCTGTACCAGCAGCTTGCCGGAGCTGAAGATGAACCAGTAAGAGGGGTCTACAAAGTCCGGGTCGGCGGTTACCGCCGGGATGTAACGTTTATAAATGCTCTCTTTGCGGTTGGACATGAGTATAACCACCTTTTCTTTTACCTGTATATACGATTAATAAAATACTTTGCTATGCAGCAGATCAAGCGCAGCTTCGATATCTTTAAGCTCTTCGGCAGACATATGCTGGACGCGCTCCACAAATCGGGACTCAATCTGTCCGAACGCCTCGTGCATCATCGCTTTTCCTTTTGGAGAGAGACGAATATATTGCTTGCGCCGATCTTCGTCGTCGGCCACCTTTTCGCATAATTGCTTTTCCGTTAATTTCTTCAGTTCCCGGCTCGTGTTCGGCATCGACATATGCAGGCATTCACTGATTTCACTGAGCGTAACCGGCTGACTGACGGCAAGATACTCCACAATCTTATACTGAACAGGTGTAATCATTTCGGATTTCACACCCTTGGTCATGTCATACGTTATTTGATGAACGGCAGCTGTAAAGGCCACGAATTTTTGGAACAACATGTTCTGATCCACAAGATCACCTCTATCTGACACGATAGCAGAATTGTTATCATTAAACAATTATCATAATATAATTATCATTTGACAACTAAATTCAAAATGTGTTACCTTTTACTTATCAAATGATAAGTAAAGGAGCTTTACTATGAAAATGCTCATTATTTATACTCATCCCAATCATCGCAGCTTAAGTTATGCTTTTTTACAGGAAGTCATGCGGGGGAGTGAAGAGAACGCTTATATAGAAGAGGTAAAGGTATTGGATTTGTATGAGGAAGGATTTAACCCGGTTCTGGTCTTTAATGAGAATAAACGCCGCAGAGATATGTATACCGACCCGGATTTTGCCACTTACAGAGAACAGCTAATGTGGGCCGACAAAATTGTGCTGGTGTATCCGATTTGGTGGGGGCGTCCACCGGCTATGCTGATGGGTTATATAGACCAAATGTTTGCATCGGGATTTGCCTACAAGGAAGTGGGCAAGCTTATGCCGGAGGGGCTGCTCAAAGGTAAGTCAGTAGTGTGTATTTCGAGTATGAAAGGGCCGGCCCATTATCCACTGTTGATGCTCAATAATGCTCACAAAGCATTGATGCGAAAGGCGCTATTCAGTTATGTTGGCATCCGAAAAGTGAAGTTCTTCGAATTTGGCAGCATGGAAAGTCCAAAGGGCAAGCAGAAGGAGAAGCTGAACAAGATTTATCGCTATTTTAGTACACTCAATCGTTGAAAAGAGGAAGAGAGAATCGCGATCCTCCCCACTTCTTTTTTGCAGGAACTGGACAGACAGCTGTCTACTTACTCTCTGTATACTTAACTCAAATAGAATGAATTGAGGCTGAATATATGGAGACTTATATCGTGCACAAACCGGGAATGACATTGGCTGGAATTAGTGTTCGTACGACAAATGAGCAAGAAGCGGGGGCGGATGGGGTATTGCCAGGGTTGTGGAAGAATTATTTTGCCAGTGATCTTGCGGTAAAAACAGCCACTCTTCACCCCGAACATATCTACGCTTTGTATACAGAGTACGAAAGTGATGCGACTGGGGCTTATACCGTAGTTCTCGGGCATAGTGTTATAACTGGTGATGGAGCGACAGACAGCAGTCTCTATTATGCGTCTTTACCAGCAAGTAATTACATGGTATTTACGACGGATAAAGGCCCAGTCTATGAAATGGTTCTGCAAGCATGGAACAAGATTTGGGCGTATTTTCAGAATTCGCCGCTTGAGCTAAGAACCTACAGTGGTGATTTCGAGCTTTATGATTCGCGTAGCTCGGACCCTGAGAATGCTGTGGTACAGATTTATATTGCTATTTCTTAACAGAAAAAATACCTGAAGGATACAGGCTATCCCCCGTTCCTTCAGGCTTATTAAACGTACTCACAAACTTTAGCTCCCCACCTTATCCACCACAAACACCGGCACATATTGCTCCCCGATATCCGTCATAATGAACTCGTAGCCATTCTGGAATTGCCCGCTGATCACCGTAGAGCCGGTTACAGAACCTATATCACCCTGAAGCGAGAGGTAATTTCCACCCGAGCTGGCCACCCATTTGCCGTTAAGGTCTACACCAATATCGCAGTTTAACGATACATTCTCAAAAGGATGATACTCCAGTTCTGACATGGTAATCACTGGGTACTCCTGAACGATTTCAACAAACTGGTAAGCCCCGTCCAATTTACGGTATAAGGCCGTTTGGTCATCAACACCGTCTCCGAGGTCTGCATTAGTTACAATAATGGAATCATCCGGCTGCAGCTCATAGCTTGCGCCAGTAAGTGAGAATAGCACAGAAATACCTTGCGACTGCAGCTCATACGCAGTGTATATATTTCGTCCATCGGCCCGCACGGCCTCAGCCAGAATAACGGGCACTTCGGTGGAGGACATAAATTGATCATCAAAACTGAGACTGTGTAGTTGCTCGAATCCAGGAAGAATATCTCCGGTTAAGGTAACTACGCTATTATCGTTATTCATGGCCCCATAATATAGGCGTCCGCTGCTGTCAGTTCCGGCTACAACGACCTTCGCTCCGTATTGTCCACGGGTGGAGATGATATTGGTGTATTTGTCTTGCTCTTCACCGCCTGGAAGCAGGCGGACAGGCTCAGCGATATTCCAGGCTAACCTTGTGGCTGCAACCTCTTGCGCAGTATCCTGCAGCGGAGCAAGCTCCCCATATAATTGAATGGACGCTGCATATTGACCTGCCTTAGCCAACTTTCCGGCACTTTTAACCAGCTTCGCTGTATTTTTATCTATTAAAGTTAGAACCTTGGAAGAGGTGAAGCCGCTTAAGCTGGCGAACTTGCGATAAGCCACAGCGTGTCCGGCAAAGGCGGTGATAGCATCGCTATCCACATCCTTATTCAAGAAAATTTTCCCGCTGCTTTCTGTCTGTTCCTTTACCCATGGAGCCTTGTAATTATGGCTGTTGTAATTGTTCATCAGGGTTAAGGCGCTATCCAGCATGGGGGCGAAGCTGCCTGCGGCCGCTAAGGTCTTTAGTTTAGCTGTATCATGCGCCATAAATTTCGTTGCAAGCTGTTCTGCTTTGGAGTCGGCAGCTCCGTAATAAGCATCGGGAATGAGCAGCAGATTCCATTTGAAACTATCCTCATTCGTGTCAACACTGGTCTGGCTCTCTGCAAGCTCGGTGAGAAATTGCTGCTTGAATTGCTTGAAATAGGCTGTGAACTGATCCGAAATGCCTGAAGCTGCCGATAACTGGCGATAATAGGCTTCATAGGGACCTCCGGGCTTCATATATGTAGTCTTCAGGTTGAGTAGGGCCTCATAGCTACTCATGAATCCGGTGAAATCCTTAGTCGCAGCCTGTGCACGAGCAGACAATACCAGTGTGCTCAAGGTGCTGCGGATCGTTGTTATGGGAGCCAACTCCGTAAGTCGGCTGGCGATGGACTCTTCTTTATAGTGAATGGACAGGTTGGCTGCAGCCTGCCGGAACTGATCCTCCGCAGCAATCAGATCGCCCGCAGCATACAGTCGATCGCCTGCTTGCACCGCTTTTATTTTGTCAGCGATCAGAAATATCTTTTCTCCGAGCAGTACAAACATAAAAATACACAGAATAATCATAATATTGCGCAGGGTTAATATTTGTTTGATCGTCATATAGGGTAGCCTCTTTTTCGAAATATAAGAGAATATCAGTTGAGCTCCGTTCCAAAAGTGGATTTGACGGACAGAGAATCCCTTATTTGGTTCAGAATGACCGATGGAAAGTTTGAGCGGACACAGGTTCCGTTAATTGTGCAATTAGAGTCCCAATTGCATGGATTTTCGCACAATAGCGGATTCTGTGTCCGCCAGTTTAAGAAACTAGCGTATTTCAAGTAAATAGCGGCCTCTGTGTCCGGATAATTTATTACAAAAGGTTAACACGACGGATTTTGGAATGGCTGGTTAGCTCGAACGTTTTAACTTCATTTTCAGCTTACTCTGTCATAATGGCTTTATGACGCTGAAATAGCGACAGTGTGCGTCATCGACGTTACTATGCGTCAGTGTGCTCTATTGGTTCATTCTATTGAAATTCCGGGTCCCAGCGGTATTGGGTTTCGCGAAGCTCTGCTACAGTAAGGTCAAGACCGTTCCACGGCTCATGGGGATTGGCGGCTATCAGCTTGGACAGACGTAGAAAGCGGTCCTTAGGCAGCTCATGAGTATATCTTCCGATAAACTCGGAGTATAGCAGCACATAACGTTTCATGCGCACTGCTGCTCCGGCGACACCAGCGAGAATAGCCGTGCCCTTGTCCATCTGGAGGATCTGTACCTCATAGGTCTTCACATAGCGCAGCGTGCGATCCTTGATCAGGTCCGGACGGACTTTGGCAATCTCGCCGATATATTCAGCAAGGAGCGGCTCAAAGTCCTTCAGCAGGAGCTGTTCGAGCTCCAGATCCATGTCCTTGCGCAGCAGGAAGCTATGCAGCAGGGCGACGCGCTGCCGGGAAATTCGGTCGCCACGCAGCAGAATGGAGATTACGCGCAGTTTCTCATAAGCCAGCACATCATTCTCGCGGAGCACGGAGACGGCCTCCTGGCGGTTGAACTCCAGCCCTTCCTTAATAATGCCGACGTTCCGGCTGAATAGCTGATTAAGCGCATGGAGATTCTCGCTCTGCCGTACTTTTCGCTGCGTATAGTACAGCAGTCCCATCAGTACAAGGCCTCCGGCACCGCATATCACCATCTGGCGGATGCTGTTGCCGAAATAGACCGCAGCCAGGGTGAGCAGAAGAGGGAGCAGGAGACGTGTATGCATAGATCGGCCTTTACTGGATACAGCATACTGCTCCACCGGGACCAAAGAGGACTTGCCGCATTTACTGCACCGTTCTTCTGGAAGTGCGGTATAACGTCCGCAGTGCTTGCAGATACGCAGCAAGCCATAGGCGTAGCGAGGAGTCTTGAAAGGGCGAAACGTAACGGGCTTCTTCTTATTCACGGCCGGGGTCACCTCCGTTTAGAGCGGCAAGGAGCCTCTCGTCAATATCCTCACGGGTGAGCGGCTTGCGCTGGCGTGAGGCATAAATAGAAATCTGAATTACGGCATAGAGGAACGTAATCCCGAGAATAACGTATGAGATCATGGAGCAATTCCTTTCTCTTGAACCGCGAGTCGGTTATGAAGGTCCATAGAATGACGATTCTATTACAGTTTCGTAACCGTTACGACAGTCTTAAAGTTGAAGTTTACAAGGTTTAATTATATCATAATGGCATACTATTTACAGAATTTAGCTTTCCTGGTGAACCAGCCATATGCGCCTAATATAACACAAGAGGAGCCATATTTATGCTTCAGAAACATCTTTGCAAGAGAACAAACAAGAATAGCCTATTACGTATTTTTCCGGCACTACTGCTGGCTCTCTGTCTGGCTGCTGCTCCCCTTGGAGCTGTTCGGGCCTATGCGGCAACAACGGCACAATCTCATATTGATGCTGTACTGCTGATCGATGTCAGCAATTCCATGAACAAGAGCGACAAGAACAAGATCGCTAATGAAGCGATGAAAATGTTTATAGATATGTTATCCGCGCAAGGGGATAAGGTGGGTATTGTAGCTTACACCGATAAGGTGCAGCGCGAGAAGGCCCTGCTGCAGATTAGTTCTGCCGGGGATAAGCAGGATCTGAAGGATTTCATTGACGGGTTAGACCGTGGGGCCTATACGGATATTGCTGTTGGTGTGGAAGAAGCGGTCAAGGTGCTTCAGAACGGCAGCGATCCGGCCCATGAGCCGATCATTGTCATGCTTGCGGATGGTAATAACGACTTCAACGATGCAACAGGCCGGACTCAGAGTCAATCTGATGCGGAACTGAAGACTGCGTTGGAAACCGCCAAGAAGAATGGGTATCCCATTTATACCATTGGTCTGAATGCCGACGGCAAGCTGAACAAGCAGAGCCTGGCCGATCTGTCCGACCAGACGGGCGGCAAAGCGTTCTCCACAGATTCACCCGATGATCTGCCGCAGATCCTCAGTGAGATTTTTGCCAGTCATTTGAAGCTGAAGGTAGTCCCTGTGCAGTCTATTACCGCAAATGGCAGCTATCAGGATGTAACGGTGAACGTGCCTAACGGCAGTGTTCTGGAAGCAAACATATCCATTATGTCGGCACAGCCTGTGACCGCGAAGCTCACGGACCCTTCCGGGAAATCGGTAGCGATTCCTTCATCCGATGTCCTGCTGTCCAAGTCCAAGACATATAGCCTGCTCAAGCTGTTGTCACCGCAGCAAGGCGATTGGAAGCTGTCCATCAAGGGCGTACCTAAAGATAAGATTGATATTAATCTCGTATTTAACTATGATCTAGAACTCGAAATTGACGCCTTGCCAACAGCCACTTACAAAAAAGGCGATAAAATTGATATTAGCTCCCACTTGTTCAACAATGGTGCTCAGGTGACCCTCAGCAATATGTATCAAGATATGGAGGCGGTGCTGCTCGCCACGGATACCGATACAGGAGTCGCGGAAGAGATTCCAATGGATAACACCGGCGCTGTGTTCAAGGGAACCTTCGAGGTCAAAGATAGCCATAATTATGAGCTGAAGGTCCGGGCAGAGGAAAGCAGTTTCTACCGTGAGAGTGATATAGTGAAGATTAGCGCCAAGAGTGGGGCAGCGGGAACAGCCGGAACGGGAACCCCAACCGGCAACACTGAAGAACCGGCCAAAGAGGCTGCTTCATACACCCTGTATTACATCATCGGCGGCATTGTGCTGCTGTTGGCGGCAGGGGTAGCACTTTGGTTGTTCCGCAAGCAATCAACACGAGGCTTCGTTGGCCAGATCGTAGTTGAAGTACGGGACGGAAATACGGGCGAGAAAACGTATCCTCAATATAAGAAGCTGGCGGCATTTAGAGGGAAGTTCAATCTCCACCAGTTGCTTCAGCTAGCTCCTGAACTGAAGGAAAGTGAACAATTGGTCTTTACGCCAGGCAAGAATGACAGGCTGCTGCTACGTGGTAGCGGGGGCATATCTGTAGAGAAATCGGGCCGTGCTGCCGATACGACGCGTGGTCTGGAGCTTAAGAGCGGCGACCGCATTTCAGTGGTGCTGCCTACAGTAGATAAGACGATTTTGTTGGAATATTTAATATAAAAGTTAGTCTTTATGAAGTTAGTTCTAGGAGGAGATTGTATGAAACCGGTAGTCAGAGAGCATATTCAACAGTTGGATGTATCACTTGGTGGGGGTATTGTCAGTGACAAGATCAGGGTGGATACGATTGATAATCCGATCCTGATCATTGGACTCGGCGGCACGGGTATTGATGCCCTGCTGCGCCTAAAATATCAGATTAACCGCCGCTTTAAGCTGCCTGAAGATCCATTGTCCAAGAAAAAACGGGATAAGCCCGATAATGTGGAGTTTTTGGCTTTTGAGACCAATGAACAGGACCGTGGCAAGAAATACAAAGGCATCGGCCTCGATCCGCAGAATGAATTCGTGCTGCTAGCCAATGCTGAAATCGGCGGGCTGCTGCAGAACCGCAGTATTCTTGAACCCTACATTACAGACTGGCTGTCACCGGAGCTTAGTATTACTGATGGCATGAATGGTGCTGCCGGGGTGCGTCAGGCCGGACGTCTGCTGCTGTTCACGAAGATTAATCAAGTGGTTGGAGCCATCGACAAAAAGATCAAGACATTGTCCGTTGGCACCAGCAAGAAGTTAATGGTCTTTCTGCTGACAGGTCTGTCAGGCGGAACGGGCAGTGGCGCTTTTCTGGATATCGCTTATATCGTGCGTGGCATTATTGAGCGTGACTTTGGCTCCGCCGGGATTGATCGAGTGAATACATTGGGTTATCTGTTCACGCCGGACGTGAATCTGGCGAACAAAAGCCTCAGCGAGCATACACGTGAATATATTCGCAAGAACGGTTATGCCGCGCTTAAAGAGCTGGATTACTGGATGAACGTAGACAGCCGCGGCGAGCGGTTCCGCCAGCAGTACGGGAATATACTGACAGTGAATTCACCGCTGCCGCCCTTCAATCTGTGTCATCTGATCTCCGCAACCAATACCGAAGGCAAGCTGCTGGAGAATGCCTATGATTACTGCATGAATGTAACGGCAGAGAATATTACGAACTTTATGGCCAGCGAGGAAAAACAGTCGGGTGAGGAATTCGCTATCCACGACTATATCAGCAATATTCGCACGAACATTGCACAGATGAACAAGACTTATCCGGCCAATTACGAATACAACATTATCGGCGCTTCGTCAGCCGTATTGCCGATTGAGGAAATGACGACTTATCTGGCGTTCCGGTTGTTCGACAAAATGGATAAAATGTTCGAACAGGCTCCGGGTCAGGAGGATGTTGAGAAGTTCGCACGCAAGCTCGGCATCGATCTCGACAGTATGATTAAGACCTTTGAATCCCGCGTGCCGGAGCCGCTGCCTGGCTACCAGAACAGCGAGCGTCTGAGTCATGCCAATGTAATCAAGAACCAGGTCGTCAGCATGGATACGGAGCTGGAGCAGAATTTCCTGTCCCGTGCTCGTGAAGAATTCATTAAGGCAAAGAAACAGCTTCCCGGCGAAATAGTAGGCCGTTTTGGTGAAGAACTGGAACGTATCTTCCTGCATCCTGAGCAGGGTCCGTTCTATGTCTCACGGCTCCTCTATACCGAGAAGGGCTTCTGTATTCTGAAGCTGATTCAGTCTTATATCGAGGCCTTGCGCGAGAGCCTGCTGCGCCTGCCGCGTGATATTGAGACCGCACAGGACAGTGCAGACGAGAAACTGGGCGATGCCCGCAGCGCTTTTGTATCCAAAGAGAAGAAGAAGAACGCTTATATAGAAGCAAAGATCAATGAATATTGGCTGCATTCCGATGTGGAACGTACCGAGCAGATGATTCAATTCTATGAGGATCTGTATGAGGGTCTGAATGAAGAGAATAGCCGGATATACGGCGTGTTTACGGAGATTCTGAGCGCACTCAGTTCGATTTTTGCCAAGAACGGGGATCTGCTTATCAATGGTGGAGAGCAGGCCGATCACAAAGGAAACAAGACCTACTACTGGAATATTGTCAATGTGCCGGATATTTCGGCGACGATCTCGAAGGTAATGGATCAGAAGGACGGGGACGATCTCATTCGTGACTTCACCCGAGATATGCTGAATCATTCCGGACGTTGGGTCAAAGAGCAGGAGATCGACATTGTGCGCTCCATTTCTGAGTTCCTGAGCGATAAATTTGGCGATCTGATTACCCGTTCGATGGAAGATTTCCTGGTGATGAAATACGGCAATGAGGAGCCGCTCGACAAGTTTGTGGAGCGGATTATCGCTGGTAGATTGGACGAGGACGCTGTGCCGATTTTTCACCTCAGCAACAGTTCGGGCAGTCTGCATTTCCCATCATGGGGCTTCGTGTCAGTGCCGCTTAATACGCCGGGCATCTTGAAGGGAATTCGCAATTATCAGAATAATGCACTGGGTAAATCGCAATTTACGATCAAGGAAAGCCAGGTGAAGAACCGGATTTTCTGGCTGAATACGCGCAACGGGGTGCCACTCTTCGTCTATACTCCACTCCGGGTGTTCGAAGAGAACTACGAGCGGACCATCCTTGACAAGGAAGGTATTGGCCGCCATCTGGTCATGACAGATAAGAACAACTGGACCTATCTGCCTTCTCCAATTCCAGAGAAATCATGGGGTGATACCTATATCAATCCCCGTGTCCGTGATTATAACGCTAGAATCCGGGCTGATTTTGCGCAAGGCATGGAACTGGGAGTCATCATCGAAAAAGGCATCGACGAGAACACCAGCAGCCGTTATTCGGTCGTGTTCACGAAGGAGTTTGATCTGGAGAAGCTATTGAGCGGTTATGATCTGCAACTGCAGTTGGCACGTCCGAACCTTGGTGAGGTGAAAAAGGCGGCAGATGCGCTTAAAGAGCTGAGCGAGAAGGGGCTGGAGCGCGAGAGTGTTAAGGATATTTTTGGCAGCATCAATAAAGACATGGCCCAGGAGAATCTGATTCGTTCGCCGCAACTGATTACCCGTGTCCGTGAGGAACTGGCAAAGTATGCCGCAATTGCTGCTAAAGCTGCTGAGCTCGAGGTGCTGCTGCACCAATATCTGGATGAAGATAAATGGATGGACCAATTCATCGAGGCTTTGTATACCGACAGCATTATCAAAAAGGGCGCTTTGTACGTCTATGACCGTGATGAAGAGGAAGATGCCTGGGAGCCATTCGCCAACTTAATGAAAGAACGCAGCTACGTGGAGCATGCCGTATACCGTCATTTCCGCGAGCTGGATGAGAAGAGCCGCAGTGTGCTGCTGCGCAAGGCGGCGCGTCGTGCAAGTGAAATGACTGCTGCAGAAGATGTAACTCCACTGCTGTATAAGCTGGAAGGGCTGTATGTGTCCTTTCTGGAGGCGCGGGACAGTCTGGAATATGAACGGGTAGAGCATGCCAACGGGGACGAAATGTACGGGTTCTACAAGAGCATGACCGGCAAGCTCGGCAGTATCCGCAGAAAGCTGAAATAATCAGATGAGCAAATCAGTGGTTTTGTCTTATGGTGAACAATATGCAGCACAGGAAGAGGCGCAACGCGCACAAGGGGATGGACGCAGCAGCATCCATTATCCGGCTCTGTTCCTGTTCGTAGGCGACAAGGTAACTCCGGCCATCGGCCCGGTGCTGGATGGCTGTGAACGGAAATGGGATAACGCTGGTGGTGTGATGGCGGTACATGCGCTGTCAGGAGAAGGTGGCGGGAAAAGTGCTGCTGGAGACCGAGTCGAATATGGTGCGGGAGGAAGAGAACGGGTTATGACAATGCCCCTCCCCGGATCGGCTGGGCGAGATCCCCATACGGTTCGTCAGGATGTCTACCGCGAATTTCATGAGGACAGCCGTTATCTGGCCGAGATGAACCGGACTCTGCGACGGTTAAGCAATAGCATCGCGGACTTCGGCCGCTTGTATTCATCCTTTGACGTAATTCATCTGTCTATCATTACGCGGGTCGATGACCCGCTAAATGTGTTGCTGCCGCAAATTACACTGCTGGCCCGAGCTATTCTCGGCCAATCGTTTAAGTCGGTGCAGACCGATCTGTTCGCCTTGATCAACGAGCGGGAGCAAGGTGAGAATTTTGGCTATTCCAGTTCGGTAGGACTGGCTTTTCTGCGGGAGCTGGACGGAATGCAAGCGGGAGATTATACGCTTAGCGCGCCGCTGCTGGTGACTGAAGACGGGCTTTCGATTCCGGTTGCTCACGGCCCTTCCGCCCTGTTCGATCTGGTCTACCTGCTCTCCGATAAGAATGAGCGCGGGATGATGTCGGTTCATGGCATGAATGACAATTATGAGATCATCGCTCACATCAGCCTGTTGAAGAATCGGGTCCGCCCTGCGTCCGACCATGCCACCGGACATGGTGGCTACAACAATATGACCTTCAAAAGCGGGATCAGAGGCAGTACGGGCAGACAAGGTTACGCCTCTGCAGGTTTCGCCGGAGTCCGCAGACCTAATCTGCAGATTGCGCTGGCAGTGTTGTATCATGCCTTCCGGCGGCTTGACGCAAGCTTGCGGGAGGGCAGCCCCTGGACCCTGCGTGACCGCCAGTCCCTGCTGGGCTTGGACGCGGAAAGTCTGCGGGAGCGTGCGGGAGAATTGCTGCCGGAGGAAGCCGGACTGACGGAAATGACCGGGCTGATGAGCCATGGCCGTCCATCCTATGCAGAGCTGAGACAGTTGTCGCTGCGTGAAGCGGAGCAGCAGCTGTTCGGTGAGGGCGGCGAGGTATACTTCCGCAACAACTTTACAGCTGAAGCGGATAGAAAAGCAGCAGCGATAGAGCCTCTCCGCGAATGGCGTGCGGCTCTGGCGGCACAGGAAGTAGCCGTTCCGGCGGTGACTTTCTATCAGCTGGCTGAATGGACGGCTGACCGTGATGATGCCGGAAACGGAAGTGTGCTGCATCACCTGCGTCAGCATATGGCAGGCTTGCGCACAGCAATTGCTTCTGCTCAGACGGAGCTTGACGGGCTCTACGCGGAAAGCGTGGAGCGCCAGTCCTTTCAGCGGGTACCGCTGTTCGACAAACGTACGGTGCGGAATTTCATCCATTACTTATTCTCCACGGTTTATGGTCGCAGATACGAGTTGCTGCGCCTTGAAACCGAGCTAACGCTCTGCCGCCGGCTGGAATCTGCACTGGAGCAACTGCACGTGGAGAGCATAAGCCGGGTGCGGGCCATGGAGGCGCTGGAGGAAGACCTCCGGAATGTTGCAGTGGGCAGCATCGGACGTACGGATGTGACTACGGGTCAGAATATTATGGAATATTATCGCGCTGTAACCGAAGAGGTCATGAAGGATATCGAAGTGCGGCGTGGATCGGGTGTGTTTTTTAGCGAGCGGTATATGGGCAGTATGTCCAAGCTGCTAGAACAGGGCAAGGCAGCTGTAACCGAACGCCTGATTGATATTTGCCAACGGGAGCTGCTGACCGCAGAGCCGTTTGCGCTTTCCTTCGAGGAAGAGTTGCTGCGGCGCGCCAATGTCGCGGCTGCCTACGAGAACCGTCAGGTGCTCTCCAGGGAGGAACTCTTCAAACAGCTGTACCACAGTCTGGAAGAGGGCGCTGTTGTGAATGTCAGATTGTTCGAATACACGCAGGAGCATCGGCATGAGGAGAAATATTTCTTCGGCGATAGTGCCTCCGAGTTCCTGCGCTACGCCTTCGGCGTAGACGAGACGTCTCGCATCTACCGGCTGGGGTTCGTACATGAGCAGCGCAGAAGCGGGGTCGAGAAGCTGAATCTGATGGGTGGTTTCCATCTGGAGGATCTGCTCTATTATCGCAACGGTAAAGTCTACTACGAGACTTACGCCCAGAATGGCTACCAGCTGCATGGATTGGATGAGGAGCAGCTTCCAGAAATGCGATAAATGCATCGCTTGGTAATCAGGTAATTAGGCGGACACAGAATCCGTTATTGACCTGAAATTCAGCTAAATGGGTCTCTGTATCAACGAATAACGGAACCTCAGTCCGCTCAAGTCTCTTTTTGCCATCCTGAGCCGTAATAAGGTCTGTACAGTCCGTCTACGGCTTGCATCTCTATTATCTGGCGGCTCTCGACAACAATTTAGAGTGTTTGGCTTGACGTGGGATGCAACTAATACCGAGGAACGACAGCTTTTGGCGGAATGATGTATTTCTTCCAACAATATTTCCATAAATAGCCTATTATAGATACAATAATGTATGAAATACAACATTACATGCCAAAAGGGTGTCTACAGCGAGTGGAAGATGGATTTCATACAACATTTTGTCGCTGCTGTGTCGTCAGGAATAGTAATGCTGTATTTCATACATCATTTACGATTTTTCAAACCTTGTATTGGGCAATATTTTTCTTATGTTCCTCCGAAGAAAGGATGAATAATGATGCAGCGAAAAATCAATCCGCTCCTGCTCGTCTTCAGTCTGCTAGGCGCTGGGGTCGCCTTTCTTATAGGCGAACTGCTGCTGAGCCGCTGGCTTGGCGATATGCCGTCTATTTTGCTTGTCGGCATTTATTTTGCCATAGTAGCGCTTGTTGTCGGAGTAGGCTGTCTGCTGGCGGAGATGATCTCGCCAACGCTGAACGGATACTCTTGGAAACAGCGCTACCTGAGTTTATCGTGGAAGCTGCTGCCGCTGACCGTGGTGCTGCTGTTTGGAGTTGGCGCGGTCACGGAGTTCGTCTATGAGCTGAACTTCGGCGGCGTGAAGCCGGTTAAAGATGTAGTGATGGTCATTGATGACTCCGGCAGTATGATGCAGAGCGATCCGAATAACAGCCGTTACTCGGCGGCTCAGTCGCTGGTGATGCAGATGGATGAAGATAATCAGGCAGCTGTGCTGACCTTCAGTGATGACACTCAGGTTGTTCAGCCATTGATCTCGCTGTCCAAACCGTCAAACCGTGATAAAGTATCGGCTGCCATCGGCAATCTGCAGACCACTGAAGGCGGCACGAATATTAGCGGAGCACTTAACGAAGCGTTGAATGTAATCAATGGTGATGGCCAAACTGCCCGGGGGGCTATGGTTATTATGCTGTCCGATGGAGCCAGCCAATTCGATACTACGCGTGAGTTGCAATCCTATGTGGATCGCGGCATAGCCGTGAATACGATTGGACTAGGTATGCAGGACCCGGCAGGCTCTGCACTGCTTCAGGATATCGCCAACGCAACGGGTGGACAATATTATGATGTCACGGACGCAGGCCGACTGGGCTCGGTGTTCCAGCAGATTTATGATCGTCTAGGAGACCGGACCCTGCTAACTGATCGTAGTGACGCGACCAAAGATAGCCCCTATTATGCAGTGGTTAGAATACTAGCGCTGCTGTTGATTGGCGCGGCACTTGGACTGGGGCTGGGCATTGTGTTCGATAACCGTCATTTAGCCAAAAGCTTCGGCATAGGCGGTGCGGTATCGGGTCTGTTCGCCGGTCTGATTCTGGAGTTCGGCCTTAGCAGTCATTCCTTCCTTAACGGTCTTATACGCCTAATAGCCCTGCTCGTTCTGGCAGCCATCCTTTCCTTATTTACGGGAATTGTGCCCGTAGGAGAAGGACGACTATATCGTGGCAGCAGACGGAACACAGAGGTTCCTGCAACAGCGAAGGACAGCTTTCCTGTGCCACGCAGAAATAGGGGCAGCAAAGGATTTTAACGCAGCTGAAAGGAGCCTACAATCATGAGGTACGCCGAAGTGGATTCATCCACACCGGTCATTACGGATGTCACCTCCCGGGTGGAGGAACGTTTCTGTACGCTGAGCTGGCGCTGGCCCGAAGGGGTGCAGGCGGTCTGCATTCATAAGACTGCCGCAGAGGATCGGGAGAGCGGAGAAGTCCCACCGCCCGGGATGAAGCTCTATACCCGTGAGGAATATAAGGCTAATAATGGTTACCGTGATCGGCTGGAAGAAATCGGTCTGGTCGCGTATACCGTATACATCCGCCTTACGGAGGATGGAGAGACCCTGCTGGTGCGGCAAAGTAATGCTGCCAACCGTATAGTGGTCAGCGCAGGGAAAGCGCGGATCTATTATTCCATCCTTCAGAACAAAGGCTGGTTTGGGAAGCAAAAAACAGTACATATGGCGATTACGGCGGAGGTGCCGGTACCGCGGGATGTATTGTGCTATGTTAAGAAGCGGGGCGGTCATCCGGCGGGCAAAGAGGATGGTGTGCTTTTTCCATTCGTGCAGGATTTCGCTGCCGGGCGTAATGTGCTTCCGCCTATTGAGATCGGCAAGGAGGACTTTGTGCGCATCTTTTTTACTGATGGCCGCAAGTACGGGCTTTATTATGAGCTGGTGCCGGAGTGAGCTCAATTTCTGCTTATGAAGCGAGTTTTATGGCGAAGTCAATCGAGATGTGAATGTCCATAAAACTTTAGGAGGATGAAGAAATGTCTTTTTTTAGCCGCTTTATGAAAAAAAACCAGCCGCAGCCACGGCCGCTCTTTTATGATATTGTGTGTCCGTTTTGCTTCACCAAGTTTGATCCTGCGGATGTTGTCTTTCGGGCTATGCATAGCCGGGAGGACGATGAGAATTACGCGCTCGGTGAGGATGATGCGCTGAATAAATATCGCGAGCGTTTCGGGCTTGATTCGGTAGATGATGTGGAAGCGATACTTAAACCAGTTGATATTCCTGAGGAGTATCATCATTACACCGATCATGTGCTGACGGGTCTGACCGACCGCTACGGTGTGCTCACGCGCAGACGGCTATGTCCGTCCTGCCATAATGAGCTGCCTGTAACAGCGGGCAAGGTTCCGAGCAACATCATCTCGATCATCGGGGCCTCCCAGGTTGGGAAATCAGTGTATATGACCTCATTGATCCATACGCTGCAGAATACGACGGCGGGCCATTTTGACGCTGCTTGTATGCCGCTAAATGCCGAGATCAGCCGCAAATTCCGCACACTGTATGAAGAACCGCTCTTCGAGCGCGGGGACCTGCTGGCCTCTACGCAAAAAGAGAGAATGCAGGAGCCGTTTATCTTTCAGTTTGTGTTTAAGGATGAGGAGAAGCCGCCTTTGACGCTGGTCTTTTTCGATGTGGCTGGTGAAGGCATGGTGGATCAAGATTATCTCGGGCTGCACGGACAGCATATCAAGAACTCTGCTGGTATTCTGTTTATGGTCGATCCGCTGCAAATCCGCTCCATTCGGGAGAAGATTCGGATTAACATCGGTGACCGCCCCGGCGAATGGGTCTCGCAATATGACGAGCCGCGCGATGTGGTGCTGACCATGTTCGGTGATTTCATCGCCTATCAGGAGAAGAGCAAAACCGATATTCCGACAGCCATCGTACTGGCCAAGAGTGATATGCTGCATTCCTTGAAGGATGAGGATGGCGATTACATCAAATCCAACAGCAATGTGTTCAATAACTACGTTCACCGCAAAACGTTGAATCTGGATGAGGTCCGTAATATCGACGGTGAAATCAGCCGATTTATCAGCAAGGTGGACCGTCCGTTCAAGGATACGATGGATGTGTACTTCTCTAATACCGGCTACTTTGCCGTATCTGCACTGGGCAGCAATCCCGTCAATCAGAAGATTGAAGGTGTGGTCAGTCCGATCCGTGTGGACGAGCCGTTTATCTGGCTGCTGCACAAGCTGCATTATATTGAGGGGAGCGACGGCCCGTGAGTACCTTTTCAGGGTCCAAGATCACTCAACAGATGTATACCCGTGAGCGCCGCGGGGTGTACCGTTCGACAGAAGGATTTGATACGGTAGCGAAGTCGGAGAGTCTGGACAATAATTTTGTCAAAAAAACATTGCATCCCTTCTGCCTCTACGATGCGCCAGCGGAGCTGACTGTGCGTGGGGAGAAGCAGGAATCGTTATATCCGGCTGCGCTGCACCTGTTCCATACGGAGTCAGGTGAAACGGTTATTGGAAACAATCAATATCAGGCGACGGATTTCACCGGTCAGCGCAGTGCTTTTTTCGCGCATAACTATGTAGTTCCTGCCTCCCGTGCGGAAGAGATTGTGTTGAGCTACGCGGACTGGCTGCAGGCCGACTTTGCGGGGAGTTATGAAGGAGAGCCGGGGGGCACTTTGCCGGAGCTTACGTCTATTCCTGTCTTGCGCAAAGTGCGGCGCTCCGATCCGTTAGCGGTCTTACGCTCACTGGGTTTTGGAGAAGAATTATTCAAGGCGTTGCTGCAGGCTGTTATGACCTCGGTGGCTGGCAAGAAAAAAATATATGTGACGCTCGATGTGCCGATCTCGGAGCTTTCGGTACGGGCCGCGGAGCTTACAGAGCTTCTGTACGCTGCGCTGCCGTATGAATTCCGCCGGAGGCTGGGTGTGATCACGTATGCCAATGAGCCCAAAAGCCGCAAATATATCCATCTTACCTTTGTGGAAAAGGGTTCGCTCCGCCCTGGGGACCGCAGTGTAGAGAAGGATTTCACCTTCGACCTGGTCACAGGCCGGATAGGCAATGCAGATTTCGGTGAATCCCGGCAGCCCTACGCAGATTTGGTGTGGAAGATGCTAGGACGGAAGGCGGGCGGATTGGATGACTTTGCCCGTTTTGCCGATTCCATGCTGGCTGGAGAGAGCGGAGAGCGTAAGCTTTCCCCTGCACTCTATAATGAGCTGGCTGTTTTTTATGAGATTGAACAGGGCGACGAGGCTCTATACACCGAGAACAAAAGTGCGGTGCTGGGCGGATTGCTCTCCTATCTGCAAGCAGACGATGCCATAGATACGAGAGTTCGACTGAATGATATGTTTCTGGAGCGTTTTGACCGTGAATATGATCTCATTCGCCAAAAAGGCATTCTCGTGCCTGCGGTTATGGAAATCTTCAAAGAGTATTTCACGCTGAAAGGGCATACCTATAAGGTTAAAGTTGTTGATTATTTCATCAATGGCATGCTGAATAGTCAATCGGCCGGACGTGAGGATGTACTGGGCGTTGCTTACGGTATTATCGAGAGCAATGATGAGCTTAGTGCGGCCTTTTTCAAACGAGTGCTGGCTCAGCCCGTGTTCCGTAAACAGCTGCTGGAGCCTTATATTGAAGCCCGGCTGGCTGCCGCAGCCAAGTCCGCTGATATTATGGGCTTTGTGGTCCATTGGGGGCGCTTTCTGCCGGAGGCGCTGCAGCAGCCTTTTGTCAGTGATGCGGTCAGGGACTATTTGATGGAGAAGTTGCAACAGGAGACTGATCCGGTGGCGGCCGTTGCGGCGATTCATGAAACAGTAGATAAGGTGGAAAAAGAGCGGCGCAAAGGGGCCGGGCTTACAGCTGAGGTGTTATCGCTATTGCAGGAGCTTACGACGGTGGCAGATCGCTTTTTGCTAAACCGATTGTCGCTCTCTGAGATGTCGCAGGAGCAACTGCTGGAAATCGCTTTTTTAAGCTATCCCGGGGAGGGAATGGCCTGGCAGCCACCGCTTGATCTCATCAATAAGCAAAAAGCCAACGCACTTCGGGCCGCTTACCGCTGGTTTGGTGAGGAGAAGCCGAACGAGGATATTTTCAATGAGCTGTCGCTGAAGGAATTGGATGATGTGCAACTGTTAGGCAGACGTTGGTTGCAGGAGGCACGGACGCTGGAGCCGTTCGATCGGCTTCCGCTGGCTTTCTACCACAGCAGTGACCGCGAGGGCGGACCGCTTGATTATGACGAGCTGCTGAAGCTGGTCAATCGCAAAGCCGGAGCGGACAAAGAGGGTGTCTATCGGTTTCTGGCCTGGTCACAACGGAATCCTTTGTTCACCATCTCGAATAAGAAGCTTCATCCAGGTTACCGGCGGGCGATCCTGAAGTATTTCCAGAAGCATGACCGCGAAGCTTTCAAGAGCCGTGATTTCCGTAAAAGCTATGTTTCCGCGGCAGGCCCCGCCCTGCAAAATGTCTACAATGAAGCTCGCTCCCAGCTGGCTTCGCCGCTGGCGAGGTGGATCAGCCGCAGCCGATTTCAACTCCTAATCTCCGGCTCTCTGTTGGGAGTCGTGGTGATTATCGCTATTATTATCATTAGCATGCTGCGTCCAGAGGGGGCAGGCACCGCCTTGCCGGAGACAAGTCCTTCGCCAACCCCCGCTCAAACGGCCGTTAGTCAGCTTCCCCCTGCTTCGGTGTATCTGAAGAGCAACAGTGATGTGGAGGTTGGCAGTGTACTGGTGTTCACCTTCGCCAAAGCTGACGAATGTCTCCAGTTCAAGCCGACGGAGATTGGTCTGGTCGACTCCGCAGGGAAGATTACGGATACTTATAAAGTAGTCACCACCAAGAGTACCTGTCCGGTTCCAGCTTCAGGAACGCCAGGGACTGCAGATCAGAACAACGCCGCTACTGGCGGGACCGCAACAGACGGAGATTTCGTTGGGGAAACAGCATCGAATGATGAGGCCGCTGCGTCCCCGAATACTACAGGCGGTAAGGATTCAGCCTCTGCTACTGCGACGGGTGGCTCCGAGCCAACAACGGCACCCGATAGGGGACAGGCTACCTCACTCCAGGTTGATGTCACACTAGAACCGGGAAGTGTGTTAGTGGAAGGCAGTATGCTCAAAGCCGGGGATTACAAGCTGATCTTGCAGCCAGATCCAGGCCCAACATCAACCCCTGACTCAACTGAGCCAAGTAATGATCCCAGCGCAGTACCCTCAGCTACCGCAAGCCCGGAAGTAACAGCCGAATAAAATCGTAAACTCCTGGAACTGTGCAGGACTTGTACCGAGAGGTAAGGTTCTGCGCGGATTCAGGAGTTTTAATTTTTAAATAAGTATTTACATTCTACAAATTTGATGTATATAATGTACTTGAATCAGTTGCAATTAAGTTTTGCTTTTTTTTTGACTTTAACTGTGCTTAATTCGGAAACATATACTGTGAAGTAGGAGGAGATTTAAATGGATACTTTAGCAATAGTCCTTCAGGTATTATTAAGTCTGATTTTTCTAATGGCAGGGTCTATGAAGGTGTTTGGATCGAAAATGCAGGTGGAAAACTTTAAGCATTTGCGACTGCCGCAATGGTTCAGAGTTGTTACCGGATTGATGCAGTATATTGGAGTCATTGGTCTTATCGTTGGCATTTGGGAGCCTAGCTGGGCGGCATGGGCAGGCATCTGGTTTGGAATTATGATGCTGTGTGCGGTCTTGTCTCATGTTCGTGTTAAGGATTCAGTAGCGAACTCCCTTCCCGCCTTCGTGCTGATGGTGCTGGCTGTTGCAGTCACCGTGATCCAATATTCGGAATTACTCAATTAACATGAATTACTGCTGCTAATATGACCCGCGTAGGCCTTCAAGACTCATTACCTTACATTTATGCCTCTAATTCACCACTAGGAAGCTAATTTTCGGAATATGGAGGGAATTAGCAGCATTAATTATAGCTAACTTCAGAATCAAGCCTAAATTCAACGATTTAGAAGCACGACATGCTGTTAAAATCATTGCATTGCATGTTGTTGGGTATCCGAGTGAGTTCATGTATAGAATGCATTAAGAAATCGCTTATCTGGTGAGTAGTGGATGGAAACTCCATTCGGCCGGGGGCGGTTTTTTTGCATCTCATGAAGAGCGGGTTGCTTCCTCGTGTGTTGCCCATGAAGGGGAATACATCATATAATGTGCTTATGCTGAACGCATATTGAATTTTAGGTGAATTAACCATAGATAACATAGAAGAAAGGAGAATAACCAGTGAGTGTAGCGAATAGAGGGATTGATTTTGGTCCTCCACATTTTAAAATAGCGATTCACGCGATTGTAGGGTTAGCCACAAGCGGTGGCATATTGTCCAGTGCGATGATTGCCAGCAAAGTGGATTCCCATGCCACCTTTTTGCGCAGAATACTTCAGGCTTTGGCAAGTGCAGGGATTGTTGAATCCAAGGGTGGGCGAGAAGGGGGATACATGCTCAATAAACCTCCAGCCGAGCTAACCTTAGGAGATATTTATAATGCAGTAGCGATTGTTGGGCGGGAACCTCTCGAAGAGGTTTGTTGTGGGGAGGCAGGTGAACAATTGGATCTGGAATTGGAAAAAATCCTCTGGGAAACCGAGCAGCATACGATTCAATATCTGCATCAGTTTACGATTGCCTATGTCATGTCCCTTGTGAATATATCCTAAACACCGTACAATGAATTAGAACTATTTTTTGAACAATAAAATTAAATATTAATTTTGAAAAAGGTGCAGGTTCTGTCATGAGAACCTGCTTAAAAGGGAAGTCCGGTGCAAATCCGGCGCGGTCCCGCCACTGTAAATGCAGAGCAGCTCTTTCATAGGCCACTGTCCTGGAACTCAAGGATGGGAAGGCGAAGAGACGCGATGGATGCATAAGTCAGGAGACCTGCCTTTTTCGTGAACGTTTCTATTCTTCGAGGGGTGAGAATGTGGAACATATGTAGATTGACTGTGTCACTGGAGCTTTATGCACCACAGACCTCAATATATGTATTCTTCCCGGACCGCCCTTATTTGGGCGGTTTTTATGTTGCGTTATAGGAATTTTATAATACCCAATTCATTCACAGAAAGAGGTTAACCATGAAGAATATTTTCTCCTCCAAGCTGCTTACGCTTGGTCTGGCCTTATTGCTCGTCATTTCGATTCTGGGTACATCGCTTGTTCCGGCTGGACAGGTCTATGCTGAGGCACAACAGTCCGCTGTACAGGAAGGGACTGTGAGTGTGACTGCGGCGACATACGCGGTCGCCGAGTTTGTTTTGAACAGTGGGGTGCAGACAGAATGGCAAGCTATGGGTCTGGCCCAAGCTGGCTATAGAGTACCAGACAGTTACATTCACTCCCTTGAGAATCAAGTGAAGACGGCTCAAGGCAATTTCTCTAATGTTACGGATTACGCTCGGATAACGCTTGCTGCAAAAGCGATTGGTGCCGATCCGGCCAGTTTTACTGACAAGGGTTACAATCTGATTGAGAAGATTTATAACAATGACAAAATGAGCGGCCAGACGCTCAATAATCCAGTCTATGCACTGCTGGCCTTGGATTCAGGTCATTATACCGTTCCTGGGGATGCGTTATGGACAGCGGACAAGCTGCTCACTGAAATTCTGTCCAAACAGAATACGGATGGCGGTTTTACCTTAAACACGGGAGCTAGCGATGTCGATATGACGGCGATGGTCTTGACTGCGTTAGCTGCTCATAAAGATAATTCAGCGGCCAATTCAGCGGGACAACGGGCAGTAGCCTGGTTATCCGCAGCACAGGATGGCAATGGCGGATTTGGGATTAGCAGCGAGAGTGTCTCACAAGCGATCATAGGTCTTGCTTCTTTTGGAATAGACCCTGATGGTGCTGATTTCACCAAAAACAATATAGAGCTCATTGGAAAATTGTTGAGCTTCCGACTCGCAGATGGCAGCTTTGCTCATAGTCAGAACGGCAGCTCTGATGTTCTTGCTACACAGCAAGGATTGCAGGCGCTGGTTGCCTATAACCTGTTCAATAAAGGCGGCAACGGCAAATTATATGATTTCTCTAATCCAGCAGTGCAGAACCCGCTAGTATATGTTCCGCTTACCGTAGAAGGTCCTGAGGGTACCTTGGCACAGGGAAGCACGTACGCAGGGAATGTATTTGAGGCTTTGCAGAAGCTGGCGACAGAGAAGAGTCTTCCGTTAGTAATCACTAAAGATAATTATGTCACGGGAATCGGGAATGTTGTGGCTGGGAACTATGGCGGATGGGATGGCTGGAGCTATGTCGTATCGCGTGCTGGCCAATGGATCTATCCAGATGTAGGCATGAGCGGCTTTGCACTGCAAGCTGCAGACCGGGTGTTGATTTATTATGGGGGAAGCGATACTGATGTTGTCAATTCCGTAATAATCTCCCAGGGACAGCCTACAGAAGAAACACCTTTTACGGTCACTGTCACGAAGAAAAAATGGGTTTGGAACGGTAATACCTCCACCTCAGATCCAGTAACAGCACTGGCTGGTGATGTAAAGGTTCAAGTTGGAACTCAGACGGTTTCCACAGATGCTTATGGGGTAGCGTCATTTGCTGGCCTCTCGGCTGGTAATTACTCGCTGACAATAACCGGTTACCGTTCGGAGAATGTACCGGTTGTAGTGAAGTACACGCAAGCCTTGAAGGTTGCACCTAAAAATGTAACAGCCTCACTGTCCGTCGAAGGACCCCAAGGTCCTATCGCTGCGGGAACCTTACAAGCTGCCAATGCACTTGAAGCATTACAGCAGTTGACTACTTTAAACCATATTCCAGTAGATATTACTGAATCTTCTTTTGGCAGCTATGTATCAGGTATTAATGGAATTACGAGTGGTACTTACGATGGATGGTGGAGCTTCGTAGTCTCACGTAATGGTGAATGGATCTACCCAAGTGTAGGCATGGATGCCTTCAAGCTGCAGGAGTCAGACCAAGTGCTTGTCTATTATGCAGGAAGTACTACACAGGTAGTCAATGCTGTGGCCGTTTCCCCGTCACAACCACAGCCGGGACAGCCGTTTACAGTAACAGTCACCCAGAAGCAGTGGGTATGGAATGACACTACGTACACTTCTGACCCTGTGATTTCATCGGCAGCTAATGTGCAGGTATCCATTGGTGGCAAGACTGAAACGACTAATGCTCAAGGTGTGGTGTCTTTTGCTGGGGGACTGTCAGCAAACACTTATACTATAGCCGTTACCGGTTATGTAGCAGATCGTACACCTACGGTGGCTCGTTATACACAGTCACTGGTTGTTTCTTCGCCCGCCGCAGCTACGGCTACAATCTCCGTAGTCGGGGATAGTGCGCGTGGAACGATTCTAAATAGTACTAAGGTTGCTCTGAATGCAGGAGATACCCCATACAGCCTGCTTGTTCGCCAATTGGGCAACAAGGTCACTACTGATGGCAGCGGGTCAAGTTTGTATGTAAAAGCAATTGACGGCTTGGCAGAATTTGACCGCGGACCCTTAAGTGGCTGGATATATTTTGTCAACGGTGCCTATCAGAATGTTAGCGCAGGCGCGTATATTCTCAGTAATGGTGATACAGTGAATTGGCGTTATACCACTAACGGAGGAACTGATCTGGGCCAACCGGCGGCAGGTTCGTCCGGAACAGGTGGTTCCGGATCTGGGGCGGCAGTAAGCATCACTGTAGACAACACACTGCCGCTCAATCAAGTGGGAGAGACAACAGCCGTTACCAATTTGAGCACCAAAATGACAGCGGCACAAGCGGCGGTACTGGGCAAAACTTTGGCGGCTAATACAGTATCGGTTACACAGGAGGTTACTTCAGGCGCTCCAGCCACTCTGACGGACAGCACACACGAAGTGCAATTGCAGATTCCAGCTGGAGCAGTTTCGGGTCCGGTCAAGATTACAATGCAGGAGCAGAGCTCGAACCGCAGTGAATTGGTGTCTGGTTTGTACGAGTTCACCCCTGACGGCACCAAATTCACCAAGCCCATTGATTTAGCAATTACGGTCCCGGTGACCACAGATTTCCCGGGCAATCTGGTTGTGGCTTGGCTCAACAAGACGACTAATCAATGGATTCCCGTTCCATCCAGTCTGGATGTCAAGACTGGAGTCATCACGGGCAAGGTCAGTCACTTCACTTCGTATGCAGTCATTGACCGCAGCAAATGGGAACCACAGCAAGAACAGCTAAAGAGCGATATCGCCGCTGTGGCGAAGAATATTGCAGCAGCCGGAGAGATTAGTGCTTGGCAGGCTCTTGGTCTGGCTCGATCCGGCAATGTGGTGCCGTCCGGTTTTTTAGCTGGAGTGAAAGAGCAGTTAATCGCGAACAAAGGCGAATTCCGCAAGGTTACCGATTATGAGCGCACGGCTTTGGCTGTAGCCGCTAGCGGCGGTGATCCGCTGAATATCGGCGGATTCAACCTGATCGAGAAGATATACAACAATGCGAATATGATTAAGCAAGGCAGCAACGGACCGATTTTTGCACTGATTGCCTTGGATAGTGCAGCATATAGTGTGCCTGTCAATGCGCAGTGGAATAAGGAAAGCTTGCTCAAGTGGATTCTGGAGCAGCAAAACACAGACGGCGGCTTCCCGCTGACCACAGGTGAGGCGGGTAATGTAGACATAACCGCTATGGCAGTTGCCGCACTTTCGGCTCATGGAGAGCAGGCGGGTGTGAAAGCCGCTATCGACAAAGCGATCAACTGGCTGTCACAGCAGCAGTTAGAGAACGGCGGCTATAAGCTGTCCGGTGAGGAGAATAGCGAGAGTGTAGCTCAGGTTATTATTGCTCTGTCCGCAGCGGGTGCAGGCCCTAATGATTCCCGGTTTGTCAAAGCAAAGGGTGGGCTTCTAAGCAACCTGGCAGCTTTTAAAAAGGCAGACGGGGGCTACGCCCATGCCCCAGCAGACAACATAAGCAATAGCCTTGCGACCGAGCAGGTGCTCTTGGCTCTGACGGCCTATGACCGTTCCCTGAACGGGCAAGCAAAGCTGTATAGCTTATCTTCCGTCCCTACTGCAATAAGTGTGGTCTTTGCCGATGAGCAACAAATTTCGGCTTGGGCGCTGGATGCCGTACATGCGGCCTATGATAGAAAGCTGATGCAAGGTGTCAGTGGCAGCAGCCTTATATTTGCACCTAAAGAGAACATTACACGGGCACAGTTTGCAGCATTGCTGCTGAGATTGACACACAACACGCCAGCAGCGGCTTCCACAGCACCTGTATTCAGCGACGTGAAGGCTGGAGCATGGTACTATGGAGATGTGCTGAAAGCGAAAGAGTTGGGTATTATTGACGGGATCAGCGCGACAGCTTTTAATCCGAATGGGACGATCACCCGCCAGGATATGGCTGTGATGATTGCCAGAGCGTTCAAACTGGCGGGTCCCGCTGACGCGCAGAGCTTTAAAGACGAAGGTAAGATCAGTCCGTACGCCTCGATTGCCGTACATTCTGTATCAGAGCTGGGTTATATGACCGGCTTTAATGGAGCCTTCGATCCTTCAGCTTCTGTCACTAGAGAGATGGCGGCTGTGGTTGCTGTCAGATTGCCCTAAACACTTGTCTTAACATCCAATTGAAATTATATAGAGAATGGATGGAACGGGGGAGGCTTTTGCCAACCCTCGTTCTTTTCCCTTTTTACGGAGGTGTGCAGAATAATGTCCAAACAAGCTTCACGTGTATATACATTACTAACAGTCCTGCTTATAGCGTTGGTTCTGGTGGTTGGATGTTCTTCCGGTGAACCGCAAGCTTCTGGTTCACAAACGACTTTAAACGTTAGCGATAATTTGGAGAGCAGCGCGGCGGAAGCGGGAGCAGGAGCGCCTGCATCCGAGCCTCCTGCGACTGGCGCCAACGCGTCTGCGCAAGCCGCAGCCGCAGGCGAAGGCACAGCACAGCCATCGGCTGCCGCGCCGAGCGGCAAGCCTGCGGCTGCTTCCGGCCCGGAGTCGACTCCGGCTCCGGCAGGAACTACACCGGCAGCAACGCCCAGCTCGGCTGCCGGCAATGCTGGTTCTGCTTCTAAGGCTTCGCCAGAAGCAGATCACGCAGATGGAAGCTCTCCATCTGCGAAGGGATCTGTGCCGTCTATAGCTGCTGCACAGCCGACGGCTACGGATAAGCCGCCGTCCACAACGAAGCCGGCGGCAGCAGTTCAACCCGCAGCTTCGGTGAAACCTGCGGGAAACGCAGCAACAGCAAGTACCGCCACAATATCCATTGTGGGGGATAAGGAGTTTGGCATTATTATGTCTGCGACCTCAGTGAATGTGGAGGAAGGCGACACTGTGCTGGATCTGCTCAAGGCAATCACCCGGGCGAATAAAATGCAGATGGAATTTAGCGGTGCCAAAGGATTTTCTTACATCGAAGGCATTGATAATTTGTACGAATTCGACCATGGTGCAGAGAGTGGCTGGATGTACCGTGTAAATGGAGAGTTCCCAAGCAAAAGCGCTGGGGCCTATACAGTGAAGCCTGGAGATATTATCGATTGGCTGTACACGCTTGATATGGGCAAGGATATCGGAGCCAAGAGGCCATGAACAAAGGCTTCCGTTCCATGCATCCAGCCGTAGCTTTATTGTATTATGCAGGGCTGCTGCTGTTCGCGGCTCTGCTGTTTCACCCCGTGTTTTTGCTTACCGAAATGATCGGAGTGTTGAGTCTGCTGCTTATGCAGAGGCAGGGGCGGCATTTACTGCGAGCCCTGCCCTTTTACTTGCTGATGGCCGGTTCTGTTGCAGTAATGAATCCATTGTTCTCGCATAGAGGCGCTAATATCCTGTTTTATTTGCTGGATCAGCCGATTACGCTTGAAGCCGTTCTCTATGGGGTGATGATGATGCTGGTGCTGCTGACGATTTTTATCGTATTTAGGTCTTATAACTACACGGTTACAACAGATAAATTTATGTATTTGTTTGCAGCAGCAGCACCCAGAACTGCATTGCTGAGCCTGATGGCTATCCGGTTTGTACCGTTGTTCCAAAGGCGTCTGCGCCAAATCACCTTAATTCAGAGCACTAGAGGCATTAACGTTAACTCGGGTAAGTTGCGTAAAAGAATGAAGGACGGCATGACGCTGCTCAAGGTGCTCTTAACGTGGTCGCTGGAGGAGGCGCTGCAAAGTGCGGATTCAATGAAGGCCCGCGGCTACGGTATCCGCAAACGCAGCACTTACGGAATCTACAAGCTGGACCGGCAGGATATCTGGATCTTAATTGTGCTTGCGGTTAGCGGCCTGTGCACGCTGCTTGGCTGGCTACAAGGCTACGCCATGCTGGAGATCTATCCACGCATGAAGCCTGCGGTATTCAGCTGGGGCGAAGCTGCTATGTTCGCGAGCTTTTGCCTGTTCGTGCTGACGCCTTTAGGGCTGGAAGGAAAGGAGAAATGGTTATGGAGATCATCACGGCGGAGCGGTTATCCTTCCGTTACCCCGATGAAAGCAGGAATTCGCTCGATGAGCTTTCGTTCTCGGTAAATGAAGGGGAGTTTGTAGTGCTCTGCGGACCTTCGGGCTGCGGCAAAACAACACTCCTGCGTCACCTGAAGCGGGAGCTTACACCCGTGGGGACCGGTAGTGGAACGCTCAAGTACCAAGGCCAACTGCTGGCCGAGCTGTCACCGGAAAGAGCGGCCGGAGAGATCGGGATGGTGTTCCAGAATCCTGATGCGCAGATTGTGATGGATACCGTATGGCATGAGCTGGCTTTTTCCATGGAGAATATGGGCTATCCGCCTTCAGTAATGCGCAGCAGACTGGCGGAAATATCCGGGCTGTTCGGGTTGGAGCCTTTGCTATATAAGTCGGTGCATGAGCTTTCTGGTGGACAAAAACAGCTGCTAAATCTGGCCTCCGTCCTGCTGCTTCAGCCCAAGCTGCTGCTGCTGGACGAGCCGACCTCACAGCTGGACCCCGTAGCTGCTCGGGAATTCATCGGAATTCTACAGCGTTTGAATGAGGAAATGTCGATGACTATAGTCATCAGCGAACATAGGCTGGAAGAGGTACTGCCCTTGGCTGACCGTGTCCTGCTGTTGGAAGATGGGGCCTTGAAGGCTGAAGGCAGCCCTCGGGAAATGGTGCGGAGGATCGGCAAAGAGCTATCCTCGTCTCATTTAGCTTATTTGCCTACGGCAGCTCGTCTGTTTCTACGACTATCGCCTGAGGCGGAGTATGCGGAGCTGAATTCCCTTCCGCTGACCGTTCGCGAGGGTAAGCAATGGCTGCAAAAGCGGCGGTTATTGGAGACAGATGCTAAAGGAATGGCGGTTGCGGGATCTGTGGCAAATACAGGACTATCCACCGATGCAGAGGTTCTGCTGAACTGCCGTGAGGTTACCTTCAGGTATGAGCAGGATGGCCCGGAGGTGCTAAAGAAGCTGTCGTTATTGCTATTTCGGGGTGAGCTTCTGACCATTATGGGTGGGAACGGTGCCGGGAAGTCCACACTACTGCATGTGATTAGTGGCCTTGCGAAGCCACAGCGAGGCAAGGCGGAGCTGGCCAAGGGAGTAAGTGCCGGCTATCTGGCACAGAATCCGCTGCTCTATTTCAGTCAGGACACGGTATTGGAAGAGCTGCAGCATATGGCTCATTATGCCGGGATGACGGAAGCAGAGTCCCAGCATGAAATTGCCGAATTGACCGCTATCTTTCAGCTTCAAGACCTATGGGGAAGCCATCCGCAGGATATTAGCGGTGGACAGCAGCAGAAGGTCGCACTGGCGATGGTATTGCTGCTGAAGCCTGATATCCTGCTGCTGGATGAGCCTACCAAGGGACTAGATCCTGGGGCTAAAGAAAACCTGGCCTCGCTGCTGCTGCATTTGCGAAGCCAAGGCGCAAGCATCATCATCGTGACGCATGATGTGGAGTTTGCAGCCAGACATGCTTCACGCTGCGCAATGCTCTTTGACGGAGGTATTACGGCGGAAGGTACGCCGGAAAGTTTTTTTAGTGCGAATTATTTCTATACCACAGCTGTAAACCGCATGGTGCGGGATTGGCTGCCGCAAGCATTGACCATAGAGGATGTGAATTAAGCAATGGCACGGTTTCGCTTTCCGCTCCTGATTGCCCTGGCGCTATTTGTAGTGATACTGGCGCTTACTGCCGCACTGAAGGACCGTCATTATATCCTGCTTAGTCTTGTATTGGTTGCTGCAGCGCTGTTTCCGCTATTTGTAAGATTGGAGCGCCGAGCGCTTGAATCGCGCGAGCTGGTCCTGTTGGCTGTATTATCTGCTGTAGCTGCCGTCAGCCGGATTCCATTTGCTGCCTTGCCCAGCGTTAAGCCGGTGTCAGCAATCGTAATCCTTTCGGCCTATGTATTCGGAGCGGAGGCTGGGTTCATCATCGGGGCCGTTGCAGCGCTTGTCTCCAATATTTATTTTGGTCAAGGTCCCTGGACGCCCTGGCAGATGTTCGCTTGGGGAATGGTCGGCCTTACAGCTGGCTGGTTGCGCAATACCAGGTGGATGCGAACAAGAACCGGAATGCTAATCTTCGGCTTCATCTGGGGATTTCTGTTCGGCTGGATCATGAATATATGGTATATTATCAGTTTGCCCGATGCTTTTAGCTGGGGGCTTGTGGCCGCTGCCTATGCTTCCAGCTTTTATTTTGATCTGGCCCATGCGTTATCAAATGTCTTCTTTCTATCCCTATTGGCTGGAGGCTGGATCAAGGTATTGCAGCGTTTCCGCAAGAAATATGGCCTGCTGCAGCAGGAGTAAAGACCTACTAATGAGATTAGTTTCAGGACTCATACGACATATTATTTATAATTCGACAATATTTTCATTGGCGATGTCATGTATTCGACCTTTTTCGCCGATATACTAGGTATATGTAATGTCATCTAGAGGGCGGGATTGAGACATGAGGAATTTGCAAGTGAAATACAAAATGGCACTACTGATGGTAGTAGTTATTATAATGCTTTTTGCAATAGGGATTACCGGCATTGTCACAACAGATAAAATGGCTGGCAGATCGACGGATACCTATAATGAGAACTTGCTCCCGATTTCCTATATTACGCAAATACGGGGCAATAATCGGGCTATTGAATCTTTTTTACTAGAAAATCTATTGTCAACGGATGATACAAGGAATAAGAAGCTTACTAACAGCATCGAGCAAAATATTCAAAAAAATGATGATCTGTTAAGCAAGCTGAAGCTGATCTACTTCAACGATAATACGGTTACCGATAAAGTAAACGAGTATATTTCCTTACTGTCGAATTATCGAGCCCAACGCGATAATATTATCCAGCTCGGCGATAATAATATGGATACTGAAGGATATGACTTATTCTCAGGAAGTGAATTTAGTAGTTCCCGAGAGAAGATGGTTACTCTACTTGATGATACGGCTGAATTGCTGCTTAAAGATGCCGCGGTTCATAACAAGGATACCGTTGCTAGCGCAGATAAATATAAAATGCTAAACATTATTTTTATTACTGTAGTTTGGATCATTTGTGTTTTGATCAGCGTGGTGATCACCCGGTTAATTACGAAACCACTGAAAGAGCTGCAAGGGTTAATGAAGCGTGCGGAAGAAGGAGATCTGACAGCTACAGTTGTCTATGATTCCAATGACGAGATCGGCCTTATTAACCGCTCCTTTAATAGTATGCTTGGCAGTCTGCGGACAATGATGCAGGGGGTCACGGAGAGTGTGGAGATGTTATCGGCCTCCGCGGAGGAGATGAGCGCCAGTGCGGTGCAGACCTCACTAGCTTCAAAAGTAATTGCCGAGACCTCCGGTGAGATAGCAGACGGCTTTGATGAACAGATGGGCAGCATTAACCGAACTTCGCAATCAGTGCAGGCTATGGCAGAGGATATATCAGCGGTTAAACGTAGCAGTAATGAGATGTCAGACCTTATGGCTATAGCCGCCGGTTCAACGGACCGCGGTGCGGATGCTGTACATCAAATCATCATACAAATGAAAGAAATCGATACAAGTGTGACAGAGAGCCAGGAGATTGTCAGTAATCTGGGTAGACTTTCGCAGGAGATCAATACTATTATTACGACCATTAACGGAATTGCCACCCAGACGAATCTATTGTCGCTCAATGCATCGATAGAAGCAGCGAGAGCAGGTGAGCATGGCGAAGGTTTTGCTGTAGTTGCCGATGAGATACGCAAGCTGGCGGAAGCAACGGGGGTAAGCTCGCTGCAAATTACAGACATTATTACACACATTCAGCAGCAAACCGGAAGTGCCGTAGAGTCGATGGTAATGGGTTCCCGGTTAGTATCGCATGGCGTAGTACAAAGTGAGCTGGTATCCCAGGCTTTTGTAGAGATTCAGAATTCTATAAAAGACTCGACCCGTCAGACTGAGGAGATCAGAGCGGCTATGGGTCATATTTCAAAAGAATCACAGGGCGTCGCTGAGGCTATGGATCAGGTTCAAGCGATCTCGAATAAAGGAGCAGAGGATATTCAAGACACAAGTACTGCTAGCGAGGAACAACTTACTGCTATGGGGGAAATGTTGGCTTCAGCTCAGTATCTGGCTACACTGGCAGAGGATCTGCAGAAGAGTCTATCGCGGTTCAGGTTGTAGTCATTTGTTTGTACTTCGAAGTTATAAAAGATAAAAGACTCGCCAGTCTCCGATACTTGGAGATTGGCGAGTCTTTGTTTTGCATAGCCCTTATTAAATTCAAGTGGACTTAAGCGTACCAGCCCCATACGAAGATAAACAGTGTACCGAATATCGTGACCAAACCAACAAATAATGCGTAGGCAAGATTGAGGTATAGTTCTTTCTTGGTCTCGGTATTTTCACCAATATGCATGAACAGGAACAGCTGCAGCGATGCCTGAATCAGTGCTGTAATTAACAGAATAACAATGTTTGCTGAGTCAGACAGATCAGCATAGAGCACTGTGAGTGCAGCGGCAGAAAGGACAAGAGAGGCCAGATAACCCATCACATGGCGAATTGGAAACAGTTGCTTCATCATGTTACATCAGTCCTTTCAGGTAGACGAAGCTGAAGATAAAGATCCAGACGATGTCCAAGAAATGCCAGTACAGCGAGAAGATAAAGGTCTTATTGGCGGTAGCCGGATTAATACCTTGACGCCACAACTGGATCAGAATCGCTCCACCCCACAGGAGTCCGAAAGATACGTGTGCTCCGTGCGTTCCGAGCAGTACAAACAGACTGGATAGGAACCCGCTTGTCTGGAGTGTAGCACCTTCGTGAATGTAGGTTAAGAACTCCATAACTTCAATACCAGCGAAAGCGAGACCCATCAGGAGGGTGATGCCGATAAAGACCATCATCGCTTTTTTGTAGCCATGCCGCATAGCATGAACCGCAAGGCCAATCGTGAATGAGCTTGAGAGCAGCAGGAAAGTCTCATACAGCACTGGGCCGATTTCGAATATCTCAGGTCCGCTGGGACCACTGGCGAAGCGGTTAACCATCACTAAGTAAACGGTGAATAGAGTGGCGAACAGCGCAATCTCGGCTCCAAGAAACACCCAAAAGCCAAAGATCTTATTGCTGTTCTCCTCAGTCGAATATTCTAGCGGCTTAGACGCATCTATTTTCATACAGTCTCACCCCGCAATTTCTTTTCTGTAGCGATAACTTCTTCGGCTGAAATATAGAACCCGTGGTCGCGGTCAAAGGACATGGTGGCCATGACAATAACGATACCCACCGCGGCCAGAATTGCCGGAATCCAGAGACTAAATACCATGGAGAAGCCAAAGATGAAGAAGATAACACCCATGATAAACGGCTTGCCAGTGTTGCTAGGCATATGAATTTTGGTGATCTTCTCCTCAAAGAGCGGGATATTATCTACCTTGGAAGTCCAGAAGGCATCGCGAGTTTGTACTTTTGGAACAATGGCAAAGTTATAAGCCGGAATCGGACTATTCGTTGCCCATTCCAGAGTACGTCCATCCCAAGGATCTCCGTTGGTATCCTTTGGCATATAGCGTGTACTCCAATAGATGTTGTAGACCAAAATAACAAACCCGATACAGAGACCCACCGCCCCGACAAAAGAAAGCGAATTGAGCGGACCAAAGCCTGTTTCTGCAGAGTAGGTATATGTCCGCCGAGTCATTCCCATCAGTCCCAACAGGAATAGCGGGAAGAAGGTTACGTTAAAGGAAATCGCAATCCACCAGAAGGCATGTCTGCCCAGGCGGTCATTTAGGCGGAAGCCGAATACTTTAGGGAACCAATAATGGAAGCCCGCAATAACGGCGAATACCGCGCCAGGAATCAGAACGTAGTGGAAATGCGCTACTAGGAACATGGTGTTATGGTACTGATAATCGGCACTAGCCATCGCCAGCATGACACCGGTCACTCCACCAATCGTAAAGATTGGAATAAAGGCTAGCGTGTATAGCATAGGGGTGGTGAAGGTGATTCGCCCTTTTCGGAGGGTGAATAGCCAGTTAAATATCTTAACCCCTGTCGGTACAGCAATAGCCATCGTTGTAATGGAGAAGAAGCCGTTGACCATTGCCCCTTGGCCCATGGTGTAGAAATGGTGAGCCCAGACCAGGAAGGACAAGAGCGAGATAATCACCATACTGAAGACCATGGAGGTGTAGCCGTACAGGTTCTTCTTGGAGAAGGTCGCGATAATCTCGCTGTATATACCGAAAGCCGGCAAAATAACGATGTAGACCTCGGGATGTCCCCATACCCAGAACAGGTTGGCCCAGAGCATATCCATTCCGCCGTTCGACATAGTGAAGAACTGAGAACCGAATAGCCGGTCAAACATCATCAAAGCAAGTGCTACGGTCAGCACTGGAAAAGCGAAGACAATAATTACGTTTGTAAGCAATGCGGACCAGATAAACATAGGCATCTTCATCAGCTTCATACCTGGTGCGCGCATTTTCAGAATCGTCACAATGAAGTTGACACCCGTTAGCAAAGTACCGATACCGGAAATTTGCAATGCTAGGGAGTAGTAATTGTTACCCACTGTCGGGCTGAACTCCAGACTCGCGAGTGGGAAATATGCGGACCAGCCGGCATCCGGCGATCCCCCGATAACAAATGAAATATTAAGTAGCATAGCTCCAAAGAAGAAGAGCCAGAAGCTGACTGCATTCAGACGAGGAAAGGCAACGTCTCTAGCCCCGATCTGCAAGGGAACGATAACATTCATCAGTCCGATGATAAACGGCATCGCCATAAAGAGGATCATGATCAAGCCGTGAGTGGTAAAGACCTCGTTATAATGCTGCGCATCCAGAAATTTCATTTCCGGCGCTGCGGTTTGCAGGCGCATCATCATAGCGTCAACGCCACCGCGGAATAGCATGAGCAGTGCAGCAAGGATGTACATAACCCCGATACGTTTATGGTCTACTGTGGTCAGCCATTCGCGCCAGAGGTAACCCCACTTTTTAAAATAGGTTAGACCGATGATAATTCCGATCGTAGCCAGAGCAATACTAATCATTGCTCCGTAGATCAACGGTTCGCCATGCACCTTAAATCTTTCAAAATCCATTAGGGTAGCTCCTTTCAGGTTGTTCAATTAAACTTATAGCTAGTTGCTATCGTGTGTATGTTCTTCTACCGCTGAGGTAGGTACAGGCTCATCAAGCTCAGGATTAGGTACACTGTCAAATTCCGTTTCACTGGCTGGTGCCGGTGATGGATGGATCTTTGTGTTGTCCTGATGCTCCATGCTTCCGTTATCCATATCCATGTCCATACCGTCCTCGGAATTCATTTCACCATGATCCGCCGGAGGTGGGCTAAAGGTTAGATGGGTCGAGGAGTAGGTTTTACGTCCGAGATGCTCCATCGCTAGCAGACTCTTGAATTCTTCTTCTGTGAGTGCTGGTGCGGTTTCCTTAACCTCTTTCACCCAATCATCGTAAGCTTTGGTATTCATCGCGAGTGTCTCAAACTCCATGTAAGCAAATCCCCTACCGCTGAAGTTTGCGTTCTTACCAATAAAAGAACCTTCGGAGTCCGCAACCAGGTTAAGCTTTGTAAGCATGTTACTCATCGCATACTTCTGGCCTGCTAATTGAGGAATCCACAGACTGGTAATGGTCCCGAAAGAATACATGCGGAATTCTATTGGGCGGTGAGTAGGGATATTAACGTAGTTCACCGTTTCAATGCCTTCCTCCGGATAGCTGAAATGCCATTTCCAATTCGATGAAGAAGCGTAAATAACGAGCGGTGTCTGATTTTTATAATCCGCTGGAACGTTCTCAACAGCACTGGTCGTCTTAACGGTAATGACGGAGAGGAAAGCCACAATAATGATAGGAATGGCAATCCAAAGTGCTTCCAGCCATTTATTGCCCTCTTCATGTGGAGGTACATAACCTTCATTACTTTTTTTGGCACGATATTTCACAAGGATAAAGATGTATAAGATGTACACAACAGCCAGAACACCGAGCATCACAAGAATGGAGAGGATGATCGTATCCGATATCGTTCGTGCGGCTGGCCCCTTCGGATTCAGAACAGTGAGTGAACTGCACCCTGGTAAGAGGAAGACAAGACTGAGAAATAAAACATATAACGGCCCCTTTTTGTTCATGTTGTACTCCTTCCTTATATAGGACTTTTTCAAAATATAAGAATTTATATGCTTCACGCAATATTTATCCTTATATTTCTCGAAGAAACGGGCGCCGCCCATTTGAAGGACGGCGAAGTCGTTTCATCTTGTTAGCCGAAAACATTAACCTCTACCTATAGTAAGAATTTTGGGGAGATAATGCAAAATACATATTTTATCCAAATTTCCATAAAGGACCTTAATAATGGCGATCTAGTTAAATATTTGTGATCATTTTGTTACAGGTATCTAATGATATGATAAAGATCACTGTCATGGCGCTACTTTCTTTATTTTTTCCATTATTCAAAATTTGTTCAATGTTTCTGTATTGTTACTTAATCTGTCACATTTATTTTACTCGAAAAAACTTAAAATTAAGCGCTTTCTTGAGAATGCGACAGGATTCGACAGATGTTGCAGCGAGCTGAAGAAAGAGCCGGATTCATTTTGCAGATTGAAAAGGTAACAATTCGTCTGCATTCGGTTACAATCTCTCAAATTCCAATCTATTTATGTATGATAAAGTGATAGGTAAATATACATTGATGGGAGTTTGCTGCTTAGTGTCTACAAAGAGAGTATTGTTATTATTTATCGGTTTATTCATCTGTTTATGTTTGACTAGTGAGTCGGGAATAGCCAGTGCAGCGAGTATTGAATCCCTTAAATTGGGAGTCAATGATCATTTGACCGACATTGAAGCTGTATCTGTAAAAGATTCGTATTATGTTCCGCTTCGTGACTTGGCAGGAGAGTTGGATTTAACGCTCACGGGTTTAGTGAACGGGATAGAAGTTAAGGGACAGACGCGATCGCTCAGAATTTTAAAAGATAATGCGAATGCCGTTCTTCAGGATGGAAGCACGATCTCACTCGGCACATTCCAGCAACAGGGGAAGCTGATGGTTCCGCTGCGACTGGTTGCTTATCTTGGGTTTACTATTTCCTTTAAACCTGAAGAATATTTATTGAGAGTACAGGATGCTAAGACTAAATTAACGGATGATGCATTCGTGAGCCAATATAGTAAGGAGTTGAAGCCAGCAGAACCACCCGCAGTAGCTCCGGAAGTAGCCACCGCTAAACCGGGCACTACCGTATTTCTAACCTTTGATGATGGGCCTTCGGCAACGACCTCACAGCTGCTGGATATCTTAGAGAAATATGATGTGAAGGCAACCTTTTTTATGTTGGGGCCACATATCAGTGACTACCCTACTCAGGTGAAACGCATTACGAAGGGCAAATATGGAGTGGGCTTGCATGGGATGACACACCGGAAAGAGAAATTTTATGCCTCACCAGCAGCTGCACTGGCAGAAATGCAGGGGGATAACGCAGTGTTGAAGAAGGTAACAGGGATTAGCACTACGCTGATCCGACCGCCATATGGAAGTAAACCTTATTTTACCCAGTCGTTCAGAGATAAGGTATTAATTCAGGGTTATCACCTGTGGGATTGGAACGTAGATTCGGAGGACTGGAAGTATAAGGATGATAGCGGGACGATTTATAATTTGGTTATGAATCAGGTTCATAAGCTTAAGCGGGCTAACGTCAATCCGGTGATTCTGATGCATGATCAGAAGGCAACGCTAAAGGTTCTGCCGCGCATTCTGAGCTCTCTAAAGAAGGAAGGATATCAGTTCCAGATTATTACTAAGGATCTACATCCGGTGAATTTCTGGAAGGATGAACGGTAATCACTACAGATAAGACTCTCTCTTCTATCGACTCAGTTCACATGCTATGTTATCATTATAGTCTGATAACGTGTTAACGAACTAAAGCACGCTGTGAAGTGTGTTATTTTCTAGGGGGAATAGAGAGATGAAGAACAAAGGATTGTTGATTTTGGTATTGGTTGTAGTGATAGCGACATTGGCGGGCTGCTCCGGTGGCAATGATGGCAAGCTGGTGATCGGAATAGATGATAAGTTCGCGCCAATGGGCTTCAGGGATGACAATAACGAGATTGTTGGTTTTGATATAGACTATGCGAAGGCAGCGGCTGAGAAAATGGGTAAAGAGATCACCTTCCAGCCGATTGACTGGTCTGCCAAGGAATCAGAGTTGAACAGCGGGCGCATTGATATGATCTGGAACGGATACACAATCACAGATGAACGTAAGGAAAAGGTTTTGTTCACTAAACCTTATTTGGAGAATAGTCAGGTTGTAGTTGTATTGGCAGATTCATCGCTAACGAAGCTGGATGATCTGGCTGGCAAAGAAGTCGGGTTGCAAAGTCTCTCGTCGGCCGCTGATGCACTCGATGCAAATCCAATCAAAGAGAAAATTGGCAATATCTCCGAATATCCAGATAACGTGCTTGCCCTGACAGACCTCAAGACCAAACGTCTCGATGGTGTTGTTATTGATGAAGTGGTAGCGAGATATTACATGTCCAAAGAACCGGATAGCTATAAGCTGCTGGATGAATCACTGGCGCCTGAGCAATATGGCATCGGGATCAAGAAAGGCAATGAAGCATTGCTTACGGAGCTGCAGAGGGCTCTGGATGAGTTGAACAGCGATGGAACGGCTGCGGAAATTTCAACGAAATGGTTTGGGGAGAACAAGGTACTGAAATAGATTGTAATCATTTAGGAGTCGGTAGTAGACATGAATGTGGAATATATAATAAAGATTGCCGGGCCTATGCTAGAGGGAGCACGAACAACTGCGTTGCTGTTTCTGATCGTCATCGCGGTGTCGATTCCGTTAGGATTTCTGGTTACATTGATGGCAAAGAGTGCTATAAAGCCATTGGCATGGATTGCACATAGCTATATTTATGTTATGCGCGGAACACCACTATTGCTGCAGTTGCTGTTCTTTTGTTTTGGACTGCCACAGATTCCGGTGATTGGGCAGTATCTCGTTATGGATCGTTTTGTCGCAGCCAGCTTGGGCTTTATCCTTAATTATGGTGCTTATTTTGCCGAGATCTTCCGTGGGGGGATGCTCTCGATTGATAAAGGGCAGCATGAAGCGGCCAAGGTACTGGGCCTCAGCAAATGGCAGACACTGCGTAAGGTTATTGTTGCCCAAATGTTCCGGGTCGCCTTGCCTGCAGTAGCGAATGAATCGATCTCTCTAGTCAAAGATACTGCCCTACTGTACGCTGTTGCCGTACCTGAGCTGCTGAATTATGCCAAAACGGCTGTAAACCGTGATTTTACAGTAACCCCATTTGTTGTGGCGGGTGTTATTTACTTGCTAATGACATTGGTCTTGACGTTATTCTTCAAGACACTGGAGAAACGCTTCAAATTCGAATAGAAGGACTGTCCAAATATGAGTAGCATGATAGAAGTAAAGGAGCTGCAGAAATCATTCGGCAGCCTCGAAGTGTTGAAAAAGGTTACATTTGCTGTGAATCCTGGAGAAGCCGTCGCAGTTATTGGGCCTTCTGGTTCCGGGAAAAGCACGATGCTGCGCAGTCTCGTACACCTGGAGGAGGCAACCGGTGGCAGTATCATCATTCACGGCAAGCCCCTGGTCAAGGATGGAAAATACGCCAGCGCTGCTGAGATTCGTGAGATTACCTCCCCTATGGGTATGGTATTTCAGCATTTTAACCTGTTCCCCCACTTAACGGTACGTGGGAATTTGGAGCTTGCTCCACGTACACTGAAACGGGAGAGCATTAAGGATATCACCGCCAAAAGCAAGGACCTGCTCTCCAAGGTGGGTCTTACCGATAAGGGTGACGTGTACCCATCCATGCTGTCCGGAGGACAGAAACAGCGCGTAGCTATTGCCAGAGCGCTCATGCTCAATCCGGATATCCTGTTGTTCGATGAACCTACCTCCGCACTTGATCCTGAGCTGACTGGTGAGGTGCTGCGTGTCATCCGCCAGCTTGCAGAAGAGCACATGACGATGATCATCGTTACGCATGAGATGAACTTTGCCCGTGATGTAGCGGATCGTGTGATCTTCATGGACAATGGGGAGATTGCGGAGTCTGGAACACCTGAGCAAATATTCGGCAGCCCGCAGCTGGAACGGACCCGAATGTTTCTGAGTCGGGAGTAGATGTTGATACTCTATTTTAGCATTTCAAATTGCCTACAAAAGTATATAAAAATAGGGCTGTCCCATCGTAGATTCTTTCTACGAATGGAACGGCTCTATTTTTTGGATAAATCCTGTATTTTATCCAACATTCATCTCAAAAAAGGCCTGCAAAAGCAGAATTCGTGTATAAAATCCAATATTTAGTTCAAAAGAGACTCCGTAGCTAACGTATGTTGGATTTTATCCAACATTTAGGTAATGAGAGTGAATTAATCAAATAAATCTTGGATTTTATCCAACTTTTTTGTTTAAGAGAGAGTGAGTAGGAGCAAGAAATAGATGGTCTGCTTTACAGAGACAACTTACTTTTTAGATAGTGGGAGTTTTCCTGGTTATTGCTGCCGAATATGAGGCGAAGGGTAGCGTCTGTTTTACAATATATTTATCCTTCTGTTGTTTCAAGAAACAACTGTCGTCCGTAAAGGACAATGAAGAGCCTTATTCTTTGTTGTTGACATAAAGCAGTAACTGTATTAATAATAGTAGTACAGTTAATACACATTGGCAGATACGCTGATGATGCAACAAAGTGAAGGGAGGATTGTCATGTTCGAACTGGACGTTCGCAGTCGCAAGCCGATTTATGAGCAGTTGATTGATAAGGTCAAGGAGATGGTCCAGCATGGTATTTTGCAGGCGGATGAACAGCTGCCTTCCGTACGTACCTTATCCTCACAATTGACCGTGAACCCCAATACCATTCAGAAGGCATACCGAGAGCTGGAGCGTGAGGGGTATATCTACTCACTGCAAGGGAAGGGCAGCTTCGTATCCCCCCTACAGCAGGGACAGAATGAATCCCAAAAAGCAGAGTTGCGAAATGAATTGCTGCGGTTAATGGCAGAGGCGGTTTATCTCGGATTTACAGCATTAGAGATTGGTGCGTTATACCGCCAAGTAGAAGAGCAGAGAGAAAGGGGGAATAATAGTGATTGAGATGCGGGGAGTCACCAAGTTATTTCAAGGCGAAAAGGCTGTAGACAGCATTTCGTTAACCGTACATAAAGGAACGATCTATGGGCTGCTGGGCTCGAACGGAGCAGGAAAGACTACACTACTCAAAACGTTGGCTGGTATTTATTCGCCAGAAACAGGGACGGTGAAGGTAGAGGGGGAGCCGGTCTTTGAAAATCCGGGAATGAAGCAGCGTATTATGTTTATGCCGGACAGTCCTTATTTTTTTCCACAATCCTCGATCAGTCAAATGGCTGCATTTTACCGTTCGATTTACCCACAGTGGAGCCAGTCGAGGTTTAAGGAGCTTGGAGCAGTCTTCCCGCTGGATACGAAGCGCAAGCTTAGTCGTTTCTCGAAAGGCATGCAGCGGCAAGCTTCCTTCTGGCTGGCACTTTGCTGTATGCCAGATGTTTTGATTATGGATGAACCGATTGACGGTCTGGACCCAGTCATGCGGCGGCAGATCAAGAATCTGCTGTTTCAGGAGGTTGCCGAGCGCCAATTGACGGTCATTATTTCCTCGCATAATCTGAGGGAGATAGAGGATCTATGCGATCATGTAGGCATCATGCATGCCGGTAAAATGCTGATTGAGAAGGATCTGGATGATCTGAAAGCAGACACACATAAGGTACAGGTGGCCTTCCGGGATGAACGGCATGAGGCTGCAATATCCGCCAAGCTGCAAGTTCTACATCAGGAGCGCCGGGGCAGTGTCAATCTGTATATTGTTAAAGGGGAATCCGAGCGAATTGCTAAGGTTTTTGAAGTCTATGAGCCTTATGTGTTCGATCTGCTTCCATTAACTTTGGAAGAAATCTTTATTTATGAAATGGGGGATGCCGGATATGACGCCCAGCCGATTATTCTTTAATAGCAGCATCATTCGCCAGAACCTCCGCCAACATGGCTGGATCGGTATTATCTATGCACTTGGTCTGCTGTTTGCGTTGCCCGTGCAGATGTTCACGAGAGAAACACATAGTTCATTGCCACAAGAGATTAAGAATTTATTTCAAATAGGGAATGGCATCCAATCGCTGTTTATTGTTGTGTTCCCTGTTGCTGCAGGGCTGTTCCTGCTATATTACCTTCAGGGCAAATCACCATCAGATCTATGGCACGGTCTTCCTTTTCGTAGGGAGCATCTGCTTGCCACCCATCTGTTAAGCGGACTGCTGTTACTACTGCCTCCAGTCTGGCTGACTGCTGCGGTTACAGCGGTCGTGCGGCAATGGGGCGGGAACATGTTTAGTTACGAGGGAGCGGATATTTGGAGCTGGTGTTTAATGGTAAGCCTGCTTACCATTTTTCTATTCTGCTTCAGTGTGTTTGTAGGGATTTGTACAGGCCAATCCATTGTGCAGGGAATTATCACGTATATTCTCCTGTTACTACCTGCTTTTCTGATCTTATTAATGAATTCTCATTTATCCGTCTATTTATACGGTTATCCTTATGTGTATAATGTTAATTCCAATGCCGAGATATGGTCTCCTCTTATGCATATCATGAACATAGCGGCTAATCCCTTCAGTGTGAAGGAAGTGTGGATTTATGGAGCTTTGTCTGTCGTATTTATCATCATGTCCTTCCTGCTATATCGTAAGCGTCATGTAGAAAAAGCAGGCCAGGCGATTGCCTTCACGGCGTTCAATCCACTCTTTAAAGCAGGCGTAATGTTCTGTGCGATGCTGATCTGCGGAACCTATTTTACCTCCGGTAAGCAGCAGTTAGGCTGGGTGATTGGTGGATATGCGATAGGAGCGTTGATTGGCTATGTTGTTGCAGAAATGATTCTTCGTAAAACCTGGCAAATATTTACCCGCAGAGTTCCGTTGGAATGGGCAGTGTATACAGTGCTGATAAGCCTACTTCTCTATATCCCAGCATCGGGATTAACGGGGTATGAGAACAGAGTACCTTCGAACGATAAAATAAGCGGTGTCTTTGCAGGTGGGAATTACTGGATGCGGGATTACTCTCAAGATACGCTTGCCAACTTGCCGATAGATCAAGATCCCTTCTCCAGCGACAAGGATTATATTGAGGCTGTTCGTAAGCTGCATCTTGCACTAGCCGCTGTACGTCCGGAGAGGAATTCCCAATCTGTAGCCAATTATACCCGTTATCAATCCTTTACTTTGGCTTATCAGCTGAATAACAGCCGCAAGCTGGTGAGGGAGTATCTAGTCCCCGTCAAAGGTTTTGAACCGGAACTCAAGGCAGTGATGGAGACGGAAGCCTACAAGAGTGAGGCTTATCAAATGTTTCAACTGGAAGAGAACACATACAGAATAAGGTTAAGCAATCGAGATAAAGTAGTAGACATCTCCAATCCTGTCGAAATTGCTGAATTCAAAGAAATTCTGAAGCGGGAAATTCTCAACATGTCTTTTGAAGAACAAACAAGCGATAGGACGCCACAAGCTTATATAGAAGTGTACTCTGACCAGAAGCAAAACGTAAATCGTAGTAGTCTTTTTTATGAATGGAAACCCTTCTATCAGGAGCTGGAGAGCTGGTTGGTCGAAAAAGGTTATGCCGATAGGGTTCGTACAACATCTGCAGAAATTAAATCCGCCGAGATTATGAAGGATGACTTTGACGGCAGAATTTCATATGAAGAGCTGTACAATCCTGAGAAACATGTGGAGCTTGCCCGCAGTGAAAAGCGTACGGCTGTGACTGCAGACAAGAATTTTATTACCTCCATCTTGGAGCATGAGCGGGACTTTGCAGCCAGAAACGGAATGATTCTTGTGCGAATGGAGTATAAGAACGGCAACACTGAATATGTTCAATTGGAGGACTCTGATCTGACACCTGCGTTAAGGGCTTTACTTCCTTAGGTTACGTGTATATGGCTTGCAGGGCAGACGCTGAAGCAGTATATTTATTAAACAATCAGGTCATGGATGATAGAGTCCATGGCCTTTGTTTTATTTTGATGAGGTCAGTGGAACTGGTAAAGGAGGCGAATGCGATGAACGAAGTACCCGATCATCTGGATCACGGATTACAGATCATCTTTATCGGTTTTAACCCCAGCCCTCGTTCTGGAGAGGAAGGACATCATTATGCGAATCCACGCAACCATTTCTGGAGAATACTGCATCAGTCCGGACTGACGCCGCGTTTATATAACCCTTCGGAGGATGGAGAGCTGCTGAAGCTCGGACTGGGCTTCACGAACATTGTTGCCCGCCCAACCCGTGGGGCGGAGGATATCACTCGTGAAGAATATAAAGAGGGCCGAGAACTGCTGCGAGCTAAGCTCGAGCAATTTCGGCCGGAAGTGGCTTGTTTTGTAGGCAAAGGCGTCTATACGGAATACAGCCGGAGATCTAAGGTTGATTGGGGATTTCAAGAGGAGGCCGCGGAGCCTCTGGTTGACGGAGTGCGTGAATTTGTAGCACCGTCTTCCAGTGGCCTTGTACGCATGCCACTGAATGATATTGTTGACATCTACCGGAGGTTATACAAGTTTACTGGAGATGTTGCGTCAGGTTTGGATCAACAGTAGAATGATTGACGATAAAGATAGGCAGACACTCACGAGGCACAACACGATAACAACCTGCTTTTGGTTCAGTCCTGCCCGAAGCAGGCGGTAGTGGACCTGGGTAGCGTCGGCTTGATAGATGGACTTCCCTTGGATGAAGCGTTTGAAGACGACAAAGATATTGTCGAAGATCGGTACGCCCATCGCCAGAATCGGGATGAAAATCGACAGGACCGTCGCCTGCTTGAAGGCACCATCGAGCGCAATAACAGCAAGGATGAAGCCGAGAAAGGTTGCGCCTGCGTCACCCATGAAGATTTTGGCAGGCGGCTTGTTATAACGTAAATAAGCAAGGGTAACGCCTACGAGTGCGATCGCCATAACAGCGGAAGTAGATTGTCCTTTAGCCAAGGCAACAATGAACAGGGTTACGGCTGAAATAGCGGTCAGTGCACCAGCTAGACCATCCATGCCATCCGAGAAATTGATCACGGTAGTCACGCCAAAAATCCAAAAAATGGTCAGTAAGAACTGCAATATAACTGGCAGAACGATATAATCCCCAGAGAATGGGTTGTAGAATCCGGTAAAGGCGTTTCCGGCCAGATAGACAAGAACTGCCGCGGCAACCTGAACAATCATTTTGGGCAACGCGGGGAAATCCTTACCCTTAGTTTTGTACCAGTCATCCACCGTCCCAATGGTCAGTAGCAGCACACCACCGATGAATATAGCTAGGGTCTCCATAGTAAAGTCACGGGCAAACACTAAATAGGTAATGAAAAACCCGATAAAGATAGCGTAGCTGGCTGTAAGCGGGATAGGTTCTCTATGTATTTTTCGCTCAACGTCCTGCCGGGGTTTGTCCACAAAATCAATGCGGAAAGCCAGTCTGCCGAGCGGTGGTATTAACAAATAAACAATGGAAAACGACAACAGAAATGCTAATAAATATAAAATGATGTTCACCGCCGTTTTCTCTTTAAAATAACATATCTGCCCATGACTTACCTTAAAAAGTGATAAATTGTCGATTGCTAGTCATATTTTAGAAAAATATATTTATGGAGGTACATATGAAATACGAAATCATTTTATTCGATGCCGATGACACGCTGTTTGATTACGGAATGGCAGAAAGCCATGCTCTATATAACACGTTTGCCCAATTTGGCTTGCCAACGGGCGCGGACGATTATGCCGCCAGCTACAAGGAGATTAACCACGCGCTCTGGAAGGATTTGGAGCAAGGCCGGACTACTTCTGCAGCTCTGCGGGTGGAGCGTTTCAATCGGCTGTTTGTAGCGAATGAGCTAAGGCTGAATTCAGAGGAGTTTAGTGCAGCTTATCTGCGATACTTAGGCGAGGGGACGTTCCTCATTCAAGGGGCTATTGAGCTTTGTGAAGAGCTTGCCGACTTTAGGCTGGCGGTTATCACGAACGGAATTAAGGAAGTGCAGACCTCCAGAATTCAGGGGTCTCCGCTGTGCAGCACCTTTGAACAGATTATTATCTCTGAGGAAGCGGGCAGCCAGAAGCCGGAGACGGGTATTTTTGATTATGCTTTTGCCAAGCTTAAGATTGCGGATAAGGAAAAGGTACTGATTGTGGGCGACTCTCTGACCTCGGATATTCAAGGAGGAATTAATTATGGTATCGATACCTGTTGGTTTAATCCGCTGGGTAAAGTGAATGACTTGGGAGTCCAGCCGAAATATGAAATACGTAGTTTGTCGGAGCTGATTAGTATCGCTAGAGGGTAGCCAGAATAAGTTGCAAATAGAAAAAGATTGGAAGTCCTCTCTCGGTGTTATATATAGGAGAAAGCAATAGTTCTGACAACAGAGGAGCGGATCGTAATGAAAAAGAAATGGCTCATCGCAGCCGTGGTCGCCAGCATGACCATAACCGGTTCAGCCGGCGTGTACGCAGGCGCCAAATTAGAGCAAATCAAGGCCTATTTGAATCACAGCATCGGTCTTGTCGTAGATGGCAATCCTTATTGGATGAAGGATGGTAACGGCAAGACACTAACTCCGATTACATATGAGGGGCTTACCTATTTGCCGGTTCAGTCGGTTGCCAACGCCTTGAAAGTGCCAATTACGTATGACGCCGCCAATTATAAAGTGCGGATCGGACTGAATAGCGCAATCCCCATTGCAACTCCGACTCCAACAGCGGGAAACGGCACAACAACCCCCGTCTCAAGTAACTCACGACCGGTTAATCTGCCACAGGATTTCCCTATACCTGCGGATGCGGTCATTTCCACAACCTTGGATACTGATATCGATGGTGTGAAAAAGGTAGCTTTCACCTATTCTACACAGGAAACGCTTGATATCATGGGATTTGTCTACAGCGAATATGTGCGGATCAAGAAATTGGACAATTCAACGCAGACTATAACCTCTACTACAGTTAAAATCACTGGCAGACTAAGTGGGACAAGTCCACTCTCGATCACAGGAAAAGCTTCAACCGCGCGTCCTGGATATAATAACTTTACTATTACATGGTCAGAAAGCTAAAGCTCGGGATGATTTAGCGAAAAAAGGCAAGTTTCCGCAGTATGGGGAACTTGCCTTTTTGCTATTGCAACGTTCAATCGTTCAAAGGATTGCTGGATTATTGGTGTGTATCCAACGGCTTGAGGTAGGCCTCAATTTGTTCCCGCTTTGACTCCAGGAATGGAGGCAGGGCTAGTGATTCCCCGAGATGCTCCATAGGCTCATCGGTCGCAAAGCCTGGTCCATCTGTAGCCAGCTCAAACAAAATGCCATTCGGCTCGCGGAAATAGAGGGAGCGGAAGTAGAAACGGTCGACGAAGCCTGAATTGGGCAAACGTAGTGTGCCCACACGTTCGATCCATTGCTTCAGCTCTTCTTCGTTATCGACGCGGAACGCGACATGATGCACACCGCCCCGTCCGAGATGTTCCAGCTCCAGATCGTTTCGTTCCTCCAGATGAACCTCTGCACCCGAGCCGCCTTCTCCGGTCTCGAATACAATTACATCCGGTTGTCCGGCTACTGTTGAAGGATATGTGCTTTTACGGCGAAAGCCAAGCAGTTCTTCAAGTATTACAGCCGTTAGATCGGCCGTTTCCACGGTTAGATGCGCAGGCCCCAGACCGACAATGCCATACTGAGCAGGAACCGGACTTTTTGCCCAAGGCTTGCCACCTGCGACACCCTTATTAAACTCATCGGATACCAGCAGGAAACGTTGTCCCTCAAAATCGCGGAAGGATAAGGTCTGTCGGCCTCCTAGCACCGTAATCGCTCCGTGCTCTACATGATATTCCGTAAAACGCTGCTCCCAGTAGGTAAGCGCGGCATCGTTAGGTACACGTAGAGAAAGGGCGGAGATACTATTATTACCGTCGCGGTTGTGCCCCGAATTTGGGATTTCAAAGAAGGTCAGCTCTGTTCCGGGATTACCCTGCTCGTCTCCATAGAACAAATGATAGACGGAGATATCGTCCTGGTTAACCGTTTTTTTGATTAGACGTAAGCCCAGTACTTCCGTATAAAATTTGAAATTTTCCGGTGCTTTGGCTGTAATGGCGGATACATGGTGAAGTCCTTTTATTGTTAAACTCATCTGTGTAGTACCTCCTAGTGAAACATCATGAATAATATTAAGTAACTATAATTTTAATAGTAAACTTTGCAAATTGCAAGAGGGACCCCAACATTCTCAAAAGGCGGACGGAAGTTAAGGATCGGATATACTAGTTTAAACGCTTTAGTGGATGTTTAATCGTATTCTTTTGCTTTGATTGGTATATTAGCTTTGTTAAGTTTGGAGTGAGGGAGAGAAGTGTATGCATACGAAAGCCAGCTTATTGAAACAACTGCAGGAGTTGGAGCTTGACCCGCAAGGGACGATTCTAGTGCATTCTTCTTTAAAAAGTATGGGTGAAGTGCAGGGAGGTGCGGACACGGTTCTGGATGCTTTGGTCGAATATATGCGGGACGGGCTATTGGTATTGCCCACACATACCTGGGCTTATATTAACACGAATAATCCACGCTTCTCGGTTAAGGATTCTCCTTCCTGTGTCGGTATTTTGCCGGAATTGTTCCGTGCTCGTAGAGGGGTCGTTCGTTCCTGGCATCCGACACATTCGGTGGCTGCGCTGGGGGCGGATGCAGCAGAATTCACGGCAGGCGATGAGTTATGGGACACACCATGTGCCCGTGGCTCGGTCTGGGGCAAACTGCTTGACCGGAAAGCAGAGATCGTGCTGCTAGGCGTAGACCTGCGGCGGAACACGTTCATCCATGGCATCGAGGAATGGGTCAATATTCCCGGTAGAATGACAGATGAACCGGAGCAACTGTACACGGTTACTCCTGACGGAACTGTGTTATCTGTACCGTCCCGCAGGCACTGCGGTCTTTCCTGGTCGCAGCATTTCTGGAAGGTAGACGGTGTTCTGCGCGAGGCTGGTGCAATGCGTAAGGGGAGCTTCGGGGATGCAGCGGTTAGGGTGTGCGGCACGGTGGAAACCAATGAACTTCTCAGCCGGATGCTGGCAGTGAACCCGGATCTGTTCTCGGATAATGAACCTTTGAAGGGTGAATATAACAAACTGTAAGCGTGGGTGTATCCTCAATCTGGCTAGACCCTATCAATGTATGGTATATTATTCTCACATAAAACATAGTAAGGAGATTGGAAATGGAAAAAACATTGGTCTTTGGTCACAAAAATCCGGATACGGATACGATTTGTTCGGCAATAGCATATGCTGCACTTAAGAAAGAACTGGGCTGGGATGCTGAGCCTGTTCGTCTGGGAGAAGTAAGTGGTGAAACACAATTCGCACTGGATCACTTTGGAGTGCCAGCTCCACGTCTAGTAGAGAACGTAGCCGCTGAAGTGAAACAGGTTATTCTGGTTGACCATAATGAACGCCAACAAAGCGCGAATGATATTGATCAGGTACGTGTTGTTGAGGTTATTGACCACCACCGGATCGCTAACTTTGAGACGGCTCATCCCCTGTACTATCGTGCTGAGCCCGTAGGCTGTACAGCTACAATCCTTAACAAGTTGTATAAAGAAAACGGAGTCGCTATTCCTAAGGAGATCGCTGGTCTGATGCTTTCCGCGATCATTTCTGATTCCTTGCTGTTCAAATCACCAACCTGCACACCAGAAGATGTAGCTGCAGCACGTGAACTAGCCGAAATCGCTGGCGTAGACGCTGAAACCTACGGATTGGCTTTGCTCAAAGCAGGTGCTGATCTTAGTGACAAGACGATTGCGCAACTCGTTTCTCTTGATGCCAAGGAATTCAAGATGGGCGCATACAAAGTCGAAATCGCGCAAGTAAATGCAGTGGACGTTAACGATGTACTCTCCAAGCAAGCCGAACTGGAAGCTGCACTTACGTCCATAATTGAGGAAAAGGGTTTGGATCTGTTCTTGTTCGTCGTTACAGATATCCTGAACAACGATTCGGTTGGACTGGCTCTGGGACGTAATGCTGGAGCAGTAGAACAGGCCTACAATGTGAAGCTTGACGACAATAAAGCCATCCTTAAAGGCGTGGTTTCCCGCAAATCGCAGATCGTACCGATTCTTACGGAGACGATGGCGAAACTGTAACCAAGATTTCAACTTATAAGCAGAGCCCTTGCCCAGATCATTTGATGATTGCGGTGGGGCTCTTTTTAGTGGCATAGTTTCACTGAAAATATCGCCTTTGCTGAACTGCATTCTCTGCAGCAAAGTCCTGCATTCAACATATGGAGAAGTGCGTGATTTTTTGTTTTCTTGTGCTTTCTGCTACAATATTTCTAGGACTACTAATTGGATGAAACTATACTGTTCTGACTATGACAAGGAGGGGATTCCATGATTCAATTATATACCGCTGACTCCGCACATCGCTTTGACCACGGCTGGCTAAAGGGCAGTCATGTTTTCTCGTTCGGGGATTTCTATGATCCTGATAATACAGCCTTTGGCCCGATGCGGGTCTGCAACGATGACACTATTTTTCCGGGGAGAGGTTTTGGTGCCCATCCACATAGTGACATGGAGATAGTCTCCATTGTTCTATCGGGAAGGCTTCGGCATGAAGATAATTTAGGGAATGTAGTGGAGACAACCTTCGGTGGCATTCAACGAATGTCGGCGGGTACGGGGGCGATCCATACAGAGCATAACCCTTCTGAAGATGAACCTGTACGTCTGCTGCAACTATGGTTTATGCCCCGAACACGTGGCACTGCGCCATCCTATGCCACAGGCCGGTTCGATCCAGCCAAACTAAATGGGAAACTGCTGCCGATTGTCGCTGCTGAAAGTTCAGAAGAGGTCGTTGATATTGGCCAGGACATGACGATTTATCTAGGTCGGTTGGACGTAAGCCAAGAGCTGGTATTTAAGCAGGAGGCCGGAAGACGCATATTTATATATCTTGTCGAAGGGGTGCTGGAGGTAGACGGGAATACAGTACTGCATCCAGGTGATTCGGTACGCATTACCGAGATCAGCGAGCTTAAGCTTGTCGCCTCGGAGGCTGCTCATGTCATGCTGATTGATTTACCTTGATTTGCTATAACTTGTAGGAGGGATGAGAAATGGCGCAGGAGAGAGTGTTGGTTAAACATTCAGTAACCGGACGTTTGCTGCTCAGCAGCACTGATGGGCTAACTTATACCTTTGATCATGCAGGTGAGCTTACGCTGGTAACTATAAATGGTGTACCTGCAGACAAAGGAGCAGCAGTAGTGGAGCTCAAGTCCGAGTTGAATGTGTTCCGCTTCGAGGAACCGCAAGGTGGACCCATTATTAAGCATTGGTATTATGTCGGCGACAATCCGGTTACCTATGATGAAGCCGCCCAGCGGCTAACACTGTCAGTGCAATCGGAGATTGAGTATCGGCCGGATCAATATTGGGAATGAGCCGGGAAGTAATATTGCAAGCTGCTCACACAAAAATAGACTCTCCTATAATAGTTGTATGTGCAACTTAATATAGGAGAGAATTCTCATGGGCACGAATTACCACAGTACATTTCTAACAATAGAGGTTAGATTGTGGTGGAATCCAAATAGAATATACATAAATTTTCACAGTAAAAGCACAAATTATGTTGACAATTATGTCTGCATATACTAGCTTTGTTATGAAACATAACATTAATGATAGATAAGAGACAGGAGAATTGGAGAAATGGAATTGTTTGCAGCAATGGAGCGGGACGATTATGAGGAACTATTGTTTTGTCAGGATAAGGCATCAGGATTAAAGGCGATCATCGCGATTCATGACACGACACTAGGTCCCGCACTAGGTGGAACACGGATGTGGACTTATGCTTCCGAAGAGGAAGCCATTGTGGACGCGCTTCGATTGGCGAAAGGTATGACTTACAAGAATGCTATATCTGGGTTGAACTTGGGCGGTGGGAAAACAGTTATTATTGGGGACCCCAAAAAAGACAAGAACGAGGCCATGCTCCGCGCCTTTGGAAGATACATACAAGGCTTGAACGGCCGTTATATTACGGCTGAAGATGTAGGCACCACCGAAGAGGACATGAACATCATTTATCAGGAGACTGATTATGTTACTGGAACTTCACCTAGCTACGGTTCCTCTGGCAATCCTTCTCCAGCTACGGCTTATGGCGTATACATGGGGATGAAGGCAGCGGCCAAAGTGGCCTTTGGTAGTGATTTGCTGGAAGGCAAGACCGTGGCTGTTCAAGGTGTGGGGAATGTAGCGTATACGCTGTGCAAATATCTGCATGATGAGGGAGCACAACTTATTGTAACGGATATTAACAAGGAAGCTGTAAATCGTGCAGTAGAGGCTTTTGGTGCAACGGCAGTTGATCCCGCTGATATCGTGGGGGTGAACTGTGATATTTATGCTCCTTGTGCACTCGGTGCAACCATCAACGATGTTTCACTTCCCCTCCTAAAGGCAAAGGTTGTCGCTGGTGCGGCTAACAACCAGTTGAAAGAACCCCGGCATGGTGATATTCTGCATCAAATGGGGATTGTCTACGCACCCGATTATGTGATTAATGCGGGCGGGGTAATCAATATTGCCGATGAACTAAACGGCTATAATAAAGAACGTGCTCTAAAGCAGGTAGCGAAGATTTATGATAGCATCACCCGTGTGCTGGAGATTTCAAGTACTAGTGGCATTCCCTCCTATGCCGCTGCCGATCACCTCGCACAGGAACGTATAGCTTCCATCCAGAATAGTCGTAGTACCTTCCTGCAGAATGGCAATCATGCTCTTAGCAGAAGAAATTTGCGCGGATAAAGTGAATTTGGTGCGAATTAATCCATAAGGTGAGAAATGTCGTGGACAATCTCATGGATAATTAGGAAGATAGAACCAAATCCAAGGTTGATTTGAAAGGTGAATGTCCATGTCGGCACTAAATATGGAGTCTTTAACGAATTACGGAAGAGGGGAGTCCTATTTTGACGGTTCCCTGCTAGAGTACATTGGCTGGTGTCTGGTTGGCTGGTTAGTGACGGTTTGTACCTTGGGCATATGCTATCCCTGGTCGATCGTGATGATCTATCGCTGGAAAGTAGAGCATACGGTGGTGGAAGGCCGGCGGTTACGGTTTGAAGGAACAGCAGTAAGCCTATTCGGACAATGGATCAAATGGTTCCTTTTATCGATTATTACCCTTGGAATTTACGGATTCTGGGTGTTTATCAAGCTGGAACAATGGAAGACTAAGAACACTTATTTCCAGTAATGATTTCAATCACCTTTTGAGATCAGCACTCTACATACAAAACTCGGCACGCCCTTATCCGGAAATTGATCCGGTAGAGCTGCCGAGTTTTGTTGTTGAATAGGCCATTTTTTATCATTCTAAATCTGGAACTTTATTGTACCTTTTGTGGTTCAGGATAAGTGACGCCTAGTGTATCGACAGTTACCTTCTTCATCGCTGGCGGTTGATTTGGTCGATCTGAATTGTCACGCGGAAGATTCACGATGCTGTCAACAACCTCAAGTCCTTCTGTCACTTTGCCGAAAGCGGCATAGCTTCCATCAAGACTCGGGTAAGTGTCAGCCATTATAAAGAATTGGGAACCAGCAGTATTGGCTTCCTGAGATCTTGCCATGGAAAGAATTCCCTTCGTATGCAGCACGTTATTAACGAACCCATTGCTGGTGAATTCTCCGGCAATACTGTAACCCGGACCGCCCATGCCTGTACCGTCAGGATCACCCCCCTGGATCATCATGCCCGGGATCACTCTATGAAAAATAGTGCCGTCATAGAAGCCTTTTTGGATTAATGAGATGAAATTGTTCACCGTATTCGGCGCTACCTCAGGGTAAAGCTCAGCCTTAATGATGCTCCCATTATCCATTTCGATAGTCACTATGGGGTGGCTAGCCGTTGCCGAAGGTAGTCCTTCTGTTGCCGTAACGGCATTCCCTGTTGCAGCATTGCTGTTGTCCGGTTTATTCCCGCAACCCGCCACAACTACCAGTAGTATACAGACCATCATCAGAAATAGGCCGTGTTTTGTTCGTCTAAGCTTCACTAGTCAATCTCTCCTTTATCGTGGAAGAACTCATTGTCATTATTCATAATAACTCCTTTGCCCCACTTCTTGCAAAAGTCAGGTGAGCTACTTGGGATTGGCACATGTTCAAAAGAGGTTTAGAATAATAGGGGTGCTTCCGAGAAAACAGCAGAAAGGGTGTGTGCATATTGAATTTTTCATGGAAGCGGAATCTGGTTGTACTCTGGATAGGCGTTTTCTTTTGCAGCATGGCGTATACAATCTCGATTCCATTTCTCTCTATCTTTCTTACCGATGATCTCGGCATAACCAATAATCTGGAGCTTTGGTCGGGTATTAGCTTTGGCATCACCTTTTTGGCCAGTGCCTTGATCTCTCCCTTCTGGGGATCTTTGGCTGATAAATATGGCCGTAAACCGATGCTTATCCGTTCCGGCTTTAGTCTTGCGGCCTTGTATTTGCTCAATTATTTCGTGCATGATCCATACATATTCCTGATCGTGCGTGTGCTTCAGGGTCTGCTGGCTGGTTTTGTTCCGGCTGCCATTGCGATGGTAGCTACCAACACCCCTGAGGACAAGACGGGTTATGCCCTCAGTATTATGTCTACAGCGGGAGCAACGGGCAGCATTTTGGGACCGTTAATCGGCGGTGTAGTCAGCTATTATTCCGGTAACCGTAACGCTTTTTTATTCTCGGCGGTTATGGTGCTAGTCTCGGCACTGATCGCTACTTTTTTTGCCAAAGAGGAGAATTTCGACCGTTCTGCTCCTAGATCCCACGTTAGTGATGACATTAGGGAAGCGCGGGGCAACCGAATATTTATTACATTGGTCTTACTGGCGGGTATAAGTACCTTTTCAGTTATGACTTTAGAGCCACTGATTCCGATCTATTTGCTGGATATGGGCATTTCCAAAAGTAGTGCCTCCTTAAGCTCCGGAATCGTGTTCTCTGCTGTGGGCATTGCTACCGTAATTATGGCTCCACAGTGGGGAAGAATAGGAAGTCGTAAAGGCTTTGGGGGTGTCTTGTTTATTGGGCTCATTGGCGGGGGTATCGGGAATATACTGCAGTTTTTTGTCTCGGGATATGTGGAGTTTGCGGTGCTGAGGTTTGCCTATGGCTTGTTCTATGCTGGGGTACTTCCCTCCGTAAATGCGATGATTGTGCAGGTTATCGAGCCGAGTTTTCGAGGTCGGGCCTTTGGTCTTAATCAAGCGGCAACCCAACTGGCAACGATGGCCGGACCGATTATTGGCGGTTTGCTCGGCGGTTTGATTCCGATACGCTGGGTGTTTATTCTCAATGGGGGGCTGCTGCTTGTGGCAGCGCTATTGGTTAAGTCCCGTAAGCTGGATGCTCAAATTGTAGCTGTGCGTGCAGTTGGGCAATAGGTCATAGACAACAGAAAGCAGTCAGCCTCCATAACCGGAGACTGACTGCTTTTTGAATATCAATGGAGAAGGGCCATTCCTAATCCACGATTAATCCTCTTCACCCTGGGAGCCGTTTAATACGTCGATTCCAGGCATCACATCTGTCGGTGGGGACGCAGGATCAACTGCCGATTCTGGATCAATGTCGTCAGCATCAGGAATATCCTCTAGCGGAAGGTCTTCATCCTCATCTAGGGGAGGCTCTTCGTCATAATCAATAAGGCCTTCGCTTAATCCAGCGGTCTCCGCTGCGAGCGCCGCATCGGACTCCAGCAACTCGTCCCGCTCCGGTGCTGGAGAAGCAAGGATGCTTTCCTCGCGGTCAGCCCGCCGGCCAAGTCCGGAATCCGGAACGTTTAGACCAATATCAGCGGCCAGATATTTATCGCCTACCAGAACGGGATCGGAGCCATCATCAACGATACCATCGAAATCAACCGGGGTAGCTCCAACGGGCTCATGGCTTGTCAGTGATGACTCGAGGGAGCTTACAGGACGTAAATCATCCACAGGAATATCTTGTTCCGGCGGAATATCTCCCAACTTTGTGTAACGCTCGTATGCAAAATCGGCTTCAGTCTTATTGAATTCGTTGCCCATAGCCGTTCATCTCCTTTTTAGTCATGCTCATTAAATCCCTATAATAATAATTTACCCTCTCATGAGATAGCGAATCTTCTCACGGATACAGTCCTGTGCTTAATATATTCATTCAGGTGCTGTATTAACCCCTTTACATTTCAAATTATACGTCTTATTTCGAGCTGTTTTGCGGAGTAGTGGCAGGTATAAGTGCGAAGACTGTCGAAAATAAGAATCAAATGAACCACATAAATACAACTAACGACTTACTGAGGTGCCAGGATGAAGTTGCCCTTACAAAAGACAGCGGCTGCGATGTTAGTTCTTTTGCTGCTGACTGCTATATTATTCATCGGAATTGCCATGGAGTTTAGCGGACACTCGGAGACTGTCTTGGCTAGTTGGGAACTGAAATGGGCAAGTACAGGTGACGTACCTACTACCGAAGATTCTGCGGCAATATCCGAAGCGGATTGGGTTAAAGTAATAGCAATTGGGAGTAATCAGATTGTACCAGAAGGAATAACTGCAGCTTGGCAGCGTTTTTCTTTACCCTATTATACAGAGAATTCTGCATTCCTAATTAATAAAGTCTATGGAAATAATATTAAGGCCTTTCTAAATCATAGTTTAATCTATGACTCGCAAGGACAAAGTAATTATAATGGCAGCAAAGTTCTAATACCCTTACCGGAAGATGCTAGTGGAGGGCAGATCTATCTGTGGAGCAGTAGTGGCGGTAAAGAGTTTGGCATAGAGGGCGGAATTCGGGTGGGCAGCTATGGAGAGCTGCTTGCTTTTTATGTGAAGCAAGATTTAATGGACCTTATCATTGGGGCAACATTAATTTTTATGGCTATCGTGCTTTTAGTATGCTCACTGTTTCTCAAAAGAGAGCTCTTTTCAAGCGGCTTGCTGCTGGTGCTCGTTATTTTATCCTTTGGCGTTATGGTGGTTACCTATTCTCCTTTTCTACCGCTTATTCTAAGCAACCATGGCAGAGTAATCGAGTTGATTTTTGATTTAGCTTTGTTTATTCTGCTGCCAGCATTCACATTCTATTTCGAAAAAATATTTGGTCCCGGCAAGAATAGCATAGTCACCCGTGTCCGCAAATTTCAGATGGGCTATTCGGTATTTTGTGTATGTCTGGCTATGCTTAATGTACTTGTGTCTTACCAACTTGCAGATTTCTATAAATTCATGTCAGTTACTGGAATTGGTGTCTTAATAAGTCTGCAGCTTATTTTCCTGCTGGTCTTGACGATCATATATGCCTATTCTGGCAATACGGATGCCATTATTTTCTCCATTGGGTTCTCTGTATTTACCATTCTCTCTCTCTTTGAACTGGTCTTGTATTATATGTCTTCCGGAGAATATCACTTCTACTGGTGGAAATGGGGCATGGTGATATTTGTGGTCTCATTAATTGTCATTCTGGGCCGGAGGTTCGCGAGGAATCATGAGCAGGTCATCGAATATTCGCGTGATTTGGAGCGATTTAATGATAATTTGCAGCGTTCGGAGAAAATGGAGATCATTAGCGAGCTGGCCGCTTCTGTAGCTCATGAAGTACGCAATCCTCTGCAAGTCACACGTGGTTTTCTACAGATTCTTGGGGAAAGATCCAGTAAGAAGGAGAAGGAATATCTGCAAATGGCAATGTCAGAGTTGGACCGCGCTTCACTGATCATTACAGATTTCCTCACCTTTGCCAAGCCGGGACTCGAGACGGTTGATCTGCTCGAAGTTGATGAAGAACTGAAGCATGTGGCTGGTATTCTGGTTCCGTTGGCTAATCTGCAGGGTGGAGCAATAGAGCTTAAGGTAGAGAGGGGCCTTCAGGTGCTAGGTAGCTCTGCCAAATTTAAGCAAGCCTTTATTAACATTATCAAGAACAGTATAGAATCCTTGCAGGAAGAGGGGCTCATTACGGTTACAGCTTGGAAATCGGAAGATGAGATCATCATCAGTGTGCATGATAACGGAGAAGGTATGAATAGTAGTGAGTTGGCGCGGCTGGGAGAGCCCTATTACTCCAATAAGACTAAAGGAACGGGTCTTGGACTTATGGTAACCTTTCGCATCATTGAGGCCATGGACGGCTCCATTCAGTTTAAGAGTGAAAAAGGCGAGGGTACCAAAGTTGTCGTTAATTTACCGGTTACTGTAAGGAAATAGAAATTATTTTTGCTAGTTCCGTTTTTTTGAAGGAATGGCCGAATTCTAAGCGAAATAGGTATAACAAACTTTCTTCTGAGGTGTTACATATGCGCTTGATAGCCAAAATACTTCATATAACCGCATTGCTCTTTCTACTCTTCACGGCATTCGGGTCTCTCATAACAGCAGCGGCGAGTCAGTCCCCCTCAGATGAAATTACAAAATGGCAAATGAAGTGGGATCAGTATCAGGATCAGCAAGGGTGGATGAATGTTGATTCCCTTCAGGGAGCACCGGAGTTACCTTCTGGCGTTTCGGCTGCCTGGACCAGATTAACCTTACCTGCGCTGAACTATGCATCCCCATCTATATATATTGATACTTTATATGCGCTGCATGTAAAGGTGTATGTAGAGAAAAAGCTTATTTTCGAGGGGAGTCGCAGTTACATAAAGGATAACTATTCTTTGCTTATGCCCCTCAGTCCTAAAGATAGCGGCAAAACCTTATACATATGGACGGAGACACTACAGGATCGAATCGGAATCAAGGATAAATTGGTTATCGGAGAGCATAATGTCTTAATCAATGCTTATATTAAAAATGGACTTGTAGACGTTATTTTGGGCAGCGCCTTTTTCTTTGTAGCATTAGTGTTGTTTGTGTGTGCTTTCTATCTGAATAAGGAGTCCTTCGCTAATGCAGTTTCCCTGGCGATCGTCATTGCCTCCACGGGTATCCTTTCTATTACTTATTCCCCTTTTGTATATACCTTTTACAGCTATCTGGGTCCGATCAGTATTGTGCTGTTGGATGTGGCATTATTATCCTTGTTGCCTGCACTTACCTTCTTGTTCGAAAAAATATTTGGTGGCGGCAAGTTTGGGATCATCCGGCGGTTTCGTAAATTTCAGGTTGTCTATTCCTCGTTCTGTTTGCTTTGTCTTATTCTCAATTCCCTTTCAGGCAACCGTTATGTTGAATTTTATTATTTTATATCTACAACGATTATCGGATTCATTCTGATCTTCCAGTTCATACTGCTGATCGCCTGCGTAATCATTTACTCGTTCAGAGGGAATAAGGATGCGATCATTTTTGCTATTGGATTCGGAACAGCTGCCCTTACGGGTGTGAGCGAATTGCTCTGGTATTATATCCGGAAGGGTAATTATGATTTATTCCTGTGGAAGTGGGCACTCGTAGTTTTTATTATTTCCTTAATTGTAATTCTTGGACGGAGGCTGGCTCAGAATCATCAGCAGGTTGTCAAATACTCCAGTGAGCTGGAGCTGTTCAATAATGAATTGCAGCGTTCGGAAAAAATGGAGATTATAAGCGAGCTGGCTGCATCGGTTGCTCATGAAGTACGTAATCCGTTGCAGGTAACACGGGGGTTCTTACAGTTGCTTAGTGAGAAATCCAGCGGTGATGAGAAAAGATATCTCACAATGGCCTTAAGTGAGCTGGACCGTGCATCGAGCATTATTACAGATTTCCTGACCTTTGCCAAGCCGGAATTCGAGCAGATCTCCACGCTTAACCTCTACGATGAATTTAAGCATATTGAGAGTATATTACTGCCGCTCTGTCATATGAACGGTGGCAAGTTGATATTGGATGTGGCAGATCATTTATGGGTGCGAGGGAATTCTTCGAAATTTAAACAGGCATTCATTAATATCATCAAGAACAGCATTGAAGCGCTTGGGGATGAAGGGACTATTCAGCTGACCGTATATAGTAAAGCGGATAAAGTGTTCATTCATATTAAGGATAATGGAGAAGGCATGAGTCCGGAAGTTCTGATCCGGTTGGGTGAGCCGTATTTCTCCAACAAGACTAAAGGAACGGGATTAGGTTTGATGGTAACCTTCCGAATCATTGAGGCGATGCAGGGGGACATACATTTTATAAGCAAAAAAGGAGTGGGGACAGAATCCATCACTATGCTGCCATTGGCAGGAGATCTGGAAGTTCCCACTCCTTAAGAAGTTTAACCAGGTGTCTTACCAAGAACCGAGTGTTGTAAGATCGGTCTTCATTACGCCTGAGGATGGACTTGGAGGAATCACGAGATAGAATGCATCAGAACCCTCTTCTACAGCTTTCAAGGTAACACTGTCGGGAATGATAACACCTAACGCTTCTTTGAGGGCTAATTTCGGATCTGTGAGTAGTTTTTGCTTAAAAATCGGATCTTCCCATGCTTTCTGGATTACTTGATTTCTAAGAATTGCTTCTGACACAATAATCACCCTTCCCAAATGGTTATATTTTCCTCATGAGTATAGCATGTGGTTATTTCTATTTCTATCATTTTTTGATATTTTTTGATAACCAATAATAGAGGCCGCCATTTTGAAGAATCTGCTTCTCCGCTTCGATCGCTGCTGAGATATGCTGCAAATTTCTAACCAGCACTTGATGGAAGGAAATTAGCTGTGGAGCATCTATTTCATAAACAGCGAGCTTGTTATGAGTCGCCTCTGCGATCTTGGCATAAGTATTCAAACCGCTAGTCGTAAAGATGAAATCTTTGACTTCTCCCTCAGTAAGTGTCTTACGGTCGTCTGAAAGGTGGCTGCGGGTGAGTGACAACAGGCAATTATAATTATTCTCAGCCAGATCCTGTTCCCAATCCTCGTAATCGTCAAGCATTTGCAAAGTAAGCAGTACATCATCGATTAGGTCTTCAGATTGAGCAACCAAAGAATCACTACCTGAGAGAAGCAGGATGCCGGTGCTCGATAATTTGAGCGGACTGGCTTTGTGGGCGATTTTGACTCTGTCGTTTAGAAAGTAGTCTCGTTCTCTTTCATGGCTTACACTGTCTGCCCATTGTGAGATATAGTGGTTGAAGGAGGACCAGAATGATGAATTGGGCGCAAAGTAGGATCTGTAAATATTCAGAAACTCAATATAAAGCAGGTTGGCCAGTGGTAGCTTGGCATGAGCGGAATCCGTGCTGTCCATTAGATCATCCTGAATAAAGAAATACAGCATAAAGAATACGTTGCCCATCGACAATTTGTAAGTATCATCAGGGGAAAGATTATATCCTTTCTGAAACCAAAAAGGTAGCAAGTAGCATATGTAGTTTTTATGGCTTCCTGTTGTAAATACGTTAAAATGATCAAGATAGGATATGCCTTGAGAATTTAAGGGTTCAGGAAATTTGGAGATGATAGATCTACTTTCTTGAAACACCAAGCGAAGCTCTTCCTCATAATCATAAAGCCAATCCATAGGCGTATCTCCTGTCATAATTAATGAATTTATGGAAAAATGTGGCTTGTTCGTCCTGATTATAATCCTCTCAAAAATTCATTTCAATATAAAGTTTGAGGATGTTTAATAAATAGAAGAAGAAGAGTTGCGTTAGTTGCAGAAGGGATGAATGGGATGGAGAAAATCGTCTTTGGATTGCTTGGCGGAGGCTGGAGAGCGGAATTTTATTTGCGGATTGCCAAAGCGCTTCCGGAACAATTTGCCGTTGCCGCCATGTACGTTAGAAATACGGATAAAGCTGAAAGCTTAAGAAAGACTTGGGGAGTAGCAGTCTACAGCACGCTTGAGGAGTTCATTGCAGCTGGAGGATACTCCTTTGCTGTTGTGAGTCTGAAGCGCGAAGTAAGCAAGGACTATATTATCAAACTTTGCCGTGCCGGAATTCCAGTATTAGCGGAGACTCCTCCTGCGGAGGATCTGGAGCAATTGACTGAGCTATGGAACCAAATTAGCACTTCCGCAATTGTACAGATTGCCGAGCAATATTTGTTTCAGCCCATGCATGCCGCTAGAATAAGGCTAGCCCGCTCCGGAGTACTTGGAGAAATCAGCCAAGCCCAAGTATCCGCAGCCCATGGGTATCATGGAATCAGCCTGATGCGACAACTGCTCGGTATTGGATACCAAAACGTCACGATTCGCGGTCAGAAATTTCAGTCGCCTATAGTGAACGGACCGCAGCGCAGCGGACCACCAACTTTAGAAAGAAGGGTTCAATCTGAACAGATAATTGCTACTTTTGATTTTGGAGATAAGCTGGGATTGTTTGATTTTGTTGGTGATCAGTATTTCTCATGGATTCGTGGAAACCGTATTCTGGTACGAGGGGATCGTGGTGAAATCATAGGTAATGAGATATCTTGGCTACAGAGCTATGATACGCCTTTGTATAGTACATTGCGTCGGGTGGATGCCGGACATGGCGGTAATCTGGAGGGGTTTTATCTTAAGGGTATTATGGGGGATGGAGAGTGGTTATACCGCAATCCGTTTACTCCGGCTCGATTAAGTGAAGATGAGATTGCGATCGCAGAAAGTCTGCTCCGAATGGGACAACATGTTCAGGGAGGACCTTCTTTTTATAGTCTGGCGGAAGGCAGTCAGGATCAATATTTGGCACTGCTGCTGGAGCAGTCGGTGAATACAGGCGAGGTGATCATTTCGGAAAGCCAGCCTTGGTCAAAGGGTAAATAGTGACGTATCTATTATAATGAAGCGTTGTAAACAAGAAGAAACGGCTTTGCCGTCCTCTGAAAGAGGCGGCACCCGTTTCTTCGAGAAATATAAGGATAAGTTATCGCGTGAAACATATAAATTCTTATATTTAAAAAAAACGGCTTGGTAAGTCGGAATTCTTACCTTTTCCCGACTTACCAAGCCGTAACCACGTGGAATTATTTCTTAGCTGAACCGGAAAGAATAGCTGTCAAATTCTCGTACTGGCTGCGTAGTCGAATTAACTTTGAGGTGCTTTGCTCCAGACCGCCGAGCCGGTTGCGTTCAGTCCAGAGCTGTCGATATTGATGAAGGAGTAAGTCGAGATCCTTAATCTGCTCTGTGATGAACAGTGGATCAATGAGTTGAGGTTCTGAAGCCAACATTCGTTTGATTCTGCCTAGCTGTATCGCATGCTTCACGAAATGGATACCGTTCTTCAGCTCCTTCAGAACAAGCTCGGCATCATCGCATTTCAGAGAGAGTCCATCCAGTCGACCATCAATCTGTTTGATATATACTTCCAAGCGCTCGAAATGTTCTTCTGTAAGTTGCTCAACCATAAGTACATTGTCCAGATTACATCGCAGCAGCATGGACATTTCTGTATCGTTTGAACGAATAATAGGGGATTCGAGCTTATAATAGTTTCCGAGATCCAGTAGGAGCTGGCCGATGTTCTCGGATTGGTCTTGGAAAACCGATCTATTCAAGTAGCCTGTGACATCAGCTTGCTGATTGGTATCTACACTCCACGCAACTGCGGCACCGTATACGAATCCGGCATAACTGACCGGAAGATGTTGCCAGTGACCAAAATCACCCCAGTCCGTGATCAGATAACCAATGGCACCATTATTTCTACCGTGAATAGCTGCGCTGCGCAGATTGGCCAGCATGTTGTCGCTGCGTCCCGTAAGGGAGTTCCAAGAGTTGGTCCCAGGGCAGACATAGAACGGAATTTCAGCGTCACGGAATTTTTTAGTATCTGCCTCAAAGGGATGCTCGGCAGTATAGCCCCATTCCATGGCAATAATATTTTTGGGAAGTTCAGCAATCAGCTCTGGGTATTGGATAATGATATCGCCCCAGAACTGCATCGTTTTACCGCGACTGACCACCAGTTCATGTATTTTCTGCAGAAAAGATAAATAAAGACGGCCCTTGCCTTGTGTTTCGGCAAGTGCTTTGCTTTTGCCGAGTCCCAGTTCATACGTTTCATCGCAGCCTACATTGAACTGATTAGAGCTGAAGTACGGCAGCAGATCATCATACATTTTACCCAAGAGACTGACTACGGCAGGATCTTCTGTATGAAAGGTTCCGGCCCGCATAAATAATCCTTCTGGATAGAAGTCAGCAGCATACATTTCCTCGGGCAACATGAAGCCTTCAGGGATCTCCGCCAGTTGATTGAATTCAGGTCGGGAAAGCCAGTCTTCCATATGTCCGAAGCTATTCTGGTTAGGAACCAGTTCAATATAACGTTCTCGACAGTAAGCATCCAGCAGCAAAATTTCCTCACCCGTGATCGGTGTTTCAAGCTCTGAAACCTGTGGGAAAGACTCATAGGCAAATGGAGAACCTTCTATATATAGCTGCAGTTGATTCATCTTCAAATCGGCCATAAGATCAACGATCCGGTACAGCGTTTCTTGCTTCGGTATTTTGTTCCGGCTGATATCGATCATCACACCTCTGGCTCCAAAGTCTGGTTCGTCCCGGATATGCAGTTTTGGAATAGTTCTACCGGACTGTTCCACTAGCTGCTTCAATGTTGCTACTGCATAAAAGGCTGCCTCAGGAGAACTATAGAATACCGAAATACCGCTTTCTTCAACAAGGATTTCATAGCCTTGTGCGGGCAGTTCAGGGTTATAACTAAAGTTACAAACAGACAGGACCGCTGAACGAGTCCCGATGGATAAAGGCAGGCTCAGTTGTAGAACCTGTGAGATTACCTGCTGGAGCTTACGGGCAGCAGGCATGGCATTACGATCTGTGGCATTGGCCAGCACAATGCTTCCGGTTGCAGGGATATGAAAGAATCCCTCAGACAAAGTAAGTTCACGCGGATTAGGAAGAAGTAATAGGGAATGGTTGGTCATAGAGTAGCCACCTTTGGTCATATAGAATTAGGATCATCTTTATCCATAACAATATCACTATGAATTTGAGGAAGGAATGTTTACCATGCCCAAGGTCATGGATTATATGGTCAGCCCGTATCCGATACGAATTATTGACCCCAAGGTTGAATCCTCCAGGTTGAAGCTAAAGGCTATCCGGATTGGACAGGCGGGTCATTTACCTGGAAGAACATTATTTCGTTCAGACGTGTTTTTTGAACAGTGGGCTGTTGTATACATAGTTTCTGGAAATGGTTCTTATACGGAGAATGGCGGTAAAGTGCAGCAGGTAGATGAGGGCAGCTTGTTTTTCTTCCGTCCAGGACATAGCTACAGCTATGGACCGCCACCTGGTGGTAGCTGGGATGAGTATTATATTAATTTTAGCGGAACACGTGTTTCCGAATGGCTTGAATCTGGTCTAATTGTCGGGGGAATTGTATTTCAGAGTGATGCTACTCAGGAACTACTGTCTACTTTCGAAGAAGTTCTGAAGCGAATGGACGGTGGTATTCCCGTAGATGCTGATCGGGCGGTCGTACTGCTGGAAGGAATGCTGCTGGAATGTTCGGTGATTATTAAAAAGAATAGCCGGTCTTCACAGGTGGATCTTATGCCAGAGCTTCGAGCGGATTTGAATTCCTGCGTGTATGGTGAACTGGATGTGCAGCAGATTGCTGCCAAACATCACATTTCCATGTCAACGCTTCGTCGTCAGGTAAGACACAGTAGCGGCTATCCCTTGTATGAATATATTCACCGCCTAAAAATGGCTGAGGCGAAGCACCTATTGCTGAATTCTTCGCTGCAAGTTAAAGAGATTTCCGGCATGCTACACTATAGCGATTCGTTCTATTTCTCACGATTATTTAAGAAGTACATGGGCATTTCACCTCAATTATGCCGGAGTAATGTATAAGTGGTGACATGCACAGTCGATTGATATCGTATGTTGTCGTAATTTGAGGATTTATGTTGACGATTTTTAGTAAAAAGTGATATTATTTAGTTAATATTAACAGAATTAACGGGCTATGTTGGAGATGAACTCATGAGAGAATTCTACTGCATCAGTTGTCGCACACTCCACAAGGTGGATGCAGGGGACCATTCACTTCGCATCCTTTCCACCGGCTATCATATTGTGGGGGAACAACGCTATCAGATTTGTATCTGTGATTTGGCACAACCGCAATTGGCTATTCCTCAGAGTTAGACATAGATCAGCAAACCATACGTAATCGCTTAGAGAAATCGTTGATATAATTACAAAAATAGCCTGTCCACAGAGTGGATAGGCTATTTTTGTAAAGAAGGAGAAAATTGAAGTCGTATTAATTTGAATATATGGATATTTATGAAATAATCAATGAAAAATAAGCAAAAAAATGCACTAAATATTTGCAATGTAAACGTTCGCATGAAAAAACTCAACTTGTTATTGTGATTTTTCTCATGTATGATGCTTTTAACACAGCACTATATGGGCTCGCATTTTCCACAAAACTGGAGAATAGGGTGGTGGGATGAAAATCAAATCAACTGCAGAAGACAAAATGATTGCTTTTTACAGATGCTTTTCTTTGTCCCTCACATCGTTGATGTATCTCCTGGATAGGACGGGGCCTTCTGTCATATATAAATCCTTAATCGTCGTGCTATTATTCTTACTTGCCCAACTATTCACGTTTAGTTACCGGACATTAAGAAACAGACCGCGGGTCCTAATGCTTGCTGTAAGCTTAGAAATGGCCGGAATCATTATGCTCACGTTATTTACTGGTGGATATGACAGTTCTTTTAGGCTCTATGTACTAAATCCTGTTCTAATTGCTGCAGGATCATTATCATTTTATTTCGGATGGAGTCTTCTCCTAAGCTATATCGGCATAATTGTCGCGTTTTGTTACCTTTTCCTGAATTCCGCGAATAAATCTTTTTCAGAAGCAATACTGGAGAATGGAAACCTGTTTCTAGCCCTGGTACTTGCGGTTATAATAATGCAAATGGTTAATCGTATGAAGCGCCAACGTGAGGAAGCGAATGCCCGCACAAATGAAACGATGGAGCACATCAAGTCGCTTTATCACATTGTGGAAACCTCTAGTCAACATGATTTCATGAACATTGGCCAAGTGATTACAGATTATGTGGTGAAACTTACGAAACTGGATAGAGCATTGTTCTGGTTCGCCAAAAAAAGTGGGGAGCCTGCTCCGCAGAGCCAGCAAACGGGCTGGCCACAGGAAGAGGAACGTTTTCTTTTTTCAGAACTGGAGAAGCATGAGCATGAATGGCGATTGCAGCGAGAGCCAGTATTCAAAAGCTTACCAGGACTCGGAGACTTTCTGTTTATGCCTGTACGGATGAGTACCCGCTTCGTAGGTATGATTGGAGTTAAACTGGAATCCTCCGAGGGATTGGAAGGCCGCAGATGGTATATTCAACAATTGATGTTTCTGTCTGAGCTGAGTGCAATTATTCTTGAACGCCATGAACTTGGCGTGATTGAGAATCGGTTGATCATCACCAACGAGCAGAATCGGATTGCAGATGAAATGCATGATAGTGTGTCCCAGAGTCTTTTCGGCATTGTGTACGCCACGCATTCTCTGAAGCAGACCTGGAGAAAGATGGAGGAAGCTCTTCTGGAAGAACAAATTGAGCTTATTCATGATTCAGCGACCAAGGTTGCCAAAGAATTGCGGATTACCATTTACAGTCTTAGTTCCAAGAAGAGCGGTGGTCCTACATGGATCGGTATGGTAAGATCACATCTAAAAAGCTTATCCAGATTAAACGACGTGGAAATCGAGCTTAAAATAACGGGTGATGATTTCAGTCTCCCTTATCCATATCATAAGGCACTCTTCCGGATTATATCCGAGGCAACGGGCAATGCCATTCGTCATGGCGCTGCCAGTCGTGTTGAGGTTGAACTGTCACTAAAGCCAAATTGGATCAGGCTATCGATAAGCGACGATGGAGTTGGCTTCGATACGGATCTGTTAGGGACCGAATCTGAAGATAATACCAGCGGACTCGGGATGAAGAATATGCAATATTTAACACAATCGTTCGGTGGTGACTTTCAATTGTCCAGTAATGAGAATACGGGCACAAGAATTTTAATTTCAATCCCTGTCGGTGTGGCTGAATTAAAGAAAGCATAAACTTTAGGCAGGAGGTCGATTAAAGTGAAAATCGTCATTGTAGATGATCACCCTTTAGTGAGAAGAGGATTGGCAGCTGTCATTTTGATGCAACCCAATCTACAGTTTGCTGGTGAAGCCACGAATGGCCAAGAAGCGCTTCTGGTAATTGAGGAGACGCAACCGGATCTTGTGCTGATTGATCTGAAGCTTGCTGATGAGTCGGGGCTGGATGTAATTAAAGCTGCGCGTGCGCGCGGGGTAGTCAGCAAGTTCATTCTACTAACTTCTTCAGCGAGTCGGGAAGACTTCCTGAAGGCGGAAGAAGTACTGGTCGATGGATATGTGCTGAAAGAAGCACTGCCCGAGGAACTGCTGTTTGCTATTCAATTAGTATATAAGGGACGCAAGTACTATGATCCCGGATTGATGGAAGACAAAATGCGGATGAGCGGCAACAGTCCTACTGATGAACTGACCCCGAAAGAGAAGGAAGTACTGATTGAGCTGGGACAAGGTGCTTGCAACCGCGATATTGCCTCGCGCCTCTTTATCAGCGAATTCACCGTAAAGAAGCATGTCAGCCAGATTTTGGCGAAGCTTCAGGTTGCAGACCGTACACAGGCGGCTCTGTATGCAAATGCGGTAGGAATCACCAAATACGAAATGTCTTTTGAATAATACGTACTCATAAGAGGTACTGGTAACTGAGCACGGACAAATGTCCGTGTTTTTTTGTGCGTTCCTTTAAGTTCCTTGTCAATGGTACTAAAGTATACCCTCACCCCACTCTAAAGGGGTAAAGCTACTCACTCCAAAGTGAAGAGGAAAGGGATGGTAGGAGCCATGTGGCAAACGGTAGGGCTTGGTAGAATAAAAAGCAAGATAGTTGAAACTTTCATGAATGCTTTCAGAATGAAGTTTACGCGGAAGGAGGGTTACTGTGGAAAGGACGATTTTGGATTACATTAACCTGATTAAGAAAAAGTTATGGTTGATCATGGTGTTTGTATTAATCTCATGTGCTACTACCTACTATGTCAGCAAAAACTTTGTTGTACCTATCTACTCCGCCTCCGGACAGCTGCTGGTCAACAACATTGCAAATGTGCCTGAGAGTAATAACCTTAATAATTTGAACTTCAGCCTCAATCTCATTGAGAGCTACAAGGACATTCTCAAATCGCCTACTATTATGAAGAGTGTAGCAGCGGCTCACCCGGAATTCAATCTATCAGAAGGACAATTGGCTGGCAAGCTGCAGATTAAATCTACAGAGAAAAGTCAGGTCATTAACTTGAGTGTTCAAGATGAAAGCTACACCAAGGCTGCCGAAATTATAAACGCAGTTTCGCAGACGTTCATTCGTAGCTTACCGTCACTGATGAGCGTAGATAATGTAACATTGCTGACACCCGCTGATCCGGCTGATGTTCGAGGGCCTGTCAATAGTGGCTTTATGATGAATATTATCATCAGCTTTGTAGTATCGCTTATGGCAGCATTAGGAATCATTCTGTTGATGGAAACACTCAACGGTACGCTCCGTTCCGAGAAAGAAGCGGAATTTGACCTCGGTCTTCCGGTCATTGCTACGATCGCTACGATTCGCAAACGCGATTTAGGTAAGGCAGCAGCTTCTAAAGCAAGAGTAGGGGAGGGTGCTTATGTTACGGCTGAATAATAGTCTCATTACTGATATCAATCCTTCTTCACACATATCGGAGTCGTTTCGCTCGCTGCGCACCTATATCCGCCAGCTCGCGGTAATGCAAGGGACTGGAGGCAAGGTGTTGCTCTTCACTTCAGCTGAGGGCGGGGAAGGCAAGACAACGATGCTATCCAATCTTGCGGTTTCTTTTGTACAAGATGGCAAGAAAGTAGCCGTTGTTGATTGTAATCTGAGGCATCCAGGGTTGCATACAGTCTTTGGTATTGAAGGCAGTGAAGGACTAGCAGCTTACTTAAGCGGTCAAGAGGAATCAGATAAGATTTCAGTTCTTGGAACCCTAGCTAACCTGTCTGTTATCCCTGCTGGCAGATCCCATGTCAGTCCACCGGATTTGCTGGGCAACGCAAAAATGACTATTTTGTTGAATGAGCTTAGAGCCTCTTATGATCTTGTCTTGCTCGACTCTCCACCTGCGATTGAGTACAGTGATGCACGAATCTTAGCTCCTCTGGTGGATGGCGTAATCCTTGTGGCAAGGCAAGGCAAATCCAAGCGGGAATCTCTTCGTAAGGTGAAAAGTTTGCTGGAGCAGACGGGTTCCAAAATTCTCGGTATCGCCATGAACCAAACCAAATAACTATTGCTCAGTGCAGGCTCACAAAACTTTTAGGAGGTAAGCGTGATGAAAAAGGTGAAAAAAGTAATCATCCCCGCAGCAGGGCTAGGAACTCGCTTTCTTCCTGCGACGAAAGCGATGCCTAAGGAAATGCTACCGATCATCAACAAACCTACCATTCAATACATTGTAGAGGAAGCCATTGCTTCCGGTATTGAAGATATCATCATTGTTACCGGCAAAGGGAAAAGAGCGATTGAAGATCATTTTGATAATGCATTTGAATTGGAGTCTCGCCTGCTGGAAGATGGGAAGTTGGAACTACTTAAAGAAGTTCAACGTTCTTCCAAGGTGGAAATTCACTATATACGCCAAAAAGAACCTAAAGGTTTAGGCCACGCTGTATGGTGCGCAAGAAAGTTTATCGGTGACGAACCCTTTGGCGTTATGTTAGGTGATGACATCGTAACAGGACAAATACCTTGCCTGAAGCAGTTGATGGATCAATATGAAGAAACTCAGAATTCAGTAATCGGTGTACAGGTGATTCCAGATGAATTTACCAACCGTTACGGCATTATTGAGCCGGATCAGCAGGACGGGCGATTATACCGCGTTAACAATTTTGTCGAGAAACCACCGCTCGGAACAGCACCTTCCAACTTGGCTATTATGGGACGTTACGTGTTCACACCTAAGATTTTTAAATATTTAGAAATGCAGGAAAAAGGTGCCGGAGGCGAGATCCAACTGACAGATGCCATCCAGAAGCTGAATCAAAGCGAACGCGTATATGCTTATAACTTTGAGGGTACGAGATACGATGTTGGTGAACGCCTCGGTTATATTTTGACAACATTGGAATTCGCTTTGCAAAACGAGGATTTGCGTTATCCCCTCATGGATGCAATGGCAGAATGGTTAAGCAAAGCAGGACAACCCACAATCGGTTAAAAAAATGCACCGTAAATATAATAATTAGGAAAAAGGAGAGTTGAGCATGCAAAAACTGCCGGAAGATTACGAGTACGTCCTGCCGAAACTTTACATGCTGCACGCCAAAGAAGGAACGAGAGAAGCAGATTCTTATCTGTTTATGAAACGGATGATCGATATCTTTTTCTCCGCTCTTGGACTTCTCGTGCTGCTGCCTCTGTTTGTTGTAGTGGCCATCCTAATCAAGCTGGAGGATCCGAAAGGGAAAGTATTCTTCCGGCAGAATCGTGTAGGCAAAGATGAAAAACAGTTCCCCATGTATAAGTTCCGCTCTATGGTATCCAATGCCGAAGAGCTAAAGGAGAACTTGATGGCCTATAACGAGGTTAGTGGTGCGATGTTCAAGATCAAGAATGACCCACGCATTACACAGACTGGTAGGTTTCTGCGCAAGAGTAGTATAGATGAGCTTCCACAGTTGTGGAATGTATTGGTTGGGAATATGAGTCTGGTGGGTCCCAGACCCCCACTTCCGGACGAAGTAGCGCAATATTCGGAATATGACAAGCAACGTCTTACTGTAACCCCTGGCTGCACCGGCTACTGGCAAGTTAATGCCAGAAATAGTGTCGGCTTCGAGGAGATGGTACAGCTAGATCTAACCTACATTCATATCCGGAGCACCATGCTGGACCTGAAGATCATTGCCAAAACAGGCTTGATGCTGTTGGGTTCCAAAGATGCTTATTAATACTATGGAAATTAGGTGAATGCCGATGCGTGAATACGGAGACGTTCCCCGTTTATCCATTATCATTTGTACTTACAATCGATCAGCACTGCTAATTAAGACACTTCAGTCCTTATTATTACTGGAGAATTTAGAGCAGGCCGAGATCATTGTTGTGGATAATCACTCTAAGGATGATACGGCAGCTTCCGTGGGAGAGTTCATAGACACACACGGAGCTAAATTAGATATCTATTACATGCTGGAGCCTGTGCAAGGATTATCAGCTGCACGGAATACAGGAATTCTAGCTTCAAAGTCAAAATGGATTGCTTTTCTTGATGATGATGCAATCCCTTGCAAGAGCTGGATCACTACGATAATCAATACTTTTGGAAGTAAGCCGGAAGTGATGGCTATGGGAGGCAAGATTGCTCCGATATTCGAAACGAAACGTCCAGAGTGGTTGATTAAGCCGTTCGAGCTTCCGTACACGATCGTTGATTTGGGAAACCGGATCAAGGAATATCCCGGACGGCTTCACCCGTGCGGCGCTAACATGGCTATGCGCAAGATTGTATTCGATATCAGCTTGTTCCCGCTAGAACTAGGTAGAAAGGGAGATTCCCTACTATCCGGTGAAGAGTCCTGGTTATTCGGACAGATTCAGGCAGCAGGGCATTCCATTCTCTACCATCCGCGGATGGCGGTTAACCACTTCGTTCCGGCACAACGTTTGACCGAAGCATGGATTATGAAAAGATATTACAGCCAAGGCATATCCAACGCTATGAAGAGCGAAGGTGTAAAGGACAATCTGCTCCTGCTAGGAAAGACGGCTGCTAAAGTAGCATACATACTAGCCGATTCGATCCTCTCAAGAAGTCAGGGAAGAAAACTTCTGAACAAATGCAGGCTGGAGAGTATTCGCGGAACTCTTCATATGATCTGGAACCGGAAGAGGCAATCTGCAGCGGGGTGAGGAATGACATGACTAATTTTGAGTGGGGCTCCAAATTAAACGTTTTGCCATACGGGATGCTCTATCTCATGTCCGCCCTGCTTCTGGGAACAGCGGTGATCTACCAGCCGGTGATTGCGATAGGCGTAGTATTCCTAATTATTTTGCTTGGTGTCTCAATCTCGCGTCCTGATCTAATCAGCTATTTCGTTCTCCTGACCACGGCGATATCGATCAACTTCTTATATGACGGTAGTCTTTTTGGAGTAGAGATATTGTCGCTCTATAAGCTAGGTATCCTGATGTTGCTGGTGCCTTGTATTCTGGTTAACGGCTTGCGTTTCCGACTAAGTTATCCTCTCTGGGCAATGGTAATTCTAGTGTGTATCACCTTCGGCTTCTCGATCTGGTTGCCGCAGATGAGTTCCTCCATTGCCATTAAAGCTTTCATTGGTTTATCACTTCCGTTTGTTTTTCTCTTAATTAATTGGAAAAAAGAAGTGGCCGAACGGCATATCCGGATGATCTGTTTATTGCCCGTAGTAAGTGTTCTGGCAGGAGTATTGCTCCAACTGGTCCATCTTCATTCCTTACTGGATGTCGAGTTTACAGGTGCTGTACGGATCCAGGGTGCGAATATTCCAGCGCATCTGGCTATGCTGGCCTTTATGGGGGTTGCCATTCCGTTTATAGAAATTAAACGAAATCCGCAACGAGCCCGCTTTTTTTATATCATGTTAGCGCTGAACTTCTTCATCCTTGTCGGAACCGGGACACGTGGACCGATCTTAGCACTGAGCCTAATGGTGCTCTACTACTTCTACGATATCTTCCGGCAATATGTAAAGGGTAAAACAAAATACCTGATTCCGCTGGTGTGCTCGATTGTTTTGATCTTTGCCGCCGTGTATACGCAGCTCGACAATCTCGAGAAGCGCTCTTTTCAAAGATCGACCGATACAGGTGTTGACTTGTCTGGTCGGGCGGAGGCTTGGGAGTATTTCTTGAATAAGGTAGCTGATTCTCCTTGGTCCGGTAGAGGACTTGGAGCAGTCACTGTGGCGAATGACGGTACATTGTACAAAGGTTTTGTTGTTCCCCACAACGAGTATATCCGGTTTTACTTCGATGGAGGGTACATCGGCTCCATACTGTTGTTGTTATCCTTATTGGCAGTATTCATTCTGGTTTACAAAGCTTTGGCACCGCCGGTAAAACCCTTTTATCTGCTATTTATTGCAGCGTTTCTGATCTATTCTTTCTCTGACAACACGCTGTCGACGGTCCAATCCATTATCCCGTTCTGTTGGTACCTAAACTGCCTGTATCGATCTTCACAGCCAACCGATTCCCCACAAAAAGAAGTGATACGATGAATCAAGTGAATATGTTTGATGTCAAATTCGATAATTATGATTTCATGGACCTGCTTGAGTACATTGATAAGACGATCAGGGAACGGAGTCAGTCTTATATCCTGACCTGTAACGTGGATCATGTAATCAAGCTTCGCAAGGACAAAGAGTTCCAAACGGTATATTCCGAGGCGGGAGCCGTTGTCGCTGATGGAATGCCGCTGATCTGGGCTTCCAAGATGCTAGGCAAGCCATTGAAACAGAAAGTATCCGGTGCGGATCTCTTCAGTCGTCTGGGCAATGCTTTTGAGCAAAGGAAGTACCGGCTGTTCTTCCTGGGCTCAGCAGAAGGCGTACCGGAGCGAGCTACAATGAATCTTAAAGCGGCCTATCCCGGAATGAATATTGTTGGCTGCTATTCTCCATCTTACGGATTTGAGCACAATGATGAAGAGAACCAACGGATTATAAAGATGTTGACTGAGAGCCAGCCCGATATTGTATTCGTCGGCGTGGGTGCTCCCAAACAAGAGAAATGGATTTATCGACATTACACCTCTTATCAGGCTCCGATATCTATCGGAGTTGGAGCAACTTTTGACTTTCTCTCAGGTTCCGTGAAACGGGCACCGGATTTTATGCAAAGAACAGGCTTGGAATGGTTCTGGCGGTTAAGTCAGGAACCCGGGCGATTATGGAAAAGATATCTTGTCGATGATGCTCAATTCCTGATTCTTCTGCTAAAGGAGCTGCGTAAGCGGGATAAGGATAAGGGAGGAGGATAGGAAGATGATGAACCGCAATGAAGGGAGCTTCACTCTTCCATCCCTGTCGTCGATCAAGACAGCTGGCATTATAGGAGTGGTTGCCGCCATTTGCATGGTATTACCCCTAATGATTGGTTTTGGCAGCGCGAAGCTAAGCGCTACAAGCAGTCTGCAGGGAGTGATCCTAGCCGGCATCCTATTCCCGGCCTTTCTGCTGGCCCTGCTCAGACCGCGCTTGCTAGTATCTTATACTTTGCTAATCTGGGCGGTTGCTCCGGAGCTACGCCGTATATCCGATTGGTCAGAGGGAGTTTATCACTCCGTATCACTGCTCAGTCTGGCGCCCTTGCTAACCGGGGCAACATTGGCCATTCCAGTACTGAGAGAGATTCACAAAATACAGAAATCCTCCACCCGAATTATCCTGTTATTCGCTGTAGCATTGGCTTACGGGGCCTTGATAGGTTTGGCTAAGAACGGTATGGGCTCGGTGTACGACCTGGCGAACTACATTGTTCCGCTGCTGCTGCTGCCCTATTTCGCGGTTACACGGTTCAAGCCCAAGGATATTGACCGGTTGCTGTATGCCTACGCTAATATCGCGGTTTTGGTGGCATTGTACGGAATTGTGCAATATCTAACCGTTCCACCCTGGGATGCCTTTTGGATGAGGCATGCAGATATGATGTCCATCGGGACACCTTATCCCTTGGAAATCCGGGTCTTCTCTACCCTGAACTCTCCGGGTCCGGCAGCAACTTTTCTGGTGTTTGCTTTAGTGCCGATGATTCTGGAGAAAAGATGGCAGGGAACACTGCGTTGGATTGGCGTTCTACTCGTGGTGGTATGCCTGCTTACTACCTTAGTTCGCTCGGCATGGCTGGTACTGCTAGTTATGCTGTTGGTGTATATCGGGACTTCACCATCCAAAGGAAAGTGGAAGACATTACTCCAAATTGTATTCGTTGCAGCGGCTCTGTTCTGGATTGTTCCCAAGTTACCCGGAGCAGAGGGGCTGGTTGCAAGGATGGAGACGCTCACCTCTGTTTCGGAGGATCATTCCTATAATGAGCGGCTTGGCCTATGGCAGAATATGCTGCCAATGGTTGCTGCTAACCCGGTAGGTCAGGGAATTGGCAGCGTAGGCCAGGGAACAAAGCTCGGGAATGGCGGTGAACTTGGTGAGTACGGCAATATGGATAATGGTTTTATTGCCTTGCTGCTCACCTTTGGAGTGATTGGGGCCCTGTTCTTCTTCGGAGCTTTGGGGGCCATTGCCAAACAAATTGTTTCCCGAGTAATTAGCAAAGACAATCTTCAATCGTACGCCCGCCTTTCATTGGCAGCATGGACAGGGGCCGTGGTTAGTCTGGTTTCAGACAATGGCTTTCCTGGATTAAAAGGTTACTTGATCTGGATGCTGATCGGCTTAGGCCTCAGTGCAAAAGAGATTATTGAGAGCAGCAGAAAGAAGGGAACGCCCCATGCAGCAATTGAACGCAAAATCACTTCCCATTAGCTCCGTTTGGTCTTCACTCCGGCATTTTACGAAGAGTAAGGACAATAGCTCGGCAGCCGTCAAGACTATGTTCGTCAGCGTATTAATCCTGCTGGTCAACATGGTCACCGGTGTACTAACGGCCCGGTATCTAGGACCAACTGGCCGTGGGGAACAGACAGCAATGGTGAACTGGTCACAGTTTCTGGCGTTCAGCATGAGCTTCGGTATTCCTTCGGCATTGATCTACAATGCCAAAAAAAACCCGGATGATGCCGGGCTGCTGTATCGCATATCCTTACTAATTGCGCTGTTCTTCGGAACCGCCGCCATGATTATAGGTGTGCTGATTCTACCCTATTGGCTGAAATCTTTTAGTCCAGACGTTATCAGGTTTGCACAATGGTCCATGATCCTTTGTCCGCTGATTGTAGTCACTCAGGTGAATAACGCGACCTATCAATTCAGAGGGGATTATAAGAGATTCAACTGGCTGCGCTATCTGATTCCTTTACTTACACTAGTGGCAATCGGAATTTTGATCCTTCTGGATGCTATGAATCCTTTCACCACAGCACTAGCATATCTGGTTCCATCGGTGCCGATCTTCATCTGGATGACGATTTCTCTGCTTCGCACTTACAAGGTGAAGATGAGAGATACTTATCTTAATTTCAAAAGATTATTCACTTACGGGCTTGGCTCCTACGGTAACGACTTGCTCGGACAGTTCTCTTATTATATCGATCAGATCATTATCGCCGGCTTGCTAAGACCTGCTGATCTGGGGCTTTATGCAGTAGCCGTGAGTCTTTCACGGATGGTCAACTTCTTCTCGAACTCGATTACAGTGGTGTTGTTTCCTAAAGCCTCTGAGATGTCTAAGGAAGATGCCATCGCCCTTACCTTCAAAGCTTTCCGAATCAGTACTACCTTTACACTATTGGGTTCGCTGCTCTTAATGCTAATCGCCCCTTTAGTTATTCCGCTGCTGTACGGTAAAGATTTCAACACAGCATTGCATGTATTCCGCCTTCTACTGCTGGAAGTAACGATAAGCGGTGGGACACTTATTCTGGCCCAAGTCTTTATGGCGCTTGGCAAGCCGAAATTTGTATCCATCCTCCAGGGTGTTGGTTTGCTCTTGGTCATTCCACTACTGTTTCTAATGGTACCGAAATTCGGGTTAATTGGAGCGGGTGTGGCTATGCTCTCGTCGGCTGTACTGCGGTTCATATTTATCATACTCAACATAAGGTACAACCTGAAAGTAAAACTACCGCGTTTACTCATCAACAAAGAAGATATCCAATGGATGAAGACGACGATGAATTCCTACATTCGAAAAAAACCAATGGACGCTAACAGATAACTGGAGCGTTAAATTGGCACATAACAAAAAAAGGAGGAAACCTTCATGGATTCAGTGACAAGCGTACTTGGCGGCCCGGGTAGTTATCCCATCTCAGCAGTCATCATTGCTCAGGATGACGAAGTTCGAATAGCCCAAGCCATTCAGTCTTGCAGACTATTCGCCGACGAGGTGGTTGTAATCGACGGAGGCAGCAAAGACGGAACGGTCCAGTTGGCTGAAAGCTTGAATTGCCGGGTGTTCGTCAATCCATGGCCCGGATACGCGAAACAAAGAGAATTCGGAGTGGAACGCGCGGTCCATGATTGGGTCTTCCTTATTGATACCGATGAAGTAGTCAGCCAAGAGCTGGCGGCAGATATTCTTGAACATAAGCGTGGGCTAACGGATGTAACTGTGGCTTACTCGCTTTACCGGATTGGTGATTTTCTTGGGAAATGGCTGGATCGTGGTGAGTATCTTGTACGCCTATACAATCGCAAGGAGTATGGGATCCGCAACAGTCTTGTGCATGAAATGCCCGAGGTTTCGGAGGACCGGGTTGTTCGTTTGACTGGAACACTTTGGCATCAGGGCTTCCGCAGCATCAATGATCACGTGGCCAGATTCAATAAATACACTGATTTGGAAGCACAAAGCGCATATGCCAGCGGTAAGCCATTTCGGCTCAGTCACCTGCTGCTTCGTCCGCCGGCACGTTTCCTGCAGAAGTATTTCCTGCACGGATTGTTCAAGAAAGGATTGTCTGGTTTCGCAGTATCGGTATTTTGGGTGATGTATGAATTCATGGTCGGCTTCAAGCATTACGAACTAAACAGCGCAGGTAAGCTGGCCCAGCACAATGCCATGCTTCCCGCTGAAAAGGAAGAGAAAGGGGAGAGAAGCTATGCCGTACAGTGACGGACTGAACATTATGACGACGGGTCTTAGTTGGCCATCGTTACAGCCTGGCGGACTCAATACCTATTTCAAATCCGTTTGCGAGCAGCTCTCCTCACGCAACCGGGTACACGCGCTGATCTGCAGTCAAGAGACGCCGTCTACCTCGGAAGAGTTGATTATACACAATGCAGGTGATCCGAAAGAAACGATCTGGAAACGTAAGGATGCCTTCCAGCGTAAGGCAGCAGATCTAATGGGGAACGGCAGTGGACGCATTGATATCCTGTACTCCCATTTTGCCCCTTATGGTATTGGTCCGGCGATAGAAGCGAAGAAACGTGGAATTCCGGTAGTGATGACCTTCCATGGTCCATGGAACGAAGAGATGAAGATCGAAGGCCAAGGGATTAAGCATCGGGTCAAGACTACCATCGCCAAATCGATAGAACATAAGGCTTATAAGCTGGCAGATAAATTTATTGTACTTAGCGAGACCTTCCGCGATATGCTGCACTCCTTGCATGGTGTGCCACTGCACAAAATCATAGTTATACCGGGAGCAGCCAATGTGGAACGTTTTGTTCCCGCTACGAACCGGTTGGCCATCCGCCGGACCTTGAATTTGCCGGAAGGAGCTACCACTGTATTTACAGTACGGAGACTGGTAAATCGGATGGGGCTCTTGCAGTTGCTGGAGGCTTGGAAGCAGGTAGCAGAGCGTTTCCCCAATGCAATTTTGCTAATCGGAGGCAAAGGTCCACTGCGCGGAGAACTGGAAGAAAAGATCGCTGATTATGGGCTTAGCAACAAAGTACGGCTGCTCGGATACATTCCTGATCATGAATTAACCTCTTATTATCAAGCCGCCGACTTGTTCGTGGTTCCATCTCAGGCGCTAGAGGGCTTTGGCCTTATCACCGTCGAGGCAATGGCCACAGGGACGCCAGTCATGGCTACTCCAATTGGTGGCAACAAAGAAATATTACAAGCTTTTCGGCCAGAGATGCTGTTCAAGAGTGCAGCTAGCGATGATATGGCTGAAGGTATGATTCATATGTTGAGTAATCGTAAACTGCTTCCCAGTCGTGAGGAATGCAGGGGACATGTACTGGAGAAATACACATGGGAGAATGTTGGTGAACAAGTAGAATCTGTCTTCCTTCAAACTTTGGGAAAGGGTGTGGCTGCAGGATGCTAAGAGTAGCTTATATTGATCACACCGCCAAATGGAGTGGTGGAGAGGTTGCCTTGTTCAATATCCTTACCAATATCGGAGAGCAGATTGATCCTCTGGTCATTTTGGCGGAAGAAGGTACACTGGCGGAACGGTTGCGGGAAAAAGGGATCGATGTCCGAATTATCCCATTAGATGAGAGTATTCGCAGCCGCGGTCGGAATGCTGTCAATCTGGGAGCACCAGCCGCAGCCTTCAAGCTTTTGGCTTATGGCCGTAAGCTGGCCCCTCTCTTGAAGCAGGAAAAGGTAGTCTGTGTGCATACCAATTCCTTGAAATCAGCACTGTATGGAACCATCGCAGCCAAGAAGGCGGGTGTTCCACTGATCTGGCATATTCGGGATCATATCGGAGCCCCTTATCTGAAGCCCGTTGTGGCCAAAACCATCCGCGTGCTGTCACGTCTGATTCCGAACGGTGTCATTGCCAATTCCCACTCTACGCTGAATGCATTGGAGTTGCCGAGTTCGAAGAAAACGCTGGTTGTTTACTCCGCCTTCGCCAAAGCTATTGGAGCCGGGATCGGCAAACGGGATCAGAAGACCTTCAACGTCTTGTTGGTGGGTCGGTTAGCACATTGGAAAGGCCAGCATATCGTGCTGGAGGCAGCCAAGGCTTTCAAGCAGGACACGCGGGTGAAGTTCTGGCTGGCGGGTGATGCTTTGTTCGGTGAAGAGGAATACAAACAAGAGTTGATTCAGAAGATGGCGAAGGATGAACTCACCAACGTTAGTCTACTGGGACATGTGGAAGATATACAAGGATTAATGAATAAAGCGGATTTGCTGATCCACACTTCGATCACTCCTGAACCCTTTGGTCAGGTCATCGTCGAAGGCATGGCAGCGGGTCTACCGGTGATTGCCTCTGCTGAAGGTGGCCCGGTAGAAATTGTGATACCCGGTGAGACAGGGCTGTTGATCCAGCCAGGAGATGCCAAGATTCTTGCAGATTCCATCACATGGATGCTAGAACATCCCGAGGAAAGAAAACGGATGGCTGATAATGGAATGAGACGGGTGAAGGAGCATTTTGTAATCGAGAATACAGTCAGGGACATCGTCGACTACTACAAGGGATTGCTGGCGAGCACCTAATCGTTTGAACCCAGTAACTCTGATGATGATGCTCCATAAAACTTTGAGGATGATTCACATGAAAATTGCGATAGCGCATGATTACTTAATCCAAATGGGCGGAGCGGAAAGAGTGGTTGAGGTATTCCACCAGATGTATCCGGAAGCTCCAATCTATACAACGGTTTTTAATGGAAGCCGCCTGACTGAGAACCTCAAAGATGCTGATATCCGGACCTCCTGGTTGCAAAAAATTCCGGGAGTGAAGACCAATTTTAAAGGGGTGCTGCCACTTTATCCTATGGCCATCCGTGATTTGGACTTTCGTGGTTTCGATATTGTCCTGAGCTCCAGCAGTGCTTTTATGAAAAGCATTCAGGTGCCGCAGCATACGTTTCATCTTTGTTATTGCCATACTCCAATGCGCTTTGCCTGGGATTATGACACCTACATGGAACGGCAGTCAAACTCAGGCTTGTTCAAAAGGTTGCTGAAGGTATATATGCAGCAGCTCAAGACCTGGGACCAAAAGACATCCAAAAATGTGAATCAATTTGTAGCCAATTCTTCAGTAGTGAAGAAACGGATACAAAATTACTATCACAGAGACTCGGATGTAATCTTTCCGCCTATTAATACGGCCCGCTTCAAAAGCTCTTCATCCATCGGTGATTACTATCTGATTGTTTCCCGCCTGGTATCCTACAAGCGGATTGATTTAGCAGTAGAAGCCTTTAATCGTAACGGCCTAAAGCTGTATATCGTAGGTGACGGACCAGACAAGAAACGTTTGGAGGGAATGGCCAAGAAAAACGTTTCGTTTCTCGGTAGGCTGGAAGATGAGCAGGTTACAGGGTTGATGGCCCAGTGTCGGGCTTTCGTTTTTCCAGGGGAAGAAGATTTCGGCATTACACCGCTGGAGGCTAACGCTGCAGGTAGACCGGTCATTGCTTATCAGGCTGGTGGGGCACTTGATACCATCGTCCCTTATGTCAACGGTGTGTTCTTTCAGCATCAAGAGGTTGAAGATTTATTGAGAGCCATTCACGAGGTAGAGTCTTATGCCTGGGATATCGGTCAGATTGTCGGGCATGCACAGAAATTCGATGAACAGACATTTATGGTCCAGTTTAAGCAGTATGTGGAACAGGCTTATGTTAATTTTCTAAAAGGAGGATGATTGTATGAAGCTGGCAGTAATCGGCACCGGCTATGTCGGTCTTGTATCAGGCGTATGCTTTACGCTTAACGGAAATCATGTCGTCTGTGTGGATAAGGATGAAGAGAAGATCAACAAGCTGAACCGGATGGAATCTCCCATCTATGAGCCGGGAATCGAGGCGCTGATTGAAATGAATCTCCGGGAGGGAAGGTTATCCTTCTCCGCAGATCTGCAGGAATCAGTGGGTCGTTCTAATATTGTCATCCTTGCTGTAGGTACGCCCTCCCTGCCCAATGGAGAAGCTGATTTGCAATATATCGAAGGGGCTGCAGCGGAAATCGCGCAAGCGATGGAAGGCTACAAAATCATCATGACCAAATCGACCGTTCCGGTAGGAACGAACGAGAAGATTCGCAAGATCATTGCTGAACATACCCAGCATCCTTTCGATATTGTGTCAGCCCCTGAGTTTCTGCGTGAAGGATCGGCGATCCAGGATACCCTGCATCCTGACCGGATCATTATCGGAATCGATAATCCGAAGCTGGAAGAGGTCATGAGGGAGCTTCATAAGGGATTCACAGAAAATGTATTTGTGACTGATATCCGCAGTGCGGAAATGATCAAATATGCATCGAATGCGTTCCTGGCCACGAAGATCTCTTTTATTAATGAGATTGCGAATATATGCGAAAAAGTGGGAGCTGATGTGACCGAGGTGGCTCAAGGCATGGGTATGGACCGAAGAATCGGCTCATCCTTCTTGCAGGCCGGCATCGGTTACGGAGGCTCCTGTTTTCCGAAAGATACCAATGCGCTCATCCAAATTGCCGGCAATGTTGATTACGAGTTCAAGCTGTTAGAGTCCGTAGTCGAGGTAAACAAAGGGCAGCGGTTCATGATCATCTCCAAGCTTCACGAATCTCTGGGTGATCTGCGCGGAGCCGTTATCGGAATTTGGGGCTTGGCGTTCAAGCCGAATACCGATGACGTTCGTGAAGCGCCTGCACGTGAGATCGTCGAGGCACTGGTAGCAGAGGGAGCTACAGTTAAGCTGTATGATCCGATTGCCGCTGATAATTTCAGGAAGCAATATGATCATCCGCAACTCCGCTGGTGCGGCCTGCCAGAAGAAGCAGCGGAAGGCAGTGATGCCGTTTGTCTGCTGACCGATTGGGCGTTGTTCAAGGATATTGATCTGCATCAGTTAGCGAAAGTTATGCGTCGGCAGATTCTGATTGACGGCCGCAACGTCTACTCCAAGCAGCAGATTGAAGGTACTGGGCTTGTGTATCATTCTGTTGGGCGTCCACAAATGGGTGGTCTCAGCGGGTATTCACCCAGTGTAGCTGGTGCAGTTTAAACCTATAACACATAAATAATGAGGAGGGTTCACTTATGAAACTAGTACTATTATCAGGTGGTTCAGGTAGACGGTTGTGGCCTTTGTCCAACGATTCGCGTTCGAAACAATTTCTGAAGGTACTTGAAAGCCCACTGGGTGAACCGGAATCCATGGTACAACGGGTATGGAGACAACTTCAGGAGACGGGCATGGCGGATTCCTCTTATCTAGCCACAGGCCGCAGTCAAGTAGAGATGATTCAGAGCCAGCTGGGTTATGACGTGCCTATCATTGTCGAACCGGAACGCCGCGATACCTTTCCTGCGATTGCGTTGACGGCCACCTATCTATATTCAGTAGTGGGGGTTTCTCCGGATGAGACTGTAGCAATCTTACCTGTTGACCCTTATGTGGAAGCATCCTTTTTTGATACGGTAGCCCAGCTTGAGCGGACGATGCTGGAAAGTGGTGCAAATCTGGCGTTGATGGGTGTGGTTCCCGAGCATGCTTCGGAGAAATACGGTTATATCATTCCTACCACAGAAGCAGCGGGTGAGAGTGGATATTTGCGGGTGAGTCATTTTCAGGAGAAACCGGAACGAAAGCAGGCCGAAGAGCTCATAAGTCGCAATGCCTTGTGGAACTGCGGCGTGTTTGCCTTCCGGTTAGGATATTTACTAGATATTTTGCAGCAAAAAGGGCTGCCTCTTAATTATGAAGACTTGCAGAAGCAGTATAAATTATTGTCCTCAATCAGCTTTGATTATGAAGTGGTGGAAAAAGAAGAGAATATCGTTGTACAGCCGTATGAAGGCTTCTGGAAGGATCTTGGAACGTGGAATACATTGACCGAGGAAATGAGCAGCAATCATGTGGGCAAAGGTTTCATTACTGCAGATTCCGTAGGAACCTGCTTGATTAACGAACTCGACATTCCAATCACGGTCATTGGTGCAAAGGATTTAATTATCGCAGCCAGCCCTGATGGAATATTAGTCACGCATAAGGCAGAGAGTCCGCGGATCAAAGAAGTGCTGAAAGCTTTTGAACAAAGACCGATGTATGAGGAACGCCGTTGGGGTCATTACAAAGTTATTGACTATGTGAAGTATGAAGAGGGCAATGAAGTGCTGACCAAGCGGATCTTTATATCCGAGGGCAAAAACATCAGCTATCAGTTGCACCGCAAACGTAGTGAGATCTGGACTATTATCAGCGGCGAAGCAAGTATCGTGCTGAATGAGAAGATGCATAACGTTAAGGCAGGCGATGTCGTGCGTATTCCCGAGGGGACCAAACATGCCATTCTGGCGCTGACTGATGTTGAATTTATTGAGGTACAGACCGGCTCCGAGCTGGTTGAGGAAGATAATATTCGTATTACCTTGGACTGGAAAGATATCGAGCTACAACAGTTCATTTCATAGGCCTAAACTATCTATTTAACCAATTTTGACGGAAACAAAACGGGTAGAAAGTCTCAATTTTAAGGAAATTTTGTAAATGAACTAAACAAAAATAAAATAGAGTCGATACATACGGTAAGAGGGAAAATTCCTTCAAAACGATAAAGGCAAACCTATCGAAAGATAGGGACGCAAAGCTAAAGGGCCTTCGCAAGAGTGGCAGCCTGGCTACCGAAAGGAAGATGAATTTGAAAGCTCATCGTATGTATCGACAGTTCTGCATGTTTCTGTCACTAGTTCTGTTTGTCATTGCTATTCCACTTGGAATGGGGATTGCACCATCTACTGCAGGAGCAGCAACAAGCTCTGGAACACCGGTTAACGCAGCCGCATCACCTGAAGCAGTAAAGCTGCTTACTTATCTCAATTCGATTTCGGGGCAAGGCATTATCACGGGACAGCATGACTATCTGGAAAGTCCGGATGAAATCAGCAACAAATTAAAGGGAACCAGCGGTCAATACGCTGCTCTTCACGGCTATGAACTTGGCGCAATCACTGGCCAAACAGAAGCTACCGTAGCTTCACAACGGAAGAACGTAGTTAACAGTGCTATCAACTGGAGTAAGAACGGCGGTATTGTCGCCATGACCTTTCATGAGAAACTGCCGGGAACAACGTATGACTGGTCCAATGTTCAAAAGACGATTAGTCAGTCGGATTTCGACAAATACGTAACACCGGGAACGACACAGTACAACAGTCTAATTGCCGATCTTGACAAAGTGGCAGTATCCTTGAAAAGCTTACGTGATGCTGGAGTTCCAGTACTCTGGAGACCCTATCATGAAATGAACGGGAATTGGTTCTGGTGGGGAAAGAAAAATAATTTCGCTGCACTCTGGAATATTATGTATGACCGTTTTGTTAACGTTCATCAATTAAACAACCTGTTATGGGTATGGAATCCTAATGCACCTAACGCTTGGGCTGATTCTTATGCTCTAACGTACCCTGGTGCGGATAAGGTTGACATTCTCGCAGCAGATATATATGACAATGACTATCAGCAAAAATATTATGACAGCTTGCTTAGTCTGGCTTCAGGCAAACCGATTGCTATCGGGGAAAATGGGCAAATGCCAAATACGACAAAGCTGCTGCAATCGCAGAATAAATGGGTATATATGATGAACTGGGGAAAAATGCTTTACGAGAATAACACCACAGATACCATTAAAACCTTCATGAATAACAGCTACACGCTAACCCGGGATGAGTATAAATCGGGGGTGATACCGTCCGTAACACCAACACCGACAGTAGCTCCGACGGCAACACCAACGCCGACAGTGTCTCCGACGGCAACACCGACGCCGACAGTAGCTCCAACGGCAACACCAACGCCGACAGTAGCTCCAACGGCAACTTTTTCTTCGGGGGATCAGGCTCCTGCACTGAATGGTTTGCATGGTGAATATTTCAAGAACATGCTGCTTACAGGGACAGCAGTTCTAGTGAGAGACGATGCTAATATCAACTTTAACTGGCGCCAGGCGGCACCGGATGCTGCGCTCGGTATCGACAATTTCTCGATCCGTTGGACCGGAAAGATTAAGCCGCTCTATAGTGAAACTTATCAAATTTATACTGCATCGGATGACGGCATACGCGTCTGGGTAGATGGGAAATCGGTAATTGACAGCTGGATTAAACAAAGTGGAACTGAACGTCAGGGAAGCATTGATCTTAAAGCCGGTCAACTATACGATATTAAAGTGGAATATTATGAGAATGCAGGGGATGCACGAGTAAATCTGATGTGGCAAAGCCCAAGTCAGGTAAAAGGAACGGTACCTTCAAGTGCATTGTTCATTAATGCTAGTTCTTCTGTTGCTAGTGCAGCATCTTCGTCATCGCTTGCAGCGACGGCAACACCAACGGCGGCACCGACACCGACACCAGCGTCGACGGTAACACCAACATCAGCGCCGACGGCAACACCAACAGCGGCACCGACGGCAACACCAACAGCGGCACCGACGGCAACACCAGCAGCGGCACCGACGGCGACACCAGCAGTTGTTAATGTTGTTGCACCGGCTACGAATGGACTGCAAGGTGAGTATTTTGGCAATATGCAACTATCAGGTAATCCAGTGATTGTACGTAATGATGCTGCTCTAGACTTCAACTGGCGTCTACTCTCACCGGATGCAACACTAGGCGTTGACTTCTTCTCTGTACGCTGGAGCGGTAAGATTAAGCCCTTATATAGTGAAACATATCAAATATTTACAACTTCAGATGATGGTATCCGTGTCTGGATCAACGGCAGTCTCGTTATTGATAGCTGGACGAAACAGAGCGGAACCGAGCGTCAGGGAAGCATAACCATGAATGCCGGACAGCTATATGATCTTAAAGTTGAATATTACGAGAATCAGGGTGATGCAAGTGCACGTCTGATGTGGGGAAGCCCAAGTCAAGCGAAAGGAGCGGTTCCTTCAAGCGCCCTTTTCCTCCCCTCGTCTATTCAGGATTAAATAGGTAGCTGTATTTATTACTAAGGCTGATACAGGTTAAGCAGTTATAATAATTCCTTTCACTCGATGCTTAGTGGCCCTGCTTCTTAGCAGGGCTACTAAGCTATAGACTTCATTGGTCCGAAGTTGCTTGTCCAAAAAGCAGGGGAATCATCTTTGTTACCTGCGGCGGCTCTTGGCTACCAGAAGGAGGATTACTTTGAACACTTACCGTAAGTACCGGCTATTGACCACTGTAATACCTATTATCATTATTTTAACTTTGATACCTTGGGGGGAAGTACGCAGCCTCCCTGTGGCCCGAGTAATAACAAGCACATCACCTGTTACGCCAGTGAATCCAGCAGCTTCTGGGGAAACCAAAGAACTGCTCAGTTATCTGGTGAACCTCAGTGGTAAGGGAATGATTTCAGGACAGCATGACTATCTGGAGACTCCCGACGAATTTAACAATAAACTGAAGAATACCACTGGGCAATATGCAGTATTGCATGGTTATGAGTTGGGAGCTATTAACAACCAGTCCGAGAATACGATTGCCTCCCAGCGTCAAGCCGTGGTGGAGAGTGCGATCAAATGGAATAAAGGCGGCGGGATTGTAGCTATGACATTCCATCAGAATCTTCCAGGAACTTCTCCGGAATGGTCCAATGTTTCCATGAACTTGAGCCAGGGGAATTTTGATGCTTACGTTACACCTGGAACTCCTCAATATAAGAGGCTGATTGCTGATCTTGATGAGATTGCTGTATATCTGGGAGAACTGCGAGATGCAGGGGTCCCGGTCTTGTGGCGGCCCTATCATGAAATGAACGGCAACTGGTTCTGGTGGGGACAAAAGGACAATTTCTCTAAGCTCTGGAACATTATGTACGATCGATTAGTGAACACGCACAAGCTGAATAATCTGCTGTGGGTCTGGAATCCAAATGCGCCAAATGAGTGGGCGGACCCTTATCAATCTTATTATCCAGGAGCAGACAAGGTGGATGTTCTGGCAGCAGATATTTACAATAGCGATTTTAAACAGTCCTACTATGAAAATTTGCTTGACCTTGCCGCAGGCAAACCTATTGGTATAGGTGAGAGTGGGGAACTACCAGACCCCTCCATACTATCCCAAACACAAAGTAAATGGGTTTATACGATGACATGGGGAAAGATGCTGACAGAGAATAACGACCTGCAGCAAATCAAAAGTTTCATGAATAATAACTACACAGTATCCAGAGATGAGTATGTCCGTACAAAAGGCACTAAGCACGAAGGTGCAGCGGTTGTCACCCGTAACGGTTTAACCGGCGAATATTATAATAACGCAGAGCTAGCCGGTGCTGCGAGCCTAACCCGTAATGACGACATGATAAATTTTAATTGGCATGGAGGTTCACCGGCAGCAGCGATAAGCAAAGACTCTTTTTCCGTACGTTGGCAAGGTAAGATTAAGCCGGTTTATAGTGAGAAATATAAATTCTCAGTCTCATCTGACGACGGTGTCCGTGTCTGGATTGGCAATAAGCTGATTATCGACAGCTGGAAGAAGCAGAGTGGTGTCACGCGTGAAGGAAGTATCCTACTGACCACAGGGAATATCTATGATATAAAGGTTGAATATTACGAAAATCGCGGCGATGCGAGCATTCGCCTAATGTGGGAAAGTCCGCTTCAGAAACAGACTATAGTTCCTCAAAATGCATTGTTTCTGCCCTGATGCATGAAGAAGCTTAAGGGTCAAACAATTCAGAAGAAAGTGGGGGGACAATGGAATGAGAGCGAAGAGGAAAAAAAGAAATAAACCCTTACTGATCTTACTAAAGTTCGCCGCCTTGGCTGTCATGTTCCTATTGTCTGTTTCTGTCTTTGGATCGGATGGAACGAAGATTGATGAGGCTAATCTGGATATGCCTGCTCAGACAGCAGCTAATAGTTCGGAGTTGCCGGAGGGTACTGTATTATGGAGACTTGGGCAACATGACGGGTCGACTCATGAGTTTGCTGCGGCAAGCTCCTCTAATGCCAAGAAAATATTCAGTATTGCCTCTTCTGGAGTGAAGACTACTGCTCTGCAGAGCATTCCATCGGGTCTTGATGGAGTGAATAATCCAGAGTTGAAGATTACGTACCAGCTTGATAAGATCCCAGCCAATGGGGTTTTATTTCGCGTAGGAATAATAGATGCTTACAAATCAGTTCCGCAAATGAGTGTTTTTTCCAACCAGCAACTATCAGGAATTATTCAAATTGCTGGAGTATCAGGTACGGATAGCAAATATAGTTTCCGCAAAACTTATGAGCTGTACATTCCTAAAGAGCAACTGCAGACGGGAACCAATGAGCTGAAGCTACGAACTACTCATAGTATTTATGCTTCTGATTCGGAAGATAAGTACACATGGTGGACTTGGGATGATCTCAGTTTGGAATCGCTGAATTCTCCAATTAAAGAACCCATTCATGGCAGCTATGCATTGACTGGCACCATGGTGAACAACAAACAGTTTTATTTTGACGAAGGTGCGGTAACGCATTTGCCTTATATTATGAAATGGCTCGGTATAGCTTACAGTGGCAATATTATGCGTACCAGCTGTGCCAGCGATGTAGGGCGTTCCTGCTCCAATATGGAGGATTATTACAAGGAATTGAAGGATTATAATATGCAGTCCGTAGCACTGTATTTGTACACTGGTGATATCAAGCTTAAGGCGGATGGTTCGCTGCCGGATGATGCAGTGAAGAAGCTGACTGATTATTTTGAACAGTACGGTACTTATTTTCAGTATTATGAAGTAGATAACGAACCGGGCCTATTTAATAGATCCAAGGCTGTAAATTTGGCTGTGGCCCAGTGGCTGAATACGAAAGGCAAAGAAATGGCGCCGCATGTACAGACCGTTGCACCAGGATGGGCTTATTGGCCAAGCTACGATGAAGATTCCTGCGGACATCAGAATGCAACGGTGCGTGAGTGTGGCGACCCGGATGGATGGGAACGTGATCCGGAGCAGCGTATGGAGCTGGAGAAAGTAACTGATTTAACTAACGGACATTCCTATGGGAGCTCCTATATTTTTAGCAACGGCGGCAGTTTTACGGAGAATCTAAAGACCTTCGGTGGAGCTACAAATGGACTTAGCAAAAAAATGCTGACTACCGAATTCGGTACTTCTGATAGTCATGTGGATGACTATCAATATGGTGCTACCGAAAGAACGGCAGCCGTATTTGACCGAATTATGCGCGGACATATTGGTTATGCCGATATGTTTGTGCAGCATGCTGCTTTTTTCAAGAATTTTAGTTTATTCAAATATGGCTTTAATCTGGAGGAGCATGACCCGGCTAAAACGGAGATTTATTATACAAAAGAAAAAGAGGATTCACGCGTTAGTATTATGAGGAGACTCAGTCTGGCTTATGCCACTCATGGTGCACCGCTAACCTATCAAATTACTAATAAGACAGCTTTAGCGGATAAGTTAGTTTATGTACGCGCTGTGGATACCTCGACTTTGGAGCCGCTTGCGGGCAGTGGAGCCACTTCGAACAAGGTGCTGGTTAACTTCGTTAATTTCGAGGAAACAGCGCAGACCGTTACTGTAAATGTAACTATGCCTAAGAAAACGGTCTATGAGGGTGAACGCTTTGGTAATGGAGATACGTATGAAGCCGCACGAAGTTATGTGACTGGGAAGAAAGCAACGCCTGTGCTAACCTTTACAGAGACTTTAGCGCCAGGGGAAGCCGTACAATATATTTTGGAGCCTTCATCGGAGATGAAGGCTTCTGCTCCGCAAGGCTTTAAAGCCACTGCCGTAAAAGGTTTATCCGTTGCGTTGAACTGGCTGGAGGCTCCGGGAGGAAGTTATGAAGTGCTTCGGGCGGATGGTTCCGGAAGTGAGCTGAAGGTTGTCGCTTCCAAGGTGCAGGATACGCATTATACGGACCCTAATTTGAATGAAGGTACATTATACTCATATGCAGTAAGAGTGACTGGCGCAAAGTTGATGTCTTCGACCGTACAGATTACAGCTACCGGATTGGTTCCTTTAGACCGTACCGACTGGAAGGTATCCTCCAATGTAAATACTACTGCTTCTGATCCTTTTAGTGCCATTGACGGTGATCGGCGTACACGTTGGGATACTGGTGTACATCAGGTTCCTGGGGAGTATTATCAGATCGACTTAGGGAAGACACATAGCATTGAAGCAATAGATCTTGACAGCACATTATCAGCTTATGATTATCCAAGAGGGTATGAGGTTTATGTCTCTAATGACGCCAATAACTGGACATTGATAACTTCCGGCAAAGGCAACAAGGAGATTACAACGATTCATTTCCCTGAGGTGAGGACGCAGTACGTCAGGATTGTACAGACAGGCTCTGGTGGGAATTACTGGTCCATTCAGGAAATGCAGATCTATTCCAGAGAATAAATGAAGACGGCTTCGGTTCCGCTCCTAAGGAGTAAGAATCGAAGCCGTTTTATTTTAAAAGGAATTGAATAAGGGTAATAATAACAATGTACAAGAAAGGCGTGAATCTAACTTATGACTCAACTTGCGGACAATGTTATTTTATTGCTGGCCGCACTGCTGCTCGTAGGCGTGCTCTCCACCAAATTTTCAACCCGTTTTGGCATGCCAGCATTGGTGCTTTTTATTGCCGCTGGGATGGTACTAAGCCGTTTTATTTATTTTAATAATGCTTCTTTAACACAGATCATCGGAATTTTCGCGCTGGTTGTTATTCTGTTTGAGGGAGGAATGCAGACGAGTATAAAGGAAATTCGCCCCGTGATCCGGCCAGCCTTATCCTTATCCACAATAGGTGTCTTGCTGACGACCGCCATTGTAGGGGGATTCGCCAAGCTTGTGCTTGGTGTGCCTTGGGCAGAAAGCTTTCTGTTTGGCGCAATAGTGGGTTCAACGGACGCGGCAGCAGTCTTTTCAGTACTTGGTGGCAAAAACATTGATAAACGCCTAACCTCAACGCTTGAGGCAGAGTCTGGCAGTAATGATCCTATGGCGGTATTTTTAACCGTTTCATTGATCGAATGGATTCAGCATCCTGATATGGCTTTATGGAGGCTGTTTTTTTCTTTTGTGTGGGAAATGGGCATCGGATTATTGTTGGGTATATTGCTCGGTAAAGTGGCTGCGTATATGATCAATAAAATCAATCTGGATTCCTCTGGTCTGTATCCGGTAATGGCAATCGGTTTTGCCGTGTTGACCTACGGTTTAGCAGCAACAGTACACAGCAGCGGCCTGCTTGCCGTTTATGTTATGGGCCTTACGCTCGGCAATACCGAGCTGATGTATCACCGTACTATTATGAATTTTAACCATGGCTTTGCCTGGATGATGCAGATTTTCATGTTCGTTTTGCTGGGCTTACTAGTGTTTCCGCAAGAGCTAGCGAGTATTGCCTGGCAAGGACTGTTGCTATCTGTCATATTAATGGCTGTAGCCAGACCTATCGGAGTCTTTGTAAGTCTGTATTTTGCCAAATTCAACTTTCGTGAAAAAACACTGCTCTCCTGGGCGGGTCTTCGTGGAGCGGTTCCAATTGTACTGGCTACCTATCCCTTGCTTGCTGGCCTTGCACACGGGCGTTTATTCTTCAATGTGGTCTTCTTTGTTGTGCTAACCTCAGCTGTTATACAGGGAACCACGATATCACCGTTGGCTTCCCGGTTAAAGTTAGTCGGACAGGAAAACGAAGCGCAGCCTTCTCTTATGGAACTGGTAGCATTGTGTCAGACGGACTCTGAATTCAATCATATCGAAATCGAGTCACATATGCCGATTGCCGGTATGCAGATCGCGGCAATAGGATTGCCAGACGATATTCTGTTTACGGCGATTATACGAAATAGAAATATTGTGACCCCACACGGAAGCACAGTGATTATGAAGGGTGATACTGTATACGTGCTCAGCCCTAAAGCTAAGCGCGAAGAGATGAAGGCATTCTTTCGGAGCGCCAAGGGTAAGGTTGCGGAGGCGGATATCACCACAATGTAATAGTTCCTTCCACAGCCAGGTGATTTGTTACAATATGGGTGCATTTCGATAAATGTGACGTTACTAACAGGTTATAAAAGGAAAGAAAGCTATGCTAGAATTTGCAACAACAAAATTTTTGCAATAGATTGCAAAAAGGATGATCTTATGTTAAATTATATATAGATTTAGAACGAGTCTAAATATAATATAACATAACAACAAACTATTCTCCGGGAGGTTTTATTAATGAGTACACAATTGAAAAGCCAGACAGAACTGCATGCTGCTTTGAATCGCCAGACAGCGAACTGGTCATTACTCTACGTAAAGCTGCACCACTATCATTGGTATGTTAGCGGGTCACAGTTCTTTACACTACATGCCAAATTTGAAGAACTCTACAATGAAGCTACCGGTTATGTTGATGTTTTGGCTGAGCGCTTACTGGCTATTGGCGGGCAACCAGCTTCTAGTATGACGCAATATTTGGCTCTTTCCGAGCTGCAGGAAGCACGCGGTGGCGAAGATGCTAAGGCGATGGTGACTGAATTGGTTAAGGACTTTACTACTGTTGCTGAGGAACTACAAGGTGTAATCACAGCTGCGGAACAACTGAGTGACCAGCCGACTGCTGATTTGTTAATTGGCATTAGAAGTAGTGTTGAGAAACATGTCTGGATGTTAAATGCCTTCCAAGGCTAAGACAGAATTTCAGTTCTGACAGAAAAAAAAGCAAGTCTCCGGTAAGGGGACTTGCTTTTTAGCGAATATCAGCACAATGGTTATTTAATAAATACGCCCCCAAAGGGCAAGGCTTCACGCAAAAAGCGCTTGATAATCCCATCCTCATTATTGTCCCGTTCAAAGCGACGACTCTGCCTGCCTGCCTGAAACAGTACATATCCATGCCCAGTCATTTTCCAGTGATAGCTCATATGCTGGCTGGCTAGATGGTTGCCGTACACAGTAAGTTCAAGCTGGGCATTCTCTGGATAAGCAACTACACTGCCGGCATCTACATAAAGCGGCTCTAAGGGATCAAGCTCTGCTTCACACACAGTTCCCTCAGTCAGTATGCCGATAGTGCCATGGCCAGAGAATTTAACCTTGATAATATCTCTGGTGATGAACATATTTTTCATACTCAACACCCGTGTCTGCATAGTGATACCTTTGCTATAGAAGAAAAGATGCCTGAAGTCGTAGAGCAGATCGCTTTTCCCATCCATTTGCAGAGTCTTTATGCGATATCCTGGGGGGAGGGCTGCGACGAACCGACAAGGACCAGACAGATCGGAACGAATCAGCTTGCGCTTGCGGTACATGCCTTTTACATCCATTAGTCTATCTGCCCGTCCAGATGAGGGACCCTGATACGCAATAATCTGCTGTGGATGCAGTACATGAACCTCTTCATTCTCTCCTATTGTGAAGGCTACGGCTTGTCCACTGCCGCTATCTCCTTCATCTTGGATATCGACGTTCATACTCAATCCCCCTTGTAGTTACCCAAATTACCGCAGACGATCTCCTCTTCTAGAACGATGCCGCATACCGAAACGAACCAGTCGTGTCAAAATAAAATAACCAAGTACAAGACCTATTCCCGTAAACACGGTTATCTTGATTTTGTGCAAATAAGATTCACGAGCCGTACGGTCATCTCGTAATTCATCAACCACCTTAGTCAATTGAAGATTCTGTTCCTGCAAGGCGGCATTCTGGGTACGATACGTATCCATCTCTTGTAGCGTTTCACCTAATTGATCTTGTGTATTCCCAAGCTCGTCTTTGGTCTGCTGCAGTTCTTCTGTTGTCTGCCGGTAACTTTCCTGTAATTGATTCACGTCACTTGGTAGCTCCGAGAACTTTTGCAGTCCATTATATATATCATTGAAATAATTAGCGTGGGCTGCAGGCACCGGAAGGGCAGCCGATATCCCGAGCAGAAGCAGGGCCGAACCTAATAGTTTCATGAACTTGCGACATCTATTTTCTTTCATTAGACTCACCACCTAGTATAGGCTTATATTACCCTTATTTTATCATAGCTTGACAGCGTCCGACAGTTTATGGCTAAGAACAATCTTCTTACAGAATTGAGCAAAGGCCATGAAATATCGTATACTTTGGACGAGAGGGGATAGTTGTTATGAATAAATGGCTCAAAACAATATTATTTCTGGCCGGATCAGCGCTTTTGACGAGATTCATTCCTTTTTCGTCCTTGTTTCGCAATCTGGATACGATGATCCATGAATTTGGTCATGCGTTGGTTACTTTGCTGCTTTCGGGTAAAGTTCTGCGCATAGAGCTGTACGCTAATCATAGTGGTGTGACGTATTCGGCGATTCAAGCGGGTGGAAGGGCGATATTAGTATCATTGGCTGGCTATCCACTGGCCTCATTATTTTCACTGTTGCTATTCTATTTATATGCCAAAGGCCGGCATCAATGGGGACTGGTGCTTGCTACCGGAGTGGCGGTACTTATGCTGCTGCTATATGTGCGTGGTAGCTTCGGCGTTCTTTGGTTAAGTGGTTTTATTGCATTGAATGTTGCGATGGTAGTCTTCTGGAAAAAGGTTAGCAAATACTATTACCTCTTGCTGGCCTTTCTGACACTGGAAGAGTCTGTAACAGGTACTCTATATTTACTATCTTTAGCGTTAATATCACCAGACCGTGCCGGAGATGCTAGTAATCTTGCGAGGCTTACACCGCTGCCAGCCGTAGTATGGACCTTATTGTTTTTTGGTATCTCTTTGTTGTGCGCCAAGTGGGCACTGGGATTCTTCTTCAAAGGGGATAAGAGGCGAGCTCAGCAGAGCTAATAGATAGAATTACAGTCAATGTTTCGTCAAAATCAGACAAAACGGCATTTAACCCCAAGAGGCAGTCTACTTTTTTAGTAGGTTGGCTCTTTTTTTGTCGATATTATAGAACCGAACGTATATTCCATGACAAGGAGTTGTCCGCCAATATTGGTACATTAATAGAAGACCCAAAAAAAGAAAGAGGTGGAAATATGCAAGCAAGTATCCAGCCCATATTTACATGGAGTAAAGAGCGTATTTTTGCAGGTGGAGCCCAAAGTATAGCTTTGCTTGTCGAATGGAAGGGTGTCACTGCAATAGAAGAATCTCAGAAAAGAAGCCGTAAGGTAGTTGCACGTGAAATTGAGCTGAGAATTTGGTTTGAACCCCATGTAAAGTTCACCCAGAGTTATGGCTGTAACGTAGAAGCTGGGGAAGGGCGTTCGCTGTTGCTCAAATTGGGTAAGTTACAATCTGGACAACGTAATTATGTGGTGTTGGAATTTGCATTGGCTGCTATGCCTGCCGGCAGATATGAAGCCCTCTGGCTGCAGTGGCAATATAAACAGCGGCAGGGAGAACGAATACGAGAACTGCCCGTACAAAAATTAGGTTTGGAATACACTCATCATACAAGTGTACTGGAAGACTCCAACAGCTTTTATGTGGAGAAGCATATGGAATTATTGAAGACAAAAAAGGTGCTCGAAGACGCAGTAGAGCTGCGGAAAAAGGGACAACTCCTACCAGCCCATGAGCATCTCCGTCGCCATGCTGATAAGCTGTTGCTATTAGCGGTACGTTCAGGAGATCATTTATTACTAAAAGAAGCAGAAATACTATATCGGCAAAGCGAATTTGTACTTCATAGAGACGATATAGCCGTTGGACAAATATCATATAGAATGGGTCTCATGTGATGCATAAAAACGAAAATTAGAATTATACATATGATCACAATTTTCATCAGTATGAAAAAGTGAACAGCGGAAAATGTGACTTCTAATTATGGTAATATAGTAAAATAGTTCTATTATATTTTTGTAAATCTCGGTTTTTAAACCACTAGTCATAGATATAAAAGACTAGTTTTTCGTAAAATAATGGGCCTATTTTACCATATATCAAGGAGAATTGAATATGACAGACCGATTAATCCGATTGATGCGCATCATTACGCTAGTTCAAGCCAAACCAGGAATACTGGCGCGTGAATTAGCCGAACGCTGCGGCAACAGTGAGAGAACGATATACCGGGATATGGATGCACTTAGTGCAATGCATATTCCTATTACCCATTTGGGACATGGAAAAGGTTACGCTTTTATTGGGAATTTCGCACTTTATCCTTTGGACTGGTCAGAAGATGAGGCCATAGCATTTTCACAACTTCTCAACATTATGAAAGATATCAAACCTTTATTGCCCATGGATTTTGAAAGTGCCTATGAAAAAGTACTGGCGAGCGAATACAAACACAAGGCTGAACGGGAAGAAAAGATGGAGAGTGCCAAAAGAGAAGCAGGGACGATCTGGCTGGAAAGAAGCAGCTCCCAGGTGGAGCAGCCACCCTTTCTGACTGCCATTCTGGCAGCGGCGCTGAAACAAAAGAGTATTCAGGTGGATTATAGTGAAAACGCTTATGAAGAGAAAGGGATTAAGATTGACCCTTATTGTCTGGTTCCATTGGAGAATCGGTTTCATCTCATCGGCTTCTGTCATCATTTTGGTGTTATTCGAACTTTTCATCTTAATGCTTTTTCGAGTGTGAAGCCCTTGAATCGCTGGTTTTCCAAGAAGCAGTTTGATTTGCAGGCCTTTATGAAGCAGAAATGGTCTTTGGATCGGGATAGCCTGCAGATAGAGTTTAAAATCAGGTTTTCCGAACGAATGATGGATAGAATTAAGGATGAGGAAATGGCCATCAAGCCGAATAAGGTGGATCGTCAGGCGAGGCATATTCATTTTAAGGTAGCTATTGATCAGGATATAAGCTTCATCCGGTGGATTATGAGATTTGAAGAGGAAGCAGAGATCATCGAGCCCTCATACTACAGGGAAGCGTTGAGGAATCAGTTGGAGAAATGGATTATGTTATATAAATAACATTATCTTACTTTTATTCTAGTAGAAATAAATCACATAAAATCGATAGTGTTAGCTATTGTGATAAATCGCTCTTGTGCATCCCTGATTTATATAGTAAGTTATACATTAAATAACAACTTTGTTGCTTTAAATCGTTATTATTATCATTAGATGTTAGGTTCGAGTCAATATATCTCTCTGTTATAGGAGAGATTTTCTTTTGTGGCATTTGACCCTAGTTCAATTTTTAAATAGAAGAGAGGGTTCATCTTGATCCAGCCAATTCTGAAGATTGAAGATCTGCACACCCATTTCTTTACCGACCGCGGTGAGGTTCCGGCGGTTGATGGCGTCGATCTTTATATTAATCCTGGAGAGGTACTAGGTATTGTTGGAGAATCGGGTTGCGGCAAAAGTGTCACTTCCCTATCGATATTAAAGCTGGTTCCCAATCCACCGGGCAAAATAGTAAGTGGCCGTATTCTTTTTAAAGGCAAGGATATCGTACCGCTTAAGGAAAAAGAAATGCGCAAAATTCGTGGTGACTCGGTCTCTATGATTTTTCAGGAACCGATGACTTCGCTTAATCCATTGTTTACTGTAGGGCAACAAATTATAGAAACAGTGCGTTTGCATCGTGGGATGTCCAAAAAAGAAGCGCGTGAGCATGCGGTGGAAATGTTGCGTAAAGTAGGTATTCCACGACCTGAAGCCATCATTGATGAATATCCTCATCAGTTATCGGGAGGTATGCGCCAGCGGGTCATGATCGCGATGTCGATCTCCTGTAATCCTGAACTGCTAATTGCTGATGAACCAACGACGGCACTCGACGTAACCATTCAGGCACAGATTCTGGATCTCATTCGCCGTCTGAACGAAGAGCAGGGAACTGCGGTAATGATGATTACTCACGATCTTGGAGTTGTGGCGGAAATGTGCCACCGTGTCGCTGTTATGTATGCTGGTAAGGTTGTTGAAGAAGGCAGCGTGCATGATATATTCAAAAATCCGCTTCACCCCTATACAAGAGGACTAATAGAGTCTGTTCCAAGAATGGAAGAGACCCGGGAACGGCTGTATTCCATCCCAGGCAATGTGCCTATCCTCAGTAAAGATATGCAAGGCTGTCGCTTCGCACCACGATGTGCACACGCTATGGATATATGTCATCAATCTCTTCCTCAGCTGACCCTGCAGGAGGAACGTCACAGCTGCAGATGCTGGCTGCATGAAAGTCAACAGGAGGACGCGGTATGAGTGAGAGCCTGCTAGAGGTCAAGAGCCTCAAAAAGTATTATCCGATCAACAAAAGTTTTTTTAATAAAGCTCAAGGATTCGTTAAGGCAGTGGATGATATAACTTTCTCGGTAAACAAAGGGGAGACCTTTGGTCTGGTAGGAGAAAGTGGTTGTGGTAAATCTACAACAGGCCGTTCACTGTTGCGTCTGATTGAGCCAACGGCCGGAGAAATCTGGTTTGAGGGACAAGATATTACAAAGCTGTCTATGGAAGAGATGCGCAAACGACGTCGCGAGATGCAGATTGTATTTCAGGACCCGTTCTCCTCACTTGATCCACGCAATACCGTACAACGTATTCTGGAAGAACCGTTGATTGTTCATGGCGTAGGCAATGCCAAAGAACGTCGTGCCGCTGTAGAGCGGCTTGCAGATGTAGTTGGTTTAGCGAAGGTGCATCTGCAGCGTTATCCGCATCAATTCTCGGGCGGACAGCGTCAGCGGATCGGGATAGCCAGAGCCCTGGCGCTGCAACCAAAGCTAATTATTGCGGATGAGCCAGTGTCTGCGCTTGATGTATCTATCCAATCTCAGGTAATTAACCTGATGCAGGATCTGCAGAGTGAATTCGGCCTAACCTATATATTTATTGCCCATGATCTCAGCGTAGTGAAGCATATATGCGATCGGGTTGCGGTTATGTATTTGGGTAGAATCGTTGAGATTACCGACAAGGATAAGTTGTATTCTCATCCACTTCATCCCTATACACAAGCACTATTGTCGGCTGTGCCAGAACCGGACCCGGATATTCGCAAGGAACGGATTATTCTGCAAGGTGAGGTGCCAAGTCCTTCAAATGCACCAGTCGGCTGTGCGTTTAACACGCGTTGTCCCCGGGTGATGGATGTATGTCGGAATCTAAGACCTGCTCTGCTGGAAACTGAACCTGGACATTTGACTGCCTGCCATTTATATGAGGGGGAAGTTAAGACATTGTTGGCTTAATTAATCATTAAGTAGTAGGACCCTGATATTTGCCTTGGTTTATCGCAGTGCTCTGGCGCTGCTCCAAATAAACGTTTTTATATTTCTAATAGAAGAAGGGAGTTTTCTAGAGATGAAGAAATGGAGTAGTCTTTCACTGGTAATGGTGCTAAGTGCAGTATTGGCCTTAAGCGGTTGCGGAGGAAACAACAACGCAAACACAGAAGCGACTGCGGGAACAAATACAGCAGCAACGACTGCACCGGAGAGCTCACCTGAGGCAACTGCTCAGGATACATTAATTGTAGGTCGTGGTGGGGATTCTGCTTCACTCGATCCTGCTATCGTTACCGATGGTGAATCTTTGAAGATTGCTCATCAAGTATTCGACTCCCTTTTGGAGTACAAACCAGGTACTTCTGAAGTACAAGCTTCCCTTGCGGATAGTTGGGAAGTTACTCCAGATGGCTTGACCTACACATTCAAACTGCATCCAGGTGTGAAGTTTCATGATGGAACTGACCTAAATGCTGAAGCAGTAGTATTCAACTTCCAGCGTTGGAGTGACCCGAAGAGCGAATTCAAATTTGAAGGCGATTCTTTCGACTACTTTGATTCTATGTTCGGACCTGATGGTAGCCGTGTCATTAAAGAAGTAAAGGCAGTTGACGCAACTACAGTACAATTTATCCTGAACCAACCGCAGGCGCCTTTCCTGCAGAACATCGCTATGACTTCTTTTGGTATTGCCAGCCCGACAGCAATTAAAGAGAAGAAAGAGAACTTCAAGAATGAACCCGTAGGAACAGGACCGTTCGTCTTCAAGGAATGGAAACGTAATGATTCCATTACGCTGGACAAGAACGCTACCTACTGGAAAGAAGGACTTCCTAAGCTGAATAAGGTTATCGTACGTTCCATTCCTGATAACTCGGCTCGCTTTAATGCTCTGCAGAACGGTGAAATCGACTTGATGGAGGATTTAAGTCCGGATGATCTGTCCACTCTCGAAGGAAACACTGAATTGCAAAAAATTGAACGTCCACCGTTCAATGTTGCGTATCTCGGCTTTAACTTCAAGAAGAAACCTTTTGATAATGTGAAAGTAAGACAAGCACTTAATTATGCCGTAAACAAACAAGCTATCATTGATGCTTTCTTTGCAGGACAGGCAACGGCTGCTGTTAACCCAATGCCGCCATCCCTATGGGGCTACAACGACAGCGTGAAGGACTATGATTTTGATCTGGACAAAGCGAAGGCGCTGCTAGCAGAAGCTGGTTACCCTGATGGTCTGCCAGATACTGTAACACTGTACGCAATGCCAGTATCCCGTCCTTATATGCCTGATGGTAAGAAGGTAGCGGAAGCCATTCAAGCAGATTGGGAGAAAATCGGCGTCAAAACCGTTATCGAATCTCCAGAATGGGCTACTTACCTGGATGATACAAAGGCTGGCGAGAAGGATGATATCTTCATGCTCGGCTGGACTGGTGATAATGGCGACCCGGATAACTTCTTGTATACTTTGCTGGATAAGGATGCAATTCCTGGTAACAACCGTGCATTCTATGCCAATGAAGAGCTGCATACCATTCTGATCAATGCACAGAAGGAAACCGATCAAACCAAGCGGTCCGATCTGTATAAGCAAGCACAGGTTATTATCAAAGAGGATGCACCGTGGATTCCATTAGTGCATACTACACCGCTTCTAGCTGCTAAAGCTAATCTGAAAGGTTTCGTTCCTGGACCGACAGGTACGGAATACTACAGTGAGGTTTACTTCGAATAGTCTTATGTATAATATATTTTCTCTTGCCGCCGCTAATAGCGGCGGCAAGTATGTTGTTTATCGAAAATTGGGGTCCTAGCATAAGTAGTTGAAATAAGCTTTAAAGCATAAGCTCCACTTTGTGGAGCTGTTTTATAATTACACCTTTGGAAGGTGAGCCAACTTGAACTCCTACCTATTAAAACGTGTTATGGTACTAATTCCCGTATTAATCGGGATGACGATTATCGTCTTCTCTATCATTCATGCCATTCCTGGCGATCCGGCAGAGACGATCCTCGGTCAAAAGGCTACGGAGCAGTCCAAGCAGGCGTTGCGGGAACAACTGGGTCTCGACAAGCCATGGCTGCAACAGTATTTTAACTATATGGGTGAATTGCTACACGGTGATCTTGGTACATCGATCCGTACCAAAACGCCAATTGCCAAAGAAATTATGCCATATTTAGCGGCTACTCTTGAACTGACGGCAGCCAGTATGCTGTTTGCCACTTTCGTAGGGGTGAATGCAGGTATTCTGAGCGCCTGGAGGCAAAACTCATGGTTTGACTATACCGCGATGATTATCGCTCTAATTGGAGTATCCATGCCGATCTTCTGGCTTGGTCTAATGGAACAATTGATATTCGCATTAAAGCTGCATTGGCTGCCTTCTATAGGAAGGATGGACCAGCGTAACCCAATCGAGACTATCACTAACCTCTATGTTCTTGACAGCCTATTGGCGGGACGCTGGGATCAGCTATGGATAGTCATTAAGCATTTGATCCTGCCAAGTATTGCTCTGGGGACGATTCCTATGGCCATCATTGCCCGGATGACTCGCTCCAGCATGCTGGAAGTCATGAACTCCGATTATATCCGTACGGCAAAAGCCAAAGGCTTGTCGCAATTTCTGGTTGTGTACAAGCATGCGCTGAAGAATGCGCTGATTCCCGTGCTGACCGTGGTTGGTTTGCAGACGGGGGCGCTGCTTGGTGGTGCTGTGCTGACTGAAACGATCTTTGCTTGGCCGGGCGTGGGACGGTATATATTTGAAGCGATCAGCTCGCGTGACTACCCTGTCATTCAGACAGGTATTCTGATCATTGCGTTTATCTTTGTCTTTATCAATCTGCTTGTGGATCTTATGTATGCCGCTATAGATCCGCGCATCAACTACAAGTGAGGGGTGAACCTATGGCACAGACAGCAATAAATGTAACTCCTCCGAATGTACCTGCCGAAAAGGTATCCAGTCCTTGGCGCGATGCGTGGAAGGCCTTTCGCAAGAACAAGACGGCAATGGTCGGACTTTACATTATTGTATTTTTTGTATTGATTGCAATTTTTGCACCATTGATTGCACCTTATGGTTTCAAGGAACAGGTGCTGGTTAACCGGTTGAAGCCACCTTCTTCTGCGCATTGGTTCGGTACAGATGATCTCGGAAGAGATCTGTTCACCCGTGTGATGTATGGCGCACGAATTTCGCTCTGGGTTGGATTCTTCTCGGTTATCGCTTCCATTTTTGTGGGTACCATTCTTGGTATTCTGGCCGGTTTCTATGGTAAATGGATTGATATGCTGATTTCTCGCCTGTTCGATATTCTACTGGCGTTTCCGAGCATACTGCTAGCTATAGCTATTGTAGCTATTCTGGGTCCATCTCTGCAGAATGCGTTGTACGCCATTGCCATCGTTAATATTCCGACCTATGGACGTCTTGTACGTGCCAAGGTACTCAGCTTGAAATCTGAAGAATATATTACGGCGGCGAGAGCTATTGGAATGACAAATACCCGTATTCTGGTCACCCATATTCTGCCCAACAGTCTAACGCCAATTATCGTGCAGGGTACGTTAGGTATCGCAACAGCGATCATTGAAGCAGCCGCACTTGGGTTCCTGGGTCTGGGTGCCCAGCCTCCTGATCCCGAATGGGGCAAGATGCTCTCAGACTCTCGTCAGTTTATCCAAAAGGCTCCTTGGACGGTGATCTTTCCAGGTCTGTCCATTATGTTGACAGTGCTGGGCTTTAATCTGATGGGTGACGGTCTGCGTGATGTACTGGACCCACGGATGAAGAATTAGAATTTGCAGATAACCCTTTCAGCAAGAAATTGCTGAAAGGGTTATTTTTTATGTTTATAAATTCTGAATATGTCCATTAATAACTAATTATAAACAAACATAACTAAAAGTATAGAAAAATGAAAAAGTATATGCTAGAATGACTTCTAAACATATAGATAAAATTATTGGGAGGAATGGAAATGTTCAAGAAATGGGCAACAGGATTGCTTGCGATCGCCATCCTATTGGCAGTGGGTTTAACATCGGTACCTCAGGGGAATGTGGAAGCGGCAACCAAGAAGACAGAGATCATAGTATCTGCTGCAGCAAGTCTGCAAGACAGCCTCGACAAGATAGCGGTGCTGTATGAGAAGCAGCATCCTGATATCGACCTCGTCTTTAATTATGGCGCATCCGGCACATTGCAGAAGCAAATTGAACAAGGGGCTCCAGCGGATCTCTTCTTCTCAGCAGGAGATAAGCAGATGAATGCTCTGGTAGATGCTGGATTGATTGCGGATCACAAGATGCTGCTCAAAAATCAACTCGTACTGGTCGTTCCTTCCGAGTCAAAAAGTAAGATTACGACTATTACACAGCTTACGGATAAAACATTCAAAAAAGTCGCTGTCGGTCAACCGGAATCAGTACCCGCAGGTCAATATGCTCAGCAATCATTGACAACCAAGAAGGTGTGGGATACACTGCAAAGCAAGCTGATATTCGCTAAGGATGTTCGTGCGGTTCTCTCCTATGTAGAGACGGGAAATGCTGATGCAGGCTTCGTATATAAGACAGATGCGCTTACCTCTAATAAAGTGAAAATTGCCCTAACTATAGGCTCTTATGCACATAAAGCTATTAATTATCCGGCTGGAGTGGTTAAGGATACCAAGAATCTGTCAGCCGCAAAGGCGTTCTACAGTTATGTTCAAACTAAAACAGCAAGCGATATCTTTACAAGCTACGGATTTTTGCTTCCTTAACTACTAATTTCACTACTAAATTCTCACATAAGCGGGTTGAAGGTATATGGACATCAATTGGACCGAATTTTTTGCCCCGGTTTGGTTGTCGGTCAAGATCTCAGTGATTACCAGCATAATTGTGTTCATCTTGGCAGCAGCTGCAGCCAGAGCGATGGCAAACAAAAAGTTCCCTGGCAGAAGTCTGGTGGAAACGGTGCTGCTGCTGCCTCTGGTCTTGCCACCGACGGTCGTAGGGTTTGTATTACTAGTTATCCTAGGCCGCCGTAGTTGGATTGGCAAGCTGTATGAGCAGTTTACGGAGCAGACCATTCTGTTTACATGGGGTGCAGCCGTTATTGCGGCAGTCGTCGTAGCCTTTCCCCTCGTATACCGCACCGTTAAAGCCGGATTCGAGGGGGTTGAGAAGGATCTTGAGGATGCTGCGCGTGCACAAGGAGCCAGTGAGCTACAGGTACTGCGTTATGTAACTATTCCTTTGGCTGGCCGATCGTTGGCTGCTGGTTATGTGCTGGGCTTTGCTCGCGGATTAGGGGAATTTGGAGCTACCATTATGGTGGCCGGTAATATTCCAGGCCGAACACAGACGGTACCTACAGCTATCTATGTTGCAGTCGATGGCGGTAACATGACTTTAGCCTGGATGTGGGTGTGTTCCATTATTGTTATCTCGGCCGTCATGCTAATGTTCATAAACCGTCATTCTTAATTATTTAACTAGATGAATAGGAAAGCCCCAGCTTTGCCTCTGAACCTTGGCAAGCTGGGGCTTTTTATTGGATGAGTACTTCAGGTCTCGAAAATGACTTTTCCCGTATCGCTGAGGTCATAACCATGGATGGAGCCAAGCTCATTCTGGAAGGCTGACGAACGAAGGATATCAATAACCGCATGGATCCATTGCTCTTGACCGGTTTTTTTGACCATAACGAGATCATAACGCTCCTGAATCAGGGGGATGAATTCAATACCGTCGATTATTTTGGCGGCCTTTTCTGTGCCGATACCCACATCAGCCTCGCCTCTAGCGACTTTTCCCGCTACTGCAAAATGGCTATTCTCCTCGGTGAAATAACCGGTCAGGCTTGCTGATTGAATGCCATGCAGTCGTAGCTGTTCATCTAGAAGCACCCGTGCACCAGACCCACGCTCCCTGTTGATTAATGTAAGTCCTTCCTGCTTCAGATCAGACCATTTCGTAATGCCCTTCGGGTTTCCCTTCTGCACATAAAATCCGGCGCTCCGAGCAAGCATGTGAACAACGATGTAGGAGAAGCCAACCAGCAGCTTGCGGATATAAGGCAAATTGTATTCTCCCGTATCTCCATCCAAAAGATGCGTACTGACGATATCCGATTCGCCTTGGTACATGGCAATTAAGCTGTCTAGACTGCCAGCGTAAGAACGAAGAGGACGGGTAGAGGGTAGACTGCGCTCCAGGTGTGTGGCTAGAATATCCAACGACATATCCTGACCAGTAATCACAATATTTCGTCCAGCTGCTTTGGCTTGAGACGCCATAGAATGCGGGAAAAGCTGCTGAACGACCGGATGGCTTGGATTAGCATTCATGATATTAGTAGAAGTTTCACTCCGTGAATTCTGTTTATAGGCCTCCAGATCGGAGAGATCGACACGCATCTGTTTGCCGACACGGTAAGAGGGCAACTCGCCTTTTTTGATCAGATCATATACTTTCAATTTGGATATTTTCAACAATCGGGCAATTTCTTCGGTCGTAAAAGATGTGTTCTCAGACATGGATGAATCCTCCTAGGTATTGACTACTGCAGCAGCACTTCAAGTGAGTGTCATACTAGCACAAGCCTACCTTATTTTGTGGTCCTGTGCAATTACAGAAGACCTAGGAGGGGCCGAGTTTAGCTCAACTTAATACATGTCCACTTGTTGGGTATTGGATAATCTGATCATTTCCGAAACCGTTACAAATCGGAAGCCCTTTTTTTCTAATTCAGGCAAAATAATCTGGAGAGCTTGTCGGGTCTGCGACTGTCCATGGACATGATCGTGAAACAGCACGATGTCGCCATTATGTGCATTTTGAATAACTTTTGTGGAGATGCTGTATACCCCTGGACGATTCCAGTCATGCGTATCCTGATGCCAAGACCACAGAACTGGCTTTAAGCCCATACCGTTGGATACATCTATTAAGGTCTCATCGTACATGCCGCCCGGCGGTCGAAACAAAGCGCTTGGTTTGCCGGAAATCTTGATAATTTCATTCTCTGTGAGCGCCAGCTCCTGCTGGATTTGCTGCTCGGTAATAGGCTTTTTAAAATAAATATGGTTATAGGTATGGTTAGCTAATTCATGCCCCTCGGCGACCACTCGTTTGGCCACGTCCGGATAAGCTGCTATTCTTTTTCCAATGGCAAAAAAAGTGCATTTCGCATGGTATTCATGCAGTACCTTGAGAATCTGGTCAGTCTCGGAGGGGTCCGGGCCATCGTCGAAAGTAAGGGCAATTACCTTTTGGTTAGTATGTACTTCCCAGATCATATCCCCTCGCTGTTCATAATAGAAACGGTTTTTCTCATGGGGACTGCTTTGGGCAGAAATAGAAGTAGTAAAGCCTAAGAGGAGCATAAGTGTCACACTTATAATTCTGGTACATGGTTTCATGGGTTCACCTGTTTTTTACTTTAGAATGCTCTAAAGGCCGGATGAAATATTCATAGAGGAGCATTCTAAAGAACAAATTCATTAAAGCGTGAAAGTTTATATGAAAATGACTTATAATTAACACTAATACAGCATAATGAATAGGGGCAGCAAAGAAATGACACTTATTGAGAAAAGAGAGCACAGGCAATACCCGGAGATTACTCGGCTAGAAACGTCAAGAGCCGCCTATGAACGCGATTATTCGCGTCTGATTCATTCGCCGACCTTTCGTCGGCTGCAGGGGAAATCACAGGTGTTTGGTGCAGGAACCGGGGACTATTACCGGACGCGCCTTACCCATTCCTTGGAGGTAGCGCAGATTGCTCGCGAGGCGGCCAAAAGCTTGCTGCGTTCCTACCCGGAGGTAGAAACAGGGCAGGCTGAGAATCCCGGTCTTGTTATTGATACTGAGGTGGTGGAATGTGCGGCTATTGCCCATGATTTCGGCCATCCGCCGTTCGGGCATAAAGGGGAAGAGGTGCTCGACAGCATTCTGCAGCAGCTCATCGAAGATAAGACGAATGAGGAAGCTAAGCGGGCAAATGCGGGTCCGGTGCAACGACAGTTGATTCATGAGAATATGAAGCGGCGGTATGAGCATTTTGAGGGCAACGCTCACAACTTCCGTCTGATTATGTTCCTGGAGAAACGTGAGAATATTGACGGACTCAACCTGTCTGATGCTGTGCTGCTGGGGATTAACAAATACCCTTTTCCCGGCACCGTGCTCAAAAAAGGTATGTATCTGCATGAATGGAACTATATCTCAGACATCCGTAATCAATGGGGCATCCCTGCCGGTAAGAAGACACTGGAAGCCCAGCTTATGGATCTGTGCGATGATATTGCCTATTCAGCACATGATCTGGAAGATGGCATAAAGGCAGGTAAGATTGAGGTACACGAGCACTTTATGAATGATCCCTACACCCAGCGGTTAGTTGTGGAGAAGATCACGACGCTGGAAGATTTCTTTTGGAAGGACTGGAAGGAAGAGGGCATCCACGCTAAAGTTGCAGAGGTGTTAAGTTCGTTCCTTCGAGTCTGGGAGGAGAAGATGCCAACCTGTGAAAATGATTATTCCCGGACCCGCCGTGAAGTTAAGGCTTATTGGGTGAGTACCTTTGTTGCCAGCCTTGGCGTTATTCCGGATGGGGATTGGAAGAAGGTCACTTTTATTAAGGAAGGCCAAGAAGACGAGGATATGCTGCGGACGGTAAGTGTACTGAAAAGCTTTGCCTGGGTTACGATGATCCGTGATTTGCGTGTTCAGCGGCTGCAGAAGAGAAGCGAGTGGATTTTGCGCCGGTTATGGGCAGCTTTCCTTGATCCGGATACCTCAAAGGCGATCATTCCTTCAGATTGGCTGCAGCGTTTTGAGAAGGACCAGAAGCAGATCAAGCCGATCTGGACCTGGGAGCATATGGTGATTGATTATATCGCTGGTATGACGGATTCTTTTGCCGAAAAAATCTACAATGAGCTATACGGTCTGAAGGTGGGTTCGATTTACGATTTGGATTAGTTAGTTCTGAGCACAGCCCGGCCGCTTGCTATAGGTGTGATAAAGAGGGCAACGCCGGTGCTGGAACGCTTGAAGGATGGGCAACTGCATCTTTTTTTTTGCTTATTTATGAAAATGAAAAGTAACACTATGGAAAAATATGAAATGTTTTTGAAAAGGCTAGGGGGGCGTACATATGAATAAAAGTCCGGGAGTTAAGAACTCTGCTGGCAAGAGGTTCGGAGGAAAATTTACAAACGTGGTACAGAACAGCAGACAAAGTATTAGCTTCAAGATGGCCGCCAGCTATGCCGTATTGGCGCTCTTATTTTTGCTTTCCGGATTAACTTCAATTTACCAAATGAATGGCATGCAGAAGAATACGGATGATCTCGTCAGCCAGATGATCCCTGCCCTGGACAGAATCCACAATCTGAATTATTACACCGAGCATATCATGTCTATTAGTATGCAGCATATCCAAAGCTCCGATCAGGCGGAGAAAGAGAAGCTGGATGAGGAACGGAATCAGTATATCCGTAAGGTAGCAGATACCATGAAGAGCTATTCGCAAACACTGGGAATAGAAGCTCAGAAGCAGCAATTTCAATCTCTGAGCGCTAAATGGACTGAATTCTTGAACATTAACAATCAGGCAATCAAGCTGAGTACCTCGAATGATGATGAGCTGGCGCTGGAAGTATCCAATAAGGGGATATCCGCCTTTAATTCAATGCAGACCGACCTGGTGGCGCTGGTTAAGAAGAGTCAGGATGAGGCTGCGGCCAAGGGCGAAATGTCAGTTCGCATTTTCCATACTTCTCTTACACTGATCATTATAATAATTGCACTGGTTCTACTAGTTATTGGAGTGATCAATAGTTTCATTCGCCGTAATTTGATCTCTCCCCTCAAAAGAGTAACCGGGCATTTACAGCGAATTGCCGGAGGTGATTTGACCGCTGAGGATACTTTTATCGCTAATCAGGATGAGGTCGGATTGTTGGCCAAGACCGTGAACGAAATGAACAGAGCTCTGTTGGAAATTGTAAATCGTATCCGAAATGTCTCACAAATCATTGGTGATCAGAGTGAAACGTTGGTGGGTTCGATATCGGAAACGAAGGAAGGTGGCATTCAGATCGCTGCTACTATGGAAGAATTAGCAACCGCCGCTGGAAGTCAGGCCGAAGCGGCTGTAGATGCTTCCAAAGCCATAGAAGATCTGAATATGCTGATAGAAGCTTTTGCCAATAAAGGAAATGAGCTTACGCTTCATTCCCAGCAGGTACTGCTTAAGGGTGACCATGGCCAAGTATTAATGGAAAGCTCAGTGGCCAAGATGGGGCAAATTTCACAAGTAGTATCGAAATCGATGGAGAATGTACAAGAGCTGAATCGTAAGAATGAAGGGATATTCCGGTTGGTAGGTTCCATTCGCAGCATTTCCGAGCAAACCCATTTGCTGGCGATTAATGCCGCTATTGAAGCGGCGAGAGCCGGGGAGAGCGGTCGTGGCTTCGCAGTTGTAGCCACGGAGGTTCGCAAGCTGTCGGAGGATGTGCAGCGGACCGTTTCGGAGATTACCGGGATTACGCAAGGCATTCAGCAGGACTCGCAGGAAGTGGTTAGATCATTGCGTGAAGGGGTCAAGAAGACAGAGGAAGGCAGCCGTCAAATTGTTGAAACAGGGGAAGCTTTAGCCGAAATTAACCAATCGGTTCAGGGGATGGCAGCAACGATCGAAACGATGAGTAATGATCTCCAGCAGATGACGGGGTCCAGTGAATCCATGAATGAGTTCAGCCAGCACATCTCGGCGTTATCTCAGCAATCTGCAGCAGCAGTAGAGGAAACCGCCGCCTCTATCCAAGAGCAGGTTCACTCCACGAGTGAAGTGGCCGCAGCCATTGAGTATCTGAAGAAGTTATCTGGAGAGCTGAAGGAATCTGTAACACGCTTTCAAGTGTGAAGTAAAGGAATGGGGTATCCCAGTTAGCCGATTAATGGCTACTGGGACACCCCATTTTTCAAAATAGAAGAATTTAATACTGGCGGCTGTAATCAATCAAATTACGTGAGGGTGAACCTGTCTCTACATAAGATTTCATGTTGTGGATAAAAATATCGACAACCCGCTCAGCATAGCGGTCTGTAACCCCAGCGCAGTGGGGAGTGATGATAACCTGCTCCATGGCCCAGAGAGGATGATCCTGCGGTAGAGGCTCCGTCTCAAATACATCCAGCCCTGCTCCACGGAGATGTCCGCTGTGTAGAGCTGCAATCAGGTCTTCTGTATTGGTGGTATCGCCCCGGCCGATGTTAATATAATAAGACCCCTGCTTAAAGGCGGAGAAGATGCTGGCATTAAACAAATGTTGTGTCTCATCGGTAAGCGGGAGTGAGTTGATAATGAAGTCACCCTGACTAACGGCTTCCTGTATATGATCGGTGGTGAATACTTGGTCAAAATCAGCCACTGGATGGCCTGAACGGCTGACACCGATCGTCTTCATCCGAAAGGCTTTGGCAATTCGGGCTGTTTCACTGCCAATGGCTCCAGTGCCGGCTATAACGACTGTTTTGTCGGAGAGCTCACTTTCACTGCCGTCTGAGTGCCACAGGCGATTCTGTTGATTGCGAACGGCTATATGCAGGTTCCGTGTAAAGAGCAGCATGAAGCCAAAGATCACTGCCGAGATAGGCTCCGCATGAACTCCAGTAGCGTTGGTTAAGAGAATGCCCCGTTCTGCCAATCGTTCAAGCGGTAGCTTCTCAATTCCGGCAGACCAGGTCTGCAACCAGCGGAATGCTGAATCTGGGCGCAGCAGTGTATCGCTGATGCCTTTTGCCCAGCCGATGACAATTTCCGCCTCTCCAAGTTGCTGCAGATCAGGATTCTTGGAGTTTCCCTCTAGTAGTGTATAACCTGGGGCAACGGCTCTAATACTCTCTTGCTGCTCGAATGTTAGTGGATGAAAATAGATGATGGATTTAGTCAAGATGTTTCCCTCCCGTTATACTATTTAATGAATGTGGACAATGTATAAGTTTAAGAATAACAAATCTGCCCGGAAAGGTGAAATGGAGATGGAAATGAAGAAGTCTGCCAACCAAACTGAGCGTCTATTCATTGCGATTAGAATACCCGCCGAGATTCGTGAGGCTATGGGACGCATCAGTAACCGCTTGTCACAGCAATTGCGCTTTGCCAAATGGACATTTCCTGAGGATTATCATATTACGCTGCAATTTCTGGGTGACACCCCTGTGGAGGATATTCCTGCTCTAATCAAGGTGCTGAAGCAGGTGGCTGCGGAAAGTACGCCCTTCGAATTGGCGTTGCAGGAGTGGGGGACATTTGGTGTTCCGGCTGCTCCGCGGGTATTGTGGGCGGGTCTTTCCGGGAATATGGACGAGCTGAAACAGCTGCAGCAGAAAATAACTTTGGCTACGCTTCCCTTAGGATTTAAGGCCGAAGCGAGGGACTATAATCCCCATCTTACTCTGGCTCGAAAATATCGTGGCGATAATCCTTTTAGTGCTGACTGGCTTCAAGACTTGCATAGGCAGGAGGTTGAGGCGGAGCCTGGACTTACAGGCCATTACTGGACGATTGATAGTATTATGGTGTATGCTACCATGATGCATGCCATTCCTATGTATGAAATTATTGAAAACATATCATTTTTCTAAAAAAATCGACAGGAAAGTTTTCAAAGCTTCCATTTTCGGTTACATACAAATAGGAATGTGCCGTAAAATAGGAGGAATAAAATGTTAATTTTCAAACAAAACCGCTGCATTGCGCTGCTTGTTGGCGTGATCCTAGTGTGTTTCTCTGCTATAAGCTTGCTACATCCTGGACAAGTCACGGAGGGGAAGCTGCAAAAGGTACAAATGGCTAAGTTGCAGTCAGCCGGTCGGGCTTCCGTGCTTGCTCTTGTTCCACACGTAGCGTTATCTAGTGGGACGAAGATAAATAGTACCGTTCATTCTAGTCTTACTAACATAGCCACTCATCTTAGTCCCGCCTGGAAGCCGGACCAAAAAACGGAATGGGTCAGCCGCACCCAGCTTACGCAAGCAACTACTGCACAACCTGCAAGTGTTCACGTGAAGGCTGCTGTAATCACACCTTCGCTAGCAGCGCAGAAGGTGCTGAAACAGACAGCGATAGCAACAAAAGTGAAGCAGGCCGTTGTCAAAAAGGCCATAATCACACAGCAACACCCCCCCGCAATATTATTCTTCTCCCGGACGAAGCTATTAAGCCAGGACCAGCAAAGTCAGGCCACCTGGAAATACGCAGTATCCGAAGAAGACCTGCTTCTGCTGCAGAAGATTGTAATGGCAGAGGCGGAAGGCGAACCGTACCAGGGCAAGGTGGCAGTCGCCAACGTTGTTCTGAATAGGCTGCGGTCAGCCAATTTTCCCGACACGATATACAAAGTAATCTTTCAAAAAAGCCAGTTCAGTCCTGTAGCGAACGGACGCTTTGAACGGGTGAAGCCCAATGGGGATAGTATCAAGGCAGTGAATGCTGCACTCTCCGGAGTAAAAGAAGTCACTGACGACACTTATTTCTTTCTGTCGCTAAAGCTAGCCCAGGATCTTACAGTGAAGAATTCGCGGGAGTATGCCAAGACGATCGGGGATCATACTTTTTATAAATGATTTGACGAATCTGTTAACCTCAGCTATATATAGGGTAAACTAAACTATATGAATCAGGAGGGAACAGCAGTTATGAAAATCACCTATTACGGCCACTCAGCTCTGCTAGTGGAGACAGAGAGTGCCAAAGTTATTATTGATCCTTTCTTGTCAGGGAATCCGAATTCTGGTATTTCGCCTGAAGAGATTTCTGTAGATGCCGTTCTGCTTACTCATGCTCACTCCGACCATTTCGGAGATGCTCTAGAGATCGCCAAGCGTAACGATTGTCCAATATTTGCTGTCTATGAGCTTGCGGACTATTGCCAGGCTAAGGGTGCGAAGGTGAAGCATATGAATATAGGCGGCAGTCATACTTATGGCACCATTACCGTCAAATATACGCAAGCCTTTCATTCTTCTTCTATTCAAGAGGGCGAATTCTGGATTTACGGTGGACAGCCTGCGGGCATTCTGTTGACGATGGACGGCAAGACTTTATTTCACTCCGGTGATACGGCATTATTCGGGGATTTGCGTCTGATTGGAGAAAGGAATGCCATTGATATTGCAGCCTTGCCTATCGGCGATATGCTGACCATGGGACCTGATGATGCTTTGCTGGCTGCACGCTGGCTGCGGGCGGAGAAAGTTATTCCGTTGCACTATAATACGTTCCCGGCTATTGCCCAGGATGGTGCGGATTTCTGTGACCGGCTGAAGCAGGAGGGAATCGAAGGCTTCCCGCTTAAGGCGGGGGAGAGTATAGAAGTCTAATGTGAATAGGGGTGGGCAGGGATTTCTTGCTCCACGCGTAGAGACAATATCGTATAAATCCAGCATTAATGTAGCCGTTAATTTAGGTGGAACGCCTGAATGGTTGCAGTTCGACTCAGGCGGACTGTAGATCCGCTATTTTTCTTTCGAGGGGTGTGCGGAAGAGGAAGCGGACTCAGAAGACGCTATTGAAGCTAAAACAGGTTCTTTTGGAAAGAAATTTAATCAATAGCTTCCCTTGAGTCCGCCAAACTCCCAACTCGCCTGATTTCGAGCAAATAGGGGCTTTTCAGTCCGGACGTTTCTTCTTATCGAACGATGTATTGAATATGTCAAAGCGGCAGGATCACGCGTATTCAGCTACACGCTATACGAAACTGGCGTAGAGTAACGGACAAAATAATTGCGTAATAATTTGGGGACGAACCAAAGTGGAAGCATTTAACATGAATTAATGTTGCTAATGTAAGCTATGTACCGTAGTGGCACGAAATGCTGTTAAGCAAACCAGCCTCCTGAGTTTAGGCAAAGATCAAATGAGTAATGCAATTGTTCTGCTGTAACGGTTCGTCCTAAAATCTAAAGAACCTCAAATCCACATTTCAAGTGGATTTGAGGTTCTTTGTTTTATAATTCATTAAGATATGAAATTCGCTTAAGGTGTCAGATATACAGGTTCTTCATTTCGGGCTTGTGCCCGTGAACCTTGGGCTTCTCTAGCCCTATCTACCGTATTGCCTAGAATCTCCAGTACAGTTGTGGCGCAATTGCTCGGCTGATGGCGGTCCGGTGCAAGTCTGCGTCTGCGCTGCTCTTCCAAGGCTGCATATTCACGAAGCAGCAAGGAGAACCATTTGTTCACTACAGTTGAATCCAATACTTCTGCTAAGCCAAGTTCGACAAAGTATTGGCAATTCTTCTCTTCCTGGCCAGGAATGGCTTTATAGAAAAGCATGGGAATTCCCTTAGCCTGACCTTCCGTGCAGGTCATCCCACCAGGCTTGGTAATCAGCAGGTCGGAAGCATCCATCAGCTTATTGATTTCACTGCTGTACCCAAGAATTTTAACATTAGGATGCTGGAGCAGAGGGTTTGCCCGCATCTTGGCTACTAATTTGTCATTGCTGCCCATGCAGAATATGAGTTGGATCTCACCCATCCTCGCTGTGAGGGAGTTCATGATTTTTTTGCCGAACATTAACCCCCAGCCGCCGCCCATTATGAGCACTGTCGGGATATCGGAAAGACCCAGTTCTTTACGCAGCACAGTCTTGTTGGAACGTTCCCAGAACTTTGGATGTACCGGAATTCCGGTCACTGTTACAAGCTCAGGATCGATTCCCCGACCGGTCAGGATCGACTTGACCCGTGGAGTAGACACTAGATAGCCATTAACCTCCGAATTGACCCAGCTGCCGTGGGCATCATAATCAGTAATCAATGTATAGAGCGGCACGTTGAGCCCACGGCGCTTTAATCTGGAGATGACAGCCCCCGGAATAGGATGGGTGCAGATAATCAAATCCGGCTTTAGCTGCTCAATGACCTGTGAGGCATGTGTATAAAAAATCCGGTGAAGCGCCAGCTTGGTCAACCGGTTCAGTGATTTATCATATTGTGTTTTATACATCATGCCGACCAGCTTTGGCTGACTGCTGACCGTCTTTCGGTAAGCGGAAAGAATCCAAGGAGCTACAGTCGGGTTAAGGAACTTACCCAGTTCAATAACTCGGCACTGAACATCAGGGTTCAGCAGCTTGATTCCTTCGGCTAGAGCATAGGCTGCCCCTGTGTGGCCCGTACCGAAGCCTTCCGAAAACAGCAGTACTCTTTTCTTTCGCATAAGTTCACCTGCTACTTTCCTACTCGATAGAATTGCTAACTCTCTTCTTATTATACTAGGAAAAACACTTTACTTCTCACATTATACAAATTAGACGTAAATAGAAAGTTAAAACACTGCAAAAATTAAAAATATAAATATTTGCCCAGAGTCTTGCAAAGGCCATGACAAAGTGATAAAGTAATAAATGACCAAGTGACCGGATTAGTAAAATGGTCAAAAGCGCATGGCAACGATATTTTCTGGAGAAAGGAAGTGTATAGATGGCTGTGATAGATCGAAGGCAGCAAGTGCTGAAGGCCGCGACTAAATCTTTTTCATTATTCGGCTATAAAGCAACTACAATGGATCAGGTCGCTAAAATAGCGAATGTTGGCAAGGGCACTATTTACACCTTTTTTACAAATAAAGAGCAGTTGTTTGATGAGATCTTGCGCGATGTAACGTTAGAGATGAAGTCGATTGCCGAGCGGGAAATCAAACGTGATAAACCCTTCTTTGATAATCTGCACCGTGTGCTGGATGCTCTGCTGGATTTTCGAAGCGAACACGAGCTGTTCATTAAACTTTCCCAGGAGAATCGCGAAGTCGGAACGCCGCAGGCGCAAGAAGGACTAGACAAGATCGAGAACGTTGTTCTTGAGTATTTGGAAAGGGAGGTGGAATTCGCGATTCGTCAGGGAGAGATTAAGCCCTGTGATCCCAAAATCATATCAATGGTAATGTTCAGACTATATATTGTACTGACTGCTGTACTGAACAAGACGCACAAACCTTTAAGCAAAGAGGAAATCAAGACGTACTTTCATTTATTTTTGGCTGAAGGATTGGCGCTGTAAGTGTTAGGCACATGAACTGAATAATCGAGTGATTTCCAAACAGGATAGCGCTCGGGATTTTTTTATGCTCATGACTGACTAAATGGGGAAAGTGGTCAACTGGTATTACAGAAAGTTTCACGAAATAGCATTTCTTGAAGCAATTAAAGAGAGCATAAGGAGAGAACCAGAATGAAATCATTATCCGTGTTTACCAAGGACCTTGGTGCAGCGCTTAGAAATCCTAAAGTGCTTATTCCAATGTTCGTTGTCCTGTTCATTCCGGTGCTGTACAGCGGATTGTTCCTGAAAGCATTCTGGGATCCATACGGCAAAATGAGCGATTTGCCTGTCGCTGTCGTGAATGAAGATAAAGGCGCCGATTATGAAGGCCAAAAGCTAACTGCCGGAAATGACATGATTGCAGAGCTCAAAAAGACCGATGGCTTCCAGTGGAACTTTGTCACCCGCGCACAAGCGGATGCCGGACTTAAGGACAATAGCTATTATATGGCGATTGTGGTCCCAGAAGACTTCTCCGCCAAAGCGACGACACTTCTGGATGATGAGCCGCAGCAGGCCAAAATTATTTTTGAGCCGAATGAAGGCTATAACTTTCTGGCTGGCCAGATCGGTGGCACGGCTGTAAAGGATATTAAGACAAAGGTATCGGCTAAGGTAACAGAAGCTTATACAGAATCTGTATTTGATAAGATTACAGAAATCTCCACCGGGATTGGTGAAGCGGGAGATGGAGCAACCCAAATCGCCGCTGGCGCGGGAAAGCTGGATGACGGTGCCGTCAAGTTGCAGGAGAATCTGCTGTTGCTGACAGATGGAACTGGGAAGCTGCTGAATGGCGTAGCGCCACTGACTAAAGGCGTAACTGATCTGAATACCGGTGCAGCGGCACTGGAATCCGGCAGCAGCACATTAGCCGGCGGCTTGCAGCAATTATCCGCTGCGCATAAGCAGCTTCAGGATGGCGTTACGCAAAGCAGCGCGGGCAGTAAGCAATTAAGTGACGGCTTGCAGAAGACGGCAACTGGTGCTGCACAACTGCAGGCTGGAACACAGTCAGCAGTAGAAGGCACTACCAAGCTGCAAGCAGGAACTGCCTCTGTGGTTGATGGCAGTGCGAAGCTGCAAGCAGGCTTGACCTCCTCTGTGGACGGCAGTGCCAAGCTTGCAGCCGGTCTGAAAGCTTCGACCGATGGCAGCGTGAAGGTAAGCGCGGGCGCTAAAGCAGTAGCCGATGGGCTGCAGCAGCTGGCGAAATCCGATCCACAGCTGGCAGCTAGCCCAGCCGTACAAAAGCTGCTGGCTGCTAGCGCAGCAGTCGCCACAGGAACCGAACAGCTGCAGCAGAGTCAGCAGCAGTTAGCCGAGGGCGCAACTGCACTGCACAGCGGTCAGGAACAGCTGGTGCTTGGTGCAGATCAGCTGCACACAGGTGCGCAGCAGCTGGATGCGGGTGTAACCCAGCTGCACGAGGGTGCACAGCAGCTTAATGCAGGCAGCACACAGCTGCTGAATGGCCAGAAGCAGCTGTCTCAAGGTGCAACCACGCTTGCAGCCGGCGGCAATAAACTTGCTGCTGGAATGAAGCAGTTCGGCGCGAAACTTAGTGAAGCTGCCGCAGGCGGCACTCAGCTCGCCGCAGGCGGTAAAGCGCTCCAAGCCGGAACATCGACACTCCTGAGCGGCGTAGGCCAGCTGGGTAGCGGTATCAGCTCTGTAGCTGATGGCTCGAAGCAATTGTCTGATGGTGCAGGCGAGCTGAAGAAAGGTATGGATGAGCTGAAATCCGGTTCGAATGAATTAGCAAGTAAGCTCACTGATGCTGCTGCACAGACAAGTACAGTGAAGAAAACAGATGCAATGGTGCAAATGTTCGCTCAGCCTGTAGAAATTGAGACGCAAGTCGTCAACGAAGTGCCGAACTATGGCACGGGTTTTGCTCCATACTTCCTGTCTCTTGGGTTGTTCGTCGGTGCACTGATCTGCACACTGGTTATTCCTATGCGTGGATCTGAGGTTATCGGTGCAAGCCGCTTTAACCGCTTCATCAGTCGGACATTATCCTTCTCACTGATGAGTTTGATCCAGTCACTCTTAGCATCCATTGTCGTCTTGTACGGTCTTGGGCTGAATGTACAGAATGTACCCCTCTTCTACGCATTCACCTTCATTACGAGTCTCTCTTTCATGTGGGCGATTCAAGCGGTTGTTACCTGGCTTGATCAACCGGGACGTTTCGTTGTTATCGTAATTCTTATTTTCCAATTAACAACAAGCGCAGGTACGTTCCCACTGGAATTGATTCCTAACTGGATGAAGTTCTTCAATCCTCTGCTGCCAATGACGTATAGCGTTAAAGGTTTCAAGGCAGTGATCTCTACGGGTGATTACAGTGCGATGTGGGGAGATGCGGGTACACTTGCTATTTATGGCATAGTATTCCTGGCACTTACACTGGCTTACTTCATGACCCGAGATCTGGAAAATGAAGTTGAAGTGACAAGTGAACAAGTGTTGACTGTATAATTCGATAATTAAAAAAGTTGAAAATATAACAAAAGAGCGCCCCCAGTGGGGTGCTCTTTTGTTGTAAGCTAATAAATGAACGTTTCTGTAGTGTGACAATCCGAGTGAATATTGATTAAAACGGTTACATTGCATAAGGACTTATTCGGTTTTTGTGTATAATTATGCACTGAGAAGATTTTTTACGCTTTTATTCACTAAAGCTGTACCGCAAAAGCATTTGTTAATCAATCTCATAAAAAAGTTTAAATTGCGCTCATGTCAGGTCGATGATAAAATAATATAACCAATCTGCCTTGAATATTTATTAAGATTTAATGTGAAATTTTTCTTGAGATAACTTCCACTTTATAATAGAAAGGTTGCGTGAGATGAGACACACTGAACTGCCCAGCAAACAGGGCCTTTACGATCCTCAGTTCGAAAAAGATGCTTGCGGAATGGGGTTTGTTGCCCATATTAAAGGCAAACCGTCCCATGATATTGTAACTAACGCTTTAACTATGCTCTTTAATATGGAGCATCGGGGAGGCCAAGGAAGCGAACCTAACTCTGGTGACGGAGCTGGCATCATGCTGCAAATTCCGCACCGTTTCTTTGCCGGTGAAGCCAAGAAGCTTGGTTTTGAATTACCGGAGCAAGGCCATTATGGCGTGGGCATGATCTTTTTGTCACATAATGCAGAGATTCGCGCTCGCCATGAAGCTCTTCTGAGCGATATCATCGCTGAAGAGGGTCAGGAAGTACTCGGTTACCGTGACGTGCCTACCCATGATGAAATGCTGGGCAAAACGGCGAAAGCCGCCAAGCCTTATGTACGTCAGGTATTTATCGCTCGTTCGGCTGCGATTACGGATGACATGGCTTTTGAACGTAAGCTGTATGTTATCCGTAGACGCGCTGAGCTTGCTATCCGCTATGGCAATGTAGAAGAAAGTGAATCCTTCTACGTGCCAAGCTTATCTTGTCGCAAGATCGTATACAAAGGTATGTTGACTACTGTGCAGGTAGGGCAATTCTATCTGGACCTGCAAAGTGAAGAGCTGGAATCGGCTATTGCGCTGGTTCACTCCCGGTTCAGCACCAATACGTTCCCAAGCTGGGAACGGGCGCATCCTTATCGCTTTATGATTCATAATGGCGAGATTAATACACTGCGCGGTAATGTGAACTGGATGCATGCCCGGCAGTCCCTGTTCAAGAGTGAAGTCTTCGGAGAATCCTTAAATCAGATCAAACCGGTGATTAACCCGGATGGCTCGGATACTGCGATGTTTGACAATACCTTTGAATTCCTGTACCTTAGCGGACGCTCCCTGCCACAGGTTGCCATGATGATGGTCCCTGAACCTTGGAGCAACCATGATAGTATGGATGAGAAGAAGAAGGCTTTCTATGAATATCACAGCACCTTAATGGAGCCATGGGATGGACCAGCGGCGATGGGCTTTACCGACGGCGTGCAGATTGGCGCTATTCTCGACCGTAACGGTCTACGTCCCGCACGTTATTATGTAACCAAAGACGACATGATTATTTTGTCCTCCGAGGCAGGGGTACTAGATATTCCCGCGGAGAACATCCTATACAAAGACCGCCTGAAGCCAGGACGTATGTTGCTTATTGATACGAAGGAAGGCCGCATTATTTCCGATGAAGAGGTTAAAGCGGCTATTGCTTCCGAGCAGCCGTACCGTGAATGGCTGGATGAGCATTTGATCAGTCTGGACGATCTTCCGGATGCACCAGAGCTGCCTAATCCAAAGCACGACAATGTGCAGCAGTTGCAGCAGGCTTTTGGCTATACATTCGAAGATTTACGCAAGGTGCTTGAGCCCATGGCATCAACGGGTGCAGAATCCGTAGTCTCTATGGGTTATGATTCTCCGCTGGCTGTGCTGTCGGATCGGCCGCAGCGGCTCTACAATTATTTCAAACAAATGTTTGCCCAGGTAACCAATCCACCAATCGATGCGATCCGTGAAGAGCTGGTTACGTCTACAACTACAACTATCGGACCTGAGCGCAACCTGCTGAAACCGGAACCGGAAAGCTGTCGCCAGATTACACTGGATACGCCAATTCTGTCCAATGAGGATTTTGCCAAGATCCGTCATGTCCGCCGAGCAGGCTTCAAATCGATGTCGATTCCAATTTTGTTCCCGGCTGAGCTTGGGGGAGAAGGCATGCGTCTCGCACTTGAACGCATGAACGAGGCCGCTGACCGCGTTATGGCCAAGGGACATAACATTCTTATTCTGTCGGATCGCGGTGTAGACCGTGAGAATGCGGCGATTCCAGCATTGCTTGCCGTGTCCAGCCTGCATCACCATCTGATCCTGCAAGGAACACGGACTAAAGTGAGTATCTTGCTGGAATCCGGCGAACCACGTGAGGTTCATCATTATGCGCTTCTGCTAGGCTATGGCGTGAGTGCTGTAAATCCGTATCTGGCTTTCGAAAGTCTGGATGATATGATCGGCCAAGGCCTGCTGCGTGGAATCTCGCATGAGAAGGCTGTGAAGAATTATATTAAAGCGGCGACTAAGACCGTTGTGAAAATACTGTCCAAAATGGGTATATCTACGATTCAGTCGTATCGTGGTGCGCAGATATTTGAAGCGGTGGGCTTGAACTCTGAATTCGTGAACCAGTATTTTACCTGGACGCCTTCCCGCATTGGCGGAATTGGTCTCGAGGAAGTGGCTATTGAGGCCCTTACGCACCATAACCGTGCTTTCACCGAGAAGGACGGCAATGATAAGGTGCTTGATTCCGGCGGCGAATATCAATGGCGCAGCGATGGGGAGGAACATTTGTTCAACCCGCAGACGATTCATATGCTCCAGCAATCGGTACGCAGTGGCGATTACGAGTTATACAAGAAATACGCTACGCTGGTTCAGGGAGAAAACGAGAAGTTTCAGACCCTTCGTTCCCTGCTGCAGTTCAATTCACCTTATGAGTCCATTCCACTGGATGAGGTAGAATCAGCCGCCTCTATTATGAAACGCTTTAAGACAGGGGCAATGTCCTTCGGTTCGATCAGTAAGGAAGCGCATGAGACACTGGCGATCGCGATGAACAGAATCGGCGGCAAGAGCAACACAGGTGAGGGCGGTGAAGATCCGGCGCGTTTCATTCCGGACAGCAACGGCGATTCCCGCCGCAGTGCCATTAAACAAGTAGCATCGGGACGTTTCGGAGTCACTTCGAACTATCTCGTTAACGCGGATGAAATCCAGATCAAGATGGCACAAGGGGCCAAACCGGGAGAAGGCGGGCAGCTTCCAGGACGTAAGGTATATCCTTGGGTTGCTGAGGTTCGTGGCTCTACGGCAGGTGTGGGTCTAATCTCACCGCCACCACATCATGATATTTATTCCATTGAGGATTTGGCGGAGCTGATCTATGATCTGAAGAATGCCAATCCACGTGCCGCTATTAACGTTAAACTTGTCTCTGAGGTTGGTGTGGGCACGATTGCGGCCGGTGTGGCCAAAGGGCGTGCTGATATTATCCTGATCAGCGGTTATGACGGCGGAACAGGCGCATCGCCAATGAACTCTATCCGTCATGCAGGTCTTCCATGGGAGCTGGGTCTGGCTGAAACTCATCAGACTTTGATGCTGAACAATCTGCGTGACCGGGTTGTATTGGAAACAGATGGTAAAATGTTGAGCGGCCGCGATCTGGCGGTAGCCGTATTGTTGGGCGCCGAAGAGTATGGCTTCGCCACAGCACCACTCGTATCCGTTGGATGTATTATGATGCGTGTATGCCATATGGATACTTGTCCGGTTGGTGTAGCTACTCAGAATCCAGAGCTTCGCAAGAACTTTACCGGAGATCCACAGCATGTGGTTAACTTTATGACCTTCATCGCCGAGGATTTGCGGGAAATTATGGCCAGTCTTGGCTTCCGTACCATTCAAGAAATGGTAGGTCGTACGGATTGTCTGGATGCTGTGCAGGCATCGCATCACTGGAAGAAAAAAGGTGTGGATCTTAGCAGCTTGCTGCACACTCCAAAATTAGCAGAAGGAAGCACTCGTTACCGTAGTCAATCTCAGAACCATGGTCTAGAAGAGACGTTAGACGTCTCCACACTGCTGAAGTTGGCAGAACCTGCCTTGGAGAACGGAACGCTTGTAGAGGCTTCTCTGACGATTAGAAACGTTAACCGTGCGGTTGGGACCATTCTGGGCAGTGAGCTTACACGTAAATACGGCGCAGCAGGTTTGCCTGACGATACGATTCGTCTGAACTTCACCGGTTCTGCGGGGCAAAGTCTAGGTGCATTCATGCCAAAGGGAATTACGATTACGGTTGAAGGCGACTCCAATGACTATGTAGGCAAAGGTCTGTCTGGTGGTAAGATCATCATCAAACCATCACCTTTAGCCACTTTCGCTGCTGAAGATAATATTATTATTGGGAATACAGCGCTTTACGGAGCAACAGGCGGTGAAGCTTATATCAGCGGTATCGCCGGCGAACGATTTGGTGTTCGTAACTCTGGGGCAAATGTTGTTGTAGAAGGCGTGGGCGACCACGGCTGCGAATACATGACTGGCGGACGCGTGGTAGTGCTTGGCGAGACGGGCCGCAACTTTGCGGCGGGCATGTCGGGTGGTATTGCTTACGTGTACGACCCTGACAATACTTTTGTTAGCCGTTGTAACCTGGAAATGGTATTGCTGGAGCGGGTAGAAGAACCTGAGGAAATTGCAGAGCTGCAGGCCCTGATTGTCCGTCATACGGAGCTTACGGGCAGTGCGCTTGGTTCGCGGGTACTTGAACAGTGGGCAGATAACCTGCCGAAGTTCGCTCGTGTAATTCCGAAGGATTATAAACGCATGATGCAGCAGATCCGTAAGGTAGAAGAAAGCGGGCTGACTGGTGAGGCCGCTTTGATGGCCGCTTTTGAAGCGAACATGCGCGAACTTGCACGTGTAGGTGGCTAGAGTACGGCTATTGAAATAAAGTTATTTAGACAATCAGTAAGGGTGAACTGAATCACTGGCATCACTAACAGAGGGGCTTGACGTGCTTCCGCTTGCGGAAGGGGTCAGGTCCCTTTTTCTATGCTTGCGTAGTTCTCTGAGAACAATAAAAAATATAAATACAATATACAGTTGAAATGTATAGTTTAACTGTATATAATATGACTATATAGTTCAACTGTATATAAAGGTGGGAGCGTAGTGAATAGAAATTCTTTGTTACCTTTAACAGAGACAACGTATTACATAATGTTGGTGTTACAAGAACCTGCGCATGGCTATCTAATTATGCAAAAGGTAGAAGAAATGAGTCTGGGAGACGTACGGATTGCCGCTGGGACGTTATATGGTGCAATTGAAAATTTACTGAAGCTCCAATTAATTGAACGAATGGAAGATGGTGATAATCGGAGAAAGGTCTACGTATTAACTGAAAAAGGACGTGAAATATTAGGGCAGGATGCCAAACGAATGAATCATATGACAAGCCTTTTAAAGGGGAGTGATGATAATGAGGAAATTTAAGCTATTCGTTAATTTTAAGAAAGAAGAAGAATGGTTAAATGTGTGGCTTCAGAAGGGCTATGAGTTAATAAAGGTAAACAGAATGGGAATTTATACTTTTAAGACAACCGAACAACGAAATCAAGTCATTAAAATTGACTTTCAAGTATTGAAAACCAAAGATCACTTAGAGAATTACGAAGCTCTGTATGAAGAATTCGGCTGGAGGCATATTGCTGGAAACAAAGGATATTCTCATCATTATTTAATCAAAGAGAAGGATGGTCAGAATGTACTTTTTTCCGACAATCCTTCTGAAGCTGCTCTTTACAAACGTCTGGCGACTTATTACGGGACTGCGGCGATTATACCGTTTGTATTTCTTTTTAATCATAATGCAGTGACATATTATTTTAATCCGAAAGCAGCTTATTTAACCCAGGGACTATGGCAAATGGAGAATTCGGATTTCTGGTCCGCATTCCTATTTGAAACTCCGTTTGCATTCATGAGAATTAGTTCGGTTTGGAGTTTTTTCATAATTACATTGATATTTTTATATAACTTTTTTAAATATCAGACTACTGCTAAGAAAATCAAAAACAAATTGTAGCTGCTATCAACTTCCAATTTTCAAGAAAAAGGGTATATGTGGTAAACTAGGATGTAGATGAAAGGAAGTGAGACTATGCCCAACACGGCAGAAAAAGTGGAACCTGTAGCCCGCCTGCAGGGAGTGAGTAAGAAAATGGGCTCTAAGACGCTCATTAGCGATCTAACGCTGGATATACCAGCAGGTCAAATCTTTGGTTTCCTTGGACCGAATGGAGCAGGGAAGACAACTACGATCCGGATGATGGTGGGGTTGATCTCCATTAGCAGCGGTGACATTTTGATCTGTGGCCGCAGTATTAAAGATCATTTTGAAGAGGCGGTTGCCAACATTGGCGCCATTGTAGAAAATCCTGAAATGTACAAGTTCCTGAGTGGATATCAGAATCTGCGCCAATATGCGCGTATGGTATCAGGAGTGAGCAAACAACGGATTGATGAGGTTGTAGAGTTGGTAGGTCTTGGAGCTAGGATTCATGACAAGGTGAAGACCTATTCCTTGGGCATGCGCCAACGGCTTGGCGTAGCTCAGGCACTGCTGCATCGGCCGAAGCTGTTGATTCTGGATGAGCCGACAAACGGGCTCGATCCGCAAGGTATCCGTGAGCTTCGTGACTATTTGCGCCGTCTTTGCCAGGAGGAAGGAACAACCGTTTTCGTATCCAGTCACTTGCTGTCCGAGATGGAGCTGATGTGCGATAGTGTAGCCATCATTCAGAATGGACGGCTGGTAGACGTGAAACAGCTGAAGACGGTTGGGGATGTCATTATGCCGATCGGTGAAACCTTGTTTGAGGTGGATGCGCCGGAAGCAGCGTTGGCGCTGATGGGTCACGGAGTCTTAAAGAACGGAGGCATTGTCCTCGCAGCAACACGGGAAGAAATTGCCGAACTGAATGCAAAGCTGGTGACAGGCGGAATTAAAGTGTATAGCATCAAGACACTTGCCCGCTCGCTGGAAGATCAATTCTTGGAGATCACAGGAGGTGAAGGTATTGGGTAATTTCGCAGCTCTCATACATAATGAGAATATCAAAATATATAGTCGTGTCCGCACATGGATTATGCTGATTATTCTGGCAGTCATGAGTGCGCTGATTCCGGTGCTAGTCTATTTCACAGGCAATGGGGATGCTGATTCCGGAGGTATGGGGGTTTGGGATAATTTCCAGGTGAGTATAGCGATTGCGTTTTTCCTGAACACGATCTTTACGGTTGTTATAGCCTCGGACTCCGTAGCGGGCGAATTTTCCTGGGGGACAATCAAGCTGCTGTTGATTCGCCCGTGGAGCCGCTCCAAGATTTTGCTCTCTAAATACATTGCATTGGTATTATTCAGTCTGCTCAGTACGGGTGTACTGATTGCCTTCGGTTTGGGAGCATCGCTCATTTTCTCGTCAGGTTCCAGTGAGGGAGTGGCGGGTATGAATTCAAGCTGGAGTCCGGCACAATATTCTTTCCTGGTTATCCTCTGTCAATATATTCAGCTGTTCCTGACTGCCGGGATTGCGTTCATGGTGTCCAGTGTATTCCGTGCTAGTGGTCTGGCTATTGGGCTGTCGCTGTTTATAATATTTGCGAGCGGCATCTTCAGCCTTCTCTTTAATCCGGATCGGTTTGAATGGGCGCGATATTTAATCTTCAATCACATGGATCTGTCGGTTTATATAAACTCCGACACCGGAGCGGGTGGATCTACACTTGGTTTCTCAATCGCGGTGCTGGCCGTCTATTACGCCTTATTCATGTTGGTTTCCTGGATCGTATTCCGCAAAAGAGATGTTGCCGCTTAACTGACCTCCAGAGTGCCTTGTGTTTTGGAAGGGCGTTTAGCAGCTGTCTTGTCCATATGAATATGATTCTCCGGCTCGCCCGCTACCTCAGGGGTGGGCTGTTCTTTCATGGCCACAGCTCCATTAAGCAGACTGCCCTCCATAATGCTAAGTGTTCCCGCCAGGATATTGCCATAGAGCTGCCCGGTGTCTGTCATAATCAGCCTGTGTTCTGCACTCACGTTACCGAATACCTTGCCGGCAATGACTATCTCCTTTGCGCTAATACTGGAACGGACTATTCCTTGTTCCCCTACCGTAACTGTACCGCTACAATGAATTTCACCGCTAAATGTACCCTCTATCCGCAGATTGGTATCGCAATGTACCTTGCCCTCCAGTGTTCCTCCGTGTCCAATCAGGGAGTCTGTAGCTTTGATTGAAGTGCGCTGCTGTCTCTTCCACATGGTTAATCCTCCATTCTATTCTTGAATTTAAAGGCATTCACGGTTTGACATATGTTAAGGGGTTCACCGGCTTGTTCTGCTTCACTACTTGAAAATGAAGATGAGGTCCTGTGCTGCGCCCGGTATTTCCCAATAAACCGATCTTTTGCCCTTTGGCCACCTTGTCTCCGACAGAGACAACCATACCGTTCAAATGCATGTACCATGTCTCAAGACCGTTCGGATGTTTAATAATAATATATTTGCCGCGGGCTCCCATTTGTTCTGCCGCCGTAATCTCGCCATCCATGGCTGCGTACACAGGATCTCCTATATTTCCAGCGATATCGATACCGGCATGGTAGGCTGATACGCCCTTAAAGGGATCGGAGCGGTAACCAAAATTCGAGGAGATCACCTTGGATTGGGTGGGCCAGAATACAGCCGGCTTCAATTTGGCTTTTTCCGCTAATGCCTTTTTGGCCTGGAGATTCGCCTGTACGGTATTGGCTTTCTTTGCCTCAGTAATCGTGTTGGAGATACTGTCAACCATCTCATCAAGCAGGCTGCTGATTTCGGCAAAATCATCCTTAGTTTGATCTACTAGCTCAAAGGGATCGTTCAGATGGACAGCAACATATTCGCCGCCTACCTGAGGGGTAACTGTACTGCCTAGTGCAGCATTGATCGCTCCTAGACGGAAGCTGACTGCGCTCAGAGATGAGAATGGAGAGGCAGGCGAAATCCCAAATGTAGCCCCAGAGGGTGCTGATGAGGTCGTCTCGTTGGATAATCCCGTTGTACCAGAGGTTGCGCCAGAGGTAGAAGCCTTACCTTTGTTAATCAGTGATTGCAGCTGTTCTTCCAGCTCACTCACACCTTTAAGCTTGCCTTTGATATTCTCAGCCTCCTCAGAGAGCTCGGTCACTTGGCTGCGTAGCTGCAGCAGTGTCTGATCCTTGTCGGCGACCTTCATTTCCATACGAAGATTGGTGAGTGTAAGCGCAGCAGCCTCTGCTTCCAGCTGAGAGATCGATTGTGAGGCATGATAGTGCATGGAGGTGACCAGACTAGAGATGGACAGTACAGCCGCGGCCGGCAGGGCTAAAGCCAGCGGTCTAGATAGCTGAAGTTGTCTGACTGGACGCCCTGCATCCTGGACGACGAGCAGCGTAATCCGGTTATGATCTGGCTGACTCTTCATGGCTACTCCTTCCTGCGGCTTCTGTCAGCCGCTTTGTAAGCTTAAGACCAATGTCATTTCTTCCATTACGCTCATCCGAATTGTCCTACTACTCTATGTATTCCATGTCTTTCGTGAACATGACAACGGTTTGTTTGAATAAAGAAAGAGAGTTACGGCAAAACCTGTACTAGTAGAGGGGTGACAAGTATGAAGATACTCGCGATAATTCTTGGTTTTTATCTTATTCAAATTGCTGCAATTGTGCTGCTGGAGTTCCGCCGTCCGCAAAGGGCAATGGCCTGGGTGTTTATTACCCTCTGTTGTGCTCCGCTGGGGCTAGCTTTCTATTACTTCCTGGGTCGTGATTACCATCAAAGCCGCAGAATTAACCGAAGATGCATCTCACTGTTTCGTGAAATTCGCAATCATGTCTCCGGAAAAAGCTTTGCTGTGAGAAGTACAGCAGAGTGCGGGAATTCACAGTTTGAGCACAACGAGGAATTGTTGATCCTGCTCTCCAGGCTGTCAGAAAGCCCAATTACAGGCCACAACAAAAGCCGTCTACTGGCAAGTGCACGGGAAGCCTATGATTCCATGCTGGAAGCGATGGAGGGCGCTCGGGAGCATATCCATATGGAATTTTATATTTTTCGCGATGATGAGATTGGCGAGCAGTTTCAGGAGCTTCTGATCCGTAAGGCGCGTCAGGGTGTTAAGGTGCGTCTGCTATGCGATGGTCTGGGCAGTCACAAGCTGAGCAGTAGATTCATACGGACTTTAAGAAAGGCCGGAGTTGAGTTTCATTTTTTCCTGCCTCCGCTGACCTCATTGCTGGACCGTCGCTTTAATTATCGCAATCACCGTAAAATTCTGGTTGTAGATGGACTCGTTGGCTTTACTGGTGGAATGAATGTGGGTGATGATTATCTGGGGAAGAATCCCGCAATGGGCTTCTGGCGTGATACACATCTACGTCTTGAAGGAGATTCTGTCTATTATATTCAGTATATCTTCTTGAAGGATTGGCGACTGGTTACCAATGACGGAATGAGCCACCCCCGCCTGTTTCCGAAACATTCCTGTGAGGAGATGGAGGCAGTGCAGATTGTCGGGAGCGGACCCGATGGAGATATGGATGCTTCCCAGGAGATGTATTTTGCAGCGATGTGCTCGGCTAAACAGCGAATCTGGATTACCTCTCCCTATTTTATACCCGATCCGGCAATTTCCCGTGCGCTAAAGAGTGCTGTCCTTCGTGGAGTAGACGTAAGGATTATAATACCAGCCAAGCCTGATAACAGGCTTGTTTATTATGCCACTTTATCCTATCTGGAGAATTTGCAGGATGCAGGAGTGAAATTCTATCGCTATACCAAAGGTTTCATGCATGCCAAAGTTATGGTTGTGGATGAGCTGTTAGCCTCGGTAGGGAGTGCGAATCTGGACATGCGCAGCTTCTATTCAAACTTTGAGCTATCTGCGGTGCTGCTGAGCCCAGAGGTAATATCCGCACTGTCTTTCGGCTTTGAACAAGATCTAAAGCATAGTGAGTACATAGATCCACTTCAATTTAGGAACAGGGGGAATTTTGTCAAGTGTGTTGAGGGCTTATGTCAGCTGTTATCACCGCTATTATGACGGGAAAAGTGATGAAATAGCATCTTATCGAAGGTTATTTACCTCTACATTCATTTTTAGGGTCCATTTATGATATAATAGATTGTATAAAATGAAATTTACAAAAGTATGGTTCATATTTATACTAGTAGGTTTCTAAAAAAACACTGTTACTCTAGGGGGAGTTCTATGACTGTAAGCCAAGAAGTCTTTGCGAATGGGGATCATCAGAAGCCGCAAAAGTCCGGTGCTTTCAAAACGGCAAAGCTAGCGCAGCGAATTATCATGATCGTATTAGGGGCATCCATGATGTCCGTAGCGCTTGAGATATTCCTCGTTCCCAATCAACTGATTGATGGTGGAATTACCGGTATTTCTATTATGCTGTCTCACATCTTCAACATTCCTCTCGGTATTTTGTTAACATTGCTTAACCTTCCGTTCCTCGTTATTGGTTATAAGCAAATCGGTAAGACCTTTGCCTTATCCACATTATTTGCTGTAATCCTTATGTCCATTGGTACTCAACTGCTGCATCCTGTAATGCCAATTACTGTTGAACCGTTGCTTGCTGCTGTGTTTGGTGGTGTAATACTTGGTGTAGGCGTAGGGTTAGTTGTAAGATACGGTGGATCACTGGATGGGACGGAAATCGTAGCTATTCTAGTATCCAAAAAGCTTCCGTTCTCTGTCGGTGAAGTTGTGATGTTCTTTAACCTGTTTATTCTTTCAGGAGCAGGTTTCGTGTTTGGCTGGAATAATGCCATGTTCTCACTTATTGCGTATTACATTGCTTTTAAGATGATTGACGTTACGCTTGAAGGTCTCGATCAATCGAAGTCGGTATGGATTATCAGCGATAAATTCCGGGATATCGGAGAAGCGCTGACAGAGCGTCTTGGACGCGGTGTTACTTATCTGGAAGGAGAAGGCGGATTCTCCGGTGATAACAAGAAAGTAATTTTTGTAGTCATCACGCGTTTGGAAGAGGCAAAACTCAAATCTATAGTTGAGGATTGGGATTCTGATGCATTCGTCGCGATTGGTAATATTCATGATGTTAAAGGTGGACGTTTCAAGAAAAAGGCCATTCATTAGCGAAGTTATTTCTGAGCTTTTATAAAAGAAGGTATATATTTACGAACGATAGAGCAATAAATACGGTGAAGGGATCTTGTTGTGCCGTATTCTCACATATAATACCTTCTGTCCATTAAGTTGGTTGCCTGATAAGCCCGTAGCATGTTTCTAATGCTGCGGGCTTATTGAATGTATTGATCCCTGCCCCTGGCTGCTTCAAGACAGCTGCGAGATAATATCCTCCACCCGCTGCGCAGGTACTTTTTGAATAAGATCACCTTTGCTGCTAAGACGTTCTTCGATGTTCAGCAAATGGAAATCAGTCGGTGATACATTCTGTTCAACCTCCATCCACAGCAAAGGCGTGGATACCGTCGCAAGCGGTCTTGCGCGAGGGGTATAGGGAGCGGCTAAAGTCTTACCGCCATAGTGCTGCAGATAATCAAAATAGATTTTGTCGCCACGATTTTTCTTCAAGCGCTCTAGAGTAAATAGTTCAGGATGTTTCTCGGTCACGAAGCGGCCGACAAAATGACCTATTCGGCGCAAGCCGTCAAAGGTAACTCCCGGATGAATGGGTACAATAATCTGGACTCCGGTCGCACCGGAGGTCTTGGGGACGGAGTTCAGTCCAAGTGATCTCAATACGTCACCAACAATGGCGGTGGCCTCCATGATGCGCGGTTCGACTTCGCGGGAGGGGTCCAGATCAATCATCCATTCACAGGGCAGTTCACTTCCTGCATAATGCAGCGAAGGATGAAACTCCAAGGCAGCGAGATTGCCCAGCCAGAGTAACTCGGGTAAACCTTGGAGCATAATATAGGTAATATTGTCTTGCGTTGCCGTCTTTACAAACGGAGGGAGCGGCTCCGGGGCATTTTTCTGATAGAAGGACATTCCAGGCACGCCATGAGGATAGCGGATAACCGTGAGCAGTCGGTTCTGACAATAGCGCAGGAGGTATGGCGAGAGCGCAGCGAGCTTTTGCAAATAGATTTCTTTCGTTATGCCCATTTCCGGCCATAAGAGCTTGTCCGGGTTCGTAATGGCGATCGCTTGTCCATTCACGGTAATGGAGCCTTTAATGGCCGCTGGCATAATGCACTCCTCCTGTCTGTGGTGTTCATTGCGGAATTGCTGTGATGCGTTGCTCTAAACGGCAATCCCGGGCAGGGATATCGACCATTGCTTGAATGACAGGCTGGCGGAGGGTTCCTGATTGGTTCCATTCCAGAAAATGAATCTTGAAAACCAACTGGGGTTTGATCCAGTAAGCGCCTTTGCTCCGCTGTGGAATAGCGGCAAAAGGCATCTGTTCGCAAGCCAGGCTGATTGCTTGTACGGTCAGGCTCCGCCAATCCTCCACGGTCAGACGGCCAGCACCGGCATGCCCGATATAATGCAGCTTGCCAGCATTATCATATAAGCCCAGCAGTAGGGCATTTACCATACCGTCACGAAAAGTAACACCTCCGGCTACCGCCGTAATATCGGAAATGATCTTACGTTTCTGCCAACGTTTGTCTTTACCACCTGGTGCATAAGTACTCATGATATCCTTGCATACTATTCCTTCTAGACCTTTACTTTGTACAGCAGCAAAAAGCTCGGTAGGATCGGAATAGCTAGGAACAAGATGAACATGGGGATGCGGCAACAGCATCTCGCTTAGACGCTGCTGCCGCAGGGATAAAGATTGATCTAGCAGCCATAGGCCATTGCAATACAGGATATCAAATACCATATAGACAACAGGAACCTGATGCTTAGTGGCCTGAATGGCCGCCTCATTCTTCAAGCTGTCCCGTCGCATCACCTCATGAAATGAGGGTTTGCCGTTAAGAAGTGCAATCACTTCGCCATCGAGAATGATCGAATCGGCTTTGCTGTAGGCGCGAGCATCATTAAGCTCGGGGTATTGTCCTGTCCGGCGATTTCCGCGCCGATTGACCAGTTCCGTCCCGCTGCCGTCATAAAAGGACAGCATACGCACACCATCCCATTTGATCTGGGCGATCCACTGATTGCCCACCGGCAACTGACTAGCCAAAATAGGCTCAAAGGGGGTAACTGGCGAAAGCTTCATTAAGTGGACCTCCTAGGACACCGTTTCTTTGTTTTTGGCACTGCGACGTTTCGGTTTGGGAGCAATAACCGGGATCGGACCAGTGGCATTGTTAAGCTTTGCCTCCGCGGTTGGCTCCACAACAGGGTTCGCAACGGATGGAGCAGTGCTTTTCGCATCGGAAGATGCTGCAGTTACTGCTGCTTTGGCTTTAGCCGGTTTCTTTTTGTTCGTGGCTGTTTGTGGCTTGGTGCTTGTCTTGCCGGATATTGAGGGTCCGGGCTCTGATGGGATATGCTGAACCGCCTCAATACTGGCCTGAAGGGCAGCCATCAAGTCGATCACATTATTCTCCTGCCGCGTTGGCGCAATATGGAACTCCTCACCTGCAACCTTATGTGAGATCAGATCAAGCATCCGCTGGCGGTAGTCATCGGTATATTTAGCCGCGTCAAAAGGAGTGGATAATTGGGAAATGAGCATTTTGGCCATCTGAAGCTCTTTATCATTCACTACTCCTGCTTCAGGGAGGTTAGGAACCTGTGAAGCGGGTCGAACTTCGTCCGGATAATAGATCGTTTCGATCGCCAGACAATTCTCCAGCACGCGGATAGCCGCGAGGCTGCTTTTGGAACGAATCGAAATTTTGGCGATGCCAATTTTGCCGGTCTGCCGCATGGCCTCCATCAAGAGACGGTAGGCATTCGCTCCTGCCTGGTCGGGAGCCAAGTAATATGTTTTTTGAAAATAAATGGGGTCGATCTCCGTTAAATCTACAAAATCAAGAATCGAAATACTCTTGCTGCTCTCTTCCGTAAGCTGGTCCAGCTCGGCTTTGTCGAATAACACAAACTTGCCCTTCTCATACTCATAGCCCTTGCCGATTTCTTCCCAAGCCACTTCCTTGTCACAGACTGGACACTTACGCACATAGGACAGCGGACTCCCACATTCCTTATGAATGTATCGCAACGAAATATCTTTATCCTCCGTAGCGGAGAACATTTTGACCGGAACATGTACGAGCCCGAAGCTGATAGCCCCTTTCCAAACGGTATGCATGAGATCTCCTCCAGATTATAAGAATGGCTACTATGGCTTAGTATGAGGTGGAGAACGTTTTTCTAGCCTGATGCATTTTTTGAGAAGCATGGGAAAAAATAAACTTGGGCGTATAAGCTAAGTACCCATACTAATTGGGCAAGCAACGGAGGGATAACATGGAACAACGGTTGAACATTTGGAGCGATGTGTTGAAGGAACAGAATATTCCTGCTGAAGTTGTAGATTGGGAGAGCATCATAGCTGTCCCGGAGGACGAAGTAGATGCCGATTCAGAAAAACTAGATGCGGAAGATACCATAGGGGAGCCGCCATATATGGAGGAGGTGCAGGAATGAATATACAGCGGGCACAGGATATTTATGCATCCAAAGAGATGATATCTGTTCATTTGGACGGGAAACCGGTCTGGATTGAGCATGTGGATGTGGACAATGGAATGGCAACGGTACAGTTGGGCTCCAGCCCGACTAATACGCATACAGTTGGCGTAGAACGGCTGGAGGAGCAGGGGCACTAATAGGAAATGTGTATTGACGTTGATCCTACTCAAAAATAACAAGGGTTGGCACAAGTAGCCATTTCATGGCTTTTGGGTCAGCCCTAGTTTGCTATACGGCACCTACTTGTGAAACAAAGGTTGACGGTGTCAGATATAAACCCATACCATTAAAGAAACTAGGAATGAAAAGAGATGATGGTGTGCGGCCCCTATTGCTCGGCGTATGCGCTGCGCTGTTCTTTGCAGTATCTTTTGTGCTTAATCGACGGATGGAGTTATCCGGTGGAAGCTGGGCCTGGAGCGCCTCACTGCGCTATTTATTCACATTACCCTTCCTGATGGCTATCGTAGCCGGACGGCGCAGGCTGAAGCCCCTGCTGTTGGTTATGGCAGAACGTCCGGCTACCTGGTTGTTATGGGGGACAGTAGGTTTTGGTTTATTCTATGCACCGCTGTGTTATGCTGCGGCCTATGCTCCAGGCTGGCTGACAGCAGGAACATGGCAGATCACCATTATCTCTGGGTCCTTGCTTGCTCCCTTGTTCGGACAATGGATGACTGGGCCGAAGGGTCCAATTTACATACGTGGTAGAATTCCTATTCGCGGGTTAGGGATGTCCTTGATTATTCTAGCCGGAGTGGCACTACTTCAAATAGAACATGCACAGCATCTGGCAATGACTCAGATTCTACTGGGTGTCCTGCCTGTATTGGTGGCGTCCATGGCCTATCCGCTCGGAAACCGTAAAATGATGGAACTCTGCGGAGACCGACTGGATGTCTTTCAGCGTATCCTTGGCATGACCTTAGCCAGTCTTCCGTTCTGGCTCCTGCTTGGGATTTACGGTCTTGCTGATGTGGGTCTGCCTTCCCCCGGTCAGGTGGGTCAGTCCGTTATAGTCGCCATATCCTCGGGAGTAATAGCAACTGTCCTGTTTTTTCGTGCCACCGATATGGTCCGCGGCAGCATGAGCGGCTTGGCGGCAGTGGAAGCCACCCAATCGCTGGAGGTTCTATTTGCATTAGTAGGGGAGATGTTGATTCTATCTTCATCAGGTCCTTCCTTATTGTCATGGGCAGGAATTGCCGTGATTATTCTAGGAATGATCCTGCATAGTCTATTTTCTCAACGTTCAGGAACGACAGCATCTACTGGACCGAGAATGAAGAGCAGGATATCTCCTCCTTCAGCTTGAATTACTGAATAGTGACAGTTGTTGCGGTGAGGGATTCATACCGATATAATTAAATGTATTATAATTTTGCAGGCATTTTGTTTAAAAGGTGGTAGTTGGTGTTGGACAATAACGTCGAAACGGTTTTCACTTACCGATCATACAGTCCGCAGGATACCGAACAGCTTGCGGCTGCGATTGCGGCTGTATCCACAGCAGGTTTGGTGATTGGTTTGGACGGTGATCTGGGAGCAGGGAAAACGGCATTCTCACAAAGTTTTGCCCGCCATTTGGGGGTTGAGGGTATCGTTAGCAGTCCTACATTTACAATTATAAAAGAGTATAAAGGCCGTCTGCCGCTATACCATATGGATGTTTACCGGATATCCTTTCAGGAAGCGGATGAGCTTGGACTAGATGAGTATTTCTATGGACAGGGTGTTTGTCTGGTGGAATGGAGCAGTATTATACAAGAGTTGATGCCGCCGCGGCATATGCACATACACATGGAAACGACCGGACTGGATGAACGAATCATTACGGTAACCGGAATCGGCGAGCCTTATGGCGAACTTTGCCGTGACTTAAGCCAGAAGTGGGGTTAAGAAAGATGACGAATGAAAATAAGGAGCCGCGCAAGCGGTTTTTGGCGTTGGATACATCTACGGCTACACTTGGTGTAGCCATAACAGAGAATGGGCGATTGCTGCATGAGATCAATGCTTCCGGTGAGCGGAATCATTCGGTACATCTGCTGCCCATTATTGAGCAGGTGCTGCAAGCCACGGGGACAACCGCTGCTATGCTAGGCGGAGTTTCTGTGGGTGTCGGGCCCGGCTCCTATACAGGGACACGCATCGCGGTTACGGCTGCCAAGACGCTGGCTTGGGCCTGGAATGTGCCCGTAGCGGGCATATCCACTCTACAGGCGTTAGCATGGGGGGGACGTCTTGCGGGCCTTGTGAGCCAGTCTGAGGCTATCCTAACTCTAGGTGAACAGGCCGAAGGGGAGGGTTCTGACTGGGTAATTCCACTGCTGGATGCACGCCGGGGCCAAGCCTACACGGCGCTATTCTGCGCTGATGGGACAGGCAGTCCCTATCGTCTTGAGCCAGACGCGATCCGCTTGATGGCGGATTGGGTGCAACACTTAGCGGAACGTCTTGCTCAGGCCCAAGCAAACGGGTCAAGTCCGCGCTTGATCTGGTTTGTCGGGGACACTGGACTGCACGGCAGCGTGGAATCACTGCAGCCACTGCAGGAACTCAGTAGTATTCGCGTTGCAGCCTATGAGCTTGAGGGACGTTGGACGGGATTTCTTGGTGAGGAACGCCTGCAGACAGGCAGCGACGATATACATACCCTGATCCCCAATTATACGCAGCTGTCAGAAGCAGAAGCCAATTTGCGCCGAAGCAGCGAAGGGAGCTTAAACAAACGATGACGGAATCGGAGCCGGTAAGAGAGCAGGAAGTTGAACCTATTTTTCGTCTGATGAAGGTGGAGGATATTCCGGAGATTCTCGTGATTGAACGGGAAGCTTTTACGATGCCGTGGACGGAGGAAGCCTTCCGCAACGAGCTGACGCATAATCACTTTGCCAAATACATGGTTATGGAGTTATCCAATCACATTATCGGTTATGCCGGAATGTGGGCTATTGTTGACGAAGCACATGTGACGAACATCGCCTTGCTGGAGGCTTATCGGGGACGCAAATGGGGAGACCGGCTGCTGGACGAGCTTATGAAGACAGCTTCTTTTTTAGGCATGATATCCATTACGCTTGAAGTGCGGGCATCTAACGAGATCGCCCAGAATTTATATCGCAAAAAAGGCTTCCGCTCTGCTGGCACTCGCAAAGGGTATTACTCCGATAACCGCGAGGATGCGCTCATTATGTGGGCTGATCTGCCGGCTCACGGAGAGTAAGAGCATCATGGAAGGAAGCGTGGACTTGAAATGAAGACAGAAGCAGGTACAGCACAATCTGTACTTATATTAGCCATAGAAACCAGCTGTGATGAGACGGCGGTAGCCGTTGTAAAAGATGGTCATGAGGTGTTGTCGAGCATCATCTCCAGTCAGATCGAGATTCACCGTGCTTATGGCGGTGTTGTACCGGAAGTAGCATCTCGCAAGCATGTAGAGGTTATTACTCTGATTATCGAGGAGGCTCTGTCTGCTGCAGGCATTAAGCCAGAGCAATTGACGGCGGTAGCTGTTACTCAAGGCCCGGGACTGGTTGGGGCCCTGCTGGTCGGTGTCGTAGCTGCCAAGAGTCTGGCTCTGGCCTGGGGGAAGCCATTAATCGGCACCCATCATATCGCCGGACATATTTATGCCAACCGGCTTGTTGCGGAGTTGCAATATCCCAATATGACCCTGGTTGTGTCCGGTGGACATACGGAATTGGTTCATATGGAGCGGGAGGGTGAGTTTCGGATTATTGGCCGCACCCGTGACGATGCCGTGGGCGAAGCCTACGATAAAGTAGCCCGGGCGTTGGGCTTCCCTTATCCTGGCGGTCCTCATGTGGACCGTCTGGCGCGTGAGGCAGCAGCAGCCGTTCCGCTGCCACGTGTCTGGCTGGAACATGATTCCTATGATTTCAGCTTCAGCGGATTGAAGTCGGCTGTGCTGAATGTAGTGAATCAGAGTAAGATGAAAGGTCTGACGCCGGATGTAGCAGGCATCGCCCGCGGCTTCCAGGAATCCGTAGTAGAAGTACTGGTTGAGAAAGCTGTGCGTGCCGTAAGGTCCTGCAATGCCAGACAACTGCTTCTGTGCGGTGGTGTTGCTGCAAATGTCGGGTTGCGCACAGCATTGACCTCCCGCTGTAAAGCGGAAGGCATCGAACTTATCATTCCACCACCCATATATTGTACGGACAATGCCGCAATGATTGGTGCTGCTGCCTACGTGAAGTGGCAGCATGATGGTGGTACACCGCTGGACATGGTGGCTGACCCCGGATTCTCGCTGGAGAAATGGTCCGTAGCTGCCTATTGACAGCATTTGATTGATGCAGGTATAATCAGACCAATTATACAAGGATCAAACGCGATGAATGGAAGCAGTAAGGATACTCCGGGTTAAGAGAGCTGCGGGCAGGTGCGACGCAGTCGAAGGGGCCCTGAACTCGTCCGGGAGCGGAGCGGTGGAAGCAGGATGCTCTTTAAGTTTAGAGGGTGTTGACCGGCAAGCAGTACGCCGGGCCTTTCGTACATCGTTACGGGTTACCTCCGTGAGAGGGTGGTCGAGTAAGGAAAGGATGAGATTATTTGTCTCCACTTATCCGGCTGTAAAGTGGATGTTCTTGTATTGGCAGCAATCTAGTCAATCTTGAAGGATGTCAACAAGAGTGGTACCGCGAAGGTTAACAGCCTGTCGTCTCTTGAATGAGAGGGCAGGCTTTTTTGTGTCCATTTTTAAGAGAACAGCAGAGAGCAAGTCTATAGGATAAACGCAATGAACGGGAGTAGTAAAGAGTGATGGTGAACAGAGAGCTGCGGGGTGGTGCGACGCAGTCACCAGGAACTCTTGAATCTCGCCCGGGAGCGGAGCGGTGGAATGGAAGTGATACTCCGCCTACGGATGTCCCCGTTACCGGACCTTTTGGAGAGTGCTCACCTTTGGTTGTGAGAGTTCCCGGAAGAAGAGCTGGACGCAGCTAGTGGCTACCAATTTGTAGCTTATGCGTCAAAAAGAGTGGTACCGCGGAGGGGTGACCCGCCGTCTCTTTATATAGAGACGGTGGGTTTTTTGCGTTGTTGTGAACATGCTGCCGGCAGCAGTGGGTGGGATAAGTTGCAGAGCCGCAAGTCGACGTGCGGTCCTGCGTGGAATCAACGTTATGGATATTCAAAAACTAGGAGGCAACCCCATGATTATTCCAGTAAAGAAACGTATACAGATTTTTGATACCACGCTGCGTGATGGTGAGCAGGCTCCCGGTGCAAGTCTCACCCCTGAGCAAAAAATAGTTCTGGCCTACAAGCTCGTAGAGCTGGGGGTTGATGTGCTTGAGCCGGGCTTCCCGGTCTCAAGCCCCGGTGATTTTGCAGCAGTGGAGACCATTTCGCGCATGGTGCAGGGCTTAGAGATCTGTGGTTTCGCACGGGCGGTGAAAGGAGATATCGATGCTGCTGTTCGGGCTACGCAGGATGCGAATCGGCGGCGAATTCACCTGTTCATCTCCTCTTCGGATATTCATCTGCGCCATCAGTTGCGCAAGAGCAGACCCGAGGTCGTTGCTGCCGCCCGTGAGATGACGGCCTATGCGCGCCAATTCTGTGAGGTTGTTGAATTCACAGCGATGGACGCAGCGCGGACAGGGATTGATGATCTGATCGAAATGGTTGAAGCGGTTATTGCGGAGGGAGCTTCGATCATTAATTTGCCAGACACCGTTGGCTATGCGTTGCCGCAGGAATACGGAGAGATGTTCCGGCGTGTACGGCTAGGGGCCAGAGGAGGGGACAGTGTGAGTTACAGTGCACACTGTCATAATGATTTGGGGCTGGCCGTAGCCAACAGCCTGGCAGCGATTGCTGGAGGTGCCACCCAGATTGAGGTCACCGTCAATGGTGTCGGAGAACGAACTGGCAACTGTGCGCTGGAGGAGCTGGTGATGGCACTGGAAACACGCGGCGATGTGCTTGGCGCGGAGACGGGAATCGTGCTGGATAAGTTATATGAAACCTCACGACTGATTAGTGGGGCGATGCATTTTCCCATTGCATATAACAAGCCAGTGGTCGGAAGGAATGCCTTCCAGCATGAGTCAGGCATCCATCAGGATGGTCTGCTAAAAGACCGTAGCACTTATGAAATTATGGACCCGGAGCGGTTGGGTATTCCACGCAGTATGATCATTCTGGGTAAGCATTCCGGCAGACATGCGCTGAAGGACCGGACGGCAAAGTACGGTATAACGCTGGCCCCTACGGAACTGGATGCACTGTATGAGACATTCAAGGAAACAGCTGACCGCCAAAAGGTCGTCAGTGATGACCAACTGCTGCAAATGGTGAGCCAGGCAACCGGGCAGCAGGCTCAGGTCTACGAGCTGGGCGAAGTTCAAGTGTTGGCTGGCAGCGCCGAGCGCCGTGTTGCCGCAGTTACCGTCCATCACTTGAAGAGTGGTTTGGAAACCTCGCATACAAGCACTGGTGATGGACCGCTGGAGGCGATCATCGCTGCTATTGGACAGGGGATTGCTGAGAATATTGATTTTGTGGGGCTGGAGTTGCATTCCTTGGGCAGCGGAGAGAACGCCCAGGCTGAAGCAGCCGTTATGGTGGAGTGGGAAGGTCTTAAATTTAGAGGAACAGCCACCCATCAGGATATCATAATGGCAGCTGGCATAGCTTATATTGCAGCCTGCAATTCAGCACTGCTCTCCACGTTGGCCCTAAATGATTCAACAACGTAAATATTGTTGCCCGCCGCCACATTTGGAGTCGGCGGGTTCTTTTTTTCGGTAAAAAGGCCAAAAAAATCCCCGTCACATCTTTTGTCAAGTTGTGGACAAAGTTATCCACATATTCCTCTCTAATTGTGTAAAAACCATGTAAAATCAGCAATAACGCCCCTTTTTCGGGCTCTCCAAAAGCCGATTTTGCGATAGGTGAATTTTTGAGGAAATTGTGGATAGTGTGGATAATTCGGTGGATAAAAAATGCTTGACAGCACAAATAGCGATTTTAAGCCTAAAAAAAGGCCCAAAGGGCCTTTTCAGAGAGATAGTTATGCACGAAAACTGGGGATAGAGCTGTGGATAACTATTTATGAACAATTCAGGAACAGTTGAAAATTATTTTATAGCAGCATTTACATTATTCGTCAGCAAGAATTTCCCATTCGCTAAAATAATCGCTTAAAGATGATTTTTTGTCCTTTAGATCTGCTTCATAGCCCTGAAGTGCCAAATAATCCTGATAAATTTCAGGCTTCGTCATTTCATTCTCAATAAAAGCGACTTCTTCCTCTAGCTCGGAAATATTCTTCTCAAGTTCGGCAATACGTCGTTGGCGATTGCGCTCCTCGCGTTTGGTTTGCTTGTCTGCTTCAAAGGTGGAAATGGCGCCTTTATCCTGTGCAGTAGCTTCATTATTGGTATTCTTGGAGGCCGTTGTCGCAGCTAATTCCGCAGCTTCGTTCGCAATTTCCTCCAATTCCCGCTTTTTATCGACATAGTCGTCGTAATTGCCGAGGTATTGATCGATTCCGCTGGGATGCAGCTCCAGAATACGCTCAGCCATTTTGTTAAGGAAATATCGGTCATGTGAAATGAAGAGCAGTGTGCCCTCGAAATCCATTAAGGCTGCTTCCAGAACCTCACGGCTGACTAGGTCCAGATGGTTGGTTGGCTCATCCAGAATAAGCATATTGGCACCGCGCAGCATGAGCTTGGATAGAGACACGCGTGCTTTTTCACCACCGCTTAAAGCGGCGATTCTTTTCTGAACATCCTCACCACTAAATAAAAAATTACCAAGAATGGTGCGGATTCGCGCCTCCTCGAGCATGGGATATTCGCTCCAAAGCTCTTCCAGAACAGTATTGCGCGGATTCAGATGCGTCTGTTCCTGATCGTAATAAGCGATTTTCACTTTAGTGCCCCAATTAACAGATCCAAGAGAGGGCTCACGGCTTCCTATCATACATTGCAGCAATGTCGATTTACCGATCCCATTCGGGCCAATAAGTGCAGCGGTTTCACCCCGGCGTAGTTCGAAGGAGGCATTCTTGAATAAGGGCTGGCCTTCATTAAAGGAAACGGAGACATGGCGAACTTGCAGCACCTCTTTGCCGGACATGAAGTCTGGCTCGAAGGAAAAGTTGGCTTTCTTCATGTCGCCCATCGGCCGATCAATACGATCCATTTTGTCCAGCGCTTTACGTCTGCTCTGAGCTCGCTTGGTAGTAGATGCCCGCACAATATTGCGCTGCACGAAATCCTCCATCCGCGAAATCTCGTCCTGCTGCTTCTCAAACTGCTTCATTCTGATTTCATACTCGGCGGCCTTCAGTTCCATATAACGGGTGTAATTGCCCGTATAACGGCGGGACTCATGCCGCTCAATCTCGACAATGGCAGTAACAAGCCGGTCTAGAAAATAACGGTCATGGGACACAACCAGAATCCCGCCGGCATAACCGCGCAGGTAATCCTCCAGCCAGGTGAGCGTTTCGATATCGAGATGGTTGGTTGGCTCATCCAGCATTAGAAGATCAGGGGCTTGAAGCAGGATGCGCGCCAGGGCAAGCCGTGTTTTTTGCCCTCCGCTAAGTGTGGAAATGGATGTTTCCGGTGCAAATTCACCAAAGCCCATACCATGCAAGACACTGCGGATTCGCGTATTCATTTCATAACCACCGTGATCCTTGAACCAGTCCGATCGGACCGCATATCGTTCTAAGAGTTCTTCATAACGTTTCGAATCCTCCGCCACTGCCGGATCGGCAATGCTTGCTTCCATCCGCCGCAGTTCGGCCTCTGCCTCGATCAGCGGAGCAAAAACGGCCAGCATTTCTTCATGAATCGTCTTATCCGATTGCAAGCCGCTGTTCTGGGCTAGATACCCGATCGTTGTTTCTTTTGCTTTATGAATTTGACCGCTGTCGAAAGACATTTCACCCGCGAGAATTTGCAGGAAGGTTGACTTACCGGCACCGTTGACACCAACCAGGCCGACCCGTTCTTTCTCATTAACCTGTAGGCTTATGCCGTCCAGCACGCTCTGTATTCCATATGATTTACTAATTCCTGTCGCTTGAAGAAGCATAACGATGAAACCTCCACCCTTGCATTTTTCGCTTTGGCAGCAATCGCCGCAGCCGTTCGGAACAACTTAATCTATAGTTTACATGAAAAGCGTTTCCGGCGCGAGAGCCTGTCATTAGGCAAGTATGAGATGTGAGGGCTGAGGGGGTGAACTTCTTGCCCAGAGCCATCTTGGCGAACGGGGGATAAGAGTGGTAAACTGAATTTACAAACAGCTAAGAAAACTAAAGGTAAGTAAAAATAAACCATGATTAGATAAGGAGGCAGCCGACGATGACGGGCAAGAGTGTATTGCTCGCCGAAGTAAAGCGGGAGCTGCGCGTGCAGAGGGCTACCGCCCGAGACAAGCTGCCTGCAGTCCAGAGAGAGCAACTCTCTTCTCAGGTCTGCAGTTATGCATGGGAGTGGATGAAGACGGAAGGCGCAGCATCACTGCTGGCCTATGTACCGTTCCGCTCTGAACTGGACACCCGCCCGCTTATTACGCGGGCGTGGGAGGAGCAGTGTGAAGTGCTGCTGCCCCGTGTGCTTCCGGGAAACGGAGCAATGACCTTGCACAAGGTTCGTTCTTGGAACGAGCTGGCACCGGGAGCTTATGGTATTCTCGAGCCAACACTTTCAACTGGAGCACAACAAGAATCAGAGGTACACCCGCTACCTAATGTCATATTTGTTCCGGGACTGGCTTTCGACCTTCGGGGCGGTCGTCTTGGGTATGGCCGCGGGTATTACGACCGCTTGCGGGCTGCTTGGGAGACTAATCCACGAGTGAGCGCGAAGCCACCTGTATGGATCGGTCTGGCTTATGGGATGCAAATCATTCCAGAGGTGCCAATGGCTGCCCATGATGCATTTATGGACTTGCTAATTACGGAGAATGGCATACTACATTGCCGTAAAGGAGAATGAAGCTTGGAATTGACGCATTTCAATGAAGAGGGCAGAGCACGCATGGTGGATGTCAGTGATAAGGAGATTACCAAGCGGACCGCTATTGCGCGCAGTATGGTTACAATGGATTCAAGGACACTCAGTGCCATCAAGGAGGGCAAGATCAGCAAAGGTGATGTGCTTGCTGTTGCCCAGGTTGCCGGAATTATGGCGGCGAAAAAGACATCCGACTGGATTCCGATGTGTCACCCGCTGCCGCTTACCGGGATTGATATCCGCTTCTCAGATAACAGCGAAGAAGAACTATATATAGAAGCAACTGTCAAGACTACCGGAAAGACCGGCGTGGAGATGGAGGCGTTGACCGCCGTTTCGGTTGCAGCATTGACCGTATATGATATGTGCAAGGCTTTGCAGAAAGATATGATGATCGGACCTACGCTATTGGTTTCCAAGAGCGGCGGCAAGAACGGAGATTATGCACGAGAGGAATCATAACAGCTTCAATCATACATAGTACATAAAGGGAGGGCTTAAGCCTATGGCGTGGAGAACAGCAATCCTGACGGCCAGTGATAAAGGGGCCAGAGGCGAACGGGAAGACACGAGCGCCCAGGTGATTCGGGAACTTGTGGAAGAAGAGCTTGGCGGAGAAATAGTCGAATATCGGATTGTACCCGATGAGCAGGATGAGATTATTGCAGCATTGATTGAGCTTACTGATTATTTTCAGGCGGATCTGGTGCTTACAACGGGAGGAACGGATCTGGCGATTCGTGATGTGACTCCGGAAGCAACCCGGCGAGTCATCGAACGGGAGGTACCGGGATTGTCTGAGGCCATGCGGAACACGGTGATGCAGAAGAATCGGGCGGTTATGTTATTCCGTGGGATTTGTGGTATTCGTGGACGCACGCTAATCGTTAATTTGCCCGGGACACCTAAAGGTGTTCATGAGAATCTGGCCGCAATTATGGATCAGCTGCCAGAGGCACTACTTATGGTAACAGGCCAGTATCGCCAGTAAGTTGCTTATCCTTGTCCTATCACAGCAGCAGCCAAAGATAGTCGATGGATGTGTGATATAAGTTATGGTATTATTAAATTATCGACAAAATATCATGAACGGACAAATGTGACAAGGAGGAATAACAACATGCTAAGTGGAATTGGTACTCCCGGAATTATTATGCTGGTCATATTGGCACTGCTACTCTTTGGACCGAACAAACTTCCTGAGCTGGGTCGTGCGGTTGGACGGACTTTCCGTGAATTCAAGGAAGGCGCACGTGATGTTATGAGTGAACCTGAATCGGTGAAGAAGAGCGAAGCTCCTGTACCGCCAGCCCCTCAGAAAGTCGTTGCGGAAGTTCCACAGGATAGACGTTTACCAGAATAAATAATACAAATACATGCGGGGGTTATTTTTCAAGTCTGTATCAGGCTTTGAGGATACCCCCTTTTTCTAGTTAGCCGCAATCATTCATAAGAAAATTGAAATGTCACAGGATGGTGTCAGCATGTCTCTGGAATCGGAAGAAATGTCGGTGGTTGATCATTTAACCGAACTGCGTAAACGGATTATTTATGTGCTGATTGTCTTTGTAGCGGGATTGGTGGTCGGTCTGTTCTGTGCCAAACCGATCTATAACTATTTGATCCACGCCGATTTGGCTGAGGGCTTTGTATTGCATGCTTTTTCCTTCTGGGACGGAATCGGCATGTACATGAAGATCTCCATGGCGGTATCCCTTGTGGCAACTGTACCTTTTATCGTCTATCAGCTCTGGGCATTCATAAGTCCCGGACTCCGCCAAGCCGAGCGCAGCGCTGCACTGCGTTATGTCCCTTATGTATTTATTCTTTTTCTGTTGGGCATGGCTTTTGCGTATTACATTGTGTTTCCGATGGCACTTTCTTTTACTATTTCGATCACTAGAAGTATGGGACTTGAAGAAACTTATGGGATCGCGCAGTACTTCAGCTTCATGTTTAGTCTGGTTCTGCCACTGGCACTGCTGTTTGAGCTGCCGCTGTTAGTGATGTTTCTGACGAAGCTCAGAATTCTTAATCCACTGCGGTTGCGCAAAATACGCCGGTACGCCTATTTCGTGCTGGTCTTCATTGCCGTGGTAATCACACCGCCAGATTTCATTTCAGATTTTCTGGTGACCATTCCATTGCTTGTGCTGTATGAATTCAGTGTGCTCCTATCCGCCTTTGTTTTTCGCAAGCAGCTAGCTGCGGATATGGCGCGTGAGGCAGCTTATGTTAGGAAAGAGGATTCTTAGGGTTGAATGAATCATGCGAAGTCTCTAGAAGGCATATTTTGTCGGTGAGTGGATAAAATGGTATAGAGTATGTGTCGGACAACCCTCCGAAACCATTTTTTTCCGAAAACAAATACGAATTTGTGTAAAAGGACTTGAAATCCTGCCTCAAGTTGAGTATCATAAAAATTGTTGTTAGCACTACAAGCTGTCGAGTGCTAATGATCTTGAAAAATATGGAATTGGCCAGTATTTACTGCGTTAAGTCAATATTTTTCATAAATACCGCTGTATCGCAAAGATCGACGGTGTTTCTAATCTCTGTTTTCAAGGTAAACAACATAATTCTAAAGGAGGCTATTTTTTCATGATCAAACCATTAGGTGAACGCGTATTAGTGGAAGCAAACGAAGCGGAGGAAACGACTTCTTTCGGTATCGTGCTTCCAGACTCCTCCAAGGAGAAACCACAAGAAGGTAAAGTTATCGCAATCGGTAGCGGAGCTTTGAAGGATGGCGTACGTATTCCATTGGAAGTTAAAGAAGGCGACCGCGTTCTTTTCTCGAAATATGCCGGAACAGAAATCAAATACGAAGGTAAAGAATATTTGATTATGAAAGAAAGCGACATTCACGCAATCTTGGGCTAAGCGATTCTTATAAGTGGTAACTCAATTACTTACGAAATGCTCACAAAAATTTTAGGAGGTTAATTCCATAATGGCTAAAGAAATTAAATTTAGTGAAGACGCTCGCCGGGCAATGCTCCGCGGTGTAGATGCTTTGGCAAACGCAGTAAAGGTAACACTTGGACCGAAAGGCCGCAACGTGGTATTGGAGAAGAAATTCGGAAGTCCGCTAATCACTAACGATGGTGTTACCATCGCTAAGGAAATCGAGCTGGAAGATGCATTTGAGAACATGGGCGCACAACTTGTTAAAGAAGTTGCTACCAAGACTAATGATGTAGCCGGCGACGGTACTACAACTGCAACGGTTCTGGCACAAGCCATGATCCGCGAAGGTTTGAAGAATGTAACTGCAGGCGCTAACCCAATGGTTATCCGCAAAGGGATCGACAAAGCAGTTAAAGCCGCTGTTCTGGAATTGAAAAGAATTTCCAAGCCAATCGAAGACTCACAAGCTATTGCTCAAGTAGCTTCAATCTCCGCTGCTGACGAAGAAGTAGGTCAATTGATTGCTGAAGCTATGGAAAAAGTCGGTAAAGACGGCGTTATCACCGTTGAAGAATCCCGTGGATTCCTTACTGAGCTTGAAGTAGTAGAAGGCATGCAGTTCGACCGCGGTTACATTTCTCCGTACATGATTACAGATACGGACAAAATGGAAGCTGTTCTGGAGAACCCATACATCCTGATCACTGACAAAAAAATCTCCAGCACGCAAGAAATCTTGCCACTGCTTGAAAAAATCGTTCAACAAGCTAGACCGCTTGTAATCATCGCTGAAGATATCGAAGGCGAAGCACAAGCCATGTTGATCGTGAATAAACTGCGCGGAACATTTAACGCTGTTGCTGTTAAAGCTCCTGGCTTTGGCGACCGTCGCGAAGCTATGCTGCAGGATATCGCTGCTCTGACTGGTGGCCAAGTAATCACTGAGAAGCTTGGACTTGACCTGAAAAGCACTACCATCGAACAACTGGGTAACGCTCGTCAAGTGCGAGTAACCAAAGAAAACACAACAATCATCGACGGCAGCGGCGACAAAGCAGACATCACTGCACGTGTTAGCCAAATCCGCTCCCAATTGGAAGATACAACTTCCGAGTTCGACAAAGAGAAATTGCAAGAACGTCTGGCTAAATTGGCTGGCGGCGTAGCCGTTATCAAAGTAGGCGCTGCAACTGAAACTGAACTTAAAGAGCGCAAGCTGCGCATCGAAGATGCCCTGAATGCAACCCGTGCTGCGGTTGAAGAAGGTATCGTTTCCGGTGGTGGTACAGCTCTTGTGAACGTATATGCCGCTGTAGCTGCTGTAGATGCAGTTGGAGACGAAAGAACAGGCGTTAACATTGTACTGCGCGCTCTGGAAGAGCCTGTACGTACAATCGCTGCTAACGCAGGTCAAGAAGGTTCCGTTATCGTGGACCGTCTGAAAAAAGAAGCAATCGGCATCGGCTACAACGCTGCTACTGATGAATGGGTAAACATGTTCGAAGCCGGTATCGTTGACCCTGCGAAGGTAACACGTTACGCGCTGCAAAACGCAGCTTCTGTAGCTGCTATGTTCCTGACTACTGAAGCAGTTATCGCTGACAAACCAGAGCCTGATAAAGGCGGCGGAATGCCAGATATGGGCGGTATGGGTGGAATGGGCGGCATGATGTAATAAGGGTCACAAACCCTGCTTGACCACATTGCACAAAAAGGAGAGACCTTTCAAAAGTTCATTGAACTTTTGGGAGGTCTCTCCTTATTTTTAATCATGCACAGGTGGGTAGGTTTCAATCTAATTCTTGATCAACAAAAGGTTGTACTAAACGACGTACTTCATCGGTTGACGTGGTATCCATTAATTGGTTTCTTAATTCGCCTGCGCCTCTAAATCCACGAACATAGATTTTGATAAAGCGAAGAAGGGGTTTAAATAAACGCGGCAGGATTTCTGTTGAATATTTATCGTGAAGATCCAACTGTAAAAGAAGTAAATGGAGAAAATCCTTCGCGCTATGTTCTTTAGGTTCTTGTTCAAAAGCAAATGGATTGGTGAAAATGCCACGGCCAATCATGACACCATCAACGCCGTATTGTTCTACTAATTGTAATCCTGTTGCACGGTCAGGAATATCTCCATTAATGGTTAACAACGTATTTGGAGCAATTTCATCGCGTAATTTTTTTATTTCAGGGATTAGTTCCCAGTGTGCAGCTACTTTACTCATTTCTTTTTTTGTTCGAAGGTGAATGGAAAGATTCGCAATGTCTTGTTTCAATATGTGTCCTAACCAATCGCGCCACTCGTCAATGGTAGAGTAACCCAATCTTGTCTTCACACTAACCGGCAATCCACCTGCTTTTGCTGCTTGAATAATGGCTGCTGCAACTTCAGGATGATGTATTAATCCAGCCCCTTTTCCATTGGCTGCGACGTTTTGTACGGGACATCCCATGTTTAAATCGATACCACGAAAACCAAGTTTTTTCATATCAATACTCATCTGTTCAAAAAATGCAGGTTTATTGCCCCAAATATGAGCGACAATCGGTTGCTCATCTTCTGTGAACGTTAATCGACCACGAACACTTTCATTTCCTACAGGGTGACAATAACTTTCTGTATTTGTGAATTCCGTGAAAAATACGTCAGGTTTTGCAGCTTCACTAATGACGTGACGAAAGACAATATCTGTGACATCTTCCATTGGTGCTAATATAAAAAACGGCTTTGGTAAATCAAGCCAAAAATTTGTTTCGTTACTCATATTATCTCCTCTTGTTGCAACATATAAAAGCGATAAAAGCGATAAAAGCGATAGCAAAGTCTTTTACCCATCCATACATATTATCATTTTTTTCGTTTGCTGCACAGAATCAAATGTGTGAAGTGCATGTTCATTCTGCCCCATTCTATGGGGATAATCCTTCATTGGCTAATATAAAAGAACAAACACTCGTCGCGGAAATTGATCATTTATATGGATAAAGGAATGGAATAGTTGTGGATTTGCGTGAAATGCCAATAGAGATTCTAGCTGCAAGCCACGAACGGACGGATATATAATCAATACATATTCAATGTATATATGTTTATTTATTAAATCCACTTGTGGTATAGTAATGGTACAAAAAACGTACAATGCTAAGAGAGTCGTGCGCTAACACGACTCTCTGGCAATAGCCGCTTTTAAGGGCGGCGGCTTTAAACAGGCACTACCCACAGATATAGGTCGCTATCCTGGAGAGGGGCGGCCTATTTCTTTTTGAGGTAATTTAGCAGAGCAATAATGAACATGCCAAACATGAACATTAGTGACAACGCTTGATAAACCTCCATGGCATCACCTCCCTTCCAGGAGATTAGCCGGCCGCCCTTGCAAAGCCTTCTATTGCTGCGATTATACCACGACACTCTAGACTTGGGAAAGATTGTGCAGTACAACCTTCTTGATGTGAAATTGACGTTAAACCGCCATAGAAGCCGATAATACAGCACGTACCTTTCTACGCGGTTTCTTGCCACCCTAATAATGGGATGGTTGCCCGCATACAACACATGTGCTTTAATGATTATTAAATTTTTGAACACTTTCCTCCCGGTTTGACCCCACGTGTGGCAACATATTAAAAAGGCTTCTCATGAGTTCAATTTGAACTCTTTGAGGAGCCTTTTTTCATTATGTAAATGATTGCACATAAATCTGCAATTCCTTGCAATATATTAAGTAAATAATTTAGTGAAATACATCGATAAAATAGAATTTAATCACTATCGTAGTGAGATCAAACAAAAAACAACATCTGAATATGTGATAACGATGAATGAAAGGGCTTGCAATTATTGTAATGGCGTGATAAAATTTTATTATTAAGTAAATATATTAACTAAAAAGGCGTGGTGATGAAATGGCTACGTTAAAAGATATTGCGAAAGAAGCCAATGTCTCTCCGGCAACTGTATCCCGTGTATTAAACAATGATGCTACTCTTTCGGTAAGTGAAGGGACGCGCGAGCGAATCTTTCAAATTGCAGAAATGATGCATTATAAACCAAGTCGTGTGAAACGATTGAAACATGAAAGTGATTTATCTAGCAAGCAGATAGGTTTGCTGATATGGGCTTCTGCCGTTGATGAGAAAGAAGATCCGTATTTCGCCAAGATCCGTATTAGTGTTGAAAAACGCTGTGATGAACTGGGGATCCCCATTGGGCGAGTGGTCAGAGGGAATGAGGTAGATCCGATACTTTGTCAGCAAATGGACGGTTTGATTGTAATGGGTTCTATTGACACGGATGATATCAGTAAGATTTTCCCTAATCACAAGTCCATTGTGTTGGTAAATCATATCGTTGAGGATTTAAGAGGGTATGATTCGGTCAAAATCAGCTTTAAACAGGCTGTGAAAGATGTGGTCGAACATTTTATAACTTTGGGATACCGGGATATTGGGATGATTGGCGGCCAGGATTATCTTTACAAGCTATGGATCAAGCATCAAGACGATGTTTTGATAGATAAGCGGCAGGTTTATTTTGAGGAACTGATGAAGGAAAAAGGATTGTACAACGAAGAGTTTATGTTCTTTGGGGATTGGAGTACAGCAAGTGGTTATGAGCAAATGAAAGAATTGCTCGGAAGACCTAACCTCCCGCGGGCCTGTTTTATTGCTAGTGATCCGATGGCCATTGGTGCGCTCGCGGCATTAAAAGATCAGCAGGTCAAAGTGCCGGAGGAGATGGCAATCATAGGCTTTGATGATATTGAGGTTTCGGCATTTATGAATCCTCCTCTAACAAGTGTTCGAGTGTTTCCGGAGCAAATCGGCAGAACTGCTGTGCAACTTCTAATGGAGCGTCTGGAAGGAAGAGAAACAGCTGTGCATGTTGCGATTGAAACCGAATTAGTAGTTCGGGAAAGCTGCGGGGGCACACACAAATAAAGGTGTGAATTCTATAGGGAGGTGATGCATGGAACAAGTTATAAAAAAACCTAGTCACGCTCATGACTAGGCCGGTTTGGAAAAACACCAATTTTATTGTAACGGAAATGCAGTTTGCAATCAACTTAAATATCAGGGGGCACTTCAATGAAGAAACCATTATCTCTGGCACTAGCATTGCTTATATCCATATCCATGTTAAGCGCATGCGGTAGCAACAAGAGCTCTGACAGCAGTACAAATGGAGAGACCACTAAAAGTGGTGAAAAAGTAAAAGTTGAGTTTTTTCAATATAAATCAGAAGCGGTTGCTACGTATGACAAATTAATTGCGAAGTTTGAAACCGCTAACCCGGGTATTGACGTTGTTCAGACTAACGTTCCTGAGGCGGCTACGGTACTGAAGACACGTATTGCCAAAGGTGATGTGCCTGATATTATTTCGGTGGGTGGCGATGCTCAATTCGAAGACCTTGCCACAAATGGGGTACTGGCCGATCTTACGGATTATCCTGGTCAAGCTAACGTAATTGAGAACTATAAGAAAACACTGCAAGCGATTACAGGTACCGAAGAGCTCTATGGTGTTCCTTTTGCTGCTAATGCAGACGGTATTATCTACAATAAAGATGAGTTCACGGCTTTGGGTTTAAAGGTTCCAACTACTAAAGATGAAATGGATAAGGTATTGGAAACCATTAAAACAGCAGGTAAAGTACCATTCTACTTTGCTTTTAAAGATGCCTGGACTGCGGTTCCTGCCTGGAATGTATTTGTAGCAGACTTGCAGCCTGCTTCGTTCTTTACGGATCGTAAAGCAGGAACTACAACCTTCGCCACTGCTCATAAAGATCTGATGAATCAATATATTGAGTTTATGCAGAACGGTCAGTCGGGGGACCGGTTTACCAATGGATATAATGACGGGAATGCTGAATTCGCTAAAGGCTCGTCCGTAATGTACCTTCAAGGGGTATGGGCAATTCCAGAAATCTTGAAGGCTAATCCTGATATTAAACTTGGTGTATTCGCTTATCCATTAAGCAACGATACGTCTAAGAACTATCTTGTATCTGGTGTTGATGTGTTATTTTCTCTCTCTGCAACATCTAAGGTTACTGCGGAAGCCACGAAATTTATCGACTTCATGATGGAAGCGGATAACGCCCAACAATATATAGATGAGCAAAAGTCGTTCTCTACAATAAATAATATTTTCCAGAATGATGAAGTCTATTCTGACCTCAAACCTATATTCGCGGAAGGCCGAGTAGCAGATTTTCCGGATCATTATATTAATGGAATGGCGGTTGACGTCATCTTGCAGGAATTGATGCAGAAGAAAAATGTCGATAATGCCTTGGCGGAAATGGATACACAGTATGACAAAATGGCTAGTCGTTAAGATGGATGCCTAAATAATATTGTGAAAAAGGGATGAAAAGCATGATTTCGCTTTTCATCCCTAATTTAATGGGGAGAAGGAAGTTATACGGTGAAAAAAAATAATTTTGGAATCTACTTATTGCTGGTTCTGCCCGCCACGATTCTTTTCTTTATCTTCCATACCATACCGGCAGTGATGGGGATATTTTATAGCTTTACGGATTGGAATGGACTTAAGCCTACTTATAAAATGGTCGGGTTTATAAACTACCTAAATGTATTTAAAGACAAGGATGTGTTGGACGCCTATTTATTTACGTTCAAATTCGCTATCTTAACGACGGTTATTGTGAATGTTGTAAGTTTATGCATAGCGCTGGCACTAAACAGCAATATCAAATTAAAAAACTTTTTTAAAGGGCTTTATTTTATGCCTTATATCTTAAGCATGTTGATTGTGGCCTATATTTTCAACTATTTCTTTGCAAACTTCTGGATCGATATTATGGGCTACCTGGGAATTGAGAAATGGATGGTCAATCCGCTTGGAAATGAGAAAGGCGCTTGGTTAGCCATTGTGTTCGTTACCGTATGGCAGTCTGCAGCGTTTAACACGGTATTATACCTGGCAGGACTACAAACCATTTCTGAAGATCTGTACGAAGCCTCGGCTCTGGATGGGGCCAATAAATGGAAAGAATTCTGGGGCATAACGTTTCCGATGATTGCTCCATTCTTCACTATAAATATGGTGCTCTCTTTGAAGGGGTTTCTGCAGGTCTTCGATCAGGTTCTTGCCCTGACGGGCGGCGGTCCCTTTGGAGTTACCCGTTCGATCGCGCTGTTGATATACAAGAATGGATTCTCGGGTAATGAATTTGCCTATCAATCGGCTAACGCTGTTATTTACTTTGTGGTCATTGTAGCGATTTCGTTAATCCAACTTCGTTATCTTCAGAAGAGGGAGATGAATTTATAATGCGTACAAAACGGACAAACTGGTTAGCCACTTGTTTTCTGATTGCTGGCTCCGTATTTTTGCTATTTCCCTTGTACATGACCTTTATGTTATCCATAAAAGACAATAAGGAAATTGCGGATAGCGTCCTTGCCTTTCCGAAAGTGTGGAGATGGGAGAATTTCATTACTGCTGCAGAAAAGGTGAATTACTGGCAAAAATTTAAGAATAGCTCCATCATTACCGTGCTAACGGTTACTTTTACACTATTCACTAATTCTTTTGTTGCCTATGCAATCAAGAAGAAATTTGATCATAAGTTTTTTAAAGGTTTGTATTTTTACTTTATAAGTGCAATGTTTGTTCCATTCCCGATTATCATGCTGCCTGTAGTGAAATTGACAGCCAGATTAGGCTTGGATAATTTGTATGGTCTTATCTTACTGTATATCGTTTATGGCTTGTCTTTTAATGTCCTTCTATATGTCGGATATTTAAGAAGCTTGCCTCAAGAACTGGATGAAGCAGCAATAGTGGATGGGGCTTCGGTATGGCAAACGTTCTGGAAGATTATATTTCCGTTGTTGGCGCCTATTAATGCTACAGTTGCCATTATTACAACGGTATGGGCATGGAACGACTTTTTGCTACCACTGATTATGCTGGATCAAGAGTCGCAAACAACTTTGCCACTGGCACAATTTATATTCCAGTCGAAATTTGGGCAGGACACGAACTTAGCGTTCGCTTCTTATTTAATGGCTATGGCCCCTTTGCTGATTGTCTATATACTAGCGCAAAAATGGATCATAAGTGGTGTTACACGGGGTGCGGTGAAATAACAACAAAAGATTTATTATCATATGACATTAAGGAGATTTCATTATGGCTATCTTTTATCATGAACAAGAGGGGTTGTTCCATCTTCAGTCGAGGGATATGAGCTACGTAATTCAAATGGCTCATGGTTACCCGGCACATGCGTACTGGGGAAAACGATTAAGCGAGCAGGGGGATTTGTCAGGACTGATTCAGCACGTAGAACGATGCTCCTTCATCCCTAATTCGGTGCCGGAGGACAATAGCATATCCTTGGATACCTTGCCTCAGGAATACCCGCAATATGGAACGGGTGACTTCCGAACTCCGGCTTATCAGGTTCAGCTAAACGACGGTACGCGGGTGACCGAGCTGAGATACGTAGCTCACCGCATACTTAAAGGGAAGCAGCCGCTCGCAGGGTTGCCAGCGGTCTATGCAGAAGACGGAGATGAGGTGCAGACGCTTGAACTAGAGCTGAGTGATGACAACTCTGGACTTACCGTTGTTTTAAGCTACACGATATTCGAGACATTTAACGCTATTGCTAGATCCGTGAACTTCATCAACCGCGGCAAGGAAGCCTGTCGTCTCTTGAGAGCATTAAGCGCCAGCGTAGATTTTCAGGATGCGGATTTCGAATGGTTATGCTTGCACGGTTCGTGGACTAGAGAGCGCCATATTGAAAGACGAGCCATAGGGCATGGAGGAACATCTGCCGCGAGCCGCCGAGGCTCCAGCAGTCACCAAATGAATCCATTTATTGCGTTGCTCCGGCCGAATGCGGATGAGGATCAAGGCGATGTATACGGATTTAGCCTTGTGTACAGCGGTAACTTCGAAGCGGAGGCTCAGGTGGATCAATTCGATACGACAAGAGTATCCATCGGGATTAACGCTTTTGATTTCTCCTGGCTCCTGTTGTCTGGGGAGAGCTTTCAAACACCTGAAGCCATAATGGTATATTCATCGGAAGGCTTGGGCGGCATGTCGCGTACTTACCATAAGTTGTACCGGACCCGTCTATGCCGAGGGATCCACCGCGATCGAGAGCGTCCCATTCTGGTCAATAACTGGGAAGCGACTTACTTCGATTTTAACGCGGAGAAGATTGAAGCTATCGCAACAAGCGCCGCAGATCTTGGAATTGAACTCTTCGTCTTAGATGACGGCTGGTTTGGCAAACGGGATGATGATACCAGCTCCTTGGGAGATTGGATTGTAGATCACAACAAACTACCTAAGGGTCTAGCGGATCTGGCAGACCGGGTCAAACGTCAAGGACTGCAGTTCGGTCTTTGGTTCGAGCCGGAGATGATTTCTCCCGACAGCGACCTGTACCGGAAGCATCCGGACTGGTGTCTGCACGCTCCAGAACGGCGGCAGACGGAGGCTAGGAAACAACTGGTTCTGGATATGTCACGCCAAGATGTACGTGACTATCTGTTTGAACGTTTAAGCGGGATCCTCTCAGCGGCTCCTATTACGTACATCAAGTGGGACATGAATCGGAACATGACAGAGATCGGATCGGTATTGGCAAGCGCGGAACGGCAGTCTGAGACCGCACATCGGTATATACTTGGACTTTACGAGCTGCTGGAGCGGTTGACGGAAAGATTCCCGGAAATATTGTTTGAGAGCTGCTCTGGCGGAGGAGGTCGCTTCGATCCGGGGATGTTGTATTACATGCCGCAGACCTGGACGAGCGACGATACCGATGCGGTGGAGCGACTCAAGATTCAATATGGCACCAGCCTTGTGTATCCGATTAGTACGATGGGCGCCCATGTATCAGCAGTGCCGAACCATCAGGTAGGTCGGGTAACCCCACTTAAGACGCGTGGAGACGTAGCGATGTCAGGGAACCTTGGCTATGAGCTTGATTTGACTGTCTTTACCGAGGAAGAGAAAGTTGTTGTTCGGAGGCAGGTATCTGTATACAAGGATATACGGTCCCTGGTGCAGCAAGGTGATTTATATCGGTTAAGAAGTCCCTTTGAGGGCAGCGGAAATGAAACGGCGTGGATGTTTGTTTCCGAAGACCGCAGAGAAGCCTTGGTATGCTATTTCCAAGTGCTGGCGATTCCGAATGCTCCACTTAAACGGCTGGCTTTGAAAGGGCTCAATCCCGAATGGACCTACAGCTTTGAGGATTTGGGAATTCTCTACAGAGGAGATCGCCTCATGCAGTCAGGCCTCCACCTTCCCCAATTTCATCATGATTATGTAAGCCAATGCTGGAATGTGAAGGTCGTTCAGGAGTAAACGTGAGTAGTTACTCCAGGAACGACAGACCATACTTAAAGAAGGAATGCTGGCCTCGATGAGGCAGCATTCCTTCTTTAAGGTTAAAAATTTATTAGAATTTAACTGCTTTCAGAATATAACTGTTGGTTGCGCTGTCCATTTCAAAACTTAAATAGATAATAAAGCTATATATATAACCGGGTAACGTTACTTTGTAGCCTAAGGTAGCAAAGTAAGGGGATTTATCAGAGAAGTCCTTATTAAATTTCACATCACTAAGTGGTGCAATCTTTAAAAGACCCGCATATTTCGTCATTGTGGCAGTATCATCGGTTTGGCGATATGAGGCAACACTCCGGCTTAAATATTCCTTTGCATTTTTTTTGTACTCCATATTATAGTCACCGATATCATCAATCAGATATTTATCAACCAAAGTATCTAGACCGGCGTTTGATCCGGAGATTAGGGCATTTCCGTAAGCTTGGACAAAAGCCAACGCTACGGATTTGTTTTTTTCATTTTCACCCGAAGCATTTATATCAAAATTAGCAGGCAATGAGAGCACTCCGCTTGGAAGGTTGTTTTGCTGAGGTGCCGGAACATTCGTTGTTGGTGTAGGTGCTGTTGTTGCAGTTGGTGTTGATGTAGTTGTTGTAGTTGGCGAAGCGTCGTTGTAAGGTTCTCCGGCAGTATCACTGCCCGTGGTTGTAATTGCAACAGTTTTACTGCTGCCATTCCATAGAACTGTTGCATTCATTGCTTCACCGACTGCCTTGGCGGGAAGGTAGGTAGAACCATTGTAGACAAGAGGCGAGAGTTTATTTCCATTAGCATCTTTAGGAGTCCAGGAAGAGCCATTCACAGTAAACTTAATCGTACTATTAAGGTAAGCTTGTACTACAGAAACCCCGTTTGAAGCATAGACGCCAACGGCCCCGCATAATAATCCGGTAACCAAAATGGAAGAGACAAATACTTTTTTCGTAATATTCATAAAAATTAAATCCTCCTAAATCATCATGTGGTATTTTTTCCTATGTACTGCAAATCTCAATAATTCATTTATTTTCCTTTCTGTATAATTTATAGTGCATTGTTACTATCGACATCTATAATGTTATTCTTTAGGTATTTTTAATTTTATTAAATTCCCTGGAACAAGGGGAATAAATCGAGGAGGGGTTAAAGAGCAAATTGTGTTAAATATAAGAGACCTTTCGTTAGTTCACTGAACTGATGAAAGGCCTCTTTTTCTTCGTCATTGTACCCTTTCGGTATAAAGGTGGGATAGTTCTCATTTCAAATAGGTAAAGCTTCTTATCGGTACTTGTAGAACGCGGCAATAATCCTCAATGTTGGAGTTTGGGATTCTAGAAACTAATTTGAAAAATGAGAAAGAAAGCCTGTATGGTTTTGGCTCATAAAATAGGATGATAGGTATTAACCGAAGGGGGACGTTTGTTAGAGACCCTTAAGAGTAATGTTAGCCTTACGTGAAAGGAGACGAGTCCACTAGCAATTGTACGTTGATCGCGAGGGTGAGACAGAAATTGAAGGCTAAGCTCCCTGCTCAAGCAACAGCGGAAACCTTACTTCCCTATTCGGATGCAGCAGATGCGTCCAAATGGGCCCAGAGCAGCATTTCTGATTGTTTACAGTCAGGCATTGTGACCGGAAGAAATGAAAGTAACCTGGCACCTAAGGCTTTTATTACAAGAGCTGAAGTGGCTGCGATTGTACAAAGATTGTTGAAGAAATCAGAACTGATCTAATCCCCCTCATTGCCGAAAGCCTCTCTTAAGTTCAATGAACTTATGGGGGGCTTTTTTCTTTTTACGCTTGGTAGTAACATGTATGATAAGAATTGCCACAGAAGGGAAGAGGATTATGACCTACTCACAACGCTCAACCAGTGCATCGGCTGCATCCGACATCTCCTATCTTGAATATCAAATAAAGGCCACCCAAGAAGAAATAGACCAGACCAAAAGCGTAGCTGAAGGTTACGAGTCCATGCTGAATGCTCTGCAGACTTCTCCAGGCTACGACCCGGAGGTTCACTCTGAGGAGGAGGGACATCTGCTGGAACTACTGGCTGGGAAGCAGGCATGGATCGACGCAGCTAATAAAAGGATCACTGAATTAGAGACTGAACTGGACAAGCTTGATGAATAAGCAGCATATGAATGAAAAAGATTCTGGTGAACAACTAGCTACCTTTGCCGGAGGATGCTTTTGGTGTATGGTCAAGCCATTTGATGAACTGCCAGGCATTATCTCCATCATTTCAGGTTACACAGGTGGACATACGGTGAATCCAACTTATGAGGAGGTAGGCACGGAAACAACAGGGCATGTAGAGGCGGTTCAGATTACGTTTCAGCCGGATATTTTTCCTTATGATCGTTTGCTGGAGATCTATTGGCAGCAGATTGATCCTACTGATAACGGGGGACAATTTCTGGATCGGGGTTATTCCTACCGGACCGTGATATTTGTTCACAATGAGGAGCAACGGGTGAAAGCAGAGGTTTCCAAGCAAGCGCAGAAGGTCAGCAAGAGGTTCAAAGGTCCTATTGTGACAGAGATTATGCCGGCAGGACCATTTTATCCCGCTGAAGAGCTTCACCAGAATTACTATAAGACTCACCTTACGAATTACAAACTCTATCAGAAAGGTTCGGGGCGTGACGAGTTTACGGAGCAGGTCTGGAATAACAAAGAGGACAAGAAGCGACTGCGCGAACAGTTATCTGAGCTGCAATATGAAATCACCCAGAATAAGGGGATGGAGCCTGCTTTCCAGAATGAGTATTGGGATAACAAGCGGGAAGGTCTATATGTGGATGTGGTTAATGGAGATCCGTTGTTTAGTTCAAAAGATCAATTCGACTCTGGCACCGGATGGCCCAGTTTCACCAAGCCAATCGAGGAGGGTCTGATCCGCAAGGAAGCGGATTATAGCCAGGGTCAAGTGCGGACGGCTGTACGCAGCAGATTAAGCCAAGCTTATCTCGGACACGTATTCTACGATGGTCCAGAACCCACGAAGCTGCATTACCGAATTAACTCTGCCTCATTGCGGTTTATAGCGAAAGAAGAGCTGGAACAGAGAGGGCTCGGACGGTATCTGAAGCTATTTGATATTCCGATTAATAAAAAAATATCATTTGAGGAATAAGTATAAATATACATTCGTTTAAACAGATCAAATCATTTCGTGCTCAAGGGCAGAATGATTTGAATGTTTAAACGATTTTTCTAATATTCTATGCTCATTGAACAACTTTCTGAGGGTCGGAGTGCGGCGAACAACAGGTTAGGACAGCGCATCCATTGATACCTGCCATAAGTGCGCGGCTGCTTCGGGATCAAGGGCATAAGAAGCGACGCCGCTTTGAGTTCCAGTTACATTGGGTCCAGCCTCGTTACAATCCACGAAATATCGGCCACCAATACCATTGAGCAGAGGAGAAGTCGCGAGTAGCACAGAGGTAGCTGCTCCCTGTTGAGGTGTCCTCCATAGGAGGTTCAAACCGCTTGTTCGAGTCGCCTCCAACTGGGCGATCTGCTCAGCGGTGATTTGTAAGTTTTCAACCCCAGGAGTACGAATGGCACCGGGCATTAATGCGTTAACTGTTATACCATCATAGGCCCAGCGTTTTGAAGCTTCTACGGCGAATAGTACATTAGCCGTTTTGGATTGCCCGTAAGCAAGAAATGGATCGTAAGGACGACGCAGGAAATTTATATCGTCGAACATGACCGGTGACCGGAGATGGCCCGCAGAGCTAACCGACACGACACGAGCACCGCCTGCCGCCATCAAAGCATCATGCAGGCCATTAGCCAACGCGAAATGTCCCAGATGATTGGTCGCGAACTGAAGTTCCCAACCTTCAGGCGTTCGCATCTCGGGTGTTGCCATAACACCTGCGTTATTGATCAATATATCCAGCGGCCCATCCCACGAGGCCACAAACGAGGCCACTGATATCCGATCGATAAGATTTAACAATCCCACCTTAATGAGTGGGTTGCCGGTAGTTGCAGCAATATCTTCGGCGACGCGTTTGCCTGCGTCGAGGTTACGAACTGCCAGTGTTACTTGGGCACCGGCCTTGGCGAGGGCACGGGCCGTCTCAATTCCGATTCCAGAGGCTCCCCCGGTAACGATGGCTTTGCGGTTGGTGAGATCGATACCGGCTACAACATCGTTGGCAGTGGACGAGGCATCGAAAGGTGTGGTGATAAGTGTGGTTTCAGACATTTTGATTTCCTTCTTTCCTTTGGTCCGTGAACGTTTTCTTGAACGTTCTTAAGTATATTATTGCTCGAATCAGCGAACCGAAATAGTGGATTTCTGCTTATAACTTGCTCAAAGCTGCAAGAGGATGCGATACTTTGTTTTTAAAATGTACAAAAGGAAGGTAAAAAAATGCTGGAACAACAATTTGATTTCCGCACATCATCTGGAGAAAACAATCCCATTCATGCCATGGAATTGAATCGAATCTTAGGTATGACAGAGAAGATTATGCATACTGAGGGCCGAATGCAAACTATAATTCCTTTTTTTTCGGTTGCACGTTACAGTCACCAAATCCCAATGATTCCCGGTGTTTTGACTCCTTCTTTTTGTCTGATTCTACAAGGAACGAAGAAACTTCACCTTGGCCAAGATATTATTCATTATCATGCAGGCGATTACTTGGTATCTGTAATTGATCTCCCGGCATCCGCGCAAATTATTGGAGCTAATAAGCAGTCACCGTATATCGGTCTACGTATTGATTTTACGACGAAGGAAATCGCTTCTGTAGTGATGGAGGCTGGAATTAATGTTAAACCCAAAGATAAAAAGCTGAACACCGGAGCCTATGTTGGAAAATCGGATGCAGACCTTTTAGAATTATTTATCCGGTTACTGAAGTTAATCGATAAACCCCAAGAAGCTCACTTTCTATCTTCACTCATCAAACGCGAAATGATATTTCATTTGCTGATGGGAGAGTATGGGCACTTCTTTTTGCAGCAGGTGTTCATTGATCAGCAAGGCGACGGGATTGGTAAAGCCATCGAATGGATCAAACAAAACTACTCTCGCCCATTTACCGTTGAGGATCTCGCAAAATTAACCAATATGAGTGTCTCGGCACTGCATCACAAGTTCAAAGCAGTAACAACAATGGGGCCTTTACAGTATCAGAAGCAACTTCGCCTTCAAGAAGCAAGACGTCTCATGCTGAGCGGTTCATTGAATGTTACGACTGCTGCTTTGGAAGTTGGCTATGAAAATTCGTCGCAATTTAGCCGAGAATACCGGAGACTCTTTGGACAGTCCCCTTTTAAAGATATAAAAGCGTTGCAAAAAAATGTTGCAGTAGAAACATTAGAAAATAGTTAGCATCAATTAAATTAAGCAAACCTTCATAAGTCTTTCATACTAGCTTAAGCTAGGAGGTATATATTAAACACATAACCCCCTTATAATATAAACTTTGACCCTGCCGAACGTTGGTGGGGTCACTTTTTTTGTCCAAGCCTGCACAAGCATTCTAATCTAGATAAACAAATGATGTCGTAATAGTACACACTATTTGTCGTATATTCCTACTAAAAATTACCCTTGTGATGTGTTACCTTATAGATGGATGTCAGAATAATATATATTGGAGGTAAAGACTGGTGAGCATTAGAATAGGCAAGATCAGCTTTTGGCATGTCCATGCCTGGGATTACACCAAGCAAGCTCAAGAGCATGAAGATACAGTGATGACTGCAGTCTGGGATGAAGATAGTGAACGTGGGAAAAAGGCGGCTGAGAGCCTGAATGTTCCTTTTTATGATTCCCTCCAAGAAATGCTAGCCCAAGTGGATGCCGTGATTGTAGATGCACCTACCAACCGGCATAAAGAGGTAATCATTGCGGCCGCCAAAGTAGGCAAACATATCTTCACGGAAAAGGTTATAGCTGCAACATTGCAGGATGTGAATGATATTATGGCAGTTGTTGCGGAGAACCAGGTCAAGCTGACCGTCTCCTTACCTCGTTTAAATAATGGGTATACCTTAACTATTCAGGATATTTTAAATCAAGGTTTGCTTGGCCAAATCACTTACGTTAGAGTTCGCTTGTCTCATGATGGGGCGATCGCCGATTGGTTGCCCGCTCATTTCTATAATCTGGAACAATGCCAGGGAGGCGCTTTAATTGATCTGGGCTGTCACCCTATGTATCTGGCTAAACTCTTTTTAGGTCAAGCAGTAACGGGTGTAAGCGCCAACTTCGGCTATGTCACAGGTAAGGAAGTCGAAGATAATGCGGTTGTAACCTTGCATACGGACTCAGGGGCGATTGGCGTAGTGGAAGCGGGTTTTGTGAATAGTCATTCTCCATTTGCGATTGAGGTTCATGGAACCGAAGGTACGCTTTTATTCGGAACACCAGAGCCGAAGCTGCTGCTCAGAACTAAGCTAGTACCGGAGACAGCGGATGTCTGGACTGAACAATCTCTGCTAAGCAATCGGGAGAGCGCCTTTCATCAATGGGTCAGCCATATCCAGAACCATACATTAGCTGTTGATAATATTGAAACCGCTGTTGAGCTTACTCGATTAATGGAGGCAGCGAATATCTCGGCCACTGAAGGTCGGATGGTTCGGTTGGCCCTTGAGTAGATTTCCTTTCGAGGTCATGTTTGAGAAGCGGGATATTCTAGAAAGGTTGGATATTTCCATACTCTGGGGTCATTATGAGATCCGGGTGCTGAGATTCCATTTGACGTCTTTCCCGGCAGGCAGGAGCGTTGACTTCCATAATCATGCCGAGTTCGAATTTCATTTTATTCCACGAGGCAAGGGTAAGGTTATTCTTGATGGGCATATGTACCCCTTGTCTGAGGGAATGCTCTATTTGACGGGACCAGGCGTTGTACACTATCAGGAAGCTGACTCCGCAGAGTCCATGGACGAACTGTGCCTTCATGTCGATATTGCGGAAAAGCACCGGGAGAGCGTTGATCCTTGGGAGGTTGCTGAAGCAGATGAGGTCATTGGGAAACTTCGTGGACTGCCCTTGATTCCTGCACAAGACTATCATCAAGCTATGAAGTGCTTTTTGGAAGCGTATATCGCCTGTGACAGCAAGCTGATTGGATATTACACCTCTATTAAACAGCTGGTGATCAGTATTTTATTGAAGACTGCCAGAGCCTATGATACAGGTGGAATTCGTGCAGAAGCACCGGTCAGGGATATGTCAACTTATCGGTATGAGTATGCTTTGCAGTATATGGAGGCGAATCACTCGGCAGTGGTCACTATAGAGAATGTGGCGGAAAAGCTGCATATCAGCACTAGACAGCTGCAAAGAATTTTTAAACAGATCAATCCTGAACGACCGTTCAGCCGGGTGCTCGAGGACTTTCGCTTGCAGGCGGTATGCCACAGTCTGGAAGAGAACGCCTTCCCCCTTGAGCAAATTGCCGTATCAGCGGGGTTTACGAATGCGAATTACTTACATACTGTGTTTCGCAAGCGTCTGGGCATGACTCCAGCTACATTTCGCAACAAGCAGCAGCAAATAAAAAGTGAGGGTGAATTAAGATGAGCAAAGTATATCGTATAGGGATTATAGGCTGTGGCGGGATAGCAAACGGAAAGCATTTACCAAGTTTAAGCAAGCAGAAGAACGTTCAGCTTGTGGCGTTTTGCGACATTGTCGTGGAACGCGCTGAAGAAGCTGCGAAGAAGTATGGGGGCAATGAGGCCAGCATCTATGCAGATTATACAGAGCTGCTGCAGGATACTTCCATTGATATTGTGCATGTGCTTACGCCTAATATCTCCCACGCAGAGATTTCAATTGCTGCATTGGAAGCGGGTAAGCATGTCATGTGCGAAAAACCGATGGCTAAGAGCGCTGCTGAGGCCAAAAGTATGGTTGAGGCTGCGAAACGTACAGGGAAGAAGCTAACGATTGGCTACAATAACCGCTTTAGAGAAGACAGCTTGTATCTGAAGAAGCTTTGTGAGGCTGGCGAGCTGGGATCTATCTATTTTGCCAAGGCACATGCGATCAGACGAAGAGCCGTGCCGACGTGGGGAGTCTTTCTCGATGAGGATAAGCAAGGTGGCGGCCCGTTAATTGATATTGGCACTCATGCGCTGGATCTAACGTTGTGGATGATGGATAACTATCGGCCAAAGGTTGTTCTGGGCACTACCCATCACGAGCTTTCGCAAAAAGAGAACGCCGCCAACGCCTGGGGACCTTGGGACCCCAAACAATTTACCGTGGAGGATTCGGCCTTCGGGATGATTGTCATGGAGAATGGGGCGACCATTATGCTCGAATCCAGCTGGGCGCTTAATTCGCTTGATGTGGATGAAGCGAAATGCAGCTTAAGCGGGACTGCAGCAGGCGCTGATATGAAGAACGGACTGCGCATCAACGGAGAAGCACATAGTCGCTTATATACCAAAGAAATTGAACTTAGTGCGGGTGGCGTGGCCTTCTACGAGGGTCTCGAAGAAAGCGCCCCTGACATTGAGATGAGAAAATGGATTGAAGCTATAGAGCAGGACAAGGAACCTGTGGTAACTCCCGAACAGGCTTATGTCGTTTCGCAGATCTTGGAAGCCCTCTATGAATCTGCTCGCACAGGCAAGGCTGTTTATTTGAATGAATAGTAATCTTTCGATAATTAAGCCAATTTTCATAGTGCCTTCATACTAGGTTAAGCTAAGGGGTATATATTAAACACATAACCCCCTTATAATATATATCTGGACCCTGCCGAACGTTGGCAGGGTCACTTTTTTTGAAATATAAGAATTTATATGCTTCACGCAATAATTTATCCTTATATTTCTCGAAGAAGCGGGTGCCGCTCATAAAAGGACGGCGAAGCCGTTTCATCTTGTCTAGACTCTTACCCAAACGAGTAACCTCAGAGGGGCGTAAATAAAACACTTGCCTTAAAGTGCACTTTAAGGACTACAATGTGCTTGTGAGGCCGGAAACAGCAAATACAATTCTGAGAAACGAAAGAGAGGTTATAGATAATGGAAACTCGTAAACTGGGCAATAGTGAATTGATTGTTTCATCCATTGGTTTAGGTTTGATGGGAATGTCTCCAGGGCTGTATGGTGAGACTAATGACGAGCATTCCATCCATACGATTCACCGTGCTTTGGAATTAGGGGTTACCTTGTTGGATACTGCAGATGTATATGGAAATGGGCATAATGAAGAGTTACTGGGTCAAGCTTTGAAAGGTCGCCGCGACCAGGCTGTAATAGCTACGAAGTTTGCTTTCGGACCTAATTTCCAAGGGATTAATGGTCATCCGGACTATGTGCGGAAATCAGTGGATGACAGCCTACGTCGCTTAGGTTTAGAATATATAGATCTTTATTACCAGCGCCGGGTTGATCCTAATGTTCCTATTGAAGATACAGTAGGTGCAATGGCTGAACTGGTTGCTGCCGGAAAGGTTCGTTACTTAGGCTTGTCCGAAGCAGACGCCTCTACCATTCGCCGTGCCCATGCGATACATCCGATCTCTGCCTTGCAGACGGAATATTCGCTTTGGAGTCGAGACGTTGAGGATGACATACTGCCTGTTGTAAATGAACTGGGTATTACTTTTGTGGCGTACAGTCCATTAAGCCGAGGTTTTATTACGGGTGAGTTGCAAAAGTTTGAGGACTTCGCAGCGAATGACATTCGCCGGCATTTACCGCGCTTCCAAGGTGAGAACTTCCAGAGAAATGTGGAACTGGTAAACAAGATCCAAGATATGGCTGCAGAAAAAAACGCTACTGCTTCACAGCTAGCATTAGCTTGGGTCATGGCAAACGGTGCACTGCCCATTCCAGGAACAAAACGTGTGAAGTATTTGGAGGAAAATGCCGGAGCCGTTGAACTTAAATTAACTACTGAGGATTTAGCACGCTTAGAACTCGTTAATCCGAAAAATGCCGCGCATGGCGGTCGATATTAATAAAAGGGATATGTCATGAAAAATCACACAAATATTGACAAACCACTGAGGCGAGTATATATTCTACTCAGCGATAGTTAGTTTTTAGTCAACAGAATGTAGCTGAGAAATTAGGGAAAGAGCGTTTCCTTGTTTCGGTTGCATTTTTTTTATGCCTATACGAGCAAGCACTTCATGAAACAATCGGCATACATTAACGTAAGCCCAGTCGCCCAGACTAGACGGATTCCAAGAATAGAGGAGCGCTCCAACATGCAGGAAGCATCAGGTTCAACATCTTTTCCTATTGGTAAATTAGCTATTCTTCTGGCCGTTCTGCAGGAGCATGAATGGAAAAAGGTCGTGGAGCAGGAGTTAAAGTCTCAGGATTTCCGCTATACGATTGGCAGGGTGGGTGCTATGGACATGATTAAGGTGATTGCGGCGATCGAAACGGCTGCGAAGAACAACAATATTATTGACAGTAATAAGTACCGGGAAGTGCATTCACTCTATCACGCTATTATTGAAGCTATTCAAAGTATCGGCCGTGGTGTCGTGCAATTCGGTGATATCTTGCGTACAGTAGGGCTCACTTTTGCCATAGTCAGGGGTAAGATGACCGGTGCAGTGGAGCATGAAGGAGAATGGATTGCAGTGTGTGCTTATGGCACGATTGGCGCTCCCAAAAAGGGATTTGAGCATGAAGCCATTGGCTTTGGATTTAATCATATTTAGAAGGTATTTGCCTGGAGAAGCAGCCTTAACAAAGAATAAGCCGTAATTTAGTTTTTTAGTGATATAGAAGCCGGTACCTCTTATTAGGGTATGGGCTTTTTCTATTACTCGTAAAGCAGGTGAGGATCATGTTGGAAATAGCCAATAACACAACCATTATCCATGGCCATTCATTAACAATAGAAGAGGTCGTTAAGGTAGCACGGTATTACAAAACTGTGGAGATCAGCGAGGAAAGCTGCCGCAAGGTCAATCACACTCGGAAGTATGTAGAGAAGCTGCTGTTGGAGAAAAAAGTAGTTTACGGCTTGACCACCGGCTTCGGTAAATTCAGCGATACGTATATCTCCCCTGAAGATACGAAGGTGCTGCAGCTTAACCTGATTCGCAGCCACTCCTGTGGCATTGGTGCCCCGTTCCCGGAGGAAGTGGTCCGCGCCATTCTGCTGTTAAGAGTGAATGCGTTGTCCCTCGGCTACTCCGGTATTCGTCTGGAGGTGATTCAGCTGATGGTGGAAATGCTCAATCGGAACGTTGTGCCGGTAATCCCGGAAAAAGGCTCCTTGGGCGCAAGTGGTGACTTGGCTCCGTTATCACATATGGTGCTGGTTCTGATTGGTGAAGGCGAAGCCTACTATCAGGGTGTTCGTATGCCGGGTGGGCAGGCCATGGCGAAGGCGGGCTTAGCGCCGATTGTTCTTGAGGCCAAGGAAGGCCTTGCCCTGATCAACGGAACGCAGGTTATGACTGCAGTCGGGACGATTGCTTGCTGGGATGCCATGAACCTGGCGAATTGGGCCGATTGCACGGCTGCCTTAACTTGCGAAGCGTTGCGGGCTGTTCGGGATGCTTTTGACCCGGCCACACATGTTATCCGTCCTCATAAAGGTCAAAAAGAAGTGGCTGATAATATCCGTAATATGACGGTTGGCAGCAAGTTGATGACTGGGCAAGGAGAACTAAGGGTGCAGGATGCCTATTCCCTTCGTTGCATTCCGCAGGTGCACGGGGCCAGTCGGGATGCTTTAGCTTATATCGCCGAAAAGCTGTTGATTGAGATTAACTCGGCGACCGACAATCCGTTGATTTTTGCAGATGAGGAGCGGGTAATTTCAGGGGGCAACTTTCATGGTCAACCGATTGCGTTGCCGATGGATCATCTGTCCATAAGTGCAGCGGAATTGGCGAACATCGCTGAGCGAAGAATTGAACGGTTGGTCAATCCGCATCTGAATGAAGGGTTGCCTCCCTTTTTAACTAAGAATGGCGGACTGCAGTCGGGCTTTATGATTGCTCAATATGCGGCGGCATCCGTCGTTTCGGAGAACAAATCACTTGCTCATCCGGCTAGTGTGGATTCTATTCCTTCTTCAGGGAATCAGGAAGATCATGTCAGCATGGGCACGATTGGAGCGCGTAAAGCGAAACAAATTGTGGATAATGCCTATGCCGTGCTAGCTATCGAGCTGTTGTGTGGAGCACAAGCCATCGACTTTCGTGACCCGCAACTGTTGGGCAAAGGAACGAAGTGGCTGTATGAGCGCTGCCGGGAGTGGGTACCTTTTCTCGATGAGGATCGGGTGCTGTCTAATGATTTTGCGAAGATCGCAGATTGGATGAAAGAAGCGGGTGTGTTGGAGGAATTGTTCGTCATGGTTCCATTTCATTCTTAACTTATCCTAGAAGGGAGATCGTCAGATTATGGGCTTAAATGCAGAGAGAGTGTACCGCGCTCCAAGAGGAAACCAGTTGAATACTAAAGGTTGGGTGCAGGAAGCTGCACTGCGTATGCTGATGAACAACTTGGACCCAGAGGTAGCGGAGCATCCCGATCAACTGGTCGTTTACGGCGGAATCGGCAAAGCCGCCCGTAACTGGGAGAGCTTTGACGCTATTGTAAACACGCTTAAAGTCTTAGAAGATAATGAAACTTTAATGATTCAATCCGGCAAACCGGTTGCCGTCTTCCGCACACATAAGGACGCGCCGCGCGTGTTATTGGCTAATTCCAATCTGGTGCCGGCCTGGGCGAATTGGGCCACCTTCCATGAGCTTGATCAAAAAGGGTTGATGATGTACGGGCAAATGACCGCAGGCAGCTGGATTTACATTGGGACTCAAGGGATTGTGCAAGGTACGTATGAGACATTCGCGGAGTGTGCGAAGCAGCATTTCGGAGGCAGTCTGCAGGGGACGATTACGCTCAGCGCTGGATTAGGTGGGATGGGCGGTGCTCAGCCGTTAGCTGTAACTATGAATGAAGGTGTGTTTATCGGAATAGATGTAGATCAGACCCGTATTGAGAAGCGGATTCAGGCCCGATATTGCGACCTCATGGTTGAAACCCTGGAAGAGGCGATTACCCTAGCTGAAGCTGCCAAAAGCGAGGGCCGCCCGCTCTCCATCGGCTTGATTGGCAACGCCGCCGAATTGCTGCCACGGATGCTTGCCCGGGGTTTTGTTCCAGATATTCTGACCGATCAGACCTCGGCCCATGATCCATTAAACGGTTATTTACCGGTAGGCTACACCGTGGAGGAAGGCAAACGATTGAGAGAAGAACATCCGGTAGAATACGTAAAGCTAGCTAAAAAAAGCATTGCCCGTCATGTGGAAGCGATGCTTACGTTCCAGAGTCTAGGAGCGGTCACCTTTGATTATGGCAACAATATTCGGCAGGTGGCTTACGACGAAGGAGTTGCGCAGGCCTTTAGCATTCCTGGCTTTGTTCCAGCCTATATTCGCCCGCAATTTTGTGAGGGCAAAGGGCCCTTCCGTTGGGTGGCCTTGTCGGGAGATCCGAACGATATCTATAAGACGGATGAAGCTATTCTCAGAGCATTCCCCGAGAATGCGGGCTTGCAGAAGTGGATTACTATGGCTCAGGAGAAAATCTCTTTTCAAGGGCTTCCGGCCCGTATTTGCTGGTTGGGTTATGGCGAAAGAGCCAAATTCGGCCGCATAATCAATGACATGGTCGCTACAGGCGAATTATCTGCGCCGATTGTCATCGGCAGGGATCACTTGGATGCAGGCTCCGTAGCCTCTCCGAACCGGGAGACCGAAGCCATGCAAGATGGCAGTGATGCCATCTCCGATTGGCCTCTTCTAAATGCTCTGGTAAATACAGCTGCGGGTGCCAGCTGGGTATCGCTTCACCATGGCGGTGGTGTAGGCATGGGGTATTCACAGCATGCCGGGATGGTTGTTGTCGCAGATGGAACGAAGGACGCGGAGACCAGACTGGAACGGGTGTTGACGTCAGATCCGGGTATGGGTGTGATTCGTCATGCGGATGCAGGTTATGCGTTAGCCGTGGAAACGGCCCGACATCATGGAATAGTGATGCCTATGCTCGGCGATGCTGGGAAGGAGCTATAGGATGAGTATGATCTACATTCGTAACGCAGCCCAGATCGCCACCCTTAGCGGAGCCAGCACGAAGCCGAAGACAGGTAAGGAGATGGATGAGCTTGACCTTATCGAAGACGGCGGCATAGTCATTGAAGACGGAATGTTCACCTTTGTCGGCAGTAACGAGGATGCTTTCCGTTATGTTGAGAGTCACTCCATGAGTAAGCAAGTCTTGGTGCTCTCAGCGGAAGGGAAAACCGTTACACCAGGTTTGATCGATCCACATACCCATGTTGTTTTTGCCGGTTCCAGGGAGTTCGAGCTGAACCTGCGTTTGCAGGGCGCTAAATATATGGATATTCTGAATGCTGGCGGCGGAATCTTGTATTCAACAGAGCGTACCCGTGAAGCTACAGAAGAGCAGCTAATCGCCGAAACTACCAAGCGGCTGGATCGGTTTCTGGCATATGGAGTCACGACGATTGAGGCTAAAAGTGGATATGGTCTGCGAATAGAGGACGAATTGAAGCAGCTTCGGGTAGCCCGCCAGCTGAATGCTGCCCATCCGGTAGATCTGGTGTCTACGTTTATGGGAGCCCATGCCGTGCCGGCAGAGTTTAAAGGGAACACAGAAGGATTTGTGCGGACGGTGATTGAGGAGATGATTCCGGCGGTGGCCCGTGAGGAATTGGCAGAATTCTGTGACGTCTTTTGTGAAGAAGGAGCATTTACAGTTGAGCAATCCCGCGAGATCCTAGTGGCCGGGAAAAAGTGGGGGCTGAAGCCTAAAATCCACGCCGACGAAATCGTACCTTACGGAGGTGCAGAACTGGCTGCTGAGCTGGGTGCAGTTTCGGCCGATCATCTGCTGCATGCTTCCGAAGAAGGCATTAAGCTCATGGCGGAGAATGGGGTGATCGCCGTCCTGCTGCCCGGCACGGCCTTTTTCCTCATGGTTCAGCCAGCCGCCGCGCGGGCGATGATTAATGCCGGTGTACCGGTCGCGCTGTCCACAGATCGAAATCCCGGCTCCTCACCAACAGAATCGCTGCCTTTTATTATGAATTTGGCTTGTCTGACCATGAAAATGACTCCGGCCGAGGTGCTGAGCGCTTGTACGATTAATGCTGCTCATGCGATCAACCGAGCCAATGTTATTGGCAGTATTGAAGTCGGAAAACAAGCCGATCTCGTGATGTTTGATGCGCCTAATTACCTTTATTTGCAGTACCATTATGCGGTTAATTTAGTCGATACCGTGCTCAAGAAGGGTGAGGTTGTCATTCAGAACGGAAAGAGGGTATACGGATGAATACATTACGCATAAATGCAGAACGACTGCAAAACAACATCCGGGATCTTGCCATGTTTGGGCTGAATGAAGTTACCGGCGGACTAGAGCGCACAACCTTTACAGCAGCTGAATTGAGCGCGCGGGAATGGCTGAGAGATAAACTGCATCATTTACAGCTGCAAGTCAGGGTGGATGAAGCAGCGAACGTTTGGGCGTTCAGAAGCGGCGACTCAGAGGCGGCTCTCCCCGTGATTGCCTTCGGTTCCCATATCGATACGGTTCCCAATGGGGGGAAGTATGATGGTGCTCTGGGGGTCTTGTTAGCGCTGGAAGTTATGACTGTACTGGAAGACAACAAGATTGCTACCCGCCATCCCCTGGAATGGGTCTCTTTTAGCGCCGAAGAACCGAATCCCTTTGGTCTTTCGACCTTTGGGAGTAGAGCCATATCCGGTAAATTGAGCCAAAAGGATCTTGCTGGTGTGCACAATGAGCAGGGGGATTTGCTAACAGATGCGCTTAGGTTGGCGGGTGGTGATCCGGATCATTTCGAAAAATCGCGACGCAAGCCGGAGGAATTAGCAGCATTTCTCGAAGTTCATATCGAACAAGGGAAAAGGCTCCTGGCCCGTGACATCCCTGTAGGTATTGTGAGCGCCATAACAGGTATTTACCGTGAAGAGATCACGGTAATAGGGGAAGCGAACCATGCGGGGACGACATTGATGGTGGACCGGAAGGATGCGCTGATGGGAGCCTCCGAGATCATGCTTGCCTTCGAAGCGGTCTGCCGCAATCATCCTGCGGATGAGGTTGTGGGCACGATTGGTAAGATCAGCAATGAACCGAATGCGGCTAATATTATCCCGGAAAAGGTAATCTTTCATCTGGAGGTCAGAGGGGAACGACGCTCACAGATTCAGGAGATCTTGGAGGCTTGGAGCAAGCTAGCCCTATCCATTACCGATAGAAGAGGCATCCGTTTGGAACGCCGGTTAATTCTTGATCAAGTACCGGAGCCGATGGATTCCTTCGTTATAGCCGTCTGTACGGAACAGGCGCAGGAGCTGGGACATCCCATTCTCCAGCTAGGCAGCATGGCTGGTCATGATGCTACGCATATGGCCTCTTTGACTAAGGCAGGGATGCTGTTCGTGCCTAGTCTTGGCGGAAAAAGCCATTGTCCGGAAGAGGAAAGCCGGATAGAGGATATCGAGAAGGTTGGTAACGTACTGCTGCAGTCCATTCTGGCTCTAGATCAACAACTGAACCGTTAGGAGGATTCTAATGCGCCAATTATATTCTGCTGATTATGCATATATCGAGGATGGATTTAAGGAGCATGCAGCTCTGTTGATAGACAACGGAATGATTATGGATGTTGGTGACCGTGCAGAACTACAGCACCGTTATCCAGAGGCTGAACACATAGAGTGGGCTGGAAAAGCGATCGTACCCGGCACGGTCAACGCGCATAATCATTCTTTTCAAAGCTTGTTGCGGGGAATCGCCATCGATAAACCCTTCTTGGAATGGCGGGATGAAGCATTGTACCGCTTTACGCCACTGCTAGATGAGGAGGCTATTTACACCGGTGCTTTGCTGGCTTTTGGGGAAATGCTGCGTTATGGAGTCACGACGGTAAGTGATTTCTTCTATGTCCATAATGGCGGCACCGCGCATGATGAAGCTGTGATCAGAGCTGCCCAGGATCTGGGCATTCGTCTAGTCTTTGCGCGTACCCTGTATGATTGGGCGGGTGCACCACTCGCCTACCGCGAAACGGTACCAGAAGCGGTAGAGCGGACAAGGTCATTAGCTATAAAGTATCAGGGCAACTTCATGGTCACGATTCATCCGGCTCCACATAGTCCACATGCAGCTTCGCCGGAGATGATTAAGGCCGGACATCGTCTAGCGATGGAGCTGGATACACCTTTTCATATCCATGTGGCTGAGGAAATGTTTGAGGTGGAGGAAATCGTCCGCGACTATGGACTGCGACCTGTTCATTACCTGGATTCCTTAGGTGTATTAGATGAGCGAATGATTGCGATTCACTTGGTGTGGTTAGCGAATTCTGAAATTGAGCTGATAGGTCAAAGACGCGGTTCGCTGGCTTATTGCCCGTCCAGCAATATGTTCTTGGCAGACGGCGTCACCCGTATCCCGGACCTAGTTAAAGCTGGAGTCCGAGTGGCACTTGGAACGGACGGTGGGTGCAGTAACAATCGGATCAGTGTGTATGAGGAGATGCGCATGTGTGCGCTTTTGCAAAAGGTCAACCGTCTGGACGGTACCTGCATCACCGCTGAGCAGGTCTACAAGATGGGGACCTCTAACGCCGGTGAAATACTGCGGATGCCCATCGGATCTCTCCAAGCTGGACAACACGCCGACTTCGTCGCACTCGATATTAACGATCTTTCCCTGGCACCGAAAAAAGAACTGTTTGCCAACATGACCTATGCCATGCAGCCTGGGGCTGTCTCCACTGTTGTTGTTGCAGGTCGGATCGTATTTGAGCATGGAAAGCTACAAACTGTATCCGAGTCTTCCATCGGCGGACGGGTGGACCAGCTATTTGCGAAATGGGATATGAGATAGCACTTGTTTCTCATTTAATTGTCAGAAATGGAGTTTATACTAACAAATATAACTACTCACGTGTAGTGAACATCAATATCAAAAAATGTATTTATAGAGGAGAGGGCAATGCGTATTCTATTAGCGGAAGATGATCTTCGACTGGGGCCGCTCATTGTGCATATGCTGAACAAGGAAGGACATACGACGGACTGGGTACAGAATGGACTTGAAGCATTGGATTATATTAGTGTTACAAGCTATGACCTGCTGCTACTGGATTGGATGATGCCGCTAATGGATGGTGTCACGCTCTGCAGGCAGTTAAGAAAGGATGCGTACGCTGGAGGAATTATTTTGCTTACTGCAAAAGATACCTTGAATGACCGGATCAGTGGGCTGGATGCAGGTGCTGATGATTACGTGATTAAACCGTTTGAATTCTCAGAGCTATTTGCTAGAATCCGCAGCATCTCTCGGCGTATGGTGCAACCGATTCAGGACGATTGGATAGGGATATCGCCTTATAGATTACTATTAAATGAAAGAAGCCTACAGTGCAATGATGAACAGGTTACACTAACTACCCGGGAATTCCAGTTAATGGAGCTCTTAATGAGAAATGAGGGTAAGGTACTCCCGCGATCCTTGCTTATCGAGCGAATATGGGGATACGATTCGGAAGTGAATAGTAATACCTTGGATGCTTTGGTCAAACAGCTGCGGAAGAAGCTTGATTGCACAAAAGGGCAGATGCATATTAACAATGTACGCGGCATGGGGTACAAAGTGGAGGTATCTGTTGTTTGCACAAACGAATAAAAGGCTGACCACTTTTTTTGCTGGTTTAATGATCGTATTCTTGTTATCAATGAATGTGACAAGTTACATTTTATTATCTTCTATTATCTATAAGGAACAGAAAACAAAGCTGGAAGCCGTGGTAACTAGTGAAATACAGGAGCACTCAAATGAAATGCTTACTTATAACCATAAGACAAGTACTAGCAAATATTATATAGGCAAGGAGGAGACAAACAGTCCATCTGGCGAGATCGAAACGCCCCTGCGTCCCTTTTACATGCTGATTGATCCTGAAGGGCAGATTATTAGAACAGATGCGGTAGATGAGGATCTGGCAAATGATATCAAGGAGAATGTAAAGGATTGGATTCCTCAAGAGAAACAGACTCTTCATCATATCTATGATATTGATAAAGAGAATGTCCATCTGTTCTTGGCGGGTAGAGCCGTCTATCGAGAAGGTCTCTACGTGGGAAGCATAATAGCAGGTATTGATATTACAGAGCAGCAAAGATTGTTGGAACAAGTAACTCATACCCAGATTATCATTTCTGTTTTATTTCTTGTCGTTTCCATTATTTTTGCCTACGTGATGTCTCGTCGTGCCATGAAACCAATCATTCATTCCTTTGTTAGGCAGCAGAAGTTTACTGCTGATGCATCTCATGAGTTGCGCACGCCGCTTACAGTGCTGCATTCGTCTATTGAGGTATTGGAGAATGAAACAGAGGATATACTTTCCCCTTTTGGCAAGCAGGTGATGGATGATATGAAGGATGAGGTTCGACGCATGACGAGTCTCATCTCGAATTTATTGAGCTTGGCACAAGCTGACGCAGCTGTTGTGGATCTTACATATGATGAATTCTCGTTGGATGGAGAATTAGAACGGGCGTTCCGAAATTTTCAGCCTATTGCACAGCAGCAAGCGATTAAGCTTGTGCTAAAGGCAAATACACAAGTTATTGTGAGGGCTGATCAGGAACGACTTCAACAGCTGTTCGTGATCCTTTTGGATAATGCTGTACAATATACTGCTGCAGGAGATCGTATCATGATGAAGGCCACAGTGAAGGGTAACCTGTTGACCCTGCAGATCCAGGATACAGGTATTGGAATTCCGGAAGCTAAGCTGCAGGAAGTGTTCGAGCGTTTCGGTAGGGTAGATGAATCTCGCAATCGTACGCAGGGCCACACGGGTTTAGGGTTGTCGATTGCAAAGTGGATTGTAGAATCGCATGGTGGTACCATCTGGGTCGAAAGTGAAGTGGGTATTGGAAGTACATTTTTCATTGCTCTGCCGATTGTTTCACATTTGGCAACAACCTGATAGATTAGCGTAATTATAAGGCTAGCCCAAACCAATCCCAAAGGAGATATTTATTATGAGTACGCCCCTTCATCCGCTAATTGTCCACTTCCCAATCGCTTTATTATCTTTAGGTGCGATTCTCCAATTAATCGCCTTGTGGAAGCCGGATTTCTGGAATAAAATCGCCAACTTCTGCCTGATGATTGGCTTTGTCTCTGCTATTGTGGCCTATCTGACTGGCGACAGTGGGGAGCATTTTGCTAAACAAGTGTTCGGGACGCAAGAAGCAGCCGTTCATACCCATGAGACCTTTGCCATGTTTACCTTAATTGTGTTTGGAATAATTGTCGCGATTAAATTGTATCAACTGTTTCCAATGATCCCACAATTAAAGAAATATGCGAAATTTAGCTTCTCCAAAGTATTTATCCCAGTTCTGATTATCTTATCACTGACAGGCGGAACATTGGTAGTATTAACAGGCCATTATGGAGGCAAACTGGTGTATCAAGCAGCTTCCCAAGGGAAATAACACCAAGAAATAGTTGCATAGCTGAAGTGTTAAACCAGCGCGTACCAATCCCCCCCATTGGTGCGCGCTGGTTTGATTTGTGTGTTACAATTTATTTGTAGAAACATAAGAATCTATAGGTTCTACAATATAATTTGTCCTTTGGAGGATACATATGAAAAAAGTAGAAGCCATTATTCGCCCAGAGAAGCTTAGAGAAGTCATTGATGCCTTGCGAATTATTGAAGTAACCGGCTTTACCGTTACTCAGGCACAGGGGCGCGGTCAGCAGAAGAATACAACGGGAGTTTATAGAGGAAAGTCTTATACGGTTAATTTGCATCACAAAATAAAGATTGAAATCGTCGTATCTGACAATAAAGTACAAGAAACCATTCAGACGCTTATCAAGACAGCACAAACTGGAGAAATGGGCGACGGTAAAATCTTCGTTCTACCTCTACTAGAAATGTATAATATTAGAACAGGTCAGACTGACGAAACCATAGATGAATTGAAATAAAAGCCGAAATGAAATAGATCACAGCAGGGGACAAAGACATACTTTGTCCCCTTTTTGTGTAAGGAAACATTACATTGGATGTTGACAATTTGACCCCTCTCCCTATAATATAACTTATGTTATATAAAGTATCAGGGAGGGTAACACCATGAATGCCGGAAGTGATATCGCTTTAAATACGGTTTGGGTAGTGCTTGCTGCTGCGATGGTTTTGTTTATGGAGGGCGGCTTTAGCTTGCTCGAAGCGGGATTTGTTCGTACGAAGAATGCAGTTAATGTGACTATGAAAATCTTTGTTGATCTCACCATTGGGGTGTTAGCCTTTTTCTTAGTAGGTTTTGGAGTCATGTTTGGAAAAGATTTTTCCGGAATCATAAGTTTTAATTTTTGGGGTGCCTCCCAGACTTTACATATCGATTTGAATCTACCTTTGTCAGCCTATGTGCTGTTTCAGATTGGATTTGCCATCGCGACAATTTCCATAATATCCGGTGCTGTTGCTGAACGGATGTCTTTTAAGGCGTATATCCTGATCGCTTTTTTTGTAGCCGCTATTTTATATCCGATCTCAGGCCATTGGGTGTGGAATCCTGAAGGATGGCTTGCGCAGTTGGGCATGAAGGACTTTGCTGGCTCGGCTGCTATTCATGCTTTAGGAGGTTCGGCTGCCTTTGCTTTTGCCAAAGTGCTGGGGCCCCGCCGTGGCCGGTTCAATACGGATGGAAGCGTGAATGTGTTTGCCCCGAGTAACATTCCACTAGCCTCAGCCGGTACTTTTATCCTGTGGTTTGGCTGGTTTGGATTCAATGCCGGCAGCACCTTGAACGCCGCTGATGTCAACCTTTCGCTAATCGCTCTGAATACCATGCTGGCCGCTGCTGCGGGTGGGACTTCTGCTATGATCTACACTATGTTCCGCTATGGAAAAGCAGATCCCAGTATGACGATGAATGGTGCGCTAGCAGGTCTGGTTGCTATAACAGCTGGCTGTGCGTTTGTAACTCCGTATTCATCCATTCTAATTGGTCTAGTTGCTGGTGTTCTTGTGATTTGGGGAACGCTCGCCATTGATAGGCTGCAGGTTGATGATCCGGTAGGAGCCGTTGCTGTTCACGGGATTAATGGATCATTTGGTGCCTTGGCAGTGGGGCTCTTGGATCAAAAGGCGGGCCTCCTGACTACAGGGCACTTTCATTTGCTGGGTGTTCAACTGCTTGGAGTCATTGCTGTGGTATTCTGGGGCTATTCGTTAAGCTATGGTGCAGCCAAACTGATCCAAGCAACCGTCGGCCTGCGGGTTAAGGATGATGAGGAAGAAGAGGGTCTGGATATGGCGATGCATGGTATTCCTGCTTATAATGAGCTCGAAAGATTTAGCGATCAACCCGTTAGCGATCAAGCGTTGTATCTGAGAACAGGATCAGAGGATTAAGAATGATTCAATATAATAGCCTGCTAGCAAGAGGTCTTTCGCGAGTATTCAAACTTGTGGAGGATCTCTTTTTTTGGAAAAAATACGGGATAATCTATATTATAATATAATGAACATTTTAGTAAACTTTGTTACTATTGAATAAACTGATTATGGGAGTCTATTATGCCAGATGTATATCAGACTGAAATTTTGCAGTATTCGTTATACTCTTATGTTGAGAACAGCCCGGATGCTATCTATATTTTAGACACCAATAAAAGGGTAGTATATGTTAATTCATCTTTCACAAAAATGTATGGTTGGACTAAAGAGGATTTAAACAATATGAAACTCCCCCACATTCCCCCTGAATTAATTGAGGAACGGGACAGACTCTCTCAGTATATTGACCAGGGGACTGAAGTTTTCTCACTGGATACGTTTAGGTTGAAAAAGGATGGCGAACTGATCAGTGTCAGTCTGTCTATTACTTCGGTAAAAGAGCCTGCGGGGAAGATTATTTCTTATGTGTGTCTTTCCAGAGACGTTACAGAAACGAAACTATCGGAAATGAAATATTATAGATTGTTTAACCAAGTCAATGACGCTATCTATTTCTATCAGCAGGATCATGAAGGAAAACCTTCGAAGTTTATCGATGTAAACGAGATGGCTTGCCAAATGCTTGGTTATACGAAGCTTGAACTTCTCTCGAAATCAGTAAATGATATTGCCCACCCAAGTCTTAAAGATAAAATTGAGGATACCTTCTCAACTATTATTCAAGGAAGGTCCACTTTTACAGAGTGGATTCATATCACCAAGGATGGATCGACCAAACCAGTGGAAATTAGCTCGAGAACATTTAAGCTGAACAATAAGACAATGGTAGTTTCTATAGTTCGTGATATTTCGGAACGGAAAATAACGGAAGAATTATTAAGGAAGACTGAGAGCATCTCGTTAATCGGAGAGCTTTCGGCTGGAATAGCCCATGAAATACGTAATCCATTAACTAGTATTAGAGGTTTTGTGCAATTATTATTTGCCCAATCTCAATTAAGTGAGAAATATAGTGATTTGGTTATCTCTGAGGTCGATCGAATTAATTCAATTATTGGGGAACTACTGCTGCTTGCGAAACCAACAAGTTCCGAATTTCTTGATAAAGATCTTATAACCTTATTGAAACAAACAGTAACCTTACTTAATGGCCAAGCTCATTTGTCGGAGAATGAGATTGATTTAGAAATATATGAGCAAGAGGCTAGTTTATACATAAGATGTGCTGAGAATAAACTGAAGCAAGTTTTTATTAATATCCTAAAAAACGCCATAGAAGCTAGTCCCCCGGGAACGGAGATTAGAGTTCAGGTATGTAGACAGAAGCAGCATGTATTAATCCGGTTTATGGATCAGGGTAAAGGCATACCCACTGAAATTCTAAGTCAAATAGGTACACCTTTCTTCACAACGAAGTCCGGTGGTACAGGATTAGGAATTATGATTAGTCAAAAAATTATCCGTGATCATCAGGGGACGATTCAGTTTAGTAGCAATAATCTGCAAGGTACCATTGTTGAAATAACATTGCCCTATACCTATACATTGGAGTGATTTACGAATGAATATGACCTGGAATCTGGATACATTGTATCCTTCTTTTGAATCCCCAAAGCTAAGAGCAGACCGAGAGCTGCTTGATCAACATAGTAGGGCCTTAAACCAGTGGACTAAGAGTAAGCTTGCGAACACGCAGGGTCCTACAGCAGCAATCGAAGCCTTTCTGAGACTGTATAACCAATATAAAAGCGTATATGTGTGTTTGTTGGCTTATGCAGAATTAATTCTCAGTGCGGATAGTGACAATAAGGAAGCTATGAATCTTGCAGATGATATAGAGCAGGTGAATTCTGAAATTGCCGGGACCATTGCTGGCTTTAAGCTTTGGCTTGCCGGCTGTGAGAATGTTGATAAGTTTATCGGGAGCTCACCTTATCTGTTGGAGCATCGATTTTATCTGCAAGAGTTGTTAGCGCAATCCCGTCATGTGTTAAGTGAAGAAGTAGAAGTGGCTATAGCCAGCATGCAGAGTACAGGTTCCAAAGCGTGGGAGAGGCTCTACATGGAGCGGGCCTCAACTGTGCGTACAAGTATCTCTATTGAAGGCGATCCCAAACAGTTTACACTTTCCGAACTGAGAAGTATGGCTTATGAGAGTAAGGCGGAATTAAGACTCGCTGCGTATACTGCAGAGATTGAAGCCTATGAACAGATTGCCCCAGTCTGTGCAGCCAGCATCAATGGAATTAGTGGCGAGGCGCTAACGATCTATGGAATGAGAGGTTACTCTTCCGCACTGGAGAAGGTGCTGGTGGCTTCAAGAATGGATAATGAAACCTTGGAGGCCATGCTGGTTGCGCTCAAAGAAAGTCTGCCAAGCTTTCATACCTACTATCGGACGAAGGCTGAACTTTTGGGGCATCAGGACGCACTTCCTTTTTATGATATCTTTGCACCGATCGGTGAAGAGACGGCACAAGCAACCTACACGGAGGCAAAGGACATTATTATATCCAGCTTCACAACCTTCAGCGCAGAGCTGGCTGAATTTGCCGAGAAGGTCTTCGAGCAGCGCTGGATTGATGCAGAGCCACGAGCAGGCAAGGGTGGATTTGGATTATGCATCGATATTTTTCCTATTCAAGAGAGTAGAATTATGACCCACTTCACCGGAACTTCACTGGATATTAGCGTGCTTGCCCATGAAATTGGCCATGCCTATCATAGTTCCTGTCTAAGTCATGAAACGATGCTGAACACAGATTATCCGACACCGATTGCCGAGACGGCCTCAATATTCTGCGAGACCTTAGTGAATCAGGCCTTAATCAGCAGTGCATCGGGGAAGGAAGCTCTCCCGATTCTGGAAAGAAGCATTTCCGATGCCGGTTACTATCTGGTAGACTTCTATGCCCGCTATTTATTTGAACTTCAATTATTTACAAGAAGAGCGTCAGGGCCATTATCCGTTCAGGAACTGAATGAATTAATGCATTCCTGCATGGTAGAAGCTTATGGTGAAAGCATTGATGAGACTACACTCCATGCTTATATGTGGATGAACAAGGCTGGTTATTTTATGGCTGGGAATGAATTTTTGAATTTCCCATATTCCTTCGGACTGCTATTCTCTAAAGGGCTATATGCTGAGTATTTAAAAAAGGGAGAGGAATTCTTTACCCAATACCGCCTATTCCTGAGTGCAACCAGCAAGAATAATATTGTTGATGCAGCTAGTATTATGGGAGTAGACGTACATTCTATTGATTTCTGGAGAAATGCGTTACAGCTGATTAAGACAGATATCGCAGAGTTTATTAGCAAAGCATAGTTATATACTTAATTATAGGTTTCTTTTGGGTTCTTTGAACTTGGAAGAGGCCTTTTTCTATAGCGCTATAGGAACTGTTTCTTATTCTAGTGGGATCACAAATAGGAAACAAGAGTGATTACCAATAGATGTAATTAAGCTTAAGATTAGGAAACCACCTTAATGTTACAAATTATAACAATATTATCGCGTTACCTCACAATAATGGTACTAATTAGGGTAGCGAGTTATATTTCCAACATTTTATATAATCTTGTCATTTTCTGTTCATGTATTTGTATTAATACTGAAATTAGCAAAGGTTGCAGTATAATGCACGGAAGGTGGACTTGAAATGACAGATGATATGGATATTGTGAAGCGGATGGCGGCGGGTATTGTTCATGAAGTAAGAAATCCTATTACGGTTATAAAAGGGTATACGACACTGCTGAGGGATTCTATAAGCCCTAAGCATTCTAACCTCATTCATTCACAGATCGTAATTTTGGAGAAATTAATGGATGGCTTAGAATTCTTGGCAAGGGTTGATGACATCGACAACCTGAATTTTAGAAACGTTAAGCTTAAGAATCTTGTCCACGATTGTCTGGACGATCTGTATCCTGTTCTACAGGAGGCAGGAATACAAGTGGAGATCAAATGTGAATACCATCGGGAGATACAATGTGAGCAGAAATTAATTTGTATGCTGCTGAACAATCTCCTGATCAATGCTGTTGAGTCCATGTCTGAAGGTGGAGTTATTGCGATCCGAATAGCTGAATATGATCAGGATTTTGTGAATATCCAAATAGAGGATAAAGGTACGGGCATTTCGGCAGAGCGAGTTCCTTACCTAGGACAACCTTTCTTTTCAACCAAGGAAAAGGGGATTGGAATGGGAGGAATGCTGAGCAGAAGTATTGTCCAGAAGCATTATGGTACGCTCATTTATTACACGGATATCGGAATAGGAACTATGGTTAACATTCATTTACCTAAACAGCAGCCTATTAGCAGTGTTGAAATCGATAATTCTGTACAGTCTGATTTAGATACACTGACTTGTAATTAATTTTACTAATGGGGGTCTGTTAAATATGATAATGAAAAAGATCTTAATTATCGATGATTCTGCAGAGAGCTGCTCAGTTCTAGGGATTATGCTGCGGAAAATGGGATTCATTGATATTACTGTTGCCAATACAGCAAAGGAAGGGCTAGAGAGACTAAACCTAAACCAAGCAGCAAGTCCTCAAATGGATTTGATTTTATTAGGTATAGATCTGCCGGATTGCAGCAGCCTGGAAATATGCGAGCAAATTAAAACAAATGATGCCTATGAGAATACTCCAGTAATCCTATTGTTAGCAGCAAGAGAAATGGATTTGGTTGAGACAGCCGTACTTGCCGGAGCTCAAGATTTTGTGGAAAAACCATTTAGATATACCGATCTTTGCTTAAGAGTAAAGTTTGCTTTGAAGAATCTTCAAGCGCCAGAGATACGAACAGATTTGCTTAAACCATCAGCCCCCCTATTGGATCAACTGCGCAATTTAATGTCTAAGGTAGCCAAGAAGGTAGATACAGAAGGTGGAACCCAGGAACGATTTCGAAGCTTATTTGAAGATACCCCTGCCATGATCTATGCAACAGATGCCACTGGTTATATCCATGATGTAAATACATATTTTTTGAATAAGATGCAATGTTCGTTACAGACGGTACTTGGTAAAAACATTTTTGATTTTTTGACTGCGGATTCCGAGCTATTGTTCCGGGAACAGATATATCCTAGGTTATTAGAACAAAAGGAAGTATGTGATATTGAGCTATCTTTTGTAATACCTAATGGGAAGGTGATTGAAGGGTTAGTGAATCTGAAGATAACAGAAGATGCAAAAGGGCATCTACTGCGTATTTATACAATGATCAGCGATAATACAGAAAGAAAAAAGAGTGATCGGGAAATGCTCCATTTGGCATATCATGATGATCTTACAGGCCTGCCTAATCGAGCGTCTTTTTACAAAAGCCTACATTTAGCTATAGATATCGCTAAGAAGGAGCAACATCAGCTTGCTGTGATGTTAATCGATTTGGATCATTTCAAGGATGTTAATGACACCTTGGGACATCGAATCGGAGACAAGGTGTTACGTGAAATATCGAGCATTATTGCAAATCAGATAGGTGAGAATGGAACGGTTGCCCGTTTGGGTAGCGACGAATTTGTAATTCTAATTAATGATCTTAAATTTGAAGAAGAAGCGATACATACTGGGAAAATGATTCTGCAGGCTTTTAAGCATTCAATGAAATTTAGAACCATGGGACTGGAGACAATGGCCAGTATAGGGGTTAGTATTTATCCGCGAGATGGCGAGGATGCAGAGTCATTAATTAGCATTGCTGATATCGCAATATATCAGACCAAAAACAAGGGGCAAAATGATGTCCAACGATACCAGAAGGGAATTATTAGTAGATTCCAAGAGAAGAGAAATATGGATCTTCTGGAATTAGCCCGATTGTAAGTGGAGTTATATATATGTATATATATTCTAATCATATTTTGTATATAATTTATGATTAAAATAGCCTTACAGTGAATTATGAGGTGATTATTGTGGGCTACTCTTTTGATGGAGAACGACTATTGGGTATTGTCAGTATTCAGGGCAATAATATTAAGATTGCCTCCAATCAATCCTATAGCATCGATCCTCCTTTTAAAGATTTCGTTATTAGTGTAAACGATGTTACTTTGAAAGAAAGAATGAGGGTTTCTTCAAAAGATAATCTGATATGGACATACATAGGAGAACAAATCTCTGGCTACACGTTAAGCCTAAGAGCGCAGGACATGGAGTTGTATATACTTATACATCATAAGTTTGAACTTGAAGCAGCTCCCACCGTTAGACTCCAAAATGATAACATTTTTGTGGGTATTGCCTATAAACCCGATCTTAAGAGAAGATTAACGCTTGAAGGGCTTATGGGTCAGATTGAAGAAATGGATGTTGTGCCCCAGTTTGTAAATCAGAATGTATTGAAACAAGAGTTGGAATTGCCCACAGGTAAGGAAATACTCATAGGCAAAGGTGTAGCGAGCCTAAAGGGTTCTGATGCTTGGATCGAAACCTTCTTTTCTGATGAAACCTTTCATAGAGGAGTCAATGAGAACAATGGTGTAGTTGATTTTACATCTGAGATGGTAATTCCCACTGTGGACAAAGGGACAAAGATTGCTCTTTATCATGCTTCTGAACCAGGTGAACCCGGGACAGACCTTAAGGGGAATCCAATACTAGCAGAACCTGTTAAGGATATCCTGATCCCCTTTGACCCTTCGGTAGAATACAGAACTAATGTTTGGTATGCAATGATACCTGGAAGACCGTTACTAGTAGCCAATAAGAATAGTTATTTATTAAGGATTATAGCTGTATATGAACATCATGGGGATGCCACTTATGAAAAGGGAAACATCTATTTCACCGGAGATATAACGATTCATGGTGATGTTCATGACGGTGTGCAGATTGAAGCATTGGGCAAAGTAATGGTGAAAGGAAATGTATTTAAAAGCTCAATACTTGCGGCCGGCAGTATTTCAGTCACCGGTACCATTCTGAACGCAACATTAAGTGCGGGTAAGCCCTCTATGCTGGCTAGTATGTTTTATAAAGAACTTTTTCAACTGAATAAATCCTTTGAAATCTTAATCGCTGCTATGAAGAAATTTAGTGAAATGGCCAATAACAAAGGGTACGAATATGGCACACTTTTAAATATACTCATTCAAGTTAAACATAAGAAGTTTTTTGAAGAGGTAACTGAATTCGTGCAAAAACTGGACAAAGTGAAATCTGGATTGCCTGAATATATACAAATCTTAAAAATTCGCTTAAGCGGTTTTATGAATGAAGAAAGAATCGCCTTGCAAAAAGATGAAGGACAGATGAAGGGGATTAGTATATATCTCCAAACTGCAGTGGAAAGGGTCGAAGCCTTGTCTACCCAACCTTGTGATATTAGGTTCGCTTCTGCATCATATTCTGAGATAGGTACAGGAGGCAAAGTTGAAGTAACAGGAAAAGGCACAATTCACTGTAAAATTCATACAGAGAAGGGAATAGCCTATCTTATCCCAAGCGGAAAAAGTCATGGCGATGAGATCCATATTAAGGGGGCACTGTATGAAGCTTAGATTAGGTATTACGGGGAAACTATCACTGTTGTCCATATCTCTTGTCCTCTTTAGTGTGATCTCCATCTTGACCGCTGGCTACTATGTGAATTACAACCAGATTGATAAGGCTGCCGGTGAAGAATTGGTCGGGTGCGCCAATATTACAACTACCTTGATTGATCCCAGCCAACTGCTGCGAGTTATTCAAGGGGATAATACAGCACTTCCCGCTCTGCAGGACAAGATCGATGGTATTGTGGACCACAAACCCATTTTTCTGGATGCAGCTATTATAACTGTTGATGGAACAATCCTGGTTGCAGATAGTCGCATGAGAGAAAGTGGAATAAAGCCCGGAGACACCATGCCTATAGCTGCATCCCTGCGTGATAGTCTTATTCAAATGCATCACCCCGTGTATTCGGAACTCTATAATTATAATGGCCTCAAACGAAAAGCAGGTTATGCCCCCATCTTGAGTGCAGATTCTCAGATTATTGGCTTAATGATGGTGGAGTTTGATGCCAACATTATTACGCAGCGCACCAAGGAAATGCTGGCTTTTACCTTTAAGATCGGCGGGATATTTCCGATCCTTGCAGGTTTAGTCGGTTGGATCATGGCGAAGCGATTAACTAAGCCAATCAAGGATCTTACCCATCTAATGAAAAAGGTCGCAACGGGAGATCTAACGGAAAATATAGAAGTCAGTACCAGGAAGGATGATTTGGGAGAACTCTGGGAATCGTACCGCTACTTGATCTTGAGCCTAACTAAGGATATTCATGAAATATCCCAGCATGCCGGCCAGTTGGATTCTCATAGTAAACAAATCAATCAAGCATTTGAATATCTGACTCAAGGATCGTCAGGTCAATTCGATTCCGTACTACAAGTATCCAATAAAATGTATGTAATGGAGCAGGGAGTGCAATCCGTAGTCAAGTTCGCTTCCATGGCCAGCGCTTCATCAGAAGAAGCCGTTCACCTTGGGAAGCAAGGTGGGATAGTTGTAAATAGCTCTAGAGAAAGTATGTTCCATATCCGGTCTACGACTAATGAGCTCATTGTGAATACTTCGAAAATTTCCGACACCGTTTCAATTATTAGTGATATTTCCAGTCAAACTAATCTTTTGGCGCTTAATGCAGCTATTGAAGCCGCTAGAGCAGGAGATTCAGGAAGAGGGTTTGCCGTTGTAGCCGAGGAAATTCAGAAGCTTGCGGATCGAACCTCACAGTCTACACAAGTTATCAATGCATTGATTCTCGGTGTGAATGAGTATATGCGGCATGCTGAAGAGGCCATTAAGATCGGTGTTGAACAGAATATGGAGACTGAACAAGTGTTCCAGAGGATTCTTTATGCCATTGGTGATATGGAGAATCGCATTGCAGACATCCTGCAAGCAAGCGATGAACAGGAAGTTCATACCAAGGAAGTTATGGCTTCAGTGAATCAAATTTCTATGCTTGCGGAAGAGAGCCAGACTCATATTACTAAAACGTCTACATTAGTGGGTCATCTCACTCATATGTCGCATAGCTTGAAGGATATGTCTAGTAAGTATCGGATGAACTCGCAAGAAGATGACCAGAAAGAGGACAAACTATGATGACTATGAGCGCCGAACATTGCTTGCTACTTAGAGGCGAAACAGATATTGAATTAGCGATGGACTTGACAGGCTCTTATGCAGAGGATATAGGATTCGATTCCAAGGAAACCATTTTTCTAAAGCTGATGACTGAAGAAGCCTGTATGAATGTGGTGGATCATGGGAGTATGTATAGTACTTTCTGGCTGAAGTGGGAGTTATATAAAGACGGGATGGATCTTTTGATCAGTCAAATAGGCTCTCCGTACAGTATAAATTCAAACCTAGAACTGCAGACGGAAGCCTCTAGAGGCCGTGGATTATACATTATTAGGAATTTATGTGACAGTATGAAAGTTGAACAACATGGGAGCGTTACTTCTTTAATTATTACTAAAAGAAGAAAATTATTATCGATAACAAGCTGAAATGTTACGAGGGATATATAACAACCAGATGGGCGGGTTAGAGCTATGAAACACTGTATGGATGGGTTTGGGGTCATTCAGGATGGATTATCAAACAAAGTACAGTTATCGATATTCATCACCAATGTGGATGGGGAGTGTATTATACCACCAACCATTATAGATCCCATCACAGATCATGTTGCTCAACACTTTGCTATTCAAGAATATATGAAAAGAACAATATTGACTTACGGTGCTTCAAAGAGTCCACAAGTCATTGAAGGACAGTCTACAGCCTTTTTTGGTACAAAGCTGATGCTCTATCCGGTGACCCTGGCAGATTATCCTGACTACTATATTTGGTCTGGATTTTTTACTGAAGAAGCTGTAAATGTTGATTTGAATGACAGGCCATTTAAAGTGTACGGTGAAATTATCCAAAAATCTCCTGATGAGGTCCAACAAGTCATTCATTATTTTGATATTTACTCGAGCCTGCTAACTACTATACTAACTAGCCAAATGGAAGTAGAGAAGCGGGAAAAGGATCTGGGGCAATTGAATCAGATCCTGGGGGCTATTCATACGCAGAGAAATACAAAAACTGAATTTCTTGAGAATCTTCATGATTTTTTGCCTGAAGTCGACTTTTTGGCTTACGCCGAAAAAAATAAAGATGATTCTTTCCAAATCCTCTATACCAGTGGTAAACAGAGTGAAGTTCTAAAGGAGCAAAGTTTTCTCCTGGGGGAGGGAATTCTGGGGAAAGTTGCAGCGACTTCTAAACCTGAGATTTGGAAGCATGCAGACAAAGATCCAAGGAATGTTTTTTTTAAGAAGCTCAATCTGCCCATCAAACAGTTATTCTGCTATCCTATTTTTAATGATTCTGCTGTTGATGGAGTGTATTTTGGAGGGATGTATTCCTACCTTCCGGAGCTTCAGTCTCAGCCATTTATTAAGATAAGTACAGATTTATTGCAGCTTCACTTAGTGAATACACGTTTAAGAGCCGAGCATAATGAAATGAATGCTTTAATGACCATTGTATTTGAATTGTTCAAAAGTATTAAGGAAACCAATCAAGTAAAACAGCTGTTCTATCTGCTGCTCGACGCTACTTTAAATATAACGGAAACCACATTAGTTTGTTTGTTATACCGTGATAAGTTTAGAACAGGCAAGCTGCATTTTCTATCTCGGGGTATTCAACAACCTGAATTACATGACGTAACCTCAAAGCTAATCAGCAAATATTTTGATGGGGAAGTCACTTCGAGTGGAGAAGAACAAGTATGTCATTGGGAGCAAGGGCGTGCAGTTCTTGAAGTTCCTATTATGTTCAATAATTCTTTGGTTTCGGTATTATGTGTTGAGGTTATGCGGGATAAATATGGACTAGCAGGTTATTATGCAGATGCCTTCAGGCTGCTGTATACGCTGCTGATTCAAAAGTTAATGATTAATGAACTGGAAGAACTTGCTCGCATTAAATTGCTGCAAAGTGCTCTACAGCAATGGAATCCTGAATTATTTAAGGAATTACAAGTGCTGGAGAATTATCTATCAGACCTATTGCCACATTTACCGTTAACAGAAGATGAGCAACATCGGGCTTTATTAATTTGTCCTATCCTTTTTTATGATACAGAAATGCTGCGTTCTCATACCTTTGCGAAGGATACTATAGATATCATTGACGAATTCCAAGTGTGGAACAAAGGTGGGGCAATTCCTGTTTCTATCATTGGACAAGTATTGGCACTTAGCTACCTCCAAAAGGATGATGAATCACATACGAATTCCGTGTCGGGGTTTTCAAATGCTTTAATCCAAGCTTTTGACAAATATAATCGGAAAGCTATTTTCCTGGAAGCTGACCTTTCTATTAAAGATAAAGAAGACGAAGCGGCTATCCATAAAGTGAAAGAGAATATGGAGCAATTGTCCAAAAGGGAAAATGAGGTTCTTCGACTGGTTGCAAAAGGACATGGGAATAGGGAAATAGCTATGAAACTATTTATAAGTGAACATACGGTTAAAAATCATATCAGTAGTATATTCCAAAAATTAGATATAAAAGATAGAAATAAAGCAACAGCGGCACTTTACAAACAAATATACGGTATACAATAAAACATCTCGTATGAGTTGTTTTATTTTTTTTGTAGTCATAGTTACTTATTATATACTGTTTTCTTTGAAATATAATAAGACTATATGGGGATTTCTTAGCTAATCTAAACGGATTATAATAGGATTAATAGAAAACATCTATAGCAAAGAAGGGGAGAAGATGAAGGGTAAAATACATATCTTATTGCAAATGGAATGCACACAATTCTTCCAACAGAATTCAGGCGCTTTCGAGAGCATTGAAGGCTTATCCCTGAAGCTAGGCAGGTCCGTAGACCAACTTGAAGCGGTTCTTTCTATACTATGTAAAATAAAAATATTAGAAAAAAAAGGAGACGGTGCATTCAGCTTTTATAGATATCTGCTACCTGATGTAAACGTGATAATGGAGCAGGAACTTGAAGATGCTTGACCTTATATAAACTGTGTTTCCGGTACTGTGTTCCCGATCTTTAGCATATGCTTGGTCTATCAGACTTGTCCTGTAAGGAGTTGAAGACTTGGCAAATGCGCTGCTCGGTAGTTTATTATCAGCAATGGCGACTGTGCTTGGAGCGATTCCCATTCTGTTCATTAAGAGGTTATCGGAGAAATGGAAAGACATTCTCGTTGCGTTCACTGCGGGTATAATGGTCTCTGCCTCCACGTTTGGCTTAATGCCGCAAGCGATTATAGAGTCGGGAGTTGTCTCTTTGACCTTGGGCCTGGTTACGGGTGTACTGCTGCTCGATTTGATTGAGAATAACATTCCCCACATTGATGTAGAGAATTATCCAGGTTACACCAATATGGACTCAAAGGCATTGCTCGTCATGATCGCACTGTTTATTCATAATATTCCGGAAGGTCTCAGTACAGGTTTCAGCTATGCCAGCGAGCAGGGGAATCTGGGACCTATGGTTGCCATTGCTATCGGTGCGCAAAACATACCGGAAGGATTAATTCTGGCCGTCTTTCTAATGAACTCACGGAAAACCAGACTAAAAGCGTTGATTATAGCTGGGCTCACGGGTCTGATGGAAATGGTTTCAGCGGTGATTGGTTATTTTACAGCCAGCTCTATACAGACTGTGGTCGGCTACGGTCTGGCTTTTGCGGCGGGAGCCATGCTTTTTATCGTCTATAAGGAACTGATTCCGGAAAGCCATGGTCATGGTTATGAACGGCCCTCCACCTATTCCTTTATTTTGGGACTGTTAATTATGGTATATATTACGCAGATATTTGGGTGAGGTTAGAAGGAAATCAGGCAGAGCTCGTCGAACAAGAAGACTACTATGATGAAACATAAACCGATTGAAGAAATGTCCTTTTGTATTTTGCTGGTCTATATTTTTGCCGGAGCACTTGGAGCGGGGTATTTTTATACCCGTTCCTTTTTGGCATTGGATGCCCTTTTGTATACGGCGGTACTAATCACTATTTTGCGCTCTGGTCAGTTGACACTGCTGCGAGTGCATGCCTTTCTGTTATTGCTTATCGTACTATATTGGTTTTCTGTAGCAGTGGCGGTCGACCATGAGCAGGCATTGCTTGAAGCTGCGAGAATTTCATCTTTGCTCCCGTTGTCACTGCTGTTTGCGGGCTTGTCTCAGGAGCGGAGAGATAGGATCTGGTCGGCCTGGGCCTGGAGTGGGGCATTGCTTACCCTTTGGGGGTTGGCTTTCGGACTGTTCCGGGAGGGACGCCTGGAGTCCACGTTCGGATATGCTAATGTATTTGCCTTACTTACCGCGGCAGGATTGGTGGCAAGCTGGCGTTCCTATAAGCGGTCAGGGGACAAAAGGTATTGGATGCTTTGCGCCATTCAACTTGTTGGCCTGTTATTATCTGGCTCAAGAGCGGTGTTGATTCTGGTTGTGGTCGGTGTAATCATTCATGTATTTATGAACAGACAGGATAAGAAGACTAGACTGATGGGAAGCGTGCTATTGGCTGCTCTACTTGTGGTGGTAATAGCCGAAGTTATAACGAATGGCGGTAGGACGTTCAGGGAAATTGCCTGGAATGCTCCAGAGTTTGCGCTGCGCCGCATCTATTGGGTAGACGCTTTTCATTTGTGGCAGGAGCACTGGCTGCTGGGTGTCGGTGGGGGCGGGTGGGCCGTGCTGTATCCTTCCGTATTTGTGAGATATGTACATCAGCAGTATTTGCAAATTGCGCTAGATACCGGAGTATTTGGGGCTTTGGCATTTATCGGAATGATTGTAGTCTCCATCTTGGGAGGTTTGCGCAAGGGAAGCAGGGACGCTGTTCTTGCCGTTGTCCTGTTCTGTGTCCATCTTGCATTTGATATCGATCTGGCTTATCCGCTGGTGTTCGGGTTGTTCGTTATGCTTCTCACCGGGATTGAAATAGAAGGGGATAAGAGGAGAGAAATACGACTTCCCCGCTCTTTAAGGGTAACTTTAGCATTGCCGTGTGTACTCGCTGTGTTTACTTTTACATGGCTGACTGCCAGTTATATTCTGCTTGCCAAAGGAGAGTCGGCCATTGCCCGACAGGATTGGGATAAGGCGTCAGAGAACCTGCATTCGGCGCAAGCGATGCTTCCTTGGTCCCACGACGTTCACTATCATTTGGCAGCCGTCTATTCTGGAATGGCACAGTCAGAGGGTAACGAGGCATACATGGAAAAGGCTATCGAGGAGATCAAAATAGCGTCCACCATGATCCCGGAAAATAGAAGCTATAGAGAGATGCTGAAGCAAGTAAAGAAGCATGAGAATTAGTACTTATAATCTATTAAAAAAGATATTGATATTTGTCGGTTTTGCACTTATTATGGTAAAGATTTCCGAATCATACATATCCAATAGGAGGAATTGTTCTGAGAAACACGATGCGCAAGATTAGCGCTTCACTGGCAGTACTTATGCTGCTGGTATTATGCGCTCCGGTATTAACCTATGCGGCAAGTATACTTAAAGTATACTATAACGCAACTACCGGGGATATTTCAGGGGTTATATACTCTGATAATAAAAATATTAGTTTGAGTATGGATCAAGATGGCGAGAATCATCAGGTCCCTTCAGCGATGCTGGGAGAGGTGTATCATTCCAACAGCGCTAATGTATACTGGGCCAAAGTTAATGGCAAGATTGACGCAGGCCTGAAGCCAGACAATGCGACTGTTATTGCGGGCGATACGAGGAGTTTTGCTGCCAGTGTGGCAGATAATGTGTATTCGTTTGAGAATGGGGTTGTGGCTCCTTACTGGGTCCGACAAGATACTTATTTATCAAGTCAACCGACAGGGGAGATGGGTTTACAATGGCGTTCTCCCTTTGATTTTGGGTTTTCGCATTATAATCTTTATGAGAATGGTCAATTAATTTCCTCACCGAAGGATCCCTATTATTGGATATTTAATTTACCGTTTCATTCTATGCAAAATTTCGAAGTGAGTGTAGTAGACATACTAAATCATGAGTCGGCGCGTTCTTCTTTTGGAGCTATTCGCGTTCCGGGATTGGTTGCAGAGGGAGAAGTACTGTTTAATGGAAAGGGTCAAGGCTCGTCCCTACAGCCTAATGAAGGACTAATAGCGTTCAGACCGTCCTCCCAGCCCCTTGATAACAAATCTGGATTCGATATTCAGCTCACCTTACCGGAGGCGCCTACCTACGAATTTTCCAGCGTTCCCTTTCTGTTTGATGGGGCGGAAATAGAGGCATCTGACTTTGAATTGGTAGACGACAGTGGAAGAATTATTCATATTGACAGGTTCATTTATCTGGGTGATACGCTTCAGTTTGAGTTTGATAGTCTATTAAATGCGGAGAGCAAATATACGCTGAAACTCTCATCTACGGCATCCGGTAAAGAGATTCATGTTCCTAATGTTAATACGAGACTAGCACACGTATATTTTTATTTGAAGAGTTCTGGAGACACAGATAATTATTCTTTTGAATATTCTCCCCGGAATATTGTCTTCGGTACTTTCCCAGATAAACCGACTGGGTTAACTGTAACAGCAGGAGATGGGACGTTCAACCTGAATTGGGATGCTAACAAAGAAGCGGATTTGGCTGGATATTTGGTCTGGCTGGACGGTAAATTGTTGACCGAATTACCTATTCAGAAAACGACATTCTTCATCGATGGATTGCTTAATGGAAAAAAATATCACGTGAACGTTGCCGCAGTGAATAAAAATGGGGGGAGATCCTATCAAGCCTACCTTTTCCCGATTCCTCAGGCTCTGACACAAAGTGGTGGCGGAGGCGGAGGTAGCGGTGGCACAGGATTGGGAATGACTGATACAGTGGTAACAACCCCTGCGGTAACAATGGTCGATCAGACCGGGACCGAGAAAACATTGGATATCGTATTAAAGAGTGATAGCGGCAAGGTGACAGTTTCCGTTGGTAGTGATATTAAGCAACTGCTGCTGCCTGCTTTGTCTAGTGCTATCAATAAAGACAATATGCTAGTCGTAACTAAAGACAATTTCTCACTGCAAATCCCGGGCCAAGTGCTTGAACAACTAAAGGCTTCAGTTCAAGCGGACCAATTGAAGAATGCGAGAATCTCAGTTGCATTTAACCCGTTAACTAGTGAGGACATTGCTAAGGAAATGGACAAGGCCGCTGGAAAATCAGCGAGTACAACAATCACTTCTGCAGGTGCGGCTTTCGACATTTCGTTGTCGCTTTTGGCGGCTGATGGCAAAGAAACGAAGCTTGCCCAGTTCAACCTTCCGGTCACCTTGAAACTAAAGGTGAATGGGGACAGCAATCTCAGTTTGACAGGAATCTATTATCTGAACGATCAAGGGGAGCTGCAATATATCGGCGGCAAGCTGGACAATGGATACCTGACAACGGAAATTAGCCATTTCAGCAAGTATGCAGTACTACAATATAGCAAGACCTTCAGCGATGTACCGGCTACCCACTGGGCGCTAGGAGCGATTCAATCGTTAGTAGCTCAGCAGGTAGTAACGGGTACGAGTGATCTGACGTTCTCACCGGACAAAAATGTAACGCGAGCAGAGTTTGCTGCATTTATTGCCCGCAAGCTAAACTTGGAAGCAAGCAGCACTAGCCGTTTCAGCGATGTTGTGGCTACTAAGTGGTATGCAGACGAAGTTGCGGCAGTAGCTGAAGCTGGTATTGTAACCGGCACTTCAGAATCGATCTTTGCTCCAGAGTTGACCATCTCTCGCCAGGAAATGGTAGCTATGCTAATGAAAGCTTACAATTATAAAAATAAACAGCCGCTTAGTGTGCTGGAAGAGGATCATCCGTTTGCAGACGCTACTTCTATCTCTGAATGGGCTAAGGCTTATGCAAGTTCCGCCCATCAGCTCGGCTGGATTCAGGGACGGAGTGGTAATAAGTTTGAACCGCTGCAAAGTGCGACCCGCGCCGAGGCGGTCCAATTAATCTCCAAGCTGTAGAAACAAAAGGTTAAGTGTAATCCACCTCCAGGGTCTAGACACCAGAGGTGGATTTTTTTGTTGGGAAGTATAAGTTAGTTTATATTTGCGGAATTAATTCGCAGAGCATAAAGTCAGTAAGATAAATAGATAAGCTGTCCTATAAGTAGATTTTCTATGACAGGAAACAGTTCACTTCATTCTTAAAACCATAAAAAGCAAGCAAAGCAGCGATTCACCTGTTATTGGGGAATCGCTGCTTTGCGTTTTTGGTCATTGGTTGCTTGCTTCAGCAGATTGTGAGCAAGCGAAAGCCACCCGACCTGGGGCGTCACTTTCTCCATGCCGCGAAGCAGAAATCGCCGGAAGCCCCGGTTGTTCTTCAGTTGTCCTAACACACTCTCCGGTTCCGTCATTCTACGCACGGTCAAGGTGTGACCTTCCTTACTTCGTAGAATTTCCCGAGCTAGTTTCTGGTATCGCAGTCGTTCCAAACTAACGACCACTTCCCGATTCCCTGCCGCTTTTGTACACCCTTCCCTCCGTGGACAACCTTCGCAACTTTCGCTGCGGTAATGACGTTTTCGAATTTCATATCCACTCTCTACGATTTCCTTGCTTTCTTTGCGGAAATACAGCGTTTGTCTGGCTGGGCACATCCATGTATCCTCGGTTTCGGTGTACGTCCAGTTCTCAATCTTTCCGACATTCTCTTTGCAAGCTTTACTCTTTTCTTTGTGATAGCTGCCGTATTTCACTACCGCCTGAATCTCTTTCTTTTCCAGATAGGCGTAGTTTTCTTCACTCCCATAGCCTGCATCCGCAATCACCGTCTGCGGGAGTTTCCCCAAGATCTGCCTTGCTTTTTCCATACGCGGCTGTAAACAACGGGTATCGGTAGGTCTCGGATGTAGACTGTAGCTTAAAATAAACTGGTTTTCGGTTCCGATCTGTACATTGTATCCTGGTTTGAGCTGACCATTTCGCATGTGATCTTCTTTCATCCGCAGGTTGCATCCGGGTCTGTCTTGCTGAAGCTGTTCCGGTCACCGAGCAGTACTTGGTACTGTTCGTACTTCAACAGCCTGGTCAGCAAATCCTTGCGAAGCTTCCGAACGACTTTCTTCAGGGGCTTGTCTTTGGTTTCTCTATTAACTGGGCTTCAAGCTTCTGTGTCACTTGTTCGAGTTTCTCACTGCTCAGCTCGGAAGACTCCCCGAGTTCAGGGAGGTCTCTTCCGAGGCACTCATGTTCTTCTTGGTCCTCTGCTGCTTCGATGTTCGCGAACAGGGCATATACCTGTTCTTGCAATTTCACTTTATGCTTACTGACCGCTTTGCCCCAAACAAAGGTGTAGCGATTGGCGTTGGCCTCAATCTTAGTCCCGTCGACAAAGTAATGATCCAAAGAGATATATTTTTCGTCAGCCAGAAATTGGAGTACGGTGGTAAATACGGTTTGAAGGACGTCTTTCATCCGCTGGGAACGAAAACGGTTGATCGTGCGGAAGTCTGGACGTTGCCGTCCGGCCAGCCACATGAAGGAATCCATTGGCAAGCAAAGTTGGTCCATGGTATATTGAATGTACAAAAGAAACCTCTCCTTGATTTAAAATGGTTGGTCGCACTTCCATTTTACCAAAGAAAGGTTTCTTTTTTTTATGATTTTTAGAAGGTTTGTAGATACGATTCCCGCTTAAAAAGCGGAGCGAACGGAACGATTGTGGAAAAACGATAGCGTTCGCCTTGGTCTCCGGATTTTCACCGCTAAGGGGAATGAAAAAAATCTGGAGACCACAGCGATTGGAACAACGGTCCGTTCGCGGAGCGTCCTCATAAGCGCAACCGTCTCGTCTATCTGACTCCAAAAAAAGAGCTGCCCCAAGCAGCCATTTCATGGCTTATGAGACAGTCTCTTTTTGCTATGATGATGCCTTTTTATTACTCTCCAGCTACTGCATCCAATGCAGAATGAATAGCTATTAATGCAGTCAGATATTCCTGTACAGTAGAATTTGGATTATTTAATACTTCATTTGCATTATCCATGGCTTCCTGTAAGGCAGCATCAAATGATCCATTATTTAATAAAATATGAGCTGCATTTACAGATTGCTGCAGTGCCGAGAATACGGTTGGAACGGTCAATATAAATTCTTTGTTTGTGGTGGCAAATCCCCGTCTCAGTTCTAATGTAACTTTATACTTTATGGGTTCATTGGTTCCGTTATATTCGAGGTACCGAATATTGCTGTAGTCTTTATACAGATAAACCGTATCGCTTACACTTGTTGGAGAATAATATTCTAGCGATTTAATATCAATCACTAAATCACTTGGGAATACCTGCAGTGGATTAGACTGAAGATAGACTACATCTCCTACACTTAATGTGCCTGGCACTTCTTTGTCAGCGAAAGCATTGGCAATCGTCGTAGAAAGTTCAGTATAGTTTGCTTCTGATATTACAGGCACCGTCAAACGTCTACTTTCATCCAAGCCTGGGCTTGTTAAGGTAACATAAATGATGCGTTCATTTGCTCCGAAGTCCAGACCTGTTATTTCAGTCGTATCCGAACCTTCTTGGACGGGTTCAGACTGGATAGGGGGACCCGTTTCATTGGTATACACCGATACGATATCTCCAGGTGAAAGAGAGTTTAGCTTAACAACATCTGTGGCTCCGGGATGATTCTCAACACTGAAAGCATAGGAATCGGGTAACTGTGAGTCTAGATCAAAATCTACATTCGCAAGCGGCTGTGTATTTGTCAGCTCATTCTTGTCCTCGAAAGTTAAGTTGTTACCATCGACTGACATGTTAAATACATGCCAGTATAGTTGGTTACCTGCACCGGCAGGAACTTGGTAAGTCTTCACCGGTACTGCGTTATCGCCGTTGTAGACTTCCACTTTGGCGCCTGATGCGGACAAGGTGTCCAATCCGGCTTGTCCGTTGCCGCTGAAATTAACAATATAAAAGGTATAGGTTCCATCCACACGTTTGCGAATAGTGGTGGTCTCCGGACCGTAAGAGTTCGTGTCATCGTGGTCCAGATCAGCATATAGCACATTGTTCTTAGTGTACTCATTGTCAGCGTACCAGGTATGGAAAAACTTGTTGTTCGCTGCTGGACCGACCAGATGTGAGTCCTCATCTAGCGGCAATAAATCCCAAGTGAGTACAATGCGGATTTCATCAGCCGCTGGTATGCGGATTGCGGTAGCATCTTGAAGTGTATTCTTATAATCCGTCAAAGAAGCAGCAATTACATAAGTCGTAATATACCCTGCTTTCACCAATTGTCCAGTGTAAATTCCAGGAGAGAGGCTGGCAAAGTAATGCCCATTAATATCAGTTACAACAGTACCTGATATAGCTCCTGTAGTGTTTCCCAAGCCTTTGCGGAACTGAATCGTCAGATCTGCTACTGGCTGATGATTAACATCTGTAATAGTACCTTCAAAACCGTATACAATCTCCGTAACTGAATTCGGGTTGCCCCCGTTAGGAGCGGGTGATCCGATGGTCACCGAAATGTTATCAGCTCTGGTCACATGGTTCGGAGTCTGGGTAATAGTTGAACCCGAGACATTAATTACGGCTGTTCCAATAGATCCTTGCCCGGTCACTCTGGCGACGGCATTAAGAATCAGGGTGGTCAAGCTGGCTCCACTGCTAATATTAATTCCGGTATTTGAAGCACCAGGTGCAACTTGCAGCTCTTGAATAGATCCTGAGTTTAGATTAACTTGGATAGCGGCCGCGTATACATCCACAGTTTCAAATGTTCCGGCTAATGTGACTTGTGAGTTCGCGGGGATAAGCCCGGATAGATCAACATTGTCGAATCCACTGCCTGTACCGGTTCCCTCCTCCAGCAAAGCTCCAGATTGTAGAGTGATTTGCTGTACGGAACCGGAACCTTCAGTAATAATACGGATACTGCCGTCTTTCTTATTTACAATAACCGTTATCAAGGTGGAATCAATAACATGTATGCTATTTTTTCCGCCACCAGTTATGGTAGTTGTTCCTCTAACGGTCACGTTCTTTAAGGACACATCACCTTTCCCAACACCTTCGCCTATTAATAGATCGCCTGTAATTATGGTATTGCTTAGCACAATTCCAGGTGCGTCGATATATACAGAACCAGTGATTGTAGTAACGCCAGTCTCAGGACCATAATTCCCGGCTTGATTATAAACTACTGTTTCTGAGTCCTTGGAGAATTTGAGTGCACGATCCAGTACGCTAACAGCCTCGGCTCTTGTAGCACTGGTCAGGGGGTTGAACTTTTGTCCATATCCAACCATAAGACCGGCTTCAACAATAGCTCCGATCGGGCCTTTGCTCCACTCGTGTCCCGCTGTAGTATCCGTGAATACAGTAGGCGTAACAGATCCTTTAAGTTGCAACAAAGAGGTTACAATAACCGCCATCTCTTCCCGACTAAGCGATTGATTCGGTTTGAAAGTCTGATTCGGGTATCCTTTTATGTATCCAGCAGAAGTAGCTTTGGCAATATCGGTGTAGAACCAGTCAGAATGCTTAACGTCCTTAAAGTCAATTGTGGCCGTATCCTTAAAGCCAAAGGATTTGTTAATTAATACGGCAAATTCTGCGCGAGTGATCTTATGATTAGGCTGAATGGAACCATCTTCGTATCCCGTAATCAGCCCTTTCTCCTGCCACTGTTTCAGGGTGCTTTCCGCCCAGTGGCCAGTGATATCGTCTACCTTGTTGGCATTTGTACTTGCGGCGAAGACTTGGCTCAGTGATACCAGATTCATACACAGGCATAACAAAATAATAAGAGTTTTCTTACTTAACCGGTTCTTGTTACTCAATACGACACCAACCTCTATTTAATTTTATGTACACAGACACGGCTACCTTTTCCTACTTCTTCCTCTCTTGGGTGATTCAGTACATTATAATAATAACATCCTAAGTCTATGATATTTAAGTCGCTTTTTAAGATAAAAAGTAATATTTTGTCTAAAAAAGGTGTGAATTGGGACGAATTAAAAAAGACGGCACCTAAGTACCTAGGCAGCTGCAGTGCTACCCCGGTCTCATGTGCCGTCTTTGCTGATTAAGCTTACACTTCAATTATCCCCGCAAAATAGTCTCAATCTGTTCCAGTTCTTCTGCACTAAGTTCTGGTGCATTCAAGGATGCTACGGCATCCTCAATCTGGCTTACCTTGCTGGCGCCGATAAGCGCTGAGGTTACTTTACCCCCGCGGAGTACCCATGATAAGGCTAACTGCGACATTTTCTGTCCACGTGCGGCGGCAATCTCATTTAGCTTCTGTACCTTGCCAATAACCTCTGCAGTAATTTCCTTCTCGGATAGGAATACGCTAGGTCCAGCAGCACGGGAATCGGCAGCGATGCCGTTCAGATAACGATCGGTCAGGATACCTTTTTGCAGCGGTGAGAATGCGATGGTGCCGATTCCTTCTTCAGCCAATACATCCTGAAGTCCATCTTCGATCCAACGTGACATCATGGAATAGTTAGGCTGATGAATGAGGCATGGTGTTCCTAGCCGGCGCAGGATCTGGGCCGCTTCACGTGCTTCTTCGGGCTTATAGTTCGAAATCCCGACATAAAGAGCTTTGCCTTGGCGGACAATAAGATCCAGCGCAGCCATAGTTTCTTCCAGTGGTGTGTTTGGATCTGGACGGTGGTGGTAGAAAATATCGACATAATCAAGCCCCATCCGTTTCAGACTCTGATCCAGACTGGAGACCAGATATTTCTTGGAGCCCCATTCGCCATAAGGCCCTGGCCACATATAATATCCGGCCTTGGTGGAGATGATCAGTTCATCGCGATAGGCGGTGAGATCTTTGTTCAGAATAGCCCCGAAAGTCTCTTCCGCAGAACCTGCCGGTGGACCGTAGTTGTTGGCAAGATCAAAATGGGTGATTCCGAGATCGAAGGCTCTTCTAACCATAGCTCTGCCATTCTCAAAGACATCATTCCCGCCGAAGTTATGCCATAGTCCGAGCGAAATTGCCGGAAGCAGCAAACCACTTTTGCCTGTGTGGTTATATGTCATATTGTCATATCTAGTATCACTTGCACTGTACATTCTGATTCCTCCTAAAAGTTTTGTAGCATACGCTACATGGATTACTTCGCAAAACTACTTCGAAAGCATGGGCTTAAGTTTTATGATGCTTCTACCTGTCCCTGCCACGTTCTAATTGTAGCGAAAGAACAGAGTGAAGCGTATGTCAGCATGGAAGCTTTTTATAGAACAATGTCTTCTTTATGGAGATGACGGAGGCGATATTCCTTGGGAGAGCAGCCTCGGACCTTCTTGAACATGCGCGAGAACAGCAAAGGGTCCTGATAGCCGACAGAGCGTGAAATCTCACCAATCGTACATGTGGTTTCTGTCAGCAACTCACAGGATTTAGCAACCCGAAAGTTCAATAAATACTGCTGTGGAGGCAGGCCAATGGTCCGCTTAAATAGGGTTGATAAATATTTGCGGTCCAGCTTTAGCGTTGCAGACATCATCTCTACCGTAACGTTTTCACAATAATGGGCATGCAGGAAGTGGAGACATTGCTCGACGTAAATGCTTTTTTGCTTCGGTAAAGGAAGGATGTCAGGTGCAGCCGGTACGGTCTGCAGTAATAGAGTAAAGAACTCATACATAAGCGCTTTTAATGGTAGATCTAGGCAATCTGTAGGCTCCGCCGCTTGGACTAGATGTTCGTACAGAACTGGCATCAAGTGCTCGTCCATGGGGAAGACAGGTTGCTCCGGCGACAAAGAGGTTTTGGATAATATAAACTCGACCTGTTCGCCAGTAAAAGCCACCCAAGAATAATTCCAGGGGTCAAAGTTGTCTGCTGCATAGAAAGTAACAATATGGGGATAGGTCAAAAAAGCCTGACCAGCCCGCAAGGTATAGGAATGTTCTCCGACAGAAAGCGTGCCGGTTCCTCCATGAATAAAATGAATTTTGTATAAGTCGCGTACTCCGGGTCCAACCGAATGCCCGGGAACACACTGTTCCTGGCCCCAATAATGGAGATGTAAATCGGGATTGCCACGGAAGGGACGTTCGGAATTATAATGGAATATAGCCATGGCTGCTTCAGCCTCTTTTCTGAATAAGGTTATCCTTGGGTAATCTCATTATACCTTGAAAAGAGGGATAACATGCAAAAAGCCCCATCCTCTGAAAACAGAGAAGGGACTTCCACCATTTCTTGATGTGCACATATGAATGAAGAAAAGGTTCGCAGATCAAACTAAAGTACGGCATTTGTATACAAAAGTTGGATCAGGCTTCCATCTTCAGCATAACCAGATCCTCAACAGGTACTCCATGAATCAAATGCTCTTCTACAATGCGCTCAACATCATCAGTAGTTACGTTGTAATACCAAATGCCATCCGGGTACACTATCACAAAAGGACCATTTCCGCATAGGCCAAGACAGCTGCTTTTGTTAATTTTGACCGTTTTATTGATGCCTTTCTCTACTAGTTGTTCCTTGAATGTCTGCATAACTTCCTCGACATCTTGATTATTACAATGCTCACTACAGCAGAAGAAGAGATGCTTCTTCAGAACCTTCAAACGCATATTCATAATTATGCCTCCTTGTATATGTTGCTTTTGTTCACATATCTAATGGGAGTATAGCTCCTTTTAGAATATCTGTAATGTGCTTAAGGCAAATGTTCTCAAAGGGTTAACAAAGAGGCATTTTAGGCGAATCTGATGAAAGCTAAGGTGACTTCAACTTCACGTACTTAGGTTAATAATGGCGAATTATTGTGTGGAATCTCTTGGTTAATTAAGCAATAAAGCAGGGCAAACTAGTTCAATCACTAATCAGGAGGCAAACGATATGGATAAGAGAATTGTGGGTGTCTTTACAGCCGAGCAAGATGCTTCAGGAGCTATTGAGGAACTAAAACATCATGGGTTTCGAACAGAAGATATCTCTGTAATCACCAAAAATAAAAAGGATTCTACCTCAATCCATGAGGACACAGGGACAAAAGCACCTGAAGGGATGGCTTCTGGAGCCACAACAGGCGGTCTGCTGGGAGGACTAACAGGGTTATTGGTGGGTATTGGCGCTTTAGCGATTCCCGGAATCGGGCCTATTATTGCAGCTGGGCCTATTGCAGCCACTTTGGCTGGAGTAGCCGTGGGTGTGGGGACTGGAGGTTTGGTCGGCGGTCTGGTAGGGCTTGGTATTCCAGAGGATGAGGCGGAAAGTTATGACCGCTATGTGGGCCAAGGGCACATTCTTGTAATGGTGGATGCGAAAGGCGAACATGAGCAGGATGTCTATCGTATTTTTAAGCAATATCATTCTCTGAATGGAGATCGCTTTGAGGGAAAAAGTGCTGCTGCCACAGAGGGAGATGGCGACCGTGATGTGCAGGCAGCTGCGGGCAATTCTGTTAAGAATACAGTGGAAGCTGCATTTAACGGCACCGGACTCGAAGACAGAAAGGATGATGGTTTGGGTATCGCACCGGAGCCTGAACTGACTGGGGACAGAGCAGAGCATGATATTCATAGACCGGGGATGACAGGCGCGGTTGAGGAGACCGATGAATAAGCTCAGGGGATAATTGAACGAACAAGAGCGGCGGTGGGAACTGGAACTGGAACTGGAACTCCTGAGAAATAAATAGTCTGATTAATCCCCTTTTCTAAAAGATAAGGATTTATAGGTTTCACACGATAACTTATCGTTATATTTCTCGAAGAAACGGATACCGTCCATATAAAGGACGGCATCCGTTTCTTCTTGTGAAAAAATCTTAATCTATAAAGATGCTACGTTTTGTCTGCCTGTCCATGTATCCGGTATTTCCTTGCCGGGAAGAAAATGAATGCTGCGAATATAGCGGATGGTGCGACTCTGCGCCCGCATGATTACTGAATGCGTCTCGGCCCGCTCTTTGCCGATAAAGCGAACACCACTTAAGAACTCGCCTGAAGTTACTCCGGTTGCGGCGAAGATCACATCGCCTGTGCCGACCATGTCCTCCATGTACAACACTCGTGTCGGATTGGCGATCCCCATGTGCAGGCAGCGCTGCATCTCGAAAGGACCGTCAGGCAGCAGCTTTCCTTGCATTTCTCCGCCCAGGCACTTCAGCGCAGCGGCGGCGAGTACGCCCTCAGGCGCTCCGCCCGAGCCCATATACAGATCAACATCACTGTCCGGCAGCGCTGCCGCGATTGCGCCGGCCACGTCGCCGTGTCCGAGCAGCTTGATGCGCACGCCGGCCTGACGCAGGCTGGCAATCAGCTTCTCATGCCGCTTGCGGTCCAGCACCATTACTGTTAACTCTGAGAGGGATTTGCCGGTAATGAGACTTGCTTTTTGCAGAGTGACCTCTACAGAATCTTCAATATTGAGGTGGCCAGCCAGCTCAGGACCGCAGGCCAGCTTCTCCATATAAATATCAGGAGCATGGAGCAGGCTGCCTTTGTCGGCAATGGCGATCACAGATTGGGCGTTATGCAGTCCGCAAGCAACCACCTCTGTTCCTTCCAGCGGATCAACGGCGACATCGACCGAAGGACCGTTCTTGTTGCCAACTCTCTCCCCGATATAGAGCATCGGCGCATCATCCATCTCGCCTTCGCCAATCACTACGGTCCCGTCAATGGAGACGGAATCGAACATGGAACGGATAGCGGTTGTAGCCGCATCATCAGCTGCATTCTTATCGCCCCGGCCAATCCAGCGTGCTGAAGCCAAAGCACCCAGTTCCGTTACCCGTACAATTTCAAGAGCCAATTCGCGTTCCATAGTAATTCCCTCCAGTACAATTTTTGTGTGGTGAAATTCCGAGTGCTATTATATATATCCCATAATAATACCGGCGGTTTCTTCAATAGCTTTGTCGGTGATGTCGATGACAGGACAGCCTAGCTTGGTGAACAGCACTGCGGCATATTCCATTTCTTCCGTGATCCGCGCGAGACTTGCGTACTGGGAGCCTACTGGCAAGCCCAGCACCTTCAGGCGCTCGGAGCGGATCTTCAACATATGCTCCGGGTCCATCGTCAGTCCGATCAGTCGGTTCGGCGGCAGGCTGAACAACTGGTGCGGCGGGCCGATCTCCGGTACGATCGGATAGTTGACCACCTTCTTACCCCGATGGGCCAAAAAGATGCTGAGTGGTGTCTTGGAGGTGCGGGACATGCCCAAGAGTACGATATCTGCCTTCAGCATAGCGCCAAGATCACGCCCGTCATCGCAGGCGACGGTGAATTCAATCGCTTCAATCCGGCGGAAATAGTTCTCGTCGAGCTGGTGCAGAAGGCCAGGTCTTGCTTGCGGAGCATCGTCGAAGGTATCGATAAAGGTCTGCATCATTGGGCCCATAATATCTACGATGCGCAGGTCGAGACGGACCGATTCCTCGCGAATCATCTCCCTAAGCTCTGGTTGTACCAGGGTGTAAGCGACAAAGCCTTGGTGCTTAGCCGCTTCTTCCATAAGCTTTCTAAGCTCGTCTTCATGTCTTACATTGCCATATCGTCTAATCGTGACACGCTGATTCTGGAATTGGTGTAAGACGGCCTGCACGACAGCCTCCGCCGTATCTCCTAAAGAATCCGAGCATATCGTAATGAAGTGAGAAGGTTCCTCCATGCTCATTGATTCCTCCTGTTATCCTTTGGGTTCAAGTTCGAGGAGAAGCTTTATGATGGAAGTCTTCGTTAGGCGCCCAACCACATCTAGCTTCGTGCCGGCATCCTCCGCACTGTACGGAACAACCACCGGCAAACTGTCTACCTCGTGAAAAATCATCTTATGCGCAGCATCAAGCACCGTGTCGTCAGGGAATATCGTTACTACCTTGGGCTGACGCGTCATGACCATACTTACAGGCATGGAAACAGCGCCGGGGTTACCAAGCGTGACCTTTAAGAAATCCTTGCGGGAAGCGACACCAGTCAGCTTGCCGTCTACGTCACAAATAATAAGAGTGCCGACATCCTGGAGAAACAGGGTAACGACCGCATCCTGAATCGTTGTAGTCTCCCGGATAATAATAGGCAAGCTTTGAATAGCCTTGACTTTCGTTTCCTGCAGTAGATAGCTGCTGCCCAAGCCGGATGAGGCTTTTTTGCCGGGGAAATACCCGACCTTTGGTTTGGCATCGATATACTCGAGCATGACCAGAACCGACAGATCGGAGCGAATCGTAGGCCGGCTAAGAAGCAGGCTTTCGGCAATTTGTTCGCCGGAAATCGGCGATCTTTTTTTTACAATATCAATAATTTGCAATTGACGGGATGTCAGTTCGATCACAGTTTCCCTCCACTTCCGAATACAGCAAGGTGACCCTCAGTATGAAAGGAGCGCCTGATGCCGATTCCTCCTTTCATATATGAGTCATATTAGAATATTTTTCCCTTTGCATGGTTATATAATACGCATTAATGGTCATTAATGCAACATATAGTACGTCATATATCAGATATTTTTTGAAAGAGAGGCTTTTATCCGCGGTTTTAGGATTAAATGCTTCAAGGCGGTGGCATTCACAAGCAAGGTTCCGCCAATGATCGTGAATACACCGAGCAATGTTACCCAAGAGACAGCCTCCGAGTAGAACAGGAAGCCTACGCCGACAGCAATAGGAGGGGAGATATAGAGCCAGGTGGAGGGGAAGACCGGATTCGTCTTGGCGACGAGCCAATAGAACAGTGTATGTCCAACCATAGAGCCGACCACGGTCAGATAGAGCATCGAACCTGCTGTTTTGATCGAGAAGAGGAACTCAGGGTGTACATTCTCTGTAGCCATAGACAAAATGGACAACAATACCCCGCCATACAGCATCTGTACAGCATTGAGCGCAATAGGCGAAACCTCGGGCATGCTGGTAATTACTTTTTTGGAATAGATGGCACCTGCTGCATAACAGCATTCACCGATCAGAACGACAACGCAGCCGATAATCCACAGCGGGGAGACATCGAGCGCAAGGTTAGGCAGAACCAGCAGCAGCACACCGATGAAGCCGATGATGCAGCCGTAGAGCGAGATAGCAGAGGCTTTTTGACGAAGCACCGTGGCTTGCATCAGCAAAATCATGATCGGACCGGTGGCCGAGAGCACAGCAGCGAGCCCCGAAGATACATATTGTTCAGCCCAGTACAGGGCCGAAAAGGTCCCGAAGGTCAGTGCAGCCCCGGTGAACAACAGTTCTTTGCGCAGTAGCAGGGAGAAGCTGGCTTTGCGTTTCCAGACCATCCAGAGAAATAGAACAGCACCCGCTATGAAAAAACGTAGCCCTGCCGAGAAGAAGGGAGGCGCACCGGCATCCACACCGATTTTGATCGCGAGAAAGGTTGTACCAAAGATAAGGCATACGAGAGCATAAGCAACAAGAATCATGTTCATTTCCCCTTTATGATGTGGTTGAGACCGGAAGTCCATTGGTAATTCGTTTAATCATATAGGGGAGGAGACAGAACAGATTACATAGAGTAGAACAGATCCTCCCGAAAATCGTGTACAATATGTTAAATAGGTTATTTGGTGAGGAGCTTTAGGCAGATGAAAAAAGCAGTTGGAATGGAGCAGACTCATCCCTTATTCCGTCAGGTGTATGAGTTTATCTTAAACCGTATAGAACGGGGGGAGTGGAGAGCGCATGACAAGCTGCCTTCCATCCGGCTGCTGGCTGATGAAACCAAGGTGCACCGGCTGACGGTATTTAAGGCTTACAGAGCGCTGGCTGAGCATGGCAAGGTTTATGTAAAAGATAAATCCGGTTATTATGTGTCTCCAGATAGTCTGCTACCTCTGGATACTGGAGAGGGCACTGTAGTGTCTTCTTATCAACTGACCAACCCACTTTCCGACATCCAGCGGATTCCGGCCAAATATCAATTCTCACAGGCGCTGATTGATCCTAATTTGCTGCCCAATCTTTTTCTGTCGGATTATGTGAAGAAAGTGTTTGACCTGTATCCGAAAGTGATGGGGACGTATTCCAGTGTACAGGGGGACGAAGAGCTGCGGGAGACGCTAAGTCAGCATTTCAGGCAGCATCATCGGCTGCAGCTGTCAGCTATGGAGCTGTTAATTACCTCCGGCGCACAGCAGGCGATTAATCTGGTGGCCAGAATTCTGCTTGGACCCATGGACACGGTGCTGGTGGAGCGTCCGACTTACAGTGTGGCTATGGATATTTTTCGGCGGGAAGGCGCGCGGCTGATTCCGGTTGAAATTACTGCGCAGGGATATGATCTGGAGAAAGTGGAAACTCTGATGCGCAAGCATAAGCCACGTATGTTCTATATGAATCCAACCCACCATAATCCTACGGGGTACTCGGTTCCGGCGCGTCAGCGCAAACTCTTGGTTGAGCTGGCAGAGCGCTACCGCTGTATGCTGGTGGAGGATGATCCTTTTCGCGATATGTACTTCGCAGAGGAGCCACCGACACCGTTATTTGCTTATGACACGGAGGGGTGGGTCATTTACATTAGCAGCTTCAGCAAATATGTCGCTCCAGGCTTGCGGATCTGTGCGGTGGCCTGCCGTTTCCCGTTCATGGAGCGCTTGATCACAGCCAAATCTCTGGCGGATAACGGTACTCCGCTGCTCAATCAGAAAATCTTTCTGCACTATTACACTTCACCGCGATTGCAGCAGCATCTTGGCAAGCTGCGCACAGCGCTTCAGGTGCATAAGGAGATTATGGAGGAGGAACTGGCCGCGGCAGGGTGGGAATGGACTGCTCCGCAGGGCGGGCTGAATCTGTGGGTGAAGCTGCCTTCGACGCTCTCTGTGGAAGTGCTTTTTCGCAAAAGCATGGAGCAGTCCATCGCGTTTGTCCCCGGTGAGATTCTGGACCCGCTGGGAGAGATGAAGTCGTGGATTCGCCTCAGCTACTCCTTCGCCAGCGAAGCGGTGCTGCGTGAAGGAATGCAGCGATTGACGGCGCTCTCGCGGACGCTGTGAATGTTGCTATTTCTAATGAAAAAAGTTGACATAAACATAGTTACAACTCACTATATAGGTATGATGTCTAGAGGAGTATGAAGAAGCGATGAGTATAATGTCTAAAACGGCCATCATTAAACAGCAGTTGAAGGAGCTGATTGCCAAAGGTACGTTCATGGTTGGCGAGCGGTTGCCTTCGGAGCTGGAAATGTCCAAGAGACTGGGAGTAAGCCGCGAGACGTTCCGCGATGCCGTTAAGCAAATGGAGGCGGAAGGGCGGCTGCGAGTAAAGCATGGAGTGGGAACGTTTGTTATCAATCCTCTACCCGCTATTCCCAGCAGTCTGGATAAATTATCAGGCACCAGCGAGATGATCCGCTCCGCGGGCCTTCAGGAAGGAGAAAGCCGGGTCTCACTGCGGAAGATAGACTGTCCTTATGAAGTTGCTATGCAGCTAGGGATTAACACAGGAATGGAAGTGACGGTATTGGAGCGGATTCGCACGGCTAATGAAGAATCTGTGGCCGTAACCGTAAATTATTTTCATCCGGACAGGGTGGGTGATCTATTTGAGCGGCATGATTTCTCGGGTTCCTTGCTTGAATTTATCGAGTTGCATTTGCCCGTGCGAATTGTCAAATCGGATACCGAGATTTCCGTTCCTCTCCATATTGACCGTAATTGCCAGAAGCTGCTCGTGCACCCGACGACAACCGTGCTGCTGTTCAAGCAGCTGCATTATGATGAGGAGCACCGGCCAATATTTTATTCGCTGGACTATATGCGTAACGATGTATTCACCTTTCAGATTCGCCGGACACGCGAGTAAAGGTGACGATTAGGAATTAGAACTGCGAAGGGCCATCATTCGATGGTCCTCTTTTTGTTGCGAAATTTACAAATATCCGTAACGCCTTTTAAAAATATAGATTATTCTAATTACAGGAGATGTCTATACGTCTTGAAGAAATGATCTGGAAGGGGAACATTCATGGGCTGGTATGTCAGGTCTCTTGGCAAACGAAAAATAATTGAATTTATGGTACTGCTGCTGTTCGTTTTCTTCTTTCTCGGTCCACTGCTTAATCTCACCCTGCTGGCTTTTTCGGGGAAATGGCAGTTCCCGGCCATGCTGCCTCAGGTGTGGTCACTGGAATGGTGGTCCTTTGTCTTAACCCAGGAAGAAGTGCTGTCGTCCATCTCCCTTTCGTTCGGTATTGCTACTATTGTTACGATTGCTTCCATTGTGATTTGTATTCCGGCCGCTTACGCGTTTGCCCGCATTCGCTTTCCGCTCAGCCGTTGGTTCTTATTTTCTTTTCTGCTGACGAACGCTTTCCCAAAAATGGGCTTGTATGTCTCCATCGCTGTTCTGTTCTACCAGGTCGGTCTTATGAACACTTTACTAGGTGTCGTTCTGATTCACATTGTCAACACATTGATGTTCATGACCTGGATTCCGGCAGCGGCCTTCAAGAGTATTCACCTGGCGCAGGAGGAATCGGCACGTGATGTTGGAGCTGGACCGTTTCGCGTATTCTGGCATGTGACGTTACCGATGGCCTTACCGGGAATCCTGGTCGCTTCAATCTTTACCTTCCTCTCGTCGTTGGATGAGGCGCAGGGTACATTCTTGGTTGGAATTCCAGATTTCAAAACGATGCCACTGGTTATGTATTCGATTGTGGAGGATTACCCGAGCACGGCTGGTGCTGTATTTTCCATTATTATGACGCTTCCGACGATTGTTTTACTGCTGGCGGCCAGAAGGTTTGTCAATGCAGATGTGATGTCGAGCGGATTTCAGATGAAGTAGGGAGAGAATGCCATGGAACAAACCATTCAATTATCCATAAGCGGTTTGCAAAAAACATATAAGTCCGGCGAGGGGGTGCGTGACATTAACCTGGAAATCCGCAAAGGGGAGCTGATCTCCTTGCTGGGTCCATCCGGCTGCGGGAAAACCACGGTTCTGCGTACTATAGGCGGGTTTCTGTCCCCCGATTCGGGAGAGGTCAGAATTGAGAATCAAAGCATTCTCCACCTACCGCCGGAGAAACGGCCGACAGCTATGGTATTTCAGAGTTACAATCTCTGGCCGCATATGACGGTATATGAGAATCTTGCCTTTGGCCTGAAGCTGAGAAAGACGAGCAGAAGTGAAATTCGTCAGAAGGTGGAGCAGGTATTGAAGTTAGTTCGGCTTCCAGGGATGGAGAAGAAATACCCTTCGCAGCTCTCCGGGGGGCAGCAGCAGCGGGTCGCCGTAGCACGTGCCCTGCTGCTGGAACCAAAGGTTCTGCTGCTGGACGAGCCTTTCTCGGCGCTAGATGCCAAGCTAAGAATGGAGATGCGCGAGGAATTACGCGAAATTCAGGCGGCTGGAAATTTGACGATGGTCTTCGTCACTCATGACCAGGAAGAGGCCTTGTCCATTTCCGATCGTATCGTAGTGATGAACAGCGGCAGAATTGAACAGGTTGCCTCCCCGCAGGATATTTACGATCAGCCGAACACATTGTTCGTTGCCCAGTTTATCGGACGGATGAACTTTCTGCGGGGACAAGCGGTTGGAGACCGGATCAACGTACAATCCTTTGGGTTCCACAATGAGAAGGGCTTGAGGGGCGAAGTGACGGTCGCTGTAAGGCCGGAAGATATCGTCATGCTGCACGATGAGAGCGCAGGAATGGGCGGGACGATCAGACAGGTGATGGTGCTGGGGCATTATGCTGAAATTTCGATAGAAACTCCGGCTGGTTTGACCAAAGTATTTCTGCCGCGCGAAGAAGCGCGGAGCTTATCAACCGGATCAGCGGTAAGGATCGGTATTACGCGGGTAACCGCTTATTCACAATCATCATAATATGAGGGGGATTTACACAATGAAAGGAAAGAATCTGCTCGTGGGTCTGATTATGCTCGTACTGGTGCTGTCTGGTTGTGGAAATAATGCGGGAAATAACAGCGCAAATAGTAGCGTGAATAGCGGAGAGGCAGCGGCCGCAGCCGGAAATGCAGTGGAGCCGACAGAACTTAGCTTTTATTTTACAGGTTCACTGAACGTGAAGTCGATGTGGGAGAAGATCGTACCGATGTTTGAAGCGCAGAATAAGAACATTACTGTTAAACTTGTGCATATTCCGTCCGGGCAAGGTGGACAGTCCACGATGGATCGGCTGATAGCGGCTAAAAAAGCGGGTGAGACCTCCGTCGATATCGATTTGTACGAGGCTTCCGGTAGCGATGTGCTATTGGGTGAGGCCGAAGGCATCTTCGAAACGGTGGGAATCGATACCATTCCGAATATCAGCAAGATTGAAGCAAGCTATATGACTGACCTGAACAATTTAGCCGTACCTTACCGTGCCTCCTCCGTCGTGCTTGCTTATAACAGCGACACGGTGTCCACTCCGCCGCAAACGGCTGATGACTTGTATGAATGGATTCGCAGCCATCCCGGCCGCTTTGCTTATAACGATCCGGCTACTGGTGGTGCGGGCAGCTCATTTGTGGTCACAGCGCTGTATAATTTCTTGCCGGATGAAGCGGTGCACAGCCAGGACCCGGCGATCATGGAACAGTGGAAACAGGGATTTGATCTATTGAAGGAACTGGGCCCATATATGTATCAGGAAGGCGTCTATCCGAAGAAAAACCAGGGCACGCTTGATATTCTTGCGACAGGTGAAGTGGATATTATCCCGGCATGGTCAGATATGGCGTTGGAGCAATTGAACAAAGGTCTGCTGCCAGAGAACATCAAATTGACGCAAATCGAACCTGCCTTTACAGGAGGGCCAGCAATGCTTGCTATCCCGGCAATGTCGGTAAAGAAAGAAGCCGCACAGACATTTATTGATTTCGTGCTGACACAGGAGGCCCAAGAAACGATCGTCAACGAAATGTTCGGTTATCCGGGAATCAAATGGTCCGAAATGCCGGCAGAGCTGCAGTCCAAATTCGAGAGCGTTGCGAAGGGCTATCGTCAGTTCCAGATCGGCGAGCTAGGAACTGAAATTACGAAGCGCTGGCAGGCAGAAGTAGCGGCCCAATGAATCTGGATAAAGCCGGTGCGTTAAGAATGAAGACAAGCACGGCGAAGTCTGGCCTCAGCAGGCAGACGAAGGATTCCATCACAGGCTTGCTTATGGTCTTCCCTTCATTTTTACTGCTGGTCTTCATTGTTATTCTTCCAATCTCATTGGCGGTCAGGGAAAGCTTACTAGACCCAAACGGAGCTTTATCCCTAGCGAATTATAAGTACCTGTTCACGGATAAGGCCATGAAGAACAATATTATATTTACTTTGAATCTGACGGTAGTCAGCACCGTGATTACCCTTATCCTTGGCTACATTCTCGCTATCTATTTAAGATTCAGCAAGGGACGGATCTCAGAGTGGATTCGCAAGCTGTATTTTATCCCGATGTTTATTCCGGCAGTCATTGCAACGTACGGCATTATTAACATGTATGGAAACCATGGGTGGCTAGCGAGAATAGTGCTGGCCCTCGGTGGCGATAGCTTCCCGCGTTTCATTTATGATTACAACGGTTTGCTGCTGGCCAACCTGTGGTTTAATATTCCGTTTACGGCAATGTTGCTAAGCTCGGCACTTGCAGGGATTCCGAATTCCCTCATCGAAAGCGCCCGTGATGTCGGCGCAGGGAAGCTTAATCTTTTCACCAAATTTATTGTTCCAATGACATACAAGACCGTTCTGGTCGCGGCTACCTTTTCGTTTATGGGGATTATCGGCAGCTTTACGGCCCCTTTTCTGATCGGTCCGAATGCTCCGCAGGTGCTAGGGATAGCGATGCAACAGTCCTTTTCCATCTATCACGATGTGGGAATTGCCAGTGCCATGGCGGTATTCATGTTCCTGCTCTGTTCAGCAATGGGATATTTCTATATTCGCAGTATGGTCAAGGAAGAACCGGCGGGAAGGTAAGGGAATGCAGGGGAAATCTGCTGCATAGGAGGAGAGCTACAGTGGAGAAGACGATTATTGTACAAAGGCAGCTTCCTGAGTGGGAACTGCTCAGTGAAGGCAAAGATTGGAACTGTACGTTTCAGATGGATAGGTCCGGTTACGCAGAGATCACGCTGCTGGCAAGCTCCGAGAGCCATTGGAGTGTTCAGGATAAGGAATCATCCCTTGTAGTGATTGAATTGGACGAGTCCTACAATCAGAGTCTTATCTTATTTTATGGAAATCAGCCGTTCCAATATACACGACTTCTCGGATGGCTGGAGGCGGGTGAGCATCAACTGAAGTTCGCATTCAGCTGTGATTCTTCACCGCTTGTACGGCAGGCCTCCCTGAAGGAACTACTAATTGCAGTTATAACTGAGGATTCTCCGTTGGCGTTAATCTACCGCCATGCTCCGGTGCTATACGGGCGGAATCTGACGCATGCCTTTGAGAGCCGATTCACAGATACGCCGCTGCTCATGATGTACACTACGGAGACGTCTTTGTCGGGGGTCATCCTGGAATATCATATTATGTACAGTCATGAGGATGCCGGAACTCCGGCACCACTGCTTATGAGCAAGTGGGGGCGGTTGACCGACATTGAGTGGACGTATCGCGTGACCCTTGACCATCAAGGTGAAGTGTTAGCAGCGGTGTTTCAAGGACCTCATCATGAAACAACAGATTTTGCTGGTCATTATGCTCTCGGTGGTCATCCGGTGCTGCAGGCCGCTACAGATAATGGGAACGTGAGCGACGTTACGTCTTCGTCCTACCGCTTCCTGCTGCCTCCAAGTTACCATTGGCATCCGGAACGTGAACCGCGGGAACGTGCCATGGATGCTCATCCGTTCACTTATCGGATGATGGCCTGGGAGCTTATGCGCCAGGAAACGTGGGAGAATCCCTGTGATCCTGATACGATGCAGTTCACGGACCCAAGACATTATTTATACATTCAAACCTCAACGCATGAAGTGAAAGATGATGAAGCCCGCAGGACTTCCATCGATATTAGAGTTAAACGGTTTGGGGATGACCGCTGGTATTCCAGCAGCTTCAATGATTTACGGTTCGGAATCCACCGGTCAGCATATGACGGACCGTATAACCATTTCGCAACGACTGTTAAAATGCCGCAGGGAAGTTCACTAGAAGAGCTCGAGGAAATTAGTGTCACCCTTCTTCCGGGAGGAGCGGACACAATCATAGTCGAAGGGCTGAAATTTTTCTATCTGGATGAGCAGTTTACACCCGGAGAGGCTGTAGAGGATGAGGTTGTGGTCAGGCTGACTGTTAGCACACCTGCAGCAGTCCTGTGGAAAGCGGGCGCATATGTATAAAACGCTGCTGGATATCCGTTCCACGATAATACCTGCGGACAGGCATGTCCATCTTGTTCATCGCTTTGCGCTCCCGCAGGGGATAAGCAAGCTGGTAATCACCTTCGCCTATTCTCCAAAAAAGCTGGAGGATATGACGAGGATCAATGAGCTTGTCGTCAGCGCTGTAGAGCGGTATGTGGAAGCGGATAGTCGCATGGCGGCTTATGGTAATCCCGATTATGGTCTGCTGCACAATCTGCTGACCGTCTCGCTGGATGATCCCGCCGGATTTCGTGGGGCCGCCCACCGACCGTCACCGGAACAGAAAATATTCCTGGCGGAGTCGGAGGCTACGCCAGGTTTTCTGGCCGGCCCTCTGCCTTCAGGGCTATGGGAATTGACGATCAGCCTGCATGAAATTGTCACGGATACCTGTCAATTTCACCTACAGGTACAGTCAGAAGAAGAAAGGCGGGCGGGCGTATGACTATCGATTGGTTGGCGTGTGAGCTGCACACGCATACGATTCATAGCGACGCCACACATACCCTTAGCGAAATGGCGGAAGCCGCTCGTGAACTGGAGTTTGACTGGATTGCATTGACGGATCATAACACGGTTAGCGGTCTGATCGGCAAGGAAACGGTGGTAATAGAGCAGGGGATTTCCATCCTGCCAGGGATGGAGTGGACAACCTTCTACGGACATATGCTGACCCTAGGTGCGAATGTGCAGCAGACAGCGGATTGGCGATTGATCGGCGCTGATGATATCGGAAAGGGGCTAACCGATATACATGAATCAGGAGGGATAGCAGGTATAGCGCATCCTTTTCGCATCGGCAGTCCGATCTGCACCGGCTGTTTCTGGGAGTTCGCCATCGGTAAATGGCAGCTACTTGACTATATTGAAGTGTGGAACGGGACATCCCCCAACATGAAATCATACAATCGACGTGCCTTCGAGTACTGGACTGAACTGCTGAATCTGGGTATCCGTATCACGGCGCTCAGCGGTAGGGACTGGCATCACTCACAGGTATCTGGGGAAACCACGATTTCGGTCACTTATTTGGGGTTAGGCTTGGACGATCGGGCTTCTGAACATGATTCAGGAGGAACAGCCGAACAGCGGCTACTGAAAGCAATCCGCCACGGGGCGGCTTCAGTCACACTGGGACCGCTATTGACACTTAGTGCCACGGAACAGCTGAGCAGAACGGAAACGGGGCAAACTTATCGGTTAGGCGACACCGCAGTGATCCATTCCTCCAATGGCAATACACTATCCATAACTATAGAAGCTGACTTTGGGGTGCGAAAGCGGCAATGGACAATCGTACAACAGAAGCTTTCCTTGTGTTTGGTCGGCAGCAAAGGGATAGTGGCCGAATGGAAGATTGTGGCCGGATCGACTATCGTCGAGGCTTGTCTCGATCTGACGGATGAGCTATGGCTTCGCGCGGAGCTGTACGGCTCTATGAACGGCCAAGAAGGGCTGCTCGCGTTCACCAATTGCATCTATATCGAACAGGCGAAAACCACGGTTTCATAAAACCGTGGTTTTTTTGGGCTCAATGTCAAAATCAGTGCTTCTAAACTGCAATCAGGAGTACTTAAAGGGGGGGATGGATTATACCCACCCGAACAACTGGGCAAGCTGGGCGACGGCAAAGGTAACAACCAAGGCGATGCCTAGCGGAATGACGGCTGAGAGTACCGCCCACTTCATGCTTTTGGTTTCTTTGTAAATGTTCACGAGCGTTGTACCGCATGGGTAGTGAAGCAAGGAGAACAACATCATATTAAGCGCGGTTAACCACGTCCAGCCGTGCTCCAGGAAGATATCCTTGATGCTGCCAAGGCTGTCGACATCAACCAGAGATCCGGAGGACATATAGCCCATGAGCAGAATTGGCAATACGATCTCATTGGCCGGCAGTCCGAGGATAAAAGCCATAATAATAAAGCCATCCATGCCCAGCAAGTGGGCGAAAGGATCGAAGAAGGCAGCCATATGGTTTAGAACACTTTCTCCGCCAACAAAGATGTTGCCAAGTATCCAGGTGATAATTCCTGCTGGAGCCGCAACGACAATGGCCCGGGTGAGGACGTTCAGGGATTTCTCCTTGGAGGAGATGAGTATGGTCTTCCAAATTTGTGGGCGGCGGTACGGCGGGAGCTCTAATGTGTAATGCGTGGGAACGCCGCGCAGAGCTGTTTTGGACATCACCCAGGATACGGATAAGGTTACGATAATACCGATCAGTACCATTCCCATCAATACGGAGGCCGTTGTTAGCGTACGCATTGTCCCTGTTGCTGCTGCTCCTGACATGAATAGTGAGGCCAGCAGGATCAGCGTCGGCCAACGACCGTTGCAGGGCACAAAATTATTGGTTAGAATAGCGAGCATCCGCTCACGTGGCGATTCGATAATACGTGTCGAGAGGATAGCAGCAGCGTTGCAGCCAAAGCCCATCGACATGGTCAATGCCTGCTTGCCATGACCACCGGATTTTTTGAATAACCGGTCCATATTAAAAGCAACGCGGGGCAAATAACCGAAATTCTCCAGCAGTGCGAATACGGGGAAAAATATCATCATCGGCGGCAGCATTACGCTGATTACCCACGCAGTCCCTCTGTACAATCCCAGAACAAGTACACCGTGTAGCCAATCCGGAGCATGGACGGCTTGAAAGCCGGTAGTCAAGTAACCTTCAATGAAGCCGAAGAAGGAAGCGAGCCAGCCCGAAGGATAATTGGCGCCAGCAATCGTAATCCAGAACACGACCCCAAGGATGGCGAGCATAATGGGGAAACCCCATATTTTGGAGGTGACAATATTGTCGAGCTTATAAGTACTGTTCAGCCGCTTCTTATCTTGGTAGGTGATGGCATCCGCACAGATGCCTGAGGATACTCCATAAATGCCGCCGACAATCTCATCGCGTATGGCCCCTCCGTCAGCTAGTTTCTTGGCTCTAGCGAGCAGGGAATCAAGAGTGTCCATCCCCTTAGTGACATGCGGTGACTCCATGGCCCAGAACCTCCTTTGTCCCAGGAAGAGCTTTGCCCTTGCTGTTCATATTTGCTTTGAGTGAGGTCAGCAGGCTGTCATCACCGTCCAGCAGGCGTAGTGCAATCCAGCGGGCTGGATACATGGAGCCGATCGTTTGCTCTACCATTGGTGTAAGCTCTGCAATTCCCCGCTCAATTTCATCGTTGTAAGTGATCCGCAGCGGCGGTGCAGTGACGACACTTGTCGCGACAAGTTCCACCTGATCCAATAACGCTTCAATGCCGATTTTATTGCGTGCGGATATGGCTACTACAGGGACACCAAGCCGCTTCGAAATCTTCTTCAGGTTGATGTCGATGCCAAGTCGGCGGGCCTCATCAATCAGGTTGATGCAGATCACAGTCCGCCCTGTAATCTCCAACACTTGCAGGGCAAGATTAAGATTGCGCTCCAGCGAAGTAGCATCGAGCACCACAAGGGTAACGTCTGGCTGTTCAAAAATGATGTAATCTCTGGCCGCCTCTTCATCAGCCGAGTTGGAATACAGCGAGTACGTACCGGGGAGATCAACTGCGAGGTATTGATGGTCTTTGTGAGTAAACTCTCCCTCGGCGCTAATGACAGTCTTGCCAGCCCAGTTTCCCGTATGCTGGCGCATGCCGGTCAGCAGATTGAACAGTGTACTTTTGCCTGTATTGGGATTGCCCGCAAAAGCGACGGTATATTGGCTCATGTCTCAGCACCTCCGATCAGTTCCCCGTAAATCAATGAGCTTTCTTCTCTTCGTAAGGCAATAGTAGTGTTGCTTACCCGAAAGGCTGTAGGGTCACCAAGCGGGCTGCGCCGCAGTACCTCTACAGCATTGCCGACTACAAATCCGAGGTCAAGCAATCTTCTTCTCAGCACACCCTGCACTTCAATGCCACTAATACGCAGCCTGCTGCCGTTTAAGGCTTCAGACAATGGAATGGGGATTACTGTTGCTGTCATAACATCTCCTTCTTTCTTTCTAGGTTTTAGGCAATCGCATATGGGTTGTCAGTTGTCACTTATATGTTGCATCTCGGATATACTTTTGTTTTCTACCACAATATTAGTATATGTGAATAAATTTGTCCTTGCAACAAAAATGTTTCACTAGGGAAACAAATTCTGTATTTTGAATTATTGTTCTAGTAAAATGGCAAAAAAAGAACCCTGCCAGAACAGCAGCTGTGCTGCGTCCTAAAACAGGGGAAGGGTTAGAATTCTGTTGCAGTCTTACTCCCAGCTTCCGAAATCAAGTGTTCGGCCGGTCTCCACCAAGGTCTTTGTATTGCTCAGGATTTGCCACCATGCACTGTCACTAGCTGCATAGGAGGGGTCCGCTGAATCCCATTCGTCATGAATGAGTGTCAGCTTTGTACAGCCGCCCACCGGCTCCAGTAACCAGGAAATACGCGATTCAAAGGCTCGTCCGCCTTTAAGATAGGAGGGTCCTACCTTATGTGTAAAACGCAAAGCCTTGTTCGGCGTGTGTTCCAGCACTGTACCGTATACATGAACGGTTTCTGCACCCTCAGCGCCAGGTCCAATATACTCCAAAGGATCTCCTTCCTTATAACTGGAACGGATGACACTTCCGTAATAAATCTGCTTCGTGCTCTCTGGGGTGACTAGAGCCGCCCAGACCTGTTCGGGTGTTCCGCCAATATAGAATTCATATTTTAGTTCCTTCATTATTTGTTCCTCCTTGTGGAATACTTTCATTTTTGCCTTAGTCCTAGCTCCACTATACAAAAGGATCACTGACAACTACGGTCAGTGATCCAAAAACTAAATTTAAGTTTGGTAATGAGTGGCCAATTCAGCGGCAATAACCGCCATTCGCTGCTTCAATGCCAGAGGCTCCAGAATGTGCAGCACCTTGCCATAAGGCAGCAAAAAATATGGAACATAGGTGTATAAAGAGGTTGCATCAACCCTGAAATGGGCTTGTCCTTCTAAACGCTGCACTAAAGTATGCCCAAACAACCAATGGCTGCACAGATCATTAAGGACACCTTCGCCCGACTCTATGATGACCGTGACTAGCTTCTCTTGTTTATCCTGACCAGGTAGGATACCCTGCAGCAGAAAATCACGCGCCGAGAAACCGGCTGGACGGGCAAAGGAGGTTCCAGTCCGCAGCAATCCGGCAATACGGTCTACCCGAAAGCTGCGGATCTCCTGTCGCTGATGGCAATAAGCCACGGTGTACCATTGTCCTTTCCATAGCACAAGTCCATAAGCATCAATGGATCGTGAGGATAAGGCTTCCCCATTCCCCTTACGGTATTCCATTTCTAGTGTGTATCCATTCGCAGCAGCTACCTCCAGCTCTCCGAGTAGATGTTCCAGAGGAACAGAAGGAGAATACAGAGCTTCAATACCGTTCTCGTGCCGCTCCATATGCTCTAATTGACCGCTGTTACTATAGCGTTTTAGCTTGGCAATTGCCCGATCAAGGGCTTCGACATAAGGATATCCGGTCCCGCGTGCGAAAGCGGAAGCTTGCACAAGCGCCCGCTGCTCCTCAGAGTCGAAGAATAGAGGCGATTCGGTAAAATGCTCAGGTAGGCTGTAACCACCGCCTGCTCCGGCATCGGCAATGATGGGCACACCGCTGGCACATAACGCGTCAATATAACGGTATACCGAGCGAACGCTGGTTTCAAGCTTCTCCGCCAGTTCCCGCGCAGTTCTTCTCCGCTGCTTCAGCATCCAGAGAATAGATAACATATGATCAGCTTTGGACATCGTCCTGACCCTCCCCTAAAGGCTGCATAACTATAGCCAGTTTACCGCTATAGTCTCCTAATCGCCAATAGGGTGTCCTACAAATCTTCTATACCATCATTTTCTTAAGACTACTGATATAACGCGATTTAGCGATGAGGAAGAACAGGCTCTGCAGGATCAGATAAGCGGCAAAGGTAATCAGAACGGGCTCAATAATATTTTTGATACCTGCTTCAGTTAGAATAGGGCTGATGACCACAAGACTCTGAATAGCGGATACGACAATGGGGATATAGAACAGAATCGCAATCTGTTTGGTTGCTGCCGCTGACATTTCACTTGTACTGAGTCCGATTTTGGATAGAGCACGGTACATGCGGATGTCTGTTGCCAGCTCACTGTTCAGCTTAAAGTATAGGAAACTTGCTGAGGAGACGGAGAAGATCAGCGCGACAAAGATACTGACGAAGCTGAGCATAGCTGTGCTCTGCTTGAGAAGTATATAATTATTGGCACGTGATTCCAGATAGAAATCATCTCCGCTGTTACCACTCATGTCATCATTCCATTTGCTCAGCTTGGCTCCAGCGATCGATTCCGGGCTGGATGGTGTAGGTAGCGAGCCGGTATTCCACGCCGGAACATCATATAGATACTGAACTGCAGGCTGAACCTCATGCCCTAATTCAGCTGATTTGGCTACTCTGAGCGTTTCCATCCACTGTTCCGGAACGATTAACAGTGCGGTTGCGGACTGGAAACCTAAAGAGTCTGTTCTGATATTCTTCTTGACAGCAAGTGACACGGCGGGTTGTTCCTTTAAGGTAATCATATGGTTCTGAATATAATCAGAGGACTTATTCTCCTTCGTTAAGATAAGAATAGCCTCATTTAAGCCCAATGTATTTCCGGCAGGAAGCCCGAGAAGAGGGGCTAATTGGTTATATTGCGGCAGGCTCATCAGCGGCAGATAGTTGCTCTGATCTCCGCCAGCCAGTGCTGAACCGGATAATGTATCGATTCTCGTCTCTGTGTAATCTACCCCTGCTGCGTCTAGCTCGTGGTAGATTACACTGCGGTCAGGTTCTACCGAAGAAGTATCATAATAGGTATTGGTAATCGCAAATGGATTATTCGTATACAGTTCTCTCCCAGCCTGGTTGATCGACAACACAACGCCTGCGCCCATACTCGCCAAGGCAGTAACTACAGTAATTAGAAACAGCATGCGCGAGTTATCCCGCAGCTTGTAGCTCATCTCCGAAACCCAGAGCAGCCGAGTGCCGCGCCAGGTGGTTCGCCGGTTTCGCTGAAGCAGGCGGATGAAGAGGACGGACAATTGGGAGTAGAAAAAATAAGTTCCAGCGATACCCGTCACAGCTGCAATAATAATACTTTGGGGCGTTAGCTCCACGCGAATGGCAAAGTATCCGACGGCCAACAGTACAGCACCGAATAGAGAAAGAAGAATGGAGGCCTTCGGTTGTTTTTTAGGCTTGGCATTTCCTTGCAACAGCTCAAGCACCTTATTTTTTCGGATAAATAATAGAGTGAAGATAGAGATCACGAGAAACAGGGCCAGGAACGAAATAGAAGTAACCAACATAGCCTTTATGGGCCAGTAGAAGGGCAAATCCTCAATCCCGATCGTTCGGGTGCTGAGCAGCAGAAATAGTTTGGAGAGCAGCATGCCGCCGGCAATACCCGTAACAATTGCGGAGATACCGATCAGCATATTTTCCAGGAATACCAGCTTATTAATCTGGCCCGGACGAGCCCCCAGAATAGACAGGATACCAAATTCTAAATTGCGGGATTTCAGAAACGAACTGATTGAATAGAGCACGAAGAAAAAGGCAAATACATATACAATATAGGCTGCTACCTGCATGCTTGTTGCTGCTCGTGGTCCCATATCGTTATTTGCGATTTCCGGATGATAGATGAATACCGAATAGGCAAAGAAGACCATAACCATGAAGGCGCTGCTTAGGAAATAGGCAATATAAGCCCGCGCATTGCGGCGGACATTATTAAACGCGAATTGAGGAAAGCTCATGACTATTCCCTCCCCAGAATGAAAGTGTGTCAATAATCTTCTGAAAGAACGCCTGGCGATTATCTCCCCGGTGAATCTCGGCCGCCAGCTTGCCATCCTTAATGAAGACAATCCGGTTGCAGTAGCTCGCCGCCAGCGGATCATGCGTAACGAGCAGGAGTGTAGTTCTCTCGCTGCGATTGATATCCTCCAGTGATTCCATCACCGTTCGTGAGGAATTAGAATCGAGAGATCCGGTCGGCTCATCGGCTAGAATCATTGCAGGCGCAGATATAATCGCCCGGGCGATGGCTGTCCGCTGCCGCTGCCCACCGGAGATTTCATAGGTTCGTTTAGCTAGAATATCCGTAATATTGAGGCGTTCGGCGACTTTTTGCAGCAGGGACTCCATTTCAGCCAACTTGCGGTTGTCCAGTGTCAGTGGCAGAACAATATTTTCAGCTATAGTTAAGGTCTCCAGCAGATTAAAGTCCTGAAAGACAAAGCCGAGCTGTCGGCGGCGAAAATGGGCTAAATCTTTCTTACTCAGAAGAAAGGGATTGTTGCCATTAATCTTCACCTCACCTGAAGAGGGTTGATCGATGGTGGATACCATGTTGAGTAATGTGGTTTTGCCGCTGCCTGAAGGTCCCATGATGCCAACAAATTCTCCGGCCTCAATGCTGAGATGAATATCGGTGAGGGCTTGGGTTATTATTTTGCCCGGGTATACCTTGTTGAGTGCTTTGACCTCTAATATGCTCATTGTATAATTTCCTTCCATAAAAGTTATTTCGTCCTTCTTCTGCGCAGGGACAATGTCTTGTTTATAATCTACAAGAAAAGTAGTGCTCAGTGCTATGTATTTGCCTTAACGTTTCCTTACAGGAGCTTTAAGGTTATGTTCGTGTCAATACAACAACGCCCCGCAAGAAGAAGCCGGGGCGTTGTTGTACAGAGCATATTTATCAGCGGGTTCAAAGATATCATGTACGTGTAGTAGAGTTGGCTTTCTTATGGCCACGTATCAGAATGGATAGCGCCAGCAGCAGGGGAATGGCGACTTGGAAGATGGGGTCAATCTTCAGGCTGGGTCCGAGGCCGAACGCAATATGCTGTGTATAGTCTCTCTCTATAAAGGAAGCGGCATAAATCAGCGCTCCTACCGGAAAAACCCACCACTTTGTCGGTTTGTTAGTCAGGCTTGTAAGTCCCTTTACAGCACAAAAGTAGAAGAGCATCATCTTGATCAACAGCCCAATGAAGAGCTGAATGGTGACCAAGATATCGAGACGTTCAATAAATTTCAAATGAGACAAGGTGCGTACCACTTTTAAAAAAGGCAGTTGGCTTATTCCTGCTACTGCTGGACCGAGTACAGCTACATTCAGTGCATTCATAAAGATCAGAAATATACTGATAAGTGTGTAGGCAGCAAGTGAATTTTTGACTGGAACACCAGGTTTTTCCCACAATGTCCATAACATCAGGAATACAATCATTTGACCAAAGGGAAAAGAAACAATATCTGGAAGAGCGGTCTTGATGATCGTCTTCAGATCGCTTTCGAAGACAGGCATTAGTCGAGTGAAATCCAGTGAGCCCATGATACCCAGCAGCAGAATAATAATGAAGTAAAAGAACAACACGAGCGGCAGCAAGACCTCGGGCAGACGGAAGATGACTTCAGTACCTTTCCATATGGCATAAAGTGCAGTTAATACAAAAATCAACATGGTGAGAGACATCGGAGTCAGAGGTAATAGGGTCAATGATGTCAGTTCGCCCAAATCGCGCACATTACGCATCGATTGGTAAGCAAAATACAGACAATAGATCCCACCGATGAGGGACCCGGCGATACGTCCAAAATGGAATGTAAGCATGCCCATCAAGTCTTGCTTGGGTGAGCGAGACTGAATCCACAACAGCAGCAGCAGCAGAATGAAGCCGGCAGCCGAGCCGAAGCTCATCGCCAGCCACGAATCCTGTTTGGCCTTGCCGCCAAGCAGAAACAGGGGGGTGCTGCCGATCTCAAAGAGCATGATCATGAACACAATTTGCAGACCGGATACTTGTTCCTTTTTTTTCATCAGCGAAATCAACCTCCTAACCATCGGATAATCACTTCTGTTGCGGGTTGAAAGTAAGCCGTATAGAGACTGGAAATGCTAACATGAGGTGTCCCTGTAATTCCGGATAGATGCACATAAGCACACCAGGCCAAAATACACCCGTACCATAGTCGATGTAGATTACGTTGTTTCCCCTCTAATTTTCGATAGCCCCAATAAAAGGCGAGGCCGTAGAGTATAAGAATTACCGTTATTTTCATATAAGGCTCCTTTAGTCCTGCTCTATAGACTTAAAGGATTTATTGCTGAGGCCCATTCGTTCAATCTTGATAGATACGTGGGGGCGAATTTCTATCTGCTGGAATACAGTATCCCAGCTTTTATCTTTCTTAATTTGCTTCCACCGTTTACGGTCACTGCGATGGATCTTCACCGCAAAGCCTGTGACGTCAGCATTGAGCTGCTTAACGGTCTGCCAAGAATTTTCTATGAGTTCCAACACGTGATTTTCGATGGACTTTTCCATCTGTGATATCGAAGCCCGGTCATTCAGATCCATAGCGCTTCCGATCTCCGTGATTACACCACTGCCTTTGATATTCACATCCATGATGAAATGATCCTTCGCCCATATAGGATGAACGGTAGTTGCTGATTTCTGTAGTATAAAAGAGCCGTCGATCTTATCGCTGGTTTGGGGATGCGTAGCAAAGGATATATTAGCCATCTTTATCTTACTGGTTATAAAAGTTAAACCGAATGCTTGCTTTTGCGATAACCAGCCTACCATCTTCTCGCCTTTTAGCACAGCAAGTCTCCCGAGAACCAGCCGGGATGGAAGATCCGTACGACCGGTTTCACTCGTCTCATCCATGATGTCCTTGCCAGTCAGTCGAATTTCTGGAATTACCGCACTTCCGGATTCAGAGGACAAGGCCATAGCCAATTCAAACATGCGCACGCTCGGATAATAGGAGAGCAGCTTGGATTCTTGTTCGATCATCAGCTGAATACCGGCGCCCTGATTCTTGGTCAACTGCATCAGCTGGTCCAGAATTCTGCCAGCATTGCCTTTGGCAATAAATACGTAAACGGTATCTCTGGCATCCTGCTTCCGCAGAAAAAGATCGATGATTTGATTAACTCCCCTGCGGGCTACAGATTCGCCGAGGATGCTGATTCGTGAATGGGAGGTGAATAATTCACGTACACTGGTCAGATTGGTTCTTTGGATAGCCTCTATAATCGTTTTTCCCTTAACCGCAAATGTCAGAAAAGGCGGCGAGCTACTGCTGCCACCACCGCCACCACCCATGCCACTGGCACCGGATGAAGGGTTAATGATCTGGTAGGTAGCTTTCCACTGATTATCTTCCCAATCATAGGCAGATCCAGAGGCAATACCCAGCTCGCTAAGCTCACGATCATCCCAGCAGCCGCTTAATAGAGTGCTTAACAGCGGGAGGAGGAGCAAGCAGCGCAGCTTATGTATACAGTGCTTTTGTTCCTTCATGTTTCGCATCCCTTTCTCTTGTTTTTGGCCTGATGGAGCCCGGTTAGCAATAAGACTGCCAGTGGGAGCAATACATTAAAGAGTATAAACACCAGAAAACGCCCTTCCTTATTGTATATATTCAATTTGGCAGGGTCACTCCAGGTAAACAGGCATTCCAGGGCGATCACGAGCCCCAGTGCCCCAATAAACGGTCTGCTGCTCTTCACTCGGAAGGTTTGTTTAAAGCATTCTACGGTAGCAAACAGAAAGATGGAGAACTTGAGGTAAATAGCTAGTACCCAATAGGATATGAACAGGATATCCAGATTCTCAACAAATCTGCCGATCTGAATAATACCTACAGTGGAGAATCCAGGATAGGCCGTAAGCTTGAGATATTGAGGTCCAAAAACCATCATGGTTGTAATCATCGAGAACATCATCATCAGAAAAACGAATAACAGGCCCATGTATCCAATGAGGCGAGCTTTCTGTGGGGATTTCAGATAAGGGGCGAGAAATAACAGGATGGCAACCTCTGACATCCAGGAAGTAGGCGTTAAGCTGGCAAGAGTTATTGTAGATAGGGAATGGTCAAATATGGGTAGTAAACGGTGAACATTCATCTCCCCTGCTAATCCGAACGTATATAGCGGGATAAAGAACAGGAATAGGAGAATTACAAGACTATTTACTCTGGCGATACACTCGATGCCCTGTCTCACCATATAGATCGTAATCACGAGAATAAGCGTAGTCATTACAGTTATCGGAGTATTCAGGAGCACGGTATCCTTAACGAAATTTACAAATTCCCGCAAAATAGTTGCTGAGGTATCTAAATAAAACTGCAGCAGCAGCAGGCCGAGCAGGGTAGCCAGCAGGGGTGAGCTTCGCGCGCCAATCCAATCCAGAAAAGGCACACCGTTATTGTAGCGGATAATTGTCCCAATTAATGCAGCAATGCCAACTCCGAGCAGGGTGGCCATCATAATGGCGAGCGGTGAATCCTGTTCAGCATAGGTGCCAATAATCTCGGGAAGAACGACGATTGCCGTAGGTAGGATAGTAGTCACAACCAGCATGGCAGCCTGTGAAGTGCCGATTTTTCCATTCAAGATGAGTTACCTCCTTGTTGGTTCTGTTGTTGTTGCTGATCTTCCTGAGGTTTCGGTTTCTGATTGGAAGCTTGTCTTCGTGTTTCCTTACCGAGATTAGTCATTGGCCGGGTAGTCATATCCCATAGAGGGACACGAATGAAAATATCCTTGAGATACCTTGGAGTCATGGGAGCCATTGGAGATAGGTACGGCACTCCGAATGAGCGCAGTCCTGCCATATGAATGAGCAGCACAATCAGGGAGGACATAATTCCGAATAAACCCAGAGAGGCGGCAATCAGCATCATTGCAAAGCGGATGAGACGAATCGAATTGGCGATAGCCAGCGATGGAATGACAAAGTTGGAGATGGCTGTGAAAGAAACAACAATAACCATTGCCGCTGAGACGAGTCCTGCCTGGACAGCTGCTTGTCCTAGCACGAGTGCCCCAACGATGGAAATCGCCGGACCAATGGTCCGGGGCATGCGCACTCCGGCCTCCCGCAGCACATCGAAGGTTAGCTCCATCAGCAGTGCCTCTGCCAGTGCGGGTAGAGGGACACCTTCGCGCTGGGCAGCTAGGCTAATCAGCAGTGTTGTCGGTAGCATTTCTTGATGAAACGTAGTTACGGCAATATATAATGCAGGAAGTAGCATAGATACAAAGAAAGCGGAATAGCGGATCAAACGTAAAAAGGAAGAAATATCATAACGCTGATAGTAGTCTTCACTGGATTGAAAAAAATTGAAGAAGGTAGAGGGGGCGAGTAAGGCAAAAGGAGTTCCGTCAATAATAATACCAACCTGACCTTCGAGAATGCCGCCTGCTATCGCATCTGGTCGCTCCGTATTTTGCATGGTAGGAAAGGGGGTTAGTCCGCCGTCTTGAATAAATTCCTCGATGTAATTACTCTCTAGAATACTATCGGTATTGATGGAATTCAGCCGACGGCGAATTTCTGCAAGTACGGATTCACTCGCAAGTCCATTCAGATAAACGAGGGCTATGCCGGTCTGGGTCCGTTGCCCGATCTTATATTCTTCGATCCGCAGATCGGAGGTTTTCAGTCTGCGGCGCAACATAGAGGTGCCTGTCCGCATGCTTTCGGTGAAGCCTTCCTTGGGTCCGCGGATGACCCCCTGAGAAGTCGGTTCGTTAATGCTTCTCTTTTCCCAGCCAGCAGTGTCGGCAGCAAGTGCTCTCTGAATTCCGTCAAACAGGATGAGTGTATAACCCTCAAACAACAGACCGAGCAAACTTTCCACAGTCTGGCCTTCCTTCACCCCTCCGACGGGCAGCATCTGATCTTTAATCATGCTAAAAGCTGCTTCCGTAGCGATGGAGTCGCTCTTCAAAGTGAAGGTCTCCATGAGTGGCTGCAAAAGGTTGCGGTTTATTATTTCGGAATTGACTAAGCCATCAATATAAATAAAGGCTAAGGAGAGAGAGCTTAAAGATTCATTAGTGAACCGTCTGAATACAACATCAGAGCTTTGGCCGATACGTTTGCTAATTTCCTGCAGATTGGCTTCCAATGAAGCATTAAGTTGAAGTGGCGCAGGTATGGATTTTTCTTCAGGATCTGATTCTTTTTTACGTTCAGCCTGTTGCTTCTTCTTCATGCTTATCCTCCTTGCTGCTGTTTTTTATTGGTAACTGTGGCTGTATTATCCCCAGCGGTTAGCTTCCTTATTCTACCGTGGGAAATAACCCCTTCCTGCAACTTCACCCATATGAAAAAGGCCAACCAGTATCTCTGGTTGACCTCATGTCTGCTTATTTCTATCTGCGTTCAGGTGTGCTGCCAGCACTAGATGTGCCGCCTAAAAGTAAGTCGAACGGTAGTTCCTTCACCAGGCCGTGAGTGCAGTTCCACCGTATGTCCGAGTCGGTTGCAGATCTCGTGAACCAGATACAGACCCATCCCGGTCGATTCGTGATATTGCCGTCCGCGCTCGCCGGTGAAATATGGATTGAAGACCCGACGCAGATCCTCGGGAGAGATGCCGATACCTTGATCTGTAATGTTCAGAACGGTATCTGTTCCAATCTGCGTGCTGGAGACTGTAACTGTTTTGCCAGTGCCAGAGGTATAATTCACAGCATTGGTCAGGATTTGGGTCAGCATGAATCTCAGCCATTTAGCATCACTATAGACGGAAATGTCGGCGTCGACCTGTATATCTACCTGCACGCCCCGGCGAATGAACAACCGCCGATTCTCCGAGACGGCTTCGCTCACCGCTTTGCGTAGAAGGAGGACCTCCACCTGAAAATCGTCCTCAAACCGATCAAGCCGTGACGTATATATGACCATTTCCAGCCCTTTGCGCAGTCGCTCCAGCTCCTCCTGAATACTGCTGGCGACTTCGTCCTCAAGTTCCGGAAGCGTAAGCTGAATGACAGAGAGGGGAGTCTTCATCTGATGAACCCAACGGTTGATGAACACAATATGCTGATCCATTCGGCTGACATGCACATTTAACTGTTCCTGATATTTACGCTCTATGATCTGCAGATGTTCATAAACGGCTTCGGGCAGCGGAGCATCCCCGAGCGGACTGGAATGATATTCGGCCATAGGAACTGTCGAACTTAATTTGGCGAACAGTCTGTAATACTGAATGTATCTGAATCCAAGATACAATAACAGAATTACACTGCTCAGCGCCATTCCGTAGAGCACGATTGCGATCGGTCTATGTTCACCGGCTAGCCAATACAGTACCGGAACAAGCAGCATTTGGAGTAGGTAAAAGAGCAGCAGCGGAATCTGGTCCTTCCAGAACAGCTTCATAGCGCTTCGCTGGAAATATTCAGTCGGTAGCCAGCGCCTCTTACTGTTTCCACAAGGTCTTCAAGGCCGAGATCCTTGAGTTTCTTGCGAACACGGGTTATATAGACGTTTAAAGTATTGTCATCAATGAAATGCTGGTCCTCCCACATGAGATCCAGCAGCCGCTCACGAGTGACTACTCGTCCTTCCTTCAGCAGCAGTGCCTCCAGCAGAATGGCTTCTTTCTGTGTTAGTTCGGCGGATTGCCCGCCAAATTGGATAACATACCGTTCGGGATAGAGGGTCAAGCCTCCCGAATGGATCTTGCGTTCTTCCTGGGTCTGTGCGTAAGAGCCGTACGCTCTGCGCAGATGGCTGCGGATTTTGGCCAGGACGACCTCGTAATGAAAAGGTTTGGTGATATAATCATCACCGCCGTTCTCAAGAGCCATTACCTGATCCATTCCGCTGTCTCTTGCCGAAATAAACAGAATTGGACAAATTGAGGTCTTGCGAATCTGGCGGCACCAATAAAAGCCGTCATATCGGGGCAGGTTCACATCCAGCAATACCAGGTCAGCAGAGCATTCTTTAAAGGTCGCCAGCACGGCATTGAAATCCTCCACCCGAATGGTGTTGAAGTCATATTTAGAGAGATAAACGCTGAGCAGCCCTGCAAGCTTGGCGTCATCCTCAACGATCAGAATTGTCTCCATGTGATCACTCCTTAATGACAATTGCATTGCTGATGAGGCGTCCGGGAGCTGTCAAATACTTTCCGTTATAGTAGAGTCCACTTGATGCGCCGCCATCGAGATTCATGGCCTGATAGGCACCCGCCTGCTGCATAATTGCCGCTAGCTGGGGGATGGTGGCTCCACCTGAGGTCAGGAGAATCAGTTTGTGGTCACGCGTCAGACCCAGGGCGCTGCGAGCACCGCCCCCTGTTAGAATCTTGGCATCCTTGAAGCCTTCAGCAGCGACATTTAGCGCTACCTGGCCATTCACCAACAAGCGGGGACCAGCCTGAAGACCGCCCTTAATCGAACCAGCGGCGAAACGGTTGGTGAAATCCAGACCGGGGATAAGCTCAGCAAGATTGTTATTGTCAATCGTAAAAATAGTTCGGCGGTCCCCAGAGCTTTTCATCAGTATTTTACCTCCGCTGACAATATAACCGTAAGGCGCCTTATAATTATCTTTGGTATAGGCGTTAAAGAACGTTCCATTGATCGCGGCGATCGCGCTGCTGCGCTTGGCCAGACTGTTCAGCGCCTCTACCTTTCCTACGCTATTGCCTGCCAATACGACATCCAGACTGATTTTGGGATGGAGAAGGGATATCGTCACGGTCTGAACATTGAAGCTGCGGCTGCCGACTTTGAAGGTTCTTTGGGCACTGACCACTGCAGGGGAGGCTGCTTTAACGACCGACCCGCTAAGCACGGGCAGGGTGGTGTTATCCTCGCCATTTGTAAGGGTTATTGATGAGCTATTAGGATTCCATGTGAGCGTAATGCCTAATGATTGACTGATCAGGGACAGCGGAACATAGGTAGTTCCATTCTCACTAAAAGCCCGCTCGCTTATCGTAACAGGCTTACCGTTGACGTATGCGGTGGCCTGGCCTACAGTAAGAGTGACAGAAATATCTGTTGAATAGATATGAATCTCTTTTGTGGCTGCATTCCACTCAGTCTGTATGTCTCCAAATCCAGTCAGGAAACGTAGCGGTATGTAGGAATGATTACTTTTATCCATGTACACGTTATTTTTGGGAAGTGCCGCAGCAGCGGATTGGCCGGAGGTTAAACCAGACAAAGTCAAGATAAGAGTGAGGAAGAGCAGGATTAGCATTTTTTTCATGAGTAAACGTATTCTCCTTTGACCTGTAGCAGCATGTAGCTGTAAATTAGGATGTATAAAACTTCAATATACTCCATCTTTAGGCGCCTCTATCATATAACCGAATGAAAAGAGGCGTCAATCTAATAACATACAAAGGCGGGTAGTACAGTGACAACATTGGGACTCATTCGGCACGGCAGCACATACTGGAATAAAGAAGGCCGCATTCAGGGGCATACCGATAATTCTTTGGATGAAGAAGGACTGCAGCAAGCAGCTGCGATTGCCGAGCGACTTAGCGGAGAACAGTGGGATTTCATTTATTCAAGTGATCTTTTGCGAGCAAGACAAACGGCAGAGGTGATTGCCACAAGACTGGGCATTGAAATAACAGGCCTGGTTCCGGAGATTCGGGAAATGAACGGTGGTTTAATTGAAGGAACTATAGAGAGTGAGCGGGTAGAGCGTTGGGGTCATGAATGGAAGAGTCTGGAGCTCGGCTTGGAAAGCTTTGAAGCAGGTCTGTTAAGAGGCAGTCAAGCGATTAAAAAAATCGCCGGGAAGCATCCTGGAGCGAATATACTGGTGGTTAGTCATGGCGCGATTCTGCGCAGCACCCTTAAGGGCTTAATTCCTGAATTAGATGTAAGTGAGTTTCTGAAGAATACCTCCATTACCCGAATTACCCAAGCTGAGGATGTCTGGAGCTGCGAATTCTACAATAGTGTGGAGCATTTGAATTTCTAGTCTGTTGCGTAAATACCTAAAAAGCGTGAATTCGGCCGAAGTAGAGGCACTAATTCACGCTAATTCTACGAAGTAACAGCAATTAACCTGCGAATCGTTTTAGTAGTTTTATCGTATTAAAATGCATTCCCTCGTGATAGAGCGTGTAGCTTAAGAATTCTCCGATCGTACTTAATGTTAAACCACTGCTTGTTGTTAACGGATTGTTCACTGGTTCTTCTAAGCGATTATAGAAAGATTCTTGAATACGTTTGGGTTGCTGTGCAAGCATCTCAAGTAAGACCTCAAGTGTTGGAGTTTCCTCGTTCCAATCGGCGGGTTTAGTACCATTAGCAAATAATCGAATAAAGTTCTCAGGTAAGACACTAGGCTCACCTGCAAAATGAAAGGCAAACTTTTCTTGAACCCCGTATATATGTCCCAAATTCCATCTCAAGTTGTTACTAAACCCTTCTGGAATGATATCTAGAGTGCTTTCTGATGTTCCCTCCACAGCCTTGATTGTTAGTTGACGTATAAATTCCAGTTGCTGGAACACGAATTGATTCATAATATCCCCCATTCTTTTTTATAGTGAGTATCTCTAACCAAGTATCTCGTGAATCTAAGTTGATTGAAACATATATTCTTTATATTGTCCATTATCGCATGAGAATCTAAGAATATTCCGATCTTCAGGTATACGTTCAAAATAAGCCCCGATTTAGATGATCTCTTAATGATTCCGCTTGCTGTATTCCATATTCATTTAGGAGCATACACAGCTTACCTTGAAGTCTTCCTTCTTTGTTCAAATCGGTTTGCCCGTGTTCAACTACATAAAGCATGCTTTTAACCTCCCTATTATATAGTACAAGACTATGTAAACACCTTTATGGTAAAATATTGGTTCTACTACATAAAAAGGAGAATCAAACGTGCCTAAACTAGTATACGGTAAACAAGCTGTTCAGTCGAGAGATGTCGAAAAGACTTCAGGTCTAGTGTTAGCGTTAGTTGCTGCTTTTGTATTGTTTTTGGCTTGGACCCCATTTCATGTAGGATTGTTCAACGGACAGCTGGTGGAGTTTGAAAAGCCAATATATATGTCTGCACTGCTAAGTGGGCTGTTGTTACTTATTTGCGCGGGTATCTACTACAAGAAATTCAAGCTGGACGAGCAACGGGATTTGGTGAGTGTAGCTGCAATACTGCTGCCCCTTACGTATGCATTATCACTGTTTGTCGCCGTCTCGCATTATATGGCGATGAATATGCTGTTTATTCAGAGTACGTATGTTGCAGTCTTCATTATTGCCTTTTATCTCTTAAAGCAAAAGAAACTAAATCTTGTCATTCAAATTTCGGTGTTAACTATTGCATACCTAGTCGTAGGCTTCGGGCTATTGAACTGGCTGGGGAGCTGGAAATTTGCAGGTAGCCTGGTTGGCTGGTTCTCAGCTGTAGTTCAGAATGGCAAATATACGGATGCCGTGATGACCGACTCTAACGGACTGCGTCTGACTTCAGTTTTCCAATATGCAAATACATATGCAGCGTTCCTGATGGCATTTCTATTTGCTTCACTATTTGCGCTTGTTCGCTCCCGGAAGTGGTATGGAACGCTTATGCACGGTTTTATGCTAGTGCCATTTATTGTTTCTCTATTACTCACTTTATCACGCGGTGGGCTCGTATTACTGCCTGTAGTATTTATTCTACTGTTGCTTTTCCTGAAGCCTGCGCAGCAAATACTGTGGATTGTACAACTCGGCATTGCCGGCATTGCCTCCGTGGTTATTACAAGCCCAGTAACGACTCTCGGAATAGAGTTGAATACGGCATTTTCCTCCTCAGCAGCAATTAAGGGCTGGGGGTATCTTCTGGGTGCATCGGCAGTTGTGGCAGTACTGGGCTGGCTTGTTCAGCGTTTTGCTGCACCCTGGCTGCAGAAGAAGCTGGGCGGTGCGGAGTCACGAAAATGGACGGGGTTGTGGATTCCACTCGGATCTGTTGTGCTGGTCGGGATGTTAGCTTTCCTGCTGATTGGTACGAGTGCCCGGAATATACTGCCTGCGAATATCGGGACCCGGCTGGAGAACATTAACTTTAAACAACATAGTGTACTGGAACGTTTAACTTTTTATAAAGATGCCTTGAAGGTAGTCAAGGATTATCCCATTTTGGGCGCCGGAGGCGGGGGGTGGTCTTCCTTATATGAACACTATCAGAACAACCCATATACGAGTCGTCAGGTGCATAACTTCTTTTTACAATATCTCATTGAGGTGGGAATCCTTGGTTTTATCGTGTTCATGAGCTTTATTTTGTATATTTTTTATAAATATATTCGAGGCTACATGAAGCGGGATAAAGACGATTTTACTAACGGTTTCTTTTATCTTATTATTACCATGTCTATTCTTATTCACAGTCTGCTGGATTTCAATATGAGTTATGCATTTATGGGTATTATGGTCTTTCTGGGCCTGGCCGGAATGAGTGTAGTCATGGAGAGCAAACCGCTGCAACTCCGTTGGAACACAACCTGGCTGCGTCTCAGTTATTTTGCGGTACTGGGGATTGGAACTGTGTTCCTGCTGTATCTCTCCTTAGGCTATATTAGTTCAAGCAATGATGCCTATACAGCTAAGAAACTGGTTAACGTCAGCCAATCCTATGAAGAGATTAAAGTTCCTTTAGTAAAAGCATTAAAGGAGCGTCCGAATCATCCGGAATCAGCGATGTACCTGTCATTACTAGATCAAAAGGTATTTAACCAAACCCAAGATGAGCAGTATTTGAACGAATCCTACATTGTGTTAACCCGCGCACTTGAAGATGAGCCATATAATAAGATTCTTTTGTCGCAGCTGGTGAGTTACTATGACCTGAAAGGGGAGAGCGACGAAGCTTATCAGGTATATCTGGAGAATGCAGACAAGTTCATCTGGGATATTAAATGGTATGATGCATTAATTAGCCGAGCTTCCTCATTTGGACAAAAGGCTTATACTCAAAAAGATGAGGCTAAGAAACAGGAGTATTTTACTGTGGTGCTTGAATCCTATAAACATGTCACTGAAGGTATAGAGTATCTGTTGACTCTTCCACCGGAACAGCTTCAGGGACGCGAATTCTTTATCACTCCTGCAATTGCACTTAATGCAGGAAAAATACAGCTGCTCTCAGGACAAGAGGAGGCGTCTCTTGAAACCTTAAAGCTTGGTTTTATTAATGGTTACGAAGATTTCATTAACAGCGAGAAGCCCTGGGGAATGGATTGGTACAGTGGGGTAATCAGCCGCTCCTATGATCTGGGATATCAAGCTTTGGAACGAGCACAACAAGCGTATAGACTGGGGCAGACAGCACTGGGAGATCAAGAGGATACCAACAAGCAGCGGTATCTCAACACTGGCCTTGATGCATATAATCATGTGAATTCTGATTTAGCATATTTGAAGACTCTGACTGCTAAAGAGCTGCAAGGAAGGTCGCTAACTGTTGCTCCGAATGTAATATTATACGCGGGTAAAATACAATATATTTCCGGGCAACTGCAAGAAGCGACGGATACACTGAAGCTTGGCCTGAGCGAAGATTATACAGATGCAACAAACCGTGAAATTGCCCGTTGGTACTTAGCGGCATTGAAGAAAAAACAGAGTGTTCAGGATCAGGTCGTGTATGACCGTCTGATTGCAGCCGATCCTGCAGAAGCAGCGCAGATTGATGAAATCGCGAATTTGCAGCTTTAACTTTAAAGTTTAAAGTCTGGCCAGCTAAGCGAGAAAATGCCATACCAAAGAGCGCCCACCGTGACAATGGAGCGTTCTTTGGTATGACTATGGGAAAAAGCAAGTTATAAACAATAAAAGCTTTTGCAGGATTACTTGTCCAAGGACTCTATTGTTGTGAAAATTCGTGTGTAGACATCCGCAATATTGGATTTATTCACTTTATCGTTGTATAGCCCATAACCCCAATATTGAGAACCCTTACCTAATTGATAGTAGCCAGTGGCCTGCATTTGTATATACTCTTACGTATTCTTGATTTGCAGCTTCAGTTAGATGTTCCTTCATAATGAAAATGGCATCAAAGTCAGGCGAAAGATCCTCTAATTGCTTAAAATCTATTTTTTTGAAGTCCACATTTTCTTCTCTAACTTTAGGAGCCTCTCCGATAACACCAATCACTAGGCTTATGCCTTCGTAGCGAGGTGAATCAATTGTATCTGAGTTGCAAGCCGTTACGATAAAACAAATGAAAAATAGGAATATTGAGATTTTCTTCATTCTTGAGAACTTCCTCCCGAAGATTGTTCAAACCTCTATCTTTTGATCTGATATTAATCACTAAGGTCTATCGAACCATTATCTCGCAGATCGCTGACTGTTTTATTAGCTATGAGATTCCCTTCTGCATTAAATCCCTTGATCTCAAAAGAAGTGTAATCTGCTGAGGGGAGCAATACGAACCAAATCCTGTTCTCGTTGTCCAGACCTGTCAATTTCGCTTCATAGTTACCTGTATCCTTACCCTTGATCTCGACGATTACTTTGTTAATTGATGGATCAAGCACATCTCCGAATACTATCGGAAAAGGTGTTGAGATCCCTTCTATTTCAGGTATGCTCATGTAATTTAAAGCAGCTTTAGTTTGTAGAGATCCACCGATGCCGTACCCCCCACCCCAACCCCACTTCCAGCCGAGCCATGTTTTTCGTGCATATTCTACTTGAAGATCGTTTCCATCTTTTTGGTAATATCGCTTAATGAATAGAAGAATGCCCCCGTCTACAGGTTCTCGGTGAATGACTTGCATCGATGGATCATTTCGAAACTGTTGAACTGCGTCTTCAGGGGTCTTGCCTAATGGAATTTGAATTATACCGTTTACTCCCATAGCGCGTGACATCCGCCAATCTGCTAATCCACCCGATTTATCATTCACAAATATAAATGCATAGAACAGAAGGGCAGAGGCCAAAACCACTCCGGTAGTCATCCATACAATCCTTTTTTTCTTAGTTCGTACGGGCATGCCCCGTCACCTCAATTTATTGGTATATTGCTTTTATGTAATCCACTAACTCATCTGGATGGTTCATGAACGCTCGTGCACGGCTTCCGCGTACTCCAGCCCCGACTTATAAACAACATAGGTTCCGGCCATCTTGTCGTGGAGCGCTTGGTTACGGACCATAAAAATAATGAACAGCCCATCTATGATGAAGACACAAGTCATCAAGAAATTCAGCGCAGTGATCTGGTCTGTCCCATGGGAAGTAAAGGTGGATATCACGACAAAAAGAGAATTTATAATATAAAACCCGTATCTGAGCAGCGCTTGAATGATCGTTGGATAATTCCCTTTTGCATTGATAATTCTTGTTCTCAGAAGTAAACGGCCTGGGGTTCCCCCAAATCTTGAAACTAAATACACATAATAGACTATATAGACTAGCCAAGGGATAATAATAGGTATTTCCGAATGCCAAGTATTCATTAGGAATGTAGCCCATCGATTAAGCAGGTAGATCGGGCCTATGAGTATAACCCCGTCAATTAACGCAATCAGCAATCTAGGCCAAAACCCTACGAAGTCATCCTCAAGAAGTTGATCAACCTTAGAATTGTCCATGTATGTCCTCCTGTCTCTTTTTCCATTTTCAGATAAGTATTTATTACATTATACCTAATGATTGGAAATTGATGTGCGATTTTATATGGATGCTCGTGGTTGGAGCATGCAACAAATAACGGCTCGCCACTCTAGTGAGTGACAGGCCGTATGTTTGGCTGTTTACTGTTCCGACTGCTTCAGCAGCTTAGTTTCTTCCGAGTTGTCGTACTCTTCTTGATTAACCAGCCCTCTTATGAATGCTTCGAAATCCTGGGCCAGAAAAGTAATCCGGGGTTCATCATCTACCTCAACATCAACATGAATGACGCAGGGTTCTCCATCCGGACCACACTCCCGGTAGTCCAGCATCACAGCATCATGTCCTGCAGATGGACAGGAACAGACCACAATCCCAATGTTGGGATAACCCCACTCTTCGATCATAAAGCGGCTGCCCAGATCATCCGAGTCGATGCCCCACTGTCCTCCGAGGCCACAAATTCCCGAGATCGCAATATGATCCTCAGACCAGGAGGTTGAGGTGAGGGTAGGGAAGCAGTCATTAAGCGGACTGCCTCCATTTTTATTAGTGATTAGTTCGATATAAGAGGACGGAAGTCGATAGCCTAGTAGCTGCTCAGCATTCAAGATGATTTCTGCCGTGACGGGTCCGGGACTAGTGAAATAATCTGAATCTTCCCAGAAGGTGGAGAGGTCAAACCCTATCCAATGCCTATTGCCCATTTTTCTCACCCTTTCTTATAATAATAGTATTAATGAGAGCATGGCTATTAAACGGTTGCTTATCATACTTGGTAGTTGTCATTTTCAGACGGGTCACATACTATTAGTAGATTAGGGATTAGAAGGGCACTTTCCTATCTACGAACTTATTCTCCTGCATAAAGGAAGTGCGAATGAAAGATGGAAGAAATCCAAAATTATATACTGGCGGTATGCTCAATACTCATCGCAGTAGTAGCTGTTTATTCGGCTTTTAGGCTGTTTCGTGACTTCTCATTAAAGTCTCCAAGGGTCAGAGCCATGCGCACCAGCTTTGTCATTATACTGGTCAGTACAGGAATTTGGACGATGCATTTGCTAGGGAATCTCTCACTTCAAGGGTACGGACAAGCTGAAGGGAACCCCTTGTTTCCTTTGATGATATATGGTTTGACAATAATCATTGTATTATTTCTGTTCTATCGGTTGCGGATATTACAGGTGGAGAGAGACCAGTTGAAAGAGCTGGCGTATAAAGATGCTTTAACGGGCTTGCTGAATAAAAATGGTATGGATCACTTTTGGGATCATTGTAAGGAAAATGAACAGCTGGCGGTTCTATTCTTGGATCTAAACCGCTTTAAGGCGATCAATGACAACTTAGGCCACCACGTAGGTGATTTGTTGCTGCAAGCAGTCGGAGGCAAGCTGAGCCAATTCTCCAGCAAAGGGAAACGGCATATCTTCCGAGTGGGCGGTGATGAATTCGTAATTATCGCCAAGCATTACAGTCAAAAAGAAGCTGAGCAGCTTGCCTTACGAGTTCTAGAGAAAACGACAACACAATACCAGTTGGAGCAGCATAATCTCTTTGTCTCGGCCAGTATAGGTATTACTATGAGTCATGGCAAGGTAGAGCGTTCCCGGTTACTTAAAGAGGCGGATACAGCCATGTACAGTGCCAAACAGCTGGGAACAGGTCGTTATTCCGTTTATAAGACACCTACTAGCGGCAGCTATGCCAGATGGTTTGACAACTTCAAATCCAGATAAGGAAATAGATGTCGGTGAGTTATGCACCTGTGGAGTGGAGCGTCTTCACTGGCTTTTTGCGTCCATTCATCAGGAACAGACAGAGCAAGGCAATTAGCATACTGGCCGCTGCACAGTAGAACAGAATAGAATAACCATGCAGATCAATCAGCAGCCCAAGCAAGGGAGGCGAGCTGATTGCTGCGAGTGAAGATACCAGATAATACATCCCTGTTCGTGTGCCAATGCTCTCCTCAGTACCCGTTGCCACAATATAAGGGTAGGAATTGATATTGATGCAGGCCCAGAACATCCCGCCAATCAGCAGTAAGCCCCGCAGGAACAACAGATTCTGTGCAAAGCCTACCAGTGCGAACACGATCATAAGACCGCATACACCGACAACAATGATTTTTTTCTTCCCGAAACGTCCGCCCAGCCAGCCGCTAGGAATAGCGAATAGCACAAAAGCCAGCGAAAAGAAGGTGAGGGAGAACGAGGCCGCTTTTTCGCTCAGCCCGAGGTGATGTTTGCCGTAGAGTGTAAATAGGGTCTCTACGCCTTGATAAGCAACAAACCAGAAAAAAATCGCCGCTAAGAGAAGTACCGTTGTCCGGTCTAGCTGCTTCTTAAAAGAGATGCGGGCAGGGTTGGCAGTCCCTGCGACTCCTTCCTGATTCACGCCGTCCCGGTTCTCTTTAATGAAGTGTGAGACGATAAATAAGCATAAAAGAGTAATCAGACCCGCTACGATAAATGGCAGCGCCGGGTTTGAGTCATAGAGGATGGAGCCCACGCCAAAAGCGAGGATCGAGCCAAATCCACCCATGAAATTAATCAATCCGTTAGCCTTCGTACGCTGAGCATCGGGGGTAATATCCGGCATTAAGGCGACTGTCGGCGAACGGTACAGGCTCATGGCCAAGTTCATCAGCATCATGAATAACAGCAGCGTGAACAGACCGGTGTGAAACGGAATTAACAGGGTCAGCACAGCAGCCAAAGGCATTCCAATCATCAGATAAGGCATTCTGCGCCCATAACGCGTGGTTGTGCGGTCACTGCGATTGCCGATCCACGGCTGCAGGAACAAGGCAAAGTAATTATCAATGGTCATCATGAAGCTGATCAGGGCCACACTATGCACATACTTTTCCAGGAAAAAGGGCACAAACGCGTTATACAGACTCCAAGTAATGCTGATGCTGAAAAAGCCAAAGCCGAGCAGCCAGACCTTCTTCACCCCATCAGCCTCCTTGGGCAGCCAGAAGTTCGGCCAGCAGGTCCGGATGATCGGTAATAATGCCAGCCACGCCTGCAGCTATTAAGTATTTCATCCGCTCCGGATCATTTACGGTAAAAGGATGATAGTCAATGCCATGAAGTGTTGCTTCGGCGACGAACTCCGGCAACACGGCATAGTGGGTAGCGTGCAGCGCATCTGCTTTTAGTGAAGCCGCATAATCCCATGGACGATACAAACCTTCACCATATAAAATTCCGGTTAGAATATCCGGAGCAATAGATTTACAGTAAGCCAGGGAATAATGATTGAAGCTCGACAGGATGACCCGTTCACTCATGTGGAAGTCCCGCACAGTCGCGATGACCTTTTCCTCCATACCAGGGTACAAGAAGAGCCCGTTCTTAAGCTCGATATTTAGGATCGTATCACGTCCTTGCAACAGATCAAGCAAGTCCTCTAGAGTCGGGATCTTTTCCCCTTTGAATGCAGCTCCGAACCAGGAGCCTGCATCTACCTCCAGTACTTCCTGAAGGGTCTTATCCTTTATATATCCGGTTCCATCCGTAGTACGGCTAAGCGCTTCATCGTGAATAAGCACGAGTCCGCCATCCTTGGTCATTTGTACATCGGTCTCAATGCCGGTTGCTCCAAGGACTAGACTCTTGTGGAATGCCGCCATCGTATTCTCTGGACATACCGCCGATGCGCCACGATGCGCAAAATTAATGATGTTTTTCATCAGCTTACAATCCCTCCGCCTTATGATTTATAAATATCTGCAGTTGCGATCTTCCCTAATCCATATTCCACATAGAGCTAAGAAACCCTGTCCGGAAATACTGTAAAGGTACTACTTTTGAAAATTTAACCTGGAGTTAACAGGGGACATACATAAAGGAGCAATATCTCTGGGTTGTTATGCTGCTTTACTTGGAAAGCCACTCCAGCAATACAGCAACACTTTGCTCGGACGATTGCTCTGCCGTACGTAGCGTAAGCTCCGGACATTCCGGGATCTCGTAGGGATCGGAAATTCCGGTGAAAGAAGGGATTTCACCACGACGGGCCTTGGCATACAGCCCTTTGACATCTCGCTCCTCGCAGATCTGCAACGGGCAATCTACATACACCTCCACGAACTGTGGGAGCTCTTGGCGGGCATACAACCGCATGTCCCGATAGGGACTGATTACCGACACAATCGTAATCACACCATGCCGATTTAACAATCCAGCGATATAGACTGTCCGGCGGATATTCTCGAACCGGTCCTCGCGGCTGAAGCCGAGCCCTCGCCCGAGGTTACGCCGCAGCTCGTCGCCGTCGAGCCATTCTACGGCCATTCCTTGTTCGCGGAGCTTATCGGCCAGCAGGGCGGCAATCGTTGATTTGCCCGCACCGGATAGTCCGGTCAGCCATAGGGTGAATCCTGAATTCAGCTTATTTATCATCGTTGAGATACTCCCATAGGGGGGATTCGCTCCAGTAAGCCAGAGCCGTAAATGTCCTGTAGCCCCAGCTGCGGCATATGAATATAACCAATATAACAGTCGCATAGCGGCATCCGGCAGCTTCGCTCAGCGGAGAGGCCCTCCAATCTATCGCGGTATAGGTTGCCGATAACGCCTCTATCCTTGTAGCAGCGTTTAACGAGTCCAGAGCCTTGTACATAGAATACATTGCGGCCTGCGTTGCATATTTTGCCAAGACTCTCATAGTCCATAGCATTAATAGCGAAGTGTGGGTCGATGCTGCTTAGGTAGGAAAGCTCCTCTGCTGTATAGTAATTTGGTTTATCCTTATAAGCATTTACCCATAAATATACGTCCTCCGGCAGGGCTGTGCGCAGTGAAGCTATAGCCGCAAAAGCACTGCGAAGACCCACGCTGCCTACACTAAACGGAATGCCCCTCTCATACAAAGTCGCACATTGGGCTAAGAATTTATCTTCCCGTACCTGTCCCGGATGATAGGTGGCCCAGAAGGCTATTTTGTCGCGATTCAGATCTGCGGTGAAATTTAAGTCCGCCGATAGGTTGGTCTGGATCGCCACCTTATCCACATGTTCCATGGTAGAGAGCGCGATCAGGGCGTCTTTGTACCAACGGTGAATAAGCCCTTCACCATAAGGATTGAAGAAAATAGACAGCTGATGACCTTCTGCTCCCTGTGCTCCTACCCACTTTACGAAGGTTTCAAGTCCCTCGCGGTCCTTGGCGAGGGTGGCAGCGCTGTCCCTTGTTTTGCCGAAGGGGCAATAAGGGCAATCGTAATTACAGGAGGTGAGAGATCCGCGGTAATAGAGAACTGCCTTCATGGCAAGACGAACCTTTCCATTTGCTCACGAATCTCGCCTGAAATAAACCAGTCACCGATAGAGTCGGAGTAGCCCATGCCCTCAGGGGTTAGGGTCAGCACGCCGTCGTCCTCTTGGCCAAGCTCAGTTTGCAACAGCAGGGACAACTTAGGGTAATCGCTCCACAGTGAGCTTCCGAAGCGCTCTCTGTAACTGGAAATCAGCAGCCCCTCGCTATGCAAAATAGCCTTTAGAATAAAGCGGCGCTGCTGCTCTTCAAGGCTCAGCATAATCCCGTAATCTGCCGTATCATAACGCTCTGTTGCCACATAATCGGCGATAATACTCTCCGTTGCTTTGCGGCTGACACCGTAACGGGAGGCATAATGGACGCTGCGCGTATAGGATCTAGCTCCACAACCCAGCCCGACCATACCTTCCTCTTGGCAGCTGTAATCGAGAATGGTTTTGTTCGTCCCTGCGGCTTCTTTGGCGAAGCGGCGCATAGAATATTGGCGGTAACCGCGGCTTATGAGCAGCTCGCGGGCGGCGTTGTAGCAATGAAGGCGGATATCACCCTGCCGCTGCATATCTCCGGGCTTAACGATTGTATGCTCACGGGTGTAGAGCGGATAAATAAAAATTTCCTCCGGTTCATAGGAAAGAGCCTGATCCAACGAATAGAGCCAGGAATCCACACTTTGTCCAGGGAGCCCGTAGATCAAATCCAGATTCAAGATCGGGAAATCGTATTTCCCCAGCAGCTCCAGCGCACGGTAGACCTCATCGGGATTCTGTGGGCGGTATATGGCTGCGGATTCAGCGGCCACAAAGCTCTGAATGCCCATACTGACCCGGTCCACCGAGGACTCCTTAAGAATCGTCAGCTTCGCATCCGTCAGGGTCTCGGGAGAGGCTTCTACCGAAATGGATGCAACGGTCGTATCCAGTCCCATAATATCCACAGCTATGGTGAACAGGCGACGCAGCTGATCTTCGGCCAGCAGGGTGGGCGTACCGCCACCAATGGCGAAGCGGGCATAAGGCTTATGCTTGGTGAACGTTGCCCATTGCTTCGCCTGTCGCTCCAGCGCATCCACATAACGGGTGTGAACATCAGCGCGTTTGTCAGGCAGCGTGAACAGATTGCAGAATCCGCAGCGCGCGCCGCAGAAGGGAATGTGCATATACAGGAAAAAAGCTTCCGCAGGCTCGTCCTCCCATAATTCCTTCAAAGGAAGCGGAGGCTGCAGGTCGCGGTAGGCTGTTTTATGGGGATAGGAATATAGATAAGAGCGGTAAGGGTAAGCGGTAATATGCTCTTTCCACAGCAAAAGCTCCTCGGCAGAGAGGAAGTGCTTCCCATCATTGTGGAGGAGTAGATCATCAAGTGGTAAGGTCATAGCTGTTCTCCTTCCTGTTACAATGTGAATTCACGGTAAGGGACATTCCACACCGTCTCGTGTGCGAGCCGATGCCCCTGATAGCCATCTTCGCCGTAGGCCGTTCCATGATCGGAAAAAGCGAGACAAAAAACCGGATTCCCCCGCTCCTGGAAGGCAGCGAATAACCGTCCCAGCTCGCCGTCGACATAACGAAGCGCAGCGCGCTGGCTGTCCACGGAATCTTTGCGGGCCCCCGGCAGAAAATAATGGTTCGGTCCGTGCATGGCTGAGATATTAAGGAACATGAACAATCTTTGCTCGTGTGATGTGTCCTTCAGCAGCTTCAAGGCATGATTCACCTGATGCTCCGTGGAGCGCGGATTAGTGACGCCAAACGTCATCCGCCAGTAGCTGTGCTGGAAATATCCGGGTAGTACACGGGCGAGCGGTACTTTTTTGCTGAAAAAAATAACGCCACCGATACAAATCGTACGATAGCCCGCGCCAGCAAGCCCGGACACCAGATCCGGCGTATCGAACAGCCAGGTATGGGGATGTGTCTTCATTCCGGTATTCCTGGAATGAAAGAGTCGGACATGCTCCGACTTATCTGTTGTTGCCGGAGTCGGCAGGAAACCGCCAAAGAAGGCGTGGTGCGCAGCATAGGTGAAGCTGCCCGGGGTATGGCGTTTCTCCCAAGGACCGCCACCGCACAGGTTTGGACAATTCGCCTCCTCCAGCACAGCAGCATCATACCGCAAGGTATCCAGTGTGATCATCAGAATATCATGAGTGCCAACAATACTGTTCATATCCATCATGCTGAACCCTCCTGTGCGACCGGTGGTGTAGGGGGTTTGGCGATATAGTCTCTGGCGAACAATACCTTCATTTCCCATTCGTAGGTGCTGCAGCCGTGGTATTTAACCTCGTACAGCAAGTCGCCAAACGGGTTAACATCCACTACGAAGCAACGCTGTGAACTCCCGGATACAAGTACATCTATACCGGCAATACCGGAGTTCGGGAAAGCGGCTAATGCATGCACGGCTGTATCCCGGACCTGCTCCTGAATATGTTCAGACAGGCCGGCTTCCGTTGGAGACATCCGCTGGCTGCGCAAATGCAGATTCGTAATCGGGGTGCTGCTTACCCGGGCGATGGAGTGGCAGGCTTCTCCGTATACTACAAGCTGGCGGATATCGAACGACCGTGCACCGTGCCCTAATTTGGGTATCCATTGTTCCGCATAAGCTCCATGACGATAGAGCCAGTCAATAATTCCTGAAATGGTTGCGGTATCGGTATATCGACGAAGTTTGCCCGAGTTATAGTAAATGGGAGGACGAGTGATGTAATGCTCTACTCCAACCGTAGTTAGGGCGACTTCAGCACCTGTTACGGGATTGATCTGGTAGGCGATGAGACCGGAAGCTGCTGAACCGCAGGCCAGCTTAATGAATATGCGGTGCATTCGTTCTGTCAGCATACTCTCACGCAGAGAAGTATAATCCGTGGGCTTCATCTCCTCACCCAAAGGTCGGGGGATGGAGATGCCCGTTTCTGCCAGGATCTGCTGCGTCCGGCGTTTATCCGTCATGTTAGCGATATCTGCGGGGTCATTTAACCACACAGAGCCCGGGCAAGCTTCGGTCGCTTCACGCTTTAGCCTTGCCAGCATGCGGCAGTAGCCGCGGAACCACTGGGATGGATGATGCAACACACCTTGCAAGTCCCTTAGCTGCCCTGCCGTCTTGACGCTCAGGGGATGGGGATCTGGGTGATCTCCGTAGGGATGCAGCGAATCGTCCATATCTTCGGCATCCGGTGCGCCTAACATGATCAAGGCACGCTCGTTCTCAAAGCTGCCGCCAGGAGATTCCAGCCGCAGCAGCGGGGGAGCGGTGCGGAGGTCAACACTGGCCTCATCAGGCAAGGACAGGGACAACTCCGCTAACGATTGTCCCGCCAACAGTCCAGCATACGGAATAATAATGGCCGGCGTTAGCCCAAGATTGCTTCTAGCTTCCTGAATACCACCTGTCCGCCTATCTCCGGGATTGCCGATAACGATTAGCGGCCGCAAGAGTGCATCACTCTGTGATGGAAGGATAGCGCCAGTCATCCCCATCCTCGCTTTCCTGCTTGTCGCTGACATCGACAGGCAATCCACTCTTCCGCCAGCGTTCCATCATCTCATCAGACATGTAATGATGGCTTAGGTTCAGCGCCTTCAGTCCTTTAATTCTATCGCTGGCCAGCAGTGCCTCGCCACCCTTGTCGCTTAACGTGCCCAAAGACAGATCCAGTGTCTCCAGCTGGTTCAGAATAGGGGCATCCGCTATAGCTTCAGCGATTTCATCCTGTATTTCACTATTTTTTAATCCTAAGTAGGTAAGCTTAGGGAACTTTCCAGGCTGAATGATGGGGAAAATGTCATCTACGCTTCCATCGAAACCGTAATTATCGACACCTAGATACAGCTCCAACTTGCGCAGATTAGGCAAACGCCCTGTGGCGATATTCTCCAGTACACCCTTGCCTAGTCCGCCGCTAATGATAATCAACTCTTCAAGCTTGTCATGGTGCAACTGGCTGAGACTCAGCTCATTCCCACCTTGAATGGTGAGCGACTGAAGCTCGGGGAAAGTGGGGAGCAGCGCAGACAGATCGCTTTGTGTAATCCATGAAATCTCACATTCCTCAAAGCCCATCTCACCGATGAACAGCTTGCGCAGAGCCGGGAAGCTTGCACTGTATTTAACCAATGCATCCACAACTTCTTCTGAACTATTCTCATAGGCTTGTCCCCAATCGCCGATGATCAGACTGCTTATGGAAGTACTTTCAGGGCTACTGCTTAACTTCTCAATCTCTGTGCCAATCCTTTGGCCATCTTCGAATTCATCATAACCAATCCCAAGCTTTACTTCAGTCATGGATCTTCCCTCCCGGAATATTTTGACTTTGAAGATACCCTATCATTTGGAAGTAGGGTAGTCAAATCAGAATTAGTAGGAGGGGCTATTTAAAGATTCCAGTGCCGAAACCGCCAGCTTGGCGAACTCTGCCCAGTATTCGTCGTTTACGGTAGCAAGGGAGCCGGACGATCTTTTTTGGCGAAGGCGAATATGGGTTACCTATACTCATTTAATGAAAAAGGCGCGCATCCGGTTTGACTCGGTGCGCGCTTTGCGAAAATATAAGAATTTATATGTTCACACGATAACTTATCCTTATATTTCTCGAAGAAACGGATGCCGCCTCTTTCAGAGGACGGCAAAGCCGTTTCTTCTTGTTTCTACTGAACCTTGGAATTCAGGGTTACTGAGAGGCCAGATTATAGGTTACCGTTTTGGCTTTTCCCTCTGGCAGTGGAGTGTAAGTGAACGTCAGCACATCTCCAGTACGTTTGGTCAGAACCAGCATTCTGGTTAAGATATAAGGGTCTCTGCCATCGGTCCGCTGCCATTCCTGCCAATCCTCGCTGCTAATCAGCTTCGCGCTAAGATTTGTAGCTACACCCGTCTCCGTATTAATCGCATACAGCTGCACGGTAGCAAGCGAACGTATCAGCACCACATCAGCTGCGGCATACTCCACTGTGAAATCATCGGTCACTCCAGTGATTTTCTCCAGCTCATACAGCTTGCCAAGACTGCCATCCCCATTAATATACTGGACATTTAGGCCATCCGTCATATAAAGCTGCGTTGTGGTTAGCCGGGGAGCCTGCTGGTAGGAGGAGTTGCTGAAGTGATAATCCATTTGCTTCAGGATAGTTCCGCTATGGATAAGTGCCTGATACCCGTTGCTGAAATCGTTAAACATGGCATAATGTTGTTCACTGAGCAGCAGCAGATCTGCACCCTTTCCGGCGTCGGTAATAACAAGCCCATAAGAATACGCCGAAGGTTTCAGTGGCAGACTGCCCATTCGCTGCGGCTTTCCCTTAACTGATGCGCGATAGTAGAGATCACCGTTTTTTTGCGAGACCCAATAGGTCCGGCCCTGGGCAGAGGCTGTAACATATCTCGGCTCATCCACAATATTCAGAGTGCTGCTGCCTTTGTCGTATACGATTTTGCCGCCCAGCGCGACTACCCCGGACACGAGGGGAATATACATCCCCCCCTTGATAATACGCGTGGGCTTCGCTAGCGTTGACGCTGCTCCGTTCACCTTCAACGATTTGGAACCGGAGATGAAGCCGATCTCGCGCTCTGGAGAAATCAGCTTCGCCGTTTTGGAAGCTTGGTCCCAGGATAGCGTGTACCCCATTGCTGCTGCCAGTGACTTCAGGGGAACCATTGTTGTTCCATCCACAATGACCTTGCTGCTGCTTAGACCGGTGTCACTATAATTCAATAAAATGCGGCTATCCTGTCCAGCAGAGGCTGTACCTACACTTAAAGTGAATGTCGCAGCGAGCAGACCGAGCACGAGTGTCCATTTTTTCATTTCTGAATATCTCTCCTTAGATTGGCGTTTTTCCTTCTCCTGTATCTAGACTGCATTTTATGGAAAAAGTTTCAAAAAATATGGGATACACTGGATTTAGCTAGACTTCGTTTCGTCAAGAGCCTATCATAGAAATCATTATGATTCCACTATAAGAAGGAAGAAGGAAGCGATTCGTTTGAAATATTGTCTGGAATGCGGAACAGAGCTGATCATGAAAGAGTGCGAGGGGGAAGGACAGATCCCTTTTTGTGAATCCTGCGGGATGTTCAGGTTCCCAATCTTTAGTACAGCAATGAGTACAGCGGTATTGAATAGGGACAAGGATAAGATTCTGTTAATCCAACAATACAACCGGCAAGACTACATACTGCTCGCAGGTTACGTGAATAAAGGTGAAAACGCCGAAGCCACGCTCATTCGCGAGGTGAAGGAAGAGGTAGGGCTTAACGTGATAGCCTATGAATATATGCGGAGCCTTTATTTTGAGGCATCCAATACGCTGATGTTAAATTTTATTAGTGTTGTAGATTCGGAGGATTTAAGTCAGGTCAGCGCTGAAGTGGATCATGCGACATGGTTTACTTTTGCTGAAGCGGCAGAAGCGATCAAAAAGAACAGCCTGGCGGAAACCTTCCTGCTGGCGATTATTGAGAAGCTGACTGCGGGTAGTGCAGAAATTAAGGTATGACGGGAGGAACAGATATGGGTTACATCAGTGAACTGCGAAAGCTGGTCGGGACAAGACCGGTAATTATGTCCGGGGTAGCGGTATTGGTATTTAACGACAGAGGGGAGCTTTTGCTGCAGCGACGTGCCGATTCGGGTGACTGGGGTACGATTGGTGGAGGCATGGAGCTTGGTGAATCTTTTGAAGAGACGGCACATCGGGAACTGCATGAAGAGAGCGGACTCATCTGCAAGGAACTGATTCTCAAAGCCGTATTATCAGGTAAAGACATGTATTACCGTTATCCTAACGGAGACGAGGTATATAATGCGATAATGCTGTATGAGGCGATAGGCGTAGAGGGAGAGCCGTTCCTGAATGATGATGAGGGGCTGGAGCTGAAGTTCTTTTCGTTAACTGAACCCATAGACAATATGAATCATGCTTCATATATGATCCTGTCCAAGTCAGGGTGTATTCAATGGTGAGGATACACACATTCGGAATACATAACGTGAACTACTATATAGACCGTGCCCTCAGGTATGGGCTATGATTTGCACTGTACAATACTTTTAGGGGGATACTAATATGATCGTAGATACTTTAGATCACTTGCTGGAGAACGAGGCTGCTTATGGAGATAAGATTCAAAGAGGGCTGCAATTTCTGAAGAACACAGATTTTACCGGACAGGCTGCCGGACGTCATACTGTAGATGAAGAGATGTTCTACTTCATTAACGAATATGAGACCAAGGAGGCTGCGGATTGCTTCTGGGAGGCGCATCGAGTGAACTTAGACCTGCATTATATTCTTGAAGGAACCGAGCGGATCGGCTACTCTGCCATCGAGCGTCTTCAGGTGAGGGATGAGTATAGCGCTGAGAAGGATGCGGTGTTTTTCACTGGAGCAGTGGAATCGGCAGTAGCTGCAAGCCCGGGTGATCTGGTGATTTGTTATCCGCAGGATGGGCATATGACAGGCATTGAGGCAAAGCAAAAGGAAGCTGTGCGTAAGGTAGTCTTGAAGATCAAGATATAAGGCGTGATTGAATTACAGAAAAGAACCTTTCTTTGGATGATGGTGGGTAGTACCACTTAATCCAGGAGAGGTTTCTTTGCGTTAGTAGACAACCATTTTTTTGGTAGTAATTCACACATCTACACAAATATGATAGCATGGGTCATATATTATTGGAAGCGGATTCATTGAGATGGTTTTATACCAATACCATGTTAAAAGGGAGTGGGCCCAATGATGAAAGTACTGATCGTTGATGATGAACCTTGGGTTCTTGAAGGATTAAAAACGATGATTGACTGGGGGAAACATGGCTTTGAAGTATGTGGTGAAGCGTTAAATGGTCCCGATGCTTTGCGACTAATCCAGGAGTATAAGCCCGAGCTAGTTCTTACAGATATCCATATCCCCGTTATCAATGGTCTAGAGTTAATCGCACAATTACATGAGTTGATGGTAACACCCCCAAAGTTTGTGATTCTAAGTGGCTATGATGATTTTAAATATGCGCGCACCGCATTGCGGTATCGAGTGAATGAATATTTACTAAAGCCGATTGATGATGATGAGATAGAGTCTTTATTGGGCCGGCTCAGCTTGATCATTCAAGAGGAAACTGCCTCTGAACAGACACTTGGCAAGAAGCAGTCCTTTATCAGGGGGAATATCATTAATCGTCTAATTCAGGGGGAATACAATGAGGGCCTGGAGCTTCAGGCACGGAATGTAATGAAACTTCAGGACGAAGCGGAACTAGTCTGCATTCTTATCTGCTGTGCTTCCAACACTCTGAATTTGATGCAATATGTCGAGGGGACTTTCCCTCAGGGGTTAGCCTGTTTTTTTGAGGACTCTACCGGGAAAATTGGAATTATGCTGCAATCTAGCTCCATTTCCCATGAGAGTCTGGATGTTATGGTTACCCAGCTCCGCAAGGATTTGGTAGGAGAGCAGGAGCCAACTATCCTAGTTGCAGTGAGCGAAAGAGCGATAGGGGTACAATCTATTCGAGCGTTGTATTTGCAAACACAAGAGATTTGGAAACTGAAATGCCAACTGGAGAAAGGCGGAGTATTCTTTTATAGTGATCAACGAAAATTAAAAAAGGATGATGACTATCATCAGGATATTTTCAAACAGCTCTTGGACAAGGTTGAAAGGAATGAACAGGAGCAAATAGAATCCTGCGTGAAGAGAGCGTTCGCTTCCTTTGCCGAAGATCTGTTGACTAGCGAGGTCGTAAAGACCCGTGTGGTTAATCTGGAACTGACCATATGTCGGCTTCTGGCCGAAATGCAGGGAAATCCAGATCTAATGATGACAAAGCTTCACCAAGAATATGGGAATCTAGGGGATCTGAATGATTATTTAGCCCTCAGTAAATATGTTTGCAGTTTAAGTAGGGAAGCGGCTATCTATCTGTCGCAATTAAAACAACAAACGGAAGGGAATACGATATTTAATGTGATTCAATATGTGGATCGTGAATTTCGCACCAAACTACAGCTTCAGGATTTAGCTCTCCACTTTCATATGAATTCAACGTATTTGGGACAACTATTCAGAAAGCATACGGGCCAAGGCTTTAGTGAATATTTGAATGAGAAACGGATGGAGGAGGCCAAATCTCTCCTGATGAGAACCCAATTAAAAATATCTGATATCGCTAACCAGGTCGGTTATTCAAAGACGGACTATTTTATCGATAAATTCAAGCTGATTGTGGGTGTAGTTCCCTCAGTATATAGAAATATAAACAAAAACCTGAAGCTACAGGGAGAAGGGGCTCAGCATGGGGAGAAAGAGGTTTAAGCTGGGGAAATTAGTCAATGATATTCCACTGAACTATAAATTTTTTCTTATCTATTTTGTGGGTGTACTCTTGCCCATTATGGTTATTAACCTGGTTTTCTTGGACCGTATATCTGATCTGATTAAATCGAGAGAGCAGCAGAATCTGGAGATATCGTTAGAGCGGGCCCGAAAGGATATTCATGATTTTATTGAGGGAGGAGTGGCAGTCAGCTACGCACTTACCACAGACAAAAACCTGTATGAAATGCTTGATCGTACATACGCAAACCCGTTGGACTTTTACGATACCTTCAACAATCAGCTGAGAGATCGCATGAGCAGCTATATGCCGGTAAATAATCAGATTGAACGCATTAGTGTATTTACTACGAATAGCTCTGTCGTTTCTGGAGGGAATTATCAAGTGATTACCTCGCATGTATTGAAGAGCGACTGGTATAAGCAGTGGAAAGCGGCTAAAACTCAAGTTTTGGTTACCGCTTACCATTTGAATGCGAATAACAATCTGGCCGCTACCGTTCCTTATTTAAGTGTAATTAAGGGTATGGACAACTATAGTTCCCTCAATGAATATCAGAAGCTGCTCCGCATAGATTTGGATATTAGCAAAATCTATGACTATATCGTCAGAGAAAGAGACTACTTAAGTCTTTACTTAGTCAACGAACGGAACGAGATTATTATGTCTGCAGAAAGTGGTTACCAGTCAGGAACGAAGGAACCTTATCCTGTATTTGAACTGCTTGATGATAAGCAAACAGAGGACGTTCATATTCTACCGATTGGTTCAGCCAATTATCTTAAAGGGTGGCGCATGATTGGAATCACTGAAGGAGAACGGATTTCTCAGGCAATCATGGAAATGAGAATGTATGCGGGTCTATTGGCCTCAACGGTCACGCTGATTTCCTTCGCTTTTATTTATGTAATGCTAAGATCCTATAATTATCGAGTGAAACGGCTCTCCAGACATATGCAAAAAGTAACGAATGAGAAGTTTGACTTAATCCGGATCGACGAAGGTCGTGATGAGATTGGCGGATTGATTCAGAATTTCAATATCATGACCTCCAGGATGAATTCTCTGATTAATGATGTGTATAAATTAGAAATCCAGAAGAAGAATCTGGAGATGGAAAGGGTACGGGCTGAACTCAACTTTTTGCAGAGCCAGATGAATCCTCATTTTCTGTTTAATACACTAAATGCCATCCTGGTTGTCTGTACCAAAAACAATTACGCCGATGTCACAGATATTATTAAAAGCTTGTCTAAATTACTCAGAAGACTGCTTAGCTGGAAGGAAGATCTCGTATCGCTACAAGAGGAAATGACCTTTATCGAAATGTATTTGAAAATCGAGAAATTCCGGTTCAGAGATAAGTTTGAATATCAGTTTGAGATTGATGAGCAATCCCTTCAATATAAAATCCCGAAACTGAGCATGCAGCCTTTGGTGGAGAATTCCTGTAAGCATGGCCTGCAAACGATTGAGGGACTTGGAATCATTAAAGTGAAAACCGTGGTCAAGGATGCTCGGTTAAGCATTACGGTTACCGATAACGGCAAGGGAATGGAAGTCAGCAAGCTGAAAGAAATTATGTACTCCGTACGTAATGAAGGTTCATCAGAAGCGAATATTGGGATTCGGAATGTCTACCGAAGACTGGAGCTTTATTATAATGATCAGGTCCGGTTTGGGATCACCAGCAGTCCGAATGAAGGGACGGAGGTCTCTTTTGACATTCCACTAAAACTCCTTGAACGAATACAATAATAGGCTAAAGAAGAGAGGGGAGCTCATGAAATTCAGAGTGTTATTAATCGATGATGAGCCTAGTGCCCTTGAAGGAATGCAAATGTGGATCGATTGGCAGGAGCTTGGTTTCGAAGTGTGTGGGACAAGCAGCAATGGCAAAGAAGGCTTGCAATTGATACAGCAACTTACACCAGATCTGGTGATAACGGATGTAAATATGCCGCTTATGAATGGGCTGGAGATGATTGCAGCCTGGCAGCAAACGAAAGCTAAAGATGTTAAATTTGCGATTTTAAGTGGTTACAGTGAGTTTGAATATGCTCAGACCGCGATACGTTACGGCATCAACCATTATTTGCTTAAGCCGATTATCCCCGAAGAAGCCGCAGAAGAGCTGAAGGAAATTTATCAGGAGTTGGAGCAAGAATCGGAAGCGTTGAATTTGAATCAGATGGCTTCGTCTGTGGAGATAGCTACCCTGATTAAAGGTGTGCTTTACGAGAAATCTACAGACGAGGCTAACCTCAATATTCTCACACGGCTATCGGAAAATAGGAGTCAGTGGGGGATCAGTCTGATACAGACACAGCCTGAATTATACGGTGAGGTAAGAGGGAGTACAGCAGCTTTATTAGCTAATGAACTATCCATGTATCTTATTGATTTGGATGCGAATATTTTGGCAATTGTATATGGATATACCCTTGGGCATGATCAAATAAATGCAGTGCTGAACAAATTACTTGCTGATTATGTCAAGCATCCCTTAGCGATTGCGGTAGGAGCTAGCGTGAGTTCTTTGTTAAATATTGCAAATGCTTACCAATCGGCGAGAGAAACCATGCTGCATTATTTCTATAGACCTGAATTCTCGGAGATTCTGTCTTACCAGGACATACAGAATGACTCCTTCAGCTATCATTATGATCAAATGAAACTAATGGATGCCATGATTAAGCCCCTTAACACACTGGATAGAACAAGCTTTATTCAAGCGGTGGGTGCTGCTGCCAGCAGTTTCCGTGAGATGCTTATTGCACCTGAGGTCGTAAAAAAGATAGTCATTCATATCATGTACAAAATTATAGAGTATACGCGTGAAGCTGGTGGAGCTCAGGTGGAATATTTGCTAGCCAGATTCAGTATTCCTGAAATTCTGGATTCGTTAATTACGTTGAATGATTTAATGGATAACTTATTAGCTTGTGGTGAGGAAAGTATTAATCTTCTTTTGCGAGAGCAAAGTAGAAGATCTCAAGGTATTGTGCAAGATATTAATCACTATATTCAGGAGAATTTCCGCCAAAATCTGACGATAAAGAGGCTTGCTGAAATCTTTTATCTGCATCCGGTGTACCTTGGACAATTATTGATGAAAAAGAATGGAATGAACTTTAATGTGCAGTTGCACAGTCTTAGGATCGAGGAAGCAATGCGGCTTTTTAGACAGAATACACTGAAAAATAGTGAAATTGCTGATAAAGTAGGCTACTCCAATTATGGTCAGTTTCTTAAACAATTTGAAAAAAAGATGCAGATGAGCCCAAATGAATATAAGCAGACCAAGATCTAAACTTTTTCGGGGTACACCTTTAATTCGTTCGTATTTACACGGGGGGTTCACTTCTATAATTAGAAATTGTAAGGGCTTACATCCCTTGTGTAACAACAAAAAAATTGGAGGTGCTTTATGGGGGGCAAGTCAAAGTCAATGTTCAAGCTTAGCCTAATTGTATTGTTATCCCTGAGTTTTACCCTAGCAGGGTGTGGTGGGAATACCAATAATGCTTCAGAAGGTAAAGAGAACACGGCAAAAGAAACAGCAGCCGCAACCGGGAACACAAACACTAGTACTAAGGTCGAACCTTTCGACATCAGTGTCTTTATCGGTGAAGCCGGTCAGCAACCTACTCCGGACAATAAAATTTACAAGAAAATTAAAGATGAACTGGGAGCCACCTTTAATTATGAATATCTGGCCGGCGATTTGAACCAGAAGCTGGGTGTAATGATTGCCGGTCAGGATTATCCGGATGTTATGACCGGTAATACCAAACTTACGGCAGCAGGTGCCTATATCCCGCTCGAAGACCTTATTGAACAATATGCTCCAAATTTGAAAGCGCATTATGCGGACTACTGGAACATGATGAAGGACCCTAATGATGGACATATTTATATTTTGCCTAACTATGGTGTCTATAACGGTAAAGTTAACAGTTCATGGTATTCAGGTCCGGCGTTCTGGATTCAGAAGGCCATTCTGAAAGAATTCGGTTATCCGAAGGTCAAAACACTGGATGAATATTTTGATCTCATCGCTAAATATAAAGAGAAATATCCAACCATTGATGGAAGCCCTACCATCGGGTTTGAAATTCTTAACAATGACTGGAGAAACTGGGGATTGTTTAATGCTCCTCAGCATTTGATCGGTCACCCTAATGATGGTGGAGTTGTAGTTAATGATAGCGTAGCTGAAATTTTTGCGGATAAGGATAGTGCCAAGCAGTACTATCAGAAGCTTAACGAAGTTAATAATCTAGGTCTGATTGATAAGGAAACCTTCGTACAGAACTATGATCAATACATGGCGAAGTTGTCCAGTGGTACGGTTCTGGGTATGTTTGACCAACATTGGAATTTCAGTGCTGCAGAGAACTCCCTAGTAACTCAAGGGAAAGATGAAAGAACTTATGTAGGTCTTCCTCTCGTATTTGATACTAAGACGAAAGACTATTACCGTGATCTCCCTGTTCTTAACTTGAACAATGGTTATGGGATTAGTATTAATGCCAAGAATGCTGTACAGATCATTAAGCTGCTAGATTCGCTCATTACTGAAGATTGGCAGAAGACACTCTCTTGGGGGGTTCCTGGAGAAGACTATGAAGTGACTGATGCAGGCAGATTTATCAAAACTCAGGAACAACGGGATAAAGCGGTGGATGCAACCTGGATATTGGCTAATAAAGCGAAGACATTTAATGACTTTGGACCGAAGCTCGAGGGCAGTTACGCGGACGGGAATTCCACCGATGCCGCCGCTCAGCCAGAAGAATATCTTGCTAGTGTAAAACCGTACGACAAGGAAATCCTGGATGCCTACGGATTCAAAAGTTACGTTGATTTCTTCAGCGAACCGCCAGCGAACCCTGTCTATTATCCAGCGTGGTCCATCGATTTGGTAGAGGGGTCCGAGGCTAAAGTTGTCAATACGAAGCTGAATGATTTGTCTACGAAGTTCTTGCCCAAAGCCATACTTGCTGAACCTGCAGATTTCGATTCGGCATGGAGCGAGTATGTAGGAGCGATTGGTAAAGTCAACGTCAAGGCCTATGAAGATAAGATCAATGAACAAATTAAATGGAGAATTGATAACTGGAGTAAATAAGCAGAGTGTTCTTTTAACAAATCAGAAAGTGGAGGGCTAATTCGCCTTCCTCTTTCTGAAATATAAGGATTTGGTGGGGAGATCAACTATATATGGATGAGATCTTAGCGGAAAAAAAAGTCGTCCGGCATCCTAAAAAAAAGAAGCAGCCTATCACTTGGGATCTAATTAAAAGTCAAAACCAGCTGGTTTGGATGTCTGTTCCATTACTGCTCTATATCATACTTTTTGCTTATGTCCCTGTATGGGGATGGACCATGGCTTTTCAGGATTACAGACCGGGACGCGCCTTTAACGACCAAAAGTGGGTAGGATTCAAGCAATTTAAGTTTCTGCTGACCGATGACAATTTCTTGCGAGTGTTGCGGAATACCTTTGCGATGGGTTTAATTAATCTGATCCTTGGCTTTGTAACCGCTATCGTATTAGCTCTGCTGCTGAATGAAATCCGCAAGGTATTTTGGAAAAGAGCGGTACAGACCATTTCGTATTTGCCTCACTTTCTGTCCTGGATCATTGTAACGGGGATTGTAGCCACCTCGCTCTCGATCAATGACGGTATTGTTAATATTGTTCTGATGAAGTTGCATCTTATTCGTGAACCGATTCTTTGGCTTAGTGAAGGAAAGTACTTCTGGGGCATTGTTGGTGCCTCGCATGTATGGAAGGAAGTTGGCTGGAATACGATTATTTATTTGGCTGCTATCGCCTCTGTCGATCCAGCACTATATGAAGCGGCCGAAATTGACGGGGCCAACCGGTATAAGAAAATGAGGTTTGTTACCTTGCCGGGCATTAAAGCAACCATTGTGATTTTGTTGATTATGTCCGTGGGTCATGTTCTGGAGGCAGGTTTTGAAGTGCAGTATTTGTTAGGCAACGGACTCATTGTAGACTGGTCGGAAACCATAGACATTTTCGTATTGAAATACGGGATTGCCCAGGGGAATTATTCATTGGCCACTGCAGGTGGTATTTTCAAAACGGTCGTTAGTATAACTTTGCTGCTGTTTGCGAACTGGACTGCTAAACGGCTAGGGGAAGAGAGGCTGTTATAGCTATGGGAAACCAACAAATTAGTCCTCAGAAAACTGCAGGCATTGTCATAAAAAAACGTTTGGGTTCAAGTGGTATGGAGCCCATTTTGTTTAATACATTCAACACTATTTTTATGATTATCTTGGTTACTGTAACGTTATATCCGTTTCTTAATACCATCGCTGTTTCGTTCAATGCAGGGAATGATACCATTCGTGGTGGAATTTACCTCTGGCCGCGAATATGGACAACACAAAACTATAAGGCTGTGTTTGTTACAGGGACTATTTATGATGCATTCTGGGTGTCGGTAGCGCGTACGGTTCTCTCAACGATATTAAATATTTTTCTGACGACGATGTTAGCCTATACCTTAAGCCGCAAAGAATACGTGTTTCGCAAGTCGATCACGGTCATCTTTGTGCTCACTATGTATTTTAGCGCTGGTCTGATTCCGGGATATTTCCTGATCAAGAATTTGCATTTGTTGAATTCTTTCTGGGTATATGTACTTCCCTCTATGGTTAGTGCCTTTAATATGATTGTTATCCGTACTTATATCGGCACGATTCCTGAAAGTCTCTTGGAATCGGCGAAAATTGATGGCGCAGGGGACTTCAAAATTTTCATACGGATTATATTCCCGCTATGTAAGCCTGTATTGGCTACGGTGGCTCTCTTTGTAGCCGTAGGAGCATGGAACTCCTGGTTCGATGCATTCCTGTATACGTCCTCAAGACAAGAGCTGAGTACTTTGCAGTATGAGTTAATGAAGCTGCTGTCCTCCACGATGAACTCTAACAGCAACCCTAATGTGGCAGCAGGGGTAGGGATGAATCAGAATTCCGCACAAGCGATGGTGACTCCACTATCGATCCGGGCTGCGGTTACCATCGTTGCTTCGGTACCTATATTGGTAGTCTATCCGTTTATGCAGAAGTATTTTGTGGTCGGCCTAAATGTAGGGAGTGTTAAGGAGTAATCACACAACTACTTATTACAGAATGGGAAGGTTGTCTGTCAAATGATCCAATCCTCAATTGCTTATGCTAACCCGATTCTCCCTGGCTTCTATCCTGATCCGAGTATTACTCGGGCAGGTGATGACTACTATCTGGTATGCAGTTCCTTTGAGTATTTTCCAGGGGTACCCTTATTTCATAGCCGCGACTTGATTCATTGGACACCAATAGGTCCTGTTCTAGACCGAAGTAGTCAGTTGGATACACGCAAGCGCAACAGCTCGGACGGGATCTTTTATATGAAGTCTTAATGAACCGGGTGAGGTGGCTTTTATAGGCAGAAGACAGCAGCATATTCAGGCAGAATGGAGCACCCTGCTAGATTGTAAAGCATCAGTGGATGGTGAAGAGGCTGGACTTTGCGCCAGATTGGATGAACAAGCACACTATGAAATAATGCTGGGACAAAAGGACGGTCAAAGGATAATAACAGCCTATTTGACGGCTAAAGGAATAACGGAAGTTGCAGCTGAGGTTGTCTTCACAGCGGAGAGCGTATATCTGAAGATACAAGCTGAACTAACTCAATATTCGCTACTTTATTCCCTGGATGGTCAAGAGTGGTTAAAGCTAGCGACTGGCTCAGCTTATTTGTTATCCCCTCAGGCCGTGGAAGGCAATGGTTTCACGGGTGTTGTAATCGGCCTCTATGCGACAGGTAATGGAAAGACTTCTGTAGAGCCGGCCTGCTTTCGGGCGGATTGCAAACCTTGTTACGAAATAAAGCTTATAAGAGGACTATTAATCTAGCTGCACAGAAACACCTTCCATTGTGAGGGTGTTTCTTTTCTGTCAGTATTGCTAATTAAGGGGAACCAAACGAAGGGATGTCATATGCGATGATGATGGCCGTACAGTATGATCGACGTAGCTCTTGCCAAGACTACGAAGTTGGATACTAGAGCAAATCTATAGTCAAGGAGGAATAAAGGATGTTATTAGAGGTTATTGCTACCACAGTGAGTGATGCTATTATAGCCGAACGTTATGGCGCTGATCGGATTGAACTGATTACAGGGATTAGTGAAGGTGGTTTGACGCCCAGTTTAGGTCTTATTGAAGAGGTGCGGGAGAAAGTCACAATTCCTGTTAGGGTAATGATCAGACCGCATGCCCGGTCATTCATATATGATGCAGCAGATCTGGAAACGATGCAACGTGATATCCGCCATATCCGCTCCGTGGGGGGCTTGTCTCTTGTGTTAGGAATACTTCGCCATGACGGGACGGTAGCGGAGGATTTGTTAGGCCAGCTGCTGGAGACAGCAGACGGTATGGAGGTTACTTTTCACCGGGCTTTCGATGAGGTAGAAGACCAATTCGAGGCCCTTAAATTATTGGCGCGATATCCGCAGATTACGGATATTCTAACATCCGGTGCACGTCATACTGCTCCAGAGGGGAGAGAGCGGATTGCAGCACTGGAACATCTAACCTCGGAGCAGTCCATCTCCATTTTAGCTGGCAGTGGCTTATCTATAGAGGGACTTAGCAAATTTATTAGTGACACGGGAGTGAGTAGGGTGCATTTCGGGTCAGCTGTCAGAGAAGAAGGAAATCCGCTGAAACCTATTGACCCTATGCGGCTGCAGGCTGTTCGTATGCTTCTGAATCCTTAGTTTGTGGCTTGTGGTGTTGAAGGTTGTGCACCAACCAGTAGCCTAGGCAGCAGAAGCAGTAATTTCTCCCGGGTCAAAGCATCTGCAGAATTCCACTTGGTTCCATCAAGCAGATAGACATGACCCTTCTGTACGGCGGGCAGACTGTTCCAGAGCGGGTTGAGTAGCAATTGCTCCATGGCGAATCTGGAGTCTGCACTTTCAGGGATGAGCATGAAGATGTGGTCTCCGGCATATAAATGCAACTGATGAAGCTCAACTTCGGCGAAACCGAGATCTTCAGCTAATATGTCCCTAACCCTATCTTCAGGCTGAAAGCCGCAGGCAGCATATAGAGCGGATGCCAATCCGGTCGTTCCCATAACGTAAAGATGATGGCCATGGTCATAGAGCAAAGCGGAGGCGGTCGCCCCAGGCTGCAGGATATCCGTATACAGGCGCTGCCACATGGCAGCGTTTTTTGCTGCGAAGTTATTCAGCCAGGCGGCGGCTTCCCGTTCCTTGCCGAGCCAGCTTCCTAATAAGGGTAGACGTTCTTCCAGCGGTGCAAAAGAGTTGAAAGTAAGGGTCGGCGCAATCTTGGCAACCCGGTTATATTCTCTTTCATCGGGATTGGCAATAATGATCAGATCGGGGTCTAGCGAACCCGTTCTCTGGACATCCAGCGGGAATCCAACATTGGCCAGTTTCTTCAGGCGGTGCTTGTAGACACTGTTCCGTGTGAAAGCCTCATCTCCTCCGACAGGTTTTACGCCCAGCGCCAATAAATCACCGAGGGTCTCACCATGATAGACAATCCGTTTGGGCCTGTCCGGAATGTCCACTACATGACCTGTCCAATCCTTGACCTCAACTTTCGGGCGCTGGGACTGTGCGTATTGTCCCGGTGTAATCCCAGTCTTCTGTCGGAAGCGGCGGTTGAAGTAATATTCATCGGTGAAGCCGACTAGATGAGCGATTTCGCGCAGGGATTCGCCGGAATGCAACAGTAATTGCTTCGAATGATATATGCGTAGCTCAGTCAGGAAATCAAGTGGCTTCTTGCCCGTCAGTTTTTGAAATATGGGAGTATACTGCCAAGAGGAGACATTAGCCTGCTCTGCAAGCTGCCGTACGGTGATGTTATCCATATAGTGATTCTGCAAATATGTAATGGTGCTTTCTACGGACTGCGCAGGACTGAAGTTATGTTCTGAAGGTGAATTATGCTCGAACAAGAATAATAGTAGCTCCTGAAATCTTAACTGCTGTTTGAAAAAGGGGATATCATCTGTGTCACCTTTGTTTATGAACAAATCTTCTATAAGGCGAATCATTCTATGGAAAGGGTAGGCAATCAGCTCCCGTTTACCCGGGAATATCTCGTGAGTGTAGGCTTCGGGCTGCCCGTTTATATAGATAGCCAGGAATGAGATTTTATAGTAGTAGAGTGTAATATCATTGCCGTATGTGTGAAAAGATTCCCCGGGAGACAGAAGGTAGCTCTTGTCCATACGGAGTGGCAGGGCGTCGTCATTAATGAACAAAGTACCAGAACCGCTTGTGAACACAAGGAGGGTATGCTGATCAGCCCTTTCTGTAATCTCTGGCGGAGAGAGTGAAGCGGCAGGCTGAACGATAAATTCAATATTCGTTAATTGAAAAAGCAAAGAGCGCAGCGGGGCAGCGGGTGTTGATGAATGCGGCATGTTCCAAAGTTCCCTTCACAAATGAGAATTGTTATCAATCACCATATTGTATAGAAAAAAAAGAAGCTTATCAACTGGTGTTGACAGGCTTCTTTACTGATTTTTGAAAAATAATAATTTCTGCTCATCCCCGAAGCTTACTTAGAAAGTAGATTAGGGAGTTCCTGCAGCAGCCACTCTCTGGTTGTAGCATCTGCTGAAGTTTTCTCTATATCCTGAAAATAGACTTGTCCTTTCTTGACGGCAGGCAAGTTCTTCCATATTTCATTCTTCAATAGTTCTTCCGTAGATACCTTGGCTTCATCCGCTACAGGATTCAGGATAAAGATACGATCCCCCGCATATTCCTGAAGCAGCTCCATGGAGATTTCTGCAAATCCATTGTTTGCATCCAGTACTTCTTGAATTCTAGCGGTTGGTTTGAAACCGTTCTCTTCATATAATACTTGCGAAAGTCCAGTCGTCGCCATTACATATAATCTGTCGCCGGGATAATAGGTGAATACCGAAGCGGTTTCCCCATCCTTTAGCCCCGCTGCTTTGAGCTGTGTCCACATCGCCGCTTCTTTGATCTTGTACTGTGCCAGCCAAGTGTCTGCTTCCGGTGTTTTGCCCAGGATTATGCCAAGTTCCAGCATCCGGTCCTCTAAAGGGGCAAAGGTATTAAAGATAATTGTGGGTGCAATTTTGGAAAGTGCCTCGAAATCGGCCTCATCTGTATCGGCATAGATGATCAAATCCGGCTGAAGAGCCAACGTCTTCTCCAGATTGATCGGAAAGCCCACATCCTCAACACCCACAACCTGATCTGCATAGATTTGGTTGGCTGTCATTTGCTTTGCAGTACCTGTGGCTTGTACGCCCAGTGCGAGCAGATCTCCATAAGTCTCTCCAACAAAGATAATTCGCTGCGGTGCAGCAGGGATCTCAACAGTGTGGCCTATGTAATCTGTATACGAGCGTGTAGCGGCAGCGGCTTCTCCGGCGCTGTCAGCGGATGCTTCCGGGGATGGAGCCGTACTTGGAGTGGAGTTATTTCCCGCAGGCTGTGTTGCTTGGTTGCCACACGCCAACAGCAGCACAGTCGTCAGGACAAGCACGCACAATGCGCCAAAGGGTTGTCTTGCTTTTTTCATAAGATAAGTCCTCCTAAAGTTTTGTTCATTAATAATGATAATCATTCTCGATAAAAGTAATCATAAAGGATACTCTCTGTTTACTCAATGGACAAACTCGAAGCGTGGAATTGGTTTTGTGCAAAACTGATCATTAGCGAATTAACGCAATACTACGCATTCTATTCAGAATTAATTCAGGTTTCCTTGCTACGATGTCGAAAGCTGCATACTTTTATCAATATTTAGGAGGTAGTAGATTGAAAAGGAATACTTTCACAAGGTTTATGACGATGACATTATCCATTCTTCTTATTTTTGGAAACGGCGGTTTGGCGTTGGCGAGCAGTACGGTTACTGTGAATAAAATGGTGCTGAGCGCAAACGAACTCGCGCTTGCTATTGAAGACACCGCTGTTTTGACAGCTACAGCCGTCTATTCTGACGCCTCTTCCAGTGATGTTACCGTGAATGCGGATTGGTCAAGCGATAAATCGGCAGTTGCCTCTGTCTACAACGGAGTTGTAACAGCAAAGACAGAAGGGACAGCAACGATTGTTGCAGTGTATACATATACAGACGGCACGAAATTCTCTCAAGCTGCAACCGTTACTGTCTCCAAGAAGGTTAAAGCCTTAACCCAGAACACACAGAGCCTTGACTTGCGCAAGGGAGCGACAGACTCTGTTATTCTGACGGCAACCTACTCTGATAATACAACCGATGCGATAGTGGCGGACAAGGCGGTTTGGAGTACAAGTGATGCTTCGATCGCTACCGTTGTGAATGGTAAGGTGAAGGGGATTTCTTCCGGCACAGCGACTATTACAGGCGTATATGGTAAAAAGACCATTACGGTTACTGTCAATGTAGAAGTGGCGAAGCGGATTACACCAGACAAGACAGATGTTTCTCTCCTGTTGAATGACAGTACTAAGGTTGTGTTAACAGCCACGTTCCAGGATGGGACCCAGGAGAATGTAACCAGCCTGGCCACATGGTCTTCCAGTGATGAGAATGTTGCTGACGTGCTGGGCGGAGTAATTACCGGGTACAAGCAGGGGACTGCTGTTATAACGGCTAAATACGGAACCAAAACAACTACTATTCAAGTGACGGTTGACCAGACCAGTAAACTGACGGTCGATGATCAGAGTGTATTCCTGAAGCCGGAGGATGAGCAGCAGATTACGCTAACGGCAGTTTATCCGGATGGCACTACAAAGGATGTTACAAGTACAGCAATCTGGAGCTCTAGTGATTCCGGCATTGCCTATGTCTATAAAGGCAAGATATACGGCTATACGGCTGGCACAGCTACGATTACAGGAACATATGGCGATAAATCGGTAGCGGTCGAAGTTGATGTCGCAGTGGCACGCTATCTCGATCTGAGCGAAGAATCCTTAAGCCTGAACACGAATTCCAGCAGCAGCCTGACATTGAAGGCAACCTATGCGGATGGCAGCACCGAGGACGTGACTTCCCAAGCCGTCTGGAAATCCAGTAATGAATTAGTTGCTTTTGTCAAAAAAGGAGCCGTTACAACTTATAAAACGTCGGGCACAGCCACCATCAGCGCTTCCTATGGTACGCTCGAAACCACGATGGAAGTTGAAGTTGGCGCAGTGAATAAATTGATAGCCGACCAGGAGAATGTATTCCTGCAAGTAGGCGGTGACCAGCAATTGAAGCTGACTGCAGTGGCAGGGAACGGCTCCTCGTCAGATGTGACAAGTGTAGCTACCTGGACCTCTAGCGATAAGGCAATTGCGCTTGTATCCAAGGGGTTGATTACAGGTTATTCCGTTGGGACGGCTACGATTACGGGTACGTATAATGGATCGACTGTCACTGTTACAGTGGATGTAGGAATGGCGAGACATCTCACTTTGAGTGAGACGACACTAAATATGGCCGTCAATGCTTCCAAAGCGCTGACGCTTACAGCTACCTTTGCAGATGGAACTACTTCAGATGTAACGGCTCAGGCGACCTGGACCTCCAGTGATGAGGCTGTGGCTTTTGTAACTAAAGGAACGATTAAGAGTTACGCAGAAGGCAACGTAACGATAAGTGCCAGCTATGGGGCTAAGTCCGTGAGTTCGAACCTTTCGGTAGGCAAAAGCAATAAATTGAGCATCGACGATGATAGTGTATTTTTACGAATTAATGGTACTCAGCAGTTGGTGCTCACTGCATTAGACGCTGAAGGTGTTTCCAGCAATGTTACAGCTGATGCAGTCTGGACATCCAGCGATGATAATATTGCTACCGTTACCAAAGGATTGATTACGGGCTATAAAACAGGTTCAGTAACGCTTACCGCAGTTTACGGAGGCAAAACAGTTACCATTACGGTTGACGTTGAGAAAGCCTCACGCCTGAACCTCACGATCAGCAAGCTGAATCTCGGGATTAATCAGAGCAAGGATATTACAGCTATAGCCAGCTATGCCGACGGAACATCACAGAATGTTACCGATACAGCAACGTGGAGCTCGGATAAAGAAGACGTTGCTGCGGCAACTGAAGGTAAAATTACAGCCTATGCTACAGGCAGTGCGGTAATCACCGCTTCCTATGGTGGCAAAACAGCGACGGTCAAAGTGACGTCAGGCACACCCAACAAGCTGACTCTTCAGGTCAAAAGCGTTGATCTCAAAGAAGATGAAACGTATCAAGCTGTAGCTACAGGTCAATATAGCGATGGCAGTGATCTCGCACTTACCGATGAAGTAGAGTGGAGCTCCAGTGACGAGAAAATTGCCGTAGTTGATAACGGGCTTATTACCGGAGTAGATACGGGAACGGCGATTATTACGGCCAAATCCGGTGAAGTAAAGACGACGATTACAGTGAATGTTGGATTAGTGGACGAACTGGATGCGGATGTGCATCTGATAACGATGTCACTCTCGGACAAAGCGCAAATTACTTTGACGGCTACAGATGCAGATGGCGTAGATACGGATGTGACGGACGATGCCGATTGGACCACTTCCAAAGCAACGATAGCTTCTGTAAAGAAGGGTCTCGTTACAGCTAATCTCAAAGGTAAGGCAACACTTACCGCATCCTATGGTGGACAAAAGACTACTATCGACATTGAGGTGGATCAGGTAGCGGAAATAGAGGCTTCTGTTACCAATATGTCACTTAAATCCGGCGAAGTCTCTTCGGCCAAAGTAACCATTACTTATAGTGATGGCAAAACGAAGGATGTAACGGACAAAGCGGAATGGAAAAGCGGAAGCTATAAAATCGTCACCGTTACCGCGGGTACAGTTAAGGCTGTGGCTTATGGAAAGTCTTATGTGACAGCGAAATATGGCGGCAAGACCGTGAAGATTCCGGTGACGGTGGATGTGCTTAAATATCTGGAGGTCAGTCAACTCAATGTGGAGTTGGCCGCGGGTCAGTCGCTACAGCTTAAGGCTACGGCTACCTTTGAAGATGACAGTGAGTCGGATGTATCCAAAGCTGCAATTTGGTCTTCAACCAAAGAATTAGTAGCTACAGGAAAAAATGGACTAATTAAGGCGAACGGAAAAGGATCAGCATCTATCTCGGTTAAATACGGTGGCAAAACCGTCAAAGTTAAAGTTACAGTAAAATAGGAGCTCAACAGCTGTAATCCTTGCAACTGAATCAGTGCAGGTATTTCTTAAGCAAATATGCTGTATAAAATCCAACAATAGTTGTTATATCTACGCTACAGTCCGTAAATATTGTATCAAATCCAGCTTTTCCAACTGTGGAGTCTCTTTTGAAATGATATGTTGGATTTTATACATTAATTCAGCTTTAATAGGATTTTTTCGAGAGGAAAACTGTAAAAAGTACAGTATTTGCCGAAATCTACTGTTCACCGCAATATTTGTGCATGCGTAACCGCTACATTTCTCTTAAAGAGATGTGGCGGTTTTTTTGTGAGATGTTATTAACAACTTGATAATATCAACAATACATGTTAACATGTTGTTAATAACAAATAGTTAATATCAATCATATATCCACCATCCATCCAAGGAGGTTTTGTCCATGTTCGGATTCAAATTCGTGAAGTTTCAACCTAGTGATTATGTGCTGAAGGTGAAGAATGGCAAAGTTGTCCGTGAAGGTGTTGGTCTTTCTTTTAATTATTATGCACCCACTACTTCCGTAGTCGTTGTACCGGTATCTTCGATTGATGTTCCGTTTATGTTTGAGGAAATCACGCATGATTACCAGACGGTAACAGTGCAGGGACAGCTGACCTACCGGATTGTGGATTACCGCAAAACAACCCAAATTCTGAATTATACCTACAATTTAAAAAAGAACACGTATCTCTCCGATGATCCTGGCAAGCTGGCCCAACGGGTCATCAATATCGCCAAAGTGCTGACTAAGCGGCAACTAGAGCAATTGCCCCTGCGGGAAGCTATTCAATCGAGCGAACGTCTCGCGCAGAGCATTACGCTGGAAATTGGCAAGAGTACGGAGATCGAGAAGCTGGGGATTGAGCTGATGGGCTTGTCCATTCTGGCGATTGTGCCGAATAAGGAAACACTCCGGGCGCTGGAGGCGCAGGCTAGAGAAGAAATTCTCCGCAGTGCCGATGATGCGTTATATGAACGCCGCAATGCATCGATTCAGCAGGAAAGACGCGTGAAGGAGAATGAATTGAACACCGAAATTGCGGTGGAAACGAAGAAGAAGCAAATCCGCGAGACGCAGCTGGATGCTGAACGTTCGGTGAAGCAGAAGCAGAATGAAATGAAGGAAGAACAGCTGAGCTTCGACACTGCACTGGAAGAGAAGAAGCAGGAGCTGATCGAGCTGACGGTTGCCAATAAAAGAGCTGAAGCAGATGCCAAGGCTTACGAGCTGCTGGCGGTTATGAATTCGCTGCAGGGAGTATCGCCGAATGTACTGCAGGCGTTAACGAATGTAGGCATGAATCCGGATAAGCTGATTGCCATCGCTTTCCAAGAGCTTGCCGTAAACGCCGGCAAAATTGGACAGCTGAACATCACCCCAGACCTGCTGCAAGGCATTATGGCTGGCTCGGGCAATGGAACGGGGGCAGCGAGAGGAGCGGGCGGAAGATGAGCAACCGGATATCCGAGAATAAGATTGTTTTGATTAAACGCAAGACCCGTCTCGAAGAATTAGTAGTCCGTTACAATACAATCCAACAGGCCCAGTTCTACATTGAGCGTCTTGGAGCGGACTTTAGCGATTATATCAATGAGGATTATAATTACCGGAGCGCTGTAGAAACAGCGGTTATTGAGCTTAGCGCGATAGGTCTGGTGCAGCTACTGGAGCGGCAGCATGTGCCGAACTTCATCTTTGGTGAAGAGGACACGGTTGTTGTGTTGGGTCAAGACGGACTTGTTGCCAATACGCTCAAATACTTGAAGAATCAGCCACTAATTGGCGTGAATCCTGATCCGGAGCGTTGGGACGGGGTGCTGTTGCCCTTTACCGTCAAGGATCTGCGGCTGATTGTACCTGAGGTGTTCCGGGGGCAACGACAGGTGCAGGAAGTGACATTGGCTAAAGCAGAGCTTAACGATGGTCAAAGTCTTTACGGAGTGAATGATTTGTTCATTGGACGCAAAACTCATGTATCTGCCCGTTACCAGTTGCAGCTAAACGGTTCGACTGAGCAGCAATCCTCCAGTGGGATTATTGTCTCGACTGGAATGGGCTCGACGGGTTGGCTGAAGAGCGTGCTGGCTGGAGCTGTCGGCATTGCCCGAGGAGCCGAGCAGATGAAAGCGGGCGCCGACACTGCTGACGTTGTCCAACAACGTGTCACTGATCCACAGCGTTCAATGGATACAGGTGCTTCTGAGCAGCGACTTGCTTGGGATCATCCGAATCTGTATTTTACGGTCAGAGAACCCTTCCCGAGCCGAACAACCTCTGCCGAGTTAGTCTTTGGGCAGATTACCGGAAATCAGCCGCTGCGGATTACCTCGCAAATGCCGGAGAACGGAGTGATTTTTAGTGATGGAGTAGAAAGTGACTTTCTGGAGTTCAACTCCGGTGTAGAGGCCACAATAAGTCTGGCAGAGAAGCGGGGGAGACTTGTGGTATGAGTAGGGTACATCGAGAGTAGGATTCGGTTAAATTATGTACTTTTTACAACATATCTTCCAGATAAAAGCCTGCTAAAGCTGAATTAATGTATAAAATCCAACATTTCATTTCAAAACAGGGTCCACAGCTAGCGAAAGTTGGATTTGATACAAGATTTGCCGATTGTAGAGTATACATTTCAAATAATGTTGGATTTAATACAGCATTTTAGTTTTTTAATAAGGGGTGTCTCAGAAGCCGGAGTTATGGCTTTTGGACACCCCTCTATCTTCAATACGGAGCTATTTGTAGCGGCTAAATTACTGGAAGCTTCTGTTCTGATTCATTGAAGACATCGAGTGGTTCATGCCTGATCCCATACCAGTATTCATGCCCGAATTCATACCTGAATTGAAACCAGAATGCATTGGAGAATTCATCGAAGAATGAATAGGCTGTTGATTAAAAGAAGGGTTGAAGGATGGGCTGTAGCTTGGAATTGAAGTACTGTAGCTGTTCGCTTGTGAACTTTGTTCCAGCTGTCTACAGATCTGCGAGACCTGTTGTAATTGCTGTAAAGCTGTTTGATGACCCTGCAATGCTTGCTGAATCATTTGGGAAGCTTTATGTTCGCGTTGGGCCAGTTCTTCCAGTCTTGTAGCATTCTGCTGCTCTTGCTGCATCAGCTGTTGGTAATTCTGACTGGCTTGCTGAGTTTGGCTTACAAGCTGCTGAATGATCTGTTCACACTGGTTGATCTGGCTGGAAAGGTTTGAATTCAAAATAATTTGCCTCCTTGGCATGTTCTATTTTTGTGAAGCGATTTTATTATCTCTGATGAAAGTCTGGACTATTCATTGAAACTGTTGAGACTCCCAGTGATAGTACAAGTTGAGAAGAATAGGTACAGACTGTGGTGCAACAATTCCGATTTGCTTTCGTCTGTATGAAGGAGATTTACAGATGTATCCAGACCTCGGAGGTGAAGCACCATGAGTCCATATTATTCAGCTCGTCGATTAAAGCTTTATTTGCAGCGTACGATCAAGCTGTTGCTTGTGTTCGGACTGCTGTTCACTGCTTTTTACACCGGAGCGGCGGCGGAAGCAGCCAGTTCTTCAGAGCTGCTTGTAGTGAACAAGCAAACGAATAAGCTGGCTTATTTCAGTGGTGGTAAACTGGTGCGAACCTTTTCTGTAGCTACAGGGAAGACCACGTCACTCACCCCGGAAGGAAGCTTTCCAATTGTGGTCAAGATCAAAAACAGACCTTATTATAAAGAAAATATCCCTGGTGGCGATCCTACAAATCCACTTGGTGATCGCTGGCTGGGATTAGAAGTGAATGGCACCAAAGGAACCACCTATGCGATCCACGGCAATAATAATGAATCATCCATCGGAAAATATGTAAGTGCAGGCTGTATCCGCATGCATAATGAGGACATTCATTGGCTGTATCCGTTAATAGCCAAGAACACCAAAGTCGTAATTACCTCAACCACACTGGATATGGAGCAGATTGCAGTCAAGAATGGCTATCCACTGGGGAGCAAGATGTTTGCAGCAAGTCTTATTATTAATGGCGTATCCACCAGACTGAAGGATTCTTTTGTGCTGGATCACTCACGTGTCTTTATTCCGCTGAGAGAATCCGTAGCCCTGCTTGGAGGAACGTTGCAGCAGGATGATAGAACAGGTGCTCTAATCATTACAATCGGCAAATATAAAGTGACACATCAGGCGCTGAGTAGTACAGCCGTTGTAAATGGGAAGTCTGTTACTATGCTGCCCTCCCGCAGTGAAAATAACCGCTTATTGATTCCGCTCGGCAGCCTGCCGGAGTTGTTCGGAATTCAGGTAAAATGGAACCCCCAAGCTGAGTCTGTAACAATCCTAAATTGAGGTGTCTCTTTTATTATAAAAGAGTACTGTGCTAGACACTGGTTATTCATGGATGTTAGTGCGAATCCGCATGAATATGTATATACTAGACGTACTAGATATACTAGATATACAAGTGAGTAGAATGGGGAATAGACAATTACTATGGAGAACACGAATATCACGATTCGTAACATGGAGGATGCTGCAGACCATATGCTTTTTCTGCTAAAGCATCTGCTGCGAGCCAATGCGATCATCATTACCGTTAATACTGGATTATCCGAACCCATACAGAAATTTTATAATCACGAAGATAAGTTTTTTAAGGAAACGGATGGAGTTTTGCTGCTTGAGAACATCTGCCAACTGATTATCGGTAATGATAATAAAGCTCTGCATGTCATTGATACACATGACCATCCACAATCTCCTGAGCTTGAATTTATCCGTGAGCTAGGGGTTCGTACCTTCGTCGGAGTGCCGCTGATTTTTGAAGATGTGAAATCTTACGGTACGATATGCGTGATGGATCAGACTGCAGGCGAGTATTCAGAAGACGATGTAAGGCTGCTCTACGCACTGGCGATTTTTTTCACTTATTTGATCGAACTCGAACAGAAGACGGATTCTGCAGAACAGCGTATCCAGTCGAAGGTTGATTTGTTCACCATGCTTAGCCATGAGATTCGTACTCCTATGAACGGTATTGTTGGCATGACCGACTTAATGATGACCACTGAAATGAATGAGCAGCAGAAATATTATATGGAAATTATCAATGAAAGCAACACGCGGCTATTGGAATTTCTGAATGATGTGCTCGAGTTTAGCAAAATGGAAGCCGGCAAGATGGATATCGAAGAGGAACCGTTCGATATTATTTCTACCCTAGAAGAAACCGTCTACCTGTTCTCGACCAAAGCATTGGAGAAGAATCTGGAGATGATTCTGAATACTGATTCAGAAATTCCTCTCTATGTTTTGGGTGATGCGCAGAAGGTCCGTCAGATTATTATGAATCTGTTAAGCAATGCCCTTAAGTTCACACATGAAGGCGAAATTTTTGTGGAGCTTAAGTTATTGCCGGCTCGGAATGATGAGGAAGTGTGTGTGAAGATATCCATACAGGATACCGGTATAGGTATTGTACAGAATAAACTAGATCTTTTATTCAATGAGTTTACGCAAGTTCATGATAAGAATTCGGTCCACCATTATGGAGGAACCGGGCTGGGATTGGCGATATGCAGGCATCTAATCGAGTTGATGGGCGGACATATCGAGGCTTCGAGTGAGCTGGGAGTAGGGACAACGTTTGAGATTACCTTGTTCCTCAAGAAGTATTCGAGTCTGCCTTCCATTCCTTTCGAAAGCGATGTGTTAGCCGGCACGAACATCCTGCTTGTTGATGACAATCAGACCAGCCTTCAAGTGATCACCTCGATGTTGGAGGATTGGGAGGTTACGGTAGCCTCCACGCAGAATCCGAAGCAGGCACTCGAATGGATTACTGAAGGCCTGGAGTTCGATCTTGTCATGATCGATAAAGACATGGGAGGCGTGGATGCCATTACGTTAACCGCTCAAATGCGTAAGATCAATATGCACAAGAGACTTTCCGTATTTCTGCTCGCACCCATAGGCACCAATCTTGATGATGATACGAAATCGCTGTTCGAATCTGTGATTATTAAGCCGATTCGCAAGCTGCATTTGTTAAATGCGATACTTTCTCTATTGAAGCATTCAAAGTCGCAGGAAGAATAGTAAGGATAACAACAGGGTCTTTTCATAAACCTAGACTGGTTCGTAGGACGTCTTTCCTCTATACGATATTCAACCGTAGCCCACTGGCTGCGGTTTTTTAGTGTTGTACAAGGTGAATTTTGCGGAGTCCACCACAGCTTCCGCTGGGAAGAGGATGCGTGTTTATGTATTTTTTGGAGGAATATGGATGTATTTTAGCGAATATTATAGTTTAATACGAGAAAAGGAAGGATAGAGTCATGCTGAAATTAGGTTCCTTTATATTAGAGTTACTACGGATGTTTATTTTGCTGATCTTGACCTTGTTGATCTTAGGTGGTTTGGAAAGGCTTGTATATTCACTTCTATTTGGACGACCAATATATACTTGGAGCATGGGGATTGGAAATATAGTACTCTTTTTTATGTTGTACCGAAATTATTTTCAGTTTAAGGGCTGGTATAAATCCGCTAAGAACAAAAAATTAAGTACATCCATTACGAGAAGTTTGGCTGTAATCTCAGTGATCCTAATTATTATACCGATTTGGGTGGCTTTATGAAGACAATCGCCATTCTTACAGATATTCATGGGAATCACCCGGCGTTGCAAGCTGCACTGCAGGATATTGCTACGAAACAGATTGAGCATATCTATTGTCTGGGAGATGTTGTTGGCATTGGCCCGGATTCTAATCAGGTGTTGGAACAGTTAACAACTAGATCAGATGTGTCTTTTATAATGGGGAATCATGATTTAGCGGTAATAGCGGCTGCTCGAAATGAACCCGTACCTGTTGGACATCACAATGAACGTGAACATCACGAATGGCTAGCGAAACGTATAGAACCTAAATACATAGAGTTAATGAGTGAGTGGCCAATGTCTCTAACAACCTCTATCCTTCAGAATGAATTGCTATTCTGCCATTATCACCTGGATTATAAGAACTGGTTTGCGCCTATAGACAAACTCCCGACAACCGAAGCGTTAGAGCAGATATACTCTAAAACCGACTATAAGCTCGTATGCTTCGGACATCATCATATTGTTCATCATTTTGAATCAGATACAAGGTTGTATTTTAATCCAGGATCTTTGGGTTGTTACGATAAACCGTATGCAAGGTATGGAATAGTCACGGTTTCTGAGAAGGAAATTACTGCTGGGGTACAGTTAGTTCCCTACAACAATATAAATTTCTTAAGATCTTACGAGGAACTTCAAGTGCCTGATCGAGAGTTTATATTGAAGGTTTTTCACGGAGGGCAATACCTATGCGGATCAGAATTATTGGAGCCTGCGGGAGTGGCAAGTCAACTCTTGCGAAGGAGCTGTCGAACAAATATGGAGTTTCATGGTACGAACTGGACAATTTGGTCTGGGATAGAAGTGCCGAGAATCTGCGCTTTCCTGTCGAGGTTAGGGACTCCAAGTTAGTTGAAATCCTAAACAGGGAATCATGGATCGTTGAAGGGGCGCATTATAAATGGGGAGAAGAGAGCTTTACTAGAGCGGATTTAATCCTTATTCTCACACCCAATAAGTTAGTCAGGGACTTTAGAGTGGTCACAAGATTTATTCGAACAAGAATGGGAATAGAGCAGTGGAATTATAAACAATCCTGGAATAATCTGTACCAGATGATTTTTGAATGGAACCGCGGTTACGACAGGGAAGCGATACCTAGAATTATGGAAATGACTGCAGAGCAGGCAGATAAAAGAAAGATGATCAAGAAGACTCAAGAAGTAGAGATTCACATTCATGCACATCTTTTAAAGTGTAGAGATAGGGAGAGCTTAAATCATGGATAGAAATTTCTCTGAAGCAGATTTCGTCGGATTTTGGAAAAGAGTGCTGATTACATTGCTGGATGGTGCCATATTGATCATTCCAGCACTTCTTCTTAATCGGTTGTCCTCATCTCTGGCAGATTTCTGGCAATCAGAAATACCGCTGATCATTCCATGGATATTCTATTTGTGTTTTGATGTTCTTCTGGTTTCAAGATTTGGCGGAACGCCAGGCAGATTGATCCTAAGAACACGAATTGTTAATGCGGAAGGGAACTATCCCAGCTTAAAGCAGGCCGTGCTTCGGGATTGCTTTTATATTGTGAGTTCCGTTTTAGCAATAATTGTAAATCTTGGTGAACACCCGTACACCGTTATTTCTCGGAACCTCTCTTTATGGGCAGATCAGGCCACGGTTCTGAACTTTATACTATCATGGGTCATCGTAATTGATTCTCTGTTCATCGTGTTCACTGTCCGCAACAGAGCGCTTCACGATATGATAGCTGGGACATATGTGGTCTATAAGTCTGCGCTGGACAGAAGTAGTGAGGAGTAAGTGGATTGACTCCTTAGCATTGGACTGCACCTGCAGATCTTGCGCAAAAGCGTATATCACCAGAACTGAAGTTGCCGCTATAGCTATAATAGAGAGACTTTTCAGAAATCTGATTTGATCTAATGTAATGTGATCTGCGAAGTAGAAAATAGCCCTTCTTCTTTTGGAGAGGGTTATTTTCTATTTCGATAGGGTGAACAAGGTCATTTTAAACTTATAATAATATTTGCATTGGCTTCTGGTGATCGCGAAGCTGAGAGTTTAGAATACAGAAAGTCTCTGTGAATTCGCAAATTATAAATAAGGAGTTTTTGAATGAAGGCTATTAAAAGATCTAGAGATTTAATCTACGTCAGTGGTAATTTGGAAGAGAAAACATTCTATTCCTCAGGAATTGAATTTAGTGAATTTATGAGTTCATTTGTAGAACCTCCTGAAAACTTAATTCTGCTCAAGCATAATTTTGATAATGTGCATTTCAATATGCATAGCTGTTTTGAGTTTGTAACGAAACATGAAATCGAGGAATTACTGAACGATAATGTGTATGCCTATGGCGATTTCTGCTGGGTTGATTTCTTAAATGAAGAAGCATTAAATAGACTTACTGATGACGAGATTGCGGAACTATTATTTTTTGGACATTTAGCCAGACCCCTCCATACCTTGCCGAAACACAGATTTGCTTATTACGCTCATGATGATGGTTGGTTTAACAAGCTTTATGTGAGCAGATTGGAAGATTATAAATCATTTTTATTGAATACTGTGAAGGCAAAGGTACTGGCATTTACGGGGATACTAACTACAGATTTGCCAGCCGATATTATTAATACTTTAATGGATAGCACAGAGAATGGGCTGCTGATTAACTTCGCTGAGATAGTAAGGAGTCAGGCAGTATTAAGGTTGCCGTTAATAGAAGTAGGCCATTTTAGGGATATGGATGCTTTGTTTACCGCAAGTAAGTCGATTCAAATGTATAGGAACTGGCTAGAATATTCTAATAAGACATGGAGATTCATTGCTGAGTAGTAATTGCAACATTTGCTACTCTCTTTTCGTCTTTACTAACAGTTCCGTTCTAACTAGAAGTTCTTTAACCAATCAGGGAGATGACAACATGACAGTAAATATTAAAAAGATAGCGGGATTGATGATCCTCGCGGGTATGCTCGGACTCACGGCATGCGATTCAAGCAATCAGAACGCGGCATCGCCAACTACAGCACCCACAGTAGCGCCAACTGAGGTGGCGGCGACTGCCCAGCCCCAGCCGGAGATCACTACATCTCCAGCTCCTACGGATGCACCGGCGGCTACTGCTGCTGCAACGAATGGGCCTAATACAGCAACAGCCAGTCCGCAGGCTGCCGCCAAACAGCTCAAGGAGCTGCTTGAGCTTGCCAAGCAGGGCAAGGTGCCGGGCGTGGAATATGCCGCACATAATGGACTTATCGATGATGTGAAGGCTGCTTGGGGCGAGCCAGATCGGGAAGAAGCAGCGGGCTCGGGCATCTATTCCACCTACACGGACAAACATGTCGTATTTGGCTTTAATAAAGGCAGCCAAATCTATGACGTTCGTTCCAGTGAAGCTAGCCTGCAGCAACTGACGCTGAAACAGATCGAAGGAGCGCTCGGCAAGCCTCACGAGATTAAAGAAAATGGCAAAGATAAGATTTATACTTACGAAGCCAACAAGCAGTATCAGCTTAAATTTATCATACCGGAATCGACGGGGACGGTAGATCATATCTCCGTATTCTCTGAACAGGATTCGATCAATAATATGGCTGGCTAAGATAAACAATATTATTGAAGTCCAATTAGGAAGAGCAATGTTGCGGAGGAATCTACGAATTGCTCTTTTTGTCTTGTCTCGGCATTTCACATCTCATGCTGGAGTACGGCGAAGGCTGCCTGATATAATGGAGCCATGAAGTGGATATGGGGAAGAAGGTTTCTGATATGCATCTGGAATTAAATGAGAGTGAATATAGAGTAGCTGCTGAAGGTATATCGATTGAGTTGCTTCCCAAGGAGTTTATGCTGCTGCAGTTTCTGAACCGGAACCAGGGGCGAACGTTCAGCCGGGAGCAGTTGCTGGATAAGGTGTGGCCACTGGAATATCCGGTAGAGCGAACGGTGGATGATCATATTTACCGACTGCGTAAAAAGCTGGCGAGTCTGCAAGGAGTACACATTAAGACCGTTCGCGGTTATGGCTATAGTCTAAGTATGCAGGATTCTGCCGCGATGAAGATAGTTAATCCAACAACCAAGGATGCAGAGCTGCATAATACGATGCGGGATTTGTTTGGAAAATATCACCTATACGGTCAAGGGCGTTCGATGCTGACCCTGTCACGCCAGCAGGACATACTGGGCTATACCATGGACCCGTTCTATTCCGTGTGCATTCATTTTGTGCAAGGGGATTTGGAGTGGCTGTTGAACACGAGGGAAGCCGAGATGCCGGAACGGCTATATTTTCTGCTACTATTTTATATATTTACGGGTGAACCTAAGATGAAGCTGGCCTTCTGTGAGCAGGTACTTGAGAAGAAGATATTGTCTATGCCACAGCATAAAGAGCTGGAAATTCTCAATATTTTGGATTTATATGTGCTGGCAGGGGAACCACACAAGGCGCTGGAAAGGTTGAAGTTAACTCATAAGGTAATCGCTGAACCTGATTTTGTGGATTTCATCCCGGCAACAGCCATCACAGAGATGTTTGTTCATATCGTGGTTGGAACACCTGACGAAGAACTGGAACAGATGGCTGAAGGAATTGCAGAGCTCTTGCTGGCCAAACCTTTTTTGCGTGAAATCGGCAGTTATAACGTGGTGAAGGGACTGTGGTATTTGCGGCGCAAGGCGTGGAAGGAGGCGGAGAGTCTACTGGACGAAGGTCTTCAGGTGCTGGATAGGTCCGGGTTTGTACCCATGCGGCTCTGGGGCTTGCATCGTATCGTTCGCTATTGCAATAACATATCAGGCAAGGATTCCTTGCGCTGTAAGTACATAAGAATATTGGAAGAAGAGATGGAGGAGCTTGGTCTGAACCGGCTGCTTCTGCCTCTGGAAACAACACTCTTTAATGTTCTAAAGTCCCTCTGATCTTTCTCTGACAATTCTCCCTTACAGTAAGTGTAATAGGAGGAATGTTAGATGAAGACTTCAGTACAAGCAGGAACAAGCCTGCTCAGTAACAAAATATACATGCGTGTATACACCGCTTTTGCCACTGCGACTTTTGGTGACTGGTTCGACGCATTAGCTATTCAGGTACTTGTGGGATACCGCTGGCAGGCCAGCCCATTGATGCTCGCCCTGATTCCGGTCTCGCTGGCTTTACCCGGTATTCTGCTGGGCTCCGTTGCCGGTGTAGCTGCCGATCGGCTAAACAAACTGAAGCTAATGCGTATCTGTGATCTGCTCACCGCAATCCTGACTGTATTGGTGTTATTCGCTCCGAATATGCTGTGGCTGCTTCCCCTGCTGGCGTTGCGTGCAGCTATTTCCACCCTGAATGTGCCTGCGCAGCAGTCCTTGACCCGCAGCATTGTCAGGGAGGATCAACTGCTGCAGGCAACCTCGCTGAATGGGATCGTCAATCAAGGCTCCAAAGTCGCTGGCCCCCTGCTGGGCGGTTTAGCGTTGTCGGTTCTATCCCCTCAGTGGTGTATTTTGCTCAATGCGGGTTTCCGGACCTGTTCTTATCTGCTCTTGCTCACCGTTAAGAACATCCAGACCGTAGAGGTGAACCCTGCATCCACTGTGAAGGAGGAACCTATTCCACTCCGCACGATGTGGAAGGAAGGCTGGAGTTTTATTTGGCGTAGCAGGCTGCTGTTGAACACGATGCTGTTCGGGGTAGTCGGTGCCCTCGCGATTCAGATGATCGATTTTCAGTTTACCAGCCTCTTTAGGTTGATTGCACCGGATAAGGAGTCCCTACTGGGCTGGCTTGTGGCGGCGTCGGGTGCAGGGGCACTTCTCTCCATTATGGCGATGAACAAAATAAACCGCGGAGCAGGTTATGGCTGGAAGCTCGGAACGGGTTATGCCCTGATTGGTGCTGCCTTCGGAGGTTTGGGATTACTTCAGCCGGGTGTCTCCGTTATGCCAGTGCTATTGTTAGGTTTTGTGTTGGGCGTCGGAAATGGAATGTTCATCATTACCTTCAATTATTGTCTCCAGAAAGAAACGCCACCGCATATGACTGGACGAATATTTGGGATTCAGAGTACCATTCTTAGTGGCGTGATGATTGGAGCTCCTCTGCTTGGAGGTCTGTTGGTCCAAAATGCCGGTCCGAACCGCATCTTTGTGATCTTCGGGATCGTAATCGCTGTGATCGGTGGAGTTGGACTGCTCTTCGGACGAGTGTTATGGCCAGTGGGGAAAGAGGATCAAGTGAGTGGTGAGGTGCCTTTTTAGAAGAGTAGATTCATAGGAGGTATAAATAAGATGAGTGAATTCACATCGGGTACTATTTTGCTGGCAAAGGATAAAGAGGCCGTTAGAAAGCATGCAGCCAAGGGTTCGGTTATGATGCAGCTGAACGACAAGTTTGTTGTTTATTTATCAGAAGATGTTTATATAGGCGAAATAATACCTGAATCTATGATCCAGCTGTCACAAGAAATACCGCTTCTTTACTTCTACAATTTCGAGGATCATCACTGGGGCTACCGTTTGCTTGCGCAAGGAGAGGAAGCCGCAGATTTACATATTGCGTATGAATACGAGGAGGAAATAGCATATAGTATTGCCAAGAAGAAGTACCCGGATATGGGGTTTAATGAACTGTACTTTGGAGGCTTACTGGAGGAGATAAGAGAGGAACTGGAGGCTGGCTCCGTGTTCAAGGAAAGCTTTGAGGCAGTCTTTAATAACTGTCATCTGGAGCTGTTCAGCTTATTAGATGTTTCCGATGAACAAATTACCAGACTTAAAGAAATATTGAATATTGATTATATCCATCATGATATTAGTGAAGGGATGGAATTATCAGAAGAATTTAAAACCATCCTTGGCATCGAAGAGATGTCATTCATCAGACATGAACGAGTGGTGGAATCGGGGGAATATGATGAGCTGTTCTAAATTTCATTTCCTACAGATTATAAAAGCGCACCGTATTCGCAGTTAGAATCTCTTCCGCCTTAAGAGGAGAATATCCATGCAGCGCACCCCAAGCTACGGCTACTTCATGGATCATGGACGGATGTGTAGGGCGTCCGGCAAAAACACCCTCGAATGGCCACGGGCCATCCGTTTCAGCCATGACTAGCTCCGGCGGGTAGCGGAGTGCAAGCTCCTGAATATCCCGTTCGTATAGGATATCAGGGGTGAAGGAAATGAAATAGCCGTGAGCAATCATTCGGGTTATTGCGGCTTCCGACCCTTTGAACCAATGAAAATGAGCATGACTGATGCCATGTTTCTCCAGCAGATCACAGGCAATTAACGCGTCCTCATACACGGCATGCAGCACCACCGGCTTGCCAAGCCGGGCGGCAAGTCCGAGTAAGGTATCCAAAAGTTCAATATAAGGATCCATATCAAAGGCTTCGCCGCGTGCGAGAGCTTCGGCCCGTGAATAGTAGGGAAGGCCGATCTCGCCTACAGCCACAAAGTCTGCTGTGGAACGGCTTCCGATCCACTCCAGCAGTGCCTTTAGTTCTTCCCTACTCGGCAGGGGCTGCTCGGGATGGAAACCGTAGGCCGCTCTGATCACTCTGGGATAAACAGTTGTGAGTTTTTCGGTGCGCAGGCATGAGTCCAGGTTCATGGAGACAGCAATCAATGTTTCGATATCATTTCCGAGTAGTTCGTTCAGCATTTGCTCTGCAACGGAAGAGTCATATTGTTCCAAATGAATATGAGCATCAATCATGAGTGCATTCTCCTTCGCGCCACAAACACAAATCGCGCGCGCTCCAGACATTGGAGAGCGCGCGATTTATTATTGACCTAATAAAATTTTGGTATAGGGTGAATCAATAGGAAGCATAATGACAGGCTCATTCTGTAACGTTGTCACATAACTTTGCAGGGTCCGATAAAAGCTATAGAACTCTGGATCTTTACCATAAGCAAGGTTATAGATCTTTGCGGCTTCTCCTTCACCCTCTGAGATGATCTGCTTGGCATCGGCTCTTGCCTGGGCTAGAAGCTCAGTGGATGTACGATCCGCTTTGGATGTTCTTTTACGTGATTCTTCGTCACCCTCCGATAAATAACGGGCAGCAATAGATTGACGGTCAGATATCATGCGGTTATATACGCTCTGCTTATTTTCCTCTGGCAGATCCGTACGTTTGATGCGAACATCAATAACCTCGATCCCATAATCATCTCTCTTTAAAGCTTCAATAACGTCCTTGGTGATCTCATCATTAATGTTGCCGCGTTCTGTTTTTTCGCTAATGATATTATCGTAATTGACTTCCGATAGCTTCCGGCGAACAGAGTTGTAAACGGCTTCATCTAGCCGTTGCACACCGCCGCTAACCGACTGAACCGTTTTTAAGAATTGTGAAGCGTTCGTAATACGCCAAACGGTATAATTATCTACGACAATTGGCTTTTGATCCTTTGTTAAGATTGTCGTAGGACTGCTTTCATAGGTCATCTGATACTTAGGGAGCGTTGAAGTATTCTCAATGAAAGGAAGCTTTAACTTTAAGCCTGGTTCGGATACGGCTCTTATCGCTTCACCGAATCGGAGAACAATTTTATACTCTCCTTCCTTCACAACAAACAGAGAAGCGGATGCCAAAATAAGTATGACTACGATAGGGGTTAGAATAAACCATTTTTTTCTCATTGTGCATCTCCTCCTTGTGGAGCTGTTGTTGCAGAAGGAGTGGTTGGGGTAGTAGATTTATTGGAACCGCTGCTCAACAACTCATTTAAGGGTAAATAATTAACGGTATCACTATTTGAATTTGTAATAATAATTTTGGCGTTTGGCAGTATTTTTTCCAACGTTTCCATGATCAAACGACTTTCGGTAACGCTGGAACTCTTCTTATACTCTGCATATATTGCATTAAATTGGGCCACGTCACCCTGTGCATTCAATACACGCGCTTTCTTCTCACCCTCGGCGTTCTCGATCAGAGCTTGAGCTTCACCGCGTGCTTTAGGAATGAGATCGTTCTCATATTTCACCGCATTGTTAATTTTCGTATTTTTCTCTTCCCGCGCATTTGTAACTTCACGGAATGCTTCCGTAACCTGTCCACTTGGTGGTTCAATATCTTGGAATTTAATATCAATGATCTGAATGCCGGTTTGGTATTTGGACTGCAGCTCCAAAAGCTGAACTCTAACCTTATCCTGTATGACCGTCTTGCCATCTGTAATCGCATAATCCAATTTCTCTGAACCAATTACGGAACGAATGGACGAAATCGAGGCATTGCGCAAAAATTGTTCAGGGTCATCGATATTGAACAGAAAATCGTGGATATTGCTTATTTTCCATTGCACGACAGCGTCGGCAGAGACGATATTCTCATCTCCGGTAATCATCATCGCTTCTTCTTCAACTTCAATATTCTTACTTGATCCTTCTTCTTGACGGTAACCGATATGAATTCTTTGCGTCAGCTCCGCTGGAACCGTTATGACCTGCTGAATCGGATAGGGCCATTTGAAATGCAAACCTGCTGAAGTTTCTTTGGAATACTTGCCGAAGGTTAGGATGGCAGCACGCTCTTGCTCTTGCACGGTGTAGAACGATGAATAGCCAATAATGAGAATGGCTGCTGCGGCAACGCCGATAACAATCTTTTTTATTGTTCCTGGCGGTAAATCAGGCATCTGGCGACCCCTCATACTGTGGTTCTGGTTGTCATCTGGATTGAAACCCAATAATATCTCTCCTCCTGTTGTTAGAAATTATCAATATAGGAGGTAGTACGTATAAATGGTGAACAGGTTGCTTATTTTGAGAACGCTTCTCATTTATTGTCAAATGAGACATAGAGTCCCTTGTACTTGAGCTCCATTCACTTTCCTGGTTGTACGTAAGCTGCGTACTCTTCATTAGGTACAAATTCAAGAGTTTCCAGTTCCATACCGATGCCTCTCGGTTTGTAGACAAGCTTCAGGGTTCCAATGCTGAAGAATCCAAGGTTCACACTAGTTTCCGCTTTTAGCTTGCCAGCTTCCACGGTGTAATAGGTAACAGCCCCCATTCCCGGCTGTTGGTTATCGTCGACATTTTCACCAAGGCCCGGAAGCGCCAAGGAAACACTGGAAGGCGTGGAGCCTTTAAGCTCAAGGCTGAGCAGTAGCTCATCCTTATTTTTTGTAACGCTTGTGGTTACGTTGGCCGCTACTGCCTGTTCTGCAGTAGGCACTGTAATCTCCTGCCATTGCTGTGGTTTAATCACGTGAAGCTCCTGCGCAACAATCCCCGTTCCCGTTCCGTTCGTCAGCACAACAATTGCCTCCGCCTGACCGTCCTCATCTATATCCGCGTAATAAAGCTGCGGAGGATTCATCGGCAAACGCGGACCTTCCCAAGGGAACGTGTGACGTTCTCCATTCACCTCAAGGATATATCCTTTGTAGGTTTCTCCCTCTTTGAGGGCGGCATATAGTTTGACCTCATTGTTCCCATCTGCCAGTGCAAGTGGCTCGCGGGGAACCCTCACAGTCGTACTAACGCTGCCTGACGTAACCATAAGTACAGTATTTGCAGTATTCAGCTGCACCTCAGCACCAGAGAGACTGTTTAGTGAATCGGCTGGAATGTAGAGATGTCCATTTCGCAGTATCGCTGGGGATTCCATATCTTCATTGCCCGTGAGCAGGATATTTGTGTTGTTTTCATCTGTTAAGGTTAAGGTCTTCAGTGAATTATTCCATTTCAGCTCACAGCGGTAATATTCCAGCAGAACCCTTGCAGGCACATACAGAATATTACTAGAGTAAAAAGGATGAAGAGAGGTGAGGACAGTCTGTCCGTCGACCTCTAGGTTCATTGTTGGTGTAGCGGATTGAGTCTTATCTATTGATGCGGGTGCTCCGCATCCAGCTAAAGAAAGCGCAAGGGCTCCGATAGCGATGAATTTATTCATGAAATTACCTCCAAGGATATAAGTCCAGTTCAGTAAAGTATAGAGTAAATCATCCTACTATAGGTCACTTTCTTTTAATAAAGCAGTTACAAGGGTGTTACATGTTACGGATTAAGGGCTTTAGCAGAATTAAGTGCATTCTCCACAGCTTTTTTAATCACTTTACTGGAATTGGTCGCCCCAGCTATGGCGTCTACCTCCAGCGTTTGCTGTTCTACAATCCGGTCTGTAATGACTTCAGCAGGTTTGCCTCTTTCAGTCTTATGCTTCAGCAGATCAATGTGGATGACTTTCCCACTCTTCACTGTGACCGAGACTTTGGCGTAGATGAAGTCTACATTGTAATCCCCAATATAGCTTCCGTCGGGGATGCTGCTGAACTCGATATTTTGAACCGTGGTATGACTGACTTTATTCTGATAGCTATGTACTCTGTACAGATAGATAAGGAGAGCGGAGAGAGCAATAAGGACAAGCAGCGCACCGAGTTGGATCAGCCGTTTCTTCATTTTTTTATCACCATCCCACTTAACAATTGAAAGCCGTATTCCAGCAATTCCCTGGTCGGAATATTCATCGTCTCCTCAATATAACTGCTCTTATGATGTGCAAGAAGGATAAGCGACGAAAGGCTGGACCAGTAAATAAAGATCGTCGGCTTCACCAGAAGCTCCGATTGCAATAAGCCCTCTCTTTTGCCATTCTCCAGAAGGCCTTCCAAGGCAGCATTGATTTCTTCCCCCACTCGAAAAATATCTTGTTCCACCTGAGTCCCACTCAACGCTTGTAACGGTCTAGTCTGAAAATTCACAATCGCAGCGAAATGAAAAGGAGTGGCTGTATAATAATCGACCAGTTTTTGGCATAACGCCTGATACCTGGAGAGGAACCCCGCTTGAGTGTTCAATCCCTCAGTAACATAGTCTTTCAACAGGGTAATGCCCCTTAAAATAATGGAATAATAGATTTCTTCCTTGCTGCCAAAATAGACATAAACCGTACGTTTGCTATATTCAGCGGTGCGAGCGATATCGTCCATCGTTGTCCCTTCAACTCCATTAGCTGCAAATAACCCTTCTGCCGCCAACAGAATATTCTCCTTATGCATGGCTGCAATAACATCCTTACGAGCTGATCTGTCCATGATTAACCTCCTGTGCTATAAAGTAAACTATTAGTTTACTTTTCCGTAATGTAAAAATACCACGGTTGTGGAGGTGTGTAAATAGGCGATTTCAACGCTCTACTTCTGGAGACGGCTAGGATGTTGAATGTGTTCATTAATAAGCAAAAGCTACAACCTCCTCAGCATCCGGTTATGAGGCCAACAGAGTGAATGATGGGAATGATCAAGCGGAATGGAAGTCCAGCCCAGTCACCTGGCCATCTTGGTGGCAGGTGGATCTAGGCGAAACGGGACCACTTGGACGACTATTGACCGTACGAGTAATACAACCTGTTACTGTAAAACTAGATTCTAGCGGAACAATTAAGCCGTGAATTCATAGAGGCCGTGCAAGAGCTAACCCTCTTGCACGGCCTCTATTGGTTTGTCGGGTACTCATCTAGCAAAACACAGCAGCACTGCTAAAAGTCTTCCAGTGGACCAGTGACACCTGCTGAATAGACGTTTCTTTTGTGGAATGAGGCATAGATCATCGAGCAGATAATGGCGATAACCGCCATGACCGTCATCCCCCAGAAAATATGGGAATAGGCAGTTGCAAGTGGCAGAGAGGCTTGAGCGTTCAGCGCAATACTGGTCATGGTAACACTGAACGCCCCACCGAAGAACTGGACCAGTTGGAAAAAGCCCATGCCTGCGCCGATTTCATCCACATGCAGGATATCCGATATTTGATTAGATACACTTGTTGTCAGTGTGGAGAAGCCGACGCTTAGCAAGATATAGACACCCATGATGGCGTAAAATGATGTTCCGGCTGAAAGAGCAAATAGCGCAGCAGCCGAGAGCAGCAGCCAAGGAGAGATCCTGATAAACAGTCCATTGCCGTAGCGGTTAATGATTCGTCCAACCCGGTTGGAGAGTAGCATGGACACTATGGCACCGGGGAAAATAACCAAACCCGATTGTGCTGGTGTCAGACCATATAGGTGTGCCAGTACCTGCGGGAGCAAATAGAGCGTGGCAAAGTTGTTGATATAGGACACAATGCCAAGCATTATGAGTGACATATAAGTTTTGTTACGAAAGAGGGAAGGCTGCACAAAGGGGTTCTGTGCACGGTGAATCCGCATCCAGAACAGAACCAGGGATACAACTCCAATAAGAAGCAGAACCCAGGAGCGGCTGGTCAGGAACAGCAGAACGCCGGTTGTCCCTATACCTATGAACACGGCACCGAGTAGATCGAAGGTACCCTTTTGTGGTTGCTCTTTAGGAATTAAACGGTAAAAGACAGGGATAAGCAGCAAAGAAATCCCGGTAATAATGAATAGGTCGTGCCAGCCCAGATACTGAGTTACAGTCCCCCCAACCACTGGACCCAGACCGAGTCCGAGGGAGCTGGCAGAGATCACTACAGCCATCGAGTTCCCCCGGCGTTCTGCTGGAATATATCTGGTGATAAGCACGATCGCAAGGCCTGGTACAGAAGCGGCCCCCGCAGCTTGTAGCAGTCTTGCGGAGAGCAGCACGATAAAGCTGTCGCTGAACAGTCCGATCATGGAAGCTGCTCCGAACAAGCTAAGGCCTATGGTAAACAAGGTGCGGATGGGAATGAAATCGGACAGCCTGGAGAAAGTGATCGACATAATCGCGAATATGATTGAGTATCCGGTGACAATCCAGGAAGAGGCTATGTTGGATAGAGCAAATTCTTTTGTGATTTGCGGCAGAGCCAGATTAAACATCATCGTATTCATAACGATAAGGATAATAATGAACCCGAGCATGGAAACAACAAGACCTTCACGGAAAACATATTCCTTGCTAGCTACTGTAGGTGAAGCGTTGGACTGACTCATAAACCCTCCTAATCTTCGATCATTATATTATTGTTGTACTAATATCATAGAACATTAGAAATATAGCATGGGATATGTTAAAATTCAATCAGTAGTTATTCAAGAAGGAGATGTAAGCGCTTTGAAAATACTGCATCATCCCCACAGAGAAGATATTCAGCTAAGCTCCGTACTGCATGCCTTAAGTGACCCTGTACGGCTGCAGATTATAAGCGACATCGCCGCCGGTGGTGAACAGCCCTGCAACAATTTTGATGTGCCTATTGCTAAATCAACCTTGACTCATCATATTCGCACACTGCGGGAAGCAGGGGTTATACAGGTTCGGGTTCAGGGTACGCAGCATATTATTGCGTTGAGGTCCGAGGATTTGAACACTTGTTTCCCGGGATTGCTATCCGCCATATTGAATGTAGGGAAGAATACGAACAAGTAAGAGAGAACACCCAAGAAGCTCATAGCTATTCTGTCCATAAAAGGATGGCGCAGCCGTGAGCTTCTTCATGACAAACACTTCCGTTTCTCCAAAATCCCCAGCAAACAGAGTAACTCTGACCTCCAGACCTCTCATCGCGTTGCTAAACCCAAATATGCAGTGGAAGAATTCGAACAAACAATGTGACAAATAAATATAGCCTGAATAGTTGAAGCTCCAATCTGGCGGACTGAAGAGCCGTTATTTCACGTTCCAGGAGGTGTGGGGAATAGGAAGCGGACTCAGAAGGCGTTATAGAAGCGAAACCAGGTTCTTTTTAGAGGAAATCTTTGCAATAGCGTCACTAGAGTCCACCAAACATCCAAATCGGCTGAATTCGAGTAAATAGATGCTTCTCTGTCCGGTTCCCGACTTGTGCTCTCTTTTCGACCAACAAGCTACCTTATTTTTCTATGTGATCCACTCCACTAGCCACAAATAAATCGAACCATATATTCTATACTTGCCAATATATAGTGTAAGACCGAAGGAGGAATGACGGATGAATCATCCAGATGAATATTCGCAGCTCATCGCGCTTGTGCTTGCCGGCAGCCGTGAAGCGTGTAGTGAGCTATATGAGAGAACCATTCGGGATGTCTATCCAACCGTTCATTTCCTCGTTCGCGAACCTAATGATACAGAGGATGTAGTTCAGGAGATTTATATTCAGCTCTACCGGTCTCTGGGGCAATTTGACGTAAGCCGTCCTTTTCGGCCATGGCTAATGGGTCTGACTATGCGGCAAATTCATGCTTATCGAAGAAAGAGCTGGAGTCATATCCGTATCCTCAAAAAAGCGGAGCAGGTGGAGCAAGCGATAGAATACGATTTCTCAAGTAAGGTAGTGGATAAAATATTCTATCAACCCTTAGTTGCTAGTGTAGATCGTCTACCCTACAAATTGAAGCAAGCCGTTATCCTGCACTATTTGAATGAATACTCCCAAGAGGAAATTTCGGTGATTCTCAGCATTCCGCTCGGAACCGTGAAATCTCGTATTCATGCTGCTCTACAGAAGCTGAGGCAGAAGCAAAAGACTAACATTCTAGTGAGGGGAAAGGTGGAGGATCAACATGAGTCTTGAAGAAGAGCTGCGCACAGCCTTGCGGGAAGAAACCAGGAATTGGATAGCTCCACCCGAACTGAAAGGAAAAATACTGAAGCAGGTACTATCGACGCAAGGGGGAAGACGAATGAAAAAATGGCTCGTGGCTAGTATTGTGGCGGCTTCACTGTTAATTCCTACAGGGGCGTATGCTGGATACCATTACTTGGCTGATTCCATTTACGGTTCGCAGGACAATGTCGTGCAGATTGGAGCTACACAGCAGAAATATGATGAACTGGAGGCCAAACTGCAGAAGGCCAAACAAAGTTACAGTGAACAGGAGTTTACCCAATTAATGGCCCTGCTGAAGGAATTGAGTAGCTATAATCTGAAGATTGCCGATGCGGAGGGAGTGCTTCATCCTGAGCAGTTAAGCGCTGACGATCAGAAATCCTACAAGAGCCTGACCGCTGAGCTGGAACCGTATTTTGCACAATTAAATGTAGCAGGAGGAACGTTGGGGGCGGTGCCAACTCTAACAACCTTCGACACTCTCTGGAATGAGCAACGGGATAGGGCAGAACAAATTCTCAGCCAACAAGAGCTTGCCGCTGTCGACGAAATAATCAATGAGCTGAGAGTTTACGATATTAAGGCGCTTGACCTGGAGGGTAGTATTCATACTGACCGGCTATCAGAGACTGATCTGACCAATCAGAAGCAACTGATAGAACAGCTTAGTCCTTATATGAAAAAGCTGGGTATTATGTTTAAGCCGAGCTCATGAATGATTGGGTAAAGGCTGTAAGCTGCTTCGGGTACTCTACCGAGGCAGCTTTTTTAGCTTTATTTAACTACTGTCCAGGCACTGTTTAGGGTGATTTAATTCCTTCAAAGGCAGAGGTTATCAAATCTTTTATAAAGGTATCGTTCAGCTTTTCGCCGGTTAGCAATAGTCTATAGAATATAGGCCCGTAGATCAGATCAATACTTAATTCAATATTAAGCTGTTCCGGCAGTTCTTTCCTCTGAACCCCTTGTTCTAGAAGCTGGCGTGCCTCTAGTCGACGGGGATTGACATATCTACTCCGATAGGCCTCAGCCAAACCTGGATCAGATTGTCCTTCACCTATGATTTCCGTGATTACGTTACCTTCCGGGCTTGTCAGAAATCTGGCCAGATTCGTAGCATGAATTAATATATCACTGAATACGAAGCCAGTATCAGGTACAGGCAGCCTTGCCGCAGCGGCAGACAGGAAGCCATCCATAATTACAGCAGCCTTGTTCGGCCACCATTTATAAATGGTGGCTTTGCTTACCTGTGCACGCTCAGCAATTTTCTCCACCGTTACAGCCCCGAAGCTTGTTTCCAGCAGTAAGTCATAAGAGGCGGTAAGAATAGCCTTCTCAGCTTCAGCGTTGCGTGGTCTTCCTCTTTTAATGTTCACGGTAAACCCTCCTCGAGTATCTTTCTGTCAAATCAGATGCAAACTATATATACATTATAAATTTTTTGAAAGGTATTTACAATACTGTACGTTTAGTATATCATTTGGATATGAATTAGTGAACTAAACGTTCAGTATTGTAAAAGGGGGAGTTAGAATGAATCATTCAACATCTGAAGGCAAAAAAATTCCAAGTTGGATCATTTTTCTGTTAGCGACGGCGTGTGGTCTTATTGTGGCTAATCTGTATTATGCACAAACTTTGGTAGGACCGATTAGTACAGCTACAGGTCTTTCGCCTGGGGCGGCAGGCTTAATCGTGACGGTGACCCAAATCGGTTATGTGCTGGGGCTGCTGTTTATCGTCCCGCTTAGTGATATTATCGAGAATCGGCGTTTGGTGGTATCGTCGCTGGTTGTCGTACTTGTCGCATTGGTTGCTGCAACTCTGGCATCGAATGCCATCCTGTTCCTAACCGCCTCGCTATTTATCGGACTTGGCTCAGTAGCCGCCCAGATATTGGTGCCGTATGCTACCTATTTATCCTCAGAAGAGCAGCGTGGCCGTGTAGTGGGGAATGTGATGAGTGGTCTGCTGCTGGGTATTATGTTTGCCCGACCGGTTGCCAGCTTCGTCTCGGCACTCTGGAGCTGGCATGCGATCTTTGCGATATCTGCAGTAGTTATTGCGCTGCTGACGATTCTATTGTCGCGGGTTCTTCCTATGCGCCAGCCTGCCCCCACCATGAACTACGGTGGGTTAATACGTTCGCTAGGAACTCTTCTGAAGAACACACCTGTACTGCGCCGCCGTGCGTTCTATCAAGCCAGTCTTTTCGGCGCCTTCAGCTTGTTCTGGACTACAGTCTCCTTGCGGCTGTCCGATACTTTTCACCTGACACAGCAAGGCATTGCCTTGTTTGCCTTGGCAGGTGTGGCTGGAGCAGTAGCGGCTCCCATTGCCGGTAGATGGGCTGACCGCGGTTGGACAAGACCACTGACCGGCCTTGCATTTGTGCTTGCAGCCACAGCTTTCTTGCTAGCCTACCTGTTTCAGGATGATTCCAAGATCGCTCTTGCGCTGCTGGTTCTGGCGGCAATTATGCTGGATATGGGCGTATCCGGGAATCTCGTGCTTGGTCAGCGGGCGATCTATTCGTTAGGCAGCGAAGCGAGAGGACGGTTGAACGGACTGTTTATGGCGATTTTCTTTGTGGGGGGAGCCATTGGCTCATCGCTGGGAGCCTGGTCATATGCGTATGGCGGCTGGAGGTTAACCGTTCTGATTGGAATGGCGATTCCTTTACTGGCGTTCCTGTACTTTTTAACAGAGAAAAAACAATCGTAACGATGGAGAAAGAAAATATTGTATATAGCCAAAATTATATAGGACTCGATTAGCCAGCTCGTTCATTGAGTTGGCTATTTGCATTCTTACGCTAGATAAGGTTTTTTGTTGTTGACCCCACGCTTGTCATGCCCGTCTGCATATTGCGGCCAAGTCCCTCATAGACATGTACTAATCAAGGCAATCAAAACAGGTTAAGGGGATGATGTCATGCGCCGGATAACATGGGTACTCGCGATTATTATGAGCGTGGCCCTGATCATGACGGGGTGCGGGAAAAAGGATGCCGCTTCCGTGGTCAAGGATTTGAACAATGTGGCCGATAAGTTGGAGAGCAAGCAGGGAGCGTATCAAGGTTCGGGCACGATGACCCTGTACTCGGGCGAGCAGCCGCAGGAGTATAAGGTGGAAGTGTGGTACAAGAATCCTTCCTATTACCGGATCAGTCTGGCGAATGTGCAGAAGGATATCACGCAGATTGTGCTGCGCAACGATGAGGGCGTATTCGTGCTAACGCCGAGCCTGAATAAGAGCTTCCGTTTCCAGAGTGACTGGCCAGACCATCAAGGTCAGGTCTATCTGTACCAGACGCTCGTTCGCGGCATTGTCTCCGATAATAACCGTCAGTTTGTGGTGGATGGAGATAATTATGTATTTGAAGTAGCTGCGAATTATCAGAGCAGCGCGCTTGTGCGCCAGAAGATTTGGCTGGATAAGAAGAGCTATGCACCGAAACAGGTACAGGTCTCCGATTCTGAAGCCAAGGTTGTGGTGGACGTGAAGTTCGACAGCTTCAAATTCGATCCAGAGTTTACTAAGGATTCTTTTGATATGCAAAAGAATATGACAACGGGCGCCACTTCGGAAAGCACGGTAGCTGAGGTAGACGAGAATGGCAATCCGGTGGTAGTGCCAGAGGGACAAGAACAGACGGAGCCTCTGGTTGCTGCAGAGTTGGGTGACTTTGGCATCATTGAGCCTGGCTATGTACCGGCTGGAGTGGAGTTCAAGGACTCTAACAAAATCGAGAGCAGTAAGGATCACGCGGTTCTCATTCGGTATGACGGAATTTACCAATACACCATCATGGAATCTCGCCCACTGGATCGTGCGGTGTCGCTGGCTCCCGGAAGTGTGATTGATCTCGGGTTTACAGTAGGCCTTTTGAGTGGGGATGAGCAGCAGACTTTGACCTGGATGAACGAGGGAGTAGAGTACCGGATTACTAGTGCAAATCTACCAGTTAGCGAAATGATGCAAATTGCCGCTTCTATGGAGGAACAATCGGGTAAATAATAAAATGTAGACGGATGCTGTGTTTAAGGGGTTGTTCCCTCTACAACGTGGCGTCCGTTTTCCTTTTTTGCTGATGCCGTCAAGGTCTTTTAGATTTTAAGCAAAAGATAGCTCTGCTCTCATTGACAGCCACCTTCAATTAGCATTAACATTGATGTAAGACAATGATTAATGCGACACTGTAAGACGTTTTACTAAAATGTAAGAAGGTGACTTTGAAGTGCAAGCAAGCTATCGACCGACAGTAGCCGAGATTAATCTGGATGATTTGCGTGCCAATTACGAGGCCTTTCGCTCGGTTTTACCGGCAGAGACCAAGTTTATGGGATGCGTCAAAGGAAATGCGTACGGCCATGGAGCAGTGGAAGTGACACGGGAGCTGGAACGACTCGGAGCGGATTATGTTAGTGTGGCCTTTTTGGATGAAGCATTAGAGCTGCGTCAGGCGGGAATACTGATTCCTATACTGGTGCTTGGCTATACATCTCCAGAAGGGATAATCGTAGCCTGGGAGAATCATGTAACTGTAACACTATTCACCCCGGAGGTACTGGAAGCAGTAAGGCAGCTTCCAAGACATTCGGAGCATCGGCTGAAGGTGCACATCAAGATTGATAGCGGGATGGGACGGCTGGGTCTTATGCCAGCTGACGCACCTGCATTCATCGCTGAAGTGCAGTCTGTAGCGCAAGCGGAGCTGGAGGGCATGTTCACCCATTTTGCCAAGGCAGACGAACAAGACAAAAGCTATACATTGATGCAGCACCAACGATTTATGGGCGTAGTGGAAGCGCTTCGGGAACAGGAAATTGAAATCCCGATCATACATACAGGCAATAGCGCTACTGCCATTGATACACCTCTTCTTTCCTGCAATATGGTGCGTGTAGGCATCAGCTTGTACGGATTCTATCCATCATCCGAGGTTAACCGCCAGCGGGTAGTCTTACATCCGGTCATGACGTTGAAGACGCAGGCTGTTTATGTCAAGAACCTGCCGCCCGATTGGGGCATCAGCTACGGAGCGCGTTACGTCACAGACAGCGTAGAGAGAATTGCAACGCTGCCTGTGGGGTACGCAGATGGATACTCCCGCATGCTAACAGGCAAAGCGGAGGTGTTAATACGCGGACGCCGCGTCCCTATCGTTGGAACCATCTGCATGGACCAATGTATGGTATCGCTCAAATCTTTCGCTGAAGAAGCAGAACAAATCAAAGCTGGCGAAGAGGTTGTACTCATCGGCCGCCAAGCTGACGTGTCCATCACGGCAGACGAGCTGGCTCTCCATCTTGGAACGATTCACTACGAGGTAATTTGTATGCTGACCCACCGAGTGCCCCGCGTATATATACGTGAAGGCATGCTTCCGAACCTGGTGAATGCCTTGCTGCAGCCGGAAAGTTCTGACAGTGATTCTGTGCAGGGAATAAATAGAAGGAAATAGATTGTATACGACTGTGTGATCTATAGTCTATACGAACCGCCATATCTAGTTTATAATGGGATGCAGCATACTTGATATACTGGCGGCATATATTCCTTGTATAAAATTCCTTGTATAATGTAACACTGGAACACAAGGGCAGAAGGTTTGTGGGGGTGGAAGAGAACGTGGCCAATTTGCAAAACACCAAAAGAATCATGATCAGCTTGCCCGATCATCTCTTACAGGAAGTGGATGGAATCGTTCAATTGGAGAATTCCAACCGGAGTGAATTGATCAGGCAGGCCATGAAGCTGTACTTAAGCGAACGGAGGAAACGTTCCATTCGCGAGTCCATGCAGCGTGGCTATATGGAAATGGCCAAGATCAACTTGACCATGGCATGCGAGGCGTTCCTCGCTGAGGAAGATGCAGACAGTACTCTTGGCCGCTTAGTAAGCGGGGTGTAAACATTGATCGTTAAACGCGGCGACGTTTTTTTTGCCGACCTATCGCCTGTAGTAGGTTCCGAACAAGGCGGAGTTAGGCCAGTTCTGGTGATTCAGAACGATATTGGTAATCGCTTCAGTCCAACCGTAATTGTGGCAGCGATCACTGCTCAGATTCAAAAGGCTAAACTACCGACGCATGTAGAAATTGATGCGGCTGCTCACGGCTTTGACCGGGATTCTGTTATTTTGCTGGAGCAGGTTCGAACCATTGACAAACAACGCTTAACTGATAAGATCACCCACCTCGACGATGAGACCATGAAGAAGGTGGATGATTCGCTACAGATCAGCCTTGGTTTGATTGATTTCTAAAGTCGGGCAAGGCTATAGATAGTGAATAATCGTGAAGACGCAACGGGGTTGAATCCGTGCGTCTTTTTGATTTTCATTTTGATGACGGATCAGACTGTATACGTTTCTGTATATGATATGTCTTCACTATTCGCATCTTTTCTGTTAGTATTAGACCATATGGTCGGTCTAGGAGGTGATGGAATGCTTGGCAGCAAAGGACGTTCTGACGGGGAAGAGACAAAGAAACGAATTGTACAGAAGGCAACACAGCTATTTGTGCAGAAGGGCTACGGAGCCGTTACGATGAATGAGGTATGTGTTACGGCGAATGTCAGTAAAGGGAGCCTTTATCATCATTTTTCGAGCAAGGAAGAACTGTTCCTATATGTGGTTGAAGAGGATACAAAGCAATGGCTGCAGGAGTGGGATAACAAGCGAAGCGAGACTACTGGCATAGAGGAGCGGTTCTATGCACTGGCTGAGCACTACGCACATGATTTTCAGAATCCGCTGATTCGGGCGTTGGAGGAATTCTCCAGAAGCAGAACACATCCGCCAGAGATTATTAAGCGGCTTGCCCTAATATACGACAGTACCTTGCGGGCCTCCCGAGAGCTTCTGCAAGAAGGAATAGATACGAATTACCTCCTCACAGGAGATTTAGAGAACTATGTAATCATTGTGAACGGTATGCTTGAAGGTATCGGAAGAGTCGCTGAGATCTCAGTCCAGGCGAAGACACCGGAAGATATCATGAAATATTACCGAGAAGCAGTTAGATTGCTATTGCAAGGTATGCGTACCCACTAAACGAAGAAATACGGAGGAGCGCGGGAGAAGCTTTAGGTCTATGTAGGAATAGAGGTAGAAGTTTCTCCAAGATACCTGTAAGGATGTTTCTTTGCCATTAAATAGACCGGATGGTCGGTCTAGTGGACATTTAATCTGAAAATTTGAACAACTATATAAGTTGAACTAAAAAACTTGGGAAAAGGCAAAAGTAACGGAGGGGGATTTTGGAACTGGAGGAGCGAAAGCGTCCGCCCGAAAGCTTTCCGTAGGAAAGCTCGCATCGAAAGCATAGGCTGTCTCCGGATTTCATCCGCAAACAGCGGAATAAATCAAGAAATCGGGAGACAACAGAGGCCGGAAGTCCAAACATTCACCGCAGTTACGATTAAAGCCGATTTAGGGGAATCATAAGTTTAATTTATATAAGAACAACGGAGGTCATTACAATGTCATTACTGCTTAGAAACAGAGGAGCAATGTTGCTGCTCATGCTTAATATTTTTCTTGCGTTTACCGGAATTGGCTTAGTAGTGCCTATTATGCCTACCTACATGAATGAGCTTCATATGAGCGGACGGATCGTAGGGCTTTTAGTGGCGGCTTTCTCGCTTACTCAATTATTAATATCACCATTCGCTGGCAGATTGTCCGACTCTATAGGCAGAAAAAAAGTAATTGTTGCCGGTCTGATTATCTTTTCCTTCTCAGAGCTGCTGTTTGGTCTGGCCAATGCTTCATGGCTCTTATTCGCTTCAAGAATGCTAGGCGGCATTGGGGCTGCTCTGATCATGCCTGCAGTGATGGCATATACGGCGGACACAACCACTGTAGAGGAACGGGCAAAAGGAATGGGCTATATCAATGCGGCGATTACCACCGGATTTATTATCGGTCCCGGCCTCGGCGGTTATATTGCAGAGTTCGGCATACGCATTCCCTTTTTCTTTGCAGCGGCAGCAGCAACGGTTGCTGCCCTGTTGACGATTGTTATTTTGCCGGAATCCCTCACCGTGGAACAGCGTAAAGAGGTGCAGAGCTCTGCAGGAAACAAGGAGAGTCTTGTGACGCAGCTTGTACGTTCTTACCGGGAACCTTATTTTTTGGGTCTGGTTATTGTGTTCGTCCTTTCTTTTGGATTAGCCAATTATGAGACAGTATTCGGGTTGTTTGTAGATCATAAATTTGGTTTTACACCCAAGGATATTGCCTTTGTGATCACTTTTGGTTCCATCGCCGGGGCGGTTGTGCAAGTCACCTTTTTCGGCTGGATCTTGAACCGCTTTGGGGAGAATAAAGTGATTTCCAGCTGTCTAATGATCGCAGGCTTGTTTATTCTGCTGACACTATTTGTGAACAGCTTCTGGGCCATTATTGTTGTTACATTTATTGTGTTTTTTGCTACGGATATTTTACGTCCGGCAGTGAGTACACAGCTATCCAAAATGGCCGGAGAGAAGCAGGGTTTTGTAGCGGGTATGAACTCGGCTTACACGAGTCTTGGGAATATCGCTGGACCGGTCATCGCCGGTTACCTATTTGATTTGAACATTAATTATCCCTATATGGCGGCCGCGCTGGTTCTGGGTTTATGTTGTGTGTTATCGCTTGGTTCTGGCAGGAAGAGACTTCGGCAGCAAGGATAATATATGGAATAGGAACGGGAAATGAAAGGCTAAACTCTGAGTTAGAGTTTTGGTACGGCGTTAATTTGTGATACTATTTTAGATATGAATCAATGAAAAGACAGACAGGTGTAAGGAAAGAGGGATACTATTGGTTGTAGAAAATAATAACGCGGGTATCGTGACAGATGAAGCGAACGCCAAGCGCGAGCAAGAACTAATCACTGTGGCTATTGCCAAGGAGCTTGGGATCAGCTTGGGACAGGTACGGACAACGGTAGGACTGCTTGATGAGGGGAATACAATTCCCTTTATCGCCAGATACCGCAAGGAAATGACCGGCGAGCTTGATGAGAATGTACTGCGAGATATCGAGGAACGCCTTGGGTATCTGCGCAATCTGGGTGAACGCAAGAAGGATGTTATCCGCAATATTGAAGAGCAGGGCAAGCTGACCAAAGAGCTGCATGAATCAATTATGAACGCGGTCAAGCTTCAGGAAGTGGAGGATTTGTACCGTCCGTTCCGCCAGAAGCGCAAGACGCGGGCCAGTGTCGCTAAGGAAAAGGGATTGGAGCCTTTGGCCAACTGGATTATGGAGCAGCGTAGACAAGGCTTGCCGGCTGAAGAAGCGGTGAAGTATATAGATATAGACAAAGGTGTGGAGTCAGCAGATCTGGCACTGCAAGGTGCCATGGATATCATTGCCGAGAATATAGCGGATGATCCGATTATTCGTTCCTGGGTCCGCCAATATACATCCAGCCAAGGCGTGCTTGTGTCCGAGGCTAAGGATGCGAAGCAAGAATCCGTATATGAGAATTACTATAGCTACCGGGAACCTGTACATAAAATGCCGCCGCACCGTATTCTGGCCATTAACCGCGGGGAGCGGGAGAATGTCCTGAAGGTGGGTCTTGAAGTCATTGCCGATAAGCTCCACGCCTTCATTGGGCGGAAGATTATAAAAGGGCCTTCACCAGTCAAGGATTTGCTGGATGCCGTCATCGAGGATTCCTATAAACGGCTGATTGCGCCGTCTGTAGAGCGTGAGGTGCGTGGAGAAATGACGGAAAAAGGCGATAAACAGGCTATTACCATCTTCTCCGGCAACTTGCGCAGCCTGCTGCTGCAGCCTCCGGTTAAAGGACGCTGTGTACTGGGTGTAGACCCTGCCTACCGTACCGGCTGCAAGCTGGCGGTTGTGGATGATACCGGCAAGCTGCTGGAGGTTGCAGTGACCTACCCAACGCCGCCGCATAACAAAACCATCGAAGCTGCTGCCAAGTTCAAGGAGCTCATTAAGAAGTACGGTATTCAATTGATCGTTATTGGTAATGGTACGGGCTCGCGGGAAACCGAACAATTCACAGCTGAGGTTATTGCTGATATTGGGAATCCGGAGTTGGCTTACCTGATCGTTAATGAAGCTGGAGCGAGCGTTTATTCGGCCTCCAAGCTGGCGCAGGAGGAATTCCCGGATCTGGATGTGTCGGAGCGCAGTGCTGCTTCTATCGCCCGCCGTGTGCAAGATCCACTGGCAGAGCTGGTGAAGATTGATCCGAAGGCCATTGGTGTAGGGCAATACCAGCATGATGTTTCCCAGAAGCATTTGGAGGAGAGCCTGAAGGCTGTGGTAGAGTCGGCGGTTAACCATGTTGGAGTAGATGTGAACACGGCTTCCCCGTCCCTGTTGTCGTACGTTGCCGGGATTAATGGAACGATTGCCAAGAACATCGTCAAATTCCGGGAGGAGAACGGCAAGTTCACCACCCGCAAGCAGCTGCAAAAGGTGCCGCGCCTAGGGGCCAAATCCTATGAACAGTGCATCGGCTTTCTGCGGATTCCTGGCGGGGACAACACGCTGGATCGTACGCCCATCCACCCCGAGTCCTATTCCGTGGTGGATCGCCTGTTCCGTGAGCTGAAGCTGGATGTCAACAGTCTGGGCAGCAAAGAAGTGGCTTCGCAGCTGGAGCTGGAGGCACAGCATGCCGAAGAATTGGCTGTGAAGCTGGATGTCGGCGTGCCCACACTGCGCGACATTCTGGAGAGCCTGCAGCGTCCGGGCCGCGATCCGCGCGAGGAACTGCCTCTGCCGATCTTCCGCACCGATGTGCTGAAAATCGAGGATCTGGTTCCCGGTATGGAGATGCAGGGAACCGTACGCAATGTTATCGATTTCGGCGCCTTCGTCGATATCGGCATCAAGAACGACGGGCTGGTGCATATTTCCCAGCTCAGCGGGAGCTTCGTGAAGCATCCGATGGACGTTGTCTCCGTAGGCGACAACGTCACCGTCTGGGTGATGGGCGTTGACCTCAAGAAGGGTCGGGTCAGCCTGACCATGCGTCCGCCGCGTGTGGAGACCGGGAGCACAAACTAAATAAACAAAGAGAGGCCATCTACTTTATTAATAGAAGTAGATGGCTTTTTTTAGATTAGCCTGCATTCAAAGAACTATGTTATGAAGATCTGTAGTTTATTTGTGGATAGCCCCATAAAAAAGCTGGGAGTCATGATTTTCTATGGGGCATATGCAGAGACAGAGCCTAATTTACAGGTGGTGGCTATGAGACAGAGGCAGGCAGATAATTTTGGTTATCCCTCATGTAATCAGAAAAGATGACAAAGTAGCTGCGAGAACAAGCACCACAAATATGGAACTGATGATTTTCGGTTCTTTATACGGAAGAAACATAAAACTGATTGCCAGCCATCCAACAGCAGCAACGAGGGTGAGCGTAACAACCGGCCATTGAACCACCAGTTTCGGTGCCTGAAGAACAAGGACCAGGCCGAATAACCCAAATAGAATTTCCCCCAATGCGAAGGCGGTATTCATCCCATAATATTAGGTCGTCTCCGTACTGGGAGCACGTACGCTTCGTACATACTGGGAAACCACATCAATTATATAATGCGAAGAACCCGTAACAATAATCCATCCATAGGCCACAAACCATAAAATCATTTTCATGTTTTCAAACTCCCCAAAAAGAATAGTTATGAATTCATTAAAGCAACTTTATCGAAATCCACATGCGTCAGTTGTTTGGATACTTCCCACAGTTTGAATGCGACAGCGTTATCCAATCCTTGCGGAGCGATCTTGGCCGGTTTTGGCAAGCCTCTCAATTCTGAGAATCCGCCGGGACCGTAATAAGTCCCACCCTTCGCGCTTGGCGATGTGGCAGCGAATAGAGTCGGAAGGGCGCCTTGGGCGGCAGGCTGGAATAAGATCGGGCCCAGCAGCCTCCGGGCTATTCCGGCAGAGCTGTTCGGTCCAGCCCCGTTGAGAAGTAGATCCGTGCGCGAAATTCCGGGATGAACCGGAATGCTCAGCAGCCCCCAACCCGACGCGTCACTGCGCCGCTGAAGCTCCAGCGCGAACATAATCATAGCAATCTTAGATTGAGCATAAGATGAACTTGCATGATAACGACGTTCAAATTGCAAGTCGTCAAAATGGATGGCGCCACTGCGGTGGGCAACGCTGCTTAGATGGACCACTCGTGGATTTTTTCCTTTTCGCAGCAAAGGCATCAGATGAGCTGTCAACGCGAAATGTCCGAGGTAATTCGTGCCGAATTGAAGCTCAAACCCATCTTTTGTGATTTTGCGGGTTGGCGGCGTCATTACGCCGGCATTGTTGATCAGAAGATCTAGGCTTTGACGCTCATTATTCATCCGTTCGCCGAATGCTTGTACCGAGGTTAGGCTAGCAAGATCCAATTCTTCAAAGCGTATGTTGGCAGAGGCTACGCTGTTGCGGATCTTTTTAACGGCCTCTGCTCCTTTTGCCTTGTCACGGCCTGCTACAATAACCTCTGCACCATTTTTTGCTAGCTCCAAGGCCGTTTCGTAGCCCAAGCCCCCCGTGCCGGTGACAATAGCCGAACGTCCTCGCTGAGATGGGATATCTGATGCTGTCCATTTAGGGAATTTTTCCATTTTTCTTACACTCCTTAGTTTAATTGCTGTAACTTCCAAGAATTTAGAGACTCGAAACTATTATTCCTTTAAAGATGGATCGCGTGCAACATGTTGCGCTGTTGGGAGTCCGATCGCCGTTCTAAGCTCAATTGAATACAAAGATCATGCTAAATACTATGATCGATGCCTCAAGCCAGAAGGTTTTCTTAAAACTAGCTGTTACATCCACGATGTCGTATCATGATCAAATTCATCTCATTAGTGAGTTACAAATATGAATATTTGTAACTCACTAATGAAATGAATTTACGCTGTTCAGTTACAAAAGTCAACAGTTGTAACTTAGAGTGTATAGTATGTATAATGAATGCATGAAAAATTTAAGCAGAGAACTAATATTGAAAACCGCTCACCGAATGGTAGCTGAACAAGGCATGGAAAAAGTTAATCTTTCAAAAGTCGCAAATGAACTAGGAACGACTCATGCGGCGATTTATAAGTATTTCACAGGAAAAGAAGAACTATGGACTGCTCTTGCACATTTATGGCTTAATCATGAACTGGCCAAACTGCTTCCTTTTGAAACTGGAAATTATTCATCTACAAAGGAAATCGTTCATGACTGGCTATGGATTTTGAGCGAATCCAAATATCAATCTTATTTACATGATCCAGAAATGTTCAAGTTATATACCACTTATATTGATGGGAATCCAATTGTCTGGGCCCTACACATTGAAGAGTTATTGGCAAGCTTAAAAGCGGCAAGTAGAATTGAAGACAACGGGCAGTTACATGCCCTTCTGTTGGCATTCTCCTGGTTTTCCGCACCTGCCTTTGCTGATAAGTGGTTACTGGTTGATATGAAAAGAGAATTTGAAGGGGTCTGGAAGTTGGTTGAAGCGGGGATATTGGAATAATAGCGATATTTAACGGATGGTTTATGGTTAATAAACAACTCGCCAAGGGTCTATAACTTGCCGTTACTGTCAAGATGCAACGGATACTTTTTAAGCCTCAGATCAAGAGGGTGAATCTGAAGGGAACTTTTACTTGAGAAACTGCTTCCTTTGATTAGATAGCTAAAATGTCGATTAGAAAGGTTGGCTATAAATGCTGTTGACGACGGAGGACCAATTAGTCAACGAAATCGCGAGCTGGCTGAAAAAGAATTTTTCGACTGGGATACTGTCCGCCGAGCGCGTAAGGCGTGGGCTAAGGAACGAGAAGTGGATTGTCAAGACGAACAAGGGGAGGTTCTTTGTCAAAAGCTATCACCCCGGGCGGTTTAAGATGCATGATCCAGAGTTTCGCAGCAAGCTTGAAAATGCGCTGCAGCTGCAACTTCTTTTTTATCAGTCGGGAGGACCGTGTCCTGAGCCGCTGACGCTAGATGGAAGCTGCATGCACATTCTGCCATGCGGAAGGTACATGACCGTTATGACATGCTGTCCGGGCGCAATGGTGCCTGCTGGCATGATCGGTGAGCATAGGATGCACTCACTCGGACGAGCTGCCGCGGATATGCATGCTGTCTGGGAATCCGCGGCGACATTAGGAATCGGAGCAGCAGTGCCACTGGGGGAACCGGTTTGGCGGTTGTCTCGCGAGGAGATGGAGCACACCTGGGAGGTAAGTTGGGATGCGGCTCGCGACTCGTCCGAGCGTGTCCGGAACGCATTGCAATTACAGAAGACCATTGTTGATTCCCTAGGAGATGATGAGTTTACGCCTCTGACTGTGGGTTGGGCCCATCTCGATCTGTGGGCAGACAACCTGCTGTTCGAAGGAGACGCTCTGGCAGCCATCGTTGATTTCGACCGAGCACGCTACTCTTTTCCAGCGCTGGACCTTGGACGGGCTATCCTTTCCGGCACGCTCAGCGAACGCGGGTTCCGCAAGGATGCGGTGGTCGCTTTCACTGAAGGCTACCGTAGGATGCGGCCGCTGCCTCCGGGCTCGCTTTTGAAGGCAATCAAGTACGTTTGGTGTCTCGAATCGCTTTGGTGGATCCAGCCGTCGTTCGAATCGTCGAGTGTGGTCCCTGTCCGTTTTGCCGAAGAAATGATTCACACTGCGGAACGTTGGGAGCAACTAGATGCTCTTCTTGGCGATATCTAGTTGAATGTACGCTAACCTAGTACACGGATACGGTAGAGTGGCGATAGTACGTTGCTGAAAGAGCAGTTTCTCAAAAAAACTAGGGAATTACATGGTTACAATTGGGCTAATAAGACATGGAGTAACGGATTGGAATAGCGAAGGTAAAACACAGGGGCAGACAACGCATCAATTTCTATACTTACAAAAGCAAATAATCAATGGAAGTGTGAATTATACAATAAACAAAGATGGGAAGGCGTAAGCAAACGTGAGTCCGAATTTGAAACAGAAAATAGAACAATTTATTGGAACAATAACGGATGTATTTATTTTAGATGAACAGGGATGCACATCAGAAGTAAAATGCATTGTAACGGAAAAGGGTTCTTACATTCTCAAAAGTGCGACTCAAGAAAAGTACAGAAGCTGGCAGTAGTCATATAATTATGTCATATGAATCAGGCGTCACATTAACGACTGCAATCAGAAAGGCAAAATCTTTGTCAGAAAGGTTACAGCTAATCCAAAGTTTCGGACAATTTCTGAACCGATTTCATGAGAAGTACCAAATGGAATTATCTATTTGTGAACAAGGAGCATGGTTAACAAGACAGTTATCAGTTGTCGAAGAGTATGTTAAAGATGGATTGACTAGCGGAAGTCCGCAATTGTTACGGCATTTAGAGTTGAATAGAATCTCTCCAGTCCAACCAACTATTATCCATGGTGACTGCAGCACAGACAATGTTCTTGTATTAGATGGTGAAGTACACATGTTTATTGATGTATCAGGAATGACCGTTGGCGACCCTCGTTATAAGATTTCAAACGAAGAAATCGAATACTTCGAAAATCTATACGATTTTTTTAATAGTATATTAGGTATAACACTTTCATCGAGTCTTTAATAATCAAATCCTCTGTTTCTACAAGATAGACTACACAAAAAATACGGTAGACACTGATTACTCAGCATCTACCGTATTTAGGCATTAATATTAAAGCTTCAGTCCAAGATCAAGTGTAACGTTCAACATACGAAGAATCATTGCAACTGATTGTTCTTTGGTAGCATTCGCATTCGGGTCAAATTTACCATTCCCCGTACCACTGATAATTCCTGCATCAGCGGCTGCGTTGATTGCATTTTGTGCCCAGTTACCCTTAACATCAGAGAACTGTTTTCCTGAAGCTGATGCTTTGATGGTCATAACTTTGGTGATCATAGTTACAATTTCTGCTCTGGAGATAGTTTGATCTGGTTTGAATGAGCCGTCACCATAACCTGAAATTATACCATTAGACTTAAGGGCTTGAATTGCATCTTCAGCCCAATGTCCATTTGCATCAGAGAAACTACTTGTACCGCTTGGCGTTAGACCAAGTGCATTAACGAACATTGTAGCAAATTCAGCTCGAGTTGTAGGTTTTGTTGGGTTGAAAGAACCGTTTGTATCCCCTGAGACAATCCCCATTCGAGTGGCAAGATCAATGGTAGCTGCACTCCAAGACTTAGCAGGTACATCGCTGAACGGTTTAGAAGGCGTATTTTGTGCCTTTTCTACAATAGCCCTAATTATACCAACGTTAACCTTGTCGTTAAGTACCGGTTTATCCTGATTAACTACAGGAGTTGGCGTAGGTGTAACTACAGGTGTAACTACAGGTGTAACTACAGGAGTAGCCACTGGTGTTGGTACAGGTGTTGCAGTTGGAGTAGAAGTAACCACTGGCGGTATAACTACAATTGGCTCAACTGGTGGTGTTATAGCATCAGTCTTAACTATGTGCGTAACCCCAACACTTTCAGCACCAGCTTTATTTACTGCTTTGAATAAGAATGTGTATGACGTGTTAGGAGTAAGATTTTCCACGATATATACCCCTGAAGTAACAGAATCAACAGCATCACCATTCATGTAAATGTTAACTGTAGAAAAATCACGATCAGTAGGAAGCGAGAAAGTGAAGTTTGCTGTTGTCGTTGTGTGGCTCTCTATCAAATTAGTAACATCGGAAGGTATTGGTAAAGCCTCACGTGTAACATTAACTGTGTAGGTTTTAGTGGTACCATCTTCAGCAGTTACTTTAACCTCAATAATATTGTCACCAACATTAAGATCGATTGGTAGGGAGTCATCACCACTGGTAACAATAACCCCATTTACGGAGACAGAAGCATGACTATCAGCTGCTGTAGGCTTGACTTTCATACTGCTGACATCAGCATCTACAGTCAAGTAATAATTTAAGTCAGTTGTATTGAAGATAGGATCAAGGACACCAATAGAAGTAGTTAAATTGCTTAAATCGGAATTTAAAGAACCCGCTTTGTAAACAGACACTACGTAATGACTGACCGTTTTACCATCTTTAGCCGTTACTTCAATGTCGATAATGTTTACACCAACATGCACAGGAAGTTCTCCTGAAGTGTTCCCCCATAATACATCAGGAGTACCTGGCATAGGTGGTATTCCTGGCATTCCTGGAAAACTTGGCATTCCCGGCATGAAATTCTGAACAACTGCAACCCCGTTTACCTTAACTGTCTCGTATCTTTCTGATACAGTCGGTGTAACGGTTACGGAAGCAACGTCATTTGCTACATTCACAGTGTAATTTAACTCAGTAGGACTAAATACTGGGGTAAGAGTTCCTCCACCCATTACTAAAGTCGTTAATTTAGAGTTATCTGACAAAGGTGTAACAGAAAAAGCTTCGCTGAAAGCTGAAAATTGATTGCTGGTGTTCACAGCAAGTACCTTAAGCGAGTAGGTTGTGTCATTTGATAAGCCTGTTATATCATAAGAAGTAACATTTGCATTTACTTGCCCAGCAAGGTTATTACCAATATAAATTTCATAACCTGCTAGGTCAGACTCGGTATTTGCAGTCCAAGAAATAACAGCATGCCGACTTCCCGATACAACCGATACCCCAGAAGGACTTACAGGAGCATTTGGATTGACTATCGTTATGGATACAGTATCGCTCTTTATTGACTCTTCATCACTTCGGTTAGAAGCTGTTACTTCGAAGTTGTATTTAGTACCATATTTCAAACCAGTAACCGTATAAGTTAAACCTGTTACCGGTTCCGAAGTAGCCTTCACTCCATCAATATAAACATCATAACCCTTTAAGTCCTCATGGCTACTTTCATTCCAAGTTACGGTTGCAGTCGTGTCATCCAAAGTGACGTCTACGCCAGTAATTTTAGCAGGAGCATTTGATGGTATAACTGTGGTGGTATCCGATATTGCAGAAGCTACACCTGAAGTGTTCACAGCTTCTACTGTGAAAGCATATGAAATGCCATTAGTAAGCCCATTAATATTGTAATAGTTATCCGGGACTAGACCCTCATTGTCCTGAGCTCCGTCAACATAAATATTGTAACCTTCTATATCCTCTTCAATAGCAGGTTCCCAAGATAGGTCTACTGTATTACTAGAAGCTACACCTTCAAGATTAACAGGTTTAGCAGGAGGGATGCTATTGTTCGACTTTAAGGAAATAGCTTCACTCCTAGCCGACTCGTTAGCCTTAGTATCAACAGCTGATACCTGATAGCTATGAGTATCGGCATTACTTAAACCGCCTTTTGTATAGGTTGTAGTAGTGCCATTAACCTCATCAATAGATTCACCATCTTGATAGATTGTATACACTGATACCCCGTCCGCATCGGAAGAAGCCGACCAATCAAAGGATACTTGACCATTTCCTATTGTGTGACTAGTGATTGTAGGTACTGTAGGTGGGGTTGGGTCCTTTGCATACGCTTCAATAGTGTACAATTTAAGCGGATTTGAGGAGCTAACAACAGTCGAATCACCTAAAGTAACAGAGATCATGTACACATTATTAAGGTTTACGACCATTGTGGTGTCATTTGCGCTGATCCATCTGTTATTTTGAACTGCTCCATCCGTAGTCCAAAAGACAACTAAACCATCGTTTTGCATTTTATGGTAATCATCCACAACTATTCTAATTGTACCGATATTCGCTGTCGGGGTATTGAAAGTTAGACCGTAATTATGGTTAAACTCCCACATACTCGTAAACGTTGAATCGTTCGCATCCGTTGCATTTGCAGGATTACTGAATTGAGAGCTGTTCACATAAGTTACAGGTCTGCCAGAAAGTATATCTGGATCTGCCACTTCAGCATTAACTGTTAAGTTCGGTACAAGTGAGAACAATAAAGCCATTACTGTCATTAATACAGCAAATCTACGAAACGTATTCTTTTTCGATACAGATGTTCTTGAACCTATCATTTTATACTCTCCTATTTTGTATTTTGAACTTCTTTCTAGCCTTTGCCATGTCTTCATGTTTCGCCTCCTAAAGTTTTCAAAATTAAAATTCTCTCTATTCAAAAATAAGTATACTCCCCTCCAATGACGGTAAAATGACAAACTCCTACGGCATAAAGAGCCCTGCTCAATTCGAGAGTGATACTGTTCACCGCGATGTCTGTAACGGCAAGTTTTTGGTGGATCCAGCCGTCGTTCGAATTGTCGAGTGTGGTCCCTGTCCGTTTTGTCGAAGAAATGATTCACACTTCGGAGCGTTGGGAGCAACTCAATGCTTTTCTTGGGGACATCTAGCTGAATGTACGCTAACCTAGTAACGGATACGGTATGTCTTTTTACCTGTTAAATCAGAATTGGGAAATAATATGTGCAAGCCATTTATCACGATCCAGGAAATTCAACTTTCCCCACTTCAATATGGATTACTAGATGCGACTAAGTTGTAAACGATCAGCCAGTAGGGTGAACCTTAAGCAGAACATCCCGTTGTGCACCTGCACAACAAATATCGTCCTTTCTTCAATATGAATAAGCGGAATTAACTCCTATAATTACATTATGAAAGCGAATTCACCAGAGGTTCATGAGGGGAATAACGATGGATGAATTTACCATCAGTTGGATTGGGGCGCTGGCAGGATTAGCTATTGCGATTGTTTTAATCCTCAAAAAGCTCAATCCCGTATACGCCTTATTTGTAGGAGCAATTATAGGAGCCTTGATCGGCGGGGCTAAGCTAGAGCAAACCAGGCAGCATGAATATGAGCATTAAGCAACGGATGGGACTTATCCCATATGAAGCTATTGTGAGTGGTACGATGGCTATTGTGGCTAAATTAATCTACGGATTCTTAATCTAGTACTTAATATGGGGTGAATGAATTGAAGGAAACAACATTTGTATTGGCACCGGATTCTTTTAAAGAGAGTATGACCGCAAAAGAAGTTTGCATAGCTATGGAGAAGGGAATAAGAACAGTGTTCCCAACCGCGAACTTCATTCATGTTCCAATGGCAGATGGTGGCGAAGGTACCGTACAGTCCTTAGTCGATGCAACCGGAGGTCAGCTATATGAAAAAGAAGTAACAGGGCCGCTAGGGCAAACTGTTATTGCTCAATATGGTATTCTAGGCGACGGCGTTACAGCAGCTATTGAGATGGCATCCGCGAGCGGGATTCAACTGGTAACCAAAGAGACGAGAGACCCCTTCATTACCACGACTTACGGAACAGGCGAGCTGATTCGTGAATGTCTGGATAAAGGGATTAAGAAGATTATTATTGGCATTGGCGGAAGTTCCACAAATGATGGCGGAACAGGCATGGCCGCAGCACTTGGTGCAATATTTCTGGATGGAGAGGGTAATCCGCTTCCGCAGGGTGGGGGGAGTCTGAACAAGCTGGCCAAAATTGATATTTCATCGATGGATGCCCGGCTGGAGCATGTCCAAATGATCGTGGCTTGTGATGTTACGAATCCATTGTGCGGGGAGACAGGAGCATCTCATGTATTTGGACCGCAAAAAGGCGCCACTCCGGAAATGGCACTGAAGCTCGATCAGAATCTGGCTCATTATGCGGATATCGTCAAACAGCAGCTTCAGAAGGACGTGCGTGATATTCCGGGGGCCGGTGCTGCCGGTGGTTTAGGAGCAGGTTTATTGATCTTTACACAAGCGACCCTGAAGAAAGGGATCGAGATTGTCATTGAATATACAGAATTGAAAGCTAAATTAGCAGCTGCGGATTACTGTTTTACGGGTGAAGGGCGTATTGATTATCAGACTAAATTTGGAAAAACACCCTATGGCGTAGCAAAGGCTGCCCAAGAGGCCGGCATACCAGTAATAGCTGTAGCAGGCTCAATTGGTGAAGGAATTGAAATGCTGTACGACGAAGGATTCGAGGCGATATTTGGGATATTGCCGAGGGTATCCGAGCTTGAGACAGCGCTTGCGGAAGGACCACGAAATGTTGAAAGAACCTGTGAGAATATAGCCAAGCTTCTTAAAGGAGTGGAACAATGGAAAGTTTGTTAAGCCAGTACAACTTAAAAGGGCATGAAATTAAGAATCGTGTGGTTATGCCCCCCATGGAGTTTCTCGTGCGTGAGACCCGTAACGGGTTGGTGAATGACGGACATCTACTTCATTATGGAGCGAGAGCCAAAGGTGGTGTCGGATTAATCATCGTGGAAGCGACCAGTATTCATCCTAATAGTAGGTCTATTGATTCCCAACTGGGTGCATGGTCGGATGAACATATCCCTGGACTCACCAGACTGGCCGCTGAATGTCATGCCTATGGCGCGAAAGTACTACTTCAACTGCAGCATCTAGGGGTAAAGATGAAAGCGGATTCTAACCATGATGTGTATGGACCCTCGGCTTATGATGAGAACGACGTACAAGCCAGAGCTATGACGCTTGAGGAGTTGCATGAGCTTCAAGATGCCTATGTGCAAGCCGTACTTCGGGCCTATCAGGCGGGGTTTGACGGAGTCGAATTTCATGGAGCGCACGGTTATTTGTTAAATCAGTTCTCGTCTCCCATTGTGAATCAGCGGCAGGATCTTTACGGCGGCTCCCTCGACAATCGCTTAAGATTTATCCGTGAAATTATAAGCCGTGTACAAACGGCGGTCTCTGAGAGTTTCATACTTGGTTATCGCATGGGCTGCAACGAGCCGACCCTTGAGCAAGGGATTGAAATTGCTGTAAAACTGGAGGCAATGGGAGTCGATCTATTGCATGTTTCTTCAAGTGGGTATTCGGCCGAGCGGCCGGAAATACCGGATGATTTTATGTACAACTGGACGGTTTATGGGGGAAGCCAAATCAAACAAAACGTGAACGTCCCCGTAATCGTAGTTTATGAGATCAAGACACCGGAACGGGCCAACGATATTGTGGAGCAAGGGCTCGCGGATTTCACAGCGATCGGCAGGGATTTAATTGTAGATCCCGAATGGGTGCATAAAGCCATGAAGCAGGAAGAGATTCGTTATTGTATTCGCTGTCAGCCTTGCGTCATTTTTTCCGGGATGAAATGCGTAATGTTGTAATACTACTGGAGGTGTTGAGCATGACAAAGGTGCTTATTATAGGTGGGACAAGATTTTTTGGTAAAAAATTAGTAGAGCAGCTGATCCGTGATGGGGTCGACGTAACGATTATAACGAGGGGGCAAACGCGCGATTCTTTCGGCAACTCCGTGAAGCGGCTGCAGGCTGATCGTACTGATCAAGCGGCTATGCAGCATGTACTAGGTTCATCAACCTATGATGTAGTTTACGATAACATTTGCTATACACCACAAGAGGCAGAGGCTGCCGTGGAATTGTTCACAGGACGCACGCAGAAATATATCGTTACCTCTTCCCTTAGTATCTATCCATTTGGCGGAATAGCTAAAATCGAGAGTGACTTTGACCCCTATAGCTACACGCTGCCGGAACCCTATCCCACTAAGATAGACTATGCGGAAGGCAAACGTCTAGTTGAAGCGGTATTTTGTCAAAAAGCCTCGTTTAAGGTAGCCGCAGTTCGTTTCCCAGTGGTCTTAGGACTTGATGATTACACACGGCGACTTCATTTTCATGTTGAACATGTAGCACAGGGTCTGCCCCTCGGGATACCAAACCTGGATGCTGAAATGTCATTTATTCGCTCGGATGAAGCGGCTGATTTTCTGGCCTGGTTAGGCCGTTCCAACCTGGAAGGACCGGTCAACGCCACTTCGAATGGAGTAACCTCACTTGGACGGATTCTTTCGCTCATTACCGAGGCCACCGGCCAACAGGCCCATATTCTTACCGAAACGGATGCAGCTGATAGGTCACCTTTTGGCATCCCCGAGACCTGGTTTATGAATACGGCAAAAGCGGAAGCTGCTGGTTTCAAATTTCAACGCCTAGATGATTGGTTGCCTGAACTGATCCGGGAGATCAGTGATTTAAGCCCAATAATGTAAATCCTCATAGCAAATAGGCCATATTCCCTAAGCGGGAGTAGGGCCTATTTGTTGTTTCGACATTTTTTTGGAGAATTATAACTTTAGTTAGTCTCTTTATTTGAATGTGAGATATATCATAGTGGAAGTAGAAAATGTGTGAAAAAAAGAAAAATATGATAGGAGTGACTTTATTCCATGGCAAAGAACAGTAGAGCATTAATGAAGCGAGTAACGGGGAGAGTCTTATCTATTGCATTAGCATTGACGTTAGCTGTCGTGCCCTTTAGTACAAGCTTCTCATCTACAGCGCAAGCATTAGCACCGGGTTCTGTGATCACTTTGCAGAGCGCTGTCGTCAGCAATAACAACCAGGATGTAACCTTATCATTCAATGTTCCTGTGGCTGCTGCAAACCAGAATTGGCAGTCATTTATTGAGTTGAAAGGAACATATGACGGCGCATTTAACTCTTTTTATTATAATGAAAATGGTTATGCGAATATATCTAGCGGAACTGTAATTCTTCACTTCTATCGTCCTTTAGTAGGGGATTCCAACCAGATCCGCGTTAAAGCTGGCGCTTTTATAGGCAGAGATAATTCCAGCTATGTGTTAACTTCCGACCTGGTCAGCGGGAATATCGCCGCCCATGATTTAACGATTCCTTACCTTGAGAGTACAACGATCAGCAGCGATCTGAAACAGGTCACTTTAACACTTAACACGACAGTTCAGACAGCAACCTATGCTGTAGAGTCAGATATCTATAATGTAGATCTGTATGAATATGTCCGAATTAATAATCTACAGGCAAACTCAGATTACCTGCCGTTGAACAAGGAAGATATTATCTCCATCAGCGGGAATCAAATCATCCTATCCTTTGCTGCTCCACTAAGCGGAGATAATGCAATTCAAGTCTTAGCCGGCGCGGTAAAAAGTGCTAATAACAGTACGAACTATCAAATATATGCTGATGTGAATACTAACCCGCTAGCTTATTCCAGTTATGATATCGATAATAATTCAGAGTTGCGTCTCAATTTCACTCAGGGTATCCTTAATAACACACTGAGCGATGAGGCCTTAAAAGAAGCGATCACGATCTCCAAAGATGATGGTCCGTATACAGCGCTAGGCGTGAATGATACGGCTACTATTACTAATTTCAATATCGGTTTTAGTAATTTCAGCGCTCCCAACGGAAACAGTCTTAACCTTCATTTCTTCACACCATTAGCACCAGGCAGCTACAAGGTGAAAATTGCAGCTAATGCACTGAAGAGCAGCATTGGTATTGTCGCTGGCGAATTAACGACAATCGATACTGATAACCATTCCATTACAGTTAGTGATATTACTAGACCGCTATATCAAAATGTAGAAGTCAGTGCGGATCGTAAAGTAGTGACGCTGACCTTTGATAATAATCTAGTTGATAATACTATATCTTCCGATTGGGATTACGTGAACTGGGTACCAAAAGAACCGACCTCACACCTGCGTGATTATATATCCATACAAAGAGGTCAAAATAATAACTACAACTATTTAAGCACAAATGATATCGTCGAAGTTTCCACTAATAAGGTAATCATAACCTTGGAAACAGCACTTCTTGGAAAGTACAATAAAATTCAAATCAACTCTGGTGCTGTGAAAAATGAGTTCAACAATGTGCAAAATTCAGAATTTGTAACGAGTATTATCGATTTATCGGTAACATCTCCACCTCAATATCTGAAATCGACTCTGGATAATCTGAACCAGGATTGGACACTCTTTTTCGACAAAAACATCAAAAACAATACCCTATCGCTGGATGAACTTAGAGCTGCCATTTCGTTATCGATTAACGGCGGTGTTGAGAAACCTATAGATTCATCCACCACGGTCACTATTATTGATAATAAATTAGTACTCCATTTCTCCATACCGTTTGTTGATAACAACATCAGTATTCATATTGCCGCTGATGTGATTTCCAATGAACTAAATAATGTTTTAAGCGAAGTCATTACAACAGACGGGCTGAATCCAAAGAATCTATACCCTCTAGAGTTATTAAATAATGATACCCGTTTTTTCACAAGTCATTCAGTACAGTTAGCTTTCAATCAAGGCATAGCAGATAATACAGGAGATGCAGCAGGTGTCCTTTTAAAAGCAGCTTTAACGTATTCAACCGATAAAGGGAAGACTTTCTCATCTCTCCAAGCTGATGACATAGTAACCCTAAATGATAATTATCTTGTAATCTATTTTCATAATGTCCTCCAGGGTAACCTACAAATCAAAATTGCCGGAAATACGCTAAAAGGTATTGCGGGCAATATTCTCCAAACTTCGATAGTAACGGATGAGATGAATTTCTCTCCAACTTTAACGGGAGCATTCTTCATTAATGGACCGATTGTTCTAACTTTTGAAGATAATCCTAGCTGGAGAAACAAAATTCAGAAGGTTACTTTGCTAGAGTCAGCAAATTACTGGGTGGAGAGAACCTTGTCGCCGGATGAATATACGCTAAGTGCAGGTAAACTTACCATTCATCAAGGATTATTGGAGGAAGGAATAGGTTATCAAGTTAGAGTTTATGCTGATGGATTCAACGTCAGATATTCAGATTCTATGAGAGCTATTCAAAGCCAGAAATCCTACTTTATGACGCCGGTTGTTACGGATACAGCTAGTGGAATCACGGCAAAAGTTAAAATATTACAAAACGAATCCATTGGTCATCTGAACGTCATCTTCCAGTTGATGAATGGGGCAACGCCGGTAAGTATTGTTGCTGCAGAATCAGACAATTTCTACGCTGGGACGTTTACGGCAAACTTCAATGTAGCCGATGCTTTGACGAATCCTAACTATACAGTAAGAGCTTTCGTCGTGAGTGAATACAGCAATAACCCGTTGTCGGTCGGCCTAAATATGGCTTCACAGATCACTGACGCGGAATATGATTTACTTTATTACAATTCCAAAGATTAATCTAAATAAATTCAGGTTGGGACTGCCCTTTGGGGGCAGTTTCAACTATTGAAAGTGAGGGAACGAACAACGTGAACATACCAAAACTGATTATGAATTCATCTCTTGCTCTTTCTATAGTGTTGGCCAGTGCAGCAATAGGCCCCATATCGGCTTCGGCAGCCCAAACCATTTCTCATGTAGTGGTGTCGGCCATTCCAGCAATTCATCCAGGCGGAACGGTGACCATCGCCGGAACATCCACAGACTCTGAAGTGATCGTGAAGGTCATTCGTCCAACGGGTAGCATTATATTCTTTAATATTGTTAAAGTCATCAATGGAGCATTCTCCGATTCATTTGTTCTGGGAACTAGCGAATCCGTCGGAACCTATAAAGTAGTTGTTGGACAAGGCGACACTGTAGACATGAAAGATCTTATTGTTACAGCTGCTCCCACACCGCCAGTGACAGATCCAGGTCCAGATCCAGATCCAGGTCCAGATTCAGATCCTGGTCCAGGAACAACACCTATAGGCAGCAGTAACCCAAGCACCAACATTGTAACTCCTGCTAATGTAGAAGTAAGTCCTGATGCCATCACTTCCAATACAGTAACTGGCCCTGACGGCAAGGTTACGACTACGGTAACTATTGATAACAAATATTTGAGCGATGCGTTCACTCAACTGAAAGATCAAGGGTTGACTGAGGGATCACCAGTTATTGCTATAAGAATTAGTGATATTGTGGCGAACGGCAATACCAGCGTGTCCCTCCCCGCTTCTTTGCTATTGGAAGGAATGAAGAGTGTTCCGAATGCCGTCATTAAGATTTTCTCAGGCAACGAATCCTATTCTCTTCCCTTACAGGTGCTGGATCTTAACACTATAGCCCAGACATTAGGTATAGACATTTCTGGTGTCATCCTGCATATTAACATTGCTGTGATGGGAACGGATATTGAGAAGCTGATTCAAGCGAGTGCTGGAGGAAAAGGTGCCGTATCTCTAGGCCATTCCGTTGATTTCAGTGTCACCGCTGAAGGTAATGGTAAAACGGTAGAGTTGAATAACTTTGGAACCAACTATGTAGAGCGTAGTATTACTTTCTCACAAGCTATTGATCCATTGACTACCACAGGCATTCTATATAATCCGGCAAATCAGGAGATTTCCTTTGTGCCTACCGTTTTTGTGAAAAATACGGATGGAACAACCCAAGCAACGATTAAAAGAAACGGAAACAGTATTTACTCTGTAGTTACCTCTTCCAAATCTTTTACGGATATAAAAGGACACTGGGCTAAAGCTGATATCGAACTATTGGCTTCCAAAATGGTTGTTAGCGGTACAACAGCAACAAATTTTGCCCCAGACCATAATATTACACGCGCAGAGTTTGCCGCCTTGCTCGTACGTTCACTGGCTTTGAATTCTGATGCGGCAGCAGCGACCTTCAAAGACGTTAAGGCAAGTGATTGGTTTGCAGGCTCCATTGGAGCTGCTGTTAAAGCTAAGCTTGTAAGTGGATATGAAGATGGTTCTTTCAAACCTAATGCACCGATCACACGTGAACAAATGACGGTAATGATAGCCAAAGCCATCACTGCAGCTGGAAAAACAGTCAGCAGCCAAGCTGAATCGTTAAATATATTTAGCGATAGCTCGAAAATAAGCAATTGGGCAAAGGTGTCCGTCTCGCAATCCGTACAAGCGGGGATTATTTCCGGGATGACAGATACTACCTTTGTTCCGTTAGCCAATGCAACTCGTGCACAGGCTGCTGTTATGCTGAAACGGTATCTTCAATACACTCAGTTTATCAACTAACTGGCGACATCAGAACAACGAGTGCAGCAGTGATCAGATGCAGGATAAACAGGCCACGATCTCCTTGTATTAGGAGGCCGTGGCCTGTTTTTTTACCTCTATTTAGATGTTGCAAGGCATAACTATTGGATAACGCTGGAGGAAGCTGGTGAACTGGTGCCTTTTACAGGCTGGGCCGAAGCTTTGTAGCCATCCGGCAGATAAGTGACCACGGAGGCTTTGGAAATGACCTGGGGATACATTTTGTCCGGATCAGGTTCGGTTACGCTGAAATAAATAACGGCTGTCTTGTCCTTGCCGAATTCGATTCTCTCCACTACCAATCCGTAACCCGGATTTGGCAGATTGTTAACGGTCAACGTAGCTTTGTTAACACCCTCTGCAGCTTTTTCGAGCGTAACCTCTGTTTCAAAATTAGAAGTTGGAGCCGTGGAGCTATCCTCAGGAATAATCACACGTTTGGCAAACTCTGCTGCATCATGAATCCAGACCGCGGCTTCCGAACGAGTAACGGCATCATTGGGTCGGAATTTACTGTCCTCCAGCGTGACAATATGCGTATTAAGCAGGATTTGCAGGCTATTGGATTCTTCGGCAGTCAGCTTGCTTCCATCAGCAATATTGACAAACATCTTCGTTACAGGGAAATCCCCTTTACTCAGCAAGGCCTGAGTCATTAGATGGGCGAACTGGGCCCGGGTAATGGATCCATTCGGATTAACATCCTTATCTAGGGAAAGGCCGTTCTGTTTGGCGATCAGAAAGGCCGATGCATACCAGGCTTTGTCGTTGACCTTATCGAAGAAATTACTAGCTTTAGTAGGACTATTGCCACTTGTTGGTTTCGAAGACAGTTCCAGCCCGCTGACGATAAATTGCACCCCTTGTGCAAAAGTTACCTTCGACTTAGGAGCGAACTTGTCGCTGGTTACTCCGTTAATGATACCTGCATCATGCAAGGCGTTAATTTTTGCTTCAGCAGGATCACCTTTCAAATCCGAGAACGCAAATGCCGATGTCCCGAAGGACAGGCTTGCAGCCAAAATGCCGCACGCTATAGTCATTTTTGTAGCGTGGTTCAAGAATGGTTTGTTCATTGTGCATCACCTCTATATACTTAGATGGTAGAATGCACCAAAATGTTGCAGGGTAATCTAAATAAAAAATAGATTTACGAATAAAGGGGTGAGGTTCGATGAGAAAGTGGAACTATTACTTCTTTATTATGGTGTTGATAATAATAATAGCCACAATTCTTCAGACAGTATTCAGTAAGGACAAAGAGTATGCGATAGATCGGGTAGATATTAAGGCAGAATTGCTGACAGACGGCGATTTGAGGGTACAAGAGATGTTCACTTATACTTTTAAGGGAAGCTGGAACGGAACTACGCGGTATCTGGATACGGAAGGACAGAAAGCTGTCGAATATTTCAAGGCTTACATACCGCCAAAAGATAAGTTGATCGGTGATTTTACAGAGGACGGCCTGAAAGAGCTAGGTGTGGAGCTTGATTCCGAAAGTGATACCTATTACGCCTATTCGGCATCAAAAGATGAAACGAAACGGGTGTATTATCAATATAGGGTCGACAAGGCAGCTATCAAGTATTCGGATACGGGCGAACTTAACTGGAGTTTCCTGACAAACAACAACGAAGATATGGGAGAGGTTAACCTTCAGCTGTTCCTACCGCAAGATAGTGACAATCTTGGCGTAGACTTCTTCCTGCGGGACCGCATAGGGGGAGGAGTGCTGTCTTTAAAGAAGAACAGTACCGATTCTTCTTCCTATCTTTACTATCATAATAAGAGCCTGTCTAAGAAAGGCACCGTTCGGATGAGAGTATTATTTCCTGAAAGTTGGTTGAGTGATATTCCTGCCAGCGAATCAGCTTTGCCAGTCAAGGCGGTTCTGGCCAAAGAAAAGGCAAAAGATCTTCTGATCTCCACACGGGCGGAATATTTTCCGTTACTGATCAAGATGCTGCACCTAATCACGGGGCTCATTCTGGCTGTTAGTCTGCTCTATCTCTTCGCACCGCGACGAGTAAGGGGATTCCTGAGGAGGAGGGAGCTAACACCAGCTCGATTGGGAGAGATGGACCCGTTGCTGGCAGCTTACATCTACAGAAATGGACGATTGAAGAAAAGGGATCTTTTTGCGGGTGTATTTTCCATGCGGCAGCGTGGGCTGGTCCTTATGAAGCAAGGGGCGACACCGGCGCGCTTCGAGGACGATGCCAAGGCGCCGGAGTTTATGCCCAAATTTCTGTTTCAAGGCGCCCGTAAATTGTTAAATCCGGTGGACCTTTTTATGGTAACTCATTTTTTTCAGAACCATGGCAACGAATTTCAGCTGGAATCTGTCAATGGACCAACGTCTATGGAACGGAATAGGCGCAGCAAGCAAAAAAAATATCATGAAAAAGCATTGAATGTTGACAAGAAATTTAAAGATTGGTCTTTGCTGGTCGCGAAGCAGGTTTCTTTCCGGGACAGTGCCTACAGAAATAATCTGTGGCGCCCCCTTTGGGTAGGTCTATCCTTGCTGCATCTTGTGTTCGTACTATGTCTTTTCTACGCTGATGCTGCTTCTTGGCTTATTCTCTGCTCTATGGCTGTACCGCTCACACTTGGAGCCGCGCTTACGATGATCTTTTATTCTCGGAGATGGCTGATGATCTTGTATCTCGGCGCCTGTTCACTGTCGATGATGGTGCTGACAAATATAGATGCAGTGTTGACCTATCTTCTTTATATTCTTTGTTCAGTACTGCTTGTAGGAATTGTACCGAGGAATATCCTCTCTCCAGAAGCGGCCTGGTACCGTTCTGCACTTAAAGTGTGGCGGAGACAACTTAAAAAGGGCCGAATTTATACGGTGCCGAACGGAGCAGATTCAGTTACGCTTGCCAGTGAATTTGCCCTCACATTGGATGCAGGAGCAACTTTTCTGAAGTCTGTACAGGTAAGAGGGTCAGAAGCTAATGCTGAGTCTTCCACCTTAAGAAATCTAGCTCTATTTGGAGGAGTGCTCTACTCTCAGCAGACGATAGCCTATATGTCACCGCTCCCTTCATCGGGAGGGAATGGAAGTAATGACGGAGGAGGCGGCGGTGGTGCTGGCGGTGGTGACGGAGGCGGAACGGGAGCTTTCTAACTTCAATGTCCGCTGTATTCAGCTTTATATTAATGCTTACGACAGGAGAACTATAGATGCTTCAGCAGGGGACAGAACGAATCAATGTTGGAATATTTGCTCATGTAGATGCTGGAAAGACGACTACAACGGAGCATATTTTATATGAGAGTGGACGTATTCGTGCGCTGGGTAGTGTAGATAGCGGAACGGCATTAACGGATTCAATGGATATTGAACGGCAGCGGGGGATTTCGGTACGGGCGGCACTGGCGTCTTTTGCCTGGAAAGGGGTGCAGATCAATCTGGTCGATACGCCGGGGCATGTCGATTTCCTGTCTGAGGTGGAGCGATCTTTGCGGGTGATGGACTGTGCAGTGCTCATACTATCAGCGGTAGAGGGTGTGCAGGCACAAACTGAGATGATCTGGAATGCTCTGCGGAAGCTGGGAATTCCCACACTGATTCTCATGAACAAAATGGATCGGGTGGGTGCAAATCCTGACGCGGTGCTGGCTCAGGCACGCAATTATTTATCAGCTGATATCATTCCTGTGCAGTGCCCAATGGGTGAAGAGCAGAATTATACAGGGGCTGCGGATTTATGGGAAGCTGGTGCAGAGGCTGCCGCGCAGACGGAGTTGTTGGAGGCATTAGCGGAGCGGGATGAGAAATGGCTGGAAACGTATATGTCAGGTCGAACCGTAGACCTTGTTGCGTGGAAAAACCATATGAAAGCGGAAACAGCCGCAGGTCGGATGTTTCCGCTGGTCTATGGAGTAGCGGCCAAGGGGCTTGGTATTACGGCGCTTTTGGACGCCGTGATTGATTATTTCCCACGAGCCGGAGGGAATGCAGAATCCCCAGTGTCCGGTATCGTGTACAACATTCAACGGGATAAGAATATGGGGCGCATGGCTTTTGTCCGCCTTTATGAAGGAACCATTCGCAACCGTGATACACTGCTGAATTATTCGCAGGATGTTCAAGGAAAGGTGACCCAAATCCGCAAGGTGGAGGGTGGCCGTGTTGAGGATGTTGGAGCGCTGGAAGCTGGGGATATCGCTGTAGTCTATGGCCTCTCCGGGGTGCGGGTTGGCGATGTACTGGGCCATCCCGAAGCGATCCCGCAGGAAGCCAAGCTTGCCGTACCGCTGCTTACCGTGCGTGTACATTGGGAAGCCGATACCGATGACCATAAGGTGATCGGAGCCCTGCAGGAGCTGGCAGATGAAGACCCGCTGCTGGATACCCAGTGGCTGCAGGATGAACGGGAGCTGCACATCAAAGTGATGGGACCGATTCAGCTGGAGATTCTAGACAGCGTTATGGTGGAGCGTTATGGACTAAAAGTTACCTTTGGCCAGCCATCCGTAATATATAAAGAGACGCCAAGTCGTACAGGTGAAGGCTTCATCGCGTATTTGATGCCGAAGCCGTGCTGGGCGATTCTGCGCTTCCATATCGAACCGGGCCCTCCGGGCAGTGGGTTGGTCTATGACTCGGTAGTGCGGAGCTCCGATCTGTTGCCGCAATATCAGAATGAGACGGCCCGCCGGGTGCCGGAGGCTCTGCAGCAGGGACTTTACGGCTGGGAGGTTACTGATCTCAAGATCACTTTAGTTGAGGGGCAGCATCATGTGTGGCATACTCATCCGCTCGATTTCGCCGTCGCGACACCGATGGCTATTATGAACGGGCTGGCTAATGTAGGAACCACACTGCTGGAGCCGATCCTGCAAGTCCACATCGTGGTCCCCGAAGAGAACGGCGGCCGCGTAATGAACGAACTCGTGCAGATGCGTGGCACGTTCGAGCCGCCCGTACTACTCGGCGATCGGATGGTAATCGAGGGACGCCTGCCCTTGGCAACGTCGCTCGAATACCCCGTGAGCTTAAGCTCCTACACGAAGGGGCGCAGCACGTTCACTTCTTTTTTTGCCGGATATGAGAAATGCCCGCCAGACGTTACCGCCGAGCGCACCCGTCGGGGCGTGAACCCGCTCGATCAGGCGAAGTATATATTGAGTGTGCGGAAGGCGTTGTAGGGGGGATTCGAGTTTGAGTTTGGGAGGGGATATGGTAAACTTCACCTAGATGATGGAATTCTTTTTGTTTATTTCAGGGGAGGATAGTTAAAGTGCGAATGTATAGCTCCCATGATTTCCCCAGGACATTCGCACCAATTATATTACATAATTTGTAATTTATTATCGAGCTAATCGTATTTTCAAGCTTTTCAATAGAGAATTAAGCGTTTTTTTATGGTGAAAAAAGGTTTTATTCCTTTTTTGGTGGGAAAACGGAGTCGCTCCCTACGTGGGAGCGTGGATTGAAGTAGCGTACCCGTCATGTAAATATTTATTATCGATCGTGTCGCTCCCCATGCGGGAGTGTGAATTGAAATGCGGAAGCGATGGACATTAATGAGCAACTCGATGAGTCGCTCCCTACGCGGGAGCAAGGATTGAATCTCATCACCGTATAGTTTATCTTTTAAAAGAGGTCACACCCTCGCTTCACAGGGGAGTGGCTATTAACATTATGAGCCAGATCAGTAAGCCTGGGCATATTTCATTTTGGAGGTTATCATGCACAATAAAATTAGCGAAGTACTGCTGCAGAATTGGGATTATAGCATGGATGTTGAGGATTGGTCACCGCCACTGAGCGATGCACTTGCAGGTGTGGATCACTTGCAGGCTAGCTGGAAGCCGCAGGGAGGAGCTGCCAACTCCATCTGGGAGACGGTCAACCATTTGACGTATTATAAGGAACGTTTACTGAAGAAGCTAAAAGGCTTGCCACAGCTGCCCGATGTGGACAGCAATGATGATACATTTATTGTAACGGTTACCGGGGAGGAAGAGTGGGAGAAGGCCGTCGCTGCTCTGAAGACCGTTCACGCTTCGCTTCGGGAAGTCATTGAGGCGCTTGAAGAAGGCGCGTATGATTGGGGCGGCTCAGGACATGCACCAGGCGAAGAAGTGATGAGTCTTATCCTGCACGATGCCTATCACACTGGACAGATCGTCTTGATCCGTAAGTTGCAGGGCTCTTGGCCTTCACGCCGCAGCTTCGATTGACCATAGCATAGAAATATTAAGCCGCCTTACTGCTTGCTCCAGTCCATCGGGAGTAAGCCGTAAGGCGGCTATTTGTTTCAACCAGTCGAACCTTCGGTTAATGATAGATAGATCAAGTTTCGAAGGGAGAGATTGTTATGGATCCGAATCACAGTGATAGAAGTGTAGAAGTCCAGCACACCGAGGTTCAAAAGAAATCGGATTCCAGTGCGGTCGCTATTACCTTTATCCGATATGCAACTTATATCATTATCACGTTTGGAGTTCTGTTTTTCTTAGTTAAATATGTGTTCCCGAAGTTCTAACCAAATGGAATCTAAACAAAACCATCCCTCAAGGCGGGATGGTTTTTTTGAATCTGATGATATTCCTTCTGATGACATTCCTACAGCTCTCTTTGTATAGAACCCGGTGATTCCGCGGAATTGCGGTAAAAGAACCAGCACTCGTTCAGCAGCTTAATCTGACGGCGGTCTTTTTTATAATAAGCTTTCATCAGCTGATGGCAGAGCCACTGCGGCAAGGAAATCCCTCCTCTAAGCATGCTTATGTAAGTTAGCATATGGGGAAGAAGGCCTAATGGTGCGGCCACAATGTGCGGAATACAACAGCCTGTTCTGTTCTATCATTTTACGGAATGGATTAAGCCTGTCAGCTATAGCACGCCTTCTTCTTCCTCTTCATACCATTGCTCCAACTGGGCCTGCAGCGCCCGAATTTCGGTCAGCAGTGAGATGAGCGGATAGTTCTGTTCCTGAATGGAGGCAAAAGCACTCTCCAGCAGATTAATATACTCCAGCCCGGATTGCAATGAATGTTCTTCACGCAGCAGCTCCAGCGAGTCACATTCGGCGATCGCCAAAGGCAGGTCTGGCACATTGTCGGCGGTCAGCTTATCGATCTCTTTATTGAGGCGAAGATTGAGTGCACTGAGCTGGTAAGCATATTCCTCCGGCAGTTCTACGAATTGCAGTTCTTTATTTTGCTGCAAAATTACATATCGCATTTTCGGCATTAGTCATTCTCCCTCCGTACTTTCTTATCTTCCTTCTTGACAGTTTAGCCTATGCACAAGTTACAATTCAAGTAGAGATCTATTTTCCCGTGGAAAGGACTTGTGTGAGAACGCTATGGAAAGTATGAGCAACGATGAGCTGCAGCAGTGGATTGAACAGGTATCGCGGGACAACTTTGGGGTACCGTTCCGGCACAAAGCTACATTTAACAGCCGATTATCTTCAACGGGCGGACGTTATTTTATCAAAAGCCATAATATTGAGATCAACCCACTTCAGCTGACCCAGTTCGGGCGCGAGGAGACGGAGCGGATTATTAAGCATGAGCTTTGCCACTATCACCTGCATCTGGCGAAGAGAGGGTATATGCACCGTGATGCCGATTTCAAAAGCTTGCTGGCACAGGTCGGCGGGAGCCGCTACTGCCAGTCTCCGCCGGGAATGAAGGCGCGTAAACCGCTGCCTTACCGGTATAAGCTCGTGTGCACAGCCTGTGCTACCGAGTATCCACGCAAGCGAAAGGTTGATCCCAAGCGCTATCGCTGCGGGAATTGTGCAGGTAAGCTGAAGCTGCAAACCTTGGAAATAGAATAAGCTGAGCAGGCAAGCCCGTCTATTTAATCACCAAACCCAGAAGACCCGCAAATGAGGCGGCTTGCTGCGCTGAGATGATACAACCATATAAGTCTTCGATCTCAACATTTAAACCGCTGAATTCGCAGTCGCTAAGATCGATCCCGTTCAGCTTTGTTCCTGACAGCATGGCTTGATCCAGATTGCAGCGGTTAAATGAGATTTTTGATAGGACGGATTGATAATAATCAGCACCAATGAGCGAGCTGTCTTCAAAAGCAACCTGTTTGAAATTAGCAAACCGAAAGGTGGCATAATCCCCGATACAGTCTGTGATTAGAACGTTCTGGAATCTTCCTCTGGTAAAGTCTGTCCCCATCAACTTACAATTTCTGAACTCTGTGCGATGAATGAAGGCATCGGAGAAATTAACGTTCGATAGATCACATCTTTCAAAGATAACATCCGTAAGTTCAATCCCGCTCAAGGACGACTCCGTAATTGTGACATTCTTAAACAGCACCTTCTCGAACGAAACCTTACTAGCTTCCTGGCTATCAATGAACTGGTCATTTATGGAACAAAGGCTGAATTCATCCTTCGTTTGCAGTGAGAATACTTGCTGCGGGGGTAAAGCGATGTTGTCGGCAATTTTGGGCGGGTCAATCTTATGTTTCATGCGAACCTCCACTTAAATAATCAATATTAGCGAATCTGTTCCAATTCCCTCTGCGTTAACTATCGTGGGAATCCGAGGTTTTGTCAATCATCCTGACAGCGGGGGGCGTTACTCATATCCGTACAAATGCACCTTTTTCTGGATAAAATCGCACATCGTTTTGTAAGCGCTACCAAACTAAACTGGAGAGGAAGTCCATATTAGTTAGAGGGGGCGCATTATATGAAGCGATTCAGGTCCGCGGTTGCGGGTCTGCTGGCGATGCTGCTAATTTTTTCAGGCTTTCCTGTTTATGGAGCCAGTGGCAATTCTGCAGGAGCCGGAGTAAACGAAGGTACTGGGGCGGGGCAGATTCCAGCAGGTACAGTGCTCATTAAGAATAAGTGGAAAAGTAATTTTTTGTACGAAACCTCAACGGGTGAGGTACGCTACGGCATGACGAATCTTGCAGACACCTCATCCCATTGGACTGTAGTAACCACAGCGGGTTTGTCGCGGATTCAAAATGTGAAGACCGGCCACTACATTACACTTGCCGGAAACACCGGCAAGGAGGATTCGCTTAAAGCAGCAGAAATTTCAGGAGCGAGCAGTACCACAGATCAATGGCTGATAGATACTTCGAACAGAAACGGCTACATGGTGATTCGCAGCGCGACAGCCCCGGAGGGGAAGCTCGTCATCCATGAAGAGAATCAGCTTGGTTTTGCCCAAGTGAGCGGAGACATCAATGTTACCTTTGAGAGCCCGCAGTGGGCTTTTGTTGACCTCAATGCAGCGCCTGGGCCGATCTCGGAATTGCAGGCAATTCGTCTGGCTACGTATACCGATGCTCAGGTAGCTACAGATTTCCTGTACGAAGCGACCGGTGGTGAGCTTAAGCACGGCATTATTGCTCCTGATACGATCAACGAAGCGGATTATTTATGGTTTGTCGAGGACTATGACGGCCATAAGCGTATCCGTAACGCGGCAACGAATCATTATCTTACTTCTATTGAAGGCACTGCCAAAGCGCAGCAATTAAATGAGAGCCAACCCACAGATCAGTGGGTCTTCAATGAATCCGATGATTATGATGATTACCAGACGATTGAGAATATCGGGAACAGCGGGACATATCTTGCTACCTTAGGGAACGGCAATGCCGGAGCGAGCACTGATAACACTACGCTTGCTGCCCAGTGGCAACTGCTGGACCCGAACACGCCTACGGATAGCTCAGAACATTTTTACCGGATACAGAATGGGTGGAAGTCATTTTACTGGTATGAGAGCAGCAATGGATTGTTGAAATACGGCAATATGCAGGCAGATGGCTCCGACCAGTGGCTGATAGAGAAATACAATGGTCGCAAGCTGTTCAAGAACAAGAAAACGGGCCATTACCTGAATATGGTGAATATGCCGGACGGACATCTTCAGGTTACGGAGTTGCCGGACAAAAATGCTGTAGATCAGAGTTATATCTGGACGGGGAAAAACACCGGCGACAACAACTATGTGATCAGCAATATTGCCGACAAGGAGCCGAATAAACGTCCAGAGAAGTATATTTCACTCCAAAACCTGACCAAGTATGCGGAGTATGGTGTGATTAACCCTGGCTGGGGCAGCCCCAAGTGGAAATTCGTCGCAGTTACGGAGAAAAAGCAGGACTTATTCCGCTTTAAGCTAAACGATGTAAATGGCGAGAAGCAGTATTTAAAAGACGGACCTTTGCTTGCTGCGCCTAGTGCCCAGAACCAGGCAGAAGAGAAGTCGGTTACAGAGGCAGTCTATAACTCGCAGAAAAATGAAGCTGCAGCTCCACAAGAGAAATCGCTGCTGCAGGCTGACGCCTCCGCTACAGAGGACATGACTGTTGGGCAGGCCACCTATGGTGTGCTTAAACCCAATGACGATTCTTTTGTCTGGCAGTTGCAAGAAATAGAGGGCAGTAACGGAGCGGTGAAGATTAAGAACAGAGGTACAGGGCGTTATCTCTCTCTTGAGCATATCGGCAATGCGGTGGAGGAGGTCGATCCTGACGTAGCAGTGCAAACCTTGCAGACGGTATACGATGTGTGGGGCAGTATTAAATGGATTGTTGATATGCAGCCATCTGGCCTAACAACCTTCAAAAGCGCATGGGCAGGACATTATATGTACGGTGCCCCGAATGCTAACGGCAATCCGGTAATTAGAATCAGCAAGGCTGTAGATGCAGCAGATAAGGAGAGTGCGCATTTCAGCGCTGAGGCGGTCACGGAAGCAACACCACCAGTGCCAGCCTATCCTGTAAGATTCAAGAATGCCAACAGCGGAGAATATCTGTATGAGAATGAGCATGGCGTTGTTTTGTATGGTCAGCCATCCGCAGATAATGGATATTCACAATGGAATATATCTACGCAGGCTGGCAAGCAGTCGATCGTTAACCGGGCAACAGGACATTATCTAACCTTGAACGGTGATTATTCCTTCCTGGAGAGCAGCAGCACTGAACCGGCTGCCGATGGCTCCTCCGATTGGGTTGTCAGCCTGGCTTCCGATAATAAACATTACACTATCCGCAGCCTGTTCGGAGAGTATAGCGATGAATTCGTTCATGTAGAGAACCATACTGGATATGCAGAGCGCGGCCTGCTACTGGAGAGTGAAAGCTCTGTTCAATGGACGCTGGAAACGGCGGAACAAGAGTTCAATACGCCTGCAGGAGAACCGCGGAACCATGATACCGCAACTCCTGTCCAGCAGGATACCAACATAGTGACCATCGTGCCGAAGGGAATAGGCGGCAAAGTGCTGGCTGAGCAGGCTGGCAAGGCTGTGTATGTCGATGCTGCTGACAAGACTGCATCTATAGAGTGGCTTGTGCAGGATTACAATGGACGCAAGCGGATCATGAATGTCCAGTCTAATCATTATCTCTCATTTAATGAAGCGAACCAAGCTGTTCTGTTAGCCGCTGGGGGTAAGGAGACATCCCAATGGATACTGGAAGAGAAGCTTGGCTATAAGCAACTGCTGAGTGCTGATGAGAGTGGCCTGCTTACGCAGGGAGAGTCTACGATAGAACTTGGCACAGCAACTGCTGGCGATCATGTTATGTGGAGCTTCCTGCCTGTACCTATGAATGTTGTTTATTCAGGGGCAGAGGCTTTTCAGGGAGAAGGTGTCATTCGTTTTGCGGTGAATGCCAATTCGGCAGCTGAGTATGCTGTAGTTATTGGCTATAAGAACGAATCCACCACAGATGCTTCATTAATAGTTAAGGTGAATGGTTTGGAGCAGGGGAATGCGTTGAACCTGAAGTCTTCTTCCATTGGGCAGAATGTGTCGCTTAAGCTGAAGCTGCGGGCAGGGATTAATACCGTCTCGTTAAGCGCTGGCGGGAACACGGTCTGGAACAGACTGACCATGGATACTTTAACAGTTTTGAACAGTGTGAATAAAACTTACCGTGGAGCAACCGTTCCTTATATCAGCTATGAGGCGGAAGACGCGGTTACGAACGGAACTATTATTGGCCCTTCGCGAAAATATCTCAGCATAGCTTCGGAGGCTTCCGGACGCCAAGCCGTGATGTTGAAGAACACGGGAGACTATGTGGAATTTAAGCTCGCGAATCCGGCTAACTCCATCGTTCTCCGCTATTCAATCCCGGATAGCCCGGATGGAACGGGGGCAGAGGATACGTTGTCGCTATATGTGAATGGTGTCCAGCAACAGCTTCATCTAACTTCGAAATATGCCTGGGAGTATGGCAGCTACCCGTGGTCGAATGACCCTCGCCAAGGCAGTGGTCATCGCTTTTTTGACGAGATTCATGCTTTGATTGGCGATGCACCAGCCGGAGCAACGATTCGTTTGGAGAAAACTGCTGGCGATCATGCAGCCTCCTATACCCTAGATTTAGCTGATATGGAGCAGGTTGCTCCAGCGTTAACTGAGCCGGAAGGTTTCGTCTCTGTTACAGATTATGGGGCAGTGGCGAATGATCAAGGTGAAGATACTGCAGCCTTTAAGGCGGCACTTGCCGAAGCAAATCAGCGAAATACAGGAGTATGGTTTCCGGCCGGAGCCTTTAATGTCGGCGACGGGCTGCTGGACCTGAATGCCGCTGAAATCCGTGGTGCAGGCATGTGGTATACGACTCTGAACGGCGCTAAGTTCTATGGTCACGGAGAGAAGATTGGCGTGTATGATTTACTGATTGATGGTGGCGTCAACGTGCGTGAGGATGAGGCGTATAGCAATGCCTTCCATGGGGCGTTCGGTCAAGGATCGGTTATCCAGAATGTCTGGATCGAGCATACTAAAGCAGGCTTGTGGCTGACCCAGCCGGTGGGCGAGAAAGCCCGGACAGATGGTCTTCATATGGTGGAACTTCGTATCCGTAATCTCATGGCAGACGGCATCAACTTTGCTGTAGGTACGGGGAACAGCATGATGGAACAAAGTGATATCCGTTATCCGGGTGATGATGGAATTGCTATGTGGTCGTTTACGGATGCCAAGCTGAATGATGTGAATGGCACTGAGCGAACACCAAGCTTTAATAATACGGCACGCTTTAACACGGTTTCCTTACCGTGGCTGGCCGATAATATCGTTGTTTTTGGCGGCAAGGATAACAAGATCCAGGATAATGTAGTGAAGGATACCGTGAGCAACGGGGCAGGTATTGCCGTATCAACCCGCTTCTCCGCTGAGCCGTTCCAAGGAACGACCCTCGTGGAGCGCAACACACTGCTGCGCACTGGCAGCTATGATTCCGGTTATGGAGTGAATCTGGGCGCATTATGGCTATATGCGGGAGAGAGTGATCTGTTTGGCACCGTTCTGATCCGGAACAATACAGCGCTAGACAGTACCTACTCTGGTTTGATAGCGCATGGCAATCTGAACATGACAGGGGTAGTCCTTACGAACAATGTCATCGACAGAGTGGGTACGAGTGGTGTGGAAGTCACGCCAGAGCTGAAGGGAAACCTGCTCGTAGATAATCTTATTATCCGCGGGGAGCGGATGAACCTGTTGTCCAATCCATCTTCTGCATTCAATATTGTTGAGCGAAATCAAGGATTTGCCAGTGCGGTCAAACCTTTCTCCATAAAGCTCACAGATGGGCAGAGTGGACCTGTTGTCCTGAAGCAAGGGGAGTCAGCTGGAATTCAGGTGTTGAACAGAGAAGGTGCAGACATCACTTCTCAAGCGGCCTACGACTTTGAGAACGTCAATACAGCCTCTGTATCAGAGGGGGAATTGCATGGGCTTAAACCAGGAAGTACTATATTTACGGTAACGGTAGGTAACAGCAAAAGAACTTACACTATTGATGTAATACCCCCTGTTGAGTCAGGTGGTGGTGGCCCTACAGACCCAACAGGTCCGACAGGCCCAACACTTTCTGTCCCCACGCCGGTGACAGTGACCAATAATGACGCATTGCTTAAAGCTAAGACAGCGGCCGGGCAAGCCGTTATCGAGCTTGCAGCGAATGCTGACGGCACGGCCCGTTTTAGCGCAGAAGCTTTGCGGAGCGCGGCTGCGGTTAGTCCGAATGCTGTGCTCGTGATCCAAAGCGGCAATATGTCATATCGTTTCCCGTTGGAACTTCTAGAGACTGTGCTGAGTAATGCCAAACTGCCAGAAGGAACGCTGGAGTTCAAGTTTACTCTACAAAGTGGAACCGTATTGGAGCAGATAACTGCAAGTGCGAAGCAGCAAGGCCTTAGGCTGCACGGAACTCCGGTAGGCTTCACGCTAAGCGTAACGGATGGCATAACATCCGTTCCTGTCAGCGACTTCGGAACTCAGCATGTGGAGCGGACATTCACTATTAATGAAGTATTGGATAATGCAACGGCAGTAGCTCTGCTCTATGATAATGAAAACGGGTCTTTCCGTTATGTACCGGCAATATTTGAATCTGCAAATGGAGTGACTATAGTTACTATTAAGAGCAGCATGGCGAGTGGAGTGTTTACCGTAGCGATACATCCTGTTAGCTTTCCGGATATTTCGGGACACTGGGCACAAGCTGAGATTGAACGGTTGGCCAGCCGATTCATCGTGAATGGCCAATCTATGGGCAGCTTTGCACCGGAGACAACGATTAGCCGGGCGGAGTTCGCGGCCATGCTGATCCGCTCGCTGGATCTGCAGCCTGACCCTGCAGCGACAGCAAATAGCTCATTCCGTGATGTGCAGGACAGCTCATGGTTTGCAGCGGCTGCCAGAGCAGCAGCCGGATTGGGGCTGGTTCAGGGTTATGCGGATGGCTCCTTCCGCCCAAATACCCCGATTACACGGGAGCAAATGGCCGTTATGGTTGCGAGAGCTCTGAAGCTGGTCCCAGTAGAAGCTGACCTCAAAGGAACTTCTGACGGATCACTAACTTTCAAAGATGCAGCTGGTATCTCCACCTGGGCGAAGGAAGCTGTGGACACTTTGGGAGCGAATGGTATTATGAAGGGGCAATCCGCAGGGAACTTTGCCCCAAGTAGCGATACAAGTCGCGCGGAAGCGGCTGTAATTCTTAGTCGCCTGTTGATTGGAGCTAAGCTACTGAATAACTAATATGCGTAATCATAACAAAAGCCGCCGTGAAGGAGCTGTAACCCTTCACGGCGGCTTTATCTATAAATCTTTTTCTCCATACATGCAGCTTATTTGATCTGGCCCATTGCCAGATTCACTCTATAATTTCCAAACTCCAGCAACTGGTCGAGAAAAGCGTTAAGATCCTGCTGGTTAACCGTGTGAACACGCATCCAGTAGCAGCCCTCTCCGCTGACACGGTAGGTCTCCACAACGCTGCTGTTGCTTTTGGCGAACTCCTGAAAGGCCGGATGGGCAATATTGGAACTTAGAAATACGGTGATAAAAGCCTGAACGGCATGGCCTATTTTATCTGGATTCCAGCGGACGGTATAGCCCTCTATGATGCCAGAATCGCGCATTCTGCGGATACGTGCCCCAACTGCCTGGCCTGTCATATGTACCTGCTGTCCAATTTCTTTGTGGCTAAGAGTAGAATCATTAATAAGCTGTTGCAAAATGCGGAAATCCACATCGTCTATTATAGTAGGGTTCATTATCGTGTAATTCCTTTCAGTATGAAAGTAGAACAGGGTAATCTCTTTCTGCTATCCATGTATTCTGTGCCTCAATCCACCTATAATTGATTGTAGCAGAAGATTTAGAAAAGGAAGAGGGTAGAGAATGAAAATTCAGCTAATCAGGCATGCAACGTTATGGATGGAATATGGTGGTCTTACATTTTTGATTGATCCGATGTTAAGTGAGCAGGGGGCGAATCCACCCATAATAAATTCAGCGAATGACCGCAGAAATCCGTTGGTTTCTTTGCCGGGACCAGCAGAGCAATGGCTACAGCCGGATGCTGTACTCGTTACGCATCTTCATGCGGATCACTGGGATGCGGCAGCAGTTTCTATGCTTCCTCATGATATTCCGTTATTGTGCCAGGATGGCGATCAGGCTCAAATAGCGGCACAGGGCTTTGAACACATTACAGAAATTAAGCACAAGCTAACATTATCAAATATAACCCTTACAAGAACAAAAGGTCAGCACGGAACTGGTGAGATAGGGAAACGGATGGGCCGAGTATCGGGTTTTGTTTTTCAGGCAGAAGGTGAACCTACGTTATATCTTACCGGAGATACAATCTGGTGTGACGAGGTTAAGCAGGCCTTGGATGATAATCATCCCGAGCTAACGATTATCAATGCCGGCGGTGCACGTTTCTTGACCGGTGGACCTATAACGATGGATGAACAGGACGTGGTGGAGCTGTGCAACTATGCACCGTATACATCTGTTATTGCTGTACACATGGATTCGATTAACCATTGTCTGGTCACTCGGGAGAACCTGCGAGAACGGTTGGAACAGGAGGCCCTGCTAAATCGGGTCACTCTTTTGCAAGATGGACAATGGTATTGAGAGCGCTTGACTAGACAACAAAATCATGATAAATTACTCCATGTTGACATGAATTATTATTATTCCCTGATAGCTCAGTTGGTAGAGCACTCGACTGTTAATCGAGTTGTCACAGGTTCGAGCCCTGTTCGGGGAGCCATTTTCTTGGAGAGATACCCAAGTGGCTATAAGGGGACCCTCTGCTAAGGGGTTAGACTGCGTAAGCGGTGCGAGGGTTCGAATCCCTCTCTCTCCGCCACATTTTGTGGCACTTAGCAAAATATAATTAAACTTTAATACATGAAAGAGCTCCCGACTGGGGGCTCTTTTTTTGCATGTTTAGCTCTATAATTCAGCGGTGCAACTCATTAATCCTTTAATTAATTGACGGATAGAAGCTGTAAAGAGACAAATGTTATATTATTTACGGGAAAACAAAGTATTGTATTAAAAAAGGAAAGAAATTCAAAAACAATCAAACTCCGTATTCCTCATATATACTCTATATTACTTCGATATATTCGAATATGTGCGAATATATGCCAAATATACTACATTTAATGTTATATAATCTAACCTCAAATTTCGAATTTTATATTAAATAAGCATAAATGTTAGTGACGAAGAAATAACCCTGTGTTAATATAAATAACATCATAAAGGAAAAAAGAGAATGTAAGGTAGAGAAAGGGGATTTATGATTATTATGGGGAAAAGGGGATGGCGATGGAGTATTTCATTCAGCAGTTAATTAACGGGATTTCCGTAGGCAGCATTTATGCTCTGATCGCTCTTGGTTACACCATGGTATACGGAATTATCAAGCTGATCAATTTTGCACATGGCGATGTATTTATGGTAGGTTCGTTTATCGGACTGTTTAGTGCCAAATATTTTGCATCGGTGGGTTTCCCTCCGGTTATCGTCTTGATTTTGTCGCTTGTGATATCCATGACAGTCAGTGCGTTGCTTGGCATCACGATTGAACGATTGGCTTACAAGCCACTGCGTAGAGCCTCACGTATCGCCGTACTTATTACAGCAATAGGCGTTTCCTTTCTTCTGGAATACACTGGGGTGTACTTACTCGGGCCACAGGCCAAAGGTTTTCCGGAGATTATCAATAAGCACCAATTCCAATTATTTGGAAGCTCGGTTCAGGTTGATTCTAATCAAATGATGACGTTGGGCACAACAGTTGTGCTGATGATCATCTTGCAGTATATCGTACACCGTACGAAGATCGGCAAGGCAATGCGGGCAGTTTCCTTCGATATGGAGGCAGCACAGCTCATGGGTATTAACGTAGACCGGACGATTTCAGCGACATTCGCTATCGGTTCTGCATTAGCCGCTGCAGCTGGTGTAATTTTTGGGATGACTTACAATGCTGTTGACCCGATGATGGGTGTGCTACCAGGACTGAAAGCTTTCGTAGCTGCTGTTCTTGGCGGGATCGGCAGTATACCAGGTGCATTGGTTGGGGGTCTGCTCCTAGGCACGGTAGAAACAGAAATATCTTCACTGGGGTATTCTTCATGGCGTGATGGCGTGGCCTTTGCCATATTGATCCTTATCCTTATCTTTAAACCGTCCGGACTGTTTGGTAAAAATGTCCGCGAGAAAGTGTAGGTGGGATAACCGGATGAAGAAATTAAATAAATCTTTTTGGATAGGCATTGTGTTCGCTATGGTTCTTTACGGAGTCATTCAAATTCTTCTAACAACGGGGATATTTGATGATGTTATGGAATCTACACTTATCCTGATCTGCATTAACGTCATGCTGGCAGTATCTCTTAACCTGATTAATGGGATTACCGGTCAGTTTTCGATCGGTCATGCCGGATTCATGTCCATTGGTGCTTATGTTTCAGCCATCCTGACCTTGAATTTTGATGTTCCTTTCGTTTTGGCGCTTGTGATTTCCGGATTAGTTGCTGCCTTATTCGGAGTGCTGATCGGTATTCCGACACTGCGGCTCAATGGTGACTATCTGGCGATTGCTACACTTGGTTTCGGTGAAATCATCCGAATCGTGCTGCTCAATACAGAATATGTTGGCGGTGCTTCGGGTCTCAGCGGTATTCCAACCCAAACGACCTGGACGATTATGTTTCTCTTCACGCTTGTTACGGTAGTTGTAATTAATAACTTCATCAATTCCAGCCACGGTCGGGCTTGTATAGCCATTCGAGAGAATGAAATTGCCGCCGAAGCCATGGGGATTAATACCACATTGTACAAAATCATTGCCTTTGCTCTCGGCGCATTATTTGCAGGCATAGCGGGCGGTTTATCCGCTCATAAGTTCTATGTTATTAATCCAGGCAGCTTTAACTTTCTGAAGTCATTCGAAATTCTGGTTATGGTTGTACTGGGCGGACTAGGAAGTACGTCTGGAGCAATCGTAGGCGCAATTGTCTTAACAGTGCTCTTCACTGTACTGCAGGAATACCCAGAGCTACGGATGATTATCTACTCCGCCATTCTAATTCTGATGATGATCTTCCGTCCGAAGGGACTCTTGGGCAGCACAGGCTTCTCATTCAAGAAATTTGCCAAAAAGGAGGCGAAGCCAAGTGACAGCATCAACAGCTGAAGTGCTTCTTGATGTCCAACAAGCCAGTCGTTCCTTTGGAGGTCTAAAGGCGCTGAGTGAGGTGTCCCTCCATATTAATAGAGGTGAATTGATTGGACTTATTGGACCGAACGGTGCTGGCAAAACAACACTGTTCAATCTGCTGACTGGCGTTTACCCGCCTTCTAGCGGCAGCATTATTCTGAATAATGAGTCTGTAGGCGGTATGAAGCCTTTCCGGATTAATCGTAAAGGTGCGGCACGTACCTTCCAGAATATCCGGCTATTCACGGCTATGACGGTACTCGATAACGTCAAGATTGCCTTTCATCAGCATGCGAAACACTCGATGTTCACCTCGATGCTCCGCCTGCCTAAGCATTTCAGCGGTGAAGGTGAAATTACCCAGAAAGCAATGGATATTCTAAAAATATTTAATCTGGCCGATCAATTCGACGAGTTAGCCGGCAACATGAGTTATGGCAACCAGCGGCGCTTGGAAATCGCTCGTGCGCTTGCAGCGGGTCCCAAGCTGCTGCTGCTGGATGAACCTGCAGCAGGCATGAACCCGAATGAGACGCGTGATTTGATGAATCTAATTGCTTGGATTCGTGAGGAATTCGATCTCACCATCCTATTAATAGAGCATGATATGTCACTGGTTATGGGGGTATGCGACCGAATCTATGTGCTGGACCGCGGGATGCTGATTGCAGATGGCTCACCTCTTGAAATACGGAACAACCCCAAGGTCATCGAAGCATATCTGGGACAGGAGGCGTAAAGGACTATGCTTACAGTACAAGGAATCAACGTATATTACGGAGCTATTCATGCCATAAAGGATTTGAGTATTACCGTTAATGAAGGCGAGATTGTAACCTTGATTGGCGCCAATGGTGCCGGCAAATCAACGTTGCTCAAGACGCTTTCGGGGTTGCTTAAACCAAAGACAGGCAGTATTGAATTTCTGGGCAAATCGATTACGAATCAAAGCATACAGTCCATAGTGAAGCAGGGACTTATTCACTGTCCAGAAGGTAGACGGGTGTTTGCCAATATGTCTGTGGAAGAGAATCTGGAGTTGGGGGCTTATTTACAGAATTCGGATAGCCTCGGAGCGGACTTCGAGAAGGTGTATTCTACATTCCCCCGTCTTCTGGAGAGAAAGAAACAGCTAGCGGGAACATTATCCGGTGGAGAACAGCAAATGCTTGCCATGGGTCGCGCGATGATGGGCCATCCGAAGCTGCTGCTACTGGATGAACCCTCCATGGGCCTTGCTCCACTGCTGGTAAAGGATATTTTTCGGATCATACAGGAAGTGAATGCTGCCGGAACAACCGTATTGCTCGTTGAACAGAATGCACATCAGGCACTTAAAGTTGCTAATCGTGCTTATGTACTGGAAACAGGTCGAGTGGTGCTTGAAGGGGACGCCAAGGAGTTGGCGGATTCAGAAGAGATTAAGATGGCTTATCTGGGTCATTAATCTTCATTCATTTAATGAGGTATCACAGAATCATCATATAAATATATTATCTTAGGAGGCTGGAAGAGAATGAAGAAAATCGGGGCCATTATCTTGACAACGGTGCTGACTGCCGCTTTGGTAGCAGGCTGTGGCAACAACACAGATAACAACAAGGCTGCAAACGGTGGAAATTCCACTGCAGAGACAATCAAGATTGGGATGGATGTTGAGCTTTCAGGCGGTCAAGCTTCTTTCGGCGACTCCGCACTTAAAGGGGCCAAACTTGCGGTTAAAGAAATTAATGACGCAGGTGGAGTACTCGGCAAGCAGATCGAACTGATTGAAGCAGATAATGCTTCCAAGTCAGAAGAAGCGACACGTGCAGCGCAAAAGCTGATTACAACCAATAAAGTTGTAGCCATCATCGGATCGACTACATCCACGAATACACTCGGAATTGTACCCGTTGCAGAAGAAAAGGGTATTCCGTTGGTCAGTTCTTCGGCTACTAATCCAAAAGTAACTGTTGACGAACGTACAGGCAAATTGAATGAATGGGTATTCCGCGCTTCTTTCATCGATCCGTTCCAAGGACAAGTAATGGCTAACTATGCTACAGATACACTTAAAGCTAAAACGGCTGTAATCTACACTGATACATCAAGTGACTATTCTAAAGGCTTGCAAACCTTCTTTAAAGAAACATTCTTGAAGAATGGCGGCACGATCTTAAGTGAAGAGTCTTATCAACAAAAGGATTCTGACTTTAAAGCCGTATTGACTCGTATTAAAGAATCGAACCCAGATGTTATTTACCTTCCTGGTTATTATGAAGAGGTCGGTAAGATTCTGAAGCAAGCACGTGAAATGGGCATTACCGTTCCATTTATGGGTGGCGATGGTTGGGATTCTCCGCAGCTGGCTGAAATTGCCGGAGCAGATGCGCTCAATAATACGTTCATGTCCAATCACTATTCTCCAGAAGATAGTGCACCTGAAGTTAAATCGTTCGTTGACGCATTCAAGGCTGCCAATGGCGACCTCGTACCGGATGGTATGGCTGCACTTGGTTATGATGCTGTGAAGCTAGTAGTTGATGGTATCACACGCGCTGATTCCACCGATCCTACGAAGCTGAGAGACGCGTTGGCTGCTACGAAAGATCTACAATTGGCAACTGGTAAAATTACTATGAACGAAACGCATGACCCAGTTAAAGCGGCTGTAGTTCTGAAGTTTGTGGATGGTAAACAAGCCTTCGAAGCTAAAGTTAATCCGTAAGCAGATCTTTCTTTACTCTAATGTCTTCTATTAGAACTGTATTTTAGGGAGCCTATTTATAGGCTCCCTAAAATCATCTTGTAACGCTGGGGAATATTAATAAAAAATGCTTGTCAAACATACTGAAGTTTGATATACTCATTTTTGTTGTGAAAAGAACATTTTATATTATGGCCCGTTGGTCAAGGGGTTAAGACACCTCCCTTTCACGGAGGTAACATGGGTTCGAATCCCATACGGGTCATCTCTCATATGCGGTAGTGGTGGAATGGCAGACACGCTATCTTGAGGGGGTAGTGGGCGTATGCCCGTGGAGGTTCGAGTCCTCTCTACCGCATTACAATTAGTTAGCTGAAACCCTTGATTAATCAAGGGTTTTTTGCTTTTTTCTTTATTTCCAGCAAACTGACACCAACGATGTTGTTATGACTTTGTTGACGAATTGTTGACGGAAGTTTATTGAAGGCGACATGGACCGATGGGCATTGTCACAATTGCTCGTGGATCATCAGCAATCAACGGTCAAAGCAAAGTTCGATGCTATAACAGCGCAGTGAGTGAATGTTATACGTAATAAAAACTTATTAAAATCGACTGAAGTTAGTCGGTTTATTTTTTTAGCAATGGATATAATGAAAAAATCGAACGAGTGTTCTTGATGGGGTTCACTTGATAAAGGTGTGGTTCTACCGGTTCCTTGGTTATTAGGGATCAAAGGTTGAGGATGAAAAAATGATCAGCAGACGAGGTAGTGTATTTTGATTCCGTGAACAATAGAAAGTATAAAAAGTGACTTATCAGCGGATAGTTACTATTGTTTTTTAAGGTGAGTCAGATGAGAGGGGGAATATTATTAAAGGAGTATTGAGATGACATATAAAGAAGTGTACGATCTTCATATTCAACTAGTCCTCTTCTCATTTCATGTATTTTCACAAGTTGATTAATACAAAATTTTTTGGAACAACATCCTCTGTTTGGGTACATCTTATTGAGAGTGTCCCAAGCGAGCGCAAGGAGCTCGATTTGATCGGCGAGCATCTGATGGCCATTGCATCCAAGCGAAGCATGGAGCTTGGATGCAATTCGTATATTGGTTAGCAATGCTCTCTAATTTGTCTGAGCTCGCTTTCTGCAAGTGATGGGAGGCAGCGAAGCCTTCTTACTTGGCTCGAAGCTGGCGCAGCACAAGCACACCAAAGTGCGTGCCTGTATACTTGTCTTTCATGTTAGGATGAATGTGAATCTTGTGTTTAAGTCCTTTATATCATGGACTTACTTCGCAGAACCAACAAATTGATTTCTAGCCGCACCCAGACCAATGATACCAAGTAGAGCAGAAGCGCCAACCAATATCAGGAGTGGAACGCTCCAACTATGACTGGCATCATGCAAGTATCCAATCAGCGCTGGGCCAATTGCTGCTAGTAGATATCCGATGGATTGGGCCATGCCCGATAATTCAGCCGCCTGATGGGCACTTTGGGTACGCAAGCCGAAAAACATCATGGACAAGCCAAAGGCAAAGCCCGCTCCAAAACCAAGAATAATAACCCAAAACAGAACCAGATGGATACTGCTATAGAAAAGTCCAAGTGTTCCGATCAAAAGTAGAATTGTTGTAACAACCACTAACAACCGTTGGTTAGACATGCGACCAGCCATAACAGGAACGATAAATGCAAAGGGGAGCGAAGCCATAATCAGAACCGAGAGAAACCAGCCGGATTGACTTGAACTGATGCCTTGATCTTTTAGTATTTCAGGCAGCCATGCCACCAGCACATAAAAAATGGCCGATTGTATTCCCATAAAAAGAGTCACCTGCCAAGCCAACGGAGAGCGCCATATATTGACCTGATGGTTGTCCCCTGCGCTGCTGGCAACAGTGGCTGGTTTCGCTGGAGCCTTGAGTTGCGGTACCCAAAAGAGAATGGAGATGACGCTAAGTATCCCCCATACTCCCAAAGCACCTTGCCAGTTCAAGCCTGCCCCCACAGCTAAGGGAACACTAATACCGGAAGCAATCGCCCCGCATAGATTCATGGAAACAGAATAAACCCCTGTCATAGTACCCATTTGCTGCGGAAATTCCCGTTTAATCAGGCTGGGTAGTAATACATTACATATGGTAATAGCAAACCCCAGAACTGCGGTTCCAACATACAAGGTCACCGCTCCGAATAACGAGCGAACAGCAATACCGATGACCAAAAAAATAAGGGAAATCAGGATAATACGTTCTACACCATATTTACGTCCTAATTTTGGTACAAAAGGTGATAACAATGCAAATGCAATCAGTGGAACTGTGGTAATCAGGCCTGCTAAGGTATTCGAAATATGCACGTTCTCTCGAATAAGACTGACTAATGGTCCCACCGATGTGAGGGGAGCACGCAAATTCGCTGCGATAAAAATAATTCCTACGATCATGAACCAGAGTGTCGCTTGCTTGCGAATGCCGGTACTGGATATTTCATCCTGTTTTTTTAACAATTGATCTGGTGAACTCATAAGGGTTCCTCCTACGTTTTAAGTTAATTAATCGTCAATTTCATCCATGTGGAGGAAGTACCCTTAAGAGGGAATGTATTGTACATCACCAAACTGTGGGTGATAAAACGACTGTAATGTCCAACAGCGGCAAGCTATGCTTCGTGTTTTCCTTGTTCTTCAATGCTATATGCGGTACGACTACAATTTGATCTGCTCTCTTTATGGTTGCCAGACGGGGAGCAATCATCAAATTTGTTCTTCTCGCTGAAAGCTCTGCAAGAGAATGCTGAATTGAAGTTTCCGTTTCGGTATCCAGTGCAGAGGTGGTCTCGTCCAGGATCAGGATTGGCGAATTCTTGAGGAACATCCGTAAATAGCCAGTCGCTGTTTTTGTCCCCCGGACAATCTACCCCACGTTCTCCGATCACTGAATCCAACCCTTCAGGGGTATTCAATACATAGATGCCCAGAAACACCATAGAAGCCCCAAAAACGTGGGACCATTTTTTTTCGGACAGAAGCTTGTCTACGAATTGATTTACTGCAATGGGAAAACCTAATTCGAGCAGGTCTGCAATCACCGCACAGATGAAGTCCAATAAAAATAGCTTTTTGTATGACCGGTAATAGGAGAAAATAACGTCACAGCATGTTGATAAGCTCCAATCCTGTTATTCTTGGGACTAGTCGTGTCCGTGCATTTGAATGCTTCATTTAGCACAGTTTAGCACGGGCCTTTTCAATGTATAAACGAACAGCCTCCTCGGCTTGATGGCAATCCTGATTGGCAATGGCTTGATAAAGCAGGTCATGAGAGTCGTGATAAAAAGCTGCATTTTTGAAGTCCTTCGTTTCCAAAACCATGTTTTGCAGCGCCTCGGAAATATGGTTGTACAAATTCGCCATCAATTGGTTATGTGAAGCAGCAATCACCATTTTGTGAAACTCGACATCCCAGTGAGCATAAGCTTTGAGATCCTGCTGGCTGGCTGCTTGTCTGCACTGGTCCAAGCATGCCCGAATCGCCTCCAAATCTTCTTCGCTTCTCCTGAACGTAGCCAGGGCAGCAGCCTCTCTTTCCAATGCATATCGGACCTCCAGACTCTCAAGCTTATCGGTATGCTGAATCACTTTTTTAATTACTGACCCCAAAACACTTGAGGAGCAGACATAAGTTCCATCCCCTTGTCTGGTCTTCAGCAGACCCGCATACGTTAAAGCCCGAATGGCTTCCCTCAAGGTATTACGGCTGACTTGAAGCTGTTCCATTAGCTCGGGCTCTGGAGGAATACGCATCCCTATTTGCCATTCGCTATTTTCGATCTTCCCCTGGATCTGGTAGGCCACCTGTTCCACCAATGTTAAACGTTGAGTTTGAGTTAACAACAGCATCACTCCTTTGCGAAACGTAGGATGTTTGGTATTTTGGTGTTATTATATCAGATTGACTTTGACTTGGAAAGATGAAATTGATAATGATTATCATCAAGTTTTTTCAGGGAATCCAATTGAAAGGTAGATAAAATTATAGTATGTGAATAAAAATGGACAGGCCATGTGAAGCTTACTCCACATGGCCTGTCCATTTTTATTCATAACGACTAAGATCAAAGCGACGAACTGCCAGGATAAAGGAAATCCTCATCCATACTTCCATTTCGTTTGGCATATTTATTAATAACTGGCTCATAACGAGTGATCAACGTGGCTTCTGCCTCTTTGTCACCATTCTGCGCTAAATGGAGCAGAGTAGAAGTACTATTCATGTTTATCCTCCTTTTATCATCCAATTGCAAAATATCAGCGCTGTATGATAAAGCGGGAGGACTGCGATAAGCAAACGAGCCTTACTTCTCCATGATGCTTTTAAGCTTCACCAGAACGTTTGATTTCATTTTGGAAACAGTTTGTCTGCTGGTTCCTAAAAGTTGAGCAATTTCCTTGTCTGTTTTATCTTCGAAATACTTAAGGTACAAAAGCCTTTGTTCTTTTGACGTTAGATACGATATTTCAGAAATTTGAGAAAGAACAAGAACGTTTTGAGGCTGCGGTATGTTGTGGTGACGAACTAAAAAGTTGATATCGATCTCGAAAGTGACAGCATCCGAAGGAACATCATAAGCTGAATCACGCCTCTGTTTCTCAAAATAATCCTTTTGAGCGTGCCAGAGACATGCTTTAACATAACTGCTGAATGCTCTTTCAAGTAAATCATTAACATCAACTCCCGATGTAATAAGTTTCCATCTCCTCTCTGTACCTAAATGGGAAACAGAGTCAAAAAAGGAAACCTTCCATCATGAAAAATGGAGGGCATACTACTATTTTCGATAATTCTCAAAAAATATTTGATGAATTACTGAACAGTGAAAAGTTCCTTCAATCGCTTTCACAGTCAGGCGGATGTCCCTATCCCTTTTTCAAATACCGGTTGAGCTTCGGCATGGATTTGCTACAAAAGTGGTAGCTGAATCCGCCGATGGACTGCTTAAGCGCCCGGAAGGTGCATTTGATTTTGAACCGGGCGGTGTAAAGTTCGATGATCTCGGTCGCCTCCAGGGTCAGATCGATGCTAGCTAGAATAGAGCATTGCCCGTTCAGCTTCACCAGCACAAACCGCTGTTCTTGGTATAATCTTTGGCCCCATAGCAAATCCAAACACAGGTAACTGACCGCTTCTTCTTTGCCACACATGCTCACGGTAGCGTAGCGTATTGAAGCACGGCGGTGCGGCTTTGAAACAGCTCGGCCAGCACTCCTTTGTCCCCCTCTTTTCCGGTGGCAACCCCGGCCTGTGGCAGGTGTACCAGGACGTTCATAGGCAACGGTATTGGACTTGGATTTGGTTACCAGATCCATCCGGGTGCTGCCGGATTGGTTCCATTGTTCAACCGCCGTAAAGCTGGGTCGATCAGGGGTAGACAGAACCATTTCTGGGACGTGCCCAACAGAAGGCGGATGGCGCCGAAACAGTGTCCGAAGAAATACGCTCCATTGGCGGAATTCTCCAATTCCTGATGGACCTTCTTGACTCCGGGCATTCGTTTGGCTTCCTTGCCTTGCATGCAGCCGTCACCCACCAAGACCACCTTGCCGTTACGGTACAACAGAAGCGCGTGAGCTCGCACAACCAAAAGCCAGATGGTGCGAAGGGCGTCTAGCGACCAGGCGGAGGAGCGAAACGGATAAATCCCGGATAATGGAGATGAGACCCAACTGGTCGGAACGCAGCATGAGGCCGATGATAACTGACAACGAACCAATGAAAAGCGCCTCTAAAATTGCGTCACACCGAACATAATTGATATTGATTATCATTATCAATTATGTTAATATAATTTTGTTCATAGGTGAACAAAAAAGAAAAACAATCTATTGCTGACACTGAACTTGGTCTGCAACTACTACAAGAGAGGGGAGATTGCGCAATTGGAGTTTCAAAATCATTTTAAAGGTCATCTTTACGAGCAATATATGAGAATGTTGCATCTGAATGAGCTATATACTGAACAAGAATTTAACTCGTTTCGGCAACAGGCCAGAAAGTACCAGATTGACATGCTCTCCAACAATATTACTAGTGTACACGTTATTGATTGCATTGGTGATTATGAACCGATAAATCATACCGGGATTGTGGAGAAGATGGGGTTGTCCAAAGCTAGCATTACTAATATTAGTTCAAAGCTGCTGGAAATGGGCTTCATTATGAGAAGTCAACTGAACAACAATCGTAAGGAGATTTACTTTAGTTTAACGGATAAGGGAAGACACGTTTATCATTTGCATAAAGAGCTGCACAAAGAAAAAGAAAGAAGGTTTTACCAATTCATTGAATCCTACTCAGAAGCTGAGCTGCAGACTATTGGAAAATTTATGAGTGATTTGGTGGTGCGTGCCGAAGAATACTCCGAAGGGAAGTTTACGATAAATGACGACATTAAAGATTGAGGAATTAAGATCCAAGATTGAAGGGAAAGAAATTTTAAAAGGGGTCACACTGGAGATTCATGGCGGAGAGATTCATGCGATTATGGGGCCTAATGGGACGGGAAAAAGTACGTTGGCTTCAGCTTTAATGGGCCATCCAAAATATGAGGTTACTGGCGGCAAGGTGACATTGGACAATGAAGACCTTCTGGAGATGGAGGTGGATGAGCGTGCCCAGGCAGGCTTGTTCCTCGCTATGCAATACCCAAGTGAAATTGCCGGCGTGACCAACTCGGACTTTCTCAGAAGTGCCATCAATGCACGGCGTGAAGAAGGCGATGAGATATCCTTAATCCGTTTTATCCGTGAAATGGAGAGCAAAATGAAGGGGCTGGAGATGAACCCGGAATTTGCGCATCGTTATTTGAATGAGGGATTCTCCGGCGGTGAAAAAAAGCGGAATGAGATTTTGCAAATGATTCTACTTGAACCCAAGTTTGTGATCCTGGATGAAGTGGATTCCGGGCTTGATATTGATGCACTGCGTATTGTGGCTAATGGTGTAAATGAGATGCGTAGCCCGGATAGAGGCTTTTTAATCATCACCCATTATCAACGACTGTTGAATTATATTACCCCGGATTTTGTGCATGTCATGATGCAAGGCCGGATAGTTAAATCTGGCGGTCCGGAGCTTGCCCACCGTTTGGAGGCTGAAGGGTACGATTGGGTGAAGGAGGAGCTTGGGATTACTGATGAGACGGTAAGGGAAGTTTAAGAGCCGGAGAGGAGGAACAGCACGTGGATATACAAGCTAGAGTTTCAATGAATGTGGACGATTTACGCGCATGGTCAAGCGCTAAGGATGAACCTCGTTGGCTGATTGAACGCCGCGTTCACGCACTCGAACTGGCAGGGACGCTGGAGTTGCCTAAAGTGGAGAAAATCAAGCTTGAAAAATGGGATATCTACGAAAGTGGAGATTACAAAGCTGAGAATGCGTGGTCAGGTTTGGAAGATGCGCCGGAGGTTGTTCGAGGTTTGGTTGCTTCTCCAGTGAAAGGCGGACTAATCGTTCAGTTCAATTCGGATGTAGTGTATACGAAATTGTCCGAGAGCTTAGCCGTCCAAGGAGTAATTTTAACGGACCTGCATACTGCGGCAAAAGAGCATGAGGAGTTGGTTAAACGTTATCTCTTTCAGGCAGTGAAGCCGGAAGAGCATAGTTTATCTGCTGCACACAGTGCCTTATGGAGTGGTGGCGTTTTTCTATATGTCCCGGACGGTGTAGAGGTTGAAGCGCCCATTCAAGCGATCTTTCTTAACGATACAAGCGGTGTGCGTTTTGCTCCACACATCTTAATTGTGGCAGGGAGCAACAGCAAGATCAGCTATGTGGATCATTGTATATCGAGCAGAGATGATATCAAGGTTTTACATAACGGTGTGGTAGAGGTATTTGTAGGTGTAGGTTCCAAGGTGCAGGTCGCTTCTGTTCATCAGCTTGCTACAGCAACAACGGACTTCACCCAGCGGCGTGCGGTTGTGCTTGCGGATGGAGGTGTAGAATGGATTGTCGGCGAGATGAATAATGGCTATACCGCCAGTGATACCAAGACATTACTCCAGGGCAACGGGTCCATCTCTGACGCTAAGGTGATTGCGATTGGCTCTGGGGACCAGAAATTGAGTTGTACTACGCAAGCCCAGCATTTTGGCAGAAGCTCGGTGAGCCAAATGATCACACGCGCAGTAATGCGTGAAGAAGCTACAGCCATTATCAACGGGATTACAAAAATTGAAAAAGGTGCAACCCATTGTGATGGTCAGCAAACAGAACGTGTGCTTATGTTAAGTCCTAAAGCGCGCGGCGATGCCAATCCGATCCTGCTGATAGATGAGGATGATGTAACCGCCGGTCATGCTGCATCCGTGGGGCAAGTAAATGCGGAACAAATCTATTATCTAATGTCGCGCGGGATATCACGGAGTGAAGCCGAATATCTTGTTATTTTCGGATTCCTCGCTCCTGTCATTTCGGAGATCCCGCTGGAGGGAGTGCGCAGCCACCTGCAGGATGTAGTGGAGAAAAAGCTTGGCAGATCATAGGGAATCAGAGCCAATCAAAGTGAGTCTTATGAAGGTTAAAAGGAGTGATACTAATGGCTAAAAAAGCGCCGGATATGGGCGAATATAAATATGGGTTTCGCGACGAGCACCAGTCTATTTTTCAATCTGGAAAAGGTCTGACTGAAGATATCGTCCGGGAAATTTCCCGAATCAAGGAAGAGCCGGAGTGGATGCTCGATTTTCGGCTGAAAGCTTTGGATCAATTCTACAAAATGCCGATGCCTCAATGGGGAGCGGATTTGGCCGGGCTAAATCTTGATGACATCCAATATTACGTTCGCCCTTCTGAAAAACAGGGAAAGACCTGGGAGGAGGTTCCTTCCGAGATCAAAGCAACCTTTGACAAGCTGGGGATTCCTGAAGCGGAGCAAAAGTTCCTGGCGGGCGTATCCGTTCAATACGAGTCGGAAGTAATCTATCACAGTATGCGGAAAGAACTGGAGGACCAGGGCGTTATTTTCCTTGATACGGATACTGCATTAAAGCAATACCCCGAAGTGTTTAAGCAATATTTTGGAACGATCATCCCTCCCGCCGACAATAAATTTGCGGCGCTTAACAGTGCGGTTTGGTCAGGCGGCAGCTTTGTATACATTCCGAGGGGCGTTCAATGTGAGGTTCCAATACAAGGGTATTTCCGTATTAATTCTGAAAATATGGGCCAATTCGAGCGGACATTAATTATTGCCGAAGAGGGCAGCTTTGTCCATTATGTTGAAGGATGTACAGCACCTATTTATAGTACCAGTTCTCTGCATAGCGGAGTTATTGAAATTATTTGCCAGAAAGATTCCCGTGTCCGTTACACGACAATCCAGAATTGGGCTCCTAATATCTACAACCTGGTAACCCAAAGGGCTGTGGTAGAGGAAAATGCCACAATGGAATGGGTGGACGGCAACATCGGCTCCAAGGTAACCATGAAGTATCCGGCTGTAATATTGAAAGGACGGGGAGCCAAGGGGTCCATCCTGTCTATTGCCGTAGCCGGTAAAGGTCAGCATCAAGATGCCGGCGCGAAGGTAATTCACCTAGCTCCCGAGACAACATCTACGATTATATCCAAATCCATCAGCAAGCAGGGCGGCAAAGTAAACTATCGGGGATTGTCAAGCTTCAGCCGCGATTCCGCAGGATCCAAGTCCAATATTAAGTGTGATACGTTGATTTTGGACAACCTGTCATCATCAGATACTATTCCGTACAATGAAATTAAAAACGATCAGATTACTTTGGAGCACGAGGCAACAGTATCCAAAGTGTCCGAGGAACAATTGTTTTACTTAAGGAGCCGCGGGCTTACAGAACAAGATGCCACACAAATGATTGTAATGGGCTTTATTGAGCCGTTTACCAAAGAATTGCCGATGGAATATGCCGTTGAAATGAATCGGCTGATTCAATTTGAGATGGAAGGCAGCATCGGTTGATTCATTAATTTAAAAGATCAAACTTTTATCACTCTTTAAAGAAGTACGAGGTGTTGGTAATGAAGAAAAATAATTCGGACAATTCAGAACTAGCTCAAATTACCCGAGAGATACGGAAACTTCAGTTCTACTTCAATATGCTGTCAGGATTGAGCGCAAGTTGTGGTGTGATGATACCTTTAGACTCTATTTATACGCTTATAAGGGAACTTTCGGATCAAGAGGCCAGTCTTAGGCAAAAAGCAAAGGATCACTCAGACTATCTAGGGTGAAAAAAGGCTTAAATTGACTGTTGGTAAAACAATGAGAGGAGCTGAAATAATGGAAAATGATGGAATTTTATTCGGTGAAGTATCGGAAGTGCTTCTCAAACTACGTCCTTTCTTATTGCGTGACGGTGGAGATGCTGAACTGGTCGAGGTTGAGAACGGGATAGCCAAATTAAGATTTTTGGGAGCTTGCAACGGTTGCCCAAGTGCTACGATTACGTTAAAGGCTGCTATTGAGCGCGCAATTCTTGAGGAAATCGATGATATTAAAGAAGTTGTACAAGTATTCTAAATTCTTTTTAACAGAAACGAATTTAAAAACATTCTTAAGATAACGATCTATAGAATTAGCAAAGAGGCTGTTATACAAAAACCCGCATAGAAGGTGTTGGAAAGGAACTCTTCATGGGTTCCTTTTTCAATAAACATACCGTTCTTCATCATGAGGATGACATCCGCAGAATTTTATCGTGGAAAGCCGATGAGCAATAACAGGAATCAAAAAGTACGAATGATTTTAGGAGGAAAAAATGCCGAATCAAATAAAGAAAGAAAAAACAAGCAGCTACTGCATGACTGATAATTTTAGGTATTATTGTCATTGCAGCTAATTTACGTGCACCTTTAACCTCAGTCGGTTCTTTAGTTAGTCTTATACGGATGACATTCATATTTCAAATACTCTGGCAGGCTTGATTACGACGGTACCATTGCTTGTTTTTTGACTTATTATCGCCTCTTGTTCCTAAACTGGGGAGGAGTTTTGGAGTAGAACTCATCATTTTGATTGCCCTCATATTATTAATCGTTGGCCTTGTAATACGTTCTTTATCAGGGGCAGCAGATCTATATATTGGGACAGCAATACTTGGATTTGCAATTGCAGTTTGTGATGTATTATTACCAAGCATAATCAAACGTGATTTCCCAAATAAAGTAGGCACCATGACAGGTGTATATTCTATTTCAATGAACTTATGTGGAGCAATCACTTCAGGAATCAGTGTACCATTAGCAGTTGAAGCAGGATTTAAATGGCAAGGGGCGTTGGGGATTTGGGGGATCCTATGCTTTGTTTCCATCCTCTGTTGGTTACCGCAGTTAAGAAATCAAACGAAGCAAACAACCAATTCTGGTCAGCAAACGGCTAAGAGAGATGTGAATGTTTGGCGTTCATCGCTTGCTTGGCGTTTATGGGCATTCAATCCATGATATTCTATGTGCTGATCGCATGGTTACCTGAAATTTTAGATGAGCAGGGAATTGACTCAAGCCAATCAGGATGGTATCTCTTGATCATGCAACTATCTCTTCTTCCATTTACCTTTATTGTGCCCGTAGTTGCTGGCCGCATGTTTAGCCAACGATCGTTGAATTGATTCTTTTGTAGCCTTAGGTTTACTGGTAGCCTTAGGTTTAGTCGTTGTAGCAGGACTCGTAGTTGAAGAGGGTTTCTTAGTAGCTGCAGGTACGAAAGAAACTTTAAAAATGAATTAATTGCGTTTTTTTTCTTTTTCGATATTCGATGAGCACGCTTTAATAATTGTGGAGGATCAAAAGATCTGTGATCCATTTGGTAATTTCGTAGAGGTTTGATAGTCCAAATTCCAAAGGTAAATGTTATTTCTCCAAGTGATGAAGGGAATTATGGGGAGAGATTGGATGCTGTTTGAAATTACTAATGAGATGGAAAAGAAGATAAAGGAATGTGATTCATGCAAGGCGGTTGATGTAACAGGAGCAAAGTTCTCCTATATATTCACTCCCACTAGTCTTGGCTTGGTTATTTTTGTACAGTGCGATATCTGTAATAGACAATTGAATCTAACAGAAGCTTGGGATTAATAGTTATTTAAGAAGCCTTTTGAAATCGAATTTAATTCGATGTATAGAGTGCTTTTTTAAAATCAATTTTATTGGAGCATACACAAGTCGAAGTTTACTTGCCACTGAATTTTATCACAAGAGTTAGTCTCAATACTCGACCATGAGTTATTCAAACTCATCATAACGTTGATAAAAAGCGCATGTACATTTAAAAATGATGAAACTGCGCTGTAAGCTAAGTTAAAGACATGATTAGCAATGCTTGCAAAATGTATAACAAGGCACTAACTGTATGCAGTAATGAGCTAAATACGTCAGTATATTACTTAATTTCTACTCTTGAAGTGCTGCTTAAAATGGAAGAGATAATAGACTATAAAGATGTAAAGGGCGATATGAATAAGTTTTTTTGAGTTTGCAAGGCTTATTCAAGCGATGAAAAAGATATGATAGGAACTACATGAAGTATCTTTACGGAACTGTCAGGTCAGGACACTTTCATTCTGGCGAGTTTAGATTTCTTGAAAACACCGTCCTATTGAATCAATCACTGAGCAATGATTTTGTCGATGCCCGAAACGATTACTTAACAGCAAAAATGCTGCTTATAAGAGAAGTCTTTGTCAATTGGATTGAGAGAAATATAATATCGCTTGCTTAATAGCAAGGTGATGAAATCAGGGGATATGAAATAAGAACAACGGATAGTAGCGTAAAGGCTTTTTATATGAAAGAGGTACTGAGAAAATCAGTACCTCTTTACCTATCTCCGAGAGGGTATATTCTTCTTCATTATCAATATCCAAAAATTCTTCCATATAGGCAAATTGAAGCATAGTCGACAGACTCTCTTGTCAACCCTATTATATTGTAAGATCAGTAGTACTTAAAACCACTACTAGACTCCGATTGAGGAGGCAAAGAATATTACAGAGTAGTTACTACCAGGGGGTTGAGGGAATAGCTCTATTTTAAATTTGGGTTCAATTTGTTGAATTTATTCGCAGTTTCTCGGCTTAGTGATTTTGAAACATGAGTATAAAGATCTGCGGTGACTTGTTGTTTTGAATGCCCTAAGCGCTCTTGAATAGCTTTCATAGATACATCATCCTCCAATAAAATTGTCGCACAACTGTGTCTTAGGTCATGAAAACGAATGTACTTAAATCCATGCTATTCTACGAAGTTTTTCCACCATTTACTTGGTTGTGTGTGATAAATAGCTTTTCCAAACCCGGCATGAAAAACGTAATTCTTATCCCCACCGAGCCACTTATCTCCTAATGCGGCACGTTCTTTTTCACAATTTCCCTTGTGGATTGCGAGATTTCTTGCTTCTTTTTAATGTCCAGTCGATCCCGTAAATGCGCCTGCATATTTGGGATAGAGCAGCCTTATGCAATCAGGGCAGATATCATGTGTGAATTGCATGGAGAGATGTTGCTGCAAGAAATGCTCAATCGTGTCCCACTCCTCTTTAGCGTTGCGAATGGATTTACAGGAAGCGCAGATAGGGATGAGCTTGTGTGAATGCTTACGTGAAGCGCTGGGGGGTCTGAATGCTGTCAGAGTTCGTTGTTCTTTAACAGCTCCAGCATCGAATAGGGAAATGACAAGGAGTTCTCTTGCTGAGGGAACACCTGAGATGAGAGGGAAGATTTCAGACCGGAATCTTCTGAGCCCCTTATTAGTAGGCATGGAGAATTCTGAGCTAAATACCAGTCGTTCTCCTTGAAGGATAGACTGCAAGGACTGGCGTAGTACTGCGATAGGAGTGGGCTCTGTAATTAGCTCTTGCAAGAGCTCAAAGCAATTAACTCCAACCCACTCCTTCAGCGGAGAAAGACCGTATTCCTTCCGGTATGCTCTCCACCTATTGTTGGTGTATAGAATGATTCCGGAACTGTTGATAAGCAGGACGTTTTGTGACAGAGTATCAAAATAATTGGTGATAGAAGTGGATAAGCTTTCTGGCAAAGGTTATCGCTCCTTGTGATCAATCAGGATGGAATGCTAAGATGGGGGAAGGCCCAAAAGCTCTGCGATCTGGCGTCGATAACGCTCGGCTCTGCGAGTTCCGTGAATCACATTGGACAAGCGATAAGTGGGGATTCCATGTAACTGGCAGAAATCCTTTTGATCCAGATGTAACTCTGTCAGGCGTTGTTTGATTACCCAGCCGTACGGGGTTATAGGGTATTTGTCGTTCAACAGTTTCACCTCTTATCGACATTCCAGGCATATGATATAATGGAATAAGACCTAATATTAGTTAATTATATACTTTTTTAAGTCATATTTCAACAATAAATGGCTTAAATAAGATTTTTTTATTATGGTGAAAGGCGGTTTATGAATGCAATCCATATACGAGCGTATAGAGTACTTGATTAAACAAAAAGGGTTAACCAAGAAGTCATTTTGTGAGCAGTTAAATATTAGTACAGGTAACATGGGAGATTGGAAACGAGGAAAGTCTACTCCGGGTACACATAAGTTGATTGAGATTAGTGCCTTTTTCAATGCTAGCCTTGACTGGATTATTCTCGGTAAGAATACGACGGAAATTTTGCGTGAAGGCAGGGAGGATTATTTTTTTGAACACATAGGGCAATTGAATTGCCAAAATGCAGAACTACTTCCCAAGGAGAAGGAATTCATTAAGGAGTACCTAGCTTTTACCGAATACCGTAAGCGTAAACCAACTGATGAGAATTCCTGAATATGCGTCTTTACATTTAAGATGAAGGGATTTATAATGATAAATGTTGGCCTCAAACAAAGTATCAAGTTATACTCACCGCGCGGTAGTGGTGGAATGGCAGACACGCTATCTTGAGGGGGTAGTGGGTGTATACCCGTGGAGGTTCGAGTCCTCTCTACCGCATATTTTAAAGGAGGCCTTGCGCTGCAAGGCTTTTTTTGTTTTTTATTTTTTACAGCAAATGGTGTGACAAGCTCCCTGGATCAAATGATGTTATAATCACAATAAAAAGAGACCGGAGGTAAGCTAATGTTAATAAGCATTATCTTAGTTAGCATTGTTGCAGCTATACATATCTACATTCTATATTTGGAGATGTTTACATGGACTACACCCAAAGGGATGAAGGCTTTTGGGACTACTGCACAGGTAGCCAAAGATTCGAAGTCGCTTGCTTTTAACCAAGGGTTGTACAATGGATTTCTAGCAGCGGGATTAATCTGGGGTTTGTTGTATCCTGAAGCTGTTGCCGGAAGACACATTCAATTATTTTTCCTTGTTTGTGTACTGATTGCTGGTATTGTGGGCAGTCTGACTGCCAAGAAATCGATCATTTACGTGCAGGCATTACCTGCTTTAGTTGCGATAATTGCTGTCCTCTTTCAATGGTAAGTTTTGTAGTCGTGTAAAAGTGTTCGCCACAAAAAAAGGATACTCTCTCGTACAGTATAGTAACTGTACGGGCGGGGTATCCTTTTTTTAAAAAATTTACTTATTCAGTAGTTTGGCGATATCGGCTTCGATCTGATCGGGTGTTGTTTTGGGAGCAAAACGTTTCAGAACGTGACCTTCCTGATCAACCAAGAATTTAGTGAAGTTCCATTTGACACTCTTCGAACCCAGGATTCCAGGGGCTTCTGTAGATAAATATTGGAACAGGGGATGTGCCTCATCGCCCTTCACATCAATCTTCTCATACATAGGAAAGGTTACGCCGTAATTAATTTCGCAGAATTCCGCAATATCTTCACTTTCGCCCGGCTCCTGACCAGCAAATTGGTTGCTCGGAAAGCCAAGAACTTCGAACCCGCGGTCTTTGAATTTTTCGTACACTTCTTGGAGACCCTTGTATTGAGGGGTGAATCCACATTTACTGGCGGTGTTCACAACGAGCAATACTTTGCCTTTGTACTTGGACAACGATTCTTCTTCGCCACGCAGAGTGTTGGCTTCAAAATCATAAATACTCATGGATTATGCCTCCGATCAATAATTTATCACAATTTAATTGTACGCCACTTAATGTGTGGAGTCAATTATTAACATTGTGGCATTTTTCAAATGTAATCGTTTCAAAATCTCCCTATTGTTTAAGGTTATGGGGAGTGCTTACAAAAATACTGTTCAATGAAGGAGAGAATTATTTATGAAAGCCTTGTATACAGCAGTAGCAACCGTTCACGGTGGACGCGAAGGTTCAGTGGAATCTTCAGATGGCGCTTTGAAGCATGATCTAAAAATGCCTAAAGAACTGGGTGGTCCCGGTGGTTTGGGTACTAATCCAGAGCAGTTGTTCGCTGCAGGATATGGAGCTTGTTATGAAAGTGCCTTGGCGAATATCGCCCGCAAAGAGGGTGTAAAGCTGCAGGATGTAGAAGTGACTGCAAATGTGTCCATTGGTAAGGATGATAGTGATGGAGGTTTTATGCTATCTGTAAGATTGGACGTGAAGTTGCCTGGTATTGAACGAGCACAAGCTGAGGATCTGGCGAAAAAGGCGCATGATTTCTGCCCCTATTCTAAAGCCACAAGAGGTAATATTGAGGTTGAATTAAACATCGTGGAATAGTGTGATCGTTACAGGATGAATAGTATACTGCTCGATGAGATCAGGCAATAATTGTCTGGTCTTTTCAGGCGGGTATAGATGAACATTCTTGGCAATAATGACTAAAATAGAGACAACGACAGCAAGAAGAGTAATAATAAGACAACAACAGAGTGTACATTGGTTGACATCATCCCTAAAATTCTTTAATATGTCTAAGTATCTGTATATGTCGCGTGTGCTATAAACAAACAAAAAAATTTAAATAATGGGTGATGAAGATGTCCTACAAACCGAGTATTACGAATGTGACTAAAGCCAGCAGCAATGATAAGGAAGGATTGTTCGAATTCATTATCAAGCTTGCTGATGGAACGGAGTGCCGCGTGTTTTATAATCGGTTTCCGGAATGGAAAATGACGAACATCAGCCGCCTGCTAAAAACACCATGTCCTATTTGCCGCAAGGATTTCATCTGCAAATGTATGGAAGCATTCACTCCTGATCTCGAAGGACAAATGATTGGGAACCAATGGATTGAGAAGGCAATTGCCGAATAAATAAATGGACGGAACATGTTGGCGCGGGAGTTTATCCCGCGTTTTTTCTTTATTTTTTGAGAGGGATATTTGCTAGAGAAGGGGGCGAGTGGTTTGAATGAGGAACAGATCGAGGGTAAATCAATCGTATTGATAGACGGCGTATGCCATCTTTGCCAGGGGTTAGTTCGCTTCATCATTCCACGTGATCCCAAAGGCCAATTTATGTTTGCACCTTTACAAAGCGAGATATCTCAAAGGTTACTGGATGCTGGGGGGCTGAAGTCAGGCCAATTGAGCACAGTGGTGCTGCTAGAAAAAGGCGTGTATTACACGGAGTCCGCTGCAGTGCTACGGATAGCCCGCAGGCTGCGTTTTCCGTATCCTGCTGCTTATGTGTTCATCCTTGTACCTCGCCCGCTGCGCAACGCACTCTACAGGCTTGTAGCGAGGAACCGTTACCGCTGGTTCGGACGTGATGAGCAGTGTTTGCTTCCAACACCGGAGAACCGGCGAAGATTTCTATAACTTCTAGTGGAGGAACTTATGAACAAAAGAAAACGGAACGGATTTATGCGCTTTGATTGGTCCTATCATTTTGTAACCTTGCCACTCGCACTTATTCTATTGGTTTGGTCCGGGATTCATCTCTATTTCGTACTGCAGGATGGTGGAGAATTAACGGTATCGACGCTGCTGTTCATCTCCTCCTTATGCCTAGTCTTCGCTGCTGGTCGTATTCGGATGTATGCTACTAAGAGTCAGGACCGTATAGTGAGAATAGAGGAGCAATTCCGCTATTATCGACTGACTGGGGGTACGCTTAGCACTGAGCTTAGTCTTGCCCAGATTATTGCATTGCGCTATGCGGGTGATGATGAGTTTCCTGCGTTGAGTCAGCGAGCGGTGGAGGAACAGTTGAAACCGGAAGACATCCTCTCTGCTGTGCAGAACTGGCGGGAAGATTCGATGCGAGTGTGATATGCGAAAAAACTTATTGCTGCCTCATTATATATATGCTACTATAGCTGTAAATTAAAGGAACAGTAACGGAAGCACCGTTCAATAACCGTTTGTCGCGGTTATTGGCGGTGCTTTTTTGCTGTTCTTTTTTGAGGGGAGGAGGGTGATTTCATGGCGGCAAGGATCGTGCTCGCTGTGCGCGAGAGTCAATATATCGAACCGGTGCTGCAGTACGTGCATCATAGTGAATATGGGGATATGCTGCGTATTTCGGCATTTAGTAAGATGGCTGCCTTTGTGGAATTTATGAAAGGAGATGAGATTCCGGATGCAGTTGTAGGAGATGCATCTTTTATCGAAGCCTGGCTCGTAGAAGGAAGAACTACAGTACCATGGGCGGTATTAAGTGAGGATGTGGGCTACTCCGGTAAGAGTATTGGAGGACTGGCAGGGGGTGTAATGATCGCCAAGTATCAGGCACTGCCCTCACTGCTAGAATCCATGCTCCAGTTATGTGAAATCAGCCGTGTTAGGACTGCTTCCTCTGTGAAGGAAGAGACTTTGGTGTTGGGGGTTGTCTCCTGTAGTGGAAGCAACGGCAAAACAACAATAGCTCTGAATCTGGCCAAACAACTTGGCGGGATAGGGTTGTCTGTATTTTATCTAAATCTTGAAAGTGTGGACAGCAGTGGTTTATTCCTCCGACCGCCCACTGGAAATGCTCCAGGATTGGAAAGACTGCTCTATGAGATTCAGGCCTCCCGTGGGAAGGAAGCAGACGAAGTTGATTTAGGACGTTATGTCCTCAGGCATGAAGCTCTGCTTAGTGATGCCTTTAGGCCGGTAGGCAATGTTAAGGAAATGCTACAGATGACCAAGAGGGATACGCTCGATTTGTTGGAGCGGCTGGCAGCAGGGGGCTATGATGTTGTAATTGTTGATACTGGGAGTCTTGAAGAGGAGCGAGCCGAGGCTGTGTTGCAACGGTGCGGCATGCTGCTCTGGGTGCTGAAGCATGATGATATTAGCTTGCATAAGACAGTAAGGTGGTTATCACATTGCACAGCCCCCCATAGTGGTATGCCAGCAAATCTACTGGATAAGAGCAGATTCGTAGTGAATCTGGCTACGAATTCTATGGAGGGCAGGTTGCCGCCCGAAGGAATAACCTTTGACTGTATTTTACCCTTTATTCCGTCTTGGGCGCTGCAGCATCGGGAGGAACTCTGTCTGAACTCTCCACAATTCCAGCGAGAGATTCTCGAGTTCTGCAAGGCGTTTATCGAGCCCGCTCTTCCATTGGTATTTACCGGGAAAGGCCAATATGAATGATGAGATGTTCGGACTATTACGCAGTGATATTCGGGCAGGGCTTGATGTTACTTCGGCTGTAGGGAATAAAGAACTCACCGCTTACATTGAACGAACGATACTGGAACGGGAGAGTCTTGGTTATTTAACAGCACCGGAGAAGCATGAGCTTGTGAAGAGATTATTCGATTCTTTTCGGGGACTTGATGTGCTGCAGCCGCTGATAGATAATCCGGCGATTACAGAGATTATGATCAACAGCTATAAAGAAATCTTCATTGAAGAGGACGGCCAAATCCGCCGCCTGCCGCTGGCGTTCGAATCCAGCGGTAGGTTGGAGGATATTATCCAGACGGTGGTATCTGAGGTGAACAGAGTAGTGAATGACTCCTCACCTATTGTGGATGCCCGGCTAAAGGATGGTTCCCGGGTCAATATCGTGCTGCCACCGGTGGCATTAAAGGGTCCGGCGATGACGATCCGCAAATTCCCGGAGACGCCGATGACGATGAGTGAGCTGATCAAGCGGGAAGCCATAAGCCCGGAAGCTGCGGAGCTGCTGCAGACGCTTGTTACTGCCAAATATAATATTTTTATAAGCGGAGGTACCGGCTCAGGCAAAACAACGTTCCTGAACGCGCTGTCCCAGTTCATTCCAGCGCATGAGCGAGTCATCACGGTGGAAGACTCCGCCGAGTTGCAAATTGTGACCGTGCCAAATCTCGTCTCCCTGGAGACGAGAAATGCTAATACGGAAGGTAAAGGGGAGATTACGATCCGTGACCTGATACGTTCTTCGTTGCGGATGAGACCCAATCGGATTGTGGTTGGCGAGGTGCGTGGGGCGGAATGCCTGGATATGCTGCAGGCGATGAACACCGGACACGATGGTTCACTCTCAACTGGCCATAGTAATAGTGCCCGCGATATGGTCAGTCGTCTGGAGACGATGGTGCTGAGTGCTGCAGATCTGCCGGTAGTGGTTGTCCGCCAGCAAATTGCTTCGGCTATTGATATTTTCGTACATTTGTCCAGACTGCGGGACCGCTCCCGTCGAGTGATGGGAATTAGTGAAGTGATTGGTCTGAAGGATGGAGAGGTGGTACTGAATTCTTTATATGAATTTCAGGAAATGGGCGAACTGGCGGGACGGATACAAGGTAGTCTGAACCCAAGTGGCAATCTATTGTGCCATACGGACAAGCTGAAGATGGCTGGCATTACTCTCCTGTCTGCTGTTATTAGCCAAGCTGAATTCAAGAAGGGGGAGGTGATGATCTGATTATTTTTGGGAAAAAGCTCGTAATGTTCAAGGTTAGGTCTTCTGCAACGAAGCCTGCTGCAGTTCAGTCTGCCAGTTGGGCAGCCCAATTGCCTGACTACAAAGTGTATGTACTAACCTTTTCACAAAAAATCTTGGCGATTAGTGGAGGCAGTCTGCTTCTTTTTGGCATCGGATATCTGTTTTATCATCAATGGCTGCTGTCTTTATTGCTTGTCCCAGGCGGTGCCTATGCACCACGGTTATTGCGTGATTACCTTCTGAGACGGCGCCGTTCTGTACTCAATCTACAGTTTAAGCAGACGTTATTCTCACTTTCCTCGTCTTTATCGGCTGGACGTTCGGTAGAGAATGCCTTTCGGGAAGCTGTGTTGGATCTGCGTATGCTGGATCAGGAGGGCGGCGGTGATATGATCTCCGAGTTGAACATTATTTGTGCAAGGATGGAATATGGTCAGCCCGTAGAAGAAGCACTGCATGACTTCAGTGAACGCGCGGGAATGGAAGACATTGAACGTTTCGCAGATGTGTTCTCCGTCTGTAAGCGTACGGGTGGTGATCTCGTCGAAGTTGTGCGTCGGACATCAACGATCATTGGTGAGAAGCTGGATATAGAGCAGGATATCGCAGTAAGTATCGCCCAGAAGAAGTTTGAGGCTAAAGCGCTGCTAATCTCACCACTGGTCATGGTAATGTTCATGAGCTTGACGGCAGGTGACTATATGGAGCCTATGTACACAGGTGCGGGTATTGCAATATCTACACTGGCCCTAGCGGCATTGTTTCTTTGCTATCTCTGGACTTCCAAGATTATGGACATTCCGCTGTGAAGGATGGTGAGATCATGCGATGGATATGCGGTGTGCTTATTCTGGTTTTATCAGCAGGTTGGGTAATCTTGCTTTTGAAATGTGGAAGCCGATATGCAGGGCTACGGAGGATTCCAATGGATGGACTGCGTTTACGCAGGCTGGGAGAACCGATACTATTGCTCATTGAAAGAATGGGGCTGGGAAGCAGATTTCCATCGTTATTCTTCAAAATCCAACGTTCCCTGCAGCGAAATTACGGCATGCGTTATAGTGCTGAGCGAACCTTACTGTTTATGGGTGAGATGCTTTGCTATAGCTGGCTGTTGCTGCTGGGTGGCAGCCTGATCACCTTGATTAATGAGGAACGCACAGGAATATTATTGGGTTCAGTACTGGCGATAGCTCTACCGATTGCCCTGGCCAGTGACCTGCATAAAAAGGTCAGGCTGAGAGAACAGCATATTATGATGGAGCTGCCTGAGCTTCTCAACAGCATCGTATTGTTAGTGGGTGCCGGGGAGACGGTGCAGCGGGCTATTCTCCGCTGTGTTGAAAGCCGTAAGGGAGATATCAGTCATCCGCTGTATAAGGAGCTTATGACGATGACGGGTGAATGGGAGAGCGGCTATTCGTTTCAGCAGGCCTTTGAGAACTTCAGTAAGCGCTGTGCTGTGCAGGAAGTATCGCTGTTCACGACAACAGTCTTGCTTAATTATCGCCGGGGAGGCGGGGATTTTGTATTGTCGCTGCGTGATCTGTCGCGGATGCTCTGGGAGAAAAGGAAGGCACTTAGCCGGACACGCGGGGAGCAGGCGTCATCGAAGTTGGTCTTTCCGATGGTTGTTATCTTTTTAATTGTTATTGTGCTGGTGGGAACGCCTGCAATCATGATGTTAAATATGTAGGAGGATGAGCAAATGATGACGAGTATTGTAGGAAGTATGAAGGGTTTTTGGAAGGACGAGGAAGGGTTGGGCACGTTGGAGATGATTCTGATCATCGCTGTGCTGATTGCGGTGGTACTTCTGTTTAAAGAAAAAATTCAAGAGGTAGTTGAAGCTCTAATCGATACAGCTGGTGAAAAGAGCCAAAAAGTATTTGAATGAGTACGCTTAAGGATGACCGTGGCAGCTTCACGATCGAAGCCTCTCTGTTGCTGCCCATTATCATGTTTATTACGATGCTGCTCCTGTTCTTCTGCTTGTATAGTTATCAGCAATCAATGCTAATGCAGGTAGCCTCAGCTACTACTGAACGTGCAGCGTACGATTGGGACAACAGCCATAAAGAGGTGGAGGGCACTTTTGCTGCGGGTCAATATGATTCACTATATTGGCGAATAGGGGAAGATGGGCTGCTCTCTTCATTATTTGGCGGGAATACAGATAGCGGGGGACAAAAGCTCGAACTTCCTGCAGAGACTCACGGAACAAGCGTGTTGCCTTTACTCAAGCTTGAGCATGCCTCTGGTATGGTTCCTGATAATATGCCGGGAGAGATGAATTACACATACAGCCTAACTGGCCGTACAGTAAGCGCGGAACTGAAACGTATGCTGGATTTACCCTTGTTGGATGATGTGTTGGCAGATGAAGCTAAACCAGTGGTAAAGGCACAATCGGTTGTTACAGAGCCTGTAGAATTTATTCGTACAATCGATCTGATGCGGTATTATGGTGCCAAGTTCAAAGGGGGTTCACAGAGCGGTGGGTCTTCAACTGCAATGGAAAAGAAGGATGCCTCTGCAATAATGACCAAGCTTCATGGCAAATGATTTTTTGGAGGCTGAGATGAAGAGAACAGTTGCCCGTTCTTATAGTAATGGAAAGCGCTGGAATAGGCTGTGGAATCACAAAGTTGAGGGTTCTGTCTCGATATTCTTAATCATGGTGCTGGCTTTTGTGTTTCTGTTTGCCACAGTATTGATTGATTATGCGCGAATTGCCGCTATGAACGTACAGGGCGAACGGCTGGCAAGAGCGGGTAGCCGGTCAGTAATGTCAGCGTATGATAAAGAATTACAGGAGAAATATGGACTGTTCGCCTTTGGCGGTAGTGACGCTAATCTGCTATTGTCGCGAGTGTTAAATGATAATCTGCATAAAAGTGGCCGGGAAGATGGCTTCAATCTTTTGACGCTTGGGCTGGAATCCTCTTCCCTGAACTTTAGTCGTTCGCTTGGAAGTTATGATATTTTTCGCCGGCAGATTAATGAAGAGATGAAGTACAAAGCCCCGGTTGATTTCGCCTTGGAGCTGGCCGGGAAATTCAAGCCGCTATCGGCAGCAATGGGGGAGGCTTCGCAAGCAACGAAGGTGCTCAGCAAGCTGCAGCCACTCTATGATGCACGTGAAGAAGCGCTGGATCTTATGCTGGAGCGGCGCAGGCAAGCAGCAGAAAGTGGAGAATTCCTGCTTCAGTTGATCATGAATCCTCCTCAGGATAGCATTGTCCCGAGCGCTTTGGGCAATGTCACCTCTGCCGCTGACATAGCTGCGCAATACAATGATTATGTTGGAAAGTACTACGCAGACTTGAATCGTGACGTTAAAAAGATGCCTAAGTATACCAACCAGCTAGCTCTCTACTTAAGACAGACGGCGGAGGTTAGCTCACGGATACCAAATCTTCTACTTACATTCCGTACAGATCACGAACGATTAATAGAGGAAGCACAGAACGCGCTGAAGAGAGCTCAGGAACTGAATGAGGAGATGGAAGCAGTGCTTGAGCAGTCTCGAAGCAACAGTGTGGGTAGCGGACAGGGTCAGGCCGCGGACTTGGATATTCCGGGAAGCTCCGATAGCATGAGTACGGATATATTAATGAAACTGCGTGAGCAGGAGGATTCGCTGATTATCTCCCCTGCTGATTTTGGAAGTATGGAGAATAATCTGTCTGCCCAGGAACAGGCATATCTAGCTATAGTTCCAGTAGTTAACGGACTGCCTAACGTACTATCCCAAGCATTAGGAATTAACGGTGACAATTCTCAAATGATTGCTGCCGTTCTGGAAGTTTCCCGTATCATCCATACATATCTGCAGAACTACGGTGTGCATGGTATCATTCTTGCCAGCGAGACTGCTCAGATTGAGGAGCATCGCAGCTCGGATAAACAGCGTAAGCAAACAGAGCGAGAAGCCAAGTCCAAGCTGGGCGATGCAATGAAAATGCTGGACAACATCAAAGGACTGAAAGATCAGGCAGGTGAATCCTTAGCACGCTATGAAACGCTGAATCAATACTACGAGGACAGTGTCTCTTTTAATGAGGGACTAGGATCGGAATCCTCTCAAGCAGCACAGGGAACTACAGATCCCTATGCTGCTGGCAGTTCTGCCATGTCAAGCATGGACGGAATATATGCTGCAATGGGCAGTATCATGGAAGGGGCCAGGGACAGGCTTTTTCAGACAGAGTATTCGGCACTGTATTTTCAGCATTTTGATGTTACCAAGCTGGCTGCTTTAACCTTGGATACCGAAGGAACAGCGGCTCAGCAGCTAGTTGATCAGCTTGACCCGCAAGCACAAGAACTGGAATATATCCTGTACGGATTTCATAATCCGGTTGGCAATGTGGCGGCAGCTTATGGAGAAATATTCGGGATGCGGTTGGCCATTCGTACGATGGAAGGTTTTATTGAGAAGGCAGCACTTGGCAATCCACTGGCAATCCTAGCCGCAGCCTTACTATACGGTATTGAGCAGGCGGTTCAGGACATGCTGCTGCTCTGTGAAAAGGATGCTGTGCCATTATCCAAATATATGCCTGCACAGCTCAGCTACCGTGATCATCTGCGTCTGTTTATGCTGCTGCATGGTAGCGATGAGGCTCAACTCTCCCGGATGCTTGCTTTAATCCGTTTAAAAACAGGAATAAATCCAGCCGAAAAAAACACCTATGTCGCTGCGGATATTAAACTCGGAATGAAGCTTTGGTTCTTACCCGGTGTAATTAAACTGCTGAACTATAGTGGAGGGAGTTCCGGTGATGTGCAAGGTAAAGTCTATTACAGAGCTGTTAAGGCTGATTTCTCTTATTAACGGAAGGTTGTGAGGAAAATGCGGCAGCTCTGGCATCGGAGAAGGAGGGGGACGAGCGACGAGGGCAGCATGGTCGTGGAAGCGGCGATGGTGCTTCCTATATTTCTGCTGTTTGTTCTGTTTCTAATTTCTATTGTGCAGATGACCTTGTACTCAACCGCCTTACAGAGTACCGCCTCCGATACCGTCAAGGTCATCTCAACACATATGTATCCGGCAGCTTTGGCGGCACAGAAATGGGGGACGGAAAGCGGAGAAGGTGAAGAATCAGAGACAGCAGATACTGGTGGGTCGGCTGCCGACTCAGATTCATCTAACACCTGGAGTATTCCTCGCCTGTCACTGACCGATTGGGTCGGAGAATACGCTGCGGCGCTGCCGAAGCCTATGGATGAATGGGTCATGGCTGCTCTACAGAAGGGGGAGGGGCCCCTGCAGGAACTTCAGGCTGAAGCCTCACAGAGTGTACTGGATCTTGCGGTAAAGCCATTAATGAAGCCTTATTTATCCTCTGATTTATTAGATTACGACCGAATCCATGTATCCAATATTATTGTTCCAGATCTCAAGGCGGGAACGAATCCCTATTTCGGACTTGAGGTCAGCTATGAGCTGCCGATGAAGGTGCCATTTCTGAATCGGCGTATCGTACTGGAAGCTAGCGCGGTTGAGCGTTTATGGATTGGCGATACGGGAGAAACCGCAAAGGATAGTGGTGAGGATCCTGAGAATGCCGAGGAAGGCATTGTGGTCTTGGAACAGCCAAATCCAGGGGTGGCGGGCCAGAAGGGAAAGATCCGGGCCAAAATCCCAAGTGGTGCATCTGCGAACCTTTCGGTTTTTTATAAAACTGGGATAAGCACTGCCAAATATTTAGGCTGGAAACAAGCGGATAAAGACGGATATATCGAGTGGGAATGGACGATCGGTTCCAATACCACTCCAGGCTCATGGCCGTTTGTGATCCAATTGGAGGATGGCAGATCCATTGAAGTGAAATTTACGGTTGTAGGCAGGGGAAGTGGGTAGTGAAATGAAGTGGTGGGAAAAGGAGCATAATCAATGACGGAGTGGGCATTTTGGGGCTGTCTGCCCTTTCTGGCGGCGGCGTTTGTTACAGACATCCTCTCCATGAGAATCCCGAACCGGATCACTGTGTCTACGATGATCGCGGGTCTGCTTGTGCAGGGGATTATGAATGGCTGGCAGGGTCTGTTGTTTGCTGGTGGTGGGGCAGCCGCGGGTTTCATACTGCTCCTAATCATGTACATGATAGGGGCGGTTGGAGCTGGGGATGTTAAGCTTTTTGCGGGAATCGGAGCTTGGACGGGAATATTATTTACGTTACAAGTCCTCATGTATTCCGTATTCTTCGGAGCATTGATCGGTTGGATCATTGTTCTGAGGAGAAAGGAAACAGGAAGCCGTTTACGTAAAATCTTCAGTAGAGTTACAGGGTTCATGCTGCTACAGAGTCCGGGCATATTGAAAGGGAATAGAAGTGAGATGTTAAGGTTTCCCTTTATGCTGGCCGTAATCCCCGGTTCGGTATGTGCATATCTCTATTTTTAACTTTGGGAGGTGATGCTTGTTGTTTGGATTGACTCGTGATTTTATGCAGCAGGATGGTATTTATATGACACTCGGAGAGCAGCCTGGATTGCGTGCAGACAAGCTTAACATGGTGCAGGCCCGGATGCTGATGAACTCCAGTATTCCGCATCATCTGCGGCTGCTGCTTAAGGAGATAGACCTGAATATTACTTTGGAATATGCGGTGTCCCGAAAAAAAATGCTCAGTCATCTGCTCAAAGGTGAAAGGCTCAGCATGACCACATTCTTAGGATTGCTACTACAAATAGCCCGAGGAATGGAGGACGGCAGGTTGTATATGCTGCGGGCAGAACAGTATGCGCTACATGAGGATTATATCTTTATTGATGGATCATTGCAGAACGGTAAGGTGTACCTCACATACATTCCTTTAGAGAATGCTGAATCTGCTGTACGTCCGGGTGAGGGCTTTAAGTCACTGATTATGGTGCTGATGATGTCCATAACAGAGCTTACGGGTAACGGAGTGCAAAGAATATTGCAATATTGTGGTGAGGATGGTTTTACCCCTGCGGGATTCCGAGAGCTTTTGGCGGAACTGATGACGGAAGGAGATTCTGTTCTTCCTCTTACCGACCCAACTATAATTGTGGAGCAACCAGTAGCAGGGAAATTACCCCATGAGCAAGTGAGTGAGCTTCCAACGCGAGAAGCAGCTGCTCCAGTGAGGAAAAATACAGTTCAAGATGAGCGAGGTTCAGCTTCATTGAGGCATAATCCAACACCATGGATGAGCGGTTATCCGAGTCTTGGATTGAAAGAAGAGCAGAGGCCGGTTAGCAGCATGGGCGATGAAGTTGACTTTAAACAACAATCCTCAAGCTCTAGAACCTATATTGTTCTGGCTTGTCTTTTGGGAGACGCGCTGCTCTGGAAGTTCCTTTACCTGAACAGTCCGAAGCTGCTATGGCTGGTGGTTTGTGAAGTGGTGACCTTAACCCTGGCGGTCCTGAGCTGGCTGGTTTGGAGTGGAAGAATCAGGCTGGGAATTTCTGAAGATGAGGAAGATATGGAGGAAGAGGCAGCGGATATAGGAAGCAACATGATCCGAAAGGAGCTGGTACGGGATTTGAGTAGAAATCCTGTGACTTCTGTTCATCCAGCGGCCCCCATGAGGGACGTACGGGAAGCGCTCAAGCCATCGAACATCGTAGAATCCCCGCAGATTAGTAGTTTTGGAGGTAGCCAGAAGGATACTAATTCTTATGGAGTCAAGGCACCAATACCGATCGCGGCAACGGCTTTACTGCCACGGGAGCAAGTGCCGGATAAGGAGCAAGAGATTGAAAGAATGAAACGTAATATTCCATACCTCGAAAGGTGTGACGCCGAGAGTGGAGGGAATGCGGAGAAAATCGAGCTGAATCGCCCCAGCTTTATTATTGGCCGATCAGCCGAGGTAGCTCAGTATGTAGAAGTATCAGAAGGAGCGTCAAGAGTGCACGCTGAAATATCCAGAAGCCCAGAGGGATACATCATAAAGGATCTGGACTCTAGAAATGGAACCTTTTTTCAGGGTGAGGCCATGATCCCTTACAAGGAATACCCACTGACCGAAGGAGCTGCATTCATGATTGTTAAGGGGAAATATACATTCCGGACAGCCTAGGGACTGAGTTAAAAATCAGGTGTTTATGTAATGGCCAATGTTATTGGGATTTCAGTTGCTGTAGTGCAGGCTTAAGTGTTGGATAGGCAAAGGTGAATCCGTGTTCCAAGGCTTTGGCGGGAATGACATGTTGGCCTTCCAGCAATATTTCGGATAATTCACCCACTGCTGCTTTTAGCAAAAAGGCTGGAAGAGGAAACCAATGAGGGCGACGATACACCTTGCCAATTGTTCTGCCGAATTCTTCGTTTGTCACAGGAAGTGGAGCGGTAGCATTAACAGGTCCAGAAATACCGGAATTATGAATACAGAAATCAATCAGGGTTACAATATCCGCCAAGTGAATCCAGGACATCCACTGCTTTCCGCTGCCGATTTTTCCACCGAAGCCTAAGAGGTAGGGGAGTTTTATTTTGGGGAAAGCTCCGCTTTCATTCCCAAGTACTACTCCGGTGCGCAGTTTGATCAGGCGAATATCCTGATAGGCGTCGTCAGCGGCCGCTTCCCAAGTCTGAACAACCTCAGACGGGAAATCCATAACATGGACCTGAGAGGTTTCGTCAAAGGTATCTTTCAGCGAGGTGCCGTAGATGGCTACGGCAGAGGATTGGATCACAACCGAAGGCTTATTCTGCAAGGATTTCAATAGCTTGGCTGCTGCGGTAACGGTTTCAAGACGGGATTGCATAATTGCCTTCTTCCCGCTTGGACTCCAACGTTGACTAAGGGAAGATCCAGCAAGATTAATCAGAGCATCAGTGCCTTCTGCTGGTGTGGGGTTAGCAGCAAGGCTGTCCCAAGTATGATAACTGAGCTTAGGCTGGGACGTTTGGACTTCAGGCTGTTTCCGTCCGACGATCATAACCTCATGTCCTGCCTGCAGCCAGTATTTGGTAAGCTCTTTGCCAATAAAGCCGGTGCCGCCGCATATTATATATTTCACGATTGCCGCCTCCGCTCTTTTTATTTAATCATATGTCGGTAAGGGGAGTAATCAATTCCGTTCTTCTCCAGAAAATGAATGAGAAAGCGATTATCTCGCCGTGGTGTGGCGACAATGTAGCCTTTGATGCAGTGATCACGGGTTACCTCCGAAGCATCAGCTTCGATGGCGATTTTACCAATTTCGGCCGCAATGGAATGTTTGGCGATGTCGCGGAAGGGTGAAGGTACAGGCTGAACAAGCAGGTCCAGAAAAGCCTTTGCCTCGTCTCCCCACAGCGGACGGCTGCGTTCTACCCAGTAGTTCTGCCAGTCAAGCTTGGATTTCCCGTCAGCTTTAGGCAGCACTTTCAAAAATTTGCGGAACATAAAAAAACCGCCGATACACATGGTGCCTAGCAGCAAAAATGTCCAGAATGCGATGGTGTTCATAAACCAATTGCTGGGTGCTGCGGATAACAAGCTTAGTCCTAATTGTGTTGCCATGGGCATACCACCTTTGGGCAATGATTATTATCACAAATTCATCTTTCATCTAAAGTATAGCGTATTTCCATAGTTTTGCGTAGCATAAGCGGGCATATCAGCCTTGCCTAGATTTATTTTCCCGATCACGGTAGAATAAGTGTTAATTCGTGAAGGAAAGAGGTAAGAGCATGCTAAAAATAGGTTCTCACGTGTCCTGCGCGGACAAGGGTCTCTTGAGCGCGGCCAATGAAGCAAATGAGTATGGTTCCAGCTCGTTTATGATATATACGGGTGCGCCGCAGAATACACGCCGCAAACCGATTGATTCAATGTACCCTATTGAAGGGAAGCTGGCGATGCAGGCTAATGGTGTAGAGGAGATTGTTGTCCATGCACCATACATTATCAATCTCGGCTCCTATAAGGAAAGCATTTACCAACTGGCTGTTGATTTCCTGCAAGAAGAAATCCGTCGTACACATGCACTTGGGGTTAAGCATATTGTGTTGCATCCCGGCGCATTTACGGACAAGGATGCTCAATTCGGCATTCAGCGGATTGCCGACGGACTAAATGAGGTTCTTGGTGGCACGGATGAGACGGAAGTTCATATTGCACTTGAAACTATGGCTGGCAAAGGTACAGAGATTGGCCGTAGCTTTGAGGAGATTGCCTCCATCATTGACAAGGTTGAATTTAACCAGCGGCTTTCGGTATGTCTGGACACCTGTCACATTCATGATGCGGGATATGATATCGCTAATGACCTGGATGGTGTGCTGCAGCAGTTTGACCAGACTATCGGTCTAGACCGCCTGGGTGTCATTCACCTGAATGACAGCAAGAATCCACGCGGAGCACAGAAGGACCGCCATACTCCGATTGGCTCAGGCTGGATTGGCTTCGAGACGATCAATAAGGTCGTTCATCATGAAGCGCTGGCAGGCTTGCCGTTCATTCTGGAGACCCCCTGGATTGGCAAGGATGCCAAAAAATTGAGTCCCATGTATGAGGTGGAAATCGCGCTCTTGCGTGGCGATGTAGCTGAACGGTTTGGACCAGAATTTATGCAGGAGGTTGAAATGCTGCATGCCTTCTTCGCCAAGCAGGAGCTTGATTCTCGTCAATATGTACTGGATGTCTGGGAGCTGTTGAAGAACGATGCCAAGGCTAAGAAGGCAGATCCGCGCGAGCCGCTTGAGCGGCTATATGATAATGTTGCTAATGCTGGATTGTTTCCGCAGCTATCTGAGCAAGCTATTAATCACCGTCTGATCGCTTGGCTCGCGGGGAAACAATTGCTCGTTAACGCCTAAGCTAAACTTATAGATTGCGCAAGTAGATGAGAGGATGGCCAGAGAATTATGGAGTTACATGTAAAGAGAGATCATTCGTCAGGTGAAGAAAAATATCCGAACCGGGCTCGCATGCTCATTTCCTGTCCCGACGGCCCAGGGATCGTGGCGGCTGTATCACACTTTCTGTACCAGCACGGCGCTAATATTGTTCAATCAGATCAATATACGATGGACCCGGATGGCGGCATGTTCTTTATGCGAGTGGAATTTGATCTGCCTAAACTGGACGAGCGTCTGGAAGAGGTGCGATCCATATTCGGCGGAGTGGCGGAGCGCTTCAAGATGAGTTGGCAAATCTTCAATGTGAGTCAGAAGAAGAGGCTGGCGATCTTCGTCTCCAAAGAAGATCACTGTCTCGTCGAGCTGCTCTGGCAGTGGCAAGCTGGCGATCTGGATGCCGAAATTGCGCTCGTGGTAAGCAATCACGTGGATATGAAGGCTTATGTCGAATCCTTCGGCATTCCTTTTCATCATATCCCGGTTAGTGCCACTACTAAGGATGAAGCCGAGAAACGTCAGTTGGAGGTTATCAGAGACGATATCGATGTCATTATTCTGGCTCGCTATATGCAGATTATTTCTCCATCGTTCATTGAACATTACCGGCACCGGATCATCAATATTCATCATTCCTTCTTGCCTGCCTTTGTGGGCGGTAAGCCGTATGCCCAAGCTTATCAGCGTGGAGTGAAGATTATCGGTGCGACAGCTCACTATGTGACTGAAGAGCTTGACGGGGGTCCCATTATCGAGCAAGACGTGCAACGAGTGAGTCACAGCGATGATGTAACCGAACTGAAGCGTATCGGGCGAACCATTGAGCGGGTTGTTCTGGCCCGTGCTGTCAAATGGCATATTGAAGACCGCATTTTGGTTCATCATAACAAGACAGTAGTTTTTAATTAAATCTATAATTTCCAGTGGAAGACAATGTGGATTAGCGGCTTGTTTTTCACTGGAATCCTTCTATAGTTGGAATGCCAATCCCACAGCAAATCATCCTCAGCATGTGACCTCAAACGGATAATCTATTACTCTTCATAACCCCTCAGGTAAAAAAGCATTTTACCAGCATTTTGGATACTTAGGCCAAAGTGCATTTTGTCATGTGCAAAAAACGTATTTTGAAGGAGGCAGAGGGTTTGTCTGTACTATTAAAACGCAATTACTTGTTCGCAGCACTTATCTTAATTACCGGATTCGGCGGGCTTCTGGGCTATGACCTTTATTTCAAACCTTATGTGTTATCTCAAACTGTGGTCAAGATCAAGGTAGCGGACGGTCAGTTCTTACCCAAGAACTATGAGCTGAAGCCCGGTGATCTGTATCTGGATTCTGTCCAGACCAAGGACATCCCTTCGGGAGTCATCACGGAGATCCAGCAGGTAGAGCATAAGATTACGAACGTTAATCTGACCGACGGCAGTATTTTGACAGCCTCATTAGTGGATATCAGTAATCTGGAGCCGCTGCAGGATGAAGGGATATTTCCGATTCCGAAGGAAGCTATTTATGCCATAAACGGTTCGCTGCGCAGCCGGGATAAGGTGGATATTTATCTGGTGGAGGGTGAGCGCCCAAGCTCAACTGTGAAAGATCAAGCGAATCTGCCCAGTGCGCCCTCTCAGCAAGTGTTTTTGACCGGTGTAACCGTTAATTATGTGCGCACGGAAGATAATAATGATGTGCTCGATTCGGAGCAGGGGAATGATAACAATCGCTTTACTTCCACCGGAAAGGTGGCTTCACCCGAATTGAAGCTCAAGAAAAGTGACGGCCAGCTGTTAGGGCAATATTTGGAGCAGGGCAAGAAGCTGTGGATCGTAAGGGTCGAGTAGGAGGGAGAAAGACTTGAAAATATTCAGTCTGGGTATGGAACAATTGACGGTTAATGATCTCAAAAGTGCCGGTTTTACTGTAATTACGCAAAATGTTCTGCCTGAGCCGCCCCATATGGACGGTCAAATGTTGATGGTCACCAGTGACCACGTGTCAATTCCAGAATTAAGCGAGCTACAACGCAAATATACGAATACAACTATCCTCTATATTTATCTACAAAAGGGAGTGCGCGGCTATCACGCCGTACATATGCTTTGTGAAAGTTTGGGGATGTATTTCATACCTCCGCGCTGCACATCGTCAGCGATAGTGGAGAAAATCCGCTTTATTCTGGAGGAGGATTCAGACGAGCGCTGTAATCTGGTCGGTTTTTTTGGCTCTGGTCCCGGCATTGGCTGTACGAGTGTGGCTAAGCTGTTTGCACGGCGGATTGCCGCAGCAGGCCAACGAGTGATTTTACTAGGAATGGACTTATATGATCCCGGCTATGATCGCAAAGCAGCAATAAGCCTAGATAGGTTGCGGCCTAAGATCACAGGCAAGCTGATTCATGCTGAGGACTTCGAACAATTCATCAAACAAGAAGGTTATCTGTATCTCCCTGGTAATTATGACTATCTAAGTGCTCAGGATTATCAAGAGGAAGAGATTGAATATTTTCTGAGTACAGCCGGAGAGAACGCTGATGTGGTTATTGCCGACTTCGGGTCTATCCCGGAGAGTGCTGCCTGGTACGTAGGAATGCAAAAATCTGCGCTGCGCATGCTCGTCACTCATCCGAAGCACGAGTACAGATTGGAGCCGCTGCTGGAGCTGGCTGGACATATGGATCTGCATCCACAGGATTTCCAGTTCATCATTAATCGCAGCAATGTGGAAGAAGTGACTTCATCCAAGAATCTGGCGCACCGCTTTGGCAGTGAAATTGCTTTGGAACTTCCGTATTACCAACCCTTTCAGGAGAGTCTGCCCCTGGGCAAAAAGGAGCTTCAGCACGTAGATGATAAGGTGAACGCCCTATTGGTGTCACTTGGTTTGGCAACTGAAGTCCGTAAGAAGGGGATATTTTTATGATCGAGTACCAAGAACTGGAACAGCAAGATGAACCGTGGATGCCCCAATTGCCAACGGTTCAGCAGCCCTTCTCCCTCAAACAAAGCGTGCTCCGTACCAGCAAGCCAGGGAAAGAAGATTTTTACGCATTCCTGCAAAAAATGAAAAGCGAGATGAACGTGGGTTTGGAACGGGAAGACGATTCTTATTTCGAGCTGAATGCCAAGGCGTTGATTGGCGATCCGCAGGCGGTCAGCTTTTTCATGAATGAGATTGAAAAATACTTGCGGAGAACGCCGTTTACAGGAAGGGTTCCGGAAGCCTACCGCACGGCAGCAGAAGCTCTCTTTCATGAGTGGAAGGGCTTCGGACCTGCCTACCGCTGGTTCACCGACCGGGCATACAGCGAGTCAACCGGCCTACAGATGATCGGGCGGCAAATCTTTTATAACCATAGAGGTAAATTTGTCGCTTATCCGTACGACATGCCTTCACTAGACCGGGTCGAGCAACTGAAGCGCTCTTTGCTGAAGAGTGATCCTAACAAAAAGCTGAATAAGGACAACCCTTCGGTAGAGTTCAAAATGGATGATCCCCTCTGGCCCGGCCGCTTTATTCGACTGGCGATCTGGGTATCGCCCCGGGTGTGGGAGGGATTCACTACAATTTCATTGCGACGTCAGGTGGTTGAATTTCTCGATTTGGAGGATCAAGCCGGCACCGAATGTATTCCCTCGGAAGCGATCGAGTTGATCCGGACCCTGTCAGCCACGTTCCGCAATACGATTATCGCGGGCGCAGTGGGTTCGGGGAAAACGACGTTTGCCAATACTATTGTTGGTGAACAGCTACTTGGCTCTACATCCTGCATGGGTGTAGTCATGATTGAGAAGCATCCCGAATCCATTCTGCCGTACCAAATTAAAGGGCATCGGATTATTCCCATCCAGGCCACAAACGAAGAGCTGATGGAGGTCGGCGTAGAGTCGCTGCGGCATGATCCGAATATTTTGTATATGACCGAAATGCGCTATAACGAATGGGAATTTTATCTGTGGAGCGGCGAAAAAGGTTATGACGGCATAACCGGAACTTTCCATACCGTGGATTCGGAGGACATTCCGTATCAGGGTGCTTTTGCCGTATCTACAAGGGTTGGGGGAAGTCTGAAGGGACACTTGATCTCAGCGCTGAAATCCTGCGAGCTGGTCTTTATTCTGGAAAGTGTTCCGAACGGGAAAAAGCGGCTGACGCGAATATCGGAGGTTTTTTATGAAGAAAGCAAAAATTCGGTGTTCGCGAACGATCTCATGCGCTGGGAGCCAGAGCAGGCGGGATGGACCTATAATGACAAACTGACCGCTGGTTTAGTTCGGAAAATGAAGAAGAAAGATTCGGCGGCTGCGCAGAAGCTGTTGAAGGAGCTTGAGCGACTGGCGACCGCCAAACCCATGGCTGAACCCTTGAAGGAAAGCCTGAAGTCAAAGATCGTGCTGAACGAGTGAGGAGGTGAGAGGTTTGGTTCTGTTATTTTACATCTTGCGTTTTGTCTTTCATTTACTGGTCGCGTGGGGATTATGGCTCATGGTTAAGCCGCTTGTCGAGCGGCATTTACGACAGTTAGGGCAGAAGATGGAACATCGGCTTCAACGTGGAAGGAGTATTTTTGGCAAAAAGGTTAACAAATTCAAGAGAAGGTTATGGATTTACCGTCACCTGGATAATCTGCTGTATTTCGTGCACCGGAAGTATGAGCCGGGAATCAGTGTCTTGCGGTTTGTGATGCGTATGGGATTTCTGTTCGTTGCGGTCTTCCTGTCAGGACTGCTGACTCTGAGTGAACTTCCTGGACATCTAAACTTTAATAATCCCTTTATGGAGGGGATTTCCTTCGATAACAGTCGGCCGATGCAAGGCACCTGGCGTTTTCCACTTTTCGTAGCAGTGATCTCAGCGTCTATCCCTTATTTTAAAATGAGATACACCTATGCCCAGAGAAAGGTACGGGGAAGTTATGATCTGCTCGATGTGGTCAAGATTTCCACCAAATTCACGCACTTATCGGTAGATGCCGTTCTAAACAAAACAGCTGATTTTTTGACGGACGGTAATGTACTGAAGACTCCACTGAAACTTCTGGGAGCTGCCTTTGGCAATTATTGTCATGAAAAAGAGCTGAATGAGGAGGCCGGGCGTTTCTCCAGAGCGATTGGAACCACCTTTGCCGTAGAGTTCGTCTCAGATCTGCTCTATGCCGAGAAGGAGGGAACCCGTTACCTAAAAAGCTCGCTGATGATGCTGAATCGCTCTATGGAGCAGCAAAGGGAGACCATTTTAACGGTAAAAGCCAATAGCAGAGATGCGATTAGTCTGGGGCTGTACGGGAATCTTGTGGTGCTGTTCGCTTCGGTAGGCACTTTCATTTATATGCTAAAGCCGGATGTGTATATCCAACTGCAGTTTCAGACTTCTGTGGGGCTCATTTTTTTGATGATTATTATTACAGGCCTCTTTATATCTTTTGTCATCAGTACTATTCTCGCCAGGCCTAAACTGGACTACCACTGAGGGTGATGAATTATGGATAGATTATTATTATTGGTTGCCGTATTCGGCATTGTATATGTCGCCTTGCTTGTTTTTGTGAGCAGCAGTAGTAAACAGGAACGGTATATTCTCCGGCTGGGGTTAAGCTGGAACGCACTGGGGGAGCGTGTACAGAACAGCAGGCTGCAGCAATTATTGAATAACAGCGGAATATCCGTGAGTGCCCGCAAAATCACAATATTCCGCTATGCTGCGGCGCTAATCTATTTAACCCTGCAGGTTGTTGGAGACTTCATCCGTACTATTCCTTTCTCCATCTATGATCTGTTAATTGCGGTTTTGATCCTAGTGGTCACCAGTCCTTTGCGTTATCTTCCGCTGGGGTGGCTGCTGACCTGGTTGCATCAGAAGACGATTATTCAAAAAGATGGCGAGCTGATCTCCTTCATCCGTCTCTATGAGAACAATCGGCTGCGTAAGCGCGGTTATGTGCAGTTTGGTGCTTTTTGCGCGAGCACGGCCGGACACTTTCAGTACATCCGTCAAGATTTGTACGAGCTATCGGAGCGGGCGGTTGATGATGGTGCCGAGCGGGCGATCGAATGGTTTTGCAGCAAATTTCCGGAGAACCATGGTTTTATTAACGATATTCGTTCCATATTGCTGGCTACGGAAAGTATGGATGATGACACAGAGGCCGCGAATTACTTACGGGAGCAGGGGAAGATTATCTCCAAAATATCCAGTGATCAGTATTTGAAAAAATGGTCTTTTATCGGGGATGTATCGACAATTATTAATGTTATCCCTTCAATTGCTACCTTTCTGATGATTGTTTCGCTGGCAATGCAGTACATTATGCTCATCAAAGGCAATTTTAACGGAGTGGGCATGTTCCAGTGAAAAATTATATATTCAAGAATACTATAAAATTATAAAATTAAAGGGAGATATTAACAATGAAAAAGGACGCTATTTCAACAGGCTTGTTTATCGCTATCGGATTTCTCTGTGTCGCTATCGTCATCGCTATTTTAATTCCAGTAGTTCGTGATGTGGTGAATGATGCGGATGACAACCGTCCGGATATACCCGGAGTAACTTTCGTCCAGCCGTTAGATTTCGGCCAAATTGCTGTAGTCCCTAATACCTCCAATGATGTGGCGTAACCAGCTATGAAAAAGGACTCGATTTCCGTCGCTATGTTTCTGGCTATTGGCTTCGTCATCGCCGGGATTTTTATCTCAGCCGCAACAAATATCATCGGCAGCAGCCAGGACGATATCATCACCCATACCAAGCAAGTAGAGCAATATTAGAAGGAGGCGTTACCCTTGAAAGCGACCGTCCTCCGGGCATTGTTCATGTGGCTTGTCCTGTTTATTATCCTGCAGCCTATCTTCACTTATATTGATTATTTGCTAGATTTGCAGGTGAAGGCCAACACGTCCTACATCACGCAAAAAGCAGCAACGGAGGGGATGGTAACGGCTTCGATGCGAAGTGAGGTAGTCTCTAACCTGAAGGCTATCGGGTTCCCCGAGGCTTCCATTGAAATCACAAGCAGCACTGAAACAGTGCAAGAGCGCAAGCAGCGAATTGACGTCTATATAACAGCGCCACGGGTTAACATGTTTCCCTACAATTTCTCCGCCGTGACTCAACCGACACATTATTATGGACACGGGTCAATTATGAGCGAATATCTTGACTGATTGAGAGATGAATCTATCTATGGATTACATTATTAAACTGGCTTTTGTGCTGTTGATCTTTGTCTACTCCTGGTTCTTTCAGATCCAGAATCAGGAGTGGGACACGCTGCGCAGCATGCTTAAAGATGCGAATAATATCGCCGTCCATGACGCCGCACAGGAATTAAATGAAGTCGCACGGGCGCAGGGTCGACTAATTATTGATCCTGAATTAGCTTATGCTACCTTCCAGCGCTCATTGCAGAACAATCTAGGACTGGATGATAACCTATCCCCCAAAGCGGGTAGCCGCTTTCGGACTCAACTAAAGATCATTAAGTTTGCTATTGTCGATGAATCGTCCGGCGTTACCTTTCCACTTCTCTATGAGGATAGTAATTATGGCATCACCAAATACATACAAGGCCCTTCGGTTATTGCCGTCATCCAGACGGAACATCCGGTGCTGATATCCAGAGCTAAGACACAGGAGGCAATTATGGTACCGGCCATTCAGGAGTATAGGTTTAATGAGTAGACACGAAGTAGGTGCAGTCTTTATGGTACTGATAGCATTTAATTACGCTGCGGCATACCCTTCCGACTGCGTCAATCGCCACTGCATTGCCATTCATGTTTTGCGCCCTTTTCCAAGCTGCACTCGGGCGTGATCCCTACCGCTGAACTACCTGGTGCAGATATAAATCGATGAGGTTTATTCGGCACTGGTCTCTAACAAAACTTAGCAGGCTGCATTTCAATTCAATAGAAATAAGGGAGAGATTAGAAGATGAAAAAGAGAATGATGAAATCTTTTTTAGCAACTGCACTATTAGCTGGATCAATTTTAGGTCAAGTGGGATTTGCCAATGCAGCAACCGCAAAGCCAACGGTAGCTCCTGTCATGACGGATAATTTGGCTAAATATGGTCTCAAAAAGGCTATGAATCTGCCCGTGACGCTTACTTCGGAGGGTTTAAGCTATACACTGCATAAGATCATGATTTATGATTTTCAATCGGCCGAGGTCAAAAATTTGCAAAAATTGTATGGTTTTCAAAGTGCAACAGGTAGTATTGGTCGTCCGAAATATTTAATATGGACAAAATTCACACTTCAGAATAATACAAAGAAAATAATGACAGGTGGAGGAAATGACATTAAAAGATTGATGCCATTTACTTTTCAAACTGGTAAAATAACTGACCCGATATGGCCGAGAAAACTCGCCTCTAAAACAAATAGTACAGAAGCATTATGGACTTTCACACTAAAACCGGGTGAGAAAATCACATCCTATCTTGCCTATGCTTATGCAGATGATTTTGATTATTTTGTAATGCGTTTGTACTATGGAAAGAATTTTGTTGAAAAGTATGTGGTTCCCGAATGAAAAGAGTTCTAAACTTTCTTATCATTTTGATTCTGCTGACTACTACCTTGGTCCAAGCCAAGGTAGTAGATGCAGCTGAAACCAAAAGTGCAATTGTAGCGATTCCTGCAAATACGGGCCTCATAGGAGATGATTATGCGGCAAAGTCGTTTTTGCTGGATCTGCCTGGTGGGGTGTCAACTGCCTCCATTAATGTCAGCACCTTAAAATATACTGGCAACAATGCTTTAAATGGAGGAATCACAATAGAAAATGGGAAAATCAAATTAAAACTCAATGGAGTTGCTAATACAAAAACGCTAAATAATCTTGTTGGGTACCGTGGATCTTATGAATCCTATTATTATACCAACCCAAGTAACTCCATATGGCGTTATTCAGACGGAAGACGTTGGCAAATTAATGAGTACGATGAAGCAAAGGATGCGTTGAAAACGAAAGACCTTCCGGCAGAGGACAGTGATACACCCTCAGCCCGGCCACCTAGAGTTGTCGTTTCGGCTGCTCCAGCGAAAGATATGGAGTATCTCAAATGGTACGATAAGGCGCAAACCAATATCATTGATTCAAAATATATTCTGTCTGCTACGATTACTCCAGTTTTCTATGGTTTACTTTCTTCTTCATATATTAAAGAGCCACCCAAATTTAAAAATGGGAAAGTTATTGTTAATTATGCCATTCCTTTTTTTGTGGATGCTGATGGTAAAACCGTAGAACAGCAATATACCAATCAAAATGCCGATGCAAGTCATCCCCTCGTTGGGCATGCCCAAGGCAGGAAATACGAAGTAGATACTTACTACTACTACACCGCTGATGCCAAAGTTCCCAGCTACAGCTACAGCGGTAGCATATCTTTCAACTACACACCGATATCTACACCTACACTGGATGGTAACGTGAGTGTGGTTAATCCGAGTCCAAACCCTACCCAGAACAAAGGGAAAGATATTCCGGTATCGCTAAAGATCAAAGGCGACTTGTTGGCCTATACAAGTTCGTCAAACATAGAGGAATGGATATTTTATGCGAAGGAAACCGGATCAAATGATGTGAAACAAAAGAAGGATTACAACAAAGTTTTGAACAGTACTCAAACGTTTGATAATTTTGTAATTCCCTTAGCTAAGTTCAAGAACGGTGATTTTGAACAAGAGTACACGTTGATCGTCACGGTGCGTTTCTCCAAGCCGATTGTGACCGACAACGGAACCGTTACGTCCTTATCTAAAACCATGAAGGCGACTGTGGGGGTGGGGAATACTCCAATCGATCCCCCGCCAACGAATAACAATAAGCCACCCGTTGCTGTTTTGGATGTGCCGGATGAAGTGATGGCCGGAGAAGACTTTTTGGTGTACGGGAAGAATTCTTACGATACGGACGGAAAGATTGTTAATTATGATTACGTTGCGCCAGGCACGATAGACAAGGTGACCGGGGAATTTGGATTCACATGGTATCCCCTCAGTGCGCTTGGCAGACATACGGTAAGGCTAACCGTAACGGACAACGGCGATCTGACCGGATATACCTCTGCAAAAGTCAATGTGGTTCAGCCAGAGCCGGTGGCTGTTATTAAGGTACGAGGCACGAAGAAACAAAACCGGAAGGTGACACTGGTCAGTACCAGCCGAAGTCCAGAGCATTACCCGATAGACGAAACTAAAACCCAGTGGACCATTACCCCCGTATCGGGCGGAACCGCAGCAGATATTAAATACAGTGGCACCCTTACCGGAATGGATAGTAAAGATGTGCTGTTCAAAAAGCCGGGTACATACGAAGCTACAATCACCGTAACGAATACAGCTGGTTTTTCCGATACGGCATCCATGACCTTTGATATTGTGCCAGACGAGGCCCCTGTTGTTTATATTTCCGTGCCTAACAAAGTGTTCCGGGACCCTGCAAATGGAAGCCAAGCGGCTGTCGGCCTTAGTGACATGTCATTTTCTCCGGACTTTGACTTTATTGATCACCGAACCTGGGAGTACCGTAGGGATTCGGACAATGACGGAAGCTTTGACGATGAATCCTGGACGATTTTCAACAATGGCAATGAAACCAACTTTAATTTAAATCTTTCTCAAGTGGGAAGGTACGAAGTCAAAATGACGGCCACTGAGAAATTTGACCAGCCGACCATAGATGAATTTGTGAACGCTGCGGATCGGAGAAGTACAGATTCCTACAGTAGTAAACCGGCGCAGCCGTTGACCGAACGATTGGTCGAAGTCTATAACCGTGCTCCTGTAGTTGACTGGTCATGGTAGACGAAGGAGAACCTAAAATGAAAATGTGGATCAAGCGGATTACGATATTCATCCTAGTCATTACACTCTTACCCTGGATGGGCATGAAGACGGAACGTGCAGCTGCGGCAGGCGAGGTTGTTGAATACAACGATTACACTAGTCCAGCCAGGAGTTATGTTCAATCTCGCCCACCAGCTAGTTATGAGGGAGATTCAAATTGGTATCCAAGTACTATGTATGCGGATTTCCCAGCAAACACGTTCTCTGTTAAATGGGATCAAGTCCGAAAATTACTATATGTTGATATGAGCAATTCGTTTATGCCCACGAGATGGGAACTGTATCGAGAGACACTGGGCGGACAACCCAAAAATCCTGGTAGGGATAAAGCCTATCATGGATATTATACTTTGTGGACCCAGAGTATTGAGTTAGTATACAAAGACGGTACGGCTGAAACTTTAGCTAGTTTGGCTAGTGGTTGGGGTGGACCAATGTACCAAAATGGGAACTTGGCGGGGTATGAAAATGCACTTGCAGGGCAGTGGAGCAACATCACAGCTTCGCCATTGTCGTATCATCCTATTATTTTTGATGATCACTGGCCTGATGGGTTTTATCCGGATTATAATTCTAAATCTATCATCCCACACTCTGAATATATTCAGTATGATAGGGATAAAATCCCTGCATATTTAAGAATAAGAATAGAGTTATCTGAACTATATGGATTCTATGATGCAATGAATTTCAATGGTACAGCACGTTACCCTTACACGATTTCTGATGTGCAGACCATTCCCCTTACGACCAATAAGAAACCCAATATCACACTTACCTCCCAGCCGAACCAGACCGTCATGAACGATTCTGGTTTCAGCACCTATAACCTGGAAGGGTATGTGCAGGATGTAGATAATGACACGGTGGATGTGATCGCAGAGATTCCCAATGTGTTTTACAAGAAAATTACGCTGGCGAATACAGGGTCACCCAAAAATTTTAGCATACCCATTGATATATTGAGTGAAGGAATTCCGCCGGGGCAATACACAGTAAACGTGAAAGTCGTTGATCCCTTTAATATGAAAGCAGAAGCGTCAACGAGCTTTAACGTCACGAATCGGCTGAGGAATAAGGCCTTTTTCCTGATCAATTCGCCCATCGATATCGGTACATCGTATACAGACTTTGAAAATGATCCGAAGTATGCGGATCGCTTCCGCTACGATCAGGACCCGAGCATCTTTGATAACGCAATGGGCATGATTTCCGACTCCGGACTTTGGCGCAGCAGCAAGTATACATCCTTTCCGTATACCGGGGCGTACATAGCCATACATCAAGCAAGAGATAATCCAAATAGTGATGATCGGTTTGATGGGTACCGCCTTTGGAGTAGGGATAATTTGTCTAGTATGACTTTTATGATCCATCGGAAACCAGTAGCTCTATTTTCTGCGAAGTTGGTGAATGGTAGCCTACAGCTCACTGACAGCTCATATGACTTAGACCATATTACATCGCCCAGCAAGGGCTTAGTGACTTGGCAATGGCAATATCGAAAGGCTGGCGCAGAGGTATGGACCGAAGGTCAACCCCCGGCACAATTACCAAGTAACGATGCTTATGAAATCCGGTTGAGAGTGAGAGACGTTGACGGCTCCAACGGGTTAGGAGTGTGGTCTGATTGGCTTCAACAAACCGTGGGCAGTGCTGCTAATCTCCCTCCGGTTGCCCTCTTTACGGTTAGCGCCAACTCCATTTCCTATCGGAAAGCAACAGCGATTACAGACAAATCCTTTGATCCGGATAATGACCCTCTTGACATTTACAGCTGGTCTGTAGTCAAAGACGGATGGAATACCGTGTGGTCCAGCTGGAGTGGGGCAACCGTACCACCTAATATTGCGGCTTACGGAGTGGGCAACTACCAAGTCAATTTACAGGTACATGATAACCGGGGATTGTGGTCCAATACCTACAGTCAAAATGTACAGGTGCTTAATAGCCCTCCGATTGCTAGTTTTACAATGGCGAACGAAGTATACCGGGATACTGTGGTGCCGATGAATAATTTGACTCCTGACCCGGACGCTGATGGAGATTCTTTAAATTATAATTGGTACAGCCGATTGAATAACGGAAATTATTACTGGACCGGAAACAACCGAAATCAATCCGTCCGGATCAAGGATCTGCTCTCTAGTAGTGGCATTTCGGATAAAGCAGCCATTTCAGATGGATGGGAAATACGGCTGAATGTGTCGGACGGCAGCCTGACATCGTATGCTACGCAGCTGTTTTCGGTCAAAAATCATATTCCAACGGCAGAAATTGCGGGGGGATCCACTGCGTATCAATATGATACATTGACCTTTGGTAACAAGGATAATGACCAGGATACATCGGATCAATCCAGCCTGATATATTACTGGAGAGTCACGGACAGCAACCATCAAATTTCGCTGTTTCAGACACCGAGTATCAATGTTATCTTTGATGATTTTGGTGTGTACACTCTAGAACACTGGGTAGTGGACCAGATTGGTGACAAGTCTAATATAGCTTCGTTAAAGGTAAATGTGGTTCAGAATTTGGCTCCTTCCGTCACTCTCACTTCACCAGCCGGAACACCGGGAAACCCTACTGTACTTGATGCAGAGTTACAGGGAGATCCACTGATTGGTTGGACCTATGCCGATCCGGAGAACGATCCACAGGAAAAATACAGATTGGAGTTTTTTACGAAAGATGGCATTTTGGCCAAAACAATAGAGAATGCAGATCCTACAGGCAACCTGCGGCAGTATCAGGTACCTAATCCAACCTTTGAGCGGTTCGTTAATTTTAGTTTATATGCCCGAGCTTACTCTAAGGGTTCGTGGTCGGAAGTGTCCAACGAAAAGGCATTTATTATTGATAACCCACCGCATGCTGGCTTTAGCCTGGTGACGGATACAGGAATGGATGCTACAAAGGTACCGATCTATCGGACGGATATTCTTAACATCAAGAGCACAGCTACGGATCTGGACGAGCCGAAGGGAGATACTATTAACTATAAGTATATTCTTAAGCCCCAAACCGGAATTGAAGGATTAGCGAGCACTCAGGGGGATTTCACGAAGCAATTTGCCTCAAATGGGGTTTTTACGTATCGTCAAATCGTTACGGATTCGCTTGGCCTCTTTCGTGAGATTACGCATAGCCTCACGGTTGTAAACCGTATACCTATGGTAAATATCACCTATCCGACCAGTACCACTCAAGCTAACCCGACCATTGCTAGTACACTTACTCCCATCATAAAATGGGATTACCAAGATGAGGACGAGGATCTACAGCAGAGCTATAAGGTTCGGATTATAAATCTAGCCACAGGAGCTATCAAAGTTCAGTCCGTTGAACAGGTATCCAGTGCTAATCAATGGCAGATACCCGCCGGTGCACTAATCGAAAATGAAAAGTATGCGGTAGAGGTTGAGGTTTTTGATGGTTATGACTGGAGCAGCGTGTCGCCGCGCAAATATTTCATGGTCAATCTCCTGAGTATTAAAGGCGGGGTACAGCATACGGAAGAATGGAATAACAATCGTAAAGGGTACAATCTCAAACAGAGTGGTAATGAGGAAAGTCCAAGAGGATACAATGTCTATTGGGCTGGAGAGTGCTTTGTCCTGCAGGGAATAGCAACAGGTCTTCCAGATACTGTAGAGGTCACTATGACCGGGGGATACACCACACAGCTCAGTCCAACCAGCAGTGCTAAATCGCTTTGGACCGGTGAAATGTTTGATTCTTCCTTTGAGAAGCTGCCGAACGGTCCTGTCACGTTTACCTTTACAGCCCAAAATGAGTACAATACAAAAATTGATATAGTCACTGTTGTGATCTCCGATAACTGGTCAGAGTATTTTCGGAGTCATCGAATTAAATAGATCATAGGGTACTACTGAGATAACCGCCTACTTAAATAGGCGGTTTTTTTAATAGCTGTAGCTATAGTAGATAGGATGCGCGAAGGGCCCGCTTTTTGTTTCGACTAAATTTCCGACTAATTGTACACGTTTTCATTAAAAATTATTAACGTTTTGTGTTTTAGAATCATATATCGACAATATTCCTCTTACTTTGCAAATATAGTGGAGTATATTATGGATTATTAAGAATAATTTGTATTCTTATTCTTTATCAAAAGTATATAAGGAGGTACAAATGAAAGCACTGGTATGGACATCCAATCACAAGCTGGACCTAGGCGAAAGGGAAGCACCACAGATTGCAGCGCCGGATGAGGTGAAAATCCGGATCGAAATGACCGGCATATGCGGCACGGATTTAGCGGTCTTTAGCGGTAAAGAGGAGGGCGTTCCCGGGGTTATTCGTGGTCATGAGGCGGTAGGAACCGTTGTTGAAATTGGTGGCAATGTCGACCGCGTGAAGGTGGGAGATCGCGTAGTTATTGATCCGAATCAAAGCTGCGGTCAATGTTATTTTTGTCTGAAGAAACAGCCTCACCTTTGTACGGGCACCGATGGCAACGGGATGCCTATTGCAGGCTTAAATAAAGATGGAACATTTACTTTTTTTTATTTATGTGCGCAAACGTTTGCGCATCGTCTTCCAGATCATATGAGCTGGGAGGCGGGGGTTTTGATCGAGCCGCTTGCATGTGTGCTGCACAATTTTAATGAGGCTCACATTTCAGCTGACGATAAGGTACTCATTCTTGGATCAGGTCCGATGGGGATTTTGTGTCAAATGGTCAGCAAATCAAAAGCAGCGATTACGGTTGCGACGGAAATTAATCCTTATAGGTACGCCTTTGCAAGAGAGATTTCAGATTTCGTTCTGACGCCTTCCCAACTGAATGAAGCTACCGTAAACGAGATCTGTGCAGGCCACAAGTTTGATCTGATTATAGACACTGTTGGCACTCAGCTCGAAATTGCTGAGCAGTGGATTGAGCGTGGAGGACGCATCGTTCCTTTCGGTATTAATGCGAAGTACCAGTACACGTTTTCTCCTACGAAGTTCGTACAGCGGGCAATCAAAATTATCGCTGCAGGAGAATATCGCTTCATGTTCGAGGAGGCTTTGCGATTTGCCGCCGAGATGCCGGATTTGAAACGTCTCGTGACCAGAAAAGTAAAGCTGGAGCAGCACGAAGCGGCGATTAACGAACTGCTCGGCTATGATTTGAACTCTTTGAAGGAGGTGAAGTGTGAAACCTTAAAGACGGTTTTTGTTCCGTAACGCGAATCCACAACAAGGCGAGGAGAAACCTGCTGATGAACAAAAAGAGCAAATTAAGACTCGTTCAGGATTACTTGTCTATCCACAAAGATAAAGAGATGGAGCCGATCTGGATACCGGCGGTTTGGAACGAATGTCGATATGAATGCATTCTCGCAGAGGAAGAAGGAGAGATTTACGTTCACCCATATAATTTTTTAACGGAGCATTTGCAGTATTTGTCCAAGCTTTCGTGGAAGTATTCGCTCAAGGAACACACGGATCTGGACGTCAGTGCAATCTATTCCTCACTCGTTCGCTACTCGACAGCTTGGGACTACAAACATGACGGAACAATCGAATCCGGTACTTTTTTGCGTTTCATTATTCTTCTGCCGCTACTGAAAAAAATGGGCATCAATATCTTGTACATGCTTCCGATTAACCGGTACAGCAAGCTGAATCTGAAAGGAGACATTGGATCGCCTTACGCCGTGCAATCGCTGTTCCATATAGACCAGAACCTGCATGACAGCCTGCTGGACGGCATGGGGAATTTCACGATTCACGATGAACTTGGCGCTCTGGTAGAAGCTTGCCATTTGCTTGATATTAAGGTCGTTATCGATTTCATACCTCGCGTAACGGCGAGAAATAGTGAGTTCATCGCCGAGCACCCGGATTGGGTCTACTGGATTAACAACGAAGAGCTGGAGGGCTTTGCGCCCCCTTTAATTCCGGAGCTTGGTTTTTTTGAGGAGTGCACACCTGGAAAGTTGGAGACAATCTATCACAGCCAGAAGACGGCGGCGTTCCTTTCGAAGTTTTCGCTGCCACCAAACGAGCTGAATCCGGTTCTCTGGGAGCAACTGAAGCAGAGAGTGGCGAAGACCGGAGAAGAAATATTGACTTTGGTGGAGCAAGAGATGGGAATAACGACTTCGCCTGCGCATTCCGATTGGATCAATGACGTTCAACCGATCTGGACCGATATTACATTTCTGCGTCTCTACAAGGATTTCTCACCGCAGGTCAGGAATTTTATAAGCTCCAATCAGGCACCCTATGTCCTTTTCGATACGATCAAATGCAACGATTACCCAGGAGAAGAGCCTAACCTCGAACTGTGGGACGTTCTAGAGAGGGCGGTACGATTTAGTCTTGAAACGTATAACATTGACGGTTTCCGCATCGATATCGGACATGTGCTTCCGACTCCGCTGCTGACCTGCATTTTCGACACGATTAAAGAGATTAATCCAAATGCGATATTGATCAGTGAAGACTTGTTTAATCGCAACCACCTGAAAGCGGCCAATACTGGCTACAACATTATGCTTGGCAGCGGATGGAATGTCATGACGCAAATTACCAAGGACAATCTCGTTTCATTCCTAGAGGAGCTGACTAATTTAAAGATTCATGTGTTTGCCTGTGCAGAAACGGCCGATACTCCTCGTATCACAAGCCGCGGCGGCGTCGAGTTAGCCCGTATGATCGCGGTATTTAATCAATTTCTTCCAAACGCGATTCCGTATATAACGACCGGCTTTGAGATGAATGAGGAGCAGCCCTTGAACTGCGGACTGGGAGATAATACGAATGGAGCCGACATCCCGCGCGCTTTTTTTAACGTCATGCGAATTAATTGGACGAATCCTGCGTCGATGCTGCCGCTGCTGGCTCAGCTAAGAGACCTCAAGAAGGACTGGCTCGGGCTAGTCAAGCCGGAAAACTTCTTCGTAGCTCTTTCACCCGATAACGTTGTGCTTTATGGGTATATGTATGGAGATCAAACACTGATTTGCTGCTTTAACCTGAGCGCAGATGCTTCCGCCCACGTTGATTTGAAGGCAGCCGTACCTGGCCGCAGCCCAATGACCGTTAAGCTGGACAGCTCCTTAACAGCCAGCATTGCAGGTCAAACACTCAATAGTTTGCTGCTTGCGCCTAATCAAGCTTTAGTGCTCGTAAACCAAAAATAGATGCCTCATCCAAAGGAGAGAGCCTGCGATGAAAGAGAATAAAAAAGAGATATTGATATGGCATGAGTTTGATGGTCCAGGAGATACCTCAATTGAAGTGCTAGAGGAGATTTGTAAGCTGTATACGGAGCGCTTCGGCGTACGGGTTACTCCGCAAGTGATGAACATTACGGAACTGATTGTTGGTCTGAACCGAATTAAGGAAACCCATCAAGGTCCGCATCTGGCGCTGGTTCCTGCCGACATGACCGCTTACGTGGAGAACGGTCTTTACTCCGAAGTGCCAGGCGAGCTGTTTGCCAATGTGCTGACTGAAGGTGTCCTTTCAACGATGCAAATAAATGGGGTTCAGTATGGTGTACCGGTATTGCGAGGTAACCATCTAGTTGTGTATTACAATAAAGAAATTTATGCTAGTGCACCGATGACATGGGACGTATTCGAAGAAGCAGCCCCTAAGCTGTTCGCTCAAGACATCGTACCCATCGGGGCGGATTTGAAGCAAAGCTACTGGTTTATTCCGTTTCTCTCAGCTTTTGGAGGTTGGCCCGTGGAGGCTGGGAAGCCGAATATCGCCACCCCTGAAATGAAGCAGGCGCTGAAATTCATTCGCGACAAGATGGATCAAGGCGTGCTCGTCAGTCTCGATGGCTCAACAGAACTGCTAGAGCAGTTCATTGAGGGTAAGGTTGGTGCCATTATTTGCGGCGAGTGGATTTATAACCATTTGGACAAGCATATGAAAGATAAACTTGCGGTTTGCCAGCTTCCGGTCATTGAAGGCCGGCAATCGTTATCCATGTCTTCTTCCATCGGCCTGATTTACCCGAATCATTCGTTATTGTCTGAGGAGCGGGAAGATCTCTTATCGTTCACGCGCTTTATGTTGAGCGATGAATGCCAGTCGATGTGGGCGGTTAATGTGCAGCGTATTCCGGCTCATGAAGGGGTGCTGAAACGTGTAGCGGCCTCTACTACTCCGAATAAAAAAGCGATTTTGTCGCTTTTGGATAACACTCGTCCGATGCCGACCCATCCTTTCATGATCCAGGTATGGGACTCGATGAATGCCGGTCTGGTCGAGCTATCTTCGAGCAATGCGGAACAAGCGTTGAAAAAAATAGATGAAACTATACAAGGGGCTCTAAGCAGCTTATAAAAATAGATAGGAGAAGGAGTGATACGAAATGAAAACAACTATATTCAGCCAAATTTCTATCGATGGTAAGCTAACCTTTGGGGCTGGTAAATCGAGCAAAGAGCTTTTTTCGCTATTTTCCGCTCAAGATATGAAATTTATCCATCGATTCCGGGGTAATGTGCAGGGCATCATGGTCGGTAAAAATACGATCCTCACCGACAATCCGTTTCTCACCAATCGTTATGAGAAAAACAAAAATCCAATCCGTATTATTCCGACTACCACTTTGGACATTTCACTGGACAGCAATGTGCTCTCCGATCAGGGGAAGACGATTATCGTCACAACCGAGCAAGGGAGAGATGATTACAAAATCCAGCAGATCCGGGAAAGAGGGAAGGATTGCCTTATCTGCGGCGAAGATAAAGTCGACTTCGTAGAGCTTGAACGTCAGTTGGAAGATAAATACGGCATTATCGACTTGATGGTTGAAGGCGGCGGAATTTTGAACTGGCATGTTTTTAATCAGGGTCTTGTGGATGAAATTATTCTGATGCAGCTCCCGATCATTATAGGAGGCTCATCAAATATTACTTTAGTGGATGGAGAAGGGTATCAGGAGATGTCTTTTACGAAAAAGTTTAAGGTTGTAGAAATTCAACCAAAACATAATTACACGCTCATTCGCTACAAAAAAAGCGATTCAACTGATGCAGGAGGGCATCATCGTGATATCACCTTCAAGTCAGAACCTACCATTTCAAGCCGGTATATTCACGATGGACGGGGTACTAGTAGACCGCGGGCCTATTTTAAAAGTTAAGAGGATAGAGGGGATATCATGTCGAACAAGGAACATTTTTACAAAAATGTATACAAAATCGCCATACCCGTTACGCTTCAAAGCTTGCTGATGGCATTGCTCAACTTGACCGATCAATTGATGGTTGGACAACTTGGAGATGTGGCCATTGCTTCGGTCGGGATGTCGACGAAAATTTACGGGATCATCGCGGTTGTATTGGCTGGTTTATCGACCGGTGTATCCATTTATACTGCCCAGTTCTGGGGGAAAAAAGACACCAAAAGCGTATCCCAGGTGCTTGGTCTCGGGCTGATCGTCGGTTTTGCGTTCTCGTTCCTATTCTCGGCAGCCGTCTTCCTGGATTCACCGCTCTTTCTGAGCATGTTCACGACTGACGTGAATGTGACGGAAAACGGGTACATTTTCCTAAAAATTATGTCTATCGGCTTTGTACCTGTCATGCTGACGATGATGTATTCCGCGATTTTGCGTAGTACCGGGTATGCCAAGTGGCCGATGTATGCGAGCTTAATTACGGTCGTGTTGAACATTGTGCTGAATTACCTGCTTATTTTTGGTCATTTCGGCGCACCTGAGTTCGGCTTGAAGGGCGCGGCCATTGCCACGCTCATTTCCAGGTTTTTTGAATGCTTGCTAATCATTGGTGCCGTATATCGGTATCGCTTGCCGGGAGCTGTCGGGTTGAAGAACTTGTTTATCATTCCAAAACCGCTCATCCACAAATTTTTTAGAACGGTTTTTCCGCTTCTGTTGAATGAATTAATCTGGGTATTGGGCGAAACGGCATATGCGGTCATCTATAGCCGTATGGGGACGATGGAGATGACCGCGATGACAATTACATTTCCGCTGCAAGGGCTTTGTATTGGTTTGTTGTCCGGGCTGGCTAGCGCAGCCGGGGTCATGGTCGGCAACCGCTTAGGAGCGAATGAAACCGACCTCGCACTCGATCACGCCAAACGATTCATTCGCCTTGGCATCGTCATCTCTCTGATCGTCGGGGGTGTCATTGCGGCAGGCTCGAAGCTGTATGTCTCTGCCTTTAACATCTCCGAAGATGCCAAACAAATGGGCATATATGTAATTATCGTGTTTGCGGGTTTTTTGTGGGTCAAAGTATCTAATATGATTATGGCTGGTGGCATTCTGAATAGCGGTGGGGATAGCAAGTACGTGTTCGCAATGGAATCAACCGCAACATGGATTATAGGTGTTCCCTCCGGATTGTTGCTGTCGTACGTCTGGAAGCAGCCTGTTTATCTCGTGTATCTTGTGTTATCTCTCGAGGAGGTTGTCCGCTTCGGCTTGGGATTCTCGCGTATTTACTCCCGTAAGTGGATGAAAAATTTAGTTGAAGATTTGACTGTGTAAGTGGTAAGCAGTGTTCGGAATAGAGGATAACTAAACAAGGCTAAGCGGAGGGGGAGCTGCTTAGCCTTGTTTAGTTGCATCCGTTGCATAACATGCGTAGTCCTCTATCTGGTAATCATATGATCCGCGCCGCAACGGAGGCTGTCGAAGTTCCAGTAGTATGCAACGCTGATGAACGATCAGAGATTACGTCGGTCTTCCCCAAATAATAAGACAGCTTGCCACTGAATATTTTATGAGCACACAGCGACAAGGCGAAATCCTCGGGGGTAACGAAGCAGGAGGGCTTGTGTACTGGTTGAACCTTGGTTTCTTCAAAGACTGAAGCTACAAAGTGGGAACAGAAATAGGCATCTTCCCTGTCGATTTTAATGTGCAACAGCACTCCCACCAAGCCTAACAGGTGGTACTTGTAGCGTTCCTGATTTTGCATCATACCCTGCACGTGATCGTACATCGTATCATATTCCTTAGCACTTACTCGCAGCAGGTAGACGGCGCAATCGGCATCACTATAGAAAGAGTCGATAAAGTTCTCTTGAATTAAGCCAGCAACAAAAGGATTATGTCTTCTTTTTCTTCCAAAGCTGTACACTTCCCGCAGTTCACTGTCAAAGGCAATCGAAGCATGATTTAGATCCGCCCTTGTGAACCATCTTATAACACCGCTGAAGGCAGTGCCTGTCCCAGTAAGCACAACATAGATATCCTTTTGTAAGGTCATGTTCGAATTCCTCTCTGCTGAAAATATTGGATAATCCGTATCAGTTCTCTTGAGTACCTCCATCTTACTGTATATTCCAGTTTTATTAAACAAACTTTAGTCGGAGCTTGAAACTAGACTTAAGCCCAAGAAAGAACTGGCCCTAGGTTGATTGCATTATAAATCTCATATGTATGAAATTTGCTAATATAGTGGAAATTAAGCTGTTGAAATCTAGAGTTTACAAAAACAATTGGAAATGCTTCCACACTAGTGATACAATAAGAGTCAAAATGACATTCTTGAGATTTTAGAGGAGGATTATATTAATGACTGAACAACAACAAGCGATTCAAAAGGAAGAAAACTCTACAGTTGACAACCTGGCGATCACAACCATTCGGACCCTGGCGATCGATGCGATCGAGAAAGCAAACTCCGGCCACCCAGGTATGCCAATGGGTTCAGCCCCAATGGGCTATCAATTATTTGCCAAGACAATGAAACATAACCCTGATCATCCAACATGGGTTAACCGTGACCGTTTTGTGTTATCTGCAGGACATGGCTCCATGCTGCTATACAGCTTGCTGCACCTCAGCGGATATGATCTGCCAATGGAAGAATTGAAGAAATTCCGTCAATGGGGCAGCTTAACTCCGGGTCACCCAGAGGTTGGTCATACAGCTGGTGTTGATGCGACTACAGGTCCTTTGGGACAAGGTATCGGTATGGCAGTGGGCATGGCGATGGCTGAAACTCAATTGGCTGCTACCTATAACAAAGATGAACATAAAGTAGTTGACCATTATACCTTTGCAATTTGTGGCGATGGCGACCTGATGGAAGGCATCTCCTCCGAGTCTGCATCACTTGCCGGTCATTTGAAGCTGGGCAAATTGATTGTAATGTACGATTCCAATGATATTTCTCTTGACGGTAAACTGAATCTGTCATTCTCCGAGAACGTAGCCAAACGTTTTGAAGCCTATGGCTGGCAGGTTCTGCGTGTAGAGGATGGCAACGATCTTCCGGCACTTGAACAAGCTTTGGCAGAAGCGCAAGCGGACAGCAGCAAACCGACGCTGATCGAAGTGAAGACAATTATCGGCTACGGCAGTCCGAACAAACAAGGTAAAGGTGGACATGGCGGTACGCATGGTTCCCCACTTGGTGCGGACGAAGCAAAGTTGACGAAGGATTTCTACAAATGGGTCTACGAAGAAAACTTCCATGTGCCTGACGAAGTTCGCGCCCGTTTTGCCATAGTTAAGGAAAGCGGAATTGCGGCCAATAAATTATGGGACGAGCAATTTGCAGCTTACAAAAATGCATATCCAGAGCTGGCTACACAATTCGAAACAGCAATCAATGGTGACCTGCCTGAGGGCTGGGATGCGAAGCTTCCAACCTATACTACTGAAGATAAAGCTGTATCGACACGTATTGCTTCCGGTAATGCACTGAACGGACTGACGGCTGGAATTCCCCAATTAGTGGGCGGATCGGCTGACCTTGAAAGCTCTACAATGACGCATCTAAATGGTTTGTCTACGTATACATCCGAATCTTATGATGGCCGTAATATCTATTTCGGCGTACGTGAGTTTGGTATGGCGGCTGCTATGAACGGTATCGCTCTGCATAGTGGATTAAAAGTGTTCGGCGGCACATTCTTCGTGTTCACGGATTATCTGCGTCCGGCAGTTCGTTTGGCTTCAATCATGAAGCTGCCTGTAACTTATGTTCTGACACATGACAGTATCGCTGTGGGTGAAGATGGACCTACCCATGAGCCTATCGAACAGCTGGCATCCCTGCGTATCATCCCGGGTCTTACTGTTATTCGTCCGGCTGATGGCAATGAAACGTCGGCAGCATGGGCTTATGCTATGGAAAATAAATCGAATCCTGTAGCATTGGTGCTTACCCGCCAGAACCTGCCGATTCTGCCAGGTACAGTTGTAGGTGTGCGTGACAATATCAAACGTGGTGGATATGTCGTTTCTGAAGCTAAAAACGCTACACCACAAGCACAGATTATTGCTACAGGTTCTGAAGTGCAGCTAGCTGTGAAGGCACAGGCTGCTTTGGCTGAAGAAGGCATTGATGTACGTGTAATCAGCTTGCCGAGCTGGGATCTGTTCGAGAAGCAAGATAAGGAATACCGTGATTCCGTTATCCTGCCAGGAGTTAAAGCCCGTCTTGCCATTGAAATGGCGCAAACCTTTGGCTGGGAACGTTACACAGGCGATCAAGGCGATATTCTCGGCATTACTACCTTTGGAGCTTCCGCACCTGGTGATACTGTAATCAAAGAGTATGGTTTTACGGTAGAGAATGTTGTTAGCCGTGTGAAAGCACTGCTATAATAGGTGGATGTAAGTACAGAAGGAGAGAACAAATCTATGAGTGAGTTCAAAAATGTAACCGTTCAAAAAGCAGCCAATATCTATCATGATGGACAAGTAACTAGCCGCACGCTCTTTTTGGAAGACGGAACCAAGGTAACATTAGGGATCATGCTTCCGGGTGTTTACGAATTCAATACTGAAGGTCCTGAGACCATGGAAATTCTGTCCGGTGATCTTAAAGTATTGCTACCTGGTTCAGAGATATGGCAGGAAATCAAAGGAGCAGAGACGTTCCATGTTCCCGGCAATTCCAAATTTGCACTTGAGGTATTTGAGCTAACTGATTATTGCTGTTCTTACCCGATTATGTAATCCATTAATAACTATCTTTGGAAAGCCCTTAGTCATAGGGGCTTTTCTTTTTTTTGCTTGACGAAACATAAGAATGGAAAAATTAAAGGTTATTGTTATAAAATGTCGAATTTCAATCATGTAGACTAGGTTACATGATGAAGGCGGCGGTTAAATTGAAAAAACAACCAGATGTTGAGGCATTAACTTCCAAAAAGAAAGACCAGCAGTTTTCTGATTTTGATATTGACATGATTAAGCGGAATTTTGTTGTCTTTCTGGCGATGACCTTCACGGCATGCGTTACCGTTCTAAGTATTCTTGGTTTAAGTAAAGGACAAATTGAATTTGGTACAATACTGATGGTGATCATACAAGTGGCAGGTTTGGCTATCTATGGTTTGCTGCACTTTAAACGAGTTTGGATTCAACATATTTGTTATTTTGCCGTGGTGTCGAGTATTGTGAGCTCGGCTATCTCCTTGGAAATGTCTCCCAATATTGCGAATACATTTTCTATTTACTATCTGATCATATTGACAATGATTTTCATGAAATTATGGCCAACGATTATTAGTCTAATTGCTGGTTTTGTAATGCTGTATTATATGGTTGTAATGCAAAAGGATATCCTTCATATCGATTCGACTTCTGCGCCTACTTTTTTCATTATTTATATATTAATTGCTGTTTTGCTATTTGCTCTATTAAGAGTATCCACCCAACTGATCAAGAATATGGAACTCTCCAGAAAATTAGCAGAGCAGCTATCTGCACAACAGCAAAGTCAAAAACAAACGGTACTTAATAACGTCACTTCGGTCACAGAACACTTGACTACAGTTACGAGGGCAGGAGAGGAGAATAACAACTCCTTTGAAGAGATGAATATTGCTTTTCAAGAAATTGCTACGGGTGCCAATGATCAAGTCAATTCAACTTTGTCTATCAATGAGTCCATACAGGATATGAATTCAATGATTAAAGAAATGTCCGATTCGATCCATAGCTTATTGGAAAGAACTAACGAAGCGGCTCAATTATCGGATCAGGGTAAGGAGAGTATGGAGCTGCTGTCTACGACCAATTCTGATTTCAGGCTGGATATTGAGTCTGTCGCCGTGGTAACCACGGAACTGCTTGATAGTATAGCCGAGACAAGCCAATTCAGTGTAACGATTCAGAATATTGCCAGTCAGACCAATTTACTCTCGCTCAATGCCAGTATTGAAGCAGCTAGAGCAGGTGAGCATGGACGGGGATTTGCTGTTGTAGCGATGGAGATCCGCAAGCTGGCTGATCTGACTTCACAAGCTGCTATTCGTATCACTGAACAATTGCAGCGTTTTACGGATCAGTCTGAATTGTCCAGAACCAAAATGAATCAAGCTAGCCTTCGCGTGCAGCAAAGTACAGAAATTATGGAGCAAACCAAACAATCCTTTGAGTCCATCACGGATGCGATCACACAATTAAATCTATTGTCTAAAGGCTACGGAGGACTGATGAATCGAATTACAGAGTCTTCAGGTACGATTGCCGATTCTACAACAGACCTGGCTTCTATTAGTGAAGAGGCATCGGCAACGTTGGAACAGCTTTCGGCAACCCTGCAATCTTTGCTTCAGACTAACCGCTTCAGTCTGGTAGGAATTAAAGAGGCTGAGACCAGTTTGCGTCAGGTTTTGAATTAGGTGATTTAAGTGAATCGTAAAAAAAGCAACCTCCTTCAAACTCGGGAGGTTGCTTTTTTCGGCTTGGGATATCTTTATTTGCTTGTTTGCTGCCCGCCTATTTTTTGTCCGATCCATTCCTCGTAGCATTTGACGACTGCAGAAAGATCCTCATCGCCGTGGCCTTGTGTATAACCAGCCTGGAACATACTCTTAGCCAGACCCAGCATCGGCGAAGGTACGCCTGTGGAGTCGCTGAGAGAGGAAGCAAGCTTAAGATCCTTTAACATTAACGCCAGCGAGAACTGATTGCTGAAATCATTCTCGATGATCTTGCGGCCCTTGAGTTCAGCCTGTCTGCTGCCTGCTGAGCCTGCCTGAACCAGCTCCAGGAACTTGTCCGCAGGTACGCCGGATTTCACAGCGATCGCGAAACCTTCGGCAAGCGCAACGTTATGAATACCTACCATGGCGTTATGAGCAAGCTTAGCTACGGCACCGCTACCGTTATCGCCCATGTGTAGTAATAATTTACCCAGTGTGTCGAATATATCACGGTTCGCTTCAATGACCTCCGCGCTGCCACCGACCATGAACACCAATGTACCTTCAATAGCCGCCGGTTTGCTGCCGGTTACCGGTGCATCCAGAAACTTCCCGCCGCGTTCTTCCACGGCTGCTGTAATTTCCCGCACCAAATCCGGGGAGATGGTACTGGAATCGATAATTACAGCTCCAGGCTTCAGCACGTCAAGTATTCCGTCTTTCCCGTAAAATACTTCACGAATGGAATCATCATTGCTGACCATGGTAATAATAACATCCTTGCCTTCTGCAGCGGCCCGTGGAGTAGGAGCAGTCTGTGCACCTTCTTCTGCAAGTGGTATACATCTGGATGCGGTGCGATTGTATACGGTAACCTTAAATCCGCCGCGCAGCAAGTTGGAAGCCATTGGCGCTCCCATTGTTCCGAGCCCGATAAAGCCTATCTGTTTCATTGCATGTCCACCTTCACATTAGGATCACTTTTCTTCATTCTAACACGGCTCTCGGACAGGTTCCACACTACAGAATTCAGGTTTCACTCGGCAAACGCTTCCACAAAACTCGCAAAAAACATGGTTCTGCAGCCCGAGATGTGCCCTTAGACCTTGCCAGTCACGGCAAATTAAAGTATCCTATTATAAAGTTGTAACAAACGGTGTCAAATTAAAAGAGATATACAGGAGGCTACCATTACCGATGTCTAAAAAGATTAATTTTGACTACAGCAAAGCTCTTTCCTTCTTCAGCCAGCATGAAATTGATTACTTTGCCGCTCCAATTAAACTAGCCCATGAACAGCTGCATGAGAAGACCGGAACCGGTTCGGATTATCTTGGCTGGATTGATCTACCTACCGCTTATGACAAGGAAGAGTTCGCCCGCATTCAACAAGCTGCCAAGAAGATCCAGAGCGATTCCGAAGTGCTGATCGTTATTGGCATTGGGGGTTCTTACCTGGGAGCACGCGCAGCTATTGAGGCGTTATCGCATTCTTTCTACAATAATCTCTCCAAAGACAAACGCAAGACACCGGAAGTATATTTTGCCGGTAACAACATCAGCTCCACATACATCACGCATTTGCTTGATCTTGTAGAAGGTAAAGACTTCTCCGTGAACGTAATCTCCAAGTCCGGTACAACGACTGAACCGGCTATTGCTTTCCGTATTTTCCGTGCAGAGCTGGAGAAGAAATACGGTAAAGAAGAAGCACGCAAACGCATCTACGCTACTACTGACAAGGAAAAAGGCGCACTCAAGAAGCTTGCTACTGAAGAAGGTTACGAGTCGTTCATCATTCCTGATGATGTAGGCGGACGTTATTCTGTACTTACTCCTGTTGGTTTACTGCCGATTGCTGTCGCAGGAATTAACATTGAAGAAATGATGCAAGGTGCAGCCGCAGCAGCCGATGAGTTCAACAATCCGGATGTGGCAACCAACCAGAGTTATCAATACGCCGCTGTCCGTAATGCTTTGTACCGCAAAGGCAAGACAACAGAAATCCTTGTGAACTACGAACCTTCCCTGCATTTTGTATCCGAATGGTGGAAACAGCTGTTTGGCGAAAGCGAAGGCAAGGACTACAAGGGGATTTATCCTTCCTCTGTTGATTTCTCCACAGACCTGCACTCCATGGGCCAATTTATCCAAGAGGGCAACCGCAACATTTTTGAAACAGTTATCCAAGTGGAGAACGTTGAACATCATGTAACGATTGAGAGCGATCCTGACGACTTGGACGGTCTGAACTTCCTGACTGGCAAGACAATGGATTTCGTTAACAAAAAGGCTTTCCAGGGCACAATGCTGGCGCATACGGACGGTCAAGTACCGAACCTGATCGTTACCATTCCTGATCAAACACCATATACCTTTGGTTATCTGGTGTATTTCTTTGAAAAAGCCTGCGGAATCAGCGGATATCTGCTGGGTGTTAATCCATTTGACCAACCTGGCGTAGAAGCTTACAAGAAGAACATGTTCGCGCTTCTTGGCAAACCGGGCTACGAGAAAGAAAAAGCAGAGCTGGAAGCCAGACTTACCGAGTAGTATTGCAGTACTTCACAGACCCTTCATACTAGAGCAATTTACACGGGAGCAGTCCATAGGTAATCCAATACCGCGGGCTGCTCTTATCATTTATTAAGCCATTATATGCATAATAAGGACTGGAATAATGATGCTGGAACAATACCGGACGGTGCGTTCTCCCGGCTCCCGGGAAGTCGTAATTCGTAAATCACGTTTTATCGGTCATGTCATGCCGATTGAGAATGAAGCAGAAGCGGTTGTATTTATTGAAGACATCAAGAAGAAGCATTGGAATGCTACACATAATTGCTCCGCTTATTCGCTTGGTGAGAGAGACGAAATTCAGAGGCAATCAGACGACGGTGAACCGAGTGGAACAGCCGGCAAACCGATTTTGGAAGTAATTCGTAACCAGGGCGTTAAAAATGTTGCAATTGTTGTCACCCGTTATTTCGGAGGCATTATGCTAGGTGCAGGAGGACTGATCCGGGCTTATACGGACGGCGCTGTACTTGCGCTAGAGGCAGGAGAGGTCATTACCCGTGTATTACGGCGTGAGGTCTTTGTCGAAATAGATTATACATGGCTGGGCAAGGTCGAGAATGAGCTTCGAGGACGTGGCATTCAGACTGGCGATACAGTGTTCACCGACAAAGTGACGCTTAATTGTCTACCCCGCAATGATGAGGGCGACGCATTTATGGCATGGATAACAGATTTAACCCAAGGTCAAGCCTTAGTATCAGAAGGGCGGCGGATTTACTACAGCGAAGGGGAATAAAGACATGGCAAGAAGAGCAGTGGAGCAGGAGTTGTCGAGGGAAAGAATATTGGAAGCAGCGAGGCATCTGTTTATTACCAAAGGGTACCGGGCCATTTCAATGCGCAGCATCGGACAGCATTTGGGATACAGCCACGGCTCACTCTATTATCATTTCAAGGAAAAGGCGGAGTTATTCTACGCCATTGTTGTCGAAGATTTTGATTATGTGGCTGCACTGCTGAGCCAGGCAATGAGTAAGGCCCCAGAAGAGGGTATGACTCGGGTTGAACAGCTGATTATGGAATTTATCAAGTTTGGATTGGATCATCCGTATCAATATGAGATTATGTTTATGATTCGTGATGAGGAACTGCTGGCTTATTGTCGAGCAGAACAAGGACGATGTTTTGATCTATTCGCAAGTATCATTCGCAGTCATATGAAGGAAGAGGGTTATGTTACAGAGGATTGGCAGAACGTGCCGCTGACTTTGTTCTTATCCGCTCACGGCTTTGTTTCTTATTACATTCAGGACAAAATTTCTTTTGATGATGTTAAAGCTCTAGCAGTCTCTCATATTAAGGTATTATGCCGCAATTTATAAATTGCAGTTTTTTTATGGCTCGACGCTTTACAGCTGCGCATTGGTATAACATTAGTTCGGCGCTTGGTGAAAGCATTATGAAATTAATAGTATAGAGGGCCGCTCCGTGAAATTGCTGGTGCGGCCCTATTTGTGTTCTAGCCTGCTACAATTTTCAGATAACACTGCCGGCGTCTAGGTCCATCGAATTCGCAAAAATAGATACCCTGCCAGCGACCGAGCAGCAGCTCCCCCTCATGGATGATGATACTCTGCGATGGACCAGCCGTTATAGATTTGAGATGCGAGGCGGTGTTCCCTTCTGCATGCTGATATTTGGGGTGCTCCCAGGGATAGACCTCATTAAGACGCATGAGTACATCGTGCCGCACATCGGGATCGGCATTCTCATTGATAGCAATTCCTGCCGTAGTGTGCGGACAATAAACAACAATAATTCCGTTTTGCACTCCGCTTTTTTTGACATAGGAAATCACTTCACGGGTAATATCCCGCAGTTCATCCCGTTTGCTGGTAGAAATCTCCATCGTATGCAACATAGTTAATTCCCCTCCCTTAACAAGTATTAATATATTTTACCCCGAAATGGCTGGAAAGTAATTGACTGTAGCCAGACGTTTTTGGTAAAGTAGTGATTATATAAAACCAAGTATATTAATAGGAATAATTGTATGAGCTAGTATACCGACCGGTTAGCCGGAGGTGGGGGGACATAATCGTTGAATTCGCTGCTAAGACATAAGGGATGGACCTGGGGTTTCCGGAGTACGATCCTGCTCTATTTTGTAGTGCTGATCGTGTTGCCGATTCTAGGGGTGTATTACAACTCATTTTCGCTTGGCTTTGGCAACTTTATCGAAAGCATAAGTGACCCGATTGCTTGGAAGTCGGTGCTGCTAACGCTGAAGCTGGCCATTATCGCTACTGTCATTAATGTCTTCTTAGGAACAATGATTGCCTGGGTCCTCATTCGTTATAAATTCCCCGGTAAGGCTCTGCTGAACAGTCTCGTGGATTTACCCTTTGCCCTGCCTACGGCAGTTGGCGGATTAATGATTTTGCTGCTGCTAGGTCCGGGCAGTCTCATTGGCGGGATAGTGGAAGCGCTGGGCTTCGAGATTGTTTTTCACCAGCCGGCTATCGTTATCGCCATGATCTTCGTAACCTTTCCCTTTGTAATCAGAGCGGTACAGCCGCTACTAGAGGAACTAGACCCCTCTGAAGAAGAGGCGGCTTACACTATGGGGGCTAAGGGAGGTCGGGTATTCCTACGGGTTATCCTGCCTTCGATGGCTCCTGGTATGATAGGCGGTGGGATGCTCGCATTCTCGCGGGCGCTGGCTGAATTCGGTGCCGTAGTACTCGTGGCAGGCAATATCCCGGGCCGTACGCTCGTGTCTTCCGTTTTTATTTTTGGTGAAGTAGAGAGTGATAATCCGGTGGGAGCCGCTGCGGTGTCTATCATTCTGTTAACCTTATCCTTTGCGATCCTCTGGCTGATTAACATGCTGCAGATGCGGGGGAGAAGATCATGAGACGATTGTGGATTGGAATAACGTATCTGGTATTCTTTCTACTCATTATCGCGCCGTTAGGCAAGATGACAACCGGTGCCTTCAGTCAGGGCTTTGATGGTTTCTGGGCTGCCCTTACAAGGCCAGAGGCGCAACATGCACTGCTGATGACCGGGTTGGTCGTTGTTGTGGTTACGCTGCTGAATACCTTGTTCGGAGTAATGATGGCCCTTTATCTTGTGCGTGCGAATTGGATCAATCGGCGGCTTAAAGGATTACTTAATAGTATTGTCGATTTGCCTTATGCGGTATCGCCTGTAATTGGCGGGCTGATGATTGTGCTGCTGCTTGGTCCTGATAGTGCCCTGGGTGCAATCTTTGAAGGAATTGGACTGAAGATCGTGTATGCTTTTCCCGGAATGGTCATTGCTACCCTGTTCGTGACGTTCCCGTTAATGGTGCGTGAGGTCATGCCTGTTCTTCAGGAAATTGGCTCCCAGCAGGAGGAGGCCGCTTCGACACTGGGCGCTCGCGCCTGGACCACTTTTTGGAGAGTGACTTGGCCTTCAATCCGCTGGGCAGTCATGTATGGTGTTATCCTGACCGTAGCTCGTTCACTTGGAGAGTTCGGCGCAGTGCTCGTCGTATCGGGCAACATTATGAACAAAACCCAGACGGCGACCACACTGGTCTATCAGGATGTTGAGAACTTTAATGTAACGGCTGCGGGTGGGGTAGCGCTGGTATTGGCTGCATTTTCCATAGGTCTGCTGTTATTGATGGAATGGACCAAGAGAAGAAAGGGAGTGCATTGATATGCATGTAGAAGTCCGGGGATTAAATAAGCATTTTGGAGATTTTCATGCGGTCAAGGACGTCAATTTCGAGATTACCAAAGGTCACCTGATTGGACTGCTCGGTCCGAGTGGAGGCGGTAAGACTTCGATTCTGCGCATGCTGGCAGGGCTGGAGACACCGGATAGCGGGGAGATTATTTTTCACGGACAGACGGTTAACAATCTTCCGCCTCAGGAGCGCGGGATCGGCTTCGTCTTTCAGAACTATGCGCTATTCAAACATATGACCGCCTATGAGAATATTGCGTTTGGACTTAAGGTTAAGAAAGCAAGCAAAGCGGCGATTCGAGATCGTGTTACGGAGCTGGTCGAGCTGACGGGGTTAAAAGGTTTTGAGAGCCGCTATCCGCATCAACTGTCTGGTGGACAACGCCAGCGTGTGGCTTTTGCCCGGGCACTGGCGCCTGAGCCGCAGCTACTGCTGCTGGACGAACCTTTTGCAGCTATTGATGCCAAAATCCGTCAGGAGCTGCGGTCATGGCTGCGCGAACTGATTGAGCGTGTGGGCATAACCTCCATCTTCGTCACCCATGACCAGGATGAAGCTATTGAAGTAGCAGATGAGATCATGATCATTAACCAAGGGCGTGTGGAGCAAAAAGGTACGCCTTGGGATATCTATAAAGAACCGCAGACACCGTTCGTGGCAACATTTATTGGAGAATCGACGCTGATTGAGAATGCTTCCGAGGTGAAGGGTTTTAAAGGGGCAGGCGGCGGTAAGCCGACTAAAGCATTGATCCGACCTGAGTACATCGAGGTGGGCAGTCTGCATGAATTCAAGATGGCTTCGGCTACGGAGCAGGGCATCGTGAAGCATTTGCATTTCCGCGGCAGCGAATGGCTGGTAGAGGTAGAAGTAAACGGCCACAAGCTGACCACCTACCGTTCCTTGGAGAAGGAAACGCTGCAGCCGGGACAGGATATCTCTGTGCTTGTGCATCGTGCTTATCTTTTTAACGATGAGCGGAGCTGGATTCAAGAGAATAATCTCAAAGAAGATCCAATGCCGGTATTTATCTAAAATCATCAACCTTAAGGGATGTGGGCTGCAATGAAGCTTTTCAAAAGGAGTAGACAACTGCATGGATGGCCTGCTGCCCTAATGTTGGCCATACTTGCGCTGACTGCTGTCGGCTGCGGGAATGAGAAGACCGACACCGCGGCGGGAGCTAAGCCGCAAGGCGATCTTACGCTCGTAGTCGGCGCATACAGCGTGGCAAAGGATGCAATGGGCGATATTTTGCCGCTATTTGCCGCAAAGTGGAAGGCAGATACAGGCCAGACTATCGTATTCCAGCAATCCTACGAGGCTTCGGGAACTCAGGCCCGGTCCATTGTTGGCGGGTTTGAAGCAGATGTTACGCTGCTGGCCATGCAGGGCGATGTCGAGAAGCTGGTCAAAGCAGGACTCGTCGAGCCGACCTGGAAAGACCGTGGTGAGAATGGGATGGTAACACGGTCAGTAGTGGCTCTTGGAACCCGCGAGGGTAACCCGAAGGGGATCAAGGATTTCAGCGATCTGGCAAAACCGGGAGTTAAGGTGTTGTATCCTAATCCGAAGACCTCAGGCGGAGCACAATGGGATATCAACGCCATCTATGGGGCGGGCCTGAAGCATTCTGAGGAGCAGGAGGGAGTAAAGGACCCTGCTGCTGCTAAAGCTTTTTTGGAGAGCATACACGCGAACGTAGAGTCTCTGGATAAAAGCGGCCGAGCCTCAATGGCAGCGTTCGAGTATGGGGTCGGCGATGTGATTGTCACTTATGAGAATGAGCTGTTGGCGCGTATTGCCCAAGGCATCAAATATGAGGTTATTATTCCGAAGGATACCATTCTTATTGAGAATCCGGCTGCGGTTGTTGCTAAATATGCAGATGAGCACGGAACCCGTAAAGCCTCGGAGGCTTTACTTGATTATCTGCTGACGCCAGAAGCACAAGAAATTTTTGCGAAATACGGTTTTCGTCCGGTTAATAAGGAAGTTTATGCTGCGAACGAGAGCCACTATCCTATTCCTGCAGGGCTCTTTGATATCAATTATCTGGGAGGATGGGATGAGGTGCGCAGTACGCTGTATTCCAAGCGGGGCATCTGGTATCAAGTGCTTGCTGGAATATAATACTGAAGTCTGTATGGAAGGCCGTTCTCTGGAGGATAAGTGAAGAAGAGGCGGCCCTCACATTTTGAATGCTTTAATAATCATAAAGCTGGGTTTTCGTACTTCATGTATCAATTTAGGCATGATCTCCAATCCGGCGGGAGTAGATTGCGGTTCAATAATCTTTTCCAGTACAAGCCCATAGTTTATAAGTGTATTTATTAAGGTTGAAACCGTTCTATGGTATTTAATCACACCGTCAACATACCAATGTTCCTCCCGTTTCCCCTCTTCTTGATAATGATCCACTGCGTAATATAATCGGTTCCCCTCTGTATCCTTAATCCAGTTATTCTTCTCTCTTCGTGCGGTAACCATGGGATGTTCGGTTGAAAATATAAATTCGCCGCCCTTAATTAATAATCCGCTGATCTTTTCAACCAGAGCTGGGTAATCTTCTATGTAATGAACAGCCAATGAGCTTATGATGATATCGAATTTATACTCTGGAAATTCCAGATCCTCTATGGGCAAGCAAATATAATCTATTTTCTCGTGCTTGTTTTCTTTATTAGCCTGTTCAATCATGTTTTTTGAGATATCTACCCCTAACACCTTCGAAGCGCCATTCTCTATACAATATCTTGCCAAGTGACCGGCCCCGCAGCCTAAATCTAATACTGATTTTCCATGAAGTGCTGGAATTAGAGACTTCATTGCCGGTTGTTCGACAAAATCATTATAGGTTACTCCACTGTTGCGTAAAGAATTATATTGTTCGAAAAAAATTGGATTGTCATAAATATTTTGCTTCATTTGGTTAACCTCCTGATTTGGGCTTAGTCTGACCATAGTAATTCTTCTCTCAAAAAGCAAGCCCTTTTTCTTCTTTGAAATACGACCTAGGTCTGCTTTATAATGGACGTTACATGAACTTCCGCATAAGGGACGTAAAGGAGAGAGTTACTATGGATTCATTGTTTTTTCTGGGTACAGGCGATGCTATGGGAGTACCCCGAGTATATTGCAGCTGTGAGACCTGCACGGAAGCGCGAGCGACTGGGGAGAATATCCGACTGCGCTCATCTGTGCTTATAGATAACGGCACTGAGGCACTGGTTATTGATTGTGGTCCAGATTGGCGGCGGCAAATGGAAGCGCAGGGGATTCGGGAGATGCGCAGGCTGCTGGTGACCCATGCTCATTTTGACCATATTGGCGGGCTGCCGGAATGGGCAGATGCCTGCCGCTGGATGGGCTTCAAGGGAGAGCTCTATGCTCCTGCAGAGGTCATTCCCATTATTGAGCGGCAATATCCGTGGTTGAGCAGCCACATTCAGATGATGGCTTGCGATGACGGTATTACGTTGGACGGCTGGCAAATAGCCACCTGGAAGGTGAACCATGGCAAGAACGGATACTCTTATGCCTATCGGTTGGAGAAGGAAGGGTATACTTGGGTCTATTGCCCAGATTCCATCTCATTGGGGGCTGAGGAAACCAGACTCATGCATGGAGCAGATCTGCTTGTGCTGGGGACAAGCTTTTATTATGAGTCTGCCGAGCTCTCTACCCGCTCCGTGTATGATATGACAGAAGCTGCGGAGCTGCTGCAGATGGTAAAACCCCATCAGGCAGTATATACACATATGTCACATGATGTTGATCTAGGCAAGTCGTATATTTTACCGGAGAATGTAACGCTGGCACGTACGGGATTAAGACTGCAGCTTGGGCAAGCAGAATAGCGAATCTATAAAGACATCCCCCCTAGGAAGATAAGTGGGAATGTTTGATTCAATAGTAAATGAAGTTTCATGAACCGAGCCAGGGATAGGATCTGTGGCCCGGTTTTTTGTGTTTGTACTTTTACATTCACTAGTGTTCAAACTAATAAAATCAATCTATAATCAAAATAGTAAATTGGTGTAAGAATTACATATTTAGAATTATTATCAATTAAGCATTGGAGGTAGTAACCAAGTGGCCAAACCTATTGATCCGATCATGATTTCTTTTCCGGAAAGCTTTGAAACCGAGCGATTGTGTATTCGTGCACCGCTGTGGGGGGATGGTGCAGTCATGAATGAAGCTATTGGTGAGAGCCTTGCAGAGTTGAAACCGTGGATGCCTTTTGCCCAAGACATGCCCTCGGTAGAGGAATCCGAGAGATTCACACGTGAGGCCCGACTGGATTACTTAAAGCGCACTCTGTTGCATATGCGCATCTATGACAAAATTAGCGGAAGTTTTATCGGTTGTAGCGGTCTGCATAATATCGACTGGGATATCCGTAACTTTGAAATCGGCTACTGGATTAGAAGTACCTGTGCAGGTAAGGGATATATAACAGAGGCGGTTAATGGAATTACTGAGTTTGCTATACATACGCTGAACGCCAACCGTATCGAAATCCGCTGCAGTGCACGGAATGCCAAAAGTGCAGCCGTTGCCGAGCGAGCGGGCTATACGCTTGACGGAATCCTGCGCAGCAACCGCCGTGGGCAGGACGGGGAACTGCATGACAGCAAGGTGTATGCCAAGGTGCGCGGGACGGAATTCTAAGGAGAGTTCTCAAGATTAAGTAACTACATGCTTGCAGCAAGCAATCCACAAGCTAATGGGCGACAAAACGACACTTGTCATTGCCCACCGCCTCTCGACAGTATTGCGGCTGAAGGCAGGTACCATAAGCTGTATTATTCCCAGTAGAGCAGGAAGAGGAGTCCTGTTCGGTCTGGGGGTTTCAAGGGAAAAGAAGGGGTGCTTCAAGGCCATGAGAGATCATGGTCTTGAAGCACCCCTTTCTGGACTTCTGCTAAATAGAAACAGTGTAGTAAATCACCGGAGTAGCTAGGTAATGACTATACTTCGTTGCTTAAGCTTCCTGCTCGGCACTTTGCAGGATGAATTTATCAATGGCAAATTTAACGCCGTCTTCATTGTTGCTGAGCGTGATGAAATCGGCGACTTTCTTCAGTGCTGGGATAGCATTCTCCATGGCGATGCCCAGACCGGCGGCTTCCAGCATTTCGTGATCATTCCAGGAATCGCCAACAGCGATGGTCTCGGACATCTCACAGCCGAAATGGGCAGCAAGGAACTCAAGCGCCAGCCCTTTAGTACCCTCATGATGCATGATTTCAAGGAAATAAGGCTTGGATTTCGTAATGTGCACAGAATCTCCTAGCAGCTCACGCAATTTGGGCGCCAGCTCATCGAGGAAGTCCGGCTCATCGATAATGAGCATTTTGGGAGTCTTCTGAGGCACAAGTTTCTCCCAATCGGGCTCAATAAAATATTGAGTTTTGTTTAAGGTAGCATAGTCCTTCAGTTTCTGGTTCTCTTCGCGGGCATACAGCTTGTCATCAATATAGGTTTGCAGGTGCAAATTGTGCTCTACACAGTAGTTAAACAGCTTGCGTACAGCATCCTGCGGCACATAACGTTCATAGAGAACTTTTTCATCCAGCAGGTTCTTCACGAGTGCACCTTGGTAAGTAATGATTGGCACGTTGAGTCCAGTCTGGCGGGCAATCGCTTGAGCAGAAGCATAAGCGCGGCCTGTAGCAAGTGTCACAACAACACCAGCAGCAACAGCCTGTTCGAGTGCAGCCTGGGTGGCGGGTGTGACTTCCTTGTCATCATTAATCAGGGTGTCGTCAATATCGATAGCGATCAATTTGTACATGTTTGGTTTCTCTCCTTATTTCTCCTTATTTCTCTTTATTTCTTTCTAAACACACGGGAAATGAAAAAGTACGTGTTTTTGTATCCGCCAGAATCAGCACTAAGCTCCGCCATAAGCATAGCGGCCAGAATACAGAGACAACCCAGCAGCGCGGATATGCCTAGAGTCTCCCCACCGAAGACAAGCCCTGTTCCGGCGGCAAACACCGGCTCCATGGCATAAATGATGGCTACCCGTGAAGGCGTAGTGTATTTCTGGCAGGCGGTTTGAATCCAGAAGGCAAAAGCACTGGTTGGACCAATGGAGACCACCAAGGCCCATAATACATCCGGCTTCCCGATAAGCTCACCACTATGGGCTAACGTGCTGCTTCCTTCAAAGATCACGGAAGCGGCGATGCTAAGCAGCCCCACAACAGCTAATTGAAGCGTAGCCAGCGGCAGCGCCGGATAACGGGGAGCATATACGCCGGTATAGGCGATCTGGAGTGCAAAAGCAACGGCGCAGAGCAGGATAAGTCCGTCGCCCTTATTCAAGGACAGCGCAGAGCCCGTGAAGGTGAGCAGGTAAAGTCCTATTGCGGCCAAACATGCGCTGAACCAAGTATACCGTGAGATAGCGTGACGTAGTAATGCCAGGGACAGGAACGGCACGAGTACTACCGACAACCCGGTAATGAATCCGGTATTGGAAGTAGTGGTGTACAGCAGTCCCATCGTCTGGAAGCCGTAGCCCATAAACAGAAACAGGCCTAGCAGCAGGGAATGGCATACCATCTTCCAGCTTAGCTGATTCCACTCCTTGCGGTAAAACACAGCGGTAATCAAGGCTAGCAGCAGCGCTGCACCCGTAAACCGAATGCTGTTAAAAGCGAACGGCGGCAATACCTGCACGGCAATCTGTACAATTAAAAATGTACAACCCCACATCATCGCTACCAGTAAAAGACTCAAATCAGCCATACGGGAGCGAATCACATCGGCCATCCTTTCCTAAGATCAGAAGTTGTTCAAATTGTATCCTATTATAAAGTGGACGACAAGAAGAAACTCATTGCAGAGTCCTTTGTGAATAGTGGATTTCATGCGTAGTCTGGACAAAAAGAAACAGCCTTGGTATACTTCGATAACCGCACATCTGTTCTTATTTTGACACCTTAGAAAGGAGCGGTATCCACTATGATGGGCAAATCCCATTTGTTAATTAGCACCGGGGTTACCCTATCGGTTATGAGTCTGCTGGGCTATGAGAACACGATCCCGGCCCTCGCTGTAGCGGCACTTAGTTCATTGCTGCCCGATATTGACGAGCCAAATTCGCTGTTAGTACGCAAGGCCATTCCTGAATTTCTGCTCCGAGGGCTGCAGATTGCCTTGATAGGCGCGGCTATATACCTTTATTTTGCGGGTATCGCCCCTTATCCCTGGAATATTGTCCTGGCGCTGCTCGTAGGCAGTGTCTCTTTCCTGCCAGGCAGAAGGCTGCGACATTTAGTCATGCTGCTGATTGCCTTGTGGTTGTTCGCGTTCGCTGATGCTTACGATCCCTGGAACTACATTGCTGCCTGCGCACTCGCCATCGCTGCGGTCGTTCCCCATCGCGGGCTGACACATACGCTCTATGGCGTTGCCGGCTGGAGTGGGCTGCTGTATTACGTTTCACTTAGCATGAATGACGGAGGGAGTCTGTGGATTGCCGGGGGCATGTCCTATGCGCTCCATTTGCTGGCCGATTCGCTTACCCAGCGCGGTATTACACCATTGCCGCCCTTGCCCTTCAAGCTGCGCCTGAAGCTAATGAGCACGGGCACTAAGCAGGGGAGTGCCTTCGAGAATATATGCATCTTGCTCACGCTGGCACTGGTTATTTATGTATTTGTCCTAATATAAGAATTTTCGCACGATAAATTATCCTTATATTTCTCGAAGAAACGGATACCGTCCATTAAAGGACGGCGAAGCCGTTTCTTCTTGTTTCTTCCTAAGAAACGTGGCTGTCCTCACAACTGTAACGAATTTTACAACTCTATAACATCTTTTTGTTACAGTTATGCCACAATAAAGGATAAGAAGGAGGCCAAAGACATGGCAAATATACTGATTGTGGAAGATGAAATGGCAATAGCGGATTTGATAGCCATGAATTTAAAGCTTGTGGGACATGCTACCACTCAAATAGATGACGGTAATGAAGTTATGGCGGCTATTCAAGCTACTACGCCTGATCTCATTATATTGGACGTTATGCTGCCGAATAAAGATGGTTTTGAGCTAATGAAAGAGATCGCGCCGCTTGGCGTTCCTGTTATTTTTCTCACGGCCAAAGATCAGTTGGATGACAAAATCATGGGACTGCGATCCGGAGCGGATGACTACATAGTAAAACCCTTTGCCATAATAGAGCTGATTACGAGAATCGAAACGGTCTTGAAGCGTTATCAGGTACACAGCAGTATTTTCAGGCTCGAACAGCTGGAAGTGCGGCTGGATGAACATGTGGTTCTGCTAAATGATGAACAGGTAGATCTAACGACCAAAGAGTTTTCCCTGCTAACCCTATTAATTGCGAATCAGAATCTGGCACTCTCGAGAGAGAAGCTGTTATCCCTGGTCTGGGGTGTTGAGTTTATGGGCGAAACCAGGACGATCGATGTTCATATTCAAAAGCTGCGCAAGAAGCTTTCTCTGGAAGACCGAATCAAAACCGTCTATAAAGTCGGCTATCGACTTGAGGTCCGCTAATGAAACTATGGCAAAAAATGGTCCTCAGTATTATTATCGTTTTTGTGCTGGGCATGGATATTGTGGCGTATGTACTTATTAATAAAAGCTACGCTCTGAATAAGACTACGGAATATTCCGCTGCGCAGAATGAACAGTTTTTTATCAAAAAATCGTTGAGTCAAAGTATAGCTTCCACTGCTGGAAATTATACAGCCCTGAATTTAGACAATTTAAAGTCTAATATTATTCCTTATGCCGATTATTATCGTAATCAAAAAGTCTACTTGGAGCTTTATATTAACAATGAAATCGTGTATTCCAACTTTAACAATTCCATGAACTCAAGACCTGAGTTAAACATAGGGATCGGAGAACAGAGTCGTATCGCACAGGATAGTGGAGAATCTCGTTATTTATTTATCGCCAGCTACCTGGCCGAACCCTATTCCAAGCTGAAATTTGTATATATCAAGGATGTACAGGGATTAATGGATTATAAAAAACAAATTACAGACTACTTTGTGATCATCAGTTTAGTAGCCGCACTTTGTCTATCTTGCATAATCATCCTGCTGGTCTGGAAATTGACCCGACCCCTTAGAGCACTCACTAAAGCAACAGGTGAAATTGCAAAAGGTCATTATCAGCAGCGTGTGCAGATCAATAGTCAAGATGAGATCGGAGAATTCGCCCGTAATTTTAATATTATGGCGGGTTCGGTGGAAACACATGTTCAACTGCTATCCAATGCAACTGCGGAAAAGCAACGGTTTATCGATAATCTTGCTCATGAGATGCGCACACCGATCACAGCTATTATGGGATACGGTGAATTTCTCAAATATGCTAATTATAGTGAGGAAGAACGTATTAAAGCACTGGACTATATCATCAGTCAGAGTGAACGCATGCAGAATATGAGTTTGAAATTGTTGGATTTGGCCGGGATAAGAAAGGATCAAATCTGTTTTGGAAATATCAAATTGGATGAAATTGTCGAGCGAGTAGAGGCGACCCTTGCCCATAGACTCACCGAAAATAAGCTTGAAATAAAAAAGATTCTGCAGCATACCGTGCTGTGGGCTGATGCCCATTTAATGGAATCCCTGCTGTTGAATTTACTGGAGAATGCGATCCGTGCGTCTTCTCCGGGTGGCAGTATCGATGTGCTTTCTTATGTGAAACATGAGCAATTTGTCCTCCAAATATCCGATCATGGACAAGGAATGGCTGAAGATGAAATACAGAAAGTTAGGGAGCCTTTTTATCGAGTTGATAAAGCAAGATCCAGCCAAAATGGCGGAGCCGGACTCGGACTAGCGCTTTGTGAGCAAATTTGCCTGTTGCATCAGGCGACCATGAACATTTCTTCAACCCTGAATATAGGCACAACCGTGGAAATCATATTTTACAACTCGATGACGACTTTATGAAATGATCGGTGCTAAGATGAGCTTGTTTTTCAAATACCAGTTAGTAGAAGGAGTGGACATGTAATGAAAAAAGCGACAAAAATGTTATTGAGCGGTGTGATTACACTTACTGTAGGTTCGGGAGTATTCATTGGGAATGGCCTCTTGGCTTCCAATGTAATGGCCAAAGACTATGACAGCAACGAGCTGGTGATTACTAAGGACAGCTCAAATACAGTGCCGGCAAATGAAGACCAGCCGGTGAAGATCATTAAGAGAATTAAGAACGGAGCAGTCATTGCCAATGGACAGGAGGGCTTAGACTCAGATCAGAGAGAGGGGATTTGGGATGAGGGTACTCCGGGAGTGAATGAAATAACCAGAGAACAATCGCTTAGCACTGCCAAAGAAAAAGTAATCGAAAAGTATGCCCTACGTCCAGAGATTCTCGGCAAATTCACAATTGAGGCTACCTATCATGAAGCAGGAACCTACATTGCGAACTCGAAAGGTAATCATTCAGTATGGGCTATTGAACTCCAGCCGATCAATCAAAGTGATTTTGCAGAAATTGGCACCTATGCGGTTTATATCAATGCAACAACGGGCGAAGTCATTAAAATATTCTCTGCCGCAGATGCAGTAGGTTGATCATTAATGAATGCATTACAACATAAGCATTACCGCATTACAGTTGGTCTATGGCTTCTTCCGCTACTACTGATGACCCTCATCACAGCTTGCACTAAGGAAGACAGTGTCGCTGGCAATACAGAAAACACAGGGAAAGTAACAGCCGCCCCAACTCCTGTAATTTCTGTAGATACTGACCCCGAGAGCATTGCCGTTCTGGTGAACCCACAGCTTGGGCTGCCAGACCATTATGTACCAGCTGACCTGGTGTATCCGGATGTACGTTTTATTTTCACGGAAATGATAGAGAAACGAATGATGCGCCAGGAAGCCGCCTCAGCTTTGGAGCAGTTGTTCGCTGGAGCGGAGAAGGATGGTGTTTATCTGGCTGGGGTATCTGCTTATCGTTCTGCTTCGACCCAGACCACATTATTTAACCGTTATGTCCAACGGGATGGGGAAGCGAAGGCGAAAACCTACAGTGCGGTTCCAGGTTACAGTGAGCATCAGACCGGGCTTGCCATAGACGTTAGTGATTCTGCCGGAAATTGTGCAGCTGAAGCCTGCTTTGCGGGTACGAAGGAAGCGAAATGGCTGGCAGAGCATGCGCCAGAATGCGGGTTTATTATCCGCTATCCGGAAGGAAAGCAGACCATTACAGGATTCACCTATGAGCCTTGGCACATAAGATACGTAGGAACAGAGCTGGCCCAAGAGATCAGCAATAAAGGGATTACGCTTGAAGAGTATTATGATGCAGTACCTGTTTCTAAATAAGCTAAGTATGATATGCAAATGAGACAGCGTCTTGCACTCCAAAGCTGTAGAAGCTAATAAAAACGAGTCAGCCTCCGGTTTAATGGAGACTGACTCGTTTGTTTTTTTAGTGGATTGTAGAAAATTTTTCTGCTCAAAGCAGCGGAGAGGACGGAACGATTGTGGAAAAGCGATAGCGTTCGCCCGAAAGCTTTCCGTAGGAAAGCTCGCTTCGAAAGCATATGCTGTCTCCGGATTTTCACCGCTAAGGGGAATGAAAAAAATCTGGAGACCACAGCGATTGGAACAACGGTCCGTTCGCGGAGCGTCCACATCGAGTGCCAAGTCGATCCTACTCCAAAAGCAAAAACAAAAGCAAAAGCTACAGGTTGCGGGCAACCTCATAGGCATCCCATACCGCATACATAATGTTCTGCACTTGTCTAGCATCGCCCAGCAGATGAACATTCACTGGCAGGTCTTTGTAAACCTCTTCATACAAAGCCTTCTGCGGCAGGTAGCCAATCGCTACAATTGCCGAATCTGCAGTGATCTGTTCTTCCGCATCTCCCGATTTGAGGGTGAAGCCGTCTGTGGTATTTCCACTGACCATGGTATTGGTCCGCAGATTGATATTTTTGAAGGCGACTAAATCCCGCAGCATATCTTCATTCGCATGGCAAAGTGGGCCGCCAACGGTGAGAATATCATCCTGCAATTCAACCAGGGTAACCTGTTTCCCCTGATCAGCCAGCCACAAGGCAGTTTCACAGCCAACGAGCCCTCCGCCGATAATCACAGTTGATTGGCCGGCGTCCTTTTTGCCTAACAGAACGTCTTCGGCGCTATACACATTGTCCGCATTGCCGATGGCCAGCATTCTTGGTGTCGAACCTGTAGCGACAATAATCTCGTCCGCAGCAGCCTCAAGCAGGCTATCCCGAGTTACGACACTATTCAGCCGGACATCCACGCCCAGATCGCTTAATTGTTCCTCATACCATGATATCAGCATATGATCATCTTCTTTGAAGTCAGGCACACCGCCGGCAATTACATTGCCGCCGAGACGGTAGTTCTTCTCATGTAGCGTAACATGATGGCCTCTAATGGCGGCTACTCTTGCCGCTTCGCAGCCGGAAATGCCTCCACCCACAATCAGGACATTCTTAATCTTACGGGCAGGCTCAATGCCGTATTCCTTTTCCCGGCCGCAGGCAGGATTGACCGCACAGGAGATCGAGGCGTATTTGGCCAAACGGCCCATGCAGCCTTCCTGACAGGATAGACAAGGACGAATCTGGCTAAGTTGTCCTTTTCTTATTTTGTTGGGGATATCAGCGTCCGCCAGCAAAGGTCTTCCTAAAGCGACCATATCGGTCATGCCGTTAAGAATGGCCGCACTGGCCAGATCAGGATTCTCCATTCGGCCCGCCGTAATAATCGGCACAGACAGATGCTGCTTCAGAATTTCGTTGAAGGGAAGGTACAAACCCTTCTTTTGATACATTGGAGGGTGGGACCAGTACCAGGAATCATAGGAACCTACGTCTCCATTAAAAGCATCATAACCCGCTTCTTCGAGGATTTTGGCGGCTTCGATCCCTTCTTCAATGTCGCGGCCCATCTCGGTGAATTCCTCGCCAGGTAAGCCGCCTTGTCGCCAATCCTTAATAAAGCTCTTGATGCTGTAGCGAATGGATACTGGGTAATCCTGTCCGCATTCCGCCTTGATCGCCTGCACGATTTCTATTGCGAAGCGGAGACGATTGCGTAGGGTACCGCCGTATTCATCGGTTCGCTGATTGAACATGGCAATCGCGAATTGATCAAGCAGATAACCTTCATGAACGGCATGGATTTCTACACCGTCGAAGCCGGCTTTTTTGGCAATGGCTGCGGATTCAGCAAACTTGCGAATATAGGTATGAATTTCTTCGATCGTCAGCTCGCGGCAAGTCACGCCGTCCAGCCATCTATGGGGAATAGGGGAAGGAGCGACAGCCGTTTTCCCTACGATAGAAGGAATGCTGACTCTGCCGAACCCGGCGGATAATTGCAGAAATATTTTGGCGCCATAAGCATGAACTCTTTCGGTCATCAGCAGTCCTGTCTTCACAAAATTAAGCGGGCTCAAGGTTGGACAGGGCATGGAAGGCAAGGCACATTTCTCAATGTCGTTCTCGACCATCGTTACCCCGGTCATAATTAGTCCGGTGCCACCTTTGGCGCGTTCCACATAATACTCTACTCCGCGCTCATTATACGTACCGTCAATGTCACAGAGCCCTCCGGGTCCCATCGGGGCCATGGCAAAACGATTTTTAATTTCCAGCTTGCCGATTTTGAGTGGTTGAAAAAGAATCTCATGATTGCTATTCATCGAGAAAAAACTCCTTCAGCTATCCTATTTTATTTTGGGTGAACGCATTCACCGAATGAGATCATTATATTCTCTGTCTTCTATTTATTTTGTGATTTATTTCACTTAACAGCGAAAACATTGACTTTCTAAGCAGTAGCTTCAATAATTTAGAGTATCAAGTTTTGGGGACAGGAGAGTTTGCGTAACCTTATGACTAAATTAACAAGCCGACAGCTACAGGCCATTCAGACCAAAAACAAAATTTATGAGACATCCCTTTCACTCATGGAGCTTCATGGCTATGATCAAATTACGATTGAGCAGATCTGCCGTAAGGCAGGCGTATCGGTCGGGTCTTTTTACAATTATTTTAAATCCAAAAATGATATTCTGATTGAGCTGTACTCCAGAGCCGATGAATATTTTGAACAAGAGGTTATGCCCCACCTAACGGAGACTTCCATGCCGGAGAGAATTGTCGAGTATTTTGACTCCTATGCGAATTTTAACGTTAGTACGGGGATTGGTACGATGAAGCAATTGTATAATTCCAACAACAGTCTGTTTATTCATGAGGGCAGGCTGATGCAGGTTTTTTTAACCCAAATGATTAGTGCAGGCCAAGCGAAACGTGAAATTACCGCGTCCCAGTCGCCTGAATATATAACCGAGTTTTTATTTATTGTTGCCAGAGGCTTGATCTACGATTGGTGTCTGCATAATGGAGAGTATAATCTGCGGGAAAGAATGCATGAAATGATGCTGCCCATTGTGGGGGTATTTCGTGAGGTGGAATAGCGCTAAGTATGAGAAAAAAAGGCTGTCCGCTGCATAATGCAGTAGAGAGCCTTTTGTTTAGGTGACAGTCTGGTCGCTTAAGAAACTATTCCTCCAGAAAAATCAAACCAATGAAGTCCTCCGGCTCTATGCGGCCGAAGTAATGCCCCAGGTCCAGCTCAGCTAATGCTTGTCTGACTTCGACCTCCGCATAACGTTTGCCGCGCAGCGCATTCTCTACATCGGCAACGTCACCGACTCCGAAGAAATCGCCGTAGATTTTGATCTCTTGAATGAGTGCATCCTCAATATCCATCCGGATATCTACTAGTCCTGCTGGGAATTTACGCATATGCTTCACATTACTCTTAGGAGACAAACCGTAGTTCCACTCCCAATTCTGGTAGTGCTCCTTGGAGATTTCTTCTATTTTCAGCCAATCATCCGGTTTCAGCTTGTACTGCGGAACCTCGGACGGTTCCATGTCAAAGATCGAACGCAATAGCCCTTCGCGGAACTCCTCAATCGTGATGTCGGTGCCAAGCAATTCTTTGATGTTCGCTACGCGGCTGCGCACGGATTTGGTGCTCTTGGATTTGAATTTCTCCGGATTCACATTCAGCGATGCTTGTACATCATCCAGGTTCAGATCAAACATCAACGTACCATGGCTGAACATGCGTCCGCGTGTGGAGAACTGGGCGTTGCCGGAGATTTTGCGCTCACCGACTTGAAGATCATTACGACCGCTAAGCTCAGCATTCACACCCATGGCTTGCAGATAGTCGATGACCGGCTGAGTGAATTTCAGAAAGTTATGGAACGATTGCCCGTCGTCTTTGGTAATGAAGCTAAAGTTCAGGTTGCCTAGATCATGATATACGGCCCCGCCGCCGGATAAACGCCGCACGACCTTGATATTATTGTCTTTCACATACTCCTGATTGATCTCTTCAATAGTATTCTGATGTTTGCCGATGATGATGGACGGACTGTTGATATAAAAGAGTAGATAGCTATCGTCCATAGGCAAATGTTTTAGCGCATATTCCTCAATCGCCAAATTAATAGAGGCGTCAGTAATCCCAGTATTATCAATAAAAATCATCGTGAAATTCCTCCGTTGCAGCATGATTAGATACAGCATTTATTGTAAACTAAAAGAGGAATTTTCACAAAAAAGAAAGCCTTGCCATGGGCGTTAGCATTGACGTTATTCTGCCCTTGCGGCAATAATGGGGCATTGAACTACATATATCTGGTAGAAACTGATTAAGAGATTTAGGACAAGAATGATTAGAGGGAGTGTAGGCATGCTTGAAAAATATGGCCATGGCGGCGATGTGCTAACTGCGGCTGAGCTCTATGGGGGCGAGAGCGGCGCTTTTCTCGATTTTAGCGCCAATATCAACCCACTTGGGCCTCCGCCCGCCGTGTTGGAGATGCTGCAGAATGCGCTGCCAGCAGTGATTGCATATCCGGACCCCGGGCACCGGCGCTTAAAAGCTCTGCTGTCTGAGAATCTTGGAACGGACAGCAGCTGGCTGACCGTAGCTAACGGTGCAGCTGAATCCATGGCTTTGTTGTTACTGGCGATAGCCCCTAGGACAGTTGGCATCGTAGAGCCGTGTTTCTCTGAATACCGTCAGCTCTCGGAGCAATTTGGAGCGCAGGTATTATCTGTGCAGGGGACAAGAGAGTGGAGCTTCAGGGCAGGCGTGGAGGAAATCTCCGGGCTGCTGGAGAAGGTGGAACTACTGTTTCTGGGGCAGCCAAATAATCCTAACGGCGTGCAGTATTCACTGGATGAATTAAGAGTATTGGCTCAAAAAGCAGAAAGCTACGGCACCTATCTGGCAGTGGATGAGGCTTTTATCGATTTTATTCCGCAAGTGCAGCGGAACTCGCTGCTGCCGGAGTTGTTGCATTACCGGCACACGGTGCTGGTGCGCTCGATGACGAAGTTCTATGCAATTCCTGGGCTGCGCCTCGGGTTTACCATTGCGCATCCAGAGCTTGCAGCAGCCATGACCGGCAAGCAGGTCACCTGGAGCGTGAACGGCTTGGCGCTGCTGGCAGGGGAAGCCTGCCTTAGGAGCGGTGAAGACTATGAGCAGCGCACACGCGAGCTCATTATCACAGAGCGCGCGCTGCTGCGGCAGGGGTTGCAGCAGCTAGGCTGCGACGTTCCGCCAGGCGAAGCCAATTTCCTGCTCTGCGGCTTGCCTGCGCCGTGGCGTGCGGCTGAGCTGCAGACGCGGCTTGGCCGCAGCGGTATTCTGGTGCGCAACTGTGCGATGTATCCGGGCCTTGGGCCGGAGCATATCCGCGTTGCGGTCAAAGGCCGCGAGGATTGTACCTCTCTGCTGCGGCAGATGGGGAAGATCCTCGCGGCGGGACCGGAAGTTGTGTCCAGTGCGCGTGGGAGGTACTGAGAAGTAAGCGGCAAGCGCTGAACAGCAGATTTAGGATAAATCCTGTATTTTTTACAATATCTCTCTCAAAAAAATCAAGATAAAGCTGAATTCCTGTATGAAGTCCAACATTTTATCTCAAATGAGACTTTACAGCTAGCGAATGCTGGATTTGATCCAACATTTAAAGACTGCAGAGTAGATACAACAACGTTTGTTGGATTTCATACAGTATTTTGCTTAAGTAAAAGTAACAAAGTGAAAAGCATCTCCAAGAGAAGCGTGATTCCCATTAGCAGTAGATGGGCTTAAGCTAAATTGAAAGGAGCAACGATCAGAATGGATACAATAATAATGCCATTTAATCCTATAGAAACTATATTGCCTTATCAATCAAAGGTATGGCCGGGGCTAACGCTGGAGTTGAAGGGAGATCATCTGCTGCTGGAGTTTCCGGTAGAGGTGGATGGTTTGTCGAGTGCAGTATACGGTGGTGGCATGGTCCGCCTGAAACGGGCGGTTAATTTGTTTGTCAGCCGTGATTATGAATGCAGCGACCCGGTAAGAGATATGGAGAACAAGCTGCACGAATGGGGTTATCCGATATCGGCAGTTGCCGGCCTCATGACGGCAGTGCCGCTGGAGCATGCGGCGGTCGCGGAAGAGGATACGGGTTCGGCGAGCATAGTGTGCTGCGTCACCGCTGCTGCGGGGAATGCGGCACGCGCAGGTGTGAAGCGCAACGTGCTGAAGGCTTACCACCTGGGCACGATTAACATCATGCTGGGTATTGACGGCCGTCTGACCCCATCGGCAATGGTTAATGTCGTGATGACAGCAACGGAGGCCAAAGCGGCTGCACTGGCCGATCTCGGAATCACAGATCCCGAAAACGGCTTGGTGGCTACGGGTACAACCACCGATGCTATGGTGCTCGGTGTGAGCCAGAGTGGGCGATACGGCGCAGAGCATGTGTATGCTGGAACAGCAACCGATCTTGGCGGGGCCATTGGCCGCTTAGTATATAGCGCTGTGACGGGCAGTCTGCAATCCGTGCAGTCCGCGTTTTATACTGCTGAGACAAAGAAGGACAGCCAATGAGCAAGAGTGAGCGGATGCACAGGGGGGAGCTCCTGTGACAGTTTCTTTGATTCTGCTGGCTGCCTATGTTATTGACCGGATCGTAGGCGACCCACGGCGTCTTCCCCATCCTGTGATCGGCATGGGAAAGGCAATTCATGCGGTAGAACAGCTGATTCGGCGTTTCTTTACCCGGCCGCAAAGTCTGCGGGTTGCAGGGATACTGCTGCCGCTGATCGTGGTGGGTGGTGCCTGGCTGCTGACGGCGGTGTTATTATGGCTGCTGTCTTTGGTTTCGCCCTGGCTGGTGTGGTTGGCTGAGGCCTGGCTGATCTCTACCACAATTGCCTCCAAAGGATTAAAGGATGCGGGTATGGCGGTGTACATAGAATTGCATAAAGGTGATCTGCCCGCTGCCCGCAGGGCGCTAGGTATGATTGTAGGGCGTGACACGACCACTCTTAGCAGTCCTGAAATTGTGCGCGGTACGGTGGAGACGGTGGCGGAAAATATCGTTGACGCGATCATTTCTCCACTCTTTTATGCGCTGCTTGGCGGGGCGCCACTAGCTATGGCCTATCGTGCAGTCAATACACTAGATTCCATGGTTGGCTACAAAAATGAGAAGTACCGCGATCTCGGCTGGGCATCTGCGCGGCTGGATGATGTCGCGAACCTAATTCCGGCGCGAATCGCAGCGCTGCTGCTGGCCCTATGCGCTTGTCTGCTGCAGCTGGACTGGCGGAGAAGCCTGCGTACGGTTCGCCGCGATGCCCACCGTCATCCCAGCCCTAACAGCGGTTATCCGGAATCTGCCGTTGCCGGAGCACTGGGCATTAGACTAGGAGGCGAGAACGTGTATCACGGCGTTGCTTCTTTTCGGGCGTACATGGGCGAGCCGCTGCGGCCCTTGGAGCCGGAGGATATTATCCGCACCTCCCGGCTGATGCTGCTCTGCTCTTCAATATTTGTCTGCCTCTGCGCAGTGGTGGCATGGTTCTGGATTGGGGGTTGAATGAAAGAATGATACCTCCAATAGAGATACCACAGATAGAGCTTGAGTTGGTACTTATTCGCCACGGGCTGACGAAATGGAATGCAGAACACCGTTATCTCGGTCATACCGATCTTCCGATCCTTCCGTCTGCATTGGATGAACTATCAGCACTTAAAGAGCAGCTCCAGCTAACTGGAGAATTTTGGCGTGTGTTCTGCAGCGATTTGCTAAGATGCCGGGAGACCTTGGCTTACATTGCTCCTTCATTAGAGCAATCCACTATCTACGATAACCGGCTGCGCGAAATGAACTTCGGGGATTGGGAAGGTTGTACCTATGAGCAATTAAAGGACAATGAGCAGTATCGTAGCTGGATCGACTCTCCAGCCGCGGTTACACCGCCGGGTGGAGAGTCGTGGAGGCAGTTCGAAGCACGGCTGGGGAGTTTTTTATCCGATTTGGGACAGGCAGCTGAGAACGGTAGATATGCTTCTGCTGCCAAGCTTCCGTTTCGGCGAGCGCTTATCGTGACACATGGCGGTGTGATTAGGGGTTTACTGGCGCAGACATTACCTGCTGTTACGTTCCATAATACGGCTGCACCGGCTCACGGTACCGTAATCGTAATAAGGATGATATGGCAGAACGGACAATGGTCCGCAGCTTCCTCCATCTCCACTTAAGCGTAGCCATTCAGTTCCACACAATAAATGATCCTTCTATTTCTCGAAGAAACGGGTGCCGTCCATGTAAAGGACGGCATCCGTTTCTTCTTGTGGAATTCTATAGTTCACGGAGAACTTCTATGCCTACATCAACGGTCAGATTCTGCTGCAGTAAGTTAATTACGATTTTCGCTCTGTTCTTATGTCGGTCAATTTTTTTGATAATACCTTCCAAACCCTTTAGAGGGCCTGAAATAACCGTGACCTTGGAGTTCTTATCGATGTGGACAGTGGAGTAATCAATACAACCTTCAGGTCCGACCAACTTTAAGATTACATCCATTTCTTCCAGATCAATACTTGAGAAATGGATTTCTTTACTTTCATAAACATTCCCAATGTTGACCAGCTTGTATATCCGCGGTGTGCTTTTAATGTCATTATAGATGACACTGTTCATTTCCGTTTGAATAAAAATATACCCCGGAAACATTTTTTTAAACACATGCTTAACCATACCTTGTTGCTTCTCAGGTATTTTTCTTTTGGGCACTAGTGTCCGCAATGTATATTGATCAAATTTCAAATGCAGATGCTTCTGGACCAGATCTTCTTTACCACTCTCGACGAACAAGGCATACCAATTAACCATTCTCAACACCTCATAATTTTATAGTGAACTTTGAAGCAGTTTTAAGTCAATCGAACACTAAATAGCATGAGTTAAAGGCTAGAGGAGGATCACGGGTGCGATTGCTGTGTGTGATAATTGGTGTGTAATAGATAAGGGGGATGATTATGAGTATATAATACATGAATTTTATTAAAAGAATTATAGAGTTTCAGTGAAATATTTATCAAATATCAACTGTGAATTAAGTGGTGAAATCACTAATTTTACAAAACATTACAATATGTTCGAGAAAACTATGCTATTATGTTTTTGAAATCACTAACATAATAATAAACACAAATCCCAAAAAATGTGATTAATATCATAATGGAAAACACTTAAAATATTTAATATATAAGTATATATAGAATTTAATGAATATTTAGGGAAAAATGATTATTTATATATAATTATCCCAAATTTTAAAATTGACTAAACGCTGTTTCGGCACGTTAGCACAGTTTTAAAATATATATTCGACTTAGCGGCCTGCATTTCGGGTAGGGATGGTGGTGAACTGCCGAAAAATATGTAAAATAATTACATTTAAATATTAAAAGATTAATTTCTCATATTTGGAGGAGTGAAAGGCCTGACAAATGAAGCTCTTTTTACATGTTGCCTTGTTCAGAGATTACTGATAAGGCTGGATAACTGTTCATATAGTGCTTGCTTAGTGATCGCAGATTTTACAGAACGTTCTTTCAAGGCCGCAGAGAGTACATTGCATCCTCAGGAACTCAACTATTATCGGCAGCTCATTTTTCCCAAAAAGGCGCAAAGTTATCTCATTGGCAGGTTTGCAGCTAAATATGCAATATCCTCGCTGGAAACAGAGATTGATCTGAAATATATCAGAATAGACAACGGATTCTTCGGACAACCGGTAATCATCGGCCATCCGCTGGAGAGAGGTGTGCAGGTCTCGATAAGCCATTCAGGCTTACTGGGAGCTGCCATTTCTTTTTATGAGGATTGTCCGACCGGAGTAGATATTGAAGTTATCGATGCTGACAATTCGAGATTTCTGCACATGACTACTTCGGTGAGTGAACAAGAGCTGCTTGCTCTGCTGCCTATAGCAAAGGAGGTCAGTTTGACCCTATTGTGGACAGCCAAGGAAGCGTTGTCGAAGGCTATACGGACCGGATTTACTTTGGACTTTGAAATATTGGAAGTTAATCAGATTACTCTGGTAGGCGGTGGTTATGAAATAAGCTTTAGTCATTTCCCACATTTTCGAGTGATCTCACACCACTACAATAACTTTATCTTTTCTATAGCATTTCCTTTTAAAAGAGATTGTGAGTATTCATTGACAGGTTGGAAGGATGAAAAAGTTAACGGTAATTAAAGAAAGGGGGGATTTTTTTGAATGCTAGCTACGAGATTCATGAGCTCAAGACGGGTTATTTTCATTTTCTTAACTATGGCTACGTTATTGTAGACCTGGCAACCAGATATGCGGCTATTGTAGATCCTGCTTGGGAAATCAGGAAATACACGGACTTGCTAAAGAGCTTGAACGTTGAAGTAACCGCTATTTTATTAACGCATTCTCATGAAGATCATGTAAATCTTGTCCCGCCTTTATTAAATTTGTATCAGCCCAGGATATATATGTCGGAAATTGAAATGGATTACTATCACTATCAAAGTCCCAATCTTACCGGGTTCAAGCACTTGGACCGCATTAGAATCGGAAATACCGTTATAGAATGTCTTGTAACTCCAGGACATACGGCGGGTAGCACATGCTATCTGCTGGCAGACAGCATGTTTTCCGGGGATACGGTATTTACTGAAGGCTGCGGCATCTGCAATTGCCCTGGAGGTTCACCATCCGATATGTATGAGAGCATTCAGATGATTAAAAGCTATGTGCCTGACAACGTGAAAGTATACCCGGGACATTCGTTTGGCAAAAGCACGGGGCATACCCTCGGCAGTCTCAAAGAAGACAATATTTATTTTCAGATTTATAAGAAAAACCATTTTGTGGATTTCCGCATGCGGGCAAATCAGAAAAACATCTTCAGCTTTAAATAAGCAGGCAGCAGATTGGAGAGGAAACTGTGAAACCGTCCACCGTATTTCTGTTCTCAGGTCAAGGCTCCCAATATTATCAGATGGGCAGCAGTTTATTTCAGGGGAATTCTACATTCAAAGGCTATATGAACAGGCTGGATGAACGGGTTCAGCAGCAACTGGGTATCAGTCCACTGTACGAACTGTACCATGTTGGCCGGAAGGCAACGGAAACATTTGATCATTTACCAGTAACCCATTTGTCCATATTTATGGTGGAATATTCCCTTGCTAGCACCTTGATGAATGAGGGTATCATTCCAGACTATGTACTGGGAACAAGCTTAGGAGAGTTCGCGGCGGCGGCAGTAGCAGGAATTATAACAGCAGATCAGGCAGTGGATATGCTTGTTACTCAAGTACGATATATCGAAGAGAACTGTGAACAGGGAGGGATGCTGGCCATTCTGGGTAATCCCGCGATTTTCAGCCAAGTGCCGTCTATTTATGAAAAATGCAGTTTAGTTTCAGAAAACTATAATATGCATTTTGTCATTTCGGGCAGTACAGGCGATCTGGAGAAAGTGGCGCATGATTTGGATGAACAACATATCCTCTCTGTTAAGCTGCCGGTACGGTATGCCTTTCATTCTCCGATGCTGAGCGGGATAGGGTCCAGATACAAAACGTATTTGAATTCTATGAACTTCCAGGCTCCTCAGATTTCTTTTATATCCAGCTTGTATGGAAAAGAAATCTCTCGGCTGCCGGAAGCTTACTTTTGGAATGTAATCAGATATCCAATCCTGTTTCGCAATGCCCTATCGGGAATGGAGCAGTCCGCTCCCCACTTGTACATCGATGTAGGCCCTTCCGGCACACTCGCTACAATGGTCAAGTACAACCTGGCACAGGATTCAATGTCGCAGCAGCATATGGTATTGACACCGTACGGCCGAGCTGAATTTAACAACATAGAGAATCTCAAGCAGACGTTGATGTTATCCAAAAATTAGATGAAGAGGTGACTGTATGACAACGTATCTTTTCCCCGGTCAAGGCTCTCAGTACAGGGGGATGGGAGAGGAATTGTTTGAGAGCTTCAAAGAATATGTTGAGGCCGCGGATGACATTCTGGGCTATTCTCTAAGGCAGCTATGTTTGGAAGACCCGGAGCGGAAATTGGGACTTACTCAGTATACTCAGCCGGCACTGTATGTCGTGAATGCTTTGAGCTACCTGCAAGTGCTAAGAGAGACGGGGATTAAACCTGACAATCTCGCGGGCCACAGCTTGGGAGAGTACAATGCATTGTTCGCAGCGGAAGCCTTTGATTTTGCCACTGGGCTCAAGCTTGTTCAAAAGAGAGGGGAGCTGATGAGTACCGTCTCCGGCGGAGGTATGGCTGCTGTATTGGGTCTTGAAGAAGAGGCGATCCGGGCTATTTTGCAGGATGAGAGATTCAGGCAGATTGATATAGCCAATCTGAACACACCCACGCAAATTGTGATCTCTGGCCCTCAAAATGATATCGAGCAGGCTAAAGAGGCGTTTGAAGGCGCAGGCGCTTATAATTATGTCGTTTTGGCTGTGAGCGGAGCGTTTCACTCCCGGTATATGGAGTCGGTAAGACAAGAATTCGAAAATTTTCTGGGTGGATTTACGCTGTCTCCGCTTAAGATCCCTGTCATTTCTAATGTTCTCGCCAGACCGTATGCCGAAGAATCTGTCAGAAAGATTCTGGCTGCTCAGATTACAAGCTCGGTAAAGTGGACGGAGAGCATCCGCTATCTGATGGGGAAAGGAGAGATGGAGTATAGACAGGTCGGCCCGGGCCATGTGCTGGATGGGCTTGTGAAGACAATTCAGCGCGAGTCGGAGCCGCTTGTTTTGGTTGAACCGGAGAAGACAACCAGTCGATATGAGTCTGAAGTTGAGACCCAACCCCAAACCCAAGCTGATCCTCAACCGATGCAGACCGGCAGTCGTGTGCTTGCTTCGCGGCCTGTAATTGCACAAGCTTTGCAAGCAGAACAGCTGGGTAGTGCGGAATTTAAAGAGGATTACAACTTGAAATACGCTTATTGGGTTGGAGCCATGGGCCGGGGTATTGCTTCCAAGGAGTTCGTGGCGGCCTTGAGCAAGCAAGGTATGATGAGCTGTCTCGGTACGGAAGGGCTGAAAATGGATGAGATTACTGCCTCGCTTGATTACTTGAGACAAGAGCTGGGGGGTGAGCATCCGTTTGCCGTCAATGTGATGTATGAATACAGCAACCCGAGACGTGAAGAGCAACTACTGGAACTGCTGATCCGCCAAGGCGTTCACAATATTGAAGCTTCCAGCTACATCAGTTTAACTGCCGCGTTGGTTAAATTCAGGGTTCAAGGCCTGAGAAAAGATTCCTCAGGTCGGGTTATTCCGGCCCGGAGGATTCTGTTAAAGGCTTCCCGGCCCGAGATCGCAGAGATCTATCTTAGCCCTCCTCCGAGGAGCGTGGTAGATAAGCTGCTGGAGGAGAAATGGATTAGCTCCGAGGAAGCACGGTTGTCGCAGGAGATCCCCATGATTGATGATCTATGTGTACTTGGCGATTGCGGAGGATATACCGACCAGGGGACGGCCTTAGCTATATTTCCGCTAATCTTGAAGCTGGCCGGGGAAGCGCAGCGCAAATTTGCTTACACCAAGAGAGTAAGAGTCGGACTCGGTGGAGGCTTAGGGACGCCTGAAGCCGCGGCCGCGGCCTTTGTACTCGGTGCCGATTTCATTGTAACGGGATCGATTAATCAATGTACGGTAGAAGCCAATACGAGTGAAATGGTCAAAGATATCTTGCAGCAAATTAGTGTGCAGGACACCGGGTACGCCCCTTCGGAGCATATGTTTGAGATGGGGGCCAAAGTGCAAGTTGTCAAGAAAGGGGTGTTCTTTCCTGTCCGGGGGAACAAGCTGTATGAGACTTATCGGCAATTCAACGCTCTAGAGGAGATCGGAGATTCCTTAAGATCACAACTGGAAGATAAGTACTTCAAGAAAAGCTTCTCCGTGGCTTATCATGATTTGAAGCTGCAGCTGGGTCAGGACGAAATTGCCAAAGCCGAACAAAATCCTAAGGTTAAGATGGCTCTGCTATTCCGTTCGTATTTGAGCAGCAGCTATCAATTGGCTTTAAGCGGGGTCAAAGACCGGAAGGTCGATTTTCAAATCTATAGTAGCTCTGCGCTGGGCGCCTTCAATCATTGGGTGAAGGGAACCCCTTTGGAGGATTGGCATGAGCGGCATGCCTGGACTATTGGCGAGAAGATTATGACAGATGCGGCTGGACTGCTGAATGAGCGTCTTTCGTGGAGAAATACGGACAGTTATGAAAAAGTTTTTTCAAAAATTTAATTAAACGGAGGGTAAACCTATGAATAAGGAATACGTATTGGAATTACTGAAGGGCTGCATTACAGAAACCTTGGATGATCTTGACATCAACAGTATCCGGCATGATCAGTATCTTAAAGATCTGGGTGCCAATTCATTGGACCGAATGGATATCATTCTGACGGTCATGGAGAAATTGGAGATTAAAGTGCCGCTTGTTGAGATGGCCCAGACCCGAAGCATTCATGATTTGGCAGAATTCCTCCTCCAGAAGAAGGTTGCAGTTCAGTGAACCCTGTTATTGGTGGAGACAGGGTTGCGGTAACCGGAATGGGGATTGTTAGTTCAATCGGGTGTGGCATTGAAGATTTCACGCAATCATTAAAGCAAGGAAACAGCGGTGTGGGAAAGCTTCTCTTGCCCGCACTGCCTGATTTCCCGGTTCAAGTTGGGGCTCTATTGGATGAGTCCAGTTTGAACTTCACCTCCGATGAACCGGAAGGCAGCAGTCATGTCTCACGAGCCAAAAAAGGTTTTAATCGCTTGAGCAAGTCGATGAAGACAACCATCATCGCTGCGCTGGAAGCCTGGAGGATGGCAGAATTGCAGCAGAAGGAAATGGAGCCGAGGCGGATAGGTCTAATCGTTGCCGGCAGCAATCTAACTACCGCAATGCTGTATGACAATACAGATAAATTTCGTCAGTCACCAGAGTATACTTCACCAAGCTTTGTCCTGCAGCAGATGGATACCCATTATGTCGGTGTCCTCAGCGAAATATTCGGGATTCAAGGCGAAGGTTTTACGGTCGGCGGAGCTTCGGCAAGTGGGAATATAGCGATTATTCAGGCAGAGCGGTTGATTCGGCACGGATACGTTGATGCCTGTCTGGTGGTAGGTCCTATGGCGGATCTATCGCCAATGGAATTGTATGGGTATTTAAATATGGGGGCATTGGGTGGCAGCAGCTTCGCGGAGAATCCGGCGGCGGCAAGCCGCCCTTTTGACCATTTGCACGAAGGTTTTATTTATGGTCAAGCCAGCGGTTGTCTCCTGCTGGAGTCCAGGAAACATGCGGAGAAGAGGGGCGTTACTCTATGGGCGGAAATTGCTGGTACAGCCTCGCAGCTGGATGGAAATCGTTCATCCGATCCAAGTACGGATGGGGAAGCTCATGTCATGGAGCGTTGTATGCAGCAGGCCCACAAATCTATTAAAGAAATACAATATATCAATACGCATGGTACGTCGACACCTCTGGGCGACCGCACGGAATTAGCTGCCATCCGGCAGGTGTTCCAAGAAGAAACATCGCGGATCTGGTTGAATTCAACCAAATGTATGACAGGGCACTGCCTGTATTCCGCGGGCATTATCGAGGCCATAGCGACAGTACAGCAGATGGTTCAAGGATTCCTGCATCCGAATATAAACCTGGATCAGCCGATCGATGAGCGCTTCCGCTTCACAGGTAAGGTGGCCGAGCGGTATCAAGTAGAGGATGCACTTAGTAATTCATTTGGTTTTGGCGGAGTAAACTCCAGCATTCTATTTACGAGGGGATAAAATACATGAACGTAGGGATTGAGTCCATAAATTTATATGCCGGACCTGCTTACATACCTGTGAGCACCATTTTTGAAGCAAGAGGTTTGGACATGGAGCGCTTTAATAATCTAATGATGGACAATAAATCGATGGGACTTCCCTGTGAAGATACGGTTACCAACGCTGTAAACGCAGCTAAGCCCATTATTGATCAATTATCACCGGAGGAAAAAGACCGGATCGAACTGGTCATTACTGCCAGTGAGTCCGGTCTTGATTTCGGCAAGTCGCTGAGCACCTATATCCATGATTATTTGGGCCTGAATCGAAACTGCCGCTTATTTGAGCTGAAGCAAGCCTGTTATGGAGGAACAGCGGCTCTGCATATGGCAGCATGTTTTGTAGCTTCAGGTGTCTCTCCAGGTGCCAAAGCTCTTGTAATTGCAAGTGATGTAGCCCGTGCAGCGGCTAAGAAAACCTATGCAGAGGTGTCGCAAGCGGTGGGCGCAGTAGCGATGCTCATCAGCGACAAGCCAGACATCCTGGAGCTCGACTGGGGTGCAACCGGCTATTATGGCTATGAGGTTATGGATACCTGCCGACCCTTGCCGGAAATAGAAACTGGGGACCCTGATTTGTCACTGCTCTCCTATCTGGATTGTCTGGAGAATAGCTTTAAGCATTATGCAGAGAGAGTGGACGAAGCGGATTTTCGTGAAACCTTCGATTATCTCGTATTCCATACTCCCTTTGCCGGCATGGTCAAGGGAGGTCACCGGAAGATGATGCGTGACTTATACCGTCTTAAGCCCGATCTGATTGAAGCAGATTTTTCCAAACGTGTAAGTCCCTCTCTCCAGCATTGCGTACAGGTAGGGAATATCTACTCTGCTACTGTGTACATGGCTTTATGCAGCCTGCTGGACAATGGGGATATTAATGATGTGAAGCGCGTGGGCATATTCTCATATGGTTCGGGCTGCTCTTCGGAATTTTACAGTGGGATAGTAACGCCGGACTCCCAGCACAAGATCAAGCAAATGAACATCCAGCAGCAGCTGTCCAGACGTTATCCGCTGAACATGAATGAATATGATACTCTGTTGGATTTGAATCTGGAATGGATTTTCGGGGTTCAGAACAAAACAGTCAATGTAGCCCAGTTCTCCGCAATGTATGATCATTTCTTTGCAGGCAGGAATTTGCTGGTGCTGGATAAAGTCACGGAATTCCACCGTGAATACCGCTTTAGCTAGGCAGACCGGGGAGTGCAGATAATGACATTGAATACCGTATTAGTTGAATCGATGAGCTATGGAACCCAGATTACTTTGAACAGGAGAGCCGCCCGGAATAGTATTAATAGGGAACTGCTGCTCGAATTAAACATGCTGCTGGATGAGCTGGAAGGCGATCCTTGCAAGATTATTGTTTTGCAGGGACAGCCGGGTTATTTTTGCACAGGGATGGATTTTGCCGAAGCCACTGAAAGCTCTGCTGGGGCAGACGATGAAATTACATTGGAATTGAGTACGTTGTACATGCATACATTGAAACGTATTTCGTTATATCCCAAAGTAATTATCTCTGTAGTGGATGGTGAAGCCATTGCCGGCGGTCTAGGAATGATGGCCGCCTCTGACCTGGTCATTGCGACTTCCAGATCCAGATTCGCTCTTTCCGAAGCGTTATGGGGACTGCTGCCTTCGATGGCGGTGCCCTATATTATGCGCAGAACCGGTTATCAGAAGGCTTATATGATGTCTTTAACCACATTGCCGGTTAACGCAGAAGCAGCCTTATCTATGAATCTCATCGACGAAATTCATGATTCTCCGTCCGAGAGTATCCACCAGTTCAGCCAAAGATTGCTGCGACTAAAGTCAGAAACGGTAATGAACATGAAAGCCTATTTCCGCAAGCTATGGTTGATTGACGATGAGATGGAAGAAATGGCTATAGAAAGAACGAACAGCCTGGTGTCAGACCCGAGAATTAAAGAAGACATTCGAAACTATCTGCTCTACAAGAAGTTTCCGTGGGAATAGTTGTGTGAGGGGGCTGCGAATTGATTGTAATTAAAAATGTGACCAAGGATTACCGCTTGGGTGAGACAGATATCAGAGCTTTAAGAGGTATCAATCTACAAATAGACAAAGGGGATTTCTCAACCATAGCCGGAGCCTCCGGCAGCGGGAAATCAACGTTGTTGAATCTGATTGGGTGTCTGGACCGACCTACCAGCGGGGAGATATGGATTGGCGGCACACAGGTTAATATCATGACCGAACGCCAGCTGGACCAGCTGCGGCTACGAACCATCGGCTTCATCTTTCAAAGCTTTAATCTGATTCCAGTCCTGAATGTATATGAGAATGTGGAGCTGCCGCTGCTGATTATGAAGGAAGTTAGTACCGCAGAGCGTAAAAAAAGAGTGAATCATTTCATAGAAGCCGTAGGCCTGCAAGACTTTGCCCAAAGAAAGCCTTCAGAGTTGTCAGGTGGTCAACGGCAGCGTGTTGCGGTCGCCAGAGCGCTCGTGACGAAACCGCAGCTAGTGCTGGCGGATGAACCGACAGCCAATCTCGATTCCAAGACAGCGATTGAAATTATCGATCTGATGAAGCATATTCGCAGTTCAGAGAACACCACCTTTGTATTCTCCACCCATGATCCCAAAATCATGGAGCGAGCGGATAAGGTACTCCACATTGAAGACGGCGTAATTATCGGCGGGAAGGGAGACTGAATATGTTTCGGATCTCTTTTAGGAATATGTTCCAGAATAAGGGCCGCTCTTTGATGATCGGTTTTTTTGTGATGTTCGCGACCATCCTGTATATCGTATTCAGCTCTTTCGTAAGCACTATGCGGAGCGGAATGGAGGATAAGATCATCCAGGCGGTAACGGGCAATCTGCAGATTAGGCCGGCTAGTGCAACGGACGTGGATATGGTAACGCTAAAGCATCAGGCTGACAGCAAGAGCTTTATGGAGGATGCGCAATCCAAGCAGATTGTGTCCGAAATTGGGAGTGAAGACGAGCTAGCGGTCCGGCGGGTTCGCTTCAGCACCATTTTAACCGCCAATGGGGTGAAATACCCGGTCACATTGGTCGGATTGGATCAGGATTTCCCGGAGTATAAGCAAGCCTTTAAATTGACGGACGGACGTTATCTTGATGGCAGCGCCGAAGGAGAAACGCTTTTGACCACGACCCAGGCAACCAAGCTTGGAGTTAAGGTAGGAGACAGCATTGAAGTTTATTCTATGAAGCTGGATCCTCCGGCGCCGGACGGAAAGTTAAAGGTTGTTGGCATCGGAGACTTTGAAATGCTCAGTATGTTTGGCTATTCGGCTGCCTATACACAACTCTCCAGTGCGCAGCATTTTATTGGTTTTGAACACGGTGAAGTCTCGGAAATTATTGTGTATGACCGAGCAAACCCGAAAGCGGGCGACACCAGCCAACTGCAGAATAAATTACATGGTCTGGGTATAACAGCAAGTGATGTTAAGGTCTCGGCATGGAAAGACATGGGCGGTTTTATTATGGGTGGAGTAACCCTGTATAAAGCATTGTTCTTCGCCTTCATATTCATCCTTCTGTTCATTACCTGCATCCTGCTGATGAATTTAATCCTGATGATTGCCATGGAAAGACGTCAGGAGATTGGCACCTTAAGGGCTATCGGCTTTAGTAGAAACAATATCATCCTGATCTTCATCGCTGAAATTTTGCTGATCTGCCTATTTTCCAATCTGGCCGGATTTGTCGTTGGCAGTGGTATTGTAGTTGCAATATCCCATATTGCCATCCACACGATGCCTCCTTTAGCCTATATCATGGGAACTGAATTCTTTATCCAATATCATGCGATACAGGTTCTTCCGATCATAGGCATCATGCTGGGAATTGGACTGCTATCATCGCTCATCCCTTCATTCCGAATATCATCACTCAAGCCTGTTGAAGCCTTAAAGGAAGAATGAAGCAGATGCTGACAAACTTTTGGGAGGAACTGTAATGGTGCTGATAAAAATCGCGTTACGCAATATATTTGCCCACAAGAAAAGGTCGGCAATGATCGGAGCAGCCATTCTTATTTCCTGCTTGTTCATCCTGCTTAGTGCATCCACCATGAACGGGGTTCAGCAGCAGGTGTTGAAGGGATATATGAACATCCAGTCCGGACATGTGGCAGTGGAATGGGAAGAGCAGTACAAGATCAGCGGCAGTGACGCCGGGAAATTCTCCGAGAATGGCAAGACCTATGATCTGCAAAAAGATGCTGAGAATAAAGTAGCTCTGCGTAGACTGGATACTTACTTACAGCAGCATGAAGATGAGATCAAGGCTTTTTATCCTACGCTTCATCGCAATGCTTATATTACGGAAGGCAGCTCCATGGATTATGTAATGCTGTATGGGATTACCGAAGCAAGCGGACAATTCTTCAGTGATACGAAGACGGTGGAAACAGACAGCGGTACATTCGAATTCAAGCAGGAAAATGATCTTTATCTCAGCAAAGAAAAGCTGGTGGATAACAACCTTAAGGTGGGAGATACCATTGCCATAGATTACACTTCGGCGGAGGGTGAGGCCAAAAGCGCAAATTTCAGAGTAGCCGGAGCCTACGCCAATGGGGCCGGTTACAATAATATTTATGCATATATGTCGGACAGCTATTTAAGAGAATTGCTGGCTATAGAGCCGGAATATTTCGATATCGGCAGGTTGTATCTTAAGAACGATGCTAAATCAGGAGTCTTCTCATCTGCTTTGGATGCCGATCTGTTGCAGGAGAGCCCGGTGCTTCGTGCGGAGTCTTATTCCCTGGCTTCAGAATTTTATACGAACACCTCCAAAATTATGAAGCTCTTTTTCAATATCTTCTTCATTTTCTTCCTGTGTGTCATTGCCGCAGGTGTATATACCACGATCAAGATGAACATATCCGAACGTTTAAAGGAATTCGGGAGCATGAGAGCCATCGGATACAGCCGTTTGCAAACCTATCTGATTGTGTTCTATGAACTGTTCTTTTTATCGCTGATCTCCTTGCTGATTGCATTCGTTCTGTCATTCGTACTGGTCCTTTATTTCTCCAATGCCGGGATCTACGTAGGACCAGGGGTTGTAAGTTTTGTGCTTGGCGGAGAGAGCTTCTTCCCATTCATGAAGATTGGGGACGTTGTCTTTTCCTTTGCAATTATCCTGTTGTTTTCGCTGATCTCGACCCTGTATCCCGGGCTGCAAATGTGTTACCAGAACATCACAGATCTGATGCTTAAGCGCCAGAAACGGGTCCCGATTATATCGAGATTGTTTAACTCAAAGGGATAGGGGGAATACGATGCGCTTTACGGATAATGGTGAGCAAAAAGAACCGGGGATTGCGATTATTGGTATGGCAGGACGTTTCCCCGGAGCCGAAAATTATGAGCAGCTGTGGGATAATTTAACAACGGGAGAACGTTATATTCAGGAAATTCCAGCAGACCGCTGGTCACAGGATCTATATTATCACCCGGACAAAATGCAGACTGGAAAAAGCAACAGCAAATGGAGCGGGATGATTGAGGATATCTACAATTTCGATCATCTTTTTTTTAATGTTTCGCCAAAAGAAGCGGCCGCGATGGACCCGCAGCAGCGTCTTTTGCTGCAGGAAACCTGGCATTGTATGGAGGATGCCGGTGTAACGCTTTCGCAGCTGCAAAACGGTATTACAGCTGTCTATGTCGGAACGATGGCCACCGATTTTGCAGCACAGCCCACTTTTGCCGAAGGGGATGACAGATACAGAACTACAGGCAGCTATGAGAGTTTCCTGGCCAACCGGATTTCATATTTTTACGATTTGAAGGGAATGAGCTTGCCGGTCAATGCCGCTTGTTCGTCCTCGTTGGCCGCGCTGCATTTGGCGGCCTCTTCTTTGGAAAAGGGAGAATGTGATTATGCGTTCGTTAGTGCGGCTAATTTAAATCTGGACCCGTTAAAGTATGTTTCTTTTTCAAAAATGGGTTTGCTAAGTCCCGATGGGAAATGCAGATCCTTTCAGGAGGATGCTAACGGCTATGTTCCTGCCGAGGGTGTGGGTGTATTGCTGTTGCGCCGCTTGGATGCAGCCGTACAGAATAGAAATCATATCTATGGAGTGATTAAAGGCTCGGCAGTGACTCACGGGGGAAGTACACGCTCTATTCTGGTGCCAAGTGCCGAAGCGCAGCAGCAAGCGATGCAGAAGGCACATCAGCAGTCCGGTTTCCTGCCCGAGTCTGTTAATTACGTGGAAGCGCACGGTACCGGCACTTATGCCGGAGACACTACGGAAATAGCATCCCTAACTAATTTTTACCGTAATAATACAGCGAAGATCCGCTTTTGCCGGATCGGCTCCTTAAAACCAATTATCGGACATACTGAGGCTGCTTCGGGTATCGCGGGCATTATCAAAATCATGCTAATGATGAAACATAAGCAACTGCTCGCCCTGCCCCATTTCAACCATCCGAACCAGACCATTGATATAGAGAAAAGTCCCTTTGAATTTGCGGATTCCATGAAGGAATGGGCTCCGGAGCAAGGATATTCGCATTTACGGGCAGGCATTAATTCATACAGCATGGGAGGGGTCAACGCCTATGTATTATTGGAGGAATACATTCCGATGTCATCTACATTGAAGAAGAATGCTGAACAGGCAGGACAGTCTCATATTTTTGCACTTTCCTGCCGGTCGATGAATGCGCTGGAGGAACTAAAGAGCACATGGAGGACGTTTGCTGATCGTGAAAATTTTTCGGAGATTGCCCTTCAGGATTGTTGCCGAATACTGCTAACAACGAGAGAACAATTCGATTTCCGCTTCGGCTCGGTTATCCACAGCAAGGAAGAGCTGAAAAAGTCTTTAGCCGCCCCTGTGAATGAGCAGCAGAATGCCGGTTCCAGACCGCGTATGTTGAACATCGCTGAATTGGATCGGATGAATGATAGTGATTTTAGACAGTGGATTGAAGAGAACCGGCTGTTAAAGTCAATCTTAAGCGATAACAAGCATAGGCAAACTGGCCACGGACCTTTACAGGGGCTACGGAAGGTCTTATTTGGGCATTCATGGGACAAGAATAGCGAGCTGCAAGCTTTTATCGTCAACTATTGCTGTGCAACCACACTGCTGGAGCTGGGATTCACACCGGATGTGGTAACCGGAACGGGTTCAGGGGTATGGGTAGCGCTGGTAATCAGCGGGGCCATTACGTTAGACAATGCATTGCAAGCTCTGGATGACCGTAAACAGAATTGGAATTTCAGCCTTCAAACGCCACAGATTCCATTTTATGATCACAGCACCCAGACTATTATCCGGCAGTTTAATGATGAAGTGATGGGTATCCGTCTTCCTCAGGAATGGATACAGCAGGCTGTCCGCCAAGAATTCCGGAGCTTTGATAATGAGGACATGAGGATTTTTCGGTGGGGAAGCTCAAGCAGTGAAGCACCTGCGGCTTATGAGCCTGCCATTGAATTCAACCGTCTCCTGCTGGATTTATGGATGGACAAGGTTGATATCCGCTGGCAGCTGATCTATCCGCAGGATACGTTTCATACAGTTCCGCAGCTTCCGGGTTATCCCTTTGAGCAGAAGACCCACCGGAATGGAATGAACACACTGCTAAAGGCCGGGAATGCCGTACAACCGGTATATCGTCAAGAGCAAGCTGCATCTGGAGCCGCCCTGCAGCAAAGGCTGGTAGAAATATTCAGCAGGATTGCCGGACTTGAAGCCTCTTCTGCCGGAACGGACGTGGATATCCGTGCCTATGGGGCTGATTCCGAAATGTTAGGTGAGTTTGCCTATGAGATCAGCCATGTTGTCAACCAAGATATCAAAGCTTCGTTATTGTTTGAATATCCCGTGCTTTCCTCACTTGCTCAATATCTAATGAAGCACAGCCCACAAGCAGGCTCGTCCATTCCGGTTAGCGAGCCTGAGCTAACTGACAAGAAGCCAGCTGTTGCAGGCCGGGATGTAGCGATCATTGGCTTGAGCTGCCGCTTCCCGGCATCCAACACTGCTGGGGAGTTCTGGGAGCATCTGATTCAGAATGATGATTTAATTACACAGGTCCCGCAGAACCGCTGGGACTGGACTGCATATGAGGGTGATCCGCAGGGAGATGAGAACAGGACTAACTCCAAATGGGGCGGGTTTCTGGATGACATCCAAAGATTCGATGCGGAGTTCTTTCATATTTCCCGAAAAGAAGCTGAGTTGATGGACCCGCAGCAACGGGTAATGCTTGAAGAAGCCTGGCATACCATTGAGGATGCGGGCTATAAAGCTTCCGAGCTTTCGGGCAGGCAGGTGGGTGTGTACATTGCTGTTTTTAATAATGATTATAATGATTTGCTGGGCTTCGGCAGGGAAACAAGGTGGGATGGACATTCGTCAACCGGGACCTATTTCTCGATGATTCCCAACCGGATCTCTTACACTCTGGATTTGCATGGGCCTAGTGTAGCCATAGATACGGCCTGTTCAGGTTCGCTGGTAGCTATTCATCAGGCCGCCGCAGCTATTCTTAATGGTGATTGCGAGCAGGCGCTTGCCGGTGGAGTCAATCTTTTCTGTACCCCAAGGCGGCATTTATCCTTTGGCAATGCAGGAATGCTGGCCAGTGATGGAAGGTGCAAGTCCTTCGATGCACAGGCTGACGGGTACGTCAGAGGCGAAGGAGCGGGCATGCTGCTCTTGAAGTCTTTGGAGCAGGCTATTCAGGATGGGGATCACATCTATGGAGTGGTGAAAGGAAGTGCTGTGAACCACGGTGGTTATGCCGTCTCGCTGACAGCCCCGAACCCTCAGGCCCAGAGTAATCTGCTGATTCAAGCTTATGAAAGAGCAGGCATTGACCCGGTACAGGTCACTTATGTTGAAGCGCATGGAACGGGGACAAGTCTTGGTGATCCGATTGAGCTAAATGCCCTTAAAAAAGCGTTCACGCAGATGAGGCCTTCAACAGAGGGTACAACTGTTGAGGCGTCGATCCAACCCTACTGCGCAGTAGGGTCTGTCAAAACCAATATCGGTCATTTGGAATCGGGAGCCGGTATTGCCGGGGTAATTAAAGTACTGCTGGCCATGAAGCATGGGATTTTGCCGGGCAACCTGCACTTTAAACAGCTTAATCCACAAATCAGGCTGCAAGATTCCCCTTTTTACATTTTGGACCGGAATATGGAATGGCTGCGTTTGAGGGACGAATATCACCGTGAATTGCCCCGGTGCGCGGGCGTAAGCTCCTTTGGTTTCGGTGGTGTGAATGCCCATGTAGTGCTTCAAGAATACCTTACACAAGAGGACGTATTCGTGCAGCCCTCAGGGGAGAAGTTTTTTTGTCCGCTCTCCGCTAAAACGGCTGAGCGATTAAAGGACTATGCCTCCAGCCTGTATCAGTTTTTGCTGAAGAATCCTGAACTCCCGCTGCGGAATATTGCCTATACCTTGCAAACGGGCCGGGAGGATATGGAAGTGCGGATCGGCTTTTTGGCAGACTCGTCGGAAGGCTTGAGAGATGCTTTATACCAGTACCGTCATGAGGCTGCTTCGATTAAAGACATATATTCAGGGAGTCCCCACAATAGGGGGCTCTTCGCAGGACGAAGAGTTGCCGCTATGGAACTCCTTGTAAATCCTCAAGAAAAGGATCTGGAGGAAGTGAAACAGCAATGGTTGAACGGCGCCCGAGTGGATTGGAAACGGCTGTATAACGGTCATAAACCTACTAAAGTCAGCCTTCCCGGCTATTCGTTCGGTGGAGAATCCTATTGGCTGCCGGAGGAGCATAGTGCTGCTATTCAGACCTTGTCCCCACCAGATGCCCAAGCGTGGCTGAAGGATTTATTACTGCAATTGAGGAATGGCGAGATCAGCGCAAATGAAGTGAAGCGGAGGGTGGAAGAGAATTATGGGGAAAGTCAATATGAATCTTGAGGCTATATTGTCCCGAGTGGAAAACCGGGAGCTTAGTATTAATGACAGCCTGCAAATCATCGACGGGCTCTTTAACAAGCCGGAAACGGATAAGCAAGGGGTGTCCCAGCCTGCAGTTGAGTCTTCCTTATGTTACTTTCATAGTTCCTTGCAGCGGTCGGAGCTTCCGAACTCATCCAAGCCGGCTCCTGCTGCTGGCTACTACTTAATCTTTGATATGAATCCGGCAATAATGGAGGATTTGCATGCTTATATTCGCAGCACTGGAAGTGCTGCTGCCACAGTAGTTTGGGTCAAACCGGGAACCCATTTTCACCGGAGTGATGAGGGACATTATGAGATTGATCCTTTGAAGGCAGCAGATTATATCACCCTGTTGGAAGGAATTACTGCTGAGCAGCAAGTATCTGGTGCTTCTTCAGGCCGCCTGCATATCGTACTCCATCCGCTTCAACTGGAGAAGGCAGGCCCTGACCAGCCGCTGCTTCACGAAGCGGAATTTTATTCGCTTTTTTATATAGTTAAAGCCCTTTTACATTTAAAAATAAGTCATTCTGCCTCCATCTTGCTACTGGCCCAGGTTAGTGATTCGGCTGTTATAAACGGGCTGCAGGCTGCCGCCGGTTTTGCCAGAGCACTGCAGCAAGAGGATCCGCGAATGGTATGCAAAACGGTAACCTATCGCATGGCCGCGAATACTTTCTCTGAAGCTGCCAAAGGCGGTATTTCCAGGTTGCTGCTGAACGAATTGCAACTGCCAGCAGCCCGAGATATAGAAGTTGTGTATACAAATGGAGTACGCTATCTTCCTGTGGCAGAGCCTTTGAAGATCGCCACTCCGGAAATGTCCACCCTTCCGGTAAGTGAGAATGGCCTCTATTTAATTACTGGAGGTCTGGGAGGAATCGGGTACAGTATTGCCTGTTATCTGGCAGAGCGGGCCAAGGTCAGGCTGCTGCTGATCGGCCGTTCAGAGCTCAATGCCACGATGAATAGGAAGCTCGAAAGGTTACGGGATCAAGGTTCCGCTGTCTTCTATGCCCAGGCCGATGTCTCTAATGAGCTGGAACTGCAAACAGCGATACGATCAGCCTTGAGTGGGCAGGAAAGTACTGACGTGTATGGCATCAAAGGTGTAATTCATTGCGCAGGAGTCATTAAGGACAGTTACCTGTGGTATAAAACAGAGAAAGAGGCCGCTGAAGTACTGGCTCCCAAAGTACAAGGGACCCTTAACCTGGATACTATAACACAGCTTGAGCCGCTGGATTTCTTTCTTCTCTTCTCTTCTATTGTGGCTTCCTTGGGCAATGCCGGACAGACCGATTATGCTTACGCGAACGGCTTCATGGATGGATTTGCCGGAAACAGGCACTCATGGGTTCAAGCAGGACAACGCAAGGGGCGTACCCTTTCCATTAACTGGCCGGTCTGGCTGGAGGGCGGAATGAAAGCTCCGCAGGATGACTTTTCACGATTCACCAGTGCCGGGCTGCGTCCGCTGCCAACAGATTTGGGAATTGAAGCGTTGGAACATGCTTACGCTTCAGGTAGTTCAAAGGTGATTGTAGGATATGGTGAACCACAAAGGATATATAAGTCTCTCCAGCCAGTTAATGATAATGATACGCCGGAGAGCCATTTTCTTGTCCAGGAGGATCAGGAAGAGAGTGGACAAGCCGCTGCGCTGCAGACGCATACCGAGGAGTTGCTGGCAGAGATTTTTGCCGGGCTGCTCAAAATACCGGCAAGTTCAATTAGCCCGGAGGCTCCTTTTTCCAAGCTGGGAGTGGATTCCTTTATCGTTAACCGTTTCAATTATCTGATGAAAAACAGGTTCGGGAAAATGTCGGCAACGCTTCTTTATGAGTACAATTCGCTGAAATCATTAGCCGCATATCTGATCAAGCGTTACCCCGAGCGGCTGACGGATGAGATCACCGGACAAGCGGAAGAGAACAAGCCAGCCCGCGAAGCTGAACAAGCCAGTCCCCGAAAAGTGCAGCAACCTTTACCGGTACAAGCCCCACTGGTGGAAAAGGTGGAAAAGGTGGAAAAGGTTCAGGTGAATACACAGGATATAGCGATTATAGGCGTTAGCGGGAGATATCCACAGGCGGAGAATCTGGAGCAATTATGGCAGAATTTAAGCGCCGGAAAGGATTGCATTACCGAGATCCCCAAAGAACGCTGGAGCTGGCAGGATTATTATGATGACGATCCGGGTAAGGCGAAGGAAGGCAAGATATACGGAAAATGGGGCGGATTCATAGACGGGTTTGACCAATTTGATCCGCTTTTATTTCATATCTCTCCGCGTGAAGCCAAAGCGATGGACCCTCAGGAAAGATTGTTTCTGGAGGTTTCGCGGGAAGTCATGGAGGATGCAGGCTATGGCAACAAGCTCAGAAGTGAGCTGTCGGACAGCGGCATGGAGAAGAGCATAGGTGTTTTTGTCGGGGCTACCAGCCATACTTATTCGTTGTGGGCACCGGAAAGCTGGCAGAAGAACAGCGCTGTTCTTCCACAATCCATGCCGTGGTCCATTGCGAACAGAGTGTCCTATACATTCAATTTCAGCGGGCCTAGCATGCCTGTCGATACGGCGTGCTCTTCCTCACTGACTGCCATTCATCTGGCCAGCGACAGCATTCGCAGAGGGGAATGCAGCATGGCGATTGCCGGAGGCATCAACCTGTATCTTCATCCCCTTAAATACTTATATTTGTGTCAGATGAAAATGCTCTCCACGAGCGGCCGCTGCCGGAGCTTTGGCGATGAGGGTGACGGCTTTGTACCCGGCGAAGGAGCAGGGGCTGTTCTATTGAAGCCGCTGCAGGCGGCAATTAAGGATGGCGATCATATTTATGCGGTTATCAAAAGCAGCGCTGTTAATCACGGGGGCCATACCAGCGGCTATACCGTGCCGAATCCGAATGCACAAGCTGCATTAATCCAGGACGCAATGGGCAGAGCGGGCGTTCATCCACGCACCTTGGGTTATATCGAGACGCACGGAACAGGAACATCTCTGGGTGATCCTATCGAGATAAGCGGCTTGCAGAAAGCTTTTGAGGGGCACACAAGCGATAAACAGTTCTGCTCTATAGGCTCCGTCAAAAGCAATGTAGGGCATTTAGAAGCAGCAGCAGGCATACTGAGCCTGACCAAAGTGATTTTGCAGCTGAAGCATAAAATGCTTGTGCCTTCACTGCACGCCGATCCGCCCAATCCTAACATTGATTTTGCTGATACGCCTTTTTATGTGCAAAGAGAACTAGCCGAGTGGAAGCCGTCACTTATCTCTGCGAATGGGGTAACGGAAACCCATCCCAGAAGAGCAGGCATCAGCTCCTTTGGTGCAGGCGGGGTGAACGCTCACCTCATTGTTGAGGAATATAACCCGCAGCAAAATGCAGTTCTGCATAGGGTTAAACCTAACGAGCCGCAATTGTTCGTACTCTCTGCTGTGAATGAAGAGCGGTTGAAGGTATATGCAGCAAGAGTGGCGGAACATGTGCATATGCTGCTGTCTAGTAAAGGGGACGAGGGGAATAGGACATCTCACCAGGCAGTTCTGAAACAAGCTGTAGAACAGGATTTCATCGCCTTTGTAGCTGCCGCCGCCGAAATTCATGCGGACGAGGTGAATCTCGATGGGGATATGCAGGAATATAACATCGATTTGTATACCTTTACAGAAATTGTTGGCAAGCTTATGCAAAAACATAACCTGACCCAGGGGATTCCCGATCTTCCGCTGACAGGAAGCCTGCGGGAGTGTCTGCAGGCTTTTAGCTTTGCCTCAACGGAGTTCATGTCCGTCTCTCCAGCAATTACATTGCTGTCCGATATGGCTTATTCCTTGCAGACTGGACGGGAAGAAATGAGTGAAAGACTGGCTTTTAAAGCTTCAAGCTATGAGGAGCTTTACCGCAAATTATCTGCATTCTCCAAAGAAGAGCCTAACCTTGAGCATATGTATACCGGCAATAGTCTTCAGGACCACAGTCAACTCATGAACCTGATGGAAGGACCTGAAGGCGGCCAATATATCAATGAACTTATTGACCATAAGCAGCTTGGCAAGCTGGCCCGGTTGTGGAGCTGGGGCTTTCGAATCCAGTGGGAACGGCTGTATAAGGAAGCGCCGCCCCACCGCGTACCTTTGCCTGCGTACCCTTTTGCCAGAGACAGGTATTGGTTTGACAGGGTAACGGACAGTAAAGAGAGCAATGCAAATCAGCGTTCCATGGGGAGGTTGGAGGAGATGAGGAGTTATTCTGCGAGAGATGAAGTGGAGTTGAGTGTGTCTGAGGACGGTTTTGCTGTAGTCACTCTTCAGGACCGGGAGAACCGAAACATGTACAGCGAAGGCATTAACGAAGGGCTTATATCCGCTTTTGCCCAGATTAACGGGAATGAACAGATTAAAGCCGTTATCGTCACTGGAGCAGATAAAGTGTTCTGTATGGGTGGCACAGCAGAGAATCTGAACAACATCTCCAATTTGGAGAGTAAATGTACAGATTTATCTTTTGTTTATCAAGGTTTCCTGCAATGCAAAGTGCCGGTAATTGCTGCTATGCAAGGGCATGCAGTGGGCGGGGGACTCGTGTTGGGCTTATTCGCGGATATTGTCATTATGGCAACGGAGGGCGTATACAGCGCAAATTTCACTCAGTACGGCTTCACCCCAGGTGTAGGTGCCACGTATATTTTGCGGGAAAAGCTGGGCAATGCGCTAGCTATGGAGATGATGTTTACAGCTCGTTCCTTCACAGGTGGAGAACTGCAGAAGCGCGGAGCTTCGCTTATCTTCAGAGATTCTGATGACGTATTAAATGAAGCCATTGCTGTAGCCAAAATGCTGGTTAAGAAGCCCTATCAGACGCTGACCGTTCTAAAACAGGAGTTGGCAGGCAGAATATTGGCTCAGCTTCCGGCGGTTCTGGAGAGTGAAGTCACCATGCATGATACCGTCTTCGCCAAAATTGATGTCAGCGGCCTGATTAAGCATTACACCCGCACGGACTCAGAGCGGCCGCTGGTTCAGGCTAACAACAAGCTCAAACTGAAAACAACCGCTTCTGCTGTACAGGCAGAAGATACGAGACCTGCTGTTCCACAATCTGTGAACTTGGGTTTGTCCAATTTACAGACAGTGACTCTACGCGGATTCAAGCCGCATCCTGTGTCCTTGGAAATGGACGAAGCAAGGCTTACCTCCAGCCTTAAAGAGCTGGTCGGTGCTATCCTTCATATTCCGGCCAAAGATGTAGGAGTGGAGTTGGGCTTTCATGAGCTGGGCTTCGATTCCATCAGCGGAGTGGAGTTGGTGCGGGATATTAACCGGCTGCTGCCTATTAATGTGGATTCGATAGTGATCTATGATTATCCTAATATCCGTGAGCTGGCTAAGTATTTATCGGAGGAGGCCCTGCCTAATCCTTCCCTATTGAACACTCAAGTAGCCGGGGGACTGCAGAAGAACCAGCTGCCTGTTGAACCCTTGGCGGAGGCAGGTCCGATCTCCTTCGCCAGCCAGCAAATTGACCGCAAAAGGGGAAGACCAGACAAGCTGAAACTCTCCAGAGCAGATCAAACCGCGCCAATAGCGGCTCCACTTAACAGGAAGGAAGCCACCCCAATACCTGCAGTAGCTGAAATCAAGCAGATCATAGCAGAATTGGTTGCCAATGTGCTGCACCTGTCTCTCCCAAACGTATCCACACAGTCTGCCTTGCGTGAGCTTGGGGTAGATTCGATTACTACAGTTGAAATGGTCAGAGATTTGAACAAAACCTTTCAAATTGAGCTGGACGCTGTAACTATATATGATTATCCAACCATTGATCTGTTGGCTGTATATATTTACGAGGAAATATCTATGAAGACAGTTGTTCTCATTGGTCCAGAGCAGGTTACAGAGCGGCAGAAGACCATGAATTGGCTGACAGAGCTGGAGGCCGGGCAACTGAATATCGACGAAGTGGAGAAGCTTCTGGAGGATATCTCATGAGGGGACAAATATTGAACCGCAAACAAATTCTCGAACAAATTCAAAGTGGCCATTTAAGTCCTGCAGCTGGCTATGATTTAATCCAATCTTTGCAGCAAGGGAAGGACAATAGAGCTGCCCAGGACGAACGTATAGATTCTAAACCTACTGATATCGCTGTCATTGGCATGTCTGGCCGATTCCCTGGGGCCAGCGACCTGAACATGTTCTGGAATAATCTCACCCGCGGCGTGGATTCCGTAACCGGGATTCCGCAGAATCGCTGGCGTTATGAATCCGGCGGCAGTCAGCTCAAAGCTTCAGGCAAGCCACTGCAATGTGACCGAGGCGGATTTATTGACGGGATTGATGAATTCGATCCATTGTTCTTCAATATTTCGCCGCGTGAGGCTGAGCTGATGGACCCGCAGCAAAGAATATTTCTGCAGACGGCCTGGCATGCCATCGAAGATGCAGGTTACGCGCCGGAAGACCTCTCGGGAAGCAAGTGCGGTGTATTTACCGGGGCTACCCAAGGAGATTATTATCTGAACATCCGCAATTCAGACCGTGAGCTTGATTCTCAGGTTCTTACCGGATACAGCAACTCTATACTGGCAGCGCGGATTTCCTATTTTCTAAATCTGAAGGGTCCCAGCATCCCCATTGATACCGCTTGTTCTGCTTCATTGGTGGCAGTGCATCAGGCCTGTCAGAGTATTATGCATGGTGACAGCGAATGGGCGCTGGCGGGCGGTATCTATTTATTATCCACGCCTGAGATGCACGAGATGACCGAAAAGGGGGGCATGCTGTCCCCGGAAGGGAAATGCAAAGCCTTCAGTCATGACGCAGACGGTTTTGTGCCAGGGGAAGGCGTGGGTGTTGTTCTGCTTAAGCCTTTGGCGGCGGCGATCAGGGATCATGATCATATCTATGGAATCATCAAGGGTTCGGCAATCAATCAGGATGGGAAAACTAACGGAATTACGGCTCCCAGCGCTGTTTCTCAGCACCGCCTGCAAAATGATTGTTATCAGCGCTACGGTATTGATCCGGATTCGATCAGTTATCTTGAAGCCCATGGAACGGGTACACAGCTGGGTGATCCGATCGAAATATCGGCCTTGAGCAAGACATTCGCTCAGTATACGTCACGGAAGCAGTTTTGTGCGATCGGTTCGGTAAAAGCCAATATCGGTCATACCTTAACAGCGGCGGGGGCAGCCAGTTTAATTAAAGTTCTGCTGAGCATGAAATATGGCAAGCTGGTTCCATCGCTTCATTATCAGTCCTCCAATGTACACATCAAGTTCGAGGATACGCCATTTTATGTTAATACCGCATTAAAGGAATGGAAGCAGGAGGATGGACAGGTACGAAGAGCAGCTGTCAGCTCCTACGGTCTTAGCGGAACCAATTGTCATATGGTTATTGAAGAATTTCTAGAGCGTCCCACAATCGCGGAGCGATCGCCATCGCCTCTGTATCTGTTTCCGTTCTCGGCTAAAACCGCTGATGCGCTGGAAGCGAGGATGAGAGAATTCCACCACTGGCTGCTGAATGAGAAAATGACAGTTGATACGGCTGCCGATATCAGCTTCACTCTTGCTGCAGGACGCAATCATTTCTCGTTCCGTTCTATCATAACTGCCTGTAATTTGGATGAGCTGCGGCATACACTTGAGCAGGTGCTAGCCGGAAATAAAACAGAGCAGTATGCAACAAATATCGAAGCTGAAGGCCTCCCCACGGAGCAGCCTACAGCGAAGGTCCATAGCTCAGCCCCATCTTTCGTCGGCTTCTATCAGGAGAGTATCCAAACTTTGAAGGAAAGAACGGCCAGCTTTGTACGTTTCTATCTTGAAGGCGGCAAGCCTGATTTCATGCGGATGTACGAAGGATTGGAGTGGCGAAGAGTTGCCGGTTTGCCAGGGTATCCATTTGCTAAAGAGAGTTATTGGATTGCCGGTGAAGACAATGGGCGATTCATTCATACAGTGGACAGCAGGGACAGCGAGCTTACTACAGGAGCTGGCAGTATTACCGAGTTTGACGGTACCGAATCTGTGCTGAAGGATCATCTGGTGGGAGGCGTGCAAGTGCTGCCCGGCGCAGCCTACGTAGACCTTGCCATACAATCTGCCAAAAAGGCGGGCTATTCAGTGCACAGCAGATTGAGGGGCGTAACCTGGCTTCATCCATTTAGTGTGGAGCAGGGGCCAATGAAGCTGGAGATAGTGTTCACCGATGAAGTGAGGCTCGATAATGAGCTGAGATGCCAGGCCTTCTCGGACGGGGAGCAAGGGCGGCTGATCCATTTTCAGGCTGACCTGTTCACAGGGGAGCGTTCCGCTTCTCTTCAAGGGTCGAGGCCGACCGCTGTTAAGAAGTCGGAGCTGATCAGATTCATGAAGCCGCTGGATGTAGAGCAGTGTTATGAACAGCTGCGTTCCAATGGTATAGAGCATAGGGGGAGCTTCAAAAGCATCCGAGAATTGTATTCCTCGGGTACAGAAACGGTTGCCCTTCTGGAATTACAGGAGGACAGCGAGCATGGTAAGACACCTGCCAATGGGCAAGTGATGGAGATGGACTCTGGCATCCATCCTGCTTTGCTGGATGGGGCTTTCCAGAGCGCCATTGGAATAGATGGCTTTGCAGATAGTGGCTACATTCCCTTTTCAGCGGATGAAATAATGATTTACAGCGGCTTACCTAAACGCTGCTATGTCCATACGCGGCACAAGGGAAGCGCTGGTGAAAGCCGGATTCAGCGGTTCGATATGGTTATTTTTGATGAGCAGGGTGAAGTTCTAATTCAGGTTAACAATCTGCTGGCGCGCGGTCTTAAAGATATTGTCAAGCCTTCACCGGATCGAAGTTTGCTGTATTTCCGTGAGGAATGGCAGGTTGTGCCTGTAAGTGAGGTGCGATCCCGGCAACTGCGATCTCCCGGCAATGTGCTTGTGTTCGAGGAGGGCAGCCAATGGTTTGATTACATGCAGACTGCGCTTTCGGAAGCGGAATTAATGGAATCAACACTCACTTTGGTGAAACAGGCTGATCGCTATCATATTGGGCAAGCAGATACCTTTGGAATCAACACCAATGAGCCGGCGCATTATCAACAGCTGGTAGAAGAATTGAACCAGAGCGGGAGATTGCCTGCTACTATACTGTATATCAGTAAGGAGGACAAGGCATCCGACTCTTCGGTTTTCGGTTTGTCCAGCAAGATTAGAAGCAGCTTTTATCCCATGCTGTACTTATGCCAGGCCCTGATCGGCGCTAAGCTGCATCATCCTGTAACTCTTTATTATATTTACCATTCAGATAATTCTGTGTGCAATCCACACCAGACGGCCATGACCGGATTTGCTCGTACCTTGAATCTTGAGAATCCGCAGCTTGAGCTAAAAACGGTTGAACTTTATAACATCGACAAGCAGGAGCAGGCCTATACAGCAGTGTTCAATTTATTGACAGGCTCAGCCAGAGCACAGCTTGGACCGGAGCATGATTTGATCCGTTTTGCCGACGGGCAGATGCTGCTGAAGCAGCTCGTAAGATGTGAGCCTGTTGCTGGGCAGGAAGGCCTAACGCTGAGAACCAATGGCGTGTATCTGATTACAGGCGGATTAGGTGGAATTGGAATGATTACGGCGGCGCATCTGGCCCGCTTATCCAAGGTGAAGATTGTACTGACCGGACGTACAGCACCTAATCTTCAGCAGCAGCAGCGTATCTCTCACATGCAGAGCAGCGGTTCTGAAGTAACGTTTATGCAGGCTGACATCGCGGACAGAGAAAGCGTAGATGCGCTGGTTCTGAAGTTGAAGCAAAGATACGGCCGTATAAACGGCATTTTTCATAGTGCGGGTGTGCTTCGGGATTCTTTTATTCTCAGAAAAACAAGGGAAGAGGCAGAGAGCGTAATCGCTCCCAAAGCCTATGCAGTTTGCTTGCTGGACCATGCGCTTAAGGATGAGCCGCTGGACTTCTTTATCCTTTATTCAGCTATAGCTTCCATTGTAGGCAACCCCGGACAAAGCGACTATGCGTATGCCAACCGCTTCATGGATGATTATGCCCGTCATCGGGAGCAGTGTCGGATGCGGGGCCAGCGTTCAGGAATCACGGTATCCATTAATTGGCCGCTCTGGGCAGAGGGGGGCATGACTATCCCTGAGTACACTGCACAGAATCTTCGCAAACGGCTCGGGATGTTGCCCATGACCACACGGAATGGACTGCAAGCATTACATGACTGCCTGACCTTCGGACATCCGAGCGTCATGGTATTAGAAGGGAATGAACGGGAAGTGATGAAATCCTTGGGTATTTCCGCAGTGAATGAAAGTCATAGATCCTCAGCAGAGCCAGCTGTCAACCTCCAGTCCGCTGCGGAACAGCTGCTGAAGGACGTCTTCGCCAAAGTAATTCAATTGTCCACAGCACGTATTAGTGAGCATGCTCTATTTGAGCAATACGGCATCGATTCCATTGTTGTTATGAAAATTAATGATGAGCTGGAAGCGGTATTCGGCAGATTGTCCAAAACGTTGTTATTTGAATACACGACGATTGCAGCCTTGGCCCAATATTTTGTAAGCAAGCATGCGAATGTACTGAGCTCCCGACAAACAGAGTTGGAGCAAATTCAGCAGATGAATGTGATTCCTGATCGCGTAGCTGACCCTGAAGAGAAGAGGGCTGAAGAGAGTCCGCTGCAACTGGAAGGCTTTGCCGTCATCGGGCTGGGTGGGCGTTATCCGCAGGCGGAGGGTCTGGAAGAGTTCTGGGACAATCTGGTGGCTGGCAAGGATTGCATTACTGAAATTCCAACGGATAGATGGGATGCCCGAACTGAATCCTTACGAAATAAAGCAAGCACCGGCAAGCAGATGAGCAAATGGGGTGGATTTATAGACGGTGCTGATCAATTTGATCCGTTGTTTTTTAATATTTCGCCAAAGGATGCCATTGGAATGGACCCTCAGGAGCGACTGTTCCTGGAAACCGCCTGGAATACCCTTGAAGATGCTGGATATACCAGACAGCAGCTGGACAGCAAAGAAATAGGCGTGTTCGTAGGGGTGATGTATGGACATTACCCGTTGATTGGGCTTACGGGACCGGCGGAGGGTAATCCTGCCGTGAATTCCTCCTTTGCCTCTATTGCCAATCGGGTCTCTTATTATTTCAACTGGTGCGGACCCAGCATGGCGGTGGATACGATGTGTTCATCCTCGCTAACCGCTCTGCATCTGGCCTGTGAAAGCCTGCGCAGGAAGGAAAGTGAGCTGGCGCTGGCTGGCGGTGTCAATCTGTCCCTGCATCCACTGAAGTATCAGGTGCTAGGCGAAGGGCAATTCACCTCCAGTGACGGACGGTGCCGCAGCTTTGGCGAGGGCGGGGACGGTTATGTCCCAGGCGAAGGAGTGGGTGCTGTGCTGCTTAAACCGCTGGAGCTGGCGGTTCGGGACGGCGACCATATCTATGGTGTGATCAAATCAACAGCTATCAATCATGGCGGGCGCACAAACGGTTACACGGTTCCTAATCCGAATGCCCAGGCCAAAGTAATTGCCAGAGCCGTTGCGGAGGCCAAAATCGAGCCAAGAACGATCAGCTATATTGAGGCTCACGGCACAGGCACCTCGCTTGGAGATCCAATAGAGATCACCGGACTGGCCAAAGCTTTCGGTGCTTATTCAGAGGATAAGCAGTATTGCCGGATTGGCTCGGTGAAATCCAATATCGGACATTTGGAATCAGCAGCTGGAATTGCCGGGTTAACCAAATTATTGCTGCAGCTCGAGCACAAGCAGCTTGTCCCTTCCTTGCATGCTGATCAGCTGAATCCTTTTATTGATTTGGAGGAAACTCCATTCTCTGTCCAGAAAAAGCTGGAGTATTGGCCTGAAACGGTGGTTGAAAGCCATGGGGAATTGCAGAAGTATCCACGCCGGGGCGGCTTAAGCGCCTTTGGGGCGGGCGGATCCAATGCGCATGTTCTTGTGGAGGATTATGAAGAAAATTATAGAGGAAGAAATGGTTCCTTGACTGATACTGAGCGAAGACTGATCGTGCTTTCGGCTCATAGTATGGACAGATTGCAGGCATCTGCCTTGAAGCTGGCAGCATTTGTGGAGCGCAGTATGTTATCCGAACCATCCCAGCTAGATACAGCGGGAGAGGATTCGCTGAAGCTTGCGCTCTGGAACTCCATTCAACAGGGGCTTGCAGAGATCACGGGGATTAAAGCAGATGAGATTCGTCATGACGATGCCCTGGAGTCTTTTTCAATTGATCCGGTACAGTGGGATACGATGGCCAGTCAACTGGGCAGCCGCTGGAAGATAAGTATCGGACTGGCGGAACTGTTCAATCACCGGACTGCCGGGGATTTGGCAGACCATTTATATTGGAGCAACCCTCAAGCAGCTGATTCCCCAGCGGCTTCTTTGTCTTTGCAGAACATAGGCTACACCCTGCAGGCCGGGAGGGAGGCTATGGAGTATCGGTTAGCTTTTGTCGTCTCGAATTGCAGCCAATTGCAGGAAGTATTGGAGGCATTCGGCCAAGGGCGAGCTGCCCGGGAAACCCTTTTCACTGGAAAGGTCAAAAAACATGTGGAGGAAAATGCTCCCTACAATGCCTCCATTCAGGAGCAGGTGGAACAAGCATTAGTACAACGTGATCTCTCGCTTTTGGCGGAATATTGGGTGGAAGGTGCAGAGATCGAATGGACGCGGTTGTATCCCCATGCTGCTCCCCGGCGGGTATCTTTGCCTACCTATCCTTTTAAACGCAAAAGGTATTGGCTTAACACGGGTTCTGACCGCTTAGCCAGCAGCACAAGCACCACCGAACCGGCAGTTTCATCAGCCGTAGAGTTGTCACCTTCTGTTGCTTCAGTACCAGCGGCTGCGGCAGCCTGGGCTCCCCTGGAATTGGAGTCTTCCGCCGGATATGCCGGAGATGAGGTTACCCTGGAAGTCGTCGAAGGCAATATCGCACTGGTAACCATGCGGGACAAGCCCAACAAAAATATGTTCTCCAATAATATCATGCAGGGATTAATGGCCAAATTCCATGAAATTAAAGGCAACCCAAACCTCAAAGCAGTTGTCCTTACGGGGTATGACCATGTGTTCTGTATGGGAGGAACGAGAGAGCAATTGCTGGATATTTCAGAGAAAAGAAGCCAGTTTACCGACAATCCGTTTATGTTCCGCGGGTTGCTGGAAGCTGAAATCCCTGTTATTTCTGCCATGCAGGGACATGCTTCCGGAGGCGGCATGCTGTTCGGTCTGTTCGCGGACATCGTAATTATGGCTGAAGAAAGTATTTATAGCGCGGTGTTCACAAAGTTTGGCTTTACGCCGGGTATGGGAGCGACCTTGATTCTGAAGGAGAGGTTCGGACCCAACATCGCCACGGAATTGATGTACACAGCAAGGAGCTATTCAGGAGAAGAACTGAAGAATAGAGGTGCTTCGGTACTCTTCAGGAAGAGGGCGGATGTGCTGCAGGAGGCGCTGAATATAGCCCGCTCATTGGCTGAGAAGCCGCTGTTCACCTTAAAGGTGCTGAAAAAAGAGCTGTCGGCAGCCATTTTAGAGAAGCTTCCGCTATATATTCAAAAAGAAATCGAGATGCACGAACTGACGTTTAACCATCCCGAGGTTATTCAACGGATTCAGCGTTATCATGTCAGCAGTCAGGACATGCCCTCAGAAGAAACGATCTGGCAAAAAGAAGCGTCTGCTGCTCTGCAGAGCATTCAGACGCTTGAGAACGAAGCTCCAGAAACTGCATTTGAGGATAATGCGGAGGGAATTATCACCGCTATTGTCAGCCGTATACTGCATCTTCCTGCCGGGGAATGGAATGCTGATTCAACTTTCAAGGAGCTTGGAACGGACTCCATTAGCGGTATTGAGATAATCCGGGAAGTGAATTCCAGCCTGGGTGTGAATTTTGATGCTGTGGTCTTGTATGACTATCCTACCATCCAGCGGCTGGCGCAGGCGGTTAGGGTGCAAAAGGGCAAGCCGTTCCTACATCAGCAGGACCCGCCCGCACCTCCTGTAAAGCCCGAACCTCATGCCAAGCTTCGGCAAGTAGAAAACGCACCTTCCATTACATTATCCAGCACGTTGGATACCGTGATGAGAGCGGTAAAGGATGTGCTGCACATCGCGGATACGGAACAGTTGGAAGCGGACTCTACCTTTAATGAATTAGGCGTGGATTCGATCAGCGGCGTGGAAATCACCAGACTCATCAATGCGTTGCATGGATTACATGTGGATGCAGTAGCTTTGTACGACCATCCTACCTTAAATCGTATGGCAAAGCATGTGTTCGATGAACTCTCACGCAGCCATGCAGTCTCATCTGCCTTTGTCTCATTGCCAGTACCTCCATTGTCTGATTCAGTACTGCTTGAGCCAGTATTAACAAGCTCTTATTTGAGAAGCAGCAACCGCACGGAAGCCAAATATGTGCCGCAAACTGGCAGTCCGAGGCAGCTAAAGATCAAGCTGGGCGCTGCAAGTACTCCTCTAAGCACGGCGGGAAGGTCGGAACGCAGGGAGGAGCAAGCGACTCCCTCTTCTGAAGATAGCGAAGGGGAGAGGGGAACCGGCAATTTAGCGGATAACCGGCAGTCCGGCGACGATGTCGCTGTAATCGGCATGGCGGGCCGCTTTCCGGGTGCTGACAATATAACGCAGTTCTGGTCCAACCTGAAGAATGGGGTGGACAGTATTTCTGAGGTCCCGCAAGATCGCTGGAATATGGATAGTTATTATGATGAAGATGCCAAGGCTCCTGGCAAATCATATTGCAAGGTTGGGGGCTTCATCAAGGGTGCGGACAGATTCGATCCGCTATTTTTCAATATTTCCCCAGTTGAGGCTGAGCTTATGGACCCTCAGCAGAGGGTGTTTCTGGAGGAATGCTGGAAAGCCCTCGAGGATGCCGGATATTCGGATAGAAGCCTGTCGGATATCAAGTGCGGAGTATTCGTAGGTGCAACGCAGGGCGACTACCTGCAGAAGCTCAGTGTGAACGGCCACGACAAAACCGCTGAGGCATTTACCGGTTCGTCGTCGTCCATTTTAGCCGGGAGAGTCTCTTATTTCCTGAATTTGAAGGGGCCAAGCATAGCGATCGAAACGGCCTGCTCTTCCTCGCTGGTTGCTGTGCATCAAGCCTGTCAAAGTATTAGAAGCGGCGAATGCCAAATGGCGCTCGCCGGTGGAATCAGGCTCATGTTCACTCCGGATCTGCTGATTCAGTCCAGCAAGATGGGTATTCTGTCCCCTTCCGGACAGTGCCGGACCTTCGATAAGAATGCGGACGGGACGCTGATTAGCGAGGGAGCCGGGGTTGTCGTGCTGAAACCGCTGAAGCAGGCCCTTCTTGACGGTGACCCCATCTACGGGGTCATTAAAGGCTCGGGCATAAATCAGGATGGCAAAACCAATGGAATTACTGCGCCAAGCTCACAGTCACAGATCGAGCTGGAGCGTGGCGTATATACCCGTTATGCCATTAATCCCGAGGATATTGGGTATGTTGAAGCGCATGGAACAGCTACCAAACTGGGAGACCCGATCGAGGTCAAGGCATTGACAGAGGCGTTTGGGTTCTTTACGGCAAAGAAGCAATATTGTGCCATCGGCTCAGTAAAGTCAAACATCGGCCATACCACGATGGCTGGAGGAATTGCCGGATTAATCAAAGCGCTGCTCTCGCTCAAAGCTAAACAGATTCCGCCCTCCCTTCATTATGAGGAGGAGAATGAGCATATCCACTTCCGGGATACTCCGTTTTATGTGAATACACAGCTTGCGGAATGGGCGGTCAAGCCTGGTGTCCGGCGTATGGCAGCGGTCAGTGCTTTTGGATTTAGTGGAACGAATTGCCACATTGTTCTTGAAGAAGCTCCTTAAAATAGTTTGAGTGGGGTGATGAGTATGGTGAAAACAAAGCTGAAACCAAAGGGCACTTACGAAGTCGCGCCTGCTTCAACAGACAATGGGCCCTATGAGCTTATTGTTCTGACTGCGAAAACTGCAACGGCCCTTCAGCAAAAAATAATCGATCTGGAGCAATGGCTGGAACAGCAGTCCGAGCCAGAGATCGACTTGGTAAATGTGGCTTACACTTTACTTGTGGGAAGAAGCCATTTTCCATATCGTAAGGCCGCGGTCGTCAAGAGCTTGGATGAGCTGCGGCAGATTCTGCGGGCCGATATCTCTGCGGAATTTCACGACGGAGAATGGCTCCAGGGAGGACCTGGCTCCGAATATGGCAAGGGTCAATCGTCTGCCAGTCTGGAAAGAATGGCTGAAATCATCCGGGGAATTCGCTTAGTTCCGGCGAAGGTACGGATAAAGAGTCACTATCTGGAGTTAGCACAGATGTTCGTTGCTGGTATAAGTGGAAATTTAGAAACGCTTTATGCAGGGCAAGGCTGCCGCAAGCTCTCATTGCCTGCTTATCCGTTCGCCCAGGACCGGTATTGGGTTCCCGACTCACCAGCAGAGACAGGAAGCGCAGCAGGTTCAGGAGCAGTCCGAAGCAAGGACAATACCCACAGGGCTGAGGCTCTGCATCCCTTGATTGATAGCAACTGCTCCACTGTCACAGCTTTAGGCTTTCACAAAACCTTCTACCCGCATGAATTTTTCCTGGCCGATCACCTTGTGGAAGGCGAAGGCGTGCTGCCGGGTGTGGCCTATCTGGAAATGGCCCGGGTTGCCGGAACCCTGGCTAATCCCGGTGCAGTCGTCAACAAGCTGACGGATATTATTTGGCTGCAGCCTTTCAGAATAGCGAAAGGTGAACAGCAAAAAGAGGCAACGCTGCAGCTGCTTCCTGCAACAGACCGGTTAGGTGCATTTCAATATGAAATGAGCACTACCCATCAGGAGGGTCTGCGGATCGTGAACGGCAAGGGTATAATCCACTACGCCGCAGCTGTGGGCACTCAGAAACCACAGCACATCGATGTGGATCTGATCAGGTCCAGATGCAACGTCACCATGAACAAGGAGACCTGTTATGCCGCTTTCCGGCAACGAGGGCTGCAGTTGGGAAGGTCTTTTCAGGCATTAACGGAGCTTCGTCATAATGACACGGAGACCTTGGCCTATCTGGAGCTTCCTGACTTGCTGGAGGAACAGTTCTCCCATTATTTGCTTCATCCTTCTTTAATGGACGGAGCACTGGAGGCGGTGATTGGACTCGTTCATTCTGGTGACGGAAGGGTGCTTTCCCTGCCTTTTGCCATCGATGAAATCGAAATACACGCACCGCTTCCCAAGGTTTGCCTCGCCTATGTTACCAATAGTGAAATCCAGCAGGATGATCGGTACAGCCGTAAGTTTGATGTGCAGCTTACCGATAAGGACGGCAGGGTGCTGGTATCGGTTACAGGCTTTACACTAAAGGTTATGACGCCGGCACAGGCACTGGATGATGTAAATGAGGTTCTGTATTACAATCCAGCCTGGGAACTGGCGCCCTTGCAGCAGACTGACGCCGAACCAGTAACAACCACAACTTCCGCGTCAGGGGCGCGCAGCGTAACTGTTGTGTTCAACGACGAGGTATTGTACCGTTCACTTGCCGGTACAGAAGCTTTCCTGACCGGGAAGCAGGTCGTATTCATCGAGCATGGGGACTATAAAGAAAGAGCGGATGGAGGATATTCCCTTCATTATGCGCAAAGAGATGATTTCCATAGAATGCTGCTTACGCTGAAGCAGAATCATAAGTTTCCGGGCGAAATTCTGTTTGTGGGTTCCCAAAGCGCACGAACTGCCGCAGCGCATGACGTGGATGATTTTACAGATGAACTGCGGACCTCTCTTCAGCCTGTTCTTTTATTGCTGCAAGCTCTGATAGATATGAAGCTGGAAACGCAAACGCAGGTGCTGTACCTGTGTCCCGCCTTTGAACATCCGAGTGCCTACAGTGCCGTGCATACGGCGTTAAGCGCTTTGGGAAAGACGGTCCAGCTTGAGAACAGTCGTCTGCAATTCAGAATCATCGAAGGGCAGAAGGATCTGCCCGACAAGCAGAAGCTTGCGTTAGTGCAACAGGAGCTTGGAGAGAAGAACCGCGATGCAGCTCATATTCGCTATATTGACGGAATTAGGGAATGTCTGCGTTTGCGGGAGAGTCCAGTGAAGCTGCAAGCTTCTGGAGGATTGACGGTGCGTAAGAACGGCACTTATCTGATCACCGGAGGGGCCGGTGGTCTGGGGCTTATATTCGCTGAACATTTTGCTGAGCAGGCAAGTCCGACTTTAATTCTGACCGGACGTTCGCCATTAACGGAAAGTCAGCAGAATAAGATAAAGGCGATCAGGGCCAAGGGAGCGACGGTTGAATACCGGAGGGCGGATGTGACGGTCCGCGAAGATGTGCAATCTTTAATGGCCTACATTCAGAACCAAGGGTATTCCTTAACGGGGGTTGTTCACGCAGCAGGCATAACAAGCGATGGATACCTGGCTAATAAAGCTGCTGCTGATTTCTGGAAGGTCATTGAACCCAAAACAGCTGGAACCGTATTTCTTGATGAAGCTACTAAAGATTTGTCGCTGGAGTTCTTTGTATTATTCTCGTCCATTGCAGCCGTAAATGGGAATGCCGGGCAAGCCGATTATGCATATGCGAACTGCTATATGGATCATTTTACGAAAGTGAGAGAGTACTGGAGACAGCAAGGCATCCGTTCCGGTAAAACGTTGTCCATCAACTGGCCGCTATGGGCCGAAGGTGGGGTGCGGATGGAGGAGTCTACACTTGCATTATATAGCCGGACTGCGGGCGTGATCCCGCTGGATACACTGAAGGGGATAGAAGCTTTTGAGAGAGGACTCTCGCTTGTGGAATCTTCTCAATTCGGTATTGTTCAAGGGGATGCAAGAAAGCTGCGTCTCCTGCTCGAACTGGACCCTGCACCCTTGAGTTCCGGGCAGCACATACAGCACTCGACCGTTCGGCTCAACGACGATGAGCTAACAGATGCTCTTAATGGCAATCTAATTGCCATTGTTAGTGCATTGACGAAGGTAAAAGCGCGGGATATCTTTCTGCACAAGGCGCTCAGCGAGTACGGATTCCATTCTATTAATCTGGCTGAATTTGCTGACAGGATCAACGAGCAGTATGAGCTGCGGATCAATCCGTCTATTTTCTTTGAATATGCTACGCTGGAGGCTCTCGCCAGGTTTCTGCTGAATGATCATAAAGATGCGGTAACAGCAAGGCATACAGAGTTATTAGCGACGCGTATTGATAAGTCTTTAGATAAGCCATTCATGGCTGCTGAGCCCGCAGCTCCAAGGAAGCCTATTGCTGCACCAGGTAAGTCTCAAGTCCGCGAAGAGGATGTGGCGATTATCGGAGTGGCCGGGCTGATGCCGCAGAGCGAAGATCTGGACCAATTCTGGGAGCATCTTAGCTCGCAAAGAGATCTGGTCACGGAAATCCCGCCAGAGCGCTGGGATTGGCGTGATTTCTACAGTGAGACAAATGAGCCTAACACCTCATCGTCCAAATGGGGAGGGTTCCTCAAGGAAGTGGATACCTTCGATGCCGCCTGGTTTGGCATATCACCTGCCGAGGCAGAACTGATGGACCCGCAGCAGCGATTATTTCTGCAAACGGTGTGGTCAACTATTGAGGATGCGGGCTATAAAGCTTCTGCGTTGTCCGGCTCGCGGACAGGGGTATTTGTAGGTGTAGGGACGATGGATTATTATGATGTGCTGCTTGCCAATGGCATTGAGATAGAACCCCATTTCTCAACAGGGAATTCCCACAGTGTTCTGGCTAACCGGATCTCTTATCTGCTTAACTTTCACGGTCCGAGCGAACCGGTCAATACGGCCTGCTCCAGCTCTTTGGTAGCGATACACCGAGCCGTGCAGAGTATCAGAAGCGGCGAGTCCGAGCTCGCCATTGCCGGAGGCGTCAACGTGATAGCCAGTCCGCTTTTGTATTTGGCTTTTGGGAAATCCGGGATGTTGAGCAAAGACGGGAAATGCCGCACCTTTGACCATAAAGCCAATGGTTATGTACGGGGCGAAGGGGCTGGAGCCATTCTCCTCAAGCCTTTAAGTAAAGCGATAGAGGATCGGGATCATATTTATGGTGTCGTAAAAGGATCGGCTGTGAACCACGGCGGCAGAGCAAATTCCTTAACAGCGCCCAATGTGAACGCCCAAGTGGATCTGTTGGTGGAGGCCTACAGCAAAGCTGATGTATCTCCGGGGACTGTTACTTATATAGAGGCACACGGTACGGGGACCCCACTGGGTGATCCAGCTGAAATCAACGGCTTGAAGAAAGCTTTCAGTACCTTGGGCAAGCTGCGCGGAGAAGCTGTTCCTTTGGCCAGTTATTGCTGTATTGGTTCTGTGAAGACCAATATCGGCCATTTGGAGACGGCGGCGGGCATTGCCGGAGTGATCAAGGTTCTTTTGGCAATGAAGAACGGCAGCATCCCGGGAAATGTGCATTTTGAAGGACTGAACCCTTACATCGAATTAGAGGGCAGTCCTTTTTATATTGCCGACACAACTCAACCCTGGGCAAAATTAACGGATGCCAGGGGCAATACCATTCCCCGCAGAGCCGGGATCAGTTCCTTTGGATTTGGTGGGGCCAATGCGCATGTGATTCTGGAGCAATATGAAGCTGAAGATTCCATTCCTGATGTCCATAACGTGCAGCGGACGGACGGTGAACCACAGGTCGTTATTTTATCCGCAAAAAGCAAAGAGCAGCTTAAAGAATATTCCCGAAAATTAGTAAGTTTCCTTAGCAGGCAGAATCACGACAGTGCGAAGCCATTGCTTGCCGACCTGGCATTTACTCTCCAGACCGGTCGTGAGGAAAGCGAAGAAAGATTGGCCGTGGTAACGGATAATCTGAATAATCTGCAAGCTTTATTATCTCTGTACTGTTCAGGAACAGAACAAGCGGATGGTTTATTTGCAGGAACGGCTGAGGCCCACAGAGGAGTAGGAGTACCAGAAAGCGTTACTTGGAGACAAGACGGGCAGCCCGATCTTTACCAGCTTGCCCGATCTTGGGTTCAGGGGGCGCTCATCCCATGGGCAGATTTACAGGGTGGCATTCCTCAGCGGCTTTCTTTACCAACCTATCCGTATGCCAAGGAACGTCACTGGGTGGGAAATAAGAATACATTCCCTATGTTCAAACCTAATGTCTCTGTTCAACCTATGCTTCATCCCTTGATTGGACAGAACACGTCCAGTCTGTATGAACAGAAATTCAGCTCCCGGCTCTCGGGAGAAGAGTTTTTTTTCAAAGATCATGTGATTGGGGGAACGCAAATTTTGCCCGGGGCGGCCTATCTGGAAATGGCCCGGGCTGCCGGACAGATTGCCGGGGAACAGCGAGTCAGCAAGCTTAGAAATTTCGTTTGGCTGCAGCCGCTGACTACGACTGGAGAAACCTGTGAGATAACCACCATTTTAGTCCCTAAGGGAGCATTCGTGGAGGCTCAAATCAGGTCTGCCCATGATCAAGGCATCATTTACGCACAAGGCAATATAATCCTGGCAGAGTCTCAGCCGGAAGCTGATTCTCAAGAGAACAGGCCGAAGCTGAATATCTCCGCAATCATCGAAAGATGCGATCCTGCGGTTACTAGTGAAGCATGTTATTGGGATTTGTCAGGGATGGGGTTTCAGTACGGTCCTTCGCTTCGCGTAATCCAGCAGCATGGGAGCAGGAGTAATAAGGAAGCTTGGGCATATCTTTCGCTGCCCGCCGGGATAACCGATACATTGCATAGTTACGAACTGCATCCTTCTTTAGTGGACGGTACGCTGCAGAGCGCATTGCTAATGGGCACGTTGGGGGCAAGAGACAGCAAATTTCTGCCTTTTGCATTGGATGAATTGGAATGGATCAGTCCGCTTGTGCAAGAGTGCTTCTGTCATATTGTCTCCGTAGAGGATGCAAGTGAACGGACATCAGCGCTCAGAAAATATAACCTGGCCATTGCCGACAGATCAGGTAATCTGTTAGTCCGGATGAACGGTTTCTCATCCCGGTTGGTGCAAACCACACTACCCGTGACAAAGGCAGTCGAAGATGAAGTGTTGGATATGCTGTATAAGCTGCAGCGCGGCGATATAGACCTGAATGAAGCCGAACGTATAGCGGAGGGAAGTGTACTGTGAGCCCAAAGACTAAAAAACAAATTTTGAATAGGGTTAAAGATAAGCAAATTACACCTGAACAGGGTAAACAGTTGCTGCTGGAACTTCAAGCTGACGACAGCAGTCGGAAAGCAGCTGAGCTTCATCTTTATCAGCCTTCTTGGACACAATCTATCCTAACGAATGATCTGGAAGCAGGACATGGATTCGGGAATTTGCTCATTTTTGAGGATAACGACGGCCTGTCTCGGCTTATAGAAGAATATGCCGGACAGAAGTCTCGGCTGCATTGCACCGTAATTCAACCCGGTGAGGCTTACAAAAAATTGGCAGATGACTCCTACCGGATTAGGGTGGATGTTCCCGAGGATTATCAGCAATTACTGGCTGATTTGAAGTTAGCCGAGTGGGAATCTCCACAAATTCTCCATGCCTGGTCCCAAGGTTCTAATTCTGTTCTATCTTCTGAGAGGGTAAGCGAACAGCTTGATAAAGGATTTTATTCGCTTCTTTATCTAACTCAGGCACTGCTTCGTCTAAAGATCACGTCTCCGCTTCCGCTGCTGTATTTGCACACGGCGGAGCCGACACATATTCAGCCGTTGTACGCAGCTGTTGGTGCACTGATTCGTACCGTCAGACTTGAGCAGCCTAATTATCTGTTCAAAAGTGTTCAACTGGAGGCATTACCCGAACCAACGGGTATAGGAAATTTAGACCCGGCCCAGACTGTACAGTTCTTGTGCAGTGAGCTTGCTGAGAAGGGTGCAGCTTCACGCGAAGTGAAATATGCTGGCTATGACCGCTATGTCCGATCGCTTAAGGAAATGCACTCACAGGAGTTTAATCAAGAATTGCCGATCGTGTCTGGCGGTACCTATATAATCACCGGAGGCTGTGGCGGACTGGGTTCTTTTGTTGCCAAGCATTTTGCAGCCCGCTACCAGGCTAACCTGATACTAAACGGCAGATCAGAGGCAGACGAGCGTATAGACACACAACTGGAGGAATTACAGCGGTTAGGATCGTCCACCATTTATGTACAAGCGGATCTAGCTATACAAGCGGACACTCAGCGACTGATCCGTACTGCAAAAGAGAAGTTCGGAGCACTGAACGGCATCATCCATTGTGCAGGCCTATTGCAAGATGCCTTTATTCTCAATAAAAAGCGCGAACAAGCAAAATCGGTGCTTACACCTAAGATAACGGGTACCCTCAACCTGGATGAAGCGGCCAAAGACGAGGAACTGGACATGTTCGTGCTGTTTTCCTCCATCTCCGCGCTGCTGGGAAATATAGGACAAGGTGATTATGCCTATGCCAACGCCTTTATGGACCATTTTGCCGAGATGAGAAATTCTCTGGTTCACCGTCAGGTGAGACACGGAAGAACCCTGGCTATTAACTGGCCTTTGTGGGCAAACGGCGGTATGGAGATCAGCCCGGCACAGGAAAGTTGGATGCAGAATTCACTCGATATTTCCGTCATGGAAACAGACCAGGGAATCAGCGCTTTAGAGACCGCTTTGCGGGCTGGCAAGGGGATTAGTCAAATCCTGGCGATCACGGGAACAGGCAGTACAGCGGCCAAAGGTTTGCTTGAGCTGTATCATAACAAGGAAATCAAGGGAACTCAGACTTCAAAGAAGACAGAGAACACAGAGAACACAGAGAATACAGCAGCTCACCCCGCAAGCCCTAGGCTCAAAAGTTATGCCGAGCAATGGTTAGTTAAACTGCTGGCGAAGGTGACCAAATATCCGCTTAACGGGATCAAGGTCGATCGGGCCTTTGAACATTACGGCGTTGACTCCATGATCGTGATGGCGATGAACCGGGAGCTGGAGGCCGATTTTGGAGAGCTGTCCAAAACGCTGCTGTTCGAATATCAAAATATAGATGAGCTTGCCGGTTATTTTGTCGACAATCATTCGCTAAAGTTAACGCAGCTTGCCGGTCTGGTAGATGACAAACCCATCTCTACCGCAAAAAACGGAGCCGTGCCGACTAACGAGCATCTTATGTCTGCGAAATCCTCAAGATTCGCTGTTTCCGGCTCTGCTTCGGCGGTTCCAGAACCGCCGAGATCCGCACAAGCTGCTATTGCTGCCTCCAAGTCTCAAGAAGAGAAAGCGAAGTTGGAAAGTGGCGATATTGCTGTGATCGGGGTCAGTGGTCGCTATCCGTTAGCCCGTAATATAGCGGAATTCTGGGATAATCTTAAGAACGGCCGGGACTGCATTACGGAGATTCCACAAGAACGCTGGGATGCGCTTGCGGCCTATTCGGAAGATGTCAACGATAAATCGAAGTCCTATTCAAAATGGGGTGGGTTTATTACCGACGCGGATAAATTCGATCCGCTTTTTTTCAGTATTTCACCTAAAGAAGCGACTATTATGGACCCGCAGGAAAGAATTTTCCTGGAGACCGTGTGGCAGACGCTGGAGGATGCGGGATACCCCAAATCCTCACTGAATCATAGCAAAGCTGGCGTTTTCGTCGGGGTCATGTACGGCCAGTATCAATTGTTCGGTGCGAACAGCGACGGAACTTCCTTGGCTCCAACCTCTTCGTATGCGTCCATTGCTAACCGTGTGTCGTATTTTTTCAACTTTCATGGTCCAAGCATCGCATTGGATACGATGTGCTCCTCTTCGCTGACTGCGATCCATTTGGCTTGCGACAGTATCCGCCGGGGAGAGAGTGAGATCGCTATAGCTGGCGGGGTCAACCTGTCCATACATCCGCAAAAATATCTGATGCTCAGCCAGCAAAGATTCCTTTCTACAGACGGCCGCTGCCGGACTTTTGGTGCCGATGGAGACGGATATGTGCCAGGTGAAGGTTCCGGATCCGTTCTGCTGAAGCCGTTACACCAAGCTGTCGCTGATGGGGACCGCATATACGCTGTAATCAAAGGAAGTACGATGAATCATGGGGGGAAAACGAATGGTTATTCCGTCCCGAACCCCAACGCTCAGGCAGATTTGATCTCTGAGGCCTTGAAGCAGACCGGAATCCACCCGAGAACGATTAGTTATATGGAAGCTCACGGCACGGGGACTTCATTAGGCGATCCTATCGAAATTACCGGCCTCTCCAAGGCGTTCGGCAAATGGACCGGAGATACCGCCTTTTGTGCGATTGGTTCCGTTAAGTCGAACATTGGACATGCCGAATCGGCTGCCGGAATTGCAGGCTTAACAAAGCTCTTACTGCAGTTCCAGCACAAGCTGCTGGTGCCTTCCCTGCATTCGGAAACGCCAAATCCCAACATCCGGTTTGATCGTTCGCCCTTTAGCGTCCAGCGGGAACTGGCAGAATGGACAAGACCGGTGGTCTCCATTGACGGAGAGGAACGGGAATATCCGCGCCGCGCCGGAATCAGCGCCTTTGGGGCAGGTGGAGCGAATGTGCATGTACTGCTGGAAGAATACAGCGCAGAAGCCGCAAATGAAGTTTTATCCGAGAAGACTGGTCCACATTTAATTATTCTTTCCGCTCAAAATAAAGAGCGTCTGGGCGAATATGCTGAAGAATTGGCGGATTATTTAAACAAGTCATTAAACGAACCGTTGACCCATCCCATTGAAGGTGCTGTGGTTTCCACCAGGTCCCATAATCAGGAGAAGATCGAGTATGAACTGGCTTCGATCACGTCGGTGGTGCTGGAGATTGCTGCGGATATTCTGCAAATGGACAAAAGTGAGCTGGATGCAGCGGCTAGCCTGCAGGACGGTTGGCTGCAGGGCAGTGAATTAATTCGACTGGCCGAGGAATTGCAAAAGCGCTATTCGTGGCCTTCGGAGATTCATGAGCTGATTAACGCTCCATCCTTGGAGTCGGTGGTGCAAAAAATTGCCGAGCTTTCCGCTTACCCTGAGGAAATGCATCTTACTGCTGCAACTATAGAAGCACCAGACCGGAGCTTCCTGGATACAATAAATTCCGGCAATGCTGCTCCGGCTCTGGCAGATCTGGCCTACACATTGCAGCTGGGCCGGGAGGAAATGGAGGAACGGCTGGGCATGGTCGTATCTTCTCTCGCTGAACTGCAGGACAAGCTGTCCCAGTATGCACAGAGCGGAGCGGATGGCGTATCTCTGTATTATGGAAATACCAGAGCAGAGGAATCCCCGCTGCGGTTGATTATGAACGGCGAAGAAATGAATGCTGTAATTGAACAACTGCTCGCTAAACAGGAACTTCAGCGTCTGGCCCCGCTTTGGGTGAGCGGGATCAAGGTGGATTGGTGCAGACTATATTCTGCTGATACTGCGTTACCAAAGAAGATATCACTGCCCACCTACCCTTTTGCCAAAGAACGTTATTGGGTAAATCAAACTGCGGGAACAGTGTACTCATCAAGGGCATCGAATGATTATAGAGGGGATTTGCATCCTTTACTGGATGTGAATGCCTCAACGTTACAGGTTCAGAGCTTCAGCAAAGTGCTGGAACAGCGGCAATGGCATTGGCGTGACCATTCCGTTGCAGGGAGCACGTTGTGGCCTGGGGCAGCATTCATGGAGATGGCCCGTGCAGCAGGTGATTTATCCAATTCTAATAAGAGAGTCATTGAAATCCGTAATGTGGTCTGGAGACAGCCGCTCTACTTAACGGATATTCCCACTCACCTCACGATAGAGCTGATCCCGCAGGATCAAAGAGTGGAGTATGAAATCCTCACTACAGCGCCTGACGGACAACACTTGGTGTATAACAGCGGGGAACTGGTGTATGCTCAGCCGGATGATCCTGCTGCCGTGCAGGTCATCGAAACAGAAGGAATCAAGCAGAATTGTCCTGTACATTATGACCAGGATCAATGCTATGCCCTCTTTGAGCAGTTCGGTATGAGTTACGGGCCTGCTTTTCAGAGTATACAAGCGCTTTACTGCAGTGGGAATGAAGCTCTGAGCCTCTTGTCTTTGCCGGATGAGCTTGCTGAACGCAGCGGTGACTTCGGGCTTCATCCCGCACTGCTCGACGGAGCCTTTCAGACGGTTGCCGGAATGGCTTGGGCTAATCACCAGGACGGCGGACGGCCTTATTTGCCGTTCAGTGCGGATCGTATCATGCTGCATAGTTATCCTATTAATAAATGTATGGTTTATGTAAAGCGCGAAGAAGACAAAGGGCTGGAGAATTCCGGTTTTCAGACCGTGCATTTGTATATTCTCGATCTGTTGGGTCAGGTATTGGTGGATATTCCGAATTTCACATTAAAACGTTTGGCGGAGACGGAGCATTCCCCGGCAGCTGCTTCTGCTGAAGAAAACAATCAGGAATTATTGTATTGCCGTCCGGTTTGGGAAGAGGACACACAGCTTGCAAGCGCTGCTGCTACAAGCGGGTCCGGTATCATGCTGCTTATAGGTGGAAGTGATCCATTGGTAGAGGAATTGCAGAACTCAGGCCGCTACCGGCATATTGTACGAGTGAGCAGCGGGGACGGCTACCGCCACACGGCCAAGGACAGCTATGTGCTCCAATCGGGAAATGAGCAGGACTATGAGCAGCTTCTCCAGCATTTGAAGCAGAGTCATAAGCTGCCTGATACCATCTTATTTGCCTTTCCCGAAAGCCGCTTCACATGGAATTCGCAAGAGCTTTCGGAACAGCTCAGCCATACCCTGTATGACCTGTTTGCGTTCAGTAAAGCCTTGGTGGCCGACAAGATGAAGCCGGATACAAAGCTTATTTGCTTATTTCATAGTGAACGAAATGAAACGGGGCCACTGCATGCGGCTTTGAACGGTTTTACCAGAACCCTGCAGCTGGAATACCCACAGATGCACTGCAAAGTTATAGAAGTCAAAAAAAGCATCTCAAGCAACTCCTATAATGATGCGGAACTGATCATTCTGGAGAGCCAAGCGTCTCTAAATCAAGACGCTGAGGTCAGGTATGAAGGCAAGCGGAGGTTTGTTAAACGTCTGCGGGAGTTGGAAGCTGCGGGCATTCCGGTCGCTGCTCTGCCACTTGTTGACGGTGGAACCTATATCATTACGGGTGGATTAGGCGGGCTGGGTCTTATCTTTGCCAATTACTTAACTACTAAAGTATCCTGCAATCTTGTGCTTACCGGCCGTTCTGTGTTGAACGAAACGATCAAACAGCGGTTAGCGGAGATCGGTGGACCGGGAGTGCAGCCGTTTTATATTCAGGCTGATGTGACAGACAAAGAGGATGTACGGCGGCTGGTTGCTGAGGTCAAGGAACGTTTTGGGCATATCGACGGCTTGATCCACAGCGCTGGCAATATTCGGGATGCGCTGCTAATAAACAAAAGCCGCCAAAATATGGAGGACGTCATTCAGACGAAAGTGCATGGAACTCTAATTCTGGATGAAGCTCTGCAAAAAGAACCATTGGCTTTCTTTGCGCTTTTCTCTTCCATGGTCGCTTTGCAGGGTAACGTTGGGCAAAGCGACTATGCTTTTGCAAATAGCTTTTTGGAACACTATGCGGATGTAAGAACAAGCTCGGGAAGACCCGGTAAGACGGTGGTGATTCACTGGCCCCAATGGGCCGAAGGAGGGATGAAGCCAGACGAAGTGACGATCAGGCACCTCAAGCAAGCAGGGATTTCTCCACTTGGCACGAAGCAGGGAATCGAAGCCTTTGAGCTTGCTTTGCAATCGACCGGCAGTCTGAATGTAGGAGTATTGTCTGGAAACCGCAGCCAGATTCGAGAATCCTTAGACCGCTTTAACGGTAAGGGCATCTTTGTACAGAAACCATCGAAAGCAACTGTCGCGACTGCCAGCAATACTTCGAACTTGAAGCATAAAGCAGAACAATTGCTTAAGGAAGCCGTTGCGGGTGTCGTGAAACTTCCTGTAGCCAGAGTCGATATCCGGGAAAGCTTCGAAAGATACGGTCTGGATTCCGTGATGAGCATGGATTTGACACGTGAACTGGAGCGGGTGTTTGGCGAGCTTCCCAAGACATTGTTTTTTGAATTCCGTACGATTTCAGATTTGGCTGACCATTTCGTCGAAAAATATGCCGATGCGCTGATAGTCCAGGGTCAGGTAACTGAGATACAGGGAAGCACAAAGCTAACTTCAACAGCACGCGGAACCGAAACGCTGCTTCCAGCAGCGCGATATCTGAAGGATATCCCGGCCTTACAATCTACCAAAGAAATAGCGGTATCTCAGGATATCGCCATTATTGGATTAAGCGGTAAATATCCGATGGCGGACACGTTGGAGCAGTTTTGGGCGAATCTTAAAGACGGTAAGGACTGTATTACTGAAATTCCGGCGGATCGATGGGATTATCGGCAGTATTATGATCCCGATAAGGATCGTAAGGGAAAGTCTTACAGCAAGTGGGGCGGTTTTATCAATGATGTGGACAAGTTTGATCCGCTGTTTTTTCAAATCTCCCCCAGAGATGCCGTATTTATGGACCCGCAGGAGCGGCTGTTTCTGGAAACGGTATGGCGCGTAATCGAAGACTCGGGTTATTCCCGCCAGCAGCTGGATAAGCATACCGTCGGCATGTTCGCGGGAGTGATGTATGGACAATACCAATTGCTGGGTGCAGAGGAATATGCCAAAGGCAATGATGTTGTTGCAGGCTCTTCACATGCGTTTGTAGCTAACCGGGCCTCTTACTTTTTTAATTTCACCGGCCCGAGTATTGCGGTAGATACGATGTGTTCTTCTTCCCTGACGGCCATTCATCTGGCTTGCGACAGCATCCGGCGGGGGGAATGTGAGCTGGCGGTAGCGGGCGGCGTGAACCTGAGCATCCATCCACATAAATATTTGCTGCTGAGCCAGAGCAAGTTCACTTCCAGTGATGGCAAGTGCCGCAGCTTTGGTGAGGGTGGCGACGGATACGTACCCGGTGAAGGGGTAGGAGCTGTATTATTAAAGCCGTTGCAGCAAGCGATTATGGACCGGGATAACATTTACGGCGTAATCAAGGGAACGGCGCTGAATCATGGCGGCAGGACTACCGGCGTAACTGTGCCTAACCCGATCGCGCAGGGAAATGTCATCTCCGATGCCCTGACCCGGGCCCATATTGATCCGTTGACGGTTTCTTACATTGAAGCTCACGGCACAGGTACAGCATTGGGAGATCCGCTGGAAATCAACGGACTGGTGAAAGCCTACGATGGCGACCCCAAAAAATCAACTTGTGCCATTGGGTCAGTCAAATCCAATATTGGTCATTTGGAGTCTGCTGCCGGGATCGCCGCTTTGACCAAAGTACTGCTGCAGCTCAAACACAGACAATTGGTCCCTTCGCTTCATGCCGATATTCCTAACGCTCACATCAAATTCGAGGATACCCGCTTTAAGGTGCAGCGGGAATTGGCGGAATGGGGCGGAGACGATGTAGATGGAATGGCTGCTCCGCGAAGAGCGGGAATCAGCTCGTTTGGCGCAGGTGGCTCCAATGCGCATCTGCTTGTTGAGGAGTTCATCCCTTCCAGCGATTTTGCTGGAGATAATATCCTTTCACCGCAGATAATTGTACTCTCTGCGAAAGATGCAGCCAGACTTCAGCAAAGTGCGCGGCAACTGCGGGATTATCTGGTCCAGCTGCAGGCTGGTCGGCAACCGGGAACATTGATCAGCTTGCAGGATATTGCCTTTACCTTACAGGTAGGGCGCGAAGCGATGGCTGAAAGATTAGCCATGGTGGTTCATTCCGTGGAAGAAACGGTCCAGCGCTTGAATCAGTATGTGGAGGGCTCGGCGAATATCTCGGAATGGGTGACAGGCAGCCTCACTGAAGTTGATTCTCCGTGGAGAATGGGGACGGATGAGGAAGACGGGCTATATATACAAAGTGTAATTAACGCTGGGAACTGGGATAAAGTCAGCCGGTTATGGGTAAACGGAACGGCTATCGAATGGAGCCTTCTTCATGGAAACGCCTCTCCGCGACGGATTTCCTTGCCTGGACATCCGTTTGAAGTCAAGCGCTATTGGATTGAGCAAAGCGGACCTAAAGTTAGTAGCAGCCATGCTTTTTTACATCCGTTAATTGATTCGGTAGAGGCGCATCTGAGTGTGGGGGAAGGTATTGTCTTTCAGAAATCCTTCGATGCGGGGCATCCTCTCTTGAATGATCACCAGGTTCTTGGACAATCAATTCTTGCAGGTGCGTGTTATTTGGCGATGGTGCGCGCATGTGCGGGCATCTTGGCGGAGAATCCTGAGGTGAATCTGAGTTTCTCACGGGTGGTATGGAGAGAGCCGCTGCTTGTATCAGGCCAGTCGCATAAATGCCAGATCACCTTAAAGACACAGGAGAGTGGCGGTTTTCTTTATGAAATCACCAGCTTGCTTGAGGGAAGAACAGTGGTTCATTGTACTGGCAGCTACTCTGTACAAGAGGTGGACAGCAGCGCTGCAGGTGGAAGTAATGGTCAGTCCATTGAACAATGGCTGCCAATCGAAGAGATTAAAGAGCAAAGTGAAGAGCGCATAGCTCAGGACGCATTATACCGGAACTTTTCAGATTCAGGCTTAAATTATGGCCCCCGTTATCAGACGGTGGAGCACCTATGGTGCAGCACTTCATCAGTACTGGGTCGGATCAGCTTAAACAGCGTGAATGATGAACTGGGTCAGGAGACGCTGCATCCGTCTGTTCTGGATGGCGCTTTGCAGACCATCGCCGGGTTTGCTTTTGCAGGTCCCATTGAACAGCGGACAATAGCGATGCCTTTTTCAATCGAACGGGTGGACATGATATCTCCGGTTGGAAAGAGCGGATACGCTTATGTGCAGAAAGTAGCGGAAGACAAGTATCATATCGCGATCACAGATGATGCAGGCAGGGTATGCATTAAGCTTTATGGTGTTACGGTCAGGGAACCGAAGAATCAAGCGCAGAAAGAGCCAAGCTTTTATTATGTCCCGGGCTGGAAGGAAGCTATTGAAGTGGAAAATTGTCCAACAGTACCGCGCAAGGGAGGGATTCTCATTGTATCGTCACCAGAGGATGTGACAGCGGCACTGGCCTTGAAAGGATATTATTCCGGCCTTATGCAGGAGGGAACTGTACCGCTAGTGGTGCAATTGGACTCAGGACTGGAACGTGCTTCTACTAATGAACATTCGGAACGTCAAGAAGTAAGATCCCTTGATACCAGGGATGCTTCAGAATTGGAGAAGGTACTGCGTACGTTCCGAACCTCTGGTCTGGCCACAGTGTATTTCTTGGCAGGCTTGCATCATCGCTCTGAGAATGCTGAAAGCATCCGGGAAACCGAGATCGCTGAAGAGCTGGGTGTTATCTCCTTATTCAGAATGCTGAAAGCATTGTCGGCACAAGACTATGCGTCAGAACCTATGGAGATTAAAGTGATTACTGCCAATACCTTCAAAGTGGCAGCTAATGACAAAATCAGGCCGCAATATGCTGCTTTGCACGGTTTGATCAAGTCGGCAGGCAAGGAATTCCCGCAGTGGCAGCTCAAATATATTGATCTTGATCTAGCCGAGGCCGGTCATGAGCGTTATATTCCATCGTCAGCTTGGATCTCCAGTGTTGTTTCCGAACCCCAACAGTCAGGTGATGAAGTGGCGGTTCGGCAGGGGCGGCGATATATTCGTACGCTGGTTCCGGCTGCCTTGTCCAAGGATAACCACACGCTATTCAGGGACAACGGTGTCTATCTTATTTTGGGAGGAGCCGGCGGAATTGGACTTGAGCTGAGCCGTTATCTTGCCGGGAAGCTGCAAGCTCGAATTGCTCTTGTGGGTCGGCGGAGGCTTACTAATGAACTGGCGGAACAGCTTCGAGACATCGAAGCTTTGGGCGGCGAGGTGCTTTATATTCAAGCCGATGCGATGAATCTCGAGGATATGCGGCAGGCCGTTCAGCGCACGAAGCAGAGCTTTGGAACGATAAATGGCGTCATTCATTCGGCGATTGTGTTGGAAGACCGGACACTGGTCAACCTGGATGAGCCGACGTTCAGGAGGACGCTCGGACCCAAGGTAAGCGGAAGTGTGATTCTGAATGAGGTCGTCAAAGCTGAACCGTTGGATTTCATGCTCTTTTTCTCTTCGGCCCAATCGTTCATCGGCAGCAGGGGACAGAGCAATTATGCGGCTGCCTGTACGTTTAAAGACGCTTTTGCCCAGCATTTGAATGACGTCAGATCCTATCCGGTCAAGATAATAAATTGGGGGTATTGGGGCAGTGTTGGTGCCGTCTCTGGTGAGGGTTACAGCAAGCGCCTGGAGGCCCAGGGCATATTCTCCATACAACCGGCAGAAGGAATGGCGGCGATTGAACAGATTCTGACCTCTCCGTTTAGTCAAGTGACTTATGTAAAAGCAGATGCAAATGCGGTGCGGCAAATGGGTGCTGTAATGGAACAGCAATATAAGGTGCTCCCGCAGCAGTTTGCTTCCGTGCTAACGCAGGGGGAAGATTTGCTGCCCGCTGTTCAGCCTGATCAACTGCTGTTAAACCGCCAGCGAGAGGCTTTGAGCGAGCTTGAAGCATTGGCTATAGATCTGCTTGTACGTTCACTTCGGCTGCTGGGTTGGGTCGCCGTAAGAGGACAACAGTTCGAGCAACATGAATTAAGAACCCGGCTCGGCATAGATTCCCGTTATTTCCGTCTCTTTGACAGCATCATCGCCATGCTCAGCGAGCGGGGGCTGCTGGAACAAGCGGGGACGTCGCTAATCTGGCGGGGGAGTACTTATGCGCAAACGGAGGATTCTTCGCTGGACGAACAGAAATTAGCCTCCAGACGGGACCAGCTGCTGGACGGCTATCCTGAGTTCGGTGCTTTTACACGATTGCTGTGGGCGTGCCTTCAAAGCTATCCGGGCATTCTGAGCGGGCGCGTTAATCCTGTAGAGATTATGTTCCCCAAGGGGTCCAAATCGCTGGTGGAAGATATTTATAAAGGTCATTATGCCGCAGATTATTATAACCGCTTGGTTGCGGACACAGTAGAGCGGTTTGTGCAGCTGCGCAGCAAAGAGCATACTGGCAGACCTATCCGTATTATGGAGGTCGGTGCAGGTACAGGGGGAACTAGCCGCTGGGTATTTGAGGCTCTAAAATCATGTCAGGCCCAGGTTCAATATGTATATACGGATATTTCACCGGGCTTTCTTGCACATGGAAGACGGGAATATGCGGATCTGTACCCATTCATCGAATTCACTCTATTTAATGCGGAGAATGATCCACAGCCGCAGGGTTTCGAGCCAGGAAGTATAGATCTTGTTGTGGCTACGAATGTACTTCATGCCACCAAGCATGTCGGGAACACGCTCCAGCAGTTAAAAAATCTGCTTAAACGGAACGGGCTAATTGTCATCAACGAACTGACTGCAAATCAAATCTTCTCCACTCTTACCTTCGGTTTAACCGATGGATGGTGGCTGTTTAACGATGCCGGGCACAGGCTGCCTGGGTCCCCTTTGCTGAGCGTTTCCTCATGGAGCAAACTCTTAGCCGAGCACGGGTATACAAGCGTAAATGTGCACGGATTCACCGATACCCAGCCGGAACGGCTGGAGCAAGCTGTTATCATAGCTGAAAGCGACGGTGTTATGCAGTTAAGCGCGGAGATTAAGCGTGTGACACCTTTGGCTCCTCTATCAAAGGCGGAGGGAAAGGAAGCGTCGGGCAATATCCTTAAGGATCGCAATGATCGCAATGATCGCGATGTCCGCGAGGAAGCCCTGTTGTATGTAAAGCGGGTCTTTGCAGAGGTATTGCACATGAACGAGGCGGATTTTGACATTCAGGCTACATTCGAGACCTACGGAGTCGATTCGCTTGTCGTGATGGACATCAACAAACAGTTTGAACAGCAACTGGGAACGCAGTCATCGACCCTTCTTTTCGAGTATAAAACGATTGACGCTTTAGCCGGGTTCTTCAGTACTAAACATGCTCAGTATTTCACGGGTCATCCGCCCCAAGATGCTCGGGAGAAGGCAAAGCAGCCGCTTTTGGAACAAGATCCTGCTCAGCTATTCAGCGATTATCACCACGAAGATGCTGTCAGCGCCGAACCTGTAACTATATCGACTGAAAATGAGTCGAAGAGCTCACCACAGGACATAGCGATCATAGGCTTAAGCGGAAAATACCCTGGAGCGGAGACGCAGGAGCAATTTTGGGAGCTATTGCGGCGGGGAGACAGCGCGATTCGGGAAATTCCCCATGAGCGTTGGGACTCTTCCTTGCAATTTAGCCCGGACCGCCATGAAGCAGGCAAAAGCTACAGCAAATGGGGCGGATTTATTGAGGGTGTAGATACCTTCGATCCGTTTCTTTTCAACGTCACACCAGCGGAGGCGGAAACGATGGACCCGCAGGAAAGACATTTCCTGCAAACCGTCTGGTCGCTCTTTGAGGATGCCGGATATACAAGCACAAGAAGGGCAAAGGATGAACATCGGGTCGGTGTCTTTGCCGGGGCGATGAATTCGCATTATGAGTGGCTTGGCGGGGCGGCTACAGCAAGCGGCAGCAAGACCTTTGCCCGCTCCTCCTACTGGTCCATAGCCAACCGGATCTCATACTTTTTCAACCTTTCGGGGCCCAGTATGGCTATTGACACCGCCTGTTCTTCATCCCTGACAGCCATTCATTTGGCCTGCGAGAGCATCCGTCGGGGAGAATGCCACACGGCAGTTGCGGGAGGCGTTAACCTAATCCTGCATCCGATGCATTATGAGCGGTATTCCATGATGAATATGATCTCGGGGAACGACGAATGCCGAAGCTTCGGCGAAGGCGCGGATGGCTTTGTGGATGGAGAAGGGGTGGGAGCGGTACTGCTGAAGCCTCTGGAGGAAGCCATCGGCGATGGAGACTATATCTATGGAATCATCAAAGGGTCGACAATCAATGCCGGAGGCAAAACAGGCGGTTATTTAGTGCCTAACCCATCTGCCCAAGCGGGTGTTATCCGTGAAACGCTGCTGAAGACGGGGATAGAACCGCAGTCTATCAGCTATATCGAGGCGCATGGAACGGGGACTGCCCTAGGAGACCCAATCGAAATTGCGGCCTTGAGCGAAGTGTTTGGAAAAGCCGACGGGATGGTGAAACATTGCGCGATTGGCTCCGTGAAGTCAAATATCGGGCATCTGGAATCTGCATCAGGGATGGCCGGATTAACCAAGGTATTGCTGCAAATGAAATACAGATTGCTTGTGCCTTCCCTTCATTCCGGGCAGATGAATCCCCGGATTAACCTGGAGGGAACGCCCTTCACGGTGCAGCAGAAGCTGGAGGAATGGACAACCCCGCAGCAGGAGCAGGACGGAAGGATCACAGCATTTCCACGAAGAGCCGGACTCAGCTCCTTTGGCGCGGGCGGGGCTAACGCCCATTTAATCATTGAAGAATATGATAATCGCGTTAGTCGGAAACAGGCTGCAGTTGAAGAATCTGGAGTGCCGCATGCGATCATCCTATCTGCAAAAAATGAAGAGGGATTAAAGCGGTATGCCAGCAGTCTTGCGGATTATCTGCGGCAAGCTTTACAAGCAGAGCTGATTACTGACAGTAATCAAGCCGGAGTATTGGCCGACCGGAGAGACATTCTAACGCTGCAGAATATTGCCTATACATTACAGCTAGGCAGAGAGGCAATGGAGGAGCGTCTAGCTTTTGTCGTGTCCGATAGGGAGCAGTTGCTCCAATATCTACAGCATTACATCGAAGAATCCAATCCGCCTGCCGGAATGTATTCCTCGAATATCCGCAAGGCCAAACCGGTTACCAGCAGACCGACCGGAGATCTGCATGTATCTCAGTGCATCCGGGAGCGAAGACTTGATGAACTTGTTCAGTTATGGACGGAAGGTGCAGCCGTACCTTGGGAAGAACTGTATGCTGCGTTGGTGGGGGCGAATCAACCCATCTTCATCACTCTTTCGCCATATCCTTTTGCCAAGGAACGTTATTGGATACCTGATTTTGATGTCAATTCCATCTATCAAGATAACAACAAGCAGACCCGACAGACTGTGCTGGGCGAAGAAGATTTGCTTAAGCTGTTTACTGAGGTTAGCCAAGGAACACTTGACCTAGTTCAGGCTGAACAACGGATAGGAGGCGCGGCTCGTGGATAAACCGGATATTCAGCACATTCTGCAAATGATCCAGAATAAAGAAATATCTCCCGAAGAAGGCGTTAAACGTTTCAACAACCTGCCTCTTATGGATTCACTCGCCGAACAAACCATTGGCGTGAGCCGGACGGATGTGGACAGCAGTCTGCTGACAACGCATATTGAGAAGCTGTTGAAGGAGCTTTTCGGGCAACTGATCAAGCTCCCGGTATCGAGACTTGATCTCGACACGAGTTTTCAGGACTATGGTGTCGATTCGGTGATGGTGAAGCGGTTTAACGATTTGCTGGAGCAGCAGGTTGGACCGGTCTCCACAACAATGTTGTTCGAATACCGGACGCTACGGGAATTAGCGGCTTCTTTGGCCGTGACTCACAGGGGTCCACTGGCAGAGCTGTTCAGCCTTCGTGCGAATCATGAGGCAACGGAGCAAAACGCTAAACAAGCCAATCAGGCGATTAATCATACCGCAACCTTGGCAGTACCGGAAGAAACGGGCTCTATAACCGGGAATGTGGCCATTATTGGAGTTAGCGGACGATATCCGCAAGCAGCAGACCTCTCCGCCTTTTGGGATAATCTCAAGGAGGGTAGAGACTGCATCGGCGAGATCCCGGCTGAACGCTGGGATTATCATTCCTATTATGACCCAGACCCAGAGGCTGCGCTTAAGGGGAAAATGTATTGCAAGTGGGGAGGATTTGTAGAAGACGCCGACCGTTTTGACTCGTTGTTCTTCAACATTTCACCCAAGGAAGCAAGCATTATGGACCCGCAGGAGCGCCTGTTCCTGGAGACGGTGTGGAGCACGCTGGAAGATGCGGGTTATACCCGGGAAGAAATCGCTGCGCGCATTCTGGAGCGGCAGCTCCCGGGTGTAGGCGTATTCGCTGGTGTCACTACGAATTCGTATCAATTATGGGGACCGGAACAACTGCAGCAGGGAGCAGCTTCCTTATCTACCTCGTTCCCTTGGTCTATAGCCAACCGGATCTCTTATTATTTTGATTTCACGGGGCCTAGTATTCCTGTGGATACCGCCTGTTCCTCCTCTTTGACGGCCATTCACATGGCTTGCGAGAGTCTGGCTAAAGGTGAATGCAGTATGGCGATTGCCGGTGGGGTAAACCTGTATCTCCACCCGCTGAAATATATAGTACCCAGCCAAAAAGGGATGCTGTCTGCCAGCGGGAAATGCAGTAGCTTCGGGGTTGACGCAGATGGGTACGTGCCGGGAGAGGGCGTAGGCGCGGTGCTGCTTAAGCCTTTGGAGCAGGCCGAACGGGATGGCGATTATATTTATGGCGTCATCAAGGGAACCGCAATCAATCATGGGGGAGCGAGCAACGGATATACTGTACCCAGTCTCAGTGCACAGGTGGAGCTAATTCGGGACACGCTGCGGAAGGCTGACATCGATCCACGGACGATTAGTTATATTGAAGCACACGGAACCGGCACCACTCTGGGGGACCCGATTGAAGTTAATGCCCTTACCAAAGCATATGGTGAATACACACAGGATCGTCAATACTGCTCCATCGGTTCGGCCAAGTCGAATATTGGTCATCTGGAGGCAGCGGCGGGAATTGCGGGTTTGACCAAGGTTTTGCTGCAAATGAAGCATGGGCAGTTGGTGCCGTCTCTGCACGCAGAAGTTACGAATCCGAATATCCGGTTTGAGGAGTCTCCCTTTTATGTACAGCAGGAATTGGCGGATTGGCAGCCGCTGCTGGATGTGCAAGGGAAGATGTCCCGTATCCCACGCCGTGCAGGAGTCAGCTCCTTCGGTGCAGGAGGTTCCAATGCCCACATCATAGTCGAAGAATACAACGCTATGAGACTGCCGGTGAACACGGGAAGTGCTGAAACGCATATGCATATCGTGCCATTGTCGGCCAAAAATGAGAAACAGCTGCTGGACTACGCGCAAAGGCTGTTTCAATTTTTGGAACGGAAGAAAGCAGCAGAGGTTCATGTGACTGAACTCGAAGCCGTATTCATGGAGAGATTGTCTTATACGTTGCAAACATGCCGCGAACCGATGGAATTCAGAGTTGCTCTGTTAGCGGGTAACCTGAGGGAGCTAAGCGACAAGCTGCAGTCTTATATCAATGGAGACATCTATGAAGAGGGCATCCTGCAGGGCAATGTCCGCCATTCAGCTTTAAGCAAGCTGCCGCAAGACGAGGAGATGAACGGGCTGGTTCGCAATTGGGCAAACAAAGGCAAGCTGATCCCAATCGCTGATTTTTGGGTGAATGGCGGAACTGTGGATTGGCGCGGATTAAGCGGTAAAAGAGTGCAGAAGCTCCCGCTTCCTGCCTATCCTTTTGCCGGTGAGCGCTACTGGCTGCCTCAGCCAAGCAGCAGCCCGGTGCGGTCGCTGGGAACACAGAGATTGCATCCACTCGTCCATAACAATGCTTCGACGCTGCTGGAACATAAATACACCACCATCCTTGAGAACAAGCAGCCAATTGTCTTCGGCCATGGGCTTATTGCGGGTTTTGCTTTTGTAGAAGCCGGGCTTGCCGCAGGTGAGCTGGCAGCAGAGCAGCATATCCAGAGCATACGGAATATTCAGTGGTCTGAACGTGCAGCCCATAACGGGGATGTCGAGGAGCTGTTGATCCGGATTTATCCTGCCGGAGAAGAGCTGCAATTTGAGGTAGCCACGAAGGATAACCAGGCCGAGGAAGCTGTACTTTCCCAAGGAGTACTGCTGTTGAATTCGTCCTCCTCAGGATCTTTTGGCAGCCAAGCTGCCCTGGATCTGCAGAGAATTAAGCAGCGCTGCGGGAAGTCCTGGAAAGGCGCACACTGCTATGATCGGTTCCAGACAGCCGGTATGGAGTACGAAGCTTCATTCCGTTCCATTCAAGAAATGGTTATAGGGGAGAATGAAGCGCTGGCACAGCTCAGCTTGCCAGCCGATCAGTTGGGTTTCACCCTTCAGCCAGAGCTGATGGACGGCATTCTGCAAAGTATTGCAGTATTGCTTAGTGCCGGTGATGAGAACCAGCTCTTTGTATATAGTCCGCAGCATCTGGGCCATTTGGAGCTTATTGGGGTCTTGAAGGATTCATGTATGGTCTATGTTGCGAAGTCTTATGAAGATAGAACCGCTACCCGCCAAAGTGATTTAATCTTCGATATTCAGCTAACGAATCTGGATGGGGAAGTACTGCTTCATTTGGAGCAGCTGCAGGTGAAACGATTGGAAAACAGCCAAATTTCCAGTCTGTCGAGCAGCGTAAATGTCCGCAGGGAGAGTGCAGCACCTGACGATGCCGCACTCTCTTCTCTCCTTTGCTGTACCGAAGCATGGGTGGAGCGGAAACTGGATAGAGCTGTACGGTCATCCGGCGTGACAGGTCATGTTCTGCTCTTTGATGTGGGTACCGAGGGTTTCGAGTATCTGCAGAGCCGCCTGCTCAGCGAGCGCCAGACTGGCCGGCAGCTCAGTCTGGTTATTCCCGGTACAGCCTATCGTGAACTGGGGAATGGCATCTATCATATTCGTCCGGATCAGACTGCTGATTACGTGGCCTTGTTCCAAGCTTTACGGACACGCGGAGCTTGGCCCGTCACCGTGCTGCATCTCTGGTCATGCAGCGGTATAGAGGATGGGAAGCATGACAGTGGCGAGAGCTTGCAATGGCAGCTGCAAAGAAGCCTTTATTCCCTGTTCTGCATCGGAAGGACTTGGCTGCAAGGGGCAGGAGAATCCTCAACGAAGCTGATTTATATGCATACATCCGGCAGCGAAGGCGCCCAGCCTGCCTATGCAGCAATAAGCGGTATGGTCAAAAGTGTAATGATGGAGAAGCCCGGCTGGTTATGGAAAACGGTTGAGGTTCGTTCCGAGCGTACGGTTGATAACCGATACGCCCAAGAGGGGGAATTATCCACCGCAGGGGTGCGGCTGTTAGATATCGCCTGGCAAGAGGCGGAAGAAAGCTCACCTGCCTCAACCGACATCCGCTATGCCGGGGCGCTCCGCCAGGTTAGAGTCTTCCAAGAAGCTTCTTCGGAGACGGAGAGCGAGAATGCACTCTTGCCATTAAAAGATGGAGGCATTTACCTGATTACGGGCGGACTGGGTGGACTGGGTCGGATTATCGCCTTGTCTCTGACCGGGTTGGTAAAGCAGCCCAAGCTTGCGCTTAGCGGCCGTACCAGCCTGAATGCAGATGGAGAAAAGACCATCCGCGAGTTGGAAGGGCAAGGAGCGGAAGTTTTTTATGTTCAGGGAGATGTATCAGACAGACAGCAGACGCTGAACCTGTTAGCTGCAATCAGAACACGTTGGGGAGAAGTGAATGGTGTAATCCACTGCGCCGGTGTGAACAGGGACTCCCTGCTGCAGCGGAAGACAGATGCCGAGATCGAAACGGTGCTTGCAGCGAAGGTGCATGGCACCCTTCATTTGGATGAGGCGACTGCGGGCATGGGTTTGGAACTCTTCGTATTGTTCTCTTCTATTGCCGGAATTGCCGGCAATAGAGGACAAAGCGATTACGCTTACGGAAACAGCTTTATGGACCATTTCGCCAAGGCGCGCTCATTGCGCAGCGGCGGACGGACCTTGGCGCTAAATTGGCCGCTGTGGGAAGAAGGCGGCATGCAGCTGCAAGCCGCAGAGAAGGCAATGCTAAGAGCCATGTCCGGTTTGGAGCCCCTGCCGACAGTCCACGGCCTTCAGGCCTGGGAGACGGCTTTGCGGCTGGACGGCACGCAGTATGCCATTTTTTATGGAGATCGGGAGCGTATCGTCAAACTGCTGGAAAGTACACATGAAAGTACAAAGATGCTCAGCCATAAGCCAGTCATTGCTGCACCGGCAGAGGTCGACTCAGGACGCTTAAGAGAAAGCACCGAAGAGCTGCTGAGAACAATCTTCGGTGAAGTCATCGGCATGCCGGCAGCCAGAATCGACATAGATACCCATTTCCAGGATTACGGCGTCGATTCGGTAATGGTCAAGCAGTTCAACGCGTTGCTGGAACGGAAAGTCGGTCCGGTCTCCAAGACGCTGTTATTCGAATACCGGACGATAAGAGAATTGGCCCGATATATAATGGCTAATCACAGTAGCATAGTGGCAGAAACAAAGCCAGCTCTATTCAATAGCATTAGCAATAAGAGCGCGGGCTGGGAGAAGCTTAGTCCTTTAAGAGAGCAGCAGGCTAAACAGCCTGACCGAATCCGCGAGTCGATCCGGTCGTTCCAGACCTCCCGCAAGGAGAGCCCGCACCGGTCGGGCGATGTTGCCATAATCGGCATCAGTGGAAGATATCCGCAGGCAGCGGAGCTGTCCACTTTTTGGGACAATCTGAAAGCCGGTAAGAACAGTATCAGCGAGATTCCCGGTGATCGCTGGGATTACCATTCCTACTTTGATGCCAATACGGATGAGCTGCCAGAAGGGAAAATGTATTGCAAATGGGGCGGCTTCGTTGAAGGCGTCGAACGGTTTGATCCGTTATTCTTCAATATTTCCCCGAGAGAAGCCGAGAATATGGACCCGCAGGAGCGCATATTCATTGAGACGGTTTGGAGCACTTTGGAAGACGCAGGTTATACAAGAGGCGGGATCTCCCAAAGGATTCGCGAGGAACATTTGCCGGGGGTGGGCGTATTTGCCGGGATTACTACGAACTCCTACCAGTTGCTCGGTCCGCAGGAGTGGAGTAAAGGCAACATGATTACCCCAAGCTCTTTTCCGTGGTCTATTGCCAACCGGATCTCTTACTTATTTGATTTCAATGGTCCAAGCATTCCTGTGGATACGGCCTGCTCTTCTTCGCTTACGGCCATTCATTTGGCTTGCGAGAGCCTGTCAAAGGGAGAATGCAGTATGGCGGTTGCCGGTGGCGTCAATCTCTATCTGCATCCGATGAAATATGTAATGGCTTCCCAGCTCCGAATGCTATCTGCCAAGGGCCGGTGCAGCAGCTTCGGGGCTGAAGCAGATGGTTATGTGCCTGGAGAAGGCGCGGGCGCTGTACTGCTGAAGCCTTTGGAGCAGGCTGAACGGGATGGAGATCATATTTATGGTGTCATCAAAAGCACTTCAGTCAACCACGGCGGGGCTACCAACGGTTACACCGTCCCTAGCCTGAACGCGCAGGCTGATCTGGTAAAGGATGCCGTTCGCAAAGCTGGAATTGATCCGCGGACGATCAGCTACATTGAAGCCCACGGGACGGGAACCGTACTGGGTGATCCGATAGAAATCAACGGTCTGACCAAGGCATTCAGGGAATTCACCACAGATTCGCAGTATTGCGCGATTGGCTCTGCCAAGTCGAATATCGGACATCTGGAAGCCGCAGCCGGGATAGCAGGACTGACCAAGGTACTGCTGCAAATGAAACACAAGCAGCTTGTACCCACTCTGCATGCCGATGTGACCAATCCCAATATCAGCTTTGAAGAGACACCGTTCTACGTACAACAGGAGCTTGTGGATTGGCTGCCAGTGCTGAATCAGAACGGAGCTGCACACCCTATTCCGCGCCGGGCGGGCATCAGTTCCTTCGGCGCAGGTGGGTCGAATGCGCATATCATCGTAGAAGAATACAACAATGATAGACAGGTTGACGAAATCTCAGCCGGGGAAGATGCGCCGCTCTATATCGTACCGTTATCGGCCAGAAATATTGAAGAGCTGCAGGTGTATGCCCATAAACTGGCCGCCTTTGTGGATCAGAATCCGTACAGTACTGCTGCCGCAAGCGTTGAAGAGCATGTTACTGTCCGTAATGCAGAAATCGGTGATGAAGCAGCGGTCATAGCTGCTCTTTCCGAAATTACGAGAGAAGTATTCGGAATAGAGCATCAAGATATGCAAAGAGATGAACCTGTAGCCGATTACAGCAGCGATCCTCTAGTTCTGTCCGAATGGCTGAGCCGGATCAACCGTACCTACCGAAGAGAGCTGGATCACACGGTTTTGGATCAATATCCTTCTCTTCAGTCGTTGGGAGAATACCTGTATACAACAGATAAAGCAGCAATAGAGATTAAACACAGCTTGCAGGAAATTAAGCCAAGCGGAGAAAAAACTGCGAATCGTGCCGCTGTACTTGAAGATCTGGCGTACACCCTGCAGACAGGAAGGGAGGCTATGGCGTACAGAGTAGCCTTGGTTGTGCGGAATCTGGAAGAGCTGTCTGCTGGTCTGCATGCCTATATTCATGATATACCTTCCGTAAATGTACATTACAGTGAGTCATTACCGGCAGGAAGCGCAGCAGAAACCTTACTTAAAGGCAGCATCGGCGATATCGTCACCGCTGAATTAATCAAAGGCAAAAAGTTCGCTGATATCGCCCAGCTATGGGTAGCCAACGTAAACCTGGATTGGAACAAGCTATATAACAACAGACATCCGCACAAGATACCGCTGCCATCTTATCCCTTCTCCGGCAGCCGTTATTGGGTGGAACTCACCGACGAAGCTGTGATTAGTAGAAGCGCAGCCGAACAGAAGAATAACGAGCTTGTTAGAATGGGGGGTGACGGTAAATCTTTTGCCGACAGCAATCATAATTCATCACTGTCAGAGGGGCTGCTGTACTTTCCGGGCTGGTCCAAAGCCCCTTTAAAGGATGAACCAAGAAGCGCAGCTGCAGCAGTGCCGCAGCATATCGTTATTGTCTCGGCACGACAAGGAGAGCTGATTAGCACTGCATTAGCAGAAGTTCATAGTCGTGATAACGTTGTATCGCTTATTATGGGGGATTCAACGTTTCCGCGATCCGCACCTGACCGTACCGGACTTGTGTGGGACATTGATCTTACAGATTCAAGTGCCTTTGAACGCTGCATCGGCACTTTACAGAAGATTGATCGTCTTTATTTTATTAATATCAATGCAGCGGCTGAACCTGATGAGGCCCAGGAAGCGCTGAGAATTAGCCAAGAGGAAGGGGTATTGGCTTTATTCCGGCTGTTCAAGGCGCTTGATAAATTCGGCTTTGCCGAAGAGGAAATGACGCTGAAGGTCATCACCAACAATGTGTGCAGTGTTCATCCGTCAGACTCGGTTATTTCTTACGGTGGAAGCATTCATGGCTTCATCTATTCCATGACCAAGGAATTCATGAATCTCAGCATCAGTTGTGTGGATGTTGATATCGCTGAGCTGGATGCCCTTCGTTATTCTGGTGAGAACCAACTCATGGATGACATCTTGAACGAACCGCCTCATCCGATCGGCAAAGTGACAGCTTTGCGCCAGAAACAGCGGTTTATACCCACGATGTACCCGCTCTCACTGCCGGAAATTACTAAGACACCTTTCAGAACCAAGGGTGTCTATTTTATTTTGGGAGGTGCAGGCGGCATCGGGATGGAGCTTGCCAAATTTCTGGCGAAGAAGGTGAGTGCCCGGGTGGTCCTTGTTGGCCGACGCGAGCCTGGCCCCGATCATCTGCAGAAGATCAAGGAGATTGAAGCTTATGGCGGCGAAGCCCTGTACTTAAGTGCCGATGCAACGAGTCTTGTCAGCATGCGGGCCGCAGTAGCAGAGGCGAAGTCGCGATTTGGCGACATTCACGGGGTTGTACATTCAGCAATTGTATTACAGGACAAAACATTGCCGGGCATGGATGAGGAGTCCTTCAGAAGAGCGCTTGCTCCGAAGGTGCAGGGCAGCGCGGTGCTCGCCCAAGCCTTCGAAGATGAACCGCTGGATTTCATGCTATTCTTCTCATCTGCCCAGTCTTTTACGGGCAATCCGGGCCAAAGCAATTATGCGGCCGGTTGCACCTTCAAGGATGCCTATGCCCAATATCTTAGAAATAAGTTGCCTTATCCGGTCATTACCTACAATTGGGGATATTGGGGGACCGTCGGCGTTGCCGCCTTCGACAATTACCAGGAACGATTCGCCTCGCAAGGCGTCGGTTCGATCGAACCGGAGGAAGGCATGTTTGTGGTGGAGCAGGCGCTGGCCTGCCGTGTCGGTCAGGTTGTACCGCTGAAGGCGGATGAGCAGGTGCTGGAAGCCTTCGGGTTTGAGCTTCAGTACCGGATTGAGCTGTGCGCAGAGGAGGCACCGTCCATGCTGGAACGCTGGAGATTGGAGGCTGCGACTCCTTTTATTAGCTGGTATGTACAGGAACGCTTGAATACCAAGCCGCACCTGCTTGTGGGTAAAAGCGATGGAATGAACTTTACTGCCCGGACTCAGACCGAAAAGGAAAGCCGTCCAGTTCTGCTAAACCAGTCTCAACGGGACAACGCAGAAGGCCGACCGTCCATCAATGAATTGGCAACCGACTATATCAAGACTGTATTTGCCCAGGTACTCAAGCTGAATAAGGGGGATATAGACCCCAAGGCCAGCTTTGAACGGTATGGAGTGGATTCAATCATGGTAATGGAGCTGAACAGGCATTTCAAAAAAGATTTCGGCAAGCTCCCGTCAACGCTGCTGTATGAGCATACAACGGTTGAACAGCTTGCCCGTTATTTCGAGCAGGAGCAGGCATCCGGCCTGCTGCAAATTAATGGGGAGCCGGAAGAAAGCCGTCCCAACCCTTCCTGGGCCGAAATTGCCGCTGGCGGCAGCACCGCTCAGGAGGAGTTGCCTGAAGCGGTGCTGCCTGAAGAATACCTGCGTGATGCTTCCGCCGATGCAGGGGAATCCGAAGTAGACAGTCTGGTTGATGAAATGTCCGACGATGAAGTGGATGCCCTGTTGGAACAGTTATTGAAACGTTGAGCTGGCAATTTGGACTGAACATTGCAGAGGCAAAATTGAAGCGGGAGTTGAGAGTATGGAAAGCAGTCTGAAGGCGCATAATCAAGGCTCCAAATCGGAACGTGATAAAAAAAGAAAACTGCTGAAGCAGCTGTTGCTTGAACGTGAGCCGTATGAAACCGATATCGCCGTGATCGGAATGAACGGAAAGTATCCTGATTCGGCTAATCTGGAGGAGTTCTGGAGCAATTTGAATGCGGGAAAGAATTGCATTCGCGAGGTTCCCAAGGAACGCTGGGATTGGAGGGAGCACTACGATCCGAGTAGAAAGGACAAGCAAAAAAGCTATACCAAATGGGGCGGGTTTATTGAAGACATCGATAAATTTGATCCCTTGTTTTTTAGTATTTCTCCTTTTGAAGCCGCAGGCATGGACCCCAATGAACGGCTCTTTCTGGAGACGGTCTGGTCTACTCTTGAAGATGCGGGCTACACAGGAAAAGAGCTTGCCGCTGCCAATCATAAGGTTGGCGTCTTTGTCGGCAACAATAATTCCAGCTATGAATGGCTGAGTGGTGAAGCGTCAGCCCGGGGGATATTTACGCAAGCCCATTCCGCCTATTGGTCGATCGCCAACCGTGTTTCCTACTTTTTCAATTTTCAGGGTCCCAGCCTGGCGCTGGATACGGCCTGCTCCTCCTCTCTCACCGCGATTCATCTCGCTTGCGAGAGTCTCAAGAGAAAGGAGTGCAAATTGGCGATCGCGGGCGGAGTTAATCTGATCCTGCATCCGGTTCACATCGCTAGACTATGCTACTGGAACATGGTGACTGCGGATGACAAGTGCAAAAGCTTCGGGGAAGGCGCGGACGGCTTCGTGGATGGCGAGGGCGTAGGAGCCGTACTGCTGAAGCCTCTGGCAGATGCGGTGAAGGACGGGGACCGTATATACGGAGTTATTAAAGGCTCCGCGATCAATTCCGGCGGCCGAACGAACGGCTATACTGTTCCGAATCCCAATGCACAGGCGGAGGTGATTCTCGATGTGTTGAACAAGACGGGCATCGATCCGCGCACGATCAGCTATATTGAGACACATGGCACAGGCACCTCAATGGGCGATCCCATTGAGGTTGCAGGTCTTAGCAAAGCGTTTAACCAATACACCCGTGACAAGCATTTTTGTCCCATCGGGTCTGTGAAGTCATCCATAGGACATCTGGAGTCTGCGGCAGGAATTGCCTCGTTCACCAAGGTGATGCTGCAGCTGAAGCATAAGCAGCTTGTACCCTCTATTCATTGCGAGACTTACAATCCCGCGATCGATTTTACTGAGACGCCATTTTATGTTCAGCGGGACAGCACAGCCTGGGAACAGCCGTATATTGACGGCCCGGATGGACGCAAGTCTTACCCGCGGCGCGCAGGCATCAGCTCCTTCGGTGCAGGCGGCACCAATGCCCACCTGATTGTGGAAGAATATCAAGCTGACGTTCAGAACCGTTCCGGCGGCAGGGGTCATAAGGGTCCAGCTATTTTTGTGCTGTCTGCCAAGACCACAGACAGACTTCAGCAGCAGGTAGGGAATCTGCTGAGCTATTTGCGCAATAACCGCCCGGACACATCCGTTGAGCTTGAAGATATCGCCTATACGCTGCAGACCGGAAGAGAAGCCTTCCCCGAGCGCTTGGCCGTAGTAGCCTCCGATGTAGAGCAGTTAATGGATGCCTTGGCAGCCTTTCATGACTCTTCAAGCTTAACGGGATCAGCTTATAGCGGCAGCGTAAAGACAGCAAGTGCAAAAGGCTCCCTCAGCAGCGGAAATGCAGGCAAAGCATTTATGGAAGCAGCCATAAAGGAACAGGAGTGGGAGCAATTGGCCCGGATGTGGACCCTGGGGGCCGATGTGGATTGGCATGTTTTGTACACACACCATACTCCATCCACCCTTTCGCTGCCGACGTATCCTTTTTTGCGGGAGCGCTACTGGATTGATGAAGGGACGGCTAAAGCAAACCTGCCGCATATGGAATATACAGCTGGAGTTGGAGCGCCATTCAATGTTGCATCAGCTGTTATTGGATCTGGAGCACCAGCAGCCATTGCCGGGGAAGTAGAGGCTGAACAAACCCTACATTATTATGCACCCAAGTGGGTGCTTTCGCCTTTAAGTTCCGTATCTTCAGCCCCAGCCGTACAGCAGGGACAACCAGCATCAGTACTACTGGTTTATCCGGTCAATCATGGAGGTTTAGTCCGCGGCCTTACTGACTTTCATCAGGACTGTGACGTTCGCAGCATTGTACTGGGAACGGTCAACCGGCAAATGGATCTCCATACGTGGGAAGTCGATATCTCCAGTGCCGACGGACTCTTTGGCTGTATGGAGCGGTTCCCGGCGTTTGATACCGTGTATTTTATGGGTGGCATTCAGCCAGAGCCTTATGCACTGGATGATTTCGGACAGTCGGAGTTACTCCATAAGCAAGGAGTACTTTCTTTATTCAGGCTTGTCAAAGCCCTGTCCAAGCAATTGGAGAGCCAGGATCAGGAAATCCGACTCAAAGTAGTGACAAGCAATCTGCATGATATTCTGCCGGGAGAGTTGAATCAGCGCCCGTTCACAGGCGGGCTCACCGGACTGGCAAGAACGATGTCCAAAGAGTATCCTCGCATCAAGATCAGTAATGTGGACATCTCCATGCTCTCCCGAGACAGCCAATGGAGCAAGGATGAGCTGGCTCTGATTGTACGTGAACTTGCGGAAGCGCCGTTAGTTAGAGATGGGGAAGAGTCCGCTCTGCGAAGCGGTAGACGTTACGTCCGCAGACTGTTTCCGGCTGTACTGCCTACGACCTCCGCAGATCCTTATGTAACAAATGGAGTGTACGTCATTATAGGCGGCTTGGGTACGATAGGTTATGAAATGGCCCTGCATCTGGCAGGCACAGTCCATGCCCGCTTGGCCATTATCGGCAGAAGTGAGCTGGATGCCGGGAAGCAGCAAAGAATATCTGCGCTGAAAGAACTGGGCGCAACTGTGAATTATGTCAAAGCAGATGTTTCGCAGGTGGACAGCCTTGCCCAAGCTTTTGCCGGAATCAAGCAGAAATGGGGCAGCATCCAGGGCGTGTTTCATTCGGCAATGACCTATGGAGAAGAGCGCCTGGATGGGATGAGCGAAGAGACGCTGCAAACTGCCGTTGCTCCCAAAATAGCCGGAAGCTTAGCGCTTTATCATGCCTTGAAGCATGAAGAACCGGATTTTGTTGTCTTTTTCTCCTCGGGCCAATCCTTTACCGGCAATGCTGGCAGAGGCCATTATGGGGCCGGGTGCAACTTTCAGGATACCTTTGCCGCCAGTTGGAATCGGGAGGCCCATTATGACGTCAAGGTCATTAACTGGGGATTTTGGAGGAACAACGACCCGGAGCTGCGTGACGAAATCCATCAGACACTGTCCCAAATTGGTATTTATCCCATCTATCCCGCCGAGGGGTTGCAGGCAGTCAAACAGCTTATCACCAGCGGTGCCGGGCAGATTTTGGCTTTCAAAGTAAAGCAATTTGTGCTCGATTTAATGAACGTTGATATGCAGGAGAAGATCAATTATGGCAGCAGCCAAGAGAATGACGGCTTTGACAGGATCAAGGAGCTGGCAGCTGGCATCGTGCCTCCGCAGGATAACATTGAAGATGCCGAAGCGGCGATGGCAGCGATCAATGAATACTCGTTGTTATCTGCCTTTCAGCGTATGGGTGTGTTTAAACACAGCGGAGAATATTATTCCAAGACCCGTTTGTGCGGGCACTTAGGCGTAACCCGGGGATATTCGCGCCTGTTTAGCGCCTTGCTGAACATTCTCAAACGGGGCGGTTATCTGGAAATCTCGGAGGATGTCATCCGCTGTACTGATCAAATAGCTGCCCCTAAGACCATACGGGAATTAGAGCAGCTTGAAGCGAGAAAAGAATATCTGACCTTTGTCTACCCAGAAGTAAAAGCGCTGGTTGAGTTGGCATGGATATGCCTGAACAATGCTCCGGCTCTGCTGCGGGGAGATATCAGCGCTGCTGATTTCATGTTTCCGAATTCGTCCATGGAGCTGGTTGAGGGGGTATACAAGGGGAATGCGGCAGCCGATTATTTTAACGGGCTAATGGTGTTGGCGGTCACTGAAGTTGTGGAATCTGCTCTGCCGCAGCTGCGTGAGGGTGAACAACTAAAGATTATCGAGGTTGGAGCAGGAACGGGAGGAACCAGTCAGTTGGTGTTGAAGGCTCTCGCGAAATACGGCGAACGGATCAGTTATCTCTATACCGATGTCTCCGGAGCTTTTATTCAGCACGGCAAAACCGTGTTTGGCCCAAGCTATGACTTTATGGATTTTAAAGTATTGGATGTGGAGAAGGATGTTCGGCAGCAAGGTTTCTCGCAAGGGGAATATCACTTGGCCATCGCTGCCAATATCCTGCATGCTACTGTCAATATGAGCGCCACGCTCGAAAACGTGCGGCCCCTGTTAAAAGAAAACGGCTGCATCATTCTTAATGAAGCGACAAAGGTGAATGACTTTCTAACGGTAACCTTCGGCATGCTGGAGGGCTGGTGGCTGTATGAGGATGAGGCCGACCGGCTGGAGGATTCTCCGCTGCTGAGCGAAGAACTCTGGGCCAATACGCTTGTCTCTGCCGGATATAGTTTGCCAACGGCTCTGGTTGAAGCCAGCAGCAGCAAACGGGGCTTGTTCCAAAATATTATACTCGCCCGCAGAAGCGAGGGTCTGAAGAAGGTGGAGGGTTCGCAGAAACAGCAGCTGCCGGGTATTCAAGCCACTGCCAGCACCGGCGGCGGAGTTGGAAGTCACAGTGCCCAAACCTATGTGTCAGGTAAAGAAGTTAACGAGCTCGATGTGCTTCAGCAAGCCGTCAAGGAATTGATCTCAGGAGTTATTCAAATCCCGCCGGACAGGCTTGATTCGGAGCTTCCGCTGGTGGATTACGGTGTTGATTCTATTTTTGCGGTCAAAATTGTCGATCTGATCAACGAGCAAATGGGCTTGCACCTGAAATCAACGGTGCTTTTCGACCATCCAACGCTCAAAAAGCTGACGGGCTATATTTTTCTGGAAAAGGAGAGGGATATTCAACATGCATAATGAAGAATCCGCAAATATCCGTGAACTGATCCGCAGCAAGCAAGTCTCTGATGAGGAAGGCTTTAAGCTGTACCAGAAGCTGATAGCCCGAACGAAATCAACGGCGGTGTCAGGCAAGTCGAAATCACAAGCACCAGTAGACAACAATAGTAATGAAAAGGATATCGCAATTGTCGGCTTATCCGGTGTTTTCCCGAGCGCCGGGGATGTCGAGCAATTGTGGGAAAAGCTGGTGAATGGCAAGTCCGCCATCACCGAAATCCCCTCCTCCAGATGGAAGCTGGAGAAGTTCTATCATCCGGATCCCTCAACCGTCAACCGGAGTTACTGCAAGGACGGGGGGTTCATGCCGGATGTGGATAAATTCGATCCCTTTTTCTTTAACATTACACCGAAGCATGCCGAAATCATGGATCCCCGGCAGAGAATCTTTTTGCAGGAGGCTTATCGCGCGTTTGAGGACGCTGGATATTCAAGCCAAGCGCTGGAGGGCCAGCGGTGTGGGGTGTTCGTGGGCTGTGAAGGAAGCAGTGATTATTTCACAGGCATTAATCCCGAGGGAATTGAGCTGAGCTCACACTATTTCCTGGGGGATTCCAACTCGGTGCTGGCTTCCCGGATCTCTTATTTTCTGGACCTGAAAGGACCGAGCATCACCATTGACACCGCCTGCTCTTCCTCTCTGGTAGCGATCCATCTGGCCTGTGAGAGTATCCGCAGCGGCGACTGCAGCATGGCGATATCAGGCGGGGTCACTTTGATGACCAAACCGCTCGGTTATTTATTGCTTAGCCGGATGGGCATGCTGTCTCCGGGCGGAACCTGCAAAGTGTTCGATAATTCGGCCGATGGGTTCGTTCCCGGTGAAGCAGCGGGTGTCGTGGTACTTAAGCTGCTAAGTGATGCGGTCGCTGACGGGGATTATATTTATGGTGTTATCAAGAGCTCAGGCATTAATCAGGATGGAAAAACGAACGGTATCACTGCTCCGAGTGCGATTTCCCAGACCGCTCTGGAGACGGAGGTCTACGAAAAGGCAGGCATTCATCCAGAGAGCATCAGTTATGTGGAGGCCCATGGGACAGGCACAAAGCTGGGTGATCCCATTGAATTCAGTGCTTTAACGGATACGTTCAGAAAATTCACCGACAAGCGGCAGTTTTGTCCACTCGGTTCCATTAAGAGCAATGTAGGACACACCGGAGCGGCTTCAGGCGTGACCGGGCTGATTAAGATTTTGCTGGCGCTCAAATATGGTACCATTCCTGCATCGCTGCACTACTCGGTACCTAATGAGCATATTTCCTTTGCAGACAGCCCGTTCTTTGTAGTTGCAGAGCCATTGCCCTGGAGCCGCGGAATGGACGGAACGCCGCGCAGAGCGGCATTAAGCTCCTTCGGACACAGCGGCACAAATTGCCATATGGTCATCGAAGAGGGGCCGGTACGTGAACATGCTTCTGCATCCTTTGCTCCAAGTTATCTGATACCTCTGTCCGCCAAGACGGAGGACGGGATATTGCGTATCATGCAGGAGTTGTTGACCCGGCTGGAATCCGGCAGGCTGCAGCATACCCTTGCGGAGATTGCCGGCACACTCCAGACCGGAAGAAGTCATTTTGCGAAACGTGCAGTTCTCTTTGTCCAAGACACTGCCGAGCTGAAGCAGCAATTAAAGCGCAGTATTCAAGAATGGGATAAACGTGCAGCAGCGGTCACTAACAAGAAAGACTTCCCTGGGAGCGACGGGGTACAAACATCCCACGCACTGGAGGATATCTGGCTGGGACTGCGGGAAACACGGCAATCAGACAGCCTTGCTTACAAGCAAAATCTGGAGTGGCTTGGCGAATGCTATCTGGATGGAGCTGCTGTTGAATGGGAACGGCTGTATGCAGGGAGCATACCTGGCCCTGTGCCGCTTCCCGGCTATCCGTTCGCCAAAGAGCGCTACTGGATGACGGAGGCAGACGCTAATGACCCTGTTTCTGAGCCGAAGCCAGCCTACACTTTTCTGGAGAAACGCTGGAAGGAAGCAGAGCTTGAGACTGTAGCAGCGGGAAACCCGCAAAAGGAACAGATGCAGGGAACCGTGCTTGTTTTGATAAATAAAGAGTCGGAAGCTATAGCAATAGCTTTGCAGCAGCAGTTACCCCATGTGAGAACCGTAATTGTCCGTGATCTTGGGGCAAACCCTCCCTATGCAAGTGTCGGAACTTCCCCAGCTGCAAGCGGCAGGGGTGTTTTTGATTTCAATATCTTCAGCGAAGGTGCTGACGCTGCGGGAAATCTTGTGAAACATGTGGAACGGGAAGCCATAACCGCTATAATCGACCTGTCTGATTGGGGCATAGGGCAAGATGGAGCGGGAGTTATGGGGCGGATCGGCTTACTCCAGCAGGTTATTAAGGATTCATATCCTGCACCGGGAGAACGCCGGACTACGCTGCGGCTGTTCCATCTCACACAAGGCTTGCAGACGTTCGAGAACGATAAGCCTGCTCTGGCCGGGGCGCAAATGGCGGGCTGGGTACGAATGCTGAGTGCGGAATACAGCCATGTGCAGGCCAAAACCCTTGACATGGAGATGGGAAGTCCCGATCCTACAGCTTTAAGCACAATTCTCAACCGCGAATGGCACAGTCCCGATATCCACAGCGAGCTGTGTTATCGGAATCAGCGGCGGTACGCGCCCTATTTGCAGGTGCAGGCGAAGAATGCAACCAAGACAATTGAACGTGGAAGCCACTGGATTGGCGATAAGGCTAAAACAGTCGTGATTACCGGTGGAACGCGGGGGCTGGGAGCACAGCTGGCTGCATCCCTGGTCAAACAGGGCGTGCGCAGACTTGTGCTGATGGGCGTAAGTGCGCTGCCGCCAAGATCGCAGTGGGACAATCTCGTTGCAGATTCCGGGGATTCCGCCGAGAAGATCCGCAGTATCCGTGAGCTGGAGCGTAACGGAGCTGAAGTAGAGCTGTATACCGGACCGCTGACGGATGAGGCTTCATTGATTCGCTTTTTTGCCGGAATCCGGCAGCGGTGGGGTGCCATCGGTGGAGTCATTCACTGCGCCGGTCGAAGTCATCACCGCAACCCGGCCTTTATCCATAAAACGGCGGAGGATATCTTGGATGTTTTGGCTCCGAAAGTAACAGGACTGCAAGTGCTGGACCGGGTTTTTGCCAAGGATGAACTGGGCTATTTCATCTTGTTCTCGTCGATATCGGGGATTGTGCCAACGCTTGGAGCAGGCGTCAGTGATTACGCGGCAGCCAATGCATATATGGACTATTTTGCCTCCTGCCGGCGCGGACAGGGGGACCGGAAATATCAGGCAATCTCGTGGACCCATTGGCGCGGAGCAGGCATGGAGGGTTTGGAAAGTCCGGCGTATCAACGGCTTGGACTGCGTACGCACTCGGTAGAAGAGGGACTGGAGCTGCTGGACAGCGTGATGGAGAGCGGCTTGGCATCCACCTTGCCGTGTGCAGCAGAATCCGCAGCTTTCGATCCGGCGGAATGGCTGAAGATTAAGCGAATACAGCCGGAGGCTGACAAGCAACCAGCGCAAGGGCTTCCTCCTGATAGCAGGAAGCAGGAACAGCAGGATCAAGAGAGACGGGCTACGGAATCTGGAGCTTCCGGGAAGATGCTGCCTGCGCTTAAGGATTTATTTTGCCGGGAATTAAAAATTCCGCTGGATAAGCTGGAGCCGAATATCCCGTTTGGTGATTTCGGGGTCGATTCGATTCTGCTGGCGGAACTGGTCACTCGGATTGAGGAGATGATCGGGCAAAGCCTGGAGCCGACAGTTGTGCTGGAGCATCCGACACTGGCCAAGCTTGCGAGCCATTTGGAGACGTTCGCGATGCCTAAAGCTGCTGAACAGAAACTGGAAATCAACGTGCCGGACATCAAGACACAGGAGAGCGCCTATTCCTCCGAACCGCGCGTTATTCATCTGCAGGAAAGCTTGGCGAAGGAGAACTTAAGCCAGAAGATTGCTGTAGTGGGCATGGCTTGTCATTTTCCCAGAGCGCCGGACAAAAATGCTTTCTGGGATCTGCTCACCGAAGGGCGGAGTGGGATCACTGAGATACCGGCAGGTCGCTGGGATGTGGACAAATACTATTCGCCGCAAGCGAGCCCGGGCCGCAGCATGAGCAAATGGGGGGGGTTCATTGAGGATATCGAGCAATTTGATCCGCAATATTTCAACATCAGCAAGGAGGATGCTCCATATATCGACCCGCTCATGCGCCAGTTCATGGAAGTAAGTGCGGAGACGCTGAGAGATGCCGGATATGAAACCAAGGAACTTTGGAACAAGAAGGTCGGCGTTTTTGTTGGGGCCCGTGCCGGTGCATTTTCGCCCAAATTGACCAAGGTAACCAAAAAAAGCATTATCGGCATCGGGCAGAATTTTATCGCGGCGCATATCTCGCATTTGTTCAACTTTAGGGGGCCGAGTCTTGTGATCGACAGTGCCTGTTCCTCTTCACTGGTCAGCCTGCATCTGGCTTGCCAAAGCCTGCTGCTGAATGAATGTGAAGCGGCGCTTGCTGGGGGTGTGGATATTCTGCTGGATGAGAAGCCTTATCTGATCTTAAGTGAGGGTGGAGCGTTATCTCCAGATGGGCAATGCCATACCTTCGCTGAGAGTGCTAATGGATTTGTACCTGGAGAAGGATGCGGTGCGGTTTTGTTGAAACGGCTGGAGCAGGCGATAGAGGACGGGGATCAAATCTATGCGGTGATCGAAGGCTCCGCTGTGAATAATGACGGCCGTACGATGGGTATTACAACACCCAATGCTGAGGCGCAGGAAGAGGTCATTCGCGAGGCCGTGCACAAAAGCGGGGCTGACCCTGCAACAATTAGCTATGTTGAAGCGCACGGAACAGGCACAATGATCGGTGATCCGATTGAGCTGCGGGCCTTAAGCAACGTATTCAGATCCTATACGGAGGAACGGCAGTACTGTGCCGTGGGCAGCGTGAAATCCAACATCGGTCATTTGCTCTGTGCAGCGGGAATCGCCAGTTTCATTAAGGTCGTCCTGTCCTTGAAGAATGGACAGCTTCCGCCAACGCTGAATTGCCAAACGCCAAATCCGCGCTTTAAATTTCAGGAATCTCCATTTTATCCGAACACCGCGCTCAAGGCATGGGAACCGCGCCAAGGCTACCGCAGAGCAGGCATAAGCTCATTCGGCTTCGGAGGCACCAATGCCCATCTGATTGTGGGCGGATATGATGTGAAATCGGCACAGAAGTATAACGCTGCCAGAGCCCCACTCCCGAAGCTGGAATATAACCGCAGCCGGTACTGGCCCGAAACACAGCCTAGCGTTCACTCCAGACCCGGGAAATTATTAATTTTGGAGAAAAGCGGCTCATATAATTAATGATTAATGCAACGAACTATAGGTGTGAGGGGGATATGCATGGAGATCAAAGATTTTAAATACGTCACCGTAATCGGGAATGACGACTACGTGGTCAGTGACCACCGGGTTCATGGTGTGCGTATCATGCCCGGCGTAACCTTTCTGGACATGCTGCTGCGGATCTTGAAGTCTGAGGGCATTGATGAGTCAACGGTTGAACTGCGCAATATTATTTTTCAGGAAGCCATCGCCACCACGGAGGATTACGACCGCAGAATTGAAGTGAGTCTCGTAAACGAACACAGCAGATTGACCCTTACAGTAAAGAGTCAACGGATAAGCAGCCGGTCCGCTGAAGGTGTAGACAGTCCATGGGATACCAACTTCCTGTGCGAGCTGCATATAACAGTGCCGGCTATTCCCCGCATGATTAATATCAATCAGCTGAAAGCGGATGCTGTTGCAGTAAGGGATCTGGATGAAGCTTATGCCTATGCGCGCCAGGTTAACATTACTCACTATGAGTTCATGAAAGGCTTGGGCCAAGTCTACGAAGGCCAAGGATATATCCTGGCAGAGGTTCACTTGAGTCCTTTGGCGGCAGAATACAGCGATTCTTTTTATATTCATCCGGTGTACCTGGACTGCTCTACCCTGGTGCCTGTTCTTTTTATGTTGAAGACCAAGACGCTTGCCGATATCAGCGAGCAGCAGGACAAGCCGTTTATTCCAATCTTCGTGGAGTCTTTCCGCGCAGCAGGTGAAATACTTGATAAAGCATACGTATGTGTGCGGGAGGATGGCATCAGCTTGTCAGCCTCCAAGGATATTATTTATTTCGATATTGAGCTGTACGACGGGCAAGGAAATCTGGTCGCTCTGTTTCAGCGGTTGGCTTCCAAGCAGATTCGTTCGGAAGGGTTAATGCACAAGCACGAAGAAGTGGCAATACCTCAAGTACAATCACCGCGCAGCAGCATAGAAGTACAAAGGCATATAACCATTCTTCCCGAACCACAGCTGGAACCACAGCTGGTGGAAGAGCAGCAGACAGTCAGGCTTCAGCGCCTGGAGCAAGAGATTCAGGGAATGATTGGCGAAGTAGCCGGAGTAGCAGCGCGCAGTATCAGCTTGGAAGAGGGCTTTTATGATCAGGGGCTGGACTCTTCCCAATTGCTGCTGCTGGTGCGGAAGCTGGAAGACCGGTTGCAGATGCAGCTCTATCCTACCCTGTTATTTGAATTCAGCAATATTAAACAATTGGCGTTGTACCTGGCCGAGAACAGCAAGGAAAACTGGAATGTTTCCAGTAGTCCGGCGCAGCAGGTGTTGCAGAGTAGTGAAGCTAAACGTTTTTATTATAGTCACAATTGGGTGCAAGCTACATCGCTCCCAGAAAAACAACAGGTAGAGGGAAGACTGCTGATTTTCACGACAGGTGCTGCACTTGGCAGCAGTGTTGAGCGCGTTCTCGCCGCACGTATGTCTGCTTCTACCATAGCTGTTCATCCCGGAGCGGGCTTTGAACAGGTAGATGACTACGTGTACCGGGTACGTCCTGGCAGTCGCGAGGATTACAAAGCTTTAATACAGCATTTGCACAACATCCAGCAGCTCCCGCAGTTCATTATTCATCTATGGGAAAAGAGTACTGTCGCAAACGCAGACATGCAGAGTCTGATTTCGGACAACCTGGAGTACGGGCTGTATTCGCTGCATGCGCTCACGCAAGCACTGCTTGAACAGAAGCTTCAGCAAGGCGTAACACTTATTTACGCGTTTATTAACGATGGAAAATTACAGACCACTCTCGACTCGGCAATCTCCGGTTATATGCGCTGTGTGACTCGGGAAAAGAGTGATTTCAGATATAAAACCCTAGAAATGGGCGCAGGAAGTGACTTGTCCGGACTTGCCTTGACCGAAATTCTGCTGCGGGAGCTGACCCCGCAGGCGATGAATGAATCGGAAATCAAGTATGTCAGCGGTCAGCGTTATGCCAAGCATTACCTTCCGTTTGCAGAATCAACACAGAATCCTGACGCTGTCGCAGATTCGGGCGCTACACTGGGGGCGATCATCAAGAAGCAGGATACTATCCTGATCACTGGCGGGTTGGGCGGGCTGGGCTGGATTTTTGCCAGGTATTTGGCGGTCCATTATCAAGCGAAGCTAATTCTGGCCGGCAGATCGAAACCGGGAAGTAAAGAAGACAAACAGCTTAAAGAATTGGAGTCGCTGGGTGCGGAGGTTCTATATGTCCAAGCCGATATAGGTATCCGCCAAGAGGCAGAGCAGTTATACAGGGCCGTCAAACAGCGCTATGGACAGGTTAACGGGATTATCCATTGTGCCGGAATTGTGCAGGATGGTCTCGTTATCCAGAAGGACAGAGCTGTAATAGAGAAAGTGCTGCGGCCTAAGATTCAGGGAACCCTGCTGCTGGATGAGCTGTTTCAGGAAGAACCACTGCGTTATTTTGTGCTGTTCTCCTCCTTTTCAGCGGTTGCGGGCAGTCCTGGTCAAGCTGACTATGCCTATGCCAACTGCTTTATGGATGAATATGCAGAACATAGACAAGGAACCGCGCGTCCCGGAAAAAGCCTGTCGATCAATTGGTCCCTCTGGAAGGAGGGTGGCATGCAGATTGATGTATTCTCCCAGGAGCATATGACCGCGACTACGGGCATCGTTCCTCTGGACACAGAGAGCGGTCTGCGGGCTTTTGAAGAGGCGCTGCTGTCGTCCTATTCCCGTGTGATCGTGCTGGAAGGCGATGAACACAAAATCGCAGGCGTTATGCCTGCTTATGAGCAAGCACGGGAGGTCAAGCCCGCCGCGGAGAAATTGCAGCAGCAGGAGCAAACGAAGCCAATCGAGCGGACAGATTTGCCCCATTCACTTCACTCATCAGCAGACGAAATGGCCATTATTGGCTTAAGCGGCCGGTATCCGATGGCAGAGAACGTGGCTGAATTCTGGGAAAATATCAAAGGCGGAACAGACTGCATCACCGAGATTCCCAAGGAACGCTGGGACCTTGCTAAAGATTTTGATCCGGATATTCATAAGCAGGGCAAGTCTTATACCAAATGGGGAGGCTTCATGGACGACGTGGATAAATTCGATCCGCTGTTCTTTAATATGTCGCCCCGGGAAGCAGAGTACGCCAGTCCGCAGGAGCGGTTGTTCCTGCAGACCGTCTGGCATGCCGTAGAGGATGCCGGGTATACACGCAACGAATTATCCAAGCGTAAAACCGGGGTATTTGTAGGGGTCATGTGGGAGCAATATCAACTATATGGAGCAGAACAGTCCATGTATGGGAATGTTATGGCGCTGAGCTCCTCCTACGCCAGCATTGCTAACCGCGTATCGTATGTTTTTAATTTTTGCGGACCTAGCCTGGCGATCGACACCATGTGTTCTTCTTCACTATCAGCCATTCACTACGCCTGCGAAAGCATCCGCCGCGGAGAATGTGAGGTTGCTGTGGCCGGAGGTGTGAATGTAGCCGTACATCCCAATAAATATATCCTGTTAAGCCAAGGCAAATTTGCCTCTACCGACGGCAAGTGCCGTAGCTTCGGAGAGGGTGGCGATGGTTACGTGCCGGGTGAAGGCGTCGGTGCCGTTATTATAAAACCTTTGCAGCAGGCGCAGGCGGATGGAGACCAGATCTACGGGGTGATTAAATCCAGTTCCATCAACCATGGTGGCAAGACGAGTGGTTTTACCGTACCTAGTCCGGCTTCCCAGTATAGTGTAATTGCGGACGCGATTAAAAAAGCTGACATTGATCCACGCTCGATTTCTTACATTGAGGCGCATGGAACAGGCACCTCTTTGGGTGATCCTATCGAAATTGCCGGACTTTCCAGAGTGTTCAGAGAGTACACGCAGGACAAGCAATTTTGCTCGATCGGTTCGATCAAATCTAATATAGGGCATCTGGAATCCGCTGCGGGCATCGCCGGAATTACCAAGATCCTGCTGCAGTTCAAGCATCAGGCCCTGGTGCCGTCCCTGCATTCGGAAATCCTGAATCCCGGGATTCCGTTTGAAAGCTCACCCTTTTATGTGCAGCATGAACTGGCGGAGTGGAAGCAACCGGTCGTACGCTCTGGAGAAGGAGGAGCGGTTACCCGCTATCCACGCAGAGCAGGGATCAGCGGATTTGGCGCCGGTGGAACCAATGTGCATCTCATTCTGGAGGAGTATCAGGCTCCACAAGTCCGCCAGCCGTACGACAAGGAGAATGAACCGCAGATCATTCTGCTCTCCGCCAAAACCGCAGAGAAGCTGAGCGAAACCGCCAGCCAGCTTCTCCTTTATCTGCGTCCTGAGCCAAAGGAACAGGAGCCTCTACTACAGCAGGAGGAAGAAGAACGAACAGTAGCCAGTATAGATGAAGATAACTGGCAGCTGCAGATCCGACTAGACGTGTCAAAGCTATTGGCTGATGTCCTGCAAGTAGATGTGAGAGATATGCTGGAGGACGAGAATCTGCTGGAATATGCAGCCTCACCGCTGGACTATTCTATTTTGTTTCAGCAAATTGCAGCCAACTTTCACTTGGAGCCGGATCAGGAACGTTTCCGAAACCATCTGACGTACTCTCAGCTATGTGATTATATTATGGAGTTGAAGAAGCACGGGGAGCACAGTCTCAAGGAAGCCAGCGGAGGAGATATATCTGTTCAATCCTCTTTGTTGGAGGATGCCCCGGTTTCTTTATCGGACATCGCCTATACTTTGCAGACGGGAAGAGAAGCGCTCACGGAACGAATCGCTTTTGTGGTCTCCAGTATAGAGGAGTTGTTATTGAAGCTGGAAGACCTGGTGGCAGGTACGTCGAAGAAAGTGGATATTTACCGGGGCCAAGTGAATTCCGGCCATTCAGGGCTAGGATTGCTGGTCGATGGAACTGCTGGAGAACGCTTTCTGGAAGCCGTTGTGCAGAATCAGGAGCTGTATAAGCTGGCTGAGCTGTGGACGCTGGGAGCCAAGATTGATTGGAACATTCTTTACAAAGGGCATCGTCCAAGACGTATTTCACTGCCGGGTTACCCCTTTGCCAAAGAACATTATTGGGTCCCGGTGGTACCCGCAGATTTCCTGAAGCATGCACAATTGGCAGCCTCACAAGTGCTTCACCCGCTGGTTGACAGCAATACCTCTACATTCTCGCAGCAAAAATTTGCGAAGCGGTTTAACGGGGAGGAGGGTTGGCTAAGGGATCATGTTCTGAATCAGCAAAAGCTTTTGCCAGGAGCGGCCTATTTGGAAATGGCTTGTGAGGCAGTCCGTAACTCTATAGATACCCGGTTCCCGGTGCTTCACAATATTGTGTGGGCCAGACCGCTCATCGTGAACTCTGAGCCTGCGGACATGCAGATTTATCTGTATCCCGAGGAGCAAATGGCCGAATTCGAGATTTTTACGGAGGAACAAGGCCGTAAAATTGTCTACGCCCAAGGGCACGCGGGTTTTGCCGGAACGCAACTGCCGGAGCCGGAAGCTGTGGATCTAGGGGCTATACAGGCACGCTGCAACAGATACGTAACGGGCCAAGACCATTATGCCGAGCTGGATAGCAAAGGCTTCCGCTACGGCAGTCTTTTTCAGACGATTACCCATCTATACTGCGGCGATACAGAATCACTGGCTTTATTGGAGCTGCCTCAGGAGGCTGGAGAGGAATTCAGCCGTTATACCCTGCATCCTTCCCTGATCGATGGAGCCTTTCAATCGGTAGCCGGTCTGGAAACGGGGGAACAGCCGGAGGCTTTTTCTATGCCTTTTTCGCTAGGTGAAGTCAGAGTATGGAGTGAACTCCCACGCCGTTGTTATGCGTATTGTGTGCTTGCTGACGGTCAGAGTCATTTCGGCAAAGGAATTAAGAAATACAATGTGGCGATCTTGGATGAAGCAGGACATACACGAGCCTTTTTGAAGGATTTTGCCGTTAAGGAATTCGCCCTTTCACCAGCCCCGGAGCCTTCGTCAACGGATCTGTTGTCCTTACTCCAAAAGCTGGAGACGGGCGAGCTAACTGCACATGAAGCGGAACAACGAATGGAGGTTCTTAAATCGTGATTAACAATCCAGAACGCAAACATATATTGGAATCCATTCAGGCGGGCCGGATCACGGCACAAGAAGGTTTGGAACGTCTGAAGACCCTTTCTTCAAATGAAGTACACTACTTCCAAAGTTATTGGGAGGAAAATGCGCTAACCCCTTCTATGCGCACTGAGCCGAAGACTATCCTGATTTTTGGCAACAGGGGGGTGCTATCCCGGAGTATCGAACAGGAATACCGCTCGGTTGGCAGCGAAGCGATACTGGTTGTTGCGGGTGAAGATTTTGAAGGGGAACCTAGTGATGCCTACTGGGTAAATCCTGAACAGGCGGAGCATTACGATTTTCTGTTAAAGGCTTTGCAGCAACGGGGGATTATTCCCGAGCATATTCTTTGGTTATGGCCTGGTGAAGATTTATCGGAACACGGGGACAACAAGAATTTGGCTGCCGAAGCATTGCTGGCGCATAGCATCAAAGCGTTAACTCTGTTCAGCCAGTCGCTGATGAAGCAACATCCCAGAGGAGATTTCCGGCTGCTGTGTGTATACAACTCGTTGACCAGTGCGTATCATCCATTTCAAGCTGCCATTAGCGGCTTCATCCGCAGCCTTCGCCAAGAGAACCCGCGCTTCATCTATAAATCGGTAGCTTTAGCTGCACCTAATGCCAAATTGGACGGTCGACAAGTCCGGCACATCGCGGAGCAGGAATGGTCTGTACTAACAGATGAGGCCATCGAGGTCAGCTATGAGGGAAAGAGCAGATACACTCAGGCTGTGCGGGAAGTTGAACTGCAGCAGCTACAGCCCCAAGAGTCCCCTTTTAAACAAGGAGGCTCTTATTTAATTACGGGCGGACTAGGCGGACTGGGATATCTATTAGCTTCCCATTTGGCCCGCAAGGTTCAGGCTAAGCTGATACTCACCGGCAGATCTGCCCTGGATCAGGAGAAAACGCGTAAATTGGACGATTTACAAGCCTTGGGTGCGGAGGTGTTGTATATCCAGGCGGACGTCTCTATTTATGAAGACGTTAAACGTGTTGCCGATGGAATCAAGCAGAGGTTCCACAGCCTGCAGGGAGTTATTCACAGCGCCGGAAATCTTAGAGATGGGCTTATTTACGGCAAATCCAGCGAAGATATAGACGCTGTAGTTCGCCCCAAGGTACTGGGGGCACTCCATCTGGATCAGGTATTCAAGGATGAGAACCTCGACTTTTTTGCCTTATTCTCTTCAACGGCTGCTTTAACGGGCAGCATTGGTCAGACTGACTATGCGTATGCGAATCGCTTTATGGATCATTTTGCTGACTTCCGGGCCAAACATCGTCCGGGCAAAAGCTTGTCGGTAAACTGGCCGCTATGGAAAGAAGGCGGGATGAGCGCGGATCAGAGCATGATTAACCAGTTATCTGCTAATGGAATTGACCTGCTGGGGGAGCAGGAGGGTCTCTTGGCCTTCGAACGCTGCTTGAATACAGAGCTGACCAGTATGGCCGTTCTGAAGGGTGATCCGCAGCGGATGAAGTTATCCTTTGGCGTGAAAAGAAGCCCAGCCCCCGCGCCCAGCCAGCCAGTGCAGCTTCCGCCAGCGCAACAGCCAGCAGTACCTGAAGGCAGTCCACAAGAAGCACAGCAGCAAGAACGAACGGCAGTATTGATCAGAAATAATATTGCCGAGGTGCTGCGACTAAGCCCAGAGCGTATCAGTCTGCAAGAGCCTTTCGAAAGTTATGGCATCGATTCGGTTGTCATTATGGAAGTCACCCGAAGATTGGAGCAGCTATATGGGCCTCTCTCCAAGACTTTGTTTTTCGAATACGGAAATATCAGGGAGCTCACTAGTTATTTCTTGGCCAATCATCCGCTTCCAACAGTGCTCATTGATGCAGTTATGTCTGCCCCTAAGCCTTTGCAGCCGGAATCGTTAGCCAATATTGCTATTCCCGTTACGGGCAAATCCCGCAGGCTCGTCGCAGCCGCAGCCGCTGCCGCAGGGCAGGGAGATTTGCAAGGACATGTAAAGCATAAGAATACCGGAGGCGATATTGCCATTATCGGTCTGGGCGGCAGATATCCGCTGGCGGCCAATGTGGAGGAATTCTGGAACAATCTGAAAACAGGCCGGGATTGCATCACCGAAATTCCCCAGGATCGCTGGAATCATGGACAATACTTCAATCCTGAGAAGGGAGTAAGAGGTAAAACCTATAGTAAATGGGGCGGCTTTATACGTGACTACGATAAATTTGATCCTTTGTTCTTTCATATCTCGCCGCGTGAAGCAGAGTTTATGGACCCGCAGGAGCGCATCTTTCTGGAAGTGGCCTGGGAGACGATAGAAGACGCAGGGTACACCCGCAGCAAGCTGAAAAAGGGCAAAACGGGCGTCTTTGTGGGTGTGATGTATGGACAATATCAACTGTATGGCACGGAGTATTTCAGTCAGGGCGAAGGCATCGCTTTAAACTCATCCTTCGCTTCCATAGCGAACAGAGTGTCCTATACTTTGGATCTGAATGGTCCAAGCATAGCACTGGATACGATGTGTTCTTCCTCACTGACTTCCATTCATTTGGCTTGTGAGAGTATCCGCAGCGGCGGATGTGACATGGCTCTGGCTGGTGGAGTAAACCTGAGCATACATCCGCATAAATATTTGCTCCTCAGTCAAGGCAAGTTCGCCGCGAGTGATGGACGCTGCCGCAGCTTCGGGGAAGGTGGAGACGGCTATGTTCCCGGAGAAGGAGCCGGAGCGGTGCTGCTGAAGCCGCTTGAACAAGCGATTCAGGACGGTGATCTTATTTATGGCATCATCAAGGGCAGCTCGCTGAATCATGGTGGCAAAACGAATGGTTATACCGTTCCGAGTCCCGCAGCTCAAGCCTCCTTAATTAGCGAGGCCATGCATAACGCGGGTGTAGAACCGAACGAAATCTCTTATATTGAAGCCCATGGAACAGGCACCTCCCTAGGAGATCCCATTGAAATCAACGGATTAAACAGGGCATTTGGCGGATCTGCCGGGTCTATTCGGGAGATGGGGCACTGCGCTATCGGGTCAGTGAAATCGAATATTGGACATCTCGAGTCTGCAGCGGGTATTGCCGCCGTTACGAAGGTGCTGCTGCAGATGAAGTTTCGGACACTGGTACCCTCCATTCATGCGCAGAGTCTGAACCCCAACATTGATTTCCAGAACTCGCCTTTTCGGGTTCAGCGTACTTTGGAAGCCTGGGATCAGCCGGAGAGCAGCTTGCCGGACAACGCCCGGGAGCCACGGAGAGCCGGTGTAAGTGCTTTTGGCGCAGGCGGATCCAATGCCCATCTTGTTCTGGAAGAGTATCCGCTCAGACCGAATGTTCTGCGCAACGCTGCGCCGCAAGTCATAGTTCTATCTGCACGAACGGAATCCAGTTTAAGAGCTTATGCAGAACGTCTGCATGAGTATATTCAAAAATGGTCTATCAGCGCCGGAACGTCTGCATTACAAGATTCTGCGGATCTCGGGCAATACCGGAAGGGTGTTGTGGACATTGTAAACGAAGTCTGGAATATCAACATTGGTGACATCAACCTCGATGATCCTCTGGTGGATGTGCTGACTGATGTGGTTAAAACCACGGAAACCACTGTGGCTATTCAGAAGAAATTTGGTGTATCTTTACCGCAGAATACGCTTGAAGATTTCACAAGTTTGGAGGCCTTGGCTGCTTACCTGTGGGAAGAATCTGAACGACAAAGTGCTGCGGCAAGCAGGCTGACAGCGGTCAGAGATTATGGGAATGACGATATTCCGGCCATCGCGGATATTGCCTTTACGCTGCAGATCGGTAGAGAAGCTATGGAGGAACGCCTCGCGTTTATTGCCACTACACCTCAGGAGCTGCAAGAACTGCTGGGTAAATGGCTTGCGGGAGAAGAACATACAAGTGTTCTATTCCGGGGCACCGTAAGATCCCTTTCTGGCAATACATTGTTTGAGGGGGAAGATGGCAAGGCCTTTGTGGAGCAAATGATCCGTAAAAAGAACCTGTCCAAACTGTGTCAACTATGGACAACCGGAGTGGATATAGACTGGGATTTGCTGCACGAGCCCGCTTCAGCCCAAAGAATCAGTCTGCCTACCTACGCTTTTGCCAAAGAACGGTATTGGCTGCCGGATATGTTTGCACAATCTCCAGAGGTGAACATTCACAGCCAGGAGCTTCCGCAGTCTTCCTATCACCTGCTGGAAAAAGCCTGGGAGGAAGCAGTGATTGACCGTGTTAACTCTGCGAGGGAACAGGCTGAGCCGATTAAGGGAACCGTTATTGTCCTGGCGGGCCCTGATCCTACGGATTCAGCGGCCGTCTCCTTGCTGAAGCATCTACCGGATGTGAAGACGGTTATTGTGCATCAGCGGCAGAAAAGCGACTCTGGCAGCTTGGCATTCGACTTTAACCTCTTCGGAGAGGGTATCGCTGCAGCAAAGACCCTTATGGAGCGGGGAAAATCCATTATTGCCGTAATCGATCTCTCAGATTTCCACACAAGAGAGCATGGAGCTGGGCTTATGGGCCGGATCGGCCTGCTGCAGGAGCTTATTAAGGATAGCTATCCTGTACCGGGAGAACATCGGACCACACTTCATTTATTCCATATAACGCAAGGCTTGCAGCCCTTTGCGAACCCTGCGCCTTCACTGGCCGGAGCGCCAATGGCAGGCTGGATACGGATGCTGGGAGCAGAATACGGACATGTCGAGGCCAAGACGCTGGATGTAGATGAGGGCAGTGCTTTAAACGAAATTATTACACTGGAGTGGGCAAGTCAGGACCGGCAGAACGAGCTTTGTTACCGGAACCAGCGGAGGTACGCACCTTATTTGCAGGCACAGTTGCCGATGATGGCACAGGCGCATAAACGGCAGGGTCACTGGACCGGAGATACATCGAAAGCCGTTGTTATCACCGGAGGCACACGCGGACTGGGTGCACAGATGGCCGCTTATCTGGTGAAGCAGGGTGTGCGCAAGCTGGTTCTAATGGGAGCTAATCCATTGCCGCCAAGGCAGCAGTGGGACAGTGTGGCTGCCGGGACGGCTGAAGCAGCTGAGAAAATCCGTAGCATCCGCGAGCTGGAACGCAGTGGAGCTGAAGTAGAACTGTATACCGGACCGCTGACCGACGAAGCTTCCTTAAAGCAGTTTTTTAGCAGCATAAGGAACCGTTGGGGAGCTATTGGCGGAGTGATTCACTGCGCGGGACGGAGCCATCACCGCAATCCGGCCTTTATTCATAAGACGGAAGAGGACATTATGGATGTGCTTGCGCCCAAAGTAGCAGGTTTACAGGTATTGGAGCGGATTCTTGCAGAAGATGAGCTGAATTACTTCATTCTGTTCTCATCCGTCTCTGGAACAGTTCCGCGCCTGGGGGCGGGTGTCAGTGATTATGCGGCAGCTAACGCCTACATGGATTACTTTGCCCAGTATCAACGTGCGCAAGGGAAGCAGAACTATCATTCCATCGCGTGGACGCATTGGCGCGGCGCGGGAATGGAAGGCATGGAAAGCCCGGCCTACCAGCAGTTGGGACTGCGCACGCACACGGTTGCTGAAGGCATCGCGCTGCTGGAGCGCGTCATGGAGAATGGCGCTGCCTTCAGCTTGCCGTGCATAGCGGATGCGGCGAGCTTCCAGCCCGGCAACTGGCTGCGGGCAAAACAAGCGCAGCCGCTTAAAGAAGCCCGTAAGCCAATGCACCAGGTTACAGAAAGCTCTAATTCATCCCCGGCACAAGCCAATATAAAAGGGAACCGAACCGCTGGCAGCCTCAAGATGCTGCCAGCACTGAAAGAGCTTTTCTCAGAGCAGCTGAAGATTCCTTTGGACAGACTGGATGAACATGTATCTTTCGGGGACTACGGGGTGGATTCCATTCTGCTGGCAGAGCTGGTCAAACGGATCGAGGAAATGATCGGGGAAAGTCTGGAGCCGACAGTGGTGCTGGAGCATCCGACCTTAAGCAAGCTGGCGAGACACCTGCAGACATTTGCAACCTTGGCTTCTTTCGATTCTTTGGAAGACAAAATTAGCGAAAGTGATTTTATTTATCCAGATGAACGCACAGATCGCACGGTGGTAAGCCATAAGATCGCGGTCATCGGAGTCGCTTGCCACTTTCCCGGTGCACCTGACAAGGAGGCCTACTGGAGGCTGCTCGCTGAAGGACGAAGCGGTATCCGGCAAGTACCGGCCAGCCGCTGGGACATAGACAAATATTACTCTGCGCAAGCAAGCCAAGGCCGCAGCATCAGCAAATGGGGCGGGTTTATCGAGGATATCGAACAATTCGACCCGGAATATTTCAATATCAGCAAGGAGGATGCTCCATTTATCGATCCGCTGATGCGCCAGTTTATGGAGGTGAGCGCTGACACCTTAAGGGATGCAGGATATGAATCAAAAGAGCTATGGAATAAGAAAATCGGCGTCTTTGTCGGTTCCCGCTCGGGAACCTTTGCCTCCAAGCTGAAGCAAATCCGCAAAAATGACATTATCGGCATTGGGCAAAATTTCATCGCGGCTCATATCTCGCATTTATTCAACTTTAAGGGTCCGAATCTCGTTATTGATACGGCCTGCTCCTCTTCGCTGGTCAGTCTGCATCTGGCAAGTCAAAGCCTGCTGCTGGGTGAATGTGAAGCGGCGCTTGCTGGAGGTGTGGATCTTTTGCTGGATGAGAAATCTTATCTGATCTTAAGCGAGGGTGGCGCGTTGTCTCCGGACGGTCAATGCCATACCTTTGATGAGAAAGCCAACGGATTCGTGCCGGGAGAAGGCTGCGGCGCAGTTCTGTTGAAGCGCTTGGATAAAGCTCTTGCCGATGGGGATCAGATTTATGCGGTAATTGAAGCTTCGGCGGTGAACAACGATGGCCGCACGATGGGGATCACCACTCCGAATGCCGAGGCGCAGGAAGCTGTGATTCGGGAGGCCTTAGAGAAAAGCGGGGTAGATCCTGATACGATCAGCTACATTGAAGCGCATGGGACGGGCACCATGATCGGCGATCCGATCGAGCTTAGGGCGTTAAGTAATGTTTTCGGTTCCTATACGGAGGAACAGCAATACTGTGCGGTGGGCAGTGTGAAGTCGAATATCGGGCATTTGCTCAGTGCAGCAGGGATTGCCAGCTTTATTAAGGTGGTTTTGTCCCTAAAGAATGGCCAGCTGCCTCCGACGCTGAATTGTCAAACGCCGAATCCGCGGTTTAAGTTTCAGGAATCTCCATTCTACCCGAACACCTCGCTTAAATTATGGAACCCACGCCAGGGTGTCCGTAGAGCGGGTATTAGTTCATTCGGTTTTGGAGGCACCAATGCCCATTTTATTGTAAGTGAGCCTGGAGCTTATCCAAGAGCTGAGAATCAGACGGTTAGACAGCCGTTATCACCCGCAGTTTTTAATAAACAGTATTATTGGATCGATGAGCTCGCTTTGGACGAGGTGGCCACTCCGTTGGCCCAAGTCGGTGCAGCCACGGAACTTGAGGTAGAGCTGCCGGACAGCAGCGAATGGGTACTTGAAATCGTTGACGAGACACTGTAGTGATCAGCTCGACCAAGGAGGCCACTCATGGATTTTAAAAATAATTATAAATTCACCATGTTGATGAAGCACGACAATCTGTTCGTCAGGCATCACCGGATCAACGGCCAGCATGCTGTTCCCGGTGCAGTTTTCCTCGACTCCATATTTCGGGCGTTAACCTCCAGAGGCTTCGATCCGGCTTCCTTGGAGCTAAGAGACATTCTGTTTCTGGAGCCGGTAATGATCAGTAAAACGATGGACAAAGCGGTCCAGATTGTATTGGAGCGTACTGCGGAGGATTGGAGTTTCAAAGTACAATGCCGAGATGAGAAAAATGGGAACGTCATGGATCCCGGATGGAAAGATGTGCTGGAAGGAAAGGTATGCCTGAGCGGCGAGCCGGAAATCTATAAGATAGACATTCCGCAATTAAAAATCCAGGCCACCCAGGTAGAGAATATCGAGCGCTCCTATGCTCAAATGCGCAAGGCAGGATTGTGCCACTATGATTTTATGAAGCTGCAGGGAGAGGTTTACATGAATGCCTCCTACCTGTTGGCAGAGGTTTCGCTAAGCAGTCTGGCCGAGCGTTATTGCCACCAGTTTTTTATTCATCCAGCTTTTCTGGATGGGGCTTTTCTCGTTCCTGGAGTGGTGTCCGCCGATTCGGAAAGTGCTGAGCAGCCCTTCATTCCGATGTATGTTCAATCATTCAGAGCTTTTGGCCCCATTCGCGGCAAGGGCTATATTCACATTAGCGAGGACAGTGTCAAACGCAGTCCGGCACAAGACATCATTTATTTCGACGTTCAGCTCTATCATGATAATGGAGAAGTCGCTGCCTACTACAAAATGTTCGGTGCCCGCCGGATCGATTTCACAGACCGGAAGGGTGGAGCAAAGCCTGCGGGTGACCCGATCCTGTCCGAGATGAAGGGAGGTACCGAACCTGCTGTTATACCAACGCCGGCAAATACTGCCAATCCAGCGCTGGTTATTGTTCCTGCTGCATCCAAAAGCGCCACGCGCAGCCATATCGAAAAGATGCTGGCCGAGGCAATTTCCGCAATCACCGGCAACCTGCCGGCAGAGACGAGTCTGACAGATGATTTCTACAGTCAAGGACTGGACTCCAAAAACCTGCTTACCCTTGTGGGCAAGCTGGAGGGTGAGTTTGGTATAAAGATGTATCCGACGCTACTCTTTGAATATACCAATATCAAAGCTCTATCCCAATATATTGAAAAAGAGCAGCGAAACACTGTGAATCAAAACGTCAAAGCGATAGCCAATAAAAAAGCTATTACGGAGTTGTCTCATTCTGTACATGGATCAGAAGCGTCTGCCAATATTAAGGTAATGGCCGTCAACTCACTGCGCCATTCCCAAGCTGTCGTTAATTACTGGAAGCAAATGAGAATTGGTAAAACACCGGACCGGGAAGGAGTGCTGTTAAACAGGGAACAACTGGAGCTCATTCTGGATTGTGACCCTTCTTTGCTGGTACATTTGACGGTTCAAACCAAGGAAGACACCGCAATCGAGATGGCTGTATCCGGCCAGGGAGAGACTGTTCTGCTCATCCCGGGATTCGGATTCACAGCTTCCCAATGGGTGTCGCAAATGAAAGAGTGGTCTTCTTCTTTTCGTCTGATCGCTATCCATATGCCCGGCACAAGCCTGAGTGAGAGCACTCATGATTTGTCCATGGAAGGAATCAGCAATACCTTTATGGAGGTGGTGGAACAGCTGAGCCCAAGCGGACCCATTCATATTGTCGGCTCCTCCTGGGGTGGCATGCTTGGACAATATATTTCGGCACTTCATCCTGAAAAGGTCGCTTCTTTAACCCTGGCGGGCAGTTTTGCTCAAGGCGTGGAGAAGCTGTATGAGATTGATATGAGAGAGCGGCTGCGACAGGATTTTGACAATCTGGGGCGCAGTAAGGATTATTTGAAAGTGCTCGACAGCGAATTCGTCAATTATGCGATTCTGTCTGAGTTTGGAGAGCATATGGGGAACTCTACTTCATCTGTGAAAATACTCAGTATGATCAAGACGCCTACCTTGATCGTTTCCGGAAGAAAAGATATGGTGTTTGATACGGATGAATCCCGCTTCCTTCATGAACGCATTCCACATTCAGAGCTGCTTGAGATTCCGACTGCCGGACATTTGCCCAATATCACACACTCGAAGCTATTCACTGAGAAAGTACAGGAATTTATTCAATCAAAGAGTATTCGAACTCGAGAAATACCTCTACTGAATTACTAACCTTAGGGTTTCAAAAAAACTGGCAACACCCCCAAGAACCACAGCTGGATAAATAATCCGGGGCTGTGGTTCTTTTGTTATGCAGACGTCTGTGCCATGATAGCTATGGGGGCGATTGCAGGATGTTTAAGGATTTCGAGCTTATAGCCGGACGTCCGGTATATATTCAAGTGAAAGATTACATGAAACGTTTAATTATAAAGGGTGCCCTGCAGGGTGGGCAAAAGCTGCCCTCCACACGGGAGCTCAGCATATTGCTAAAAGTTAGCCGCAATTCCATCATTGCCGCCTACACAGGGCTTGAGGATGACGGCTTCGCTTATACGGTGCAGGGGCAAGGGAGCTATGTTGCACTAGAAGCTAACGCTTCGGTCAATGCGGCGGACTCCTCTTGGAGCATGGATTGGAAAGCACGCATGAACGGGCATGCCCGACTGGCGGAAGAGCTGGATATCATGAAACGCGGAATACGCGCGGCGAAGGGAACGATCTCTTTTACCAGTATTGCTCCAGATGAGAGCCTGTTTGATCTCGATAATGTGAAACGGGCTTTTATGGACCGCATGTCCGTGGAGGGAAACGTTCTGCTGAATTACGGCTACGCCAAGGGGTATAAGCCATTAATAGATTATTTGCGGCAGTATATGGAGCACAAGGGCGTGGATATGAAGGGCAAGGATATTCTGATTACGAACGGGTTTACAGAAGGTTTTGATATCGTATTATCTGCCTTAAGCACGGGGAACAGCTCGGTGATCTGCGAGAATCCAACGCATCATACGGCGATTAAGAACCTCAAGCTGCATGGCTTTGATATTACGGGAATTGCTATGGAGCGGGATGGAATCCATCTGGGAAATCTGGAGCAGGCTTTATCGGAAGGCTCCTTCGATTGTGCTTATCTTGTCCCTTCTTATCATAATCCCACCGGGATCGTGATGTCTCCTGAGAAAAGACAGGGCCTGATGAAGCTGATGGCCAACTATAAGATACCGGTCATAGAGGATGGATTCAACGAGGAATTGCGGTATTCAGGGTCGCATGTGGCGCCATTAATCGCAACGGCGGGTGCCGGCAATAGTGTCGTTTATCTCGGGAGCTTTTCCAAGGTGCTTTTTCCGGGATTGCGGGTGGGCTGGGTGCTGGCGGATCAGGAGCTGATCTATTATCTGGAAAGCATCAAAAGGGCGCGCAGCATTCATACCTCAACGCTGGATCAGTCCATCCTTTACCAATATCTATACAACGGCAATCTGGAGAAATATTTAAAAAAAGCCAAAGCGGAATATAAACGGAAATACGAGCTAACCCTGCAATGCTGTAAGGATTATATTCCGTATACGACGTTGTCGGGGGACGGAGGATTGCATCTTTTTGTAACGTTTCCGGAGGGCTTTAATACCAGAGTGCTGCTTACTGCCTGTCTTGCGCAGGGGGTTATTTTTACAGCGGGAGATATCTTCTTCACAGATGGCAAAGGTCAGCATACGCTGCGGCTGGGTTTCTCCAGAGTAGCGGATGAGGATATCCGCAAGGGGATTGAGATTATAGGCAGGACGGCACGGCAACTAATGGGATGAAGGGGTGCGGATGATGATGAAGGTAGGCGTAATTATGGGCGGCGTTTCATCCGAAGCTGAGGTGTCGCTGAACACAGGCAGAGAAATGCTGAATCATTTAGATCCGGCCAAATATGAAATCACTCCGATCGTGTTAACGAAGCGCGAGGAGCTAATTGATGAAGTTAAAGGCATAGACCTTGCGCTACTGGCGTTGCACGGAACGTATGGCGAGGACGGTACCGTTCAGGGGACATTGGAAACGCTGGGGATTCCATATACAGGGTCTGGAGTACTGTCCAGCAGCCTGTGCATGGATAAGCATCTTTCCAAAAAACTGTTGCAGAGCGAAGGTGTACAGACACCCGACTGGTTGTGTTGGAGCAGCATGGAGGAATTCTCGCCGGAGGCTGTGGAACAGCTGGGCTATCCGGTTATGGTGAAGCCATGCTCAGGCGGTTCAAGCATCGGAATGGAAAAGGTGAGCGGTGGGCAGGATCTGCTGAGCGCTGTGCAGAAGGCTTTTGACTATGATCAGTCGATTCTGATCGAACGTTACATTCAAGGCCAGGAAATCACCTGCTCCATTCTGAACGGAGAGCTGCTGCCTATCCTTGGGATCACTTCGGCACAAGCCGAGTGGTTCGATTATAGTGCCAAATATAAGGATGGTGGAGCCGTGGAGCAGGTAATTAAATTATCCCCTGAGGTAGATGAGCGGGTGCGTGCTGCGGCCTTCACCTCCTACCATACGCTGAAATGTTCTGTCTACGCGCGGATTGATATGCTGCTCAGTGACGGCATTCCTTATGTGCTGGAAGTGAATACCCTGCCCGGGATGACGATGACCAGTCTTCTGCCCAAAAGTGCGCAAGTCGCAGGGTTAAGCTTCAGCAGTTTGCTGGACAGAATTATCATGTGTTCATTGGAAGAGCGGAGTAAGGAAAAAGGGGGATACGTTTATGCTAAGTGAACATATTTCCCCACGGGTAAGAGATATTCCCCCTTCAGGAATACGGGCTTTTTTTGAGCTTAGCGCAGGCAATAATGATATCATTTCTCTCGGAGTAGGAGAACCCGATTTCGCCACACCGGAGCATGTCAGAGCGGCATGTATTGGCGCGTTGAACAGAGGGGAAACGAGATATACACCGAATGCTGGACTGCCGGAGTTAAGAGAAGAAATCGCGGTTTATCTGCATAATAGCTTCAATCTCTATTATGAGCCTGCTGATGAGGTTATTGTAACGGTGGGGAGCAGCGAAGCGCTGGATCTGGCACTGCGGGCATTCATCGCGTCAGGCGACGAGGTGATTATTCCTTCACCCAGCTATATTGCCTATTCTCCGATGGCCCATTTGAATGGTGGAGTGATCGTGGAGGTTGAAGCAGCGGCAGAGCAGGGCTTCAAGCTTACTGCAGAGGCTTTGCAGAAGGTTATTACTCCTCGCTCCAAGCTGCTGATGGTGAACTTTCCGAATAATCCGACAGGGGCGGTGATGACCTATGAGGACTGGCTGCCAATCGCGGACATTGCCAAAGCTCATAATTTAATCGTCATTTCAGATGAAATCTACGCCGAGCTTACTTATAACGGAAAGCACACAAGTATTGCTTCGCTTCCCGGGATGAAGGAGCGGACGATTGTGATCAGCGGCTTCTCCAAAGCGTTTGCCATGACCGGCTGGAGAGTGGGTTATGCCTGCGGCAACCGGGAACTGCTGGCGGCTATGCTGAAAATCCATCAATATACGGCCATGTGCGCACCCGTGCTCGGGCAGATCGCTGCTATAGAGTCCTTGCGGAACGGACTTCCAGATAAGGATGTCATGAAGGAATGTTTTGATCAGCGCAGAGGGCTGCTTATTGCCGGACTTCGCAGCATCGGATTGCCTTGTCATGAGCCGCACGGTGCGTTTTATGCCTTTCCTTCAATCGCGCATACCGGGTTGAATTCAGAGCGGTTCGCCTTGCAGTTGCTACATGAAGCGGGGGTTGCTGCCGTGCCTGGCCATGTCTTCGGTGCGGGCGGTGAGGGGTACATCCGCGTCTCCTACGCGGCTTCAATCCAGAAGCTGACCGAGGCGCTGGAGCGCATGGAAGGGTTCATGAAGGTAAAAATGTAATTGTAAGATTACTGGTTTTCACCTATAATCCTTAAAGGAAGAAATAGGGATATGCTATATAATTGGCCTTTGGCCGCAGCAGTTGGGAGGCCCCGCTCTTTCGAGATGGGGCTTTTTCTTTTATCTTTGGAATAGACAAATACTTAGGCATGAAACAGGAGGATATACTTATGATTTCAGCGATTGAAGAAGTAACAGGAGTAATTGCCCCACCCGATGAACAAGCGACACTGCAGGCTGTGCTCCGCCTGAACAACCTGACCAAGCCGCCAGGCAGCCTTGGGCAGCTGGAGGCACTTGCTGTACGGCTGGCTGGTATTTCCGTAACGCCGCAGCCAAGCTACACGAAACGCATGGTGGTAGTAATGGCTGCTGACCATGGCGTTTGCAGCGAAGGCATCAGTGCTTTTCCGCAAGAGGTTACGCTGCAGATGGCCCACAATTTCCTCAGCGGTGGAGCGGCAGTAAATGTACTGGCTCGTCAAGCTGGCGCAGAGGTGAAGTTTGTGGATATTGGGATTAACGGGGACCTCACTCATCCGGATCTGATTGACCGTAAAGTACGCCTAGGCACAGATAATATGGCACAGGGACCGGCCATGAACCGCGATGATGCGCTGCGTGCAATCCTCGTGGGTGTAAAGGTAGCACAAGACGCGGTGAGCAGTGGGACAGAGATTTTTGTCACTGGTGAAATGGGTATCGGCAACACCACGGCAAGTGCGGCAATTCTCTGTGTTCTGGGTAATGTATCCCCTGAGACGGCTGTAGGCCGAGGAACCGGTATTACCGATGAACGCCTGCTACATAAGATAGCCGTAGTAGAACGGGCTTTGAATGTGAATCAGCCCGAAGCCGCGGACGCACTGGATGTGCTGTCCAAGGTTGGCGGATTGGAAATTGCCGGTCTGACCGGCTTGATCCTTGGTGCGGCAGCCAGCCGGACACCCATTATTCTTGATGGCTTTATCTCGGGAGCAGCAGCGCTTGTGGCAAAGGCATTGGCACCGGAATCGACCGCTTATATGATTGCTTCCCATGTCTCGGGAGAACAGGGGCATAAGTTAATGCTGGAGCGGCTTGGACTTGAACCGCTGCTGAATCTTGGACTACGACTCGGTGAAGGAACTGGCGGAGTGCTCAGTCTACATCTGATTGAAGCGGTATGCCGCATTATGAGCGAGATGGCCACTTTTGATAGTGCAGGAGTATCTGGAGCAGAACAGAAATGAGCATTCTTGTAACGGGAGGCGCACGCAGCGGGAAGAGCAGGTTTGCCGAGAGGCTGACCCTGTCGCTGGCCGGGCGGGCGCTGTATGTAGCTACCGGACAAGCTTTTGATGAAGAGATGAAGGAACGGATAGCCCTGCACCAGCGCCAGCGCGCGATGGGGGGAGAAGCCTGGACAACGGTCGAGGAACCTCTGGATGTACCCGGTCTGCTGGAACGATACTCCGGCAAGGAGACGGTACTGGTGGATTGTCTGACCCTTTGGCTGTCCAATGTGTTGCTTTCTGTTGAAGATGCTAAAGATAGACAGGTGCTCGTTGAGCATGAAATTACCAGACTGGAGCACAGTGTGCGCTCTTTTCAGGGAATCCTTGTTATGGTCACGAACGAAGTAGGGGACGGTATTGTGCCGGAGTATGCACTGGGGCGGCTGTATCGTGATTTGGCTGGGCGCATGAATGCGCTTTTGGCTCGGCACTGTGCTCAGGTATTTCTGGTTACCGCTGGTATTCCAATTGAGCTGAAGAGTAGGGAGTATCTGTTATGAGCGCGCGCAGAGATGCGGTCGCTTCCGCTTTTCAGTTTCTGTCGCGTTTTCCAGTAAAGAACGACCCAGGCTTCTCCCGTGACTTGCTGCGCCGCAGTGTTGTTTATTATCCGCTGGTAGGAGCAGCCATCGGGGGAAGTGTTGCGGCAGGTGCTGCTGCTGCCATATTGCTGCTGCCGCCTATGCCAGCTGCCGTAATCACCCTCATTCTATGGGTGGCACTCACCGGGGGGCTGCATCTCGACGGCTGGATGGACAGCGCCGACGGGCTGCTCAGCTATCGGCCACGGGAGCGGATGTTAGAGATTATGAAGGACAGCCGTGTAGGAGCCATGGGCGTGCTGGCCTGCGTGTTGTTGCTGCTGATGAAGGCCTCCTTGCTGTCCGCATGGCTTGATGGCGGACAGTATTATGAGCTGCCGCTGCTGCTGCTGCCGCCGATCTGGAGCCGCTGGTTCATGGTGCGGGCGATGGTTCGCCTGCCCACCGCCCGCGGCGATGAAGGCCTGGCCGCGAACTTCGCCGGCCTGGGCCTTATGCATGAGCGCCGCGCGTTGGCGCTCGCGGCGCTGCTCTCGCTGGCCGCCGCCGCTGCGCCGCTAGCGCTCGGCGCAGGCTTGGCCGCATGGCCGCAGCATCTGGCGGCAGCTGTGCTGCTGCCGGTGGCTGCCCTGGCCTGCGGCACCTGGGCTGCGCGCCGGGCGAGCAGCCGGATCGGCGGGCTCACCGGCGACATCTACGGCGCGCTGAACGAGTTGCTGGAGACCGTGCTACTGCTAGCGCTGGTGTTGCTTCAGCATAACCTGATGTAATATAGCCCATTGAATCGGGCTAGGGGAGAGTGGGTCACTTACTCTTCTCTATCTCTATAGCAACCTGCAGGAAGAAAGCGAGGAGAGTTACACATGGAAGATAACGATGCAACATCAGCCAAGTCCAAGGTAAAGCCTGCGGCTGTACTGATGATACAAGGAACGGCCTCCGATGTGGGCAAAAGCTTGGTTACTGCTGCCCTGGGTAGAATTATGACCCAGGATGGATACCTTGCATCTCCTTTTAAATCACAAAATATGGCACTGAACTCCTACGTCACTGTTGACGGCAAAGAAATCGGTCGTGCCCAGGGGATGCAGGCGGAAGCGTTCGGCATAACGGCTACCACGGACATGAATCCCATTCTGTTGAAGCCTTCAGGTGAGATGACTGCCCAAATCGTTGTGCACGGAGTACCGCATGCGGCGCTGAGTGCACGGGAATACCGTGAGGAATTCTTGCCAGAAGCCAAAAGTACAGTGATGGATGCACTCGATCGGCTGCGTGAAACTTACGAGGTTGTGCTGATGGAGGGTGCGGGCAGCCCGGCCGAGATTAATCTAAAGTCACGGGATATTGTGAATATGAATCTGGCCGGCTGGGCGGATGCCCCAGTGCTTTTGGTCGCCGATATTGACCGTGGTGGCGTATTCGCCTTTCTGGTGGGTACACTGGAGCTATTAGAACCGCATGAACGGGCCCGTGTCAAAGGCTTTATTATCAATAAATTCCGCGGTGATCTCTCCTTGCTGCAGCCTGGACTTGATTGGCTGGAACAGCGTACGGGCATTCCTGTGCTGGGTGTGCTGCCCTTTCTGCCACAGCTTCGGATTGAAGCAGAGGATTCCGTAGTACTAGAAGGAACGTCGGGTCAACATCGTGCTGATAAAGACAAAGAACTAGACATAGCCGTGATCCGCTACCCGCGAATTTCTAACTTCACAGACTTTGATCCGCTGGTCGATGAACCCGATACCTCCGTGCGTTATGTGACGCGTGCAGAGGAGCTGGGGATGCCAGACGTTATTATTTTGCCGGGAACGAAGAATACGGCAGCCGATTTGGCTTATCTAAGAGAACAAGGTTTTCCAGCAGCGATTACGCTTGCGTTGAAGGATGGGGCGCATCAGCTGGTCGGAATTTGCGGTGGCTATCAAATGCTGGGGGTCAAGCTGCTCGATCCAGATGCGGTAGAGAGCAGTGAACCGAAAGAAACTGCAGGTCTGGGATATCTTCCGCTGTCAACTGTGTTTCTACCGGAGAAGACTACGGTGCGTGTTAATGGCGGACTGGCCATGGATCATCCCCTTCAACTGCATGGCAACTTCTTGGAGATGGCATCAGACCTCCCAGTTGCCGGCTATGAGATTCATATGGGCACAACTACGAACCATGGTGAGGCTTCGGTGCGCAGTCTGTTCAATCTGACCGAACCGGAAGGGGCGATACAGTCGGAAGGCTGGGGTACGCTGGATGGAAAAATATGGGGGACCTATCTGCATGGTCTGTTTCATAACGACGTTCTGCGCAGAGCCTGGCTGGATGGATTACGGGTAGCCAAAGGACTAGAGCCGCTAGAGCTGACCTTTTCAGCGGCTGATCTTCGCGAGCAGGAGTTCGACCGTCTGGCTGCTGCCGCGCGGGAGAGCTTGAACATGAGTGCTATCTATGAAATTATGGGTTTATCTAAAGAATCAAGCTAGCCCAAACAGGAATGAGGAATCTCAATGGCAGTCGCGGTTCTGCTGTTTATTATTGCAGGTCTTGCTGAGATTGGCGGTGGGTACTTAGTCTGGTTATGGCTAAGAGAATCGCGTCCGCTTTGGTATGGTTTGGTGGGGTCTTTGATTCTGATCGGTTACGGTATTATTCCCACCTTGCAGAAGTTTCCTTCTTTCGGAAGAGTGTATGCAGCTTATGGTGGTGTATTTATCGTACTTGCGGTGTTATGGGGTTGGCTTGTCGATAAAAAGGCGCCAGATATTTATGATTGGGTTGGGGGCATAATCTGCGTGATTGGCGTATCCGTTATGCTGTGGGCTCCAAGACATTAAGGAACATCATTGTGAATATCAATTGTTAAAAGAAAATAAAGTTGTAGACTGGGAACGGCATTAAGCTCCCGGGCAGGATGATGCAGGTAGATGTCTGATTTACATATATTAACAATGGTTAATAGGGGGCAGTCTGTGCAAGGAAGCGAATTGTATGTTTATCACATTGTCACTAGGAAAAAAATGGACCTTGGGCAGATAATTAGCTTTGACAAAAATAAAAGAAACACCTTATATCACTTCTTTTTTGAGAAGGAACAGATGAATTCCAAAGGTGAAGACTTTATTCAAATTTTGCATGATCATTATACAAATGACGGCTTAACGATGGATAAAGAGAATGCAGATGTAGCTATTAAATATGTGGGGCAAACAATCAGGGCTATTAGAGAAGTAATAGTTGAAATGATTAGACTGCAAGAATATCCTGAATATCCTTCACGATTGTCTTGCTTATATGCTGCGAAAAGCTATGAAGACGCTCTGAAATGGAAAGAACTTTTTGATTCTTACTATCGAAAAGTTTTGCAGATCGTAAAACTTCGGGTTATTGGGAATATTTTTGAAGGTGATGGTAATCTTTTACCAAAGGAAGATGGAATTCCTTTCTCCCGAAAAATCGAACAAGCCAGAAAATATTGGAAAGGCAATATAAATAACGAACTTCCTGAGCTGTTGATTAACGGAAAAATTGAAGTAGTAGAAATTATTGATGAATTCGCTACTTAATTTAAACAAAAGCGCTTGGAATAACGCTAAACGGAGAACGACAGCGTAAAAGGCAGACTGCTACCGCTATTATCCAGGCAAACTGAAGACATCAGAATAACAAACAAATAAAGGTGGTTCGCATGATTAAACATAGGTGGCTGTAGATCGGAACATTCATGGTCTTTTTTTGGTTCATGGGATCTTTGGCATTTGCGCATAACGTTGAAGCCGGAGATCAACGAGTGAGTATTCAGTTTGATTTTATTGGTGAAACAGGGTCGACTATGATTGTGCCAAAAGTAAGAGTGAACACGATAGAGCTTTCCACAGGAGAACGAAAGGAAGAGGTATTTCTTTTTGAAGACCAGGCGTTTAATCTGCCACAGGGGTTTCAAATGAAGAGCAGGTCTGAAGCGGAGAAGATCAAGAAGGATTCACCCCAAGAGGTGATTTTTCAATGTGGCGCCAAGAGCTACACGGTTAACTCCTCTGAGGGGGTAAAGGGATACGCCTTATATAATGGACAATCTTATGAAGATAAGGTGATAGATGAGTGGACTACACTCTGGGAAAACAAGGTTAATCGGGAGAGGCTGTATTTGTTTGATTATGCAACTAAAAAGTTAAGCTTATTAAAAGAAGCCACTTCGACAGAGAAGCTACCTCCGATTACTTATTCATACGTTACCGACATAAAAACAAAAAAGAAATACAAAGAAATGGACTATTGGGATTATATTTACTCAGGCACGAGTATAGGGGAATTGTTTTTAAAAGATGATTTATATGAATTCTCCGATCAGGCTTCCAAAACAACGAAATTGTTTTCTTTATCTAAAAATACATATATTACGACTATTCCTTTCAGTCAAGAAGGGTTAATTACTGAAAAAAACCTCCTGTTATGTGAGCGCGGCAATAATTGCTTCCAATCGGAAGAGAGCATTTCATTTAATGATAACGTGGTGTTTATGAGGGGCGGAAAATATTATGAAATCCTCAAAAACCATTCCATAAAAGAGATAAAGAAAATAAAATATGATTGGTCGCAGTACCAATGGAAAATTACGGTCAATAACCGTGTGTTCGGACAAAGAAGGATTGATGGCTGGGATTATCTTATTAGTACGGATGGTGACAAGATAAAGAAAATATCTGAACGATACACTTTTGTGCGTGATGTAACGGTTTCGCCCGATCATAAATATTTGGCTATCTTTGAAGCGGCCTATAATAAGGAGAAGTCGAATCATCTATACGAGAATGAGCAATTACGTATCTATGATATCAACAAGCAACAAGTGGTCCGGATTATTAAACTACCGTATCTTAAAATGGCACCTCAAGACATCATCTGGCAGTCTAATACTGTCCTTCAATATAAGCCGAACGCTGCCAGTAACGCGGTCTATATTCGAACTGTCAACGTAGAGATTCTTACTGGAATTATTACTAAGGATCTCTTGGAAGCTTACGATTTTAAGGATGAATATGCCATTAATGCATCCGATAATAGCAATTACTTTTCCTTCGTAAGGCCACTGGAGATCCGTTATCAAGGAAAGCCGATTAAGTACTCCAAACAGTCTTCTTTTGAAGGAGAGAATGGGCTAGTATATTGCTCGCTGAAGGATTTGGCTACCGGGATCGGTGCAGAGATTAAAGTCGAGCCAGGTGCGGTGAAACTCACCTTAAACGGAAAAACAGCTACCGTGGATTTAAAGGATAAACAAGTAATCACCTATGCGGGTACAGCCTATGCACCGATCAAAAGCATAGTGCTTAATTTAGGTTTGCAATATAAACGGAAAGATCAATTTGCAACCCAAATCAATCTGGAGTAGACAGAGGTAACCTGATTGTAAACCCAGACCCGGTTCGCAGTTCCCTCACTTGTTCCCCCGAAATGGCAGGGATTTGTTGAATTGTTAAACTAATGAGAAACGATAGCTCAATGAAACATCGGCAGTCCAGGACTTAATTTTCTCGCCCAAGGCTTACCGCAACGAGTATTCAAATCATACGAGTGGGTCTCGGATAGCACCAAAAAAAGAAGCAGTCTAACACTTTCGTGTGTAGGCTGCTTCTCTTCATGTATGGACTACATCTTGTTGATTGCAATACGCTTATCCAGTTAAGCTAAATTTTAAATTGCTGCACGGCTTCCTGCAGTTTCACTGCCTGTTCGTGCAGATCCTCTACCGTCTGGGAATGACCTTCGAGCTCTACACGTTGACGCTCGGAATTCTGTGTAAGCATATCCGCGCTAACCTGTGACTTGGCGGTAATTTGGGCGGTTTCCTCAACCGAAGCACTAACTTCTTCGGTTCCTGCCGAGATTTGTTGGGTGGCTGCTGATACAGATTGAATGCTGTGATCGATGCTTTGAATGAGAATCAGCAGATGATTGAAGGCATCCCCTGCTTCTGCTACCTTGCCTACACCAGAAGCAACTTCAGAATTCAAATGGTTGATCTCGGTAACAGAGCGTTCCATATCTTCTTGCAAACCCAGTAGGAAGTCGCGGATCTGTTCAGTAGAGTTCTTGGATTGTTCGGATAGCTTACGAACCTCTCCTGCTACAACCGCAAAGCCACGTCCATGCTCTCCGGCACGTGCCGCTTCAATCGAAGCATTAAGCGACAGCATTTGAATTTGTTTGGTGATTTCAGTAATACCTTGTACAACCTCACCGATTTGTAGAGAACGTTCATTCATAATCTTGAATTGTTTCAGCGATTGCTTGGAAGTTCGCTCAACTTGGCGCATTTGCTCAACTGCGATTTGGGCAATGTCATTGCCACCCACGGCTTTTTCGGAAGCTTCGCCAATCTGCTCAGTAACCTCGCCAGCAGCGGAAGCAATATGCTGAATACCCAGATTGATTTCATCCATCGCTCTTGAATTGTCTAGCGCACTGCTTGCGATCGCAACGCTGCCCTTGTCAATTTCTATAACCGATGAGGATGAACGTTCTGCCATATCATTCATGATAATTACACGTTCTTTCAAATCGTTGGAATTTGCAACTACAGTGCTTGAGGTATCTAGAACCTGGCTGATCATTTCCTTCAGCCGCAGGGTCATCGTCCGGAAGCTTTCGGAGAGCTGTCCTACTTCATCGGTACCTTTTATGGTTAGTTCTTGTGTGAAATCCCCTTCTGCCAACTTGTTGCTGTACGCCGCGAGCTGGGTTATTGGACGTGTAATTCTCCGGCTCATGAACATCGCACCGCTTAGACCAATAATTAAGGCCACTAGTGTAATTCCAGCACTGGTCCAGAGAATACTGCTCATTTTATCTTTTACAAAACCTACATCATTACTTACGCCGATAATCATCGTGCTGCCGGGGATGCCAACATACGCTGTTTTATGTACACCATGACTGTCACTATAGATTTCACTAAGTCCGCTTTTTCCTTTGGAGGCTTGTTTCATTGCAGGCGATACTTCAAGATTCTCTCCAACTTTCAGCTTAGAACCGTGATCTGCAATCAGATTAACGGCCTTGCCATCTTTAAGTTCCATCAGGAAGATGGTCTCCACAGCATGCTGCTTTCGTTTCTCTTGGAAAAAGAATTCAAGATTCGTAGCAGCCTGCTCGCTCTTGCCAAGCGTTTGCTGAGCATAGGTGGCATTTAGATTCTTATACACATCTTGCCCGGCTGCAGTCAGCAGTTTGTTGATTTGTGGCATGACATAACTGTTGATTGTATTAATGGATATAAAGTAGAAGCTTACACTTAACAAAAGAGACGTGAGCAACAGAACGATAAACAATAAACGCGTAAACTTGCGACTAATCGAATGCTTGAAACTAAACATATCATTCTCTCCTTTTCTGTAGCATGCATCTTTAATCCCATACCAACCGCTGGAGGATGGCATAGCCGCAATATATTCCAAAGGTCTAGGTCATATATCAAGCTGTAGCTTGGGGATAGACAACGTGATTGATAACTATTCTATAGAATTAACCTCAGGTTGAATAGTGAAAGTTTTGTTTTGTACCGCATTTTTTTCTGAAAAAGATGAATTATTGTCTAATGTTTTTCTTTTTTATAGAAAATGACGTAAAAAAGAGTTTTTTTCATAAAAATTTAAATAGAATGTTTATTGCTAGTATGCTAAAGTTAATATTTTGTTAAAGCGTCTAAGAAGCCGCGGTTCGTAACCATCCCGCGTAAACAAAACTAGGAGGAGTATCAGTAGAATGTTTAACTTGTTATGGGGAATTGCGTTTGTAATTGTCAATTTTGCTTTTTTTCTTCTTTGCTACCGCTTGTTCGGCAAAAAAGGTTTGTATGCCTGGGTAGGCATTGCTACGGTTATTGCCAACATTCAGGTCACCAAAACAATTTCCATGCCGCCAAATATTGTCATGACCCTCGGAAATACGATGTATGTGACTCTCTATATGACCAGCGATCTGATCAATGAGAAGTACGGGCGGAGAGAGGCGCGAACGGCGGTCTGGTTCGGTTTCTTCACCTTGCTGATGACCACGGTTATTATGCAGATGGCGCTGAAGTTCACTCCGGATGCGAGCGACTTCGCCCAGGAATCTCTGGAAAATATTTTTGGACTTATGCCGCGCTTGGCAATGGGGAGCCTTACAGCATACTTTATCAGCCAGTTTCTCGATGTTCGGTTATATTCGTGGATACGAAAATATTACAGCACTTCACGCCAGCTATGGATTCGCTCTAATGGCAGTACAATGGTTAGCTCCTTTGTGGATACGCTCATCTTCTGTACGATTGCTTTCGCCGGCAGATACGATTGGGGGGTGTGGTTACAGATATTGCTTACAACTTATGTAGTGAAGTTCTTGCTGACTGCAGCAGGCACGCCAATCCTTTACATCGCTCGTTCCTTCAAGTTTGCCGAGGAAGAGTCTGCTGTTCAGAGAGCATCGGATACCCGTATCTCCTCTTAGACAGTAATAAGAGCCACGCGAATTTGCGTGGCTCTTTCTTAAAATAGCAGATGCATTACTTAGAAGATCACTGCTTACAAATGCAGAACAGTCCATTCTTTCGGAAAGCTTGTGAGTGTCTGTGGACCGTCCGCAGTGATCAATACATCATCTTCAATCCGTACGCCGCCAAGTCCTGCAACATAAATACCGGGTTCTACGGTAAACACGTTCCCGTTCTCAATAACGTCTGTATTCAACCCGTGTAGAGAAGGGTATTCATGCGTATCCATTCCGAGGCCATGGCCGACGCGGTGCATGAAATAAGGTCCGAAACCTGCCTCAGTGATCACATCCCGTGCGGCCTGATCGACTGAACCAAAGGTAGCTCCCGCGATGGAAGCAGCAATACCGGCTTCATTAGCAGCCAGCACTGTATTGTATAAGGTCACGAGCTTGGCATCCACCTCTTCCACAGCAAAGGTACGTGTAATATCGGAAGCATATCCACCGGCATACACGCCAAGGTCGAACATGAGAAGATCGCCTGGTTGGATAATCCGGCTACCTGGTACTCCATGCGGCAGGGCAGTATTCGGACCGGAGAGCACCATCGTGTCGAAGGAGGGACCGGAGGCACCAACCTTTTTCATTAGATATTCCAGCTCGGCCACCAGTTCGATTTCGCTTACACCGGTCTTTACATGCTCCAGACCGCGGCGTAGAACTTCTTCTACAAGCTCGGCGGCATGCTTCATGCGGCTGACTTCTTCAGGGGTCTTCTTGGCGCGCATGCTGCGCAACAGCGGACCGATATCTTGGAAGCTCTTCGCTGATATGGAATCGGCCAGCAGTTCATATCGCGATACGGAGAAGTGCTCCTTCTCGATACCGAGTGTATTCAGGGCTGTACTGCCAAGACATTCTTTTAGCAAGTTATAGGGATTATCCGTATCACTATGTGTCAGAATCTTCGTAACCGCTGAGGCCGCATGGGCCGCTTCCGCATCTAGTGCCGGAACGATCAGTACAGGCTCCTCTCCCTTGATTAGGAGCAAGCCTAGAAAGCGTTCATGTGGATTGCTCGCAAACCCCGTCAAATAGTATACATGTTTGGGATCTGTGACGAGCAGAGCGTCAAGGCCCTCAGGCGTCATCTTTTGCGCAAGACTTTTTAGAGCATCGTTCATTTCAGTAGTTCCCCTCTCAGATTCACGTTAAAAACTGCAATGTTTCTATTATAGATCATAACTAAGAAGGGTGCACATATTGGAGAAGCAGGAGAAGTTCACCTCCTAAAGTTAATTACAAACTATCTCCAGCTTATAAAATGATGTAACATTATCTTAGAACATATTATCTTAAAGACTAGACTAGATCCAAGCTGGTAGGTTCCGTCAGGAAGGGGTACTAAGCATGAAGGGTAAAATCGTGATTGTAACCGGAGGAAACTCCGGTATGGGCTTGGCTACAACAATTGAAATGGCACGCAGGGGGGCACAGGTTATTATGGCCTGTCGCAGCCGCAAACGCGGGGAAGAGGCGCTTGCGAACGCCAAGCTGAAGAGCGGTTCAGACCATATTGAGCTGATGCTGTGCGATTTGGCCTCGCTTGACAGCATCCGCAGCTTTGCGGAAGAATTTAAGGCAAGCTATTCCGTATTGGATGTGTTAATCAACAATGCCGGAGTAGTGGCTATTAAACGCCAGTTAACGGCTGACGGTTTTGAGTTGGATCTAGGTGTGAATCACTTGGGACATTTTCTGCTCACTAATCTGCTGCTGGATACACTTAAGGCAGCAGAGCAAGGGCGTGTAGTTGTTGTTGCTTCGGGAGCCTACAAGATCGGTGCCCTTCATTATGAAGACCCTACCCTATCCCGCCGCTTTAACCCGGCCAAAGGATATGCCAGGTCCAAGCTAGCGAATATTCTGTTCACTAAAGAGTTGGCTATACAGCTGGAGGGAACCGGGGTTACTGCCAACTGTCTGCACCCGGGAGCGGTGGGAACAAACATCGGTGTGAACCGAGAGACCGGCTTTGGACGCTCGATGCTGAAGCTGTTGTCAATCTTCTTTCTGACTCCTGAGCAGGGTGCAGATACAGCGATTTATCTGGCGACTGCACCAGAGCTGCGCGAAGTGACGGGGCTGTATTATTATCGCCGCAAGATCAAGGAGCTGTCGCCAAGAGCGGAAAATTCAGCAGAAGCTGTGCGATTGTGGCAGTGGAGTCTGGAGCAGGTTGGCCTGAACTGATTATTTGTAGGGAATTATAATTAACATTGTGGAGGAATGCATGTATGGATTGGCAGAAGGGTAGTATTGAAGATGCAGCACCGGAAGATTTAGCGGCTATTGTAGAAATATATAACTCAACAATTTCTGGTCGAATGGTAACTGCTGACCTGGAACCGGTCACTGTAGAAGAGAGACTGAAGTGGTTCCATGAGCATAATAGCCATCATCGTCCGCTATGGGTGTTGCGAAAAGAGGGACAGATTGCCGCCTGGTTCAGTTTCCAGTCGTTCTATGGTCGTCCTGCCTATAATGGAACAGCAGAAATCAGTGTATACGTGAATGAGAACTTTCGCGGCAGTGGAGCCGGAACTCTGCTACTGAACAAGGCATTAGAGGAAGCACCACGCTTAGGCGTAAAGAATCTCATTGGTTTTGTATTTGGCCACAATCAGCCTAGCTTGCAGCTGCTGCAGAAATTCGGCTTTGAACAATGGGGTTTGCTGCCGGGAGTTGCCGAAATGGATGGTATCGAGCGCGATTTGGTCATCATTGGACGTAAATTAGAATCATAAGAAATCAAGGTTCGATAGATTCAGCCTCAGGTTCGATCCATTCGTCTGACCAGTGCTGCAAATCCCGAATGACGGGCTCCAGTCCAAGACCTTTTTCCGTTAAGGAGTACTGGATTCTTACAGGTGTTTCGGGGAAGACCTCCCGAAGTACAATACCCTCCAGTTCCAGTTCCTTGAGCCGCTCGGACAACAGTCTGCCGCTGATCGGAAGAGAAGCTTCAATGGCACCGAAACGCTGTGGTCCTTGCAGTAACTGATAGATGATCAGGCCTGTCCAACGTCTGCCTATAATATCCATGCTTTTTTGTAACCGTGGACACAGATCTGTGGATTTCATAAGGCTCACCTCTTATTGTCATTATAAACGAAAAGACCTATAACTAAAACAAATTTGAACTATAACACAACCGGAAAGGGTGATAGATATGGCTAAAAAGAAGAAATTGCCAAGCACTCCGCGCCCTGCTGCGGCGGATGGTCCCACTACACTGAAGGATCTGATCAGCAGTGATATCTTAAGCAAGCTTAAAGCGCAGTCTGATGAGTTGAAATCTGAGGAGAACGACCGTAAAGAAGCTGCACGTAAGGTAGTGGAAGATCAGCGTACTGCCGAGAAGAAGCGGCTGGAGAATGATTTTGCCCATTTGCTGGACAATAGCAGTCAGGACTGGAAGAAGTTTAAATAAAGAGGTAACATCACCTAGGATAGATTAGGAGCTGGACAAGATGAGAATTGGAGTAGTATCAGATACGCATATGAGCAAGAATGAGAAGTCTTTGCCGCAGGAGCTTATTGCAGAATTTCGCAAGGTGGACCAGATTCTACATCTTGGTGATTGGATAGACATGGAGATCTATGATCTGCTGGCGGAATTAGCTCCAGTTGAGGGGATTGCCGGGAACAATGATGGTGCCGAGATTATTGCGCGGTTTGGAGAGCGTAAGATCGTTACGCTAGAGGGAATACGTATTGGAATGATCCATGGACATGCGCCTTACTCTGGTAAGGGTACAGACGGGAATGCGCTCCTGGCATTTGCCGATGAACAGGTGGATGTCATTCTGTTCGGTCATTCGCATCAGCCGTTGCTGCATAAGCAGAATGGCATCCTGCTCTTCAATCCGGGCTCCCCGACGGATAAACGGCGTGAGAAATTATACTCTTTCGGTTTGTTGGATATAGAAGAAGGTAAAGTCAGCGGCCGCCATGTATTCTATGAATCTAAGAGCTGAGGCGGAAGCCAAGAAAGTGAGCGATATTGATGCAGAACTATCGTATAGAGCGAGCGAGTATGGAGGATATGGAGCTGCTTATCCCATTGTTTGATGAATATCGGATGTTTTATGGTCAGGTATCCGATCCGACAGGAGCTCGTGACTTTTTGACGGAAAGGCTAAAGCTTGATGAATCGGTTATATTTATGGCAGTAGTGGGTGAAGGCATTAATAAACGTGCTGGTGGCCTTACTCAGCTGTATCCGTCTTTCTCTTCAGTGACTATGCAGCGGCTCTGGATACTCAATGATCTGTTTGTATCTGCAGCGCAACGCGGGTTTGGCCTGGGTTCCATGTTGCTTACAAGTGCTCGCGCTTTTGCTGTAAGTACGGGCACCAAAGGTTTGTCATTAACCACGATGACGGATAATATGGTTGCTCAGCGCTTGTATGAAAGACAAGGTTATCTAAAGGACGACGAATTTTATACGTATAATCTCTTTTTTAAATAATAGATAGAGACATAATGAGGAGAGTTAACTTGGTAAATAGCAACAAGCAAGCTATTTTTTTCGATTTGGATGACACGTTGTATGATCATCTGGTTCCTTTCCGGGAAGCGGTGCGTGAAGTTCTGACTCCAGATGAGAGCAGTCTGGATTACGCTGAATTATTCTACATCGTAAGGCATCACAGTGATTTGCTGTGGCCGAAGTATCTAAGTGGGGAGCTTCCCCTCGAGGAGACGAGGGTGTTGCGTCTAGAACTTGCCTTTGCAGAGTTTGGTCTACCCCTTAATCGGGAGCAGGCTTCAAGGCTACAAGCATCCTATATCGGCCGTCAATACCAGATTGAGATGATCGAAGGCGTGCGGGAGCAGTTGGAACGGTTTATTGCAGACGGGCATATCGTAGGTATTATCACAAACGGCCCTGCGGAGCATCAGATGAAGAAGATCATCGGTCTGGGTGTGGACCAGCTCATCCCGCCAGACAGAATCTTTATCTCTGATGCTGTGGGTATCGCCAAGCCGAACCCTGAACTATTTGCTCACGTTAATCGCATGACAGGAACTGCAGCTGAGAATTCGATTTACATAGGGGATACATGGGCTAATGATGTGGTTGGTGCGCTTGCCGCTGGTTGGAAGGTATGCTGGTACAATCCAAGAGGAAGACAGCCGGCAACAGAACAAGAAGCAAGTTATATTTTCACTGACTATGAGGAATTCAGCAAATTGCCTATAGTGTAACGGACGATAAAAAGCGTTAGAGCCCTGGGCTCTAACGCTTTTTTTGAAAGTAATTTAGAAAGTTAACGCACTAAGCTAGGAATTATTAATTCGCAAAGCTGTACGTAGGATCTGTCAATTGTAGTCTTTCTCTAATCCCCGAGGTTGCATAAATCTTGTTATCATCGGTGATGAAGAAGGCTTCTACATTCTCGGGAAGTGCTTCCAGATATTTAATGCCAGCTTCTTCACCCATCAGGAACACTCCGGTGGACAATGCATCTGCATCTGTAGCATTCGGACTCATGATCGTCACGCTTTTCAGGCCATTCTGAGAAGGAAAGCCTGTGCGCGGATCAAGAATATGATGGTAACGTACCCCGTCTTGCATGAAAAAGCGCTCATATACACCTGAGGCATCAATCACCTCATTAGTAATCTTAATTGTCCCAAGCTGTGTGCCACGGCTCTTGTCAGGATCTTGCAGGCCAATGTTCCACTGCGACCCGTTCGGTTTGGTGCCAAGGGCAATGATGCTGCTGCCGCCGAGGTTAATCATCGCGCTGTCAAGGCCTTGTGCCTTCAAGTAGTCAGCGATACGGTCAGCGGCATAACCTTTGCCGATACCACCCATATCAAGAACCATGCCTTCTTTGGCCAGTTTCACAGTCTTAGCTGCTTCATCAAGGATAACATCCTTATAATTGGTCAGGCTTTTGCCCTTATCTATATCAGCTTGAGGAGGTACGTGGTCACCACCGCTGCCGATATTCCAGAGATCCACAAGGGGTCCAATCGTAGGATCGAACAGCCCGCCCATCTCCTCAGCATATTTCAACGATTGTTTGACAATATCCAAGGTTTCGTCGGAAACAACAACCGCTTCTTTTCCGGCGGCCTTATTGACGGCATAAATTTCACCATCTTCTTTGGTACGGCTGAACTCCTTATCCATTCGCTCCAGCATATGCTGAATATCATCCATATTTTTTTGAGCTACTGTGTCACCATAAACTTTGATATTTACAACCGTATCATAAATATAGAAAGTCTGTGACATAGAGGTTGTATCGCCTTCTTTTGTTACCGTTGCATCGTTTGGAGTTTCAGAAGTTTTGTCTTCCTTATTGCCAACAAATAGCCAGACGCTGACGGCTATGACGAGGATAATGACGAGAGCGGCGAGGATTAGCGTCAATTTCTTGTTCTTAAACATGTTCCACCATCCATAAAGTTAGTTTCTTGACCACATCTTTACTATCATACCCCAGATGAGGGACGGGGGAAACTATAATTCATGATAAATCTGGACATTAAAAGACTCTGCACCCAATATCCTGGAGCAGAGCTGGAACAAGAGCATTAACCTTCCTAATAGAGTCAATCGAGCATATATTCTCTATATTTATTTTTGCGGGGATTAAGTACAAACAGAATACCACCGGCATAACCGGATACCGCATTGAAATTCCGCTTAAGTGTTGCTTTTCCGGTTAAATAAGTCAGCGTCCACAGCAGGGCAGCATAATTTCTTACCGGAGCCTTCCGCAAATTGAGTAGATAGTAATGATTGATCGCGGTAGCCCGGGCAACGCGTCCAGCTTTGTCACGCGAGCTAGGAGATTCATGATGGGTAATCTTCATCTCCGGATTAATCACGAGCTTGCCATAACGACTAGCCAAGTGACACATGTAAATATCATCAGCAACCGCATAGCTGGTCATCCACGGGTAGGGTTTCATATCCTGCAGGGCCGAGCGCCGGAACGACATATTGCAGCCGTGGAAAAAATCAGTCTCAAAGGTATTCTCAGTTTCTCCCCATCGCAGCAAAGAGCCTGCTAATGTACTTGCTGATAGTCTTCCAGGGGAGCCTGACATTTGGCAGGTAAGCATGCCAAGCAGTTTGCCAGAGCGGCTGCTGAATAGACCCTTGGCTATGCCGCCCACACCCACAATGGATTCGTCCGCAGCATAGGTATCCAGCATACGGCGAATGTATAGGGGATCGTCCAGTTCAGCATCATCATCGAAGGTCAGTAGAATCTCACCATCGACCAGTCCCAGTGCTTCATAACGGGAGAGCCAGACACCGGGTTTAGTCTTGCGGTAATATTTCAATTCAGCTTGGGGCATTCCGGCCAGTACCTTACGGAAATACTTCAGCGTAGTCTCTGGAAGTTCACCGTCGTCAACGATAAGCAACTCGATGGATATATCCTCTAGCTCAGTTTGCCTGCCAATAGACTCGATACATAGTCTCAGGTCTTCTATCCGGTTGCGGGTAGGAATTACTATAGATACATCATGCATTTCGCTGACTCCTTCCCGGACGACTCATTCCGTCCGCTCTAATGGTGCAAATTCCCGACAAAACCTAATATCTCAATAATACTCCCCTCTGAAGTAGGACGTATATACCACTTTCGTTTACTTTTATTTAGTCCTATAGGGTTTATAATGGAATGACATCAGTGGTCCATCAACAATTCGGTAGTATAAAGGGAGGCAACGTTATGCATGTCGGGATCTTTATGCATACTAATTACTTTGAAGATTTCTTCGTTAAGGGATTGGGGCTCACTGAAGAGGAATACGTGAATTCATACCATAATGACTTTTCCTTCGATTATGCGCGTCTCTTGGGCAAGAGCGGCATACACACGACCATTTACAATTTTGTACGCAGTGGCAATGAGGTGCGAACTTACCAGCATGGGGTAGTGGATTGCACGGTAAAGTTTATTCCACTCGGCGCACTTTATAGAGCCTATCGTGCCATTCCTTTATCTCATCGGACGCCGATTGGGAAGTTTATCTCTCAATATGTGTCTACTATTCATAAGGATTTAAGCGAAATCTTACGTGCGGACGGGATCAACCTCATCTATGCCCAGGAATATGCTTCGGGCCGCTTCGAGCGCCTGGCTTCCATCGCCAAGAAGTTGAGTATACCCATTATTGCTGCTTATCACGGAGGTAGTATTCATAAATGGATTATGCCGATCAAGAAACGAACGTTGCACAAGGCGACTTTTCTTACAACGCTTAATGAAGATGAGCAGCTCAGCATGGTTACACATTTCCCGTGGCTGTCAGACCGGATCCGACTGCTGCCCAACTTTGTGAATTCGCAAATCTTTTACCGCCGGGATAAAAAACAGGCGCTTGTTGCGCTTGGGCTTGACCCAAGCAGCCGCTACATCATTACTGTAGGCCGTCTGTTCGAGCATCAGAAAGGACATTCCTTGCTTGTTGAGGCTGTACAGCAGCTCAAGGATATTCCGGATCTCAAGATTCTAATCGTCGGCAACGGACCTGATGAACGTAGATTGCAGGAAATGATTCGGGAGAAAGGTCTGGAAGACAAAATCATTCTGCTGGGTTCGATTCGCGATAAAGAAACTTTGGCGAATTATTATAATGCTTCCGAGCTATTTGTGTTGCCTTCGCGCTATGAAGGGCTACCGCTCGTTATTCTGGAAGCTAGCGCCTGTGGGTTGCCGACGGTTGCTTTTAATGTTATGGGAGTAAGAGGGCTGGTGCAGAATGGTGTGAGTGGTCTGCTTGCGGAGAATCTGGACCCCGCCGCCCTTGCTGCATCTCTTAGCAAGCTACTGGGCGATCCCGCCTTATGCTCAGAGATGGGCGAAGCCGCCTTTCAAATTGTCCGTTCCAGTTATTCCGAGGAGATTATTGGTGCCAAGCTGAACAGTCTGCTGCAGGAAAGCTTAGGGCTTGGAGCCGAACTGACTACCTTACGCTTAGGGGATGCCTTTGCACCCAAATTGACGGCGCCTTTGTAATCTATGTACTATTGTTTTGATTTCAGCAACAATGCTGCAGTTTGCTTACGAATGGGCAGAACAGCGAGCGTACTGAGTATTAGACAGACCGCGACAATGTAGAAGGAGAAGGATACGCCAAAGCAGTCGTTGGCTATCCCAATCAGCAGGTTCACTGCCATAGCGATGAGTGTGCCGCACATCAGGATGAGGCCGGTGACATAGGAAGCTCCTTCCTTAAACGCCCCGCGAATCGTGCTCATGAGGGTTGGATAGATAATGGAGAAGAAGAAACCGGAAGTCGCGAATAGAATGAGTCCACTTTGTCCCAATGAAAGGCCAAGTACACAAAGAATTGAGGCAATCGTCCCATAGATAATAATACTGCGGAAATGACCCAATTTATCAGCCACAAATCCGCCGAACAATCGACCGAAGGTCATCAAGCCAAAAAACAAAGTCATATAAAGCGCTCTGCGCTCTGCATCCAGTGAGAATTGTTCGCTCATATAATTGACGAACCAGTTACCGATGCCATACTCTGCTGCCACATAGAACCCGACTGCAGCAATATAGGCGTAGAGCAGCTTATTGCGGAAAATGTCACTTTTTTTATAGGCTCCGCTACCCGTTTGCGGCTTATAGGGAATTCGCAACAGCAGCAAATAGATGAATAAAGCAGCGCAGCAGAACAGCATAACCAGATAAAAGGTTTGCCAGCGCACGCCTTGCTTCAACAAGGTTCCCGTTACCTGCTGCATCGCCGTATTCCCGGTACCATAGGAGAAATTGACAAAGTTCATCAGCACAGCGGTTGAAGCTACGTTCATCGCCGGTCCTAACGTATTTACTCCCACATTGAACATGGCAATCCCTGAGTTAAGTATAGACAAGCCAATGATAAGGACTAGGAACGATTTACAGGTTACCAGTACAACCAAAGAGCCCATCGAGATGATAAAGCCGAGCGAGATGATCGATTTGTAGCCGAATTTCTCAATCAGAATCCCGCCGATATATTGAAAAAGCGCATACATAAACAGGCAAGCTGTTAATACATAACCAATCTGCGTATTGCTCACTCCGAAATCCTCTTTAAACAGAGGGACGAAAATCCCCTTAAAGTTATCGCTCATCGTCACAATTATATACATTAGCAGGAGCAAAAGTACGATTGGCCAGTTTTTGTGCTGCGCTTGCGAAACCTCTTTCATGATTATCTCTCCTATAAGCTGCAATGATGACGTCACTGACTAAAATTACAGTATATTTACGGAATGAGCAACGGGTAAACCTCAGAATAGCTAATAAGAATAGATTTGTAATTTTGAGCCATTAACTATATAATAGTAAGTAACGTAATTCAGGAGGTGTATATCATGAGAATAGATATTTGGTCCGATTATGCATGTCCATTCTGTTATATAGGTAAAAGACGGCTTGAAAACGCGCTGAGTCAGTTTCCTGATCGAGACAAGGTAGAAGTGGTGTATCGCAGTTTTCAACTCGATCCTACCGCTGCTGTAAAGAGCGATAAAGATATTCATGATTTGCTGGCCTCTAAATACGGAATGACCCGTGATAAGGCGAAGGCAATGAATGAACAGCTGGCTGAGCAGGCCAGAGGAGTGGGTCTTGATTTTCATTTTGATACGATGCAGTCCACTAACACCTTTGACAGCCACCGCTTGAGCCACTATGCCAGTGCGCAGGGAAAAGCGGCGGAGATGACAGAACGGCTGCTGCAGGCTTATTTTACGGAATCGCTCAATCTGGGTGAACATTCGGTACTGGTATCCCTTGCTGTCGAGGTTGGCTTGGGTCAAGCAGCTACTGCGGCGATGCTGGAATCCGAAGCCTACAAAGATGAAGTGAATGCAGATATTGCCGAAGGGCAGCGGTTGAATATTAACGGTGTTCCTTTCTTTGTATTTAACAATAAATATGCCGTTTCCGGCGCTCAGCCTGGTCCAGTGTTCACTGAAGTACTGGATACCGTATGGGCTGAAGAGCAGAATGCTCCTGTTCTGCAAGTAGTCGGCACGGGCAAGTCCGAGGGCTCAACGGAAGATGGCTGTTCTGACGGGTCTTGCAGTGTGTAATATAGCTACTGATTAAACTAAAGAGGCGAAAAGCTGGAGGGATTCCCCCATTGCTTTTCGCCTTTTTAGCTTGCTTTTTAGCGGAATGAAGTCACAAAGCTCGTGAACAACGTCCGGACATCGTATTGATACTGGTTAATCGGCTCAATCGGCCGGTTCATCCCAAGCAGCGTGTAAACCGCCGTTCTTGCCGCTCTTACGGAGTATTCCTCAGTAAATACAACATCATCGGGAATCTCGCAATATTGGCTGATGAACGCCAGATTGGTGGAGCCTTCAGGAACTACCTTGGGTCTGTCGCTGTTCAGTCTTGGCATGAACTGGGACGTAATATACGGCATCATACAAGGAATACAATTGGCGGAAGCCATAATCTCTTCTTTAGATTCTTCGAAATGAAGATGACCGATCAGCTCTTCCATAATTTCTTCCCCGGTACAATCGCTCATTCTCTTCTTGACGAAATCGCCGACCTTGTCTGGATACAGTCCGTAACCCCAGAATACGGTCACATTTTCTGGCTGGTTGCGGAAATGCGGCTGGAAGGCCAAGACGATGGACATGAACCAGCTGGAATCCTTGAAGGTAACCAAGGCGCCGGTACCGGCCCGGTTGCGGGAGAATTTCTCCATCCGATCGAAGAACTTGGAATCCTGGAAGGTTACGGTAAAAGACTCCCATTTGGATTCGTCTACATGGTCATCGAAGGAGGAAGGATTGCCTAGACCCGGCTTCTTGCTGGCGATATTCTCCCATAGTTTCCATGAGCTTCCCTTACCGTTCAAGAGTGGCGCTTTGGTCATAGAACCAATACTGGAGCCTTCGGTCATGGAGCCATTTGTGACGATCACAAGATCGCCTTCGTTCACTTCGATCACATCTGCCACACCTTGACGCAGCACATTCATCTTGGTAACAGTAATTCCGTCACCGTCTTTGAATTGCAGGTCGGTTACCGTACATTTTAAGGTGAAATCTATGCCATGCGGTTCAAGATATTTGTGCATTGGCAGAATAATAGAATCGTATTGGTTATAAGGAGTGCGGGTTACGCCTTCTAGGGTTTGAATTCTTGGGAATTCATGCATAAAGCGGATTATATATCTTTTGAACTCGACCGCACTGTGCCAAGGCTGGAAGGCGAAAGTAGTCGCCCACATATACCAGAAATTAGTTTGGAAGAAATGAGGGCCGAACCAGTCATTAATCCGAGCCTTGCCCATTTTGTCTTCCGGTGTAATGATCAGCTTGCCAAGCGCCAGTCGGTCTGCCATATCGAAGCCCATGGACAAGACATCTTCTATTTCGCCTTTTCGATTGACCAATCTGGCATTCGCATGTGTCGGGTTGGCATTATCAAATTCTATAATCTCTTCTCTAACGGATTTCTCCGGATGATCGATGGAAGGAATAGACTGCAGCAGTTCCCATAAATTCTCATAGGCCTCGTCATTGAGCATCCGCCCACCACGAATGACATAACCTTGCTCGCCATTGCCAGAGCCGTCGTTGCTGCCGCCGAGAATTTTCATTTCTTCAATGATGTGAATGTTCTGTCCCGGAAAGTCACAGTCTCTGACGAGGTATGCTGCACCCGCAAGTGATGCAATTCCGCCACCGACAAAATAAACCTGTTGATTACCGTACTCTTTTTTCACAACTGTCGCCTCCAAAGGGTATATTACTTGCTTGCTCTTCATGTTCTTAATGTAAACCTATGAGGACATAGAAGGTATGAGCAATACCCGACGAGTGTAACGTATTTAGTCAATTGGGGCAAAGTGTATGGTTTTTAGACAGCTTCTGCAAAAAAAAAGCCATGCACCCTAAGGGTCACAACGACTTGTTCTCATATTTATGCAGTGCTTTTAGGAAATGGCCTTCAATCAGATCGCTGAGCTTCGTAATAATCTGCTTCGGCGGTTCCTTCATGCCGTCTCTCAACCATTGGATCACGAGACCCGTAAAGGCCAGTGTATAGAAGTTGGCTATAAACCGTTTATCTTCGCTGCTTACCTCCATGCCGGTGGACAGTTCGTTAATAACGCCCATGATCAGGTCGTCCGTTACGTCGTAAAGATAGGCATCCAGATGATTTCTGCCGAGGGAATCGAGGGTGTTGTAGCAGAAGGCTTTGTTGCTCTCAATATAACAAAAAATTCTATGGAAGCCGTCCGTCCAAGTGTTATAGCTGCGATACTGGGCGATACTTTCCACGGCTTCGGTCTTATAGATCCAGCCTAGTAAATCAAAAATATCCTGAAAGTGATAATAAAAAGTCTGTCTATTTAACCCGCAATCATCTACAAGATGCTTGACCGAAATTTTATTCAGCGGAATATGCTCCATCAGCGATTTCAAGGAATGAGCGAGCGCATTTTTGGTCAGGAAGGAATTGGACAAAGGTACACCACCTTATCATCAATCATGATTTCCGCAGCCGTTTCATTAACCATTGAACGAATTCTGCCAATAAGCCGAGTGCAAATCCTCCCAGCATAAATATGGCGAAGGTGAGAAAGCCCGCCAGGTCCTCCCAGCCAGACATATCCCTATAGGAATAGATGAACATAAGCCCAAGTCCGATAATGATCCCGCCTGTGGTAATCAGCCATAGCAGCCTTGCACCCAGCCATCCACTACAGTTAAGAATCGCAGATATGACGAGGGATAATAGTGCAAAACGCAGCAGAAAGGTCCCATTTGCCGTCTGTCCGAGCAAAACGAATCTGTGTAGAATGAAGAGCAACCATAGCAGTAAGGCATAACCCGGTATCCAAAATAACCAGCGTGAGCTTTTGGCAGGAGGCATGAATTCCATTAGTAGTTCACCCCTTCAGTAATTATAGCGATTCTAGCTCCTCTGCACTTTGCAGCAGGTGCTTCAGCAGATTCGGAATATCTTCCATTTGTTCCTCGGTGATTTGTCGTTTGAATTTCAGCTCAATGCAATTATTATAAGTTTCACTTTCTTGACCATAAATAAAACTTAAGGATTGCACTGGCGTAAGCTCCGGACCCCATATGGAATTCAGGATATCTTGGATAGCCAGGCATTCCGTTTCAACATCCCCTATTTCCATATAAAAGCGCAGCCGGAGATTACAGCCCGGAATTGTATCCGGCGTTTCGAGAATTTCGTCGCCCAAATCCTTGAGCGTTGAACTAAGTACTATTTCGGAGGTGACATTCCCACCCTCGGTCAGTTGAAACGAAAGACTGAATTCTCTGGACATCATGGCCAGATCCAAAAGATCTGCACGATCCGTAACCATGAGCGTTCCATCCAGATTATCCAGGTCGTAGATTTGATTCTCAAAAGCGGTTTTAATATTATCAAAGACAGTAGGGTGGAACAATAGAGGCACCTTCTCAGTTCTGTTTCTCTTTATTGTATCATGACGCAAAAAGGAGTGAAAATGTTCCGAAGACAGTAACTGTATGGATGAAATTTTGCCACCTGCGAAGATCTGATTTATTCTATAGTGAATGGATATCATCTTCTATATTAAAACTATGAAAGCGGGAGTGTAGCATGAGTTACAGTTATTTGTCACATTTAGATTGTCCACAATGCGGGGAGACCTACGGGGCAGACTCTATTCAACAGCTATGTGTCTGCGGTTCACCGCTGCTGGTTCGTTATAAGTTGGACATATTGAAGGAGGAATGGAGCCGTGAAGCCTTGCTGGGCCGAAAACCCGACTTATGGCGCTATCATGAGCTTCTCCCCGTGCTGGACTGCAATAATGTAGTGACTCTGGGTGAAGGAATGACGCCGCTCTTGGAGATTGGTGAATTTATTACTAAACGATAAGAAAAAGGCAGTTCCAGGAAAGCACCTTGGACTGCCTTTTTTGTACGAATGAAGAGGTTTCGCGGAAATGAGAAACAGTAGGTCTAATGCTGGCCCTTTGGTGTTGCTGGCGCCGATGTTGCTGAAGGAGCCGTATATTTCAAAAAGGTCTTGGGAATAGGACTCTCAAAGGTTAAGAGTTTACCGGTAGTCGGATGAACAAAAGAGAGCACCCGGGCATGCAACCCCAACCGACCTACAGTTTTGGTTTCAGCGCCATATTTCTTATCACCGGCGATTGGATGTCCAAGATCAGACATATGCACGCGAATTTGGTTCTTGCGTCCGGTTTCCAGGTGTACCTCCAGCAAGGAGAAGTGGCGGTTCATCTGAATCAGCTTATAGTGGGTTATCGCATGCTGACCATCCCCTTCATGGGGGCTGGAATACATTTTGAGGGTAGAGGTTTCCTTCAGCCAAGAGCTGATTGTGCCTTCGGGCCGTTTAACGGCACCTTCCACGAGCGCCACATAAGAGCGTTCTTTAACCGTTTCTTTCCAGTTGTTTTGCAGAGTCTGCTGAATAGCCTCACTTTTGGCAAACATCATTAATCCTGATGTATCACGGTCCAGACGGTGTACGACAAAAATCCGGTTTTTGGGATTGGTGAGACGCACATGCTCCATAAGCTGGTAGTAAGCCGTCAACTCACTCTCCTCCGCAGTGGCGATAGACAGCAATCCTGCATCCTTCTGAATGACGATCAGATCATCATCTTCATGGACAATGGTGAGCCCAATCATTTCTTCTGCCTGAATCGGCTTTTCCTTATCAATGGCCACCGTTTGACCAGAGTGCAACTGGAGATTATGTTGTGTCACAACTTTACCATTCACCGACACTTGTCCACGCGAAAGAATGGATTTGATCGCATTTCGTCCATGGCCAGTAATATGGGTCAGTAAAAAAGGCAGCAACTCGGAGGGCTCGCTTACTATAAAAGGTTTAACTGGAGTTGCTGTTTTGGCTTTGGTTTTTTCATTAAACTTGCTATTTCTAACACTTGATTTAGATTGTGATTTTGCTGTGGAATCGGGCTTCGCGCCTCGTTTGGATGCTTCTTTAGGATTTCTTCTTGTATTCATGACTACATTCTCCGTCCTCTGATATTGTACTCCTCAATATACCATGGGTAGGGAAGAATTACTATGGAGAGAAAGCTTAGGCCATGCAGATAACTAGGATCCGTTAGTGGTCGGTGAACATTAAGGTCAGTATAGTTATAATCATTAAACAGATCTGCACCCAGCCCAAAATATGGGCCAGCTTCTTTTCCTTGCGCATATGATTGACAGCATAAATTTTCATATCCACTGTAAGCAGCAGAACCCCGGAAAAAAAGAGTGAAAATGCTACGAAGATTAACTCACGAAACATTTATACTGCCCTCCTAGTAGTGATACAGAATAATGTTTGTTCAGACCGAAATATTATTTACTTCTGTTTAAGTCCGACTCTACGGATCGACACCTTAACTTTAAAATCTACAGTGATATCTGAATACATGCGCTCCCAATCGCTTTTGTCGTGAATATTAGCCCTCCAGAAGGAGGGGCAATGTGCGCGAACTTTCTCGCCCATCCCGAAGATATCCGAGTGTGCCTGTTGAGATTGTAAAATGGCATGGTAGAAATTTTTGGTGACATACTGGTTTAAGGACTTCTCAAGCTCACTTATAGAATGGCTGGAACTGACTGGAGTAGAGCTGTGCAATTGCTCATCCAAACTTGTATCCAGAAAAATATTATAGGTGATATGAGGCTTCCCATTTTTAATCTGAGCCTTTGACTTGGAGAACCGTTCATCAATCTTGATCATAACTGGGCCGAAGTGTGGTGAATCGAAGAGCACGGAATAACCTCCGGGATCAATCCCCCTTATGCCCATGTATGCACCGAGTTCGATGGGAGTAGTAGATCCTACCATGGCTCCACCACTAAAGTAAGCAAGTCCTTTAATAATAACGTTCTCTTTATCGCCTAAGCCAATATAAGGCAAATTACCACTTTGACCCCATTTGGATTCGGTTGTCCAGAATTCACCTAAATAATTGGCAGGACATTTACCGGATTCCACGGATTTCTCCATCATCGCCAGGATATAGAGTGTCGGTACCCGCTGAAGGGGAGGTTGAATATACATGAATTTAGAAGCATCACCTTCGGACACCAGCAACCATATCCGCCGCCGAACTTCCGGATTACGACGCAAATAATCATTCAGATCATCCAGATTACTGCGTGCGAGCTCTTCACTGATAATGATGACCCGAAGATGAATAAGATAACGAGGATCCGAAATTTGCTGCTGTAAATTATTCAAGGCATCATCCAAAGTATATCCGTAAACTTGTACAACCCATACCGGATTTTGATTTCCACCACCACCACTATCGCCTCCCCCTGGCCCCAGTGGAACTCTTCCCGGAACAGCAATTTGTGCGGTTACACGAATCTGGGGGAGCTTAATCGTATTTTTAATATGTGTCGTCAGGTCATCTTTACCATCGTCAGCTGGTGCTTTATCTATAGACAATCCAAGCAAGAGGGCGCGATCTTCGATTTCGAGCTGATCCCAACAGCCGACAAGCATTCCTGACATTAGAGAGAGAATAATCAGGAGACTAATCCGTCTGAATATTTTATTTTTCATGAGAAAGTCCCCCTTTATTACGAATAAGATCTACTACCCAAAGTAGAAAAGGATAGACGGTTAGAAAAATCAAGCCAATTACTGACGTAACGAGAGCAACATCATAGACCTGGAAAAAATTTTGGGGCAAGAGGGACAAAACAAAGATAAAAGGTAGAAGGAAAGAGGAAATCAGGCGCTGATCCTTGATACGGATTAATTCCCTTAAAGCATATACAGCTAAATAGTAGTTTGTGAAAATCGTTGTGAAAACGGAAATAACCCAAACAACAATAAAAATGGCATCAAGACGTTCCAACAAACCTGTGCCGAAAGAAGCCGAGCGGGCCAACTCCAGAGTTGGATAAATGAGCAGTTCGATTTCATTCATACCAAACATCCCTAGCGAGACAATAACAATTATTGTATAGAAAATCCCACTGAAAAAAAGGGCAGCATTAGCTGCCTTTACCGCCTGTTTTGGCTTTCTCATTAGTGGAACCAGCAGTATCAGAATAAAGGTCCCTTGATAGAGAGAAGCAGATAAGAATACCCCCTTTGAAAAGCTGGATAGGGTGAAATTATTTCCTAATATCGGCAATAGATTCAAACCATCTATTTTTTTCAGGGATAACATTAAAATGATGATCACAGAAATTAAAATAAAGGGTAAATAAAAAACATGTATATATGTAAATTTAACAATGTTACGCCGGACGGATAAGCCAACAAGAATCAGTAGAATCAGCATCAATATTTCAATGGGAGTTCTCTTAAAGAGAACGGTAATACACACCTCCCCAAATTGGCGCATATTAGAACTTGTAGAGTTTAGAAAGAATAGAAAAATAATAATTGTAGAAAAGTCGGCCATGCCTCTTCCCAGCAGTCGGCGGCTGAACACAAACAGAGTCTCATTAGGATACTTTCTGCATACGGAGGCAGTAAACCAGCAGCCTATAAGAGCAGCGAAGATTGCTAAAATAGACATAAGAGGCGCACTATTGCCTCCGTATTCGACCATATATCGGGGGAAGACTAAAATGCCTACACCGATAATAGTACTAATAATTACCGCCATGAATTGGAACGTTGTTATAGGGCGGTTATTATTCATATTCGTCACCTCTATCCTTGAAAATCAAATCAGAGAACGCCTTTGGCAACTGATGTGCAAGCCGCGTAGAATTCGGGGAGTTCAAGAAACTTGGACGTTGTTTCATCCACCACAAAGGGGCTCGGATCACACTATCCTTCATATCCGTAGTCTTGAATGGGACATAGGGTGTCATGTAAGGAACCCCAAAGGATTCGAGAAATAATAAATGGTTAATAATAACAAGGGTACCGATCATCACTCCGTATAGACCGAAGCATCCTGCCAGCACAATCAAGGGAAATCGCAGCATTCTCAAGGCCAATGCAGTACTGTAAGAAGGAGTGGCAAAGGAACCAATGGTTGTTAAGGCAACAACAACAACGGTTGTGGGACTGGCTAATCCTGCTGCTACCGCGGCCTGGCCGATAACGAGAACACCTACGATGGAAAGCGCCCCCCCGATCATTTGTGGTAGACGAATTGTTGCTTCGCGCAGCACCTCCATAAATACTTCCATAACTAGCACTTCCAGTAGCGCTGGAAGAGGGACACCAGCTCTACCACCTGAAAGCGCCACAGCAAATTCAGTGGGCAGCAATTCCGGATTGAAAGAGATGATGGATACATATAGGGCGGGAAAGAAAAGCGAGAATATTAACGCAACTAGGCGGATTAAACGAATAAGACTGCCTACAATAAAACGTTCCGTATAATCGTCTATAGTCTGGAAAAATTGATTAAACAACGCGGGTACAATGAGAGAAAAGGGCGAGCCGTCCACTAGTATGATAGCCCTGCCTTCCAATAAAGCCGCTGTGGATTTATCGGGACGTTCAGTTGATTGCACTTGTGGAAACGGAGATAGCGGCTGATCTTCAATGAACTGTTCGATATACCCCGCGTCAATAATGCTGTCGGTATGAATCGCTGATAACCGCTTCATAACCTTTTTAATTAACGCCGGGTTGGCAATCCCCTCGATATAGCAAAGAGCAACTTGTGAACGTGATCGGGTTCCAAGAGGACAGGTCTGAACTCGGAAGTCTGGAGTTTGCAACCGATAACGGATCAGGGAAATATTTGCTTCCAGATTTTCTATAAATCCTTCACGTGATCCCCGTATGGTTAACTCTGTCTGCGGTGCTTCAATGCTTCGATGCTCGTTTTTGCGCAGATTGAAGGTTAGGGCTTGACCCACGCCGTCTATAAACAGAATTACGTTTCCCTCCACCAAGGATATTGGCAGTGTATTGAGGTCTGAAGTTGTGCTGCCACGAGCAATATGGACCGTTATATTCCAGATGAAATTTGGTAGGTCGCTCAGCTGTGTGGGAATCGTTAAGGGGGCGGAAGGAATATTCATTAATGGCTTAAGCACATGTTCGTGAATTTGCTCTTCATCAATCAGAGGAAAAAAGAAGACGATCGCCGCATCATAAAGACCATACATTCTAAAGTTGCGCACAACGAGATCCCCATTGTCTCCAAGTATCTCTTGAATGGTCTGCAAGTTATTTTTGAGCTCTAGATCAACCGGTTTCTGTTGAGGGGTTGGGTGAGCATTGCCGGACCCAGTGGATTGGCTTGTGATGGCTTTGTTTTTCGCCGGTGTTTTTTTTTGTTTAAAGGTTAAATATTTCTCGTTCCAATCCTGCATGGGCAACTTCCTCCCGGCTGAACAATATAGTCTACAAGATTTAGTGTTTCACAAGGCTTCATTATTTATGTAAGTTCTATAGTATAGGAGATGTAATTTCCCCCTCTGACAGTTGCTCATTGCTCCATTGGCCGCTAAACTAAAGATAGAAACGCTTAAGGAGTTATGATAGAGATGAAGATGCAAGTCCCTACTATGGAACAGGCGCAGGCTGAACTGCAAAAATATTATGGCTATCCGGACTTCCGCGAGGGTCAGAAAAAGATAGTTGAGAGCCTGCTGGAAGGCCGAGATACGTTGGGCATTATGCCAACTGGAGGCGGAAAGTCGATCTGCTACCAGGTTCCGGCGCTGCTGCTGCCGGGCTTGACGCTTGTAATCTCACCGCTGATCTCGCTAATGAAGGATCAGGTGGACGCACTGACCACAGCCGGCATTCCGGCAGCTTTTATTAATAGCACGCTGAGCGGGAAGGAAGTTAACGAACGGATTCGCGCTGCCCATCGGGGCGAGTTGAAACTGCTCTATGTTGCACCGGAACGGCTGGAGCTGGACTGGTTCCGTCTGGAAATGGCAGAACTATCTATTTCCTGTGTGGCTGTCGATGAAGCTCACTGCGTATCGCAATGGGGACATGATTTCCGCACGAGCTATCTTTCCGTTTCTCCGTTCGTGGAGGAATTGCCCAACCGGCCTATTCTGGCCGCTTTTACCGCAACCGCTACGCCGGAGGTAATGGAGGATATGGTCCGACTGCTGCGTTTGCGCAAGCCGGGTGTCTTCATGACCGGACTAGGACGGGATAATCTGGCGATGTCAGTACTGCGGGGCGAGAATAAGCGGGAGTTCGTTATGGACTACGCGGCAACACATTCTCATCAGCCAGGCATTATATATGCCGCCACTCGCAAAGATGTGGATGATCTGCATCAAAGACTGCAAGGTGCCGGAATAGCAGTAGGCCGCTATCATGCCGGAATGAACGATACTGAGCGGGCCGACAGTCAGGAAGGCTTCCTCTATGATGATATCCGAGTCATGGTAGCCACGAATGCTTTTGGCATGGGGATCGATAAGTCAAATGTACGTTATGTTATTCACTATAATATGCCGAAGAATATGGAGGCCTACGTTCAGGAAGCAGGGCGTGCCGGTCGGGACGGTGAGACTAGTGAGTGTATCCTGTTGTTCAGTGCGCAGGATATCATGACGCAGAAGTTCCTGATCGAGCAGAACCCGCAAGATCCGGAGCGCAAAGCCAACGAATACCGCAAGCTTCAATCGATGATTGATTACTGCTATACCACCCGATGCCTGCGAAATGCACATCTGGATTATTTCGGTGAAGAGCATGGGGACAAGCCTTGTGGGATTTGCAGTTCATGTACGGATGAACGGGAATTGGTCGATATGACCGTAGATGCGCAAAAAATATTCTCCTGCATTCACCGCATGCGGGAGCGCTATGGTGTGGCACTGGTAGCCTCGGTACTGAAGGGCTCTCGTAATCAGAAAGTAGTACAGTATGGTTTCGATAAGCTGCCAACACATGGCATGATGTCCGGCAAGAGCGAGAAGGAGATTTCCGAGATCATCAATGTGCTGATCTCGGAAGGTTATCTGGCCTTGTCGGAAGGGCAATATCCAGTCGTGCGACTGCAGCTCCCTGCTGCTGAAGTGCTGCGCGGCCAGCGTGAGGTTCTGCAGCGTGTAGCAAGGCCTTCCCGCACGGGTGCATCCAGTTCACGGGATCGCGGCCGTGGCCACGATCTGTCACCCTCAGCAGTTAATGAGACCGTATTCGAGCAGTTGCGCCTCATCCGGCGGGAGCTGGCAGGTCGGGAGCATGTGCCATCCTATATTATTTTTAATGATGCGACTTTGCGTGAGATGAGTGTGGTTTGCCCGCAGACAGAAAGTGCAATGCTGAGAGTGAAGGGTGTCGGGGAAGTGAAATATCGCAAGTACGGCAAGGAATTCCTTGATTTTTTCCAAAATGAAATGTAAAGAAGGTCGCAGAAGCATGAGAATCATCCTGGCCACATTAAATGCTAAATATATCCATACCTCACTGGCGATCCGTCTGCTTAAGGCTTACAGTGAACATGAATTTAAGGATATTCTTTTGGCAGAGTACACCATCAAAGATCCCTTGATGAATATCGTGTCGGATTTGTTTCAGAAACGGCCGGATGTGATCGGTTTTTCCTGTTATATATGGAATATCGAGGAGACGGTCAAGCTGATCGGTATTCTTAAACAGGTGATGCCTGAAGTGAAGATTATTTTGGGTGGGCCTGAGGTATCGTATGAGCCGCTGTATTGGATGAAACGGGAAGCTGGCATTGATTTTGTTGTTAACGGCGACGGCGAAGAAACCTTTCACCACCTGCTGCAGGAGCTGCGCGATGACCACAAATTCCACTTTGTATTTGGAGCTGCCTACCGTCAGGGGGAGGAGCTGATTGTCAATCCGCCGCGTCCCAAAAGTGATCTCAACACCCTGCCCACACCGCATCGTTTTGCCGATGATTTGCCGGATCTGGGCAAACGGATTGTATATTTTGAGACCAGTCGAGGTTGTCCCTTCAGTTGCTCCTTCTGTCTGTCGAGTATAGAGGTAGGCGTACGCTACTATGATATTGAACGAGTAAAGTCGGATCTGCTCTATTTAATTGGAAATGGTGCTAAGGTCATCAAGTTTCTGGACCGTACATTCAATATCAACCGCAGCTACGCGATGGAAATGTTCCAATTTCTGATCGATAACCACCAAGGCTGTGTGTTCCAGTTCGAAATAACAGCCGATATTATGCGGCCTGAGGTCTTGGATTTCTTGTCCAATAATGCCCCACCAGGAGTGTTTAGATTTGAGATTGGCGTGCAGTCTACCAATGACGAGACGAATGAACTGGTCAAACGCCGCCAGAACTTTACGAAGTTGTCCCGTACGGTGATGAAGATTAAGGAGAGCGGCAATATTGACCAGCATCTGGATTTGATTGCCGGACTACCGATGGAGGATTATTCCACCTTCCGCAAAACCTTCAATGATGTCTTCGCCATGGAACCGGAAGAGCTGCAATTGGGCTTTCTCAAGATGCTTCGTGGTACTGGGTTGCGTGCTCAGGCAGCCAAATATGACTATACCTACATGGAGCATGCGCCTTATGAGATTCTGAGCAGTCATATGATGCCCTTTTCCGATATCATCCGCTTAAAGCGGCTGGAGGATGTGCTGGAGAAATACTGGAACAGCCATAGACTCGACCATACGGCCAAATATTTGATCCGCCATGTGTTCGAATCGCCCTTCGATTTCTTTCAGAAATTCGGTGATTATTGGGAAGAGCGGGGCTGGCAGAAGATCGGCCATCAGTTGGAGGATCTGTTCACCCGCCTGCAGTCATTCCTCAACGACCGGGGAACACCATCCATGGAGGTTATAACAGGACTGATGAAGCTCGATTACTTCCTTGGACATAAATATAAGCCGCGTAAAATCTGGTGGGATTACACACTCGAGAAAGCGGATTGGTCGCATCATTTGAAGAGAATTGTCAGCCATCCTGAAAAAATCTCAGCGAAGCTGGCGGAGGCCAAACTCAGTGAACGGGAGCTGCAAAAGTTTATTATGCTCGAGGTGCTGCCCTTTTCGCTGGAAGCGGTGCTGGAATCCATCAGCGGCATGCGGGCCGGAGCAGAGGCCCCAGCTTTCGTGGATACCCTTTCCAGCGGTGAGTCGGGTAGCGATATCGTCTCAGCGTTAGCAGCCAGTGATGCAAATATCACGTTTGCGGCTGCGATGGCGGATGTTGCCTCTACAGCTGTGGCTGATGTACCCTCCAGCATAGTTGGAACCGGGAACACTTTGCTCATTGTGCTGTACCAGCAGGATGAAAGCCAGCGGGCGCAATATTACACGCTGCCGCTATAACACAGGGGGGCTTGGACGTGAAGGAACCAATTTCCTTATCTTTGCATGAAGAACAATATAAGGATAGGCTAATTAATATTTTTACTGAGAACGAAACGCTAATGTCTTTATTTCAAGCAGCGAGGTCATTAGGCCCACATCCCTATTTCATTGGGGCAGGCTGTCTTGTGCAGACTGTGTGGAATAAGTTAACGGAACGCCCACCGGAATATGGCATTGGTGATGTAGACATCATCTATTATGATGAGGCTGATCTCAGCTACGCTGCAGAAGATGCAATGATCACGAAAGGAAAGGAGTTTTTTGTCGGAACTCCCTTTCCGGTGGACATTAAGAATCAAGCTCGTGTGCATCTTTGGTATCGAGATAAATTCGGGATTGATCTTCAGCCTTATCACTCTTTGGAGGCCGCAATTGACACGTGGCCGACTACAGCCACGTGTCTTGGAGCGAGGTTGAAAGAGGATGACAGCTGGCACATATACGCGCCATTTGGCTTGGGAGATTTATTCAGCCTGATTGTCAGACCGAATAAAGTGCTCATAAACGAAAGCATATATTGCAGCAAAGCGCAGAAATGGAAGAAGTTATGGCCAGAGTTGCAGATTATTCCTTGGGAGGATTGACTGGGAGTGTAAGGCAGAACAGTGATCCTACAAGGAGGATATTCCCCTAGCGTTTGGTGAGCTTTTCAAATTACAGGGACGAACCCAGATCGGCGGTCGCATCAGCTTCAGGCGCAAGCTCAAACATATGGACCTCATGGCCCATTGCCGCCAGCCATCTGGAGTAAGCACCTGTTCCACCGCCGATATCGTAGATAACCTGTTTACTGGCTCCAAGATATCTGCTGATGATTTCCTTGCTCCGCTCCCATTCTCCCTTATTAATTGCAGGTGTAGTATTTCTGTAATAAAATGGGTTATGTTATAATAAGTATAAAAAAGGAGCCCTGCGTGAGCATGGCCCCACGTACAACCACTGCTGAATGAGCAGCCGGTCGTTAGTTTTTGCGTATGAGATAGACCGAAACCTTGCCGGGGCGGTCTATTTCTTTTTGATATAGGCTAGAAGCGCTAATATAAACATCCCGAATGCGAACATTAAAGCAATTGCATCGCGTACCTCCATTTCTATCACCTCCCAATAAAGGGGATGACCGGGTACTCAAACATGCAGTGTTGTACAGTTAAATTATATCATACTAGCATTGTTAAAAAATGGATCATTAGTAGATTTGTAGCGGATAAAAGAAAAGACAGGCATTCCGGAAAAGCTGGAATGCCTGTCTTTTAGCGTACCTAGGAGATTAAAGTAGCAGTCGTTTGCTGCTTCGTCTCTGCAGGCAAATGGCGGGCGAGCCAATCAAGCACATCGCTTGTAACTTGTTCCCGATTCACCTCATTCAGCATTTCGTGTCTGCCTTCTGGATATAGCTTATGTTCCACATCCGAGATCCCATGCTCCTTATATATCTTTACAAGACGCAGGACCCCCTGGCCGTTCATGCTGACGGGGTCTTTTGCTCCGGAAAAAAGATATACAGGCTTGTCTTTACATAGGGTGCGCAGAGATTTTCGCGAGTGTATGTCACGCAGCAACCGGAAGAAGTCACGGAAAAAGCGGGTAGTGCAGATCGCACCGCAAAAGGGATCAGCAATGTATTTATCTACTTCAGATGTATCACTGCTTAGCCAGTCAAACGGTGTTCTTACCGGGAGGAAGGTCCGGTTGTAACCACCGAATACGATGCCGTTCAGCAAAACGCTGCGATGACGGTCACCCTGGAGCCTGAACTGTATGCCAGCTAGTGACTCGCCGAGTCGCAGCATGCTGCGTGGGCCGTTGGTGCCACTGAGAATATAACCCGCATAGACCTCATTACCTTCTTCACACATCATCTTCTGGGCCAGAAAGGAACCCATACTGTGTGCAAAGAGGAATATGGGCTGTCCAACGTGTCTGGAAAGGGCTATGGCGCAGAGCTGGAGCACATTGCGCCGCATCCAGTAAAAGCCATTCTCTCCAGTATCGCCTAGTAGATCGACCTCACCCGCAGTTTGGCCATGGCCTCGGTGGTCATGGGCATATACCGCATAACCATGTCCAGTTAAGGCGACCGCAAGGCGAGCGTAACGGGCAGCCGTTTCGCACATCCCATGAGATATTTGTACAATTCCTCTGATGGGCATCTCTGGCTCCGGCAGCCACTCATAGACATGAAGATTTACTCCTACGGGATCAGTCATAGTAAAACTATTTTCCCTCATAGCCTTTCCTCCTGAAAGTTATGGCTTATGGCAAGTAAGAACGAAGCACGGTGGACTGACCTTCGATCGAGTAGGAGCCAAGACTTGATGGCAATAAATAACACTCACCTGCAGCATAGGGCTGGGAACCGCTGTTCCATTTCAGATGTCCGCTGCCTTCACAGATTACTAGAATAGTGAAGCTGTCTGATGTTGTAGAGAGATTCCATTCTCCAAGCACAAGTCCTTTTTCCACAATAAAATAAGGGGAAGCTGCGAGCTGCAGCCATTCACCAGGCACAGCATTGTCGGTCTTCATCGAAGTAGCTCCTGCACCTTCGTAAGCCGTAACATTGAGGGAATCCTCGATATGAAGCTCACGCGGCTTGCCATCAAGGCCAGGGCGGTCATAATCATAAATCCGATATGTAGTATCTGAGTTTTGTTGAATCTCTGCAACGACAACACCAGCACACAAGGCGTGAACGGTTCCAGCTGGAATGTAGAACGAGTCGCCGGCGGAGACGGATACCTCCTGAAGGCTGTCCATAACAGTACCTTTCTCAAGGGCTTCCCGCAGTGTCTCACGGGTTACGCCTTCTTTGAGGCCGTAAATGATTTTGGCATCTGGTTTGGCATCCAGCACATACCACATTTCTGTTTTGCCCAGTTCTCCCTGTGGCAATCCCTTATAGTCATCCGTAGGATGCACCTGGATGGACAGATTGTCATTGCAGTCCAACAGTTTGATCAGCAGCGGGAATCTTCCACCTGCTTCCGAAATCCCTTTGCTGCCGAACCATTCGTGGCCAAATTGCTCGCGGATTTGATCCAGGCCTTGTCCAGCCAATTCTCCGTTAACTACGGAAGAGGTTCCGTTCGGATGATCAGCGATCATCCAGCCTTCACCGATATGTCCTTCTGGCAAGTCCAAACCGAATTTCTCCAGTGCTCGGCCTCCCCAGACACGTTCTTTAAATTCAGGTTGAAATTTCAAAGGATAAGGTAACGTCATTTTTACAACTTCCTTCCTGTTTACCAAATTTAATTTAATGGTCCTTGCTTTTTTTCTTCTCGAGTGCCAAGCAATAAGGTGCATCGGCACGCTGGAGCTGACGATAAATAATGCTCTGTGCTACATGCATAGGAACGGCTGCCGCCCATGACTCTACGGCAGCGGCTTCCAGATCTCCTCCTGCATGGCCGGGATAAAGAACAGCTGTCATAATCCCTCCCGGGCGCAGCAGCCTTAATGCGGCTTCCAGCGCTTCAAGGGAGCTGTCCGGCTGAGTGATAATGCTCCTATCGGCATCGCCTGCAGGCAAATAGCCAAGGTTGAACATCACAGCCCCAACTGTTTCCGCCCAGTCAGCCGGAACGGCTTGCGCCATAGCGGCATGACTGCGCAGCAGCAAGGTCACTGGAGAGATTGCCAGCGGGGATTCCTCTCTGGCTAACCGAAGGCGTTCACTGGCCAGCTCAAGGGCGGCAGCCTGGATGTCGAAGCCGTACACAGCCCCGCGCTTTCCGACTGTTTTTGCCAAAAAAAGCGTATCTGCACCAGTGCCAACAGTCGCATCAATCGCGCGGTCACCAAGCGCTAGCCGCTCGGTGGTTAGTTTATGAGCAAAGCTAAGAACGGACAAGAAGCCCATTAGCCTTTCCTCCAATACTTACCTTGCCAAGTATCACGGGCAATCAGCTCATCGTCAATGGCATTGAGCACTTCCCATTTCTTGAGGCTCCACATGGGTCCAATCAGCATCTCCCGCGGGGCATCCCCAGTCAGGCGGTGTACGATCATCTCCGGCGGCAGGATTTCCAGCGAATCAGCAATTAGCTTTACATATTCATCCCGTTCCATGAAACGCAGTAGTCCAGCTTCGTATTGCTTGACCATCGGGGTCTTGCTCATGAGATGCAGCAGATGGATCTTGATGCCTTGCACACCCATATTGGCTACGGCGGAGACCGTCTCCAGCATCATCTCATGTGTTTCCTGTGGAAGCCCATGAATGATATGTGTGCAGACCCGGATACCATGCCGCCGCAATTTCGCTACAGCCTCTATATAGCATTGGGTATCATGGGCACGATTGATCAACTCCGAGGTGGAATTGTGGATTGTCTGTAAGCCCATTTCCACCCAGAGATACGTGCGCTGATTCAGTTCTGCCAGATATTCCACAACATCATCCGGCAGACAGTCCGGACGTGTAGCGATAGCTAGTCCAACAACTCCTGGCTGCTGCAAAATGATTTCGTAATATTCTCTAAGCTCCTCTACAGGAGCGTACGTGTTGGTGTAGGCTTGAAAGTAGCCAATATACTTAGCGTTTGGCCATTTCAGATGCTGTCTGTCGCGTATTTTATTAAATTGCGTAACGAGGTCATCGCGACGACTGCCAGCGAAATCACCAGAGCCTCTGGCACTGCAAAACGTGCAGCCTCCTTTAGCTATAGAACCGTCACGATTCGGACAAGTAAATCCTGCATCAAGCGATACTTTGAACACCTTTGTGTCCATTTCTTCGCGCATTTCGTAATTCCAGGTATGGAAACGTTTATCCCCCCATAACAGTGCGGAGGAGGTCTGTAAAAGGTTAGACATGAGTAGCTCCTTTCTGAATCCCATCTATTGTATCAAAAATCAGCGCATAACGTAACATTTACTCCCCGAACCCCTGCTGAAAATAGGGCTTGAGAAGGGTGTATTTATCTTGTAAATGCTTACACATTATGTTATATTCAAAGTATCAAAAGCCACTGCAGCCACAGGAAATTCATTCTTGAATTCATATTTTCGTGTCGTCCGGTCCATAATAATAACCGTGAGGTGATAACGATGAATTCTCAAACAGTAGTAGCCGAAGGAAAAGGTTCAATAGAGGTGCAGTTAACTCCCGATGAAGCTCTTTCATTGACAGGTGTGGAATTTAACGGCAACCCTAAGATTAAGATAGAAGCACAACGCAAGATACGCAGCGCATTCGAGAAGAAATTTGATTTTAATTCTCCAGCAAGGTAGACTATGGACTGTTGAAATAATGGACCCCAATTCCAAAATACAACAAGAAAGGAACTCTTCTGCCCGCCGTTTTGCGGTGTTGGCGGGAGAGTTTCTTTCTCTTTTTTGCTTTTATCCCTTTACTTTTGGGAACAAGTTCGGCACAATATTGCAAGTGATAGTTATAGCATTAGAGATAAGCGGAGGAATACCATATGCGTTTACGCGGAAGAAAAGGAATACGTGAAAGTCTGGAAGGACAGACTGATTTGGTCATTCTTGACCCTCGCAGTCTTATGGGACGATGGTCTGAATTGTTTGGCAATGACCATCCGATCCATGTGGAGTTCGGAATGGGTAAGGGACAATTTATTAGCCAGATGAGCTTTAAATATCCTGATATTAACTTTATCGGAGTGGATATGTATGATGAGCTGGTTCGCCGGGCAGGTGAGAAGGCTAGAGCAGTATGGGAGCCGGCAGGGCAAGAGACACCGCCGAACCTGAAGCTGGCCCTCGCCAATATTAATTATTCGGAAGAAGTATTTGCTCCTGGAGAGCTTGAACGCATTTATCTTAATTTTAGCGATCCCTGGCCTAAGGGGAAGCATGCACGCCGCCGTCTGACCCATCCGCGCTTTCTCGACAAATATCGCGGTCTGCTCAGTCCGCTTGGTGAAATTCATCTCAAGACCGATTCAAGAAGTCTTTTCGAGTTCTCCTTGAATGCCTTTGCCGATTATGGGCTGCAGATGAAGAACATTTCGTTGGATCTTCACGCGGATGGCGTTATTAACGAGGAACATGTAATGACCGAATACGAGACGAAATTTACGGGTCGTGGCGTCAATATTCACCGCTGTGAGGCGATCGTGGGAGCAGAGGCTCTCGAACTCTATCAAGCCAATAGACTGGAGAAATACAGACTATAGTTCGTAAAAAATGGCAGTCCAAGGGGTTTACCCTTGACTGCCATTCGTATTTCCAAGCATATCGATGATACTTTGCGCGCTTTGCAATGGATGATAGCGGTCGATTACCTTAAGATTGCTGTTACGTGTGTTCTGCACATCTTCATAGCTGTTTAATAGCCGCTCCATCCATTTGACGACAACATCCAGAGAGTCGATCGGCTCTCCGAATCCCGCGGCAGTGAAGTAGCGGCAGTTCTCTTCTTCCTGACCGGGCAGCGGATGATGGAATAACATTGGGATGCCTTTGGCTAGTCCTTCACTGCAAGTCATACCGCCGGGCTTCGTGACCAATAGATCGGATACTTCCATGAGTTTATCGATCTCGCGAGTGAAGCCGAGCAGAGAGATATGAGGATGATTATATTGCGGGTCCTCTTTCATTTTGAGCAGGAGCTTGTCATTGTTGCCAAGACAAAATACAATTTGAATCTGTTCTTTCCAGCCGGCCAGTGAAGAATTAATGACTTCATCGTTCATCATTCCCCAGCCACCGCCCATTACAAGGACAGTCGGCATATCCTGCAGCTTGAATTTCTCCAGAATTTCCTTTCTTCCGGGATGTTCCCAGAAATTCGGATGTACAGGAATTCCGGTCACTTGGATGGCTGCGGCAGAGACACCGCGCAGGCGTAGCTTGGATTTCACCTCGGGAGTGGATACCAGATACCGATCAACCTCTCTACTGATCCAGCTGGCATGCGCGTCATAATCGGTAATTACCGTCACGAGCGGAACTTTAAAGGCAGGGTCCAGCCGCTTCAGACGAGAAACCACTGCGCTAGGAATAAAATGTGTGCAGATAATAAGATCCGGCTTCAGTTGCTTCACAATATTTTTGGTCTGCGTATAAAAGATGCGATGCAAGGCAAGCGTTGTAAGACGATTGAATGATTTCTGGTGACGGTATACGTAGCCCATCAGTCGGGGCTGAGTGGTAATTGTTTTGCGGTACGCTGATACAATAAGCGGAGCCATCTTGGGATTTAGAAAATTCCCCAACTCCAGCACCTTGGTTTGTACATTAGGCGACAATTTGCGCAGGCTGCTGGATAGCGCATATGCTGCCTGGGTATGACCTGCGCCAAAGCCTTCTGATAGTAATAACACTCTTTTTTTGCGCAAAGTTTAATTCACCTGTTCTCAAAGGTTTTCACGGTTCAAATCAATAGGATTCAGATCCATAATGCTAGTGTGCCTGCTGCCACACTGGTCCCGATAGCCGCGCCCGCAATAACATCGGAAGGATAATGTAATCCGAGATAAATTCGGGAGAAGCCAACAGTGCAGGCCAGTGGCAACAAAATAACGGTCAGGGCTGGATATGTAGCCATATAAGGTACCGTAGCGGCAAATATAGCAGTAGTATGGCCTGAAGGAAAAGAATGATCCTTCAGCGGATTGTGGAACGTATGGGTACCCGGAAGCGCCAGATAGGGGCGCATGCGTGGATACAGCTTCTTGGCGACCGCAACAGGCAGATGGCTGATCGCTAGAGCTGCCAGCGCCTGCAGCGCAGTATTGCTCAAAGGCTGGGGCGCAAATGCCCATATGATAATATTGATGCCAACTGCGCCTGTAGCTCCTCCCAGATGGGTAAGATAAAACAACCAGAAATTCAAAAAGCGATTGTGCATTCGTCCGTTAATCCATTGAAAAAGGTGCCGCTCCCAGAGATGCAACTTCATGAATAAATGTCTCATATCTTGTCCCTCCGATAGTTCGGCTACAGATATTAGGCGCTCTTGCGACAATCCGTTTTTAGCATCCAACTGTCTTCATCATACTTTTTTAGGGTGGTCCATTTCAAGGAAAAGCTCGACTTTACTCGAAAATTGCTAGTTTTGACTTCCGGCACCCTTACGCCTTACAATGATTCAAGCAGGCCAAACAGGTTTAAAAGGATACAGAGAAATAAGGATTTCCGAAAGATGTGGAATCCGTCCAGTTCTTTTAAACATTATATAAATTTAGAAGCCTGCCAATAATATGGGGATGTACTCGGTCTATTGTAGGGGATGCAACAAAAGGGTCAGTAAAAACGTATAACGGTTCAGAGAGAGAAAAAAAGAACACAAAGATTGAAAAGGGGGCATCAAAAGATCATGACAGACGCACTGTTTGTTACGCTCCAAGTGATCTTGGCGGCAATTGCAGTTTATCAGTTTTCATTTTCGTTATTCGGACTGCACAAGAAGAAGAAAAAGGCTCATTTTAAGCCAGAGAAATCTTTTGCTGTGTTGGTTGCGGCACATAACGAGGAACAAGTTGTTGGCGCGTTAATGGAGAATCTTAAGCAGCTTAATTATCCGGCTGACTTGTACGATGTATTTGTTATTTGCGACAATTGTACAGACGGTACGGCCCGAATTGTACGGGAACATGGCATGAATGCTTGTGTTCGTACCAATTCAAATCTGCGAGGCAAAGGATATGCTATCGAGTGGATGCTCAAAGAACTATGGGGCATGCCGCGCCAGTATGATGGTGTCGTGATGTTTGATGCCGACAATTTGGCGCATACTGAATTTCTGATGGAGATGAATAATGATCTCTGTTCAGGCGCACGAGTCATCCAAGGATATATCGATACGAAGAATCCAGAAGATTCATGGATTACTGCCGCTTATGGCGTTTCGTATTGGTACATCAACCGTTTATGGCAGCTGTCACGTCATAATCTGCAGATGGCCAACTTTCTTGGTGGAACCGGCATGTGCTTTGAAACCCTTCTTTTGAAGGAGATCGGCTGGGGAGCAACAAGCCTGGTTGAAGATCTGGAGTTCACGATGCGCAGTGCTTCCAAGGGTATCTACCCACGCTTTAATTATGATGCCAAGGTATTTGATGAGAAGCCATTGACGTTCAAGGCTTCGTCAGTACAGCGCCTCCGCTGGATGCAAGGTCACTTTACAGTGGCTCGCCGCTACTTTTTTCCTTTGCTGTGGCAGAGTATTAAAGAGCGCAGCTTGACGAAGTTTGACCTCGCTCTGTATGGAGCAAATGTATATATTGTACTATTGACCTTTCTAATGCCAGCGGTAATGTTCGTTGATATCACAATGTTTAACGGACCTAACATCGCTAATATTTATGGACATCTACCTATATGGCTTAGCTATATAGCTGTTGGTGCCAATATCTTTACCTTCATTCTTGCAATGGCTCTAGAGAAGGTGAAGTACAAGAAAGTATATTTCTATCTGCTGCTCTTCCCTATTTACCTGATCTCTTGGTATCCAATCACGTTCTATGCGTTCTTTACGCAGAACAATAAGCAATGGAGCCATACCAAGCATACGCGTGTCGTAAGACTTGAAGAAGTTCAGAGTAAACAAGTATAATAAGTGTTGACACTATGTGCTCAGAGGTGTATAGTAATCAAGTGTGAAAAGCATAGAGATTGTAAGAAGAAGCACCGGCTTCTCACCTGTCTGGTCATTTGCCAGCTGGTTTGATCTCAATGATTTATGAATGTTAGAATTCATGAACGTTGATCAAACGGGGTGTCGGGAGTTACCGGCACCCCGTTTTTATGGAGAATTACAGTAAAGCGTTTAAGAAGATCCGGAGGTGGAGAGTTATCAGTAAGGAACATATGCTCAATGATGAAATTCGGGCCAAAGAGGTTCGGTTGGTTGGTGCGGAAGGTGAACAAATCGGAATTAAACCGATACGCGAAGCGTTGCAAATGGCGATTGATCTTAATCTGGATTTAGTCAACGTTGCGCCACAGGCAAAACCGCCGGTATGCCGCATCATGGATTACGGCAAGTTCCGTTATGAAACACAGAAGAAAGAGAAGGAAGCACGCAAAAACCAGAAGATCGTTGACATTAAGGAAGTCTGGTTCCGTGCTAACATTGAGGAACATGATTATCAAACTAAATTCCGCAATGTTCTCAAGTTTCTGGGTGAAGGCGATAAAGTGAAGTGCTCCGTACGTTTCCGCGGACGTGAGATTACACATGCAAGTATCGGCCAGAAAATCTTGGAGCGTGTTAAGAACGAAGTGGCCGATATAACTGTTGTTGAGCGCCAGCCTAAGCTAGAAGGCCGCAGCATGATTATGATTTTGGCTCCTAAAGCCCAATAAATATGGAGTCACTTGCTCAGCAATTTGACGCCGCATAATATTCAAGGAGGAAACACCATGCCTAAAATGAAAACACATAGCAGCCTGAAAGGCCGCTTCAAGATTACCGGAACAGGTAAAGTACTACGTTACAAAGCTCACAAGAATCACTTGCTGTCCCACAAATCGAAACGCGCTAAGCGTGTTCTGAATGGTAATCCAGTAATGGCCCCTGGGGATGTAAGACGTTTGAGACAAGGTTTGGCTAACTTAAAGAGATAATTATCACACATTTTTGGGAGGTTTATTAATATGGCAAGAGTTAAAGGCGGATTTGTAGTTCGTCGTAGACATAAAAAAGTATTGAAGCTGGCAAAGGGTTATTTCGGTTCCAAGCATCGCATTTTTAAAACAGCGAAAGAACAAGTAATGAAATCGATGGTTTATGCATACCGTGACCGTCGTCAGACTAAACGTAACTTCCGCAGACTGTGGATCGTACGTATTAACGCAGCAGCACGTTTGAACGGCTTGTCTTATAGCAAACTTGTATACGGCCTGAAATTGGCTGGTGTAGAAGTTAACCGTAAGATGCTGGCTGACTTGGCTGTAAATGATCTTAACGCATTCAACTCACTGGCTGTTGTAGCTAAAGAGAAGATTAACGCGTAAGATTCCTATAATATAACCGAAAAGCACCGCCTGCGGATTGCCCGTGCAGCGGTGCTTTTTTTGTGCGATGTGAGGTCAATTATGGAGTCACACCATGCAATATAGTTCATGGCTTAATTATGTAATGCTGGCTAGCCTATTCCCAGTACTTGCTGGTATTTAGCTGTGAGGCTAGTTTCTTGCTGCTTGTCCGTCTCACCTTACGCAGCTCAGATCGCTCGTTGGCTGACTCACTGATTAGCTTCTCTTCGTCCGTCTCAGGTACGATGGCTGGGACCGGAGCAGGAGTGCCATCTTCCTCAACGGCAACAAAGGTTATGAATGAGGTTGCAGCGACGGCGCGCTCACCCGTATATAGATTCTCCGAGATAACCTTTACGAATACTTCTATGCTAGTGTGTCCTGTCCAGGAGACGAAGGATTCGAAACAGACGGAATCTGTAGGTCTGATCGGCCGTAAGAAATCAACTGAATCAGAAGAAGCAGTCACAACATTAGTTCGGCAATGCCGCATAGCAGAAATAGAAGCTACTTCATCAATAGTGCTCATAAGTTTACCGCCAAATAAAGTCTTGTGGTTATTTACATCATTTGGGAAGACGCGGCCGGTCTTAAATACGCGTGACTCACGGCAATATTTAAAAGCAGGTGTTTCTTTTAATTTGTTGTCTTCGTTTAACATTCCGATAACTTCCTTTCAGTACAATTACTAAGCACTCATAATAATAGAAAATACTTCAGTGTGCAATAATATTAATGATATATATACGAGAACAGAGGAATTCTGAGGTTTTCTAACACGTTTCCGACATGATAATAACATACAATGTCATGGAAAGCGTTTTCTTGCAGAAAAATGCAAATTATTATTGACCTGAGGTCATTTATAGACTGGATTTTAGGCTTTTTTGCAGTTATAATTTGATCTAATGGAATGTCCAAGCAGAACACAGAAGACATCCAATTCTTAAGGGGGATCACTATCGATGAAAAAGATTTTTAAGCTATCTCTTGTTACGATGCTGGCATTCACAGTTGTTTTAACGGGTTGCGGAAACAACAATGCTAACTCTGGCAATGCCGCAGAAGGAAACACTAATGCAGCAACTAATGCACCAACAGAAGCACCAACGGATGCTCCTAAGACTGATGTTAAAGTCGGCCTGGTTACTGACGTAGGCGGAGTTAACGACAAATCCTTTAACCAATCCGCTTGGGAAGCACTTGAAGCACTCAAAACTGAAGCGGGTGTTGAAATTAAATATCTGCAAAGTAAATCCAATGCTGACTATGAGCCGAACCTTAACCAATTTGTTAAAGACGGCTATAACCTAACTTGGGGTATTGGTTTTGACCTAGGGGATGCAGTTCTTAAAGTAGCTACTGAGAATCCTACTGCTAACTTGGCCATCATCGATAGCGTAGTGGATGCTCCTAACGTTGCATCCGTTACTTTCTCGGAGAATGAAGGTTCTTTCTTGGTTGGTGTTGTTGCCGGTCTGACAACTAAGACTAACAAAGTAGGTTTCATCGGCGGTATGGAAAGCCCAGTTATCAAACGTTTTGAAGTAGGCTTCAAAGCTGGTGTTGCAGCTGTTAACCCATCTGCTGAAGTGAAGATCACTTATGCAGGCGCGTATGACAAGCCAGATACTGGTAAATCTTTGGCTGCTACATTGTATGATGATGGTGCAGATATCATTTTCCCAGCTGCTGGCGCAACAGGAAATGGCGTTTTCAATGAAGCTAAATCCCGTAATAAAGCAGGCGGTGCTAAAGTATGGGTTATCGGCGTTGACAAAGACCAATCCTTGGAATTTGGGGATGACGTTACTTTGACTTCAATGATTAAACGTGTTGACGAAGCGGTTAAGAAAGTTTCCCAAGAAGTTGTCGATGGTACTTTCAAAGGTGGTACTACTACAGTACTGGGCTTGAAGGATAACGGTGTAGGTCTTCCGGAAACATCTAAAGCTAATGTAACTGCTGATATTCTGGCTAAAGTTGAAGAATATAAAGCACAAATCATTGCTGGAACAATCACAGTTCCTTCTGAGTAATATCGCCTTAACTATTTTTTTGCACTACAAATAATAAACTAACAAGGAACAAGGCCGGTTTAGTGCTGGCCTTGTTCCTTGTTAAAGTACTGGCATAAGTATGGCATAGCGCTACCGTCCCGTAAGGGGCGGTACAGCCGTGTCTACATGGTAATATATTCTGTGATGAGGGTGATTCCATGAGTGCTGCGGCTCCTGTCGTAGAGTTGAAGCAAATCACAAAACGCTTTCCCGGTATTGTCGCAAACGACTCCATTAGTTTGACTTTGGAGAAGGGGGAGATACATGCGCTGCTTGGTGAGAACGGAGCAGGCAAATCTACTTTGATGAATATCGTATTCGGACTTTATCAGCCCGATGAAGGCAGCATCGAAATCGATGGGAAACCAGTTATTATTGATAATCCCAATAAAGCAATTGAGCTTGGCATTGGTATGGTTCATCAGCATTTCAAGCTTGTTGATCCTTTTACGGTAACTGAAAATATTGTCCTTGGCATGGAACCCAAGAAAGGTCTTAAAATCGACTATAAATCCGCTGCGGAGCAGGTTCGCAAGCTATCGGAGCAGTACGGCCTCCAAGTCAATCCGAATGCCAAAATCCATGACATTTCGGTGGGCATGCAGCAACGGGTAGAAATTATGAAAACCCTATACCGCGGAGCGGATATACTTATATTCGACGAGCCAACTGCTGTGTTAACGCCGCAGGAAATTATTGAACTGATGGCTATTATGAAGCGGCTCGTTGCAGAGGGCAAATCTATTATTCTAATTACACATAAGCTCAAAGAAATTATGCAGATTTCCGATCGGGTTACCATCATTCGCCGTGGGAAAGTAATAGATACGGTAAAAACTTCAGAAACCAATCCCAATGAGCTGGCTGAGAAAATGGTCGGACGTGACGTTACGTTCAAGGTGGATAAGCAGCCTCCAACTGTTGGACAAGCCGTTCTGAAGCTTATAGATGTCAGCAGTAAGAACAAAGATGGTGTCTCTGTGTTGAATGGATTGAGTTTTGAAGTTAAAGCAGGGGAAATATTAGGCATCGCCGGTGTGGACGGAAACGGACAAAGTGAGCTTATTCAGGCCATTACGGGATTGCGCAAAATAGATTCCGGCTCTATTAATATGTCTGGGAAAGAAATCGCTAATTTATCTCCTCGTAAAATTACGGAGATGAATGTTTCCCATATTCCTGAGGATCGCCATAAGCACGGTCTTGTGCTTGATTTCACTGTGAGTGAGAACATGGTACTGGAAACGTACTATAAAAGTCCGTACAACAAAAATGGTTTTCTTAACAATGAGGTCATCAATCAATATGCAGAGGGACTGGTCAAGAAATTTGACGTTCGTACAGCCTCTATAGAGAACAAAGCACGTTCCTTGTCAGGCGGTAATCAACAGAAAGCGATTATTGCGCGGGAAATAGACAAAAATCCGACATTGCTGATTGCGGCCCAGCCTACACGGGGTCTTGATGTGGGGGCCATTGAATTCGTCCAGAAGCAGTTGATTGAACAACGTGATAAAGGCAAGGCAGTGCTGCTCATTTCATTTGAGCTGGATGAGATTATGAACGTATCCGACAGAATTGTCGTTATTTATGAAGGACAAATTGTTGGTGAAGTATTCCCGCAGGATACGAACGATCAAGAGCTAGGACTCATGATGGCAGGCAGCTTGAAGCGGGGAGGTAATGCGGGTGTATAGACTCAAAAAAATATTTACCACAGATAGTTATATTGTTCCCTTAGTTGCTATTGTGTTGGGTTTCCTCGTGGGGGCTATTGTTATGCTGGTTGGCGGGTATGATCCTATCGCCGCTTATGCTGCCCTATTTAAACGTGTATTTGGTAGTCCATATGACTTCGGGGAAGCTGTTCGTGAGATGACTCCGTTAATGCTAACAGGTCTGGCTGTAGCTTTTGCCTTTCGTTCCGGTATGTTTAATATTGGTGCGGATGGTCAAGTCATGATTGGTATGACAGCAGCAACCGTTGTGGGTATCAAGCTGGCCTTCCTACCTTCCTTCCTCCTGGTTCCACTTGCAGTCATTGCAGCGGGTCTGTGTGGCGGTCTATGGGCTGGATTTGCGGGTTACCTAAAGGCTAAACGCGGGATTAATGAAGTTATCACGACAATTATGATGAATTGGATTGCACTCTTTTTGGCTAATTATATTGTTAGAACGTTTCTACTGCTTCCGGGTCAGAATCGCTCTGAGAATATCCCAGCTTCACTATCAATGACCTTCCTTAACTCAACCTTCGATAACGCCCGTTTACACTGGGGTACATTGATTGCCATTGCTGCAGCTATCTTCTTCTATATCTTCTTATGGAAGACCAAGCAGGGTTACGAAATGCGGGCGGTAGGTTTGAATCCTCATGCTGCCGAGTATGCAGGAATGAATGTTGGCCGTAATATTGTGAAGGCAATGTTCATTAGTGGTGTTTTTGCAGGTCTGGCCGGGGCAGGAGAGGTATTGGGTGTATTCCATTACCAATCTGTTTTTGCAGCATCTCCAGGTTATGGCTTTGATGGTATTGCTGTTGCTCTATTGGGATTAACACATCCACTTGGAGTTATCCTGGCTGCGATTCTCTATGGTACGCTGACTTATGGTTCGGCAGGCATGAGCTTCGGTGCTGATGTACCACCTGAGCTTATCCGCATAGTTATAGGTTCAATCATATTCTTTATCGCAGCACAAGGGATTGTACGCTGGGTGCTCAAACCGTTTTACTTCAAGCGCAAGAAAGAGAAGGTGTTATAAATGGATGTTCTAGGCCAATTGCTGAATACTACGCTTGTATTTTCCACTGCGCTTATTTTTGCCGCACTCGGCGGCATCTTCTCTGAACGCTCCGGTGTAGTAAACATCGGACTTGAAGGCTTGATGATGTTTGGTGCTTTTGCAGCTGCAGTGGGTGGCTATTACGCTCAAGATGCTGGGATGGGGGCTTGGGCTCCTTGGATTGGTGTTCTATGCGCAATGGCTGTAGGAGTTCTCGGCTCATTGATTCACGCCGTTGCGTCCATTACCTTCAAGGCTGATCAGACAATTAGTGGCACGGTAATTAACTTTTTAGCTGCTGGCAGTACACTATATATGGTCAAACTGTTATTTGATGGTGCAGGCGAGACTCCGTTGATCGATGGTTTTAGCAAAATCTCAGTTCCATGGCTCTCTAAAATCCCAATCATCGGCGAAGGGGTTTTTGATTCCTATCCGACAACCTATCTGGCAATAGTGCTAGTTTTAGTTATTTATTTTGTTTTGTTCAAGACACCTTTTGGTCTGCGTTTACGCGCTGTCGGCGAACATCCAAGTGCTGCAGATACGCTGGGTGTTAATGTTAATCGGATGAGATATATTGGCGTAATGCTGAGTGGTATGCTTGCTGGAATGGGTGGAGCTACAATAACTTTAACGACTACAAGCACCTTTGCACACAATACTATTTCAGGTCAGGGTTTTATTGCGATTGCAGCAATGATATTTGGTAAATGGAATCCACTGGGTGCCTTTGCTGCAGCAGTCTTCTTTGGTTTCTCGCAAGCGATCCGTAATTATGTCCAATTGTTTGAATGGTCCCAAAATATACCACAGGAATTTATCTTCATGATTCCTTATGTGTTGACCATTATAGTGCTTGTAAGTGCTGTAGGACGTTCCTCAGCTCCAAGTGCATTGGGTCAGCCTTACGATCCTGGTAAACGCTAATCCAGCTTATATTTTAATGAAATTGCATTTTCTAAAGCTGCCTTTCCGGTCTTTTTCCGGGGATGCGGCTTTTATTTGTGTTATCACAAAAAGTGGGCTGATGAACAGGCGAAAGGCTTTTCCAATGAATAGACTGTTTTGAAGAGAAAGATATGCAGATAAGTAAATCTTATAGGAGGGATATTATGACACAAGCAGTGACGAAGAAACAGGTCATGAAGCTAGTGGGAAAAAATATTGTTGCGGTGAAAAAGGACGGCACGAAGGTAACGGGCAAACTGCTGCGGATTTCTGGGAACCGCCTTATTTTGCAGCGCATAAATGGTAAAAGAGTGCAAACGAAAGCAATCATTCCACTAGTGCTGTTTGATTTGCTGGCTATAGGCACTGCACCGTATGCATATGGTGGCGGCTATGGCGCACCTTATGGTGGCGGTTACGGTTACGGTTATGGTGGTGGTGGTGTACCTTATGGTGGCGGTTATGGCTATGGTGGAGCACCCTACCCTCCATATGGATTCTTTTAAGAAGTAAATAGAGCTTCTGATTCAAGAGAAACGTTTCTCCAGTTCGTAACAAAAGTTTTGTGGTTGATAACGGGCTACGATGTAGCCCAATTTTTGATAAAAGACGAGACCAGCTGTATTGCCAATATCAACAGCTACCTTAGCCCGCTGACATCCGCGTGATAGTGCAAACCGCTCTGCTCGGTTCATCAGCATATTCCCCCATCGCTTGCGCCGGGCTGCAGGTGCTATGGCCAGCATATCGATGTAGAGCAGATCACCATGCAGCATAAAGTGGACGAACCCCAGTGGATCACTCTCATAGTCGGGACAAGCCACCAATGTGACTCCGTGACCCATACGCCGGGGTAAATCCTTTCTGACCTGACTGATTACGGATTGCGGCAGATGAGACAAGGGTACAAGCTGACTTTCGATTAAATCGAGGATAACTACATCGTCCTGTTTGGGTCTACGAAAACGGATCATAAAGCGCCCCCTTTCCACGCATTGTCGTACATCATATGTTAACGAAGAGCTGGGCGTTCCAGACCCCATAGAATAAGTAGTTGTGACGATTTTTAAAATATGGGTATTGACTAACCGTGTGAGGAATCATATAATGTGTCTAAACATTTTATCGATCATACATGTATCAGCTATGAAGAGGACGAAGTTTTAAGGGCTCTTTTGATCAGAGAGTGAGAGGAATTGCTGCAACCTCCACCAAAACCCCTTATATACGAGCTCACCTCGGAGCTGTTTCCCTGAAAGGTCCACTGGCTAGAGTGGTGGAATTATTAGGGGGAATCGTTTAGTCCGCGTTAGGGACTTCAGGTTACAGAGATTTGGGCCCAGCCTACATCGATGGATTTTTGTATACCTGATAAGGCGTTGCATCGTGAGATGTAATGCAAACATGGGTGGTACCACGGAAGATCAACCTTTCGTCCCTCACGCGCTAAGTCTGTGCGTGGGAGGCGAAAGGTTTTTTTGTTGTCATGAAAGTCCATTCATTCACCTGATGTATAAAAGACGGTTCGTCGTTTGCATAATGAATGTTAAATATCAGAGGAGGAATTTGGATGAGCGCGCAGATACCGGAAGTGCGGTCTACAGAGGAATTACGTGAGAAATGGAATAAACCAGAGGTGATTTCTGGGTCGGAGATTCTGCTTCGCAGTCTTGTACTGGAAGGAGTAGATACGGTATTCGGATATCCTGGTGGGGCTGTATTGTATATCTATGATGCTCTGCATGGTTTCACGGATTTCAAACATATTTTGACACGTCACGAGCAGGGTGCAATTCATGCGGCTGATGGTTACGCTAGAGCGAGCGGCAAAGCGGGGGTCTGTATAGCGACCTCGGGACCGGGAGCAACGAATCTGGTTACAGGTATTGCTACGGCTTTTATGGACTCTGTTCCGTTGGTTGTGATTACAGGTAACGTGTTTTCCACTCTGATTGGAACAGACGCTTTTCAGGAAGCGGATATTACGGGTATAACAATGCCGATTACGAAGCATAGCTACTTGGTACGGGATGTAGAGGATCTGCCTCGTGTCATTCACGAAGCTTTCCATATCGCCAATACAGGCCGCAAGGGACCGGTACTTGTTGATATTCCAAAGGATGTATCCGCAGCAAAGACATTATTTACTCCAGTAACAACGGTTAATCTACGGGGTTATAATCCGCGTACCGTTCCAAACAAGCTGCAGCTTGACAAGCTTGTGCGTGCGATCGCTGTTGCCGAACGTCCGATTATCATTGCGGGCGGCGGGGTAATCTACTCCGGAGCGCATGAAGCAATGTTCGAGTTCGTGAAAAAAACAGACATCCCGATTACGACTACTCTGCTTGGTCTTGGGTGTTTCCCCAGTGCTGAGGACTTATGGATGGGTATGCCAGGCATGCATGGTACCTATACCGCCAATAATGCCATTCAGCAGTGTGATTTGCTTATTAATATCGGTGCCCGGTTTGATGACCGTGTTACCGGCAAGCTGGACGGATTTGCACCTAAAGCTAAGATTGTTCATATCGACATTGATCCGGCTGAAATCGGTAAGAACGTATCGCCTGATATTCCGATTGTCGGCGATGTGAAGACTGTACTGGAAATGCTGATTCCTGAGGTTGGCCGCGCAACGAAAGCGGATGCCTGGAGAACGACAATTGCCCAGTGGAAGCAAGATCAACCGCTGCGTTATAAGGATTCAGAGACGGAGCTTAAACCGCAATGGGTTATTGAGATGATTAATGAAACGACTAAAGGGGAAGCAATCGTTACTACAGATGTAGGACAACACCAGATGTGGGCCGCGCAGTATTATAAATTCAACAAACCGCGCTCATGGATTACCTCAGGTGGTTTAGGTACGATGGGCTTCGGATTTCCGTCAGCGATCGGCGCACAGATGGCTTTTCCAGAACGGTTGGTAGTCTCCATTAACGGCGACGGCGGCATGCAGATGTGTTCGCAAGAACTCGCTATTTGTGCTATTAATAACATACCGGTCAAAATTGTGGTTATTAACAATCAGGTGCTTGGCATGGTTCGTCAGTGGCAGAATCTCATTTATGAGAAGCGCTACAGCTATACCGACCTGGGAGGCAGCCCGGATTTCGTGAAACTGGCTGAAGCCTATGGAGTGAAGGGCCTTCGGGCCACGAATAAAGCGGAAGCAAATGCAGCTTGGCAGGAAGCACTGGAAACACCAGGTCCCGTATTGGTGGAGTTCGTTGTTCCTAAAGACGAGAATGTCTACCCGATGGTAACTCAGGGTTCGACCATCGATAATATGCTGATGGGGGATGAATAACAGTGATGAAACATACGATTGCTGTGCTTGTAAATGACCAGCCAGGTGTACTGCAGCGGGTATCGGGCTTGTTTGGACGCCGGGGCTTTAATATTGAGAGCATCACCGTTGGACAATCCGAAGAGGTTGGTTTATCCCGGATGGTTATTGTTACTCTGGGAGACCAAAGCACACTAGAACAAATCGAGAAGCAACTTTATAAATTGATTGATGTTATCAAGGTAGTGGATCTTGGTTCGAGACCCATGGTTGCTCGCGAGCTTGCTCTGATTAAAGTGAAGTCGGAGCCAGCGGAGCGGCCGGAAATTATGGGTGTAATCGAAACCTTCCGCGCTTCGGTTGTTGATATCGGCAGTACAAGCCTGCTGGTGCAGGCCGTAGGAGATACTCAGAAAATAGACGCGATGATTGAACTGCTTAAGCCTTATGGAATTAAGGAGCTGTCGCGTACGGGTGTTACAGCGATGATTCGGGGTAATGGTTAAACGTTTTATTTTACGGCTTTAGCGAATTGCTGCTTTTTGGCATTACATTAGTTAATTGATGAATGGAAATTCCCGCGTAAAGAGCGGGAGCTTGAAGAGCCGCTTGCGGATCTTGCCGGTCTAGCGCTCTTGAAGCACCCGCTCTTTACAATGGGTCCCAAATTAAAGGAGGATTTTGACAATGGCAGTGACAACGTACTATGAACAGGATGCAGAGCTCAGTGTATTGAAAGGAAAGACGATCGCGGTAATCGGGTACGGTAGCCAAGGACATGCTCAAGCGCAAAACCTGCGTGACAGTGGTCTTCAGGTTGTCATCGGCTTGCGTGAAGGTAAATCTTTTGACACGGCCAAGAATGACGGCTTCGAAGTACTCTCAGTAGCTGAAGCAGTATCACGTGCAGATGTAGTGCAAATCTTGCTGCCAGATGAAACACAGGCCTCTGTGTATAAGAATGATATCGCACCAAATCTTAAAAGTGGAGCAGCTCTTATGTTCTCGCACGGCTTTAACGTACATTTTGGTCAAATCGTTGCCCCAGAAGGTTCTGATGTGTTGTTGATTGCACCAAAATCCCCGGGTCACATGGTTCGCCGCACTTACGTAGAGGGCTTTGGCGTTCCTGGACTGATTGCTATTGAGCAAGATGCAACTGGCAAAGCGAAAGAAATCGGACTTGCTTATGCTAAAGGTATTGGTTGTACCCGTGCAGGCGTTATCGCAACTTCCTTCCGTGAAGAAACCGAAACAGATTTGTTCGGTGAGCAGGCCGTGCTATGTGGCGGTGTGTCCGAATTGATCAAAGCAGGTTTTGAGACATTGACTGAAGCTGGATACGCTCCAGAAATGGCTTACTTCGAATGTTTGCATGAAATGAAGCTAATCGTTGACCTTGTATACGAAGGTGGCTTGGCTACGATGCGTGATTCTATCAGTAATACAGCTGAATATGGCGACTATGTATCTGGCCCGCGCGTAATCACAAGTGAAACTAAAAAAGCGATGAAAGCAGTGCTTACCGATATTCAACAAGGTAAATTTGCCCGTGACTTCATCCTTGAGAACCAATCTGGACGTGCCTTCCTGACGGCTACACGCCGTAACGAAGCCCTTCATCCAGTAGAAGTAGTTGGCGGACAATTGCGCGAAATGATGCATTGGATCAAGAAGTAATAACATATATTTAAGATAAAGATCAAACCTATAATGTAATTTTCAGATGCGGCCGTACATATGCGAGCCGCATTTGAGGGTTCTAGCACAATCTCTAGGAGGTGCTCAGCATGCGCAAAATATATGTGTTCGATACGACGCTGCGTGACGGAGAGCAGTCGCCGGGTGTGAACCTGAACACGCGTGAAAAGGTAGAAATCGCTTATCAGCTGGAGAAGCTGGGGATTGACCGCATGGAAGCAGGCTTCCCTGCTGCCTCACCGGGCGATCTGGCCGCAGTAAACGCGGTAGCCAGAGCGGTGAAGAAAGTTACGGTAATCGGCCTTTCCCGTTCAAGAGAGGGAGATATCGATGCTGTAAGAGAAGCGCTGAGAGGGGCAGAAGACCCTTGTATTCATATTTTCCTGGCTACTTCGCCTATTCACCGGTTGCATAAGCTGCGGATGGATAAAGCTCAGGTACTGGAAACTGCACAAGCATCGATACGTTATGCCAAAAAGTATTTTTCTAAGCTGGAATTTTCTTTGGAGGATGCCGGCCGCACGGAGCTTGATTTCATGGCTGAAATGGTTGGAATGGCTATTCGTGAAGGCGCTAACGTTGTCAATATTCCAGATACGGTCGGTTATTTGAACCCTTCAGAATATGGAGCGATTTTTAAATATCTAAAAGAAAATGTGCCTGATATCGAACGAGTGCAGCTTAGTGCACACTGTCATAATGATCTCGGAATGGCAACGGCCAATACGCTTGCCGCCATTCAGAATGGCGCGGATCAGATCGAAGGAACCATCAATGGGATCGGTGAACGTGCCGGCAACACTGCTATTGAAGAGATTGCGATGGCATTGGAGACTCGAAATGAATTTTTCGGGGCTAAAACTTCTCTGGTGCTGTCCGAAATCTCCCGCACAAGCCGTTTGGTAAGTAAGCTCACCGGGATGGTGGTTCCTGGTAATAAGGCGATTGTAGGCGCAAATGCTTTTGCCCATGAATCGGGTATTCATCAGGATGGCATGCTCAAAGAGAAGACCACCTACGAAATTATGACCCCTGAAACGATCGGACTTAAAGAGAGCAAGCTGGTACTCGGCAAGCACTCCGGGCGCCATGCTTTCCGCGATAAGATAAGTGATCTAGGGTACGATGTGTCTGAGGAAGAGCTGAATGCGGCATTTGCTAAGTTCAAGGATCTGGCAGACAAGAAAAAGGAAGTATCCGACGAGGATATTCTGGCGCTGATTGAAGAGAAGCTAATTGATACGCCGGAAGTATTCAGGCTACAGACCATTTATGTTACTTACGGCAATGAAGCGACGCCAACGGCCAAAGTTATTATTAACGGACCGGAAGAGCAGCCCATTGTTGCTGTTGCCGAGGGTAACGGATCGGTTGATGCGATCTACAACGCTATTGATAAGGCTACCGGAGAGGAAGTTACCCTTGGGGACTACTCGATCAAAGCCGTCAGCCGCGGCAAGGACGCACAGGGTGAGGTTCATGTTGTACTGTCGCAGGGGGAAGTTGCCGCGCAGGGCCGTGGACTGAGCACCGATATTCTGGAGGCAAGTGCCAGAGCCTATCTGAATGCACTTAATAAGCTGCTGGAGAAACGAAAAACCTATACCCAGCGCGATCATGCCAGCCTTTAGAATCAAGTAGAGACAGCATATTTATAACTTTAAAGAGCCGTCCCTTTTGTAGACTAAATCTACTGAAGGGGCGGCTTTTTGTGCTCGCTGAAACGATACCGACCTCAAGAAGGACGGTATCGTTTCTACTTGTCTATCAGTAGTTTATCAGTGAATTTTGATACGATCAATAAAGCTGGAATTGAGGAGGGAACTAAATCTGTTCAGAATTTGTTCATTAGTAGGGCTTACAGTTTATATTAGGTGGCAAATAAAAAACAAGGAAATGGGAAAAAGAAAAGGAGGCGTGTTGGAGAAATGAAAAAAAAGAGAATAGCGGTATTACTGATTATTTTGTTACTAATAACACAATGGACCTTTGGTATAGGCTTTACTACACAAGTACATGCAGCCGCAATTAATGACAGTATCATTACCAGTGTGACCATGGCTGTATATGATACGAACGGAAATACTGTAACAGATGCCGTTTATGAGCAGGGGGCGAAAGTTAAACTGGATTATGAATGGGAGCTTCCCAATCTTCCGAAATACAACGACGGCGACACGTTCACCTTCAGTCTGCCAGAGCAATTCAAACTCTATAATGATATTAGCGGGCCACTCGTATTCGATGGTATGGATGTAGGCGGATTTGTTGTGAATGAGGCTAATCATGAGGTTGTTATGACTTTTAATGATTACATAAGTACGCATGATGATATACATGGTGTATTAACATTCAGTACAGAGTTCGATAAGCAAAAGATAGTAGGCAGCACGGTGCAGCAAATTATTTTCCCGATTAAGGGGGGGCCGTACACCGTTACGCTCAATTTTAAACCTAATACAACCTCTGCTATTGAGAAAAGGGGAACACCAGAGGGCTATAATGCGGGCAGCATTAATTGGGAAATTGATCTGAATAAGAGGCTGAATAGTGTTGTCAATGCGGAGGTTAATGACCCAATCCCGAGTGGCTTGGCAGTTCCGCAAAATATCAAGGTTTACAAACTGGATGTTAATCTGGATGGTACTGCAGCACGAGGCACCTTGCTTGACAGTAGCCAGTACACAACTGCTGTGGCCGATGGAGTATTCACGGTTCTGTTCAGCAATTCTCCAACAACGGGTGCATATCGTATTGAATATTCAACAGAAATCCTCAACAGGGATCAAACAACCTTTACCAATACTGCGAACTTTAAAGGTGACAATCAGTCCTCCATTCCTGCTTCTGCTACGGTAAACGTACAATATGGAGATCCTCTGGAGAAGTCTTCCACAGCTTATGATTCAGGAACACAGACTATATCCTGGGCGGTTAAATACAACTACAACGAAAAGAATATCGCCCAAGTAAATGCTTCCTTAACCGATTTATTTGATGACGTCCATGAACTGTTTGCTGGATCAATCAAGGTATATCCGATTACTCTGGATCTGTCGGGTACGGAGACTAAGGGTACGGAGCTGCCTGCTTCTCTGTACACTGTGAGTCCTACAAGTAGTACGGGCAAAACAGGTTTTATTCTTAGCTTCAACAATTCAATCTCTTCAGCATATCGGATTGAATACCAAACCCAAGCGATCGACCGTGTGGAAAATGACCTTACTGTTCATAACACAGTCACAGCAGACACTTATTCAAGCACAGCTAATCGAGATACATCGCAGGTAATTCTTACTAAGACTGTGGGTGCGGTAGATTATAGCAATAAAACTGTCGAGTGGAATCTTAAAGTTAACGGTGACAGCTTCTATATGAATGATGTAGACATTACAGACACGTTTACTCAGGGTGGGCTGGAGTTTATACCAGATTCGTTGGTTATTAAGGACGGAGACGGAACGACTGTGCCGACATCAGTGTTTAGCGTGGTATATGGAGATCCGGTCACACCCAATGCAGGTTTTATTGTGCATTTTAACTCATCCATTACTGGACCTTACAGTATCAGCTACAAAACCACATATAATAACGACTGGCTAGAGGGTACCTGGACTGCTGGAACGTTCCCTAACAAAGCACTTGTAGAGTGGACGGATGGCGGTGCTGTGACTCATTCAAAAGTGACTACAGCCACATTCACCCCCCGTAACGAAGTGAAGAATAACGGCTTCAAGAACGGGTCTTATAATGCGGTTACTAAAGAAATTACTTGGACCATAGGAGTGAACTATAATGGCAAAACGCTGGCCGCAGCTGAGGTAGTGGATACACTTCCGCTGGGTGACGGTCAGGTGCTGATTCCTGAATCTGTTAAAGTTCAGAATATGAGTATCGCCGCCAATGGTAATCCGACTCCAGGTACCAGTGTAGCTGAGAGTGAATACACGGTAACCTATGGTAATCCCCTTAAGGTGAACTTTAATCATTCCAGCAGTTTGCCGTATTATATCGTGTTCAAAACGAGTCTTGATGGCAAGCTGATCGAAACAACTTTTAACAACACGGCAAAATTGTTGGATGGAGTTACACCGGTATCGAAGGACTTAACTGCTTCTCTAACCGTTCCCAAAAGCGGCGAGTATGTTGAAAAGAAGGGACAGCAGAGCGGTGGTAAAATCAATTGGACGATCAATATTAACCGTAACCAGTCTTATGTGAAGGAAGCCAAGGTTACGGATGAGCCAAGTGACAATCAAATTTTGTTAGCTGACTCCTTCCACTTGTATTCAACAACAGTTGCTGTCAATGGAGATGTATCAAAGGCTGCAGAAATGGTTAGAAATACGGATTATATGCTTGGTATTACAACGGATGATGCTACCGGCAAGCAAAAATTTGTATTAAGCTTCACTAATGATATTGATCAGGCTTATATTCTGGAATACCAATCACTGATTGTAGCGAACAATGGTGATGCTGTTAACAATACCGTTAACTTTACAGGCAACAATGTAGTTGAGGTGACCAAAGATACCGTGAAGGAGGTTATCGTTGGTGTCTCCAGCGGCTCAGGAACAGGCAGTGGGGTAAGAAGCATACTGACAGTAAAAAAGATTGATGAAGCTGACTCTACCAAGCTGTTAAGCGGAGCAACCTTCAAGTTGTACCGCCTCTCGGGTACAGACCGCGCATTGGTTAATAGTCTCACTACCGGAATCGAAGGAACGGTGGAGTTTAAAAATTTATGGTCAGGTAGTTATGTTCTGATCGAGTCAGGTGCTCCAACCGGATATATTCTCGACTCCTCTGAGCATCCGGTTACGCTCAATTCAACAACGACGCTTTCATTGACGAACAAACTGATGGCGACACCAACACCAACGCCAACAGCAACGCCAACATCAACACCAACAGCAACACCAACAGCAACGCCGACAGCGACGTCGATACCGACACCAACGACATCGACAGCACCGCCGGTTTACCCGTCTGTACCGACACCGACACCCTCAACGGTCCCTGGAGTAGTCGTTACAGTCACACCTTCAGCGACTGCTGGTGTAACGGCAACGCCAGCGGTACCAACAACTGTACCAAGCGCTGCACCAGGTCAACCCTCGGTGAGCAGTACTCCTGTTATTCCACAGGCTACTCCACCTGTGAATCAGGAAACAACTACTGAAGATATTCCAATCGAAGGTGAAATTCCCCTGGGTGGTACCCCTAGTATCGGTAAAGATCCGGGTCATGGGACAGTCACGCTTACTCCAGATGGAAAGTGGATTTACACACCAGATTCTGGATATATCGGCAAAGATAAATTCTCGATCATTGTGACCGATGAGGATGGAAACGAAGAAGAGACGATTATTGAAATTGATGTTGAGGAAGTACCAAAAGGTACAGTGACAGAGCCATCTGACAATGCTAGCCTGCCTGCCACACTTCCGAAGACTGGGGAAGGCAGTGCTCTTCCAATTTACTTGACAGGTATTGGACTGATTATTCTGGGGTTCATTCTGACGAGAAGATTCAAACGTGGTAGTAAAGCGGAATAATATATAGCATAGAGAATATGAAAAAATTGAACCAAAGACACTCGGACTGAATCCCGGGTGTCTTTGACTTTTATTTTGGCACATTATTTCTTACAGATATTTAAGACTGCCCAATTTCCATTGTGTATACCAAGCTTCAATATTGGCAGGCAGTTCAATGCTGAGCTCCCGGTTCAGCAGATCGCTGAGGAGGCGGTATTGCTCCTCTACTGCTGAACGTTCCCCTGTTTGGTCGTAAATTCTCATGAGTCCCATGTGACCCTGCTCGAAATATGGCTGCAGCTGCACAATTCTCTGGTAAATAGTCACCGCTTCAGGAATTCTGCCCTCACCAATAAAGAAGTCAGCCATTCTCATCGCATGGTGCAGCCAAATGGTTCGAAGACGCTGTCGTTCACTCTCTGCCCACAAATAATCGTAGTCACCATAATAATCACCTGTATAAAGTTCAAATAATTTCTGGTGTTTGGTACTGTTGCCTGCAACGATGGGTTCGAGGCTAAGGATGCCATTCTCCCATTCGACGGTATCAATCAGTATTTTCTTTGTCACCAGCATATATCCCTCTCCACCGCTGACGGTACTGATCTGTAGCTCATCGATTCCCCCTTGCTTCAAGCACTGCCGCACTTGATAAATGGTTGTATATAGATGAGTTGCGGCTTTTTTGACGTTGAATTCAGGCCAGAGGATATCGAAAAGTAGATCCTTACTAACAAACCGGTTGCGGTTGTGAAACAGATACGCAAACATTTCCTGAGCTTTGGAGGTACGCCAGCGGATGCTGGGAAGCAGCAGTTCACCGCGCTCAAATCGAAGCGTTTGAAAACAGCGGATCATTATTTCGTCTGTCGGTTTCGTGTGTTGTGCTTTCATAGCTAAGCTGTCTTCCAACTTGCGGACAGTTTTCAGCAGGCGATCTCGCCGTACGGGCTTTAGGATATAGTCCAATGCATTTAATTCAAAGGCTTCTGTAGCATAGTTGTTATAGGCGGTCACGAAGACAATGTCTGCTCGTGGACAAAGTTCCTGCATAATATCCGCTGCCTGCATGCCATTCATCTCAGGCATATCAATATCCAGAAAAATAACATCGGGATCTATCTGAGGAGCTGCAATGACAGCTTCGGAGGGATCTGTATAAGCGGCAACAATATGTACCGTTGTTAATTCCTCCAGCATTAGCTTTAATTTCATGAGGGCAAGCCGTTCATCGTCCACCAGTAATGCCTGGATCATATAGCAATACCACCACTCAGATTTAGTATAGTGAATCTGTTAATTTAACCTTCTTTGTTTGTGCTTATGGCTCTCTGCAGGAATGACAAAGCTAACTACAGTTCCATGTTCAATTTTGCTCTGGATGTGCAACCCCTTGCCGTAAACTTGCATCAGGCGTTTATGCGTATTGAGCATCCCGATACCTCTATCTGTGTTTGACTGGCTGAGCAGCATGGCCACCTTCTCTTCGTTCATACCTTTACCATTATCAGTTATGGAGACCTCAGCATCTTCTCCGCTAAGTTTGACCGCAATATGTACGGTACCGCCTTTGGCACGGTTTAAGATGCCATGTCTAACAGCATTCTCTACAAGCGGCTGAATTGTAAGTGGAGGCAGCTGGAAGTGAATGTTGTCTTCCAGATCCCAAGTGATCTCAAGCCTGCCATCAAACCGTTCTTTTTCAATGTACAGATAAGCCCGTACAAGTTCCAGTTCCCGTTCAATGGGGATCATAGGCTCGGCATTAAGAAAGTCAAAGCTCAAACGTAAATAAGCGCTGAAGGCATCAATCATATCGCTCATTCTTTCCGTATCAATAGAAGCCAAGGCAGAGATGGAATTTAAGGTATTGAATAAAAAATGAGGCTGGATTTGTGCCTGAAGGTAAGCCGCTTCCACTCTAAGCTGATCCTTAACTGCTTGTTTCAAATCGGTTAAGGAGCGCACCCGGATCTTTAATTCCAAGGCGTTCACGGGTTTGCTTACATAATCATTGGTACCTGAAAGAAATCCCGCATAGATATCCTCCGGTTGGCTGCGTGCAGTAAGGAGCAGGATAGGAAGCTCTGCCATAGAGAAGCGTTCACGGACGAGGCGCGTCAGCTCATAACCTGACATCAGCGGCATCATCACATCCGATATGAGCAGATCCCACTGCTCAGCATCAAGTTTCATGATTGCTTCCCTGCCACTAGTCACTGTAGTAATCTCGTATTCATCCGTGGTGAGAATCCCGCTAAGTATTTTTAGATTAACGGGATCGTCGTCGACTGCTAATATCTTCGGTCTTCGCACTGTTGCGGTATTCCTAGTTACAGTTGTTGCTGTTTGTGCCGAAGAGGTGATAAGCATGTTATGAATTATGGCGGTTGAGGGGTCTTCAAACGCATGCCCCTCTTCAACTGTGGCAAATGATGAATCTGATACTGATAGCGTGAAGGTGAAGATAGAGCCTTCACCAAGTGTTGAGGACACACTTAATGTTCCTCCATGCAGCTCCACCAGCTGCTTGCAGATGCTTAAGCCCAGTCCAATACCGCCGCCCATAGCGGTTAGGCTTGAATCACCTTGCTCATAGGGTTTGAATATTCTATGCTGAGTTTCCTCGTCCATGCCGATTCCTGTATCCATAATATGAATCCGGGCCGTTTGCTGCTGTACATCCGCATGAATTGTTACCGTTCCTTCGCGGGTATACTTTACTGCATTTTGCAGCAGGTTGAAGAGAATTTGAATAATCCTTTTTTCATCGCCAATGACACTGGGGAACGAATCTTGAATATCCATGCTTAAGCGTATGGGTTTCCCATCGGTCATAAACTTGAGCATATCTAACACACCAGAGGCAAGGGATTGAATGCGGACATTACCCAGCTGTAGCTGAATATTGCTCTCTCGCAACTGCGATAGATCCAACAGGTCGTTCAATAAAAGGGACATGCGGCGTCCTACAGAAATCAGTAACTCCAAATTGCTGACATTCTTTTCTTTTAGTGAATTCTTTTCACTATCTAATATGGTTTCGGCAATATTGATTATGCCATGCAGAGGGTTTCTGAGCTCATGAGAGGTATTCGCCAGAAAATCATCCTTCTGCTTAATCGCCCGCTGAAGACTCTCTGTCAGCTCTGTCGTCTGCTTCGCATTCCAGAAATAGCGTTTGAACCAGAAGGTAGCAAAGCCCAGGAAGGCAATAATCAGATCGAAGGGATAGAAGGTATTCCCAAGCGGGCTAATATTTTTAAATATTCCCCATAAGCCACTGCTAATGATGCTGGTTGCCGCAAGAAGTAGAAACACCGCACCGTCTTCCTTATTTTTGAATGATCTGAGAATCAGAAGAAATACGTCAACAGATAAAGAAAACAAGATCAGGATATACAATATCCTTAGGGTCTGGAAAAGAAAGATGTCTGTTGGCACAACAATAATAAGAAATGAGAGTATTCCGCACAAAATACTCAAGTTACGAACCGAATGAAACGTCTCCTTTTGAAATAATAGATGCTGGGCCAACTGAAGCATAAATATAAAAGTACCCATATATGCCAGTAGAATAAGCTTTACGGAAATCTCAAGACTCATGGGTAACCAGACTAGCAGCAGCTTGTCATCGTCAGATAATATACTTATGGTAGCGCATATGACCATAAGAGAAAAGTATAGCAGTACCTTTTGACGCGGACTGATAAGATAGAGGATAACTGCATATAAACCATGCAGCATAAGTACAATACAAACCATAAATTGCATGCTTACTGTAAATAAACGTTCCTTGTTAATAGCAGCTTCTGTTCCGAACATAAGGGGCTTGATAATACCACCAGTACTCTTATTATCATAGTTCGCAACATGGATAATAAGCTCAAGCTCGCTTTTGTCAGTAGTAAATGAGACGGAGTATGGAATATCCTGCGCGCTATACTGCTCTTCTCTTCCGGCAGGAGTTCCTGAATTTCCCAACACCCTTCCGTTCACAAACAGATTGGAGGATGCTTGTATCCCAGAGATAATCATGCCATAGGACTGCTCCTTCTTGTCTGTAAGAATGCGGAGACGATAAGAAGCATATCCGTAAGCGGACTGCTTATCATTGGAGAGAGCAGCCTTCCAGTTGCCTGGAACCTGAATATAGGTCCTTTCTAAAGTATTTGATCCGGCTTGGCCGGCAGAAGAAGTTATCAGTGCATTTGGGTAGAACTCCCATTGCCCATCTAGAGTAATGATCCGTTTCTCATTCAGCCCGCCATGCCGTAAATCCAACACGCCCTTGACCGAGTGAGTGTGGATAGGAAGAGGATGAATGCTTGTCCAAAAGATACGGAAGCTAGTAAGACCTAGCAGAAAGAGCAGGATAATTAGGAACAGTTTTTTATTTGTCATAATAATTAAGGTTATTTCGACGAATTATGTCGTTTTTCCTTCTATAGTCGAATGTTCCTGATATAAGATGTAAATAAGATAGTTATCGGTGGCTATTTAAGAATTATATATAATTATTCAGGTGGGTTGCAGGGGATTCCGATTAACTGGCGTCTAACTTTATGTAGCTTGGAGGAGGGGAGAAAACTGGAAGAGGCGGAGTTGATTGCCGCTGTGCTAAGCGGTCAGCATCAGGCTTTTGGGCCTTTGGTGACGCGTTATCAGGGCATGGTGTATAGAGTATGCATTAAGATTACAGGAGAAGCCGAGTCGGCCAAGGACATGGCCCAGGAGGTTTTTATTAAAGCTTATAAAGCCCTCCCCTCTTTCCGGGGGCAATCCTCTTTCTCCACCTGGCTTTATCGGATTGCTTATCGAACCTGTCTGGACTGGAAACGGGCCAATGACAGGGAATGGAAGCACCGCAGCACGGCAGATTATACAGAGAATGATTGGGTAACGTCGCAAACGCCTGAACATGTGGTACTTCGTAAAGAAGCATCCGCTGAACTTGGGGAGAATCTAAACAGCCTTGCCGAACCGTACCGGTCGGTCGTGCAACTGTACTATTTTCAGCGGCATTCCTATCAGGAAATTGCCGAGCAAAAGGGTATTTCAGTCAAAACCGTTGAATCACAGCTATATCGCGCCAGACAGATGATGCGTGGGAAAGGGGAGGAATGGCGATGAATTGTGCAACAGTGAAAGAATGGATGCCACATTATATCGAAGGTTTGCTGTCTCCTGAGATGGAGCAGAGTATCCGACTGCACATAGAATCCTGTCTCAACTGTGCTCAGTGGCTGGAGGAAGCCCGTGAACTGTCAGCTTTATGGGTGGAAATGGATTCTAATCAGGATCAATTGGAACTTATGGACTTTCCCGATCTGACGGCTGGTGTTATGGCACAAATTGATCTGCTGGAGAATGGGCGGAGAGAACGGGCCGTTAAAGCGACGATGGCAAGACGCCGTTCCGCCCCCAGAACCTCATGGATACACTATGGCGTTGCGGCTTGTCTGACCTTTTTGTTAATGCAGTTTGGTGTGTTTGAGCATTTGGCTTATGGGATTACGGAAATCAACGGTCATATGTCGAGTTCGGTCACTGCGTTATTTGGTCCTCAAGGGAAATAAAGGAGATATTCAAAATAGATAAGCAGATGCTCACAAAACTAAGTGTATGCTTTCGAAGTAGTTTTGTACGAAGTAAATCAGTGAAGCAAATGCTCACAAAACTTTTAGGAGGGTATTTTATGATCAAGAAGAAGCGCTGGCTTACCTTTATGCTGGCTATGATGCCAGGCGTGGGACATTTGTACTTAGGTTTCAAAAAGCAGGGGATGCAGTTTATGATCGGGGCATTTGTGTGTATTATTTTTATTCCTTCCATGCCCATGGTCTTTCCATTTGCGCTGGCCGCTCTGTGGTTCTATCAATTGTTTGATGCGCTGCAAAAAGCGACCTGGATGAAATTATCTGCGGAGGAGCATGAGCGGATGATGTTTCATCCGGATAATTTCGGAGCGCCTTGGAGTATGGATTTGCATTCGATTCCAGGCTATCCGCATGATGAGGTGAATCCGGCTTGGGTGGGCATCGGCTGTGTCGTAGCTGGCTTTTTGCTGCTGCTAATTACGGCTTTCCCAACACTGTGGAGAATGCTCACTGAGATCAATATTGGAACCATCCTGCTGTCATTAGCTTTAATCGGATATGGGCTGAGGATGCTGAAGAATAATTCGAGAGTATAGGGAAATGGGGAATTCGCCATGGGGAGATGGAAAATCGGGAGTTTTACTGCGGCATTAGGCTGTATTGCTCTGGGAATTATTGTTGGGCTTGCCCAATATGATGTAGTAACTTACGCAGCACTGGGCTATTTATGGCCCGCACTTCTTATCCTGTTTGGTTTGGAAATGTTAATCAGACTCTTTATTAAATCGGATGTCAAAAGCCGCGTGAGTGGCTGGGCCGTCCTTCTAATCATCTTGTTAGTTGCAGCAAGCGGAGCACAGTCGGTTTTGTTAGGAGATAGCTCACTGAGTTCTTTGTTTAATAATAAACAGCTTGCCCCCCTTAGCGGAACCGTAGAGGTGAAAGCGACTATTAAGACAGTGAAGATTGTACTCCCTAACGGAAAAGTTAAGGTAGACGGTGTTGACGGAAGCACATTGAAGTATGAAGGGAGCTTGCTCGTTTCCGGCAGTTCCGAAAGCGAAGCTGCAAGCACACTGGAGAAAAAATGGAAGGTTACGACGGATGGAGATACGCTGGTCATGGAGCTGAATGAGGAGTCAAACTGGCTCTCAAATCTTCAGTTTGGATTCAATAGTAAAAATCCTTTCCTGAATGTCACGGTGCCCAGCAATCTGACTGTGGAGGTAGAAACCAGTGATGGTTCAATAGAAGCCCAAAGTCTGAAATCAGGTATAGAGGCTGATACTTCCAATGGAGTCTTGGATATTCATGATATTGCCGGTGGTGTGGAGGCGCATTCCAGCAACGGCACTATTACGGTGCAAAATATTCAAGGAGAGGTAGAACTGGTCAGCTCAAACGGAGCGGTTACACTGAGTAATATCGATGGCTCCTTGTCAGCCAAGAGCAGCAATGGCAAAATCAGTATCAATTCAGCAGTGACTGGTGACTGGAAATGCACCACAAGCAATGGCAAGATTGTGATTGAATTGCCGGCAGTAAGTGATGCCAAAATCACAGCGGATACGAGTAATGGCTCGCTGAATGGCAATCTGCCCTGGGACCGTGAGGGTGATAGTCATGGGACAGCGCAGCTTGGCAGCGGCACTCATTCGATTGACCTGTCCACAAGCAATGGAAGCGTGACAGTGGACACTGCAAAGTAATAAGTTCTTCTATTTAGACAAAGGGGAGCGTTGGCACAGCATGATTCACAGCTGTGCCAACGCTCCCCTGATTTATTATTTAGAATCTACCAGGCATAGGCTTTTGGGGCTTCTCCGCCTGGACCAGGGAATATTTCATCAAGACGCTTCATCACCGATTCGTCCAGTACAATCTCAAGGCTGCGCAGAGCACTTTCGAATTGCTCTTGTGTACGCGGTCCGATAATCGGTGCGGTTACAGCAGGGTTGGCCAGCAGCCAGGCCAGGGCGATATTATCCTGCGGCTCTCCAAGCTCCATACTTAAAGCTGCGAAGGCCTCAAGCTGGCTCTTGTATTGCTCTACACGCTCTGAGTTTCCACCGCTGCGGCTACCCTCGATTTTCATGAGTGCATTACGGCCAAGAAGTCCTCCATCAAGTGGACTCCATGGAATAATACCCAGTCCGAGACTCTTGGAGGCGGGCAATACTTCCAGTTCAGGCAGACGACAGGTTAGGCTATATTTATGCTGTTCCGATACCAAGCCAAGGAAACCACGCGCTTTAGCTTCTTGCTGTGCTATTGCGATATCCCATCCCGCAAAATTACTGGAACCGACATAACCGATCTTGCCTTGGTTCACAGCCAGCTCGAAAGCGCCCCACAGTTCGTCCCAAGGGACAGAACGGTCTACATGGTGCATCTGGTAGAGTTCTATGTGATCCGTCTGCAGCCGCTGTAGCGATCCCTCTAAATGGCGGCGGATAATGTAGGAGGAAAGACCACCTTCATCATTAGGACCGTCAATCGTGTCGCTCATGGCACCATAAACTTTGGTGGCCAATACGACTTTTTCCCGCCGTCCGCCGCCCTGTTTAAACCAGCGGCCAATAATGGTTTCTGTAAGTCCGGAATTTTTGCCCCAGCCATAAATGTTAGCGGTATCAAAAAAGTTGATTCCGGCATCCAGCGCAGCATCCATAATACGGAACGCTTCTTTCTCATCTGTAATTGGACCAAAATTCATCGTTCCCAGACAAAGACGGCTAACCTTCAGACCGGATTTGCCAAGTTTAGCGTATTGCACTTCGCAATCACTCCTTTAATGGATTTAAAATTAGGGGAAATATAACAACTACTTATTAATTGTAACGATCTTGAGAGGCAAGGGCAAATAGCAGTTACTTCTTACTTATAGGCTTTGACTATCAGCTCCATAGAATCTATATCTTTGTCCTTTGTTCCCCGTTATGATACAACAATATACAGAAGAACTATGTCTGCATAAGCGCAGAACACTTGAGGAGTGACTTGAATGAGTGAAGTTAAAAAAATCGCCGTAATTGCTGGAGACGGCATCGGACCGGAAGTAGTAGCTGAGGCGGAAAAAGTATTGAAGGTAACCGAAGAAATATTCGGCTATGTCTTTGAAACAGAGCATGCGCTATTTGGTGGAATTGCCATTGATGAGAGAGGAACACCGCTGCCGAAAGATACATTAGAAATCTGTCGCAGTGCTGATGCAGTTCTACTTGGGGCCGTTGGTGGGCCTAAATGGGATAACAATCCAAAGGAACTGCGGCCGGAGACAGGCCTGCTGGGTATTCGTAAAGCACTTGGCCTGTTCTCTAACCTGCGTCCTGCAGTGGTGTTCGATTGCTTGAAGGATGCTTCGACGTTAAAGCCTGAAGTTCTGGAAGGTACAGATCTTATGGTTGTGCGTGAACTGACAGGCGGGATCTACTTCGGTGAGAAGCTGCGTCGTCAAGGCGAGTTCGGAGAGGAAGCAGTGGATACCTGCGTATATAACGTAATGGAAGTGGAGCGCATCGTCCGCCAGGCATTTGAAATTGCCGGCAAACGCCGCAAGAAACTGGCTAGTGTGGATAAAGCAAACGTTCTGGAAACTTCACGTTTGTGGCGTGAGGTTGTGAATAAGCTAGCTCCTGAATACCCGGATGTAGAGGTGGAGCATATCTTGGTAGACAACTGTGCAATGCAGCTATTGCGTCGCCCCTCTAGCTTTGATGTTATTGTAACTGAGAATATGTTCGGAGATATCCTGAGCGACGAGGCTGCCATGCTGACAGGATCTATCGGAATGCTTGCTTCGGCATCAATGGGCGAGGGCAGTTACGGTCTCTTCGAGCCGGTTCATGGCTCCGCACCTGACATTGCAGGACAAGGTCTTGCGAATCCAATCGCAACTATATTGTCCGTGGCACTGATGTTCCGTATGACCTTCGGTTATGAGGATGCAGCTGCTGCGATTGAAGCTGCCGTGGCAGAGGTGCTGGATGCAGGCCACCGTACAAGTGATATCGCTGTAGACAAGAGTAAAGCAATAAGCACAACAGAAATGGGCGATCTAATTGTTGCGGCTATTCGCAAAGCATAGTAATCGTAACCCATCTTAGACAGCTTTAAGGTAACGCAGAAAAAAGAAAAATGTCACAAAAGATTACTTATTTATAATAATTATAAATAAGTAATGAATATAATCTTGACTTTGATTTTGTACGATGATAACATTTGGTTATAGCAAAAAGACATTAGCTAAACCATAATATCAAGAAAAGCGATTGATTGTTTTTCTTACATAATCAAAGGAGGATTTAAGCAATGGCAGAACGTTTAGTAGGTAAACCGGCTCCGGACTTTACATTGGAAACAGTATCGGGAGACGGCAAGGATTTTGGTAAAGTAAGCTTGTCCGACTATCGCGGCAAATGGCTTGTATTCTTCTTTTATCCACTAGATTTCACTTTTGTATGCCCAACCGAAATTACAGCATTAAGTGACGCTGCAGCTGATTTCACAGCACTTGATACAGAAATTCTCGGTGCCAGCATCGATTCGATCCATAGTCATAAGGCATGGCTCACCACACCAAAGGATTCTAATGGCCTTGGCCCAATTAATTTTCCTCTGGCTTCTGACATCACGAAGAAGGTTGCCAGTGACTATGGCATTCTAATTGAAGAAGAAGGTATCGCATTGCGCGGATTGTTCATTATCGATCCTGAAGGCGAACTTAAATATCAAGTGGTGAACCATAATGATGTGGGCCGCAGCGTAGAAGAGACTCTTCGTGTTCTGCAAGCTTTACAATCTGGTGGACTATGCGCCATGAACTGGAAACCAGGCGACAAAAATTTGTAAATTTTTGTCCGCAGATTTGATCTTTGAGATACTAATGAGAGCCTCCTTGCGGGAACATTGACCCGCCAAGGGGGCTTTTTGTAACAATACAATCCGGGTTTATGAGATTGTTGTTTGAAAATGGGCGTAAAGGTTAATCTATAGCTTCAAGGAGAGGAATCTCCAGTGACATAGTGTAATACAATAATAAGAAAACATTGGAATCAACCAAGGAGGGTGAACAAGCATGAGCTTTTGCTGTGGAGCAAGTATGGTAGGAACAAAGGGAACCCTTAAACATTATCGTACGCAAGTTCATAATGTTCCCCTGCTTTTTTGTCCGGTATGTCACCGGGTGGAGGTTCATTACAAGGTCGAAAATGAATATGAGATTCTCGCAGAATACGCTCATGGAGACGGAGTTACGGATGTAGATTTTCAAGACTATGTCTTGGAGGACGAAACGGCGATCTTTGAGAATGTTATTAATGTCGAGAGTGAAGATCCGTTAACCATTGTGCGAAGCCAGATTGATATGGCGCTTGATTTGTTGGCAGTTGCGAAGCAGATCGGGGACACAAAATGGGAACGCGAACTGAAGAAAAGACTGGCTGTGATGAGCCAGCGTCGTCACCGGCTGCAACAGAAAGCTTAGGAGGATACTGATTATTCTCTATGCAGTGTCAGCACAATATTGTTCCACAAAAAAGCCTTCGCATTTGCGAAGGCTTTTTTGTGGATATGTTTTTTTATTCTATCTATGAAAATGGCTGATCCATAAAAAGACTCTTTTACAGTAAAATAATGAGTCTTAGGGATCATTTTTATCTATTTTTTAGCCATTCGACACTTTCTCTGATTGCGTTGTCTTCTTCACTTGGATATGATTGGAATATAGTTGAAACGGTTGGATAATAGTAGCGATTACCGAATGTTCTGGCGTCTTCGTCATATACTCAAATACATAGTAATTTGATGTCACTTGAGCGTCTTCGTCAAATGCAGTTAAAGGGGGAACTTCGTATCGTGATAAGTCAATACCAGGAAAGCTTGCTTTTATCAGCAAGAACGTTTCACTCCGGTCCTATGGATTCTACATATGAGGATGTTCTGGAAAACCTTGATAGTGGAATTATGCTTTTTGATGAAGAAGGGGTTTTGAGTTTTGCCAATAAACAAATGTACGCCATACTCGAATTGCAGCGTCACTCTATTTTAGGCTGCACTATGGTTCATCTGTTATCTCATATCCAGTTAAGCCGCTTCAAGAAGAAGCAATTGCTGCGCGGCTACCGGGATTTGGTTTGTAAGGTAAAGCCCAAATATGAATTTGTAGACGAATATGGGCGTTACTGGCGGGTCACTTTGAGTGCTGGCGAGCAAATGAAAGGCTATTCTTTGATTACAGTCAAAGAAATCTCTGATTACAAGCTTATCGAGCAAACGGCCTACCAGAATGATAGCTTGGCTATGTTGGGCAAATTATCTGCCTCCATTGCTCATGAAATCCGTAATCCATTAACTGCAATTCGGGGATTTATTCAGTTACTCCGTCCACACCTGCAGCAATTGGGGAAAGAGGAGTATGCAAAGATTATTTTAGCGGAAATTGACCGTGCGAACGATATTATACATGAATTTCTAAATTCTTCTAAGCCCTCTGTTCCTCAGGTTGGAGCGATTCCAGTTTCGGCGCTGCTCAAGGAGATCGTTCTGCTCACAGAGAGCGAAGCTTTGATGAAGGGTTGCCAGATTAATCTGCATCCGCTTCAGAGCGAGATGATTATATCGGTAGATGTAAAGCAATTGAAGCAGGTAGTGCTTAATATGATTAGAAATGCAATGGAAGCGATTGCGGAGAAAGCTGATAATGATATGGGGAAGATAGAGGTTGGGGCGCGGAGGGAAGGCGCAGAGGTTCGTATTTATATTTCTGACAATGGTAAAGGAATGGATGCCTGCACATTGGACAGGTTATTTAATCCATTTTTTACGACGAAGGAGAATGGGACGGGACTGGGTCTGTCTGTGAGTGATCGAATCATCAAGGATCATGGTGGATGTATTTCTGTTAGCAGCAGGATTAATGAAGGCACACGTTTTGTAATTTCACTACCCCTTACACACTAACAGATTGAACAATATCTTTAATAATAAATTCCTTTGAGAGGCTGATTCCTGTGGTGTAATACCGCTGCGGGAGATCAGCCTTAGCTATGTTACAATAAATATGAACTTAGCGTGTGACGACAAACGGAGGTAATGAAAATTGAAGATTGATTATAGCAGTGGAGTAGCATTAGAAGCAATAAAAGCTGATGCTATAGTCCTAATTGTATCTGAATCGGAAGTTGAACAAGGGGGCTTATTTGCTCAGTGGAATGATAGAATTGCTGTGTTGGGTAAAACAGGGCTGTTTGGAGGCAAGTTAAATCAGACTTATGTCCTGCCTTTGGAGAATCAATATGATTTTCCCATCATCATACTATGCGGTTGTGGAGATGGGCTTCTAACTACTGATCAACTGCGTATACTGGCTGCGAATATTGCTCGTGCTGCACTCAGGTTGAAAGCAGAGAAAATTGTCTTTCAGTTACCTGGTGAGATTACGCTTCTTACTGAGGAGAAGGCCGTAGTTACAATCGCCTATGCGCTTACGGAAGGATTAAGACTTGGAGCGTACCGCCGCAGACACTATAAGCAGGAGCAGACCTCTTATATGGGACTGGATTCCGTCACTTTTAATGTCGAACAGCAGACGGATGAGGCGGAGAGTGAGGACTGGGTTAACGGCATCCAGCGCGGTCAGGCCTTTGCTGAGGCGACTAATCTAGCGCGTGACTTGACCAACATCCCCGGCAATCTCCTGACTCCCTCAGATCTTGCGATGGCGGCTATAGAGGTTGCAGAGCGCTATGGGATGCCAGCCGAGGTGCTGGATGAGCGTGAGATCGAGCAAAAAGGAATGGGGGGATTGACGGCAGTCGGCAAAGGCAGCGTTAATCCGCCGCGGATGATCGTTATTCGCTATCAGGGCAGAGAACAATGGGATCATGTTATAGGTCTGGTCGGCAAAGGGATCACCTTTGACACGGGTGGGATCTCATTAAAGAGAGCTCCTGGTATGGAAGAAATGATTAGCGATATGGGCGGTGCCGCAGCTGTACTTGGAGTTATGGAAGCCCTGGGCAGACTACGGCCGCAAATTAATGTTGTTATGGTTATTCCTTCTGCAGAAAACATGCCATCAGCGAATGCCTTTAAGCCTGGCGATATTATTACTACGCTTAGTGGGCGGACGATAGAAGTGTTGAATACAGATGCTGAAGGCCGAGTTGTATTAGGGGATGCGCTCACTTACGCACGGGAATGGGGAGCCGAACGGATTATTGATCTGGCGACGCTGACCGGTGCTGTGCTTACTACGCTTGGAGATATAGCTACCGGTGCAGTAACTAATGACGAGGCATTTATGCAGGAATTAATGGCAGCCTCCAGAGATTCAGGGGAAAATATATGGCAGCTGCCTGTGTATCCAGAATTCCGTGAAATGATAAAAAGTGAGGTTGCCGATATTCGCAATGCGGCGGGGAGATATGGTGGGGCCAGTACTGCGGGCTTGTTTATTGGGGAGTTCGCTGAAGGGCTGCCGTGGATTCACCTGGATATTGCCGGAACGGCCTTCCTGTCTAAAGAGCGTGGAGTTAATCCCAAGGGTGCTACCGGTGTTATGGTTCGTACCCTGCTAGAATGGCTGCTAGGCCAAAACGAAGAGGAATAATATTCTTGCATCACAAAAACAGCACCAAGCTCCTGATACAGGTGAGCTTTGGTGCTGTTTTTAATTAATGGTTGGATATATAACTTAATGTTTGCTGTCTGCAGCTTTTCCACTGCAGGAAAAGGGAGAATCAAGAGATGCTGCCGAGCAAGTCTTCCCTTTGTCACAGCCTGCACAAGCGCCCTCTTTCCCCTTCTGAACATGGCGATAGATCATCCAACCTGAATATCCGAAGACAAGTGCTATAATCAGAACATTTATCATTGTTGTAACCCGCTTTCTTCAAGAATATATTCGAAAAGATGACGAAAGCATTACGACCATCCCAATAATTTACCGCCTTGAAAAATAATCAGAGACACGCTATACGCCAGAACAACGGAGTAACCCATGGAGAAAAAAGTCCATTTCCAGGATGCAGTTTCCTTCTTAATGACCCCTACAGTTGCCAGACAAGGAATATAAAGCAGAATAAAGGCCATGAAGCTGATGGAACTTAGGGGTGTGAAGACTTGTGAAATCTGACTCTCAAGTCCTGCAGAATCCGGTGCATGATAGATGATATTCATGGTTGAGACTACAACTTCTTTAGCTAAAAATCCGGGAACCAGTGTGGAACCTGCCTGCCATGTTCCAAATCCAAGCGGCTCTAGCAACGGTGCAATCATACCGCCGAATTTGGCCAGAAAGCTATTATCCATGGCTACATCAAATCCACCAGGCCCAGCATAGGACATCAGCCAAATAATTACGGAACCTGCAAGAATAATCGTTCCGGCTTTGCGCAGGAACCCTTTGCCTTTTTCCCAGGTGCTGCGCGAAAGTGTCTTAATTTGCGGCAAGCGATAAGGAGGCAGCTCAATAATGAAGATGGAGGATTCATTTTTGAACAAATATTTGGAGAATACTTTACATAAGATCAGTGCGAATACAATTCCCATTACATACATGGATAATACTGCTGTTGCTTGCCGTTCCGGAAAGAATACTGCTGCGAACAACAGGTAGACGGGCAATCGTGCAGAACAAGACATCAACGGCATAAGGAGTGTAGTAAGCATCCGATCCTTGGGCTGTTCAATACTGCGTGCAGCCATAATTGCCGGTACGTTGCAGCCGAAACCAATAATGAAAGGAATGAACGCTTTTCCGTTAAGTCCCATTCGTTCCATGGTACTATCCATCAGCAGGCAGACCCGCGCCATATAACCGGAATCCTCAAGAAAGGAGATAATCAGGAACAAAATGAAGATTTGGGGAACAAAAACCAGTACGCCGCCAACACCACCGATAATGCCATCCACAATCAAGGCGTGTGTAAAGTTAGAGGCCCCAAGGTACTGAAGCATAGAAACGGTTCCGTCACTGATGGGGCCGGATATTAATCCATCCACAAGGTCCGATAAAGGTCCACCTACCCAGTCGAAGGTTGTCTTGAACAGCGCATACATAAAGACGATGAACAGAGGCAATCCCAAAAAGCGGTGAGTCAGCAGGGAATCCAGTCTTTCAGTCAGGTTATGTGGTTTCTGAGCTGTAGTATCAAGTGCTGCATCGCATAAAGAACGGATATAATCCATGCGGGTTGAACGAATCCATTGGGGAAGCGTTAATGCAAGCTTTTTGATTTGCAATTCGCTCTGACAGGCAGCACAGATGGTCAGTAATCGAGAGGTATCCACACGTGTCTTTAGAAACTGGAGAATGACCGGATTCTGCTCCAACAGCTGAAGAGCAACCCATCGGAGAGTAGGTAAACCCGGGGTATGCTGCAATTCTTTTATAATAGAGGAGATGGCCTCTTCAACAACTTCACCATAAAATAATTTGAAAGTTACAGGCGGAATAGCTGAGGATTTCTCCAGAATGCTAAGTACTTGTCCAGTGCCTTTGCCGGTTCTTGCTACAAGCGGGAGGACGGTAATGCCAAGATGTGCCTGCAGGATTTCGGCATTGACATGAATTCCGCGCGCTTTGGCGACGTCGATCATATTCAGCCCCAATAGAGTCGGTTTGCCATATTCCAATAATTGAAGCGTGAGCAGCAGGTTTCGTTCCAACTGTGACGCATCCACGATATTGATGAGTGCTTCGGGTGATTCTTCAATCAGATATTGAGCAGCAACGCCCTCATCGCGTGATAATGGGTGAAGGGAGTAGATACCTGGCAAATCGATCAGCTTGCCAGCCCCGTTCTTTAGGCTACCGACCTTCTTCTCGACGGTTACACCAGCCCAGTTCCCTACATATTCGTAGGATGAGGTTAACGTATTAAAAAGAGAAGTCTTACCTGTGTTCGGGTTACCTACCAGTGCTATAGAACTCAAGATACATTCACCTCAATCATGGAAGCTTCCTTCCGGCGGATGGCGAACAATTGGCCGTTACATTCCAGCGTAATAGGTCCGAGAAAAGGTCCCTTTCCTTTAAGGCGGATGATAACGCCTTCCGCCACTCCGAGATCAGCCAGTCGGCGTTGTAAGATGGGGTTCATTCCTTCAATTCTATGGATGGAACCAGTAGAACCCGGCTGTAAACGCAGCAACGAGCAGGAAGTAGAAGCCATTTTTATCCCTCCGACAAGAGACTGATAATCAATCTCAATTGTTTTCTTGTACTGTAGCATGACAATTGAATAATGGCAGTGATATTTGTCATTGCGGCGTTACACTGGAAACGGTTATAGAGAATGCATCGATTATTCTTTACATTGTATTCATCCTTAAAGTATGATTAAGCGATAATAATTGCATAGTAAAGCTTAAGATCAAGGGAATTATGATTGCTTACAGTTGAAGGGAGAACAAATTGTGAAGACGAATCAGAGCAAAATTGTTGACTGCACCATCCGTGATGGAGGTCTAGTGAACAACTGGGATTTCAGCGTCGAGTTTGTACAAAATTTGTATGCTGGTTTAAATGAAGCTCGTGTTGATTATATGGAAATTGGTTATAAGAATTCACCGAAGCTGCTTAAAGGCGCTGAAGGTGCCGGACCTTGGCGATTCCTTAACGATGATTTCCTGCGCAAAGTAATTCCGCAAAAAGGCCATACTAAGCTTTCCGCTTTGGTGGATATCGGCCGCGTGGATGAGGCTGATATTCTACCACGGAGTGAAAGTATGCTGGATTTGATTCGTGTAGCCTGCTACAGCAAGGACGTGGACAAAGCTCTGCAGCTTGTGCAAACCTTTCATGATTTAGGTTATGAGACGACCATCAATATTATGGCACTGTCGAATGTAATGGATAACGAACTACTAGAAGCCTTCGAACAGATCCGCGAGAGTGTTGTTGATGTTGTATATATAGTAGATTCTTATGGTAGCTTGGATCATAACGATATCACTTATCTGGTTGAAAAGTTCAAAACGCATTTACCTAACAAACGCCTGGGAGTACATACCCATAACAATTTGCAATTGGCTTTCTCCAATACACTTATTGCTGCCGAGAAAGGTGTGGAATTATTGGATGCTTCCTGTTATGGCATGGGGCGTGCGGCTGGGAATTGTCCTACTGAACTGCTTGTTACACATCTGAAAAACACACAATACAACCTTCGTCCTGTGCTGGATGTCGTTGAACGCCTAATGACCCCTTTGCGGGAGAAGGAAGAGTGGGGCTATATCATTCCTTATATGATCACAGGTACGCTGGATGAGCATCCACGTTCTGCTATGGCCCTCCGTTCATCGGAAGATAAGGATAAAGCTGTTGATTTCTATGATTTGCTTACAACGCCCGAGGTTACTTTTGGCGAGAATAAATAGTTTTTTTTCAGAAGCACTGATCTCTGATTAATGGAGCAGTGCTTTCTTTTATATTGTAGGGGAAAACTGTAACTTTAGTGACCCATTCAGCCGATATTTATACATAGGACATAAATATATCCAATATTATGATAGATATCATTTTCAGACGCGAGGGACTTATGAGACAAGAAGAGAAAAGAACAATTCGAACGGCTATTCTAGGGGCTATATTGTTCCTTCTAATTCAGATTTTCCATACACCACTAGAACGAATTGATGACTGGGATCTGATTTCAGCATTATACCTCATTGCCGGATGCTGCAATATTGCGTTTGGTTTTGCAATTTTTGCGCAAGGTTGGCTATTTTTCTCCGATCGGTTATCCAGAGCAAGGTTATATGCCTCAGCGCTTTTTTTAGGGGTATGTATATTTGATTTCTTGCATACGCTCAGTTTTGTAGGAATTCCATGGATATCTTCATTTGTCAGCCCGGAGGAATCGCTTTGGCTGCTTGCGCTCTCACGTCTCTCTAGTGGACTAGGTATTCTGTTTATTTTTAGTAGAGTGGACAAGCCGGTATCTATCTCTGAAAAGGGAAAGGTATTTAGAATTGCCCTGCTATTGATTGTGGTCTCTTTGGTTATATTCCTATTCGGCCACTCGATTATTCCGCAACTGCTTAGCCAAGAGTGGATGGATTCTTTGAAGCGGCTGGTTGATATGGCAGTGCTCTTTATTTATCTGATAGGTGTTGCAGTCATAGTTTATCCAGGCAAAGTTGAAAAGTCAGCCTCGATGTTGATTATTATCCGTTCACTTATCTTTTTCGCTCTGGGCCAAGCTTTCTTTATGAACCCTTTGAGCGTTGGCGATGTGGACCCGCTCTTTGGCATGGTATGCAGCGGAGTTGCCTATTACTTGCTGCTTACCGGAGTATACCGATTGACGATCGAAGAACCTTTTCATGAGAAGCAGCAGGTTGAAGACCGGATGAATTACTTGGCTTATCATGATGATTTAACGGGACTGCCGAACAGACGCAACCTGATGCACCGTGTAGAAGAAATGATTATGACTGCGGTTGGAGAGAAAGATAGTAACCAAGGCTTCTCAGCGCTGGTCATTATGAACATCAATCATTTTAAGAATATTAATGATTCTCTCGGACATTATGCCGGGGATCATTTGTTGCAAAAGGTATCACAGCGGATCGCTATTGAGGCCAGAGATAATGAAGAGTTGTTTAGTATGGGAGCGGATGAATTTGCCTTCCTGATGCTGGAGAGAGCCAGTCTTGAGGGTTGCATGATACGGGCTTCAGAGCTGTTGCAGCTGTTCGAAATACCCGTTGGTCTGGAATCAGGAGAATATCACATTTCACTAAGTTTGGGCATGAGCATCTACCCAGAGGACGGGGATACTGCTGAACAGCTCATTCAGAATGCGGATACTGCTGTTCATAATGCTAAAGATCAGGGTGTTGAAATTCGTCGCTATATGCCAGCTATGCAGATGAAAGCGAAGGAAAGACTGAAGCTGGAAAATGACTTGCGGCGGGCACTTGAACGCAAGGAGTTCTATCTAGTCTATCAACCGCAGGTGAATCTGGAGACGGAAGAAATTGTAGGGATGGAGGCATTGCTGCGCTGGAATCATCCCAAGAGTGGTCTCATCTCGCCAGTGGATTTCATTCCAATCGCCGAGGAGAGCGGGCTAATTGTCCCCATTGGGGAGTGGGTTCTGAAAACAGCTTGCCTACAAAATAAACTATGGCAGTTAGCAGGATATCGACCGTTGTGCATCTCTATCAACCTGTCGATGCGCCAGTTTCTGCAGCCGAATCTGGCTGGTAAGATTGGAATGATTCTGAAAGACATTGGCTTAGATCCTTGTTATGTCGATCTGGAAATTACGGAAAGTATGACATTGGATAAAGAGACAGCCTTTGAACAGCTGAAACGACTAAAAGAGCTTGGTGTATTTATAAGTATAGATGATTTCGGCACGGGCTATAGCTCCCTGCATTATTTAAAGAATATGCCGATTGATCGGCTGAAAATTGATCGTTCCTTCGTCTCAGACGTGATGAATGACACTAATAATGCAGCGATTGTGTCTACCATAACTTCGATGGCGCATCACCTCAAACTGAAGGTCACGGCCGAAGGCGTTGAGAACAAGGAGCAGTTGCAGTTCTTGCGGCAGCAGCACTGCCACGATGCTCAAGGATTTCTATTTAGTAAGCCGATAAGAGCTGAAGAATTTGAAATATTTTTTCTGAAACAACCTTTACTAGGCATGCCTTCCTGAGCGCAAAAAGTTGCATTTTATACCCAGTGGTGCTACAATATTTTTTGTCTTCACTTTGAGTTGCGGGTGTAGTTCAATGGTAGAACTTCAGCCTTCCAAGCTGATAGCGTGGGTTCGATTCCCATCACCCGCTTTGTCCGAAATTTTTACCTAAGCCCTTGCGCCACAAGGGTTTTTTCTTTGCGCATTTTTCGACAAACCGTTGACTACTTTTTGCTCATGGGGCAATCGATGGGGCAATTTTGATGTTTTTTGGATTAAGACTTTCAAGTTTATCGACTACCTCCCGGTTAATAATATCGGACTCATGAGTATATTCCGCGCTCATATCCAACTTAGCATGACGGAGCCGTTCCTGGATTGTCTTAAGATCGGAACCGGATTCCCGTAGTAGCATACCGGCAGTGTGCCGGAGGCCGTGCAACTTGACGTGCTGAAGCTCATGCTTTTGCAGGAAGCGCCGCCATGTCAATGTAGGGGTTGTTGGGTAGTAGGGAAGACCGTTCCCACCATGGAACAAATATTGCTTGTCTGCACCCTTCCACTTCTTGCACTGTAGCTTCTCCTTACGCCAGATTCGCTCCAATCGCTTTAATTCCTCCATGTACCACGCGGGCATTCCCACCCAGCCCTCGCTGGACTCTGTTTTTACTTCACCTACGATTGTATTGCCGTCCTCATCTAGGGTAATCTGCTTGTCGATCCAGATCGCTCGTCGGTCGTGAGACACATCTTTCCACTCCACCGCCAGCAGTTCACCACGCCTGAAGCCGCCAAGCATACAACCTGTAAAGTATAGCCGCCAATTGACAGGGAGCTTGTAGAGGGCAATCAGGAGCTGCTCAACCTCAGCCCAGGAATAGTGCTTCTTCCGGCTACGGATCTGTTTGCGTTCCCGCTTGCTTTGACCGGGCCGCTTTACCCCGTCTATAGGGTTGAAGGATATAACCCCCCAGTCTGCCGCTGCATCAAAGATAGATTTGGCTGCTTTATAGATATTGAGCTTTGTGTTAGTTGCAAGCGGCTCTCCATTTTTTTGATTAGTCAACTCCGCAAAGTAGGTAACCAGGTGAAGCGTCGTGATCTTGTCCAGGCGAGTATCCCCAAAGGCGTCCATAAGACGGGTCTCAACGATAGCCATTGTGTTTTTTACCGTATATCCACCCATGTTTTGATCGGCATACCCCTTTTTCCATTTAGGCACAAAATCTCTGAAGGTCAGCTTACTATCTTTCCCCTTACCAGGGAGAAGACCTGATTCCACAGTATCCGTCCATTTCGCCAACTCCAGCGTGAGCCAGCGCTCTGCTTTCGTGTGTGATCGGACGATTTCTGCTGGAATCACAACTACTGTAGATTTTTTGGGGCGGTTGACCTTTGACGGGTCGCGCGCCACCAGTTTGTACTTGTTCCCTCCTAGATGTTCTGTCCAGGGCATCCTATTTCACCATCCTCACATATGCTATAACGACTTTTCGTTTCACTTTTGTAATACAATGTATTTATCACCTCCTTTCAGGAACACATGTTCTGTTTTGTGACCAAAAAAATAGCCTACTATGGATAATTAAAAATTAATCCAATTGCAAGATAAAATATCTAAGGATCTGGTTTGCATTATTATTTGTAAATCGGACATTTGAATGACAAACTGCTCAATTTCCGAAAGCTTGAAGTTCGGAGTCAACGGTTCCCCGCGTAGTTTGTTCATTCTCTTTTTTACATATGGAAAATGTATTCCGATATATTCCGGCAGTTCCGTATTAATCATCAATTCAGTATTTAATATAGAAATCCCGAGTGTATCATCATTAATTTCTTCTTGTGACGTTCGTTCGAAAGGCTGATTAAGGGATATGTAGGCAGTTTCTTTGTTCCAATCGAAACCATTCTCGGGCTTAACAATAAGCCATTTAGGTATCTCGACTCCCTCGCCGTATCTATAAATTACGCTGAGTCTATACATCGAATTCCACCTTTGTAACCTGCCCTTGGATCATAACTTCATCAATAGGGAAAACCCTCGGAGGGATGTTTTTATTTGCTGCCTGGAGGATTATGTTATCCCCCTCATAAAAGACTCTCTTCAGTGTTCCCTCATCATCGTTAACAATGACAACCCCGATCTTCCCATGCTGACAATGCCTCTGTTTTTTAACCAGTACCCGCATGCCCTCGCCTATACCTTCTTCGATCATGCTATCACCTTTGACGATTAGAAAAAAATACTCCCCGTCCGAAACTGAGTTTTTCGCAACTACCTCATAACCAACAATATCCTCTTGTGCCAAGCTGTTGTATCCTGCTTTGACCTCTCCGTATATTGGAATTTGTACCATCTCCACTGTTGTCATGTCGAAATCAAATACTTTAGAAGGATTGTGTGTATCTTCATTTTCTTCACTAGTAAAATAATCAATTTTTTTACCAAAAAAATCAGCAATCATTTTGAGGGAATCTATTTGGGGATTCTGTGTTTGTCCAGAAAGAATCTTAGTAAGACCGGTATATGATACGCCGGTTTCCTTAGCTAATTTATATGTACTAACCCCATAAGAATCCATTAATCCCTGAAGCTTTTCGGCAATGCCCAAATTCAAAACCCCCAACTATTACTCTATTAAGATATAACTCAATAGAGTAATAGTAAAACACAAAAGAGAGGTATGTCAAGCATATAAAAGCAAAAGAAAGAAAAAGGGAAGTTTTATAATACTTTTGAGTTATAATGGCATTTGATTATAACACTAAAGAGTTATAATATCGTTTCAGGAGGTGGTAAATATGGGGTTGAGAATTGAAGAAAACATGCAGAGGCTTATTAATAAAAAGAACTGGACAATCTATCGTCTAGCAAAAGAGAGCAACGTTGCTGTATCTGCATTGTATAACATAGGAAAAAAAAGACAAGGTCCATACGCTGAAACTCTTATCAAATTGGCTGATGCATTGGGCGTAACGGTTGATGAGTTGTTACGCGGAAAGGATGAAAGCGAATGAATACAGTGGATTTAATAACTGCCATTAGAGAAGATATAAAGCTAAATCTTCGTGAAGAAGTATTGGCAGAGTTGCAGCCAGAGATACAGCGTCAATTGAGAGCGAACATCTTCGATATGTCAGACGCTTGCCAGTATCTCAAAATATCAGATTCCACCCTGCGCAAAATGGTCAAAACCGATGAGGTTCCATATTTCAGGCAACGTGGGCAAATTTTCTTCCGACAAATCTCCTTAGATGGATGGGCTGCAAGTCTGGAAAAAAGCAATAAGGAGGGAGTTTCTTGACCTTATCAATTATCCCTAATACCCAATACCCAACCATACAAGCCAATCAAATTACAATTACAGCAAAAGATCAGACGACAGGCATTACAGCCGAACAGACTTTATCCATTGTTTATAAGGAAAATCAATACGGGATTTGGTTGGAAGGCACGGATGAATTCGGAGATTCCCAAGCGATTGTGATTTTCACAAATGAAGGCAGCTGCCGGATGGACGAACTGCTGGCCACTAATCATGCAAAGGAGGATGAAAACATTGAAAATGACAGTCAACATCTTGCGCAATGTCTGCGGCTTGTTCTTAGTTCTCCGTGATCAAGCAGAGGCTGAAGGATTAACAAAGGCATATGATAACGCCCAAAAGCAGTACAGTCTCTACCGGGATTTGTTGCTGCAGGCATACGAAAAACGGCCATCCAGATCCTACCCTGGACGGCCGTCACATTGGAAAATAATTGTTAAGACCAGTTTACCACGGACTGGAGGTGACAGCAACTGTGGCAAAGAGAGCGAAATCCGCAAGACGCACAGAACTGCGCCAGAATCTTCGCAAGCTATACCTAGACCAATCTGTGTATCTCTTGACGCATAGACTTCCGTCTACGGCTATCAATTTTAAGATTGCCAAGGCAAAGAGTGCGCTTGCAGTAGTGGACAAGGCTTCAATATATGTGGAACTGCCAAAGAAGAAGGCGAAGCCATGACGGACGACCAACTGCAGTATTACATCGCGGAGATTCAGAAGCAGCGCACACAAGCGGATGCTCTTGGTGAGGACAGCCCTGGTTTGCTTGTTGAAAAGATAACGCTGCTAACTACCGTGCATATGTACATGGGTCGTGTATCTGCCCAGATGGACGGAGACTATGCGAGGTTATACACCTTGCGGAAAAACACCTACGTAAAGGCTAAGAAGGAAGCTCCACGGGGTGATAAGACACTCGCGGCGGAAGAAGCGATTATGAAGCTTCGTGAACTGGAAGATGATGCGTATGAGCGCAAAATGATCTGGCGCAATGAGCTGGATTCAGTCAAAGAGAAAATCTATGAATTACGAATGCGGGTTCGAATTGAAACACATATAGCAGGAGGTGGGGCAATTGGTTAGCTTTGGATTCCATCCGGTGGGCAAACCCAAGCATAAGCGCGGTAACCGGACACAAGCTCAGGAGACAGCCATCACAGCCAAGGTGGACAAAGAAGTCTACCGCCGTGCCAGTGAGGCTGGATACACATGTTGTGAACGTTGTGGATGCAGCGTTCCCACGTATCGTTTTGAACGATGCCACATGCTCAATGCTTCTCAGCGGGGTACGGGCAGAGCGCCCTGGAATATCGTTGTTCTCTGTGCACCCTCTAATGTGGAAGGGACTTGCCACTACTGGGCGGATAAGACGACAGAGGGGCACGACTGGAAAGCAGCGAAACAAGCGGAGCTATACATTTACTACACAACAGGTGAGGGCAAAAGATTTTGGAAGTAGGGCATGTATCGCGTCCCCCGGACGTCCCAATAATGTCCCCGGGGACACGTAGGAGACAAAGCGGGGACAACGTAGTGACGTCCCGATGCTGTCCGAATCATGTCCAGCAGGAGGCGGTGAACACAGTTAAATGTTATGGATAAAGAGCTATCAGGCCACTGACAGGGACCCCCAAACGAACAAGTTTTGCCGTCTTTCGGGGTTGAATACAATAAATGCAGTCGGTGTTCTACACATCTTTTGGTGGTGGGCATTGGACTGGGCACCAGACGGAGACATCAGCAAATACGAGGCCATTGATATTGCCGAGGGCATTCACTTTTCCGGCGACCCGGATGTGCTTTTGTCCGCTCTCATTGAATCGGGATATGTGGCAAAAACCCTTGAAGGACGCGAGATCGTCAACTGGCAGAACATCGGAGGCCAAGTCATTGAGGGACGGAAAAAGGCGGCGGCAAAGAAAGCGGAACAACGCGAAAAAGCAAAGGCCAAAAAAACGGCTGAGTTGTTAGCTTCTAGGGCTGTCCCCGGGGACATTCCCGGGACAGAACAGGGACGTCCCCCCAACGTCCCGGTATATAAAGAATTAGATTTAGAAGTAGAACTATATAAAGAAAAAGATTTAAAGATAAACGGTCATGCAGATCAAAATCAAAAGTTAGATCAAAATCAAGAACAAAATCCGAAACCCGAACACACCGCTGACAAATCGGCAGCGCCAGACGAGTCCGGAAAAGATGGGAAAAAGGGTCCAAAAGGGCGGCAAAAGCCCGTATACGAGCCGGATAGCCCGTATATGAAAATGGCGATTTACTTCAAGGGCAAGCTGGACGAGCTGGCCAAAGTGCTGGAAATTGATGATTTGGCACCGAAAGCCAATTTGCAGACTTGGGCAGACGATTTCCGCAAGTTGGTGGAGCTGGACAAGCAATCCGATAAGCGGCTGATCGTGGACGTCATGGACTGGCTCCCGAAACATGATTTTTGGCGCAAAAATGTGTTAAGTGCAAGTACATTTCGGGACAAATGGACGACGTTGGTTGTTGAAATGCGCTCTGGAAAGACTGCTACATCGAATAAGGGTTCCGGGGGCCGAAGCGGCAAGCAAACTATTGAAATTGCACATGATGATGGCATAGAGGGTACGCCAACCCCTGAACAATTCGCCGCAATGATGGCAGAGGCACAGGCATATCAAGATAGAAAGCGGCAGGAAGAAGCTGGACGCCAGGGGATGCGCCAATGACCTACTTGTTGCGGAGTCCAGGTATACACCGTTGCACCTGTGGCTGGGAGGGCGAGCCCTTGCGAGATAAAAAGTACCCGAAAAAGCCGCCCAGGTGCCCAAAATGCTCCGAAGAGACTGCACTTATACCTTTACGGGAGATACCCGGATACTGCTTTTGTTGCGGCGCTACATCCGGCAAGCTACTGATTATAGGTCACACAATGTTACGTGAGTGCCGTAGTTGTGGCGCAAAACTTAATTTAACCACGCTAAAACCGTGGATATGGGAGGTAACAGGAATGAAAGAGGCAATTGACAAAATCAAGGCGGAAATGGAGCTGGACCAGCACCCACATGTCCAAGTGATCGGCAATTATTTGCTGCAGGTGCTGGAGGTCAACCCAACTGCAGCAGAAAAAATCCTGGTTGAAGATAAAACCATAGCAAAAGCAATTACTACAATGGCCGAGGAATCAGAAAAAAAAGCTCAGTTGGCCCATAAAGATAAAAGTGGTGAAGTTATTAAAAATGAGCTTCACATGATTTTCACAAAAACCCAAGCAATCATTATGTACTCAGCCGATCAAGTATTCGACTTTGTTCTAAAATATTTCGGCATCGCGGGCAGTCCCGCTCCTGTCATACAAGCTGCAGCCGCTCCGACACCCGCCACTCCGTCCAAGGGTAGATTTGATATCTCCCTGGATGATCTGTTGTAAAGGGGGAGCGGGACTATGAAGGACCATGAATTTCATGAGCATTTTCCGGATGATGCAACCCCGAAGCTTCTTGATTACATTACGAATACCGTAATGGACTGGAGCCGCTATCTGTTCACTCATCGGGAAGGCCGTCGCCAGTGGGCTTATTGTACGAACTGCCGGCAGGAGCATCCAACAGATCGGACTTTAAAGCATGGTAAAGAGGAGCAATGTCCTCATTGTGGATGTTCTGCGACAGTGAAAGCTTCCGGAGTTGGTCGGAAAACGCTGGTAGATCGTGCTTATCTGCTTTGGTACGAGCGCTCCCAAGTTGATTCTAATATTTTGATAGCGCGAGGATTTTACTGCACAAGAGACTATACCAAGGATTACCGCAAAACGGAAACATATGTGAAGGATATTGCCCGCTACCTGTTCAAATGGGGCGAAGGTGGAAAGATGAAACACCGCATTCATTGGACCAAGGGCGGCGAATGGTATGACCAGAAGAAGGTTTCCACCGAAGCGACCAAATCCATGAGCTACACCCCTAGCTACCATATGCAGCAGAAGGACATCAAGAAGGTGGTTAAGGGAACGCCGTTCCAGTATTGTACTTGGGATCAATATCCTATGCATGACTATGTGGAAATCTTTGATTTGGCTGCACGGTACTCCTGCATAGAGTTCCTTACAAAATTCGGGTTAGGTCACTTTGTGAGAACTAAACTTGAAGGCGGCCAGACTTTTGGGGCAATTAACTGGAATGGAACCACTCCTCAAAAGGTGCTGAGGTTGAATAAGCGGGAAATGAACGAGATAAAAAAAACCGGAGCGATCGGACTGCAGGCCCTGCGTCATTATCAGATTTGCCGTAAAGATGGGTCAAACCTTTCGTTTACGGAAGCCCGTGATCTTGCTAGTTTGGTTGACCCACTTCGCAGGGCAGAGTTAGCGGGGATTTTAACCAGCCTAGATAACAGATTTACTGTTGCAGAAATGAAGCGATACTTTATCAAACAGATTCGCAATAATCGCTTCCGCTATGAATGGAGGTCTTCGGTGATTCTCGACTATCGCGATTATTTAAGGGAATGCAGGGAACTGGGACTTGATTTAAATCGCAATGGAGTCGTAATGCCGAATGATCTAGGTCGAATGCATGAATTCACGATGCAACGAATCAAAGCTGTGTCTGATGCGGTAGTCCGGGAGAACATCCGTACTCGGTTCAGAAGTCTGAAGCCTATGCGGTTTCAATATAAAGACCTTATATTGTTCCCGGCTCCTTCGGCTGATCAGCTTGTGAGTGAAGGCAAGACGCTTAGCCATTGCGTAGGCGGGTATGCAAAGAATTACGCCAATGGTGTATGTGACATATACTTCATCCGGCAGAAGCACCAACCGGACAAACCATTCTACACAATGGAAGTACAGAAAGGGGCTGTCATGCAATGCAGGGGGTTTAAGAACTGCATCATGACAGACGAAGTGAAAGAATTCGTCGAGATGTTTGAGGAACGGAGATTGAAAAAGCGTCCGGCCAGCCCAATTAAAAAATCCAATAAACCGCAGGGGGTAGCAGTATGAACCAGGTATCATTGCGAACCACAGAAGTCATTGCCATTGAGATCAACAGCATTAAGGATCAGACGAAGCGCATTTTCTTATCTGCCAGTATCGAGATTGGCCGTAGATTGGTTGAGGCAAAAGGCATGATTCAACATGGAGAGTTTGCGATCTGGTTGAAGGATAATGTGGACTATTCGCAGTCAACAGCTAACAACCTAATGCGGGTGTTTGAAGAATATGGTTCAGATCAGCTCAGTCTCTTCGGAGGAGATACAAAATCCCAAGCGTATGAGAATTTGAGCTATTCCCAAGCGATTGCACTGCTGGTGCTTCCAGGAGAGGAGCGGGAACAATTTATTGGAGAAACCAATGTCGAGGAAATGTCCACCCGGGATCTGCAGGCTGCAATTAAAGAACGGCAGCAAGCCGTGAAGGAAAAAGAAGATGCTGAGAAAGCCAAAGTTACAGCTGAAAAAGCCGCCGAGAAGGAACGGAAGATCCGTGAGAAGCTGGAAACCCAGCAGAATGACCATGAGGCCATTGTGCAGCGCCTTCAAAAGCAGGTAGAGGAAGCACAGGCTGCAGGTGACAGCGGAGATGAAGAAGCGGCAGAGGCGCTGCGGGAGTCACTGAGCAAGTCGGAACGGCAGCTCATTGATTCACAGGACAAGATAAAACAACTTGAAGAGGCATTAAAGGCCAAGCCTGTAGAGGTTACCACAGCAACCGAGATTGTTTATCAGACACCGGATGATGTACTAGCCGAGCTGGAGGCTTTAAAAACAGAGTCGGAAGCGTTAAAGAAACAAGTTGCTTCAGGCACTAGCGAAGAGACCGCGGTCTTTAAAGCTCATTTCAAGACCCTGAATGACAGTTTTAACAATGTCTTGACGGCCATTGATGTAGTGGGCAAATCTGATCCGGAGATGGGGGCTAAGTACAAGGAGGCTATTGGCAAGCTGTTGGAGCGAATGAAGGGGACACTTAATGTTCTTCTTCGTTAGTCTTAGTCTTGTTGACCCAGAAGAGGCAGCCATTGAGGATCTGATAGGCGAGAGCATCCTGATAAAACGGCAATACCATTGCTATCAAACACATGTAGGGCAAATAGCTCATTATTACGCACTGACGGCTGATACACTGTATGACTTGTGCATTGCCGAGGATCAGCATTATAGCCGTATATTTGCCCATTATGATCGGTCGATTTTAGAACGGAACGATTATTTTCACGAATCTGATAAGCCGCTCCTGAATCGCATATTCAATAGAGCAATCTGAGAAAGGGTGAATATCATGGATTGGGATAAGCTCGTTAAGGATCTTCGAGAGTCGAACGCACTGGCCAAAGCGGCAGCTGAAGCTATTCCAGACGGAGGAAGTGCGAATTTAGATTCAGTGTTCCTCTGCATTCCACGGCAGCCAGAGACTAAGGTTCTGAATGCCATCCAGAAAGCCGGGCTGTACTGCCGCGCTAAACGTCGTTGGATCGGATCTGGATATATGATCAACCCGGACAGCAGCGGACAAGGGGACAAGCGTTGCAAGGCTGTGACGGTAATGTATAAGGAATTGGCCGGGCGTGGTTGGGATGTACTCACATACCGCAAGGTGGACTAGGAGGTCTATATGCCTAAAGTTGTTGTAAGAGCTGATTTGATTAAGAAAGCACTGGCGGACCGGCACAAGGATGATTTTTATATGACAGAGGTAAAGGACGGACCTTCACAGTCCGTCCAGCACCACCTTAAGCTTGATGCATTGGCCGTTCGAAAGAGTTGGTCCAAACCGCTCCTTTCCGGATATGAGATCAAAGTTAGCCGGAGTGATTTCCTTCGAGATAATAAATGGATGGGTTACCTGCCGCTGTGCCATGAATTTTCCTTTGTCTGCCCTACAGGGCTAATTAAGCCGGAGGAGCTGCCGGAGCAAGTAGGCCTTATCTATTACAATCCGGAAAAAGGTACATTACAGACGAAGCGCAAGGCTGTGTACCGGCTTGTAGAGATTCCAGCAAACATGCTCATGTACATCATCATGAACCGCCTAAATAATGACCGGCATCCATTCTTCTCTGATCAGAGGGAACGAATCGAGGCATACGTGTTAGATAAGGGTGACCGCTATCATTTATCTGTAACCTATAAGCATAAAATTTCCGCCAGGCTGGACGAGCTGGAAAAGGAAGCATCTGATATCCGCCGGAAGTATGAACGATTTGATCAAACACAATCGGTATATGACCGACTTAAGGATTTAGCCAATCGAATCGGCTGCCATGGATGGTTTGGTGACAAGTGGGTAGACGAGTTGGAGCAGATGCTGCTGGCCAGTGCTGTGAGTAAGGAAATACAGAGTGCGGTGGAGTCAGTCGAGCGGAGCGCCATGCAGCTACGGAAAGCAGTAGGTGCTAAAGCGGTGGAAGTCTGATGTTCTTCTTTTTTGAAGAAGATCGGCCACCTTGCCAAATCATTGATTACCGAGACATATACGACAGGCTTAAGGACAAGCCAGCAGATAAATGGACGCGGGAGCTGGATTTGTTCTCAGTCCTTCACCTCTGGCGACAAAATGATTTTAGGAGGGACGGCAATGTGTGATTGCTTGCAAAAGATTGGGGAAATGTACGCCGAACAATGCAGTAACCATGGGAAGCGGGCTGCTGTTCGTGTGAAATCCAGCGTATTAGTCGAAGTCGCTAAGCCGGTGAAGGACGGTCAGGACATCAGACCGGCGAAACATCGGAATGGATACCTTGCTCAAATGAACTATTGCCCGATATGTGGGGCAGCTTTGGTAGAGATCAGATCCAAATCGATGCATACTTACGTCAATTGGGACATGAAAGGGGACTGAACATGAAACAAGGCAGACGGCCAACGCGCCGCCAGAATGCAATTATACAGTCGTTTAAACTCAACCCCACAAACTGGTTAGTGGAGCGGGAATCCCCGAGCCACATGTCTATTGTGCATCGGACAAGCGGGAATTTAAAATGCTTGGCTAAGTAAGGGAGGTAAGAACATGCGTACATTTGGGCATATAGAAAAATTCAGAGTCAATCATACACTGGCAGGCTGGGGAGATGAGCGGAACGGGGCGTTTGTAATTAAGCTTCCCGGTACCCGCCTTACATTTCAGGTTATCGCCAGCACTGGAGCGGGTTGGGACCATGTGAGCGTCAGTACAGCCGAACGCTGTCCCCGTTGGGATGAAATGCAGCAAATCAAAGAGCTTTTCTTTGAGGACAGCGAATCCGTTATGCAGCTCCACCCGGCAAAAAGCAATTATATAAATCAACATCCGTATTGCTTACACCTGTGGCGGCCACATCATGTGCGTATACCGCTGCCGGACAAAATGATGGTCTAAGGGGGAACTTATATGAGCAAAATTTATCTCGCGTCAAGTTGGAAGAATGCGGAATTGGTCAAATACTTTAAAGGGGAGCTGCAGGCAAACGGGCATGAGGTTGACGCCTTCTGTGATCCGGAAGCGGGACGGTTTGTGTTCAGCTTCGACAAGTTGCCAAAGGTGGAGGAAATGAACGCGCAGACCGTCCTCCAGGAGTCTATTGTAAAAAGGGCATTTTATGAGGATAAAAAGTGGTTGGATTGGGCGGATACTGTTCTGCTTATTCTGCCAGCGGGCAAATCAGCACACTTGGAAGCGGGTTATGCTGCAGGAGCCGGAAAGCGGCTAATTATCTATCAAGATGAGTTCCCCGCCGGTGATTTTGATGTCATGTACGGGTTTGCTGACCTGATTACATCCTATTTATCGGAAGTTATTGATTTCCTCAAAACGCGGCGGATGCAAGTTTCAATAGCACAGCTTCCAGAACATGAGTTTGAGAGGTTGGACGAGCAGATTACCGTATACCTTGAAGAAACAGACGGTGAAGACGGTTTGAACTATGAAGTAGCAGCAGCGCTGCCTCCGTTTTTGATTGGATACACTGCAGCATGGAATGAGGTGGAACGCCTCTCTGCCGAGCTGGAGCGGGTACAACGGTCTGCGCTACAAAATCTTGATTTGGCCGTTCGTTCTTCCAGAGATATCACGAGATTGCGGAACCATCTGCAGGAGACTAGAAATGAAATGATGAAGCGGCAATCCTTTTACCAAGGGGAGATTCGCGCCATTCAAAAGGAACTGAATGCCAGTTTACGGCAAGTGGCAATTAGCTGGACCCCGTTCCCGGATATACCTCTGAGTGAACATACCAAGTACATTGTTTCTGACGGGAGATCAACAGGGTTCGGATACTACTATTTCGAAGACGAACAGCATTGGACAACGGAAGACATGTCTCCTGTAGATGGGCCGGACGTCACTCACTACGCTGTCATTAATCTGCCGGCAGATGGTCCACATCATGAATGACTGGCACTTTGCGAACAAGGACTCAAAAGCAGAGCAGGCAGCAGGCGGGCAGGGAGAGATCAAACATTCTCAGCTCACGCAAGAGGAGCTGGCCGAATTTCGGATGAAGTATCCAGCACCAACCGGCGAAGCTGCCAAGAAGCCCATACCCATTGATGGATATATTAAAAATCGGAAGGATGAGTGTAAATGAGCTATCTTAAATTGATTATGAGTCAAGGTAATAAGAATGCGGAGCTGGAGATCGAGGAGCCAAATGACGAGCTGAAGCTTACCGCGATTGAACGGGTAATGAGGTTCTTTGGTGTCAAACCTGCAGAAGTGAGTAAGTTTCCCGAAATCGAGACGATAGGTCCAATTGTTGGTTTGAATCTGGAAGACCTTCAGAAAAAGCGGCAAACGGCACCTAAGCAAGTTGAATCGATTGAAATCTCAATGCCTCAGCAGCCAGGAAGACCCCAGCAGCTGCCGCTTATTGGATCGGAGCGTGCCATGCACACAGAGATTAGGGAGTTGATTTCAAAGGCTCCGGTACAGCCTGTAGCTTCCCAAGAAAGCACTGAAGATCCAGAATGGTATAAGACAGGAATCAAGTATAAAGATGGTATGCCTCACTATCGCTTGCGCTACTGGTGCAAAAAGCCGGATTGCCAGGGTAAAGGAACGGAGTATATCCTGCCCAACCAAATGGAGGTAAAATGCAAGGCTTGCGGAACGCTTCATACTATACGGCCTGCAGCTCCGAAAGGGGAGTGGGACGGCTGGGGTAACTTCTTTATTGCTGACGAGCTGGCAGTAAATGAAGGTTAAGGAAGTACAGGCAGTATTAAAGGCGGGAGAACGATTCTTTGTTGATTGGGCGCTACCTGAAACGGTTGAAGTGCTTGCATGGGGTATGGCCTGGGTGCGGTATAAGACTCCAAGTATGAAATTTTTTATATCAACTAACATCCGGACGTTCTCCATGGGAATAGATAGTGTGTATAAGCAAGAAGGGGAGTGTTCTTCTGGGGGCGGTGGTGCAAATGGAGTTCTTCCCGAGTGTGACAGCAATCGACAAGGTGGCGACAAGAGTATTATTAAAAAAATACCCCAAAATGGTCAGGAAAATCGGAGTTTACGAGAAAAAGGAGTCGTTGACAGAGCTTGAAGCGATTGAATACAAGGATTTTGCGGGTAAGGTGCGGGAGATCAATAGAGCATTTGAGCTTATCGAAGACGATGAGGTAATGGCTATAATCAAGCATCGTTACGTAAATGCTCGTAAGCATAAGCTTACGCTGCTGACATATACCGCCACAACTAGTACAGCAACAATAAACCGGAGGATCGGTGTAGGAGTAGCAACCATTGCGGATCATTTGAAGCTGGCCGGAATCATTTGAAATTTTGTGAGCAATGGAGAGATGCTGTGCATGAGTTGGCGCAGGCAATTGACGAGTTAACTAGAAGAGTCCTTCATTGCGAAGGGCTCTTTTATGCTGTAAATAAGATAGCCAAAACCTAGAATATTGTGTAAAATAACGGTAACGATAATCATAAAAGGGTGAATTAGATGACAGACGCATCTGGAAATGTTAGTTCAGCAGATGAGATCTATAAAGAATTAATGATTGAGACCGTTTCGAATACATATCCGAAGTATATTCAAAAAGATTTACTTAGTACACTTGAACAGCAAGGTGTAGTAAAACTAAAAAAGAACATGCCAATTAAGAGCGGGGCCCAAACAATTGACCTTTCAGAAGCTGAAGAAGATGAACGATTAACTCAGGGGATTGAATCTCTCGCTGTGTTGAGAGCTTTGGAAAAGCGCGAATTCACTAAATCTTATCATTTTTCTGCAATATTTTCGGGAAATGGAAAACAAAAACCGGATTTTTTTAGTTTGGTAAATGAAGGGAAGTTACTTGATTTTACTTCACCGAATTTCCTTCATGATAATGTACAAGACGTTAATCACCCAACTGAAGTTATCCCAACATTGTTTACCATTGGGAATATAAAAATATTTAAATTTACGAAAATTCTTACAGGGTTCTTACCGGTAACAGCAACTAGGAAGAGAATTAAATATAATGTTCTTGGTGTTTATCATGAATACTTGGGAGTATTGGAAATTAGATTTGACAGAGCTAGATCCCTTTTTCAATATGAGGATGAACTTTTTTATCATAATCAGATTGTCGGAGTGTTGAACTGGTTCAAAGAAGTTGCTAAATTTGAATTAGAATACATCAACATTTCACCTGTCATCAGCTACATTAATAAAAAAGATCAAAACGAAGTTGTTGTCCACTCTCAAGCAATGAGTATGAGTACAGGGGCTAAGGCAGAACTCTATACTGCGGAAAATGGGGCTCCTATCCTGCCGTTACTAGGTGAGCTCAAGGAATTAATTAAAACTAATGAAGAATTGTTTGATCAATGTACTAAAATTAAAGACCTGCTGGATAAATTTATATCAGAGACAGAGGACACGTCAGATCTGCCATGGATTTCGTTGAGATGGAAAGGTGACGCCAAGAACGAAGGAATACTTGTAAAGTTTAAGCATAACTATGAAAACAAGGGTTATACTTTGCTTAATTTCTTTGGACGCCAAACTAATATGGAGAAGATGAACAATGTCACCAAATACATTATCGATAATAAAGCAGAGCTTGATACAAAAGAGTCTTCTGACGTCCCCGAAGTTGGAGAAACTTCTGATTCTACTCAAAAAGTATTCTAAGGGTAAGACCATTTACCCTGGCGTGCTTATTAGAGAGCTTAACATTGATATGACCCTTGCGTACAAAGTGCTAAATGAAGTAATGAAGTTAGGATTTTTAACAACTAATTTCGAGATTTATTGTCATAAATGCAGCAAATTCACTGGAGGAATTTATGAAACAATTGCTGAGATTCCAGAAGAAATAGAATGTGACGAAATGGGTCATATTTTGAATCCTTTGAACTCAAGCATTGTTATATTTAGGGTGATTCGAGATGACTAATACTATAGGGTTTGATCCAGATAAGTACTTTGAAGCACTTGATGAAAAAGAAGAAGCGTACAAAGTATTAAGTAGGATTAAAGCCTCTGATATGGAAGAATATAAGAGGCTTTTACAAAATTTTGTAGACGTAAACTCAAAAACGGTGAGTACAGAAAAGGTTGAACGTCAAGAGTTCAATACGACTCATAAAGGAAAGGCTCTAGAAGAATTAGTGGTTTTCCTTTTTGAAAAGACAGGATTGTTTAAGGTTTATAAAAATATAAGAAATTCAACCAATGAAATTGACCAATTATTGGAACTCTCTTTCACAGGTAAGCATTTCAAAGAGTATCTACCATTCACTGGAGATATATATTTGTCGGAATGCAAAAATTACAACAAGACTATTGATGTCACTTGGGTTGGGAAATTTTATTCTTTATTAATATCAAATCCAACAAAGTATGGATTCCTTTTTTCATACCATGGTTTTACTGGTAGTGGTTGGGATAATGCAGTGGGATTAACAAAAAAGCTGTTCTTACACAAAGAGCGGACAGAGGATAAGGTCCATATCATTGATTTTAACTACAGAGACTTTCAATTAATATTAGAAGGTTATAGTTTTTTGGAGATATTGGACTCTAAAATCAAAGAACTTTTAACCTCTACTGACTATAAAAAATATCTTAATGAAATTCATCCCGCCCTCTTGGAGAAAGCTGTTGGCGAGGAATAGAAAAGCATCCTTTGGGGTGCTTTTTAATTTGTATAAAGGAGGCAGCCCCAATGGCAAAAGGTAAATATCATGACTGGTTCGTGCCAGGAGGGCTGCTGAAACTTGAAGGTTGAGTCCGCGATGGTCTGACAGATGTGCAGATTGCTGCGAATATGGGTGTCTCTCGCAAGACGCTGTACGAAGATGCAGCGAAATTTTGAGACTAAATTGAGACTAAGTTGAGACTAAATTGAGACTAAGTTGAGACTAAAATGAGACAGGAACAGACTTACAGTAGGGACATAGGACGGCAACAACGTCCGGGTGTCCCTGCTGCCCCTTATCGCTGCAGGACTCGTCAGAGCTGAGCAGTGATGATGCCCGTTGCAATAGCAGCAGATAACATAGGGGCGTAGCTGATAGCACATGTAGCAAGTAGATGTTGCGGCGGTCTGATGCGGGGGACGGGGGTTCAATAACTGCCCTCAACGCGCTCCGCCCGGGCGCGATATGAGCATAAGGGATATGTAACGGCATAGGCCGGACGTTACCGTGCAAATACGGGCATTAACTATTATGGCCTCATGGTTCAGGTGGGTTCGATTCCCACGCAGGCCGATAATCACAAACGTTTGGGAATTTAATATGCAGGAGTGGGTCGCTGAGAAGCGGCTCTTTTTGTTGTATATCAATAGGGAAGGGTGATGAGATATGTCAGGCGGATATGACCTTGTACCAGCGCCTTCGATTATGGATAGATTGGTTGCTGCATTGGATGATGATCATCCCTATCAAATTGTGTTCTATAACCGAAGGGAAGGAGCGACGAGCGCAATCATCGAGCTCTTGAAAGGTAAGGAGGATATGCTGGCGATCTGTACAGAAGGGCAGTTTAGATTCTATCGAGAATCCGGCGTTAAGTTCGGACATCATAACGAGCTTCTAAAAATCAAACCCCTATCACTACAAGGCATAAAAACGGTTGTGTTTGATGTTGTGCCAGAGCGACACCTTAAAGAATTGAGGCGTGCTGTTTTGACGAGGGGATGTAAGTTGATAGTCGTTAAGCCTATCATCCGGGGCAATCAGTGATATTTACCGATTAAATGCCAAGGTTTTCTCTTCTGAATTGGAGAAAAAAGCCCGAAAAAAGTTTCAAACTTTTGGGTTTGGGTCCCTCTGGACTTTTAAAAAGACTGCGGGTGCGCGTGAGCCCGATTTCCGGCTAGATATGATTTTGGAATGGACGCTTCGTTTCGTTATGCAGGGCCATGCATAAAAAACCGCATATATTGAATGACCGATAAACCCTTGATGCATAAGGGTTTTTGTTGTGTTATGAGGGATAACAGAGAGGGGGTGAGGAAAAGGAATGGCGAAATCAGGGGATGCTCAAAACGAAATGGTCTTAAATGCGAATCAAATGGCCGAGCTGCTGGGTTTGTCTCCGAGGCGTATTCAGCAACTTGCGGAAGAGGGCATCATCGTAAGGAGCGGGCGCGGGAAGTACATGGCAGCTGGCAGTGTGCAAAACTATATTCGCTTTCAAGCAGAAAGCGGCGGTGGACCGTCGGAGGTTGACTACTTCGATGAACGCGCTCTGCACGAACGTGCCAAACGGCGTAAGGCAGAGATTGAACTTGCGGTGATGAATGGGGAACTGCACCGTGCCGGTGATGTAGCCCTTGTCATGAATGACATGGTTGTTACTTTTCGGGCAAGAATTCTTGCCATTCCTACCAAACTCGCTCCTCAAATGTTGGGACAAACTGAGCTGCCGGTGGTGCTGGACCTGCTCACGAAGGAGGTTAAGGAGGCAGCAACGGAACTTTCAGAGTATGATCCTGAAAAATTCTATGCGGTAAGTGAAGAGTATGTGGGGTTGACGGCAGATGCCGAAGATACCAGCTAAACTCAATCAACTATTTAAAGGATTTGCACAGCTTGTCGCCCCGCCTCCGGATCTAACCGTCTCGGAATGGGCAGACACTTACCGCAAATTATCCCGGGAGGATTCGGCAGAGCCTGGACAGTGGCGGACCAGCAGAGCTCCATTTCAAAAAGCTCCAATGGATGCTATCAATGATCCTCATGTCGAAACGATAGTCTTGGAGTGGGCTTCTCAGACCGGGAAAACCGCACTCATGATGAATATCATGGGTTTTTTCGTGGATTATGACCCCGCGCCGATCATGCTGGTGCAGCCGACGATCACGATGGCCGAAGCATTTTCCAAAGACCGCCTGGCCCCGATGATCCGGGACAATCCAACCATCAAAGATAAGGTTCACGATGTCAAAAGCAAGGACAGCGGCAACACCATTCTGCATAAACGGTTTCCCGGCGGAAGCATTACCATGTCTGGAGCTAATTCCCCGGCTTCGCTGGCTTCCCGCCCGATTCGAATCGTCATGATGGACGAGATTGATCGGTTCCCGGAATCGGCTGGTACTGAGGGTGATCCGGTCAATCTGGCGACTGCCCGCAGTGAAACCTTCTGGAACAAAAAACGGATTCTGATCAGCACGCCGACGGTTATGGGAGCTTCCCGTATTGATTTCGCCTATGAAAATAGCACCATGGAACAATGGAATTTGCCTTGTCCGGAATGCGAGGAACCTCAGCCCTTGATCTGGAATGGGATTGAATTTGAATTTGATGAAAAGGCCAATCGGCTCAAAAGCGTAGCCTACCGGTGCCAGCACTGCGGCATGCTTTCAACGGAACACGAATGGAAATCAGGGGTTGGGACTTGGGTTGCCCGCAAAGAGCACGCGGATACTCGGGGCTTCCACCTGAATGCTCTGGCTTCTCACTTTGTTTCTTGGTCCCGGATCGTGAATAAGTTCCGGGAAGCGACCAAGGGTGGCAAGGAAATGCTCAAGACATTCTTTAATACGGTCATGGCTGAACCTTGGGAAGAGACAGGCGAGAAATTAGATGATGAGCTGCTTTACAAGCGCCGGGAAGATTACGGCCATGAGGTGGATGTGCCTGAAGATGTGGTGCTGCTCACTGCTGGAGTTGATACGCAGGATGATCGGCTCGAAGTTGAAGTGGTAGGCTGGGGAGCTGGCAAACAGAGCTGGGGCATCCAGTATCACACCATTCATGGTAAGCCGGATCAAAGCGAAACCTGGCAGCAGCTAGATTCTTTTCTGGATCGTAAATGGTTGCGGGAAGATGGTTCCGGAATAATCGTTACAGCTGCATGTGTAGACTCCGGGGGGCATTATACAACGGAAGTCTATAAGTATTGTGTGAGTCGAGAGCACCGCCGAGTTTATGCCATCAAAGGGGAAGGAGGTCCCGGTAAGCCAATAATCATCGGCTCAAGCCGGAAGAACCGGGAAAAATGCTTGCTGATTCGTGTCGGGGTTGATGCTGGCAAGGAGCGGATTACTTCAAATCTACAATTGGAGGAAGAGGCACCGGGTTATTGTCATTTTCCAATAGCGGCGGATAAGGGGTATTCACAGAAGTATTTCAAGGGTTTGACTTCTGAACGGAAGGCGCTTCGATTTTCCCGCGGCAAGCCTCGGTATGAGTGGATTAAAACCACCGCACGAAATGAACCCTTTGACTTGCGAAACTATGCGCTGGCAGCACTGGAAATTATTCAACCAATCTTTGAGCAAGCCCTTAGAACTGGGACAACCCCGGCACCGAGCAGCGCAAAGAAGCAGGCCAGCAAAAAGAAGTATGTCAAAAAACAAAATATATGGTAGGTGAGCTTAGATGAACCAGCAGCAACGCGGCCGTATAGAACAGCGTCTTGCTTCCGTGGTCCGGCGGCTGGATGGATATTATGCGGAGGAGGAGGCCATTCTTGGAGGTGCTCAAGAGTACAGCCTTGGAAGTCGGAGCCTGAAGCGTGGCGACCTGAACGCGATTCGTGAGCAAATCACGGAATTGGAAAACAGGAAGGATGAATTAGAGAACGCTTTGGCGCAAGGATCGGATAAACGGAAATCATACCGGGTTGTATTCCGGGATTTATAAGGAGGAATTCAGATGCAACACCCATCAGTGGGAAGAATAGTCCATTATCAAAGCTACGGTACGCCGGGAGGGGAATACAAAAGCGAGCCGAGAGCAGCAATCATCACTCAGGTTCACAATGCAACGTGTGTTGATTTGTGTGTGCTCAATCCGACGGGAATGTTTTTTAATCTGAACGTCGTTCAAGGCCAAGAGGGTGGAAAGTGGGACTGGCCGCCCCGGGTTTAGTGCATATGGTCTGAAAGGAGTTGATTGAACTTGTGAATGTGGTTGACAAAACAATAGCTTGGTTGTCTCCTATTCGGGCACTAAAGCGGGAAGCTGCGCGAGTGCATCTATCCGTAATGAAGCAGTTCACCAATAGTGGTTATAGCCACAACGGAGCGAGCCGCCAGAAGAAGTCTATGCAGGGATGGGAGAGCACCAGCCGCAGCCCGCAGGAAGACGTGGGTAGTAACCTCCGGTTGTTGCGTGAACGTTCTCGGGACTTGTATATGAGCGGAGGCATTGCTGCCGGGGCTATCAATAAAAACAAGTCGAACATTCTCGGGTCCGGGTTATCCCTGAAATGCCAACTCAATTACCGGATGCTTGACATCACCCCGGAGCAGGCAAAAGCCTGGGAGGATAAGACCGAATTTGAGTTTAGCCTATGGGCCGGATCAAAGATTGACCATACCGGGTTAAATGACTTTTATGATTCCCAGCGAATTGCGCTGACCGGTTGGCTACTTAATGGGGACTCACTGGGCGTGGTCAAATATACTGACCAGCCGGAAATGCTGAACCCGTACAGGCTGCGGCTGCATTTAGTTGAGGCTGACCGTTTAAATAATCCTCAGCAATTCGCAGGGCAATCGTTCATGGGAGCGGAGAGTATAGAGCCTGGCACTTTTGCAGAGTTACCGTCCGGCGGTGCGATTCAAAACGGGGTGGAGACAGATCCGAGTGGTAAGGTAGTTGCTTACTGGATCAGCAATAAACACCCTAATTCATTAGTCCCAACCCGTAAACCTATCAGTTGGGCCCGGGTTGAAGCGATTAACCGCGTAACGGGGCTTCCAAATTGTGTATTCATCGTAGATCCGGAACGTCCTGATCAATATCGCGGCGTGCCATATTTGGCTCCGGTGATCGAGCAGATTAAGCAGATGAACCGTTACGCCGATGCTGAAATTGCGGCTGCCATCGTTAATAGTTTTTTCGCAGCTTTCATTAAAGTGGACGGCACGAAAAACGACATTCCCTTTTCCAATTCCATTGCACCAGAAGATCAAATCGAGATGTCTGCAGAAGATCGGCTGGCAAGTTATGAAATGGGACCGGGCACGATCAACGTCCTGGGAGCTGGTGAAGATGTAACCTTTGGAGATCCGACACATCCGACAGCAGGGTTCGATTCCTTTACCATGACCATGGCAAAGCTGGCTGGTTCAGCGCTGGACATGCCGTTTGAGGTCTTGCTTGGCGTATTTAACAGTAGTTATTCGGCATCAAGGGCGGCTCTGCTGCAAGCCTGGCGAACCTTTCGGGATCGGCGGGACTGGTTCGCGGCGGACTTTTGTCAACCGTTGTATGAAACCTGGCTCTTTGAGGCTATCTCCACCGGGCGCATTCAAGCACCCGGTTTTTTTACGGACCCAGCCCGACGGAAACTCTGGAGTGCGGCACTTTGGATTGGCCCGAGCCCGGGGCAAATTGATCCAATCAAAGAAGTTACAGCCTCGGCCATGAGGATCAATTATGGTTTTTCGACGTTTGAAAAGGAAACCAGCGAACTGACCGGCATGGATTGGGATTCCAATGTTGATGTATTGCGCCGCGAATGGGAAACCCGGGCCGGTCTGCCAAACATCAACAATCCAAACACGGGACCTGATGAAGGAGGTGATAAAGAAGATGGCAATTCCAAAGCTTAAATTTTGGAACATTGTAAACAGTAGCGAAGACGAAGCAGAGCTTTATGTGTACGGCCCCATTGTTAACGGTGATGGCTGGGTCTATGAGTATTTCGGAATGGAAGCGACAGATCAAGTTGAGTTCGTGCGAGAACTGAATGCGCTTGGGGCTAAGAAGAATATCGCAGTCTATATCAACAGTGATGGTGGGGATGTGTACGCTGCCCATACCATTCATAACGTGCTTAAACGGAATCAGGCATTTGTCACTGTCTATATCGACGGTATTGCGGCTTCTGCGGCCAGTGTCATTGCCATGGCTGCGGATAAACTGATTATGCCCGTAAATGCCACGCTGATGATTCATGATCCATTGATTGGTATCAGCGGATATTACAATGCCGAGGATCTGGCTGACATGAAAGATCTGCTGGATCAAGTTAAGAACAGCATCGTCGCCGCATATATGTCCAAATCAAACCTGTCGGACAAAGAGATTGCCAAGCTCATGACCAACGAAACATACATGACCGGCAAGCAGGCGTTAGAGATGGGCTTTGCCGATGAAGTTCTCTATGACAAAACCGTTGAGGTAGTCAATGCTGGAAGGTATGCAATTGTCAATTCGCTTGCCGTAGACACAAGTAAGATGAAGAACAACCCATTTTTGAAACATGAAGGAGAGGGAACCAATATGTCAGGAACACCAGCAAGTCCTATTAATTCTCCGGTGCCTACCGCACCGCCTGCAGTTCCACCTGTTGCTGCGCCTCAAGCTGCCGCGAATCCAGTTCCTTTTGTTGATGCAGCTACAGTTGAGCGTGAGCGTTTGAAAGGTATCGACGCGATTGCAGCTAACATCGACTCTGAATTGGTGAATGATGCCAAGTACACTAACCCTATTACCGCCGAGCAATTGGCCTTTAAGGCAATGAAGGAAGGGAAAATGCTGAACGTGGGGTTGTTTAACCAAGCTGTTGCAGCCAATCAAGCAGCGGGAACCGGAGGTGTACATGGTCAAACGTTGGATCAGGGCGGTGAAAAAGAATATGACCTGAACAATCTTAAAGATGTGAATGCCGTGTTCAGTACATTTGCTGCAGCATCCCAATCCGGACGGCCGCAGAATTTGAGAAGGGGGTAATCAGTTTGGATAATCATGTTGCACGATTTGAGAATGGCGGTTTCCGCCACTTCTTTGCAGGTACTGAGGTGCCCGCGCTAACAACGTCTATTACACTGGCTCCTAACCAGGGAGAACTTCAAAAAGGGACGGTGTTAGGCATCGTTACCGCAAACAAGCAGGGTAAATTGGTTGACATCGAGGCTACAGACGGCAGTAAGGTCGCACAGTATGTACTGGCAGAAGATGTGGATACCGGTACGGTTGCAATAGGAGCCGTTGTATTTAAGACAGGTATCTTCAATGCTGATGTATTAATTGTGGCTGAAGACGACACCTTGTTGGCTCATGCCGAAGAACTTCGTCAAGTAAACATTCACTATAGAACAGACTACTAAAGGAGAGTTGAGAAATGAAATTGAGACAAAGTACGATTGTGAATCGTCTGCAGCGTGGTCTTGCACGCCCGCAGAATGCCCTTGCTGGATTTAATGGGAATGTGAACATAAATGAACCGCAAACTATGGGCCAGGCACATATTCACCGTATGCCGGTCACCACTTTTTTGCGGGATACCTTCATGCCGAGTTTTCAAACCTTCCCTACCAAACATGTAATGATGGATTTTTATAAAAATCGGCAGCGCGCGGCACCATTTATCGCAGAGGGATCGCGTCCGATTAATATCCGTCGGGATGGGATTAGAACAGATATCTACACACCACCGTTCATTAATATCTCCCGCCCGTATGATGTGGATCTGCTGCAGCAACGGACGCCTGGTGAGAATGTATTCGGCGGCATGACTCCAGAAGAACGGGCGCTTATTATTATGCAGAATGATTACAATGAGTTGGAGGATATGGCTATCCGCCGTGAGGAAATCATGATCGGGCAGCTGATGCAATCCGGAATCGTAACCGTCTCCGGCTATGTAGACGACACTGCCACAAAGGTACGGGAGGATACTCTCGATTTTGGTTTCGATAATATCATCAACTTGACTGGAGTCAACCGCTGGAACCAATCGACTTCAAAAAAATACAGTGATCTATTCGATGCGGTAACCTTAGTGCGGCAGGCAGGCTGGAATCCAGAAGTTATGGTATTAGGGCAAGGAGCGGCTCGTAATTTGTTGGACGACGAAGCCTTCCTGAAAAAGTATATGGATTTGCGATATGCTCAATTTGGTGCATTCAATCCTCAGCTAAATCTGCAGAATGGTAACGGTTATGCATATATTGGCCGTCTGATCGAACTGGGAGTTGATTTATACTCTTATAATGCATGGTACTACGATGATGCAGCGGGTTTACTCAAACCTTACATCGAACATGATAAGGTTATTGTAGGGTCCCGTGAACTGGGAGAAATGCTCTATGGTGCGATTACGGTTATCCCTGAAGATTCCATTAATTTTGTGACCGTTGAAGCACCTCGTCTTTCGAAGGTAACTGTAGATAGAACTACGGATACCAAATCGCTGATTCTCAAGTCCAGACCGATTCCGAAGGCATTCGATGTTGATTCTTGGGCCGTTATTAACACCATCTAAGGGAGGCGAATATTTTGGAATACAAAGTAAATAAAGGATTTGTAAAATACGAAGGAGTCCTTTATCCAAAGGGTTCCTTTTTTAATGCTGATCCTTCGGAGGTTCAACATCTGTCCAGCAAAGATATAATCTTAGCACAAGATTTTCCTGCAGAGGATCAGATACAAAAGACAAACCTCCTTACTGGCGAGCAGGAAGAATTGCACGAGCTGCCTACTGTTGAAGAGTTTAGCAAACTGAAAGCTTCAAGACAAAAAGAATTGCTGCTTGAGCTGGAAATAGAGCCGGATTCAAATGAAGAACTACGTCTGCAACAGTATTCAGATTACTATGATCAGGCAGATTCCAATGAAGGGGTTTAAGGACTTTCTTGCAGAGGACATTCAGAGGACATTCCTGAATCAAAATGAGTTTGCGGATCCCTATATCATTGACGGCGTTGAAGTTAAAGCTTCTCTTGATTCCGTCAGCGACAGTAGGCACCCCCTGGCCTATGCCGAGGGGGTTGCACTGGTTACGCATGTACTGTTTGTCAGTATGACCGAACTTGGATATAAACCTGAGCCGGAACAACGGATGGTGATTAAGGACCAACGGTACCGTGTAGACCAGGTAGCTGAGGAGATGGGGATGCTTACGATCTCATTGGAGGCGAATGTCACATGATTGATGTCCGAGTCGAAGCAAGAGGAATCCGTGAGGCGCTGCGGCGAGTAGGTTCGCTGGAAACAGACGTTCGGAAGTCTTTCTATTCGGCTCTAAACCGAACATCGCAGCGGCTTAAAACTGAGTCAGGCCGCAAGGTAAAAGAAACCTATCTTGTCAAGTCGAAGGCGGTTACCGATCAAGTCGTTTTGCGTCGTGGCAGTATCAGCAATCTAAGCAGCGAGCTGCGCTGGAAGGGGGGGAACATTCCGATCATCAATTTTCGGACAAATCCAAAGGTTGTTGGAGGCAAAAAGCCCCGTGTGCTGAAGGCAGCGATTAAACGCGCTGGCGGTAACAAAAAAGTGGACGGGGCGTTTATCGCTCGTATGAGCAGCGGGCATGTCGGCATTTATCGGCGGAGTGCTCGCTCACGGCTTCCGGTGGAAGAACTTTATGGTCCAGCGGTACCCGTCATGCTCAATAATCCGGAGGTTGTGGATCATTTGGAAAGCGTAGCTATCGATGAAATGGATAAGCGGTTGGAGCATGAATTGAACCGTCGCTTGGGAGGAGGTACGTCATGACGCCAGTGATGCTGATGATGGCACTGAAGGAATTCCTAGTAAAGGAGCTGGCTGACGATGCAGCAACTATTCCCGCAGTGCATTTGGGTGCGTTGCCTTCTAAAACAGCAGCGACCCGGGACGACCCAGTGTTTCCGCTGATTATCATCCGCCCCATGGAGGGGGACAGTGACAAAGACGAAAGCCGGGCTCAGGTCAAACTGCTATTTGGGACACAGTCGGAAGATGATTCCGGCTTTATTGATGTACTAAACCTCATGGAGCGGGTTCGCATTTTGTTGATGCGTCAGCGAATCATTGATAAAAAATTTCGGATCGAACCGGATTGGAAATGGAAGTTTCTTGAGGACCAGCCGGAACCGCAATGGATATGCCAAGCGGTAACGACTTGGACTCTTCCGCAAATTAGACAGGAGGTTATTTTGTGAGTGAAATAAAGGATCAAAAACCGAAGGTGACAGTCGTTAAACAAGCAGCAAAAGAACCGACACGCATGTATCTTGGCCCGAGTCTGCCGGGCGGACGGCTGTTGCAATCTACGGTGTTTCGTGGTGGCATTCCGGCGTATTTGCAGCCTCTGCTTACCGAGCAGCCAGGTGTCGATGATCTCATTGTGCCATTGGACGAGATAGCCGGAGTACAGGCACGTATTACCCAAACCGGGACGGCTGAATATGTAGCTTATCAAAAGCTTTTAGGAAAGGGGATTTAATCCATGGCCTTTAAACATGGCGTAACTATTATTGAGCAATCAACATCCGTCCTAGCGCCGACGGAGGCAACCAGCGGTATTCCGTTTGCAGTGGGCACGGCTCCGGTTAACCTGTCTTCTGCAGCCGTGCCGGTGAATACGCCGATCCTAGCATTTACGTATGCCGAGGCGGTGGCCGCACTCGGGTATAGCGACAATTGGGAGGACTTCACACTCTGCGAACTGATTTACTCACACTTTGCACTGTACCAAAAAGCGCCGATGATCTTGGTAAATGTCCTTGATCCGGCCACTCATAAGACAACAGTTGCTCCGGTTACAGTAGCTGTCAGCAATCGGGTGGCGACTCTGACAATAGAGGGTGTACTGCTGCCGACACTCGTCGTCAAGTCTTCGGACGGGGCAACAACTTACAGCAATACCACGGATTACACAGCTGCATTTAATGACGACGGCCATGTAATGATCACAACCAAAGCCTCCGGGGTAATCGTCGCCAGTGTAACGCAACTCTCTATCGGATATGACAAGCTTAATCCGGGAGTCGTAGATGCTGACGATGTCATCGGCGGCGTGACGATGGACGGCGCTTATACCGGCTTTGAACTTGTTAATCAAGCCTATCCGCGCTTTGGTATCCTGCCTGATCTGCTGCTGGCTCCGGGCTGGTCACACCTTCCGGCAGTTGCTGCGGTTATGAAGGCCAAGGCCGGGAACATCAACGGTAACTTTAAAGCTATCGCTTTGACGGATATTGACTCTGCGCAGCCGTACACGGATGCCGGATCTTGGAAGTCTGACAATAGCTATACTGGACCACTGCAGATTGCAACATATCCGATGCTGACTCTGGGAGACAAACTATTCCACTACTCCACGCAACTGGCCGGGCTCATTGCCACAACGGATGCGGCCAATGGCGGGATTCCCTTTGCTTCGCCGTCCAATAAGGCATTACAGGCAGATGGTACGGCGCTTACAGATGGTACAGACATTTTCCTAGGGATTGACCAAGCTTCATACCTCAATAGCCTGGGTATCGTAACAGCCGTCAATCTCGGCACAAGCGGCTGGAAGTCCTGGGGCAACAACACAGGTGCTTTCCCTGGCGTAACTGATCCTAAAGACAGCTTTATCCCTATCCGACGCATGTTTAACTGGATAGGCAACAGCATTATCCTCACGTACATGCAAAAAGTGGATGACCCCTTGAACAAGCGGCTGATTGCCGCCGTGACGGATAGCGTTAATATCTGGCTGAACGGCCTGACATCTTCCGGAGCGCTGTTGGGTGGCCGTGTAGAATTCCTAGAATCGGAGAATCCGACAACAAGCCTAATGGCTGGTAAAATCACATTCCATTTGCATATCACACCACCAGGGCCAGCGCAGGAAATAAATTTCTTGCTTGAATACGACACAACATATCTGAGCGCGTTGTTCGCGTAGAAAGGAGAGGATCACATGCCAAAAAGATCAGAACGGGTTATTGATTACTCGGTATTTTTAAACGGTACGGAGTATTTAGGCACGGCCACTGCTACATTGCCGGAAATTACGTACCTATCAGAAACGATTAAAGGCGGAGGTATTTCAGGTGAAATCGAGGCTCCTGCCCCCGGGCAAACCGGAGCCATGACGTTGACGCTGAATTGGCGGACCATGGAGAAGGCAGGGACTAAGCTCTTGGCTCCAATAGTTCACGCTTTGGACTTAAGAGCGTCGGTGTTGGGGTTTGACCCCGCCTTAAGTGAGTATGTTGAAGAAGCACTCAAGGTTACAGTTAGGGCGCGTCCACTCGGTATGTCTCCGGGTAATTTGGAGACTTCGGCAGCTATGGATAGTTCCAACACCTTCAGTGTTTCATATATCAAAATTGTACAAGACGGAGTCGAAACCGTGGAGATAGACAAATACAACTATATTCATAAAATTCACGGCGTGGATTACCTGGCTCAGACCAAGATCAATCTTGGATTATAAAGGAGAGATAAACATTGGAAACAGAAAATAAACAGAAGGGCACTGCGAAAGTATTTACTTTCGCCCGGCCCGTTACATTTGAGGGAAACACCGTTGAATCTTTGAGTATTGATTTTGATCAATTGATTGGCGAGGATATTTTGGCCTGTGACCGACAGTATCGGGCGGAGTCGGCCCGACAATCCGGCGGTGAAATGATCAAAGAAATGAACAAAGCTTATCAGGCTTACATTGTTGCCAAGGCTGCCGGGGTTAAAGTGGGACTGATCCGCGCTCTTCCAGCCAAGGATTTCACCAAGCTGACGCTGCAGGCACAAGGTTTTTTGCTTCTGTAGGCTGCGGAGACGGCGACGAGATCAAAGACCTCGCCGTTACTTTGGCCATGATTACCCATACTTCGATTCCTTACTTTCTGGGCTTGCCTCTCGGTGAGCTTGGGGATTGGGTGGAGCGGGTAGCCACGATTAGGAAGGGGAGAAAATAGTGGCAGGAACAAGTAGGGAATATGATATTGCATTTCGTCTCAATGCACTTATGGACTCCTCATTCCGGCGATCAATGGGCGATGCGGAGCAGCATATACAGGATTTGGAACGCGCACTGCAGGACATGTCCCGTCGCGGTGATTTTGACGATCTACGCCGAGACGCAGACCAGGCAGACGACTCCATACGTAATCTGGATGATTCCGCTGTTGGATTCGGCGAAACGTTGAAAAACATGGCCGAATATATGGGAGCCTTTGCGTTGATTGAGACAGCAGGCGTCTCACTGCAAAACATTGTCGGCACCATTGGGGACTCTACGGATGCAATGGCTCAACTCCAGGCAGCTACCGGTATGACTGCGGAGCAAATGGAGGGCATGGACGCTATTTCCAAGGACTTATACCGTCAAAACTATGGCGAAGGATTTGAGGATTTAGGGGAGTCCATGGCGCTGGTGAAGCAATACACTCAGCAAACTGGCGATGAACTGGAGAAGATTACTGCAACTGCCATTGCGTTCCGAGATGTTTTTAACGAGGATGTTCCCGAGTCTCTAAAGGCTGCCGACACGATGATGAAGAAGTTCGGTATTACTTCCGAACAGTCATATAACCTCATGGCACAAGGGGCGCAGAAGGGTCTGAACAAGTCCGGCGAGTTAATTGATACCGCCAACGAGTACAGTGTATATTTCGATAAAATGGGTTATTCGGCCGATGAAATGTTCAACGTGTTTGCAGCAGGAATGGAAAACGGAGCTTTTTCTTTGGATAAAGTAGCGGATGCCGTAAAAGAGTTTGGTATCCGGATAAAAGACGGATCGGAAGGTACGAATGATGCAATTTACGCTCTGTTTGCTCCAGAAAATCTTGATGAGTTTGTGAATGGACTCGTCAAAGGCGGCGCAAAATCTGCACAGTACCTTGAATTGGTCAAAAAAGAGGGCAAAGAAACAGCGAATATTCTCTTGGGAGACTTTTCAAAAGGTGGTAAAACAGCGGCTAAAGCCATGAAGGATTTACAAATGTACCTCGGCGAAGGTGACAACATTTTTGATGGTTTGACGGAGGGATCAATGACCGGCAAACAAGCTATGGAAGAGGTCATTAAGAAGTTAAAGGAAATCAAGGATCCTATTTATCAAGGTCAAATTGCTGTTTCGTTGTTTGGTACCCAATTTGAGGACATGGAGAGCGATGCAATCCTGGCTCTTGGCAATACCCGTAAGCAGTTCGATATGACCCAGCAAACAATGGAAGAAGTCGCAGCAGTGAAATACAGTACCCTATCCCAGCAGTTTGCAACCATTGGCCGGGAATTAATGACGGACCTGGTAATCCCACTTGGGGAGGACTTAATGCCTCTTCTGCAGGGGCTTGCTAAATGGATGGGCGATAACGAAAAACTCCTGATGGTAATTGCTCTTGGTGTGCCGGCAGCGGCTCTAGCCAAGAATACGATTAAAATTGTTAAAAGTCTTCTGGCAGTCGAGGGCGCTGCAGGTGGAGCCGGAGGAGCAGCAGGAGGTTTTGCTAAGGTATTGGGAATGCTGACCAATCCAGTGGGGATTGCAATCGTAGGTGTAGGGTTATTGACCGCTGGAGTAATTGCCTACAAAAAACACCAAGAAAAAGCCCGGCAGGAACTTTTAAACATGGGCGATGCACTAGGTGAGGCATATTCCAACTATACGGAAGTTGACCATGCAAGTAAGCGGACCCAGAATCTGATTACGGAATATGATCGACTGACCCAAAAAATAAAAGATTCAAAAACGCCGGCGGATGAATTGACCGAAGCGAGAAGAAAGCTAAAGGATGTCGAAAAAGAACTTATCGACATGAATCCAGATATTTTGTCTGCTGAAGGTTCGAAGAATAGCAAATTCCGCGATCAATTGGATCTACTTAAGGATATTAATCAAACCCGCGCGGACATGAGTAAGCGCGAGCTCGAACATGACGCACTCGAAGCACAAGGGAAAATGCCTGATCTTGAAAATCAATATTCTGATTTAGCTGAAAATTTGAGCAAACAAAACGCAGCCTATGAGAAGGCCAAAGTGTCTTACCGTGACTATTTAGACTACATGAAGCAATATCAGAAAATATCTGATAGTGGAGCGAGTGACGAACAAAAAACGTCCCAATGGAATAATTTGGCCTCAAAAATTGAAGCCAATACTGGAGAGAATTACAGTGGTCCTGGTTGGGTAACGTTTCGTGATGATCTCAACGATATAGAAGCTTCATTTGATAAGTACAATGAAAAAATTAAAAAAACTCAGGATGAAATGGCCGAAGCTGAAAAAAGCTTTTCGTCATATTACGATTTGCAGAAACGAATGATTGAACTTAATCTAGGCGGTACGCTTGAACAGCAAGCGGCAAAATATAAGGATTTATCTTATGCTGAGAAGAAACGATTCGATCAAGCTATGCAAGATATTGCGGACTTAAATGGTGCCATGGACATGATGCCTGATGAGAAAAAGATTGATCTACAATTGATCTGGCAGCAGACAGGGCAGGTCCCAGACCTTAAGACAGTAGCCGGACAAAAACTCAGTTATTTAGCGCTGCACGATCCGGGAATCGATAGATATGCTGACGGAGGCATAGCAAATCAGGCATCAATTTTCGGCGAAGCTGGCCCCGAAATTGCGATCCCTCTCAACAACAAGTCGCGTTCCCGTTCACTGCTGGAAAAGGCAAACGATTTGATGGGCCATACCAGCAATGGCGAGGGTAGCATAGATGTAACCTGGGCGCCTCAGATCACCATTCAAGGTAGTGACCCAGCAGCAGAACAGAAGTTACGAAAGGTGCTGCAGGATTCACAAGCTGATTTTGAGCGGAAGTTCAAGGTTATGATGCAACAACAAAAGCGGGTGAGCTTTCAATGATCGTTTACAAAACAGTACAAGGTGACACGTGGGACGGCATATCCTACAAAGTCTACGGTCAGGCCAATCTTATGACACTGCTGCTCAATGCCAACCCGGGCCACGCAGGAACCGTCATTTTATCCGGTAACATCTCACTGACCGTACCGGATAAGCCCGCTGATGCCTCTGAAACTCTGCCGCCATGGCGAAAGGATGATTAACTTTGGAGACAATGCAGGATGCCCGCAGGGCCGTATTGGTGCTGCAATATAATGGAAAGGACGTAACCCAGGAGATTGCCGACTCGCTGACCGACTTTAATTATAACGATGCTGCCTCTGGCTCTTTGGATGACCTATCCATCAATTTAGAAGACCGTGAACAAAACTGGCAGGGACCATGGGCACCAACTGAGGGCGACAAAATCAAAGCTGAGATTCGCACTATCAATTGGGATGGACCAGGAGAGATTAAAAAATTGCCATTGGGTACTTTTGAGGTTGATAGTTTTGATTTCAATGGTTCGCCGGATATAGTAGCGATTAAAGCGGTATCATTGCCTGTCAGCTCAGATATCCGTCAAGAAAAAAGATCAAGGTCTTGGGAAAAGGTAACGCTCAAAACAGTGGCTGACCAGGTGGCTAATAGGTCTGGATTAAAGCTGCTCTATGAAGCAACGGACAACCCTTCCTATGATCGATTAGAACAAGCGGCGTTATCTGACTTAGCTTTTCTACTTGAGACAGCGACAAAGGAAGGCATTGCCATTAAGGTATCAAGTGGCAGCCTGGTCCTTTTCGATGAATCAACTTACGAGAAGAAGGCGACGGTTGCGACGATCACAAGAGGCGAAGACAATGTTAAGGGATACGGCTTTTCATGGGGAACGGCTTATGTTGCATACCGGTCCTGTGAGCTGTCTTACACCGATACCAAAAGTAAAAAGACGATAAAGGCAACCTATACGCCGCCCGGGGCTCCAAATACTGGCCCCCTCCTGAAGCTTAATGAGCAAGTAGACTCACTGGCTGCAGGGCTTAAATTGGCCCGGAGGAGACTGAGAGAGAAAAATAAGGAAGCGGGAAAAGGGTCACTGAGCCTCATGGGCGACATTCGGATGGCTGCAGGCTTAACCATTTACATCAAGGGCTGGAAGCGATTCGACGGAAAATACATCATTGAATCTGCCAAACACTCTATTGGAGGCAGTGGGTTCACTACAGATTTAGAAATTAGAAAGGTATTGGGGTGGTAATGTGTTGCGAACGGGAATTGTTTCAACCGTTAATGAAACAGCTCGAACGGTCAGAGTGACGTATCCCGATAATGACGATCTCGTATCCGGTGAGCTACCGGTGATTGGCCCGACGATGATCGGTCTGGAGGCGGTAGATCTTCCGAGTGTTGGTGAATGGGTATTAGTGGGATGCCCAAATAACGGTTCTGATGGATTTTGTCTCGGAGTTATCCCAAGAGGTGGGCCATGAATAAGATTGGTAGTTTAGGGCCTGTTGTATTTGTCGTTTCCGAGGGTGCCACGCGAACTATCGACGAGTTTACCCGAAACAGTGCAGGCCGATGGGCACAACATGACATTGTCGGTAGAAAGCCGAAAAAGGAGTGGCTCGGTCCGGGGATTGACTCGGTGTCGTTTTCGGTACGTTTTGATGTGCGGTTCGGACTCAATCCCCGGAAAGAGTTGGATCGTCTTACGGATCTAGAACGCGCAGGTAAGGCGCTACCGTTGGTTATCGGTCGCAAAGGTGTAGGTGTTGGATTGTGGATCATTACAGACCTTTCACAAGCATGGGAGACGCTGGACAACATCGGTAATGTCTTATCATCTACTGTCAATATTACATTAGAGGAGTATGTCAAATGAGTACCTATACTGTAGACATGACAAAGCCGTCCAGAATCAACTTTTCTCCCGCGTCAGTTGCTGAGGAGGTTGGGCAGAATCTAAGGACCATACTTTCCACGGCACTCGGCAGTGCACCATTAGCCAGAGGCATCGGTATAGACTACAGCATGGTAGATGAGCCGTACCAAATTGCAGAGGCGCGGCTTACTGGTGAAATATACACGGCTATTGCTGAGCAGGAGCCGAGAGCGTTGGTAGTGGGTGTATCTTTTAACGGTACAATAACGGATGCTATGACAGGGCGTGTAGCGGCTATAGTGACGTATACGCTAGCTGAGGGGGTGGAGTGATTTGGTTAAATATGTTGATTTACCGGATATTCAGTTCACCGCTGAAGAGGCAGCAGGGATTCTACAAAATGTAATAACCGTATATGAGGTCCTCACAGACCAAACGCTGCAGCCCGCCGATCCGGTGAGGCTGTTTTTATCGTCTCTGGCCACAATCATTGTGCAACAGCGAGTGATCATCAACCAGACAGCCAAAGGCAATTTACTGCGGTATGCGTCAGGGGTGGGGTTGGATCATATGGGGGCCTTCCAAGGATCAGAGCGCTTGGAAGCTGCTGCGGCGATTACAACGCTGCAGTTTACGCTTTCGATTCCCCTTTCCTCGGCTACTGGCATACCGCCAGGGACCCGGGTCGGTGCTCAGGGTGGCGACGGCTCTATCTATTTTGCGACAGCCGACTACATGGAGATTCCACCCGGGGCAACAACACGCACGGTGACGGCAGAGTGTTCGACAGCTGGATCGGCAGGCAACGGATTTTTGCCAGGCCAGATTAATGTTTTGATGGATCAGCTACCCTTCGTACAGGCTGTGACCAACTTGACGGCCAGCAGTGGGGGAGCGGCGGCAGAGACGGACGATTCCTTTAAGCAACGTATTCGGACCGCGCCAGAGTCATACAGCACGGCGGGACCGCAAGGAGCTTATGAGTTTTGGGCAAAATCCACATCGGCGGCGATCATGGATGTACATGCCTACTCGCCCGATGATGGTAAGGTTACGATTGTCCCTCTGATGATCGGCGGGCAAATACCCGGTCAGGATGTGCTGGACGCTGTAGCGGAGACGCTGGAGAATCGGGGCATCCGGCCACTGACGGATCAGGTAACTGTAATGGCTCCATCGCCGATATCCTATGACACGACACTGACCTACTATATCAGCCGCAGCCGAGCGGCAGAGGTGTCGGCCATTCAAGCAGCGGTGACGGCTGCCGCTGCCGCTTATCAACTCTGGCAGCGCTCCAAATTAGGGAGAGATATCAATCCCTCAGAACTGATTGCCCGTGTCATGGCGGCGGGGGCGCTGCGCGTAATAGCGACAGCACCGGTATACACATTGCTGGATGCGACACAAATCGCCCAAGATACACCGCCGACAATCACCTATGGAGGGCTGGCTGATGATTAATATCCAAACGGTAAGCCTACTTGATCTGCTGCCGCCGTCCATCCGGTCCGATCCGGCCATGGCTGCCGCCGCTGCCGCGCTGGATACAGAACTGCAAGAGACAACCGGTTTGATTACGGCCTTGGATATCTTCGGACGTTCGGCGGAGTGGACGGACGCGGAAACCGACGAACTGGCCTGGCAATACAACCCGCCTTACTATGATTCGGAACTGCCCTTGAATCAAAAACGGGTGCTCGTACAAAATGCGATTCCTTTCCACCGACATAAAGGGACGCCGGGGGCGGTTGAGGAACTGATTGCGATCCTTTTCGGTGAAGGAGCGGTAGAGGAATGGTGGCAGTACGGCGGTGATCCATATCATTTCCGCGTGCTGACCAACAATGCCGATGTGACTACAACGCGAGCGCAGGAGTTTATTGAAGCGGTGGATGCGGTGAAACGCCTATCTGCTGTGCTGGACAGCGTAACAATTACGCAGGCGGAAGATTTGCCGTTATACTTCGGTGTGGTTTTGCACATCGGGGATCACATCACGATTTAAGGAGGGAAAGCCGTGGCAGTATTTGGCGGCATGACATTAACAAATAAGGGCCTTGTGCTACAGGGCAAAGCCCAAGCGGGCGCGCAGCTTAATTATACAAGAGTTGCCGTCGGTGACGGGTCACTCAGTGGGCAGTCGGTACCCGCGCTAAATGGACTGATATCACTCAAAAAAAACCTACCCATTGCCCGTCTGCGTCCGCAACCACCGAATAAAGCGGTGATCGGCGCGACACTATCAAATGCCGATATCACAACGGGATTCTATTTCCGGGAGATCGGCGTTTTTGCTCAGGATCCAGATGTCGGGGAAATCTTGTATGCCTATGCTAACGCTGGGGTGACTGCGGATTATATTGCTGCTGGTGGCGGTTCAGATATCATTGAAAAAGCAATTGACTGCGTGGTGATCGTAGGCATAGCGGCGAATATTACAGCGAGTATTGATAACTCGCTGGTTTTCGCTTTACAATCCGATTTGGATAATATTGCAGCAACGGACAGTGTAACGCCCAGTAAGACGGGTACGCTGACCGCGCTGCTGTCCAGCTTGTTTACCTTAATCAAGGGCATTACTGGCAAGCCTAACGTCTTGACGGCTCCGGCAATCTCGCTAGAAGCGACCAAAGCTCATGTGGATGATACCACCCGACACATCGCAGCAGCAGAGCGTGCCGTCTGGAATGACCGCAGCGGATACGCCGTCACCACCGGCACAGCGGCCGCGCTGGCCGCGTCCGTCACTCCAGCACCAGCAGCATTATCCGCCGGGCTACGTGTCGGGATTAAAACCCATGTAGCCACAACGGGAGCGGTCACGCTTAACCTTAATAGTTTGGGAGCAAAGCCCATCAAAAAGCCTAATGGTAATAACCCGCTGCTGGCGCTTGGCGGGGTCTATACGGTGGTGTACGATGGTTCGGTTTTTATACTACAGGGTGAGGGGGGTGAGTATGGTACAGCGGTTGCTGCCGACGTTTTGGAGGGTACAACTATAGGTACTGAATCAGGGGTGGTCCCTGGAACATTGCCAAACTTAGCTGATCAAGATGTTGGGGGATATATTAGCACGGCTGGATCTGGATATTTGGGAGTGGTGGCAAACTCTGATGAAAATGGAGTAGTGGGTAAAATTACCGACTCTACTACAATAATTTGTAATGATGCCAGCCTAATTCCAGCCAATTTTCTAGCGGGCAAGACCGTGTTAGGAATGGCGGGGATAGCTACTTCTGAACCGACTGTCGGAGCGGCGGCGGGGGATATTGTTGCTAGTAAAGCCGCTACTGTAAATGGAAATCGTATTGTGGGTACGCTAGCCGATAAAGATATGGGGGCCGTGGCAGAACCCGCTGTAAATGCTGTTTTTTCTAGCGTGTTATATGTTAGGATTCCAAAGGGTGCCTATCGGACCGTAACGGGCAGCGGATATCCAGAAGTAAAGCTAACCACAGCTCAATTACTGGCAGCAGAAAATAACTTCAATGCAGCAGTGTTAAAAGCAGGAATTACCGCATTTGGCGTAACAGGGGTATATGCAGGACAGCAAATGGTTAGTGGTAGTGGTTCTGGCAATCTGTCTGGATTAATGACCGTAACTAACTTACCGTTCACACCTAAAATGATTATTTTAGACTGTGATGATAGCAAAGTTGTAAGAGCTACTTACGTTGCAGGTGGGAGCACTTATGGTAATGGGTACTATCAAATAGCTTCGCAGGGAACAAGTAAAGCTCTGTTGACTGCATGGACCATAACAGCTAATGGGTTCTCTTTAAAAACTGATACCCGTGCGAATAACCCTTTCACATACTATGCTTGGGGATAATCTAGAGGTTATCTATAACATACAAAATAAGAGACAAGCCCCGAGCCCATCGGGGCTATTTTTATGCCAATTAGAGATAGAGGAGGAGCGGGGGAATGTTCAATCATATCAAGCAATTATCAATGATCATATATACTGCAGCCGTTGGCTCAGGGAGCCGCGAGGTAGCCACAGGAGGGATTATATCCGCAGCGGGGCTGCTGGCAACAACTGCAGGACTATTGGGGGGCTGGGACCAATCACTAAAGGTGCTTATTGCATTTATGGTCGTTGATTATGTCACGGGCGTACTCGGGGCATTTAAGACTAAAACCGTCAGCAGTGACATTATGTTTTGGGGCGGCATTCGCAAGGCTGTTGTATTATTCGTCGTCGGACTTAGTTCTTTAATGGACGACTGGATTCAGCCGGGAACACCAATCTTCCGGACGGCAGCCATTTATTTTTACGCGGGTCGGGAAGGCCTGAGTGTCGTTGAAAATATTGGCATTCTGGGCGTGTGGTTTCCGCCGCAACTCAAGGACTTTTTATTGCAACTCAGTGAGGATAAAAGCAAAAATAATCCGGCCAAACCGGAGCATCCGGATAATGACCAATCAGCATAAGGAGTGATACAGGTGTCATTAACTTTAAATCAAGTAAAAGCCAAGTCTGCGTCTAAACTGAGCGGGCTTCTTTCGGCTGATCGCGCAGCTGCTGAAGCGCTAATAGAATTTGCATATGCCCATGGTGTGCCGATTGTGATCACACAAGGGTTGCGGACCATCCCTGAACAAGACGGTTTATATGCTCAAGGGCGCACTACAAAAGGACAGATCGTCACCAATGCAAAAGGCGGGTACTCATATCATAATTTCGGGGTCGCTATTGATTTTGCACTGCTGCTGCCTGACGGTGGTGTGTCCTGGGATACCAAGCGTGACGGAGACGGAGACGGCATAGCTGACTGGGATGAGGTTGTAGCAGATGCCAAACGCCTCGGATGGGAGTGGGGCGGAGACTGGAACACTTTCACGGACTTACCGCACTTTGAAATGACCTTCGGGCTGTCAACGGCTGATTACCGCGCCGGAAAGCGGCCAACACAAGCACAGTTGGATAAGGCGATTGCAAAAATCAAGCAAGTAAAAGAGGAGGCGGACGAATTGTCAGCAGAGGATAAAAAACGGATTTCTGATTTAGAGATACAAAATAAAGCTATCATGATGGCGCTAGAATCACTGGCTAACAGCAAGGATGTACTCAAGGGTCAAGCGTTGCAGCAGGCCGGAGAAATCAAGGCTCTTAAGGACAAGGCATCGATAGATAAACCACCAGCATGGGCGCAACCGGCTATTAAGGCAGCAGTAGATGCAGGGCTGCTGGATACACCATCTGGCAGCAGCTATGACTTTTACCGGACGCTGACGGTCCTGCATCGTGCAGGAGTATTAATCACGAACCATGAGGGGGATAAATAATCATGAACAGCAAATGGCGTAACTATGGTATGTGGGTATCTTTGACGGCAGCCGTGCTGTTGGGAGTGCAAGCAGTCGGGGCAATCATTGGTCTGCAATTGCCCCCAGAGAAATATGACGAGGTTACAGCGGCAGTGAATGCGGTCCTGGGTGTGCTGGTTGTACTGGGGATCGTGAGCAATCCGGAAGCAGGCAAAGGATATACGGATAAATAGTAAATTCCCAAGTGCTTACGATTTTGCCCACTGGCTTCGGCTGGTGGGCTTTTTGTCGTTTACAGAATGTCCCAAAACTATTATATTCAGTTTATGCAAATGATAAATTTTGCATTATGGAAGGTTGGAAATATATGAACGAGCTGCTAGGGTATATAACTGGAGATAATATCAAATGGTTATTAGGTGTAATTATACCAATGACTGTTACAGTAACTGGTTGGATTTATGTATATAAATTAGGTCAGAAAAATGTAACTAGGGATAAGCGAATAATTACATATATTAGTGCATTTAATTTTATAAAAGATCCACTTTATAATGCCATTAGAAAAAATTCTGATTTTAGTACTTATCTATTTATTACGAAAACTTATTTGGAAAGATTAGATAAGGAATCGATATTATATAGAGCAGATCTCAATCACTTGTTAAATTCACTTAATGATAAAGAATTTGAAAAATTAAAAAATGTCGCAAGTAGCTCCTATTTAGAGTTTTCATACGCATGGGAACAATATGAGATTGTGTTTCTACCACTTGTAAAGCAAAGACACGCTTTACAAGAAGAATTCAAAGAAATAATCTCAGTTATTAGTGATACTTACATTCAATACACTACGTTCCATTACACCCTTAATCAAGGAATAGAATTTAAAGTGGAACAAAGATCTAAGCTTGTAGAATCTATGAAAAATACACATGACCGATTGCTAGATTTCTTCACATGTTTGATGGACGTGAACGTTAATATGCAAAATTTCGTTTTTAAGGATCTGTTGAATCGGAGCATAGAAGAACGGAAAGTTTTAGATGAGAGATACCTCACGATAAATAAATTGATAGAAAAGCATAATGTCGGCAATCAATAGATAATTATATTTAAGGAGATATATTAGTGGGCACTGGTTATAAAATACTGAAAACTGATATTGATTTTCTTGTGGCGGCTATTTCACAATCCAAGGTATCCGTCTGGTTCCTTTTAGAGGATGATCCTGAAGGTCACCTTATGGACTATGGCGGACTGGTTGAAGGCTATTCCTCAGAGACCATTAAGATCGCAGGGGGCCGGTTCATTCGAGAACGTTTTGAGTTTAGAGCATACATAAAATGACCCGCCAAGCTTATGCCTGACGGGTCTGTTTTTGCTTATACAATACCTTCACGTTTTAAAACTCGTCCAAGATCATAGAAAGTTTGTTCTACTTCATCGTCAGAAAAGCCGATATATTGTAGACCATCAACATTTGAGAAGTCATCTAGCCCGTTTTGTCTTAACAATATTGCTTTTTTAAAGCCGAGCCTCCCTTGAAAAAGACCTGCTTCATGGACTACATTTTGTCGTGCTCTTATCTTTCCTTCTGCTGTTTCATCTTCAGCAGTCAAAATTATAATTGCAAATGATGCTCTATCTAGAAAGCTATCTAAAATTGAGACGATTGATTCTCCAACATGTGTTTCGGATTCAAATGAAAAAGATGTTATTCCATAGTCATCTTGTAGGAAGGTTTTTACTCTGGCCCATAACTTACTACGACCGTGCCCAATAAATACAGACACTGGTTTAACTTCCTTATGTATCTGGGGTAAAGGAGGTACGGACTGCTCATCTTCGGGAATAAGCTCTAATCTTTCAATTATTGATTCAAGCGTGCTTATCTTATAATTTAATTTATCCAATGTTAGTTGGAAACGATCCATCCAATCACCTGGAAGGAGGTATGAAGTTAATCTGGTATATTCTTTCAACAATTCCTCAGTTGTGAAAATACTTTTCACTAACATTCTGTTGAAATCGTCCCACTTGTTAAATCGCTCCAAGAAGCTTTCATACATCTGCTCACTATTGAGTTGAACTGCTTTCAATACCTTACCTTCCTGAATTCTTGTTCTAAGACGTTTTTCTGCATCTTCTTTGGAAGTTTTCAAAAGTAAAGGTTCATCTGGTGATTTTCCGCTGTTCTTTCGCTGCGCCATCTTAATAACTCCTCATTTTTAAAATTTTTGTAACAATATATTGGTAATTATATTAGAAATATACAACAATAGATAGTAACAAAAAGAAGAACCTTAAGTAAGATTCACCTAATATTAAGGTGTTTTTCCCATTGCTTAAAAATCAAAATTCGGCGTATAATACAAACAAACGTTCCTATTTTGGAGGCGATCGGTAATGAAAATGAATATCGGCCAAACCATTGAAATTGTATGCCAAGAGAAAGCGGGGAAGATCACGCAACGGAAGGTTGAGATTGAGGGTATTCGAGACGGTCGAATAAGAGCAACCTGTGCAACTACCGATGCGCCGCGTGTGTTCCTGTCAAGTAGCATACTCGCCTGGCAGCTGGTGCGTGAGAAGCGCCATGCTTAATGATACCGCACGAAAGCTACTAATGATCATGACGCACTCATCTGGCCATCATGGACATATGCCAACGCTGCAGGAGTTGGAGACAAAGAGTGGACGGACACCGGAAAAGATTAGAGTTGGATTGCAGGAACTCGTTGAGAAAAATTATATTGAATGGAAGCCAGGTACTCCAACGGAGAGCACCTTAATTTTGGAGGGATGGGAAAGGGATGATCCCGCAGGCAAGGTATCACAGGCAGGAACACAGAAGCCTCAGCAAATAACTACACCGGGGAATATGGATTACTGGCAGTATTACTAGGAGGGCAGACATCATGACTAAGAAACTAGAAAACATATGGGAATGTAGCAGGCTTGTGTTGCCAGAGCATAAGCAACTCATAATTAATGAGGAGCGTGAGCAGGGTCGGCGTACTCGTCCTGTTCTGGACCCACAGAAAGTGGAGCTGATCGAACGAGCTTTATATAAGTCTATGGAGGACCATAGCGCTATCACGCTCACCTTGTACGATCCATTTGAGCACAGGGTAGCCAAGGGCATCATGATGAAGGTAGACCGGCAGCTGGGTATTAAATTCCGGTGGTCAGAGGATGAATGGGATTGGATTAAAATAGATGATGTTACTTCGGCGACTATATGACATATTCGCAAGCGCTTGGGAATTTGCTCTGCTGACTTCGGTTGGTAGGGCTTTTTTCTTTTATTCCCCCATGGTAAACTTTAGGTAAATTATCAAGGGGGATAAATATGCGACGAAGTATACTAGCTCTATTATTTTTGATTTTATTAACTGCGTGCGGATCGTCAAAGAGCGGTCTTACCGCTGATGATCTTGCTATTGTAAAGGTTGATAATGATAAAGAAATTGTTCGGTATGGGATGAGTCGAGCAAGTGTGGAAAAGGTTCTTGGAGAAGGAGAAAAAAGCGATGTGATTAATATTGTGAGCTATGAGAATGACGTATCCGTTCTATATAGAGACAATGCCGTCGTTGCTATCTTATTAAGCGAAGAATCTAACGGTATTTTCAAAACTTTACAAGGTGCGGAAATTAATATGAACAAAGAAGATCTGGAAAAAATATACGGACATGACAATGTTATAGAGAAAGCTAAAAATTTGGATTACATATATGATTCTATTGAGGGGAAATATTTATCGGATATGCCTGTTGACCCAAAAGATAGAACAAAGATTTATCACGTTTCAGTTATGTTCAATGACAATGGAGAAGCCGAAAATATATCTTTGTTAGACAATAACGCAGCTACACTCGCAAAATAAAGGCAACTACACTTGTTGTCTGTTTTTAATATGTCAAAAGAACATTATATGTGAAGGCCAGCTTTGCAAAGCCAGCTCGGAGCGGGTTCCCACGACACTACCCCAAATATCTAGGGATAGTGTTTCGGCCGGTTCCCATACGGCCATCATCAGGCGGGTAAATCATCTTTATTAAGTCCTTCCGGTTCAAGTACTACAGGCAACACTTCCCCAATGTCCACCAGTGCAGCTATACGCTTGCTGATACCCTCAAATGTTCCGATTGCTTCTACTTTCCCGCGACGCTCACCAAATCCGCTTGTATGGTCTTTTACAATCCGGACGGACATCCATGGTTTTAATTCTTCCCATTTCATAATTTAGGCGCCCTCCCGGTGAGTCGCAGCGCGTCAATTCGTATCCGCAGCTCATCAAACCAGGTATCATCATTCAGCAGAATGGCTATGCCAGATAGCTGCTCCAGCTTAACCACATCCCAGCAATATTGTGCATTGACCTGAAGGCACTGCAGCAGCTCCGGGCCGTGTGCGTGTGTGAGTTTGCCAGCCTTATGCATGTGGAAAAACTCTGCGAGTCTCAGGTGTACAGGCAGCATTAGCGCCGCCCCCGTGTTTTGAATAGCGCGATCACCGAAACAATCAGAGCTGCCCCGATTACAATCCATGTGATTACATTCAGCATTTCAAATCCCTCCCGCGTATGCTCGCCAGCTGATTTATTTTAAAAAGAGTTTATGTTATGATTGGGTGGAGAGCAGGGGGTGTGACCCCTACTCTCCGGGAACCTATTTACGTTTGCCGCCGTGGCTGCGTTTGGTTCCTTTTTTGTTGTCTTCCTGAGTTTTCTTTAGTAGCAAGTATGCCGTGTAACACTGGATACTTGCTGTCAGGAGTATCACCCAATCTTTCATTGTCTTGTTCACCTCCTCTCTACTTCTTTATTATACAACGAATATAGTTGAATGTCAACGATATTCGTTGAACTTAATTATAGTTTATAGTATAGTAATGGTGAGGTGAAAGGGACATGCTGAGACTGAAAATTCAAGAACTAAGAGAATTAGGCAATCTGAGTGTACGCCAATTGAGTGAAGCCACCGGCATACGTTGGAATACTCTAAGTGATATGGAGAGGAACATTGCCAAGCATTGGCCTCCTGAACACTTGGACAAGCTTATGAGTTTTTTTAAGCTGAATGAGATTTCACAACTGATTGAGTATGAAGAAGAGCCGCCTCAGGAGTAATCCTGGACGGCTCTTCTTATGGGGCAAGATGGGGCGAAAATGGGGCATTTATATTCGTACCAATATGATTATGGTTGCTGAATTATAATAGATGATATTTTCAAAATCCCTTTTGTAGAGCGGATTTGAATAGATTCTATAGGTGCTTACAAACCCCCGTATCAGCCTTCCAAGCTGATAGCGTGGGTTCGATTCCCATCACCCGCTTATCCTTTATAATGTGTTGAGACCCTTGTGATGCAAGGGTTTTTTCTTTGTTTATTTTTGGAGTGTAGCAACAATGTTAATTCTATATTTTTCTAGAATATGCTCTCTGTCGAACAGCTTAAACTTATATTCCTGATTAGAATGTAAAGTTATTTTTAATCCATCGGGCACATAACGAAAAGAGTTGAAGGTCTCAACATTTTTAATTTCATTATTCAGGACTTCAATATAGTCCCCTTTCTTGTTGCGAAGCCATTTAGGTGCAAAAATAGTGCGTTGATTGGTCACATGCAAGTCGCCGAAAACCCGATAACTCATGCTTAAATAATAGGTTGCCTGCCTTTTGGTCAGCAAAATTTCATTATTATTTAACTGTAACAAGTGATGTCCCCCCTCCATGATTTTCGAAAATAAGCCAGGCTGCCCAGAAATACTGGGATGCCTGGCTATTATTGTACAACCTAATTCTACGAAAGCTTCCTACACGGTTTTTAGAAACTCAACAATGGTAAGTAATCCCTTATCGAAATTCTCCAGGTTGAAGTGTTCATCCGGGGCATGCAGGTTCTCGTCATTAAGGCCAAAGCCCATCAGAACAACCGGTGCTTTCAGAACGCGGGAAAAGCTTTCCATAATCGGAATGGAGCCACCGTCTTTAGTGAAGAGGGCACGAGAGCCATATACTTTACCGTAAGCATCAGCCGCAGTCTGTAAAATTGGATTCGACGGGTCAATGTTGAAGGCGCGTGCTTTCTCCATCTGTTTAACATGCAGTTGTACTCCGGCTTGAACATTAGCTTTCAGATGAGCTTCGATAACATCAAGAGTATGCTGTGGGTCTTGATCTCCAACCAAACGGCAGGTAATCTTAGCGTGTGCTTCCTTCGGGATAACAGTCTTGCTGCCTTCACCTTGGAATCCGCCATATACACCATTTAGCTCCAGTGTTGGACGTGCACCAACGCGTTCTACGAAGGAATAGCCTTCTTCTCCGTATAAAGCACCAAGTCCCAAGCTCTTACGAATATTCTCTTCATTTACGCCTTGCTTCAAAAATTCTTCGCGCAGCAGTGGAGACAGTTCAGGTACACCCTCATAGAAGCCTTCTACCGCTACACGGCCCTTGTCGTCATGTAAGGAAGCTAACAGAGAAACAAGTGCATGCAGTGCATTCGGAACTCCACCGCCGTAAGATCCGGAGTGAAGGTCAGTTAAAGCGGTATTTATGCTTACTTCAAGGGAACATAGTCCGCGCAGACCGGTACAGATGGCCGGGCGGCCGCGCTCCAGCAGAGAAGTATCCGAGACAAGTACTGCATCTGCAGCCAGTTGCTCCTTGTGAGCTTCCAGGAATGGGGGCAGATTCACACTGCCGATCTCTTCCTCGCCTTCAATACATAGCTTGATGTTGACCGGGAGTGTGCCTTCCTGTTTCAGAATCGCTTCGATAGCCTTGATATGCAGGAATACCTGTCCCTTATCATCTGTTGCTCCACGCGCGTAGAGCTTGCCATCACGTATTTCTGGTTCGAAGGGTGGAGTCGTCCACAGATTCAATGGGTCAACTGGCTGTACATCATAGTGGCCATAGACTAGAATGGTCGGTTTTCCTGGAGCATGAAGATAATCGGCATATATTACGGGATGTCCCGCTGTCGGATAAAGTTCAATGTTCTCCAGACCGGCACGCTTCAGAGTGTCCAGCAGCCAATGCGCTGCTCCTTGGATATCATCCTTGTGAGCGGACAAGGCAGAAATACTGGGAATAGTGAGCCATTGTTTCAGTTCCTCTAATTGTGCTTCCCGTTGCTCCTGAAAATAAGTTTCATATGACATAGTGAGTATGTACCTCCTTGGAGTTTTGCTAAAGCAATTTAGCAATCTATACGCACCATTATACTGGAGAACTCACTATGGATCAAAATGATTAGCGAAGGAGCTTTACCACACGATTGTTTGCGGTGTTACTCCGGCTGGAAAGGTACCCTCAAGTGTACTCTTGCTCAAGTACATGTCATACCAAACATCAGCAATGAGTCCCGGATCTGTCGAGGTACCTGGTTTGATGAATACTCCCAGGGCCAGATGGCCGATATAGATGCCTTTTGGAGCTAGATCGCTATGCAGGTTGTGGGCATAGTTTCTTAATCCGCTGAGTGCAATACCAATATTGCCCATCATGGGTATGGGATAAATGGAGGAAAGGCCGGTTGTGAATAAAATAGCTCCACTATTCTGTTCCAACATCTCTGGTAATACTTGCTCGACGCTTCTGATAGCCGCTACAACCAGACCTTGAAAAGCGTCCAGGGCATGCTCTTCAGTGACTTGTGAGGCGGGAGTGGGCGGGTAATTCCCACTGGTCGGGCTGAATTCAAGCACATCGATAAAGCCATATTTCTCTTTAATCGCATGAAAGGCAGCAACCACTGCTTCTTTATTGTACAAGTCGGCTGGAAAGGCAGCGGCTTCAATATTCAGACCCTGTAGCTCCTCCACCAGAATATTTAATTTCTCTGCATTACGGGAGATTAAAGCGACCTGAAAGCCGTTCGCACCAAATTTTTTGGCGATGGAGAGTCCTAGACCTGGGCCAGCCCCTACAATTACAAGAGTTTTCATTATTTATCAGTTCCCTTCAGGTTGTTGATTACGATCAGTAACCATGATAGACTACAGTGAACTAAAGCAGCAAGAAGGCACTATTACATGCTCAAGTTACTTGGAGGTAACCTCATTTGGACAAAACTTTAGAACAATCGTACGGGCAGCTGTCAATTCTTGAGGATTGTACAATCACCCGCCAGATTCTGGATAGGGTTGGGGATAAGTGGAGCGTGCTTATTATTGTGAATCTGGGTGTGAAGAGTTTACGCTTTAAGGAGCTGCAACGCCGTTCGGGTGGTATTTCACAACGTATGCTGACCCAGACCCTTCGCCATTTGGAGCGGGACGGGTTAGTCTGGCGTAAAGCGACACCGACAGTGCCATTAACCGTCGAATATGGCCTCACAGCACTCGGGGAATCTCTGCTTCATCCGCTACAGGCGCTGGTTGAGTGGGTTAACGGAAATCGAGCAGCAATCGCTGAAGCGCGTACCGGCTATGATAGTAAGCATGAACCGGTAGGAACGGAATAAAGGGCAGCAGCATAGAACATTTTACAAGGATAAGGATGAGATCAAATTGCTTACTGAAGTTATAAAACCCGCATTTATATATACCTACGCCTGTTCGGCGGATGAAGTATCTTTATGTCAGATGGAGCTGCGTTGTCTGTTTGGTCAGGAGGTCTCGTCTTCCATTTTTATTAGTGAGCAAGAGATAGATGTCAGCCGCAGCCCCTTTATCAAGGAACGGATTGACGTGTGGTATACAGGAGATAACCTGTCCGAGATTTATACGCAAGTGGAGCAGGTGGAAGTGAACGGCATGACGTTCAAGGCTATTTTTGTGAAGACAAATGACCTGAGCCCTGCAGATAAAATAGAATATGATGAGCGCAGAGTGATTGAGCGGGAAATTGGCCTGCATATCGAAGGGGCTGCTGATGTGAACCATCCGCAGCTTGTCTATGGTATTGTAACGCTGGGTGGCCGTTGGTACTTCGGAGCTTATCACAAGAATAAGGCGACCTGGTTCAGACATATGAAAAAACCGCGCAGCTACTCCATCGCACTTAGTACACGTGTTGCGCGGGCTGCCGCCAATATTGCCATTCCCCGGGCAATGGGTATTCGGGCTATTGATCCCTGCTGCGGAATTGGGACAGTGATGGTAGAAGCGCTTTCGATGGAGATGGATATAGTGGGTCGTGATATCAATCCACAGATTGCCGCCGGGGCGCGGACGAATATCGAGCATTTTGGGTTCACAGCCGAGGTAACGCTTGGTGATATTGCCGACATCACGGAGCATTATGACGCAGCAATTGTGGATATGCCCTATAATTTATACTCCCGAATTACACCTGAGGAGCAGCTCTCTATTCTAGTTAATGCCCGCCGGATTACGGATCGGATTGTAATTGTGGCGATTGAAGCTATAGATGAGATGATTGCAGAAGCGGGATTTACGATTATTGACCGCTGTGTGGCCAAGAAAGGCTTATTCTCACGTCATTTAATGCTTTGCCAGTAGACCTTAGGATATTTAATAGAGGGGTGCAGTTATGGAGCAGAAATGGTTATCTTGGGCCAAAGAGATTCAGGCGATTGCGCAGACTGGGCTTGCCTATGCCAAGGATGTATATGATATAGAGCGTTACCAGGCTTTGCGCGAGCTGAGTGTGGATATCCTGGCGAATTATACGTTTGAAAGCAAGGAGAAAATCAGACTAGCTTTTGCAGGTGAAGAGGGTTATGCCACTCCTAAGGTAGACGTTCGCGGAGTTGTTTTTCAGGGTGACAAGATTCTGTTGGTACGTGAGAAATTAGATGGAAAATGGGCGCTCCCGGGTGGCTGGGGGGATATCGGGCTTTCGCCGAGTGAGGTGGTCGTAAAGGAAATTACCGAGGAATCCGGGTTTCAGACGGAGGCTATTCGCCTGCTCGCCTTGCTAGATAAGAAATTCCATAATCATCCTCCAGAGCCCTATCATATCTACAAGCTCTTCATTCTATGCCGGATTGTGGGTGGAGCGGCTATGGAAGGTGTGGAGACGAGCGCAGTTTCTTTTTTTGCAGAGGATGAACTGCCTGAGCTTTCGGAGGAGCGAAACACGAAGGAGCAATTACTTACAATGTTTCACTATTTACACAATCCTGATAAATCGGTTATATTGGACTAGAGATAGTACATATAATATATGACTTCTCTAAGTGAATTGTTTCTATTGATACAGAATATGGTTAAATAGTAAAACGAAAGCACTTACATCAATAACCGCTGAGCCTTTATATCTAAAAAAATATTAATTTCTATTTTTTTTGGGTCAGGCGGTCTACATTTTTTCCTCTAAAGTGTCGATACATATTTTAGGAGGGGATCGCATGGAACAAGAAGAGTTGAGACTTCCATTACAAAAGGAAGGTGTAGTGCGTCCTGCAGAGGGCAATATTGCCACTGGGCTGGTATGGGGCATCTTAATCAGCATTCCCTTATGGATCTCGTTAATAGGTTGGGTTATGGGTATTTGGCGCTAAACTACCGAATAATACTATAAATTATGAACAGAATTATAAAATAAAGCTGCCTCTTCGTATAGAAGAAGCAGCTTTTGCGTTATTTCACCTTCATTCCTCATTCTCGCTGGCGATTAACCAGCTTGTGTAAAGCTCATCAAGCTTTGCCTGCGCCGCATCGCGCTGCTGCTGAAGTTGGATCAGCCCTTCAGCATCGCTGCTAATTAGGGGATCAAGCATATTAGCATCAATCATTCCCAGAAGCTGCTCGGCTTCTGCGATATCCTGCTCCCAAGAGGTCTGGGAGCGTGACTTGCGGGATGCAGGGGAAGAGGCTCGTGCAGAACTACTTCTCTGTGCTCGCTCCCTACGTGCAGAGTTATCGGCCTGAGCTATAAGTTGACTCGCCGACTGAGAAGCAGTCTTGCTATATCCAGCTTCTTTTAGATATTCGGAAGCTGCAGCTTTCTCTGCTTGTTTTTCCTTATAATACTCATAATTCCCAGAGAACGCGGTAAACTTACCTTCTTCAATGGACCAGAGCTTATGGAAAAGACGATTAATGAAATAACGGTCATGGGACACAGCCAGCACGGTGCCGGGGAAATCCTCCAATGCTTCCTCAAGCGCCTCTCGAGAATCAATATCCAAATGGTTAGTCGGCTCATCAAGGATCAGCAGATTTGGGCGGCGATGCATCAATATTGCAAAGCGCAGCCGGGTCCATTCTCCACCGGAGAGATTCGTAATATCTTTGAATACATCACTGCCATAGAAGAGAAACCGAGCTAGCTGTCCCCGGGCTTCACCCTCTTCAAGTCCTGCTTCCTCGCGGAAATAGCGCAATACGGATTGTCCGCTATCGTCCGGAACAGCTTCTTGAGCGAGATAACCAATGACGGCTCGTGAACCAAGTGTGCAGGTCCCATTGTCCGGAGTTTCCTGACCAAGAATAATGCGCAGCAGTGTACTCTTGCCAGCACCGTTTCCGCCAATGAGCGCAGTTGTCTCCCCGTATCGCAGCACTTCACTAGCTCCCTGAAACAGGCAACGATCACCATAAGATTTAGCAATTCGATCTAATATAACAGCCTGATTGCCGGAACGGTCCTTCTGCTCCAGCTGCAAATCCATGGATTTGCGCTCCAGAATAGGACGCTTGACCTTGACCATCCGGTCTAGTGCCTTCTGCATCGATGCGGCTCGGCGATGGAAGGATGGGTTGGGCGGATTGGAACGGTTTCCCCATTCAATCAGCCGTTTGATGCTCTCCTGCATTTGCTTAATTTTCTTCTGCTGCTCTTGATAGTCAGCGAACTGCAGCAGCAACCGGGTTTCCTTCTCGACTTGATAACCGCTGTAATTCGTATGAAAAGTAATAGCCTCTCCGTCTTCAATCTCGATGATTTTTTTGACTACTGCATCCAGAAAGTAGCGGTCATGGGAGATGGCCAGCACGGTACCCTCATAGCTCTGCAGAAATTGCTCCAGCCATTCGATAGCGTTCATATCGAGATGATTGGTTGGTTCATCCAACAGTAGGACATCTGGCTTGCGCAGCAGCAGCTCTGCAAGTCCTACTTTCGTCTTCTCACCGCCGGAGAGGGAGGCGAAGCTGCGGCCGTACTGCCCGCTTCCAATCCCGAGACCTGCAGATATACGCTGGATGGAGGATTCAATCTCATAACCTCCGGCAGTTTCGAATTTATCCTGTAGGCTGCCGTATTCCTGCAATAGCTTGTTCCAGATTTGTTGGTCATTTTCCACATTCGAGACGGACATTTCTTGCTCTAGCTCCCGCAGACGGCTTTGCCATTGCAGGGGTTCAGCGAAGCTACGCTGTAAGACACTATATACAGTTTCTTGCCCACTAACCTCCTGGATCTGCGACAGCAGTCCGATTACACTACCCCGGCGTAGCGAGATTTGTCCTTGATCAGGTCGTTCTTCCCCATTCAGCAGATGGAAGAGGGTAGTTTTGCCGCAGCCGTTGCGGCCGATGAGACCGATTTTTTCGCCTTGGCGAATATCGAAGGTAATATCGTTCAGTACGAGCTGGGCTCCGTGGTATTTTTGTACATTTTGACATTGAATAATCATTAGGATTCTCCTTTAGGAATACCCTTTCACCGCTGACTGTTCCTCATAGTAGAAATATTGCTCTATCCCGTAATTGAATATAAAAAAGACCGTAGGGAAATTTCCCCACGGCCTGATCATTCTCCGGTTATTAGATCCGTCGAGGTGAAGGCAGGAAAGGCATTTCACAATTGTTTAGTATTATTGGGTTCTTGAAAATGGACAGATTTCTCCCGTTAACGCCATTTACATGAACGATGCCAGCCATAGCAATAGGCAGCCGGCTAATAACACTGTTGGTCCAATTATGATCCATTCCTCCACACCTCCTTCTTAGTAAATTTATATTCATATTATTCAATTATTACAGAATAAGCAAGGGGCAAAGCTGGAAATGGCTTAGTTCCTTGTGTAAATAATGATGATTTTCATTGCATATTCTAATATTATTACAATAATATGGTTCTATGGCGGAGGACAACCCGCTAAATCTATTATACGAAAAGAGGATAACTTATGGCACTTTTTGACGGGTTGCTCGGTAACGCTTCTCAGGTGGATATTGCTGCTGTACAACAGGAATATGCACAGATTCTTGCCCCTCAGGAGAAGATTGAACGAGCTTATAAGCTGATTAGAGATATGTTTATTTTTACGGATAAGCGGCTTATTCTAGTAGATAAACAAGGAATAACCGGGAAGAAGACGGAGTATCATTCCATCCCTTACAAAAGTATCTCGCACTATTCAGTCGAGACTGCCGGGCACTTTGACCTGGATGCAGAGTTATGTCTCTATATTTCCAGCAGTGCAGTGCCGGTAAAGAAGACGTTCAACAAATCTGTGAATATCTATGAGGTACAGGCTGTGCTATCGCATTATATATTGAAATAATTATACAGTATAACGGAGCACAAGCCCGCCATAGGCAAAAGCAGCAAGGATCACTATGGCAGGGTGAAGCTTGAGATGCTTCATGGCCCAAAAAGCAATCGCAGCGATAATCAGGGTCTGCCAAATTCCGATGGAGTCCGCGGGACCCTTGGCCATTTTCCAAGTTAGCACAGCCATCATCACGGCAATAACGGGTTGTACCAGCAATGTCATTCCCTTAACTACAGGCGATTGCTTGTATTTCTGCATCACCTCAAGCAGGATGATAAGCGCCGTGGCGGAAGGAACGATGGTAGCCAACAAAGCGACGACCAGCCCGATCCAACCATAAACATCATAGCCCACATAAGTGGCGATTTTGGTAGCGATCGGACCGGGCAGGGCGTTGCCCAGTGCCAGCATATTGGAGAATTGCTCATTGGTGAGCCAACCATAATGTGGAACGATTTCCTGATACATCAGAGGAATGGAGGAAGGTCCGCCACCATAACCTAGCAGATTAGCCATAAAAAATCCGTAAATCAGTTTTAGCCATTCCATCTAGGGTGTCCCTCCTTGATTCTTCCTGGCGAGTATTCGAAAATGGACCGTTCCGTAAGCGAGATAGAGCAGAATGACAATTGCCGGATGCACGTGCAGCACTTCAAGTAAGAGCAAGGCCAGCAGGAATAAGGCTACGCCCATAATCTTCCCCAAGCCTTTATAGGCTTTTTGCGCAAATTCGTAAGCCATCAATCCAAGCATCACCGCGATTACAGGAGATACCCCCGCAATCATCCCGGCCACCACTTTAGAGCCACTTAAATAATTGACAGCTGACAGCAATGCGATCATTGCAATACAACTGGGCAGGATATGGGCCAGGACAGACAGGATAGCGCCCCTTACACCCCGGAGTTTATAGCCTAAGTAAGCGGCCATTTTGGTAGCGATAGGGCCCGGAAGTGCATTGGCTATCGCCAGTGTATCGCCAAATTCATCATCATTTAACCAGTTGTAACGGGTAACGGCATCATGTCGGATCAGAGGAATTACGGAGGGTCCTCCACCGTAGCCGAGTATCCCGGTTCTGAACATAGCCACTGTTAATTCTACATAATCATTATGAATCGATTTCATGTGAGACCTCCCCTACTTTAGAGCTATTCTATACAAATCGTATGATTCTAACTAGCAATTACAATACATAGAACGTAATCTTTGTGCATGGATCACAAAAAGCGCTGCTAGAATTTACGTTCTTTCCTAACCGATTGACAGATGAATTTCATGTAATGTTAAATAGCACTAACTAGGCGACATGTTTAGAGGGGGATGGGAAGCATGACGAAGAGACCTGTAATAGGCACGAAGACAATGGTAGTCAGCCCCCATTATTTAGCTTCTGCAGCAGGTGCCCGCATTTTGCAGCTAGGGGGTAATGCCTTTGATGCAGCGGTAGCTGTCAGTGCCACACTGGCTGTTGTGTATCCGCATATGACTGGGCTTGGAGGCGACTCCTTCTGGTTAACCTATAGCGCCGTTGAAGGGCGTGTCCGGGCTTACAATGGCAGTGGACGCTCAGGCTATGGAGTCAACAGAGGCCGTTATGCTGGTGAATCCTCTATCCCAAGACGGGGAATCAAGAGCGCCATTACGGTGCCTGGGATGGTGGACAGCTGGGAGGCTATGCTGCATCAATATGGTCGCCTCAGCTGGGCAGAGGTGCTGGAGCCAGCGATCAGCTACGCTTCCGAAGGTTTTCCACTATCGCCGGACCAACGGAACAATACGCTTCTCGCAGGTGCTGCACTGTCAGTGGAAGCGTCTGCGATCTACATTCCGGGTGGAGTAATTCCAGCGACGGGAGACCGATTTGTCCAGAGGCAGCTGGCGGCAACGCTGCGGAGCCTGGCGGCCGGTGGCAGGGATGTATTTTATAAGGGCAAGATCGCGGAGGATATTTGTGATTATATGCTGGCTGCGGGCGGGTATCTTACACGGGATGATTTCGCGGATCACCAGGGAAACTGGGCTGAGCCAATCTCAACGGAATATCATGGTCATACGGTTTATCAAGTCCCCCCGAATTCGCAGGGGTTTGCCGGGTTGATGAGCCTGAATATACTGGAAAACTTCAATTTTGGTGCAATCAAGCATGGTTCCTATGAATACTATCATCTGCTGATTGAGGCGCTGAAGCTAAGCTTTCGCGATCGAGATAAGGTGCTTACCGATCCGGAGTTCAGCCACATTCCGCTGGATCATTTGCTGGATAAGAGCTATGCAGCTGAGCTGGCTGCTACAATTTCGCTGAAAAAAGCGGCAAACCTAAGCAGTGAGCCGATTGGCCGGGATACGGCTTATGCGGCAGTGGTGGATGCGGAGGGAAATTCGGTCTCTTTTATCCAGAGCCTGTATTTTGAATTCGGATCAGGAGTCGTGGCAGGAGATACGGGAATCCTGCTGCAGAATAGAGGGTCATTCTTCTCGCTTGATCCTGGATCTATCAATACGTTGGAGCCGCACAAGCGCAGCTTCCATACACTGATGCCTGCCATGGCGTGCCGGGATGGCAAGCCTGCTATTCTATACGGCACTCAAGGTGGCGAAGGACAGCCACAGACCCAAACTTTGCTGCTTACACGGATGCTGCATTATGGCATGAACCCGCAAGCAGCTGTGGATGAACCGCGATTTGTGTGGGGCAGAACCTGGGGCGAGCCTACGCAAGAGCTAAAGGTAGAAAGTAGGGTAGCTGACGAGGTGCTTTCAGAGCTTACGGAAGCTGGACATCTGGTACGTGAGGTAGACGAATATGATGGGATAGTCGGCCACGCCCATGTCATCTCCATTGATAGCAACGGTTACCGCAGCGGTGGAACTGACCCGCGTTGTGACGGGGCGGCGATTGGATGGTAGGTATGATGGAGAGATACAAAAGGACGGGTCCCCGGGCTTACGGGAGATATGGAGGGGAACAGAGGCTTATGAACAATCGGTATGGTGCTTATATTGCACCAGAGCTTGCGGTTTCGAAGCTCGGACACGGGACACTGGATGGACTGATCTTCGCGGTAAAAGATGTATTCGCAGTTGCTGGTCACAGCTCTTCTGCCGGTAATCCAGACTGGTTGCGCAGCCATGAACCGTCATCAAACCATGCTACTGCGGTACGGAAGTTGCTGTTGTCAGGAGCATCCTTGAAGGGAGCTACACATACAGATGAACTGATGTACAGCCTCGGAGGCGAGAACTATCATTATGGCACACCGGTAAATCCCCGCGCACTGGACCGTATACCCGGCGGCTCCTCCAGCGGTTCGGCAGTGGCCGTAGCCGCTGGGAGCGTGGATTTCGCTCTAGGTACAGATACCGGGGGTTCCACTCGTGTTCCCTCAGCCTATTGCGGAGTATACGGCTTTCGTCCAACACATGGAGTAGTAGCGATGGATGGGGTGATCCCGCTCGCTCCGAGCTTTGATACGGTGGGTTGGATAGCAGATAGTGTTAATGTTCTGCAGAAGGTAGGCACAGTGTTGCTAGGTTCAGAAGAAAAAAGGAAGAGCACGATGGCGAAGGTTTATGTTGCTACGGATTGTTGGGCACTTGCTGAGCAGGAAAGTGCAAGAGGATTAATGGAGAGTCTGCGGCAACTCCAGGCTGGAGCAGACAGCACAAGCGAAATGGAAATAGCGACAGAAGGACTTAGGAGCTGGATGGATATCTTCCGAGAGCTGCAAGGCGATGAAATATGGGCGACTCATGGTGCCTGGATTGAGAAGATGAAGCCCACCTTCGGGCCGGATATTGCCGCTCGCTTCGCTTGGGCGGGTAGCCTGTCGGGAAAGGATCATAGTCTGGCGCAGACGATACGCCAGACTATATCAGCGAGGCTGAGGCTACTGCTTGGGGAGGAGAACTGTCTCGTGATTCCGACTGTACCCGGGCCTGCACCGCTGCTCGGTGGAGATTTGCAGCAGCTCGAGCAGAACCGCAGCGGAGCGATGATGCTCAGCTGCATCGCAGGGTTGGCGGATCTACCACAGATCACACTGCCGGTGATCTCGGATTGCGGTCTGCCGCTGGGACTCTCTGTGATTGGAGGACATGGTCAGGATCTGCGATTGTTGTCCTGGGTTAATAATATCTGGCAATAATCTAAAAGAAAACTTCAATAGAACTTCCGGAACCGCTATTTTAGTGGGCTTGGGAGTTTTTTTGCGTGAATAAATATCAACTTACCAAAGGGAATATTCTAATATTGTGTGTCATACGTAATATTATCTAACATAATTTAGTGATAATTTCAACTTTCTCTTTTCAATAGGATTCATTTTCTCTATAATGTTACATAAAGTAACATTGTGGATCGTATAATTGAAAATGATTTTATATAAGGAGGGGTGGCATGCATCTTACAGTTGAAGAAGCGTTGTCCATTTATCCTTTATCCGAAGCAAAACTTATTGCCGGATCCAAAGGGAAACACCGGATTATCAAGTCGATTAATGTGATGGATGCTCCCGACATTTCAGATTGGATCAAGGAAGGAGAAATGCTGCTTACGACAGCGTATTTGATTAAAGATAATTTGGAAGATGCGTCAGCTCTGTTACAGACACTGAATCGAAGAGGGTCCGCGGGTCTAGGCATCAAACTGGGACGCTTTTGGGATGCTGTGCCGGAGAAGCTGATTGCCGAGGCGGAAATGCTGAATTTCCCTTTGATCGAGCTGCCCTTCCAGTTTACCTTTTCCGATCAGATGAATGGTCTGTTCCGTGCTGAGCATGCGCGCAGCACAAATGTTCTGCAGAGCATTATGGAGAAACAGAGAAAGCTGATGCGGTTCGCCCTGCGTTCTGGCCGGAACCGTCCGTTGTTTGAATCCGTGTCTGAGGTGATCGAACATCCGCTTGCTATAATTAGCGCCAGGGGTGGCGTTGTCTATAATAATTCTGAGTATACGGAGCCACAGTTGCTGGAAGGCTGGCCTTGGCAGAAGCGGAATCAGCGCTTTCGTATTGGCGACAAGCCGGGTTTTCGCATACCGTTTCTACAGGGGGATGAATGCTCCGGTTATCTAATCTATTGTTCTATTGATCCATTGCTGCTCCCAGTAGAAGAAAGCCTGTTCGTTCAAGGTGCCGAGCTTATATCATTTCATATTCAATCCGGGTATGAGGATTATTTTGAGCAGGCAGAGCATCGTGAATTCAGTGGATTGCTGCGGCGTTGTCTGAACGGTGGTATGTCCTGCGGGGAATTGGCAGAGGCGGCAGTCAAGCTGGAGGTTGAGTTGCTATTATCACCCTTTCAGTTTGTGCTGACCGATACGATTGCTACCGGAGAAGCACGCCAAAGTGAGCTGCTTAGATTAAAGGAAGAGTATATCGAACATCCTGTATTGCTGGAGATGAAGGCGATACATGTTATTGTCGATGAAGGCCTCTTGTCGCTATACCCTGGAGATCGGCATAGTCCAGAACAGTTTCGGGAACTGATAAATGCTTGTCTTCATAACCTGAAGTTTGATAATGGGTATGTTCCGCGGGCGGCGGTCAGTAGCTGCAAGACAAAGCCTGAAGGTCTGAAGGAAGCTTTTGCTGAGGTCAAAGAATGTATGGAAATGGTCCAAAAGTGGGGTGGGCACGGGAATGTTGTCCATTATCGGCAGCTTGAACTTGACCTACTTCTGGGTCAACTGCCTTCGGAAGTGATGGAGAAATACATCAATGGAAGTCTGCGGGGTTTGCTTAGCCGGGAGCCGGAGTATGTAAAAGAAATGCTGCACACGCTGGAAGTCTATCTGGAGAACGACGGTCATGTGAATGAGACCGCCAAAAAGCTGTTTATCCATCGTAATACAGCTACCTACCGGATTGAGAAGCTCAGCGAATTGCTGGATGTCGATTTCAAAAAAATAAGTGACTTAATGAGATTGAAGTTAGTGTTTATGTTCCGCAGAATGCTGGGACGGGGCTGAAAAATCGCCGGAATGATCTGAGTTAGAAGGGCGGATCACATAAGGTTATAAAAAGGAGGGGGAAAGATGAAAATAGCAGGAATATACCTGGCGGCAGGGCAGAACAGGCGGACGAGAGAGTCGAAGGTCTCTCTCCAGCTGTCGCAGGAGGCTTCTCTCAGAAGCGTCATCCTTAGTGAACTGGATCGTTGTAATTTGGAACCACTGATTGTTGTAGTGCGGGCCGATGATACACTGGCATGGCTTCCTCCTACTGCGAGCGATATGGGGGCTAGACGTATTGAAACTTGTCTAACTGCGCACTTGGGATTGTCTTTCTCGCTGCGCTGTGGACTTAATGCGGTACTGCCTATGCAGCCAGATGGAGTTGTTGTAGTGCGAGCAGATCAGCCTTTTATTACCACGTCTTTAGTGAATCAATTAATAGAAACGTTTGAACATTCACCGGAGCTGGATTTTGTAGCAAGTTCAAATCAAGGTTCAGGCATGCCCCCAACATTGTTCTCCAGTGCTCTGTTTCCTGTGCTTCAGGGATTGGATGGGGATAATGGAGCAGTTGGAATTCTGCATTCGCCTGATTACAAAGGGATTACTCTGGAGGCGAATTCTAATCACTCTTTTATGGATGCTGACCTGCAACGGCAATTCAGTGAAACTTGTGAAGAAGGGAATCTGAGGAACTGGAAATAGGGTAGATCCTCTAGATTTCCAGATTAATGTTATAAAATATCACATATTTTAAGTAGTTTTTCGCCGTCTTTCGTGCATAAAGCACAAGAAAAGTGATTTTTTTTATAGTATGATACAAACGTATGTTATATAAATTTACGTAGCGACTATGCATAAGTATAGTAGAGATACATTATTGGCTGTAGCCATTATGAGAGATTGCATTGGAGGAGGAGAATTATGATACAAAGGGGTCGGGTATTTTCTTTCAGTTTCGTATTAATATTCCTATTGGCGGTGGTTCTAGCAGGTTGTGGCGGTAATAATAACGCTGCGTCTAATGCTAATGCGACCGAAGCGCCTGCAGCAAATGCAGGAACAGCAACAGAGGCGCCGGCAGCAACAACTGAGCCAGCGGCTAAGAAGCCAACCGTTGCTTTTGTCTATATCGGTCCTCCAGGTGACGGCGGTTATACGTATCAGCATGATCAAGGCCGACTGTATATGGAGAAGGAGCTTGGCATTAAAGCAGACTTCGTAGAGAACGTTCCGGAAAGTGCCGATGCTGAACGCATGATCACGGAGCTTGCACAATCCCACGATATCGTATTTACAACAAGCTTTGGATATATGGACTATACACTTAATGTAGCCAAGAAGTTTCCAAATGTGAAATTCTTGCATGCTTCCGGTTACAAAACTTCTGAAAACATGGGTACTTATTTCGGTAAGAACTATGAAGCCAGTTACTTAACCGGTATTGCTGCAGGTAAAATGACTAAGAACAATCAGCTCGGTTATGTTGGAGCTTTTCCAATCAGCGAGGTTATTTATAATCTTAACGCTTATACACTTGGTGCACAAAGCGTTAATCCTGACGTTAAAGTCAGCGTAGTATGGACAAATACCTGGTATGATCCAACGACAGAGCGTCAGGCAGCAATCAGCTTGCTGGATAAAGGCGCAGACGTGCTTCTGGCCTATCAGGATTCACCTGCTACTCTGCAGGCTGCTGCAGAACGTGGTGCTTTTGCTGGGGGTAATGACTCTGACATGAGCAAATACGCTCCAGACAATTACTTGACTAACCCAGTATGGAATTGGGGCCCTTATTACGTGAAAGCTGTGCAATCTGTAATGGATGGAACATGGAAGAGCGAACAGTATTCCGGAGATATGATTGACGGGATGATCGAGCTTGCTCCTTTTGGTAACAAGGTTCCGGATGATGTGAAGAAGTTGGTAGAGGATGCCAAAGCCAAAATTATCAGTGGCGATCTCGATGTCTTCACAGGTCCAATCTCTGACATTGCAGGCAATGTTAAGGTTCAAGAAGGCCAAAAGCTGACACTTGAAGAAGTGCTTGCGATGAACTGGCTTGTCAAGGGCGTAGAAGGAACCATCCCGCAATAATCGTTCCAAATCATATATTCATGCACACCTACGGGTGGGGCGGGTTCCTGTTTGTGAGGGATCTTCCCCACCCGTACTACAACTAGAGTGGGAAAGGAGGCGTTCATTGATGCAGGAACATTCGGTTGAACTGCAAGGGATTGTGAAGAAATTCGGTTCAGTGACGGCAAGCGATCAAGTCGACTTTTCGGCAAATGCGGGTGAGATCCACGCGCTGCTTGGTGAGAACGGTGCAGGTAAGAGCACGGTCATGAGCATGCTGTCAGGCGTATACAGAGCAGATGAAGGAGAAATTCTCATTCACGGTAAAATTGCCAAAATCCGTTCCCCCAAGGATGCGGCACAGCTCGGCGTTGGCATGGTGTTTCAGAACTTCAGACTGGTGCAAAGTCTCACGGCAGCGGAAAATATCGTGCTTGGCGAAAAGTCGTCTTTCTGGCGCGGAAGCAAATGGATCAAGAACAAACATCAAGAGATTGAGGCGCTGGCAGAGCGTTTTGGGCTGAAATTCCCGGTAGATCGTCCTATCTGGCAATTATCTGTAGGAGAACAGCAGCGTGTGGAAATTGTGAAGACGTTGTACCGCGGCGCTGATATTATTATTTTGGATGAACCGACCTCTGTTCTAACTCCAGGCGAGGCGGAACAGCTATTCGAAACACTACAGGTAATGAAGCGTGAAGGTAAGACTGTGATCATGACCACCCATAAAATGAAAGAGGTCATGGCCTCTTCAGACCGTATTTCCGTCATGCGCAAAGGGAAAATGATCGCCACACTAACAACAGCAGATACCGATGAGCTGGAGTTGGCCCGCCTTATGGTGGGTAGAGAAGTAACGATCACCCGGCAGGAGCGGGAGATCACGGAAGGTGAAACACTGCTTGTTGTGAAGGACCTTGATGTATTCGCCGATCATGGCCGCAAGGCTCTGGATGGCTTGTCTCTGACTGTACGCAATGGAGAAATTGTAGGTGTAGCCGGTGTAGCTGGCAATGGGCAGAAGGAGCTGGCAGAAGTGTTGACGGGGCTTAGGACGTGGAAGAACGGAGAGATTACGTTTGATGGCAATACGGTAAAATCAGCTTCGGTACGGGGCGCAATTGATTCTGGTATTTCCCATGTGCCAGAGAACCGGATGAAGAGTGGTTTAGCTGGACGTCTAGGCTCTGTTGATAACCTGTTGTTCAAGTCCTACCGCAGTGAAGAGCATTCCAGGTTCGGATTTCTGAAGGCAGCCAAGAATCGGATATGGTCTCAAGAACTGGTCGAACGCTTCAACGTCAAAACAGCAGAGCTGGATACACCAGTGCAGCAGATGTCAGGCGGTAACCAGCAAAAGCTGCTGTTCGCCCGTGAAATTAGTCATCGGCCGAAGCTGATGGTCGCTGTTCACCCGACTCAGGGTCTGGACGTAGGCGCTACGGCTGGTGTTCATGATCTGTTGATGGAACTGCGTAGCTCGGGCAGCGGTGTGCTGCTGATCTCGGAGGATCTGGATGAGCTGCTCCAGCTTTCCGACCGGATATTGGTTATTTATAATGGCTCGATTATTGGTGAAGAAACTCACGAAGACGCGGATAGACAGACCATTGGTTTATTAATGGCTGGTATTAAGGGCAGAGAGGGGAGTGCAGTATGAGTCCGAAGGATGTAAGCAATGCTGCAGTGATTGAGCCGACTCCCTCTAAACCCGCTAAACGGATGTCTTTTCGCCTCGAATATGATTCAAGCCGGATTCGCTCCCCTTGGTGGACACCGATTCTCTCAGTAATCCTGGCCTTGCTGCTGTGTGCCATATTTATTGCTGCGAATGGCATGAGTCCAGTTACCGTATATCAGAAAATGTTCCATGGCGCTTTCGGGACTGCCTACGGCTTCACCGAAACAATGGTTAAAGCGATCCCCTTGCTCCTATGCGGTCTTGGTATTGCAGTGGCCTACCGAATATCGGTCTGGAACATTGGAGCTGAAGGTCAGCTCACAGTGGGTGCGATGGCTGCGACGGCAGTAACGATTTATTTTCCGGATCTGCCTTCATTCTGGGCCATTACGCTGATGCTGGTGTTTGGTTTTGCCGCTGGGGCGTTCTGGGGTCTGCTGACTGCGGTTCCACGGACGCATTTTGGAGTCAATGAGCTGATCACTTCGCTGATGTTGAATTATGTGGCTCTGTTGGCACTTGATTATGTAGTGTTTGGACCCTGGAAAGATCCAAAGGGCTTTAATTTCCCGGGGTCCCCGATGTTCACGGATGCCCAGTCGCTACCTGTTCTCGGAACGTCGAGACTGCATATTGGTCTGTTGTTTGGTCTTGTTGCCGTGGTTATTTATTATTTGATGATCAAATTTACCAAGTGGGGCTACGAGCTTAAATTGATTGGAGCCAATCCCACGGCTGCCCGTTATGCAGGTATTCATATCAAACGCCATATTATTATCGTAATGCTAATCAGCGGTGGATTGGCAGGTATAGCTGGAATGGCTGAAGTATCTGGTGTTACCCATAAGCTAATGCAGGGCATATCGCCGGGTTACGGATACACGGCCATTATAGTCGCATGGCTCGCCAAACTGAATCCCGTTGGCTTAATCGTAACATCCATCCTGTTCGGTGGCCTGATCGTTGGCGGTTTCAGTGTACAGACCATAGGATTGCCTTCGTCCATTTCGGAAATGCTGCAGGGCTCCATCCTGTTTTTCCTGATTGCCGGCGATATGATTCACCGTTTCCGCATACGCCGGAACGCATAGTTTGAATTAATAGGAAGGAGTTTAACCCATGGATTTTACTACACAGTTATTAATAGCTGCTATTTCCGCAGGAACGCCGCTGTTGCTGGCGACACTGGGCGGAATTCTGAATGAACGTGCTGGAATTATCCAGTTGGGTGCCGAAGGGCTGATGCTAATGGGGGCGGTAATCACTTGTATCGTCTATATCCGCTCTGGTAGTCTGATAGTCGCTCTACTGGCCACGGTGGCGGTGACCGCTGTTCTGGGTCTGCTGCATTCATTCTTATGTGTCACGCTCCGAGCGAACCAGACGATGTCGGGACTTGCCATGACCTTGTTTGGCAGTGGGCTGAGCGCCTATCTGGGTAAGCCGATCAGTGGTATTCCGCTGCCGGGAACATCGCCTAAGCTGCACATGAGCTGGTTGGAGCCGATTCCTGTAATCGGTAAAATATTCAGCAATATGGATTACTTGACATGGTTCAGCCTGTTGTTAGTATTAGTACTGCATCTGCTAATTCACCGTACGTCATGGGGCCTGCATTTGCGGGCGGTGGGGGATAGCCCCGCGACGGCAGACGTTATGGGAATTCGCGTACAGTTGATCCGCTACAGTTATGTGATAGCTGGTGCGGCATTAATTGGTCTTGCTGGTGCCGATATGGTGCTGGCTTACGCACCGACCTGGAATGAAGGGCTTACTGCGGGTCGTGGCTGGATCGCGGTTGGGTTGGTTATTTTCGCCAGATGGAATCCACTGCGTGCCTTGTTCTGCGCTTATTTCTTCGGTGCCTTGGACTCACTGGGCTTCCGTATCCAACTGTTAGGAAGTGTGGTGCCGTCTTATTTCCTCAAAATGATTCCGTATATCGTAACTATATTGGTATTAATGTACCTTGGTTACCGCAACCGCAATAAGCCTTCCGGAACACCGGAAGCGCTGGGAGTACCTTATATTCGCGAACAACGGTTTTAAACTCAACAATCCAGTAATTGTATTTCGTACATCTAAAAGCAGGGCAGGCTAACGGAATTTAGGCAGCGATACTGATAGATGTTTGAATACAAGAAGCTGGATTTTTCTTTAAATAATCAGGAATATAATTGCATATTTTCAATAATATGTTCGGAAAAGGTGGGTTAATATGGGGATGTCTATATTTTCCTTAACACTGGAAAAGATTAATAGTATGAGCAGGATGGAGTTTGTGGAGAGTCTTGGCGGGATTTTTGAGCATTCGCCCTGGGTAGCAGAAAGAGCTTTCCAGCAAAGCCCCTTTCGATCAGTGGACCAATTGCATAGCACCATGTTGGAAATAGCAAGGACTGCTGAGCAGAGCCAAATTGAAGCACTGCTGAGGGCCCACCCGGATCTGGCTACCAAACTGCAGGTTACCCCACTGTCTGCGGCGGAGCAACAGGGAGCCGGACTAGATCGACTGTTACCTGAAGAATTCATACTATTGAATGATTTGAATAAAAAGTACACGGATAAATTCCATTTCCCTTTCATTTTAGCTGTAAGAGGTAAAAATAAAGAGGATATTATGAATGCTATATCAAAGAGGGTAAACCGTTCGCTACAGGAGGAATGGGAGCAGGCGCTTGATGAAATCGGCACAATCACCAAGTTCCGCCTGCGGGATCTGATAATGGACGGAGGAACCTTATTATGAGCGGACGGCTGACTACGCATGTGCTTGACTTGTCACAGGGGCTTCCCGCAACGGGTATGGTGCTGCAACTATGGAGGCTTGAGGGCAGACAGGGAAAACTCCTGCTTGAAGCAGTAACCAACGCGGATGGCAGACTCAATGCACCACTGCTGGAAGGTGCGCAAATGGAAGCTGGAAGCTATGAACTATTGTTTATGGCTGGCGATTACTTTCGCAGCATCCAGTCAAGATTGGGTGTGGATGCAACGAGTTCTGAAGATGTGATGGAGTCTGAAACTCCTTTTTTTCTCGAACAAATACCCATTCGTTTTAAAATAACTAACGTTACGGACCATTACCATGTGCCCCTTCTTGTTGCTCCCGGAGGGTACAGTACATATCGGGGCAGCTAGAGGATACTTGAAGAAGGAGATGACCACTTCTATGAAGGATATGTATGAGCTTGTAATCAAGAATGGGAATGTAGTGCTGCCTGATGAAGTGCTGGGTTTGGATGTGGGAGTGATTGCTGGGAAGATCGTCGCATTAGGCGAACAGCTCCATATTTCCCCGGATACCAAGGTCATCGACGCAACAGGATTATATGTGCTGCCAGGTATGATAGATATGCATGTTCATTTTAATGAACCGAATTTTGGGCATTGGGAAGGCTTTCGCAGCGGTTCGGCGGCGCTGGCGGCCGGTGGTTGTACGACTTATGCGGATATGCCGCTAAATGGGAATCCACCTACGGTGAACAAGGCGGCGCTCATCCTCAAAGCAGAAGCTGCAGCCGGAAACTCTGCTGTCGATTATGTGTTATGGGGCGGTCTAGTGCCTGGTAATCTGGAAGATCTGAAGGAGTTGTCAGCGGCAGGAGTTACGGGGTTTAAGGCTTTTTTGTCCAATCCTGGGGGTGAGGGTGAGGGGCGTTTCCGTGAGGTGGATGATGATACCCTATATCAGGGGATGAAGAAAATCGCCTCGCTTGGTGGCATTCTAGCCCTGCATGCGGAGAGTGAGGATATCACTGCTGCGTTGTCGGCAGATGCCCTGCGCAACGGCCTAAACAGCGCACGCGACTTCGCTGCTACTCGTCCGCCTGAAGCGGAATGGGAAGCCGTGGCTAGAGCGCTGCTATATAGTGAACGAACAGGGTGCAGGCTCCATTTTGTCCATATCAGCACTGCTGCTGCCATCGGAATGATTTATGATGCCAAGCAACGCGGGCTAGATGTTTCGGCAGAAACCTGTCCCCATTATCTGATCTTAAATGAAACGCATATGGAAGATCTCGGACCCGTAGCCAAATGCGCACCGCCACTGAGAAGTGTGGAGGAACAAGAGAAGTTATGGGAGGTATTGGCCCAAGGCAAAATTGACCTGATCGCATCGGACCATTCCCCTTGCCCAACAGAGCTTAAGGTTGCTCATGGGCTCTCTTTTGCTGAAGCCTGGGGTGGTATTTCCGGTGCGCAGAGCAGTCTGGAGCTGATGTTCCATGAAGGAGTGAACGTACGCGGGCTGCCGATAACGCTAATTTCACAACTGCTCTCTGGGTTGCCAGCTAAGCGCTTTGGATTACAGGATCGCAAGGGCTCCATAGCCCTCGGTCTTGATGCAGATTTGGTTCTGCTGAACCCTCAACATTCATATACGCTTGCTGCAGAGGACCTGAAGTATCGCCATAAGCATAGTCCCTATATGGGTATGACTCTTTCCTGCAAGGTGGCTGCTACAATCTGCCGGGGCACTGTTGTCTATACTGCTGAAGATGGAGTGGTATCAGCGGATAGTGGACAATGGCTGCAAGTACGGGGAGGGATTAAATAACGTATGAATGCTCCTATAATTCAGGCACCGACCATAGAAATGTTGAAGCTGTTAGAAGAGATGACAGCCTTCAGCGCTCCGGGACCAGGGGTTACGAGATTGCTGTATACACCGGAGTGGAGCCAGGCCCAAGCTTTTTTGCAGGAGCGAATGGCCCGGATCGGGTTGGAGGTTAGGACTGACAAGGTTGGCAATGTGTACGGACGGCTAAAGGGCAGTAAGTCAGAGGAAAAGGTGATCTTAACCGGCTCTCATATCGATACTGTTGTGAATGGCGGAGATTATGATGGGAGTTATGGAATAGCTGCCGCTATGACCGCGCTTCATTATCTGCAGCGAACCTTCGGACAGCCGTTGCGGTCGCTGGAGGTGGTATCCTTTTGCGAGGAAGAGGGCAGTCGTTTTCCGCTTACTTACTGGGGTTCTGGTTATGTTAACGGGATGTATAACGGAAGTGAGGCGGAGGATAACGCCGATGCTGATGGAATAACGATGAAGACTGCAATGGCAGAGTGCGGCTTGGAAAGCGACACAGTGGTTGATGCTGATAAGGATACGGACGGGAGTTCGGGTGTCAGAGATGATATCGGTGCTTTTGTGGAGCTGCATATTGAACAGGGGATTTTACTGGAAAAGACTTCCACAGAGATCGGCGTTGTGCAGGCGATTGTCGGACAAAGACGTTATGTAGTCAAGGTTGGCGGTACCGCAAATCACGCGGGTACGACACCCATGACAATGCGCCAGGATGCACTTGCCGGTGTAGCTGAAATGCTGGTTGAGCTGGAACGCTCAGCAGCAGAAACGGGAGCTCCTCTCGTGGCTACAACGGGCAGGCTGGAGGTATTTCCGAATACACCAAATGTCATACCGGGCGAGGTTCTGTTTACCTTGGATATTCGCCATAGTGAAGCAATTGAACTGGAGAACTTTTGCATCTACATTCTAGCAACCCTTAACGGGATTGCTGTAAGACGTGGCTTGGAGATAGATATTACTACAAGGCTTAATACAATCCCGGCTCCTATGGACCTCGGGCTGTGTGGTGTATTGGAGGACATTTGCCAGAGCCAGGGCAGTTCATACTGCAATATGGTAAGTGGTGCAGGGCATGATGCCCAGCTCTTCGCCCCACGGTGTCCGACTGCGATGATATTTGTGCCAAGCCGGAATGGCATCAGCCATTCACCGGAGGAGTATTCATCACCGGAACAGCTCGCTGCTGGGCTCAATGTACTGACAGCACTTTTATATGATTTGGCCTATTTGGAGAATTGAAAGGGAGAGATATCATGAAGCGGTACGAAGATTTGTCGCCGTCACTGCGGTGTATTATGACCCCAGGACCGGTGGAGGTTGATCCGCGTGTACTGCGGGCGATGTCATTTCCAATCTTGGGACAATTTGATCCGGAGTTTACTAGTATCATGAACGAAACGATGGAAATGCTGCGGGAATTGTTCGCTACAGGCAACCAGTGGGCTTATCCCGTAGATGGGACTTCACGCTCCGGCATCGAAGCGGTCATGGTCAGCCTTATTGCACCGGGGGATCGCGTGCTGATTCCGATCTTTGGCCGGTTTGGACATCTGTTGCATGAGATTGCTGAGCGCTGCGGCGCAGAGGTATTCGTCATAGAGAAAACCTGGGGCAGTGTATTTGAACCGGGTGAGGTTATCGCGGCCATGCATAGCTTCAAGCCAAATGTGGTAGCGATGGTCCATGGCGAGACTTCTACAGGTCGTGTGCAGCCGCTGGCAGAGATCGGGCGGGCTTGCCGTGAGTTGGACGCTTTGTTCATTGTGGATGCTGTAGCCACGATTGGAGGTGTTCCTGTAGAGACGGATGCCTGGATGTTGGATGCGGTTATTGGGGGTACGCAGAAATGCTTATCCGTCCCCTCGGGAATGGCACCGATTACGTATAATGAGCGTGCTGAAGCCAAGCTATTAACCCGCAAACGGGTGGAACGTGGACTTAGAACCAGCGAAGTTCAACCGGGAGAGCTTTCTTTTGTGCGTAGCAATTATTTCGATTTAAGTATGCTGCAGGATTACTGGAGCCCTTTGCGATTGAATCATCATACAGAGATGACCTCTATGCTCTATGCGCTGAGGGAAGGTTTGCGGCTCACTCTTGAGGAAGGCCTTGAGGAGAGATTTGCCAGACATGTGCTGAATGAGAAGGCGCTTGTAGCCGGCTTAACGGCGATGGGGCTTGAATTGTATGGAGACCCTTCCTGCAAGCTAACGGTTGTCACCTGTGTAATCATCCCAGAGGGAGTGGACGGGGAATCGGTACGTTCCATGCTGTTGGAGCGGTTTGGGATAGAAATTGCCAGTTCTTTCGGACCCTTAAAAGGTTTAATCTGGCGCATTGGTACAATGGGCTTCAGCTGCCGTGAGAATAACGTGTTGCGGGTGCTAGGCGCACTCGAAGCCACTCTGCTGCGTCATGGAGTTTCACTACCCTGCGGCCTTGCCGTTCAGGCGGCACTTGACGTATATGAGGCAAACATAAGATAATCGGTGGAATACACTAGCCGATGGAAGAGTTGGAATCGGGCAGTACCGCAGTAAGGAACTGTCTCACTTTAGCACAGAAACGGCTTTCGTCCCGTGAGGGACGTTGAAGCCGTTTTTCTTGAAATATAAGGATTTATATGTTGCATAATATTATGGAGAATAACGAAGGAGGAATGGATATGACATTTAAAAGAAAACCTTTAGCAGACTGTGTGCCCGAGCTCGTGGCTACAGCTCGTGGCGATCAGGCGGCAACGCTGGTTATAACAGGTGGCAAGCTGGTCAATGTCTGTTCCGGTGAAATTCTGGCAGGGATGTCTGTCGGCATTCAGGGCGGACGAATCGCTTATGTCGGCAAGGATGTCTCACATATGATAGGCGAAGGAACACAGGTGATTGATGCGAGTGGTAAATATATCGCTCCAGGATTGTTGGACGGACATTGTCATATAGAGAGCACACAGCTGACTGTGACTGAATTTGCCCGCGCAGTGCTGCCGCTTGGCACCACTGGCGGCTTCTTCGATGCCCATGAGATTGCGAACGTCTTTGGTCTAAAGGGAATTAAGCTGATGCTGGATGAGATGCGCGGCACACCGTTGGCCGCTTATATGCAGGTAGCCTCTTGCGTACCGTCTGCAGGTGCGGAATTCGAAACGACCGGAGCTTCCATTGGACCGGCAGAAGTGGCGGAAGCCTATACCTGGGGCGAAGATGTGATCGGTCTGGGTGAAGTGATGAACTTCCCCGGAGTTGTGTATGGTGATGAGAAAATGCTTGGTGAAATTCAGGCCACGCTGCGTGCAGGCAGATATGCAGATGGTCACTTTACCTGGCCCTCCAGTGACTGGAGACTTCCGGTATATGCAGCGGCTGGGGTGACCGGCGATCATGAGTGTGTTACGGCGGAGGATGTAATTGAGCGTGTCCGGCTAGGAATGTATGCCAAAATGCGCCGTGGCTCCGCCTGGCATGATGTAGCGAAGACGATTACAGCTCACACAGAGCATGGACTTGATTCGCGGCGGATGATGCTGGTCACTGATGATCGCAGCTCGGAATCACTGCGGGATGAAGGGCACATGGACTTTGTAGTTCGCCATGCCATTTCACAAGGCGTAAAGCCTGTCACCGCCTTTCAGATGGCGACGATTAATACGGCTGAACGTTTCGGTTTAAGCCGGGATATCGGCTCGATTACGCCCGGCTCCTGTGCCGATATTATTTTGCTGGACGGAAATTTGGCAGATGTCAACGTTGTACTCACGATTGCGGCGGGTATTGTTGTTGCTGAGAATGGCGTGATGACGGTCGCTCTGCCTTCGTTCCAATATCCAGCCGAGGTGTTGGCTTCTGTTCATCTGCCGACACGTCCAACTGCAGAAGATTTTGTAATACATGCCCCCATTGTTTCTGGTTCTCTCGCTACTCGGGTTATTAAAGTCTTGGAGAATCATGTGGAGACCCTCGAATTGATTGTGAACCTTCCAGTGATCGAGAGTAAGCTGCAGGTGGGCGCGGGTAATGGCCTCTGTAAAATCGCTGTTTTGGAACGTCATAAAGGTACCGGTAACAAATCGGTGGGTGTAGTTGAGGGGATTGGTTTCCATGAACGGGCGGCTATTGCCATGACCGTGGCCCATGACAGTCATAATGTGCTCGTAATCGGGAATGATGATGAGCTGATGGCCCAGGCTGCTAACGCTGTAGCAGATGCACAAGGTGGTGTTGCTGTTATTACAGCAACCGGGGTAACCTTATTCCCGTTAATTATTGCCGGACTCATGTCTGCGGAGCCCTTTGAAATTGTGGCGGCTCAGTCGGCTGCGATCAGTAAGGCACTGTATGAAGCAGGTTGCACCTTGAATTATGCATTTATGACGTTGTCCCTCCTGGCGCTGGCGGTTATACCAACCTTGCGCTTATCTGACAAAGGTCTGGTACGAATTTCCCCGGAAGAGGGAATACAGTTAGTTCCTTTATTTTGCGAAGAGTTACCCTCTTAGGATTGGACTGCTGGATACCTTCATCAAAATCTGACCTTTCATATAGGAAACGGAGTGTTCCGGCATCAGCAATAGCTGCGGGGAACACCCCGTTTTTTTATACTTTCTTCCCTGCTGAAAGCTACTTCTTCTGGAATTACTAGACAAATGATTAGAAAATGCAGAAAAATGATAGAAAATTAACCACTTCAACATAATTTGAAACATTTTTTATGAAAATCATTAACAAACTGCTGCAAAGTGACGATATTAATGTTAAATTAATTAAAATTATTATTAAATTGCGAATGGGCAGAGAAGTTACTGAAAGTCCAAATAAGAGAGATGGGGTGCATGAGAGATGATCAAATTAGAAACGCAGGACATCGTGAATGTTACAAAGAAGCAGATTGCCGGTATTTTTAAAATGGAGCCGCTGGAGTTGAGATTTGTTAATGATTTTCAGGGTGAGAAATATCTCTTGACGAATGATAAGCTACACCTCAGCAATCAGCATTATTGGGCAAAGGTTATGGAATGTGTCTTCGCTGATAATCATATTAGACCTGTTCTGATGTGTGAGGTATTGTATTTCCTTCGCAACGAATTTCTGGAGAGCGACATTAAGCTGAGCTTCTCTTTTGATTTCGCAGACGGTGCCAATGGTGAAGCCAATGCTATGGCTGAGGTGAGCTTTCATGATTCACCGGAATTACAGCCTGGCGAGATCGCGGAGTTGATTGATTTCGCACTGGCCCTGCAGGATAAACAGTGGTTTCAAGAGCTGACTGAGAAATACAAACTATTGACTGCCTAGGACCATACTTGTTGCTATATAGAGCTCATTCCATTCCAATAAGCCGTCTATACCCCGCAAGAAACAATAGGTATAGCCGGCTCACTCGCTTATCAATATACAAAAAATGTATCTCTCTTAATTTCATAAGAAGGAGGATATGGGAGAATCTGAGCGATAATTAATATGTGCATTTAATGTTAACAGCAAATAGTGATGTTTCTTATAGGGTATGTGATTTTATATACAGAGAAAAGTTGGATGAGTTTGATAACATCAAGCCAGAAATTACCGAAAGATGACGTAAATCTTCTTATGTGAATTAATTCACCTTTAAAGAAATTTGATGAAATAGATGCATTCTTTTTTATTTGTGGGATGGGTCTAGCAAGAGCGTGAGAGGGGGGATGACCTCTTATGAAGAGTATATGTTTCTTCATAAGAAGGGGCGGAACATCATAAAGGTGCTACATCATAAATGGTAGAGTTTTATTAGAAAAGCTACATATTACTGGGGATTTGGTAAAGGAGAATAAGCATTGAAAAAACTAATTACATTAACTATCAGCGCGGCATTATTGTTGTCGCCAATCGCTTACACGATTAACGCACCTGCTCTTAACTTAAAGGTGGATGCCGTATCAGCAGCTTCGGAAGAAGCACCGGCTGCAACAGCAAAACCAGCAGCAACACCAAAAGCAACAGCAAAACCAAAACCAACAGCAAAACCAACAGCAAAACCAACGCCAAAAGCAACAGCAAAACCTGTAGCAACACCAAAAGCAACAGTAAAACCAGCAACAACACCAAAAGCAACAGCAAAACCGGCAGCAACGGCAAAGGCAACAGCAACGCCAAAAGCGACGGCTAAACCAGCAGCAACGGCTAAACCAGTTACTGTAAAAGAAAGCGTATACCAAGATGGAGTTTACGTAGCTTATGGCAATGCCTACTCCAAAGGTACTGAAGGTGCCAAAATCGCAATCAAAGACGGAAAGATCATAAGCATTGAGCTGTTGAGAACAAGTCCTAAGATAATCGACAGAGACGCCCGTAACAATTACAGTGGCATATGGCCTGCTTATTCATTAATGAAAGACAGACTGCTCGGCAAGACAAGAGACGGAGCAGCAGCAGTAGATGCAGTTTCCGGTGCAACTCGCTCTAGTACAGGTTGGAAATTAGCGGTTGATAGAGCGTTTGAAAGAGCGCTTCAAGTTAAACCAGCAGATGCAACTTATTTCGAAGGCGATCACATGGGTGTAGATCCTGAAGGCAAATATGCTGTATTTGCATCTTACGATGCCAATAAGCTTACAGCTGTTAAGGTATACCCTTTGAATAGCGCTGGAGATTTCGTTGATGAGAAAACTTACACAGCTGAACAAAAAGCAGCGATCGCAGCGATAACTCCTGCATTGCTTGCTAATGGTACAGCTGCACAACCTACAGCAGGCCTTGAAGCTGACTTCAAAGCTGCGGTTAATGCATTCTGGGATGCTGAGCAGAACGCAATAATTAACAATACTTCGGCTTACGTAGATGGTTTCTATTCCTCTTACGGTACTGCTAGAAGTGTAGGCGTAGAGAGAGCTGACGTTGTGATTCGCAATGGCAAGCTGGTTGATGTGAAATTGTTCAGACTAGGAAATAATCTGATCGACAGAGGCGCTACTGCGTATGCTGAAGTGGTAAAGGCAAATGCTCCAATGACAGCTAAATTGCTGGCAAATGGCTCTTATTTTGCTAATTATGAAGAGAAGGTAGACGGAATTTCCGGTGCTACTGAAAGTAGTCATGGTTGGAACCAGGCTGTAGAAAGAGCATTCGAGAAAGCGCTTAAGGTTCCTACAGCAGGTCAATATTTTGATGGTAAATTTGCCGGTGTAGATAACCAATCAAATATTTTGTTACTGGTTGATATTGTTTCAGACCAAGTAACAGCTGTTAAAGTAAGCTTGTTCGGGGCTGATAAGAAGCTGATCGCTGATGATAAGCTGACTCCTGAGCAAAAAACACTGGTTGAGCAATTAACTGCGGGCCTGACTGAAAAAGGCGTTCAATTAGCTGATATCACGGGTCAGGAAGCGTTGTCTGCAGCGGCTAGAGCAGCACTGACAGATGCTTTAACAAATGCTTCTAAGTTGCAAGGTACTTATAAAGATGGTACTTTCACCGCTTTTGGTGATGCTTATGATAAAGGAACCAACAGAGCGGATGTTACACTCCGTAATGGAGTAATTGTTAATGTTTCACTATCTCGTGTAGGTATGAACCTTGTAGATTTAGGAAAGGCAGCTTATGCTGAAGTTCAAAAGGCTATTCCTCAGCTAACTACAAATTTCCTTGCTGCAGGTACAAGAGATGCAGTACAAAAGGTAGACGCAATATCAGGCGCAACCAGCAGCAGTAATGCGTTAAAGTCTGCAGTTGATAGAGCTTACGGAAAAGCTGAACTAGTAGAAGCGAACAAAGCGGCTTACTTCGATGGAACTTTCATCGGTGCAAGTAACGACAAGACCGTTAACGTTATGGTTACGGTTGAATATGGTGTTCCTGTTAAAATGCTCGTCTATTATCTTGATAATAACGGCAAGGTAAGAGCATTAAATCAGTTGACACCTGCTGAACTCGCAGTGAAGAGCGAGATCGAGTCGACTTCGCTTGGTAACAGCTTGCACAAATACGGCTACCGTGCGGCAGCATTCGGAAATAATGACGCTGAGAAGGCTGTTTCTGCTAAGATAGTAGAGGCAATCAAATTCGCACTTGAAACAGCTGGTAAATAAGTCGTTTCATTAGAAATGAAGGGGTTGTCCCAATAGCCATCAAAAATGGCTGGGGATAACCCCTTTTTTCTGCTTGCACATCATTCTGGGAAGTGATCGTATAGTAATTTAAAGGGATTTTGGAGGTGCGTGTCAAAGGTTTAATATACACAGCAGGTTCAAAGCCTGTTATTAATGGGAGGCTTCAAAAATGACACTTATTAATCAGCTATCTCCGCAAGATGAATTTGTCGGCTTTTATCTATTACGAGAGCTGACACTCAAACAAACTAACGGTACTCCTCCAAAGGATTACTTTGACCTTATTCTGGGTGATTCCAGCGGGCAGCTGTCCGCGAAATATTGGGATGTCAGCACGACCGATAAAGAAACCTTTTTCCCTATGGCACTTGTTAAGGTTAGCGGCATAGCACATACGTATCGTGAAAAGCTCCAAATTAAGGTTAATAAAATTAGACTGGCTAATGATACCGATGGAGTTGCCATAACGGATTTTATCCGCTCCGCTCCTGTTCGTCCTGTTGACCTTGTTCATACCATTAAGATGGCGATGGCCAGTATTACAGATCAGGAAATCGCAACGATCGTCGCATTCTGTGTGGGCAAAGTGGAAGAGAAACTGATGCATTACCCGGCGGCTAAGACACATCATCATGCTTATTTTGCCGGGCTTGCTTATCATATGGTACGTATGCTGGAGATTGGCGAATTCCTGTGCAAGCAACGCCCGTTTCTCAATTCAGACCTTATGACGGCAGGTATCATTCTGCATGATATCGCCAAGCCTGAAGAGATGATCTCGCAGCTTGGAATTGTTTCGGATTATAGCGTGCAAGGCAAGCTGATAGGCCACATCTCTATGGCTTCCAGTTGGATTACAGAAGCAGCTATTCGCTCAAATATTGACCTGAATTCGGAAAAAGTACTCGGCTTGCAACACTTGGTCTTGTCTCATCATAATTTGGGGGAATGGGGCAGTCCTGTTCAGCCACAAACGGCTGAGGCAGTAGCTTTGCATCATATTGATGCGATGGATGCCAAATTGCAGATGGTAGAGGATGCACTGGATACAACACCAGAGACAGAGGAATGGACTCCTTTTATCAGGGGGTTGGAGAATAAGGCGGTTTACCGTTTGAAGATTTAAGTACGACTTAGGTAGGTGCTCTTAGGCGGACGCTCCGCGAACGGACCGTTGCTCCAATCGCTGTTGTCTCCAAGTTTCCTGATTGAACCGCTAAGCGGTTGAAACTCGGAGACAAAGGCGAACGCTATCGCTTTTCCGCAATCGTTCCGTCCTCTCCGCTGTTTTGAGCATAATCCATTTTAAAAATACGAAGTACACAAAGAAACCTTTCCTTAGTAAGATGGGAGTGTGAGTGACCCATTACAATGAAGAGGTTTCTTTGTGTTCAATATACTATGAAGGTTAAAACTCATAAGTGTTATGCGGTACTGTTGTTGAAGTTCTCTTAATGACCGGAGTTTTCGCTTTAGCAGACTGTTTTTTGAGAGGTTTCTTGGCCGGAGCCGAGAATGCGCTGTATCCGCCTGCGTACATCTTGCCGCTCTTATAACCTTGGCTGCCAGCTAGGAGCAGGGGATCATTTTGCTGTTCCTGCTCCATAAGTTTTAGTAGAATAGCAGCAGAAGCGCGGGCGTCATCCAGGGCGTCGTGATGCTTCAAGGTGATGCCGAAATGAGCGGAGATTACATTTAATTTATGCGAGGGCAGGTCTTGCAGTATTTTTTTGCCTAGCAAATAGGTGCAGAGGTATTGGAAGTTAGGGTAGGTCAAAGATGCACCATCCAGGCAATAACGCAGGACGCTCATATCAAAGGAGGCGTTATGTGCCACGACAATTTCACCTTGCAACAAGGGTTCAATAGTTGGCCATAGTTCGTGAAAAGTAGGCTTGCCACGCACCATTGAGGGAGTAATGCCGTGTATAGCGATGTTCATGCCATCAAAGCGCTGTTGTGGATCGATTAGCCAGTCATGCTCTGCCGTAATTATCCCCGCTCTAACTTGAACAAGGCCCAAGGCACACGCACTGGAGCGGCTGGAATTAGCGGTCTCAAAATCTATTGCTGTAAAGTCCATAGTAAAGCCCCTTATCTATCATATATATGTTTATATTAAAGGAGTGGGGTGCTAAACACAATCTAGTGAATATACAAAGGAGATGACAAATTGCAGCTCTTAAAAGGACAGAAGGTTGATATTACTAGAGGGAGAAAGGTAGCAAGCCTTTCCTTAAATTTCGGTTGGGCGACTGCAAGTGCTGAGATCGGCATTGATGTAGCTGCTTTTCTACTGACAGAGCAGAATCGCTGTGAACGGGATGAGGATTTTATATTTTACGGAAATCCGTTATCCTCGAATGGAGCAGTGGCACACTCTGCCTTAACGCAAGGGGATAAAGAAGCTGTCACCATTTCACTGTACAAACTTCCCGCAGATGTAACCAAGATAGCACTATCAGTGACGATTTATGAAGGAGAGAAATTGGGCCATTCCATGAAGGATTTGGTTGCCCCTTATCTGCGGATTATGGATCATGACAGTGGGGAAGAATTGTTCCGTTTTGAGTATGGATTGGATTTATCAGCAGAAACGGCTATCGTGGTGGGGGAATTATACCGACATGCCGGTGAGTGGAAGTTTACCGCCATTGGCAGTGGATTTAATGGAGGTCTAGCTGCATTATGTACCCACTATGGACTTGAGCTTGAAGAAGCGGCTACACTTGAAGTCGCTGCCACCGCCGAAACGGTAGAAGTTGTGCCGGAAGCAAAGGCTATGGCGAAGAACGTTTTGTCCTCTATTGATCTACGTAAAAAGATTGTCGAGTTCACACTGGAAAAGAAGCAGTTGACTGGGGTATCTGCCAGGGTTGGTATTGTGCTGGACATCACCGGGTCGATGAAAACCTTATACAATAATGGAACGGTGCAGGAAGTGGTTGAACGTATTTTAGCAGTTGCCAGTAAATTTGACGATAACGGTTCGCTGGATGTATGGGTATATGATACCGAATTTAGCCGTTTGCCACCGGTCACTGAACAGGAGTTTGGCCGATATGTATTCACACATATTTTAAACAATAATGCCATTCATAAGTTCGGACGTAATAATGAGCCACCGGTGATGGAGGATATCATTCACAAGTATACCGTGGAAGAAAAGGACCCAACACCAGTATTTATTATCTTCATCAATGATGGTGGTGTGGTGAGGCCCACTAAAAAAGTGATTATGTCTTCTTCCGTCCAGCCTATCTTCTGGCAGTTTGTGGGGATTGGTGATTCAGACTTTGAGGTGTTGAAGCAGCTCGATACGATGACAGGCCGGCTGGTCGATAACGCCAGCTTTATACATCTGGACCGGATTGAGGAAGTGTCTGATGAGGAGCTCTATGATCAGCTGCTGAATGAATTTCCGCAGTGGCTTAAGGCGGCGAAGGGAAAAGGGATTATCCAGGCATGAGGAAGTAACTTAAACGAATTATACAAAATCCATGGCTTTCTACGTTTGTAGAATAGCCATGGATTTTCTGTTGTTAGTTAGGAGTAGCGCAGCCTAGTTCTAACGCGGCTTCTAAACTTCGCCTCCGGCAGCTATGTAGGCATCGAGTACCCGTTTGAGTGCAGCTTTTTGCGTGACGCTGATTGTTCTATCTTCATTACTTTGTTGTCCTTCCAGACGCATAATTGTTTTCTGAGAATTGATTAGCAATGTCAGCATTTCAATTTGAGATTTATTCAGGGTTTCATCATGATATTCCCAAATTCCTGGCGAGTTTATGTCTGTACTCATATTTCTATCCGCGCCCATGATGCCAGGGTCTATTTCGTATTTTTGTCCGTCGATATTGAAGACATAATTCTGAATAAAGAGCCAGGTATCGGCAGTGTATTGAATCTTTAGATGCAGACCAGAGGAGACTTGACCATCCTTGATTCCGAAGTAAGCATAGATTCCATTTTCGTTGATAAATTTCGGAGCAGCTTTATCCTGGTACCAGGTAATCCCTTCGACCTCATCCACGGTTTTTACCATTTGTGCTAAGGCAGCCGCTTGTTTGGCTTTGAGCGCAGCTTCTTCCTTAGCTTTTGCATCCGCCTGAGCTTTCGCTGCAGCATCAGCTTTCTTCTGAACTTCAGCATCCAGAGCTGCCTGGGCGTCTGCCCCTGCTTTTGCATTATCGGAAGTGCTTTGAGTTTGTTCAAAAGATACTGCCTTAGATTCGTTGTTAGATGAATTATTAGTAGGGATATTAGCTGTTTCTTTGGGTTCGTTCGAGTCTGAACTGCTGCCAACTACAACGAACACAATCATCAAGGCGATGGAAACCAGAGAGAGAAGAAAATTCCGTTTGAGTGTAGGTTTTTTGCGGATAGCCGCTACAATACCTAGAATACCAAAAATAATAAATGCGAGAAAAAAGATGACTACCAAAAATGCCATTTTACAAGTCCCCCCACGAAGTAATATTTAGTTGTTATATCCTATCACTTCGGCCGAAAGATGGATAAGTATGGTACGTCGGATTTCGCAAAAGGATTCATATTCAGCGGATAATGTTGAATTGACCTTTGGAAAGCACCAAAAAACCACCAGCTTTATGAAAGCCTGGTGGCAGATGGACCATGCATCGCTTATTTGCTATCGTTGCTCTTCCGGGCGCGAATGCGTTCCAACTCGGCATCCACTACACTGTTCAAAGCTGAATCTGCGTTTACATTTTTACTCTCTGCAGTTGTATCGGAAGGGTGGAAAAAATTAGCTGCCGCAGCTTCCCATTCCGTTATTTTATCCTCCATCCGCTCGAAGCCTCGCGAGGCTGCACTGGTATTCAGGTTCTGTACGTAGCCTCTGACGTTATGGCCTTGTCCATGACTTGCGGCGGGACGGCTTGCCTTGCCTGCTGCTTTGCGGGCGCGGGCGGCCAATTCGTTTCTTTTCGCTTTCAGCCGGGTATGCTCTTCTTTGGCGCTATGGATATTTGCTTCCAAAGTTGCTAGTCTATGACGGGTTTCTTCCAGACCAGTGGCACATTCCTGTACACTCTCCATATATTTTAGCTTGGCTAATACAGCAAATCTGGCTGCATCTTCATTTCCTATCCCCATCGACGTAACGGCTTCAGCTTCGCTACGATCCGCCAGCAGTTGATATTCCTGCTTACGCTGCTCAAGTACTGCTGCTGCTGCTTTAAGGTCGCGCTCGTCGCGTTCCAAGGCAATGATGCCTTCCTCCAGATCACGCAGATATTGTCCGGTCAACAGTACCGGGTCCTCTAATTTGTTCAGGCCTTCATTGATTGCTGCTTTAGTCAGGGTGGCGATTCTTTCGAATATACTCATCATAATCTCTCCTTTAGAATGTTTTTTAATAGAAGTCGGGTCCGCCAGTGAAACCACTATAGTTCTCTTTTGGAACAATAATACTAGCAATGATATAGAGAACAACTGCTGTGCCAAGACTGAACAGGGCAACAACCACGGTTAGAAGTCTTATAACGGTTGCATCAATGCCGAGCCATGTAGCTAGGCCTCCACACAAACCGCTGATTTTTTTGTCTCCTTGGGAACGGTATAATTTTTTCATCAATAAATCGCTTCCTCTCATTGGGTTGAACCAGAATGTATTCTGTAAGCCTCCGGTGTTTATGTATTCATTGTACGGCTTTATGATATAAACCAAAACGGTCTTGAGACGGTTTTGTAGTCTCGACCTGAGGCGGGGACCGCTTCCGTAATAAGGCGGGGAAGAGGCAAGCCCTGGTTAATGGGAATTCGTATACGGTGCTCTCCTCGACATGAACAAGCTGTCAGCAAAGCCGCTGCGATCCAAGTGATCGCAGCGGCTTGATTTGCAAATATATAGCAGATAACCTTTGATTATCGCCTTCTGTTAACCAGAGTTAGCCTTGCTTCTGGTGCCATTTGCTAATTGTTCCCACCGGATCTTTTCGCCAGGTTAACATGTTAATCCTGACGGTATGCCTGACCCAGTTCATAAGCATGATCCAGTAGACTCGCAATGTACTCGCTCGACTTCGAAAGTGTGTCATAGAAGAATTCAACCTTGGATTCCTGCAGTTTGGCATAACCAGCAATCGCCACATTCAGGTAATTTGGAAGTGAAGTATCCTATATCATCTATCTACCGGAAGAAAGCGTACCTTTGAGCTGCGCAAGCTTATTCCAGATATCACCCAAAAAGTTCTGACCCAGCAGCTGCGTGAACTTGAAGATGACGGGATTATTCTTCGGATTCTGCACATTCAGAACCCTCCCATGGTGGAATATGAGCTTAGTGAATACGCCTGGAAGCTTGGAGATATTCTTGAAACTCTGTGCTTATGGGGAGAAGAGCATTTGGATAAGAAATACGGGGACAAAACAAAGATGCTGGAAGATTAGATACATAGGATAATTCCATTCCATAAAAGCATTTTACAGAATCAATTATTTTCTATATAATAACCGATTGACACAAAAATGTTAACCGGTTATCATAAAGTTGCATCAGTAATGAATACGTATTCAAAACAATCGAAAGTAACAAGGTGGTTTTTATGCCAAAACTTAAAGACGTTGCAGAACAAGCTGGCCTTTCGATTAACACTGTTTCTCGCGTGCTTAACAATAGAGGTTATATCAGTCAGAAGACGAAGGACAAAGTAAATCAGGTTATGAAGGAGCTGAATTATCAGCCGAACGAAATGGCTCGGGCTTTGTTCAGAAAAAGATCAAATATGATCGGTCTGATTGTACCAACGGTCGCGCATCCCTTTTTTGCAGAACTGGCCTATTATCTTGAATATTACGCGGATCAACAAGGCTATAAACTGTTACTATGCAATTCCAACCGTAACGTTTCCAAAGAAGTGGATTACATCGACATGCTGAAGAAGAATCAAGTGGATGCCATTATCATGGGCAGTTCCGTACTGGATGTCCAGCATTTTCTTCACTTGAATCTACCCATTGTCTCATTCGATCGCGTTATATCGGAAGATATTCCTGTTGTCAGCTCGGACAATTTTGAAGGCGGTAAACTTGCTGCGAGATTATTAATCGACAAAGGTTGCCTTCATCCCGTTTACATATATCGTGGAATAGATGGCCCCCATCATCGAGCTATGTTAGCTGGCGATAGAGGGCAAGGGTATGAAGCAGAGATGTGGAGTGCAGGAATGGAACCGTTACAATTGCAATTGGATACTGAAGGGATCAATTGCAGCGAGAACAACGCTGCAATTATTCTTTTCTTACAAGAGCATCCTGAAATAGACGGTGTGTTCGCCAGCAACGATGTGATTGCCGCCGAGGTCATTCATGCTTGTTATCAACTGAAGAAAGATATTCCAGCAGAAATCAAAATTGTGGGTTACGACGACGTCCAGATCGCATCATTGATTTCGCCGCGTCTTAGCACGGTCAGACAGCCGATTCGGGATATGAGCGATTCTATAATTCAGTTGGTGGTTAAGCAAATCGAAGGCGGAGAAGTTCCTATGGTTAACACGTTCCCGGTTACTCTTATTGAACGAGGCACGACATAAAAAAACCGATACTGGATTTCCTGCCAAAGGATGAGACTTCACAAGATTTAGGTGGCAGGAGTAAGGGTATAAACTCATGCTTTGTAATTCCTTGCACCACAAGAAAAAAGAGAAAGAGTATATTGATTTGCTGAGAGCCAGTCAGGTCGATGGCATTATTTGTCAATCAACCTTCCGCTGGTTACTTTGGATCGGCAAATTTCAAAATCCATTCCTTTTATTGCCTCCAATAATTATCAAGGGGGAGTATTGGCTACCAAAGGAATGACGCCTTTCTGGAACAAGTAAGCGACTTATTTCAGGAACATCCCGATCTCGACGGTGTATTTGCGAGCAGTGATATGCTGGCACTGCAAGTTTTGAAGCAATGCAGAAGGCTTGGCAAAGCCGTTCCAGATCAAGTCAAAGTCATAGGATACGATGGAATTTCGGTCGGGGATATGGAGGATTTGACTACGATCGTGCATCCGATCAAGAAGATGGGTGAATTGGCCGTCCGGTACCTGCTTCTGCAGATCGCGGGCGAACAGGTACCACTTGAGACCATTCTTCCGGTCAGATTATCTGAAAAGAGAACGACTTGATTAATCACGATGAAGGCAGACTCATTCACAAAGAAATCATAGTGGAGGAAACATAGATGGATTTTATTAACCGAGTGGCTCCGGAATTAAAACAAGGAGCAATAGAATTGCCACCATTTCATTTGCCCGATGATCTGGATTCTGCCAGGCAGAATATTCAATTATCAGAAGAAAATTCGCAGTTCGTTCGCATTACGGAACGATATCTCTCCGTTGCCGATGCTAACAAAATGTTGGTCAGAATCTATGAACCGGCTCAGAGAAATGAAGATGCGCTACCCGCTCTGCTTTGGACCCATGGCGGCGGATATGTGCTTGGCCATCCGAGAGCCGATGATGCGCTATGTGAAAGCTTTGTACTAGCAGCCAACTGCGTCGTCGTTTCGCCCGACTACCGTCTTGCACCCGAGCATCCGTTCCCTGCCGCCATAGAGGACAGTTACGCAGCGTTAGTGTGGCTGGCTGATACCCATAACGATCTCAATGTCGATTTGGCCCGGATTGCAGTCGGAGGGGCGAGCGCAGGAGGAGGACTGGCAGCTGCCCTGGCGCTAATGGCCAGGGATAGGGGAGGGCCTTCCCTCTGCTTCCAATTGCCGCTGTATCCGATGCTTGACGATCGCAATCTTACATTCTCCAGTCATGAGATTACGTATCCTGCGGTTTGGAACCGGGCCAACAACCTGGTCGCATGGGAGATGTATCTTGGCAGACCTGCCGGCGGAGATACTTCTCCTTACGCTGCCCCCAGCCGCGCGGATAATCTGGCTGATCTGCCTCCCACTTATACTTGCGTCGGACAGCTTGATCCGTTTCGCGACGAGACGATCGAATATGTTGCCCGGTTGGCTCAGGCCGGCGTCGATGTGGAATTTCATCTCTATCCCGGCGGCTATCATGGCTTTGAGCACGCCGTTCCGACAGCCGAGGTTAGCCGGCGTGCCAGAACGGACTATATCAACGCTATGGCAAGAGCCTTGAATCCGTGAGCTCTGGCTCTGTTCCCGTGATGTGCCGTTGAATTGAAAAAAGAGAACGTTTTTTTTGAAGTATTGCATATACAGAAGCAATAGAATGGTATATGACGAAAGGATATTGGAGTTTTAGGGGGAGAACGGGTGTTTAATCTCGGTAAGGCAATACCATTTGAAGATAAACCGAACGATCTGTTAACAGTTGGAGAACTGCTCGTTGACATGATTTCCAACGAGTATGGCGATGCTTTTGAATGCGACGGATATACCAGATATTTTGGAGGGTCGCCTTCCAATATTGCCATCAATGTCAATAAGCTTGGCATTCGGTCTTATGTTGCTTCGGCAGTTGGAAGGGATGGCCTGGGAACGTTTCTGGAAAAAGGATTGCAAAATGCAGGAATGGATACAAGCGGGATCCAGCGGGTGGAGGAGTCTACCAGCATGGTGGTTATCACGAAGAGTCAGGAAACGCCTATTCCAATCTTCTACCGCGGAGCGGATAGCGAATTGGCGTACAATGACTCCTTGGAGCAAGCCTTGATTCGTTCGAAAATCGTTCATTTTTCTTGCTGGCCGATCTCGAGAGTTCCATCGCGCTATACGGTTGAACGTGTCATCGAAAAGGCAAGAGAGCATAAGTTGCTGATTGGCTTCGATCCTAATTATCATCCCTTGATTTGGCAGAAGGGTGAAGATGGCGTATCCTATGTCAAATCTATCATACCAAAAGTTGATATTATCAAACCTTCGGAAGATGATGCAGAGCGTCTGTTTGGGCCAGGCACACCGGCGGAGCAAGTCGAGCGGTTTTTGGAGCTTGGCGCAAAGCTGGTTGTGATGACCTTGGGCAAAGAAGGGGCGATGGTTTCGAACGGCATGGAAATCTTGACGTTTGATACTAAAGCTACCGAGATCGAAGATACGACCGGAGCAGGAGATGCCTTTTGGTCCGGATTCTATGCGGCTGTGGTCAAAGGGTATACCATCAAAGAGGCGCTCGAGCTTGGCTTTGCCGTCAGCGCGTACAAATTAAAATTTACAGGTGCGGTGGTGAATCTGCCAACTCTGGAAGTATTAAAAAAACAATTTGACCTTTAGGAGGTTTCGGATGTCACTAAAGAATCAAGTACAGTTGATTACGTATCCCGATTCGATGGGAGGAGACCTAAAAAGACTGCTTCAAGTTCTCCGCAAGCACTTCGTTGATATATTCGAAGGCGGTATTCACATTCTCCCACCCTTCCCTTCCTCCGGGGACAGAGGGTTTGCTCCACTCACCTACCTGGAAATTGAGCCAGAGTTCGGCACATGGGAGGACATTCGGGCAATCGGAGAGCAGTTTGATATCCTGGTTGATCTTATGGTCAATCACATCTCCAGGCAATCGCCGTATTTTCAGGACTTCCTTGAGAAAGGCCGCGCTTCGGAATCTGCCGATTTATTTATAACTCTGGATAAAATCTGGGAGAACGGGGAGCCTGTGCAGGCGGATATAGAAAAAATGTTTTTGCGTAGACCCTTGCCGTATTCGAGCTTTCCCGTCAGCGGGAGCGGCGGAGTTGAGAAGGTCTGGACGACCTTTGGCAAAACGGAGCCCTCGGAGCAAATTGATCTGGATGTCCATTCCTCACTGACCCGGCAGCTCCTGCAGTCCTTTTTTGAGAATTTCAAGAAACATAACGTCAAAATTGTAAGACTCGATGCGGTCGGATATGTCATTAAGAAGCTGGGAACCAGTTGTTTTTTTGTGGAGCCGGACATATATGAATTTCTGGACTGGATCAAAGAATTGGCGGATTCGCTGGAGCTTGAGCTGCTGCCAGAGGTGCATGCGCATTATAGCACCCAATACAAATTGTCAGAATACGGGTGCTGGATATACGACTTCATCCTGCCCTACCGGGTGCTAGAGGCACTTACCGGTAAGTCCAATACGGAGCTCTATTCTTACCTGCAGACCCGTCCGCATAAGCAGTTCACTATGCTCGATTGTCACGATGGTATTCCTGTCATGCCGGATCTTGATGATCTGATCGACACGAAGGAAGCCCGGAAGCTGGTTGATCTTTGTGTGGAAAGAGGGGCGAATCTGAGCCTTATTCTGTCGGAGGAGCATAAGGCTGCAGACGGATTCGATGTCCATCAGATTCGCTGTACGTATTATAGCGCCTTGAATGAAGACGACGATGCTTATCTCGCTGCAAGAGCGATTCAATTCTTCACGCCAGGTATTCCGCAGGTGTATTATGTAGGCTTATTAGCCGGCATGAATGACGTGGAGCAGGTAAAAGCTACGGGTGAAGGACGCGAAATCAATCGGCACAACTACACTGTAGAGGAAATTGAGCAAGGCCTTGAACAAGAAGTCGTGAAGCGACTAATGAAGCTGATTCGCTTCCGCAATAGTTACAGTGCCTTCGGCGGAGTGTTTCACGTGCTGGATGCGGCAAAGGATGAGATCCGGTTGTTGTGGGAACAAGGCGAGAAATATTGTAAGTTATACATCAACCTGCAGACCTATCAGACTGTTATTGAATATGTAGATGAGAATGGAATTGCTGTTACTTATCTGGTTTAATGCTAATCCTGTTAAGGAGTGGTTATTTTGGCTACGCTACAAATAAGCTTTCAATCGAAATGTCTGAGAAGAGAAGTCACATTCAATGCATTATTGCCAGTCGATCTGCCTGAAGGATTTGGACAACCGGTAGGGTCGGGAGAACCTTTGAGGGCGGTTTATCTGCTGCACGGCTTTTCCGGAAGCCATAATGATTGGATGAACTTCTCACGGATCAGAGAACTGTCGGACAGATACCAGATTGCGGTTTTTATGCCGGCAGGCGAGAATCATTTCTATCTGGATGATGAGAACAGGGGCGAATGGTTCAGCGAATACATCGGTAAGGAACTTGTTGAGTTTACACGACGGATGTTCCCGCTGTCTGCGAAACGGGAGGATACCTATATTGGCGGCTTATCCATGGGAGGCTATGGAGCGATCCGCAACGGTCTAAAATATGCAGAACTATTCGGTCGAATTATTGCCTTGTCATCGGCGCTGATTCCTTATAAAATTGCGAATGCGGCCCCAGATTACGATGACGGTATCGCCAGCTATAAATACTACACAAGCGTCTTTGGTGATCTAAGCCAGCTGCTTGGCAGTGATAAAGACCCGGAAAGGCTTGTCCTTGACTTGAAGGCGAAGGGACTTAAGCTGCCGAAGCTTTATATGGCCTGCGGGACAGAAGATTCTCTGCTGGACGTGAACCGCCGGTTCCATGATTTTCTTGAACGGGAAAAGGTCGGACATCTCTATGAGGAAAGCGCGGGAGCACACACCTGGGAATTCTGGGATAAGCAGATTGAAGGTGCGCTGAAGTGGGCGGCAGAAGACAACGACTCTATTTAAAGGCTTGTTAGATTAACTAACTGAAAATCGTATACTTGTACGCCCCTGGGCTCCGATCAAGATGGTATCGGCTCAGGGGCTTGCTGAATTCTGGGGAGGAAGAAGTTCTGGTATGATTCGAACAAACAGTATCGTGTTCAAGTTTTCTGTGCAGATGACAGTTATTCTTGGGATCCTTCTGTCCATCCTTGTTCTGAGTAATATTTACTCCCTAGAGGTTGTACGAAGCAATGTCCTTACAAGTGCGCATAATACGCTTGCCATCTATCAGGCTAACATTCATAGTAACTTCAATAATTACTCCAAAGATTTAATCGAGGTGTTCGATAATAATATTGATGCCGCAGTAAATTATGCCAACATGGATGAGAGCAGCCGATACTTCAAAGTTCAGCAGCTCAAAAATAATCTGCTGGCGAAAATGGCCAACGATTATTCTAGTGATGGCATGTTTATCAGACTTTCCGGAGAACTCGTGCTGGAACAATTCAGCAGCCGGATTCAATCCGGGGATAAGCTCGCTCTGGTCGATTTCCTCAATATGCACAAGTTCAGCTCCGGTCCAGCAGGTGAAAGCGATGAATGGAAGGTGTTCCAGATTCAGGGTGATTATTATTTATTTAAGTACATCACTTATTCACAAGTCAGTTTTGGAACGTTAGTCAAAGCGGATACCCTATTATCGATGGTAAACAGGGGGAGCAACGATCAAAACCGGTATGTATTGAGTAATACAGAGGGGATCATCTTATCTGCTAATAATATCGTCCTGAAAGAGGCAGACACCACTTTGGACAACTTAACCAACGAGCATCAGCGTAACTTTTTGATCATTTCCGAACCGATAGCAGAGTTTGGTCAAATCACAAATATGGTTGCCAAGGAAAGTCTTTTCTCGGGATTGAAGCTTATTCAATGGGGCATTGCCTTATTAGCAGTTCTTTCGGCTATCGTTGTACCGCTCGTACTGAGGTTCTTAACAAGGGATGTGTTGAAGCCGATCCTAGAGTTGGTGAAGGCAGCCAAAGTGGTTGAGCAGGGGCAACTAGAGTATCAGGTTCCCAGCGGGGTCCCCTATTCCCTGGAGTTTATGAAGTTATTCCATGCGTTTCAATCTATGGTTAGCGAAATCAAGGATTTAAAGATTCAATCTTATGAAGAACAGATCGAAAGAAGCCGGGCAGAGATCAAATATCTGCAGATGCAAATCAGGCCGCACTTCTTTCTGAATGCGATCTCAACGATCACCAGTTTGACTTATCAGAATAAGAATGAAGAAATCCGACTTCTGATTCAGCGTTTGTCTGAGCATCTTCGATATATGTTTAAGGGAGGGCTTGTGGAAGTCACGATGGAGGATGAGATCAAACATGCTGAAAATTATATCCGGATGCAAGAGATCCGTTATCCCGATCAAGTGTTCTTCATGACGGAGATCAATGATGAAGCCCGGCGAGTACTCATCCCACAATTTATGATTCAAACGTTTGTAGAGAATGCATTCAAGCACGCGATATTTTATAAAGAGATGCTTTCGATATTCATCCGCGCCCGCTCGGAGACAAGAGATGGATGTCCGTTTGTCAAAATTGTAATCGAGGATAACGGAGAAGGTTTCTCTTCCGAGTGGCTGAAGAGCACGGAATTCGAGGATGTGACGGAGGATGGAGGCCAGGTCGGGATTGCCAACATTCAAAAAACACTCCGACTGCTGTACAAACGCGATGACTTGTTGAAGCTGTCAAATGCTGAGCAGTCTGGCGCAAGAGTAGAATTGTGGATACCCATACAAGAAGCCGACCAGCAGACGTTGTAGGAGGTAAGATATGCGTTGCATGTTGATTGATGATGATATACCTACGGTTAAGGCCCTACTCAGTATTGTGAACTGGGAAGAATTTGGAATTACCGAAGTGCTGACCGCTTATAACATACAGGATGCGAAACAAATGTTTGGCAGTGGTGAGCCCGATCTGATCATATGCGATATTGAAATGCCGAGAGGTTCTGGTATCGATATGATCAAGTGGGCCAGAGAGCGCCAATATGAAGGAGGGTTTATATTTTTAACCTGTCATGAGAGCTTCAGCTTTGCGTCCAAAGCAATCTCGTACAATGTCGACTCCTATTTGGTCAAGCCTCTGGACAAGCAGGAGTTGGAAGCGGCACTGCAAAAGTCCATGGAGACGCTCAAGAAAAAGATGATGATGGGTGAATACAGCAAGATGGGTCTTGCGTGGCTGAAAAATATAGATCTAGTCGAAAGGGGATTCTGGAGTGATGTGCTGACGGCCACCCTTTCTCCTAGAATCAACCTGATTCAAAGTGAAGTGCAGAAACGGGAGTTAGCCTTGTCCGTCCATACCGACTATATTCTGTTTCTCGTAAGCGTTCCGCGCTCCCAGATTGAGAGAGAGTGGGACGAAAGCATATTCCATTATGCGCTCTCTAACCTAATTTCCGAAATTCTCATCAGCCAGGTGAGTGCTGGCCGGATTATCGCCTATCAAGTCGATAACGTGTTCTACAATGCCATTCTTGTCGAGAGTAAGATCGATATGAAGTGGCTGCAAGGCAGCGCAGAGAATATCATTCTGATGTGCAGGCAATATTTGAAGTGTTCGGCTACCTGTTACTTCAGTGAGAAGGTCGCTGTTTCGGAACTCTCGCAGGTCAAAACGAAACTGGAGCAACTGGATGAGTCGAATATCATTTTCAGAGGTAAAGTACATTTTCAGAATGAGCCATTTCATTATGATACTACGGAACGATTCTCTCTTGATATTGAGCTTTTCACTATGCTGTTCGTTCAGAAGGAGAAAGTCCAGATTGTTAATCGGCTAAAGAAAGAGCTGGAATTGTTGACAAGTCTGAATAAGCTGGATTCTGCGACACTTCATTCGATCCGGGAGGACCTCCTTCAAGTCGTCTATTCCCTTCTCTCGCGGCAGCATATACAGGCGCATCGGCTCTTTGCTGCTGATGTGACCCAGCAATTGTTCCAAAATGCAGAAAGCAGTGTGTTTGACTTCATGAAGTGGGCGCAGGCTCTTACAGACAAAACGGTGGATTCCATTAAAGAAGTGCTGCAGTCCGAAGGGGTTGTCGAGAGAGCGAAGCGTTTTATCCATGAAAACTACAGACAAGACATCAGTCGTGAGGATGTCGCAGCAAGCGTATATCTGACTGCGGATTACCTGGCCAAGGTCTTCAAGAATGAGACAGGCCAAACTGTCAAGGAGTATCTGAACGACTACCGAATAAAAGCGGCCAAGCATATGCTGATTGAGAGCACGGCAAGCATAAGCGAGATTGCTATGGAAACCGGATTTGATACGATATCATATTTCTCAACAGTATTCAAAAAGCTGGCAGGAGAAACACCCATTGCCTATCGTTCGAAACATAAGTCGATTAGATAACTAGAAACTCCGCTTTCACTCCAAAAGCGGAGTTTTTGCTGTAGTACTGTTTTTCGAAAAAACATACCGTCTTATTGAAAGCTTGGAGTATTTCTTAGAAGTACAATGAAAGCGAAAACATAGAACAGGAGGCATCATAATGAAAAGTAAAAAGGGGATAAGCGCACTGCTGTTGTCAACGGTATTATTCGGTTCACTCCTTTCAGCCTGCGGGAACAATTCTTCAGCAACAGATTCGAAGGGGACGACGGCAGATGCTAAAGTTGATGAAATCGTGTTTGCTCTGCCGTCCTTTAACCGGATTCCCGATGATCTGAGCAAGGTCACGGCTGCAATCAATGAAATCACAACAAAGAAAATCGGGGTGAAGGTGGACTTCCGTTTATATGGTCCGTCCGATTATGCCCAGAAAGTCAACCTCGCACTTCAGAGTGGAGAGAAAATGGATATCTTCACGACGTTGGGCCAATTCTCCAACTATGCTTCGAAGAGCCAGATTTCTCCGCTTGAAGACCTGCTGCCGGAATATGGAAAAGAAATGACGGCCATTCTTGAGAAGGATTTCGGATTGGACATCCTCAAAGCTACAACGATGGATGGACATATCTATGGCATTCCGGTAAATAAAGGAATGGCTTTGCCTACCAATATTATTTATAACAGCGATATGCTGAAGGAAGCTGGCTTAACGGCTGACGATATTCAAACCGTGGAGGATCTGCCGGCAGTCTTCGCGGCCGTTAAGAAGAAGTCTCCCGATGTGGTACCTTTTGGAACGATTAATGTCAATCCGACGGATACAGGACTTATTAATCTGCTAAAAGGAGCGAGCAAGGTGGACTATCTGATGGACACAACCGGAGTCGGTGTTGTTATCGGCGATAGCGGAAAGGTCGTCAATTTCTACGAAACAGATAGTTTCAAAGAAGGTATTCAGATGATGAGAGACTGGTTCAATGCAGGTTATTTACAGAAGGATACCGCAACGACGACGATTACAGCTATGGAGATGATTTCTTCCGGACGTGGCTTCTCCTTCCTTGGAGGTTACAGTGGTATGGAGGTAGGCAAAACACTGAGTGCCCAAGCGGGGAAAAAGCTTGAGACTAAACGAATTGCTCCTTTCTATTTCGATACGAGTGCCGTTAATGCCGTGACATGGATGGTGTCAAGCACCTCTAAGGAACAGGTGGCGGCCGTCAAGTTCCTGAACCTGCTCTATACCGATACTGACTTGATTAATACCATTCTGTATGGGATTGAGGGGGAAGACTACTTGAAGGTCGACGAACATCATGTGAAATTCCCGGAAGGAAAAGACGCCAATACGGTGCCGTACACTGCAATGCTGAGTTCGGGGATTGTAGGCTCGGAATCTCTTCAGTATCAGTTTGAAGGAACCAACTGGTCGGATATTGAGTTAAAGCTGAAGGAAAACAAGGATACAGAAAGATCGCCCTATTTTGGATTTATCTTTGATCAAAACCAAGTGAAGACGCAGATGAGCGCTGTGAACAACGTAGTGAATCAATTCCTTCCAGCTCTTGTAAGCGGATCAGTAGATCCAGCGACGATTATTCCAAAATTCATTAACGCACTGAAAGATGCAGGTGCTCAAGCGATTATTGACAGCAAGCAGGAGCAGCTGGATCAGTGGATTGCTGCGCAAAAATAATAATTCAAATGAACCTACTGAAAGTAGAGTAGCACTCAGGCTCTATTTTCAGTAATGGAGGTGAGGTCCGACATGATAGCCAACCCTAAATCTAAGCCGCTCAAAAAAACACTTCCTCTTTTGCTGTTAGCAGCTCCAGGCTTACTCTACTTTTTTATTAATAGCTATATTCCCATGTTCGGGGTGTTTATCGCTTTCAAGGATGTAAATTACGCTAAAGGCATCTTCGGAAGCGACTGGATCGGGTTTAAAAACTTTACGTTTCTGTTCCAGACAAACGATGCCTGGATTATGACGAGAAATACGCTTCTCTACAACCTGGTCTTTATTGGGCTCGGGACGATCGTTTCAATCATTATCGCAATCCTAATGTCGGAACTGCTGAATAAAATGTACTCAAAGCTCTTTATGTCAGGCTTAATACTTCCGAACTTGATCTCTATGGTTGTTCTTTCCTTGCTCGTCTTCGCGTTTCTTAACGCAGACAGCGGCTTTGTTAATCATTCCATTCTTCGTCCGCTTGGTCTTCAGGAGATCAACTGGTATTCGGAGCCGAAGTACTGGCCTTATCTGCTGGTTTTGTTTCAGATTTGGAAAACGGCAGGTTATGGCTCCATTATCTATTTTGCTTCCATCGCAGGAATCGATAAGAGTATCTACGAGGCAGCTAAAATTGATGGCGCAGGGAAGCTGAAGCAGATTCGCATGATTACTTTGCCACTGCTGAAGCCTACAGTCATTGTGCTGGTGCTTATGTCCATGGGACGAATTTTCAACTCCGACTTTGGTTTGTTCTATCAAGTTCCCCTGAACTCGGGAGCGCTGTATAGCACCACTCAAACCATTGATACGTATGTTTATCGCGCCTTAATGCAGCTTAATGATATCGGAATGTCAGCGGCAGCCGGCTTATATCAATCTGTGGTCGGATTTGTACTTGTTCTTACTGTAAATACCATCGTCAAGAAAGTTAATTCGGAAAACGCTTTGTTCTAGGGGGGAAATGCTTATGATACAAACAAGAGGGGAACGATCGTTTACTATTTTCTCTGCGATCGTGATGATCTTGCTGACGATTTTTGCTTTTTTACCCTTTCTTCTCATTGTTATTGCATCGTTCACTGATGAAACGACTTTGATCCGAAACGGTTACAGCTTTTTTCCAGAAAAGACAAGTCTTGAAGCGTACTTGTACATCAAATCTTCAGCATATACCTTTATAAGAGCCTATGGAGTTTCATTTGTGGTCACGATAATGGGCACCGGATCGGGTCTGCTGATTACAAGCATGCTTGCTTACCCCATGTCCCGAACCGATTTCAAATACCACAATGTGCTGGCTTTTATCGTATTTTTCACGATGCTGTTCAGCGGTGGTATCGTTCCTTCCTATATTATGTGGACGCAATATTTTCATATTAAAGATACACTTTGGGCACTTATAGTTCCAAATCTGCTGTCCAACGGCTTTAATGTGCTGCTGGTTCGGAACTATTTTAAAAACAACGTACCCTTAGAAATTATTGAGGCAGCCGGGATTGACGGCGCGTCGGAGATACGCACATTTTTTCGAATCATGCTTCCGTTGTCCATGCCGGTTATGGCAACCGTGGGTCTGTTCATGGGACTCGCCTATTGGAACGACTGGATCAACGCACTTTATTTTGTTTCGAAACCGCAATTTTATGGTATTCAAAATCTGCTGATCCAGCTGATGAACAACATTCAATTCCTCAACTCCGGTCAGGCCAGCAGTGTGCTCGGGGCAGAAGCTGTACAGCTACCAAGCACAGCCGTACGGATGGCTATGGCGGTTCTGGGAATTGTGCCGGTTTTGTTCGTGCTGCCCTTTATGCAGAAATACTTGACCCGCGGAGTTATAATTGGTGCGGTTAAAGGCTGATGACAGAATGAAAAGGAGATATAGTTTATGAATGTACAAGAGGTTATTGATCGGATTCTGCTGGATTGCTGTGGCGGTCACAAGCTGGAGCAGACATGCGATGTGTTTGCGAGCGGTCATCCCGGTATGGAAGTAACCGGAATCGTCACAACATTTATGGCAACAGTAGATGTCATCAAAGAAGCGATTACTCTCGGAGCGAATCTGATTATTACCCATGAGCCTACTTATTTTACGGGAATGGACACGCTGGACTGGCTTCAGGAAGATCCTGTATATCTGGCCAAGAAAAAGCTGATTGAGGATCATGGGATTGCCATCTGGAGATTTCACGATCATATGCATTTGGCCGACACGGACCGAATTTATGACGGTCTTCTCAAGCAGTTGGGATGGGAGGACAAGCAGCTGGACGAAAAATCTCCCTGGGGATATCTTATCGATGAGACGACTGTCGGAGCACTGGGCGGCTTCTTGAAGCAGAGACTCGGCATGGAAGTGATTCAAATCGTCGGCAATCCGGAGACACCTTGTTCCCGCATCGGGATATTGGTCGGAGGTGGAAGCCTCGGTCTGGGCAGAGAGCAAATGCCTATGGAGCTGATGACAGAGAAGAATCTCGATGTCATGATCTGTGGCGATATTACTGAGTGGACACTATGCGCTTATATAAATGACGCTTCTATGCTTGGTATGAACAAAGCAATGATTGTTATTGGCCATGAACGGTCCGAGGAGTGGGGCATGAAGTATATGGCCGAATGGCTGAGACCTCTGGTGAATGGCTTCCCGGTTACCTTTGTGGATGCGAAGGAGCCATTTATTTATCTGTGATTGTATGGTAATGTGCAATATAGCTGAAGTAGGTTATGAGGTTACAGACAGAAACAGCCGAGCGAATCCGCACGGCTGTTTCTGTCTGTAAACCCCAACATTTTGAATGAGAAGGGAAGGGGAGTTGTGAAATTAGATTCTCCCAAATCTTATTTCCGTAAGATTTTAAAATAAATCGTGCATCGCTCTCATATGAACTTCTATTTATAATTGTTACTATAACGGTGTAGCAAGACAATACAGATTAAATTGGAGGGTTAAAGATGTTGAAATGGAAGCGTTCTCTTACAGTTTTGGCCATGACAGCCTTGCTGGGGACGATGGCAGCATGCGGCGGCGGCGGGACAAAAAACAATGCGGAAACTACTGCTGAACCTGCCGGCAATACTACTGCCGCAACGGCTGCACCAAGCAATGAACCTGTCAAGCTGCGTATTATGTGGTGGGGATCCCAGCCGCGCCACGAGGCTACCCTGGCTGCACTGGACTTGTACACAAAGAACAACCCGAATGTTACGTTTGAACCGGAATATTCCGGTATGGATGGATACTTGGACAAATTATCTACTCAAGCCGCAGCTAATAATGCACCGGATATCGTTCAGCTTGATCCGGGCTGGATGCCGGACTGGATGTCCCGTAAACAATTAGCTGAGCTGGCTCCTGAGGTTGATGTAAGCAAATTCGATGAAAAATTACTGGCAGGTGGCCAGCTTGACGGTAAGCAATATGCTGTTCCTCTGGGTTCGGTAGCGTTCGGTATGGTCTATGACAAAGCCGCTATGGATAAGCTCGGGATTGCGAATCCTGCTAATGGTTGGACATGGGATGATTTCTTCGCCTTAGCCAAGGAATCTAAATCCAAACTGCCAAGCGGACAATATTTCACATTGGACTATGCAGGCAACTATTTTATGTATTCGGCCTATCAGTACGCTAAAGGTAAAGGTCAGGTTATCACTGATGATGGTCACTTCAACGTAGATCAAGCTAGCTACTTGGAATGGACCAAAAAATTCGAAGAGCTGCGCAAGGAAAAACTGGTTCCACCAGCGGACGTAAACGCTTCCGACAAGGAAAATGATCCGCAAATGGACTTAATGGCAGCGGGTAAAGTGTTGTTTCGGTATAGCTTCTCTAATAACCTAGGTACTTGGGATAGTATTAAACCCGGTGCTTATGCACTTGTAACTATGCCGCGTGCAGAAGAAGCAGGTGGATGGTTGAAACCATCCATGTACCTGTCCGTCTCTAAAAACTCCAAGCATGCTGAAGAAGCTAAAAAATTCATCAATTGGTTTGTGAATGATCAAGAGGCAGGTAACATTCTGCAAACATTCCGCGGCCTGCCGGCTAACAAGGAAATTTCTGCTTCCCTGGAAGCAAGCATGAGCGATCTGGATAAGGTTGGATTAGGACTCCTTCGTGCTACTGAAAAGGATGGTCAGACTTGGTCGGCTGGAGCAGGAGGTTGGACGAATTTCGTTGATAAAGACTGGGTGCTTGTTCGGGACCAGCTCAGTTTCGGGAAAATTACGCCAGAGAAAGCCTTTGAGCAGTTGAAAGAAGTGGCGCAATCTTACGAAAAATAATTCAAGCACGATAGCCCGGAACAACCATGTTCCGGGCCTTGAATTTATTATTGGAACATAGAAAGATGAAGTGGAAATTGAGGGGTAGGAGGATTATAAATGAGTAATTCTGTTTTATATCACCCGGGAGACGGATATCTGGCCTGGCTGCAGTACCGCCGGATCACAGCGGGGGCAAATGTTGATCAATATGCGGAATATAATCAAATTATTGTGACTGAGCAGGATGATGTTGTTATTCGTTCTGCAGTGAACGAGTTGACTCAAGGCATGGAAGGAATCACAGGAAGAAAAATTTGCATTTCCGGGAAAACAGAGAGAACTCCTAGTATCGTGCTAGGAACTTTCGGGACTGGCTCAAGGATAGCTGAAGTGTTCAGTGAAGAAGTAAGCAGTGCGATTAAAGCGGAGGGCTACGCAATTCATACGGACAGCGTTACCGGCGATATTGTTATCGGAGCAGTCACCTCCGCAGGTATATTATATGGAGTATTCCATCTGCTCCGGATCATGGGTGCAGGGGGTTCTGTCCAGCAATTAAATATGGTAGAGAACCCTGTCAATCAGCTGCGTATGATCAACCAGTGGGACAATATGGACGGGAGTGTGGAGCGGGGATATGCCGGGGAATCTATTTTTTATGAAGATAACCGAGTAACAAGTAATCTTCAGCGTATTCAGGATTATGCCCGCCTGCTGGCCTCCAGCGGAATCAATGCCATCGCGATAAATAATGTAAATGTACATCAGGTGGAGAGCCGCTTATTAACGGAATTCCTGCCGGACGTGGCGAAGCTGGCAGCTATCTTCCGCGGCTATGCAATCAAGCTGTTCCTGAGCATCAATTATGCAAGTACCATAGAGATCGGCGGTCTCTTAACGGCAGATCCACTTGATTCTACTGTCCGTGAATGGTGGAGAGCCGCAGCATCGAAAATATATGCAGCAATTCCTGATTTCGGAGGATTTCTGGTAAAGGCCGATTCGGAGAACCGGCCGGGACCGTTCACCTACGGAAGAGATCACGCCGACGGCGCCAATATGCTGGCTGAAGCGCTGAAGCCGCATGGCGGTATAGTAATCTGGCGCTGTTTCGTGTATAACTGCAAGCAGGACTGGCGCGACCGTTCCATGGATCGGGCGCGGGCGGCCTATGATCATTTTCAGCCACTGGATGGCCGCTTCATGGATAATGTCATTCTGCAGGTGAAGAATGGGCCGATTGACTTTCAGGTTAGAGAGCCTGTCTCTCCGCTGCTAGGAGCTATGCCGCACACGAATCAAGTGATCGAATTTCAGATTGCCCAGGAATACACCGGACAGCAACGCCATGTGTGCTATCTGGTGCCCCAGTGGAAAGAGATTCTGAACTTTGATACGCATCTTCAAGGAGAAGGGACTACTGTCAAACGCATTATAGATGGAAATGTTCACGGCAATGCCTACAGTGGCTTTGCCGCCGTCTCCAATATTGGAAATGACGCCAATTGGACGGGGCATCTTCTGGCACAGGCAAACCTATTCGGTTATGGCCGTCTGGCCTGGAATCCGGAGCTGTCTGCTGAAGAAATTGCTGTGGAATGGATTACGCTCACCTTTGGCACCAATGAGCTGATGGTTCAGACAATACTTAACATCCTTATGAACTCCTGGGAGATTTATGAATCATATACAGCTCCGCTGGGCGTTGGGTTTATGGTCAATCCTAACCATCACTACGGCCCTAATGTGGATGGATATGAATATTCAATGTGGGGGACTTACCACTTTGCAGACTGTTACGGTATTGGTGTTGACCGCATCTCAGCAACCGGAACCGGATATACTTCCCAATATGCACGTATGAACATGGAATTGTACGAGTCGCTTGAGAGTTGTCCAGATGAGCTGCTGCTGTTCTTCCACCATGTCCCTTATACTCATGTGCTTCATTCCGGAAAAACGGTGATTCAGCATATTTATGATACACATTTTGAAGGTGCTGAACGTGCAGGTCAGGTGGTTGCCGCCTGGGAGCTTGTGAAAGAACAGGTGGATGGGCGGGCTTACCAGCAAGTAGCAGATCGTCTTGTGGAGCAGGCTGAGCATGCTAAAGAGTGGCGAGATAGAATCAATACGTATTTTCTCCGGAAGAGCGGAATTGCTGATCAATGGGGAAGAACAATCTATTAATGATCATTCTTATGTAGGAGCGGTCGATACCGCTTCTTTTTTTTATCGTTATATATTGAAAGAATTCGAGCATTCCTCTCCTTTAGCGGGGGAATAGCAGATTATATACTTAAGATATAAAATTTGACCACAAGAGGTGACCACAGATGAACCGTTCCACAACCACTGTAGCCCAATCTGCTGTGAAGACGAAAAAAAGCTCATACTTTCGCAGCAGATGGAACGCTCCGCTTGCAGGCTATTTGTTTATTTCGCCCTGGTTGATCGGGTTTCTAGCGCTTACGGCGTATCCGTTATTCTTATCCTTATACTATTCGTTTACTGACTACACTTTAATGCAGCCGATAAAGTGGGTCGGGACCCGCAATTACGAGCGTATCTTTACAGCGGATCCCAAATTCATTCAATCTGCTAAGGTAACCTTCACTTATGTTCTTGCTTCTGTGCCTCTGAAGCTTATAGCTGCTCTCTTGGTCGCTATGATCCTCAGCAAGGCGGTAAAAGGAATAAGCTTCTACCGCACGGCGATTTATTTTCCTTCACTTATCGGAGGAAGTATTGGGGTATCGCTGCTCTGGCGCAACATTTTTGGTATTGACGGAGTCTTTAACAAACTGATTGGCGTCTTTGGCTTTGAAGGGAAGGGCTGGATTACAAGCCCCGATACGGCGCTTGGTACGCTGATTCTGCTTACGGTCTGGCAATTCGGGTCCACCATGGTTATTTTTCTGGCAGGCCTGAAGCAGATTCCAAACGATTTGTATGAGGCGTCTTCTGTGGATGGGGCTAGCAAGGTAACTCAATTCTTTAGAATCACACTGCCGATGCTGTCGCCGATTCTGTATTTCAACCTGATTATGGCCGTCATCGGCGCCTTCCAAATGTTTACCTCCGCATTTGTAATTACAAATGGCGGGCCGATGAACTCCACTTATGTGTATGCAATGTATTTGTACGAACGGGCATTCAGCCGTTATGAGATGGGTTATGCTTCGGCACTGGCTTGGATTATGCTGGTCGCAATTGTTGCAGCAACTCTTCTGATCTCTTACACCTCGAAGTATTGGGTATTCTATGAAACAGACACTGGAGGGAAAAAACGTAAATGACAACAACATTAAAATGGAAGCCGGCATTCCGTCATCTGTTCATGATTCTCTTCAGCCTCATTATGGTCTATCCAGTTCTCTGGTGGATCGGTGCTTCACTTAAAGACAGTACAGAGCTTGGCTCGCCGTCAATTTTTCCGACTGCCCCTCAATGGAGCAATTTCACCAAAGGCTGGAATTCGGTTCCCGGACATACGTTTACGGATTTCTATCTCAATACCTTCGGACTTGAATTTGCCGTAATCATCGCAACGCTGCTATCCTGCACACTGGTTGCCTTCGGTTTTGCGAGATTGGACTTTCCGTTGAAGAATTTCTGGTTCTCCATCCTGATGCTGACCTTAATGATGCCTGGACAAGTACTGATAATCCCTCAGTATACACTGTTTTACCAACTGGGTTGGGTGAACACATATCTCCCGTTTATCATTCCCCATCTGCTTGCTGGGGGGGCTGGAGGCAGCTTCTTCGTCTTCCTACTCATTCAATTTATACGCGGTGTTCCAAGAGAACTTGACGAATCGGCCAAAATTGACGGGTGCTCTTGGTTCGGTATCTTTTGGAGAATCGTTATGCCGCTTGCCTTTCCGGCAATCGTTACCGTGACGATTTTCTGCTTCCTATGGAATTGGGACGATTTCCTGGGTCATCTCCTGTATATCAACTCGGTAGACAAGTATACTGTTGGCCTGGCGCTTCGGATGATTAATGACTCTCAGTCCGCTCAGGAGTGGGGGCAACTGCTTGCCATGTCACTGGTGTCAATTGTTCCGGCAACAATCGTCTTCATGTTCCTTCAGAAGTATTTCGTTGAAGGGATTGCAACGACAGGGATAAAGGGATAAGATGTAAAAAAATCCGTCCGTTAACGGTAAAGCCTCGAATGTCCTTCGCAGCTTTACCGTTTGCTGTGTCTGAATGGGAGCTGAAGGAAGGTAAAGCATTTGATCAATCCTTTTAAAAAATACAGAATTGACCGTCTGTTTTTTCACAGCTTTGCCATAGTGCTTATCGCAGTTATTGGTGTTACCGCATGGACAAGCTATAGCAATTCATCTAAGGCGCTCGTACAGACCACCTCCCATTACCAGCAGCAACTGCTGGATGAGCTGAATAATGAAATTACGACCCGTTTGGTTATGATCGAGCAGATTTCACTGTCCAGCTCCCGCGATAGCGAGCTGATTAACTTTCTCCTGAACAGACAGGATGAATTCGAGAGGTATCGTAGACGTGCAGGTGTAGAAAGCGCACTCGCGAATTTGACCTATGCTATTCCGCTGATTCAAGGGATTGACCTCTATATGGATAATCCTATCCTAAGTGAACGGCAAAGCTACATTCAGTTCCGAAACCTTGGGGATCTTAACAAGCAGGAAGGGGCCGGATGTCTGGCGAAGAGCGATTTTTGCTGGTCCAAAGAGTATGATTTTTCCAGTGCGCAAGGTGAGGTTCCGGTGCTCAGCTTCTCCAGAAAAATAATAAATGAGAATGACTATTTAGGTGTTCTTGTCGTCCATATCAAGGCCAACGAGATTCGGAAACTGCTTACCGGCAATTCCGAAGGATCTAACCGGATCATGGCGGACAGCGAAGGACAGCAAATTATGAAAATAGGCGATACGCTGGACCAGAATAACTGGTCCCAGTGGATTGATCTAAAAAGCAATAAATCGGGCTATGTTCATATCCCGGCAACCGATGGATCCCGCGACACGTTGCTAGTCTATTCCAGGATGGATAATTCCATCTGGACGCTAATCGAATTCACGTCTTGGAAACAGATCACAGCAAGCAGCCTGAAGCTGGCGGAGTGGATTGGTCTGATCGGTATCGCTGCAGTGCTTCTGGTATTGCTCTTGACCCATTTTTTAAGGAAGCAGTTTACAAAGCCGATCAAGAATCTGGTAACTGCGATGCGCGTGTATTCCGTAGGAGGCGATAATGTCGAACTTCCGGTGGATTATGAGAATGAATTCGGTTATTTATTCTCCGGCTATCGCAAGCAGAACGAACGAATTGAAGAGCTGTATCTATCGCTCGAGAGCCGTTACGAACAGCAGCGGAAAGCTGAAATTGAGGCGCTTCAGGCTAATATCAATCCGCATTTTCTTTATAATATGTTGGATCAGCTGAACTGGATGGCAATTGAGGCCGGACAGAATGAGCTTAGCCGTATTCTGGAGCTGATGGGCCGTATGTTTCGGATCGGTTTGTCCAACGGAAACAGCTTTATCAAGATAGCAGATGAATTGCTCCATATAGAGTGTTATCTCGAAATCCAGCAGCTGCGCTGGGGGGGCGGACTGGAATACAGGATTATAGCAGCGTCCGAGCTGCAGGAGTTATACGTTCCAAAGCTTACGCTACAGCCGTTCGTGGAGAATTCCATCGTTCATGGATTCAACAAGCAACGCAGCGGCTATGTATCTATTGTAATGGAGAGAACCGAGGATGCTCTGCACATTGTCATTGATGATAACGGAGCCGGACTGAAGCAGCCCGATCACAGCACTCATAAACGTCATACAGGCGGTTATGGTATACGCAATGTGAGAGAGAGGGTCGCCGGCTATTTCGGGGAGAGCTATGGCATTACGCTTATAGAACGTGAAGAGGGTGGAACACGAGTAGAAATTATACTGCCGCTGCTGACTGAACCTCCTACCAGGAAGGACTGATCCTCTAAATTCAGATTTAGATCTGAAGATATATAGGAACGGCAGTTCGGTAAGCGCTTCCTTTATATAGAGAAAATATTGTCATGTTTCAGTACTTACCGAGTTTAAGGAGGTAGGGATAATGTGGAAAATTGCAATCATTGATGATGAGCGTCAAGTCCTGAAGGGGATGAAACGGGCGATTCCCTGGGATGATCTGGGAGCTGAATGGGTGGGGGAGGCTTTGAATGGGGAGGACGGACTGGAAATGATCCGCAATACCCGTCCGGATATTGTGATCACTGATCTTTATATGCCCGTAATGAGCGGCATGGACATGATGGAGCAGCTTAGGAAGGATGGTTTTCAAGGGAAAATCATCATCTTTAGCGGTTATTCAGACTTTGAGCATGCTAGACTGGCGCTACGGTTTCAGGTGAGCGACTACGTCTCTAAGCCGATCAGTCTGCCGACGCTAAAGTCGATCTTAAACAAAGTCATCCAGGAGCTTGAAGAGGAAGAGGAGAAGAGAGTCAGACAGTGGGAGCTTGAGTTTAAAATGACGCTCTATGAGCCTTTTGTTGAAAAGGAATGGGTTCGTTCCGTAGCTGTCGGTACCCTCGACCATGCATACAAAGACAGCACACGTCTTCCGCCGTCATACCTTTACTGGCAGGAACGCAAGCATGTCACGATCGGTATCGAACTGATCCGTGATGAACGAGCCAGATGTTTATCCGTCTCCGATTGGAACTTGTTTCGGTTTGCGGTCAGCAATATTGCTTGTGAAGTAGCACATAAACTGTTCCCGGATACGGAATACACAGAGCTGCACAGTACCAGGGGCCTATTGATTATTCATCCAGGTTCAGAGCACCTCGAACAGTTAGAGGACAAGCTGGAGGAGCTGGGGATTAGGTTAAATGACAGTATCGTCGGCTATCTTAAGCTGATGACACGGATAGGGATCGGGGGAGTGAAGGATACATGGACAAAGCTCTCTGACTCAACGGAAGAAGCTTTCCGCGCAATGGATCAAAGAGCATTGCGCGTCGCTTCTGCACATGAAGTCTATATGTATCGGGAGAACATCAGCAGCGAACCGGGAAATGTCGCCCTCTTTCCGGTAAAGTTCTCGTATAAACTGGCGACAGCGATAAAGGTATCGCAGGAAGTCGAAGCCCACCAGCTTGTACTGGAATATATAATGGAAATGAAAAAGCAAGAAGGGCTTTCAGAGGGATACGTACAAATGCTTGGAAGCGAGCTGTGGGGAATTATAACCTACTCGTTGTATGAATCCGGATTGGTACTGGATGACCTGTTTACGAATGACCAGATTGCCAAGGAGATCAGCAGCCTGATTGTACCGGATCAACTGGCAAGTTGGCTTATGGACAAAATCACCAAGATTTGCAACAGCAGGCAATGGAAAGGGAGCAGCAAGCATAGACAGGTGGTCGACTTCATGACCAGTTACATTCATGAGCACTATGCGGATGAATTAACACTCGCCGACCTTTCGGATAAGGTATTCATTTCGCGAAACCATTTGTCCATTATTTTCAAGAATATTACTGGTGAGACCTTCAATAACTACCTGACCCGGGTTCGAATCGAGAAAGCACGGGAGTTGCTCATGGAGCGAAATATGCTCGTCTATGAAGTGGCGGAACGGGTTGGCTATAAGAACATCCCCTACTTCAGCACACTGTTCAAGAAAATAACCGGCATGAATCCTACAGAACTTATCAAAAACTAGACACCGAAAAATGCCCTGCGATTTCCCGGAACCAGATGATTCAGTATTATCCGAAGAGCTGGTTTTCGGGGACCAGCGGTTCTGGGCTGAATCATTCTACTCTGGAAGGCTTGCGTTTTTTTTGGCGAATCGGCCGGGCGATATTCCCACGGTCTTGGTGAAACTGCGGATAAAGTTCGCATAGTCGCTGAAACCGGATTGATAGCAGGCTTCGGTAATGCTGAGCCCCTCGCAGAGATAGGATTTGGCGAGGGAGATGCGGCGGTCTATGATATATGAACGGAGTGTTAACCCTGTATGTTTTTTGAATTGGCGGCTGATATAAGTGCTGTTCAAATGAAAAGTGCCGGCAAGCTGTTCAAGTGTGATGTCCTGCGCAAGATGCGCTTCGATATAATCCATCGTTTTGCGGACCAGATCGGGCATGATATCCGTAGGAATAAAGCTGACATTTTGAAAAACAGTATTGGTCAGGACTAATAGTTGAGCTATACAACAATTAGCGTGAATATCTGTTCCATACGCATCAGAAGCCAGTGCTTCCTCCAGAGCGCTTGTATACTGCAGAAATTGCTGCAACTGAGCTTCCTCCAAATGCACGATATTTCCTTTCCCCTTAGGGTGGTAGTCGAAGCATCCGGATAAATGGGTTGCCGGAGTAGAGAGGCGATGCAAATAAGATTTCTGGAGGTTAATGGTAATCCGCTCATATTCAGTTTCATCGAGGCTAAAGGAACGGTGCATTTCTTCCGGGTTAATTACAAGCAAGTCACCAGGCTCCAGACGGTAACAGCTGTTCTCAATATAGAAATTGACATTGCCTCGAAGAAACAAGTACAGCTCATAGGCTTCGTGCCGATGATAGAAGGTCCCCATATTATAAGTTGTAGTCCTGTGCTGGTAGAGGGAATCTTTCTGAATAGGATCATATCGAAGCTCAAAAGGGTCGTTCATCTGTAACCTCCTGATCTGTTCGTGCAATAAATATAGCGGAACTTGCAATGATTATTCTCTGGAACTACTTTAAAATGTCATTATCCTAGCATGTTGGGATAAACATTGCAAGCGTTTGATTGCATATAACAGACTGGAGGATCTTTTTATGGAGCTGATTGTAACTGCAAGAAGCAAATATCAAGAAGATATAGAATATACCGTATTGGACAGGCACGAACTAAGTTCATCTGTAGAGATAACAGGCGGAAACGGTAGCGCCAAACAGCCATTTCAGGCAGTAGTACGGATAAGAAATCTAGGGAGCTTGGCGTGGGCAGGAGTCATTCATTTGGAGCTGCCGTTTGCTAAAGTAAATCCGCGGTTCTTTCTGCCGGCATTTATGTACGGCCGGAACCGGGGTGAAGCTCCCCAGAATGTTCCGAATGAGTTCCCGAGGCTGAGAGAAGGCAATCCCTCACGTCCTTCTTCCCCTTGGTGGATGGTGCGAAGCGACCGGTTGTCGCATCCGGCGGCCCTTGTATATGACACGGGTAAAATATATGGCCTTTGCGCCAGCCCCTATTTCATAAACAAGAATGGAGTCAAGGCCCAGTGGAAACCGGAGCTGTCGGGTGAGTTCTGCCAGTATGGCGGCTTTACCTGCTCACTTGCCAAAGGAACGGTCGGGTATACGCTTGGTTATGAGAATGCTCCGTTATTATTCATTAAATCGCGTCTGGTCAAGGAACGGGCACCTCTTGATGAGAATTGCTTTGAATTAGCAGCTGCTGAGTCTGTAGAGTTCACAATAGACTTGTATGAGTATGAGGCGGAGTCTGAGCTGGGCATCAATACTGTACTGGAAGACATTTATTACCGTTATCATCAGCCTCCAAGACAGGGCAGTGATATCCGGACGGCTGCGGCCGATCTGTCGAAGGCAATCTATCAATATGCCTGGCTGCCTGAGGAACGGAGCTATTCCACATTTGTCTATGAGGACAAGGAGACGGGCGGATACCGGTATAATAAAATCATCTCGATCAGCTGGACGGACGGCTTGTCTGTAGCCACTCCGGTTCTGATGGCCGCGCTGCGGCTTGAAGATGAGCCCATGCGTGAGCAGGCGCTCTCCTGCATAGAGAATATCATAGAGAATTCCCTGAACCCGGCTTCGGGGCTTCCTTATGAGGCATATCAGGACGGGAAATGGAGTGTAGCCGGCTGGTGGTTTGACGGGATGCGCACTCCGGGTCATTCGGCTTATCTGTGCGCGCAGGCAATGTTCTATATTATGAAGGCTTATGAATTTGAGAAAAGGATCAAAAATTGCCTCCACGAGGATTGGATGGTCTTTGTGAAAAAGGTACTCCCCGTGTTGGAGAAAAGCAAAAATTCAGATGATGAATATCCGACTATTCTGTCTGAGAGAACCGGTGCAGGGCTTGAATATGATTCCTTCAGCGGAACATGGTGCATGGCCGCTATGGCCTATTACAGCTGGCTAACCGGAGATAGATCGCATCTGGACAGCCTGAAGCGCAGTGAGAAACATTACTATGAAACCTATGTGAAACGAATGGAATGCTATGGGGCTCCGCTTGATGCGGATAAGGCGGTAGATTCCGAAGGCATTCTGGCATACATCAAAGCAGTCAGATTTCTGCATGCCCTCACGGGCGATGAGCTGTATCTCGATCATATGAGGGATGCGATAAATTACGAGTTCACTTTTAAATTTGCTTACAACTCACCGGTTAAGGTACCTCCACTAAGCACGATCGGCTGGTCCAGCTGTGGGGGAAGCGTTACTTCTGTCGCGAATCCGCATATTCATCCGATGTCCAGTAATGTGGTGGACGAGCTTTACTACTATGTTCAGCAGCGTGAAGATCCATATGTGTTGCAGCGGATGCTGGATACGGTCGGCTGGGGTTGTCAGACCTACAACCGGTTTGATAAGGAATTCGGCCACGGCCTAACGGGCTGGATGTCCGAGAGATTTTGCCACTCAGAAGGTCTGGTGACGGAGACTTACAGCGACGGTTCGCCGGCTAGCACCTGGTTCTGCCTGATGCCCTGGGCCGGCGGCAGTGTGATAGAAGGATTGGTCGGTGACTACTGGGAATCGAATGTAAAATAGACGTTCGTGAATGTAAGAGGCACGCACCAGAAACGGATTCAAAAACAAAAAGCAGCGATTTTCCGTTAACCGGAGAATCGCTGTTTTTTGGATTGAACGCGTTGTCCTGTAACATGCGTATCTTCAAAAATGACAACGCTTTCTTAAGAATGTTGGCTTTCGACGCTCTGATTCGAAGGGTATACTGAAAACAAAGGAGGAGCAGATATGGAGTTGGATACACACGTAACCGGAATTAAGGGAAAAACAGAACAGCGAACGCAGTTGTGGAAGCGGTTTAAAAAACAAAAAACACTGCACCTGTTCGTTGGGCTCGGCATGATATTTTTGCTTGTCTTCGCCTATACGCCGATGTTCGGCATTCTAATGGCATTTAAGCAGTATTCCATCTCTACCGGAATTAAGGGCATTTTTACAAGCGAATGGGTGGGATTAAAGCATTTCAATGAGTTCTTTAATGACTATCAGTTTGGAACAATCGTTCGAAATACGCTGGCATTGAGTCTGCTAAAAATCCTTTTTTCTTTTCCGGCTCCCATATTGCTGGCCATTCTATTAAGCGAAGTGAAAAATTTGAAGTTTAAGCGTTTTGTCCAAACGATCAGCTATTTGCCCCATTTCATCTCGTGGGTTGTCGTCGCAGGCATCGCTTTCGCCTTCCTGTCGACGGATATCGGGATGGTCAATAAAGCGCTTCTAGGGCTAGGCATAATCGACAAGCCGCTTGACATATTGACGAACCCCAACTATTTCTGGGGACTGGCGACTGGAAGTGCCGTCTGGAAGGAGATGGGCTGGTGGACGATTATCTTCCTGGCCGCTATAGCGGGCATTAACCCGTCATTATACGAAGCCGCGCAGATCGACGGAGCGGGCCGCTTGGCTCGAATTCGCCATATTACGTTCCCTGGAATGAAAGGAACGATCGTCGTTGTACTTATTCTGACGATCGGAAGCATTCTGGGCGGAGGACTGGTGGGCTCCAACTTCGAGCAGGCGTATCTGTTCGGCAACAGCATCAACAATCCGACTTCGGAGATCGTGCAAACTTATGCGTTTAAGGTCGGATTAAGAGACGGGAGATTTTCCTATGCGGCAGCGATTGATTTGATCCAGTCCGTCATTTCCGTCATCCTGATTTTCTCCAGCAACTACATTGCCAAACGCACTTCGGGATCAAGTCTATTCTAGGAAGGAGGAGCGTGCATGCAGCTCAGCCAAAAACAAAAAGATCGTATCATGGACGCTATGATTTATGCATTACTAGCCATTCTGACGTTATCGATGCTTTATCCGTTCTATTACGTCCTGATTCTTTCCTTCAATAAAGGAACCGATTCGCTTCTTGGGGGCGTCTATCTATGGCCAAGGACCTTTTCCTTTGAAAATTACGCGCGATTTTTGGATGACCCCCACTGGTACCGTGCTTTTTTGGTCACGATTATGAGAACGCTTGCAGGAACCGTCCTAGGCGTCCTTTTTACCTGTTTGGTTGCTTATGGGCTGTCTCACCGCGATCTTCTGTTTCGCAAAGGTTATTTCACGGTCATTATATTCGCGATGTACTTTTCCGGCGGTTTGATACCGTATTACGTCGTTCTGCGCTCACTGGGGCTGCTGAACACGTTTGGTGTCTATGTCATTCCTTCCATGTTAAGTACGTTTTTTCTGCTGATAGCCATTTCGTTCTTTCAGGAAATTCCGAGTGAACTTAAGGAGTCGGCTTACATGGACGGGGCTACCGAGCTCGTTATTTTCTACCGGATCATCCTTCCCGTCTCTATGCCGCTGATCGCAACCATGTCGCTTTTCTTGGGGGTTGGTCAATGGAACTCTTGGCTGGATTCCGCTTACTTCGTGCAGTCGGAAGGTCTGCGGACGCTCGCTTTCCGGATGATGGAGGTTATCAACAAGAGCAATGCGCCGATGGACGCTGTAGCCGTTGCGAACAGCGCTTCAGCGGGCGTCACCAGCTATTCGCTTCAGGTAGCGGCTATGGTTATATCTATCGCGCCTATCGTGTGCGTCTATCCGTTCCTCCAGAGGTTTTTCATTCAAGGCATTATGCTGGGTTCCGTGAAGGGTTGATTTTGTTGGCATGATATTAAAGCGTTTGCATTAATATAAACATCACTTGTTTGGAGGGGTTATTATGAAAAGAAACAAAGGGAAGAAGGCACTGCTCTTATCGCTCATCCTAATGATGACGATAGCGATGATGTCCGCATGCGGAAATAGCAACGATGGTCAAGTCAATAACTCGGCGGGGAGCGAACCGCCCGCCAAAAGCAACGAGGTGAAGGAGCTATCCCTGTTTATCGATGCCTCCTGGTATCCGGTGAAGGAATGGACGGGAGCGGTTGCCGAGAAAATTACCGAAAAGACGGGCGTTAAGCTGAAAGTGACGGTCGCTACCGATGATAAGCAGCTTCCGCTCATGATCGCTTCGGGAGATCTCCCCGATCTGGTCTTTACTAATTCCAATATCGATCGGATGTCCGATTCGAAGCTGTCTTATCCCTGGAACGAGCTGATCAAGAAATACGCGCCTGAATTTAAGATCGATCCGATACGAATTGCGATCCACACGATGGATGACGGCAATTTCTATACGGTGCGCAACTCCTTCGCGACGCAGGAGGAAATGGCGCAGAACAAATACTCGGTCGGCAGCGACGGCAACCCGGGTATCGCGGTGCGCGAGGATATTCTGCAAGAGCTCGGCAATCCGCCAATAGATACCATTGACGACTTTATGAAGGTTTTGGGCATGGTCAAAGAAAAATATCCGGACATGATCCCTCTGATCATGGACAAAGATTGGATCGAGCAATACTTCCTGATGCAGTTCGGCGTCGAGGGCCTTCTGGACGGCTGGTATGAGCGGGACGGAAAAGTGGACTATGCGATCAGACAGCCGGAAATGCTGGATTTCTTCAAGTTTATGAACCGTCTGTACCGCGAAGGGGACATTCTGGCGGAGAACTTCGCCTATACGAACGATCAGATCGACGATCAGTATGCGACCAGCGGGAAGGCATTCGCGCATATGCATACGGTCAGCATAGCAGACTCGGACAATAGCAAGGTCAAAAACGCCGGCGGTACGTATACGTTCAAAATGCTGTCTAGCTCCATTTCGAAAGATGCGAAAGCGGTCAGCTCCGGACTGGGCTTTGCAGGTACGTTTATCACGAAGAAAAACAAGGATCCGGAGGCGTCAATCAAGTTCCTTCAATATCTGGCGAGCGACGAAGGTAAAAAGTTAACGATGTTCGGTGTCGAGGGCGAGCATTGGACCTGGAACGACGAAGGGTATCCGAATTTGAAATACGATCCGTCCGACGCCGATTTCGTCAATAGCAACGGAATCAAATGGTGGTACCTGTACAACGACGGCGTTACGGAAGGCATGTTGAGCTACGTACCGGGAGCGCAGAAGACGAAAGCGTTGATGGAAAGAAAGGCGATCACGGTTTACAAGCCGGAGCTCGGCTTGATTCAGCTGCAGCCGGATTCGGACGAGAAGACGATCAAAACGAAGATCGACGAGATGATCAAAAACGAGAAGGTTAAAATCTACTTGGCGGAGTCGGAGGAAGAAGCCGTGGCAAACTACGAGAGCATGGTGAAGAACGCCGAGAAGATCGGTCTGGATCGCTTGGTGGATTGGGCTAACCAAACCTATCAGAAGAAGAAGGATTTGTTTAAAAAATAAGACTGGGTCCGTCAGGAGCGCTGCGCGTTCCTGACGGACTTTGCACGCTATATTGCAGGTGAAGGCAAATGGGAGAACGGAAAAGGCGGGAAAATGATGAAGCTGGAGTATGATTCGCCCGGTACGGCATGGAAAGAGGCTCTTCCGATTGGCGCCGCACGATTATAACCGGCTGGACGCCGGGCAATATTTACAAGAAGTCCGGAGCCTGATTTTTCAATGATCGGATCGAGGAGGCGGAGCGGCTGTTTCTGACCGCATGATGGGCGAGCCGATCCATATGCAAGCCTACCTGCCTTTTTGCGACCTGAATCTGGCGTTCCCCGGATATCGCGAGGTTACGCGATATCGGCGTGAATTGGATCTGCGGCGGGCGGTGGCGACCGTATCCTATGAAGCCTACGGATGCGAATACACGCGCGAAATCTTCTGTTCCCGCCCGAGCGGCTGCCTGGTGATTCGGCTGACTGGACGAACACGTCGAAGACCATAAAGCCTTGTATGAACGAGTCTTGATAAGGCTGGGGGGAGCCGGGGCGGACGAGCGAACTGGCGGCAAGCGACGTCCGACGGAGCGGCGCGTACTCGACATTCGGGAGATGGAGGCCCCGTCGCTCGCCGCGTTATATTTTCAGTTCGGCCAGTATATGCTCATTGCGTCTTCCAGACCGAGCGAGCAACCTTCCAACTTGCAAGGCATATGGAATGAAGAAGAATGGCCGGAATGGGGAAGCAAATGCGAAGGAACGATATCTCGCTTCCTTTTCTGATTTTTTATTAAGCAAGATCCTCCTGCCCTTTGCTTAGTTTCTTGCTTATCTGTGGCGGTTACGGATATAACGTCCTGGAGGTATTCCTTCCGATTTCGTAAATTGCTTGGTAAAGGAATAAATATCCCCATAACCAAGACTAATGGCTACGTGTTTAATGGGGAGTCCGGAGAGGAGCATCATTTTGGCCTGTTTCATTAAATGTTCAATGTGGTACCGCTGAGGGGAAACTCCGGTTGTGGCTTTAAATAGCTTCCTGAAATTCTCATAGCCCATATTTACGGCTGCTGCGGCTTCCTTAATATCGTAATGGATATCATTGGCGCCGCTGATCAGTTGGCAAGCCTTCGAGATTTTGTGATGATTGTGCTCTCTCTGAGTATGATGTACGCTGCCGTGCAAACGGATAATAAGCTCTTGTGCTCTCATCAGCAAATAGGGGAGCCTTTCATCTACTGCGCCTTTAAGGGTGTTTAACAGGGCGGCAAAATCATTCACTATATCGCTTGTATGCCGTGTCGGTTGTATCTCTTGATCGGAATTTATAATGCCGAGCGTTTTGAGGTAATGATAGACAGGATAACCTATGCTGATATAAAACTCGATCCATTCCCCATTCGGCTCGATTTCGGTGGAGTGCATACGATCGGGCAAACGCTGTACCAGATCCCCCGCTTTCATCGGAATAGCGGTACCGTCCTTTGAGATAAATCGTCCGTTGCCTTGCAGGACCAAAAAACAGCTGTAATATCCGATCCTGAAGTCATACTGGGAACGCTCTGCCGTTCTTTTTCTCATAAAGCCGCATGACAAAATGCCCTGGTCGAAATCGTCTCCGATACAACGGTATACGACATCGTTTTCTTTTATAGCATCGAAATTCATATTGTCACTTCACCTACCTAAATGGATAAATGAATTACCAGACCTAACATTTTATATGAAGACTTGTCCTTATATTATAAGGGTATCGATTTTCTTAGCACAACCAATTAAGACAATTTATGAGGAGGTTATTCGAAACGTATGAAGCTGAACAGAGACTGGGAGAATCCGCATGTCGCTCACAAGAACCGTCATCCCATGCATGAGCCGTATGGAATATACGAAACCGTGGAACAGGCGCTAAGCGGCGACCGGAGAGCGTCCAAATACGTAAAATGCTTAAACGGCACTTGGAAATTTAAAACGTTTTCATCTCCGGATGTAGTAACTGATGAGTTTTATCATCCTGCATATGACGTGTCCAAATGGGATGATATCCCTGTTCCTTCCAACTGGGAGTTGTTCGGATACGGGAAACCTATATACACTAATATTAAGTATCCCTTTGCGCGCAAGGGGGCGGACTCTCATCATGAAATTCAACTGAAGCAAGATGAATTTGTTTTGAATCCGCCTTATGTGCCGGAGGATAACCTCACCGGATGTTATGTCCTATCGTTCGAAATTCCTGAACATTTTAACGGCAGAGAGTTGTTTATCGATTTTGCCGGTGTGGAATCCTGCTTTTATCTGTGGTTAAACGGGAAGTTCGTCGGTTATTCGCAGGACAGCAAGCTTAACGCTTCTTTTGATATTACCGATTACATCCAAACGGGGCAAAACCATTTGGCCGTTCAGGTGATGCGATTCGGAGCCGGTTCTTATCTGGAGGATCAGGACTACTGGCATCTATCGGGTATTTTCAGAGATGTTCTGATTTATGCAAAACCGCGAATGCGAATTCATGATTATAAAATCGAAACGCTTTTCCCGGGTGATTATGACAATGCCGAATTAGCCGTAACGGTTTATCCTAATAATCAAGCAAGCTGTTACGGGGAAGCTCACGTGCGTCTGTCTCTTTATGATCACGATCGAAAATTGGTTACGCAATTTGAGACGCCGAAGTTTGCGGATTTCAGATCCTACCTGCAAGACAACTATGTGGCGAAAGTCAAACAAACCATTAAGAGCCCCCAATTGTGGAGCGACGAAATTCCTTACCTCTATAACTTGGTATTGGAAATGATCGAACCTGACGGAAATGTTGTTGACATCGAGAGTGCAAATGTCGGCTTCCGGGAAATCAGCATCGATAACACCGGGATATTGAAAATTAACGGCAAACGTCTCATCATTCGCGGAACCAACCTTCATGCATTTTGTCCCGAAACGGGGCGTGTGGTGTCGACGGAGTATATGCGTGAGCAGATCAAGATCATGAAATCGCTAAATATCAATGCGGTAAGGATGAGTCACTATCCGCATGCCGTCGAATGGTATGACCTTTGTGATGAACTGGGTCTATATGTTGTGGATGAGGCCAATATTGAGACCCATGGCATCGGCGGCCAGCTCAGCGCATCTCCCGAATGGACGCATGCTTATATGGAACGTGCAGTACGGATGGTGTTGCGAGATAAGAATCATCCCTCGATCATTCTGTGGTCCTTGGGAAATGAGTCCGGTCACGGAGCGAACCATGCTGCCATGTACGGGTGGATGAAGGAATATGATAAAACAAGATATGTTCAGTATGAGTCCTTGAATCCTCCGGCCAATATTTCCGATATCATGGCGCCCATGTATCCTCAGAAGGATTGGATCGTGGAATGCATGATGAGCAGCGATGACTTGCGGCCGTTTATTATGTGTGAATATGCGTACGCGAAAAGCAACAGCAACGGGAATTTCAAGGAATTCTGGGACCTTATTCATAAATTCCCGCGGTTTCAGGGCGGCTTCATTTGGGATTTCCAGGATAAAGCGCTTGTCCGGCATGATGAATCTGGGAACAAAAAATATGTGTATGGCGGTGCCTTCCAGGAAGAGATTATTGATTCCGCGCCCGATATGTGTCTGAACGGCATTGTATTTCCGGATTTAACGCTGAAACCGGCTGCCTATGAAATTAAAAATGTACAAGCTCCCGTCCAGATCGATTATTTTAAACAGCCTTATGATGTTTCCGGTAATAAAAGTTATCGAATTTATAATCATTATACGCATCGGGACTTAAGCCACCAGGACATTGGTTGGGAACTTGTTTGCGACGGGAAGGTTGTGGAAAACGGTACATTCCCCCGATTACACACGCCGGCCGGAGCTATCGACAGTCTTCAGGCACCATACGATCCAGCCAAGGTCTATGGGGAAGCGTTCCTGAATTTTTATGCTTATCTGAACGAGGACACCTATTATGCCAATAAGGGAACCTGTATCTATGCATGCCAGGTCGAGTTGAAAGATTCCGTATATGAAATACATACCGGCGATATTCAAAGTGGGAGCCTGGTATATGAAGAAGCTGCGAATCAAATTCATATTTATAATGAAAATACGAACGTGGTCTTCTCGAAAGAAACGGCAGAGTTCATTTCTGTCAAGTACAATAATCAAGACTACTTTACGGGCGGAGCGAACAATTTCTATCGGCCGCCAACGGGGATAGACGCAGGTGTGCCTGGTGAGACGCTAAACTATGCAGATGATTGGAGAAGCCTCGGGCTGGACTCCGATCAGAAAGAGATCAAGCGTATTCGGGTATATGCAGCGCCTGCATCAGTCATCATTCAGGTTCATGTTCTTTATCATGGATGCATTGAAACACTTACGGAGTATGCGATTGGCGGTAAAGGCATTGAAATTACTAACACTGTCGTGAATAATGCTAATGTCGATACCTTACCGAGAATCGGTCTGAGTTTTACCTTCCCTGCTGCCTGGAAGAGTATCAAATGGTATGGCCGCGGGCCATGGGAGAACTATGCGGACCGTAAAACAGCTGCCTTCGTCGGTATATATGAAAGCTCTGTTGAAGAACAGCATGTTCCCTACATCGTGCCGGTTGAGTGCGGGGGCAAGGAAGATGTCCGTTATTTGTATGTGTCGGCGGATGACCGCAAGGTAAAAGTTACCTCGGCGGGTCACTTCCATTTTGACATCCATCAGTACAGCATCGGACAGTATGACAATGCCGCCTATGAGGACGAGCTTGGCACATCCGATTCTGTTTTCCTTCATATCGATTACAAACATGCAGGTCTTGGTGGAGATACTGGATGGACCAAAAATATTCACGATGAATATAAAATCGAAAAGGGCATCTATGTATACAAGATCACTTTAGAGATCGTGGATTGAATAGTAGATCCTCGAAAGCGAAGGATAGAAGTGAATTTTTGATAAAGGCACTGGCCAAAGTCAGAGGTCTTTATTGATTAACGACGATTCATTGGCATTGGCTTCTAGTACATCGGATCGGACTCCGCAATGTGCATCAGCGCCTTATTCTGACTTACGGGAAGGATATGGGCTGAAGCAATTCCTTGACTACCTGGCGTCCGAACAGGCTCAAGTCCTGATCAACTGGGGCGTTGAAGGAGCTGAAAGCGATCACCACTTACAAGCCGCAGCTCGGACTAATTCAGGCGCAACCGGATTCTACGGAAAAAACAATCAAGACCAAGATCGACGAGATGATCAAAAATGAAAAGGTCAAGATTTATCTGGCTGAATCTGAAGAAGAAGCGGTTGCAAATTATGAGAATATGGTGAAGACTGCCGAAAGTCTGGGGTTGCAGCGGCTGGTGGACTGGGCCAACGACACATATCAGAAGAAGGTTTTGTTCGAGTAAGCCAAGGGCAACCGGTAGAGAGTCATACCTCTACCGGATTTTTCTTTTTCATGGTACGTTTAGAAGAAACCATTCCGGTATTCAGGAGGATTCGTCACCGTGAGCATTGTTCGTAAAATCACTTTGGGATACGTTATCCTGATTTTTATTCCGGTAGTAGTGTTCGGTTACTACTATTATTCGCAGATTTATGGCAACCTGACCAATCAATTCGTCCAAAGCCGTCAAAAAATACTGGAGCAGGCACATGCCAATATGAAGATGGACCTGACCCGCATCGACTCCATCCAGCGTATGCTGCAGTATAACCCGTATGTCACGGATTATCTGGACGGAGTGTATGAATCGGACCTGAATAGCATTTATGCCTATAACCGTAATATTAGTCCGCTTATTACCCAATCGCTGTTTATTAATCCGGAAATTGAAAGCTTTCGGATCTATAAAACCAAACAGCGGGTGCTTCCGATTACTGAACGGTTTCTGGATATCTCAGCTTTGGATTCGCGGGGCAAGGAGGTCACGCGTACGCTGAAGCCCGGTCAAGGCATATGGAAGATGGCTGATCCGGGGGCGGCTGTGCCTTCGCTTATGTTCTATCAGAACATTTACAACTCTAACTTTACCGAGAAAATTGGACTTCTTGAATTGCGCGTTGGCAGCGGTTTAATCCGGAAATTGTACGAGGCGGCTGGGGAGAGAGACAATTGGCAAGCCTTCCTGCTTCCTAAGCAGGGGGTGCCTGTGTCTGCGGAAGGCGCTGCCGCAGGCATTGATAAGGCAACCTGGAAGCTGCTTGGTTCAAATGATACCCGGCCCTATTTCATCAACAATAAAACCATTGTGAATCAGTTGTATATTGAGGAACTGGACGTCCGGGTCGTCGTAACCGGTAAGGTCGACGATGTGTTTCGCACAATCAAGCGCAAGGAGATCATCCTGGTCTTTACCATCATTGCGCTTCTGACGGCCTTGTCATTTGTTTATTATGCACTCGCATCGACGATTACCAAACGTATTTTGCTCCTTGCAAGGCATATGCGCAATCTGGACGATGACAATATGAAGCAGTTTATCAGTAAGCACGATAAGCCGAACCACCAGGACGAAATCGGATTTCTGACCTCGACCTACAATTCGATGATCCAGCGCATGGATGAGCTAATCAACAACGTCCACCGCTCCGAGCTGCGGAATAAAGAAGCGGCTTATAAAGTGCTTCAGGCCCAGATCAAGCCGCACTTTCTCTATAACACCCTTGAGACGATCCGGATGCTGGCTGAGTCCAATAATGACAAGGAGGTAGCGGACATTTCGTTCTGGTTCGGCAAGCTGATGCGTTATAGTCTGTCCTCGGAAGGGGACCGGACTGTTCTGGCCAGCGAAATCGAAACGGTTATCTTCTATTTGAATATTCACAAGATGCGGCTTCAGGACAGACTGACCTACGAGGTCGATGTCTCCATGGATGCGGAACAGTTTGTCTGTCCAAGATTCATGCTCCAGCCTCTGGTCGAGAACAGCATCGTTCATGGAGCATCTGCCATCCTTCGGCCCGTCCATATTAAGCTCCAAGTCCGGGAAACCGGAGATGAAATCCGCATCTCCATTACAGACAACGGAACAGGCATTCAGGAGGACAAGCTGGCGGCAATACGCTCACGGTTGGCAAGAGGGGGCGGCGGCAGAGACGTCGCGGAGAACATGGGAGGCGTGGGTCTGTTCAATGTCAGCGAACGGATCAAATCGTTCTACGGCGGTTCCTCGCAACTGGTTATTGACAGCGGGCCGGACCGTGGAACATGCCTGACTATTATCATCACAACAGGAGGGACGGGCCGGATATGAGAGTATTGATTGTAGACGATGAGCCGCTGATCCTTAACGGACTGGTCAAGATTATCGGTGAAGTGGCTCCGCTCGGGACAGAGGTATTCAAGGCGAACAACGCTTTTGAGGCACTGGATCTCATGAAAGATCACATGCCGGATGTGACGGTAACGGATCTTCATATGCCGGAGAAAAATGGATTCGAGCTGATCGAAACCGCCAGGGAGAGCGGGCTGTGTGATCGCTTTATTATCCTAACAGGCTATGATGAATTCGAATATGTAAGGAAAGCGCTCCGCACAGGAGTCGTGGATTATCTGCTGAAGCCGATTGACAAGAATGAGATTGCCGCTCTGCTGGCGCATGTTGAACAAGAGCTTCCCTCCGAAGCCGATTCGGAGTATTCAAGGCATGCCAAACGCATTCTGGCTTATACCAAAACCCATTATATGAACGATCTGTCACTGGACCATCTTGCCGAGTTGATGAATCTACATCCGAACTACATCTGCAGCCTGTTCAAGAAAGTGACGGGCGACACGTTTGTCAGTTATTTGAACGCATTCCGCATCAAGGAAGCGCAGAAGCTGCTCAGGTCGCAGCGCCAGCTATCCGTGAACGCCATCGGAATGAAGGTCGGTTTCGAAAATAAGCATTATTTTGCCAAGGTGTTCAAAAAGTATACTGGCACTACGCCGGGCGCCTACCGAGATGAGGATGAAGCGGAGGGGAATGCCGATGATAACTTCGCAGCCGGCGGGCCGGACTTGTCGGAGATGCGTGAGTGAAGCGTAGTCCAAATTTTTGTCAATACATATGGACTCTATAATGAAAGCGTAACCAAAAATACGAATACATTTGAATTTGGGGTTGCATGGGAACCCGATCTCCGACCAATACTTGCCGAAAATCAACGTAACGCTGGCTTCCGGTGATCTGCCAGATGTGACCCCGGTCAACGCCACGCAGCTCAAACAAATGGTGGATTCGGACCAGATTGAGGATATGACGGAGCTTTTCTGCACAGCGGCGTCAAGTCGCTTGCGGTTGCCGGAGATAATGCAAAAAAGAAATCGCTCCTTTGGGGATGGAAAACGGGGCTTCCATTATATCCAAAGGGCGATTTCTTTTTAGTATTTATGAATAGATACGGTAGTTCCCGCTAAGAGCCAGCAAGCTGAAGAAGTATAGGCAGTTGTCGTAATAGCGGCGATCACCGGTGCGAAGCGGCGTAGTCCAAAACAGCTTGACGAAGTGTCCGGCATCCGGTCCATCGGCAGCGAGCGAGGCCATGGCCAGCGTTGCCAGAAGGCCGATCGGATGCAGGGATGGCTCCTCAAAAGGTTGACCGTCAATGGTGTAGCGCCGGTAATCGGCTACTTCAATGTTTCGGAAAAAGGCTTGAATTCGGTTGGACTGCCCCACCTGCCAAGGGTCATTGCGGAACCATTCATAATCAAGCCCGATATTGGCCGCCACCCGGTATGCATCACTGAAGAAGTGGCGGAAGTCTCCATGCGGCTGGGGTTCAGTTGGAGTTCCGTCATAGTTCGCATATTCGGGGGCAAGACCGGTAGCTGGATGACATGTTTTTTGTAAATAGGCTCTGCTTCTAGAGGCTGCTTCTTTCCAGAAAGCTCTATCCTGTTCATCCGCCTGAAGGGCAAATAATTCATAGAAATGCGGCAGATGATAGGAGGGATCGCTGAAAGGGGTTTCAGGAACAAATTTGATCAGCTTGGTCGCCGGGTCCCACATCGGATTGCCTTCTCCGTCTTCCCCTTTATGAACACAAGCGCGGAGAATAATTCTTGCCTGCTCGGAATAGTTGAACGGTTCTGCGCCGTCACCCCAGCGATTTGAGGCGAAAAATAGCGCCATTGCGAAAAACTCTTCTCCATCCGGTGCCGGACCGGGCGACAGCCGTGTTCCGTCCAGCTTGCAGTGCCAGGCAAAATAATCTTTGTAACGGCCTTCTGTATGCTGCATATATGTCTTGGCGAACTTCCACAGCCGGTCGAACTCTTCCTTCTTGTCCATCTGAACAGCCATCATCATTCCATAGGACATCCCCTCTGTCCGCACATCTGTGTTGCCGGTATCCACGATATAACCCTTATCGTCATCCATGGGATGGTAGATCCGGACATCAGGTGCTCCGTAGAACAATTCGTTCCATGTGTCGTCAAGCTTCTTCCGGATCGCCTCTTCCGGCACTCCGTTCTCTCTGAACAGGTTTCTCATAATATTCCTCCATTGGATATGGTTTTTTCAAAGCATAACATAGGCGGAGGTACAGAAATTAAAGCGTTTTCCTTGAAAATCATTGGTGATTAGGACATGTTCTCCGCCCAAAAAAATGATTCTCATAAGATCTCTCGTATAATATCAGAATAGATCAATGTTAGGTGTCTATATGTCATGGACTTCGCTCAAACCACTTCACTATACTGTAAGGGACTAACCGTGAAGTAAAAAAATAAGGGTGATGTTGTTATGAACAGAACGCAAAATCAGATGAAGCTTACAGTCTATACACGGAAACCGAACCAGGCCTACACCGAGTCTCTCAGCAACAGCATTCATTGTGCCTGCACGGATGATAATAACGAATTTCAACCGTTGAACCGGAACTATGGCATACTGTTCGCTTTGGCAACCGTCGATGGGAACAACGTGATTCATGAAAAAGGACTGAAAAACCCGTATGTGTTCCGTACGGCTGACGGTTCTTTCGGCATTGTTGCGGTAAGAGTAGATGCACTGGGAGATGATGACGAAGACAGCAGAGGGTGTATTCTTCTGTGGACATCCCCAGATTTGGTTACCTTTCATAATCATGGTCTGGTTCAACTGCACCGGGAGCTTTATGTCAAAGAGGCCGTCTGTGAGCTTGACGGAACCGGCGAAGAATATGAGATTCGCTGGCAGGACAACGAGGGGAACTTTTATTTGAGCCGGTTGTCCGATCTTATGAAGACGGACTGTATTTCACCGCCGGAACTGGCGGAAGCCTTTGCGGTAGACCGGCCCGAACAACCGCTACCCGGAACAAACCCGGGAAATGTGATTTCGGTGGACAGCCGTATCGGCCGTTTGGTGCAGGCTTCCTGGACACCGATACACAACACTGAAATCCGAGTGCCGGAGAGTGTCAGCGTCACATCCGCAGACGAATTGAAAGCGGTTAAAGTCATGGCGGTTTATTCCGATGGCTCCACCGCAGACAAGCAGGTAGCCTGGGATGGTAAAGGCATCGATTACACAGTACCCGGAACGTATACCGTACAAGGCAAGGTGGTTACGCATGAGTTACCGTTTCCCTTGGCAAGCGGCTATGCCGACCCGGTAATCCTTCCATGGAACAGCAAGTATTATTTCCTGGCCACTAATGACAATGCCAATGATATCGGGATCTATGTCCGTGAGGCGGACACGTTAAGCGGCTTATTCGCTCCTGGTTATAAGGAGGCCGTTATTCTTGATCTGGATGAGGAACAAAACTTCATCCAAACCTTCTGGGCTCCTGAATTTCATGTCATCGGCGAGGATTTATTTATTCTGTTCGCCGTTGGCGGCAGAGAATGGTGTCCGCAATGCCACCTCATGAAGCTCAATAAAGGCGGTGACATCATGAATGCGGGGGATTGGCACCTACCGATCCGTGTGAAGCAGGCAGACGGAGCCTATTTGGCAGAGGATGGCATCACCCTGGATATGACTTACTTTAAAGTAGACGGTACTTCATGTCTGGTCTGGTCCTACCGCAAGGGAATCGGAACACCGCTTGACACCGGATCCATGCTGTATATTGCGACGATAAATGAAGATAACCCCGCGGTATTGACCAGTGAACCGATGCTGCTCTCGCGGCCGCTGTTCGGCTGGGAGAATGTTCAGGGGACCATCAACAATGAAGGTCCATATCCTCTCATTACGGAGGATTCGGTGTATATCGCCTATTCCGGCGGGGCTGCTACGGGTTATACCTATTCGCTAGGACTCTTAAGCATCCCACGGGGAAGCGATTATTTGGACATGAATGCATGGACTAAGGCAAGTACGCCTGTATTGTCATATTACTCAATCGAAGGGATATATGGGGCCGGACACAATTCATTTTTCAAGGATTATGACGGTAATGTGCTGATGCTGTATCACGGGGAAGAGCAACTGGTGAAGCATGGAACGAGATGTACCGGCATGCACAGAGTCCATTTTAACCGTGAAAACGTACCGGTATTGGATGTAGCTAAAGAAAGAGATGTGCACCCAGATTATGCCGATTGCTCCATGCAAGTGATTGTGCTTCCATAAAACAGACGAAATTAATAAATGAAAAGGATGAAATTGCGATGAGAGAAAAACAAGGATTAAATCCGTATCTCCCGTCTTGGGAATATACCCCCGACGGTGAGCCATATGTTTTTGAAGGCAGAGTGTATGTGTATGGCTCCCATGACCGTTTTAACGGACACGCTTTTTGCTTAAACGACTATGTCTGCTGGTCGGCGCCGGAAAACAATTTGTCCGATTGGCGGTATGAGGGTGTCATCTACCGGACTACGGATGACCCGCTTAATCCTGAAGGCAGCATGTGCCTGTATGCTCCCGATGTCACCGTGGGACCAGACGGAAGGTACTATCTCTACTATGTACTTGACAAGGTTCCCGTTGTTTCGGTGGCTGTCTGCGACAAGCCAGGAGGCAAGTATGAGTTCTACGGCTATGTAAGATATGCCGATGGAACGCGCTTGGGGGAAAGGGAAGGCGACGAGCCGCAGTTTGACCCCGGTGTGCTGACTGAAGGAGAGAATACTTACCTGTACACCGGATTCTGCGGCTTCGGAGACTCATCCAGACACGGCGCAATGGCAACGGTGCTTGGCCCGGATATGCTCACGATTGTCGAAGAGCCTGTATTTGTTGCGCCGAGCCAGCCTTTCAGCAAGGGGAGCGGATTCGAAGGATATGAGTTCTTTGAGGCTCCTTCCATCCGCAAAAGAGGAGATACCTATTACCTTATCTATTCCTCGATCTCCATGCATGAACTGTGCTATGCGACCAGCCAGTATCCGACCAAAGAATTCACATATCAGGGAGTCATTATAAGCAATTGCGATCTTCATATCGATACGTACAAACCGGCAGAACAACCGATGTATTATGGCGGCAATAACCATGGCAGCATCGCCCAAATCAACGGGGAGTGGTACATTTTTTATCATCGGCACACCAACGGGACCGCGTTCTGCCGGCAGGGATGTATGGAGCGGATCGATTTCCGCGGAGACGGCACCATTCCCCAGGTAGAAATCACATCCTGTGGTTCGAACGGTGGGCCGCTTGAAGGCCGGGGGGAATATCCGGCATACCTGGCATGTCATTTATTTTGTAAAGATGAGGAAATGTACACCGGAGGCTTCGGCCGTATCGGTGCATGGATGGACAGCCGCTTTCCGAAGATTACGCAGGACGGCAGGGACGGCGACGAGGAGATCGGTTATATCGCGAATATGACAGATTCTGCTACGGCCGGCTTTAAATATTTTACTTGCGAGGGAATCCGAAAAGTCAAAATCAAGGTGCGCGGATATTGCCAGGGCGAGTTTGAAGTGAAAACGTCGTGGGACGGACCGGCACTTGGACGGATACCAGTAGGCTTTTCGAATGTCTGGAAGGAATACAGTATTGAAGCGGACATTCCGGACGGCGTACAAGCATTGTATTTTACGTACACCGGTAGCGGTGGCGCCAGTCTGTCCTCGTTTACTTTGGAATGACCTTGAGTGAAATCTGACTGCGTCTTGATAAATAAAGCAGCACAGGGGGATTCTCTGGTGCTGCTTTATTTATTGCCGCTATGCCAAGCTAAAGACCGGAAGAATAACGGGCCCTGTAGTCCGAAGGCGTCATATGCATATAATATTTGAACCACTTGGAAAAGTAGCTGACATGCTGGTACCCTGACTCCAGCGCGGCTTCCAGGATGTTGTACGATCCCGAACGGAGCAGATTGGCTGCTTGACTGATGCGGATATAGTTCAAATACTCCATCGGACGCATTCCGGTCTGGGTTTTGAAAAATTTGCAGAAATGGGAGCGGCTAAGCGATACCACAGAAGCAAGCTGATCCAGCTCCAGCTTGTCACGGAAATGCTCCTCCATATATGCCAGCACTTGCTTGATTTGCCGGTTGTATTCACGCCCGTGGCGGGTTCCCGGCGCAGAATTGATCTCCATCAGTCCATAATGGTATATATCCGCAATGAACAGCTGCAGAAGAGCTTTCAGGCTCATTTCATATGCGGTGGACTGGCGCTCATAGCGGCTCAGTAGCTCCCGAACACAATCGAGCAATTTGGAATAGGGTTCGTTCGCAGCAGATAATAGGCCAGGCAGTCTGGCTGTCCCTTGCAGGACCGGGTCCAAGAATAATTCCTGAACCCGGTCTGGGTGCGGTGAAGACAGCCAAGATAATTTGAATACGATGGAGTAATAGCACGTGCCGCCACAGACAGTGTCAATTCCTGAATGGAGTTCACCGGGATGAACGATCAAAGCATCACCCGCCTGAATGGTAAACTCCCGGCTTTCGATGTTGAAAGTAGCTCTGCCTTTCGCTAAATAGATAATTTCCATTTCATTATGCCAATGCACTGGAAGGATGGAATGAACGTTAGTCTGATGTTCCACGCGGTAGATATGAAGCGGAAATTCGGGCTGGCCGTGCAGCTTGAGCTCCCGGTAACGGTGTTCGTACATGACTTCCTCCTAGAAATCGTAATATTGTGTCGATAATGCACAAATATATGGTTGATACTCGGATTTAAATAATAATATCATTATACTATAGAAAAATTCTGAGGAAGGGTAGGGATAAATTGTGAAACTAGAGCAGGTACATTCCGGTGCGGATGGCGTCAGGCTGGAGACAACAGAAGGAATTATGCATATCGCTTTTTGCACGCCGGGAATTGCCAGAATTCGATATACCTTGAATTCGGAGCTGAGCGGGAAAGCGAGTCTTGTGGTAGTGAGCCGCCCGGTTGCAGAGGACATTCTATGGACTGTCGTGGACCAGCCCGGCCATCTGGAAATTTCAACAGCACTCCTTACGATTCAGGTGGACAAATTGACCTGTGCATTCAGTTATAGGGATGCGGAGGGCAAGCTGCTTACAAAGGAGCCGTCCAGAGGCGGCAAAACGCTGGAGCGGACAGAGGTATATCATACGGTCTTCGATGTTTCGGCGGATAAGGTTGAAATCGGTCAGGGGGCAGATGGCCTGCGTGCAAGAGCGGAAGCGATAAACCGCAAGCTCGACAGACAAGCCTATCATACGAAGCTGGAATTCGAATGGCAGGTGGACGAGGCCTTGTACGGACTTGGCTCACATGAAGAAGGAATGATGAATCTTCGGGGACGGCATCAATATTTGTACCAGCAAAATATGAAAGCGGTTGTCCCGGTTCTTGTATCTACACGCGGCTACGGGATTTTGGTAGACTCCTATTCGTACATGACCTTCCATGACGATGCATTCGGTTCATATCTCTGGACGGATGTGGATGAAGAAATGGATTACTATTTTATTTACGGGCCGGAGTTCGATCAGATCATAACCGGGATACGTCATCTGACTGGAGAAGCGCCGATGCTTCCAAAGTGGTCTTACGGATATGTACAATCCAAGGAACGGTACATTTCCCAGGAGGAATTGATTGCCACCGTGCAAGAGTATCGTGACCGCGCGCTTCCCCTCGATTGCATCGTCCTGGATTGGCAGTCGTGGACAGGGAATTTGTGGGGACAAAAGACATTTGATCCCGATCGTTTCCCAGACCCCTCGCAAATGATGCAAAGCTTGCATGCCTTGAATGCAAAGCTCATGGTATCCATATGGCCGATTATGGGCGCCGGTGGTGATAACCACCAGGAGATGAGCGAGCGAGGCTTCCTGCTCGGCAATCAGGCCACCTATGACACCTTCCGGGAGGAAGCGCGAGAGTTGTATTGGAATCAGGCCAATACCGGACTGTTCTCCCATGGGATTGATGCCTGGTGGTGCGACTGCACCGAGCCGTTCGAAGCTGACTGGAAAGGAGCGGTAAAGCCGGAGCCCGAGCAGCGCATGCTGATTAACACGGCTGAATCCAAGCGTTATCTTGATCCGGGTGTTATCAATGCCTATTCGCTGCAGCATTCCAAAGGCATTTATGAAGGCCAGCGTTCGACGTCTGCCGACAAACGGGTCGTGAATCTGACGCGCTCCGCTTTTGCCGGGCAGCACCGTTACGGCACGATTACATGGTCAGGAGATATAGCAGCCAATTGGGAGACGCTGAGGAAGCAGATAGCAGACGGTCTTAACTTTTGCGTAACGGGTTCCCCTTACTGGACACTGGATATCGGCGCCTTCTTCGTACGCAATCACAAGGAGCAATGGTTCTGGAACGGGGATTATGATGAAGGTGTCGCCGATTTCGGGTATCGCGAGCTGTATGTCCGCTGGTTCCAGCTAGGGGCCTTTCTGCCTATGTTCCGTTCCCACGGAACAGATACGCCAAGAGAGGTATGGCGATTCGGCGAAGAGGGCGAGATGATCTACGATACGCTGGTGAAATATCTGAAGCTCCGGTACAGGCTGATGCCATACATCTACTCTCTGGCCGGGGCCGTCGCACATCGCAGCTATACGATGCTTCGCGCGCTGGCCTTTGATTACCGGGAAGATGTGCGGGTCCATCCTATTGACGATCAGTTCATGTTCGGTCCAGCCTTCCTGGTTGCCCCCGTCACAACTGCGATGTATTACGGTCCCGGCTCCCGCGAGCTTCAGGGGTTCAACAAGCAGCGCAGTGTCTACCTGCCGGCCGGTGAATGGTACGATTACTGGAGCGATGAACGGATCGGGGGCGGCTTGATGATTGAAGCAAAGGCCGATTTGGAGACGCTTCCGCTATTTGTCCGTGCTGGTTCCATTGTTCCGGTTGGCCCGGAGATTCAATATGCGGATGAACAGCCGGAAGCAGTGATTGGCATAAAGGTATATTCCGGCATGGATGCTTCATTTACACTGTATGAAGATGAAGGGGATAGCTATAATTACGAGAACGGCTCGTACTCCATGATTGAGATGAAGTGGTGTGAAGCAGATCGTATCTTGACAATAGGGAAGCGGGTAGGGAGTTATACAGGTATGCAGGCGGTGAGGCAATTTGCTGTAGAAATCGCCGCTCATGCTGGCCGGTTCCTCGTTTCTTATCAGGGTGACCCCGTAGCTGTCAGAGTAGAAAGCTGATGGACGATCCCGGCGCGAAGCTATATTATGCTTAATGAAGGAGCGAAGCAATCATGACAAGTATGGAACACGCGCAGCGGTTATGGTACAGCCAACCGGCGGGGGAATGGAACGAGGCTTTGCCGATTGGAAATGGGCGGCTCGGTGCTATGATTTTTGGCGGTACGGCCGAGGAGAAGCTGCAGCTTAATGAGGATTCTGTATGGTACGGCGGTCCACGTGACCGCAACAACGAAGATGCACTGCCTCATTTGCCTAAGCTCCGCAGACTGATTCTCGAGGGAAAGCTGCGGGACGCTGAGGAACTGGCAGCGATGTCGATGGCGGGACTGCCTGAAGCTCAGCGGCATTATCTGCCGCTGGGTGAATTGCTGCTAGCATTTGGCGGCCACGAGCAGCATTCCGAGGACTACAGGAGAGAGCTTGATTTGGAGTGCGGCGTCTCCCGGATCAGCTATGTGATCGGTGAGGTCCGGTATACCCGCGAGATGTTTGCAAGCTTCCCGGATCAGGCCATAGTACTCCGGATTACCTCAGACCATAAGAACGGGGTTTCCCTGAAGGCGAGGTTTAATCGCCACAACTGGAGATACCTGGAGAAAACAGAGAAGTGGGAGAACAGCGGACTGGTGATGAGCGGAGATTGCGGCGGCCACGGGGGCAGCTCCTTTGCTGCTGTCTTGAAGGCAGTTACGGAAGATGGCATCTGCCGCACCGTCGGCGAGTATTTGCTTGTAGATGGGGCAAGCTCGGTTACGCTGCTGCTTGCCGCAGGAACCACGTTCCGCCATCCCGATCCGCAGCTTTATGCCAAAAGACACCTGGAAGAGCTGAGCCAGGTTCCTTATGAAGAGCTATTGGCCCGGCATATCGCAGATTATCGCAGACTGTATGGGCGGGTTACGCTGACACTGCCGGAGAACCCGCACCAGAGCGTGCTGCCGACCGACGAGCGGCTGAAGCGGGTTCAGATGGGGGAGGAGGATAACGGTCTGATAGCGACGTATTTCCAGTATGGCCGCTATTTGCTTATCTCTTCCAGCCGCCCCGGCTCCTTGCCTGCAAATCTGCAGGGCATCTGGAATGACAGCTTCACCCCGGCCTGGGACAGCAAATTCACGATCAACATCAATGCGCAAATGAACTACTGGCCTGCAGAAATCTGCAATCTGGCTGAATGCCATGAGCCGCTGTTCGATTTGATCGAGCGGATGCGGGAGCCGGGGCGGGTCACAGCCAGGGTCATGTACGACTGCGGAGGATTTACGGCGCATCACAATACGGATATCTGGGCAGATACAGCTCCGCAGGATACCTGCCTGTCGGCTTCCTTCTGGCCGCTGGGAGCTGCATGGCTGTGCCTGCATCTATGGGAGCATTACCGGTTTAGCCAGGATCGTAATTTTCTGGCGCAGGTGTATGAGACAATGAAGGAAGCTTCCAGATTCCTGCTTGATTATTTGGTGGAAGACGAAGAAGGCCAGCTGATTACCTGCCCATCCGTCTCCCCTGAGAACACCTATAAGCTGCCGGGCGGCGAATCGGGTGTGCTCTGCGCCGGGGCTTCAATGGATTTTCAGATTATTGAAGCCCTGTTTAGGGCCTGCATTCGCAGTGCGGAGATTATCGGCAGGGACGAGGCGTTCCGCGAAGAACTCGCCGCCGCGCTCGCACGCCTGCCCCAACCGCAAATCGGGAAATACGGCCAGATTCAGGAATGGATGGAGGATTATGAAGAGGTCGAGCCGGGGCATCGCCACATCTCCCATCTGTTTGCGCTCTACCCCGGCGACGCCTTCACCGTGGAGCATACGCCGGAACTGGCTGAAGCCGCCCGGACGACGCTGGAACGCAGATTGTCCAGCGGCGGGGGCCACACCGGCTGGAGCCGGGCCTGGATCATTAACTTTTGGGCTAGGTTGAAGGATGAGGGCAAGGCTTATGCGAACGTCCGCGCTTTATTGGAGCACTCTACGCTGCCCAATCTGTTCGACAACCATCCTCCATTTCAGATTGACGGGAATTTTGGAGGAACGGCGGGGATTGCCGAGATGCTGCTCCAGAGCCACGCCGAGGGAATCAAGTTGCTGCCCGCACTGCCACAAAGCTGGAGCACGGGGAGTGTCAAGGGCCTGCGGGCGAGGGGAGGGTATACCCTCGATTTTGCCTGGGCGGAGGGACTTATTACTGAAGCGGTTGTGACTTGCACGGTTTCCGGTTCTTGCCAACTGGGAGGTCCCGGTCTTGATTCCGTTTCGTTCAACGGAGAAGCCGGAAGCTCCTATACATTTACCCGTTAAAGAGTGAACTGGAAGGTGCCCAATTGTCCATTCAATAAGATTGTACTGGCAGGGGCTGGCGTATTGACGCTAGCCCTTTTTCGCCGGGTATTATTCACTTCTGTTCATTTTCTGTAATCCGGTATGGATAAGCCTTGAACGTAAGTAAGTCTATGGGATATACCAATAGAAAGCGTTTTCTTTATATCGTATTTTATGGGGGAAAGACCTATACTTTGTGAATTGTAAGCGTATTCTTGAAAGATATAATTAAATTGTCACTAGTTGATTGAACAAACGAAGTGATTAGCCAAAAAAGGGGAGGCATAATAAAATGCATAAAACGGTAAAACGTTCCGCCCGAGCGCTGGCGGTCGGTGTATTCACACTTGCACTGGCTTTGTCAGGCTGCAGCTCGAACAATTCAAACGGCAATTCAGCAAATGGGACAACGGCTAGTCCAGCAGCAAATGGAGACGACAAAGCTCCGGTAACATTCTCGGTATTTATGTCAGGTCCCGGGCAGCAGCCTACGGCCGACAACAAGATTCTCAAACTGATGAAAGAAGAAACCGGCGTCAGCTTCAATATGGAATTTCTGGTGGGTGATCTGCAACAGAAGCTGGGCGTAATGATTGCCTCTGAAGACTACCCGGACATCATGTCGGGTGATGACAAATTAATCAATGCCAAAGCTTACATTCCGCTTGAGGATCTGATTGAGCAGTATGCGCCTAACCTGAAGAAGCACTATGCCGCTGTCTGGAATCAGATCAAGGATGAGAACGACGGCCACATCTACGTTCTCCCAAGCTATGGCGTATATCAAGGTACAATCACTGAACCGACTTACCAGGGACCAGGCTTCTGGCTTCAGAAAGCCGTTCTTGAGGAAATGGGATATCCGACACCGAAGACTCTGGATGAGTATTTCGATATCATAGCCAAATATAAAGAAAAGCACCCGGATATGATCGGGTTTGAATCGCTCAACTTCGACTGGCGTGTATTCCCGCTTCAGAATGCCCCTGAGCACTTGGCGGGACATCCGAATGATGGGGCCGTTATTGTAGACAACAACATCGCGCAAATTTTTGCCGACAAGGACATCTCCAAGACTTATTACAAGAAGCTTAATGAAATAAATGCTCAAGGTCTGATGGATAAAGAAGCCTTCGTACAGAACTATGACCAGTACCTGGCCAAAGTCGCAAGCGGCAAGGTTATCGGTATGTTTGACCAGCACTGGAACTTCCAGGATGGCGAAACATCCCTGATCTCCCAAGGAAAAATTGAAAATACGTATATCGGATTCCCTCTGCTCTATGATGGCGCTGAGGAATGGTATCGTGACCGCGGAGCGGTCGGAACCAACCGCGGATTCGGGATTTCAATCAATGCCAAGGACCCAGTACGGATTATCAAATTCTGGGATCAGATGATTACAGAAGATTGGCAGAAAACCATCCAATGGGGAATCAAAGGCGAAGACTATGAAGTGAATGCAGACGGTTCATTCTACCGGACGCCGGAACAACGGGCGAACGCAGATCAGACAAGCTGGCAGGTGGCTAATAAAATCACAACCATGCATGGATATATGCCGAAAATTCAAGGTACCTACAGCGACGGGAATGCAGGAGATCCCGGAACGCAGCCGCAGGAATTCTTCGATAGTCTGAAGCCTTACGATCAGAAAATCCTGAAGGCGTACAACAAGAAATCATGGTCTGAATTCTTCAAGGAACCGAAAGAGAATAATATCTACTTCCCGGCCTATTCCATCGTTCTTAAGGACGGTTCGGCAGCCCAGCTTGCTCAGTCCAAGCTGAATGACCTTCAAGTCAAATTTTTGCCGAAGTCCATTATGGCCAGTCCAGCTGAATTCGAAGATGTCTGGACCGATTATGTTAACCAGATCCATAAGCTGGATATCAAGGCATATGAAGATCGGATAAATGAAGGTATCCAGCAGCGCATCGAACAGTGGAGCGTGAAGTAAGCGGAATTAAGGCTGTAACAGGAGCGGGAAATGAACTTCCCGCTCTTCATAAATAGGGATAGTATGGAGAGAATGATTTTACAGGAGGGAACACTACATGTCTGATGCCGTACTGGACAAACAGGTCAAAAAACAGAAGCCTAGAAAAAGCAGAGTCGATCCGGAAATCGGTGTGAGCCTTAGCTGGAAAACGCTGAAAATACAGAAGCAGCTTATTTTTATGTCTGTGCCGATTGCTATTTATCTGATTATCTTTAACTACATTCCAATTTGGGGCTGGTTGATGGCTTTTCAGAACTATCGTCCGGCGCGTTCCTTCGGCCAGCAGGAATGGGTTGGCTTGCAGCAGTTCAAATTTCTGTTTGCGGACGAGACCTTTTTGATGGTACTGCGCAATACGGTTGCCATGAGTTTTATAAACCTTATACTTGGTACTACTACAGCAATCGGCCTGGCTTTACTACTAAATGAGATCAAAGTTAAGTTTTTCAAACGTATTGTTCAGTCCATTTCGTATTTGCCTCACTTCTTATCCTGGGTTATCGCGGCAGGTATCGTCGCCACTTCGCTGTCGATTGATGACGGAATTGTCAATATAGTCTTAATGAAGCTTCACTTCATTAAAGAACCGATTATGTGGCTCAGTGAAGGGAAATATTTCTGGGGTATTGTCGGGGCTTCGAACGTGTGGAAAGAGGTAGGCTGGGGCACCATCATTTATCTGGCAGCCATTACCTCGATCGATCCTTCTCTGTATGAGGCAGCGTCCATAGACGGCGCCAAGCGTTTTCAGAAAATGCGCTATGTCACTCTTCCGGGGATTAAAGCCACATTCGTTATTTTATTGATTATGAACATTGGACATATTCTTGATGCCGGTTTTGAACTTCAATATTTGCTTGGCAACGGTCTTACTGTGGACTGGTCGCAAACCATTGATATCTTTGTATTAAAGTATGGTATCTCTATGGGGAATTATTCTCTGGCTACGGCGGCAGGGATATTCAAAACCATCGTAAGTGTTGTGCTCGTATTCATCGCAAATTATATCGCAAAACGCCTCGGCGAAGAGCGATTAATATAGAGGAGGAAGCCCAAATGAAAGCTGTGACGAAAGGTTCAAGCCGTTTTGAGCCGGTTGTATTTCATACGATCAACTCGATATTTATGCTCTTTGTGGTTGCCATCACACTCTATCCATTCCTCCACACGCTTGCTGTTTCTTTAAATGACGGCAGTGACACTCTTGCCGGCGGAATTTATTTCTGGCCCCGTGACTGGACCATGGAGAACTATAGAGCTGTCTTTATTTCAGGGACGATCTACCATGCCGCTTTTATCTCCGTGTCCCGCACGGTGCTCTCGACGGTATTCGGCGTTTTTCTGACCACCATGCTGGCATATACACTGGCACAGCAGCAATATATTTTCCGTAAAAAAATCGGCATGTTGTTCATCCTGACCATGTATTTCAATGCCGGCCTGATTCCGAACTACTTCCTTATTAAAAATTTGGGCCTGCTTCATAGCTTTATGGTCTATATCCTTCCGAGCTTGGTCGGCGCGTTCAATCTGATTATCATGCGGACGTATATCCGGTCCCTTCCAGGCAGTCTTACGGAGTCAGCGAAGATCGACGGGGCGGGAGAATTCAGAATCTTCTGGAAAATTGTCTTTCCGCTGTGTACGCCCGTGCTGGCAACCGTTGCTTTGTTCATCGCCGTAGGCGCATGGAACTCGTGGTTCGATACATTCCTGTATGCCTCCTCGGATATCAAGCTCAGCACACTGCAATATGAAATGATGAAGTTGCTTGGTTCCACCATGAGTACGAACAACGATCCTTCCTTGCTGGCTGGCAATCAGCACAATCAGGCGCAGGCATTAGTGACACCGGCTTCCATCCGTGCAGCCATCACCATTGTTACCGCAGTGCCAATATTGTTCGTATATCCTTTCTTGCAGAAGTACTTCGTGGTAGGATTAAACTTGGGAAGTGTTAAAGAATAACTGAATTTATATTATTTAAATGGATTGTATGATATTGAAAACCGTTTCGGCAGCGACCGAAGCGGTTTCTCCTGTTGGGCAAGGCTTAGCTTTCCGTAATCAAAATTTTGAAATAAAGATGGTGATGCCAATGCTTAAGGTACTGTTTGCCGACGATGAGCCGCTGATGCTAGAAGGGCTTCGAATCCTGGTGGAATGGGAGAAACTGGACTTTGAAGTGTGCGGCGAGGCAATGGATGGTGAAGATGCGCTGCAGCTTATTCATAGCACAAGGCCTGATTTGGTTATAACCGATGTACGTATGCCTGTGATCGATGGCCTTGAACTCATCAAGAAATTTGCTGAAAGCGATTTCCAACCGAAGTTTATCATTTTTAGTGGTTATGCAGACTTTGAGTATGCCAAAGAAGCCCTTAGATACGGTGTGTCCAATTATTTGACCAAACCTTTGGATGAAAGAGAGTTGACAGAGGCTCTGCTAACTGTAGCCGAACAAATACGCGCTGAGCGCAAGCATGCATCACGGCAGGAATTGGTTTCCGCCTTCATACAGGCAGAAGCCGTATCTCGTCTTCTCATGCGTGAGAATACTTCAGAGGAATTGAAAGAGGCACTTAAAGCGCTGGATATACACCCCGGCTCCCGGATATGCTGTGTATTGGTTCAGAGCGATTCGCCCGACAGCTCACATTTGCGAAGTCAAGTCTATTCCATGAATGTCAAAGAAGCGTTCCGCAATATAACCGCGTATCCTTTTATGGCCGGAAGCCATAAGCATGGCTATTTACTGGTTTCCCCGCCGGAAGGCCCAGAGCTTGACCAGGTGATGCTAGCAAGCTGGATTAATGAAATGCGGACTCAATATAACGGTCTAGTTCTTTGCTCGGCAAGCCTTGAGCATCAGGGGACTTCATTTCTGAATGCTGCCTATCATGAAGCGCTTGCCGCTGAACTATGCCGGTCGGATTTGAACACCCGTGGGATTAGTTTCTTCCAGCAGCAAGACAAGGATGGAATGGCGCTGCTTGCGGCAGGGCTCAAGAAATCGCTGCTCCAATCGGTTACGGAAGGGCAGCTTGACCCATCAAGCTCCCAACTGAGCGATATATTTAAAATTTTCTCGGCGAATAGTACTTCAAGTGCATGGATCGATGCTTTCCTGAGCAACATCAAAGTTGAATTGCTACGCGAAATCGACGCCAGAGGAGGAGAATCTGTATTATGGGCGGATAAATGGTTTCCCCCCCGGGTAACTGCTTGCTGCTTGCCGCTGTTTGAACGGCAGACGGCGGAGGATCTGAACGAAGTGGCTGAATGGTTCGCCTCAGCGGACAACAATCAAGAGGACCTGCTCGTTACGGCGGCGATTGATTATGTCCGGGTGCATTATCAGGAGAAGCTGAAGCTGCAGGACATCGCGAAGCATTTACATGTGAATTCTGCTTATCTGGGACAACGAATCAAGAAACGTTATGGCATCTCTTTTAACGAGTTTCTTCATGAATTCCGAATTGAAAAAGCCAAGAAACTGCTGCGCCAGACGAATATGTGTATTTCGGATATCTCGGGGCGTGTAGGATATTCGGATGCGGATTTGTTCGCGGCCAAGTTTAAAGTGCTGAATGGCGTCTCGCCTTCGGTGTACAAGAAGGGGTAATTCAAGGGGGAGGGGAGCAGCATGAAAGGCAAAAGGAAACCATCAGCCTTCGTCAATGATATCCCGCTCAAATACAAGTTTCTGTTTATTTATTTGCTATGTGTTCTTGTCCCGATACTCAGCATTAATGCCCTCTTTTATGTTCAGATCAGCCGTAATGTGGATACCCGTGAAAGAGAGAATCTTGAGATTTCTGTAGACCGGGTGGTCTATGATTTCATGCAAATCGTGAATGAATGTGTGGCGATAAGCAATACGGTTGCTGCGGACCGTGCTTTCAATGAAATCATGGATTATACTTATCCGGATAATGAGGCTTATTATGAAGCCTACAACGATATTCTGAGGGATAAGATGCGACAATACAGCAATCTGCATTCCTATATTTATTGGATGGGTGTGTATACTACGAATCCTTCTATCCAGAATGGCAGCAGTTACTTTGTTTTGTCCGACAGTGACAAGGAGAGTGAATGGTATCGCAAAATTACCGGGGGCGCGGACAAGGTACTGTTAACCTCGTATCAGGATACTAACCCACTCAATCCGCCTCAGCAGGAAGTGTTTGTCAGCCTTATCCGCAAATTGGATAACTCTACGGGACAGTCCTACCATAAATATCTACGAATTGATCTGAGGTTGAACAATGTGCAGGAACTGTTCCAGAAAGAACGCGACTATTTACAGTTCAAACTACTGGATGAGCAGAATCGTGTCGTGCTGGAATCGGATCATTCCTATTATTCACTCGATACAAACGCCTTGTTGAACGTAGACACGGACGACAGCCAGTCGTCCAAACAGATTGTTCGTACTTTGGGCAGTGCAGGATATACGAATGGCTGGAGGCTGATCGGAACTCCGGAAGGCAGAGTGGTCAATCATGAGATGAGCCATGCGCTGCGAATTTCATTGATTTTTGCTGTGCTGACGATAATTATTCCCACCCTGCTAATGATCGTTATTTTACAATCTTATAATCTGAGAGTAAGGCTGCTCTACAAACATATGAAGCTGGTCAAATACGAGCAGTTTGAGAACATAGATATGTATGAGGGGAAGGACGAGATCGGCGGTTTGATCCGCAGCTTCAATCTGATGACGGGGAAAATCCGCAATTTGATCAATGATGTATATAAGCTGGAAATCCAGAAAAAGGACCTTGAGCTTGAGCGGGTAAGAGCCGAATTGAACTATCTGGAAAGTCAGGTGGACCCGCATTTCCTCTTTAATACACTGAACGCCATATTGGTCATTTGCAAGAAATACAAGTATGAAGAGGTCACCGATGTGATTCGGAATCTGGCTCATATTCTGCGCAGACTGCTGAGCTGGAAGGACGATCTGATCACCGTCGAGGAAGAAATATCTTTTATTGAAATGTATCTGCAGATTGAAAAATTCCGTTTTCAGAGCCGGTTCACTTACGACATTGATATTGACCCCGCCGTGCTGAAATGCCGGATTCCGAAAATGAGCGTCCAGGTACTGGTGGAGAATTCCTGCAAGCATGGTCTGCAGTCGGTTAAAGGAGCAAGGAGGATTCACGTGTCTGCTTCTATGAACGACACAGATCTAATCATTGTTGTTACTGACAACGGAAAGGGAATCGATACGGAGAAGCTCAACTGGATCGAATCCCACCTGAAATCGGAACAAGACTCCGGTAGTAATATTGGGCTCCGAAACGTCTATAAACGACTGATGATGTATTATGACAGCAGAGCCGGGTTTACCATTAAGAGTACCGAGTATGAACAGACGGCTGTCACCATTCAAATCCCCATAGACTTGGCAGTGGACCCAAAGGTGGAGGAATCCCATGTTTAAAGTGGTTTTAGCTGACGATGAAACGATTGCATTAGAGGGATTAAGAACGTTGACCGATTGGGAGGAACTGGGTTTTGAAATCTGCGGAGCGTGTGAGAACGGGGAAGATGCGTTGACTATGATTGATGAATGTTCGCCAGACCTTGTCATTACTGATATCCGCATGCCCGGCATCGATGGATTAGAGCTAATCAAGCGCGTACGCCAGTCGGATCGAGAACAGCCCCTCTTTATCGTCCTCAGCGGGTATGGCGAGTTTGAATATGCACGGACGGCAATCCGTTACGGTGTGAAGCACTACTTGCTGAAGCCTGTCATTGAGGCGGAATGGGATAAGGCACTTGCTGACATTACGGACGAGCTGGAATTACGTGTCAAGCACAAGATGCAGCAGAACATGCTGGCGAACCAGCTTCTTCCCGTTGCAATCGCACGTATGCTTGAAGGGCAGTGGGCGGAGCCGGAAGAGGAGATTGCCGAACAAATGGATTGTCTGGACGAGGCCGTTTTGGGGTGGACATATATACATGTGGATGGCTCCAAAAACATTATCACGGAAATCTGCCGAAAGCTCGCTGAGGCAGCGGGTGCTTTGTTCATTGATATGCCCGGTGATCAGGCGGGGCTTGTCGTGGAGAACTCAGCATCAACAGCGGAGCTGGCTATGGAGGTATATACCGAGTTGTCACGTAACGGCGTGAAGGGGTCTGTGAGTATCGGGCCGAGTGTTCAGTCTCTACGGGAGCTGCCCGTATCCTATATGGTGGCTGCAGGGGCTGCCGCACGCAACTTTTTTTATTCGGAAGCAAGCGGACCCATTGACACAAACATGGATGCTCGGGTTCAGCTTAACTATAATCTTCCATCCGCAAATCTGACAGAGGAACTGATGGGTGCAGTTGAAAGATTGCAGGAGCAGAAAGCTTGGGACAAATTGAAGGAAATGTTCAGAATGTTTGAACAGAGTAGAACTGCGCCTGAGGTTGTGCAGATGACCAGTATCGATATCATGCTGAAAAGTATGGAGCTGGTGAAGGAGTTCGGAGGAAAGGCTGAGCAGTGGAGTGATTCTTTTGATTTTTTTAAAACCAAGCCAAAGTCACTTGCAGTGCTGGAAGACATCCTAAGGGATTTGTTGAACTCATGTATGGAATACATCAAACAGCATAAGGAACGCGGATCCGAGCATCCGCACATACAGGTGGAATGTTATTTGAAGGACAATTATTCCAAACCTTTAACTGTAAAAGAGATAGCGGAGCACTTTTATATCAATTCGGTATACCTGGGCCAGGCGTTTATTAAAAAGAATGGTATCAGCATCCTTGAATATATTCATAATTTGCGCATCGAGCAAGCCAAGAAACGGTTGATTGAGACGGGCGAGACCGTCAGGAAGATTGCAGAGAATGTAGGTTATGTGCATTACCATCATTTTTTAAGAGAGTTTGAAAAACGGACGGCATTGAAACCGGTCGCTTACCGTAACCAGGCTAGAGCTGAAAAATGACGGGTATCCTTATTTATTTTGGTAATGGTAAACGCATACAAAAGCGATATTATAGACTTAACTGTCCGGACTACACCCACTATAGGAGGTTATAGATGATGACACAGGCAAGCAGCGGGTTACCCGCATTGCATGAAGTATTCCGAGATGCCTTCAAAATTGGCGCTGCGCTGAGCATGGGCACCTTATCTGCTCAAGCTTCTTTCATTGCTAAGCATTTCAACAGCATTACAGCCGAAAATGTGATGAAGCCGGAGGAGGTTCAGCCGCATGAAGGAATCTATACCTTTGATGCAGCCGACCGTATCTTTGAGTTCGCGCAGGCCAATCACATCGCAGTCCGAGGCCATACCCTTCTCTGGCATAACCAGACAGGGGACTGGATGTTCCGCAATTCAGAGGGTGAGCCGTGTACCAGGGAGCAGCTGCTTGGCCGTCTGCAAACCCATATTAACACTGTGGTTGGGCGATACCGCGGGCAGGCATATGCCTGGGATGTGGTAAATGAAGCGATTGAGGATAAATCCGACCAATACTTGAGGAATACGAAATGGTTGGAAATTCTCGGAGAGGACTATCTCCGTGAGGCATTTGAAATGGCCCATCAGGCAGACCCGGACGCTTTGCTGTTCTACAACGATTATAACGAGACCGATCCTGTTAAACGCGATAAAATCTTCAAGCTGGTCCGCAGTTTGCTCGACCAAGATACACCTATTCACGGGATAGGAATGCAGGCACACTGGAATATCTATGGACCAACCATTGACGAAATCCGCAGTGCGCTTGAGCTATATGCTTCTCTTGGCCTTAGAATCCACATTACCGAGTTGGATCTTTCCATGTTTCGGTTCGAAGATAACCGAGCTGATTTGAAAGCGCCAACAGTTGAGATGCTGAAGCTTCAGGAAGAACGTTATGCGGAGATTTTTGCCGTTCTGCTGGAATACAGAAAGGTCATTGATTCTGTTACATTCTGGGGTGCAGCTGATGACTATACCTGGCTGGACGATTTCCCGGTTCGCGGGCGTAAAAACTGGCCGTTTCTCTTTGACGTACACCAGCACCCCAAAGCTTCGTTCGGGCGGCTTGTCGATCTGGCTGCCTCGAAATGATAACCCTTGATAAAGTTCGATAAATTCATAAAAGTGGAGGACAAATCATGACATTTCAATTGAATCAGGCCATAGGAAAGGTTCCGCCTAACGGTAATCCGTTGGTTGCAAATCGATACGGGGCTGATCCGTATGCCCTGGTATTCGGAGACCGTGTCTATTTGTACATGACCAATGACGCGCTGGAGTTCGACGGGAGCGGTATTGTAAAAGAGAACACTTTCAGCAGTATCAATAAGATTGCGGTAATCTCCTCCAGCGATTTAGTCAACTGGACCGATCATGGCGAAATTGTGGTAGCAGGGCCGGATGGGGCGGCTAAGTGGGCTACCCAGTCTTGGGCGCCTGCAGCAGTCCACAAGGTGATCGAAGGCAAGGATAAATTCTTTCTGTACTTCGCCAATAATGCCAGCGGTATCGGCGTTCTGAGTAGTGACAGCCCGGTGGGACCATGGATTGACCCTATTGGTGAGGCACTCATTTTGCGTTCAACTCCGGGAGTTGCGGATGTGACATGGCTTTTTGACCCGGCGGTTCTGGTTGATAATGACGGCAAGGGTTATATCTATTTCGGAGGCGGAGTACCGGAAGAAGAATATGCGGAGCCGGGTACAGCACGGGTGATGAAGCTGGGAGATGACATGACTAGTGTAGTGGGTACAGCTGAGATTGTTCCCGCCCCGTTCATGTTTGAGGATGCCGGCATACATAAGCGGGAAGGTGTCTACTACTATTCCTATTGTTCAAATTTCTATGATGGGGAACGTCCGGAAGGCAGCCCTCCTGCGGGAGAGATTGCATATATGACGAGCGATAACCCAATGGGTCCTTGGACATATCGTGAGACGATATTAAAAAATCCGGGACATTTTTTCGGAGTGTCGGGTAATAACCATCATGCGATTTTCCAATTTCATGAAGAATGGTATATCGCCTATCACGCACAAACCTTGTCCAAAGCACATGGAATTGCGAACGGCTATCGTTCGACGCATCTGGGCCGCCTTTTCCATAACGAGGATGGCTCCATTCGGGAGGTTGAAGCTGACTATAAAGGTGTGCAGCAAATCAAACCTTTATGCCCGTATCAACGTGTACAGGCGGAGACGATAGGGTGGAGCGCAGGCATAAAGACGGAATTCGAGGAGGCCGTGGAAGAACGGCTTGTAACGAATATAGACAATGGCGACTGGATTGGGTTAGCAGGGGTCGATTTCGGAAGTAAAGGTGCCGAAACATTCAGTGCCTCTGTCATAAGTCTTGAGGGTGGGGGTACGATTGAACTGCATCTGGATGACCCGGCAGGTCTATTCATTGGCGAACTGCCTGTGCCCGCCGCGAACGGGCCGGAGAATAGGGTAGAGTTAAAGACGGAGGTTAACGGAACTCAAGGAATCCACGACCTGTATCTGGTGTTTACAGGAACAACAGGGATGCCATTATTCAAGCTTGTATCATGGCAGTTCATGGAGTAGAGGAATACATTCGGGGAGGGAAATACAGTGAATACTGCTACCATAACCAATCCTATCATGTGGGCAGATGTTCCGGATGCTGACGTCATCCGGGTTGGCCCTATATTTTATATGGTCAGCACGAGTATGCATTCCATGCCGGGCTGTCCGATTATGAAATCGGTTAACTTAATGGATTGGGAAATTGTGAATTATGTATATGATACCTTTGAAGATAACGATGCCCACCAGCTGCTGGACGGACACGGTATTTACGGAAGTGGCTCTTGGGCGGCATCCCTCCGTTATAAAGACGGGGTGTTTTACGTTTGTTTTTCATCCAATGACATGGACCGGTTCTATATCTACCGCACGGGGGATATAGAACATGGAATATGGGAACGTTCGGTGATACCGGGGCTTCACCATGACCCGAGTTTGCTGCTGGATGACGATAGCCGCAATTATGTGATCTACGGTAATGGGGATATCTGTATTAAGGAGCTGACGGAAGATCTTACGGCTGTGAAGCTAGGTGGAACCGATCAGTTGCTGCTCGACGGCGATCGGAAAGACATGGTTCTGCGGATCGAAGGTTGTCATGCATACAAGCTGAACGGTTATTACTATTTGTTCTTTATTGAATGGCCGAGAACCGGAAATATGCGCAGGCGTCAAATATGCTACCGCTCGCGCGAGCTTCTGGGAACCTATGAACGGAAAATCATTCTGGATCATGATCTGGGCTACCATAATAATGGTGTAGCGCAAGGAGGCATTGTTGATACTCCAGATCATGATTGGTATGCTGTGCTGTTTCAGGATCATGATGCTGTCGGGCGGATTCCCTGCGTACTTCCTGTGAGCTGGGAGAACGATTGGCCGATCATCGGGATGAATGGCTCAGTACCTCAAGTTGTGGAGACAAAGCTTCCGGTTGCGGAACCGAAGCCTCTGGTAATCAGCGATGAGTTCGACTATGAGACTAATCGGGTGGCCCTGAACTGGCAATGGAACCATAATCCAGACCATAGGCTATGGTCTGTGACAGAGCGGCCGGGCCATCTTCGGCTCCGCACCGGTCAATTATCAGACAGCATTCTATTAGCACGGAATACGCTGACACAGCGTACGGAAGGTCCGGCCTGCAGCGCGGAGACAGTGCTGGAGGTCTCCGGCATGATGCCTGGTGACCGGGCAGGCATGGTAGCGCTGCAGAATGGGTTCGGCACTGTAAGTATAGCCGCCGGGGAGCAGGGACAGTTCAACGTTGATATGTGCATCAACGGCGGTGACGGCTGCGAGGAGACGGTGGAGAGTGTTGTGTTCACCGGTGAACGGGTTTATCTCAAAATTGATTTCAATTTTGAGGATAGCCTTGACCAAGCACAGTTCTTCTATTCAGAGGACGGGACAGCTTGGAAGCCAATCGGCCGGATGCTGCATATGAAATACACGCTGGATCATTTTATGGGGTACAGAATCGGCCTGTTCAATTACGCGACCAAGCAGTCCGGCGGTTATGCCGATTTCGATTATTTCCATTATCAAAGGCGGAATTAGAACAAGGTTTAGATATATATAGCTTGACCATGCCACAAATTTCAAGGCAAAGGGCGGCCACATAGGGTCTGCCCTTTGCCTTGAAAATAAAAAGCTTGAAGACTCTTGTTCTATGATTTTGCTCAGGATATGGCGGTTTGGGTATTGTTTATCATTTGTTTTATAGTTCTGCCTGGACTTTTTGTTCTTTGGAGGCAAGCTTGTCTCGGTAAGCCCGGGGGGAGTAGCCAGTAAGCTGCCGAAACTGTCTGCAGAAATGCTCCACATTTGCATATCCGCAAATCGTTGCGACCTCGGCAATTTTATGCGGACCGAAGCCAAGCTTTTCTTTGGCCAGCCGAATCCGGCAATGAATGACATCCTCCATGCAGGAGATACCGAAGGTCGATTTATATAGGGTTTGTAGATAACCTGCGCTGATGTGCAGATACTCTGCCATAGCTGGAACGGTCCAAGGATGGCCCGGGTTATTGTACAGAGTCTTGCGTAATTCCAGAAGATTATAATATTGCGGACTCAGCTTGTCTTGGGATGCTTCACACAGCTTATTGAAGATAATTCTAAACAGATAGTCGATGGAAAGCTCCCGGTAGTCATTCTGAAAGGTATGCTCAAAGGTCAACAGTTGAAACAGCTGATGGCAATAGCTGGGGTCCGGAAGCGAAAATGGAATGCCGACAGGGAAGACGGTTTCTGTAATATAGGAATCATCCGCATCAAAACGGACCCAGTCGTTAATGTATTTTTTGGAACAAGCACGGTAATAAATCTTGTGCTTTGGCGGATAAAGAACAACAGAGTGGGCTGGATACTCCTTCAATTCCCCGTTAACTTCAAACAACGCCGCAGTTTGTGTGAGCACCAGAAGCCAGGCATTCAAGCCATCGGGTATACTGTACACAAAATCGTCAGGATGAGTAGCGTCAAATTCGACATAGTGAATATTAGGCATCGGCAGCTTCTCCTTTCTTTGGATACATCAATTAAAAAACAGGATTTATCATTGTTAGGTATTCAATATTTCCCTATAATTTATATTGTAAATCAAGGGGATTTGGGGTATTTTTTGAATTCTATCACAGAATCTTTTGATTAGAAATTATCAATATGAAGGAAGGTCATTTGTTCCATGATACCACAACAAAACGAAGATCGGAATTATATCCTTTGCTATACTCGGTTACCCCAGGAGGATATGGTATACGCTCCGAAACTGGCACACAGCATGCATTTGGCTTATTGCAACGACGGGCTTCTTTTTCAGGAATTAAACCATAATTCGGGGGTTTTATTCGCCAAGGCGACAGAGAACGAGGATGGTACACTCCAGGCCAAGAGCTTGAAGAATCCGTATCTATTCCACACCGCCGAGGGGGATTTCGGGGTGATCGCAATCCGTACGGAGGCAGAGGGCGAAGCCGATGCAGAGAGCAAGGGAAAAGTGCTGCTGTTCTCCTCCAGTGATTTGCTACAATACAACGAAGTTGGACTGTTGGAGCTTAAGGCGGATACATTTGTAAGCGATATCTTCTGTGAATACGATTCCGAACGGGGAGGCTATCTGATCCGCTGGGTCGATCAGCTGGGGAACGGTTATCAGAATTTTATAGCCGATATCATGAGCATGAAGGAACTCTCGGCACCGGAAGCGGCGCAGCCTTTTACCCTGGATACAGTGCTTGCCGATATTGAGGGGATCTTGCCGCGCAACTCCATCCCGGTATCCAAGGAAATAGCACACAGGCTCTACTGTAAGCTTACGGCTCCGACCCATATTGCAATAGAAGTCCCGGACCGCGTGACAGCGGCCTCGGAAGAGGATTTGGAAGAGATCCGGGCCACCGCTCTGTACAGTGATGGCACCAAAGCGCTGAAAAAAGTGGATTGGAATATGGATGAAATCAATTGGGACGAGGCGGGGACCTATAGAATTTCCGGTGAAGTCCATCAGGAGCATTACCCGTTTCCGATTGCGCTCGACCGTGCGGACCCTTGCATTGCGAAATGGAAAGGCAAATATTATTTCATTGCCACCAACGATGCGGACCATAACCACACGCTGTACATGCGTGAAGCCGATACGATCCCCGGGCTGGTCGATGCCGAGGAAGCATTGATTTTGGATTCGAATACCTATGAACAGATCGGTGGGCTGCTGTGGGCGCCGGAATTTCATATCATTGAAGATGAGCTTTATATCTTTCACGCAGCAACACCGGGAGAGTTCCTGCATGAAGAGTCGCATGTCATGAAGCTACGGGCAGAAGGAAATCCGATGTGTGCGGCTGATTGGTCGATGCCTAAGCGTGTAGTGAAGAAAGACGGTACATATTTGTGCGAAGCAGGCAAGACCATTTCCCTCGATATGACCGTAATTCAATGGAACGGAGAGCATTACGCCGCATGGTCGGAGCGCCAGTTCGAGCCGGTCGATCTTGGAGCCTGGATCTATATCGCCACAATCAACCCACAGGAGCCGTGGAAGCTGACCAGTGATCCGGTGCTTCTGACAAAACCTGATTATGGGTGGGCCAATAATCATACCTTTGTAGATGAAGGACCGTTCGCCCTCTACACCGAGGACAAATTATTCTTGACCTTTGCCAGCGCTGCGGTGGATGCTACCTATGTTGTGGGTCTCTTGACTGCCGACAAGGGTGCTGATTTGCTGGATATCCGCAGTTGGACCAAGGGTAATTATCCGCTGCTGACCTCCAGAAGCGTGCCTGGGGAATATGGACCGGGCCATAATTCCTATGTGACAGATGATGACGGAGTCATCTGGAACGCCTACCACGCAAGACCGGGAATTGACGGACCGAGAAGTTCCGGCGTGCGCCGCGTGCATTTTGACATTGACGGTGTTCCGGTCTTGGATCTGACAGAGGATAACGATCTGAACCGGGAGCTAAAGAAGGTATCTATAGAAGTAACCGTGAGATAAACGCGGGTTACTTAAACCGAACAAGCAGATTCCTGTATTCTTAAGTGCTGATATTCAGAGAGGAGTAACTGTATGTTAAGAGTAGTGCAAGTGGAAAATGGGTTTGTTCAGGGGTTGCCGGCGGCAGATCCCCGTATTACCAGCTTCAAAGGAATTCCGTTCGCGGCCCCGCCTGTGGGGGAGAACCGCTGGCGTGCTCCCCAGCCTGCGCAGAACTGGGAAGGGGAATTGAAAGCGTATGATTTTGCCTCGATTTCCATGCAGGCCCCGACAGTTATAGATGTGAATAATATTTATACACGCGAATGGTCAGTGGATCCGGATCTTCCGATGGCTGAGGACTGCCTTTACCTGAATGTCTGGACACCGGCCGTCAGCGCTGATGAGAAGCTTCCTGTCTTTGTATGGTATTTCGGCGGAGGACTTCAGGTCGGCCATACGGCTGAAATGGAATTTGACGGCGAACGCATTGCCCGCCGGGGGATTGTCGTAGTGACCGTGAATTACCGCCTGAACGCGTTTGGCTTTCTGAGCCATCCCGAGATTACTGCGGAATCCCCCGATGCTTCCGCGAATTTCGGACATCTGGATCAACAGGCGGGTACGCAGTGGGTGAAACGCAATATCGCTGCTTTTGGCGGAGACCCTGACCAAATCACAATTGGGGGACAATCGGCCGGCGGCGGAAGTGTGCTGAGCCAACTGACCTCGCCGCAGAATGAAGGGCTGTTTCAGCGGGCTGTCATTATGAGCGGGATCTTTACTCCGCTGTACCCGAATAACCCGGTGCCTCCGATAGAGCGTACCCTCAGTCAGGCTGAAGAGGAGGGGGCCGCCTTCTTTGAATTTATGGGGGTATCGACTCTGGAAGAAGCCCGCAAGTTGGATGCCGTCTATATCCGCGATAAAATGCTGGAGTACGGCCGCTTCTGGGGAACGGTCATGGACCAGGTGTTCTGTCCCGGCAATCCGTATAACCGTTTTCTGAGCGGGCAGCACCATAAGGTGCCGGTAATGCTGGGAAATACCTCTTCTGAATTTTTCAGTGTTCCTGCTGCATGCAGCGTGGACGAATTCAGAGCCTTGGCTATTGAAATGTTCGGCGGGGAAGCAGAAGAGTATCTTAAGCTATGCGCGGTTGATTCAGGGAAGCTGGAAGAAATGATCCAAAGGGCTTCTGTGAGCAATATTGAATATGCGGTCCGTGTTGCCGTTAAAGCCAATAGCGATTCCGGCAGCGGTGTCCCGATGTATTATTACAACTTTGATGCCGAAATTCCCGGCTGGGATGAACCGGGAACCTTCCATTCAGTGGATCTGTGGTTCCACTTCGAGACACTGGCCAAATGCTGGCGGCCTTTTGTGGGCAAACATTATGATCTCGCCCGCCAAATGTGCAATTATCTTGCCTATTTCATTGGTACGGGTGATCCGAACGGCAGGGATTCCACCGGTGAGGATCTGCCTCTCTGGAAACCGAGTACGTCAGAAACGCCCTACGGCATGCTTTTCGCGGACAAGGCAGAGTTTGTGGAGGAGCCTCCGGGTGAGGTTATGCAATTTCTGGTTGAGCAATATTTCAAACGACAATCCATCCATATATAAGAGGGGAATGAGCGGCAATGAGCGAGAGCCATCCGGATTATACGATGCAAACGGCACCAGCCGGATATGACAAAGAGAGGGAAGGCATTGCCCGGGGAGAACTCCGTACTATAGAATATCCCTCCACAACGGTAGGCAACATCCGAAAGGCAATGGTATATACGCCGCCCGGCTATTCTGCCGACCAGGAATGCAGTGTCTTGTATCTGCTGCACGGAATTGGGGGAGATGAGACAGAATGGTACAGTCACGGCAAGCCCCAGATCATCCTGGATAATCTGTATGCCGATCAAATGCTGAAGCCCATGCTAGTGGTTCTTCCGAACGGCCGGGCGATGCTGAATGACCGGGCGGAAGGAGATATTTTTGCTCCTGACAAGGTACAGGCATTCGAAACCTTCGAAACGGATTTGCTCCAGGATCTTATCCCTTATATTGAAGCCCATTACCCGGTCCTGACGGACCGGATGCACCGTGCTTTAGCCGGATTGTCCATGGGTGGAGGGCAATCCCTGAATATAGGTCTGAATAATCTGGACCGGTTCGCCTGGATCGGGGCGTTCTCTCCGGCTCCCAATACGAAGCTGCCTGAGCAGCTGCTCCCGGAACCGCAGAAGACCGCAGAGTTGCTCAGTCTGCTCTGGTTATCGTGCGGGGATCTGGACAGTCTCAAGAATGTCAGCGACCGGACACATGCTTATTTATCGCAGCATTCCGTACCGCATATCTGGGTGGAGGAACACGGCGACCATGATTGGCCGGTCTGGAAGAACGGCTTGTATCAGTTCTCCAAGCTCATTTTTTAGCTGACCGCTTAAGGATATCCGTTGCTTGCAGCCCTCTATACGACAAAAAAGGGACGTTTCCGGCAGACCGTTATGGCTGCTGGGAACGTCCCTTATCTTGATTAGAGCAGGAGAGATACAAGCGCTTGGGGCAACAATGATTTACTTGTTGGCTATCGCATCGGCACGCATTTTAACGATTTTTTGTGCTCTTTCCGTATCTACAGCAATGACATCATTCCAGCCGAGACCCACTACATCGGACTGCAGCTTGGTCCAGAGCTTATCGAATTCTGCTTGGTCCTTGGCGAATATCATTTTCCAGGATGTGTTCTTCACATAATCTGAGGTCTGGCTGCGTTTATTCTTAATGTCCGAGGAATCCGAACCGAGACTTGTATTAATATTGGGTACGATATCGATCATATTGTTCTTCTGATAGTATTCTGTCGGCGTGGTTGCGTTATAAGTTTTCTGCCATTCCGTAGTCAGAGCTGTCTTGTTCGCCTCAATAGTTGAGTTCCAATAGGTGTTGTTGTAGAATTCCTTCGTATCCGGATCTACTACAAAATCGCTCATAATCATAGTGTTGAGCTTGCTCTGACCGTCTTGATATCCGCCGCCGCCGTATTCTTCTGGAACGGGAGTATTATCCTGGAAGGCCGTTTGTCCTACTTTAGTCAGCTTGAACTTGCCATCTGCTGTCTTTTCATAATTGAAGCCTTCGAATCCATTGGTATAGTAGCGCAGACCTTCAGGAGAGGACAGCCAATCCATGAATTCCATGATTCTCTCCGGATTTTTGGCCTTTGAACCAATTGCAAAGACTCTTCCGCTTCCGAAGTAGGCATCACTATTCTGAATAATATGGGTATCGGCGATTGGAATGGCAACATTGCCGTCGCCTTTATTGCCTCTTTCAATGGTATTGTAGAAGCCTCTTTCCCATGAATACCATAAGAGCAGAACCTGTTTGCCGGTCAGCTTTTCATTGACTTTATTCCAGTCCTGGGATGGCGAGTCAGGGTCAACCAGCCCCATCTGATTGGCGTCATAATAGAATTGGAGAATTTTCTTGTACATACTATTGTCGTCAACGAGAGGGACAATATCGCCTTTTGCATTTAACTGTATGGTCGTGGTTCCCTCTGGCTGTTCATAACCGTACCAGTTACTGAGCCAGCGTACATTCTCCATACTTCCGTTGTCCCAGTCCTTCCACAGGGTAATCGGAACGATCGGTTTACCGTCTGCTGTCTTGGGGTACTTCTCCTGCATCTGCTTCAGTGCATTCAGAAGATCAGTCAGATTGTTCAGCTTGGGAGCCCCTATCCCCTTGTAATAATCCCAAGGCATAAGCGGACTGGAGTAAGGGAGTTCTTCCGAGAACGTTGTCGGGGAAGTGTCCGCGGTAAAAGTCGGCAGTCCATAAATCTTACCATCTGGATTGATGCTTTCGAATGCATTATTGAAAGGCTTAAAGTGATTGTCCACATATTGGGACAGGTACTCCGTATTCTTGATCTTATCTGTGAGATCCATAATCATACCCGCCGGAATCAATTCCTCCAACTGACTGTTATCAATAATAAGGAGGTCTCCCAGATCTCCCGATGCTGATCTTGTCTTGTATAGCTGATCGCCGGCAACCTGCGGAGATAGAACGTTTAAGGTGATATTGAACTTATCTTTAATCAGCTTTCCATACCATCCGGTCTGCTCTCCCTGGTAATTTGCTGCGTTGTCAAACACGGTAATGGTCAGCGGTTTGCTGTGATCGATCCCTGTAGCCGGACTGGATGACTCGGTTGCAGTACCCGGATCAGGTGATCCCGTTGCTGTAGCCGCATTGTTGGAATTGCCGCTACATCCGCTCATTGCAGTTGTTACCAGAAGCAAGGTGGTCCCAAGCAGCATTGAATATTTTCTTGCCAGCTTATTGTCTTTATTCATTTACAGCCCCCCAAATGATTAATTTATCATAATTGTGCAATTTAACCTTTGACTGCACCAATGATAATCCCTTTTACAAAAAATCTTTGGAAAATCGGATAAATCAGCAAAATAGGTGCGACAACGATGATAGTAACGGTCATACGTATGGATGTGGTGGTTTGTTTGGTGGACAGACTGGACATGGCGGTTGATCCGGCATTTTGCAGATTGACCATGGTGGATAAGGAGCTGGCCTGATTGATGTAGTTATACAGAATAAACTGCAAACTGTACAATTTGCTGTCCGTAACCAGCAGCAGCGTATCCTGAAAGGAATTCCATTGGTTCACTGCCGAGAATATGGCGACTGTCGCCAATATTGGTTTGCTGATGGGCAAGATAATTTTGTAAAAGATCGTTATAATCCCAGCACCGTCAATGCTGGCAGCCTGCTGCAATTCCTTCGGTGTGGATTCCACAAATGTCTTTACTAGAATGATGAAAAATGGAGCTACGATGGACGGCAGTACATATGCCAGAAAATTGTTGGTGAGGTGCAAGGATCTCATGGTCAAATACCAGGGGATAATCCCGGCATTAAAAAACATCGTAATAATGGTAAATCGGTACCAGAATTTTTTCCCCCACATATCCTCCTGGGCAAACATGAATCCCAAAAAGGCAGAGGCCCCGACCGTCAAAAGTGTGCCTATTACTGTTCTCCCCATAGAAATGACAAATGCATTCCACAGTCCCGGTATTTTAAACACATCAACATAGTTCTGGAAATGGATCCCCCTCGGCCAAAACGCAATTTCACCTTTGGCGCTAAGATCGTTGGCGCTTATGGTATTGATAATGATGGAGTAGAACGGATATACACACATAAATGCAAAGAGAGAAAACAGGACATAGACCACAGCAGAAATCATTTTGTCAGTTGTACTGACCTGCATTTTTATTTTTTTGGATAAGCGGCTGTTATTTTCTTTGGCAATCGGCGCCAGTTTTGTCTGGTGGTCACTCATACGATGCCCTCTCCTCTTAACAGTTTGGACAGCCCGTTTACAGAAAAGAGAAGCGCAACACTAATTATGCTTTTCAGCATACTGATCGCGACGGAAACGGAATAGCTGCCGCCTCCCATGGCCAGGTTGTATACATATAAATCCAATACCTGGATGGTATCTTTGTTGAAGGCATTCTGGAAAACGAAATATTGTTCCAATCCATTGTTCAGGAAGCTGGCAATTTGGAGCATCAATAGCACAAAATAGGTCGGAATCATACTTGGCAAAACCACATGCCGGATGACCTGCATTCTTGTCGCACCGTCTACATGAGCCGCTTCATAAAGTGATTCATCAATCCCCATAATTGCTGCTATATACAATATGGCCGACCAACCCAGTGATTTCCATGTAATCCATATCCACATCGTAATCCAGACATGCTCCGAGTTCTGAAGAAAGAGTATAGGAGAGTCGATCAGCCCGATCTGTCTCAAAAAGCCATTGACGACACCTTCACTGGAGAACATGGAAAATGCCAGGGAATAGACCAGTACCCAACTGATAAAGTTTGGAAGAGTGGTTACGGTCTGGATAATTTTGCGGAAACGCACAGCTTTAATCTCTGTCAGGAAAATGGCAAAGATCATAGGAAGCCAAGAGAAAAGTATGCTCAGCCCACTAATCCCGAATGTGTTTTTGATGACCTGAAGCAGTTGATCGACCTTCACCTGGTTCTCTACCAAGGAACGAAACCATTTCAAACCAACAAATGGCGCTTGTGACAGCGGAATCGGCGGCATATAGTCAAAGAATGCGTAAACCCATCCATAGAGCGGGTAGTAGGCAAAGACAGCAAGTAAAACCATAAAGGGCGAAATATAAAGGAATTTCCGTATCGAATTGCTTCTCATGCTGGGACTACGCATAGGTTCACTCCTCTTCGTATTCTCTTTATAAATTTGCTTAATTGAAGCTTTCAGCTGGGCTGCTATCCCTTATATATTGTCCAGCTTACCATCCCCCTTCAGTGAAAATAATTCTCAACTTGCGTGATGGGTTTTACTGAACGCTGTTTCCCCTAACCTCTCATTAATGGTAGCGCTTTCATATCTATGGAACTATAATAAATTATCATTTTCTTTCAAACAATGACCAATCCTCACGACTTATTGATCTATTATTAGATAAAACAAATTTGAAATAACAATTACACTCTATTTTTTACAATATATAGAATAAATAAAAAATATTTTTGTAAATTGGTTACATTGTCCAATAAAGGACGCGCAGCCGTTTGGTTGCATTCGATTCTTTGAGATGTTCCATGAAATCAAGATTGCTCGGCAAAGAACAACGTCTGAATTTGCTTTTATTTGGAGAAAAGCAACAAATGTCCATATGAAAGCAACGCCAACCTATAGACCCTAAGCGTAGCCTATGATTAAATACATAAGAATATCGCAACTGTTCTTACACCTAATCTCTGGTTTAAACGAAAGGATGACTATTTTTTTATGGACAAAAAGGAGCTCGGTCTGACACCACCCATGGGGTGGAATTCATGGAATACCTTTACATGGGACATTAATGAGCAACTTATTCGTGAAGCCGCGGATACACTTGTTGCAGAGGGGTACAAGGATGCGGGATATGATTACATTGTTATTGATGACTGCTGGAGTCTGAAAGAAAGAGACGGGGAGGGGAAACTAGTTGTCGATCCTCTTAAATTTCCGAACGGAATGAAGGCGCTTGCAGAATATATTCATTTCAAGGGACTAAAATTCGGGATGTACTCTTGTGTAGGAACACATACCTGTGCGGGGTATCCAGGGAGCTTTGAACATGAGTTTCAGGATGCGGAATCATTGGCAGAATGGGGCGTCGATTTTTTAAAGTATGATTACTGCTTTAAGCCCAGACATATGTCGGGGGAACTGCTGTACAAACGAATGAGCCTCGCGCTTAAAAACTGCGGAAGAGACATACTGTTCTCAGCATGCAATTGGGGTGAGGACAATGTGTATCATTGGATCCGTGAATCAGGCGCGCATATGTACCGATCCACAGGGGATATTCAGGATAGCTGGGATTCGATCAAGAGTTTAGCTTTATCACAGCTTGATAAAGCCTGCTATACCGGAGCCTATTGCCATAATGATCTGGATATGCTGGTTGTCGGCATGTACGGAGGCAGCAACAGCGACTTTATCGGAAGCCAAGTCGGCGGTTGTAGTGATGTGGAGTACAAGACCCATTTTTCTTTATGGAGCATGATGGGGTCTCCGCTGATGATTGGCAGCGACGTCCGTAAAGCCAACCAGGCCACCAGGAATATTCTGATGAACCGGGATTTGATTGCCATTAATCAGGATGTGGAAGGCCGCGGTGCTTATCGCATCAAGCCGGAACCGCAGTGGTTTCATGGGGATGATGTGTTTATGCTGGTAAAAGTGTTAACGGGCGGAGACCTTGCTATAGGCTTCTTCAATCTGAGTGATGGTCAAAGGGAAATGTCGCTGCAATTCTGGGATTTCGGTCTTCCTTATGCTTCCGGAAAGTCGCTGTCGCTGTATGACTGCTGGGAGCATCAAGAAATCGGCGTATTCAGAGAAAGATACGCTCCAGTAGTTCCGGCTCATGATTGTCTGATTGTACGAGCTAAATTAGTGTAAGGAATGGCATGAACATGAATAGAACATGCAGAACATGCAAAGTCCCTTTAATGACGGATGATGTGGCAATATACCTGAAGCTTGTGACGCGCAACGCTCAAGATTTCCTGTGTATTGACTGTCTTGGTGAACAACTGAAATGCGGACGTGAACCCATTATGAAATTAATAACCTATTTCCGGGAATCGGGGAATTGTGTACTGTTTCGTTAAGTCGTATTGTAGGCCCTATTGGCAGGTAGCGAAAGAAAGCATCGGAGAGATGCTGAACTGCATGACTGCTTGTCACAGGGGCTTCTACTTGAAATGAGAGCTAGTATTTCCGGCGTTATATGCCTTTTTATATTCCGAAGGAGTATACGAAGTTTCTTTCTTGAATACTTTTGAGAAATACAACGGGTCCTGGTAGCCAACCGAGTAGGCTATCGACTTCACAGATAAGTGAGAAGTTCTCAATAATTCACAGGCACGCTGAATCCTGAATGTGGTTAGGTAGCCAGATATGGACACTCCATTCTCTTCCTTAAACAATCGAAACAAGTAGCTTCGCTCAATTTTCACGTAGTCTACTACATCCAGAACAGACAGCGAAGGCTTCCAGAAGTTACTTTCGATATATTCCCGCGCTGATAATGTGTAATCCTTGGTTAGAAAAGCTTTATCACTAGGGTAGTACTCCATATAGTATGACAATAATAGATGAAGTTTGGCATCTGAACGCTCTCTTTCGAATGGCTCCAATTCGGCGCTCTTGCTCACATGAAACAATGGCCCCAGGTCTTGCGGAGATGCCACAACTACTGGAGAATTAGGCGTGAAATTAATCATCGACAAGAGGCGTGAGGCCTCCCCTCCGTAAAATTCAATCCAAAAATACTCCCATGGATCTAGCGGATCAGGATAATAGTATACTTCCATTTGAGGAAAAATAATAAAACTCTCGCCTGTTTCCAAAAAAAAAGTTGTATGTTGTGTCTTCAAATAACCCTTTCCGCTTACAATGTAATGGAGGGCAAAAACATCGCGGACACCCGGGCCCCATTTATGCAAATTTGGAGGTTTATACCCACTACCTTTACAAATCGAACCCTCGCTGAAACCGTAACTAAATGACTTCATAGGCTGTACCCATATCCTTTGCATCAAGTTCATATATTTTTAACAGTACATCTTAATTATACTATTGAATGTGAAACTATTAGATGACTAAAAGAAGTGAAGTTAGGTATAATTTATGTACAATATAAGAAAATGAAAGTAGTGATTTGATGGAACACTATATGAAACAAATGCTTGTCACTGCCTTGGATCGTTCGCTACCCATTTTCGTCGAGACGATGGGATGGAATGAAAGGCAGGATGAGTTTAATCGGCCGCAAGGATATCACTGTTATCATTGGCTGCAGACAACCGGGGGGGAAGGTCAATTTGAAATTTCGGATAAAATAGTCACCTTGGCGCCAAATCAAGGGATTTTGCTGCAACCTAATGCTTCACATAGCTATGTAGCCCAGTCTAATCCTTGGTCGACCTGGTATATCACATTTAATGGAAACCTTGCCCCATTCATTGTTTCTTCTCTTGGTTTGGCAACCTCCACAGTGATTAGCTGGGAACCCGGTTCCCGGCTATCTACTCTGCATACAAGGAGTGAAAATTTGGCAAGGCAGAGCTTTGATTTCAACGGAATGGACGGTTCCGCTTTTGTATATCGTTTTCTTATGGACCTGAAAAGATATGGACAAGTGGATAACCAACGTTCCTTTTCCCAGCATACCGAAAGATTAATGCCATTCATTCGTTTTCTTGAAGAGAACTATTCTAACCCGGCTTTCGGATTAACCCAATTGGTAGAATACGCTGGCATCAGCTCGCAACGATTGAACTACCTATTCAGAATGACAACAGGGATGAGTCCTTACCAATACCTCATCCACTTGCGCATTCAGAAATCCAAGGAGTACCTGATAAACGATAAAAAGCTCACCGTCAAGGCAATTGCCTCTTTGGTGGGCTTTTTGGATAGTAGTCATTTCGTGTACACTTTCAGGAAAATTGAATCAAAGACTCCCCAGACTTTTCGCGATCTCAATTAATGTGGCGTATTCTCCCTAAATTCTTGTGGTGTAACCCCAAATTGTTCTTTGAAAACCTTAATGAAATAGGTCGGGTTTTTATATCCCAAACGGTTCGCTATTTCATAAATTTTATATCTGCTGTCCTTCAATAAAAATACAGCCTTTTCCATCCGCAACCGCAACAGGTAGTCTGAAATGTTCTCCCCAGTTTCTCTCTTGAATACTTTGGATACATGGGTTGGATGCATATAGACGTAATCGGCGATGGCCTGGAGGGAGACGTCTTCCGATAGGTGCTCTTGTACGAATTGATGAATTTGAGCTACTGCTGAATGACGGGATGCAGACAGTTCCGTGTTCATCTCATTTTGCAGCCTGTCTAGCATGCTCGTAGCCCAATACTCTAGCTCACCAACATTCTTGATTTCTGTTGATACATGCAAGCGGTAATCTGCCAGCAGCCCACCGTTCTTATGCACAAAGTATGAGAAAGCAGATTTAAGTGAGTAATTAATTTCAGAGAGATGTTCGTTCGAGCCACTATATTTTGCTCTCCATTCACGGAAGACTTCTTCCAGCTTCTCTTTTGCAGCCTCCCAGTTTCCCGCCTCAAGCAAATGGGGGAATAGAGGAGGTGAATATAGCGAGGAGACAACATGGGACACTGGTTTAACGTTATCTCCGCCAAGTCGGACAATGAAGTCGTTGTCGTAGCCGATTTGGGAACGAATCGTGGCAACGCAGCGTTGGTAAAGATCCTCCATAGAGGCAGGAAAGGAGCCCGAAGGTGACAGAATAACGGAAATGGTGAGATGAAGCAATTGATTGACAATTTGCCTCATATGATCCGCAATCTGTTCCAAAGGGTGATCATTCATGTTCTCTTCACCGCAATTTACAATGAACAATATATGGCCGTATAAGTCTTCGCAGCTCCAAGTCTTGAATTGGTGGGACAGCAACTCCTCTACGATATTTGTAACGGCAAAGCCGGTAAGAGACATTTCCGACGGTCCATACCGCTTATGATGATCCTCTATGCGAATAAGGATCAGCGATATGGTATCGCCGAGCCCGATCGGAATATCGTATAAGACCAATTGTTCGGTCAATTTCCCCTCTTGTAACACTCGTCCCTGAATCAAATTGTTCAATAAATTGGAACGCAGAATTGGCAAATTGCGATAAACCATAGCTTGCGATTGTACATATGCCATTAACTGCTCTCGTTCCGCAAGCAAAGTATCAGCGGCCTCTTTAACGGCAGCGAGTAGTTCTTCATCCTTTACTGGTTTGAGAAAATAATGAGAAGCCTTATGTTTCAGCCCTTGCTGCACATATTCAAATTCTGCATGGCCAGTAAGCAGAATACATTCCGTTTGCGGCCATTTGCACTTGATCGCTTTTATCAGTTCGATACCATTCATACCAGGCATGCGAACATCGGTTACGACAATGTCAGCGGCATTCTTATCCATGACGTCCAGAGCCTGTTTGCCGGAATACGCGGAGAATACGCTGGTAATGCCAGCTTGTTCCCAGGATATGCTTGCGGTCATGCTTTCAACCAAGTGCTCTTCATCATCCACGATTAACAGCTTCATCATCCACCGCCTTCTCTGTCCAATGTAACTCTACTCGCAGTCCTGAAACCGCATTTATCGAAAGTCTTACGCCGGAATCCACTCCATAACGGAGCTGGAGCCGCCGATGCACGTTCAGAAGACCGCAGGCCTCCGACCTTTCGCCATGCCGGCTTATCAATTGTTTCTGAAGGTCATGAAGCCGTTCGAATGTCATGGAACCGCCATTATCATCTATAATCAGTGAATACTCGTTGCCGGTGCAGCTACCCGTAATCGTTACAATTCCATCGTCTTCCAATGCTTCAACCCCATGGATCAGAGCATTCTCGACAATGGGCTGGAGAATTAATCTGGGCACCTCAATGTCCATCATGACGTTCTCCACATCAATCCTGTATCTAATGCGGTTCATCCGCATCTGATGAATACTCAGGTAATCGGCAGCGTTCTTTAACTCATCCGCCAGCGTAACCAATTGTTTCTCTACTCGAGTCGTATAGCGATAATAATCGGACAGGTGATAAGCCATTTGAAGAACTGCGTCTTTCCTGTTCAACTTGGTCATGCTGATCACATAGGACAGACTGTTATACAAAAAATGCGGATTGATTTGTGATTGCAGCTGCTTGAGCTCCGCTTCGTGCGTAAGAAGCTGCTGCTCCAACACATTCTCAATGAGTTGCTGAATTTGATCGGACATTTCATTGAATCTGGATATTATGAGCCGGAATTCGTTCTTCACCTGAAGTGAAATTCTTGTTTTGTATTGTCCCATCTTGATTTGCTGCACTCCTCTTACAAGAGCGCGCAAGGGTACCTGAACATTGCGGTACAATAACCAGGATACTACAATACCTACGATGAGCAACAGTCCAAGGACAAGATAGGCGAACCGATTGGTCATTCGTAAAGGAGTTAGAATCTCAGATAAAGGCACCATGTTGACCACATACCCGTCCAGTACCTGTACATCAGAATACGAAAGAAGATATGAAACTCCGTTTACATTTAAAGTAATGTCGCCCTCATCTGCCAGCTGTGTCTTTTTTAAAGCGGATACAGCTTCTCTAAGAAGAACGGGAGGAAAAGAGCTTGTTGATAAAAATGTGTCATTTGGCTTATAAAATAACGCTTCACCGACTCCTTGTGACTTAAACTTATCTAGCATACGGATCACGTTGCTCATGTCAAAGCTGATTTCGATGATGGAATTGGCTTTGGCGATGCCGCCACCCGCATCGTACGGTTCGGCGGTCAGGTGGATCACCTTTCCCTGTTTATCTGTTTTATCATCGTGTAAAATAAAATTCCAATTTTCCTTGCTCAGCCTCTGAAGACGTTCCGGATCAAACGAAGTTCCATGTATTGTGGAAATGGTTTGTCCGGAACGTGGGGAATAGACGGTTACTTCGTTGATCCATTCGGTCGAGGCACTTTGCAAATAAAGCTTGTCCTGAATAATTTTTTTTTTGCTGATTTGTTCGTAGTAGCTGGAATTCAGCAAAGACAAATCTTGAAATTCAATGACGTTCGGATCACGAATCAAGATGTAGGTGAATGTTTCCAACTGCATAATAATATTGTCCATTTGCGTGGCTAAGGTAGATAGCCTGCTAATACTCGATTGTTTGATTTGACCAGTAATCAAGTTCTCATTGACTCGGTTGGAATAAATAGACAGAATTAATACAGGCAGTAACAATAAGATAAGCGAACCGACTAGTTTGGAGAAGAGACTGCGTTCCTTATTACTCATCCGCTTTGACTCCTAAGTTTTTTGCCAATCTTATTCTTTAACTGCTCCCATCGTCAACCCTTGCACGAAAAACCTTTGCAGGAATGGATAAACCAACAGGATCGGAAGTGCTCCAATCAATATTTGAGCAGAGCGAACGGTTCTTTCTGACAGAATCTGCAACTGTCCGGGGTCTATATTCGTATTCCTCATGTCGCCGCCTTGAATGATTGTCTGTAGAAACGTCGCAAGAGGATATTTCCGGTAATCAGTCATATAAATCAATCCGTCAAACCATGAATTCCAGTGCCACACCATCGAAAACAAGGATAAGGTGGCTAGGGAAGGAAGAGATAAAGGAAGATAGATTGTGATCAACGATCTCAGATAACCAGCTCCATCTATACTAGCCGCTTCTTCAAGTTCTTTCGGAATTGCGCGAAAAAATTGCATCATGAGGATCGTGTTAAACACGTTAACGGCAGAAGGAAGTATAAGTACCCATAGCGTATTGGTTAAATGAAGCTGCGTTACCAGCATATAAGTCGGAATCAGGCCACCGTTAAACAGCATTGTAAAGACAAAAAACCAAGAATAAAATCCTCTGCCGTAAAACGAACGTGATAGAGTATACGCGGCGGTAACTGTCAATGCCATAGACAGCAAGGTTCCGGAGAGTGTTCTTTCCATGGATAAGACCAGCGACCGCAGAAATAAAGGATTCGTAAGCGTTCTTGAGTAAGCCTCAGCCGTAAATCCAACCGGCCAGAAAAAAACTTGATTGGCCGTAGCAGCCGAACTCGAACTGAAAGATACGGCAGCAACGTGAACAAGCGGAAGAATGCACAAAATGGATATTACTGTTAGAAGCAATGTATTGGTTACTGTAAACCATCGATAACCGATTGTCTTGTGATACATAGGATCAACCTGCCTTTACTTAGAAAATGCGATAATTTCCAAACCGGTGAGCAAGTCGATAGGCCGTAACAATCAGGATGAAACTAATTACTGATTTGAATAAACCGACTGCTGTTGCGAAACTGAACGAACCGTCCATGAGACCCACCCTGTAAACGAAGGTATCGATTATATCTCCTTCACGGTAAACGAGCGGATTGTACAGATTGAATATCTGGTCAAAGCCGGCGTTAAGGATGTTGCCAAGCGCCAACGTTCCAACAACCAGAATGACAGGTACTAGCGACGGCAAGGTGATATGGAAGGTTTGCTTAAGGCGGCTTGCACCGTCAATTTCGGCTGCTTCGTACAACGACATGTTAATACCGCTCATTGCTGCGAGATAGATAATCGCGGAAAAGCCGAATTCTTTCCACACATCGCTGATCACGACTGTTATCCGAAACCAGGTGCCGTCTCCGAGAAAAAAGATAGTATTGGCTCCGAATAAAGTCAATAAATGATTAACAATCCCTTTATTCCCTAATATGTCAGTTAGAATACCACCTAGAATAACCCAAGACAAAAAATGCGGAAGATAAACTAATGTCTGTACAAATCTTTTGAATAGAATTGCGCGAATTTCATTAAGAAGTAAGGCGAAAGTGATTGGGACTATGATATTGGCTGTGATTTTAAGTGAAGCAATAAGTAAGGTGTTAAAAATTACTTGTCTGCTGTCGGGATAGGTAAACATATATTTAAAATGTTCAAAGCCAACCCATGGCGAATGTAGAAAGCCTAGACGAGGCTTAAAATCCTGAAAAGCCATTAGTAGTCCCGTCATTGGCGCATAATTAAATATGAGCAAACAGATTACAGATGGCAGTATGAGCAAATGTAGAGGTAGTTGACGAAAAAACCTCGTCTTGCTCTTCTTCCATTCCATCATCCAGACAACTCCTCTTTTTATAATTTGGAAATATGAGATAGGCATTGCGTCGATGTCGCTCCGCAAGGCCTATCCGAGACCAAACCTTCTATTTTTTGAACGATTGATACCATTCGTTTACTTCTTTAGTTATATCGTCGCCACCGGAAGACTTCCATTTTTCCACCAAGCTATCAAAAGAATCTGGAGATTCCTGTCCATAAATAATTTTCAGGAAAGCTTCGTTTTCCATTTTGCGAAGCAATTCGCCTTTTTGAGCCATAGTTGCTGTTGGTGGACCCGTATACAAATCGAAGACCGACGCGTCGTCGATATACGTTTGAAGTACTGCAGCAGCTTCCGCCCATTTCTTCGGTCTTGCAGAGAAATACATTTCGTAAGGGGTTTCAGGGGTTTTTCCCTGGCCCAGCTTGGCCATGACCTCAAGCTCTTTTTTTGGCGTTTGAATATCATTTCCGTAAATCGTGTATTTCTTCACGTCAATCCATCCGCCCGGAATTTTATCCTGATCGTAAACGGGCTTACCATCAACCATTACATAATCGTATCCTTCTGCCCATCCGTTGGCGAGTTCCGAAGATGGATCGTAGAAGCCAGGTCCCATAATAGCGTCCAAATAGTTGAAGAATGCCTCCATATTTTTGAAATCATTATTGAAATAAAAACGGACTGAAGATTGCGGTTCACTGCCGAATCCCATCTTTCCGTCAATTCCTGCTGGTATTGGTACTGGTATATAATCAAACTTCATATCTTGGTTGAACGGATAAGAAGCCATCCAAGTCGGTCCGAACACCATGCCGGATTTGCCCTGAACAAAGCTTTCTGTTGCTTTGGCTTCATCCATGATCCCTGTGTCTTTATCTAGATAACCCTTTTCCATCCATTCGCTAAGTTTGGTTAGCCCCTCCTTGACGGTAGGCTGAACAGATCCGTACTGAAGATTTCCATCTGCCCCCTCTGTCCAGTAAGTTGGAATGGCTGTTTGTCCGAACAAGAAATCGCTTGATGCCATGAAAGTATCCTTTACGGCTGTAACACCTTTTTTAAGAGAAAGTGACAATCCGATTGTATCCTTTACACCATTACCGTCCGGATCACGATTGACGAATGCATCCATGACAGTTTCCATTTCATCGATAGTCTTCGGCACCTGCAGCCCCAATTTATCAAGCCAATCCTGACGTATCCACATCACACTAAAGGAACTGTTGGCATTGAAGGTAGGAAGGCCGTAATGCTTGCCATCGTAAGTAACCGTATTCCAAATTTCAGGATATTTTGCGTACAGTTCTTTGAGCCGCGGCGAAGCGTACTTATCGAATGCCTCAGAAATATCCATGACTTTGCCGGAATCAACAACCTGGTTCTCAAGAGTCGGATCACTTAAAGTGAAGACATCCGGCAGCTTTTCGTTTGAATTCAACAGAAGACGGAGCTTCGTTGTGTAGGCATCGCCTGTTCCTACTGTCCAATCTACCTTAAAGTTAATGCCAAACTTCTCCTTGGCCCACTTGGTATGAACATTATTTTCAATGGTTTCGCCATTTTTGAATTTGTTATCAGACCCCACAACCCTCCCTAATGAAATAGTAACCTCTTGTTGAGCTGCATTTCCTTTTTCCCCTTGGGCATTTTGTTCTGGATCGGTTTTCGTACTACAGCCGATAGCAGACAACATTGTTACTCCGATCGCAAGCGTTACACACGCTTGCTTCGTGAACCTCTTCCTCATTCAATGACCTCCCTTTATTTATTTCATGCTTAGTATATCCCCAGCAATGGTAACGCTTAAATATCAATAATAGGAGATTTATATAAATATATTGGTCATTACATATAACTTTCATTTTTTTATATATAGTCGTTAATATCTTATATTCTTTATTTAAATTATAACGTTTATGATGTATTACGTATTATAATATTTTTATATGAGGTGATCAATTTGTTGTTTGCAGGAACGAATTACCATCCGCACGATTGGCCCCGAGAGAGATGGAAACACGATATTGATTTGATGCGGAAAGCATCCTTTAATATTGTCCGACTGGGGCATCTGTGTTGGGATAGCTTTGAACCCTCTGAAGGTGAATATACTTTTGAGTGGTTCAATGAAGTGATGGATCTTTTTCATGAGGCAGGAATACAGGTCGTTCTCGATATCGCAACTCGCCCTGCTCCGACATGGCTGCATAAAAAATATCCCGAGATTGATCGTGCAGATACCAACGGCATTCGATTGGAAGCGCAAACGCGTTATATGGAGGACATCGGCCATCCAGCCTTCCAGGACTATGCCTACAAGTTCGCCGAGAAATTGGTATGCCAATATCGAAACCATCCTGCACTTTATGCTTTTGGATTGTGCAACGAGCTTGGTTCTGGTGCACCTTCCTTTTCCAGTCACGCTAGAGACCGATTTGAAGCTTGGCTAACGGAAAAGTATCAAACGGTAGACAACCTGAACCAAGCATGGACAACTCAGCGCTGGTCCCGTAAATTGAATAGTTTTCACGATGTCGTGCTTCCGATTTCTGGTCAAATTCAAGGCGCACCGGAACGATTGCTGGACATGTGGCGGTTCTATTCTGATGAAATCTTGGTGTATATGAAAGGTCTAAGCCGGATAGTCAAACAGTTAGCCCCAGGTGTTAGGGAATCTACGAACCATTGGTCGGAGAATCCAGGATACGGGTTCGACTATTTAAAGCAATATCAAGAAATCATTGATTTACCCGGAATCGGATTCTATCCCGGCACCAATCCAGAAGACAGAAAAGCTTTGACCGCCGCCTGCTTCTTTATGGATCATCGCATAGGGGAGCTTGACCAACCCATTTGGTGCCTTGAATTCCAGACCGGCGACTTCGGGGGCTACGGTTCACCGCGTAAAGCCATGAGAATGTATGCCTATCTCTCGCTTGTTCATAGAGCGCAAGCAGTCTGTGCGTGGACCTGGCGTACTATGCTGGGTGGTGAGGAGCAATATGTATTCGGTCTGGTTGATCATGACGGCACTCCGGGATGGAAGTATGAAGAGTTCAAACAAATCGCCGAGGAATTCAATCTTTTGAAGGAACGCGGGCTACCCAGAAGCACCAGTCCACAGATCGCCATTGCTTACTCGTACGAAAGCATGAAGGTGATGGACGGCAACCGGAGCTTTTACAAAACAGAGTATACCCAACAGGTATTGCAAGCTTACGAGGCCCTTATGCGTGCAAATATTGACTGTAATATCGTGAATTTGCGCAACATGCAAAAGGATTACAAAATCCTGATCGTGCCGGGACATGCCGTTATGGATAAAGCATCGGCGGCAGCCATTCGCTCATACGTTGAAGACGGGGGCACCGTCCTGATGACGGCATATTCTGCGAAAGTCAATGAACATAATCGCGTCTTTGATACACCGCTGCCTGGAGAGCTTAGCGATGTATTCGGCATCCGCAGCGGAGCATTCATGAGAACCAGAAGCCATACGCCTGCCGAGAATGCTGGTGGTCTTGAGAAGACGGAGCTTCATCTAGAACGTGAAAAGCCGGCTATTTCACTTGGAAAGCAGGAATATCAGCCTGATATTGACTATTATGAAATACTGGAAGCCCGCACGGCCGAGACGGTAGCGGCATTTACAAATACATTGGAGAAGTCGCCTGCTGTAACACGTAACCGTTACGGAAAGGGAGAGGCGATATATGTCGCCATTCCTGCGGAAGCGAATTTTCTAAGTTCGCTTCTGGACATGTTGTACCCGACGCTTGGCATTCAGAAGGGCCCCGCAACCCCTTCAGGCGTTGTCGCACGCAAACTGGAAGATGGCTCTTTAATCTGTGTGAACACCACCGGCACGGAGCAAACCATAAAGCTTGATAAGGAAGCATCCGGGCTGTTGTCTGGCAATCATTTCGAGAATTCGCTTACTTTAGGCGCTTATGAGGTAGAACTTCTGAGGTATTAATTAACAAACAAAGGGGAGCATACAGATGAATGAATTGATCAAAAACGCAGCACAAATCGTACCGTCAGCACGACAACTGGCATGGCAAGAGTTAGAATTCTATTCCTTTATTCATTTCGGCATCAACACATTTATGGATAAAGAATGGGGGCTTGGAGACGAAGATCCATCAATATTCAATCCCGAAGAATTTAGCGCAAAGCAATGGGTGGATGTTTGCAAATCGGCAGGCATGAAAGGCTTGATCTTGACTTGCAAGCATCATGATGGATTCTGCCTCTGGCCTAGCACTTACACTGAACATTCGGTTAAGAATAGTCCATGGCGCGGAGGAAATGGCGACCTGGTGAAGGAAGTAGCAGATGCGTGCCGTGAAGGTGGGATTTCATTCGGGGTTTATTTGTCTCCATGGGACCGTCATGATGAGCGTTACGGCTCCTCGGTATACAACGACTATTTCAAAGATCAATTGCGTGAGTTGTTGACAAATTACGGGGACATCTTTTGTGTTTGGTTCGATGGTGCGTGCGGTGAGGGTCCAAATGGAGTGAAACAGGTCTATGATTGGGAAGGGTATTACGAGGTGATTCGAGAATTACAGCCAGGCGCGGTGATATCCGTATGTGGTCCAGATGTTCGTTGGTGCGGTAATGAGGCAGGCCACACTCGGGATTCCGAATGGAGTGTCGTTCCGGCAGAGCTTCAGGATCGCGAAAAAATTCAAGAAGAGTCACAGCAAGCCGACGACGGTGAGTTTTCCAGGCAAATTCGCTCCCACGATGAGAATTTGGGCAGCAGAGAAGCTATTGCAGGTAAGGATAAACTCGTATGGTACCCGGCTGAAGTGAATACCTCGATTCGACCAGGCTGGTTCTACCACACCGCTGAGGATGACAAAGTTAGAAGTCTTGAAGAGCTCTTGGATATCTACTATAAATCGGTTGGCGGGAATTCTACGTTTCTATTGAATCTTCCCCCGGATAAGAGCGGACTCATACATGAAAATGATTCCCTGCGAATGTCCGAGCTCGGAAGAACGATCAGGTCTACTTTCAAGCATAATCTTGCTTCGGAAGCGCATGCCGACGCCACGGAAACGCTGGATGAGAACCACGCTGCCCATCGGATATTGGACGGGAATAAAGATACGTACTGGAGCCCCAAAGAAGGTACGGAGCAGGCCTCGGTTGAAATTGATCTGAATGTCGAGCAGGTATTTGATACTATCGTGCTCAAGGAGCATATACAGTCCGGTCAGCGAATAGAAAACCTTCACCTGGAATATCTGCATGAGGGTTCGTGGAAACGATTCTGTGAATGTACAGTTGTCGGGCATAAGCGCATCCTTAAATTCCCGGAAGTTACGGCAAGATATATACGCCTGACCATTGAAAAATCACGATGGTGCCCATCCCTTTCCGCTCTGGAAGTGTACCTAAGTCCGCGGAGCATTGGGGAATAGGTAACAGAATTAGCAAAAAAATTAATTATTACAAACATAAATAGGCCGCACCCGCCGGACTCCTAATGGAGCCCGGTTATTTGTATTAGTAAACAGCTATGTACTGGATGCTGCCTCTTTCATATAACAGCAGGACTCTTTACCTTAAGGGGGGGATTTCCATTGACAGCGCCTGCAAGTTCCGATATACCTGCATATATACTAGGAATACGACAGGAACGGAGGGGAATCTACAATGAATTCATTAATTTCGGTCATGCTTGTGGATGATGAACCGCTTGCACTCGATAATGTTTACCAGATGGTTCCATGGACAGAGAACGGATTTCAAGTAGTCGCAAAGGCAACCAGTGGACGAATAGCGCTGCAGATGTTCGAAGAATTACAGCCGCAGATAGTCATCACCGACATTTCTATGTCGCCTATGGATGGGCTGGAGCTGGGCCGGCTTGTGGTCAAGCTTGCCCCCAAAACCCGGCTGATCTTTCTGACTGCTTACCGGGATTTCGATTATGCCCGTCAGGCGCTGGAAATGCGTGCGGCTCATTATCTGCTTAAGCACGAAATCAGCCGCAACCGTCTGCTCGAACAGCTGAATCTGCTTAAAGAAGGCTTGGCAGCAGAAGCAGCCGAGGAAGAAGGACATGGACACGCGCTCCATATTTTGCTTAAAGATATGCTGGAGGGCAAGTATCAGGCCCTTCCGGGAAATCAGGAATCCCGGCTGCGTCGTCTCGTTGCAGAACATCAGCAGGGTCAGCCTGCACTGCTGTATTTTGAGCTGGATGCTGCAATTTTGCTGGACGGTAGCCGCAGGAACAAACGCTGGCCGGTATCCTCCGTGTGGAAGAACATCGAAGAAGAAATCCGCCTCCAGTCAAAGGATATGGAGGATATTCATATTTTGGAGATGGATGAAGGCGGCTACATCGTGCTGCTGAAGCTGTCCTCTTCAAGCAGTCTATTGCTCCAGCATTATAACTTGCGGCAGATCGCGGCCCAAGTGATAGAAGGTCTGGATACGTATTGTGAGGGTGTCCTTCCCCGGATAATTATTTCTGCAGGCGGTGGCGCAGAATTGCCGGACCGTAGATATGTGGCTATCAGACAGGCGTATGATTATTCAATATTTCTGCCGCCTGGTGCATTATTTCTGCTGGAACAGGCTCCTTCTACTGGAGGCGCTTCCGTTATTGCCAATGAAGTCAGACAGTATTTATTGTCCCCCGAGAAGAGTAAACTGGACAGGCTAAAAGTCAGCTTGGAGAAAGTTACCACCCAGGCCCGTCTGGGAGATTTGCGCGCAGTCATTGGTGAGGTCAGCGTCGAATGTCGCAAGGACGGAAGTTTCTGCACCGATCTAGAGCTTGGCCAGGACGCACGGCAGATTGTAAGCAGTCTATACCGAATTCTGGAAGACCGTTTGCAGCGGCAGCAGCCCAGGAATAATTATTCCCGCTGGGTGAATAGAGCAATGGATTATGTTGCGGGCAATTATGCCGATCCCGACCTGTCTCTGGAGACTGTCGCAGGGCATCTGCAGATCAGCAGCATTCATTTGCGCACCACCTTCAAGCGGGAGACGGGTCAGTCCCTGCTGGACTACACGACGGAATACAGGATCGCGCTGGCTAAGCAACTCCTGCAGACCGGTGAATTCAAGATATACGAGGTATCGGAGAAGGTAGGATACAAAACTAGCCAATATTTCAGCCAGGTATTCAAAAAAACCACCGGCATGCAACCCAAGGACTTCCTGCAGCAGAAGGGAGGCGAATAGCTATGCACAAAATAAAAAACAAAATTCTTGGCAGCGTCATCCTTATTGTCACTCTATCTGTCACGGCCATCAGTGCACTGGCGTATGAGCAGTTCTCTTCCATTCTGGAAACCCAAGCGCTGCGTGAAGACACTATTCATTTGGAGCAGACCACGAATCAGATGAACCACCTGATTGATGATGTGCAGAAATATGCGGCCAATATGGTCAACGATGAGCTGCTTCAGCAGTTTGCAGAACGGCTGCAATATCCCTCGACCTATGACGAGCTCAGCGCTTACCGGGATGTGGTTACCCAACTAACCAAATTCAATGTGCTGCGTGACTATCTTGAAAGCTCGGCCATTGTCCGCTCAGATGGCAAGGTTTTCTGGTCTTCGCTGTATCTCGATCCATACTTTGAGCAGTTGCTTCAGGAGGAATGGTACCAGAATGCGCTGAACAGCAACAGCAAAAGCGGGTTTACAGCCCCCCACACCATTCTGGATGGCGGCAGCAAAAAGGTCGTGAGCTTCTTTATCCGTTTCGATTCCCAGTATGGCGGTGTACTGCTGCTGAACATCGATTATGCAGCGTTCGAGAGCCTGTTTCAGTATTTGGGCCAGTCCTTTGACCAGGTGGCCTGGATCGGGGAGGACCATTCATTACTATATCAGCAGGGCATCGCGGCAGATCCTCCAGCAGCGCAAATGCTGACGATAAGCGGACCGGACATTCAGGTGATCAAGCGTGACAAAGGCTATTATCTGACTAGTGCCTTGGATAAATCACAGTGGTCCATCTTCACTTTTACCTCCAATGACCGGTTCTACGAGTGGGTTGGCTATATTGTGCGCTACTGGGCCATCTTCCTCGCATTATGCCTCATGCTCTGCTTCCTGTTGTTTCTTCCGATTATCTCCAGCATTATCCGCCCGATTCTGCAGATGACCAAAGCGATGAAACAGGTATCCATGGGCAATTATAACGTTCATCTGTCTTTCCGCAGTAACGACGAGCTCTCCGTGTTGAAGAACGGCTTTGAAATGATGCTTGGCGATATTGAGCGGCAGATGAGCGAAAAGGTAGAGCAGGAACGCTGGAAACGCAAAATGTCTGCGGAGCTGCTGTTTGCACAGATCAATCCCCATTTTATCTACAATACACTGAACACCGTTGTTTATCTGGCCCGAAAAAAGAATTATACAGCCATCGAAGAAATGATTGAATCCTTTATCAGCATTCTGCATGATGCTGTCAATATCGGCGATGCCGGTCTGTATGTCACGGTGGAGCAGGAGATGAATATTATTGATCACTTCGTACGCATTCAGAAATACAGATATGCGGACAGGTTCGAGCTGGTCTGGAATGTGGAAGAGAAGGCTTTGGGCGACTATATTCCAAAAAGCCTGATTCAACCGCTGGTGGAAAACTCCATTTTTCATGGATTTTCAGAGAAGGAGTCTGTCGGACGCATTGAAATTATAATCCGAAAGCGTAGCGGACGGCTGTTAATTTCAGTGAGGGATGACGGCTGCGGTATGAGCCAGGCCAAGGCCCTAGCTATTATGAACGGAGCTCTGCCGCCGGCACGCCTTCCTTCGGGTGCCATGAAACAGATTGGCCTGTGGAATATCCGGGAAAGAATCGAGTATTTGTACGGTCAGGAAGGCCGCCTGGTCATCCGCTCAAGCGAGCAGGGAGGCACGAAGGTATCCGTTCTCCTGCCATCACGGCAGCATTCCCCTGAGTGAAAGCACTATCATAATTTATACAAAACTATCGGATCGTCTCGTTGTCCAGCGATGCCATCAAGCTTATAGTACTACTATACAGACGGACGGAAGAGTATTACAGAAACCGCCGACTGTCACTACAGATGCAAGGGGGACATTGATTTGCGCAATCTATTTAGTAAAAAAGCATCGGTTATCGTGCTTGTTCTGACATTATGCTTCACCTTGGTGCTTGCCGGATGCGGTAACGGAAACAATAGCGGCAACGGCGCTTCCGAGGGGGCAAATAGTGCAAACAGCACAAGCGATCCTGCAAACGCTTCCGGTAAATTGACGGTATGGGGCTGGGACAAAGCCTGGTTCGAGGGTACCGCAGCGAAGTTTAACGAGAAGTTCCCGAACATCAAGCTGGAGTTCGTTGAAGTATCGGCGGGGGATTATTTGAAAAAAATTCAGACCTCCATCGCCTCCGGCACCGAGTTGCCTGATATTATCTGGGGGGAAGCGGCTTTCCGCGGCGCTCTATATGAGCTGAACGTACTGCAAAGCTTGTCGGAAGAACCGTACAATTTTGATACGTCCAATCTGCTCGATTTCGAGCTTCCGCTGCTGACGAACAGCAAGGGCGAACTTGTCGGTCTGGAACAATCCGGCTCACCTGGCGCACTGGCCTATAAACGTGACCTGGCTAAACAGTACTTTGGAACAGATGATCCCGATAAATTAACAGCAATGTTCACCGATTGGGATACCTTTATTGCTAAAGGCAAAGAAGTATACGACAAAAGTGGCGGTAAAACGTTCATGCTGGGAAGTCTGATGGATGCCTACGTCATCTTCTCCAACCAGGGTACAACCGCGATTGTTGACGGAACCAAAGTGAACACCGGTGAGGTGCTGCGGATATTTACTCAACTGCAGTCCATCCGCGACAATAACGGTGAGGGCAAACTGGCGATGTGGTCGCCAACCTGGAATGCCTCGTACTCGCAAGACAATGTCATCTTCTATCCGGCGGCGAACTGGTCGCCAGAATTCGTAATTAAGCCCAACGACAAAGCCAGCACTGGCCGCTGGGGCCTGATGGTGCCTCCGGAAGGCGGATATCCATATGGCGGTACGACAATCGGCATTTGGAAAGACAGCAAAAACAAGGATGCAGCCTGGGCGTATCTCAACTGGCTGTTAGGCACTGACGAAGGCGCTGAAGCTAACTTTGCCACCTCCGACTACATTTTGCCGCTGAAATCCTTCTTTAAGGATACCTCCAAGTTATCTTCTGGGGCGGATGAATATTTTGGCGGACAGGACCTCGGAAAGTTCTGGGTAGAGAAGGTATTCCCAAACATGAAGTCCAAAGCGGTTACCAAATACGACCAGGATATTTACAGCTCTTCTGAGCTGGTGCTGCAGGTCATGGCGCAAGACAATAGCTTTGACGCCAAGCAGGCGCTGGAGAAATGGGAAGAACAGCTGAAGAAAAATCACCCTGAACTGACTTTCGAATAAAAAAATACTATATAAAAAGCGGCGGCCCGCTCGAAAGAACAGGCTGCCGTTTTAACGGATAGGAAGTGAAAGATCATGCAGAAAGCGAAAGGAATCAGTACTAAAAATAAATGGCCGTATCTGTTCATCACCCCTTATTTCTTATCCTACGCAGTACTGAGTTTGTTCCCGATCCTCTTCACCCTTTACATCAGCCTTACGGACTGGGATTTGTACGGCAATCGAAATTTCATCGGACTCGGCAATTACACACAGTTGTTTTTCCATGACGCATTCTTCTGGAAATCCCTGCTCAATGTCATCATCTTTATGGCGGTATACCTTCCGGCTCTTGTTCTTATGGGCATGCTGATCGCTAGTCTCATCGAGAGCAAACTGATTCGCCGAAAAACCTTTTTCCGCCTCAGCGTATTCAGTGCCTATATGACGACTCCGGTCGCGGTCGGAATAATCTTCTCACTGCTGTTCGACTGGCAAGGCGGGTTCTTCAACAATCTGCTGATGGAACTGGGCATTATTCATGAAAAGATCAATTGGCTGGGCACCGCCACTTCCTCCCGCTGGGTAGTTATTCTGATGGTGTTCTGGAAGAATCTCGGCTACTTCGTGATGTTCTATACCGCAGGGATGGCCAGCATTGACACCTCGATCTACGAGGCTGCGGTGATCGACGGCGCTTCGTCCAAAAATGTGTTCCTGCGCATCACCATTCCACTGCTGAAGCCGATCAATCTGTTCTTAATTATCACCTCCATCATTAGCGGCCTGCAGCTTGTGGAAGAACCGATGCTGTTGTTCAGCGGCTGGGCTTCCGGCTCCAGTATGGTAGGTGGACCGGACGGCTCTACCTTTACGCCGATCTGGTATATGTTCGATGCTTCCTTCAACGGCAGTGCGTTCAAATATGGCAAAGGGGCGGCAATTGCTTATGGAACCTTCCTGTTCATCGCCTTGTTCTCGGTCTTTGGCATGAAATGGATCAACAGGGACGGTGACGATAAATGAGAGCGAAAAAATTCTTTACCGTTCTGCTGCTCAGCCTGATAGCCATCGCCTTCCTATTCCCTTTCTATATGATGATTGTGATGGGAACCTATTATTCCGAAGACCTGTTCAAGCAGCTTCCGATTCTGCCAAGCAACTATTTGCTGGAGAACCTGAAGACGATTATGTCGGCCAGCTTCCTCCGCAATTATTGGAACAGCTTCTATGTGGCCGTATTATTCACCCTGGTAACGGTTGGCGTTGCTTCGATTACCGGCTTCGCTTTTGCCAAATATGATTTCAAGGGAAAGACTGCCCTCTATGGCTTCATTCTACTGACGATGATGATCCCCGGACATCTGGGCCTGATCGCCTATGTCATGGAAATGAAGTGGTTCCACCTCAATAACACGCACGCTCCACTGATTCTGGCCGGACTGAACAATGCCTTTGGCGTCTTCTTCATGACCCAGTTCATCCGCTCATCGGTTCCGACAGAGGTCATCGAAAGCGCGCGGATTGACGGCTGCTCGGAGCCGGGGATTCTCATCAGGATCGTCATTCCATTCCTGATGCCGGCCATCAGCACGCTGGGGCTGATCTCCTTCCTCGGCTCCTGGAACGGTTACCTGTTGCCGCTCGTAACGATCAACAAGCCGGAGCTATACACGCTTCCGCTAGGGATTGCGAATCTGTCCACAGTCTTCCGCACGGACTATTCAGCAAGTATTCTTGGTCTTACCCTCGGCACGTTGCCGCTGATTATCCTTTTCCTGTTCGGCTCCAAAACATTGGTTAGAGGACTCACAGGCGGAGCTGTCAAAGGCTAATTTTCACGAACGCTGCAGTCATAATTGATTGCTACAGCTCAGTCTGTAGCTTTCACATAAAAACAAGAGCAGAACCCTGAAGAGGTTCTGCTCTTGTTTTTATTAAAGACAGATAGGATTGTTACGGTTATGTATATCTTCGTGTTGTATTTTACCATTGATCCTTATAATCGATGATGCAGCTATTTGAGTTATTTGTGTTTCTCTTTTCACTGTACGTGCACTTCTAGGCATTTACCCACATATAATAAAGAGACCATGAACCCGTAGTTCTCATTGCAGATCGGTTTCATTGTACAAGTGCGGGAGGTGTCGCCAAGTTGCCAGGAATCATAAGCACGATTGCGCTGCTGATCAAAGAACTGACGTTGCTGGTATCGTACGTAAGAAACAACGCATTTCCACAACCGCTTTCGGAGCAGGAGGAAAGCAAATACTTAGGCATGATGGCTGAAGGTGATGCTAAAGCACGGAATTTGCTGATTGAACATAACTTGAGACTCGTTGCTCATATCGTCAAAAAATTCGATAATACTGGTGAAGATATGGAGGACCTAATCTCCATAGGCACCATCGGGCTGATCAAGGCGATTGAGAGCTATCGTCCGAATAAAGGCACGAAGTTAGCTACATTTGCAGCCCGTTGTATAGAAAATGAAATCCTGATGCATCTTCGTTCGCTGAAAAAGACCCGCAAGGACGTATCCCTGCATGATCCGATAGGGACTGACAAGGAAGGTAATGAAATTACACTGATAGATATCCTAGGCTCCGAAGCCGACGATGTGATTAAAGAAGTTGATCTCAAGATTGAGAAGAGCAAGATCTATCGCAATCTGGATATTCTGGATGATCGGGAGAAGGAAGTCGTGGTTGGACGGTTTGGGCTGGATACCGGAGGGGAAGAGCGGACGCAGCGGGAGATTGCTAAGGAGCTTGGCATCAGCCGGAGCTATGTGTCACGGATTGAGAAGCGGGCGCTGATGAAGCTGTATCATGAGTTTTATAAGGCAAAGCGGTGAAAGTTTAAGCTGCAAAATAGTACCGAAAAACAGGGTATAGGAAGCGACTCGTCTGCGGATGAGTCGCTTTTGTTCATAAAGTTATTATCAAAGGAGCATTGATATGACATATAAAGATGTTTATGATCTCCATAATCAACTGCTACATACTTATGAAAAGCATGGAAAAAATCACAAGCCATATCAGAGACAAATAACTTATTATAAAGATATATGAGTACCTCAAGATAAGAACCCCGTATTTCGAATCATAATAAAGGGAAAAAAGGGTTCTTATCCTATAATTAATATCTGGTGCGCAAGGTGAAAAACATGGCGATTCTTATCTTGTCTTGCTTAATAGTTTGTGGCAAATGATCACCAATAGTGAAATCGTTTTCAAAATAGTGCGGTAAAGGGCTGTCCCTCAAGGTATTCAACCTTGTGAGACAGCCCCTCGCAAAGATACAAGCCGCTGATTCTATAAAGTAAGAATTTCTACTCCCAGAGATGGCAATATCATCTTCTGCTCCGATCTCTTGCTCGTCAACAAGCTGCGATAGGGAGCGTCAAGCGTAACCTCTCGTTGCTCATTCGTCAAATTGATCAGGAACAGGAAGCTTTCCTCACCCTTCGTTCGAATCGACAGCTCGACACCTTCCGGCAGCTGGAGCTTGGGTGCTAAGTCCTTTTCCTTCACTATTCCTTCGAACAGCTGATAGAAATACGATGGCTCCGGCCAAGTGCCGATATAATACACTTCACCGTCACCAAGCTTATTGACGGTAACTGCCGGCACACCCTCGTAAAAGTCGTTGTCATACCAGGCAATCGGTTCTGCTCCCCGCAGTTCCAGCAGATCGCTCCATTGCTTCGCAGCGAATGTCTGGCCCTCCGCGTTTCGAATCCGATGCTCGCTGTTGCCGATTGCATCATACTCACTAACGACAACCCCCGCCGCTTCCGCCAGCAGCCCCGGCAGAGGCAGCATCTCACATACATTCCTCATGTTCTTCACGCCTGTCCGATTGGTGAGGACGACCGTGCCGCCCCTGGCTGCGAATCGCTCCAGCCGCTGTGCTGCTGCTTCATTTAACAGAAAGAGGGAAGGGACAATGACCAGCTTGTAGCCATCGAGCGCCTCGGTCCAGTTGATAACGTCCGTACCGACACCCATTTTCAGAAATGCATTGTGCATAGAGGACAAGTTGTCTATATAGTGCATTCCCCCCTCTGCTTGCGGCTGAAGGGAAAGCGCCGTGTGTTGATCATGTGAGTGCAAAATCGCAACCTGGTTAACGATTGTCGAGCCGGCCAGCAGTTCTCCTAGTCGGTTCACCTCGCGAGTAAGCTCCGCGAACTCCCTGAACCTGCGTCCAGGAACATTGCTGTGGTCGATAAGTCCAAGCCAGAACTGTTCGGCTCCGACGGCAGCACTCCGCCAGCGGAAATGGACGACCATGTCGGCACCGCGGGCGATTGTCTGCCAGGAACGGGCCCGGATCAGTCCGGGATAAGGGGTGCGCTGGATAGGCATCCAGGCGCCCTGCGCTCCGCTCAGCTGCTCCATTACCCAGAAATTGCGACGCTTGATGCCTCGAACCAAGTCCAGCGTCAACGCTCCGTTCCTCGGGAACCGGTCGCCATAATCGCGATACAGCTCATTCGGATAATAATCGACAGAGACGAAGTCCAGCTCTTTGTAGAGATCATAATAGTCCAGGCTATTCGGGTATTGCCACATGTTATGCGTCACGAATTGGCCCGGACAGTTGCTGCGCAGAATATCAAGCTGCCATCCCAGCAGATAGCCTACGCTGTCCGAGCAGAACCGCTTGTACTCCAGAAGATAGGAAGGATTCATCGGCTTACTGGAACCGAGCGGTGTCGTTACCTCGGCCCAGCTGCTGTACTCCCCGCTCCAGACAACCGTGCCCCACTCCCGGTTCAACTCTTCCAGACTGGAATAACGCTTCTTCAGCCAAGTGACAAATGCACGATTGCACGTATCGCAATGGCATTCCTGGTAGTGCATCTCGTTATCGATTTGCCAGCCAATGACGGAGGGATGCTTCGCATAGCGCTGTGACATCGCTTCCACAAATTTGGATCCCAGCATTCTTAAGGAATAGCTGTTGTTGCAACGATGTCCACGCACACCCGGCCGGATGATTTGACGTTGCTCATCCATTGGCAGCATATCCGGATAACGGGTTGTCATCCAGTTCGGCGGGGTATTGCTAGGTGTACATAACACGATCGCCATATCGCGTGTGGCGAATACTTCTATAGCCGCATCCAACCATTCAAACCGATAATCACCCTCGGTCGGTTCCATTCTGCTCCAGGCGAACTCCGCCATTCGCACAACAGCAACACCTGTCTCTTGCATAAGCGCTGCATCCTTCTCCCATTGCTCGGGAGTCCATTGCTCTGGATAATAATCAATTCCAATCTTAATCGTCATCCTTAAGCTCCTTTGTTCATCAATATATTGCGATTATATGCTATATTAATTGGAGTGAATATCTTAAATATTTAATGCGACATAATAATATTAAGATAACAGGAGTTGATCGCATGTCTCATCCAAATCACGCTTTTCCGGTACTATCCGCCCGAGACAAGCTGCTCCCATTTTATTTGCTAGGGATTGGTCTGCATCATGAACAGGAGCATATATACCGAGACCCGGGCATTCAGGATTATCAGTGGATTCAATGCCGCAGTGGCGAGGGCAAACTCAAGCTAAGTGGAACGGAGCATATCGTCAAGCAAGGCATGGGTATGCTGCTGTTCCCCGGCCAGCAGCACGAATACTATGCTTTATCGGGGAGCTGGAAAGTCGACTGGATCATTTTCGATGGCAGCGGGTCAGCAGGCTTGTTTGAAACAGTCGGCATTGTAGACACATGCGTATTCACGCTCGCATCGCCCGAATACCTTCTACCCGGGATGAAGGAACTGCTGAAGGCTGCCCTTACGCCGCAAGGGCAAACGTTAAGCAATTACGCTTGCTCCGCCATCCTCTATACCTTATTGACGGAGATTATTCAGCGCATCTCTGTTGAGGGCAGCGATACTGTCGGGCAGCAGTATGAGCGGTTAAAGCCGGTCCTAGACTATATTGACCAGCATTATGCCGAAGAGATTACTTTGCAGACGCTCGCCGGATTGATGTGCGTCACACCGGAATACTTCTGCCATTTGTTCAAGAAGATGACAGGCATTCGTCCCATCAGCTATGTCAATCAGGTAAGGGTCAACAAGAGCAAGGAACTGCTGCTCGACAATGTGCAGCGCGGGATGCAGGATATTGCTCATCAAGTCGGCTTCGAATCTGCCAGCTATTATGGAGCAATCTTCAAGAAGCTGGAACGGCTCACACCCGGTGCCTTCCGCCGCAGTTACCAGAAATCTTAATATATGTACTGTCCAAGTGCGTTCGGGGAGAAGCAGATTGAACTCTTTTACTGGTTTGAATAGTTCTCAATGTATACTTAATCCCAAAATCGTATGCTTCGCTGACAGTTCAGAGATAAAGTTTGATTTTTTTAAGTACCTGGAGCTACCGCCCTAATAAGGGCACGAAGCTTGCGAATTTTGCTGCCCGTTGTATCGAAAATGAAATCCTCATGCACCTTAGATCTTTGAAGAAGACCCGCAAGGACGTATTCCTGCATGATCCTATTGGGACCGACAAGGAAGGTAATGAAATTACACTTATAGATATTCTTGGCTCTGAAGCCGACGATGTGATCAAAGAAGTCGAAGCTGGAATTCCCCGAAGCTACAATACAGTTTTGACATTCTTGGTTTTAGTAGATAGAGTTCTTTTGCGGTTTTCTTTGAATCCAACTAGAGGGATTTGGATTCAAAGCCCCTGTTTGATTAAACGCCAGATACGCTCAAACCTGTCCTGGTAGTCCGGGAAATTCCATGAATCTTTAAAAGAGGGGAGACTAAACACTGCAAACGCGGAGAGAATCGCCTCTGCCCTTGCGAAGCGGGGATCGTGATAATCCATGATGCCGTCAATAATTTGGTAGGAATCCCAGAGAACGTCACGTAATACGAGTGGATTGCTGTCCACGTATTGCGTATTCAAGGCAAACATCTTGGGATTCTCGTTATAGGCGCGTTTTTTGGCATTAGCAAATGCCCAGAGCCAATCGTGGAGTAATTCCTTTGGATTAGCCGAGTTAGTCATTTCTATTTGGATTTGTTCTGAAATCATCCGGTTGAACCAGCTCTTAGAGACGGCTGCCCAGAGCTCTTGCTTATTTTTAAAGTGTTTATAGAGCGCTGCGTGGGTGATACCTAATTCATCTGCAATTTGGGAGAGCGTCACTTCGGATTTTTCCGTACGCTCCATTAATGCCTCGGCTGTTTCAATAATGAGCTCTTGTGTGATTTTAGCCATCTTGTTGCCAACCCTTTCTTCTTCAATAAATTCCTTAATCATCGTTTATACACCTGCCTGTATTTTAGCATATACAATAGTGAGTAACAATTGTTTACTTTTGTAACCTAGGGTATTATGATTGTTGTGTAAGTTACAAAAACCGATAAATGTTACTTATTATTCAGTGCAAAGGAGGCCATTAATTATGAAAGCAGCACAGATCACCAAATATTCAAAAAAGTTCAAAGTAGATGTCAACGATATTCCAATCCCGGAAATAAATGATAACGAAGTCTTGGTCAAGGTGAAGGCAGCAGCGGTTAATCATTTGGAATTGCTTATCGCTACCGGAAGTGTGAAGCTGATCCAGGATTATGAGTTTCCGCTGGTACTCGGTAACGAGCTGACGGGTGTTATTGAGAAGGTCGGTAAGAACGTCCATGAATTTAAAGTTGGTGATGCCATTTATTCACGCCTGCCACTACACAAAATCGGTGCTTTTGCTGAGTACGCGGCGATTAGTGCAGATGCTATCGGGCACTTACCTGCTAATCTGGATTTTGTGACTGGTGCTGCTGCGTCATTAACAGGATTGACTGCCTATCAAGGGTTACATGAACAATTAGCTGCTAAAGCTGGCGAAAGCGTGTTTATTCCTGGAGGTTCGGGTTCATTTGGCCAAATGGCCATTCCTATCGCCAAAAGCATGGGGCTTAAGGTCATTGTTAGCGGAAATCCGCAAGCACGTGAACGGACGATAGCGGCTGGTGCTGACCAATATATTGATTACACGACAGAGAACTACTGGGAACAACTTCGTGATTTAGATTATGTGATGGATACCTTGGGACCAAGCGAATTTGATCATGAACTTGCAATTATTAAAGCAGGCGGCGTCCTTCTTTCTCTACGTACTGGTCCTAACAAACGTTTTGCCGAAGATATAGGCTTATCAGGCTGGAAGCAAAAGCTCTTCACCATTGCCGGGGCTAAGTATGATTACAAAGCGAAGAAAAAGAGAATTCAATATCATTTTATTTTTGTGCGCAGTGATGGCGAACAGTTAAAAAAAATTACGAAGATCATTGAAGATAATGGGATTGTACCAGCGGTGGACCCGACAGAATTCCACATTGAAGATATTAACGAAGCACTGAATTTTGTTGCAACAGGTCATCCCAAAGGAAAAGTCATTATCCAATTTTAAAGGGAGCAGATGATGAAGAATGAAATTAGTAAATAGAACGATCTTGGTGACAGGCGGGACATCCGGGATTGGATTTGCTTTTGCCAAACGTTTTCTTGAGATGGGAAATACCGTGATCATTACGGGGCGTTCACAACAACGCATCGACCAGGCAGTAAAGAACAATCCGGGACTCATTGGAATGGCGGCAGATGTTAGTGATCCCTCAAGCGTTCAGCAGCTTGCCAAAGAACTCGCTATACACTATCCGAAACTGGATATTGTTTTTAATAATGCTGGTATAATGCACGAATTTGACTTATTTGATGAAAATATTACCTATGAGTACCTTGCAGCAGAAATCACCACAAACTTAAACGGCACCATCTATGTCACTAAGGCTTTGTTGCCACTGTTAGCCAAGCAACAGGAGGCAATGATTGTTAATGTCAGCTCACTGCTTGCTAATATTACAGTTGCTAACGCACCGACTTATTCTGCAACGAAGGCTGGAGTCCACATGTTCAGTGATGCATTACGCGAGCAAATCCGTGCCAAAGGAAAAAATATTCATGTGATGGAACTTTGCCCACCCGTTATTTCTGAAACCAATCTCACAGACACGTATGATGAAGGGTTCCTGAATAAGATGATCTCTTTGCCATTAGCGAAGCTTGTTAATGCTGGTATTAAAGGGATGGAAAAAAACAAACTACGAGTAAACGCAGGTTTTGCCAAAGTTATGCGCTTTTCAATGAAGTTCGCCCCGGATTTCATCACGCATACCTGGGGTCAAATAATTCTTAAAGAACAAAGTTAATAATTAATTCTTTACCGATCGTTCTAGTTTTGGTATACTAATGCAAGTTAGATCTAACAGTGTATTTTTTTTGATTTAATTAGAATGATCATTCTCAAATTATCTTAATTACAATACTTATAGAAAAAGGGAGAGAATAGCGATGAAGTACACAGTGATCACAGGAGCAAGCTCAGGTATAGGATATGAGGCTGCGTTGGCGTTTGCTGCCCGTGGCAAAAACTTAATTTTGGTAGCTAGAAGAACAGACAAATTAGAAGAGCTTAAATCAACCATTAAGGATATTGATCCTAATGTAAATGTTATTGTTCGTTCAAGTGACCTGTCTGTTACAGAACAGGCTTACACACTGTATAACACCCTGAAGGAATACCAAATTGAGACCTGGATTAACAATGCCGGGCTTGGTGAAGCTTCTTTTATAGCAGAACAGAATTTAGATAAAGTTGAAACTATGTTACGTGTTAACATCGAATCCTTGACGATCCTTTCTACACTATTTGTGCGAGATTATGCTGATGTAGAAGGAACTCAGTTAATTAACGTATCATCCGCACTCGGATATGCCATCGCTGTTGGGAGTGTTGCTTATTCTGCATCTAAATATTATGTTAGTGCCTTCACCGAAGGGCTCGCAAAAGAACTAGAGCTTAAAGGTGCGAAAATAAAGGCGAAAGTTTTAGCACCTGCAATAACCGAAACGGAATTTGTGAAGAAATCCATAGATGCTGAAGAATTTGATTTCAAAGCAAACATGCCTAAGTACCACACTGCCAAACAAATGGCGGGCTTCATGGTGGATCTTTATGATAGCAACGAAGTGGTAGGTATTGTGGACCAGAACTATGTTTTCAATCTGAGAGGTCAAATCTATCCAGTAATTTCAGAATTTTAAATTTAATTAATATATCCGTGTAGCTTCATTAGAGGAGGAGAGTATCAGAATGGGAACATTATGGAGTAAAACGAAAATTGGAAACCTGGAATTACCACATCGCTTAGCGATGTCACCAATGACACGCAGCAGAGCTGAGGAAGATGGTACACCGGGAGAACTCATTTCCCTTTATTATGCTCAAAGAGCAACTATGGGATTACTTATTAGTGAAGGAGCACAACCTTCAGATGATGGTCAAGGTTACTTAAGGACACCTGGGATCTATACGGAAAAGCATGTTGAAGGGTGGAAGAAGGTTACCGATGCCGTGCATGAAGCAGGCGGGTATATTTATATTCAATTAATGCATGCCGGTCGTGTGTCGCACCCTGACAATACACCTCATCATCGGCAGCCGGTTGCACCTTCTGCAATTGCACCAGGAGTAGAAACGTTTACGGCTACAGGCATGCAGGATATCCCCGTACCACGTGAGTTGAGTAAAGAAGAGATTCAAGTAACCATTGCAGATTATCGTAAAGCTGCGGCCGCTGCTATTGCTGCAGGTGCTGATGGCGTTGAAATTCATGGAGCAAATGGTTATCTAATCAACCAATTTATCGGTGGAAATTCCAATAAACGGACGGATGAATATGGTGGATCTATAGAAAATCGTGCTCGCTTCGCGATTGAAGTAGCCAAAGCCATCATTGACGAGATCGGGGCAGAGAGAACTGGCTTCCGCATTTCGCCAGGGACCCCTCTTGGTGGGATTCAAGATGGTGAACAAGGTCCTGATCTTTATCGTTATCTGACGCAAGAATTAGCAAATTTGAATTTAGCTTACCTTCATATTATGCACCTCGGAAACGATGAATTGCTTCAAGATATTCGTTCCTTATGGACGAATCCGTTGTTAGTCAATCGGGCTGGACGGGGACTGGAGAATATTGGTGTTGATATCGAGAGTGGTCTTGCTGATCTGGCACCTATTGGGGTATGGTCATTGGCTAACCCGGATTTTGTGGAACGACTTAAAGCAGGCGCTCCATTAAATGAAGCAGATCCTGCAACATTTTATGGTGGTGGAAGCAAAGGTTATACGGATTATCCTACGTTGAAAGAATTGGAATCGCAGAAGGGCTAAGTATAGTTTGTTTCGGAAAAATCAATGTTTCACAGACATTTATATTACAAATGGACAATAATGCTTAAAAATGGCGTACAAGAAAAATTGTACGCCATTAATTTATCTGCAAATCATCGGGTTATGGAAAAAAACACCTTGAAAGCCGAACTTAATATTGTCTTGATAGAAGTGGAATATGAATTGAAAACAATGGTTATAATCGGCACAGGACCAGGTCTGGGGTTCTCACTGGCCAAGATTTTTGGAAGACAAGGATTCCGTATCGCTATGGTTTCAAGAACACAGGAGAAGTTGGACCAATATGCTGAGCAGCTAAACAAGATGGGAATTGAAGCTCAGGGTTTTGCTGCTGATATAACAAACAAAATGCAGCTTACCAGTGCTTTTCAAGAAATTAAGAATACATTTGGTACAATAGATGTCATGGAATTTAGCCCACATAGTGGAAATGTTTCAACGACATCTGTTCTGGATACGACAGATGAGAGCGCACTTCAAATTTTCAACAATGTTGTAATTGGAGCGATTAATTCAGCAAGACAAGTCATTCCAGAAATGACTGAACGAGGTGAAGGGGCGCTGCTTTTTACAAGCGATCTTTCAGCAATGATTCCAAGCTCGATGTTTGGGAATTCAGGTATAGCCATGTCAGGGTTGCGAAACTATATCCTTAATTTACACGAGCGTTTGCTTCCTCTCGGGGTATTTGTTGGTCATTTATCCATTAGTCCTTTGATCAAGAAGGGTACAGGTTTTGATCCTGATCAAGTCGCGGAAGCTTGGTACAATCTATATGAGAAAAGGTCAGAGGCAGAGGATACTTTCCCCAAGGGAATCATGCAATTTATTTCCTGATCGTTGTATAATGAATTGCTTTAATCCCAATATCGTATGCTTCGCTGACAGTTTGGAGATAAAGTTTGATTTTTTTAAGTATCTAGAGTGACATCGTATCGTGTCCACAACCTCAAAAAATTCGATAACACTGGAGAAGATATGGAGGACCTAATCTCCATAGGCACCATCGGGCTGATCAAGGCGATTGAGAGCTATCGTCCGAATAAAGGCACGAAGTTAGCTACATTTGCAGCCCGTTGTATAGAAAATGAAATCCTGATGCATCTTCGTTCGCTGAAAAAGACCCGCAAGGACGTATCCCTGCATGATCCGATAGGGACTGACAAGGAAGGTAATGAAATTACACTGATAGATATCCTAGGCTCCGAAGCCGACGATGTGATTAAAGAAGTTGATCTCAAGATTGAGAAGAGCAAGATCTATCGCAATCTGGATATTCTGGATGATCGGGAGAAGGAAGTCGTGGTTGGACGGTTTGGGCTGGATACCGGAGGGGAAGAGCGGACGCAGCGGGAGATTGCTAAGGAACTGGGGATCTCGCGGAGTTATGTGTCGCGGATTGAGAAAAGGGCGCTGATGAAGTTGTATCATGAGTTTTATAAGGTGAAAAGATAACTGGGAATTTAGGATACTAACCTGTAGGGATGAGATATCAATGTCTCAATCCTACAGGCTATTTGTCTTCCCCGAGATTTGTTGTCATAAATTTGATAGCGAGCTATAGTGAGAATAAACTGTTCAAGCTTACTGGTTTATTGCAGTCAGACTTAAGCTAATATATAATGTGCTATGCTGTGGTATACTCGAGCTATAAGAAAAAATGAGGTGTTTGTATAAATGATGAATCTTACACAGGACCTTGCTAAATTGATTCGATTAACAGGTGATCGTGCGAAATTGGATGCTAAAGCAAATGGGACATATATAGTATATAAAACAGCTGAAGGGCAAATTGTTAAAGAATATAGCACGGGTGTGATTGAAAAAATGAACGAACAGGAACTTAACCATGAATGAGACAGCTGCAACCATGTTTGTATTTGCTGGTAATAATGGAAGCGGCAAGAGCACGATCCGCAACTTGATCGTTGACAGACTTGGAGTAAGTGTGAATATTGATCCGGATGCACTCGCCCGCAAAATTAATACTGGTCATCCTGAAAAGAGCAAAGTATCTGCTGGGAAAGAAGCCATAAGGATAGTCAGAGAATGTATCCGTAATAAGTGGGACTTCACTGTGGAAACTACTCTAGCGGGTGGTAACGTTATTCGACAGATGCGAGATGCAAAGGAACAAGGTTTCGAAATCATTATGTTTTATGTGGGGCTAGGGGATGTTCGGCTTAATATTGAACGTGTTGCTATGCGAGTTAAGAACGGTGGTCATCATATTGAAACCGAGGATATTATTAGACGCAATGTAACAAGTATGAATAATCTGTTGTCTCACTTAGAACTAATAGATCAATTGTTAGTTGTTGATAATAGTAAAGCAGATGGTGAGATTATTCTTGGAGCGGATAAAAGTGGGATGAAATATTATTCAAATGAATTGCCTGAATGGGCACGAATGATCGATCTAAAATTACAGATTGAATATAACAAGCGAAAATAAACCAATTCGAATCGGGTTCGATTTTAATTGGTTTATTTTTTTTTGACATCGTATCGTGTCCACAACCTCAAAAAATTCGACAATACGGGTGAAGATATGGAGGATTTAATCTCCATAGGGACGATCGGACTGATAAAAGCGATTGAAAGCTACCGCCCCAACAAAGGTACAAAGCTGGCTACTTTTGCTGCCCGTTGCATAGAAAATGAAATCCTCATGCATCTTCGTTCCCTTAAAAAAACCCGCAAGGACGTATCTCTACATGATCCTATTGGAACGGATAAAGAAGGAAATGAAATCACCTTTATAGATATCCTAGGCTCCGAAGCCGACGATGTGATTAAAGAAGTCGACCTCAAAATTGAGAAGAGTAAGATTTACCGCAACTGGATATTTTGGATGATCGGGAGAAGGAAGTCGTGGTTGGACGGTTTGGGCTGGATACCGGCGGGGAAGAGCGGACGCAGCGGGAGATTGCGAAGGATCTGGGGATCTCGCGGAGTTATGTGTCGCGGATCGAGAAGCGGGCGCTGATGAAGCTGTATCATGAGTTTTATAAGGCGAAGCGGTGAAGTTACCAAACAAGCTATACTTTTATGATGATGAATTATGAGATAACACTTCAATTTCTACTTTTCAACTAGGAAAGATAGTCTTCTCGTAAACTAATAATATTTGCAAAAGCGCCGTCTGCCTAATGGGTCGACGGCTTTTTTTAGTTGTATTTCTCTGAAGTTACGGCAAGTCGATTTCACAAAAAAAACAGGAAGACCGCACAAACCGCAGTCCTCCTGTTCATTTCGCTTGCAGTTTGCAATAAGCTTTTCCTGACATCTACTCCATCATAATCACAGGTGTTGTGTTTGCTTCATCAGGCGTAAGGCTTGAATTCTTAGCAGAGGGACGCTTTAATGTGATTGCCAGCAATATCCCAACCACTGCAATGATGGCGAGTAATTGGTAAGTGTTGTGAAATGCATGCGTCATCGCATTTGGCACTGGTGCCTCGCCATTGCTCGTATAAAGATCGGTACGGCTGACAAGGAACGTTGTCAATCCTGCGATAGCGAAGGATGAAACCACTTGTTGGGCGGCACCTGTCAGTGAGGTGACTCTTCCAACCAACTCCTTAGGCGCAGTTTGGATCAAGTGTGTATTCAATGCGAGGAAAGACATGCCCGAACCCAACCCGAGTAGTATGCGTGGAAGAAGGAATGTCCATGAACTGTCACTTGGATCGATCATGGAGAGCATATATGCACCAATCGTTATGAGAATTAAGCCGCCGACAACCAGAGGCCGTGCGCCGATCCGGTCGAACAAACGTCCGCTGATCGGCATCATGATACCGGAAGCAATGGCCTGGGGCAATGACCAGAAGCCAGCTTCAAAAGCACTCATTCCCATAAGTCGCTGCATGAAATACGGGACAGCGAAAATCATGCCGAACAAAGCGAGTTGTAAGACCCATTGCACCAGAATCCCAAAGGTAAATTGCTTGGAACGAAAAACCCTCAGCTCTAGCAATGGCTCCTTCTTGCTCCGGAGTTCAACGATGACAAACAGAATCAAAGCGACTGCACCTATGGTAAGACCAGTGATCGTTTTCACCGTAGTCCACCCTTCTCCACCTTCGCTTAACCCGTATGAAAGGCCACTGAATGCTAACGGAGCGAGCATAAATCCTAAGGAATCTAGCGGAGCAAAAGCCTTTTTCGGTAGATTCGGCAGAAACAGTATGCCTAAGATAACCCCAACGATGCCGACCGGAATATTGATTAGAAACAGCCAACGCCAGCTGACGTAGTCGACTAAATACCCAGATACGATCGGACCAAGTGCAGGTGCAAGCAGAACTGGCACTCCCATGATGCCCATGATTCTGCCTACCGAATCGGCAGGACTGATCCTGTAGATCATCGCAAAGGCAATCGGAGTAACCATACCTCCACCCAAGCCTTGCAAAATTCGGAAGAATATCAACATTTCAGCCGAGCCCGCGAACGAACATAAGATCGAACTGCCGACGAACAAGATGATGGAAATAATAAAAATTTGTTTGGCTCCGAACCGGTCGGACATCCACCCTGCTAACGGAATCACGGAAGCCTGGGCTAGCGCATAACCAGTGATTGTCCATTGAATAAGGGTCAATGAGCTTTGAAAATCTTCGGAAATAACCGGAATGGCGACGTTAACCGCCGTGCTGTCCAGAATAACCATGAACAATCCTACGATAATTGCGATCAACGGAGCAATGAGTGAACGGACTGATGCGGGCTCACTTATTGTGGAATCTGCGGGCATATAAATCTCTCCTAACTATTCGTAATTTGGCTACAAATAAAATAACACAGTTTCTAAACGGAGTAAACGATTTATACTAAAAAAGTTCAAATGGTAAATGTGGTTTAAATTATTAGCGAATTGCTTTATAATGAAATTGGTAACACAGGAGGTGTTGGGAAATGTCGGAGGTAGATTGCGATCCGTTGTCCTCGAAACGAGAAAAGCTTCTCGTACGTTTGATCCCCTATATCCAAAAACAGGGCATCAGCCAGATGAAGATGGAAGATGCGGCTAAATGTATGGATATCAGCAAGGCAACCATGTATAAATATTTTGACTCCAAGGATGAAATTGTAGGGCGTTTGCTTGAACAATATGTGCGATTTCTTTCCAATCTGATCCTGCTGGAAGCTCCCCAAAAGCTGTCACCTGAGAGGATATCGCAGCCGTCCGAAGAAGAGTTGAAGGTTTACAACGAATCTTTCGCCAAGGTGTTTAGGCTGATGATTAAGCAGACGTTCTTCCTAACGGATATACTGCTTCAGGATTTAAATGGGTCATATCCCCAATTGTCCGTCAAACTTGCCCAAGCTTTAGACCAATTTCAGAAAAAACTCGTCGCCTACTTCGACAGCGGCATTGAGTTTGGTATATTTTATCCCATCTTCAACACTCAAATTTATCTAATACAAATGGATCTAATGATAAGAAAACTGCTGGACCCTAAGTGGCTGATGATGCAAAATATGACGTTGAAGCAAGCGCTGATGGGTTTCTATAAAGCGATGAAGCACCAGATTTTTTACGAAAAGTGGATTTGTGAAAATGATTCTGACATTGAAGCCTATTTGGACAAGCTGATCATGGAGAAGCTTTCCTACGAATAACGTGACAAGCTTAGATAAGCGAGGTCATAACGAAAAACGACAGCTGGTCGTAAGCCAGCTGCCGTTTTTTTATGATGATGAATACATTCACAATGCACCCACAGCCAGTTGAGGAACGTATAGCTCTTCCAGTGCCAAGCTATTTTGAAGATCACACATATCAGCTTTTTTTTAGCTATCCCCCGAATAGTGGTAATCCAAGTAAGGGAATCATTTTGGGCTGGATACGGGCGGGGAAGAGCGGACGCAGCGGGAGATTGCGAAGGCACTGGAGATTTTAGTATGGATAATATTGTTTTTACATACATTTTTTAATATTCATGTGTTAAAAATGAGTCCCATGGACGGAAAAGGCATGGATGAGGGGTATGGAAAAACAAGTTATATTCAGCTATTTTTTTATGAAGGGCGGGGCAGATCAATCTGCTCCGCCTTTACTATATTTTGAAAGTCCATTTCTAATGAGAGGAACATCTTCAGTACCGCTATCCAAGGCGGTCTTATAATATAAACATTTATGTTCTATGACTTCCATCGTTTTTTTTAATTCCTCCATTTGTGCTTCAACGGAAGCTTTCCGCTCCAGGAACATGTCATATCTTTGCTGCAGGGTGGAATCTCCCTCAGAGCACCACTCTATAAAATGTTTAATTTCCTTAATTGGCATTCCGGATGACTTAAGGCATTCAATTACTTTTAAAGCTTCCATATCCGATTCCTTGAAAACGCGTTTTCCGCTGGAGGTCCTTTCGATAAAAGGCATAAGACCTTCCTTGTCATAGTAACGCAGGGTATGTGGTGTCATGTCAAAGTATTCTGCAACTTCACTGATGGAGTATGTCTTCATCCTGTATCTCCCGTCTTAATTGTATTTTGTCTTGACTTAGAGTTAACTTTAAGTAATAAGATAGGTTTTGTAAAGGCTACGTTTCACATTTTCATATTAATTAGAAGAGAGGTTACACAATGATTAAAGTTAATGCACGCGCTACATTCAGTCAGGAAGGTCCGTTCAAACTAACCACCATTGAGCGCCGGAATCTTCAGCCGCATGATGTTCTTATTGAGATTAAATACGCTGGGATCTGCCATTCGGATATTCATACAGCCCGCGGGGAGTGGGGTCCGGTTAACTATCCACTCGTTCCAGGGCATGAGATCGCCGGAATTGTTAGCCAGGTCGGTTCCGAAGTCACAAAGTATTCAGTTGGTGATCGGGTAGGGGTAGGTTGTATGGTTGACTCTTGTGGAGAGTGCAGTAATTGCCATAAAGGAGAGGAACAGTATTGCCTAAATGGAAATACGGGCACCTATGGAGCTATCGACCGATATGGGAAATATACGCAAGGTGGGTACTCCACCCACATCGTTGTAACAGAAGACTTCGTAGTCCGGATTCCAGATGCTATTCCGCTTGACGCTGCTGCACCACTTTTGTGTGCCGGAATCACAACTTATTCACCGCTGCGCCATTGGGGAGCCGCTCCAGGCAAAAGGGTAGCTGTGGTGGGTCTTGGTGGCCTTGGACACATGGCTGTGAAGATTGCTCATGCCATGGGGGCTGAGGTTACTGTTTTATCACAGTCACTGAAGAAGAAGGAAGATGGTTTGCAATTAGGAGCGGACCATTATTATGCGACTAGCGATCCGGAGACATTTAAGCAGCTTGCCGGTTCGTTCGACCTAATCGTAAATACTGTAAGCGCGCAGATTAATATCGATGTCTATCTTTCACTCCTTGCGCTGGATGGTACATTAGTCAATGTCGGTGCGCCCGCTGATCCATTGTCAGTAAACGTATTCTCGCTGATTGGTCACCGCCGCTCGTTTGCCGGATCAATGATTGGTGGAATCCGTGAAACGCAGGAAATGCTTGATTTCTGCGCTGAACACAATATTGCATCTGAGATCGAGGTTATATCTGCCGACCGGATTGATGAAGCCTGGGAACGTGTACTCGCTTCCGATGTCCGTTACCGGTTTGTAATCGATATCAGTACGATGGGCAATGAATAAGGAAAGTCCTCTTTTTTGACATTGTATCGTGTCCACAACCTCAAAAAATTCGATAATACGGGCGAAATCTAAAGGGATAACATCCTTTTAGATTTTTTTTTTTTATTGTTGACAAATCGATTGTCAACCTATATATTTTATATATCGAATCAATATATATCAATTAGATATATTAATGTTCGATATATGTAAACAGAAGTGGGCTTCCTTTTGATTTCAGAAGGAACATTCACTATGCCAGGAAAGAGGGAATAGATTTTATGTTGATTTATGTAATACTCGGGTTCCTCTGCGAAAAGGATATGACAGGATATGAAATCAAGCAGAAGATGACGTTAAGCACTTCCAACTTTATTGATGCCAGCTTCGGAAGTATATATCCTATGCTGAAAAAAATGGAAAAGGGGGAGCTTATCAAGTATGAAGAGGTGGTAGAGGAAGGCAGATTCAAAAAATCATATGGTATCACGGAAAAAGGAAAGAGTGAATTTATAGGTTGGTTAAAAACACCATGTACTTTTTCCCCTTTTAATTATGAGTATTTGAATAAGCTTTTCTTCTATAAACATCTTGAGGATCTTGAGGTTGTTCAATTGATTACCAGCTTTCAAACCAATGTCGCCAGTGAATATAACAAGCTTGCCTTGATAGAAGAGAAGCACGTTCACGAAATGGGCGTATATGAGCACGCGACTTTGAAATTTGGCAAAGAATATTATCAATTGATTATGAATTGGCACGATGGACTCACAAGAAAAATTACAGATAAGAAGGAGAATGAACATGAGAATGACAAAGAAATTTAAATTGCAGATTGCAGCTGGAAATGTGAATTTGTACAAATGGGTAACGGAGATGACTCCAGCTGAATATGAATCATTTTCAAAAGGTCACAAGGCAATGGGTAGTTATTTCGAAGATGGCGAATTCTATATGGTGAATGTAGAAAATATGGGGAATGAGATGATTGTTCAGCACTATCAATTAAAAGAACACACAGAGGATCATTTGCGTTTCTACTCTGACAAGACAGAAGCCTATATATGTCGATGGATACCTGCTATTGTTGGAGTTCCATGGGAAATGAAGGTCACGCCTATTGATAACCACTCTTGCGAACTTAGTTGTACGATTGGAGCGGACTTTCCATCTCGGCTACTGGCTTTTGCAGCATGGATAAATGGTTTCGGCGGATTCTTTATGAGAAAACATTTAGCCGACGAGGGCGAGAAATTCGCTAAAGATATAGAAAATAAATTTAATAACGACAGGAAGCCAAATTCAAGGGAAGTGCTACAGTAACAGTAATTGTTTCTGAACAGGAAGATGTGATTAAGCATATAAATGCTACTAGATTTGAGGTTTTTAGGAGAACTAAGAGAATCAATATCCACTATATCGGACGGCTCTTTTGGCCCTGCATGATCCCATTGGAACAGGCTCTGAGGCTGATGATGTGATTAAAGAAGTCGATCTCAAGATCGAGAAGAGCAAGATTTACCGCAACCTGGATATTCTGGATGATTTGGATACAGGCGGTGAGGAGAGCACACGGCGTTTAATCCATATTAGTTGAAGAGTCTTTCTAATTAAAACAAAGGATTTGGTCTAGGAACTCAACCAAGTGCTTTGTTTTATTCGTTGATCCTTCTTCAAATCAATAAGGAAGTAACGCTGCTCTTTGGATAACTTGCGAATCGTGTCTGTGCTATTAAGAAGCTGGAATTTATATTGCAGATCCAGTTCCTCTTCTATTATTAAACTTCGGTGAGAAATAATTGAGGGACTCCTTCCTAGCTTTTAGTGTCATATCAAATGATTCGGTGGTTCCATCACGGAGTATTACATCATAAGTTCCTGAAACTGCAATAATATCACTGGCGAAGGAGTCGATTTTTAAATTTTTCAAATTCGCTTTTTTAGCTGGTAGCAGACTCTTTTTTAGAAGCTGTTCATACTCAAGATAACAGGCCGTTGGCTCCAAATAAGGCAAAGAAGCCATCCGGATGCCCGGGGGCAAGAAGCTCCATCAGGAATCTGAGAATTTCTCCAAAAGGGAATGGATGTGGTAACCAAGGCCAACTCCAATGCCGTTGTCTATGAGCGTCCCGGTAAATTACAAGATAATAAATCTTGCTGAATGTGTGAAGACAAAAAAGCATACAAACCTCACTAAAAGGCTGATTTCATTCCAGGGGCCCCGAGCAGTATGATCGGTATGATAAACCTACGGAAATCTTGGAGGGATGAATATGTCAAAACAGATATATGAAAAATTCGAGCCCTTAAAAAATGCGAGGCTTGTGTTGGGGTATTTGACGTCCATGGTGGATGAGAAAGCGGACAATCTTCCGTACTGGCTTGTGTTACCTCATAAAAAGCCTGCTGAAGCAGCCCACTGCCGGGTGGACGATGCGGAGCTGGTTGGCTCCTGGTATGAAGCCGTTGATGCTGTCCGGAAAATGTTGAAGACAGAAGAGGGTGCTTCGGTTCAGCAATCCTTTTACCGGCATGTCATGAAATCTTGGGGAGAGCATGGACTTCGCTTCCATGAACAGTATCCCTGGACCCATACGAATCACAGCTCCTTTCACGAAATGGGTTATATTCTTCCGGCGCTGAACAGGATGATAGAGAATCATCCCGGGGACCAGGAGGCGGAGATGAGGGCTTCCGAACTTGTACGAGGGCTGCGAACGCTTGTGATAGAGCGGAAGGTGAGAACCTTCTGGTCAGGCGATAATGAAGAGAAGGAGCCGATCTATGAATTCCCCAATGATGTCTATCTGAAAGACGACGGCTTTGATATGACCAGACACAGCGGGCGGGGAGAGCAGGCTATCCGCAATGCAATCGTGCTTCATTCTCTGGTACGGAGGTATGAGATCACGAAGGACGAGGTCTCTCTTGATTTGGCCATTGGCATCGCCAACCATCTTTTGGGACCCTCGCGTTACTTTAATTATAAAATGGAATTTTTCGGCCATATCCATTCGGCGGGCTGGGTTGCATCCGGACTTGTCCGGCTTGGCCGTACCACTGGCAAGCAGCGGTACATCCTTGCCGGCAAAGGGATCTATGACTATATCCGTTCCCTGTCCTCTTCCTTCGGGTGGGTCCCCGAGTATGCACAATGGCATCCCCTGAACGAGGAACACTGTGAAACTTGCTGCATCAAAGATATGATCGAATGCGCCAATGAGTTGATTCTTGCGGGTTACGAGGAATACTGGAAGGATATGACCCTGTTTGCGCGAAACCAACTGGTGGAAAACCAGGTGAAGGTTTCCTCCTATGTGGTTACAGACAATACAAGACCTGACGGCAACGGAATTACGTACAGAGACATTGACAAGAGAATGATTGGAGGCTTTACCGGAGGTGCAATGGTTAACTCCATATCGTTGTCCAAGTTCCGCTCCATTGCAGGCTGCTGTGTGGGAATGGCGCCTGTAGCGTTGGAGATTGTGTGGGACAGGTCCGTTGAATTTCATAATGGAACGCTCTTCATCAATATTCCCGTTGATAAGGAAACCGAGCAAGCCTCGGTGACCATGGATTATCCCGAATCAGGCTATATGTCCGTCATGCCTAAGCAGCATTGCCATGTTGCCATACGGATGTATGAATGGATGGGCAAGGATATCCGGGCCAAAATCGATGGAACAGCCTATACTCCCGCAATGGAGGGCAAGCTTGCCATCTTCAGGAATGTAGCGGCAGGGGCAAAAGTGGAACTGGAGCATTCCTTAGAGACTGTGGTTGTAACAGAAACGGCGCGTGGCGAGGAATATTCGATTTCGTGGCGAGGCTGTGATGTGGTCGACATATTCCCGCGAGGCGAGCATTTGAGGCTGTATCAGCGGGATTTGCGTGTGCCCAAAACCTACCCCTCTGCGGAAGATGTTCAATTTACCGGCGCCGCCAATTATGGCCCCACCCAGCAGGCGCAAACAAAATAATAACCCCAAAAATCACAAAACCGCAAAAGCCACAACTTGCAAAAGTAATTTTGCGTGCTATGGCTTTTTTCTGTGTAAAATGCGTTAAAGATAGACATTTTGTTCAAATATAAGAATTTATATGTTTCACACGATAACTTATCCTTCTATTTCTCGCTGAAATGGTACCGTCCTTAAAAAGGACGGCAAAGCCGTTTCCACTTGGGGGGATAGTTTTGTGCAGATTGATTGCTATAATAGAAGCAAAATTATCATAGCCGAAATGGCAGGGAGAATAAGATGGACAATCATATCAGTGAGCAAATTGTATATGAAAATCCTCTACAGCCAGTGAGGATTTTGCACCAGCACCGGAATGAAAGGGCTATAGGCAAATGGCATTACCATCATGAGCTGGAGCTTATCGCTGTCGTCAGAGGCGAATTCAGTATATATACCAAAGACAGGGTGTTCAAGCTGTCTGCCGGCGATGTTGCCATCATCGGGTCCTTCGAGCCTCACCACTCGTATAAGGATGAGGGTGTAATGGATTATATTGTTCTCCAGTTCGACATTCTCAAGTATTTGGGGCAGGATCTCATCCCATATATGAAATATGTTACGGAAGCCGGCCGGCTGTACAGCAGCCTCAATGATATATTTGCGGAGAGTCCTGAGGTGAAACGGCGGATTTTCGATTATATCCATGAAATTGCAATGGAGTATGCCCAAAGACAAAAGGGCTATGAAATCGCCATTCACAGCCTTCTTTATAAAATTATATTGGCTCTGTTGCGCAGCGACAGGAGTGCTTTGATGGATGTCAGGAAGGACGCTGAGCTGTTGAAATTGCTGCCGGTTCTGGACTACATTGAAAAGAACATCCATTACAAGGTCGATATGAAGGAAGCGGCCCAAATCATGAATCTGGATTACTTTTACTTCGGCAAGGTCTTCAAAAAAATCATGGGAAAAACATTTATCGAATATGTAAATTACAAAAAAATCGTGAATGCGGAGCTGATTTTATTAACGCGGGATGTTTCCGTATTGGAAACGGCATCTTTGGTCGGCATGCCCAACATGGCAAATTTTTATAAAATCTTCTATAAATACAACCAATGCTCCCCAAAGGAATTCAGAAAAAAATTGCTGTAGCCCGCCCACATTTTAAGTTATTACCAAATTCATTTAAGGGAGTACATTTTCTTATTTGCCCCGGAAGTTATAATGAAGGACATGAGAGCTCCTTAATACAGCCGGAGGGATGAGAGAAATGAAAGCGGTTTTAGACAGTCAACGAAACCATGTCGGAATAAAAAGAAGCAAGATTTTTCTGCTCAGTATAAAAAGAGATGCCATCCTGTACGCCCTTTTGCTGCTGCCTCTGTCGTATATTGCCATTTTTAAATATGCCCCTATCTATGGCTTGATTATGGCATTCCAGGATTACAACATTTTTGCAGGAATTAGGGGGAGCGAATGGGTAGGACTGGATGTGTTCCGGTTTATTTTCCAGCAGGACAGCTTCTATCGTGCGTTGAAGAATACGCTGGTCCTGAATGTTCTGGACTTGGTCGCGGGATTCCCGGCGCCCATTCTGCTGGCGATTTTGCTCAATGAAGTGAGACAGGCAAAATTTAAGAAAATGACCCAGACCGTGTTGTATCTGCCTCACTTTATGTCCTGGGTTATTATTGGAGGTATCGTATACCTGATGTTCTCCAATAGCGGTATGGTCAATAATTTGATCGCTAGCCTTGGTTTTGAGAAGATCGAGTTTCTGTCGCAGAAAACACCTTGGTTGATCACTTATATTTCAGTTGGCGTATGGCAGAATGTCGGATGGGGCACCATCCTTTATCTGGCGGCCATTACCGGAATCAATAAGGAATTGTATGAGGCCTCCGATATGGACGGCTGTACCAGGCTTCGTAAAATGTGGCATATTACACTGCCCGGCATTAAGCCAACCATCAATATTTTGCTGATTCTCCAAATTGGCAGAATGGTTTCCATCGGGTTCGATCGTCCCTTTGTGATGGGGAATTCACTGGTTAGCGAATACTCCGATGTTATCAGTACTTTCGTGTACAGAGTGGGTATTAGTTCGGGAGATTTCTCCCAGGCCACAGCGGTAGGATTGTTCCAATCTGTGATTGGCCTGACTCTGCTGGTATCTGCCAATTATATCGCGAAAATATTAGGTGAGGATGGGATATGGTGAGGATGGCGAACAATATGCGCAAAAAGAAAAAAATGAGTGTAGCGGATATTGCGATTATCGTATTTATTGTGGCATTGTCCTTCACATGTATTGTTCCATTCCTTTACATGATAGCGCTTTCCTTCAGCTCCAACGAAGCGATTATTTCCCAAAAAGTAGGACTGTGGCCGGTAGGCTTCACAACAGAAACGTACAAAACCATCTTGAGCGATGTGGATATGCTTTATACGCTTGGATACAGTATTGTACTTACGATTTTCTACACCTTCGTGTGTATGTTCCTGACCATTTGCGCCGCGTATCCGTTAACGAAAAAGCGGCTGTTGGGAAGAAACTTTATTTTGTCAGCATTGGTCTTCACCATGTATTTCAGCGGCGGTTTGATTCCCTCCTATATTCTGGTTAAAAACTTGGGGTTGATGAATACGGTGTGGAGTTTGGTTTTGCCGGGCGCCATGAGCGTGTTTAATTTGATTATCCTGAAGACCTTCTTCACTTCTCTTCCGGAGAGTCTGGAGGAATCGGCTTCTATTGACGGGTGCTCGGATCTGGGCATTCTCATCAAGATTGTGCTTCCCCTCTCATTGCCTGCGATTGCCACATTAAGCCTCTTCTATTCGGTGGACAGATGGAACGGATTCCAGGATGCACTGTTCTACATTACGAAAAAAAATCTGTATCCTATGCAGTTGAAGCTGTACCAGATCATTTCGGCCAATCAGCAGCTGGATAGCCAACAAGGAGGGGAAGGAAGTATCGGCTCCTACATTGTGCCTGAGTCACTGAAAGCGGCCAGCGTTATGTTTACAACCATCCCGATTTTGTTGATCTATCCCAAACTGCAGAAGTATTTCGTAGATGGTGTGATGACCGGAGCTATCAAGGGCTGAGGAAAGAACATATCAGAATGAAGGGAGGGATTCCCGGGCTGGTGGATGATGAATGTAATAATGCAAGGGATTTACAGTGTAGATGATTAGATGATTTCAATAAATACGGGCATGAAAGGGTGGTTTAAAGTGAATACGGGCATGAAGAAGGCAACAGCAATTCTGTTTAGTATAGCGCTTCTGGCCAGTGTTGCGGCAGGCTGTGGAGGTAATGACAAGAAGAGTGGAGAGACGGCGTCAACCGCTGCATCATCTTCTGGTCCTCCCGTAACCTTGACTGTGGAAGTGTTTGACAGAGGTGTTCAGGGACAGCCGGACTTGAACAACAACACGTGGACCAAATATGTCAATGAAAAATTCGGCAAGCCCAATAACGCCATTGTAGAATATGTATCTGTACCCCGCTCCCAGGAAGTAGACAAGCTGAATGTGTTGATGGCTGCCAACCAGGCTCCTGATATTTCCTTCACCTACGACGGGACGTTAGTAACCCGCTACGCCAAAAGCAATGGCCTCTATACACTGGATGAATTGCTCGAGAGCCAGGGCCAGCAATTGAAGTCTTACCTCGGTGAGAAAGTGCTTTCCTACGGGATATATGACGGGAAACAAGTCTCTATCCCGGGCAAGCGGACGCTGCTTGCCTGGAACGGTATGTTTATCCGCAAGGATTGGCTGGATAGCCTGGGAATGCCTGTTCCGACAAACCAGGATGAATTGTACGAGGCGCTGGTTGCCTTCCGCGACAAGAACCCCGGAAATGTAAACGGTGTCATCCCATGGGCAACAGCGGCTGCCGGCATGAACTACACCTTCGGTAATCTGGTACAATCCTTCTGGGGGGAGATGTCGGAGGAGGAATTCGTTACCACCACCAACTGGCTGAAGCCCGGCAACAAGGATGCGTTCAAATGGCTGAACAAGCTGTACGATGAAAAGCTGATCAGTCCCGATTTTGCGCTGGACAAAACAACCAAGCAAGCGGATGCCGATGTGAGCAACGGCAAGGTAGGCTTCTACGCTGCCAACTGGGATTATCCGCTGCTGCAGAAAATTCGTGACCCGCTGAAGCAAAACGCCCCGGATGCCAACTTTGTCCCTGTAGATACCTTCAAGAACTATGAGGGGAAATACCTGAAAGAGATATACAATGAGAACGGGCTATTCTCCTTTATCCCGAAAAGCAGCAAGAATGCAGAGCTGGCCATGAAGTATCTGAACTGGATGGCTGACCCGGAAGTGCTGTTCTTCCTGCAGTTCGGCCAAGAAGGTGTCAACCACAAGCTGGTAGACGGCATCCCTCAAGGGATTGCGCAAACCGGTGAGAATATGCAAATGAGCAATCTGAATCTGGATTATACGCTGGTTGTAAACGGCGCAGAGCTGGGCGATACCGAAAAGAATGTCAGAACATATGCAGCGGCTTTAGCAGCCGGAGATCAGGACTATGAGAAGCTGGCTATTGATTCATACAAGATCAATACGACAGACGGCTATACCGGCTTCTACTATGGCGTCCCGAACGAAGCTAATATCAAGTACGGCAAAACGCTCGGTGACATGAATAAGCAAATGATTGACAGGCTGGTCGTTGCCAAGCCGGCAGAGTTCGACGCCTTGTATGGCAAGCTGGTGAATGAATATATGGACGCCGGCGGCAAGGCCGTTCAAGATGAGAATGTGAAGAACTACAGAGAAGTCATAGCCAACAAAAAGTAAATCATTAAATTCGGATAAGCCATTGTTCTTCAATGTGGTTTATCCGAATTTCGTTTGCTATTTTCGAACCGTGTTTCTATGATTGGGAGAAATCCATATGTTTAGGAGGTTACCCATGTACAAGGTCATGATTGTAGATGATGAGTCGTGGGCGATTAGAGGAATCCGCAACGCCTTTGACTGGGATAAGTACGGTTTTGAGATCATAGGACAATATACAAGCGCTTACAAAGCGTGGGATGCCATAAGAGAAAAGCCGCCGGATTTAGTGTTTACTGATATCCGTATGCCGGGTATTTCCGGACTGGATCTGATGAAGCGGGCCAAAGCACAAGGTTTGAACATTGAGTTTGTCATCGTAAGCGGATATGGGGAATTTGAATACGCCCAGGAAGCGCTGCGCTACGGCGCGCTGGATTATTTCCTGAAGCCATTGGATGTTGATATGGCTGATCAGTTCATCGCGAAGCTAGCCATGCACTTCTCCCGGAGAAGCGCTGCACGCAATCATCTTCTTCTTGATGCGCTGACCTCAGCGGATCAGGACGAGATAGAACGCTTCCTGCCGCTTTCCGACCGCTCGGCTGTATGCTATTACCAGGTGCTCGCTATCTATTTTGAGGGTGAAAACAAGGATTTCAGAAAGCTGCTGTCTTTGGAGGGAAGGCCTGTTTATGCTGTGGAAGTAGAAGCCGGAACCCGAAAAATGTTGGTTGTTCTGATCACGGAGGATAGGGCTTGTCTGGAAGGGAATTGGGCTGAGCTGGTTCTGAATAAGACTGGCATCAGTGTTGTGGGCATTAGCAGCATCTCCAGCCAGCTTAAGCATATGAGCAAGCTGATTAAAGAAGCAGACCTGTCCGCCTCCCGCGTTTTTCTGGAGGAAGCTGCAGGCGCCGTGCACTACGAGCCGAAGCTTCATCTGGTGAAACCCTGTATCGATGGGCTCTATAGTATCATTCAGGGGAATCTATTTGACAACATGGATGTGTACATCAAAGGGCTGCAGGAATACTTTAGGGATCATCATCTGGGCATGTGTGAGGTTGTCTACTTGTGGAATCAGGCAGTCGGTATACTTGTAAACGCTTATTCTGAGGAATTGAAGGATATGGAACTGGAATTCCTGAATTATTCCGAGATCAAGGAACGTTTTGAAAACTTTGAGTCTCTGTGCAGCTTTTTATATGACGTCCTCGCCTCCATCAGGCAGGGGAACAGCCGCTCCTTGCAGGAAGGGGATATCTTGTCCTGCTTCAACCGGATGATAGCCTATATCGACCGGCACTTTGAGCAGAAATTGTATTTGAAGGATTTGTCCGCCCAATTCTTCATCAATCAGGTGTATTGCTGTCAATTTTTCAACAAAAATCTGGGCAAAACCTTCTCCGAATATGTGGCGGAACTCAGGATCAAGAAAGCCCGGGAGCTTCTGAAGCAAACAGACCTGTCCATTGAGAAAATTGCCATTAAGTCCGGGTACGTGGATTATTATTATTTCAATAAAGTATTTAAGAAGCATTGCGGGATGACGCCCACTAAATTCAGAAAAAGCTAATATGAATGGAGGGCGGGCCATGAAGACCAGTAAACTGAAATTGAAACATCAGATATGGCTTATCTTTTTTTGCTCTATCGTTATCTTCACAGTCATGGAATTTTATTTTTTTTATAGTTTCTCTAATTTAACGCAGAAGAGAGCCGCCAATTACGGCAATCAGATGATTGAGCAAACACGCCGCAAAATTGATTCTGTGTTCAATGATATCAGGGTCAGCACCAGCATTGCGGTCAATAGCAAATTGATTCAGGAATTTTCCGTAGTGGATGATGATTACAAAAGGGCGTTTGATAGTGGTCCATATGCACTGGATCTCATGGAATATATGAGGTCCTTTAATTCGTATGTGAACGGAATTGTGATTAATGATATCCAAGGAAGGCGGCTTTACAGTCTGGCGTCCGCAAGCGGTGATATTTTCTTTCTCAATCGTTATGAAGCCTTTATCCGGAAGTATAAGGAAGATCCTTCGCTTCGGGATCAGGGGATGTTCACCACGATGCTGAAGGACGACAGAACAGAAACGGAACAGTTTTTTTATATCGCTCCGATTGTGGAGGCTATCGGGGGAATCTATTTCTCCCAAATTACAGGTTACTGCACCGTGATGGTCAATATGGAAAAGATGCAGGGGCTGGTGGAAAATACAGAATTAACGCCTAACTCCACCTTATACATTCTGAATAGCCGGGATGAGGTGATTGCATCCACAAATTCCAATGCCCGGGGCACGTTATTCAGAGATGTTCTGTCTATGGATAAGGACATCTTGCTTAACGGCGTAATCGAAGCCATTGACGGGGAAGATATTCTGGTCCAGGTCAAGGGATTGGAGCAAGCAGACGGGTGGCGGGTGGTTAGTATGATTCCGGTGCATGAACTGACTGCGGACATGAACCCCATGCGAAAGGTCAGCATTGTCGTGGGGATTGGAATTATTCTAAGCATGATCATAACAGGCAGTTTTTTCATGAACAATCTGATGCGTCCGCTGATGGGACTTGTTATGGATATGAAGAAGGTGGGCAGGCGGGATATGGGCTTCCGTATTAAAGTCCGGTTTACCAATGAGGTCGGCTTGCTAGCCTGCGATATTAACCGGATGATGGATGAAATGGAGGAAATGACAAGAGACATGTTCAATACCCAGGCCAGATTATATGAATCCGAGCTGAGCCAGAAGCAGGCGGAGTTTGCTGCCCTGCAAAGCCAGATCAATCCCCATTTCCTCTATAATACGCTGAACTGTATCAGCAGCATCGGATTAGAATACGGAAGCAGGGAGATTGCGCAAATTACATTCTGCATGTCTAAAATCTTCCGGTACAGCATCAAGAAGGATGATCTTGTACAGATCAGGGAAGAGGTTGACTGCATTCAGGCTTATATGAAGATTATCTTAATCCGGTACGAGAATAAGTTCTCCATGGAGCTTGATATGGAGGACAGGCTGCTGGAAATGCAGACGCCCAAGATGATACTCCAGCCTATTGTGGAGAATTCCGTCTACCACGGGCTGGAGCGGATGGACGAAGGCGGGCGGCTCCTGATTACCGGAAGCATAGATACGCATGGAGATGTGTGCTTCTGTATTACAGATACAGGGAGAGGAATGGAGCCGGAAGAGCTGGCCGCCCTCCAGCTCAAGCTGGACACGGATTCCCCGGAGCGTGCGCCAGACGGCCAACCGGCAAAAGGCATTGGGCTAACCAATATCCATAACAGGCTCAGGCTGCTGTTCGGAGAGGGTTACGGGATCACCATAGAAAGCCGGTTCGGCCATGGGACGACAGTGACCGTGAAGATTCCGCAGCTGTTAAACGGCCGTAAACCTTTGGAAGAGTAGCCTTTGGATGAGTAGCAGGAAATTTGTTTTGTATTACATAAAAGAAGGGACTGTGAGCTATGACTTCATCTATCCTGCGGACAGAATATCCTCGTCCGCAATTCGTAAGACCAGACTGGCAGCATTTGAATGGAACATGGGAGTTTGAATTTGATGACGAACGTGTTGGCGATACCGGGCAATGGAGCAGCGGCCAGCAAGCCTTCAGCCGTCAGATTCAGGTCCCCTTCACTTACCAAAGTAAATTGAGCGGCATTGGAGAAACGGGATTCCATGATCTGGTGTGGTACAAGCGCAGCTTCGCGGTTCCGGCGGAATGGGCGGGGCAGCGGGTGATCCTGCACTTCGGCGCAGTGGATTATCAGGCAACAGTCTGGGTAAACGGCAGGCAGGCAGCCTATCATGAAGGCGGCCATACGCCATTCCAGGCGGATATCACGTTCGCTCTGCTGGTTGGAGAGAATACTGTGGTGGTACGGGCCGAGGATTTCAGCAGGGATGTGACGCTGCCGCGGGGGAAGCAATATTGGAAGGAGGATTCGGCTTCCATCTTCTATACCCGGACAACAGGAATTTGGCAGACCGTATGGCTGGAGCCTGTTGCGGAGCTTCATATCAAGAAGCTGAAATTCAAGCCGGACATTGACCGCAATGAAATCCAAATCCGCACGTTTCTTAATCAAGCTCCGGTTGGCTGCAAGGCGGAAGTCCGCATCGACATCCGCTTCAAGGACGAATATCTGGCTACTACCAGCTTCTCAATCGATCATGCGGAAGAAGCACGTACCATCGGACTCCATGATTTTAACGATCATGGATTAGGGCGCTGGTGGTCACCGGAGCGCCCTAATCTGTACGACGTAACCGTTACGCTCTTCGTGGACGGCATTCAGGTGGACCAAGCGGAAAGCTACTTCGGCATGCGCAAAATAGCGGTTGAAGCCGGCAAGCTGATGCTGAATAACCGGGTCTATTTTATGCGGCTGGTGCTGGATCAGGGGTACTTCCCGGATGGAATTCTGACGGCTCCCAGTGATGAGGCATTGAAGCAGGACATTGAATTGGCTAAACAAATGGGCTTTAACGGCGCACGCAAGCACCAGAAGATAGAGGACCCCCGTTTCTTGTATTGGGCGGACCGGCTTGGGTATCTGGTGTGGGGGGAGATGGCCAATGCCTATGCGTATTCGGAGGAATATGTGCGCAAGGTAACGGCGGAATGGCAGGAGGCGGTGGAGCGGGACTACAACCATCCGTCTCTGGTGGTGTGGGTTCCCCTTAACGAAAGCTGGGGGGTGCCCAACATCCTAATCGATAAGCGGCAGCAGCGCCATGCCATGGCGATGTATTATCTGACCCAATCCCTGGATGACAGCAGGCTGGTGATCTCCAATGACGGTTGGGAGCAGATGACCACGGATCTGGTCACCATCCATGACTATGAATGGAGACGGGAGGATTTGACGGAGCGCTACAGCACCTTGGAGCGGACGTTGGAAGGAAAGCCGCACCGCAGGGAGCTGTTTGTAGGGGGAACCGCATATGCGGGCCAACCGGTTCTGGTGACGGAGTTCGGGGGGATTGCCTATAAGAAAAGCGATTGGGAAGGCTGGGGCTATTCCGGTGCAGACAACGATGAGGATTTCCTGGCTAAGCTGGCTGACGTGATAGAGCCGCTGCTGCAATCGCCCCATGTCCAAGGCATTTGTTATACCCAGCTGACCGATGTGGAACAGGAGATCAACGGCTTGTTGACCTATGACCGGGCCTTCAAGGTTCCGTTGGAACAAATAAGACAAATCGTTGCCGGGAAGGTAATATAGGGAAATTAGTATGGGGACACATCCTTTAATTGGGGATAGTGTCCTTTTTGTTTCCTGCTATTGACAGTCAATGAAACGTCAGGGCGTCTTTTCTTAAACGATTACAAAAACAATTTAAGATAGTACATTTTTTTAATTTTCTCCGGAAGGTAGAATGAGGACGCTGACCAGAAAAATCAATACATGAGGGAGATGAAAAAATGAAAGCGGTTTTATCTGTCGAGGGAGGACTGCAAATGCTCAGGAAAAGATTCAGATATCTGCTGCTTTGTCTCGCGGTGCTGCTGATGCTACCGCAATGGAGCGGAGTAGCTGCTGCGGTAGATTCGACGCCAGATACGCCAGATTCGGCGTCTGTGCAGGGGGGGAGGAACGTGTCAGATTTCTTTAATGTCATCATGCAGTCAGGGGCCGATCCTTGGGTGTATAAGCACACGGACGGCTATTATTACAACGTATTTGTCAACGCCAGTGGCATCATGATCCGCAGAGCGAAGACCATCACCGGCATTGATGCGGGTGAGAGGAGCCTAGCCTGGACACCGGTTAAGAGTACCATGTACAGTTCTAATGTTTGGGCGCCAGAAATGCACTATCTCAAAGATACGGACGGCAAATACAAATGGTATATTTACTTCGCGGCTGACAACGGAACCAACGCAAACCACCGCATGTACGTGCTGGAGAACGCCAGTGATAATCCGATGACCGGAACCTGGGAGTTCAAAGGAAAGATTACCGATTCCAGTGACCGTTGGGCGATCGACGGCACTGTGCTGACTGTAAATGAGAACCACTATTTCATCTGGTCTGGCTGGGAGTTAACGGACGGAAGCTTCCAAAATTTATATATTGCAAAGATGAGCAATCCACGAACCATCAGTTCGCAACGGGTATTGATTTCGACGCCTGACCATGATTGGGAAACGTCCCCGGGCAGAATCAACGAAGGCCCTCAAGTCACTATAAAGGGCGACACCATCAATCTGGTCTATTCCGCAAACGGAAGCTGGACAGATAGTTACTGCCTCGGACTGATCACCGCCAAGATTGGCAACGATTTGATGAATGCCAGCTCCTGGGTAAAACAGGACCAGCCGATCTTCTCCAGCGCCAATGGCGTTTACGGTCCGGGCCATCACAGCATCGTCACGTCTCCTGATGGCACGGAGGACTGGATCATCTACCATGCCGCCCGCTGGCCGGGATCAGGATGGACCCGCAATGTCCGCACGCAGAAATTCACCTGGAATGAAGACAATACGCCGAACCTGGGCGAGCCCGTCGATCCGAACAGACCGATTGCTACGCCTTCGGGCGAGCCGGTGCGCAAGCGCTATGAAGCGGAAAACGCGTTGCTGGTGAAAGATCCGAGTGGCGAAACTTCTCCCGTTGTCCGGCGAGAAAGCACCGCTTCTGGCGGGATGAAGGTTGCCAATATCAAGAACGCCAATGATTATGCTCAGTTTACAGTAAACGTACTGGAGGCGGGATTCTATGTGTTGTCCGTGCGCAATGCCAACGGCTCACCCAATGCGGCGGATGCCTCCCATTTCTTGTCGGTCAACGGCAGTTCCGGCGCCAATATGAACATCGTCTATTCCGGCTCGAATCGTTGGGGAGCCTCCACGGCGAAAGTCTATCTTAAAGAAGGCGACAACATCATCCGCTTCTCGAAGGGTAACAACCTTGCCGAAATCGACAGTATGGATATATTCAAGCTTGATACGTCGGAAATTTTATTCGAATCTCCGGGGTACACGCTGGGGTTGGGTGAAACCCGCAGTTTGCCCCTGTATACGGTAACAGGCACTACTTATACCGCTGTTAACACAGGAGTTGTCTTCAGTTCTTCCGATACAAAGGTCGCTGTTATTGACGGAGGGATTAGGGTTAAGGCTGTGGAGGCCGGAAGTACCACAATCACCGCGGCATATAACGGGAAAACGGCCACGGCCACGGTTACCGTTGCTGCTGAGCCTAAATCTGTGCTGTCCGTTGTCATCAGCGGATTGGACACCATCCTGACCAGCGGGCAGACTAGCCGGCCACTACTGGTAACAGCACGCTATAACAACTATGAAGTTCAGAATGTGACAGATGATGCTCAGTATACCAGCAGCGATCCCGGGGTGGCCAGGATTAATTCTGATTCGGTCAGCCAATCGGTATATGCAATTAAACCGGGCAAAGCTCTTATTACAGCCGAATATAGCGGCAAGAAAGTGACACGCAATTTGACGGTAATTGCAGCATCGGACGCGATTCAGGTTGTTTCATTAGTGAAGACTCCTTCTGGAGTGACCCCTAAGCTGCCCAGCGTTGTTGATGTTATCTACAATAGCGAGTCGAAGAAGGCAGATGTCGTCAGCTGGGAGCTGGAGGGACTTGATTTCAGCTCGCTTGGCACTGTTCAGGTGCCCGTCACCCTGAAACTGGGTGGTCGTAATATTTCTTCCACCGTTGCCGTGGAAGTTGTCCCGGGCTATGGTCTTGATGAGATTGTGAATCAACTCCGCAACAAGCTAGCCAATTTCTCCTATCCTTTGGGCGATGGGGTGGGCAACTATAGTCAATCCAAGTATGATGCCTTCGTGGCCGAGGTAGACAAGGCGGAGGAGATGGCCGTAAACGCTGATCTGAACAAAGAACAGTTTGACGAGGAACTGGATAAACTTGCTCAAGCGGAGGCCGCTCTGTTAGGTTCGCTTAACAGCATACAGGATGGCGTGATCTATAACGCTTACCGGGATTTCTCCGGCGATACGGCGGGCAAATACCCTTACGGCATTACCACCGAAGATCTGACCAATGGCGCTGCCGCCACTGTGCAAGAAGAGAACGGAAATAAATTCCTGCGGCTGACCACAACCGCTACTTCGGGCAAGGCAAACCTGTTCCTGCCGTATGCGGGCGAGGTAAAGGCTGAGGCAGATCAGCGCATCGTCATCGAATATCGTGTCAGATTAAACAGCAACTTCCAGTACGCCAATGGCGCCATGGTGAGAAATGACAGCGGTACTGGCAATTATTCCATGGTCACGGCTTTTGATACGGGTAAAATTGTTGTGCAGAATGGGGCATCCAGTAAGATTAAAGTTAAAGACTTCAATTTCAATACATGGTACAAAATCAAAATGGTGGCAAATTGGGAAGCCAAAACTTATACCGTCTATATAAACGATGATCCTGCTCCGGTGGCCACTGACTTTGTCTTCCGCCATACAGGAGGCAGCAAGCTGACCGGACAGCGGTTTGGCATCGATGGCTACGCCAACGCCTCCATTGACTTCGACGATTTCAAAGTTATGGTTACTGGTATGTAAGCGTAAACAAAAACAAAAAAAACGAGGTGAACTAAAGTGATCAGATATACAAGACGTATGATTGCAATGATGATCACGATCGCACTTTTTACCGGGATGATGCCCGCTTATGCAGCCGGTAATCCAGCCTCTGAGGAAGGAGGATTTGTTTCGGAAGCGGGGGCAGTTGGCGATTTCCCTCTAGTGGCTAACGGAGTGGCAGCGGCCATCTGGGTTGACGCTGCGGAGAAAGCCCCGGTCAGACGAGTGGTGAAGGACTTGAAGGAGGACATCAAGCGAGTCACCAATCTGGACGCAACTGTGAGTAGCGAGGGCGCCCTGCCCCCAGGTCCCGTCGTGATCGTGGGCACACTGGCTGACAGCGCTCCAATCAAGGCGCTGGTCACCGAAGGGAAAATCACCGCAAATGAAGTAAGCGCTATCAAAGATAAATGGGAAGGCTATTTAATCAAGGTGGTAGACGAAAATACCCTGGTTATAGCAGGATCGGATTCTCGCGGTGCCATTTTTGGTGTATACGAGATATCGGAACGTATGGGTGTAGATCCTTGGTATTTTTTCGCTGACGCAGCAATTAAAACTAAGGATACGGTCTATGTAGCGGCCAATACTTCAGTCACTGACATGCCCGATGTGCAGTACCGCGGTGTTTTCCTCAATGATGAGGAAAAGCTCAGCCGCTGGGCAACCGAGGTGTTTAAAGACCCGGACACAATGGGTCCGCAAACCTATGCCAAAATCTTTGAGCTCATTTTGCGGCTGAAGGGCAACTACATCTGGGCGGCCATGCATGTCAATTCGATTAACAATGTAACGGGTAATATTGATCTGGTGCAGGAATACGGCATCGTGTTGGGCTCCAGTCACCCCGATATGCTCCTGCGGACGAACACCCACGAATGGGAGGAGTGGAAAAAGAACTATGCTGTCCAGAAGGGTGTTAATCCCGACACGATCCAATATGACTATACCGTAAGCAAGGAGGCTGTGCTCCAGTACTGGCGGGAAAACATTGAACGCCATAAAGACACCGATGCGCAATGGACACTGGGTATGCGGGGTATACATGATGAGGCTTTCAATGTGAAGAATCTCATGGAACCTGCCTATAATTACTTGGGTGGTGATCTGGAGGAGCGCAAAGCTGTCCTTATGAATGAGATTATCCGGGAGCAGCAGAATCTGCTTCAGGAGGTACTGGGTCAGGATAAATACGAGAATTCCTTCCAGGCGTTTATCCCGTACAAGGAAGTCCTGCCTATCTATAATCACCCCAAATTTGATCTGCCCGAGAATGTGACAGTGATCTGGTGCGACGATAATCACGGAATCATGCGGAGTGTACCTGATGCTGCAGAACGCGCACGCGAAGGTGGACATGGGTTATACTATCACGTTTCCTACTGGGCTCCCGTCGACCAAAGCTATATGTGGCTCAATTCGATCCCCCTTTCCTTGATGGGGGAGGAGCTCAGCAAGTCTTGGGATTATAATATCCGGAAGTCCTGGATACTGAATGTGGGCGATATCAAGCCGCAGGAAGCCGAGATGACCTTCTTTATCCGTTACGGATGGGACGTAGAGAAGTACAAGAACCAGGCGGAGCAATTTCTGAAAGACTGGACTTCTGAACATTTCGGCAGTCAGTACAGCGACGAAACAGCTGATATTCTCACTACTTTCTACCAGCATACCAACGTTCGCAAGCTTGAGCATATGAAGGTTGGCCTGTTCAACCAGACTTACTATGGGGATGAGAGTTCCAGGCGCATGGCGGTATATCAGGATTTGTACAACCGCACAGCGGCTATCTATAATGCGCTGCCCGAGGCGCAGAAGCTGAGCTTCTATGAACTGGTGCAGTCTAAAATAAACTGGGCGTATGATGTCAATAAAGCCTACTATTATGCGGATAGAAGCAATCTGGCCTTCGATCAGGGCAGGATGGCTTCCGCAGATGCGTTTCTCAAGCTTTCGCAGGAGGCCGACCTGGCGAAGAAAACAGAAATTGAGCGTTACAGCATGATGGCAGACGGCAAATGGAAGGGATTCATTGATCCCGAGAATGCGTCGCCTCCCGTCATTAACCAGCTTCCCCCCGGCACGCCGGCGCTGGTGCTGGGAGAACCGTCCATGGGCGTAGTCGTGCAAGGCGAGACAATGCCCATGGAGAACTCCAGGCTGGTCTTCTCCCCTTATAACCAGGATGGTGAATTTATCCTGGTTTTCAACAAAGGAGCCGACAGCATCAACTGGACTGCCACCGCCGATCAGCCTTGGGTACAACTCTCCACCGCGGCTGGAACCGTCAGTGACGAGACCCGTCTCTGGGTTACCATTGAACAGATAGAAGCCCACAAAGGCGCAACCGCTGCGATTACGATTACCGATACTTCAGCCAACACGGACAAGATTATTCAGGTGGCAATTGAGAATCCGGCAAGGGCTCTGTCCGCAATCCAGGGCTACGCGGAGGCTGACGGTTATGTTTCGATTGAAGCTGAGCATTACAGCCGCTTGAACACGAACGGCGATAAGACCTGGCAAATCATCCATGACCTGGGCCGTGCTTTTGGCGGTGATGTAGTTCGTGCTTATGCTCCTGACCTGAGCGCCGTGGAGGAGACTGCGATCACCTCGGCTGCGCCCAGCCTGGAGTATGACATCAACCTGACCTCTGCAGGTCAGTTCCCGTTGGAGATATACCGGATTCCCACGCTCAATTCCAAGGGGAATGTACACTTTGCCGTATCCGTGGACAACGAAACCCCGATTGTCGTGGAATCCGCCGCCGCCGATGAGGGGCAAGGCACCGTCTGGGTGAGCAACATCTTCCATATGATCGAGAAGCATGTGGTGAATATGCCCGCTCTGTCCGCTGGACAACACACCATCAAGCTGTGGATGGTGGATAGCTTTATTATGATTGACAAGATGGTGCTGTACACCGGTCCGGAGGGTGTCACTCCCACCGAGCTTGGCCCTGACGAGAGTTATCACCATGAATATAATACTACCTTCAGTCCTGGCACGGATCTTCTGCCCTGGATCTCAACAGTAGCTGAACCGAAAAACATCCCGGCTGGCTGGGGAGGGGGAGCTTTTGTTGAAGCAGATGGAAAGGTAGGCATTGAAGCTGAGTACGCTATGGAACATGTGCTTGAATCCGAAAGCCAGATTACAGCTGACATGAAGGCGTACACCGTTTCCAAACGGGATAAAGCTGCCCAGATGACGGGGAAGATTCCCAATGCCTGGCGCCTTACGCAATCGGACACCGGCATGGCCATGCGCCTTCCTGATCTGGGCGGACAGTGGTCAGAGAATGCCGAATTCCCTGTATATAGTCCGGAATTAACATACACAATCAATTTTAGCAACACAGGTACGTATAATGTCTGGGTCCGCTGGCGGTATGTGGACAACGCTTCCGACTCCATTCGCGGCGGTTTGGATGGCAGTCTCGGCAACTTCTCGACAAGTGTTTTTTTTAGCAATAATTCGGATGAGAAATGGCACTGGAAAAACGTGGGTAAGGTTAACGCCGCCACAACGGACGAACATTCCTTCAGCCTGTGGATGCGCGAGGACGGTCTGTATGTAGATCGCATCTACCTGACAAAGAGCGGCGAAACCCCAACCGATGCCCTCTGGAAACCCGCCCTCCGGACGGGGAGCACTGCGGGACTGAGGCTCCAGGCAGCTGTGAACGCGAAGCGCGCCGGGATGTCCGGGATCTCTTATCCATTAGGTGATGCTCCCGGTCATTACCGTCAGGCTACCTATGACTCCTTGCTGAGTGCGCTGAACGCAGCGGATGCCTTGGCCAAGAGCGGAAGGGCTACTGAGCAGCAAGTCGACGAAGCCCTGAATGCCATCACTGCCGCGGAAACCGCTCTGGACAACGCTCTTGTCCTTACATGGAATGGCATGACCTTTAATGCTTACAGAGATTTCACTGGCGATGAGGTCGGCAAATATCCTTACGGCTTTAACGTCGAAGGGATGACCAATGGCGCCACGGCCACTGTGCAAGAAGAGGGCGGGAATCCATTCCTGCGTCTGACTACAACCTCTACTGCTGGCAAGGCCGATCTGTTTCTGCCGTATGCAGGCGAGGTAAAGGCTGCTTCGAATCAGCGTATCGTCATCGAATATCGCGCCAGATTCAACGGCAACTTCCAGTACGCCAATGGCGCCATGGTGAGAAACGACAGCGGCACTACCAATTACTCCATGGTAACTGCCTTTGAAAATGCAAGTGGAGTGCATCAGATTAAAGTGCATAAGGGCACATCCAATGCAGATAAGGTCAGCGTCAAAGCGTTTAATTACAATCAATGGCACACATTTAAGATGGTGGGCAACTGGGACGCCCGGACTTATACCGTCTATATGGACAATGATCCTGTTCCGGTAGCTACTGACTTCAGCTTCCGCAACACAGGCGGCAGCAAGCTGACGGGCCAGCGGTTCGGACTGGATAGCATGCCGAATGGCTCCATCGACTACGACGACTTTAAGGTTAGGATCATAAATCCCACCAAGCCGGAGACGCTTAATGATATTACTGACATTACTCCTATTTCCCTTCCACCTGTAGCTCTCGGCACGGATAAAGCAGTCGTATTGAACAGTCTGCCGAATACGGTGGAGGTTACACTTGGCAGTGGTGACAAGGCCAACCTGAATGTGACCTGGGATAACAAGACTTATGACGCAACGAAGTCCGGTGAATATGTGTTTACAGGAACGATCATCCTGGCAGGCGCAATAACCAACACAAATAATCACAAAACTGCTGCCAAAGTGAGCGTAGCCCAGATTAAGATCGCTGCTGTTGGTGACAGTATTACCTTTGGCTCTGATTCTGCAGGTCCCATTAAGCCTGAGGACAAATATCCCGCCAAGTTACAAAGCCTGCTCAGTGCAAATTATGAGGTGGCGAACTTTGGTGTAAGCGGTGCCTCCATGCTGGATAAGGGAACCGATACCAGTGGCGTAAAGAAGGGCTATGTACACCAGGGGAAATATGTGGAGAGCAAGGCATTCCAGCCCGATATTGTTGTCATTATGCTGGGAACCAATGACTCTAAGGCGCTGAACTGGGATTCGTACAAAGCAGAGTATGTGGATAATGCGCTGGAGCTCATCAAGAGCTACCGTGATTTGGACTCCCATCCCGCTGTATACCTGGCTACATCGCCTACAGTCGTACCAGGATCTAATCGATATGGCATCCAGGCTGATGTGTTGCATAACGAAATTGTTCCGCTCCAAAAACAGATTGCCTTGATAGCGGACAGTGGCTTTATTGATGTACACGATGCAACGAAGAATGCAACACTGGATCAGTTCCCGGATTATGTACACGGCAATGCCGCCGGCTACACCTGGATAGCCAATGCCATTCACGCCGGGATTACTGCGAATCCGGCACCCAAGGCGTCCCGGATTACTCAGGCTCATCCAGTAGCGATGAAGTCGCCTTCCGGACAGACACCCAAGCTGCCCCTCTATGTTCCGGTGGTCTATGCGGATGGGAATACCGGCATTGCAGAGGCCGTCTGGAATCTGGAGGGACTTGCGTTCAACTCGCCCGGCACTGTTCAGGTGTCTGGCAAGCTGAAGGGTCTTGACATTAATACCACCGCTACCGTCGAAGTTGTCCCTGGGTGGGGTCTTGATGAAATTGTGAATGAAATTCGCAGCAGGACAGTCAATCTCTCAATCCCCTTAGGGGAAGGTTTGGGCGACTATAGTCAATTTGCGTACAATGCCCTCCTGGCTGCGCTGGACCATGCGGTGGAGTTGTCCGCAGACGGAAATATGACTGAAGAGCAGTTTAACCTGGCGCAGAATTCCCTTACTGAAGCGGAAACCGCTCTGTCAGGTTCACTCAACCTTACACAGGATGGCGTGACTTATAACGCTTACCGGGATTTCGAGAATGACACAACGGGTAAACAGCCTTTCAAAATTGAAGCCACCCGAATCCAGAATGGCGGTGCAGCGCAGATCGTGGAAGAATCCGGGAATACGTTTTTGCGGCTTAGTACTGGACCCACAAAAGGATATATAAATATGTTCCTTCCATATATGGGTCAGGTATCTGCGGCCGGCGACCAAAGAGTCGTTGTTGAGTATTCCGCACGCTTTCAAGCGGGACTTCAGTATGCGAATGCTTTCCAGCCAAAAAACCAAGCAGGCGCCTACGCAATGACAGTAGCCTTTGAGAACGCCGGCAATGATCCATGGATTAAAGTGGCTGAATCATCCGTCAGGAAAAATGTGAAACCTTTCAGCTACGATACTTGGTATCCTTTCAAGATCATTGCTGATATGGATGCGCAGACTTATAGCGTCTATATGGGCGATGAGGTCATAGCGGAGAACTTTGCATTCCGTACGGAGGGCAGTACTGTACTAACGGGACATGTCTTCGGTATCGACGGCTTCCCCAATGGGCAAGTGGATTTCGATAATATCCAAGTCAAGATTGCATCTGTGGAGGAAAAAGCCGAACAGGATGCGCCCCGAGGGGCTTGGGAAAATCAATAAAACAGTGTTTGCGCCAATGATGGGCACATCATCGGCGCAAACGCCTCCATTGGAATGGTCTTCGGACAATGGAAGCATGTGGTCAAGTGTAGAGGCGGATACCATCCTGCGCTACAGTTGGCTCACTCTGTTGGCAGCCGTGATCACAGTAACCACCGATGACGGTGTTTACTCCGATACCTGCACAGTGACCGTAAGTGTGTACAATGGCTCTGACAGAATGGGCAGATATCTATCTTGAGAGAGGTTCCAGCTCTGCTGCCTGCATTATCAAGCATGCGGCTGATCTGTTCAACGGAGATGAGCAGATCATTCTAAAATACTGGCAGTACATAGCGCCTCAGGAAAATCAGTCAGCACGTGCAAGCGGAGGGTCGAAGGGATTCTGAAGAAGCGTCAGCGGTCGCCTTTTGAGTTTTTACAGCATAACGCTCTAATCCCGGTGGTGCTTTGGATAAATTCATAACCCGTGGTATACAAAAAAACCAATCTGCCGTAATCAAAGCTTTCGATAAATTTAATGGTAATCGATGTGAACAATAAAAGGCACAGGAAACAGATTAAGAATTTTCTGGTGCGGTGTGTCTGTCTTAACCAGAATAATGGAAGAACCCATTCATATTCAGGATGTGTTTCTTTTATCAGAGGCTCTTTTTGCCGAAGGGAATTGGCAAGCTTCCATTCCTTTTTATCGCTGCGTATGTGAAAACGAGATCAAGCAGTATTCGGAACGGCTAGCTATCAGGGAAATGCGTTGGAATGGATGGAACTATGAACAAGCCCTAGAGTATATTGCTGGTTACGAAGACTTGAGCTGGTTTGACGGTGATGATTCAGTTTTTTGTGATTTTTTAGCAAAAAATTATAGAGTATTTACTGTGCCTGGTAGCTCATTTAAAGGATCAGGGTATTATAGAATTTCGTTCAGCAATCATTTAAATAATCTTCAGTCATTAACAATTACATAGTGACGGAGCTCGGGATCAGCTGCAGCTCTATGTGTCGCGGATAGTGAAGCTGGCGCTGATGAAGCCGTATCATGAGTTTTATAAGGTGAAGCGGTGAGTTCTCGATGATAATATAGATAATTAGTAGAGTTTATAGTAGATATTAACATTTTTGTATGGTCGCTATGAGATTACGGTGCTTATATGGTTTCTTTAATCCTATGAAGCCCTTTATGAGACAGTGCGTACAGGTAGAGCGGTCTACTTCAATTAAATCTCGAATACAAAAAAGCGCCTTTCCACAAGGTGCTTTTTTCAGTTACACTGGGTAAAAGTAGCATGATAAACGATCAAGGGGGCGGAAACGGTGAAGATACTGGTCGCAGATGATGAACCAAGACATCTTAGAGGGATGAAGAATTTAATTAGCCAACTGCGTCCGGACGTTCAGGTTCTGATTGCAAAAGACGGCAGCGGTGCGCTGGAGCTAGTGAGGCTGGAGCAGCCGGATGTGGTTCTGACGGATATCCGAATGCCCAATATGGATGGGCTTGCATTCTTGCAGCAGCTCAAAGAAGAAGGGCTTCGTGCCAAGGTAGTGGTGGTGTCCGCCTATAATCTGTTCGAATATGCCCAGACTGCTGTTCGTCACGGAGCATATGACTACCTGTTGAAACCGGTAGAGGCCGAGAAGATCGAGAATCTCCTGAGACGTATCGAGCATCAACTTGTAGCGGAATCGAAGCAGAATTTGGAGGTGGAGGAAGTTCGGCAGCGGCTTCATCTTGCATCATCCGCCTATAGAATCCGTTTATATTTAGCGTGGCTGAGCGGAAGCCTGACAGCGGCCGAGCGCAGCGAATTAGAGGAGTACGGTTGGCTTCATGGTTCAGGGGTAGTCATCTACTCCGAGCTTAGAAACAACGGACAATCTCAAGACAATTATGAAAGCGCTAACTTCCTTAGCAGTTTGGAGAAAGCATGGACAGTTCTCGGGGAGGCGGTAACGGTTCCGTTAAACACACTTCAGGAAGAAGGACTCCAGGCAGTTACGATCGTGAGAACTTCCCCGCTTACTGAGGATCAAAAATTTGCAATCCGAAAAATTGCTTCGGCATTAAAGTCGGAATGGGCAGACGCGGGGCAGCTTACACATGGGGTAGGACCGGAATGCAGCGCGTTACTGGTGGATGCACCACAGGCTTATCGAGTTGCCCAAACGGTGAATAAATTCAATTTCTACGAGAGCTGGAATGGGGTTATATTTCAGGATGAGCTTTGCCATTCGCAAGCGCTCATCACTCTTACCGGGGAGAAGCTGCTCCATGCCCTTCAGGATGAGGATGCAGGGATCGCTATAGAGCTGTGCAAAACGGCATTTCTGAAATTATCAGATGGCGGAAATATGGAGCCGCTGATCATGAAGGAGAATGCCTCGCTCCTGCTGATGAAATTGAAGAGCAGTATATATAATCATGCAGACCGTCAGGCGGGAGTACTAATGACGAATGGAGCCATTAGGGATATTCAGGCATGCGTTTCCTATGGAATGCTAATGTCCTTTATTGAAGATACTCTTCTGAGGGTACATAATGCCGTGAAGCAAGTGAAGCTGGAGAAGAACGAACGGATCATTGAGGCCTGCCTGAACTGGATTCAGGATAACCTGAAGGAAGAGCTGTCACTGGAACGGACGGCGGAGCACTTCTTCTTCAATACCTCCTATTTCAGCACGCTGATCAAAAGCCGTACCGGAAAAACCTTCTCTGAACATGTAACAGAAGCCCGAATGAAGCATGCCAAGGCGCTGCTTGCGGAGAATAAGCTCAGAATCTATGAGATTTCCGTGGAATGCGGTTATCAGGATACGAAATATTTCTGCAGGGTATTTAAAAAGGTTCACGGCCTGTCACCCGAAGCCTTTAAACACCATTTACTGCCGCAGAGGAGAGCTGAGGAATGAAAATGTCATTTCGCTCCCGCTTGTTATTCAGTTACATCTTCCTGATCATAAGTTCGCTCCTCATCCTGGGCCTGCTCTTTTACCGGACAAGCCTTCGGGTTGTGACAGACCAGGCGCAGAAGAATGTTTATGAGATTGTCAGAAAAAACAATGAAATTATGGATACAAAGCTGCAAATCATCGACAATAGCAGTTTGGCGCTTTTCGTGGACAAGGATTTATTCCGTATTTTTAACCAGCTCAATCCCCTGAATGAAGTAGAACTGTTTGAAGCAGACCGGCAGGTTACGGCTGTGCTCAGTAAATATTTCTCTAACAATGAAGACGTATACGCCTATCAGTTGTGGACCTCTTACTTCACCTTCGGGCAGACACTTCCGCAAGGAGATCCAACACGATCAGATATCTACCGGTCGGCAGAACAGGCAGGCGGAAAAATGGTATGGTATCCCACCTATGATTTCGTTGATATGTTTGACCAGCCGTATCTGGAACAAGGTATGCTTGATTTCCGCTATTTGTACTCTGCGACACGGTTACTCGATTTCTCCCTGCTCAAAGCGACGACACTGGATAAAATGGATCCCCAGGTTGAACGTCCTGTTCTAACGATAAGCTTTAAGGCCGAAACCCTGAAATCTCTCTACGATGAGAGTATCCCCGAAGGCTCCCAATTTCTGGTTCTGGATTCAGAGCATAAGGTTGTCTCAAGCAGCGAACCGGAGACGATCACCCGAATGTACTCTGATTCCTGGGTAGAAGATCTTCAGAAGGAGAATAGCGGTACGCGGCGGATGACGCTCGACGGCGAGGCCGTAATTGTCTGCTTTGATCGTTCAGAAGTGACGGGATGGCTGTCTATTGTATGGGTGCCAGAATCCGAGCTGGTTGGAAATCTGGTTAATGTCATACAAACCTCTATTATTCTATTGGCCGCCATCATGGGGATTGTGGCACTTATATATGCTTATATTATTGCCGGAAGAATCACAAAGCCGATTAAGAAGCTGCTGGCCGCCATGAGGTCTGTGGGCGACGGTGATTTCCAGAAGCATGTTGAGGTCGGCACCAACGATGAGTTCGGAATTCTGCTTCAAAGGTTCAATAAGATGAACGACCGGATCAGGTTATTGGTTCTGGAGAATTACGAGATTAAATTAAAGGAGCAGGAGGCTGAGATTCTTGCCTTGAGCATGCAGATGAACCCTCATTTCCTGTACAATACGTTGAACATTATGAACTGGACAGCTATCGAGAACCATCAGAAGGAATTAAGCAAAATGCTGGTCAGCTTATCCAATATGCTTCATTATACCTCCCGCAAAGAATGGGGAGCTGTTCATTTATCCGAGGAAACGGAGTGGATGAACAATTACTTTTATATCATGTCCGTCCGGTTTGAGGAGAAGTTTACCGTGCAGTATGAGATCGATCCAAGGCTTTACGAAACCATGCTGCCAAGGCTTCTGTTTCAGCCTTTTGTCGAGAATGCTATCCTGCATGGTTTTGACCAGATGGAAGCAGGAGGAATAATCGGCATCCGCGGATGGATAAAAGACGGAACCCGTTATTACGAGATTGCAGACAACGGGCGGGGGATGAGTAGTGAAACTATTAATACGATTCTATATAAAGAGTCTGCTTCCATCGGCATTAAGAATACCATTGCCCGCATCAAGATGACCTATGGCGACAACTATGGCGTATCCATTCATTCCTCACCCGGATCAGGAACCAGAGTCGTGATTACTCTGCCGCTGAATACCTAATAATAATCCACTATTCCAAAAAGGTTCGGGTTATGTAAGCGCTATCTCCAAACTTATAATAAAGACATCATAGACTGCAGCTATGAATCATAAGGGTTTGAAACTGAGAGGGGTTCGAGATATGCTTCGACAAAGAAAATCAATGTCCGTGCTGATCGCTCTGATGATGTTGCTGGTCACTATTCTAACATCATGCTCGAAAGCAAACACCGCCAGTGAGAATACGGCTTCACCCTCAGCATCCGGAGATGAGGGTTCGAACGAGTCCATTACGCTTCGTATGTCTGTTTGGGGGGCTCCTGCTGAAGTAGCTGCATATAAATTTGCGATTAAGAAGTTTGAAGCACAATTTCCGAATGTCAAAGTAGATCTTCAGCATATTGCCACAGATTATGATACGAAACTGACCACTATGGTAGCAGGGAATGATGTGCCGGATATCGCTATGATGGAGTCGGGCAGTATCGCCTTTCCACTGGGAGAGCAGGGGAAGTTCTATAATCTTCAGGAATTTCTGGACACAGACCCAGATATCAATGTAGACAAACTGGTACCTAATATTATGTATTCACTTGAACCCGGTAATGTAATCGGTATCGGTCCGGGCCCAGAATCCTTCGGACTGTTCTATAACGAGGATATCTTTAAGGACGCAGGTATTTCACCGCCGCCTGCTAAAGTATCGGAAGCATGGACTTGGGACGAATTTGTTGATGTAGCTAAACAACTAACGATTGATAATAAGGGCAGAAATGCAAAAGATCCGGATTTTGACCCCAAAAATATTAAGCAATACGGAGTGAATGCCTCTACCTGGTGGGGAATTTACAGCAATTTCATATACTCCAACGGCGGGGACTTTATTTCAGCGGACGGGAAGACGTTTGGACTTAACCAGCCGGAGGCTGTAGAGGCCATACAGAAAGTCGCGGATCTCATGAATGTTCACCATGTATCTCCTTCACCTGTACAGGCGAAGAATATCCCTGCTACGAACGTAGCTCTTCAGACTAAAAAAGTAGCGATGGCCATAGACGGACAATGGACCACCGCAAATTTGGCGCAATCGAAGTTTAACTTTAATGTTGGAGTATTGCCGGTGATGAAAGAACCTGTAACAACCGTTGTTGCGGGAATGTTCTCTATCTTCAAGTCCACTAAACATCCTCAGGAGTCCTGGGAGCTATTGAAGGCACTGCTGGATCCTGAAGCTGCTATTGATATGATCACATCAGGCACCTGGATGCCATCCTACAAGGACTGGTATACTGACCCGGAATTAATCGCTAAATGGACAGAGGGTCTGGATTCAAGACCTTCAGGTTACAAGGATGCAATCATCGATGTCATCTTAACCAAAAGTCATCAGACACCCACGGGTTATGTGAAGAATTTCAATAAAATAATGGATGTCGTAAATCCCGCACTGGATAAAGTATGGCTTGGCCAGCAAACCGCACAGGAAGCTATGGATGCCATTGCCCCCAAAGCACAGGCACAAGTTAAAGGACGACGGGATATCCCTCAATAATTTATTGAAAGTGCTCGACGCGGGGACGGCGTTCTTATAGCAGATCGTCGTCTTCTTTCCAGAGCTTCAAGATTGGAGGCAACTATGCGAAAGGGACTATTCTATGGCCTGTTGTTCACGGCTCCAGCCATACTGGGATTTATCATTTTTACACTGGGTCCGATGATTGCAAGTCTCGTGCTTAGCCTGACGGACTATAACGTATTCAAGGATCAAACGTCCTTTATTGGATTCGATAATTATTCGCGGATGTTCTCGGGCGAAGACGAGTTGTTCTATAAATCTCTCGGTGTTACGTTCTACTTCGTCGTGCTCCGGGTGCCCGCCGTCATCATTCTTTCTTTCTTCATTGCGCTGCTGCTTAATATGAATGTGAAAGGGCGGGCCATCTTTCGGACCATTATTTATTTGCCCAGCATTGTGCCGGCCGTTGCTTCGGCAATGATCTGGATGTGGCTGCTGAATCCCGATCTGGGACTTCTCAATTCCGTGCTAAGCTGGCTGCATTTACCCACCAGCAACTGGCTGTATGCGGAAGGCAGTGTAATTCCGTCGGTTGTTCTTACCACACTGTGGGGGATTGGCAGCACCGTGATCATTTTTCTGGCGGGACTCTCGGGAATCTCCAAGCAATACTATGAAGCCATTGACGTGGACGGCGGCGGTTGGTACAGCAAGCTGCGTCATATTACGATCCCTATGGTTTCGCCGACGATTTTTTTTAATACCATCATGACCATCATCGGCTCGTTCCAGGTATTCAATGAAGCGTATATTCTGACGGAAGGCGGACCCAACAACAAGAGCTTATTCTACGTGTTCTATCTGTGGCGCACGGGCTTTAGGGATACGGAGATGGGGTATGCATCCGCACTGGCATGGGTGCTGTTCCTGATTATTATGTTCTTTACTTACTTTGTATTTAAAACCTCTAAATTCTGGGTGCATTATGAAGGAGGGGGGCGTACTTGAGAATATCGAAGCTTAGACTTGGGGCAGGGTACACTGCACTAATCATCATTTCCGGCATGTTCATCATTCCGTTCCTGTGGCTGATCCGCAGCTCGCTGATGGATTTATCTCAAATCTTCACCATGCCGCCGGAATGGATTCCAAGGCCTTTTCATTGGGATAATTTCCAGCGTGCATTGACCTTTCTGCCGTTCGATACTTTTTTTCGGAATACTACTATTATTGTCTTCAGTGTACTTATCGGGACCGTTCTGACCAGCAGTATTGCGGCATTCGGTTTTTCTCGAATTGAATGGAGGGGCAGAGATACGGTATTCGCCATTCTCATGACCAGCATGATGCTCCCTGCAGCGGTCACAATCATCCCGAGCTTTCTGGGATGGCAGAAGCTCGGATTCTATGATTCGTTCTATCCTTTGATCGTACCTGCCTATTTTGGCGGAGGAATATTTAATATTTTCCTGCTGCGCCAATTCTATTTAACGATTCCGCTGGATTTCGATGAGGCGGCGTATGTGGATGGAGCGACTTATTTTCAAATCTATATGCGAATTATTCTGCCGCTAAGTCGTTCAGCGATTATTGTGGTTGCCCTGTTCAGCTTCCTGGCTTCCTGGAATGATTTCATGGGCCCGCTTATTTATCTGAAAAGTGATAATCTCTTTACCCTGGCGCTGGGATTGCAGATGTTCCAGGGTACGTACACCGCTCAGTGGGATTTGCTTATGGCGGCATCTGCCGCGGTAGTCCTGCCTTGTGTCATTGTGTTCCTGCTGGGACAACGATATTTCCTTGAAGGGATAACATTATCGGGCCTGAAGGGTTAATGAAATGAAAGTGAGGAATTCACATAATGACAAAACTTCAATCGCTGAGAAATTGGCAGGGCGTACCCTTCACGAAGGTAGTTATTGAGGATGAGTTCTGGCGTCCGCGGCTGGAGGTGCTGAACAAGGTTACACTTCCGGCCTGTTTAGCAAAATGCGAAGAGACGGGGCGTATATCCAACTTCGCCAAAGCGGGCGGACTTATGGAGGGGGCGTTCGAAGGTATTTATTTCAATGATTCGGATGTGTATAAGATCATCGAAGGTGTTGCTTATTCCCTGATGTCCGAACGAGACCAGGTGCTTGAGGCAGAGGCGGACCGGATTATTGATCTAATTGCCTCGGCCCAGGAAGCAGACGGTTACTTGTGCACCTACTATACGCTTGAAGCACCAGAAGCTAAATGGACAGACATGGAGAAGCATGAAATGTACAATGGGGGCCACTTAATCGAAGCCGCAGTTGCGTATTATGACGCCACCGACAAGCGCAATCTCCTGGATGTGGCCTGCCGTTTGGCTGATCATTATTGCAGCCTGTTTGGCCCGGGCAAACGTCACTGGGTGGAAGGCCATGAAGAAATTGAACTTGCACTTGTGAAACTATACCGGGTTACCGGGGAGGAACGCTACTGGAAACTCGCTTTATGGTTGCTGGAGGAACGAGGGCATGGCCACGGAATCGGAAAAATATGGGATACCAAGGAATGGGGTCCTGCATACTGTCAGGACGATGTTCCGGTCAGAGATATTGAGCAGGTCACCGGCCACGCAGTCCGGGCCATGTACTTATATACGGCAATGGCAGATGTAGTCCAAGTATCCGGAGAGACTGCTTATGCCGATGCTTTGCATCGGGTGTGGGGACATACCGTGGAGCGCAATATGTATTTGACCGGAGGCATCGGACCCTCACGGCATAATGAAGGATTCACTCACGATTATGACTTGCCGAATGAATCCGCATATTGCGAGACCTGTGCGGCGATTGCCATGGTGTTCTGGAACCACCGTATGAATCTGTTGTTCGGGGATGCCAAATATGCGGATATCGTGGAGCGGGAAATGTACAATGGCGCATTGGCCGGAATCTCACAGTCGGGTGATAAATTCTTCTATGTAAATCCGCTCGCTTCGAAAGGTGACCATCATCGGGTCCCCTGGTTCGATACCTCCTGCTGTCCGACGAATCTGGCTAGGTTCCTCCCCTCTATTGGCCAATATTCCTATGCCCTTACCGGTCGAGGAATTGCGGTCAATCAGTATACAAACGGTGAGGCCGAATTCGTCTTGGAGAGCGGACTAGGTGTGAGACTGAAGCAAACGACAGCATATCCATGGAAAGGCCGGATTGAATTGACTGTATTCCCGGATAAAAAGGAGCTATTTAGCATCCAGTTACGGATTCCCGGATGGTGTAGGGGATATAAGGTAGAAGTCGGAGGAGAAGCACTGCCGGAAGCCGAGGGCCGGACAGAGCAGGGATATCTCACAATAAACCGGAAATGGTCACACGGAGAGAAGATCATCCTCGAACTTGATATGCCCGTCGAAATTATTCGTTCGAGACCGGTAGTACTGGAGAATCAGGGCCGTCATGCTCTTCAGCGGGGACCCATCGTCTATTGTCTTGAACAGGCGGATAACCCCGGTCTTGCCTATGATGAGTACACCTTCTCTACACATGAGCGATGGTTAGTTGATCATCAGTTGGAGCTGCTCGGCGGTGTAACCGTACTTAAAGGAAGAACCGGGGAAGGCAGACCCTGCCAGTTCATCCCATACTATGCATGGGACAACAGGGCTCCCGGATTTATGCAGGTGTGGATTCGTGCGGCTGCAGATAACAGACTCTACTGCTTTTAATACACGGGCTAATGTATAGACTATTCTTCGAGCGGGAGGTTTGCAGTATTTAATTATGAGTCTGATTATGGGCGTAAGGAGTTGTTATTCATTGAAAGTCATCACGAACCCTGTCATACCCGGCTGGTATGCAGATCCCGAGGCGAGGACGTATAAAGACACACACTGGATTTATGCCACCCGCTCCTATACTGAATATACGAAGCAGCTGAATTTGGATGCCTTCAGTTCGGTAGATCTGATCCACTGGGAGAAACATGAGGACCTTATTGTAATGGAGGATTTCCCCTGGATCTGGAGAGCGGTATGGGCGCCTACCCAGATTGAGCATAAAGGCAAACACTATCTTATCTTCGCATCTAATGACATTCAATCCAACGAAGAGACCGGAGGTTTGGAAATAGCGGTAGCCGATTCACCGGAGGGTCCTTACCGGGGGTATCTAGGGAAACCGCTCATTGACAGGTTTATTCACAAAGCCCAGCCCATTGATGCCCATTTGTTCAAAGACGACGACGGAACCGTCTACTTATATTATGGAGGCTGGGGACATTGCAATGTCGCCAGGATGAATGAGGAGATGACCGCTTTTGTTCTGTTTGAAAGCGGCGAGAACCATCTTTCTATAACACCCGAAGGATACGTGGAAGGACCATGCATGATTAAGAAAGAAGGACTGTATTACTTTATGTGGTCGATGGGCGGCTGGACGAATGGCACCTACCGTGTTGCTTACGGTGTAAGTGATAACCCTTTGGGTCCATTCGAGAACAAAGGGACGATTCTTGAGAAGCAAAAGCCGATCGCGGAAGGTCCGGGTCATCACGGATATTTACATTTGCCGGAGAATGATGAATGGCTGATCGTGTACCACCGCAGAATCATCGGAGACACGGAGCCTGGAAACCGTATGTTATGTATGGACAGAATCTATATCAGCGGCGGTGTAATCAGACCGGTTCAGATGACGGATCAGTGGCTGCTGAATGAAATGAAATGAGACAACCGCCTAAATAGAGATGCTCCATAACGTCAAAAAATTCGATAACACCGATGAGGATATGGAGGGACCTGATCTCCATCGGCACCATCGGGCTGATTAAAGCTATCAAGAGCTATCGTCCCAACAAGGGAACGAAGTTGGCTACATTTGCAGCTCGTTGTATCGAAAAGGAAATCCTAATTACAATAAACAAATTCTAAGTCGCTTACTATTAGGAATCAAATAGAAATCAAAGTTAATACCGTTTAAGTTCGGTGCGGGAATTTGCTTGTACCTGATCATATGCATAAAAAAAAGCCGGTTTCCAGATGATTCTGGAGAACCGGCTTTTACTTACATGAAGCTATAGAGCCGCACGCCGTGCGGCGGCACAGTGGTCCGCAGCGCACCTGCGGCAAGCTCGGCTGGAGCTCCGCTCCACAGCTCGATTCCTGAGGCGACGTTCAGGCCGATCTCTTCAAGGGCCAACGCCAGTTGCAGCGGGCTCTCGCCGATGTTGAATACGGCAGCATAACGGGTGCCATCGTTGTGCTCGGCTGTCCAGACGATAATATTATCCTTACAGAGCGCTTCTCTGGCTCCATGGCTCTCCCGGTGCATGCGCAGTACCTCACGGTTGGTAAGCAGCGACAGCGTCCAGTCATCGTTATCCCGCAGTTCGCCGCCAAAGATAAGCGGAGAGCGGAAGATACTCCAGAGCGACATCATAGTCAGTTGCTCATCACGTGTGAATCGGGTCCAGCGGTCCTCCCCGCCGCCATCCACAGAGCGGATGCCGATGTGCCCAAGCGGCAGCATGTCGCAGTCCGGCCAGCAGCCGGCCTTGGGTATGCCTTGCCATTTCCGGCAGCGATCGAACATATCCAGCAGCAGCGCCCAGAGGTCCCAGAAGTCGTCTGTAACACGCCACATATTGGCATGTTCGGTGAAGAGTTTCGCATATTCTACCGGAGCAGGTCCGGGAGAAAGGCTTAGCACCATAGGGCGGCCGCAGCGCTCAATGGCCTTGGAGATCATGACGATCTCCGGCTGATGAGTGTCGTACAGCCTGGAAGCAGCGATGTCGTCCACCTTCACCAGGTCGACGCCCCACTCTGCGTACAGTTTAAAAAGAGAATCATAGTACGCCTGTGCCCCTTCTTTTGATGCGTCGACACCGTACATATCTGTATTCCACGGACAAATGGAGTTCGTATGTGCAATGTCACGTGCCGTCGAAGTTGTACCCAAGATCGGGGTGGCGGCGTGGGCAGCCTGCCGCGGAATGCCACGCATAATATGAATGCCGAATTGTAGTCCAAGACTGTGCACATAGTCGGCTAAAGGCTTGAAGCCAAGGCCGTCCGCTGCAGAAGGGAAACGGTTCTCGGCAGGCATAAGCCGGGAGTATTCATCCATTACCAGCGGAACGAACGGTCGGTATTGTGAAGAATTCGCATAAGGCTCGTACCACTGAATATCGACGGTAATATAGCTCCAGCCGAAGGCTTTGAGGTGTTCTGCCATATACTGCGCATTCCCGCGTATTTCTTCTTCCTCTACGGCCGCGCCGTAGCAATCCCAGCTGTTCCAGCCAAGCGGCGGAGTAAGTGCTGCAAGCTTATGATTCATTATAAATCTCCTTTACTGATGTATTATTGCTCTTGTCATGTTCATCATAATAAAGGTGATTAGCAATATCTATAGTAATCTTACGAGTGTTATAGCACTATATTGCGGTTAATCAAAAAACAATCTACGGTAGGCGAGACTTTCGCCCCCACTGCGGAAATCGCCCGGTGTAATTCCGGTCAGGCTACGGAACGCTTTAATGAAATAACTCCCGCTGGAGTATCCGATCTGCTCGGCAATGGCTTCAATGCTAAGGCTGGTTCCTCGAAGTAGCTCCATGGCCTTCTCGATACGGATGCGGGTCAGATATACGCCGGGTGTCAGACCCGTGCTGGCTGAAAAGCGGCGGATTAGGTGATATTTGGACAAGGAGACATGCTCGGAAAGCTGGTCGATGCTGATCATTTGTGCATAGTTATACTCAATAAATTCAGCTGCACGCCTTACGTTCTCTGACCAGTTGTCCCTGTTCCGCAGCGTAGTTACCTGCAGTCTAGAGAGTTCTGTCATGAACTGGTAGATGCACGACGAGGCAATAAGAGGGTCGGAGATTCTGCCTGCTGCGGCATCGTTCACAATCATCCTTAGCAGTCGGACTGGCGCACAGTCTACGGGAAGATGAGGCACTTCACCTGCTTCACGGAGGGATTTACGCCAATGGGGCAGGATCAGATTAGGCCGGAACAACAGGAACAAGAATTCCCAAGGCGCTTTGGATTCCGGAGGATAATAATAACGGTGGGGTCCTGGAATTTCGGCAAGGAAAGCCTGTCCGGCGGTGACACGGTGAGTCCGATTCTCCGACTCAAATACGCCTTCTCCAGAGAGGGTGTACTGGAACAGCAAGAGCGGCCCATCGGTCCGCTCCAGTCCGTCCCAGCGATAAGAAGGAGTAGTGATTGAATCACAGCCGGCCGCAAATAATACGCATAGCTGGAGCTCCTTATCTTCTGCGAATCGAAAGCCGTAGGTGCCTTTGGACATACCCATAAATGGCCTCCTAGTAGTGATAGTCTTCGGTAATAACTTCTATCATACAACCCTACTAAAACTTTTACTATTGGCTAAAACATTACAAGCAGGATTTGATAGACTTTCATTGAAAACAGAAAGCACCTTTGTTACCGTTACAAATATAGAAGCTGCAAAGGAAGGTTTAAGGGTGTCCCAAACTCAAGAACAACGCTAAAAAGCAACTTATCCAGGATAAGTTGCTTTTTGGTATATATTAGAAGGATATTACTGGAATTTATTGAAAACTATTATAGGGAAATGTAGGAAGTTGATCTTACTAGGTGTATATGGAAACTGCTTTATATGAATGGAATTCTAATATGGGCTATGAAATACCGGATATGTTCAAGAGGCTGAGAAACCAAATTACCTCTTCCATTTATCGAAACCATAAGTATAAAGGGGCCTCTTAATCTAGGAGATGGAACAAATCGTAAACTAAAAGGGAGTTGTAACCAATACAAAATAAAAATAGGTGGCCCGTTTCTACACCGGAAGAGCACAACATGAATATGGAATTAATGGGTAAATTCATGAAGGCTGTAGAGAAGACGAAAATTAAGAGCTGTCTAAAGGAAGGTACTTTAATTCATGAGTATTACAAAAGCAATAAAATTAGAGACAACCTACAGAGGATTAATTCATGTACGAAAAGTATCATTTCCATATTGATAGGGATAGCGATTGATAAAGGTATTATATCTTCAGTTGATGTTACCATGGTACATTATTTTCCTGATATTGTTAATCATCAAGCAGATCCTCGCAAGAAAGACATTACGATAGAACAGCTGCTAACAATGAGCGTAGGGCTGGATTGGCCGGAGTTCGGCGAATGGAACTATATGCCTCCTATGTTTACCCACGATGTAGTAAAGTTTGTATTCGACAGGGAGTTAGTGGATGATCCGGGGAAACGAATGAACTATAATTCGGGTTGTTCTCATATACTTTCTGCTATATTAACCAAAACCACCGGTATGAAAACTTCGGAGTTTGCAGAGCAGTATTTATTTAAACCTTTAGGTATAGACGCGGATTATCGTTGGTTTGAGGATGCGAAAGGCATTAGTTATGGTTCTGATGGTCTACGGTTACATCCGTATAATTTAGCTAAATTCGGTCAGCTTTACTTGCAGGACGGTGTATGGAAAGACAAGAGAATCGTATCTGCAGAATGGATCAAGAAATCTACAGAGCCCTGCTTGTTAACTTATGAATATATTGGTCACTATGCTTCTCATTGGTGGGTAGCAAAGGTGGATACCAATCATGATGATTTTTCTTTGAACAACAGGATGTACTTTGCAATGGGAAGAAACGGACAATTTATTATTATCATTCCAAGTTTGCAAACGGTAGTCGTGTTTACAAGTACGCTGGACAATACCATCAAACCTTTGGATTTTGTAAGGGAATATTTGGTGATGTCGATGAGTAACCAATGAAATGGTGAACCAGTATGTCAGATTTTCTTTGCGTTAGCTTTATTACAAAATTTGCAAACAGTACCGGGACTTATTGTCATGGCTGAATTCGATAGCGCGTTAGATAAAGTGATGGGGTTAATCTGGAAGCTTATATAACACGGAGTCGGAAAAATAAATTAGCCTATTAGAGTGAGATAAAAACCTAGATTCTCACGGGCTTATTGTAACCAGGCTTAAGCTAATAAAAATTATGCTGTGCTGTGGTATACTCGAGCGAAATTGGATGCTAAAGCAAATGGGACATATATTGTATATAAGACAGCTGAAGGACAAATCGTTAAAGAATATAGAACAGTTATGATTGAGAAAATGAATGAACAGGACTTTACTCATGAGTGAGACAGCTGCAACCATGTTTGTATTTGCTGGTAATAATGGAAGCGGAAAGAGCACGATCCGCAACTTGGGGTAAGTGTGAATTGATCCGGATGCACTCGCCCGCAAAATTAATACTGGTCATCCTGAAAAGAGCAAAGTATCTGCTGGAAAAGAAGCCATAAGGATAGTCAGAGAATGTATCCGTAATAAGTGGGACTTCACTGTGGAAACTACTCTAGCGGGTGGTAACGTTATTCGACAGATGCGAGATGCAAAGGAACAAGGTTTCAAAATCATTATGTTTTATGTGGGGCTAGGGGATGTTCGGCTTAATATTGAACGTGTTGCTTTGCGAGTAAAGAACGGTGGTCATCATATTGAAACCGAGGATATTATTAGACGCAATGTAACAAGTATGAATAATCTGGTGCCTCACCTAGACCTAATAGATCAATTGTTAGTTGTTGATAATAGTAAAGCAGATGGTGAGATTATTCTTGGAGCGGATAAAAGTGGGATGAAATATTATTCAAATGAATTGCCTGAATGGGCACGAATGATCGATCTAAAATTACAGATTGAATATAACACGCGAAAATAAACCAATTCGAATCGGGATCGATTGCAATTGGTTTATTTTTGACATCGTATTGTGTCCACAACCTCAAAAAATTCGACAATACAGGGGAAGATATGGAGGACATCATCTCCATCGGCACCATCGGGCTGATTAAGGCGATTGAGAGCTACCGCCCCAATAAGGGTACGAAGCTCGCGACCTTTGCCGCCAGATGTATTGAAAATGAAATCTTGATACATCTTCGTTCACTTAAAAAAACTCGCAAGGATGTATCCCTGCATGATCCTATTGGGACTGACAAGGAAGGTAACGAAATTACCCTTAAAGATATCCTAGGCTCCGAAGTGTAGGCGTAAATAATGACTTTGGCTAGCATTTTGGGGTGATAGCTGTCGCGGCCACCGCCCGGATACGCTGCGGCAAAGATAGCGTATCCGGGCGGTTGGCGGCGTTATGCAGCAGCAGTTGTTCCCACTTATCCGGCAGGCAGTATTCCAGAACCTGAACGGTTATGTCAGCTCAAGCGCCATTCTGGAACACATGGAGGAGTATATCGTTCCACCAGGTCTCGGCCCTCAGGCGGGATTATACGGCGCTCTGGCATTAGGACTTGCAGCATGGAATAATCAGGCTTTTATATAGGTTAAATTTGAAATTAAGAAAAGGGAACAAGTTAGGGAGGGGAAGTTTGGATACTTACGGGGCGAATATGTCTGCCCTTGTCTGTGTATATTCACCGCGAACAGCGGTAATAATCAAGAAATCTGAATACAACAGGGCATGGGCAATCCTTCAAAGCGAGGAAGGTTTCGTTCTGCCCGTATGTCGAATGACAGAACCGGAAAATATGTTTGGACAACTGAAGTAAGCTGCAAATGACCAAAAACGTAGAGCAGCGATCCTCCAATAACAAGGAGAATCGCTGCTCTGTTGACTATTTACGGTTTTGAAAAAAGATAAGGGTCTGTCTCTGCTCATAGAAAATCTTTTATGATATAGCCCTACTCGATTTTGCTCTATGATACAGACATGCTGAAGCGCTGGAAGTGACGGGCATTGTCATCAATCAAAACACGCATGGATTTGAGGATCAGCGGTGCCAGGTGAGGGCGCAAATCGGACAGCCGGCCTCCTTAAATCCACCGATGTCAGTTGATCGCCATAATCTAGCTTTGGCCTCCTATAGTAGATATGATTCTTCAATTATAATTGCTTTAAATAGAAATACCGAACATTTTGAAAGTTTAGTGCAGAGGATAATGAATTTTATCATCGGGAATGTTTGATAGTATTCAGTTGTAAGCGCAGACAGTAGATGAAAGGGGAGGGCATTATTGAACAGTAAGAGTAAAGTGGTACTAAGCGTGATGTTGGCATGCGGACTGCTCGCCGGATGTGGAAGCAAAGGGGATAACGCGCAGCCGGAGGCGGGAACTTCGTCAGCACCGAAAGAAGAGAAGGTGTCTCTCACGTTCTGGAGAAACTCGGGCAATGACACCGAAAATTCAGCCTATGACAAGCTGGTGGCCTCGTTTAATGAAGCGCATCCTAATATCAAGGTTGAGATGAGTCCGATTCCGTATGCCGATTACGACACCAAGCTGAGAACATCTATTGCTTCGGGCAATCCGCCTGATATTATGGCCATCGACGGCCCGAATATGGCTTCTTACGCCCAGGCGGGTGCCTTACAGCCGCTGACCGCCTATTTCAAGAAGGACGGTAACCTGGAGGATATTCCGGAATCGACTATTGCCACGTACACCTATAATAATGAAATTTACATGGCTCCGCTCACCGAATCCTCCATTGCTCTTTTCTATAATAAAAAAATGTTTGAAGCGAAGGGAATTCCTCTTCCCTCCAAGAACCCGGAAGAGCCTTGGACTTGGGATCAGGTGCTGGATGCAGCTAAAAAGCTTAACGACCCGGCCAAAGGCGTGTACGGCATTGATCCGGCGCAAGGCTTTGGTAATGCAGGAGCAACAGCATACTTTAAATATCCGATTATTTGGCAGTTTGGCGGCGATATCATGAGCCCGGATGGAACAACCTCCAAAGGCTACCTGGATAAGCCAGAGACCAAAAAGGCGCTGCAATTCTTCTCCGACCTGTATAATAAAGATAAAGTGTCCTCGTTGGAATACCCGCCAGATCCATTCCCGAACAACAAGCTGGCGATAACGGTTGACGGCTCCTGGTCACTGGGCAATTATGCCGACAAGTTCCCTAATTTCAAATTAGGCGAAGATTATGATATCGCGCCACTTCCGAAGGAAACTGGGCAGGCTGTCGCGAACGGAAGCTGGTCGCTGGCCATTTCCTCGAAGAGTAAAAATGCCGAAGCTGCCTGGCAGTTTGTAAACTGGGTGACTGGTACTGATGGGGCTAAGACCTATTGCTCTATTACAAAAGATATTCCGGCTCGCTATTCAGTAGCCAAGGAGTTCCCTGAGCTAGGTCAATATCCGAAGAATATCTTTGTCGTACAGAATCAAAAATTCGGCAGACCGCGTCCGATTACACCGATCTTCCCGCAAATGTCCGAAGCGGTAAACAAGATGATTGAGGAAGTGACCATTGCTGGACGCAACGTGGATGCAGCCGTTGCCGACGCCATCAAAAAGATTGACAAGGCGTATGCAGATCTACCGCAAAAATAATAAAATTTCCAAACATTGTAGAAACGGCAACCGCCCTTTATCAAAAGGGCGGTAAAGCTGTTTCTTCTTTCAGCTTAAAGAAGCTTCAAGATTTAGCTCCACGTTGTGGGGTTATTTTGAATTTTTGGACCATAATGATAGCAAGGGGCGCGGTTGTCATGTTCTACTCGTTACGCAGCAGATTAATGTTGGCTTTTTCGATCCTGCTGATCCTTCCGATTACGGCGGTTGTCTTTATCCTCAGCAAGGAATCGGCGGAGCAGATCCGAAAATCTACCCAGACATCCACTCTGCAAACCATAGACCAATTTGCCTCTCATGTCAGCACGCTGCTGACGCAAATTGAGGATATGGGCAACCAGGTGTTGAGCAGTGACATCACACAGGAATGGATAACCGCTGACCTGAACGATGAGAGCACTAAGGGTGAAAAGTATTTGGCCAAGCAAAAGCTGCGTGGGCTATTATCCTCCTATGCGATCAATAATTCGAGTGTAATTTCCATTTCCACCTTTGCGACGGGAGAGGGCGGGTTATGGACACAGGACCTGAGCTATTTGAAGAGTAGCTGGTACAGTCAGTTTAAGGAGCAGGACGTGCGCTGGACGCAGGCTCACCAGGACAGGGATCAGGCCGACGACAGCATACGTTTGCGAGAGATCAATAGCCTCGTGCTCCCTTTGGTGCAGCTCCAGTCCCTTAAGGATGTCGGAGTGATCAAAATCAATTATCCTACGGTGCTGCTGCGCCAGGATATGGATAAAATCAGCTTCGGCAAAAGCGGCAAAGCCTTTTTACTGACAGCTGAAGGCCTCAGTGTGCTCAATCAGGATCTGACAGGAGCTGAGCAGTTGCTTAGGGGCGGACTTGCTACTTTGCAGAAACATAGTGGAGGACAGAACAGCGGCATTTTTCCGCTTCGCCAAGGGGGGACCGACTATCTGTTCTTTTACCGCAGGTTGCCTGCACAGAACTGGCTGATCGTCGGCGAGGTGCCGGAGGCGGAGCTGTATGCCACCATCACAAAGCTCAAAGAAACGCTGCTCCTTGCCAGCTTTGTTCTACTGATCCTTGTGATTATTGTCGCGCTGTGGCTCTCCGCCGACATAACGAAGCCACTAAGTGCCATGGCCAGGGCCATGCGGCATGTCAAAAACGGGCAGTTCGAGCTGGCGATGAAGGATATGCCAAAGGTTAGATCGCGGCAGAGCGAAGTGGACTATGTGGCCGGTGTATTTGAGCAGATGACCCATCAGCTGAAGTATCTGATCGAGACGGAATTCGAGACCAATCTACGCCGGAAAAATGCCGAATACAAAGCGCTCCTACTGCAGATCAATCCACATTTTTACAACAATACACTGGAGATCATCAGCGGTCTGGCGGCGATGAAACGAGAGGATCTGGTCATGGACGCCACGGAAGCGCTGGGTAAAATGATGCGTTATTCGCTGAGTCTCGATACGGATCTGGTACAAGTCAGCGAGGAACTTGGCTATATCCGTGACTACCTGTTCCTCCTAAAGCTGCGGTATGAGGATCATCTGATGGTGGCGATCCGGCAGGATTCCGCCGCGGATCAGCTGTTGATCGCTAAGTTTATTCTGCAGCCGCTGGTAGAGAATGCCGTGAAGTACAGCTTGGAAAAAGGGGGGGGCGCCGAGGTGGCGATCACCTCCAGTGTGTGTGGAGAGCGCCTGCACTTGCAGATTCAGGATAACGGTTCAGGAATGACACCGGAACTGATCGCCAACATTCTTGCCGATACGGATCTGAGGGACAGTGTGGGAATCTTAAATCATAAAGGGGACAGCATCGGATTGCGCAATGTGCTCTCCCGCTGCCGCCTATATTACGGCGAGCAGTTTGAAGTCGTGCTTGATTCGAAGCTATATATAGGAACAACCATTACACTGAAGCTACCGCTGATAGAAAGGTGATTATCATGTATGAGATTATGCTGGTAGATGATGAGAAAGGGATTCGCAATAGTATCAAAGCCAAAATCGATTGGGAAGCCGTCGGCTTCAGGATTGTCTCGGAGGCCTCAAGCGGCAATGAAGCGCTGCAACTGCTGGAGCAGGGACCGCTGCCGCAGTTGGTCATCTCCGATATCCGTATGCCGCAGATGGACGGCATTGAATTTATCCGCATCTGCAAAGAGAAGTATCCGCTGCTGAGGACGGTTGTGCTATCGGGATACTCCGACTTTGATTATGTGAAATCGGCCATGCAGCTTGGAGTGAAGGATTATTTGCTGAAGCCGGTAGCCCGTGCAGAACTGAATGAGCTGCTTGGCAAGCTGGGTGAAGAAATTGAACTGGAGCAAAAAAACCTACATGCCTCACGGCAGGATCTGCTGCGGAAAAATGAGCAGCTGCGGCTGCTGCAGGAGAATTTTTTGCTGCAAATGGTCAAAGACGAGTGGTACAGCTTGGCGGCTATCAAGGAACGGCTGCAGCAGCTCCAACTGACCCCGCTGACAGCGGATGATCTGAAGCTGCAGTTTGTCGCTGTGGAGATGAGAGTGCCGACGGGGCGGATGGCGGACCGGCAGGAGCGCCGGGATCTGCTCAATTTGGCTTTTCAGATGCTATGCCGGGAGACGGCTGCTAAGCGGAAAGGAATCTATCCATTCAGCGATGTCGCCAATTCAGCGATGATGTATTTTCTGGTTATTATGAAGTCGGGGCCGGAGCATGCAGATCGAACGGAACGGTTCGTAGAAGAACTGAAACGAAACATCGCCAGTTACCTGAAGCTGGAATGTGTGACGGGGATTGGCGAGGAAGTGAAGGGACTCAAGCGGCTGAAGAACGGTTATGCTTCGTGCATGCTGTCCTGGAGCCAAAGCACCGTGTATAAAGATGGAGAGGGCGAACGGAGCCGAGTGATGGAGCTTACGCAGGCTTTTACCCCGGAGGTGGAGCGGAAGCTGGTGCAGGCGATTGAAAATTTGGACATGAGCACCTTCCGCCAGCAGCTTGACACCATTTTCAGTAGCGAAAGAGATACGCCGATGTTTGCTTTTACCTTTTTGGCCCTGCGGATGCTGCTGATGTTCAGCTCCATCGCCAAAAAGTTCGAGCTCGGCGGCTCCGCCCTGCAGAAGTATTTGTGGAACTGTCAGATGACCATTGCTGATTACCAGTCGCGTGAAGGCGTGCGGGGGCAGATAGATGAGCTGGCGCAGCTTGTTATGGACGAAGTGAAGAAGCTCCGCTTCTCCAGCGGACAGCATATGGTCGAAGCGGTCAGAAAATACGTGGAGGAGAATTTCTCCTACGAGTTGACGCTTTCTTCCCTCGCCGAAATGTTTCATCTGAATGAGACTTATTTATCCGGGCTGTTCAAGCAGCATGTGGGCATTACGTTCAGCGACTATGTCACCAAGCTAAGAATGACCAAGTCGGAGCAGCTTTTGCAAGAGAACGAACTGAAGCTGACCGATATCGCCATGCTTGTCGGCTATTCCAGTTCCAGCTATTTCAGCACCTCTTTCAAGAAAAACAGCGGCAAAAGCCCCAAAGAATACCGGGAATGGTATTTGAAGAATCACCCGCACGGGTAACTGACTGTGGGGGGAGTATAACCGGCTCTATGCAAAGTCTATGGATGTTAAACAACGGCGGTAGTTTGCAACAAAAGATCATTGCATTCCAAAGGTCAAACCATACCAGAGCTTTCAGATCAATTCTGTCTGTTCTGCGACAGCAGCAAAAAAATCGTCTATTCCAAAAAAATAGATTGCGCATGCCTACTTTGGACGGAACTCTGATGTGGGAAATTTATGCTCACCCCAATCTGACTTTGGGATTGTTACTGTAAGGCAAACCCCGGGACATGTAAAAGACATGTTTTGGGGTTTGCCTTTTTTGAATTGGAATCGCATAAAAACATGGGACGGTCTGAAATCTTTCGTCCAGTGTTTTAAATACTGCTTCATTGGTTAGATGTCAGATCGTTTACATAAGTATTCTGAAATAAGACTTGAGTTTTTAGACTTATAGCTGTTCCCGCTTTTTCTGATAGCACTGTAAGCAGGCGATTCCTGAAGCCGACTCAGAAAACAGAGGTGTACCCAAGTGAGGCTGATGAGAAATTTCAGCCGAGCAAGGAGGTTCCCCCTCTGGGGAATGGGATAAAGGAATGGAGTGGGATTTTGGAACTGGAGGAGCGATAGCGGTCCAATTGAAGAAATCTGCAGACAACAGCGGCCGGAAGTCCAAAACTTCCATGGAGTGACGGCGGTCCCACGCCTAAGCTACTATGTTCTATACCATGCAGCCAACCATGCCAATGCATCTACACTTCGCCTCGACACAACGACTGCATCCCATCCCCCCTGAAAACATCACAACTTCCCAACCGATCATATTGAAATGATTTCTCTAGCCGTTCAGCTACAATAGTGTCAACTAAACAAGGAATAGGAGCATACAGCATGAATGTTTCGGGAGAGAAGCAAGCACATAAAGAGAGCATACGGCTGGCGGAGGAAGCAGTGGCAGCACAGGCGGAGATTGCGGCACGGGATGACTACCGGCTGCAGTACCACCTGCTGCCACAGGCCGGCTGGATGAACGATCCCAATGGGCTGATCTATTTTAAGGAGGAATACCATCTGTTCTATCAGCATCACCCATATAGTGATAAGTGGGGACCGATGCACTGGGGACATGCTGTAAGCAAGGATTTGGTGCACTGGAAACACCTGCCCATAGCTTTGGCACCTACGGAGCCTTATGAGCTTGGACAGGAGGGGGGTTACGGCTGTTGGTCCGGTAGTGCTGTGGAGACTGATGGCAGGCTGACCTTGATCTACACCGGGCATGTCGACGGCCGGGAACCGATGGAAGTGCAGTGCGCGGCGAGCAGCACAGACGGTGTTGTTTTTGACAAACATTCCGGTAATCCTCTGATTCCAGGTTGTCCCGATACAGGGAATTTCGGCTTCCGTGATCCCAAGGTATGGAGTCACGATGGTCTGTGGTATATGGTGCTGGGTTCCGGGAAAGAGGGCAAAGGGAAGGCGCTGCTCTACCAATCTGAGGATCTGGAGCGGTGGGAATACATGGGAACGGCTGCAGAGAGCGACGGCACCCAAGGGGACATGTGGGAATGCCCTGATTTGTTCCCGCTGGGAGATAAGCATGTGCTTGTGCTGTCACCGATGAATATGCAGGGTGCCAAAAATTTATATATGACCGGCGAAATGGATTACGCCAGCGGAAAGTTTACACCGGAGGCTCAAGCGAAGCTTGATTATGGTCCTGATTTTTATGCCGCACAGACTTTGCTGGACGGCAAGGGCAGAAGAATTATGATCGCCTGGATGGATCACTGGGGTTCAGAGATGGCCCGCGAGGATCGTGGGTGGTATGGGGCAATGACAGTGCCGCGGGAGCTGGTGCTGCTGCCGGAAGGCAAACTGGCTTCGCGGCCGGTTCCCGAGCTGGAACTCTTGCGGGAGGATGCAATAATGGCTTCCGGGGTGACCCTCTCTAAGGGGAATGATGCGGCGTGGAACGTTAGGGACGGACAGGGTTTTGAATGGATTGCTGAGTTTGCTATGAACGGTACACAAGCTGAGCGTCTTGAGATTACTCTGCTTGCGGCAGAGGGAAGCGGGGAATCGACGGTCATCCGCTATTTGCTCCGGGAAGACAAACTGATCCTGGATTGTAGCGCTTCCGGCCATGGTGATGCATCGATAAGTGAAGTTTCAGTAAGCACGGAAGCACCAGATGCTAACGGAGGCTCGCTTAAACTGCAGGTATTTATCGACCGTTCTTCGATTGAAGTGTTTGTAAATGATGGCCGCTATGTGTTGACGAGCCGGGTGTATCCGTCTGCTCTAACCGGCGGAATAACGATGAGGGCTGAGGGTGGAAGTATAACGCTGCAGTCGCTGAATATGTGGAATCTCAAATCTATCTGGAGCTAGTCTGGAGGGGCTATGATCAAAACTACAAGCAAACTGGCATGTGTGGCTATAGTACTGCTGGTTATCGCAGGGTGCAATATTGGCGGCAACAGCAATCATACCAGCAATACCATCGGCAGCACCAACAATAGCGGAACAGGAGGAAGTGAAATGAATACTTCTGATTCTAAAACTCCGTCAAATGCCATCTCAAATACTGCACCTGCGGTCTTTCAGTTTTCTGCGATTCCCAATTACTACACGGAGCTGTACCGCCCGCAATATCATCTGTCGCCGGAAAGCGGGAATATGAGCGATCCGAATGGAATGGTTTATTTTGAAGGTGAATATCACCAGTTCTACCAGAACAGCGGCCAGTGGGGTCACGCCGTTAGCACGGATCTGATCCATTGGCAGCACCTGCCGGTAGCGCTCTTGCGCGATTCGCTCGGGGAGATTTGGTCAGGCAGCGCCGTGGTGGACTGGAAGGATACGAGCGGTTTTTTTGGCGGAAACGCGGGATTGGTTGCGATCTTTACCCATTTCAAAGGAGGAATGCAGTCGCAGAGCCTGGCGTACAGTTCTGATAAAGGACGCACCTGGATCAAATATGAGGGCAATCCCGTGATTCCGAATCCAGGACTCAAGGATTTTAGAGATCCCAAGGTATTCTGGCATGAGCCCTCGCACGCTTGGGTGATGGTTGTCTCGGTGGACAACCGGGTGAGATTCTATACCTCTCCAGACCTGAAGACCTGGCAGCTGGCCAGCGAATTCGGCGCCGATCAGGGCTCGCATGCCGCCGTCTGGGAATGTCCGGATCTATTTGAGCTTCCCGTGGAGGGCAGCAAGGAGAAGCGATGGGTGCTGGCGCTCAGCATCGGCAATAACAGCTCAACCCGTGGCTCGACGGCGCAATATTTTATCGGTAGCTTTGACGGACATATATTCAAGAACGAGAATGATCCCTCCAAAGTGCTGTGGACCGATTACGGAAAAGACTTCTACGCCGCAGTGTCTTACTCTGATATTCCGCAGACGGACGGCCGCCGGATCTATGTCGGCTGGATGTCCAATTGGCGCTATCCGTTCTCCATGCCAAGCACTCCGTGGAAAGGGAATATGTCGCTGCCACGGGAGCTGAAGCTGCGCGACATTCCCGGTGAGGGATTGCGCCTCGTCCAGCAGCCGGTGCAAGAGCTGGAAGCCTTGCGTGGCCAAGCGGTCAAGGTGGGAACCCAGCGGTTGGAGCCAGGTCAAAATCCCCTAGCCAGTCTGCACGGGACTTCCTATGAAATCGATACCGAGTTCACCGTGAAGGGAGATGCGGAATTCGGATTCAAACTGAGAAAAGGCGGAGATCAGGAAACACTTATATCGTATAACAACGTTAATTCATTACTGACGGTGGATCGAACCAAATCCGGCGATAGTTCATTTGAAGCCGGGTTTGCCGAAACGGTTCAGGCTCCCTTAAGAGCGGTAAACGGTAAAATCAGGCTGCATATCTATGTGGATGAATCGACGCTGGAGGTGTTCGGCGCAGACGGCGAGACTGTGGTTTCCAGTATTCTGTTCCCGGGGGCTACCAGTAGTGGGCTCGAGTTGTATGTGAAAAAGGGGAACGTGACGCTGGACCAGGCCGTCTTTTATCCGATGGCAAGTGCATGGCGGAACGAGGATCCCGACGGCTCGAAACCGCTTCGCGTCCTGCTTAGCCAATCCAGCGTGGATGTTCCGCTTGGCGGCACTGTGGAAGAGGCAGCGGCGGTCGTTCCGCTAAACGCTCCCCAGGATCTTACTTGGGTATCGAGTGATGAGGCAGTTGCACAGGTGGATAGCCGTAACGGAACATCCGCTGTCGTAAAGGGGCTGAAGGAAGGCCAGACGGAGATTAAAGCCCTTGCTCTGGGTGGACAAATTTATGCCGTAATGAACGTGTACGTCTATAAACCGGATTGAAATGGAGTGAAAAGATCATGACAAGCGTAACATCGGCAGCTGAGTCTGCCTCCAAAACTGCCCCATCGAGCAAAAAGCCCCACCGGTATCTGCGGGGAGAAGAAATGACCGCCTGGTGGTTCGTGCTTCCTTCTTTTGCTTTGCTGCTCATCTTTGTGTTCTATCCGATGCTGCAAGCCTTTGTGATCAGCTTTCAGAATTATAACCTGGTGGGATCGACCCGCAGCTTTATCGGGTTGGACAATTACAAGACTCTGGTAACGGACAGGGATTTCCTGGCCAGTCTCAGGCACTCGTTTCATTTTGCTATCATAGTTATTCCGATTCAGACTGGGATTTCACTGGGGTTGGCACTGTTAATCCAGAAAAAGTTCAAGCTCACTGGTCTGTTCCGCACACTCTATTTCATTCCGGTTGTCATTTCTACGGCAGTGGCCGCAACTGTGTTCAAACTGATCTACAACAAGGAATTCGGGATTCTGAACAATGTGCTGAAGACGTTTCATCTGCCCACTACCAATTTCCTATCCAACCCGGATACGGCGATGAACGGCGTGATCATGCTGGGAATATGGAAAGGCGTAGGCTTTTTCATGATTATCTTCCTGGCCGGACTGAACAACATTCCGCAAGATTTGTACGAGGCGGCCCGGGTAGACGGTGCTACAAAAATGCAGCAGTTCTTCCGCATTACGCTTCCTTTGCTGAACCGTACCACCGCCTTCGTTGTGATTATGACGACAATTGATGCAATTAAGCTGTCCGGCCTCGTTTTTGTATTGACCAGTGGAGGACCCAACGGGGCTACAGAAACCGCAGTCTATTATATTTATAAAATGGCCTTCCAGCAGATGCAGATGGGCTACGCTACCGCTGCCGCCTTTATTCTGTTCGCGATTGTTCTCGCCATCTCGCTCGTGCAAATGAGACTGTTCCGGAATGCGGAATATTAATGGAGACGCTTTTCTGTAGTCAATTTTGCTGCAGGAGAATTTTAAGGAAGCGGCTGTTTCGTAAAACTACTAGGAGGAATCCACATGAACCGCTTTGCAAGCATTGCCAAGTATACGGTTATGACCGTCTTGGCTGTCATTTCAATTATCCCGATCCTCTGGATGATCTCGGGTTCACTGCGCCCTTATGAGGAATTGTTCAAGTACTCCTCCAGCCTGAATTTTCATTTGTTCGTTCCTGTCCGGCCAACGCTGGCTAACTTCAAAGAGGTTATCTTCAATGAGCGCAACCCTTTTCTCCGCTATATCACTAATACACTGTTTGTTGCAGGGATTGTAACCTTGCTGGTGCTGCTAGTGAATTCGATGTCGGCGTTTGCTTTTGCCAAGCTGCGTTTCCGTGGGAAAGCGATGGTCTTCGCACTGTTCATGTCGGCGATGATTATTCCCGGTGAAGTAACGCTGGTCCCGAACTATCTGCTGATGAATTATTTCGGCTGGCTTAACTCCTATAAGGCGCTGGTGATTCCTTCGATGCTGTCTGTGTTCGGAATCTTTCTGCTGCGGCAGTTCTTCGCGGAAATTCCAGATGAGATTCTGGAGGCGGCCAAAATCGACGGAGCCTCGATGCCGCGAACCTTTTCTCGTATTGTTTTGCCTGCGGCTGTCCCACCGATGATCACCCTTGCGCTGATGACCTTTCTTGGCAACTGGGATTCATATCTGTGGCCACTGATCGTTATCAATGATGAAAAGAAACAGATGATCCAGGTAGCCATTGCCGCTTTCTCTTCGGTGGAAGGAACAGATTGGTCTAAGATTCTTGCCGCAAGTACCATTTCCACAGTTCCGATCCTGATCCTGTTTCTGTTCCTTCAGCGCTATTACATCCAGGGCATTACGATGTCCGGTGTGAAAGGGTAATGCTGCAGCCATTCCACTGATCTGATTTTATAACAAAAAGTAGGTCTGAAAATCCCTAGGCTAAGCAAGTATGAGAGAGAACGTTTGTCAAATAAGCCATTATCAAGACCGATAAACTCCAAGGACGAACAGCGGCTTGTCAACAATTCGGGGTGATAGGGCTCTTTGTTCTTCTAGATGTGATAGATAACTGCTAACAGCATCCAAGCAATGGAAATGATTGCAAGTTTATGGCTTCTATGCCTCATCAGTTGCAAGTAGCGGTTTCGGATTTCGGGAAGCTATCGCGTTGCTGCTTATCACGAGAGGAGCAGAAGGGACTTATTATGCAACCCGGACTCTATCTGGTAGTATGGGCTCCTATTTAGTAAATACTTGTAGATACCACAGCGGCACTCGATTGACGAACTCGACCGCCTGGGCCTGCAGGAATGGCTGAAGATCAAACAGGGCGGCTACGACAGAGCGACGCAAAAATAATATATATATAAAGTTCAGCTTATCCAGGAGAAAAGGAGAAATCATAATGTCAGTGATCACAAAACAAAACTATCGGGGTGCTTATCATTTTTCGCCCCAAGAAATGTGGATGAACGATCCGAATGGGCTGGTATATTTCGAGGGGGAATATCATTTGTTCTTCCAGCATCACCCGGACGGAATGACCATGGGAGAGATGCATTGGGGTCATGCGGTGAGCAGGGATCTGGTGGCTTGGGAAGAGCTGCCGATTGCGCTGGTGCCGGATGAACTGGGCATGATTTTCTCGGGAAGTGCCGTTGTCGACTGGAAGAATACGACGGGATTTTTTGAGGATAAGCCGGGACTGGTAGCGATCTTTACGCATCATCTGAATATGCCGGAAGGACAACCTGCTATTCAGTGCCAAAGTCTAGCCTACAGTAAAGACAATGGCAGAACCTGGACGAAATACGCTGGAAATCCGGTGCTTCGGCATGAGACCTTCATTGATTTTCGTGATCCCAAGGTATTCTGGGATAAAGAACAGAGCCGGTGGGTCATGATTGTTGCCTGTGGCCAGACGGTGTGTTTATACCATTCTCCTGATCTGATCCGCTGGACCTTTGCCAGCGAATTCGGCGGGGGCATCGGCTCGCATGACGGGGTATGGGAGTGTCCGGACCTGTTTCCGCTAGCTGTGGATGGCGATAAGGATAATATCAAATGGGTGATGCTCGTGAGTATCGGTGCAGATCTGGCATTTGAGGAAGGCTCAAGAACGCAGTATTTCACAGGCTGCTTCGACGGAGCGGTATTCACTCCTGACGAAGAATCCCGGAGCATCCGCTGGCTGGACTACGGAAGAGATAATTATGCTGGCGTAAGCTGGTCCGATCTTCCCGAAGAAGACGGAAGACGGCTGTTTATCGGCTGGATGAGTAACTGGATGTATGCTGACCAGACTCCGGCGGAAGGGTTCCGCGGGGCGATGACGATTCCCCGGGAGCTTGCGCTGGAATCAAGAAACGGGGTGGTTACGCTCATTCAGAAGCCTGCAAGAGAGCTGGAAGCGGTGCGTATCCCGGTCCTGTCCCTTACAAATGCTTCGGTACAAGAGGTTAATGCGGCCTGCGCCAGTCTTCAATTGGATGCTTATGTCATTGAGGCGGAGTTCGCGCGCGGTACATCTGCCGGCTTCCGAGTAAAAGCAGGTGCCAAACAGCAAACTGTTGTCGGGATTAACGGTCAGACGGAAGAGATGTATGTGGACCGTTCCGCTTCCGGGAAGATTGACTTTCACAAGCTGTTCCCTGGACTTCATTCCGCGAAGCTTACGGCACAGGCTGCGACCTATGATCTGTGTATTTATGTGGATCGTTCCTCAGTTGAGGTGTTCGGCAACGGCGGTCAGGCAGTTCTTACGGATCTTATATTCCCCGAGCCTGAATCCGGTGCTCTAACTGCATTTGTAGAACTTGAAGAAGACTTGTTCCTTTCGCTGAAAATCTATGATCTGGTTTCATCTGCCGCATCCGGCAGAACCGGTAAGCAGGAGGTGTAACTTAGATGCGTATAGGAGCCATTGAAGCAGGTGGAACGAAATTTATATGCGGGATCGGGGATGAGAGCGGGCGGATTGAGGATCAGATCAGCTTCCCGACCAGGCATCCGGATCTGACGATGCCCCAAGTAATTGATTATTTTCAAGACAAAGGGGCAGAAGCCATCGGAATTGGATCATTTGGGCCGATTGATATCCGCCTAGATAGCCCAACTTACGGTTACGTTACGACAACGCCTAAGCCTGGATGGGCGAATTATGATCTGCTCGGAACTTTGAAGCAAGTTTTTTCCGTTCCGTTCGGCTGGGATACGGATGTTAACGCAGCTGTATATGGTGAGGTGAAATGGGGGGCTGCACAGGGCTTGTCCAATTGCTTGTACATTACCGTAGGAACGGGTATCGGCGTCGGCGTATATGCGGAAGGCAGATTAGTCCATGGTCTTGTACATCCTGAGGGCGGGCATGTGCTTACGAGGCGCCATCCGGAAGATGATTTTTCCGGTGTTTGTCCTTATCATGGGGACTGCCTCGAAGGAATGGCGGCAGGTCCCGCCATTGAAGCCCGCTGGGGGAAGAAGGGCCATGAGCTTCCGGCAGAGCACAAGGCATGGGAGATGGAGGCTTTTTACATTGCCCAGTCCATAACACAAGCTATTTTACTTCTCTCCCCGCACAAAATAATTCTCGGCGGCGGTGTGATGCAGCAACCGCAGCTATATCCGCTGATTCGGGAGGCCGTACGCCAGAACCTGAACGGCTATGTCAGCTCAAGTACTATTCAGAATCACATGGATGAGTACATTACAGCTCCGGGTCTTGGCCAGCAGGCGGGATTATGCGGCGCTTTGGCCTTGGGACTTACTGCAATGAGCAATCAAATTTCTACTATATAAAACAACAAGCAAGGCCGGCCAGTTATGCATACGTAACAAGCCGGCCTTACTCTTCAAAAGGGGACTTCTAATTTACAGGAAAAGAGGGTAAAGGATGAACCGGAAAGCGAAATTTGCACTAAACATTCTGCTGGTGGCAGGAATCATAATGACATCAACAGGGATGACAATAGTTAATCCTGAGACAGGTTGGGCTGCAGCGGCAGATCAGACATCCGGCAAAGGGATAGAGGAAGGGAATATTTCTGGAAACGCTACCAATTTGAATAGTAACCTGACGGGATGGCGCACAGCCGGAAAAGGAAGGCTGGAGAACACAGCGGAAGGACTTCTGCTGACATCGGACCTGCATGAAAATGTGCTGGCTTTATCCGAGACTACTGCGGATGATTTTATCTATGAAGCTGACGTAATGATGAAGGAGGGAGAGCCTGATGCTACGCTGCTCTTCCGTTCCAATGAGGATGGGCAGCAAGCCTATATGCTGCAAATCTTACCACAGGCCGGGTTGATCCGCTTAAGAGATGCTAACAACAGCGAAGGCAGACTAAACGAGGAGCGCGAGGTTCCTTTGGTCCAGGGCGAAATCTATCATCTTAAGGTGAAGACACAGGGTTCCTCACTAAAAGTATATTGGGGAAATCAATACAAGCCTGTGATTGATACCCAAGATAGTGCCTATCTCTCCGGACGGCTCGGGCTCCACATCTGGGATGGAGCCGCGTTGTTCCAAAACATAATTGTAAGCGATCTGAAAGGCAATCTGGAGACAGTACTGGCAAGCAAAGGCCAGTGGCAGCCTGATCTCAGCGGCAAAAAAGGGACCTCTATCCATCAGAGCAAGGCGTTGCTGATCTATAACAAGCCGGCTGCTGATCTGGTGTATGAAGGGCAGATTTCATTTCCTGCCAATGCGGTTGCCGGCCTGGCCTTCCGGTCCTCTGCCGACGGAATGAGTGGATATGAAGCTTCGCTGGTGAAGGAGGGGAATCAGATCCGTGTCCGTTTAACCAAAGCAGACGGCACGGTGATCGCAAGCTCGGCACGTACTTATCCGAGTCAAGCGGGGGCAAAACATGCGGTTGAGATACAGGCGAAGGGGAAAAAAATTCAGATTTTTGTGGATGGATATACTCCGGCGGCTATCGACGTTACGGATAGTTCCTACGGGTCCGGGAACGCGGGGCTTGTAGTAAACAGTGGGACCGCCTATTTTCAGAACACCTATGTCACAGATGCTACCAGCTATAATAATGAAAAATATCGACCGAAATATCATTACACCCCAATGAGCGGTTCTGTCAGTGATCCGAACGGACTGGTCTATTTTGCAGGCGAATATCATCTCTTCCATCAGGATGGTGGCACATGGGCTCACGCAGTCAGCAAAGATATGCTGAATTGGAAGCGCCTCCCGATCGCCCTCCACTGGAATGATTACGGGCATGTTTGGTCCGGATCTGCTGTAGCGGATTTGAACAATGCCTCAGGTCTGTTCGCGGATTCGGGCGGCCAAGGGCTTCTCGCCTACTATACCTCCTATAATCCGGATGCCCCTAACGGCAACCAGCAGATTGGTCTGGCTTACAGCAAGGATCAGGGTCGTACATGGGAATATGCCGAAGATCGTCCTATTGTCATTGAGAACCCCGGGAAGAACGGAGAGGAGCCCGGAGGCTGGGATTTCCGTGATCCCAAGGTAGTGCGTGATGAGGGGAATAACCGCTGGGTCATGGTAGTATCGGGCGGCGATCATATCCGTTTTTTCACCTCAACAAATTTGCTCGACTGGAAGTTGACTGATAACTGGGGTTATGGCGATTATGTCCGCGGCGGTGTGTGGGAATGTCCTGACTTGTTCCCGCTTACGGTACAGGGAACCTCGGAGAAGAAATGGGTACTCATGATTAGTACAGGAGCGAATCCGGCAACGGGCGGTTCGGATGCGGAATATTTTGTGGGGAGTCTGACGGCTGAAGGGAAGTTCGTGAACGATAACCCGGCCGGAACTGTACTGAGAACTGATTTTGGCAAGGAATTCTATGCCTCCATGTCCTTCTCTGACATGCAGGATGGACGCCGGGTGATGCTGGCCTGGATGTCGAACTGGGATTATCCGTTTGCCTTTCCGACAGTAGGCTGGAAGGGGGAATTGACGGTTCCTAGAGAAGTTACCTTGGTCAAGACCAATGATGGCCTCCGGCTTGCCCAGAGTCCGATCATAGAGCTGGAATCTCTGCGCAGCGGACTTTATTCTGCGTCTAACAAGAATGTCAGTCCTTCTTCGCAAAATCTGTTGAAAGACATTACTTCCGGTGCCTACGAAATCGAAGCCGAGGTGGAAATTCCCGCCGGAAGCAGCGTATCAGAATTTGGATTGAGCGTGCGTGAAGGTGCAGCTCAGAAGACGATTGTGGGCTACAAGCCGAATGTGAGCACCGTGTTTGTGGACCGTTCCCTTTCCGGAGTGACGGATTTCTCCAGCCTGTTCAGTACCAGACATGAAACGCAGGCGTTAACGGAGAACGGCCGAATCAAGCTGCGCATTCTAGTAGATGAATCTTCGGTAGAGGTGTTTGTAAATGGTGGGAAGTCCGTATTCTCGGTTGCTATTTTCCCGGACCCGGCCAGCCGGGGAATGAGTTTCTATACCAAGGACGGCAATGTGAAGGTTGTATCCTTGAAAGTAAATAAACTGGGATCGGTATGGAATCCTGAGGCGGATCTCTCCACCCGCATTGTCATGGATACCAGTGACCGTGAACTGGGTGTAGGGCAAAGCGAAAAGCTGCTGGCGGCCCTGGAAAATGGACCCGGCAATGGTACAGAGCCGCTGATATGGAAGTCCAGTAACCCGGAGGTCATACGAATAAAGGCGGCAGGCGATTTCCAGGCGGCGATTGAGGCAGTAAATGCAGGGGGGTCTGTCATTTCGGTATCCACTCCGAATGGAAAGGCATCTGCAAGTTTACATGTGCAAGCCTTTGGCGGAACACTCCGCACCAACCTCAGCGGCTGGACCAAAGATCTGACCATGGCTTCCTGGCTGATAGGTGAAGACGGCATCTGCGGGAAATACGCCGGTGATGCGAATTATATTGCCGGGGAGCAGGCAGGAGATTTCACTTATGAAGCTGAGATGAAACTCGGTAAGTCCGGAGGAGCGGGCTCCCTCCTGTTCCGTGCAAGTGCGGACGGACGCAGTGGTTATTACCTCAATCTGGACCCGAATATGAATTCGGTCCGCCTGTTCTACAAAATCGATGGGCGTTTTGAAGAACGGCAGGTTCTGGCGAAGGTTCCGGCCTTCATTCAGCCTGACCGGACGTATAGCTTAAAGGTGCAAGCGGACGGACCTCATATTGTTGTCTACCTGGGAGGACAGCAAATCATGGATGTGCGGGACGGAACCTTTACGGCAGGCCATTTCGGACTGCATGTATTCGGGGGATCTGCTTCGTATCAGAACGTAAATGTGAGCGGGGCAGCACCGGCGAACCTGATGACATCAAGCGTGGTGAACGAAGCGGCGCGGAAATCCTTATACACGGCAAACCCGGCGGACGGTGAACCCGTGACGGTCCGGGATGCCGAGGAAGCATCAGATCAGGAGTGGACGTTTGTGCCGACGGGAGATGAAGCTGGTTCCTTCTCCATACGTACCGTTTCCGGTCAGACCCTTGATCTGGACACCGGAAACAATAAAATTCAGCTGTATACTTATCTGGGTTACAATAACCAGCGCTGGATCATCTCAAAGAACGAGGACGGATCGGCCGTCATCTTGTCTGCTCATAATCATATGGCAATGGCGGTCTCCGAGGATGGAAAGAGCCTCACGTTAGAACCCCCTCAGATCGGTGAAACCCGTCAACAATGGCACATAATGTTCTAAATAGAGTTCACCTGTAGTTGTGTCGCGGATTGAGAAGCGGGTACTGATGAAGCTGTAAGTCCAGAATCACACAGTGGTATCCGAAAACTATAAAATGTCTAGAAAGCGACTTGTCTGCGGATGAGTTGCTAATTGTCCCTAAGTGTTATCCCTTTGTCTTGTACAAACTTCTCCAGAACCCTGAAATCCTCGGTAACTTTTTTAAAGGGTAAAGCTTCCAGAACCTTATCCCGGTAATTCTTGCGTGCTGCAGCGGACAGACGGGAATCGAGTATGCTGAGTACTCCCAGGTCCGTTTCACTGCGGATCAGACGCCCGGTTCCTTGTCTTAACCGAAGCAGCATGTCCGGTACAAAAACCTCTTTCAAGGGATTCTCTGCCAAAGATGCCTTATATTCATAGACAGGATCGGATGGGACAGGGAACGGCAGACGGAAAATGATTAATTGCGACAAATCGGAACCTTCGATATTTACGCCTTCCCAGAATACACCGGTACTCAGAAGGACGCCTTTACTACCCCGGAATTCAGCGATCACCCCGTCCTGTGACGATCCTTCTCTTTGAACATGCAGCGCCCATGCAAGCTTCTCGGAGTTTAACTTCGCATGAACGTACTTCATATCCTCCTTAGCCGAAAAGAGGACCAGTGTCCGCCCGTCCGTTAAATTACAGAGTCTCAGCATTTCCTTGTAAGCCGCTTCAAGATAAGCTTCCCGGTTCTTATGGTTATAGTAAGGTACGTCCTTGGCAATATACATCATGGTGTGGTTGTCATAATCAAACGGTGAAGCCTGGCGTTCCATATAATCTCCCCTGTAACCGAGGGACTCAGTCAGATAAGCGTATTGTTCCTCCAGCGTTTCTCCGCTTTGGCACAGGGTTGCTGAGGTTAAGATCACAGATGTCTTTCCGTTAAATAAGGCGTATTTTAGAAACTGGCTTATGCCTTTGGGACAGATACTAACGGTGCTCTCCCCCCGGGTATTGCTTGCCCAGATCAGATAGTTGTTCTCCACTCCAGCAAACACATTAAAGAGGTCAATAAGTCCATTAATAGCTTCAAAAGCGTTGTCGATCTCCCGTTCACGCCGGGAAGTTAAGATGGAGAGGCTGAGACTGAACTCTTTTAAAATCTGCGCTCCCCGTGTTAACGGAACTCCTGTGATTTCCGACACTTTTATCCGGTCATTGTCCTGCTTGGCTGTGTGCAGCAAATCCGCCTCTACCTGTTTGAAAATATGGCCAACACATCTTTTCACAAATTTGAATTGCGGCATAAGGTTCGTATCTGCGGATTGCTTGAGAAGAATCTGTAAGGCGTCATCCAGAATACGGCAGGTTCCCCGGGAAGTAAATTCAATCGTTCTTGCATCTCTAACCTTTGCTTCCAGATTATGCGCTTCATCAATTACGATCAGAGCCGGCCGTTCCGTGATTAAGCCCTTTGTTCCTTCTTTCTTCTTAATTAGGTCACGGATAAGCAGATCCTGGTTTACGATAATGAAATCCATATCGCCAATGCTGGCATTAATTTTCGCTCTCATCTCGTAGAACGTACATGTGCTTTTATAATGGCATTGCTCGAATTTACAATCGTTCACACAAACGTTAGACCATACAGCATCACTAATTCCACCCTTAATATCTGCACGCTCATCAATTTCATAATTCAAAATACGCTCGACAAGCGTTGACAGAGGGGAGCTGGAATCCTCAGGCTTGAACAGGTCGGCTGCCCTGTTCCGACACGCATACTGCCCCATGCCTTTACCGACTACAGAGCGAACCGTTGTAAATCCCAACCGGCTTCCGATGAATCTCAGATCTTTATGGATCTGTTCTGAAAGTTGGATGGAGGATGTGGCAATAATGACCGGCCGCTGTGAGATACGGTTAATGAGCAGGCCGGGAATGAGGTAGGCAAAAGACTTGCCGATACCGACTCCCGCTTCAATCATCGCGTTACGGCCATGGATGTAAGCATCAGCGATATCCAGAGACATATCCTGCTGGCCGAGCCGCTCTTTAAGTCCAATCCTAGGAAATCTATCATAACTCTGGAAGATGGCATTGACTAAGGAGGGTTCGATGTCCTTTTTTAGCCCCCGCTTCTGTAATTTATAGAGATCACTTAACCAGCTAATAACGACCGCCCCTTTTTAAATCAATTGTCTTCTTATCCCAGTTTTTTGGGTGAGGTTGTAATTATCTGCCATGCTACCCTAACAGTCAAGTGTCAGACATAATATAATGCCTTAATAATTTTTCGGTCAAATGTAAAGCTACCTTCTTCCGGTATTTCGTCTCTCAAGTTCATATTTATAGAGATCATGAATTTTCTTGGTTTCAATATCTTGCCCTACATAAAAATAGAGGGTGGGATCACTCACTGGGTATGCATGAGAATTATAAGTTCGATGAATAAAATCAAACTCCATCTTGTTAAGCTTGAAATCGATTTGATATTTATCTTCTAAATAGACTTCGAATTGCTTTTTTAAAGCTATGGACTTCCACGGAAGCCCAAAGAATATAAAGTATATTCCCATAAGGAGTATCAAAAAGATTAAGAATAAACTTTTGCTGCGAATGGGATGCTTCATTCGTTTATAACCTCCTTGATGAGGATTTCTCAGTCTAAAGGCATACTCAGCTTGCGACAGGGAATCGCATACAGTACACTTTCATTATCCGGTACGATCTAAGATAACTTTAGAAGATTACTTTGGAAAAAGGAAGTGTTAAATATGAATGTAGAGATGGTTATGCAGGAGCTTGAAGTGCTCGGCAAGGAACGAACCAAGAAAATATACAGCTCGAATGGCGCGCAGGAACCGCTTTTTGGCGTGGCTACAGGCGCAATGAAGCCTATCTTTAAGAAAACTAAAATAAATCAGCCGCTGGCTGAGCAGCTTTACGCGACAGGGAACTACGACGCCATGTATTTTGCCGGCATTATTGCCGACCCCAATGCAATGACAGAAGCGGATTATGAAAGGTGGATGGATGCGGCTTATTTTTTTATGCTGTCCGATTATGTAGTTGCAGTAACTCTGGCAGAAGCGGATATTGCCCAAGCAGTTGCTGATAAATGGATTGCAAGCGGTGAAGAGCTGAGGATGTCAGCGGGTTGGAGTTGTTACTGCTGGCTGCTCGGCAGCCGGCCAGACGGAGAATTTGCTGAAAGCAAAATTGCCGGTATGCTTGAGATCGTAAAAAATACGATTCATGATTCTCCAGAACGCACCAAATACGCAATGAACAACTTTTTATACACAGTTGCGACATCCTATCGACCTCTTCATGATAAGGCGTGTGAGATCGCAAGGACGGTAGGCCCGGTAGAAGTCAATAAGGATAAGGCAAAAAGCAATTTTATTCACGCTTATGAAAATATTCAAAAAGCAGTCGACAAAGGGCGGGTTGGTTTTAAACGCAAGCATGTAAGATGTTGAGAGGTGACAAAATTCCATTCCGGAGCGATAGCTCGGAAATGAAGAACCAGCGGTCGCCCAATAAGGCTGCTGGTTCTTTTATATATTTCTTCTTGGAGCAGAAGCAGAAAAAAAGCAACTGGAAGTCGAACAGAATGGGGATCACTTCAGGTGAATAGCGTTTCTCCTATAATTATGGGGGGTAACACCTTTAGTATGAGTATGGCAACGGATAGTAGCGGAGATGTAAAATGGTGTAAACATATATGTAAGCGTTTACAATGGGGGGTGAATAATTCTTAGGAGAAAGCTTCATTAGGGATTTTTCTAATTCCAAAAATTATTCGAGGAGGAATGCAACAAATGAGTAGAATGCTCAAACAGGTTATCTCCATCTTACTCGCAGCCGCTTTGCTTATTCCGATAGGCTGGCTCGCTCCGGTTGCGGAAGTTAAGGCGCAAGATACGACAGTACCCTCAGATACGGTAACGGTTTATCACGAAACCTTTGCGAGTGGCAAAGGTGTAGCAATGCAATCTGGCAGTGCTAGCCTGACACCTGTGGCCGATAAAGTTTTTGCCGGCAATGCTGATGGCGCAGCATTATATGTAAGCAACAGAGCAGTTGACTATGACGCGGCCGATTTCGTATTCAGCGACATAGGCCTGGAGAACGGAAAAACATACACGGTAACCGCATCCGTGTATGTTGACGCTGATGTGACTGTGCCTAGTGGCGCACAAGCGTATCTTCAAATGATAGGCAGCTATGCTCTTTTGAAAAGCGGGAATTATGAAGCCGGCAAAGCGATCACCTTGACTAATGAATTTATCGTGGATACGAGCAAAGATACGAAGCTGCGCGTTCAATCTAACGTTGACGGAGGAACTGTTCCGTTCTACATCGGTGATATATTGATCACCGAGAAAGTGGATACGGTAGAGCCAACGCCAACACCAGAGCCGGCTAGGGACCCGGCGTTACCTTTTACCACAATAACTTTTGAAGATCAAACGGCAGGCGGATTTGAAGGCAGGGCAAGTACTGAAACGCTGACCGTCTCCAATGAAGCGAATCATACCGTTGATGGTGCTTATGCTTTGAAGGTAGAAGGCAGAACAGATACATGGCATGGGCCGTCCTTCCGTGTGGAGAAATATGTTGATAAGGGCCAGGAATATAAAGTTTCGGCTTGGGTGAAGCTGATCTCGCCCACGAGCTCAGAACTCAAGCTCTCCACGCAGGTTGGTAATACTAGTGCAAGTTATAATACCCTTGCTTCAAAGACAATCAGCACCACCGATGAATGGGTTCAGTTACAAGGAACCTACCGTTATACCTCTGTAAGCGACGAATATTTGACCCTCTATGTTGAAAGCTCTAGCGCAACAGCATCTTTCTATATTGACGATATTAGCTTTGAAAATACAGGCTCAGGCACCATCGCTATACAGAAAGATCTAACTCCGATTAAAGAGGCATATCAGAACGATTTCCTGATCGGAAACGCGATATCTGCGGAGGATCTCGAAGGCGTCAGACTTGACCTTCTGAAGATGCATCACAATGTGGCTACGGCAGGCAACGCCATGAAGCCGGATGCGTTGCAGCCATCGAAAGGTATCTTCACGTTCACTGCAGCAGATGCGCTTGTAAATAAAGTGCTGGCTGAGGGAATGCAGATGCATGGACATGTACTGGCATGGCATCAGCAATCGCCTGCATGGATGAATACAACAACAGACGCAGATAACAACACGATCCCCTTGGGACGGGAGGAAGCGCTTGAGAATTTGCGGACCCATATCACAACTGTCATGGAACATTTCGGTGACAAAGTAATCTCATGGGACGTTGTCAACGAAGCGATGAATGATAACCCGTCTAACCCGGCGGATTGGAAAGCGGCGCTGCGACAAACCCCTTGGGCAAGTGCCATCGGAACAGACTACGTAGAGCAGGCGTTCTTGGCGGCAAGAGAAGAACTGGACGCGCATCCTGATTGGAATATTAAGCTATATTACAACGACTATAACGAAGACAATCAGAATAAAGCGCAGGCTATCTACAGTATGGTCAAAGAAATCAATGATAAGTATGCACTTACACACCCTGGCAAACTCCTCATCGACGGTGTAGGCATGCAGGGGCACTACAATATAAACACGAACCCGGAGAATGTTAAACTGTCCTTGGAGAAGTTTATTTCCTTAGGCGTGGAAGTAAGTATATCCGAGCTTGACCTTACGGCTGGAAGCAACTCTCAGATTTCCGAGACACAAGCAAATGCTCAGGGCTATTTATATGCGCAATTGATGAATATCTTCAAGGCTCACGCGGCAAATATCTCTCGCGTAACTTTTTGGGGGCAGAATGACTCTACGAGCTGGAGGGCCTCTCAAAATCCATTGTTGTTTGATAGTAACCTACAGGCCAAACCCGCTTATTACGGTGTAATTGACCCAGATAAATTTATAGCAGAGCATACGATTGAGGCTGTAAACGCAAATCAGTCAACCGCTAAATTTGCTACGCCTGTAGTAGACGGGATTATTGATGAGGTTTGGAGCCAAGCGACTGAAATGTCCATTAATCGCTATCAGATGGCTTGGCAAGGTGCGAATGGTGTAGCAAAAGCGCTTTGGGATGATCAAAATCTTTATCTTTTGATCCAGGTTAAGGATACGCAGCTGAACAAAAGTAGTGTAAACGCATATGAACAGGATTCTGTCGAAATCTTCGTGGACCCAAACAATGCAAAAACAACGTTCTATCAAGGTGATGACGGACAATACAGAATCAACTTTGACAACGAGACTACATTCAATCCGGTAAGTATTGCAACTGGCTTCGAATCGGCAACCCAGATTTCTGGAACAAACTATAGGGTTGAAGTGAAGATTCCACTTAACGGGGTAACTCCGGCTAACGCCACAAAACTCGGTTTTGATGTACAGATCAATGACGCTAAAGATGGCTCACGTCAAAGTGTCGCAGCTTGGAACGATATGACCGGCAATGGATATATGGACACATCCGTTTATGGTGTGCTTACCCTCACTGGTAAACCTGGCAGTTCAACAACATCTTCGATCAGCACCAACACCGTTAACGGATCTAACCCGCAGACTGGAAACGTTGAGATCAAGGACGGCGTTGTTACGATTAAGCCTGAAGTGACAATCGACAACGGACGCGCGAAAGGCACGATTTCCAACGATAACTTGAAAAAAGCGCTTGAGCAAGCCACTCCAGCGGCAAATGGCAAGAAACAAATCGTAATCGAAGTACCAAAGCATGCAGACGCGAAATCTTACGAAGTGCAATTACCGACTCAAAGCTTGAAAGGCCAAGAAAACTTCGTACTTATAATGAAGACAGAAAACGCGGAAATTGAAATTCCAAGCAACATGCTGTCTAACGTGACAGTGAACACTGAGCAAGTGTCCATCCGTGTGGGCAAAACTTCTACGGACAGCTTGGATGCAACCACCCGCGAACGGATCGGCAACCATCCGGTTATCGATCTGAATGTAGTAGCAGGCGACAAAGTCATTGCATGGAATAACCCTAATGCATCTGTCACGGTAGCCATTCCTTACACACCGACAGCAGAAGAGCTTAGCAGCAATCCTGATCTTATCGTTGTGTGGTATATCGATGGCAAAGGCAACATAACACCGATTCCGAACGGTCGATATGATGCGGCAACCGGAACCGTTGTATTCCAAACGACTCACTTCAGCACCTTTGCTGTAGCCCATGTACTCAAGACCTTTGGCGACCTGCAGAACGTTCCTTGGGCTCAAGAAGCCATTGACGCAATGGCAGCACGCAATATCATCCTAGGAACGGCCGAGAACAGCTTCTCTCCTGCAACTTCTATCAAGAGAGCAGATTTTATTTCACTTCTTGTAAAGGCGCTTGATCTGCAAGGTATAGGCAACAATGAAGTTCTGTTCAGCGATGTTCAGAAAACAGATTATTACTATGATGAGCTTGTCATCGCAAAGGACCTGGGAATTGCCGTTGGTTTCGCAGATAACTTGTTCAAGCCTAACAGTAATATTTCTCGTCAAGATATGATGGTGCTGACTACACGCGCACTAGCGGCAGCAGGCAAGCAAATAGAAGCCAGTGGATCTTTAGGCGCTTATCCTGATGCGTCTAGCATTTCCAACTACGCAAAAGACAGCGCATTGTTTCTGGTCAAGTCGGGAGTCGTCAATGGTAAGCTCGGCAAGATTGCGCCGAACGATACTCTCACCCGTGCTGAGGCGGCAGTCATCTTGTACCGCATCTGGAATCTGTAGCCATTTCCGAGAAAAAAGGCATTTGATAGGAATTTAAAAAAGTAGTTACCAAGCTGCACTCCTTATCTTCCCCCTGTGGAAGGGAAGGGGTGTTTTTTGGTTGTTTCTAACAAACCTTCAATTTGAGCTGAGATGGTGGCAATAGTTAGACCTTCGCCGATCTTGCAACAAATTTTTACGACACAAGAGATTTGTCTATCCAAAATATAGTATAGTGATTTATATCATATCGCATTGTGTCAGTTTGGTGTGCGTTGTAATTCGTGAATATCTACTTAAGGACTTATTTTACAATTTTAAAAGACCACTCTCTTCGCTTTTATTATGATTATATTATTTTTGGAGGTTGATGTTATGTGGAGAGTTGTCAATAAATGCGCCCTACTGTCTTTAATTTGGTTGTTTTTTATTTTTGCAACTGGTCTTGGTGTAAACATTACGCATGTATACGCAATATCTAGCGGTACCGGTGACGGCACCTACGACTTTGGCGGGGTATTAGGCAGTACAGATAGTAATGGTGCAGGTTTCAGGAAATTAGGTGATAAATGGGGGGTGAGCAATGCAATAGATGTTAGCGGGACGCAACTTTATTCTACGAATTCAGTTCTTGGAGGTTCTGCAACTACTGTAATAAAAGCTGAAGGTGGGACGGTAAATAGGCAATTCACCTTTAAGGATTTGGGGATTAGTTCGTATAATTCTTCACGTACTCTTGAAGTATTTGACGTTGTTCTAAAAGATTCCAGTGGCGCTCAAATTGGATCAGTGAAATCTCTTACCAGCAGCCCCTATCTACTTACAACTGCGATTACTCAAATAAGTACTTTGCTGAACTCAGGGGTTCCATTCAACATTGATAATGTTGCCTCAATTACAATCACATCTAAGTATTCTACGAGTGCACAGACCGACCTAAATTTCGAGAATATTACGGTTTCTAATATCGGAGTTAATGATACGATAGCGCCGGTGCTAAGCGCAACCAGTAGCAGTGCAATAACACATACGACAGCGACGCTGAACTTCACCTCGGATGAAGCCGGAACCTACTACTATATGGTGTATGCAGCAGGGGACGCCGCGCCAAATGCGGTCACCGTTGCAGCCCAGGGAAGTGCTGTTGCAAAAGGTACCGCATCAGCCGTGGCCGCAATGAACACCGCTATCGCAACGGGATTAACTGCTTTGACCGACTATAAGGCGTATGTGATTGTCAAAGACGCGGCGGGCAATACCTCCGCCGTGCAGGCAATCCCGTTCACCACAAGCGCAGTGCCGGATGTAACAGCGCCGGTGCTAAGCGCATCCAGTGCCAGTGCAATAACACATACGACAGCGACGTTGAACTTCACCTCGGATGAAGCCGGAACCTACTACTATCTGGTGTATGCAGCAGGGGACGTCGCGCCAAATGCGGTCACCGTTGCAGCCCAGGGAAGTGCTGTTGCAAAAGGTACCGCATCAGCCGTGGCCGCAATGAACACCGCTATCGCAACGGGATTAACTGCTTTGACCGACTATAAGGCGTATGTGATTGTCAAAGACGCGGCGGGCAATACCTCCGCCGTGCAGGCAATCCCGTTCACCACAAGCGCAGTGCCGGATGTAACAGCGCCGGTGCTAAGCGCATCCAGTGCCAGTGCAATAACACATACGACAGCGACGTTGAACTTCACCTCGGATGAAGCCGGAACCTACTACTATCTGGTGTATGCAGCAGGGGACGTCGCGCCAAATGCGGTCACCGTTGCAGCTCAGGGAAGTGCTGTTGCGAAAGGAACCGCATCAGCCGTGGCCGCAGCAAACACAGCTAACGCAACGGGCTTAACCGCCTTAACTGACTATAAGGCGTATGTCATGGTCAAAGACGCGGCGGGCAATACCTCCACCGTGCAGGCAATCCCGTTCACCACAAGTGCTGCGCCAGATATAACGGCGCCCGTGCTAAGCGCAGCCAGTAGCAGTGCAATAACACATACGACGGCGATGCTAAACTTCACCTCGGATGAAGCCGGAATCTACTACTATCTGGTGTATGCAGCCGAGGACGCCGCGCCAAATGCGGTTACCGTTGCAGCTCAGGGAAGTGCTGCTGCGAAAGGAACCGCATCAGCCGTGGCCGCAGCAAACACAGCTAACGCAACGGGCTTAACCGCCTTAACTGACTATAAGGCGTATGTGATGGTCAAAGACGCGGCGGGCAATACCTCCGCCGTGCAGGCAATCCCGTTCACCACAAGTGCTGCGCCAGATATAACGGCGCCCGTGCTAAGCGCAGCCAGTAGCAGTGCAATAACACATACGACGGCGATGCTAAACTTCACCTCGGATGAAGCCGGAATCTACTACTATCTGGTGTATGCAGCCGAGGACGCCGCGCCAAATGCGGTTACCGTTGCAGCTCAGGGAAGTGCTGCTGCGAAAGGAACCGCATCAGCCGTGGCCGCAGCAAACACAGCTAACGCAACGGGCTTAACCGCCTTAACTGACTATAAGGCGTATGTGATGGTCAAAGACGCGGCGGGCAATACCTCCGCCGTGCAGGCAATCCCGTTCACCACAAGTGCTGCGCCAGATATAACGGCGCCCGTGCTAAGCGCAGCCAGTAGCAGTGCAATAACACATACGGCGGCGACGCTAAACTTCACCTCGGATGAAGCCGGAACCTACTACTATATGGTGTATGCAGCAGGGGACGCCGCGCCAAATGCGTTCACCGTTGCAGCTCAGGGAACGGCTGTTGCGAAAGGAACCGCATCAGCCGTGGCCGCAGCGAACACAGCTAACGCAACGGGCTTAACCGCCTTGACCGACTATAAGGCGTATGCGATTGTGAAAGACGCGGCGGGCAATACCTCCACCGTGCAGGCAATCCCATTCACCACGAGCGCAGCGCCGGATGTAACGGCGCCGGTAGCAAGTGTAACTTCCGCCGTAATTCCTAATACGACAGATGTAACAACTGCGCAAAGTACAGAAGCAGGCACACTGTATCTTGTACTTGACGGTGCAAATATTACAACAGTGAGTGCAGCTGAGGATGCGGTAATGAGAGGCATAGCAAAAAAAACATCAGGCGTATCGGCAAATACAGCAACGTCAATAAGTACAGTGGGGTTAGTGAACGGAACGTACAGAGTGATTTCGGCAGATGCAGCAGGCAATATATCTGCGAAGTCTACCAATACAATTACAATCGTTACGTCCATCGTCCTTCCACCAACGGATGTGATCGCCATAGCAGGGAATGAACAAGCCACCATTATTTTTAATCTTCCTGTTGGCGATGGAGCGAGCACCATTACCGCTTATGAGGTTACCTCTTCACCGGGAAATATTACGGTAATGGGAACGTCAAGCCCGATTACGGTAATGGGGCTTTCAAATGGAACAGCCTATACATTTACGGTGAAAGCTATAAATAATACAGGAGGTAGCGCAGTTTCGGCAGTTTCCAACACGGTAACACCGAGATCAACATCCACCACTACCACCACTACCACCAATAACAGCAGTACACCAACGCCAGCTGGAAATTCAACAATCGGTCAAGTGTTGGTCAATGGCAAACTTGAAAATTTCAGCACGGAAATAACGACCAAAGTGAAGGAGCAAACAGTCACTACGGTTTCCATTGATTCGAAGAAGCTGGAGGACGAGCTTGGGGCAGAAAGTCAGGCAGTGATTACGATTATGATAAATAATAATTCTGATGTCGCAATTGCAGAACTTGATGGCCAGTTGGTCAAGAACATGGAACAAAAGCAGGCTGTTTTTGAAATTAAAACGCTGGATGCCACCTATACCTTGCCTGCTAAGCAAATAAATATTACTGCAATTCTGGAACAACTGGGTAAGGGAGCACAGCTTCAGGATATCAAGATACAGATAGAGATTTCTAAACCGAACACGGATACGATGGCGGCTGTGAACACCATGGCAGCTAAAGAGAAAGTAACGGTTGTTGCTTCGCCGCTCAACTTTGGAGTGAAAGCCATTTTCGGGGAAACAACGATTGATGTATCTAAGTTCAACGCTTACGTAGAGAGAAAGATGGTAATCCCGGATAATGTGGACCCGGGTAAAATCACAACAGCAGTTGTTCTTGATCCAGACGGAACTGTACGTCATGTGCCGACCAAAGTCATTAAAATAGACGGTAAATATTTTGTTGAAGTGAACAGCTTAACGAACAGTACGTATGTTATCATATGGCACCCTTTGGAATTTGAAGATGTCGCGCAGCACTGGGCGAAGGATGTAGTGAACGATATGGGATCACGGATGGTCATTAGTGGCAGCGGTGTTGACAGATTCGACCCTAATCAAGAAATTACGCGAGCGGAGTTTGCAGCCATTCTCGTTCGAGGATTAGGACTGAAACTGGCGAATAGTTCAAGTTCATTTGCGGATGTGAAGTCAGTAGATTGGTACAGTGGAGCAATTCAAACCGCCTATGAATATAATCTGATCAGCGGATTTGAAGATGGTACTTTCCGTCCGATGGACAAAATCACGCGGGAGCAAGCAATGACAATCGTTGCGAAAGCAATGGGAATAACGGGTATTGGAGTAAGTCTTCAGACCAAAGAAGCAGAAGAACTGCTGAGTCCATTCGTAGATGCGAGCATTGCATCGGAGTGGGCAAAGAACAGTATAGCCGACTGCTTGCAAGCAGGAATCGTTGCAGGTAGAAACAATACACACCTTGCCCCCAAAGCTCACATTTTAAAGGCGGAGGCCGCAACCATCGTGCAGAGACTTTTGCAAGAGTCCGAACTAATTTAATATATCGGTATTACTTCCAGGGTTATTCGACATGGGTGCATGAGTTTTATAAGGTGAAGCGGTGAAAATGAACAAAGCAGCATGCCAATTGGCATGCTGCTTTAGGGTTCGATGACCTTCAGATATTTACTGAAGCTGGTGGGTTATTCCGTTGGCGGCAACTGAGCAAGAGTAAACTTCTTTTTATCCAATTCTTTGGATAACTCACGTTGAAGTTGGTTGAACTTTTTAATGTCCTCTTTTAATTTGCTGATACGACTCATTTTACTGCTTAAATCACTCGGGGAAGAGCTTAGTTTACAGTCTTTTTCTATTTGGCGTATTTTAAGTAGAGCTTTGTCTGTTTTTTTCTTTTGTTCCAACATTTTCGCTTCAAGATCAGCGATTTCTTGATTTAACCGGCCTAAGACAGATTTAGTGAAACTAATAGCCATTTTGGACACCTCTTACTTCTACTTATATTGTATAGCTCAGATATTATTCTACTACATGCCTTTCTTTTATGCGAGAAATGGGCGTTATTTCGGACTGGACACAGGCTTTTGTAGAAGTTTGTCATTTTGCCGTCATTGGCCTACTGTAGAGTTATTTTTGTGGACAAGCAAAAATATTTAGGAGGCATACCATGACAAACAAGCTAATCAAGAAGTTAGTATCTACTATGATCATTTCGTGCCTGCTTTTTTCATCGTTCGGTGTAGCGTTTGGCGCATCGAAAACGGAGGCATCGGATATTAAGGGATATTGGGCGGAAGCTCAAATTTCTGCATGGATGGATAAAGGACTTATTAAAGGGTATGAAGATGGAAGTTTTAAACCGGGAAACCAAATTACTCGAGCAGAATTTATGGCTTTGATTAATCGGTCTTTTGGATTCACAGAACAGGCAGTGATTTCGTTTAGCGATGTATCATCAGGAAACTGGGCATATCACGAAGTTGCCATAGCCTTAAAAGCAGGTTATATAACGGGTTATGCAGATGGCACAGTGGGTGCAAGCAAACCCATTAGCAGACAAGAGGCAGCAGTGATCGTGGATCGTCTTCTGGGACTTTCTGATACTGTGAGCACAGCGAGTGCTTTTAACGACTCAAACACCATTGCCTTATGGGCTAAAAAATCCGTGGATGCTGCGGTGACTAAAGGAATTCTGAAAGGCTATGCAGAAGACAATAGCTTCAAACCTAGCCAATCTATTACACGTGCAGAAGCGGTAGTAACCTTGGACCGTGCGGTTGGGGCAAAAGTTACAGCATACAACACAGCAGGTACTTACGGCCCTGTTACAGGGAGCGAAACCATTAACGGCGATGTTGCTATAAATGTAGCTGGCGTCACCTTACAAAACATGGTGATCAACGGCAAACTCTTATTCGCAGCTGGAATTGGCAGCGGAGATGCATCTTTAGATAACGTGACTGTAAAGGGCGACACTACTGTAAATGGCGGGGGCGTCAACAGTCTTCATTTTAAAAATTCTATATTGTCAAAAGTTATCATTAAGTCTGCTACAGGACCTGTGCGTGTAGTTGCAGAGGGTTCCACAACGGTTGCTCAAGTTGATGTATCATCACCTGCAGTAATTCAAGAAGACGGTACAACAGGGAGGGGCTTCGGCGATATAACCCTGAATAAAGATCTGCCGGCTGGATCCAATGTAGCCTTAAAAGGTACATTCGACAACGTGGTTATTCTTGGGGATAATGCGATTCTAGAGCTGCCTGAGGGCACAACGATTAGTAAGCTCACATCAGATACAGACACAACAGTAACTGGAAAAGGAACGATCACTACTGCAGAACTAGGCCAAAACTCAAAAACAACTTTTGAAACAAAACCTACTACCGTAACAATCGTTGGAGCCGCTACTCCTACACCAGCTCCAACCTCAGTGGCAATAACAGCTCCGGTCACTGTGCCAACAGCAACACCTGTGCCAACAGCAACTCCTGTACCCACAGCACCTCCAACTACCGAGCCACCAGCTCCTATAGTGCAAATGGGAACCGTTACGGGATCTGTTTACAGTATTTCGCAGGCGGAGCGAATCATTGGTGTTACCATTAGTGTGTACTCTGGTATTCAGAATAGCGGTTCTTTAATTAGTACCGTAGAATCAGGGAGTAACGGTATGTATTCTATAGCTAATGTCCCTGTTGGAGATTTTTATCTGAAGTTTGAAAAAGAAGGATATATGGATTTAACCATTACTCCAGCTAATCATACTGTTAGTGAAAATACTACAACGGAAGTTTCGATTACTTATTTGTACCATAATATCGTGAGTGGACATGTACAAGACACTAGTGGGAACCCCATAGTGAATCTTAAAGTGTATTTATTCGATAATCATTCCAATAACCCCGAGTATGAGGTTAATACAAATACTGCAGCTGACGGCTCCTTTTATTTCTACGATGTTCCAGCTATTAATTCAATAAGTGTCTATATCGGGCAAAATGATTTTCTATTGTCTGATGTTGAATCAGAGATTGGTATCGTTCCGGCAAGCGGAGCGAAAGTTATTGCACCGTTTGTACTTACTAGTCAAGACAGTAGATTAAGCGCCTTGGCATTAAGTGGAATCACCTTCAGTCCAACCTTTACTGCAGATCAATATGTTTACACAGCAAGTGTTCCATTTAACGTGGACAGCACAACCGTATCAGCAACAACGCAACATGTGAAAGGAAGCATTGGTGAGGGGGATCTGGGAATTAAAGCTCTCGATGAAGGAAGTAATAATATTCAAGTCTATGTAACTCCAGAAAGTGGAGAATATTATGATAGCTATACGGTTTCTGTTTATAGAGAAACAGAAGCACAAGCCAATGCTATTGCGACAATTGAAGCCTATGATGGTGAAGATATAAACTTTGTAGATGTTCTAAACACAGCCACTGGTTTAGATACAGCTATAAATGCTAACTTTTATGTTTATTCGAATGCTGTGCTGACTGCTGACGATGGAGCATTAGATACGTCGGGTAAAATTGCTGCCTTTGTAGCGAGTATAAACAATAAAGCAGATAAAAGACTAAGTGCCTTGAATTTAAGCGGTATAACCTTAGTCCCCATTTTTTCTCCAGATCTACATTCTTACACAGCAAGCGTTCCATTTAGTGTAACAAGCACGACAGTAACCGCAACAACGATGAATCCTAAAGCGAGCATTCATTTGAATTATGAATTGGGGATTAAGGACCTCGCAGAAGGAAATAATGAGGTTCAAGTTTACGTAAACCCGGAAAATGGAGGGTATTATGATATCTACACGGTTCATGTTTATAGAGAAACAGAAGCACAAGCCAATGCTATTGCGACGATTGAAGCCTATGATGGTGAGGATATAAACTTTGTAGATACTATTAACATAGCTACAGGATTAAATACAGCAACGAATGAGAATTTTGGGGCATATATGAATGCTATTGTGGGCGCAGCAAACGGTGAATTGAATACATCAGGTAAAATTGCCGCTTTGGTTGCTAAAATAAATGACAACCCGATAGGTAACATTCCTTTGTAACTCGTCAGAGTCAGAGAAATGCCTTTTAGGTAGATTTATCTAAAAGGCATTTTTTTGTTTAATTTTTTTCAAAATAAGGGAACTTTTCTGTCATTTTGCTATCATTGGCGTAGGTTATACTTAGCTTATTCTTCGGGTACGAGAGGAGGCGTGTAGGTTGAGGGTCGTTATTATTGATGACGAGAAGGCTATGCATGTAATTATGCACCGAATGCTCGCTAAGTTAAATGAGATCGAAATCGTAGGAAGCTTCCAGGAGACCACAGCTGCTTTTTCGTATTTGCTGAATCATGATGTGGATTTGGTATTTGTGGACATTGGTATGCCCAGAGAGAATGGTCTTGAGTTTGCTGAACGATTAAGAGCAAGCGGGAGGCAATTGAGGCTTGTATTTGTGACATCCTATAAAGAATATGCAGCGGATGCGTTTGATGTACATGCCTATGACTATATCGTGAAACCTGTTATGCAAGATAGACTTCACAAAACGATTCAAAGAGCACTTGCGGAACAGAGGTCTTAAGCCTTGTCGCTAATGAGATAGAATTAATTACTACTATTTATCCTGGTAAACCAAGTAAAGGTAATATAAGAAAAGCCAACTTGCCTTCTGATTAAGGTAAGTTGGTTTCATCAAATCATAATGAATCTTTCAAATTGCCGAGCATCGACTTGATACATACTCTGTTGTATAGTTTACTATGAAAGTAAAGAAACGGAGAAAATCGGATGAATAATACAACACCTCGCACGGATCCTCGGATACTGCGCACGCGTCAATTGATTAAAGATGCCGTTATTGAATTGCTTCAGGAAATGGATATCGAGAAGATTTCAGTAAACCGACTGGCGGAACGAGCCACCATCAACCGTGTAACTTTTTATCTGCATTATCGAGACATTCCGGATATGCTGGAAAAGATGGCGGATGAGATGGTTCAGGACATACGTCAGGTAATGAACAGAAACCCGCTGAATCTAAATTCGACAGATGAAGAAGATTTGCTGATTCTGGTGAGAATGCTTGAGCATATTCAGGAACATGCGGAATTTTACAAGGTTATTCTCACATCGCAACAAAGTACAGTCTTCAGGGATCGTCTGCTAAGTGTGATTACGGAAATGATCTCCACACGTTTGGAGAGAGGGGAAAGCGACTCCAATATTTCAACAGAAAATATTCAAAAAGACATTACTATATGGTACGGCTCTTCAGCTTTGATTGGTACGATCATTGCCTGGCTTCGTAAGGACATGCCGTATACACCGCTTTTTCTTGCCCGACAAATTGCTTTACTTCGGTCTCAATATAAAGATGAAAATATGTAAAAGGATATTCCAAAGCCTGTTAACGGCTGAGGGATATCCTTTTTGCTGCCCAATACCTAAATAGAAATAAAATACATTCCATTTCCAAAATTTTGTATAATTATAGTAGCATTGGACTTTGTTCTTCTGATGGTGGTATTCCATTAAGGTGTTTAGCGCGGCTTCTAAATCTGGTTATCGAGGGTTGAAATGAGATGAATAAAATATTGTGGAACTTAATTTTTTTCATAATTAACTTTGTAGTAGCTTATCTCATCTACAATGAATCAAGCTTTGTTAAACCTTTATTGGCAACTGTTACTTTAACGATTTTGCTTAATGTTGCAGATTTAATTAAGAGCAGAATAAAGAAAAGGTGAAATCAATCGCACTGTCCTTAACCGTACCAGCTGGATTATAATAGGTACATATGAGATTAGGGGATGAATACAAGGTGAGAAGGAAAATAATGCTGGCTACTGGATTGGTTGTTATCGTATTAGCAGGGATTTACATGTTTGTGGGAAGCAGCGAAAAAAAAGAATCTACTGAAATCGAGACGCAAAGTATGAAGCAAATGGTCCATGATTTCAGCGTGAGAAACACGGTAGCTGAATCAGCTTCAATTACATCCAAGCAACTGACCGTGACAGACGATGACCCAACCAAATCTGTTACCTACGACCTGCCCAAAGATGAGTTTTTTCTGTCTATCGCACCATACGTTGAGAAGACGCATCCTTGTGCAACCCATAGCTTAACTGGCTGTCAAGGAGAAATGGTAGAGGAAGATTTTAACGTATCTATCGTTGACCTGGATGGTAATTCAATAATGGACAAAACATTAATGAAATCACAGCCTAACGGATTTATTGATTTGTGGCTGCCACGCGACAAAACCTATCGCATAACGATTGAGCATGATGGGAAAATAGCGGAGTCCGAAGTTTCCACGTTTGAGAGCGATGACACTTGCCTCACAACAATGCAGTTACATTGATTAAGAATAAGTAGCCTGTCTATAGACAGGCTACTGTTGTGTGCTTTTATGTGTACCAAAGAAAAGAGATTCCACAAACTCCAATCCTTGGTATAATTGTTTCATAACGAGATGGCCGTGATAAAATCATGTAGTCCTAAGAACTTAAGAAGAGGTGTTAATTCCTTGAAGAAACTACAAAAGCAACTACCGCTTCTCTGGTTGTTGTCTATTCCGTTGATAGGTATTTTGTACACTTTGCAGAACCATGTAAGACCAGTAGTGCATGTGCTGTCGACGCAGTTTGATCGTGCTACCCCGTTCATACCTTTTTTCTCTGTTTTTTATTTCATTTGGTATCCATTTATATTTATCACGCTTTATTTGATTCTCCAACAGAGAAGATCCGCATATTACCAGACGCTCGCCGCTGTATGTTTTGGGATACTGGTGGCTAATTTCACTTTTCTTATATTTCCCACCTATGTTCCTCGACCTCAATTAGGGTCAGGATGGAACTTTTTTGTACCGATAACCTACAGGTTGGATGAACCGTATAATGGGTTTCCAAGCATCCATGTGCTCACTTGTTATCTAATGCTGCGGGGGGCGGCAATTTTGCCCAAAAGGTCTAGTTGGGCTGTATCTATCATGGCTTGTCTAATCATTCTGTCGACGCTGTTCATTAAACAGCATGTTATCGCAGATATGGCGGCCGGTATAGCTTTAGGTGAAATCGTCTTCCGAATGACCGGGCGGCTTATCAAAGAACGACAACAGCCATTAACCCAGGATTCAGTTGTCGAGTTATGACTATTTCATAACCAAATTTTAATATTTACATGATACAATGATTATGAGCGCATAGTTAACATCTAAAAGTACATATGTGGTATGAACATGGTTCACTTTATTGATGAATATACTAAAGATGTAATTACATATATCTTATTATATCAATGAATTAGTGGTCTATTATAGGAGGAAAAATGAATGAAGATTCTAATAACAACTGATACCTATTCCCCTATAATAAATGGAGTTGTTACTTCGATAAAAAATCTTTATAAAGAATTGAAAGCTAATGGACATGAGGTAAAGATCATGACCTTATCACATACGGGTGTTGAGATGGTAGATGGAGATGTGTATTACCTAAAGTCTATTCGTATTGGCGTTTATCCGGATGCCAGAGTTAAGGTCCCCCTATATAATAAGCTCATAAAAGAAGTCATTAAGTGGGGTCCGGATGTTATCCATTCACAAACCGAATTTTCAATGATGATCGTGTCTAAACATATTTCAAATAAATTGAAAATTCCGCACATGCATACCTATCACACCTTGTACGAAAATTATTTGGATTATTTATTTGGTGGAATTATCAATAAAAATATATCAGCAAAAATTACCAAGAGAATTTTAAGTAATCTAAATATTGTTATAGCTGCAACGAATAAAACTAAAGACACACTTTTGAGTTATGGAATAGACAGACCTATTTATGTTATACCCACAGGAATAGAATTGAGTAAATTCCAACGAAAATTATCAGCAGAAGATAAACAAAAGATAATGTCGGAGTTGAAAATTAGTCCGGATGACCGAATAATCGGCTATGTTGGAAGAATAGCAGAAGAGAAAAACATAAGTGAAATTCTAATGCTTTTACCGGATGTTATCAAGAAAAATAAAAATGTGAAGCTTTTAATTGTAGGCGGTGGGCCGTATTTGGATCACTTAAAAGATCTAGTGAAGACCCTGCACTTAGAAGGAAATGTTATTTTTACGGGTATGATTAGTGCAGACGAAGTATATAAATATTATAAAATATCGGAAATATTTGTGAATGCATCGACCAGCGAAACTCAGGGATTAACTTTTATAGAGGCATTAAGCAGTGGCTGCCCAGTAGTGTGTAAATATGATGCTTGCATCGATGGAGTAATTGTACAGGGGAGTAATGGATATTCTTATAAGGAGCAGGACAAATTCACATCTTATATTAATGAAATACTGGAAAACCCGTCTTTAAGACAAAGAATGAGCGTCCAAGCTGTTATTAAAGCTAATGAATATTCCAGTAGCATTTTTGCAAATAAAGTATTGGATAAATATTCGAGTATGACATACGCCAATAAAGAAGCCAATATCCCCTTGGTAGATTACATGAATCCTAAGATCCAGAAGAGATAAGTTCTGGTTTAAGCTATTGCCGGGAGATAAAGGCCATGGCTTTTTTTAAAATATAAGAATTTATATGCTTCACGCAATAACTTATCCTTATATTTCTCGAAGAAACGGTACCGTCCATATTAAGGACGGCGAAGCCGTTTCATCTTACGGTCTTTTTTTTGCATTGGGTAGTACTAGCGTAAATATACCGCCTATAGCTATAGTGGAGTAATAAGTTAATACTCGCCATACAAAGATGGCTGTCAAAATGGTGCTTGCATCAAAAAACATATTGTATATTAAATAAAACCCTCCTTCTGCACCTCCTGCAGCACCTGGAAGAGGGATTATTGCCATGAAATTTGTTAAAAAGATTTGGGCACTAATCAAGGTCCATATATCAGCGGTATTAAGCCCAAAGCTCCGATAAATACAGTAAGGGATACTGAAAAAAGCTAAATATTGAAGAAAGGTGAAGAGAGATGCATAAATGCACATTTTTATATGCTTAGCGATTAAGAAGGCATTTTCATGGAAATTTTCTAGTTCAATCTCAATTTTGTTGTAAGTGGCTTCCGTATTCTTCATTAGTCTAGTCTTCTTTAATACCTTGAAAATAAGGGTTAATATACTTTTTGTCAGCTTGCTATTCAGAGAGAACATTACGGCAAATACCATTATGATAACATGGATAGAAAGCCCCAAAATACAAAGATAGGGGAAATAATCGACCCTGGAGTTAAAATAATGAAATTTAAACAAAAAGGCCAAAATTAGAATTAGGATGTTTATGAATTGATGGATCATAAATTTTATCATTAAAATAGAACCGGCCATCCCAGCCGGGATTTCATTCTCTGTCATTGCATAGAGCTGAGCGGGATTACTTCCGGCTGAAAAGGGTGAAATCGCGCCAAAAAACAAGCCGGTCATTTGAAATTTAATGGAGCGAACAAGTAGATTTTTTATATTATATAACTTTTTAGTTATTACATATAAGCTTAACATTTCGAAGAACCAAAACAGGAGCATACATGTAACGGCCAATATAATCCAAGAGGTATCTAATGTTTTGATTTCTTGTACCAGCGAATGTAAGCCTTTAGTGAAAAAGAAAAACGACAAAAAGATACATGCCGTAACGATTACCATGATTAAACTGAATATTTTTTTTTTCATTTGCGTAACTCCTAAATTCTTTTCTGTTGATCAATATCGTCATAGAACTGCTTCCATAATTTTAATACATGTTGTTTGGAATAATACTCGTGACATTGCCAGGAGTTATTGGACCATTGATCATAGTCTTCCCCTTTATGCTGCATAGAATTTATGATTTGGACGAAATCCGCGATGTTATCACCCTTTAAATAGTAATCAAATAAAATATTGTGATATAAATCCAAGTCTCTTAAGAGCACAGGGATTTTTAAGGCTATAGCTTCAAGAATGGACATTGGAAATAGTTCATTAAAGGAGGGCAAAAACATTAAGTCACAAACATTATAAATGTCATTCATTTCTTCTCGCGTAATGATCCCTATAAAATTAACGTTCTCCGGTGGATTTTCAATAATTAGTTTCAGTTCTTTATATCCTTCCGTTATGGAACCGAAAGAAAAACCACCTGCCCATATAAACTGAACTTGTGGAAGATTTTTGGCAACCTCGACAAAATCCAATATGCCCTTTCTGGTTTGAACCTGGCCGACACCTAGGACAACAAACTTGTCTAGTGGAATAGCGTATTTTTGTTTGACGGGAATGATTTGTTTCTCAGGATATTTATAAAAACGCTCTTCAGAAACATAATTGGGTATGTACGTTACTTTTTTCTCATCGATGTTATATGTTTTCAGTACCTCAATGAAATAGGGATTGACCACAACAATATGATCAACAGATTTATAGAACCAAATCATGTATGTATAAAATATTTTCTTAGCAAAAGTAGGCAGTTTTAAACTTTCTTCGATAGTTTCAGGCACAAAATGAACATAGGCTACGGTTGTACCCGATCGTTTGAAGAATGGGATGCTCAGAAAAAATTTAAGATCTATAGTATGGTAGTGATTAATATCGCCGGCTTTAAACTGATTTTTAGTCACTTTATAATGGTCCTGAAGTTCGGTTTCAATCAAATTCACTTGTTCGATGTACGCAGATAGAACCCCTTGAGCTTTTACCTTGTGTGCTGAAGATAGCATATTAATAGTTGGCATGCTTGCCCTCCGTCTGATCCATTTTTACCTACATGTGTTAATTTCATACCTCTATATAATAAGGCATTCGGAGAGTTAGTCCCTGGAAACATGTTACACTATAAACAACATTTACTGCAAACAACGCTAACCTATATACTAGCATCCCAATCACGTAGAGCTTCCTGAGAAGGAGGCTCTTTTTTCTGATCTGTGTAACATTTGCATGAATGTCAAATTAGAAGTGACGGCAGTCACATGAGCTATCTTGTGATCCATCTATACTTTGCCCATGAGAATTAGGGGTAGAAGAGGAGGGATTGTGTCATGACCGGAGCGGAATTGCTGGTACAGGTATTGCTGGAAAAAGAGGTGGATACGATCTTTGGGTATCCTGGGGGGGCAGTGCTACCGGTGTATGATGCCTTGTTCGATTGCAAGAGCATTCGGCATATCCTGGTCCGGCACGAACAGGCTGCTGTGCATGCAGCGGACGGATATGCAAGGGCAACGGGCAGGGTGGGCGTATCGCTTGTAACCAGCGGCCCTGGTGCTACTAATGCCATAACAGGCATCGCTACGGCATTCATGGATTCTGTACCCTTGATCATTCTTACTGGACAGGTTCCAACCGGTATGATTGGCCTGGACAGCTTCCAGGAGGTTGATATATATGGGATGACTATGTCGATCACCAAACATAATTATTTGGTCATGAACAAGGCGGATTTGCCGCGTATCCTCAATGAAGCCTTTCATCTGGCGACGACAGGACGCCCGGGTCCAGTGCTGATCGATCTGCCTAAAGATGTCATGATGGACAACACTCCGCTGTTACCAGAGTCTACTGATGCTAGAGCGTCTGTCTCGATACGTGGATATAAAGCAGAATGGAAGTTCAGTGCGGCGAAGCTGGATCTAATGGCAGAGAAAATCCGCAATGCGCGGCGGCCGCTGTTCTTGATTGGTGGAGGGTGTATGGCAGGAGCAACCCCAGCCTTGCTGCATGAGCTTGCTGTCCGCTTCGATCTGCCGGTGGCCTCTACACTAATGGGCATTGGCGCATTTCCATCACGGCATCCGCTGCAGTTAGGGATGGTAGGGATGCATGGAACGGTGGCGGCGAACCGCGCTGTGCAAGCGGCCGATGTTCTACTCTGCCTAGGAGTAAGATTCAGTGACCGGGTGACGGGGAAACGTGGGGTATACTCACCGGATTCCTTTAAAATTCAGGTGGACATAGATGAAGCTGAATTTGATAAAAATATCGAGGTTGATCTTACGCTCAATAGTCCGATCGCCCCTGTGCTGCAGGGAATGCTTGACCGCTTATCGGAGGGCAGCCATCCCGAATGGCAAGCTCAGATTGGTGGTTGGAGCAGACGCCCCGTCCAGCCCCAGCCTGTTAATCGCGAGGGCAAACTCACACCTCAGGAGGTCATACACTGCATTGATAAGGCAACGGTTGCGGATGCCATCATTTCCACAGATGTGGGTCAACATCAGATCTGGACGGCCCATCACTACAACTTTAAAGAGCCGCGATCCTTTCTAACCTCAGGTGGACTCGGCACCATGGGGTATGGTTTCCCGGCAGCAATTGGTGCAGCTGTAGCTTTTCCCGATAGACAGGTCGTATGTATTAGTGGGGATGGAAGCTTTCAGATGAATATGCAGGAGATCATGACTGCTGTTGATCTGCAGCTTAATGTGAAGGTAGTTATTCTAAAGAATGGGTATTTAGGAATGGTGCGGCAATGGCAGGAGCTTTTCTTAAACCGAAGATACTCGTCAGTGCGTATCAGCTCACCCGACTTTGCTGCTCTTGCCGCGTCTTTTGGTGCCCAAGGCTATCGAGCAAGCACCATGGACGAGGCGGTGGCAGTCATCGAGCGTGCTCTGAATACCGAGGGGCCGGCTATCATGGAATTCGATGTGATCGAGGAAACGAATGTCTATCCAATCGTTCCCCCCGGCGTAAGTAATCTGGAATGTATTGAGGAGTAGTGAAAGGAGCGTAATTCTAAATGAAGATAGAACTAAACGCACTAACCACAGAAAGATTAAGAGAGAGTCTTGGCGGCCAAACTGGATATTTCAAACTGTTTTTTGACACTGAAGGTTGTGGCTGCAATGGTGTCATTGTCATCCTGATAGTCAGCAAACCGGATATTACTGATATTGAAGTACAAATAGAGCCTTTTTCATTTCTTGTCGACCGACAGCAAGCGGATTTATTTGATGAATCAATGCGACTTGTTGCTGATGAGAATTATCCATCATATAAGTTAGTTAGCGATTCCGCATTATTCAGCACTAATATCCGAACAAGAGATATTCGTTAAGCTATATCCATATTTCCTATTTCTGTTTGCTAGGCACAACCATCACAGGACAGTTCGCCCGGTAAAGGACGCCTTGACTCACACTGCCGAGTACACTGCCCACGAAAGCACTATGCCCGCGTGATCCCATAACGATGCAGCGGATCTGCTGGTGTTCAGCTTCTTTAAAGATTTCGTCTTGGGCAAAACCTATCAATAGCTTCGTTTCGAATTCGATACCGGATTCTTCTAGAAGGCGGACTCCTGAAGTTATAGCTTCTTCATATAATGCTTGTTGGTAGTCCCTCATATCCGAATCGTTGAAAAAAACCTTGGTATGGGGAGTAGTGAATTTCGACTGAACATTTAGCAATAGAATCTTTTCCTTATATTTCTGCGCCATTTCGATGGCAACGCGCAAAGCTTCCCGCGCACTATCAGAGTTATCAAACGGTACAATAATATGTTGTCTCATAACGGTCCCCCCTCGATTTATTCTCGCTGTATGGTTAGAGATGTCCTTCTAATATCTATTGTATCAGTAATTCCTCTACTTATAAAGCGCTTTCATAATCCTGCGTCAGTTTATAGCTTCTCCGGATTAATAATTCAAAAATTTGATTTCAATCCTCTTTACAAAAGCTAGAGAGGAATACAATCAATTTGTAGATAAACATTATTTCAGGAGGTTATGAAGATGGAAGCAGGATTTGAAATTGCGAAGGATATTTACTGGGTAGGCAAAATAGATAAGCGTGAGGTGCCTTTCCACCGGCTTCTCTTGACTAAAGGCACTACGTACAACTCCTATTTGCTGAAGACTGGCAAGCCGACAGTCATTGATACCGTGGATATGGAATTTGGAAGAGAATATGCAGAGCGTATAGCTGAGTTAATAGATCCGCTGGATATTCAGTACATTGTTATCAACCATACGGAACCTGATCACTCCGGCGGTTTAGCTGCTCTCGCCTCCAAAGCTACGAATGCCACCATTGTCTGCACGGAAATTGCCGTGCCAGAGATTCAACAAATGTACAAGCTGCAGCATCGCGATTTTCTCGTGGTGAAGGATGGCGATCAGCTGGATATCGGCGGGAAGACACTCCTGTTCAAAGAGACTCCGTATCTCCATACGGAAGAAACAATGATCACTTACTGTATCGAGGATAAAATATTATTTCCCTGTGATATCTTCAGCACACATGTGGCAGTGAACCAGCTATTCGCTGATGAAGCCGGATATGACATCACGGAGGATTATATCGGTTATTATCAGGCCATCATTCATCCTCACAGAAGATATGTGCGGACATTGATGGATGCAGTCAAGGATTTGGAGATAGACATGATAGCCCCTTCCCACGGATTTATTCTGCGGAATGATATTGCTAAGTATATTGACCTTTATGCAACGCTCAGTTCCGAGACGACCGAAGGCAAGAAAGTCGCCATTGTCTATGTAACGATTAAGAATAATACCAAGAAAATGGCTCATATTCTCCGGGATTCTTTTCTGGAAAACAATATTGAGGTTGAACTGTGGGACGCAGACAAGGCTGAAGAGCAGGATATCCTGAACAGCATTGCCGCGGCTGACGCGGTATTCATCGGAAGTTCGACCAAATATGCCGATATGACCGGGAATTTGGAAAGCATTTTACGTAAGCTGGAGACTTTGAACCTGGATGGAAAGCTGGCAGCAGCCTTTGGTTCCTACGGTTGGAGTGGGGAAGCGATTGAAGTCGTGCAGGACTATCTGAATGGAACTAAGATGACAGTACAAAGCACTTCGCATGTAATCAAAACCACAGGCATGACTCATGTGGAGTTTCCTATACGTGTTCGCTTCTCTCCTAAAGAGGATGAACAAATTCGCAAGATCAAAAACGCTGCCGAATTCGTTTCTGATCTCCTGCTCAGTGCCATTTAAACAATCGAAGAGAAAGAGGAGATATCGATGACGGAGAAACATTATGTTATTGTCGGCAGCGGGGTTGCCGCCGTACATGCGGCCAAAGCCATCAGGGATCAGGACGGGGAAGCGGTTATCTCTATTTTTGGGGAGGAAAATACTCTTCCATATAATAGAATCAAACTTTCCAAGGGATTGTTCACAGATTTGCATAGTGAGAAGGTATTAATCAAGAAGGAAAAATGGTATCAGACGAACAACATTAAGGTCCAACACGGCACAACCATCACTGCGATTGATCCCAAGGATAAAATAGTGGTAACTGCAGACGGACAGGACGTTGCCTACCACCGATTACTTCTGTGTACAGGGGCAAGTAACCGGAAGTTGCCAATGGCCGGAACTATGCTGCGCAATGTCCATAATATCAGGGATTTAAACGATGCAGATCAGCTCAAAGATAGTTTAGTGAGTGGAGATCGTATCTGTGTAATCGGCGGTGGTGTGCAGGGGGTAGAAACTGCCTGGTCCTTTATCGAAGCTGGTTATCCGGTAACGATTGTGGAAGCAGCACCGCGGCTCATGGGCCGACAGCTGGATGAGCAGGCTTCTAATCTAATGTTGCAAAAGATCCTCGAGTTCGGAGCTAATGTCCAGCTGGGACAAGGTGTTAAATGTATTACCGGAATCGATTGTGTTCAGGGTGTAGAACTGGAGGATGGTTCCATTCTGCCTTGTGAGCATGTTGTTTACTCGATAGGAATTGTACCAAAGACGTCTCTTGCCGGCCAAGCAGGCATTGAGGTACAGGGTGGTATTCTTGTGAATGAGAACATGCAGACGAGTGATCCCTCTGTGTATGCCGCAGGCGACGCTGCAGAATTTCAGGGTCGGGTAGAAGGGTTGTGGGGAGGAGCGATGGAGCAAGGGAGAATTGCTGGAATGAATATGACTGGCAGCCCTGTTGCCTATGAGCGCGCGGTTCCTGTCACTTTGTTCAATGCTTTTGAAATGTACCTGTTCTCTATCGGTCAAGTGGACGAACAGCAATGTGACACTAGTGTGGTCCCTACGGACAGTGAGCCGTATACGCGTATCTTTATTAAGGATGGCTTAATTGCGGGAGTGATTTCATTTCAAGGTGTGGCCGCTTCGCTACCCTATAAGACAGCTATTGAACAAGGAATCAAGTACGACACATTCAATAATAAGGAGAGCTAACCATGACCAAATATATATGCCAGCCCTGTGGATATATCTACGATCCAGCAATGGGGGACCCCGACGAAGACGTTGTGCCAGGGACTGCTTTTGAAGATCTGCCTGAGGATTGGGTCTGCCCAGTCTGCGGTGAGGATACCAGCCATTTTGCTCCTGTGGAAGATAAATAGTAAAGCCAGCAAACCATGAAAGAGGTGAGAAGGTTGACAGAAAGTTCCTGCCAATATTCCAAGGACCCCTGTACCCGTAAAGTTCCAATCTTTGCTTCGTTATCTGATGAGGACCTGGCCAAGGTTAGCGCAATGATCAAGCACAGAAAATACAGTAAGGGACAAGCATTGATATTGGAGGAGCAGCCCTCAGATACTTTATATATCATTCAGCAAGGTCAGGTTAAGCTGTTGAAAATTACGCCGCAAGGCAAAGATCAGATTCTGCATATTCTTTCGACAGGTGAATTCTTCGGTGAATTAAATATCTTCAATAGTGATGAATTAAGTAATTTCAGCGCCTATGCACTGAAAAGTACGGAGATCTGTATGCTGACAAAAGACGATATGGAACAACTCATCGAGCAGAACCCGGACATCGCCCTGAAGCTGCTTAAGACCATTACGAAAAGACTGGCTCACACCGAGAATTTGGCGCAAAGCCTGGCTACGAAGGACCCTGAAATTCGCATCGCTTATATGATTCTCGAACTTGGGCACAAATACGGCAAACCGGGCAAGGAACAGATTAAGGTGAAGCTGCCCTTGTCGCGTGAAGAAATGGCGAATTACGTTGGCGTTACGCGCGAAACTATTAGCCGGAAGTTCAGTAAGTTTGAGCAGATGGGTGTGATTGAGATCAACGGCCAACGAGAAATTACGATCCGCGATATGCAGAAGTTGCATGAATATATCGATTAAGTCTTAAGAGTAAGAGAGACAAATCTAGTGATTCAAAACACATAACGGATCATTCAAAGACCTTATACTCAAGTAGTGATAATCATTATCAATGAGTAAAAGGAGATGTTATCTATATGAGTACAATAACAACTGATGAGAAGCCAGCACATCTGTTTCTAGCTTCTCTTGGCAAAACCAGATTACGACCCGGTGGAAAAGCCGCAACGGAAAGAATACTTGAGGCTTGCCACATTACTTCGGATACGCTGCTGCTTGAGGTAGCTCCAAATATGGGAACAACAGCCATTCATATAGCTCAAACCTACGGTTGTGATGTAACCGGAATTGATCTGCATGAACCTAGTATCCTGAAAGCCCGAGAAAATATCAAACAACATGGCTTGGAAAACTCTGTTCGCGTAGAGTTGGGCAATGCGCTTTCGCTTCCCTTTGCGGATGACTCATTCGATGTCGTTATTAATGAAGCCATGCTGTCCATGCTTCCTCTGGAGCAGAAACGCCAAGCTATCCATGAATATATGAGAGTACTAAAGCCAGGGGGGCGGCTGGGCACACATGACTTGTTACTGCGCCTTGACCCGGAGGCTGAAGGCAACCGTGCACGTTTGAATGCGCTTAGGAAATCGCTTTTTGTTAATGCACAGCCCATGACAGAGTCAGCCTGGAGCACCCTTTTTAATGAGGTTGGATTCAGCGAAATTGACGTTCATACAGGCAGTATGACACTGCTGTCCTTAAAGGGACTTATTATAGATGAAGGCTGGGAAGGGACTCTCAAGCTGCTGGGTAATGCCAGCCAGTATGAGTATAGCAAGCAACGTTTATTCGAGCTTATCAGTACTTTTGAAGACAACAACGACTTTTACGGACATATTACATTTGTTGCAACCAAATAATGAAATGGAGGTTTTTCTAATGGAAAAACAAGGGCTACAATCAATCAAAGACTATAATGAGGACAAATTCACGAAACGGATTGTGTTCAAAAGCGGTGAAAGTGTAGTATTTGTACTCAACTTTATGCCAGGACAGGAACTGCCAACCCATCAACATCCAGGGACCGCCGTATTTATTCTTGTGCTTGATGGTGGCGGAACGGTTACGGTAAATGGAGCAGAAACGCTCTTGGTTAAGGATGATGTCATTTCTTGCGAGGGCAACGAGCAGTTCTCTTTCAAGAATACGGGAACTCTTCCTACTAGTCTCTATGTTGTTCTAAGTAAAATCCCCGACGAAAGATATGCCCAGAATATATAAGTGGGTTAGGTGGTGAGATCATGGACCATTTTACTTTTGCGGATATGAAGAAAATTAAGCGCGAGAACTTAGGGGATGTCGTCCCCCTCGAGCTATTTAGAACGATAAGGCTGATTGGTCTCTATCAAGCGCTGCCGGCGAATGGGAAAGCTACGACAGTGACTATAGGCCGGAAAATCGGGGAAGAGCTAGGTGTTACAACAGTTACGGAATTATTCGAGTTATTCGAGAATTTGAAAATAGGCATCCCGACGATTCTTAGCGAAGATGAGAAAGGGATGACGGTTGCCGTACATGACTGCTTCTGTGAAGGCTTGCCGGTGATGGAAGGCAAAATGGTCTGCGATCTGGAGGGAGCGATTATGGAAGGCGCTCTCACCAAGATGCGGGGAAAACGTGTCTCCGTCAAGGAAGTAAAGTGTAATGTCCACGGTGATGAGTATTGTGAGTATCAAGTGAGGTACTGAGCTCTCGTCATATTTTGTCGCTAACGTTCATGATTAAGGTGATTGTCCCTATTGTAATCAGGGGGCAGCACCTTTTTTTGTATTTTTTGTCCTATTCATTTTAGGTATCTTTGAAAGCGTTCTTTTGATATATGACTTGAGTTCTTCGGAGGTCGACTATTTTTGCGCAAGCTACAAGCAGGTTTATGCCTATGCAGACGAAAGAATGAAGAATCTGGCAACAGGCTTAATGCAGCAAATGTTTAAAAGAGGATGATCCCTACACAAGCAGAACCGATAATGATCATAAGTGGATGGACTTTATATTTGACAATAAGCAGAAAAGCCGCAGCACTAATCAATAGTGTAGCAATAGATGTCCAATGGAGAATAGAATCTGCTGGATTGGAGAATCCAAAATGAATGGCAGCATATAAAATTAATGCGGTAATAATCGGCCGCAAACCATAGAAGGAGGCCTTGACCCAAGGATTGGAATGGATTTTGTAAAAAAATGCAGCAATCAGAATAACTACAATGAGAGAAGGAAGAATAATTCCGCTCGTAGCAGCTATAGCTCCCGATAAGCCGGCCGTATTATAGCCAATCAGCGTAGCGGTATTCGTGGCAATTGATCCCGGAGACATACCGGAGAGCGAAACGATCCGTTGAAACTCTTCGGGAGTGAGCCAGCTGTAGCGATACACTTCATATTGAATCATAGAAATGACCGCATAACCCCCTCCGAAGGACAGAATTCCGATTTTCATAAACGATATAAACAGCTGCCATAGTAACAAAGAGTCCACCCCTAAATATAATATTCAATTACACCCGAAACAGCGCTGCCGTTCACTGATTCTTTCTCCGTTATAACGTTCATTCCGAGCTGTTGCTTCGCATAGATAATGATAATGCCTAAAGCTAGCCCCATCATAATCATAAAAATAGGATTCCATCCGGTCAGTAGTAGCATTAGCAGTGATCCTAAGGCTAGAATTATGGTGGCTAGGTCAAATAGTGCAACTTTACCCATCTTGTAAGCAGCAACCGCGATCAATCCAATTACGGCACCGTTGATGCCTTTAAAGGCAGATTGCATTTTTGGCTCATTTTGAACAAGTGAATAAACAACGCTGAGCATATAAATAATCAAAAAGGTTGGAAGCGTAATCCCTAATACGGCAGCAATAGCACCTGGGATTTTCCCCATACGGTAACCGATGAATGCGGAGGAGTTTACGCCAACCCCCCCTGGAGCAGAGCCTGCAAGGGACAAAAGATCACTCATCTCCTGCTCGTCGATCCACTTACGCTTCTCTACCACCTCACGATCAATTATTGCCAGCATTGCATATCCGCCTCCGAAGGTGGAGGGACCAATTTTAAAGAAAATCCAGAACAAATCCCATAACATGACCAGTTTACTTTTAAATTCATTTCGCATGGTGGATTTCTCTCCCGAGTAGTATTTGTTGTAGGGAAAACCTTTCAAAAGAATTAGCTATTTCAGTATTTAGTATAGCATCTTTTTACCAAAACGAAATTAACTTTTATTGAGTTTAAGTATTAGTATTCCTTGTACGACTAAAAAGACTATTATTGATGAATATTATGATTATTCACATCGAAAATATAGGAATTAAAAAACAATATTCTCAAGTTTACTCCATATTGGTAAAAAGTCGGCTGCTAGCATTTTTGGATATTAACAGATATAATGAAATTGATATCCGATAAGAATAATGCGAATAAATGGAGCGGTCATATGAGCAAACCTAGTCTAGCGGCTTCCACAACAAAAAAAGCGATTTATGAACGAATCGCCCGTCAAAGGGATGTTCCCAAGGCGGAGCTGATGGATGAATTTAGGATGACCAGCAGTAGCCTAACTCGGTTATTGGAAGAAATGACAGATGAAGGCTGGATTGTAGAGGCGGGTTTAGGACAGTCCACCGGGGGCAGGAAACCCATTCTGTATCAGATTAACCCTACACAAAAAGTAATATTCGGGTTGGAGATATCTCGGCTGTATTCTGCGCTGGGCTTATTTGATTTGGAGATGAACACTTTATCTTTCTGTAGATGGACCATGGATGGAGCCATGACCCCTGAGCGTCTGGTTAACTATATAAGTAGCAGTATGGATACAATGCTGGCAGAGCATCATTTGGACAAGAGTAAGGTGGCAGGCATAGGAGTGGGTGCTGTTGGGCCGCTGGACCGTCACAAAGGATATATACTGAACCCGCTTTATTTTCCCGCTGCTGGATGGTCGGACGTGCCAATCTGTGAGTTGCTGGAAAATACAACTGGGATCCGGGCTATACTCGAAAACGGTGCGAATACAGCGTTAATTGGTGAGCATTGGGTGCTACGCAACGATAATATCCAGCATATGCTTTACGTACATGCAGGAACAGGGCTGCGTTCCGCTATGATGTCGAACGGCAATTTGGTACATGGAGCGGTCGACATGGAAGGGTCCATTGGGCAGATGATCATTCAGACGGACGGGCCAAGGCTTCACAATATGGGGAATTATGGAGCACTGGAAGCATTTGCATCTGTTCAAGCATTGGAAAAGCAGGTTAGAGCCCAGCGGAACATGAGAAGAGACAGGCTCACTAGTACGGAAGGACTTGAGTCTGATGTTGTTCATTTTGACATGCTTGTTGAGGCTCTTAACCAAGGCGACCCCTTCATTCATGAGATTTTTACCCAATCGGCGTCTTATATGGGTATAGGGCTGGCGAATCTGATTAATATTCTTCATCCGGAAACGGTTATATTAGGCGGTGCTCTGATTAACGCGCATAGAATTTATTATGATACTGCAATCTCAGTCGCTCAAAAAAATATATATTACTTTCCGGAATATCAACCGACTTTTTCAAAAGGAATACTTCAGGAAAATGCGGTTTCAATGGGAGCGGCCGTTATGGTTTTTAAGCAGCTTCAGATATAATTCAAATATTTATTCCTTTATATTTTAAGATTGCTAGAAAGGTGGACTGCGAATCGCTTCGGTATCCGTTATCGGGATTGCTACAATTGCGGCTTGGATTAATTCCGGCGGCCTGGGGGTTGTGCTCTTTGAAGGACTGTACCAGAACTCGCTTCCCAAAATGCTGTGGGGTACTCTTCTTGTTTCCGCTCTGGCACTGGCAACGAATCTGACACTGTTGAAGATCGAGAAAAAAACGATGCTGCGCGCACGCGGAGAGCACCGTGCCTGATATAATGCAGGTATACAAGCAAGTAAGCAAGCCCAAAAGTATTGGGGTTGTTTTTTTTTCGTTTTGCGCTTTTGTAGGAATCTACTCCTATTAGAGTCTTGAGGGAATTGTTGAAAATAGGAAGTTATGGTGATAGGAAATAAGACCTACGCGCTCTCATAATGAGGGAATAAACAAAATTAATTTTGACAACAGATTTTAAGCTCGAATCTTAGAAGGAGGATTCATATGACTAAAGTATTGATCGTGGATGATGCTGCTTTTATAAGGTCACATCTTAAGTTGTTGCTGGAGAGTAATGGCTTTGAGGTGATTGGGGAAGCTGGAAATGGAAAAGAGGCTCTGGAGAAAATTCGAGTATTGAGACCGGATATCGTTACCCTTGACATAACAATGCCTGAAATGGACGGGATTGAATGTATGGCGGAGATCAATAAAATGGATGATTCCCCTATTATTATTATGATTTCTGCACTAGGACAGGAATTGGCTGTAAAGAAGGCAATGATGAATGGTGCTAACGGATTTATTGTAAAGCCCTACAAAAGTGAAACTGTAATAAAAAGTTTAAATAAGTTCAGAACATAAGTTAATCGAATCTTGTTTGCCCTACATAGCTGCTGGATATTTGTACGCTTTCTGAATGTGCAAAAGTGAAGGAAGAATTAAATCAAACCCTACAAGAGCTATTCGATGTTCAAAATGCCTTGGATGAATCAGCTATTCTAGCCAAAACTGACGAAGAAGGAAACATCACCTATGTGAATGATCTATTCGGGTAACATCGACCATTGTCCCCTCGAAAAAAGCGGGCAAGCCTTTTCAATATACTGCCATTCTAATCAATAATCAGGGTATAGAGATTCCAATAGATGATAGCGCCGCTCCAATCAAAGATAATTATGAGAATATTACTGGTGTTGTGCTCGTTTTCCGTGAAATCATTGAACGTAAGCATTATGAGGAACAATTGAAATATAATGCCTTACATGACATGCTGACCGGATTGCCCAATCGTCGACTTTGTAGAGATCGTCTGACTAGTGACATCATTCATGCTAGATGCAATCAGGAGTGTCTGGCCGTAATGGCACCGGCTACTCTTCGCTAAGTTATCTTAAAAGGTTACCTATTGATACTTTGAAAATTGACCGTTCGTTTATCAATGAAATTGGGTCAAATCATAAAGATTATAAAATACTTTATACTATTATTCAGTTAGCCCGAAATATGGAAATGAATATTATCGCTGAAGGAATTGAGTCTGAACAGCAACAGACAGCACTTTTACGGTTAGGATGTACGGAAGGACAAGGATATTTCTTCTCTAAACCTTTAAACGAAAAAGAATTCAATGAATTCTATTTCAGAGAGCATATCAACGTATAAATCGCCTATTTATTTAAAATTTAATATGTTAAAATCAAGGGGATTTAGAACACATGTATTCATATGAGGAGCTAATATAATGAACATGTATTCTGACCATGATAGTCAAAATGAACTTGATGATATTATTTATGCAATAGACGAATCCTCAATTGTAGCCAAAACGGATGCTAAGGGTGTAATTACCTATGTCAACGATAAATTCTGTGCCATTTCCAAATATACCAAAGAAGAGTTGATCGGCAAAACTCATCGAGTCATTAACTCGGGGTATCATCCCAAGGATTTTTTCGGTGAGATGTGGCAAACCATTGCTCAAGGAAACATCTGGCGAGGGGAAGTTAAGAATAAGACTAAAGACGGTGAGTACTATTGGGTAGATACGACAATTGTTCCTTCTCTGAGAAATGGCAGGCCTTTTCAGTATATTGCCATTCGCTCTGATATTACTGAACGTATGCAAGTGGAGGAAGAATTAAAACAGACTCTAAAAGAGTTGTCTGATATCCAATATGCCTTGGATGAATCAACGATCGTAGCCAAAACAGATGGAAGAGGAATCATCACTTATGTGAATGATCGATTCTGTGAGATTTCTAAATACTCACGAGAAGAATTGATCGGCAAAACTCATCGAGTCATTAACTCCGGGCATCATCCTAAGTCATTTTTCCGCGAGATGTGGCAAACCATCGCGCAAGGGAATATCTGGCGAGGGGACGTTAAGAATAAGGCGAAAGATGGCAGCCACTATTGGGTGACAACAACGATTGTTCCATTCGTAACAGAAGGAGAACCCTTTCAATATATTGCTATTCGTACAGATATTACAGATCAGAAGCGGAATGAAGAATTGCATCGGGATCGTGAAGAATTACTGTCAACGACGCTAAATTGTATTGGTGACGGAATCATTACGACGGATCGATGGGGGAAAGTGACCTTTTTAAATCCGGTTGCCAAGGCTATCACCGGCTGGAGTTTCGAAGATGCAGAAGGCCTGGATATTTCTGATTTGTTCATGCTGATTCATGAGTATTCCAGAGAGCCCGTAGAAAATCCTGTATATAATGCCCTTCGTCAAGGCAAGAGCGTAGGGATTGATATTAATACCCTTCTAATTAATAAAGAGGGTGCAGAGATTCCAATAGATGATAGTGCTGCACCCATTACGGATAGTAATGATAAGGTGATCGGCATTGTTCTTGTATTTCGTGACATGATCGAGCGTAAACGCTACGAAGAGCAATTGAAATATAATGCTTTGCATGACATGCTGACAGGGTTGCCCAATCGCAGGCTTTTTAGAGACCATCTGACCAGTGCCATTATTCATGCTAAGCATAATCAGGAGAGCATTGCTGTCTTGTTTCTCGATTTGGATCGCTTTAAATTTGTGAATGATACCCTAGGTCATGATGTTGGTGATACTCTACTGATCAATACCGCGGATAAGCTATTAAATATTGTGAGTAAGAGGGGCATGGTCTCAAGAATTGGTGGTGATGAATTTACTATTATCCTGGTGAAAATAACGAAAGAAGAAGTTGCCGAAATTGCCGAAAGGATTGTCAGTGTATTCTCACATTCTATTGTCAATAAGGTGGAAGAAATTACGCTCACGTTGAGTATCGGGATTAGTATGTATCCACTCGATGGTGAGGATTTAGAAACGTTAATAAAGAATGCTGATACAGCGATGTACTTTTCCAAAGAAAAGGGCAGAAATCTATACCAGTTCTTTACCTCGGATATGAACGAGATCCTTAATCATAAGCGCATTCTAGAGAACGCTCTAAGTTTCGCGATTGAACGAAATGAACTAGAGCTTTATTTTCAACCCAAATATAATTTGACTACAGGCAGAATTACAGGTGTAGAGGCCTTGAGCCGTTGGAACCATTCAGAAAGGGGGATTATTTCCCCAACCGAATTTATACCCATCGCTGAAGAAACAGGTCTCATTGTTTCCATTGGAGAATGGGTTCTTCATGAAGCTTGCAAACAACTGAAACAATGGGAAAGACAATTTCAATTGTTGTTGCCACTTTCGATTAATCTGTCCAAACGGCAGTTCTATGATAAGAACTTAATCTCAACGATTACACGTATTTTGGAAGAAACCGGTGTGAATCCTCATGATCTGGAGTTGGAAATCACGGAAAGTATTATGGAAAGAGGGGATGAAAGTCTCGTCATATTAAGTCAACTTAAGCAATTGGGCTTCATCATTTCCATGGATGATTTTGGAACAGGTTATTCCTCGTTAAGTTATCTTAAGAAACTTCCCATAGACACCATGAAGATCGACCGCTCTTTTATTAATGAGACAGATACAAATCATATCGATTACAAAATACTGACCACTATTATTCGTTTAGCCCAAAGCATGGAAATGAATATTATCGCCGAAGGCATTGAGTCCGAAATTCAGCAGGCAGCACTTCTACAATTAGGCTGCACGGAAGGGCAAGGTTTTCTTTTCTCCAAGCCTCTGAATGTAGAGGATTTCAATAAATTTTATAATGAAGTGAATATCGGCCGAAGCTAAACTTTGAGGCTTTGGCCCATAAGAATCTCTAATTATGACCTGATTTTTATTTCAATTGTGCAGGTGTACTTGGCAGCGCTAATCTTTTATGATTAATGAAACCGCTATCAAATAGACCGAAGGAGCGATTGTAGATGAAGTCAACTGCTACATATCCATTTCAACAAATGGATGTACCCCTTAATGAACGAGTGCAGGATCTGCTCTCCAGATTAACTCTTGCTGAAAAAGTAAGCCTGATGCCTCAGTATCAAGCTGCCATAGAACGGTTAGGTGTTGGGGGCTACAAGCATGGCACAGAAGCGGCGCATGGAATATCCTGGTTAGGTAAAGCCACTTCTTTTCCGCAGCCAAGTGGACTAGCATGCACCTGGAATCCGGAGTTGCTGAAAGAAATCGGGGCAGCCATCGGAGATGAGGCTAGAGCCTTTTACAAGAAGAATCCGACGGTGAATGGCCTGACATTATGGGCGCCAACGGTCGATATGGAACGTGATCCACGCTGGGGCAGAACAGAGGAAGCTTATGGTGAAGACCCGGAGCTAACTGGCCGCTTGAGTACTTCACTGGTGCAAGGCATACAGGGTGATCACCCTGTATATTTGAAAGCGGTAGCAACGCTTAAGCATTTTCTGGGCAATAACAATGAGATTGACCGTGGAGTTGGCTCATCCAGCATTGATCCGCGCAATATGAGAGAGTATTATCTGGAAGCCTTTAAGCCTGCTTTTCTTGAGGGTGGTGCTCAATCTATGATGACCGCCTATAACTCGGTGAATGGGGTACCTGTTATTCTCCATCCGGCGGTAATGGATATTGTCAAAGGCGAATGGGAGATGGATGGATTTATCGTCAGCGATGCCGGGGATTTATTCGGGATTGTGAAGGATCACCATTATTATGAGTCATTCGCTCAGTCGATGGCGGAATCGATCAAGAACGGGATCGACAGTGTAACTGAAGAGACGGATGAGACGATCAAAGTGATCCACGAAGCTTTGGACCAAGGCCTGTTGAGCGAAGCAGATTTGGATCGTGCACTAGCGAACACCTTCAGAGTCCGCTTCCGTCTAGGAGAATTTGATCCTGAAGAATTGAATCCTTATGCTGGAATTGATGATTCCGTTGTGCTCAGTAAAGAGCATGCCAAGCTCTCGCTTGCGGCAGCGAAAGAGTCTATCGTTATGCTGAAAAATGACAATGAGACCTTACCACTTAGCAAAAGTAAATTGTCTAAGGTAGCGATAATCGGACCATTGGGCGATGAAGCCTTCAGAGATTGGTATTCTGGAACATTGGCTTATGGAGTAACACCTTTGCAAGGTGTAATCAAGAAGCTGCCGGGCAAGCAGGTTGTTTTTGCGAGTGGGGCAGACCAAATTATTCTGACTTCGGCAGCAGACGGCAAAGTAGTGGGGATTACCGGAGAAGATGGAAGGCTGGCTGTGGTGAATGAAGCGTTGGAGCATGGAGAGATGTTCCATCATACCGCCTGGGGCTGGGCAAGTCATACGTTGCAATCTACCAGTCGGGGACAATATGTAACACTGAGTGAGGCGGAGACGCTTACCGTGTCAGCGGATGAAATATATGGCTGGTATGTGAAGGAATCCATTAATCTGGTGCCGGAAGCGGAGGGGACTGTATCTCTGCGGACCTGGAATGATAAATTAATCTCGATCCATCCAGACAATGGCACACTTCAGGTTGCTGATCAGGCTGCTGATGTGAATGCCCGTTCTTTTAAAAAGAATATCGTCGTTGACGGTCTGCAAGCCGCAGTCGAAGCGGCGAAAGCTGCCGAAGTGGCAGTGGTATTCGTGGGTAACCATCCGTTGATAAACGGCAAAGAGGAGATCGACAGACCGGATATTGTATTGCCGGAGGAGCAGGAGAACTTGGTCAAAGCAGTCTATGCAGCTAACCCTAATACGGTTGTAGTTATTGTCGGCAGTTATCCGATTTCCTCCTCGTGGATCGACGAGCATATTCCGGCGGTGTTATACACCTCACACAGCGGACAAGAGCTGGGCAATGCGGTAGCCGATGTGTTGTTCGGAGACTATAGCCCATCTGGTAAGCTGAATATGACCTGGTACCGTTCTGTAGAGCAGCTGCCGGATCTATTGGATTACGATATTATCAAGGGTAAAAGAACCTATATGTACTTTGACGGCGAGCCGCTGTATCCCTTCGGCCACGGGCTGAGTTACGCACAGCTGTCATACAACAGCTTGCATTTAAGCTCCAAGAAGCTGGAGCAGGATGGAACCCTGAATATTTCCGTTCAGGTTGAGAATACCGGAGCTGTCGATGGTGACGAGGTTGTTCAGTTGTATGTTCAAGCCTTAGCCTCACGGGTGAAACGTCCGATCAAACAGCTGAAGGGCTTTGAGAAAGTCCATATTGCTGCTGGTCAGTCACAAACGATAGAGTTCTCATTACCGGTGGCTGAGCTGGCGTTCTGGGATGTAACACGTGAGCAATATTGTGTTGAGAATGGAGAATATGCCATCTTGGTTGGTCGTTCCTCGGCGGATATTCAGCTTACCGAGCAGGTAAGGGTTCATGGCGAGACTATCCCTGCCCGCAATCTGTATGTTAGTACCCAAGCAGAGAACTACGATGATTATGAAGGCGTGTATCTGGATGAGTGCAAGTCAGGGGGAGCTTCTATCCATCCGGTTAAGGATGGCGCTTGGATCGCGTTCAATGATGTGCTTTTGGATAAAGGTGCAGTGGGATTTGAGGCGTGGGTATCCTCGGTTAAAGGTGGCAGCATCGAGATCAGAACGGAGAGTCCTGCTGGAGAATTGGCAGGAACAGTGAATGTACCATCGGGTGGAGTACAGCAGCAGTGGGCAAGCTTGGTAGCTGAAGCTACTATTAATGCCACGACTACCAATGTCTATCTGGTCTTTACAGGTGAAGTTCTTCTTAGTCGCTTTCAGTTTAGGAATTAAGATGAGGAGTTAAGACAACCGTTCTTATTTCAAAATTACAAAAGCTAAAATGGGGCTGTCCCATAAGTAGATTTTTATGACAGGAGACAGTTCTCATTATTCTTAAAACCATAAAAAGCAAGCAAAGCAGCGATTCACCTGTTATTGGGGAATCGCTGCTTTGCGTTTTTGGTCATTGGTTGCTTGCTTCAGCAGATTGTGAGCAAGCGAAAGCCACCCGACCTCAAGCGTCACTTTCTCCATGCCGCGAAGCAGAAATCGCCGGAAGCCCCGGTTGTTCAGCCGGTTAACGGCGGTATTGACGACACGAACGAGATGATTTTCTGGAATGTCGTCCTCTAAATCCATTGGCAAGCAAAGTTGGTCCATGGTAGATTGGATGTACAAAAGAAACCTCTCCTTGATTTAAAATGGTTGGTCGCACTTCCATTTTACCAAAGAAAGGTATCTTTTTTTTATGATTTTTAGAAGGATTGTAGATACGATTCCCGCTTAACAGCGGAGCGGACGGAACGATTGTGGAAAAGCGATAGCGTTCGCCTTGGTCTCCGGATTTTCACCGCTAAGGGGAATGAAAAAAATCTGGAGACCACAGCGATTGGAACAACGGTCCGTTCGCGGAGCGTCCTCACAAGCGAAATCGTCTATCTGACTCCAACAAAAGAGCTGCCCCAAGCAGCCATTTCGTGGTTTATGGGACAGCCCCTTCTGTTTTGGTCGATTGCGGAAAGCGTTCCAACACTATGAAACAAGGTCCTGCATGAATGCTGTATGATCAAATAGGAGCGAATGGAAAGAAAAGAATGCGAGGAGGTAAGATATGGATTTCGCATCTCCGAAAGAAGCGGCGTTAAAGGTGAAACGCTGGCCAAAAGATACCATAGCGGCAGGTCATCGTCATACCGTCGGGCTTAAATCTGACGGTACGTTAACGGCTGTGGGTGATAATAAATCTGGTCAATGTGATGTAAGCGGCTGGTACGATATTGTGGCGGTGGCGGCTGGTAATGTTCATATGGCGACGAACACAGGGAATGCGCATACCATCGGGCTTAAATCCGACAGTACAGTGGTGGCTGTGGGTTGGAATAAGCATGACCAATGCGATGTAAATGACTGGCGCGATATTGTAGCGATTGCTGCGGGTTGGCGTCATACCCTTGGGCTTAAATCGGATGGCACGGTGGTAGCAGTGGGCCGAAATAATGAAGGTGAATGCAATGTGAGCGGCTGGCGTGATATGGTGGCGGTCGGGGCGGGTGACTGGCATACCATCGGTCTTAAAATGGACGGCACGGTGACGGCTGTAGGTAATAATCGGTATCGCCAATGCAATGTAAGCAGTTGGTGCGATATGGTGGCGGTCGGGGCGGGTTATCTTCATACCATCGGTCTTAAATCGAACGGTACAGTGACGGCTGTGGGTTTGAATAAACATGGCCAATGCGATGTAAGCGGCTGGCGCGGTATTATGGCAATAGCGGTGGGTAGTAATCATACCATTGGTCTTAAGTCGGACGGCACAGTGGCGGCTGTGGGTTGGAATGAGTATGGCCAATGTGATGTAAGTAATTGGCGCGATATTGTGGCGATTGCGGCGGGTTGTGCCCATACCGTCGGTCTTAAATCGGATGGCACGGTGGTTGCTGTGGGTCATAATGAATATGGCCAATGCGATGTAAGCGGCTGGCGCGGCATCCAACTGCCCGGCAAGTAGTTTTCGATATTAATAACCAAATGTTCAAGCGGGGCGGTGTGGGTGTGAGGTAAACAACCCGCAAGGGTTTTTTCAACATAAGGAGTCGGTTTTATTAATGCCGTTAGCTGCGCTTCTTCACTATGATTAACAATAAGGCACCGTGTGTCTTTAGTTCATTTTGGCGGAGGAGAGTAGTGAAATGACAATAGGTACAGAGTCGCTTCCTGTATGGGAAGATTTAAGTATATTAGGAATCAGCCGTGAGTTGCCGCGGGCCGACATGATTCCGTTCGAGAATATAGAAAGCGCTATCATCGACAAAAGAGAACAATCGCCCTTCTATCAATTGTTAAACGGAGAGTGGAGCTTCTATTATGCGCCAGCACCGGGCAGTGTGCCGCAGGGCTTCCAGCAGCCGGATTTCGCTGCTGAACAATGGGACCGAATACCGGTCCCATCCAACTGGCAACTACACGGATATGGACAGCCGCATTATAGCAGCTGCCCGTATCCTTTTCCCGTAGATCCGCCGCATATCCCTCATTTGAATCCTACAGGCTGCTACCGGACAGAGTTTCAGATTATTGAGAGCTGGGCTGGCAAGAATATTAGTCTGGTATTCGAAGGAGTAGATTCCGCATTTCAAGTGTGGGTGAACGGACAGCTTGCGGGCTACAGCGAAGGAAGCCACTATACTTCTGAATTCAGAGTGACGGACCTGCTGCAGCCGGGAACGAATCTATTGGCCGTTGAGGTTTATCAATGGTGCTCGGGGAGTTATCTGGAGAGTCAGGATAAGTGGCGGCTTAGCGGGATTTTTCGTGATGTATACCTGCTGGCACATCCGGTAGTTGGCATAAGAGATGCCGCGGTGAAGACAGTGCTGCTGGAGAATTATACCGTAGGTGTGCTGGAGACCGTCATTAGTGTGGCGAACAGGGGGGCGCAGATAGAAGAACCATGCTATCTTCGGGCGGTCTTATTAGACGAGGCAGGCGAGACTGTTTTTGCGCGGGAGTATGAACAAGCCTTGCAGCCGGAGCTACAGAGTGAAATCAATATTGTAATCAAAGAGAACATCTATGCCCCCAGTCTATGGACAGCGGAAACTCCCTATCTGTACTCCTTATTGCTAACCGTTAATGACAGTGAGAAGAAAATATTAGAGGTATACAGGATCGCCGTAGGCTTTCGGGATCTTGTCATTGCCGAAGGCCGCATGCTAGTCAACGGTCAGCCCATTATCATCAAAGGTGTGAACCGAAATGAATTTGATGCTAAGTCTGGTTTCGTAACTGCTGTGGAGGCTATGGAGCAGGATATTATCCGGATGAAGCAGCATAATATCAACACAGTCCGCCTCTCGCATTATCCGAACGACAGCCGTTGGCTGGATCTCTGTGATCGCTACGGCTTATATGTGATCGATGAGGCCGATCTGGAAACGCATGGCTTCGCGCTGACCGGCGAGCGGGTGAATCAGGAGATTCCCGGCTTCGCACGCGGGGCGGCCGAAAGCTTTCTCTCCAAGCATCCCGACTGGCGTGAAGCCTATATTGACCGCGCGCGGCGAATGGTGGAACGGGATAAGAACCATCCCTGCGTGATTGTCTGGTCCCTCGGCAATGAATCCGGCTATGGGCCGAATCATGACGCCATGGCGGAGTGGGTGCGGACGGCTGATCCGACCCGTCCAGTTCATTATGAACGGGCTTATGATGCTGAAATCGTAGATATTGTCAGCTCGATGTACCCTTCTGTAGAGATGCTGATCGCGGAGGGTCAGAAGCAGGATCACCGTCCCTATTTGATGTGCGAGTTCGGTCACGCGATGGGCAACTCGACGGGTAATCTGCAAGAATATTGGGAGGCGATTTATACCTATCCGCGATTGCTGGGTGGACTGATCTGGGAGTGGAGAGATCTGGCCATTCTTAGAGAGGAGGAAGACGGAACGGAAAGATATGCTTACGGCGGAGATTTTGGTGAGGAGCCGCATGGCGGGACCTTCTGTCTCGACGGTCTGCTATTTCCCGACAGTACGCCAAAGGCTGCGCTGCTGGAATATAAGAAAGTGATTGAGCCGCTCACAATCAAGATGATAGACAAGGGTACTACATTCATGGAGATCCATAACCGCTACGATTTCCTTACTCTGGCCCATTTGCGCGGCGAATGGCAGCTGTTCCGGGACGGTGTAATTGTAGATACAGGAGATCTGCCTGTTCTTCATACTCCAGCCGGGGAGTGTGTGCAGATGCCGATCCCGCTGAACAAGGCTATGCTGAATGAACCAGGCGAGCATTGGCTGCATGTGGCCTTCACCTTGCGCAGTGCTACACTCTGGGCAGAGGCCGGGCATGAAATAGCCTGGGCTGATCTGCTGTTGGGGAATACTGTAGCTTTCGAACCTACTCAATCGGTCGAATCCGTCGAATCCCGCTTACAGGTGGAGGAATCCCAAACGGCGATTACCGTGAGGGGGAGCGACTTTTGGATGATTGTTAATAAAGAGTCAGGGATGCTGGCGGAGTGGGAACATAAAGGGGTTAGCCTCGTGGCTTCCAGTCCGAAAGTGAATTTATGGCGCGCTCCCGTGGATAACGATGTTCATTTGGTAAAAGAGTGGGTAAAGGCGGGCTACGATCGTCTTTATACGGATGTGAGGGAAGTGTCCGTTCAGGATTTGGGCGGTCAGGGCTGTCGTATCTCGGTCCATCAAATGATGGGTGCTAGGGGAGACACTTTGGTGTGTCGTTCAACAATGGTCTACACCCTGTCAATTAACGGTACTATCCATTTGCAAATTGACTTCGAACCGCTGAAGGAGCTGCCGTCCTTGCCGCGCTTTGGAGTGGAGCTATCCATGCCGGAGAGTTTCACAACGATGTCTTGGTGCGGGCGTGGGCCTCATGAGTGCTACTCCGATCGCAAGGAGAGCGGGAAGCTGGGCATTTACAGCGGGTTGGTGCAGGAGCAGTTCGTTCCCTACATCAAGCCGCAGGAAAATGGCAACAAAACGGATACCCGCTGGGGAGTGCTCAGTGATAAACAGGGGAACGGGCTGAGGTTTACAAGTGAGGCCTTATTTGATATAAGCGCTCATCATTATTCGACACAGGATATGTCCACTGCCACCCATGTGCATAAGCTGAAGCGGCTGAACCGCACGATTGTGAAGCTGGATGCTGTCCAAAGCGGGATCGGCAATCATAGCTGTGGTTATGCGCCAACGCTGGAGCCTTATCTGCTGAAGGCAGTGAAGCGTTCGTTCGCGATCACGATGCAGCCGGTTTGGGTAGAGGGGTCGGCTCTTTCCCACGCTGTGCAAAGACTCAAAAGATGATCACTAAACCAGTATATTTTTGGCCTTCTTTCAAAAATAGAGATTCACAGTTAGATATAGAGGGAAATCCTCCCTTTATAATCGAACCCGCTGAGTTAAGTAATAAGTATATATTATCTAATTTCCATTTCTATATAAGTTGAACTTTTGATCTCTCGATTTAGAGCCTCATGCAAAGATTATTGAAGATCGATATCGGGGGATTTCAATAATCTCATCTATAAGCTGCTTAGCATCGTTCAATTGAAAACATAGACTCACTCACCTGTGGAAATGTTGGATAAAATACAACAACAGTTGTTATGTCTACTCCACAGTCAGTCCTTGTTGTATGAAATCCAACTTTCACTAGCCATGGACTCTTTTTTGAACCGAAATGTCGTATTTCCTCCAATAATTTAACTTTATCCAGCTTTTTTCGAGAGGAATGTTGTAAAAAATACAGGAATTAACCGGGATTTTCTGTTCACAACCAATATATAGTTCCAATTCATCCGAATGATCCCTCTGACTGCCCCGTTTCCCTTTGGACAAGCTTTCATCAGTTCAACTTATATAGATTAAAGGTTGAAAAAAGCCACGAAACCTCTAAAGGTTATCGTGGCTTTATTGTTGTGCAATGTATTCGTTATACGTTCTATTCGGCTGCAATCACAGCCGCAGGTGCTGCGCAGGACAGCCGCTCCGTGAAGACGGTATCCACCACCGTCTTCACGCTGGTGCGGCTGTTCTCGCTAATGGAGTCTACGAGTAAGTCTACCGCGGTCCGGGCTAATAGTTCTTTTTCCACATGAATGGTGGTCAGCTCGGGGGAGACAACGATGGATTCGCGAATGTTATCAAAGCCGATGACAGAGACATCCTCAGGGACACTCAGCCCAAGCTCCGCCAGCGTCTTCATCACACTGATGGCGATATAGTCGTTCTCGCAGAATAGTGCTGTCGGGTAACCGCCAGTAGCCTGCTTGTACACAGACAGCTGCTCCTTAAAGGACTCCTGTACCGAAAGGACGGTAGGGGAAACTGTAAACACACGTGAGTCCGGCAGGTCTACATTTAAGTCCTTCAAGGTACGCTTGAAGCCGCGTTTGCGTGAATCAAAGTTATGAATCCGCACGGAAGAGGCAACGTAACCGATCTCGCGATGGCCAATGTCGTGCAGGTGAGTAGCTGCCTGGTGAGCGCCCATTACGTTATTAATTTCGACAAAATGAATCGGGAGTGTCTCATACAAGGTGTCGAGCACCACGATATTTGGCATTTTCGCCGCAATGGTGGCGATTTGCTCCCGGCTAAGATTGGTGCCGAGCAGGATCACACCGTTGCCGGAATTCTCATCAGCGATCAGCTCGATATCACGCTCGAAGAATTCCATATCTACAGAGGAGAAAAGCATGGAATATCCCTTAGAGCGAGCCCGCTCCTCTGTATGTTGAATCAATTCACGGAAAAAGGGCTGCTGATAGTAGTCCTCCAGTACAATCCCCGAATTGGTGAAGGCCAGAAAAAGCAACGTCTTTGCTTGTTTAGCCGGAGCAGCAGGTTTAACCCGGGCGGCATACCCCGCATCCTTGGCAATACGCAGAATCCGGTCACGCGTCTCGGAGCCGATTCCCGGTTTGCCGTTTAAGGCCAAGGAGACTGCCGCTTTGGATACATTCGCTATCTTCGCAATATCTTCCATCCTCATGGGTTGATTCTCCATTCGTTCATCAAAATTCCTGTAAACAAGTTAATTTTACTACTAAACTTAAGTGGAAATCAAGCTTATCTGTAGTTTGATGTAAACTTAATATATTTGTTTGTTAAGTTATAATCAACTAAAAAAATCTCTAAAATCAATTGACGGAGCTAAACTCTGGTGATATTATGGGTCTCAAGAGGGAAATCACTGAACGACATCGATAAAGTTTAGTTTAATTAATTATATATTTAGTTAAGTTTCTGTTGCCGTTCAGCAGCCTGTTGATCCTCTCTCTAACTATATTGCACGGAGGAATTAATAATGAGGAAGTTAAAGCTCGGTTACGCTCCGACACGTCGGTTCACATTTAGCGCAGAGGATGCCTTCCGCTACAAAGTAACGATCCGCGAAAAGATTGAATCCTTCGGACTTCCTATCGAGATTGTTGACCTTGAAGGACTGAACGAAGAAGGGCTGCTATACGACGATAATATCGGAGCTGATGCCATCATCGAACGTTTCCAGCAGGAAAAGGTGGATGCCGTCTTCTTCCCTCACTGCAATTTCGGAACAGAGGATACGGTCGCCCGTGTTGCCAAAGCGCTGGGCAAGCCGATTCTGCTATGGGGACCGCGAGACGAAGCGCCGCTGGAGGATGGAATGAGGCTGCGCGATACACAGTGCGGATTGTTCGCAACAGGCAAGGTGCTGCGCCGCTTTAACGTTCCTTTCACTTATGTGACGAACTGTCGGGTGGATGATCCTGTTTTTGAAAGGGGTTTCACCAATTTTGTTGCCGCGGCTAATGTCGTTCGTCAATTCCGCTCTCTGCGTATTCTGCAGATTGGACCCCGTCCAACCTCCTTCTGGACCATGATGTGCAACGAAGGGGAATTGCTGGAGCGATTCGGGATTGAATTATATCCTATTACACTGATTGATATTACACGGGCCGCCAAGCAGCAGGAGAAGAAGAACAGTCCGGAGCTGCAGGAGACGATTGCTTATATCCGCGAGAAGCTGGATACGAGCGAAATTACGGAAGATGCCATTATACGTGTGGCCGCACTGAAGGTGGCGATGAAGAAATACGCGGTGGATTCGGGCAGTACAGCAATTGCGATTCAATGCTGGTCGGCTTTACAGGAGAGTATAGGCATCATGCCTTGCCTCGCGAATGCCATTCTGACCGATGAACAGATTCCGGTGACCTGCGAGACCGATATTCATGGAGCGATCACCTCGATCATGGTGCAAGCTGCAGCGATGAATCAAGCGCCAACCTTCTTTGCTGATCTGACGATTCGCCATCCGGCGAATGACAATGCCGAGCTGTTGTTCCATTGCGGCAACTTCCCGGTATCTCTATCTATCGAGGATAAACCGAAGATGCGCAGACATTTTCTGTTCGACGATCATGCTCCAGGCACTCATGAGGGAGAGATACGCGGCGGGGAGATGACGCTGGCCCGTTTTGACGGAGATCATGGCGAGTATTCTTTATTTCTTGGCAAAGCAAAAGGTGTAGAGGGGCCATTTACCCGGGGTTCTTATGTATGGGTGGAAGTGAACGATTGGCCGCTGTGGGAAGAAAAGCTGGTTAAAGGCCCTTATGTCCATCATTCCGTAGGTATTCATGCCAATGTTATTCCTGTTCTGTATGAAGCTTGTAATTATATTCCGGGACTGTCCCCCGATCCTGTTGATCCAACAGAAGAGGAAATCCGTGCCTGGTTGAGAGGGAGTGGAGCGAAATGACAGAGATTACGGAAGTCACTGAAATCACGAGACTGCGCCGCAAGGCTGTAGAGATCCGCATGACGCTATTGAAATTAATTCACCGTGCGCAAACAGGGCATACCGGAGGTTCGCTGAGCAATACGGATATTTTGACCGCCTTATATTATCACACGATGAAGCATGATCCGCAGAACCCCAAATGGGTAGAGCGTGACCGCTTCATTGCCAGCAAAGGACATTCCGTGGAATCGCTCTGGGCGGTACTGGCCGATCTGGGTTACTTCCCGAAGGAGGAGCTGGAAACGTACAGTGAGTTCGGTACCCGGCTGATCGGGCATCCGAACAATAAGGTGCCGGGGATCGAGATGAACACCGGAGCACTTGGACATGGGCTGCCGATTTCTGTAGGTATGGCGCTGGCTGCGAAGCGCGATGGCCTGAATTACCGTGTATTCTGTCTCATGGGAGACGGAGAACAAGCGGAAGGTTCGGTATGGGAAGGCGCGATGGCCGGAGCTCATTATAAGCTCGACAATCTCGTAGCCATCATTGACCGCAATGGCCTGCAGATTAGCGGGAGCACAGAGGATGTTATGGGTTCGGAGCCGTTGGACCGCAAGTGGGAGGCTTTTGGCTGGGATGTAGTGGAGATTGACGGTCATGATTTCGGGGCGCTTATCCACGCGTTTGACTCGGCACCGCAGGTTCCCGGCAAACCAACTTTGGTGTTGGCCAATACGATTAAGGGCAAGGGTGTATCTTTTGCCGAGAATAAAGTGGAATGGCATCATCATGTGTTGAACGACCAACAATTAGAGCAAGCGCTCGCGGAGCTTCAGGCCTCACTGAAATCTCTCGGTGCACCCGAACAGGAAGGGAGTGTCCATTCATGAAAAATACCATTCCTAACAGACAGGCTTTATGCGAAAGCTTACTAGAACTGGCAAAGACGGATAAGGACATCATGGTCCTAACCAGTGATTCGCGGGGATCAGCGGCTCTGGCACCTTTTGCCAAGGCTTACCCTGAGCAATTTGTGGAGACTGGCATTGCCGAGCAGAATATCGTAGGGATAGCAGCCGGACTGGCCCATAGTGGTAAAATCCCCTTCGTCGCGTCGCCCGCCTGCTTCCTGAGTATGCGCAGTATTGAGCAGGTAAAGGTAGATGTGGCTTACTCGAATACGAATGTGAAGCTGATTGGCATCAGTGGCGGGGTCAGCTATGGAGCCTTGGGCATGTCGCATCATTCCCTGCAGGATTTCGCAGTGACGCGGGCGATTCCAGGATTAACGGTAATAGTGCCCGCGGACCGGCATGAAACCAAAAAAATGACAGAAGCGCTCGTTCAGCATAAAGGAGGCGTATACGTCCGTATCGGCCGCAATGCGGTGGAGGATGTGTATGAATCGGATGATTACGAGTTTGAGATTGGCAAAGCTGTGCGGATGCGTGAAGGTAATGAATTAACGATTATTGCCGCTGGCGAAACCGTACGGTTCGCATTGGATGCTGCTGATTTATTGGCGCAGCAGGGCATCCACGTTAGAGTACTGAACATGCATACCATTAAGCCGCTAGATAACGATGCGGTGCTGGCTGCAGCTCGGGAGACCGGAGCTATCATTACAGTAGAGGAGCATAGTATATTCGGGGGTCTCGGAGCAGCGGTAGCAGAGGTTACTGCAGGTGGAGCGCCCGTTCCTGTGCGCATTCTGGGAATACCGGATGAGCCGGCTATTGCCGGCAAGACCGCGGAGATCTTCCAGCATTACGGCATAACTGCTGAGAATATAACCCAGATCGCCAAGACTATTGTACAAGGACGGGTGACGACGGGATGACGGAAACAGCCTCTGCGGCCCCCCTGTATATACTGACAGTAGATCAGAGCACTACGGGTACCAAAGCCCTGCTGACAGACCGCAGCGGCAGCATTATCTATCGTTATGCCGTCGCACACCGGCAAATTTATCCGCAGGATGGCTGGGTGGAGCATGATCCGCTGGAGATTTACGACAATGTCAAAGCCGCCATTAAGCATGTTGTGGCAGACTCCGGTGTGAAGGCTTCTGAGATTGCCGGATTAACGCTTACGAATCAGCGGGAAACGGCACTGCTCTGGGACCGTGAAAGCGGTCTGCCGTTAGGCAATGCGATCGTCTGGCAATGCCGCCGGACCATCGACACCTGTGAGCGGCTGAAGCGTGAAGGCTGGGAGGAGCGGATTCGTGAGAAGACAGGCCTGCTGCTCGATCCTTACTTTTCCGCCGGGAAATGGAAGTGGCTGTTGGAGCATCAAGCGGGTTCATTGAACCGAAACAGAATTCTGGCCGGGAATATGGATGCCTGGCTGATCTGGAAGCTGACGGGCGGCCAGGTCCATGCCACCGATTTCACCAATGCCAGTCGAACCCAGTTGTTCAATATTCATACGCTGGAATGGGATGAGGAGCTAGCCGGGGTGTTCGGTGTTCCTCTGAGCATACTGCCGCAGGTGCAAGCAAGCGACCAAATATACGGAGTGATTGCAGACCCGGACTTACACCCGCTGCAGCTGCCGATTACAGGAGTTATTGGTGATTCGCAAGCTGCTCTGTTCGGCCAGCAATGCATCCGCCCTGGGATGGCTAAAGGCACTTATGGCACAGGAACCTCCGTCATGCTATATGCTGGAACGAATCCGCCGAAGGCGGCAAATGGTCTGGTGACGGCTATTGCCTGGGGTATCGGGAACAAAGTGGAATACGCGTTTGAAGCCATTATTCATTCTACAGGAGATGCTCTGAATTGGGTCAAGGATCAGATGGGTTTATTTGAGACTTATGAGGAGCTGGAACGCGAAACGGCGTTAATCAATGACACTGGCGGTGTGTACTTGATTCCTGCCTTTGTAGGCTTGGGGGCTCCTTATTGGAATCCCAGCGCCAGAGCAGCCATAGTTGGCCTGAACCGCAGTTCTGGGCGGAGGGAAATTATGCGGGCGGCATTAGAGAGCATAGCTCATCAGGTTACGGATGCTGTTGCCCTATTGGAACAAGAAACGGGGATCAAGCTGGAGGAGCTGCGTGTGGACGGCGGAGCGACAACGAACGGCTTGCTGATGCAGCTGCAGGCAGATCTGCTGCGGGCCCCGGTGGCCTGTCCAGAAGCAGTAGAACTGTCAGCGCTTGGCTCTGCTTATATCGGCGGCTTGGCGCTTGGTTTTTGGCGACGGGAGGAACTTGAAGCCTTGTATCGGAAGAGCAGAACGTATTCACCCTCGATGGGTGAGGAACAACGCTTCAAGCTTCGCCGTGGCTGGCTGTCGGCAGTAGCTGGAACGCTGGCGGTGGAAGGTGCGCTGCAGAGGGAAAAGCTAACTACTTAAAGAACTTTCTTTATTAGATGAACTAAAAAACATAAGAACAGGCGAACGGAACGAAGGGGAATTTTGGAACTGAAGGAGCGTTAGCGACCGCCTTTGTCTCCGGATTTCATCTGCAAACAGCGGTATAAATCAAGAAATCTGGAGACAACAGCGGCCGGAGGTCCAAACATTCACCGCAGTTACGAGTAAAGCCGGTTTAGGGAAATCTTAAGTTCAACTTATCTAGAGTAATCTAGAGTTGAGCTGAATAATGGAGGAACTTGTAATGACAATTTCGGTTATAGGCTGCAGGACTGAATATTTGGACAATCCGCTAGGACTCGACGTGCAACATCCGCGCCTGTTCTGGAAGCTGGAATCAGAGGCGTCTGCCGCTATGCAGACTGCATATCAGATTCTGGTGGCTGCCACTGAGGAGGGGCTGGATCAAGATGAAGGAGATATGTGGGACAGCGGCAAGACAGATAGTAGCCATTCCACCCATATTGTCTATGAAGGAGCGGCCCTTCAGGCGGAAAGCACCTATTATTGGAAAGTCCGGGTGTGGGATGAACAGCATGTGATATCGGCTTGGAGTGAGCCGGCACTGTGGAGTATGGGCATCCTGGCCCGTACCGGCTGGAAGGCCAAATGGATTGGCCGCAAAGCCGAGCCGGATCTAAAAATGCAGCCATCGCCATTTTTTCGCAAGGATTTTACATTGGGCTCTAAGGTAAAGCGGGCGGTGGTCTATGCCACAGCGCTCGGACTATACAATCTGCGAGTTAACGGAGATAAGGTTGGTGACCTGTTTACCCCAGGCTGGACGGATTACGATAAACGGGTTCAGGTTCAGGCCTATAATGTTACGGACAAAGTGAAACAAGGGAATAATGCTTTTGGAGTTATTTTGGGCGAAGGCTGGTATGCCGGAACGGTTGGATTCATATCCGACAAGATATACGGCGAGCGGCCCTTTCTTTTTCTGCAAATGTCTGTAGAGTACGAGGATGGTACGAAAGAGCGGATTATCACTGACGGTAGCTGGAAAACAACCAGAGGCCCTATCCATTATTCCGATATGATTCTGGGCGAGAAATATGATGCGACTCAGGAGCTGCCGGGCTGGGATCGGGCGGGCTATGATGATTCCGCTTGGGAGCTGCCGGACATCCGGCCGGGCTATAACGGACTGCTGGTAGCGTCCATGGAACCGCCAATCCGGATTACGAAGACGATGCGACCGTTAAGCCTGCGCAAGACCGAAGCCGGAACCTATATTTATGATATGGGCCAGAATATGGTTGGCTGGTCAGAGGTTAAGGTCAAGGGTGAACGCGGGACACAAATTACACTTAGCCACGCAGAGATGCTGAATACCGATGGCAGCATGTATCTTGATAACTTACGGGTGGCGGTGCAGCAGGAGCATTATATTTTGAAGGGTGAAGGTGAGGAGCGGTACGAGCCTCATTTCACTTTTCACGGATTCCGCTATGTGGAGTTGATTGGGTACCCGGGAGAGCCTGATCTGGATACGATTACCGGCAAGGTGATTCATTCGGATACCTCGGTATCGGGCAGCCTCGAAACCTCTGATCCCATGGTCAATCAGCTGTACTCCAACATTACCTGGGGGCAGCGCGGTAACTTTTTGTCCGTGCCGACGGACTGTCCACAACGGGATGAACGGCTAGGCTGGACGGGGGATGCACAGATTTTTGCCCGCACGGCTTCTTACAATATGGATGTATCCCGCTTCTTCAATAAATTTATGTGGGACATGATTGATGCCCAGCAGCCTTCCGGTGCATTTACGGACGTGGCACCAGATGCTGGCTGGATGCGCTACAAGATGTGGAGCACACGGCTCGACTGGTTCGCTCCCGATAATGCGGGCTGGGGGGACGCGGGTGTCGTAATTCCATGGACGTTATACCTGATGTACGGAGATGTCCGAGTTCTGGAAACTCATTATGACGCTATGGTTCGCTGGGTAGAGTACTTGGAGTCGATGACGGATGAGCTGGTGCGGCCGGATTATGCCAACTATGGCGACTGGTTGTCTATCGGTGCCGATACACCAAATGATGTGCTGGCTACTGCTTATTTTGCTTACAGTACGAAGCTGCTGGCCTCTATTTCAGAGGTGCTGGGCAAGCGCGAGGATCAGCAGCGTTTTGAGACTTTGTTCGCTGGAATTGCTGAAGCTTTCCGGGCTGCATTTGTGGCTGAGGATGGCCGTGTTCAAGGGAATACTCAAACTGTGTATGTACTTGCACTGCAATTTGGTCTCTTAACACCGGATCAGCAGACATTGGCTGTCCAGCATCTGGTCGAGGATATTAAAGCCCGTGGAAATCGGCTGTCGACAGGTTTTCTCGGCGTAGGATATCTGCTGCCTGCTTTGACTGACCATGGACAATTGGATGTAGCCTATTCACTATTAACGCAGGAAGAATTCCCATCCTGGATGTACTCGATCAAACATGGAGCAACAACGATTTGGGAACGCTGGGATGGGTGGACCGAGGAGAACGGCTTTCAGACGCCGGACATGAATTCCTTCAATCACTATTCCCTTGGTTCTGTGGGAGAGTGGATGTTCCGCTATATGGCGGGCCTGGAGACTGATCCGCAGCAGCCTGGATTCAAACATTCCATCATCCGTCCGCAGCCGGGCGGGCAGATCACCTCGGTCAAAGCAGGTTACGAAAGCCTGTATGGAAGCTTGCAGGTAGAGTGGCAGCTAGCGGACGACGGAGAATTCCAGCTCACTGTGCATATTCCGGCTAATACAACGGCAACGGTATACCTCCCAGGCAGTGGTGTCAGAGTAGAGGGGGTGGGCAATGCGCTGGCTCAGCCGAACCCCACGGCGGCAGCTGGAATCCATGAGGAAGCAGCCTTCCACATCGGCTCGGGGACCTATAGCTTCACTTCCCGGATTTAATAAATTGGGTAATATTAACATAAACATTGATGTTATGCTAGTAGAAGATGCTTCTAAAGTTATATAGGTAAATTAACATGAATTACTGCCTCTAATTCGGCTCATGGAAGCTAATTTCTTAAAAACAGAGGAAAACTTTGATGTTCCGCTTCCCCACTCTTAATAAACTAAGAAACAGAAGATTAACAAACGAAGAGCATCCATAGCCATCCATACGGCTATGGATGCTCTTTTTACGCTATGACCTCCTTGGGTGCGGTTCAGAGTTTTTAACTAACTACTACCGCAAGCAGGATTATTGAATGATTGCCAGCAGCTACAGACCTGTTCATTTATTTATTGTCTTCCAGATTTAGTGAATTTGTTCAGAAAAGTTTGAACGGACCTGATGAGGTCATTAGATGTTGTCCATACAGTCATTGACCAATGGGAAGTTCCTAAAATGATCATTGAGAATAGTGACTACCTTTGGAGCGAATATAACCATCGAATCAATGAATTTGTAGAACATTTATAGATAGGATTCACCAGCTTGAAAAAATTAATAATGCACCCCCTAGATTTTATCGGATAAAACAGGGGTTTAATCCGACGTGTTCTAAGGGATGCACCTCACCGTCAATGCCGGTCAATCACATTCACATCTCAAAATCGCTGTGCTCTTAAGGCTCCAGTCCCCAGGCCAATACGCCGTTCAAGTACAGCGGCACTTTGGTCCAGTCGGTGTAAGAAGTCTTGGCCGGATCATAAGAATAGTCTCCAACCTCATTGTAATTGCTCCAGTCGGTTTTGTTGATACGCAGTTGAATTTCTCCAGTATTGGCTCCTGGAGCCAAACTGCCAGCACCCGCAGCGAAGGAGATCTCAACGTAGTAGTCGGCCCGCGCTACGGAAGGAGTTAGCTTCACAAAGCTACCAAGCACATTGCCGCTGCCAAGCGTGGCATAATCCACATTGAATTGTTGATCCTTCTCCCCATCAATCGTGTAATAATAACGGAGTTTCACTTTGGTTAGGTCTACCGCTGTGGTTCCGTCATTCACAATCCTTAGATGTGGACGGAACTGCGAGTCTGTGGCGTTATTATCCGTTGTACGGTATTGAACCACCAAATTCCCCACTGTCGGTGTAGCTGTTGGTGTAGCCGTGGGCGTAGCTGTAGCCGTTGGTGTAGTTGTTGGCGTAGTTGTTGGCGTAGCTGTAGGTGTAGCTGTCGGTGTAGCTGTTGGTGTGGTTGTTGGTGTGGTTGTTGGTGTAGCTGTAGCAGTCGGTGTAGCCGTTGGTACAGGCCCTGCGCCTTTGTTGATCAACCGATCATATTCAGCATAGGCTGTAGCCATATCCACCTGTGACCAAAAACGGTGGTAGGTGAATTCAGGAGCTCCATTGTCCCAAGTCTTGGTGGCTTTATTATAGGAGCTGTTGTATATTCCCTCCAGATAATTCCACTTAGAATCATTTTTGATATTCGGAAGAATATCAGTATAGCTTGCGTATACTCCGTTTCCTCCCTTTGCCGGGTCGGAAGCGATTACAGAATTGCCTGGTATTGTATTTCCTTGACCAAAGGTACCCGTCCAGCCAGTAGGGAAATACACTTCTTTGGTGAAGTAACGGAAATAATCCTCACGCTTCTCTGCTGTGGCAATACCTAAGCCATCATTGTAGCCCCATGCCGAATCCAGCAGGGATTTGGCTAACTGTGAGGCTGTTCCGCCAAGAGCAGTATAGCTGCCGTGCTCTGCCTTGTTCCCAGCGGCAAAGAAGGTAAGCGCTTTAATGTAGCTGCCCAGAACTCCGGTATCCTGGCCCGGATTTTTGGTGACAGCCTTCAAATTGCTGTTGCCTGTGAACGTACTGAAGCCATTCCAAGTATTCGGCTGTCCCTGCCATTCGACATTGCCCGGAATCCAGAACTCGCCGGGTGCAGATACTGTAGCCACTTGCGGATTATTTCCACCTAAAATCCGTTGTCCTTGACTGTTCAAATAGTAGCCCTCGGAATCTGTGACCGGACGGCTGCCGGCAAAGGCATAATCCGAAGACCAATCAATCCAATTCTCTATGACCTTTTTGGCCATTTTGAAGTTGTTCGAGGTGGTGTCTCCGCTGGAAGCCAGAATGTAATACAGCTCAGCTACGCGCTCTACACTCCATGTCTGCATGCCGAACCAATTGTTGGATGGAGGATCATGATAGACCGGAGCTTCATCATAGGCCATGCCATAGAAGGTGCTTGTGCCAGCAGGGTAGGCGCTGTATGAGCCGTTATAGCTGTTGGTGGCTCCGCCCGCAATGGCGCCTTCTGACGATTGCAGCCAGTTATAGAACTCAAGCTGGCGTGTTAATGATTTGTCCCAATCCTGTCCCGCCGTTGCCGAAGCCGGAATCAGACCGCCGTCTGGGTTCGAAAGAGCGTACGCAGCGACAACGTTCTGGTAGCCTTGATGGGAGTGGCTGGCGCCAATTCTCCAGGCCCAGTCTCCGCCTGAGCCAATTCCACCGCCCCATGCGGTATACCAGGCCAGCAAATATTGATTGGAATCCTTCCCGGTTCCGGCTTCAGGCGTCCCGTCAGCTGCACTGCCGACTTTTTGGAAATACTTGTCATACATACCATACCGCAGATAGTCGCCCATTTTCTTGGCTTTGTTTAAATATACGGTATTGGTATAGCCCAATTCCTTGGCCCAATACATAGCCTGTAAAGCACGCGCGTCGGCATCTGTAGCGTTGGTATACCGCCACTGTGCGGCAGGCACATTGCTTTCTTTGGTGAATAGGCTCATGAAGCCTTCATTTGCTTTGCCAAACGTTTTGTTATCCTGGGAAGGATGAGATACAGCCTCCCACACAGACTCCTGCACGCCCCGTTGGAACGTATTCACGTAAGAGGCTGTATGCGTAGGATTCAACAGGTTACCAAAACCATACCAGTTGTCCACATCTACCAGCCAGTGCATTAGATAGGTCTGGTTGTTGCCATAGGTGGACTTCAGCTCGGAATCAATCGGGTCTTTTCCTGCCGCATATTTGCCGTTCAGCGGACTTGGATACTGATCCGGCTGCCCGAACTCCGATGCATAGGTTGCCGGGCTGTTCGGGTTGTAATTGCTCATGGTCGGCTGTTCCTGCACACCATCGCCTTCATTGATCGGAATGATGTATTTCTCCATATTATCCCAGGCAGATTCCAGCTTGGTCCAGTCCCCGGTATTATAGCCATACAGCACTTCAAGCCACATCCAATAGCTGTATGCCTCTGAGGTAGTCATATGCCCATAATTGGGCGCTTCACTGAGCAAAGTCTCCACGGAGTGATAGGGAATGCCTTCAGCCGAGAAATAACCGTTCGCCGGGTTTTTTAGCTGGGCATACATTTGTAGAAAACGCGTTTCTTCCACCGAAGCAGCCTTAGCTGTTGCGGGTTTATAATTAAATATACTGGTTGAAAGAGAGACTACTAGAATGGCAGATAATATTGCGGATACAGGCTTTTTAATGGATTTTAGTTTCATCTTCTCGCACGCTTCCTCTCTGGAATGATTTATGGTTCCAAGCCCCAAAGCAACGTTCCTTCGCGGTACAGTGTGACTTTATTCCAATCAGCGAAGGCCTGCTGAGTGCCGCTGTAGGAATAATCATTGCTTTCGTTATAAGCCGCCCAATCCGTCTTGTTGAAGCGTACCTGGATTTCACCGGTATCCGCTCCCGGAGCAAGGCTTCCGGCACTTGAGCCAAAAGAAATCTCGACATAAGTATCCGCAAGTGTGACCGCCGGATTCAGCTTGCCAAAGCTGCCGCTCAGATTTCCGCTGCCGACAGCAGCGTAGTCGCAATGAAATTCCTGCGGCTTGTCCCCGTCCACTGTGTAATAATAACGGAGCTTAAGCCCGCTGAGCTGGGCCGTTTCCGTTCCCGTGTTCACGATCCGGAACTGGCTGCGGATTTGGGAGTCGCCGGGACTCGGATCATTGGTGCGATACTGCACATGCAGATTGCCTGCGGCTGGTGGAGGGGTCTCATACGGACGTGCGCTGACCTGTGCGGATGATATGCTCTCGCCCACATTGTTCGACGCAGTCACTACGTAATAATAGTCCACTCCGTTGACCAGTCCGATGTCGCTGTAGACTGCCCCTGTTGCGGTCCCGATTGCCGTATAGGGTCCGCCGCTCACCAGTGAGCGTTTGACGGTATACTGTGCCGCGCCGCTGACAGTATTCCAGCTTAAGGCCACGCTGGAATTGCCCGCCACGGCCTGCACCCCGGAAGGATGTCCCGGAACCTGCGGTTCAGTGGGCTGTCCGCCGGTAGGCAGTTGTCCATACACTCGAACTCCTGCATCGAAGACCGGAATATAAGGGTTCTTCACAGGTGAGGATGCCGTAAGAGCTACGTCCTTGAAGGAAAAGTCGTTTGAGTTATCCCAAAAGGCCGTGTTCAGCGGAGCTGATATCCGGAACTGAATCTCCTTGCGGTAGGCAGATTGCCCACCAGGATAGATCGGTGTGCCGGTGAAGTCAACCTTGGTGTAATAAATATGATTCGCTGCATCATAAGGCTGCAATTGCGAGACGGTACCACCCTGGTTGTAGCCTCCCGCTTTGACCGTGATATCCTCCGGCCCATAGCCTGCTGCTACAGCTTCACTTAGATCCACATAATAATTAAAAGACATCTGGCTGCTGGAGCGTGCCGGCCACCCGGAACGGTTATTGAGCAACACACGGATTTCCACGAAATTGCTGCCGCTGGTATTGACAGAGGTCTCGGCAAACATCTCATCCTCACGTGTTTCAGCCACAGGGAAGTTGTCTAGCGGCTGCTGTCCCTGCCCGTGAAGGATCATCATTTTAGCCAAAGCGCCTGTAAATGCTGAATTGTAATCGGTTGCAACTTCATTCGAAACATAATCGCTGATGGTGTCGGTATAGCTGTCGCTCTTGGAAGGCCCCCCTACCAGAGCGCCGTAAAGAATATGCCGGTGGTTCGCAGGTGTGGTCTGGCTGTCGCTCCATGAACCATGCGAGGTCCGGTGATGCGGATGCTGAGGCGCATTGCTGCCAAAGCCGATAACATAGCTGCTGTTACGAGGATTATCTCCCAGCGCATACGTAATCTGCCGCTCGGCGAACGTACGCGCTGTGGCCTGCTTCGCCGGATCGCTTACCCAGTCGGCATAGACAAATGCCAGAAAAGCCTGGTTAGCCGCATACCGCAGCGCCCCCCACTGATCCAGATGCGCAAGTCCGCCAGGAGTATAAGTGACACGATCCGATGTTCCGTTCACTCCAGTCGTCCAATATTGCATGTTCCGTTCAGTGGATTGAATGAACTTGCTGTCCCCGGTGATGCGCGACAGCAGCAGTTGGGCGCCATAATGCTTGTCATCCCAGGACTGGGTCCATTGATAGCCCCATTGTCCGGCTTGATTGGTAGACCACGAATTACTTGCGGTTATGGCCTTGTCCAGATAAGTTTGTTCGCCGGTCGCCATATACAGCCAGACTCCGCCCCAGCTTAATTCATCGGCATAGCCGCTCCATGAATTGTAATACTGCTTGGCGTCAGTGATACTTTCGGAGTATACTCCCCGGTACGTGTCGGCAAAATTGTACAGTTGTTTGGCATGCAGCAACAGCTTGTCTGCATAAACGGCATCAGAATCCCTGAAAATGATGGATGCTGAAGCAAGCGCCGCTGCGGTTTCGGCTGCCAGATCAGAGCCGGGATGGGCCGCATCAATCTTATACGAAGGACGCGCCATCGGCATGACCTCCGCTGCTCCCCACCAATTGTGATCCGCAGAACCATTGCCGACCTGTCCCCACAGCTCGTTTGGAGCGGTATGGGCTTTTACAAAATAGTCCGTCGCCCATCGGATATTGTCCAGAATCTCCTCCAGTTGTCCAGACTGAACATAACCATCCTTGTACTCATAGACTGACCATGCCAGCATCGTGGCGGTGTACGCCATCGGAAAGCCAAACTTGACATGATCTCCTGCATCATACCAGCCCCCGGTCAGATCATGACCGACATCCGCTCCATCCTGCAGTCCCGATTCGCCTCTCCATTCCACGCGGTTGTCATCCGGCAAAGCACCGGATCGCTGGGCTTCATAGAAATAGATTGATTTCTGCAGTGCCTCTGCATAATTGTATTCACTGCTTGCCGCCTCGCTCACAGATGGGTGAAATGCAGCTCCTGATACCATGGTGCATGTTAACATTAAACTGAAGGATAGAATTAGACCTTGCTTCCTTTTCCTCTTGTTCATCTTAACCCTGCTCCTTTCTTTTTCTTAGTTTTCGTTTGAATAGACTTCATCACGCGCCAATACTCCCCAGTGGCTAGAATAGACATTTCATTCTGCTAAATTCATCCTCCACCTCCCATGCAAATTTCAGGATAAGTTCATCCCATATACACATATACCATAAACAGACATTTATTTCTATATATTTACAATGTAAAATAGACTAAATGTGGGCTTATTTGTAAATTTATTTTTCGTTTCGATAATTAGCTCTCACAAAAAAGAACCGCTGCTAAACAAATAGCTGGCTTGCCTTTTTTTTATGTAGAAGAAGATAAGATGTGAGAATTTTATTTAATGTAGTAAAATAATCTCAATAGAGAGGGGAGTACTTATGCAGTTATGGAATAATTTCCGCTACCGGATCTCAGGCATCCGCACGACGCTGCTCTTAAGCTATTTGGTTATTATCTTTATTTGCATTGCCATGGTAGGGGCGGCTTCCTACTATATTTCTTATAAATCGATGTTGGAGAAGGTAGAGACGGCCAGCTTTCAGATTGTACGGCAAATTGAAAATAATATGGATAACGATATGCACAGCAAACGCAATCTGCTGCTGTCTCCCTACTACAATCAGCAATACATAGATGATATCAATGCCTATGCCTCTATGAGCAGCGAGAGCAAATTTGTGATCCGTCAAAGTTTCGAGGACTTGTATTTGAAAACGTTTAATACGACTCCAATCACGGATTTCGTTCGTTTTCGAATCTACTATAGCACGGGGGAAATGATGAGCTCTTCCAACAATAGCGCCCATGAGAATCCTGCTAAAGTGCGGAATGAATCATGGTTCAAGGACACAGTGAACAAAGACGGAAGAGTGAATTTCATTAACGTTCCAGACTCGGAATCCATATCTGAAGAGCGGACCATTGCCTACTCGACAGCAATTTTAATTCGTGATTTTGCCAATCCGGATCAATTTATTGTGGTTCGTGCCGATTACAGCGACAGCTTATTCCGCAGCATTTCCCAGAATGCCGATCTTACGGAGACCAGTAAATTTCTCGTGCTGGATGAGAACAATACCCCCGTGTATGTCTCGGAAGGTTATTCAGTTAACCTGCTGCAGGATATTCTGTCCCGTATGGAGGGCAAGCAAGGGAAATTCTGGTTCAATCATGAGGACAGTCAGTACTTTATTTCGTATACACGTTCAGAATATTCGGGCTGGAAGACCGTGCTGTTGATGCCAAAAGAAGAAATTGTGAGCCCACTAAATTCGATCAAAACGGCGGTCATTTATACAGGCGCTTTTGCTTTCATGATCACCTTTCTGCTGTCCATTCTGCTGGGTCGGATGATTACGAAGCCGATTCTTGATTTACATAAAAGCGTCAACCGGATCAAACGGGGCGATTTCTCAGTGGGGCTAGATGTGAACCGCAGAGATGAAATCGGCCGGATCGCGATGAATTTCAATGCGATGCGCAATGAATTGCAAATGCTGATTGAGAACAAATATATCTACCAGATCAAGCTGCAGGAAGCGGAGCTAGCGATGCTCTATTCACAGATCAATCCGCATTTTCTCTATAACACCCTCGATAGTATTAAAGCTATGGCCGACTACTATTCTGTGGAAGAGATTAGCGAGATGGCTCAGTCACTGGCGGACATGTTCCGATACAACATCAAGAACAGCGACGAGGTAGTTTCCCTGCGCGAGGAACTAGAGCAGATTGAGGCTTATATCAGAATTCAAAGCTTCCGGTTCGATGGGAAGTTTCAATATAGTGTGGACGTGGAAGAAGAGCTATACGATTATTCGATTTTGAAAATGACATTACAGCCACTCGTGGAGAATGCAGTCTTCCATGGGATTGAACCGATGAGAGAAAAAGGCAGGATTGTGATCGCTGCGCGCAGATACGCAGACGGTGTACACCTGAGCGTCAGTGATAATGGGGTTGGGATTATGGAGGAAAGGCTGGAGGAAATCCGGGCCGCGCTCGTGCGTCCGGTAGTTCAGGAACAATATTTGAGTCTGCCCTCTGGCGTAGGGATTGGCATTCGTAATGTTTATGCTCGATATGCAATTCGTTATGGTACCAGAATGGAATTTCGGATCGAAAGCAATGAAGGTGCAGGTACGCTGATTACGCTGATACTTCGTGAGGAAGCTGCCGGAAAGTCGAAATAATCAACACTAATAGTCGAGATCGTGAATGGGAGATGGAAAGCGCTTGCATTAAAATAAAGGAGTAGCACAGGGAGCTAGATTAATGGGGAGGTTATAGCAAGTGAGAAAAATGAAAACGGTATCAATGTTGCTCGTAGTATCTCTGGCATTGCTCGGTTTAGCAGGTTGCGGAGGGAATAATAATAACAGCAATGCAGCAAATAACGGCAATACAGCGAGTACAGATGCAAATGCCACAAACACCAAAAACACTAAAGATACCAAAGCGAAGGACCCGGTCACACTTAGCTTTGTGATACCCAATACGGTAGATACAGCACCGTTTACCCAGCTATTCGGGGAATTTGAGAAGCAGACAGGCAATAAGGTTGAATTGCAAGCGCTTCCGGGTGGAGAGTTTGACAATATGATGAAGACGCGTTTCTCTACAGGAGATTTCCCCGATCTGTTCCTGATGCAGCCCGGTACGAAACAATACGTAAAGCTGCGGGCAGATGAAATGCTGCGTGAGTGGTCCGGCGATGTGGATGTGTGGGCACGAATCATTCCTTCGATGAAGGACGCTCAAACCTTGGACGGTAAAATCTATGGTGTCCCTTATGGAGCTACCGGCATGTACGGTGTGTTCTATAACAAGGATGTTTTTACAAAAGCTGGCGTAGAGCCACCTAAAAATTACGCCGACCTCATTGAGATTGCCAAAAAAATTAAAGCAACGGGTGTTACCCCGTTTTATGAAGGTGTTAAAGACGGCTGGCCTGCCCAAATCTTCTATCTGACGGGTTGGGTATCGAATGTGGACCCTGCCATCGGTGATGAAGGTGTGGCTAAGCTGCAGACAAATGAATTGAAGATGAATAATATTCCAGAACTGAAGAATCTGTTCACTAAACAGAAGGAACTCATAGATCTGGGCTTGTATCAGGATAATGTGCTGGCAGGTACCTTCGATGAGATGCAGACGATGCTTGGCGAAGGAAAAGCCGCTATGGTCTTCAATCTGGACGGTATTATCCCGCAGTTGGAGAAGAAATTCGGCAAAGAGTTTGTTAACGATAAGCTGGGCTTCTTCCCATTCCCTTCAGACACAGATCAAGGTGTGGCGGTAGTCACTCCTCCGAATCAGTTGATGATTCCTACACAGGCCAAACATGCGGATGCGGCAGTCGAATTGGTGAAGTTCATGCTTACCAAAGAGATGACAGATATGTATTATGCTGCAGCTCCGGGTATTCCAATCTTTGAGGATGCCAAGGTAGATCTGGTTCCGGTTCAACAGACTGTTAAAGATTTGATAGAAGCCGGTAAATCCAAAATCAACATCCAGAACCGTCTGACTCCGGTCTTTGCAGATTTCCAGAAGCTGCTGCAAATCTTCTTTATCGATGGCGATGTGGATAAGGCGTACAAGGATTTTGCGGCTAACTATGAGAAAGACGGCAAATCGAAGCTTCTCGAAGGCTTCAAGTAAGTACAGAAGGAATTGGGGCTATACCTGCTGCCCGCCTCTACCCCGTAAATTGTTAGGGAGGGCGGCGGAAGGTCCAATCTGACTAGTCCTTTCGGCTGACAATATAGAGAAAAGGAGAGAGATCCATGAAAGGACGCAAATACCCTTTATATTTCGCATTCCCAGCGCTGGCGGTGTTCCTGCTGTTCTTCATTACGCCGACCGTTATCGGCTTCTATTACAGCTTTACGGACTGGAACATTAACGCGGATACGATATCTTTCAACGGACTGGATAATTACCGGGCGTTGTTTCAAGAGCCGAGACTCTTGACCGCTTTTAAGAATACGCTTATATTCGCAGCTGCAGTTACGGTGTTTCAGAATGTTTTGGGGCTTGGACTGGCATTGATTCTAAACGAGGCACTCAAGGCAAAGAACTTTTTGCGGATGATCTTTTTTATGCCTTATGTCATCTCACCGATCGTCATTGGTTACATTTTCCGGGCCATCTATCATCCCTCGAACGGTATCATAAATCATGTGCTGAACTCTGTTGGGCTAGGCTTTATGGCGCAGGATTGGCTCAATAATCCGAAGTTTGCTTTATTTTCAATCATCATGACCGATTTGTGGCGGGTTACAGGCTTCTCCATGGTTGTCTATCTGGCAGGTTTGCAATTTATCTCCAAGGATTTAATTGAGAGTTCCTCCATTGATGGCGCGCATTACTGGCAACGTTTCCGCTTTATTGTATTCCCTTTACTGGCGGCTTCTTTAACGGTGAATGTGCTGCTGGCAATGATCAATTCAATGAAAATCTTTGAAATGGTAATGGTGCTGACAGATGGCGGGCCAGGGTATACGACAGAAGTGTTCTTCACTTATATAAGGAATATGTTCAGTACGGGGCAATTTGGATATGCTACTGCGGTCAATCTGATGCTGTTTGTGCTGGTTACCCTAATCGGTGTGCCTGTGCTAATGGGCCTGAAGAAGAGGGAGATGGAATACTAATGCAAACGCAGAGACGTGGCAGGCTGATTGTGCTGGAGGTAGTGGCTTTTGCGCTGGCGATTCTGATCCTGATCCCTTTCTTCATGATTCTGATTAACTCCTTCAAGGACATTCGCGAATCCGCATTGTTTGGACTTGGATTGCCATCCGTGTGGAAGTTCTCCAACTATAAAGATGTATTCGAGCAGGCCAATATCCTACGCGGATTTAAAAATAGTGTCATGATCTCCGCTTCAGTAGTTGTATGTGTCAATCTGTTTGCTTCGATGGCGGCCTTCGTCATTCAGCGGAGGGATGACAAGTTCATGCGTGACACCTTTTATATGTTTATTGTAGGCCTTATCGTTCCGGTATCCATTGTTCCGACGATCAAGCTGATGAGCGATCTGCATATTAAAGGCACTTACTTCAGTCTAGTGATGTATTATACGGCGGTGCTGCTGCCCTTTGCAATCTTCATGCTCGTAGGCTTCATGAAATCGATCCCGCGTGAGCTGGATGAAGCGGCATTACTGGAAGGGAGCAGCTATTTCCGGCTCTATTTTCAAATGATTCTGCCGCTCCTGATGACGGTTCTGGTCACTGTAACCATCGTCGTACTGGTGTCCGTGTGGAATGACTTCTTCGGGCCCTTTTACCTCATGACGGATAGCACCAAGTGGACGCTAGTGCTGCAGGTGTTCAACTTCGTTACCCTTTACAGTACCAATTGGGGCGTTGTATTCGCCTTCATGGTGATGGTGGTTGCACCCGTGCTTATCATTTATCTGTTCCTGCAGCGTTTTATCATTGACGGATTAACAGCAGGTTCATTGAAAGGCTGAGGGTTCGCCTTCTCACAGCCCGCTAGCTCTATCTAGCCAACTTCATCCCTACTTCGGAGGTTATAAACATGCGCAGAGTATTAATCGTTGATGATGAAAAGTGGATACGTAGAGGTTTAATTCAGTCGATTGCCTGGAGTGAATTTGAGCTTACGCTGGTGGGAGAAGCGGAGAATGGGGACGATGCCTATACATTGGCACTATCGGTACAGCCGGATGTGCTGTTTCTGGATATGCGGATGCCGGGCATGGATGGCAAACAGCTGCTCGCACTGCTCAGTCAAGAGCTGCCGAATCTGCTGGTCATTGTAATCAGTGGGTATTCGGATTTCGAATATACCAAAGAGGCGATCCGCCATAAGGTATTCGATTATCTGCTGAAGCCGGTCCGGAAAGAAGAGCTGAATACGGTACTGCGCAAAGCTTGTGAGGAGCTGCAGCAGCGTGAGGATAATCAGCGTGCAGCCTTGCAGCAAAGAGGACAGGGCTGGCTCCGGGCACTGCTGGACAGTTCGGCGGAAGAAGAAGGTGGAACAGCTATTGGCGTGACCGAAGCTATGCCACCGGAGTGGGCAGGACAGGAGTTGGTTGCGCTCATCGGGCAATCTGATGTCTTCTTAGAGACTATGGAGTTGGATTCAGCTTGCCTGCTGAGCAGCCTCCGGGAGCAATTGAACCGAATTCAACCGTTTCTTTTTGGGAACGGAAGCTGGTCCTATGAAGCCTCTTTTATGAGCGGCAGTTCTCGGGAACTGCTGCTTGTGTGTTCCGGTAGCCGGTTTGAGCGGGATGATCTGCAGCGGGTATGCAGTATTCTGCAAAATGTCCTGAAGCGGGCGGGTTGTCCCTTCGCAAGTGTTGGAATCAGTACGATCAAGCAGGAAGGGCGTAAGCTCCGGGAAGCCGTGCGGGAAGCAGAGCAAGCACTGAAGGGTAGATTGCTGGGACAAAGAGATCTAGTTCTAGAGGCGGAGCACAAGCAGGCAGCCGCCAAGTTTACCTATCCAGGAGAGCAAGAGCGGGCTTTTCTACTCTCCCTGCAATCCGGAAGCCTACTTGCGGCTCAACATGAATTTTTCGAATTTCTATATAAAGTCTCAATGGATACGGTGAGTGTGGAGCAGTTGCAGCGGAGCTCGTTGCTGCTCTTGTACGCGGTAGAGAAACAGCTTCAGGCCAAAGGTGCAGATTTCGGACATATTTGCGGAAAAAGTCCTGCGGTTTATACAGAAATTCTGGGTGCACGAAATGATAAAGCCTCAGTCACTACAATATTCACAGAAGAGCTAATTCCTGCTGTAACTGACTTTTATAACAAGCTCGGCGAGAAACAAGCTGGGAAAGTTGTGGAGGAAATGAAGCAGCAGGTGGAAGCTTATTACGATCAATCCTTGTCATTACAGGGAATCGCCCAGAGTTACTATATGAATCAGGACTATTTAAGCCGGATCTTTAAGAAAGCAACGGGCAAGAATTTCATCGATTACCTGACCGATGTACGTATATGCAAATCCAAGGAATTGATGAAGTTCTCTAAATATAAAAATTATGAGATCGCGCAAATGGTGGGGTATGAGGATTATCGGTATTTCAGCCAAATATTCAAAAAAAGACTGGGTATGACCATAGGGGAGTACCGTAATTCCGCAAGCCAGGCCGATCATCAAGGGAGAGAAGAACCATGTCCAAACATCTGATTCCTGACACACTAATGCTTGAAGAGAGAGCCTTGCACGCCATTAACGCGCTTGTGGGCATTGCCGATCACGACCATGACGGAATTCCGTTTTTCGCGGCCGATTTGATGCAAGAGCCTGCCTGCATGACCCATGGAGATTGGGACTACGGCTCATCTCACGGGCGGATGATTGATGCGCTGGTGCTGGCCCGCCACATGACGGGTTCAACAGAGGGCCAAGAGACGGAAGAGAAATACCGTGCGAATCTAATGTCCTATTTCAAAGAAGATGGACTTAGCTACCGCCAGGTCAGCCCGGCTCATGACTGGGAGCCTAACGCCAATCTGATCGACCAACGGGCAGTCATTCTATCCCTGACCTCTTGGTATATGGAGAGTGGCGACCCCAAGGTGAAGGAAGCGGCAGACCGACATGTTGCAGCATTGAAGCGGATTGCCATTAAAGAACGGGACATCTGGTTCTACCCCGCCTCTGAATATAAGGAAGGCGGCTGGCCTTCCTCGAATGGGATCCTGCTGCGTCTTGCACCAGATCCGGCCTCCTTTTGCGGCAGGCTGGTTATGCCGCTCTTGAAATATCATGAGGTGACGGGCAACAAGGATGCTTTTGAGTTATGCCAGTTCTTTACGGCGCTGATTATCGAGCGCAGCGGTGTGTTTAACGAGGACGGCAGCTTTAATACGGCGCTCGCTTATCGCAGTGGGCATTTCCACACGCGTATAGGGACGCTGGATGCGATAGCCCGGTTTGGAGCTTTTACCGGAAATGCAGCGACGATCGCTTGGGTGAGGAAGAGTTATGATTGGGCGCTGACCGTGGGCACTACCTTCGGCTGGACTCCTGGTGATATGCACGAGCAGGCTTATGAACACGAGACTTGTTCGCTGGTGGATCTGATCTCAACCGGGATTACGCTGGCCCAAAGCGGTTATGTAGAATATTGGGGTATCGTAGAACGTTTCCTGCGCAATCATTTAACAGAATCCCAGCTGCTGGATTTGGATTGGGTACAGCAGTCGGAAGACCACTCGAACGATATTCATGGCGATATTTCCTACTATAAAGTAGCGGACCGGACTAGAGGCGCTTTTGCGGGCTACTCAGCCCCGAATGATTTTGTCTGCGATGTGATTGAAGGGCGGGGCCACACGAATGATCTGCAAATCTGCTGCCTTGGCTCGGGAACCCGCGGATTGTTCATGGGCTGGAGCAACACCGTTACGGAGCACAAGGGCACAGTTAGTGTAAACTTCCTGTTGAACCGTGGCTCCAAATGGCTGGATGTGCATAGCTATCTGCCCCATGAAGGCAAGCTTGTCTTGAACATCAACGCCGATATTCCGCGTCTGCTGGTGCGTATTCCCGAATGGGCAGGCTTCACTAAGATCAAATATACCCGCGAACGTGGCGGCATAGTAACAGCAGGACATGGCAAAGAACCAAGCCGCTGGGTGAACCGCTGTTTCCTGCTGCTGGACGAGGCCTATGAAGGGGAGACGATTACGATTACGTTCCCGCTTAGCTTCCGTACGACTGTGGAAACAGCTGTGGATCAGAGCTTCGTGACCGAATGGCGTGGAGACGATGTGGTCAGCATTACTCCACAGGGCAAGACCAAACCGCTCTACACCTCGCGTGTAGTCTTCGAGCAAGCGCCAATGAAGGAAGGTAGCTTGCGACGTCCGGAGCAGGATTTTATCTGGTAGGGGATATAGAAAGGTATAGCTATATAGGCAGGAATAGATTTAGCTGCACTCTGTACACTTATTCTGGGGAATTGAACCGCTAAAGTGACTTTAGTTGTATTTCGTGCAGCTAAATTCCGATGAAATCCCACTTCACGCCTTTGCCAATGAATATAACTGCAGAGAATGCAATTAAAGTATCAGTTCTCGGTAAAGGCGATGTTTTAAGTGTACAAAGTGCAACTATTCTTGTAACGCAGGCATGTAACCCAAACAGGACTGTGCGTATAGTGCATTCTGTATAGGTAGGATGTAAGTTGAAATATTCACCGCAGTTACGATTAAAGCCGATTTAGGAGAATCATAAGCTTATATAGAAGAATAAGAATCGAAAGTAATAACTTAGGGAGTGAGTAAAGATGAAGACTGTGGTAGCTGTGTATACAGGACAAGGATTGGCTGATCCACTGAAGGCGATATTCAAGGAGTTGCTGCCTGATATCAGATTGGTGAACATTATTGATGATAGTCTGATCGGAGATGTGGTGCAGGCCGGAGAGGTTCAACCCGGTGTAGCCAGACGGCTGGTGCAATATTTCCATAACGGTGAAGAGCTTGGAGCCGATGTGATTCTGAATACCTGCTCATCTGTCGGCGAGGTTGCTGATGATGCGCGGAAATTGATCGGTGTGCCTATTGTGAAGATAGATGACTTGATGGCAGCGAAGGCGGTTGAAGGCTACAGCCGAATTGCTGTGCTGGCGACTCTGCCGTCCACGCTTGCGCCGACGATGCGGTTAATCCGCAAGAAGGCCAAGGAAGCTGGCAAGGAAGTTACTCTGGTGGACGGACTCGCGGCAGGGGCCTTTGACGCGCTGGTCTCCGGCAAACCAGAGGAGCATGATGCTATCCTGCTGCGGACAGCTATTAAAGCTGCGGAACATGCGGAAGTCATTGTGCTGGCACAGGGTTCGATGGCCAGAATGGAGCAGGCATTGCAGGCGGCAACGGGCATCCCTGTGCTCTCTTCCCCACGGCTCGGCGTTCAGCAAGTGAAAGAATTGCTGAATCGTTTATAGGAAAGTCTGCTCGAAGTCAGTCATAGAGAGTTATAGACTGTATTTTGTTTGATCGGATTCTATTGTACGAAATACATTAGAATCCTTTTTTTAGCCAAATTGGACATTTCTAATGTACGTTCTGCAATGAAAGAGAAAGGTGAACGCGGATGGAAAAGCTGAAGCTGGATGAGATACAGAGCAGATTTGCCGAGCCAGACTCACAACGTCTGGAAGAGCTTTTATCTGTAGCCCTTAAGAGTAATCACAGTAAAATTATTGTCCTGGATGATGATCCAACAGGTGTGCAGACGGTACATGATGTAACGGTAATCACCGATTGGGAGTTAGAGAGCATTCGAAAGGGGTTTCTTACCCCTGAGAAGGTGTTTTTTATCCTGACGAATTCAAGAAGCTTTACCGCAGCGGAAACGAGTGCAGCACATCAGGAAATTGCCGAGAATATTATGACCGTCTCCCGGCAGTTGGATCGAGATTATATGATTATCAGCCGTGGGGATTCCACTATGCGAGGGCATTATCCGCTGGAGACTGAGGTTATAAAAGACAGCATCGAAAGCAAAGTGAGCTACAAATTTGACGGTGAGATCCTTTGCCCTTTTTTCAAAGAAGGCGGTCGGTTCACGGTTAATAACATTCACTATGTTGCGGATCATGGCCTGCTGACTCCCAGTGGCGACACGGAGTTTGCCAGAGACAAAACCTTTGGCTACACTTCATCCCAGCTCGGGGAATGGGTGGAGGAGAAAACCGAAGGCGCCTTCCTGTGTGACAGTGTGACGATGATCTCTCTGGAAGAGCTGAGAGCTTGCGAGATCACGGCTATTGTGAAGAAGCTGAAGGCTGTAACAGGCTTCAATAAAGTGATCGTTAATGCGCTGGATTATTGCGACTTGCAGGTGTTTTGCATCGCTTTATATGAGTCGCTGGCTGAAGGGAAGAAGTTTCTCTATCGCACAGCCGCGAGCTTTGTAAGGGTGATTGGCGGAATCAGTGAACAGCCACTGCTGACAGCGGAGAAGCTTATAGGTTCGGGGAACGGCCATGGAGGCCTAATTGTTGCAGGGTCGCACACCGCAAAAACTACAGCACAGCTGGAACAGTTGAAGCACGGCAGCAATGTGGTCACGCTAGAGTTTAATCAGCATTTGATGGTGGAGTCGGAGGAGATCGTGCAGCGTGAAATCGCTAGGGTAATTGAACAGTGCACACTTCTACTGAGTCAGAATAGAACTGTTGCCCTCTGTACACGGCGTGAACGACTGGATTTGAACAGCGGTAATAAAGAGGATGAGCTGAGAATATCCGTCAAAATCTCTGATGCGTTAACCAGCATTGTCGCCAGTTTGCAGATTAGACCCCGCTTTATCATTGCCAAAGGAGGCATTACCTCCAGCGATATCGGAACCAAGGCCCTGAAGGTGCAGCAAGCTATTGTTGCCGGGCAGATCAAGCCAGGTATTCCGATATGGATATGCGGGGAGGAGAGCAAATTCCCGCAGTTGCCCTACGTTATTTTTCCGGGGAATGTCGGAGAAGAGTCTACGCTTAAAGAAATTGTAGAGGAGCTAACCTCATGAGAAAGGTAATTATCTCTGTTGCCCCAACCTCTGCTCAAGTCACCGCTATTGATCCGACTGAGCTTGCACGGGAGGTGCTGGAAGCTAGACAGGCAGGAGCCGCCATGGTCCACATGCATGTAAGAGATCGTGGAGGACAGCTTACTGCGAATATTGAGGTGTTTAAAGATACGGTGGAGCAGATTATCCGTGAGAGTGACATTGTAATCCAAGCCTCGACAGGTGGCCTGTCTGAGCTGACTATTGAGCAGCGCTGTGCACCCTTAGCTTATGACAAGGTAGAGACCGTCTCCTTGAATGTGGGATCAGTGAATCTTGGGGAGGCCATTTATCGGAACCCGCTTGGCGAGGTGAAGTATTGCGTGGAACAGATCCTAGAGAATCATAAAGTTCCAGAAATCGAAATTTTTGAGCTGGGCATGATTCATACGATGCTGGAGCTGGATAAGCAGTTTAACCTGCCGAAGCCGATTCTATTTGATCTTGTGTTGGGCCATCAGGGTGGCGCACCAGCCACTATTGAAGCCTTGATCGCTTTGCGAAGCTGCGTTCCGCGGGACGCCCTGTGGGGAATTACTCATGCAAGACGAAGTGATTATTCGATTATTACGGCAGCTATCGCGATGGGAGCGAGCCTTGTCCGGATCGGCTTTGAGGACAGTGATTATCTTGCTGAACACGAGCGCGCCAGCAGTAATGCCCAGCTTGTAGCGAAGATAGCGAGTATTATTGAAGCTATGGAATTTGAGGTTGCCAGCCCGGAGGATGCGCGAACTATACTGAACGTTCGATGATGACTCGATGAAGGTGGAAAAGTGAGATTGTAAAATAGAACCCGCAGACACTTTACAGGTGCCAACGGGTTCTTTGTTATTTTTAATTTCAATCTCCACCACCGCCGCCAGCGTCACCACCACCAGAGTCGCTATGGCCGCTATGACCACCGCCACCAAAGTCGCTATGACCACTATGGCCCCACCCACCGGAGTCATGAGGATTGCTGGGAGAAGAATCATTAGAGCTCTGTCCATTCAGTAAATCTGGAGTAGAGGCGACCAAGAAGGAAAGGCTTGTTGCATCATCATTGAGATTGCGTCCACGTCTGCTACTCCTGCTCCGTCTTTCATGGTTGTTGTTATCGCGCAGGAGAGCCCGTATCACAATAAATACAAACACCACTATTACTATAACGCCAATGCCCATAGTCACGCTCCCTTTAGAAGTCGTTCCAAAAGTTATATTCCCTAAATTGTACCATACTAATTTCTGAATTGTCTTGGCGTAGTCCCGGTATATTTCTTGAATACCTTGGTAAAATAGCTCTGGTCGTTAAAATGGAGCCGGGTTGCGATATCTGACAAGGTAACGCCGGAATACTCCATTAGGCGTTTGGCTTCTTCAATTCGTTCCCGTTGAATATAATCACTGACCGCGATTCCGGTCTCCTTCTTGAACAGCTGGGAGAGATAGCTCCCATTCAAGCCCGCCACCTCCGCCAGCTTGTCCAAAGAAAGCTCCTCATACAAATGGTTGAAAATATAGTTCTGGCAGACCGCCGCGGTGCGTGACAGCATCGTGGTTCGAGTGTCCTTGACCTGATCGGCAAAGTCGCATAGGGCGTCGAGGACGGCGTTCTCTACGGCAGGAACATCCCTCAATTCTTCGATGTGCTGAATATGGAAGTCACTTAAAGTATAGGCGATCTCCCAGAACAGCCCCCCACCAATAGCTGCGCGTGTTGCCAGCGTAATAGAAGCAACTGCCAGATTTTTTTTGCTGCGCAGATGGCTTTTTTTGGAGAGCAGTCCGTATTTCTCCTCGGAAAAGGTGGCGTGCGTGCGCAGCAGCTCCGCTTTATTTCCGTTTTGGATATGGCGGAACAAATCCTGTTCCTGCATAGGTTCGTGGTGCAGCCATATATTCTCGCGCCGGAAGGAAACATTCAGATCGGGGCTCCCGACTGGTTGCTGCTTCGGCTTTGAGGTGCGGGCGTCCAGCAGTAACTCGGTAATAGATAAGGTTTGGCCAGTGACCAGTGTGTATAGCAGCATAGCAGCATGGTACAATCTCGTCCGGGTTAGTACGGTTAGGTTGCGGTAATAGTGCTGCCACTGCTCCTGTAGCCCCAACGGAATATTATTATCGCGCAGTAGATTCGCTGCTTTGCTCTCGGTAAGGGGTTCGTAAAGAGAGGGCCCGACCACGATTGTTCCAGCGGTTTGGTGCCCAGACGTCAAAGGGAGAATAATGAAATTCTCCAGCGAATGGGTGGTGCGGATGATAGGTATGGGTGTAGTGGCCACCACAGCAAGATCAATCGGACTGGCAGAGTCTATAGGGTCCGTAATCTCCTTAAGCATCTCCCCAAAGTCAGGAGTCAAAGGGCGACCTTCTAACGATAACGGCAGTTGATGCACAATCCCCCGACTGGAGTCCAGCACAAACACGGGAGTCTGGTAGGCCTCAAAGATTAATTTGCAAATATACTGCATTCCTTCTTGATCCTCCAGAGTCATCAATATTTATCTCTCCCATCTAATGAAAATACCAATAATACAATGATAATGCCATAAATCCCGAATGAAGTCTATTAGAATGGAAATAGTAAACGTATTCAGAGGAGGCAAAGGATGACAACGAAAATACAGAATCTCATCTCACAAATGACACTCGAAGAGAAAGCTGGGCTCTGCTCAGGACTGGACTTCTGGAATACTAAAGGCATTGAGCGGTTGGGAATCCCGGCTTTAATGGTGACGGATGGACCGCATGGCTTACGTAAGCAAAAAGAAAGCGCCGACCACCTTGGCCTCCACAATAGTGTGGCAGCGACTTGTTTTCCTTCGGCGGCTGGGTTGGCCTCCTCTTGGAACCGCGAATTAATCGGACGTGTTGGGGAAGCGCTAGGCAAGGAATGTCAGGCGGAGAATGTTGCCGTTCTGCTCGGCCCGGGCACGAATATTAAACGCTCTCCACTGAACGGGCGGAATTTTGAATATTTTTCGGAGGACCCTTATCTCTCCTCGGAGATGGGTGCGAATCATATCAAGGGCGTGCAGAGCCAAGGCGTTGGCACATCTTTGAAGCATTTTGCCGCTAATAATCAGGAGCATCGCAGAATGTCCATCGATGCTGTAATTGATGAGCGCACCCTGCGCGAGATTTATCTGGCCAGCTTTGAAGGCGCCGTTAAGCAAAGTCAGCCTTGGAGCGTAATGTGCTCCTATAATCGGGTGAATGGGGAATATGCTTCTGAAAGTGAGTATTTGCTGACACGGATTCTTCGAGACGAGTGGGGCTTTGAGGGTTTGGTTGTCTCCGATTGGGGGGCGGTGAACGAGCGGGTTAAGGCATTGCAGGCCGGATTAGAGCTGGAAATGCCATCGAGCGGAGGCATCGGTGATGCCAAAATTGTAGCCGCCGTGAATAGTGGTGAGCTGTCAGTAGAAACGTTGAATTTGGCGGTAGAGCGGCTGCTGACATTTATTTATAAGGCGGTGGATAATCAACAGGAGAACGCTACGTTTAATATAGACGATCACCATCAGCTGGCGCGGGAAGTGGCGCGGGAGAGCATGGTACTGCTGCGTAATGAGGACGGGATTCTGCCGCTCTCCAAGCAGGGCACTGTTGCCATTATCGGCGAGTTCGCCAAGAAGCCGCGTTATCAGGGCGGAGGCAGCTCGCATGTGAATCCGACCCGCCTGGATGAAGCTTTTGCCGAAATACAGGCCATTACCGGAGATGCTGTAGAACTGCTCTATGCTCAAGGCTATGAGCTGGATTCTAAGGAGATTAACGAGGTGTTGCTGCAAGAGGCGCGCGAAACCGCGGCCCAAGGGAAAGTAGCGGTGTTGTTCCTCGGACTTCCAGATAGCTATGAATCAGAGGGTTATGACCGTAGTCATCTATCGCTTCCAGAGAGTCATCAGGCGCTAATTGCAGCGGTAGCCGAAGTCCAGCGTAATATCGTAGTCGTACTCAGTAACGGGTCGCCGGTGGAGATGCCGTGGATCACCCATACCAAGGGAATTCTTGAAGGATACCTCGGCGGTCAGGCCTTTGGTGGTGCGATTGCCGACTTGCTCTTTGGAGAAGTTAGCCCCAGCGGCAAACTGGCGGAGACCTTTCCGCAGAAGCTGAGCGACAATCCGTCTTTTCTGAATTTCCCTGGCGAAGGCGACAAGGTGGAGTATAAAGAAGGTCTGTTTGTCGGCTACCGTTATTATGATAAAAAAGAAATCACACCGCTATACCCATTCGGCTTCGGACTTAGCTACACGGAGTTTCAATATAGCGATTTGTTGCTTTCCGCAAGCCAAATGAATGATGCCGAGACCGTACAGGTCACTGTTACTGTCAAGAATACTGGCAGCCGTCCGGGCAAAGAAATTGTTCAGCTGTACGTAAACGATGTCGAGAGCAGTGCGATTCGCCCGCTGCAGGAGCTGAAGGGCTTCCAGAAGCTGGAGCTTCAGCCAGGGGAAGAGCAAACAGTAACTTTTGAGCTGAACAAACGCTCCTTCGCGTATTACAATGTCCATCTCAGTGATTGGCATGTGGAGAGCGGAGCCTTTACGATAAGCATCGGCTCCTCTTCACGGGATATTCGCCTGTATACTTCTATTGAAGTAGAATCAACTACGCGCATTGCACCGGTTAGTTTCCATCGCAATACGACCGTCGGCGATCTGCTGGTGAACCCACTTACTGCAGACAGAGCGAAGAAGTACAGCGGTATCTTTGGCTTGGAGGACGCCATGGACGATAACCCGGATATGTTCGAGGCGATGATGAAGTATATGCCACTCCGAGCGATGATCGGGTTCGGTCTGGGCAAATATACCGAAGAGAATTTGGCAGAGGATCTTCGGGAATTAAACGCACTGGTGGCTGAGCAGTAATCCATAACCAGCGCATTTACACAAAAGGCAGCAGCCCAAATGATGGGCTGCTGCCTATATTTATCCTGCATTAAGGAACTAAGATGAGTAGCTTCTGCTCAGGTATGTAGTGGAAGCTAGTACAATTCCCTATGTATTCTGCAAGAATAGCTTTGGTACGGATATCGTGAAGCAGTACATGACCTGTGGAGAATTTCTGGGTAAGCGCATAGCTGCTGTTTGCGAAGCGTAGGGTTCGCTCCATATAGGTTGTAAACAGTCGTTGTCCGTTGCTGGTATCATACAGATCATGGGTGGAATCCGTTTTCTTTAACCCGAGTACTTCGGGGTATTCAATAAACACCTTCTCGAATCTGTTCCTAAGATTGATTTCTGTGCGCTGTTTAGTATCCACATCGTATAATACAACCTCAGAGCAGTGATCAGGGAAACAATGTTTATAGGCACCGACAATCCCAGGATCCGAAAGGCTTAACCCGATAAAACCGTTCAGCGGATCAGTGTGCGTAATAATGTAGGATTCGTCGATAGGCTGTTGGGTATGTACCAAGTCAATAAAAGTGTTGAACTCTATAACGGCTAAGCTCTGATAAGCTATGTCACTGCTAGTGTTGGATGTTCTGATAGCAAGGTGAGGGCCGCGATTAGGGCTTACAACTTCGATTGAATCCATATATATCAGAGAATCATTGTCGCCTAATCGGTCTGGAATGATAGTTTGGGTCTGTTGTTCAATATCAATGAGCAGATGGTGAGCGTAGCGTGACCCTGCTCCTCTGGCCGGGTAAGGCAGTTGCGGAATTCCCACAACTAGATAACGGTCGCTGATTCCGAACATTTGGATGGCCCAGAGTCCTGATTTCACATCACCAGCAAGAATATCCTCCAACTGCAGGTTATATACTTTTCGCTCGCTCATGTCACGGCAATCCAACTGATGAATGCTAACCTCGGCTAACTGATTAACCCAGGTGATGTAGGCAAAATAAATACTGTTCTGCGCTGATGTTTTACTCTCCAAATATACCTGTGGTTCATAAGCAAAATATTCAGTCGTTTCGTTCAGGTAATCATACTTGAGAATACCCGCCTGAAATCCCGACTCAAAGCTAAAATCTTCATCATAATTCCGACTTACCGTAAACACAGCATATTGATTATCCAAAGTGATTCCTGAATATAGAACATATTGATTTTCGTATCCGGTAATATATTTGATGTTATGCATGCTGAACACCTTTCTGGAGATCTTGTATTAGACTTCTTCTATTATACCTTATAGCCTTTCATTAAATGTCCAGGTTAAAAAAGTGCAAGTCAACACGGCAGTTTTGTCCAATTTAATAGGCTATCCTATAAGATATAATGAAAGCGCAATCAAATATGATTATATCTGTTTTCTCTTGAGAATTCCCACTATTTAAGCAAAATTATTCTTATCTTACCAGATTAATGGACACACTACTGACGATATAGGAGGTTGCGGGATATGCATAAGCATGAGTTACAATGGTTTTCCAGCACAGAAGATTTACCTTGGGTGGAGGAACTAATAGATCAGATATCGCTATTACCACACACAGCCGACGGAGCAAGAGTCAATCTAACCGTCACCTCGGAAACATTTCAGATTTTGGAAGGCTTCGGGGGCTGCTTTAACGAGTTGGGTTTCACAGCACTTGCCCATTTGTCGGATCAGGATAGAGAAACGGTAATGCATGCTTTGTTCCATCCAGAGGGCGAGCAGCGGTTCAGCATTTGTAGACTTCCGATCGGTGCTAGTGATTATGCACTGGATTGGTACAGTCTGAATGAGCAGGATGGGGACTATGCGATGGAGCATTTCTCAATTGAACGTGACCAGCTAATGCTGATTCCCTATATAAAAGAGGCTCTGGCGCTAAATCCAGACTTGAAGTTATTCGCATCTCCTTGGAGTCCGCCAACATGGATGAAATTTCCAAAGTCTTATAACTACGGTACGCTGCGCTGGGAACCGGAAATTCTGGAAGCTTACGCTTTATATTTCGTCAAATTCGTTGAGGCTTACCGCGCAGAGGGGATTACGATTCATCAGGTGCATGTACAGAATGAGGTAGTCGCAGATCAGAAGTTCCCTTCCTGCGTATGGACTGGAGAGCAACTGCGTGTATTTATCCGCGATTACTTAGGACCGGCGTTTGTGCAGCATAATCTGGATACGGAGATTTGGCTTGGTACCATCAATGCTCCGGAGCCATGGGATGAATGGCTGAAGAAAAAATCCACGGATTATGATGCCTTCGCCAGCGTAGTACTTAGTGATCCCGAGGCGTACAAGTACGTAAAAGGCGTCGGTTACCAATGGGCTGGCAAACATGCGATCCAGCGCACTGTGCAGAGTTATCCAGAGCTGCGATATATGCAGACTGAAAATGAATGCGGCGACGGGGAAAATACCTGGTTCTATGCCAAATATATCTTTAACTTATATCAGCATTATTTCATGAATGGTGTGAATGCTTATATTTATTGGAATATGCTGTTGGAGCCCCGAGGACGGAGCACTTGGGGCTGGGAGCAAAACTCGATGCTGACTATAGATCCTGCAGTGGGACAAGCCGTAAGGAATCCAGAGTATTATGTGATGAAGCATTTCTCACGATTCACGAGTCCGGGTGCAGTAAGAGTTGGACTCAAGGGACCATGGAGCGGCAATGCAGTAGCCTTTAAAGGAACGGATGGTCGTATAACTCTAGTGATCTCCAATCCGTTTGACGAGCAGCGGACGCTGAACTTGAATAGTAATTCTTCCTTGCACTCCTTTGTACTTGCACCACAATCCTTTCACACGATTGTCCTGAACTAAAGGAATTAGGAGCTTAAGGTTCACTGCAATTCTATGGCATAATCCAAAGGCTAACGTCCTGTTTCGCAGGGTGTTAGCTTTTTGAAATATTAGAGAAGCTAAACGTTTACGGAAAGGTGGAAGCCACAATGTTTGCTAAATGGGTTGTAAAGCTAACGGAGCCTTTCCGGCGCAGCATCCGCAATAAACTTATTCTTACAATGGTAATTCTGGCTGCAGTGCCGATTGTAACCATTACGGCATTAGCCGCCGAGAATAATCGCAGATCGATGGAGGCTGAAGTTATTAGTACGAATCTATCCAACATGAAATGGACAGGGGTTTATCTTGGCGATCAATTCGCCCAGCTGAACAATCTGATTTATACCGTTCTGATCAGTCCCCATCTAAGTGATTACCTGGCTAATGCCGAGGAAGCTAGCTTGTCCAGTCAGTTCGCCGCCCAGAAAAATATTATTGATACCTTGATGAATCTGTTCTACTCGGCGGGCAATCATGTGATCGGGGTGGAGCTGTATTTGAAGGAGTACAATAAGCTATTCACTATCAATGCTTCCCAAAGCGATATTGAATCACCTGTCAGTATTCCGACACCCTACAAAATGCTGTTCGAGCAAGATAAGGATTTCATGATCCAAGTGGACAGCAGTGATAACAGCAAGTTCCAACTGATCCGCAGCATCAATCGGTTTGAGAATCAGGAGAAGCTGGGGGGGATTTCTCTGGAGATCCGCTGGGGAGTGCTGGACCAGACTTTAGATCTGTTGGGACGCGGTGACGAGCACACGGTGCTTATAGTTGGACCTACTGGAGAGATTCTGTACCAGCCCTGGGGCCAAGCTCCAACGCTGGAAATACTGCAGCAGGTAGCTGATACCGACACCGGAGAGGGTTATTTCCGAAGTGACAGTGAATATGTGTTCTATAACACCATTGATCCGGTGGGCCTCAAGCTGATCACGATTATACCGAACAGCTTTATTAATCAGAGTTCACTCGCCACCATGAAATTTGGTCTCATCGTCGGCATGTTTACGGTGATTGTAGCTACATTAGTAGCTATTATTCTGGCGTGGCGGCTAGCGACCCCTATCGTTAGTCTGGCCCGTTCCATTCAAGGCTTTGGGCTCATGAAAGAGCGTGAGGTCCAGATTAGCAACCGCGTTGATGAAATTGGCTTTCTGGAGACGAAGCTGTATCAGATGTCTCATAGGATCAGAGAGCATATTAAGACAGAATATATGATTAGTCTGGAGAAAAAGAGTGCGGAGCTCAAAGCGCTGCAAGCGCAGATTAACCCGCATTTTCTGCAAAACACGCTGCAAATGATAGGCAGCATGCTCTTCAAGAGCAATCCGGCGGAAAGCTACGAGGTGATCAGATCACTTAGCGATATGTTCCGCTACATTATACGAGAGCCAGACGCGTTGGCTCCGCTGCATGCTGAGCTGAATCATCTGAACAATTACATGCAGATCCAGAAGCAGCGCTTCTCGTCCCGGCTAACCTATACCATTCAAGTCGATGAGAAGGCGCTAAAGAGCGTTATCCCGAAGCTGACGCTGCAGCCTGTCGTCGAGAATGCATTTGTTCACGGTCTGGAGCTGCAGGCAGGGCCATGGGAGCTGGAGGTCAATGTTATCACAGATGCTAATGAGGTAATCATCAGCATTCGTGATAATGGAATCGGGCTGGAGAACAGCAAGCTTGCAGAGCTGCGCGGACGGCTGAACCTGACGGAAGGCTTATGGACACACGGAGACCGGATCGGGCTGCAGAATGTTGCTTCCCGGCTGCATATGCACTTTGGCGGTCGCTATGGAATCAGCGTAGACAGCCAGCGTAGGCAGGGAACTATAGTAGTAATGACCATTCCGCTTGAGAGGAACAGTGATATCAATGATTAAAGTGCTCCTAGTAGACGATGAAAGCTGGAATCGTGATATCGTAAGGACGTTTGGGGCTTGGGAGAATCTTGGTATGGAGATTGCTGGCGAAGCAGAAGATGGAATAGAAGCATTGAAGCTTACCCAGCTGTTGTCGCCACAGATTGTCATTACGGATATGCGGATGCCCGGTGCGGATGGCGTCCAACTGATGAATAATCTCCATGACCTCTATCCTGAGGTGAAGGTAGTGGTAGTGAGTGGATACGATGATTTCAAATATGCGCAGAACGCCTTGCGCTATGGAGCTGTAGATTATTTACTGAAGCCGATAGATCCCAAGGAGCTGAATGCGGTTCTGCAAAAGTGCAGGAAGGAGCTGGAGTCTGTCTCCCGGGAGTCAGGAACGCTAGCCCTTGATATGGATGTTTCGTTTTCCTTATCTTCATATAAACAGCTGCTGCGGGTTCATTTCAATGAATTGAATTCGGAGGGTATGATCAGCGTGCTGCAGGGGATGGGCAGGGAGCTGCAACAGAGTGGAATTACGAAGTTCGAGGTCCTTCAGCAGATCACTCGAGAAATGCTGCTGCTCCTAATGGAACTTATGAAGTGTAATGCCCTTGAGGATGAATCCATGACCTTCGAAGTGAATCGCGAAGTCTTATCGTCCTGCGAGAATACTATAGCTTTCCTCATGAAGCAATATAGTGAAAGCCTGGAGCAGCTGATCCGCCAGCGCAAGTTCAAGAATAGACTGAATCTCGAAGAGGTCAGGCAATATATTGACAACCATTTTGCAGAGGCCGTTACTTTGGAGGCCTTAGCCAGAGTTTTTTTTGTCAGCAAAGAATATTTGAGCAAGATCTTCAAGCTGGAATATGGCCGCAACGTGACGGACTATATACTGCACCTGCGGATGGAGAGAGCGAAGCAGTGGCTAGCCGAGGATAGCATACCCATCAAGTCTGTGGCCGAAATGAGCGGGTACGAGGATGTGGCCTATTTCTATAGAGTATTTAAGAAGCATTATGGTATTGCACCTGGCGAAATGAGAAAGAATGGGCAGGTTTAAAAATGTCCAATCCAGGAGGGTAATTCCGTCCAATTAAACGCTTTCATAATAAAGATACAATGAAAGCGTAAACAAAATAGAGGCATTGGGAGGTCTTACTAGATGAAAAGAATGACAACAAGTATACTTTGCACATTTCTAGCAGCAACACTTCTGGCAGGCTGTGGCAGCAACAACAATACAGGCAACGCAGGTTCTGGAGAGGGTGACAAAGCAGTTACAGAAAAGGCCAAAAGCGTTACCCTCAAGATGTTCATTGCACAGCCGCGCTTCAAGGAACATTATGACAAATATATCGCTGATTTCGTAGCCAAGGAAAAAGCTGATAAAAATATTGATGTAACTGTTCAACTGGAAATGCCGACAGCCGACAACGCTTCGCAAATTCTGAAGACACGGCTGGCTTCCAATGATGCACCTGATATATTCGCCATTCACGCGGTCAACGAGATTCCTTCATATTATAAAGCCGGATATCTAGAAGATCTGACCAGCCAGCCTTTTGCCGCTAAGCTGCTGGATAGTGTGAAACCATCCGTGACTACAACCGATGGCAAAGTCGTAGCTCTCCCGCTGGAAACCTTAACATGGGGTTATCTGTACAATAAAACTATATTTTCGGAGAATGGCTTGACACCTCCAACAACCTTGACGGAAATGAAAGCTGTTGTAGAGAAACTTAAAGCAAATAAGATTACCCCTTTTGTACTTTCGTATAAAGAATCTTGGATTCCTCAGCTTGTTCTGCCGCTGGCAGTGGGTGGAATGATGAACACGAAGGATCCTGAATTTGTTAATAAAATGAACAAGGATGCAGCCTCCTTTACGGAAATGAAATCGGCCATCTTCGATGTGTTTGATCTGATCAACAGCAACGGTACCGAAAAAGCAACCGAGGTGGGCGGCGATGATGGCGCAGCAGTTTTTGCCGCAGGTAAGGGGGCGATGTGGCTGATGGGACCATGGTACGCAGAGACGATTCTGAAATCAAATCCGGATCTCGATTTTGGTGTAGCACCTCTGCCGATTAATGATGATCCGAACGCTACCTTGATCAATCTCAGTGCTTCTACTTCTTTAGCTGTATCGCCTACAAGTAAGAACAAGGATGTAGCGCTAGATTTCCTGAATTATGTGCTGGATGACGAAGCATCTAACGCCTTCTTCCAATCCTTGAAGTTTAATCCGGTAGCAACCATTCACACGTATGAAAGTTACCCTTGGATTAATGATGCTATGACTTATGTGAAAGCTGGCAAGTCTGTTCAAGATCCGGCCATGCCGCAAGCGGTTAAAGATGAGGTGGGCAAAGGTCTGCAGGCTTATTATGCGGGGCAATTGTCTCAGGATGAGGTATTGAAGGCGCTTGATAAGGCTTGGAAATCTTTTAACAAAGTAAATAAATAAGAAATGTACTATTCGGGATGGAAGGTGAGGGTTAAATCCTTCTTCCTCCATCCCGATTGCTTTATAGACATACGGATAAGGGGAGAATACCATGCCGGTTAAGAGCTACAAGAAGTATATTTCATTGCTTGCTTTCGTAGGGCCTGCATTTATATTTTATGCAATATTTCTATTAATTCCAACAGTTGCGGGTATGTATTACAGCTTTACAGACTGGAACGGACTGAACCCGAACTATTCTTTTAATGGTCTCGCCAATTTTATCGAAGCACTGCGTGAAGACCCGGACTTTGTGAATTCATTGTTGTTTACACTTAAATATGTCCTATTTATGGTTGTGCTGCAAAATGTACTCGCCCTAATGTTAGCAGTATTTATTGAATCTAAAACAAGAACCAAGGGCTTCTTTCGCACGATCTTCTTTATGCCTAATATGATCAGTACTATTATAAGTGCCTTTATGTGGACCTTCGTATTCTCTCAGGTATTGCCGCAAATCGCTGAGAAGACCGTTATGAAATTCCTCGATCAATTATGGATTGGAGATCCGAAATATTCCTTCTATTCGATTATTATCGTATCGCTGTGGAATGGTGTCGGCTATATGATGATTATATATTTGGCAGCCCTGCAGGGCGTACCGCAAAGTTTGAAGGAAGCGGCGCATATTGATGGTGCAACCCCATTTCAGGCGTTCCGTAATGTAACGATGCCGATGATTACGCATGCGATTACGATTTGTTTCTTTCTTACCCTCAATGGTGCCTTTAAAGTGTACGAGGTTGTCTACGGTCTCACTGGCGGTGGTCCCGGACGCAGTACACAGGTGATAACGATGAACATTTATGAAGAAGCGTTCTCCAACAACTTTCGCTACGGTTATGCAAGTGCTAAATCCGTCATTCTGTTCGTCATTATCTTAATCTTTACCTTCATTCAGATCAGAGTCATGAAGAAAAAAGAGGTGGAAGCATGAGACAGAAAAAAGCAACGGATGTATTCATTACGCTGTTCCTCTGTATAGGCGCTATCATTTCATTTTTTCCAATCTATCTGGCCATTATTAATTCGGTGAAGACGCAGGGAGAGATGTTCTCTTCTTTTGTAGCTTTGCCCACCAAGCTGCATTTTGAGAACTACAGCCAGGCTTTTGATAAAATCAATCTTTTGAATAGCACACTCAATTCTGCTATTGTTTCTGTGATCGGTATAGGTGGAATCGTATTTTGTGCGGCTTTGGCTGGCTACAAGCTGTCACGAACTAGCGGCAGGCTGAGCAACATGATCTTCTTCCTGTTTATCGCTTCGATGCTGGTCCCTTTTCATTCCATTATGATTCCGCTGACCCGGATGGCCAAAAACCTGCATGTCAGCGGCAGCACCTATGGTCTGGCCATTATCTATGTCGGCCTTGGCGTAAATATGGCAATCTTTCTTTACCATGGATTTGTGAAGTCCATTCCCCGGGAGCTGGAAGAAGCCGCCCGGATCGATGGCTGCGGTGAATTTCAGACTTTTTTTCGTATTATCTTTCCGCTCTTGCTGCCAATCACAGTAACGATTGCGATTCTCGATTTTTTGTGGATTTGGAATGACTTTCTACTGCCTTTACTTATGCTAACCGATTCAACAAAATATACGCTGATTCTGTCCACAAACACATTGTTTGGCGAATACAACAAGGAATGGTCGTTGATACTGGCGGCGCTTGTCTTGACTGCACTTCCGGTTATCGTCATCTATGCGTTCTTTCAAAAATTCATTATGCAGGGGATCGCGGAAGGTGCAATTAAAGGCTAATCAGAGAGGAGTCTAAAAGGATGAGTAAACTACGATATGGTGTTGCCTATTACGATGAATATATGCCTTATGAGCGGCTCGCTGAAGATATCGCCATGATGAAGGATGCGGGCATTAACGTAGTCCGTATTGCGGAGTCCACCTGGAGTACCTATGAGCCGCAAAATGGCGTATTCGACTTTACATCGGTAGATCGAGTACTGGATGCTATGCACGCAGCCGGAATTGCAGTTATTGTCGGGACACCTACTTACGCCGTTCCGACTTGGCTGGTGAAGGAGCATCCGGATGTGCTTGCAGTTACGGCCAAGGGTCTTGGACGTTATGGTGCCCGCCAGATTATGGACATCACGAATCCGGTCTATCTGTTTCATGCGGAGCGGATTATCCGTAAGCTGATTGGCCGGGTAAGCAAGCATCCTGCGGTCATCGGCTATCAGACAGATAACGAGACCAAGCATTACGATACTGCAGGTGATAATGTACAGCTGCAGTTCGTCAAATATATGCGTGAGAAATTCGGCACGCTGGGGAATATCAATGAGCGTTTCGGGCTTGATTATTGGAGCAACCGGATCAACAGCTGGGAAGACTTCCCTTCGGTGGTAGGCACCATTAATGGTAGTCTTGGGGCGGAGTTCGCCAAGTTTCAGCGAGGGTTAGTTAATCATTTTCTGGCTTGGCAAGTGGCACTGGTGAATGAGTATAAGCAGCCAGGACAATTTGTTACGCAGAATTTCGACTTTGAGTGGCGGGGATATTCGTATGGTGTGCAGCCCGCTGTGGATCATTTTGCTGCTGCGGAGCCTTTCGATATTGTCGGTGTGGATATTTATCACCCGTCGCAGCATGAACTGACTGGAACGGAGATTTCATTTGGTGGCGATATGGCACGGTCACTGAAACGCGGCAATTATCTTGTTCTGGAGACACAGGCGCAAGCCTTTCCCCAATGGACACCTTTCCCGGGACAATTAAGGCAACAAGCCTTCAGCCATCTCGCCTCAGGTGCGAATATGGTAGCTTATTGGCATTGGCACTCTATCCACAATTCGTTCGAAACCTATTGGAAAGGTCTGCTGAGTCATGACTTCAAGCCTAATCCGGTATACAACGAGGCCATGACGATTGGCAGGGATTTCCAAGCTTTAAGTCAGCAGCTAGTCGATTTGCGCAAGGATAACAGGGTTGCAGTGATGGTCAGCAACGAAGCATTGACGGCGATGGAATGGTTCAAGCTGCCTGACGGCAAGACGTATAACGATGTAGTGCGCTGGCTGTATGATGAATTGTACCGGATGAATGTCGAATGTGATTTTATTCAGCCCTCATTTAAAGAGCTCAATCAATACAGCTTGATCGTAGTTCCGGCGCTTTATGCCGTGGAGGATGTACATTTGGAGCACCTGAATGAATATGTTCGCCTAGGCGGGCATGTTGTATATTCCTTCAAAAGCGGTTTTACCGACGAGAACGTCAAGGTTCGGAGCACTCAGCAGCCGGGGATCATTAGCGAAGCCTGCGGGATAGGCTACAGCCTGTTCGTTACCCCTCATGAGGTGCACTTGAAGAGCGGGAGTATGGATCTGGGGACAGAGGGTGAAAAAATAGAAATTTGGATGGAGTTGCTTACTCCTACCACGGCTGAGGTACTGATCAGTTATGATCATCCGCATTGGGGCGAATACGCCGCTGTGACTCGCAACCGTTATGGTCAGGGTACAGCAACTTATATGGGATGTATGACAAGCCCGGCTGTAGCCGGAAGTGTACTGAAAGAAGCTGTGCAAGAGGCTGGATTATGGGGCAGCAATCAGGAGCTTGCTTATCCGATAATCGTAAAATCTGGTTACAACAGTGATAATAAGGCAGTGCATTATTATTTCAATTACTCGGATACGCCTGCTTCCGTGGTGTATACACATGGCGAAGGTATGGAGCTCTTATCGGATTGTGCAGTGAAGCAGGCTGATCCTCTTGACCTTGATCCTTGGGGAGTATTGATTGTGCTGGAGGGTTGATTTGTTGACCCGAATTTGCTAACATGTGATGTAACTTAATAGTTGTTTTGTTTTCTAGGGTTCCGCAGCTGCTAAATAGGCTGGCTGGTCCGAGGGAAAACGCATGAATCTGTGAATGTGCAGGCTCGTGTCTACACGGAGGGATAAAAGCCCGGGAGGAATCGTCATACATGACGATCACCTTCCGGGCTTATTTGTATTTAGGGGGAGATGGAAGTGAAGAGGAATTCGGGTTGGGCAAAGGTCGTTGGCGCTGCGGTGCTGGAGGTGCTTTGGGTTATAGGGCTGAAGCATGCAGACACACCGTGGGAGTGGTTTATTACAGTAATAGCGATTGCGGCCAGCTTCAGTGTGATGATCTCCGCAAGCAAGACACTGCCAGTTGGCACGGTATATTCTGTATTTGCAGGACTGGGATCTGCCGGAACGGTACTGGCAGATATCCTGTTCTTTGGTGAACCGTTCAAGCTTATGAAGCTGATGTTGGTGCTTCTGCTGCTGACCGGCGTGATAGGCTTAAAAATGGTAACCCATGACAACACAGTTAAGGAGGTGTCTTAAATGGCTTGGTTATTTCTTGTCATAGCCGGACTCTTCGAAATGTATGGGGTGTCGATGATTAGCCAACTGCATAAGAATCGCAGCTGGCAGGGTGTTGTTAAACTTTTTCTTGGTTTTGGAGGGAGCTTCTTTCTACTGTCACTAGCCATGAAGAACCTGCCAATGGGGACAGCCTATGCGGTGTGGACGGGAATCGGCGCCTCCGGCGGAGCATTCTTGGGCATGCTGCTGCATGGAGAAGCACGAGACCTGCGGCGGATAGCTTGTATCATCTTGATTCTGGGTGCGGCAGTAGGTCTTAAGGTAATCGCCTAAGATAATTTAAATATTTGGACACTTATCCATGTTTTTGAAATGCTTAACGTGGTAAGTATAATAAGTAAACAACTGATCTCTAAGGGGACTTTAAATATGAATAGGGAAATTTCTAACCGGCTGCTGCTTTCGGATGGGGCTTCTGTGCCCAGAATTGGGCAAGGAACGTGGTTTATGGGTGATAAGGAGGCCCAAAGGGCAGAAGAGATTGCGGCCTTGAGACTGGGCGTGGAGCTGGGTCTGGATCTGATAGACACGGCTGAAATGTATGGAGATGGGCGATCGGAGGAGTTGGTTGGAGAAGCTATAGAAGGCATCAGGGATAAAGTGTTTCTTGTATCGAAGGTGTATCCGCATCATGCTGGGAACGAGCATCTTGCCCGCAGTTGCGAAGAAAGTCTGAGCCGACTGAAGACCGATCATCTGGATCTTTACCTGCTTCACTGGCGGGGGAATATTCCGCTTGAGGAAACTGTAGAAGGTATGGAGAAGCTGGTGGCTGCAGGCAAAATAGCCAGATGGGGCGTATCCAATCTCGACATGGGGGATATGAAGGAACTATTGCATATAGCTGAGGGAACTCATTGTGTTACGAACCAGGTACTCTACCATTTGGGCTCCAGAGGAATTGAGCATGAGCTGCTACCTTGGTTAAGAGGCCACAAGATCCCGGTAATGGCTTACTCTCCCTTGGCGCAAGCCGGCTCACTACGTAAAGGACTGCTTGAGAGTGAGGCTGTGCAGGAAATTGCCTTTGCTCACGGAGTTACACCTCTACAAGTGTTGTTGGCTTGGTCGATCCGTGATGGGGATATTATCGCCATTCCCAAAGCGGGCACGGTGGAGCATGTTGCCGAGAATGCGGCTGCCGGGTTGATTACCTTCACTAAAGATGATTTGTGGAAACTGGAGGATGCTTTTCCAAGACCATCCTGGAAGGTTCCGCTGGATATGATTTGAGGGTTTCACAATTATATATGGTGTTGAGATAACCGTCTGGGAAATTGCCGGACGGTTATTTCTTGTTTTTTTTTGTTATGGTAATATACAGATAAGTTTGCATTAATAAATAAAATATAAATAACAAATACAAAAAAGTATTTAACTTTTCATTAGCAAATTGTAATATAAACATCAAAAGCCATTATGCAATCTATAATTGTTGCCATAGCGAGTGAGTTCCGCTTTATGCTAACAAGAATAACAGGAGGAATAAGATTCATGACCAAGATTGAATTTCCGCAAGACTTTATCTGGGGTGCGGCAACAGCTTCCTATCAGATTGAAGGGGCCTACCAGGAGGATGGGCGGGGTTTGTCGATTTGGGATACGTTCTCTCGCATTCCGGGCAAGGTTATAAATGGTGATAATGGTGATATAGCTTGTGACAGTTATCATCGTTACCGCGAAGATATCGCTTTAATGAAAGAGCTGGGTATCAAATCGTATCGTTTCTCGATCGCTTGGCCGCGTATTTTTCCGGAAGGTACCGGGGAAGTTAATGCTAAAGGTTTGGAATTCTATGAATCCTTTATTGATACTTTGCTGGAAAATGGCATAGAGCCGGTATGCACTCTGTATCACTGGGACTTACCACAGGCTTTGCAGGATAAAGGAGGCTGGCGCAACCGCAGCACCATTGAGGCGTTTGTCGGATATTGTGAGATGCTATTTAGAACTTTCCACGGTAAAATCAAACAGTGGTACACGATTAATGAGCCCTGGTGCGCTTCGTTTCTGTCTCATTATTATGGAGAGCATGCTCCAGGGGACAAGGATTTGCAGATTGCAGTCGATGTGGCCCATCATCTGCTCATAGCTCATGGAGGAGCCGTTAGGAAGTTCCGCGAACTCCAGTATGACGGCAAGATTGGATATGCACCGAATGTGACTTGGATGGAGCCCTACAGTTCACGGCAGGAGGATCTAGATGCCTGCAGAAGACAGAATGGCTGGTTTCTGGAGTGGTTCATGGATCCGGTATTCAAGGGTAAATACCCGTCCTTTCTTGTAGAGTGGTTCCGTGAAGCTGGTGCTGAACTGCATATAGTCGAGGGTGATATGGAGCTTATCAGTGAGCCTATTGATATGCTGGGTATCAATTATTATAACGGCTCAGTTGCCAAGTTCGACAAGGAAGCCGGACTTATACAATGCAGCACGATGAATGTTGGCTACGAACATACGGATATCGGCTGGCCGATCTATCCACAAGGTTTTTATACCGTTTTAAGCTACATTCATTCCTTGTATGGAGATATTCCGATTTATATTACGGAGAATGGTGCATGCTATAACGAAGAGCCGGTAGATGGAGTGGTGTCCGATCAGAGACGCATTGAGTTCATCCACAAGCATTTGATTCAGTTAGAACGCTGCTTAACTTCTGGTATTCCCGTCAAAGGCTATTATTGTTGGTCTTTGATGGACAATTTTGAATGGGCATATGGCTATACCAAACGTTTTGGTCTGATCCATGTGGATTACAACACGCTTCAACGAACCAAGAAGGATAGCTATTACTGGTACCAGGATACGATAGCAAACGGTGGGTTTGATATTTAATATGGTGAATTTGCGGGAGCCAAGCGTTACATGCTAGCTTCCGTTTCTTCTAAGCAGGAGCTCTTAAATGTTGTCAACAATGTTCATGACGAAACCGTGTTTTCAATTTGGTGACAAAGAAAGCGCTTTGATTTAGGATGTGTACATAGGGGATGACCTTTAACAAGCTTAACAGCAAAGGAGTCCCATTCAATAATTTAAGGGGGCATTTCAAATGGCCACAACGGCAACTAAGCAAAATTCATCCGGTGGGGTACGGGTGAGAGTACAACAATTCGGCCGTATGCTTAGCGGTATGGTTATGCCGAATATCGGCGCTTTTATCGCCTGGGGGTTAATTACAGCTTTATTCATCCCAACAGGCTGGCTGCCTAATAAAGATTTGGCAACACTGGTTGATCCAATGATCAAATTCCTGCTGCCTTTACTTATCGGTTATACTGGCGGTCAGATGATTCACGGCAAACGCGGTGGAGTAATCGGGGCCATAGCCACGATGGGCGTTATTGTCGGTTCCGATATTCCTATGTTCCTTGGAGCCATGATCGTCGGTCCATTGGCAGGCTGGATACTGAAACAATTCGACCGTGCGGTTGAAGGCAAAATCAAAGCTGGCTTCGAAATGCTGGTCAACAACTTTTCATTGGGGATTATCGGCGGGGCTTTAACCCTTGGAGCCTATAAAGGTATCGGACCGCTAGTAGTAGGTCTTACCAATATATTGTCCGATGGAGTAGAGTTTCTTGTCAACAATCATCTGCTGCCGCTGGTCAACATTATTATTGAACCGGCAAAAGTGTTGTTCCTGAACAACGCCATCAACCACGGGATACTTAGTCCAATAGCGGCTGAAGAGTCCGCAAGATTAGGGAAATCCATTCTGTTCATGCTCGAATCGAACCCTGGACCAGGGCTTGGTATTCTGCTGGCTTACTGGCTGGTAGGACGTGGATCTGCTAAATCGTCCGCACCTGGTGCGGTTATCATTCACTTCTTTGGCGGTATTCACGAAATTTACTTCCCTTACATCTTGATGAATCCCCGCCTGATCCTGGCTGTTATCGGTGGTGGTGTTACTGGTACATTTACTTTCCAATTGCTGGGTGCAGGTCTTACAGCCTCTCCTTCTCCGGGTAGTATCTTTGCCTACATTGCAATGACGCCTAAGGGTGAATTCTTCCCGATGTTTGCGGGTGTAATAGCTGCAACTGTTGTATCCTTCCTCATTGCTTCTGTTCTGCTGAAGACCAGCAAGAAGAACGGCGAAGAAGAAGAAGATCTGGAAGAAGCAGCAGCAAGAGTAAGAGAAATGAAATCCGCGGGTACAGCAGCGCAAACAGCAGCTACTGTAGTCACAGCTAACGTTGCCGCTAATGTCCGCAACAAAGCTGATGTTAACAAAATTGTCTTCGCTTGCGATGCAGGTATGGGTTCCAGTGCCATGGGTGCTTCCGTGCTGAGAAAGAAATTGCAAGCAGCAGGCATTAACATTACAGTCGTTAACTCTGCAGTCAGTGAAATTCCGGCAGACGCCGATATCGTGATTACCCAGAAGACGCTGACTGATCGTGCAATTGCCAACAGTCCGAATGCAGAGCATATCTCTATTGACAACTTTCTGAAGAGTCCTAAGTATGATGAGCTCGTGGAACGTTTGAAGTAAGAGGCAAAATTGTACATTGATATTTTAAACGTATAAAATGGTGAATAAAGGAGACGCTGGCTGACAAAGCCAGCGTTTGTCTCCATTTAAGGCGAGGGTCCCCAGATATGAGGAAAATTACCGCCAGGCAACGCCAGATGATATTGCTCCTCTTAGGAGTGAGTGAGGGAATTACGGCGGCTGAAATTGCGGCAGGTACTAGAGTAAGCGTAAGAACCGTTCATCGGGAAATGGAAGACATCGAGTTGATCCTGCAGGATTTCGGTCTGGATTTAAGCAGGAAATCAGGAAAAGGGCTTCAATTGAACGGTCCTGAGGCCGGTCTTGAGAAATTGCGTCTTTTTTTGCGGGAAGAAAAGTTGGCGGAGTACTCGGGTGAGGACCGTAAAGTATATGAGTTATGTGCTCTACTGGAGGCTGAGGAGCCTGTAAAGCTCTACTCCCTTGCTCATTCATTGAAGGTAACCGTGGCATCGATCAGCTATGATCTGGATGAACTGGAGCCGTGGGTCCGAAAGTTCGGATTACTTCTGGTGCGCAGAAGAGGATACGGTGTGGAGATCACCGGTTCTGAGATAGACAAACGCCGGGCCATAAGCCGTCTGGCCGCTGAACATCTTGATTTGTCAGATTTGGTGGGCCATAACTTGCAGCTTGATGTGAATCCAATATTCAAGATGCTGTTGTCTACTGTAGGTAAGAATAATCTTATGCACGTGGAGAACACGTTATGGGACATGGAATGGAAATGGACAACAGAACTGCCGGAAATCGTATACATGGAGCTTCTGCTGGGTCTAGCCGTTACTACAAGACGGATAGAGATAGACAGAGGTGTGGATAGCGCCGAAGAGGCGGGATATACACGTTTGTCTAATCATCGTAATATTGCAGGTGCAGAGATTTATGCGCAGCGGCTGGGTGAGACTTTGGGTCTGAAATTTCCATCGGTGGAAATTGTTTATATTGCCGGATTATTTGATCAGGTTCAGGATTCATTCTCCTCTGCAGGCTTTGCTTATGGAGATATTGAGTTGATGGAAATTGTATATAGACTGACGGAGAGTGTTGTGAAGCGGACAGGGATTTCCTTCCAAAGCGATCGCTCACTACGAGAAGGTCTGCTTGAGCATATTGATCCGGCGTTGAAACGGATTCGTGAAGGAACCCGTATTCGAAATCCTCTTCTTGGACCCATACGCAGAGATTATGAATACTTATTCAATATCGTCCGGGCAGCGGTTGAGGATTTGCAGATGGAGCCGGAAATTCCGGATGAAGAAATCGGGTTTCTGGTCATGCACTTTGGTGCATCCGTGGAACGATTGAATCAACTTAGGCGTAATGTACGGGCCATTCTCGTCTGTGCCAGTGGGTTGAGCTCTTCACGGCTGTTGGCTACAAGGCTTACAAAGGAGATGCCGCAGATTGTAATTCTACGGAATATTTCCTGGTACGAGGCTGCTCGGCTGCCGGAGGATACCTATGATCTGATTATTTCAACGATTGATCTTCCACTGGATAAAGACCGATATATCAAAATCAGCCCTCTGCTGTCAGCGGAAGAAATAGAAAAGCTGCTGAATTACATTCAGAATACTACATTGAGTGATCGGAAGATTTCTTCACCCGGCGAACCTGACAAATCGGTTCGGGAGGAAGCAGCATTAGACCGAATGAAGAGTCATCAAAGCATTCTGAATGAGATGGTTAGTTTGCTCGAACGTTTCCGGTTTCATCCGTTGGATAACAGTGGGATGAGCTTGCGAACAACACTTTCGGAAATGCTGGATATGCTGAGTGGCAGCGGTGTGATCGGTGATGCCGATATTCTGCTGGAGCGTCTGCTGGAACGGGAGAGAATGGCCAGTCAAGTCATTCCAGATACAAGGCTCGCGCTGTTCCATACACGAAGCAGCCACATTCATATGTCCTCGTTGACGTTATATCGTCTGAGACAGCCCGTTCATCTGGAAGGGAACACCGAGGTCAGAGTGATTCTGCTCATGCTTGCCCCGCGCAAGTTATCTAAGGAGAGTCTGGAAGTGCTCAGTGAAATTAGCGCCTTGCTGCTGAATTCTGAATTAGTCAAGCTGTTGGAGGAACGGACGGAGTCGGAGATCAGGCGATATTTATCGTCAGAACTCCTGCGTTTTTTTGAAAATAAAATTTGAAAGCGAGAGAAACCATATGAGTATACTGTCAGAAGATAAAGTAATAATGAATGGTGCCGCAAAAGATAAATACGAAGCGATCACTATGGCTGGTAAACTGCTTGTTGCTGCAGGACATGTGACTGAGGAATATATTCCTAAAATGCTGGAGCGTGAAGAGGTAGTATCGACCTATATGGGCGAAGGGCTTGCCATTCCGCACGGCACCAAGGAGGCCAGACCTTTTATCAAATCTACTGGATTGTCTGTAGTTCGCTTTCCGGATGGCGTTGATTTTGGCGGTGATGAACCAGCTTTTGTCGTCATTGGCATTGCAGCTGCGGGCGATGGACACATGGAAGTACTGACGAATGTAGCTATGATCTTCTCCGAAGATGGCGCACTTGATCGTGTAATGAATGCTGCTACTGCCGCTGATATCATCGCTATCTTTGAAGGAGGCGTTGAATAATGAAGGCTGTACACTTTGGCGCGGGTAATATTGGCAGAGGGTTTATTGGTCTATTGTTATCTCAGGCGGGTTATGAAGTATGCTTCGTCGATGTGAATGAGGATTTTGTCTCGCAGCTGCAGAAACGTGGAGAATATCCGGTGACACTGGCAAGTGATGGTCAGGAAACGGTAATGGTTAACAATGTAACAGCGCTCAGCAGTGTAACTCATGCTGCAGAGGTGGTTGCGGCCATTGCCGAAGCAGACCTGGTTACAACAGCTGTCGGCGTATCTATCTTGAAATTTATTGCGGGTGCAGTTGCTGATGGTATCAGCAAACGGGTGGCTGTTTCCGCAGCTCCGCTGCATATCATCGCTTGTGAGAATGCGATTGGCGGGAGTGCGCAGCTCAAAGAACTTGTGCATGCGAAGCTGGATGAAGACACCCGCCGCAAAGCAGATGCTTCTGTGGCTTTCCCGAACGCTGCAGTAGACCGAATTGTGCCGCTTCAGAAGCATGATGATATTCTAAAAGTAGTTGTTGAGCCCTTTTATGAATGGGTCGTGGATTCCTCGCAGATGATTCCGGGTTATACTCCTATAGAGGGTGTACATTATGTGGAGAATCTGGAGCCTTACATTGAACGCAAGCTGTTCACAGTAAACACCGGACATTGCTCAGCTGCTTATCTGGGTTACCTGCGTGGCTACGAAACCATTCAACAGGCGATGGCCGATGAGCCATTGACGGCTCTGGTGCGGGAAGTGCTAGAGGAGACTGGTGCTGTATTGGTGCAGAAACATGGCTTCGATAAAGCTGAGCATAGCAAGTATATCGATAAAATCCTTGAACGTTTCCGCAATCCCGCGCTGACGGATGAAGTGTCCCGTGTAGGCCGTTCTCCGCTCCGTAAGCTGTCTCCGAACGACCGGCTTGTGTCACCGGCGCTTCAGGCTTGCGAGAGAGGGCTGAGCTACACTGCACTGACCCGTTCCATGGCTGCAGCTCTGTTATTCGACGTTACTGATGATCCAGAAGCAGTGGAGCTTCAAGCTGCTATTGCCGAGCTTGGAGTCGAGGCCGCAGTTACTAAGTACACAGGACTTGCTGCAGACCATGAAATACACCAATCAGTTATGGCCGAATATGGCAAGCTGAAGAAATAATTCACTTGAATATGAAAAGCCGAAGGGAGGATAATCTTCCCATCGGCTTTTTGTCATTTCAATATTATCTGAAGAAGTCTCAGCTATTCTCAATAATCGTCTGAAGCGTTGTGCGGTCCAGCCCTTCTACCAGCTTGATTAGCAGTTCTTTGGCTGCTGCATAGTCATCGCTGTGTATTACAGACGAGGCAGTATGTATGTATCGTGAGCAGATACCTATTACTGCTGACGGTACACCGATTCCACTGACATGCACCTGACCGGCATCCGTTCCCCCTTGGGAGACAAAATACTGATATTTGATCCGGTGGGTATCCGCCATATCTTGAACATATTCGATCAGTCCGCGGTGGGTGACCATCGTTGGGTCATAAATGCGCAGCAATGCGCCTTGACCGAGCTGGCCGAACGCTTGGCGATCTCCAGTCATATCGGCAGCAGCGCTGGCATCCAGACCGAAGAAAATGTCAGGTGAGAGCAGATTAGCCGCAGTGCGTGCTCCCCGCAATCCTACTTCTTCCTGTACGGTAGCTCCAGCGAAGACGGTATTCGGCAGCTTTTTGCCATGCAGCTCTTTAACCAGTTCAATGGCCAACCCTAGGCCGTAGCGGTTATCCCAAGCTTTAGCCATAATTTTCTTAGGGTTGGCAAGTGGAGTAAAGGGACAAATCGGCAGGATTTGCTGGCCCGGGGCAACGCCGAAGCTCTCTGCTTCTTCTCGACTATCTGCTCCGATATCAATGTACATCTTGCGGATATCTACAGTCTTGCTCCGCTCTTCATCACTCAACAAATGGATGGGAGTGCTTCCCACAACGCCTGTCAGCGTTCCCTTGCGAGTAATGATCTGCAGTCGCTGCGAAGCTACAGCAGCGGACAGCCAGCCACCCAGCGGCTGGAAACGGATCATTCCGTTGTCAGTGATGCCGGTTACCATGAAACCTACTTCATCAAAATGCCCAGCTACCATAATTTTGGGCCCATTCTCTTCACCGCGCAGCACACCAAACAGGCTTCCTAGACGATCCTGCACGAATTCATCAGTATACGGTGCCATAGCATCCTTGACGTAAGCGCGCAGTTCGCGTTCGAAGCCTGGAGCTGCGGGGAATTCAGTCAGAGTCTTGAATAAATCCAACGTTTCTTGATTCATATTCGTATCGCTCCTTTGTTAATCATCTTATCCAGTATGAACATTGTCGGCTCGCTTGTCCATGCTTGAGGCAAACGAACACCGGGCACAATCACTCCGAATACTATGCAGTAGTGGCTCTGGTGGCAGGAGCAGTAGAAAGGATGCGAATCTAGGATGAGGGTAGCTGATAGTATGCTGAAAGGAAGGAAACCGGTATACTCCCGGAGCGTACAGGCCAGCAGAATGGTAAAGAGACACCGGTATCGGTACAGCTTAGAGAATGAAACTGTACTGATACTTGTTCTGTTTATGCTGCTGGTTGTGGTGTTACTGTATTTTTCCTGAGCTCTAAGGGACATAACAAAGCAATAAATGGCTAACAATAAGAGAAACTTCTAAGCGAAGACAAGTTAAAGGGGCCACACAGGTATTTCGAGAGGCCATGAGGCCCCCTTCGTTTAACTTCAGGAGGTGTCCTCTTTGCCAGTGAAAACCAAAAGATCCGGTGTCAAGCTGCGGCTTGATACGCTGACTCCACAGGATTATGAGAAATTGTCCAAGCCATTTGTGCCAGCACGACCTGTATTTAAAAACTGTGTGCGGGCCTTCTTCTCGGGCGGCCTGATCTGTGTCATTGGACAAGGCATACAGGAGGCCTTTATGGCTATTTTCGGAATGACTTCCAAGGAGGCGGCGAGTCCTACCGTTGCTGTGATGATTCTAATTTCGGTTATACTTACCAGTTTTGGAGTGTACGACAAAATGGCTCAATGGGCTGGCGCTGGCACAGCGGTACCCGTCACAGGTTTTGCCAATAGTATGTGTTCCGCCGCACTTGAGCATCGTGCCGAAGGTCTGGTGCTCGGGGTTGGCGGGAACATGTTCAAGCTAGCCGGATCTGTAATTGTGTTTGGAGCTGTGGCGGCCTTCGTGATTGGCATAATCTATGCCTTTCTGGGCTTAGGAGGTGGGCATTAAGATATGCAGCAACTCGGCAGTCAGACCTGGCAGTTCACTACTCGTCCTGTAATTTTAGGTTCTTCCGCCGTGGTAGGACCCGAGGAGGGAGAGGGGCCGTTAGCAGCGGATTTTGACTTCATCTATGACACTTTGAAGATGGGGGAGAAAACCTGGGAAAAGGCAGAGCGCACTCTTTTTGAGAAAGCTTCGCAGCTGGCGTTGTACAATGCGGGAATAGATGAGAAGCAACTGGAGTTTTTTGTCGGTGGAGATTTGATGAATCAGATTATCAGCAGTTCTTTTGCAGCAAGGAAGCTGGGTGTGCCTTATCTCGGAGTATTCGGCGCCTGTTCTACCTCTATGGAAAGCCTGGCAATCGCCTCAATGATTGTAGATTCTGGAGGCAGCAAATATGTACTGGCTGGAACCTCAAGCCATAATTGTACGGTGGAGAAGCAGTTCCGTTACCCGACTGAATATGGTTCTCAAAAACCACCAACCGCCCAATACACAGTAACTGGCTCTGGCTGTGCGGTTATCGGCAAAAATGATGGTTCCGGCAAAGGGGTACAGGTCGTATCAGCCACCATCGGACGTGTAATGGATTTAGATATTACCGACCCATTTAATATGGGGACAGCAATGGCACCTGCTGCGGCAGATACAATAACAGCGCATTTCCGGGACACCACCCTTTCCCCGGGATATTATGATTTGATTATCACCGGTGATCTCGCATCGGTTGGTTTGCCTATAGCTAAAGCCTTGCTGGCAAAAGAGGGCATTCCCATGGAGCAAACCAAGTTTGATGACTGCGGTCTGCTTATTTATGATTTGGACAAGCAAAAATATGTGATCGCTGGTGGAAGTGGCTGTGGCTGCTCTGCAGTCGTAACTTATGGACATATTCTGAAACGTATGAAGAAAGGGGAGCTGAAGCGAGTGCTGATTGTAGCAACTGGCGCTTTACTGTCACCTTTATCCTATCAGCAGGGCGAGAGCATTCCCTGTGTGGCACATGCTGTAGCCCTGGAAATCGGAGGTGAAGGAGTATGATTTATTTATGGGCTTTTTTAATCGGAGGAGCGATTTGTGTAATCGGTCAGTTGATGTTCGACGTATTGGCACTGACACCTGCACATACGATGAGTACCTTGGTTGTGGCAGGAGCTATTGCTGATGCTTTCGGGCTGTATGATCCCTTGGTCAAATTCGCCGGGGCGGGAGCATCCATTCCTATTACCAGCTTTGGGAATTCCCTAGTGCACGGAGCATTAACCGAACTTGAACAGGAAGGTTGGATCGGGGTAGTCACCGGTATGTTCAGTTTGACTAGCGCCGGGATTTCATCAGCGATTGTGTTCTCATTCCTAGCAGCCTTGGTGGTAAGACCAAAGGGTTAGAAACACACAACTCAGCAGAATAAATAAAGACCGCCAATGGAGGTGGTCTTTATTTATTGATAGGACTTTAGAAGTGAATTTTGCTAGTTGCAGCGGGTGCAGATGGAGGCTACAGGAAGTCGTGTGGAATATTTATTAGTTCGTGTGAGAACATCTGTGGACGGACTTTACGAGTTCACTGGTAACTTTAAAGGGGAAGTTGAGATGGTGGGGGCCATTACGAGCGAGGTAGCCATCGGATTTCAGGAGGTCTCCAAAGGAATTGAATATCAGGCTAGTAGCATAGCAGATATTACAGAGTCTATTTCAGTATCCGACAATCACATCCGTGATGTAGCAGGGTATTCTATAGAGATGAAAGAGTTGTCCGCCGAAACGGCTGCGGTCAGTGAGCAGGGAAGCGAGAATATTTCGATGCTGACGGGTCAATTCTCCGAGCTGCGGGAAGTGATGGATATTACATCGAAACAGATGCAAGTGTTCTCTCAAAGAAGTATAGATGTTCATACGATGTTGGATGGAATTACACAAATATCAAGACAGACCAATCTGCTAGCACTGAATGCATCTATTGAAGCAGCTCGTGCTGGAGAACATGGAAGAGGATTCGCAGTAGTTGCCGGAGAAGTACGTAAGCTTGCTGAGAGTTCCGGGCGAACGGTTGATTCAATTAGTGGTGTAATGGCAGGCCTGCAGCTTCAGACAGAGACACTGATTGCACAGTTTGAGCATAGCCGCGAGATTCTAAGATTAGGCAGCGAATCCGTTCAAAGCACTGAAAAAGTGTTCCAATCTATTCAGGTTAATGCTCATAAAGTACTTGTACAGGCCGGAGATGTGGAGGAAAGCTCATCTGGAATGAAGCATTTCTCCGAAAAAATTGTAAGCGAAATGACGGAGTTTTCCAGTGTTACCGAGCAGTCCAGCGCCACAACGGAAGAGATTCTCGCAGGTGTGGAGGAGCAGCGCAATATTACAAATCAGATGGTGGAGAGCTTTAAACAGCTGGAAAGTCTAATCGTAGGACTAAATGAACTGGTATCTGATAAGGAAACGACGAATTAAGCCTTGAAAAAAGGTTGAGCTGGAGCCTCTGCTTCAGCTTTTTTTCTGGTTGTATATATATCTTCAATTTCCACGTTACAATAATGTACTTTGGGTCCCCGAATCATGTAAAATATAAATGATACTGCTTATTCTGACATAGGAGGTTTACCATATATGCCCGTACGTCAAGAATCAATGCAAATAGTACATGCTGTTCGCACTAATCTGGAATCCTGCATACTAGGCAAATCATTTGAGATACAATTATTGCTGACGGCATTACTTGCCGGTGGGCATGTCCTGATTGAGGATGTGCCGGGAACTGGCAAAACCCAGTTGATTCGGGCACTCTCAAGATCAATGTCAGGTGAATACCGCCGGATTCAATGCAACCCGGATATTCTGCCGAGTGATATAACCGGCGTGTCGGTGTATCATCCGCGGGATGAGATGTTTCATTTTCGACCAGGACCGGTCATGACGAATATTTTACTCGCTGATGAGATCAACCGGGCTACAACCAAGACCCAGTCTGCACTTCTGGAAGTCATGGAGGAGCGGAATGTAACCGTGGACGGCGAGACCTATCCTCTACCGCATCCGTTCATGCTATGCGCCACCCAGAATCCGATTGATTTCGAGGGGACTTATACGTTGCCTGAGGCTCAGCTTGATCGCTTTATGCTGCGAATGAGCCTAGGCTATCCTGATGCTGCAACCGAGAAGAGTCTACTGCTCAGCCATCAGGAAGGACAGCCTCTCGACAGACTTTTGCCAGTAACAACTATGGGTGAGATTGCTGCCATTCAAGAAGAGATTCGTGAGATTTATATAAGCGATCCCGTATTGACCTATCTGCTGGATGTTGTACGTCAGACGAGAGTACATCCGCTTGTTTTGCTGGGTGCCAGTCCACGGGCTTCGTTATCCTTTATGATGGCCTGTAAAGCTTATGCCTTTTTGCAAGAACGTGACTATGTGCTTCCTGATGATGTAAAGGTGCTCGCGCCGTATGCACTCGGCCATCGCATTCTGCTGCGTCCAGAGTCGCGTCTGGACAACGTCAGTGTGGATTCTATGCTGCAGAAGCTTCTGCAGAGTATAAATGTACCTGTTGCGATGAGGCAATAAAATGAGACGTTTCTTGTCTGCGGCGGCAGCTGTCATCCAGCCGGCGAAGCTCGTCGGCATACTCGTGATTTGGTGTATTACTCTAATGTACGTACTTTTTCAGGGCGGCAAGACATCATTTATGCTCTTTATTATGGTCTCCGTACTCCTGATTTATTTAATTGTCGGAGGTTTGGGTGGTGTCCGGCGCGCTCGGGGCTCTCGCAGCTTATCTTCTGGTCAAGACAAGCCAGATCTGTTGTATGCCGGGGGATATTTACGCGTGAAGCTTAATATTACGATTCCGGGATTTCTGCCGTTGCCCTATGTGGTGGTAAGAGAGATTCTGCGGCGGCATAATGGCGAATCCTGGGTATTTGAGGAAAGTGTTATTCCCAGCATGAGGGGAAAAGGCGAACTGCGCTTTCAGACACCGCTGCTGGAACGGGGGAGTTATATGTTCTCCGAGACGGATATCTTAAGTGAGGATATATTTGGTCTGGTTGAGCACAAGGGGACATTTATGGCTGAAGGGCATTTTCGTGTGCTGCCTCGTGCTATATTTGTCCCGCGCTGGCAGTTGTACGAACGGAAATCCCGGCTGGCGGGACCACAGGTCTCGCTTGTGCAATCTAGGCGGGAAACTACGCAGATCAATGGTGTCCGCGATTACGTTTACGGTGATCGTCTGACGCGTATTCATTGGAATGCTACTGCCAAGACCGGCTCCTGGAAATCCAAAGAGTTCGAGCATGAATCTGTCCCCAAAACAATGCTTGTTCTGGACGGCAGTGCGTCGGCTTACGCGACTTCGCATCAATTTGAGCTGGCGGTTTCTGTTGCTGCTTCACTGCTCGGCTTCGGTGTACGTGAGCGTATTGGCATTGGCTTGTGCTGTTTAGATAAAGCTACCAAAGTATTTACCCCTGCGGAATCAGGGGCAGAACGGCAGAAGATGATTCAATATTTGATTGATATCAATGCTGAAGGTCGTGGTCCGCTAGTCTCCAGACTGGAAAAAGGACAGCTTATGTTCCCCAAAGGTTCATATTTCGTGCTGATCAGCCCTCAGAGCGGCAAACCTGTACTGGATACGCTGCGCTGGGCAGAGAGCAGGGGAATGACGCCTTCACACCTGCATGTACGCAATCCTTCAGGAATAAACCGCAATACCGATTGGATGGATGTGTTGAGATCACGCAATTTATCTGGCTATAACATCCGTTCCCTTCAGGAGCTTCCCGCAGTATTAGGAGGGGATCTATGATGAGAGGCTGGCTGAATCTGCAGAAGTCGTCCTGGCACCGTTCCATTAGTCTACTATGGGTTATGATCATTGCGCTGCAGTGGGTCTCCTACACAGATTCGATCTGGCTTACGGTGACAACTGCCCTTGTCTCGATTGTCCTGACAACAGTGGCTGTTATAGAAATCCTTTTGCCTGTCAGATGGATATACCGGCTGCTGATGGAAGCAATAGCTATTGTCTATATTATGTACCGCACGCTCATTCACTATGGTATTTACCTTACTGATCCAATGCTTACCCTGAGAGAAGAACTACCGAATATAGCTGCCGAGATGCTCCCCTATCTATGGTTTGTATTAGGCGCTTGGGGCCTGCTGCTGCTATCGTCATGGTGGGTATCCTCAAAGGCCCGCATCTTGCTATTTATAGGGATGAACATTGCTGCGTTTGCTGCCTTGGATTCCTTTACACCCTCTATATTGTGGCAGGAGGTAGCTTGGACAGTATTCGCCGCAATGGGATGGCTAGTAACTCAGCATTTGCGGAACTTCCAACTTCAATATCCGAATGGCTGGTCCTATCTGCTTGATTATCCTATTAAAGTAGTCGTTAATATAGCCATCATCTTCTCATTAGTTATTATTACTGGTGTTAATATGCCTGAAGTAAGTCCTACCCTGACTGATCCCTATACGGCATGGAAAGACTGGAATGGAACAGGGACGTCTTCCGGCTCCCGTTCCAAGGGGATTTCACAAACCGATAATGGAAATACCGCTGTGAATAATACCACCTCCGGCTATAGCATGGATGATGGGAATTTGGGTGGAGGCTTCAGCTTTGATTATTCACCGGTGATGACAGTGACCTCGGATTTACGCACCTATATGCGCGGAGAGACTCGCAGCGTCTATTCTGGAAGTGGTTGGACAGATAATGACCGGATTAACCGGGGACCACTCAAAGGTGCATCGGTGGGTGAAGGTCTGGAGACCACGGTAGCCACCAAAGTCCAGTACCAGGCGCTGCAACAAACGGTTAAGCTGCTAAACAACAATGATTATCCAGTGCTCTTTGGTCCTTATGCTATCTCCAAAGTGGAGTCCGTTAATGGTGAGAACAGTAGCAATGGGTTGTTCTGGAGAAGCCGGGATAGTGAGCTGCTCTGGGATACCGACGAAAATAACCGTAAATATCCGCTGTCCTACGAGTTAACCGCTGAGGTACCTGTCATTCCAGTTCAAGAGCTGACCGCCAAGACTTATGCGGAGCTGTATGACGGGAATACTATGGATAAGCAATTTCTGCAACTGCCCGATAAATTCCCGGCAAGGGTGAAGGAACTGGCCGAAGAGATAACGGCAACGGGACAAACACCGTATGAAAAAACGGCGCTTTTGCAACAATATCTACAGGAAACGTTTCCGTATACCAATGAACCGGATCTAACACGCAGTACAAGCTCGGATTTTGTAGATAGCTTTCTGTTTGAGGTGAGGGAGGGCTATTGCGATTATTATTCTACTGCCCTGGTAACAATGGCCCGTTCTTTGAATATTCCTGCACGGTGGGTTAAGGGTTATGCGCCTGGAGAACAAGCACAGCTACCGGATAATATGGCTTTACAGCAAGGAAGAATCCTTAATAATAATTACACTATTACGAATGCAGATGCCCATTCCTGGGCTGAGGTCTATTTTGGGGAATATGGCTGGATTCCCGTCGAGGCAACCCCAGGCTTCAATGTTCCTCTGCTGACACAGAATGAGAATACTCCTGATTCAGATCATACAGATCAGGAAGAGAATGAGCCGGACGAAGCAACGGCGGTGAACGACGGCGCAGGACAGACAGGATTCCATCTGGGAGACTGGGCTGTCGTAGCAGCGGCAGCAGTATTATTGGCGTGGCTAACATACCTGGTTTGGCAACAGCGCTTTAACCTTCGTTTCTTGGTTCAACGACTGCGCAATAGGCGTCCGTTAACACCGGATCAGAAAATTGTGGCGGAAACCGAGCTGTGGATTCGCTATATACATCGTAAAGGATTAACAAAAGAAGAGCATGAAACACTGCGTGAAGCAGTAGGACGCTGGAGCCGTGAACGTCCGGCCATTGCCGAAATTCTCTATTCACTGCTGGTACTGTTTGAGCAGGCGAAATATAGCCCAGATGTTATTGAAGACAAAGACTGGCGCAGGGTGTATACTGAAGCTTTGCGGCTGCGGAAAAGCATGAAGTCCAAAAACTAAGGTTATGCAGTAGTGAATCCCTGTAGCAGATTCATATGCGTTGCGCAAAGAGTATGATATAGTTTTTGGTATGAAATCGAGGTGAACGTATTGTTTGAAATGCTAGTCCCTAAACTCCGTGTAAATACGGTATTTGATATTGCACTAGAAGAGTTGTACCAGCAAGGCTATCGAGGCATTATTACGGATCTGGATAATACGCTTGTTGGTGCCAAAGCACCATTGGCAACACCAGAGCTGTTGGTATGGTTCGAGAAGGTCAAAACCCTGGGCTTTAAGCTCATTATTGTATCGAATAATAATATGGACCGGGTATCGAAGTTTGCTACGCCGCTAGATATTAAATTCGTGCATCAAGCCCGCAAGCCGAGCAATGCTCCCTTTCACAAGGCGATCAAGCTGATGGAGCTTGCGCCTGAGCAGACGATTGTGGTAGGTGACCAGATGCTTACAGATGTATACGGCGGGAATCGGTTGGGTCTGTATACGGTCTTGGTGCTACCTATCTCTGTACAAGATGAGGGCATCGGCACGAGAATTAATCGTCGGGTAGAGCAGATTGCTCTGACACGGCTGCGTAAAAAAGGATTGTGGCAAGAGGAGGATAAATCTAAATGAACCAAGAAAGTGAAACACAGCGCCCTGTAAAATGCAATGGCTGCGGAATCAAGCTGCAGACCGAACATAAGGATCTTCCTGGCTATATTCCAGAGGTCGCTTTTGAACGGGAGCCGGTCATTTGCCAACGCTGTTTCCGGATTAAGAATTATAATGAAGCCTCTTCCGTTTCTGTAAACCAGGATGAATTTCTTCGTCTGCTGAGCGGTGTAGGTGAGAAGAACGCTCTTGTCATCCATATTGTCGATCTGTTCGATTTCGAAGGCAGTCTGATTTCTGGCCTGCAGCGTTTCGTAGGCAATAACCCGGTTATTCTTGCCGTGAACAAAAGTGATTTGCTGCCCAAGGTGACGAACTGGAACAAGATGCGCAACTGGCTACAACAACGCTGTAAGGAGCAAGGACTGCGTACAGTAGAAATTGTACTCGTCAGCGCCAAGCGTAATCAGGGCTTTGACCGTTTGTTGGAAGCGGTAACCGAGCAGAGAGGTCAACGTGATGTTTACGTTGTTGGAGCGACCAACGTTGGTAAGTCTACTCTGATTAACCGTTTGATCTCCGACTATAGTGATTTGGAGCAGGAGTTAACCACTTCCCGCTATCCAGGGACTACTTTGGATACGGTTAAGATTCCTCTGGATGACGGTCACTATATCATTGATACTCCAGGCATTGTGTATCCTTGGCGCTATAGCGAATTGGTAGAGCGGCAGGATCTGGAAGCCGTTATGCCTGAAAATACACTGAAACCGGCGGTCTATCAGCTGAATGAAGGGCAGACGCTTTTCTTTGGTGGATTGGGACGGTTTGATTTCGTACAGGGTGTACATCAATCATTCACCTGCTACATCAGCAGTACGCTCAAAATTCACCGCACGAAGCTGGAACGGGCTGATTCTCTGTACCAGGAACACCGCGGCGTTATGCTCTCACCACCCGCTAGCGACCACATGGACAAGCTTCCACAGTGGCAGCGTCATGAGTTCAGCATTAGCAAAGGCACTCAAACGGATCTGTTCATTTCGGGTCTGGGCTGGATTAAGGTCAACGGAACCGAAGGCGCAGTTGTCGCTATTCACGTTCCGCGTGGTGTGAAGGTGCTTACCCGCCCTTCGCTGATCTAACTAGGGAGGATTATACTAGTGACAACTGCAACTGGGGCTTATAAGAACGGGGACATTCTGCTGGGTGTAATGGGCGATCCAATTGCTCAGTCCAAATCTCCCATTATGCATGGTGCTGCACTGAGGGCAATGGGGATTGCCGGTGCCTATGTACCGCTGCATGTAGCACCGGAGAAGCTGGAAGAGGCGATCCAAGCGATCCGCACCCTTGGCTTCCGTGGTGTTAATGTGACTATTCCCCATAAGGTAGCAGTGATGGCTCATCTGGACCATCTGGACGAAACTGCGGTAGCGATCGGTGCAGTCAATACCATTGTTAATAATAACGGAGTGCTGACCGGATACAATACGGACGGAATCGGTTATGTACGTTCACTGAAGACAGAGGTTATATCTGAATTGAACGGCGCAAAGATTATGGTGATCGGGGCAGGCGGTGCGGCAAGAGGAATTGTGTCTGCGTTGCTTCAGGAGCACCCTTCCTCGATTATTATTGCTAACCGTACAGCTGCTACAGCGAGTGATCTGGCTAAGGCTTATTCGAGCCAAGGTGAACTTACTGGAATCAGTATGGGCGAAGTTGCGGGAATGATGGACGATGTAGATGTGCTTATTAATACAACCTCTGTAGGCATGTTTCCTCAGATGGACGAGACACCGCTGGATTCTGCACTGCTTCATGAAGGAATGGTAGTAAGCGATCTTATCTACAATCCATTGCGTACCCGGTTGCTGCTAGAGGCACTTGAATGTGGCTGCCGTATTCACGGCGGTCTTGGCATGTTCGTCTATCAGGGGGCGTATGCGCTTGAGTATTGGACGGGACAGCCTGCCCCTACTGATATCATGCGCAAGACGATTCTGGATTGCCTTGGTGGAGAGCAGGAAATGGAATCAGAAGTTTAGGGTAATAATATATGTAAATAAGGAGTTAGTTCAATTATGTTAACTGGAAAACAAAAAAGGTACCTTCGTTCACTAGCGCATCATCTTGATCCTGTATTTCAGGTCGGTAAGGGTGGCGTGAACGATCACCTCGTTCGCCACATTGAAGAAGCTATTGAGAAGCGCGAGCTGATGAAGATTAGCGTGCTAAACAATAATGTTGAAGATCCAAAGGAAATCGGTGCTGCATTGGCTGAACAGTCCGGCTCTGAGCTTGTTCAGGTCATTGGGAAGACGATTGTATTGTACAAAGAATCTCGCGATAATAAGACAATTGAGCTTCCACGTTAAGGGATGAGTCAAACATCGCTTGAGGAGGTTGGACTCTTGAAAGTCGGAATTATGGGTGGGACCTTTGATCCTCTTCATATCGGTCATATGATGGCGGCGGAAGCTGCAAGATATACTTATGGGCTGGATGAAGTATGGTTCATGCCTTCGCATATCCCGCCGCATAAGCATGAGGCTGGTGTATCTGGTGCGGACAGACTGGCAATGGTGCTGGAGACGCTCAGAGCGCATGATTCTTTTCGCACGTTGGATTGGGAAATAACCAGAGGCGGAGTATCTTATACCATTGATACTGTTAGGGAGCTCAAGGAAAAATATCCGCTTTTCGATTTCTATTTCATCATCGGAGCGGATATGGTCCAGAATCTGCCGGAATGGCACGGCATTGAAGAGCTAGTGCAGAGCCTTACTTTTATTGGAGTGGGTCGTCCGGGAACACCGCTGGATCTTGAAGCACTGCCCGGATTTATTGCGGAGAAGGTGCTGCTAGCGGATATGCCCTTGGTGGATATCTCATCCACCATGCTAAAAGAGCGGATCGCAGAAGGAAAATCGATTCGGTATATGGTGCCTGATGCTGTTTTCGATTATGTGCAAAGGAGTGGATTGTATGGCATATAGCCGTGAAGCGCTGATTGAAGCGGTCTCTACACAAATGCCCGACAAGCGCTGGAAGCATACACTGGGCGTTATGGAATCATCGATCAAGCTGGCGGAGCGCTACGGAGCTGATCCTGTACGTGCGGAAGAAGCGGCGATTCTTCATGATGTAGCCAAATATTGGCCAGTGGACAGCATGAAAGAGATTATCGAGCAGAACGGCTTGTCGGCGGAGCTGTTGAAGCATGATAAACAACTCTGGCATGCGGAAGTAGGCGCATTTGTGGCTGAACGGGACTACGGGATTATCGATCCCGAAGTTATTGCCGCAATCCGTTTTCATACTTCAGGCCGTGTAGGCATGAGTCTCCTTGAGAAAATTGTTTGTCTTGCCGATTATATAGAGCCTGGCCGGGATTTCCCCGGCGTGGAGAACATCCGCAAGCTGGCAAAGATAAGTCTGGAAGAAGGTTTGGTAGCCGGGTTTGATTCCACAATCAGCCTGCTGCTGGAGAAACGACGGATCATTTTTCCGTTAACGGTATTGGCGCGTAATGATTTAGTTAGACTATTGGAGGAAAATAAATGAACATACAAACAAACAAGCTGTTACAAATGACGCTTAAGGCTGTAGAAGATAAAAAAGCGGGCAACGTCGTTTGCCTGGATTTGCGTAATGTTTCACCAATCAGTGATTACTTCGTAATCTGTCATGGTAATTCAGATGTGCAGGTACAAGCGATTGCTACTGAAGTTCGCAAGGTTGTACATGAAGCTGGTGGGGTTATTCGGGGGATTGAAGGTATGAATTCAGGCCGCTGGGTACTGATGGATCTTGGGGATGTAGTTGTGCATATCTTCCATCGCGACGAACGCGAATATTATAATATCGAGCGCCTGTGGTCAGACGCCAAGGTTGTGGAAACAGTATGAGTCTGATTGCTGGAACCACAGTTACGCTGGAAATAGTGCGTGAGGTATCCCCTTACGGTTTCTTTCTAAATGCAGGTGATGAGGATGTCATGTTGCATTATACGGAGCTAACTGAAAGAGTGAAGACTGGCGATAAAGTCGAGGTCTTTATATTTTTTGATACCGAGGATCGTTTGGCTGCTACAATGAAAAAGCCTTTCCTGACGCTTGGTGAAATGGCGTTATTGGAAGTCGCTGATATTCATCCGCGTCTGGGCTGCTTCCTCGAAATGGGGCTCGGACGCCAGCTACTGCTGCCGCTCAGTGAGCTCCCGGAATTGAAGGACCTGCATCCAATGGTGGGCGACCGCGTATTCGTGATGATGGAGCATGACCGGCAAGGACGTCTGCGCGCCAAGCTCTCTGGAGAGCTGGAACTGTTGCCGTTTGTTGTTCCTGCACCTGAATCCTGGATGGGCAAGATGGTCTCCGCCCGTGTGTATAGACCGCTGCAAATGGGCACGTTCGTCTTGGTTGATGGGGGTGTGCTTGGGTTTGGTATTCTGGGCATGGTCCATTCTTCTGAACGCAGCCGTCTGCTTCGCTTAGGTGAGCTGTTTGAAGCGCGTGTCTCCCATGTTCGTGAAGATGGCCGGATTAATATATCCATGACGCATCGCAGAGAAGTTGGCCGGGATGTAGATTCCGCTGCACTGCTGGAGTTCTTGCACGCCCGTCCGGGTGGAGGAATGCCTTATTCAGATTCCACACCACCTGATGTGATCAAGCAACGTTTTGGGATTAGTAAGTCTGCTTTCAAGCGCGCGCTTGGCAAGCTGTTGAAGGAAGGCCTGATTACTCAGAAGGAGAATTGGACCTATCTCGCTGTCAGTGAGGAAGCACCTGCTGAGGGTGAAACGGCTACAACTAAAGAATCAACTGAAAAAACGACCGAATAATTTACCGGAGCAGCGAAAGCTCACTTAAATTTGGTGATAGAAAGTGCGGTGCACCTAGTGTCTTCCTATGGGAAATTTGCTTATGTATACGATGTGCTCATGGCAGACATGCCTTATCCGGATTGGTTAACGTTCGCGGAAACCGCCTGGAAGAAGTATGGTAAACCCTTGACTGTCGCTGAGCTTGGCTGTGGAACTGGCAGCATCACCATTCCGCTTGCCGCGGAAGGCTATCATATGACCGGAATTGATCTGTCATCAGATATGCTGTCCGTGGCCCAGCGCAAGATGGAGGAGCATCCTCAGGGACGTCGTTTTCTTCGCGAGGGCAGTGTACGCTGGGTTAGACAAAACATGAAGGAATGGGAACTGCTGGAGCCTGTAGATTCTGTGATTTCCTTCTGCGATTGTCTCAATTATTTGCTCGAAGAAAGTGACATCTCTGCTGTCTTCGCCCGTACTTATGCGGGTCTGAAGCCAGGAGGTACTTTTCTGTTCGATGTGCATCATCCGAACACACTGATCCGTTACGAGCAGGAGCAACCGTTTATTCTGGATGAGTCTACGGTGTCGTATATTTGGACCTGTGAGCTGGATGCTCCACGCTGTGAGATTGAACATCACCTGTCCATATTCGCACGTGAAGAGGGACGGAGTGATCTGTACCGCCGCTTCGAAGAGACGCATATTCAGCGTGCGTACGATCCGGAATGGATGACAGCAGAACTGTTCAAGGCAGGATTCAGCACTGTGAATACCTATGCCGATTTCGAATGGGCAGAGGCGGATGAGGATGCAGAACGGCTATTCTATGTAGTTGTGAAATAAAGCGGAATAGGATGAGCGGTCCAAGCCTGAATCGGGTTAGGGCCGTTTTTTTGTTATATTAGCATATTTTAAAAAACCGAGCAGGAGACGGTTAGTCCTACCTGCCCGGCATCCTCCAACCCATCTTACCGATGCTCAAACAGGTCAATGGTACCCAATACAACATGTGCCAGACCAAATCCAAGTACGCCAGTTGCGACCATTTTGTACCTGCTGCCAAGCAAAGCGGCGCTGGACGCGGTTACTACGGTTCCAAGAACGGCGGGAATCAGACCTTCACGCATTCGAAACACTCCTTCTCGGTGGTTTGGGAGACAGGGCTTAGTGTGGGTTGAATGGAGGTTAATTATACAAACGGAACTTATCCAATCAATAAAGGGCTGTCCCAAAGGCCATGGAAATGGCTGCTGGGTCTTTTGAGCAAATCGTAAGTAGGTGTTTGAAGAGACGCTCCGCGAACGGAACGTTGCTCCAATCGCTGTTGTCTCCAGATGTATTGAATTACACTTAGCCGTGTACATCCGGAGACAAAGGCGACCGCTACCGCTTTTCCGCAATCATTCCGTCCTCTCCGCTGGTTTCAGCGGAAAAACATACTCGAAATCTTCATTAAAATCACAAAAAAAAGCTCTTTGATAAAATGGAAGTAACACCAACCATTCAACTGAAGAACAACCGGGGATTCCGGCGTTTCCTGCTTCGAGGGTTGTCAAAAGTGACGCTCGAAGTCGGGTGTTCGCTTGCCCATAACCTGCTAAAGCAAGCCGCTACGGATCGAAAACAAAAACGAGCCAGTCTCCAATAACCCAGAGACGGGCTCGTTTTTTAGCTTTTACAGCTTTGAAGTGTAAAAGGCTGTCTCATACGTGAAAATAACTTCTTTTGGGACAACTCCCTTATTCTATTGTTGCGGTAGTGAGACGACTATTGCTTTCTTCAACCTCATGCACATTATAAAGCACTCGCGCCATCAGATCCTGGCTATAATTGCCGAAATGTTTGCCATAAATCGTTAATCCACGTTTATTAACGGGTTTATTTGTTACGGCAATGCGGAAGGTCAGCTCACTTTTGTAGTCCAGCTTAATATCATCCAGGGTTACGTCGGAGATGCGGCAGCCATCAATAAAGCTTCCGTCTTTATTAATCCGAATCAGCTTGAGCATTCCATATTGATTCAAGTGAGGAGGCCACCAGTCAGGATTAAATGTGCCACGGGTGTCACCGAAATCGCCAGGACTGGTCCAGAAGCCAATTTCGATACCGTTCACATAGAAATATAGATCTGAGGGATAGTTGTCGTTGAAGCCGGGGGCTTCTGAGCCGAGCTCCATGGAGAATTGGATTTCACGAAATGATTGATTGGCTTTGAGATAGTTCGGAATACGATATTCGAGAAAACCCTCACTCATCCAAATAATCTCCGAATCAATCCGCTGCGGATCAGCAAAATAACGAGGCTCATCGAAGTCGCCGATGATACTGTCCTTGGTGGCCAACCCGCAGGTAGGAACCGCCTGATAGTTGCTGTAATGACCGACCTGAATCTCAACTTCATACAGATTATCAACATCCTTACTGCGAAGATCGACCATAAGTTTATCTTTATTTAAATAGCAGACCTTCTGAATGCCATGCTTACCAACTGAAGTATTAATCTCAATAAGGCCGCTATCTTCTAACTTCTTAATATGCATGGTAATGGCACCATTGCTGAGGTTTAGCTTCTTGGCAATTTCATTCAGGTTCAAGGCCTGATTGGTGGCTAGAAGTTCCAGAATTTGAATTCTAATTTCCGAACTGAGCGCCTTGAAAATATCGATTCCACTCATAAGATCTTTAATATAAATCATATCATAGTACCTTCTTCCGGTGACGTTGTAAAAAATCAACTATTTCATAAAATTATAAACTAATTAGCCCTAAAAATAAAGCTTTCTTCCTAAATATGTAGAATTGGCTTAAAATTAAGTTATTTTTTTATGGATAAATTATTTGTGTTCACAAAATACTAAAGTATAAATCAATAATTTTCAGAAAATAAGCCATTTATTTCACTAATAAGCTACTTTTTGTTTTCATTTTATAAATATATGAATAGTTTTATGTTTGTTTGTTTACAGAGGCGTTTATATATGTTATTTTATAACTGTAAGCGAATACATTCAAACGTTTTTTAATTATTTAACAAATATCTAAAATGGAAGGTGAGCCAATTGTCGCAGGACACAATAAAAGCAACGCTTATCGTTGATAAGTCATTTGTTATAGCCGAAGTAGATAAGCGAATATACGGCTCGTTCATTGAACACTTGGGCCGGGCGGTGTACGGCGGAATCTACGAACCAGGGCATTCCACGTCTGATATTCACGGTTTCAGAGGCGATGTAAAATCGCTGGTCAGGGAGCTGAATGTGCCGATTATCCGCTACCCAGGAGGGAATTTCGTATCCGGATATAACTGGGAGGATGGGGTTGGCCCCGTTGAAGATCGTGCCAGACGTCTGGAGCTGGCCTGGAGAACGATAGAACCGAACGAGGTAGGTACGAATGAATTTATGAATTGGGCTAAAGAGGTAGGCTCCGAGGTTATGATGGCTGTTAATCTGGGAACACGTGGAGTAGACGCTGCGCGCAACCTGCTCGAATACTGCAATCATCCTGGTGGAACTTATTGGAGCGATTTACGGCGCAAGCATGGGGTAGAACAGCCGCATCAGATTAAGACCTGGTGTCTCGGTAATGAAATGGATGGACCTTGGCAAATTGGCCAAAAGACGGCCGTGGAGTATGGCAGACTAGCCTACGAGACAGGCAAGGCCATGCGTTTGGTAGACCCAAGTATTGAGCTTGTATCCTGTGGAAGCTCCAGCTCGGCGATGCCAACCTTCCCAGAATGGGAAGCGGTAACATTGGATCATACCTATGATGTTGCAGACTTCGTTTCCCTACATCAGTATTATGGAAACCGTGACAAGGATACTGCCAATTTCTTGGCGCGTTCCATGGATCTGGAGCATTTTATCAACACGGTTACCTCAACCTGTGACTATATCAAGGCGAAGAAGCGCAGCAAGAAGACGATGTACCTGAGCTTTGATGAGTGGAACGTCTGGTACCATTCCAATGAATCGGATACCAAGATCGAGCCTTGGACGGTGGGACCTCCGCAGCTGGAGGATCAATACAACTTTGAGGATGCGCTGCTTATCGGCAGTATGCTCATCACATTCCTGAGACATGCGGACCGCGTGAAGATGGCCTGTCTGGCTCAACTGGTGAATGTTATTGCTCCTATTATGACAGAAGCGGGTGGAACGGCCTGGAAACAGACGATCTTTTACCCCTATCTACATACTTCCCTATATGGGCGCGGCGTTTCGCTTCAACCTATTGTGAACTCGCCCAAATATGACGCTCAAGATTATACGGATGTCCCTTACCTGGATAGTGCAATCGTGTACAACGAAGAAGCCGATGAGCTGACCATCTTTGCGGTTAACCGTCATCTTGAGGCAGGCATGTTGCTGAAATGTGATGTTCGGGGGTTTGAGGGGTATACCTTGATCGAGCATATCGTTCTGCAGCATGATGATCTGTTGGCTGTGAATACAGCGCAGGAAGAGAAAGTGAAGCCTGCAAAGGCTACTGGCACAGTGTGTAAGGACGGATTTGTTGAGACTCTTGTTTCCAAGGCTTCATGGAATGTTATTCGACTGGGTAAAGGTAGCTTGAACTAATAAGAACCCGCAAACGGTTACTTAGTTCTTCTATATAGCATTACTTCTGTTCAGAAAATTCTAGGAGGGGTTACATTGCTAAAGAAAAAGGGTTGGTTTACACTGCTGTCGTTAATTCTGACAGTATCGGTTGTACTAGCAGGCTGCGGAGGAAACAACAACAATGCGGCTAAGAGTAATACCGGAAACACAGGAACAACAGAAAACACAGCAACTAAAACGGATGATTCAAAAGAAACTAAAGAATTAACTTTTATGTACAGAGGTGGAACGGATGAGCAGGCAGCTTACAAAAAAGTAGTCGAAAAATTTGAAGCTGACCATCCAAATGTAAAAGTGAAAATAATTGTGACAGCAGCCGATCAATATGCTACGAAACTGAAAGCCTCCATAACCGGTAAAAGTATCCCCGACGTGTTCTATTTTGAGTCTGGTGATTTGAAGGCATATGTGAACAGTGGCGTACTGCTGGATCTGAATAGCTATATTGAAGCAAATAAGGATATTAACCTTGATAATATTTGGAAATATGGCGTAGACCTGTACCGTTATGACGGCACAATGGCGGGTCAAGGCAATATTTACGGTATGCCTAAAGACGTTGGACCTTTCGCACTGGGCTACAACAAAACCATGTTTGAAAAAGCGGGCATTCCCCTTCCTGACAAAGACAAACCATATACTTGGGATGAATTTGTTAAAGTTGCTCAACAGTTAACAGTTGATACTACCGGAGACGGCAAACCGGATCAATACGGTACTGGCTTTAACGTGCAATGGGCGCTTCAGGCTTTTGTATGGAGCAACGGGGCTGACTGGATTGATTCAACTAAAACAAAAGTAACCATTGATGATCCGAAATTTGCGGAAGCACTGCAATACATGGCTGACCTGCAAAATAAATACAAAGTCACGCCTTCCACTGAGCAAGCACAAACACTCGATACTTACCAACGTTGGATGAAGGGCGAAATGGCGTTTTTCCCAGTAGGTCCTTGGGATATGAGCACTTATGAAACCTTGCCGTTCGATTATGATCTAATCCCTTACCCTGCAGGTTCTACCGGCAAATCAGCAACATGGACTGGTTCGTTAGGTATCGGTGCCTCTGCGAAAACGAAGTATCCGGAAGAAGCGGTAGCGCTGATTGATTACCTGACAGCTTCGAAAGAAGGTATGGAAGCGCTTGTAAAAGCAAAAGTGCAAATTCCTAACTTGATTGATATGGCTACAGAATGGGCAGCAGATACGTCTACCAAACCAGCCAATAAAGAAGAATTCCTGCAAATCGTCAATGATTACGGCAGAGTTCTTCCAGGTCACTACACTTACAATGCAGAATGGTACAATCTGTTCTTCACGGATATTCAACCGGTGATCGATGGCAAAGTAACCGCTGCTGACTATGTGAAATCAGAGCAGCCTAAAATGCAGAAGTTGCTGGACAAAGCGATTGAGCAAGAAGAAAAATCCAAAAAATAAGTTAAAAACTTCTTCTTTAAACCAGATGAATAATGATGTTAGCTTCTGATTCCATCAGACTAACATCATTTTCATTCTGATATCAGAATCTGAGGTGAAAGAAAACATGACCACGTCCAACCTCTATCGGAAAGAAAAGATCTACGGATTTTTGTTTATTCTTGCTCCTTTACTGGGCCTAATTATTTTTACGCTTTATCCTATGTTGTACTCCATCTATGGTTCATTAACAGACTGGGATGGTTTGGGCCAGATGAGCTTTATTGGTTTAAGCAACTTCACGGATCTGTTCACGGATGAATTGTTCCATAAAGCAGTGTTTAATACGCTATTCATGATGCTGGGGATTCCAATTGGTATCACGCTGGCGCTCCTGCTCGCGCTTGGGTTGAATCGTGGAGCACGAGGCACTACTACCTTTCGTGTCATTTACTATGTCCCGGTTATTTCTTCGTTGGCAGCAGTTTCCATAATGTGGAACTGGGCCTATAACGGAGACTATGGTCTAGTCAATCAGTTTCTTGATCTGTTTGGTATTTCCGGTCCTAACTGGATGGCGAATAAGTATACCGTTAAACCAGCCTTGATTATTATGGCGGTCTGGAAGGGTCTTGGTTATACGATGCTGCTCTATTTGGCAGCGCTGCAGAGTGTATCCAGAACCTATTATGAAGCCGCAGAACTTGATGGGGCTAATGGCTTTCAATCCTTTCGGCATATCACCTGGCCGATGGTGCGTCCTGTTACCTTCTTTATTGTGGTTACGAATATTATCGGAGGATCGCAAATTTTTACCGAGATGAACATTATGACCCCTACAGGCGGTCCGGAATATGCTTCAGCTTCCGTAGTGTTCTACATTTGGCAAAAGGCTTTCGGCAGCTTCCAGATGGGTTACGCTTCCGCTATGGCAGTAGTGCTCGGCGCTTTCATATTTGTCGTGACTCTTATCCAATTTAGAATGAACGAGAAATCTTCGTTCGATGTCGATTGATATGGAGAGAGAGGAGCGAATATAATATGTCCCATTCACGTAAAAGAAATCTAACGAGTACAATCATTTTCATTGTGTTGCTGATTGGTGCAGTGTTTATGATAGGTCCGCTGCTGTGGATGCTGTCCACCTCACTTAAAGATAAGCAGGATGTCTTCGCTTTGCCGCCAGTATGGATTCCGAGCCCGTTCAATTTTGGCAAGTACAAAGAAATCTGGGAGGCCGGTCCGCTACTTAGCGGGATTAAGAACAGTTTGATTATTGCCCTCTCCGTAACCGTGGTGGGTACGTTCACCTCGAGTCTAGCGGCTTTTGCTTTTGCCAAGCTGAGATTCCCGGGGAAGAATAAAATATTTCTGCTGATGCTGTCTTCCTTGATGATTCCGTATCCGGCTGTTATGATTCCGCAGTTCTTCATCTTTTCCAAACTTGGCTGGATCGATACCTTGTGGCCTTTGATCGTACCCGGTCTATTCGGCAACATTGTTATGATCTTTTTCCTGCGGCAGTATTTGAGCAGTGTGCCTAATGCTATTATTGAAGCCGCCAAGATTGACGGAAGTTCGTACTTCCGGCTGTATAGCTCGATTACCTTTCCACTGATTAAGCCGGCGATTGCTGCACAGCTGATCCTGTGGTTTATGGGTATCTGGAATGATTATTTGGCGCCGATTATTTATCTGAATTCACCGGAGAAGCAGACGCTGCAGCTCGTTATTGCGAACTTCAATGCGACTTATGCCATTCAGACCGATTACCCGCTTATCATGGCTGCTTCGATCATTTCGTTATTGCCGATGCTGATTATATTTCTGGTCTTCCAGAAACAAATTATCGAGTCCGTGGCGATTTCTGGAGTCAAAGGGTAGTCAATAATTGGAGGTGCACTCGAAAATGGATAGGTTGCCAGTCTTCCCGGACTCTCCCGGACTCTTCACTATGTATGATACTTCCATTATCCATGAAGAAGCGGCTTGGACCATTCATAACGCTCATGACCCCGGGATCATTAAGACGGAGCAAGGCTACTACGTATTTTCTACCGATGTGAAGGTCGGTGGTGAACTGACCCCAGGAGTTATGGTTCGTAAATCACAGGATCTGATCCACTGGCAATGGGTGCATTATGCGTTGCCAGGAATTCCACAGGTGGCTAAAGACTGGGCCGATTCCGTGAATTTATGGGCTCCGGATGTTGTGAAATACGGTGAGCAATACCGGATGTATTATTCGGCGTCCACGTTTGGGAGCAGACAATCGCTGATTGGCCTGCAGACCTCAGCATCCATTGAAGGGCCTTGGACAGACGAAGGCGTGGTGATTCAGACGCGTGCAGAGGATCATCTCAATGCGATTGATGCCAACGTACTTACGGACGCTGAGGGACGGATGTGGATGGTTTATGGTTCTTTTTTTGGCGGCATTCATCTGATTGAGCTGGATAAGGAATCAGGTAAGCCGAAACAGGCTGGCTTCGGACAGCAGATTGCTAGACGCGATAGGGTTACTGAAGACGGAGCTGTTGAAGGACCCTACATTGTGTACAACGAGCAGTTCAAGAAATATTATCTGTTCGTTTCCTACGATTCCTTGTTTGAAGATTATAACGTCCGTGTGGCGCGTGCAGAAGTGATCACTGGGCCTTATCTGGATTATAACGGCCAAGATATGAGCGACAGTGAGTATCTGCCACAATCTGAGATCGGCACCAAAATTCTCGGTGGCTATCGCTTTGGCGATGATCCGGGATGGATAGCTCCTGGGCATAATTCAGTATTAAACGATAACGGCAGCTATTACATGGTTCATCATGCACGAGGGGAACAGGATAAGCACTGGGCTTATCTGCATGTCCGCAAAATAGTGTGGACAGAGGATGGCTGGCCGGTAGTCTCACCGGAACGTTATGCAGGAGAGCTGGAACAGGAGATCCCACAACATCTAATAACCGGAACATGGGAACAAGTGCTGATGGACCCTTCGGTGGACGGACAGGTACAATCGGCCCCGCTAGTATTTCAGGATAATGGCAACGTTGAGGGAGAGAACGGTACAGGACAATGGTCCTTGGACGGTAACAGAACATTAATTTTGGTATGGAACGATATTCACCAGGGAGCGGGACGCACGGAGAAGCTTCAGCTGTTGCCTGCATGGGATTGGGAGCAGAACAGATCCACGCTTGTATTTACTGGACTGAATGAAAAGGGTATTGCCAGTTGGGGTAAACAGAGCTCCTAAAGTGAACGAAGACATGGAGCAGGAAAGGATGGAGAACAGAACATATGACTACTATTTTGAAATTAAATGCAGGAATAGGTAAAGGTACTATCAGTCGTCATCTTTACGGCCATTTCGCTGAGCATTTGGGCCGATGTATTTATGAAGGGATATGGGTTGGTGCAGATTCACCTATTCCGAATACGGAAGGCTTCCGTAATGATGTCTTGGCCGCACTCAAGAAGGTGAATATACCTGTGCTGCGTTGGCCGGGCGGATGTTTTGCTGACGAGTACCACTGGAAGGATGGCATCGGGCCATCAGAAGAGCGCAAGCGGATGGTTAATACGCACTGGGGTGGGCTGGTAGAGAACAACCACTTTGGCATACATGAATTCTTCCGGCTATGCGAATTGCTGGATTGCGAGCCGTATATTTGCGGCAATGTAGGCAGCGGCACGGTTCAGGAAATGTCGGAGTGGGTTGAATATATGACCTTTGAAGGCGAATCTCCAATGGCTGACTGGCGCCGGGAGAATGGTGGCGAGACACCATGGAAGCTCAAGTATTTCGGTGTCGGCAATGAGAACTGGGGCTGTGGCGGCAATATGCGTCCTGAATACTATGCGGATTTGTACCGGCGTTACCAGACGTATGTAAGAAATTACGGTGACAACCAGCTCTACAAAATCGCAGGTGGGGCAAATGTTGATGATTACAACTGGACGGAAGTATTGATGCGGGAGGCCGGGCGCTTCATGGATGGCCTGAGTCTGCATTCCTATACCATCCCCGGAAGCTGGGAAGAGAAGCGTCCTGCGCTTGGTTTCGACGATACCGAATGGATCGAGACGATGAAGAAATCACTCCATATGGACGAACTCATTACCCGTCATTCTGCCATTATGGATCAGTATGATCCAGAGAAGCGGGTAGGATTGATTATAGATGAATGGGGAACGTGGTTCCTGAATGAGCCTGGAACGAATCCAGGATTTCTGTACCAGCAGAATACCTTAAGAGATGCATTGGTAGCGGGCATACATCTTAATATTTTTCAACAACACTGCAGTCGGGTTCACATGGCCAATCTTGCTCAGGTAGTCAATGTACTACAGGCGATGATACTGACAGAGGGCGGCAAAATGCTGCTTACGCCTACCTACCATGTGTTTGAAATGTACAAAGTGCATCAGGATAACGAGCTGCTTGAACTAACGTTTGAGAGTCCTGATTATACCTTTGGAGAAGTTACAATTCCGCAACTTAGCGTTTCTGCTTCCCGTGATGCTAGCGGAAAGGTATACGTATCGATCTGTAACCTGAGCCACAAGGAACAAGCGAATCTTAGCTTCAGTATAGAAGGTGCGGCACACGAGAAGGTATCCGGTCTAATCCTGACGCATACAGAGTTGAATGCCCATAATACGTTTGAGGACGCGGACAACGTAACGCCGTCCGCGTACGATGGCGCTTCCTTAAAGGGCGGAGTACTGGATTGCGAGCTTCCGCCTGCTTCTGTTGTTGTGCTAACTCTAGAGTAGCAATCTTGTAGTGAATAGAGGCGGTTATCAGGAAAGGACGTGGAGGCCATCGCAGAGAAACTGCTAGCAGCAACACCCCCCATGGGCTGGAATAGCTGGGACTGTTACGGCGCTAGTGTCAATGAAGAAGAAGTAAGAGGCAATGCGGAGTACATGGCCCGCCATCTGAAGGATTTTGGCTGGGAGTACGTGATCGTAGATATCCAGTGGTATGAGCCGGGAGCGAATTCGTCGCAATACCGTAATTTTGTACCCCTAGTGATGGACGAATATTCTAGACTTCAACCCGCGGAGAACCGCTTCCCCTCAAGTGCAGGTGGAAAAGGCTTTGCACCGCTAGCTGAGTATGTGCATAGTCTATGTTTGAAATTTGGCATTCATATTATGCGCGGTATCCCGCGTCAGGCAGTTCATAGTGCCAGTAGAATTCTTGGTTCAGAGCGAACCGCTCGTGATATCGCCCACCCCAACTCTATTTGTCCTTGGAATACGGATATGTATGGAGTGGATGCTGCGCAGGAAGGTAGTCAGACCTACTATGACTCACTCTTTGAGCTGTATGCCAGCTGGGGTGTGGATTATGTCAAGGTAGATGATATTGCCGCTTCACGACTTTATGGATACCACAAGGACGAGATTGAACTGATCCGCAAGGCTATTGATCGTTGCGGACGGGAAATAGTACTTAGCTTGTCACCTGGACCAGCTCCGTTGGAGGAGGCCGAACATTTGGCAGGCCACGCCAACCTTTGGAGAATGACCGATGATTATTGGGATCATTGGCATCTCTTGCGCGGGATGTTCGAGCGCTGTGAGCAATGGGCAGCTTATGTTCAACCAGGCCACTGGCCCGATTGTGATATGCTGCCGCTCGGCCATCTAGGCATCCGATCCGTAGACGGAGGGGGCGATCGGTTTACGCGGTTTACCCCTGATGAGCAGGTTACGATGATGACGCTGTGGAGTATCTTCCGCTCACCACTGATGTTCGGGGGAGAGTTGCGCGACAATGATGAATGGACGTTATCTTTGTTGACCAATGAAGAAGTACTGCACTTGCATCGATATGGCAAGGGAGGCATTTCGGTTCTGCGGAATGACGAGTTGGCTATCTGGACAGCGGAGGATGAACAAGGCAACCATTACGTTGCTATATTCAATCTTAGCGATGAGAATTTAAACGTTCACCTGTCATTCCAGCAACTTAACCTGCCAGCCCAAGCTACGATTCGTGATTTATGGAGAGGCTGTGCATTTGAAGCTGAAGAGGATGCTGTCTCTCAAGATCTTCCGCCGCATGGCTGCTTACTGTTGAAGTTCACAAAGGAGAAACCATTATGAATATAAATAGACAATACCTTAATCCGCTGGTGGAGCAGCGCGCCGATCCATGGGTGTACAAGCATACTGACGGCTATTATTACTATACGGCTTCCGTACCGGAATATGATCGCATTGAGGTACGCAGAGCAATGTCCATTGAGGGACTGACGGCTGCACAACCCATCGTAGCTTGGCGCAAGTACGAAACCGGTCCACTGAGTGCCAATATTTGGGCTCCGGAAATCCATTACATTGATAGCAAATGGTATATTTATTTCGCTGCTGCCCGCACGACGGAGACGCAGGACGGCTTATTCGATCACCGGATGTATGCACTGGAGAACGAATCTGCGAACCCGCTGGAAGGAACATGGGTAGAAAAAGGCCAAGTAAAAACGGCCTGGGAGTCGTTCGCGCTGGATGGGACTACTTTTCAGCATAAAGGTGTGCTGTATTATGTATGGGCTCAGAAGGATCTGATGATTAAAGGGAACTCGAACCTGTATATTTCGGCAATGAGCAATCCGTGGACGCTGACCGGCCCGCAGACAATGATTTCTACTCCTGAATACCCGTGGGAGATTATTGGCTTCAGTGTCAATGAGGGCACAGCTGTATTGAAGCGTAATGGGCGGATCTTCATTAGCTTCTCTGGCAGCGCTACCGATTTCAACTATTGTATGGGATTGCTCTCTGCGGATGAGGATAGTAATCTCTTGGATGCTGCTTCATGGACGAAATTGCCGGAGCCAGTATTTCAGACCAGTGTAGAGAATGGACAATTTGGCCCAGGCCATAACAGCTTCACCATCAATGAAGCTGGGGAAGATGTGATGATCTACCATGCCCGCAATTATAAAGATATCATTGGCGATCCACTGTACGATCCGAACCGTCATACCCGTGCGCAAGTCTTTCATTGGAATGAGGATGGCACACCTAATTTCGGAGTTCCGGTAAAAGATAGTAGAAGTTAAGCAATCCTTCACTTCACTTAATAATACGCATAAGGAAGAAGACTGTAACGACCCTTGAGTCGTACAGTCTTCTTTTAAATTAATAACTAATAATCTGCAGCTCTGCAGATTGTATTAAGAGATATTCTTCTATCTGATCAGGTCGGCTGCGAGCAAGCCGGCATCTTTTACCCGGGGAAACGGCTGCCCGCAGCGATGCCTTTAGGCGAGATCCGTTCGATTTGGGCAAGCTCATCTTCCGACAAGGAAACCTGCAGAGCACCGAGGTTCTCCTGTACTCTGTCCAGCCGCTTCGTTCCCGGAATCGGCACAACATTCTCTCCCTGTGCGAGCAGCCAAGCAAGCGCAAGCTGGGAGGGGGCGCATCCTTTTTGCGCAGCCATCTTTTCAATCAGCGTTACGACCTCGAGATTCTTAGCGAAATTCTCACCTTGGAAACGTGGATAATAGCGGCGGTAATCATCTAGTGGCAGATCGTCGAAGCTCTTGATCTGGCCGGTCAGAAAGCCGCGGCCGAGCGGACTATAGGGAACAAAGCCGATCCCTAGCTCCTTCACGAGCGGTAGAATCTCGTCTTCCACTTCTCTGCTCCATAGCGAATATTCGGTTTCCACAGCGGCAAGCGGATGGATGGCATGCGCACGGCGGATCAGCTCGGGTGAGGCTTCTGACAGGCCAATGTAGCGGATCTTCCCTTCCTTGACCAGATCGGCTAACGTCCCGATGGTCTCTTCGATAGGGGTATTGGGATCGGGACGGTGCTGATAATACAAGTCGATATAATCCATACCAAGCTGGTAGAGGCTGGCATCCACGGATTTTTTGATATACGCCGGATCTCCTTTAGGTCCTTGGGTATGCGTAATCCCAAATTTAGTCGCAATTACGGCCTCGTCCCGCCGACCCTTGAGCGCCCGACCAACCAACTTCTCATTGCCTCCAAAGCGCCCCTGCAAGAATTCTCCGTAAATATCTGCTGTATCAAAAAGAGTCACCCCCAGATCCAGTGCTCCCAGGAGGGTACTTACCGATTCTTCATTGTCTGGCATCATCATCGTGCCAAGGCCCAAGGCCGATACTTCCAGTCCTTCGCGTCCCAGTTTTCTTTTCTGCATAGTGTGATTCCCCTCTTCTTGGTAATAATGGTTGGTTCATATTCTCATTCTAATCGACCTGTCGGCAGGCAACCACAGTATGCTTATGCTAGTAAGATTATTACTAGGGAGTTGCCTTAGTTATCCGGCAGAGTCGGCGTATAGATGCAAACGTGCAGGTCCGGATGGTCAGCAAGACTTGCGAAGGAATGGATATCATAGGTTACAGCCTTAGTAGCATCTTGGGGCTGGATATAGACTCGGCTTACTTTTTTGCGCTGAATATTATGCAGCTTCCACATCTGTGCGAACTCAGCGCTTTCCGCACATAGCTGCTCTACGAGCTCCCTAAACCACGGGTCTTCCTGATGCTTGTCATAATAAGTTCTAAAGACAGCGACGGCGTGGAGCACGAATTCTTCCCAATTCACCATACGGTGGCGCAGCCAGGAATCAGTAAACAACAAACGCAGCATCACCCGCTCTGACACTGGCAAAGCATTGAAATCAATGAGGATTTCGTTAGCCGCATCATTCCAGGCGAATACCTGTGTTCTTTCATTCGTAATAAAGGCAGGGTAAGGCAGCAGGCTAATCATATTCTGCCACTGTGGATTCACCATCGTATCTATAGAAATAACTGCCTCAGGCTCATGGGGATTCCATAGCTCCATCAGATGTTGACTCTCATCCGCACTCAACTGCAGTGCTCTTCCGATATTCTCGATAATCTCTCTGGATGCAGTGACTTCTCTCCCTTGCTCCAGCCAAGTATAGTAGGTCGCACTGACACCAGCTAGTGTTGCGACTTCTTCCCGCCGGAGTCCCGGTGTTCTCCGCTGGCTGTAAGAATCGTGAAATCCTGCCTGTTCCGGCTGAAGCCGGTTCCGCCGTGATGTCAGAAACTCACCAAGTGTTTTGGATTTGCTATTTTCATTCAGCATCGTTAACCTCTTCTCCACACCATCAATATTATTATTTTACCTCAACTGAGTCATTTCACAAATATTTCTACCCCGTCAACCCTAATGATCGGCAAGGTATTGTAGAGTACAAGACGCCATGATTGACAGCTTGCCGATAGCCAATGATCAATACGAGCTTGAAGATCACATAAGGGCAAGAATACTTCGGTAGCTACTTGCAACTATATTCCATTTGAAGGGTATAATTAACATAAAATAATAGAGGAGGAGAGATCATTGAGAAAAATAAATAAACTACTCTTTTTAGTACTTGGCTTAATGATTTTACCGGGGACTATGCTTTATGCTGCATCGAGCCAATCCGAAGTCTCAGTATATGTGAATAATGTGGTCCAAAAACAATCGGGAATATTGTCCGAAGGGGAGGCTTTCATCCCTGCTGAACAGTTGTCTGAAAATTTGTATGGGTTATTGTCTGTGGAGGAGTCAGGAAATACGGTTCGAATCTATAAGCCAAACGTAAACACGACTTTGCTTGATGACAAAGGAGGGATTTTCGGTAAGGTAAAAAGTCCTGCCCGTATTACATTTTCTACGCTAGTACAGGTGGATAATTTGAAAACGGAAATTTCAGATATAAAAATTACGATCACCGATCCTGCAGACAAAACAGAAGTAATTGATACTCAACAGATTAATAATAAAGAGGAAAACTTTTGGTTCAAGTCTGTTGAATTTACATACAACTTCAATACAAAAGGAAGCTATGCAATTCTAGTATATTTTAAAGATATTAATTCAGGGAAATGGTTTCCTGTTTCCGAAATTCGAATATTTGGAATTTGAATTATTCTGGAATCGGTGATTTGGAACTCAGAGTATAATCCTACAAAAAAGTCTCGGCTTGTGACCTGCAATTCCATTATGGAATAGACAGATTCTCATGCCGAGACTTTTTCATTCAAGACCGTTAGGCCCTGTTAATTTGGGGATTTATTAAGGAGTATATTGTTGAGTAATTGCAGTTATCTTGCCATCTTGAATCGTGATGTGATAAGGAGACTGGCTCAGATCAAAAACGTCTGTCTTGTTAAATTGAGCGATAAACTCTGGTAAAGTGAGCTGTTCATTCCAATTAATATCGAGATCATTAATGTTTCCGGTATGATCGTAGATCTGCATGCTCACTGTAGCATTATCTGCGACAGGATAATCACTTAATGTATCACTGTCATTCAAAATGTAGTAACCATCCAGTGCACCACCCAGTTCAGCGGCAGCCTCCGGATCTTGTTGGGCAAACACACGATCTGCTTCTGCGCCTTCATACCACTGAATTTCATCTGCTGTAATTATAGTAGCGCCATTGTCCGTCTGAAGCGCATGAATATAAACCGTAAGTTGCTGGCTCTTGGCACCGCTTTGCGCATCTACCCGTGTTCCAACTGTACTTGCCGTAGTAATGAGAGAAAGGAATAGCAGGACAAGAACAGGCAAGACATAAACTGACTTTTTCATAAACATGAACAATCTCCCCCTTGGCCTTTGTAGAGCTCAGTGTCGTAAGCCTATATAGGTAATTACCCTTACTGATAGTTCTCAAACGGCATTATACCTCTATAAACGGAAGCATCCCGAAAAAGTTGCAATTATTTACGAAAACTAGTGGTTTCCAATTACTGGACGCCTAAGAATAGCAGATTAATAGAAATTTCGGCTTAGGAGTGATAGCAAATGGCGGCAATCTGTTGAGCCAGTTTCTGGGCAGCAAAGAGAAGTTCATTGAGCAGGCCTCCAACAGCTTACAGGCGTATCTGACCCAAATAGAGTCTGCTTATCCGCTATTCCAGAACAATACGAGCCTGACAGAATACCTGAACGGTGCTTATCACAGTGACTGAAAGATAATTTATAACTATAAGAAAGAGATATTGCCAATCTTCTCGTTCACCTATTAGGGGAAGAAAGGGATCGATATGATCCATATCTATAAGAAGAATACCGAGGTATTATCGCTTAATCAGGATGTTGTCAATGTAGATAAGCTCCCAGCAACGGTCGACAAGCAGCGGCTGCAAAAGCTGAAGCCCGAGGAAGGACTCTGGGTGCTGGAGCAACAACAAGATAGTGCTTCGTCAGGGCTGCGATATTATCGCAAACTCTACACGGACACCTACTCGAAGGAGCTGGGCTTTCTGATCTCCTCTTATAATTCGATGATTGCACGGATCGACGAGCTGACCAACACCGTACACAAGGTTGAGCTGATGAAGAAGGAAGCTGATTTCAAAATGCTTCAGGCGCAGATCAATCCGCACTTTCTATACAACACGCTGGAAACGATGCGTATGCATGCCGAGCAGAACGATGATCCCGATGTGGCTGAGATGGCTTGTTCACTAGGCAAGCTGCTGCGCTATAGTCTGTCGAAGAGCGAGAATGAAACCTCACTGCTGAGTGAAATTGAACATGTGGAGCACTATACAGCGATCCATAAAGTGCGCATGGGCTCACGGCTGGAAGTGGTCTGGGATATTAGCGAGGACGTCGCCAGCAGGCTGAGTACCTTCCGCTGCCCGCGCTTTATTGTGCAGCCTATGGTGGAGAACAGCATTCAGCACGGCATCTCCAAGAAACGGCGGAAAGGGATGATTACGATCTCGGTGGAGGATACCACGGAGGAGGTAGTGCTCACGATCGCCGATAATGGGGTGGGAATCCCACCGGAGCGGTTGGAGATTATCACCAAGGTGCTAAACGGGAGTCTGGCACCGGAGGACATTCCTTTTACAGGCGGCATCGGTCTGTATAACGTAAATGAACGGATTAAAGCTTTTTACGGTAACCCATTCGGTATTTCCATGACAAGCGTGGATGGCGAGGGCGCACAGTGCATCATCCGGTTGGGGAAGCAGATGTAGGTATATAAGAAGGCAGTTCATCCATTAGGAGGATCTGCTTTTTTAATTTATCTTTTTAATACTCAGATACAAAAAAAGAATGGATATATATAAATTTTATGGTAAATAAAACCGATAAATAGAAGTCTAATGCTTTTTTGATAGATACATATGCATTTGCCACTTAGCGATTGACTAAGTACATACGATTATCGTGACTAATTTGTATTCATGTAAACGAAGAGGAGAAAGTAATATGAAAAAATGGTTGATTATCGGTTTTTTTGCAGTAATTTTGGCAGGAAGTGTATTTACGAGCGAACGCGGGCCCGTGCAGGCTGCAGCATCTGAAGGGTCTACGTTCTCGGATACGGCAGGACATTGGGCGGAAGCTGATATTCTGGCGGCTGTCCAAAAAGGTTATGTCGATGGGTATCCAGAAGGAACCTTTCAGCCGGATAAGACCGTAGCTCGCTCTGAGTTTATTGCGATGATGATTCGTTCCCTGGGACAGACGTTGGATACCAGTGTGACTTCACCTTGGTATACCCCTTATGTTAAGGCTGCTACAAAGGCTGGATTTTATGTTGCTGGCGACTTCAGCTCCAACGATTGGAACGCTCCCCTGAGCCGGTTGGAATTGGCTAAAATCGCCGTTCGCGCCATTGGGAAATCAGCAAAAGAAGATACAGAATTTATGTATGTTGCCACCGCTAACGGAGTGTTATCCGGAACAGGAAATGGGGAATTGGACGTAACCGGAACAACGACAAGAGCCCAAACGGTGACAGTCATTGAACGAATCTCGCGAATATTACTAGGGGAGACCTTGCCCACAGATAAACTGGCCGTGGCTAATGCGGAAAAAGCGATGAACACTCCTAAAGACCAATGGGGAAGAGTCATCCGCACGACAAATCTTCCGAAAAATGCAAAAAATTATCCCTATATCCTCGAAAAGTATCCAAACGAAATGTATGAGATGGGTGTCCCATTCCATGATGCTATTATGCCGGCACAACTATATCTAACTAATATTTATGTTCAACATAAACCAACTATGGATTCGTGGAAACAAAATGCCGAAGACTATTACAAATTACTATTAAATGTTGATTATCGAACCATAAATGAGAGCTGGGCTACTGAGTTATTTAGTCATATGAATAATTGGAATAGATTCCAAATAACTGAAATTAAAGAATATGTTGCTTGGGTAAAAAAGAATAAAGTTGTGACGGAAGGAACTCTTGAGGTTGAACCATCAATGGTGTTTTCCAGTAGTATAACTGGATGTTATTACATGCGAACTGAGTTTTCTTTTGTAATTAAAGACTATAGCGAATACAAGGATATCTTTTATGACGAAAAGTTCAATGCTCATGAAAAACTCCAAAAGGGACACTTGTATTACGGTTTTGTTGATATTGGGCTTAGTACTACTGTTCAAGGGGGCGTCCGAAAAGTATCCAATGCTTCCTTATTTAATGAGCAGAGCATAATTCACAAAAAGAATTAAGGCGGATTGAGTATGAATAAGTTTAAAAAGATCAGTTCGAAAATCATTACTATCCTCTTACTTTACTCACTATTGATATCAATTTTTCCAAATATAATATTTGCAGCTGACTTAGTAACTGTCGATGAAGCTGGAAGTATCACTTTTAATACAACTAGTACTCAAGCAACAACCGGAATAAAATACCGAACTGTAGGATTCACAATAAATCGCTCTCCTAGTTGTAGCGCAGATGGTCAATGTATTCCGCAATCCAGTGCACATGGTGAAGTAAGGATTCAACAGGTGAATGAAGTTCCACACGGAGATAACACAGTTACCACTTATTTTAAAGTCCCTGAAGCTCTAGTATCTAAAGCTTTAGAGGAAGCTGGGCTCTAAGATATTTCCTATGGAGGTACTATATATCTATCTTCTATTTTCCATGTTATTCACGGTACAACTGAAGAGAGTACAGACTATGTTGACCTTCAAGGCATAAAAAGTGCAGAAGCTTGGGCAGACCCAAGCGGCTTCAGACAATATTTTGATATTGCTGTACAATACCATGCAAAGTTTCCAGTCACCAAGATATACAAAAAAAGTACTGGAGAGCTAATTTCACAATCTAGCGTGGAAAACCCAAACGATTCAACGAAAAATTGGAAGGTCGGAGAAACCATCCATGCTGATCTTGATAAAACACTCACTGGTTCCGATGGTAAAACGTATACTCTCGTCAAATCATATCTCCAGTCAAAACATTACTTAAACGATCAAAATTATGTACAAACCGGGATTCCAGCAACTAATCCAGCTTTATTCAGCCGTAACTTTACGACTTATCTCGGAGGAACTAATGTTATCGCGGTTTTCCAAGAAGATCCAGGCACTGTTATTATTCCTCCAACAGATCCAAGTCCTTGTAATGTGGTTATTAACCCGCCCTCAAAGGCAACAATTATTTCTAATTCGACATTAGACCCTTCAGCAACAGGTGTTATTCGTGCGGATCGTCGGGATGCAGAACAATTTGATGTAACGCAAGGTATTCCAACATCAGAAAGCCTATATGCAAATGTACTGGCCAAGAATTATCTCGATCAATACAAATTTGCTAATATGACAGGTACAGTAACGTATACAGTCCCTGTTACCAAAACATACACGCTGAAATGGACGATACCTGGCATTGTTGCTGTACCACCTGCAACGAGTACTCCAGCTCAACCAAAGGAATTAGAACAAACAGTAACTAAGAATATAACCATAACCAGACCCTATTCCTATTGGCAGATAGACAATCTGGAGGTCTATAAGATTTCAAGAGCCATGCTAACTAACTATGCTCTGCCCAATGGATCGGTGGCTTTAAACCCCAGTGGATATACAGAGCCTTCACTTTCTACTGAAGACAGTACTAATGTAACCGACCATGTAAAGCCATATGCCTGCGAAGCCATTGAAATGCCTGCGGAAACCATTTCCGGTACTACGACCCAACCTCAAGTTCCGGATCAGATCTCTGTATTCCAAAGCAAGGCAGAGTCAACGACCGGGAAAAACACGGTTAATAATGATTTTGTTGTCTTTAATGGGGCGACTATAATGGATAAAGCACCAGTTTCTCAATCGGCTCCTACACCGGGAAACTTACCGGCTCCAACGCAGATTGATCGAAATGTCCTTTTTGGTTCGAATTATATGATAAGTTCAACATTACTGAATAGAGCGAACACATCAAGCTCAGGATTGATTTACTACGATCTAATTCCAGGGAACGTCAATGGGGGTAGCAACAATTCTTTCCCGATTAACGGGATCAATACAATTACAGTACATACACCAGTAGTCAATTATTCTGTCCTGCCAGACGATAACCGTCCTTTCGATCAGCGGATGATCCCGGATATGACAAGAACGGTTCTTATCCTGGA
>NZ_WJXB01000022.1 GCF_009664975.1 Paenibacillus monticola
AGACGACGAGGTAGATAGGTTGGAGGTGGAAGTGCAGCAATGCATGGAGCTGACCAATACTAATCGGTCGAGGGCTTATCCACAAACAAGCAAGAAACGCAAATTCGATTCGGATTCAGTTTTCAGGCGATTCAAGCCTGTATGTCTTTTCTGATGTTGGTTATTTTCCTGAAGGAATTCGGGGAGCTAAGCGACCGGAAAAAACCCGTTTGGTGGCGATAGCGGAGGGGTTCCACGCGTACCCATCCCGAACACGACCGTTAAGCCCTCCAGCGCCGATGGTACTTGGACCGAAGGGTCCTGGGAGAGTAGGACGTTGCCAAGCACTGAAGACCACTGTTGATCTTTCAACGGTGGTTTTTTGTTGTATTCTAAAAACAGGATTAGAAATAGGCAAGAAGAATTATAAATCGTAATAAATGGCTCCAATAGGGTGACATTTTTGTTACCGACGCTGCGATTGATACAAGTATAATAGAAAAGTGCAAATATTAAGCATAACCTTGATACGAATGAACTACTGATAAATTGTATTCTTGAATTTTCTTGTGTCTTTAGATGCATGTTAGAGGTAAGGAGGAGTTAAGGTATGAAGCGAAAGCGAACTCAACCTTTTTGGATGCTTATGATTTTCTGTATTATTGGGATAATGCTGGTAGGCTGTGGAACGAAGGAGCCTGCTTGGGATTCTTTTGAAGGGGCACTTAACGAGAAGAGCTTTCCTGTGCCTAAGGAAGCAAATTCTCCGGATAGAACTACTACAAATGTTGCTATGGATTATGTACGCTATTCCTTGCCTGGTTTGAAGGAAAAGAACGGTATACCAGAACCCTATCTGGATGAGATCAAGGCATGGGGATGGCAGGAACAGCAAAAGGAAGAATCAGGAGCCTCAGGTGTTTTTCAGAAGGATGCGCTGATCGTGCATTTAACTTTGCATGACGACTATTTTATAGTAATGGTGCCAAAAGAAAAGAAGGCTTCCATCAAGGGGCTGGAAAGTAAATAAATAATCGCCATCCAAATGCGGATGGCGATTATTTTGTGTGCCTGTAGGGGGATATAACTATGTATAAGTTATTTTTTTTACTGAGAATAATAGGATACATCGGTCGTGCTGAACTTCAGCATTCCTTCGCTGTCTTCCCGTCTTAGTCGTATCAGAATAAAGATTCGCGGCAGCAGTAACCACAAGTGGCATACCACTAGAGATACTGTAAAGGCTGGAGGGGACCAAACAATAAAAAAAGTAGCAATACAAAGGCCAATCCAGAAGTTATGGAGTTGAACTTTACGGAAAAGGCGGTAGCTGATGTATTGATCAGGCATATACCCAAGCCACGGTAGCTGAAAAGAGGTCCTCCATCTTTTTATGATTGGATGACCTGTAATAAGAAGGACGGAACGTGAGATTACATATTGGATCCACACGACAATAGGAGCAGCTATAATCAAGAAGAAGATACTCCACCAGGAGACAAATAAGGTCTCTACCACGATGGATATGGGCAGGAGCGTAAGATATATACGCATAAATGTATTTGTAATATTGATTTTTTTGATAAGTTTATATTGATAGAATGTAGCAGCGCCTTTGGTGTTGGATTCCATAAAAAAAGATTGACCTCCTCGCATGATTTCATATCACTAATATCGGTAAATCGAAGCGTTTTGTTAAACTTGCGCCAATACTCACCGAAAGGACTGAGATGGAATATATATAATATACGATATTGAATGATATGAAAAAACTATGAAAGGGTTTAAAATGATAGAAACTGTATCATACTGTTCTTAAAAGAGTCAAGGTGGGATGGTTATGGAACAACAAACCGGGCAAGCCTGTATTATTTGCGGGCAGGTGAAAGAGGAAGGTATAGTGATTGTCTCTCATTTCATTTGTGAGGACTGTGAGGCGGAGATGGTGCGTACAGAGGCGGAAGATGCCAAATATCGTTTTTTTATTGGGCGTATGAAAAAAATTGATTTACAAAAGAATGCTTAAATCGTAGAAGCCTTGCTGATTAAGACTAGGTTGAAAAGAGTGGGCGGTGGATCTGTGTCACGTTGTTTGGATAAGAAATGTTCTATGTAACGGCTTCACCGGCTTTTAGGCGGCGAAGCCGTTTTGTCGTTTTCTGATACTTGGTACTGAAAATATAGGCGTTTGCGCTTATATGCGTTAAAATAGAAGGTAACCCCTAGTAGGAAGGGATATATATGAACAATGAACAGCGTAATAGGGCACCTTTATATGAAATGTTGGAACAATATAGAGTAAAGGGTAATATCTCTTATCATGTGCCTGGTCATAAAAATGGAGAGGCATATGCAGGAGCTACAGGAGCGGGGTATCTGCGCGAGATTATGAGGTACGATGTTACAGAAATAACGGGTACCGATGATCTGCATCATCCCGAAGGGGTTATTAAGGAAGCTCAGGAGCTGGCGGCCCATTGTTTTGGGGCAGAGGAGAGTTTTTTTCTGGTAGGAGGTAGTACTGCCGGCAATTTGGCACTTATTCTAACGGTATGCCCTGAGCCTGGAATGATCCTGATTCTTCAGCGCAATGTGCATAAATCGGTCATTCATGGTTTAATGCTGGCTGGCGTGAGGGCTGTCTTTCTGGAACCGCTGATTGATCCGCTCAGCGGTCTTGCAGTTGCTCCTGCGGTGGAGACGGTGCAGGCTGCTCTCGCAGCCTACCCAGATGCTGCAGCAGTGCTGGTAACCATGCCGAATTACTACGGCATGGGCAGTGATCTTGCGCCTCTTGCACAGGCCTGTCATGACAGCGGCGTACCGCTGTTGGTCGATGAGGCGCACGGGGCGCATTACGGGCAGCACCCGGCGCTGCCTGCCGGGGCACTTGCTTGTGGCGCGGACGGCGTCGTCCAGTCCACGCACAAGATGCTGCCTGCGCTCACCATGGGCGCTATGCTGCATATTCAAGGGCCGCGGCTAGACCGCGCCCTGCTGCGGCAGCGGCTCGCCATGGTGCAGAGCTCCAGCCCATCCTACCCCGTGATGGCGTCGCTCGATCTGGCCAGGCAGCTGCTGCACAGCCAAGGGGCCAGCGCCTTCGCGGCGGGGCTAGCCGCCGTAGATATCCTGCGCCGCGGCCTTACGGCGCTGCCGCGCTTTAGACTGCTGCAGCCAGCTGCTCCGCAGGACGGGGCGGCGCACTTTACACAGGACCCCTTTAAAGCCGTCATTTATGACGTGACCAGGGTCCTCAGTGGCTTCGAGCTGCAGCGCAGGCTTGAGGATCGAGGTTGTGTGCCGGAGATGAGCGATGACCGGCATGTAGTCTTACTGTTTAGTCTCGGCTCAAGGGCTGAGGATGCAGTTCGATTACTGGAAGCGCTGGGGGAGATAGAGACTGAGATACAAGCTGTCTCTACATACGGTGAGGTAGAACCCTCCTCAGGCATGGTATCTGAATCGGTAACTACAAATGTAGAAGCTGGTGGAAACCCAAATGTTTCCAGTAATATTTCCACGTGGAACAATTTGAGCAAAACACTAATCTCAGATCCGGTACCTTTTTCTTTGAAGCCTGTGGCGGCAAGTCATACAGAACGTATTAAGCTTGAAGACAGCGTGGGAAGAGTGGCAGCAGAAATGGTCATTCCTTATCCTCCAGGTATTCCGCTATTGTATTCTGGTGAAACCATAACAGGACAGATAAGCAGAAGGCTAACCGATTTAGCCGAGAGTGGCGCTAAATTTCAGGCATGTGCCGATCCGGCCTTACAGCAAATAGTGGTTTATAACATGAAGAAAGGCGGAGAAGGATAAGTGGGACGAGACGGTTTCTTTATTACATTAGAGGGGGGCGATGGCTCCGGAAAAACAACGGTGCTAGGCAGGGTAGCAGCCTATTTGCAGAATCGCTCAATGCCCTATTTGATTACTCGCGAACCTGGCGGAATTGAAATTGCCGAGAAGATCCGCTCAATTATTCTGGACCCTGCCCATACCGCGATGGATGCACGAACTGAAGCTTTGTTGTATGCAGCATCCAGAAGCCAACATTTGGCGGAAGTCGTTGAGCCTGCTCTGAAAAAGGGACTAACAGTACTCTGTGATCGCTTTGTAGACAGCAGTCTTGTTTATCAGGGGTATGCAAGAGGATTGGGAATTGATGAAGTATGGGCTATCAATCGTTTTGCGATTGGAAATCGAATGCCAGACCTAACCTTTTATCTGGATGTAGATCCCGAAGTAGGCCTGGCACGGATCGCCGCGAATCAGGAGAGGGAAGTGAACCGTCTTGATCTGGAGAGTCTGGCATTTCATCAGATGGTTCGAGAGGGCTACCAATTAGTTGTTAAATCTTACCCAGAGCGAATTGTTGTTCTTGATGCCAACCGCCCGATTCATATGGTGGAACAGGATATCGTACGTATACTCGAAGAGAGAGTATTAAAGGGTTTTTGATGAGTTTTGTCTAATATACTAAATAGTAATCTTACTGAAACAGCCGATCTTGAAGCAGTATGAATAAGGCTTATTTTATATAACTTTAAGGAGGGAATGTGAAGATGAAGTTAATCATTGCAATTATTCAGGATAAGGACAGTAACCGGTTGTCCAGTGAGCTAGTCAAGGCCAATTTCCGTGCTACCAAGTTGGCCAGTACAGGTGGATTTCTGCGAGCAGGGAATACAACGTTTATGATTGGGGTAGAAGATAGTCAAATTGAAGCTGTACTGAACGTAATTCGCAATAGCTGTAAGGTCCGCGAGCAGCTTGTCACACCCGTAACACCAATGAGTGGGACAACAGATTCGTATTTACCACTTCCTGTTGAGGTACAGGTGGGCGGGGCGACTGTATTTGTCCTTCCTGTTGATCGTTTTGAACATTATTGAGCATAATATGGAAATCCGCAGGAACGGCTAGACTTATTATTACATTGTGGAGACCCGGAGCCGTTATAAATTGTATACTGTATAAAGAGGCGGTAGATAACCTTTGAAAATTAATCCGGGATATAGGACGCTGAAGAGTGAACTGCCGATTACAGAAGGAACCAATAGACCTATACAGCAGAAGACTTTCTCAGATGTATTTCAGCAGCAAAGTGAACAAAAAACAATAGATGAACTAAACCGCCAGATCAAGGATATACAATCCCAAGGCGATCGTTTAGCGAAGACCATGACAATACGTGAGCTAACCATCTACCGGATGATGATTAAGAAATTTCTGGAAGAGACAGCACGACGTGGAGTTATTCTAAAAGAAACGCGGGGCTGGGATCGGCGGGGCCGGGGCAAGCGCTACAAACTGCTGGAGGAAATTGACTCCGCTTTACTGACTATGGCGGATGATTTACTCAGTAGTGAACAGGGCCGGATCGATTTGCTGGGTCGGGTTGGGGAAATTCGTGGATTACTGATTAACCTTTCTTTTTAAAAGTTACTTGGGAGGAATTTATGCCTTTTCATGATATATTGGGCCAGGAGGATGCCAAACGGTTACTTCAGAATGCCCTGCGTAAGGAAACCGTAAGCCATGCTTATTTATTCAGTGGACCTTCCGGCAGTGGACAAATGAAGACGGCACTTATGTTTGCTCAAGCTTTATTTTGTACCAAATGCAAAGATGATGCTTGTGGGGAATGTCTCGAGTGCCGGAAGGTAGAACATGGAAATCATCCTGATTTGACATTGCTGAAGCCAGATGGAGCAAGCATTAAGATCGATCAGATCCGGGAATTACAACGAGTGTTCACCTACCGCTCTGAAGGTGTTAATCCTAAAGTTTATGTTATAGATGAAGCAGACAAAATGACAGTACAAGCTGCGAACAGCTTACTTAAATTTCTAGAGGAGCCTCCTGCTCCGGCAGTTGGGATTCTGATTTCGGAGAACAGCCGCGCCTTGTTGCCGACCATTCAATCGCGTACTCAGCGTATTTCCTTTAGTCCTTTGGACCTCGAGATGATGCTGCAAGCACTCACAAGTGAAGGTGTTCCGGTGCCCCTGGCTCGGTGTGCAGCATCATTGACGTCAGGGCTAGACGGCTGCAGAGAGCTTCTGGTACAGAATTGGTTTGCAGAAATAAGAAATCTAGTGTTACAATTAGCAAAGGAGTCTTTGGGCAAGGGAAGCACAGCGGTAGCAACCGTTGGGCAGAAGCTGTTCAAGACCGGGCTCGGTGAACATTTGGATATCCTTTTCAGTATGTTCCACCTGTGGTTCAAGGATATGCTCTACTTCCTGTATCGAAAGCACGAAAGTATCGTTTTCATAGATCAGTTAGACTTTATTTCCAGACATGCCCGTCAACGGAGTACCGAACAATGGGTATCTTATATGGAATTTGCTGCAGACAGTAAGAGGAAGCTGCGGTTCAATGCCAATGCCCAACTTTGTCTGGAGCAGTTCTTAATCCGATTGGAAAGTTAAGGGTCAGTTATGTTATATCCTCCGGATGTCGCTTCAGCCTGGAACTATCGGTTTAACGGATGAGGAGGGACAAGCATGGATCATCAGGGAGCGAACTTGCTTATGGGTTCCTTTTACCGGCAAACAAGGGGGTTAATTTTTGTACAGCGTAGTAGGTGTCCGCTTTAAAAAAGCGGGTAAAATATATTACTTTGATCCGCTTGATTTTCCAATTGAACGTGATCAATGTGTGATTGTGGAGACAGCACGAGGGGTCGAATATGGAAGAGTTGTTGTAGGTAAAAAAGAGGTGCAGGAGTCCGATGTTGTATTGCCGCTCAAGAAAGTCATGCGTATTGCCGGAGATACCGACGCACGTGTGGTGGAGGAGAACAAAGGAGCAGCTAAGGATGCTTTTACTACCTGTTTAAATAAAATCCGCGATCATGGCCTCAAAATGAAGCTTGTGGATGTAGAATTTACGTTTGACCGCAATAAGATTATTTTTTATTTCACGGCCGAGGGACGCGTTGATTTTCGTGAATTAGTCAAAGACCTGGCGAGTATCTTCCGAACCCGAATTGAGCTTCGACAGATTGGTGTACGCGATGAGGCTAAAATGCTCGGGGGATTGGGACCTTGCGGCCGAGTGCTCTGCTGCTCTTCTTGGTTGGGTGATTTCGAGCCTGTATCCATTAAAATGGCTAAGGATCAGAATCTTTCACTTAATCCAACAAAGATTTCTGGATTATGTGGACGGTTAATGTGCTGTCTGAAGTTTGAGCATGATAATTATGAGAGTGTGAAGGAAGAAATGCCAGCCGTAGGGAAGGTTGTTGTAACCTCGCTGGGGGATGGTAAGGTAGTCGGTATTAACGTCGGAAGCCGCACGGTTCATGTACAGCTGTTTGAAGTGGGCAAAGTTAAGGAACTTCCAATGGATGATGTTGTCGTCAAGTAAACCATATAAGGTTACTTTCGGGGTGGAAACTTGGAGAAGAAAAATATATTTGCACACATGCAGGATATGGAAGCGCAGATGGAAAATATGCGCGCCACTGTTGGAGATTGGAAACAAACGGTAAAAGAATTGATGGAAGCTAATCAAAGGCTCAGTCTGGAGAATGAACAGCTGCGCAAAATATTAAAGAGGGAAGCACCTTTAGATCCTAACGTGGATTCTGCGGAGGCAGTGGCTCTTTTGGCTGCTAGTGAGGGGACAGAGGAGGTTGTCGGGGAAGGTTATGACAATCTGGCTCGACTGTACCACGAAGGCTTTCACATCTGCAATGTCTACTTTGGACATTTGCGTACTGAGGGTGATTGTCTGTTCTGCCTTTCTTTTCTTAACAAATAAGGATATCCAGCCGTAGGAGATTTACGCCTACGGTTTTTTTTGAATTTTTGAGATTCGGCTCAACAAAACTAAGCGTATGCTTTCGAAGCAAGTTTTGTTACGAAGAGGCCCCACGAAGACTATGCTCAACAAAACTTTTTAGGAGAATAAAATGACAAACATAAACAAAGAGGTATCCGTACCTTTGCTCCCAACAGAGCGGGTGGACGATCTATTAACGCATGACCTGCGGATTATTCAAAGTGATGAAGTATTCAGCTTCTCCATGGATGCCGTGTTGCTGGCTCGATTTGCTAATATTCCTCCTCGCGGGAGAGTGCTTGATCTTTGTACGGGAAACGGTGTTATTCCAATACTTCTGACCACACGTACCAACGCCTCTATAGAAGGTATCGAAATACAGCCCCGGTTGGCGGATATGGCCCGTCGCAGCGTAGCCTTAAATGGTCTAGAACAGCGGGTTGTGATTCATGAGGGAGATTTGCGTGAGCTGCACACAGTGGTAGGCTATGGTATGTACGATGCTATAACCGTCAATCCACCCTACATGCCGCTTAACGGCAGCGACCTAAAGCTGAATTCGCATCAGGCTATGGCTCGGCATGAGATTGGCTGTACATTGGAGGAGGTCATTCAAGCGTGTGTCCGTCTCGTTCGTACCGGAGGCAAGGTTAGTATGGTTCATAAGCCGCAGCGTCTGGTCGACATCATCAGTCTAATGCGGCAGAATAGACTAGAACCGAAGATTATCCGCTTTGTGCATCCGCGTGCGCATTTAGAAGCGAATATGGTGTTAATCGAAGCTACCCGTGATGGGAAGCCGGAGGTGCGGTTACAACCGCCATTGATCGTATATAATGAAGACAATCAATACTGTCCCGAAATCATGGACATCTACTATGGGGTTAAAGAGGGAAAATAATGACTATATCATGCCAAAGCAGTTTTCAAAACAATATTCATGGATCGAAGCCGGAGGGATGTGGTTCACTTTATTTGGTGGCAACTCCTATAGGCAACTTAGAGGATATGACTTATCGTGCTGTCCGCACATTGCAGGAATGTGATATTATTGCTGCCGAGGATACAAGACAAACACGGAAGCTGCTGAGTCATTTTGAGATTTCGCCTTCGATGTTGTTCAGTTATCACGAACATAATAAGGCTGCCAGTGGCCCGGAACTGATACGTTATATAATAGAAGGTAAAAATCTGGCACTCGTCAGCGATGCCGGGTTGCCGGCGATTTCTGATCCCGGCGCCGATCTCGTCGCACTTGCCATAAGCCACAGTATTCCGGTGATTCCGATTCCTGGTGCTAACGCAGCACTATCAGCCTTAATCGCTTCTGGGTTGCCGACTACGACCTTTACTTTTTCCGGTTTTCTGCCCCGGGAGCGAAAAGATATCCGTGCCGTGTTGTCGACACTTGCGCTTGCTCAGGGGACCCTGCTCTTCTACGAATCGCCGCATCGCGTCATCAAGACACTCACTCATCTGCAGGAGGCTTTTGGTAACCGCAGGGTTGTGTTAGCCCGTGAGCTTACGAAACGCTACGAGGAGTTCGTACGCGGAACGATCGAGGAATGCAGTGCCTGGTTAGCAGAACACCCGCCGCTTGGGGAGTATGTGATCGTTGTTGAGGGTGAGAGTAAAGAGGAGGCTGATTTAGCCGGATCTGCTTGGTGGCGTGCACTTAGCATCGAAGAGCATGTGGCCCACTATGAGGTTTCCGGTCTTGCACGGAAGGACGCCATGAAAAAAGCCGCGTCCGATCGGGGACTGTCTAAGCGTGATGTGTATAACACACTGCTTAGTAAGGAATGAGAAGGGGCAGTTCACCGCCAAACGTCACATCTATCCCCATACTTGCACATCAGACAAAGATTCCGAGTGTCCAGAGGGTGGAGCCCTCCGGGCCTTCCCTGTAGGGAGGATGCGGCAGAAAAAATACCCCCCGCATACACGGGAGGCCAAGGAGATATAGATAAGGTTAGAATTAACAATTTAATTAGTTCCTATTATATACTATATATTTTAGTTTGTCACAGGGGTTGGGATGGCAGAAATGCATTCATGACAAACAATTTTCCCCTTGAAGTAAGTTACATTCTCGGCATTACCGCAGAAAATACAAGCAGGCTCGTATTTTTTTAACATGATCCGCTCACCGTCCACGTAAATTTCGAGCGCATCTTTTTCACCAATACCGAGTGTACGGCGCAATTCAATCGGAATAACAACCCGTCCAAGTTCGTCTACTTTTCTTACAATTCCTGTTGATTTCATCATTTTAACCGTTTCTCCTCTCAATTATCGAAAGTGTCATTATTCGACATTCTTCACTGTTTTATGATATTCATAATACCAACGATTCCCAAATCAGTCAACCTTTTTTCAAGCGAATTTTAAGTTTTTTTTCAAAAACAGCTTTTTTTCGCTTATTATAGAGGTGAATCATCTATAAACTACAACAAAGTGAATTTGTCGATTTGTCAGTAGGTAAATTGTCATTTTTCGACAAAATACGACATAATAATATATTATAACCTGTAGCTTCTCGGAATGCATAAATATTATAGGAAAGGGGTTGAGCTCATGCAGCAGCCGCTCACAGAAGAGAAGGTTTTTAAGGATCCGGTTCATAACTATATTCACGTGCAGGATACAATCATTTGGCGATTAATTAATACAAAGGAATTTCAGCGTTTGCGTCGGATTCGTCAGTTAGGCACTTCCTATCTTACCTTTCATGGGGCAGAGCACAGCCGTTTCTCTCATTCACTTGGTGTCTATGAAATTACGCGACGGATCATTTCCCAGTTTGAAAGAAGTGGGTATAAGGATTGGATATCCGAGGAAAGATTACTTACATTATGTGCAGCGTTGCTGCATGATTTGGGACATGGTCCGTTCTCTCATTCTATAGAAGAAGCTTTTGAAATGAATCATGAGGAATGGACCTGCAGAATCATTTTAGAGGACACAGAAATAACTGATATTCTACGTGATGTAGAGGAGGATTTTCCACGGAAAGTAGCTTCCGTGATTTCCAAAACATATGAGCATGAGATTGTTGTCAATTTAGTATCCGGTCCACTGGATGCTGATCGCATGGACTATCTTTTGCGTGATGCCTATTATACCGGAGTAAATTACGGAACCATTGATATCGACCGAATTCTGAGAATGCTTCGCCCTTACAACGGTAGAGTTGTAGTGAAAGAGTCGGGAATGCATGCAATCGAGGATTATCTGATGTCACGTTATCAAATGTATTGGCAGGTATATTTCCACCCGGTCACACGTAGCTCGGAAATTATTTTGCGCCAAATATTCCGCAGGGCAACGGAGCTATTTCATGTGGAATACCCCTTTCGTTTTATGATTGAACCCTTGCTGGACTTATTCCAGGGTGAAGTCTCAGTAGATCAATATTTACTGCTCGATGAGGCACTGGTTCAGACGGCTTTTATGCAATGGACACTTGAAAAGGATGAAATCCTAAGCGACCTATGCAGTCGTTTTATTCATCGAAAACTGTATAAATATGTGGAAATGGAGAGCCTAAATACAGAGATTATTGACGAGATTCGTCGTAGCTTTGCCGCCGCGGGACTTAACCCAGTCTATGACCTGGAAATTGATTATCCGACAGACCTCCCGTATGATATTTTCCATCCAGGGGAGGGCTTCGACAGTAAGCAAATCCTGTTGCTTGACCGGCATGATAAACTAAGGGAAATCTCAGAAGTATCGGATATTGTCCGCTCGATTAGTGGCATTCACCGCGGAAGATATCATCTCTACTTTCCACAAGAAAAGTTGAAGAAAGTTCTCGCAAATTTGCCTTCCTCAATAGCAGAAATATTCGCAAGATAATACAAAAATTTATGTAATTCATCATAAATATAAGGCAGGGAGAGAGAATAATGTTTCTATTCGACACACATACACATCTGGATGCTCCGCAATTTGACGAAGACCGTGAATTGGTTATTACCCGAGCGTTTGAGGCTGGGGTAAGTAAGATGATCAATATTGGATTCAATAGGGAGACAATTCCAACTACGATGAAGCTAGCTGAAGCTTATGATAATATTTATGCAGCCGTCGGTTGGCATCCACAAGATGCCATTGACATGAAGGATGGGGACCTCGATTGGATCGCTTCTCTATGCAGTCATAAAAAGGTGGTAGCTATCGGGGAAATTGGCTTGGATTATTACTGGGACACTTCGCCAAAAGATGTGCAGCATGAAGTTTTCCGCAAGCAGATTGGACTAGCCCGAGAGTTGAAAATGCCCATTTGCATCCATGATCGTGATGCTCATGAAGATGTGGTGCGAATTTTACGTGAGGAAAAGGCAAATGAGGTCGGAGGGGTGATGCATTCATTCTCTGGCAGTTGGGAAACAGCCAAAATGTGTCTGGACTTGGGGTTTCATTTATCCTTCGGAGGACCCATTACTTTTAAGAACGCCAGAGTCCCCAAAGAGGTGCTCGCACAGACGCCACTTGACCGCTTGTTGATCGAAACGGACTCCCCCTATTTGACCCCTCACCCCTTCCGAGGTAAGCGTAATGAGAGTGCTCATGTGAAGTTGGTAGCAGAGGCTGCGGCTGAAATAAAAGGGATTAGTTGGGAGGAAATAGCAGAAATTACGTATGCGAACGCACTGGAACGATTTGGGATTGTCTGAAAACGGGAGCAAAAACGGTGAAAAATAAAGAATGAACGATATATTAAACTTTTTTAACATAAAAACGGCCGAATATTACAATAATTTAACCATATATTTACGTAAACGTGCTTGAATCGTCCTTTACAACATGCATCAAAACAGGATATCATCTTTTCAGTGCAGTGGTCTGTGTTACAGTGACAGCCACTGATTCATGGATCGTCTCGCTGAGTCTCCGTATGGAGAACGGGGGAACCAATATTACTTTGCCGCATGTTCGTACATAGAGTACAGCATAGAAGTGCCGCAGATAATATTTGATTTCTTCACGTGGTCTTTGGGGTGAATTTGAGGGCAACCGCCGTGAGCGGGTGACCTAAGATAGGGCGTCTCTCTTTCGTCCGAACCCGACAGCTAACCCCGTAAGCGCAATTAAGAGAGGCAACCTCGTGCATAAACATTCCCGTATTTTCATAAACGGAGAAGCCACGAAAGAGTCCTCTGAGACCCTTTTTTAGGCTTTTTTTGTTTTTGAATAAAGTGAATGTAGCCCGCATACTGTTATATAACAGGTGTGGGGGTAAATGTGCCGAGCAGGCGATCCATGAGCAGGAAACGCTAGTGCAATGCGGGCGTATCCTGTGGCAATCTCAAACTAGTTTCGTCAGAAAAAATTCAGTCATCTTGTTATGCTTGGACGACGGGGCTATGTAAGGAGGATGGAGAGAATGGGCGTATTCCAACCAGAGGTATCCCATGATTCGCAATCATCCAGCAGGTCTTTCGCATTACGGTGGAAGCAGGTAAACCTACGCGTACTTTTACTTGCAGGTGTGATATCAATCGCTATCGCGCTATTAATTCTGCTGTACGTACACGGTCAGAGCAGCAAACAAATAGTTTTAGTTATAGACGGGCAAGTACAAACGCTTGAAACGCGTGAATCGCTCCTTAGCGATGTGCTGGCAAATGAACAAATTTCGCTGCAGCCACATGATGAATTATCCGCAGGCATAAGTGATGAGATAAAAGACGGCGACCGTGTCGTAATTAACCGTGCGCAAAAGTTTAGCCTTACTGCAGACGGAGCAACAAAAATGCTGTATTCGACCGAAGATACTATTGGTCAGGTGGTCAGCAAAGCGGGCATTTCCCTAGCCCCAAACGATAAGATTTTCCCTTCGTTAGACACCACAGTTTCTGCTAACATGGAAATTAAGATTGTCCGCATTAATAAACAAACTGTACAGCGGACAACAAGCCTACCTTTCCGGGTTATCAAGACAGCAGACCCCTCACTTTACAAAGGTACAGTAAGAGTGGCACAGGCAGGCAAACCAGGCGTCATGATTCAGCATATCGAGAAGACCTACCAAGATGGGGAACTCGCTTCTATGCGCATGATCGGTAAGGAAGTGCAGACAGTGACCAAAGACAAGATTATTGCCATTGGGACCAAAGCCATTCCTAAACCTGTAGTAGCTGTTGCCACTACTTCCAAAACGAAGGCCAAGACCTCCTCCAAATCAGTCAAAGTAAGCAGCAACAACGTCACAAGTAAGGCAGGCGTAGATTTTGAATACAAAAAAGTGATTAAAAACGTCTCGATGACGGCATATTCTGGCGAAGAGCCTGGCATTGGCAATCGCACAGCCTCCGGAACACGGGTAACGGAAGGTCGGACCATCGCTGTTGACCCAGATGTAATCCCTATCGGCTGGTGGGTCTATATCGAAGGCTTAGGATTCCGTCGTGCAGAAGATACGGGTGGTGCCATTAAAGGTAACAAGCTTGATATCTATTACGATTCACTAAGCCATGCTCGCAATTTCGGTCGCAAATCAAGAACCGTATACGTAATTGGACCCGTGAAACCAGAGCTCAACTAACCCGTAACCTTTTGCAAAATATCGGTCAATAAGCTATAGTGATGATAGCTAATTAGGGAATCGCAAATGATTACTAAATGTTCGCAGAGCTACCGCTCATCACTTATACATTCTTTAGCCAAAAAGAAGAGGAGCGAATCCTCTTCTTTTTGCGTTTTTGGGAAGGACGAAAGAAAATGATCAAGGAGTTAATTGTCGTAGAAGGCAAAAGCGATACTGTAGCTATCAAACGAGCAGTGCAGGCAGATACGATTGAGACCGGTGGATCAGCTGTAGATCGAACCGTGATTGCTAAAATTACGCTCGCTATGGAGCGCAGGGGCGTTATCATATTAACTGATCCCGATCATGCCGGAGAGCGAATTCGCAAGATTGTTTCTACAAAGGTACCTGGCTGCAAGCATGCTTTCATTCCGGAGAAGGATGCAACCCGTAAAGGGGATATTGGGGTAGAGAATGCCTCACCTGAGGCTATACGCCATGCATTGGAGAATGTTCATACTTCGTTTGAAGGTGCTCCAATCCTTATCGAGATAGCAGATCTTATGGAGGCAGGGATGCTTGTAAACTCCAATGCTGCTGAGAGACGTATGGCGCTCGGGAATTTACTTGGAATTGGATATTGCAACGGCAAACAGCTGTACAAACGGCTGGCGATGTTCGGAATCACGCGGGAGGAATTTGCTTGCGCTCTCGCACAAATTGATCTGGGAGGCATTACTTCATGAGTGGCAAAGAGGATATTTCATCGCCAAGACGGACAAAAGAAATTATTCAGCGTTACAAGTTTTCGTTCAAAAAAAGTTTGGGACAGAATTTTTTAATTGATCAAAACGTTTTGGACCAAATTGTAGATGCTGCAGAATTAAATGAGGGGACAGGGGTACTAGAGATCGGTCCGGGTATTGGCTCTTTGACTGAGCGATTGGCTAGAGTTGCTGGTGCGGTAACCGCTGTGGAGATTGATCGGCGGTTAGTACCTATCTTACGCGATGTATTATCACCCTATCCAAACGTAAAGGTTCGTATTGACGATGTACTTAAGGTGAATCTGCAGGAGCTGTTTACAGAGGACTTTGCCTCCGTGGATAAAGTCAGTGTAGTGGCCAATTTGCCTTACTATGTGACAACACCTATCCTCATGAAGCTGCTGGAGGAGAAACTGCCACTTGACAATATTGTTGTTATGATTCAGAAAGAGGTTGCTGAGCGTATGGCGGCGTCTCCAGGTGGCAAAGAGTACGGCAGTCTGAGCATCGCCGTGCAGTACTATAGCGATCCTGAACTAGTCTGCATAGTGCCGCGCACTGCATTTATTCCTGAACCAAATGTTGATTCGGCCGTGATCCGTCTGAAGGTACGGGAACGTCCACCGGTGGAGGTAGCGGATGAGAAGCACTTTTTTGAAGTGGTACATGCCTGCTTCACTCAGCGCCGCAAGACGATCGCCAATAATCTAAAGGCCCGTTACTTCCCAGAGGAAGGACGCGAGCGTCTGGAGGCCTTGCTGGCTGAAGCAGAGATCGAACCCTCTCGTCGAGGAGAGACTCTGAGTCTTGAAGAGTACGCCAGACTAAGCACTGTGCTGCTGGCTGCAGGTATAGCGTAAGTTAAAAACATGACTTCTTATGAACCAATAGAGACCTTTGCCCATACGATGGGATAGAGGTGGTGGTTTGAATGAATTTAGGAGACTTGGTCGTTCGTAAATCTTATGGCGGTGATGTGACTTTCCGAGTGGAACATATCGTGCAGAATCGGGCCGTCATCAAAGGGACAGAATTTCGTCTATTAGCGGATTCTCCACTGATCGACTTGGTACAGGTGCCTCCCAGCCGCGTTACAGAGCTCGGGCAGCAGGCACAGATTAAGGCGAAGGAATCATTGACACAGCTGCGCAAGGATCGTCAGGAGCAAAGCCAGCGCAGTGGGGAGAGCCTAGGCGGGGTATGGAGCCAATCTCCCAAGGAAGCGGCTTATTTTGAAGTGCCTGGTAAAGTGCTGCATCTAGACGGCGATCCGGCATACTTGAATAAGAGCCTTAGCTTATACGAGCAACTGCGAATTCCTGCGGAAGGGCATCATGTTCATGAATCGTCCATGGCAGAAACCCTGTACCGGCTGCTGCCCCGTGTACGTCCGGATATTGTGGTAATTACCGGCCATGACGGGGTGCTGAAGCAACAGCATACTTATGATCTCTATAGTCTGAGCAGCTACAAAAATTCGCAAAATTTCGTTGCTGCGATTCGTGTAGCCCGGGAGTATGAAAGGCATTTCGATGCCCTGACCATAGTTGCGGGTGCTTGCCAATCTCATTTTGAAGCGCTGCTGGGAGCAGGGGCCAATTTCGCTAGCTCTCCTGGACGGATTCTAATTCATGCTCTGGACCCGGTATATGTGGCGGCAAAAGCCTCATTTACCTCTATCCGGGATACGGTGAATCTGAGCGATGTATTAAACCACACCATTAGCGGAAGTCAGGGAGTTGGGGGAATTGAGACCCGTGGCAGCTTCCGGATCGGAATGCCACGTCTGCAGAACCTATCTGCGCTAAAGGTGACGCCTTCAGCAGTATAAAGGTTAAAGAGGGCTGCACATGATAGTAAGTGCCGCTAAGCCCCTAACAGGGGCCTAAGAAAGGATGAGCCATGGGCTCGCCCTTTCTTTTTTTTGATCAGGGATCACAGATATTACTTATAACAAGGCCATTAACAAGACTTTGCTATCTTCAAAAAAAATTCCGTTGACAACTTTTTTTGCATCATCTATAATTATTTATTTGATTTGACAATGCTTGTAGAAGGTTGTATAATGGACAAGGAAAGAGGTGGTCGTCAGGTAATGGCTAATAACGCGCTGTTGGAAATTAAACGCAGTCTCGACGCTCATGTCGGTCATAAGATCACGTTGCGTGCAAACGGTGGTCGTCGCAAAACCGTTGAACGTACCGGTGTCCTGGAAGAAACGTACCCTTCTGTATTTATTGTTAAACTGGATCAGGAGCAGCAAACCTTCAAGCGAGTCTCCTACAGCTATGCCGATATCCTTACCGAATCTGTGGAAGTTACAGTTTGTGAAGATGATGGGCAGATGCGGATTATGTATATTAAAGCTTAATGGTCTACGAGCAGCCTCCCTTGCGGATGGCTGTTTTTTGCTGTAATAACCTCTTGCGGGAAGATAATTGGTGTATGAACCTTGACCGCAACAAGCATACTAAACGGGCAATGAGTTCATCATCTACTTACCGTGAGGAGGGATTCTATCATGAGCCGGAGAAAACGGGGCGTGATGTCAGAAGAACTGAAGACGGAGCTGGCTAAGGAGCTTGGTTTTTACGAAACTGTGGAACGGGATGGCTGGGGCGGAATCAGAGCACAGGATGCCGGGAATATGGTGAAGAGAGCGATTCAGCTTGCTGAACAGGCCGCACGGAAATCGTAAACATTTGCATAAAAGAAGAATGTAAATGCAAAGGATGCTATCCTAACAAGATAGCGTCTTTTTACTGTATATGGATTCTGTGATGAGTTTTTCTTAAACTTCCGAATGGACTTAGTTACCCGTTTCTCATATAATATGTTAAGTTGTTTTTACGGGAAAAGTTGAAGGTGGGTGAACGCCTTGAAAATGTATGAGAAAGCGCCAGCTAAAATCAATTTGATGCTGGATGTGCTTCACAAACGGGCTGACGGATTTCATGAGGTAGAAATGATTATGACCATGGTGGATCTGGCAGATCGTTTAGAGCTGTCAGAGCTGCGGAGAGATTCAATTATAATATCAAGTCAAGCTGGATATATTCCACTGGATGAGAAGAATTTGGCTTTCCAGGCGGCGAGGCTTATTAAAGACCGCTATAATGTTCAGAGTGGGGTACATATTCATCTGGATAAAAGAATACCGGTAGCTGCCGGCCTGGCTGGCGGCAGCAGTGATGCCGCGGCTACGCTGCGCGGGCTCAATCGGCTCTGGCACCTGGGAATTCCCATGCAGGAGCTACAGGAACTGGGCGCCGAGCTGGGCTCGGATGTCCCGTTCTGTGTCACTGGCGGCACAGCCTTGGCTACAGGCCGTGGTGAGAAGCTAACCCCGATTGCTAACCCGCCGCAATGTTGGGTTGTGTTGGCAAAGCCGCCAATCAATGTATCGACGGCTGAGGTATACGGACGCGTCCGTAGCAATAACATTGTCGTGCATCCGTCAGCACGCGAGATGCAGGATGCTATCGAAGCTGGGGATTTTGGCGCTGTGTGCAACAGACTGGGCAATGTGCTTGAGGATGTGACCTTAAAGCTGCACCCGGAGGTGCAGCAGCTCAAGGAAGCAATGGTTAAGCTCGGCGCAGATGGTGTGCTAATGTCTGGCAGCGGACCAACTGTATTCGGTCTGGTGTCCAAGCAGTCCAAGGTAGCAAGAATCTATAACGGGCTGCGCGGATTTTGCAAGGAAGTCTATGCGGTGCGATCGCTTACTTAGCATGATCTCTTGTATAAACCCGTACAAAAGTGATATATTTTTCTATAATATTCGGTTTTGGCGAGGAGCATTCCGTGAAGAAACTTAAAAGAAGTCAGCGTTTGGTAGACATGACCCAATTTTTACTCGACAAGCCGCATGACCTGCTGCCGCTGTCTACATTTGCTGAGCGATACGGAGCGGCCAAGTCATCCATCAGTGAGGATTTGGCAATTATAAAAGAGGTATTTGAAGGCGAGGGTATGGGCGAGCTGCAGACTTTGGCTGGAGCAGCAGGTGGAGTTCGTTATATCCCGAGGATGCCCAAAGAGATGGCATTATCCTTCGTACACCGTTTGTGCGGACAATTGGAACAAAGTGACCGGATTTTACCGGGTGGTTACTTGTATATGTCAGACCTGCTTGGACTTCCGTCTTTAATGGAGCAGGCGGGAAAGATCATCGCGACCGCTTTCCATGGAGTGGATATTGACGTGGTCATGACGGTGGAGACTAAAGGGATCCCACTAGCCTATGCGACGGCTGCTCAGCTTGGACTGCCTGTAGTGTTGGTACGCCGTGATCATCAGGTCACAGAAGGCTCGGCAGTAAGCATAAACTATGTATCTGGATCACATAAGAGCATTCATACGATGTCACTGTCCAGACGGGCGCTCAAGGAGAAATCACGGGTACTGATTGTGGATGACTTCATGAAAGCAGGCGGTACGGTACGTGGCATGGTTGATCTGCTTGGTGAGTTCAATGCGGAGGTTGCTGGCGTAGGGGTATTGGTGGAATCAGGTGCTGTTGAATCAGAGGAACGCCTATTGCATGACTATGTTTCTCTTGTGAAGCTTAATGAGGTGGACTCTAAGGTACGGCGGATATCAGCGTATCCCGGGAATTATTTCTCCTCTTAACTATTGGAACGTCACTGTTCTATCTTTTCAAAAAACGAGAAGATTGTCGAATCCCACAGGAATACTTAGAAAAGCGCGCGATATCTGTCGAAATCAATGGATACTAAAAAATAATCTTCTTATATAGGCATTTTATGGAATTCAAAAGAAGGAATTCGCTTTGCTGTGTGGAATTATACACCAAGTCTCTGATGGAAAAAGGTGGTGAACACACACATGCAAATTACGGATGTAAGACTCCGCCGCGTCAACTCTGAGGGGAGAATGAAAGCAATTGCATCCATTACAATCGATAACGAGTTTGTTGTTCATGACATTCGCGTGATCGATGGTAATAACGGGATGTTTGTTGCAATGCCCAGCAAGCGTACACCGGACGGCGAATTCCGCGATATCGCACACCCGATCTCTTCGGGAACACGCGAGAAGATTCAATCCGCGGTTCTGGCCGAGTACGATCGCGCCGCAACGGAAGAAGAAGAGGTCATCGAAGAGGGAGCTTAGTATAAGCGTACTCTTCTGAGACAGCTGCCCTTTGGGCGGCGTATGGTCATGCCGTTTTTTATTGGGGTTCGAAGAAAAGGGAACCATGCCTTAATGGTTCTCTTTTCTTTTTGCCCGGAATGAGATATATTCAGTAGTGAGTTCAAGAGTAGGAGGTTGGCATTCTTGAAAAGAATGGCTGTTGTACTTGCCGCAGGCCAGGGCAAGCGTATGAAATCTAAATTATATAAGGTGCTGCACCCCGTTTGCGAAAAGCCGATGGTAGGGCACGTGCTTGATACAGTAAAAGCGACCGGATGCCAGCGCATTATTGTTGTTGTCGGACATGGTGCTGAGAAGGTTAAAGCCTATGTTGGGCAAGAAGCGGAATATGTGTTGCAGGAGACTCAGCTCGGCACCGGCCATGCTGTCAAACAGGCAAAGGATCTACTCGGTGGCGAAGAGGGAACAACGGTTGTTGCTTACGGTGACACTCCGCTTATTACCCCGGAGACGCTGAAAGGATTAATGGCGCTGCATGAAGAGCGTCAGGCATCTGCTACTGTACTGACCGCAGTGATGGACAATCCAGCTGGATTGGGACGAATTATACGCAGCGAAGATGGCGGCTTGATGAAGATCGTCGAGCAGAAGGATTGCAATGCCGAAGAAGCAGCCGTACTCGAGATTAATACGGGTATATACTGTTTTGATAACGCCAAGTTGTTCGCCGCGCTGGAGAACGTAACTCAGAACAATATGCAGGGTGAGTATTACTTAACCGACGTTATCAGCATTCTGCGGGAACAGGGCGATCTTGTTCTGGCATTTCAGACTAAGGATGCCTCGGAGTCCATTGGTGTTAATGACCGTCTGGCCTTGTCAGAAGCGGAAGGTATTATGCGTCAACGCATCAACCGGCATCACATGCTGAATGGTGTGACGATTATCGATCCTGCCTCCACTTATATTGGGGCGGATGTAATCATTGGAACAGACACCGTTCTTTATCCCGGCACGTTTCTGAAAGGCAAAACCGTGATCGGTGACAATTGTCTGATTGGCCCCTCCAGTGAAATCGAAGACTGCCAGGTTATGGACGGAGCAGTAATTAAGCAATCCGTACTGAATCAGGCACAAGTCGGCGCACGGACTACCGTTGGGCCTTTTGCTTATTTACGTCCTGGTGCTGTGCTTGGAGAAGAAGTAAAGATTGGTGATTTCGTGGAAATCAAGAACGCCACCATTGGTGACGGCTCAAAGGTGTCTCATCTTAGCTATATCGGGGACGCATCCGTAGGCAAGAATGTGAATGTTGGCTGTGGTGCGATAACCGTCAATTACGATGGTTATAACAAAGCTAAGACAACTATTGCTGACGATGCTTTTATCGGTAGCAATGTTAACCTTATTGCTCCAGTCACTGTTGGTAAGGGTGCTTTTGTTGTAGCCGGGTCGACGATTACACGTTCTGTTTCAGAGAATGATCTTGCTATAGCAAGAGTACGGCAGGAGAACAAACCGGGATATGCGGAGAAGATCCGCTCCCGTGCGAAAGCGAAGAAAGACAAGCCGGGTCCATCGTAAAGCGCTGCTATAAAGCGCCGGACGGACTTATATATCCGCGCCGGCGCCTTGGAAAGCTAAATTCCGTCACGGAGGGTTTATATTTTATGACTTATTGTGATTCCAAATTAAAAATTTTCACCTGTAACTCTAATCCTAAGCTTGCCAGCCAAATTGCTGACTACATCGGTATCCCGATGGGCGAATCACATACGACAAGTTTCAGTGATGGAGAAATTCAGGTCAAGCTGTCGGAAAGCGTCCGTGGCTGCCATGTTTACATCGTGCAGTCAACCTGTGGTCCGGTAAATGATAACCTTATGGAGCTTCTGGTTATGGTAGATGCACTCAAACGCGCCTCCGCGAAGAGCATCAATGTGGTTATTCCTTATTATGGTTATGCTCGTCAGGACCGCAAAGCGCGTTCCCGTGATCCAATTACAGCCAAGCTGGTTGCAAACCTGATCGAGAAGGCTGGCGCTCACCGTGTGATTACGATGGATCTCCACGCGATGCAGATTCAAGGTTTCTTCGATATTCCGGTAGACCATCTGTTGGGCGTGCCTATTTTGGCGCAGTATTTCCGTTCCAAGCAAATTCAGAATCCAGTGGTCGTATCGCCTGATCATGGCGGTGTAGTTCGTGCTAGAAAGCTTGCTGATTTCCTGAATGCCCCACTGGCGATTATCGACAAGCGTCGTCCGGAACCCAATGTCAGCGAAGTCATGAATATTATCGGAAACATTGAAGGCAAAACGGCGATTCTAATCGATGATATTATCGATACTGCCGGAACGATTGTACTGGGAGCCAATGCACTAATGGAAGGCGGCGTAAAGGAAGTATACGCTTGCTGTACTCACCCTGTATTATCTGGTCCAGCTCATGAACGTCTGGAGAATTCGCCGATTAAAGAAATTATCGTGACGGATACGATTCCAATTCGCAGCTTAAATCCAACATCCAAGCTCAAGGTGCTGTCCGTGGCTCCGCTTATGGGCGAGGCCATTATTCGTGTTCATGAAGAGCTGTCGATCAGCAAATTGTTCGAGATTGAATAAACTGCTGGTATAACAACAGCCTGTAATATATACATTCGCTAATAGCAAGAAGAAATGGGAAGCACCGTTTCTCGTAGAAATATTAAAAGGACAAGTTAAAGCATCCCTTTTAATATTTTTAAAAAGGGTTACATCCCCGTACACGGAGATGTAACCCTTATCGGCGTGATGCCGGTGGCTATCGTCTTGCTTCAATACCCGGGCCTGGAGATGAAGATGAACAGGCCGCGATTATAAAGGGTTCCCTGTAATTCAACAAAGCTTTCATCCACCGCTGTCAGAATACCAATATCAATGTGTACGTTGTCCAAGTAGATTTCAACAGGCACAGCATTTTGAATATGGTACTGAAAGTGGCGCTGAAGCGTCAAAATCTCGCCCTGATGTAACATGGCTCATCACCTGTCTTCGAATATAATTTCGGCCTACTTACTACAAGAGTATAGTCCATAAGACTTATTGTACCAAAAACGGACTTCTCCTGCCGGAGAGTCGGATGAAAGGGAAGGTTCGTCAATGAAATGGATTGTCGGCTTAGGAAATCCTGGACCGCAGTACGCCAAAACAAAGCATAATGTTGGCTTTATGGCCTTGGATGAGCTTGCGGTTAGACACGGAATATCCTTCAACCAGAACAAATGTAAATCTGTGATCGGTGAGGGTGTGATTGGTGGGGTCAAGACCGTATTGATTAAACCGATGACGTTTATGAACCTGTCCGGTGAAGCGGTTCGTGCATACATGGATTATTACAAAGTACAGCTTGAGGATATGATAGTCGTTTATGATGATCTTGATACAGAGATCGGGAAAATTCGCTTGCGCTATCAGGGAAGTGCCGGAGGGCATAACGGTATTAAATCTATCATACAGCATACAGGTACACAAAGCTTCAACCGGGTAAGGATTGGCATTTCCCGTCCTGAGCCTGGTTTTGCCATAGTGGATTATGTGCTGTCTACTTTCCCCAAGAAGGATGGAGATAAACTCAAAGAGATGATCATGGATACATGTGACGCTCTGGAGTTCAGCCTGCAGCATACATTTGAGCAGACGATGGCTAAATTCAACGGTTAATTAAATAGGGGAGTGGCTCATACCACTTCAGGCTAAAGATGGCGAAGCAGGGCATACTGAAGGTATATACTACCCTCAGGAGGCATATAGATGGCAATAAACTATGTTTGCAGGCACTGCCGGACATTTCTCGGAAGCATTAACCGAAGTGATGCTACGGAAATGCAGTTGGGCCTTCATTTCTTGACCCCTGCGGAACGCAGAGATATCATAGCGTATGATTCAGACGGCGAGGTCACGGTAAAGGTTACTTGCAATTATTGCAAGGAAGCCTTGGAGAACAATCCGGAACTCAGCCTGCTGTCCAGTCCGCTTCAGTAAGGTGGAAGCGCCTGTCTCTATCGTCATCCGCAAGCCTTGGCGTTACAGCTGAGGCTTGTTTTCGATTCCAATTATAATAGGTGCCGGCGGAGATTAGCCGGTAGCCTGTTCAGTAAGAGAGGTGCGCCTGTTGTTACAAGGTCTTATAGAAGCTTTTTCCAAGGATCCCGATTTTCAGTCAGTCACCCAAGGTATCGCTGCAGGTATGAAGGAACAACTCATATCAGGTTTATCTGGCTCCGCGAGACAGATTATGCTTGCGGCACTGCATGAACAGACTTCGCGTCCACTGCTGGTGGTAACGCATAATATGTTTTCAGCCCAGAAAATGGCTGATGATTTACAGGAAGCGCTTTCCCCGGAACGCGTACTGCTCTATCCTGCCAATGAACTTGTTGCCGCTGAAGCTGCCGTTTCCAGTCCGGAAACGTTGGCCCAGCGAATTGAGGTTCTAACAAAATGTGCTCAAGGCTTTCGGGGGATTGTTGTTGTCCCTTATTCCGGCGTACGCCGATTGCTCCCTTCCCCTCATGTGATGGCTCAGGCACAGCTTACGGTTACGCAAGATGGGACTCTGGAGCTTGAAGCTTTTTTGATGTCCATGATTGAGATGGGTTATGAACGGGTGGAGCGGGTAGAGAACCGTGGCGAATTGAGCGTGCGGGGCGGAATTGTTGATTTTTATCCTATGACTACTCCCCTGGCTTACCGGGTGGAGCTGTTCGATGATGAAGTGGACTCGATCAGAACTTTTGACCCTGTGGACCAGCGCTCTATTGATAAAGTGCGAAATGTGACTATTTCCCCCTCCAAGGAAGTTATCGCTGACAAGTCTCGTCAGGAAGTGGCGTCACAAGAAGCTTCCGTGCTGCTGGAGCGGCAGTTGGAGAAAATGACCGACCGGCAGGCGAAGATTCGTTTACGGGAAGAAATAGGCCGTGAATTGGAAATGCTGCGTGAAGGTACTTATTTTCCTGAAATCTATAAATATATTAGTCTTCTATATCCGGAACGTTCTCATTTATACGATTACATGGCGGAGGATACTCTGCTTATTCTTGATGAGCCGGCCAGATTGCTAGAAACGGCTAAACAACTCGAACGAGACGAGTCGGAATGGAACCTGCATCTGCTGCAAAACGGCAAAATGCTACCTGATATGCCGCTCTCTGTCGAAAGTGATGTAGTGATGTACCAACGTCCGTTTCAAAGCTTGTTTATGTCTATCTTTTTACGTCAGGTTCCGCATATTCAGCCACAGAACATATTAGGCTTTATCAGCCGTGGGATGCAGGATTTCCATGGCCAGATGAATGTGCTGAAGTCAGAGATGGAGCGTTGGCATAAATCAGGTGTGCAGGTAATAATGCTTGCCAATGGCGAGGAACGGATCGAACGTGTCCGTAGAATCCTATATGATTACGATATTGCTGAGCCCACCATTGTTCAAGGGAATCTGGGCTCTGGATTTGAGCTGCCGTCGATTCATTTGGCTGTGATTACCGAAGGAGAGCTGTTCTCTCAGAAGCAGAGGAAGGCTCGTAAGGTATCCAAGGGAATAGACAATGCTGAACGGATCAAGAGTTATACGGAGCTGAAGATCGGTGATTATGTCGTCCATCAGAACCATGGTATCGGCAAGTACATGGGTATCGGTACGCTGGAGGTCAGCGGCATTCATCGGGATTATATGCATATTCTCTACGCCGGTGGCGATAAGCTCTCTGTGCCCATTGAGCAGATCGATCTGATCCAAAAATATGTAGGCTCCGAGGAAAAGGAACCGAAGATATACAAGCTTGGCGGCAACGAGTGGACGCGGGTTACCAATAAGGTTCGCTCTTCAGTACAGGATATTGCTGACGACCTGATCAAGCTCTACGCCGAGCGGCAAAGTGCTTTGGGCTATGGCTTTGAGAAAGATACGCAAGAACAGCATGAATTTGAAGAGATGTTCCCTTACGAGGAGACACGGGATCAGCTGCGGGCGATTGATGAGATTAAGAAGGATATGGAACAGAACCGTCCGATGGACCGGCTGCTGTGCGGAGACGTAGGTTATGGCAAGACAGAAGTGGCGATTCGTGCGGCCTTTAAATCGGCGATCGAAGGTAAGCAGGTGGCTGTGCTGGTTCCAACGACTATTTTGGCGCAGCAGCATTATGAGACCTTCCGGGAACGTTTCGCTAATTATCCGCTTAATATTCAAGTGCTCAGCCGTTTTCGCAGTCGTAAGGAGCAGAATGAGACGATTAAAGGGGTGCGGCAGGGAACGGTAGATGTGGTCATTGGGACACACCGGCTTTTGTCGCAGGATCTAATCTTTAAAGATCTGGGTCTATTAATTGTCGATGAAGAGCAGCGCTTTGGTGTGACTCACAAAGAGAAGCTGAAGAAGCTCAAGACCAACGTAGATGTGCTAACCCTGACTGCAACTCCGATTCCGCGTACCCTGCATATGTCTATGCTCGGTGTACGTGATCTGTCTGTTATTGAGACACCGCCGGAGAATCGCTTTCCTGTACAGACCTATGTCGTTGAGCACAGTCAGACGCTTACCCGGGAAGCGATCGAGCGTGAATTAGCCCGCGGTGGGCAGGTCTATTATCTGTATAATCGCGTTCAGGGCATTCAGGAAATGGCCGCTCAAATCTCGATGCTCGTTCCTGAGGCACGGGTGGGCATCGGACATGGTCAAATGTCGGAATCGGAGCTGGAGAAGACCATTCTCGATTTTCTGGACGGAGAGTACGATGTGCTTGTCAGTACAAGCATTATTGAGACGGGTGTAGATATTCCTAACGTAAATACACTGCTCGTGCATGATGCTGACAAAATGGGCCTGTCGCAGCTGTATCAGCTGCGGGGACGGGTGGGTCGCTCCAATCGGATCGCCTACGCCTACTTCACCTATCAGCGGGATAAGGTGCTGACAGAAGTGGCGGAGAAACGCCTGCAGTCGATTAAGGAATTCACGGAGCTTGGCTCTGGCTTCAAAATTGCAATGCGTGATCTCTCCATTCGTGGAGCGGGTAATTTGCTGGGTGCAGAGCAGCATGGTTTTATCGCCTCCGTCGGTTTTGATCTGTATTCGCAGATGCTGGCCGAGGAAATCCGCAAACGCAAGGTGTCTGTGCTTGGCGAGGAAGATACATCGCTTAAAGAAGGCAACACGGTCATTGATCTGTCGATTGACGCCTATCTGCCTTCTGAGTATATTTACGACAGTATCCAGAAGATTGAGATTTATAAAAAGGTTGCGGCAGTTACCTCCTTTGAGGATGCCTCCGAGCTTGAGGACGAGCTGCTTGACCGGTTCGGTGAACTGCCGGAAGCTGTCATCAATCTCTTATCTGTAGCCCGTTTGAAGGTATATGGCAAAATGTACGGAATTGACTCCATGGTTCGACGCGGGGAAGAGGTAGCGCTTAATTTCTTCGAAGGTCGTACTGGAGCTTTTGATACAGCGAAGCTCGCTAAGGTTGGAAATCGCTTTGAAAGACGTGTGCAATTTGATAGGGAGTCCAAAGCGGCGATCCGGGTGAAGTCTAAAGGGCTTGAGGATAAAGAGCTGCTTGACTTGCTCGAACAATTTCTGGAAGCAATCAAACAGTCTTTTAAATCGAAGGGAGAACTACACAATGTCGTTAAATAATCAAAAAGCCTGGAAAGTGTTGCTCGTCTCACTAGCAGCAGCCGTTTCTTTCTCGATGCTTTCTGCATGCAGCAGTAAATCAGATAACGCCGAGGACAATAGCACAGCCGTAGCTACCTATACTGGCGGAACCATTACTGAAAAGGAGTTTGCCCTGGATCAAAAGATTATGAAATTCCTTTCTCCAGAACAGGCGCAGTATTTAGAAATTGATGCCTTTAAAGAGTCCATCCTGAAGCAGGAGGTCGCTTTTGAATATCTAGCTACCAAAGCAACGGATGAAGCCAAGAAACAAGCGGAGAAAGAGGCTGACGCTCAAGTAGCTTCCTTGAAAACGGGATTGGCTGACACTTATGAGAGTACACTTAAGGAGCAGGATCTTACAGAAGCTGACATCCATGCGTATATGTTACGCGTATTGACGGTTTACCAGGATATGCTGCTTAAAGTAACCGATGACCAGGTGACGAAAGAATTCGAGGCGACGAAGGGCGACTTTACAGTGTCCACGCTGCGCCATGTCCTAATAGGGTTAACCGATGCCAATAGCAAGGAACGCACCAATCCGGACGCGCTGAAGCTGGCTAAGGATGTAAAGGCACAACTGGATGCTGGTGCTGACTTTGCAACGATTGCCAAGAAATATTCGGATGATACCGGATCTAAGGATGCTGGCGGCGAATATAAGGACAAGGCCCTTGGCACCTATGTGGAGGAATTCAAAAAGGCTGCTCAGACCTTACCACTGAACACAATTAGTGAACCGGTAGAGACGACTTATGGGTATCACATTATTGAAGTGGAATCCCGTACGGATAAAACCTTTGATCAACTAACGGATGAACAGAAGGACGGCATTAAGAGTTCACTGGCTTCCAAGGGTCTGGAGACCTTTCTGGAGAAGGGCATGGATGATCTGAAGGTCGTTATCAATCTGCCAAAAAGCTCCGCTGCAGCAAATGAATCCGGAACAACGAACACTGGAACTGAACCTACGAAAGCTCCAAGTGCGGATGCACCAGCAGCTACAGAAGCTGCCAAATAAGCAGTAGCATATAGGACAAGCCCTGCCCCAAAGCCTTCCTTCACTCCAGAGTGAGGGAAGGCTTTTTCCTTTTTAGCGTTTATGTATAAGTAACTGGGAAGAGATGAATACTATGGTCAGATATTAAGATAAATCACTGGGATTAGCACTTCCCATATTGAACAGTAGTTGGACCAAACTTCTTTAGAAAGCGGGGCACATGTGAAATGAAAGCTACTGGAATTGTACGCCGTATTGATGATCTCGGACGAGTGGTGATCCCCAAAGAAATCAGACGCACCTTACGTATCCGAGAAGGCGATCCACTGGAAATATTCGTCGATCGCGATGGTGAAGTCATACTGAAGAAATATTCTCCGATCGGGGAATTGGGCGATTTTGCTAAGGAATATGCAGAGTCACTCTTCGAAAGTACAGGACATATTACAATGATTGCGGACCGTGACACCTTTATTACACTTGCTGGTGGTTCCAAAAAGGATTATTTGGATAAACAAGTGGGCGTGCTGCTGGAGAAAGTTATGGATGGTCGGAAAACGGTACTGGAAACGAACGGAGGCAGCTACGAACTTGGAAAAGATCATCAGGAACTGCTATCCTCCTATGTAGCTGCGCCCATCATTTCCGGAGGAGATCCTATTGGCTGTGTAGTAATGCTGAATAAAGATGATTCAGTGAAAATGTCACAAATGGAAGTTAAAATGACTGAAACAGCTGCCGCTTTCCTTGGCAAGCAGATGGAGCAGTAATATCTTTTTGCACTACGGACCCCGCCTTCCTTTGGTATGATGGACAAAGGAAGGCGGGGGTTTTGTTGTCTGGGGCGTACATACGTTATAATATAGAAATTCATCTTATCCTAGTGGTAGAGCAGGTATATTTATGAAATCCACAACTCAGGCTTCCAGATTGCTGCAAGGGGCATTTATTCTTAGTGCCGCAGCCATAATCTCCAAGCTGATTGGTACATTGCAAAAAATCCCGCTGCAGAATTTGGGTGGCGATGCCGTATTCGGTATTTATAACACTGTTTATCCTCTGTATACGATTCTTGTAACGGTAGCCATGCTGGGGCTGCCTACCGCCATATCCAAGTTCGTAGCTGAAGCTTCGGCTGGAAGACGCACTGAGGAAGGCCGGCGGGTATTGCTGCTGGCTGCGGGAATAACGGGTATTAGCGGTTTAGTCATCGGAGTCCTCACTTATACGGGTGCACCGATTATTGCCGTTTGGGTTGGGAACTCGCATGTATTGCCCGCTCTGCGGAGCAGTGCTTGGGGGCTGGCTGTTGTTCCGGTGATGGCCGCCCTGCGTGGTTATTTTCAAGGACTGCATAATATGGTGCCTACAGCAGTGTCGCAAATTGTTGAGCAATCGGTGCGGGTGGCTGTAATGATTGGGCTGCTGCTCTATTTGACTTCGCAGGGGGCTGGAGCGGAGAGCATCGCTGCTGGTGCTCTGCTCGGATCGGCTGGTGGCGGCGCAGCAGGACTGCTGGTTATGCTGCTGTATTGGCGGCGTTACCGCCGTGGTGGCAGCAGGCATGGATCTGTAGCAGAGATTGCAGCCGCAACAGAGGCTGCAAGGCCGGGAGAGCAGATCGTTACTGCTGCTGATACAGTAGGGAGTTCAACCGGGCAGAGCGGAAGCGTGAAGGCCAGCAAGCTGCTGGCCTATGGGGTTCCCGTGATGCTGGGTGCACTGGCTGTTCCGCTCATTGGACTAGTAGATGTATTTACTGTACCCCGTTTGCTATCCGCATCCGCTGGAAGCGAAGGGAACGCAATGGCACAGTTTGGAGTGTACAACCGTGGGTTGCCACTCGTGCAGATTGTAACCATGCTGGCTACTTCGTTGTCTGTAGTGTTCATTCCGGCGCTGGCCGAGGCAAAGTTCAAGGGCGATATGAAATTGATTGAGACCCGCTGCAGCCTGTCATTACGCTGGTTCTGGCTGCTCGGCTTGGCGGCGGCAGTTGGTCTCGCCGTGCTTGCCGTGCCTATTAATGTGGCGCTATATGGCGATACCGCCGGCAGCACAACGATGACCTGGCTGGCCTTCACCGCTGCTGGCGGTACGGTCAGCATCATCTCCGCCGCCCTGCTGCAGGGCTTGGGCTACGTGCGCGCGCCCGCGCTGCACCTGCTGGCCGCAGCAGCGCTGAAGGTGGCGCTGAACCTGCTGCTCGTCCCGCAGCAGGGCATCACTGGCGCGGCCATAGCTGGCGTGGCCGCGCATCTCTTCGCAGCAGCACTGAACGTGCTGCTGCTGCACCGCAAGGGCCATCTGCGGCTTCGCTTCGCAGATGCCCTGGCTAAGCCCGCGCTGCTGCTAGCGGGCTTAGGCCTGGCCGCAGCAGCCGCGAGCTGGGCTGCTGGGCTCGCAGCGACGGCCGCCGGCTTAGGCGGCGGGCGGGCCGCAAGCCTCGCGCAGAGCCTGCTCGGCGTCACTGCGGGCTGCGCCGTCTTCGCCGTAGGGGCCATCGCCCTGCGGCTGCTCAGCGAGAGCGAGCTGCGCCAGCTTCCGGGCTTCGGCCCGTCCCTGGCAGACAAGCTGAAGAAGCTGCGCTTGTTTCCATAAGGCATAACCGGCTACATTATGAGCAGTGCAATCTATATATTACAAGGTAGCCTTTCGCTTGGAGCGATTAAGGGCGCCAAGGAGGAGAGGAACAGGCATGAGCGCAACATTAACAGTGGTAGGCCTCGGGTCCGGAAATCCGGACCGACTGACATTAGGTATCGTCAAGAAGCTTACGGCGGCATCCGTCGTTTATGTACGTACCAAGGAGCATCCGGTCATGGCTGCACTGGCAGAGCTTGAGATTACAGCACAGTCCTTTGATGGGCTGTATGAATCTTTATCTTCATTTCCTGAGGTATATGAGGCTATAACCTCACAATTGATCGAGGAGGCGCGTTCCGCTGCGCCGGGCACGAATATCGTCTATGCCGTACCGGGGCATCCGATGGTTGCCGAATCCGCAGTTTCTCTGCTGCGCCAGCGTTGTCCGGGAGAGGGCATAGAGCTGCAGATCCTGGGCGGTGAAAGCTTTCTGGATGAGGCGTTTGTCCGGCTTGGTTTTGATCCCATCGAAGGTTTCCAACTGCTCGATGCTTCCGGCATTCGCAGCTCCCAGCTTCAGCCTGAGCTGCATACGCTGATAGGCCAAGTATATGATACCTTTACGGCTTCGGAGACGAAGCTGTGTCTGATGGAGCTGTACCCACCTGAATATGAGGTTATTGTTGGACATGCCTTGGGGGTAGAGGACGAAGAATCGATCATTACCGTACCCCTCTATGAGCTGGATCGTCTGGAGGGTTATGGCAACCTGTCACTTGTGTATGTTCCGGCCAACCGTACTGCGGATATCCGCAAGCGTACCTTTGCCCGTCTGCATGAAATTGTCGATATTTTGCGCAGTCCGGAGGGTTGCCCCTGGGACCGGGAGCAGACTCATGAATCGCTGCGTAAAAATCTGATCGAGGAGACCTACGAGGTTCTCGAAACGATAGATGAGGATGACCCTGAACATATGAAGGAAGAACTCGGGGACCTTCTGCTCCAGATTATGCTTCATTCACAAATGGAGGAGGAGCTTGGGACCTTTACCGTGTTTGACGTGATTGAAGGGCTGAATGATAAGCTGATCTTCCGGCATCCGCATGTATTTGGCGATCAAAGTGCCAGTGATGCCACAGAGGCACTGCAGAACTGGGAAGGCATGAAGGCAGAGGAGAAACGCCGCAAGGGCTTGAAGCCAGAAGAACAATCTGCTCTTAGCGGTGTTCCCCGCGATCTGCCAGCATTGATGAAGGCCTATAAACTCCAGAAGAAAGCCTCCAAGGTAGGTTTCGACTGGGATAATGTGAGTGATGTTCTAGCCAAGATTCGCGAGGAGCTGGATGAACTGCAAGAGGCGATTGATACGGGTGCATCGGAGGATGAGCAGCTTCTGGAGCTGGGGGATTTGCTGTTCGCTGCCACCAATGTGGCTCGTTTTATTGGAGCAGATCCGGAAGAGGCATTAACCCGCACCAACCGCAAGTTCGTCAATCGTTTTCAATATATTGAACAAAGTCTGTTGCGTAAAGGAACAACTGTACAGCAAAGTAGTCTGGACGAAATGGAAGCTTTATGGCAGGAAGCCAAGATCCAGGAGCGGAAGGTATAGCGACGGCTATTCTAAACTTGCTTCGGATTCTCTTTTAGCGGTATATGTCCGCCCAGATGCGGCAATGCTGGTAAAGCAGTGTCATAAATCTCTGATTTGAAATAGAGATAGAGGTTTATAATGTAATAGTGCTAGAGCCGGAGCTTTAGCGGCGATTTTTGAGAAATAGCATTTTCTTTTTTAAAAATCGGCGAGTTGTGGCAGGATTTTAGAATGGCATCAAGAATATCATAAAGACGAAATGACGATTTTCGCCATTGTTTGGCTGTGAATCTCGTTTCATTTATTTTTTTGTATCCTAGGAGGAACTTCAAATTATGAACAAGACAGATTTGGTAAACAACATTTCCGAGAAAAACGGATTGGCAAAAAAAGAAGTAGAAGCAGTATTGAACGGGTTTTTGGGCGAAATTACCGAAGCTTTGGCAAAAGGTGATAAAGTTCAATTGATCGGTTTCGGAACTTTCGAAACTCGTAAGCGTTCCGGACGCACAGGACGCAACCCACAAACGGGTGAAGCGATTGAAATTTCTGAATCTACTGTTCCAGCCTTCAAGGCGGGAAACAAACTTAAAGAAGCTGTCAACTAATGCGTCTCGATAAATTCCTGAAAGTATCCCGGTTGATCAAGCGCCGTACCGTGGCGAAGGATGTGTCCGAACAGGGCCGGGTATTAATTAACGGACGGGAAGCCAAACCGAGCAGTACAGTCAAGATCGGAGACGAGATTACCGTACAATTTGGTCAAAAGCTCGTGACGGTTCAAGTGGAAAAGCTGGTTGAAACCACCCGCAAGGACGAGGCTGCCGGTATATACACTTTACTCAGGGAAGAGCCTGTTGCCAAAAGCAGCGGTCTGGACTGGTAAATAGTTGATTGCTTTAAAATTGTGCAAGAAGGTGCAGTTCTACATCACGTAGAACTGTGCTTTTTTTGTTGAAATATAAGAATGTATAGGTTTCACACGATAACTTATCCTTATATTTCTCGAAGAAACGGATGCCGTTTACCTATCTATTTTTAAAAAAAATCGTAAAGTTCTATATTATCTCCCTTCACCATAGATTAGGGGTAAGAAGGAGGGGTACATGCTATGACCGAGCCAGTAAAGGTTAATAAACAGCACGATTTGCACATGCGCAGTCGTAAGCAGTTGGAGTTGACGGGTGTACAAAATGTGGAGAGTTTTGATAGTGAGGAGTTTCTACTCCGTACAGAACTTGGCCATCTCACCATTCGCGGGAATCATTTACATATCAAAAACCTAAGTCTGGAGAACGGAATATTGTCACTTGAAGGCAATGTCCAGTCCTTGATTTATCTTGATCCCGGAGCGCACGGTAAAAATAAAGGTTTACTCGGCAAGCTATTTAAATGAATCCTGCGACCCAGTGGCTAACGCTGCTCTATATGATGCTGGCCGGGTCAGCTATGGGACTGGCCTATGACAGCTACCGGGTGCTGTCACTGAAATTACGGTTTCCCAAATGGTTGAACGCCGCGCTGGATCTGATGTACTGGATATGGGCGGCCTTGCTTGTATTTCGCATGCTGTACGCAGGTAATCAGGGACAATTGCGAGTGTATGCTTTTCTGGGACTCTTTCTAGGTGTATGGATCTATTTTTTGATCTTCAGTGTTACGGTACGGCATTTTGTGGTAATGTTAATTCAGTCAGTTCAGTATACGTGCAGACTGCTATGGAGACTTGTAGAAATCTTGATAGGTGTGCCACTGCTTTGGCTTTGGCGTTTTCTTAAGGGACTGCTGAAGCTGCTTGGACGTATTCTTTTATTCATACTAAAATTGTTGCTGCGTCTGACGAAGCCGATTTGGGTACTACCTGTAAGGTGGATCTCTCCGCATGTATCGCGGCTGGCTCACAGCGCCTGGATCAGGAGATACACCGAATGGATCACCAAACGATGGAAACGCTGACCTTGAAGTGGGGGTACGCTGCATGAACAGATTCTCTGCGGAAGAGAAGGCCAATCATAGTAAATCTTCGGCCGCAGGCGCGAAGAGAAGAAGAGTCATATGGACACTTTTTATCGCCGTTTTTTTCGGTTGGGCGGGGTATGTGTTTTTTGCCCAGAGTGCGCTGATTGCGGACAAGAGCAGCCAACTGGCCAAGAAGCAGGAAACCAATGAGAGTGTTACGGCATCTTTGAATCAACTGAAATACGAAGTATCGCGTCTGAATGATGACGAATATATCGGTCAACTGGCGCGTAAATGGTATAATATCTACCCGCAGGGCGAAACTCCTATCCGAACAGAGCAATCGGAGTGATCAAGTGACCAAAACAGGCTTTTCACTCTGTTGCCTTGCTTTCCTCTTTACTGTATAATCAAATCACCGCAGACTGGATGACCTTAATATTCGTCTGTATATTTTTAAGGGAGGATCATTTTATTCTATGGCAATTGAAGTGGGCACCAAGTTAGAGGGCAAAGTGACAGGCATTACGCATTTCGGAGCATTTGTGGATCTGTCAGGAGGCGTCACAGGTCTCGTTCACATCTCGGAAATCGCCGATAATTACGTCAAGGATGTTAACGATCATCTGAAGATAAGTGATGTAGTAACAGTCAAGGTGATCAACGTTGACAAGGATGGTAAGATCGGACTTTCCATTAAGCAGGCTGTAGATAAGCCGGCATCGGAAGTACGTCCTCCCAGAGCTCCAAGACCTGAACGTCCAAGCGGTGGAGATCGTTTTGGCGGTGGTGGCGGAAGTGGTGGAGGCGGCGGAGGCGGCGGTGGTTTCAATCGTGAACGGGGAGGGCGTGGTGCATTTAACAAGCCTGTAGCCGGTAAACCTTCATTCGAGGATAAAATGTCACGTTTCCTGAAAGATAGTGAAGAACGGATATCTTCGATCAAGAAGAACACAGAAGGAAAACGCGGAGGCCGTGGAGCCAAGCGTGATTAATTAAATACTGGAATTCCATAAATAACCGCTGGGGCGTTTCGCCTTTTGCGGTTTTTTTGTCGGGACTAGACAAATTGCCGACAGCATCCATCCCATTCTCACATAACTCTGGGGCAATCGCTGGCGAATGACTGTAAACGCTTTTCAACATGTGAGGTTGCAGGATACTTCAAAAGAGAACAACCGACTGCTCTATAAGGGTTAAACCCGAATTTACAAGTAATGTCGGGACAGGCTTTTTTGTCGGAAATTTCTTGGGATTGGCTCTCCGTTTTTGACAAACTTTCTCAGAACTGTCCGCTTATAATGAGAACCATAAATTCTTAAACGGGTGGTGTTGAGAAATGGGTAAAAGCAATGTGGTGAATTTGCCGGAGTGGACAAGAGCAGGAAGCAATGACAAAGATGAGAAATCAGCTTGGGGAGTGCGCGTGAAGTCCTGGAGTCAGAGCCAACGGTGGATTCAGCTTATGTCAGCCAAGAAATGGATGCTGCTGCTGAGCTTTATGGGTTTCCTGCTGGGAAGAGCCATGATATTGGACGAGCTGTCCCCCTTTGCCGCAGCTTTCTTTGCCGTCGTTGTGTTTTTGCGCAGAGATTCTATATTACCCGTGGCAGGAGCTATTGTGGCAGGAAGTCTCTTCACCCCGTTCCCTGGCGCATGGGTTATCACTGCAGAGTTGATTATTTTCTTTCTGGTTTATAAGGGATTGGAGAGTTTCCAGCGAATAGATTTAGCCTATGCTCCACTTATGGTATTCGTGTCCTCTTTTATGGTTGGCCTGTTCCAGGTTGTCATCGGCCCGTCCATTACCTGGTATCCACTGATGATGATGACACTCGATGCTCTGCTTGGATTCGTACTCACTTTGGTGTTTCTGCAAGCCCTTCCTTTGCTAACCTATCGACAAAAAAGTCGAGCTCTACGAAACGAGGAAATTCTCTGCCTCATCATTCTGCTGGCTTCTGTCATGACTGGCCTTGTGGGCTGGAGCGTCAACGGCTTATCCCTAGAGCATATCTTATCCCGCTACCTAATACTGCTGTTTGCGATGGCCGGTGGCGCACCTCTTGGTGCAGCTGTAGGGGTGGTTACGGGGCTGATTCTCAGCTTGGCCGATATCGGTGCGATCTATCAGATGAGCTTGCTGGCCTTCTCTGGAATGCTCGCAGGTATGATGCAGGGAGGGAAAAAAGGTGCAGTATCTATCGGAATGCTCCTAGGGTCCAGTATTCTTTCCGTTTATTTTACGGGTCCGGGTGAGATGATGGCTTCCACATGGGAGACCTGCGGAGCGGTTCTGTTATTTTTGCTGACACCCAAGGGACTCATTTCGGCCATTGCCAAATATGTACCAGGCACAACGGATCATAGCCGATCCCAGCACGAGTATGCCCGCAGGGTAAGAGATCTAACAGCGGACCGGGTCACGCAGTTCTCACAAGTATTCCAACAGCTGTCCAGCAGCTTTGGCCAGATCCCGCGAGCCGGAGATGCTGGTAAAACGGACCGTGAAATGGAGGGCTTTATGAATACGGTGACGGAAGGAGCTTGCTCCAGCTGCATCCGGCGTTCACATTGCTGGGATGCGAAATTTTATCAAACCTACAGATATATGACAGATATGATGACTACCATAGAGGAATGTCCAGAGATTACAGCTGCCCAACTTCCCCCAGAGTGGAACCGAATTTGCGGTAAAACAGGAGAGGTGCTGGAAATGATGAAAGGTCAATATGATCTTTATCAGCATGATATGCGGTGGAAGAGACAAATATACGATAGCCGTCAATTTGTTGCGGAACAGCTTTCCGGAGTGTCACAGGTAATGGAGGATTTGGCCAAAGAAATCAAACGTGAAGGACAGGCGATGTATCGTCAGGAAGGCCAAATCCGTGAGGCGCTGGAGAAACTTGGTTTGTCTATCCATAGTATTGAGATTATGAGCCTGGACCCTGGACGCGTAGAAATCGAAGTGGTACATGCCTACACCAGGGGCTTTGATGAATGCCGCAAAATGATCGCTCCCCTCCTTTCAGACATCCTGGATGAGAATATAGCTGTCGTTTCTGAAACGGCTGTACATCCCCGCGAGGGTCTATCGATGGTTACCTTCGGCTCGGCAAAGGCGTACGAGGTAAGTACAGGTGTGGCAAGTGCTGCCAAGGGCGGAGATATGCTGTCAGGTGACAGTTACAGTACGATGGAGCTCGGAAATGGCACCTTTGCCGTATCGATCAGCGATGGAATGGGGAATGGGGAACGGGCGAGAATGGAGAGCAGTGCTGCACTCGGAATGCTTGAGAAGCTGCTGCAGTCCGGTATGGATGAGAAGCTGGCTGTAAAGTCCGTGAATTCCATTCTGCTGCTGCGCTCTCCTGACGAATTCTATGCCACCGTAGATATGGCACTGATCGACCAGTATTCGGCGCAGACCATCTTTATGAAGATCGCTTCGGCGCCGAGCTTTATACGGCGGGGCAGCGAGGTCATTCCAATAACGGCCAGCAATCTGCCTATCGGAATTATTAAGGATATTGAAGTCGATTTGGTCAGTATGCAGCTGCGTCCGGGTGATATTTTGATAATGATGACTGATGGTATTTATGATGCGCCCGGATATGCCGTTAATAAAGAGATATGGATGAAACGATTAATCCAGGAGCTGGAGGGTGATGATCCTCAGGATATGGCCGATAGTCTGCTGGACAAAGTAATCCGCTATCAGGGAAATGAGATTCAGGATGATATGACCATCATTGTCAGCCGCCTCGACCACTTTCACCCGGAATGGTCCAGCCTGCATATGCCCGGAATCGGCCGGATGGACCGCCCGCGTGTTGTTAGCTAGCTCTTATCAGTTGAACTTAAGCTTTTGTATGCTCTTAGTACGCGCAAAGCGCCGTACCTATGATCCGGCGAGTAATGCCTATAACTCGCCTTCAGCCTGCTCTCTCCCGTTTGAAAAGCTGCTGACTCAGCGGCGTAATCTTTAGAGTTTAAACATGGAAGTGATATACGGAACGAAGAGAAATTTTGGAGCTGGAGAAGCGTTAGCGTTCGCCTTTATTCTCTGATTTCAACCGTTAAGAACGGTTCCAATCAAGAAATCAGAGAATAACAGCGATCGGAAGTCCAAACATTTCTCGTAGTTCCCCTTAATTCACAACTGTTTTGATCTAAAGCTTTCCCCAAAAAGCAGAGTTTGAAATCTCTCATTTCTGGATATGCTAGAAACAGAGGTTCCAAGACAAAGGGGAGTGGATGGGTCATGAAGCAAATTTTGCTCATTACTGACGGTTGTTCGAACGTAGGGGAGAGTCCGGTGATGGCTGCAGCGCATGCTCTGCAGGAGGGGATCACCGTTAATGTGGTGGGTGTTGTAGATTACGGAACGATCGGTGAACTGGGAAGCCGGGAGATTGCTGATATTGCCAAAGCGGGTGGCGGGATCAGTCGGATCGTCGGAACGCCACAATTGGCGCAGACCATGCAGATGATGACACGCAAGACCGTGGTTCAAACCATCCAGCAAGCGGTTAATAAAGAGGTAAAAAAAATATTAGGCGAAGGCTCTTTGGAAGCATTGCCTCCGCTTCAGCGTTCACAGGTAGTTACCGTCGTGGATGAGCTGACGGAGACGTCGCCGCTGCGCATCGCACTGCTGATCGACGCGAGTGCAAGCATGAAGCCGAAGTTGGGCGCAGTCGAGGACGCCATCCGTGATTTGGCGCTTAGTCTGGAAGCCAGAGAAGGCAGCAGTGAAATTGCCGTATTCCATTTCCCTGGCCGCTCTAGTGGTGAAGAGGCCATGCTTGATATGGATTGGACTCGTGATCTATCGGGAATTCGCTCGCTGTTCTCCCGTATGCGGATGCGGGGGGCAACACCGACAGGGCCGGCTATTTTCAAGGTGCTTGAACATTATCGTTATGATACACTGGATAAACATCGTGACCGCCATCCGGCACAAGATCACGATGAAAGAGAAGGGATGATTGGTGGGTATGTCGTCTAATCCGCCCTATCCTGCTGGCACCGTAATTATCGGCAAATGGCGGGGGAACCGTTATGTTGTGGAACGGCTGCTGGGAAGAGGCGCGAACGGAACCGTATATCTCGTGCAAAGAGAGGGAAGACGGGAGCGCTACGCGCTAAAAATCGGATACGACACGCTTGATCTGCAATCGGAGATCAATGTGCTGACTACTCTGCAATCACGCCGCAAGCGCAACGAACATCGCGCCCGCCAGGAATCTCCGTTATCTTCCTATTTGCTGGAAGCTGATGATTTTGCGGATGGCAACAATGTTCCTTTTTATGTAATGCGGTATGTGGAAGGCAGACCTCTGCACCTTTTTTTATCCAGGAATGGATCTTCATGGCTCGGTCTGGTGGGGTTAAAGCTGCTAGATAAGCTGCGGGGACTGCATGAGTGCGGTTTTGTGTTTGGTGATTTGAAGCCGGAGAATGTTATGGTATCCGATTATGGGGAAGCGGAGCTAATCGATTTCGGTGGTGCGAGTCCTCTGGGGCGGAGCGTAAAACAGTTTACTGAATGGCATGACCGGGGGTTCTGGAATGCTGGCAGCCGGACAGGCGATGAGAATTATGATCTTTTTGCCTTTGCTGTGCTTTGCCTTCGCTTGCTTAATGAAGAAGGGCTGAAGACAGCTGCCCTGCAACTGCCCCAGATGAGAAGTACGGATGAATTGCTTAAACTGGCCAGAAAGCTGCCGGATAAGAAGCTGTCCTCATGGTTGAGCCTAGCGCTCAAAGGAGGGTTTTCCGGTTCTGCAGAGGCTTTAGAACTTTGGGAAAATCATATCTATAAGACACGCAAACGGGAGCCGGAAAGTATGGCCACTCCTCGTTGGCTGAAGAATGCCTTTGCCTTATCGCTATTTTTACTTGCTTTCACCATTTATTGGGTAATCCGTTTCTGAAACAATACATACAGCTGAGATGCTGACCCAACCGGTCAAAACCTCTGCAACCGACCGGTCGAGAAAGGAAGCCGCATATGGAGCAAATGAATGGACTGGTGGAGTCTGTACAGGAGTCAGCAGCCGAACATGAGCTGTGGTCACCTCATGACACCATTGTAGTCGCAGTTTCCGGAGGTCCGGATTCTGTGGCTCTTTTGCGTGTTTTACATGACATATCTTTGAATCGGATGCCGTTAACCCTGATATGTGCCCATGTGAACCACGGATTTAGACCCGAGTCGCCGGACGAGGCGGAGTTCGTACGCAGTATAGCTGAGGAACTGGGACTGGTCTTTGAACTGGGGGTATTCGATATCCCCGCGTACATCAAGGAGAGCGGTCTTGGACCGGAGGGGGCGGCCCGAGAGAAGCGTTATCAGTTTCTGATTGAAACAGCACATCGCTATGGAGCCCGTTCTGTTGCTCTGGCGCATCATGCCGATGATCAGGTGGAGACAGTGCTCATGCGCATGTTGCGCGGAAGCGGTCTTTCAGGGCTAGCCGGAATGCGCTGGAAAAGAACCGAAAAAAAGGTGGAACTCATTCGTCCCTTCCTGCGTATTAACAAAACAACTCTTGTCGATTTTTGCCAGAAGCAGGGTTATGCTTATGTTGTAGATGCCAGTAATCTGCTGACGAAGTACAAGCGAAATGCTGTTCGACTGGAGATTCTTCCTTTTCTGGAAGGGTATAATGGCCGAGTCAGACAGTCGCTCCTGCAGCTCGCGGAGATTGCTGGTGCGGAAGATGATTTTATGGAAGTTACTACGGCAAAATACTTTGAAGAGCTGGTTTCGAAGGTGCATGGTAAATATACCTTTGACAGGGCTTCATTCGCCGCCATACCCTTCGCTTTACAACGGCGTTTGATTAAACTAATATTAAATTATCTGTCAGCGGATTCATCCGTTGCCGATTTCCCCAAAATAGAAGCCGTGCGTCGGGGAACGCTGCAGGACTACCCCACAACGTGGAGTCTGGATTTAGGTGTAGGTCTGACTTGTGTGCGGCAATATGATACAATCTTGTTCTCGTCCAAGCCCTCACAGCGGCAGGCAAGCTATACATATCGGTTATCTTTACCTCATCCCCGGCTTAGGCTGGACGAAATAGGGAAAGTGATGACGATGGCGGTGCTGGAGAGAGAAAGCTTTTTCGTAAAGGGGGAGGACTCCGGGAAGATGTCGGCATGGTTTGACAGTGATGAACTGGTCTTCCCACTGACAATTCGTTCCCGATTGCCTGGAGATACCATAAAGGTTATGGGATTAAACGGAAGCAAAAAGGTAAAAGATATTTATATTGATGACAAGATACCTTCTTCCGAACGCTCTGTGATTCCCCTCGTTTGTGATGGTTTAGGCAATATCGTCTGGATTCCGGGTGTTAGACGCTCGATGCATGCCGCAGTAGGGCGGCACACGACCTCGGTGCTTCTGCTGTCTCTCCAAGAACTGGATGAGAGTGTAAGACAACCGTAATGGTCGAAGTAAATCTTTCATAGAATAACTTAGGAGGTTTCGCAAGTTGCAAAACGATATTCAGGAAATTTTGATCAGCGAAGAAGAAATTCAGCAAAGAGTTAGAGAGCTTGGTGCACAACTGAGCGCTGAATATGCAGGCCGTACCCCTTTAGTGATTTGTGTACTAAAAGGTGCGTTTATATTTATGGCAGATTTGGTTAAAGTCATTACTGTACCTGTGGAGATGGATTTCATGGCTGTATCCAGCTATGGAGCATCCACTAAGTCCTCCGGTATTGTCAAAATCATTAAAGATTTGGATGTGCCAGTAGAAGGACGGGATGTCTTGATCGTTGAAGACATTATCGACAGCGGTCTTACACTCAGCTATTTAATTGAGCTGCTTCAAGGTCGCAATGCTGCCTCTATTTGTGTAGTTACCCTGTTTGATAAGCCGGCAGGCCGTACAGTTAACCTGGAAGCCAGCTACACGGGTTTTGTATTGCCCGACGAATTTGTAGTAGGCTACGGATTGGATTATGCTGAGCTTTATCGGAACCTCCCTTACGTCGGAGTGCTAAAGCCTGAGATTTATTCCAATTGATATTGACAGCCTTGGATCTACGGATCAAATTCAAGGACCTTCATTATTTGAGGTGTCCTAACAGGCTATGGTACAATAACTTAAGTGTTGTGAGAGGAGGTAGGGGATGAATCGGTTCATCCGGAATTCCGGTTTTTATTTGATTTTATTTTTAGTCGTGGTGGGCATTGTCCAGTTTGTAAGTAATGGTAATGAAGCCGCCGATTTCCCTAGATACGACGAGTTGCGGCAGGAGCTTAAGAAGGACAATGTGAAGACTTTGACAGTTCAGTTTGAAGGTAACGCTTTTGCGGTTACAGGCGAATATAAAGAATTGCCGACTGATGCTAAATCGAAAAGCTTCTCCACATATGTTCCTCCTACAGACAAAGCCCTTAATGAGCTGGTTGATGCCAGTGATGCTAACGGCGTGGAGTTTACACAGAAGAAGATGCAAGGCGACAGCATTTGGCTGACGTTCCTTTCATCCATCATTCCGCTGGTTATTATGTTCATCCTGTTCTTCTTCCTGTTTAATCAGGCACAGGGTGGCGGCGGTAAAGTTATGAATTTCGGCAAGAGCAAGGCTCGGTTATATAATGAAGAGAAGAAGAAAATCAGTTTTGAGGATGTTGCAGGAGCAGACGAAGAGAAGCAAGAGCTTGTCGAAGTGGTAGAATTCCTGAAAGATCCGCGTAAATTCGCTGCTGTAGGTGCTCGTATACCTAAGGGCGTATTGCTTGTAGGCCCTCCAGGTACCGGTAAAACATTGCTGGCTCGTGCGGTCGCAGGTGAGGCTGGCGTTCCTTTCTTCAGCATCTCTGGTTCCGATTTTGTAGAAATGTTCGTCGGTGTCGGTGCTTCTCGTGTACGTGATTTGTTCGAGAATGCCAAGAAGAATGCCCCTTGTATCATTTTTATTGATGAGATTGATGCAGTCGGTCGTCAACGTGGTGCCGGACTTGGTGGCGGACATGATGAACGCGAGCAGACACTGAACCAATTGCTTGTTGAGATGGATGGTTTTGGTGGCAACGAGGGTATTATTATTGTAGCTGCTACCAACCGTGCTGATATTCTTGACCCCGCCTTGCTTCGTCCAGGACGTTTTGACCGTCAGATTACGGTTGACCGTCCTGATGTGAAAGGCCGCGAAGCTGTACTGCAAGTTCATTCCCGTAATAAACCGCTGACTAAAGATGTACGTCTTGACGTTGTCGCCAAGCGTACGACTGGCTTCACCGGTGCAGATTTGGAGAATTTGCTCAACGAAGCGGCTTTGCTTGCTGCACGCCGCAACCGCAAGGACATTTCCATGAAAGAAGTGGACGAAGCGATTGACCGTGTTATCGTAGGTACTGAGAAACGCAGTCGTGTTATCAGTGACCGTGAGAAACGCATCGTGGCCTACCACGAAGCAGGCCATACTATCGCGGGCTATTTCTTGGAACATGCTGATATGGTGCATAAAGTAACAATCATCCCACGTGGACGCGCAGGTGGATATGTCATTATGCTTCCTAAGGAAGACCGGATGATCGTTACTAAGCAAGAGTTGCTTGATAAGGTTACCGGATTGCTTGGTGGACGTGTTGCTGAGGAATTATTTATTGGCGAAATCGGCACAGGCGCTTATAGTGACTTCCAGCAGGCTACGCGTATCGTGCGTGCCATGATTATGGAATACGGTATGAGTGAGAAACTTGGACCTATGCAGTTCGGCACGTCCCAAGGTCAGGTATTCCTCGGCCGCGATATTGGGCATGAGCAGAACTACAGTGACTCCATTGCGTACGAGATTGATCAGGAAATGCAGAACTTCATTAGTGCAAGCTATGAACGTTGTAAAGAGCTCCTGACTAAACACTCCAAAGAAATGCATTTGATCGCGAATACTCTGCTTGAGAAGGAAACGCTGGAACTTGATCAAATTTCACAGTTGATTGAACAAGGCTTCCTGAACGAGGATGGTAAACCAGAGGAAAGCGAGAACGTTACTCATGAAGTCGGAGAACCTATAATTGATTCTATCGGTGACGTGCGTGTGCGTATTCAAGGCAAATCTGATGATACCCAATCTTCATTGGGGGATTTGTCCAAGGAAATTCCGAATAAACCAGATTCCGAGCCTGAAAAAGGTCCAGATGATGGAAATAAAGACGGAGGCGGAAGCCTCGTCTAATATGCCTATCAATTAAATGATGACAACTTATCCGGAGAACGCAACTGTTCTCCGGATTTTTGTATCTTTCAACCCCCCATAAGGCCGTTAGGTCCTTGCCTGGTTACATTGACAGAGGCTGGAACGTTGTGTACATTAATGATTAATATATTAATTAATATATTACTAAGATTTGCGAACCTGCATATTCGTTGTTCGACGTGGGGACTTTTGTAACTTTATCTGAATGCGCCGGCGTAAAGCCGCGAAGACATAAGGGGGAGAACTATCAGTGGAAGCTCTGGCGCTGGAGCGCAAGCAGGAACAGAATCGTGAACTTCGTATACGTCTCGAAGAGCTTAAAAAGGAACGGAATGCAATCATCTTGGCTCATTATTATCAACGTGATGAAATTCAGGAGGTCGCAGATTTCCGGGGTGACTCTTTTTTACTGGCTCAGAAGGCAGCAGAGACCGATGCTGATGTTATTGTATTCTGCGGTGTTCATTTTATGGGAGAAAGCGCCAAGATATTGGCACCCAACAAAATCGTACTCATTCCTGATGAACGTGCCGGCTGCCCGATGGCCGATATGGTTAATGTAGATGGTTTGCGTAAGCTGAAAGCTCAACATCCCAATGCTAAGGTTGTTACTTATATCAACTCGTCTGCGGAAATTAAAGCAGAGACCGACATATGTTGTACCTCTGCCAATGCCGTGAGAGTGATAGAATCGCTGGATGCTGAAGAAATCATCTGGGTACCCGATAAAAACTTAGGCCAATACGTACAGGATCAGACTGGCAAGAAAATGATTATCTGGGAAGGCTACTGCAATACCCATGACATGCTTACGGTTAAAGATGTTGTGGAAATGAGAGCGAAATACCCAGAGGCTGAATTTGTCGTTCATCCGGAGTGTCGTCCCGAGGTTGTGGCAATGGGTGATTTTGTAGGAAGCACCACAGCCATTCTTGAATATTGCCGGAAATCCAATCGCCGCCAGTTTATTGTCGGAACAGAGGACGGTACCGGATATCAGCTACGTTTGGATAGTCCAGACAAGGAATTTCATTTTGCTACGAAGTTTCTCGTATGCCCTAATATGAAAGTTAATAATTTAAAAAAACTGGTGAAATGCCTGGAGACGATGAAGCCGCAAATTTACGTTCCGCCCGCTGTCGCCGACAAAGCCAGAACCTCCCTAGAGCGCATGCTACAAGTCCGGTAGCATGCGCTACTCTTTCGTTGAAACAGGTGAAAAGCGGTCATGATTCCACAATATTTGATTGATTTCGACCTCCGAGATATTCCAACCGTAAAGACGGATTGTATTGTTATCGGTTCAGGTATCGCCGGGTTATTTACAGCTATAAAAGCCAGTGAAGATCGGCATGTCATTATGATAACCAAAAAATCGTTGATGGAGAGCAATACTCGCTATGCACAAGGCGGTATTGCCGCAGTTATTGCTGAGGATGATTCCCCGGCGTACCACAGACAAGATACACTGATGGCAGGCGCAGGCCTATGTTCTTCGTCTGCTGTTGATGCATTGGTTAACGAAGGTCCAGAAGGTGTACATGAGTTAATCCGGTTGGGAACGTTGTTCGACAAGGAAGACGGTGTGCTTGCTTTAACTCAAGAAGCAGCGCACAGTCACCGGCGTATTTTGCATGCTAACGGGGATGCTACAGGGTATGAAATTGTGCGAGCATTGGTAGAACAGGTGGCTGAGCATAAGAATATTGAGGTGTGGGACGATCATTATGTGATTGATCTTATTACGGAGGACGGCGAATGTGTGGGTGCCTTGCTGCAACGGCCAGGTGGCGGACGCTTATTTCTTCAGGGGGATGCAACCATATTATGCTCCGGAGGAGCAGGACAGCTGTATCGTTATACCACGAATCCTGAAGTAGCGACCGGAGATGGTGTGGCTATCGCTTACCGGGCCGGAGCACATATTCGGGATATGGAATTTATTCAGTTTCATCCGACAGCGTTAAGCTATCCTGGGGCGCCGCGTTTTTTAATTTCGGAAGCTGTGCGTGGTGAAGGTGCTGTGCTGCGTAATATTAAAGGAGAGCAGTTTATGGATCGTTATCATGAACTGCTGGAACTTGCGCCGCGTGATATCGTGGCCCGGGCGATTGTGAGTGAGATGGAGCTTACCAAGTCGACTTTTGTATACTTGGATATTACACATGAATCAGCCGAGATGGTGAAGCACCGTTTTCCAACGATTTATGAGACCTGTATGAGTTATGGATTGGATATTACGAGTGATTGGATCCCGGTGGCTCCTGCTGCGCATTATATGATGGGGGGCATTAAGACCGATCTGAATGGGGAAAGCAGTATCTCCCGTCTATTTGCTTGCGGTGAAGTATCCTCTACCGGGCTGCACGGAGCCAATCGTTTGGCGAGTAATTCACTGTCTGAGGCGCTTGTATTTGGGCGCCGAATTATTGAACGGATTCATGAGCTTCCGCCGTTGGGGCGCGACGTGGTCTCTGGGGGTAGCCAGGAGGGCCGTGTTGAGACGCCAACACAAGCTATTGTGGAACGACGTTTGAAGCTGCAGAAGGTGATGGTTCGTTATGCTGGATTGCGGCGTAACGAAGAGATGCTGTCCAAGGGATTAGAGGAATTGAAACGGCAACTGCCGATTTTCGGATCCGTTCTGTCGAAGCGTGAGGAATACGAGTTTGCCAATATGTTGACTTGCTGTCTGCTGGTAACGGAGTCGGCACTGGCACGGGAGGAAAGCCGTGGGGCGCATTATCGTGAGGATTATCCTATGCGAAATGACGCACAGTGGCAGAAACACCTGCTCCAGATTCGCGAACTAGGAATAGTGGAGGAATTAAGTGATGATGTTTAATGGATATAACGAAGAGCTGGTACAATCCATCAAGGGTTGGTTGAGTGAGGATGTAGGTTCCGGGGATGTAACGACCCGTACAACAATAGCGGTTGGCCATGAATCTAAAGGTATTATACATGCCAAAGAGGATGGTGTAATCTGCGGTATTCCTGTAGCGGAGCTGGTTTTTGAGATTGTTGATTCTTCATTAACCTTTACGGTTCTTGTAGAGGAAGGCCAGACTGTAACAAAAGGTACAGTAATCGCGGAGGTTGAAGGCAGCACTCACGCGATCCTGACTGGAGAGCGGCTTGCACTTAACCTGATGCAGCGTCTTTCCGGTGTGGCGACACGGACGGCTTCTTTCGTGCAGGCTCTGGATGGACTGACGACACGTCTTGTGGATACTCGTAAGACTACGCCAGGCCATCGGATGCTGGAGAAATATGCTGTTCGGATTGGTGGCGGTGCAAATCATCGCTTTGGTTTGTATGATGCAGTGATGATTAAAGACAATCATATTAAAGGGGCCGGTGGTATCCGTCAGGCAGTGGGACGTGCCCGAGCCAATATTCCACATACAATGACCATTGAAGTGGAGACGGAAAGCCTGGAACAAGTTGAAGAGGCATTAGCAGCAGGAGCCGATATTATCATGCTAGATAATATGTCCACGGATATGATGAAAAAAGCAGTCGGTATCATCAAGTCCAAGGCACCGCATATCAAGACAGAAGCTTCGGGTAATGTCACTTTGGAGAGCGTGCGTGGAATAGCTGAATCGGGTGTTGATGTTATTTCTGTGGGCCGCCTTACTTACTCCTTCTCCAGTCTGGATATCAGTCTGGACCTTAATGCCAAGAAGGAGGGTCCTCTCTCATGATGCTTGCCATTGATATCGGCAATACCAATATTGTTCTTGGTGTATATAGAAAGCGTGAGCTATTGCACCACTTCCGGCTTAGCACGGCACGTCAATCTACCGTGGATGAGTACGGTGTATTAATTCACAATCTGTTTCATATGGCAGATTTATCTTTTAAGGATGTGGAAGGGGTAATTATTTCCTCTGTAGTTCCACCGCTAGTGCAGACCATCGTTGATATGTGTGTGAAATATATTGGCAGAGAGCCATTGCTTGTGGGGCCTGGGATCAAAACTGGGCTTAATCTGCGCTATGAGAACCCGCGTGAAGTAGGTGCAGACCGCATTGTTAACGCTGTTGCTGCTATAGAGCAATATAAGTGTCCGCTTGTTGTTGTTGATTTTGGTACTGCGACGACCTTCGACTGCATTGATGCAGGTGCTAATTACCTTGGCGGGGCTATTGTTCCCGGGTTGGGAATTTCTACAGAGGCTTTGTATCAACGGGCCTCGAAACTGCCGCGGATTGAATTAGAGAAGCCCAAGAAGGTTATTGGTCGCAACACGGTGCATGCCATGCAGGCAGGTATTATTTTTGGCTATGCCGGTCAGGTTGAGGGTATTGTAAGGCGTATTAAGATCGAAATGAACGCGCCTGTGCTAAAAGTAATCGCCACGGGCGGCCTTGCACCGCTAATTGCGGGTGAGACAGATTGTATCGACGAAGTGAATCCGCTGCTTACCCTGGAAGGGCTACGCATTATTTATGACCGTAACAAATAAAGATAAAGAGAATTATGAGCATAGATAGGAGGAGCATATACCCATGGAGAATAAGAATGATCGGCTAATTCGCGGAACTGCGCTGAAGGGTAAAGTTAGAGCCTTTGTTGTTCGCACAACAGAATTGGTCGATGAATTACGGCGTCGGCATGATACGTATCCCACGGCTACGGCCGCTCTGGGACGTACAGTTACTGCTGCGGCCATGATGGGGGCAATGCTCAAGGGCCAGGAAAAGCTGAACATCATAGTCAAGGGTGATGGACCGATCGGACAAATTTTTGCGGAGTCCAACGCTTTAGGAGAAGTAAGGGGTTACGTACATCATCCCCATGTTCATTTACCAAGCAACAGCTTGGGTAAGCTGGATGTCGCCGGCGCAGTGGGAACGGATGGGTTCATTGATGTTATTAAGGATTTAGGGATGAAGGAGCCATACCGCGGTAGTGTGCCGATTATATCCGGTGAAATTGGGGATGATCTTACTTATTATTTTGCTGTTTCGGAGCAGACCCCGGCCGCAGTGGGTCTCGGAGTGTTAGTGGACACGGATAATTCAGTGATTGTTGCTGGAGGCTTTATCGTTCAGCTTCTACCCGAACTTACGGATGCTGAGATTACGGACATTGAAAAGGCTATAGCGGCCATGCCTTCCGTCACCGCCCTATTGGATCAGGGGCTAGAGCTGGAGGATATGTTGCGGTTGCTTTTGCCGGATGCGGTTGTATTAGAAGAACTGGATATCAATTTTGCTTGTCAATGTTCACACGAACGAGTGGAGCAAACACTGATCAGTCTGGGCCAGATTGAACTGGAGCGATTGATTGAAGAAGATGAAGCGGTCGAGGTTGTATGCCATTTTTGCAATGAGGCTTATGTATTTAATAAGGACGAATTACAGGTTATCCTGGAACAAGCGAAATCGTAGGGCCATGCGATGATGACAAGACAGGAACGCGCGCTGCGCAATGCCGTTATTATACTTGCGGTTGCAACACTAATCCTTGGGGGCTTTTTATTCTGGAGCCTTCGTGCCATGGCTATTCTTAAGGGAGATATAACAGACGCAGAATCCTCGGATATTGCCATTGCAGGAGGACAGCCAGTAACTGATCAGCAATGGATGGATGAGCTTAAAAAAAAGCATGGCGAAGAAATACTGCTGGGGATGCTTAACCATATCGTAGTCAACAAGGAAGCCAAAGCGCTGAACATTAACGTTACGGACGATGACGTACAGCAGGAGCTGAAGCACGCCATGGAAGGGTATGGTTCAGAAGCACAGTATTATGAGCAAATGCAGTCTGAGCTTGGTTTGTCCCGTCAGGACATACTTGATGAGACTGTATATCGATTGACTCTTCAGGCTATAGCTACAGTCGGCATCACGATTAGCGAGAGGGATATTGATGATTATTTAAAGCAGAATGCAGATCGCTTTCGTCCAAAAAAGGAAATGCAGCTCTCTATGATTAAGGTTTCCACTTATGAAGAGGCACAGAAGGTCATGGACCGGCTAGAGCAAGGAGGGGATTTTGCCGCTTTGGCTAAAGAAGTCTCAATCGATGAAGAAAGCCGCCCACGTGGGGGCAGTCTGGGAACCGTGGAGGAAGATGATCCATTTTGGCCGGAGGAAATGCTTAAGACAGCTGCTGGATTAGATGTAGGGGATATAGCAGGTCCTCTGCAGACTGGAGATAACTTCGCTGTCATCCGTCTGGAGAATATGAATGCTCCTAAAGTGCCCGATCAGAAGGAAGTTCGGGCATTGGTACGTCAAGAGCTGACTCTGGAGCAAGCAGCTCCTTTACAGCAGGTAGAAAGTGATTTGCGCGCCAAATACGATACATCAATATATATTGACAACAGCCTTCAAGATTGATAATATGAGATTAAATGTAAAACCTACTGTTTTAGTCGGAAATAACTAACGGCGGACGATAATTTAACCGCCGAACAGCGTTATAACTTGGCCGCTGCGGCGTTGAATATCCCGGTGAAGATCTGTCGTCCCCATAAGATGATAAGCTGCTGTCTCATCCACACCTGGACTCATATGCTAAAGACTTCTGTCACAAGTTACGCATTCCTATCTGTTTATTATTTCAAGGAGGTTTTTGCTCATGGCTAAAGTCGTCAACAATATTACTGATCTAATCGGTGGGACTCCGCTCGTCCGTTTGAACCGTGTTGTGCCGGAAGGTTACGCAGATATCTATTTGAAGCTGGAATACCAGAACCCAGGCTCAAGTGTAAAAGACCGCATTGCTATAAGCATCGTGGAAGAGGCTGAGAAAGATGGTCTTTTGAAGCCCGGCGGAACAATTGTAGAAGCAACTAGCGGCAATACAGGTATTGGTCTTGCTCTCGTAGCTGCAGCAAAGGGCTATAAGGCGGTTATTGTAATGCCAGAAACCATGAGTTTGGAGCGTCGTAACCTGCTGCGAGCCTATGGAGCGGAACTGGTGTTGACACCAGGATCAGAAGGTATGAATGGTGCAGTTAAGAAAGCAGAACAAATTCTAAGCGAGAACCCGGAATATTTCCTCGCTGAACAATTTAAGAATAAAGCAAACGTGAAAATTCACCGCGAAACAACTGGACCTGAGATCGTAGAAGCAATTGAGTCTATAGGCGGACCGTTGGATGCTTTTATTGCTGGTATCGGTACAGGCGGCACGATTACTGGTGCTGGTGAAGTTCTGAAAGCTCAATATCCAGATGTGAAGATCTATGCTGTAGAACCAGCTGCTTCACCAATCTTGGCAGGTGGCAAGCCAGGCCCACACAAGATTCAGGGTATTGGTGCTAACTTTATCCCAGACATTCTTAACCAGGATATTTATGATGAAATCATCCATGTTGAGAACGATGAAGCGTTTGAAACTGCACGTCGTGTAGCCAAAGAAGACGGTATCCTGACGGGTATTTCTTCAGGTGCAGCTGTATTCGCGGCGCTTAAGGTTGCCAAGGAACTGGGCGCAGGTAAAAAGGTTGTAGTTATAATCCCAAGTAACGGTGAACGTTACCTGAGCACACCGCTGTATAACTTTGAAGTATAATTGTTGAGATCATTTCATTCAGAGCAGAGCTTTCATTTCCACTCTTATAGTGGTGTTGAAGGCTCTTTTTTTGCCGTCCGGGCTTTTCAAAGAGGCCTTAAGTGCAGTATACTGACAGGCAATATACTATTGGTGACTCAAATGCCCACTAGGCGAGTTTTATTGCGAAGCGAATTCAAAGAAGTGTAAACTCCATAAAACTAAGCGGATGATTACGAAGAGAGTTTTATTGCGAAGCGAATTCAGGAAGTGTAAACTCCATAAAACGAAGCGAATGCTTACGAAGCGAGTTTTATTGCGAAGTGAATTCAAGGAAGTGTAAACTCCATAAAACTTGTAGGAGGATGGATTTGGAGATCATAACGGCATGGGATGATTGGGAGCAGTGGGCGACAGAAGACTGGAGCACACTCCCGCTAATTATAAAATCACCGCAGAGCACTGGTGGGCCACCCTTATCCTGGAAGACGGCTTGGGAAATATCCTCGCCATACTCTGTAGTATTAGAGAGTGGTAAGGGTGGGCGCTACACGTATTTAGGCCTAAGGCCCATATCTGTGTTGAAGGGCAAGGGAGGGAATGCCGAGCACTTTAATCCTTATCTTGAAGCTACAAATGCTATGTACGAAGCAACAATGCTGCAAGGACAACCACTAGATCTGCTGCAGCATTGGATGTCAGGATTTACCTCTCCGCGATTATTAAATCCTGAAATCCCTCCTTTCCTTGGCGGATGTATCGGTTTTCTTGGATATGATGTAGTCCGCTCTTTGGAGCATCTGCCCTCTCTTACACTAGATGATGCCGGCTTTCCTGACTATCTGTTCATAAGGTTAGAGGAGGTATGGATTTATGATCATGAAGAGGACATGCTCTATTGTGCAGTGCATATGCCGATTCCAGCCGAGAGCTCTAATGAGAACTTAAAAAGCATCTATTTAAGTGCTATAGAGCAGACGAAGGAGATGCTGAAACATTGGCAGCTCATATCTTCAGCCCCGGGCCTGCAGGAAGACAGTGAAAAGGCTACTGAAGCTCATGCTGCTGCATCAGGAGAATGGCCGGGTATGACTTCGGCATTCTCCCGCGAACAGTTTCAGCAGGCGGTACTCGACGTTCAGGAATACATCCGCCAAGGCGATGTATTCCAGGTGAACCTGTCGCTGCGTCAGGAGGCGCAGCTGAAGTCATCGCCGGAGGATGTCTACGAATGGCTGCGCAAGCTCAACCCGTCCCCGTACATGGGGCTGCTGCGCTCTCCCGGCTTTGCGCTGTCCAGCGCTTCGCCCGAACTGCTTGTCAAGCTGCACGGGGACAACATAAGTGCCCGGCCCATCGCTGGGACCCGGCGCCGGGGAATGACTCTCGCGGAGGATGCCGCCATGGAGGCGGAGCTGCGCGGGAGCGACAAAGAGATCGCCGAGCATATCATGCTTGTCGATCTGGAGCGCAACGACATCGGACGTGTCGCTGCATACGGTTCTGTCAGCGTGCCGGAGCTAATGACCGTAGAGCGCTATTCTCATGTGATGCATCTCGTATCACAGGTAGAGGGCCGGATTGCGCCTGGTAAGGATGCTTATGATGTGATGGCGGCCTTATTTCCGGGGGGGACGATTACCGGCGCGCCCAAGGTAAGGACGATGGAGATCATTGAGGAGCTGGAACCCGTTCGGCGCGGACCCTATACGGGATCTATGGGTTGGATTGACTATAACGGCAATATGGAATTAAATATCATTATACGAACACTGGCGGTGAAGGATGGGATTGGTTATATCCAGACAGGCGCGGGTATAGTGATCGATTCGGATCCATACCGCGAGTACCGTGAATGCCATAATAAAGCCAAAGCGGTAGTAAAGGCAGTTCTCTGCAGTGAAAGCCAGCAGGAATCCCGAATACCGACGGCGCCGAAGGGGGAGTAATACCATGATTTTAGTCATTGATAACTATGATTCCTTTACGTATAACCTGGTACAGTATTTAGGTGAACTTGGTCAAGAGGTTAAGGTATACCGTAACGATGAGATCAGTATAGAGGAGATTGAACAGCTGGCACCAGACCATATATTAATTTCTCCAGGACCCTGTACGCCTAATGAAGCAGGGATCAGTCTGGAATTGCTGCATCACTTCAAAGGCATCATTCCGATATTCGGAGTATGTCTTGGACACCAGGCCATTGGCCAGGCCTTTGGCGGCAATGTTATTCGTGCCGAGCGTTTAATGCATGGCAAGACTTCATCTATTCATCACAACGGTACATCTGTATTTGAAGGGTTGGAGTCTCCATTTACGGCAACCAGATACCACTCTTTGATCGTTGAGCGTGAGAGCTTGCCAGATTGTCTCGAGATTACTGCAGAAACCGCAGAAGGTGAGATTATGGCGCTACGCCATAAAGAGTACCCAATTGAAGGCGTACAGTTTCACCCGGAGTCCATTATTACAGAGCATGGTCGTACGATACTGAGCAATTTTCTGAAACGGAGAGCTGGGGAACCAGCATGAATTATATAGGTCTCAATAATGGCGTGATTGACGCCAAGGATGCCAAGGTTTCTGCCATGGATCACGGTTTTTTGTACGGCATAGGTTTATTCGAGACTTTTCGCACCTATGGAGGAGTCCCGTTCCTACTGGAGCGACATTTGGACAGGTTGGCAGAGGGCTGCAGGCAACTGGGTATACCGTTCGAGCTGGATTCCGCAGGTCTGCAAGACTGGATGAAGCGAGTTATGGACAAGAATGATTTGAAGGAAGCATATATACGGTACACAGTAACGGCTGGTGAAGATATTCTTGGACTGCCAGCAGGTGATTACCATCAACCCAATCATTTGCTCTATATCAAAGAGCTACCGCATTTTTCGGATGAGCTTTATAGTCACGGCAAAGAATTGCAGCTGTTATCTTTGCGGCGTAATACACCGGAGGGTCCGGTGCGTTTCAAGTCATTGCACTATATGAACAATATTCTGGCCAAACGTGAGCTTTCCAGTTATGCATCCGCGGCTAATGGAGCGGAGGGACTTATGCTGAACGCGCAAGAGATGATAGCCGAGGGGATCGTCAGCAACATCTTTTTTGTGAAGAATGGTTCACTCTACACACCGGATATAGCTACCGGAATTCTGCCCGGAATTACCCGGGAAATGGTAATGGAGCTAGCCCTCGCAACAGGACTCCAAGTAGAAGAAGGATTGTATGACTGGGAGCAGCTGAAGGCAGCCGATGAAGTATTTCTGACGAATTCCATACAGGAAATTGTTCCTGTTACTGCGCTGTGGCAACAAGCTGAGCGATTCCTAGTAGGCAAAGGCAGCTGCGGAAGCTTTACAAAGAAATTAATGACTCTATATAGAGAAAGGACGGAACTACAACTTTGAGACCGGTTATATATAAGCGGACGTACCGCTGCGGAAATACACAGTTGGAGCTAGGAGCGCGTACGTTAGTTATGGGTATCCTCAATGTAACGCCGGATTCTTTTTCGGATGGAGGCTTGTGGGCTGATCCTGACAGAGCGGTGGAGCATGCGCTGCGCATGGCTGCAGAGGGGGCAGACATCATTGACATAGGTGGTGAATCTACACGACCCGGTCATGAGCCGGTAGGGGTGCAAGAGGAGTTGTCCCGTATTCTGCCTGTCATAGAGAGCATTCATCGTGCCGCGCCTCATCTTCCGCTGTCAGTGGATACTTACAAAGCAGAAGTAGCGCGTCAGGCCATAGCCGCAGGGGCGCATATCATCAATGATGTGTGGGGCTGTAAAGCTGATCCGGAAATGGCGAATATAGCTGCGCAGGCGGATTGCCCAATTATTTTGATGCACAATCGCCATGATCGAAACTATACTGACCTAATCTCGGATATGTCTAACGATCTGCTCGAAAGTGTAAATCTTGCATTAGCCGCAGGCGTTAAACCAAGCAACATCATACTGGACCCGGGCATAGGGTTTGCCAAGGACTATCATGAGAACCTTAGAGCCATGATGTCTCTGGACATCTTAACGGAGTTGGGCTATCCGCTGCTACTGGCTACGTCTCGCAAAAAATTCATCCGCACCGCGCTGGATCTGCCGTCGGACGATGTTGTCGAAGGAACGGCTGCTACAGTAGCGTTTGGCATAGCCCAGGGTTGTCAGATTGTGCGGGTGCACGATGTGTCGCTAATTAAGCGTACCGTCCTAATGTGTGATGCCATGTTATATGCCAATCCAATTACAGCAGATTAATGAAGACTATCACACAATAAAGGCGGTTATCCTATGGACAAAATGACATTGCACCGGATGGAATACTACGGGTTTCATGGTGTTTTTGAAGAAGAACGTAAGCTGGGCCAACGCTATTACATTGATTTGGAGCTGGAGCTTGATTTGCAGGGAGCTGGCCTCAACGATGATTTGGAGCAAACCGTGAATTACGCAGAAGTGCATGGGCTTGTTAAAGATATTGTCGAAAAAAAATCCTTTAAACTGATCGAGGCTTTGGGAGAATATATTGCAACCTCTGTACTGGACACTTATACTATTATCAATGCAGTAACGGTCAAAGTGACCAAGCCACATCCGCCGTTCGACATTCATTTTCAGGGAGTGACTGTAGAGCTACGCAGAACGAGAAAGTGAGAACCCATCCATGAATATACATTCCACCTCTGAGGAATCAGAGGCTTATATTGCTTTAGGGGCCAATTTGGGCGACCGTGAAGGAACCCTGAAGGAAGCTTTGCACAGGTTGGATAATCACGATGAAATTAAGGTTATCCGCTGCTCGGGGGTATACGAGACAGAACCAGTCGGTTATTTGGATCAGCCGCAGTTTCTGAATATGGCGGCCGCATTGCGCACAACACTGGCACCAGATGCCTTATTGGAAGTTATGTTAGAGATCGAAACACAGCTTGGTCGTACCCGGGATATCCGTTATGGACCAAGAACTGTAGATTTGGATTTGTTGTGGATAGAAGGATTAACCCTTGATACGCTGCATTTAACGCTGCCGCATCCACGGATGTTTGAGCGGGCCTTTGTACTTTTTCCACTCAGCGATATCGTACCACAGGATGAACACTTCGGACTCCGCAAGCTAGTTACAACAGCGCTCCAAGACATAGATGGGAAAGAAGGAATTCGACTGTGGACAACAAGCGTATGGGACGGCGAGTCAGGGCATTCCGTAAGCTAAAAGGCTTCACCCAACAGGAACTCGCAGATCGTACCGGAATTTCCTTAGCTGTGCTTGGTGCAGTTGAGAGGGGTAACAGACGGCTAGAAGATCAAATTTTAGATAAAATTGCGAATGTTCTCGAGGTAACGACCCAAGAGTTGGCGAATCCCTCCTCATAAGAACATGAAAGAGAATAAGGAAGTGATAAAATGCTAAAGATTGGCGACATTGAAATGAAGAATCAGGTTGTTCTGGCACCGATGGCTGGCGTATGCAATCCAGCGTTTCGCCTGATTGCTAAGGAATTTGGTACAGGATTGGTTTGTGCGGAAATGGTAAGTGATAAGGCTATTCTGCATGGAAATCCGCGCACGCGGGAAATGTTGTTTGTGGACGATCGGGAGAAACCGCTAAGTTTGCAGATTTTTGGCGGAGATCGAGAGTCATTAGTAGAAGCGGCGAAAGTAGTCGATAAAGAGACGAATGCAGATATTATCGACATTAATATGGGTTGTCCTGTGCCGAAAGTCACCAAATGTGATGCAGGAGCGCGTTGGCTGCTGAATCCTGAGAAAATATATGAAATGGTGTCTGCAGTTGTAGAAGCTGTTGATAAGCCCGTCACTGTAAAAATGCGTATTGGATGGGATAGCGAGCATATTTTTGTCGAGGAAAATGCACGTGCAGTTGAGCGTGCTGGGGGCAAAGCAGTCAGTGTACACGGTCGAACTCGGGAGCAGCTTTATACGGGGTATGCCGACTGGGACTATATTAGACTGGCTAAACAGGCCGTTTCGATTCCTGTTATCGGTAATGGTGATGTGAATACACCTGAAGATGCCCGGGCTATGCTGGATCAGACGGGCTGTGACGGCGTTATGATTGGGCGTGCGGCCCTCGGTAATCCGTGGATGTTATATCGGACGATACAGTATCTGCAGACCGGCGAGCTTATGCCTGAACCTGGACTTGAAGAGAAGATGAAGGTCGCGATTCTTCACATGGACCGTTTGATTGATCTTAAGGGTGAATACGTAGCCGTTCGCGAGATGCGGAAGCATTTAGCTTGGTATTTGAAGGGCTTAAAATCTGGGGCCCGTGTGAAGGACGTTATCATGGAAGGTACGAAGCGCGACGAAATGGTGAAGATTTTGCTGGATTTTGTCGAACAGATAAAGTATGACGAAGCACGCGGTGGGAGTTCTGAGGCGTCCCTTTCGGCGGTATAATCGTTATTTTCCGAACTTTAGTTGATTACACTGAACAATATATGGGGTATCATTGACATTTTGTAGCGGTTCCAATATAATTTCTCAGTATAAAATCGCCGTTACAGCAGGAGCAATGCAACATGGAGGGTTCTTATCCCCCCAGATTCGCATATAGTATGGTGTTTTCAATAATTGTATACGACAGGAGAATCGGTTGAGATGAGCGATAAAGAAGTCATCCTTACGCCGGGCGGGCTAAAACGTCTGGAAGAAGAACTGGAGATGCTTAAATCTGTGAAACGCCGCGAGGTGGCTGAACGGATTAAGGTGGCGATTGGCTACGGAGATATCAGTGAGAACTCGGAGTATGAAGACGCGAAGAACGAGCAGGCTTTTATTGAGGGACGCGTGATCACTCTGGAGAAGATGCTTCGCAACGCGCGCATCATCAATAGCGACGAAATCGTTACCGATGTAGTGAGTATCGGCGTTACCGTAAGTGTTGAGGATATGGAATATGGCGATGTTATGGAATATACGATTGTCGGCTCGGCCGAAGCGGATCCATTGAAGAATAAGATTTCTAACGAAAGTCCGGTAGGCAAAGCTATTATTGGTAAGAAAAAGGGCACCGTCGTAGACGTTAGTGTTCCTGCAGGCGTTATTCAATATAAAATTCTTGATATCAGAATGTAGTGTTTTTACTGACCTGAGCGTTTGTAAATTGACTTACTGCTTTATGTATACCCGTTTAGAGGTATAATCGGCTGTAGAGGAAACAGGTTTGGGAAAGCTTCCTTAGGGAAGCTTTTTTCAAAATATAAGAATTTATAGGTTTCACACGATAACTTATCCTTATATTTTTCGAAGAAACGGGTGCCGTCGATATAAAAGGATGGCTTAGTTTTTTTCTTGATATCATTAAGAAAATATGGGTGTAGAGAGGAACGGATGCGTCCCTAAAAGGGCAGCTAAGCCGTTTCTTCTTGTGTATATGACATACAGATTTAAAGGGGATGAAGAGTGTGACCGAAGAAATAAACAACGTGGACATTTCAGAGAATGAACTTAGTGAGCTGCTGCAAATCCGCCGTGCCAAATTGGACGAGCTGCGTGGATTGGGTATTGATCCATTCGGTAAAAAGTACGAGCGTACGGCTAACGCTGGAGATCTTATGTCCAAGTATGATGGGCAGACCAAAGAGGAACTGGACGAGCTAGCCGTTGAAGTCAGCATCGCTGGTCGTATCATGGCAAAACGCGGTATGGGTAAAGCCGGCTTCGCACAGTTGCAGGACCTTAGTGGCAAGATTCAAATTTACGTTCGTCAAGATGCTATTCCCGAAGAGCAATACGCTGCATTCCGCATTTTGGATCTCGGCGATATCATCGGAGTTCGCGGAGTTATATTCAAGACCAAAACAGGGGAGACCTCAATTAAAGTACACAACCTTGAAGTCTTGTCCAAATCATTGCTTCCACTCCCAGAGAAATACCACGGTCTTAAGGACGTGGAACTGCGCTATCGCCAGCGTTATGTTGATCTGATTATTAATCCGGAAGTACAGCAGACCTTTATTGCCCGCTCACGGATCATTCAAGCGATGCGCCGTTATCTGGATTCACTAGGATATCTCGAAGTCGAAACACCTACACTGCATTCCATTGCCGGCGGCGCCGCTGCACGTCCGTTCATTACGCACCATAATGCATTAGACATGCAGCTGTACATGCGAATTGCTATTGAGCTGCATCTCAAACGTCTTATTGTTGGCGGTTTGGAGAAAGTGTACGAAATCGGCCGAGTGTACCGCAACGAAGGAATGTCAACGCGTCATAATCCAGAGTTCACCATGATTGAACTGTATGAAGCTTATGCGGATTACAAGGACATCATGCATCTGACAGAGAGTATGATTGCTCATATTGCTCAAGAAGTGTTGGGAACTCAGAAATTGAACTACCAAGGTCAGGAAGTAGATCTGACACCAGGCTGGCGCCGTGTGACTATGGTCGATGCTGTCAAAGAAGTAACGGGTGTCGATTTCAGTGTGCAGATGACGGATGAGGAAGCCCAGGCTCTAGCTAAGGAACACCGTGTGCCAGTCGAGAAGCACATGTCTTTCGGACATATCCTTAACGCCTTCTTTGAGCAATTTGTAGAAGAAACGTTGATTCAGCCTACATTTGTGACAGGACATCCAGTTGAAATTTCACCACTTGCTAAAAAGAACGAACTGGATTCGCGCTTTACCGACCGTTTTGAGCTGTTTATTGTGGCGCGTGAGCACGCAAATGCCTTTAGTGAACTCAACGACCCGATCGACCAGCGTCAGCGTTTCGAGGCGCAAATTCAGGAAAAAGAGCAAGGCAACGATGAAGCACATGAGATGGATGAGGATTTCATCCGCGCTCTGGAATATGGTATGCCTCCTACAGGCGGGTTGGGTATCGGAGTTGACCGTCTGATTATGCTGCTTACTAATTCTGCATCAATTCGCGACGTATTGCTATTCCCGCATATGCGTAACCGTGCAGCTGAATAATTTGAGCTGATTCGTGGATAATACAACAACAGCAAGGGAAGCTGTTTGCAATGGCTTTCCTTGGCTAGAGTTGGATTGAATTACATTTCAAATAAAGCTTGCAATGGATCTCCAATCATGATATATTCTAAGTCCGGCCGAGAGACATCAACGCCGAGCACGAAAATGAAATAAAAAAAGTGCTTGCATTACACGAATGAATATGATATATTA
>NZ_WJXB01000023.1 GCF_009664975.1 Paenibacillus monticola
TTGGAAATGTCTACACCGAGCAGATACTCCCACATCTTGCCTTCCAAATGGCTGAGCGAACGCTTCGCCGCCTTGCCGAGCGCTCCAATCCGGGCAAGTACATCCAGAAAAGTAGCTATGAGAAGGTTGCCTAGCGTTGAGATTAGCTTGGTATAGAAGTTCTGCACCGCTGCCAGAGCCTGGTCCACCTTGGCGGCCAGGAAGTCCATGACCTGTGTGACTTTGTTTTTTAGCTTCTGTGCCAACTGCTTGACGGCCTTAATTGCCTTGTCGACGACTCCGTCAATTTTGCTGCATATTTTCGCGGCGATGCCAGGGAATTTGGCAAATACCACCGAAACCAGCTTTTTAAGCAGCGTGCCCAGTCCCTTGATCAAGGTGGTGATCAGCTTGCGGCCCAGTTCAATAATGCCCAACACTGCCTGCTTGGCTTTGTCAAAAATGAACTTAACCGCTTTTCTAAGGCCCTCGAAAATAAAGTTGACCGCTTTCTTGACAAGATCGACAACTGCTTCGAGTTTGCCCTTCACCCAGCCGAGGAAGCCGCCCTTCTTCTCTTCCTTTGCTTTTTCCTCTTCATGCTTCCCGTCTGCATCCTTCTTGGCTTTGCTGTAGGCCTGAGTGGCTTCCCGTTCAGCTTCGGACTGCTTCTTCTGCGCTTCGCGCTCTTTCTCCGTCCGGACGCTGTTAATCTCACCCTTTTTCTGCTGTGCTGCCGCTCCGGCCTGCCCGGCATAGTCGGCTTCAGCCGTATCCAGCTCATTTTTCCATTCGCCCCGCAGGTTGTCGACCTCCGCCTTGGCCCCGGCCTGCTGGCTCAGCTGTTTGTTCTTGGTATCTGCCTCCGCCTGCTGGATTTGCGTGTGGCTGTCTGCTTTGGAGATCAGCACCTTGCTGTCGAATTTCTCTTTTTCCTTGCTGTATTCAGCCTGCTTGGCGCCCAGCTGCTTCTTCATTTCCGGAGCAAGGCTGTGATTCAGCCCGGCTGTCATATCCGCAGGTATTCCCAGTACAGGCAACTTTTTGGCTCCAGGTACGTTGCCGCCTTGCAGTTCTGTGGAAGACTTCAGTGTGGAACCGTCTGGCTCGGGATAGATATCACTCTCACCAAACGGATTGTTGATCTGGCCCGTCTCCGCCTGCTTGGCTGCTCTCACCTGCTGGGATGCCTCCTGGTTGAAGCCCTCAAGCTGGGATGGATCTGCCTCGCCAGTCATGCTGATTCCCGGCGGTTCAGCCGCTGCGGAACGGATTTCGCCCATAATGGCCTCAGGATTACCTTCCGAGCCGGAAGAACCGATGTTCATTTTGTTCAGGTTCCCCGCAATTGCAGCTCCGCCTGAACGCTCACTCTTAAAGCCTTCTGGAGCAGCGTGCTTCAGCGTCCCTGGCTTTTTCCGGGCTTGCAGCACCTTCCCCTTTAATCCTGTCGGTGCGGGAACTGCAGGCATCCCCTGCTTGGTCTTCTGCTTCTGCTTCGCAAATGCTCCTGCCGATACATTCACAGCCTGGGCATAGGCATCCCCCAGTTCAGTAGGCTGAACCTGTGTCAGCTGATCCAGGATTTGCCCCGGATCTTCTCCGCGAATGCTCACCTTCTTGGCCTTGGCCGGCTCTTCCTTCCCGTCTCCCGCCAATGCACCCAGTGCATCTCCCAGCGAAGGCTCCTTCGCAGCTCCCTTCCCTGCGGATTCTCCCTTGGCCTCTTTGGCTTCATCTGCAGGCTTCGTTTCCTTGCCGCCCATGGACGCTGTGGATTCCTTGGCATTCTTCGCATCCTTGGCTTCAGCAGGCTGGTCTTTTTCGGCCTCTTTCCCCTTTGGAGCCGCTTCCTCTTCTATGGCCTGCTGAGCAGCTACTGTCTTATCTTTCGCTGCGGCCTTTCCCTGATCTGCCACCCCTTTGCTGTCTCCAGTGCCGGAAGGAGAACCTCCAGCTGGGGTTTTAACCCACACTTTGAGGCCACCGTTACTCTGTGCAGTCATGTTGGACTTTTCATTCTGTTGTGTCTTCATTTCAGTCTGAGTGCTGACTTGCTGCACCTCAGCCTGCGCCGATACCGGATTTTGCTCCTGAGGCTGCTTTTGCTCATTTGCAGGCAGCTCCGCAGCGGTTGAAGGAGCCTCTTGAACCAGTTCCGGGAGAGCTGGCTCCTGGTTCTGATCAGCCTGGGTATTCTCCGGACTTCCCTGCCCTTGTTCGACTGGCTTCGTCTCAACAGCGTTCTTGGTCTTACCCTCTTCGCGGCTATCCTTCAGACTGGACAACAATTGAACCACGGCACGGTTGCCCAAGGTACGCTGGAGTGCCAGTTTATCTTCCCGGCTTAAGGAAGCCGGATTCTGCCGGACACGCCGGATAATCTCTACCGGGTCCGGTTGCTTCGCAACTGCCGGCCGTACGAAGACCTGTGAATTACTGTATGGTTTATGACCACTGGAAATTTTTTCTTTTTCCTTGCTCACGGTTGCTTGGGTCTGCAAACTGAGTCCCCCTCTGTAAAAAAATCGATCCTATAGATAAAGTAAAATCCATAGCGTTTTTTACAGCCGGAGGCATAAATAAATCCATTTATTGAATTAATTATAAAAAATGTGAATGCCAAAAAAGCCACCCGGGGGTGGCTGTAATCAAAAGCTGTTGAATCATGAATATTTTAATCAAAGCGGCCTAACCGTCTTCTCTTTACTTCTCTCCCTCTACCGCTTGTCCCGATGCCTGGCGCAATTCATCTGCCAGACGGTGAAATTCCTCTCTGGATTCCGGGCTCCCTGCCGCCATATAGGCGGCTTTAATGAAGGCAATGATCTTATTCGCATCCTCTTTGTTCAGCATATAGTCATTCTCCTCCCCGTTTGAACTGCCCGGCTGTTGAACAACCACAGGCAGCGTGTTCCACCATCCCACATCTCCACTGGACAGATCCAGGTCCACATTCACACCGTGGATCGGCTGCCCCAGCCCTTTGGGACCGTTGTCGTACTGATAAATGTGAATCCCCTCTACCTTCCGGCCTTTACTCCAGGCATAGGTCTGCCAGAAGCCGGTGCAGGCCTTGGCTGCCATCGCGGCCTCAATAACCGCCGCACTGCCGTACACACCTGACCGGAAATTCCGGGCGGCTTCACCCGCTGCCTTAATGTACTGATTTACCGTATCCATCTGCTTGGCAGATGCGTCAAAATCTACGGCAAAGTAGATCCGGCTCCCGATTGGCTGTCCAACAGCTAACGCCGTCTGTGCAGCAATCGCTCCGTCAGTCAGACCGGCGGCACGTCCGCCCAGCGCACGGCTGGCGACCGTTTCAAACACAGAGACGATCTGCAGTCCGGCAGCGCTGATGGCCGCCGCCTCTGCCTTAGTAAGCCTTTTCCAGCCTGATGGCACGAGGTAACGGCAGGCGAACACATAGCCGTCATCACGGAACTGCTTCGCCAATTTCTTCGTCAGTGGAGCCGCACAATCAAATCCCTTGGCCATTCATACCTCTCCTTCTTCCCGTCTATCATCCACTGCGGATATTCATTTTCTGCTACCCGATCAATATTTTCATCAACAGTCCCGCAGCCGCAATAAACAACCCCGTACTGCTGATAATAGTTCCTACCAGCCAGCGCTGATTCTCCCCTTGCCTGAGCTTCAATCTGGACAGTTCATCCCGCATCTCATCCATACGCAAATGTGCTGATTTGCTGCTCTGCATGGCCTCAAGTGCAATATCTCTTGCGCTGTTCATAATGTCGAGCTTTGTTTCTACGCGGGTCAACCGTTGAAGTATTTCATTCATGTCGTCTGGCATATCGTACCCCCGGAATGGAGATGGTTGATCTTTCGATAATGAATATAGACTCCAAGCCGCAGCCATTTGACGGCGGCAGCCTGGAAGCTATACCATGCTGCACTTGCCCGCTTACGGTTCCATACCTGCAATCAGATTGCCGGAGGAGTAGACCGTAATTTTGTTGGTATCCGTATAATCTGTTGCCGATGCATTGAAGGAATAGTCATTTGTCTGGGTATAGTTGGAATAATTCGATTTCCAGAACCGGCATTGGATTTCTACTTTTTCACCCGGCTTCAGACTTCCGGCACTGCTGGAGAAGCTGATTTCCAAGTAATAATCGCTGCCGGTTTTGCTAGTGGTCTTTTGGAAGCTTCCTGTGATATAAGACTGAATATTTCTGCTACTGGAACCGAATACCCTGGAGTAATCGGTATAGAAGCTCTGGGATTTCTCTCCATCGATGGTGTAGTAGTATCTAAGCTTGATGTTGGAGAGCTGCATGGTGCTACTGCTTGTGTTCTCAAAGATTATTCTCGGAAAAATCGTATTCGTGGTGCCCGTTCTGGTGCTGTTATACGATTGGACCTTGAATACCTGAGATACGGTTACGTACTGCACTGCCGTCGATACATTGCCGTTCACGTCCGTTGCGGTCCAAGTGACCACTGTTTTCCCTACCGGGAATCCGTCTGCCGGAGCATCATTCTTCAGCGTGAACCCGAAGATATCGCCCACTGTCGCTTGGCCCAGAGTCACAGAAGTTTTGGTGCCGGTCGCCGTAACCGCTACATCTGCTGGTGCTTTCAGCACCGGCTTCGTCGTATCCTTCACCGTAATCTTCTGCACACCTGTGACGCTATTGCCGTTCTCATCCGTTGCCGTCCAGGTCACTTCTGTCGTTCCCAGCGCATAATCCGCCGGTGCGTTGCTGGTCACCGTCACCTTGTAAATATCCGTGCCTGTTGCCAGACCGATATCCACCGGAGTCTTCAACGCGGTCGCTTCCACCGTCTTATCTACTGGCAGCTTCAGCACCGGCTTTGTCGTATCCTTCACCGTGATCTTCTGCACACCTGTGGTGCTATTGCCGTTCTCATCCGTTGCCGTCCATGTTACTTCTGTCGTTCCCAGCGCATAATCCGCCGGTGCATTGCTGGTCACCGTCACCTTGTAAATGTCCGTGCCTGTCGCTAGTCCGATGTCTACCGGAGTTTTCAGTGCAGTGGCTTCGACGATCTTATCCTCCGGCAGCTTCAGCACCGGCTTCGTGGCATCCTTCACTGTGATCTTCTGCACACCTGTGGCGCTATTGCCGTTCTCATCCGTTGCCGTCCATGTTACTTCTGTCGTTCCCAGCGCATAATCCGCCGGTGCATTGCTGGTCACCGTCACCTTGTAAATGTCCGTGCCCGTCGCCAACCCGATGTCTGCCAGAGTTTTCAGTGCGGTCGCCTCCACCGTCTTATCTGCCGGCAGCGTCAGCACCGGCTTCGTGGTATCCTTCACCGTGATCTTCTGCACACCAGTAGCGCTATTGCCGTTCTCATCCGTTGCCGTCCATGTTACTTCTGTCGTGCCCAGCGCATAATCTGCCGGAGCGTTGCTGGTCACATTCACCTTGTAAATATCCGTGCCCGTCGCGAGTCCGATGTCTGCCGAAGTTTTCAGTGCGGTCGCCTCCACCGTCTTATCTGCTGGCAGCTTCAGCACTGGTTTTGTCGTATCTTTCACCGTGATCTTCTGCACACCTGTGGCGCTATTGCCGTTCTCATCCGTAGCCGTCCAGATCACTTCTGTTGTGCCCAGCGCATAATCTACCGGAGCATTGCTGGTCACCGTCACCTTGTAAATATCTGTGCCTGTCGCTAGTCCGATGTCTGCCGGAGTTTTTAGCGCAGTGGCTTCAACGATCTTATCCTCCGGCAGTTTCAGCACCGGCTTCGTGGTATCCACAACCGTAATCTTCTGCACGCCTGTGGCACTATTTCTGTTCTCATCTGTTCCGGTCCAAGTCACATCAGTTGTGCCCACTTCAAAGTCTGACGGAGCATTGTTAGTAATAATTACATTGAATATGTCCGGGAATTTCGCCTCCCCAATGTCAACCGGAGTCTTCAGCCCAGTCGCCTCCACCTTCCTGTCAGCAGGTAAGACCATTCCCGGCTTCGTCGTATCCACCACTGTAATCTTCTGCACACCCGTACTTGTATTACCGTTCGCGTCCTTCGCTATCCAGGTAACCTCCGTCGTACCCAGCGGATAATCCGCAGGTGCGTTGCTAGTCACAGTCACATCATAGATATCTGTGGCTGTAGCTTCCCCGATCTCCACCGGCGTCTTCACTGCCGTTGCTTCTAAAGTAATATCTGCCGGAAGCTTAAGCACGGGTTTTACGGTATCCGTTAGGGTCACCGTTACAATGCCAATCATGGCATTTCCACTGCTATCCTCGGCCGTCCAGGTTACCTTGGTAGTTCCGAGAAGGAACTTCGCTGTTATGTGGTCTCCTGATGTAATTGGATCTTGTTCACCAAACCCAGGAGCATCTGTAGTTAAAGTAACTGGGAACAGTTCCAGCACTTCAGGTACTTCCAGCTCTACCGAAGTTGCCAGAGCTTCTGCTTCCTTGGTCAGATGCAGAGATCCTTTGAATTTCAGCACCGGTTGTGTCGTATCCTTAACGGTGATTCGCTGTATCCCTGTAATTTCGTTTCCATTTACGTCCTTAGCCTTCCAGGTGACTGTCGTCATTCCCAGCGGATAGTCGTCAGGAGCATCCGATGTAACTGTTACAGGGTAGATATCCTCCGCCATAGCTTGCCCTATTTCAATAGAGGTACGAACCGCTGTTGCCTCTACCATCTGGTCCTTAGGCACAGTAAGCGTCGGCTTCGTCGTGTCCACTACCGTAATTTTTTGAACAAAGTTAGTCTCATTTCCGCTCTCATCTGTTGCCGTCCAAGCGACCTCAGTTATACCTAACGGATAATCTGCCGGAGCATTGCTCTTAATCGTATACTTGAAAATATCTGCTGCAGTCGCCTGGCCAATCTCCACCGGCGTCTTCACCGCTGTTGCTTCAACCGTCCGATCCTCAGGCACATTCAGCTGCGGGCTCGTGGTATCCACTACTGTAACCTTTTGCACCCCTGTAGCCACATTGCCGTTCGCATCGGTTGCCTTCCAGACGACTTCCGTTACACCCAGCGGATAGGCATCCAGGGCATTGCTGACAATCGTGTATTTAAAAATATCCGTTGCGGTTGCCTGCCCAATCTCCACCGGTGTCTTCACCGCTGAAGCTTCAATGCTGATGTCCTTTGGCACGTTCAGCTGTGGGCTGGTCTTATCTATGACCTTGATCTTCTGCACCTTGGTAGATACATTTCCGTTCACATCGGTTGCAGTCCAGATTACCTTCGTTTCACCGAGTGGATAAGCGTCCGGAGCGTCGCTGGTAATCGTGACTTTATAGATATCCGTTGCGGTTGCCTGTCCAATCTCCACAGGCGTCTGCACTGCAGTGGCTTCCACAGTCAGATCTTCCGGAACACTAAGAACAGGAGCCGTGTTATCCGATACCTTGATCTTCTGTACTCCAGTGGATTTATTGCCATTCTCATCTGTAGCCGTCCAGGTCACTTCTGTGGTACCTAACGGATAGGTTTCCGGGGCGTTGCTCTTAACAGTAACATCGAATAAATCGGTGGCCGTGGCCTTCCCAATCTCAACATGGGTCTGCAGCGCCGCAGCTTCTACGTTTACATCCTCCGGCAGAGTGAGTACCGGCTTCGTGGTATCCACTACCTCAACCTTTTGCTCGCGTGTGGACAGATTGCCGTTCTTGTCCTTCGCCGTCCAGGTCACCTCTTTCACTCCCAGGGGGAATGACGCCGGGGCATCGCTGGTCACTGCTATGATTCCGAAAATATCCGTGACTGCCGGCACCTGGAGCTGAACCGGAGTTGTACGCCCGGTTGCTTCAATTTTAAGATCCGGCGTTTCAGCTATTACCGGTGCAGTTGTATCTGTTACTGTAATCGTCTGCGTTCCGGTGCTGAAGTTGCCGTTCGCATCGGTCGCTTTCCAGGTCACAATCGTTTTGCCCAGCGGATAGCTCGCCGGTGCATTACTGACAATCGTTACCGGGAACAGATCCGTTGCCGTTGCCTTGCCAATATTGACAGGTGTGTTCACTGCTGTAGCCTCGATGCTGATATCCTCTGGAACTGCCAGTACTGGCAGTGTTGTATCAGCTACCGTGACTTTTTGCTTGCCTGTAATTGTTCTTCCGTTAGTATCCTTAGCGGTCCAAGTGACTTCAGTCGTTCCGAACGGATAGTCCGCCAAGGCATCGCTGGTCACTGTTACAGGAAAAATATCCGTTGCTGTTGCTTGTCCGATCTCTACCGGGGTACGAACTGCTGTAGCTTCAACCTTGACATCTGCCGGGATATAGAGATTAGGATTGGTCGTATCCACAACCGTCACATTCTGTGTCCCAATCGCCACATTACCGCTTGGATCACTTGCCATCCAAGTTACTTTGGTTGTACCGACAGGAAAATCTTCTGGCGCATCGTTACGCATCGTAAGCTCAAAAAGATCTATCCCTACAGGGTTGCCCAGATCAATTTCAGTTCTGATTCCTGTCGCCTCTACTGTAATATCAGCCGGTACAGTAAGGACTGGCTTGGTAGTATCCTCTATCTTGATAACTTGAGTGCCTACAGTTGCATTGCCATGTTCATCCGTTATCGTCCAGGTCACTTCGGTTGTGCCAAGCAGGAAATCTGCCGAAGCATTATTCTTGATCGTCACCGGGAATATTTCCGTGACCACCGGCAGGCCGATGTCCACCTTGGTTCTTTCTCCGGTCGCTTCTGCCGTTTTATTGCCTGGCAGCGTGACCAATGGCTTCGTCGTATCGACAATCTTCACTGTCTGCGTTTTCTTGGTGCTGTTGCCGTTCTCATCAGTAGCCGTCCAGGTCACTACCGTGGTTCCGAAGATAAAGCTGTCCGGTGCATTATTGGTTACGGTGACTTTGAAAATATCTGTAGCAGACGCTTGCCCCAACTCAACCGGTGTCTTAATGGCAGTTGCCTCTGCTGTAATATCTCCGGGCACTTTCAGCTCAGGAACCGTCTTGTCCGTAACGGTGATATGCTGCACCTCTTCCGAGACATTTCCATGCTCGTCTTTGGCGGTCCATATAACAGGGGTTGTACCTACCGGATAATCGGCCGGGGCATTATTGGTTAAGAGCACGTCGAACAGATCTGTGGCTTCGGCCTCTCCGATATCCACCTTCGTCCGTTTAGCATTGGCTTCAACTGTAATATCCTTCGGAATCGTCAGTTTAGGCTTGGTTATATCTGTAATAACGATGGTTTGATCTGCTGTAGAGGTATTGCCATTCTCGTCTTTAGCAGACCAGCTAACCTTGGTGGATCCCACCGGAAAGTCTTCCGGCACATTATTAGTAATAGTCACCTTGAAAATATCCGTGGCTGATGCAGTTCCAACAGCAACCGCTGTTCTTCTGCCCTCAGCTTCCTTCGTAATGTTGGCAGGTATAGTAAGCACAGGCTTGATCCTATCGACTACAATTACCATCTGTGTGGCTGTGGTTACATTGCTGTTCGCATCTGTTGCGGTCCAGGTGACTGTAGTTGGGCCAATGGGGAATTCCTTCGGCGCATCATTCACCACTATGACCGGGAAGATATCTATTGCCGATCCTCCAGTGACAACAAACGGTGTTTTTACAGCCGTGGCTTCCACTACGATATCTCCCTGCACAGTAAGCACAGGTTTCGTCGTATCCTTCACGGTGACTTTCTGCACCTGTGAGGAGGTATTTCCTACCGGGTCCACAGCTGTCCACTTTACGGTTGTCGTTCCGATTGGATAATCAGCCGGGGCATCGTTCGTCAGGATGACATCCGGAATGGAAATATCCTGAACGGAAGCTTTGCCAATATCGACAGGAGTACGTACTGCCTTGGCCTCAATAGTAATATCTGCCGGAACGGTGACTACCGGAATGGTCTTATCTATCTTCACTACAGTGTTCTGTACGGGCGTACTGTTCCCCGCTTGATCCACCGCCCAGAACGCAAGTGGTGTGATCCCCTCCGTCTGAACGGCGAACGACGCGGTTGTTCCTGTTACAATCTTCTCTTGCCCGTCTGCTCCCAGTGTATAATGGATTTCCTTAACACCAGAGTTGGCATCGGAGGCGGTGAGAGAGACCGTAACGTTCGTGCTGTTCCAGCCCTTTTCATTCGCTTCAGGACTTAGAATGCTGGAAACGAGCGGACCGCTCTTGTCAATCTTCACGGTCACTGTCCGGGCGGCTTCCGCATTCCCGGTTTTATCCACAGCCCAGTAGCTGACCGCCGTTGTTCCTTCCTTGTCAATCTCAATCCCGGCACTTGAACCTGCAGTTTTTACAGCATCACTCTCACCCAGCTTATAATAGATGAAATCCACACCGGAATATTGATCCTCTGCGGCAAAATGCAGTGCTACCTTCCCGTGGTTCCAGCTGCTGGATTCGGCCCCCGTCACTGTTGCGGCTGTAACCGGGGCACTTTTATCAATGTTAATGGGACCAAAGGTCGCGATGGAATAATGGTTCTTATCCTCATCACTGGAAGCTGCACTGTCAACAGCCTTCCCCGTTGCCGTCTGGCCCGCTCCTTCAGCCGTAAAGTTCTGATCGGAGGTCAGTGATTTGATGGCTGATAATGTATCTTCTGCCGTGTAATGAACCGTCACGGAATGACTGGTCCAGGTTCCGGCAATGTAAGGAGTCCCGGCATCATCCAACGCCGTGGCCTTAATCATAGGCGGCGTGGTGTCGATCAGGTTGGAGCCTACGGCACCGATCTCCACCTTGAAGGTGACTGGCTGCAGACCCGGGACCATAGCTTTCACCTCCAGGGTCTTAATGACACCGGTACTCTTGGAATAAACCTGGTAGCCTTCTCCTATATAACCCGTGTAGGTGTTAGCAGCAGATGCATACCCGTTTGCATCCGATACAACCGTGATTCCAGTGCTGTTAAGCCCGCGCATTACCGCGGTGATCGTGCTGTCCTCAGAAACAGTGAATGTAACCGGAATACCTGCCAGCGGATTACCCGCCAGATCCTTAACAGCCACCACCTGCGGAAGCATAAATCCGCGTCCCCCTGGAATAACACCCGAGGCCTGTGACAATTTGATCTGCTGCAGCAGCGGCGACACCGGAGCCATCGTCCCCTGCACATCGCTGACAGCAAGCAGACTCAGCTGATAGGCTCCATGATGCAATATGACTCCCAGTGTAGGGTCTACCCCATACACCGAATCATATACGGAATTGTAAACCGACTCTTTGACCGTTACTACATTTTCCGGCTGCTGCACGGGAGGCTCAGCTCCATATACCGCCGCAAAAGCTTTGCCCGCGGATTGACCAGGAGAGTCGTCTGTAAACATTTTCTCCGCTCCGAACACAGCGCCTGGCGCCAGCATCAGAATCAGGAGTGAGAGACAGAGCCATTTGCTGATTATGCCTAACCTTCCTTGCTGCACATGCTTCAATTTTCTTTTCGAATGTTTCATCATGCATCCCCTAACTTTTTTAGTAATGAGCGTATCGATTATGGCGAAACTTTGCCCCTCCTTTACTAATCAAAGGGAACTCCGGACAGTTTTTCACAACTGTTTATTGCGGTTCACATAAACTTCTATTTTCGTTTCCATCCATGCTTCAAGATCACCGATGACAAGGCTCAACTCCTCTTTGGCGGATTCCCCCAAGATGGCTATCGCTTTCTGTTTGGCCAGAAGGAAAGACTTCTCCATAGCGGCCGCGTCAAAAGAGCCTTGCTGCTTCAGCGTTTCTACGAACGTCTGATTCACGGCAATCACCGCGGATTCAACGGCATCCGCCGCCCGGTTCAGCAGAATGTTCACAGCCTCGCTTCCGATCCTCTGCTCCAGTTGGGCAATTTCCCGTTTGATATAAGCAATCACAGATTTTGCCATCAGACCAAGCAGCAGAATAATCAACACGGTAAGAATGGTATTGATAATCTCCTGTGTAAAATAGTCCTTCATCGCCCTCGCCTCCAAAAATGTGAATTCGACAATCTATCATTATTTTTCCTCATAATACAGGGTAATTAAGAGATTATTATTACAACTTTAGGTAGAAAAATAGTAATCATGTAAATTTATGTTTTTGATAGTTGTGGAATCTATGGAATATTTTACTTGTTATATGAGAGGATCAGCGAATGGTTGAAGCAGGCCTGGGGGAACAGGCTCCGCTGGACCCATCTGTTTTGGCAAAACTGAACATGGGGGAATAGTCATGGTTACCTGTGATGACGAGCTAGTTGAAATCTGCAGAAAGTTGTTGAAACGCTCAGCTTGGAGAATCCAATATAAGACCCGCATTCAGCTTATACGGGAAAGTAATCCGCTCTACGACAATCAGCTCTATGACAACAGCTTTGAGAGTCTGGTGATTTCGGAGTTGTTCGTTGTTGAACTTCTGGAAATGATCCCGTGGGAAAAATGCAGGTATATCATTAAAAAAACAGTGATTGACGGCATGGCTGAACAAGAAGTAGCGGGCGAGTTACATATGACTCAACAGGGGGTTAGCAAATGGAAGCGCAAGGGACTGGAAATCCTGAAGGAATATCTCATCAATTCATCGAGATCGTAAAAAAAGCGCAAAGCGGAGATAAAGCATCTATGGAAGATATTCTTAGTCTTTTCTCGCTAGATATCGAATATTTGTCCAAATTCATCATGCTGCCACGGGAAGAAGCTATCCAAACCTTGAAGATAGAACTTATTAATATTGTTTATCAGGATTTGTAAAGTAAGAAAGAACAATATTCATATCGTACATAACTTCTACCTTATCCAATCAGTACGACTAGGAATTCAATATAAATAGCTGCCTTAAGAAATCGAGGTTCATGAATTATTAGTCCAATGGATTCTCAATATGCGTAAATCACTTTTTAAAAAATACCTCGCAACAAAAACAAGCTCCTGTGATCAATCCCAGGAGCTTGCTTCACGTTTCGTCCACCACTTCAGTCTGTTCAAAATCCGGCCTCACCTATCTCCCAGAAAATCAATAACAACCTATACTATGGCAGTTTTTCGAATCTATTTTCTTGAGCATCGATCAATGCCATCTTGTAGTTGATTTTTTCCAGTGTTTTCATTAAAAGAAAGATTTGATCCTCGACTTTGCTTTTCTGTTGAGCCAGCAGACTTTTTCTTTCCTGCAGCTTACTGTCCCCGGCATTATAGAGTTCCACGTATTGTTTAATTTCCCCCAGAGATAAACCTGTTGAACGAAGTGCTTGAACCGTCTCAATCATATCCATATCAAAGTCAGTGTACATTCGCCCCCCATTCATGTTTCGATCAATAGGAGGAAGCACACCTTCTTTCTCGTAAAAACGCAGCGTATGCGTAGTGATGCCCAATTTTTCCGAAACTTCCTTAACTGTATAAGCCATATTCTTCACCACCACCAAGGATTAGAGTTACTCTAATGTATCTTACAGTCTGCTGCTGTCTTTTTCAAATATAATCCTTTACTCACAAGGTTCTAATATTTGAGTTTGACTTAGATAGACTATAACCTTGTAGAATTCATTTTAGAAATACATTTGTTAAACTACTATTCCACGTTGTACTTAAAAAGGAGAGATTCAAATGACAAAAACCGTGCTAATTACGGGTTGTTCCACGGGTTTAGGTTATACTACGGCTAAAAAGTTCGTAGATGGGGGATGGAATGTTGTCGCAACAATGCGTAAACCGGACGAGCGTATTGCAGAGGGAAATCCTGAAAGAATCTATGTGACAGCACTTGACGTTACCAACAGAGCGAGCATCGAGGCAGCGATTTCGGCAGGGATCTCCAGATTTGGTCAAATCGACGCTGTCGTGAACAATGCCGGAATCACCACTGTCTCCATTTTTGAAGCGACACCCATGGATGTCATCCGTGAAATTTTTGAGACCAATGTATTCGGCGTTATGAATGTGATTCAGGCCATTACTCCGCATTTTCGCAAACAAGGTGGCGGCACCATTGTTAATATCAGCTCGGGCATCGGCTTTGCGGCAGCTCCGCTTCTATCGATCTATACCGCGACGAAGCATACACTCGAAGGGATGTCAGAATCCCTTTCCTATGAGCTTGAATCGCAAAATATCTTAATTAAACTTGTAGAGCCAGGAGCCATGCGAAACACGAACTTCGCGTCGAGCCACACTGCAACCCTAAATACACCCATTCCTGTTGAATATAAACCGTATTTTGATCAAATGATGCATTCGATGATAAACAACTATCCCTTTGAAGATGCACAGGAAGACCAGGTTGCTGCTCAGGTTTACCTTGCTGCCAGTGATGAATCCGATCGGTTGCGTTATATTTCAGGTCCGGATGCAGAAGAGATGGCCAGACTGAGATGGACGACATCGGAAACCGAGTACCTGTCTACCATGCGGGAGTTGATGGGACAAACCGCATGGCGACAAGCAAGTATGAAAAGCAGCTCCTAGTTGTCGTGAGGCAATTGACGATTTACAATCAGAGCGCCGCAATCCGCTGCTGAATGCTTGGAAACAGCCCAAAGGCATTCTCGTAGAATACCTTCTCATGATGCTGCTCAGGTACGAGCCGGCGGACGAATTCTGCATAAAGATCAATGGGCGCAAGCGGCCAATCTGTTCCGAACAACATTTTATCGTAATGATCGGAGTACACTAGCGCCCGGCGAAAATGGTCCATGAACAAGGGTTCGTTCATGAACCGTTCAAAATGGGACCGATCGCCGACGACGAGGCCGGACAAATCGGCATAGACGTTCGGATTCTTGGCCACCACTTCGGCAGCGTCCATCACCCAGGGATCACCCAGATGGCAGATCATAAAGTTCACACCGCGCTGCTGAAAGGCTAATTCATCCACGGTAAGAGGATGAGAATACTTGAGCAATCCATTCATCGAGTACGTATCGCCAGTATGAATGACCACGGGCATGCCGTACTTGGCAGCCAGCTCATAGATCGGTGTATAGATTGAGTCATAGACATAATGATGATAGTACCCGGCATAAAGCTTAATTCCCGCTACCTCGGGAGCTTGCAGCCGCGCTTCGATGCGGTCCATCTCCTCTTGGGCGTGGTTCCCGGTGAGCCTGTTCGGATTGATGCCAACGCATTCCATTAAGAACGGCGGAACACTGTCTTCCAAGTCAAGGCCCATCGGATTGGGTGAAGTAGAGTCGGGAAAGGCTCCCTTCGTCTGCTCTGTGACACCCATACCAATACCGAGAACGACATCGTTCTTGTCAAACTCTGCCTTAAGGCCAGCTGCAGTGTAATCGACTTTGGACAGCTCCACCGCTGTTTGATGAAAGCTGTCAATGTCGGACAGATGAATGTGAATATCAATGATCGGCATTTGAGGTCTCCTCGTTATCAGTTGAATTGGCAAAGTTTAGCTTCAGAAGGCTACGTACATCCTCTGGATTCAGAGCGAGCTCTCCCAAGATTAGGAAGGTCGGCTGTGTCCAAGCGGTCTCTCCATTCAGAAGTGGAAGCTGGTGATTCACATTATGCGCGAACACCTTGTTGTTCACATACGCTGAAGCCCGCTGATTGGGATAACTATTCACAATATGCAGCATGTCCTGGCGTGAAGTCGCACCGATTCGCATGATCCCCTTAGAATCAAGCTGAGTTTCCATCTTTCCAAGCAGGAACTTACCTTCCTTGGGGAATTCCATCCAGCCTTCAGAAAAGACAGGCGAAGGCTTGAAGCAACTATCCTCCGATAGCGAAAACTGAGGCAGAACCACTCCACTTAAGTTGGTTACCGAATGCAGCATACAAAGCACAGGGACACCGGGCAGCATAAGGTAATGTTGGTTGATTGTGATCCCCCGATTTGCTTCCTGCTTCTCGATAGAAGTGGTTATTCGCAGCCCCTTCCAGACGTTGCCGTGCTCATCCATTCGCTTCACCCAAGCCGCGGTTCTCGGCTCCTGCTGCCGACTGAATCCACCCATGCCGGGAATTCCCACGCCAAGTCCACCGTGCCAAGGATTCCACCAGGAACGCGGGCCTGCTTGCGGATAGGAGCTGTCCAGCCATTCTTCCCCTCGGTGCTTCAGAGAATGCACGACGCTCCCGAATTCAGGAGCAGCCGCAATCGAGAGAATTCCATTGTTCACCGTGTAAATGGATCCAGCCGGGCCTTCTTCTATCCCACAAACGACGGTTGTTTCCGCCTGAGGGAACCAGAGGCTCGACCGCTCCTGAACACGATCCGCTCCGCGATAGACGACCCGGACCTTCCGGCCGGACTCACTGTGCCCCGGCGATTCCAGTTCCTCAGGAGAGAGTTCAAAATCCGCGGAGCGCAAATCCTGCTCCCTTTGCAACTCGATACCCGTTGCTATCCGTTCTGCTGCGCCATCGTTTTGCACATACAGTTCAAGACTCCCAGCAAGCGGAATCATCTTTCGTTCAATTAGTTCTGCATGAAGTGCCCCCGCTGCAAACGGATTTCCGCGGCCGAGTATTAATTCAAGATGATCATCCAGCACCGGTATGACCGAATTCCGTTGTTTCCGGGCGAAGGAGCGGAATTCCGACCAGTTGGTGAAGGTATTTAGAGCGAACACAGTCGCCTTTGTCCGCACGACATCTCCGCCGGAAATCCGGCCAAGATTATGCTCCAGCCCAAGCGTGTATTCCGGACGGAGCAGCTTCAGAGCAGGATCCCAGCAAATTCCGCAGGTGACGTTCTCTTCCTTGCAGAACAGCCAGTTCTCTGTGATCTGGGCGCTATCCCAATAACTTGGATCACCGGAGTGCGCATCGCCCATATCTACGTAATGGCCCTGGTATGGCAGGATGAGCCGCTTGCCAAAGAAGCCAAAATTCGTCAGCACATACACGTTCTCATCCAGCGCTTTGGTGCTGGTATTGCAAATCTCGTGATGAAACTCAGCGATTCCGTTTGCGAACAGCTTGGCCACCGTCTTTATCTCCAAGCCTGGGAAGTCATCCGACTCGTAGAGAGCTTCGAGAACCTGGCTCTCCCCTTCCGCATAAATCTTCACTTCTTTGGCCTGTTTCTTGGAGAATTCTTCTGCAAACGGCTTGCCTAATCTCGGAAAGGCCCACCAAAAGTTGTGACTGGAGCCGGGATATTCAATCCATATTCCATTGTCAATCTTGTTCAGATGGAGGGAGAATGCGCCGTTAACGGCAACCCACTGATCCCCCACCTGTCCACCAAAGCGGCCAAACGTTCCCTTCATTAGGACAGATAGTTTGCTTGTGAAGGAGACCGCCTTCTTTCCAGCAGAAACGGCCGTCACCTCAACATCTCGTGAGTAGAGTCCGTAAGACCGCAGAGTGAAGAGTATCGGCACAGAAACTTTGCTCTTAGCTGGAACCGTGAAGCGTACCGCACGATCATCCCATTTAAGGAATTCATCCTCCGGCAAGTCAAAAGCGAATTCTGCTTCTGAAGTGAAATTATTCTCTACGTTCAGGTATAGCTCAGCCGGAAAGCCCGGATACAGCTCCCTTGTTGGCAACGCTAGCTTAAGTTTGGCGGGAAATTTCGGAGCGATGCCCATGCGAAACTCCGCCCTCTTGCCACCGATAATCCAGTTACTCCTAACTACGGGATGGGTCTTCTTATCATTCTGCTCTTCCCGGACAGGGTCAAGCTCGAAATCACCTTCCACGATGACCGTTTCTCCCGGAGCAAGCGTCTGGGCAGCGGACAGATCAAAACGGATGTTCTTGTCGTTCTGGCCCTTGATCTCAATTGCCAGCTCGGACGTAGAACGGTTCTCGATGTGATAACGAATCTTGTAAGTGGAGCCGAATACAAGATCGTGGTCGTCAATCTCAGTGGAGATTTCATAGTCAGGTGTTTCGAGAGCGGTTAACCCACGACCGGTCTTCTCGAATTCTGCTCGCAAGGAGAGTTCTCCCTTTTGCCAAGTATAATCAAAGAAATCAAAGCCTCGCACTCGGCGGCCATCCGGTTGGATGGGGAGTTCGCGGGTGCTGTCGGCGTACCAATCCAGCTCCTCGAAATAGGGAGTGAGCGCTTCCATTTGCAGGACGGTTGGGATGAAGTTCATCAGATGGACGTAATCATCATTTTTTTCCCAGAAGAACCCGCATTTCTTATACATCGGCACAGCCTTGGTGTTGCCTCCCCAAGTAAACAGATCAAGACGCGGCCACCCCGCTTCGACCGTTTTGCGGACGGCGTGCAAGATCAGATTGCGGCCTACCTTGTAACCGTGATAGTCAGGTCGCACATTTAATAGCGGTACATACAAGGCCCCTTCATCTTGGCGGTAGTGTGCAAAACTGCAGAAGCCGACCACCTCCTTGCCATCGACGGCAAGAAACACATGAAGATTGGACGTAATCTCCATCTCCCGGCGCACACTGTCCTCTGTTCTCTGGCTAGTGCCGCCGCCCCAACTCTCGTTGCTACGGTTCCACATCTCAGCGATCGCTCCAGCGTAGGAAGGATCGTATTCGATAATTTGAATTTGTTCTGCGGTGGTATTTGCTGTCATGAACTCATCTCCTTATTATTCCAATATGAGTATGTATTCGTAACAAAGTCATTCTGGCTGGCGTCCCATAGCGGCAATAGAGATCGTAATCATTTTTCATAGAAAGGCTCATCTGAGCTTGGTCTGCCGCCCCCCTCACGATGGATCAATAATAGCCGTATGAGCTTTTTATTATACTATCATTTGGAAGATTGTGACAAGAACTTAGGCTCTTTCTCTTGCGAGAACCACCTCCACGCGACTTCAACAAAATGAATTAAAAATTATAAATAATCGTTTTACCGTTTAGGAAGGGTTTGCAATAATTCTCAATCAAACTTGGTAATTGTTCACGTATGCAAATATCACCAAAAACATGAAACCCTCTAGCTGCTCAGTGTCTATTCTTCTGGAAATAGTATTAGTGTAAACGGATAGTAGAGTATCTCGCAATTCACTTTGGGCCATAAGGGCACAATCCATTTCAAGACAGAACAATGCACTTCTTCGCATTCAATAACAACGCTTGTTACTAGCTTACCATTTAAATTCGAAACAGGGATTTGAACTGGTAAATCGGAATGAACCGACCATGCTAACAGATATTCTAATTCCGATTGAATCGCCTCGCGTGTATTATGCATGCCCTGCATGTTTTTTGTGACGGGTTTATGCATTCGCAACAAGTAAGTATCTGCAGATCCCTTTTCTTTTACCTTGTATGTAATATTTTCATTATGACGAATCAATTCTACGATAGGGTCAATAAATGAATACTTCAGTAAGACTTCCTTAAAACACTTAGTATAATCCATGAAATATCACCCCTATTTTAGTGAACAGCAAACCCCATATTATCGCAATAAAAATAGTGAAAGACACTAACTGGGAGGTTAGTGTCTTTCAACCGTCTGCTTGATTACGATTATTTAAAACCCAAAATGCTCCCTAACTAATTTAAATTGTTCTTCAATACTCATGTTAGGTGTTCTGTTAATGGTTCTGATACCATTCTTAATACAAGCGTTATTAATTTCATTAGAGAATTTAACCATGGATTTGTTACTGTGTTTAATCGTTTCCTCTGGATTAGTTGTATAGGCGTTAATACAATCCAAAATCATCTTATGGTCTTCTCTAAAGAAATATAGCCTCTCTATTTCCTCGTCAGATGTGTAAAGACATATCATTTTTTCCTTTGAAATAAAACCACTGATTCCAATCTAGATTAGGATTAGGCATTTGAAGGGCAGGATATTCAATAGGACTAGAGAATGGTCTGTATTTAAAAATATCATCTTCTAGGGTTCGAAATCCTAACTCTTTTATAAATTTATTAGTCATGGTGGTCTTCCCCGCACAAGGTCCACCATTTAACCAATATACATGCTTTAATTGATCTTTCAAATAATTATCATTTATTTTCATAGCTACCCCTCCTCAATTTGTTAATTTTGTGGGAGGTGGCGGATTCTTATTTTTCTATAACAGTGAAAACACATAATAGGTCCTCCTTTCTATTGCACAGATAATAATATTCTACGAGTTAGGGTTCTTTCCTCTAACATATTTGATTCACATAGAGTCACTTTTTGCATGCCAGTGCAATCTGTCCTAGCGTTGTATTTTTGACCGCGGCGATCTCGCGAACGATCTGCGCCGCCTTTATCTTCGCGGCAAGAATTCTCTGAGAAGTTGTGTGCCGCCATCCATTTGTGTTGTCGAGATTTATGAGTTTTCTCGAACTTTTTAGCTATAGCCTTCTTTGGAAGACTATCAAAGTATATTAGTAATCTCTTATAGTTGATTATGAAACCCACTATGTAATAGAATGAACTAATTAAAAAGAAAAGGATGCGCATAAGCAATGCGGTTGAATAAAACACACACTCTCAGCAAAAGATCCATACTGTTTTTCTCTATTATTATGCTTGTGAAAAGTTATTTTGCCTGGTATTACTTGTTCGAAGATGGGCCAACGTGGAGTACATTGTTCAAAGAAATTCCTTTTGTACTATTAATCTTTTGTCTGATTGAATGGTTCGCCACGAAACGGAAGATTGCCATCTATATGCTTGTTAATCTACTAATCACCATATTGTTTTTCTCCTTAATCGTCTATCATAATCACTTTGGCATTATTGCTACTTCTCAGGTAATCGGCCAGGCAAAGCAAGTGGGTGCCGTCAAGAAGAGCATTTTTGCAGTCATTCATCCTCAATATATGCTTATTTTTCTGGATATTATTATCATTAGCTTGGTTATGCTCAGCCGGAAGAAAGCGCTAGCCTGGAAGAAATCCATGTCTGGTCCTAGCAACCGGAAGGTAGTCGCTGCCTTGTTCTGTATATCCTTGGCATTATGTATGATGAATATCTTCCCAAACCAGGCCAGTATGAATGAGAACGTTCAAGCCGAGCAAATGGGCATTCTGAATTACGAAGCTTACGCCCTGCTTGCAGATCAAGAGGAAGAACAAATCGAATTCTCTCAAATTACACAACCTCTCATTGATCAAACAAAAGGCATTCAAGCTCAGTCCAACCCGGATTTATTCGGTGCTGCCAAAGGAAAGAATCTGATCATCATTCAAATGGAATCTTTTCAGAACTTCTTAATTCATTTATCTGTTGATGGACATGAAATCACTCCGAATATGAATAAGCTGGCGGACAGCAGTATCTATTTCCCCCGATTCTTCCAGCAGGTCGGGCAAGGGAACACCTCTGATGCCGAATTCATCGTAAATACTTCCTTTTATGTTCCGCCGGATGGTCCGGCTACGGAGATATACGCTCCCAAAGAGCTTCCGAGCTTACCTAAATTGCTGGAGGAGCAAGGTTACGACACCGCTACTTTTCACACGAATGAAGTTGACTTCTGGAACCGTGGCGAGCTATATAATGCACTGGGATTTAACCGGTACTATGACAAACCCTTTTTTGGTGAAGATGACACCCTATTTTATGGAGCATCTGATGAAGTTCTGTATTCGAAGACCGCCACTGAACTGGCCCGCATGAATGACAGCAGTGACCCTTTCTATTCACAGGTTATCTCGATGTCATCGCATAATCCATTCTCGATCCCGGAAAATAAATACCAAATGACTCTCCCGGAACGATTCGAGGGTACTTTTGTTGGTGATTACATTCGTGCCCAGAACTACGCGGATTACGCCCTTGGCCAGTTTATTGCAGAACTCAAGGAGAACGGTGTATGGGATGACAGCATAATCATACTGTACGGTGATCATCGCGGACTGCCTATTTTCTCGCTGAAAGATGAGGATAAAACCTTGATGGAGGAAATTCTGGACCATGAATATACGGAACGCGATCTGATCAATATTCCATTGATCATTGCCTCTAAGGGAGCTGTGACCCCAGGCGTAAACAATCAATTAGGTGGACAGGTAGATATTCTACCCACTGTAGCGAATTTATTAGGAGTTTCATTGGATAACCATATTCATTTTGGGCAGGATCTATTGAATCAGACAGCCTACAATTTGCTGCCCCAACGGTATTATTTGCCGACCGGATCATTCGTGAATAACGAAGAACTATTCTTATCCGGTAGTGGGTTCGAGGACGGCCAGCATTATACATTATCCAGTGATGGCAACAAACCACTTCAATCTACAGAAGATGAATTCAATCGTGCGCTGAAGCTACTCCACCTGTCCGACAGTTATGTAACACAATTACCGGATAGAGAAGTCAAGGAATAAGGAAGATACTAATATTCCTCTCGGCTAATACAGTAATATATAGGCACAGCCACCTCCACTTCGCAATTATGAAGCGGGGGTGGCTGTGCCTTTTTTTCAAAAAAGCGAAGTTAGGCAAACCCGCCAGTTATCATTATTAACGCTGGGGGGGAAGATAGATGAGACAAGTTAGCAGTAAATATACAAGAGTATTTTTGGTATTGATCGTATTAGTAGGATTATTTGTTATGTCAGCATGCGGCAATAACAGCAAGGTAGAAGAATCTGCAACATCTGTTATACCGGCTGAATCTTCACCAGCTTCCACCTCGCCTGTGACTTCGGCAACGCCAGAAGCAACAAGGACGGCTTCAGCAATTGAATCAATGGTGTACACGGACTTCAGCGGTGAAATTACCGTTCCGAAGAATCCTCAACGAATTATTGATTTGACAGGCAGCTATGCAGGCAATCTGCTTGCACTAGGTATTAAGCCGGTAGGCTTTACTCAGCACGCATTGGATAATCCCTATTTCGAAGGAAAAGTAGATGGGATTCAAAGCTTGGGTGACGGTACCTCTTATGAAAAAGTTCTAACCTTAGCGCCGGATCTGATTATCGGTTGGAACTTCATGGAAGACGAAGTATATGAGAAGTTTTCAAAGATTGCTCCGGTAATTCGTCTTGAATATGGAAAATATAATTATCGTGATCTATTGCTGGAATTCGGCAAACTAACCAATAGAGAGCAGCAAGCGCAGAATTGGGTAGATTCATGGAATACGAAAATTGCCGATTATTCACCTAAAATCCAAGCAGTTGTCGGAGATAAGACAGTTTCCATTCTACAGCCATATGCTAAAGGTATTTACGCCTTTGGAGATAACTATGCCAGGGGTGGGGAAATCATCTATGGGGATTTCAAGTTAAAGGCTCCTAAAATTATTCAAGAGAAAGCAATTGATACACATATCGGCTTTGCTGAGCTATCACTTGAATTGCTACCTGAGTATGCGGGTGATTTTATATTTACAAGTAATTGGGGATGGGATGATTCAGATCCCAACACCGTATATGATAGCAGCCTATGGAAGAACCTTCCTGCAGTATTGAATAAGCATGTTTATCAAATCGATCCTTTAGGCTCTTACTTTAATGATCCTATTTCATTGGAAGCGCAACTCGATTTAATAGTAAAAGGCTTTTTGGGCAAGAGTAAAGGGCTGTAAAATTTCAGCCCCTACTCATCAAACCGTACATGAGGTTTTCCCTCATACGGCTTCTCGAGCGTCTTACCGTTCCTACTTCCATGACTCATGTTGTTAACATGAGTCTCCTCTTTTCGTGACCTATTAACTCTATTAGTTGGAATTTCCTGAGACAAGCATATCAGTTCCCGTCCAGCGCATCTCATTAAAAGTACAGAATTCATTATGCTTATAAAAGCTCCAAATCTGTTACTGTAACACCTTTAAACAAGATATTACTTTCAGATGCAAATTTGCTAACCGTATTATCAAAGAAGTGAACCTATTTCTCGTAACTTCACTTGCCTATGAACAGGGATAGCCTTCAGTTGCTCATCGTTATCAATTTCAATTCCATCCCAATCCACGAACACCACGAAATCATCTGTAACCGGAAAATACTCAGACCAATCCACTTCATTCAAGGAATAGGCAACTTCCTGCCAGAACTCCTGTCTTTTATGCAAACAATTCCAACCGTCTCCTTCAAGACTCCAGTGAACATAAAGCGCGCGGAGCTTCTTAAGCAGTTCTTGATTCTCAATATACGTCTTAAAGCGTGTTGGGTGTTCTCCACCACTCCATAAACTGAACTGGTTATGATTCTCTTCAATTTGTTTAACTCTTACCCGCTCAAGACCCGGTTCATAAAGCGGATCTACCAAACAGTCTAAAGGATCATCATCTAGGTACAACACAAAAAAACAGAGCTGCTCACCGTTAATTTTTTGAGCCGTCGATTTAAATAAGATTGCGGACTCATTGATGACCTCTCTCTTCAAAACTTCACGCAATGCAGAGATTCCTTGTAGATTTAAGTGATTATAGAGGAGGCGCTGCATTCCATCAAAGACATGATAAAGCTCCCCATGTTCATCGTAAACCAAATATGTATTTGCAATATGCTTATATAGTTCCTCCCCAGTATACTTAGGATTACGAACTTGCATCAAACGATCATGCTCATAAATATACTCTTCCAAGTCATACCATGAGTTCTTCAGTTCCAATCCATGCCGCACAATAAACTCCACACAACGCTCGAATCTACCTAACTTCCCATAAAAAATTTTGATTGAATCTATCTTCCCTCTCACATACAAGCGTGTAATTACATGATCCGACTCATAACAAGTGTAACCATAGCCATCGATCAGATCATCGCAAGCTGTTACCCGCAGCTTGTGATCCTCATCAAATCCATAATGAATCCCTGTGTCCTTATCTGTAAGCTTCCCGCGATGAAGAGTGTTACGCTCGAACCAGAAAGGTGCCAGATCATAACGTTTTTCCTCTACAAACTCTGTTCTAACCACACTTTCTTCGGCTTCCTTTTTATACCTCGCATAATTTTGCTGTGCATCTACACATATACCCAAGTAATATTTTGCATCAATCAAATATACCATTCCTTCTCCTCTTAAATTCCGCAAAAACAATAAAAAACACAATATTATTATACTATAATGTGGAAACATTTGAACAATTATCATTTTTTTATGCCAAAGTGAAAAGACACTAACAGGAGGTTAGTGTCTTAGAACAAATACCATTATTGATTTTTAAAAACAAAACGAAACAAGTCTTCCTCAGAATTCCTGAGCGCTAAAAAGTGTTTGACATTGTATTACACAGCCAGACCATATGAATTGAACCGGGTCCCCAATAGTCCTCAACCGTCTTATAAGGCTCGCCAAATTTTCGTAGCCACCTCTCCTGAGCGCGTTTGTAGCCACTGTCCAAGCAAAATCGATCAACACCCTGTTTTTTAAGAGATGCCAGCATGCCCTTGATCAAGCTTGAACCGACACCTTGGCTCTGATAGCTTGGCAGAACGTATAAACTCCCCAATTCGCCTACATCATCCAGCTCATTTTCTGTGCATATCCGGATATCTTCGCCACAGGGTCTGTAGGAAATTGTGCCGACAACGACCTCATTTATTTTGGCAAGTAGGAAATAGGTATCCATTGTAGTCGGGTCAAGTGCTCTCTCAACTAGCCGCTTTTTATTTTCAATTTCTTGTTGAATATCATCTTGAAAATGTCCCAAGCCTTCTTTTTCAAAGGCATCTGTAATTGAGGCTTCAAACAGCTGGTTTACGGATAATGTATCGGCTTGAGTGAGATTGCCTATGGTCAGCTTATCATCTTTATTCATGTCTGCTCAGGAGCTTTGAACCGTATTTTCTTAACCATGTTAGTCCCCTTGTAATATTTATAGATTAGGAATTGCATGATTATTTTAACATAGAAGCAGTTGTTGATACTTCAAGCCCTTAACTACTAGCACTAGTATAATGTCTAAGAGCATAGTTCCAAAATATTCTTACTAGGATCAAGAAAATAAACGGAGCTGCGATTCCCCAGACCATCTCCAGCCTGCTTAACCCATGCAGCAGAAATAAGGGGGAATAGTTCGTAAGAAGAAACACAGGAATAATAAATGTCCCCACTCTCTGCAGCAAACGGTTATAAATCGTCATCGGCATCTGGTTGAAATCAAACAATGAGTTGGAAAGATCCGTTAATCCGGTTGTTTTCACTGTCCAGAAGGCGAGCATTTGAGGAATTAAAAATATACTATAGGTCGTAATGACTCCCAGAATCAGATAGCCTACATAACCAATCACATTAGCTGCGTTCACCTCAATATGCGATTGATTCCAGCCTATTGCGACCATAATCACGCCACCGATAATATTCGGCACAGCCACGGAAATATCTATACTTTTTAGAGTAGTAATGAATTGCAATGAAATCGGCTTGGTGATATACATATCCAAATCCCCGGTCCTGATCAGTTCAGGCAGCTTAATAAAGTTGAAAAATAAGAGGGCGGAATAGATACCAGACATAATAATATAAGTGCCGACAAATAACGTCACATTATAGGGCGTTAATCCGTTAATATTTTCGCCAACTCTAAACACGATGTAGACATAGGTCAGTTTAATCACGATATAACCAAGCTCAACCAACATACCAAAAACAAAGTTAATTCGGTATGCCATTAAAGAAATCAAGCTGTATTTCAGAAATAGGAAATAGATGTAAGCATATCTTCTCGTATTCTTCCAAATTTGAGACATCTAATTTTATCCTCCTACCGATTCAAATCGTTGCATGCCTTTATACCATAATAATTTCGATAGTAAAAAGAGGACAAAGATCCAGGTGAATTGCATTAAAACGCCGCTCATGATTCCATCCCATGGAAGCTTTCCGTTGATTACATTGATAGGAAAAAACACAATATATTTAAAAGGCAAAAAGTCCAGAATTCTATTGATCGTAGCTCCAAACATATCCAAAGGGAAAATACCACCGCTGGCAATGCTGCTCAGCAAACCAAAGGTGTGGTAAATCCCCCAAACCTCGAGCAACCAAAACGATAAAGTACTTAGACAATAAGAAATGAAGAAGTTAAGTAGAATGGAAATAGGAACAACCAGAAAAAACATTAACATTCTAGCCAGCGTGATTTCAGTTTCCATATGTATGAACAGGGAAAGCGATGTTAAAATAATGAATAGAATCAGCATTACAACGATGATTTGTGGTGTTTTTTCACCCAAAAAGCTTGAAATCCGGTATTGAAAATATCCAATCGGCTGCACAAGGAACTTACTTAATTGACCGTTCTTCACATCATTGGAGACTTCATATTCAAACCCGGTCGCAACTAATTTGGAGAGTAAAGCCGCACAAATGGTATACACGATGATTTGATTGAAGTTATAGCCCAGCACTTCGGAATCGCCTTTACTGACGAAGATGGTAGTCCAAAGAAAATACTGGATTAAAATTGGAAAAATACAGCTAATCAGGATTAGCAGAAAATTCATCCGATATTCCAAGGCATTCTGCAATCCTAAAGTAAAGGCTTTCGTGTACTTCCGCATCCCATATAATCCTTCTTCCTACCTGGTTTGGTATAAGGCAGCAATGCCTTCTTCGATGGAAATGTCTTCAAGCGTGAAATCTGCAATGGGCAGATTCTCCAGCATTGATTTAATAATCTGCTGTGAATTTTCCTTATTCATTTCTAAGGTGAATTCCAATTCACCGTGTTCCTTAATTTTGCCGTATCTTAATAGATCATCCTTATTCACGGAGTTTAGAAGGGTGACTGTGGCAATTTTTTTCTCCTCCAGCATCGCATTGATGTTGGCAAGATCATCATCATAGACCACGCTGCCTTCATTGATGACGATGGTCCGTTTACATAAGTCAATAATATCGTTCATATAATGACTGGTTAGGACGATCGTTACTTTGTTCTGTTGGTTATAATATTTAAAGAACGCGCGGATATTTTTTTGTGATAGAATATCCAAACCAATCGTAGGCTCATCTAAAAAAATAACTTTCGGCTTATGCAGCAATGCTGCAATTAACTCCATCTTCATTCTTTCCCCTAAGGATAGTTTTCGGACCTGAACTTTCAATAAATCCTTCACATCCAATAATTCAGTTAGCTCCCCAATGGTCATTGCAAAGTCATGATCACTTACTTCGTAAATACATTTATTCAATTGCAGCGACTCATTTGCCGGCAGATCCCACCATAACTGATTTTTTTGCCCCATCACAATGGCAAACTGCTGTTTGAAATTCTTCTTTCTCTCCCACGGCTTAAATCCCAATACGGACGCACTGCCCCCTGTAGGGTAAATAATGCCTGACAACATTTTTAAAGTCGTTGTTTTCCCTGCTCCATTGGGGCCTAGAAAGCCTACAATTTCTCCTTCCTCGACTGTAAATGAAACATCTTTTACCGCTTGCTTGTATAACAATTCCCGATGAAACAAACTCTTAATCGAACTTTTTAAGCCGAGCTCTTTTTTATAATAGCTGAACTGTTTAGAAAGGTTATTGACTTCAATAATGGACATTTATGGGTTTCTCCGTTCTTTGGCAAACTGATAGATAGCTTCAGTCCAGGTGATACGCTCCAAGGAATCCGCTAAGGGAAGGTTCTGCTTCTTCCCCGTTATTACATCATGAAAAAATGACAGTTGATTCGTATAATAGTTTTGCGGTTCGAAATAGATTTTTTCGCTGCCCGCGTGAGTATGAAGATCAATCTTCACTGAAATTTTGTACCTGCCTAAGCTCGCACGAAAAAAATCATTGATGGTCACGGTTGCTTGTTCAAAATATAGAGTATGAGCTGATTTATACGGTTGTTCAAAAGAAGTAACCAGTGCCGCATATAACCCATCTGCATACTGCAGTCTGGCTTCGAACGTCATATCGCATCCATTAGGGCCATCGAAGGCGGATGAAGCCCTGTATTCAACAGGTTCAAGTCCGACTATTTTTTGCAGGAACTGCAGCCAATAACAGCCCAGATCATGAAATGATCCGCCGCCTTTATCTGGCACACTGCGGTAATTTTGCGTTAAATCATACTTTGGAACAATACAGATAGATGAATCGATATGATGTAACCGGCCATAGGGTTTCTCATCTACGATAGACTTTACCTTGTCCTGCCAAGGATGATGCTGAACCATTAGTCCTTCAAGGATATGAACTTTACCCTTCTTATTTGCTTGCTCAATCTCTGAAAATTCTGTACTACTGAGACACAGCGGTTTTTCAACCAGCACATGCTTATTCGCCTGAACCGCTTGGACAGCCCACTCTTTGTGCAGATCATTGCTGAGCACAATATAGACCATGTCAATCTCACTGCTATGCAGCAAAGCTTCATAACTATTGAAAGCGACCGGAATCCCGTAATTTTTGGCATATTGCTCGGCTTTGGATAAACTTCTGCTGGCAATCCCATATATCTGATACCCCTCGCACTGCGCCATTGGATCAATAAGCGATCTCTCCAAGATTTGCGCACATCCAATAACACCTATATGAATCGGTCTCATACGCCGTGCAGATATAGAACATTACATTTGGAGCAGGCCGGTGTTAATCCTTCACTGTTAATAATCTCGCGAATTTTATCGTAAGCTTCCGATTCCCATACTTCCTTCACGCTATTCTCCGTCAAGCTTCCCGGGGTGAATTCAGAAAAAAACTTGCATGCACTCACCTTGCCGTCCGGGCCAATATCCATGCGGGTTGATAACGCCAAGCAATTGGTACCGCAACGGCTTGTCATTACTTCTCCGTTAATGAACTCCTCTATTTCATCGAAATCAAGTCCCGGTTGATATCTTACACGGGTGTTCCACATACGTTCATTAATTTTTTGCAACTCGGTTGTCAGCTCACCCAGTTTTTCAGGATTAAATTGATATTTAAAGGCATGCCAACTGCTGATGTTTTTTTCATCCAGCTTTTTAAGCCAGGAGAATTTATCAATGAAATATTCATCCATTGCTAAAGAGGTTTCTTTGGAGATGTACCAGGGAAAACAAAGGATGACTAAATCAATACCTTTCTGCTCAAAAAATTCCAGCAGCTCATACATATGAGGCACCAAATTTTCGTTGATCACCGTATGGATTGAAATTCTGCCTTTATAAAGACCCTCCTTTTTCAGTTGAATCAGTTGGTCAATTTGATCCATCGTTTTCTTGAAGTTTCCTTTTCCGCGGATCATATCATGCTCCCGTTCAAAGTCCTCTACGGGAATAAGCAGCTCCAGATTTTCGGAGATGTTGAGGATCTTATCCAGATATTTATTAATTAATAACGCATTGGTACAAATGACGGTTTCCCGAGGGTCTTCGGCCATCATATCGGCAATTTCTCCGAATTGCTTATGAATAAGCGGCTCTCCTCCCCAAAGATACAATCTCGATTTGGCGCTCTTCGTTTCGTCGAGAATTTTTTTGAAGATTTGAAGATCCATATCCCGATTCTGCTCTTCCTTGTCCATTTGATGGTGATAGCCGTCCTCATTCCATTGATAGCAATGAATACAGCGCAAATTGCAACGATTCGTGAGTTTTATGCCTACGGACTGCGGTAGCTCCGTTTTATACTTTGGATTCGCACTTCTCGTTTTCTCCCTCAAAGGTAAAGCCACATTTCTAATCGTTTTTTTCAGCAATTGAAATTGGGTTTCATCCATTGCTATTTTGCTTTTTGGCTGCATGGAAATCATCACCCTACCTTATACAATGGATTTTTTGGTCATTGAAAAAGACTCCAGGAACTCATCTACATAATCCTTGGCAGCTTCTTTTTGCTCTACGAGTCTGTGATGAATAGGTTCCAATAGATCCAAAGAGTAACCGCTATCCTTCCAGTCCTCATACCTAATGCCTAGCCCATGTGATAACCATAAATCCGTGTTTTTCTGTTCATGCTTGCCGAACGGCTCCAGGAAAATCATCGGGGTCGCCGAAGCAAGAGAATCAATCAAGGTTCCTCCACCGGGCTTACTGATCACGCCTTTTGCTCTTTTCAGAATGTCGTATGATCCATGATGCTCAAGTGCAGTCCTGAATTCCGGCACGATATTTGCCTTTATCTCGCTAAAAGGCGGCAGCCGATACCTTTCATTTGCCCCTTTATCCCACGCATTCCAGGCAGGGTCCATCATATAAAATCGATTATTCGGATGGGTCGACTCTGTCTCCCTAAGATCGTAAGCAATAATATCCAAGAGGATTCCGTGTTCTTCCAATTCAGGAATTTTGCCTTGATATGTCCCCATCCCCCATCCGCCCCCATGAATGAGAAAACGGTCGGACCGTTCTCTATAGGGAACAATAGGTTCTTCCGTAACATTTATGCGGTAATTGATCTCTTGCGTATGGGAATCATAGAGCCAGATTTCACGATAATGCTCGGCATAATCAGCTTTGTATTTCATGAGATTGCTCCAGGAAGGAGAGGGCGCGGAATCCACATAGATGAGATGAACATTTAAAGGGTACTCCACCTGTTCCCTCAACATGTCCAAGATATAAACCCAGTGACCGGATAAAACAATAAAATCTTGCCGTTCTTCCTGCTTCCATTGCTCGATTAAGTCCGTGATCTGATCGAACGCCAGGCTGTTGCGGATATCATTAGGAATTTTTGAAGCCAAGAGTGCCATTTTGAAGTTATCGTGATAGGTGCGGCGGCTGTCGTTTATTTTTTCTTTTTTATCTTGTTCAATAAAATTCTCGAAGACCATAACTTCCGTTTCTACGTTTCGACGATTTAATTGGTAATCCAGGAGCAGTCCTGGGACATAGAATCCTAACCCAAATCCGGAGCATAAGATGGTTACCTTGCGCTTCCCCAACATCTGAACACCTCCTAATTGTATATTCGGTAAGAATGCATGGAAAAGCAGCTGCGCAACTGTTCATTCAGCCTCTTTTTCTCTTCCGCTTCCGGGCTCACGATTGAATAATACAATCTTCCTTTAGCTGCTTTCATGGTCGACTTATTAATTTCCAAGGTGCTGGCGCTTAAAGGAAGAACCCCCTTTCTATTGGCAGGGGAATATAACAGGCCTTCATCGTGCAAAGTGTTCAGCAACTGCTCATAACTGAAGTCAGGCCGTTCGCTTGATACGGATAAAAAGCTTAAATTGCCCCGCAATTCGTATTGCTGCAGATATTGATCGACCTGATGCTTAATCAAGCTCATCGATTTTCTCGCATTTATTTCAATCAATGGAACCATTTCTCCGTCCTCCAGAATCATTGAATCCACACAGACGTGACCATAATATCCATCCTTAAATAACTCCTTGGCCAGCCTCTCCATCAGAATAAAATAATTACCCGCCTCAAGAAATTGCATAAACGATTCATCGGGTGTAGACGATTCTGTATAGGCAAAACCATCATTAAGCAGTTTGCTTACTGCAATAAAAGTGGTCTCTCCTTGGGCAGAGATATAAAACTGGCATGAAAAATCATCTTTCTTATGCAGTAAAGGTTCAAGCACAAATTGCGTATACTTGCCCTTCTGCTCTTGCGAGGTAATATACGAAACCATTCGGTCCAAGGTCTGAGACGATTGAACAAGCAAATTCCCTTTTCCGGAAACACCAAACAAATCTTTAATCAAAAAATCCCCTGCACTTAGCAGCTTCTGCCCTTCGCTGTGGAGCTCTTCACTGCTATGAACAATAACTCCCACATTCCGAATATCCAACCGATCCTTCATCTGATGTGAATACAGCTTTGAATTCACGTTCTGGACAATTTCATTCCCTGGGGAAAAGCATTGCAGATTGTAGCTCTCACATACTTGGGCCGCATATGGCAAAACGGCAAATGGCGCAAGTATCGACTGCCCCTCTAAGAAGGGGCTTACTTGCAGTTTATTGTCTGATTCGCACAGCAATTGAAATATACATTTATCCAATTCACTCCGTGGATCAAGATCGAATACATTGCTCTCAAAGTCAAAGCCAATGGACTGTAAATATTGTTTCTGCACTGGATTGAATGGCTTTCTGGTCAAGATGGCATCCCCCGGCTGACAAAATAAAAACATCAGCTCATCCATAACAGATACAATTCTTTGCGCATTCCGGTCAGGAATAAAAGGCAATTTGGCCAGCATGGGATCACGCCAATACTGCTCCGCATCAAATGTAGCGCAGTATACCCGTCTATTGTCGTCCTCCATGTTTAGGGGCTCACTTTTCTTTGAACAACAAAGTCGAGAAAATGATCAATGGTCCCCAGGTGGGACAAGTCAAATTCATCGAAATCAATTTCCACGTCGAACTCATCTTCTATTCTAAGGATAAAATTAATCATTTCAAGCGAGTCCATACCTGACTCTGCGATAATATCCGATTGTCCATTTAACGTTTCAAGCAGAGCAGGGTCTTTTTTTATTTCACTAATAATCTCAATCATTCCAAACGTATTCTTCTCCATTGCTATCTCTCCTTTTACGGTGTGTTGTAAATGGAATCATTTCAAGCAAAATACAGGGTCTGTGTGAACACTTAGACTATTGTCATAATTTTAAACAAATCCTATATATGGTAATTGTTATAACATGAGCCTATAATAATGCTAATGATTATCTCGGTCAATAGATTTTTTCAGGACATTATCCTGTTAAACCCTATCTTGATTTTTATGGCAATCTATTAATTTTTTTTGATAAGAGAGGTTGATGATTATGAAGAATTGTAGCAGCTTAAACCTGATAACCCCACCCATCATAGGCAGGCTGGACGTCACTTATCCGATGATAGCGATTTTAAATCACAAAAATGGTTGGGATTGGGTAAATAATCACTATGTACAATTATGGGGATGTGATCCTTTAGCGGGTGATATGGATTTTAATTTTGTCCATACTTTAAAAAGAGCCCCCTTGCTGGATTTTGAGATTATTGACAGTGTTAAGAGCAGTGAGCTAATAGAGTTATTAATTGATAAAATTGATCACGAATATTATGCATTCATTGAACTCGATGATTATTATTTACCTGATAAAGCCGAATACCATAAATCACCCTATACTCATGTCAATTTCCTGTATGGTTATGATCGGGAAAATAAACTTCTGGACACCGTTGGTTTCAATGCCCAGTGGCAATACAGCACAATGAAAATCAAATTTGCAGATGCACTAATAGCCTACGAACATAGTATAAAAAAGAAGATCCTGTTCTTAAAAACGAATCATAATGCAAATTACAAGTTTGATGTTGATCTCTTAAAAAGACAAATAAACGATTTTCTCAATTCAGAAAATACCGCACTCCCATTGAACCAGTTACATAAACACCTTCTAGGGAAAGGTTATTTATTAGGCATAAACGCTCAAAAAAATGTGAAATTATACTTCGAAAAATTTATCAGTGAAAAGTTGGAGTATGATATACGCCCAATTCATATCCTTTGGGAACATAAAAAATGCATGAGAATGAAATTAGAATACCTGAATGATAATGGATATTTATCCAATCCTGATTTAACAAATGAATTTATAAGACTTGAGAAAAGCTATCTGGATTTAAGAAGCTGGTTCCTGAAATATGACCTATCAAAAAATGAGAAAAACATTGGCAAGATCACCTCTGCCTTTAATAAATTAATTGATATTGAGCAAGAAGCTCTGGTCAAACTATTGGTGGAACTCTGACGGATGTCGCAGAAGCGCAGCGACGCATGGATGCTAAAGAAGCCATAGGCCGAATCGTTCTTAAACCATAAACAAAGACGAGAACTCATTCCGAATTGAATGAGTTCTCGCCTTTTCCTCAAGCATTTCCAACAATACTTGTTAATATAATAGCTCTTCCTCATACAAAGATGCATCTACTGCCCGAATAAAAGGAGTCCATGCCCCGGTTGTGTACAGTATCAATCGATGCATCGCGCGTGTGCATGCTGTATAAAAAAGCTTGCGTTCACTTTCCCGATGATAGGTCTGCGAAGAAGCATCGTAGATCAGCACGGCGTCGAATTCCACGCCCTTAGCGAGATACGCGGGAATAACCAGCGTTCCCTTCTCGAAAGTCGGCGTCTCCTTCGTGATAAGTCGCAGCGATGGGCAGCCTAGAGCTGCTAAATCCGCATAGACAGCGCTGCTCTCGGTCGCGGTCTTCGTAATGACGGCGATGGAAGCAAAACCTTCAGTCTGAAGCGCCGCCAGATCTGCTGCCAATCGTTCCACCCGTTCCTCGTTGCTGCTTGCCTTCAATAGAAGTGGCTTCCTGCCGCTTCTATTGAAGGGCACGATCCCCTCCCCGCTTGGTAGCAGCGATTTCGTGAACTCCACGATCTCGCGGGTTGAACGATAACTGCGGACAAGCAAGAACTGACTCGTATCAGCTTCGCCGTATAGTCGAATCAGTGGTGAATCCGCCTCCTGCAAATTCGTTGCCTGCGTGAAGATCGCCTGGCCGAAATCGCCGAGTACGGTCATGCTAGCACGGGGAAACAGCCTTTTAAGATACTCATATTGAAACATCGAATAATCCTGACCCTCATCAACGAATACATGGCGTACTTGCGTGTTCGTCCGAGCGCCCTCAATCAGTTCTTTTAAATAGACACAAGGTGTTGCATCCTCATAAAAAAGTTCGAGCCGACTCAGCTTCTCCTTGGTTTGTTCGCAGATTTGCGGCCAATGCTCGGGTACTTCAGCTGCATTCGTCATTTGTCGATAAGCGGCTCCCTCACTGAACAGCTGGGTATACAGCCCAAGCATATCTATAAACAGCAACTGTTTTATACTCTGTCTCAACGGTTCGAAATACTCTTTCACGATCGAGCGGCGCAGCAGTTCTTCCACTTGCTGGCCAAAGTCGAAGTCGCTCTCGTCTCGCCGGAGCTTTTTGCGCATCATCTCGTAGGCTTTGGCATACTTTTCGGCAAAATCAAAAACTCCCTGCTCTTTGTGCAGCACGTTAAACGCCTCATCGTATTGATCCTTGTCGAGATAGCCCAGTTCCTCCTGAACCCAATCCGCCTCCTGCTCCTTGCGTTCCAGTATTGCCAGCTCTCGCAGCAGCCACTCTTGCAGCAGAACGACACGATTGACCAGGCGGGTGGAGGCGTCGTAGCTATAGAATTGCGATTTCATTTGCTGAGCGGTGATTAAATCACGGTCCCGAAACTGGATCTTGTTGAATTGCATTCCTTCCCGCTCTAGCCACAATGCATAGCTTTGGAGAGCTTGAAGGAAAACCTCCGACGACTTATATTCAATCCCATTCATCCGGGAAGCATATCCTGGTGTTGCTTCTTCTGTTAGCACATATTCGAGCTGATCGAAAGGGTCCTCAAGATGTAACGAAATCCCAAGCCAATTTTCAAGATATTCTTGGAAGGTCGTCTGCTGCATATTTTCCTCGCCAAGTTCGGGTAGGACTGTAGAGACGTAGCTGTTAAACAGCGGATTAGGCGAAAAAAGTACGATTTGGTTGGCTTTAAGTCTCGCGCGGTGTTTATACAGCAAATACGCTACCCGCTGTAGTGCCGCAGAGGTCTTCCCACTTCCAGCTGCCCCCTGCACAATGAGCATCCGGCTTTTGTCATTACGGATAATCGCGTTCTGCTCCTTTTGGATAGTCGACACAATGCTCTTCATCTGTGCATCAGCGCCCTTACCGAGCACCTGTTGCAATAGTTCATCGCCGATCGTTACGCTCGAGTCGAATAAATTCCGGAGCTGTCCGTCGCGAATCTGGTACTGCCGCTTCAGCTTCATCGTACCCGCGATAGGTCCTCCAGGCGTTTCATAAGAGACCTCCCCAGGAGAATAATCATAATACAGACTCGCTATAGGTGTACGCCAGTCGTACACTAGGAAGTTTATACCGTCTACATCGACGAATGAGGACACACCGATATAAACTTGCTCGCTGAATCCTTGGTCATCCTCTTGAAAGTCGATGCGCCCAAAATAGGGAGACGGCAGCAGTCGATTCATACTTTTCCATTGCTTTAACAGCCGTTGGTGGCTACGTTCCCGTTCCGACAACACTGCGGTCTGCTGATTGATTGTAAAAAAGGTCTCTTCGAAATCTTCCTCAGTACTCGTATTGACCGTAACTTCTTCCCAAAATCGTTTTCGAATGTCCACTGCCTGAACACTCAGTTGCTCCACCTCAGGCTCCAGCTCGATGATTCTCAATCGCAACTTTTCTCTAATCAAATCCAGCCGCTCCTGCTCTTGCTGCCAATCATTTAAGTTCATCATCTTCTGAACACACTCCTCTTCATTCAAATCCGAGAAAAAATTTGACAACCCGAACTACCTGTGGTAAATTTAAAGTAGAGATATAGATTAATATCTTTATTTTTTTCTGCCAAAAATATTGACAGTGTTCTAATCATACCATAATGCTTATTTGAGAGCAATTTATTTATATATAAAAAAAGGGCATCTGGTCGCAGATGCCCTTTTAACGTGCTGTTGTCTTTTAACGTTTATGAAAAACGATCTTATAATTCCTTTGTCATAAATACACTATTGGGGTCCTCAGTGTAATCTGAAAACGGCTTACCATACTGAAACCCAAAACTTGCATATAATCTTTTGGCTGGCTCGAAAGCATCCATTGAGCCCGTTTCCAGACTTAGCCGCTGATAGCCACGTCGCTTGGCTTCTGCAATAATGTGTTCAAGGATTCGTCTTGCCACTCCTTTTCTCAGATGTGCGGAAGATGTTCGCATTGATTTTATCTCTCCATGTTGACGATCAAGTTCCTTAAGCGCCCCGCAACCGACTAATTCTCCTTTCTCCCATGCACTCCAGAATGTAATTTCCGGTTTTTTTAATTCATCAAGATTTAGAGCATGTATACTTTCTGGCGGCGAATGAAGGGCCATACCCTGAAGATGTTCCCCGATTAGTGCAACCACTTCCGGTCCAGTTAAATCATCTAATATAATATCCAAGTTAATCACTCCAACTTCTCTATTATTTCAAACACTATTATAGGTTTGATTCAGCATGTTTACTTATAAAGCTTACTGCTACTTTCCCTGCTGTAATCGGAAGCTGCATCCAGACATAAGCATGGATGGAGTTTTCTATATGCTCAATTTCATATAAATCTAATAGAGTAGTGAACGTATGTAGAATACTTCTAATTTCCTCATCCCCCCACTCCTCTTCGCTAGGAAGAAATAAAATAGGACATTGTACTTTTTTGTAATATTGCTCAAACTTCACATCCCAGTACTTTTGAATATATTCTGTTCTGACGCGGTTTAAATAACAATAAGTATAATTACCGTTTGGCATCTGTTGTAGATTGCTTTCAAAAAAGGCCAAGAAATATTCATTCCATAATCCTTGCTCTGTTAATTTTGCTCGTTCTTCCTCGATATACTCTTCTTTAGTTGCAAATACACGTTCATTCCTTTCAGCTAATTGAGCCCGAAGGCCTTCTTTTTCATGTTCAATTTCTTCCTCTGTACCCTTAAATAACCCATGTTCTCCAAACTCATTATATAAAGCGCCCTCACATATAAGGGATAGGACGAGCTCTGGATGTGACGCAGCTAAACTAAGACCCACCTCAGCCCCCATCGAACTACCTACGATATGACAGTGATTTACGTTTAATCGCTGCAATAACAAATAAATATCATTAGCCATATCATCGATGTGATATCCAGTTTCGGGCTTGTCAGACTTGCCATGTCCTCGAAAATCAGGAGCAACAATACTGTATTCCTGTGCAAATTGCGGGATGATTCCTGACCACATGTTCAAATTCCCGCCACTAAAATGAAGAAATAAAACAACTGGCTTGGAATCTAGCGAGTACCTTACATTAATCCCTACATCATTTAGCTTAATCGTTTCCTCAACCATTTTCTTCGCCCCCAAAGCTATGTACATTTCATATAATCATTTTCATACTTATCGTTCAGGTTATTTTCCAAACATATCGTCAGCCTTATCGTACCTCCACGTCTTACCGTAGTTGTTACTAGTCAAATAAATGGTTTCGACTACGTTACTCGCGCCATCCTGGCTAAGTTGAATTGGAAACCGTCCGTTGGCTCCATCAAATACAGGTGACAGTGGGGTCATGCTATAAGAGGCAAAACCAGTGAGCCCCTTTATATGAAGCTTGGTCCAGGTCTTACCTCCGTCCTGTGTCCAGCAAATCGCTGGTTGGAAGTCGGTTTCATATCTGAAGCCCATAAACCCAATTTTATCGTTGGCGTAGCCTGCGCCAGTTAATACTCTAGCGTAAACCTCATTAGCGTTCCCTTTTACTTCACTCCAGGACTTTCCGCCATCCCTTGTTTCATAGATATAATGATTTTCACTGCCCATTCCGTTGAACCTGCTAAGAACAATCCAGCCGTCATTTCTGGTGGTGAACCCGATGTTTTTGGTGGTGCCTATGAGTTGCTTTGTCACTTGATAGGTACTCCATGATTTCCCCTTGTCATTGGAGATAAGCACCTCGACCGGATTCCCATTAAAGCCTCCATAAGTTATTGCTGTTTTCTCAGGAGAAATATAAAATCCTGTTTCACTAATAGTCATTCCCGACTCTTCGTTTCCGCTGGCTGGATACAAGATCAACGGAGCTTTAACCTTAGATTTACCATTGTTATACGAAATAATGACATGACCATTCTTATCGAGCGCATAGGTATGACCGGCATTATAGGCAATGACTTGCTCTCCTGCTGAATTACGTGAGTAGATCGTACCTGGTTTGAACGCTGATGTGCTGCTCTCACTTATACCAGAGACAAATATACCTGCTAAGGCAATCAATATAAGGGGAACAATCAAAGAGATTTTAGAAAATGCACCTTTACTCATCATTTATCCTCCCAACTTTATAAGATTACCAGAGTTGTAGATTGTTTTCAAAGGGATACAGAGTAAGAAGATAATATCCTGAAATCGGACGTTTCGTTTCATCAACAAGCACCAATCCCAGGTTCTTATCATAAATAAGGTAGGAAAGAAGGGCGGGATTCAGGTGGGTAACATCAAGGGTTATGAAGAGTGGGCGATCTTTCTGGCTGCAATTTGCGGACAGACCTACGCCCAATTTGCTAATGCGGACGGTTCGTTCGTCGTTCCATTACATTATTCGGTCAGTCATACCATTCAAGCAAAATCCATAACATGGGAGCGTTTCGGGTTTATTATTGAATCTCCGCAAGTGATTATTATTGCTTTTCGAGGAACCAGCTCAGCGACCAATTGGATTTCTGACACTATCGCCTCGCAAAAGAGGTTCAAATATATTAAGGAAGACTGTCTTACACATCGTGGCTTCACAGATATCTATGCTTCAGCCCGTAACGGGATAATCTCCGCACTGGCCAGCCTGTCAGCCGATAAGACATTATACATCACAGGTCACAGTCTTGGTGCAGCACTCGCGACATTATGCGCTATTGATATTGCAGCCAATACTGCCTACAGCTCACCCAACCAATTTACATTTGGATCTCCCCGTGTAGGTGATCCGGCTTTTGCGAAGGCTTTTGCAAAGTATGTCCCGAACAGCTACCGTATTGCGAATCTCTTTGACGTCATAACCCATGCTCCACCGTCCATCTCCAAGCTGCCCAAGCGGGACAAAAAGTACTATTACAGTCATGTCCAAACGCTCTCAGCACTGCCTTTCCAAAATGGAGCCCTAGATCTCAATCACATTATCGGAAGCTATTTCGCCGAGCTCTCCCAGCTGGATCCGGAATTCACCCAACAATTATGTTCAGCGAACCCTGGTTTCTGTCCAGTCCTGAAAGTGAAATCAGGAAGAGGAGAAAATACGTCGGATAAGCAAGACCCCCAAGCTGTAACACCATGGAGATAACATGCCAAATCAAACGGATTGTATTTCTTGTGGAAGATTCCTAATCCAGCCGAAACAGCTGATACTGTTTGCGGTATTCGCCGGGTGTAAGTGAGGTTTGGCGCTTAAACATACGCATGAAATAGTTGTTGTCCGGAAATCCGCATTGTTCTCCAATCTGGATTAGCGGAAGCTCCGAATGCGCCAATAGCCGTTTGGCCCGCTCAATCTGCAAATGATGTCTGTATTGTAGCGGACTCATTCCCGAATATTGCTTCAAACACCGCGCCAAATAATCAAAATGGTAATGCAAATCATGCTCCAATTGCCCGGAGTCAAACGGCAACTCCAAGCGTCCGGCCAAATAGGTGGCTACCTGCTCGCCAAGATAATAAGAACGAGCTTGCGGACTGCTTCTCTTCATACCCTGCTGCAACTGCAAAAGTAGTTTACCAAACAACATTTGCAGTTCAAAGGATCGATACTGCGTAAGTACCTGGTGCAGCTCAAGCATTTCAGCGAACAAGGGCATAAGCGTCCGTAAATCTATGGTCGCAAATTTCGGAATATCAATCGCGGCGGGATGAGGCTCCGTGTCTTGATCGGTCCTCTGCTGCAAAATTTGCGGCCAGTTGTTCTTCTCTACCAGCAGAGGCTTCGAGGAGGTCGGGTATTGAAAATGAATCCAGTAAACCTCCGTCTCCACCTCGGTTAGCCGATAGCCGTGATGCATTTTCCCAGGTTCAAGGACCAGCACCATCCCCTCTTGCAACTCGTATTTAACATTTTCCTCCTCCATATATAATGTCCCCTTGGAGCAAAAGATCATATCAAATACTTCAAACCTGCGTCTTGCGTGCACTACTCCCGGCTGCCACAACGTCTGACCAATCGTTGCCAGCAAAGGAAATGGTGGAACCTGCAGTTCAATTACGAGCATTATATCACCCTCCGAGAATTATGTAGATATTGTACTATATGAAGTCGGAATTGTCAGATGTATCAAGGATACGGATCGATTACTGTAGTAGATATCATATGATTCCAATCTATAATACAGGGGGATATTAAGCATGAAATTTCGTCAGATCCATCTCGACTTTCACACTTCTGAAGCGATTGAAGATGTCGGCAGTCATTTTTCCAAACAGCAGTTTCAGGAAATGCTTAAAGTAGGACACGTCGATTCCATCACGGTTTTCGCGAAATGCCATCACGGATGGGCTTATCACCCGACAACCGCCAATGCACAACATCCGCACCTGTCTTTCGACCTGCTCGGCGCACAAATTGAGGCCGCACACGAAATTGGCGTCAAGACACCTGTCTATTTGTCCGCGGGACTGGACGAGAAGCTAGCCCGTAAATTTCCACTGTGGCTTATTCGCGATCCGCACGAGCAAATCAGCTGGGTGTCCGATTTCATGAGGCCCGGCTACCATCAATTCTGCATGAACACCCCATATCTGGATGTCCTCAGCGCCCAAGTGCAGGAAGTAGTCACTCACTACAATGCAGACGGCATCTTTCTCGATATCGTAGGCGTTTGTGAATGCTACTGCCAGTATTGCGTTGCCGAGATTCGGAAGAGAGGCTCCGATCCGCGTAACCGAGAGGATATGAAGGCTCTATGGGAGGAAACTTATTTTAACTATACCCAAAAAATAAATGAAACCGTTCATGCCATCAAGCCCGGTCTGCCGATATTCCACAACAGCAGCCATGTGGATCGCGGTCGGCGCGATCTTGCCCGTGTCAACACACATTTGGAACTAGAATCGCTGCCGACCGGCGGCTGGGGGTACGATCATTTTCCACTTTCGGCTCGTTATGCCCAAACGCTGGGCATGGATTTTCTGGGGATGACCGGTAAATTCCATACTTCATGGGGTGAATTTGGCGGCTACAAACATCCTAACGCACTACGGTACGAAGCGGCGCTGAGTCTGGCGAACGGAGCACGCTGCTCCATCGGGGATCAGTTGCACCCCACCGGATTCATGGACCCGGCCACCTATGCATTGATTGGCGAAGCCTACCGAGAAGTGGAAGCGAAAGAAGAATGGTGCCAGAATACAACCGCCATCGCCGATATCGCGCTGTTATCCCTCGAAGCCGCTGGTCATGCACCTGGCAGTAAACCGCTTGAAGGAGACAACCATTCAGATACCGGAGCTGTAAGGATTTTGCTGGAAGGCCACTATCTCTTTGATGTCGTGGATACGGAGGCCGATTGGGACAAATACAAAGTGATCATCCTGCCAGATGCCATCCTCATAACTGGGTCACTCCAAACAAAGCTGGCGGCTTTTCTTGCCAAGGGAGGCAAGCTGCTGGCCACCGGCCGATCTGGACTTTCGCCGGATGGAACATGTTTTGCATTGGACTTTGGTGCAGAGCGGCAAGGAGTCTCCCCCTTCAAGCCTTCTTATTTCAAACCAGCGTTCGAACTACCTTCGCTGCACACCTCTTCCTTCGTCATCTATGCGGAAGGCCAGAACATATCACTAAAGCCTGGCAGCAAACAGCTTGGCAGCAGGGAAAATCCTTATTTCAACCGCGATCTGTTTACCTTTTGCTCGCATCAGCACACGCCGTCAGATTTGCAAGATGCGGGACCCGGCATGACAGAAGGCCCGGACGGCATCTATCTGGCTTGGAATATGTTTGAGGATTATGCGTTGAAGGGAAGCCTTCCCGTTAAGGAAATTGTTGTTTACGCGCTGGATCGTCTGCTAGGACAGAAATCGTTACTCACCAACCTGCCAGCGCAGGGCATTACTACCCTACAGGTGCAGAGCACAGATAGCCGCTGGATCAACCATTTGCTGTATGCCTCTCCAGTTCGCAGAGGGCAAAATATAGAGGTCATTGAAGATTTACCTGCGCTTACAGACATCATGATTACCCTCTCCGCAACCGATCCGGTACGTGAGGTATATCTAGCTCCGCAGCGGACTCCACTTCCCTTCCAGCAGGAAAACGGAACCGTAAGCTATACGGTTCCGTCATGGATTTGCCATCAGATGGTTGTGCTCCAGTTCTAAGGCAAACAAAAAGACGCTTCCAACATCTCTACTGAAATAGTGATGTTGGAGGCGACTTTGTTTTAGGGTTGGAGATAACTTGATACAACTCATTTGGATTCTTTTATCTTTCTAATATTCTGTCGGAGGTTGCACGAATACGAGTTATCTTGCGGCTAATAAACTCGGAAAGTTCAGTATCATATACGATAAGCTCATTTGACTCAATTTTCCGTAATTCCGGATCAATACTAAAGCGACAACGCATGGTGAATGAGACTAGTGAAATATACAGGAGATCAGAGAATTCAGACAAAACTTGTTCAAGATCATAATATCACTGATGTATTTGGTATCTTTGGACAGCTGATCTAACTGAATATTGATTCTATTTGATTCAATGGTTCTTTTCTTAGGCGATATGGATTTCGTTGAAACAGGCTTAGCGGTAGACTTTTTGGGATAAATATTTTTGTCGATCGGTTTGAGCCAACCCAGTATCTTCTTTAACATTTCAAGTCTCCTAAGTAATATTCATAGATTTTACCGTAGTCCATGACAGGTATTATTACTATACCTTTAATCTTTTCCTTATCATTCTGATCTGACCTCTGTGGTTTATTTCATCTTCAAATACGTGATACCACATAAAATAATAATTAGCAGGTTTGTCATACCAGAACGGTTCTTCTTTATTCAACCAATCGTCATTTACGGACTGAAATAATTCAAAAGTTCTAAGTCTTACTGTATTTAATTGATCTATGTAATAATTCAAATCATTACCTCTAATTTTCACTCGCCCTTCTTCCCCCAAGCTTAACGCGGGTCCCCAGATCAACAACTCTTCTTCTGATAAGTCTCTCCCCTCAAATGTTGCGGCTTGATAAGCGTATTCTACAGCTGCAAAGTGTAATAATAATGCACCAATTGAATTGCTGTGTGGATCAAGCAAATAATCAAGTTGCTCAATAGTTAGATCTTTTGAAGATTCGATCGTTGTATGTCTTGCGTAATTCATCATAGATAGCAAACGGCTAATTTGTGGTGAATACCCGGGAATATCGGTAATGAGATAGATCTTATCCATATTTATCATTAATGACCCTCCAAGCTATGTATTATAGCCTCATTATACTATAATATGGAAAATTATACATGAAGCTAACTCTTGATTTTCAACAAAAAAGACGTTAACCAGATGTATAACATCCGTTAACGTCTTTAGAGATTAAGATTGAGAACCCTAATGTCCAGTTCCTCTTATTTAGGTGCGACGCATATAAGCGCGTACCGTGATCGGTGCGAAGATCGCTACAATGACTGCAGCGCCAACGAGGGAATAGACAAGATCACTGCCTACGGTCCCAGAGTTGACAAGAAGTCGGACGGCGCTGACAAGATGCGAAATCGGATTAGCGTTCACGAACCACTGGAGCCAATTGGGCATAGTATCGACTGGCACAAAAGCATTAGAGAGAAAGGTGAGCGGAAATAGCACAATCATTGATATCCCTTGTACACTTGAAGCCGTCCGAGCAATCACACCAAAGAAGGCAAAGATCCAACTGATTGCCCAAGAACAGAAGATTACGAGAAGCGCAGCGATTGCGACATAACCAATGCCCCCTTCAGGACGAAAACCCATGATATACCCCATGATGAAGGTAAGCACAGTGGCGATTGTATACCGGATGGTGTCTGCGAGCAATGCCCCTGCGAGCGGAGCAATTCGCGAGATCGGCAGTGACTTGAAGCGATCAAACACACCCTTTTCCATATCCTCGCGCAATTGAACCCCAGTGACGATTGAGGTTGTAATCACGGTCTGAACGAGGATACCGGGAATGATGACAGGCAAATAACTCACCACGTCTCCAGAGATGGCCCCGCCAAAGATATAGGTGAACATCAGGGTAAAAATAATCGGTTGGAGCGTGACGTCAAACAGTTGCTCCGGTGTACGGCGAATTTTCAGCAGACCCCGATAGGCCATCGTCAAGGAGTTGCGAACCGATTGGCCGAAACTCGTATGATTTTTTAATTGACGGTCAACACCTGGCTTTATTAAAGTACTCATACTCTTACCCCCTCTACATTGTTCGATTCACTGGACGAAAGCAGCTCGTCTTCTTGAACACCGTGACCCGTGAGGGTCAAAAATACTTCGTCAAGCGTTGGTTTCTGCACACTCATCTCAGCCAAGGGAATAGCCGCTTCGCGGAGAGCAATCAACAGGTCGGTAACTCGGTCAATATTCCCCATTGGTGCAGTAATCTTTCCGGCTCCAGCCGATATATTGGACTGTACCTTGAGTACTTGTTCAACGGTCTGACGGGCCTGCTCGATGTCCTGCGGATTTTGAACTCTTAAATGCAACGATGAAGTACCTACAGATGCTTTCAGATCATCCACGGTGCCTTCGGCGACAACCCGCCCCTGATCAATAACCGCAATCCGGTCAGCCAGTTGATCAGCCTCTTCAAGGTACTGCGTGGTTAACAATACGGTTGAACCTGTTTTCACTAAGCGCCGGATCGTATCCCACATTTGATTCCGTGTGCGTGGATCTAGTCCGGTTGTTGGTTCGTCCAGAAAAATGAGCGGCGGCTGTGCAATAAGACTTGCTGCCAAATCCAGTCGACGGCGCATACCGCCAGAGAAATTCTTGAGTGGACGTTTTGCAGCTTCTGTCAGACCAAATTCCTCTAGCAGATCCGCTGCCTTTTTCCGAGCCTCCGCACGCCCCAGTCCAAGCAATCGAGAGAAGATGATCAAATTCTCGGTTGCACTGAGTGCCTCATCGACTGACGCGTACTGGCCAGTTACTCCGATCAATTGACGCACGATATGCGGTTCCTTTACCACATCATGTCCAAAGACACGTGCCGAACCTGCATCCGGTCGCAATAAGGTTGCCAGCATACGGATTGCCGTAGTCTTCCCTGCTCCATTCGGACCCAGCACACCATAGATCATACCGGTACCCACATTGAGATCTACACCATCAACCGCACGGTTGTTTCCATAGATTTTGACGAGCCCTTGTGCCTCGATGGCCAACTCACCATAGTTAGGCGCTTTTTTTGTTCTTACATCTTGATTCATTCGCTATTCCTCCTAGACAACTGAATATATGAGCATGATAACTGACTTATTTAAACTGAATATAAACACGCCCTTCCTTCATCGTGCCTGTTCACCGGTCGTTATCATTCCTTCACGCTTCTTATTAAAACAAAAAGCTGACCCTTATGGATCAGCCTGTAGATGTATCCTATACTAGGACTCTGGTTCTTATTGCTTCCGTTAGCACTTAAACTAACTCCACTTTGTCTCCGATTTTGATTTGTCCAGTCTTAACGACTGACGCATAGACGCCGAAGTGTAGCCCATACTCCTGGTTCACTATTTTCAACAATGAAGGGTCCTTCTCCAGACTGTCGGGGTCCATCGTTATAACAACGCATCTCTCGCAATAACTATCCACCTGCAGTTGCACATTGCCTATGTGAAGCTGTCGTCCAATCCAATCACCTTCGACTAACGAAGCATCGTTCAAGGCCACAACGAAATTCCCACGAAACCGGCGTTGATCTAGTGTCTTGCCCCACTGAGCTTCAAGTTTGGCTAAACTGGCATCCGAAATAAGCAGAATACTGGCCCCTTCAACCGATAACAGCTGCGGATGCTCTGGGTGGGGATCTTTAATACCGGACATAGAGAGGTGAGTTGAAGTTTGGCTCTGCATTTCTTCCAATAAATCAGTATCCCAGCCAAAAGTTCGTCCATCCGCTGCCGTTACGAGGATTTCTCCATTGATGAATTGCGCTTGATAAGTAAGCATGTTCGGAATATTCCTTGCCGTAATATAGCGCCACCAGTCCTTTTTTGTCTCATCGTAAAAGGTGCAAAATCGGTCGCCAAGCATTCCATACGGTTCAATAAAACAAGTTTCCAATTGCTCTCCCGCGAATGACTTCACCGGATAACGATTAATCTCACGGATTTCACCAACAGTTAATTGCACAGCCTAATTCCTCCATCTATCATAAAATACAACTGATCTTCTTATATTCTAAGCTAGAATAGAAAAAAAAGTAAACAGCCCTCACCTTGTCATCAAGTTGAGAACTGTAATGTAGGATGAGGTTAGGATTTCAATACCCGACAGATGGGATTCCTACTAATTTTTTAATTATAATTTTGATTCACTGTAATATTTTTCTCATGTTTCACCCCTATCTATATGGCATTGTGAACATTAGACATTTATATAGATTAGAAAGGCATTAACAAGTACGATGGCAACATTTAATATAACAAGGGTAAACGTTGATTTTTCCGTCATCTTCGTAATAATTGATGCAATGATTTGAGCCGCGGGCAATAGACACACAAATACTAATTTTGATACGTAATTATCCATTTCACCTGCTGACTGATGAATGCCTACTTGGTCAGGCAAAAAGGGATAAGCAATAATGTTGCTTAGAAGAGTAATTGCAATTAAGCCAACGATACTATAAAGCACAATATTGTACTTCATCATTACTAGCCGCCTCCAATGTTGTCTTATCTAAGTTAATTATATGGTCAGCAAAACTAATTATTTTGCTATCATGGGTTACGATAATAATAGTTGAATATGGTTTCATATCAGTATAAAAATAGGTCAAGGCAGTAGTTTCCAGACACGGCCTAGATCATTTACCGCACAGGAACTGGCAAAATCAAACAATATGAGCGTCTCGGCACTACATCATAAGTTCAAGGCTATAACGACAATGGGTCCTTTACAATATCAGAAGCAACTCCGCCTTCAAGAAGTAAGACGCCTCATGCTAAGCGGTTCTATAGATGTTACGTCTGCCGCTTTGGAAATAGGTTATGAAAGCCCCTCACAATTTAACCGAGAATACCGGCGTCTATTTAGACTACCTCCACTTCAAGATATAAAGGCTTTGCAAAAAAAATTCATTACAAAATAACATTACTTTTCACTCCGATTATAGTCAATTAGACTGTTTGGAATATGTCCTGCTGCAAATATCATGCTGAAGATAAAGAAATAGAAGGAGTGCATAACCACTGCGGCAAACAGAAAATACAGGGATGGACTAATCGCTAAAGGCACCGGAACACCCAGTAGAGGAGAAAACAGCAGCTTATACTGCCTATTATTCCGAAAATATCTTACCCAGCCAAAATAGTAGGCAGTAAGAGATAGTAACATCACCATCAGTGAGATGATTTCGAAGGTAGTTTGGATATGTATGGAGAAAAATAGAGGCACCAGGATCACTCCAAATCTCCCAATGCCTTCTGCTACAGTAAAGATCGAGGTTTTATTGTTTTCACTGGGCATATTCTGTGGCTCTAATCTAAAGAAAATAAGATTAGGCAACAATATCATAAGCGGGATCAAGAGACTCACTGGATGAAACAAGTGGTTACCTCCTTGTGGCGTATTCTACTCCCTTATTTTCTATATCCATTCACTCACTCCCTTCTTTTCACGAAACTATTAACCAATTTTCTTAAATGAATATTTTCATCAACTTGTTATACATTGGATTAATAATATACCCCGTTGGATTAATCGAATATCTTTTGCCCGTATTTAGCTGGCCGATCTTCTCCATCTCGTCACCAGTCAGTTCAAAGTCAAAGATCTGACTATTTTCATTCATTCTTTTGGGATTTGCTGATTTGGGAATAATGATTACTCCCCGTTCCAAGTGCCATCGTAAAATAACTTGAGCCACCGTTTTATGATGATGCTCGGCGATTTTTTTCAATTCTGGATGCTGGAGTAGCGCTTTATTTCCTTGACCCAGTGGGCCCCAGGCCTCGTGCAAAATCTGATGTTCTTGGAGATAGTCGTGCAGATCATTTTGCGGAAACTCGGGATGAGTCTCAATCTGATTGATCATCGGTGGTATCTTGGCGTGTTTCATTAATTCTTCCAGATGCTGAATCTCAAAATTCGCAACGCCAATCACTTTGATTTTCCCTTCTAAATATAATTCCTCCATGGCCTTCCACGTTTCTATATAGTTAGGTGAGGCGAAATGGATCAGGTACATATCAAGATAATCTACATTCAGTTTGTGAGCCGTTTGTTCAAAGGCCTTCTTGGTAGCTTTATAACCATGATCCGTATTCCAGACTTTAGATGTGATAAAAAATTGTTCACGAGGGATTCGACTATTTTGAATTTCTCTTCCTAAAGCCTTCTCATTCCCATAAATTCTAGCGGTATCAAAATGCCGGTAGCCTATTCGAATAGCCTCACTGATCGCTGTTTTGAACTCTTCCTCTTTCGTTATTTTGTAAACTCCAAAGCCCAATTGGGGAACTCTGACGCCATTAATTGCTTCCACTACTCTAGTTTCTAAATTCATTTTACTGCCCCTTTGTTTCAATTTTATATCACCATATACGAAATATTCTAAATATATATTATATATAGTTATTCCAAAAAAAAGGTTAACCTTTTCTTATTTCAATAAATCGGTTAACCTTACTTCTTTTAAATGATTCTGCATAGCCCTCTCTGCTGCTTGTAAACTGTCAGTGATCCTTTGTTTGACTTCGTCGACTTCTTTACCTTGGAGGGTTACATTTGTATGGAGTTTGAACAAAGCATTACCAGGTTCAACCGCCAGAAAAACATCCAATATGGTGATTTCTGATAAAGGCCTTGCCAGTAAAATACCTCCCTTAGCTCCTTCTTTGGCAATAGTCAGTTTAGCATTATTCAAGTTTCGGATGACTTTAACCGTTGTTGGTGCAGGAATATTTAACTGCTCAGAAATCAATTTGGTAGATAAATAGTTATAACAATCCTCCTCCATGAGTCCATGAATATAGAGTAATATGGAAATTCCTTGCGATAAGGCTGTAGAGTATGCCATTTTCATTCATCCTAACTATCGGCTTTTCTAAATATACTATATATCTTTTATCTTTAGTTATCAACAAAAAAGAGCGGCCTCACGGCCGCCCCTTCAGATTGCACCTTTAACAGCTGCTGCCCTACTATACATGTTCTGCTCCTGCAACCGGATCATCACCTTGCCGAAACGTCCGCCCTGGCGGATGACCACCTTATTGTCTGGGTAAGTGCTGTGCAAATAATCTGACACGATCTTCCGAGAAGTCTCATCTGAGGTTACGTCATGCGGCATCAATCCTTGCATCGCCTCATCGATAGCCGCTTCAATGGTAAACTCGGCGCTCTTCATTTCCTGGGTGATCAGCGACTCAAATGAATAACCTTTCAGATAGAGCAAATGGTTCAAATAGGCCATATCCGAGCTCGCCGCGTGCAGTTCCCGGCCAGTTAGCAATGGTAGAAGTTCATTCACCAGACCGTGCTCCATTCTTCCGGCAATACCACTGATATAGCAAAATTTGCGCGCGGTACTGAGTACCCTCTCCACACTAGCCCAATCGACAACTACTGGACACATGGATACAAATACGAGATCGAAAGCATTGGTCCAGCCCCTGGCGGCAATATCTATATGCTCAAAAGGTTCACGCACCAGCTCTACCTGTTCCTGATTGAACTGTTTTGTATTTTCCAAGAACAGATCCCCTAGAGGAATGTTAGGCTCTACAGCAGTAACCCTAGCGCCTCTTTCGGCAAAAGGCACCGTGAATCCGCCTGAGGCTGCGCCCACATCAAGAACGGAGATCCCTTTGAAATCTACTCCCTGGCCTTCCAGCCAGCCGATGATCCGCTCACTCCGCTGTCTTCCACCTTCACTGAACACCTCTTTGTTAAAAGCTACCGCCTTATGATCAAATTGGGTGGTGTCCATCCCCATTTTCTTCATCTTATTGCCCATTGCGGTAGGATCTTCCTTCCAAGCCTTCTCCCAAATCGCTGCATTAAATAATTCATTTATCATTCTTATCCATCCCTTTCGCATTCTGTATTCCCAAAGCCTTTATAGACTTAATAGTCTCATGATATCTATAATTAAGTCAGAAAAATAACAATGGCTTTATTAAACCGCTGTTATTTTTCCGGCAAGCTCGGATATTTTTTTGTTGCTCAGGTACTGCTCCATCTGCTGCTCGGCGCGGACCATTTCCTGCTGGATCAGACACTCGCTGGGATGATCAGGAGAGCACTGAAACAGCGATGTCGTACCTTCAATAGCATGGATAATATCCAGAAACGAAATCTCTTCTTTGTTCCGTTTGAGCCGATAACCGCCATTTGCGCCAGACGCTGATTCAATTAATCCTGCCTTCACCAGCTTGGTCAGGATCTTAGACAGATAAGTGGGAGAAACTCTCTGGTGTTCCGCAAGGGACTGCACACCCACAGGCTTGTCGGGCGCAGCGGCTACCAGATAGAGCATGATATGTAGTGCGTAATTTGTTGCTTTTGAATATTTCATTGTTCACCCCTATTAAGGACTTCATTTATCTACTATAACCTTTATATAGTTGGAAAGCAAATTAGGTAAGTTCTATAATTGACTCTATAATATTGATGATAGGGAAAGGAGCGTTGCTTGCGATGTATGAACAGAAAACAAAACAAACCGACAACAGTGTTATTGAGTTTATTGAAAATGTTGAAAATCCAAAAAAACGTGAAGACGCTTATAGATTGTTAGATATATTCACGGAAACGACGGGTTACCCGGCGAAGATGTGGGGACCCAGTATTATTGGATTCGGAATCTATCACTATAAATATGCTTCTGGTCATGAAGGTGATGCACCTCTAGTTGGGTATTCACCCCGCAAAGCTAAGATAAGCCTATATTTTGCGACTGGAGATCCAGGTCGTGAGGCATTATTGCAAGCTCTGGGAAAACATACCGCAGCAAAAGCATGTGTCTACATCAATAAGGTAGCAGATATTAATGTCGGTGTCTTAGCTGCGTTAATAAACCAATCCATAACCTTTCTGAAAGAAACCTATCCGAATCTTTGAGGAGATTATGGACTGCATGGAAATACCGATGTCCCTTGACGGACATCTTCCGTCAGATCATCCACAGAAATTAAGTTACGCTCCGGTCCGAGCATAATAATGACATAATACGCTTCCCCCTGGGAGTTTTTGAGTACAACCTGGTAACCGCTCCCTCCAAATAATGGCTTGCACGTCGCTGTGACTTTCAACGGATCACTTTCTGCATATTCCTTGCGCACATAATCCATTCCAAGACTTCTAACTGCTTGCTTGTTCTGATGTTCGGAAATCCCATAGTTCACCGTGGCCCCTATACCTATAAGTAGGGTAATAAGGATTAGAACAATCAAATGCTTTCTTTTCATCTGTCCTCCTGTCTTACAAATCAGAATCCACTTATTTAATCTAAACAGTTAAACGTTCAATTAAATGAATAGGGATTTCTTCATGGGAATGACTTCCGTCAATTGCTTTGAGAAATAACTTTCTGCCAATCTCAACAATCGGAATTTCAAAGGTGGTGATATGCAACACTTTCGCGATAGGCTGGTTATCAAAACCTACGATGGCTAGATCCTCCGGCACGCGTATGTTATTCTCCTGGCAATACGTTAAGATTCCGGCTGCTACTTGATCACTGGTGACTAAGAGGGCAGTTGGAGGGTCCTCCATGCCGACGATTCGCTGCATAATCCATTCCCCATCTTCCAGATGAACACAGTCATAAAAAATATAATTCGGATCATAGTCTTCCTGCAGATTTGTATAGAAATCTCTATACGCTGCTTCTCTTCGTGCGCTGTTGGGGCTGGATCGTCTTGCTAGGCAATAGCCAATTTTATGGTGACCTTTGCTTCTTAAATAGGCTAACGCATTGGAAAAGATCTGATAATGGTCAATAAATATAGAGGACAATTTTGTGCCGCGAGCGTCTTCCAATATAATAATAGGACCATATTGTATATATTCCTCTACAACATCCCAACCGCTTGTTTTCGAACAAATGATGAGTGCGTCAATTTGTTTCAGCTTCAACATCATTAGCGCATCCATCTCCCGTTCCACCTCATAATTGGTCTGAATGAGCACTAATTTATAATTATCTTTGATAGCCTCATCAGCTATTCCTTCAACTACCATCCCGAAATAAGGACGTCTTATGGAAGGGACTACGACACCGATAAGATTCGTTTTCCCTTTGCTTAAATGAACAGCGTTGATATTACGCTCATAGTTCTCCATCTCCATAGCACGTTGGACAGCTTCTTTTTTTAGCGTACTTACATAAGGATGACCGTTAATGACTCGTGACACCGTAGTAACCGATACACCCGCAAGTTTAGCAATATCTTTAATATTCGCCATAGGGTCACCTTTCCTTCCAAAGAATCGTCACACCAGTATAATCCTATATTTTTTTCAAAAGCAAATAAAAAGTTGACATGGAAGGCGTTTCATAATTTACATTAGTATCGAGGTGAGAGGAGTATGTACAACGAAGAAGTCCAGATCGAAATGAAAAATAAACACAAGGAATTGTTGAGAATCCATGACGATTGGGTCGGAGTATTGGATGGCTATCTGCTGGAACAACCCTTTCCGCAAAACCTGCTGTCTCATGTATCGGCAACCTTTATAACCAGATTTCATAAGTCCATGCTTGCACTGCAGCTTCTGACCATTTCCGGCTTTTGCGATGAGGCTTATGGTGTATTACAGATGATGGCTGAATATACGATCACCTTAAAATTTATTAAAAATTATCCAGAAGAGCGACTCGTTCAATTTATGGATGAAACACAAAAGCTCTATGGGTTCACACCTTTGAATATGGATCTGGGGGAACTTTTTCTTCCCGTTGGCCCAGCACCCTTTAACGCCGATGAATTGCTTATCGAATCATGTCACTTAACAGCTACCCTACTGTGTTGCGCACTTGAAATGAACACACAAGATAATGAGTTCAATCAAATATTAAAGAATAAAATAGATTTATTGTTAGCGGATGTGAATGAATTTACAAAAGGAGAATGTATATGCTGAAATGTATCCTATTTGATCTGGATGGTACGATTGGAAATACGTTGCCGTTATCAATTGCTGCTTTAAAAAAATCTATTGAACCCTTGGCAGGCAGAACGTACACGGATCAAGAAATCAGAACTACCTTTGGGCCTTCCGAAGAAGGAATCATCCAGGCTTTAATTCCTAAATACTATGATGAGGGGATCGAGAATTTCCTCTTGCATTATCAAAATCTGCATACGATGTGTGCTGCACCTTTTGCTGGAATTGTAGAGGTTTTGGATTATGCCAAAAGCCACAATGTCCAGCTGGCTCTGGTTACTGGCAAGGGAGCGCGAGGCACAGCTATTACACTAGCAACGTTTGGGATTGATTCCCATTTCGATCTTATTGAAACCGGATCTCCTCAAGGGTCCAGAAAAGTAGAGGCTATAACAAATGTATTGAAGCAATTGGGTATTGCTCCTGAGGAGAGTATCTATGTAGGGGATTCTCCAAGTGATATTATTGAATCCCGCGAAGTTGGGGTACCCGTTATAGCTGCCGCTTGGGCCGAGACAACCAATCAAGAGGAGCTATTGGCGCTGCAGCCCGATTGGCTATTTACGGAGGTAAAGGAATTTACAGAGTTCATAAAGCAAAGCATTACAAACTGAATCTTCTTTCAATTCCTCTTCTGGCTTTCATATAAACCATCAAGGAAATATTCCATTGCAGTCAATCCATTAGTATCCCTCCTAAATAACCGTAACATCGGTCAAATTTGCGCCTGCACCTTTCAATACAGCGTAGGTCAGCTTATCCATTGTGGCTCCGTCAAAATCAGCCCTAAGGATGTCTTTTTTGGCAACGTGACGAAAGGAAACATTCCGAAGGTTGGTATTTCTAAAAGAAGCTCCGGCCAACCCCGCCTTGTCAAATATGACACCTGTGAGCGTCTGGTTATCGAAGCAGACACGTCTCAAATCCGAGCAATTAAAATCTGTACCTTCAAAAACGCAGTTTTCAAAAGTCGTGGATCTAAAATCAATTTTCGCTATTTTTGTACTAGTAAGTTTAGCGCCATTAAAATTTACGCCTCGCAAGTCCGAACTGCTTAAATCTGTCTGCTCAAGAATACAGTTTTGAAAGCTCGCATCTTTAAGCGCAGTCGCTGTCATTTTTGACTTTGTTAGATTCGAACCATCAAACTTTACATCTCGCAAATCACAGTTTTTAAAAGAACTGCCCGTCAAATCCGAATCACTGAAATCCGACCCTTGTAAGGAACTGTTCTCAAACTTCCCGTCATGCACCGTTACACCCCTGAAATCAGAGTTTGGGAGGTTGGTCATTGAAAAGTTCGTCATCACCATCCGCTGCAATGCTCTTGCCTCCGCTGCTACATCGGCAATGGTCTCTTCAATATCGCCTATAGAGTCAAGGGTCATGGCATAAGCCGTTTCATCGTCGTAACCTTGTTTTTGGAGATCTTCCAAACGTTCTTGTAAATCTTTGTACAACTCTTCTTTCAATTCCCCGACCGTCTGCAGCCCCTCATAGGAGGAGAATACTCCGTTCAAATAGTTGCTTAATTTATCATTCATTCTATTTACCACCTTTCTTCTTATAGCAACTGGTCTAATACGCGCTTGGCATTTTCCCAATTTTTCTTGTTTTCTAAATAAATGAGTTCCCCTTTTTCCTTGAGCTTGTAATATTTCCTTCTTCCGCCTTGGGTCTCATCTCCCCAATAGGAGATTATCCCCCCATCGTTCTCAAGTCTCTTCAGGCTAGAATACATAGTAGCTTCCTTAAGTTCATACTCGCCACCTGAGTTCGAATGTATCAATTTCGATATTTCATAGCCATATTTATCGCCACTCATCAACAACTTCAGAATCATCGTATCTGTATGGCCTCTTAGTAAATCCGATGAAATTTTATGATCGACCATTGTGTCACCTCCACAACTACAATATAAGCCACATTACTATGACAGTCAATGTACTATTATGGACATAACAATTTTCTTGCTATAAATGAATCCAACAAAAAAAGCTCCCGTGAAATTCAGAGGCCACTGAAAAAGTCCTTCAGGATCTCAAATAGACATTCTCCTCATTTTTTTGAGGAGAATGTCTATCTTTTTCGGTATACTTAAAGTATCAAATCAAAGGCTGGTGGTCTCCATGCTCCCTGA
>NZ_WJXB01000024.1 GCF_009664975.1 Paenibacillus monticola
CATCCCGAACACGACCGTTAAGCCCTCCAGCGCCGATGGTACTTGGACCGAAGGGTCCTGGGAGAGTAGGACGTTGCCAAGCACTGAAGACCACTGTTGATCTTTCAACGGTGGTTTTTTGTTGTATCAATGAGTTGTAAATCCTCTAATAGAGTAATAATAAATAATGGAATATATTGCAGATAGTGTCCACTGGAGAAGGACTTTCGTCCAAGAATTCGCTTACTAGAGCTTGCTTATCTGAATACCTACTCTAATGATGTAATGTTCTTGACAGTCCAAAAACCCTTTGCTAAGATGGCAATAATATATTTTTGGACAAGCATCTCAAACCTGAATCGAGGATAGGAAGATATACAACTTTCAAGTTTGCACTTTTGTCTGTCGTGAATGGACTTGAATCGAGTTTTCTTCTTTCATAAAGTTTGTGAGCGGGTAGAATCAATACTATTGAGGAGGAATGACCCAGGTGTGGGAAGATAAGTTTGGTAAAGAGGGATTAACGTTTGATGATGTATTACTGGTGCCGCGTAAATCTGTAGTGTTGCCGAAGGAAGTGGACTTGTCCACTGTACTGAGTAAGAATGTGAAGCTGAATATTCCACTTATGAGTGCGAGTATGGATACCGTAACAGAAGCCGCTATGGCAATTGCTATTGCTCGTGAAGGTGGCATTGGTATTATTCATAAGAATATGTCCATAGAGCAGCAAGCAGAAGAGGTGGACCGTGTGAAGCGCTCTGAGAGCGGAGTTATTACTAATCCTTTTTCTCTTACACCTGAGCACTGGGTATCCGATGCTGAACATTTAATGGGTAAATATCGGATTTCTGGAGTCCCTATTGTAGATGAAGGCAATAAACTGGTAGGTATTTTAACAAATCGGGATCTACGGTTTATTCATGACTATAATATTCAAATAAAAGAAGTAATGACGCATGAGAATCTCGTTACTGCTTCTGTAGGTACGACACTGCAAGAGGCAGAAGGAATATTACAGCGTCATAAGATCGAGAAGTTACCTTTGGTCGATGAGAATAATATTCTTAAAGGACTTATTACCATAAAAGATATTGAGAAGGCTATCCAGTTTCCTAACGGAGCCAAGGACGCCCAAGGGCGACTGCTTGTGGGTGCGGCTATCGGGATTTCTAAGGATACGTACGAACGTACGGAAGCCTTGGTCAATGCTGGTGTGGATCTGATCAGTGTCGATTCTGCACACGGTCATCATATTAATATTATTGATGCAGTTCGTAAGCTGCGCAGCTTGTATCCTGATTTGACAATCATTGCCGGCAATGTTGCCACTGGCGAAGCGACCCGAGAGCTGATTGAAGCAGGGGCTTCGGTTGTTAAAGTGGGAATCGGGCCGGGTTCTATCTGTACAACGCGCGTTATCGCCGGAATTGGTGTGCCACAGGTTACCGCGATTTATGACTGTGCTTCCGTTGCTCGTGAGTATGGAATTCCGGTCATCGCTGATGGGGGTATTAAGTACTCAGGAGAGATAACAAAAGCTATTTCTGCCGGAGCGCATGCGGTCATGATGGGTAGTCTATTCGCGGGAACAGAGGAAAGCCCTGGGGAATCCGAGATTTACCAAGGCCGTAAGTTCAAGGTATATCGTGGCATGGGCAGTATGAGTGCGATGAAACAAGGCAGCAAGGATCGTTACTTTCAGGATGATGACAAAAAGCTTGTTCCTGAAGGTATTGAAGGTCGTGTAGCTTTCAAAGGGCCTCTTTCCGACACCGTTCACCAACTAATCGGTGGCTTGCGTTCCGGTATGGGCTATTGCGGAACGAAGAACCTGTCAGAATTGCGGAATGATACCTCCTTTATTCGGATCACTGGAGCCGGACTGCGTGAGAGTCATCCGCATGATGTTCAAATTACAAAAGAAGCACCAAACTATTCCTTATAATCGACTATTAATACTATTTTACGGACAGACAGGGCTAAATTCGTCCTGCCTGTCTTTTTTTGCAGATACCCCTGTGTTAGAATAGAACAAGCAATTGATATGAGGTTCAAAGGAGAGTAGTAATCATTGAAGTACAAGCGACAATTTAACGGTAAGCAATTTGTGATTAAGACAGCGACAGTAGGTCTACTTTTAAATATGCTAATTTCTCCTACAGCTCCGGCACTGGCTGAGGCAGGAAAGACTCCGGCAACTACGGAAACGGGTACTACAAGCACCAAGACTACAACAGCGGCAGCAACTGCTGTAAAGATTCCTTCTGTAGAATCGCTTGGTCTGAATTTAAAATCGGCGGTGTTGATTGAACCGACTACAGGTGAGGTATTGTTATCGTTGAATGCAGATGTTCCTCTTCCTCCGGCAAGTATGACCAAGATGATGACGGAATATCTTGTAGCTGATGCTGTGAAGAACGGTCAGATCACTTGGGATCAAAAAGTAATTGTGCAGGAAAATGCTTCTAAGCAGATTGGTTCGCGTATTTTTCTGGCCGTGGGAGATGAACATAGCGTTAAGGATCTATACATAGCCATGGCTGTTGGATCTGCAAATGATGCTACGGTAGCTTTAGCAGAGCTTGTATCCGGATCAGAGCAGCAATTCGCAGAATTGATGAACCAAACGGCCAAGAGGATGGGAATGAAGAGCGCGTATTTCATTAACTCCACTGGGCTTGACCGGGACGATATGCCGGCAAAGTTTCGCCCTGAAGAAGATCGTGAAACGGTAATGTCGGCAATGGATGCGGCACTTCTCGCTAAATTTATCGTCACCGACCACCCTGATTTCACGGATTTCACGACGATTCAATCCTATAAATTTCGTGAACGAGATACAGAGCCGATGATTAACTACAACTGGATGCTGGAAGCCAATAAAGATATTGCCAACTTTAAGGCATATGCTTATCCTGGTCTTGATGGTTTAAAGACAGGACATACCTCGAATGCTGGCAACTGCTTCACCGGTACAGCTGTCCGTGATGGAATGCGGCTTATCAGTGTTGTAATGGGTGCAAATTCAGAGGCCCATCGTTTTACGGAAACGAAGAAAGTACTTGATTTTGGCTTTAATAACTTTGAAGTTAAGCAAGTTATAGCACCAAAGGCAGTAATCGCTGGAAATGAAACAGTTCCAGTATTGAAGGGAAAGAATAAAAAGGTTTCCGTAGTTACCGATGAAGGCGTAACTTTTATCGTACCAAAGGGAACGGTTTCTCCTCAAATTAAGACCACTGTCGCAATAAATGATGCAGCAACACTGGTAGCTCCTATCTCACAATCCTCTAAAGTAGGTAAAGTGACATATTCCTACCAAGTTAAAGGCATCTCTCAAGCTCAGCAGAAGACGGTAAATCTAATTACTGCTGAAGAAGCTGAAAAGGCTGGTTGGTTTAAGTTGCTTCTTAGAGCTATAGGAGAATTTTTCGGCGATCTGTTCTCAGGCATCAAAAACCTGTTTTAAGGGCAGCAATTGTCGATAAAGATAGATATTCCGAGTAAATGGGTTGTATATTTAGCCGTCTTACGGTAAAATTACAAGTTAGATTAAGATAGATCAATCGGGAGGCTTTGACATGGAAACAGGAACATCACGAGTTAAAAGAGGCATGGCAGAAATGCAAAAGGGTGGCGTCATTATGGACGTCATGAATGCAGAACAAGCAAAAATTGCTGAGGCTGCGGGTGCAGTAGCCGTTATGGCTCTGGAACGTGTGCCTTCTGATATTCGCGCAGCTGGTGGAGTAGCACGGATGGCCGATCCTACAATTGTAGAAGAGGTCATTAAAGTTGTTAGTATCCCCGTGATGGCTAAGTCGCGTATCGGTCATTATGTAGAAGCAAAGGTTTTGGAATCTCTTGGTGTTGACTATTTAGATGAGAGTGAAGTTCTTACTCCTGCAGATGAAGTATTCCATATTAATAAACATGAATTCACTGTTCCGTTTGTATGCGGAGCTAAAGATCTAGGAGAAGCCCTGCGTCGTATTAGCGAAGGTGCATCCATGATCCGTACCAAGGGTGAACCGGGAACTGGCAATATTGTTGAAGCGGTGCGCCACATGCGCGTTATTAACAGCCAGATCCGCAGAGTCACAAACATGTCTAAGGATGAGCTTTATAATGAAGCCAAGAACCTGGGTGTTTCTTACGAATTGTTGCTTGAAATTCACGTACTTGGCAAGCTGCCAGTAGTTAATTTTGCCGCAGGTGGCATAGCAACTCCATCCGATGCTGCTTTGATGATGCATTTGGGTGCAGACGGCGTATTCGTTGGTTCCGGTATTTTTAAATCGGACAATCCTGAGAAATTCGCACGTGCCATTGTTGAGGCAACTACTCACTTCACGGATTACAAACTGATTGCTGAAGTATCAAAGAACCTTGGTGCACCTATGAAGGGGATTGATATTGCAACTCTAACCCCGGCTGAACGTATGTCGGAGCGTGGCCGTTAATAGAGAGAGGGTTTCAGAATGAAAATAGGAGTGCTGGCGCTTCAAGGCGCTGTAACAGAGCATATCGTCAGTATAGAGAAGGCTGGAGCGGAAGGTTTGCCTATCAAGCGTGTAGAGCAACTGGAAGAGGTAGAAGGCCTGATTATTCCTGGCGGTGAAAGTACGACTATCGGTAAACTCATGCGCAAATATGGTTTTATTGAAGCGATTCGTGATTTCTCAAGTCAGGGTAAACCGATTTTTGGAACCTGTGCCGGTATGATTGTGCTAGCCAAGCGGATTGCCGGTGGCGAACCCGGACATTTGGAGCTGATGGATATTACCGTGGCTCGGAATGCTTTTGGCCGCCAACGGGAAAGCTTTGAATGTGATTTGGACGTGTTGGGTATTGATGAACCGGTTCGGGCAGTATTTATTCGGGCTCCGCTCATTAATGAGGTGGGTCCGGAGGTCGATGTGCTCACCATCTATAATGATGAGATTGTAACCGCGCGTCAGGGCAACCTGCTCGTCTCTTCTTTTCACCCGGAGCTTACGGATGATTACAGACTTCATCAATACTTTGCCGACATGGTAGAGGCTAACGTAGCAGCGAAATAATAGAACCGCATATAAGAACATTCTGACTCTTTCAAAGCTGTAATCAGCAATTTGAAAGAGTTTAGGCTGTTTTCAGGAGGGAAACTTTGTGCTAGATGTAAAAGTATTGCGCAGTGATTACGCCCGGGTGGAACAAGCATTATTGAAGCGAGGAAAATCACTGGATTTGATTTCGGATTTTCCACGGTTAGATTTACGCCGCCGTGAGCTTCTGCAGGAGACCGAAGGTCTTAAGAATCAACGAAACACCGTATCTGGTGAAGTTGCGAAGAAGAAGAAGAATGGTGAACCAGCAGATGATTTGATTTTGGAGATGCGAGCTGTATCCGACAAGATTAAAGAGCTGGATGATGAGGTTCGTGAGGTGGAGGCCGAGATTTTCGAGCTAACCATGAGCATTCCTAATATTCCGCATGATTCCGTTCCAGAAGGCAAGTCGGAGGAAGACAACGTCGAAGTACGCCGTTGGTCAGAGCCGAGAGTATTTAATTTTACGCCAAAATCACACTGGGAGCTGGCACAGCAGCTGGATATTATTGATTTTGAAGCCGCTGCCAAGGTTACAGGTTCTCGTTTTGCCTTCTATAAAGGATTGGGAGCACGGCTTGAGCGTGCGCTTATTAACTTTATGATGGATCTTCACAGTGGAGAGCATAATTATGAGGAAATGCTGCCGCCTTACATTGTCAACAAGGACAGCTTGTATGGTACAGGGCAACTCCCAAAATTCGAAGAGGATCTTTTCAAGCTGCGTGATACGGAATATTATCTAATTCCTACGGCTGAAGTGCCGGTAACGAATTATTACCGTGAGGAAATTCTGACGGCAGCAGATTTGCCTAAATATCATGTTGCCTACAGCTCCTGTTTCCGTTCTGAGGCAGGCTCAGCAGGTCGTGATACCCGTGGGTTGATCCGTCAGCATCAATTCAACAAGGTGGAGTTGGTAAAGCTCACTACACCGGAATCCTCTTATGAGGAGCTGGAAAAGATGACTGCAGATGCTGAGAGCGTGCTACAGCTCCTGGGATTGCCTTATCGAGTGCTGGGTCTCTGTACGGCGGATATGGGCTTCACATCGGCTAAGACCTATGATTTGGAGGTATGGCTGCCTGAGAGTGGAATGTACCGTGAAATCTCTTCTTGCTCCAACACAGAGGATTTTCAGGCCCGCAGAGCAAACATCCGTTACCGTAAAGAACCAAAAGGCAAACCGGAATTCGTACACACGTTGAATGGTTCTGCACTGGCTGTGGGACGAACAGTAGCCGCTATTCTGGAGAATTATCAGCAGGAAGACGGTAGTATATTGGTGCCAGAATGCCTGCAGCCTTATATGCGTAATGTGAAATCAATTCAATCTAAATCTAATTTATAATATTTAGTTGCGTATTCTTTGTAGAGCATGGTATAATCCTCTTGCATGTGAAATTTTTATGCAATGGAGAGGTACCGAAGCGGTCATAACGGGGCGGTCTTGAAAACCGTTAGAGTGCAAGCTCACGTGGGTTCGAATCCCACCCTCTCCGCCATTCCTAAAAATTAAATCCTTTATAGATATAAGCCGTTCCCTCTGGGGGCGGCTTCTTTGTTATGTTGCCATCATGTAGTCTGAATAGTTTCTTTATCGAACCAATCCCAGTTGAGAATAAAAAGACTCTTTTCTCCGCAATGTATTAGGGAAGGAGGCTGGTAGTAAAAATGAATCGACAATTGGAACTGGATCAACATAGTCTTGTCTCTGCCTGGCAGGAACGATTGCCTGCTCTGTTGGAGGATGGAGACAGTTTTATCGTACAGGGTGATGAGGCCGACCGAAACAGCTTACTTATCCATTTTAATGCAGCTGGACGTCAGGCTTATTCGCTTGATTTTCGCTGTACGTATGTAGACAGTAGAGAGGTTGCAGTGGATTTAGTCGATGTTGAACAGAGTGGGCGGCACACGGACAAACGTAGCGATGCTGTCCAGCTATTGGCACAGCAATATACACGACAGATTCATGAATGTGCGCAAGCGTTGCAGGGCCTAACCAATCCATAGTTCGTACTCAAAGGAGTTTAACTCCTCAAAACTAAGCAAATGCACAGAAGCAGATACACATAAAACTATTAGGAGGAGACAGAATGACTAAGCCCAAGAGTATGCCTGTTTCTGGAGCGCAGCCGTCTGGCGGACAACGCCGAAAGGACCATGGTCCGCAGGGACCTGAACCCCTTTCTGGTTCCAAAAAGGTCAAACAGGCCAATCATGTGGACCATCATAATCCGCAGGGTTAAGAAATGATTTTCTAAGAATTGTTTCTTGAATTTGCCAAATGGGTTACTATTAAGGAGGGAAAAAATTATTTGCATGGGAGAGAAAAACAATAATGAATAAAAAATGGGGGTTATCCGCTGCCGCAATGCTGCTCACAGCAGCATTAATATTGCCGGCTTGTGGGAACAAAGAACAAGCACCTAAGGAGGCATTGAAGTCAGCTGCGACTAAAGTGTCTACAATGACATCGTATGAGATGAAGAGCAAAATAGTGGTCAATAATCTGACCATTGACGCTCCAACCGATGAATCCAGTGCTATGACTACACAAGTGCTAAGCATGCTCAAGAATGCAGAGCTCTCCGTGGATAGCGTGTATCAGGCAGATCCGATGCAGACTGAAGCAACAATGGTTTTAAACCTGAAGGGCGATATGGCGATGAGCTTTACTGTACCTATGGTCATCACTAAGGAGAAGATCTACATCAAGGTGCCTTCTATTCCGTTCTTCCCAATTCCGGAGACTATAGTTGGTAAATATGTAGAGCTTGACCTGAAAGAGCTGGCAGAGCAAGGGGGCACTGAATTTACCCCTGATACCCTGGATACTCAGAAAGCACAAAAGCTTTCTAACGAAGTAATCAGCACACTGTTGGCAGAATACGATGAAACGAAATATTTTAGTGAAATCAAGCTTAAGGATGCGAATCTGCCAGAGGGTGTTGAGGCCAAGCAGGTTATTCAGTTCAAAGTGACTAATGACAATATCAAAGAAGCTATCACTATTATGATGAACAACGCTTTGCCGAAGATTATCGATATTCTAGGTAAAGACGAATATAAGGATATGCTGAAAATTGATGCTGCAGATTTGGCTAAGGCTAAAGAGGAACTTCAGTCAGGTACGGCAAGAACGGAACTCGATAAAGGTCTCGCTGATCTTGGCAACTACCTAACGATTAATGATTTTCATTTTAATACAGCGATCAATAAGGATAGTTTCCCTGTGTATCAAGATTTGTTAATGGACATTAAAGTAAATGATCCGGATACGAGCACAAAGGTAGGCTTATCACTAACTGGCAGCAGTCAGTACAGCAAGATTAATGAAAAGGCTGAATTCAAGATAGGTATCCCGGAAGGGGATGCTGTAATTACGTTGGATGAGCTGCAGAAGCAATTTGGTGGCTTGGGCACGTATTAATCTGTAGACAAGACAACATCCCGCATGTGCGTAGTCATACGCTCATGCGGGATGTTTGCTGTCTAGTTGCTTCAATACACTGATGTAAGGTAATGTCCCTATTCATCCTGCAGAATATCTTCTGCTAAAATGGCATAGGTCTGGTGATCCTGCCACAGTCCGTTGATCTTGATGAAACGTCGGGCGACTCCCTCAGCCTGAAAGCCGCTCTTTTCCAGTACCCGTCGTGAAGCCTCATTATGCAGTAAAATGGCAGCCTGTACCCTATGTAAGGCAAGGGCTCGGAATGCGTACCCCAATACTAGTCCAACTGCTGCCGTCATGTATCCGTTACCTTGCATTTGATGATCTAGAAAATATCCCATATCGGCAAATTGCCCCACGCCCCTTACAACATTGGAGATTGTAATCTGTCCAATCAGCTGTCCGTCCAGTGAAAATATGCCAAACATATAGGCCTGATCCTGTAAGGCGTCTTCGGTACGTTGGTTAATATGCTGGAGTTGATAGTTAAGCGTATAGAAATCCTCCTCACGCTTCGGTTCAAACGGTGCGTGTGCAATCCGGTTCTGCAGACGGAGTTCCAGTAGACTCTCTGCATCCTCCGGCTGAAGCGGAGAAATATAGATACCTTGTGACGTCTGGTATAAAGTTAAAGACATACGTATGATCTCCCCTCAGTGAATATTACAGAAGCCAAGATGCTAGTTAGCTGGTTTTTGACGTAAACGACGAAAGAATGTGGTGAGCAGCTCCGCACATTCCTCCTGTAAAATTCCTTGTATGACTTCAGTACGGTGATTAAATCGTGGTTCCTCTAATAGGTTCATTAGGGTCCCTGCACAGCCGGCCTTAGGATCAGGAGTGCCATAAACAGTAAGTGGTACTCTGGACTGTACAATAGCTCCCGCACACATTGGACAAGGCTCCAGCGTGACGTATAGTTGGCAGTCCAACAGCCGCCAGGAACTCAGGACTTTGCTGGCTTCACGGATGGCTACCATCTCGGCATGAGCGGTCGAGTCCATCGTGGTCTCCCTCAGGTTGTATCCGCGTCCGATGACTTCACCATGATGAACAATAACCGCCCCAATCGGGACCTCTCCAAGCTCTTCAGCTTTGCGAGCCTCCGCAATCGCTTGCCTCATCCAAAATTCATGGACGGCTTGCATATCCTCTAGTGCTTCATTCTCCAAATTACTCAAACTCATCTTCCCTTCTGATCTGCTCTATTATACAACGAACAAATATTCGTTCTGAACAAATTGTGTATAACTCTGTGGATAACGGCCGACTTATGCACAATTTTGTACACATCGCCTTTTAATAAAATGTTTATATGTGCATAACTTGTGGATGGTTTCCTAATATATTGTAGAGAAAGAGCTATTAAATTTCAATGTTTCTTGAAGAGTAATACTTCTTTGAAATGTCTTTTCAAATGAGGGGGCAAAAGGTATGATATTTATGAACAACTCCGCTAGGTTTTACCAGTGGGTAAGAAGGGAATAAGAAGCTTGTCTATAAAAACAAAGTTATCGGCTATTATCTTTGGCTCAGTATTGCTTATTTTGGCACTTAACCTGACATTGAACCTGTATAGTGCTCGCAGTAATTTGCGCAGCGAAAATGTAAGTAACATGAAGATGACCGCTATGCAGATTGCTGTTGCTGTAGAACAAAGCAGTTACAGCTCTAATTATGTCGAAGCTCAAATTGCCAAAAATCTGCGGATGGCTGCAATACTTGCTTCCTATGAGCTTGATCCGGATATTAAGAATGTTAGAAGTAACGAGCTCAAGGCTCTCTCCATTAAGTTGGGTGTGTCTAATATTTCGCTTCTAGTCAAGACTGATAATGATATTATAGTGGCCAAGTCCTCAGATTCCAAAGAAATCGGATTATCTACAAAAGGCATGGGTTTTTGGTATATAGCCCTTTTAGAGCTTTTTCGTGACCAGGTTGTAACGATTGAGCAAGGTCAGGCTCTGGATAATTTTTGGTCTGGACCGTTTGAGTATTCATCAGCTACACCTGATTACATCGAGAAATGGGGATATTATCATGACCCAAGAAGCAATTACATTATTGATCCTTATATCCGCAGCACTGCGGTCAGCGATTATGTAAAAATCATGAGTCCAAGCGAAATTGTTCGACAGTCCAAAGAAGTCAACCCGGGCATCCTGGAAATCACGGGGATTAATCCGGATACATTTGGTTCGGCAAGCATGGCGTCTGATGGAAGCGACAGTATAAATGTGAAGCTGCATAATCGTCCGATTCAGTATGGTACTTATATCTACGGAAATGTGGATCAGGATAAAGCCGCGGTTATGCAGGCTCTGAACAGGAAGGAACCTGTTACGTTAGATACTGAGGTACTTGGGAAAAGAGTACTGAAGAGCTTCATACCTATCTTCCAGCCGGAGGGTAGCACTTATGTTATCACCGTTGTTATGGACTACGCGGTAATTTCTTCAGTAATCAGACATCAACTCTTCAATAATATCACTACCTCTTTGCTGCTGCTTGTAGTCTTTTTTCTGTGTAGTTATATATTGGCTGGTATTGTAACGCGGCCGATTCAATCTATACTTGGAAAAGTAAATGATGTAGCAAAAGGTAAATTCGAGCCTCCACTAGATGTAAGCAGCCGGGATGAGCTGGGCCAACTGGCACTGCGCATAAATGCGATGACCTTTCATCTCATGCAGCATACGAATCGTCTGGGACAGACGCTCGAAGAGAACCGAGCGGTTAAGGAGCATTTAGAGTCAGTAATTAACGGTACATCGGATGCTATTCATACTGTCGACATGGATGGTCGGATCCTCAGTACGAACAGAGCTTTTGAAGAGCTGTATGGATGGAATGCAGCACAGGCAGCGGTGAGCAAAACTCCCTATCTGGTTCCAGCCACTGCGCTCAGACAAGAGACGGCACGGCTGCAATTGCTGAGAGAAGGTACCCCTCTGCCTCCAATAGAGACGGTAAGACTTAAGCGGGACGGTTCGGTGGTCGAGGTAAGTGTCAGTACTTCGATCATTCGCGATGAAGAAGGTCATCCACAATCGTACATTCACGTTTCCCGTGATATGACGGAGCGGAATCGGATGGAAGAGTTGCTCAGACGATCCGAGAAGTTGACCACAGTTGGCCAGCTTGCAGCAGGAGTGGCTCATGAGATTCGCAATCCACTGACCACACTGAGGGGATTCCTCCAGCTTCAGCAGGAGAAGAAGGTACTCGTACCGCTTCATATTGAGCTAATGTTGTCCGAGCTGGAGCGAATTAATCTTATAGTCAGTGAATTTTTGATTTTAGCCAAACCTCAAGCGGTTCATTTTCAACAAAAAGATGTACGGCACATTCTGAGTGATGTAATTTCTCTACTGGACAGCCAAGCACATTTGTTCGGAATTGAGTTCGATACCAGATTCTCTGAGCATCCGGCAATTGTCCACTGTGAAGAGAATCAGTTAAAGCAAGTATTTATTAATATCGTCAAAAATGCTATTGAAGCCATGCCTGAAGGTGGGACCATTACACTGACTCAGCATGTAGTTGAGAATTCCGTAGTCATTGTGATTTCTGACGAAGGAGAAGGAGTTCCTGAAGATATGCTGCCTAAGCTGGGGGAGCCGTTTTTTACAAATAAAGAATCAGGAACAGGTCTTGGGCTGATGGTCAGCCAGCGAATTATCCAAGCACATAAGGGCAGTATGGAAATACAAAGTGAATTTGGACTTGGGGCCGAGGTTACCATCCGGTTACCGGCTGGGCAGAGCATTAATGAAGAACGGAGTGAAGAATAAGGTGAGAATCAACAAGTTCATCAGTGAGACAGGATACTGCTCACGCCGTGAGGCAGACAAGCTGGTGGAGGGTGGCAGGGTTACAATCAATGGAGAGCTTGCTGTGCTTGGTAGTCAGGCTGTTTCAGGTGATGAGGTATTAATTGATGGGAGGATTCTTGAAACGGGTAGTACGACCGTTTACATCGCTCTCAACAAGCCAGTAGGTATTACTTCTACTACTGAGGAGCACATCAAAGGGAATATCGTCGATTTTATTGGTCACCATGAGCGTATTTTTCCGATTGGTCGGCTCGATAAGGATTCGGAAGGATTAATCTTGCTTACGAATGATGGAGATATCGTTAACAAGATACTGCGGGCAGAAGGACAGCATGAGAAAGAATATGTAGTTACCGTAGATAGACCAATTACTCCTTCTTTTATTCTGGGTATGTCTACTGGGGTCAAGATAGCAGGTGGCAAGACGCTGCCCTGTGAGGTGACACGTATTACAGAGAGAGTATTCCGTATTATTCTGACAGAAGGCAAGAATCGGCAAGTTCGCCGCATGTGCAGCGCTTTTGGCTATGAGGTTAGAAAGCTGCAACGCATCCGGATTATGAATATTCGTCTAGGGGCTCTGCAAATGGGAGAATGGCGGGAGCTGTCACCCCAGGAGAAGTCGGAGCTGGGGACTATGTTGAATTACGAGTTGCTGTAGGGCTAAGGATGTATGGGTAGAAAAAAAGAGCTGTCTTAAAGGTCGTAGACCTTTTGGACAGCTCTTTTATTATGCTATAGAAATTATTTAGTGGATGGAACGATGCCTGTAAACTCAGTGGATGCCTGATATTTACGGATGATAGAGACCTCTACACGGCGGTTTTTGGAGCGTCCGGTAGCAGTAGAATTATCCGCAATCGGATGATATTCTCCATATCCGATGGGACTGAATTTACGCGGATTAAGATTGGAATTCAGCAGCAGTATTTTCATAAAGTGCAGTGCCCGATCGACGCTAAGATCCCAGTTGGAAGAATAGTTGGTGTTCGCAATAGGCACGTTGTCCGTATGACCCTGTACGAGTACATCATAATCAGGAAATTGCTGTAGCATGGTCGAAATGGATTTAGCCAACTGCCTTGAATCATCCTTTACTATGGCCTGGCCAGAGGCAAATAGGGCATTGTCACTGATCGTGATCATAAGCTGGGACTGGTTTAACTTGGTACTTAGCAAATCAGTGAGTCCGTTATTCTTAATATATTGATCAAATTGTTTCTTGAGCTTCTCAAGATCCGCTTGCTCCTGCTGTCGTAGCTTGGCGATCTCCGCTTCACCGCTGTTATCAGCTACTACACTATCCATCTTCGTGCCTTTGCCCAGATCCATTTGGCTTTCCGTAGGGGTGGCAGCTTTTTGATCTAAAACACCGCTCCCACCGTTGAGCACAGAGCTAAAGGCCTGGCTCATTTCTTCGAACTTCTTGGCATCTGTAGCACTCATAGCATACATTACGAGAAACAAGGCAACCAGCAGGGTCATAAGATCGGAATAGGGTAATAGCCAGGACTCATCAGCATGTTCCTCATGTTCCTCATGTCTAACCTTTTTACTCACTCGTGGTGGCCTCCTTCTCCGTCAGCTTGGCCCTTTCTGCAGGTGTTAAGAAGACAGCGAGCTTCTGATTAATAGCAATAGTGGATACGCCCGATTGAATAGACAACAGGCCCTCTACCATCATCAGTCGAACTTCAATTTCTCGTTTGGATAGTCGTTTGAGCTTGTTCGCCATAGGATGCCACATTACATAACCGGTGAAAATACCTAGCAGGGTAGCGATAAAGGCTCCTGCAATGGCGTGAGCCAGCTTGTCCATGTCACTCATATCGGCAAGCGCGGCAATCAATCCAATTACAGCACCCAGTACCCCCAAGGTTGGGGCATACATACCGGCCTGTGAAAAGATTAGTGCTCCTGCTTTATGTCGATCTTCTGTAGCATGGATATCTTCCATTAGTACATCCCGGACAAATTCCTGATCATTACCGTCAATAATCATCCGCATGCCGTTTCTAAGAAAGTTATCCTCTATTTCATCAACCTTGGATTCCAGCGCCAGCAATCCTTCGCGGCGGGTGATAGAAGCCCATTCCATGAACATAGTAATTAGTTGTGATTTGCTGACCATCTTTTTTGTAACAAATAGGATCTTGAATAGCTTGGGAATATTCTTAACTTCTGACATGGGAAATGCCATAAATATTGAAGCGGCCGTACCGAGAAATATGATAACGTAAGCTGCGGGGTTGTTTAAACTTGTAAGTGGGGCATGTTTGAGCATCATCCCCCATAAAACTGCGATTAAACCAAAAACTAAACCAAGAATTGTTGAAATTTCCATTATGCACCTCGTCCATGAGATTTAAATAGTGATCCGACTAAGCCGCGTACATCATCCCTGAATGGCGGCTGGACACCCTGTGAAAAACCGACTAACGTATATTCTTATTTATCGACAGCATTCCCTTTTTTGTGAAGTCATTTTTTCGGCTATAATGGATAAGGTACGATATTATTCATCAATGGAGAAAACGGAGTGATATATGTGGGTGTTAAGCATGGTAGAGATTACGCTGAAATTCTGAATGAATTAACGGAAGCGGTCGGACGTATTTCCGACGGATATGTGTTTTTCGAAATGGAGCCAGATGAATGGCAGGAGCTGCCACAGGAATCGAAGCTGGAGGTATGGGAAGCGCTTGCCGAGGATCTGTTCTTCGCGCTAGGTGAGGAACCGGTCATTCAAGTAGGTAGCGGGGTTGTGATTTATGACAAGGAGACGCACCGCATTAATATTTTGGTTGGAGAAGAAGATTTGGCCTCGGTAGTTCTGGTTTAATAGAGGGCAGAGCGGGACATGATTTGCCCGTAGTCAGCAGCCCATGTTAAAATTGGTAGAGCCGAGTTATATTTGCCAGGGTTTTAGAATACATTAAATCGAAAATCAACTTTATCCTGGCACATCCCTTGGTCCTCAGAAGCTAAGGGATGTTTTATTTAACACATATAGGGCGAGGGCAGGCATGAAGACTTTGCTGCTATTTTAGTAAGGGAGGAATCGAATTGCTACTTACGGAGGAAGAACTGCGTCAGCAGGTGAGCAAGTTGGAAGGCTGGAAGCTGGAGAATGATATCCTAATGCGGAAATACATGTTTAATGAGTATATGAAGGGCATCGCTTTCGTGGATGCGGTAGCAGCCATTTCCGAAGCTTTTGAACACCATCCGCATATTACGATTGATTATAAAACCGTTACGCTGCGGCTCACTTCAATAGAAGCAGGTGGCATTACACCACTTGATGTCCGCGAAGCGCATGAATTCAACGAAGCTTTCGAGAAAAACCGCTAATCAACAAATACGCCTGTGCCTAGATAGTTACCTATCTGCTGCACAGGCGTATTTGTTGTTCCAGACTGCTTTATTTTTTCTCTGAAAGCCACATAGCAACGTTCGCAATCTCCTCCGGAGCTAGCTTTTCCTTGAAGGAAGGCATTTGGCCGCGTCCTTTAGTAACAATGCTATAGATTCCTTCAGCATCATGCTGACCGCCTTCATTCTGCAGACTGGGTCCAACATCACCTTGAAGCTGATCACCGTGGCAGGTGATGCAGTTGGCCTTCACAGTCGCTTCTGCCTTGGCTTCATCAAGCTGAACAACCGGCATTGTAGGCTTATCCTGTTCAGCTACCTCTGCTTTGCCAGGAAGGGTGAACATTAGTACTACCGCAAAGGCACAGGCGGCAAAAAACAAACCGCTCATGATCCATTTTTGCATCCCCATCCGTCCCTTCAATGTAAGCTGCTCTCTACATTATAGCGGAATATGAAGCGTTGTCATAGCGTTTGTGTCAAAAAAACGAACAAATCCCACTTCATTTCTTAGGAGGCTGTTCATAAAGGGATTATTTATTATAGACCATGCAATAAAAGGGTTTATCTCCAGTCGGAGTTCGCCGTTCATAAGTATCCGTAATCGTAAAACCACACTTTCGGTAGGTAAGAATCGCCCGTTGGTTCCACGTTAACACCTCCAGATCAATCTCACGTTCCGGGTAACGCTTCAGAGCAGCTTCTACAATAGATCCTACAAATAGATGGCCTAGTCCATGTCCACATAGATCTGGACGCATTCCAATCCCTAGTCTAACTACACCTTCCATCGGAAATAGCTGGGCGAATCCGCATAAAATCCCTTGGTCATTGATTACGGAAACATATTGTTCTTGGCGAAGCAGTGGATCTCCAAATTCAATATTGAGCGCCTGCATTTGCTCCCAGGGCATCCAGCCATAAATATTATAGGGGGGCTTGTAAATCCACTCGCAGATGTCTTTTGCATGTTTGATCTCCATAGGAACAACGTGGAAAGTAACCGATGAACTAATCATTAGCTCAGAGACCTCCTTTCACGAGGGCAATAATTTCTTATCTAATTATATACAAAAAGACCTTCCTTTGGCTCATAAACTTTATAAAAAAGGGGGGTTCGATAAATTGCTATTATATATAAAGTGTTTATTGTTAATTTGTGTTTTACAAGTATTGTAAGGGGTAATAAATAGTAGACACAAAAAAAGCTCTCCCCCAAGATTTCGGCAAAAATCCTGGAAAAGAGCCTATGTATTAATACTTCTTACTGCACATTATCATTGTCTTCAGAATCAGTAGCGAGCGTTTGATAAGCATCTGTGCTCATAATTCGTTTGGCGCCAACGTAACGGCTGACGTAGTAGCTATCGTTTAGCGAGCTGATGGTTACGCCACGTGAGGAAGAAGCGTGTGCGAATTTACCGTCACCAACATAAATACCGACATGAGAAACACCTTTACCTGTTGTATTAAAAAACACAAGATCACCAGGTCTAATCTCATCACGGGAAATAGCAGAACCCATTTGGTATTGGGAACCAGATTGGTGCGGCAGATCGATGCCAATCTTATCAAAGACGTACATTGTAAATCCAGAGCAATCAAAGCCGTTCGTTGAGATGCCACCGGAAACATACTTAGTCCCGATTGCTTTGTCAATCACTTTATCCATTTTAGAATCCGCGAATGCGCTTCCCATTCCCATTGTAAGAAAAATAGAAAAGCTTAGTACTGCTGCTGCCAACTTCTTCTTCAAAAGTGTAAACCCCTTCCAAATGCCTACGAGGTTAGCTTAAGGGTTCGGTTGAAGGTCCCCTATGACCCCTCTGTTAAATAGGAGGTCAATTCACCCAAAGTGGTTCCCCCGTTTCCCTAATTGTTAGGGAACTCGGCACGTACTGTTGATTAGGAATAGCTGTATTCAATACATGACAAAACTTTCGTAAAAGACAACTTAATGATTACAAAAATGTTACTATAAGCTCGATGCGATAATTGTAACAAACACAGCGGCAGTTGGCAATCCTTTATAATATATTTATGCCTAATAATTGTGTTTTTTTTGAACTGATAATGCCTATAAACGTTGAAATAACGGCTAAATTGTCTTTTTTACAATATTTTCTTGTGTTTTCTGTTAAAAAGCTGTTTCGACGATGTTAAATATGTGTAAAAGGTAGAATAAGGAAAAGAAAAAACCCAGAATGATTATGGTGATAATCACTTCAGGTTCATATAGTTTAAAGAGGTTATAGTTGTCGGGGAATTTCAATCATAAGCTACAGTTTTGTATGCAGTAGTACTCATAACTCTTTTAGCGCCTACATAACGGTTGGCCCAATAGTTCTCGTTAAGTGAACTGATGATTACACCACGTGAAGAGGAAGATTGTGCGAATTTCCCGCTGCCCACAAAGATTCCAACATGGGATATCCCTGCGCCGGTAGTATTGAAGAATACAAGGTCTCCAGGACGCATGTTATTGCGGGAAACTGCTGTTCCCACGCTATATTGCGCTTTTGAAGTACGTGGAAGAGCAAGGCCGAGATTTTTGAAGACGTATTTAGTAAACCCGGAACAGTCAAATCCATTGGTACTGATCCCACCTGTTTTATAAGTGGTACCCAGTGTTTTGGAGATTACTGTGTCCATTTTGGAGTCCGCAAAAGCACTACCTGTTCCCAAAGTGAATGCCATGAGAAGTCCTAGCGCCGCTGCGGCGCATTTTTTCTTTAAATTCTGTCTGTTCAAAAGATGTACTCCTTCCAATGCCTGCGAGGTTAGCTTAAGGGTTCGGTAGAAGGTTCACCTATGATCCCTCTGTTAGGAGATCAATTCACCCAAAATATGGTTCCCCCACTCCCCGGTGCAGGGAATTTGGCGTGTTATGCACCAGAATAGTGACGTATCAACAATATCGAAATCCAATAACGTATATACAATGATGAAGAAAAGATTTAAAAGATTACAAAGTTGTTACTACTAGTACAGGCATCATTGTATCAAAGGAGTTAAGGTTTTGCAAACTCTTATTATATTTGTAATCAAAAAAGAGTTTCCTCTTCTGTTTGCAGAAGGGGAGACTCTTTTTTAATGTCCTTAGAAGATGAATTTATTGTGGAAAGGCCTTACTTTTCCAAAGATGGTATTGTGCTGTGATTCCCCACATTTTGAAAAGAGTGGAGGGGAGCGGTGAAATTTGGCGGATAAGGAGTGCAGGCAGTCCAGGGCAGAAGATTCCGGTCAATCCGCCGATCAGTAGCAGAATCAGCCCTGCAGTCCCAAGTATAATGGATATCCCAATAGCAGGGATGCTAACCCTCAAACAGATCAACAGCGAGGAGAACATCCCGGTGCCACTGGTGTAGCCAAACTGTATATATAGAAGTACTAAGCGAATAAAGAAGATATACACCAGCCATATGAGGATATAAGGAACCAGCTTGAATAATATTGTATAGTCCAGAAAGGAGGGCAGCAGCAGCCCGTACATTTTTGGGGCAAGCCAATAAAGCGGCAATAGAGTCAGGAGCCATTCAATCAGACTAAAGAGCAAAACGGGTAGTCCATAGATTTTCATGCCTGAGAAAAAAAACAAGCCACGCTCTCCCTTGCGTTCCTGATGCAATTCATGCAGTAGTCCCGCCCGTATGAAGGGCGATAGCAGCAAGCGTAAAGCAGCCAAGCCCAGCAAAGTCCACAGCCAACGCTGCACTGCCGGATCGGAGCTCAAGCTGAACTGGCCTTCAATATAGTATAACAATCTGCCGATTTCACTGCCCCCAGCGTTTATATCGGGATAATGCAGAAGAATCGGAACAATAGCAGCGCGCACGAACCTGTACATAAAGTAGCCCCAGAGCAGACGATATATGAATAACAGGATCAGAATATAAAGTTGCTCCTTCATGCAGTACCAGCCACGGGTTATTGATCTTTTCACCATTCTCACCTCACCAGACAAGAGTTCCGAGCACTGATTCAAGCAGTTTCGTCATACTTACCGTCCAGCGGGAGAGTGTATCCTGATCCAGTGCCGCCAGTTTGAAGTTGTTGATATGTTTACTCTCCAGCAGAATGGAGTGATCAGGATCAATCTCAGCGGATAGCAGCGGCGCATTATGGAATAGCTGGAATGTAGTTTCCTTGTGCTCCCCGCTCCAGATACGCTCCATCGTATATCCGTCGGAGAAGGTGAACTTAAGGGGGACGTTTGCATAAGCACTCCCTTTATTCACGACCTTTACCAGCGATTCATAGCTATGTGCGTCCCCACTGTTGCTCTTATTAGAAGGAATAGTAATATTCTCTATAGCAAAATCTGGAGCCCCACCGCTATACACATATTGGTCAAAATAAGTCTGCCAAGATTTCCCGGTCACTTTCTCCACAATTTTCTGGAAATCGGAGGTGGAGGGATGCTGGAAGCGGTACTTATGGGTATAAGAAGACATGATGGCAGCCATAACCTTAGCACTTGTCAACCGTTCGATATCCTTAAGCACCAGCTTGCCACGAATATATACATTTCGGGTGTATGAATCGGCTCCTCCGTATTTCCAGGTTTCTAGATCCAACGGTTGCGAGGTAGTTACCAGACTGGATTGCAGGGGGAGGTTGGCCATAATACCATACTCTTGCTCCATTAGCTTATCTTCGGCATAGGAGGTGAAGCTTTCGTCCAGCCAAGCCTCCTCAAATTCATTGCTCGCCACCATGCCGTAGAAATACTGATGACCTATTTCATGGATGATGGTGCGCTCGAGTGAGGTGTTCGGAGAAATCTCAGCAGCACCGAAAGCCGTAATCAGTGTAGGATATTCCATTCCCCCAGCGCCGTTCCCCCCTTTGGGAGGGACGACGATAGACAGAGTGGAGTAGGGATAAGGGCCATACCATTTGCTAAAGGAGGTAAGGGCAGCTTTGGCAGCCTGAAAGTAGCGCTCCTTTAGATCCTGATGCAAAGGGTCCAGATACAGCTTAATTCGCACACCGGGAACCTCCGGTGTAGAGAGGGCTTCTTCTGCGTACACAAAGTCAGGAGATGCGGCCCAGGCGAAGTCATGGACATCATCTGCGTAGAACTGATATATTTTCTGTTCCTGCTTCAGTTTGGCATTTTTGACAGGGAACCCGGTTGCCGCGACCGTATAATTTGAGGGAACGGAAATGGTTACATTGTATATTCCGAAATCGCTATAGAATTCAGAGGTACCGTGGTATTGATGCAGATTCCAACCTTCTTCGGTCACTCCTCGAGTTCCGGCAGGTTCGTAGACGCTAAGCTTGGGAAACCATTGACCAGCCATAACGAAATTCCCTGAAGTGCCCATGCGGGCAAATATTTTGGGCAGTTTGACTTCAAACTGAAGTTTGAGTGTGACGCTCTCTCCACCATTAACGGGCTGGGGGAGATGTACCTTGACCAATGTCTTATCATTTATATTGCCGTCATCCGGTTGTACATATTGCACTCTCTGAAGCAGTGATACCCCCTCTGTGGTACGCAGATCAGTTAAAGTCATGCTGCCGAATCCGTTATCAGGCATACTGTCTCCCCTCAGCTCGCCCCCTGACTCTTGCATAAAAGTTGTATCTGTGGAGGAAAATGCATTTGGATATAAATGAAAGTACAAATCACTTACCGGTTTTACACCAGGGTGGGTCCATGTTACCGTCTCAGAGGCCTTTAAAGTTTCTGTATCCGGAACAAGCTGCACGTCGATGTGATATTCAGCAACTCTTTGGCTTAGTGCCTCAGTGACCGGGACGGGGGAATAATCCGGAAGCGGCAGTTGCCGGGCGATTGTCTTGGGTGTGGTTACTAGGGACTTGGCCTCTTTTGGGGCAGAGATGGTTACAGCAACAGGACGAAGCCCTGAAAAGACATCTATTGCCCCTCCTAGTAGAGCTAGGGTGGCCAGGGTCGCAAGGATAATTTTGGACCTTAATGACAGTGGCTTCATACAATAATTCCTCCCGTGACAAGCATCTACGGAATGTATATGTTTGCATTCGCCGTATTATTAGCTAAAATTAAATTATTCGTAAGAGGAAGGATGTGCACCTGTGGATAATCTACAACCGGAAGGCAAGAAACAGATTGCCTTGAATATTGTGAATGCGAAGAGCAAACATAAAGGCTTTGGAGCAGGCTCTATAGATCTGAACAATGTGTCTCCAGTCATTATTGACGGAGGTGAGGCGGTCATTGATATCGGTGCCATGCATGCCAAGAGCAAGGTAGAAAAGGGTATTAAATTCTCCACGAATCGTGAGGATGTTCCGGATGGAAGACAGGTTTGGGTAGTGTGGGTCGCTGTCGATCGGTTACCAGAAGGACAATTTTATGCTGGAATCACGTCTTGTGAGATGTGGATAGATGCTGAAGCGCGTCGTGGCTGGAAGATTCTTGCCGAGCATGTAAATAAGCTTGATGCAGCGCTTAAGCGCAAGATCAATGTGGACGGGCTTGGAGCAACAGAAAAGGCTGCACTGAAATCATTGTTGATTTCCCATAATGAGGTTTGGTGGGATGCGTCACCGCTGGAACTGAAGACAGCACTGTCAGATTAGAGCGAAGTTACTTCCTGTTGAGAGGGACAATATAAGAAAAAAGGCTTCGCCTTTCCTGTCTCAGGAGGGCGAAGCCTTTTTTAATAAATTTACAACCCTATTATTTGCTCGTAGAGCTAAATTTGCGTTTTAGCTGGCTCACTCTTGCCTGGCTAATACCCAGTATTTCAGCGAGCCCTTTCTGATTAGCGAAGGGATGATCTACAATGGCTTGTTGCAGGCGCTGGTTCATTTCTTCGGTCTTTGTTCGGCGGATACTGTTAGTATGTACAGCGGACTCCTGTGCATCCTCTTGGCGTGGTTCTGACTCTTGCGAGATTCGCTCCGGATTGCCCAGTTCTTTCACACAATTGCTACAAATAAATTGATCTTTATAATAGCTTACCTGCTCAAGGCTTCTGCAAAATGTACATTCGGTAGAGGTGTACTTTCTTAGTACAATAATATTCTCGTCTAAAATAAAAAATTCGATCGGATCTCCAATGTCGATATTACGTGTCATCCTAATTTCTACGGGAACTACAATTCTGCCAAGACTGTCTAAACTCCGGATCATGCCTGTATCTTTCATCCCATGTCCCTCATTTAATCATATATTTTTGGTGAATATCTATTATTATAACAGTAATTGTAATATTAGAGAACAAGAAAGCGTATTCATTGAATGAAATTTGATTTGCGCCATGTTCAGACATGGTCAACCATTGATAGCCAAGCTGAGTAGCTTGAGCAATAAGAACCTCTCCGTTCGTGAAACTAGAAGGGAGAGGTTTTTTGGGGTTCTTTTCTTTTTAACCGAATTTTGTACTACCGAAACGCTCTTAGGACTATTTAATAAGCAGAGTAATGTCTGAGCGCTCTCATCGTATCGCTAACGCTTGCTGTTGTAACTAAGGTTAATTCATCCACCACCGTTTAATATCATTCCACAAGGAATGATCCTCCTTGAGTGGAGCTGTTATGTTTTGGGAGCCCTCGGCAGCAGGATCAGAACTCTCACCTTCGCCATGCTGATCGCAGTATTCGGTAGGTTCCGTGCCGCTGATGAAGGTCTCCAGCTCCTTCGTAGGACATGCTGCCGTAGCCAGTTTACCGGATTGTGGATTCACATACACACTGACGACGCCGTCAGGTATCGGGAAAATTTTGGGCGGAATACTCTCCAGCGCCTTTTCGGTAAATTGGGCAAAAATTGGAGCTGCCCGCCGTCCATCAGCTGTGGCAATATTCCGTCCTTTGTCATATCCCACCCAGACTGCAGTGGAGAGCTCCGGTGTGAAGCCGACCATCCAGCCGTCGGTGTCAGTAGTGCCAGTCTTCCCGGCGACAGGACGCTTAATTATGGAGGCTACACGGTTACCCGTTCCCCCAGATTCGAATACACCTTCCATCAGCCGAGTTAATACATAGGCAGCTGCAGGCTCGACGACAGTCTCTCCTTGCAGTTGCGGAGCTTCATATAGAATATTATCCTGGGCATCAGTGATCTTCAGGATAGCGGTAGTGGGCATTTTCACACCTCCATCCCCGATTACAGCAAAGGCTGCGGCCATTTCTAGCGGACTGACGGGAGAGGTGCCAAGTGCTAATGAAGGCACACTCTGAAGTGGGCTGTCGATTCCCATTTTGGCAGCCATTGCAGCCACCTTCTCCGCGCCCACCTTCATAATTGTATTGACGGCATAGATATTGTCGGAAGCCGCTATAGCCTGGCGCATATTGATCTCACCGAGATATTTGTCACCAAAATTTTTGGGCTGATAGGTTTTGCGGTTGTTATCGTAGTGAAAAAGTGTTGGCTCGCTATTGAAGACGGAGAGGCCAGTCATCACTTTGGAAGAGAGCGCGGTCAAATACATGATCGGCTTAAAGGATGAACCCGGCTGGCGTGTTGTCGCCAGAGCATGATTGAACTGGTTAGCACGATAATTGGTACCACCGACCATTGCTTTGATATACCCAGTACGGGGATCTATGGATACAAGCGCTGTCTCCAGTTCGCTGCTCGAATCCATTCCTTGCTCGACAGCGGTTTCCGCAGCCTGTTGCATATCGGGATCAAGGGTGGTGTAAACCTTCAGTCCACCTTGGTCCAGCTCATCACTGCTGATGTGCAGTGAGTCTATTGCAAGGTTGCGTACATAATCGCGGAAATAGGGTGCAGTAACGGTAGTATCTTTTTCTCCTTGCGGCTTGAAGCTCAAATTCTCCTGTACGGCTTTCTCCGCTGCCGATTGTGTAATCTCACCCAGATCAGCCATGACGGATAGGATGATACCTTGGCGCTTTTTGGCATTATCCATATGGTTATAGGGCGAATAGTAGGTAGGCCCTTTTGGAATGCCGGCCAGCATGGCGCTCTCGGCAAGGTCTAAGTCTGCTGCGGCTTTGCCGAAATACATCCGGGCCGCGGCTTCAATGCCGTAGGCCCCGTGACCGTAATAAATTTCATTTAAATACATGTTTAGAATTTCATCCTTGCTGTATTTCATTTCAAGCTGCATTGTGTATACAGCTTCCTTAGCTTTGCGTGTCCACGTCTTCTCGTGGGAGAGGTAAAGATTGCGCGCAAGCTGTTGGGTCAATGTGCTGGCCCCTTGTGTACGGTTCCCTTCCTCCAGATTAACGAGCACAGCGCGGCCCATGCCCAGCAGGTCAAAGCCAGCATGATCATAAAATTTGCGATCCTCTACTGCGAGCGTAGCCTGAATGAGTAGCGGGGAGATTTGGCTCAACTCGACCGGATCACGGCTGCGCCCATCAGAAGTGAACGTGGCTAATACGTTACCCCGGGAGTCGAGCAGCTTGGAGCGGATATCATCTCCGATTGGAGGCAGCTCTTTCTGATATAGGTAACCAAGCAGAGCTCCGGCAGCCAGTAGTAGTAGGACAATCATAGCGGCCAGCAGCCGGAACATCCGACGTAGGCGGTGTTTGCGCACCGGTGGATTAGCGGAATCACTCGACATGGCACAATCTCCTTTCTCGCTTCTAGAAACAGACTATTAATGTATACAATCCTTGCTGAAAGTTGGGAATGATCTATTCACCTTCATTATGGGGAAGGAAGAGTAAGGATATTCATACGGATGATTCTGAGGTTTGGTAAAAAAATTGTTTCCATTCTGAGACTGTTTACGGTAGATATACTAGTACTCCGAAGGGTATAACTGAGTAGTGATTCTTAGAACGGGTATAAATATACTAGGAGGTGCCATCATGAATTGGACACAAAAGATGTACAAAACAACATTAGTTCTCCTTTCAGTCGGTCTTTTAGCTTTCTCGGGCTGGGGAACAGCGGCTTCGACCGCACAGGCAGCAAATGCTGCTGTACCGGCTTGCGGGAGTGGTGATCATGGATTGCTGAAGGGATTACAGGACAAGCATTCAGGAGACGGGAGCACGCCGCTAAGCTTTTCCGACATTCAGTTTCTAAACGCTGATATAGGCCGGGCCGCAGGCAACGGTTTTATGATAGGAACCTCGGATGGAGGTTGCCATTTTCAGGAGATTTATCAAGGGCAGTGGAGCTTTGCACAGATCGATTTTCCCGATAATGTACACGGCTGGGCACTTGCTTCCGCGGGAGATGGGCAGGCTCAATATTTAATTCGTACTACGGATGGGGGTTCTACCTGGAAACGGCTGTCTAACAAGGCTGTGAGCTTTGAAAGAATTGACTTTATGGATAGCAAGAACGGCTTTGGCTATAATCGGGCTTCAACATATTACACCAAGGACGCAGGACTAAGCTGGAGCCAAATTTCGACTCCGGCCAATACACGGGGCGCATATTTCAGCAGCCGTAACACAGGCTGGGCAGTTGTGATCGCGCCAGGGACCGGTTACCGGGTGATGAAGACAGCAGATGGTGGGGCTACTTGGCATCTTTCACTGAAGGCAAACTTTACTGACCCTGAGTTTGGGCAAGTGTATGCGAAGGGTAACCAGGTATATGTAGTGTTGTATGGCGGATCGGGTATGTCACAGACATCGTATTCGCTATATGCCAGCGCGAACATGGGTGGTAGCTGGAATCGTGTGATCGCTGAGGAGACTGCTGGAGGCGGTCCAGCACCGGGCAGCGGGCCGGCTCAGTTTAAGTCTGGACCCGCATCTGGCAAACCGGGGAATCTGGAGCTGGTTGGAAGCAACACAGCTTTTCTGGTTGGTTTCTCACCAGCAGGGGAGAAGGTTGCAGTTGGACGTTCATATAACGGCGGCAAGCAGTGGACTAATCTTCCTGCCATTGTTGGCTATGAGGGCGTAATCTCCTTCACCAGTAACAAGGAAGGCTGGCTCGCTGCCAAAGGGTACGAGAATTCGTCTCTTTATATTACCGAGGACGGCGGAGCAACTTGGCAGCTTAAGTTTACCTTTAAGGTAACGAATCAGTAAAAGGTTAAAGGAATCACAAAAAGGGCTGCTAAAGGGACTCAAGTCCCTTATTCAAAAGCAGCCCTTTTTGCGGTTTATCCAGTGTAATTTTAAACATCTATATGTTAAAATTTCATGTACTATATGAATTTTTATATTCTAAAATAAGACGTGCACCGCACATTTAGGAGGAATTCAGAATGTCCTTTCGCGTATCGGCAGTACAATATCATCTGCATACGATATCCTCTTTCGAGGAGTTTGCAACTGAATGCGAACATTATATAAAGACTGCTGAGGAATTCGGGTCTGAATTCATTTTATTCCCGGAATTTCTGACCACTCAGCTGATGTCCATTGGAGACATGCAGGGAAATGCACTGGGTATTGAAGACCTTCCACAATTTACAGATCGATACCGAGAGATGTTCTCCGGTTTTGCTTCCAAATACAATCTACACATCATTGGCGGGACCCATGTGTTGCGCAGGAATGACAAGCTGTACAATGTAGCACATTTATTTTATCCTGACGGAACCATTGCTGAGCAAGCCAAACTGCATATCACGCCAGCGGAGGTAAAGGGTTGGAATATGGGCGCAGGCGAAGAACTCCAGGTGTTCGAGACCAGTAAGGGGACTGTCGCGATGCTGACCTGCTATGATATGGAATTCCCGGAAATTGTGCGTATGGCCAGAGCTAAGGGTGCAGATGTAATTTTTTGTCCCTCCTGTACTGATGATCGTCATGGCTTTCATAGGGTCAGATATAGCAGCCATGCCCGTGCAATCGAAAATCAGGTTTACGTAGTGCTGACGTCTACTGTAGGCTCACTACCGACAGTAGACTTGATGCGTGCAAATTTCGGCCAAGCGGCAATTATAACTCCCAATGATATACCGTTTCCTCCAATGGGACTGTTGGCAGAAGGCGAAATTAATAATGATATGATTATTACAGCTGATCTGGACCTGAAGCTGTTGTACCGCGTTCGTGAACACGGATCAGTAACGACGTGGCGAGACCGGAGAACAGATCTTTACACAGATTGGAAGTAGACCGGGGGATGGGAATGTATTATAAAACTTTTTACGCATTTGACCTCAAAACTCCGGTGCCTGCTATAATCCGCAACTACACGGAGCAAGATTTTGCAGAGCTGATATTGGTTCAGTCCGAAGCTTTCCCGCCTCCATATTCTTCCGAATTGTGGTGGAACCGTGAACAGCTGCGCAATCATATATCGCTTTTTCCTGAAGGTGCATTGTGTGTGGAGGTCAATGGGGAACTGGCGGGCTCAGTGACGGGTCTGAAGATTGATTTCAATCCAGCTGACATAGCGCATACCTGGTCGAAAGTTACAGCTGACGGGTATATTACCACCCATGAACCGGATGGGGATACATTATACATCGCCGATCTGTGCGTACGCCCCAAATACCGTAAGCTTGGACTTGGCAAAGAACTGGTGCAATCCCTGTATCACGTAGTGGTAGAGCAGAAGCTCGAACGGCTGCTGGGGGCAGGGAGAATGCCTGGATATTATAAGCAGGCCTTTCAAATGTCAGCAGAGCAATACTTGGAGCGGGTCGTCACCGGTGAATTAGTCGATCCCGTTATATCTTTCCTGCTGCGCTGCGGGCGAATTCCATTAGGCGTTATAGCGAATTATCTTGAGGACGAGGAATCTTGCAACTATGCAGCACTTATGGAATGGCATAATCCTTTTTATTAGGGGTATTAGTATGGGGTATAAATACAAGCCTTATTGCAGACTTTCTGACCCGCTAATATGCAGTTCTGGATATTAAGCCGGAAGTGGGGGGCATGGTAGATCGACTGCGGGTACCGGGCAGAAATTGCTTTATTCCCACTATAACCGTCCCTTACCTGCTAAATGGGATTGAATTGCTCTCTTGAACTGGATATAGTGTACAATGGGAAAGCAAATATGCCTTTGGTCAAAGATATGAAAGTATAAACTTCCGCAACGCTGTTTCTTCTTGTGCAGAGGCTTGCAGAATGGAGGGACATATGATACCTGAAATAGAGTCTGACAAATATGGGGTTTCTGTTACACTCGTGAGCCTTCAGGATGGGCAACAGCATGTTTTGAATGTGGCTGGAGAAGTAATAACCAAAGGATCACAGATGTACATTCGGTATGAGGAAACGGAACAGGGACCTCAAGGAGAAGACAGTTCTGTCCGAACAACTATAAAGATTGCAGGCAATGAACTAAAGCTGATCCGACACGGCGCGGTACAGTCCGAGCAGACCTTCCAATCGGGTAACCGCTTGCCGGGTTTCTACCGTTCAGCTTATACGCAGTTCAACCTATCTACAGAAACCCGAAAGCTGGAAATAGTGCGTGACGGACGCTCACTGACAGTTACGTGGGATTATGATCTGTATGTATACGAGGAGTTGTCAGGTCAGTTCGCTATCAGTTTGCATATACAGGAGGAACTTAAATTATGACACATAGTAAAGATCCGTTAGAGCTTATTAATGAACGGGTGAAAGAAGTTATTGCCGATGCAATAGTTGCTGCCGGTTTGGTAACTCGCGAAGAGCTTCCGGCAATCGTGCTGGAAGTGCCAAAGGACAAAGCCCATGGTGATTTGGCTACTAATGCCGCCATGCAGCTTACCAAAATTGCCAAGCGCAATCCACGCCAAATCGCCGAAGCTATTATAGAGCATTTGGATACCAGCGGTGCTACTTTTGAAAAAGCTGAAATCGCTGGACCGGGCTTCATCAACTTTACGCTGTCCAAGCATTACTTGTATCCTGTGATTAACCGGGTGGCCGAGCAAGGTGAAGATTATGGTCGAGTGGATATAGGTCATGGGCAAAAGGTTGAGGTGGAGTTTGTCAGTGCTAATCCAACGGGTAGCCTTCATTTAGGCCACGCTCGTGGTGCCGCTGTTGGGGATGTACTCTGCAATGTTCTGGATTTCGCAGGCTACAAAGTGACGCGTGAGTATTATATTAACGACGCAGGTAACCAGGTCGCCAATCTGTGCAAGTCGATCGAGACCCGTTATTTACAGGAACTGGGCCAGCCGGCAGAGATGCCTGAAGATGGTTACCATGGCGAAGATATCAAGGGCTTTGCCAGAGAACTTGTGGCTGAGAAAGGCGAAACCTTGCTTGCGATGACTCCCGGAGACCGCGCAGCATTCTTCCGTACCTATGGATTGAACAAAGAGCTCGACAAAATCAAGCGGGATCTAGGTCTTTTTCGTGTCTCCTTCGATATTTGGTTCAGTGAAACCTCGCTTTATGAGAATGGAGAAGTACTCCGTTCGCTCGATGAGCTGCGTGAACGTGGAGAAGTGTACGAGCAGGAGGGCGCAACCTGGCTGCAGACGACCAAATACGGTGACGATAAAGACCGTGTGCTGATCAAAAATGATGGAACCTACACGTATCTCACACCAGACATTGCTTATCACAGCGATAAATATGGTCGTGGTTACGATAGAATGATTAACATTTGGGGTGCCGATCACCACGGCTATATCCCACGAATGAAAGCGGCGATGTCCGCGCTCGGTAATGATCCCGACAAGCTGGTTGTATTAATCGCCCAGATGGTTAGTCTGTTCCAGAATGGTGAGAAGGTCAAAATGTCCAAACGAACGGGTAAAGCAGTGACTATGGAGGATTTGATGGAGGAAGTCGGCCTTGATGCGATGCGTTATTTCTTCACCATGCGCAGCATGGATTCCCACCTTGATTTCGATATGGATCTAGCGATCTCTACTTCTAATGAGAACCCTGTGTTCTATGTTCAGTATGCGCACGCGCGTATCTGCAGTATCTTCCGTCAGGCAGAGGAGCAAGGCGTAACGTTGCCGGACTACTCTGAGCTTGATTTCACTAAGCTGACAGCTGTTCATGAATATGACTTATTGCGCAAAATCGGCGAACTGCCAGCAGAAATCACTATCGCGGCTGAAGGTTATGCACCACATCGTCTGGTTCGTTACGTTTACGATCTGTCCGCGCTTTTCCATAGCTATTACAAAGCAGAGCGTGTAATTACCGAAGATGCTGCTCAGACCGTAGCGCGACTTGCCTTGCTAGGTGCAACACGTACCGCAATTGCCAATGTTCTGCGTCTTATCGGTGTATCTGCTCCTGATCGCATGTAATCCATATTACTGTAATAATAAATCCGCCTTCCGGTTTCTGGGGGGCGGATTTTTAAATTGTCCCGGTGAACAACGCCGGGACAGAAAGAACCCTGCTCACGCCGAGAATTACACGTTCGCGGAGGAACCCCGCTTGGCCCTTGCGCCTGCTCTCAGCAGGCGCAGGGCATCGGCAGCGCCGCCGCCCAAGGAGGCACGGCGCTGGCCCTTGCGCAGCAGCACCGGTGATGAGCTGCGGCGCAGGAGCAGCTTCAGCTCCCTTGGCGTGAGCCCTGGTCGCAGGCCGAGCAACAGGGCAGCAGCTCCCGTAACGTGAGAGGTCGCCATGGAGGTGCCGCTCATCTCCTTGTAGCCCTCTCTTAGCCAGCAGGAGGGGATGCTTTCGCCGGGTCCGTATACATCGATATAAGGACCACGGTTGCTGAAGCTGGCAACACGGTGTCTTTTATCTACGGCTCCGACAGCAATAGTCTCTGGGTAACGTGCGGGATAGTCCCCGCCACGTTTACCGTCGTTGCCGGAGGAGGCAACGATGGCAATTCCGGCACGATAGGCTTTGATGACAACATCGTGTAGTGCCTTGCTTCTTGTCTTCATTCCAAAGCTCATATTGATAATATCGATCCTGTTCTGTACACACCAATCGATGCCAAGTACTATGTCTGATACATAGGCAGAGCCGCTATGATCAAAAGCTTTGACTGGATAGAGCAGCGCCCGTGGAGCTACGCCCATCATCCCCCGAGTCCCCCCTGCCGCGGCGAGCGTTCCAGCGATGTGGGTGCCGTGTCCGTTATCATCAAGCGGTAGCATGCCGCGGTGCAGAAGATTAACGCCAGAGGCAAGTGAATGCCGCAAGTCTGGATGGCGGTAATCCGCACCCGTGTCGATTACACCTATTTTGACATGAACGCCTGTTGATCTGGACCAGGCCTGGGGAGCATGAATCGCTTTCACGCCCCACGGCATCATAGCTGTTCCGCTCTTTTCCCCAGGTGCAGCATGTATTTGTATTCGTATATCCTCTTCGATATATAGCACGTCCGCGAATCTATTCATCAGCCTTCCTATTCCGGCAGCGGGTACGAAAAAGGCCCGTATCAATGGAGAGATTTGCACCTTTCGTAACCCAGGCCGCTTCGCCTTTAGAGTCTTCCATTGTGACAGCGCTCCGGCGTACTGGCGGGCATCATTGAAGGTAACGATACGCCGCTCACCATTCTTGGGAGCAGCTGATATTTCTTCAAGCAGCATCTGCCAAAATCCGTAATAGTCCATTTCTCTCGCCGTCCCTCCTCGGTGCCGTGCTGCCATATTGTATGAACAAAGGAGGGAGGACGAATGGGAACTTGCCCTTTTTTAACGAAATGGGCTGCCCATCGTGTCAAATGACGGAGCAACACATAAAATAAACGGAAGAGAGCAAAACTCTCTTCACAAGATCCCGTAAGGAGCCGATCCTTGGCGTGGATACAGTCATGCGCGGAGGTTCTTCCTCCGCCTTTCTTGAAAATATAAGAATTTATATGTTTCACACGATAACTTATCCTTATATTTCTCGAAGAAACGGATGCCGCCTCTTTCAGAGGACGGCAAAGCCGTTTCTTCTTGATCGGTTACATAAGCATTTGCCTATGACAGGGTGGCTTTCCCCATCGGCTAAGTCTGGTGGGGGTATTTCAATCTGCACTTACTGCTTTTGACTTGCAATTTGTTGGCAAATAGGTTTTACTTAGGTTTGTTAATGGATATTATTGAAATAAAGCATAAAGTGAACAATGTGTGAGAGGAAGTGTCCTTTAATGAGTGCGCCACTCAATTTAAAGTTGGATCCTGAGAAAGTTAAAGAAATGCCGATGGTAGACTTAGCCTTTTTAGTGCTTAAGTCGGCTAATACTCCGTTTTATTACCGTGATTTGATGGTCGAGGTGGCCAAGCTGCGCGGTATGACCGACCAACAAAGCAACGATACTATTGCCCAGTTATATACCGAGATTAACATTGATGGGCGTTTTGCCTGCGTTGGAACTAACCTGTGGGGACTGAAGCGCTGGTATCCTCTGGAACGTTCTGATGATCCGGTTGGTAACACCAAACGTGTCCGCATCATCAACGATGAAGATGACGATTTGGAAGATGATGATTTCACTGAAGAAGAAGAGAGCTATACTGCTGACGAAGAGGATTTCGACGCCATCGACGATGATCGCGACGACCTCTATTCTGATGACGATAGCGAAGAAGAAGTTGACGAAGATGTCGTTATCGATGACGAGGACATTGAGGAAACTGACGATGACGATTCAGAGGACGGCACCGATGAGGATGCTGAAGAAGAGAACGCTTAATATTAGAACAGTCTTTGCTCTGGTATAATTCCTTCCTTGACAGTGGAGGGTCCTCAGAGTAAACTATTGCATGGGCTTATCATGAAAGTTAATAATTGTGTTTTCTAAAATAAAAAGTGCCCCGGTTCTACGGGTGTCACTTTTTTGTTTTTTTAAATGCCAAGAAGCTGCGGTTTTCCGTGATTTAAAGTAACTTCTGAGTTCCCCCGTTTTCATGTTAGAAAAGCGGGTTACGATAAACATCATGCGTCGCCTGAATTTTTGGACTTTATTTAGGAGGGTTTTACAGTGACAAAGTATATTTTTGTAACGGGTGGCGTTGTGTCTTCCCTTGGCAAAGGCATTACCGCCGCTTCGCTGGGCAGGCTGCTCAAGAACCGAGGTCTAAAGGTGACGATTCAGAAATTTGATCCGTATCTTAATGTAGACCCCGGAACGATGAGTCCTTATCAGCACGGTGAAGTATTCGTTACCGATGACGGTGCGGAGACTGACCTTGATCTTGGACATTATGAACGGTTTATTGACATCAACCTGTCCAAGAATAACAATGTGACGACAGGCAAGATTTACTCATCAGTAATTAGTAAAGAACGGCGTGGAGAATATTTAGGCGGAACCGTTCAGGTTATCCCGCACATTACGAACGAGATCAAGGAGCGCGTATTTCGCGCAGGCCGCGAGACCAGCTCGGATGTGGTTATCACTGAAATTGGCGGAACCGTCGGCGATATTGAGAGCCTTCCGTTTCTGGAAGCGATCCGTCAAATCAAAAGTGATATCGGACGGGAAAATGTAATGTACATCCATGTAACCTTGATTCCTTATATCAAGGCTGCGGGAGAAGTCAAGACGAAGCCAACGCAGCATAGTGTTAAAGAACTGCGTAGCATTGGTATTCAGCCGAATGTTATCGTATGCCGTACAGAGCACCCCCTCTCTGCAGATATGAAAGCCAAGATCGCTTTGTTCTGCGATATTGATGCTAATGCAGTTGTGGAATGCCGTGATGCGTCAACATTGTACGAAGTTCCGCTTAATCTGCGTGATGAAGGATTGGATGAGATTGTTGTTAATCATCTGAAGCTTACAACACCTCCACCGGATATGCGGGAATGGGAAAGTATGCTGGAGCGGATTCAAAAGCTGGAGCACACAGTGGAAATCGCTATTGTTGGTAAATATGTAGCTCTGCATGACGCCTATTTGAGTGTAGTGGAATCACTTTCACATGCTGGCTTCGCCGCCAATGCTGAGGTTAAGCTTCGCTGGGTACATGCTGAGGATGTTACCGATGAGAATGTGGACGAACTCCTGAGCGGTGCTCATGGAATTTTGGTTCCTGGTGGTTTTGGCGATCGGGGAATAGAAGGTAAAATTTCCGCCATTCGTTATGCCCGTGAGAAAGCTATTCCATTTTTCGGAATTTGCTTGGGTATGCAGGTTTCGGTGATTGAATACGGTCGTTCCGTTCTAAAGCTAGCAGGGGCGAACAGCTCGGAGATTGATCCGACGACTGCGTTCCCACTGATCGATCTACTGCCTGAACAGAAGGATATTGAGGACATGGGCGGCACAATGCGTCTTGGACTGTATCCATGCAAGCTGCTTCCCGATTCGTTGGCAATGGCTTGTTATGATGATGAACTGGTATATGAACGCCATCGTCACCGTTATGAATTTAATAATGCCTATCGTGATGAAATGGAAAAAGCAGGTCTTGTTTTTTCCGGAACGTCTCCTGATGGTCGTTTGGTGGAAATTGTTGAGCTTCCGGGCCATCCTTGGTTCCTTTCGGTGCAATTCCATCCGGAATTCACATCCCGTCCGAATCGTCCGCAGCCGTTGTTTCGTGAATTTGTCAAAGCTTCTCTGACCCATTCCCAGCAACAGTAATCTACTAAAAGAGTTAGGCCTCATAAGGGTCTTGAAGAGCCTCCAATTGGAGGCTCTCTTTCTTTCTTATGTCTGGCGGATGCACATTCAACCCATTTCATGACATATATTTATCCAATTTATCCGATTAGCAGGATTTTGACTGTAAAGCGCGAATTATAGGTTTCGTACGGACTAAGTTATGAAGGGGCCGTTAGCTGTGGAGCGCGGTATAGTCAAACTGCCTTAAAAATCTGGGAGGGTATTGTATGGAGAAAAAGAAAGTGTTGATTGTCGATGATCAGAACGGGATCCGGATTCTTCTCATGGAAGTATTTAACAGCGAGGGATATACCACATTTCAGGCGGCTAACGGTAAATTGGCATTAGACATTGTCCGCAATGAATCCCCCGACTTGGTCCTACTCGATATGAAAATCCCGGGAATGGACGGACTGGAGATTCTTAAGCACCTGAAGGAACTTAATCCAGCTATTAAAGTCATTATGATGACTGCCTACGGAGAATTGGACATGATTAAGGAAGCGACGAAGCTAGGAGCGTTAATGCATTTTACGAAGCCATTCGACATTGATGAAATGCGGGTTGCAGTCAATATGCATCTTTACAATAACTCTGTCGATCAATGCAGCTAGAGTGTGATTTTCCTCTTTGGAGCGGTCCCTTTATAGGAAATGTGAAGAGGAGGAATCTGCCTGCAGTATGGGATGGTCGCATATCGTCCCACCGGGACATTTTTTTGTATATCCTATTTAGCATTTGACACAGGATGTGCTATAATAAGCCTGTATGTGATGTCGGCTTAAAACATAGTAAACACATTCTTAGGAGGATTGAAACCATGCCATTAGTATCTATGACAGACATGTTACACAAAGCACTTGAAGGAAAATATGCAGTTGGTCAATTTAACATCAACAACCTGGAGTGGACACAAGCGATTCTTGGTGCCGCAGAAGAAGAGAAGTCACCAGTTATCCTTGGCGTTTCCGAAGGAGCAGCTCGTCACATGGGAGGCTTCTACACTGTTGTTAAGATGGTAGAAGGTCTTATTCACGACATGAAAATTACCGTTCCTGTAGCCATTCACCTTGACCATGGTTCAAGCTTTGATAAATGTAAGGACGCAATTGATGCTGGCTTCACTTCCGTAATGATCGATGGTTCCCATCACCCAATTGATGAGAACATCGCAATGACGAAGAAAGTCGTAGATTACGCTCATGCTAAAGGTGTTTCTGTTGAAGCAGAAGTTGGAACTGTTGGTGGACAAGAAGATGACGTTATCGGCGGTATCATGTATGCTGACCTGAATGACTGCGTCAGAATCGTAAAAGAAACTGGCATTGACACTTTGGCTCCAGCGCTGGGTTCTGTACACGGACCTTACCTTGGCGAACCTAACCTCGGATTCAAAGAAATGGAAGAAATTTGCAACGCAACTAACCTTCCGCTTGTACTTCATGGTGGAACAGGTATTCCTACTAGCGACATCAAGAAATCAATTTCGCTAGGTACTTCCAAAATCAACGTAAATACAGAGAACCAAATCGTATTTGCTAAGACTGTTCGTGAAGTTCTTGCTGCAAAACCTAACGCTTATGACCCACGTGTATTTATTGCACCAGGCCGCGAAGCTATCAAACAAACCGTTATCGGCAAAATTCGCGAATTCGGTTCTACAAACCAAGCGTAATATATCCAACTAAAGAATTAATAAGTATTAATTTCGCAGCAATTTATCCTGATCTTTCAGGAACAAATATCCGCTTTTAAGCGGTCCGGATAGATGAAGGAATACTGCCCAGTTGAATAGTTTGATGTGGAGAGCACCGCGTAGCCGGTGTCTTTCCATTTTCATCACAATGAAATCCACAGCACGTATTGTTGAGAAGCTGCAATACACGTAGGGGGAACCAGATAAATCTATGGAAAAATTAATGATTGGCGGTGGACGTCCGCTGCAGGGCGTTGTAACCATCAGTGGAGCGAAGAATAGTGCAATTGCACTTATTCCAGCGGCGATTTTAGCCGAATCTGAAGTTGTTCTTGATAATTTACCGTCCCTTAGCGATGTAGCCGTATACTCCGAAATTCTAGAAGAACTTGGCGCAAGTGTTACTTGGTCAGGCAGTCAGATGAGAATTGACCCCTCCCGTATCGTTTCTATCCCAATGCCCAATGGTCCTGTCAAGAAGCTTAGAGCTTCATATTATATGATGGGAGCACTTCTTGGAAGATTTAAGGAAGCCACAATAGGACTTCCTGGTGGTTGTAATTTCGAGCCCCGTCCGATCGACCAGCACATTAAGGGATTTGAAGCGCTGGGAGCAACAGTTACCAATGAACACGGCTCTATCCACTTATACGCCAAAGAATTACGCGGTGCCAAGATCTATTTAGACGTATCCAGCGTAGGAGCAACTATTAACATCATGTTGGCGGCTTCACGAGCCAAAGGCTCAACAATTATTGAAAATGCGGCTAAAGAGCCTGAGATTATAGATGTAGCTACCCTATTAAACTCTATGGGCGCTGTTATTAAAGGCGCTGGTACAGAAACAATCCGGATCGAAGGCGTAACGGAGATGCACGGCTGCCGTCATTCCATCATTCCTGACCGGATTCAGGCTGGAACTTATATGATTGCCGCTGCGGCTACGCGTGGCAATGTGTTGATAGATAACGTAATTCCCAAGCATTTGGAAGCCTTGACTGCCAAACTTTTGGAAATGGGCGTAGAAATCGAAGAACTTGATGAGAGTATTCGTGTGATTGGCAGATCTCAATATGCGCATGCTGATGTAAAGGCGCTGGTCTACCCTGGCTTTCCCACTGATTTGCAATCCCCAATGGCAAGTATGTTGACTCAGGCCGAAGGAGTTAGTGTTCTTAGTGATTTTGTGTACAGTAACCGTTTCAAGCATGTGCCGGAATTGGTGCGCATGGGCGCTAAGATCCGTGTTGAAGGACGATCGGCAATTATTGAAGGCAGTAAGCTTAATGCTGCAAAGGTAAAAGCGGCCGATCTGCGGGCTGGCGCAGCCCTTGTTATAGCTGGATTGACCGTGGAAGAAGGAATCACCGAGGTAACAGGCGTAGAGTATATTGACCGTGGTTACGACAACTTGGTAAGCAATCTTCGCAATCTTGGAGCTGATGTTTGGCGCGAGAACGAATAATTATGGTTATCCTATAAGATGGGGGAAGGTAATTTGCAGCTGAACTGCATATCTTCTTCCAATCTGGGTAATGCTATTCTAATGAGGATTTTAATAGACTCATATTTTGCCCGGTAGACATTCATTGATAGACGAACTCATAAAAATTGAATAGGTGGTTATTACATGGATCTTCAAATTTCCGATCTGGAAGAAATGAAGCTGACCGACTTGTATAAGCTGGCCAAGAAATACCAGATCCCTTACTACGGGCAGTTGAAGAAACGGGAGCTAATCTTTGCGATCCTTCGGGCACAGGCGGAGCAAAGCGGGCTTATGTTTATGGAAGGCGTGCTGGAGATTTTGCCCGAGGGCTACGGATTCCTAAGGCCGATTAATTATTTGCCAAGCACTGAAGATATCTATATCTCTGCTTCTCAAATTCGCAAGTTTGATCTCAGAAGTGGTGATTTGGTTTCTGGGAAATGCCGGACGCCCAAAGAAAATGAACGTTATTTTGGATTGCTTCAGGTCAACGCCGTTAATGGTGAGAACCCTGCCAGTGCAGCGGAACGTCTTCACTTTGCAGCGCTGACACCTCTTTATCCGCAAGATAAGTTGCCACTTGAAACATCCCCTACTAATTTATCTACTCGAATCATGGATTTGCTCGCTCCTGTAGGTTTGGGGCAGCGGGGTTTGATCGTAGCACCACCTAAAGCAGGCAAGACGCTCCTTCTGAAAGAAATTGCCCACAGCATTGCCACTAATAATCCTGAGATAGCCCTATTTGTATTACTGATAGATGAACGTCCCGAGGAAGTCACGGATATGCAGCGTTCTGTAAAAGGTGAAGTGGTTGCATCAACGTTTGATGAGCTTCCCGAGAATCATATTAAAGTAGCGGAGCTTGTGCTGCAGCGAGCACTTCGGTTAGTCGAGCATAAGAAGGATGTAGTTATCCTGCTAGATAGCATTACCCGTCTGGCCCGTGCCTATAATCTCGTAGTTCCGCCATCCGGTCGGACACTTAGCGGAGGGATTGATCCGGCAGCCTTTCATCGTCCAAAACGATTTTTTGGAGCGGCGCGGAATGTAGAAGAAGGCGGAAGTCTGACGATTCTAGCCACTGCATTGATCGATACAGGGTCGCGTATGGATGATATCATTTATGAAGAATTTAAAGGAACAGGAAATATGGAGCTCCATTTGGACCGCAAGCTGGCGGAACGCCGTATTTTCCCTGCAATAGATATTCGTCGTTCGGGTACGCGTCGTGAAGAAGTGCTGCTTAGCAAAGATGAACTAGAAACGATTTGGATGATTCGTAAAAATATGAATGAATCCTACGATTTTGTTGAAGGTTTCATCAAAAAATTACGTGATACCCAAACCAATGCCGAATTTTTGGCGTCGTTTGATGTTGCAGGGAGTAAGGAATCCGCGAAGGGTACTGCCAGCGCTGGAGGAACCTCTAACAGTGGCGCAGCGGCTACACGCCGGACGCCAAGAGCGAAAACGCCTTCGGTGCCTACAACTTAACTCACCTAGATCGATAATAAGAGGAGACTAACATGTATTTGGTATATGCTGACGAGCAAGGAAACGTATACGATCATCCCGAACTGTACGGCTTAGCCCGCAGCGGAGACATGATTGTTGAAATACTGGAAGAAGAATTAATCCCGTTGCCAGAAGGTGCAACATTAGTGGGATTGCCTAGTACGCGGGCCGTGGGCATGAATCCGGAAACGGGTGAGATGATGCCACTGCCAGTGGGTTCGCAGGCCGTGGGAGCATTGCTACCGCAGGGCTTTACCCGTCTGTGCCTTCCTGGTTATGTCAAGACAGATAAATCGTATAAACTGCCCTTGTTTGGGTACTCTGCTGTAGTGTGGAAGGATGGCGGCTTCTATGTGGCGGCTGATCTTACTGATAGTCCGGATAAATGGAATCCTCTGAACTGTGCACGGGAGGATGTTGAGGCTGGAGTCAGTGCGTTGACTGCCAAGTACCCTGAGAATCGCCTAATCGAGCATCTCTCTAACTGTGCACTTGGTTATGAATGTCTGACTTCCTCCAATACATTTTTAGGGCGCTGGGAAGGTGCAGTACCTGTATCTTCTTCGTGTAATGCGGGCTGCTTCGGTTGTATTTCCGAACAACCTGATGATAGCGGATTTGTATCTCCGCAGACACGAATGGATTTCCGGCCTACCGTCAATGAGCTTTCACAAATTATGTTGGAGCATTTGAAGACACCTGAATCCATAGTCAGCTTTGGACAAGGCTGTGAGGGTGAACCCTCCACTCAAGCCAAAATTATTATTGAAGCTATGCGTGAAGTACGCTCCAAGACAGATATGGGCTATATCAATATCAATACGAACGCGGGTCTGAACGATCATATTCGCGGAATTGTGGATGCCGGACTTGATTTGATGCGCGTCAGTACGATTAGCGCTCTTGATGAACACTATAATGCTTACTACAAGCCCCGCGGGTATACGCTTGCTAATGTGGAGAAATCTCTTATCTATGCCGCCTCACAGGGTGTGTACACATCGATTAACTATCTCATATTTCCGGGAGTTACAGATCGCGAAGAAGAGATTGAAGCAATGGTTGAATTCGTCAAGCGCACTGATTTGAAGCTAATTCAGATGCGTAACTTGAATATTGACCCTGAGAGTTATCTGGGATTAATTCCACCAGCACAAGGCGATATTCTTGGAATGAAGACAATGCTTGATATTTTTCGTGAGGAACTGCCAGAAGTAGTAATCGGCTCTTATACTCATGTTCCGCCTGTTGGTTTAGCCCGCGCTAAACAGGGGCGGGTTCATAGCTAAAGTAGAGAGAATATTTAAATGTAACATATTGTCCACTTCATTATTTCGTGCTAAAATATATCGAAATATTTATTAACTCTGAGTCCGCATGAGGCTCAGGGCAAACGAGGGGATATTCAATATGCAAACTACTATTCAACCTAAGTACACACTGACCAGGGTAACCTGCGCTTGTGGCAACACCTTCGAATCGGGCTCTGTCAAACAGGACCTTCGTGTGGAGATATGCTCGAACTGTCATCCATTCTTCACAGGCAGACAGAAATTTCTGGATGCCGGTGGCCGTGTCGATAAATTCAAGAGAAAATATGGTATCTAATCAGAACGGACAGACCGCTTAGGATGTATGAGATTATGACCTGTGGTTGATTTTTATCTGGCCGTAGGCTATACTTATCTTCGCCGTGCTAGACGGGGAGGTAGCGGTGCCCTGTAACTCGCAATCCGCTGTAGCGAGGTTGAATTCCTGTTAGCGGTGCTGTCGATGTAAGGTCTTGGTCCCTACGGGCTGTGTTGACGGTTGGGTCCTCCGCAATGAGTGCTTGTGAACCTGGTCAGGTCCGGAAGGAAGCAGCCATAAGCAAGTTACTCTTGTGCCGGAGGGTTGCCTAGCCCGAGCAGTCATGTAGGGTTGCCGCTTGGATCGCAGTCATCAATAACAGGTGCACGGTTTATAAGTTTGCCTATAATAGCATCTTTGCCACAAGCAAAGATGCTTTTTGTTTTTGGTCAAAGTCTGGGGAATATAGTATAATGAGTTAGCGACAAACGCCGGGAAAGCGGCAACCTAAGAGAGGGTAATGCATAGTGGAACATATCGCGCTGTACCGTGCCTGGCGGCCGCAGTCGTTTCAAGACATGGTGGGACAACAGCACATTATCCAAACGCTGCAGAACGCAATTCGTGAACAGCGGGTTTCGCATGCCTACCTGTTTAGTGGTCCACGTGGGACTGGTAAGACGAGTGCTGCCAAAGTATTGGCCAAAGCGGTCAATTGTGAACGCGGTCCGGGTCCGGAGCCTTGCAACGAGTGCCCTTCCTGTCTGCGGATCACTGCGGGTAATGTAATGGATGTGCAAGAGATTGATGCTGCGTCGAACCGGGGTGTCGAAGAAATTCGCGACCTGCGGGATAAGGTGAAATATGCGCCGACCGAGGTACGCCGTAAAGTGTATATTATTGATGAAGTGCATATGCTGACAACAGAAGCTTTTAATGCCCTGCTGAAGACGCTTGAGGAACCGCCGCCACATGTAATGTTTATTCTGGCAACTACAGAGCCTCACAGATTACCGGCAACGATTATTTCCCGCTGTCAACGGTTTGATTTCCGCAGAGTATCGTTGGAGGATCAGGTTGGGCGTTTACGCTTAATCTGTGAGAAGGAAGGCATAGCAGCAGATGCTGATGCATTACAATACATTGCCCGTCTTTCCGATGGCGGTATGCGTGATGCTGTAAGTATATTGGACCAGATATCATCATTTACTGACGGGAATGTCACCTATCAACAGGTGCTTGGCATGACGGGGGGGATCCCTTCGGAGCAGTTTGCCCGTCTAGCCACCGCGATCTTGGAAGGTGACATGGGACTTCTCCTTGATCTTGTGGAGCAGCTTATGCAGGAAGGTAAGAGTGCCGATAAGTGTCTTGAGAATCTTCTGTATTATTTCCGCGATTTACTAATGATCAAAATGGTGCCGAAAGCAGATCAATTAACAGAGCGAGTGCTGAATCCCGCTGAATTCCGAGATATGGCTTCCTCCTTTCCTCGTGAACGACTGTTCGAGATTGTGGATACGCTCAATCGTTATCTGGGCGAGATGAAATATGCCACTCATCCGCAAACGCTCTTTGAAGTGGCTTTAATGAAGCTCTGCAGCTTACAGCAGGAGATCACTCCTACGCTGAGTGCTGCTCCAATGGGTATGTTGCAAGATGTTGGGGGAGCCAACACTTCCACCGTAGATCTGAGCGAACTGGATGTGCTAAAAAGACAGATTACTGCACTGGAGAAGAAGCTGGAGCAAGCGCTGCAGTCAGGTGGAATTTCTGGAGGAGTGCGTGAGAACGCCGTTGTCCAGAAATCAGCGGTGGCTCAGAGTTCTGCTCCACGGATGCCCTCCTCCAAGATGCCACCACATTTGGATAAATTCATCGCAGGCAAAGATCACAGTGATTTTGCGAATATTTATAAACAGTGGAGCCTTGTTCTACAAGGAGTTAAAGAGGAGAAGGTAACGGTCCATGCTTGGTTTGTGGACGGTGAGCCTGTTTCGGTCATGGAGGATGCAGTGTTGGTTGCATTTAAGAATACCATCCACCGCGATACTACCGAGAAGCCGGCCAATAGACAAGTGATTGAGCATGTGTTAGCAGCGCGTCTTGGTAAACCCTACAGGTTAGTCACTATGATGCTTCGTGATTGGAATGAGGCTACTCTGAAGTCAGCAGAGCGGCAAGGTACAGAAGAACTGCGGCTGGAGCATGAGCATGAAACCCCAGAAGCGAAAGCGGAACCTTGGATTGACGAGGCAATCCAGTTATTTGGAGAAGACCTTGTGATCATAAAAGACTAATATTGCAGTATAATAGCGCTAAACGCGCATTCTAAAGGAGAGATCAAATATGAGTAACAATATGAATCAAATGATGAAACAGGTTAAAAAAATGCAAGAGCAAATGCTTAAAGCCCAAGAGGAACTAGGAAGCAAAACCATTGAAGGTTCTTCCGGTGGAGGCGTAGTTACTGTACAAGTAAACGGCCACAAGAAACTGCTGTCCATTCAGATCAAACCGGAGGCTGTTGATCCGGAGGATGTGGAAATGCTGCAGGATCTCGTAATTACAGCTGTAAATGACGCGCTGGGCCAAGTTGAAGAACTGGCGAATAGCGACATGGGTAAATTCACTGGCGGAATGAAGATTCCAGGCTTGTTCTAACCCACACTTCACTCAAGTCCAAAGGAGAAACATCACTTTGTATTATCCCGAACCGTTAGCTAAGCTGATCGATGCTTTTACACGCTTGCCAGGGATTGGGCCAAAGACAGCCGCCCGGCTAGCCTTTCATGTGCTTAGCATGAAAGAAGATGAAGTTATTGATTTTGCCAAAGCGTTAGTAAGCGTTAAGCGCAATCTCCATTACTGCTCAGTCTGCTGCAACATTACCGATACCGATCCCTGCCGGATTTGTCAGGACAAAACCCGCGATCCTTCCATGATTTGTGTGGTCCAGGACTCCAAGGATTTGGTGGCTATAGAGCGGACCAAGGAATTCCACGGGTATTATCATGTTCTCCAAGGCGCAATTTCACCTATGGAGGGGATTGGGCCGGATGATATTCGTTTGAAGGAATTGTTAACTCGGCTAAGTGATGACAGGGTACAGGAGCTAATCATGGCAACTAACCCTAATATTGAGGGTGAAGCAACAGCAATGTATATATCCCGCCTTATTCGTCCATTTGAAATCAAAATCACCAGGATAGCCCATGGCTTGCCTGTGGGTGGCGACCTTGAGTATGCGGATGAAGTCACCCTGTCCAAAGCGCTAGAAGGCCGTCGAGAGCTATTCTAGCAGCTCACATAAGTAGTTAATAGAAGGGAGCCCCTATGCGGGCTTCTTTTTTTTGGTTCTAAGTTTGTCCCCAATTCGATATGAATGAGAATAACGAGATGAGTAGGACGTGCTTTTCATTTAATATTGAAGGGGGAATCACAATGGGATGGTGGGATCTGTGGAGAAGAGGCTCCGGCGAAGAACAAGTGAAGGGGGAGGATGTTAGCTGGGTAACATTTTTGGAAGTGCGCAAGGCACACTCGGAGTGGGAGAGGGCTTATCTAATGTTTGATGAAGCTCTGGGTCAGGATCAGATCGACTACGCTATATATATCTTGGAAGCAGCCGAACGAAAATATCAGATTCATCTTAAGTATGCAAAAAGTTTAGGGCTAAACCGCAGTCAGATGTAAAGGAATATTAAGAACTGTAAAGGAGGACTGGAAATGCTCAGAACGATCGCAATAGGGGTGCTGTTCTTATCAGCAATAATCTTAATATTAATTGTATTTAGGAAAAAATTAGGTTGGGGTTGGCTGAGCTTGTTCGGTACGCACCTGATCCTTGCTGCTCTAGGAATATATTTGGTGAATTTCTCGGGATTGATCACAGAGGTATACCTACCCTTGAATCCCGCGACCATAGGCGCAGTAACGGTTCTGGGGCTTCCGGGTGTGATAATGCTGCTGGGACTAAAAATAACATTATATTAATGGTTGACGCAGCTTCGCAATATATGATACATTAAGTCTCGGCCCTTTGGACAAGATGTTCTCGAATAACTTTCCAAGATGGTAAGCGAAAAGTTAAATTAAAAAAACGCTTGACTGAAGCAAGGGTGCTGTGATATATTATAAAGGTCGCTGCTGAGATGCACGGCGAGCTAATGTGAGAACTTGATCTTTGAAAACTGAACAACGAGTGAGTGGGATTTTACGAAAGTAAAATCCAAAAGAAGATGAGTTTCACGGCATTTATGCTGAGTGAGCTTGTCGGTTAGAGAATGTAAATTCTCGTCAGATGTTTCAAAATGAGCAATCGCTCTTTTCAATACAAATTGGAGAGTTTGATCCTGGCTCAGGACGAACGCTGGCGGCATGCCTAATACATGCAAG
>NZ_WJXB01000025.1 GCF_009664975.1 Paenibacillus monticola
AAAAGTCTATCTTCAGCTTCCCGGGCATCCTATTGCCTTTTTTTGCGTCACCTCGCGATATGGAAGTACGTTTGGACTAGAAGGACGTTGGAGTGACTTTGGCTGTCCGCGTTATTTTCCCATCAAAGTTTTGTGAGCATATCATCCTGAATAACATCGTACAAAACTACTTCCTAAGCATATGCCAAGTTTTGTGAGCATAGCATTCTTCCATTTAATCACAGCCTGTCCCATTTGTCTTGATCCTGTTGTCCCTATCCATATTAAAACAGGGTACAGCCCGTAATTGTCCGGCTGCACCCTGCGATATGATATCTAAGTTAGTCTAACATCCAGCAATTCAGGCTGAGCGTTCCGTATTGATAGGCCTGAATCATCAGTTGAGCGCGCTTGCCCTCATCCGCCGTTCCCATAGCATAGAAGAGCGGTACAAAGTGTTCTCTTCCGTATGAGGGAACAGCATTGCGCGCGTGTGGCGCTTTTGCCTCATACGCAAAAAGTGTAGGTAAGTCCCAGGCTTGCAATCTTTCCGCAATCCAGGCATCGAAGTCCTGCGCCCATACTTCAGGCTGATCCTTGTCACTAAGCAACCGCAGATTGTGGACCAAACCTCCGCTTCCGATAAAGAGTATTCCTTCATCGCGCAGCGGGGCCAACATCCGACCGATGTTGTATTGCTCTTCAGGAGATCGCAAAGAGTCTACGGATAAAGAGACCACTGGAATATCTGCTTGCGGGAACATCTTCTGCAGAATGACCCAGACTCCATGATCCAACCCGCGTCCCAGTACAGGCTGAGAGAATAAATTGTTACTCTTGAAGAGTTCAGAAATCTTGCGGCTGAGTGCGGGATCGCCCGGGGCGGGATAGGTCAGCGTGTACATTTCTTCGGGAAACCCGTAGAAATCATGCAGTGTCTCGTGCTTGGCGTCTACCGTTAGCAGTTGTTCCGGGCAATCCCAATGTGCCGAGAACACTACAATCCCACGAGGCACTCCAAGATCTTGACCTAGCCGCTCCAGAAAACGGGTATACTCGTTATCCTCAAGGGCGAGCAATGGGGAACCATGCGCGATAAAAAATGCCGGTAATTTCATCGATGCCAACCTCCATAACCCAGTATATGGTGAGCACCTTTATTTTACCGCTTCTTTCGTATTAATGCGAGTGGTGGACAAGCCTCTTAGATCATCCAATTTTGCCATTCCTCCTGTTGATGCTCCTGCTGGTTCATCCACTCTCTCGTCCGCTTAAGCAGCTGTACTTGGGCCGGGCCCGAAGAGTAGGTATGATCGGCTTGAAAAATGATTTCTTTGTCACAGCGTCCCTCAGGGCGTGTCCAGAATAACTTCTGGTACAGAAAGGCATAATCAACCGGAATAACATCATCAGAGGTTCCGTGAATCACCAATATGTCTCCACTGAATTTAGAGGCTTCCTGAAACGGCTGAAAAGCTGCCAGGGAGTTGAAGTACACAGGTGTGAACAAGTAGCCCGCATGATCAGCAGAACCGCTCTTCACGGAGCGGTCGTAAGCTTCCCGTCCCACTATTTTTACGATATCATTAAAAGGATAGCCTACAGCAGACCATAACACGAGATTCTTTACTCGGCGGTCACGGACGCCAGTCAAGAGCGCAACTGCTCCGCCAAGACTATGGCCGATCAGAGTCACACGCTGCGGATCAATATCGGCGGAGCTAATTCCATAATCAAGCACCGCACGCGTCTGAGCAATCATTGATTCCATATCCTCGGTGCCATAGTTGCCGCTGCTCTCCCCGCAGCCAATATAATCAAACCGAATGACCATATATCCGTCTTCTGCCAACTCACGGGCGGCCTTGACAAAAATCCGGTCTGCGCCAATACGGTTGCCTACAAAGCCATGGCAGATAACGGCCAATGGCACCCTATCCTTGCAGCGTCCGGAAGTCCCTTTTTCTTGATTTGGGTAATGTATGCTGGCAGTCATTTCCTCCCGGTTATGCCGGATTATGATATTCCGTTCCATTGCCGTTTCCTCCTTACAAGGATAGATTATTTCAAATTAATATAATTCCGATTAATTTAGTGTGGATTATATCTTTATTATACGGTTTACGATATTTTTGTCAACAAGTGCTGCTATTTTCAAGTCATGCTAAAGACCCCTTTCGTTCTTAAGAACAAAAGAGGCCGCGGATCAGTGATGCGTAAGCTTCAATCAGTCGTAGCTATCGTGAAACATATCATGGGTTTTCTGTCGGCCTTCCCAATCCTTCATCCAGTCCTCCGGAGACCCCGCTGCGGAATCCCATAAGCTGAAGCCATCCGAATTGCCCCAATCCCCCACTACATTGGTTGGTGCAGGCTCGAAGCCGTCGCCCATGAATTTTCCTGGTTCTTCTCTTTTTTCCTCATGTTCCATAACGCTCCCTGCCTTTCCCAAAGCTATATTTAACAAGCAACAACATTATCAGTGTTCACTCTTATATAAGGATTATGCATGAGGAATTGAGATCCAGCTCCTTGCACAGAGTTGCCCTGCAACCGTATACTCTAGGTTAAAGAGTATTTTCGATTAACAATAATGGAGGTTTATATCTATACTATGAAAGCCAAAGAAATGATAAAAGAAAATAATACCTTGCGCGAACAGATGACGCCCTTTAACCGGTCGTATTTTGAAGATATGATCATCGCCATGCGAGCCAGTCGTGTGGACTCCATTCAAGCAGAAGTACTGCTGCTGGATGCCGCAAAGCACCTGCTGAAAGAGCAGAGCAAGGGTAAAAACGCCAAGCAGACGTTCGGAGAAAAACCAGAAGATTATTTCAAAGAGATTATGAACAGTATTCCCGCACGCCCCGTACGAAGCAAACTGAACTATTACTTAATGATCCCCACAGTGGCCCTAACCTGTTTCTTTGGCATTTTGGCTATTGCCGGACTGTTATCAGAGTGGATCAGTGGCTCAACTGGCATTTTCAGCAAAATCAGTCTCTTCACTATCATTGCGGTAGGTGCAGGTTCTATTATATTAATTGAGTTACTGATGAAGTGGATCCATTCCTTGGCTGACGACGATGCCCCCAAACCTAAATCCTTCGATATCAAAGGACTTGGAATCTACATTGGAGTCGTAGTCATCGCGATATTTGCGGGTACGTTTCTCGATACACTATTCCCGATCATCACAATCTCCCCGTGGGTAAGTCTGATTCTCGGCCTTGTCGGAGGGGGATTGCTAAAGTTTATCTTTTTCAAGAAGTAGATTTCTGATTCCATTCCAAATAGACAGGAGGCCATTCGCATGAACAAGAAGCAATATATTATAGGCACCACGATAGCTATAATGCTGATGCTGCAGACAGGACTAGAAGGGGCAAACCACGCTGAAGCTGCTGTCAGTCCGCCTGCGAGTAGCTCTGGGGCCACTGCACTAACAGCCAACACTACTCATGCCGAAGCCATCTACAAGGCTGCCTTGCCACTGCTATCCACTTCTGCCAAGCTGCCACAGGCCATCAAGTACTTGAATGCGAATATGTATGCGGTGGGCTCGTACCGCTCCACTCAGCTGACACTGAAGTTGGAGAACTTGCATAAGGCTGCACTGAAAGTTTGGGAGAATAAGTTCAGCACTAGTGAGGTTCAGCGAAGTCTAACCTCAATTTATAAGGCAGGAGTAAGTATGAGTAAGCTTGCTGAGAGTACAAAAGACACTTCATTGCGTGCCCTGCTACAAAGTGCTGACGAGAGCGGATATAAGCTGGAGACTGCTGAAGGTTCTTTTTTCCCAGTAATTGATTACGGAGCATACCGCAAATATAAGTTGTATGTTACGAAGGACATCAGTGATTACATTACGATAATGGCTACAGAATCCACTCTTCCTTCCTCCAAGGATAACGGACTCATTATTGCCTGGACCGAAGTAGCCGCACGGGCGTTGTCCCAGGAGCAATTCATCCAAAATCATCCTACCTCCAACCGTATTTATGCAGTAAAGTCCTTATATGCTATGTATGTAACCAACACCTTCTATGGTCAAAATAACACTCCGCTATTTCATTATGATAATTTGGAGATGGATTTGGAGGCTCAGAAGGCCTATACCGGAATTCTGACCAAGGACAGCAGCATCAGCCCCTTTTTGCAGAAGCTTGACGGCTTTATGAAGCTATTGAAGGAAAATGGCTATAAATCAGATGATCAGGTCAAGGCATATCTGGAGAAGGAAGTGCCTCTTGCAAAATAACAAAAAGCGCCTCTCCTTCAATTTCAGGAGAGGCGTTTCACTAGTATTAGGGCTGTATAAGAGATTAAATAAGCATATTAAAGAGGTTCATATCCTTGTTGATCTCCACATAATCTACACCCTTTTCCTTCATTCGCTCGACGAGGGGGGCGTAGGACTCCTTGGACAGCAGCTCGATGCCAACAAGTGCCGGCCCGTTCTCCTTATCATGCTTCTTGGTATACTCGAAGCGAGTGATATCATCCTCAGGTCCCAGTACCTCGGCCAGAAATTCCCGCAATGCACCGGCCCGTTGTGGAAAATTGACCATGAAGTAATGCTTTAAGCCTTCATAGATCAGCGACCGCTCCTTGATCTCCTGCATGCGGTCAATATCGTTGTTGCCGCCGCTGACGATACAGACGACCGTTTTGCCACGGATTTGTTCGCGGTACATATCCAGCGCGGCCACGGGCAAAGCCCCAGCGGGTTCAACAACAATCGCATTCTCGTTATACAGCTCCAGAATCGTCGTACAGACCTTGCCTTCCGGCACTTTAATTACATCATCCAGATAGCGCGAGCAAATATCGAAGGTCAACCCGCCCACACGCTTCACGGCAGCACCATCGACGAATTTGTTGATCTCCGCCAGTGTCACCACTTCTCCACGCTGCAGTGCTTCGCTCATGGAAGCCGCACCTAGGGGCTCGACTCCAATAATCTTAGTCAAAGGGCTGACCGTCTTCATATAGGTGGCAACCCCAGCGGCCAGACCGCCTCCACCAATGGTCACGAACACGTAATCTGCTGGAATGTCTAGGCTTTCCATAACCTCCATAGCAATCGTTCCGTTGCCTGCTATAATTCGTGGTTCATCGAACGGGTGGATCAATGTCATGCTATGGTCAATACAGGCCTGCAGTGCTTCCTCGTAAGCATCATCGAAGGTATCCCCCTTCAGAATAACTTCAACCTGCTCACCCCCAAACCGCCGTACCTGCTTCACCTTTTGGTTGGGTGTCGTACTTGGCATATAAACCTTACCTTTAATTCCAAGTGCTTTGCACGAATAGGCAACACCTTGTGCATGATTGCCCGCACTTGCGCAGACAATTCCTTTCGCTCTTTCCTCTTCGGACAAACTGCGAATCATATTGTAAGCACCACGGATTTTGAATGAACGGACAATCTGCAGATCTTCACGCTTCAAAAAAACGTTGCAGCCATACTTGGCCGATAATACCGCGTCACGCTGCAGTGGAGTCCGGACAATGACCTCCCGCAGCACATGATGTGCCCGCACGATATCTTCCATTCCAACGATCCGATCTTCGCCTTCTCCCATATTCTTATCGCCTCACTGTCTCTATCTAATCAATTCACTTCTTGTAACATACTCTTCCGAGGACATTTTTTCAAGCATTGTCCTCCATACACAATACAAAACCGGCCTTAACTGCTGCTAGCAGCAAGACCGGCTTAACAGAAGCTATATTCAATAGCTTAAACTTTGAATCTCTTGACCGTCTGCAATAGCTCAGCCGAAGTATTCTTGATTCCATCCATCTCACTGACAATACTGCCCGATTTGTTGATAATCTGCTCGGCTTGGGCTGCAATACTGCTCGCTCCCTCAGCGCCCTCATTAGTAGCAACGCTGGTCTCTGAAATCGCCGAAAGCATACTCTGAATCGAAGCGAGCAGCTGTTGAGAGGTAGCACTGAAATCAGTCACCAGATCCTCTACAAATTTGGCATCCTCGCTGTATCGCAGTCCCGTCTCCTGCAACGTGTCATAATCCTTCAGTACTTGCCGGTCCATGAACTGCAACATACTCTCAGCTCCCTCGACCAGGTTGGACACCGCACTAACAACGGATTGGGTTACCCCCTGAATCTCGGACACCGTATCTCGCGAGTTCTCAGCCAGCTTGCGGATTTCCTCAGCAACAACAGCGAATCCTCTGCCTGCTTCACCCGCACGGGCTGCCTCAATTGAAGCATTTAAGGACAACAGATTAGTCTGGGAGGCAATATCCAGGATCGCCCCGGATAACGCATTGATCTGTGAGATCGACTTGGACTGTTCTATTGCATTCCGCAGCTTTTCTTCACTTTGTCCATAGATTTCATCAGCTTGCTGCCGCGAGTGAAGGGCAACTTCTTTGAGCCTTTCAGCACGCTCATTAATTTCTTTAGCAGCTCCAGCACCGTCTTGAGCTTTTTGGGCAATACCGCTAATCGCATTTTCAATTTCAATCGTACTGGCGTTCATCTCTTGCATCGAAGCAGCCGTCTGCTGCATCCCAGCCGAAAGTTCCTCAGTAATTGCAGAAATATCAGAAATACTCTCATCGAGCATAAATATATTTTTCTCTGTATTATCGACGGCATCAGAGATTGTATGCGAATTTCTCACGATTTCCAGAATCAGCGTTTGCTGCGAGGAGATCATATTATTAAAGCCTTCAGCTAGAACCCCAATCTCTCCCTTCGCCGTCACCTTGGCCCGTACTAACAAATCACCCGTCATCGCCGTCTTAAAGGAGGCTGTAAGAATGGGGATTTGCTTCAGGATATTGTTCGAGACAAAATATAGAAGTATGGACATCACTACAATAGAAGCAATGATGGAGAGAAAGAAGATCAGTTGGAATAGATGAAGCTCCTGTTCTGCATCCCCCTTAGGTACGATTAATGCTACCGACCACTGTTTATCCACCGCAGGCGCATAAGACACATAGCTGGCATTGCCGTCTATATTCGTCTGAATGACACTTGAGCCCCACTGGACCATCTCATCATTGAGCGCTTTCCACTCTGCCCCAAGGTCACCCATCTTTTGCAGCAAAATATAATCGGGGTTCGGATTATAAATAAAGGTTCCCGATTGGTCGATCAAGACCGCATAGCCGCTGCCCTTGTAGTTAAAAGAACTAAGCGCCTCCGTGATCTGCTCGGTTGAAATATCAGCTCCAGCCACCCCAATCAGCTTACCGGAATCGTCCAGAATTGGGGCGCTGAGACTGACAACCATTTTGCCTGAACCGGCGTCAATGTAAGGATCTGTGACCGTTAGCTCCTTACTCTGGGCCGCGGTCGCATACCAGCTACGCTCCTTCAGGTTAAAGTCAGCGGGTGGTTCGAACTCATCCTGTGTAATCACCTTATTGGCAGCATCCAGACCTACATACACATTAAGCAGGTTCTTATTGGAGCCTTTGATCAGATTCAGAGTTCGTATTAGCTCGGCATACCCGCTGGTAGTTTTTACCGCCTCCGAAGATGCTGCCTGTACAATGAAATCCCGTACATAGGCGTTCGCATTCAGAAGCTCTACACTATCCTCTGCAGGCTGCAGCAACTGGTTTATCTTTGCATTGATGTTCCCCTTCTCATACGTCAGTGAACCGTTCAGATCATCAACAATAATCTTCTTCGCATTGCTATAGATTACTACCGACACGATTACGAATATTATGACTACTGACAAAATAACGGATAAAAACAGCTTGCCACGAATACCCATATTTCTAAAGGAATGGAGCATTGCCTGGAATCTGGAGGATAGCTGTATTGCTTTCCCTTTCGACGCTGTCTTATTGTCCGGACGTAGCCCGGTCTCGACCTTCTTTTTTCTACTTTTCTTCTCTGCCATAGGGCTCCCCGCCTTCAAAATAAGATATTTATTAACGAATGCTCTCTCTATGATTCGTTCAATTTCGACTTATTTCTTCAAATTACTGCTTTATCCCTTTAACGTTTTACACCGAGCTGTGAATTAACTGTGACCATGTCAGGTATTTTCAGAAAATAACGCATTTAAACAAACATTTTTGTATAAGAAGCTCTCATTTTCACCTGAAAATCAGCAGGATTGAGTTTTCTCCGCAAATTCCATGTCAGGTTTCATGCCAAAAATAAATACAAAAAAACCTTGAAGAATAATCTCTTCAAGGCTCACTAATCTATATATTTATTATTATTGCTTCAATAGCCATTTCAGCAGATCCGGCATACTCGCCCAGAGGCGGGAATGCATAATAACATACTCAATAGCTTCATTAGTGTCACCCATTCCAACATAATCCGGAAGATTGTGTGGCAGTCTTTTGACCCCTAGAAGATACTCCGGCACATGCTTATTCACATTCCGTGCTACACGATACAACATCTTCAACTGGGAGGTAATTCCATTCTTTTTATATTCCAATACAATCCGATCATAGGCAAAAGCTGCAGCTGCATCATCCTTGCCATATGTGTTCAACACACGTTCTGCCTCGGCCAGCTTATTGCCATAGAGGTAAACCGCAGCCAACAAGTAACGTGCACCTGTATTATCTTCGGAATTAAGCACCAGAATGTTCTCCAGTGTCGCCGCTGCTTCTTCCGCATTCCCACCAAACCAGCAGGATTCAGCATAACTTTTGCAGATTCGGATGTACGAGCGGGTCTCATAAAGACCCCAGAAATGCCCTTTATTCTCTGCAAAAAAGAGTTCGCCCAGCTCACGTTCGCCCGCCGCGATGCCCGCTCTTAAGAAAGCGCGCGCTTCGTGCTCATTGTCGGATTCCTCAGCCAGTAAGAGATAAGCATCCGGACTGTCAGGATAGAACTCCAATGCGGCTTCAGCCAGCTGTATCCGTCGTTTCGAAGACGTTGCTTCCTTCGCTTTGTGCAGATAGGCCTGCTCCTTATCCTTGGGACTGCCGGAAAGACTTAATGAGAGTTCTTCATCGTCCTCCCCGCTCATGCCATATTCCTCGACATAATTAAGCATTTCCTTAACTTTCCGTGAAATGGTCGCCGATGTGATCTCATATTTAAGGGCAAGATCGGCCTGCGTAGTCAGGAATCCGTATTCTTCAGACAGTATATATTCGATTGCTGCACAGAAGGAACCCATTTTCTTCACAGCAGGTTTGGTCTTACGGGAATAGCCGTTCCAAAGGACCAAGGCTTCAAAAATAATCTCCTTCTCGTAGTCGGCTCTCATGCTCTCGATAAGATGCAGAGCAAGCTGCTCATGCGCCGGATGCTCCCATTTCAGATCACGCGATACCATTTTTCTCAATTTAACGAGCGTCAGCTTACTTTCGGAACCTCCTGCGGACTCCGGTGCAGCCTGAATGAACTTGGGTTCGACAGCCATAGCCTCATGAGCTGCGGCCTCCTCCGAGCTTACCAGACGCAATATTGATTCTACTGCAGACGATTCCTTGTCTATACAGCATTTTTTATATTTCTTCCCGCTTCCGCATGGGCATAAGTCATTTCTTCCAACCTTACTCAAAAGTAATTCCCCCTTAAATCTGTAACTAGTCCTACACCATAAGCGCATCGCTAACGAACTATAAGTATCATTTCCCGGCACGAGACATTCTATATTAAGCTTTAGCGGCAGGTCTAATGGATCACCATTTAAAAAAGGCCTTTCCATGATCGGAAAGACCCTTTATCTGTATATATCCGCACATTTTCCCCCGTACGAGTTGTATTATAGCACTTCTTCTATCACTTGTCAGTCCTTTTTTAGGACTTATAGCGTAAAAAATCCACTAGATACAGTCCTTTGTCCTCATACCAAAGCCTTCATAGCAATGTCGCTACGGTACTGTTTCCCGGGAAAAGAAATCCCGTTCGCACTGGCGTATGCAGCTTCACGTGCTTCAGCAATACTTGTACCTATTCCTACGACTCCGAGCACTCGGCCGCCGTTCGTTACCCAGCTGTTATCTGCACCGCGCGCCGTACCCGCATGGAAGATTAGCCCTCCTTGGCTGTCATCCAGGCCGGTAATGGGCACACCCTTAGGATAAGGGCCTGGGTAGCCTTCTGAAGCCAGCACTACGCATACTGCTGCTTCCTCACTCCAGACAATATCAATATCTGCAAGCCGGCCTTCAACCACGGCCAGGAAGATTTCCAGTAAATCACTTTTCAGTCTAGGCAGTACGACCTGTGTCTCCGGATCACCAAAACGGGCATTAAATTCTATCGTCTTTGGCTTGCCATCAGGAGAAATCATCAACCCGGCAAACAATACGCCGCTAAAAGGACGGCCTTCCGCTACCATCGCTTTAGCTGTCGGCTCTATTATTGTCTTCACCGCTTCAAGTATAATAGCATCGGCAATGTGCGGCAGAGGTGAATAAGTCCCCATTCCACCCGTATTAGGGCCTTTATCACCATCGAAGATCGGTTTATGATCTTGAGCTGCGGCCATCGGGCGTACCGTCTCGCCATCTACAAAGGCCAGAATCGACATTTCCTGTCCGGCCAGAAATTCCTCAATGACGACTTGGGCCCCAGCTTCACCAAACACCTTACTGACCATAATATCGCTTAATGCCTGTTGAGCTTCTTCCTGTGAATAGGCTACAGTAACGCCTTTGCCTGCTGCCAGACCATCTGCCTTGATCACAATCGGCAGTTCCTGAACGCGCAAATAGGATAGAGCAGCTTCATAGTCGCTAAACTTCTCATACGCTGCTGTTGGAATATTATATTTATGCAGTAAATCCTTCATAAAGGTTTTGCTGCCCTCAATCTCAGCTGCATTCTTGCGCGGTCCAAATACGGGAATTCCCTGTGCTTCAAAAGCATCGACGATACCGGCCGCAAGCGGATCATCCGGTCCAATCACAACAAGGCCAACTTCTTTCTCCTTGGCAAAAGCCGTTAAGCGGTCGAATTCGAATACGCCAATCGGCACGCATTCGGCAAGCGTCGCAATTCCGGCATTGCCGGGTGCGCAGTAGATTTTACCTGCGCCCGGGCTTTTAGACAGACTCCAAATGATGGCATGCTCCCGGCCACCGCCGCCAACCACTAAAATATCCATAAAATCCTCCCCAGCATTCTAGTGTTTGAAATGACGGACGCCGGTAAAGACCATAGCAATACCATATTCATTAGCGACCTTAATTGATTCCTCGTCCTTGATGGAGCCTCCTGGCTGAATTACAGCAGTAATGCCTGCTTTGGCTGCCATTTCAAGCGTATCGCCCATTGGGAAGAAAGCATCTGAGGCCAGTGCTGCACCCTTTGACTTCTCACCCGCCTGTTCAATCGCGATTTTGGCCGCACCCACTCGATTCATCTGTCCTGCGCCAACACCTACCGTCATATTATCGGCAACCAATACGATCGCATTGGACTTCACATGCTTAACTACTTTCCAGGCGAACAACAGTTGCTTCAATTCTTCTGCCGTAGGCTTGCGGTCAGTTACAACCTGAAGCTCGTCCGGATTCACAGAATGTACATCGCTTTCTTGCACAACCATTCCGCCGTCGATTGAGGTAACGATAAGGCTGCTCTTGCGTGCCGCAGCTGTACTGAGATTGCCTAATTTAAGCAGACGAATATTTTTCTTCTTCGTGAGGATTTCCAGCGCTTCGTCCGTAAAGCCTGGAGCCAGCACGATTTCCAGGAAAATATCCTTCAGCATATTCGCTGTATCGGCATCAATGATCCGGTTGGCTGCAACGATCCCGCCAAAAATAGAGGTAGGATCAGCGTTGTAGGCTTTTTGATAAGCCTCATATACACTTGCGCCTACGCCTACTCCACACGGATTCATATGTTTAACGGCCACTACTGCTGGCTCTTCAAATTCCTTAACGATCTGTAGCGCCGCATTGGCGTCGTTGATATTGTTGTAAGACAGCTCTTTGCCATGCAACTGTTCAGCCGCCGTCAGAGTATCGAGCGCTGCCAATGGCTTACGGTAAAAAGCAGCCTTCTGATGCGGATTCTCGCCATAACGCAGATCCTGAATCTTCTCATAAGTTACTGTATAACGCTCCGGCAGTGGGTCACCAAGCACATTGGCCAAATAATCAGCAATCAGGGCATCGTAAGCCGCCGTATGACGGAACACTTTTGCCGCAAGTTGTTTGCGTGTTTCAAGCGTAGTGTCTCCACCAGCGCGTACCTCTTCAAGCACCTTAGCATAATCGCCTGCATCAACCACTACACTTACAAAAGCATGGTTCTTTGCCGCAGAACGCAGCATCGTCGGTCCGCCAATATCGATGTTCTCGATAGCTTCTTCGTACGCAACATCCGGTTTAGCGATAGTTTCGGCGAACGGATACAGATTCACTACGACCAGATCGATGTAATCCAGGCCAAGCTCACGCATTTGGCGCGTATGCTCTTCGTTGTCACGAACCGCCAGCAAGCCTGTGTGTACCGCAGGATGCAGCGTTTTGACACGTCCGTCCATAATTTCGGGGAAACCTGTCACGTCAGAAATACCGATGACCGGCACGCCTTCTTTAGCCAAAAGTGTACTCGTTCCGCCTGTGGAGATAATTTCTACGCCCAATGCAGACAACTCGCGGCAAAAATCCACGATGCCCTGTTTGTCCGATACGCTGACCAGCGCTCTTTTGATACTCACTTTGAATAGTCCTCCTCCGGGTTATACGTGCGGTTTAATGATGCTAATGTGATTAAATTAAAGTTCTGCCAAGGCTCTGCTTCAACATCCGACAGCTAATGCCGCTCGTGAAATATTTCCCGAGAAATATCGGAACTGGCCGAGCTGGAGATGCGCATGTCGATTAGAGTCCGATCTAAGTCTCAACAATGTTCACTTTTCGCGAATAATCGTCTTTCTTCCAACTAACCCAATTCTTTCGGCAGCAAGCGCAGCAACCACTTCTGGATACAACTCATACTCTACCTTGTGAATACGCTCTGCCAGCGAAGTTGCTGTGTCATTATCTTCTACAACTAGGCTACGCTGGGCAATAACCGGTCCGGTATCCATGCCTCCATCGACAAAATGCACCGTAACTCCTGTCAGCTTCACGCCATAATCCAGCGCTTGCCCCATCGCATCTTTACCTGCAAAAGCTGGCAGCAGCGAGGGATGAATGTTGATAATCCGTCCGGCGTAAGGGGTAAGCAACACCGGTGTAATGAGCCGCATATAACCTGCCAATACAATTAACCCAATCTCCCGCCGCTGCAGCTCGGCCACAATTTCAGCTTCATAAAGCTCACGGCTGGCAAACTCTTTGGGGCGTAGCAGAAGCGTGGAAACTCCTGCTTCCTCTGCACGCTGTGCTACAGGTGCCTCCGGCTTATCAGAGACAAGCAGTTCAATACTCCCGCCTCCCAACAGGCCAACCCGCTCAGCAGCTATCAATGCAGCAAAATTACTGCCCTGCCCGGAGGCAAAAACAGCGATTCGACTCCACTGCATCACACTTCCGCTCCCGTAAAGGTAACCTTGTGTTCGCCTTCCCTCACCGTGCCGATCAGATACGCCTCTTCTCCACTAGCTTTCAGCAGTTCAAGCGCACGCTCTCCATCCTCAGCAGCAACTACCAATACAAGACCAACCCCCATATTAAAGGTGGTGAACATATCCCGATTACTTACGTTACCTTTACTCTGCATCAAGCCAAAGATCGGTAAAATCGGCCATGAACCGTAATTGATCTCCACATCGACACCCTCAGGCAGCATACGTGGGATATTCTCAATAAACCCGCCTCCGGTAATATGAGCCATTCCCTTCACCGAAAGCTGCTCCAATAGTGCCAGTAACGGTTTCACATAAATCTTGGTCGGTGCCAACAGCACATCAACCAATGGCGCTCCAAGCTCAGGCAGCACATCGTTCAGATTATAACCATCTTCCTCCAACAAAAGCTTACGCACCAACGAAAATCCGTTGCTGTGCACACCGCTGGAAGCTAGGCCAATCACCGTATCGCCTGGGGCAATGTTCGCTCCTGTTACCAGCTTGGCTTTGTCAGCTATGCCCACCGTGAAGCCGGCAATATCATACTCGCCAGCCGAATACATGCCTGGCATTTCCGCAGTTTCGCCACCGATCAGCGCGCAGCCTGCCTGATGGCAGCCTTCAGCTATCCCAGCTACGATAGCCTCGATTTTCTCAGGGATAACCTTGTCGCAAGCGAGATAATCGAGGAAAAATAAAGGTTCTGCACCTTGTACGACAATATCGTTCACGCACATTGCCACAGCATCGATGCCAATCGTGTCATGGCGATCCGCCGCGAAGGCGATTTTGAGCTTCGTGCCTACGCCATCGGTTCCCGACACGAGTACAGGCTCATCATACTTATCCTTATTCAGACCGAACAGTGCTCCGAATCCGCCTAGCTCTGTCATTACCTCAGGACGGTAAGTACGCTTTACGTGTTTCTTCATACGTTCTACCGCTTCGTTACCAGCCGCAATATCTACTCCGGCGTTTTTATAAGCTTCCGACACTATTGGACACCTCATTTAATATGATTTAGAGTGCGTTTGCGGGGCAGCAGGGATTTGAAGAGGTGGTTTTAGCCGTCATTACGATGAATGTTTGGACTTCCGATCGCTGTTATGCTCTAATTTCTTGAATTTAATACCACTATGTGGTTGAAATTAGAGCATAAAGGCGAACGCTAACGCTTCTCCAGTTCCAAAATTCCTCTCCATGACTCCAACCACCGATTCAAACCTGCTGCAAGCCGCAGTGCGCGCCTTGCTTCGGGCAGCAACCCCTCGGCGCTTTGGCACAGCCAAGCGCCTGCTTAGCGAGTGAAGCGTCCCCTGTATTTGCGAAGCAAACAGGGGGGAGCTTTACAAGCCTGTTCTTCGCGCTTGGGGCGCAGCCAAGCGTCATTCCTAGCGAGCCAAGCGGGACCCGTATTTGCGTAGCAAACAGGGGGAAGCTTGGCAAGCCCGTTCTTCCGCGCTTGGGGCGCAGCCAAGCGTCATTCCTAGCGAGCCAAGCGGGACCCGTATTTGCGTAGCAAACAGGGGGGAGCTTGGCAAGCAAGGCTCTTAGGCCCGGCGGGCAGTATGCCGCCAGGGCGCGGAGCGCCGTAGAGCGTGTCCCGGCCGTGCGCAGCACACAGGGACAAAGCGGGCACCCGCACGATTGCCCCCTTAGCAAGTTTAAAGCAAGCTCCTACCGCCGAAATTTCGGGTGGCCGGAGGGCAGCGCCCTCCGGAATCCCCCTTCGCAAGGGGGACTTAGGGGGATGGACTACCCGACTTAGGGGGATCAAGCTACGTCAGCAACTGCACCCGTCCTTCTCTTCCCCGCCGAAATCAACCTGCGTCGGGTAATCATTATCGAAGCAGGACAGACATAAGCCGCCTTTATAATCGCCGCTGTTACGTCCGGCGATTGAGGTAATCAGTCCCTCTGGTGACAAAAAAGCCAGGGAATCCGCATTAATTTCTGTACACATTTCCTCAATCGACTGGTACGAAGCAATAAGCTCGCGACGGTCTGGTGTATCAATTCCGTAGAAGCACGGGTTCTTGAACGGCGGTGAAGTAATCCGTACGTGAACCTCAGCGGCTCCGGCTTCACGCAGGAGATTGACGATGCGGCGCGAGGTGGTGCCACGCACAATGGAATCATCGATCATGACAACACGTTGGCCTTCAACGACACTACGAACGGCGCTCAGCTTCATCTTCACGCCTTGTTCACGCAGCTCCTGACTCGGTTGAATAAAAGTCCGGCCGGTGTACTTGTTCTTAATCAGCCCAAGCTCATAAGGAATACCCGTCTGCTCGGCATAGCCGATCGCCGCTGAAATACTGGAATCGGGCACCCCAGTTACAAGGTCCGCATCCACGAAAGCTTCAAGGGCCATTCGACTGCCCATCCGTTTACGCGCGGAGTGCAGGTTCGAACCATTCATGTCACTGTCCGGGCGAGCAAAGTAGATATACTCCATCGCGCACAGTGCCTTACGTTTGGGTTCAGCGAACCGGTCTTCTACAAGACCGTCCTTATCCAGCACGAGCACTTCGCCCGGCTCAATATCACGGACCAGCTTCGCCCCGATTACTTCCAGTGCACAGGACTCCGAAGCGAACACATAGGCTTCACCAAGCCGTCCCATCACAAGCGGACGCAGCCCGTGTGAATCAGAGGCAACAACCAGCTTGTCATTTGTCATCAGCAGAAAAGCGAACCCGCCTACCAGCTGTCGCAACGCATCCTTGGTCGCTTCGACAAAATCCTTTTGCGAACGCGCAATCAAATGCGCGAGCACCTCGGTATCACTGGTTGTCTGGAAGATGGAACCCGCTTGCTCCAGCTCTTTGCGAATCAGCGGTTCGTTGACAATGTTGCCGTTGGTAGCAATTGCCAGGTCACCGTCACGGTATTTGAAGATAAGCGGCTGCGCATTGGTCAAACGGCTATCGCCGCTAGTGGAGTAACGCACATGCCCGATGGACATGTCTCCGATCAACGAAGCGATTTTGTCCTTATCGAACACTTCTTTTACCAATCCCATACCGCGGTGATAGTTGAAGTCACGACCGTTCGCTACACAAATGCCCGCGCTTTCTTCCCCACGATGCTGCAAAGCATGCAGACCATAATAAGACATAGAAGCGGCCTCCGGGTGTCCAAAGACCCCGAAAACGCCACATTCCTCTTTTAATGTATCAAAAACATCTCCCGAGCCCGTTCCTTCGTTGTAAAAGTCGCCGGTCCACAGGATGGGTTCCGCCTGCTCTTTCCCGGTCTTTATTTCATAAGACATGGAATGGCATCCTCCCAGATGAATTTCAATTCTGCGATAGGCTCATCAAGTACGGACGCGCCGTCCAGATTCACCCGCAGTCTATCTCCACCTACGGTTCCGATAATTTCCACCGGCACACCGCCAGCAGCAATCGCTGCTTTCAGCTCTTCCGCACGATCAGGTGCTGCCGTAAGCACAATGCGTGATTGGCTTTCACTAAACAACGCTACATCATGACGCAAGCCGCCTGCAGAAAGGTCTACGTTAGCTCCAACACCCCCGCTGATACAACTTTCTGCCAAGGCTCCAGCTAGTCCGCCCTCGGACAAGTCATGCGCCGAACGCACCAGACCACCGCGAATCGCACCAAGCACCGCTTGAAGCAGTTTTTTCTCAGTAGCCAAATCGAGTGCCGGAGGACGGCCTTCTGTTAAGCCATGCACAGCATATTGGAATTCACTGCCGCCTAGCTCTGCCTTGGTTACACCGAGCAATAGAATAGTATCTCCCTCCTGCTTGAAGGCTTGGGTCGTAATATGATCGGTGTCCGTCACCAGACCTACCATACCAACAACCGGCGTTGGATAAATGGCTCCTGAAGCATTTTCATTATACAGACTGACATTACCACCAATAACCGGCGTATCGAGCACACGGCAGGCTTCTGCCATACCATCAACTGCACGCTCCATTTGCCAAAAAATCTCTGGCTTCTCCGGGTTGCCGAAGTTCAGATTATCTGTAATTGCCAACGGTTCTGCACCGGAGCAGACAATATTGCGTGCCGCTTCGCTCACTGCAATCCGTCCGCCAACTTCAGGATCAAGGTAGACATAACGGCCATTACAGTCCGTTGTCATTGCCAAGCCCTTACGTGTACCGTGGATTGTAACTACTGCTGCATCGGAGCCGGGACGAACTGCCGTGCTAGTCCGTACCATGTAATCATATTGATTGTAGACCCACGCTTTACTCGCAACGGTAGGAGATCCAAGTATCGTGCGGAGTGCACCGCCAAGATCAGTAACTTCCTCATAACGCAATGTATCTACCGATTCATTCTCTATATAATAAGCAGGGACTGCTGATGGCTTGTCATATACCGGACATTCATCCACCAGTGCTGTTACCGGCATATCACCAACAACCTCACCATGATGGTACAATTTCAGACGTCCGTCATCCGTTACCTTGCCCACTTTGCAGCAAATGACGCCCCAACGGTCAAATATCTCCTGCGCCTGTGCCTCATCCTTAGGCTCAACCACGAAGAGCATCCGTTCCTGAGACTCCGACAGCATCATTTCGTAAGGTGTCATGCCTTCCTCACGCTGTGGCACTTGATCCAGATACAGTTCCAGGCCATTCCCTGCTTTGCTGGCCATCTCGGCACTGGAGCAAGTCAGACCTGCTGCGCCCATATCCTGAATTCCAATTACAATTCCACTATCAATTAGCTCCAGACAGGATTCCATAACAAGCTTCTCCATAAAGGGATCGCCTACCTGTACCGCCGTCCGATTGGCTTCCGATTCTTCTGTGAGTTCTACTGAAGCGAAGGTCGCACCGTGTATACCATCCCGTCCAGTAGGCGGACCTACGTAATAGACCGGATTTCCTACACCTTTAGCGACACCACGCTGGATTTTATCATGATCGATCAAGCCAACGCACATCGCATTTACGAGCGGGTTGCCGTCGTAGCTGTCGTCAAACATAATTTCGCCGCCAACAGTTGGAATCCCGATACAGTTGCCGTAAGCCGCGATACCGGATACCACATGCTCGAATAAATATTTCGTCCGGTCACTTTCCAACTTCCCAAAACGTAAGGAATTCAGAATGGCTATCGGTCTTGAACCCATGGAAAAAATATCACGGATGATCCCGCCCACACCTGTAGCTGCTCCTTGAAAAGGCTCTACCGCTGATGGATGGTTGTGGCTCTCGATTTTGAAGACAACCGCTTGGTTATCTCCAATATCTACGATACCCGCACCCTCACCAGGTCCCATCAGAACACGGGGGCCGGTTACCGGGAAGCGCCGTAACAGCGGCTTAGAGTTCTTGTAAGCACAATGCTCAGACCACATAACACTAAATACACCGATTTCTGTGTAATTCGGCTTTCGTCCCATGAAAGAGGTGATCAGCTCATACTCGCTATCCGACACGCCGAATTGGCTGTAGATTTTGAGCTCCGCGATTTGCTCTGCGGTCGGTTCTTTAACGGATACTTGCTGCGTCATAACGTTCCCTCCATGTCTTCAGTATGGATGTAAACATCCGTTTGCCATCTTCTGATCCAAGCAACAGATTAGCTGCACGCTCCGGATGGGGCATCATGCCGACCACATTGCCTTGAACGTTACTGATTCCGGCAATATCAGCTACAGAACCATTAGGATTGTCGCTGTATGTGAACACGATCTGATTATTAGCCTTCAATTCGGCCAGGGTCGCTTCATCACAGTAATAGTTACCTTCACCGTGAGCGATTGGAATAACAATTTCTTCACCTTTAGCATAGTCAATTGTAAATGGGGTTTCATTATTAACTACCTTAAGCACCGTGTCATGACAGCGGAATTTCATGGAGCTGTTACGAAGCAATGCGCCGGGAAGTAGTCCAGCTTCCGTAAGAATCTGGAATCCGTTGCAAATACCGAGCACGAACTTGCCCTGCTCTACCGCTTTCGCAACTTCAGCCATTACCGGAGCAAACTGGGAAATCGCACCGCAGCGCAGGTAATCGCCATAGGAGAAGCCCCCAGGGACAAGAATACAATCAAAAGCTGACAGGTCTGTTGCCGTATGCCACACATATTCGACCGGTTCGCCGAGCGTGTCCTCTACCGCCTTGTAGCAGTCAATATCACAATTGGAGCCTGGAAAGACAAGTACAGCGAATTTCATCTTGATTAGTCCTCCAATTCGTAGCGGTAATCCTCGATCACCGTGTTGGCTAGCAGCTTTTCGCACATTTCCTTGAGACGTCCTTCCGCTTCAGCGCGGTTATCCGTGTCTAAAGTCAGCTCCATATATTTACCGATACGCAAACTTTCAACTTCCTGGAAACCTACGGAATGCAAAGCCCCTTGTACCGCTACCCCTTGGGGATCGAGCACGCTTTTCTTGATGGTGACATATACCGTCGCTTTTAACATACGCTTATTGTTCCTCCTAAAAGTTTTATGGAGTTAGCACTCCATTGATTTACTTCGCAATAAAACTTGCTTCGAAAGCTTACGCTTAATTTTTGTGAGCACACTGATTTACTAATATCGTTTATAAAGACTTGCCGGTAAGACGATGATAGATGTCCAGATAACGGCGTGTGGTCTCTTCTACCACTTCAAGCGGCAGCGGGTCTGGCTTGCTATTTTTATCCCATGGGGATGCTGAAAGATAGGTTCGGACAGGCTCTTTATCCATACTATCAATATCGATATCGAGACCATATTTATCCTTGGCCCAGAAGCGTGAGGCATCTGGTGTAAAAATCTCATCAATCAGAATCACCTTGCCGTCCAGGAGGCCGAATTCGAATTTGCAATCAGCAAGTATAATGCCACGCTCGGCGCAGTACTCTCTGGCAAAAGCGAACAGTTTCAGGCTTTTATCCTTCAACTCTTGAGCTAGTTCAGCGCCAATTAGCTCCTGCATTTTCTCAAACGGGATATCTTCATCGTGACCCACATCATTTTTGGCTGCTGGGGTGAAGATCGGTTGTGCTAACAGCGCGTTTTTGCGCAAGCCTTTAGGAAGTTCTATTCCATTCACCTTGCCCGTTTCTTCATATTGTCTCCAGCCCCCGCCAGTGATACAGCCACGAACTACACACTCGATATCAATGCGCTCCGCTTTGCGTACGACCATAATGCGGTTCTTGAGTGCCTCTCTATCCTTAATGACGTCTCCGAGCAGATCCACATCGATATGCACGACATGATTCTCCATCAGCTCCTTTGTCATTCCGAACCAGAATGCACTCAGTCGGTTGAGCACATTACCCTTCTCCGGCACCGCCGGATCAAGCACATAATCAAACGCAGATATCCGATCCGTGACAACGATCAGTATCTGGTCCCCCAAATCGTATAGCTCACGAACTTTCCCTTTATAGAGCAGCGGCGCATTAATGAGTTCCACTGCAGTGGATACGGCAGGGTGTGTCATGACCTTTCCTCCCTTGAACTAATGATCTCCCTAATAAATGGATGGTCTAGTAGGAAGCACCTCCGAGGAATATTTGGACTTTCGATCGCTGTTATTCTCAGATTTTTTTATTTAATTGAACCGCTTTATTGGTTGAAATCTGAGAATAAAGGCGAACGCTACGCTTCTACAGTTCCAAAATTCCTCTACAGTACTTCCGCATCCATCCTAACTGTATTACTCCGTTCCTTAGTTCACCAATAATTCACCTTTTATTAGATGAGCTCCAGCTTGCGGAAAATGGTGTCCACATGCTTCAGGTGCCATGTAGGACTGAATGCATCGTCAATCTCTTCCGGGCTAAGCAGATTAGTAATCTCAGGTGTCGCTTCTACGATAGTACGGAATTGGGTCTGTTCCTCCCAAGCCTGCATCGCACGCGGCTGCACGGTATCGTATGCCTGCTCGCGGCTAAGGCCTTTGTCGATCAGCTTGGTCAGGATGCGGCCAGAGAAAGGAACGCCGAACGTACTGTTCATGTTGCGTTTCATATTTTCCGGGAATACAGTCAGGTTCTTCACGATGTTCCCCAAACGGTTCAGCATATAGTTAAGCAGCATAGTCGCATCCGGCAGGATGATACGTTCTACCGAGGAATGTGAAATATCACGTTCATGCCACAGCGGCACGTTCTCATATGCAGTAACCATATGGCCGCGAATGACACGGGCCAGACCGGAGATGTTCTCACAGCCGATCGGGTTGCGTTTATGCGGCATCGCGGATGAACCCTTTTGACCTTTGGCAAAAGCTTCTTCTACTTCACGGATCTCACTCTTCTGCAGCGCACGAATTTCGGTTGCGAACTTATCCAGTGAAGTGGCTACCAAAGCCATTGTCGCCATATATTCGGCATGACGATCACGCTGCAATGTCTGCGTGGAGATGGGTGCCGGGCTTGTACCCAGCTTGCGGCAGACGAATTCTTCCACAGACGGGTCGATGTTGGCATAGGTGCCAACCGCGCCGGAGATTTTACCGAACTGTACACCATTCGCCGCATGGCGGAAACGCTCAAGATTACGTTTCATTTCCTCGTACCACAGTGCCATTTTGAGACCGAAAGTAGTTGGCTCGGCATGTACTCCATGGGTACGGCCCATCATCGGTGTATCTTTGTAAGCAACAGCCTTATCCTTGAGTATCTCTATAAAGTTAAGGATATCCTTTTCCAGAATCTCATTCGCCTGACGCAGCAGATAGCCAAGTGCCGTATCTACTACATCCGTGGAAGTAAGACCATAATGCACCCATTTACGTTCCGCACCCAGACTTTCGGAAACTGCACGGGTAAAAGCGATCACATCATGGCGGGTCTCCTGTTCAATCTCGTCAATGCGCGCGATGTCGAATTTGGCATCCTTACGCAGTTTAGCCGCATCCTCATGCGGAATCACTCCAAGCTCTGCCCAAGCTTCACAAGCACACAATTCCACTTCCAGCCACGCGTTAAATTTATTCTCTTCGGTCCAAATGGCCCGCATCTCAGGTCTGCTATATCGTTCGATCATAGGTGGTCAGTTCCTCCAAAGGTTAGTTTGCTCTACCCAGGATAATCCGTCTCCGGTATCCTTGCAGAGCAGGTTAATATGGCCCATTTTGCGGCCTAACTTACTGTCTGTCTTGCCATATATATGAAGCTTAGGTGAAATCCCCAGCCGATTTGCTTCTTCATCTGCTTTACTTAAGACCTCAATCGTACCCTGCAGATGCTGTCCGAGCACATTTACCATGACCACAGGAGTCAGTAGTGAAGTATCGCCGAGCGGCAAGTTGCAGATGGCCCGGACATGCTGCTCGAACTGTGAGGTCACACAAGCATCCATGGTGTAGTGACCTGAATTATGCGGTCGGGGAGCCAGTTCATTCACGAACAATTCCCCGTCCGCCGTGACGAACATTTCCACTGCCAGCAATCCAACGGCATTAAGGCCGGATATTAGCGTCTCTGCCAACTTGCAGGCCCGCTTTTGAATATCCTCCGTGACCCTCGCAGGCACTATGGACAGATGCAGGATGTTGTTTACATGAATGTTCTCGGCAGGTGGGAAGCTCTTCACCTCACCACCGGCACTTCGCGCCGCAACTACAGAAATCTCGCATTGAAAAGCGATGAATTTCTCCAGCACCAGCTCCGGCTCAATCTCCTTGTCGGATGCACTGGATTCTGGCACCAGCTGCCGAAAGGCTGTGCTCAGCTCTTCCTCGCTGCGGATGACGGCTTGTCCCTTGCCGTCGTAACCCCCTGTGGCTGTCTTCAGCACACAGGGCAATCCCAGCTCGGCTGCCGCGCGCTCAAGCTCCGCAAGGCTGCCGACCTTCCGGTACGGGGCGACGGGCACGCCCGCCGCCTCGATGGCGGCTTTCTCGCGCAGCCGATGCTGTGTCGTATACAGCAGCGCGCTGCCCTGCGGCACGTACGACTCCTCCGTCAGCAGCGCGGCCACGCCTGCGTCCACGTTCTCGAACTCGTACGTGATGACGTCTGCGCGTTGCGCCAGCTCCCGCGCCGCGGCTCGGTCGTCATACGCCGCGATAATCTGCGGCGTAACCTGCCCGCAGGGCGCATCCGGCGCAGGGTCGAGCGCCACGAAGCGATAGCCCATGGCGCTGCCGGCCAGCGCCATCATGCGCCCGAGCTGGCCGCCGCCAAGCACGCCGACAGTCGAACCAGGTAGCAGCGTCCGAACGACATCCGCCTGTTGTTCCTGCGCCTTCAGTCCACTGTCCTGGCGAATCACTCCTGCCACTTTCAGCTGCTCCGGCCTCATAGACTGTCGCTGCCTTCCAGTACTTCATCGCGAATCGCGTCACGCCGCAGTTGTACCCGGTTCTGTACTTCAGGATCGAAAGCTCCGATAATCTGCGCTGCTAATAGACCTGCATTTACAGCTCCAGCACGGCCAATAGCTACCGTAGCCACTGGAATGCCACCAGGCATCTGTACGATCGAGAGCAACGAATCCAGACCGTTTAAAGCCTTTGACTGTACAGGTACTCCAATGACCGGTAAAATCGTCTTCGCAGCTACCATTCCTGGCAGATGCGCCGCTCCGCCCGCTCCTGCAATAATAACGCGGATGCCGCGACCCGCTGCTGCTTCCGCATATTGGAACATCAAATCCGGTGTCCGGTGCGCGGATATTACTTTTTTCTCATAAGACAGATCAAGCTCCTCCAGCACCGCACAAGCATGCTCCATCGTTTCCCAATCTGATTTACTGCCCATGATGACAGCCACCTGCACAGACATGATTTGACCTACCTTCCATTACTATGAATGAATATTTTTTCTGGGTATGCTCCTAATTATCTACTTGCTTAGCTTCCCTTAAATTCGAAAAAAAAAGCCCGATTTCCAGACGCATTTTGCTGCGGGAGATCGGACTACTGAAGGAAATAAAAGATAGTTATCCCGCATGGCCTCTTAGCCTGCTGGCCTAAAGCGCGGAAAAACGCACAGTGCAGCGACCCATTACTTGGGACGACTCTGTCGCATTCTATCAATCTATTTCCTCGTAGTCCGGTAATTTACGGTTCCCGGGTAGAAACTTCCGGGCCATATCCCCGGTTTTATACGAGCTACTTATGACTTCAGTTTAACAATGCCCTACACTCGATGTCAACTTAAACACGAACATTGTTAAATTCGCTTTATTAATTGTTCGCTTTTGGGCACATTCACTTTCTTTATAACGGCTTATTGTCTTGAGAATGAGTCATTTCCACTTAGTTCCAGCCTTAAACACCATAATGTCATCCTACTTTTGCAGTATTGCTGCCTAATAAAGAAAAAAAGGGGAACGCTTATCAGCGCTCCTCTTCAATACTCTATACTATTTCACTACCAATACAGGAATACGTGCACTCTGCACTACGTTGTGACTCACGCTGCCCAGAACAAATTCACGAATTCCTCCAAGGCCGCGGCTACCAATAACAATAACATCCACATCATGTTGTTTGGCATATTTCAGAATCACTTCAGCAGGAGAACCCTGTAATAGCTCTACTGCAGCATTCAGCCCCTCTGATTCCAAACGGCTTTTTACTTCTTCAGTCGTCTGTACTGCCAAATCATAATATTCCTTGTTCACTGAAGCCGGCAGAGGCGCGAGCGCTTCCCCGATAAAAAACCTTGGGAATTCAAACGCATGTACGACATGTAAAGAAGACCCTGGAGTTACCTTAGCCAGCTCAATTGCGCGCTCCAATGCTTGATTGGATGCCTTTGAACCGTCGTAGGCGAGCAAAATTTTAGAGAATAACATGTACGCCACCTCATCTTCTATTTTGTATAATCATAATGGATTGATAATGCCATTATCTTAAAAAATAACTATAAAGTAGAACATTCAGCAGCAGAAGCAGCGGAATTCCGATTCTAAAGGACGTATGTCGCGTCTTGTGGCGCTTGCGGTACATGGCGATCAGTACACCTAACGCTCCGCCTATGGTGGCTAGCAGAAAAAGTGTTCTCTCTGGCACACGCTCCCGCCTCTTACGGGCTTTGTTCTTGTCCTCGGACATGACCACATACCCGATAATATTAATAACCACGAACCACAGCATAACTACCTTGATCATTCCTTCTTAGCCCCTCCTCCGTGCATCCTACCTACTTATATTATATTACCCTTTTGTACAAAAAACCAATAATCCTCACATTCTCTGCAAGCATCCGTGTCTATCTTCCCATTCTATCGATTGGTTTCCCGCATCCATACCCATGATAATACCGCAGCTAAAGCAGCAGCTATTCCTCCCAGCCAGAATCCTCCAGTCAAACCATACACCGAGCTCATCCATCCAGCGACAAACGGCCCTGCCGACATACCTATCGCATAAACAGCCTGATAAAAGCCCATTGCTGTAGCGCGCTTATAGGGAGCTATCCCTGCTACCGATTTACCTAACAGCAGTGGGAAAATCAAGCCCTGCATAAAGCCGTTGCCCACCTGTGTAATACACAGCGCCGCAAGCGTTGGCATAGCCGGAATAAGCAAGGTGAAGATTGCACTGCCCGTAAATCCCAATAAAAGAGTTCCGCGGTCACCCAGCAGCTTCCCGAACCAGCGCGAGCCATAAAGTGTTGCAAGTGCATGGGGCACCATAAATGCCAGCGTCAGCCAACCCAAGCTTTCCTTGCTCGCGCCAAGGCTCAGTGCCTGATTGGGCGTGTAGCCGAACATTGTAATAAATAATACGCAGTGCGCAAGAACAGACAGCAATGATACTTTTACAAGCAGTGGTTCTTTGATGACAACGGCCAAATCCTTAATATGTATCGAGCTCTCCCGTTTCTCGGGTCTTTGATCAGGCAGACGTAGTGCAAGCAATAGCGCCACAATGGCTACGAACCCACCGATCAGGAAAGGTGCGTTCCAACCCCAATGATCGACCATATAACCACTGATCATCATACTCGACAGTTGGGCGATTACAGTTGTAAACTGCAGCATCCCCATCGCTCTGCCAGCTTCCTCTTTTGGGAAATATCCCGCGAACATCACGCTATACACGACCCAAGCCGATGCAGCAATACCGGATAAAGCTCGCGCTGCCAGAGCCCAACCTGGATTAACGCCCCACATAAACAGAAAACAACTTCCACCGCTGGCAATCAACCCTAGATAAATAAATGGCCTCCGCCGGTTGAGATAATCAGAACCAATACCGATCGGCAGGCGAAATATAATCTGCATCAGACCATAGACCCCGAGAACCATGCCGACCATAAAATACGAGGCTCCTAAATGCTCTACATAAGGCGAGAGCACCGGAACATAAATATAGGAAGAGAACCAGAACATAAATACAATTATCAAAAAGAAAAACCGGCTATTTCCCTTCCCCTGTACAGGTTCTGCCGATTGTAACGAACTTATCTGCTGCTTCGTCACCAGTGTGATCACCTGCTCCATCCATCATTAGCCATTATTGGCCCAATTTTGATCTCTGCTTTACTCACTTTAGTAGCACCATTGCTACTATTGCTATTTCCCTTTTTGCTGCCCTTCCATAGCTGCCTTCAGCAGCTCCCCTAGATTGGATCCTACACTTTCAGGCTTGCTGTATTGCTGTACTAGCTTCTGTTGTTCCCGTTTATTGATATGCTTGTGATCCTTATCCATCGTCTCTGTAATACCACAGCCTAGACACTGGACGAAGAGCCCCGCTTTGCCTTCTTTCAACTCCATTTTCTTATGACACTGTGGGCAGCGACGATTCGATAATCTTTTTTCCCCAGCACGGGTATACCCGCAGTTATCAGCAGGACATATCAACAGCGTGCCACGCTTGCTCTTCTTTTCCAGCATTCTCGTTCCACATTCCGGACAATGGCTGCTGGAGACATTATGCGGCTTATATTCCGCTATACTAACCTTTACACCTGACACCAGTTCCTGTGCCATACTGCGAATTCCTTGCAAAAAAGGCTCCGGCTGACCTTGACCACGGGCGATCTTTTCCAGATCTGCTTCCCAACGCGCTGTCAGATCCGGTGTACGCAGCTGCGTAGACACAAGCTCAATCAGCTGTTTCCCTTTGCCAGTAGGATGGAGCAGATTTCCTTGACGTTCAATCGTATCAGAGCTTACCAGCTTTTCAATAATGTCAGCACGGGTTGCAGGTGTTCCCAGGCCGTACTTTTCCATCTGTGTCAGCAACGACGCTTCATTGTGGCGTTTCGGTGGTTGAGTCCGTCCTGCTTTAACCATACAGCGGCGAATTCTCACGATTTCCCCTTCAACAAGCTCTGGTAGCTTAATAGAGCTGGCTACTGGCTCGTCTGTCGAACTGCCATCTTCGTTATCACTGCTCATATCTCCGCCATATACCTCGCGCCATCCTGCCTCTTTAACTGTAGTTCCTTTCACATAAAAGCTTTCGCCCTCTACGCTCACAGTCACAGCTACAGTATCATAGCGAGCTGGCGGATAAAACAGACTTATAAAACGCCGCACAATGAGATCATACAGCTTTCGCTCCTCCGAGCTTAGCCCATTTAACAGCACTATCTGCTCTGTAGGAATAATTGCATGATGGTCGCTTACCTTGCTGTCATCAACGATACGTTTGGTAATCGAAAGCTGTTTACGCAGTAGAGGCCGCGCTAGAGAGGCATAAGGACCAACTCCCACACTATCTAGCCTTTCCTTGAGAGTGTCTGTCATATCAGAAGTAAGATAGCGGCTATCGGTACGTGGATACGTAACCAACTTATGCTGCTCATACAGACGTTGGAGCAGACTGGACGTCTGTTTCGCCGAAAATCCATACTTGCGGTTGGCATCCCTTTGCAACTCGGTCAGATCATAAGCGAGCGGATGAGGCTCCATCTTCTCACTTTTTTGCACTTTGGTAATACGTCCACTTTGCCCGCTGAGCTTATTACTCAAACTTGCTGTCTTTTCTTTATCAAAAATACGTCCATCTCCATTATTCCCCCGCCAACCCGCTTGAAATTGTTCAAAATCAGCAGTGATCGTATCGAAATCCTGTGAATGGAAACCAACAATCTCGCTCTCGCGATCTATAATCATTCCCAGAGTAGGTGTCTGCACTCTTCCCGCTGAGAGAGGTGCGCCATACTTGCAAGTTAAAGCCCGGGTAACGTTAAGTCCGATCATCCAATCCGCTTCTGCACGGCAGCGAGCCGATTCATATAGACGGTCGAACTCCTGCCCAGGCTTTAGTGCTGCGAATCCTTCCTTAATCGCCTTATCCGTCTGCGAGGAAATCCACAGCCGTCGGAACGGCTTTTTCCAGCCTGCCATATTTAATATCCAACGCGCCAATAGTTCTCCCTCACGCGCAGCATCTGTGGCAACAATGAGTTCCTCAATATCCTGCCGTTTCATAAGCTGTTGTATTGCCTTATACTGTTGACTTGTTTCCCGAAGCACCTTCAAATTCATTCGTTCTGGTAGAATCGGTAGATCTTCCAAGGCCCAAGTCGCAAATTTACTATTATATTCCTCAGGCTCTGCCAAGCCGACCAAATGGCCCAACGCCCAGGTTACCACATATTTAGGACCTTCTATGTAACTCTTCTGTTTATCCTGGCATCCCATTACTCGCGCAATCTCCCGTGCTACGGATGGCTTCTCCGCCAATACCAATATCTTCATAACGCTCCCCTTTCCATTTCGAATTTATTATAGCATCAAGAAGAAACGGCTTCGCCATTCTTTTATGGGCGATATCTAAACAACAAACAAGCTTCAAAGAAAACAGTCCCATCACCCTGCCCGCGTACAAATACACCTTCACTCGTAACAGGAGATCTAAAAATACTGATTTCATCTCCAAACTTAGCCTCTTGTATGTAAGTTATCCTAAAGCGCTGAAGGTCAGACGCTTCCCATTCATTTAGTGATAATACATCACAGCATAAGTCTCCATATCTTGCATTATTCAAATGATTGTTATTATCGAGTCCACTGTATCTTACCTGATACCTGTACACCTCTTCCATATAAAGCTCAGAGGGGATCGCAACTTTATTGGGCACAGAGCCTACTGAATCACCATGATAGGGCTCTACTTGTATGGGGAGAGCAGTGGGTCTGAGTATTTTTCGTTTATCGATATCTACCAGAGCCCAGATCGAACGTGCAGCTGCAATCTCTGTATTACCGCTGTCGAATATTCTGTAATCCCGCTGCCACAATGCACCTTGTGTACCTTTACTCCATGTACGGATGGAAAGAAGATCATTTTGTCGAGGAGATCTTTGGAATTCAAGATCAAGAGTGATCATCATCCAGCCCATTCTTGCCGCCAGCATCTTCTCCAGGCTTAACCCCAATCTACTAACCGCTGAATCTGCCGCACGTTGCATCATATCCAAAATGATAGATAATTTCCCATTGGAAAGATAATCGGTGTCACTCGCATGAACCATATGTTGTTCCGTCCATACAAGTTTAGTGTCGTTATCCATTTCCCATCCCCCTTAACACTTTAAATTCACGCGCAATACTTGAAGTATCCACAAAAGGCTTACACTATCCACATTAATTTGGGGAGAACTCCAGAAAATATAAATTCATTAACATGTGGATAAGTATTCTAGATTCAGTATTTCTTTAAAACTTATCCACAACATTCATATAGGCTCTATTTAGACAGGAAAAAGCCACTGTTGAATGAATCAACAGTGGCTTCATTTGCTTGGCAACGTCCTACTCTCCCAGGACCCTTCGGTCCAAGTACCATCGGCGCTGGAGGGCTTAACGGTCGTGTTCGGGATGGGTACGCGTGGAACCCCTCCGCTATCGCCACCAAACGGGTTTTT
>NZ_WJXB01000026.1 GCF_009664975.1 Paenibacillus monticola
TCCAGGATAAGAACCGTTCTTGTCATATCCGGGATCATCCGCTGATCGAAAGGACGGTTATCGTCTGGCAGGACAGAATAATTGACTACTGGTGTATGTACTGTAATTGTATTGATCCCGTTAATCGAGAACTGCTGATCCGCAGTCCCGCCATTGATATTTCCAGCCATCAGTCCATAGTGGAGTTCACCAGAGCTGGGAATATTCCGCTTGTTGGGATGCGTTCGTTCAATAGTATTGCCTGCTTGATAGAGCACCTGATCACCGATGGGCTGAGGCACAGGTATAGTCCCAGGAGTTGGACCTACTTCTGTGGCGATCCGCCCATCCATAATCGTCTGTCCGCCGAAGGTTAAGGTGTCATTTTGCACCTCTACTTTCTTAGCAGCCTGCTCTGCCAACGGGCGAAGTGCTCCCATATCATTATCTGGAACGGGGCGGGTTGTTGTTCCAGACTTGGTACCTGCTGGAGCCGTTATACCGGCCGGTGCAACAGGCGGTATAAGTTTACCGCTGATTTCTGTTGAATAGTTCGGAGCGGTATATCCATTGGGCAGCAACGCAACACTTCCTCCAGGAAGCGTATCATTTCTTAAAGTAGCGGAACTAAGCTTATATATCTCCAAATTATTCAAAGTCCAGTAGGAGTAAGGGCGCTCGATGGTATAATTATATGTTTTGGTTTCTGTTTCGCTTTTTGGATCTGGTTCTTTGTGGGTCCCCATCCCCTCTGCATCTGGCACATCCTTCTGCGGGTCCCACGTTAACGTATATGTCTTTTGAATTTCTATGTTGTAACTGCATGTTCCACTCATCTGTACAAAGGTATTCTGAAATAGATAGTTCTGAGAGGCAGCATGTCCATATAGACTTTCTGACGTCGGTATTCCCTGCAACACATCAAACTGCTCGTTTCCCCGCTGATCGGCACGAATTTCGGCCGTGACAGTCGGAGTCATAAACCCGCCGGAGATGCTTTGACCAGGGGAGGGGTTAGAGCACACGACGTCTCCGCCCGGTGGCGTTGTAGGCGGCGGGGACGGAATAACTCCGTCGTCGTCTCTGACGTACACTTCATACACGTTGGGGTAACGGTAAGTGTAGGATTTAATATCAAATTTATAATTGGCGAAGTAATACATCATTGCAGCGGCCCCATTCCCGCCTAATTCAACTCTTGAGCCTTCATGATCATGCTTCTGCGTGAAGGTAATACTCGCCTTACTTAAATCAGGAATTGTCAGACCAGTTATTACAGTCGTTGAATCGGTTGTGCCTGACGAGTTTGGAGCTAGTATTTCTGCATCATTAATAGTCCTTACATTAACACCAGGTTGAAACGGATTAGTATCATTTAAAGTATCTGTTGTCGAATCAATATATGTAGTAGCAAAAGAGCCGTAATCTACACCACCGATGCTATAAAATGCTTCGTACCTATAATAGGCGACTTCCATCTTAACAATTTGGCCTGGCCATTTGTCTTTTGTAATCCCACCAATAGTTTCACTTCCTGTAGTTGAGTCTCCTATGTCAGACCATCCCAGTTCAGTTGGAAATGCCTCCCAATGTGTACCGGCAATACTTCGTTGCCATGCAAACCATGAACCATTCCCTACATTATCAACAGATTTTACTGGAACAGGTTCCCCATGTAACGTTATGGATTGATTATAAGTCCGGGCATTTACTGTTATCGTTTGTAGTGCCTGACCATCTTTTTTCAAGACAATCTTAGTTATAATCTTCCCCGTTCCGGCATCAATGCTGAATGGTTTTGTCGTAATTGTTTTCTCTTTATAAAAAACTGATTCATGATCTCTCCTAAGATTAGAGTCATTTGGCGTATATTGTACTCCGGCAGTGGTGTACAAAGATTCGGTAGCTGCCTTAGTAGAAACAGCAAATAACATAGCAAGTCCTATAAACAATATTGAGAGCACTAAGGTTACACGTATTACTTTATCTTTAACATTCAACCGTCACGCCACCTTTACTGCTATTTAGAGAGCGGACCGGAGAAACTTATTAGCTTGTTTCTTACCATGTAATAACTTGAAAAGGCAGGAGTAGATATCATGAATGTTATTGTAGATTCATGCATCCATCCTGTTTTTGGTAAAATGATAATTGGCTGATCTAATGGTTTATCCTTAAATACAGAACCAATTCTGTTTAATTTCCCATTCCCAAATGCTTGTATATCATCGTTATAAATTCCGATAACACCAAAACTTACAAAATTATGAAAGGATGCATAGTGCTCCGTGTCTTCGTTGACAACATTAGATTTAAAATAGAGTAAATAGCTATCTCTCCATTTAGAAATAGGTATCCCTACCGCTGAATTAGAGGAAGGCTCATTATTCCATTTCAACTTTGAAATCGGTGGAATTTCAGAAAGGTTCGGATCATTGGGATCTGCTAGATCAATAGCAATAAGGGCTTCTAATTCTCCGCGATATTTTCCATCTTTGGAGTTAACAATCATTTTGTCTTTCTTCCATAAATCTTCCACGTTGTCTTTCACTTTTTTATCTATAAATACCTCTGGCATAATTGTAAATATATTAGTCCCATGCCAAGCCAATTCGGCACTGCTGATAGTGTATTTATCTGTGGGTAGCGTCCCACCACCTCTTACCGTTAGAACGCGTTCGATGACAGCTACGGACTGTGCTCGTGTTGTCTTTTCATCAAGTCCCAGTTGACCGCCGCCCAGTCCATTTACCAGCCCTTTCTTAGTTGCTAAATACATCCACTTGTCATTATCCTCTGTGGTCAGACCTGCAGCGCGAGCGGCAATCCGGGCCATTTCTTTACGCGTGATCTCCTTGTTCCACTCTGTAGACGAGTTTGTGAAATCGCTATTTATGTAGATTTTTTCATTTTGCGCCGCTGTTACATAACTCTCGTACCATGAGCCCGAGCCTGCCTCCACAGATTGTCCAGTCGCCGTTACAATCATTTTTATAAACTCTGCCCGGCTGATGTTGGCACTAGGCTTGAATAACCCTCCGGGATAGCCATTGATATAGCCTTTGTGCACCGCAGTTTCAATACCCGGTCTCGCCCAATGATTGGCAGGAACATCATTAAATTGTGAGGAATCCGCTTTAGCTTGTGGAATCGAAGTACTGCCAATAAACAAGGTAACACCTAAAAGCATCGTCACTGTTTTTCGCACTTTTTGTTTTATTTCATACATTTGTTATCTTCCTTTCAAGTTTGGTAGATTGTTTGTGTTACTGCAAAAAAAAGCAAATGATCAATCATTTCTTTATATTATTTCCTCCTCTTCATTCACACGTTTACAAATTAGTCACGATACTCGTATGTACTTAGTCAATTGCTAAGTGGTTAATGCAGATGTATCTATCAAAAAGCATTAGACTTCTATTTATCGGTTTTATTTACCATAAGATTTATATATATCCATTCTTTTTTGTATCTGAGTATTAAAAAGAAAGAGTAAAAGGCAGCACATCCTAAAGGATTTTGCTCCGCAGCAGCAATAGATGGCCCCGCCTGAACGAACACGCTTACTCCAACCAGAAAAATAGCGACAGCTTGGATTAACATTAACTTTTCCATTTGAATCCCCACATTTTATACTCTCTAATTCGTCATAAAGAAGTTGATTACTCAATACCAACTTGTAGACAGAATATTTATTTCTGTTGTTCTTATTTACCATTAATTGATATATATCCTTTTACTCCCCTTGGTGTGTCAATCGCATGCAGCGCCGACGTATGGACAAGGTCATGAATCAAATTCGGGCCAAGCAGGGGAAACGCGGGGACCAGAAGCTTGTGTTTCTCATCGTGGATGACACGTCCTGCAAAAAAGACAAGTCGACCAAGAAGATGGAGGCGCTAAGCTTCCAGCATTCCCATGAAGCCGGCAAGTCCGTCTGGTGTCATTGCTTGGTTACGGCTCACGTGGTCGCAAGTGGCTGTTCATACGCTTGGGATTACCGTCCCTACTATCCAAGAGGCGTATTGCCAGGCGGCGACTGCCCTTTAAGAGCAAGAACGACCTGGCCCTTGAAATAACCGAAGCTTTTTCAGCCCAAGAGGACGAGCGTGTCTATGTTCTCATGGACAGCTGGTACACGAGCGAAAAAGTCATCAACGCCTGTAACCGCAAGGGATTCCATGTCATTGCCGCGTTGAAAACCAACCGCCGAATTCGTCCGGCAGGGGTATCTCTTCCGCTGGATGATTTTGCTGAGCGGTACATCCGAAAATCTGACCTTCACTCCGTTACGGTGGAGGGCCAGGGGACGTACTGGATCTATCCTTACGAGGACCGGTCAGCGATATCGAAAACGTCAAGCTCCTGCTGTCCTGTAAGGACGCGTACACCGCTTCGAGCATACGGATTTGTCTTTGGATCTCGTTACGATTCAGAGATACTACGCCGTACGCTGGAACATCGAGACGGGGTATCGCTACTTCAAAGAACTGCTGGGCTTCGATCAATACCAATTGCTTTCCTTTACGGGCATTCAGCGTTTTTGGGCGATCCAGTTCCTGACACAAAACGTTCTGGAGTCTCAGCGGCAGGAATGGATGAAGAAGCAAGCCGAGTTGACGCTTGGTGATGTGGTACGCCGCATTCGAGAAGAGTACTTCGGGCAGACCATCGTCTATGTGTACCAGCAGGCCCTCGAGAAAAAACCTCTTTTCGACATTCTAAAGCAACTCAAGCTGTCTGCCTGAAACGTCGATTGGCCGAGATACTACAGGTCTGCCCTTTTAGGCCCCAATCAAGTGAAATTCGCAAGACTCAAGCTGTTTATATAACGGTGATATATTATGTACAATATATACGAAATAACTAGATCTTTATAAGAGTACTATATGGGTTAATTCCTGAATCCGTGAAAGAACTAACAAACAGATTAACTCGAGTTTCCATGCACTGATGAGAGATAAAAAATGAGCTTGACCGGTCGATTACTTAAATAATGGCATAGTGAAACAGAGCTGTTCACAAGGAAAGCTCGAGGAAAACATATGTTCTTTTTTTTATCCGGACAACGTCACATAAATGCGCTGGAACGTCTGAAACCATGGACTGTGTCTTCCGAACGGAGTTTGGTTTGCCGGGCATGCTCCACCATTCGAGAGGCCAGCCAGATCAAATTTTCAATGACGGTTTTGACCCGCCGCCGACTTACCTTGCTTTTCACGGGCGCATCCGGTTCTTGGATAGAAATTTGTCCAATGGCCCGCAGTAGATTATAGGCAAATTCCACGGACTGATCCAGTTGAAAACGGACAGGGTTCATCTGTGCACCTCCGAGGTGAAATGAAGAAATTCGGGAATTCTTCCCTTTTCTCTATTTTAAGCCACCGGAGTCTATTTTTCTAACCTTTTCAGTATTTCGTTTCACGGATTCAGGTATCGGCTTAATCTACTATTTATTTACTTTATATCCTTACTTTTAAATTTTTTAGACCTAATTACCTTGGGATTACGCTTTGATTAAACTCCTTAGAATGAAAAATAAACCATCATACTAATTACCTGATGGTTATTTTATGTATGCTCTAAATTCAAATTGTTCCCTTACAAAGCGAGCTCCGGCGAGCTTAGTATCCCTCTACGATGCCTCTGTAATCCAAGTGGCTGATTGGGTCCGGTTCTTCTATACTGACAGATACCTTGGATTGAGTTAGGGCTGCTATTAGGAAGTCTATATCGCTCCTAGTACTTTGTATGTAGTGCTCAAACAATCCACTCCCTATGTAAAATACCCCGCCAATGCGGGCAGGGTACAGTGCTTCCGTTACATCTATCTTATCGCGTCTGGAACAATGTGTACATGCAGTTCTTCTGCAAGGAGTAGCCCCCTCATATATTCAAAGTGCAACATCTTGGTATCCCACCCTAGCTAATTCTTTATTTATTAGACGAATACCTATCCCATTTTCTATGTCCTATGTGCAGTCAAACGTTAGTCCAATATATCTGCCTTCAAAACGTCTCGCAGATGGGACATAAATCCCGACTAACCTGATCCTTCCAAGAAGTTGGTCAATCGTTTCAATTAAAAGGTAATTTTCATTAAATGAAACATCATATCCAAGCTCATATCGTTTTTGCTTGTAATAATCTAAAATTGGTTGCAAAATACTTTGTTGAAGATGTCTCCAATCTGTACTAATGAATTATATGAAGCGTACTGTTTTCCACTAAATTCACCATCTTCTTCACCATCTATCATTAAAGCAATATCGACTTCTTTTTCACAAAACTCAATGGTAGTGTCCCGACTCCACACATAATCATATTCAAGGTCGCCAAAAACTGCATCATTTATTTTCATTTAGAATACCGCAAGAAATCGAACATAACAAAAAAAACAGGTCAATCATGGAGGTATTTGACCATAATCGACCTGTTTTATGTAACGCTTTAGCGTTAATTAGGTTATACTTTTCAAACATTACTGTACGTATAAACGAAATGACTAAATCTTTATATGGGTATTACAGGTTAAGTATGTTATTGGTTGAATGATGGTTTCATTCGGCACTGGGTAGCCCTCTAGCCCCATCCATAGTACCACCTATTACTCGTATGGCACACTACCAATAAAAACATAGCTATAACCATCTCTTTTAACTTCCTTAATATCACAACTATATTCGTAGTTATATATTAGGATTGCAGAGTTTATTTCTGAAGGAAGTTGATTAGTCCGCAATGCCTCAAAGCCTGGAATGACTACATCATCATATGAGCAACCATCTAACAAATCAGACAACAAACCAATGCTTCTTTCATGAAATACTCGTTCAATGAATGGTTCATCAATATCATCCATATCAATGTTGAAATCTAGCAAAAACTGTGATGGTAGCCATTCTCCCTCGTCTGAATATATAAGCGTAACATATTTTTGAAGGGTGCTTTCATTTTCGTCAGAGCCTATCCACAAGGAAACAATACCTTCTTTTTCCACTTTTTTTCGCTCCCCTACTCTAATCTTAGACCTGGTGGTAAAGAATTAATTCCACCATTGAGTCTATAGTTTGCCCAATTATTAAGCCTTCGTATAAACATATCGTAACTAGTTGAAGAATCAATAATACGAAGTAATTCATTATGAGCAGCAGTAGAACCTAACCCACCATGCTTCCCAGTAGGGTTAACAAACTCTACTTCACTTATTGCTGTTCGTAACTCTCTAACCTGGTCGGCACTTACTCCCCATCTTTTAAACGTTGGAGCACGAGACACTAAGTGCCATTCGTGCATTCCACCAGGAGCACGAAGTTCCCTTTCAATCGCCTTACGAATCTTCTTATCCTTCCAAAGTTCATCAAGTTCATCTGGGGTTTTCGAGTTAAACCAGTCATTAAACTTACCACTCTTGACTGTAGGTACTAACTCGGATGTCTTCACTTCCCAGTTAGTACCTTCACCCGTCCCCTCAATAGCCTTTCCACCCTGTTCTTTTCGGATAATATCCATTTCATTGTTGAAATGAATTTGCACGGGTGTCTTTGGAAGTGACTTTGTATCTGTCTGAATATCGTTTATATTAAATTGTAATCCTTCATTTGTACTGAATTGTGGGGATTGACGAGCATTAATCTCTTGCACTGGGTCTATTGTTTTCGGAAGCTTTGGCTTCGGCAATCCGCCACCGGTGGGTAGCAAGGACTTTTCGACTGGACCGTATAACAGCGTCACCATTCCCAGACTATTCATCCAATGGTCAGCCGACCAGGCTTCTTCTGGATTAAACGCCCCCTTCGCCATCTCCACTGTCCCCAACGTCAACCAATCTGCAAACTTCTCCTTTGAATCAAACATATGGTCTGATCGGTCTTTTGCTCCCTCATACATTGCTACGGGAAGATCGCCTGTAATTCCTAATGTCAGCCAATTGAAAAAATCATAAGGAGAATCTGTGGCCTTATCCGCACGAGTTCTTAACGTACCCACAAAAGCTGTTCCAATCTCTTTAAAACTGTCTAGCGATTTAAAGAAAGCATTTTTCGACTTCTCTGAATTTTCTTCTTTTTCATCCTGCGCTTTTTTTATAAACAGATTGTAGCTTCCTAATTGGACGATTGAGGAAGTGAATTGGGCAACGTCTTTCCAAGCTTCTGCACCTTGATTCGTCATCACATGCACTCCCAAATTGACCCCAGTGGCAATCATCTGCTTCATTGTAGCATGAATACTTTCCAGCTGCCCCTTCGCCCAATCGGCCTGATCCCCTGTCCCCATCGCCATTCGCAGCAGCAGTTGATACGCCTCATTCTGTACCAGCGGTACGCTGCTGGTCGTGATCGACGGATCATAGTCACACGCCCTAACCGCCGCCTGCTTGTAATAGATACCTAGATCCTTCCCCGCCTGATACTGGACTTCGTCAATACCCAGAGATTCCAGCTTCGCTCGCGCGTCTTCCGCCAGCTTATGCATCGCGTTCATTTGGCTCTGATTCCCAAAAGCCTTATACACCCCAAACGCCGTCTGCGCCTTTGCGATCTGATCCCGTGCTTCAAAGATATCCTTTAACTCGCTTTGCGCTGCAATCTTTTCCACCGTGCCGATGCCTATTTGTTTGATAACTCCTTGAAGCTGTTGCACCCTTGGGTCCTGATTCAGTTCATCCCAGCCCAGCAGGCTTGCCACCGTGTGAATCAGGTTCGTCGCGGCCTTCTGGGCGAACGCAGGGATGGAGATTCGTCCTCCGTTACTGTTACCATGCCCGCCTAGGCTACCGAACAGTCCGCCAAGAGCACTCCATTGTTGACCCAACTGACTCGCAGCACGTCGATTCTCTTCCTGTAGCCCCTTAACACCCTTCAATGCGCCCCGAATGACATCTTCAAGCTTCTCTGCCTCTACCGTCAACTCGTTCAAGAGTACCTGCGCTTGCTGCAAGTCGTTCCCTAACGGGATTCCATTCCAGTTGCTGGCCTGGCCTTTCAGTTGCAGGTATAGATGATTCGTATCTTGACTGAGTAATCCTATTTTCGTTCGCAAGCGCTCGACTTCATCTTCTTTGAAGATCAGCTGTTTGGATGACATCCGTTTCCTCCTACTCTACCCTCGCTTATCTACCTTGACCCTGATAATCATTGCGAACCGAGAAATCCGATTCAAAAAGAACCGCATCCCCGGAGGTGAAAGAGAAAGTATGTCCCTGATTATCCATATCGGAGGTCATCTGTCCTTCAATCGACCACATATTTGCTATAGGGGCTTTATAGCCAAGCACACGAGTGTCTGCATCGTTATTCTTCACGGTATAAATGCCGAAGTTCACCACGATGTAGCCGCCCTTCATAAACTCGTTCTCATGCCCATCCAACACGCCACCATATCGGTTGGCTAGAGAAACCACATTTGTTCCTTTAGGAAGAATGTAAGGAGCAATCGGCAGATGATATTCCCCATACCAATGCTGTACACTTCGAACCGCCTCCACCGGATTCACCACATTCGGAATGGACGTCGGGCCGATCAAGGTGCGGGATTTATACGGCAAAATCTCAATATCATATCCGGTGGCAATTTTGGTCTTTCGCTTCACGTAATTTTTATAGAACTTGATCCAGGAAGTTTGTTCTCTCTCCGCATCGGACAGTA
>NZ_WJXB01000027.1 GCF_009664975.1 Paenibacillus monticola
GGCTGGCAGAAGATGATTGAGCCTGCCGCCATTGCACTCGCAACTGCACTCGCGATGGGACTCGTTGAGCTGGCTATGGAGCTGGGCTTCAAGGCCATTGGCAAGGGACTCAGCAAGGCTGGACAAGCTGCGAAAAAGGGCGTTGGAGCCGCAGCTACGGGAGTCAAGAAGGCAGCGGGTGCAGGAGCTAAGGGCATCAAGAGCTTGTTGAAATCCGGGGCGAAGCTTGCATCCAAGAGCGGCAGCATGATTATCCGTAATGGTAAAATCGTGATCAAGAGCCTGCAAAAAGGGCTCATGAAGGGGGCCAAAAAGCTCAAGGGTCTGGTTGACCGGATTCTGCAGAAGTTCAAGTTCAAGAAGTTTAAGCTGGAGCGAAAGGGAAAGCATATCCGTCTGTATGGCGAGGTTAATCCTTGGGTGCTGCTGATTGACGGAAGCATAGAAGAAGTAGACAGTCTGGATGGTAGAACAGCGGGAATCAGTACTCAGGCTGAGCTGGACAAGCTTAGTGGTTTAACGACTTCTGAAAGAATAGACGTTTTTAATCGGGCAGAAGCCAATGGCGGAAATATTGATTTTGATAGCATTAACAGTACAGGGAATCTTCCAAGAGAAACAGTCAATAAGATTGACTATAGCAACATCAGAGCATACCGTGATGTCGATGTTGAAAAAATTCCGTTTGAATACAGAGCGGATCCTAAACTTGTTTCAGAAATGAATTATAAAGGCAAAGGAAAGAGTGGGACGAATTCGGCAGGCTGGGAAAGAAATGCTTCAAAACATTTTAATGAAATTCTAGAAAAGTATCCTGAAGTTCTAAGCAAAGAAAATGTTGATAGAATTCAGAATGGATTAGTACCACTAGTAGACGATGAATTTATTAAACATTTTCCGCAATATAAAGATTTTAAAGGTGATAAGCTTATTCATCATCATATTGGTGGAGGAGGGCAAGCTGCAGCTGTTCCGCAATCGTTGCATAAAGGGTTTGGTGGTATACACAATTTTGAGAAAATGAATAATATAAGGGGCAATGACCCTTTGTCTGAAATTGGTAGAGTATTTACATCTGGTTCACAGTCAACATCAAGTAGAAAATTTCCAAAAAAGAGGAAATGAAAATATAAGAAGCTTAGCGAGGTGCATAAATGATTACAGCAAAAGAATTTTTAGGAAAATGGAAAAAGGAAACCTATGGTTTAGTTGACTTTGATGAAAAAGTAATAGAGTTGTTTTCTTTATCAAGAGAGACTAAGGATTTTTTGATTAAAGCAGGTTTTCCAGAGTCCTCTCCCCCATTTCTAACTTTCGAATCTTCTACTAAAGGTGGTGGAGTTAGATTGACTGAAAAATATGAGGATGCTGAAGAAGAATATTCGAAGTTCATATATGTTGGATTTACTGGTAACGGAGATCCTATATGTATCGACGAGGAGAACGATGAGGTTTTATATTTTGATAATGAAAACGATAATGAGGAGATATTTATAAATTCCTCGATTTCGCAGTTGGCAGAATCAATGATTGCATATGTTGATTTTATTGAAAAGATAAAAGATGTAAATGGAAAAAAGGCATTTCTTGAAAGAAATGCAACAAAAGATTTGTTATCTTGGATTGCTAACAGACTTGAGAAGATAGATTCTGATTCGCTTATTCAAGGAAGTTTCTGGGAAGAAGAATTGAGCAATTACAATAAACAGTGATATATGCCTTGAACCACAACTATATCAAGATAATACTTTTGAGAATTAAATAGTATTTATTTTAAAAACCTTGTTGGTTAATAACTTTCAAGGTTTTTCTATTGTCTAAAAGCCAAGCAGGCAGTGCTGGGCATTATTGAATTGGGGCGCAAGCTGATCACCACCTTGATCAAGGGACTGGGCACGCTGCTTAAAAAGCTGGTTTCGGTGGTATTTGCCAAATTCCCTGGCATCGCCGCGAAAATATGCAGCAAAATTGACGGAGTCGTCGACAAGGCAATTAAGGCCGTCAATCAGTTGGCACAGAAGCTAAAAAACAAAGTCACACAGGTCATGGACTTCCTGGCCGCCAAGGTGGACCAGGCTCTGGCAGCGGTGCAGAACTTCTATACCAAGCTAATCTCAACGCTAGGCAACCTTCTCATAGCTACTTTTCTGGATGTACTTGCCCGGATTGGAGCGCTCGGCAAGGCGGCCAAGCGTTCGCTCAGCCATTTGGAAGGCAAGATGTGGGAGTATCTGCTCGGTGTAGACATCTCCAAACCTATGGGGGCAGGAGCGGCAGAAGCCGGAGCTATGGAGCAGACAGAGGAAGCGGGTCCAGCGGCTGACGAGAAGCTCACCGCAGAAGATATCGAGATGGAGACGGTGGAAGAGGGTGAAATGGACCCTGCACTGGTGCAGGAAGCGAACCTCAAGGACGGGGAAACCAAGGAACTCTCAGGCAGCCGCGACCCGGCTACGATGGACAGCATCATGGCGGAATTCGATACCGGAAAAGCGAATCAAAGCCTCGGCGGTAAAATTGCCGACGGCGCAAAACTTCGTGCGAGCAATGCGAAAATGTTGTTTGACCAGATTAAATCATTTGTAATAAAATGGATGAAGAGTAATGGATTGAAGCTTTTGGCTGCGGTCATCGGCATATTGGCTGGTGTCGTGGTCGCGGAGATCATCACCGGCGGGGCGATCACGGCTGCACTTCCGATGAT
>NZ_WJXB01000028.1 GCF_009664975.1 Paenibacillus monticola
TTCTCTGGCTCCCACCTATCCTGTACAGATCGTACCCAAATTCAATATCAAGCTGCAGTAAAGCTCCATGGGGTCTTTCCGTCTTGTCGCGGGTAACCTGCATCTTCACAGGTATTAAAATTTCACCGGATCTCTCGTTGAGACAGCGCCCAAGTCGTTACGCCATTCGTGCGGGTCAGAATTTACCTGACAAGGAATTTCGCTACCTTAGGACCGTTATAGTTACGGCCGCCGTTTACTGGGGCTTCGGTTCACAGCTTCGGGTTTAACCCCTAACCGCTCCCCTTAACCTTCCAGCACCGGGCAGGCGTCAGCCCGTATACTTCGCCTTACGGCTTCGCACAGACCTGTGTTTTTGCTAAACAGTCGCTTGGGCCTTTTCACTGCGGCCCCCTCGGGCTATTCACCCTACCGAGGCACCTCTTCTCCCGAAGTTACGAGGTCATTTTGCCGAGTTCCTTAACGAGAGTTCTTCCGCGCGCCTTAGAATTCTCTTCTCGCCTACCTGTGTCGGTTTGCGGTACGGGCACCTTCTCCTGGCTAGAGGCTTTTCTTGGCAGTGTGAGATCATGACCTTCGCTACTACAATTTTCGCTCCCCATCACAGCCCAGCCTTATTGATGTGCGGATTTGCCTACACATCAGCCTCACTGCTTAGACGGACACTTCCATCAGTCCGCGTCACTACCCTCCTGCGTCACCCCATCGCTCATAGCGGATTACGGTGGTACAGTAATTTCAAACTGTTGTCCTTCGACTACGCCTTTCGGCCTCGCCTTAGGTCCCGACTTACCCTGAGCGGACGAGCCTTCCTCAGGAAACCTTGGGCTTTCGGCGGATCAGATTCTCACTGATCTTTTCGTTACTCATACCGGCATTCTCACTTGTATACGCTCCAGCACTCCTCACGGTATACCTTCAACGTATATACAACGCTCCCCTACCCCAGATACATTGTATCTAGCCATAGCTTCGGTGGTGTGTTTAGCCCCGTTACATTTTCGGCGCAGAGTCACTCGACCAGTGAGCTATTACGCACTCTTTCAATGGTGGCTGCTTCTAAGCCAACATCCTGGTTGTCTGTGCAACTCCACATCCTTTCCCACTTAACACACACTTGGGGACCTTAGCTGATGGTCTGGGCTGTTTCCCTTTCGACAATGGATCTTAGCACTCACTGTCTGACTCCCGGCAATAAGTATATGGCATTCGGAGTTTGACTGATCTTGGTAACCCTTGCGGGCCCCGCAACCAATCAGTGCTCTACCTCCACTACTCTCATACCGAGGCTAGCCCTAAAGCTATTTCGGGGAGAACCAGCTATCTCCGAGTTCGATTGGAATTTCTCCGCTACCCCCACCTCATCCCCGCATTTTTCAACATGCGTGGGTTCGGGCCTCCAGTGCGTGTTACCGCACCTTCACCCTGGACAGGGGTAGATCACACGGTTTCGGGTCTACGCCCCCATACTATGTCGCCCTATTCAGACTCGCTTTCGCTGCGGCTCCGGCTTCTCACCTTAACCTTGCATGGTAAACGTAACTCGCCGGTTCATTCTACAAAAGGCACGCCATCACCCATAGATTGGGCTCTGACTTTTTGTAAGCACACGGTTTCAGGTTCTATTTCACTCCCCTTCCGGGGTGCTTTTCACCTTTCCCTCACGGTACTGTTTCACTATCGGTCGCCAGGTAGTATTTAGCCTTAGCAGATGGTCCTGCTGGATTCATACGGGGTTTCACGTGCCCCGCACTACTCGGGATCCGTCTCGGAGAGAATACAGTTTAGGCTACAGGGCTTTTACCTCTATCGCGGGCCTTTCCAGACCTCTTCGCCTACCATATTCCTTTGTAACTCCATGTGAGACGTCCCACAACCCCTAAGAGCAAGCTCTTAGGTTTAGGCTGTTCCGCGTTCGCTCGCCGCTACTGACGGAATCACTATTGTTTTCTCTTCCTCAGGGTACTTAGATGTTTCAGTTCCCCTGGTCTGCCTCTACATTTCCTATGTATTCAGAAATGAGTAACTGCGCATTACCACAGCTGGGTTTCCCCATTCGGACACCCCCGGATCAAAGCTTGCTTACAGCTCCCCGAGGCAGTTTCGTTGTTCGCCACGTCCTTCGTCGGCTCCTGGCGCCTAGGCATCCTCCGTGTGCTCTTATTAGCTTAACC
>NZ_WJXB01000029.1 GCF_009664975.1 Paenibacillus monticola
TTTGATGGGAAAATAACGCGGACAGCCAAAGTCACTCCAACGTCCTTCTAGTCCAAACGTACTTCCATATCGCGAGGTGACGCAAAAAAAGGCAATAGGATGCCCGGGAAGCTGAAGATAGACTTTTTAAAAGGGACTATATGGAGGGTTCCGGCTTCTGGACGGTGTACCCCAGCTTTTGCAATTGGCGGATTAAACGGTTTTCGGAAGAGATCGTATTCCGTTGGAGTAAAAAATCAGCCCCAAGTTCTCGATAAGGTTCATTCGTTCTCAAAATATGGTAGGCGATGACGAGTAGTTTATGAGCGAGAGCGACGATGGCTTTGGGTTTACCACGCCTGCGGGCAAGAGCCCAGAACTTTGCGCCTAAATAGGTTCGAGTTTTACTAGCGGCCCAAGCGGCTTCAACGAGGGCAGAGCGGAGTGCGGCGTTACCTTTTGTGGTGGAAGTACTTTTTTTTTACCAGCACTTTCGTTGCTGCCCGGACTGAGTCTGGCCCACGAGGTGAGATGGGCAGCGGATGGGAAGACAGACATATCGGTTCCGAGCTCCGCCAGCAAAATTTTGGCGGTGTGAGGGCCAAGGCCAGGAACGGTTTGCAGGTGCTGAAGATGCTGGCAATGAGGAGCAAAAACGATGTTCATCTCTGCCTCCAGTTCAGCAATGGAGGACTCCAAAAACACCAGGTGTTTCATGGAATGGGAAATCATCTGGCGATGGTGCTTGGTGACCCGACCGTTCAGAGCGGAGGTTAACTCCGGGAGTTTGGCGCGCAGCTTGCCTTTAGCAAGATCGGCAATGATTTCAGGTTCAAGGACTTCACCGTCGATGATGGCTTGAAGCATGAGACGACCGGAAACTCCAAAGAGGTCGGAGACAAAACTGGAGAGCTTAATATTGGCATCTTCAAGAAGCTTGTGGATGCGATTGCGTTCGGAAGACTCATTGCCTTTGAGTTTCTTGCGATAACGGGTCAAATCGCGGAGGTTGCGAATCTCTTGAGGCGGTACAAAGCTACTGCGAATGAGGTCACAGCGATGAAGCTGTGCCAGCCATTCGGCATCCTTGACGTCAGTCTTGCGCCCCTTAATATTCTTGACATGAGCAGCATTAGCAACGGTTAAGGAACAGGAATCTTGGAGGATATTGAACACGGGCTTCCAAAAGACACCGGTACTTTCCATTGCGACGTCAGAGCAGCCTTCTTGCTCCAGCCAGTCGGCGAGGGAGAGAAGACCCGAGAGTACGGTAGGGAATTCACGAATCTGTTTGGTGGGTTTATGGTCTAGCGGACCTTTGAGAAGACAGGCAACAATCGTGGCTTGGTGAACATCCAGGCCAGCACAGCATTGACGAATAGCGTCCAAAGAAATCGATCCTTTCTGGCAGGGCTACGGGCCGTCCGATCTAGTGGAATTTGATGGAGGTGCTCGGGGCAACAATACATTGTTCTCGAAGACGGCCGTATTTCAATTTAGGAGTCGCGGTCATACGCACAATAAGTTTACCGACTTTACCTGTCCTGCTTAGTATCTGGTATACACAGGATAGAGGTCGCTTAAACCTCAGGCCCATTTTCATTACACATTGTGCCCGTCAGGGCATTAAAATTTAGGAGG
>NZ_WJXB01000031.1 GCF_009664975.1 Paenibacillus monticola
CTCCGGCTTCTGCCGCTCCTGCCCCCATAGGCTTGGAAATGTCTACACCGAGCAGATACTCCCACATCTTGCCTTCCAAATGGCTGAGCGAACGCTTCGCCGCCTTGCCGAGCGCTCCAATCCGGGCGAGCACATCCAGAAAAGTAGCGATGAGAAGGTTGCCAAACGTTGAGATTAGCTTAGTATAGAAGTTCTGTTATATTGTTTTCCTACATGAGTATTCCTGACTTCTCCAGTGGTTGTTTAAGTTCTCTACTGATTTACTTCCCTCAAAAAAGAAACCTCGGTTGGCCAATAGGCAACCAAGGTCGAAATAAACTTCATATAAGAAACTACCAATATATCTTTATCGTAAACAAGGTCAATTTATTACTATAAAAGCGTCATTATCATAATAGTATAAAAAAGCCTCAAATAAATCATCATCTGTACATTCAACCTTTTGTAAAAAAGCATTTTTAATTATTCCTTTTATAGTTTGAATATCTAGCGCGTATTGTAGATTATTTTCCCTCGCAAATTTAGGTACTTCTTCACTGTCATCCTCTACATCATCCGGATCGATTACAGCACCTTTTGTATCTAGATCCCACGTCTCATCTTCTGGTAGAAATAATGCATTTGACCACTCGAATTGCTCAATATTATTTAGTATATTTCTCAACGCAATAAAATTCTCCATTTTTTCACCCCTCGTCTATTAGTGCACTCTTCTTTAGTAGAATGCTATATTACGGATTTAAAGTCGTTATTTTTTTCTTTTTCTTCCTCCCCCCCAAATTTCCATTCCTCCTTTTCCTCCAGGATGTAGTACTGATTGAATCTCGCCCTTTGCTGTATGTTGATCAAATGGTATTAATTGCAATACACCTTCTCTATTTGGTTCATGATGCCAAGTTACCTCTGGGGTTGGTGGTTTTCGTGGAAAAGCTCCTCTTTTTCCTGGTTTTACACCATCAATTATACCTGGATATAATTCTTTCATTTCTTTAGCAAATACTGAATCAGCTTGGAAAGCATCATGTAATCTCTTATTTGCTTCTTGAAAATGTCTAGCGTCGCTCATCTCAGGGTACATATGCTTAGGTAATTTCATTTCGTATGCGACTGAATATAATCTCTTATCAGCAGACCACTTCTGCGAATCAGTTGTCTCCAAAATACTATCAAAATCAATCTTACCATCTTTTTTGGCAACTGCCGTATTATAGATTTCAACTCTTTGGGATTCAGGCAAACTCTTAATCTTATCCAATTCAGCCTGAGTGCTGATTCCCGCTTTTTTGCCATCAAGATTCTCGACTTCTTCGATAGTACCATCAGCCAGCAGCACCCAAGGATTAACCTCGCCATATAGACGGATATGCTTACCCTTGCGCTCCAGCTTGAACTTCTTGAACTTGAACTTTTGCAGAATCCGGTCAACCAGACCCTTGAGCTTGTTGGCCCCCTTCATGAGCCCTTTTTGCAGGCTCTTGATCACGATTTTACCATTGCGTATTATCATGCTGCCGCTCTTGGATGTAAGCTTTGCTCCGGATTTCAACAAGCTCTTGATGCCCTTGGCTCCTGCACCCGCTGCCTTCTTGACTC
>NZ_WJXB01000002.1 GCF_009664975.1 Paenibacillus monticola
AACGAAATCGCCAATCAAGTCGGTAAGAAACTATCCGCTATGATTAAAAGTCAACTCCAGCACTGGATCTCTGCTTTGCCCAGCTACATCAAGGCTTATCTGCCGATTTCATGCTGCGAAAGTTGAGATATTAAGAATTCAATTTGATAGGCTATGATGCGGACAGCAGCTATAAGTCGATGAATCTACTAAATCGCGCAGAAACAGTTGTAGCCTTGGATCGCGTAATTTCTTAAAAAGCTGCGGTCAAAGAAAAACTATAAGTGAAACTAGAGCAGCAGATGCACCTGGCCAGTTTCGGATGTTGGAGCGATCTTGAAACGTTCCTCATACAAGCTCTATTCCAATGGAAAACATTAGATCAAGTGACACCCACTCAACAATCCAATCCGTAAAGAGCACAGAAAGAGATCAAAACGAAACCGAGCCAGTCTCCAATAACTCGGAGACTGGCTCGGTTTCTAGCTTTTACAGCTTAGAAGTACAGAAGGCTGGCGCTTACGTGAACAATATATTTTTCGGGGACAGTCCCATTATTTAAACTTAACTGACTCCAATATCTTATCCGTTTCAATCTTTGTCTCATCGTTTGTATAAGTAAGAATAAGGTTAAAAGCATAGCCATCGATAATCGTACTGAAATAGTCCTGTGTAACAATCAGGTCACCTGCATCAATAGAGGCCTCCATCATATCCATGTCTTTACCACCAACTTTAACAGTTGTTATCTCCTTATATTTATAAGGAAGCTTGCTATCCGTCATTAATTTCTTAGAAGCTTCCAAATAATCTTTTCCACTTTTAATACCTTGGAGCATGCTTACCTTTTCAGCAACAGCCACTGCGGAAGGGCCTGCTTTACCTGAATCTAATGGAAATTTCGAAGCCATCAATAAATTGAGCGTTTTGGCCACAGATAAATCCAACATTTTCCCTTTGGCTTTATCATCTCCAGCAATAGCTCCTACACTAGCAGCCATGAGTTCGCTCATCTGGTCAGCATTTTGATAAACCCATTCTTTAGGGAAGGTTAGTGAAAACCCAAAATAATCATTGGTATATGATCCGCTTTCAGTACTACCTAAGCTTACTTCTTTTTTTTCTCCTCCACATGCGGTAACCAGCACTAAGACTAGTACCATTACTATGGATAACAATCCCTTATTCTTGCTTTTCATAATACCTCCTGATGGTTTTATTTTCTATTTTTTCGGTATACCATGTACAGTCTAGCATATCATAGCTTTATTACTACTTATTTCAATCTATAGCCTTTTCTACAAAAAAATATGGATTACACGAAACGCGTGCTGGACTAAACTATACACCTGCGGCTTCGATTTGGAATGAAGCGGATTTCTTATGAGAGAACCAAGTGGCTACTAGAGAAGATTCAATGTAAAGAAGCCCGCGTCTCAATGCGGGCTTCTTGCTGTTTGTTTATTGCAAACGCTTACGCATAGAGTATAAAGAAAATCCGCCTCTTTTCTAAGATAGGTTGTCAACAATTATACATTCTTTTGCAACGACTTTCTCCGCTAAGGTTATTAACCACGAAATTTCCTACGTCAGAAATTGAGTTATGAGGATGATCTGGTTAGTTTCGATAGGCCTATGATGACTTCCATATCCCTTCGCACAGAAACTTTATGTACAATAGAAGCAATTTAAATTTTTATAACGTAAATACTACCTAAAATTTATTAGATACTGGATAATTTTTTATGATAGGATGAAGTACATTCTTCCAATAATGTTGGTCACAGGATAAATAGATAATTCGGAGGCAAAAGTATGAAGAAAAGATCAATCAAGATGTCCGTATTGTCATTAATTTTTGCATGTATGCTGTTCTCTTCCTTTGGAGTGGCATTCGGTGCCACTGCTTCACAAGCATCGGATATTAAAGGGCATTGGGCAGAAAGCCAAATCAATACTTGGATTCAAAAAGGTCTTATTAAGAAATACGAGGATGGAAGCTTCAAACCTGATAATTCAATCACAAGAGCAGAATTTTTTTCTTTGATTAATCGTTCTTTTGGATTCACAGAAAAAGCTGCAATATCATTTAGTGATGTTCCTTCGAATCATTGGGCTTACTCCGAATTGGCAGTCGCTGTCAAAGCAGGGTATATTACAGGTTATGCGGATGGAACAATCGGCCCCAACAAACCGATTAGCAGACAAGAAGTAGCTGTTATTGTGGGGAGGCTGCTAAATGTATCTGCAAATGAAAGCACAGGCACTTCTTTCCAAGATGCAAGCATGATTGCTGATTGGGCTAAGTATGCCGTTAATACTGCAATAGTTAGTAATATATTGATTGGCCATGATGCGGACAGTAGCTTTAAGCCGATGAATCCACTCAATCGTGCAGAAGCAGTCGTAGCTTTGGATCGTGTAATTTCTTACAAAGCGGAGGCACAAGAAAATACAACAGGTGAAACTGGAGCAGTTGGCCAGACTGGAGCAGCAGGTACAGCGGGTGCTTCGGGTGCAACTGGTCCGGCAGGTGTAGCAGGTGCAACCGGTCCAGCAGGTCCGGCAGGCATAGCGGGTGCGGCAGGTACAACCGGTCCAGCAGGTCCGGCAGGCATAGCGGGTGCAGCAGGTGCAACCGGTCCAGCAGGTCCGGCGGGTGCAGCGGGTGCAACCGGTCCGGCGGGTGTGGCGGGTGTAGCGGGTGCAATCGGTCCAGCAGGTCCGGCGGGTGTAGCGGGTGCAATCGGTCCAGCAGGTCCGGCGGGTGCAATCGGTCCGGCAGGTCCGGTGGGCTCAATGTATTTCGGATACATTTATAATACATCTGCGCAAACTGTTGCATTAGAGACTGATGTTACTTTTAATTCAAACGGTGTTTTAGTTGGAGTTACACATGCACCAGGAAACGAAAATATTCAAATTGACAATAGTGGTGTTTATGAGATTAGTTTTTCCGTGACAGCTGAAGAATCTAATCAATTCGCAATCTTTGTTAATGGAGCTCTTGTTCCGGAAAGTATATTTGGATCAGGTTTAGTTAATCAACAAAACAATGGGCACCTCATACTTACTCTATCCGCAGGTGATGTTATTACTCTGAAAAATCATTCTTCAAGTTCGGCCGTTACTCTTCAGACATTGGCAGGAGGCACAAATACAAACGTAAACGCTTCTATTGTTATTAAATTAGTAAGCTTGTAAGTTAAATTCTCAAGAAATGTTGAACTGAAGAATAAGTTTAAGGAGCTGCCGTCGGCAGCTCTTTTTTAATAAAATGATAGATAAGGTTTGTGATGATCTTAAGACCCGAGTGGATTACCAAAACAGCGAAGAATCACACTCATTTTCTGCAATGTTCGGCTAAAGCCCGTATTTCTGAGCTCATTCTTGGATGAATAGGATAGATTTCTTCCAAGTAATTCAGCAGATGAATGGCAGATTCCGGGACTTTATCATAACCTTGAAGCATGCCACTGAGAACACTTGAAAATTTAGGGAACCTTTTCTCAACTCTTCTTTCATTTCCAAATACATCAGGATAGTAAGCTACCTCTGGCTCTAATAAATGCATCACAGACAGTAAGCCATCTATCGGATAACTCTCTATAAACCTTAAAGCTGATAATTTTTCTCCTCTGGCGAATCTGCCAAGCCCCACATAAATGTTGGTCAGTGCTTCACCGATGACATGGTCGATCGAAGATGATTTTAAGGAAGGGATGTACCCTGTAAGAATGTCTTCATTCGTATAAGAAGGTTGCTTCCAAATCATTCTGCCGCCCGTATACAGAGCACTTTCTAAATCTAACTCTTCAAATATCGCAAACTCTCCATAAATCCCATCTTCGAATAGAATCTTATGCCCAAGCTCGCTATTTTTAAAATGGTACGCTAAGGGATGTGTTTCCTCCAGCCAATCCAGGTGGTCAATATACCTCTGTTTGTTGCCCGGAGTTACAAGAACAAAGAAATCAAGATCTGAATATTCGTCTATGCGATCGGTTTCTATTCCCACAGAACCAAGGCCAAATAAAGCTAATACATCCCCTCTATTCTCAAGCACCTTTCCTATTTCATCCAGTCTTTGCAACAATAATGTTTTTTTCATCAAAAGGCTCCTCTCTGTTTAAACGCAAGAAGGGCTCAACCACGCTGGTACGCGAGGTTGAGCCCTTTGGCTACATTGCCTTTAATATAGAACAGATATTAGCATAACCTACTAATTATCGTCAAGATAAAATTAGTTAAGTGTTCTAATCGTCGAGTGGGTATTCAGATATTATTGAGAAGTAGCAAACTAATGTTTGCGAGAAATGATGTACATTAAAAGGTAAAATCTTCTGGAAATAGTTCAGATCAGCCGTTATTTCGTGCAGAAAGATGGGCGACAACGCGGCCAGCCTTAAAAAATCTACGCTGCACCAATATTTTGACGTAATCGTGCGAATCCAATAAGCAAATACGGTCACTGCGGTCCATGAGCTGCGCATATTCTGGCTGTATTGATCGTTGATTATGTAAGTCCGAGTGGAAGTAGGGCTCTTCAGACCGAACTTTTCCCACTCCGCCGGATCATTTGAACCTCCGAGCCTTACAAGCATATTCACCGACGCAGTATTTATTTCAGCCAGAATTTGCTCGTATGCTTGGGTAATTTGCGTATGAAATTCGTCGATCAGATTGCGGCTGGCAAGGCTCTCCAAATGGATGCCTTCGCGAAGGTAAGAAACGTATGCCAGATGGTCAGCCCAGAACTCGTCGATATAAAAAAGTCGTACCCTCTGCTCCGAAGGGCTCATACTCTGCTCGCCTTTCAAAATTCCGAGCCGCTCCTTGTATAGAATTTGCCTCTGATCCTCCACACTGGCTCTTCGAGAGCCTCATCCTGCCTAGGAGCGCGAATCACTTTATTGATGCTGAGCCGAACCATCAACTCGCTAAGTACATAACGCGTATATTCGCGGGACATTTCTCTGCGGGAAGTTCACTGCGACGCGCCCAATAAGAAGCACCCGGAGCTTCACGCTCCAGCACAAAAAGCCCGCAAAGGACGCGGGCTTTTTGTGCTGGAGTAATGTCGATATAAAGTTCAAACAGAATGCCAAAATTACCAGATTAGAGCTCTGCAGTATACCGCTTGCGGTTAGCTGTTCGCACATAAGCGCAGGCTTTGTTTCCAAGTCTTGATGTTCTTCTGTGTAATTCATATACACTATTGAGTTATTATTGGGACAACATAATCTCCCTTGTAGAAGAAGGGTTTGGCAACGGCATCAATCGATGCTTTAACCTCATTTTTCAAATAATTATAAAAGGATGGTTCTATCAAGCCGATAAGTCGTTGAACACCGTTCTGTTGGGTATAGTCAGCGATGATCTTAATAATTTCAGACATACTTCCGCTGGAACGATATTTTTTTAGGATTGCAATTTTATCAATTTCCACCGTGCATTCCATCGGAATAATAGGATAATACCTTAAGATCTCAGTTTGCTCAGAAACCTGCTTAAATTCCACGGTCCCTACAGCCACATTATCGTTAAAGATTAAGAAACAGTCGGTAGTTCCGTCGCTTTGTTCGACCACATAGCCACTCTCCTCCCAAACCTCCTCAACAATACTATTGAAGACCCGAAGCTCTTCTATATTATCTACCTGTTTAAACATCGTTAGACCTCCAATCTTGTACCTAAATATTCCGCCATGTCAGAAATGGAGCTATACGTGAACACATCTGAAATATCCACCTTATTCGGATAGTGCTCATCAATTATTCTTGAAACCTCAGTAGCCATTATGGAATCGCCACCCAAGTCATTGAAATTACTATATATGTCGATTTCATCCAATTCCAATACTGTGGCATACAAGGAGGCTAGAATTTTCTCCATTTCTGTATATTCTCCCTGTGCTTTACCTTTGATGTCGATTTCTGCAGTGGTTCTTACATTCTTTTTGTTCGATCCACGTACTCTTTTCTTTGAGCTTTTCTCCATGTTTTTCTTAATCTTTTTGGATACTCCAATTACACTCTCAATTTCGGTAAAGTTAGCCAGCTCATAATTCATCTCACCAGTAATTACGTTAGAAACGTTATACTTCATCAGCTCATCTAAAATTTCAAGGCCCTCTCTGTTTCTCAAGGATTTGAACAGAACATCTTTTTTCGTGATTCCTAAATGGGTTACCATGCCCGTCTCTGTCCAAGCAGACCAGTTAATTGCAAGGGTACGTTTGCCGAGTTTATTCCGGTACATAGAATACGCATCCATATATGCATTCGCAGCTGCGTAATCTCCTTGCCCTGGCGCACCTACAATGGAGGTCATGGAGGAGAACAAAACAAGAAAATCCAGATCCAGCTCTCTTGTGAGATTGTCAAGCAACCATGTACCTTCAAACTTAGGCAGAACTACCTCGTCAAAGATCGCCTTTTCTTTTCGTAATATAAATCCATCCCCAGGTAGTCCGGCACAATGGAAGATACCGTTTATCGTTCCATGATGTTCCTTGATTATAGTTAATGCAGCTTCAATCTCTTCCATCTTTCCAATATTAGCTTGATAGCAATGAACAAATGATCCTGAAGCTTCAATCTCTTGCAGTGCTTTCACCTTGTGTACAAGACTGTTTTCTTCATCGGATGCAATGATCTCTGCCCACTTATCCTTCTCCGGTATGATCGAACGGCTGAGAAGACATAGCTTGACGGGCTTTTTGGCAGCAAGATGTTTGGCCACTTCAAGCCCAATACCGCTATTCCCCCCCGTAATAACGTACACTCCATCCTCTACAATAGAGAGTTCATTAGGCGCCTCAGCTGGTATGCTAACCTGGTTCAGTTCTTCTATATACCTTACATCCTTTCGATAAGCCACATTGCTTTCTTGTTTAGGATGGCTCAGTTCATGAACTATGCTCTCGATACTGGTATCGTCGTCGATATCAATAGTCTTACAGAACATATTCAGATTCTCATAAGGAACTACTTTACCAAGACCAAAAAATGCTGCATGATGAGGATTAATACTGTGTTCGTCACCTGTCACCTCTTTGACATAGTCTGAGACCAATGTGATAAACTTTTCATTTCGCTGCTTACTTCTGGATACCGCTCTCGTCAGAAAGAACAGGCTGTCCAATCCATTTCTTTTGCGCTCCATAAGTTGTTCAAAGGTGTTGACTTCATTTTGTTCGTTAAGGGTCAGAAGGTGAATAAACTGATTCACCTGATTCTGGTCGCACTTATCAACGATTTCTTGATAACTCTCTTCAGAACCATCTATAACATACATGTTATCATTTATTTTGAAACTCTCTTCTCCGAGTTGGACTTCAATAATATCGCAACCCTTGCTTCTGAGAGCTTCAATCAACCGATTAGAGAACTCGTATTCGTCTTTAAAAACAACCACACTTCCATGTATGTTATCTTCAGAACTCTCCAGCTCTTTGTTTTTCCAAAGCGGCTTATAATAAGTTCTCTTATAGTTAGCCGCATCAATTTGGTTAACCTTTTTGACACGGTAATCTTTAATCTCTGCAAATACAGCCCCATTCTCATCCAGTAGACAAATATCAAACTCCATGGTCTCCAGACTGCTGTTTATACGATTTTTTCGTGTAGCATAGCTGTAGAAGCTGGACGGCATACGGTTATATACTTTAAAGCATCCATAAGAAAACGGTAGGTATATCCCGTCTCCAAAAGCGTTAATTCCTGTATTCAAAGCATTGTCCAGCAACGATGGATGGAAATGATAGATGTCCAAGTCTGGAATAAATTCATTAGGCAGATCAAGGTGTACAACCAGATGCTGCTCTCCTTTATAGGCTCCCTTTACGTTAAACCATCTTGGACCAAAGGCAACCAATTCAGATTGCGTATCACTGATGAGACTGAAGTCCAGATTTAACGGGTTCAAATCTCCATACTCCAATATGGTCTCCACTGAATAAAAAGGAACCTCTGGTTCTCCTGGCTCCACACCATATATTTTCCCTTCCACATGAACAACCCAGCGATCATCATCTTCCGGTAACAAACTGGCTACAACCACATTGTAGTAATCGTCTTGCTTGGTCACAATAATTTGTGCTTCTTTGGGTTCAGCCTCATCTACAGACAACGGAGTGAAAAATTGTATATCTCTTAGTTCAACAGCAGTATCAACGAAGTATATTTGACCCAGTGTTCTTAACAAATCAATATACGCAGTACCCGGAATTACATGGTTCCCAAGAATTTTATGATCCTTCAGCACCCAATGGGTATCCACACCAAGCTGAACGGTATAAATATCCTGAGAAATTGAATGAATGGCCAGTCTGTCTAATAGCGGATGCATAATTTCTTTTGCGTTAATCGTATTTTTAATTGATGACTTGCGAATTTCTGCCCAGTAAGGTATCTTCTCATACGGATAGACCGGCAGACTCACCTTTCTTCTCTTGTTCGCCGAATACATAGTTTCCCAATCGATGTGAGCCCCCTTAATATAATAGCCGCATAACTCGTTCAGGAAGTTCTCATACGATGAACCGTTCAACTCCAGTAATGTATCCAGCCTTTTTTTGAATTCTATGTCGTATCCCCGTTTTTGGCTTTCGGAAATTTCGCCGGAATCTTGCACCTTTCTCTTGTCAGAAACAATCTGATGTTTGGCATACCATAATCCCTCCATGAAGGTATTTCTTAGTCCGGATAGATTTACGGCTGTTATCTTCTTTTTCAAATCGGCAAGATCATTCACAATCATAATCAAACGATGCGAATAATGCCCCCGCCCAGTATTTGCGGTGTAGCAAACATCTGCCAGGTTTAACTGATTATTCACGCGCAGAAACTGATCATAATTGCGAACCAGCTCAGCCAGAACACTCTCACTTTTTGCAGAGATCGCAAATACCTGTGGCACATAAAGCTCCTCTGCACTTCGAGTCCTAGAAACGGGCGCCTCTTCCACAACGATATGAGCGTTAGTCCCACTAAATCCAAAGGCGTTGACTCCCGCCCGCCGTGGATAATCCTCTTCCTTCCATTCCTTTATTGTATCGGAAACATACAGCGGTGAATTCGGGAAATTAATATGCGGATTAGGTTCACTGAAATTAATCATTGGAAGCAACGTCTTTTGCTGCAACGAGAGAATTACTTTAATGATCCCCGCTAAGCCCGAAGCCCCAATCAAATGCCCCATATTCGTCTTTACAGAACCAATTCCGCAAAATTGTTTGTGATTTGTATACCTGCCGAATGCACCCGTTAATCCTTTGACCTCAATCGGATCCCCCAATGCTGTGCCTGTACCGTGTGCTTCAATGTAGGCTATGGTTTCAGGATTAATCTTAGCATCTTCCCAAGCTTTGCAGAAAAGATCTTCTTGCGCTCTAGGATTAGGTGCTGTGATGCCATTTGATGCTCCATCGTTATTTAATGCACTACCCTTAATAATCGCATAGATATTATCCCCGTCTTCTAACGCTTTGCTGAGAGGCTTCAGCAGAATAGCCCCGACTCCCTCACCAAATATGGTTCCGCTTGATCGCTTATCAAAGGTTCTGACAATCCCGTCATCCGCTTGAACTGAAGAGATGACACTATTATTGTCCTCATCATCAGATGAGGATTGCGGTGTACTTCCGAGTGCAACACCACCCGCAAGTGCCATTTCACATTCTTTGTTCAATAACGCCTTGCATGCATTATGAATTGCCACCAGACCAGAAGAGCATGCGGTATCGACTACCATAGCCGGGCCTCTCATGTTAAAAAGATAACTGATTCTGCTGGCAAGTATTCCTTCCCAGGTTCCAGTAAATAGCATGGGGTCACCTTCCACCAGCCATCTGTAAAACGTAGAACCCGTATTATCTTTTCCAACGTAAACCCCAGTATTTGATCCATAGATCTTATTCCCTCCATAACCGGCATCTTCAATTGCAGACCAGGCGGTTTGAAGAAATACTCTCTGCACGGAATCAATATACTTGGCCTCTCTGGGAGGAATATTGAAAAACTCTGCATCAAACATATCAATATCACTTAAATAACCTGCCTTATTATTGTCGGCCTTCGTGTGATCCTCTGGTGTAGACACAGCACCGGTAACAAATTCCGAGAAATGTGGATTCTCGCGAATTGGCGCCAGATACTTTTTTCTTTCTTCAGGAAAAACACTCATGCAATTCACACCGTTAACGAGGTTGTTCCAATACTCGGAGACATTGTTTGCACCTGGAAGCTTACAAGACATGCCAATTACGGCAATGGATTCTTCCTTCTCACTACGCAGCTCCTTCAGCAATTGTGTAGCTTCTTGAGGAGCAAGTCTGTTGGCAGCTACCTGATCAAAGATATATTTCTTGATATTATCCATCTGCAGATCCTCCTAATTATATTAACTTTTCCACTTCAGCTGCACTTATCTCTCCACGCGCCAGCTTTTCCAAAATCCGCTCCATTTGCTCATCTGACTCTTCCTTTTTCATTGGTGATTTAACTACTACCGTTTGTTGCTGGTTATCAATGTAATCGGCCATTTCCAGAATTGTAGAGTAGATAAATACATCCGTAATATCCATCACTCCTGGAAATGAAACATTTATTTCTTTCAAAAGATAGGTTGCCAGTAGAGAGTCTCCACCGATTTCCAGAAATTTGTCATATAAATCCAGCTCATTCATCCCCAGAATCGTAGCCCAGGCTTGAGCAACTTTAAGTTCGCTCTGAGTAAGATCCTCTGTACTTTTTCCGGTTAAACTCAACAATGAATCCTGATTCTGATTCTGCTTCTGGGAATCAACACGCTCTTTGGAAATTTCTGATTGACTAAGGGATTGTTCAAGCTGCGGTGATAAACTAATCAGCATCTTTCCAGATGCTTGTGCGAAATTATCCATTTCTAATCGCCCCACCATTACTCCACTAATTTTTTTGTGCAGAATCTCATGAAAAGCCCGTATTCCGTGGGCAGACGTCATTGGCCGAACGAATCCACTGGATTGATTGATTCCATATTCAACAGCCATCCCCGTTTCACTCCAGCCCGGCCAATTAATCGTAATCGTTCGTTTGTTCTGTCGGCTTCTGTATTGGGCATATGAATCCATAAATGAGTTGGCCATGGTGTAATCTGATTGTCCGGGAGAGCCAAAAACAGCGGTTAACGATGAGAATAAAATATAGAAATCAAGCTTGTCTTCTTTTGTGATATGATCGATGTTCCACGTTCCGTGCACTTTGGGTCTAACAACTTCATCAAATTGATGCTTTTCTTTACGGATCAAGAATCCTTCTCCTGCTACCCCTGCACTATGAATAACTCCGTTAATTTTACCGTATGCTTTCCGTATTTCCTGGAAGGTAATCGATGAGTCTTCATAATTTGAAATATCCAGACTCATAAAATCCACCTGTGAACCCATCGCCTCAATTTCTTGAATCGCCCTAATCTTTCCCTGGACTTTATGATCCTCATGACTATGAAGGATTTCCTCCCACTTCAGACGTGGAGGCAGCGGTGTTCGATTCAGTAATACCAGTCTTACGTTTGTTATCGAAGCAAGGTACTTAGCAATTTCCAAGCCGATTCCACCCGTTCCACCGGTGATGACATATGCTCCTTCACTATGCAAATGAACCTCATCTGGCTCAACATCGTCCATCTGCTGTTCTGAAAATTGTTCCACATATCTGCTTCCATTCCGGTAACTGACGATATGGGACTGTTTCTCTTCAACTAATTCCTGCATGATCAGGGGGACATCATGTTGTCCGTCAAGATCAATACACCGGAAGATATGATTGGAATACTCTTGTTGCAGCGCTTTGCTCATCGCATAAATTGCGGCCGCGAACGGATTAATGAAACTCTCATTCCTGCTGATAACATACCCGTTGTTGGATAGCAACACATATTCCACATTGTTTGAGACTTTCGACTGTACAAAATGCTTGACCAAATAGAAAAGCCCGTCGGATGTCCCCTGTAACTCTTCGTAAAACTCGGTTTTATTATGAATATCTTCAAGTCGTCTGCATGCTAAGCCCGAAAAAATAACCTGTTCAATCTCTTGATGATCATCCACTAAATCATAAGCAAGCCTCTTGTAGTCCTGTTCCTCTCCACGAATAACAATCTGCTTCCTCGAGTGATAGCTGTATTGATCACCAAGTCTGACTCTGATTACATTGGAGCCCGCTTTCTCAAGAGCAACAGCAAGAGGTTCACTTACTGCTTCATCTTTTCCTTGAATTATCAGAACCTGTTTATATCGCGGATGATTCCGTTCAACAACCTGTTCGCGTTTCTGCCACACCCTGTTGTAATAAAATCCATGATCTCCTCTAGCACTTGGAATAAGCTCATACACGTTCACTTTTTTGATTGTATAATCCTCAATCTCGGCAAAAACAAAACCATCCGGGTCCATCAAAGTAATATCTACGGAAGCAATCTGCTGATTCTCTTTAACTTTGTCTTTATACTTAATATGACTGTAGAATTTGTACGGAAAAGGAGCATACACTTTTATCTTTCCATAGAGCAAAGGTAGAAACACGCCTTCCATCAATGCACTGTTTGCTGCATTTGCTGCAGAATCCAACAGCGACGGATACACCATGTACTGTTCCAGTTCTTCTCTGAATTCTTCAGCTAGTTCGATTTTGGCGACTGCTTCTTGGTCACCAAAATAAATTATTTGGGTGCTTTGCCATCTCGGACTTGTTTTGATAAAACCAAGTAAGAAGGTTTCCGGTTTAATTGGAATTTGTGTAGAACAACGAGAGATAAGCGCTTCTGGATCTACTTTCTTTTGAGGCTGATCTTTACCTTTAGATGCAATTCCCTCTGAATGAATAATCCACGTTCCTTCTTCATTCTTACTAACGATCTTGAATTCAATTTCCTCTCCATTCCTACGCATAATGGTTTGAACTTCTTTATTTACCCCTTCTTTCGCGAATAAGGGAGAGGCAAAGACCACATTTCTCAATTCGATATTCCCAGATTGAAAGGTTTTGCGAGCAAGTTGCGTCATCATTTCTACATATCCAGTTCCTAACATCAGATAATCATTCTCCAGACGATGCTCGCCAATCTCCCACTGCTGATTCGTATTAATAATTGTTGAGTAAATGCTGCAATCCATAGAATCTGCCAAACATAGGTCAATCAGTGGATGTATTGGATGCTGCCTACTCTTGGCTCCTGCTTCTTCTTTCCGGTCTGACCGTTTTTCCGTCATCCAACATCTTCCTTTGGCAAAAGGATAGACTGGTAAGCTAACTTTCCTTACATCTGCACCACGGTACAGCCGTTCCCAGTCAATGCCTGCCCCTTTTATGTACAACAGGCACAGCTTCTCCATTCTCAGCGGCTCCTCCCCTTCTTCAAACTGCTTCAATAAATCAGCAGCAGTACTCGTCAAGGAAAGGAGTTCTTCTTCAGTAATCTCATCTTCATTTTTTCTTTTCTTTTGATTGGGAACCACCTTCGATATCCCGTAGTAAACCCCTAATGAGTCTAACGTACCTAATTGATTGGACATCACCAATAGTTTGGTTGCTAAATCAGACAAATCATCGAATATAATGACCGCTCGGCAGGTGTAATGGCCTCTCCCTGTATTAGCTGTATAACACATATCATCAAGAGATACCTCTTGCCCCGCATGCTTATGCAGCCATAATCTATAGGAAGTAACAAGGTTCTGTACGCCCTCTACGTTCTTAGCAGATAAAGTGAGTATAGATTTGGCCCCGTTTTTTTTGTTTAATCTTCTTTTGCTCAAAGATGGCGCTTCTTCAAGAATGACATGTGCATTTGTGCCGCTTAATCCAAATGAACTTACTGCGGCCCTTCTGGGCCCAGTTTCCGATTTCCACTCCTGTAATCTGTCATTTACATACACAGGAGAATCAATAAACTGAATTTTTCGGTTAGGCGACTTAAAATGCAAACTTGGCGGGAGTTTCTTATTGTACAATGACAAAACCACTTTAATTAATCCACTGATGCCTGCACTGCTGTCCAAGTGGCCGATATTTGTTTTGACAGAACCAATTGCACAAAATTGATTACGTCGAGTGCGATTATGATATGCGCGTCTTATTCCGTCAATTTCAATAGGATCTCCCAGATCTGTTGCGGTTCCATGAGCCTCAATATAAGAAAGTGATTCCGGTTCGATATCCGCAGCCTCCCAGGCTTTGCGAATAACCCTCTCCTGCGCTGCGGAGTTGGGAGCGGTCAAACCCATTGAAGCCCCATCCTGGTTGATAGCACTTCCTTTGACCACTGCATAAATATGGTCACCTTCACTCAAAGCTTTGTTCAACGGTTTGAGTAAAACTGCTGCAACACCTTCTCCAACACCAGTACCATCAGAGTTTTCGTCAAATGTCCTCGTTTTGCCATCAGAAGAGCATGTTCCCATCCCTTCCGATCCAGTAACTATTCCAGGCACAACATTGATTTTTACACCGCCGGCAATTGCGTATTCACAGTCTGCATTCAGCAAGGATTGGCAGGCCACATGCAGTGCAACTAGTGATGAAGAACAGGCTGTATCGATAAGCATGCTGGGCCCGCGCAGGTCCAATAGATAACTGATCCTACTGGGAATAATAGATTTGAGATTGCCGGGAACTGCCATTGTTAATAATTCAGGATCATTTCTCTCAACCAAAGTGATATAGTCATCAGAAATTGTACTGCTGTAACCAATAAAGACTCCCGTTTCTGTGCCGGATAGCTTCCCTCCTCCATACCCCGCATCTTCAATAGCTGCCCAAGCAGTTTCCAGGAAAATCCGTTGTTCAGGGTCCATGAGGTTAGCTTCTGCTGGAGAGATAGAAAATAATCCGTTATCAAACTTATCAATCTCTTTTAGATAAGAAGCTTTAACAAATTCGATTTCTTCTTTGCAAGCCCGCTCCTTTACAAAGCCTTCTATATCATTTCTCCGAATATCCGGTAAGGAGCCGATTCCATCCTCTCCGTCTACAACCAAATTCCAGAATTCTTCCAAAGAATCCGTACAGCCCAGTCTTCCGGACATTCCAATAATTGCGATATCTTGTGAAGAGGAAGAGTCCAGTTTATAATCTTGATCATCTTCGGCAGACCAATTCAGCAGCTTGTTCTTCATTTGTTCCCTCCATTACATTGATTCGCAGCAAAGATTAAACAGTGGGCAATTCCAATAGATCAACGACTGAGCTAGATACACCGGTCTCACGGAATAACTGCTCGAATCTTGAAATTTGTTCTTTGACAGGGGTCCCTTTGGTCTGAAATACTGATTTCAACATCTGGTAGCCTTCTATTATTTGTTCTGTCTCTGCTTCCTTCCCCTCTTCATTTAATTGCTCTACTAATCGTTGGACTTTTCTGTAGGGTTCAATTACGCCCTCTTGGTAAGCCTGTTGATCCCAGCAAAAGTTCTGAGTGCATACGGCGATACCCAAGCATCGGGACAGAAATGAGGTTTTCCCGTTCTCCTTGCCTTCAATAGACGGAGAAGCTTGAATTCGTTCGTTCAAAAGTGCTTCATCCTCAGCTTTATCCACTGAATATACAAGCATCGATGATGTACATTTCTTGGCAAGTTTTTTTAGAACATGACCCGGCCCCGCTTCAATGGCTTGTGAGACGCCCCTGCTCTTAAGATAGTTCATGGTAGCAATCCATTGAACAGGTCTAATAATACCCTCAGACAAGTAATCAACAATGTCATCTGCTCCACCATATGGCAAGGCTGTAACACCGGATACAACCTCTGAGCTAAGAGGGCCAAACGTATACTTGCCTAGTTCTTCTCTCATACGATCGGCTGCTGGCCTCATTAACGATGAATGGAACGGCGCACTAACTTTTAGCGGAATTACGGTAGCCCCCTTTGCAGTCAGCTTCCCACTAACTCTTTCTACTGCTGATTTGTGCCCGGATATAACAATCTGATCAGGAGAATTGTAATTTGCAACCTCGACGATTTCACCATTAATGCAAGCTTCCAAACACATTTTCAGGATAGTATTGGTATCCACTCCACTGACCGCTCCCATTGCCCCCACGCCTAAGGGGGACGCTTCTTGCATGAAGATGCCTCGGTTTCTTACAATTTTCACTGCATCATGGAATTCAATAGCTCCAGCACAAGTTAGCGCTGTAATCTCACCCAAGCTATGACCGGCAAAATATGCGGGCTGAATTCCATACTCCTCCATGAAAGCCTTAAACATCGCCACACTGACAGTAAGAATAGCCGGCTGGGTATTTTCTGTTTTTGTTAACTCCTCGGGATTGCCCTCAAAGCATAAAGCTTGCAGATCAAACCCCAGAACTTCATTGGCTTCTTTGAAAATTGCATTTGCGGCCGAGTATTTTCTGCATAAACTCTTTCCCATGCCAACGTACTGAGAGCCTTGCCCTGGCATTAAATATGCGAAATTCTTCATTCATCCTCGCTCCTCTTATCTGATATTAGTGATACTCAACTTTATTAGTTGAAGGTAGTTGTTCATTATTTGACTGATCTTCTCACGCTTCAACTTCCCGGTATTAAATTCACACACCAGAAGCAGAGACTCATCTTCTTCTTTGAAGTGGATCGCCAAATCATATACAGGAATAACTTTTCCTAAGTAACCTTCTTGATTGGTATAAAATAACCGTATTGAATGCTTTTGTTTCTCAGGTAGCACTGTATCTAATATAGTTTGAACACGCTCCCCCTCTTCTTCCTGCTGATTAGCAACCCATTGCTTAATTTCGGTGAAGAGTCCTGAGAATTGCGATAAATCGTGAATCCCGGATACCGCAGGCTGGCTCTCCCTTACCAACCCATTTGAGGATAAGACCAGATGTATCGGAATCTTTGGCTGATCTGTTGCCTCATGTAGCAAGTAAAGATACAAGGCCAGCATAATCATATGAATGTCCATCTTATTTTGAACACCTAATTGAGAGATACCTTCATATAGGTGGCCTTGAACCTGCAGATTCATTGTTTCCAGACCATGCTGATGTTTTGCATTCGTAATATAGTCAGCTGGAAAAGATAGACCTGCCAGTTCTGTCCTTAGGATCTGATATTTATCCTTACTGATAATAAGTTGAGCCAGACTGGCTATCGTTGTATTCGAGAAAATATCCGCAATGCTAACTTTATCAGGATGCAAAGCCTCTATTTCCTGATGCATTTTTACAACTTGAAGAGAGTTCCCGCCCAAATCAAAATAATTATCATGAACTCCTATATCATCCCGAACGAGTATCCTCTCCCAGATCCGGATCAACTCCTGTTCAGTCTGGCTGGAGGCTTTAATGAAAGAAGTGCTTAACAGCGTACGTTCTGCTTTCAAATTAGGCAGCGCCTTTACATCTGTTTTACCGTTGGCTGTAAGAGGAATGCTGGTTACTCTGAAAAAGGCGGCGGGCAGCATATAACTGGCTAAATATCCGGAAATAAACCGTTTAAGATTGTTAAGATCAATTTCCTGTACTGAAACATAATAAGCTGCCAGATATTTATGCTCATTCTCTTCTTCTTTGAGAACAACCACACAATCACTAATGGAGTCATATTGTTTTATCCATTGTTCAATCTCACCCAATTCAATCCTTAGTCCTCTTAATTTCACTTGATTATCTATCCTGCTGATAAACTCAATATTTCCGTCTGGGCGCCACTTCGCTAGATCCCCTGTCCGGTAGAGCTTGGAATGTTTTTGATACGGATTATCAATGAACCTCTCATTCGTCAAATCTGGCCGCTTTAAATAACCTTCAACTACTCCCTCTCCGCCAATGCACACTTCTCCGGGCACTCCTACAGGTACAATACGCAACTGTTGATCCAGTATATAAACACAGGTGTTTGAAACAGGCACTCCTATAGGAATGTTCTCTGTTCCGTTCCACTCATTTACTATGTAGTAGGTGCTGTATACTGTGCCTTCTGAAGGCCCATACAAATGAATAATTCTGTTAGGCCCCAAATACGCAAATGCTTTGTTAACATGGAACTGAGAAACCCGTTCTCCTCCAAAGAGAATCTTCTTAACATTTTTTAGGGCTTCAATCCTGGAATCGACCAGAGCATTAAATAATGCTGTTGTAATAAGGAAAATACTAATCTTCTCTTCCTGTATGATCTGAGATAGTTTGGGCATGTCCAATATCGTTTCTTTATCAATCATGACAAGTGCGGCTCCATTCAAGAGCGCTCCATAAATATCGAAAATTGAACCATCAAAAACATAATTGGATAGCTGCAGCATGGTATCTGTCGGTGTAATATGAATATAATTGGTGTTTTTTACCGTTCTGCTAACATTGAAGTGAGTGGTAAGGTTGCCTTTGGGCCTTCCAGTTGAACCTGATGTGAACATTACGAATGCTAACTGATCTGAGGTGTGATTGATTGCGATGTTGTGTTCAGCTTCGTTTCTCATGTCTTTCATAAGCTGATCTTGGATTACAATCCGTTCTCTGCATGAAAGAGGAATTTTATCCACATCCTTCTCATGTTTGAGAATAATTATTGTTGGAACAGAATCTTCAATAAGATCCGCTATTCTTCCTGCAGGAGAATCAAGATCAATAGGAACATAAGCACCTCCGGTTTTTAAAACAGCCAACATGATCGAGATCATTTCTGGAGAACGCTTCAGCATCAGTGCTACTCGCATATTTTTGCCGACCCCATGTTGCTGCAGCACTCTTGCTAATCGGTTAACCCGAGTGTTAAGTTCATGATATGACCATCGCTCTTGTTTGTAGATGAGCGCAATTCCCTCAGGCGTAAGTTCAACCTGCTCCTCAAATAACTGATCAAGTGTTTTCTCTTTCGGATATGGCTGAGGCGGCGGATTAAATTGATACAATATTTGCTTCTTTTCTTCAGCTGTTACCAGATTAATTTCACCCAACACGATATCCGGATTGTCTATTACTTGTTCAAGAATATTGGAAAAGTGTAGGGCTGTTCTCTTAATAGATTCCGGTTTAAAAAGTGCAGAGCAGTAATCAAAGATGAGCCGGATTCCACGTTCAGTTTCAATGGCAGCAATGGTTAAATCGAATTTGGATTGAGCATTCCCCAGATTGACAGTCTTGATATCAAGATCCTCCGCCCAAAGCTTCTGTTCAGACGCTTCCGTAGTTTGCAAATCAAAAGTTACATCAAACAGTGGATTCCTGCTCGTATCTCTTTGGATCTTCAGTTTGTCAACTAATTCTTCAAACGGAAAATCCTGATGATCAAAAGCAGCCAAGGTATTCCTCTTCACTTGCTCGAGAAATTTGCTGAAGGTGAGACTGACTTCCGGCTGGTTGTTCATAACCACCATGTTCACAAACATCCCCACAATGTCACGGGTTTCCTCGTAGCCTCTGCCGGCAGTTGGGGAACCTATGAGAATGTTTCTGTTTCCGGTATAATTCGCAAGCATTACATTTAAAGCAGCCAACAGCACCATATATAGAGTAGACGATGTCCGGTGTGCCAGTGCACGCAAATTTCTGGTCATGTCTACATCCAAATGATGTTCTATTGTATATCCTTCATAGCTTTGGACTGCCGGTCTGGGATAATCAGTAGGCAGCTCAAGCACAGGAATCTCGTTTGCAAATAATTGCAACCAATATCCCTCTTGATCTTTTAGCCAATTGTCCTTATGCAGCTTCTTCTGCCATACCGCATAATCCTTATATTGCAGCCGGAGAGGCTGAAGCTCTTCCTCCCGGTATAAGGCAAACAAATCATTCAGTAGGAGCTTCATGGACACCCCATCAGTGATAATATGATGAATATCCATGATCATATAATGCTCTGACGAACTTGAGCTGAATATCCCCACTCTTATCAATGAAGACTGTTTTAAATCAAATGCTTGAATAAAGTGGTGCAACGGAGCGAGATCCACAGCTTCATTCATTTCCCGAAACAGAATATCGTTCTGAACGTAAGGATGAATCCGCTGAACCAGTTGGCCATTGGCTATTTCAAAGGAGGTTCGTAAAGATTCATGCCTCTCTATCAGTCTTCTTATAGCTTTGGAGAACCTCTCTTTGTCAAGATGGCCTGTAAGTGATAATACAATGGGTACGTTATAATGGGTTCCCGCTTGTTTGAACTGATTAAGAATAAACATCCTGTTTTGCGCGGGAGAAGTCGGATAGACTTCTTGCTCCTCAGCTTCCAGCATTTCCGGAAAAATCGGCTGATCCGCACTTACAATTAATTTTGCGGTGTCCCTGACAGTTGAATTCGCAAAAAACTCACGTAATGAAATTCTGATCTTGAATTCCTTATTAATTTTCGTTAATAACACTGCTGCCGAGAGAGAATGCCCCCCTGAAGTAAAGAAATCATCGAGAACTCCTAACTTCCCCTTATTCAGTGTATTTTTAAAAAAAACAGCCACTTTCTCTTCGATAGAGCCTTCAGGTTCAATAAATTCTACCGAATCGGAGAATTCCAGGCCATCTCGTATTAAGCTGGTGACATCCACCTTGCCATTCGTAGTTAATGGTATGGAATCTACCTGATAAAACCGGGTAGGCAGCATATATTCAGGAAGATCGTGGGCCAGAAACTCTATAATTTCCTTAGTAGATAATGTATTCAGACATACTAAATATGCACACAACATTCTCTCATCCTGGTTATCTTTCCTGACGATCACTCTGGATTGTTTAATTCCTGAATGCTTCAAAAGCTGATGCTCGATTTCACTCGGTTCAATGCGGAAGCCTCTAATTTTCACTTGCTGGTCTTTTCGCCCAAGATATTCAAGAATGCCTCCAGGTAACCATCTGCAAAGATCCCCCGTTTTGTATAATCGTCCCGCTTCTGCATAGGGATCCTTAATAAAGTTGCTTGCATTTAATTCAGCTTGATTCGTGTACCCCCGGGCAACACCATCTCCACCTACATATAACTCCCCTATAGCTCCCTTTGGTTTCAGCCTGCCCGCCTCATCCATAACATAGGCCACTGAATTGCCAATAGGTGAACCGATTGGAATACGATCGGGATAATCTTCCTGAATATGAAAACAAGTTGAAAAGGTTGTATTCTCCGTAGGGCCATAACCATTAATAAGCTTGACTTCAGGACATTGCCTTCTTACCATTTGCACCTGTATATTCGATAGCACATCACCTCCGATAAACAAATACCTCAGTGCCGCAAACATCTCCGGGTGGTTTCTGGCATGCTGCGTAAACAAAGGCGAAGTAAGCCACATGATCGTGATCTTTTCACTTGTAAGCAAGTCCTCCAGTTTCTCAGTATCCAGTATCGTTTCCTTATCAACCAAATACAGAGTCAATCCGTTTAACAGGCTGCCCCAGAGTTCAAGCGTGGATGCATCAAATACAAAAGGGCTGGTTTGAATAAACCTGTCATTTGGCTGAAACTGTACATAATTGGTCTGTTTAACAAGCCGAACTACATTTTTATGTTCGATAAGTACCCCTTTGGGAAGGCCTGTTGATCCTGAAGTGTACATGATGTACAGCAAATCATCCGCTTGGTTTATCGTTTCAAGATTCTCTTGGGACTGTTCATATATTTCAAGATGGCCAGTTGTAATGCACTCGACATGAGCAGAATATTGGTTTAGGAGAGACTGCTCAGTAATCATCAGCTCCATACCGCTGTCTTTGATCATGAAGCGTACCCGTTCCTCTGGATATTGAGGGTCAATAGGGACGTACACACCGCCGGATTTGACAACGGCTATAATCGCTGCAACGGCTTCGAGTGAGCGCTCCATTAGAATCCCGACCGGTTTTGCGGATGAAATTCCTTTTGCATTCAAGTACCTAGCAATTTGATTGGACTTACTGTTCAAAAAACCATAGGACCATTGTTCACCTTCATACTGGAGCGCTGGATGATCAGGATAAAGGTCTGCAATTTGTTCAAATAACCGGTTTACCGGAGAAGTTGACGGATACTCTTGACGAGTATGATTAAAGACCTGAAGAATTTCCTGTTTCTCCTCTTCACTAATGATTTCAATCCCCGAGATGGGCAGTGCTGCTTGAAAAAGGGTAATTGACAAAAAGCGAATGAGATGTGAAGCAATTTGATCAATAGTGCTCTCCTGATAAATCTCAGCATTATAGTCTATATCAAACGTTATTGCCGCGTCCGATTTGTTGAATCGAAAAACCATATCGGCATTCCTGCCAGCGACCACCCCATAATTATGGATATTGTCCATAAGGATCACCGTGCGCAGTCGTGAATCCAGATTCAACTGATTAATCAACCATTCCAGTGACATGTTCTGATTTTCATCTGCAGAGGTAATAGTCTCTTTCGTTTGCAAGAACAAGTTCTGAAAGTTTAGACTCTGCAGATTATCCAGCTTTGTTCTGAGCAATAGTATGTTGTCGTTTAGACTCGAGTTAGTGCTTTGTTTAAACACAGGCATAGCGACAAGAATATCTTTCTCCCCTGAATAGGTATGGATCAAATACTTCAACCCTGAAACCAAAATCATAAAGATCCCGTATTCGGAGTTTTTAGTCATCCCGCAAAGTTTACTCACTAATTCTGGTGGGAATTCCTTGGAGCAAACTCTTTTGGTGTACTGATATTTAGATTTAGATTTACTGCCACCATCTGCTGGAAAACCGCTAATTGCAGAACAGTTCTTCAATTGCTCCTTCCAATAGATTTGTTCTTTCAAAAAGCTGCTTTGATTGGCCATTATGCTCACAGTTTGTTCACCTCCCATTAATCTACTAGGAAAAATCGATTTGCAACGTTCTATCCATCACGCTTTCAAGCCGTTGATAACCCTGCTCTGAATGGACTTCAATATCTTTGATAGGAATATTAATATCTTGTGTTATTGCGGTAAGGATCGATAAGTAGTCCTTAGACCACATATCAATCGTCTTCTCATTGAATAATTGCGTATTGAAGTTGAAGCACAAATTGATTCCGTTATCTTCTTTAAAGGCAAAGAGAGAACAATCGAACTTCGATGTATCGTGTCTTACGTAATAATTCTTTATATGAAGTCCTGGAATTCGGATCAATTCCGTCTCTGACTCTTGCCAGCTTAACAGTGTATCGAACAAAGCATTCTCCTCTGCATTTCTGGTGATTGCCAGTCGTTCAACCAATTGATCAAACGGATAATCCTGATGCTCAAACGCCTGCAGAACATTTTGCTTCACATCACTAAGGAACCTTCCAACTTCGATCTCATGATTCGGAAAATTGCGCAATACCAGTGTATTGACGAATAATCCTAGCATTTGATCCAACCCTGCGTGATGCCGTCCTGCCACGGCACAACCAACTAATATGTCCTCCTTGCCGGTTACTTTATGAAGAAGAATATAGTATCCTGCCAGTAACATCTGGAATAATGTTACCTTATTTTGCTGGGCAAACTTCTCCAATTGAAGGCTAAGCTGCTCTCCAAGCACATAAAACTTGCTTTTCCCATAATAACTCTGCATTTTCGACTTTGGATAATCTGTAGGCATATTTAACCGTGGAATATCCCCTTTCAGCTGGTCCAACCAATATTGCTCCTGCTGCTTCATTTCGTTAGAATGGGAAAATTCATTTTGCCAAACAGCGAAATCCTTATACTGAAGATTTATTGTCGTTAGTGACATATCTTGATATAAAACGGCAAACTCATGCATCATGATATCTGCTGATACACCATCGCATATAATATGATGCATATCTATGAGCAGAATGAAACGCTCTTCATCTACTCGCAACAATGCCACACGTATTAAAGGTGGCTCGTCCAAAACAAATGATTTAATACATTGCTTAATTGCAACATCCGGATCGGCAGAAGACACATCCATAAAGTTGACTTCAAATTCTACATTGTCGTGGATACGTTGGACAGGCTGGTTATCAACAACATGAAAGGAAGTTCGCAAAATCTCATGCCTATGAATTAATTGTTGAAAAACATGGTTTACTTTTACCACATCCAAGTTCCCGATTATCTCCAGACCGAATGGCGCATTATACAGAATTCCAGTCTCATCAAGCATACTTAGTGCGATCATCCGTCTCTGCACCATTGCAAGCGGGAAATGTCCCTCACTGTACACTGCTTCAGAAACTTGCGTAATACGCGGAATTGTGGAGCGTTCTGCTAGATCGATTATTCGAGATATCTTGTAAATGGACGGAGCATTAAATACGTCCACAACAGATAGCTTCACTCCAAGCTCTTTCTCAATTAATGAAATCAAAAGCATCGTTTTCAGTGAATCACCACCAGCATCAAAGAAATTCCTATGCACACTAATTGATTCAAGATTCAAGAGTTTATTCCATATTCCCCCTACCGTTTGCTCTGTAGCCGTGCCGGGAAGTTGTTCGCTTGGGTTGGCAACTTTGGGTAATTCCAAAAGAGTGAGAAGATTTTTATCCACCTTGCCATTAGGAGTTACAGGAAATTCACTAAGCTGTATCAGATGAAGCGGCACCATAAATGCTGGAAGTTGTGTGCCCAGAAACTCCTTCAATGCAATCGGATCGGATGTTGTACCAGAAATGAAGTATCCCATTAAGTAAGGAATTCCGTTAGGATCCTCTTTACATACAACTACAGCATCCTCTACTGCAGTATGTTTAATGAGTTGTGCCTCGATTTCTCCGAGCTCGACGCGATTGCCTCTAATCTTGACTTGTTGATCTATCCTGCCCAAAAATTCAATGCTTCCGTCCGGCGTCCAACGGGCCAAATCTCCGGTCTTATACAGCCTTTCTTGCACAGCGTAAGGATTCTGTATAAACTTGCTGGCAGTTAAATCAGGAAGATTGAGATATCCGACAGCTAGACTTTCTCCAGCAATGCAAAGCTCACCCGGTACACCAATCGGCGTTAGATGCATATCGCGGTCCAGAATGAATATTTGATTATTTGCAATCGGTTTACCTATCGGAATAACCTGATCAATACTTTCTACAAGATGACATGTTGTTACAACAGTGTTTTCTGTAGGGCCATAGTTATTAAATAATTGATAACGCTCAGGGATGAATTTTTTTAGCTTGTCACCACCAGTTAGCAGAATTCGTAATGATGTATTTCCATACCCTATGAACTGTTCACAAACTTGCGTCGGTAAGAAGCTTATCGTAATATGATGTTCTTCAAAATACTGATTCAACTTATGCATATTCAGCTTGAGATCCTCATCAATTACATGAATCGTCGAACCACTGAGGAGATAGGGGAATATCTCCCAGACAGAGGCATCAAACCCAAATCCTGCATACTTCACACTCTTATCCGCAGCTGTAATATTGAAGTAATTCTTATGCCAATAACTCAAGTTCACTAATGATTTGTGAGCTACCATGACTCCTTTGGGCTGACCAGAGGAACCAGAAGTATAGATGACATAAGCCAGATCATCAGCTTCACCCTTAACATCATGGTTCTGACAGTCTCCTCGGTAGATCGATGAATCATCAAGAATAATCACATCATTATCAAACGACAAGTTTTTACGGTATTTATTTTTGGTTAAAAGAAGTCTGACCGCACTGTTCTTTAGCATATACTCTATTCTGTCTGCCGGATAATCATGAGCAATGGGAAGATAAGCGCATCCCGCCTTCAGTACGCCAAGTATGCCAATTAACATTTCAACTGATGGCTCGGTCATAATCCCTACAATACTTGATTTATCTGGAGCAATTTCCCGAATCTTATGAGCCAACTGATTGGCTTTTCTATTTAATTCCGCGTAAGTCAAAACATTATCGTTAGAAAAAACTGCAACCTGATCCGGATGATGTTGCACCTGCTCTTCAAACAAGCCGACAACTGTTGCGTCATTAGGATAACTGACCTTAGTCTGGTTAAAGCTGAATAGCATATTTCTTTCTTGCTCGTTAACAAGCTCCATGTCTCCGATGCGTTCATCCAGATTTTCGGCAAATTGTTTGATTATATAAATGAAATGAGCCTGCATTCTATAGATCGTAGATAGGCTAAACAACGCTGTGCAGAAATTCATCAGGATACGAATTTCCTTGTCATTTCTCTCGATGGAGGTTACCAGGTCAAATTTGGCGGTTTGACTATCTACTTCCATTATTTTGAACGTTGTTCCATCTACATTAATCTCACTGTTGGCTTGTTCATTAAATGTGAGAATCGTATCAAATAGCGGACTCCGGCTAACATCTCTCCTTAAGCCCAGCTGTTCTACAAGGACATCGAAAGGATACTCTTGGTGTTCAAAAGCATCCAATACACCTTTCTTCACTTCCTCTAAAAATTCCCGGCAAGACAACTCCGATGTGGGTCTGTTTCTGAGCGGCAACGTATTCACAAACATGCCTACGATCCGTTGCAATGGCTCGATCATTCTACCTGAAGTTACAGTACCTACGATTATGTCATCTTGACTACTGTACTTTGCCAATAGAATATTGTATGCAGCCAGAAAAACCATGAATAAAGTGGATTCAGTTTCTGCAGCAATCCTGCTTAATTTCTGAACAAGCTCCGTATCCAGAACCACTTCCGCAGTATGACCCTTCTGGCTTTGAATAGCCGGCCTTGGATAATCCGTTGACAGCTGCAGCACGGGTAACTCTCCTTCAAATTGCTTTACCCAATAACTCTCACTAGCTTTGAATTGAGACCCTGCCATTACCGCATTTTGCCAATGAACATAATCCCTGTATTGATAGACCACAGGCGGTAAGTCTCGCCCAGCGTATAATTCAATCAATTCTTCGTAAAGTATTGAAAGAGATTTGCCATCGCAAATGATATGGTGCATATCCAAAATAAGGATTGACTTTTGTGGGTCTACAGTGATCAAGTTAGCTCTCAGGAGCGGAGAACTCTGTAAATCAAACGGCTTGATAAATGGTGTATGCCAGTCTTCGCCTAGACCGATCCCAGTTATAACCTCCGCTTCCTCGACAACTGCAATTTCCGGTTCCTCCAATTTTTGCATGAGAGCTCCATCAGACAGATGAAAGGATACTCTCAAGGATTCATGTCTGACCTGCAATGCCCTCAATGCTTTATGCAGCCGCTTCTTATCCAATGAACCTTCTGCCATGATCATACAAGGAATATTGTAATTGGTACTTTCTGGATAAAAACCGGACAAAGCATAGATTCTTCTTTGCGCTGGAGCCACTGGGAAATACGTGCTAGCTTGTGTCTTCACAATCGCAGGATAAGCTCCCGTTCTTTGGGTACCCTGAATTAGAGCCGCCAGTTTTTCAATCGTAGGATTAACGAATAAGCTGCGGAGTGAAACCGCTATGTTCAACTCCTTTTCAACTTTCGCCAACAATGATATTGCTTTTAAAGAGTGCCCTCCTAAATCAAAGAAGCTATCCAAAATACCAATTTTGTCAACAGCTAGTACCTCTTTCCAAATCCCTGCCAATATTTCTTCTGTTTTGTTCGTCGGCGCTTGATATTCACCCACTTGATAGGCAGAAAAATCCGGTTTGGGAAGTGCATTTCGATCAGCCTTACCATTACTACTTAGAGGAACACTATCAATGGATAGAATATATGCTGGAATCATATATTCAGGGATTGATGCCGCTAAGAAGGTTCGTACACTCCTCGCTTTTAGTTCACGTCTGACTACGATATACGCACAGAGACATTTTTCTCCAAGATGGTTATTACAATCAACAACTGTAGCATCAATGATATCGTCATGCTGAAGAAGCTGCCTTTCGATCTCTCCCAACTCAATCCGGTAACCTCTTATTTTTACTTGACTGTCGATTCTGCCCATATATTCAATTTCACCATTAGATAAGAATCTGGCGAGATCCCCGGAGCGATATAACCTTTCGTGAATTCCAGAGACGTAAATAAATTTCTCCGCAGTCAATTGATCGCGGTTTCTGTAGCCCCGTGCGACTCCCTCTCCTCCGATGCACAGCTCTCCAGGAATACCTATTGGAACCGGATGTAAGCTGCTATCCAAAATATAAGTTCTTACCGTCGGTATGGCTTTACCGATATTACTGACATTCGCATTTATCTCTTGGTCTCCGATTTCCTTATAGGTTACATGAACCGTCGTTTCCGTTATTCCGTACATATTAATCAGTTTGGTAGAGGGATACTTAACCTTCCAGAGCTTCAACAGCATAGGCTTTAATGTTTCCCCGCCAAAAATGACATATCGAATCCATAGGCGGATATCCGACATTCGCATCTCTTCATTAATCAGACTATAAAAAGCCGTTGGGGTTTGATTTAATACAGTAACTTTTTCCCGTTCCAGCATTTGAATAAACGCTCTTGTATCCTGAGCAATCAGCTTCGGGACAATAACCAGTTTCCCTCCATAGAGTAATGCCCCATACATCTCCCACACTGAGAAGTCAAAACAAAACGAATGAAACAGTGTCCAGACATCATGCTCATGAAAATCAAATTTCATCTTGTTATTCACCATAAGTCTGACAAGATTACGATGTTCAATCATTACACCCTTAGGTTTACCAGTCGTTCCAGATGTATAAATCATATAAATCAGATCATCCGGTTTATTCACCAAAGGAAGATTTGCTTCGTTGCCCGAATCTTCATCAAAAATATTGACAATGGTCCCTTCGAAAGAAATGTCCTCCATATATTCTTTCTGAGTTATCAAAATCTGCGCTCCGCTATCCTCCAGCATGAATCGAATCCGTTCCTGTGGATATGACGGTTCAATAGGTAAATATGCCCCTCCGGCTTTCAATATACCGAGGATCCCAATTACCATTTCTGGAGATCGTTCAAGCATGATGCCTACCATTTGATCTCTACAAACATGAAGTTCCCTTAACCGCCAGGCAAGACGATTGGCCCTGGAATTCAACTCGCGGTAAGTCAACTGAATCCCGTCAAAACTAATTGCGATATGATCCGGTGTTCTATTAACTTGCTCTTCAAACAACTGGACTGCAGTTTTCCCAACCGGATAATCCACGTCAAAATCCTGCTGATGTTGAAGCAATTGTTTCATTTCTTCATCGTCAAGGAATTGTAATTCCCCGATTTGCTTATTGGAATTTTTTGTTATATGATAGATCAAACGCATTAAATGTAAAATCATCCTTTTAATGTTATCTTTAGCGAACAGGCGGGTACAATACTCCAGGCGAAAATCGATACCGTCACCACGTTCTTCCGCCAGTAACGACAAATCAAATTTGGATACCTTATATTCAACGTCATAACCGGATATCTCTATATCATTAACTTTTAATTCTCTCTTGCTCTCATTCTCAAAGGCAACAAATACATCAAATAACGGATTTCTGCTTGCATCTCTTGTGAGATTAAGTGATTCGATAATATCTTCTAATGGATAATCTTGATTATGATAACTGTCCAACAATGTTTGTTTGGATTCTAGCAAATACTCTACAAATGTCTTATGTTTATCGGGAAAAGTTCGAACAGGCAGAGTATTGACAAACATCCCTAATACGCCCTGAATTTCTGGCCTGGATCTGCCGGCACTAACGGTTCCTACAATAATTTCTTCCTGTCCGCTGTATTTCGCCATCAACACACAGAAAGCACAATAAATGAGCATAAACATCGTTGTTTCGGTAGCGGCTGCCAAAGCTTTTAGATTTTCGTAATCAGCAGAGTGAATTGAAAAATGGACAAAATCTCCGTCAAAGCTTTGAATACTCGGTCTTCCATAATCCAGTGGCAAATTCAATGCTGGAATTTCTCCACCGAGATGATTTAACCAATATTGCTCTTTTTGTTTATACTCATCCGACAGCAAGTGCTGCCTTTGCCACTCAGTATAATCTTTGTACTGAACCGATAATCCAGGCAATTTTTCACCCGAGTATACATCGAAGAGCTCTTTTGTAAAAATACCGGTAGACACTCCGTCCCAGATAATATGATGCATATCAAGAAATAGAATATGTTTACAATTTGCCAACCGAATAACCATACCTCGCATAAGCGGTGCCTGCTCTAATTGGAAAGGTGTCACAAGTTCACTTAAGAAAACATTAACTTCTTTCTCAGTTCGATATTCCATATCTGCAAAGTCTAAATTAAATTTAACACTATCCCAGATTTTTTGAATAATATTACCTTCTTCATTTTCAAAAGAAGTCCTGAGTGCCTCATGTCTAAGAATCATTTTATGAATGGCCTCTTGCAATTCACTGATGTTCAGCGGACCTGATAAAAGCATCGCAAAGGGGCGATTATAGTTAATGCTCTCGTTATCATAGCTGCTTAGAGCATATATCCTTTTCTGTACTGATGAAGATGCATACTTGCCTGTCGGATGAGCTACAGTTTGAATACCGACAAATTCTTTGGATATAGTTGACTCTTCAATATATAGAGCTAATTCTTTTATTGTCGGGAGCTGAAACAGAGATCGCAGCGGAATCTCTACCGAAAAATGCTTATAAATGGCTGTAGTTAGCATTATTGCTTTGAGGGAATGACCTCCGATCTGAAAGAAATGATCATTCACTCCAATGTTTTTCACTTGCAGGATGGATTCCCATATCCGTGCTAATTCGCACTCTATTTCACTTTCCGGCATACTGAATTTTTCTTCCGGATGTAAGATAAATCCCGGTTCAGGAAGTTTATTACGATCGATTTTCCCATTAACTGTCAAAGGAATGCTGTCAATTTGTTGTAAATATGCCGGAATCATATACTCGGGCAATGCATTTTTTAGATAGCTTCGTAATTCCTCTGCCTCCACTCCATCTTCTGAAACATAATAGGCGCAGACTATTGATTCCTTATTATTTTGTATCTTTTGAATAACAATGGCCTCCGCAACTTTGGGATGAGACTGAAGTTTGCTTTTTATCTCTCCAAGCTCGACCCTGAAGCCGCGAATCTTAATTTGATCATCTATTCTACCTAGAAATTGTATAGTTCCATCAACAAGCCATCTGCCCAAGTCACCTGTACGATATATTTTCTCGTTACTCTGAAATGGGCTTGCTACGAAACGTTGTTCAGTCATTATTGCATCGTTGATATACCCGGATGAGATCCCTGCTCCGGATATATAAATTTCACCACATACACCAACAGGCAGCAGGTTCATACTCTTGTCAAGAATAAGAACTTTGGCATGGCTAATCGGTCTGCCCAGAACGGGTACACTCTTAAAATTATCAAATGCTGCAGATTCTATCTCCATTGCAACAGAACCTACTGTACATTCTGCTGGTCCGTAATGATTCATAAATCTTGTTTTTGGATATTTTTTATTAAATTTCTCAATATCTAATGCCTGAATCTCTTCACCGCCAAGCACTACAAGCTCAAGAGAGTTGCATGCTTCTGTTCTATAAAATTCACGGGAATAGAGAATCATACTCAGGTGAGACGGAGTGCCTTTGAAGAAAGTGATTTCGTTCATTCGAATATACTTGACTACCTCATTGGAATCCGAATAAGCCTCCTGTGACAACAAGTGTATTTGGCAGCCGGTTAGCAGGCCCGAATAAAAACTTGTATAACTTAAGTCATAGGCCAATGAAGATAAGATAACCGTCCGATCTGCTGAAGAGATCTTTGAGTACTGTTTGAACCAAGAGACATAATGAATTAGATTGCTGTGACTGACTTTCACTCCCTTTGGAACACCGGTTGTCCCTGAGGTAAAAATAACATAGGCGATGTCTTCAGCGCTTACAGTAGGGAATTCAATATCATAATTACGATCATATAACGGTTCCATATCTATTTCATTGAAACGTATCACCTTAGTTTCCGCCAACAATCCGTCTAGTGTCTCTGAGCCTGTTATAAGGAACTTGCAGCCGCATTGGTTCAGCATATTATTGACTCTATCTATCGGATGGGAAGGATCTATAGGTAGATAGGCTCCTCCCGCTTTCAGAACTCCTAATATTGCAACTACAGCTTCAATACCCGGTTGCACCCCGACACCGACAACAGAATTTTTTGTCACACCTGAAAGAATCAAGCTTTGGGCGATTAAATTCGATTTACGGCTGAGTTCCAGATAAGTCAACCGTTGATTCTCATAGACCACAGCTATGTTCGAGGGATAGGTTGAAGCCACCAGTTCAAAGCCATCATGAATGAGAGAATAGGGCTGACTATTTTCACTCGGCACCGGATTAAATTCATATAACAGTTTGGCTTTTTCTTTGTCTGTGACGATTCCGATCTCGCCGACACGAAGGTCCAAATTATCCACTGCAAGTTCCGCAATTCGTTCGAAATGCTCTAACGATTGCATGATCATATCGTGGCTGTACACCAAGTCGTTGTAGCTCACTTTGATTTCGATCTGCTCATGACCAGGTGTTACTACAATGTTGTAATCATAATTGGGATGTCCATAGACTTGGAGATCCGTAACCCAGAAATCAAAGGACTTATTATACAAACCGTCTCCCAGTGGGTAATTCTCAAATATAAAGGTGTGATTAATTAGTTCTTTATTTAAGCTTGTCCGGGATTGAATCTCGGGGAGCGATGCAAAGTCGTATTGCTGTGAAGCAAAGCTCTCCCCCCAGAACTGATGAATCAGATCTCTTATTGACATTGTGTCATCATAACGAACTCTGACCGGAATCGCATTAATGAACATTCCAACCATTCGCTCCATACCATCCATATCCGGATTTCTTCCCGATACAACCGTTGCAAAAACGGAGTCCTGAACACCATTGTATTTGTTGAGCAAGATGCCCCAGAGCATTTGAAGCAAGCTGCTTAAGGTCACACCGTTTTTCCTGGAGGTCTCCTCGAGTCTGGAAGACAAAACCGAACTAAACTTATAGAAAATCTGAGCTGCTTTGTACCCATTCACATTTTCAGCACCGGCATTTCCAGGAATGGTAACTGGTGTGCTGTACCCTGTGAGATATTTATCCCAATAAGAGTGGGCTTCAGCTGAATTTGTCCGTTCCAGCCATTTAATATGATTGCTGAAGGGAAGCGTATTTCTATGATGAATAGTCTTGCCTCGTTGCAATAACTTATAATTCCTTCTAAATGCCAGCAACAAGTTACCGAGGCTCCATCCATCCAGAATAATATGATGGAAATTCCATATAATCTCATACTTTGTCTCAGCGGTCTTAACAACAGTAATCCGCATAAGAGGTCCCCGGGTTAGATCAAAACCCCTCTTAATTTCCTTCTCTTTATTTTCTTTGATGAACAGTTGCTGTTGCTCCAGATTCCAAGTGGAAATATCCGCTAGCTCAACAGGAATCGATAAATCTTTCAGCACCACTTGGACTGTTTTTTTTACTTTTTTATATACAAATACAGTTCTAAGGATGTCATAATCTGAAACGAGTTGCCTAATAGACTGTTCAAAAAGTTCATAATTCAACGTACCTTCTACAGAGAAATGTAACTGTTGGAAATACGCATCATTCTCTTGATTAAGAATGTGATAGAACAGCATTCCTTCTTGCATGGGGGTAAGAAAATAAATGTCTTTTATATTATTATCAGTGCTCAAAATTTCCAACCTCCCAATCATATGTTAAGTAACAATCCTCTATGGAACGAGTTCACTAGTTAAAGAGATCCAAGACCTCTTTCATAGAATCGAAATCCAAATCTTTAGCACTAAAATCACTAGGGGTATGCTCGGTACCCTCTTTTTCTGCACAAAAATTAATGATTCGGAGTAAATGATCTTTGTACGATTCAGCCAGCATTTCAATGGTGCATTTAGCAAATTGTCGTGAACTGTAACTGATAGTCATGTTGAACTGGTTGTTCTTAATAATTCCATTCAAATCAAGATTGCAACGCTTGCCATAGTAAGGACTGACCTCATTGCCTGTAAGATAGCTTGAATATTTAAAACGGGGGTGATTAAGTTCTTGCTGGTTAAACTGCCCCATATAATTGAAACTAATTTCAGGTGTAACCTTAGGTTTTGAACCTTTCAATAAAGCAGCAGGAGTTAAGTAATTCAGAATACCGTAGCCAATACCTTTATTCGGAACCTTTCTCAAAGTCTCTTTGACCGAGATAATTGTATCCTCAATTTTTGTGGAGTTATCCATATGAATAACTACAGGATAAATTGAGGTGAACCAACCTACAGTTCTCCCAATATCCAGATTCGGAAAAATATTTTCTCTTCCGTGACTCTCAAGATTAATAAGTATATTATCTTCATGCGTCCATTTTTTTAGGGTGAGGCCAAGTGCTGCTAACAACAAATCGTTAATTTCTGTATTATATGCTTTGTTACATTGCTTAATCAGCTGCTCTGTTTCTGAATATGAAAGCTGCATTTGCACCTCATCGCTGTCCATCGTAATATGTTCCGCAAACTCATAATCCATAGGTAACTTACTCACATGATGGTTTCCCATTGTATTCCAGAATTCAAGTTCCAGAATTAGTGTTTCGGAATTTGCATATTCCTTGAGCTGTTTTGCCCATGCCTGGAAAGAATGTGTTTTACTTGGCAGCTTCACTACTTCACCTGACGACAATTGTTCATACGCCATTACAATATCCTCAAGTAAAATTCGCCAGGATACACCGTCAATCACCAGATGATGAACTGCTATGAATAGATGAGTTCCCATTTTTTCGTGAAACACCGCTACTTTCACAAGAGATCCTTCTGTTAACTTGATGCTTTGTTGAATTTCATCAGCTTTCCGTTCAATAAATGCTCTGCTGTCCTCCTCATCGCAGCAATCAAATTCATAAAGGTCAAACCAGTTATATTCGATTCCTCTATTCAATTGCGAAGGTTCCTCACCTTGATCGTCCACTACCATTCTTAAAGCATCATGATGAGACAGGATCGCTTGAAAGACCTTAAATACAAGTTCCTTATCGATTTGTCCTTCATGATACAGCATCATGGATTGATTAAAGTGATCCCTTCCTAAGCTTTGATTCTCAAAAAACCACCTTTGTACCGGTGTTAGCACTACTTCTCCTGTAACCTTGTCTTGTTCAACCTCGTGATTGAGGCGAAGAACGTAACTTGATAATTCGTTGATCCTTGGATGTATTAAAATATCCCTTACATCCACTCGAAGATTGTATCTTTTCATTCTGGAGGCTAGTTGAATAGCTTTGATTGAATCCCCTCCCAGTTCAAAGAAATGATCGGTGATCCCTACTTGATCAGATGCAAGAATTTCCTTCCAAACCTTGCAAAGCAACTCCTCCGTCTTATTTCTAGGTTCTTGATAGTTACTACTTGACAACATCCCCTCAGTTGGCTGCGGTAACGCTTGTTTGTCTACTTTCCCATTTACCGTTAATGGAAAGCTCTCTAACTGTATATAGTAAGATGGCATCATATAGTCCGGAAGCTTTGTTAATAAATCCAGTCTAAGCTCCGCTGGATTAACTTCTTGACTTGCTATGAAATAGGCACACAAGCATTTATTCCCGAGTCTATCTTCTTTACTTATAACTACTGTTTCTTTAATTGAAGGATAATTCATTAAATGCCACTCAATTTCACCTGTTTCGATTCGAAAACCCCGAATTTTTAATTGTTGATCCTTCCGGCCACAAAATTCAAGATTACCATCCGGCAACCACCGTGCGAGATCTCCCGTTCTGTAAATAGTCTTGCCCAACGCATAAGGATCTGGCAGGAATTTTTCTCGGGTTTTCTCAGAATCATTCAGATATCCTCCAGCTACCCCATCTCCTCCTAGATACAGCTCTCCTATCACTCCAATCGGAAGAAGTTTTCCGTATTTATCTAATAGATATGCCTTTGAATTACTGATTGGCTTACCAATAGGGATGCTCATCTCGTACCCGCCATTTATGGTGAAGCAAGTGGAAAATGTCGTGTTCTCAGTGGGGCCGTAGCCATTGATAATCGTCAACCCTTGATTCATTTTCTGTACGGCATCTATTTGCTGAATTGAAAGCACGTCACCACCAACAAGCAAATACTTAACATCTGCAAACATTTCAGGTTTCTCTAAGGCGTGTTGATTAAATAATGCAGAAGTTAACCACATGGTTTTAATTTGTTGCTGTTTCAGAACTTGGTGCAGTTTATCCGACTCCAGCATCGTCTCTTTGGTAACGATACAGAGACTCATTCCGTTCAAAAGGGCACCCCATATTTCAAATGTTGAGGCATCAAAAACGGTGGTACTTCCCTGCAACATTTTTAGCGAAGAACTAAACTCCATATATTCTGCGTTTACTACAAGTCTGACCACATTCTGATGTTTGACCAGAACTCCTTTAGGCTTTCCAGTGGATCCTGAAGTGTACATAATGTAAATCAAGCTGTCTACAGTATTCATGGAAACTAAGTTATCTTCACCGCAAGCTGCAATTTCTGGATCATCGAGAAAAACCAGGTTTGCGCTCTTGTTAACTTTGTCTGCAAAGGGGAGCGTAGTAAGTACAATTTCACAATTACTATCAGACAGCATGTAATGAAGACGTTCCTCAGGATAATCACTATCAAGAGGGAGATATCCTGCTCCAGCTTTGAGAATGCCAATAATTGCTGCAATCAGATCAAAACCTCTATCCAGCATAATTCCTACAGGCTGCTCGGATCGAACCCCCAGACTCTGCAGTTTTCTGGCAATCTGATTGCTTCTGCGATTTAACTGTTGGTAGGTCCACTCCTCTTTGTCGAATATAAGCGCCACACCCGAAGGAGACTTCTCAACCTGTTCCTCAAATAATTGATTTACTGTCTTAGACGCCGGATACTCCGTTGCGGTATTGTTGAACGCATTCAAAATCTGCTGTTCTTCGCCTGGAGCCAGCATGCACAACTCCGATATTAGTTTATCCGGGTGCTTAACAATATCTGATATTAGCTGTATGAAATGGTTTTTCAACCTTTCCACACTACTCTCTTTGAAAAGTCTGGTGCAGTATTCCAGTCTAAAATTAATTTTGCCCACTGACTCTTCAGCAATCATTGATAAGTCGAATTTTGAGGTTTGTGACTTCATTCTTACAGGTGTAATATTCATCCCCTCTAACTTCATAGCAGGGATATGCATATTCTCTAACACAAACAATGTATCAAATAGTGGATTTCTGCTGATATCACGTTGCATTAGGAGCTTCTCCGGGATAGATTGAATCGGATAATCCTGATTGTCAAACGCATCCAGCAAATACGATTTCACTTCATCCAAATAATCACAATATCTTTTATTTCCTTCTGGATACGTCCGAACAGCAAAGGTATTAACAAACATCCCTAGCGTTTGCTGCAGATCCAAATGTGGCCTTCCCTCAGACACACTGCCCACGATTAATTCTTCTTGACCTGAGTATTTAGACAATAGAATCTTATATGTACTTAGCAGCAGCATATACAGAGTAGTGCCTGTTTCTGTGGCAAGCTTGTTGAGATCATCACAAATCGAACCTTGTAATTCAAAATCAATCGAGTCACCTTCAAAGCTTTTTACCACAGGTCTTGTATAGTCATACGGTAAATCCAGTACAGGAATCTCACCGGCTAATTGCTCAAGCCAGAATCTCTCCTTTTGTTTCCACTCCAGTGACCCTTTAACCTTTTCCTCCCAAATAGCAAAATCATGATAGTGATATTTAAGTTCAGGAAGTGGTTCTTGACGATAGATATTCATATATTCTTGCATAAACAAACCTGCTGAGAACCCATCAAAAACGATATGATGCGTATCCCACAGCAACAAATGTTTGTTGTCCGATAATTTAACCAGTTCGACTCTGAGTAATGTTGATTTTTCCAGATTAAAAGGTTTGATAAATTCTTTGATTTTCTGATCAATGTCCTCCTGTCTCTCTGATTTGAGTTCTACATATGATATTTCAAAGTTAACGTTAGGTTTGATTTTTTGGATCACAGTCTCATTTGCAATCTCAAAAAACGTGCGAAAGGACTCATGTCTATTTATCATTTGCTTGAATGCATCTTCAATCCTAACTCTTTCCAAATCCCCTTCCACTAACATTGCATTCGGAAGATTATAGCTTACTCCGTGCTTATCCTGCTCGTACAAGCTATACATTCTCTTTTGGGCAGAACTGCAAGGATATCCAGATCTTTTTTCAGAAAGCTCCAATGATTGGATGGTAGATCGACGAGAGTTCTCAATAAGAGAACTGATCTTACTAATGCTCGAATACTCAAACAGTTTTTTGAATGTAAATCGCACACCAAATTCTTGAGCTATTTTTCTTATTAGATAGGCAACTTTTAGAGAGTGGCCCCCTCGTTCAAAAAAGTTATCATTAATATCCACTTCTTCGATATCCAATATCTCTTTCCAAATTGATACCAGTTTTTCTTCTGTCTGATTTCGTGCAGCTGCCACTACTCTCTGGGAATTAATTTCAGCTTCCGCATCCGGCAACGCCTTGGTGTCTACTTTTCCGTTGATCGTTAGGGGTATAGCATCTATTTGCAGCAAATAAGTCGGAATCATATATTGAGGCAGACGAGTGGACAAGAATTCCCTAACATGTCGTGGATTCAGTACAGTATCACTAACTAGATAAGCATATAGATATTCCTCGTTATTTCGAGCTCGGCTACAGAGAATAGTTGCATCTTGTATAGACTCATACTGAAGGAGCTGGCTCTTCAACTCTCCCATCTCAATTCTGAATCCCCTTATCTTAACCTGATCATCCTTCCTTCCGATAAACTCCAAATTTCCATCTGGGAGCCAACGTACTAAATCACCAGTTTTATATATTCTAGTACCTGCATCGAAGGGATTTGTTATGAATTTTTCGGATGTAACTGCCTGGGAACGGTAATATTCAATTGCCAGCATATCGCCTGATATGCAAAGCTCTCCAATGATCCCTACAGGTAACAGACGATCATTCTGATTAAGAACATATGCTTTTGCATTGAGAACAGGCTTTCCGATAGGAACAGTCTTACAAGTTCTTTCTTGCTGACTATATCTCCAGAACGTAGAACATATAGTTGACTCTGTTGGACCATATGCATTAATAAACTCGGTCGACTTGCCCCACCGTTCAGCCAACTCATAGGTAACAGATGAACCCGCTGTGATTAGTATCCTCAATGATGTCGCTCTTGCCGGGTCTAAATGCAATAAATACGTAGGTGGCAAAGTAGCTATTGTAATCTCATTATCCTGTAAATAATTTTCAAATTCTTTATAGTCTGAAGCAATCTCATTAGTAATTAAATGCAATTGAGCACCATTGAACAACGCCATCGTGATCTCCCAGATAGATGCATCAAATGACATGCTGGCAAACTGAACAATTTTGTCCGATTGCTGCACTCCGAGCTCGTGTTTGAAAAAAACGGAAAGATTGGAAATACCTTTATGTCCTAAAACTACTCCTTTGGGCTTTCCCGTTGACCCGGAGGTATAAATCATATAAGCAGCATTGTCTGAAGATATGTAATTATTGAGATTATGCTCATCTTCATGGCAAAACGACTCAAAGTTGATATTTATAGTATTAATCTGATTAATTAGCAGATACGGTTGTTCTAAATCCGTTAGAAGTAGTTTGGTATCACTATTTTCCAGCATATATTGAAGTCGGATCTCAGGATATTCAGGATCAAGCGGCAAATAGGTCCCGCCAGCTTTCATTACACCCAGCATAGCTACAATCAACTTGATTCCTCGCGAAGCTAATACTCCAATTATGTCACCTTGTTTTACTCCCTTCTTACATAGAGCCCTAGCCAAACGATTTGACTCCTGATTCACCTGTCTATAAGTGAGTTTCATACCTTGATGCACAAGCGCGATACCATCAGGAGTTCTCTCAACCTGATCTTCAAACCATTGGACATACGTTCGTGAAGAATTATAATCTGAATCTGTATTATTAAAGGTATGGACTATACGCTCATATTCCTCGGCATCCATCATCTCGTATTCAGAAATCTTGAGATCCGTGTTATGGACTATACTTACAACAAGATACTGAAAATGCTTAATGATTCTTTCTATTGTTTCTTTGCTAAAAAGCTTTGTACGATATTCTAACTTAATTTGAATCGAATCTCTCAGTTCTTCAGCTACAAGCGTAAGATCAAACCTCGAGGTATTAGTAGCTATCTGATATGGTTCAGCTTGAATTCCTTTCAGGGATGGCAGATACTTTTCTTCCATAACGAACATTACATCAAACAGTGGATTTCTACTAAGGTCTCTATATCGATGTAATTCATTCGCCAAATCCTCGAATGGATAATCCTGATTGTCAAATACGTCAAGAAAAATATCCTTGAGTTCAAGTAAATATTCTTTATAGTTTTTATTTCCATTCGGGAAGCTTCTAACTACAAAAGTATTAACAAACATCCCCATCGTTCTATGAATATCAGCATGTGTTCTTCCAGCTGAAACAGAACCAACCAAGATATCCTCTTGACCAGAGTATTTAGACAAAAGAATCTTAAACATGCTAAATAGTACCATATACAATGTGGTCCCTGTTTCGGCTGCAATTCCCTTCAGCTTAGCGGTAAGCTGTTGATCAAGATGACAATCCAGAGTTTCTCCCTCAAAACTTTGCAACATTGGCCGGACATAATCAGTTGGTAAATCCAGCACCGGGAGATCTCCAGAAAGCTGTTGCATCCAAAATTCTCTTTTACTGCTTAATTCCTTCGGGTGGTTCTTCATCCACACCGAATAATCCTGATACTGTATTTTCACCGACTCCTGAGCTTTTCCTTCATAGAGACCCTCAAGATCCCGCAGAAAAACCTTCATCGAGACATTATCTGTAATGATGTGATGCATTTCTAGCAACAATACATTGCTAGAAGGTCCAATTTTAAAAAGTATTGCACGAAATAGAGGGGCATGAGTTAGATCAAAGGGAAACACATATGAAGAAACCATTGCTGCTAGATCTCCATCATGAACATCAACGCATTCCAGTTGGAATGCGATCACTTCATTTATTCTTTGAACTAATTCCTCACCCTCCCAATAAAAGTTCGCCCTAAGTATATCGTGACGCTGAATCAGCTGTTCCAAGGCTCTTTCAAGACGTACTACATCTAGTACTCCTTCCAAAAGATATGCTTCTGGCATATTCTGATCTGCACCACTGTTATCCTGAAGCAAAAACATTCTTTTCTGCATTGATGTAACTGGGTAACTATCCTGTACCGCAGCAGTTTCAATTGGATAATATTCGCTCTTCAATTCGTTATCCACATAGTTGGCAATGGACTTGATAGTTGGTTTAGAAAACATGTATTTGGATGGAACGATGCTTCCGGTATCTTGATGAATGCGGGAAGATAACTCCATAAATTTCAACGAGTGACCGCCGATTAATAACAGATTTTGCTCAACACTTATCCTGTCTTCTTGAAAAATCTCTTGTGTGATTCGAGAAATTAGTATCTCATGCGGACTGTTTGGTGGAATATAAGCCGCGAATTCGCCAATCCTAGCATCAACAAGACTCTCCAGGAGTGCCTTTTTATTAATCTTCCCGTTCGGCGTTTGGGGCAAGCACTCAATTTGTGTATAGGAGACCGGAAGCATGTACTCAGGCAAATACTCAGCAAGATGTGCTGTTATAACTTCACTAGGGATCGTGAGTTCGGCTACGTAAAACGCGTGTATTCCTTGAATTTCACCATCTTTACTAATAGGTATCACTGACGCTTCAGTAATACTTTCCATTCTTAAAATAAGGTTTTCAATTTCTCCCAATTCAATTCTGTAACCACGCATTTTCACCTGTTCATCGCAACGCCCTACGTACTCTACTCTCCCGTCATTCGTCCATTTAACAAGGTCTCCAGTACGATATATTAATCCTTTTCCTGTTAATGGATTTACAATAAACCTTTCATTTGTAAGATCATTTCTATTCAAATATCCACGGGCTAAACCTCTTCCTCCGATGTACAGTTCACCTTCCTCACCAATCGGTACCAATTCACCCTGGTTATCAAGTATATAGAACTGAGTATTCGCCATTGGTTTCCCGATACGAATTACGGTTGAACCAGTTACCGCTTCTAACGAAGACCAAATCGTTGTTTCAGTAGGTCCATACATATTAAAAATAGCAGCGGACGATACCGATTGTAACGCTTCTAGCAATTTAAGAGGAAGCGGCTCCCCGCCCAACAATATATACTCTACATCCTTCAAGGCAGCAAGGAACAAGGGATCAACCAAGAACGCCTTACATCTTGTTGGGGTCATTTGAATTATACGAACTGAAGCTTGTTTCATGATCAACCCAATTTGCCGTGGACTTTGCTGTTGCTCTTGACTAGCCAATACTATAGTTGCGCCACGCATTAAAGGTACTAATGACTCAAGCACAAAAATATCAAAGGAATGTGTTGTCAATGCGAGCATGGAAGAACCCTCTGCCAACGGGATGTTCTCCAAAATTCCGCACATGAAATTATGAACATTGTCTTGCGTAATCATTACTCCCTTAGGCTGTCCTGTAGTTCCTGAAGTATATATTACATACGCCAAATCATCGGGTTTGGATTCCGTCATCAGATTTGTAATATCCTCCGATAAATAACCAAGCGATTCAACTTCAATCTTCTCCCCCGTAAAAGTGAAGTTTCTTGAAATAGAAGCATTTGTGATCATCAATGATATACCACTGTCATTAAGTATGTATTCGATCCGGCTCTTAGGATATGTAACATCAATGGGCACGTATGCCCCACCAGCTTTCAAAATGGCAATCATTCCAATTATTAAATCAGGAGTGCGCTCCAACAATAATCCTACCAGCCTATCCGGAGAAACGCCCTTCTCTCTTAAAATTGTGGCTAAGTGATTTGCCCGACGGTTTAACTCTTTATAACTAATTGCCTCATCATTAAATATTAATGCCGTCTGATCAGGAGTACACTGCACTTGGGCCTCAAACAAATCTTTAAGTGTAAGGTTCTGATTGTAAGTCAATTTGGTGCAATTGAAATCTAATAGAAGCTGCTTTTCTTCAGCTATATTAATTAAGCGAAATTCAGATGTATCCGTTTCCAATCCCCCTTGTATACTATGTAAAATATGTAATATATTCGATTTAACAATATGAATAGTATCGTCAGAAACTTGATTTCCGTACCGTAAATTCAATTGAATTTGTCCCCCTTCGTTCTCTGGGGTAATTAATAAATCTGTTTCTGACAATTTAATATTCTTCATTAACTCCATAAGAGAAATCACATTTCGATCAGGATCACAAGTATTCAGCATAAACAATACCTTTAAATATGAATCATGTTCATCTTCGCCAATGGCAGCTTGAACGTTATCTTCTCCACTTAACAATCCCGTTCTCTCGTTGTTATCCACCTTTAATAAGTTTAAATTCAGCAATAAATCTTTAATGTTTGAATAATTACTGACATCATACTGAAGAGGAATAACCTTTTTAATCAAACCATGTTCACTATGAACGCCTTGGTAAAGATCACTTCCCGTAATTACTTCTATCTTTGGAATTTCTTGTTGAAAGTATTTATGAAGAAGAAGCACGGTTGCTGAAAGAATGACAACATCCAATGTTGTCGTCATTCTTTCAGCCATTCTCCAAAGCTGTTGAGTCAACTTTTGATCAAGCAACACTTGAGTTCTTCGTTCCTCATGACCGTATACATTCAAACTACTGTTTAGCAATTTATTGCCCTCCATTTAATCAATTTCAGGATTCTTGATAACTCTTTACGTTCTCCGTACTAAATATCGCTTCATTAACTATAGCTACAACTTGTTTCGGGGACTCTTTAATAAAAAAATGGCCACCTGGTATACAGTGTATTTTCCATAACCCAGAGGCATGGATTTTCCACTCGCCCATCTGAGTTCTTTTAATCCCAGTATCCTCGCTACCATAGAACGCCGTCATACCACATCCGATTTTTCTGTTTCGTTCCAAAGAAGTGTAGTTCTCAATAACCTCGAAATCCGCACGAAGAATCGGAACAAAGAAACTACGTAACTCTTCATTCTCAAAAATTATGCTGGATGAAGCGCCATACTCCAAAATCACTTGCTTGAATTCTTCCTCCGGTAGGTTATGAACAATTTTTTCCTTTATACTATCGGGGGATCTTCCCGCTGACACAAAAAAATGAACAGGTTGATGAAAGCCATTTTTGATCAGTTCATGATACAACTCGAAGGCGATAGTGCTTCCCATGCTATGTCCGAAAATTGCATAATCTTCATCACACTTCAAACTCTCCTTTACTATATCGTAAAGCCCGGCGACAATTTCTTGTACATTACGCTGCAAAGGTTGTTTGGCTTTTGTCCCTCTACCTGGTAATTCCAATGGTATTAGTTCTATTTGTTCGTTTAAGTAGGTCTTCCAACTATGATAAATGACCGCCGATCCACCTGCATAGGGTATACAGAAGAGTTTGATTTTCAAGATTAAGCCTCCGATACGTCATTCTTTTATTAAATCGATTTAGAGTTTTTTTCCTTTTTGGGTGAGAAGAGATAACTGAAACTCACTAAAAAATCAATCCCTAACAGTAGAGACCATAACTTCATAAGTTTTCCAAGCTCTAATGTCCTTTCGGGATCGCCAACAAATTTAATCATTAAAACTATAATTGAACAACCAATACAAAAACCTAGCAGATGACGCATCCAGGCTTTAACCTCATTCTCCGCATGCGCTCTCCCATATCTTTTTATTGGCTTTGGTCCATTGGCAAACCAGTAAGCAAACTTTTGATCAGCCCAGCGAATAAGAGGACGTCCAAAAGCGATGCTCATTCCGATGTAATAAGCGGCTAGTCCATGAACAAAAGTAGCCTCAGCTCCATTTTTCAAATTAAAAAATGTGAATATCAGCAGCATGGTATCAACGATCGGTGAACAGAGCAACAGCATTCCACCTATTTTTTTTTGGTGGAGAGTGTAGCGAGTAAATAGTCCAGCAATGACAAATACCCAAAATAAAACTTCACATAGAATGATTAAGATTCCCATTGATATCTCCTTTCTCTATCCATTCTGGTATCAAGTCACACTATAGAGTCGTTCCTGTTCTTCTTCTTTCTGAGACGAATATAGGGCGAAGTATCTACTCTGACGCATCATCAATTGTTCATGTGTTCCTTCTTCAACAATCCGTCCATCTTCTACCACTAAAATGCAATCGGCATCAATCGTCGTAGACAAACGATGAGAGATAACAATTGTGGTACGCCCTTGCATTAACTTCTGCAAAGCATCCTGAACTATTTTTTCGGATTCCTGATCCAGAGATGCGGTTGCTTCATCCAATAATAGAACCGGAGAATTACGCAGAATGGCCCTGGCTATTGATATTCTTTGTTTTTGTCCACCCGACAAACTTTTCCCTTTCTCCCCAATATCTGAAGCAAAACCATTTGGAAACTTGCTGATGAATTCGAACGCATTTGCTTGTTGTGAAGCGGCAATCAGCTCATATTCATCAGCAGAATGATTTCCATCGAGGATATTGTCTTTAATTGTTCCTGAAAAAAGATAATTTTCTTGAGGTACGTATGAAAAGTAATTTCTTTGTTCTCTTATTCCTATTTCCCGAATGTCCCTGCCATTAATCTGAATTAATCCCTGATCGGGTGGATACAATCCCAGTAATAACTTGAACAGTGTGGACTTACCGCCTCCGCTTAGTCCCACAATCGCTATCTTTTGCCCTTCTTTGATCTCAAAGCTGATATCAGATATTGTACTTTTGCTATCGGAGAGGGGATAGCCAAATGAAACGGAAGACAATTTTAGACTGGTAAACGGTTTTCTACTGATCTCTTGTTCCTGAATATCATTATATTCAACTGGATGATCCAAAATTACAAACGTTCGTTCTGCCCCTCCAAGAGCTTGCTGCATATTTGCCCAAAGTGTGGGAATCACAGTAAACGGCATCACTAGGTAATTCATAAGCTGAATAAATGCTATCATGGAGCCTACATTCAATGACCCTTTCGCAACAAAATACCCAGCCAATAGAATAGCTATTACAAAGGTTAAGTTCCCAACCACTGTAGATGAAGCGTTCGCAGCTGCATTAATTTTCCCCAGCTTTTTCTCAATCTTTATAACATCTGCACAATGATCTATATACTGATTCATAAGTTTCTTTTCCAGGTTGAACATCTTGAAAATGTGGTCTGCACCGAGTATATCTTGTAGAAACGAGGTTACTTTCCCTTGTTTTAATTGCATGTTGTTACTCGTCTTACGAACGGTGCTCCCGAACACCTTTCCGATCATCATCATCAAAGGCCCGATGGATATACATATCAAAGCCAGTCTCCACTCGATATACATCAAATAACTGAAAGCTGCTACTGCTAGTAGGGGATTTTTCACTAAATCAACGATAATTCTCCCCGAAGCGTCACCTATAACCTGATTGTCGTTAGTGAACCTGGATAACAAATCTCCGGAATGAGAATTACTAAAAAAAGAATGCGGTAATCGCAAAACATGATTCATCATATCTATTCGAATATCATTTCTAACATTCATAGAAACTTTACTTTTAAAATAATTGTCAATATATGTATTAAGTCCATACACAATAAGTATTACAGCGCCTACAAATATAAAATCAATCCATTTGTCCATATTAAATTGCACTGCAGCATCCGTTATGATATTCAAAAACCAAGCAATGGATAATTCCAATGCAATACTCACTGTTGTAGTCACAGCTAGAAGAACATACATTGGCTTGTATTTACTCATGTATACCCATAAACGTTTAAAAGTAGTTCCATAGCCCATAAATAAATTACCTACTTATCGTTTTTTATTTTATTCACAACTTGACAGGAAAGAGGAGGATAAAGAAACACGAATTCCATTCATTATGGATAATTACTTATGTACGAAGAGAACACTTCGAGTATATCTAACAAAATACTAATAACAATTTCCGACATGCTTCTTTCATTCTGTACTTGATGTCATCCTGATTGACTATATCCACGCTTACGTTGTCTAAGCCCCTCCTTCAAATAGTTCATTGTCCTCATTCTTGCTACACTCTGTTCAACTAGGCGTGACGTCGATGACCGCGACCTCCCCTCGAACAACCGTTGCAACGAGCTGGAGATTCATTTCTTTCACACTTTCGCTTATTCGCATCACTCGCTTCGAATGACCTAATTTTCAGTTCTTGTGAAGCTGCACAACTAAAATAGCTGACCTTTATATATGGTATCTTTTTACTTTTATAGGATTAATACTATTTTATTTCATCTTTCAGTGGAATGGTTCCAAAGCCCTATTTGTATTATGTTGGAATATCATACCTTTTTTCCCTTTCATGCAATTCTTAATACAAAAGATCGTTTTTTGTCATTCCTTAGTGTTTATCCCTATTTTTTTTACCGATGCTGAAATTTAGATTTAATAGAAAGTTTCTCATTGTGCTTACTTGGCTTACGGTGTCAGATACGATACTTTTCTCACGAGATTTCGCACCCGAAATTGCGCCTGCAATTATCCAATGACCTCTATAAAGAAAGCAAACACAGAAAATTTAAGCAGACCGTCTTAAGGACAGTCGCTCCTCTCCTAGGTCTATAATAATCAATCGATATGATGCATAAATCCAAAGCTATACGCTGGCGGCTAAAGGCCTGCTGAAGATCCGACATTATAAGTTATCTGGTCATTCGCTCGCCCATTTCCCATCAAACAATCTTACGAAAGTACATATCTAGACGATTACAAAGTACAATCATCCTTCTACGACCAGACGTAAATGATTACATTATGAATGAAGAATCAAAACTTCTTACTGTTGGCAGTAGTTTAGATACTACTGAAAATCTATGTTCTCGTAAAATCTTTGCAATAATTATTAGTAATAATTACACCCATTAGAAAATGGTCGAATAGTCCGATGAGTTTTATATGAATTATTTTCTATATAATTTGTTGCACAATTATGAAAAATGAAAATGTGAAATCACGGGGTGAAATGTATGGAAATCATTCTATTCCCTTTGATCTCATGCAGATATATGGTTTGATAGCGTTCATACATTCGCAGCCGCAATCTTATCATCAAGCGGTTCAAATCCATGACCTGGGAACTCGAACCAGAGGTATTCGGGCTTCGCATCATTCCTAAGTTCAGAACGGACCCAAACCCTCCGCACCGCAGCTATTAAGGGACCTACTTGTCTGGCCTATCAGCTCAGGGCGGATCATGGATACTGCAGTAGCTGCCCAATACTCTTCCGGGTTGGATACCGGGGAACAGCATAAAGAGCCTGCGCAAGCTGCAGGCTCTTTATGCTGTAGTTATACGATGAAAGCTTGTTCATAGTACCCAGAAGCAGGTTATATCAACAATAATCAGTCAAAAACTTGTTCCAGTGCTTGCGGATAATAAGGACTTATTATTTTATATGCATTCAAGTGAGGATTGTTCAAATCATTGACATAGATGATCATATGCTGTCTGCTCTTTAAAAAAATATCAAATCTTTGCTTGCGGTCAGCCTGAACTATCGTAATATAATAGCTGATTTTTTTGTCAGAGCTTACATTTCGGGCCGATTTCATTAGGGCGTGTCTGAAAACTAGATATTACTTCAAAAGCGAAGCCGTAGCATAATTTTACAAGAAAGAACTCACGAGGGGATTGTAAAAAGATGCAAAGACGCCACGAAATCAAGGACGAAGAATGGGAACGAATACAACATCTATTGCCGCCCGAAAATACAGGAGAAGGCAGACCCTCGAAGTCCAATCGAGTCATGCTGAATGGAATGCTTTGGAAAGTAAAAACAGGGGCTCCATGGCGTGATTTGCCTGAACGATTCGGTCCTTGGAAAACGGTGTATTCCCGATTTCGTTTGTGGAGCAAAGACGACCTATTTCAAAAGGTGTTTGAGTCCTTGACCCGCGATGCGGACTTGCAGGATGTCTCTCTGGACAGCACCTCCTGTAAAGTTCATCAGCATGCAGCGGGGGCTAAAAAGGGGCCGAAAACGCCGAAACCAACCAGCAAATTGGACTTTCCCGAGGGGGACGCAATACCAAAATCCACGCTGTAGTAGACGCACTGGGTAATCCGGTTCGTCTGTTTCTAACATCTGGAAACATCCATGACTGTAAGTTAGCCATTGAAGTCCTCTCTGACGTAACGTTGTCCGGAAGTATTGTTTTAGCCGATAAAGCCTGCGAACCCAAAATATTTGAACCTATATTGAATCCCAAAACGCAACGTTCTGCATTCCGCCCAAGTCTAATGCGACAGATCCTTGGGCCTGTGATTTTTACCATTATAAAGAACGCCATGGGGTGGAATGTTTTTCAACAAACTCAAACAATTCCGTGGGATCGCAACACGCTATGACAAGCTTTCACTAAATTTTATGAGCTTTGCCTTTCTGGCTTCTGCGATGATTTTGTTAAATTAGCCCCATTAAGATTAGTTTTCAGACACGCCCTAGTCAGGTTTTAATCTTAATTACGGTTTATATAGACAGATTACTTTAATTACTTAACCCTTTCTTTAATTACTAATGCTTCCATGGGCAGGAACTTATCCGCTATGCTTATTGTGAAAATATGCACAAAGGGGCGAGATTATAAAATGAAGAAGACAGCAGCCGCTGCCCTTACTCTCATTCTCTCAGTCATGCTCGTGATCGCAGGATGCGGCAACGGGGATGGCAACAGCAAAGGTAACAACAAGGGCAACGAGAACTTGAGTAAGGACAACGAAACTAGCAAAGTTGAGGGCGTTTCAGGAGCATCTGAAGCAAGTTATACACCGTATGATCAATTAAAAGATAAATACGATATCATCATTATCGGTTCAGGCGGTGCGGGTATGTCTGCTGCACTGGAGGCCAAAGAAAAAGGCCTGAACCCGGTTATTTTTGAGAAAATGCCGGTTGTCGGCGGGAATACAAACAAATCCTCTTCGGGGATGAACGCATCTGAGACCAAATTTCAAAAAGAGCAAAACATTAAAGACAGCAATGATTTATTTTATGAAGAGTCATTAAAAGGCGGGCATGGTACCAACAACAAGGAGATGCTTCGTTTCTTTGTTGACAATTCCGCAGGTGCAATCGAATGGTTGGATTCCATTGGAATTCGCTTGAATAATATCACGATTACTGGTGGCATGAACGAAAAGCGTACACACCGTCCTGAAGACGGTTCGGCCGTAGGTCAATACCTAGTCAAAGGATTGGTGAAAAACTTACAAGATAAAGGTATTCCACTGTTTGTGAGCGCCGATGTTAAGGAAATTACCGAACAAGACGGCAAGATAAATGGCGTCAAAGTGCTTTTTAATCAAGCAGATGAGAAAAACATCACTTCAAATGCTGTTATTGTAACAACCGGTGGTTTCGGCGCCAATATGGATATGATTACGGAAGTAAGACCTGATTTGGCAGGTTACGTAACCACCAACCAAATAGGCAGTACCGGAGACGGCATCAAGATGATCGAGAAAGTCGGCGGCACAACCGTTGATATGGATCAAATCCAAGTTCACCCCACTGTGCAGCAAGAAAAATCCTATCTCATAGGGGAAGCTGTTCGCGGTGAAGGAGCTCTCCTAATTTCAAGTGAAGGCAAACGTTTCACTAACGAAATGAATACGCGTGATAAAGTTACCGCTGCAATCAATACACTTCCCGAAAAAGCAGCCATTCTTATCTTTGATTCCGGCGTAAAAACCCGTGTTAAGGCGATTGAACAGTATGAAAAAATGGGCTTCGTAATTCAAGGGGACACTATCGAGGCACTGGCAAAAGAAATTAATGTTCCAGCAGCACAACTGCAAACGTCGCTGGATACATGGAACAGCGCAGTGAAGAATAAAAAGGATGCCGAATTCGGTAGAACGACAGGCATGGACAATGACTTGTCCGGCGCGCCATATTACGCTATTAAAATCGGACCTGGGATTCACTACACGATGGGCGGCGTAGTTATCAACACGAACACAGAAGTATTAAATAAAGAAGGCACAGCTATTCCTGGGTTATTCGCGGCAGGCGAAGTTGCAGGCGGCTTACACGGTCAGAATCGGATCGGCGGAAACTCTGTAGCAGAAATCATAATCTTCGGCCGCCAAGCCGGTATTAAAGCAGCTGAATTCGTAGCCTCACAATAAACTAAGCTATCAGCTCTACTCACTTCTATCTATTTAACAAAAAAACAAACAACCGCTTGGGCTGAACATAGCTCAAGCGGTTGTTTGTAAATCCATATTAATACGTTATTCTCAATACGGGTCTTCTATCCAGAGGGTGAAGTTTCCCGGGTTCCTCTTCATCTAGGGATCTTTTCTGACGATGATATAAGTAGGCCGATATTACTGGAACATTATGGAGGAACCTATGACGACCAATCACAGAAAAGAACCTTTCCGATACTCATTTAAAGAGCCTATTCCCTTCAATCTGTATATTGTAAGCATAAATGGAATACCTGCTCCCACCAAACCTATTAAGGCATTCATGCATAACATCAGCCAATCGGGCTGTCGTCTGTGGATGCCACTTGCGTTGAACGTGGATACCCATCAAATCCGCATCAGCATGAATCTCGTGTTGCATGAAGAACCGCTGTGCCTGGAAGGTACACTGCGCTGGGGTCTTGAGGAGGCAGATAATCACTATTATGGGGTTCAGCTGGAGATTGCCGAACATGATCGCGAGCAGCTCCCGCGTGAGCTGCGACTCCTTGCCGGTCAGAATAAAATAATCGTGAAATAAAAACAGATGAGAACTGAAGACAATGAGCCCGCGCATAGTGCGGGCTTTTTGCTTGAACCCTGAGGCTCCAATTACTTACGTAGTTTAGGTGCAGTTTTGTCTACCCCTAAACATTACTGTATCAACGAAACAATAACGCGAGATACATTAACTCCTCCCATACCACCACTCATCCGAATAGTGTTATTCATACCTGAGTTTAAATCAATCAGGCGGCTGGTTCGACCCGTGTAAGTTCCCCATCCTCCTGTTCCAGGCAGAGAAAGAAAATAACCGTCACCAGCTGGGTCGCCGCTAGCGTCCACTTTGAAGGCTGCACCATTGTCAGCGGAAGCGTAGATCACTGTAAGAAGCGCCTTGCCACCTGCGCCGCCATTGACACCAGTCAACTCGAAGTAGGAACCTGAGATATGCATATTTTCAATATTATTACCCGACCGGACCGCCCCGCCTCCGATGGATACGTTGCTACTGTTCATGGGATATTCTGTCTTCACCGTATATTGCTCATAGTTCTCGTTAATCAAATCATAATACTTTATCTCTGTAGCATGGGAACGTGGCCCGACAGCCGGGACACCATCGGTCGTCTGTATTACCTTTTGGATGGTTCCATCTGGATTGAAGTATAACCGATCCACATTGACAGAACGCAGCGTACCGTTGGCGGAGATTTCGGAGTTATGGTAGAACATATACCAGTTACCCTTAAACTCCACGATAGAGCCATGTGATGTTTCGCTATTTTTTACCGGGTCGAGAATGATGCCGCGGTTTACCCATGGTCCAAGCGGGCTGTTGCTGGTGGCGTACCGCATCCGGTTGGCACCGGGATTATTGTCGGAATACATCAAGTAGTACATACCATTCCGCTTAAAGACCCAGCTGGCCTCATGGAAGTCCTGCAGCCCGGTGAACTGCTTGACCGCCCCATCTATCGACATCATGTTGCTTCCCAACTTCACGCCATAGCCGGTTCCGCCGCCGCCGGCATAAAGATAATAGCTTCCATCGTCATCGCGGAATACAGCAGGATCAATAAGATTACTGCCGGGAAGCCCCTCTATATAGCCTTGGGCGGTGAAATCTGCGGCAGGCTTATCACTTATGGCCACACCGATTTTCCAAGAATTGTTCCAATTCGTATCACTGGGATGAGGGAAATAGAAGTAATAGGTCCCGTCTTTGTAAGCGGCATCAGGAGCCCACATAAAGCCGCCCTCCGGACGCCCCCACGGCACATCATCAGCACGCAGAATCTCTCCTTCGTCCACCCAATCCACCATATTGTCCGATGAGAAGACGTGATATTTATCCATTAAATCACTACCCCTAGAAGGGAAAATATCATGTGACGCATAAACATAAATACGTCCGTCATCCCACACATGCGCAGAGGGATCAGCGGTAAATATACTAGTGAAAATAGGGTTTCCAGACATGATGTCCGCAGCCGAGGCTGAGGAAGAGGATGTGTATCCGATAAATACGGACAATAGCATTGTTCCTGATAAAAATAGGCTCAAAAACTTTTTTTTCATAAGTGCTACCTCCCCATTACCTGTATCCGGGATACATTCCCGGTATGCAGTTCAAATTCATGCAATAATCCTGCTTACTAACCAGACGGCAAAGACTATTCAAGCATCACCCCTCGGCATTATCATGGTAAATATGTAATTATATGGTTTGATATTAGTGTACAACATATGTAAGCGCCTTTATACTGAGGCATCTTTAAATTATCTTTGTCATTCTTAGCTTGACGATATATGAACCGTCTCTATAAAGAAAAGGAGCGCAGCAATTCGGTTCTTTTACAGTTAGATCATATGATGGATATTGTCGAAAATTGAGATTTGTTAATTTTATTAACCCCACGTTAAATAACATCAATTCGATTGACGGTCATTTTGGGAGGTTGGTATAATGAAATTGAAATTGACACGTTCCAAAAAATGAAAAAAGGGAGATTCGAATGAAAATCAAATTAAAACGGATTTTACTACCTCTGCTCGGAATCGCATTAGCCAGTTCTTTAGCCGCATGTGGGAATAACGCCTCTACCACCAATGCCGCTGATCCAGTCAATTCGACCAATTCTGCCAAACCGACCAATTCTGCCAAGTCTCCACTCGTCATTTACACAAACTCTGCCTCCGACGGCAGAGGCGACTGGCTGAAGGAGAAGGCCAAGGAGCAAGGCTTCGAGCTGCAAATTGTGGAAGGCGGAGGCGGCGACATCGCCAACCGGCTGATTGCCGAGAAGAACAAACCGGTCGCCGACGTTATTTATGGCTTAAGCACAATGAACTATGAGGAGTTCAAAGCTCAAGATATGCTGGAGCAGTACAAGCCTGCTTGGGCGGACGAAGTTTCGGACGGTTTAAGCGATAAGGACGACTATTTCCATGCTCTTGTCAAACAAGCCATTCTCATGATTTATAATTCTACAATGTATGACGAGAATACCGCTCCGAAAGATTGGCCGGATTTGTGGAACGACGAACAGTTCCATAATAAATACGATGCACCAAGAACAGGCGATCTGGGCGGAGGCACAGTCCAGGCAACACTTGCAGGCATCTTGGTTCGCTATCAGGATCCAAACGGCGAATACGGGATTTCCCAGGAAGGCTGGGATGCCATGAAGAATTATTTGAAATTCGGTTTTTACAAAGCCGAAGGCGAGGATTTCTATGCTAACCTGGCAAGCGAAAAAACTCCTCTTGGTCCTATGTTTTCAAGCGGCATTGCTTCCCGGGAGCAACAATACGGCGTAAAAGCCGGGATCGTGAAACCCGAAATCGGCGTTCCTTTTATCGTCGAACAGGCAGCCATCGTGAAAGGCACAAAGAATCTGGACAGCGCAAAAGCCTTTGTAGACTGGTTCGGCAGCGCGGAAGTGCAAACGGAATGGTCCAAGCAGTTCTCTAGCATGCCGGCAAACAACAAAGCGCTTGAGAACGCGGCGCAGGACATTAAAGACCTGGAAGCTTCAGTCAAGCAGCAGGATATCGATTGGGCGTTCGTCAACAAAAACATCAACAACTGGGTTGAAAAAATTCAGCTTGAGCTTTTGCCATAACCCGTATAATGCGCATCCCCGGCAGAACGGTTTCGGTGTGCCACGGCGCATCGAAGCCGCTCTGCCGGCTGCCTTTATTTGTAGACAGACAAGCGAGGAGCCAGGGAGTCATGATCGAATTTAAAGAGGTTGAAATTAAATACAATGATTTTACCGCAGTGAAAAGTTTGAATCTGCAGATCGGGGAAGGCGAATTCTTCACCCTGCTAGGCCCTTCCGGTTGCGGAAAAACAACAACCCTAAGAAGTTTAGTAGGATTTATTAACCCATCGCGTGGCGCCATTTATGTGAACGGCAAAGATATCACACACTTGCCCGTTGAGAAGCGAGATATCAGTATGGTTTTTCAAAGCTATGCCCTGTTTCCGACCCTCAATGTATATGAGAATATCGCTTTCGGTCTGAAGGTCAAGAAAATGCCAAAAGAACAGATTGATGCCGAGGTTAGAGCCATCGCGCAAAAAGTGGATTTGAAGAGCGAACAGTTACTCAAGAAAGTGTCCGAGCTGTCAGGCGGACAGCAGCAGCGTGTAGCGATCGCCAGAGCACTGGTACTAAAGCCAAGCATGCTCGTACTGGATGAGCCTTTATCCAACCTGGACGCCAGCTTGCGTGTCCAATTGAGAAACGAGCTGAAAAGTCTGCAAAAGAAGTTTGGCATTACCACGATTTACGTTACCCATGACCAAGAGGAAGCCCTGACCTTATCGGATCGCATTGCCGTGTTCAATCACGGGGTTGTCGAGCAGGTTGGTACGCCTTACGAAATATACAATCAGTCCGCAACCGAATTCGTGTGCAATTTCATCGGAGATATCAACAAGCTGGGCAGGACCCTATTGGAGAAAGTAACAGCCGCATCGGGCAAAACATTTGATCTGTCCAAAGTTGCCTATTTGCGAACCGAGAGGGTTCATACATTAGTCCCCGATCGGAATAGCGCCGGATTTGCTAAAATGAAGGCCAGTGTGACCGAAGCCGAATACTACGGGCTTTATACGAAATATACGTTTGAAATAGACGGAGCCTCGCTAAAAAAGGTGGAAATCGAAGACGGACGAAACCACTATGTCAAAGGGAATCAAATGGATATTTATATCCATCCCGACGACATTTTGCAATACTAGGAGGTTGTCCTCATGACAATGGAACGCATAAGAAAATATGTAACCTTGGGAAACATCATCGGTCTGATCATCGGCTTGTTCTTAACATGGTTTGTCGTTGCTTTTTTGGTTTATCCGAATCTTAACCTGCTGAAAGCCGTCTTTTGGGTGAACGGAACCTTTTCCATAGAACCCATCCAAAAATTACTTCACTCCACAAGAGCTTTGAAAAGTTTGCTTAACAGCTTTATTTTGGCGGTTTCTATGGTCGTTACTGTTAATATTATTGGAATTTTCTTGGTGTTCGTTAACGAATATTTCGACATAAAAGGCTCCCGACTGCTCAGAATTGGCTATTATACTACACTTGTTTACAGCGGGATCGTGCTGGTATCCGGCTATAAATTTCTATACGGCGAACAAGGCTTTATTACGAAATTCCTGTCCAATATGTTTCCCTTTTTTCCTGCCGGATGGTTCCACGGGTACTGGGCCGTAATTTTCGTTATGACGTTTGCCTGCACATCCAACCATGTCCTTTTCCTGACTAACGCCATTCGCAAGATTGACTTTCAAACCGTTGAGGCAGCTCGGAATATGGGCGCATCTTCGTTCTATATTTTACGAAGAGTTGTACTGCCGGTATTGCAGCCCACTTTGTTCGCCATCACCATTTTGCTTTTTCTGACCGGCCTGGGGGCAACCTCTGCGCCGCTTATTGTAGGCGGAACGGAATTCCAGACCATCACCCCTATGATTCTCGCGTTTTCGAAAAGCCCGACCTCCCGGGACATGGCTGCCGTGCTAGCCATATTTTTGGGAGCAGCTACGCTGATTTTATTGATATTCCTTAGAAAAATCGAGAAAAAAGGCAACTATATTTCTGTTTCCAAAGTGAAATCGGAAATCCAGAAGCAGAAAATCGGAAACAAGTGGCTGAACGCGCTGGTTCACGTTCTTGCCTACCTGCTATTTATCGTTTACGCTTTGCCGGTTCTGCTGACCATTACGTTTTCTTTTACGGATGCATACAGCATCTCCACATCCACGTTATCATGGAGCCATTTTACAATTGCCAACTACCGAATGCTGTTCACCGAAGCTGATGCGTATCAGCCATATATCATCAGTATTGTTTATTCCGCCGCAGCCGCTATTCTCGTCGTTGCGCTATCGCTGACGGTATCACGCTTTCTTCATAAATACAGCAATATCTGTACGACCGCGTTGGAATATGCGATGCTGATCCCCTGGCTGCTGCCGTCTACGCTGATTGCTCTGGGTCTGATTATTACGTACGACACGCCAAGATGGATTCTGGCAAACAACGTGTTGACCGGAACGATGTGGATTCTGATGATCGCTTATGTAATTGTTCTGATTCCGTTCACGCTGCGCATGTTGAGGGCTGCTTTCTTCGCTGTGGATTCTTCCCTGGAGGATGCAGCGAAAAGTCTGGGAGCCAGCACCTTCTATACGTTCAGAAGAGTGATTCTTCCCATTGTCCTCCCTTCAACCCTGGCTATACTTGCGCTTAACTTCAACAGCCATTTGGCAGACTATGACTTAACCATATTTCTGTACCATCCACTGTTCAAACCGCTGGGCATCGCTATCCAAAATGCGACGAGCGGGCAAACGACTGCTGACACCCAAGCACTCGGATTGGTTTATTCCGTTGTATTAATGGTGATTTCAACCGTAACCCTCTATTTAGTTTACGGAAGAAAATCGAAAGCATAGGCTTCTTAAGCCGAAGCGATGAGGAAGCTTTCCAAGATTATGACAATCCCCTCAGGATGAGCGGAAATACGCTGAACCGGAGGGGATTTTACTTGCTCAGAAAATGAAAAGCAACCGTTATCGGATTGGATGCCCGGTGACGGTTGCTTATTTTCGATTATATTCCGGTTCGATTCCTGCGTATTTGATGCGCTCTGCTCTACCAGTTCCCGGTGGCGGAACCTGCTGCTGTGTTTTGCGCTGGCGTTCTTCCACCCGCTTTCAGATATTGATCTCTGTAAGCCGACAATAAAGCAGGCCAGTCAGTTTGAATAATATCGATTTTTTTCTCCAGCAGCTTTCCCCAGCCCAGTTCAGGGCTTTGAATAATCGAAATATCGTCATCCAGTCCCCCGAATAACTTCGTTTCATCGTCCAGGGTAATTGCGTTTGCCCATACAAACAAATTTAAATCATGGAGCCGGTCTATAACCTCCTTCTGAAACAGTGGATCTGTCTCTGAACTTACGATCAGCTCCATGCCGACCAGGTTGATGTTAGAGTAAGACAACACCATATCGATCTGTTCGATAGACATAATAATCGGCATAAACATATATTTATTCCCGTGCTGATTGAACATCTCCAAGGTTTCCTTGATCACATGCCCTTTTATAATAATCTGATTCATCATATCCACTTGGTCCAGCGCCTCGAACAGCTCCGGCCAGAAAAACCAGGCTCGGTCTATATTAAATATGGTATCGCCTTTAAAATAGCTTAAAATATGCTCCAAACGCTCAAGTCTGGTGTTCGTAGGCTTCAAAAGATTGTTCAAACAAGGCAACTGGTCGATTCGGGAAGAATCCATCGTTGCAATATTATCCGGTTCGCCAAGCAATCTTGGTTCCCCGCCGTCATGAAACATATACAGTATGCCATCGGCCGACTTGGCAACATCGACCTCCAGCAAATCACCGCCTTGCAGCAAAGCGGCTTTATAAGCGGGTATCGTATTTTCAATAATATTGCCGCCGGGGCTACCCCTATGGACTGCAATCAAAACACCACGATCGCTGAATTTTTGATTGAACAACCGATTGATGTCGCTAAATTCTGCTTTTCCGAACATGAAATTTGCCTCCTGATCCTATATGAAGTATATATAAATTCATATTATCAATAAAATTGGTACGTGTCAATTTCAATAACAACATATTGAAAGATCACCCTACTATGATCATTTTGAAATAACTTATTGAACGTCAAAATTAATATGAAGTAATATAGAGTAAGCGTGTGATAAGGGAGGACAATTGAAATATGGCTACAATTAAAGATATTGCCAAAGCGGCGGGAGTCTCGCACGGGACCGTTTCCAATGTTATGAACGGAAGAGGCAACGTCAGCGCGAAGAAAATTCAACTCGTCGAAGAAGCAGCCCGTAAACTAGGATACAAAATTAACTATACAGCGCAGTCTTTGCGTTCCGGAGTGACGAAATCCATCTCGATTATTATTCCGAGCATCGAATCCGAGGAATATTCCCAAATGTACAAAGGTTTAGATAAAACTCTGTCCCAATTGGGTTACCGAACGCATCTGTACATCACCTATGACTTGCCGCTTAACGAAAAAAATATACTAAAAGAAATTGCGGAGGAGCGGGTAACCGGCATTATAACGATTTCTTGCCTTGACGATGCCTCCATCTATTACAATGAATTAGATATTCCGCAAGAAAACATCATATTTGTTAATAGAGAAATTAAAAACGGCAAGTCTTTCGTTTCTTTCGACTTCGTAAAGGCAGGAATGGAGATCGGCCGCTATCTATCTGACAATCAGTTTCAAACCATAGGCATATTTGCGGATGAACAGAAATTTTCGAATGAGCGGCAGTTGGCCGAAATGATTGCCGGGCAGTTGCAGGGTAGCTCGATCAAGATCATACATGTCCCGCTGAATCATTCATATGGAACGGCTTTTGAATTTTTTGAAGACGAGTCGCCGGAGATCATAGTTGCTTCAAGCCTTAGCCGGGCACAGTTATTAAAAAACGCCAATTACTACGGGTCAGCTGTAACACGACCGCAAATTTTATGTCTGGCCCCGACTGAATCCACATTTGACGATCAGCTAAAAAAGTACCGTCAAAACTATCAGATGCTTGGGCATCATATTGCCAATCTGCTGATTAATCAGGTCAATCAGCAGGATAAACCGGTTCTTCGTATGATCTTTGAGAACAGTGGACTGGACTCCGTGGACGGCGAAGTTGTCAAGAACGAGAACAACATAACCCTAACAATGCTTACGATTCCCAGTCCGACGACGGACGCGCTGAAGAAATTATTGCCCCATTTCACCAAGGAAACTGGCATCAAGGTATTACTCGCCATTCACACTTACGAGGAGATTTATCAAATTTTGACGGATCATTCAAACAATAGGTTTTATGACATCATCCGGATGGATATGGCCTGGCTAGCCTGGTTCGGAAAGGATGTATTCCACCCGCTTAAGCAGTTGGACCGCGAATTGGACGAGATTATAAATGCACTTCCGCTGCATATCAAGGATAATTATATGAATGTCGAAGGAACCGCTTATACCTTTCCTTTTGACCCAAGCGTTCAAATGCTGTTTTACCGGAAAGATCTGTTTGAAGATCAGATGATTAAACGCATGTATTTTGAAAAATATAAAAAACATTTGACGGTTCCTACGGACTATACATCCTACAACGAACTGGTCAAATTCTTTTCCCGATCCTGTTATAGCGATTCACCGACTCTTTACGGCACCAGCGTTACTCTAGGAAGATCCGAAATTATCGCTCTTGAGTTTTTAATCCGCTATTATGCAGAGGGCGGCAGATTAATCAGTGAAAACGGGTTGAGGCTTGATCCGCCTATAGCCACTAAAGCGCTTGAGAATTTTATGGATACGCTAAGCGTCGCCCAAAAGCTGAATGAATCCTGGTGGGGAGAATCCGTCAACAGCTTCGCCAGAGGGGAGACCGCTATGGTAATCGGTTTCATGAACCATGTCTCCAGAATCGCACATAGTGAGGTTGGGACCTTTATCGGCTCGGCGCCCGTTCCTGGCAATGCGCCGCTTCTGGGCGGAGGAGTTATCGGCATCTCCAAAAACAGCAAAAAAATAAAGGAAGCCGTTCGTTTTATCAAATGGGTAAATCAGACGGGAATTGCGGAGCAAATCAGTTTATTGGGCGGAACAACAGCCAATCCGGAGGTAAGCGATAATTATACGATACGTACGCTGTATCCTTGGCTTCAAGAAGCCAATAAATGGAGTTCCCAAGGAATCAGAGAAACTAAAGGATTGGATGGCACCGGGATCGACACCAAAAGGTTGGAGCTTATTATCGGATTGTCGATCAAAAAAGCGCTGCAAAATATTTTGAATATCGAGGAAACCATAGAACATATTAATGTTCAGCTTGCGAATTCTTTTTTGTGAGGATGGCCTAGAGAAAGCTGTTGCAACATCTAAAAGAACTTGCGGATGAAATTACTGAAAGTAAAGCTCACCCTGCTGTATTAAAATCCAAATAAAGCAGGTTTTTTTTGCAATTTAGTGTATGAAATACTTTACATTTAGAGTGTTATATATTACATTATGTACATAATACTTTACTACAAGTAAATACAAGCGTACAGGAGGAGAAGAAATGTCCTATCAAGAAAAAAAGAACGTTGTATCTCTACTCAGCACCTTACTAATTTTTGGCTTCTATTGTTCCTATGTATTTCAAGTACATCAAGAGAGCACAGAATTGATAGACAACTTCCGTTTTTGGGGAGCCAGCATCTTGATCTTAATCCCGGTATCGATTGTAGTTAAGATCATCATTACTATTGTATTTAATATCATCTACAGAATAACTACGAATGAGATTGAGCCTTCATTTTCCGATGAATTAGACAAATTAATTGAATTGAAGGCCACCCGAAATTCTCATTATGTGTTTATTCTCGGCTTTCTTTTATCGATGGGATCATTGGTCATAGAGATGCCACCCTCAACGATGTTCATCATTCTTATCTTCTCTGGTTTAGTGTCAGAGGTGGCTGGAGTTATCACTCAGCTCTATCTTTATCGGAGAGGTGTCTGAAGATGGACAAATTGCTGATTCGCAGTAACGTTCGCAAATTACGTTTTGAGCATCATGAAATGACCCAACAGCAATTGGCGGAAAAAGTAGGTGTGACTCGACAAACCATCGTAGCCATCGAAAAAGAAAAATACTCCCCTTCTCTGGAATTGGCCTTTCGGATTGCACTTGTATTCAACTCACCGCTCGAAGAAGTGTTTTTTATAGGAAAGAAGGAGGCGTCAATATGAAAGCGATCGTGTGCACACAATACGGATCACCGGATGTTCTTCAGCTCAAAGAGGTTGACGTACCTACTCCTAAGGATGACGAAGTACGCATAAGAATACATGCAGCAGTCGTGACGCCCTCTGACTGTGCTTTTCGAAAGGCTGACCCCTTTATGGTTAGATTTCTGTATGGTCTCAGAAGACCCAAATATGCGATATTAGGCGTTGAGTTATCCGGGGAAATCGAAGCTGTAGGCAAAAACGTGAAATTATTTAAACCAGGCGACCAAGTTTTTGGAGTAAGTCCACGTACCTTTGGTGCACATGCCGAATATAAATGTCTGCCTGAAAGCGACCCCTTGGCCCTTAAACCAGCTAATATGACCTACGAAGAAGCCGTCGGCATCTGTGATGGGGCCTTAACGGCTTTGATTTTCCTTCGAGATACAGCCGAAATTCAGCGTGGACAAAAAATCCTGATCAACGGTGCTTCCGGTTCAGTTGGTGCTTATGCAGTACAACTTGCGAAGATTTTCGGGGCAGAAGTTACCGGGGTGTGCAGTACGACGAATGTAGACTTAGTGAAATCGCTGGGAGCCGATAAGGTAATTGACTATACCACAGAGGACTTCACCAAAAGTGCCCTGACGTATGATGTTATTTTCGATGCGGTAGGCAAGAGTTCATATTCACGTTGCAATAGATCACTAACCCAAAGCGGGGTATTTCTCTCTACTGCCCCTACTCTGGGAATCATGCTTCAAATGTTATGGACTTCAAAAATCGGCAGCAAAAAAGCAATGTTCACGGCTGCGGGTTTAAAGCAGAATAAAGAAAATCTAGTCTTCCTCAGAGAGCTTGTTGAAGCTGGGAAGCTACAATCAGTTATAGATAGACATTTTCCGTTGGAGCAGTCTGCCAAGGCTCACAGGTATGTTGAACAAGGACACAAGAAAGGAAATGTGATTATAACTATCGCATAACATCATACCCAAGCGTCTTTCGCATAACCCCTTGCTTCCCAATACCCGATATAATCGTCTTCAATTAGCTCGATTCGGTTCAGCCATTTAACGGACTTGTAAGCATACATTTTCGGTACAATGAGCCGGACAGGTCCACCAAGATCACTTGGTATGGGCTTGCCATCATGCATCACCGCAACCATGACATCATCCAAATCAGCTTGATCCAGCGTTAGTGAATCCGTGTAAACGCCATCTCCGGAATAAAATTTCACCGTCCGGGCATTCGACTGTACGCCTGCTTGCTTCAGCAGCATTTTCAGTGGAATGCCCTCCCATGTGTTCTTGTAAACGGACCAGCCCGTCACGCAGTGAAAATCGCTGACCTGCACCATACGCTTCTGCTCCACAAACTGTTCCCAATTCCATTTGAAGGGCTTGTCGACAAGCCCGTCGATCGTAAACGACCAGTTCTCATTCGTAAATGAAGGAATCGGCGTCACTGTGTATACGCGAAAATGTCCTTGAGCGCCGCCACCTAACGGTAGAGTCGATGCCGGCAGTGGTATCGGATTCGGAATTAGCCTGTTGGCATTGTCTTCGATCAGCTTATCAAGCGTTTGACTCCCGCCGATGCCGCCAAGCGAATTACCCAACCACTTTAGAAAAGAGGGTCCTAGCGTGACCGCAAGACCCACACCGATCGCCCCGCGGACAAAAGCTCTCCGTGTATATACAGCCTGTGGTGCGGCCGGTTGAAGCACCGCTGCTGAATGGTTCTCTTTGACGGTTCGACGGTTCGGTTCCTTCAGCCATTTTAGCCGTGTAATAGAATGATAAATAATATAGGGAAGTCCAATCCATGTAAGCAAATCATGTACAACTAATGCAACATTCGAAATGCTTGGACCTACCATTTTAAACTGCCATAACAGAACACCCGAACCAAACCAACCTAGCAGAAATCCCAGCACAACTAGTACATTAAATCGCTGCCAGGGCTTCTTCTTCAGCTGCTTCCAATGCTTTGCCGCTAGCAGTAAATAGTAAATAACCGGAAGAATGGATGCAATACCTACTACAATATGCAGCCATTTAATCCAGACTCGTCCCTCACCAAGGAACCCTCGCCAGAACCCGCCGATGAGAATAAGTCCAGTCAAGGCCAGGATCAAGACTATCCAGCCGTTCCACATATGAAGAGAGATCAGCTTCTTCCCATAGCCCTTGCGAATTCGATCCAACATCCCGCTCATTCATCTACCGCCTCCTGTCCGCTCTTCCTGAAATGCTTCGAGAGTAAACCAAAATTCACTCCCCTGCGGGGATGCTGCCAAGACGCCTATCTGGCCTCCATTTTGCTCGACTAAGAGCTTCGCAATGGAGAGTCCTAATCCAGCACCGCCTCCCTCTCGGCTTCGTGAATGATCGGAGCGATAGAAGCGCTCGAATATAAGTTCCCGTTCTTCAACCGAAATACCTTCACCTTCATCGGATACAGTAAACCTGACGATCGTTCCACCTATACCTTCTATTTCTTCAGCAGTTATCGAGAGCTTTCCGTCTTTTGGCGAATGCCTTATTGCATTTTCGAGCAGATTCTGTAAGATCCGCTGCAGATGCCTTGGTGCTATTCGCAATCTCAACGACCGATCAGGCAGCTTCACGTTAAACTGCAATGACTTCATATCTATTGGCTTCGTAAACCGCGGCAATAGTTCAACAAGAACATCCTCAGCGATCGATAACTTCAGTTCCTCAGGTTCCTGCTTCACTTTATCAAGCGTAGATAATTCGAACAAATCCTGAATCAAAATGCCGAGTCTGACCGTCTCTGTGCGGATAGTCGCTAGATAATTGCGGAATGTCCTCTCATCCTGAATGATGTCATCCTCTAACGCCTCCACATAGGATTGCACCGAAGCGAGCGGGGTTCGCAGATCATGCGCCATATTGGCCACAAGTTCTCTCTGTGCCGACTCCGCAGCCTTCACCTGGCGGAAGCTTTCCTCAAGGCTGCTTCCCATATGATTAAACTGATCGGCAAGCTGCTTGAACTCCTTTAATCCCGAATGTTCAATTCGAGCCTGCAAATCCCCTGCCGCTATGCGCCTGGCCCCTTCCCCAATTCGACGTACCGCCGCCTCAAGCGGCCGCAATAGAAAGAAGTGCAGAAGCACTGACACCACTCCCGCACCAATTGTCGCAGTTGTCAGCCATATAAACTGACCCATCGACAACAGCATATAACGGTAAAAGGCTACCAGCAAAATAATGATAAACGCAATACTGATCGTATTAACGAGCAACAAATAGGTACGAAGCTTCATTCGCTCACACCCTTGCCTTCAAGCTTATAACCGATTCCCCACACCGTCTTAATCCAGACAGGCTCCGATGGGTTGTCTTCAATTTTCTCACGCAAACGGCGCACATGTACTGTAACGGTTGTAGTATCCCCATCGTAAGCGACATCCCAAATTTGATTCAATAGTTGACTACGCGAGAACACTTTACCCGGGTAGTTAGCTAAAAGATGCAGCAAATCAAACTCTGTAGCCGTCAGTTCCGCCTCAGTTCCTCTAACCGTTACCCGTCTTTCTTGTGGGAATATAGATAATCCTTCAAAAAAGATTGGCGGCTGTTCCGTTTCATCAGCGTTAGGAAATACCGGCGTCTCTTTATTCGCTGCAGCACGTGCATAAACGCCCGTTCTTCTCAAAATATTTTTAACTCGCAGCACAAGCTCTCTTGGACTGAACGGTTTTGTAATATAATCATCGGCACCCATGGTTAGTCCGAGCAGCCGGTCAGCTTCTTCTCCCCGAGCCGTCAACATAATTATTGGAGTCTCTTCCACTTGCCGAATCCGTTCGCATACCTCAATCCCGCCGAGCTTCGGCATCATCAAGTCGAGCACGAGTAAATCTGGACGCTGCTCACTCCAGAGGCGCAGAGCTTCCTCTCCATCTGCTGCCACCCAAACCGTCCAGCCCTCGCGCTCCAAATAACGGCGGCATACATCGGTTATAATTCGTTCATCATCGGCTATAATTATTTTGACGCTCACGACTGCTTCCTCCCGTTTTGCTCGTATCCAATTTAGTAGTTATATTATATCGTTATTGTCTCACTTGTACGACCCCAGCACTTTCTGCGCTCTTTTATTTGTCCGTCATCTCCTCATTCATCATTTCTTCGCCGTTCATATTCCCCTTCATTTCAGTGTTAGTGTTAGACATAACGTTCGTGTTCCCCTTATTCATGTCGTTCTTATTCGAGTTGCAAGCACTGAGCATCAATATAACCCCCAAGAATAGTACAGCTAAGATTCCTTTTTTCACGTAAATCTCCTCCTCTGAATTAGTAAGTATTTGTCTATCTGCTAATCATCTTAACGAACAAAGCTAACCATACAAGAACGAACCTCTTGCGAAAGCATTAGAAAATAATTACGAAAGTATTACGTTTCCTCCTTTTCACTGAATCATCTCATTTATGCACATTGATATAACTGGAGAATAGAATGGTTTTGCCACGTCAGCAATCTTACACAAAAAGAGTGCTAAAAGCACACATTAATGAGCGTCAAAAGGCCCCCACTTCATTAAAAGTGAGGGCCATAATTATGTTTATTTTTTCAATATGATAGTATTCTAACTATCAAACGTTTCAACGATGATAGCTAAAGAAAAGAGGAAGCACATGTCCAACCCTGGCTTCAAATATAGATCACTCGCTACTATGACCGTTCTTCTAGCTATTCTGATCTTCACAAACCTCCCTCTTTCCCATGCCTCTGCAGCAAGTTTCTCAGCATCCTGGCCATACAAAGCCGACCTCCTGAATGCCAGCCAGATCGTCGTAGTCGAGACGAAGTCTGTTCTCTCGCAAACGGGTTTGCTCTCCTTGCGCGAGAAACAAGACGGGAAATGGATTTCCGTCCTATCTGCCATCCCTGTAACTATTGGCCCAAATGGAATCGGAAAAACCAAGGAAGGTGACGGGCGGACGCCTTCTGGAGTTTATCCGCTTGGTCAGGCTTTCGGAACGGCCGTGAAGCCCCAAGGACTTATGCTTCAATATATGAGGACAACCAAATCTGATTATTGGGTCGATGATCGCACTTCTGCACAATATAACCAATGGGTATCCTATTCCGGCAATCCAGACCAACGCTGGGATTCGTATGAACGACTTCTGCAACCGTTATACAAGTACGCAATCGTCTTACGATACAATGATGATCCGATCATCCCCGGGAAAGGGAGTGCGATCTTTCTTCATGTCTGGAGGACTGCGAATACACCAACCGCCGGTTGCATTGCCATGTCCGAGAGCAATCTGCTGAAGCTGATGAAGTTGCTTGATCCGGCGTTGTCACCGGCAATTGCCATTGGGTTTGCTCTACGTTAGCACAACGGAATTTACAACTCCCCGGGCACATTGCAGCAAGGTTTCGTACAGCTCTATGGAAATTTTATCATATTCCTGTTTTCGATTATGGGTATAGGCAGAGAATGGCGGACTATCATTCCATGAGCCCATGCCTCCGAACACCCATGTTTTGTAGACCGCATCCAACAGACGGTGCGCTTGATCCGAATAGACTGATGGCAAGTCAAAAGATAACTGTGGAGCAGAAGGTAATCCTTCCAGAATGGCGATCCCTTGATCAAAAAAGCTGTCTTTCCAGAAGGTTTCATCGATCTCTACTGACAGTTGCCCTATCTGCTGCAACAAATCTTTTAACTTTGCAGATAATTCAGTCAAAGGAATGAACTCACGCTGTCCTTTATTGTCAGCAGAAATCATATATTTCGTATATGTAACCGTCCACCTTGTTCTTGAACGGTGATGATCCAGCTTCCAGTCGGGAACCCAAAGCGACTCTTCCGACGCCCCTACTACGGTTACACCGTAGCCTAACAACATCAGGCGGCGGCTTCCCACCTCGCGCAGATAATTAAGCCATTCCGACCAATTCCAGCTATGCAAGCCATCTGTAAACTTTACCTCCAGATTGTCGGTATGCTCTAATCCCTTACGGGATGCATCTGCTCCGCTCATCAAGAACCCATTACCTGATGCCGTGATCCACAGCAACTGATGTAACTCTCCATCCATACTGATTCCCCCCCTTTGCCATTATAAAAGCAATTGTGAAACATAGACAAATCCTGCAACGTAATAACAGATACTTGATTCCTGTTTTCTTTTTATTTTTGAGATTTTTGGTAAAGTTTAGGGAGCTAACGTTGTTATTCTCTGTTAAACTAAAGCAGAATGAGCCCTTGCGAAATATACTACTATGGAGGAGGTGTATATCCTGAATAGAGCCGCCAAACTGCTCAGCATTATTGCCGGAGTTGTGTTTCTGAATATTGCTGTTTTGTCACCGGGGCTGCTGGGCGTGGAAATAGGCGGTGCCAGTGCACTTGAGACCGCCTCTGGCATCACCCTTTTATGTATCAGTCTTCTCATTGTCCTTTATGGAAGTTATACATTGCTCTTCAAACCTCCGGCAGTTAAATCCCTTAAGAACCTGAACACCCCTGAGGATTATATAGCCGAACTTACCCATTACAGGAATGTAAAAGTGTTGAAAAATGAAGTCTCTCTGGCTATCGATCAGTTGGAGCGGATTGAAAAGAAAAAAATTACCTTGCTAAACGTTCTGGGGCAGCGATTTGATCCTACGGAGTTGAGTTACCGTAAATTTGAATCCGTCATCCATGAGGTTCAGAAGCTATTTTACCTGAATATCAGGGGAATTCTTAACAATCTTAGTGTGTTTGATGCTTCGGAATACTCTCTCTTCACCAGTCAGCAAAAAGCTGTAAAGTTATCGGATCAACTGGTACAGAAGAAAACTGAGCTTTACAAGGAGTATTTCGGCTACATAAGCGGCTATGTGGGGGCAAATGAAGAAATTCTGCTAAAACTGGATCAGTTGCTGCTGGAGATCTCTCTTTTGGACAATACGGATTATAAGATTATTGAAGATATGCCTTGTATGAAGGAACTCGATGCCTTGATAAAACAGACGAAACTCTATCAGCAATGAAAGGAAGATGCGTATGGCCAGAAAAGGTAAACCATTTATTGTCCTAGGAATTATTGCCGTGGCTGTCTTTGCTCTTGTCTATTTCGGAATCAGCATCACCTCAAATTTAGGAAAATCTCAAACAGAGGTCTCTTCGGAAGATGCGGCTAAACAGCTGGATAAGCTCTACAACAATATTAAGGTAACCACTGCTGCACAAGTAAAAGGCCAAATTGATCTTGATCCTGTAGCTGTCGGGGATTCATTGCCCGATATCTCCAAATTCCCCATCTCTGTAGACAATACAACGGACAACTTCGTAGAGATTTTCTCCTCCACCGAGAAATCAGGAACCGGAAATGACGGTTGGTTAAATGAAGTGGCAGCAGATTTCAATGATTCCAATAGTATGGTGGATGGAAAGCCCATTTCGGTCAAAATCCGCACGATTGCTTCGGGCACGGCCACCGATTACATAAGGTCCGGCAAATATGTGCCAGATGCTTTTACCCCCTCCAACGAGTTGTGGGGAGAAATGGTCAAAGCTAATGGAACTCCAACCGAGCTTGTATCCAAACGTCTTGTCGGAAACGTAGCCGGTGTCGTAACCAATAAGAAAAAATATGACGAACTGGTAGATAAATACGGTTCACTTAATGTCAAGACCATTACGGATGCCATTGCGGCGAACGAGTTGGCAATGGGGTACACCGATCCTTTCGCCAGTTCTACGGGACTGAATTTCTTGGTAACAGCTCTTGCTACGTTTGACAGTACAGACCTGCTTGGAGAACAAGCGGTTCAAGGCTTCGAGAAATTCCAGGCGAACGTACCTTTTATAGCGTCCACTACTTTACAGATGCGCGATGCGGCGAAGACGGGAATGCTGGATGCTTTTGTGTTGGAATATCAAACCTTCGTAAATGCAGCAGACCTTAAGAGCGGTTATGTCTTTACTCCTTTTGGCGTACGGCATGACAGCCCGCTCTACGCTTTGGGAGATTTGCCTAAGGAGAAGCTGGACATTATCAAGATGTTTGCTCAATTTGCTGAACAAGACAAATATCAGACTTTGGCTGAGAAAAAAGGATTCAACGGTCTTAATAATTACGTTTCAGAGCTTGAACCCGTGGACGGTACTCTCTTATCCGCTGCGCAGAAGCTATGGAAAGAAAAGAAAGACGGAAATAAACCGATTGCCGCCGTATTTGTAGCGGATGTATCGGGCAGCATGGCCGGTGAACCGTTAAATCGCTTGAAAGAGTCGCTGTTGAAAGGCCAGAAGTATTTAGGAAAAGACAATAGCATTGGCTTCGTTTCCTACTCCAATGAGGTTACTATTAATCTGCCTATCGGAAAATACGATACGAATCAGCAATCCATGTTTGTTGGAGCGATTAATAGCCTACAGGCTAACGGTGGCACGGCCACTTTTGACGGTATTGCAGTGGCTATAAAGATGCTGCAGGAGGAACTGGTCAAGAACCCTGAGGTGAAACCTCTGATCTTTGTGTTAAGCGATGGGGAAACGAACGAAGGTCATTCACTGGATGACATCAGAGGATTAATTGAAAATTACAAAATTCCGATTTACACCATTGGATATAATGCCAACCTCAAGGCCCTTGAGAGCATTTCAAGCATTAATGAGGCGGCGAATATCAATGCTGATACGGATGATGTGGTATACAAAATCGGCAATCTGCTTAATGTGCAAATGTAATTATTCATTACCTATAAACTTTTAGGAGGATGCTTATGTCATTCACAATGGAAGTGCCAAGTGCGGAGAAACTGAAGTCGGTGATTGAAGAACAGATTAAACCTGAGCCTGAGGAAGTCACCCAACTCAAAGAACTGGCCATTAACAATGTGTCATCGATTCTGGATATGGATATAGAGTCCTTGGAAAAGCGGAAAGCGGTGCTGCAATCCATTGACAGCTTCGGTATGGGCACGATGCGCTCCTCTTCGGAGAAGAATGCCCTCCTGCAAGTCTCTGTTGGAAATCTCTCACGCGTAGGTGACGAAGGAGGCCAAGTGGCTAAGGGTTTAACGGAGCTTCATATGCAGCTGAAGGATTTAGACCCGAGTGCTGTTGATTTTGTCAAAAATGGCCTTCTGGGTAAGTTCTTCAATCCCTTACGCAGTTATTTCGCCAAATACCAAAAAGCTGATACTGTAATTTCGGATATTATAATTTCACTCGATAAAGGTAAAGCCGTCTTAAAGAATGATAATACCACACTGGAAATCGAACAGCAGACACTTAGGGATCTCACCAAAAAATTGCAAAAAGAGATCCAGCTAGGCATCCTCATGGACCACGAGATTGAGCAGCAGATTGAAGCGGCCAAATCACGCAGTGAATCTGAAGAGAAAATTCGCTTCATTACCGAGGAAGTCCTCTTCCCACTGCGGCAGCGGGTGATGGATCTGCAACAAATGCTGGTGGTGAATCAACAGGGCATCATGGCTATCGAAGTGGTGATTAGAAATAACAAAGAATTGATCAGAGGGGTGGACAGAGCCAGAAATGTTACCGTGTCAGCTCTGAAAATCTCAGTTACGGTAGCCAGCGCCCTTTATAATCAACGAATTGTGCTAAAAAAGATTGAGCTGCTCAATCAAACCACCGATAGTCTGATCAGCGGCACCTCAAGAATGCTTAAAGATCAAGGTGCAGCAATCCATAAACAATCGCTGGAAACCAGTATTTCAGCAGATACTCTGAAGCAGGCTTTCACGGATGTTTTATCCGCTCTTGATTCCATCAGCACCTACAAACAAGAGGCACTTCCCAAAATGCGTGAAACGATTAATCAGTTCCGAGAACTGGCTGATAACGGGGAACAGCAGATTTTGCGCCTGGAGAAAGGGCATCAACTCGGCTTATAAATCCTCTTGGAAGTGTTGACAGCAGCTCACTTGACGTGTAATATATGAACAGTCGTCGCATGAACAATTGCATATTTCTCTCGTATAACCCCGCAAGCACGCAACAGGGTGGGGGTATCTACAGGAAGCCTATACTTCCTAACTACGATGATAAGGATAATGTCTATTCCTTAACATCTGCAGTTGGGATTTTTTGTGTTGATTTGCGAACTGTTCATCAGATTACAGGAGGTTTCAAATGAAATATTTAGTATCCGTTCTAATGGGAGCAATGAGTTATGGTGTATTATCGACAATAGTCGTGCTGGCATATGGAGAGGGTTATCAGCTCGGTGAAGTGGTAGGCAGCCAGCTTGTGACCGGATTTATACTGTCTTGGTTACTGGTACTCTATACTAAGCTTAGAGAGAAGCGTAAACAGGGTAGATCGGGCAGCGTATCCACCGCCGCAATCAAGATTTCGCCTAAGCTGACCTGGAAGCACAGACTATTACTGATGCTGGCCGGAGCACCAACAGTCGTGACCGGTCTGCTGTATTATCAATCACTTCGCTACATCCCGGCATCATTTGCTATCATATTGTTATTTCAATTCACTTGGATCAGCGTGCTTATTCAGGCCATTAGCAAACGGCAGCGCCCAAGCAAAGTAATGTTGTGGACGCTGCTTGTATTGCTGGGCGGAACTCTACTCGCTGCAGGAGTTATGGAGCAAGGGGCTGCAACATTCAATCTTCTTGGTATTCTGCTGGGTCTTCTTTCTGCCGTTAGTTATTCCATGTTTATTATTTTTAGCGGCAAAGCCGTACCCACCGTGCACCCGGCGTACCGCAGTGCCTGGATGGTTACAGGCGGTTTGATTCTGTTGTGCATTTTATTTCCACCCTATTTCCTCTTTAATGGCTTATTGTGGGGGCCGCTGCTCGTATTCGGATTGCTGCTCGGTTTCTTCGGAGCGTTCATCCCACCCGTGCTGTTCGCGATCGGCGTCCCTCATATCGGTGAAGACATGGCGGGTGTATTGGGAGCTGCTGAACTGCCGGTTGCCGTGCTGCTGTCTTCGTTCGTCTTGCATGAACAGGTAAGTGAGCTGCAGTGGCTGGGAGTTGGACTAATCTTGCTTGGCGTCATCGTACCGGAGCTGCATAAGGTAATGAGACTGGGCATCAGACGTCTGGGTACCAGATAAGGTAATACACTTTTCAAGTAGTCCGTCCTCTCCGCTGTTCTTAGCAGAAACTCATTATAAATTCATCTTCAACTATAGCAAAAAGAAACCTCTCCTTGGTGAAATGGAAGTGCGAGCAACCATTTCAAAGAAGAGGTTTTTTTTGTGCGTTCAATATACATGGACCAACTTTACAAGTTCTACCTTTGCTTACATATAGATCTCCACGACCGTACCTTCTGCGGTACGTAGACTTTCAAAGTCAGCCCGTTTGATCCGCAGGCCGCCTAAGCGGTAAGGATTATCCTGTCGCTCAGCCTGTACCTCGTGGCCATTTACTGTTACTGAACGGAGGTGCCCCTCCGAGCAATGATAGATAAAAGCAGTCGGAGTACCAGCAAATTCAAAGTCAAAACGAGTTCTGTTCAGTTCATCTGGCAGAATAGGATCGACGATCAGGTCGCCGCCGTCCTCACGAATGCCCAGCACATTGGAGATCAGCTGGTTCATGTAGATTCCGGGACCGCTGGAATAAATTCTCCATCCGCCCTTCACTGCAACCTTGCCGCTACGCAGTTCCTCAAAACGCTCCTGCGCTTCGTAACGAGTGGCAAATTTGCCATCCGAGCTACTGAAATAGGCATTACTCTGGCGCAGCTCCGCATTGGGTACAGCCTCCCGGATACCGATCGGGTTAATGACAGCCAACCCTTTCCATACCTGATCGCGCTTGCCGATCTTAGCCATGGCCTCCACGAAGCGAATATGAGCATGTACATATTGCAATCCAATCTCGCGGCCAAAATTGGCCGCTTGCTCCGCACGTTTGAAGTGCAGGCTGACACCGCCAGCATATTGCGCCGGACGATTCATCAGACGTACGCCATCAGGACACAGGAACTGCTCCAGAATCAGTTGGTAATGCGACTCCATCTGTTCAGGAGTAAGCAGCTCGCCAATCATGCTGCGGGTCATTGGCAGCAGGCGGTACTGGATACCCGTCTCCTTGTCATCAGGATGAACCATCAGCTTGGCATCCTGCGGATCTTCAAAGAACAGAAAGCCTGGAATCACATCGGTTCCCAGCATGTACTGGTTGAAATCGCTTTTGATCCCTTCTGCCAGTTGCTCTAATTCATCTGACCATTCAGCATCTACGCCTTGCAGCACCTCTGACAACCCTAGAACCGTTTGATAAGTCAAAGCGACCGTCCAGCTGCTGACCATATATTGCTTCAATTGGGCATTCGCTGGCTGGAGTGTATCGTCCCAATCTCCATCGCCGTAGGAAGACAGGTTCGTATCATGTAGGAAATGCGATTTGATATAATCCATTTCCTTGACCGCATGATCACGAACTGTAACTGTCGTCTCCGTGAAGTCGAAGCTGTGCTTGCGAGTATATGGAACCTGCTCATCTAATAGTGCATAATCGCGAGTAACCCGTAAATAATCGCCCAATACTTTAAGCGGCCAGACAATAATGTCGCCATGACTTTCTTCCTGCTGAATGCCCGCATACTTGTCGAACATAAACCATTGCGGCCAAGAGCCATCGTCCTCATATTGATGGGCAAAAACCTGCAGCAGGATCTCCCGCACTTGCTCGTAGTTGTGAGTAGCCAAGAAATATTCCACTGGGCCTTGGCACACGTCACGCGTACCCCAGGCTGCGCCACCGTACTGCTCCAATCCATGCGGCATCGAGTAGTGAACAAGCATATTATGTGTGTACCACCAGGCCAATGCGTTAACCTTGAACAGTTCCCCTTCATCTCCGCCCTGCTTGGTCAGCTTGAAGCCATTCATCACACCGGCAAAAAATTCGCGATAGCGGACAATCTCAACATCTACCGTCGTAGTAGTGAGTGGAAGTTCTCTGCCATCCAGCAGTCCTTGCAGCGTCAAGGTCCAATCGGCGCTTGAATCGAGTTCAAGGACAACAAGGGAAGAGCTACCCTGCATCATTCCGTCCACCGCTCCTTGGATCTCTCCTTGCAGCGATCTTTCCACGAGTAGGGACTCATCGCCCAAATGGTAAGTCACACCATCCAAGAACATGCGGTAAGTCAGATCCGGATATACGGATGTGCTGGAACCCGACTTCTCAGCGCGGAATGTCAGTACTTTTCCATCCGCATTCTGAGTCATTTGATAAGGTACTTCGTACTCGGAGATATTCATTGTAATCTGATTGCTGACCAGGAAGCGATAAGCTTTTCCGCTTACTGAAGTGACATGCAGCTTGATTTCCGGTGAATCCATCGTTGTATGATTGGTTATCACCAAGGTGTCGGATGCTGTTTTATAGTGCCAGCGAACATAATTAAAGCCGATTTCGAACAATGAAGGCATGGTCAGTAAGTGGTATTGCCCATCCATCTCTACATAAATGCGCTGACCCGATGTTTTGTACAGATTCAGTGCGCTGCGGGCATTGGACATCATTTTATTGAAATTCGTATTGCCAACTACGACCTGAGAATTAAAAATACCGTACATGTACGAGGTAGTTGAAATCACTTCCGGGTTCTGCCGCGCATTGTCCCCGCTCATCAGAATATGCCCATGCGGACGTTCGACGAGCAGTTCCTTGCTCTTGAGTACGACATGTTCATAGGTGCCTGTAAAGAAGGCCAATAACTGATCGCCTGCCCATTCCTCCTGAAATCTCTGCGGAAACAGGACATTCAGCTCCTCTTCCAGCATCGTCTCGGTTTGCAAGGGTTCACCCAGTTGCGGAGACACCGTCACTTGGTTTAACCAAATCCCACTTTCGGTCAAGTGATCTAGAGTCTGCGTCTTCTCCCAGGCTTGGTGAATGGTGGATTGATACTCAAGCTCCGAGATCGCGGTGGGATGATCTTCGCGGAAGAGTCCGTAAAAGGTGAACCGGGCTTGGCCATTCAAATCTATCTTGCTGGATTGAAGCGCCGTATAAGCAAATTCGTATTGATAGACTTCATTTGCTAGTCTCTCCTGGAATAAGGCCTCCGGTCTGTCCGTTTCCTTATAGGATAATCCAAAGAACTGAAAACCGTCGGTGGAATATCCGGCTGCACCGGTGAGTACTCCCTGCTGAATGTACGGGAACTTGCCGTCCTGCGGCTGATTCTGGCGCGAGCAGACCACATATCCTTTGTCCTTATCTTCGAATACAGTATGATCGATATATTGGGATAAATAAGCTTCATTGCTCAAGACTGCGCCTGGAGAGGCAATGCCTACGTCCTGTGTATATATAACATCCAGCAGTACACCTGCGCCTTCAACTGTTACATCCCAGAACCAGATTCCATCCTCCGCCAGCGTAAATAGCACCTGATAGCGAATGATTTCTTTGAGGTCTTGACCTGTCTGCTCCGGAAGAATCTCCCCCTGCCATACCAGGCGGTCGCCGTCCTGGCGGAAGCGGCTACCCGATTTCACACCTAGCAGTGGGAACACTTGAATGCCTGCCTGCAGATGCAGCCTAATGTATATATTCCCTGGCGCTCCGTCAACCACATTGGACAGCAGCTGATTGATCATCATCTTGCCACCAAATGCCTGATAGAGGTCCCCACTTTCCAGAAAAGTAAAGGTTAGTCCGGCTTGTTGGAGAGACCGCTTGGAACTTGTTATCGTTGTCATTTCTTCGCACTCCCTTATCTCCTGCGGCTTAGGGCCGCTAATATTCAATCATTTTGAGTTGGTGACCGATTTGCGTTCAATCAGCTCAATCTTGAGCTTGTAGAAGTCATTAACAGCTTCGCCATTCAATTTCTGAAACAACAAGTGACCAGCCAAAGAACCGGAGTCATACATGGGTTGACGGATGGTTGTCAGCGGAGGCTGAATATACTCAGCCAATTGAATATCATCGAATCCGATCACTGAAATTTCATCGGGCACGGAAATCCCGCCTTCTTCCAGCGCCTTCATGCCGCCGACCGCCATCTCATCATTGGCATAAAAGACAGCTGAAGGAAGCTCACCCTGCATCAACATCATCTGGGTCGCCTTATAACCGCCATCACGGATAAAGCTGCCGCTCAGCTTCCATTTCGCCTTTTCTTCAAGTCCGGCTTCGTGCATCGCCCGTAAATATCCCTGATAGCGCAGCGTATTGTTGTAGGAATTGGCGGGGCCACTAATGTAGGCGATGGTATTATGGCCTTTTTCAATCAAATAACGGGTTGCGCTGTAGCCCCCTTGTTCGCCATCCACCACTACGTTGATAAGACCCTCCCCTGCAATTAAACGATCCATAACGACAATTGGAAAGCGACTGCCCGCTGCAGCTTGTAGAATTTCATCCGTTATATTGTGGGCCAGTACGATGGCGCCATCCACTCTTTTTTCCAGCAAGAATCGAACTGCCGTTGAATCCTTTCCGCCCATCGAACTACAAGCGATAAGATCATAGGAGTGGGACAACGTCACATCCTGTATACTGCGGATCAGTTCCGAATAATAGGGCCCGGACAAATCTGTCAAGATCAATGCAATCGTATTGGTGCGGCTTCGTTTTAGATCCATAGCAAAACCATTTTTCTGATAGTTCAACTGTCTTGCCGCTTCCAGCACCTTTTCTTTAGTTTCGACACTGACCTTACTATCACCACTCAACGCATACGAAGCCGTCGAAAGTGCTACGCCTGCCAGCTTGGCCACATCCTTAAGCGTTGCCATTCACATCAACCTTTCCCTAACCTGTAACATTCTTTTGAAAGAATATATCGAAACGTTTCGTTAATATCCGAAAAAATATTATATAGAATTAATAAATCACTTTATTACCATAAGATCATTCACTCGAATCGTTTCGATGTCACTATTATAGTTCTAGTTGTTAGCGATTTCAAGCGTAATTTTATATAAGCTAACTTTAATATGCGATGACCTAGTAGAATTTCGCCTGATTCCCGTATGCACCAACCTTGCTTGAATATCTTCCCTATGAGAAAATTAGAAAAATAGTAATTTTTGGGTAAAGCCTCTGCCAATATGAAAAAAGGGGGATTGTTATGAAGATTGGTTGTATCGCAATTGTATGTTTTCTACTTTTGGGATCATTAGTCTCTGGCTGCTCCAATGAAGAACAAGCAGAAACAACGAATGCCGCTAATGCTGCAATTATCAGTGAACCGACTAATGCTCCGGCAGAGGGAACCTCACCCAATGTTCAGAAGGTTTCTTTTTACAGTGAAGCCCTGAGTAAAGACATGAGATTTAATATTTACCTGCCCATTGGTTATCAGTCTGAGAATAAATATCCTGTCCTTTACTTAATTCATGGATATGGCAGCAATGAAACGATGTGGTTATCAGGCCTTGGGTTGGATAAAACCGCGGATACGCTGCAGAACGAAGGCAAAATCAAACCGCTGATCATCGTAACTCCCCAAATCGACAATAGCTATGGGTTTAATTCTACAAGTGCGGGAAATTATAGCGATTACCTTGTTAAAGACCTTATTCAATATGTAGATAGTCACTACAGTACAGATGCCACCAGAGAAAGTCGATATATCGGAGGATTGTCGATGGGTGGATGGGCAGCGCTGTATAATGCCTTCACACACCCTGAATTATTCAGCAAAGTAGGAGGTCATAGTCCTGGACTTTGGGTAGACGATTGGACAAATACAGGAGACCTCAAGAATTGGATCTATCCAAGCGATGAGATTCGAGCGCAAAGAGATCCTATCCTGCTTGCGGAAACTCAAGATTTGCTGGGAATATCAGTCTATCTCGATTGCGGGGATCAGGACAGCTATAAATTTTATTTAGGGACCGAGGCTCTCTACAAAAAGCTGCAAAGTCAAAACGTCAAATCGGAATATCACCGGTCACCCGGCGGACATGATGATATCTATTGGAGAACACACGCGAGCGAGTATTTACTATTCTACGCCGGTAAATAATACGGGTAGCTGGTTAACAGAATAGCAAGAAGAAACGGGTATTACGGAGAGATAATATAAGCCCTAGGACTCAATTTACATCCAATATTAGTTCTTAGGGCTCAATTATTATTCTACTAAGCAAGCTTTCAAGTTTCGTAAGAACAAGGTAAATAATGGGTCTTACGATTTATAACATCTTGAATCAAATGACCGATATCTTAATAGGGTATTATACATAATTTTATTACTAAAAAGGAGCTTGTGAATGGAACGGTCTCGTCTGTATTTGAAAAGAACAGGGTTTGCACTACTGATCATTGCGTTAGCAGTTATCGGAATAACAGGAGGAGGAATACAACCAAAAGTCGCCTCGGCAGCGGCTTCAGTAGAAGGTTATGTTTATTACGTAACTGACAGTGATTTATACCGGGTACGCACCGACGGAGGTACCGCTCAGAAAATCAGTGAAGATTTTGAAGGAACAGGACTTGAATCGTCAGGCAATTATCTCTACTTTACATATGATGAGAACTCAACGGACTTGCAGCGTTTGTCCCTAACTGACCCTGATGCCCTAATAACCAGCGTTGGTGGCGACAAAAAAATTATTAATTACAAACTTGATGGTGGTTTTTTATACTTCATGGATGATCAAGGCAGCATTTACCGTTCTTTGGCCAACACCGAAAATGATGAAGAGGCTACATTGATTGCTGATTCGGCGAACCCAGAATACCCTGACTTTACTATCGTTGGGAACCGAATCTACTACAATGCTCTGAAAGATGGCAGTACAAGCTGGGTTACCTCCAAAGCTAAAGACGGCAGTGGTGTCGTTCAATGGATCGCCAAGGGTGTCATTCCTAATACTAACTACGCCCATATGAATAGCACTAACCTATACCTTCTGGTAAACACACAGCCGGAAGAAACACAGTATTCACGTAACTGTATGGTGCTTTACACACTATCTCTTAATGGTGGAAGTCCTAAAGCTATAAATGCTAAAACTCCACTGGATCTAAACTCCGCCTATTCGGGCATGTGGGCTAGCGATTATTACCTCATCAACAAGGGGATGGTTCTCGGAGCCAATGATGATTATGATTATTCCAAAGCCAAAGGGTTCCTGATGGATAAGAACGGCAAAACCTTTCAATTAAGTCAAACCGGAGTTAAGGATATTGCGGATTTGGGTGGAAATAAGTTTGCATATGTAGATGCCAAAAACAAAACCTATGTAAGCACTATAGCTAACGGTAAAGTGACCACTACAAAGGCACTAGCATTAAGCAATGCGGACTTAGTCCTTACTCTAAACAATGGCGATAAAATTGGGAGTGCAGTCTTTTTTTCAAGCACCGGAGCCTATGTCCTGAATGCCAACTTAACATTAACCAAAATGATTGGTGTAAATTGGGACAATGTCGCTTTCACTGATAATATCCCAAGTATATACTACGTAAATGCTGGCGATCATGATAATTTGTACCGAATGAACGCTGATGGAAAGACTACGTTAAAGCTGTCCAGTGTGCCAACAGAAAGTATTCCATTAGTTTCCAGTAAATAAATAACAAAGGGCGGAGTTCCATGACTGGAATTCCGCCCTTTGTCTGTTCACTCTATACGTTCTGCTCGCTGATCCCCAACACTGGATCGAAGGTAAGCATCTTGGTCGCTATTTTGTCGATAAAGAACCGATCATGGCTTACCGTAATGACTGCACCAGGGAAATGAAGCAGCGCCTGTTCCATGACCTGAATGCTTGTGAGATCTAGGTGATTAGTAGGCTCATCCAATATAATGACGGCAGCTCCAGAAAGTAGACATTTGGCTAACGCTACACGGGCTTGCTGTCCACCGGACAGATTGCCAATGAATTTACTAAGATCCATCTCCGAAAATTGCAGCATGGAGAGGAATTTGTTCACTTTTTTGCGCGTAGCATTTAAGCCAAGACCGGAAATGTTTACAGCATGACTAACTGTATCCTTGAGATCAAGCTCGTCCCACATCCGGTTAAAATAAGCATAGCTGACCCCACGCTCCCAAGTCACCTCCCCGGATTCCGGTTGCTCTTGGCCTGTGAGTACCTTAATCAGTGTAGATTTCCCACTGCCATTCGGTCCGACGATCACCAGACGATCCTCTTTCTGAATATCGAAGCTGATGTTCTGGAAGATCGAGCGTCCATCATAGGTCTGGCTAATTCCTTTAACTTCACATAATCTGTCCGGGAATCGCAGGTTCTCATAGATATCAGTAATAAGCACATTTACAGGGTGCGGCTCGACCTGTTTTTTCATATCCGCTAGCTTGCGGGAGAGCCGGTCTTTGGAGGTTTTTTTCTGCGCACGGGTATCAATCGCTTCGTTCTCCATGATGAGGAGTTCTTCCTCCCATTCGAACTGGCGGTCCAGCACCTTCTTGCGCATCTTCTTCTTGCGCACATAATCGGTATAATTGCCTTCATACTCCTGAAAATGATAATTCTCAATTTCAATCGTACGCGTTACAACTCTGTCGATAAATTGCCGGTCATGCGAGACCAGAATCATCGCCCCATTGAAGCGGTTCAGCCATTGCTCCAACCATACTAGACCTTCCATATCCAAAAAGTTAGTCGGCTCATCGAGCAATACGACATCAGGCATCTCAATCAGAATTTTGGCCAAGGCTGCGCGGTTTCTCCAACCTCCAGACAACTCGTCAACCGGCTGATGGCGCGACCGTTCATCGAAACCCAGTTTGGTCAGCACCGTATTGATCTCGACGGAGACATTCCAGCCATCCAAATGCTCCATTTGATCAAACAACTCTGCTTGCCGCTCCAAGAGTTTATCCATCTCATCATTCTCTGTAACTAGGCCCATCTGCTCGCCAATATCCTGCAGCTCTTTCTCAATAAGCGCAACCTGCTGGAAGCACAGCTCCAGCTCCTGCTGCACAGACAAGCCACCGCTAAGCTCTGAGAATTGGGAGAAATAACTTATCTTTACTAGAGGGTCCAGCTCCACTTTCCCCGCCGTTGGTTCCTCTTTACCCATAATTAGCTTAAAAACAGTTGATTTGCCGGCACCATTCCTCCCGATCAAACCAATCCGTTCCCCTTTGCTGACCCGAAAATAAATATCTCGAAAAATCAAAGTATCTTCATATTTCTTAGTCACATTCTCCATGCGGATCACGCTCAAGTCTCTTCACTCCTCTTGTTCACTCAAGAGTTGATTATAACATTAGATTGCTTTCTCTGGCTTCTCAGGTTTCTCTACCTCTACTCCATTGAGAATCAGATGCAAGGTGATGTCTGCCTTGAGCGAATCGGAGACGGCACAGTATTTATCTTCTGCCATCAGGATGGCTTTCCAGAGCCGATAGTCAGGAACATCCCCATCGATATAAAAATTCAGGTCTATCGTCGTAAATCCGGATGGACTCACTTCCTTGCGTGTTCCATCCGCCTCGATTTCCAGGCGTGTGATCCCGGGCAGGAATCGATCCAGAATCATCGTGATATCGATGCCCATACAACCACCCAAACCAGCCAGCAGCAATTCCATTGGGGTCATACCTTCGCCGTTTCCGCCGTATTTAGGAGTTGCGTCCATTCCTACGGAGTAACCGGAAGGACCCATTGAAGTGAACATCCGTTTGCCATTCCATGTTGTCGATACTTTCACAGTATTACCTTCTTCCTTAAATTTCACTGATCTGACGCAAGAATTTCCGCGTCCGCTCCTCTTGTGGGTCTTCAAAAAACCGCTGCGGAGCGGCTTCTTCGATAATGTTCCCATCTGCCATAAATATGATCTTAGTAGCCACTTCACGGGCAAACTTCATCTCATGCGACACGACCAGCATCGTCATGCCCTCCTGAGCCAGCTCACGCATCACACTCAGCACCTCTCCCACAAGCTCGGGATCAAGCGCAGAAGTAGGTTCATCGAACAACATCACGGCTGGTTCCATAGCCAGCGAACGGGCAATCGCCACTCTTTGCTGTTGTCCACCGGAGAGCCGGGAAGGATAAGAATCCTCACGATCCGCAAGTCCAACGCGATCCAATAGCTTCCGGCCCATAGCTACTGCTTGGTCTTTCGGCAGCTTCTTCACGGTGATCAGACCTTCGATCACATTGCCGAGCGCTGTTTTGTGTGGATACAGATTAAATTGCTGGAACACCATCCCGCTCTGCTTGCGGATATTCCGAGTGGCCAGCTGTCGGGTTCGTCTGGATGCTGTAGCATCCACCACAATGCCATTCACTTCAAAGCTGCCACCTGAGATGTCCTCCAGACCATTCAGACAGCGCAGCAGCGTACTTTTGCCTGAACCGCTGGGGCCAAGGATGACAACAATATCTTTGGCAGCTACTTGTATATTAATGCTCTTCAGCACTTCAAGATCTTGAAAATGCTTGGATAAGCCTGTAGTCGTTATCATGTTCACGTCATCTCCATGTTCAGTAAGCTTTGGCTAATCTCCGTTCAAACCGCTCCAGAATGAAGGCCAGCCCTGTACTCATGATCCAATACATAATCCCAATCCCCAGATAAAAAGGCATATATTGATAGTATTGGGCAATGAGCAGCTGTGCTTGACGCAACAGTTCGCTGACCGTGATGACCGAAACGAGTGAGGTCTCCTTAAGCATGCCAATAAATGTATTCCCCATAGGGGGTATAGCAATACGCATGGCCTGTGGCAACACAATCCTGCGCATCGCCTGCCAAGGCGTCATTCCCGTTGAATACGCAGCCTCCAGCTGTCCCTTCGGAACTGACAGGATAGCGCCACGAAACGTCTCCGACAAGTAGGCCCCGGCATTCACACTAAGCGCAATATAGGCGGCTGTCAGGGAGCCGAGCGTAATTCCATAATCCACAAGTCCATAATAAATGATCACTATCTGCACTAAGAGCGGAGTTCCACGGATGATGGATACATAGAAACGGGCAATCCACCGAATCGGCAGATTCCCTTTCAGCCGGGCGATAGCCACCACTAGTCCGATGATCAGACCGAAGAACATGGAGACTATCGTCAATAATAAAGTATAGCCAGCGCCCTTCAGCAAGAAGGGCAGGTTATCGAACACGAGTTGCATAGGTTATTATCCCCTTCCCGCCTTAGGGCGCACGCTCCCATATTTATTTTGCGGGTGTTTCATCGAACCATTTCTGAAAAAGAGTGTCATAGGTGCCGTCAGCCTTCATATCCGCTAATGCTTTATTCATCGCGTCCCGCAGCTCAACATTATCTTTGCGAAGAGCTACACCCGCCATATCGGATTTGATCGCTTCGCCAACCGCTTTAATCTGAAAGCCATTCTCGTCGACAATCGGCTTCAAGGCATACAGATTATTAATGGTAGCATCAATACGTCCTGCATCCAGATCCTTCAGTGAGGTAATAACATCATCATACGTCTTGATCTCAAAATTACCTACTTTCGGCAGCACTTCGGTGCGCAGGTAAGTTTCATCGTTCGTTCCTAGCCCAACCCCAATCGTCTTGCCCTTGAAGTCTTCCAACTTCGTGATATCTGTGTTTTTGGTATTGACGATTATTTTGACATTGTTCGTGATATAAGAATCCGTGAAATCGATTTGCGCCTTGCGTTCATCCGTTATCGTAACCTGGCTAATCACGATGTCGAATTTCTTTGCTTGCAGACTTGGGATCAGCCCGGAGAAATCCTGAGTCGTGAACTCTGCTTTCACTCCAAGACGTTTGGCAATTTCCTTAGCGATATCGGGATCAAAGCCATCTACTTCTTTCTGTTCATTCAAAAAGGTATACGGCGGATAGGTTCCCATGGTACCGACCTTAATCACACCTGCTGCTTTGATTTGTTCCAGTTCATTCGTGGCTTTTGATCCTGAGTCGGAGTTCCCTCCGCAAGCGCTCAGAACCAGACCGAACACTGCTAGAGCTGTAATTGTAACCACGGCAAATTTACGTTTTTTTATCATGTTGTTTCTCTCCCTTTATCTATATTCTTCCCAGCAGTCCGTAAAATTCAAAACTAGCCAATTCACTAGCTAATTGCTGTGCAGATGCTAACGCAACCTTAGTATGAATTTCTGCGGAGCCAAATAACCAACGTGAGATCAAACCGTCAAACATACTCATCAATAAAGCAGCGCGAAGCTCAACCTCTATTCCCTCAGGCAGCATCTTCAGCTCTATCGCTCTTTCGATATTACGGCGAAAAGCTTGCTCCATCGCATTGCGGGTGTTGGAAATACTGTTCCTTATCGTTTGATCGGCACCATTCCCCATCAGGAGGATCTCCATGAGATGGCGGTTCTCAGCGGCAAAATTGAACAACCGGTGGAATAGAGCTTCAGAAGCTTGGACCATGTCCGCTATATCGCCTGGATCTTGACGGTAACCTTGAGCGATCGCTTGCAGCAACTGTTCTTTGCCTATTTCTATAATCTCCAGCGCAATAGCTTCCTTACTCTTAAAATGCCAATAAAAGGTCCCTTGGGCTACGCCCGCTTCCTGAACGATGTCAGATATTTTCGTCTGATGGTATCCGCTCCGGGCAAATTTCTCCAATGCTATTTGCATCAGCTGTGTTCTGCGATCTATGTTTCCGTTGTTTTCATCCATAGGCAATTCATATTACTCCTCCCGATTGATCGATCAGTCAGTTGTGTTTTTTAAATCCTATAGGATAACTGTGTATTTGTCAATGGATTCTCGATTATTTCTCCCTTTTGTCAGCTACACGACATTTTTTGCCTGTATCTTGTGTTAATATACACATATCACATAAGTTTACTATGATTAAACACGGCACAAGACTCTACCTAATAAGAGGTGACCTACGGATGGATTCAATCCATGATTCAAGCGATTTTTTAGACAAGAATGGGACTAAAGAGGTCATTCTCCGTGCCTTTCACGAATATGGAACTCCAAAAGCCTATAAAAAGAATGAATTCATCTTTTTAGAAAATGATCCAGCCAATGCCGTCTTTTATGTAGACACTGGCTTAGTGAAGATTTCACAATCCTCACAAGAAGGTCAAGGCATTACCCTCTTCCTTCGTTATGCTGGCGAGATCTTTGGGAATGCAGAGCTGCTGGCCAATCTCCAACGCAAACGTTATGCCAAATGCTTGGTCGATTGTCAGATCATCACACTAGAAGGGCGTATATTTCTGGAACTAGCCAAGAGCAACGCTGAGTTCGCTTATTCCTTAGCGGTTATCGGAGCGCATCGGCTGCTGCAGACGCAAAATGTGGTTGAGACTTTGATCAGTCGGCCTGTGGCGTGGAGATTAGCTTGGTTCTTGTTCCAAATGGGCACACAGAAAGACGAGCAGATCGAACTGCAATTACAGCTAAGTCATGAAGAGATTTCTTATGTGATTGGCTGCAGCAGACAGACGGTCACTGAAACGTTGAATAAATGGCGTGAGAAAGCGCTTATTGACTACAACAATAAGAAAATTATCATTTATCATCCAAGTCGCTTTTTCACAGATATTTAAAGAGGCGCTCTTAGGCAGGAAGGTGAGCACATGATCGAAATCAATAAGGTCAGCAAAGCATTCAAGCAGCGAAAAGGAGAAACCTACACTGTATTGGATCAGGTATCCTTCAAAGTACAACGTGGGGAATTTGTATCATTGGTAGGTCCCTCCGGCTGTGGCAAATCAACCTTATTAAACCTTATTGCCGGGTTTGAGACGCAGTACGAGGGTTCGATTACCGTGAACGGGCAGAGCATTACATCCCCGGGACCTGACCGGGTTGTCGTCTTTCAGGAGCATGGATTATTCCCTTGGTTAACTGTACTGGACAATGTTGCCTTTGGCTTAAAGCAGCGAGGCTTATCCAAAAAAGACCGTTATGAGCTAGCCTATGAGCAGATAAAAGCCGTGCATTTAAGCAAGTTTGTGGAGCGGTATCCGCATGAACTGTCCGGCGGGATGAAGCAAAGGGTAGCCATCGCCAGAGCGTTGGTCATGGACCCGGAGATTTTATTAATGGATGAGCCCTTTGCCGCCTTAGATGAGCAGACCCGTTATATTTTGCAAAAGGATCTGGAGGAGATCTGGCAGAAGACACGGAAAACCATTTTGTTTATCACCCACAATATTCGCGAGGCTATTCTATTATCTGAACGAGTGTTGGTCATGTCCACACAACCAGGCCGGATTAAACAGGAGTTCGCCGTTCAGGCCGCCCGCCCGCATGCGCTTGATGATCCCTTGATCCATTCTCTCGAAACTAGAATATTGGCAGTTCTGACAGATGAACTGGATAAGGTTGTCCAAGGGGAGATCGATCATGAATACAGCATTTAGAAGGATACTATTTCTGATTATATTAGTGATCGCTTGGGAGCTGGGTTATCGAATTTTCCAATGGGGCTGGAAGTTCCCCTCTCCCATGCAGACCTATCAAGCCTTTTACGATGGATTTACGCAAGGGAATTTGCTGGAGGCCACTCTTTCTAGTCTGCGCCGCTTATTGATCTCGTTTGTGCTGGCGATTGGCATCGGAACGCTGTTGGGTTTCTTGTTTGCCCGTTATCGTTACTTCGATGAAACCTTTGGGTTCTTGGTGGTTGCGCTGCAGACGGTTCCCAGTATTGCCTGGCTGCCCTTCGCCATCATCTGGTTCGGACTGAACGATACCTCCGTCATTTTCATCACCACCATCGGCGCAACCTGGACCATGTCTATGGCCAGTCGCACTGGCATTATGAATATCTCCACCATCCATTTACGAGCGGCACAGATGATGGGCACGGGCAGCGGTTTTAAGATGTTTTTTCAAGTGATGCTTCCTGCGGCTTTCCCACATCTCATCACCGGAGTTCGCGTAGCTTGGGCGTTTGCTTGGCGCGCACTTACAGCTGGTGAGCTGATTGCCAGAGGACTCGGCTTGGGCCAGACGCTACAGGACAGCCGCAGTATAGGTGATACCGCAACGATCCTCTGTGTTGTTATTATCATCGCCGTTATCGGCACTCTGTCAGATCATCTGTGCTTCAAAAGGCTGGAAGATCGTATTATGATCCGCTACGGCTTATATTCAGCCAAAAAATAAATTGAAATCATCCACTCAAAGGGGAACTATTATGAGAAAAATATCGCTCGTCATCGTTTTACTATTCACATTGGTCCTTTCAGCTTGCGGAAATAATGGTGGGAACGCTTCAACAACAGAAAGTCTAACGGTTAACATTGGGCTTTTGAAAAATGTGACCCATGCTCCGGGTTTTATCGCCTTGCAGAAGGGCTATTTCCAGGATGCTTTCGGAGCTAATGTGAAGATTGAAGTCACGGCCTTTGACAATGGCTCAGACTTCTCCACCGCCATCGCAACTAATCAGATAGATCTGGGTTTTGTGGGTCCAGGACCTGCAATCAACCAATTTCTAAAAAGTGAGAACTTCCGTATCATTTCCGGTTCAAATAACGGGGGTGCGGTCTTAATTGCCCGTAAAGATGCAGGCATCCATTCGGTGAAGGACTTGGTTGGCAAAACAGTAGCTATTCCCACCAAAGGCAGCACGAACGAAATCTCGCTGCGCTTGCTTTTACAACAGGAAGGCTTGAAGGTATCGACGGATACATCCGGCGTACAGATTATTTCCCGTGCTCCCGCAGACACTTTGGTCGCCATGCGTCAAAAAGAAGTCGATGCCACCTTAATTCCAGAGCCTTGGGGAATGCAGATGGTGGAGGAAGGCACTGGCGAAGTCTTGGTCGATTGGGATAAAATCCCGCCGAATGACGGCAACTATCCCTTAACCCTACTAGTAGCCAGTGACAAATTCCTGAAAGCACATCGTGATCTAGCCAAAAAAGCGATCCAGGCCAATCTGGACGGAATTGACTTTATTAAGACACACCCCACAGAGGCCTATGAATTAATTAGCGCAGAGCTTAAAGAGCTTAGTGGTAAAGGTATGGATGTCAAATTGATCAAAGGGGCCATTGAGCATTTGAACCTAACGGATGAGGTAGATCTGGAGGTCATCAAGACCATGGCTAAGGTGTCTTTTGACGCTGGATATATCAAGGATATTAAAGAGGATGAGCTGGATTTAAGCAAGTTTATCGATTTATCGCTATTAGATGAAGTGAAACAGAACAAATAAAGGGGTCTTCATACATGCAAATACAAGATCAGATCAAACAATTACCGGACTTCCATGCGAATTTAAAGGTTATTCTATTAGGTACGGGCACACCAAGGGCTTTCCAGGGTCGAGCCAAAGCGGGCGTTGTCGTTCTAGCTGGAGACAAAACCTTCTTAGTGGACTGCGGTGGCGCTACCGTCGATCAGCTCATTAAGGCGGGCGTCATGCCGCAGCGGATCTCAGATATCCTGTTCACCCACCATCACAGCGATCATAACTCGGGATTCTTCGATGTATTCATCTCCAGCTGGCGCACCCATGTCAATGCCAACCAGGTGTTTCAAGGGCGTTCAACGCCAATGAATGTTTATGGACCTACAACCACTAAGGAGATTATCGGCAAAATGCGCTTGGCCTTCGATTTCGATGTCAATCTGCGAATCAACTATAACCTTTCTGCTGACGAAGGGGCTAATATCCACTATTTTGAAAACAATGAAGGCGTTATTTATGAGCACGAGGGCATCAAGATTACAGCTTTTGAAGTCGATCATAAGCCCGTCTACCCGGCGATCGCCTATAGGTTTGAGTACAATGGGAAAGCGGTGGTCATTTCCGGGGATACCATACCCGTGGACAACATGGTTAAATACAGCGAGGGGATCGATCTCCTAGTTCATGAATCCTACAATAAGAAATGGCTGGATACCTTAATTGAGAAATTCCCGGATCAAGCTGCCTCCCTTTCCAACCCAGCCAAATATCACTCCACAACTCTCGAAGTAGCTGAAATGGCCCGTCAAGCTGGAGTTAAACATCTGGTGCTCACCCATCACATTCCCGCGCCGGAAGAAACGGTTGAAGCAGAAGCCGAATATAGTCAAGGCATGCAGGAGATTTATGAAGGTCCCATTACTATGGGGCGTGATTTGATGGAGTTTGAGTTGTGATATTTTATTTGAGTACTTTCTCATTGACCGTTTTATCTCAAAGTAGTAATATTCTCCCTATATCAGTAACAACAAAGACGAAGGGTAAGTAGACTTACGGGAATGGACTACAGAGAGCCGGTGATTGCTGTGACACTGGTGTCCAACGTTTGATTGAATGGCCTTCAGAGTTGCTTGTCCGAACCCTCTTCAGAGGTGAGTAGGTAAAGCCGGGATTCCCGCCGTTATCAAGGGAACGTTATCGAGAAGATCATAAATTTCTCCGTATCGTTAAGAGAAGATCGAAAGGCTGCGCAGCCTGCACTCTGCGATCATTTAAGGTGGTACCACGACAACTTCGTCCTTATTGGACGGGGTTTTTTTGTTATTTTAAGGAGGTGATGGCCATGGACGATGGTTGGTATTGGCGACTGATTTGGCAGATACAGTTAATGACGACTATCAACAAAATTAGGAGGATGTTATATGATAAACGAACGAGTTCTGACTGGAGATCGGGTTACTGGAAAACTTCACCTTGGCCATTACGTCGGCAGCTTGCAGAATCGGGTTAGGTTACAGGAGCAATATGATACATTTGTTTTTCTGGCCGATGTTCAAGCACTCACTACCCATTTTGAGAAACCAGAGTTGATTCGCAATAATTTATATGAAGTCGCTTTAGATTATTTATCTGTGGGCATTAACCCAAATAAAGCAACAATTTTCATCCAATCTATGATCCCAGAAATTGCCGAGCTGACCGTATTATTCTCAATGTTTGTCACCGTGAATTCCTTGCGGCATAACCCCACAATAAAAGCGGAATCTAAAAATTCTAAAATTGATGATCTGTACTATGGGTTCCTGGGATACCCGGTCAGTCAAGCAGCCGATATAACCTTTTGTAAGGCGACTATCATCCCCGTTGGTGAAGATCAGCTGCCTCATCTGGAGTTGGCGCGCAAAATCGTACGCAGATTCAACGAACTATACAGACCTGTTTTTAAGGTACCACATGCACTTATAAGCGATACTCCCCGGCTAGTGGGTACTGATGGTAATGCTAAAATGAGTAAAAGTCTTGGCAATACGATCGAGTTGGATTCTTCAACTGAAGAAATTGCCTATAAAATAAGAAGAGCGAAAACAGATCCGGCCCGCATTCATAAAAATGATCCCGGACACCCGGATATTTGCCCTATTTTTGCTTATCATTGTGCCTTTCGCTCCACTGAATCCCTTGAGATTCGTGAATATTGTGAACAAGGTAGTTTGGGTTGTTCGGCATGTAAACAATTCATCACCACAGCTCTGGATGAATTGATAGCCCCTATGCGGGAACGCCGCTCTTATTATGCCGCTAGGCCAAAGGTTGTTGCTGACATCCTGATGAGCGGGACTCACCATGCCCGGGAAATCGCCCAAGAAACGATGACAGAGGTACGTGATGCTATGTGCCTAAACTATTTTAGCGAATAGAATTAAAGAAGTGGGCCATATATAGAATCAAACAATTTTCCGCCTTCTACTCCACATTTGCTTTATAATTCAGGTTAGCATCAATTGAATACATTCTCACATTCATTCCTGAAAGAAGTTGGCAGCCATGATTCTTTTCATCCATCGTAAAGATTTACGCATTCATAATCTCCCTGCTCTGGATGCCATCCGCTCAGCCCAGTGTTCGAGCCTGCATGTCCTTATACTCGATCCTTTCCTGTTGCGGAATGAACGAAATCTAGAACATAGCGGAGTTAATTTCCTCCAACATGTTGCTAGGCTGCAGAAGCAATATTCGCGTCTGGGCAAACAGCTCCATATCATGTACGGAGAACCAGCCGTTGTGGTTAACCAACTACTCCTTAAGCATCCGATCCAGGAGATCCTGTATCATGCAGACTATACTCCTTATGCTCTGAAGCGTGATCTTGAACTTCAAAAGCTTGCCGACTCACTCAAAGTAAAGCTAACGAGCTATGACGAAGCAACACTTGCTGATCTGCAAGATTTTGTAGACTGGAGCGGGCGGACTGAACCGTATAAAGTATTCACTCCCTTTTACCGACGCTGGCGAACCTATATCAATGAGCGATTTCGGCCCTCTTATTCTGCAACTCTCGAAGAACTAGAAACGGTTGAATTGGCTCCAGACCTTCTGGAATCCTTCCTCCCACCGGAAGAAATAAATAAGCAGCTTGAGGATATGCGTAATTCACTGGAAGCAGATGATGAGTACGGGGTGCTGATGCATACGCTAGACCATTTTCTTAGTGAGCGGTTGAACGGTTATTCGATTAGTCATGACCAATATGCCAAGGAAGGTACCAGCCGAATTAGCCATCATCTGAATGCGGGTTCCCTATCTGTAAGAACAATATATGAACAGTTGATGAGCATGGATGGCGATACCGAGACTTGGCTGCGGCAGCTGGCCTGGCGTGATTTCTATATTTACCAAGCCCGGTTAGATCCAAACTTCTTCCGTTATGAGAACGTGTTCGATCAATCTGAGCTAAGTACGGAGCACTTCCAAGTATGGGCTGAGGGATGCACCGGGGTGCCGATCATCGATGCGGCCATGCGGCAACTGAACCAAACCGGCTGGATGCCTAACCGGCTACGGATGATTACGGCCATGTTTTTAACCAAAAATCTTGGTTGTCCGTTTATTTATGGCGAACGCTATTTCCGCTTGAAGCTAAGCGATTACGACAATGTACTGAACCGCGGCGGCTGGCTCTGGAGCTCTTCACTCGGCTTTGACGCTTCTCCTTACTTTCGAGTAATGAATCCAGTAACCCAATCCCAGACTCATGATCCAGATGGCACCTATCTCCGGCGCTGGATGCCAGAGCTTGCACATCTATCCAACAAAGAAATCCATCTCGCCCGGCCAGAGGCCATTGTAGATTTAAAAAGCTCACGTGCCCTTGCTATTGAGACTTATGGGCGGATTTTGAAAACAAAAGAAACCAAAAAAATAGGCGCTTTTTTGTAAAGTGCCTTTCTTTCGTCTGGGTAGCAGCTTCAAATTCACATTCATTTTAAATGTTTTTGATCGTGCAAAATCTCGCAAAGGTACCCAACTATGTAGTTTCTCGCTGTTTTTTCGACTATATCTTCATTTCTAACTAAGTCCTCAATACCCGCAGAGAGGATCTTCCATAACTGACTATTTTCAAATTGTTTATAGAAATGTTCCAATTAGGATGTAATTGTAAAGTAAAATATAGTCATAAAATACGCAATGAAATACAGTGACTTCACCTAAAGAAATTAATAGTAAATCGATATCCGATATTTTACAGGATACAATATATCATTTCTCCAAACATGCTTACTATCATAAATTGTATTTATTACCTTCCATTTAATCCACTATTTACATATGTAATTTATTGGTATATAGTATGGTGGAAATGTAAACGTTAACATTGCGAAAGGAGGGGCAGCTCTATTCGTTTCGAAAGGTTTTTAGTTTGCATCTGGTTAATTTTTCATATATTTTATTTGAGAGGATGGGCAATCCATGAAAAAAATGAGTACCCTAGCATTTATCATGATTATGGGCATATCTATGATGTTTGGCCTGACCGCATCGGCTAATCCTGCCATCGTAAGCTATGGAGGCAACTATACCCGTACGATTGCCGAGGGTGAAACTGCATATTCCTTCATTCTCCCTAACGCCAAAACGACCGGAACAAGCGTGAAACTCTCGACATCCGCAGTAAATTCACTTCAAATACACTACTACTGGAGCTACAATAATACGACAATCGACCTAGGTACATCAACCGTAAGCGGCACTTATTATAACGGCGGTTCAGGCTACTATCAACCCGGCACCCTGGTTACTGTAGTAGAACGTGTATCAGGGTCCACGACAATCACTCCCTTATCCTTCACCATTTCTTTCAATTAAGAGGCATCTGCCACCCAATTTGACAGGGAAAATACTCGCATGAGCAAACAATTGTTACCATGGTACGCTTATTCAATATGTTAAATCATTAATATATCGATTCACGTCAAAAAAGCCATCTTTCATCATGATGGCTTTTTTCCAATGTAGTTAATGAATGCGACAAAGGATCATGAAACGAAACGGTTAATATTTACTACCTCTGTTATGTATCTTTCATCCCGATTTTTTGTATAAACACATAGGACGGGGGACTTTGGTCAGACATTTCAAATTTCAAAGCATCGTACACATAGCTCGTCGCTTGAACTGCCCCACTATACAAAGTTTCAGTTACCGTTGTGATATATCCATTCTTGTCATAGCCATATTTGCAGAAGCTAAGTAGTTTAGGGCCGAAGGGAGGTTGAATTGTGAGGAAACAGCTTTATAACTCAGGGATAGTGTTAGTTAAACACATTCATCTCTGAAAGAAGTTGACAGCCATGATTCTTTTCATCCACCGTAAAGATTTACGCATACATAACCTCCCTGCTCTGGACGCCATCCGCTCAGCGCAGTGTTCCAGCCTGCATGTCCTTATACTCGATCCTTTCCTGTTGCGGAATGAACGAAATCTAGAACATAGCGGAGTTAATTTCCTCCAACATGTTGCTAGGCTGCAGAAGCAATATTCGCGTCTGGGCAAACAGCTGCATGTCTTGTACGGAGAGCCAGCCGTTGTGGTTAACCAACTGCTCCTTAAGTATCCGATCAAGGAGATCCTGTATCATGCGGACTATACCCCTTATGCCCTAAAGCGTGATCTTGAAATTCATAAGCTTGCCGATTCACTCAAAGTAAAACTAACTAGCTATGACGAAGCAACACTTGTGGATCTGCAAGATTTTGTAGACTGGAGCGGGCGGACAGAGCCCTACAAGGTATTCACCCCCTTTTATAGGCGCTGGCGAACCTATGTCACTGAACGATTTCATCCCTCATATTCCGCAACTCTTGAAGAATTAGAAACGGTTGAATTGACTCCTGGCCTTCTGGATTCCTTCCTCCCACCGGAAGAAATAAATAAGCAGCTTGAGGATATGCGTAATTCACTGGAAGCAGATGATGAGTACGGGGTGCTGATGCATACGCTAGACCATTTTCTTAGTGAGCAGTTGAACGGTTATTCGATTAGTCGTGACCAATATGCCAAGGAAGGTACCAGCCGAATTAGCCATCATCTGAATGCGGGTGCCCTATCTGTAAGAACAATATATGAACAGTTGATGAGCATGGATGGCGATACCGAGACTTGGCTGCGGCAGCTGGCCTGGCGTGATTTCTATATTTACCAAGCCCGGTTAGATCCAAACTTCTTCCGTTATGAGAACGTGTTCGATCAATCTGAGCTAAGTACGGAGCACTTCCAAGTATGGGCTGAGGGATGCACCGGGGTGCCGATCATCGATGCGGCCATGCGGCAGCTGAACGAAACCGGCTGGATGCCTAACCGGCTGCGGATGATTACGGCTATGTTTTTAACCAAAAATCTTGGATGTCCGTTTATGTATGGCGAACGCTATTTCCGCTTGAAGCTAAGCGATTACGACAATATACTGAACCGCGGCGGCTGGCTCTGGAGCTCATCACTCGGCTTTGACGCTTCTCCTTACTTTCGAGTAATGAATCCAGTGACCCAATCCCAGACTCATGATCCAGATGGAACCTATCTCCGGCGCTGGATGCCCGAGCTTGCACATCTGTCCAACAAGGAGATCCATCTCGCCCGGCCAGAAGCCATTGTAGATCTTAAGAGCTCACGTGCCCTTGCTATTGAGATTTATGGGCGGATTTTGAAAACAAAAAATATGGTGTGAGCATCCGTTTGTCACGTTTTTTGAAATGACAAGCATTCTAAAGTGTCTATCTTTCGGGTCTGGGTGGTAGCTTCACATTCAGTTTATATGTTTTTGATCGTGCAAAATCTCGCAAGGTACCCAACTATGTAGTTTCTCGCTATTTTTTCTACTATATCTTCATTTCTAACTAAGTCCTCAATACCCGCAGAGAGGATCTTCCACAACTGACTATTCGCAAAATGTTTATAGGGATGTTCCAATTAGGATGACAACTCCTTACTATCAATTATAAAGTCTAATAAGTCAGTAAATAAGCAATGAAATATAGTGACTTCACCATAAGGAATAAGTTCTAAATCAACATCTGGTACTTTATGCGACAAAATATCATTAGATAACATTCTATAATTCATTTGTTCTAAATAAGCATTTAATTTATTAATTAAATCCGCAATTTCTGGTTTTTCACTTAATCCTATTTTTTTAAAACTCCACTGATCTATATCCTCTGAGTAAGTAGTCTCCCTTATATAGTAACAATAATAATTAGAAATATAACTAATATAAAGCAGTAAATCCTCTCTTACTCCATTCAAACTTCGCATTAAATCAATATCATCATCTAAGATCAACTGATTCTTATGAAGTAATATTACAAACTCGTAACACGGATATTCCTCTACTTTTGACCAGTTTAACACTTCATAATTTTTTAATATTTCAATAATATCTTGGTATATCTTTTCTAGTGAACCTTCTTCCATAAATTCAATAAACGTTTTATATTTTGCGTCGTTTTGAGAAATCCCTCTTGGATATAAATCATATACTTCTGTCAATACCTCATTTAAATCAACCACTTCTCCCTCACCCGCTTTCAATTCTGATTGTAGATAATTAGACTGTATATGAAGAGCTTTTGTTGTATACAAATTCTAAACAGACGCAATGATCCTTCTACTTCCCCTCAGTAAAATAATTCTTTAATCCTATCCAAACGTCTTCTGTGACAAAATAAGTTTCAATAGCACTCCAACATTCCTCATTGTCAGTTCGTTTGTATTTAATCATTATCGAAATATTATCATCTCGCTTATCATAGTACCAATCTTGATAAATAACCGCTTCTCCAACCCCCAATTCAATGGAGTTTTCTATTTCAAGGCTTCCTTCACTATCGATTTTAGTTTGAGCAATATAACCTTCAATAACATAGATCAAATCTCCAATAAGGCTTTCATTTGATACACTCATAATAGTATCCTTTCTATTAATATTTCCATTTATTATTCTTCTTCACTATCGAAAAGCCTTCTTCTCCCGATATAGTTTAAATCGTTCTACGGTTATTTTATAATAAGTTGGTATCTGTTTGTCACGAGACTGATCCTGCTTCCTATTATTGCTCATCAGTAATCGCTAAAGGAGATAATACAATGTTTAATATACATAATCTAAGGTTTATATCCTTGTCTATCAGTGACTTGAAGCAAGGATTATTAGATTCTTTCAACCGTTATCAAGAGGTATCCTATGTCTGGAGAACCGTTGAGGGAGAAAGAAAATTAGTTTGGATGCCCTTTATTGACAATTGGGATCAGTCAACGAAGGATGAGATTATCGCAGAGAATTTTCATTTCTGTCTTAGCAATGGCGGCCGTGTGATTTGTGCGGAATACAACGGGGAAGTCATCGCCTTTGCGTCACTATTGCGTGATTTGTTTGGCAGCGAGCAGCAGTATGCGGATTTAATGCAGCTTCATGTTTCACATGAATTTCGCCATCTCGGGCTGGGAAGAAAGTTGTTTGATATGTGTGTAGAGCAAGCAGAACAGTGGGGAGCCTCGAAATTGTATATCTCAGCGCATTCATCGAAGGAGACACAGGCTTTTTACCGATCGATGGGTTGTGTGGATGCTTTAGAGGTAAATGAACATCATGTGGAGCTAGAACCCTTCGATTGTCAGTTGGAGTATGCTCTTTTGAGAAAATAGATTAAGAATTGAACTCCAATGGATCTCAGCATTCGCAACTCGCATATATAGACAAATAGCCCGCTGGGATACAGCAGGCTATTTGTATTTAATTCGTTTTATACTTCCTCTATAAGAGGCTTCATAGCTTAGTAACAACAATCCCACTCACAACCAACACTAAGCCTACAAGTGTTTTCCAGCTTGGAACTTCGGAGAAGAATATAAATGAAATGACGAGTAATGACACAATATCCAGAAGTTTAGAGCTGGAGACCACTAATGTATTACTGCCCAAATATTTATATCCATATTTAATTCCAAGGCCCAACAGGACATTAGCAAGAAAAACAATCGGCAATATATACAGCTGGTACTTTAACGTGTCTCCCAATGAGGCTCCCACATATTTAGTCTGAAAGGCGAAAATACCATTAATTAGAAAATAACCAAAAAACATAATTATCGAAGCATAAAACACTTACGTATCTCCATTCTCTACATTTTGTTTGTTATTCCGTGACGATACCATAGATCAGAACTGGTGGTTCTGAATGGTCGCCAATCCGAATATTCTCATATATTTTCGCTATAACGTCATTCACATTTTCTCGGTTAGCATGAATCGTTACTAGAGATTCTCCGACTTTTACGGAATCGCCCACTTTTTTGTTCAGCATAAGACCCACGGCTAGATCAATTGTCGATTCCTTCGTCGCCCGTCCAGCGCCCAACAACATCGCAGCGGTGCCAATTTCATCAGCTACAATTTCAGCTACAACGCCGTCTTGCTTGGCAGGTACTTCAATTAGGTATGACGCTTGTGGCAATTTCTCCGGATGATCCACTACTGATGGATCGCCACCTTGGTTCGCAATAAATTCTTTGAATTTAGTCAGAGCCTTGCCATTTGTCATAACTTCCTTTAACATAGCTTCGGCTTCTTCCAGTGAACTTGCTTTATTCGCTAAGAATACCATTTGACTGCCCAGTGCCAGGCACAGCTGCTCCAAATCTTTGGGACCTTTTCCTTGTAAGGTATCAATGGCCTCTTTCACTTCAAGCGAATTCCCAATAGCAAAACCAAGTGGCTGGCTCATGTCAGATATGACGGCCATGGTCTTGCGACCCACGTTATTTCCTATGCTTACCATAGCATGTGCCAATTCCTTGGCATCTTCCACGGTCTTCATAAATGCGCCAGCGCCTGTCTTCACATCGAGGACAATCGCATCAGCACCAGCAGCAATTTTCTTGCTCATAATAGAGCTAGCAATCAGTGGTATCGAATTGACGGTTGCAGTAACGTCACGCAGTGCATACAACTTCTTATCTGCAGGTGTAAGGTTGCCAGACTGGCCGATGACTGCAATTTTATCCTTATTCACCAAATTCACGAATTCTTCTTTACTAATCTCCACGTGGAACCCGGCAATAGCCTCTAATTTATCAATCGTTCCCCCAGTGTGACCCAGTCCCCGACCGGACATCTTCGCCACTGGAATATCCAGTGCAGCTACAAGTGGTGCTAAGACAAGGGTTGTAGTGTCGCCTACCCCGCCTGTTGAGTGTTTGTCCACTTTCACACCTTCAATGTCCGACAGATCAATCGTATCCCCAGAATTCACTATTGCCATCGTCAGGTCAGCCCGTTCACGCTCATTCATATCCTGGAAATAGATCGCCATCGCCAATGCACTCATCTGATAATCCGGAATCTCATCTTTCGTATATCCTTCTATAATGAAGTTAATTTCCTCTGTCAGCAATTCTTGTCCATCCCGTTTTTTCGCAATAAGATCTACCATTCTCATCCTTAACTTCTCCTCGTTGTTCTCTATTTTTTATGGCTCAAAGCCAAAATCAGCGGTTGACCTGTTGTGAGTAGTGCCGCTACGATTCGGAGGGTTCTTACTTCCCTCCGCTCCATCCGCACGTTTACTCAACCTCTGATTTTTAGATAAAGCCTTTTTCATTATATGAAATTATAGGGAAGCCACTGTATCAAGTGCTACTTCCATCATGTCGTTGAATGTGCTTTGCCGTTCTTCCGCTGTCGTCTCTTCCCCAGTCAATAAGTGATCACTTACGGTTAAAATAGTCAGGGCATTAACAGCATACTTTGCTGCCAATGTGTATAAGGCGGTTGTTTCCATTTCGACGCCCAGGACACCGTGATCCATTAGCTTTTGAACAATGGATTTGTCATCTCGATAGAAAGTATCTGAACAGAAAATATTCCCTACATGCATCTTTAAGCCTTTAGCCAGACCACGTTCATATGCGGCCTTTAGTAGTGTGAAGCTGGCAATCGGTGCATAATCATAACCACCAAAAACATGGCGGTTTACGCTGGAATCGGTGCATGCCGCTTGGGCCAGAATAACTTCACGAACATGGACACCCTCCTGCATTGCGCCACAAGTACCCACACGCACTAAGTTCTCCACACCATATTCCCGGATTAATTCATTGACGTAAATACTGATGGAAGGAACTCCCATACCCGTGCCTTGCACAGATATTCGCTGGCCTTGATAGGTACCGGTAAACCCTAACATCCCTCGAACCTGATTGTAGCAAATCACATCTTCCAGATAAGTCTCCGCAATAAATTTAGCTCGCAATGGATCTCCAGGTAATAATACCGTTTTAGCAATTTCTCCTTCTTTAGCTCCAATATGAACGCTCATATAAACTCTCCCTTTACAATCGTTATTTTAGATTAAGTTTAAAAACTATTTAATGAATAGTCCAGCCACGATTGCCGATAGAACACTTACTAATGTTGCCCCATAAAGTAATTTTAGACCAAAGCGAGCGACTACATTCCCTTGCTTCTCATTCAGACCTTTTACCGCACCAGCGATAATCCCGATGGACGAGAAATTCGCAAACGAGACTAAGAAGATGGACACAATACCCAGAGTACGGTTGGATAGGTTGGAATGCTTACTAAGCTCAAGCATAGCCACGAATTCATTCGAGACCATTTTAGTCGCCATAATACTTCCTGCTTCAACTGCTTCTTTCCAAGGAACACCCATAATAAAAGCGAAAGGTGCAAATAGGTAACCAAGTAATTGTTGAAAAGATACGCCGAAGATCCCGCTAAACAGCCCGTTTATCATCGCTATTAAGGCTACGAAACCAATCAACATGGCTGCCACCACAATGGCTACTTTGAAGCCATCCATGATATATTCCCCGAGCATCTCAAAAAAGGATTGCTTCTCTTCTTCCTGTACCTCTAGAATATCCTCATCTTTATCAACGATATAAGGGTTTAGAATAGAAGTAATGATAAACCCGCCGAACAAGTTAAGTACAAGCGCGGTTACGACATACTTGGGCTCTAGAATTTGCATGTATGATCCCACAATTGACATGGATACGGTAGACATGGCCGAAGCACATAATGTATACAGACGATGTTTCGGGAGCAATCCCATTTGTTTTTTGACGGAAATGAAGACCTCAGATTGGCCCAGCACTGCTGAAGCAACCGCATTATACGACTCCAATTGGCCCATTCCATTCACCTTGCTTAGCACTAGACCAATATATTTAATAATAAACGGTAACACTTTGATATACTGTAAAATTCCAATCAGAGCTGAAATAAATACGATCGGCAGTAGCACCGATATAAAGAATGAGAATTGCCCTTCGTTGAGGACCCCACCAAATACAAAATCAACGCCAGTAGCCGCGTAACCCAATAAATCCTCAAACGTGCTAGAAACACCTTGTATTAAGTAAGCTCCCACAAATGTATTTAATAATACAGCGGCTAAAATAACCTGCAAGATAATCATGATGATCAAGGGTCGATAGCGAATCTTCCTTTTATTGTTGCTGGCAAGGTAAGAAAGTCCAAAAACAATAAGCAGGCCTAGTACTGTAATTAAATATTTCATTGTATTTCTCCTAATAATCAATTGGATTCTAATGTAATGAATAATATAGAACGCTTACATAATGTTGGGATAATAACTCATGTAGTCAGGTCAGATCCGTAGAACGAAAGGCTCCTGGCAACAGCTGTTCCATTGTCCATTCCTCTGTGTTTCCATGAAGATTAGTTAAATATATCTTTGTATTCTCATCGCAGAATTCTGCTAATACTTGACGACAGGCACCACATGGAGAAACAGGTCCTTCCGTATCTGCTACCACGGCAATGGCTTCAATCACATGTTCCCCTTCGGAAACCGCTTTGAAAATAGCAGTCCGCTCTGCACAATTCGATAATCCATAGGAAGCGTTCTCAATATTACAACCTTTGTAAATGGTCTTACTACCGGTCAATACCGCTGCGCCAACAGCAAAATGGGAATAAGGGATATGAGCATGCTTACGGGCATCTATGGCTTCTTTAATCAATTGTTCTTTCATCGTTATCCCCCTGTAGTGCTACTCCATGTTGGAGCAGCACCGATATTCAAGCCTAATTAGTACGACGACGTGGATGACTGGCCTTCCATGATTTTCACGCCTGAACTGGCCCCAATTCTGGACGCACCTGCGGCAATCATTCGTTCCATATCTTCAAGATTACGAATACCTCCCGAAGCTTTGACGCCAATCTTGTCACCAACCACTTGACGCATCAGAGCCACATCCTCAGCAGTTGCACCTCCCGTCGAGAATCCCGTCGATGTCTTAACAAATTCCGCCCCAGCTTTAACGGATAATTGGCAAGCCAATTTCTTCTCTTCTAGTGTCAATAGACAAGCTTCAATAATTACTTTTACAAGTGCTTTACCCGTTGCGGCATCAACCACACCTTTAATATCTTGTACAACACAATCGTAATCTCCGTCTTTCAAAGCAGCGATGTTAATGACCACATCTACCTCTGTTGCTCCGCCTTCAATGGCATTCTTTGCTTCAAAAGCTTTGGTTGCGCTAGTGTTGGCTCCAAGTGGAAACCCGATCACTGTGCACACCTTTACTTTGCTATTCATCAACTGCTCTGCTGCGTAGGATACCCATGTTGGATTCACACATACGGATGCAAATTCATATTTTTTTGCTTCTTCGGTTAATATTGTGATCTCAGCTTTAGTTGCGTCTGCGCGTAAAAGCGTGTGATCAATTAGAGAGGATAAATTCAATTTCGTCACGTCACCTTTCTCTTATACAAATCTCTTTGGTGCATGTTCACAATAACATGCGATTGAACATTTGTAAAATCATTAATGAAATTATGTTCATGGCACTCCCATGTATTCACAAAAAAAACCTTCAAAACCATTATAAATGGCGTTGAAGGCTCTTATTTCGTCTTAGGTTAGGTGGAATCACAACTCTGCTTATCTTAATAAAGCTTGTGCCGTAAACAGATCTGTAATTAATATATTCGCATACTTTCCTGCGAGCGCAGCATGAATCGCTTCGATTTTACGCTGACCCCCCGCGACAAGAATGGATTTTTCTTTTTTACTCAACTCAGAAAGATCAATACCTACGGTACGATTATTGATTTCTTCACTACAGACTTTCCCTTGTGCGTCGAAAAACCGTGAGCAAATATCCCCTGCGCCGGTACGTCCAAGCAACTCCTGTTCTTCTTTATTAAAATAGCCCAGACGGAACAGCAATGCGTCTTCTTTTACAGTCCCCACTGTAAACACAGCGATATTGGCTTGTTTGCCCAATTCAATAATTCGCCCAATATGCCGGTCTTCCTCGACCATTTTTTTCACCTCGACACTATCAAAAATAACAGGTAAAGGTAAATAGCGGGCCATGGTTTGAAAGGCAACTGCAAATAAATTCACAATTTCAGCCGCATACGTATTCACTTGAGAATGGCTGACGCCTCCTTTTAATTGGACCACCTCCACACCTTTCACTGATTTAGATTGTAAATTGATCGCAACCGCATGCATGGTTGTGCCCCACGTAACACCGATGATATCGCCATCCTGCACAGTCTCATGAATAAATTCAGCCGCTTTTTTGCTGATATGCTTCTTAATTTCTTCATATTCGTTGAGTGGTGAATAACATAACTGCACCGTGTCTAATTGGTATTGCTTCTTCAGTTCACTGGCTAGAATATCCAAGTCCTCACTAGGGTCAATAATCTCAATTCTCACATAACCTTCATCTTTCGCATGCTGTAATAATCTGGAGACCGTAGGTCGAGATAAGCCCAATCGGTCAGCAATCTGCTGCTGACTATAATCAGATTGATAATAGAGCCGTGCCGCTTCGATGCTTAAGCGCTGTTTTTCAATATCCATTAGTAACCCACTCGCTCATTTTTATTTGGGCTAATCCCTACAACACCCAATTGCCTTTGCGGAAGACGGGTTCAATCGTTCCATCTGCCAGTTCACCATCAATATCAAGTTCAGCAGAGCCAATCATGAAATCAACATGTGTCAAGCTAACGTTCGCACCTCGTTCCAGTAGTTCTTCGCTGGTTAGACTCGTTCCACCTTCGATGTTGACCGGATAGGCGCTGCCGAGCGCGAAATGGCAGGAGGCATTCTCATCAATCCCGGTATTATAGAATACGCGATTTAGACGCGAGATCGGCGAATCATGCTGCACCAATGCCATCTCACCAAGGTAAGAAGCTCCCTCATCCGTTTCCAGTAGTGACGTTAAATGCTCACGGCCGGATTCAGCGTCATAGGAGACTACCTTCCCATCCTTAAAAGTAAGCGAAATACCGTCCACCAATCGTCCGTTCAAATTAAGGGGAAGCGTGCTGCTGACTGTACCGTTAACCCCAGTGCGGTGTGGCATAGTATAGATCTCTTCGGTAGGCATATTTGCTACAAAATAGACTCCACTCGCATTCTCGCCCCCGCCTCCACGCCATAAATGGCCTTCTGGCATCTCCACATGCAGATCCGTTCCTGGCGCACGGTAATGCAGGCTCTTATAACGTTTAGCGTTCATGCGGTCCTGACTTTCTTTCAGATGGCCGATATGCTCACGCCAGGCTGCTACTGGATCTTCACTGCCTACGCGGTTCATCTGGAATACAGCTTCCCACATTGCATCTACCCGCTCACCTTCCGGGAGATCACTAAATACCTTGTTAGCCCAAGCACGTGTTGGAGCCTTGATGAGCGACCAGCTGATCTTATTATTCCGTGTATAACCTTGGTAATCCTTGCGTGCTACGGCAGCAGCTTTAACTGCTGTTGATACTTTGGAGGAATCAATCCCTTGAAACAACTCAGGGTCTGGTACTTTAATATGTAAAACAGCTCCATGCTCTTCGGCGAACTGCACCAGCATATCTGCCTGCCACTGTGGATAATAACCAAAAGAGTCCTCTGGCGCTTTCTCGTAACGAATGCGAGTAACGACCTCGTCCTCCCACTCCACTATTACATATTTGGCGCCTGCTTCATAAGCCTTGCCGACAATCAGGCGGGTAAGCTCTACCGTTTCCAAGGGTGCATAGATCATCAGCACTTGGCCAGGCTGGATATTAACTCCAACTTTCACAACCAAATTTGCATATTTCTCCAGCATAACATCAAACTCTTTCATAACTTTTCTTCCTCCATCTCATTCGTTTTCGATTCTCGTTGAGCTACTCCTACTATTTTAGCGCAAAATACGAGCAGTTGCGATTCCAAGCACATAATTCTCCTACTATTTTCCCTCCAGCAACTTCCCTGTATAAACACCTGCATCGTCTGAATCAACCTCTATTGTAGCAGTCCCGACCACTTGATTATTTTTATAAGCGATCAGCGTGATTTGACAATCCTCAGACCTATACTCCAGAGGTGACCAATAAATTGTATCTCCAGTTTCTATAGCCAGCTTTTGCCCTTTGTTATATACATGATAGTCAGGCGGATTCCACATAAGCAAACTCCCCTCTGTGACACTCACCTGAATCTCATTCGATCCTACAGCTGTAATTAACATGGGGAACCCTGGTGCACGGCTATTGGTCATCCGATAATCTCCCATTAGGAACTGCACATTCGGCTTCACCACAATAGGATTACCGTCCGCGGCATAAACTGTCACTGCAAATAAATCGACGAAGGCCTGTAACTGTCCTTGCTTAGAAGGATCTGCTGTATTTTGCAATGAAAAAAGAATGCCAAACAAAGCAAAAATTATCACGAAGCCTGCTACGACAGCTTTCCTTTTAAACTTATAACGGCCTTTATATATACTTATTCTGCTTGATTTCTGCGTCGTGTTTACGTATTTATTCATCCTGTATCCCTCCCAACACTTAACAAATCCATGCTACGCGCTTTTTCTTTTTTCCATTATACAACAAACCCAGTACTAGGTTCTGGGCCGGGTACTGGGGTTTTCCACAGAAACTGTATGCGTATTGCAGGGCTCTCGAAATCTGGGTTAATGTTTAAATATTATTCAAACATTATTACAATAACTTCTCCCAGCTTAAAGGAGTTCCAATTTGTAAATCTCTTTTTATTTGCTTTCCTAAAAGTAGATCATAGTATTTTGGGTCTAGACCAAATCCTGGACGAATCACTTTTATATTTTCCATTGTCAACACTTCGCCAGCTTGTATATCCTTTGAAATATAAATCGATCGTCTGAACTGAAGTGAATTTATTTCCTCCTTTGTTGGACCGATGAAAACCCCACCCAATGACCTCCAAGCTGCATCCGTCTCTTTCACGAGTACCGCAAATTCTTCAGGCTCCAAGGAAAAAGCAGAATCAACCCCGCCTTCATCACGGTTAAGTGTAAAATGTTTTTCAATTACTGTGCTGCCAAGTGCTACACTTGCAACAGCTACTCCAACCCCCAATGTATGGTCTGATAGACCAACCTGACAATGAAATACATCTCTTAAATACGGAATCGTATTTAGATTCGAGCTCTCGGGTGAAGCTGGATAGCTACTCGTGCATTTTAATAAAATGAAATCATCGCAGCATGGATGCGACTTTTCTTAATAAAGGGATATCATTATTTTCGAAGGAGGCAATCTTGTAGCAAGCAACATCAAGGGTTTCTAAAAATTCAATTTTTTTCTACGGTATAATAAACATCTTTAATATGGTCATAATTTGCTGCAATTTGCCGTAAAGTATCATTAGCTTTTAAATCAGCGGCAATTACTGTATCAAAATGCTGACTAATTCGAATCAATTCACTTTTGTTTTCGTAAAATATAAAATGAACCGCTTGATGTGGATATATTGTTGTAAGATATTCTTTAAAATGAAAAGGTACAGCCAATTTTAGAAGTATATTATCTCTATACATTCTTTTTGTTTCTTTTATCATCGTTTCAAGGTTGCTATTTTCTCCCAGGTCAAAGTAGAAAAGCAAAATAGCCCTATTGTAATCATACATACATCTGTTATTAATTAGCGCTAGATCAATTTCTTCCCTTATTCTTGCAAGTTCAATGTTATTTTTTATTTCAGTGTAATGATGTTTAACAATTGTTGGTGTATGTTTTTCCCGTAGAAGTCTCCCTGCATTTTTCCTTTTCTCGTTTTTTTCTTCAGTATTATAACTTTTGGATTTATAATGATAAATATAGCAATCATCGGCAACCTTTAGTTTAAACCCTGCATTGACTGCCCGAATACAATAATCATCCTCTCCCCCATAGCAAGGAAAGTTTATTTCATCCTGATCACCTATTTTTTCAATGACGGAACGGTTAATCATATAACAAAACCCATTCACATGATTAACAACTGGAAATATTCTTTTTGATTGTTGTTCTATAAAATATGCCATTTGTTCAATGGTTAGCTCTTTACCTCCTAATTTTTCCAATTCGTTTACCGTGCCTCCATTTCCATTAACATCCTTAGGTACTGACTGATAGCTGGCCGAATTTGATAAAGGTCCAACAATCCCTGTACTGCTTTCAGATTCCATACAATCCATCAGTTTTTCTAACCAATGAATAGATACAATTGTGTCACTATTTAATAACACACAATATTTTGATGTAAACAATTTCAGTCCTTGATTTGATGCAATTGTGTAATCAGTCTTTGAGTTATTAGTTTTTAATTTACAATCATATTTCCTTGCGAAAGAAGCTAAATAGTCTTTTGTTTCTTTTTCACTCCCACTATCCACAATGATTAAATTGAATGGAATGGTTTTTTTTGCTATCAAGGATTCTAAGCACAATTTGACATACTCCAACGCGTTATATACACAGACTATTACATCTATAGTATGTGATCTGTTTAAATTACCACTTTCCAATAATCTCACCTCTACCTCTATTTTTTTCTCCCTTTTAAAGGCTAAAAGTTCATTCTATATAAGCGATTTCGCATTTTAATAATTTCTGGACGTCTTTTTGAAAGACTTAATGATTCAACAATAAAAGTTGAATTAGCAGTTGGAATTAGTTCATGCTTAAACCCCTGTGAATAAGTGCGTTTAAATATTTCTTGTGTTGCCCCACCATATTCATCAACACGCTCACAGAACATGCCAGCTCTTATTAGATCATTTCGGTAAACACAGGAGAAGTTCTCAACAAATCCTTTTATTATTCCTTTGGTACCAAATAACCATTTTTTAGGCATTAGATTTTTGACAAATTCACTAATAGCATTGGAATGCATACTTATACGCTGATCGCAAAATACTAAAATATCACCACTTGCCTCTATTATCCCTACATTACGAGCTCTAGCTAGCCCATAATCATTTTCCTTTCGGGATGTGTTTCGATATACAACTGGAAAAGAGACTGAACGTGCAAATTCCTCTATTACTGACTGATTTTCACTATTCGGATTGTCATCACAGATAATTAACTCTTTATTAACATAATCTTGGGCAGCTATAGATTGTAAACAATTAAGTATTGCATGATTATATTCATAAATTGTTACAATTACAGAGACTGGGGTTCCAGGAAAAAGGGACCTGTAAAGCTTTTGATAATTGTATGCTCTGCGTTCGTCTGCTTGTTTTGAGCCAATTTGCCAAGCTCTCTCACGCATAACTAAGAGCTCTTGCTCGTTGCTCAGAAGATTCTCAATAGCATTTGTCAATGAAGCGACATCATTTAATGGTGACTCTAATAATCGCATACTATTCTTTTTGTTAAGTTCTGGCACATGTCCGACTAAACGGGAAAGAATTGGCACCCCAGAGATCATGGCCTCTAATATTGAAACAGGTCCAATCTCACTTTCATCCGAGTTACAAACGTATAAGGTAGATTGATAATACAATTGTTGAAGTTCTTCCTTACTCATCTCTTGTCGGTAAGTAACACGTCCAGTTTCTAACACTTTATTTAAATAGCTTTCATCCGATTTTCGACCAACCAATAAAAGGTTTAGCCCAAGGTTACGGCATGCAACTGCTACTTCAAAAATTCCCTTTTCTTGCTTTATTTCATCGGTAACCATAATCAAATTTTTATTATTCGTCCACTTGTCATTAAAAGTCCAGAAATTAGTATCCACTGTTAAAGAAATAAACACGCTGCCCCGTATTCTTCTTTGCAACGTTTTATTTAAAGAGACTACTTTATCAAACATGCTATATTGACTGTTATTTAGATAATCAGGAATATGGTTGGTTAATATTTTTTTCTTTTCTGAAAGCCAGGAATACCTGTTTAATAGCAAAAGCGCAATATGAGGATGTTGAAAATCAATAATGTCTGCATCCTTAGCGTATTTTTCGAATCGCATAAGTTGAGAAGTACTTGGGGTTGTAGGATGTACATCGAAAACTTGGTAATCATAGCGATCCATATAGGGCAATAAACCATTAGCTAAATAATCTATATCTGAACCGATCTGGTCAATTACGCTAACTATTTTTAACAAAATTATATCCCATCCTTTCCTCCCACTATAAAATAATAAATGCTCTTGTTTACTCACTCGTTCTTAGATTTGCGCGAGTAGATTTTCCACTCACATCCTCAATTAACTTATGTCTCAAATTTAATCATTGTCACTTAATTTGAAAGAAAAGGCTACTGATTGTATCTATTCCCCCCGGCCACATCAGCGGGTATATCTTAAAAATTTTGCTGGGTTACCAACAACTACATTGTTTTTCGGAACATCACGCAAAACGGCACTATTCATCCCAACAAGTGAAAAATCACCTATTGATACATTTTGTTTTATTGAGCTATTTGTTCCTATATAGCATGATTTACCAATTGCAACAACACCGGAAATACAAACTCCACCAGCAATACAGGAGTAATCGCCGATAATATCATCGTGACTTATCACTGTATTTGGAAGGATAATTACATGCTCACCAATTTTAACATTTGATGTAATCGTGACATTCTGGAAAATAACCGTACCCCGACCAATATCAGACATTTTTGATATATGGGCAGTAGGATGAATAATAGTTTCGAATTTTTCGATACCGACTTTCGTCTTTGCTAGAATAGATTCTTTTTCCCAAAAATTCCGAGGACTTCCTATACCGTTCACAATAAAATGCGATGGAGGAAGATCTTTGGCAGTGGGAAGCGGGCCAAGAATGGGTAACCCTGCAATCCTTTGTCCCCAATGATCTGGGTTATCATCAAGAAATCCGACACATTCATATTTTAATTGAATAGCATTAATGTCATTTATTGTATCCAAAATATCAATACAGTTTCCACCTGTACCTAAGATAACAATGGGTCTGATTGTCATTATTACACACTCCTTGAAAGTCTATTAGTTATATTAATGTATGAGACATTAAAAATGTGTTTAATCGGAAATTCCATTCATGTCTATGGAATGTTAAACATCCAATGCATAATATAATTTTGAAACTTGTAGATAGATTTGTCATGAGCTGATTGTATTGACTAATTTGAAAGGAGTAACTTATGGAAAAACTCAAGATATTATATATTAGCCGTGATTTTTCCAAAAAGACAGAAAGACATCCATATTATCTCTCTCAGGCATTGTCTAAGGTAATCGATTTAGTGCTATGGAGTGAGCCAGGGGATATTCAAAATATCCTGAATCATATCAGGTTTAGGCCGGATTTTATATTGATCAATGATCCGGTTGACAATCGTTCTCCCGTCATCACTGGACTCTCCTCTCTTAATATCCCATTCGGTGTTTTCATGTATGATCTTCATCGACTCGTGCAAGAACGCATCCTTTTTATTGAGCAGAATCATGTTCCATATATTTTTACACTTTGTCGAGATTACTTTATAAATAGGTATCCCAAATATCTCCAAATAATGAGGTGGCTGCCTCACTTTGCCAATGAAGAGGTCTTTAAAGATTATGGGTTACCTAAAGACATCGATTGTTTAATGATGGGGGTAGCAAGGAGGTATTATCCGTTAAGAAAAATCATGTATGATGCTTTAATAGATAAGCCTTTTTTTGTTTATCATCCACACCCTGGTTACGAAAACCAGGATGAAACCAGGAAAAATATTATTATAGGAGAAAAATATGCTAAGGAAATTAATCGAGCAAAATTATTTTTAACATGTGATTCAACCTTCCATTATCCATTAGCAAAGTATTTTGAAGTTCCGGCTTGCAACACTCTTTTGCTTGCGCCACCCTTAAAAGAGCTAGAGGATATAGGATTTATACCAGATGTACACTTTGCCTCTATTAATGAAAAGAATTTTTTGGAAAAGATTGAGTTCTATTTAACCCATGATCAAGAACGGGCAAAGATGGCAAATGAAGGTTATAAAATGGTTCATACAAAACATTCAGCGACGGTACGTGCCTTAGAGTTAGTAGATATGATTAAGGGTATCTTAGGTACTCACAATTGATATAAGAAAGCGGGGATGCAAATGTTCGATAGATTTAGAGAGAATGCAAATATAGGTGAACTGGTCGTAATTCAGGAGGGTGTCGTATTAGGAAAAAACGTTTCTATCGGGCATCATACGGCTATTTTGGGAAATACCCGAATTGGGGATAACGTAACGATAGGATCTCACTGTATTATCGGGGTTTATCCCGGTGGAAATGCAAATATGCGAAAAACGGAGACTACTTTACCTCCACTTGAGATCAAATCTAATGTCAAAATAGGAAATCATGTTTCGATTTACACGGGAACTATAATCTCTGAAGAAGCATTCATTGGGGATCAAGCAAGTATCCGTGAAAAAGTACGGATTGGAACGAATACTGTCATAGGTCGAGGTGCCATGGTTGAATTAAATACATCAATTGGTTCGCATTGCACCATCCAAACCTTAGCTTATGTTACGGCAGATACTACGATTGAAGATCACGTCTTCATTGGTCCATGCGTTTCCATGTCCAATGATAAATATATGGGAGCAAAAGAATTTACATTGAGAGGTCCTTATATTAAGGAAGGAGCAAAAATAGGGAATAATGCATCATTGTTACCTGCCATCATTATAGGTAGGAATACTGTGGTTGGTGCAGGGGCCGTTGTGACAAAAAATGTGCCGGATTTTGAGACAGTTGTAGGAAACCCAGCAAGAAAAGTACCGGATAAAAATACCTTGTAAAGGATTGAAAACAAATGATACCTCAATTGGATTTGAAGGCGGAATACGAGAGTGTAAAGGATGAGATACAGAAGTCAGTTCATGAAGTTCTGGAAAGTGGATCTTATGTTCTAGGGGATAAAGGAAAGCAAATTGAAAAATTGTTATCCGAATACGTAGGGACCTCTTATGGCATTGGGGTTGCGAATGGGACAGATGCACTCCTTCTTTCATTGGAAGCCATGTCTATTGGGGATGGAGATGAAGTCATTACTCCCCCCTTTACCTTCTTTGCCACAGCAGAGGTTATTGCTCGTGTCAGAGCAAAGCCCGTTTTCGTCGATATTGATCCCATAACCTATAATATGAACCCCGCTTTGATTGAACAAGCGATAACAAAAAAAACGAAAGCAATTATGGTTGTACACCTTTTTGGACAATCGGCAGATATGGAAAAGATTATGGAAATAGCGAAAAAATATCGTTTAAAGGTTATTGAGGATGCATGCCAATCCATCGGAGCCACTTTTAATGGAAAAAAAGTAGGCTCATTTGGTGATACAGGTTGTTTTTCGTTTTTCCCTTCCAAAAATCTTGGAACATATGGAGATGGAGGTATGGTAGTAACGAGTGATAAGGATTTATATGAAAAAATTAAAGTATTGAGAAATCATGGAAGCGAAAAAAAATATGTACATTCTGATATCGGTTTAAACAGTCGGTTAGATGAAATCCAAGCAGCCATATTAGAAGTGAAATTGAAGAGACTAGATGATTGGAATCAAAAAAGGAGAGAAATTGCGAACCGCTACTCAGAAAAGTTGATAGGTTTGGTTAAAACCCCTATTACAGTGAAGAATCGGGAACACGTCTTTCACCAATACAGCATTGAAACAGACAATCGCGACGAATTAGCCTCATACCTAAACCATAGAAAAATTGCTACAGGTATCTATTATCCCCTCCCCCTTCATCTTCAACCTGCCTTCCATGGACTCCATTATCAAAAAGGAGACTTTCCAATAGCAGAAAAGGTTTCGGAAAAAATCCTGGCCCTGCCGCTTTATCCAACGTTAAAAGAATACGAACAAGATTATGTAATATCCTCAATTAAAGAATTTAAGGGTGATAGTAATGGAATTAATTAATATTGGGGTAGCCGGAGTCGGAATTATGGGCATGAATCATTGCCGAACCCTGGATAAGATGAAAAATGTCCATTTTGTTGGTGTTTATGATAACGATATGAAACAGTGCCTGAAAATAGCTAAGGAGTACGATGTTTGTCCTTTTTCGTCATTTAGTGAATTATTAAAAAAAGTGGATGCAGTAATCATTTCTGTTCCAACCAGTTTACATTTCACTTTCATCCAACAGGCATTGCAGGAAGAAAAACATGTTTTGGTTGAGAAACCATTCGTCAGTTCGATGAAAGAGGCGGAACAAATCAAACCATTAATCAAGGCTAAGAATGTCATTGTTCAGGTAGGGCATGTGGAAAGATTCAATCCGGTAATCCAACAGCTAAACAAAATTATTAATCGCCCCAAAATGATTTCCATTGAAACGAGGCGATTAGGGGCCCTCAACCGAGTGATTGACATAGATGTTATTTTTGACCTTATGATCCATGACATTGATATTGTCTTAAGTTTGGTCGGAAGTCCGATTCAAAGCCTTTCTGCGGTAGGTTATAGCCTGACAGAATCTGGGCAGATGGATGTGGCTAATGCTGTGCTTACTTTCAAAAATGGGGTCATAGCAAATCTGGTAGCCAACCGCTTATCTCAGGAAAAAGTAAGGACGTTGACGATCACCGAAAGAGATCGGTTGATCAAATCTGACTATATGACCAAAGAGTTATTTATCTATCAAAAAGTGGATTCTGTTATAGAAAAAAATCTATCCTACCGACAAGAAAGTATAGTTGAAAAGATCATCGTTCCCAACACTGAACCCCTTTTTGCTGAAATCGATCATTTTGTGCAATCCATTCAAATGAAGCAATGTTCCATTGTAGGACCTGAAGAAGCATCCCAAGCCTTGGAAGTCGCACAGATGATTAGAGCATACATCGAGGGGAACAAGTAACAAGTGGAGGTAGACTATGAGGCCTAAAATAAAAAATAGCACGATATTAATTACCGGCGGTGCGGGATTTATAGGGAGTCACTTGGTAGAACAATTAATGATGAATGAAGCGAAACAAGTCATAGTTGTTGACAATATGTTTTTAGGAAACAGAGAAAACTTATCAGACGCATTGTCCAAGGGAATGGTCTTATATGTAGATGATGCCGAATTAAAAGGCTCTCTGGAATATATAATTGAAAAACATAAGATTGATATTGTTTTCAACTGTGCCACCAAGGCATTGAATTATTCCTTTATCAATCCATCGAATGCCTATATGACAAATGTGATCGTTTTAAATAATCTGCTTGAGTTACAGAGAAAAGGAGCATTTAAAACACTCTGTCACTTTTCATCATCTGAGGTTTATGGCAGCGCACAATATGAGCCGATGGATGAACAGCATCCGATACTTCCAACTACGGCCTATGCTGCAGGCAAGGCCGCTGCTGACACCATGTTACACAGTTATGTTAACATGTTCGGTCTGGATGCGTTTATCGTCAGACCCTTTAATAATTATGGTCCTAGGCAAAATTATGAAGGCCCTCTATCAGGAGTAATTCCTGCAACGATTATGAAATTGTTAAATGGTGATGCTCCGGAAATCCATGGAACCGGTCTACAAAGTAGAGACTATATTTATGTAGTAGATACAATCGATTCTATAATCAAGGTTTATGATGTGATTAAACGTGGAGATTGTGTAAATATTGCAGCCGGTAATCACATTGCAATTAAAGAAATTATCTTAAAAATATCAAAAATCCTCAATTATAAAGGTCCTATTTTATATAAAGATTGTCGACCGGCAGATGTAGCCTGTCATCATGCAGGTAATCAAAAGATCAAGTCGATGATTGATTTTAATTTAGTGGATTTTGATGAAGGGTTATTAAAAACGGTGCGATGGTATAAAGAAATATATAACAAGAAGGAATGTTCTTAAATGATAAAATTAATAAAACCTTATATTACCTTTCAAGAAGTTGAAGAAGATTTCAAAAGAATATTTGAATCAGGAACTTTTACCAAAGGAGAATATGTAAACAAATTCTTACAGGAAATAAAAACTTATTTAGGAGTCGATCATGCCTTCCTGACCACCTCTGCGACTACAGCATTGTCAATGTGCTTAAAATCACTCGGAGTAGGATTGGGAGACGAGGTGATCGTATCCGACTTTTCTTTTCCGGCAACCGTAAATGTTGTAGAGGATATCGGAGCGATGCCAATTTTTGCGGATGTGGATCAGGATACTTTCAATATGAAATCGGAAGAACTAGAAAGGAAAATAACCAAAAAAACAAAAGCAGTCATATTTGTGGATGCGTTCGGAAACCCAAGCGGAATATCTAAAATAAAAGGGATATGTGAAAAACATCAAATACCGTTGATTGAAGATGCTGCTTGTGCCATCGGGAGCAGTGAAAATGGAGTCAACGTAGGTAAAATCGCAGATCTTACCTGTTTTAGTTTTCATCCTCGGAAATTGCTTACGACTGGCGAAGGAGGAGTGATTACAACCAATAAGAAAGAAATCGCGGAAATTATGAGTGTTAAATTAAACCATGGAGCGATTGTCCGAGATGGAATAGCTGACTTCATTAATTATGGATATAATTACAGACTATCGGAGCTTCAAGCAGTAATGGGAATAAAACAATTAAATAAATTAGAATCAATTGTGAAAAGTAGGAACAGTATAGCTGACGAGTATAAAAAGAGACTCCATCTTTTAGGTTTTAAAAGGCAAAATTCGCTGGACAATGTGATTCATAATATTCAATCCCTCGTTTTTATGGTTCCCGAAGGGATGAATAGAGATCATTTAATCGCTTATTTATCGGAAAATGGAATTGAATCCACAATAGGAACGTATTGCCTGAGCAATACTACTTATTATAAGAACAAGTATAATAGTGTTCAGCCAATTGCAAAATATCTTGAAAAAAATACCGTAACTCTTCCTTGTTATGATAACGTGGATCACAAATATATTAGCAACATAATAGAAAAATATGTGAGGACTCTCGAGGATTAAGCAGTCCAATGGGCTGGCTGCCGATTTCTTCTATTTGAAAACACCCGTCAAGGCTAAATGAACGCTTCGTGGCCTTGACGGGTTTACGGTCCTGGACAACTACTCCAGCTATTTTCGGACAACCCGTCCCATCCTCTTTTGGACATTATGTGGTACGTAGTTATCTTAAGCGATCATTCGCTAATAGACTCGAGGAGGGCATACTATGAAGGTAGTTGTTTATACTTCATTATTTGGTAATCATGATTCCGTTAAAGAACCCTTATGTATAGATAAAAGTGTGGATTATATTCTGTTTACGGATGACCCGAGCATAAAGTCTGAAAATTGGACGATTAAAGTATTGGAAAAACAATTTGAAAGCCCAAGAAAAATGGCTCGCTTAATCAAATTGTTATCTCATAAATTTCTACCAGAACATGACCTAAGCATTTATTTGGATGCAAATTTTAAATTAAAAGCAAAAGATATTTATGAGATGATATTGGAATGTCTAGAGGGCCAAGATATTGCCTTATACAAGCATCCAAGACGAAACTGCACCTATCAAGAATTAGAACACTGTTTAAAAGTCAACAAAGTAAGCACCGAAATTGCGGACCGTGTAAAAATAAAGTATCTAAATGAAGGATTTCCTCGTGATTATGGATTATTTGAGAGTGGATTTATTATTAGAAAAAACACGGAAAAAATAAACCAATTGAATGAACTTTGGTGGAACGAAATCGCTACTGGAAGCGAACGAGATCAGTGTTCTCTAGTGTTTTGTCTGTGGAAATTGGGAATCACTGCAAATGAAATCAAAATTGGCCAACAAATTCGTATAAATCCCTATATCATTGGGTATAAACATAAAAATAATTCATAATGCGAGCACGATTTTCTTGCGATCGGACGATGCATTACCATTAACTGAACGCGTCCACTCGTCCCCATAAACCTTTTCTTGAATATATTTTGCAGACCGTTTAGGTATTTTAATTAAGCATAACAAAATTTAACGCATATTATTATATGAGACTATTTTGGAAGGGGAGTAAAAGTGGAAAAAAATCCGATTAAGATAACATTTATCCCCAAAAGAAGGCCTTTTATAAAAAATGCCACATCAAGACTTCGGGCTTTATATCTAATAGATCATCTTCAAAAGTTATTTCCCAACAAGTATATAGCTAATATTGATGATCCGGAGAATGCTGACATTATTGTTGTGAATCAATCCGCTTCACAAGAAAATTTAATAAAAATTCTAAATCAAAAAAAGAAACGAAAGGTTTTTCTCATCTATGATGTGGTAGGACGGCAGTACGATGATGCCAGAGAATCATTTAACCAAGTTGCGCAGCAAGCTGATTTAATTACTGTTGCAAATGAAACTCAAAAAGCGCGGATAGAGGAATTGAAGCTAGGTAAACCTTGTTGCATTTTGAATGATGGTATCGATTATGTTGAACAATTGAACCCTTCCCTTTCACCGTTTAACGGAAAAGTAGTTTGGTTTGGTAATCACCAACTAGGTAATTTAGAATCAGCAATGTGGGCAATTGATTATATATCCGTGCAACCTAAATATTCAATAGGTGTTATAGGCAATAAAGAAATTAAATTAGACAATGTTGAGTTAATAGAATGGAAATATGAAGGATTTATTAATAATCTAAAACGTTATAGTCTATGCTTTTTGTCTCACGATAGTTTGGAAAAACAAAAGAGCAATAACAGATTGCTAGTGACGATTGCAAATGGTATTCCCACAATTGTATCAAATTCTGCTGCTTATTCTGAGTTACTTCGTAAGTTCAAGTTAGATTATGCCATTGTCGAAAATGAAAATGAATTACAAAAGGCTCTTTCCATCCTTAGTGATGAGGAACAAAGACAAAAGTATTTAAGTGAGATACAGCCTTATATTTTAGAGAACTACAATTATAATACTGTAGCAAAAAAGTTTGATCAGATATTAAATATCTACTACTTAAAAGGTGTATAAGAGGTGTAATTAATGTCCAGAATTGCCGTAGTAGGTACAGGTTATGTTGGTTTAGTGTCGGGAGCAATCCTGTCAGACTTTGGCCATAAAGTTACATGTGTTGATATTGATCAAAACAAAATTGCTCGTTTAAAACAAGGTATTATTCCCATATATGAGCCAGAATTAGAAACAATGGTCGAAAAAAATTATTATTATAAACGACTATATTTTACAACTAATATCCAGGATGCTGTAGAAAAAAATGACATTATCATCATTGCGGTTGGAACACCGCCAGCAGATGACGGAAGTGCTGATCTTCAATATGTTCTTACTGTTGCCGAGAGTATAGCTACTTACATGAATGGATATAAGGTGATTGTCAATAAGTCGACTGTACCCGTAGGAACAGGACAAAAAGTCAAGTCACTGGTGCAAGATGCTCTAAACGAAAGAGGGGTAAACTATACTTTCGACGTAGTTTCAAACCCTGAATTTTTAAGAGAGGGATCTGCAGTTAGAGACTTTACTCATCCCGATAGAGTAGTTATTGGTGCTGAAAATGAAAAAGCTATCAATCTAATGAAAGAAGTATATCGAGTCCTATATATCAATGAAACTCCTTTTGTCATAACGAACATTGAAACGGCAGAAATCATTAAGTACGCATCAAATGCCTTTCTTGCCATGAAAATTACCTTTATTAATGAAGTAGCTAATCTTTGTGAAAAGGTGGGGGCTGACGTTCAAAAAGTAGCTAAAGCAATGGGAAAGGACGGACGCATCTCCCCCAAATTTTTACATGCAGGTCCTGGTTATGGAGGAAGCTGTTTTCCAAAGGATACCAGATCTCTCGTTAAAATTGCCACGGATTGCGGTGAACCTCTCTCTTTAATAGAAGCTACTATAAAAGCTAATGAAAGACAAAAGCTTAAAATGGTAGATAAGATCGTGGATGCTCTGGGTGAAGTTGAGGGAAAAACTATAGCGGTTCTAGGGATTACTTTTAAACCTAATACAGATGATATGAGGGAAGCACCTTCATTAGTCATCTTACCAGAATTAGTGAAGTATGGTATAAAGCTAAAGGTATATGATCCAAAAGGACGTGAAGAAGGTACATGGCGTCTTCATGACATAAAAGATAACCTGATTTGGTGTGAAGAAACTTACGAGGCTATTACAAATACGGATGCTACTTTGATTCTCACTGAATGGAATGAATTCAGAAACCTGGATTTTGATAAATATGATGAACTAAATAGTGGAAAGTATTTCTTTGATTTTAGAAATATTTACGATAAACAAGAATTAACTGGAAAAGGATTTAAATACTATGGTGTAGGTGTGTAAAATGAATTTAAAACCTGTAGATAGCACAAAAACATATCTTGTTACAGGTGCAGCCGGCTTTATTGGTATGCACCTTTCTAAAAAGTTATTGAGCATGGGTTGCAAAGTAATAGGATATGACAACATGAACGATTATTATGACGTGAACCTTAAACTTAGCCGTTTAAACATATTGAAGAACTTTGATCATTTCACTTTCCATAAAGCAGATTTAATTGACAGGGACTATCTTGAAAACTTGTTTTCAAAAAACAACATTGATATAGTAATCAACCTGGCGGCACAAGCAGGTGTAAGATATAGCATTGAGAAACCACATGTTTATATACAATCCAATATTGTGGGATTCTTCAATATTCTCGAGATGTGTAGACACCACAAAGTAAGCCACCTGCTTTATGCTTCCTCAAGTTCTGTGTATGGTTCTAATCAAAAGATACCATTTTCAACAGAAGACATGGTGGATCAACCCGTTAGTTTATATGCAGCTACAAAAAAGTCTAATGAACTAATGGCACATACTTATAGTCACCTTTATAAAATACCTGCAACCGGATTGCGTTTCTTCACAGTTTATGGTCCGTATGGAAGACCTGATATGGCATATTACTCTTTTACAAAGGCTATTATTGAAGATAAAATGATAAAAGTATTTAATAATGGAGATATGTACCGGGATTTTACTTATATTGATGATATTATTGAAGGTGTCACTAGACTTATAGAAAACTCTCCTGCAATATTTAATAAAACCTTACCCTACAAGGTTTATAATATTGGGAATAATAAACCTGAAAAATTAATAGATTTAATTCAAGCGATTGAACATTCAACTGGTAAAAAAGCGATTAAAAAATATTATCCAATGCAAGCAGGGGATGTGTACCAAACCTATGCTGACATAAAAAATTTATTTGAAGATGTAGGCTTTAAACCAAATACATCAATTGACGACGGTATCAACAAATTTATAACCTGGTATAATCAATATTACAATCAAGTGGACATGAATTAGGGAATTGACTTATGTGTATTCTGTCAATTCCCTTTTTCTTTATTATTTAATATATTATCGAAAAATTGATACTGCGAAAGACTTGCTTTTTCTATCGAATAATTTTTAGCAGTTTCTATTCCATTTAAGAAAAATTTATTTCTTATACTTTTATTTTCTACTAAATAACTTATAAAATGAATAACCTCTTCATTATTAGCAGTATCAACTAAAAAACTGTTGTATCCATGTACCGCATATTCATATATTCCTCCTATCTTTGGAAGGATAGTAGAGCAACCAATTGCCATTGCCTCTAATCCTGAACGTCCAAAAGCTTGATAAGTTGATAAATCAATAAAAATATTGGAGTCTTGTAAAAGCTCTGCAACTTGTTCCCTATGGAGTATCCCCTGATTTTTAAAATCAAAATTCAAAGGAACATTTAAAGAGTTCAATTCATTATCAGAGCAACCAAATATAGAAATTTCTATTTTTGAATTATATTTTTCTTTTATCGCTTTCAACACATTCATTGTTTCTTTAGGCGATCTTCGAGGAGTTTTTGGCCTGACCATTGCCACAATATGAACAACATCTTTTTTACTATTATTTATTGTCACTGCAGGTTTAAAAAGCATGTTGTCTAAACTCGGAGCAATTTTATAAACCTCAATTCCATGATTTTCTTTTATTATATTACGGATCCAATTCGTTTTGGCAAAAGCATTATTATTTAGAATTAATGTATAAGATTCTATCGCTTCTTTATACCAATGATGATCTTTATCAAACATCAAAGGTTCATAATCTTGTATATAGTAGGAGGGTTTTATATAGGGGTGACATTCGATGATGTTTTTTAACATTTTCACCGTTGTAAATACGGTAGCTACTACGATGTCAAAGTGTTGAGAAAGGCGAATTAATTCATCTTGATTTTTATAATAAACACAAAATTCATCAAAATTTAAGTATTTTTCAGAAAATGGAATCTTATAGTTAAGATTGTTGGCTATTTTTGCATTTACATTCAACGTACGAAGTCCCATGGTTTCCTGTACAACTGAGTGTGATCCTCCATCTCCTCCTTTTGTTGGCAAAATAAATAAAATCGAGATATTACTTCTTTTTAACTTTTCACCGTTTTCTATCGTATGTTCAACTTTTTCCCTCAAAGTGTTTAGTTCCTTATTTTCTTTTAAAACTGTCATACAATCTCTTATTTTTTTACTGGAATACTTTCTGCAAATTAGCTTATCTGCTTGTTTTTTTAACAATTTTTTTTGGTCACTCGTGTAACTACTAGATTTATAATGATACACGTAACAATCATCGGCTACTTTTAGTTTGAAGCCAGCATTTTTTGCTCGGATACAATAATCATTTTCTTCGCCATATCCTTCCGAAAAAGTCTCCTGATCAAAATAACCAATTTTATCTATAACCTCTCTTTTAACCATTAAACAAAATCCATTTAAAAGTGGAACTTCTGGATAACATTTATCTGACCGGTTTTCCACTAAATTTGACATTTGTTCCAAGTTCATTTTTTCTGGGAGTGAATTTTTTGCCCAATCATTTTGTTCAAACAATTTTGGTACGGATTGCCAAGAAGCTGCATTTGAAAGAGGACCTGCTATACCTACAGCTTTCTCAGATTCCATACATGCAATTAGCTTTTCTAACCAGCGAAGTGTAACGATTGTATCACTATTAAGTAACACACAATATTTAGAAGATGATGCCAGCAACCCTATATTAGCGGCAATTGTATATCCTTGTGCATAATCATTTCTAATAAGCTTACAATTATAGACTTCAGCATATACCCTTAAAAATCTACTTGTTTCCTTGTTACTGCCATCATCAACTATAATAATATTAAAGGTTAATGTTCTCTTAGCAATTAATGACTCGAGACATACTTTTACTTCCTCTAAAGCATTATGCACACAAATGATTACATCAATTTCTTCAGTATTAGTTTCATTACGTTCATCATTACTTATTAGATTTTGATTATTCAGTCTGTCTTCTTCTAAAATTAAACTTATTAAGCCCGGTTTTTTTTCAGTCATTCCATTATTCATATTCTCGTAAATTTGTCTCCTTGTTCTAGCATAATCCCAAATTCTAACATTAGTAATTTCACCAATAAAAAAACCGTAATTACTCAGACCCCCGATTATCCCTGAGGCAAAAACATTTGTTTTCAGGCTTTTCAAACCCATTTTTCTAATCTCACCATTAATAAAAAGATATGGGGTTTTATCACGATAAACAATTGCAATGTGAGTCCAGTCAGTAATACTTGTTTCATATACTAAAGTAGCTGGCAGATGATTTGCTGTATGTTCAAAAACTGAAACACCATTCGTCCCTACTGACACTCCTGTTCCAGCAGACTCATTGTCGCCCCCATAACCAGCTGCAATAACATACCTTTGATCTGAAATACCTGAAGCACCTATAACTGACTCTTTTCTAATTTTATGAGTTGCTTCAGGCTTAACCCAGAATTCATATGTGAAGTTATTCTTTACTTCCTTAAATATGGATTGAATTGTTAATTTATCGCTACCACCGAACCTCATTTTAATATCACCCTTTTTCTTTGAACATTAGCATTGCATCGAGCTGTTCAATGTTCACGGAATACCATTTAACCGACTTAGCTATTGCCGGCACCATATTGGATTCCATGCGGAAACGGAAAGGACTCGCAAGTAACAGCTTTCGCTTAGAGAGCCCCCTCCCCGGGTGGCTCTCACTTATTAACTCAATGGCTCTATCCCACCGAAATATTCATTCTTCGTGACTTTAATACTTCGTATTGACATTAGATCAAAGATTTTTTTTGATTTGTCTCATGATCGTGAATTCTCCATTTGAAGTATTTATTATCCCTAATATAATCATCGAGAATAGAAAAAGGGGTATTATACTTCCAAGCGATATAATTAAAGCTCATCTGATCTCTTTTACTGAAGTTTTCAACTTCATTCCACCAAGCGTCCATTGTTTCTATAATTTTTGGATCCTTGTGTCTCCTTAGAATTACTCCAGTAGAAATAAGGCCATTATTTTCTGGATATCTCTCTTTTTCATATCTTTCAGCTTGGGCAAGAATGACATTTTTGTCATCTTTGTTTCTCCGTATGCAAACTTCTGCTTCTTGATATATACAGTTCCTTCCATCAGAGTGCCTAAAAAAGACAAGTGAAGATTCCTTCAAATAACTTTGCAGCAACTCGTGTAGATCTCCAACGATAGTAATATTTGCATCTACCCATACACTGTAGTTATAGTCTTGAAAAAACAAGTGAGGTTGTATTTTTACATATCTTGCCTTTCTTGTTGAATCAAGATTCTGACGCGGGAAGGGTATTATCTTCCAAAAATTTGATTTTATATCCGGATTATCAGTGAAGCATACATAATCAAATTTATCGGATTTATACTGGGGTTCATATAGATTGTCATAATTAGCTGTGATAGCAGTATAAACGACAACTTTATTTTTATTAATTTGACCGACTGAAGTACCTACATTAGATTGATATAATATTTTGTTTTGCTCCATTAGTAAATACCTCCAGTGTGTTTGCTAATCTAAAAGTGTACCACTTACACAGCGTCTGCTAACGCAAAAGTTCTGAGCCAGGTACCTGTTATGCTGAATGAAGCTCAGCAACCTGGAGGAGAATCTCCGATCCTTACAATGTTAGGTTTATCTATATTTTTAAAGGCATTTCTTGTATCTATAATTAAGTTGGAATTTTCCGAAATCTCTTGGTAGTTATAAACATTATGGTTTGTTAATAAGATAATACAATCAAAATTACGAAGATTTTGATGATCCAATTCAATGGAATGTACAATATTTCCTTCATTATCTGTAAACTGGGTTGCATAAGGATCATTGTATTCAACTAAAGCGCCCATTTCTTTTAATGTATGATAGATAGAAAGACTAGGAGATTCCCGTAAATCATCAATATTCGGCTTATACGCCATGCCTAGTAATAATATTTTAGAGTTTCTGACAGATTTATTAACATTATTAAGTGCTATTTCAACCTTATTTAACACATACTCCGGCATATAATGATTTATTTCATGTGCTAATTCTATGAAACGGCTATAAAAGTTTAATTCTCTTGCTTTCCATGATAAGTACATAGGGTCAAGAGGAATGCAGTGTCCTCCAACACCAGGGCCAGGAGAAAATGGCATAAAACCAAAGGGTTTTGTACTCGCCGCTTTAATTACTTCCCATATATTTATTTCTAATTTTTCGCATAACATCGCCATTTCATTAATGAATGCAATATTCACACTGCGAAATGTATTTTCTAAAAGCTTACTCATTTCGGCTATCTTAGGGGAAGAAACAGTCACAAGTGATTGAATGGCATCCTTATATAACAAGGTTGCTATTTCAGTACATAATTTTGTTTTTCCTCCAATTACTTTTGGTATGTTTTTTGTATTATATTTTCCATTACCAGGATCTACTCTTTCTGGGGAAAAACAAAGAAAATAATCCTCGCCAGCTTTATATCCTTTTTGGGTCAATTCATATTCGATCAATTCCTCTGTTGTACCCGGATAAGTAGTACTTTCTAAAATAATGAGTAATTCTTTATGCATATATTGTTTTATTTCTTCAACTACTGATTTTATAAACGACATATCCGGGATGTTATCCTTTGTTAAAGGAGTAGGAACACAAATGTTAATAGAATCTAAAGATGAAATTACTGAAAAATCATTTGTAGGAATAAATTTTTTACTGTTTATCACTTCGTGTAAATCTTCTTTATTTACTCCTGAAATATAGAAATCCATGTTCTTTAATCTACTGATTTTTTCTACATTAATATCAATTCCATAAACTTGGTAACCTTTTTTTGATAATTCAATTGCCAAAGGCATCCCTACATAGCCAAGTCCAATTACGCCAACTTTAGCCTTTAGAGAAATTAATTTTTCTTTTAAATTAGAATATGGTGAGGTCTTCTCCAATTCTAAAACCTTCCTTCTTTCTACATTTTTTTACTTATAATTACATTATTTTTCAGCTAAAATGGATGGAATGGACTTCGTGATATAACAGGCTTATTGTAACTAGCCATGATTATGGATACCCTTGTCAATCAATATCGCCCCCCTAGTGCTGTATACTTTCATACTATGTATTGATAATCAAAACGTAATAGGATATAAGACTAATTTAGCGTGTGAATTAGTCTCATCTAGTTCTCATCTTAGGACGCTAAAAAAATTAAACCTGGTTAAATACCGCAAAGAAGGAAAGCTGGCGTTTTACTCGCTGGTAGATGAACATGTGCGGCAGCTGATTCAGCTTGCTTCTACACATAGTCAGGAGGTGGGGACAGTTGGAAAATAATACACAAAACGAAGTTGAAGAAGGACTGATGGAAGTCAAAGTTACGGGGGGAGGGGGGGATTTTGGGAACTGGAAGAGCGAAAGCATCCGCCCGAAAGCTTTCCGAAGGAAAGCTCGCATCGGAGCATATGCTGTCTCCTGATTTTATCCGCTAGAAGCGGTATAAATCAGGAAATCCGGAGACAACAGCGGCTGGATGTCCAAAACATTCGCCGTAGTTACGGCAATTTAGGATTGAACCTTCATCAGCAAATGATCGATTCGATGTTGAAAGGTATGTGAAGTCACAACGCGTTTTCTTGCTTTTACAGCAATTTGTTTGCGTTCTTCGTCATGTGCAATATAATAATGAATCTTCTCAAGTAAATCATTTTGATCTTCGAAAGAAACAATTTCCTTCCCTTCCTCAAAATGCTTTACCAACTCTTCTTTAAAATCAATAAGTTGAAATGCTTCGCAACTGGCAGCATCAAAGGTACGGTTGTTGATACTTTTGGCAATAATGCCCATACGATTCTTATTGTATTTCTCATCAGAAGGGCGGTGGATATTTAGAACAATTTTTGAACCATTATAATAATTCACAACTGTTTCAGGCTTTACCCAGGCATTCACTAAATTTAAATCTCGATTTAAATTTTTCATCCATTCATTATTATGCTTACCCCACCCTCTCCCAACGATTTGAATTGAAAAGTCAGTTCTCTTTAACAAAAATTCAATAAGCTCAATTCGATTACTATAGGGTACTCCTACTAAACAAATATCACTAGTATACTCTTCAGAGACTAGCTTGGAATGAAATATTTCCGGATCTGTTCCTAGCGGAAGATGATAAACATATGGATGCCCAAGTCTTTTATATTGTTCTAATGCAGCTTGATCGATGGTGAAAATGTAGTCAAAATATGTGCTAAGCGGAAGGGTCCAATCCATATAATAAGGATCTTCCGTCATCCAAATGGCTGATTTTACTTTTGTTTGTTTTAAGAATTCTAGTATAGGTTTGGAGATTTTCAAACCGGCCATTGCTAAAATAAGATCTGGCTGCAAAGATTGTTTCATAAGTTTTAATGCATTTAAACCCTTATTTAATATGAAAGGTTCACAGTAGTGACCTGCATTCTGAAATGCTTCTACTACACTTTGTTCAAAAAAGTAATAAACTGCTCTAAAACCTGAAGTAATAAAAAGAATTTTCATTTTCTTCCTCCCTTGTAAATTCGAGAATTTTTGTGTAATAGGACATTGTCACAAACATTAAATAAAATAAGCCATATGATGAGTAATAAAATAAGTGGAGGTGAAAATATGGCACATGCCTTAGTTGAATTTGCTAGAAGCATCCAGACAAATTTAGACAATGGAGTTATTGTTCCAATAAATGCAACATCAACGTTGATCTTAGAATTTGGTATTAATGTTCCAACTGCAACCAACTTTGTAGAACTCATTACTACAGTAGGTTGGCAGGTGACAAACGTTTTTGCTACACCACCAGATCAACCAACACTCTTCCTTCAAATCCTCCTAGATGGAGTCGTTGTTGGTAGTACTGAGCAAGAGTCCATTTCAAACGATGAAGATGAACCGCTTGTAATGACCACAACGTTCCAGACAATTCTTACGAATATTTCAGTAGGATTTCATACATTTCAAGTGTTTGCTTCAAATCCAGAGGATCTCCAGGGAGATATTACTATAACTGGTCCAGTCAATATTACTGCAAAAGTATACGCACCTGCATAAACTTATTAAGCTTCTTAGGCTGACTCTGTGTAGGTATGTAAATTTTCAGCAATGTACTTTTTTTATGAATCAAAGTAAAAACTCCTTTGTAGAAGTCATACCTTCTACTTTAGGAGTTTTTTGCAGATGAAAAGAAATGATTCAAAAAAAAGAACCTATAATATACTATTCACCTAAATAGCTACGAATGCTAAAACAGTTGAACATGAAACAGATTAGATTATGTATTTGCAAAATAATTAGGAATAGTATACTCTTTCCACTTTATACAAGGTATGCTCGATAGTTGGGCAGAGATCGGCATCTTCTTTGTGAAATTTAACTCGAAAATATAAACTTTTCAAAAAGTTCTTTATATTATTTTTTTGCTTAAAGGCAGGGAGAAATTCTGTATTTTTCACCACATTACCAAAGCTTTGAATCCATTGCTCTACATAGGTCTGACTAAGTATTTTTCTATTTAAAACACTAATTATGGAATTCACCATTCTCTCATCTTCCCCATCGGAGTAAATTCGATCTGTTGTGGTCATCTTTTCGTAAACCAAATCGAGGATGGTTAAGAGGTCATTTTTATCTAGTTCGGAACATTGAGCCAAATCGTCTATAGCATCTGCTGCATGGGCTATGGCATGAGCCCAGCCTTTTTCTTCGTCATATCCACGGTAATCTCGCTCTTCTTGTATATTGTAAAATACTTTCTCTTTTATCTGCTGAATTTGCTCTCTTGAGAGAAATGGTGATTCTCTATGCCTCATGAGGAGGAGCGGTATAACTAGCATAGAGAAAGATCTAGTGAAGACGGAGTCTGTATTTGTTTCACCAAGCTTAAAAAGCAAATGGTTGCTATCCAAAACCACTGGTAGAAGTAGTTCTAGTTCGTTTGGAGTTAGAGAATTACCAGGAATCCAATGTGATAAGGTCGTATAAATTAGCTCATCACGCAGCTCAGCATCCAAAGAACCGATGTTATTTATCATTTCTTGTATCAACTGGAATGGATCGGGAGGTGCTTGGTAGCCATTTTCTTTTATTAATATTAACTTTTCTTTTAAAATCATTTCACACGCTCCTACTAGAAATTTACCGAACTAACTTTTTTTAAGGGTTTCTACCCTTACTATAAGGTACACACAGGATCAGATACAATTCCACAATAGAGCGACATCTTTCTAAAGTGAACTATACCCAGCCTGCCAACCTACTGTATGATTATAGGGACATGGAAGTTGGGTATACAACTACGTAAGCTTTTATGTTAGTGAGTATCCATCTAATTTCTACAAAATAAATATTTCGGAGTGTGAAAAATGTTTCACTCGTATCTCTTTCCAATTTCCTATGCCTTTTTAACTTTTCCGCTTGCAGCTTTGCTCTTCACATTGCCCTTTTTAATCGTGCAATACCGCAGACACGGCTATATCAACAAAGTTAGGGCGCTAATGTTGTATTTGCTGCTGCTCTATCTAATGAATGCTTTCTATCTGGTCATGCTGCCGCTTCCCGCTTCCCGGCATAATTCCCTACCCTCATTTAACGAGATCCAGCATATTCCGTTATATTTCATTCAGGATATAGTAAAGGACTCCAACTTTTCAATAGATCAACCGGCAACCTCTCTCTCTATATTAAGCGAACCTACCTTTCTCCAGGTAGTATTTAATATGGTGCTAATGCTGCCTTTCGGGATGTTCCTTAGCTACTATTTCCGTACACGCTGGGTAGTGTGTATTCTCTTGTCTTTTGGAATCTCCTTGTTTTTTGAGATCACGCAAATTACGGGCATTTACGGTTACTTTGATTATCCCTACCGCGTATTTGATGTTGATGATCTAATCATAAATACCCTCGGTGGAATTATTGGGTTTCAAATCGCCAGTTGGATTTCCGGTTTACTTCCACGTATCGAGCACTTGGATTCAAAAGTAGATCTGTCTGCTAAAAGGATCACTTATACGAGAAGGGGAATTGCTTTTCTACTCGATAGCAGTATGTGGATAGCAGGGTTACTCCTGCTCTATCCCCTGCACATTAGAGGGGCTTTCTGGATCGCAACTGGTATTTATTTCATGCTGATTCCATATCTGACCAACGGTCGGACGCTGGGCAAATGGATCGTGCGCATTCAACTAACAGGCAGCAGTCCAAGAATCTCATTAGGGAGTCTTATCGTGAGGTATGGTTTGCTGTATTGGGTGTTGTTCGGGCTGCATACACTTCTATTTGAGCCGTTCGTAATAGACAATCTTTCTGCGGCATTAACCCTGATCCTGCAAATCCTGGTGCTGCTTATCGATTCTTTATTCTTAATCCATCTGATTTCACGAGTACTCACCAAAAACAATCAGCTGCTTTACGAACGCTTAAGCCGTACCTCACATGCCATTTCGTGGCCGGAGCAGCAACTTATCACAGATTCAGATACATTAACTAAACCAATTGACGGGTAAGCGAGAATTTAATAACTTAAATTAATTTTTACATAGTGTACAAGGCATAAGTTGTTATAAAATGGATAATGTGAAATTCTTCATAAGGGGATGAGATTATGACAACTGTAAGTGCTAATCTTCAATTACCAAGAAGCCAACCGGAAGAACAAGGTATTTCATCATCAGCAATATCCAATTTTCTTAATTCGGTACAGAGCAATCATTTGGGGCTGCACAGCTTCATGCTCCTTCGGCATAGTCACGTTGTGGCTGAAGGCTGGTGGGCACCGTATAAGCCTGAACTGCCGCATATGCTATTTTCTCTTAGCAAAAGCTTCACCTCTACAGCGATCGGCCTCGCTGTTGCCGAACACCTCCTTTCGCTCGACGATTTAGTGGTTTCTTTCTTTCCTGATGAAACTCCTGAAGAGATTTCCACTAACTTAGCCCAGATGAAGGTCCGGCATCTATTGATGATGGGCACAGGCCATACAATAGATACGACAGATTCCTTACGTCAAAGTGAGGATGGAAATTGGGTTAAAGCATTTTTCGGGGTTCCCGTGGAACAGGAACCAGGAACTCATTTCCTTTATAACACCGGAGCCACCTATATGCTGTCAGCCATACTCCAAAAGTTCACTGGTCAGACGCTGCTGGATTATTTAGAGCCACGACTGTTTACTCCACTGGGAATACAGAATGCAACTTGGGAATCCTGTCCGCGTGGAATCAACACTGGAGGATTCGGCCTAAGCATCACTACCGAGGACATCGCCAAATTCGGCCAGCTATATTTGCAAAAGGGTAGCTGGAACAACCAGCGGATCGTGTCCGAAGCTTGGATCGAAGAAGCCACTTCCAAACAAATCTCCAACGGAGATGGTGGCGATAATGATTGGGCGCAAGGCTATGGCTATCAGTTCTGGCAATGTCGTCACGGAGCTTACCGTGGTGATGGAGCCTTCGGACAGTTCTGTATCGTCCTGCCTGAGCAAGATGCCGTTATAGCTATCACAAGTGGCACAGGTGATATGGGGGCGATAATGAACGCTGTCTGGGAGCATCTGCTGCCTGCAATGCTGCAAGAGCCGATATTCCTACCAGACGACAAACGGGTCTCAGACCTAACTGCCCAATTAAGCGCTTTGTCAATCGATCCTCCCCAACAACAGCCGTCTTCACCGCTAGAGGAAGTCTTGGAAGGCAAACTGTACAAACTAGATGATAACGAACAGCAATGGAGCTCTTTCTCTATATCTTTCAGCGAACACGAATCCATTATTACTTTACACAATAAACTTGGTGAGCATATCATTCATGCGGGTCGTGGTACTTGGGTGGAGAGCTTTGCCAGTGTGCTTGACAGTACAGAGAATCGCATCATGTCCAGCTTTACATGGACAGCGGCGGATGTGCTCCAACTGACACTCCAATATATTGAGACCCCCTTCAACTTCATCGTCGATATCAAGATCGAGGAGAATACGATTGTTCTTACGCAGCGAGTCAACGTTGCCTTCGGTCCGCTTGAAGCGGAAATGATAATGGGAAGAGCTTAATCACCCACTCAACCTCGCAACAGACAAAAAAGGCCGAAACCCTTTTCCCAAGGTTTCGGCCTTTACTATACAGAAGCGTAGAATTAGATACTTAAGGTTAACACTATCGGGCAATGGTCACTCCCCATAATGTTGCAATCGATCGTTGCGTCCGTCAATGAAGTTGCAAGCCTTGTTGATGCTAGAAAGTAATCAATCCGCCAACCCACGTTCCGTTCTCTGACCTTTAGCATATAGGACCACCAGGTGTAGGCACCCTCTAGTTCCGGGTTAAAGTGTCTGAAGGTATCGATGAACCCAGCATCCAGCAATGTGGTCATTTTACCTCTTTCTTCATCTGTAAATCCAGAGTTCCCCCGGTTAGGCTTGGGATGCTTCAAGTCGATTTCTGCATGAGCCACATTCAAGTCTCCGCATACGACAACCGGCTTAAGCTTATCCAACTCCAATAAATAGGTCCGGAACCGGTCCTCCCAGTCCATTCTGTACTCCAGTCTCGACAGATCGCGTTTGGCATTAGGGGTATACACATTCACTAAATAGAAGTTATCGAATTCCAATGTGATAATTCTACCTTCAGCTTCTGCATCCTCTTCCAAGCCATATCTTACGGAAAGCGGTTTGATTTTGGTGAAAACAGCGGTTCCCGAATACCCCTTTTTCAGCGCATAATTCCAATATTGATGATAGTCGGCTGCCTGCTCCAGATTAATCTGGCCTTCCTGAAGCTTTGTCTCCTGCACACAAAATATATCGGCATCGCTTTCCTTGAAATAATCATTAAATCCTTTAACTACACAGGCCCTAAGACCATTTACATTCCAAGATATCAATTTCATCATTCTTATCTCCTTGCTGTTTACTAAGATTTATCCCATTTTAGCATAATATCAACAGATTGGTTGACCTATCCATGATACAATATCAGAATTGGCTCAAATAATCCTATGAAAATACGTGAGGTATAACACGCTTATGAAAGCACCTAATCTATTACGCGGCTTTAACTTTTTATATTTTGCATTGCTGGCTATGTTTATTCCCTTTCTGCCCGTCTACTTGGACGACCAAGGCTTAAATCCGGCACAGATTGGCTTCATCATGGGTACAGGTGGTTTTGTAACGATTATTGCCCAGCCCTTATGGGGAATGATCAGCGACAGAACCAAAACCATCCGTAAAGTGCTCTTAGTCCTGCTGCTGTGCTCCGCAATAACCGGTTATCTGTTATATGACTCCACCAGCTATGTACTGCTTATATTATATGCTATGCTGCTCTATTTTTTCTTGATGCCGATTGATCCACTCACAGAAAGCTTGAACTTTCGGATAGCCGAGGCTTCCGGGATCAGCTATGGCTCAATTCGTACCTACGGTGCGCTTGGTTATGGTGTAGTCGCACTGCTTACTGGATACGTCATGTCTTATTTTGGCGCGCACAGTCTGGCCCTGCTCTTCGCTGGAATTGGCTTACTAGGCTTTCTGGTAAGCTGGTTTATGCCGGATGCTCCCGTTACAGGGAAGCCCGTCACACTGAGCAGCCTCAAACATTTTTTAAGCAATAAAGAGACACTTCTCTTCCTGCTGCTTGTTTTTATCAGCTCCGTTCCGGCACGGATGAATGATACTTTTCTCGGTGTATATATCCGTGAACTTGGCGGGAGTCCCGAGCTGGTCGGACAATCCTTTTTCCTGGCAGCAAGCAGTGAGATTGCTGTATTTGCCTTAAGCTTCTGGTGGCTGCGCAAGGGCAAAGAGCTAATCATAATAACACTCGCCGGCGCTTTTTATTTCATCCGCTTTTTCCTCTCAGCTTGGATAACTGATCCTCACCTGCTGGCTTATCTGCAAATCCTCCAATTGCTGACCTTCCCGATCTTCTACTCGGCAGCGATTCAATACCTGTACAGCATTGTGCCCGAGGAATGGCGTGCCACAGGCCAAACAGTATTGGCCCTGCTATTCTTTGGGGTATCCGGTATTATTGCCTCTTATGCGGGCGGTGCCCTTTATGAAGCGCTTGGGGGGCAGACCCTGTTTCTGTCTATGTCCGTCATGTCTTTCCTAGGGATGGTTTTCGGCCTGATTCTTCATCGTCTTTATGGCAGGAAATCCTCCAAGATAGGGTCATCCGTATAGTAGTTCTATTAAAATGTGCTAACTTCCTATGTCATTCGTTATCCCAATAATAGAATTGCAACATAGAATATCCTATCAAAAGAAAAGGAGGTCGTTACTATGGCTATCTTATTACCCGAACAATTCTTCAATTTAGCACCCAATGTTGGTAAATCCTACTACGAGAATTTGGCAGGCGGGATTAATGCTGCAGTTACTGTAAATAACAATTCTCTCAATCCAGTATCTCTGGTTCTTACCGTTGTTAATGCTCCAGTCGTGACTTACGTCATCCCAGCATTGAACAGTCTAACTATTGCTGTTAACGCACTTTTAGTCGCCGCTCTGTTATCCGGTGCTGGCGCCGTGTTTGGCACCATTGAAGTTGCTACCTCCGATTTCTAATCTAATACCAGAGTATCCCTCCTCATACTCACTATTAGGAATCCCTCTCTGAAATAAGGCTGTCCCAAGGGCTCTATGCAGCGCCTGCCGGGACAGCCATTTTTTAATTCTCATTACAGAGCCAACTTTATAGTCTTAAATGTAAGTCACACAAAAAAATACGAGTGCCAACGTTTTGGCGCCCCGTATATTTCTCGAAGAATAGATTAGCCACCAATCGCAATGGCAGTGAAGGTAATTGGACCGATAACCCTTGCCGTAGAAGCTGCATTACGGTTTTCAACAATTAATTGATAGTTTTGGGTTCCAAGTGGGGCATGTTCGATCATTTGCAAGGAAACGAGCGAGTATTCATCCACACCATCAAATGCGTCCCCCGCCAGTGCATAGTAGATTTCCGTACCTGCACGCCATAGACGGACAATTATTTCTGGTGCGCCACTAATAGAACGATAACCGAAAGTGGCATTCAATTCCACTCGGTTGGTTGTAGAGGCAGGATTAGCAGGATCAATATACACTGAAGTAGTTGCAATGGATACACCTGCTGGACTAGTGGGTATCGGAATATTCACTCCATTGGCAATGGGTGTCACTACAGTAGCATTATAATCAATAATAACTTTAGTCATTTCTTTCATCTCCTTCTCATCGGATACTCTATTCTATGAGACCTCAGAGAAGCTGCTTGGACATTCAAGCACAATCAAAAACAATGTATAGTAGCAGGAGGATTAACATGAATCACCATATCAACGTTTTAATAGAGCGTATGCATGCGAAAGTGAACCCGCAAGAGGCTACAGCCATGTCCGCTTATATGCGTGACCAATTTCCTTTTCTCGGAATCAAATCACCACTGCGCAAGGAACTACTTAAGGAATTTCTGGCGCAGCATCCCCCGCAAAAAGAATGGGTTTCTGTACTTTGGAACCTGCCGGAAAGAGAATACCAGTATTCGGCCTTGGATATTTTGCTTAAAATAAGAAAACAACTGAACCCGAATGATCTACCACTGATAGAGAGTTTTATTACCAACCGTTCCTGGTGGGATACGGTAGATCTTTTGGCCGCTAATGCTGCCGGTTTCCTGCTGCTTAAATCACCGCTTTTGCAAGAGGAATTTGGAGAGAAGTGGCTCCATTCTGATAACATGTGGCTTAATCGGACTGCTATTCTGTATCAGCTGCATTATAAGCAGGATACGAACGAAGAATTACTATATCGCTATATTCTCACACACGCAGCATCTTCAGAATTTTTTATCCAAAAAGCCATCGGTTGGGCACTCCGGGAGTATTCGAAGATCAATCCCAGCTCCGTTAAGAACTTCATTGAGAATGAAGAGCTAAAACCTCTTAGCAAACGGGAAGGTCTGAAATGGATCAGCAAAAACAATTAAACCTCAAATTCGTCAGCCTAAAGTATATTGCTCCATCAACTGCTTAAGTTTAACTTCCGTATTCGAATCCCCACTGGGAGTATAAATACTGCAGCGCAAATCCGCACTACCATGTACCTGCAGCGAAGTCAGATGAAATAGCATCTTCCCCGCCTTGGCATGCCTGAATTCGAGCACAACATCCGGAGCAGAGCTTACTTGGCTTTGCTCCCACAGCTCGTTGAAGTCAGGATGACTATCCTTCATTTCCCGAATAAAATCATCGTACCAAACATCCTCCACATACTGTCCGTAATACGCTCTGAAAATAGACAAATACCCACTGACGAACTGTTTCCAATTCACCGCCAGCCGCTGAAATTCCTTACGTACAAACAAAAGACGAATCATATTCCGTTCCTCTACCGGCAGCATGGCAAAGTTCAGAAACACATGAGCCGCCGCCTCATTCCAGCCCACGATTCCACAGCGGCGGTCGGATATGATCGTTGGACAATATTTAAGCTCCTTCAATATCTTTTGCAATGATGGACTGAGTACAGAGAATTCCGCCTGCTGAAAAGGTGCAATACCCGGGCCAGTCTCTAGTGCTAGCGCAAACAGATACTTACGCTCATCCTTGGTCAGTTGAAGTGCTGCTGCTACACAATCCAGAACGGATGAGGACACTTTGATATCACGTCCTTGCTCAAGCCACGTATACCAGGTACTGCTAACTCCGGCAAGTTGTGCGACCTCTTCTCTTCTTAAGCCCGGTGTCCGTCTGCGGGTGCCCTCCGGCAGTCCTACGGAGCTTGGGTGTATGGCCGCTCGGCGTGCTTTTAAGAAATCCGATAAAGCTTGAAGCCTCGTTTGATTAGACATAAATGAATATCCTGCCTTCCTGATCCAATCCATGGTCCTTAGTATAGTACTAATTATACTAGTATAAACTACAACTTGTAATAGGATAATAAAAGTGAAAAAATACACTTATATAAGGGTTTACGAAGTACATTCAGGGAGTATAGCTCCATAAAACTTGGCTGATGCTTTCGAAGTAAGTTTTGCGAAGATTATCAAGAAGCATATGCTATCAAAACTTGAGCTAATGCTTACGAAGTGTTTTATTGCGATGTACATTCGGGGAGCATAGCTCCATAAAACTTTAGGAGGATCAATATGGAACGGGTAGTCATAACGGGTATGGGATTGATATCGCCGCTTGGAAATACTTTAGAACAATTTTGGGATCGGCTAGTTAAAGGTGAGTCGGGCATTTCCCCAATCACTTCATTTGATACATCACATTTTAAGACCAAGATTGCCGGAGTCGTACATGACTTTGATCCCGAGGCCCGCTTCGGCCGCAAAGATGCCCGCCGGATGGACCGGTTCAGCCAATTCGCATTGGCGGCCGCAGAGGAAGCCTGGGCGCATGCTGGACTCCAGCACGACAAGATCGACCATGAACGACTGGGTGTATACGTTGGCTCCGGTGTAGGGGGCATTCAGACCTTAATGGAGCAAGGTGATCTGCTGCGAGCCCGGGGACCGGAGAGAATCAGCCCAACCTTGATCCCTATGCTTATCTCCAACATGGCCGCTGCAATGATCAGCATTAAGCTCGGTGCCTTAGGCCCGTCCATGTCGCCGGTAACGGCCTGCTCTATCGGAAATACGGCTATTGGTGAAGCCTTTCGGCTAATCCGTTATGGCGGAGCGGACATCGTCATAGCCGGAGGCTCCGAGGCAGCGATTACCGAGATCTCATTAGCCAGCTTTGGCAATGCTACTTCTCTTTCTACCCGCAATGATGAGCCTACGCAGGCGAGTCGCCCTTTTGACGGCAAACGGGATGGTTTTGTGATCGGTGAAGGCGGTGGAATTGTTATCCTGGAGTCGCTCTCCCACGCTCAAGCTCGAAACGCTCGCATTCATGGAGAAGTGATTGGCTACGGCGCTACCTCTGATGCCTATCATATGGTCGCCACACATCCTGAAGGAATTGGCGCTTATCAGGCTATGAAACTGGCACTACGTGAAGCTGGGCTGCAGCCTACGGATGTAGATGTCATCAGCGCCCATGCCACAAGCACCCTAGTCGGAGACCGCTCCGAAACACAGGCGATTAAGAAGCTGTTTGGCGAAGACGCCAGCCGTATTCCCGTTACAGCCAATAAATCAATGACTGGACATGCACTCGGAGCAGCTGGAGGCTTGGAAGCTATTGCTTTGATTAAGAGCATTCAGGAAGGCGTTATCCCTCCTACCATTAATCAAGAAGAGCCAGATGCCATCTGCGATCTGGATTATGTACCGAACATTGCACGGAAAGCCGATCTCAACATAGGCATTTCCAATTCTTTTGGCTTTGGTGGGCATAATGCGGTTATTGTCATTCGCAAATACGAATAGCTCGCAAAAACCCCCGAGATCAGCTGATCTCGGGGGTTTCGACCTTATTTTGTCATTCAGGCATATACTTCTTCAAAAGCCTTTTCTACCTGGGGCAGAATAGTATCCCACTCGGCATCAGAGGTTTTACTTACAGTGACAAAATCTCTGATTCCAAAGATGTTATCAATCCCTTCAATAGCTAAAAGAGCAATCGCCAAGGGATGTTCTGTGGCATCCCCACTTTTTAGAGATGTGCTTGAGGGACCTTCAAAAATAGTTTGATCTGTGTTGATTTTGATCGAATTCGGGTTCGGTGTATTCTGAATATTAATACTTATAGCCATGTGATCACTCCTTCATTTGCTATTGTACCATCTTTGACAGCTATTTCTCCACTGAGACATGACTCCCCCAGATTGATACACCCTCCATAGAGGTTGCCGTGAACGTCATCACTTGGCTTCCGGTTCCCTCGTTCCACTCCAGCAGAAACACACCATAATATATAGTCCCGTCAATCGTCAACTCAGCAGTATGTTCTCCGCTAAGCTTCCATGTCCCTGTGACCGCTCCTGAGATCTTACCCTCATCCGTGAGTTCGATAGGTTCGGACTCTACAACATCAGCCGTTATATCCTTGTTATGATTAATATATTTGTAGCCACCTGTTACTTCCTTCTGCTTATATTGGCCTATCGTTTCGCCACTATAGCGATGAGGAGCGACAACGGGCCAAGCTTCACTATTCATAAACATCTGATGAACCCGTACCTCATGTTCCTCTCCACGATTAGGGAAGCGTGTATGGAAAATCAAATAATACTTGCCTGTATCCTTATCATAATAGGCGGAGTTATGGCCAGGTGAGATATAACCATCACCTATCACTGCCGTTTCAACCTCCGTATTCTGGAATTCAAAATTGCCCATCAACTTGACCCCATAAGGTGAATACGCCGGATCATCGAACAGAACTCCAGCAGTTCCCTGTGCATTAATCATTTCCTGACCTGCAGAGTCCTCAAATGGCCCATCAGGATTCTTAGAACGGGCTACGCGGATGTTATAGCCTCCACTAGCATCCAGTCCCCCGTACGAAAGAAATAGATAATAATAATCGGTTTCGGGACTGTATAACATATAAGGACCTTCAATCCGGGCATGATTGGCACCCAGCAGTTTCTTTCCATATCCCTGATCCGGCAACGGGAAGCCCGTCTTTGTATCCAATTGCAGTATAAATATCCCACCAGAATAAGATCCATAAACCATCCATAGCTTACTCTCTTTATCGAAAAAAACATCCGGGTCCACTACATTCGGCTTTACAGTAGCATCATAAATTTCTCCATCATCACCTACACCGGTCATCCCGGATTTCAGAATAATGCCCGCATTTTTATACGGACCTTCAACACTGTCTGCTACAGCTATGCCCATCGCGGATAGCGGAGAATCTCCTCTACAAGCGTCATAATACATATAGAACTTTCCGTCTGCCAGCTCAATAACATCAGGCGCCCATAACGTATCGGATTGTGCCCAAGCTAAGGTCTCACTTAATTCTTCTTTCACATTTGGAATAAGCACATTTCCGTCGGCTACCCCCGAAGATATTGGCGTCCAAGACTGCAAATCCTTTGATTTGGCCGAAGCCAAATGGGAACCAAACACATAATAGGTATCCTCTACTTTAATAACGGAAGGGTCATGCACAGAAACATTTTGGAAGACTGGTGCTGGTGCTGCTACGATCTTCGTATTGTTATTCGTCTTCCCAGCTTCGGGTCCACTACTACAGGCTGTGAGTAAAGCAAGAGAAAGCAAAACGGTCAATGTTCTTTTTCTCATCATTCGACCTCCTATGTATACCCTTACATTTTGAAACGAAAGCCGAAAATAGTCAATCCTTTTATTTATATATGTTAGTTTTATTTCATACTTATTTAAATCATAGGCAAAAGTTGGCAAAAAAAAGAAACAACTTGCCCTCCATTAAGGGACAATAATCGTTTCGCGTACTAAACTAATAATAACATAGTGAGAATTGCTCCATTTCTTCCATAAAAGAAACGCCAAGCCCTAAAATCAGGCTTGGACGTTAAGTTTTATTTTTAAGCTGCAACTACAGCTTAATATTCATTATTCTCGACCAAGATCGGCTGAGGATACGCATTCGGCAATACACGTTGTCTCTTCTTCACGACTGCGGGTGGTTCTACCACTGGAGCTAACGGATGCATTAACCATGACTTCACTAGATGCGTATCCGATACTCTGTAAGTAGGCGGTTCCTTCTCCATATCAATCTGCATAGCATAAGTGCTGCGCAGTGCAAATGCATCGCCTTTTGGCGGTTTAATTAGATCGGGAGGTGTACCAGGAATAGCTGTAAGCAATGAACCTTTGCTCTCCAGACTTGGCATTGAAGCAAGTAGTCCCCAAGTATACGGATGACGTGGATCGTAGAAAATTTCAGCTGCAGTACCCATCTCTACAATTTGTCCAGCATACATAACGGCTACACGGTCTGCCATTCTAGCTACAACACCGAGATCATGGGTAATAAAAATAATTGCTGTATCAATTTTCTTCTGCAAATCCTTCATCAAATCGAGAATTTGCGCCTGGATGGTTACATCGAGCGCAGTTGTTGGCTCATCCGCAATCAGCAACTTAGGGTTAGCAGCTAACGCCATAGCTATAACAACACGCTGGCGCATCCCGCCACTGAATTCATGTGGATACTGCTGAAAACGCCGCTCAGGAGAAGGAATCCCCACAAGATTAAGCAGTTCAATACCCCGCTTATGTGCAGCATCCTTAGACAATTTCTCATGTTTGAAAAGAACTTCAGTAATCTGTCTGCCTACCTTCATCATCGGATTAAGCGAGGTCATCGGATCTTGAAAAATCATGCCGATCTCTTTGCCGCGAATCTTCTGCATTTGTTTCTCTGTCTTGCCGATCAGATCTTCACCATCAAAGAGAATCTGACCGCGCTTGTATTCACCTGCTGGTTCCGGAACGAGCTTCATGACCGCTTGTGAAGTTACACTTTTACCAGAACCGGATTCACCTACAATCGCTAGGGTTTCTCCTTTATCCACATGAAAGCTTACGCCACGAATTGCTTGTACTTCTCCTCCGCGTGTTCTGAAAGATATTGCTAGGTCTTTTACCTCTAAAAGGCGCTCCATCTTGTCACCCTCTCTAATTTCCATATATTATGATAATGATTCTCAATAATTATATAAGCAATAAGATATATTCTATCTATTTTTATAGGGTTAAGTCAAGATTTTTCTGAAAATTGACCACTTGTTGAATACACATCATTATGATTTCATAAACTGTAATTTAGAGTTTCTCCTGAAACCGTTCCCACCCCTCCAATAGATTGTCATGCGCCCATTGTAAATGGCCAGCACTGTCGTACTTGCGGGAATAGCATTCAATGAAGTAGATTAGATCAATGTATAGATCATATAAGTTCTTGCGAGCGGATTCATTAGGACTGTCAAAACTGCGTCCATACCCTCTGCAGAAATGTTCTGAGTTCTCGATATAGCGGAAGTAATATTCCATCAGTGGGTCTCCCCAAAGTGCCCGCTCCCAATCAATCAGCGCTACGATTCTGCCGTCTCGCACGAACACGTTGCCGTCCCACAAATCCCAATGTATCAGTCGTGGCTCCGTCACTTCATCTAGAACATGTGAAATTGTTGCAACCCTAACCTCAATTGTCTCCACAGCAATAGGCATCTCTGCTCCTAGACGTCGTGCATCCTCCAATAGACTGGTAAACATATGCATGAAGGTATCGCGCCAAGAACTCGCTGATGCATGTGGTGCCACACTAAATAATCCAAAGTGTTCTCCACGGATCTCGTTAATGATGCGGTTATAACGTCCCAGCTCAGACTCAATAGCGGCTCGTTCATCAACTGTGAGCTCATCCTTGATTTCATTATAGGGTTGGCCTATTATTTTCTCCATGAAGAAGTAATCACAAGGTATGATTGTGCGGCTGGTATCATAGCCAATCACTAGCGGAACGGGCACAGTCCCTTTAGCCTTTATCAATTTCAGCGCTTCAACCTCAGCCAGCATAATATTGTGTTCATAGCTCAATATATCGATCTCATCGGCTGGCGCAATCTTAAGAATGACTCCTCTGCCGTTAGATAACTGAAGGTCATAAGCTGCGTTAAAATATCCACCCGTAAGCTCCATCCGCTGGACAATGGTCACTTGGCTTCCAAAAGCAGTACTCACCATGTGATCCTGCTGCTCTACTGTTATTTTTGATTTTGTCAGGCTTTCCAAGGCATCAGCACCACCATTTCATCTTCTAAAAGTTCATTCTGATCTATATTATAACTGAAAGCGAGGAACTACAGATGATGATCATCAAACCCAGAACACGCGGGTTTATCTGCACCACCGCACATCCGGCGGGTTGTGCACATCAGGTACAGCAGCAGATAGCGTATGTACAGGCACAACCGCAGATCAACGGTCCCCGCAATGTACTTGTAATTGGCGCCTCCGCTGGTTATGGTCTAGCTTCGCGAATTGTAGCAGCTTTCGGAGCTGGCGCTAGTACAATAGGTGTCTATCGTCAAAGCAATAGCAGTGAAACCAGAACAGCTTCAGCCGGCTGGTATAATTCAGCAGCTTTTGAGAAGTTTGCCCTAGCGACCGGACTGCAATCCTATAGCGTTACCGGCGATGCTTTTTCTCAAGAGACTAAAGATCGAACTATTGATCTGATCCGCAAAGAGATGGGACCAGTTGATCTTGTCATATACAGTGTTGCATCTGCACGTCGAACCCATCCGGTGACGGGAGAGAACTTTAATTCCGTACTTAAACCCATCGGCAGCACCTATACCAACAAGACAGTAAACTTTCATACCGGTGAAGTAAGCCTTGTATCCATTGAACCAGCTACTGATAAAGAAGTTCTGGACACGGTCAAGGTGATGGGCGGAGAAGATTGGCAACTGTGGGTCAATGCGCTGCAGCAAGCCGGAGTACTTGCCAATGATGCCGTTACTGTAGCTTACTCCTATATGGGATCAGAGATTACCAAAGCTGTCTACCGTGGAGGAAGCATTGGACAGGCGAAAGATCATCTGGAAGCTACAGCTTGTCAACTAAACGATCAATTAGCGGTTCATGGAGGCCGTGCTTATGTGGCTGTCAGTAAAGGACTCGTCACACAATCCAGCTCAGCGATTCCGGTTGTGCCTCTGTATATTTCCGCCTTGTATAAAGTCATGAAAGAACAAGGGCTGCATGAAGGCTGTATTGAACAAGCCTACCGGCTGTTTACAGATCGGTTGTACGCTACTGAAGGGACGGCGGTTGACGAGGAAGGCCGGATCAGGATCGATGATTGGGAGATGACTCCATCTGTACAGGATGAGGTAACCCGGCTATGGGCCGAACTGTCGACAGAGAATATCTACGAACTGACTGACCTGCTTAACTACCGACGCGAGTTCTTCCAGCTGTTTGGCTTTGAGATCGAAGGCATAGATTATGAAGCTGAGATTGAGCAAGCAGTGACGATTCCCAACTTGCGCTGAGTAACAAACTCCTAATTATTGAGATTACCAACAAGAAGACCGGAAACCTCGCTAGAGGGGTCTGGTTTATTCTTGTGAATAACTTTACCCTTCAACCCCATCAGTGCCTCTGAAACGATCCCAGCCCTGAATCAGGTTATCATGAGCCCACTGCAGATGGTCTTCATTCTTATATTGACGCGAAAAACATTCAATATAAAAGATAAGGTCCAGATACAGATCATACATTTTCTTACGCAATTGCTCGTTTGGAGTGTTAAATTCAACGCCGTAACCCTTGATGAAGGCCGGAGAATTCTCTAAATGGCGAAAATAGTACTCTAACAGCACATCGCCCCACAACGCCCGCTCCCAATCTATAATAGATGTAATGCACCCATTCTTAACAAACACATTGCCGTTCCACAAATCCCAATGAACCAGCCGGGCTTCGGTCACTTCATTCAATATAGGTAGATACTTTAGGATCTCAGTCTCAATTTCTTCAATAGTAGCAGGCAGTTGTACGCCAAGGCGGTATCCATCCGCTAGCAATTCATGCATCATCAAAGAAAATGTTGCTCCCCAGGTAACCCCCGCCTTAACTGAGGACTGAGCGAAATAACCGAAGTGTTCTCCTTTTACCTCGTTAATGGCTCGGTTGTAACGTCCCAACTCGGTTTCTATGTACTCTTGCTCCGCTTGAGACAGGCTTTCTTTGATCTCATTGTACGGCTGACCTTCTACTTTCTCCATAAAAAAATACGGACAGGGGATCTGCTTCAAACTATCGTCATAACTATATACTTCAGGCACGGGTACTGACCCTATACCCCCAATCAAGCGCAGCGCTTCTACCTCAGTACGCATAATATTCTTCTCGTAGCTCAGTGTCTCAATCTCCTCGGAAGGAGCCACCTTTAGGATCACTGATCGACCATCGCTTAGTTTAAGTTCATAGGCTGCATTAAACATACCGCCAGTCAGCTCCGATTTACTTATGATGCTAATTTCAAGACCAAAAGCGGTTTGCACCAAAAGGTCCAGCTGATTGTCAGTTAATTCTGTCTTTGTGAAGCTTTCCATATTCATCCTCCCATTAGGCCTATTCAGAACAGAAAGCCGCCAAATATCTTTGGCGGCTTAAATATGCTGTCATTTCATATGAAATTCCCGGATTTAAACCCACCACATATCAGCAAGCGGTTCCTCGATTAACACCTGGCGAAGATTATCAACGGCCTTGGAGAAGCCTTCTTCGACTGACATCAACCCATCTTCATGTTCAATGCTGACGACGTAATCATAGCCTACCAAACGCAGAGCACTGATGATATCAGCCCAGGTCTTGAGATCATGACCATAACCGACCGAACGGAACTGCCAGGCACGATCGAGCATATTTCCATAAGATTGCATATCTGTTACCCCATGCATATTGACATTAATCGGATCGATCACGGTATCTTTGGCGTGGAAATGATGAATCGCTCCTTGACGTCCCAGAATATGAATGGCTTGTACTGGATCGATACCCTGCCACCACATATGACTTGGATCAAGATTGGCACCGATAACCTCACCCACCGCTTCTCTTAACCGCAGCAATGTGCCTGGTGTATGCACGGAGAAACCTCCATGCAGTTCCAAACCGATCTTCACATCATGCTCTTCAGCAAAAGCACCCCATTCCTTCCAATAAGGAATGACTTTGTTCTCCCATTGCCAGGACAGAATTTCCTGGAAATCATTTGGCCATGGTGCGACCGGCCAGTTCGGATATTTCGCATCCTCATGGTCTCCCGGACAGCCTGAGAACGTATTGACGACAGGTATGTTCAGCTTCTGTGCCAATTTGACCGAGTTTACGAAATCCTCATGATCCTTGCGGGCAAGGGCTTTTTGTGGATGCAGCGGATTGCCGTGGCAACTCAGTGCACTGATTGTAAGGCCGCGAGAATCGACGGCATGCTTAAATTCTTTAAGGGCTGTCTCATTCTCCAGAAGCAGCAACGGATCACAGTGACTATTGCCTGGATTGCCACCTGTGCCGATCTCAACTGCTTTTAGTCCTTTTGAGACTACATAATCAAGCGCGTCCTCCAGCTTACGACCTCCGAATAACACCATAAATACTCCAAGTTTCATAATATGCCACCTCTCCATAGAGAAAAATTTAGTTCAATCGGCTTAATAGATGTCAAAATCCTGCACCACTTGATGTGTTTCAGCGGCTTCAAAGATGACTTCGATCAGGTTCAATACACGCAGAACCTCGGCATTAGTAACAATCGGCTCTGCTTTCCCCTCAATTACGGCTACAAAGTTATCATAGAAGCTAGAAGGAAGCTGTGCGGCTGACGGTAAGGCTTCCGTAACCGTTGCCCCTTCGGAAGGGGGCGCCATTGTTTTGGTAAGTCCGACGCCTGCGCGAATAGGTTTGGGCTCAATGATGACCGAATCATGATTTCGCGTCACAATTTTACCAGTTAAGGACCAATCCTCAATTATAGCTGTTCCTTCAAGTCCTTTGACGTACCATCTCGGCAAGGTAATGAAATTGGTAGTTCCAACCTCAATCAGCGCTTTGACACCATTCTCAAATTGCAGGATCGCTTCAAAACCGTCATCTACTTCGTTGCCTAAAATATAGCTTAAATGGCTAGTTACACTAGTGATCTTGCTGTCTATTAAGAATAGCAGCTGATCCAATAAATGCACGCCCCAGTCTAGAAGCATACCGCCGCCTTGTGCTTTTATGTGCCGCCAGTCACCCGGAATGCCATTCGCTCCATGTACACGCGATTCGATTTGGAACAAGGTTCCAATGGTTTCCCGTTCATACATTTCTTTAATGACCAGGAAATCCTCGTCCCAGCGTCTGTTCTGGTGAACCATCAATATCCGGTTTGCTTCGGCAGCCACGGCAAGCATCTCTTCAAATTCAGCCTTGGATGAAGCTACAGGCTTCTCGCAGATGACATGCTTTCCAGCTCTGAGGGCATCTATGGTGATTTCTGTATGCACATCGTTTGGTGTTGCAATCAGAACAATCTCCACCTGAGGATCTACCAACACATCTTCGAAACTTTTATATACAGAATAACCAGCTTCAACGGAGGCCGCCTGGCGGTAATCTAGCAAATCGTAGGTACCTATAACTTCTAAGGAAGCATTCTCCTTTATCAGTTGAGCATGATAGCTGCCCATTCCCCCAAAGCCTATAATGACTACAGAATGTTTTTTTGAGCTCATGGATTCCACTCCTATTTCTTTAAATATACTCTATTGAATGTTTAAATTTAGTTATCAGATGTTCCGTCAAAATATACAGCACGGCCAGTACGGGCCGATTCGTAAATAGCTTCCAAAATTTGTGTCACCACAAAAGCCTGCTCTGGTTTAACTACAGGTTCAGTATCTTCTCTGACTGCCTTAAGCCACAGACGGGCTTCACGTGCAGCTGCATCTTCTTCTCCCCCGCTGTAGAAGGCTACTCCGCCCGCTGACAGGTCTACTTTGGTCTCATATAAACGTCCGCCCTTATCGCCATTGAAGCGCAGGCCGTCCGCCATATCCGCACCACCCTCAGTACCCGCAAGCAGCGTCTTTGCTTCTCCGATCTCGGAAACATTCAGCGCCCAGCTGGATTCCACTACGATGGTTGCTCCATTCTCCATAGTGATGAAACCAAAAGCTGAATCTTCAACCTTGAACTGCTCAGGGTCCCAAGTACCAAAAGCGTTGCCGGCACTGCCCACATTCTTCCGTTGTCCAAGCTTGTGAAACGTAGAGCCAACCACCATACGTGGTTTGTAGTTATCCATCATCCACAATGTAAGATCAAGTGCATGCGTACCGATATCGATCAAAGGACCGCCGCCTTGTTTCTCTTCATCCAGGAATACGCCCCATGTAGGAACAGCACGTCGGCGCACTGCGATCGCTTTGGCATAATAAATATCACCGAGCTCACCGTTTTCACAAGCGGCCTTCAGGTACTCACTATCTGCACGGAAACGATTCTGGTAAGCAATAGACAACTTCTTACCGGTGCGACGTGCGGCGTCTAACATTTGCTGCGCCTGAGCTGTAGTCTTAGCCATCGGTTTCTCACACATAACATGGTTCCCTGCTTCCAGAGCGGCAACCGTAATCTCAGCGTGACTGTCATTTGGAGTGCACACATGAACGATATCAAATCCTCCAACTTCCAACAGCTTGCGGAAATCAGTATAGACAACTGCACCTTCGGCACCAAAAGCCTCAGCGGCTTCCTGTGCACGTTCCTCTACGATATCGCAGAAAGCCACCATTTCTGCGTCAGCTTGACGCGCCAAACTAGGCATATGTTTCCCGTTTGCGATACCCCCGCAACCGATAATAGCAATTTTCAACTTATTAGACATGAACTTTTCCTCCCTGATCTGCGTATGCTTTAACCCATTTCAAACTATCGGCAACACTTTCTAGTGGTGAGCGGCTGCAATAATCCTGCTCCACTACCGCCCATTCTGTGCCTGCCTGTTCAGCAGCTGCCAAAATGGCACCAAGATCCACTATGCCTTCACCCAGTACAACAGTTTCTGCTGTACCATCTTCACGTTTCTTCATATCCTTCAGATGAATGATCGGCAGACGACCTGCGTACTTGTTAATATATTCTACCGGATCATACCCACCATAATAGACCCAACAGGTATCCATCTCAACCTGCAGCAACTCGGACGGGACGGTTTCAAACAGAAAGTCAAAGGCAGTGCGGTCACTAAAGCGTTCTGTAAATTCAAAATCATGATTATGATACGAAAGTACAGCTCCACCCGCTTTGCACTTCTCACCGATGATCCGCAGATTTGCAGCTACTTCTTCCCAGTTGCGCTGTTCCTCAGTCAAATAGGGAACGATCAGATTAGAGTTGCCAATCTCTAGGTTGAAGGCAATTTCTTGTTCTGTATCCTTCAGCAAAGTATCATACGGACGGTGTGCTCCAAGAGCGACTAGTCCGGTATCCTTAAGCAGTTGTTTCACTTCTGCAGCAGTACGGTCAAAAAAGTGGTAAAATTCCACTCCGCTATAACCGATCTCTGCTACCTTGCGCAGTGTTCCTTCGAAATCCTGTTCCAGCTCTTCTCTCAGCGTATACAATTGCAAGCCAAGCTTCAACATCGTCTAATCACTCCAATGGTTTGGGTTTAAGTTCTAAGATATTACCGCTAACTCGACCCATATCGGGAACGCCTACTGCGATCACCTGAACAAAAATGCTGTTTCTCGAATTCATCAACGAAGTACTCTCTGATATTCCGACAGCCTATCAGGCCTGCTCATATAGCTTTAATGCCCCAATATAGCCTCCGTTAGTCAATATGTATCGTTCCGGCTTAGATACATGGTAATATGAAAGCGTATGAAATAAAATGAATAATATGATCGAAACATGAACAATTTGCTTATCATTTAAAATCACACAGGAGGTCTCATGACATATACTGCTGCTTGTCACGTTCTTTCCGCCGGATTTTCCTATCACCGCAAGCCATTTCACATGTCGCAGAGTGAAGGAATCAAGAATTATCTGATCCGTCTGCAAACCGAGGGACGTAGTCGTGCTCTTATCGATGGAGTGATGTCTCCCGTGGAAAGCGGTGACCTCATGCTGTTCGCCCCAAATGATCCCTATTATCTAAGCATAGACAAAGAGAACTATCCTGTAGGCAAACCGCGCATTGTCAGCGGCGATTATCATATTTTTTGTGGTGGGGCCTGGATTGAGGAATGGTGGAATCGAGTTCAGCGGCCCGCTCGTCAAAGCTTGCCACTCAGTGACAATTTCCTGGGTTTATTCCGTCAGCTTGTACTGGAACAACGGCGTTTATCTGACTTCTCCCCGGAAATTTCCGCCTGTTACCTACAAATCGTATGTATGGAAATTGATAGGCTGATGACAGATCAGCCTGCAATTACTCCAAAAGGCTATCTGGCTTATCGTATGAAGCAATATGTTGAGGAGCATGCAGCATTCCCCTTTCACTTAGAGGATGTTGCCGGCCACGTTGATATTTCCGTCTCCCGGGCTGTTCATCTTTTTAAGGAAGCCTTTGGCAAGAGCATTATTAAATACGTCAATGACGTAAGGCTTGAAATGGCACGTGAACGAATCACCTTTAGTCCAATGCCACTCGAGCATGTAGCAGAAACCTGCGGTTTCGCTAGCTATACCTATTTTCACCGCGTGTTCCGCAACCGGTTCGGCATGTCACCCAAGGAGTTTCGTGTGCAAAGCAGAGAACTGGTATGAAGTATTTACACTTTGTCGAAAGTTGAATCCATCGCATACAAAAGGAGCGCCATCATGGAAGATCCGCTCCTTGTGTTTAATCTTATTCAATTGCTCCCGCTTGCTTGGTGTCACTCGGACATGCTGGGAAATTGCGCCATAATCTTTATTGATTCTCCGGTTGTTCACTTCGCTCCACATTCCGGAGCGCTCTGCCTTAAGCAAGGCTTTTCGGGTTTTAGTTCGTGCCATGTGGCACCACTCTCCTGTTCGTTGGGGGATAAAATCTATCTTTAATTTTAGCATAAATGCGTAAATTCTGCAGCAGAACAACAGCGAAATTCCTAACATTTACAGTAGACTATGAGCGTAGGCCTGATTTCAGTATAATGAGAACAAAGCAGTCTATCCTAATAGATTCGGGGGAGTATAGAAATGAAATACGATATTTTGTATGAAGGTGCGTTTGCAATGCTTAAGGTACACTTGGACTCTGGTGAAAGCGTCAAAGCAGAAATGGGAGCAATGGTCGCTATGTCACCTAACGTAGAGCTGCGGGGAACAGTGGATGGCGGATTGATGCGTGGACTGGGTAGAATGCTGAGTGGTGAGAAGTTCTTCTTTCAGGAGCTTACGGCCACCAAAGGCCAAAGTGAAGTTCTGTTATCCCCGGGCTCCCTTGGAGATATTCAGGCGATTGAGCTGGACGGCTCCTATAAATTGTTTGTGCAAAAGGACGGATTTCTGGCCGGCACACACGGCATTCAAGTAAACACGAAGATGCAGAATCTGACCCGGGGTCTCTTTTCCGGTGAAGGATTCTTTATCATTGAGATCAGTGGCAGCGGGACCGTATTCCTGTCTTCCTTCGGTGCGATTCATGCCATCAACCTGGAGCCTGGGGAAGAAATGATCATCGATAACGGGCATCTTGTGGCTTGGCCTGATTATATGGAGTACAAGGTGGAAAAAGCAGCCTCCGGCTGGCTGAACAGCTTGACCAGCGGTGAAGCGCTAGTATGCCGGTTCCGCGGCGAGGGCGTAGTACTGGTGCAGAGTCGGAATCCCGGCAGCTTCGGGACATGGATTAAATCTTTTGTACCTAACAGACCTTAGATATGCGAAACAGCTGCACCACTTGATCGTTTAACGGCAATGTTTAACAGCATCCACTGCTGTTAAATCATTGGTTTTATGTACATTCAGGTAATTAACAGCAAAAAATGCCGTTAATTTCCCTACTATCCAAGAAATCAGCATCCAATCGACGAATTAACGTCAGAAATTCATGTTAATTAGTCTTCAAGACAGGAATAACTCAAATTAGCAGCAGAAATTCATGTTAAATAATTCTACTTTTCTACTTAGGATCGTCTCCCTAATATCCCCATAAAAAAGTCAGTCTCCATTTCATCAACGGAGACTGACTTTTTTTATCTGGAGTTCATCATAATAATATTAAGAAACGGCCTTGCAATCCTTTTCTCTTTTACAGCCCGTTCTATTGCAGGTCTGGTAAGTGCCCTTGAAATCAAGGCGATGGTCCGTAACTTTAAAGCCGTATTCCCGTTCCACTCTACTCTCCAGTTCTAAGAGCCAGTCATCCTTAATTTCTTCCAGCCTTCCACAAACACTGCATATCAAATGATGATGCATGTGGTCATGATCATTATCACGCAGATCGTAACGCGCTACTCCATCGCCGAAATTCATCTTTTCCACGATATGAAGCTCACATAACAGCTCCAGCGTCCGATAAACCGTTGCCAGACCAAGATGCGGATACGTACTCTTCACCATCATGTATACTTCCTCAACGCTTAAGTGATCCTTCTCATTATCTAACAACACCTTGACTATGGCTTCGCGTTGGGGCGTTAATTTATACTGTTGTGCTGCAAACTGCTGACTGATATTCATAATTGGATTCATAGGGTCTCCTACCTTCCCGGAACGATTCAATATCCGCGCCTTCTGAGACGTACCTCATCTAAGTAACTTAACATTTAGCCTAATTAGTAATGGTTACGATATAAGCATAACAAAATTGCCCACAAATGAAAAGAGCCTGACATTAGTATAACATCTCTTACCCTACATCCAAAGCTACTTTATAACAAAATTGTTTATAAAATATTTCTTTTGTCCTAGCAGTTGCCCAATCAGAACTCAATCCGCTTCCCATACCTTATATAAACTGTATATTCTATAAAGGAGAATCGGGCCGGATGAAGAAATCAATATTAACAGAATCCCAAATACGCCGGAGCGCCCAAGCTCTGCAAAAGGTAGCAAAGTCCATGCTGCCCTTCTATAGAAAGATCGCCACGAACCGCGCCTTCGCCAAGCAATGGACAACGGCCGTAACCTCTGCCGATCTCACGCTTATGGGCAAGCTACTGGCCAGTATTCCTGCCCTTTCCGGGACTACGGATTACGGGACGAACGGTATCGGATACTTTGTTTCGTTCCCTTTTCCGCTTCCCATTGCCTTCTACACCAATGGTACAACGATACCACCAGGGACTGTACAGTTCACCTTCAGCACAAGAGCACATCGCAGCATCGCTTGTGCGGTCCTCCCGCTATACCGGAAGCTGGCTACCAGCTGGAGCTTCGCTGAAGCCTTAGCACGAGGTATCGAGAACAAGGACAGTAAAGCTATTACCACGATGGTCCGTGAATGGGTAACAACAAGTGCATTAAAGACTGTGAGCATTGAAGATTATGGTGTTGCTCTGCTTTTCAGGCCTAAATTCAGTAAATACCCTTACCGTAATCTGCTATTTCGCGAGACCCAATAAAATTTTTATCTTTTCAAATAGATTGCCTGCAACCTTTCCAGAATTCACTTCGTCAAAGGAGTTGTAAATGGCCAAGCGGCCTAACTCTACTACGAGGTGGAATAACTATGAACATTAAGAAAACAACTTTCGCAGCCATTACAACGGTATCGCTGCTCACTTTCTCTCTGGGAGGCCAAATTTTTGCAGCAGGAGGCAGCTTTAAGGATGTAGACTCTGTAAACGGCAAAGAAAAGATTATCTCCTTAAAGGATCAAGGTTTGATCAAGGGTGTTTCGGATACCCAATTCGTTCCCGGTTCCAAAGTAACAGTAGCCCAAGGTATTCAGTTCATTTCCGGTGGACTTCAACTGAGTCTTGCCGCTATTGACTTCAACAAGGCTCCGGTTGCCAGCGGTTTGTTCACGAATGTTAAAGATAACGCTTGGTATGCTGAAGCCTTTATCAATGCACACTACAATGGCGTAGAGATTCCTGCGGATATTGATCCTACAAAGCCTATGACCAAAGAGTTATTCACAGTCTTGCTGATGCAGGCAACTGAAAAAGTTGGCAACTTGCCGATGATCAACATTATCCCGACGGATATCGCTGACTCAGATCAATTCGATCCTGCTTCCCAAGGCAGCATTCAGCGTTCGCTTAAATATAACATCAACGCCTTGGACGCAAGCGGCAAGTTTAATCCTAAAAGCGAAATCACTCGGGCCGAAGCTGCAGTGATGCTCTATAATGCTTTGGAGTTCTTGAAATCCCGTGCTGACGTAACTCCACCACAAAGCTAAGTACTCTATCTATTTGCAGAAGGCTATCAATTAAATAAAAGGCAGTCCAGGGATTACCCTTGGACTGCCTTTTGTCACATTCTGCTTATATATCTTCTCCGTTAAGTCGGTTGAGGAACTGCAAGGCACGCGGATTCCTCGGATGCTCCAGCACCTCCTGCGGACTGCCTTGCTCTAAGATGAGGCCGTCATCCATCAGAATAATCCGGTCTGCCACATCAGCGGCGAATTTCATCTCATGAGTTACAATAACCATGGTCATGCCTTCTCTAGCCAACTGTTTGATAACCTTCAGTACCTCCCCCACCAGCTCAGGATCAAGCGCCGAGGTGGGCTCATCGAACAGCAGGACCTCCGGCTCCACGGCCATGGCTCGGGCAATGGCCACTCGCTGCTGCTGCCCACCGGACAGCTGATGCGGATAAGAATCCGCCTTATCCGCCAGCCCCACCTTGTCCAGCAACGCAAGTGCGCGCTTGCGCGCTTCCTCTTTGGTGCGCTTTTGCACGGTTATCTGTCCTTCCATCACATTGCCTAACGCTGTCATATGCGGAAACAGATTATAGGATTGAAAGACCATTCCTGTTTTCCGACGTAAGGCCAGCATTGATTTCTGATCTATTCTCTTGGCATCCGTAAAGTTGATCTTAACATCAGCCAAAGATACGCTTCCCTGGTCGGGTATCTCCAATAAGTTGAAGCAGCGGAGCAGTGTCGTTTTGCCGGAACCGGACGGACCAATGATTACCAGCACCTTGCCATGTTCCAGACTAAGATCTACGCCCTTCAGTACTTCCAGCGAGCCGAAGGATTTATGCAAATCGAGTATTTCTATCAAGTATACCTCTCCTTCCTAGCTCGCAGAGTAACGATCCAGCCGTTTTTCCAAGTAATTTTGCAATGCCGACAGAACCGAACAGAACAACAAGTAACACACCCCTGCTTCGCTATAGACCAGCAACGGTTCATAGGTTGTTGCAGCCACCTGCTGCGCAGTTTTAAACATTTCCATATAAGTGATAGTGGCAGCCAGCGAAGTGTCCTTGACCAAGCTAATAAAAGAGTTGGATAACGGCGGCACCGATACACGTGCAGCTTGTGGCAAAATAACGCGGCGCAACGCCTGACCACGGGTCATACCGACCGAAAACGCAGCTTCCCACTGGCCTTTATGTATGGACAGTATGGCAGCACGGACAATTTCCGAAGAATATGCGCCCACACTAAGCGTAAACCCGATCGTAGCCGCAATAAACGGGTCCAGCACAATTCCAACCGCAGGCAATCCATAAAAGATAATAAAGAGCTGTACCAATAACGGGGTTCCACGAATCACCCATACATAGAATCGGGCAATCAACTTTGGAATCATCCAAGGAGATAAGCGAACCAGTGCCGTTAACACCGCCAGCAGTAACCCCAGCGCAAATGAGACCAACGATAATGGAATGGTAAAAGCCACCCCGGCTTTAAGCAGGGGCAGCAGCGAATCTAATAAGATCTGAATTTTACGGTCATCCATTGTTCAGACATCCTTCTTGGACCTTGGTCCAGCTGTTATTTGGAAACATCGGCCCCAAAATATTTTTCGGAAATTTTCAGATAGGTTCCATCGCTTTTCATTTCAGTTATTGCATCACTAACGGCTTTGACTAACTCGTCATTCCCCTTAAGGAAGGTAGCTGCACTTTGTGAACCATCAGCAATTTCATCTACCACTTTAATCTTTACATCCGGCTTCTGTTTCTTGAGATCCAGAAACGACAAACCGTCATTTACTGTCGCATCAATACGACCTGACGTCAGCAGATCAATTGCCTGATTGAATCCATCTGTAGCTACGATTTCAGCACCGTTCTCACGTGCAATCTCGGATAGGTTACTGGTCAGAGATTGACCGGCTTTTTTACCTTTCAGATCAGCAAAGGCTTTGATGTCTTCGTTGTCAGCACTAACGATCAGCACCGCTTTGGATACGATATATGGATCAGAGAAGTCATATTTCACTTTACGTTCATCTGTAATAGAGACTTCATTAAAAATAACATCGAACCGTTTGGCATCCAGGCCTGCAAAAATACCATCCCACTGCGTTTCGAAGAATTCCGGTTCAACGCCTAGACGTTTAGACACTTCTTGCGCTATCTCAACATCAAAGCCAGTTAGCTTACCATCGGTATCATGGAAAGTGAATGGAGCATAAGTTCCCTCTGTAGCAATCCGTAGTTTCCCGCTGGCTTTAATAACATCCAGACTATTCTGCTCTGCTGGTGCCGCTGTTGCAGCGGCTCCCTCGGTTGCTGCTGCGGAAGGTTCGGCCGCTGTATTGTTGTTTGAATTATTGCCGCAAGCCGCTACAAGTACCACTGTCAGCGCCAATAGAATGATCAAGCTAAGTTTTTTCATTACGTAAATCCCCTCTCATAACATTCTCTGTATTTCCCGGGTTATTTACCCGCAAGTTGAATAGTACACTGTCATGTCATTATCGTCAATGATTTTTTCCGATTAATATCATCGGATTAATGTTATTGCCGACTGTTTCTGATTCGGACACAAAAATATCCCCGCGGTCTATTAAAGGCGCGAGGATATTTAAGCAATACTATTTGTTCAATAATGCGACTCTACAAAACATGTTAACCGTGCATAACTTCAGGAATGACCTGTTTCTCTGAGTCGCCTTCCTCACTCTTATGGCCTCTGCGCAAGAGAAGACCCAGTACTGCACCACCGATCGCTACGAACATCATGATGTGGAAGGTATCGTCGAAGCCTTTGGCCAGCACAACCTGTGCCGCTTGTTTCACAGACTCAGGGGATGCACTGCCGGTGGCAGCACCAGAAGCAGCAGCAGCCTCTTTCATTTCAATCCCGCGCGCCGTAGCTCTGGAGGTAAGAATGGTCACCAGTGTGGAAACCGCCAAGGAATTGATGACTTGCTGCATCGAATTGGTCAGTGAAGTCACCCGATTAACGAGATGACGAGGCGCTTTATTCAACAGATGTGTATTCATCGGCATCATCATCATACCCATACCTGCTCCACACATGATCAGGGGCAGAATAATATCACGGCTCTGCGTAGTTAAATCTACATGGGAGTACTGATAAAGAGCCCCTGAGACCAAACTCAGTCCGCAGACGACCAACCAGCGCACCCCAATCTTATCAAACAAGATGCCGGCAATCGGCATCATGATCCCGGAAGCAATCGCTTGAGGCAGCAAGGTCAATCCTGTATCAAATGCACCAAACCCGCGCGCCTGCTGCAGAAATTGCGGAAGCAGGAACAAGGCGCCATATAATCCAAACTGGGCAATCCACTGCACCAGTATACCTGTGCTGAAATCTATCGAGCGGAGTACACGCAGCTCCAAGAGCGGTGTCCGTGACCGCAGCTCCACTATAACAAAAGCGATTAAAGCAATAATACCTACAGTTAAGCCAATAAGTGTCTTGTCGGAGGTCCAGCCCTGTGCGCCTTGGCTCACAGCATAAGACAATGAGGCAAAGGCCAATGGCCCCAGAACCATTCCATACTTATCCACACCAGGTACCTGTCCTCTTTCAACCTTTGGCAGTTTTCTATAGCCTATTAGCAAACAAATGATGCCGATTGGAATATTGATCAGAAAAATCCAACGCCATGAATGGTACTCCACCAGCCATCCTGATAACACTGGGCCGATTGCCGGTGCAAATAACACCGGAATGCCCATAATTCCCATTACAACGCCAACCTTACTCCGAGGTGCCAGTTTGTAGACGTAAGCCATACCCACCGGAAGCACACAGCCTCCACCCAGACCTTGAATAATCCGGAACACAATCAGCCACTCCGCACTGCTCGGTGTAGAGCAGAGAATGGAGCCCAATGTAAAAAGAACAACTGCGCTCAGAAATACGGTCTTAGCACCGAAACGGTCTGACAGCCATCCGGAAAGCGGAATTACTGAGGCCTGCGCCAGCATATAGCCCGTTACGATCCATTGCAAGGTATGTAGATCCGTATTGAAGTCCTTGACCAGTGTTGATAAAGCTACATTCATCGCTGTACTATCTAGTACAACCATAAACACACCGGCAATAATGGCCAGCAGCGGAACTAAAATACTTGATAACCGAAAATCCGCGTCCGACTTCAACGTTTGCTCCATTCTCTTTACTCCTCCTGTTGTCCCAGCGGTGAGTATGTTGACCTCTTCGCGGGTTTGTCTATATAATGAGTTCAACGGACAACTGTCCGCTGCCGTTTTTATTAGTTTACGGACAATTGTCCGCTGTGTCAATTAAATATTCCTTCTTTTCTGCAACTATATGATGTGTTTCTGAAAGGAGTCCATGATGACAAAGATAAACGGAGATGCGAATTCACCTCCCAAACAAGTAATTCATTCTCAAGAGGCTGCTAAAGATCCTTACGTAGAGCGGATTTTGGATGCGGCTCGCCAATTGTTTATAGAGAACGGTCTGGAAGCCGTCAGCATGCATAGAATCGCCAAGAAAGCTGGGATTGGGCAAGCTTCCTTATACCGCCGTTTCACTGACATAGGCGAGATTTGCTCGGTACTCCTGCGAGATAATTCCGAACGTTTTTTGAATGAACTGGAGCATGAGGTACAGTTGACTCCAGTTAAGCTTCCCGCTTTTGAACGTCTGCAGAGCAGCATCGAGCGGGTGGTAGATTTCCTAGAGCAGCATGCGGAACTACTTAACCTCATCAAAACTGAATTCACTGGCAAAAAACAGCTTACTCAGTTCGAGCATCCTTTTTTCCAAAGACTAAATATGATTCTCTTTCAACTGCTGCAGCAGGTTACCGCAGAAACTGAGAACATCCTGATAGATCCCCAATTTGTTGCAACAGCACTGGTTTCTGTGCTCAGTCCGGATCTCTATTTGTTCCAGAAAAAGGTTCACGGCCGCTCTAAAGAACAAATCACAAAGGGAATCATCACCCTGTTCGTCACTGGGCTTCGTAATCCCTGATATATTGCCTCGGTTCTTTACATCTTGCGAAGATATGGTATATTAGTTAACAAATTGAACCATTTTCATTAAACCAATATTGACCTATTAATTTCACTAGGGGAGTCTTTCGACTGAGACGGAGCTATGATGCTCTGGACCCTTGGAACCTGATCTGGATCATACCAGCGGAGGGAAGTGGAACGAAACCTTCATGTGATGCATTCGTAAGTTTATGCAGACAGAACTTTCGGCCCATTCATTTCCTCTTTGGAAATGAATGGGCCTTATTTGTTTAAGCATATGCTTCACAAAACTAAGCCTATGCTTTCGAAGTAGTTTTATTGCGATGGTTCTCAAGAGGTAATGCTTCATAAAACTTTTAGGAGGTTTGCTCATTACGGAAACACTTACGATTCGAGGCTTGGCCTACTCCTATGCCCATTCTCCACTGTCCTCAGTATTCTCGGATTTATCTATGCATATCCATCAGGGAGAGTTCATCTCTGTAGTAGGGGCCAGTGGATGTGGAAAAAGCACACTATTCAAGATCATTGCCGGTCTATTGGAACCCACTTGTGGAGAAATTGACTTTCACAGTGAAGTTTCTTACGCTACCCGCTTGGGCCAAATCGCCTACATGCCTCAGCAGGATCTTTTGTTGCCTTGGCGGACGGTAATGGACAACTGTCTACTGCCCTGGGGGGTGAAGCGGAACCAGAGCAAAAAAGAGAGTATCACTCAGATTCGCGGGATGCTGCAACGTTTGGGTCTCGCGGAACTTGAAAATGCCTATCCTCAGGAGCTGTCAGGCGGCATGAAACAACGGGTTGCTTTTCTCAGAACACTTGTTGCCGGAGGGGATCTGATGCTGTTGGACGAGCCCTTTGGCGCACTTGATGCCATGACTAAACGAGAAATGCATAAATGGCTGCTGGAGCTGTGGAGTGAGGTGGATAAGACCGTGCTGTTCATTACACATGATCTTGAGGAAGCTCTGCTGCTCAGTGACCGCATCTATCTGATGTCAGGTGGCAGAGCGGGCGGGATTCAAGAATTCATTGTCGATTTGCCGAGACCTAGACATTACAAGTTGAACTATGAGCCGCGGTTTATTACCCTGCGGGAGGATTTGGAGCGAAAACTGTATGAGAACCACTCCCATTAACAAGCTGCTGTCAGACTATGGCCCCTTTGTCTTGCTTGTCCTGCTGATTCTGACCCTCTGGGAGTTGGTTGTGCGGCTGAACTTCATTCCGTCTTTCATACTTCCTGCACCAACAGCGATCTGGATGGCCCTGCTCAAGCACCGAAAACTTTTGTTCGGGCAGCATCTGCTGGCAACACTTCAAGAGGTATTACTGGGCTTCATATTGTCGGTAACCTGCGGCACTCTGCTGGGCATCGGAATGCATATGTTCCGCCCGCTTCAAAAGGCCCTTTATCCCTTTCTGATCATCAGTCAGACGATTCCGTTAATTGCCCTCTCACCTATTTTTATCATGTGGTTCGGCTATACGCTATGGAGTAAGGTTGCTGTCGTATTCCTGACCGCCTTTTTCCCGATTGTCGTCGCTACCTATGACGGTCTGCATAAAAGTGACCGAGCTTACGAAGAGCTGTTGTTAACAATGGGCGCCTCTCGCTGGCAAGTACTCAGAACCCTCGGGCTTCCGCTGGCGCTGCCCTCCTTCTTCTCCGGTCTAAAGCTGTCCATCGTCTATTGCGTTATCGGCGCTACGATTGGAGAATGGCTTGGCGGCAGTAAAGGACTTGGATATTACAGCCGCCGGATGGCAGGGAGTATGCAGAGTGATGAGATGTTTGCCGCTGTATTCCTACTATCAGCACTTGGAATTGTATTGTTTCTAGGTATCGCCCTGCTTGAAAAGATTACTTTTAAGAAAAGAGGCTCTTATCGATGATTCCTGCCCGCAAATTAAAGAAAACGTTAATTCCCGTAATTTCCCTCTATCTCGTTCTGCTCTTGAGCAGCTGCGGAAATAATGAAAGACCAGAACCAGCAACAGCCAATTCTCTCCCAAGTGAATCTACTCAACTTCATAAGCTGACATTGATGCTCGACTGGTATCCCAATGCGGTCCATTCCTTTTTGTACGCAGCCGTGCAAAATGGATATTTTGCCGAGGAAGGGTTAGATGTTGAAATCAAAATGCCTGCCGATAGCAATGATGCGTTGAAGCTCGTTGCCGCGAACCAAATTGATCTCGCCTTCAGCTACCAGCCTCAAGTGCTTATGGCCCGCGCTGAGAACATCCCTGTAAAATCTATTGCGGCCATCGTTAGGCATCCTCTGAATCATCTCATGGTTCCAGCCGACAGCGGAATTAGCAGTCCCAAAGATTTAGCCGGAAAGAATATTGGCTATTCCTCTATCCCGCTATACGAAGCAATGGTTCGCACGATGATCAAAAGCGATGGTGGTGATCCTCAGGCCAGCAACTTGATCGATGTAGGCTTTGACCTGATTCCCGCTATCTCCACAGGCCAGGTAGATGGAATTATGGGTGGTTTTATCAACCACGAACAGCTGATTCTGGAAAAAGAAGGCCATCCTGTCACCTCTATGAACCCCACGGATTACGGTGTTCCCGATTATTACGAACTTGTGCTTGTGGCCAGTGAGCAAGGCTTGCAGAATTCTGAGGCCTACTTCACCAAATTCATGAAGGCGATCACGAAGGGTCAGCAGTTCGTTCAGGAGCATCCGGAGCAAGCACTCGCTCAACTGTTGGAGCATGAAGATGCAACTTCACCCCTCGACAAAACCATCGAGCAGACAAGCCTGCAGATTCTATTGCCGCTGATGGATGCAGGAGAAGAGCCCTTTGGATATCAGGACCCGGCATCTTGGGAAAAGGTACATCAGTGGCTGAGTGAGAATGGATTGCTGTCCTCTGAGATCAAGACAGAGGATGCATTCATTAATCTTAAGTAACATGCAAACTACTTTTAGGAGGAATTAGTATGAGTTATCTAACCAAAGTACGCGAGCAAAACCCTTTGATCCACAATATCACTAATATCGTCGTGACCAATTTTACGGCCAACGGTTTGTTGGCCCTAGGAGTATCTCCTTTTATGGCTGATGCCCATGAAGAAGTCGCCGATGTCGCCAAAATGTCTGCTGCCGTTATTCTTAATATCGGAACCTTGAACGAGCACGTCATTCGATCTATGATTCTGGCGGGTAAATCCGCTAATGCGCATGGGGTACCTGTAGTCCTTGACCCTGTAGGTGCTGGCGCAACAGCTTACCGGACGGAGATTACGCACAAGTTAATTGGTGAAATGCAGATTACGGCGCTGCGGGGCAATGTCGCTGAGGTTGCCCATGTTGCCGGTGAGCAATGGTCGATTAAAGGTGTCGATGCCGGGGCAGGCGAAGGCGATGTAGTTGCTCTGGCGCAAAAAGCCGCGCGCAAGCTCGGCTGTATCGTGATCATTACCGGTAAGGAGGATGTCATTACGGATGGAGAAGTTACCTTCATCGCCAGCAACGGACACCCTATTCTCACAAAAGTAACCGGCACTGGCTGCTTGCTCAGCTCGGTCGTGGGTGCGTTTCTGGCTGTTGCTGGACAATCCACGTTGGAAGCGTCGGCAGAAGCTATTTCCTTCTATGGTGTGGCCGCAGAGATTGCCGCGGAGTCTACCGCACAGCAGGGTCCAGGAAGCTTCCAGATCGAGTTCCTGAATCAATTGGCGCTCGTTACACCTGAGATATTCCTAGAGAAATCTCGTCTACAGAAGCTATAGATGAAGGAGACCCCATCATGAATGTGTATAAAGCCTTAACCATCGCCGGCTCGGATAGCGGTGGCGGTGCAGGGATTCAAGCCGATCTCAAAACCTTTCAGGAGCAGGGCGTATACGGCATGTCAGCGATAACAGCTGTAACTGCCCAGAACACGCTTGGTGTACAAGGCGTTTATCCGCTCGGGCCTGATGCTATCGCTCAGCAATTGGATTCCATCGGCGTAGATCTTGAACCGGATGCCGTGAAGACCGGTATGTTGTTCAGCAGCGAAATTATCCGCATTGTAGCCGATAAGGTTCAGCAATATGGCTGGCGCAAGCTCGTCATTGATCCGGTTATGGTTGCCAAGGGCGGCTCTGCGTTATTGCAGGAGGAGGCCGTGCAGTCGTTGATTACATACCTAATCCCTCTGGCATTAGTAACAACTCCCAATATTCCTGAAGCCGAAATTCTTACAGGCCGGAAGATTACCAGCCTGCAGGACCGTGAAGCAGCGGCTCAAATCATCCTGGAAATGGGCTCAAGATACGTAGTCCTAAAGGGCGGGCATGACGCTGGTACCGAGGGCGCAGTAGACCTTTTGTACGATGGGCAGGAGTTCATCTATATGGAGAGCAAGCGGATTGAGACCCGACATACGCATGGTACCGGCTGTACTTACTCGGCGGTAGTAACCGCTGAGCTCGCTAAAGGAGCAGCCGTGCCGGTGGCGATTCATACGGCCAAAGCCTTCATTCAGGCCGCCATTGAAGAAGGTCTGGGGATCGGCGGTGGACATGGGCCAACGAACCATTTTGCCTACCAAAACAGATTGCGGGGTGATCGTTATGGAGCGCATTAACAGTGATGCCCTGCGCAGGTTGCTGAAGGTATACTTCATAATGGGCAGCATCAATTGCCGTAAATCCCCAGAAGAGGTTCTAAGCGAAGCCATCGCCGGCGGCATTACAATGTTCCAATTTCGTGAAAAAGGACCGGGTGCGCTCACAGGCAATGCCCGATTGGAGTTAGCCCAAAATCTCCAGCAGATTTGCCGTGACCTCGGTGTACCCTTCATCGTTAACGACGACATTGAACTGGCAATCGCTCTGGATGCGGACGGCATTCATGTAGGGCAGAACGATGAACCTGCCAAGGCGATCCGGCAGCGGATTGGAATTCAGAAGATCATTGGTGTATCTGCCCATTCATTATACGAAGCACGCCAGGCAATCACGGACGGTGCAGATTACCTGGGAATTGGTCCGATTTATCCCACCTCCTCCAAGGACGATGCGGAAGCCGTTCAAGGCACTTTTGTAATTGAAAGAGTGCGGAATAGCCGCATTGCCATTCCTCTGGTTGGCATTGGCGGGATTACCGTACATAATGCCCTACCTGTCATTAATGCTGGGGCGGATGGAGTATCAATCATTTCCGCCGTTGCAGGTGCCGAAGATGTGCGCGCAGCTGCACAGAGCTTTGTGAAAGTCGTTCAAGGGTAACGATCACACAGCAAAAGCGTAGAAACCGGAAAGCGGCTTCTACGCTTTTTGTGTGGACTCATTCAAGATCAGCCTGATACCTTATGAAACAATATTTACAAATCGGAGCTACAGAGTTATATTTAGTTTACAACGCAAACAGTTTACAAGTATAACTATCAAAGGATGGAATAATCAATGGTCGATAAGCAACAAACCCTAGAGGTCTATAATTCTTTTTTTGCTGTGGCCCGTCAGCTTAAGAAGCTGGCTCACCAAAGCGCTGCTAACCTTGGGCTGACTGTACATCAAATTGGAATCTTAAATTCAATTCGCACCGACCCCGGTTTAACACAAAAAGAAGTGACCGAACGTCTCATATTCGCCAAAAGTAGAGTCAGCCTCCATATTGATGCTCTAGTCGAAAAAGGTCTGGCTACCCGGGAGATATCCGAACTGGACCGCAGAGAAACAAAGTTATACTTAACGTCGGACGGAGACAAATTATGTCTGCGCTATAACGAGGAGGCCTATTCGCACAAAGTGTTAGAGATAGCTCTGCAGCGTTTCTCTAAGGAAGAACTGGATTCCCTTATAGCGATGCACAAACAAATATTGGCTCAATTATAAATAGATACTAGGGGGTGATCATGTATGGCAAAAGGTGCTGGAGGTCCAGGCAATAACATGGGAATGGGTTTCGGGCGTATGAAATTCGATGAAGATGAACTAAAAGGGCAAAAACCGAATATTTCCAAAACCATGCTGATCCGTATATCCTCCTATTTTAAACCTTATTGGAAGCAGACGCTGCTCGTAATGGTTATTTTATCCATATCCTCTTTTCTGGGTATTTTACCCCCCCTATTGATACAACGAATCATCGACCGCGCCCTTCCGAATAAGGATTTCCATCTGCTCCTACTGCTTGTGCTTGCCTCCCTTGGTACTACAGTGGTTTCAGGGTTGATAGGCGTATTGCAGACTTATTTAAATTCGTATATCTCGCAGAATATCGTCTATGATATGAAAAATCAAATGTACCAACATTTGCAACAGATGCCGCTGCAATTTTACTCGTCAGTCAAGCAGGGTGAAGTCATTACGAGAATGACTAGCGACATTTCAGGAATTCAAGGTGTTTTTAGCAGCACGGTTGTTAATTTCGCCAGTAATCTATTTATACTCGTCACTACCGGGGTAACGCTATTTATAATGAATTGGAAGCTGGCTCTGCTGGGGATCATTGTTGTTCCCTTATTCATTCTCCCTACTCGCAAAATGGGTAACGTACGCTGGAAACTGGCTAAACAGACACAGGAGAAGGTCTCCGAGCAAAACCAGATCATTCAAGAAACGCTAAGCATCAGCGGTTATATGTTAATGAAGCTGTTTACTAAGGAAGCGCAAGAATTCAAAGGTTTCCGAACGATCAATGCGGAATCAACACGTCTGCAAATTAGAGAATCCATGGCTGGCCGCTGGTTTATGATGACGTTAACGACCTTTACCAGCATCGGGCCAATGCTTATTTATTTATATGGCGGCTATCTGTTTATTCAAGGCGATCTCACGGTTGGGTCGATTATCGCTTTTGTAGCGCTGCTGGGCAGACTTTATGGCCCTGTTGGGCAAATGACCAATCTGTATGTAGATATTCGCAGATCCATAGCTCTCTTTGAACGTATTTTTGACTATTTTGATATGGAACCCCTAATTGTAGATCAACCACAGGCCGTCGCTATGAACACAATTGGTAAAGACATCACCTTTGAGCAAGTCAGCTTTGCCTACCAGAAGGATAAGCCTGCCTTAAGTAACATTACCTTCACTGCTGCGGCGGGCACGATGACTGCTCTGGTCGGACCTAGCGGGGCCGGTAAAACTACGATCACTCATTTAATTCCACGCATGTACGAAATAGAGGCTGGACAAATCCGCATTGGCGGCATTGATATTCGCAATTATACGCTCGAATCACTGCGGTCACAGATTGGACTGGTGACACAGGATACTTATCTGTTTAATGGAACCATTAAAGAAAATCTATTATATGCGAGAAGCGAAGCAACCGATCAAGACATTATCGAAGCTTGTAAAGCCGCTTATATCCATGATTTTATTGTGGAATTACCAGAGGGGTACGACACGATAGTAGGGAATCGGGGCATCAAGCTATCCGGTGGTGAGAAGCAAAGAATCTCCATCGCTCGTGTACTGTTGAAGAATCCGGCGATCATCATTATGGATGAAGCCACTTCATCGCTTGATACGATTTCCGAATTCTATATTCAACAAGCGATGTATCAACTATTGCAGAACAAGACAAGCATTGTCATCGCCCACCGGCTCTCCACCATTATGGCTGCAGATAAGATTCTTGTTGTCCAGCATGGAGCTATCGCTGAGGAAGGCAGCCACGAACAGCTATTGGAGAAGCGTGGTGTATATAAAGATCTGTATGACAAACAGTTTGAGCGTAAAGTATTCGCCTAAGAGCTAAACCAGCTGTGTGAGCAGGAGGTTTAGCTCTTCCTCACTCAGATTTCTCCAGCTTCCTCTTTCCAGCCCGTTTAAGGTAATATTCATAATTCTAATCCGTTCCAACTGCAGCACTCGGTAGCCCAGTGCCTTGCACATTCTGCGTATTTGCAGGTTAAGCCCTTGGGTCAGAATTATTCCGAATACACATTCACTAATCAGGTATAGCTCACAAGGCTTGGTTCTGACCTCAAGGATGTCTACACCAGCGGACATTGCCTGCAGAAATCCCACCGTAACCGGCTTGTCTACCGTGACCACATACTCCTTCTCATGGCCGTTCTCTGAACGCATCATTTTATTGACGATTGCTCCATCATTCGTTAATAAAATGAGACCCTCAGACGTTTTGTCCAATCTGCCGATGGCAAAGATTCGTGAAGGATAATTCACAAAGTCTATAATATTACCAGCCACGTGCCTGGCTGCTGTACAAGTAATGCCTACTGGCTTATTAAGCGCAAGATAAACAGTCTCACCTTTTTGTGCGGGAATGGCTTCGCCATCAATCCTAACGTCATCCCCCAGCGCAACTTCAGCACCCGCTTCACAAACCACGCCGTCTACAGTAATCCTTCCAGCGGCAATTAACCGGTCGGTTTCTCTCCTGGAGCAATATCCCGTTTCACTTATGTATTTATTAATCCTCATTCTGTACCTCCCTGCCTTATTAAAAAACACCTGATTTCAGCTTACAAATCAGATGTTTACCATCAGGAATATCTATGAAATTAAGGCTAGCTTATTTGCTGCCTCCATCTGTATTCCCGCTTTTACCTTTTGCGGTGTCTTTTTTAATGGGATAGCCCGCGGCTGTAAGACCTTTTACTGGCTTTGCTGTTTTGTTCCAGCGTGTCCAGCCTTTACTGCCAGTCCCTCTACCCGTGCCGCCACCCTTGCTTTTTGCCATATTATCCACTCCGTTACGTATTCAATATTCGTATGTGTATATACACTTATCCTATCTTACCATACAATCATGTTTTCTGTTTGCGCAAGGGTTGAGCTTTTTTCATCCAGCCTTCCGTATGAGCATAGGCTTTATCGTTAATCAGCTGTTTATATACCGAGACATATCCTTCTTGATCTACTGTTTGGTTGGCCCATTCATAGTAGATTGGAAAGCGATTTATACATTCAGTCATTCGATCCAAGAGTAAATAAGCAGAAAGCAAAGAATCCAAAGAATTTTCATTAGGTGTATCTTTGAAACGCTGCTCTCTTAAGCTAAGTTCATTCTCCCAGTATTGTTGAGTCTGCAGGAGATTAGGCACATATTGCTCTTTCTTCCACTCATACACCGACACTTCTGCTGGTCCCAAAGGCATTTCTCCTAAAAAGGGATAACTTATTAGTTCCAGACTCCCGTCGTGATCAATATCTTCAAATTCCACTGCAACATTATCGTTGACGGTAACTCGCAATATGTTATCGATCTCCTCAATAACTAGGGTAGCCAATTCAGGACGATTATCCGCCAACTCAAATTTAAACGTCGGTTTGGAATTTTGCACAAGGGCTTGCACCCATAGCCCCTTTTCTTTAGTACTATTGAAACCCCCTTGAATCCTTAGTCCAGCTTTCTTACTATCAAAGACTACCCTCTGATTCTTCGTAATCACGAATTGTGTATAATAAAATTCCCCAGTGTTCCAATAATATACTTCATATGTATTTGTAAACAATGCAACTCTATCTTTATGTACAAAACCAGGGTACTTCGCTTCTAATTCTGAGGATATCACGTCTGGGCTGGCAATAACACTATCTTGTATACTCGCATGGACAGGAGCATGGTTGCTAAATAGGTATTCTGTTGAGACTGAATTGCCCGAAATTAAAAAAAGGGTGATAAATAGGTTCACTATTTTCATTGTGCTTGCAACCTCAATCATGTTTATTTGTTGAAGCTCATCGGAGTTGAGTTCCATATAAATTCTATTATATCATATTATTACATTAAAATAACCAGCCCTATAACGTGTTTGAAGGAACTCGTTACATATACGAATATAATGGAGGAGTTGCTATTAATTTGTCTTTTTATTATAAATAAGTAACAAACCCGGCAAAGTTCACTTCGATCTTTGCCGGGTTTGTTATTAGCGACAGCCTTATCAGCCTACGCAGCACGCTATTTATTTAGGTTGGATATAACCCTCAGCTTTTAGGAGCTCAGCAATCAGCACTGCGCCTCCTGCAGCACCACGCAGTGTATTGTGGGAGAGGCTCACGAATTTGAAGTCATATAGAGTATCTTCACGCAGTCTGCCTGCGGAAATACCCATGCCCTTCTCAATATCCCGGTCCAGTCTTGTCTGAGGACGATTCTCCTCTTCAAAATAGGTGATGAACTGTTTAGGTGCACTTGGCAGACCCAGCTCTTGCGGGCGTCCTTTGAAGGTCTTCCAGAGGTTTAATATTTCTTCTTTGGATGGTTTCTTCTCAAAAGAAACAAATACAGCTGCCAGATGGCCATCAGCCACAGGCACACGAATACATTGCGAAGTAATGATTGGCAGCTTGCTCTTTACGATGGCTCCATCCTTAATGCTGCCCCAAATACGCAAAGGCTCTTGCTCGCTCTTCTCCTCTTCCCCACCGATATAAGGAATCACATTATCAAGCATCTCTGGCCAGTCAGCAAAAGTCTTGCCCGCACCGGAAATCGCTTGATAGGTTGTGACAACAACCTTAGTTGGTTTGTAGTCATAAAGAGCATGTAGCGTAGGCATATAGCTCTGAATGGAGCAATTGGGTTTCACAGCGATAAAGCCGGTGGAAGTACCCAAACGTTTTCTTTGCTGTGCGATGACCTCTAGATGCTCTGGATTTATCTCCGGAATGACCATAGGAACATCCGGAGTCCAACGATGTGCCGAGTTATTCGAGATTACTGGAGTCCCAGTGCGAGCATATGCTTCCTCAAGTGCTTTGATCTCATCCTTTTTCATATCAACAGCACAAAAAATAAAATCAACCTCTGCAGCTACCTCTTCAACCTTGGAGGCATCCTGCACCTTAATTTTCTTGACGCTCTCGGGCATAGCTGAAGCTAGCTTCCATCTGCCTGATACTGCTTCTTCATACGTTTTCCCTGCTGAACTGGGACTGGCTGCAATCGCAACTACCTCAAACCAGGGATGATTCTCAAGAAGCTCGATAAAACGCTGCCCCACCATACCTGTACCGCCTACTATACCTACTTTATGCTTGCTTGACATCAACAATTACACTTCCTTTTAGGTAACAGTCCTATTCTTACGATAGGCCGATAATTTATGATATACGACACTCAAGCTATTTGCGTGTGCCGTCCTGCAAAATAATATTATGAATATAACACAATCAAGTAGAAACGGCTACGCCATCCTTAAATGGACGATATCCGTAATGATGGAAAGATAATATTTATTTAAACCAGCCTTTTTCCTTAAATCGGGTAATGGCTTCGATGCGGTTGCCTACACCAAGCTTATCGAGGATTACGGAGATGTAGTTGCGGACAGTACCCGTGGTGATATAAAGCTGGCTGGCAATTTCTTTCGTATTTTTGCCGTCAGCGATCAGCCCCAGCACTTCCTTCTCCCGCTGGGTCAATGGGTTCACTTCACCACTATAGGCTTCATCCATTAGCTCTGGCGCATACATGCGTTTGCCAGCCATCACACTGCGAATCGATTGCGCCAGTTCTTCACTAGGGCTGTCTTTAAGCAGATAGGCATGAACTCCCGCCTTAACCGCACGTTCAAAATAACCAGCACGGGCAAAGGTGGTCAGAATCATCGTCCTGCAGCCGGAGTTCTTCAGCGCTTCTGCCGCTTCCAGACCACTCATGGCCGGCATCTCAATATCCATAATGCAAATATCCGGTTTATGGAGCTGGACCAGCAGTACGGCTTCCTCCCCATTGCTTGCCTTGCCCACTACCTTCATATCCTCTTCCAAATCTAGCAGCGAGGCAAGCGCCCCGAGCAGCATTCGCTGATCCTCAGCAATTACAATCTTAATCATTAACCCTTCGCCTCCTGTTCCGGTTGCTGAAAGGCGTTCGGCACCTTAATGACAATCGTCGTCCCCTCAGCTCTTACAATATCCATGCAGCCATTCACAAATTCAAGCCGTTCTCTCATCCCTTGCAGCCCATGGCCTTTAAAATAAAGATTAGTCCCAGGTATTCCATTCCCGTTATCCTTTACCTTAATGACTAGATCTGTACGGGAGGGCTCAATGATAACCCAGCAGGCAGTGGCCCCACTATGCTTCACTACATTCGTTACGGCTTCCTTGATGCTCATGCTGAGTACATTTTCCGTAATCAACGAAGTATTCGTCAGTTTAGGGTTGCCTTCCAGCAGGAAATCAATTTCGGCCGCCTTCAAGAGCTGCTGGACGCGCATCAGCTCATCCTCCAGCCGAATGCCCCGCATCTGTGTGACCATCTCACGCACTTCCTTTAAGGCACTTCTCGCCGTCTGGCGTACATCGTTAATCTCGTTGATCGCTTGCGCCGGATTTTTACTGATCAGTTTGCCGGCCAAGTCACTTTTGAGCCCGATCAGGGAGAGCTTCTGACCTAGTGTATCATGCAGATCGCGCGCGATCCGCTGGCGTTCCTCCAGCTTGACCAACTCGGAAATACGCTTATTGGCATCCTCCAATTGAACCTGCAGCTTATCGTGATTGTTGCGGTTATAGGTTGTGATCGGAAGCAGAATAACCGCGATCATACTGACCAGGACAAAGGGCAGCTGGCTGATAAACACCTGATTTCGGGATAACAATTCATAGTTAATTGTAACAATAGTTGTCAGCAGATGGATCGAATACAACGTGAAGAACCCGACCCGCTTCTGGATATTCCCGATAAAAAAGGCTAAAAAAAGTGCGAAATATACATAGCCGAACAGCAGTGTCATCGTGATCGAAACCACAATTTGAACACTTGTCCAGAAATAGACCAGCCAGCCTTTGGAGACGAATGAAAGCACATAACATACAAAAAACACAACAATCATTATGATCCCGTAAACCACCTGATAGGGGGATGAAGAACGAAAGATAAAGTAAAAAGGCAGAATGTAAAATACAACCCATACATAGGGGCTGAGGCCTGTGCTTTTATGAAAAATATGATGCCACTTCTGCATGTCCGCCATCCTTTTTGCCAATGATATTTACTTTTATTTTAGCACAAAGAGGAAGAATAGAGCACGAATATGATCTTCGGCTTTATCCTTCCCCTCAATTGATCCTATACTATTCTTCGGTTTATGAGCTCTTTAGGGTCTTACTCGGCAGTTTCGGATTACGAAGTCTGGACTTAATCTCTCTGAAGCTGATGAACTCTTTGTTCTCCTCATCCCAGAGACGGAAGTTGATCGCTTTCAGGCTGCTCGCGATAGTAATGGTTGTCGCTTGGTGCAACGGCGGTGTGGCGTTATGTGCTAATTCCAGATTGTAATTGGGTACCTTCGGGCTTAAATGGTGAACATGGTGAAAGCCAATATTGCCGGTAATCCACTGCAGAATTTTAGGCAACTTGTAATACGAGCTTCCTTCCACAGCAGCCGAGACATAACTCCACTCTTCTTCCTTTTCGAAGAAGGTATCCTCGAACTGATGCTGAACATAGAACAACCAGATTCCGAGACAACCAGATACAAATATAATGGGCACCTGCACGAGCAGGAAGGCCTGCCAGCCAATAGCTAAGATCAGCGAACCATATATTACTACAAGCGAAACATTGATTAAATAAGTATTCATCCGTTCTTTACGTCTTGCACCTTTGATATTAAAGCGGTATTGGATCAGAAAGATGACGATCGGACCCAGTCCAAAGATCACCAACGGATTGCGATAAATCCGGTAATACAGACGTTTCCAGTTGGAAGCCGCTGCATATTCATCCACGGTCATGATCCAGATATCGCCGATCCCTCTTTTGTCGAGATTGCCGCTGCTGGCATGATGAATGGAATGACTGAGCTTCCACTGCCGGTAAGGAACCAAAGCCACAATACCTGTTATGGTACCAATGATATCATTGGCTTTTCGACTTTTGAAGAATGATCCGTGTGTACAATCGTGGCATATAATAAAGGTCCGAATGACAAATCCTGATGTTGCAATAGCGAACACTAGTGTCAGCCAGTATGAAACGGAAAGGCTGAGGTACGAAGCGTACCAGAGAAGCACAAGAGGGCCCAATGTGTTAATGAGCTGTAGTATGCTCTTTTTGCGATCATATTTTTCGTAAGGGGCAACGCTTTTTTTTAGGCTGGAAAGTTGTGATGTCTGTTTATCGGTCAGCATTATCGTTTCCTCCTTGATGCGTCCTGCTTAGGGATACATTTAAAATATAACTCGAAGAAACGGGTACCGTCCATAAAAAGGACGGCGAAACCGTTTCTTTTTGTCTATCTTTATTATAGATAACGAAGTGTCACCTTATACAGTCATAAACATCAAGTAGAGGGTATGACATATGTCATACCCTCTCTCATTAATATATACGAATTTATAAGTGTCTTCGAGAAATCCATATAGTTATTCTCTTTTGAGCTGCTGAGTGTTGGCAATATAGAGTGTAATGACCAGCACAAGTATTGCACCTGCATAAAGTAGTGTATCCATTGGACTTTCGTGATCGATAATAATCAACCTGATAATCGCTGTAATTCCGATATAGATGAAATAACGGAGTGGGAAATGATATTTCGCCTCGAAATACTTAATGATCAACGCTATAAATTCGAAATATAAGAAATAAACCAGCAAGCCCTCCAGTAATTCCAGCTTCGATAAGTCGCCTCCGTCATTAATGAAATGAAAAATATAAATCGTCTCTTTTCCCAGTAAGACTACAAGAATAAGCGCTAATACAATTAAGGCCAGATTAAGTACCCATTGCAGCACGAGTGGAACGTACCTGAACTTATTGTTCATCTTCACAATATCATCTCCCGCGCTCAAGGTAATCCACAGTATAAAGGTGGTTACGTTTACAGTGCAAGCCGCTCGTCAACATTCCATTCACCACTCCGTAAAAGCTGGCTTACTATTGGATTTATTCACTGTCCACAGTTATACTATTTTTATTTCCATTGTCTAATCATAGCCCTAAAGGAGAATAAGACTATGCCCGTTACACGCCCTTTACAAACAGACAGCGATTTCCAGGAAGCCCAGGATCGTAAACTGCCTGTCCGAGTTTTTCAGGATGATCATTTGGTTAATTCGGGAGCCACAATTGTCCGCTTTACCGATACGGATGTTGTTATTCAATCCCGAGTTAGTGATTTAACTTATTATTCTCGCCGGGAATGTCAATTCTATGAGCTTAGACGTTAAAGTTATTATTTCGTGTATAGATTGCGTTTCGTGGAGACACTAAAAGCTGAAGTCAGGCAGTGGCTCCACAATCAATCTATAGCGAGGTGTTTGCATGTTCAAACGATTTGACGAGATTGCGATTGAAATTCCCGAAGTTGAACGGCCAGACCCCAATGCGGCGGCAGCCGTTCAGGAGCTGATGGGCGGTAAATTCGGAGAAATGTCGACGCTGAACAACTACTTATTCCAATCCTTCAATTTCCGCAGCAAAAAAAAGCTAAAACCTTTCTACGATCTTGTTACCAGCATCACCGCTGAGGAGTTGGGTCATGTCGAGCTGGTTGCTCATGCGATTAACAAATGTCTACACGGCTCCACCTCGTATAAAGAACCTGATGAAACTCCGCTTGGACCTTTAAAGGATGTACGCAACACTTATTACGCGTTAGCAGGTGCACAGGCGGCGTTACCGGTCGATTCTATGGGACGCCCTTGGAGCGGCGAATATGTATTCAACAGCGGCAATCTAATATTGGATCTGCTGCACAATTTTTTCTTGGAATGTGGTGCGCGGACGCACAAGATGAAAGTATATGAGATGACAGATCATCCGGCTGCCCGTGAAGTGGTAGGTTATTTGCTTGTCCGCGGCGGAGTACATGTTGTCGCCTATGCCAAGGCTCTGGAGGTAGCGACAGGAGTGGATGTCGGCAAACTGATCCCGATTCCATCTCTAAGTAACAAAGCCTTTAGCGAGACACGTAAATATGAATCCAGAAGCCTCCATACCAAGCTTTATACGAATAGCGACGGAGACTTTACAGCGATTAAGCAGATCTGGAAAGGACTGCATCCTGAAGATGGTCAGCCACTCGAAGTCATCGAAGGATCTCCCAAAGGCTTCCCGATTGCGGAAGCACCTGAGGTTCCCGAAGAATTCGCACCCGGTTTCTCCCAGGAGGACTTTCTGGCGATTGCCGCGAGACTGCAGCAGGCAGCCAATATTCATTAGTCCTTGGAACGGGACAAGCCGGCCCAATTGACCCTAAAGGTCTTTCGGTCCGGCTTGTTTTGTGTCAGCATCATGATCCGTGCTTATTTGGTCTTTCCACTATTTGCTCTCATTTTATCATTTAGGACATCCTGAAAGCTTTGTATCTTCTCATCAGTTCTCTCTTGCTTGGAATTAACCACGGGTTGAGGTCTAAAATATTGAGGATTGTAAGCCATAAGATTATGTACTGTCATATTCATTAGGTTCAACCTCCTTCCAAAATCTCCCCCATAATTCATGCAATTATTGTGCATAAGATGCATGATTCAAAAATTTCTTATATGTTATATACCCCGCTTATTTCTGACTTAAACCTTTTCTTAAAAGAAATAAATAACTCATACTTCGCAGCTTGAAATAGCTAGATGCGCCTTGATGTACCTGGGGAATTCGAGTGATTTTTAATGTCTTCAGAGTGAAATCAGTCTAGAAAAATGGCTAGCATATCTCCAGACATAAAAAAAGAAGGCAGGAAATATCACCTGACCTTCTGTATTCGTTCATACCAGAGATTTAATATGATCTTACATTCTGAAAAACCTGCTCCCAGTTCTTTTTGTTTCTAAATAATGGAGTTGAGATCGGCGATTAGTTTATAAGCTTTGCGATGTTGGACGCACGATCAGTTCGTTAATCGCCACGTTAGCTGGCTGTTGAATCGCAAACAGTACAATCTTTGCAACGTCAATAGGATCAATTGCAGTCCATTCGGTATTGCCCATTTTCTCTAGTGCCGGATAAATCGAGGTGTCGGTGATGGTTCCGCTCAACTCAGTTGCCACTGAGCCAGGGGAGATCAGCGTCGTCCGAATATTTTGCCGCGCCCCCAGTTCAATTCGCATCCCTTCCGTCAGCACCCGTACTGCATGTTTGGTTGCGCTATAAACGGAGCTGGATGGAAAGGTCACGTGCCCTGCAATGGATGAGAAATTAATAATATGACCTTCATTGCGTTCCTCCATATGCTTATATACGGCTGCCATCCCATAGAGAACGCCTTTAATGTTAACGTCTATCATTTTCTCCCACTCTTCAACCTTTAAACTCTTGAAGAACGATAGCGGCATAATCCCGGCATTATTAATGATGATGTCGATTTGACCATAGGTTTGAATAGTTACGTCGGCCAAGGCTTCTACGTCGGCACGTGAGGTGACGTCTGTCACTTTGTAGTTGGCTTCGCCACCGGCCCTAATGATTTCATCCCGCAATTGCTGCAAACGGTCTTCACGGCGAGCAGCCATCATAACTTTAAATCCGCTTTGAGCAAGGAGCTTCGCTGTAGCTGCCCCCATTCCGCTGCTTGCTCCGGTAATAATCACGACTTTTGCACTCATGTAGAATTCCCCTTTGTTCGTTATTAGCCAGCTATTGCTGGCTCTATTCAAGGTTAACAAGTGGAGTATACTGTAAGTCAAATCTCGGCAAAAAACATTGTACAGGTCTGAAAACCCGTGTGAATCTAGTATTTTCCAGCTAAAATAATGATTTTTTGGTGATAAATGGTTCCATATAGGACGAAATACCTTACAGTATACTCTAATCCACGCACCAAAAAAGCACGTCCTGACGGACGCGCTTGGCTTAAGTGAGGAATATTGTAGATGAGCCGATCTAAGGTAGCATTTTCGTAAACCCTTTTTCCTGAAAATCGTATAACGCGAGCTTATAATTGATGGTCTCCAAATATTTTAACGTTTCCGCGACATTCTTCTCCACTTTTCCCTTATGATCTAGCATCATTTGTTTACGTTTCCGGAGCGTGCTCTCGCCTTCCTTGTACAAATCTACATATTGCTTGATCTCGGAAAGCGGCATGCCTGTCATCCGCAGGGATAAAATAAAATTTAGCCATTCCAGACTCTCTTCGTCGTACAACCGATTGCCACTCGGATCTCGCTTCACGCCCAGCAGTATTCCCTCCCTCTCATAATAACGAAGCGTATAGGGCGAAATACCGGTTTCCTCCGAAAATCCCTTAATCGTGGACATCACTTTCACCTCCTAGCTTAGAGTAAACTATAACTTCTGTTAGCGATGATCCTAGATTAATGACGGGTGCATGAACTTCTTGAGTTAGAGTGTACTCTATTAACTAAGTTGAATTCAAGCTGATTGTGGATATTTCAAAATTTAGCATAACCATCTCTATTACCTCAAAAGAATCCTACATTGGCAACTATGAATGGATTGACATCCAAAAAATGCCCTTATACATTGTTCTGTCTTCTCAGCATCGCTTTGCGGACCATTCTGATCTATGACTTCTATTTCAGTGCTGCCCATGAGGTTTGATTCAGATGCTCCAGTTCATCCTTGCTAAGCTGAAAAGTCATTGCCCCAATATTCTCCTCTGCATGCCGCACTTTTGATGCTCCTGGTATTGCGACAACTGTGTTTCCGTGGTAATGGATTAACCAATTTAGGGCAATCTGGCCTGCGGTAACCTCATATTTATCACCCAGCGTCACTAACGAATCAATTAATGGTCTACTGCGGACCATACTCTTCTCGTTCAAACCCGATTGCATCCGCCGCATACGGGAGATATTGCTAATCTGCGCAGGATCTTTATGAAACCGTCCTGTTAGTATCCCTTGTTGCAGTGGGGAATAGGCGATTATAGAAATGCCCAGTTCTTTGGCTGCATCCATGATCCCGTTCCGATCAATTGAACGGTCCAGCAAATTATATTTCACTTGATTAGAGACCAACGTCAAGTCATATTCTTTTAACAACTTATGTGCTCGCACCATTTGCTTAGCGGAATAATTGCTAACTCCTACGTACCTGATCTTTCCCGCCTTGACTAAACCTGCCATAGCTTTCATTTCACTTGCGATTGACGATAAGGAAAAGGGCTGATGAATTTGATACAAATCTATGGTCCGGCCACCAAGACAACGAAGCCGTTCCTCAATCGTAGATGTGATAGACTTAGCTGTGCGCATTAACGGCCACCATTTAGTAGCGATAAAAGGCGTAGAGTGGGCACTTCCCTCTTGTTTCAATTGATCGAGAACATGAGCCAACGCTTCTTCTGATTTGCCGCCTCCATAGATCTCTGCCGTATCAACCCAGTTCATACCGCCTTCCAGACTTACCCGCACGATATTCAGGATATCTCCTTCTTCAAGATTGCTCCAATACCGCCCGACCAAACCACTCCCTCTACTGAATTGCCAGCAGCCTAAACCTAGTGGAGAAACAGACAACGAAGATTGTCCTAACGGACGCAAACTTACAGCTGTTGAACTCGGCTCCATCATTCATCCTTCTTTCTGAAATATGTAGCATATGAGGAAATCTCGCCAGTTTTAGCGCTAACGAAGGCTTCTTATGTATGGTTAATTATACCATCAATCTTAATCCAAACTCATTCTTCAAGATTAACTTCTTATGTATTTTCGTTCGAGTCGATCTCCTCTTGTTCGAAAGCTTTTGTCTATTTGTGCCATTTTCTCTTCAATTATTTCCTGGATAATATTGTTTAAATAAAGACTTCTCCTTGATGCAAATATAAAATATATAAAAAAAATAATTAAAATAATAATGGGGATCATGGCAATTTTCATGAATTTATCATTTTTTTCCCAAAGCTTTAATTTTGATTTTTCTGTTGATTCCGTGATCATTTGTTTAAGTGTTTGTTTAGTAGTATCATCTATTTCTTTTATTTGTTCGATATCCGCTATTTTCATAGTTTGAAGGCTATCTATTGTAGAAGATTTAATTGCACTTTCATTTTGTTTTATATTTGTAATTATCCCTAGTAATAAAGTAGAAACAATACAAACCACCGCCAAGAAAACGGTTAATATTTTATTCCATTCGCTTAATGCTCTGGCATTAGCCTTTAATGTTCTAAGTTCAGAAATACTACGTTCACTTAACTTTCTTTTAAGTTCTCCTAATTCCATGATCGTTTTTACTTTAAGTCCTATCGCAAATTCATTTTTAAACATATAAAAATCCCCTTTTATCCCATTTTTTCTCTTTCAATTATAACAGCCTCTATTAGATTCGAGATTAAGGAATAAATTTCCTTTAGAGTGAGGTATAATCTATATTAGTAAATAGTGAGGTTAGGAGGATTCATGAAAAAAAGATTACATAGTCAGATGTATTCTGAAAATGATTTTGTTGTCCATACCGGTCTTGCTTCAAAAAGCAGTTTCTGTCGCTATGGTGCATCTGTTACTTTTTCTGATGAACCAGATTTTCTATATTACTATTCGATTTGTAACGACGGGAAAATAATACAGGATGGGTATACAGGGTTATCTTCAAAACATATTGAATAACTAAAAACACTGCCTTATCTTAATCTCATTGTAAATAAGTTCATCATATATTTTCCTTCTTTATGATATTATTGTAATCAAAATATTGGAAATACAATGATAATGGAGGGACATCATGTTCAAATTTTTTATTGGCTTTGTTCTATTAAGCAGGTTAGTAGGCAATCCGTTTCTGGCCTTAATCATCCTACTCGTTATCTTGTATATTCTGGATCGCCGATATGTAGGCATCTTCCCCAGTGTTATGAAGCCATTTCGCAGAGGGCGTCAAATTTCCAAGCTCCGGACAACAATCTCGCTCAATCCTAATGACGTCTCTTCCAAATTCGAACTCGCCAAGCATTTGACTGAGCGCAAGAAATATAAGGAAGCGAATGAATTACTTCTACAGATCAAAGACCGATATGAACAATCCGCTGAATTTTGGGTAGAACTCGGCTATGTGAATCTAAAGCTGGGTCACTTGGATGAAGGTGAATCACAGATCAAACGGGGGCTAGAGATTAATCGAAAAGCCCAATATGGTCAACCCTATCTGCGGCTGGCCGAGACCTTCCGCCACACGGACCATGACAAAGCATTGAACTATGTAACACAATTTCAGGAGATACAAAGCTCGTCAAGTGAAGCCTATTATCTAGCGGGTTCCATGTACAAAGCGTTAGGGAGAAATGAGGATGCAAAACGCGCTTTTGCGGAATCCACAGCTATCTATCGCTCGCTACCCAAATACAAGAAACGGCAGGAACGCGGCTGGGCGTTGCGCAGTTTTTTTGCTAAGCTTCGTTAGCTTTAGAAGATTACATATAACGTGAAAGAACCTCTGACGATCACATTTGCTACGTGATCGTCAGAGGTTCTTTTGAAGTCCGGTTCATCCGAGACAAGTCTATATTTAGCGGGGGGAGGCGGGGGGATTTACTACCACCTCATGATCTTACATATGCAAATCATGCTTTGGAGCTTCTCCGCTTTCTTTGACTCGGAAAGGCCACCAGTTGGCCCGACCGAACATCCGTACCATAACTGGAACGAAGAACGGCAGAAATACCAGGGCATATAAGGCCAAGCCGACAAGAACTACTGTAGCAATCTGCATCATCGACAGCACTCCTGAAGGATACATTGAGGCAAATGTGCCACCCAGTATAACTACTGCCGACAGAATAACGGTGCCCATATTACGCATGGCATGCAGAATGGCTTCACGAACATCCCATGTCTTATTCTCATTAAACCGGGCCATCAGGAAGATGCTGTAATCCACACCGAGTGCTACCAGCATTACGAAGCTGAAGAACGGTGTCGTCCAGGTAATTCCGTCATAACCAAGCAGCTTAACGAATATCGCTTCTGTCACTCCTAACGCAGTAAAGTAAGTGATCACCAGCGATAGAATAAGATAGAGCGGCATGACGATGGACCGAAGCAGCAGAACCAGAATAATGAAGATGCCGCTCAGCATCAAGATAACGGTCCGCGAATAGTCTTCATTAGAGATTTTCTGCAAATCGCTGTAGGTACTAGTGACCCCACTAATAGCGGTCTCTGCATTCTCCAGCTTCGTACCTTTAACCGCGCGGTCAACCGCGGACTGAATAGCGCCCATACTATCAATCGCTTCTGTGCTGTAAGGATTATTGGAGAATACAACATCCAAAGTCATAACCTTGCGGTCTGTAGACAGGTAATTGTCGAATACCTGCTGAATATCTGCCGATTCAAGCGCCTCTGCGGGCACGAAGAATCCGCTCAACTCATCATCCTTAGCCGCCTTAATCTGATTAAGGTAATCTTGCGCTGAGCTCAAACCACCAGTGATTTGCTTCAAGCCCTCCGAACTATCGCTTAGACCTTTCGTCAACTCTCCAAGTTGACCCGTCAATTGCCCAAATCCATCCACAAGCTGCTGTTGTCCTCCTTGCAGTTGCGTAAGCCCACTACTGATCGAGGGAATCTTATCGACAATCTGACCTTGACCTGCTGCTGCCTGATTCAGACCTGTTTGCAACTGCCCAATGCCTGCTACCAGTTTCTGTAGCCCTTGTGCAAGTGCAGTTTGCCCCGCAGAAGCCTTGGCGTAACCAGCGTTAGCTTCATTCAAGCCCGCAGCCGCACCCTTCAGCTGTTCCGAAATTTGCCCCAGGCCTGTGGCGAGCTGTGTAGCCCCTTTACCACTCTGCGTCACTGTACCTTTAATCGTCTGATAATCTGTATCCTGCAGCAGTTCAGGATGGCTGCTCTCCAGACCTGTAAAGGAAGTATCCAAGCCACTCAAAGCTGTTGCCACACCCTGCAGTTGCCCTTGCAGCTGTCCTAATCCACTATCCAGCGCAGTTAAGCCACCGCCGATCTTTTTATACCCTGCCAACAGTGCTGTGTTAGCATCTGCAAGCTGTTTAGCGCTTGACGCCGCTTGCTGAAGACCCGCTTTGAGCTCTCCTGCACCGGCGGAACCACTCTTAATGCCACTCTCTATCCGGGATAATCCGTCACCCAAGGCGACGATGCCTGCTTTGAGGTCAGCAGTACCTTCCGCCAGCTTAGCGCTGCCAGATACAGCTTCATTAAGCTTCGGCGCATTATCACTAAGCTGCTTGCTTGCATCTGATAATCCTGTTTGAATCTTAGTCAGACCCTCATTAGTCTGATCTAGACCGTCGGAAAGAGTTCCTACCTGAGTAGGTATGAGAAAGTCATTGATTTGTACTCCTGTCGGACGCGACATGCTGCGCACCGACTTAACGCCGTCCACCTTTTCCAGCTCGCGGCTGATCTTCTCAGACAACCCTATATATTCCGAGGTATCCATGCGATCATCATTCTTAATCACAATCTTACCAGGCATCGATTCACCTGGACCAAAGCTATCCGATATGATATTGAAGCCTTTAACCGAAGCATAATCAGAACCAATCTCATCCAAGCTGTTAAAGGACAGCTTCCCATCATAAGCGACGAGGAATGGTACAACTATCACTGCTACGATCAGCAATGCCGCCCACGGTCTTTTTAAAGAAAATGAGCCTGCCGCGCCCCAAATACGGCTTTCACTATGCTCCAGCTTGCCTCGTGACGGCCAGAACATTTTTTTACCCAGTACAGCCATGAAGAAAGGAACAAGTGTAACGAGAGCTAGTAGCATCACCGCAATCCCTACTGCGACTGCCACTGCTGAACGATACAAGACGAATTTCGAGAGCCCAATTGCCAAAAAGCCCACGAATACGGCCAACCCGGAATAAAAGACCGTTCCACCTGCTTTCCGGTAAGTAGCCACAATCGCACTGTGGGTATCTTCCGATGTGGCAAGCTCCTCTTTGAATCGGCTAATCAGCAGGATACAATAATCCGTCCCGATTCCGAACATTACGGCGACCATAAAAATTTGTGTGAACGTCGATAATGGGAAATCAAATCGGTCCACCAGAAAACCTACAACGGATTGAGCTACAATAAAACTCAGACCCACAGTCAGCAATGGAACAAATGGAGCCACCATCGAGCGGAACACTACAAATAGGATAAGTAAAATAAAGACCACTGTAATGTATTCTGATTTCTTAAGACCCGCTTCCGAACTGGCAATGGTATCCTCAGTAATCAGCCCTTCACTAGTTAAGTAATGATCTGCATCGACATCAGCGAGCAACTCATCCACCTTAGCGGGAAGCTCTTGAACAACCTCTTCTCCACCTTTTATAGAAAGTGCCACCATAATGGTTTTGCCATCTTTGGCAATCAGCGTATCCTTAAGCTCACTTTGAGAGAAAGGATCTGTAATGGCATCAATATTTAGAGCTTCTTTATTCTTGCTCAGCTTCTCGACACCCTGCTTGATACTTGCCGTTTCTTCTGCCCCAATTCCTTGCGGCATGTTAAATACAAGCGCAACTTGATGCAGCGTTTCTCCATTCTTGGAGTCAGAGACCTCTTGCAAAATCTCAATCGCTCTAGCGGAACTATATCCGTCTGGAACTGAGATATCACCCTTCTCACGCACAAGATCTGACATTGACGGTGCTGTCATAAATAATACAACCGCCATTGCAAGCCAGACCACGATCACTGCCCATCTTGCTTTTAATATCGTTTTCAATTGCTTTTCCCTCCCGATTCCTGCATTAAACGGCCTAGCTTCTCAAACATCATGATGAAATTCTCAATATCTTTTTTCTCAAAATCAAACAAGTACGGAGATATGACCTCCTGTATCTGCTTCTCTGCTTCTTCATATACGCTTCTTCCGTTCTCTGTCATCGACAGATATACCTGGCGCCGATCATTCTCGTCACGAGTTCGCTCGACCATTCCCGCCTCAACCAGCCGGTTAATGATAGCAGTAATCGAACTCTTACCCACCGCAAAAGATTCTGCCAGATACGTAGATGTACATAGTTCTTGGCCGTTAATTAAGCGAAGAATGAGATACTGGTCGTTAGTTATGTCTGCAGCTATACTATCTCTTATCTGCGCATTGATGCGCCTCGTTACCACTAGGTAAACATCCATATAGCGGTTAATCCAGTGACTTGCATCTTCATTCAAAACTATAACCTCCTGCCGATAGTTCACGTGTAGAATAGTTTCATTGTAAAACTATATTATTTCCACGTTGAAAAGTCAACCTATGTACAATGATGCCGGCGATCTTAATTCCGCCGATCCCGAAAGAAAACCTCACGTAATTCTTCTGAGACTATAAATACTCCTAAACAACAAAAAAATGACTCCGTGTTCAGAGTCATTTTGCATTCACCTCAATTTACAGTTCGAGTACAAGACAGCCAAGACGTCTCATTGATAAAAATTACGAATCCAACGATGCGCCTTCAGTTTGGCGAGCTGGTCTTGGGAAAGACCAAGACCGTCTCCGACCTTCATGTTGCGTTCCACATTGGTAATGGAGCGCATGCCTGGAATGACCGTTGAAACTGCGGGATGACTAAGTACATAACGCAGTGCGGTTTCCGCCATTTCATCTACAGAAATATGTAAGTCAGCAGCAATTTTCTGCACGCGGTCATAAACTTCCTGCTTACGATCATTCTTGAAATAACCGTTGCGGAAATCTTCTTTAGCAAAGACAGTCTCCGTTGTAATTCGACCCGTTAATCCACCTTCATCAAGCGCAACCCGAACGATAACTCCGACATTATGTTTTTCACAGGCTGGCAGCAATTCATCTTCCGGACTTTGATCAAAAATGTTATAGATCACCTGTACCGTATCCACTAGACCGGTCTCAATCAGTTTGACCGCATTTGCAGGCTGATGGTCATTGATAGAGACGCCGAAGAAACGGATTTTCCCTTGTTCCTTCAGCTTACGTACGCCTTCCAGCCAATCGCCTTTACCTACCCATTCATCTGACCAGACATGGAATTGCTGAACATCAATCGTGTCGAGGCCCAGATTGCGCAAGCTTTTTTCAGTGCTGGAAATTACGTGTTCCGCTGTAAATGTCTCCTCAGAAGGTACACCAGCACGAGCGGGCCACTGCCCATTTTTCGGCGGAATTTTGGAAGCTACGTAGATGTTCCCTGTATGTTCCCGAACAACTTGCCCAACTAACTTCTCGCTATGTCCATCCCCGTAACCAAGCGCAGTATCAATAAAATTCAAGCCCAACTCAATGGAACGGTTAAGCGCGTTAAGCGATTCCTGATCATCTGCTCCGATCCATGCTGTTTTGCCGATTCCCCATGCTCCATACCCGATTTCGGATATTTTCATTCCTGTTTTGCCTAGCGTTCTGTAGTTCATATTTTCCCCTCGCCTTCACAATTTAATGTCCTCAATCTATTCTCAAGTATTATTCTTCATCTTCTGATTCTTCTACTTCATAGACGCAACGGAACATTTCAATTCCAGCGGCGTTCTCGCCAAGGCTGTATACCATGAAGCCATGACTGCGGAAGAAATCTGCTGAAACCTCATCTTCTGTTTCCGCTAGCAAGTATCGCGGCTGGCGCACAGTCAGTAGCTCCAGAATCATACCACGTGCATAACCCTTGCCACGATTCTCCGGTAGCACGGCAATATGCCGGATTACCAAGGAACCATCCTCAGTCTCTTCGAAACCTACAAGCCCAAGCAGCAGCTTCTCCTCTTCCCAGCCGCATAATTGCAGCGCTGTTTGTTCGCTATATTCAGCCGAGGTATGCAGGAGTGTTTCGGGTTCATCAATAAGGGCATAAGTCATCAGTTCGTTTACCTCAGGGGTGCCTAAAAGGTGCTTCAGATCAATCAGCATCGATTGTTACTCCTCTACTTCTTATTGTGTGTATCTAAGGTAACATCTAAACAGGCTATAACCTATCCAGACACCTATTAAATTCAATAATAAATCATCGATATCAAAGCTTCCGACATGCAGGAGCATTTGCAAGCATTCCAGTGCTAATATAAGTGAAGCCGATGAGAATGTGAGCCGAATCCAAGAATTCGAACCTTTAGCCAAACGTGGAAACAACCATCCAAAGGGAATGAACACAACCACATTTCCGAGCAGATTAACCAGCCGAATGGCAGGCGACAACCCGTTTCCTAGATCAAAATAGAGCAGTACGGTCCGCAGCGGTACCAGATTGATTTGAAGCGGGCCACCTGTATGAGGCTCCCGTCCGAAACCGATGAACATCCAATAGATAACAATAGCACTATACAGAGCCAGCACAAACCCTGTCAACCGTCGCTCGTGCTTAGTTCTGTTCTCCTCTTGTTCCAATTTGGAAGCCTTCACGTTATCTCTCCATAATCAAATTTCCCGTTTAGCCTCAATGGTTTCTATACTTCCATCGTTCTTCCCTATTATTGCGATGTCCGCAATACCGATGAATAGGCCATGTTCCACTACTCCTGGAATGCTCTGCAGATCCAGCGCCAGCTTCGGAGCTGATTCTATAGCTTCAAAGTGGCTATCCGCTATGTAATTACCGTTATCTGTCTTGTACAGTTCTTCTCCATTTCGCCGCAGCTCCGGCTTGCAGCCCAGCTTGGCAATCTCCGCAACCGTCCATTCCCAGGCAAAAGGAACAATTTCTACCGGAAGCGGGAATTTCCCCAACGTACCTACCGCCTTGCTCTCATCAGCAACTACAATCATACGAGAACTGTTGCTGGCCACAATCTTCTCGCGAAGCAATGCGCCGCCGCCACCTTTGATTAGCTGCAGCTCTTTGTCCAGCTCATCCGCTCCATCAATAGTCAAATCCAGATGATCAATGTCCCCAAAGGCAACAAGCGGAATGCCCAATTCACGAGCCTGCTCCTCTGAAGCACGCGAGGTAGCTACCGCCGTAATCTTAAGCCCTTCACGAACGCGTTCCCCAAGCTTGCGAATAGCCCAGTATGCGGTTGATCCGGTTCCCAGTCCAACCTTCATCCCATCCAGTACATACTCCACTGCTTTTTCAGCGGCTAATTGCTTCACATTGACGTTCATTTTAATACCTCCACATTTTCCGTTATAATGATCTATATTAAATCTATAATACAACTTAAGCCAGCAGGAGGATTCAATCATGAGAACCGAAAACCAGATTCAATCCAAAATCAACGAATTAACGCTCCAGCGCAGATCACTGGAATCACGACTGACTCCTTTAGTCGAAGAGAGTCCTCAGCGTGAGCACCTGAAAGACCAGCTTGAACGTCTTGAGGATATGATTACGATGCTGGAATGGGTACTTAACGCGCCCATAGGCAAATATCACGCTTGAGTTTGTTCTATTTAACCTTGTTTCAGAATTTTACCATAGCAGAGACTGTCAGGATCTCCTACATAAGGTCCAAATAGCTCAATCGGCCGGTAGCCGTGCTTAACATAAAGTCCAATGGCTTCCGGTTGCTTAATTCCAGTCTCCAGTCTGATCTCCCCGTAGCCAGCTACTATAGCCTTCTCTTCCAGGAATAGCAGCATTCTAGTGGCAATCCCCCATTTGCGGCAGCCCGCGTCCACATAAAACCGCTTCAGCTCCATTGAAGGAGTGTTCAAACTCATATAGTCCAATGGCCGTAAACCACCACAAGCTACCGCTGTTCCATTCAGATAAGCTACCACAAAGGTCATTTCCTTTACCTTCGGATCGTCAAAATCAACCACATATATGGTCTCATGCGGATACCGCGCAAGCAATTCTTCATCCAGACGGGCAATAAGCTCCCGCAAGTTTCGATTATCCGGCTCAACAACTACAAACTCAACTTCCTTCACTGGTAACACTCTCCAATTTCATTAACATTTCCAGCTCTAACGGGTCAGCAGCCTTGTCCAAAAAGGCCTCATGCGTAACCTGAACACTTTGCCGGTTGAATTGCTGAAGACTGTTCAACATCCAGTTCTGCGCGTCAGCCAATATCATTTCACCTTTACCTGCTTCAACCCTGCATAGGGTCAGCGTTAATCCCGCTCTCGAATCACCCAGAGATCCATTCACGCGCTCTGCAATGCTTAACTGGAACAATGGAACGATGTTGAATGCATCGGCAATATCGGACAGAGATTGAGGGTATACAGAATACTTCATTGATGCACTATAAGACTGAGGTTGAGCTGGATTCCGCTTGGATATTAGTTGGCTATTCTCATAAGCCAGCTTACCGGCAACAATCAACAGCAGGAGTACCACAGCCATTATCGCATAGATCATCCGGTCCCTCTCCATCCACTTGAAGTATTTATACCGATTTTATATTATCACGGGAATCATACAGACGGGAATGACAGATTTCAGAAACAGCTACCGATCTTTAAACCCAAATCTTGATTTACGGTGTAAGCGTCACTAATTCTATAAAGTTATTTTGAAATATTCAAAATAACAGTTGAAACTTCGTTAGGCATGTCTCATAATGTACATATGAACGCTGCTTGTCAATCCATAAGGAAATCAAGGGAGGATAAACTGAAATGAAATTTTTCTTGGATACCGGAAATATTGAAGAAATCAAACGTATAACCCGCCTAGGACTAGTGGATGGCGTAACGACGAACCCGTCGCTGATCGCTAAAGAAGGCAGACTCTTCAAGGATGTAATTAAAGAAATCGTGGCCATCGTACCCGGTCCGGTCAGCGCTGAGGTTATTGGACTTAAAGCCGAAGATATGCTTAAGGAAGCATACGAAATTGCTACATGGGCATCGAATGTTGTAATTAAACTGCCGATGACAGAAGACGGTCTGGAAGCTTGTTATGAACTCACTAAAAAAGGCATCAAGACTAACGTCACTCTTGTATTCTCCGCTGCGCAAGGCCTTATGGCTGCGAAAGCAGGCGCAACCTATATCAGCCCATTCGTCGGTCGCCTGGATGATATTGGCGTAGACGGCATGAAGCTGATTAAAGATCTCAAGACGATTCTAACCAACTATGATCTAAAATCGGAAATCATCGCTGCCAGTATCCGCAACATTGCTCATGTTGAGCAAGCAGCGCTTGCCGGTGCACATATTGCTACCATTCCGGGCTCGCTTTTACCTTCATTGTGGAAGCACCCGCTGACAGACAGCGGTATTGAACGCTTCTTGAAGGATTGGGAAAAAGTCCCGCAAGTATAAACTACAATAATTTAATGTACTAACTTTATAAATTGGCCGTTCAGGGAACTAATCCTTGAATGGCCTTTTTTGTTTTCTCTCCTCTTCCAGCGTTGACAGATTTACTTGTCGTGAATATAATTGTCATAACATCTATATTTGAAAGGATGCTTGTCCATGCCCAATTTCGCTCCTCAACAATTTCTTGGTTTCATCCTGGGCTCCGCCTACAGGGGGATCTCCAATCAATTCGCCAAGGCGCTTAGACCCTATGATATTACTCCAGAGCAATGGTCTGTCTTATTCATGATCTCAAGACATGAGGGTATTAACCAAAAAGAGGTTGCCGCAGCAGTAGTCAAAGACCAGCCCACGACTGCCCGAATCGTTGAGCTGCTGCAAAAAAAAGGGTTAATTACGAAATCCACCAGCCCCAGCGACCGCCGGGCTTTCCTCTTATATGCTACTGAAGAAGGTAAAGCCTTAATTGAACTGACTCTTCCCTTGGAGCAAGAGAATATTTCAGCCGCCGTTGCCGGATTGCAGCCTAAACAGCTGACCGAATTGCGTGAAATGCTGGACATTATTTATCACAATACCGGAAATATGCATCAGGAATAGGAGAACTACAACTTGAATACACCAACGGATCATTTATGGACAAAATCATTTGTTATGCTGACCTTATGCAACCTTCTGCTCTTCATCGGCCTACAGATGACGCTGTCTACCTTGCCAGCCTATGCCGAAGGATCATTACACGCTACATCTCTACAGATCAGCCTCGTAACCAGTCTGTTCGCACTTAGCGCCATTGCCTCACGTTTGTTCTCGGCCAAGGCCATGGAGAAAGGTGGCCGCAACCTACTGATTTACCTTGGACTCGCTATTTCGTTCACTGCTGTAGTCGGGTATCACTGGGCTGACAGTATCCTAGCTTTACTGCTGCTGCGCATGCTCTTTGGGATCGGTTTTGGTATGGCCAGTACCGCCTTCCCAACCATGGCCTCGGATGTCATACCCATTCGTAGAATGGGTGAAGGGATGGGCTACTTTGGACTATCGACCAGCCTTGCCATGTCAGCCGGACCGCTAATTGGACTCAGCCTACTGCAAGGTCCCGGATTTGGTTCATTGATCCTCTGTACTGCGGCTGTAATCGCGCTTATTGTACCCCTTGGGTACCGTCTAACCTCAAGCTTGCCCGCCCGTCATATAGAACCTCCGATGGTTCCAGTTGAAACTGGACCTAAGACTGGAGCTTTCCGCAAGCTGTGGCTCCCTTGTCTATTGAACTTTCTACTTTCCGTTTCTTATGGCGGACTTCTGGGCTTTCTGGCCTTATACGGATCTGAAGCACATTTGGCGCATGTTGCCTACTTCTTTCTGTTCAACGCTATGGCAGTCGTGATTGTGCGCCCGTTTTCGGGCAAAATATTCGACCGCTACGGCCCCGCAGCCCTGCTCATTCCCGGCAGCTTCTTCATTATCGCTGGTTTAGTACTACTGTCCTTCGCTTCTTCAACAGCTGCTCTATTCCCGGCTGCTATCTGTTATGGCATCGGCTTCGGTTCCATGCAGCCTTCCCTGCAAACCTGGATGATTCAAGCCGTAGAACCCCGCCAGCGGGGAATGGCCAATGGTATGTTTCTGAACTCGCTCGACCTCGGTGTAGCAACGGGCTCCATGCTGCTAGGCTCCATCGCCATGTATACCAGCTACGCTGTCATGTACCGTTTTTCCGCGTTAGCCCCCGCAATCCTGCTAATCGTCTACATCACTATTCTAGCCTTGCAGCGCCGTGGTAGACAAAAAACCGCCTTCGCTAAGATACGAAAGACGGTCTGATCTTCAACTATTATGGCAAGAACATCAGCTTTGCGCTGATTCGGCAATCATGGATTGCTTACTGGCGGAAGTTAAAAAGCGGTTCGGCTCACCCAGGCAATAAATATGCAGCAAATGCATAGCCCGAGTGCAGGCGGTATAGAACAGCTTACGTTCGCTTTCCCGGTTATATCGTTCTGCTGATCCATCGTAGATAATAACCGCATCGAACTCTACACCTTTGGCTAAATAAGCGGGAAGGACAAGTGTCCCCTTCTGAAAGTTAGGAGTTTCCTTTGTTACTAGCCTTACAGGTATTCGGCTTAGCAGCTCCTCATGCACTTCTGCGCTTTCCTGCGCAGTTTTGCAGATGACGGCTACATAGTGATACCCTTGGGAGTGCAGCTCCTGAATATCTTTTTCAACAGAAGCAAGCAGCTCCGATTTACTGTCTACAACACTCAGTAGCGGTTCTTCTCCACGACGGTTAAAAGGTACGATCTTCTCCCCTCCGGGGATCATGGAGCGTGTAAACTCCACAATTTCATAGGTTGAACGATAACTGCGAGTTAGCGAGATGACCTCTGTGTTCTCCTCACCATACACGCTGACCAAGCTAGCTAAATCTCCTAATACCTCCCCTTGGGCATAAATGGCCTGATTAAGATCACCTAGTACGGTCATTTTTGCACGCGGGAACAGCCGACGCATGAATTCCAGCTGAAAAGGAGAATAATCCTGCACTTCATCGACAATGACATGTCTGATCAATGTATTGGTGCGAAAGCCTTGGCTTAGTTCCTTCAAATAAAGGAAGGGCGTCGCATCTTCATAACAGAGCTCTCCTTCTGCTATAGCGTCCAACGTTTGACTACAAATACCGTCCCAGACTGCCGGTAGAGAATTGCCAGCGTTTAAGGTCTCCATAAGCTCACGATCGGTAAAAAGAGTGCTGTAAAGCCCCTTAACGTCGACGAAACGCCCCCGTTTAATCCATACACGCAACGGTTTCAGTCGTTGGCTAACCAAGTGGCGGGCCAGCAAGTCTTTTTCCGTCTCATAATCATCGAAGCCTTCTTCTTTACCACGCTGCTTACGCCGCATCAAGTTATACGCACGTTGGTACTCGCTGGAATCCAGCAATTCGATCTGATTCTCTACCCATTCTGAATTACGTTCCTCCACACTAAAGTCGGCAATTTTCTTGAGCAGCCAGCCTGTCATCAGCTCAATCCGGTTCGCCAGCTTGATCGTGGGATCGTAAGAGTAAAATTTCCGTTCCATCTCCTCTTTGCCAACGATTGCTCTTCCCAGAAACATAAGCGGCTTGAATAACATGCCCTCATGCTCCAACAGATTCACATAACGGCGGATAACGTCTAGAAAGGCTACAGATGACTTGTAAGCAATACCCTTGCGGCGAATGGCAGCCTCAGGACCATCCGGAGCATTCAGCAGACTTTCGGTCTGGTTAAAGACATCCTCCAGTTGAAATTCCTGTCCAAGACGTACCTCCAGATACATTTGGAACGTTGTCTGCTGCATATTCTCTTCACCCAGCTCTGGCAGAACTGTGGAAACATAGCTATTGAACAAAGGATTGGGTGAGAATAACAGCATCTGATCAGCCTGCAGCACTTCACGATATTTGTACAACAGGTAGGCTACACGCTGTAAGGCTGCGGAAGTCTTGCCACTGCCAGCGGCACCCTGAACGACCAGCATTCGGCTTTTATCATTGCGGATAATAGCATTTTGTTCCTTTTGAATAGTAGCTACAATACTTTTCATCCGGTCGTCCGCACTATGGCTCAACACCTGTTGCAGCAATTCATCACCAATAGTAACCCCTGTATCGAACATGACTTCAATCTTGCCGTCGTCAATAACAAATTGCCGTTTAAGATTCATTGTGCCAGATACCGGACCACTCGGAGTATCATAAGCCGTTGGCCCAGGTGCTCCGTCATAATAAAGGCTTGAAATAGGTGCCCGCCAGTCATAGATTAAAAAGGTGCCGTTATCCTTCATCAATGAGCCAATCCCGAGATAAATTTGCTCCTGCTCTCCATCCGATCCTTCCGAGAAATCAATTCGCCCGAAGTATGGGGATACGACCAGCTTCTTATATTTTTTCAGAGCTTTACTGGATTGCAGATGATGACGCTCTCGTTCATTCAGGATTTGCGACTGCTGCCGCAGACTTGTCGATGTCTCCCCTAGATCATCTGGGCTGCTAAAGTTTACCGTAACCTCTTCCCAGAAGTCTTTTCGCATATCGACAACATCCATGCGGTGAAGGCCAAGTTCCTCTGATAAACCCCGAATATGGGAGGTCAATAGCTTCGTTATACCCGTTACTCGCTCCTGCTCAGCTTTCCATTCGCCATCATTATTCTCCACTACAATTCATCCCCTTCGGAAGGTTGACATTCCAATTATTTCGTGATATAATTAAATTGAGTATTTATGTTCAATATTAACCACTCATTTGATATCTTTTTATTTTACCAATTTTACAGCATAATTTCAAGCTTTCTAACTATTTATATTTTATCTACGCATCTATTCTATAGATTATGGATCCGGTCCTTCAGGGAACGGATCTTTTTTATTTAAATATAAGGAATTAACAATTTCAAAATTCCCCTTATCCTTATATTTTCTCCGGAACGTTGTGTGTTTCCTTATCCTCAGTCAACAATCGGTTCATTTGCTCAGCCACCTTATCCAGACGTTCCAGCTGATATCCATAGTCATAGACTGCAGCAGCTACAATAGATAGCCGTAATTGGCCCGATTTCTCAGCATTGTAGCCATGGATTGCCGCCTCCAAGAAATGATCATTGTCATCTCCCAATAGCACCGTATCGGCTGAATTAGGCTTCAACTTGTCTTCGAATTTGAGCAGGATATGCTCATGGTATTTAATTAATTGCTCCAAATGGCGATCAAACAGCTGATCTGTAGCCTCCGAACGCTCGGCTTGAAAATAATGGCGATCTATAGCCTCAAGCACATCAAAACCCTTCTGCAAGGAGAACAACAAATTCTTATATACCACCATTTGTCTCGTATGGCTGTACTTGGCCCGTCTAAGCTGCTTCTGTTCCTCTTCGAACAAACTGTACTTGTCCGCTAACGATTTAATGGCGCCCTCCAGTCCGTTCTTCTCATCGCGGAAGACACTTTCCTTCATCTCATGCGAAACTGCCGTACGCAGCAACAAGGAGAGACTGGCAAAAACAATCTCAATTTGCTGGATATATTGTTTACGGGGTTTCGGAGGCAGCACAATAATATTAATTAGAAATGCAGAAACGATACCGGTAAGTGTAAGTAAAAACCTAGTCATAGCAAACTGCCATTGACCCGATGCTTCCATCACAGAGATTACAGTGACCAGTGTAAGGCCAATGGTATCTGCCCGGTTCATCTTCATACTAATCATTATAACCAAAATACAGATCATTCCGATTGCAATCGGTTCATTCGACAAGAGCATTCCTCCAAGTAAAGCCAGAATCGCTCCCATCGTACTGGTCTCAATCTGTTCCAGGAAATATTTCCAAGATCGATAAATGGAGGGCTGCATGGCAAAAATAGCTGCGATTGCCGCGCCTACAGGTGAAGAGAATTGCAGCAGCGCGGACAAATATAGGGCAAGGGTTACTGCCATTCCCGTTTTAAATATGCGAGCTCCAAAAGCCAACTCCATCACTCCTTTACAGACATTATTACCCAAGCAGCAAGCTGGCGAATTTTTAAGTTAGCTTAAGCTAGGGTTCAGGATTATTTCAGCTTTCTGGGAATACTGAATACAGTATTCCCATTACAACACAGACGAGGTGAACAAATGAGTAACCGTATCAAAAGAATTACAGTTATTGCAGTAGCTGTTCTGTTCAGCATAACGCCTGCTATGGCTTTTGCAAATCCTGTAGGAACTGAGCGCGCACCTTCCACGGCGCCAGATTCCATTCATTCCGAGAATGCTCATAGAGCACATCCAGGCAAAGAGGGTGGCTTCCGAGCCGGAGGCCATTTCATCATTATTGAAACCGCGAGGTTGCTGGAAATGGATCGCACCGAGCTTGTAAACAAGCTGAAAGCAGGGAAAACACTATCCGGGCTTGCTTTAGAGAAGAAAGGCTGGTCTGAAGAGCAATATATTCAGAAGCTTAGCGAGGCTGCCAGCCTTAAGCTGGATAAAGCCATCACTGAAGGGCGTTTAACTGCAGACGAAGCCACGAAGCTTAAGGCAGCTCTTCCTGCGATTCTGAAACTACGAATAAATAAGGTTGAGCATTTTCATGAAGGTAAACCTGCAGATCAGCAGGCCAAAAACCCTAAATAAACCTTATACAGTATCAAGCGGATACCTTCAGCATTTTCAGGGGAGGTATCCGCTTTTCTTTTACATCCCTCATATATCACTTTATGCAGAAGGTACAGGCTTATTTCCTATTTGCCGCTGTGAGTTCCGGTAGGCTTCAAATATTGTAATACACAACATCAGCCAGGCGCCACTTGCGGCATAGCCACCGATTACATCACTTGGATAGTGTACCCCTAAATAAATACGGCTCCAGCCAATTCCTCCAGTGATGAGCACAGCTATCAGAATCAGCAAGATCCGGGCAAACTTCCGATGTAAATGGCGCCACACTAGATAAGCAATTGCACCATAAAGGGAAAAAGCAGCCATCGAATGTCCACTAGGGAAACTATATCCGACTTCTTCAATAATTCGATGCAGATTCGGTCGCTCTCTATGAAACCACAGCTTCATCATTGTGTTTAACAGCTGTGAGCCTAATCCCACACACAGAAATAAAGCTAGCTCCAGCCGATGCTTCAGCAGAAAGAAGAGCAGTAGCATTGCCAGCAGCGATATCCCAATCGCCTGTCTGGATGAACCGACCAAGGACAAGCTCTTGGCCAGTGAAGTAAATGCAGGAGACTCAGCGGATTGGACAACATTAATTATGTATTCATCAAAAAAGGCCACCTTGTTCAGCATGACCAGCGCCGCTATCACGGCGAATCCCGCCGTAAAGCCTAAAAAAAGTACAAAACCTCTAGACCAGTAACGAAAATAAAGCATAACTTCCTCCTTGTCTAACTCTATGGCTGCTGATCCCATTTCCTGAGAAGGACTTTCCCGTGTTATAATTACACAGTGATATCAATTTATAAAAGATGGAGTGCTGCCAAAGTGGAAAGTCTAAAATTGCAGGAACGTTTGTTGAACCAGTTCATCTCAACAAAGGTACCCGTGACGATTTTTACAACTAATGGGGTCAAAATGCAGGGTCTAGTTACCTCTTATGACGCTTTTACCATTACGTTAATTGGTCAAGGTGACGGCAGACAAAATGTGCTCTTCAAATCGGCGGTATCCACTATTGTACCGTTAAAGCCAGTCTCGCTCAAATAAGCTGTCCCTAATGCTATCTCTCTCAACCTAGAATACCTTCACTAGCCCATCAACCCAAAGGGAACACCGGAATAAGAACCCGGTGTTCCCTTTGTCAGCTCTCAGGCTGTCAATGCGTAGCCGGAAATACACCTATTCTCACACATACCGGCTTGGATACCTCCGCCATATTTTCCGTATACAGAAGTCTGCCACTCTTGGGATCTCTCGAGAACACCACCAGATTGTTAGCATCACGATTAGCAACGATAAGGTAACGACTATCCGGTGTTAATGTGAAATGACGCGGGTGACCTCCTAATGTAGATATATGTTCGACAAAGGTAAGCCCTGCGGAGCCAGCATCTACTGCAAAAACAACAATGCTGTCATGTCCACGATTGGAACCGTACAGAAAACGCCCGTCCTCTGACAATGCTATTTCCGCACACGTGTTTTCTTCTTTAGAATCATAATCGGCCGGCAGAGTCGACACAGTTACAGCCGTGTGCAGAGTTCCTTTTGCGCTGTCATAGGTAAACGATGTAATTGTAGAATCCACCTCATTAATCACATAGGCTGATTTCTCATCTGGATGAAAGACAAAATGGCGTGGGCCTGCCCCTGGATGAAGTATCGTATCATGCTGAGCTTCGAAAGTCTGCTGCTCTCTATTAATCGTATAGGATCGAATCAGATCAAGTCCAAGATCAGAGACAAACAAATAACGTCCGTCCGGACTGAATACAGCGGAATGCGGATGTGGACGATCCTGACGTTCCGGATGAGCGCCATGACCGGTATGTACCGCTACATCAGTTAATGAAAGAGGATTCCCTTGCTCATCTAATGACACCAGGCCAATTTTCCCACCATGATAACTGCATACCACTACATATTGGTTCTCTAAATCCCGTGAAATATGGCAAGTCGTTGTTTGGACTTTACCTTCAGCAGGCATGGTTGGAATACGCTTCAGCTCACTCAATTTCCCGGTCTGAGGATCGATGGCAAAAGAAACAACCTCCCCTTGCTTGCCTCCTTCTCCATTTGGTGTCTCTCCGATTGCATATAATCGCATATTAACAGGATCTACATTAATGAAGGTAGGATTTGTAATCCCTTCAACGGTATTTAATAGCGTTATCGTTCCTCCGGCTTCCCCATCGAATTCAAATACTTGTACTCCACTCTCCGTAGCACTTGCATAGGAGCCCGTAAATAATAACAATTTAGAACGCTCATTCATTTCAAATTTCCTCCTCTAAGGTCAGCTACCTTCTATATAATCTACATTTTTTCTCCGTCTATGACAAATACTACGTTTAAAATGTCATAAAACATTTAAAAAATAAGGCTTCTCAAACCCAAAACCATGTGCTATGATGAAAGCGCTAACATAATATTTTATTTTGAAAAAAGGGGGAACAAGAATGAGTAGCATCCTGCTGGAAGCCAAAAATGTGTATGAGGACTTCGAGGTGGAAACGGACATTCTGTTCTTTAAGGTCGGAGACCATGATTTGGTCATTTTTCACGGCAGAAATTATAACATTAAAAAGAGAATGACTGCCGAGCAACTAAACCGCTTATTGCTAAGTTCTAGTTATTATCATGTTTATGGTGGCTGTTATGTAAATTTGAACAAGATCAGCTCTATTGAAGAAGACTGTGTTTATTTTGGAGAGAAGGGCCTTTACGCCAAAAATGTCCGTGTCCCTAGACGGAAACAGGAAAGTATCCGTCATCTACTTAGAAATCTTCATTCTTAAGAGTTACCTTTACCGCTGCCTTAAGCAGAAACGGCTAAGCCGTCCTAATACAGGACGACTTAGCCGTTTCTGCGAGAAATATAAAGATAAGTTATTGCGTGAAGCGTATAAATTCTTATATTTCCAGCAAAGGCCGGAAACGCATGGTTTATCATGCTATTTCCAGCTTTTTTTCTTTTCTTAATGAATACTTAAAAAGTATATGTGCTTTTTTATACTTTCTTAAGGTTTGAGATCTTGATTTCTGGTAAAGTTGTAGAAAGACAGGCAACACCTATATTGAAGGGAGTCATTAATTATAATGGACAAAAAAGATCTGAATGAAAATGAACACTTGGAGAACAACGGAACGACGGAAGAACTCAACGCTTCCGAAAATGAAAATCTTGAAGCTATTGAGGATACTACCCCCTCTCCAGCAACTGAAGAGCTTCAAGATACGCCAGAACCCTTGGTTACAGACATCGAGGAAAGTGTTCCCGTAATGAGTAAAGTTGGTGAACCAACGCCTCCTGCACCCCCTTCCGCTTCCTCCAGAAGCAATAAGGGCTGGATGATCGCATCGATCGTTCTGGCAGCAGTACTCATCATCGTTCTGATCAAACCCCCTTTCCAAACAGATGACAGCAAAGCAGCTGTTGCATCGGTTAACGGAACTGATATTACAAAACAACAACTTTACGATAAACTGGTAGAAGCTGGCGGAGAAACTACACTGCAATCACTGATTACAACTACTCTCGTAGATCAAGAAGCCAAAAAAGCGAATATTACTGTGACTGACGCAGATGTCACTGCTGAGATTGAAGATCTTAAAACGCAATTCGGTGGTGAAGCTGCCCTGAACTCCGCTTTGGAACAGAGCTCAATGACTATTGACGATCTGAAGAAACAAATGCCTTTGCAAGTACAAATTCGTAAGATTCTTGAACCGCAGGTAAAAATAACGGATGCGGATATCAAAACTTATTATGATACAAACAAAGCTACTTATAACACTGAAGAAGAAGTACGCGCTTCCCATATCCTTGTAGCAACCAAAGAAGAAGCAGACGCAATTCTTAAACAACTGAAGGATGGCGCGGACTTTGCCGCACTTGCTAAAGAAAAGTCTTCTGATACAGGTTCTAAGGATAACGGCGGTGACTTGGACTTCTTTAAACGTTCAGATATGGACCCTGATTTCTCCGACGCTGCCTTTAAGCTTAAAGTAGGCGAAACAAGCGGCGCAGTAAAAAGCCAATATGGCTATCACATTATTAAAGTGACTGACCATAAAGATGCTCATAATTACACTATGGAAGAAAAGAAAGCGGATATCACCAAAGCTCTTATCTCGCAAAAAGTTTCTGAGCTATCCGCAACATGGTTGCAGGATTTAACAACTAAATCCAAAATCACTAATACTCTTACAGACGCCAAAGCAGCTGACGCATCTGCTGCTCCAGATGCAAGTGCAGACCCTGCAGCAGCCGAAGCTACAGAAGCACCAGCTAAATAAAGAAATAATTATTCCAAAAAGCAGGACAAGCGTTAATTCGCCTGTCCTGCTTTTTTTGTGCTTGTTATAGATATTTCAAACCCAATATTGCTTATTTAAACACTTTTACGCGTTCTTCGATCGGCTGGAATTCTTTTTCACCGGGTGCAGTAACGGGTTTACCGAATGGCAATTCAGCAATCAGCTTCCATTCTGCCGGAATGCCCCACTCTTTCTTCACATCTTCATCAATCAGCGGGTTGTAATGCTGCAGTGAAGCACCAAGTCCTTCTTCAGCAAGTGCTGTCCATACTACAAACTGTAGAATACCAGAAGACTGGTTAGACCAGATTGGAAAGTTATCAGCATAGAGAGCAAAGTTCTCCTGCAGCTGCTTTACGCCTACTTGATCTTCAAAGAACAATACGGAACCGTAACCAGCCTTGAAAGAAGCCAATTTCTGAGCAGTACCTTCGAACTGTTCTGTTGGAACAATTTTGCGGAGTGCTTCTGCAGTGATATCCCAGAGTTTATCATGTTGCTCTCCCAGAAGGACAACCGCTCTCGAGGTTTGGGAGTTGAATGAAGTTGGGCTATGTAGTACTGCCTCTTCAACAATTTCCTGAATCTTAGCATCGGATACTGTGGATTCTTTGCTGATCGCATATACGGAACGTCTACCTTTGACCGCTTCAAAAAAATTCTTAGACATAAAATAACTACCTCCGTTTAATTTAGTAACTAACTTTTATATATCTTAACACTTTTTTTCTGGAATTACAATCCCTATACACAACTTTTTGGGTCGGGTATACAAACCGCCAACTTTTATTATTACTGAAATACGTTTAATTATTCGCTCGACACCAACCATATACAAACAGCCTATTTATAGGCTACAATGATTCAGCGAAAATGCTGAAAGAAGGTATAAAGCATGAAATTCTTATTGCGAAAAGACTTTAATTTGAAGAATAAAACAACTATTTTTGCGGTATTGCTCTTACTTTCCTTGAGCCTGGTTATTAGTGGCTGTAAAGTCACAAATTCTTCTCTTTTAAATTCAGAGAAATCAGAAGGTAATAACAAAGATCCCATATCCTTCTGGGTGGCTACCGATGTTCATTATCTGGATAAAGGGCTCCATGATGACGGACAGGCTTTTCAGACCTATGTCACTGGTGGTGATGGTAAAATGCTGCCCTACAGTGATGAAATCGCCGAATCCTTGGTAAGGGACGTAGAGCAGCAGAAACCGAAGTTCATTATCCTGAGCGGAGATCTAACGAACAACGGTGAAAAGAGCAGCCATGAGAAATTAACAGCTAAGCTAAAGCGGATAGAGAAGTTGGGAACCTCCGTCTATGTAATTCCCGGAAATCATGACTTGTTTAACCCTTGGGCAAGATCCTTTAAGGCGAATAAGCAGATCATTGCCGATTCCATAACCGATAAGGACTTCACTGATCTCTATAGCGATTTCGGCTATAATGAAGCTCTTTCCCGTGACAAGGAAACGCTCAGCTATGTCGTTAAAGCGGCTCCTGGTTTAATGCTGCTCATGATTGACAGCAGTCAATATAATAACAACCAAAAGTACGGATTTCCACAAACGGATGGGCGGGTGGCCGCATCCACGCTCTCGTGGATTGATGAATGTGTGAAGCTTGCAGCCAAGGAACATGCCTCTATAATTACGGTCTTCCACCACAATCTGTTGGACCACACTTCCTTGTCAATTGCCGGCTTTAAGCTCAATAATAGTCAGGAGACCATGAAGGTTCTGCGCAAGAATGGACTAAACTTAGTGCTGTCAGGACATGTTCATTTGCAGGATATCCGCCGAGATCCGGTTGTAGGCAAGGATGACTCTTCATCTCCTCCGCTAACTCCGGTATATGATATCTCGACCGGTGCGTTAGCTGTGAATCCACATCAATATGGAGCCATGACGTTTGACCCGCTCACTAGAACTGTGAATTACCACACGGCTACAGTCAATGTCGAGGACTGGGCTAAGGCTAACGGGAGCACTGATCCTAACCTTTTAAACTTTAAAGCTTATGCTGAACAAACCTTTGCAACAAGCTCCTACAACAAAGCTATGACAAGTCTCAAGGACAGTAAGTTCACTGAGGCAGAGAAGCAGTCGATGGCAACGGTGATGTCCAAGCTGAATGTGCGGTATTTTGCCGGAACAGCCGGAAGTTCTTCCGCTGACATTAAGGCACTGCCAGGCTTTAAGCTTTGGGAAGGTGTAACCGATAATTTCCTGTCCGGCTATATTAGTAGTATGGCTGCTGATAAAGAACCTAGCAATGTGTCACTCCAGGTTATTTTGACCACACAGTAGAATAAAAAAGCAAAAAAAAACCGTGTTCCCCTCGCATTTTCTGCGGTTTGGGGAACACGGTTTTCTCGAAGAAACGGCTTCGCCGTCCTTGTATGGACGGCGAAGCCGTTTCTTCTTAACTAATCACGTTCAATGTAAATCCAGCCATCCGCATCCTTCTCCACAGTAGCATGCAGCGCTTCTGCCAACAGGCGAAGTGGAACATAGGCATCCCCGTATTCGTCAACGAATACCGGTTGATCCAGCTTCACAGTAGCACCGTTAATGGTAACCACGGAGGAACCAATTTTGAATACCAGCTTGTCGCCATACACATCCTCGGTAACGTTAATCGCATGGTTCACCGCATCCCACTCTACAGTTGCATCCAAATCTTCTGCTAAATACCGCAGTGGCACGTAGGTGGTGTTGCCTTCGACCAGCGGATAATAATAATCGTCATCAGGAGCAATCCCGATTGATTTTTTGGTCATACCGAAATCCTCTTTCATTAAGCGATGGACATCCGAGCCTGCTTCAAAGTTTCTCAAAGTCTCACCTGGTGTAAGCTGTAAAGCAGAAACATCAAGTGCACCCTCTGTGCTGATAACGTCAGCTGTTACCGGCCCGCCAATATTCCAGATCTGACTCTCTGCTTTAAAGGAAATACTTTGCAAGGGTAGATCCTCACTCGCTGGAAGCGCAACTAACAGATCAATATTCTGTTTACGCACATGAAGTCCACTATCCACAAATACATCTACTTGCAGCTTTGTATCTTTGCTGAGCACCGTCTTAAGCTCAGGTGTCGATTCGTACAGATTATCCAACTGTTTGTCGTATACAAGTAGTACTGTATCAATAGCCAACTTGGCTGCATCATGCAGAACGGTCACAACCGCCTCTTTATCCTCTAGAGGTATTTGACCCGCACCCAGGCCAAGCAGCTCGCCCAGATCCACATCTTCTGCCTGAATCACTGGATAGAGGTAGTCATAGAGACCACTGATTAGTTGAGTAAAACCTTCGGAATCCGTCGAAATGGATTTAAGGAATCCCTTTAATAATGCCGGAAGCTCATCACCAGTCACCTCAGTATGTAGCTTTGTAAGGTTCATAGACTGACCGTAAACAGCCTCATTCACGGAGGAAACGTTAATCACACTTGGATTAAGCAGATTCTTAACCACAAACTGGGTGAGTTGCTTAGAGAAAACTTCTGTTTTGGCAGGATCGAGTCCTTCTATACCCACCATATCTTCAGCATTCTGGATCGGGTAGTAGAAGGGCTGTTTGGCTCCTTCAACCGTAAAGACTATAGCTTCCTTATCCATAAAAAAAGTAAAGGGCAGCTTCAATTGTTTGTAACCGACAGTCCCTTTGGCAGAAATATTGCCGTTATCTTGCAGCTTCATATTGCTTACATCTAAGGAGAAAGAATTAATAAGATCTACTATTTCTTTGTCTTCAGCACTTATCCCTGCAGCAGGGACAGCATTTAAGGAAAGGGTCATGCTGGACTCAGAGGACTTTACGTCTAAATCACCGAGCAATACTTTGTTGACATCTAATCCTCCAACGGATTGACAGCCCGCGAGAATCAGCAGGATTGCGATGAAGGGAACGAACCACTTTGTTCTTGCTTTAATCTTCCTCATAGCATTTCTCCTCTAACTTGTATTTTGTTAAACCCTATCATTGTATCAATAGTGGCAGGATTTGTAAATCAAACTATAGAACCATGTAAGGGATTACATGTTTATTAAGCTCTGCCAATCAATATGTACCCAATCTTTGTAAACCAGAAACTTAACAACTGCCAAACAAGCTAAATGTGCTGGATAAAAGGACCACCACACCCAACGCGGGAGCCGCCGACGCTCTAGATATTTCCAGAATACAGGTACGATAACGATCAGCAGCGTTGGAACAATACTGACCATCTGGACCAACCAGCCGTTATAGAACAGATAGAATATATTCAGCAGGAAATGGGCCAGCACCAGCCAGTACGATCGGGCATAGCGGAATATCAGCACCAGCAGCAGACCATAAGCATTATAATCCAATGGGAAGTATTCCATGAATATACAGACCGCAATCACTAGCGGCGCGCCCAGCCACGGATTAGGTACCTTATCTAATACTACCAGCACTATTGCCGACAATAGAAGTGTGAACACGACATTTAATCCGCCCGGGTCCAGTGCCAGATTATAGGGGACTTGGGCAATCACAGCAATGAGCAGCAATCTTAGCAAATATTTAGGTCTGGATGAAGTATATATATGCCCTTGCACTAACGTATAGCAGTAGATTGGAAAAGCAATTCTCCCAATGTATCGCCAGCCTAACTCTCCCGGAAAAAAGATGTAGCCTACGTGATCGATAAGCATAGTCAGCATAGCGATAATCTGCATCTCAGACCTCCTGTAAAATAGTATGTTTGAATGTTATTATCCAATAGATTAAGCACTGAGGCAAGCCTCAACCTGCTCCCGATTTAGCATCTCCACCATTCTCTACCGCCAGTAAGAAGAAACGGATGTGCCGTCCTTTATATAGACGTCACCCGTTTCTTCGAGAAATATCTTTAAAGAAAGGCCGCTCCCCAGAAATTCTGAGGAGCGGCCTTATTAATTCTCTAGTATTCAGACTGTCTCCGATCCTTCTCTTACGCTGTCTTCGACTTGTTGTAAATATCAAACCCAACAGCCAGCAGCAGTACAAGTCCCTTGATCCCCTGCTGCCAATCCACGCCAAGGCCGACGAGCGACATCCCGTTGTTCATTACGCCCATGACTAGACCACCGATTATAGCCCCGACAACCGTTCCTATCCCACCGGATGCTGATGCTCCACCGATAAAGCAGGCGGCGATGGCATCGAGCTCAAAGTTAGTACCCGCTTTAGGAGTTGCCGAATTCAGACGGGCAGCAAAGACGAGGCCACATAACGCAGCCATTACGCCCATGTTAACGAACACCCAGAAGGTAACGCGTTTGGTTTTGACACCAGATAGACTAGCCGCTTTCTCATTGCCACCCAGTGCGTAAATATGCCGGCCCATGGTCATCCGGTTCATGACAAAGGAGTAGATTACTATCAGAACGAGCAGAATGATTAGTATATTAGGAATCCCGTTATATTGAGCCAGCACAAAGGTAAATAGGTTAATAATTATAATCAGCGCTGCAGCTTTGGCCACAGAGAGCCAGACCGAACCCTGCTCAAAACCATATTTCACGGTAGTCCTGCGAGTTCTGAACTCTTGATAGATTACAACTAAAGATAAAAGAATACCGAGTATCAGCGTTAGCAGATGCTGTGAGCTTCCCCCGAATACATCCGGGATGAAGCCGGAGCTGATCTTTTGGAAAGATTTTGGGAAAGGAGCGATGGATTGGCCGTTCAGTACGATCATCGTCAACCCGCGGAACAATAGCATCCCGGCTAGGGTCACGATGAACGCTGGTATTTTGACATAAGCAACCCAGAAGCCCTGCCATGCACCCACGATGGCGCCCATGAGCAAAGACAGAAATACCGCAAGCACCGGATTCATATCCATCTTCACCATCATAATCGCTGAAAGTGCGCCGATAAAGGCGGCCACGGAACCGACCGAAAGGTCGATATGCCCAGTAATAATGACCAGTACCATACCAATTGCCAGCACAAGAATGTAGCTATTTTGCAGAATAAGATTCGTAACGTTTAGCGGCTTCAACAGAATGCCGTCCGTAAGGATTTGAAAGAAAATGGAGATAAAGATTAATGCAATAATCATGCCGTATTGGCGGATATTCCTTTTGAATAATTCGTTAATGGCTCCCATGCGGTGCTACCCCCTGCTTCGTGTCATATATTTCATCAAAGTCTCCTGCGTTGCATCCTGCCGTTCCACCTCACCGGTAATCCGCCCTTCACACATCATATAGATCCGGTCGCACATGCCGATGATCTCGGGCAGTTCAGAGGAAATGACCAGTACACCTTTGCCTTCGGCCGCTAGCTTATTGATGATCGAATAGATCTCGTATTTGGCACCAACGTCAATTCCGCGCGTAGGTTCGTCCAGGATGAGAATATCCGGCTGCGCATAGATCCATTTGCTGAGCACTACCTTTTGCTGATTTCCGCCGCTGAGATTCACTGTTTTCTGCAAAATGCTAGGTGTCTTGATGTTTAGCTTCTTCCGATATTCCTCCGCTACCAGCACTTCCTCATTCTCATTAATGATGCCGTGACGCGACAGCTTCTTCAGATTACTCAGGGAAATATTCCGTTTAATATCCTCGATCAGAATCAGCCCGTATTGCTTCCGATCCTCGGTCACATAGGCCAAACCATTCTCTATTGCTTTATTGATATCCGTCAAAAAAACTTCCTTGCCATGCATAAACACTTGGCCACTGATCCGCTTGCCGTAAGCTCTCCCAAACACGCTCATCGCCAATTCCGTTCGTCCCGCGCCCATGAGTCCAGCAATGCCGACTACTTCACCGCGGCGGATATGCATATTGATCTTATCCAGCATCTTGCGGTCCTGCTGTGTCGGATGATAAACCTCCCAGTCCCGGATCTCGAAAATAGTCTCTCCGATATCCGGAGTACGGTCTGGATACCGATTGGTCAGGTCGCGGCCGACCATACCTTTAATAATGACATCCTCAGTGACTTGATCTTGTTTCATATCCAGAGTCTGAATGGTTTGTCCATCGCGCAGTATCGTTACAGAATCCGCTACCTTCTCGATTTCGTTCAATTTATGTGAAATGATAATGGAGGAAATCCCTCGCTTCTTCAGCGCCAGAATCAGCTCCAGCAGGTTCTCACTATCATCCTCATTCAGGGCCGCAGTTGGTTCATCGAGAATGAGCAGCTTGACCTCCTTGGAGAGCGCTTTGGCGATCTCAACCAGTTGCTGCTTGCCAACACCTATCGTCGATACCTTTGTAGACGGCGATTCCTTGAGGCCGACGGTTTGCAGCAGCTCTGTGGTCTTCACCGTCGTTTCATTCCAGTTGATCACCCCGTGCTTAGCCTGTTCATTGCCCAGGAAGATGTTCTCCGAAATCGACAAATACGGAATCAGTGCCAACTCCTGATGAATAATGACAATCCCGAGACTTTCACTATCCTTAATATCTTTGAACTGGCAAACCTGATCTTTAAATAAAATATCTCCCTCATACGTTCCCACCGGATAAACACCGCTAAGCACCTTCATCAAAGTGGATTTGCCGGCCCCATTCTCTCCACATAAGGCGTGAATTTCGCCTTCCTTCACCTTCAGGTTCACATTACTGAGCGCTTTCACGCCGGGGAATGTCTTCGTAATGCTTTTCATCTCCATAATATAGTCTGCCATGCTTCTCACCCAGCTTTCAAAAGTGACTGTAATCATGAATGCGGCTGGCAGCCTTCAATAAAGACCGCAAAGACTGCCGCCGCACACAGGTTATAAGAATTTCAATTGATTATTCACCAAGCTCAGCTTTGGTGTAGTAACCACTCTCTACAAGGACCTTATCTACATTAGTTGCATCTACAGATACGGGTTCCAGCAGATACGAAGGGACTATTTTCACGCCATTGTCATAGGTTGTAGTATCATTCACTTCAGCTTCTGTTCCTTTGAGCACACTCTCTGTCATATCAACCGCTTTTTTAGCCAGTTCACGCGTATCCTTAAACACAGTTTGTGTCTGTTCTCCGGCGAGGATCGACTTTGCGGAAGCAAGCTCCGCATCCTGTCCTGTTACAACCGGTAGCTTCTTGTCACCAGAACCGTAGCCAATCCCTTTAAGTGAGGATAGTACCCCAATACTGATGCCATCATAGGGAGAAAGCACAGCATCCAGATTATCGCTGGCATAGTTGGCACTCAGCAGGTTATCCATACGCGATTGAGCCGCAGCACCGTCCCAGCGAAGAGTCGCTACTTGATCCATAGTTAGCTGTTTACTGCGAACTACAAGTTTGCCTGAATCAATGTAAGGCTTCAGGATAGACATCGCACCATCAAAGAAGAAGTAAGCATTATTATCATCTGGCGATCCGCCGAACAGTTCGATGTTAAAAGGTCCCTTGCCATCCTTCAGGCCCAGCTTCTCTTCAATGTAAGAGCCTTGCAGCACGCCAACCTTGAAGTTATCAAAAGTCGCATAGTAATCGACATATTCACTTTTTTTGATCAAACGGTCATAAGCGATAATCTTAACGTTGGCATCATGCGCTTTTTGCAGGACATCCGTCAGGGCTTCACCGTCAATTGAAGCGATTACAATTGCATTTACACCTTTGGTGATCATGTTCTCAATTTGAGAAACCTGATTCTCCACGACATCCTCAGCGTATTGCAGGTCCGTGCTGTAACCCAGCTTCTCGAACTCCTTCACCATATTATTGCCGTCATTCACCCAACGCTCTGAGGATTTCGTAGGCATCGCAATACCCACCTTGCCGCTGGCTCCATTGGAGCCTCCACTTGAACTGTTGTTATTACCACATGCAGATAAAATGAGTACGAGTGCCAACGTCAACATTATTAACGAATATTTTTTCATTCCTTCACAACCCCCTGAACTATTCTGTTGCCCCTACGGGGAACGTTCTCCCTGTTTGACAAGTTGAGTATAGCAAGAGGGGGCTTGTATAGTATTTACAATGAAACTACTGTTTTTATAAAAAACGAACCTTTTTTGATAGCGTTTACATGAATGGGATTTAATGTGCGCTATAACGGCAAACAGCCAGTCTCCCATTGCTAGGAGACTGGCTGTTTTTGGATAAAATAAAGTTTAGTAATGAGTATGCTTCGACATCGCGCTGATTGTGGACAGAAAATGAAGTTCTAGACTACCGCCGTGTTATTGAGCTAATGTATCCCGCGAGTTGAATCAAACCAACTCTGAAATAAACATAGGCGTGGCTCCATCCTCTTTGGAAAAGCCACATTTATGATAAAAATCCACTGCACTCAGATAAGAAATTAGTACTTTCGTTTTACATCTTTTATATCTATCAAGCATAATGTCCATCATTTCCTTACCTATTCCTTCACCCTGATAACTAGGATTGATAAGCATGTAATGGAAATATACGGTTAAAACATCATCGGACAGAGCATTTACTAGACCGACGAGCTTATCTCCATCCCAAGCCGCAACAATCGAATGAGATCCTTTAATCGCTTGGATAAGGTCATTTGGGTGTTTTCCTGATTCCCACTCTACCGAAAGAAATAACTCTTGAAGTGCCTCCTTAGTGATAACCTCAATATTCGAAGCGTAACGGATGCTCATCTCATACCTACCTTCATCGGAATTTGTCTCTAGGATACAAATTGCTTCCTATAAGTCAGTTTACCTTTAAATAGGTATATGAATAATGGAGTGTTTGAAGAAATTTTTGTGTTTATGCGCATGTCATCCATTAGTTAAAAACAGGCTTTTTGCGAAATTTCGTTATTTGTTCAAAAGAATAGGCAATGCGTATTAGGGTAGGTTCGGTAAATGCTTTTCCGGCAAAAGTAATGCCAAAAGGTCTGCCGTTCGCTCTATACCCCGCGGGGATAGCAATGGATGGATAACCGGCTCGCGCACATATATCCGCTCCAATATATGCTGGAAACATTATTGCATCTAATTGATTACGGTTTATCGCATAATCAATTCCTTCATTCTGGGCAAGATATAAATCCATTATTGATTCCATAATGTAGTCCTTATTTTTTAGGGGATCTGTTAACCCCTCCCGGAATTCCAATAAATCTTGACCATATTTCAGGGCTTTATCAGCATGCTCTACATTCCAATCGATAAGTTCAGACAACGAATGGATGGGCAATTGTGCCGGAAGACGCTGCAAATAATTTTCTACTCCATGTTTGAATTCTAAATTCATCTTGTTCCACTTCCATGGCCCATGGAATGAAGGAATGTCGATATTCTCTACAACTTCGGCTCCTGCTTTACTCAATGCGGAGACTGCTTGGTTAAATAGCGCCTCATCATACTCACCAGATTCACGAACATAATTGGGCACTTCGCAAAAGACCCCAATTCTCACTCCATGTAATCCTTCCTTGTCCAAGAATGCAGTATAGTCCTGTATATTGCTTTCATTACGCCATGTTGCTGGGTCTTGCTCATCTCTCCCAACTAATGCACTAAGCAGAACTGCCGCATCCGAAACCGTCCTTGCCACCGGCCCAGCCGTATCTTGTGAATAGGAAAAAGGAATAAGGCCTGAGCGGCTAATTAAGCCAACAGTCGGTTTAATGCCAACGATAGACATTTGTATAGCCGGACTAAGAATAGAAGCAGAGGTTTCTGTGCCTATCGCCGCTGCTGCAAAACTCATAGCAACAGCAGCGGCCGATCCAGTACTGGATCCACCTACGAAAAAATCGCCATACGGGTGCGCTACCTGACCACCTTTCGAACTATAACCTGCCCACATCGTTGAGGAAACACCGTTAGCCCATTCTGTCATATTCGTCTTACCCAAAATGATGGCTCCGGATTCTCTTAGCCGCCGGATCAGGAAAGCATCCTCCGTACTTACATGCTGGGCCAAGGCTAAGGCTCCAGCACTTGTACGCATCTTGTCTCCGGTTTCGATATTATCCTTCACTAGAATCGGAATACCATGAAGTGGCCCTCTACTACCTTTACGTTGCCGTTCTAGATCAAGTGCCTCCGCAATGAAAATAGCATCTGGATTCATTTCCATAATGGAATTTATGTAAGGACCATCCTGATCATATATCGCGATACGGGATAAATAAAAAAAAAACAATTCTCTAGAAGTAATTTTCCCATTCTCCATCGCGTCCTGTAACTCCAATATACTTGCATCTTCTACATCGATGTTCAGCTTAAAAAGATCTTTTTTCATACACACGCCCCAATTAGCATATTATTCAAACTTATCTTTGGATATGTTCGGTCAATCGTTGTGTCGTTTCATTTCATATTTTCTTAATCCTTTATATTCGATCATAATCCTTAATTTCCCTTTTTTAGATGATGAGAGAAAAAGACCCTATCCACTCGAATACGACGAGTAGAATAGGGTCTTCTGACGATCAAACCTTTGCTAAATATTCGTCAAGTTGATCGAAGGTTGCTCCGAATCCTTGTTTCATAGAGTCGAACATGCCTTTGAAAAAGTTCAGCTCTTCGTCTGACACATTGATCGGACCACCGCGCAGGGTTAATGTAGTTTTGCCTTCTGATTCAGTTAAGGTCAAGTGATTGTATATTTCCAATGGAAATGATGCGCTGAATGAGGCGCGAACGATGTTGCCTTCCGGATCTGAAAAAGAGTTAACAAATACGATCTTTGAAGGTGACTCAATTTCGTGATATACAAACTTCCCCCACATCTCATCTCCATCAGGGGCTTGCATGTTGTAGTGGAACACGCCTCCTGGACGAAAATCCATCACAGCGACTTCAATCTTGAAGCCCGTGGGTCCCCACCAATTCTTTAGATGCTCGACCTCGGACCACATCTTAAACACTAGATCGCGTGGAGCGTCCACCACCCGGGTGATCACCAATTCATTCTCTTCCATTTTCGTTTCCATGTGTAAGCCTCCCCAACTATTTTGAGTGGTCCTTATTATTTTCCGCGGTTTGCAATTGATGCAGATAGGTTTCCGGGTTATCGAACTTCTCATCCCAACTGCGACGGAAAGTCTCGAGCCAAGTCTCCAGCTCTTGCAGCGGTTGGGGACGCAGTTTGTATATTCGTTTATTGGCAACTGGTTGCACCTGAACAAGACCAACACTCGTAAGAACACGGAGATGTTTGGAAGCTTGGGGTTGACTGAGCTCAAGTCGTTCCGCAATATTACCAACCTGTAAAGGGCCCTCACTTAAAAGTTCAATAATGGCTAACCTGTGAGGCTCGGCAAGAGCACTAAAAATCATAACATTCATAAACCAAATCCACTCCAAACTCTAATGATATGCTCCCAAATCGAACAACTGTTGATATTGCCAGTTACGTTCCTTGGCATTGTTGGCATTGGCATCAGCGAGTTCCGAGGTGTAGGTAGCAGCTTTGGCTGCGTAAGTAGCGGCATGTACCGCATGACTTGCAACATGGGCGGTTGCTGCGGCGTGACCGGCGGATCGGGCAGCAGCACATGCTGCAGCTTCAAGGATTTCTCGCGCAGCGGCATGGGCAGCAAACGCAGCAGTACGCGCTTCACTCATCGCGATCTCACCACGCGCCCAGGCACGTCCTGCTTCGATTGCTTGGCGAGGTCGGTTATCTGTCAGGTTCTTCTCCTCAAAATAGAAGAGTACATGCTCGGAACAGTCCGTAGCCCAAAGCACCAATGTTCGATGATCACACTTGCTCGCAAGCTCTGCAATCACCTTACTTATGTTTGTGTCTATGAACTTCACTTTCCCCATGGCCAATGTAATCCCCCTATATTAATTCCTATGATTAATCACTATTCTCATCCCAATATACTCTTTGGAGAATATTCCCGTCAAGGAATATTCACAAATAAAAATCGGATTAGTTCAGCAAACGCATAAGAATAAGGGACTTTTAAGTACGGTATACTTCACCAATGTATTATTCCGTTCCACATCCAGATTACGAACCTTATGTAGGTCCGCCCTCCTCCGGCATCACACCCTTACGAAATTGCAAGGGAGAGACGCCAGTCTGCTTTTTAAAAGCTGTACTAAAATAATGCTGGGTTTCATATCCGGTTCGTTCTGCTACTTCATATACGCTTATATCCGTAGAATGGAGCAGTTGTGCTGCCTTGCGAATACGGATTTGCGTCAGATAAGTGCCAAAGGATTCTCCAAGCTCCTGCTTAAACAAACGGCTGAGATATACTGGAGATGCTTGTAGTGTGGCTGCTATAAAGTCCAGTGTTAATCCACATTCGCTGTAATGCTCCAGCATGTATTGCTTTACTCTACGAACCATTGGAGATAATGGCACCTCTTTAGAGAGAGTCACTCTACACCGGCGATAGGCGGCGGCCAGTTCGGTAATATCCTCTTGTACTTGCTCTATGCCCACCTCAATCGCTATTTTCAGATTGGAGCGGACTTCCTGCTCGATTCTTGCCAGCTGACCTTCTGCCTCCCCATCCCAGAGAAGAATGATAATCAGACCGGACTGATCACGAAAAATCGCCAGCGGATACTCCTCCAGCAGCTCGGCTGTAATATTCTCAATCGCAAAGAGAAATAGCTGCCGCTCCTTCTCTTTCATACCTGACTGGTGCGCTTCCCATCTCCAGCGGAGAATACCAAGCAACTCAGGGCTACGGTTAGGCAATTGCAAGAAATTCAACTGCTCAAGGATCTCCTGTCGGCTGAGATTCCCATCCAACCATTCCTGGCAGAAGCGTTCCCGCAGCAGCGGGAAATTCTTGAGTATCTGTCGGGAAGCCTGCTGCAAATGCTGACTTGCTTGCTGCTCCTGCACCAATTGATCCCGAACCCCACGCAGCACCTGGGCCAGCTGCAACGGATCAGCCGGCTTTAGGATGTAATCATTCACCTGCAAGCGGATGGATTCCTGCGCATATGTAAATTCATCATGTCCAGTAATGACAATGATTTTGCACAATGGCAGCTGTTCTTTAAGTCTCTTCATTAACTCAATTCCATGCATGATCGGCATATTGAGATCAACGAGCGCAATATGCACCTGATGCTGAACCGCCAGCTCCAGCGCTTCTTCGCCATCCTCAGCTTCAGCCACTACCTGTAAGGATAACCCGGCCCAGTCTACACACTGTTTGATGCCTTCACGAATGATATCTTCATCATCGGCAATCAGTACCTTCCAGAATTCCATAGCTTCATTACCTCCATATCACATTATCCAGGCTCCCTATGCTATTCATAATCCTTAGAACCCTTATGTGTATTGCTGCTGTCACGGATCATCGGATGCTGCACGGTCACCACAGTTCCTACACCTAGCTCACTTTCAATATGGAGACCATAAGGCGCACCGTAGGTCAATCTTATTCGGGCCTGCACGTTTAGAATCCCGTAGCCACTACCTGCACTGTCCGGGATGGGCTGTTCGACTTCAGCAGCTTCACTCTCGCCTCCAACACTTTCGAGCTTGTGCTTCAGCATGGCAAGCCGTTCCGGCGGCATTCCCTTCCCGTTATCACGAACGGTCAAGAATAGATCTCCTTCTCGTTCAGCTACCTCTATGGAGATATGTCCCGGACCTCGCCGCTCTTTGATTCCATGATAAATGGCATTTTCAACCACTGGCTGAAGCAGTAGCTTGAGCACATACACCTCTTGGAGCTGTGGCTCTACCTCAATACTGTAAGCCAGCTTACTGCTATAACGGACATGCTGGATTTTTAAGTAACTAACGATATGCTCCAGTTCATCGGAGAGTGGAATAATATCACTGCCTTTACTTAATCCAAGACGGAACAGCTTCGATAGAGATTGAACTACCTCTGCTATATCCTCTGCTCCTCTGCTGCGGGCCATCCAATGAATCGTATCCAGCGTGTTATAGAGAAAATGCGGCTTAATATGCGCTTGCAGACTGCGCAGCTCCGCCTCCCGTTTCTGCCGCTCCTGCAGCTCTGAAAGCGACAATAAACGGCTAATCTGAGCTAACATTGTATTGAAGCTGCGGCCCAGCAGCCCAATCTCATCGGAACGATCTCCCCAATAACGAATCGTTAAATCACCCGATTGCGCCTTGCTCATAAAGGAAGCCAGTTGTCCGATCGGGCGGGAAATGGAATAGGCCAGATAGAAGGAGGCGGTCATTCCGAGCATACAAACCACAAATACAAAGGTGACGACATTAAAAGTAATCTCACGCACGCCATATGCCGATTCGTCCATCGGAAAAATACCCAGAGTCGTCCACCCAGTAAAGGGTGAAGTTCTGTAAATAAGCTGCAAATCCCGGCCGTCCACCTTCTCTGAAGTAATTCCTGAATTCTCGGTGAACAGCTCCACCGGTATATTCGTCATAAAAGGATGCTGCGGAGCGTAGATCATATCGCCGTTGTTGTCGACAACGGTAAGATACCCTGTTTTGCCTAACGTAACATCTCTGGCTTTCTCAGCAATGACCCTCAGCTTTAGATCGACGAGCACTACACCCTGAACGACCTGTGTCTCCGGGTCCACAATGGCTCTTACCGCAGAGACAACCTCGCTTTCCTGATAATCTACGTGGGACATCACAGCCCGGCCATAGGGATGCCCGATAATTTTGAAGATCCCTTTATTATCTACAGCTTCTTTATACCATTCCTCTTGGGTAAGACTAGTTCCCAGCCGGGAATACATTTCATTGCTAATGAAATCGCCTTTACTATTCACGAGCATGATGCCAGCGATCTCAGAACTTAAAGTGGTAAAGCCTTGCAGAAACTTTCGAATATTATATTCTGCCGATTCCCCATTAGCGGTCTCGTTCCCCGTCTGCTCCATATCCTTCATTTGACCGCTTAAAAAGGATTGCACGCCAGGATCAAATGAGATCAGATAGGTGACCTTCTGCAGGTTCTCCACATCATTCTCCAAGGCAGCATTAACTTTGCTGATCAGTTGCACCGTGTTCTGGTTGCTCTGATCCTCAACTATTCGGTCTACTGTCCAACCGATTAATAACCCAAGGCCTATTGATGGCAGAATGCTAATGAGCAAAAAATGTATAATCAGCTTATACCGGATAGGTAAATTATTGAACGCCAGCCGCTCCATTGTCAGTCTACTTGGCATAATAACTATCCACATTAGCCCGTGTAACTACATCTATCCCCGTGTCGACCAGATCAGGAACAGGTAGTGGCTTATGATTAGCATAGGCAGAGGGATCGGCAGCCAGATCTCGGTGAAGATGGAACAGCTCCATGAGTGACCAATACCCCATATTCCAGGTGCCTTGTGCCATTGTCGCCGCAATTTTCCCTTCCTTCACCAGATCCAGCGTCCCTTTATCCGTATCGAAGCTGATAATTTTGGGTGAATTACTGTTCCCCTTGTGAGCCTCTACGGCTTCTGCCACACCTATTCCCCCGTTCGACTCTGTCGCGAATATACCCGCAAGCTGCGGATACTGGGATAATATCTGTTCAGTAGCTGCTCTGGAAGCCACTTGATCCCCACGGCCATCCTTGACAGCTATGAGCTGCATTGCAGGATAGTCTGTCCTGATCGTGTCCCTGAAGCCGTCTGTGCGCTCCTGATGATTATGCTGATCTGGGGTGGTTATGATTGCAACTGCGCCCTTTGCTCCTGTCAGCTCTGCCATTTTGCGAGCAGCCTCTATTCCAGCATCATAATTATCCGTCCCCAGAAAAGAATATGCTTTACTATCAGGTGCCCCCGAGTCAAATAACACGACAGGTATACCACTTTCCACCGCTTTATTGATGGTAGCTGTCAGCAGCTTGGAATTCACAGCAGAGATGGCGATGCCCGCGGGTTTTTTGGCGATAACCTGCTCTAATACTGTCATTTGTTCGTTGGCGTTATGTTGGGTAGACCCATGATATTCCACGGATATATTCAGTTCCTCAGCGGCATCCTCGAAGCCCTTGAGCACACTTTTCCAATAATCGATTCCACTTTGAAAAGTGACCATAACATAGGTGTCCTCTATATTCCCCCGCAATCCAGCCGTCTCCCACGGATCTGTTGTATTCGCCTGCTGCAGCTTATAATTCAGTACATATACCAGAAACATTCCGATCAACAGAGCATACACAAACCACAACTTCTTCAATATGTAACCCCTTTCATAAAGAGTTATAAAAAATTTACTGCAAAGCCCACTTAAAATAGCAGGCTTTGCGAGTAATTGTCTCCTTCTAGCAGGTCATACTCCACTAATCTGTAATCATCGAGCAAGGCCTGCTGTGCAGCAGTCAAATTAGATATAATACCGGAAGTACCGATTAGCACACTTTTGCTTAATCCGGGAATCTCCGCCTTCACTTTCTCCAGGAGCTTGTAGTATGCAGGCAGTTTTAGTCCTGTCAGTTGAAATACTGTGGGTCCAATGTAGGCAGGACTCATCGTACCGAGGGATTGCTTGCCAATATCATAATTTGCCATATAGAGCAGTTTCGTTTCATGCTTCTCTCTTGGGTTGCTGTCCCAGCCTGCTTGAGTGTATATTCCTGCTGATAATGCTGGCAGATGGTCTCCCCAGAAGACCACAAGGGTTGGCCGCTGAATCGTCTGGAGCTGCTCGCTCAAATAGGACAATGCTTCATCCGTAAGCTTAGTATCCTGCACATAAGTTTCAAGCTCGTCTTTCTGCGCAGCCTGCACACCCTCGACTGTAATTGTATTTGGCCCATTCAGTCCTTTAACGAAGGGAAAATGATTCTGCATCGTAATTAAATGCAAAAACGTAGGCTGCTCTGAGGCCTTCAGTTCTTTGACTGCCTCCTGAACAGCCGACATATCGGATATATATCCATTTGGCGTGATCCGTCCGGCATTCTGAAGGTCCTTCTGACTCGTAAAGCGGTCAAATCCAAGGATTGGATAGACCCGGTTACGATTATAAAACGTCTCATCAAAAGGATGAAGCGCCAGTGTTTGATAACCCCGCTCTTTGAGGATGCTCACTATTGACGGCAGCGAGGACATTTTCACAATTCTTTGCTGATAGGGAATCGAACCATCCTTCAAAAAATACATCGACATTCCCGTTAGCGCCTCAAACTCAACGTTAGCCGTGTTTCCACCAAATTCGGGGGATAGTAGAAATCCTGAGGGCGTTTCCTTCTCCTCTTGATGGATAAACGTTAGCGGGTCCGCACTCATTGTAAAAGTCGGCATACGTGTCGGATCAAAAAAGGCTTCGTCCATCATATACATAATGTTCGGCTGCTCCGCTGTTTGGTAGCTTGCGGCGATATCTGGCAGCGCACTATATTTCTCAGCAATTTGCGTTATAGCTTCCCGGCTGTAACCCTCCGGTTCCTCCATCAGATTCTGTTTCAGGTTACCTGTAAAAGCAAACACAAATCCGTTCTGTGTATAGTTTACCTTTTGATTCCAAAAGATATTCTGATACTGAATAGAAGAGGCAAGTGTATATTGACCTCCAACCATCAGGACAAATCCGGTAATCATAGCCAAGGACAGAGTTGTAAAAAAGATCCGCAGCGGCAGCCGGATTCTGATCTTCGGAAGTTTAGTTAGGATATAAATCAGTCCCGCAATCACAACAACCGCCAGTGTAACCACCAACGGCGAAATCATTCCTTTGGTAATTCGGAGCATTTCTCCGGTATTCTTGACTAGCAATAAATCCCAAGGGAATAGTGGTTCTCCTGTTGTGAGCAGCTTCTTATAATCGGTAATACCCAGCAGAACACAAGCCAGAACTGTAACCAGTGGACCTGTATATATATTAGGCAAAAGCGCAGCAAATGCAAGTAGAACGAAGAAGAAGAATAGACTGCCAAACACATATAACCAGTAAAACTCTGAAATCCAGTCAAAAACACTCCATACATTCATATCGAATGAGGCGGCCTGCAAGAAGAAGTTTAACAAAAATCCGCTAAACAGCAGGGTAAGCAGTAATAACCCCAAACGCTTGTTACGAAATAAATGACCCACCTAAATCCTCTCCAATCTTTACTAAACGACTATTATACGCTATTTTGCTTAAAGCCACATTAAAAAGGGAGCCAGAAATAATCTCTGCCCCCCATATCATGCAATTATCTTGTCTAGCCTTCAATATCCTATTTCACGTATATCCGTGCGCGCTCTTCCCAATATTCTCCAGGCTGCAGACTGAACAATCCGATATCCTCTGCCGGAATATCTACGTTTGGCGCATTTACCAGATTAATTTGCGGCTCTGGACAGAAGAAGCCTTCTGTGGCACCGTTGTTCCAGATCATCCACTGTTTGTACGAGGTTCCCACATCATAGACAAGGGTTACACCTGCCTTGCTATCTGTCAGTTCCATCCGGTTGCGGCCGTTCTGGGGTACTGCTGTATAATGGTTGTCCATAGCTCCATAAAAAGGATTCACGCCTTCACCCTGCAGCAGTAATTCCTCCGGCTGCAGCTCCTGGAAAGCTCCTGTAGGCAGCATCCGATCATTCAGTTCCCAGCGTTCACCGATTGTACACTTCACGCGATAGTCCTGGGCAGTACTGCCCGGTGCGAACGGAGCATTCACTGCCGTATGGAAAGCTAGCAGGCAAGGCATCACGTCGTCTCCGTCATTGTGCACCAACAGCTGTTGGGACAATCCACCTGCACCAAGGCTATAACGCAGTTTAACTGTATACTTGTGCGGCAGAAAAGCGTAAGATGGATGATTCTCATCCACTTTAATGGTAACGGTTACGAAACTTTCGGTAAGGCCGCTGCCAAACTCTTCAACCTCCCAGGCTGCTGTATGTAAGAAACCGTGCAGATGGTTGCCCGTTGCAACTTCATTTACCGGGAACTGATAGGTTTGGCCATTCCAAGGAAATTTGCCATCCTCGTAACGGTTTGGAGGGAATAATACAGGAATACCATGAATGCCCGGACTTGCTTTGAAGGCTTCCATCCCTTCTGCCCCCGGCTCGTGCAGAAAACGGTAACCGTTTTCGGTATCGCGGAAGCAAATCAGATTGCCGCCGATGCCTGGCAACACCGCCGCTTCATAGCGTCCGGCTTTTAGCCAGATCGCAGCTTCCCCTTCATATTGACCTTCAAATGCTGTAATCGTCATAATATAGTCATTCTCCCTTCAACAACTCAAAATAACTCTCCACTTGATAGATTACCACATCTTCCCCAATGGCAACATGGCATTTTTACAACTGTTCCACTTCTACGCTCATTACATGCTCGATCTGCTTCACATCATAATAGATTTCCGTGGCATAATCCCGATCAGGTGCAGACAGAACCATATCAATCATTTGTCTTCCATCATCCAGATCTTTAATCTTCATCCGGCGGATCGAACGGGCTGGGCCTCTAGATTTTCTGTTCTCAGTAGTTTTACGTTTCTCAATCTTCTGAATGACCTCAGTCAGCACAAAATTGGCCTCCATAATAATTTTGACCGAAACCTCATGCTTATTCAGCACCTGAGGACCTATCGATCGAATCAGATGTGGCACCACATTCACCGCGAACATCAGCAGAATAACCGCATAAGACGACTCAACGTAAAATCCGGCGCCAATCGCTATCCCAATCCCCGATGCTGTCCAGATCAGTGCAGCAGAGGTGAGTCCGGAAATAGCATCACCGCCCCTGCGCAAGATTACACCTGCACCCAGAAAACCGATTCCACTCACAATCTGTGCAGCGAGTCGCATAGGGTCCATATTAGGATTCTGCGAACCAAATTTATCATATGCACTTATCGAGACTATCGTCACGAGACAGCTCGCGATACTAATGACCATACTGGTTCGAATACCCAGCGGTTTCTGTTTAATCTGCCGGTCTATACCGATGAACAGTCCGAACAGCATGGCCAACAGCAATTTCATTAAAGATTCTACATGTAAATCCATTATATGGCCTCCCTTCTTCACAGATAGTCTATTATAACGGAAAACTGTGGGAATGATTAGCTAATTTTTTTCAAAGTTAGAGAGTAGCATTTAAATAAAACGGATTACTTCCTCATCGAATGCTTTCGTAGCCCGTTCGGCTGCGCATAGCGATGGGGAAATAACCCGCTTCACAATATAAAGATTATTCTATGCAAGACCGCCGTCGATTAGTAGTAGATGAAGTCACCCATGCAGCAACGACTCTGCGCCGTCACAGTAGATTTCGGTGCCCGTAATATGATCCGAATCCTCGGAAGCCAGGAACAAGGCCAGCTTCGCGACCTGATCGGGACGTCCGGGTCCTTCCTCCAGTGGCTGTCCCCCCTTCGGAAATTCAACAGGAATCTGCACTTCCTTGAGATCCTCGGAAGGGTACGTATTATCATCAATATTCGTCGAAATCGCACCAGGACAGATCGCATTTACGCGAATTTTGTATTGAGCCAGTTCCAGAGCCGCCATTTTCATAAAAGCAACCTGTCCCGCCTTGCTTGTACTGTAGGCGGAGAAGCCAATGTTTGAAAATACCCGATTTCCGTTAATGGAGCTGTTAATCAGAATACTTCCGCCACTCGTTTTAAGATGCGGGATGGCATACTTCACGGTCGCAAAGGTCCCCCGCAAGTTGATGTGTATCGTCTGATCCCAGGCCTCGATATCCATAGTTTCAATCGGTGTCATGGCACCGTTAATCCCCGCATTGGCAAAAACAATATCAAGCCGCCCCCATTGGGCAGCGGCCTGCTTTACGGCTGCTTCTACCTGCTGCGGTTCAGCAATGTCACACTCAATCACGACGGCTTGCCCACCTTCTTCTTCCACCTGCTGCCTGACCTTCTCCGCATTCTCCACCGTACGGTCGAGCATAATTACCTTGGCACCGTTTCTCGCGAATTCAAGTACTGTAGCCCGTCCAATACCGGAGCCACCACCTGTGACGATGGCAACCTTGTCCTTCAGCTTCTGATTCGTCATTTTGTAATAACCTCCTTCACGATATGCATGCTTTCCAGTTAAGTTCTTTCCTTAACCTTACCCTCGCATACGGGAAGATGAATCGGATATTAACCGTAGAGATTACTCTTTGTCCGCAGCACTTGTGCTAGATAAGCTAACGTCAGCCCTTGGCCCCAGCCTTGAATCCGTTTCTTCGGCACCTGCCGGTAGCCGTCAATATCATTCATGACAGCCGTCCCTGCGGAGACATCGGTAACGGTGCCGTCTTCTTTGATCTTTGACAAGATCCCTTGAAGCGCAAGGTTAGAATATTTGTTATATAAACGTCCCTGCATCAACACTGCGGTGGCAATCCCTGCCGAAGCGGAGGTTTCCAGATAAGAGGATTCATCATCCAGTACAGTATGCCACAAGCCTTCAGGTGATTGCAGACGAACGAGCGCTGCCAATTGATCGCGGAGCGAGCCTTCTATAATCATGAAGGAAGGATGGGTAACTTCAACCAACCGCAGTGCTTTAGCCATGGTTAGCGCAGCCCAAGAGTTCCCGCGTGCCCAATACATCCCGGACATATTGTTCTGATTCACATGATCCCAGCCGTGATAATACAGGTTCGTATCCGGATTCTGCAGAAATTGCTCATGACCGTGGTATTGGGCCAGACCATCCTCGATATATTCGCGATTATTCAGCACATAGCCGATACGCAGCAAATAATAACCAGCCATAAACATCGTATCGACCCACGCCTGCTGAGGAAATACATAACTAAGGGAGTTCACTGTATGCTGAAAAATTCCATGGGCAAACCGCTCAGCTTTGCCACGCAAGAATTCTGCCATTTCAATCGCTATATCCAAGTAATTCTGATCTCCAGTCGCTTCGTATAGAGTCAACAGACAATGTCCGATGGATATCCCGTTAACGGAAAGCTTCGGCAGCCCTTCGGCCAAATTCTCGTCTACCCAGGTCTTTAGCGCGATGAGATACTCTTCCTTGCCTGTCGCTTCATAAGCTTCACATACGCCATAAAAAGCTACACCGCCCGGCCAATCCCATGAAAAATCCATGCGGAGAGTACGGTCTACAACACGATCAATTGTTTTTTGAATTTGTTCTTCATCAAAGATAAAAGCTGGCATGCTGCTTACACCTCTTTCTTAAAAATAAATACTACAACGTTATTCCCCTTGGCGCAGATGAATCAATAGATCATGTAATCCGGCTTCACGGATTCCTTCCACCACAAGTTCTGCCAGCAGACGTGCTCCTTTAATCTGAAAATGAGTATTATCCTGCACTCCAGCCGGGTGATGAATATATTCACCGGGATAGCTCCACATGAACAATTCCTTCGACCCTTCTGGACCATAAGCTTCAAAAAGCTTGCGGCTCTTCTGCTCCAGATCAATCAGCGGCACCTGCTCCGTTTCGGCCAATTCCTTCATGGCACTCAGATAATCCCCATGGCTGTCCAGAATTCGACCTTCCGAGTTGAACCTTCTCCGGTGTACCGATGTTACAAACACTGGATACGCCCCCGCATTCCTAGCCGCTGACAACAGCAGCCGTAAATGTTCTTGGTAGGTAGAAAAAGGCTTGGTATGACGGGCTTCATCGCCCTTGGAATCGTTATGCCCAAACTGGATGAACAGATAATCCCGTGGCCTGATTTCTGCTGAAATAACCTTTAAATGCCCTTCCTCGATAAAGCTCTTCGAGCTTCGCCCAGATAACGCCCGATTATCTACCGCAACGCCAGCTTTGAAGCTGAGTGGCAGCAGCTGCCCCCAGCCTGCATAAGGGTAACCGGCCTCTCCTTGATCTGTCACCGTAGAATCACCTGCCAAATACAGAACTAGCGCTTCAGTATCTGGTAGAATCTCCAGCGCATTTATCCGCGGTGCAGAGCCGGAGAAAGACAGCCGCAGCTGCCCATCCCTAATCCGCATCGAGAAGGATTCCCGCAACCATTGTCCGGCCGGAACATTTATCGGGTCCAGCACGAACTTTCCGTTTCCGGCGCGGATAACCGTGTTGGTATCTGCAAGAACGTCACCCAGAAGCAGCGTTATCCGGTAAATCCCATCGGGCAAATCCACCAGAAACACGGCTTTGTGCGGAATGCAGAAATCATTCCGCAAAGAATCATTTCCTCCTCTAAAGCGTCCGAATACAGACGAATCAGGTGTGAAGCCATATCCACGCTCCAAGGTGTACAGCGTGTCCGGCTGCACTTTGGTATAGCCAGGTTCTGCTGCCTCAAGGCCAAAATCAAAAGAATAGGATTCCAAATTCAGCCGCACCTTTCTAAAGAGATTAACCTTTTAACCCACTGGTGCTGATTCCATCCACAATTTGTTTTTGGAAAATAAAGAAAATCAGCATAACCGGCATAAGGCTGAGTACAGACATGGCGAACATTGGTCCCCAATTGGATACAGATTCACTGTCCAGGAACATTTTCAGTCCCATAGAAACCGTGTATTTGGAAGGGGAGTTCAGGTAGAGTACCGGTCCGAGCAAATCCTCCCAACGCCAGTAGAAGGAAAAGATAGCCGCTGTCGCCATAGATGGGCGGATCAGTGGAAGAATGATTTTGAAATACAGCCGGAATTTGCCGCAGCCGTCAATCGTAGCCGCCTCATCCAGTTCTACCGGAATCGTCCGGATGAATTGCAGCATCAGAAAGGTAAAGAAAGGTACACCGAAGAATTGGGGAATAACGATCGGGCGAATACTGTCTAACCAGTTCAGCTTGGTATAAATAATGTATTGTGGCACGAGCACCACATCCGAAGGAAGCATTAACGTCATCATCATCAGGCCAAACCATAACCCATGGCCTACAAATTTGTTGCGGGCAAAACCGAAGGCGACCAATGAAGAGGAAAAGACCGCTCCGAAAGAGGCTATGATCACAATCACAAATGAATTCTTAATGAAGACACCGAATGAGTAACCAGCGACGCCTTCCCAGCCTTTGGCGTAATTGCCCCAATCCCATGGATGAGGGAACAGCTGCTGAGCAGTAACCATTACTAGGCGGCTTTCTTTAAAAGAACTCATGATCATCCACAGAATCGGGTACAACATCACTATGGCGAGTCCACCGATGAGAATATGGTACAGCGGCCATTTAATTTTTAATTTCGTCATGGCTTATTTTCCACCTCCCGATTCGTAGAAGACCCATGATTTGGATGTCTTGAATAAGATACCTGTCATGATACCGATCAACAACAGCATGACCCATGCCATCGCTGAAGCATATCCCATGTTATTGAACATGAAGGCCTGACGGAACAAATAGAGGGAATACAGCATTGTTCCATCCATTGGACCGCCCTCACCCTTGGATATAATATAGGCCGGTACAAAGGTCATAAAGGCGCTGATCGTCTGCATCACCAGGTTAAACAGAATGACTGAACTAAGCAATGGCAGGGTGATCTTGAAGAACTTCCGGAAAAAGCTGGCCCCGTCAACACTGGCCGCCTCATACATTTCGCCGGGAATATTCTTCAGACCTGCCAGGAATATCAGCATGGAGGAGCCGAACTGCCATACAGACAACGTGATCAGCATAAACAGTGAAGCGCTTGGGTTACCGAACCAGCTTACGGGTCCAAGACCAAAGAAACCGAACAATCCGTTAATAATTCCAGTATCGCTAAAAATATTACGCCACATGATCGAAACTGCGACACTGCCGCCGATAATGGAAGGCAGGTAATAGACCGTGCGGTAGGCACCAACCATCCGCGATTTCGTATTGAGAATCATTGCCACGAACAAGGCAAAGCCAAGTCTCAATGGCACACCGATAAATACATACAGAAAAGTTACCTTTAAGGAATGCAGATATTTCGGGTCATTCGTAAACATTTTGGTATAATTGTCCATCCCCACCCAGTGGGGTGGGGAGAACAGATTATATTTGGTAAAAGACAGATAAAGTGAAACAATCATTGGCACCAGTGTAAAGCAGAGAAAACCGATTACGAACGGACTAATAAAAGCGTAACCTGTCAGATTTTTCTTCAGCATATGATTAAATGTTTTCTTCTTCTTATACATTATCGGATTCGTAGAAATAGGGTTGCTAACAGCCAAGGTTCTCCATCTCCTTCTCTAATTTGTGTGAATCACAGTATGGCCCGCTTCTCTATTACCGGCTTCCGAGAATAGCATTTGCTTCTTTACGGAACTGGGCAGCAGCGGCATCCGGCTTAATCTGTCCAAAATTCATCTGCTCAGCAAGGTCAGTCAGCAGTGCCACAACTTCAGGCGATCCAACTGGAGGACTCATCGGAGATGTTTTCGGTTCCATATCAGCTACGAACTGGAATACCTGCTTACCGGAATCTGATAATTCTGTTGTAAGGGCTTCTTTGATTTTGCTGGAAATCGGTACGCCACGTTCGCCTTTAATCAATTTATTGGCTTCGACGTTATTCGTCCAGAAGTCAACGAACTTAGCGGCTTCTTCTTTAGCCTTGGAGTTTGCGGTAATGGACCAGTACATACTAGGCTGCATATACAGACCTTTTTCCATATCCGGGCCAGGCATTTGCGCCAGCGCCATTGGGCGGTTAACCGCAATTTGCAAGGCTACGTACTGATTCGACCATTGCCACATGCCTATGCCGGTTGATTTCACGACATCTGTTTCTTCAATAACACCCTTGGTCTGGCTCAGTTTATCCTGACTTGGAACGGCTCCAGCCTCAATCAAACCAGATAACATTCCAAAAAACTCACTGAACATCGCGTCATCTTCATAACCTAGTGCAGTTCCATCCGTATTATAAAGAGACAATCCTTTGGTCCGCAGATAATAATTGAAGAAGACATCCGCAGCCATTGAGCTATCCATGTACAAGCCTGCTGCTTTTGCTTTCGTAGCTATTTCCTTGTATTGATCCCAAGTCCAGTTCTCCGGTATGGAATCCACACCAGCTTTCTTCAACAGTTCCGGATCATATTGAAAACCAAGCACGTTTACGCCAAGCGGAACTCCATACTGCTTGTCACCGATTTTACCAGTAGCCAGCACGTTCTCATTGACATCAGCAACCTGGATTTGTTTATTCAGATAAGGAGTCATATCTTCCAGTTGTCCGTTAGATCCATATTGGTTGATATAGGAAACATCCATTTGGACGATATCGGGTAGACGATTCGCAGCGGCTTGTGGGGCCAGCTTCTTCCAGTAATCATCAAAGGATGCATATTCAGGCTCAATGGTTACATTCGGGTTCGCCGCTTCATACATGTCAATAACTTGCTGTGTATAAGAATGTCTTGTATCCCCGCCCCACCAAGCGATGCGCAATGTCACTGGTTCTGTCGAACTTGTGGCAGCCGGTGCATTAGTTGCAGCAGCGTTTGCTCCCGCATCTGTTGGAGCTGCATTGTTGTTATTCCCTCCACCACAGCCTGACAGCATGGATAAGAGCAATGGGATCGCTAATAAAGAATATCTTTTTTTCAAGTTCAAATCTCCCCTTTTTGATGCGATTTTAGAAAGCCGCCTCTTTCATTGTTAGCGCTTCCATGTATAGAATCTTCTCAAATTTTCAGTCATTGGTGAATACAAAAAACCGTTATGTTTGTGCAATAATCAGTTCGATTGCGGCTTCATAAAGTCGGTTGGAGTCTTTCCTGTCACTTTTTTGAAGACTTGACTGAAATACTGGGCATTGCCGCCGAAGCCAAAAATTTCAGCCAACTCGAATACCTTCACATCCCCGCTGCGGATAATATGCTCTGATGCCTTGGTGATTCGATAATTGGTAACGTAGTTGGAAAACTTCTCACCCGTCACCTTTTTGAAAATTTTCCCGAGATAATCAGAATTCATGTACAGCATTTCAGCAGCGACGGAACCTAGTGACAGCTCCGAATTCTGGTAATCCTCGGCAATGATCCGCAGCATTTTGTCCACGATAGAGGATTGACGAGACATGAAATGGCGGTCATATATTGCTGTCAATTGGGCTGCCACCTGTTTGACATATACTTTAAGACCACATAACGTCCCAAGTTCAGCAAGCTCCGCCATCCCGGCGGTGAAAGCAGTTCTTTCTTCCGGGAGGCACAATCTGATCATTGCGGAATACAGCTGCAGGACGTATGAACGGGTCACATTGATATCGAAACGCTGTGCAGAGAGCACACCAAATAGTCGTTCCAGCTCAAGATCCACGGCTTCTTTATCCCCAGCCTTGATTAGCTGGCAGATTTCCTCTTCCTCCAAATCAATCTCATGCCCTTCATTCAGCTCATCAACAGGAATATCACGCCCGGTAATGAGACTGCCAGCATCCAAATAGAAGCGATGATTCATACATTGCAAAGTCTGCCGGTACAGCCTGCGTGAATGAATCATTCGATCGGCGTCGCTAACCGCAATGGTCACATCTATTTTATAAAATTCGCAAAAAATCTCTCTGACTTCACCGATACGAGTTAGTAGGGTGTCACTATTGGCAGTATCCTCCACATGCTCTAGTAATATTAGCAAATGGCTACCTATCGTAGCACTCAGCAATACCTCTTGCAGCATATCTTGGGCGATATTTTGCAGGGCGAATAAATGCTCATATTCGTAGGAATCCTCAAGTCTAAATAGAATCAACCGAACAATCTTGCCGTTTAGTTCAATCCCGAACAAGTCCTGGTAATATTCAAGATCATGGCTTCCATAGGTTTTGTTCGAAATCCATTCCTTCAGAAATTGTTCCTTCACATGGGGAAGAACCTTGGTCAGACGTTGCTTCATCCCGCTGACGAATAGTTCCCGATTCTCTAGTTCCTCCAACTCCTGTACCAGCTCAACCAGCGCATCATGAATCTGATTTTCGTTACAAGGCTTTAGCAGATAATGCTTAACCCCATGCTGCATGGCTGTTCGCGCGTAGTCGAAATCCTTATAACCGGTCAGCATGACGAATTTCACCTCTGGAAAGCGCTCGCTGCAGCGCTGCACCAATCCCAACCCATCCAGACCGGGCATAGCAATATCTGTGATGACAATCTGCGGACGCAAAGACTCTATTTTATCCAACGCTTCAAGGCCATTTCGAGCGGTGCCGACTAACTCCACCCCAGCTTTCTCCCAATCCACAACCTGTGACATCCCCTCCAGAATCAGGCGTTCATCATCCACGAGTAGCAATCTATACATTCTCAACCTCTCCTCTCAAATAGGGAATGCGCACATGAATTGTCGTTCCTTGCCCGGGTATACTTTCAACAACCGTGCCCCATTCCTGGCCAAAAACCAGTTGAATCCGTTCCGTAATATTTGCTAATCCAATCCCTTCACCGCGGGTCTGAATTCTGCCCTGCTGCAATGCGCTGATGAACTCAGCCGTCATCCCTTGGCCATTATCGCTCACTTGCAGATCTAATCCATATTCTAGGGGCACGACCGTAATTGAAATCGTACAAGGCTCAATATTCGGTTCAAGCGCATACCGAATTGCATTCTCAATCAGTGGCTGCAAGGTCAACTTCGGAATACGCGCATCCTGAAATTGAAGAGGGATATCCATATGAAAGTCCAGTCTCTCCTCAAACCGGGTCTTTTGAATGGTGACATAGCTCTGAACGATACTTAGCTCCTTCTCAAGTGTGATCAACGGGTCCTTGAGGCCAATAGAGCTGCGCAGCAAGTAGCCTAGTGCTTCCACCATCTCGGAAATTTTGGACTGCTGATTCATTTTGGCCAACCAGTTAATAGATTCAAGCGTATTGTACAAAAAATGTGGATTTATCTGTGCTTGCAGCGCTTTGAGCTCAGTCTCCCGAATAATAAGCTGCTTCGAATAATTCTCATCAATAAGCTCTCTAATCCGACGAATCATCATTTTGAAGGTCCGGTTCAGTTGACTTACTTCGTCTTGTGCTGTTTGTGAGACCATACCTAGCGCCTGCTCCTCCAGATTATCCAGATCGCCCATTTCAATCTTCCTCATCCGATCGGTCAGCTTCGAGATTGGACGTACAATGCTACGAGCGAACCGATAACCTAACAGCAATCCAAGTAGAAGAAGACAAGCAAAGATTACGACTACCAGTCTTTTGACCACTGAAATTTGTTGGAACATCCCATTAAACGGAGTCGCATTAATATAAGTCCAGTCCATGTAAGAAGATTTAGTCTTGGCTACAAAATAGGTCCCGCTGTCATAGCTTGCCGTACGATATACCTCAGGACGCCCGATCTCTCTAGCAAGCTCCTGCGGCATAAGAATCGAATTCTCAGGGTAAATCGCCAGCCCGGTTTGGGCATCGGCGACAATTAGCTGGCCTTTACTCGTGGTAGAATCCGTATTATCAGCAATAATCCGATCAATTCGAATGCGTATGACCAGCGTCCCGAGGTTATCCAGCGTGAAGGTTGAACCTGTGTAGGACTTGATCTGCCGGACAGCCAACAGCGAGTTTTTAGTACCTTGGTTGTACCATACATTACTGCCGCCGGCTTCCATGGCAAGTGGCTTCAGCTGATCCTGAAGGGCTTGCGACACTCCCTCTCGATTGCCAGCTGTCATCACTCCATCACCGGCATCCATCAGCATCATAGAATAAACATATTTCTCCGCACCGGCAAAAGCCACCAATCGGTTGATGATCTTGTTATTCAGAACCTGTCTTTCATAAGGTTGAGGATTGTTACGCAACTGGCGCAGGCATTGTTGAATCTGTTCATCTGACACTACCGTAAAGGATAACTGCTCTAATTCCCGCAGTTCACTTTCAATGCTGATCGATGACATCCCTAAGATCTCTGATGCCTTCTCGTAAATCTGTTGATCGTATATTCGGTACACATACTGAAGGACAGTCAGTGAGATAAAGAAGGAAAGCAACAACAAGAAACAGATCAGCATTATCATTTTATTAAATATTCCTGAATTATTGTAAGCGCTCTTATTTCTGCGTATCATCAGCATTACCACTCTTCTTTCTAGCAGGATTGAATACTGCATTAATTATTAATTATTTCACTTTAACATAATTCAGTATAGAGTTTTGTGAAATTAAGCACCAAAAAGGCTTGAACATGTTCTCTGAGATCAGACAACATGTCCAAGCCTTTATAATACCTGCCCCTAAAGTTTATGCACTAACCAAGCATCATTCGATCATCCGCCAGCTTATGTCCGCTGATCGTTTCGAATTCACCTAGCAAGCGCTCTACGGTCAGATCTTTCTTGCGGGTTTCATCAATATCAAGCACAACGGTTCCTTTATCCATCATAATTAGCCGGTTGCCCAAACGGATCGCCTGCTCCATATTATGTGTAACCATCAGTGTAGTCAGCTTTAACTCACGAACAATGGATTCAGTCAGCTTCGTGATCAGTTCTGCACGAGAAGGATCAAGTGCCGCAGTATGTTCGTCCAGCAGTAGAATCTGCGGCTCTGTAAAAGTAGCCATCAGCAGGCTGAGCGCTTGTCTCTCCCCGCCGGACAACAATCCCACCTTAGCGCGCAGACGATTCTCCAGACCGATACCCAGGCGATTCAGTTGCTCACGGAACATCATGCGCTTCGCTGCGGATACGCCAAAGGCAAACCCTCTATTCTTGCCGCGCTTATAAGCCATCGCCAGGTTCTCTTCAATCGTCATATGTGGTGCCGTTCCAGCCATAGGGTCCTGAAAGACTCGGCCAATCCAGCGGCTGCGTTGATATTCCGCCAAATGGCTAATTGAACTACCTTCCACACGGACATCTCCCAGATCCGGCTTCATGACACCAGAAATAATATTCATTAGTGTTGATTTTCCAGCGCCATTGCTGCCAATTATAGTAACAAAGTCACCGGAAAGAAGCTCCAGATCAATGCCGAGCAAGGCTATCTTCTCATCGGGTGTACCAGGATTAAATAGCTTGGAGACGTTATCGAGCTTTAACATCGACCGCACCTCCATTCTTCTTGATTAGAGCTAGTTCAGCCAATTCAGCCGTCCGCTTGCGTCCCGAACTTCTCTGCTTGAAATAGCGCTGAATCGATGGGAATACAAGCGCGATTATAACGATGATAGCAGTTATAAGCTTTAGGTCTGAAGCCTGTAGCCACTCCACGCGTAAGGCCAGCGCTACCACGATCCTGTAAACGATAGAACCTAGCACCACTGCCAATGTAGCACGGAATACATTACCAGATCCGAACACGGCTTCACCAATAATTACGGAAGCTAAACCAATTACAATCATCCCTACACCCATCGAGGCATCAGCAAATGTAGAATATTGAGTAATCAGTGCCCCCGACAGCGCAACTAATCCGTTGGACAAGCTAATTCCCAATATAGTCGTATTGTCCGTATTCACCCCAAAACTGCGAATCATCCGCGCATTGTCGCCTGTCGCCCGCAATGACAATCCGAGATCGGTTCGCAGGAAAAGATCCATTAGCACCTTTACCGCTAGAACTATAAATGGCATGACCAGCAGTGGATTTATCGAAGTGAACAATGTGAGATCACCCATAAGCGACACATTAGGCTTGCCGCCCAAAATCCGCAAATTAATGGAATAGAGCGCAATCATCATTAGAATACCCGACAGCAGTCCATTGATCTTACCTTTGGTATGCAGCAAGCCTGTACACATGCCAGCCGCCATACCACCAGCTACCGCAGCCAACGTAGACAGCAAGGGTGAATAACCGTGTGTAATCATTACCGCGGCAATAGCGCCACCGGTGGTGAAGCTCCCATCCACAGTTAAATCGGGGAAATCTAAAATGCGAAACGTAATATACACGCCTAAAGCCATAAATGAATATAGCAGGCCCATTTCAACTGCTCCAAGCAATGAATCTATCATAGGTGACTTCCTCCTTCAAGCGACAGGGGACATCCTCTTAGGAATTGCCCCCTTATATCCTGTCTTATTGAATAATATTGTTGGTTGGGTCGGCAACTTCTGCCTTCATGGCGTCAGTTACTTCAATTCCTTGCTCCGTTGCTGCTTTCAGGTTAAGAATAAGATCCAGCTTCTCTTGCATGGTTACTTTCATATCTCCTGGATTCTTGCCGTTCTTTAATACTTCTACAGCCATTTGTCCGACTTGGTAGCCGTGATCGTAGTATTTGAAACCCACGGTTGCAAAAGCGCCTTTCTCTACCGTATCGCGGTCACTGGAGAAGAACGGGAGCTTGTTGGCATTTGCAGTTTGGATAATAGTATCCACACCACTTACCACCGTGTTATCCAGCGTGATATATAAAGCATCTACGCGGCCTACGAGAGATTCAGCTGCTTGTTTCACTTCTGAGGTGTTCGTAATAGGAGCCTTCACAAGCTCAATACCATGCTTGTCGAGTGCTGCCTTAGCTAAATCCGCCATGACAACCGCATTGGCTTCACCTTCATTGATAACCAGACCAAGCTTCTTTACATTTGGGAACTGGGTAGCAATGAAATCCATCAATTGCGTAATCGCTGCTGGGTTCGTATCAGAAGCACCGGAGACGTTGCCACCCGGATGTTCCAGATCAGTCACAATCTTAGCGTCCATCGGGTCCGTTACAGCTGCAAACAGAATCGGTGTTTTTTTATCTACATTCTGCACAACAGCCTGAGCTGATGGAGTGGCAATGGCCAGTACCAGATCATTATCATCAGCGGCAATCTTCTGGGCAATGGAAAGGTTGTTGGCTTGATCAGCCTGTGCATTCTCAAGATCTACTTTGAGGTTCTCTCCTTCAACAATACCCGCATCCTTCAAAGCGGCTAGAAATCCCTCACGCGTCGCATCCAGTGACGGATGTTCTACATATTGCGAAATAGCAATTTTGTAGGATTTGGCTTCTGTATTCGTTGCTGCTGTAGCCTCTGCCTTATTGCCAGCGTTTGCTGTATTTCCTGTGTTAACTGCTGCATTATTATTATTGCCACAACCCGCTGCTACCAGCATCAAGCACATACTTAAACCAACCCAAATATTTTTTCTTTTCATGAGAAAACCCCTTTTCGTTTACAGTATTAGCGCTTGTCTAGAAGTGAGCGATGCAGCATTGGCGCTTTCATTTGGGAAAGCATTAAAGCATAAGCTCACACGATGCTCACATAAACACTAGCAAATCTATTAAACTTATATTATATAAAGGTTGTTTATCCGTCAATCCTTTATCACCCCTCAACATATTACAATATCCGCACATTAACGATCCCAGCTATGAGAAACTCCTGTATTTTTTACATAGATTTCCTATTCCTGCTTTACATAAAAAAAGCCCCTCTGCACAAACTTTACTTAAAGTTTGAATTGGGAGCGTGTCCGATGCCAAAATATGAAATGAAGCTGTTAAGCGTGTCTGCCTTAATACTAACTGTTGCACTGTCAAGTACAGGCTGCAGCTATTCCAAACCCGCTCAGACTCCTAAAGTAAACTCAATAACTCCCGCAGGTGCCTATGCGTTAAGCTATTATGAGAAATCCCCCATCACCGACAAAGAGGGCAAGTATTGGATTCCGCTGAAACCGGCCGTTGCTTCTATAGGATATCGGATGAAAGATGATACGGCTAACGGAGGTAATGTTAAAGTAGGGTATAGCGATGTTATGTTCATGCTGCATCCTGGCTCTAAACAAGCTACCTCTCTCGGCCAAAAGCTTACTCTGCCTGATTCTCCTGAGCGTCGTAAGGGTGAAATCTACATTACACCCAGAGCATTATCCAAATTATTGCAAACCGAGGTCGGCTGGAACAAAAGCTCTGGCGAAATCAACATTGTCGCACCAACGGATAAGGATACGACATTGAAGATACAGCAGACTGATGAGGCAAAACCTTTTCGTGTTCAGAACTTATCTGCCGCAGATAGTCAGGAATTAGTTGCTTATGCGAAGAAATACCTTGGTGTACCCTATGATTTCGGTGCAGGCCCTTATGAGGAAACTAAAAAGTTCGACTGCTCTACCTTTACAAGACATGTATACAAAAAGTTCGGTGTAGATCTGCCACGCCTCGCCAAGGATCAGGACAATCTGGGAAAACGTGTTAGCCGGAATGAACTTGTAACAGGTGATCTTATATTTTTCACCGTGCCCGGTCGTTTCAAGAGTGACGCCATCCCGGGACATGTCGGCATTTACATTGGAAATGGACAATTTATCCACACTTGGGGTGACCCTGGAGTTCAGATCAGTGATCTGGACAGTGGCTATTGGAGTAACGTAATTCTGCATATGCAACGTATTCTTTAAACTTTCCATCTCGGCGTACCTTGAAGATTGCTGGGACACCCACCGTTCTATTGAACAATCCGTAAATAGGAGTTTGGAGAAATGCTCCGCGAACGGAACGTTGCGTAAGTAGCATGTTGTCTCCAGATGTATTGAACAACATCTTCATTAAAATCGCTTGCCCATAACCAGCTAAAGCAGGCCACTACGAATCAAAAACGAAAACGAGCGAGTCTCTAATAACTCGGAGACTCGCTCGTTTTAGCTTTTACAGCTTTGAAGTGCAAAAGGCTGCCTCATACGTGATAAATATATTCTTTCTTCTATATGTAACTAATCCCACGCTTTTCCCTTGCCACTAGAGCGAATGAATAGCTTCACCAGCTCCACAATGACTACAATCCCCAGTGCCGCGGCACAAACAATTCCCCATTGTACAAGATTCAGATGTGATACACCAAACCAATTATTCAAGCCGGGAATTAGAATGACCAGAACCAGCATTAAGCCGGAGATCAGCGACGCCCACAGCATGTAACGGTTGCTGAACCAGCCGATCTGAAATAACGATTTGGTATTGGATCTAACGTTGAAGGCATGTGTAATTTGCAGCAGCCCCAATGTGGCAAAAGCCATGGTTACCGCAACACCCTCACTGTAATGGGTATGTGCCCAGTTGTATACGAACAGCGTAAGCGCCGCCTCGACAAGACCTTGATAGATAATCCCTATCCCCACACCTCCGGCAAAAATACTGCTGCTGGACTTGCGAGGCTTCTTGGACATCAAGTCATCGCTCGCTTTTTCCAATCCCAGCGCTAGAGCTGGTAGTGTATCGGTTACAAGATTAATCCACAGGATATGTATCGGCTCCAGTATCCGCCAGCCGATCATAGTGGCAATAAATAAGGTTAGCACCTCACCCAAATTAGCAGAGAGCAGAAACTGAATCGCCTTGCGGATATTGCTGTATACTTTGCGGCCTTCTTCAACGGCAACAACGATCGTTGTGAAGTTATCATCCGCCAGCACCATGTCTGATACTCCCTTGGCAACGTCAGTACCTGTTATCCCCATGCCCACCCCAATATCGGATGTTTTTAGGGCTGGCGCATCGTTAACACCATCACCGGTCATAGCTACGATCTTGCCTTTTTGTTTCCACGCTTTGACAATACGCACTTTGTGCTGTGGAGAGACGCGGGCATAAACCGAATAATCACTGACCCTTTCCGCAAAATCCTCTTCGCTGATTTGATCCAGCTCACGCCCTGTTAATACACTGCTGTCATCCTCGATGATCCCGAGTCTTTTGGCGATTGCCGCTGCTGTATCACGATGATCACCGGTAATCATTACGGGTCTTATGCCTGCTTTGCGGCAGATAGCAACGGCATCGCGAACCTCATCGCGCGGCGGGTCTATCATACCGATCAGACCGATGAACACTAGCCCCGTCTCCGTTGTGTCCGGTGAAGGATTCTCCACAAGTTGTTCATATTCGCGGTAGGCAAAGGCCAGTACACGCAAAGCTTCGTCTGCAAGTCCCTTGTTATTGCTGATAATATGCGCGGAATGGTCCTCCGTAAGCGGGATAACCTCTCCGTCCATATTAATATGGGTACATTTGGACAAGAGTACATCTGGTGCACCTTTGGTCAGCACTCGATAATGTCCAGCTTCCACTTCATGAATTGTTGTCATCAGCTTGCGGTCCGAATCAAAAGGCAGTTCCGTGCGCCGCGGATACTTCTTCTCTTGCTCCCGCTTATCAAAGCCGATGCTAAGTGCATAATCTACAAGTGCCGTCTCCGTAGGATCGCCAATAATGGCTTTACCACTTCGAGTCTTCCCACTTTCTTCAGCACTCTTCCCCTCTCCCGCCTCAATACTCGAATCATTGCACAGCGTCATCGCCTGCAGCATTAATTCTCCACCTGGCATGCTGGATAGCGCTTCGGTTGCCTCTATTGTTGTACCGTTAATATGCAATTTCTCAACGGTCATCTTGTTTAGCGTCAGAGTACCTGTCTTATCCGAACATATAATTTCGGTGCTGCCTAACGTCTCCACTGCTGGAAGCTTGCGGATAATCGCCTTACGTTTGGCCATCCGCTGTACACCGAGTGCGAGAATAATCGTCACAATAGCTGGCAGCCCTTCAGGGATCGCCGCCACGGCCAGTGAGATCGAGGTTAGAAGCATATCCAGTAGCTCTCGGCCCTCCAGAATTCCTACGGCAAAGATAATTACACAGACGCCTAATATGATATAGGTAAAATATTTACCGAGTTCATCCAGCTTCTTCTGCAGCGGTGTAACCTCGGATTCTTCCTCAGAAATGTAGCCAGCTATTTTACCGACTTCCGTTTCCATCCCTGTAGCTGTAACCACACCTACACCTCTGCCATAGGTAACACTGCTGCTCATATAGGCCATATTGGTCCGATCACCAATGACAATGTCGCTTCCCTCTAGCACTCCCGCGTTCTTATCCGAGGGCAATGATTCTCCCGTCAAAGCGGCTTCCTCCGTCTGCAGCGAAGCTGTTTCGATAAGTCTTAGGTCAGCAGGAACCACGTTTCCGGCCTCCAGCAATACAATGTCACCAGGCACAAGCTCCTCACTTTTGATATCGGCAACCTGACCGCCACGCCTTACTCTCGCTTGTGGAGAGGACATGTTTTTTAAAGCCTCCAACGCCTGCTCAGCCTTATTCTCCTGCACAACTCCGAGTACTGCGTTCAGAATGACTACCAACAAAATGATGATGGTATCCGTCCATTCTCCAAGCACCCCTGACAATACGGCTGCAGCCAGCAGAATAAAGATCATAACGTTCTTGAATTGCTCCATAAACTTGGCCAGCAGAGATTTGGTTTTGGCTTCCTTCAGTACATTTTTCCCGTAACGCTGCTGATGTTGATCCACCGCGCTTGTGGATAAACCCTCTTCTGTAGTCTCCAACCGCTTTAGAACTTCTTCCTTACTCAGCGTATGGTATGCAATATCCTCTTGTACCTTAGATGAAATAGCGTTCAAGCCTTCAGTCTCCTTCCAGTAGTCCTTCTTGGTAAAACCTCTCATATGAGTCTTACCCAAAAAAGCCTCAGAGATTCGGATGAAATGTGTGGATTTACCAAACTATAGCATTTGATAGTCAGCTTCTATAACAATTGCTACTAGTTGGATCTTTCTTCTGCACGTTGAAAATCCTTAAATCTGCTGCCTTGATAAGAGAGCTCACCTACATCCCCCTCCACGATCAGACCAAAGACACGACTCTGAACCTGCAGCTCCACACGGGAACCGTCTTCAAGCTCAAACGTTACGTAGTAACTTGTGCTAGCACCAGAATCACCTGTCCCTCCCCACACCTCACTTCGTTTAGTGACTGCGGTACCCCTAGCTATTACCAATGGACTTGCATTGTCGGTCATCCACAATTTGACCATTTTAATAATGATGAAAACAAAGAAACCTACAATGATTAGGAAAAACAGCTTAAAAAATAGTGGCGTGCCACTCATAAAATCTGACCCGTTCAAGTTCATCTCTCCTATCCAGAAAAAATTCATAAAAGTAACCTTCGCTACTAAAATACGTCTTCCTGTTGCTCTGGTTTCATTTTTCCAATTTCTGCAAAGTCATAAAAAAAGAATCGCTCCAGTCGGAATGTTGTGATGCTTCCATTCTGAGAGCGATTCCTTATAGGTGAAACAACTGTACTTTGGCAGCTAGTTTTAGCGGAACATCCCCCACAACCGGATTAGATGGAAGGTATTGCTGGGATCAATCTTCTGGGCAATTATAAATTTCACAATTTGCTCTTCCTGAGCTGAGGTCAGCTTCTCATTCAGCACTGACGACGAATTACGCACCAGTTTGCGTACAACCGCCGTGTCCTGCAGCTCTTGCTTCGAGACTCCATTAATCATCTTCTTGATGCGTTCCTTGGCGGGTGGATTCTTCATCTTTAATTTAATACGATCCACCAGTTGGGGGCTAATTCCGAATTGTTGATAACCACTCAAGCGCAGCACCTCCCGTCATATCCCAATCTTTCATAGTATATGTGCGTTGGACGCTGCATGTGCCTATTTAATCCATTAAATCTCCCTGAAAAATCTGCTCATTCTGCAAATAATTCCGCAGCGGAGCAAAGTCAGGCGAAGTCCAGAAAGCAACGTCCCGAAGCAGTTCGGCCACATCATCACGCGCCTGCTCCAATACTTCAAAGTCAGCGGTCATATCCGCAAGCCGGAATTCCGGCAGACCACTCTGCTTCGTTCCGAAGAAATCGCCGGGGCCGCGCAGCGCCAAATCCCGCCGCGAAATCTCAAAGCCATCATCCGTTTCTGTCATCGCGGTCATCCGCTCCCGCCCAATCTCTGACTTTGGGTCCGCTACCAGCACACAATAAGAGGCATTCTGGCCTCTGCCCACCCGTCCTCGCAACTGATGCAACTGCGATAACCCGAAACGGTCCGCGTCCATAATGATCATGAGCGTAGCGTTAGGAACATCGACACCTACCTCTACGACAGTAGTTGATATAAGCAACTGTAGCTCATTACTATAGAATGCACGCATTACCACATCTTTTTCGCTTGGGGTCATCCGACCGTGCAGCAGCCCTACCTTGTAGTTCGGAAAAGCCTGTCCCATCTGAATATGCAGGTCAATCGCATTCTGCACATCCAGTTTCTCCGACTCCTCAATGAGCGGGCAGATGAGATAAGCTTGCCGGCCCTGATCGATCTCGCGGCTGATTAGTTTCAATACCCGTTCCATGAGATCATGTTTGACCCAATAGGTAGTGATCGGAATACGGCCTTTGGGGCGTTCCGATAATGTCGATACATCCATATCTCCAAAGACAGTAATCGCCAGGGTACGCGGAATAGGTGTCGCCGTCATCGTCAGCACATCCGGGTTATAACCCTTGCGGCGCAGGACACTGCGCTGGTTAACACCAAATCGATGCTGCTCATCTGTAACCACAACGCCAAGTCCGCGGAAGAAAACATCCTCCTGAATCAGGGCATGGGTACCAATAACAACATCAATCATCCCCATTTGTAATGCTGCTAGCAGATCCTTGCGCTTGCGTCCATTCACGCTGCCGGTCAGTAATCCTACAGTGACTCCGAAGGGTTCAAACATTTTCGCGAGTGAACGCAGATGCTGTTCGGCCAATATCTCGGTGGGCACCATAAATGCTCCCTGATTTCCCGATTTAACTGTAGCAAAGAGAGCGATGGCGGCCAGCACTGTTTTGCCTGAACCTACATCTCCTTGCAGCAGACGGTTCATGCAATAAGGAGAACGCATATCATGTAGAATTTCCAGTTCCACATGCTTCTGGGCATCTGTAAGTTCAAACGGTAAGCTTCGAACGAATTGGCGAACGGTTGTGTTATCTACCGTATGCACCACACCGTCCATTCTACCGCGATTAAGCACCCGGAACGACTGTACCTTAAGTTGGAACAGGAACAGCTCCTCATAGACCATCCTGCGCCTTCCCTGTTGACCCTCTCGGGTATCCACTGGCTGATGAATGGTGGCAATGGCCCGTTTGCGGGGCATAAAGTCATATTTACGCATAATCGAATGCGGCAATATCTCTGGAATCATATCTCCGAACTGCTGAAGTCCCTGATTGATGATCTTTCTGATCCACGACTGGGTAATCTTCCCCCCAACGGAATAGACGGGCTGCAATGTGCCCGTCTTCCCTTCGCCACGGTCCGGAAACTCATAATCGGTCACTGTGATTTGCGTGCGCTTCTGATCCCATTTGCCTATGAGCACAATTTCCCGACCTACGGTTAGTTGCTCGCGCACATAATGACGATTAAACCAGGTCGCAGTAAACATCCAGGGTTCTGCTATCATTTTGCAACTTAGCCGTGACTTGCCACCAAATCGCTGCAGCACGGGAATACCGATAACCTTAGCTTCAAGCGTCACTTTGTCACCATGCTTGATCTCACTAAGTGAGCGAGGGCGGTAATCTTCATAACGAAAAGGATAATACTCCAGCAAATCCTTCACGGTAAAGACGCCAAAGGCGTGAAGCTCGCCTAGCTTTTGAGCACTCACGCCAGTTATTGTCTTAACTTCAATTGTATCTATTGTCGATGTCATGTTCATCCCTCATTATGCGGGCCAAATGAATACGGCTAATGTGCCGTTGCCGACATGGCTACCTACAACAGGGCCAACGTTGGTCAGCACTTTCTCTTCCAATGTGAAGTGTCCGGCAAGCTCATTCAGGAACTCTTCACCGGAAGCCGGTTCAGCCGTATGACCCACGGCCACGTTGATTTTGTCCACGCCCTGCAATTCGCTCTTGAACAGCTCGATCATGCGAGCGACTGCCTTCTTACGGCCTCTAACCTTTTCAACGGCATAGATAATGCCTTCTGCATCAATGGAAAGAATCGGCTTAATATTAAGCAAAGTACCCAAGATCGCGGACGCTTTGCCAATTCTCCCGCCTTTTTGCAAATATTCAAGTGTATCCACTAGAAAATAAAGCTTGCGTGACTGGCGCAGACGTTCTACAGACTCCAGTATTTCCTGCGGTTCCTTGCCTTCAGCCGACAATCGGGCGGCGTGCACCACCATGAAGCCAAAGCCATAAGAAGCGGATAAGGAATCAACAACCGTTATTCCTTCCCCTTGCTCCTCCAGCATTGATTTAGCCAGTACGGCCGATTGATAGGTTCCGCTAAGTCCAGAAGAAATATGAAAGGACAGAATGGAACACTCTGGATTCTGCTCCAAGATGTTACGGTACACATCCATATATTCAATCGGTGACGGCTGGGATGTGGTTGGCAGCTGCGGTGAGCGGGGAAGACGCTCATAGAATTGCTCCGGTGTCATATCCAGATTATCCCGGAAAGCCTCTTCGCCGAACATTAATGTCAGCGGTACGACCTTTATTCCGTACGCTTCTACCATGGCCGGCGGGATATCTGAAGTGCTATCGGTGACGATAATGGTACGATTCATAGAAATCCTCCCCAAATTAGAATTAAGCCAACCTCATGACGAGAATCATTACATGTTTAACCTAATTGTTCGATGCTACACTAAGGCTCCACTGAGAAGAGATAATAATACAGCGGTTGGCCACCTTCATGCACCTCTACCTCGACCTCAGGATAAGTCTCCTGAAGCCACTCGCTCAAGGCATCAGTGATCTTTGCTTCTGCTTCAGCGCCCAGTAGAATTGTGACAATCTCATCACCATTCTCCAGCATGTTAGACAGCAACGCTTGACTGGCTGCCAGCAGATCATCAGCAGCAGCAACAATCTTGGAATTGGAAATCCCGATAAACTGTCCAGCTTTGATCTTCAGTTCATCAATGCTTGTGTCGCGAACGGCATGGGTCACCTGACCAGACTTCACTTGTGCGATGGCCTCCAGCATATTACCTGAATTAGTCTCTACAGAATCATCTTCCTGAAAGGCAAAAGCAGCAGCAATTCCTTGTGGAATGCTCTTACTTGGGATTACTGTGACATCCCGTTCGCCTTCCAGCAGTTCTTTAGCTTGCTGTGCTGCCAGTACAATATTAGAGTTATTGGGCAGAATGTAAACATGCGTAGCAGAAATCGAAGAGATCGCATTCACAAAATCCTCAGTGCTAGGATTCATGGTCTGACCCCCTGCAAGGACTACATCTACACCCAAGCTTTTGAAAATATCAGCAATCCCTGACCCCGAAGACACCGCGATGAAGCCATATGGTGCCAAATCATCTGCAGGAAGCTCTGCCGGAGACTGAATACTGCTAATCTCCTTAGGAATATCTGCAAATACATCCGGCATTGGGGCAATATCCATCCCTGCTGATAGTAAGTCCCGATGCTGCTCACGCATATTAAGAATGTGAATCTGAGTAATCTCCCCATATTGCAAGGCCAAATTTAGCACCTCACCTGGAGCCGTGGAATGCACATGTACTTTAATCGTATCATCATCCGAAATAACAATAATTGAATCACCATTTACTGATAACGCTTTCCTAAAAAGCTCATCATTAAAATTGGCTTTAGCGTTTCCACCAAGCTGACGGTTAATAAAAAATTCCATATCATATAAAAATTCGATGTCTTCCGTAGACAGCTGTGATTGGGCGGAAGACTGGACGGAGGATAATACGTGATCAGGTTTAGGTAACACAGTTGTTGGGGCAATAACAGGTACCGGAGCTTGTCCGGGCACCGATGCAGACGCGCCGAAACTTCCGCTCATCAAATGCTGGTGAAACCCTTCATAGATATAGACCAAGCCTTGACCGCCGGAGTCCACAACGCCGACCTGTTTCAATATAGGCAAAAGCTCTGGTGTATTGGCTAATGCTTCCTTGGCTTTGGCTAATACCTCTGTCATCAGCTCCGTCACATCAGTTGTACGCCGTGCGTAATATACAGCGTGTCTTGCAGCTTCCTTAGCCACTGTAAGAATAGTACCTTCCACCGGTTTAACAACTGCCTTATAAGCAGTCTCTACTCCGGTTTGCAGGGCTGCAGCAAACTGTTGCGTGCTTAGTTCATCATATTGCGCAGAATAGCGACTGAGGCCTCTGAACAGCTGTGACAAAATAACGCCAGAGTTCCCCCTCGCACCCATTAACAAGCCTTTTGAAAGCACGCCTGCACATTGGCCAATAGAGGCAGTATTATTCTTCTTCAATTCGTTCGCGCCTGCAGTCATCGTCAAATTCATGTTTGTTCCCGTATCTCCATCTGGAACCGGAAAAACATTCAGGGAATTGACGTGCTCTGCATGCTGCTGCAGGATCTCCGCTCCAGCCAAAACCATTGCGGTGAAATCTGCTCCGTTTATTGAACGCTTACTCAATGAGAATTCCCCTTCCTAACTTCATGCCTAATCAATTCTATGATTAACTGGACATAATACACTAATTTATATTGTACTATAAGACTCTAAAGAAATAAATGTTTTTGAAGGAGTTGACTTAGCAATTTTTGCTGTGATATTATATTAAAGTATTGTTTTATGCGAGTGTAAGTAACAAGGAGGTGTAATCTATGTCCCGCACATGTACTATTACTGGCAAGAAACCGGGTAGCGGCAACAACGTGTCACACGCAAACAACCGTAACCGTCGCACTTGGGGAGTTAACGTTCAAAAAGTCCGTATCCTCGTGAACGGTAAACCGAAACGCGTATACGTCAGCACCCGTGCTTTGAAATCCGGTAAAGTTGAACGCGTTTAGACCGAGCGATATCTCATATTAAGCAAAAAGCACCCTTTACATTTGTAAGGTGCTTTTTTTCATGTTTTCTTCTCTTTTAAAAGCTCAGCTTTTCTGAAATGTGTTCAAAATCGCCTTAACAAAACCTCCCAAAAATCTTGGCAGCTTAAACGTGTAAAATTTCATGTTTTACCCTCCCATCAATTCATGCCGTACGGTAGGAGACTTCCTTCTATTTCACTGTCCAAACGTACCGCAGACCTCTCTTATTATACTTTCTTATATTTCAAAAAAAGGCTACATGAGATTTCTGCTCATGTAACCATGTTTATGCGTTAAGGACTTGGCCTATACCTTTAGTCTGCGAAGCAGCTTATTAATGGGCCGCTGGAGCCGCTGCTGCTCGTATAGCTGAAATAGCCGCTGCACGATCGCTTCGGCCAAAAACAGCATTCCCGGCTACAAGCACATCTGCTCCGGCCTCGGCAACTAACGGTGCGGTTGCTTCAGTCACTCCACCATCCACTTCAATATGCAATCCAGGATTCACTTCGTTCGCCCACTGGCGGATTTGACGGATTTTGCGCAGCATGCTCGGAATAAACGCCTGTCCGCCGAATCCGGGATTCACAGTCATTACTAGCACCATATCCACATCCTCCAGCACCTCACGAATAGCAGACGCCGGAGTTCCGGGATTAATGGCCACACCGGCCAGAATTCCAAGTTCCTTGATCTGATGGACTACACGGTGCAAATGTACACAAGCCTCGGCATGTACTGTTATTACTCCTGCTCCAGCCGCTGCAAAATCGGCAATATAACGCTCCGGTGCTTCAATCATCAGATGAACGTCCAGCGGTAAAGAAGTATGAGCCGATACTGCTTTGACAATAACTGGGCCAAGTGTGATATTCGGAACAAACTGTCCGTCCATAACATCAACATGTATCCAGTCTGCGCCACTGCTTTCCGCTTCTGCCACCTCTGCGCCCAAAGCTGCAAAATCCGCCGACAATATGGATGGAGCAATTAAAATCATGGATTTAGTACCTCCGCTTCTTATCTTTCATTTCAGTATAGAAAAGCTTGTAATGATCATAACGGCTTTGGGCGATCTTACCCTGTTCCAAAGCTTCAATGACACGGCAATCCGGTTCATGTAAATGGCTGCAGCCACGGAATTTACAATTCTCTGCAAGGGGGACAAACTCACGGAAACAAGTGGAAAGTTCCTCTACTCCAAGCTCCAGAAAATCAAGCTGGCTAAAACCGGGGGTATCAGCTACAAATCCACCCTCTCCAATATCCATCAGCTCGACATGGCGGGTAGTATGACGGCCGCGTCCCAGACGCAAACTTATCTCACCAGTCTCCAGCTTTAGTCCCGGAACAATCCGGTTCAGCAAGGTTGACTTGCCCACACCGGATTGTCCGGCAAAAACACTGATACCACGGGTAAGACGCTTGCGCAGCTCTTCGCTGCCCGCACCCGTTAGTGAGCTTGTAACCATTACCTCATAGCCAATACGTTCGTACAGTTCTTTGACATACAAGGTTGCTTCCCCATTGTCTTGAGCCAAATCCTGTTTCGTTAGAACTATCAGCGTATTTAATCCTGAGTGCTCAATATGAACAAGGAACTTATCCAGCAAATTCAGGTTCATATCGGGTTCACGAACAGAGAACAACAGTACGGCCAGCTTCACATTAGCTACAGGTGGCCGTACCAGTTCGGATTCTCTGGGGTGAAGCTCATCAACCATGCCTTCTCCATTCTCAGTCAGACAATAGACAACATGATCGCCAACAAGTGGGGTTGAACCATTTTTCCTGAATATTCCTCTTGCCCTGCAAGTGATGGTCTCTTCCTGTGTCGCTATCAATCCCTCACGGAGCGGTTTAACATAATAATATCCGCTTAGAGCCTTAACTATTATTCCTTCAGGCATACATAATGAGCCGTCCTTTCCTGATTTTACGAAAATAACCCAAGTTAAATCACTCGGGTCATTTCGCTGTGACAGTAACTACTGTTACTTCTGGTCATTCTATCTCCAGATGTGCTGCCACTTTGCTCTTTAGCTTTATCCTTAATCTTACTTACCTTTTTTATGCTTTGGAGTTCCTGTTAAAAATCCAGTCTGATCCACAGCTCCGTTAACGGGAACATCTCCATTGCCGGCACCCGGATCAGGCAATATTTCCGGTTCAATGGTTGGATCTACAGAAGCAGCCGGTGCTTCTGTAGGTGTCACCGTTGGTTCGGGAGTCGCTACCACAGGAGGCTCAGGTAGTTGCACAGTGCCATTCTTGGCATCCACATAAGAAACAGGATAAGTCTCAAAGAACACACCATCACGATAGATTGATACTACTCCATCTTTATTAGGTGCCAGAACTAGATCAACAGACAATACTTGGCTCTTCCCAATCGTACGTGTTCCCCACTCCTGATTCTCGCCATCATTGCGTGCATCGGCGAATACGATCCTGATTTTGGTCTTCTTCCCATTCGCAGAAGGTGCTACAGGCACACTGAAAGTATAATTTAAAGCTTCTGGAGGGTATCCTGTACTTAAATAAATGGTGATCGCCGTTCCCGGAGGAACCGCCGCACCCTTCTCATAAGCCCATTGTTTCGTTACCTTGCCTTTTTCAATCGAGAAACTCGGTTCTTCCTTAACATCTCCAAGTACAAGATTGTTGTCTTCCAGCTTCGCCTTGGCCTCTGCTTCAGTCAGACTGGTGAGATCCGGCATAGTAATGCTTTCTTCGCCTTTGCTGATATACAGCACGATGGATGCCGTGTCAGGGTCGAATTCATTGGTTGCCATAGGATCTGAGCTAATAACCTTTCCTTCCTCTGTATCCTTGTCAAAGCGTTCGTCTGATGTAATTCGGCTCTGAGCTACGCCTTGTTCCATCAGTACTTTAACCGCATCATCAAAGGTTTTTCCGGATAAATCCTGCATTTTCAACAAAGGTTTCGCCGTACTTACAGTGAGCACAAGATCGGTTCCCTCTTTGACCATAGTATCCTTACTTTTACTTTGTTTTGAGACCATATTCTCAGCAAAATTTGGGTTATACTCATAGATTATCGGATCGGCCACACTCAAACCTACTTCAGCAAGCTTAGCTGTCGCGTCCTCTAATGACAAGCTAACCACATATGGCACAGCCACTTCTTTTACTACAATCTTGGAATTAACGTACCAAACGACACTAGCCATGGCCAGCAGAAGCAACAGGGTAAGGCCAATCCACAACGCTGGGCGTCCCCATTTTTTCTTGCCTGTCGGTGTCAGACTCCGCTCTTCCTCATGCCTCATCCGATCCTCTCCCCCATTGCGGTTACCATTGCTTTTTCTAATGGGTTTGATGGCCGGAATGGCCCGAGTCCGATCCTCGTCATCTTCATCGTGGAAAATCAGCTTAGCTTCACTTCTCCGCTCAGGGAGCAGACAAGTTTCCAGATCCTGCAACATCGCTTTAGCAGAGGAGTAACGTTCCTCCGGATTCTTGCGCATCGATCTCATAATAATATTCTCGACACTTTGTGGGATCAGCGGATTAAGCAGTCTCGGCTCCTCAAAATCCTCTTGAAGATGCTTTAAAGCCACACTGATCGGACTTTCGCCTATAAAAGGCAGGCTTGCGGTAAGCATCTGATAGAGCACAATACCTAATGAATACAGGTCGGACTTTTCTCCTGTCGTGACTCCCTTGGCATGCTCCGGTGAGAAATAATGTACAGAGCCGATAACAGATCCTGTCTGTGTTATTGTAGTTGAGGTGACTGCCCGGGCAATCCCGAAATCAGTAACCTTAACCCGGCCATTTCGTCCAATCATTATGTTATGAGGTTTAATATCACGGTGAATAATCTGATTCTGATGGGCATGATCAAGTGCATCGCAGATTTGCGAAGCAATACGCACAGACTCGTCTACTTGCAGAGGAGCACGTTCTTTAATTATTTCGTTCAGGTTCTTGCCTTCTACATACTCCATAACAATATAATGGATTTCATCTTCCTGCCCTACATCATAAATGCTAACCACATTCGGATGGGACAAAGATGCGGCAGATTGCGCCTCCCGCCGAAATCGACGGATAAATTCCTCATCATGCACAAACTGGCTGCGCAATACTTTTATGGCGACGTTTCGGTTTAACAGGATGTCATGGGCTCTATAAACTAGTGCCATTCCACCTCCGCCGATTCGTTCGATGACTTGGTAACGGCCTCCCAACTCGTGACCGATCATCTATCCAACTCCTTTGTTTCGGGCGCAGCGGCCTCTCCGTGATGTTCTAACATAGCGACGGTAATGTTATCTCCGCCGCCGGCAAGCAATGCCAGCTGTAGTAAGCGGTCCGCTCTTTCCTCTAGCGATATTTCATATATTCCTGCAACCTTACCCAAATGCTCAGTGCTAACTAAATTGCTTAACCCGTCACTGCACATAAGCAGAACTTCGCCTGATTCCAAAGTTACAGGCAACAGATCGGCAGAGACTTTAGCATCCGTCCCCAATGCTCTTGTCAGAACATTGCGCCGTGGATGACTATCAAGTTCCTCCAAGCTGATCTGGCCGTTCTTGAACAGCTCATTGACCAGCGTATGATCTTCGGTTAACTGAATCGCCACACTGTCCTTTATCTTGTAAGCTCTGCTGTCTCCGATATGGCCTATGTATCCATGGAAACCTTTAAGCAGAGCAACTACGACGGTCGTACCCATATTATGATACTTTTCGTCGCTGGAAGCTTTCTTATAGACAGTGTCATTTGCTTCCAGTATGGCAGCAGATAATGCAGTACTCAGATCCTCGTCCGGCAGATCAGGTTGTAACCCGTCGAGGCTATTCCTTATCGTATCCAAAGCGAGCGAGCTTGCGGTATCACCCGCCAAATGTCCGCCCATTCCATCGGCAATGATGCCGAGGGTGTAACCGTGGCGCGTAGCACCGATCCAGACCGAATCCTCATTGACGGAACGAACTCGACCAATGTCGCTGGCATGAACTGTTCTGATCAAATATCCTCACCCCAACTTCATATGTTTGGCGCGCAGCTGCCCACATGCGGCCGCAATGTCATGGCCTTGCTCACGGCGTATAGTAACATTTATGCCATGATCGGACAGAATACGTTGAAACTCAAAGATATCATTGCGTGAAGTACGTACATATTTGCGTTCCGGTACATGATTGACCGGAATCAGGTTGACGTGGCATAACATCGTTTTCAGTACGCCTGCCAATTCCTCGGCATGTTCTGGCTGATCATTGACGCCGCCAATCAGTGCGTACTCAAAGCTGACTCGCCGGCCTGTCTTGGCCTGATAATAACGTAATGACTCGATTACATCATCAAACGGAAACCGCCGGTTAACCGGCATCAGCTTGGAACGAAGAGCGTCATTAGGCGCATGGATCGAAATCGCCAGATTAATCTGTGTATCCTCATCAGCAAATTTGTAGATATTGGGTACGATTCCACTAGTAGAAACGGTGATGTGTCGCTGTCCAATATTAAGACCTTTCTCATGAATCATAAGACGCAAAAATCTCATTGTGGCGTCATAATTCTCAAATGGCTCGCCAGTACCCATAATGACTATGCTGCTGACCCGTTCGCCGCGTGTATCCAAAATCTGCTGCGAACGGACAACCTGGGCAACAATCTCACCCGCCGTCAAATCCCGTTTCAACCCACCAAGTGTAGATGCGCAAAAGGTACAGCCGACCCGGCAGCCGACTTGAGTCGTTACACAAACGCTGTTGCCATAGTTATGTTTCATAATAACTGTCTCAATCGCATGATCATCATGCAGACCGAACAGGAATTTCACTGTACCATCCTTTGATTCTAGCTTCGTAATCTCTGTCAATGCCAGAATCGAAAACTGTTCGCTCAGCTTCTCGCGCAGCGATTTGGACAGGTTACTCATAGCCTCAAATTCCGTTACACGCTTCACATATAGCCATTCAAAGATTTGTCCACCGCGAAAAGCAGGCTCTCCATTGTCCTTTGCCCACTGCTGCAACTCTTCCAAAGAGTAATCATATATTAAAGGTTTCATTATTATTAGCACCTGTTCTTTCATAAGGATATGCATATTATTTCTCATTCTTCCTATTTTAACACAAATTCTAGAGTCGGTAAAAGAAAAAGCCCGCCGCACCGGAGTCCAGTGGACGGGGAAGACAAGAAGGGGTTGTGAATTTGCTAGATTAGGAGTTACGTTGAAGCCGGGCAATATAAAAGCCGTCACTACCGTAATGCTGTGGCAAAAGTTGAAGGCCTTCTCCTTCAGCAAGAGCAGTTCCCTCCAGCCTCTCCCATAAAGGTGAATCAAAGGTTACCGAAACGAAGTTTGGATTCTGCTTCAGAAAGGCTGCAACAATCTCCTCGTTCTCTGCCTGTTCTGTTGTACAGGTACTATAGACCAATATGCCTCCAGGCTTCAACAACTTGGAGACTGATTGCAATAGTTCTCCTTGCAGCTTAGCTACGCTAGCCACATCCTCCGGTTGCTTGCGCCATTTGAGATCGGGCTTGCGGCGGATTACGCCAAGGCCAGAGCAAGGTGCATCGAGCAAAACTCTGTCAAAAGAAGCAGTTTCAAGGGTTTGCTCCAGTTCCAGCGCATCAGCGCTTCCAGTTACAATACATGCTAATCCGAGACGCTGTGCTTGATCGGAGACCAGTTTCGCCTTATGAAGATGCAAATCATTAGCATAGATGTAGCCCTCGTCCTTCATCAGCTCACCCATGTGTGCACTCTTGCCGCCTGGAGCGGCGCAGCAATCAAGAACTCTCATACCAGGCTCCGGAGCTACAGCCTCCGCCACAAGCATAGAGCTCTCATCCTGAATGGATATATACCCATCACGATACCAGGAAGATAGTGCCAGATTCCCACCACCTTTGACGACAATACCGAACGGGCTAACCTTCGATGGAGTAGCCTGCAGACCCTGTTCAACCATTTGATTGAGCAGAGAATCGCGGCTGATCATCGTAGTGTTTACACGTATGCTGACTGCAGGCGGCTCATTGTTGGCAGCACAGATAGCTTCTGCAGTATCAGCACCATACTCGGCAATCCAGCGCTGCACCATCCAGAGCGGATGGGAATGCAGAATGGCAATACGCTCATCGACACGCAGACGATCAGACAGTTTAGGCAATTCTCCAGCACGGAGCACACTGCGAAGAACGCCGTTGACCATACCGGATATTCCTTGATGTCCGCGTTTCTTGGAAATATTAACAGCCTCGTTTACAGCAGCATGAGAAGGGATACGATCCAGATACATAATTTGGTATAAGCTGAGACGCAGCAGATTGCGTACCCATGGTTGCAGCTTGGCGATTCCTTTACTGACGAAATCACCCAGCACATAATCAAGCGTATACGTCCGAGAGATTGTACCGTAGACCAGTTCGGTTACCAGTCCGGTATCCTCCCGGCTTAAACCTGACTTTTGCAGACTGCTGTTCAGCAGCAAATTGCTGTAGGCTCCCTGCTGCTCCACTCTGACAAGGATATCAAGTGCGACTTCCCGAGCGGAACCTGTCGAGGATTTCTTTGGGTTTCCAGCCTGATTGCCTGCGGTCATATTAACACCGTGCCAGGCTTCATTGCGGCACCACGACTGAAGTCAGCAGCACTCATGACTTTTTTGCCTGCAGGCTGTACCGATGTCAGCAGTATGCTGCCGTCTCCGGTCTTCACCTCAACACCCTGCTCGTTTATGGACAATACTGTTCCAGGCTCTGCATGCTTCCCATTCTGTCCTTGCACAGCTACCTTAGCGGCCCAGACCTTGAATGTCTCCCCGTTCCAGAGTGTGAACGCACCAGAGAAGGGGACCAGACCACGAACACGATTATACGTTTCCTGCGAAGCTGCGCTCCAGACTATCTGTTCATCCTCACGGCTCAGGTTCGGCGCGTAGGTCGCTTCGCTATCATCCTGTGGAGTTGCTGACAGTCGTCCACCTGCTAATCGTGGCATTTCAGCCTTCAGCAAATCCCGTCCGGCCAGACTCAACTTTTCGAAAAGGACGCCGGAAGTATCTTCGTCCTCAATCGGTACAACAACACGAGAGATCATATCTCCGGTGTCCAGTCCTTCAGCCATATACATAAGGGTTACTCCCGTTTCCTTCTCTCCATTGATGATGCAGCGCTGAATAGGTGCACCGCCTCGATATTTCGGCAGCAATGATCCATGCACATTCACACAGCCGTTGCGGGGTAAATCAAGTACCGCTTTGGGCAAGATCTGTCCGTAAGCTGCCGTAACAATTAAATCCGGCGCATAGGTGGCCAATTCTGCTACTGCCTCAGGACGGCGCATCCGCTCCGGCTGAAGCACAGGCAGACCAAGTAGCAGTGCTGCCTCTTTGACCGGTGAAGGAACCAGGTTCTTCTTTCTGCCCTGCGGACGATCGGGCTGGGTGACAACGGCTACGACTTCATAACCTCCATCAATCAGCATCTGCAGGCAGGGTACCGCAAAGGCAGGTGTGCCCATGAATACAATCTTCATTTCCTTCACTCCTCAGATTCATCGCGCTCAGCAGTATACTCGTATACTTTCTCGGCAATATCGGTAAACAAAACTCCGTTAAGATGGTCGATCTCATGCTGAAAAGCCCGTGCCAGCAGACCGCTGCCGGTAATCATTATTTCCTCGCCCTCCCGGTTCAATCCACGTACAGTTACTGTCTCTGCACGGCGCACATCACCGTTAAGTCCAGGAATGCTTAAGCAGCCTTCCGCACCCAACTGCTCGCCTTCCATGCTGATGATTTCCGGATTGATCATTTGGATCAGTCCGTGCTCATCATCTGCATCAATCACGATAAGTCTTTTCAAAATGCCGACCTGTGGCGCAGCTAGACCAACACCCTCAGCATCGTACATAGTATCTCGCATATCGTTAAGTAATTTTTTTACATTTGGTGTAAGTACCTGTACTTCTTTCGCCCTCTTGTGCAATACTTCATCCGGTTCTTTAACGATCATCCTAATCGCCATCTCTGTTAACACCTTCCCTATCTAAACATTTCTTAATAGTAACACATCTATTTCTTACATTAACATCTGTGGATCAACATCAATGCTAATCTGCAGATCTTTATCACGCACCGAATCCTCAAGCGCCTCAGCGACTTCACGAGCAAGTCCTATAGCATCTATAGAGCCGCGCCACTTGATTATACACTGGAATCTGTATCGACCCTTTAGACGTGGCATAGGCGAAGCAACAGGGCCTAACAAATCCAAGGCATCCGTAGACAACTTATCCAGACTACCATACCACCGCAGCTGTCTGGCCTTTCCCTGAATGTTCAAGGCATAGTTCTCAGCCATGCGCAGCAGCACCGGAAGCTGTTCATGCGATAAAGTGACAAGGATCAGCCTACAGTAAGGTGGATAATGCAACCCTTTGCGGTGCTGCAGCTCTTCCCTTACAAAGGAATTATAATCATGAGTACTGGCATGAATAATGGAATAATGCTCTGGTGTGTAGGACTGAACCACTACTTCCCCGGGAAGCTGATGTCGGCCAGCTCTCCCCGCAACTTGAGTCAGGAGTTGAAACGTCTTCTCTGCAGCGCGAAAATCAGGTAAATTCAACGCGGAATCCGCTGTAATTACGCCGACCAGCGTAACATCTGGAAAATCCAGCCCCTTCGCTACCATCTGTGTTCCTAGTAATACATCTGCTTTCTTATCTCTGAACAGGTTTAACAGCTTCTCGTGAGAACCTTTTTCTGTTGTGGTATCCACATCCATACGAATGACCCGCATGCCGGGAAACAGCTTTCCAAGCTCTTCTTCTACCCGCTGTGTTCCCGTTCCAAAAAAACGGATATGCTCGCTGCCGCACTCTGGACAGACCTTCGGTGCAGGTTCGGCATGACCGCAATAATGGCAGCGCAAGTTGTCACTGCGACTGTGATACGTAAGCGAAATGTCGCATTCCGGACAGCCCGCTACAAAACCACAGCTCCGGCACATCACAAAGGTAGAGAACCCTCTACGGTTAAGGAGCAGCACCGTCTGTTCTTTACGTTCCAGCCTTTCAAGCAGTGCGGCGTGCAGCCTACGGCTAAACATCGAACGATTGCCTTCTTTGAGCTCATCACGCATATCTACAACATGCACCTTTGGCAGTTCATTACCTAGCGCTCGACTAGGCATTTCTAGGAGCACTGGGGAGAAATGAATATCACTTTGCGCTCTAGCTGCGTGATAACTCTCCAGCGAAGGAGTGGCAGAGCCTAGAATTACCGCCGCGCCACCTTGCTCCGCTCTGCGAACCGCAACATCGCGGGCATGATATTTGGGATTCTCCTCCTGTTTATAGGAGCTTTCATGCTCTTCATCCACAATAATCAGACCAAGATTGGCAAAAGGGGCAAATACCGCTGAGCGAGCGCCGACAGCAACCATTGCTTTGCCCTCACGTATTTTGCGCCACTCATCATATCGCTCCCCGACAGACAACCGGCTGTGCATTACGGCCACACCGCTACCAAAGCGACCTTTAAATCGTTCCACCATCTGTGGTGTAAGCGCAATTTCAGGGACAAGCACAACAGCCTGCCTGCCTTGATTCACACAGCGCTGAATACACTGCAAATAGATTTCCGTCTTCCCGCTTCCCGTCACACCGTGCAACAAGAACACTTCATGGCTTTGCTCATCTACCGTACGCGCAATACGTGCATATACAGCTTCCTGTTCTACAGTCAGCGGCAGCGGCAGGCTTGGCTTGAAATCACGGCCGCGGTAAGGATCACGGTACACTTCAACCTCATTAATTTCTATGCAGCCTTTTTCCTCCAGTGCCTTAACGGTACCGGCCGATATTTGCAATACAGCCAGAACTTCTTTAAGGGGCAATGGAAGTATGGCTTCCATTTCTATCAAGAATGTCAATAATTCCTTCTGCCGCGCGGATCTACCCGAGAAGCTTCCCAACATTTCACGCGCCGAAGCAACATCAATAGCCAGTTCAACTGTCTTCAGCTTTTTCTTGCCCATTTTGTCTTTGATCGATTGACTCTCCACAAGGACTCCACGCCGCAGCATAAACTTCACAGTCTCTGCAGCCTCCGGGAAGTTCCGGGTAAGCTGCTTCATCGAAACCTCACCGTTTCGTCTAACAAAATCAGTAATCCCAAGTTCCTCAGGGTCTGAATTGGGGAACATCGGAAATAATTCATCCTCAGGAGCGATAGTTCCCTCAACTTCACCAAGTGAAATCAAACGCTCGGCCTTGCCCTTAAGAGCCGTTGGTAGCATGGCCTGCAATGCTGAAATACGCCGGCAAGCATATCGCTGACTCATCCAATCACCCAGTTCAACAAGCTCTGGAGATAGCGGTGGAAGCAAATCCAGCACCTCTTGAATGGCTTTCAATCCAGGAATGGTACCATGATCTCCAGACTCCAGGGAAACAACAAAACCCTGCACCGTGCGGTGTCCAAATGGAACCGCCACACGACTGCCTACTTCAATCCACAGCTTCAGCGATTCAGGAATAAGATAATCAAAAGGCCGGTCAGTGCTTCGCACAGGAACATCAACAATGACCTTGGCAATATCCATTATAACGTTACTCCAGAAATACGTTCAGCTGCCAGCGTAAGCAACCGCCGTGCCACCTCGTCCTTCGACTGCAAAGGAAGATCAAGGACTAAGCCATTCACATCATATATAGACACGATATTAGTATCCGTTCCGAATCCGGCTCCCGCAACTGATACGTCATTGGCTACGATCAAATCACAGTTCTTTCGAACCAGCTTGTCTTTGGCATATACTTCTGCATTGCCTGTCTCGGCAGCAAATCCGATCTTGAATTGCTTTTGCTTAGCTTTACCCAGAGTTTCCAATATATCTGTAGTCTTTATAAGCTCAAGCGTCATGGTTTCTCCGCTCTTTTTGATCTTCACATCCGAGCTTTGCTTAGGGCGATAATCTGATACAGCAGCTGCACTGATTAGAATATCGCAGTCATCCCATACAGAAGTAACCGCCTCATACATATCCTGAGCAGATTGAACACGCACTACTTGAAGATCAAGCTCTTGCGGCGGCGCTTCGTCCGTTCGGGCGGCGATCAAGACTACCTCTGCTCCCATGGCCCGTGCGACGCGTGCCAGTGCAAAGCCCATTTTACCAGAGGAGTCATTGGAAATATAGCGGACAGGATCAATTCGTTCGACTGTTCCGCCAGCTGTGATGACAACTTTTTTGCCCACTAGCGGTCCGGAGGCTGCACTGTTCTGCATTGCAAAAAAGATCTCAATACAACTTACGATGGTTTCCGGCTCCTCCAGACGTCCTTTGCCGACATAACCACAGGCCAGCATGCCCTCTCCCGGCTCAATAAACTGAATACCACGACTAGCCAGAATATTAATATTATTCAACACAGCGGGATGCTGGTACATATGAACATTCATCGCTGGCGCCACCATCACTGGCGATGTGGCTGCAAGAAGCATAGTAGACAGCATATCATCAGCAATTCCATGGGCCATTTTGGCAATGATATTCGCGGTAGCCGGTGCTATTAGTACAAGATCCGCCGAATCGGCCAAATCAATATGTGAGATGGAAGACGGGTCCCGTTCCTGAAAAGTATCACTATATACACGCTGCTTAGACAAGGACTGCAATGTGAGCTCTGTAATAAATTGTTTTGCCGATGCAGTCATAATGACATGAACCTCGGCTCCCTTTTGCACAAGCTTGCTAGTCAAAGAAGCCGCCTTATAGGCAGCTATCCCACCAGTAATACCCAGTACAATGGTTTTACCCTTCAAGCTTTTCAACCTGATCTCCCCCATTTCCTAACCTAACCATAAATGATGCAGTAAGAATATTTACTATATTTCAAGCAAGAAGAAACGGCTTCGCCGTCCTTTTATGGACGGTGTCCGTTTCTTCGAGAAATATAAGGATAATTTATCTTGTGAAACATATAGATTCTTATATTTAAAAAAATAACAACCTTCCGGTTGTCAGGAACAGCCCGGTCCGGGCTATCATCACTAAGTTAGTGGCCTATAACCTAAGAAGAAACGACCTCGTCGCCCATAATGGACGACAGACGTTTCTCGTAGACAAATATTACTGCAACATCTTAATGCTACTTTTCTTTCTCGTCTTCTTCTTCACCGCGAGTTACAATAATGCGATCTTCATAAATCTCTTCAAGAGCAACACCAACATACTTATAAGCTTTTGGGTTCTTAATATCAGTGTGTCCGCCTTCACGCAATTGTCTTGCCCGACGAGCCGCAGCGACAACGAGCGAATACTTACTGTCAACCTTGGTCATCATTTCATCAATAGATGGATATAGCATAGGGACACCTCTTCATAGTTTACTTATCTCACCTTACAATGTTCGGCGATAATGATACTTTCTATTCGCTTGCAGGCCAGATCAATCTCGTCATTGACTACAGCGTAATCGTAATGCCGCATGAGGCCGATCTCATCCTCTGCTACAGACATACGGTGATCGATCACATCCGGATGTTCTGTGCCGCGACCCCGAATACGGTCCTTCAACTCATCCATCGAAGGAGGAAGAAGGAACACAAAGATGCCTTGAGGAAATTTTTGTTTGACCTTGAGAGCTCCTTGAACCTCGATCTCCAGAATAATATCTCTTCCGCTTTCGAGAGTTCTCTCTACAAAATCACGTGGAGTACCGTAACAATTGCCTACGTACTCCGCATATTCGAGCAATTGATCGGCTTCAATCATTGCTGCGAACTGTTCTTTAGTTTTGAAAAAATAATTGACGCCATCTTCTTCGCCCGCACGTGGACTACGGGTAGTAGCAGAAACCGAATAAATAAGTTTCGGCATCCTAGGCCGCAGCGCTGTACATACAGTTCCTTTACCAACACCGGAAGGACCGGATAATATGATCAGCAATCCTTTTGACATAATACACTCCATTTAATTGTTATTCGTCGTTATCGTCGTCTTTACTGGATAAGCGATGCGCGACAGTCTCCGGTTGAACAGCTGACAGGATGACGTGATCACTATCAGTTATTATAACCGCACGGGTCCGACGGCCATAGGTGGCATCGATCAGCATATGCCGGTCTCTAGCCTCCTGAATAATACGTTTAATCGGTGCTGATTCCGGGCTGACGATGGAAATAATTCGGTTCGCCGACACGATATTCCCAAAGCCGATGTTGATAAGTTTAATTGCCATGTTCCGGTTGTTCCCCCCATAAGTTACATCTTAGCTTTTTCAGGTCCCTCTTACTCTATATTCGCCGCTTGCTCACGAATCTTCTCTAGCTCCGCCTTCATGTCAAGCACAAGGTTGACCAGCATCAGATTGTTGCATTTCGACCCTATTGTATTGGTTTCCCTGTTCATTTCCTGAATGAGAAAGTCCAGTTTGCGTCCCACTGGCTCATTACCATTCAAAAGCATTCTGCATTGTTCAAAATGACTGTATAGCCGGGTCAGTTCTTCATCAATATTGCAGCGATCTGCAAAGATAGCAACTTCCAATCCGAATTTATGCTCATCAAAAGGGAACGTCCCATCATTCAGCTCGCTCAGCCGCTGCCGCAACTTATCGCGATATTCACTTACAACGACAGGAGCAAGCTCCGCCATTCCAGAATGCAGCTTCTTTAGATGGTCCAAACGCTGCTCTACGTCAGCTACAAGATAGCTGCCTTCGCGGGCACGCATTTCTAGTAAAGAATCCAAGCTCTGCGTTAGTCCGAGCTCCAGCACTTCAGAGTAGTCATCAAGGGTAGCAGGCAAAGAACCCACAGCATCCTCTTTGCTCTCCATTATACCAGGCATTGAAAGTATATCACGCACTGTCAATTCTCCACCCAGCCCAAACTCATCTTTCAGCTCGTCTGCAGCTAGCAGATAGGACTTAACAGCAGACCTATTCAACACAGGTCCAGAGCCAGTCTCTTCATCGCGCTCTCTATTGATAATAACATCTACCCGTCCCCGTTTGATATGCTGTTGAATCTTCCTTCTCAGCATATCCTCATAACCCGTCCAATCCCGGGGCATCCGCAGCACAACTTCGCAGTAACGGTGATTCACCGATTTGACTTCGAACATAATCTTGTAGCCGCCGAATTGCAGGGACGATTGACCGTATCCGGTCATGCTAAATGACAACGGAATCACATCCATTACACTATTGTAATTGATTATTACTAGCGAAACAAGGGGGACAATTTGCGCCCCTGTTTCTTCCATACATACTCCAGTAACTCAGCACTCATATCATAGAACATGAATGGGGTCATTAAATAAATGCCATTGAAATGTTCTGTCGCTGCGTCTAGCAGCTCTTTGGCAATAGCGACGCCTTCTGCACGTCCCACCGCCCCTTCAAGGCCATCCATCCGTCTGCGCACTTCATCCGAGAGCTGAATGCCAGGCACCTCATTGTGCAGATACTCAGCATTGCGACCGCTTGCCAGCGGCATAATACCGATAAACACCGGAATATCCAGATATTTCGTAGCTTGGGCAATATTCGCAATCAGCTCCGTGTCATACACAGGCTGGGTCATAATATAATCCGCACCCGAAGCTATCTTCTTCTCCAGGCGCTGCACTGCCTTGTCCAAATGCTTAACATTTGGGTTAAAAGCTGCACCAATCACGAATTTAGCTTTTTGCTTGAGCGGCTTGCCCGAAAAGGCAATGCCATCATTCAGCTGTTTAATCATACGTATAATTTCAAAAGAGGTTAAATCGTAAACCGAGCTTGATCCTGGAAGATCTCCAAATCGCGCTGGATCACCAGTCACTGCCAGAACATGATCAATACCAAGAGCGTCAAAGCCCATTAGATGAGACTGTGTTCCAATCAGATTGCGGTCACGACAGGCAATATGCACTAGAGGCCGCAGTCCAGTTCGAGCTTGCACCAGATGACCTAAAGCCATGTTGCTCATACGCGTGACGGCCAAAGAATTATCGGCTAGTGTCAAAGCGTCCGCACCCGCTCGGCGAAGTGCCTCTGCACCCTTCATGAACTTGGCGATATCCAAATCGCGTGGCGGGTCGAGCTCAACAATAACCGTATGGCGTTCTTTAACAAGATCAACCAACGTTGGCTCTCCACCACCTGTTCCTTCATCTTCACTAAAATGCTCATGTACAGTAATACGATTCAAGCTTTGTGCTGCTGGTACTGGAAGCGGCTGTGGCACATAGCCTTGCAGTGCAGCAGATATTTCAGCAATATGCTGTGGCGTTGTACCACAGCAGCCGCCAATAATCCGACTGCCCATCTCGGCAAAGCTCAAAGCCATTTGACCAAAGTATTCCGGAGAGGCACCATATCGATATTCTCCATCTACATAATCTGCAACTCCAGCATTAGGATACACGGAAACCGGAAGCACAAGACTGCCCTGTAAAGATTTTAGGGCTCTCTTGATTCCATTAGGTCCGGTACGACAATTGAAGCCGATGATGTCGGCCCCATCGCCTTCCAGAATGCGGAAGGCCTCTGGCAATGTCAATCCATCCAGTGTACGCGCAGATTCATCCACGGCTAACTGGCAGATGACTGGCAATGCGCTGATCTTACGAACGGTTCTCAGAGCCAGATGCAATTCCTCTACATCATAGAAGGTTTCCAGCATAATACCATCAGGTTCTTCTTCCAACAATGCTGTAATCTGTTGTGAGAAATATTTCTTCAACTCTGAAGATGAGAGATTGGCACGTTTACCGGCGCGGATGGAACCAACAGCTCCGACAACATATCCGTTATCACCGGCAGCGCGGCGGGCAATCCTGACGCCGGCGCGATTAATCTCTTCAACTTTGGTCTCCAGTCCATATTTCGACAACTTGTCATAGTTCGCTGAAAAGGTATTACTTTCTAGCAGCACTGCCCCAGCCTCTATATAGCTGCGATGCACATCTTCAATGACCCCGGGTGAGGTCAAATTTAATTCTTCGTAGGAAATGCCAACTGGGAAGCCTTTCTGATATAAAAAGGTACCCATCGCACCGTCTCCGACCAGCACTTTTTTCTCCCATGCGGAACGTAAATCCGGCTTCACCGCAGACCCTCCCCTGACATTAGTTTCATACTAATGTAACATAAAACGGGATGCTTGATAAGCTTTTGAGGGAAAAGCAATCTTGACGCCCACTTATTCTCAACTACTCTACTTAGTTAATTTTAAATGTACTAGCTATCTGTAATAATTCTTCTGACATCTTGGCTAGTGCAGAGGATGCACTGTGTACTTCTTCTACAGTAGCTAATTGTTCCTCAGCTGAAGCAGAAACACTTTGTGTGCCGTCTGACGTTTCACTGATAATAACCGAAATGGAATCAAAGCTTGCAACCAAGTCTTTGGTATCAGAGGACATGTCTTCAGCTGCTGCTGATACTTCATGAATCTCTGCGGCTACACCACTCATTGCCAATTTAATCTTATCAAATGCTTGACCAGCCAGTGAAACTGCATGGATCCCAATACGCACTTCTGCTTCGCCTTGAAGGACCTTTTTCACACTATTTTCAGACTCAAACTGTATGTTCTTAATGACATCAGCAACCTGCTTACCTGACAAGACTGTTTGATCTGCAAGCTTTTTAACCTCTGCTGCGACAACTGCAAAGCCTCTTCCCGCCTCGCCAGCTCGCGCAGCCTCAATAGAGGCATTCAATGACAATAGATTGGTCTGACTTGCTATCTCCGAGATAAAACTAATGATTGTCCCAATCTCTTTCGATTTGTCTCCAAGAGACCTTACCGAAACCGCTACTTCGTTAGAATTAGCCTGGATCGATGACATTTGATCAATCGCAGTTTGGACAGCATTGGACCCATCTACAACTACTAGGGAAGCATTCACAGCTGATTGACTGACACTTTGAGCACTTTCGGCAATTAGTATAGCTTGTTCATCCATTCCATGCACCAGCTTAACACTTCTGCTAATGCTCTCCACTTGTTTCTCCGTCCCTTGGGCAAGATCCTCTGTTACGTGGGCGATATGTTCAGTAGCAAGGCTTGTCTGTTCTGCTCCAGCAGTCAGTTCCTCCGCTGAGGCAGCCACCTGCTCTGCATGAAAGCCAATCTCTTGAATGAGTTTTCGTAAATTATTCGACATCAGATTGAAAGCATTAGCCAGATCGCCAAGCTCATCTTTATTCTTAATATGGATCTCATTCATCGTCAAATCATTAGATGCAATCTTAATAGCGGCAGCCTGTAACTGCTTAATGGGTTTGGAAATCTGATTGCTAATTATAATTGCGGACAATGCCGCAGCTGCTAAAGATAATAAGCCTATTATAGTAATCGTTAATTGTATAGATTGGGCTTCATCATGGGCTACTGCTATCTCAGCATTCGCTTCAGTCTGTTTAGTTATGACCAATTTACGGGCCACATCTACAAACTTATCCAGGACTTCACTCTGACTAACTGCAATATCAATAATATCAGCTTGATTCCCTTTATTCTTGGCATCGATCATCTTCTCAGATATCACGATAAATTGCTGCTGCAGCAAGTCTAATCCAGCTAAGATTTGGCGCTTATCTCGATCTGTAATCAATTTATCCAATTGTGCATATATAGCTATGAATTCAACACGGCGCTCCGCATAGGCCTCAAATTTCTTCGCGTCACCGGAAATAATAAAATCGGAAACATTGGCATGTTCAGCTTCGATCGTGGTATTCATATCCTTAACCAGCCCAATGGTCTTAACCTCTTCATTTAATAGATTCGTATAGGTGGCATTGATTTGTGCTATATAGGTGTATCCAATAGTACCCAGCAATACTAACAAGATCAGAACAATACCAAAACCCATGTAAAGACGCTGCTTAATACTTTTCGCTCTGAACAGCTGGATGAATTTATTCATTTACTCCCAGCCCCCTGTCCCAAAATCTGTTCTGCTTCTACTCTAAACGAGCTTGCTGCTTTTTCAGGAGTGATACTTCCCGAATACAGGCTGTTCAGTATAATTTGAAGGGCATTCTGAACCACTCCATCAGCAAGTGGAGCTGGTGGATCAATAGGGGACGAGTGCTTTGCAATGTAACTCATAAATGAATATTGCTCCTTGCCCTGTTCGTTAGATTGATTCGATAGCTGTGCAGCGACTTTGGTAGCAATCGGTACCCCGCGGTCACCTCGGAGAATATCATTAGCTTCTTTATTATTGGTGATAAAGCTAATAAACTTCGCCGCCGCCTCCTTATGTTCTGAATAAGAGGACACAGCAATGAACATGGACGGCTTGATGAAATTACCTTCCTTTGCCCCCTCAGACGTTGGAAGATTTATTATTTTGAGCGTCCTGTCAGCTTCTTCGCCCATAGAAACCATTTGGTTGCTTACACTTTGTAAAAATGCTGTTTTTCCAGTTGCAAGAGGATTTTTCTCATCGGCCACCACAGTATTAGGTTTCAGGAGCCCCTCATCCAACCACTTCTTAAGCAATGACAGATACTCAATCATAGCTTTGTCAGTATAACCAAGACCCGTCCCCTCCTTATTATAGAAGGATTCCCCCTTGGTTCTAAGCCAGTAGGATAAATCAATCATTTTATCAAGTGGATAAAAATCTGGGGTTTCTACCTTTTCTTTAAGCAGCTTCATCGTTTGATATAAATGCTCTTCTGTATATCCGTTTTGCAGCGGCTCTATTCCATACTGCTCGAACAGGGCTGGATCATAAGCCATCCCCAGTGCATTTGTGCCCATAGGAATCCCGTACTGCAAGCCTTTATACTGGCCGGATGCCAGAAATGCTTTATCGACGTCAGTCAATTCAAGGACTTTGGATTCAATAAAGGGGTCCAGAGGCTCAATTAAATCGTGTGTAATATAATTAAAAATAAAGCCGTAATCCGCTTGAATAAGATCAGGCGTTGTTTGATCAGCGGTATCCATAGCCAGCTTTGTAGCTACAGCAGAAGTAGTGGAATAATCCTCGGTCTTGATCTTAATATTAGGATTCTCCTTCTCAAACATCTCGATAACCTTTAAAGTTATTTCTTTGCGGGCAGGTTTACCCCACCAAATGAAATTCAAGGTAATCTGCTCGTCGTCATTAACTACTTTAGTTTCATTTCCTCCGCATCCGACAATCGTAAATATCATTACAGAGGTTAATAGGATTGCAATTACACTTCTAAATGTTATTTTCATTAATATCCGCCTTTCTCGTGAAGTGAATTAGGTGATTATGCATGTTAAATGCGTGAACCCTACATGTATATCGGATAATCAACGGAAATGTGTGTGGCTTTTTTGACATTCTTCGACAAATTAAAACATTTTTCTTCATAATTCCATTTTATAATGAATTTATCAATCGCAATTTCACTAAGAAGAAACGGCTTCGTCGTCCCATTCTTTGATGAAGAAGGACAATGAAAGTGGATACTTGCCTAAAGAAAGTAGGTAGTTTATATATTTACATGCGTCCTCTTATATAAAACGGGTATTGCCGCTGTTATAAGAATCATACCCATAAAAGCGGGTGCGGCAGACCCGAGTGATACATAGATTTGGCCTCCAATGATAGGCCCAATCATTCTTGCTAAAGCCTGAATAGATTGGCTACCTCCTTGAATCCTTCCTTGTTCACTAGAATCTACAGACTTGGAGAGCATCCCATTAAATGTAGGCCCAAAGATCGAATCACCAAAACCAAATATAAACATTCCAGCGATAAACAGAGGATAGAATGAGAATAAAGTCGATGCTGCAATAAGACTGTAGCCTATAATCTCGGAAACCATACCAAGAATGGCTATCTGTTTATCACTTAGTTTTTTCAACAGCTTTGGCATTATTAAACCTTGTGAAATGATGTCTTGGACGCCCATGATTGAAAACATAAGTCCAATTAGTGCAGGCTTCCAACTGAAATTATCCATAGTCAATTGTGAGAAAACTGCCTGCAAAGATCCGCCCGGTATCCAAATTAAGAACGCTGAGATAAGCAGCCGGTTTAAGTTTTTCATGGAAAGTAGGTTTACAAGCTGTATAAATGGATTCAGTCTTGCAAAGGTAATCTCTTTCAGTCTATTTTTCTTGGCAAGGCTCTCAGGCATAAAAAAGAATCCATAACCAACATTCAACAAAGTTATTATTGCTCCAAAATACAGGGGTACAGAATAACCAAACTTGGAAAGCAATCCGCCTAGAGTTGGACCAATGACGGTGCCTACACCTACAACCGCACTCACCCATCCAAAGTATTTGGTTCTCTGTTCTGGAGGAATGATGTCTGCAAAATAGGCGAAGATCGTGCCTATGCTACCGCCTGTTATACCTTCTATTATGCGTCCAGCAAATAGGACCCATAGAGCTCCTCCTATGCCAAAAACTACGTACCCGATTGCGGAACCTAAAAGGCATACTAAAAGCAATGGACGACGGCCATATTTGTCACTCAAAGCTCCAAGTACGGGGGCTGCAAAAAACACGCAGAGTGCATAAACAGAGGTCAGCAGCGTTACAACTATTGCTTGTTCTCCCGGATTGCTTGTATAAGGCTGCACTAAGAATGGGATGACAGGCATAACGATAGTGAAGCCTATCCCGCAAAGAAACACAGAGATAAGACCGAATATTAAAGCGTGTCTTTCTACGGTTTGTTCTGTGTTCTGTTTATTGTGTGATTTAGATATGGACATTTAATACTCTCCTCAACATTCATTTCGATTCCCAGGAAACATAATTATCGTATCATCGCTTTGTTTCCTTGTCAACAAAATAATGGTGATAAAAAGGCAGCCGTTCTCAATAGAGCCCGGCTGCCTGTGGTTTCATTGTCATTATTCAAATTTATTCTGACTTCATATCTATACCGTGTTTCTTTATTTCTGCATCTAAATGCCTACTATACGTATCCACGAATCTAAGCACACTGTCAAATTGTACCTCGGTTACTTGCTCAAATACGGCTTTATCTCGCTCTTGAAACTCTTTGTGCAGTTCCTCATGGATTTTATAAATTACTTTCCCTTGTTCAGTAAGCCTAAAATAGATTTCTTTCTTGTTATCCGGCTTCTGGTAACTTTCGACAAGACCTTTTTCCATGAGCTTCTTAGTCATTTTACTTATGGCACCGCGGGTCATATAAAAGGACTCCGCAAGTTTTGTCACGTTGGAATCTATATTTTTTTCAATGTATTCGATGCAATGTACTTCAGAAGACTTATAACCCTTAAGACTGTCTTCCATCTTATCCTTATTAAGCCAAACCAGCTTGTTATATAAGTCCCTGAAACCCATTAAGACCTGTTCTTCTTTGTTCATGGCTTGTTCTCCCAACCGTTAGTGCATTAACAATATTATATCGAATTTTTGTTGCTTTTTCAACAATATTTAAAAAAGTTGTACCTCAAAGTGAATAATCCACTTTGAGGTACAGCTCCTGCATTGCTCTTTTATACATTTTAAAATAGGCTGTATCTTATAAAATCACATTGCCCGTATATACAGCCTGTGCAGGGCCGGTCATATACACATGATTGTCTTCCTCGTTCCATTCAATAAAGAGATCGCCGCCCTTCAGGCTGATCCAAGCCGAACGATCGGTCAGACCGTTAAGCACGGATGAAACCAGGGTTGCACAAGCTCCAGTTCCGCAAGCAAGCGTTGGTCCGGCTCCACGTTCCCAGACACGCATATTAACATGACCACGGTCCAGCACAGTGGCGAATTCAACGTTAACTTTTCGCGGAAATAAAGGATGAACCTCAAGTTTCGGTCCCCAAGTTGTGAGATCAAAGGATACAGCATCATCAACATAAATTACACAGTGTGGATTACCCATGGATACCGCAGTGAACTTAAATTCTGTACCCTCCGCTTCAATGGGTTGATCCACAACATGCTCCGCATCTATCGCCACCGGAATCTGCAGACCCGACAATACAGGCTCGCCCATATCGACCGTAACGGTTTCCACTACACCGTCTTTCACATTTAGGGTCACCTTCTGCTCCCCAGCGCCAATCGTTTCAATAACAATCTGCTCTGAACTGACAAGTCCTTGCTCATACACATATTTGGATACACAACGGATCGCGTTCCCACACTGTTCCGCCTCCGAACCATCGGAGTTCATTATGCGCATCATATAATCTCCACGCACTGACGGCAGAATGTAGACCAGGCCATCCGCTCCGATGCCGAAATACCGGTTGCACAAGTTGACTGCAAGCTCTGCAGCATTGCTTGGAAGCTCCTGCTCGCCATAGACGACGATAAAATCATTGCCAAGGCCATGCATTTTTGTGAATTCCATTGAGATGTCCACTCCTAAAATTTCTTAGTATACGAGCTGTTAACTGCATCAAGCATACCTTAAGGAGTGGGGCAATGCTATTGACTTTATGCCGAAATTTTTGTACTTTTTATCATTGGCCGGTTGCGGCTCCGCTTCCGATTGCCGCCCCAGACACTTCCCGCTCCCATCAAGAAAGTTGGAATACCAGAAGATACCAATACGAGACACCACTCGCGGAAATTCAGAGGTACGGTTTTGAATACCGGCTGGAGCAGCGGCAGATACATCACCGCCAACATGAGCAGCACGGACGATAACACAGCGAGCACCAGATACTTATTCTGGAATGGGTTGCGGTGGAACACCGAACGGGAGCTCCGGCAATCAAACACATGAATCAACTGGGCCATAACCAGTGTGGCAAAAGCAACCGACTGCGCACGGACCAGCTGTGCCGGATTCCCTGGTGCAATCCGCAGCGTGAGCCAGAAAGCGATCAACGTACACAGGCCAATCAGCAGCCCGCGACTGACAATCTTCCAACCTAACCGGCGGGCAAAAATATTTTCCTTAGCTCCGCGAGGCTTGTGCTCCATTAGATCCTTCTCAGGCTGATCTACACCGAGCGCCATTGCCGGAAGTCCATCCGTGACGAGGTTAACCCACAGGATCTGAATGGGCACTAGCGGCAGCGGCAGACCCAGCATCATGGCAAAGAACATCGTCAATATTTCTCCGACATTGGAGGCCAGCAGATAACGAATAAATTTACGGATATTCTCATAGATATTTCGACCTTCTTCAATGGCCGCCACTATAGTGGAGAAATTATCATCTCCCAAGATGAGTGATGAGGCCTCCTTGGTGACATCCGTACCGGTGATCCCCATCGAGATTCCGATATCCGCCGCTTTAATCGCCGGAGCATCGTTCACGCCATCTCCGGTCATTGCCACTACATGACCATGGCGCTGTAATGACTTGACGATCCGCAGTTTATGTTCAGGAGAAACGCGGGCATACACGTACACATTATCTGAAACCTTATCAAGCTCATCATCATCCATCCGGGTCAACTGGCTGCCTGTAAGCACTGTTCCTCCCCGCTGCAAAATCCCCAGCTGATGGGCGATCGCTTCAGCAGTGGCACCGTGATCTCCGGTGATCATCACTGTCTTGATGCCCGCCCGCCGCGTAACGCTGATCGCATCACGCACTTCACGCCGCGGCGGATCAATCATGCCCGCCAGACCGATAAAGATCAGTTGGCTTTCCGCTTCCTTCTCGCTGTTCGCTGACTCGTTCGGACGCATATCGCGATAGGCCATGCCAAGGACCCGCAATGCGCCAGAGGCCAATTCCTCGTTGGCATCCAGTACCCTTTGCCGCAAAGTAGGTGTACAAGGTACAACTCCGCCATCCCAGAGCATATAAGTGCAGCGGCTTAGCAGCACATCAGGTGCTCCTTTCGTGCAGAGCATCCGGCCACCGGGATGCCCAACAACAACTGACATGAGTTTCCGCTCCGAATCGAAGGGAAATTCCTTCTCCCGAGAATAAGAGACCGCAAGCGATTGCGAGGTCAAGCCCATTTTGGCAGACAATGCCACCAATGCTCCTTCCGTTGGATCACCTTTCAGCTCCCATACGGAAGGGGTGACCGGCCCTTTATCCAATTCATTAACCTTATCCTTACCCTTACGTTTTCCGCGCAATTCCGAGGGAAAGGTCTCGATGATTTCTGCATTGTTGCACAGAGCGCCCACTTGCAGCATCCGCCGCAGACTTTGGTCATGCTTGAGGTCTACCGCCCTGCCCTTTTCCAGAATTTGTCCGGCCGGAGCATATCCTTCTCCCGTCACCGCAAGCGCGCGTCCGCCCGTCCACAAGCGGGTTACGGTCATTTTATTCTGCGTGAGGGTGCCGGTCTTGTCAGAGCAGATCACGGAGGCGCAGCCAAGGGTTTCAACAGAAGGCAGCTTGCGAACGATCGCCTTGCGTTTGATCATCCGCTGCACACCCAAGGCCAACGCAATGGTAACTATGGCCGGTAACCCCTCGGGAATCGCAGCCACCGCAAGACTCACACCAGCCAGAAACATGGCTGTAGCAGGCTGTCCGTGCAGGATACCCGCTGCAACAACCACAATAGTCAATCCGAGCGATACATAGATCAGGATCTTGCCAAGCTGTTCCAGCCTATGCTGCAACGGTGTCTCCTGCGACTCGGTATTCTGGATCAGATCGGCAATTTTGCCCATCTCTGTATCCATCCCGGTACGGACAACAATGGCCCGCCCGGTACCCCGAGTCACCATAGTCCCCATAAAGCCGATATTTTTCTGATCACCCAGCGGAATTTCTTCGGCATGGATAGGCTCGGAATGCTTGGACACGGGCAGAGATTCACCGGTCAGCGCGGACTCCTCCGCATACAGCGCACTGCATTCCAGCCAGCGCACATCTGCCGGAATTCGGTCACCGCTTTCCAGTAGAACAATATCACCAGGCACCAGCATTTTAGCTGGCAGGATCTCGCTTTTTCCATCACGTATGACCTTGGCAGTAGGTGCCGAGAGTTGCTTCAATGCCCTGAGCGAACGTTCAGCGCGAAATTCCTGGACAAATCCGAGCGCTCCATTCAGCAGGATAATGGCGATAATCGTGATGGCATCCAAATATTCGCCAAGCAAGCCGGAGACCAGTGTTGCTCCCATGAGCACTAGCACCATAAAATCTTTGAACTGGTTCAGCAGCAAAGTAAACGGAGATACCGTCTTTCCTTCTGACAGCTCATTCTGCCCACTCTGCTTACGTCTCTCCGCAGCATCCTCTCCGCTAAGGCCCTTCTGCAGATGAACGCTGAACATTCTCTGCAGTTCCTCTGCACCGAGCCGGTGCCAACTGTTCTGTTCCATAACTATTATTTCCCCTCCCGGTCGTTTCTTGACTTCAGGGCGGCACACAGCTTTTCCACCTGTTCTTGACCAATGTATTCAGGGTCGTCCAGAAATATCACCGCAACAAAGCGGCTCCTTTTGCACGAATGTCCTAAAGTGTGGCATCATAGAGAGGAAAGAATTCAATTTTATGGCGACAGGAGAACTTTATCATGGCATTGGACGGCATTGTTACCCGAGCTATCGTGCACGAACTGCAACCATTTATAGGTGCGCGTATAGGCAAAATATATCAACCAAACTCCCACGACCTTATTTTCACACTTCGCGGCTCCGGCGGAGGCGGCAAGCTGCTGCTCTCGGCTAACCCGACCTATCCGCGTCTGCATCTTACGGATAGAAGCAGCATCAACCCTTCTGACGCGCCAATGTTCTGCATGCTGATGCGCAAACACTGCGAAGGTGGGGCTATTGAGAGCATCACCCAAGTGGGGATGGAACGCATTATTCATATAAACGTCAAGAGCAGAGATGAGCTTGGTGACTTCTCCGCCAAAAAGATCATTATCGAGCTCATGGGCCGGCACAGCAATATCATCCTCACGGATCTGGCTACCGGCACTATTGTGGACGGGATTCACCATGTAACCCCCTCAATCAGCAGCTATCGGGTTGTAATGCCTGGAGTTGCTTACACAGAACCGCCACAGCAGCACAAACTGAATCCGCTGGAACTTGGCAAAAAAGATTTTCTACAGCTCATTACGGCTGCCGAAGAAAATGCTCTGCTGGTCCCGGACGAGGTTGAAGTCGAGGAGCCTATTGAGGGTGAACTCGCAGGCCTGCTCAAGGTTCTGGAAGAACAGAAGGCCGATGGCTCTGGTGGTCCTGCACCCTCTGCTGATCCTATGGGCTGGATGGTGCATGCTTTTAGCGGAATGAGTCCACTCGTGGCTGGAGAAATCATCTTGCGCTACAGAAACTCCGGGGATCAAGATCACGCATTGGTGAGCGGAGAAGCAGATTCAGTACGATTATGGAAGGCCTTTGATTCTGTAATGGGACCTGTACGTGAGTTCCACTTCGCACCTGCAGCAGGTACTAATCACAAGGGGAAGATGATTTTCTCAGCGATTCCATTAACGCTACTGGAAGAAAATGTGAAGAAGTATAGTACAATCAGCCTCTGCATGGAAGATTACTACGGGGACAAAGCTGAACGGGATACTGTGAAACAACGGGTAAGTGACCTGATTCGTTTCCTCGGCAACGAACGGAGCAAAAATATCAAGAAACTCGCCAATCTGCAAAAGGATCTGGATGAGGCTCAAGATGCCGACCGCTTCCGAATTTGGGGCGAGCTGCTATTTGCCTCCCTGCACAAGGTATCCAAAGGAGATAAGCAAGCCAGCCTGATCAATTACTATGATGAGCACCAGGCCGAAATGATCGTCCCGCTTGACCCGCTGCTGGGTCCCTCAGACAATGCTCAACGTTATTTCAAAAAATACAATAAATATAAAAACAGTCTGCTTGTCATTGATGAGCAACTGATCAAAACGCATGAGGAAATCGCCTATATGGAAAGTCTGCAGCAGCAGCTTGCCCACGCCTCTTTGAATGATATTGAGGAAATCCGCGATGAGCTTGTGGGTCAAGGATATTTGCGTGATCGCAGCAAAAAAGGTAAAAAGAAGAAAAAAGCTGCGGCCCGTCCTACCCTGCAGGTGTTTACTTCATCCGAAGGTGTTGACATCTATGTCGGCAAAAACAATCTGCAGAACGAATACGTCACCAATCGACTCGCTTCTCCAAATGATACCTGGCTGCATACCAAGGACATTCCAGGCTCGCATGTTGTCATTCGCAGCGAGGAGTTCGGTGATGCTACGTTGGAAGAAGCCGCTCAGCTTGCTGCCTACTACAGTCAAGCCAAACAATCGAGCAGCGTACCGGTAGACTGCACCCTGATTCGCCATGTACGCAAACCGAGTGGCTCCAAACCGGGGTTTGTGATCTACGATCATCAAAAGACTTTGTTCGTCACCCCGGATGAGGATCGGATTAAGAGTCTTCCGAATATTTTAAAAAACTAAATCCACAAAAATATTAAAAAACCTCCAAACCTCTGATGAGAACGTCAAAGGTTTGGAGGTTTTTGAGTTAGGATTACTTTAATTTCTCCAGCACATCGGCTGAGACCGTTACACTACCGATATCCCCGTGGAAAATCACACCTTGACGCGCACCGTGAAAGTCCGAGCCTCCGGTAACGATAAGGCCATATTCCGCAGCCATAAGAAGATATCTTTCTTCCTCGGCAGGTCCGTGATCCGAATGATAGACCTCAATTCCCCGCAATGCACTCCGTTCAAGTATGCCTCGCACTAGTTCATCATCCCCGTATAAACCGGGATGTGCCAATACCGGAGCGCCTCCGGCTTCAATAATCCATTGACAGGCTTCCTCCGGCGTAATGCGTGGTGGCAATACGAAAGCCGCAGCGCCTTCAGCCAGATACTTGTTAAAAGCGTCCCGCATGTCTGTCGCTGCTCCCAGCCGCACCAGTTCATCTGCGATATGTGGCCGCCCAACACTCTCATCCGGCTTCAGCTCACGTCCCATACCTGCTATAACTTTTTCCAGAGTAATATCAATACCCAGATTCTGTAATTTGCGGACAATTTCTTCATTCCGCTGTGAACGGGTATCTCTCAGCCCTTCGAGTCGGGACAGAAATAGAGCATTGGTAGTATCCATATAATAACCAAGTACATGGATATCCTTGCCGCCTGCACGTGTGCTGATTTCAACACCAGGGACTACCGTAATCCCATATTTTCTTCCGGCTTCTTGCGCTTCGGCAATACCTGCAACGGTATCATGATCCGTAATGGCTACAGCCGCAAGACCTTTCTCAGCCGCAATGCGAACATTGTCCGCTGGTGGCAGCATTCCGTCCGAAGCTTGTGTATGTGTATGCAGGTCACATCGCACGGATTGATCTATTTCCTTCTCCATTCATTCCACCCATTCCCTAATTTATAAGTTCTGAGCTAACTCCCATTCCCCGCGGAGAATGCCCATCTTGATCGCATCATAATACTGGCCGCGAACAATTCGCGCTTTACGAACACGCGCCTCTTCTACCATACCGCATTTTGCTGCCAGCTTCATCATTCTTACATTACCGGACCATGTGCCTATTCCGAGCCGAACAGTATCCATAGATTCAAATAAATATTCCATCCACATCCGGAAAGCTTCTGTACCATATCCCCCTGACCAATAACGCGAGTCACAAATAACAATTCCGATCTCGAACCAGTTGGTTTCTTTAGCGACCCAATATCGGCCTACCTTACCTTTTAGTTCACCGTCTATCTCGACCATCAGACAACGGCTTGGTGCATCTGAATTCGTAAGTTCGACATCTTCCCGATATTCTATAGCGAACTCTTCATAACTCACAGAACTCAGGGGCTTATAGGGCCCATTCCAGTTCAAATGCTCCCGATCATCAGCTTCATGATAGTAGTAATACAATTTGCGGATGTCAGCTTCCGTAATGTCGCGTAGCACAACCTTTTCTCCACTCAATAATATCTTCATAAGCTATCCAGAGAATGCTGGCGCAAAAACGTAAGAAACGTTACGGCTGAGATCGGCAGCAATGTGGACTTCAGATGGATGGCGTAAAACTGTCTTTTTAAGGACGCGTCTGAGATATTCACTATTTTCAGAAGCCCCAACGTTACCTCGTGCTTAACAGAAGAAGTCGAAATCATCGTAATCCCCAGACCTGCCTCCACCGCTGATTTCACGGCTCCTGTACTGCCCAGCTCCATCACAATTCGCATAGACGCCAGGTCAAGTCCTTTAGCCAGTATTTGTTCTTCCATGACGCTGCGCGTACCCGAGCCCTGCTCACGCAGAATAAACGGATGCTGCAGCGCCTCTTCCAAGGTCACTTCATGTTTAGCCGCAAGCGGGTGGTCCCGGGGCACGATCAGCTTTAGCTCATCCCCCATAACAGGTTCAATGACCATATCAGGGTGCGTCACCGGAGCCTCAATCAAGCCAAAGTTCAGTTGATGCTTATGTATCTCCTCCATGATCTGCGAGGTATTCATTACCTTCATCATAATGGAGATATTAGGATATTCCTTGCCAAAAGGACCCAGTAATCGCGGCAGCACATACTCGCCGATTGTCAAGCTAGCCCCAAGCTGCAGACGTCCCCCCAGCATATGGGTAAAAGCTGACATGGCCTGATCTGTCTCACGCATCAGCTCAATACTGCGCTGCGCATAAGGCATAAGCATTTGGCCTGCTTCGGATAGCAGAATCTTTTTAGTGGTGCGGTTGAATAGCTTGGTTCCAAAATAGTCCTCCAGCGCCTGCACCTGCATCGTGACTGCCGGCTGCGTCATATGCAGTGTTTGGGCTGCTGCTGAGAAGCTTCCCCGCTCTGAAACGGTATAAAATATATGCAGCTGATGAAAGTTCATGCTTATGCCACTCCTTATTTGAGGCCAATACTTGATTACCCAGAAATAAATAAAAGGACATGCAGCTTCCTGCCGCATGCCTACTACTGATGATACTATTTGCGTCTGCGTCTCCGCTTAATCAACTTCAAGCGCCGTGAGTGCCGCAGCAGCGAATAATAAGATTTCAAATCCCGCAGTTGGGGAGTCACTGAAACTTTGCCAAGAAACGAAACAACGGTCAACGTGTAGAGCGGATAGCCAGAGAGATTCGTCTCGCCTGGTAGCTCCGTGAATTCTGCGATCATCACCAAATCCTCGTCAATCAAGTAAGCATTCTGCTCACTATGCGAATAGGACTGGATCCGCTTCTGCTTTAAGCATTGCCATATCCAGGCGACGATTTCTCCGTCAGTACGGCTTTCAGCGCTAATCCGTTCCACGTAGCGGCTTCTCGCAAAATCCGTTATAACAATATTTGCAACCCTATAGTCATTCAACAGGATATGGAAGGGTTCAAACGTACCCAGCCATTCCATTCCATGGTCACGCATCCTCATCACACCCCACCGTATGCATGCACTTATTGTTGTCAATCTTACCTCATTGCCGAAAGTTGTACAAGCTTGTGCACCTCCGCAAAAAATACCCCTACCCATAAGTCAGGCAAGGGGAAATTCACATTTATTCAGTATGTATGCAATTATATGGATGTGGTCGAGCCAGTTCCTAGACCGGAGCTTAATTCAAGTTCACGTTCTCGCTTCTGCAAATCCGCCTTAGAAGTTCGAAGAGCAGCTTGGGGCCCTTCAAAATGATTACGGTAATAGGAAAAATCCATTATGACCAATATAACCATCATGCCGATCATCGCGTAAGCTGCATTCTCATTGGGTGGAATCATCATCACAATACTGATAAATATGATCCATATTAACGAAAGTACAGAGATAATGGTGCTGTACTTGCCCAGATTCCACGGTCCCAAGTGCTTGGGTTGGAACGTCCCTTTTCGCTGAGCCAGCAGCTTCAGAAATATTGGAATTCCATAGGCAACATACAAACCAACCACACTGACTGCGGTAAGAAATATAAGTGTCCCGTAGGTGGCATCCGGATTGATCATTTTAATTATATAATCGATAAAGGCCAGCAAAAAGGATAGGGTCACGGACAGCCAGATCGCTTTAGCCGGCGTGCGGTATTTCTTGGAGATTTCGGCCCAGTGCTTACTAAACGGCATGCCTTTATCTCTGGAGAAGGCATACATCATTCTGGAGAAGGCATACATCATTCTGGAGAAGGACGTAATCGAGGAAAGACCGCAGAACCACATTGCCAGTGTAATCAACCACAGAATCACCTTGCCAAAGGTGCCGCCGAGTGCCTCGCTGATCACATAAATGAAAGCATTATCTGCTGCTGTTGCAGCACCCGCATCCTTAATGGACAATGTCACAAATGCCAACATAATAAATCCGAAGACAAACGAATACGCCACCGAGGTGAAGATACCCCAGGGAGCACGAATCCGCGGATTAACCGTCTCTTCAATCGTATGGGCAGATGCATCATAACCAGTAAAGGTCCACTGCGCTTGCAGGAGCCCAATTAGAAAGGCTAAAGCATACGGCTTGTCGGAGAAGGTTTCCCCTACCTTAAACAAGTAGCTGACCGGCTGAAGATCAGATTTGGTGAAGAAGGCCAGCGTAACCACCAGACCAGCGGCGATAATAATATGATACCAGGCCGAGAAATCATTCAACTTGGCAACCATACGGATGCCAACATGATTGCAGATCCCGTGGCTGAGCAAGATCACAACAAAAGTAATAAGAATGGTTGTATCTGTAGAGGTATAACCAAATACGTCTGACAATAGAGGATCGGCGAACAAGGCTGCGGAATAATCTATGCCTGCGACGATACCGATCTGCCCGATCAGATTAATCCAAGCCGTATACCAGCCCCAACGTTTATTGGCAAGGACGGACGCCCAGTGGTACAGCGCTCCTGCGGTAGGAATTGCCGAAGCAAGCTCTGCTAGAGCTGCTGCGATCAGCAGCACGAACAAAGCTACCAGTGGCCAACCATATCCCATCATCCCCGGCCCACCATAGGTTAGACCATGCCCATATAGGGAAATCGCTCCCGTCAGAATTGAAATAATGGAGAAGGATATCGCAAAGTTGGAGAACCCACCCATGCTTCGCAGCAGCTCCTGGGCATAGCCGAATTTGTTCAATTCCTTTTTGTCGAGCAGTAGTTGATCATCCTTAGTCTGATTCATAATGGTCATCTTCCCTCCAAAATTGTTATCCTCCCCTAACTACCTAACCTAAAAAGCTCTCATGGCTGGATTCATCAAATTCTCGTATATTCCTGTTTACTGTTACGGTTATACCCAGAATTACAGCACAAGGCACTATTACAAATACAATTCCCAGAATCATCTTCTTCACCTCCATCCGTATTTTCAGAGCAGAAGTTCAACACCGCTAATTTTCTGCTTCAGCATCCTGGCAATCAAGGTTCCCAAATGAGCACCTGCCTCCACAGGTGGAGTGCCGCCTTGATGGATATTCGAGACAACCATACGGTTGGAATCGGTCATTCCCGAACGGGGCTTGTAGCAGAGATAGGCACTCATGGAATGGGAAGTTAGAAGTCCTGGACGCTCTCCGATAAATAATACAATTACCTCTGGTTGAAGAATATCGCCAATGGCATTCATACAGCCTACCCTGCCATTCTGGACAAAAAACGGAGTTCCGCACGTTAAACCGTGTACCTGCAATGAGTCTAATAATGCTGGATAAACATCCCGGAGGTTGTGCTCAATGGCATTGGCACTTAATCCATCCGAGATGACAACCTGCACCTTAGGCTCATGGATACATCGCAGGCGAATATTCTGAATACTGCTCTCCGGCAGGACCCTCCCCAAATCCGGACGCCTCAGGTATATTTCCTTGTCACCCGCACTCGACTCTACTGAAAATAACCCTAGCTCATCCAGCAATGCCTGGCTGACCCTGCCATAAACCGTATCGACTGCCGCCGCATGATCGCAGCGAAGCTTAAGCAGTTCTCTGGTTGTAGGACGGCTTCCAGCTCTACCGGTGCCAATTCTAGCTGGTGTTGAACGCTTGAGTTGTTCCAATTCCTCTGTATGCTGCAAAGTCATTTCCTAAGAGCCTCCTTCACATAAATAGGGTAGGATCACCAGCAAGGGCCGTCAGTCGCCCATTTTGTAATATCCCCAGCTTTTCTGCCCAATCACTAAACTCATTCCCGGATTTCAAACGTAACAATTCCCTTAGGGTAGCAATGTCATGATAGCTGAGCGATTGATAATTCAGCATGCAATCGTCAGCCATCGGGACGCCTATTAAGAAATTCACACCTGCCGTAGCCAGTAGTACAGCTAAATTATCCATATCATTCTGGTCTGCTTTCATGTGGTTTGTATAACAGACGTCCACTCCCATCGGCAGCCCCTGGATCTTCCCCATGAAATGATCCTCGAGCCCGGCACGAATCACCTGCTTGCTGTCATACAAGTATTCAGGCCCTATAAATCCGACTACCGTATTTACCAGAAACGGCTTGAACCGTTTGGCAAGTCCATAGCAACGGGATTCTAGGGTGAGCTGGTCAATTCCATGATGTGCATTTGAGGATAACTCGGAGCCTTGGCCTGTTTCAAAATACCAGCGGTTGCTCCCTTTCGCAGTCCCCTCCTCCCGAATCAGCTGATCGGCTTCCTCCAGCAGACTCAGGTTCACTCCAAAGGACTCATTCCCACGCTCTGTTCCAGCCAAGCTCTGAAAGATTAGATCTGCTGGAGCCCCTTTGCGGATAGCTCTCATCTGAGTCGTTACATGAGCCAGGACGCTGTTCTGTGTCGGAACACCCCACTTGTGAATGACATCCATCGTTTCATGAAACAGTCGAACGATATTGTCCGTAGTGTCGATAACCGGGTTTATGCCGATGACTGCATCTCCCATTCCGTAGCTGAGTGCTTCGTAAATGGAAGCTCTGACACCCTGCAGATCATCTGTAGGATGATTGGGCTGCGCTCTGCTGCCTAACCTTCCCCGCTGTCCGAGAGTTGTGTTGCAATGGCTGAGCACTTCACATTTGGATGCAGCCTGAATCAGATCCAGATTGGACATGATCTTTGTTACCGCCGCAGCCATCTCACTGCTAAGTCCCCTGCCAATAGACCGAACCTCATCTTCCCCCTGGGAGAGGAGCTGTTCCCTGAGCTCTCCTACACTCCAGTTGCGGATTTTTTCATATATGGCCTCATCAATGCCTTCCTCAATCACTCGGGTTACCTCGTCCTCTTCCGGGGGCAGTAGCGGGTGGTTGCGGATCTCAGCCAAAGTAAGCTCAGCGAGCACAAGCTTGGCTGCCATCCGCTCTCGAGCATTCTCTGCAGCAATTTCAGCGAGCTGATCTCCAGACTTTTCTTCATTCGCCTTCGCGAACAGCTCCTTTAGATTATGGAAGCGATAACTCTCTCCAAGATAGGTGACCGTAAGTTTCATCAGCATTGTTCCCTTTCATTATCGCGAAGTTCTCTCAAGGCAGAGAAGACCAAAGTCTTGATAGCAACTGGAATACATTCCTCTGCTACGGGCTTCCCTATGTCGATATAATCACCATGCTCCACACTAATCTGATCCAGGCAAATACAGCGCAGCTTTCCCGCACTCAACACATGAATACAATTCCCCATCGCTTTAGCTGCATCATCCTCACAGATAATCACCAGAAACATTTCGGGATTCTCTGGCTGCATAGATGCTGTGCTTACGTCTACAATCGCTGCAGCAATTTCGCGGATGACAGGATAGGAATAATAAGGTACAGCCGGGAGTACGATCGCAAAAGGTGGTTTACCGAGCTTGCCAAATTTCCTTATCCCCTCAGCAAAAACTGCTTCAACAGCTGGCTGAATTCCAGCCAGCCTCGATAGGTCACCCGCTGGCCATTTCAGTTTCACAACTGGAATATTGTGCAGAGGCAGCAAATGAGGGTCCACAAACACGGTTGATCCGCTTAACACCGTAGTATGCACACCCGCTCCGATAACAGTTGCCCTTTGAGCGCCGGGAGGGACCTGCAATCGAAATGGATAGGCGCTCCCCGCTTTCTTCAAGGCCTCGGCCAGCAGCGGGCCAATATCTCCATAACCTGCAGCTTCCTCCATCGTGCGAGGCGAAGCCTGTTCCATCAATCGTCCCACACCTCCAGAGATCCACACCTCCGCAATATTTTCGGAGGAAGTCAAAGCTCCATTCCGCTCTCCATAAATCAGGGGACAGCTCTCAGAATCAAGCGGATTCATCAGCGTACTGAACAACATTTCACTCCAGCAATGGGTGATTTTTCGCAGTTCATCCATGGATGTGACTCCCCCTTTATTCAAGTGGAAGCCTTCGTTAACCAGCCAATCCTGCACAGCGGGATATACTTTAGTTATAGTCCCCGCACTGTCCAGCATGATAAGTCGACCGCCAATATGGAAATTGAGCGTTCTCTTGCAGCTGCCTCGCTCGAAAAAAGCCGCATTCGCTGTGCCTCCCCCGATATCTATATTGACTACCATTCCCTGCGTCAAGATCGATCGGGCTTCTGCTCCCGAACCTTTTCCGGCCAGAATAGCCTCCAAATCCCCGCCTGCCTCGGCCACTACAAATGCTCCTGCTTGTTTGGCCAGTCCATGGACTATGGAGTCCGCATTTAGCTTCACCGCCGTCTCGCCGGTAATAATGACAGCTCCCGTATCCACATCAGAAGGTCGAAGCTCAGCCTTCTGGTATTCACCAGAAATAATGATTTCAAGAGCAGAGATATCGATCTCTGTTTCATTCCTAAAAGGGGTCTGGTGCATTGGACTTTCATAACTCAGTATCCTGTCGGTAATATGAAACTGCGGAAGCATGGATAGACCATTCCGCCGCTCAATCTTAAGCCTGCTGAATACACATTTAGTCGTGCTGGTTCCGAGATCAATACCTACACTGGTAATCCACTTGGCAGAATCTATGCCTTCACCTCCCATGTACCACCTATAGATGCTTCTAATTCATAAAAAGACACCTTACCCGCCTGCATGTAATTCCGTATGCATGGCTCATAAAGTGTCTTCGCCTTAAGCTATATTCTCTTGTCGATAACTGGCATGATGTTGCTCTTTTGAAGCAATCGTAAAATAATGGCAGCTAATTGTCAATATAGTTTCCACACAATTCTCATTTCATTAACGAAATTGTTACGATGAGTCACATTACATGACACACAATCAACTTTTAAGTATAATACAAACTTCAATATTCCATTATGTCATATATCTTATCTTTAGCAGCCTCTCGTCACCATTCTTATTCCTTCATTTTCTTTTCCTTGTTTTGCATCATCTATGTAGCAGCTGCCTTTGATCATTTTGCATCTTTTCTTGATTCGTGCCGCTTCTCCGGATATGTCCTCTATTGAATCGAACTTCCGCAATCGATTGGTCACGACGGCGATGGACAGAGAGACCAGCGGAATTTCTTCAACAGCTCCAGAACGGCTCTCGGTGAGAACATATTGCTGCTGCAGATGCTGCTCGAGATAAAATCCTTTTATCGCAGCATCGAATTCCCTAAGCATGGTCTCACAGCTTTCCAAATAGTTATAATCGCTCAGAAAAACAATGAAATCATCTCCACCGATGTGCCCCAGAAACCCACCCAGCCGCAGTGTGCAATGCTTTAATATCTCTGCTGTGGACTGAATCATCCGGTCACCCTCTTTAAATCCATAAGTATCGTTGTACGCTTTGAAATGGTCAAGGTCAATATATAACACACTGAATTGATCCTGAAGCAGCGACTTGACCAAATATTCATTGATGCTCAGATTTCCCGGCAGCCCCGTTAACGGATTCAGGAAGCTCGCAGCCAGCGCTTGTATCTCGGCAAAATTCAGCAGCAGATCGCGCACGCTTACGGTGCCAAAGAACTGATCCTCATGCGTAACAATCACGTAGTCATACAAGTTCTCCTCCTTCCGGTTCATTGCAAGCTTGCTCACCTCAGTAATAGGTGTTTTGTACGGAACTACAAGCGGGTCCTTATCCATTAACAACTCTACAGATCTCCCCATAAACAGGGTAAACCCATACAAGGTCCCAATCTGCTGATAGAACCTTATTCGCATAATAAGCGCGACCGGATAGCCGTTGTCTGAGACGACCACTCCCTGAAGTTGAGGATTGCTTTTAAAAATATGATCTACGAATTCGCATTTGCTGTTGGGGGGGATTTGCGGAATTTGCTCCGCAATCTCTCCGATTTGGAGAAGCATGCTCATAACCCCTTCCTGCGTGACTTGTACACCCTGTAAAATAACGCTCTAATTCATACCACTCTGTTTGATAGATCCATCCTGCGGTCGAAAGATAGGCCTGCCCAGAGCATAACCCTGACCATAATCAATACCTGCCTTCTGTAAAAAAGAAAGCTCCTCTACCGTCTCGATACCCTCGGCAATCACCTTCGTTGCTGCACGTGCAGCGTACTCTTTAATCAGTTCAAGCAATTCCTGCTGCTCTGAATTGCCGCCAATCCCACGAATCAGAGACTTGTCCAGCTTAATAAATTCCGGTTTTAAATACACCAAGGTCTTCAGACTGTTATAACCAGAACCCGCATCGTCAACCGCGATCCGGAAGCCCTGCTCACGATAATGGGATAACACCCGCTCAAAGCTTACGTAGTCATGTACGGCTTGCCGCTCCGTCAGCTCGAAGACCACGCGGGAGGGAGATACTCCGAGCTCTCTTAGAAGCTCCAGCGTTTCTCCGCTTTTGTGTCGTGAATCATCCAGCACGCCGGGATGCACATTTATAAAAATAAGCTTGTCTTCACCAGTCGCCGATTTGGGCAGTCTCTCCACATAACGAGTGAGCGACATCCGGCGGCAGTATTTCTCAAATCTGAACATCTGTTCGGTTCGTCCAGCGAACTCATAAAATTGCTCTGTTGTTGGAAACTGCGGGGTAACTGGAGGTCTGTTCAGCGCCTCATGTCCGATCGTTAGCCCGCTCTGCAGTTGAAGGATCGGCTGGAAGTAAGTATCTAGCAATCCTTTATCCACAATGTTCAATAGCTCGTCCAGTCTCTTCAGCTCTTTGAATTCGCTCCGCATTCTACCATTCAGATGTTGAAGGTATTGAGGGAGCACGAATATTTTCTTATACATCTGCAATTGTTTGTCCATTCTCTCTCCCAATAGGCCTATTATCTTGAGATTCTGCCACTCTCTCCCCCAGCATACACAAGAAATATTAACGCGCGATAAAATTGAGTAAGATCGGCTTGATACTCGATGTGGACGCTCCGCGAACGGACCGTTGTTCCAATCGCTGTGCTCTCCAGATTTTATTTATTTCCCTTAGCGGTGAAAATCCGGAGAGCAAGGCGACCGCTAACGCTTTTCCACAATCGTTCCGTCCTCTCCGCTGCTTTGAGTAGAAAAAGTTTCTACAATCCTCTAAAATCACACTAACCCTCTCAAAAGGAGCAGAATGACTGAAGCGGAAAGTGTATTTTGCCAACCGAAGAACAACCGTTGTACCGGCGTCTCCTGCTTTGAGTGACTCTCGAAGGCCAATTATGGATCGAAAACAAAAACGAGTCAGTCTCCAGTAACCTGGAGACTGACTCGTTTTTGTTAGCTTTTACAGCTTCAAAGTGCAAGAAGCTATCTCATTCGCAAAAAATTCTACTTGGAGACAGCCCCTTACCCCTTATTTATACTTTATAAACCGTAATATTGTGTCTTGTCCGGTCCGTTGCTGGTGTACTCTGTCTTTATTTCGTTGCGGTAAGATCTTTCAATCTTGCGCACATAAGAGAGTCTGCGGACATTCTTCATTACTTCCTCGGCACGTTCTGCATTCACGTACATAACCGCGTAATGCATCTTCCGGGAAACATAATGCAATGTTCCGTATTTCTCCAGATTGCGCGCCGCCTTGACGTCACTAACCCAAATGATATATCCTGTGCGTTCCGCAAACATAAGCTAATCCGCCTTTCTTTCTCTAACTACTAGGAGCAGCTTATCCGCAAGAGCATGAGCCACCGCTGCCGCATCCGCCTTTAGGCGAAGGATTATTACTTGGAACCTTAATGTTCTCCGATACTGAAAAAGCAATGGTTTCTGACATGGAGAACAGGATATCGTCCAGTGTCTTCTCCGCCTGCTTGAAGCGGATAACCTCTTCGAACTGCTCCATCTCTGTTTCTACAGCTGAAACCTCGTCTTTGGCCGAGTGATAGTTCGGGTGAAAGTGTCCAAACCGCTGCGTCTCCTCGAACAGCTCCTTCTTGCTTTGAAGCCGTTTAATCATCGTCTGAATTTCGGGGTTCGCATCAACTCGCCCTTTCCAGTATAGGTAATCCGACACTTCTGCGGATTGATTAATCATGTCGCCTAATTCATAGGCGTATGTCAGCACTTCGGCCATATCGACCGTATTCATTTCCGCTACGCTCATGAACTTCAACTCTCTTCTTTAGTTAGTGTTCTGCCCTTGGCATTAGACTTTCTTATCATAACATAACCAGTTGCTCAAGCAGAAGAGGAATTTCTCCAGGCGCTGGGAATAACGAGCCTCATCTCCTTCCAATCCTCTGTAGTAAGCTCTATTTCCTCGACTTCCTCTGTTGTGAGCGACAACTTATTCCCTCGCACTCTCCACGGGTTACCACTTACCTGCAAAGGAATGAAATCACAATTCTCTCCCTGAAGGGACAGATGAACCTTAATGCCCCAGCTTAGTCCCTGTTCCATAATCTTCTGCGCAGTTGTACTGTGATAATGACGCCATTCTTTGCTCCAAATCGTCGTCACACTCTCAATTCCCGGCAAACTCTCCTCTTGTGATTTTAGCAGCGCAGGTTGCTGATAATGATCAGGGCTTCCTGTGCAGAAGAGTCCCCGCTTGGAATGCGATATTGGTAGGGTATATACCGTTGGAGACTCTGAACTGCGCTGGTAAAAAAATACTTTATCTGCCGCAGTCACCTCCTCCCGCCCAGTAATAGAGCGGGGCGGGGCCATACCGGCCGCGGTCAACTCCCTGCGCACCTGCTCTAGACCTTCCGCCTTTACACTAAAGTGACAGGGGCCAAGGCGAATGAGGTTCTCCTGCAGCCGAGGATGGGCAGCTATGGCATTCCCGTCTTCCTCACTGCGGCAAGAAAGCAGAATAACCTCTGCCAACAACGTCCGGCCGAATCCTCTGCCCCATTGCTTCAGAGCGTATTCCACCTCTGCAGGGAGTTGGCCCAAAGCATGAGCATTTAGCCAGGAAATAGCTTCCTCCGGCGATATTCCTTGCTCGGCAGCGGATTCCAGTCGCTCACGGGTCAGACGGAAGCTCCACAAGATATCACTTTGCAGCAGTTCGGCACAGCCGGCCAAGGTCCAGCGGATAGCATAAGGCACCTCCGGTGGAACCAGCACCTCAAAATCCGGCTGCACAATAAACATTGGGGTTGGGGAGGGTACTTGAACATTTAAGTCATGGAAATCACTGGTTTCATCAATCAGTCGAGGCTTCGCTGCGCTCCAGCGGAAACAGAGCCCCCCATTCGGTTCATCGCCGAGTTCACACCAACCAAAGCCAGCCATGATTCGCAACCAGGCCAAACTGGACAATTCCAACTCCGCACGGGTCTCCGCTGCGGCCAACTGGTTAGCCACCATCCAGTCCAGTATCTTTGAAAGTGCTGTCCACTTTTGCGGCTGGAATTGAGAGCTGGATATCAGGTACCGGAAATGCTGATCAGCTGGCTCAGAGCTTCCATAGCGATTAATTACGATAGTATACAGAATCGCTGCCATCCCTGACTCCGGAAGATTAAACCACTGCTGCAAGGCTTCCATCTCCAGTTCATACGCTGCACCATGCTCACTTATAAGACCGAGATACAGCATTAAATCCACTATTACTGCCGTGGGTGCTGGATATATTTCTAGATAAGAAGATGAAATGAACAGTCCCTGGAGATGACTTTCTTGACAAGACAGCCGTGCGGTCAGACGACCTATATTCCTTTTGTGAATGCTACCTTTAGATGTTAAGGGCAGCCCTTCCCGCGCAATATACAGAAGCGCCCGAAATAAATCTCCGGTCAACCCCGTACCTGCCTCCATAGTCAGCTTTACTTCATGCCCTTCTATAAACTGCGGATGATACGAAAAAAAGCCACCTTGAAGCAAGGGTAGCCGTTCCACTGGGATTTGATAGAGCTTCTCACCCCATATATTCTGCCTTACTTCCAGCATACCGGCATTTAATAATTCATTTATGGCAAGCCGCTGCTCTGCGCGACAAAGATTGGGCGGCCGCAGCCGTTCTTCCTTCCCTGCTTCAAAAGGTTTCGCTGCATAGGCTATACAGATCCGTCTTAATACCTCGTGTGCTTCCTGTGTAAGCTGTTTCAAAGGATGCCCTCCTCCTCACTTGGTTCCACAATTCTCACCTCGTACTGGTAGCCTTGTTCCGTCAGAAACATCCTGCGGCGCCAAGCAAAATCTTGTTCACGGCTGTCTCCGGTCACCAGCGTATAAAAATACGCCTTATTCTCCCCCGGCTTCGGGCGCAGAATGCGTCCTAACCGCTGGGCTTCCTCCTGTCGTGAGCCAAAGGCACCCGAGACTTCTATGGCAACCGAAGCATCCGGCAAGTCCAGCGCAAAATTGGCCACTTTAGATACGATCAGCACTTGCAATCTCCTAGCATTAAAAGCCGCATATAGTTCACCTCTCACCTGCTCTGAGGTTTTACCTGTGATCAAAGGCGCATCGATGGTTTCAGCCAATTGGCTCAGTTGGTCCAGATACTGACCAATCACTAGAACGGAGGAACCGCGATGTGCTTCCAGTAGCTGTAACACAACATCGATTTTGCCAGGGTTCCCAGCGGCTAGACGGAACTTTTCTTTGTTCTCTGCATACATATATTTTCGCCTTAACCCCAGATTCATAGGCACAGTCATCTCTATACACTCGACGGTGGCGATCCAGCCCTGCTTCTCCAGTACCTTCCAGGGCAGATCGTAGCGTTTAGGTCCGATTAAGGAGAACACATCTTCTTCCCGGCCATCCTCTCTGACAAGAGTAGCTGTAAGCCCTAGACGGCGTGTAGCCTGAATATCCGCAGTGGCCCTGAATACCGGTGCCGGCAGCAAATGAACTTCATCATAGATGATGAGACCCCAGTTTCGTTCGTTGAACAAATTCATATGAACAAAGGGACCACCCTTCGTACGACGATGGGTCAAAATCTGATAGGTGGCTACGGTCACCGGCCGCACCTGTCTTTTCTCACCAGAGTACTCACCGATCGCCTCACCTTTCAGATTTGTCCGCTGCAGTAGCTCATTCATCCATTGCCGGACAGAGGTTGTGCTTGAGGTGAGAATCAGTGTTTCACATTGGAGGCTTTCCAGAACAGCTATGCCTACAACCGTCTTGCCTGCTCCGCAAGGCAGAACGACAACTCCACTCCCTCCGGTACCGCCCGTCCCCTGAAAACGTTGAACGGCCTCCAACTGATATTCTCTAAGGCCAAAGATGCTTCTTGCTTCCACGTCTATTTCTCTCTCGTCATTCAGGCTGTATTCAGGCACTTTCCAGGCAATAGTAAGAGTTTGCCCCTCATGATAGCCTGCATAATCCATAATGGGGTAACCCAGTCTTGTCAGTTCCTGCTTCAGTTGACCGCGGAAGGCTTTGTTGCACACGCATTCTACAGGTCCGCATCTTCGCAGTCCAGCTTCATATAAGCCAGGGTGCTTCTCCAATTCATCCAGCTGCTCCGAAGTATCCGCGCGGATGGTAATCAGCTCAGATTCGCTTTCATGGGCATGCAGTGTCAATCTGCCATACCTGGACATGAGAAGTGAAATCTCTTCTATAACACCAGCAGGTATATCCCAACGGGTAATAGCTCTAAGACTAGCTATAATATATTCCGCCTTGTAACCAAGCGCTGCGGCATTCCAGAGCGACAATGGAGTGATCCTGTAAGTGTGATAGGCAGGTGGGCTTTTTATAAGCTCAGCAAAAGAGGCCAGAAGCTGCCTGGCAGCCTCAAAGCCCGGGTGAGCACATTCCAGTAAAACAGTCCGGTCTCTGCGAATAATACAAGCTCCTGTTTCGTCCATAGATTCCTCTCCTTGCTTAGTGAGCTATGTACCTTTATTTCAAGCTGCTGCTGAGTAGCAGGAAAAAGCCCACACCCGGATAACCACGGACATGAGCTTCACCCATTCATATTGTTAATGCAAATGCTGCTGTGAGATTCCACTCAGCGCTTCTCCAGCCTCATCGGCAAAAATATTACGCACCGCGAGATCACCAATCGAGACGATCCCGATCAATTTCTTGCCATTTGTCACCGGCAGCCGGCGGATCTGACCCGCAGCCATAAGCTCTGCAGCTTCATCTACAGAGGTATTTTCTGAGACGGCACGAATATCAGTACTCATGATTGTCTGCACCGATGTGGAACCGGCATGCTTGTCTGCGTACCCTCTAATAACAAGATCACGGTCTGTAATCACACCGAGCAATTGCTTGCTGTCGTTAGAATCAATTACTGGAATAAACCCAGTATCATTATCCCTCATTTTGATAGCAGCCTCAAAAATATTATCCTGCAATGTAACCGTTACAGTATCGGTGGTCATAACCTCTTTAACCGTCTTCAAGTTGAACCCTCCTGTCATGATCTCCATGTTTCAGAAGTAGGTTCTCCTAAACCAAACAATTTATACGTTTACTTATCCTTTAGACAGGAATCCGCCATCGCAATCAGTAACTTCACTCCATGCAGCATAGCGTCCTCGTCAAAATCAAATCGGCTGTGATGATGTGGGTAGTCAGCCCCTTTATCCGGGTTCCCCGCTCCTACGAACATAAAGCAGCCTGGGATACTCTTTACATAATAAGCAAAATCCTCTGCCGGCATCAGCCTCTCCATTAAGATGACCTGAACGGATTCCCCTAGCGCTTGCGGAGCCACATCGAAAAAGCGTTGGTACTCACTTTCATCATTTACAAGAGGAGGATATCCCATTAAATAGTCTATCTTCACCTCGGTGCCATATGCACCAGCTATTGAAGTAGCGATCTCTTCGATTCTGCGCCGGATCAGATAACGGGTCTCCTCATTGAAAGCCCGTACCGTTCCAGTTATTCGGCATTGCTCGGCCACAACGTTCTGGGCGAACCCGCCTTGTATAGTCCCTATACTTAATACTGCAGGCTGCAGCGGGTCAACAGATCGGCTCACAATGCTCTGAAGCTGTGTCACGAGGGCCGCCCCGGCCACAATGCTGTCGATCGTACGATGCGGCATGCCGGCATGTCCGCCTTTGCCGATTATATCAATGAAAAACTCATCGGCCGAAGCCATTAATGGACCTGGCGCACTGCCTACCGTACCGATCGGAAGCGGAGTCCAGAGATGCAGGCCATACACGGCATCGGCATTCTCCAGCACTCCTTCACCGATCATACCCAGCGCACCTCCAGGACACACCTCTTCAGCTGGCTGAAAGAGAAAGCGGATCTCTCCTTCCAGTTCATCTCGGCGACTGCTGTAGTACGCCGCTGCGCCCAGCAGCATCGACGTATGACCATCGTGGCCGCAGGCATGCATAGCTCCGTCATTTTGCGAAACATAATCGCTTTGTGTTTCTTCTAGGATGGGCAAAGCGTCCATATCCGCCCGCAGAACAACCGTCTTTCCCGGCTTCATGCCCCGCAATATCCCTGTAACACCGTATCCGGCAGTACTTCTCTTAACTTCAATTCCCAAATCAACCAGCTTATCTGCTACATAGGCCGAAGTCTCCTTCTCCAGATAAGACAACTCCGGATGTCGATGCAGATGGCGGCGCCATTTCACCATATCTGGCAGCAGTAATTCAACCGGTAACTTCTCCATACCTCTTCCATCCCTTTCTCTTACGTAACCCGCTTCGGCAGCTAGTACAGCTATATTTCTTTTATTGTAGCAGAAACGCAAAAAACTGTGTATCACAGGGTATCCTGCGCCTTGCGCTCCCTTTGGAAACATACTATCATGAGATAGAACATCATAATTCGGAGAATGAATGAACTATTATACTTCATGAGGGGGATATGTGCGCTATGATTTTTGAGAACACGGGCCTCGTAGGATTAACAAGCGATCTTTTCTATTTGGATGAGAGTGCCGCCAAAGCTGGTTTCATTCGCTGGCAATGGGAGTACTATCGCGCCACTTACGACTGTAAGATTGAAGATTTGCAGAATGGCGGCGACTATTTCCTGAGATTTAATACACGCGCTGTTGAAGGTAAACTGGAGAAGTCGGATGCCGTGCTTGCGATTGAAGCCGTTTACTTAGGAAAAGCAACCTATCCACACGGTCTAGAGTATGAGTCTCCTGTACCTCAGCCTATTATGGACATCGCTGCCCAGCGGATTCTTCAGCTGAAACAGCTGTTGGAGGTTTGAGTAACGGGAAGGGAACGACGAAAAAAAATGTCAGCCTGCCCAAAAGAGGAACGCCCGATTTCCAATTGCTTATTCTGACCTTGCTGCTTGTTGGCTTCGGTCTGGTTATGGTCTTTAGTGCCAGTTCCAGTCTGACCTTAGCCAGTAAGAAATTCAGCTATGACCCTTTTTATTTTATGAAACGCCAGATTATCTGGGTCGTGCTGGGAAGCTTCGTTATGTTTACAGTGATGAATATTCATTACAGCAAATTCAAAAAATGGTATGCTCCCATCTTTATTATTACCCTAGTCCTCCTATTATTTGTAGCTTCCACCGATAAAATTAACGGTGCCAAGAGTTGGTTAAGCATTGGAGGCATGGGCATTCAGCCAACTGAACTGGCCAAAATATCGATTATCTTATATCTGGCCGCACTCATCACCAAAAAAGGTGAGCGGCTGAGAGATTTCCGCACAGGTTATATTCCCGTAATGGTTATAGTCGGCATTGTAGCCGGACTGATCATGATGCAGCCGGATTTAGGCTCATGCCTGATTCTAGTTGCCACCAGTGGGCTGGTGATTTATGCTGGCGGCGCCAGCATGAAGCACATTCTGGCTTCTGTCGCTCTGCTAGTACTGGGGGCGGCACTCGTATTGGGAGCCAAAGGAGCGATCGACTCCCTATCGCCTGTCTCTGAGACAGTGATCGCTAACCAGGACTACAAACAAGAACGTTTCGATGCCTTCTTGAATCCTTATCAGGATGCTTCAGGCAGTGGCTTTAATATCATTCAATCCTTGACCGCTTTGGGAGAGGGAGGAATTAAGGGTTCCGGCTTTGGACAGAGTGTCCAGAAGCTCTACTATCTGCCTTACCCTTACACCGACTTTATCTTTGCTGTAATTGGTGAAGAACTCGGTTTTGTGGGGACGGCGATCTTCTTGCTTCTGTATCTATACTTTATCTGGAGAGGTATTCTTATCGCCCTTAGATGCACCGATCCATTCGGTACACTTGTTGGGATTGGTATTATGGGACTCATCGCTATTCAAGCCTTCGTTAATATCGGCGGTGTGACCAAGACCATTCCTCTAACTGGTGTCACTCTGCCATTCATCAGCTATGGGGGCTCTTCGCTGCTAGTCAGCATGTTGTCCATGGGCATTATGTTGAGCATTTCAAGGGAGACCAACCGTCCTGCTAAAGAAGAAGTAACTAAATCAGTTACAACAGTCAGACAAGTCCGAGCACGGTAAACTCGGCATTTCCAGCCTATAGTTGCGCTTAGAAACAAAGGGTGTCCCCAAATCCAGTAAATGGATTAGGGACACCCTTTGTTGTAATTATTATGATGTTGACCAGCTATATTACGATTTAAGAAATTTCGTCATTCTTGAAAGCGACGCCTTCAACCTTAACATTCACTTCAACAATGTGAAGTCCAGTCATGCTTTCCACAGCTTCGCGTACGTTTTGTTGAAGCATCCGGCACACCTCATGAATTGGTGTTTCGTAAAGAACTATTATACGTAAATCCACTGCTGCTTCCAGCTGCCCCACTTCAACGGTAACACCCTTCTGCACATTCTTACCACTCAGGCGCTTCGCCCAGCCTTCCGATAAGCCGCCAGACATGGCTGCAATTCCTGGAGTTTCCAAGGCAGCCAATCCGGCAATTTTAGAGACGACGTCATTTGAAATCCGTATATTTCCCATTTCTAGTTGAAGTTGTTCTGCCATGCCATATCCCCCTCACACTCATTATTAATTATTGTAATTCCAAAACAGGCTAAAAAGCAAATGACTTTATCTCAATTTCGTTTACACTCAGGAACAATTTGGGTATATTTGATTATGAAATCAACTTACATAAATAGACTGGAGTGTGCTTTACATTGAAAAAATGGATTTCGCCGGCCCTGCTGGTCATCACCTTTGTCCTTAGTGCCATTGGACATTTCGCAAATTGGGATCATACGCTTCAATTCGTCCTGTCTGCGGTCTCTGTCGTCTTCGTAGCCGGCTTTCTAGGCCGGGCAACAGAAAGCGTAGCCCATTATGCTGGACAAAGATTAGGAGGCTTTCTTAATGCCACCTTCGGCAACGCTGCGGAGCTGATTATCGCTTTCTTCCTGGTAAAGGAAGGACTATTCGATATGGTCAAGGCGAGTCTCACCGGCTCTATCATCGGTAATTTGCTGCTGGTTCTGGGCCTTAGTATATTCGCTGGCGGCATGAAGTACAAGGTGCAGAATTTCAACGTTACACTCGCCGGACTCAACGGCTCACTGATGATCGTCGCTGTAATTGCTCTGTTCGTTCCTGCCATGTTCTTTAACACCCATTCCATTACAGCGAAAGATACAGATGTGTTAAGCCTCATCGTAGCGGGACTGCTCATTGCTTCCTATATTGCCTGGCTTATTTTCTCAATGATTACACACAAGAAATACTTGGGGGATGTTACGGAGGACAAAGAAGAAGAATTACCCAACGAACATGCTCCTGCCTGGTCCATGAAAAGATCCATCCTCTATCTGGTGACTGCAACCGTTATGGTGGCCTTTGTCAGTGAATGGCTTGTCGGCACATTAGAAACATTAACTGAACGCTTCGGCTTCAGTGAACTGTTCGTCGGTGCATTCCTTGTGGCCATTATCGGTAACGCTGCTGAACATAGCGCGGCGATTATGCTGGCTACCAAGAATAAGATTGGGGCCGCAGTGGAGATCGCTGTAGGCAGCAGCCTGCAGATTGCCCTATTCGTAGCACCCGTGCTAATCTTTGTCAGTTATTTCATGGGAAATACGATGGATATTGTGTTTACGACGATTGAGATTGTCGCTATTGCAGTCTCCGTATTTATTGCCAAGTCGATTATTCAAGATGGGGCAACCAACTGGTATGAGGGGCTGCTGCTGCTGACTGTCTATCTGATTCTTGGAGTCTCCTTCTATCTTGTTTAGCATTTAAACACAGCAAAAAGCGCACATGAGCGACTCAACAGTCCTCATGTGCGCTTTTTTATAAATGAATTAAGCCATGCAAATAATACTATGAATTCGCCTTGTTGTTCAGTGCTTCATAAAGAACCGACAAATTGCGTTCCAGTTTGCTCAGTACCAATTTCCCAGTGAGTTCTTGCACTAATCCAACTCTAACTGCAAAATCGACCTGTCTGGAGAAACCGTACATTTGGGTATCCAGTACTTCCTCATAGAGAGGGCAGTACCGTGTCGCCAAATTCTCCATCTGCACTTCGATAAGCTTCTCAATTTTATCGGCATCTTCTTGTAGAAGAGTGATCGCTCTTAGATTAATCTGTTCCTGCAAATCTGATGAAGTCATACATTTCCCCCCCATGTCCAAAAGTTTCAGCTGTTATTGCTAGTTTATTTAATATTAGTCGAAATCTCATATCAATACAACAATTCAGTTTACAGAAGCATTTACTTTCATATATATTGTGAACCCTATAATTTATTATATTTTAAAAAACGCCCCGCCGCAAACCGGCAGGACGCTTTCTAGTAACAAATAATTACTCTGCTACTACTGTAAAGTTTAAACCATGTTTCGCAAATACTTCGCTCATTGCCTTCTTAGCTTCTTCAGCATCTGCTCCATGAACATGAAGTTCGTAGCTCTGGCTTGATACCAATGTAGTGAACAAACCAAGAATACTCTTAACATCAATGTACTTGTTTTCCGCTTGAAGAACGATAGATGAATTGAACTGACTTGCCGTTTGAGCAATATCGACGATTGCCGCATTGTTACTGGACATATGAATCCCTCCGCAACTTGATTATGAAACTTAAGTCATTTGTAATCAATTCCATGATACATTGAATCCGCTTACTCACGCAAGGAGTTTTCTTATTTTTACATTTTATTTCAGGTTTTCGGGATTCAGACCTTCCAATTCAGGGATTACAAATAGGCCGTCTTTACGGATTAGGATATCATCAAAATAGATTTCTCCGCCACCATATTCCGGACGTTGAATCAGCACCAGATCCCAGTGAATCGAAGAACGGTTGCCATTGTCAGTCTCTTCATAAGCCTGGCCTGGTGTAAAATGTAAGCTTCCGGCGATTTTCTCATCGAACAAAATATCCTTCATCGGGTGTAGGATGTAAGGATTAAAGCCAATCGCAAACTCGCCAATATGACGGGCACCGTCATCCGAATCTAGAATATCATTCAGCCGCACCGTGTCGTTGCTGGAGGCTTCAACTATTTTACCGTTCTCAAAAGTGAATTTCACATTTTCAAAGGTTATACCATTGTACAGAGTTGCGGCATTATAACTAATGGTTCCGTTCACAGAATCGCGGATAGGCGCACTGTAGACCTCTCCATCCGGAATATTCTTCTGCCCGGAGCATTTCTCAGCGCCAATCCCCTTAATGGAGAAAGTAATATCTGTACCTGTCCCGGAAATGTGTACCTTGTCTGTTCGTCTCATAAGATCCGCCAATGCATCCTGAGCTCTATCCATCTTGGCATAATCCAGATTGCACACTTGGAAGTAGAAGTCCTCAAAGGCTTCCGTACTGACATTGGCAAGCTGTGCCATACTTGCATTAGGATAACGTAAAACAACCCATTTAGTATGCTTGACGCGCTGCTCACTATGTACAGGGTGCGAGTAAAGAGAATTATACAGCTTCATGTTCTCTTCCGGGATATCGGACAGATCATTCACATTCTCCCCTGCACGAATACCAATATAACCATCCATTTGCTTCATGCGATTTAAGTCTATTTCCGCCCATGTCTGAAGACTTTCGCGTGTTGCATATTTCAGCATGCTGCGTAGGACGGTCCGGTCTGTTAGCTGTACAAAAGCATGGCCGCCAGCTTTACCGATCTCCTCCACAACTGCTTTAATTAAATCTCTCTCACTGCCGATCATTTCGACGAGCACATTCTCGCCAGGTTGAACGTTTACAGAGTAGCTCACAAGATTCTTCGCTAGCTTCTGAATTCGGGGATCCATCATTTTTCTTTCTCTTCCTTCCTCATATGTGTAAATAAAATGCCCTACTATTATAACACGCTAGAGCACAAGATATTGTATAAACTTGACCAAGGAACATCAACGATAACCATAGAAATCAACCTCCATCACATAGGTCTCAGTGTCAGTTTTTTCCCCACTATAATTCACCGTTCTTTTCCAAGTGAGGCGTTTGGGCAAATTACGTTTCGTGTCCACAGTCACATGATAAACTGCAGATATTTCGGCTTGCTCAAGCTTCTTTTGAAGTTCACTGTTCTTCTTCTCCCACAAGGTCAATAAAGCCTCATTCACTTTCAAATCCTTCTCATTCGTCTTCGGATTCTGATCCTTGAGAACGGGACGCAGGTCCATCATCTCTCGTTCCAGATCGGTAGACAGCTGATCTCGCGCCTGTGCAGAGGTCAGTTCAATTCGCAGCACCCTTGTGCCTCTTGCAGCACCCATTTCTTCAGTCACCACCTTATCCATCACCTCCAGCTCTTCAAGCTGGTGCAGCGGGTTGAGGGCAGGCAGCGGGTTATCCTCTCCAGACGAGGGGGCGGCCGATAGAAGCTTCCATTTGCCTTCTTTTTTCTCCAGTTTACTATAATAGGACAATGCCACTGTCGGTCTCTTCACAAGTTCTTTGATGTCGCTAGTGGCCGCAGGTAGGGATGGACTCTTATCGGGCAGAAGCGTATATAAACTTACCTTGTTATGATTTTCGACTTTACCACCGTAATATAGCGTTGTTTCCGGAACTGCTTTCCCCTCACGTAACAGCGTGGCTGCTCCTTCAAAGCTAAGTGCATCGCTTCCTGTCACACCCGATAGAGCCAAGGCCAAATCCTCCTTAGCGGGCTTGTCTTTAATTACGCTGCAACTACTGCAAACCACGCCATTAATCATTATCATTACACATATAAACCTTTTAAAGAATAACATCTCGCCCATTGCCCTCATGCCTTTCCCGGACTGATTAAATAACCTACTATAGGTTATCCCTTCAGCCGGGACTTATACTGGGTTATAAGATTCAATAAGAAACAAATAAATTTTTAGATTTCCAAAAAAAAGAACCCTCAAGGCTCATGCCCAGCGGATTCCTCAAAATGCATTAATTGTCTTATTGTCAACAATGACCAGGTTGCGTCCATTGTTCTTTGCTTCATACAGCGCCATATCTGCCCGGTAGAACAGCGTTTCTACACTTACCCGCTCATCCGTCCAGCTCCATTCAGCAATTCCGCAGGATACAGTGACCCTTGGCTCTGTCTCCCCCATCACCCGTTCACGAATCCGTTCAGCGACTAATACTGACTGCTGTACGCCAAGCTGTGGTAAATATACAGCTAATTCCTCACCGCCCCACCTGGCGGCAATATCTCCTTGACGAATGGATGACTTCACAATCTCGCTGACCTGTTTTAAAATCTTATCGCCTTTTTGATGGCCGTAGGTATCATTTACTGCTTTGAACTGGTCTATATCTACTACTATCAAGGAACCACAGAAATCTGTATTTTGTCTTTCCTTAATCATTTCATCCAGATAATGACGCGCAAACAAACCTGTCAGAGTGTCTCGGTTCGCGAGACGCCGTACTTCCGCATGTAAACGTGCATTGCCAACAGCAAGCCCAATATGACCTGCCATGGCTTGCAGGAGCCTGTAATTGTCATAGGAGAAGTAATGAGCATCTCGATGGGCAAGCATAATAGCCCCTCGCACTTCTCCACCCACATTTAGTGGTGTAGCAATTAGTGACTGCGAATCTGTCGAATCCATCAACCGTGAAGCCGTGGCATTATTATTTATGTAGTCTGACAATATTAGCGGTTCCCCTGTGGCATACACCTTCCCACCGAGTCCTTGTCCATCCTTTAATATTTCGTGGAGTAAAGGCTGATGGTTACAGGCGATCACCTCAAGGCCGCCTTTTTCCTCATTCATGTGTACAATACAGCAATAATCCGCCTCAAACATTTCGAGCAGTTCTTCAAAAGCAAACTGAAAAATTTCCCCCAAACGCAAGCTCTTGTTCAGACGCTGCGTTAGTTCATTGCTCATGCGTAACTCGCGGATTAACTGGTTGGAGCGCTCATATAGCTTTGCATTCTCGAAAGCTGTACCAGCCGTATCAGCCACCATGGAGAGAAATTGCAAATCCATGTCTGAGAAGACCTGATTATCCATAATCATATGGAATACACCATAAACTCCCTGTTTCCCACCAAGTGGAAGACCAATCTCCACAACGTGACTGTCCTCTAGGCTTGTTTCTATCGCAACTCGGCCATCTTTAAACGCTCTTGCGCACACATCGTTTTTTGTCCAGAGTAATGGAAGCGGTTTAACCTGCGGATTAGAACTGCGATGATCCTGCGACATAAACAGCTCTAAGCGAGCACCTGGATACATTGCAGAAATACTATCTATAACCTCTGTAAGTACGGCATTCACATCTATATTATCATGCATCCGCTGGACGATCTGGAATAATATTGAACGGCGATTGCTCTCCCGCTCGGCATGTAAATGAACATTTGCCAGATCAGATACAAACACATGCTCAAACCTGCGGTAGAAGCAAGTATGGAAATGTAACGCCATGGCTTCAGCGGTATGCTTTCCACCCTGCTCATATTGTTCTGTAGACATTGCACAGCCGAGCAAAGCAAAGATCTCTCTGTGGTTGCGTGTGAACATAGGTATTGTAAAAAAATTCACATCTCGGTCCTCAACTAAGAACTGCATCGCATGCATTTTGCCGGAGCTCACACTTACAGCTGCGGCCTCTTCCCATTGCGGTCTCCACTGCTCTTGCCTGTCTTTTATCTGGTCTATCCATCTACCTTCGGCGTCTAGAACACACCACTCCCAATTCTTCGTAAACGGAAGAGCATTAAGTTCTCCTTGCCATTCAATGAAGCTATCTGCAATCAGGTTGGCTGCATAAGGGAAGTCATAGGATACAATGTCCGTTTCCCTGAGCCACGCGGCGGGATCATCAGAATCTCCGCCTGACTGCATAGTGTCCTGTAACAGCATACGACTGTCTTTAAGACCGTATGCTTCCTGTTCTGACATAAAGAGGATCCCCTTTGCACCTAAAATTAAAATCTCTTTTTCCGATAACATCTAATTAGCTATATTTTACTCTCTTTCCTCCTGTAATGCATTATATTTTCCTCATTTCCGGGATTTTTTTTAGGACCTAAGAACTAACGACAAAGATTGACAAAAACTCTTTTAAGATACGCTTGACATTGACTGTTGTTTTCATATAATATTTATTGTTGAACAAGACTGTAACCAGTCTTACATGGCGTAACGTTGTGTCACCCTCACGCAATTCGTTACTATCAGGACAGCGGCTGAACTTTCCTGACAGTGTGAGAGCATGTTAATTGCTATTCACGGATACGAAAAGCGGCACAATAGAGCCTAATTCAATTGAAATTACAATTAAAAAGGAGTCTATTATAATATGGCACGTTACACAGGACCGAAATTCAAACTCAGCCGCCGTCTAGGTATTTCCCTTAGCGGTACAGGAAAAGATCTTAAACGTCCTTTTCCACCAGGACAACACGGAGCTAACCAACGCAGAAAAGTAAGTAACTACGGAATGCAGTTGATGGAGAAACAAAAACTTCGTCACATGTACGGTTTGGGCGAAAAGCAGTTTAAGACTCTTTTCACTAAAGCACAAAAGATCCAAGGTATTGCCGGCGAAAACTTTATGTTCTTGCTTGAAAGCCGCTTGGATAACCTCGTTTACCGTCTTGGTTTTGCTAACTCCCGTGCTGGTTCACGTCAGTTGGTATCCCACGGTCACGTAACTGTTAACGGCAAAAAAGTCGATATCGCTTCTTACCGTGTAAGCTTGGGCGACGTTATCGGACTTCGTGAAAGAAGCCGCGCTATGGGTTCAATCAAAGAAGCTCTTGAAAACCGTTCACACCTTCCAGCTTACTTGGAATATGCTGATGGATCATTCGAAGGTAAATATATCCGTTTGCCAGAACGTTCCGAGCTGTCCCAAGACATCGATGAGAAACAAATCGTCGAATTCTACAACCGTTAATATCTCGCTTATAGCGAGTATGATTAAATCCCCCGGATTTTCCGGGGGATTTTTTGTTGATATTTACAGCCTTCAAGAAAATCTAAGGCTGTAAATGCTAAACAGCAAGTCTCACTTTACTGGAGACTTGCTGTTTTTTAATGCCAAATTATATGATTAAGCCTTATGACAACGTTAGCTTAGCGAACTTCCGCTTGCCTACTTGTAAGATATCGCCCTCTTGAGGCGTCAAGTCCGCATTAGGGTCCTCCAGCTTCACTTCGTTCAGCTTAACCGAACCCTGCTGGATACTGCGCTTGGCCTCCCCATTGGAGCCTGCAAATCCTAGCAGAGTGAGCAGCTTGACAAGCTTGATCGTGCCATCCTCCAGCTCTGCGGCAGGAACGGCAAAGATCTCGATATCATCCGGCAGCGCACGCTGCTGGAATACAGTGACGAAATGCTGCTGTGCAGCATCCGCCGCAGGAACACCATGATACATGCGCACAAATGTGTGTGCCAGTTGCATTTTGGCATCTCTGGGATGCGTTACGCCCTCTTGCAGCGCTTCTTTCAGAACCACAAGCTCACGATTGCTGATATCAGTAGCCAGCTCGTAGTACTTAAGCATCAGTTCATCAGGTACCGACATCGCTTTGCCATAGATTTCGTTCGGCTCTTCATCGATACCAATATAGTTGCCAAGGCTCTTGCTCATCTTCTGTACGCCGTCAAGACCTTCAAGCAAAGGTGTCATGATCGTAGCTTGCGTGTCCACACCATATTCCTTCTGTAGTGTACGCCCCATCAGCAGATTAAACTTTTGGTCTGTTCCGCCAAGCTCCACATCACTCTTCAAGGCAACAGAATCCATCCCTTGCATCAATGGATAGAAAAACTCATGAATACTGATCGGCAGTCCGCCCTGAAAGCGCTTCGTGAAATCATCGCGTTCCATCATACGTGCCACTGTAACTTTAGCGGACAAGGTTACAACTTCAGCAAAGGTCATCGGGCTGAGCCATTCCGAGTTGTAAAACACCTTCGTTTTATTGGGGTCCAATATCTTATAGATCTGTTTCTTGTAGGTTTCAGCATTACGCTGTACATCTTCTTCCGTCAATTGCTTGCGCGTCTCCGACTTACCTGTAGGATCGCCGATACGTCCGGTGAAATCCCCAATAATAAGCTGCACTTGATGACCCAGCTCCTGAAACTGGCGTAATTTATGCATAACAACGGTATGACCGACATGGATGTCCGGCGCTGATGGATCAAGCCCCAGCTTCACATTAAGGGGTACACCCGTAACTACAGATTTGATGACTTTGCGTTTCAGTTCTTCTTCCGGCACAATCTCCACGACACCACGTGATATGACTTCCAGCTGATGCTCCACTTCCTGCTGTTGAACGTCCGATAATTCTTCCCATTTCATACTTTTGTTCCTCCTCTAAGTGTATATATGGATAACTGTGCCACCACGACAAAAAGAGTCTATTTCTCATCCCAAGGGACGAGAAATAGACTCGCGGTACCACCCTAATTAAAATCCCTGCTATGCATGTTAGCGCTGCAAAGGACTTTCACTTCATTACATATAACGGGATTGCACCCGGTCCCGGACTACTTAACAGGCAAAGTATGCTTGTTGTTCCTCCAGACAGCTCCAGACTGTAATTCAAAGGGGCTTGTTATCGGTTCGCACCACCCACCGACTCTCTGATAATACAAAGCTTACCTTCTACTGATGTCTTTCTGCGCTTTTTTGATATCCAATTGAATCTATTTATATCACAAGCACATTTCAAAAGTCAAATCCTTGCGAAAAACTTGTTCTCAAGTATAAGCGCATTCAAAATCGCCAAATTGTGCTATAATAATTCCGTTAAAAGGAGGATTATCGTCGATGGTTGAGGAGATCAAAAAGAAAACCGTAAAAAAGCATCCACCCCGTAGATCCTGGTTCCGCAGGTTCGGCTCTGTAGTCAAGTGGATGTTTATTCTTAGCATACTGGGCATTCTGTTTGCCAGTGGTGCTGTGGCAGGTTACGTCACTTCTATAGTGAAGGAAGACCCTGTCCGCTCCGAGCAATTCATTCAACAGCAAATTAGCCAGAACTCTATCACCGGATTCGCTTATTTCCGTGATGGAAGCCCTATCGGCCAGCTCCGTACTGAAGAAGACCGCAGGCTCATTGAATACAATAATATCCCCCAGCTTATCATTGATGCAGTTCTTGCAATAGAGGACAATAATTTCTATGAGCACAATGGCGTAGATTTCAAGGGTACTTTACGTGCCGTCAAGCAAAAGCTGCTGAACGAGTCTGTTCAGACCGGGGGCAGTACGCTTACCCAACAGCTCGCAAGACGTGTATTCCTTAGTCTGGACCGGACGGAAGACCGTAAGGTGAAGGAGATTTTATTATCACTGAGACTTGAACGCTTCTTATCCAAACAAGAAATTCTAACAGCCTATCTGAACAAAGTTCCCTTTGGGAACGGCTCTAACGGCTACAACTTATTTGGGATCAAAGCAGCATCCAAGGGAATATTCGGTCAGGATAATCTGGATAAACTGAATATAGCCCAAGCTGCATATTTAGCAGGTCTACCCCAGCTGCCATCCGCTTATTCCGCCTTCAACGGACTGGGCGAGTTCAATGAAACGGCATTCAACAGAGCCCTGGAGCGGCAGCAGCTTGTACTCCGTCGGATGCTGGAGGAGAATAAAATCACTACCTCCCAATATGACGACGCTCTCGCTTTCGATATCAAAGGCTCTCTAGCACCGTACACGAAGAAGGCTTATGCTACCTATCCTTACCTGATGCTCGAAACAGAACGCAAAGCAGCAGAGATTCTTCTGACCCTGAACAACGAGAAAGCTGTTGTGACAGGTGCCGCGAGTGCTGTTAGTACAGATAATACTGTTGCTACTACTGATAGTTCCGATGACAGTGCGGCTCGTCTAGAGGAAGCACGGCAGCAGTTAATGACCGGTGGTTACCGGGTCTACACCACTATTGACAAGAAAGTTTATAGTGCCATGCACAGCATCTCGGAAGACAGTAATAACTTTACAAAAGACAGCAAAGCCAGAGGCAAGGAACAGACAGCAGGCATTATGATCGACAACAAAACCGGGGCTATTCTTGGGATGATCGAGGGTCGCGACTTTAAAATTGAGCAGATGAACTACGCAACCCAAATGGTCCGTCAGCCCGGCTCAACCATGAAGCCAATCGCTGCCTATTTACCTGCCCTTGATGCTGGTTTAATTCAGCCTGCCGGGATTCTGGATGATGCACCCATTATTCTAAAGGATGGAACCAAAGGCTTCCACATCCCCAAAAATGCCAATAATCGCTATCAGGGTCTAGTCACTGCCCGTTATGCGCTTAACAAATCACTAAATTTGCCTGCACTTAAGCTGTTTAATGAGAAAGTTGGCATAGATAATTCATGGGCTTTTGCCAAGAAGCTGGGAATTACAACGATTACAGATGATGATTACAATGCCAAGACAGGAGTTATCGGTGGACTACGTTACGGCGTATCTGTCGAAGAATTAACTAATGCCTACTCTGCAATCGGCAATCAAGGCGCCTTTAATGATGCCTACATGATTGACAAGATCGTGGATTCTGAAGGGAAAATCGTGTACCAGCATAAGGTGAATCCTGAACAGGTATTCTCCAAACAGACAGCTTTTCTGATGACTGACATGCTGCGTACCGTAATTACGGAAGGCACCGCCAGTGTAGTCAAAAGCAAATACAAACATTTCAGCGATGTTCCCATCGTCGGCAAAACTGGCTCAACCCAGAACTATGGAGATGTCTGGTTTATGGGCTACACCCCAGACGTCACACTTGGTATGTGGGTGGGTTATAAAGAACAGATCAATACCCTTCAGGGTGATACTCAGAAACATCAGGCTCAGACTTTATGGGCTAAGGTTATGAATGCAGTTATTGATAAACAGCCGGCGATCTTTGTGACGAAGAAATTCACACAACCTGAAGGCATTGTCAAAAAGACAGTGTCCGCCTATAGCGGCAAGCTGCCCACCGAACTGACTGACAAATTTACCACAGACCTTTTTAATGTAAAATATGTACCTAAGGATAGTGATGACGGTATCTCCAAAGCTAAGTATATTACTTATAATGGCGTCAATTACATTCCGTTAGAGGGAACACCCGAAGATTTCCTGAAGGAACAAATTGTGGTCAAGCGCGAAAAGCCGATTCAGGATCTGGTCAAAGAGCTGATGGCTGCTTTCCCTGCCATGAAAGAGCATGAATCGATAGCGTATTATATGCCCGCTGATGCGAAGAGCGATTATCCTACAGAGGTTGATCCACGTGTGGATGATGGTACAGCCCCAACCGCGCCAGGCAACATCAACGTGTCCTATAGCACTGGCAAAGCTGTAATCAGCTTCACGCCAAGCGGTTCATCTGATGTCGTCGGTTACAGATTATACCGTTCCTTAAACGGTGGAGCTTTCCAGAAACAGGCTGTTCTAATGGCAGGTGAGACTTTGGTATTCAAACCTGGCACACCTTCCAGTGTCAATGCTACCTTTTATGTGAATGCCGTGGATGTGGCCGGTCATGAGACAGCATCGGGCAGTGTAGCTGGCGGGGCTACGCCGACACCGGAGGTTACACCAAGTCCAGAAGTGCTGCCTGAGATAACGCCGATACCTGAAACTGAGATCATTCCAGAAGGAGTTCCAGAAGATCCTGGAATGATCATAGTGTCGCCTGCAGAAACCACAGATTCAACAACAAACGGTGGAAATACACCAGCCAACACTAATTCTGCAGAGAATGCTGCAGGTAATACTGGAAAAGCCAAAAAGAGTAAGTAGTTTTTTGTAAATCTAAAATTGCCCGCATTATTACAAACTGCAAAAATGCCAAAAACCAGCAATGCTCCGATTATTAGAGACTTGCTGGTTTTTGGCTTTTAATCCATTACGTTTTGCTGATATTCTAAGCCTAATCCTCAATGGTCGATAAATCTCCAGCTGGGAGATGCAGCTCCCATGCTTTTAGTACCCGGCGCATAATTTTGCCTGAACGAGTCTTGGGCAGCTTATCCTTGAATTCAATCTCCCGAGGGGCTGCGTGCGCGGATAGTCCTGCTTTGACAAAAGCAGCGATTTCTTCTTTTAATGCAGCCGTTGGAAGATACCCCTCCCGCAAAGATATGAAGGCCTTGATGATCTCCCCCCGAATAGCATCGGGTTTACCGATTACCCCAGCCTCAGCAACAGCCGGATGCTCCACCAGCTTGCTCTCCACCTCAAAGGGACCGATACGTTCACCGGAGGAATTGATAACATCATCGATTCGTCCCTGGAACCAGAAATACCCCTCTTCATCCATATAGGCTGAATCCCCAGAAATATACCATCCGGAAATACGAAAGTATTCCTCATACTTTGCCGGGTTGTTCCAAATGGTACTCATCATGGAGGGCCATGGCGTTCGGATTGCCAGATTGCCCATCGAGTAAGGTGGCAGAACATTGCCGCGATCATCCAGAATAGCGGCTTGGATGCCAGGCAACGGACGACCCATAGAGCCTGGTTTGATATCCATCCCTGGATAATTGCAGATCAGCTGTGCACCCGTCTCCGTCATCCACCATGTATCGTGGATACGCTGGTGGTATACTTTTTCTCCCCAACGCACTACTTCAGGGTTAAGCGGCTCACCCACAGACAGCACGTGGCGCAGGCTGCTCAAGTCAGTTCCCTCCAGGCTGCTCTCCCCTGCTCCCATTAACATGCGGAATGCGGTCGGAGCGCTATACCATACAGTCACTGCATTACGCTTAATCGTCTTATACCAGTCCTGAGGGCTAAAGCGACCGCCTCTAACTACATTGGTCACTCCATTCAGCCAGGGGGCAAAGATCCCGTAGGAGGTTCCTGTAACCCATCCAGGGTCTGCTGTACACCAGTAAATATCATCTGGCTGCAGATCCAGTACTATTTTACCGGTATAATAATGTTGAATCATGGCTCTTTGCACATGGTAGACACCTTTGGGTTTTCCTGTCGAACCGCTTGTATAATGCATAATTAGACCATCGTCCAAACCCAGCCATTCCAAATCCAACTCTGTTGAGGCTGCGGCCATTTCTTCTTCATATCCAAAGGTTCCCTGTGTCGGCTCCGAAACACCACCCACCAGAAAAATGTGGCGCAGATTGGGCAATTCGTCACGCTTTACCCGATGCAGCAACTCAGGTGTCGTCACCAGCGCTACTGCCCCACTATCCTCCAACCGATCCTTGACTGCCGACTCCATGAATGCCTCAAACAAAGGTCCTGCTACAGCACCGACTTTCAGAATACCTAGTAGACTGAAATAGAGCTCAGGCTGGCGCGGCATAAATATAAATACCCGATCTCCCTTGCCGATGCCATATTTACGCAATACATTTCCGAACTGATTCGATCTCTCCCGCAGATCGGCAAATGTAAAGGATTCTTCCCGTACAGCATCACTGTAAAGCAGGGCAGTTCTCTCCCCCCGTCCTTCATGGACATGACGATCGACTGCCTCGTAGGCCATATTCACCTTGCCGGTTTCATACCAAGAGAAACTTCGCTCTACATCCTCCCATTCAAAATGGGTTACAGCCTGCGCGTAATCAGGCATATTTGAGCTCACGCCACGGCTCGGCAAAATTTCGCTATGGACTTGCCCCATCACTCTTGCCTCCCTTACTTTTATGATTTAAGCTCTAAGGGTGAGACTCTTCTCTTAATTAATGATGTCAATACGCTTAATGTGAATTTTTTATGTCCAAATCAGTATATCACAGGAAGCGTTTACATTCCATAATTTATGCAGACTGAAGGGAGCTTGGCCATGGATCATTATAAAATCCCCATATCTCATACCCTCGGATATGCCGATCGAACAATTACGGTGAGCGGTCCGCGTTCTCCTGAGACTCTGGAGGGCCTTAGCATGCATAAAGACCTTGATGCCTTTCGTAGTCCCCATGAACAGTTGGAAGCCCTTATAGAGATCGCTAGGCTGCCTGAAGGGCGTGTAATCGCGGCAACTGAGAACCAAACCATTGTAGGCTATGTCACTTTTCATTATCCGGATGAGCTTGAACTATGGTCGCAAGGGGGGATGGAGGATCTTATTGAGCTGGGCGCAATAGAAGTAGCTGATGACTATAGGGGGATGGGACTAGGAAGGCTGCTCATTTCCACCTCTTTTGAGCAGAAACAGCTGGAGAATTGCATTGTGTTCACTACAGAATATTATTGGCATTGGGATCTGCGCGGAAGTGGGCTCGATGTCTGGGCTTATCGCCAAATGATGGAGAAGTTAATGAAGACGGTGGATATGGTCTGGTACGCTACTGACGATCCGGAAATCTGTTCACACCCTGCCAACTGCCTGATGGTTCGTATTGGCCAAGAGGTACCCTTATCTTCACAAGAGACCTTCGACAGAGTGCGCTTCAGACAACGCTTTATGTATTGAACGTTCACAAAGGATTGATTACAACGCCTTCAGCATGTATTCCAAAATCGCATGAGAGCGCTCTGATGCTTCTACTGTAAATTCTCGGAAATTCACATGTGCAGAGCCATCTGCCTTGTCTGACATGGAACGAATCACCACAAAAGGAGTGTCATACATATAACATACCTGCGCAACTGCCGCCCCTTCCATCTCGGCACAGGCTCCATCCAACTGTTCTTTTAGTTCGGCAACAACATCAGCATTAGCGATAAACTGATCCCCGGAGAGCACCTTGCCGATCAAATACTTCTGTTTAAGTTCTACGCAAGCCTGCTCAGCGAGCAGCACTAAAGCCGGATTTGCACAAAATGAGGATACCTCCTGATAAGGAATGATGCCTCTTGGATATCCAAGTGCTGTGACGTCCATATCATGCTGCATACAGCTGGACGATATGACAATATCCCCGATGTTTAATTCAGGGTGCACCGCTCCTGCAACACCCGTGAATAGTACCTGGGAAGCCCCGAACGTGTCGAGCAGAATTTGTGTGGTTACCGCCGCATTCACTTTACCCACCCCGCATTTGCAGAGCACAACAGACTTGCCGAATAGGGTTCCGGTATAATAATTGATTCCTGCTTTGACCACTGTCTCCCTATCCTCCATCCCCTCCAGCAGCAGCCTGATTTCTTCATCCATCGCACCTATCAAACCAATAATTTCAGGCATATATACAACGCTCCCCATTTATTTACTATATAAAAAGCATAAAAAGCTCCATAAGGAGCTTTCTGCCGAACATTTATTAAATGCTCACTTACTTATTCAAATGATTTACGGACAAACGCAGAATCGTCTCATGCGGCAAAATAACACGCGGATTCTCAACGGTTTCTTTCTTCATCAGCTTCGTCAAAAGTCTCATGGCTACCGCACCCAAATCATACATAGGCTGTGCTACAGTAGTAAGCAACGGACGAACCATGGAAGCCATACGAATGTTATCCACACTAATAATTGAGAAATCATCCGGAACCTTCAGACCTTCATCCTGAATACTATGGATAGCGCCAATCGCCATCTCATCTGTTGCGGCAAAAATGGCTGTCGGCTTATGCTTCAGACCGAGGAAATACTTCATAGCTTCAACACCGGATTCGTAACGATAGTTACCAATCCGTACCAGATCCTCTTGATACTCAATTCCAGCCGCTTCAAGCGCTTTCTTGTATCCATGGAACCGTGCATAGCCATTCGCAGGATCCTGCAACGTACCGCTAATCATCGCGATCTCACGGTGGCCGTGACGAATCAATGTATTCACAGCATCAAAAGCAGCCGTTTCGTGATCGATATCAACAGAAGGATAATTCCCCTGTTCATCACTTGTAGCACATAATACAATTGGCACTGAAGAAGTCTGAAAAGCCTGAATATGCTCTTGCGTTACTGTTCCGCCCATGAAGAGCAGCCCGTCCACCTGTTTCTCCAAAAGAGTATTAATAACACGAATTTCCTTCTCTTTACGCTTATCGGCATTACACAAAATAATGTTGTAGTGGTACATATTGGCGATATCTTCAATCCCACGCGCAATTTCCGCAAAAATCGAGTTTGAAATATCTGGAATGACAACCCCAACGGTTGTCGTTTTCTTACTGGCGAGTCCTCTCGCCACGGCATTTGGACGATAGCCCAAACGTTCAATCGCTTCAAAAACTTTCTTCCGAGTCTGCGGTTTCACGTTCGGGTTATTATTCACAACCCGTGATACCGTAGCCATAGATACGCCTGCTTCTCGAGCTACATCGTAAATGGTTACCGTCAAATTACTCTCTCCATTGCGATAAATTTTATCGTTCGTCTAATTAAAATTATGATACGACACTTTGTACAATTGTGCAATGATAACGCTTCATTTTCCTTTCAAAATTTCTTTCAAGGTTGAAGTCGTACTCCGAAATCGAGGTTTTGCCCATTTCTAGTTTCCAATTCTAGCAATGGTTTCCATCCTCTTTGCAACAATACTGTATCTTCTTTCTATCGTAACAAAAAGTGAGTGAAAAATCCAACATTCGTGAAAGATTTTCATTGTTTTTGCAGAAAAATCTTTCATTTGGCACTTTCTGCGGATTGATAGGTCAACTGAGACAGTCTATTCCCTGTGTCTTCCATCCATTTCCGATCTGCACAATCACCTGCGAACCTATACACATCAAGTAATAAATCAATACGGCCCTGTATGGACTTCCGAATGGCTTCGTCGAGTTCTGGAATACCACCTGTAATAAAGCCGGAGAAAGTTTCCTTCAGAACACTGGCCCATTCATTTCTTTCTGCAAAAGAAACAGACCTTCTTGTCCAAGACTCCTCTAGTTCTCCAATTAACTTCCCCAGATCTCGTTTGATGCAAGGCAGTGGTTCATAACGAGCACACTCCTGGCAAGTGTATACCGGAACATGATTAATTCTCACTCTTGTGCTATAGATCAGCGTATGTATATGTATGGTCATGACACCACCGCAATCACATGACTTCTTCATTAAATTTTCTCTATTCATTTCTCACACCTCAAGCATGATATTTATTAGTATTCGTTAGCTAGCCTTTTCAAGGGCTATATTCGACCTCTCCTCTTTAAAACCCTTCCCATTTGCATAAAATGATTTATTTACCAAAAATTCAAAGCATTATTTTCCCAAGGATGACTTCATATTTTAAATTTGATACAATGAAAAAATGTTGTTAATCGAAGGGAGTTGCACAGGATGAGACTAGCCGGCAAAAAGGTCATCGCACTCGTAGACGATGAATTTGAGGATTTGGAGCTCTGGTACCCCGTGTACCGGGTTAGAGAAGAAGGTGCCGAGGTTCATCTGGCAGGACTCGAAAAAGATAAAACTTATGTAGGTAAATACGGTGTACCCGCCAAGGCAGAGTATTCGTGGGATGAGCTTAATGCCGCAGATTATGATGGCATCTTAGTTCCTGGTGGATGGGCGCCTGATAAAATTCGCCGCTATAGCGCAGTACTGAAGCTGGTGCAGGATTTCAATACGGCCAAGAAACCTATCGGCCAAATCTGCCACGCAGGATGGGTGCTGATTTCCGCCAAAATATTGGAGGGTGTTACTGTTACCTCCACTCCTGGTATCCGTGATGATATGGAAAATGCCGGAGCGATCTGGAAAGACGAAGCCGTCGTCACAGATGGACACATTATCTCTGCCCGCCGCCCACCGGATCTCCCGCCTTATGGCAAAGCCTTCTGCGATGCTCTTGCGGGGGAATAAGTACCGATACAATATTTATTAATGTGGAAAAGAGCCTCTCTTGAGATCACGGTATTCGCGTGAGACAAGAGAGGCTTTTTTTGATATTTAATAATAATCCTGCCTGTTACCTGATCTGAAGAGAGCCTGCTTCCAGAACATCCTTTGGATGGCCTTCTAGTTTAAATGTTAGCGGCTGCGGCAAAGACTCCGTAGGATATTTAAAATAATAATCTATGGAAGTCCCATTTGCCTGTTCACGCGTGGCAGCAAGGTATGATGTTGTTCCTTTACTACTGTCCATGAAGTGTCCACTCCCCTCCCCATCTGTAAAATTGTTATAAATAACTACTGCGTTGTGAGCAGATTCGCCTGTGTCCTCGCGAGGTTGGAAATAAGTAAGAATCAGTTCTCCAGGAACAGCAACTGACATCTGAGGGGAAATACTCAGCCTTTCATCGGGTGCTTTAATCAGCTCCAACTTCTCAGTATCAATAACAAATTCCTGCTTTGATTTGTCCAGGGCAGCGATTCCATCAATTATAAGTCGGATGGGAGCATCCGGTTGTCTGTTATCATTGTGATACACATTTGTTATCGCTCCATTCATCGAAGGTCCGGCAAAGCTGTAGACCTCTGATTGATCTTTTCCTTTGCCCAGTAACAATCTTGGTTTTATCACATCAAATATTTTCATGGTATTTCTGCCGTCATAGTCTCCCTCCACATAAATCCCTGTCGGCCCTATATATGCTTTGTTTATGTTGATCTTTTGACCTGCAATGGACATACTCTTCTGTAGTTCAACGATCTGCCCTTCGAAATAACTATCAACTTGATCCAGTTTAATAACCGTGTTCAGTTCAATTGTATTATTTACGCTTGTGGCTGTGGCTGTGGCTGTGCCAGAGTCAGGGACGAGGGTTAACGTCATTGCCAGCTCCTTCGGCAGTTTTTCAAGATAGTCGTTCCAAGTGATTTGTGCATACCTAAGTGTCACTCCAGGTGAGCCATCCTCCTCAGAATAGCTTCCTGAAGCACCGTATCCTCCGTTCTTATTAATTTCAGGAGTATCTGTGAAATGGAGCGCCTGAATATGCTTCTTTTGCTGAGTATTGTTCTGTACGGTGTATAGCACAAACATTCCTCGGCGATCTGTGAGCACACCGTTAATTGTCCACTGAAACCCCTTAACTTCCGGCGATGAACTTTTCACTTGCGTTACTAGTCCCATATCAAGCGCCGATTTCAGGGTCATATTATTTTCGACAATTGGACGAAATAGCTCCAATTCTCCCCAGCTCTTCGGAGGGAGCTGCGCTCTTTCGGGTTTCGCATTTTGGTAAGCCCAAGGAACAATAATGAATAAAGCTACTGCTAAAGCTGCTAACAGCATTACAACAGATCCCCTGTGTTGGGAAATCCGCCTGCGTTGACCTTGCTCAATGCCGCGGCGGATGGCTGTATCCAGCTGTACATCCAGTACTTTTTCAGCTTCAACTGAAATATACTGGAGATGTTCCTTAAGCGGATTCACATCTGGTTCAACCATGATACAGATCCCCCTTCCCTTTCATCTTGTTCCTCAGCTGCTTCAAACCTTTGTTCAGCCAGGTCTTGATTGTACCCTCTGGTTTAGTAAGTACCTCGGCAATTTCAACCACAGTCATATCCCTGTAATACTTCAATACAAGTACCTGGCGATACTTCGGTTTAACTCCTTCTAATGCCTTTTCCATATCCAGTCTGAGGTCACTTCTCATCTCCATCATTTCGTTGTCATACCGAGCAGGCTCTGTGGCTCCGTTCCGCTTTCTGCGTTTCAATTCATCATTGCAGCAATTGATCACAATTCGAATGATCCAAGGAGTAAACCGCTCGGGGTCTTTCAGGCTTTTGCGTTTAATCCATGCTCTGCAGGTAGCCTCCTGCAGAACTTCCAGTGCATCAGATTCACTCCGAAGATAGCTGTAGGCGATCCCATACAGTTTCCTTTTTTGTAACGATACCCGTTCGAAGAAGAGCTCCTCTTCGCTGGCAAGCAGCGCCTCGCCCCTTATAATATTGTCCATTACCTATTGGCCCTCCCTGCTTCCTTCCAGAAACAAACCAGCTTTTCTTATTCTCTATTTATTGACTGTGCTGACAGGCAAACGGTTTTGTTTTTTTGTAATGATTTGTAATACTAGTGAGAAATGCAAAAGGCCCGGCAAGTGTGCCGAGCCTTCTTATGTGAATGTTGTAAGAACTCTTTGCGGTTTAGAAGTTTAAGAAGTTTTTTCCTTGGACTCCCCGCTGGCACCCAGCGTAGCCCCACTTCTCTGAGAAAAGGCACCCAGCTGCTCTTCCGTCTCAGAGCTTGTACGATTGCGGAAGCAAGCTACTGCAACTCTTCTGGCATCGGAAGCTACAGTGTTCAGCGCGCGATGTTTCACTCTCAGCAGCGCCTGTGGCGACATACTTAGCTCACTAATTCCAAGCTCTAGCCAGAGTGGCAAAGAACGCTCATCGGCAGCCATTTCACCGCAGACACTAACATCGATTCCTGCATTCCGCGCTGCTTCAACGGTCATACGGATCATTCGTAAAACTGCCGGATGATAGGGATGGTACATATGAGCGATTTGTTCATTCATCCGGTCTACAGCCAGTACATATTGCACCAAATCATTTGTACCAATACTGAAAAAATCCACTTCTTCAGCCAGAAGATCAGCAATCATAACCGCTGCTGGAACTTCGATCATGATCCCCACAGGCATATCCCGATTAAAGGGAATACCTCGCTGTTCCAGCTCTTCCTTGACCTCATCCAGCATTGCTTTAGCTGCCTGAACTTCATCTACAGAAGAAATCATCGGGAACATCATCTTCACATTACCGTATGCACTGGCCCGCACGATCGCGGTCAGTTGGGTCTTGAACATATCCTTACGATCCAAGCTGATCCGGATAGCACGATAGCCCAGGAACGGGTTCTGCTCCTCCGGTAGCTGGAAATAATCCAGATGCTTGTCTCCCCCAATGTCGAGCGTCCGGATAACTACGGTGCTGCTGCCAACCTTCTCAGCGACGAGCTTGTACACCTCAAACTGCTCTTCTTCCGTAGGAAAAGTATTGCGATCCATATATAGAAACTCCGTACGAAACAGTCCAACACCTTCCGCTCCATACTTCTGTGCCAAGTTCAGTTCCTTGACCGAGCTGATATTGCCTACCAGTCTCAAGGCAACCCCGTCTTTGGTGATGGCCTCCACTGTAGCGAGTTGTTCCAGCTGTTCTCTCTTTTTATGCTGCTTATCACGCATGGATGCAAATTTCATGACTGTTGTCTCATCAGGATGCAGTTGCACTGCCCCAGTCTCGCCGTCCAGGACGAGCATGTCCCCGGTCTGAATCGGATTCTCCAGCTTATTCTCAAGGCCTGCTACAAGTGGAATGCCTAGGGCTCGAGCCATTATAGACGAATGAGAGGTTTTCCCACCCATCATAGTCACGATTCCAAGAACATAAGCTGGGTTCAAATGAGCTAACTGGGAAGGAGAAAGCTCCTTCGCTACCAGAATATACGGCTGTGTATCGGATGGTAAAATAACCTCCGGTGCACCTAGCAGATGCTTTAGCAGACGGTTGCCGACATCCTTGATATCCACCGCCCGCTCCTTCATATATTCATCGTCCAGCAGATCGAACATCGCCACAAAGTGATCTATTGCTTCCTTGACAGCCACTTCCGCAGCCTTGTACTGGCGCTCAATAATACCCCGAATTTCACTCATAAACACCGGATCATCCAGAATAGCCAGATGAGCGTCAAAGATGCTTGATTCCTCCGGACCCACGATCTCCCTGAATTCCCGCTTGATAAATTCAATTTCGTCTTTGGAGGTGCGGATACCTTCGTACAAACGCTCAAACTCCTTAGCCAGATCAACAGCATTCACTTGTGTATCCGGCAGACTCCATTCCCAATTCGGCAAGACAAAGGCCTTTCCGATGGCAACACCTGCTGAGGCGCCTATGCCTTGAATCATGCTTCAATCCCTCCAACGTTACTTTCATGTAATACAACAGACATTACAGATGACTGCCCCTTTTTAACAGTTTTAAATGGAGCATAGCTCCAGGATTTTACTCGGTCAGGATTCGTAATCACCATCGGTGTCGCCAGTGAGGCAGCATGTTCACGCAAGAAATCCAAGTCAAATCTAACGAGCAGCTGTCCGGGCTCCACACTATCCCCTTCCTTCACAACCGCCTCAAACGGCCCCTTAAGCTGCGAAGTATCGATACCTATATGTAAAAGCACTTCCAGCCCTTCAGGCGTTGAGATGCCCACGGCGTGCATTGTAGGGTACACATGCATGACCTTACCGAATACCGGGGAGACAAGTTCTCCTTTTTCCGGTAGAAAGGCAACACCATCACCCACTAGCTTCGCAGCAAAAATATGATCCGGCACTTCCTCAATCCGCAGCATTCTGCCTTGCACGGGAGAGCTGAACAGTACCTGCGGCAAGTCCCGCAGCAAGAGCTTATTAATCTCCTCACGGATCAGCTCCGAATACGTTCCAAATACCACCTGTACATTACCTCCGCCAAGCTTAATAATCCCCGCAGAGCCCAGTCCCTTAAGCGCAGCTGTATCGATTAAACGGTCATTATGCACGGTAAGCCTCAGACGGGTAATACAAGCCTGAACCTGAACAATATTTTCCTTCCCGCCAAGCGCCTCCAACACAAGTGGTGCCTGATAAGGAATATTACCCGCCCAATCTCCAAGCTCAGATCCTTCTTCACGTCCTGGTGTCGGTATCTGAAAGCGGCGGATTGCCCAGCGAAACAGATTATAATAAATAATGCCGTAGCCAATGCCAATCGGAATCAGCAGCCAAGCCCGCTGTGACAAGTGCAGATTAAGAAAAAAATCAATCGCTCCAGCCGAATAGGAGAACCCATGATGAATTCCCAACGAGTAAGTCAGAACCATGGCAAGACCGGACATTACAGTATGCAGAATGAATAAAGGCGGTGAAGCGAACAAGAAAGCAAACTCAATCTGTTCAGAGACACCAGTCAGGAAGCAGACTAATGCGGCACGCAAAAAAGTCTTTTTAATCTTTGGCTTCAAATCCTCGCGTGCTTCCTGAATAATCGCAAAAGCAATTGCAGGCAGAGCAAACATCATAATTGGAAACAGCCCCGCCATAAAAATGCCCGCTGTAGGGTCTCCGGCAAAAAAACGCGGCAAATCCCCCTGAACAACAGCACTTCCATCAGGAGTAGTAAAGGTACCCATTTGAAACCAAAATACATTATTGAGAATGTGATGCAGACCAAAAGCGGTCAACACTCTGTACAATACCCCATATACAAAAACACCAAACCCACCTGTCAATAAAATGTCCTGAAACAGGACATCCAAAACGTTCTGCAGCAGCGGTGCCACACCCAGCATTATCCAGGCAAACAGCGCCGAAAACAAGCCCATAAATAGCAAAACAAAACGAGACCCTCCAAAAAACTGGATCGCCTCCGGAAGCTTGATATGTTTAAATCGGTTATGAGCAACACCAGCGACTATTCCGAGCATAATACCTATTAAAGTCGCAGGCTGGATATGTCCGTCTCCCATATTGGTAACGATCCGATCGTAAGTGAACATCCCTGCCAATGCTGCAAGTCCAGCCGGTCCGGCCTGATTGGACAATCCCCATGCTACCCCGACCGCGAACAAATAAGGCATAAAGTAAAAAATACCCTGCCCCGCGTAAGTTGCCACTTCGGATACCGAAGAAAGTCCCCATGCAGACCACGGTAAGCTGCCCAGACTTAGCAGAATGGCTGCCGCTGGCAATACCATGGTAGGAAGCATAATGGCTCTGCCCAACTGCTGCAATGATCCGAGCCAATTCAAGGTGACCCTCTCCTTTCATACTATATTGAATGGTAAGCGCTGCGGGAGTTTTTGTCAAAAGAATATGACAAGAATAAATAGTTCATTTTCAAAAACCATTCTCTTCTTGAGCTATGACAATTATACTGTCTTCTCCTACTTATTTTCCTTGATACCTTAAAGTTAAGTGTATTATGTACAGTTAAAAGTCTTCTGTATAGCAATAAAAGTAAAATAGTTGCACTCCATACAGTTAAAAATCAAGAATTTACCTCTTGAGCTATCTTGGGCATATTTTAAATGTATCAAATACAATTAAAATAAATTAGTCATCCTTTTTCTGAAATTTAGTTGTATGAAGTGCATTTAACTTATTTTTCATTCCCAACTCTCACGACAGCATCATCACCATGTTTGACCTGGCTGCATCACCATCACCTCGTAAAATCTCACCCTCTCTCCTATATTTACCGGTTTCAGAAGTCCCTTCTTGCAAAGGGAATGCAGCAATTTGCGGGCTGTCCGGAAGTTAATACTAAAATGATCTGCTACATCCTTAGGTCGAATCGCCCTTCCTAGACGCCAAGCCAAACGCAGAACTTCTTTTTCACCTGACAATGATAATAGATCGACACCCGTTGACTTGCGCGCTAAATAAGGAGCTAATACCAGCTGCAACAGCATCCGGCATACCTCGGGGCGTTGCTGAATATCGTCAAAAGAAAAATGCAGCATTCGCCAACCCATGCCTGTAAGAAAGGTATCCCGATTCAGCGCATAGCTAAATTTCTCACGGTCCATATCTTTCACATGGCTCTGATAACCATCGCATTCAATCCCAAAGCGCCCCCCATTCTGCGGTAGGTAGGCAAAATCCAAAAATTGCGATTTACGATTCCAGTCGTATATTTCATATTCCGGATGCAGATGCTCTAGCGACTCAAATAACGGCCACCAAACTTTCTGCAAGAAGAGCTTCTCAGCGAAATTATGGCCTCTCAGTAATCTTCCCTTTCGCTCGCCCGTTCTTGTCTGCGAATGCTGCTCGATACATAGGTTGTGTGCTTCATCGAATTCCAAAGCCTATTCCCTCCCTTAAAATAAAAAAAACGCCCTCAACCGCAATGTAGGCATGCGATCAAGGACGTTCTTCGTCTGGCAAAAGTATATCATTCGCCATGGATCATTTCTACAACTACTTATGGAGATTTCATGCAGATCCATCTCCATCATAGTTTACACCTCTCACGCCCGGCTTCGCCCGTGCATGGTGATGGCTTCTTCGACCTTGATGCAGCGGTCCATAATCGCAATCATGCCGTGTTCAGCAGCAATATCAGCGGCTTCCTGGCTGATAACCCCCTGCTGCAGCCACAATACACGTGCACCGATATCAGCCGCTTCCTGAGCAACCTCTGCACAGAATTCACTGCGGCGGAACACGTTGACGATATCAACCGGTTCTGGTATTTCTGCTAATGTGTGATAGCATTTCTCACCCAGAATATCCCCATCTACCGTTGGATTAACCGGTATGATGCGGTAGCCGCGGCTTTGCATAGCACCTGCGACCATATAAGAGGTGCGGTCCGTTTTATCGGACAAACCTACAACTGCGATGTTACCGGCTGAGGCGAGAATATCGCCGATCTGCTCCCGAGTAGGGTTCTCAAAGCTCATATTAACAACACCTTCCCTTAAATTGTATTTGTACTGTTATTCTACCCATTCTACATTCGCGCCAAGCGCACGCAAGTGGTCAAAAAATTGTGGGTACGACTTCGCAACATGGTGAGCGTCCTTGATAACCAACGGTTGCCGGGCGCGCAAACCCACAACGGTCAATGCCATAATCACGCGATGATCATAATGTGCATTAATCGTAACACCACCTTCAACGCCCTCCGGCATGCCATGGACAATAATCTCGTCACGACGCTCTTCTACATTGGCCCCTGCACGAGTCAGCTCCGCCAAGTAATCGGTAATGCGGTCGCATTCCTTATAGCGCAGGTTCTCCACATTATAGAAGCGCGACGTTCCTTCGGCAAATACAGCTGCAGCTACCATGGCCAATACCGCATCGGTTGCCGCATCTCCGTCAAACTCAACCGCCTTCAGTTTGCCGTTCCCCTGCACATGAACCGTGCCTTCCTGATGGGTGAGCGGTACTTCCATCATACGCAGCACATCGACAATCGCTTTTTCTCCCTGCTTGCTATGCTCGGCCAGGCGGTGAATCTTCACATCCGACTTCGTAACTGCTGCTGCCGCAAGCACAGCCGCAGAACCTGGATAATCACCCTGTACCGTATAGGACTTGGCAGCATAGGTTTGGCGTCCAGGTACCTTGAAGGACATATAATCGTCAGCGGCGTAAACCACGATTCCCGCCTGCTCCAGCACCTCCAATGTCTGGCCTACAACTACCTTCGACTTCAGGTCATCAAGAACGATGATCTCACTATCCTCCTGCAGCAAGGGTGTTAGAAAAAGTAAAGCACTAAGATACTGAGAGCTAACCGCGCCTGAAACTGTGATTCGTCCCCCTGTCGGATTACCGCCTCGGATGGTGATCGGCAAACGTCCAACATTATGCTCCACTTCCACTCCAAGCTGACCCAGTGCTGTAATCAGGTCATCATGCGGCCGTTTACCCAAAGAGTCCGGGTATGTATTCACGAACGTAACCTCAGGACTAAGGGCGGCCACAGCCATCAGAAACCGTAGAACCGCGCCTGCATTGCCTACATTCAATTCCTTTACATCACGAGGATGGCGTCCGAAACCTTGAATAACGATTTTCTCGTCATCTTCAGTAAGCACCGCTCCAAGATCCGCTATACATCGGCGGATGGCATCACTGTCCTCACTATGAGCCGGGTGATAGATCGTGCTGACTCCTTCAGATAAGGCAGCAACGAGCAGATAGCGCGTTGTATAATTTTTGGAAGAGAGGGCTCCAAATTCTCCTTGCAGTACTGGTGTCGGCCTAACAATAACGTCCATAATATAAACTCTCCTTAGTACTTATAGTCTGCAGCAGTAAATCTGATCTGTATTCTCATATTCGTTCTGTATATGTAGAGCTTCGTTTGACAGGGTATTCTGCACATGTGTTATCATTAGAGCATTCTGCTGAGGAAAAGAGGTCACAACCATGAATGATATCCCCCAAATCACAGCGCAGGAACTGCGTCTACGTCTCGAGACAGGCGAGAACCTTATCCTGATCGACGTTCGTGAAGATGAAGAAGTCGCCCTGGGAATGATCCCCGGTGCACAGCATATTCCTATGGGTGAAATCCCGCAACGTACTGAGGATATTCCGGCAGATGCCGAGGTTATCTTCATTTGCCGCTCCGGTGCCCGAAGCCAGCGTGTCTGTGAATATTTGCAGCAGTTCGGTTATAACACAGCCACTAACTTAAGCGGCGGAATGATTGAATGGAATGAAACTCTGGAAGATTAGCATAACATGCGGATGCACTTAAAAGCTCAACCGCGGTAATGCAGTAAAATATGTTGCGACACTTGTGCCGCACTTAGTCCCGTTGTATCGACCGTGCAATGCGCGAAACGGTAAGCCTCACGCCTAGACTCCATAATGTGTCTGACCCGTTCTTCCGCGTTGCCGGCGAGCAGCGGCCGGTTGTGATCTACGCTAACACGGGCAATAATCTCTTCGATCGCTGCTGTTAAAGCAACTACAAGACCCTTATCCAGCATTAATGAAGTATTCCCCGGTGCCAATACTGCGCCACCACCTGTCGAAATCACTCTTCGCTCGGCCTGCAAGACACGTTTCAGTATATTTGATTCTACACTCCTGAAGTATTCTTCACCCTCATCTGCGAAGATTTCAGCAATACTCCTGCCTTCAGTCTCAACAATAACCTGATCCACGTCGACCAGATCATAGCCCAATTCTTCAGCCAAAAGAGCACCAACTGTCGTCTTGCCTGTAGCCATCATACCTACCAAGATGATATTCTTATTCCCGGTTATGTTGCTCATACTTTCCAATTCTTCTGTATCCCCAGCCATGACTACCCTCCAACCGCGACATTTGTCATATCATAACACAGGGTCAAAAAAACAAAAAGACCCGAAAAGCCCGCTATTTCTCACGGAGCCTTCCGGGCCGCTGATTGCGGCTATCTCAAAATATATGAATTTACTGTTACTCTGCCAACCAGTTGTGGTGGAAGACGCCTTCTTTGTCCACACGTTTAAAGGTGTGAGCTCCGAAATAATCACGTTGTGCCTGTAGCAGGTTCGCTGGCAGACGTGCTGTACGGTAGCTGTCATAGTAGGCCAAAGCACTTGCAAAGCCTGGTACTGGAACACCAAGTGTTACAGCTGAGGCAATTACTTTACGCCATGCGGTTTGGTAAGAACCCATGATGTCATTAAAGAACGGATCGAGCAGCAGGTTCTTCAGCTCTGCATTGTTCGCATAAGCATCCGTGATGTTCTGCAGGAAACGGGAACGGATAATACAGCCACCGCGCCAGATTTTAGCCAGCTCACCATATTTAAGATTCCAGCCGTATTCGTCGGAAGCTACACGAAGCTGTGCGAAGCCTTGCGCATAGGATACGATTTTGCTCGCGAACAATGCTTTACGCACGTTCTCGATAAATTCAGCTTTGTCGCCCTGGAATGGCTCGTTAGTCGGACCGTTCAGAACTTTACTTGCTTCTACGCGCTCATCCTTCATAGCAGACAGGAAACGTGAGAATACGGATTCGGTAATCATGGACAAAGGCACGCCAAGATCAAGCGAGCTTTGGCTTGTCCATTTGCCGGTCCCTTTTTGACCTGCAGAATCCAGAATGACGTCAACCATAGGTTTGCCGGTTTCTTTATCATATTGTGCAAAAATATCTGTAGTAATCTCGATCAAATAGCTATCGAGTTCGCCTTTGTTCCACTCTTCAAAGATATCATGAAGTTCTTTAGCATCAAGACCAAGTACATCCTTGAGCAATTGATAAGCTTCGCAGATCAGTTGCATGTCGCCATACTCGATGCCGTTGTGCACCATTTTAACGTAGTGGCCCGCACCGTCAGGTCCGATATATGTACAGCAAGGCTCTCCGTCCACTTTGGCCGAGATCGCCGTAAGAATTGGTTCTACAAGCTTATACGCGCTTTCTTGACCACCTGGCATAATAGAAGGTCCTTTAAGTGCTCCTTCTTCACCACCGGAAACACCGGTACCGATGAAACGGAAGCCTTGATCTTCCAGATCTTTGCTGCGACGAACCGTATCAGGGAAGTAGGCGTTACCCCCATCGATAATAATATCACCTTGATCTAGAAACGGCAGAAGCTGTTCGATCGTTGAGTCGGTTGCTTTACCCGCTTGAACCATGATCAGGATTTTACGCGGTGTTTCAAGTGATTCAACAAATTCCTCGATGGTAAAAGCACCCGTGAGGTTCTTACCTTTCGCTTCGCCAAGAAGATCATGTGTCTTCTCCGGGGAACGGTTAAATACTGAAACGCTAAAGCCTTTGCTCTCGATATTCAGAGCCAAATTCTTGCCCATTACCGCTAAGCCAATGACGCCGATTTGTTGTTTTGCCATCTGGTCCTCCACCCTTTGCACCCTATATTTTTGTGAAATCCATTTCTCGCAGCACAAGAAGAAACGGCTTCACCGTCCTTTACCGGGGACGATACCCGTTTCTCGTCAAAATATAAGCTAAGTATGACATAGGCTTATACTTGCTTATATTTAAGAATACCACCCTTTGTCAGAGACAGCAAAGTCAGACTGCAAAATGAGATCAATTTCATTGACAAACACCTAAAAGTCAAGAAGATTGTATCACAATGACTATATTAACGTATTTAGCAGCAGAAGTGAACCCCTGCGAGTAAATTTTGTCTCAAAACTAAGACACCCTAATTTTTCAGGGTGCCTCTGATTGCGTCTATTGCCCATTATCTCACCATTCCAGCATACCTAATTCTTTAGTCAAAAAGGTAAGCTTTCTTGTACATTCATCTACAAGCACCTGATCCTTCACCTTCAGTGCCTCATTCAGCCGATCCAGCTGTTCGTCAACATCCACCCTACATTGGAGAATTCGTTCCTCTCCCTCTACAGAGTAGTAGAGCTTCGTTAGCTCCAGATCCGAAAGCAACGGCCCCTTCTGATACAGCACACGCTGTTGATACCCTGATATCTCTACCAGACGAATCACTTCACCGAATAAAATGTTCTCAATAATAATCTGGCGGTCACGAAAACGCTTAACGATGGCGTGTCCGCGCATGTCACCGATCAATTTCTCCATCCATTCGGAAAGGCGTGCATCGCGGATCATATAGTCCCCCACCAGCTTATAACCATCCTTGATCCGTTGAAAGCGCAGCTTCACCAGCTTGCGGCCGGTACGTACCGAAATAACAAAGATACTTTCGTTCTCGCTCCAGTAAAGGGAATAGCCTTCTTGGATCAAATCTTTTATAAGGTCCTGAATATGCTGTCTATCAAAGCGTAATTCCAGATTACAATACTCAACCTCATCGTTTTTGTTCAAGGCAATCCCCCCTCACAGCTATACGCCAGCATGAGCCAGCTTCGCTTAAACTTAGAGTGATACTGTCCGCAGGACCTCCACTAGAAATGAATTAATTTCGCGTTCGTCTTACGCTTATTTTATACTTCAGTTTATGTAGCGGTAACTTGGTTTATTGACTATTTTTACCCGCAACACTCCTTTTCCAAACCCTATAGCGGAACTTTTGTTGCGTTTGGCTACATTGAATGGTTCATTAATTAAAGCAGTGACTACATTCATGCCATTTATAGGATTTACGCTTACTCCATACCTACAAAGAAAGCCGCTGATATGTACCGGATATACCCTCCGGACACCAGTGGCTTTTGCCGTTATTAGTTCAATTAGCGTTCAACTTCAGCTTCGTTCGGTGGACAATAAGCAGATGCAGCACGAACAGCAGCAGCATGACAAAAGCGCTGGCGAGAAAAGGTACACCATGTCCAACGGTATCCCATAGTTTACCCGATAGCACGGGCCCCACAACCATACCGGAGCCTTGCAGGGTTAGAAATAAGCCCCAGACGGTTCCCCGTTCTCCTTTAGGTACCTGCTTAGCCAAAAAGGCGTTCCAGGCCGGCAGTATAAACGCATAGCTCACACCAACCAGTGCCACGGCGCAGAACGCCAGCGGCAGCCAACGAACTTGAGAGAACAACGCTAACGAAAAGGCAGCCAGCAGGAAACCGATATTTAAGAACACCGTTGTTCCTATGCGGTCAACCAAACGTCCAGCCGGAATTAGCGTAAGAACCGTAATCCCTCCACCCGCGATCAGGAGCAGACTGAATTGGTTCGGAGTAACATGAAGTTCAGTGCGTGCGAATAACGTAACTACAGGAGTCATGAGACCAATGGCAAAGGCTTGCAGAAACAAAGCAGGGTATAACAAACGACTAACTTTCAGCGACGTTCTAACCTGCTGCAGAGTTCTTTTGAGGCTTCCCAGCGGACCCAATGGTTTACGTTCCACCGCGTCCCCCTCTGAACTCATATCCCGCACAACATGTGGAGCGTTATGTCCGATTCTTTTGGGCAGAAACAGGGCAACCGCCACTACAGCCGCAGCACAGACCAGCAGGAATAAAAAGGCCATCCGGTAACTCTGCCCACCATGATCCATCAAAAAATTTACTGTAATGGGGCCGATCCCCGTTCCCGCAAGTGAAGCCATTTCGACAGCACCCATCGCTGCACCACTGCTCCCACTTTTAGTAGAGCCAGCCAGCTCGGTTACACCTGTCATTACACAAGGCCATAACGGAGAGGTACCCATCCCTAAGATTAGGCACGCAGCTGAAAGTGACACTGCATCTTTAGCATAGATAATCATCCCCAAGGCCACCAGAATCAGCAGCAGTGCTCCTGTCATCGTCCAGCGGTAACCAATACGCTCCATAATCCAGCCGGACGGACTGCGGAAGAGGTTGTCGCCCAAATATTGCAGGGCAAAGGCGAAACCGACCACTGTAACCGACAAACCTAACATGTTCTCCATATATACCGGCAGCAACGCTACCAGGAGCGAACCTTTGACGAACTCAACCAAAAAAATGATGACCCACATCTCAATAATAAAAGGTGATGCCAAATTAATATGCATACGCTGTTGTACTTTGCCAGGCATTCCATCACATCCTAGTAATATGTTGATTGTTTTGTTATACTGATGCTTGCTTGAAAATTTACGATTTGCGAAAGGTTGTGACAGCATTAAATGAATCAACACCGTACTCCCCTCTTCACTGCTCTTAAACAGCATGCCGCCGGTAATCCAGTTCAATTCCATATTCCGGGACATAAGAAGGGGCTAGGAACCGATGCCGAATTCCGTGAGTTTATCGGCGATAACGCTCTATCCATAGATCTGATCAATATCGCACCGCTAGACGATCTTCATCAGCCCACAGGCGTGATACTAGAAGCTCAGAAGCTGGCTGCGAAGGCTTTCGGCGCCGACTATACGTATTTCAGCGTACAGGGCACGAGCAATGCCATCATGACGATGATCCTCTCTGTTTGCTCACCGGGTGACAAAATTATTGTGCCGCGCAACATTCATAAATCAGTGATGTCGGCCATTATTTTCTCCGGAGCCAAACCTGTGTTCGTCTCACCCGTACAGGATGAGAATCTTGGGATAGACCACGGCATAACCACCAGCTCGCTGGAACGAGCATTAAAGCGCCATCCGGATGCCAAGGGAGTTCTAGTAATTAATCCTACGTACTTTGGCGTTTGTGCCGACCTTCGTTCAATTGTGGAACTGGCCCACAACTACGATGTCCCCGTTCTGGTAGACGAGGCACATGGAGTACTGATTCATTTTCATGAGGATCTGCCGATATCGGCCATGCAAGCCGGTGCGGATATGGCTGCAACCAGTGTACACAAGCTGGGCGGCTCCATGACGCAAAGCTCGGTACTGAATCTGAATGCTAAGACCGGTCTGATCAACCCGCAACGGGTGCAGACCATTATGAGCATGCTGACAACAACATCTACATCTTACATTTTACTGGCCTCACTGGATACCTCCAGACGCAATCTTGCTCTGAACGGACATGAAATGGCAGCGAGAACCATCGCTTTATCCAATTATGCTCGGGATACTATTAATAACATTGAAGGCCTGTACAGCTTTGGAAAAGAAATACTTGGCACTGAGGCAACCTTCGACATTGATCCTACCAAACTTAACATTCACGTGCGCCACTTAGGTATCACCGGTTATGAGACCGAAAACTGGCTGCGCGCGAAATACAATATCGAAGTAGAACTTAGTGATATGTATAACATTCTTTGCCTGATTACTCCTGGTGATACCCAAGATTCAGTAGATAAATTATTGGCTGCCTTGCGGGTCTTATCTGCTATTCATTACAGCAAAGGGGAAATCTACGAGATGAAGGTGCAGGTTCCGGAAATTCCGCAACTGGCCCTTATTCCGCGAGACGCCTTTTATGCAGATACGCAGTTGATACCCTTCCGGGAATCAGCAGGATACATCATCGCCGAGTTCATCTACGTGTATCCACCGGGAATCCCGATTCTTCTTCCTGGTGAAATTATTACCCAGGATAATATTGACTATATCATAGACCATGTAGAGATTGGACTTCCAGTCAAAGGGCCCGAGGATCGTAGTATAACGAACATTAAAGTCATTGTGGAGGCAGATCCAATCTCCTGATCATCTTTCTCCTAAAATACAAAGCAACTAAGAAGAAGCGGGTACCGTCCTTTTATGGACGGTACCCGCTTCTTCTTGAACTATAAGGATAAGTTATCGTGTGTAATATCAGCTATCCAAAGGATAACTTTATCCGTACCGAAATCTATTCTTGCGTGGCAAGCAGCTCGTTGTACGCCTCTTCAACAGCTTTCCATTCAGCTTCGTCTTCGATATTGTACAATACCATTTCCTCGTCTTCTTCTTCCATGCGCAGAATGATGCCATCAGCTTCAGGATTTTCGCGTTCCAGCAGCAGCGCGTATAATTTCTCGCCTACGTCGAACGTTTCCACCAGCACCATCTCTACATCTTCACCCTGCTCGTTCGTCAAGGTCAGCACAAACTCCTCGTGCTCATGGTCATGATCATGTCCGCAACCGCATGCTTCACCATGTTCATGGTCATGCTCATGTTTGTGATCGCTCATTGTAAAACCTCACTTTAATTGAATTATCCTACAAAGGGTATCGTATCATGCTTGATAAGTTCAGGTCAATTTGACAATGCCACAAAATCCCTAATTAAGCGCAGTGATTACTTTCTCTGACACAAGTACGTAATCTCCATTCTTTGACACCTTGATATAGAAGCCTACCCGATATTTACCGGTATCTTTGAAATCATACGTAATCTCCGAGCTTGAGAACCAGAAATCTTCCTTCTTCGTTCCTTCCATATCACGCGAATCGATATCCTTGATGTTCCCTGATGGATCAGTAATCGCAACTTTAACCGAAGAAATCTCATCCGTCAGGCTATCTACTTGAGATAATACCTTGAATTTGAGTTTGCCTACATTTACATTACCAAAAACAGTATCACCCTTGAACAAAACAATTTGCACATTTGGCTTGAGGATTGTCACTTTTCCAGAACCATCCCAACTCACAATTCCCCCTACTTCTCTAGCAGGAATATAAGTCTTACCATCAATTAAATAACCACCGTCTGCAATTTCTTTTCCGTTGCTCCATACTCTGATTTTATCATTTACTTCATCTGCGAATAATAATGAGCTGCCCATGAGGGAAAACACGAGCACGCACAGTGCAATTTTTCTCCATCTCATCATTAGAGACCCTCCAAGTAATTCATGCTGTTAATATATACTACCTTTCCGCCGCCAAGTTGCGCTGCATACAGGTAAAAATTTCATTACACCGCTGCAGGTGTTCATATAGTGCGCTTTATGCTTCCCACTCCTATCGAAAGGGAATAGCAGTTATACCGTCGCCAGAGTTAAATTGCAACTAATCAGGGTCACTTCACAAATCTATTCATTATTGAGTGGATATGTTATGATCACACCTAAAACCACTGAAGCAGGTGAATTCACTGTCAAATGTGATGCGTGATCGACGCTTGATTATATTACTTATAGCCAATATTTCCTCTTCCATAGGAACGGGTATTACAATGATCGCAGTACCATGGCTGCTTGTGAATCGAGAGAACGGGGAAGAAATCTATGGTTACGCTGCCTTAAGCGTGACGATCTTTCTATTCTTTCTGTCCCCTTATATTGGGGTATTGGTAGACCGCTATTCCAGAAAGGCTATACTTCTCCTGAATGAATGGACCGGGATGCTAATTGTTGCTTGCTTTGCCATAGCTGGATTTTTAGCCGGAGAATTTCACACCTGGCATCTGATCGGGATATATATGGGCGGCACCTTGTATTACACGATCCATTATCCTGCACAGTTCGCTTTCAATCAGGAGATTTTTGAACGATCCCAATACCGTACTTTGAACAGTGTGATGGAAATACAAAGTCAGGTTGCCTCTATGGTTGCCGGTGGACTGGCCAGTCTTGTCATTGAGAGAACAGATTTGAGCATTCTGCTGCTTATGGATGCCACGACACATATCATAGGCCTTACACTCCTCTTTATCATTCCGTATTCCACATCAAATTCCAGCAGGACTACGGTCAGAATATCGATGTTTTCGGATATGAAAGAAGGATTTTCTTATTTAAAGGGCCGTCCTTTGCTAGTCTTGTTCTATATCAGCTCTCTAATGCCGTTTATTGGAGTCATGGTAGGAAACTATCTTTGGCCGATCTACATAGCAAAAAATTTACAGGCGGATGCAACCGTACTGGGTCTAGCAGATATGATCTATGCTATTGGAGCGGTACTTGCCGGATTTACCATTCCACTTATGATGAAAAGATGGGGGGCCTATATTACGGTTTTCCTATCAGTCACTATTTTCACTGTCGGTTTACTAATAGCGGCATGGACAACTATTATTGTCATCTTCCTTAGTCTAAAAATATTGCTCGGATGGGGAAATTCAGGAGCTCGGGTAGCCCGAAATACGGTGATGATGGACCTGGTTCCAAATGCACTAATCGGTCGGGTGAACAGTTTCTTTAGCGCTGTCGGAATGGGGATGCGGGTTGTACTGGTCAGTCTGTTCACGCAAAGCATACACTATACAGGAGCATCCATTTCGCTTACCATTGTGGGAATTCTTCTAATAGTTTCTATTCTCGGAGTGATAATGAGCCGCTCTATTCTGCAACGTGACTACTCCAGTCAGGGGTAAAACATACAATTAAAACCGGCCGGACATTCGCGTCTGTAGACGCCTGTCCGACCGGTAATATTCATTACAACTATTCTAAAATAACGGCAGCTGGTCAAGGTTGTTCGTTGGATCTCCATCCGCGTCACCGCGAATATACATTTCCCCGTCCCTGCCTTTAAATACATTAACTCCTGCAATTTTCCCTGCCTGGACTTCCTGAAGTGCCTGCTGGTAGTCAAGCACACGTCCTGAAGAGGTCTGGAAGCTTCGTAAATCCCCATCACCATTCTTCTGTGCCGCAATAAATCGTTCACGTTCGTTACTGGATTCCATATCGTTCGCCCCTTGCACTTAGATTTGCCCTGATGAGGCACATCATAGCTTGTGCAAAGGAACAGTGAATTATGTGCTTAGCTCAAATAACTAGAGGATTTTCTGCATCCGTACATGCAAAATTCCAGCATCATAGAAAGGCTCCGTAGAAATCACTTCATAACCTAGTTTGGTGTAGAAGGACTCCGCCTGACATTGACCGTCAAGAATGGAAGCTTCCAAACCCAGCTCGCGGGCTAGTTCCTCCATCGCCAACAGCAGGACACGTCCGTAACCCTTGACCCGATAATCTTTCAGCACGGCAATTCGCTGCATTTTGGCAGTGCCTGCTTTATAATAAATTAATCTGCCCGTAGCTACGGGGATTCCCCCATCTATGATTAGGAGATGATGCGCATTCGGGCCAATCACATCGTATTCGTCGATTTCCTCCTCAGCCGGTACTTTTTGCTCCTCGACAAACACCTTTTCCCGAATATCCAGACCCATTTGAAGCTGTTCCTCTGTGATAACACGTACGATTTCCGCCGCCATGATTGCAATTCCCCTCTCTATGTATGAAACGATAGTTGACCTATTATACAGAATAATGGGTTAACTGTATAGTTGAAGGGCAAGTAACCTACTCCGCAGAGTAAACGTTATCTGGAATCGAGCGGCTATATACATCCTGCATAACAGGAGCCTGAGGGCCGTATGGGCTCTGCAGACCTCCATCTAAACTCGACATTTGCTGCATCTCTATAACACTAGGTGCCTGCTTCACCATGACACAACCCGTTATCCACAGCAGCAGAAATAGTAACGCACAGACTGCTCCCCATTTCACTTTTGTACCCATGCTTAGCACCCCTTCATCGTTATCTGCCGTTGTTCTTACTACAGCTTTGACGATTTCGGAGTTTTTTAAAACCTTAAAGATTTACATTCCCCACCAAATGGACCAAATACATCATCCCCGCCAGAAAACCAGCCAGTAGAAAATAAGCAGCACCGTATTTCCAGCGTGTGTTTGCCGGCACATCATAATACTTGTCGTTGTCAAAGGGAGTATATAGGATTTCGAGATGCATTCTGAGGTGAAGTCCATTCTCAAGCGTCACATGTTCCAGACGGGTAATTCGCACCTTACTTATGATAGCTTGCTGCGTCAATACGGCTGTACCATTATAATCAAGAGTATCCCAGTTGACCTTAACATGTTGCTGCCGGTTCAGATCACTGTAGGTCGTAAAGGGCAAATCTCTTCTATGGTCCGGCCCCGGAATCATATAGCCTACATCCTTCAGATGCTCCACTGGAATCAAAAATCCTTTGGACACAGATGACAGGGTGTTGCCCTGGCCTTTCTTGCGCTGCTTAATGAATTTTTTGTACAAATCGTAAGCAAACAGCGCCCAAATGATAAAGAATAAAATGGACTGCAGATAGAGAATGACCGCTAAACCACCCACCAAACCAACTAGCCACAACCAGCGGGTAACCGCTACGGCAATGCGCCCGCCGTCCAGCGGATGGATCGGCAGCAGGTTGAGCAAATTAAGCAGCAATCCAATATAGGCCAGAGAATAGAGGAGCGGACTGTCTGTATAATAGGCCGCTACAAAAACAGCTACAGCACCAATTGAACCTAGTATAGGGCCGCCAAAAGCAATGTAGGCTTCACTTTCAGCATCAAGTGGCTGTCTTTTCATCGCGATCAGAGCACCAACAAAGGGAATAAATAAAGGGGCACTGACTGGCAATCCCTTCTGTTTAGCTGCAATGACATGACCCAACTCATGAACAAGCAATAGCAGTACAAAACCTACGGCGAACCCCCAGGGATAAATCAAGGCATAGGCCCATATGGAGATCATCATTGAAATTAGCGGGGCGGCAATTTTGCCTATTTTCAAGAGGGACAGGATTGCCTTTCCTTTAAGGAGGAGCATGGCAGCTCCGCCTCCCAACCATTTCATGGGTGTGGATGTATTTTTTTGCGGTTCTTTTTGCGGCAAGATCTTGAGCCCCTTTGACTAATAAATTTTTCTTTAGAGATATCCTCCTATTTTACCATAACGGTCTAAGAAGTTCCTCTGGGCACCGATTCATCATCCAAGAGAGAACATCAACAAGTCCGCCCCGGCAAGCAGAGCAGACATGTCTCAAAAATAGTATCAAGTAAGCTCAGTTGCTATCAGCCTTGCTCTAGATAGTCCACTTGCCCAGGAGTTAATCTTACATCAAGTGCTTCCATGGCTTCTTCAACCTGCTCCACCGAACTGCTTCCGATAATCGGCACAACGGGAAAGGGTTGACTGATTAAATAGCCAAGCACAACAGATGAGATGGAAATGTTCATTTGTCGTGATACTTCCATTACGCGTTCCATCCGTCCTCGGTTAACTTCATTATAGTAACTGTTTTTTACCGCATCCTTAAGGGATTCAATACCTCCGGCATGCAGTTTCTGAAAGAAACCCTTTGCTTGAGAAGTAAAGGCGAACATGCTGAGCCCTGTCTCTTTATAAAATTCCAATCCATCCTTATCCATGTTGACTGTTGTTGGATCAGAACCTGAATCTTCGTTTAGCTCTGCCAAGCTCCACTGGATCTGACTCGCAACAAAGCTGCGCAGTTCATGATTGCTGGCATATTCTGCAGCAGCCCGAATCCGGTTAGGTCGCCAGTTAGAACAGCCAAAATAGCGGATTTTACCAGTGTTAACCAATTCATTCATTGTGTTGAGAATCCCATCAACCGGAAGGCTCTCATCATCACGATGAAGCCAATACAGATCAATAGTATCCACTCCCAGACAGTTCAAGCTCTCCTCGACATCGGATATAATATCCTGTTCCCCCAGACGTGACACCTGCATCGTTGACATATCCGGATGGGCTCCTTTAGTAGAAATCAGAACATCCTTCCGAAGACCTCTGTCTCCCAGCCATCTCCCTACTGTGATTTCACTTTTCCCATGACCGTCAGGTAACCAATCGGCATAAACCCGCGCTGTGTCAATCCAGGTGCCTCCACCTTCGACAAACCGATCCATGATCTGAAAAGAACGTTCCATAGTGATAGCGCTTCCGAATTCGGCTGTGCCCAGCGCCAATGGCGCAAATCGTAGATTTGACCCTGGCATATCAGTAAGCTTCATATGAGTTTTCCACCTATTCTGTTGAGAGTTATAAACTTCTTGTATAGCCATAATATAGCCTTTCAGGTGAAATATCCATGCGTCATTCGGCTCTTCCTTACTCGGTTCTCACCTTTTTTTTATTACCTATTTACATGACCCAATGAATTAGTGTACTATTGCATTAATACATTAGGTCAAAGGGGATGAATGGAATGAGAGCATGGGCAGCATTATTAAAAAAAGATTTTAAATTGACAAGAACCATTTTTTTCGTCGGACTCGTCATTAATTTATTGTTTGTAATGTTGACGATGTATGTGGGGAAGATAGCAGATAATACATTGCTTATGTTCATCCCCTTAGGAGTTGCTATTGTTTTTCATATTTTCTATATTCCGATGATGGTATTTATCAGTTTGAAAACAGAGGCAAATCAGCTACACTTATGGCTGCATAATCCCCAACCGGCTTCTAGATTGCTACTTAGTAAAATAGTAAACGGGCTGATTATGGTAATAATTTCATTATTAATGTTGTATGTAATGTCTGGATTGCTGATCGAACCCAAATCCAGCTTCATAGAACCGTATTGGGCTGATATTTGGACCTCGGGATTATTAATATTCCCCCATATAATTATACTTTCTGCAATGATCGGCGTTTGCGTATTATTTCTTTGGTCGCTATTTCAATTTTACAAATTTAGAATCGGACGTTGGAGCTGGTTAGTAGTGATTGGGGCTATTGTCATACCCAATTGGGTAACATCCCTATTCGAATCCACTAGCCTATATCGTTTAGGTACCAACTGGGGGGGCATCACATATAATTTCCCTTCTTTTTCAATAGCCCCTATACAAATATATACAGGAGAATATCTTTATAACTTCGTTATTATCATTGGATTATTTATTCTGACCGCATGGATTATTGACAACAAAGTTGAGGTGTAACGATGGATGAATTTAATGCTTCTAAGCCAATTTATCTGCAATTAGCAGATCGAATCAGTCGACAGATTGTAAGCAAAGAATTGAAAGCAGGTGAGAAGCTTCCTTCTGTCCGTGATATGGGGATAAAATATAGTGTTAATCCCAATACAATTCAGCGTACTTACAGTGAGTTGGAGCGTGAGGGTATTCTGGAAACGAAAAGAGGTCAGGGTACATTTGTTACGGAACAGGAAGAACGGTTGGTGGAGCAACGTGTTCAATTGCAACATGAGCAGATTCAATTATTCGTCCAAGTCATGCAGGAAATGGGATGCAGCTCACAAGAGATCATCTCAGGACTTAAAGACTATTTGAACAAATTTGATCTAGGAGATGAGTAGCTTGATTCAAATGACTAATGTTTCGAAAAAATATATGAACCATTCCGCTCTTCACGAGATTTCATTAACGTTGCCCATAGGTAAAATCATTGGCATCGTCGGTGAGAACGGTAGTGGGAAATCCACCATATTAAAACTCATTTCCGGACTATCGTATCCCACGAGTGGGACTGTTACCGTAAATGGAGTGACTGCCAATCGAAGAATAAGCAAAGTCGTCTCTTATTTATCGGAACTTGATTCATTTTATTATATATTCACAGTAAACCAAGCTATGGATTTCCAGGCTTCACAATTCCCCGACTTTAACCTTTCTAAAGCAGGAGAAATCATGAAGTTTATGCAGCTGGAACCTCAGATGAAAATCAAAGATCTCTCCAAAGGAAATCGTGCTCGTTTAAAAATCATGCTTACATTAGCGAGAGAAGTCCCTTATATTCTGATGGATGAACCCTTGTCCGGACTTGACCCGATGGTGCGAGAATCTATCGTGAAAGGAATGATTTCTTATATTGACTTGGAATCTCAGACATTAATCATGACGAGCCATGAGATTGCGGAAATTGAGCCCTTACTAGACTGCTTCATTGCGATCAAAGGCGGAGCATTACTTAAAATGATTGATGTGGAGAAATTACATGAATCAGAGGGGCAAGGCATCACAAGTTGGATGAAGAAGAACTATGTCTAATTTATATCTTTTCAAACAAAGGAGACAACCCAATGAATTTCTCACTTAAAATAAGCTCTAAAATTGTTGGAGTGCTATTTATAGTTGCGGGGGTGGCGTCAGTCATAGGTCTTCTTTTATACGATCCTATCTTAAATGGTCCCGATTACCTGATTAGAGGTTCTGAACATGCCAATAAGGTAAGGCTGGGAGCGATTTTCGAGTTGATTACTGTCGTTACTGTAGTTGGTACTGCAACAACAATGTTTCCAATTCTAAGAAAATATAATGAAACTATTGCACTATGGCATCTTTGCTTCAGGTTTCTTGAAGCGATTGCCATTACTGTGGGTATAATCAGTGTACTGTCCTTATTGACCTTAAGCCAGAAATTTGTATCTGCAGGAGCCCTGGATATCGCCTCTTTTCAAGCTTCAGGTACATTATTAAAAGCAATACACGACTGGACCTTTCTGCTTGGCCCCAATTTTATGCTGGGCATAAATACGATGATGTGCAGCTACTTACTCTATAGATCAAAACTGATTCCCCGATTTATATCCGTCATGGGTCTTTCCGGTGCAACACTCATTTTTATTGCATCCATCTTAGAAATGTTCGGTATCATTTTACAGCTTTCAATATGGGGAGCCGTGTTGGCCATACCGATAGCCTTGTATGAAATGACTCTAGCAGTATGGCTTATCGTAAAAGGATTCAATGTATCTGCAATCTCTTATGGGAAAGGAAACAGTTATGGACAATAACGCAACTATTTACACTGAAACGAATCAACTTGTGCTAAGACAGTTTTGTCTTACAGATATAGAGTCATTTTATTTATATCGTTCTAGGCCCGACATTGCGAGGTTCCAATCATGGGATAACTACCAACACGATCAGGCTGTAGCTTTTATAAACAAGCAGATTGAAGCCTCTCCTAATATACCTGGAGCTTGGCTCCAATACGCAGTAGCTTTAAAGACTACGAACCAATTAATTGGTGATTGTGCTGTTCATACTTTAGAAACCGTGCCAGATATTGTGGAGATTGGTTTTACTATTGCTCCTGAATATCAGGGGAAAGGATATGCCACTGAAGCTGTAACCGGATTGTTAGGTTATTTATTTGAGATACTTCATAAACATAAAGTAATTGCGTATAGCAACGTTGAAAATGAGTCATCTATCCGTTTATTAGAGCGTGTTGGCATGAGAAGAGAAGGTTATTTATTGCAAAATTATAGGTCTAAGGGAATATGGGTAGATGAATATCTTTACGCTATTCTTCAACAAGAATGGAAGCATTCATTAGAACATCAGAACCTTTCAATTTAACGATAACCTTGCCTTTTGCTCTTCCTGTTTCTACATTTCAGGCTTAATTTTCTCTTGCTCTATTAGTTGCATGATCAGCATTGGGCAATCTGGATACGGATACTATTTTCCTATAAAGCTTTATGATTGAAAAAGATTTGTCGAGAGATTCACCTCAAATTACTTATATGAGTGAATGCAAAGGATTGACTTCTATCATTATTTAAATAAAAATAGACTAATACAATATCGAGGAGGCGGTCCCATTGATAACCACGAATAAACGGACAAATTATAGAAGGATAACGCCTACTCGTCCATAAACTGCGTGTTTCCTTCAAGATGAGGGCACCCCATGCAAAAATATCAAATTTCTAAAATGCAAGACTTTTCGAATCCTCAAATTGAGCAAATTCGTTGGTTAGAACATCTATGCAAGATATCCGACAACTCAAGTTTAAGAGTAGGTATAGAAAGCCTTAAGGAGATAGATGGAGATAAGGCCTTCCTGTGCCAAATTGATAATCAGTTAATCGGTTTTCTCAGTTGGTATACTTCGGATGGTATGGAAGCTAATATCAACGGCATGGTACACCCGGACTTTCGTCGCAAGGGGATATTTCACGGTTTACTGAAACATGCAGCATCAGATATGCAAATCCATGACATTCAAACTCGCCGCTTTAGGATACCTTCAAATTCCAAACCAGGTATTGATTGTATAAAGCATTTAGGGGCTAACTTAACAACCTCTGAATTCTCGATGATTCTGAATCGGTTACAAACTGTTGGTCCACTTCGCTCTAACCTAGTATTACGTTTAGAAGAAGCTCAGGATTTAGAATTCATGATTACATGTTCATCACAAGCCTTTGGCGATTCAGAATTTTGGACTAGGAATTATTTTGCGCGTACAAGAGAAGCCGAACGGGTTAACTACATTGCTTTGAGTAGTATGACTCCGGTTGGCATGATCAGAGTTAATTATGTTCAGGCGGATACTGCTGTTATTCATAATTTTTGTGTACTTCCATCATACCAAGGCAGAGGTTACGGCCGTGAAATTCTTTCTGGGATCGTTAAACTCTTGCTAGATCAGAACTGTTCTCAGATTCGCCTTGGCGTAGTCACTCAAAATAGACGTGCGTTAAACCTATATGAGTCGATAGGATTTGAGATATCTGCTGAGTCACATTATTATGTGTCCTCCGTTAAATAATTTAAAGCCCTTCCCGTTATGGGAAAGGCTTTTCTATTGGGCCGCTCCCCCTCATCTCAAACCATGCGTCAAACCAAATAATGGGGTCAGTTGAACATCTAATTTATCAGCAATAAGAGTATAGAACTCAGGAAAACTTGGGTCTTGAGCATTCCTTATCTCTTCAAATGTGCGGATACATAACCCTTCGGCGGCCACTGAAGTTATAATATCACCTACTGTCCAACTCCGCGTCAAAACCTTGCCTAATTCGGATCGTTCTTCTTCGGGAAGTAGCTGGGCAAACGCAATTTCTCTTTCTTTGATATTATCATCAAAATAAATCCCTGTTGGATCCTGTAAATTTATAGTTTTCATCCACGTCCTGGCAAAAGGATGAAAGTCCGTTAACATCAACCGACCATTTGAACCTAACCTTCTGCTGACCACAGAAAAAATGGACCTTAAATCCGTAAAGTAATGCAAAATCCCAAACTCCATCAATACTATATCAAATTTTCCGAGATTTTCTTCATTGGGGATATTTAACACATCTGAACAGATATAATTCAGTTTAACACCGGCCGCCGTCGCAACTTCGTTAGCGTACAAGCGATTTTCTTCTGAAATATCTACCACAGTAACATCAGCACCCAACAAAGCTAAACAAATCACTTTCCTACCGTGCGAACCAAGCAGGTTAAGTACTTTCTTTCCTGATGGATTACCCATGTACTTCAACCAATAACGCAAAGGGTGTCTAGGGTCCATCTGTAATTTTTGAGCTAGTTCATTAGGTGTTCCATGATGTCGTACCCAAGCCTGATACGCTTTCGTTTCCCATGCAGCCTTATTCACACGTGCTAGTTGTTCTTGCATATAGTCCCCCTAGAAAAATATGGTAGTTTCCACTTGTCTAAGTTTACAAACAGTGGACTGAATTTTCAATGGTTTTAACTGTTTAAGAGAAATGTACTAGTTCCCGAAAAAAATATTGCTAATCCCTCACATCCTATGGTATTATAAATTTCGTTGCAGGACGGTAGCTCAGCGGGAGAGCACTATCTTGACAGGGTAGGGGTCATGGGTTCGAATCCCATCCGTCCTATTGAAAAAAGCCTTGATTATCAAGGCTTTTTTTACTTTTTATGGACAGAAGATAGGTTTGAACGTCCTTCTTCCCTCCTCCAGCTATTACTAAAAAATGGTCTGCTGTCTTTGAACATTCCTTTATGGCACAATATCCGTACTAATCTTTTTCAAAACTTCTAATTTCATTTTTCTTCTTTTCCATACGCACATTTCATCAAATTGCTTTTTCCTATTTGATTTTCTCGTTAGAAACAAGAGTGGATAGGCAGTCGATTTTATCTACTTCCGCACAGGCCTGATATACTTAAAATGCCGTTCTGGATTAAAATAAAAGTAAATTATTCTACCGGGGGAAGTATCAAAGCAGTAACCCGTGCCTGCAAAATCAAAAGTTGCCATTACCTTTTCAATCTTTTCCTCCACACTACGATTTTCCTGCTCATAATCGAATGGCCCATGTTCAAAAACAATATACTCGGCTTCGGGAACATCTATCATTAGCATTTGTGGTGGTACTTCGTCTTTATAATCAAAAGGAAGTCGTACACCATAACACTCTGTACGTGGAATACCCCAATCGCAGAGTCTGCCGTTCGGGTCATTCATGTACGCCATAATCTGACCGTTGCCGCTGTTAGATTCACTCCCACCATCGTCATCTAATTTGCCCTTGATACTATCGAGTAAGCCGCAAATGGTTTCGCAGTCCTGTCCCGGAATAAGACTTTGCTTTTGCCAAAAATCCCAATACCCATTACTCTCATAGTTTTTAATGTGCAAAAATTTGTGAGCGGGAACGGTTACAAAATAAATTTTAACATCATCTGTAGATCTCATCATCCCAATCTCTCCCAATCCTAAAAAGTAGCGGTCGAAAGGGTTTATTTTTGTACGAAGAACGACAGGCTTAGGCTTTTTCCGGTACTCACTTGGAGTTATACCATATGTTCCCTTAAAAGCTCTGGTAAAAGCTTCATGTGACGAAAAACCATAATCAAAAGCAATATCTAAAAGGATTTTTTCACTATCCCGAACTTCTTTTAGTGCAAAGGCTAATTTTCTATGCCGCAGATAATCCCTAAATTGCATACCCGATATTTCTTTGAATTTTTTCGTTGTATGAAATTCGGAATAGCCCAGCCTGTGGGAAAGAAAGCGTAGTGTCAAGGCTTCGTCATTATAATTTTTAATATGTTTGTCAATTTCATCAACGATTATTTGAATTTGTTTCTGCCACTCGTACATTCGTCTATTCACCCCGTTTCGATCACCCTACATTTATTTTAAAGAAATAGAGGGATTACTGCTTGATTTCACTTGCTGTTATTTCATTTTCTCTTCTAAACAAAAATCATCTTTTCAATTTTCCAGCCACCTGTAAAAACGCCGCTATCTCATAGGCTACTTTCTTGTATCTGTATCGAATTCATCCAGAGCGTCACTTCTCTTTCTGTTTTTCGTAGCATCCAGTATTTATTCAATCCTTTGATCCAACTCCGTAGTAACAGCCTTCAATCTAAAGTACACGTTATTTCTCGTCTCTAATATGATTTCATTTCTGTGATTGATGTATAACCCCTAAATCGTCAATTTTCCCCATACCTGCGCCACTTATCAAACGACAAAACTTCCCGAAAAGCACCCCTATACCAATCCCGTATTTTTGCATAAACTAAATAACTGGAGGCGATTGTTAATGAGATTTGAAACTGATTTACTTGTACGACAGCACACGTCCTACATGTCTCAGCCAGAGAATGCAGCCGAAGCACGCAAATTTGAAACTCTGGTTGATCATATGTTTCATTATTTTTTCAAGGTGTTGGGAATGACTGAAGCAGAAGCTAGAGCAGTTATAGATGATTTTGAATCCAGCTTTTCTAAAGTCCCCTATGAAGTTTTTTGCTTAAATAATTAGATATTGGCTATGGCTACCGATGCCAGGTTATTTGGTAGATCGGTAGCCATAGACTATAAAGACTGTAAATGTTATATATGCCGCCATTTCTTAGAAATGTGAAATAATAACACGCAGTAACTTTTTTCAGACTGGATGTGTATCTTGGCTCGTTTTTGATCTCGACTTTGAAGTCCGTATCGCAAACATAACAAGTAACGTCGTGCTCACTGGCCCCCATTAAAGCCCCTTCATTGGCGGTTCTAGGCGAACTTCTGGCAATCCATTTCCGCTAAAAATATTCGTATGACCTGAACGAAACGTTATTATTCAAAATGGATGAATTTCTGTTATAGTAACTTTACATAGGAGGTGCTATTTATGATAAAAAAAGATGAACAATTTATTGAAGTGGCTATTAAAATGGCTTTAAAGGCTAGAGAAGAGGGAAATGAACCATTCGGTGCTATCCTGGTAAAAAATAACAAAATTGTAATGTATGGAGAAAATAAAATAAATAGTAATTGTGATCCTACACACCATGCTGAAATTGGACTTATACGTACTTTTTGCTCTGAAAACAACATTTTTGATCTTAATGAATATACTTTGTATACCAGCTGTGAACCTTGCGTAATGTGTACAGGCGCTATGGTATGGTCTAATTTAGGAAAAATAGTCTATAGTGTGTCACATGATCAACTAGCAGAAATTGCAGGCAGTAATATAATGATCTCATGCAAAGAAGTTATCGAAAAAAGTCCAAATAAGCCAGTCGTAATAGAAAAAGTATTAAATGTCGAAGGGCTAAAAGTATTCGATGGTTACACATTCTCCCATTAAATACTCATCTACTCTTTAACACTACTACGTGTGATGTATGCCGCCTCTGCCCTCTCTCGGGGGCTGGATGGTGCCTCGCTACAACTCCACAAGCAACTCATAGGACCAAAAGGAAGGACAGCCTGTAGTGTCCGTTTGCATTTGGGTGTCTCCCAAGCATTCAGAGACACATGTTGTACCGTCCGTGTTGGTGGTTGTCCACATATTCCAGTAGCAAATCTTTGCAGGAGCAACATCTATTCCAGTTGGGGACCTGCGTGGCTGCGATGCGCGCAAACACTTCTTCAATGTTTGATATCTCTGTCATTCACCGCTGTAGTCTCTCGGTGGCTTAGGGTTATCACAATACTTGCATTTAGGGTGCATCGTTTATCCCTCCCTGGGCCGATGCCCTCAAAATACCTGCAGCTTGTATGATTGCTGTCCGCTGCCACCAAAGGGGTCAAGCCCCCCTCGCATTCTTTCTAAAAGTCCCGAGGCTTTCATGTCTTAAGTATAGTTTTCATTCAGTCCGTCTTAGCTCCTCTTTAGGATCAGTCAATATTCTAATGCATATAAATTAGTCTTTAACATTGCTAGGCTTCTCACTGGGGGGTATAAAGTATTTACTAGGAACATGGGGCTTAGATCCAGCAATTTTCATTTCAATTCGGTGGGTAGACTGGAGCAAGGCTCCAAAACCAATAAAAAATAGTCCGATGGATAAAGCTCCTATTGCTAAACTTAAAACAGAAAATATAGTTCCGCCGTCCATTCCTATAGGGATACAAAAAATAAGTCCAAGTGCAATTACACAACTACCGAAATATTTAAGAATATCATTTATCATTGGTTTCCTCCTTCTTGCTTTTCAGTACTTCTATTTAACCTTCTGTATCACAAAAGCATAAGGATTAATAATATCTTCCTTACTGTTATAAAGAACTGGACCAGATTGCTTATTCCAACATCAACGCCGCTCCAACTCGAAGTCTCTGGCTTATCAAGTCCGTATTGTTGAATTAGCCTATCTTTTGTTTCTCTATCAATCACGGCCCCATTATCAGCTTCAACATATCCGGGTTGTATACATAGCAGACATAAGACACACAAAACCATGAGTATGGCTAAATATTTTTTCTTCATTAGGATTCTCCTGTTTAGTTATTATTAATAACCCCACCATATTAATCTGTTATTTGTAGATCCTGTGATCAAGTAAATAAACATTACGAATACTTCCATCTTCATTAAAAAATGCTGTAAACAAATATGTATTTTCTTTATATTTTTGATCAGCGGTTTTTAGAAATTCATTACTCAGCAATTTTTTATCTTCTAAATTATACATATAGTCTAGGGATCCTTCAGGTGTTTCAATCGCGTATTTTTCTCCGAATAACTCTATGATATTTTGTTTACTCATTCCAACTTCAACTCCTCTTGAAGTCTTATAAAATCCATGAGAGTCTTCACTCAAAGCAAACCCTACTACCTTCTCTTTACTATACATTACTATAACTCCATTTTTGTAAATTACAGAGGCTAAATAAGATTCCTCTCCCTCACCAAGAATTTTTTCTACTTCCTTACGTGTCATTCCGTAATGTATCTTTGCGTTTACATCGTCTACTTTTTGAAATGCAAAATCTTTCTCAGAAAAGGTATCTGGTTTAAATCCAGAACTACATCCCATTAAAGAAATTATCAATATTGTCAAAATTAATGCTCTTAATCTCATGCAACCGTCCTACTCCCTATCTGATATGATCCTAAATAAAAGTTGCTTATAATCGTTTAAGTTAACCGAAGAGTTGTTTACTTTTTGCTTAGCTATTTTTAGGCCGTTTAATATTTCTTCTTCCAAATTCCCTTATCTTAAGAACTTACAGAGTTCCCGGAAATATCCCACTCATAATGTGCATAATTACCGAGCTGGCTAGGAATGCTTGTAGCCGTAGCTAGTGAGCAAAAATATAACCCCACCATGTTCAGTAGGGTTAATACAATTTATCTTCCACCTGTAAAAGGATTGATCTCATTAGTTAGGTCTCTCCCAGCTTTCTTTTCTTCTGCAGATATACGTTTTCCAACGGCAATATAGGACCACACCATAGGGCCAGCAACTACAATGATAAATCCGATCACAAAAAGAAATCTCATGATTATCATCTCCATTCTCACCTTCACAATACCATATTTTCCCTTATAAAAAAAGAGGTGTTACATACTCGCGTCTACATCAAACATATGCTAAGTTCTATTTAGCATATAGAACCGAGGTGCTTGAAATGAAGAAAGCTGTTATATGGACACTCATTGCAGTCGTTCTCATTCTCTCTTTTTATTATGTTGGCTTAAGCTTTCTTTGGATGTCTTGATGAATAAGCAATCGTACTCTGGGGAACACAAGTGGAACCTGTAACTCATTATTTCGTATAATTGATTAACACCACATTAATACTATAATGGTTAAAATCCCCTAAAGGAGCAAACATCAATGAAATGGGTTAGCTTTTTACTTGTGGCATTATCTGTCCTTAGTTTGGGTGGTCTATTCGGATTTTCTCTCTTTACTGTACTCACAGGCATGGTGGGTGGTTTTATGGCTTCATTTGCTATTGTTGCTTACCTCCATGCAATAAAGCGCGATTATCCTAATGATGCTCATGAAAATCAGTATATCAAGTATGGTTCAAATTTTTCTAATATGTAAAAGATAACCCCCGCCATACATATTAACGGGTTCTCTTTTCGGGTGCGAAAACTAAATTGACAATGTAATTGAGACTAAATTCGGATGATATTGATCAAAAAAAAGATAGCGATTTTCGCTGTCTTTTTGATTGCTACTGTATTATATTACTTACCCTTATATGCTACTGCATCAATTTTAACTTTTAGCCCATTAGGACCGCCTTCGTATACAAATTCCATGGAAATGGTTCATCTCTGAGCAGTACATCTACCTTAACTACAGAATCCAGAGATAGATTTACCTTCTTTAACCTCTCACTCATGTTATTGAGAGAGCCTTCTACTTGCTCTTCTATCGAACCTCCAACATTTCCAACGCAGAACTCAAAAAAATTTATATCACTACATATTTTCAGAACTAACGTTCGTAGAATGATTATGGCATATTGGGCATAATTTGTACCAAGATGTCCTACCCAGGCCTAATTCTACCTTTATATCTTAGATACTTTTCGTTAATCGGTTTGTCATATATAATCTCATATGTAGAATGAAATAGCATAAGTATTCGTCCAAGAATGGGCTGAACCATTTAACACGATGAATGATGAAGAGGAGGAGGATATAAATTGGAGGAAGTACGAATACAAAACAATGACCGTACCGTTAGTTTTAGGGTCGCGGAAGCAGCGGGTGAATTTATCGTCTTTGATATGTCACTAACAAGCCCCACTCGGAATAGAACAACTTATAGTGGAACTAATTTCCAAGACGCTTGGAAGGCTGTAGAATCTATAATTGGAGAAACCGCTATACCTAATGAATTCAAAAAACATGCAACTTCCTGAATAACAGAAACGGCCCCACGCAAGTAATGGGGCCGTTTCTTTATGAAGTCACATCTATCACATCTTCTATCCGCATCCAATCCCAATCATCATCGTAGTCAGACAAGTTACTCTTATGCGATCGGCTCGAATATCTTCAATTTTAATCTTCCGCTACGTGATCTTTCCCACTTTGTCCCTGTATATTATTTCAATGGTTTGGCCGATTCAAATGATAAATAGGAGTTTATAATAAACTGTAGTCAGAAAGAGGGTCCGTAATGTATTTAAGTGAGTTTGCCAACGAATATAGTGAGAATTTTGAAGTATTACGAAATGGTAAAGTAATATCGGTTGCAAAAGGCGTAATGAGCCACAGTAAAGAAAAGAAGATTATTCAGCTTTCTCTTGATACGGATGTTTGCACTGGAGATTGGCTAGTGTCTCGTCTATCGAATGAAAGTTTTTATGTCGAGGATGTAATTTCACGTAAAAATTTCAATAGTCGTCCATGGTCAAAAGTTGTATATTATTCAACTGAATTAGAACATGAAAGCAAGACGAACCTGCCCTCTTCCGTTCCTCTCTTCCTCACGGATGATCAAGACTCTCACATTCGAGCCCAACACGATTCAAATCTAATCAATAATGTTTCCAATGCGGAGATCAAGATTATATATAGAGAATAATATACCTGTTCAGAAGGAATCGTTTAACGTATTTTCTGAGATTTCACCCTCATGAGACCTTATAACCAATTAAATCTTCTTGAAAGAGCTCCCCCTAGAATTTCATCGGATTAACTAGGGGGTTTTATCCAATGTCTATTCTAGGAGGTAGCCATATTAGATGGTCTAATACTTAAATCAGGAAAGTCTTAGATATGATTACCAACAAGATAAATAGAACCAAAATTGCAGTGGGAGATGTAAATCCACCATATCCTCCAGCAAATTCACCCATTATAATTCCTCCTCTGAAATTGAATAATAATTAGAATATGCAGGCTTTTAAAATAATAACTAACAAGATATAAAGTACCAAGATTGCTCCTGTCGAAGTAAAAGGACTAATGACTCTATGTTCGTGTCCACATTCACTCATTTGTTAACCCCCCTTTGCAATTGAGTACAATTCAAGATATGAGCAAATGCTTACTGTGGATTGGGCAAAGTGGAAAAATTTAACCTCAATGAATTCTGTCACTAGTAATTGGTTATATTAGTAATAAAGGAGTTGGCTGTTATGTCATGGATAATTATTGTGATTGTCTTGGTTGTAGTTTTCGGATTTTTCAATAGAGGCAAACGTCGCAGATAATGCGGCGTTTTTTTGCTCGGAGCGATGCTACGCAAATTGGCTTAGTTTGGTGCAGCTTCAATCTTTCTCGTCATTCTCCCATTCATTATAGGACAGCTTCCCATTGATAGCGTTGGCCTTCAGGTAAATTGTGCTGAATCTGCCTCAATAGATATAGGATCATCGTCATATCCTTTCGCGACCAGCCCCTGTATAATTGCTATCAACAACTTGCAAGGGGTGTTTAGTTTGCGAATCGCTTTCTGGATTATTTTCGCTTTTGTGTCAGTTTTAGTTGTGTTTGTGGTCGGTGGATTGATCGGGCGTAAGCGGCGAAAATAAGCAATTGGGATTATTTGTGTTTCCAGTTGCTTCTGTCAGCTTCACCGCCCAAATATTATTACTTATAGGCATTCGCCGTGAACGATATAGGTTCTAGTCCATAGACTGTTGTCGAGATATATTATCTGAGGAGGTTATTCATGGATACAAATTATCAACAAGTCAGTTGGAGTTGCATGAATAAATACGTTGGAATAATGACGACTGATGGTCAAGCACATGATGGATTTATCGCTCACGTAGATCAGGATTATGTTAGCCTTGCTATCCCTACAAATGAAATGATGGGTCACATGAATGGAATGCCCGCACAAAATTCTACTTATCGACAATTTGGGTTTCATCCAGGGTTTTTCCCAAGACGTCGCTTTATCCAGAGACGTATACCTTTTGGCGGTATAGCTGCTTTGTATTTGCTTCCATTTTTCATTTGAGGATTAGGGGAGGATATGCTTGTGCATATCCTCTTTCTTTTTTTATGGGCATACAAAAGGCCACTCTCTATTAGCAGTGACCTACGTATTAAACTTATGTATTTAGTTGTTGGGTTGTTTATGCTTCTTGTTTCATCAAGTCGGCCCAGGCTCCAAGGATATGCTCCTCACCATCTTTGATGCTGAAACATTCCTTCATAGACACCTGGAACGGGCCTTCTTCCCCCCAGCATTGAATGATTGCATAATACGTCTTGGTGTCATTCGAAATGACTCCTCCCACATACTGTAGCCCGTTAATATCCCCATGTTTGATCATTTTCCTTATCAACATCATCCCCTCCTCACACCATAATTCGGCATTTGGAATAAAAACCCTTTAATTGAAAAAAATCAATTTCAACAGCAATATCCGTTCGTTCGCAAACCAACAAAATATCCGCCAGATTTTGCTGACGGATGATTACAATAGGTTCGGCCTTTGTAGTTTAGAAAATTATATCAAGAATGTTTTAGAAATAATTACTAACAGAATGAACAGAACCAATATCGCTGCAGTAGACGTAAATCCACCACCAACACCGCATCCTACTCCACCAACTGGACCTTCATTCCCTCCACATGCACCACCATACAGAGCCATCAGGTAATTCCTCCTTTATAATTGAATACATCTTAAAATATGCGAATTACCTTTGATCGCTTGGGTATACTGGAAATCTTATGCGACGCCCATTTCGTGCTCAATATATATTATATAGAAAACAAAAAAAGCACCGGTTAAGGTGCTTCTTTGACGGACTCTACTGCGACTCGAACAACAATTAAGTATTTTTTTCAAGAACCCCACCCTTTTCTTCACACTTGTAAGTAAGTGATATGCTTAATAAACCAGTTGGCCAATTAAAGTAGCTCAAAAAGCATCAGGTACAAGCGCAACACCGTTCAGTGATCGGGTTCCTCGTTCCACACAGGCTTATTTTCTACCTAGCTTCTGCTATCCTGCATGTGGATATAGTTGATACCTTGCGCAGTCAATACAGAACCATTCGTATGTGCGACTAGTACAGTCTTTTTCCCTTTTCCTGTATGCGAAAAGCTAACGTTATGGGCAAGCTTATTTTCAATAATCTGTTCTAGAGCGCTGTGAAAGCTGCCCAGTGTCGCTCCTTCAAAATCTTCCAATGCTGGTTCTTTTCCAGCCTCTATGCTCTTGAGAATCTGATAAAGCAGTGTTTTTGTTCCGTTCATCTGTTTGTTCACCTCCTGCAAGTTTTGTTAGCGTTTACATCATGGATTAGCTACGTACACAAATTATTTATGTATACGTTAACACTTTAACACTTATTCGACAGCTGCACCTCATTACCTCTTATTACCAAAATGAATTTAGAGCAGGACATACGCTCCCGCTCCGCCTTATGGTTCCACAACCCCCCGCCTTCACGCCAGCACCTTCAAAACATCATCAATCTTCCGGCTGTGCGACAGCACGCCATAATTCATCCAGGCCATGAAGTCTACCTCGTAGACGCAGCGGTTGCGGACCGCAGGCAGGCTTCGCCAGAGTGGGGTGTCCAGCAACTCGCGGCCCTCTCCCTCCTGCTTGTCAAAGGTGATGAACAGGTGGTCCGCATTCAGGCGGGACAACATCTCGCGGGTAAGATTAACACGCCGTTCTCCCCGGGTCCACTTCTGAACCAGCGGAGGAGATTGCAAGCCTAGATCCCTGTATAACACATTTCCGATGTAACCAAGCTCCCCGCATCCATACAAAACGACAGCGCAAGCAGATATACGTAGCACAGCGACTGTTTGTGTGCGGACAGAGCGACGCAGGAGGCTACTAGCTTCTTGAGCCTTATGCTCATAATTCAGCGTAATATCCCGGACTCTGTCCGCTCTTCCACAAATCGCCGCCATGAACCGGAGTGTCGAACGCCAATCCTCACTACCTAGCGGCAGTTTGAACAGTGGAGCAATCTGGCGGCATTGTTCCAGACTCCAACGCTCACTAGCGTTATCCAGCATAATCAGCTCCGGCTTATGATCCGACAACGCCCCCCAATCACCGGACGAAATATCGAATTCGGGTACATGATTCAGGCCCAGATAATCCTGTTTCCCCCATAATGCATGAGAATATTGCACCACTGGAACAATCCCCAGCGCCAGCAGATGATCCTCCAGAAACGGAGCGAAGATGCGCCTATCCTGCTGTTGGTATCGCCGGTATTGTCCGGGTGCAATGCCAATCGTCCCTTTAAACCGCCGGTTAAAATAATACTCATTGCTATAGCCTACAGCTTGTGCAATGTCATACAGGCGGTCACTCGTGAGCAAAAGCAGCTGTTGGGCATGCTCAATCCGAATGGCGTTCATATAATCCAGGGGAAGCTGCCCGGTAATCTCTTTGAACAGCTGCGTGTAACGGGAACGGCTAGTACCCGCCATGGCTGCGAGTTGATCGACGGTCAGCGTCTCCTTATAGTTCTCCTTCACATAATCGATGGTGCGCTGCACTCCACTCTTCACGTTCTGTTCCATGGGTGCTGGGGGATTGGCCCGAAAAATAAGCAGCAGCAGCTCCTGAAAGCGGGTATGACTTGCGAACCCTTCAATCTCTTCCGTGGAGCAACGTTTCTGATATAAGCTATCCAGCAGCAGCAGACATTGGGAAAAGGGCTGGCAAGTTACCATCCCGCAGCGGATCAACCCACTATTGGAAGGCGTATCTATAAGACTGATGCTGTACCCGGCTCTACTAATGATTTCGAATTTCAATTGGTAAAAGCTAATTCCGCCCTCCCCACTCTCGATCCGGCCAAGCATTCCTGACTCCAACAGCACGCCAGCTCCTTGTTCCAGAGGAACATAAGCACCGTCCAGCATGATCTGGCCTTGGCCCTCCTTTACAATAATCAAAGTATTGTCCTGAAAGACCGTAATTCCACTCTTGTTTATACAAGGCTGATGAATCAGCTCTATATGATTTAAGGAATAGAATAGCGCCTCATACTTACCTGTTCCGGTATTCTCCGCCATCTCACTATTCCTCCTAATTGAGAATCATTTTCATTCTTTAGTGTAAAACAAAAAAGAAAGCGGATCAACCAAAGTTGACCCGCTTTCTTCATTTTCTCACCTAATTTGCTTACTTGACCATGTATTTCAACAAGTCGTCCAGTTTCATGGAGTTCGCCGTAATGGCCCCGGATTGCCAGTGGGAGCGCTCCATTTTATACACATTGCCGTTTTTGATTGCCGGAATGTTCTGCCACAGCGGACCTTCCAGTGTTTTGTAGGCTTCCTGATTCACTTGATCATCCCAGGTTCCGTTGTCCGGGAATATGATAATATGATCTGCCTCAAGATCGGGAACCACTTCCTCTGAAATAATGGACTGGAATTCTGTCATATTAGCTGCCAGGGGAATAGGCTCAAGTCCAAACTGGCTGTAGATTACTCCGGTATATCTGTTCTTGACACCAAACAATGCAATACTTTTTTCCGCTACATTCAGCCGAAGAACCGCTACCTTCTCTTTACCGAGCGCAAGCTGCAATTTCGCTTTGCCATCCGCAACCTTTGCTGTGTAATCAGCTAGCACGGATTCGGATTTCTCCGGGATGTTCATAACATCTGCAACGGCTTTCAGAATTTCGGCAGAGTCCTGCAGAATACTTTCCTTCAAACGGTAGGTTGGAGCAATCTTGGAATATAGTTCGTACTTCTCCGCATCCACTGCACCATCCACGATAATTAGATCTGGGTTCTGATCTAGCAGTGCCTCCAGACTGCCCGAGATATCGAATAATGGAACATCCAGGTTCAGATAATCCTGCTTGCCCCAGCTTGGGTGATACCACTGTACGATAGGTGTAACTCCCAAAGCTTTGAGATAATCCTCTACATATATCCCTGCTACACGCTGCGGATGCGCCGGAACTTCAACCTCACCGAACTCATCGGTTACTATGCGGGTTGCACCTTCCTCCTCTACGCTTGCCTCTGTGCTCTCCGGTGCTGCACTTGGCTGCACGTTCTCTGTACTGGCCTGTCCTGCTACCTCCAGGGATGCACTATTATCGGCACCGCATGCTGCGAGCCCCATCATCATTACCAGCAACACCGCTGACCACATCGTCATTCGACTCCATCTATACATCTTTCTCCCCACTCCTGCCTTTTTATCGTTGATAATAATTCTCAATAACTACAACGACAATAATAGCTTATGGGCATTTCCGAGTTCAATGCACTTTCTCTTGGGATTTCTTATACAAACGAATGACTGTGATTACTTTATCAATGGTACCCTAGTGACCCCGCCCCCTTTATTTAGAAATAGAAAGCGATTCAGCTAAAATCAGTTGCCGTAGCATCGCTTTCCCATGCATCCAGCTCCTTCTGCACACTGGAGATTTTGTTGCGGGCGACCTCATACGCATCTTTGCCAAGGAATAAATGCAGCGGCGGATTGGCGGAATCGGTGATTCGAATAAGAAGGTCCACCGCTTTTTCCGGGTCTCCCGGCTGGTTATTGTCATATGCACTCACGGCTGCCTCCTGGGCCTCCCGCTGCGCCTTGTAATCTTCGATGGGATTCGTCGCGTTCACACCCAATGAGCCCTTAGAAAGAAAGTTAGTTCGGAAATAGCCCGGCTTCACCGCCGTGACATGAATGCCAAAGGGCTGAACATCCTGCGCCAGCGCCTCACTCATACCATCCACCGCAAATTTGGATGCCGCATAGATCGAACTTCCCCCAAAACCATAATAGCCTGCCGTCGAGGAGAAATTGATAATATGTCCCGATCTCTGCTGTCTTAGTTGAGGCAGGGCTTGACGGACCACATTAAAGGTGCCGAATACATTCACTTCGAAATTTCGGCGCGCATATTCGTCCGATATTTTCTCAAAGATTCCAACCTGCCCATAACCCGCATTGTTGACGACAACATCTAGACCGCCGAAATGCTCAATAGTAGCGGAAATGGCCTCTTTAACCGCCTGCTCGTCTGAAAGGTTGAGCTGTATAGGAAGCAGATTCTCATGCTGGCCTGCGGCTTGCTCTAAATCGGCCACTGTTCTGGATGTTGCAGCTACTTTAGCTCCCCCAGCCAGAAGTTTTTTAACCAGTGTCAACCCCATCCCTTTGGAAGCGCCTGTTACAAACCATATCTTAGTTGAACTCATTGTTCATTCATCCTCTCAGCTTTTAATTTTGCTTGCTTTATAAGCATAGAGGTTAAAGTATTATCTAAGTCAAATCCATAAAAAAACGGCTTCAAATAAAGGATTTCTATCCACAAACCTTTTATTTCAGGGATTCCCGGATTGAATACATAGTCATTCGGTAGTACAATAGCTTAAAGTTACTTTAACATTACGGCAAAGGAGTTCTATCATGTCCTATACGGTTAAGGAAGTTTCGCAAAAAACAGGTGTTCCCGCCCATACACTGCGTTTCTATGAGAAACAGGGGGTGCTGCCTTTCGCCGAGCGCAATGAGAACGGGAACCGCCTCTATGATGAGTCCAGCATTGAGTGGATTGAGACCATTGTCGCGCTACGTTCGACCGGGATGTCTTTGGCCGATCTGAAGCAGTATCTGGATTACTTCCAAGACGGCGACAACACTCTTCTTGAACGCAGACAGCTGATGGCCGATCATAAGGTCAAGGTAGAGGAACAGCTGATGCAGATCATCAAGACCCTGGAGAAAATCAACTACAAGATGGCACTCTATGATGTGCAATTAAAAGAACTGGAGAACAAGCTGCCTTGTCTCTAATCCGTCAAATAGACGGCAAGCTATCCAATCAGGCCCTTGAGCACGTTCAGAATGAGGAGAGGCCAGTCTATTACTTTATTTTCTTTGAACACTTAAGTTTATGATTGATTTCTGTACGGATATATTCTACAATAAATTCATAAACGCGTGTTTACAAGATGGAGCAACGGTAAAAGGGGGCCAATATGCGCAGCGAAGATATAGCCAAGTTGGCTGGGGTTTCCCGAAGCACGGTATCCCGCGTGATCAACAACTATTCCAATGTCCCTGAAGAGACCCGTGCTAAGGTACTGAAGGTAATTGAACAGCATCAGTACGAGCCGAACAGCTTTGCACGGGCTCTAGCCGGCAAGAAGACGGATACTATCGGGCTATTCGCCATCAGCATGAACGAGAAAGAGAATACGACCCGGATCTATCAGAACAACTACTTCGCTCCATTCGTCGATGCCGTAGTGGATACGGCGAATGCCCGCGGCTGTTATGTGCTGATTCACACTGTATACTCTCCCGACGATTTCCTGAAAGTGAAGCAGGCTTTCCTGCAGAAGCGGATTGACGGCGGCATCATCGTCGGCACTCAGAAGGATATTGATATTGTCCGGGAAATGGTGGGTCTTGACTCCCCGCTCGTGCTGATCGATTATGACATTTCAGAGATTATGTCAGAACATCTCGATCGTAATCATCTAGCTGTTGTGAACTCCAAGGATTATGAGGGCGCAACGGAAGCCATCGAATACTTGATTGGCCTTGGACATGCAGAGATCGGCATCATCTGCGGACGAATGAATACGTATTCTGGACGGGAACGCTACATGGCCTATGAGGATACGCTGAAGCGGCATGGCCTTCCGCTGAATGAGAACTTCATTCTGCAAGGGGATTTCCTGAAAGAGACGGCTTATGATGAGGTGAAGAAGCTACTGGCTTCCGGTGGACCTTTACCAACGGCCTTCTTCTCTTCGAACGACGACATGGCTATTTCAGCGATGGAAGCGTTCTCTGAGCAGAATATAGCTGTTCCTGAGGAGATGTCGATTGCCGGCTTCGATGATATCCAGATGGCCTCGCGCATTCAGCCCAAGTTAACCACCGTCCGCTTGCCGATCTACGAAATGTCCAAAGCTGCCGTAGAGAAGGTGATCGAGCTGTGCGATTCACAGCAGCCGACCTTTAGCACGATCAGTTTTCCGGCACGGCTGATTGCCAGAGATTCCTGCCAACCGCCCAAGCAGTAAGCTGTTTTATGCATGACTCAGGTTTTTCGAAAAAAACCCCTTTACCCCGAGGGACTTTTTTTTCAGATCTATAAACGCGCGTTCACAATCGAAGGGAGACTATTCTCACATGAAATTCGGAACTTTTGATGACACTCGTAAAGAGTATGTAATTAACACTCCTAAAACGCCTTACCCATGGATTAACTACCTCGGCAACGAGCAATTTTTCGGCCTCATCTCAAACACTGCTGGTGGCTATTCCTTCTATAGAGATGCTCGTCTCAGAAGATTAACCCGTTACCGCTATAACAATATCCCGATGGATTCGGGTGGACGTTACTACTACCTGTATGATGATGGTGATTTCTGGACCCCGGGCTGGATGCCGGTTAAACGCGATCTCGATTTCTACGAATGCCGCCACGGCCTGGGCTACACTTCGATTACTGGCGAACGTAACGGAATTTCTGTTAACCAGCTTGCTTTTGTACCCCTTGGCCACAATGCTGAAGTACATCGTCTAGTGGTGAAGAACACGGGCACTGCGCAAAAATCAGTCAAGCTGTTCTCCTTTGCTGAATTCTGTCTGTGGAATGCTCAGGACGATATGACTAACTTCCAACGCAATCTCAGCACTGGTGAGGTTGAAGTGCAGGATTCCGTGATCTATCACAAAACAGAGTATCGCGAACGCAGAAATCACTATGCTTACTACTCTGTGAACAAAAAAATCGACGGTTTCGATACCGACCGTGAAGCCTTCGTAGGCATGTACAATGGCCTGGAAAGTCCACAAGTCGTAGCTGCCGGAGAAGCAAGTAATTCCGTAGCCAGCGGCTGGTCCCCTATCGGCTCCCACGCGCTGAACATTACGCTTGAACCAGGCGAAGAGCAAAGCTTCATCTTTGTACTCGGCTACATTGAGAATGAAGAAGACGACAAATGGGAATCCCTGAACGTTATTAACAAAAAACCGGCATTAGCTGTTGTTGAACAATTCGCTACAGATGCTCAAGTGGACGCTGCACTGGCTGACTTAGCTGCCCATTGGGATAACCTGCTGTCCAAATATCAGATCAAGAGCGGCGACGACAAGCTGGATCGCATGGTTAATATCTGGAACCCGTATCAATGTATGGTTACCTTCAACATGTCCCGTTCCGCTTCTTACTTTGAATCCGGTATTGGCCGCGGGATGGGCTTCCGCGATTCCAATCAGGACTTGCTCGGATTTGTACACCAAATTCCTGAGCGTGCACGCGAACGTATTCTCGACATCGCCGCTACGCAGTTTGAAGATGGCAGCGCGTACCACCAATACCAACCACTCACCAAAAAAGGCAATAACGAAGTCGGCACCGGCTTTAATGATGATCCGCTATGGCTGATTTCCGGAACGGCTGCCTACATCAAAGAAACTGGCGATACTTCCATTCTTGATGAGCAGGTTCCGTTTGACAGCGACCTGAACAACACCGCGACTCTGTTCGAGCACTTGAGACTTTCCTTCGAGCATGTCACCAATAATCTCGGACCTCACGGCTTGCCGCTGATCGGCCGGGCGGACTGGAATGACTGTCTGAACCTGAACTGCTTCTCAACAGAACCAGGTGAATCCTTCCAGACGACAGCCAACATCGAAGGCCGCGTAGCTGAATCCGTCTTTATCGCGGGCCTGTTCGTCTTCGTTGGACCGGATTATGCTGAGATCTGCCGGACGCGCGGATTGAGCGACATTGCTACTGATGCTGAAGACAAAATCGAGAACATGCGTGAAATTACCCTTACGCATGGCTACGATGGCGACTGGTTCCTGCGTGCTTATGACCACTACGGTGACAAAGTCGGCAGTAAGGAAAATGAAGAAGGACAAATCTTTATCGAGCCACAAGGGATGTGTGTTATGGCTGGTATCGGCGTAGAGAATGGCCAAGCCGAAAAAGCTCTTACCTCGGTTAAAGAACGTCTGGATACTAAATATGGTATCGTCTTGCAACAGCCTCCTTACTCCAAGTATTATCTGAACCTGGGTGAAATTTCGACGTATCCGCCAGGCTACAAAGAAAACGCTGGTATTTTCTGCCACAATAACCCATGGATTATGATGGCTGAAACTATGCTGGGCCATGGCGACAGAGCTTTTGAACTGTATGCGAAGATCGCTCCTTCCTACCTGGAGGATATCAGTGAGATTCACCGTACCGAGCCTTACGTCTACTCCCAGATGATCGCTGGTAAAGATGCGGTTCGTCACGGGGAAGCGAAGAATTCCTGGTTGACGGGTACTGCGGCTTGGAACTATGTAGCGATTACTCAATCGATTCTCGGTATTCAAGCGGATTTCAATGGTCTGAAGATCGATCCTTGTATTCCTACCGAGTGGGACAGCTTCGAAATCACCCGTGTCTTCCGTGGAGATACTTATGTGATCCAGATCAAGAACCCGAACCACGTATCCAAAGGTGTAGCTAGTATTACACTGGATGGCGCAGCTGTAGAAGGCAACATCATCGCTCCTGTGGGCGACGGTGCTGTGCATACAGTTGTTGTAGAGCTTGGTTAAGAAGGCGACTGCCTGATCAGCCAATTCAGATTTTAAAAAAAGCAACCCGTTCGTCCGCTAGAAATAGCGGTACGAGTCGGGTTGCTTTTTTTGTCGCGCGACTAGCAGCTTACGCCTTGCCTTCCGGAATCCACACCTTCATCTCCCCGCTGCCGCGGTTCCCCCATAGATAATAAGGAATCGCCTTGAGCGTAACGGGTTGAACCATTGCCTTATCTCTGCCGTAGAGACCACCATTCCAGCTCTCTTGCTCCACACAAAAGCCACTGCTTTCAACCACTACCGCTCCGCCGAGCAGCGTCTTGTCAAAAGCTTCCGTGAACGCCCCTGCCTCGCTTATAGAAATCGGACTTAAAGACTGGCCGTTGTCGGTGCCTTCGAGGCAATATACCAAGGGTCCGCGTTGAATGGCGGTCTTATGGGCATCGGCCTGCAGCAACGGATGAGCATATACACGATGCGCCTCCATAGGCACTTGGACTTCAATAACATCCCCTGCTGCCCATACTCTGCGGATGATCCGGTAGCCCTGCTCTACGTCCATAGCCATATTCAGCAGTTCGCCATTCACTCTAATCTCCATCCCCTGACTCCAGGAAGGGATACGCAGCGCAATTCCGAATTCCGCCGCTGCTGCCGGATTGACCTGCATAGTCACTGTACCTTCCCATGGATAATTACTTTGTTGGTGAATCGCAACCTGCGTATCGCCGAGCTTCGTATTCAGCTCACTGCCAATATACAAATTGGTGTAGAGGGTGTCGCCATGGGTTGTGTAAATGTACTGATTCAGCGAGGTCAGCAGCCGAGCCACATTAGGCGGACAGCAAGCACAACCGAACCAACCTTGACGTTCAGATTTCACATGTTGTTTATCCGGGTTACAGTTGCAGGCCTGCGGCCATACTTCCAGCGGATTAACATAGAAATAATGTTTGCCGTCCTGCGCCATGGAGCCAAGTACATTGTTATATAGCGCTCGTTCCATCACATCTGCGTACTGTGCATCCGGTGACAGCCGCAGCATGCGCTGAGCGAAAAAAATCAGGCCAATCGAGGCGCAAGTCTCTGCGTACGCCGTGTCATTCGGCAGATCATAATCGAACGTGAATGCTTCACCAGCATGTGTGGAGCCAATTCCACCCGTAATGTACATCTGCTTATCAGCCAGATTGTTCCATAGTCTAACGCAAGCTTTGCGCAGAGCCTCGTCACCTGTAAGTGCCGCCAAATCAGCCATGGCTGTGTACATATATACAGCGCGGACGGAGTGGCCTATAGCCACACTCTGCTCTCTTACCGGAAGATGGGCCTGGTTATATTTTAGATCCAGTGTGTCCGTCTTTCCGACCCAATGATTTATTCGCCCGCGCGTCTCCCATTCTTGCTCCAGAAAGTGTGGCTGCTGTCCTCTTTGGTCAATAAAAAAACTGCTGAGCAACAGATATTTCTCATCTCCTGTTAGACGATACAATTTAACAAGAGCCAGTTCAATCTCCTGATGCCCATCATACCCACGGAGCTTACCTGCTTCTGGTCCGAAGACGGAATTAATATGGTCGACCATCCGGCACATAATGTCGAGCAGTTTTCTTTTACCGGTGGCTTCATAATAAGATACAGCGGCTTCAATAAAATGCCCGGCGCAATAAAGCTCATGGCAATCATTCAGATTGGTCCAGCGTTTACCGGGCTCTTTTATCGTAAAATAAGTATTCAAATACCCGTCTGCCTGCTGCGCTTCACCGATGAGATCAATCACCTCGTCTGCCTGCCGCTCCAGCACAGCATCGCGCTTAATGGTCAACGAGTAACCAACCGCCTCCAGCCACTTAGCTACATCACTATCCTGAAATACAAAACCGTGGAATTCACCTTTCTTCCTGCCGGCAGCAATCTCGAAGTTAGCTATCGCATGGCTGGGCTCCGCTTCCGGTACCCTATCATGCAGAGCCTCATATTGATACGGAATCACTACATCCTGCACCAGCTGAATATAGCGTCCCCAGAATTCGTCCTTAATCGTCACTTTGCTCATCTCATTCTTCCTCTCCGTCTATTTCATCCTCGCTAATTGCAATTATAGACTGTAAAATAAATAAAAAATACAAACATAAGCAACTGCATTTTTGTACTATTTCACACTAAATAAATGAAGCTTGGAGTGGGAAAAATAATGACATTCAGTCCTTCATATATTCACCTGGCTGCACCTCCCTTTCCCTATTTCCTAGAATGTGACCGTACGGTATATCAGCCTGGAGGTCAGCATCCAAACCGGAACTGTATGGGCAAATTTGACCTACTGCTTGTCGAGCAGGGTTGTTTATATATCGGCGAAGAGGACAAACAATGGGCGGTCACGGCTGGGACTACCCTGCTGCTGCTGCCTGACCGCTATCATTATTCCGTCAAGCCCTGCCTGGAGACCACCTCGTTCGTATGGATTCATTTTCACACCGTTGGGGAATGGATCGTGGCCGAGGGCGAACCTGTCTTTGTCAACCGTGAAACTCACTTTCAGCAATTTCTCACACATCCCTATACGATACGCGTACCACAGTTCGGACCGCTTCCAGGTTCCTTTGAACACAGTGGTCAAGCAGAAATGCTGTTGCAGCTAGCTAATGGACGACGTTCAAGTGCAGTCTGGCAGCAGCAGCGGATCTTTGAAGAGATGCTGCGGATGATGGACCTGGCCCAGCATGATGCCGCAGGGAGTCATGCCGTGGAAATCGCTGAGCAAACAGAGGCGTACATCCGCAATCATTATGCGGAGCCCGTTACCAATGCGTCACTATCGGAAGCGCTGCATTTTCATTACAATTATCTCGGCCGCTGTATGAAGCGCGTGTATGGGCTGACGCCGCTGGAATATTTGGCAGATTACCGTCTGGAACAGGCCAAGCTGTTACTGTTGAAGACAGAGATCTCTATAGCAGGGATAGCGGAGCGTACCGGCTTCGAGAGCACCCCTTATTTCTCACGGCGCTTTGCAGAGCAAATTGGCATCTCTCCGCTGCGCTTTCGCAAGCGTTATTCCCGGTAGCATTTTTCTCGAATAAAACAAATCTTGGCGGACAACCTAATTTAACATTCATACTTATCTATAAAGGAGCTATGCAAATATGGGAATCCTAAACGGCAATCCTAAAGACGAACCGATGCACTATGGTGAAATTTTCAGTGTGTGGCAGTTTTCCGCCAAAGCCAAAATGACATTATCTACGCTGCAAGCCTTTCATTATCACGCCGGAGATCAGGACTTGAAGAAAATGATTGATGATTTAATGGATCAGGCCCAGCTGGAGATCAAGAATTGCGACAAGCTCCTCAAAGCCAATGGAATTACCCCCTTCCCGCTACTTCCGGACCGCCCATCCGTTAAACTTGAGGATATTCCTGTCGGTGCCCGGTTCTCCGATCCGGAAATCGCCGCCACGATCTCTGCTGGTGCCGCGATGAGCCTGAACGAATGCAGCCAAATCATTGGGATGGCCATACGGGAGGACATCGGAGCCCTGTTCTTAAAAACACATGCCCAAATGGCAGCATTAGGTCTCGCCCTTCTAAAAATGAATAAACAAAAGGGCTGGCTGATTCCGCCACCCCTTCAATTGAAAAGACAAGAGCCTGTGCATGCCTGAGCTCTGATCTTAAGTTCCGATTCAACTCTTAATCCTGCGAAAGCAGGATTTTTTGCTTGTTCAGCAATTTTCTGGAAGAACAGGCATATTCATAAGACATGCCTTACTCTGGAGTTGTTGAATATGCGGTCATGGCCTAGATACGTGATCATTTTGGTGGGAAGCTTATTCATTGCCGTAGGGACCAACTTTTTTCTTGTCCCTTACAAAATTCTGGATGGCGGGATCATCGGGATAGCCCTTATTATCAATTATTTGTCCGGTGCCAAAATCGGGCCAGCAATTATACTCTGCAGTATTCCGGTATTCCTACTTGCTTGGCTCAAGGATCGGGATGTTTTTTACAATAGTGTATTGGGTCTGTTATCTTCCTCCTTCCTAATCGAATTGCTTGGCCCGTTTCAGTATTACTTCCTGTATTATATTGAGCTTGGCTCTATCTCCAGTGCCATAATCGGCGGCTTTCTGATGGGTAGTGGTCTGGGACTGATGCTTCGCTTCAAAGCAAGTACGGGAGGCACGGATCTGCTTGCCCGTTACATTACGAGGTATATTCCGATGAATGTGGGGGTCATCATTTTCTTGTCAGATGCCTTGATTATTAGCGCGGGAGGGGTATTGATCTCCAAGGAAACCTTCCTGCATTCGATCTTGACCATTGCCTCCGGCGGAGTGGCTACTGGCCTGTTAACCCTTGAATCCTAAACCTGTTGGAAATAAGTCCTTCTAAATCAAGTACTATTTTTGATTTTGGGCTTTCGTAAGAAATCAGCAGTTTACTTTACGTGAACAGAGCGGAGGGTCGGAGGAACCCTCCGAACCCGTAGCAGCTTGAGTCACGTGCGGTCAACGTTAATTTTGGTTTTACAGCCTGATTTATAAATTAATATTTTAAATAAAAGGATTAAGGGTTGATCTTTTCCACTAATGAGGCGACAATCGGATATATAACATTCCAGGGGAGGATCCGAAGAGTTGGATAGCACCAGCAATAATAGCAACACTTCTATACATGAGATTATTGACTTATGCCTCCTAGCAGGGAAAATCATGCTGCAAAGCGGTGCGGAAACTTACCGCGTAGAGGACACAATGACACGGATGGCTGCGTCCCTCGGCTTTCCGGGAGCGCATAGCTACGTAACGCCAACCGTCATCATGTTCACTACCAGTAGATTGGAACCGGTCAAGCTATTTCGAATCGCGGAGCGAACGACCGATTTGCAAAAGGTGTCCGAGGTCAATGATATCTCACGCCGCCTCAGTGAACGTCAAATCACCGCGGCTGAAGCCCGCGAACGGCTAGGTATTGTGGATGACTCTTCACATGCTTATCCCGTCTGGCTGCAAATTGCCGCAGCTGCCCTGACAGGCGCCTGCTTTACGATCATGTTTAAAGGGAGCATATGGGATGCGCTTCCGGCACTGTTCATATCTGGGCTTGGTTATACTGCCGTCATTTACTTGCATCGAATAGTCGAAATCAGGTTCTTCGCGGAATTTACTGCCTCCTTCCTGATCGGGCTGCTTGCCTTCTTTTCCGTTAAATTGGGTGTAGGGCATGAGATGGATAAAATCATTATCGGCACTGTGATGCCGCTTGTACCAGGGCTGCTCATCACCAATGCGGTCCGTGATTTGATGGCTGGCCACTTGGTCTCCGGTTTATCCAAGGGTGCGGATGCTTTTCTGACTGCGTTTGCGATTGGAACAGGCATCGGGCTTGTGCTGTCACTTTTCTAAAAAGTCACAAGATAAACTTATCCTTATATTTCTCGAAGAAACGGGTACCGTCTATAAACGGACGGCGAAGCCGTTTCTTCTTGACCTATGTGAAAGAGGTTAGCTGTTTATGATTTTGCAATTAGTAACCAGTTTTATCGCGACTGCGACGTTCTGCATTCTGTTCAATGCGCCGAGGCGCGCGCTGCTGCAATGCGGAATTGCCGGCATGGTGAGCTGGATGGTCTATTTACTGCTGGCCCAGCAGTGGGAAGCGGTCATTGCGACTTTCGGGGCTACCGTAGTTGTCGGGTTCATCAGCCAAATTTTTGCCCGTTCCTTCAAGATGCCCGTGATCATTTTCAGTGTCGGTGGCGTGATTCCGCTTGTCCCGGGTGGAATTGCTTATGACGCGATGCGGAAGTTCGTGGAGAATGATTATATCGAGGCTGTAAAGTTTGCTACTCAAGCTTTATTGCTCTCCGGAGCCATTGCCGCCGGGCTTGTGCTTAGTGAAGTGCTTGGACAAATGTTTCTGCGGAGAAGCAGATGATCCCGTACACAGCAAAAGCAAAAGGGTGCCATTAGCCATTTCCGGCTTAGTGGCACCCTTTTGCTACGAAATCAGGCGTTTATGCTATTGATACTATTGCTCTTGATCCAGGCCATTGCGAGCGTACCTTCACCCGCATGAATGCCGGCAACAGGAATAAAGGTCATAATCTCTGTCCGTAAGGCTGGAGCCATCTTCTTAATTTCTTCTTCCAGCTTCAGTGCTTCCTCCATATTGTTAGCATGCATAATACATACGTCTGTGATCAGCTCAACATCCTTCTTTAAGTTATCGAGCAGTTTCTGCTTGGTCTTCTTAAAGGTACGGATCTTCTCTTCTACAATAATTTTCCCATCATCAAAACGCAACAGCAGATGTATACGCAGCAGTTGGCTGAGCACAAGCTGAGAGCCAGTTACCCGCCCGCCGCGATGAAGCTGAGTCAGGTTGGATGGAATCAAGTAAAAGGACATATTCTGAATGATATTCTCGATTTTTTCTTTGATTTCTTGCACCGAGAGGCCCATGTTCTGCCAATGAATTCCCCGCATAATCATTTCACGGATCGGATAGGCGCCTACCTTGGAGTCAATTCCAACGACATTCGCTTGAGCGATCTCAGCAGCCTGCATAGAGGTACTGAACGTACCGCTAAGATCTGATGAACAATGAATGGCGATAATTTCCTCGTATTCTTGTTTCAATTGTTCGTACAGTTCAATAAACTCACCTATCGGCGGTTGTGAACTGCTTACCCGCTCATGCTGGCGCATTTTTTCATAAAATTGTTCGGAGGTAATATCTATATTCTCTTTGTAGCACTCGTCATTAACCAGGAGGCGTAGTGGAACAATATATACATGATTGTTCTTGGCGAATTCAGGATCGAGCGTACTGGTGCTGTCAGTTACCCAAGCGATTGGTTTCATATAAATCACTTCTCTCTTTCATGTACTGAATGACTGAATACTTTGGCGACGGCAAGACGTCCCTGCATTCATAAATTATACATGATAGAAAGATTTAATACAGATTTACCAAGCCTTTCAGCCAAACTTTTTTCGACATTTTTCGATATATATTCACATTACACATGATAAATATACCTATGAAAATGGAGGTTCTTTATGTTATGAGAACGTCTCAGCCGATGATTTTCTGGTAGCTGGCAATATCTAATCTTCTGCCGAATTTGGTGCCAATTTCCTTGAAATAGGCGCTCTGCTCATATCCATTTTTCCGGAAAAGCTTTAGGCTGCTCTCATTCTCCGCGCATACGGTAGCCACCAATACATGAAACTCCAGTTCAACGGCCCGTTCTTCAATAAATCGCAGTGCACTCCCACCTATTCCTTGTCCACTACAGCCCGGCTTCAAATAGATGCTAATCTCACCAGTGGCATCATAGGCTTGCTTGTTCTTATGTCTGGTGATCAGTACATAACCTTGCAGCTCACTTTCGCGCAGAATAGCATAGGACTTGAAGCGTACATCGCCATTTAGCACAGAGTTCCGCATTTCAGCTAAGTTTAAAGGCTCCATATGAAAAGAAACCGTAGTGTTCAGCACATAATAATTATAAATATCCAGCACTTCTGGCAGATGCTCTTCCTTGATTTCAGGAAATGACAGCCCACTTGCAGTTACATCACTCATAGTTTAAGTTAATCCTCCCATATTGAAGTTTCCAAATGATCCACGTACCGGCGTAGCTTGCCGGCGATTTTACGGTTAATCGTTCCTTGCTCATACAACTGCTGAACCTTATCCCGCTGCTCCTGAATGGCTTTTAGCTTCAGTTCAAGCTTCTGGTCATCTACTAGTCCATCCTTCGTCCAGCCGTTTCCCTGTCTCAGCCTGGCCATTATCTGCTCATATTTGCCCATAACCTGCTGAGAAGCTTCCTGATTATCCGCGTTCAACTGGCTCTTAACAGCTTCAATGGCCGCGCTGCACATCGCTATCTTAGCTTTTTTGGCACTTTCAGCGTATTGAACGGCCTGCTGTACATCGTCTCCTTCGCGCTGGCCCGAGAATAAGCCGGCGAATAGCCGCCGAACCTCTGTTACGGAGATTTTAATTTGCGAGTTCAGGGTACTGGCCAGAAAACCTTCAGTATGATCGAGCAACTCCTCCATCTTCAGCGCCACCGGAGCCGAGATCTCCGCTTGCTCCAGCAAACGATTCAGCTCTTTGCGCTCAGCATGCAGCCCAATGATTCGGGTCTTAATCACCAGCTGGCGGAAATGCTCCGACAAGGGAGTGTTATCCTGCTCTGTGCTGCCTAGTCTCTTGATTTGGTCGGTGAACTCTGTCAACGCGGGCAATGCCGACTCCTGCTTGTCTTCCGTCATCATGCTTCGCAGCAGTGTCATCCCGGCATTCATTACAGCCGACCTGGCGGCTTGCTCCGAACCCATGAGAGTGGCATCAGCTACAGCCTCTTTCTTGCCTGCGAGCAGCGGTAAGAAGACACTGGCAATTAGCAGCGACATCAGAATAACGCCTGCGGCTATGAAGATGATCAGATCCCGCTCTGGAAATGAAGAGCCATTACCCAGCACCAGAGGGATCGAGAATGCACCTGCTAAAGTAACCGCTCCCCGTACACCCGAGATCGAGGTAATCAGATGTGATTTCATGGGCACCTTCTCCATTTTTCGCAGCCTGCTTCCCCATAAGGAGAACAGATACACCCAGAGAAAGCGCAGCACTATCAGCAGCGCAGTAATCGCCAAGACGTAACCGACCACCAACAGGTTATCCACAGCGTCATCGCGATAGATCACTTCAATCACGTCAGGAATGGATACACCGAGGATGAGAAAAACCATCCCGTTCAGTATAAACAACAGGACTGACCAGGTACTGGCCGAGACTAATTGCAGCTTATACTGCGGAGATGTGGCGCGGTCTTTCTCGATCGCATGAATCACACCTCCAGCAACAACCGCCAAGATGCCGGATACTCCAATTTCCTCACTGACCAAATAAATAATAAACGGAGTCAGGATTTGCAGCAGCATATGGATCGTGACGTCCTCCATGCCCAATCTGCGGATAAATACACTCAGGCGAATGAGCAAGAAAGCTAATAATGCCCCGGCTACTAACCCCCCTATAGCAATGAGAATAAAGCTGAAAGTCGCCTGTCGTAAAGAAAACACACCGGTTACTGTTGCCGCAATGGCGAACTTGAACGCCACAAGTCCTGAGGCATCATTAATCAGCGACTCACCTTCCAGAATACGGTGAATACTCTTGGGCAGATGAAGCCTTCCGGCCAATGCGCTTACTGCAACGGCATCGGTAGGCGAGAGAATAGCCGCCAGAGCAAATGCCGCTGGCAAGGGGATGGTAGGGATCATCCAATGAATAGCATATCCGGCTATAAACACGGTAGCGAATACCAGCCCAAGAGCAAGCATCAGGATCGGAGCACGCAGGCTCCATAGCTCGTTTCGCGGCGTCCGCTTTCCGTCATTGAATAGCAGCGGGGCAATAAATAGGACCAGAAATAGTTCTGGCTCCAGCGACATATGAATGCCTGACGGTAACAGGACGACAATTACGCCAAGGACGATCTGGATCAGCGGAATCGGTACGAACGGAATAAAACGGTTCACTATATTTGACACTGCAATTAATCCCAGCAGCACAAGTACAGCAAGAAAAGTCTCCAATCTTCATCAGCTCCCAGATGGTAGTTGTAATTATACTTCTCTACATTCTTTTGGAATAGTAATTGGATAATATAATGGCCAGCACAAGCTCCAAGAGCAACACTGAAGATATCATGATAATGATGATCACATTCGTGCCCATAAATCCAAGTGCCAAAACAATAACAGTAAGCGCATATAAGACAATTCGGTTAATTTGCGCTCCAACCTTTTCTCTAATTCGAGTATTTCGCTCATCGTTTATTTCACTCTTTTTCTTGCGCACAAGCCAATTAAATTACCGATTCCCAGACAAAATAGTGCGGCTCCCAGACCTATGCATAATCCAGAGAGACTTTTGAGTGCTTCTCCAGTGAACACAAACCCGCCCAGATAGACAGAAGCTGCACCCAGAAGGGCTATAATTGCGTACAACTCTATTTTACTCTTATGCATTCCCCTACTCCTCCTCATATATAAAAATTTCCTCAATATTCAATTTGAAATATCTAGAAATTTTGAAAGCAAGCAGGATAGACGGATTATAACGTCCATTCTCAAGCGAACCTATAGTTTGTCTTGAAACCTCCAAAGCTTCGGCAAGCCCTTCTTGCTTGATGCCTCGCTGCTTCCTTATTTCTTCGAGCCTGTTCTTCACGAGAATACCCCCTGCGGCCTTAATGGAAAGCAAGCTTTCCATTAAATAATATCACAGGCACCATAAAATGGAAAGCAGACTTTCCATAATTCCAAAGAATTCATAGAATGTCCTTTTAGACATCATTGACAAAAATATTTATATGTGATATAATATATAACCATTTTATTGATTAATGAAAATATTTTAAGTAAACTATGCATTAGCCTTACGGCATAACTCTTATATACGAAATAACGGAGGGATATCATGCATATTGCCAAAGGAATTGAAATGTTAGAGATTTCAGTGCAGATTATGGGAGGAAGCAACACCATCTACCCTACATTACTCTGGGATGAGGAAACGGCTGTATTGGTAGATACGGGATATCCTGGCCTGCTGTCCAAATTCAAAGAGGTTATTAAACAAGCCGATGTCCCTTGGGAGCGGCTGCGCACAATTGTGATAACCCATCAGGATGTGGATCATATCGGCAGCCTACCTGACATGCTGGCAGAGGAGGATGCAGTGCTGAATGTGCTAGCCCATGAATTGGAGAAGCCCTATATCGAGGGAGAGAAAATGCTGCTCAAACATACGCCGGAAGCCTTAGCTGCTGCTGCGATGATCCCGCCTCATGTGCCAGAGGAATGGCGGCAGAAATTCCTGTTCACCTTGTCCCATCCGCCCAAAGGACGAGTAGATCAAACCATTGGAGGCGGTGACATCCTGCCTTTTGCCGGCGGGATTACAGTCATCTACACACCAGGTCACAGTCCCGGACATCTCAGCCTCTACCATCAGGAGAGCCGCACGCTTATTGCTGCTGATGCATTAACCGTCCTAAATGGCGAACTGCACGGACCCGATCGTACAGCTACACCAGATATGGCGTTAGCACTTCGCTCTCTGGCCAAGCTTGCTGCTTATGACATTGATACTGTAATTTGCTATCACGGGGGATTGTACCGCGGAGACGTAAACCATCGTATTGCTGAATTGGCTCAGGGAAGGTAACCATTGACCTATATAACAAAGAAGGCACAGCCGGATTGAACGGGCTTTGCCTTCTTTTTCTAATCACAGGGTCAAACTTCAGCCTGATTTATAGTGTTTTCTTCACAATCAATCTAATGCCAATGTTCCACGGATCTCTAAACGCAGGTACGCCACCAATATCTTCAACAGCATATCCCGCCTGACGCACACGTTCTACCACAGCCGTACGCTCTTCTTCATTGGGCAGCAAAAGAGTGAAATAATCAATACCTGCTGCATCCACCGGGGCCGCTGGCGCACCCTGACCCGCCCAAATATTAAGACCGATATGATGATGATAACCTCCGGCCGAGATGAACATAGCTGCATCCCCATAATGAGCGGTAAGCTCAAACCCTAACAGATCAACATAGAATACCTTGGCCTGACCAAGATCACCAACGTGAAAATGAACATGCCCCATAACTGTCCCTGCTGGCAGTCCATTCCAAGGCAAGCCTGCTGAAGCAGCCATCAGTCCGTCTACATCGACGGGGTCTGTAGCCATCTTCACATGGCCTTCTGTATCGTGTTCCCATGTATCCCGGGGACGGTCCCGGTAAATTTCAATGCCGTTATTATCAGGGTCCTGAATATATAGCGCTTCACTGACCAAATGATCTCCCTGGCCCACATGAATACCTGTAGCAATCAGGTTGCGCATGACCAACCCAAGACTCGGACGATTCGGAACAAGTATCGCAAAATGATACAGCCCTGCTACCGAATTCCGACGCAGCACCTTAGCATTCTCAATCTCACGCAGAATCAATAACACATTCTGACCGTCAGCGGTCATCTCCACCTCACGTCCAGCCTGCCGTAAAATACTTAAACCTACAATATTCTGGTAAAAAGCTAATGAGCGTTCCAAATTACTTACTCTAATCTGCACAAGACCTATCGTAAAGTCAGGATGTAAAGTTGTAGCTGCTGTCATATAACTTCCTCCTCATATACTAATCAAGTTCTTATCATTCTATATTACAACTATTCCAATTACATAGTAGCTATACTAATTATAGTAACATTCTATATGTTTGTCAATTACCTCCACTCACAATTCATAATTCAATTATATGTTATGTTTCATCACGCAATTTAATAAAAAAGCCACAAAATCATCTAAAATTTATTTATTTTAAATTTATAAGTTATATTTATTGACATGAACCTAAAAGCTATCTATAGTAGCAATATAAGATTCCAACAACCAAATGACACAATGTTGTGTCAGCTATTCAGACAATTAAAAAAGTCAGTCACGATGGCGTGGCTGCACCGGCAATGAGGCCGATTAACTAAATTCGCAGGTATGCGAGTTCTGTTAGTCGGTCTCTTTTCGTCTACACATTTAAGGGGGAATTTACGATGGAAGCAAAAAGTTTTCGGAAATCAGGCCATTTTCCAAGTTTGATATCAGCGTTTCTATATTTTGATGTCAGCTTTATGATTTGGGTCATGTGTGGGGCTTTGTCACTCTATATCACCAAAGATTTTGGTTTATCCGATACTCAGAAAGCGACTATGGTAGCCATCCCCATATTGGGCGGTTCCTTCTTCCGAATACCGATGGGAATATTAGCAGATCGTATTGGTTGTAAAAAAGCAGGGCTTATCGGAATGATACTTTCCATTGTTCCACTTCTCTGGGGCTGGTTAGGCGGTACTAGTTTGCTTCAAATTCAATCCATTGGATTCTTGCTCGGCTTCGCAGGTGCCAGCTTTGCAGTAGCGCTTTCCTTGGCCAGCCGCTGGTATCCTCCACAATATCAAGGTCTGGCCATGGGAATCGCAGGAGCGGGAAACAGCGGTACTGCGCTAGCTACCTTTTTCGGACCTCAGATCGCTCAGGCTTACGGATGGCATAATGTTTTTGGAATTGCAATTATCCCTTTGGTCCTTGTCATTATTGTGTTTGCAGTATTAGTGAAGGATGCTCCAAACGCCCCTGCACCTAAAACCTTGAAGGATTACCTCAGTGTATTAAAATTTGCGGATACCTGGTGGTTCTCCATTTTCTACGCGATTACATTCGGCGGTTTTGTCGGGTTTGCCAGCTACGCCAGCATTTTCTTCTATGATGTCTACGGTGATAATGTTCACGCCGGTGGTATAACCAAAGTACAGGTTGGTTACCTGGTTACCATAACGGTTATAGCAGGCAGCTTCTTCCGACCTGTTGGGGGCTGGATTGCCGACAAAATTGGCGGAATGCGATTCCTGACGATGTTGTTCAGTGTCATTTCTGTATGTGCATTTGCAATTGCGACAATGCCTGATTCCTTCCTTCTGATGCTTCTTTATACAAGTGTTATGATGGCTTGCCTCGGTATGGGTAACGGCTCGGTGTTCCAGATTGTTCCGCAACGTTTCTCCAAGGAGATTGGAGTCATTACGGGCTTCGTCGGGGCTGCAGGTGGTTTAGGCGGATATATATTGCCCAAGTACATACTGGGTCCACTTAAAGAATCTACAGGCTCTCACGTGACTGGATTTCTGGTTATAGGTTCCATCGTTCTAGTAACAACAATGGTATTCTTCGCTGTAACCCGCTCTTGGAAAAAGTCTTGGGCTACCAAGGAATCTGGGGTTAACTTCTAAGACTGTTTGAATGAAACTAAATTCGTGCTTAGAGCACTTCCCTGGGGGTGAACCAACATCAACATGACCACTACAAAAGTGAAAAGCGTCTGCCCCTATTGCGGTGTTGGCTGTGGAATTGTGCTCGAAGTATCCGATAACCGTGTGGTCAAAGTCACAGGTGATAAAGAGCACCCTGCCAATTTCGGCAGATTGTGTACCAAAGGAAAGACTTGTGCTCAAGCCATCACAGAATCTGGACGAATGGAATCCGCGTATACACGTCTATCTCGAAAAAAAGAACTGCTCAGCACCGGAATGGATGCGGCAATCACTGAGACTGCCCATCGTCTGCGTGGTATCCTTGACGAGCATGGTCCAGATGCCCTGTCCTTTTATGTGTCCGGCCAAATGTCCCTAGAGGCACAGTACTTGATCAATAAACTGGCCAAGGGTTTCGTCGGCACGAACAACATTGAGTCCAATTCACGCTTATGTATGGCGAGTGCCGGCAGCGGCTACAAGCTTTCACTTGGATCGGATGGTCCACCAGGTTCTTATCAGGATATGGACCAAACGGACTTGTTTTTCGTCATTGGGGCCAACATGGCTGACTGTCATCCCATTCTGTTCCTGCGGGTCATGGATCGGGTCAAAGCAGGAGCCAAGCTGATTGTCGTAGACCCCCGCCGCAATACTACTGCAGATAAAGCATCTCTATATATGCAAATCAAACCCGGAACGGATCTCGCCCTGCTTAATGGTATTTTGCACTTGCTGGTCAAGAACGGGCATACCGATCCGGACTTTATCGCTGAATTTACCTTTGGTTGGGAGAATATGCTCGACTTTTTGGAAGACTATTCACCGGAGCGGGTAGGCGAAATAACAGGGATTCCCGCAGCGGATATCCGCCAAGCCGCCTTATGGATCGGCGAATCGCCTGAGTGGATGACCTGCTGGACTATGGGTCTTAATCAAAGTACACACGGTACATGGCATACGAATGCCATCTGCAACCTTCATTTAGCAACTGGAACCCTATGCCGCCCCGGCAGTGGCCCCTTCTCGCTCACCGGTCAACCGAATGCAATGGGCGGCCGGGAGATGGGGTACATGGGGCCGGGTTTACCTGGGCAACGTTCTGTGTTAGTCGAAGCCGACCGTATGTTTATCGAGGATCTGTGGAATATTCCTCAAGGCACGCTGAGGACCGAAGTAGGCACTGGCACCGTATCCATGTTTCAGAGTATGCAGGCTGGAGACATCAAGGCCTGTTGGATTATCTGTACGAACCCCGTGGCCACCGTTCTCAATCGGAAGACGGTCATCGCTGGCTTGCAAAAGGCTGAACTGGTTATTACACAGGATGCATTTCTGGATACCGAGACTAACCGATATGCAGATATTATGCTGCCTGGTGCATTATGGTCAGAAGGCGAAGGCATAATGATCAATTCCGAACGCAACTTAACCTTGCTGCAAAAGGCCGTTGATCCACCTGGAGCAGCATTGCCCGATTGGCAGATCATCGCTCGGGTAGCTTGTGAAATGGGCTACGCTGCCGCTTTTTCTTACACCTCCGCAGCTGAAGTCTATCAAGAAATCCAACAGGCCTGGAATCCCAAAACCGGATATGACATCCGAGGTGCTACTTATGATCGACTACACGAAACATCTATGCAATGGCCCTGCGCCCCAGACAGCCCAAGTGATCGAAATCCGATCCGCTATTTGAATAATGGGGTCAGTCAAACGCTTAAAGTACATGCAGACAGCAGTAGCCCACGCCTCGTATTTCCGACTGAAAGTGGAAAAGGGATTTTCCTGGCGCGTCCCTATTTGCCGCCTGCAGAGATGCCGGACAGCGAATATTCTATTGTACTCAATACGGGTCGTCTGCAGCATCAATGGCACACCATGACCAAGACGGGGAAGATTCCTACCTTAAACAAGCTGAACCCGGGTCCCTTTATCGAAATTCACGCCGAAGACGCCGCAACACTTGGCATAAACGAGCGAGATCTTGTAGAAGTACGCTCACGGCGAGGTTTTGCTAGGCTGCCAGCGGTTATTACCGACAGGGTTCGTCCGGGCAACAGCTTCGCTCCCTTCCACTGGAATGATTTATTTGGCGACAATCTGGCCATAAACGACGTCACTAACGATGCGATCGATCCCATATCCTTTCAGCCTGAATTTAAATTTTGTGCCATCTCTCTTGTCCGAGCACCCATCCAATCTCTCGAAGCTGAAGTGAAGGAGGAAGCATATATGGCGCAAGTGGATCTGCTAGGCAGCATGCTAGGTATTGAACCTACTTCAACCCTGACGCTGAACGATCATGAGAAAATATACATTTCCGGATTTTTAGCCAGTTTGCGCACGAAGGATTCGATATTAGCTCCGGGCATTCCCGTCTTGCCTCCCACTGCACCTTTTGAACCGGCCACAAGGTATTGGATGGATGGCTTGCTGGCGGGTATGTTCTCCCGAACCTACCTTCCTGACGCAGGACTCATTCCGACATCTACACTACCAGCCTCACCAGAGTCCGGCGTTACCTTCTCACCTTCGGTAGAGGGCGTAAGTAAATTGCCCGTCACTATTCTTTGGGCCTCACAAACCGGAACGGTGGAAAATGCAGCAATCAACTACGCTAAGAAGCTGCAGGACTCCGGTCATAACATACGGCTTGTAAATATGAATGCTTATTCCATAGCAGATCTCCCTAAGGAACATCTTGTCTTGTTCATGGCCAGCACCTTCGGGGCTGGCGATCCTCCAGATAACGGCGAATACTTCTGGCAGGCCCTGAACGCAAATAACGCGCCTCAACTATCCGATCTTCGCTACACCGTTCTTGCTTTCGGCGATTCTAGTTACGACCAGTTCTGCGGATTCGGGCGCAACCTGGATGTCCGTTTGGAGCAGCTTGGCGCACAGCGGCTCCTGAATCGCATCGATTGCGATACAGACTATGAAGAGCAAAGTGCATCGTGGCTAAGTGCGGTCGAGTTGTCATTAATTGAGTCAGCTACCACCCCAACTAGGGATCGCATGATCAGCGACATAATATCGGAACCCGCAGCACAATCAGCTGCTACTGTCGAGCTTGTGGGGGGAAATAGATATGACCGCAATCATCCCCTTCAGACGTTTATCCTGGCCAATCGCCGGCTGAATAAAGAGAATTCCGAGAAAGAAATACGCCAATATGTGTTCAACCTCAAGAACACGGGTCTGCAATTTGAAGCCGGTGATGCGCTGGGCATCTGGCCGACTAACTGTCCAGCGCTCGTCGAGGATATTTTAGCCGCCATCAAGCTTAACCCTTCAGTCCCAGTGATGGTTAAAGACCGTGGAGAGATGCCCATCGTTGAGGCGATGCTTCGGCACTTCGAAATCACCCATATCACAGTCGGAATGCTTCAGTTTGTTCAGGAACACTCGCGCAGCAGCATGTTGGGTGAGCTTCTTAAGAGTGAGAATAAAACACAACTAAAGAAATGGCTGGGGGGACATCAGCTGGTCGATTTATTGCAGGAGTTTCCGGTAACTATTCTTGCGACTGAATTTATCCAATGTCTCAAAGCTATGCAGCCGCGCTTGTATTCCATATCATCAAGCCCGAAGGCCAATCCAGACGAGGTGCATATAACGGTATCGACCGTACGTTATGAAGTAAACGGAAAATCCCGCAAAGGGGTATGCTCCACCTTCCTCGCTGACCATGCCGAACAGCATACTGAAATTCCGATTTTCATTCAAAAGGCGGCCCATTTCCGCCCACCATCCAACCCGAATGTACCGATGATCATGGTCGGACCGGGTACAGGAGTCGGCCCTTTTCGCGGCTTCCTACAGGAGCGCAAAGCTATCGGGGCCAAGGGCAAGAACTGGTTAATCTTTGGAGAACAGCGAGCGGATAGTGACTTCCTCTTCAAGGATGAGCTTGAGGACCTGCAGAAAGCAGGCTTCCTGAATCGTCTGGATACCGCCTTTTCACGTGACCAGCCTCAAAAAATTTATGTTCAGCATCGTATGATTGAGCATGGGGCGGAGTTATGGGCATGGCTTGCAGCAGGTGCTCACTTTTATGTATGCGGAGATGCCAATAAGATGGCCAAAGAGGTCGATGCTACGCTTAAGAAAATCATTCTGCAGCATAGTGGGATGAACGCGGATGCGATTGATGATTACGTGAAAGACATGTCGTTAAGCAAACGGTATTCGCGGGATGTATATTAGTCAAGAAGAAACCTTGATCATTAAGACTGATCAAGGTTTCTTACTTTTCCAATATATTGATTAGATAATTCCAAGAGATATTTACCCAGTAGAAAATAGGGATATTGCAACCAAAGGATCCGTTGATTATCAAGAAATAAATCTTGAGAATCCACTGTAAGGATCACAAGGTATACCAGAATAAAACTAATAGCTACATATCCAAAACATTTACGTATTGAATCTATCTTCATTCCGATGCTCGATACCCACAGCAATAATCCTGCGGATACACTGAAGCCCAGCACCTTTAACAACGGTGTTAAATATTGAATCTCGGGCTTTTCTTTTAGAATATAAATAACCTGTGTAACCTCTTTCAAGTTCGCTTCATATACCCTTTTCCAAGATTCAAAATCTGACCAGCGGCTTGGGATCAAACTTGGAGGGATCGTTACCGGACCTTTAGTGCTTAGGAATATAGCGGTAACCAAGGACAGAACGGCTCCAGCCCAAAAGAGCACTCTGAAGAACGGCTTATTTTTTAGCACAGCAGCTCTTGTTATAAATGCTATACAGATTATGAAGGAAATAATCACGGGTAATATCCCGGATAACAAGACGGCCAGACTCTTAAATATTTGATAATCTACTGGATTGGCGGTTATACCATGCTGGTCGGTGAAACGGCCTATGACTGCCTCTCGCTCCATTTTATCCATACCGTCTGTATCTGCAGCCAGCGCTTTAACGGTCAGTTCTGCTTGGCTATCAAGTGGAACTACAACAGTAGACACTCCATCTCTTAACAATCCTCGAATCGTATATTCTTGATCGTCTAGAGTAACTTTATAGCCTGTAACTTCAGTAGTGCCAAATAAGGCATACGCAACATCACTGGATAATAAGATACCTTCTTTATCGTCTTCCTGCAGTGAAACCGTACTTTCCAGAACAAGCGATGAATTGCCGGATATAGCAGCAAAGAACACTTTGGTTTAGGTCTTTGCATTGCCTATGAGATCGTAAAGCTTCATAAGGGAACCTTAACGGTAAAAGATACCGCGGGTGGTGGTGCTACATTTGTGATTGCTTTAAATATCTTTTTACTCTTTATAGGCAAGTATAATGTCAACAGATAGCTCTTCTTGAAATAGCCCAGTAGTAGAGAAATCATCCAAAGTCTGACGCATATCATTTTCAAAGAGATCCACATTATTCCCTAACAGACGCCTGGATGCAAACGAAGTGGAGTATAGGTTGCCGATTATCGAATCGATAGTCCAGATGTGAGTGTAGCTCGGCAATGAATGACTTTCCACTCTTTTGAATGGAGATCTTGAAAGGATGTCCTCATAGTTTTCTCCTGGAGGAGTGAATGTACTGTTTCCTGCTATTCTTTCCTCCCCTAACCAACGCCTTACAACTTCGTTCACTTTTTGTTGCCAGCTCTGCGGCTCCTCTTTTTTATGACTATTATCTATTATTGCAATCCCGCCGTTACTGGCAACGTTATTGTACAAAAGATCCAGCACTCTATCCCTATCCATCCAATGAAAGGCTTTCGCAATCGTAACAAGCCGGAATTCTCCAAACTCCGCGGTTATATCCTCCGCCTTGCCATTTAACCATTGAATATTATCCACCCGAAATTCAGTAGCTAAGCGCTTTGCTTCATCAAGCATCTCAGATTCAGTATCTAGGCCCATAATTTGTTGAAACCAATCCGTGAATCTCAAGGCAAACTGACCGCTCCCACAGCCTAAATCGAGCATACGCCCTGCACCATCCAGTGCAAATTGATCCACTAAGTACCGAACAAGTGATGAAGGATATAAGGGGCGATACCGTGAATAATAGGAGGCTGTTCCTTTAAATAATTCCATACCATAATCTTTGGCTGCCATCTTCTCACCTTACCTATGAAAAATGTCGGATCAAACTTACAATTAGTCTTTAAGCCCTCTGTACTTGGCGGTTCTAAGTTCTTTCATATAGGGCTCCAACATAGGCATATCTACATCCACGGCCTGCTGAATGGCTAACTCAATATCATAGGGTACCCTTATAAATTGTATATTCAGAGGTGCCAGAGACAAAGCTCCGTACTCCCCCTCCATAATTACATATGAAGCTTGCGTTAAATCCAGTGGATTTCCCACACTCCCCACATTAAATAAAATCTTACCCTCCAGGTTCTGAAGATACGCATTATGAATATCTCCATAGCCAACAACATCTGCTTGTTTCGGTTCTGCACATAACTCTGAGGATTCGAATAATGAGATTCGTTTGTCGTAATCATCCCAAGGCTGGACTCGTTCATACAAACTGCGAGGTGAAGCGTGGAACAATCGTATATATTTACCGCTCATCATAAATTCAATTGAAAAGGACAGCGAACCCAAGTAATCCAAACGCGCTTTACCCATAACTTGTTGATGCCACTTTGCTGCAGTATATTCACTTTCCCGGGTCATTAGATCATCCCAGTTCCCCATAATGATTAGTTCGCAATGCTCTTTGACTATATCAAGCGCCAGATCAGAGTTCGGCCCTTTACCGACGATATCCCCAAGACAAAATATTCTAGTAATCCCACGTTGTTGAATGTCAGCCAATACGGCTTCCAGAGCCGTTATATTTCCATGAATATCAGAGATTATTGCAATGCTATCCACTTAGATCCTCCGTTTGTTCCTAGCAGCTTGTATACAGCTGTTTAGTTTATTTGGGTTTATACTTTCTTATCAATGATATGCTTATTATTCTTGATATCTTTCCGCAGCAGTCTGATTTCCTGAATCAACACATCCATTTTGGCCGCCGACTTTGATCCGTCTATAGCACTTCATTTGTCTAACTCCTGTTCTTGAATTATTTGATAAACGTATTATAAACTCGATCTGATTTAGTAAAGTAAGGAATCCATATCGCACATGCAACGGCAGATTTAAATATACCTCTTATAGATTCCCCATTACCAAGTTCCCTCGCAAGGGGAATTTGATACATGAGAATGAAATCAATGATGCCAATGATCAGACTAGCACTATAAAAGATAATCATGAGCCGGGGAAATATCATCTTTTTACTATAGAAGTTAAATAAGATATATATAGAAAATACGAGAAAAGTGAAGTTATATAGGGCTTCAAATATAATTACAGGCTTCCACAAAACATGATAATATTCAGATTGTTTGGAAGTCAGTGTATTCCAAGTCTCAGCTCCAAAGGCTGGTAAGGAATACTGAAATAACTGTACCAATAACATTATCATGGTAACATAGAGTCCGATATGGATTAGAACTAGCCATCCCCCTAGTCCCGATTTGCCTAAAGGCCGATACTGATATTTCTCTTCTTGTTTAACCGCTTCCATTGAAACACGTCCCTTACATTTTATTTCTCTATATATTCAATATTCATCCTCCAATCCCTTCTTTCTCCATTATTCGCTATATAATGCTACTTATCTACGCAAAAAAAGACCAGAAGCACGTTGTCACGTTCTGATCTTTCAGCACCACTATAATATAAAAAATTTAAGAAACAGGGATTTCATTTACTATTTGTTCTAGCGTAACCTCTTGGAGGACACTCTCCATCGCTTTCTGGGCGAGTGAGAACACGGGGACAATCGCACCCGCGATGTTCTTGCCCACGGGACAGTCGGGATTGGGATGTTCATGTACAGCGAACAGGGAGTCCTCTTCCACCGCATTTACCGCTTTGTAGATCTGAAGTAATGAAATTTCGCTTACACTACGCGTAAGTTTGGCTCCTGCAACGCCTGGGCGGACGTCCACCAGACCTGCTTTGTGAAGCATGCTAGTTATCCGGCGGATAACTACTGGATTAGTATTGACGCTGCTGGCTATCCATTCCGATGTGCTTTTACCGTCTTTATTACTGTCGATCAATGTCAAAATATGAATAGCAACCGCAAATCGGGTGCTGATGTTCATGGGAGTCACTCCTTTTGTCCAAATATAAGAATTTATATGTTGCACACGATAACTTATCCTTATATTTCTCGAAGAAACGGATGCCATCCCTAAAAGGACGGCAAAGCCGTTTCTTCTTGTCAGGTGACAAGTAGATGCAACAATAATAGTTACATTTCAGCCCCTTGTCAACCCCATGAGTAAGAGGAGGTCAGCAACCTGTTGGTCATATTTTTTACTCAGCCTTGTTTTACCTAGGTTACTCTTCACAATCTTGCTGATCCGAGCATCGCCGCTCTCTGCGAAACGCCGCAGCATAGCAAATCCAGCCTCCGGTTCACTCGCTACGAATACGCTGAGACTATATTCCAGCCCTTTGGATAATACGCGAAAATGCTCCCGGTCGCTTGGCACTCCCGTACTTAATAGTAATTCCTCCATAATTCCAGCCGCAAGATTAAGGCAATACACGGTGTTCTCTTGTATCTTAAGCAAGGGCGGATGAGCCAATGCTGCTACAAAAGCCCGCTGCTCCAGCATGTTAGCATCCACTCTCCATGTATCCAACAGCTGCCGCAGGAGTGAAAAGTCAAACTCTCCGATGTTTTGCATGGACATTGCCGCCGCTTCGCGCATCCGCCACCTGGAATCATTCATGGCGGATTGAATCATAGCCTGAATTACGCAGCGCCGTTCTTCCTCTGCATACCCATAATACGCTCCGGCTGCACAGACGGCATTGAACGGCAAAAACTCGCGGGGCTCATTTGTCCCTGCATCTGCTTCGGCAATATTAGCCCAAACTAGAAGTAGATCCCAGGCAATTTCCGTTACTGCCGAATGGCTATAAAGCTGTGCAAAGCTCTCTGCCAGACCCAGATTGGCCCGTGGTCCAGGCAGATTGCTCTCCTGCCGCATATATCCGGCAAGGTCTTCCCACTGTTCCTTATCGTTGATCCATTGCTGAAATGGCGCTAGCGTATTCTTGAGCCCACTCATCCTTGGTCCCTCCGATTGTTCTACTCCGTATCATAAGCTTGCAGCGCGATAGGCAAAGCCTGAATCACAACGTTCCCTACTGCCGGAAGACCGATCAGGACTGCGCTTATAATTTCCTCACGAGTTGCGCCTAGTGATTTCGCATGTTTCACATGAAAGGGCAGCCCACTATCCAGTCTAGCTGCGGCAAGAACCGCAATATAGGCGATCTCTTCCGTTTTGGGGTCAAGCTTGCTTGCTGCCTCAAGTTTCTGAACGGTCTCCATCCATGCCTGCTGCTGTTCCGGCGCATCCTTCATAAAGGTCAAAAAGGCATTGCTTACTCGCGGTAAATCCCCCATTGTTAACCCTCCCTTACGCGCTTGTCAGAATAATCGGCTCACCCTTGGTCACGATAATGGTATGCTCATACTGAGCTACTCTACTGTTGTCTCCCACACTGAGTGTCCAGCCGTCTGCCTGCTGTTCTACATAATCTACTCCAGTAGAGAGAAATGGCTCAATCGTAATCACCTGTCCCTCCTTCAGAATTGCAGTCCCCCGCGGATTGTAAAACGGCAGAATTTCAAAAGGTTTCTCATGCAGGGACTTACCGATCCCATGACTACACAGATTTCGCACTACTCTATATCCGTGTTTACGGGCTTCCTGTTCCATCACTCGGCCAATCTCATTAACCTTCATGCCAGCTCTGAGATGATTGATCACACTCATCATCGTTTCTTCCGTACTGCGGCACAGGTGCAGAATCTTATCATCATATGGAGGCAGTTGAAAAGAAACACCAGCGTCTCCATAATACCCATTCAGTTCAGCCGAGACATCGATATTGATCAAGTCACCAGCCTCAATCACTCTAGGGCCTGGAATCCCATGTGCTACCTCTTCATTGACACTGATACAGGTGCTGCCTGGAAAATTGTATGTAACCTTGGGAGCGGACTTGGCACCAAATTGCTCCAGTATTTCTGCGCCCAGCTGATCAAGCTCGGCCGTCGTCATGCCGGGCACTACTTTTTTCTTCATTTCAGCAATAGTATAGCCTACCACTTTGCCCGCTGCTTTTAATCCGATCAAGTCCTTCTCTGTGTCACTCGTCATCTAGCTCACTTTCCTCTCGCATCTTTACTTGTTCAGTTTCTGAAATGATGTCCCGTCCCACTGAAAAACACTTTCCGCCTGCTTGCCCACTGCATTATCGTAAAAGCTTGTTTTAAAGCTATGCTCATCTACTCTATCCAGCATTACGGAATACCTCTCAGGGCTGCTGATAACTAGCTCAGCCTCAGGCTCAACCCTTAGCTCATCAATGGCATTATCTTTACCAAATGTAAACAACTTATAGATAGAGTTATTGCTGGAACCATATTGCCCGATAGTAAAGTCGTTGTGGGAGAGGGTCATCGGACCTGTGACTGAGACCTTAGCATCTACAGATGTTGCACCAGTGGTATCAGAGGATCCCGAGATGAGATCTCTGAGTATATCGGAGTTTTTTACCGGAATCGAGTAGCCTTTGCCGCTGTTCTCAGCAGAAACAAGCAGACCATTATATCCCTTTTGTTCCCCCAGAGCCAGATAGTACTGTTCCGTATAACCATCTCCATAAGTCAGCACCATATCAAATTCAGGTTCGTAATCTAGCTCGCCGGAAAGTTTCTTACTTGTGTTCATCGCTTGCGCCATTGTCTTAATAAACGCAGCTTCTGTATATACTTTGGCCTGAATCGGGTCCTGCTGTTCCTGTCCAACCCGATGCTGGCTGAGGGAAATCTCGGTGATCCACTTCGCATTAATGAATCCAAATGCATTCTGACATCCGCTTAATACCAAACCTAAAAGTAAAGGTACAATTAGAAATAACCGCCTAATGGTAACCACCTCCAAGACATATGTATAACCCAATTATAACAGTGTCCAGAAGTGAAGAGAAATGTCTGTACAGAGATTGAGATACTCCCTGCGCATCAATTTTCAGAATTAATTCGGATCAAGCGGATACTTCTGCCCATTCTTGACCATTTTGTTGCGAATGATGGTCTCGATATCGAAATCCATGCTATCCGCCATTGTAATGCAGTAGATGAGCACATCCGCCAGCTCGTCCCCGATTTCTTCGCGTTTGTTCTGTGCCGGTTCATGCCAGTCCCCCCACTGAAAATGCTCCAGAAGCTCCGAAGCTTCAAGGCTGATGGAGATCGCGATATCTTTAGGGTTGTTGCGCTTTGTCCAGCCGCGCACATCGCGGAACCGGATAACGTCGGCAATTAGTTCATTCATTGTATATTCTCCTTTTAAGCTCCATTACTGGGGCTATTATTGTTTTACAATTTGAAAAAAAGACCGAATCCGCTAGTTGGATAACGGTTCCAGCCTTTCATATCAAGAGAAATCTTACAGATATGACTCAAGTGTCCGGCTTAGCTTAACACCCCTACTGCTCTCAACCAGGCATCCGCAATGAGCGCATGTCCAGCAGGTGAAGGATGTACACCATCCGGTGCCCAGTACGCAGACTCAGCCTTTGCGGACGCCGCCGCAAACAGACCATCAAGCGGTACAAGCAGCGCACCATATTCACGTGCCAGCTCACGCACAATGTGGATCTTAGGATCCAGATCCTGACGCCAGCTTTTACGGTCTTCTGGAACAGGCAATACGAAGGGCTCAATAAGCACCAGCTTAGCATCCAGAGCTGTCTTGGTACGCTCTATTAGATCACGGTAGGCTGCTTCAAATTGCGCTGGCGTAGTTTCCTCACCTGGGTCAAAGAAGCGCCAAGTGTCATTTATTCCAATGTATATAGACACCCAAGTCGGTTTCAGCTCAAGGCAATCCTTAGCCCAGCGTCCCTGCAAATCCACCGCACGGTTGCCGCTGATTCCGCGATTTATAAACGTAAGATTCTTCTCGGGATACAGATGACCCAATCGACCGGCAAGCATCAGTGCATACCCTACGCCAAGCGATGAGGCATCTTCGTAATTCCGTCCCCAATCTGTGATGCTGTCGCCCTGAAACAAGACGACGTCGTTTTGTTTAAATCCCATGTGAAGAATCCTCCTCAAGAACTGAATATGTATTTATTTTTCCTCATCCATTATATCAAACTCAAATTGAAAAACGGACAAACATTTCTTCTAATATTGCACGAATTTATTTAGCTTAGCTTCTGTTGTAAGCAAGGCAGTAATAAGATCAGTTCCGTGATGATGATGAATTAATCGAAAATAAAGTGCACGCAGGAAATCCTTTGAATTAACCCGTGTTATAACCTGATTCCGTGTTTTGGGCCAGCTTACGCATTGTTCCAACTGCCCGAACCAATCAGAAACCGTCTGTTGCGGAAGCCTATCATATTTGATAACTGCATCCACAATGCTGGCGATCCGTTCATCCTCTTCATCGCTGAATGAATACCGCCCGTTATACAACATCCCCTGAATAGCTGCTAATACCTTCTGCTGTACCGATGCATCACTCTCCGGGCATTGCACTAATTCTTCAAGTGCATCCGCTCCATGGGCTGCAGCGTGTGCCCAGCCTCCGTCTTCCACATATCCGCGCAAATCCTTCTCCTCTTTGTAGTATCGAATCAAGGCCGAAGTCAGGCGTACAAACCCGCTTTTGTCTATGAACGGTTGCTGTATATGCCGCTGTATAATCAGTGTGACGACCAGTACAGAGAATGTCCTAGTAAATACTGACGCTTCTCCCTCACTGCCGATATGATAAAACAGATGCTGCTCATCAATCAGCACAGACAACATATCAAGCAGCTCCACTTCGGTAAACAATCTTCTCACGCTGATCCATTCATAGAAGGTCGGATATATCAGCTCGTCCCGCAATTCCGTTTGAGGGTCCCCAATATATTGCAGCATCAATGTAATGTAGTCCCACAATTCTTCACCTTCTCCAAGCAGGTATTGATTATCTTCGATTCGTTGCAGGTCAATCCGTAATTTCTCTCTTATGTCGCTCAAAATCGCCACTCCTTCAGCATTGTCCTTTACTTAATCAAATGGGTGAAATCCTAATATTTAACATCATTTCACACTAAAAGTTAAAAAAAAATGTGTTTGATCATTGACGACCCATATTAGCTGTGTTATGTTGAGTAAGTAACAAATAGTAAGTTTATTTACTAATATCAGTTGTTGATTATTGTTAACCAAAATAGATTATGGAGGCATACCTTATGAGTACTTTTTCAGAGTTGGTTCAATCCCGCAGATCGGCTAATAATTTTGTGGAGGGTGTCAAAATTCCTCATAGTGAGCTGGAAGAGATGTTCTCTTACGCCCGGCTTGCACCATCGGCATATAATCTGCAGCATGCGCATTACATGGTGATCACCGATGATACTTTGAAAGAAAAAATTCGCGAAGGTGCCTACGGACAATATAAAATCCATTCGGCCTCCGCTGTCATTGTAGTCCTCGGAGACAAACATGCCTATCTGCAAGCTCCAGAAATTTATAATGGGCTTAAATTGCTGGGAGCGATGACCCCTGAGCAATACGACGGAGTTATCGAATCCATTAATGGCGCCTACATAGGAAATGACGCCTTCCAGCGCGATGAAGCTATCCGAAATGCCTCCCTGTCAGCCATGCAGTTCATGCTGATTGCCAAAGATAAAGGTTGGGATACTTGTCCTATGATCGGCTTCAACGCCGAAGCAATCAGTGCTAGCTTGAACCTGCCGGATAATATGGTTCCCGTTATGTTGATCACGATCGGCAAAGACAACCAGCAAAAGGTCAGACCACGTGGTTACCGCAAGCCGGTTAATGAATTTGTTGAATTTTTCTAAGTTAAATTAAATACAGCAAAGCGGTCCTCCCGGAATGATTTCCGAAAGGACCGCTTTTTAGGTTCAGGCTGATTAATTATAATTTTGCTGCTGCTCCATCTGAGACTTTTTTGAAGCGCCATAGAATACTTTGGAAGTCTCCATGCAGGTCAGGCAGCGGTAATCCAGCATACATCAGATGATCTCCACCATATATGCCGCCTCCTTCAATCCACTCATAATCCGCTTCCGGATCAAGACCTTTCAGACGCAGGTGATACAAGGAATCATTCGGTTCAGCCAGGACCCGTGCATAAACCACAACGGCTTCCGATTTATCTTCCGCAACTATTAACCAAGCTGTCTCATTGCCTTCAAAAGGACTACGCAGTCTGTATTGTTCTCCGAACTGCACAAGTGTACGGAGCTCTTTGTATAGAGCTACCTGCTCCTTCACGGTTTCCTTCTCTGCATCTGAAAACTTCGTTAAATCCAGCTCGTAGCCAAAATTGCCGGACATAGCGACATGCCCACGCAGCTCTAATGAAGTATTGCGGTGTACCTGATGATTTGGCACAGCCGAGACATGACTACCCATTGAACTGAGCGGATATACAATGCTGGTTCCGTACTGGATTTTGAGTCTGCTGATCGCATCCGTGTTATCACTTGTCCAAGTCTGGGGCATGTAATAGAGCATACCTGGATCGAAGCGGCCGCCGCCGCCGGAGCAACTCTCGAAGAGTACGTTCGGGAACTCTGAGGTTATCCGTTCAAGTACACCGTAAAGGCCCAGAATATAGCGGTGCGCCGTTTCCCGTTGTCTCTCGGCAGGCAACAACGCGGAACCAATTTCGGTCATATTGCGGTTCATATCCCATTTCACATAGGAAATCGGCGCACTGCGCAAGACATCAGCAATCCGGTCACCGATCGCCTGACACACATCTGCGCGCGAGAAATCAAGCACAAGCTGCATCCGCGCCTCAGTTCTGCGGCGGCCTGGCACATGTAGACACCAATCCGGATGCTGGCGGTACAGCTCACTGTCCGGCGAGATCATTTCCGGTTCGAACCAGAGCCCAAATTGCATATCCAGCTCATTGACCCGCCGGGCCAGATCCTCAAGCCCTGCTGGCAGTTTCTTAGCGTCTACGAACCAATCTCCCAGTGAACTGCGGTCATCGTCACGATGTCCAAACCAGCCATCATCCAATACAAACAATTCCATGCCCAGCTCGCTGCCGGCACGGGCAATATCCTCAATCTTCTCTGCATTGAAGTCGAAATAGGTGGCTTCCCAGTTATTCACCAATACCGGTCGTGTCTGGTCGCGGAAGCTGCCACGGCACAAGCGGGTACGGTATAACTTATGATAAGTTCTTGACATCGCGCCGATCCCCGCGGCCGAGAAGACCATTACGGCTTCAGGAGTCTGAAACGACTGGCCCGCTTCCAGCAGCCAGTTGAAATCAAAGGGATTGATACCGATGGACAAGCGTGCTGTCTTATACGGCTCTACCTCAACTTGAGCGGAGAATCCACCGCTATATACCAAGCTGACGCCATACACATCTCCATGATCCTCATCCGCACCCTTGGAGAGTAAAGCAATAAAGGGATTCTGCGCATGGCTGCTAGAACCTCTGCGGCTTTCCACACCCTGCATGCCAGAAGCCAGCGCTCTACGCTCTACATATCGTTCCCGCGCCCATGAGCCGGACAAGTGGAGCAGATCGTAATTGGAGTCACGGAAATCCACACTCATACTAAGCCCACGCAACAGCTTCAGAGAGTTTATTCCTTCATTTACAAAACGAACCGAGCGGGTAATGGCGTTCAATTCCCCGAACACGGTGTAGCTTAAAATAATCCGTAGCCCAGCAACAGTATCTAGCAGTTCTAACTCCAGTGTCTCAGCTTCGTCCTCATGCTCGGTATAGGTAGCCGGCAATCCTTCCAAAGATGGCTTGCCTTTATAAATCCGGTGCTTGTCATAAATAGCCTCTGAGGCCGTCGTGCCGTTCTCCGCCTGAATCTGATAGGCGGGATGCCGAAAATCCCCTACGCCATAAGCCGGATATTCCTGCGCTAAAGTATCATAGGAAAGTGTCATATCCTCGGGAAACGGACTTGGCGAGAAGGAGCATCTTTCGGCCCGCTGCAGGATGGTGGACAATCCCCCGGAGCGAATTTTCCTACCCCAATATACATGAGCAGGAATGCCTGTATGGAGCAGTTGAATAATATAGCTGGTTTCTTTACTTTGCAGATGAAAGATCCGTTCCTTCGTATCATAGAAAATACTCATGATTGCCTCCATGTGAATTCAATTATTTGATAGGGTACCATACATGCTATTTAATCATACTCATTATATATGGTAAACGCTTTATTTTCACGTCAGCTTCATTTAGCATAGTTCAGAAGTGCTATCGCTGCCCGTTCCCGCCGCTCCGAGTCTTCACTGTGAAGTGCCTTTTTCAAGATATCCAGCGCTTCGGCGAGCGTCCCTTCATCCACCTGAACATGGCCTTTTTCCGTTAGTTGGGTGGCCTCTGGGGCCGCTCCAGCCGTAATCCACAGATCCAGTCGCGCACTTGGCAGTGGTCCTTTGTACTGTGAAATCGGCTCGCTTTCTGTGAGCCATTTCTGGACTCCGGCATGTAGCACGGAATGAGGAAGGCTCTTTAACCAGGTAACACCCCGCCGATGACATTTGCCATCCTCCGGAGTATCATATACTTCATAGTAGAAATAATCGCCAAGGTCTCCCAGATGTACCCAATCGCCATCAGCAACCAGCACATAATCCCCGTCTTGCATGGTATGTATGAAACAGTGAATAGCCGCAAGCGATGCACTCATCTCTTCTTCGCTATATTGATAAGTCTGCTCTAGCTTATTCTGGAGTTCATCGGCACTAATATTCGTTAAATCACCAATCCCCGGCCAACCTATACATACAAAATTATCATTCAGAAACTCACGCTTACGTTCAATTCCATGAGGATTAGTTGTCATCTGGAATAGGTTCATCATTTATTCCTCCATATCGTTGCCGTGCTTCAAACGGTATTTCTGAATTTCTCGAATAACTAACCCCACAATCATTATACAAATGCCAACTATAGTCATAGTTCTGCCAAAGTGCAACATTCCCATCTTTACAAATTCACTTTTGATCTGAATAATCTGACCCGTTATCATTATTGCCAACCCTATGTAAGGCAGAACATAATTTCTCTTTCGCATAGTGGCCCTCCATCTTTTTATCCTCGATTATGTATATAAGTTATATATTTCTATATTCAGGCGAGATCACCTCTCCAGCAAATGAAAAACAAAGGAAGAGACCGCATTAAAGCGCTTTCAAGAGCGATGTATTGAATATATACCCTAGTTTAAACTATTTGCGTTTTTACTAATCTGCAGAATGGAAGTATAGTTTAACTATCAACTCGAGGAAAAACATTCTACTAGAAGGAAAACTTAGCGGAAAGGTAAAATCTATTCGAAAAGCAATCTTTAGTAGACGTAGCCTCTGAGATTGATACTATATCTTTTATCCTAACGGTAAAGATTTCAAATTCATCTCTAGAACGAAATGGTATGAGCTTCTTACAGCTTAAATGATGAATAATCAATCCTATTCGGTACAAGAGCATGGAATTGAGAAGATTTATCGAACAGGATAGGCCAAAAGTTGCCGCCTCGGACGATTTCTATCGAATGAGAACAAAGGATAGGATAAGGAGTCTGAGAAGAACATGGGTATAGTAATTACAACGTAAACCCCTACTATTGATGAACTATCAATAATAGGGGTTTTGCGTATGTCCTGATGTTTTCTTTTTTTATCAAAGTATAAGTGTCCAAAGAACAAAGTATTAGACTGCCGCTATGCTGTTGAACTAACATTATCTGTTAGCGTTATCAAGTGTGGCTAACGGTACATTTGAACAAACCACATATTAAAACCATGCTTTTCGTAAACCAATGATTTTCTGCCACTGTTTGCTCGCGGAATACACTATTGAACGATTAATAGATTTTCTTTCAGCAGTTTGGAGCAATTTATCAACCATTAAATGTCCGCTATTGTCGCTCCGATGATCGGGATGAACATACACTTCATCGCTTTCATGAACTGTTCCTATGATATATCCTACTACCACTGAGTCAGTTTCTGCGATCTAGAAATAATCCCCGATATTTGTAAAGCGTTCCTGATAACCCCTTTCCTTTTCCCAACGACTAATAGTTCTCAGAGGGGTGGATTCGTCTCTCTTTTTGTTATCGATAATGGTTGAGTATTTCCGCTACATATCGCTGGAACTCTTCCACATATGAGAGGGGCGCTACGATTTTAAGCTCCGTTCCGAAGCCGGATAAATGTCGAAAGCTGATTTGATTTTGCGGGATATGGATCGTTGCCGACAGCCACTCGGCACTATGAGGCTCGATGCACTTGCTGCCGTACCTCTCAATGAATTGATCTTTGATCGCAGGCGAGATCAGCGCCCTTACCTTAGTAAGTTTCGGCCATATTCCTTCTGCGAACCCCTGGTCCGCTGCGTCCGATCTTGGAACATATGACTTCTTGTCCAGTACCAGATTGTCGATTCTGAACAACTTGAAGGTTCGATACTCCATGCGCGTTAAGCAGAATCCGATTAGATACCAGCTCATCTCGTTAAAATGAAGCTGGTACGGTTCGACCGTCCGAGCGGTCGGCACGCCATTTTTATCAATGTAGTCAAAGGTCACTTGTACGTGCTGTCTTATCGCTTGTTGACATAAACTCAGGGCCTCCTGCATCTCATCACGACCGTTCCAGTCATGGAAGGACAGATGAATGGTGTTTTTCAGCACTGTGCCACGAACCATCGATTCGATTTTTTTAATTGTGACTTCAACCTCCAGGCTTATAAAGATTTGTTCCAGGCCGCTCAGGGCAACCAATATATTTTCCAAGTCGCTGCTGCTTAAAAGTCGTTTATCGATTTTGTATTCATCCATAATGGCGTAGCCGCCTTTCGCCCCATGAATTGAATAGATCGGTATATTCGACAAGCACAGCGTCTCCATATCGCGGAGAATGGTTCGTTTAGATACATTGAATAACCGTGAAAACGCCGTGGCCGAGATAATTTCCTTTTGAAGCAGGATCATTACGATTGCTATCATCCGCTCGATTTTCTCCATTTTTTTCTCCTGTCCGCTCCCTATAGGCGACATACTAGCTGTCACCTATTATAGCGTACACTGTTTATATAAACCAAGAGGAGGTTTTAAACATGCCAGTAATCGCGTACTTGAATTTTGACGGAAATGCAGCACAAGCGATCGATTTTTATGCGAAGGTGTTTAATGCAGAAGAAGTAAAGCAAGTGAAATACGGTGATCTCCCGCAGGATCCGAACTTTCCCTTGCCGGAAAATGAATTAGACATGATCATGGAGTCATCGATCGCGTTTGCCGGCGGAAAGATTATGATATCAGATCTGTTGTCTGTGATGAAACAAGAGGCGGGCGATCTGGTCAAAGGAAACAATCTGCTTATCAGCATCGCGAACGAAAGCAAACCAGCGCTGGAATCCTACTTTAGTCGCTTGTCTGTCGGCGGCCACGTGATCGCACCTTTATCCTCAGTGCCTTGGTCTTCATGCTTTGGTATGCTTGTCGATCGATTCGGAATACTCTGGAAGTTTAACAGCGATGCGGACAAGTTTCTGGATCGTGTGCTCTTGATGAAGCAGTCGTAAGAAGGAGCTGCGTCGCCTTATGGAAATCGACAATCTGCTTGACGTAAGAACCAAAGAAGACTTAAGAGCCTGGCTCAGCGAAAAGGGAAGGACTGAAAGGTCATGCTGGGTGATCATCAGTTTAAAACCGACACCGGGTATCTTGCTATATCTGGACGCAGTCGAACAGGCCTTATGCTTTGGCTGGATCGACGGAACGACAAAGAAATATTCTGAGACGGAGTTCGCGCAGAGACTGTCTCCGAGGAGACCGAAAAGCTCCTGGACCGAATTAAATAAAGAGCGGGCCCGCCGTCTCGAAAGGCTGGGGCTGATGACGGAGGAGGGCAGGAACGTCCTTCCGGATCTGCATCCGGATTCGTTCAGAATAGATCCGCTCATTGAGCAAAGGCTGAAAGAGGATGCGGTGGTGTACGAGCATTTCACCAAATTCCCGGTCCTGTACCGAACCGTCCGAATCGACACGATCCAAAGCTATAAAAAAGATGCCGAATTATTCAACAAACGATTAGATAAGTTCATCAAATTCACCAGACAAAATAAAATGTATGGTCAATGGCATGATGATGGACGTTTGTTAGAGGGTTTGAATTGATGATCGGCGTATGTAATTCTCCATTGACGGTAATGATCAGTCCCCAAACCGATTCGTTTGGGGGACTTTCATTTAGGTTCTTTTATATTTCGCTAAATTATTTTCAGGTTTAAAGGTTTAATTTGTTTCGACCCTTTCATATTTCGCGATCTTCGTATGCCTGAGGTATCCGGCAAGGTGATTGAACTATCCTACCCATTCGTATTAGCTTCCCATGCCGCTCCATCAAAAAGGGTTCAATAAGCAAATCCTCTATCGTCAGAGCTTTATGCAGCGGAAGGGACAATAGCGCAGCCTTGTACTTATGAAATGGATTGGTTAGGGTCATAGTCTTATACTCCACGTGTTATCCGCAACATTTGATTCGCACCTTTTTGAAACTCATAGGGAACTTTTATTTCTTCAACGCTCCAGCCTTGGCTGATAATATATTCCATTAGGCTGTCCAAGTGTTCATATCTCTTGCCGGATAGATCAACCAGAGGAAAGATCCGAATCTCTCCCTGCGTCACACGCATCAACTCCTGCAATGTCCGCACATGAAAGTCATAGTCCAGCCGATCGCCGTACATAAACAGGAAATGGGCTGATAGCGTCAGATCAAACGCTTGATCACAGAACGGAAGCACAGGCAGAGTAACAGGAACATACCGCTCCTGAGCTTGTTGTCTATCATGTGTGCTGGTCATTAGCGCTTCAGTTCTAGCCTCTCTTAAATCAGTAATGGATTTGAAAAAATCCCAGCGGAAATTATCCTGCACCTTATCCAGTTGGAACATAACATGTTCAATATCCTGCAGCCCCTTCTGTTCAAGCTCTATAGCGGAGTAGGAATAAGTGATATCTGCTGCAGTTGCCACAGCTCCAAATCGCTGTGCTACAGCGGTAAACGAACAGGCCCCTGATGGACAATCGAGGATTCGACGCCCGACTAACTCCTCCCGCTCCAGCTTGAACATCCGCATATATTCCTCAAATGTCCTGCCAATAAACACAATCCGCTCTAAATCCAACTTAGTCTCTGCTCCACTCATCTCAGCTCACCTTTCCTTTTCTCAGCTACACTCGGCTTTGTTTCGTTAACTCCTGCCGTAAAAATTGCTGCAGCCTTAAGCTCGCCTGCTTCAATGGATAATCGGCGACTCGGCAAAGAATGCCGCAGCTCATATTAATGTCCTGCCCCGCAAGCTTCTTGACCGCGGTTCCGGCAGGAGCCGGATTCAGCATAATTTCGGGCACCAGGGCAATCCCTAATCCACTCTCCACATAATATTTCAGAGCGGTCATGCTTCCGACCTCCATGGTATTCATTGGGGGGCCGCCGGATTCCTGCAGCACACTTTCCAGTTTTTTGCGATAAGGACAATTGGCAGCAGTAATGAGTAAACGGTGACCCCGGAGGTCCTCTGATGTAACAATCTGCTGAAGGGCTAGCGGGTGCTGTTCCGGCATTAACAAGACGAATTCCTCGGTAAACAGCGGCTCAAAATATAGCTCCTTCTCTAGCTCCGGTGCCGAGCATAGCGCGAAATCCAATTCTCCACGGAGAAGCCGCTCACTGAGAACCGATGTGCCTGCAATATCCACAGACAATTTGATCTTAGGAAAATGAGTCATAAACTGTTGTAACAGCTGCGGGAAGCGGTAACTGGCGGACGGGTCCGTAACCCCTACACGAATACTGCCGGCTTCGCCTATTTTCAAATCTGCCAAGCTATTCAGTAATCGCTCCATATCTTTAACGATAGGTATACTTTGTTCATGAAACAACCTGCCTGCTTCCGTTAAAGTAATCTGCTTCCCACGTACGAAGAGTTGAACCCCCAAATCAGCCTCCAGCTTCTGCATTTGCATCGTAACGGTAGACTGGGCATAATTCAGTTCTTCTGCCGCGCGATTAAAGCTTCCGGAATGTACGATGGTTTGGAAGGTTTTTAATATTTTGAGATCCATAAGTTATTCCCTCCACTAGACAGTTCAATACTATTGAACTAAATCTTCAATTAATTCAATTATACAAATTCAATTAAATGAAATACTCTTAATGTATAGCATACATCATCATATGGAGGCGATAAGAATGGAATTAAAAAATAAAGTGGCCCTGGTAACAGGCGGGGGTACGGGAATCGGCAGGGCTGTTTGCCTGGAGTTGTCCCGGCGCGGGGCAATCCTCGCAGTAAACTATTCCCGTTCTGAAGCAGAGGCTCAAGAAACTGTACAGCTGATAACTCATCAAGGCGGGCAAGTTATCGCTGTACAGGCTGATGTTTCGAAGGATCAGGAAGTACGCCATATGGTAGATACAATCGCCTTGCAATTTGGCACGATTGATTTACTGGTGAACAACGCCAGTATCACAAGTCATATTCCCCTAGATAATTTGGAAGCCGCTACAGAGGAGATTTGGGATACGTTATTTGATGTGAATGTCAAAGGTATGTTCTTCTGCGCCCGAGCCGTTGCTCCTTATATGAAGAAGAATAAACAAGGAGCGATCGTCAATCTCGGCAGCATCGCGGGCCAGACAGGATTAGGATCTTCCCTTCCTTATGCTGTATCCAAAGCTGCTGTCCATGGGCTTACAAAATCATTAGCACGCGCCTTGGCTCCTGAGATTAGAGTCAACTGTATTGCTCCAGGCGCCGTCGCGACCCGATGGTGGGCTGGCAGAGAAGAACAGATGCACAAATTGGCGCCTAATCTGCTGCTGCAGCGTATTGCTACGCCTGAAGATATTGCCAAATTTATCTGCTCCGCGTTGGAACAGGAAGCAATGACTGGACAGATAGTTACAGTGGACAGTGGGCAGACGTTATGATGTATAACAAAAAGGACCGGACAAGGGTTAGCTTGTACGGTCCTTTTGTATCCGTCTTTTACTTTTAGGAGGGTTCGTTCCCCCATACAAGGTTACCTGTAATATAGGCAGGCACCTTAATCCAATCCACTGCGTTCGTACTCACCGCATTAAAGGAATAATCTCCCGTCTGGGTGTAATTGCTCCAATCTGACTTTGCTACCCGAACCTGAATATCCAGGCTTGCACCAGCCGCCAAAGATCCGGCATCATTAGTAAATCCTATCTCCACATAATAATCCGCTCCAGTCTTAACTGTGGGCAGCTTCACAAAAGCTCCGGTCACATTCGCGCTTCCAGCCTGTGACCAGTCACAGAAGAAATTCTGTGTTTGCTCTCCATCAATCGTGTAATAATATCTCAATTTCACATTGGAAAGTCCGATGGCGCTTGTAGTCGTGTTAACCAACTTAAACTTTGGACTCAGTGTATTGGCAGAAGAAGACAAGGTGCCATTATACATCTGAACTTTGAGACCGGTAGTGGGTGTAGCGGTCGGCGTTGCCGTTGGTGTTGCGGTAGCGGTCGGCGTTGCCGTTGGCGTTGCGGTAGCAGTCGGCGTTGCCGTTGGTGTTGCGGTAGCAGTCGGCGTTGCCGTTGGTGTTGCGGTAGCGGTCGGCGTTGCTGTTGGTGTTGCGGTAGCGGTCGGCGTTGCTGTTGGTGCTACAGTTGTATCCACTACAGTCACGGCTAGTGTTCGTGCTACTCCTGCACTAAAATTAAAGGTTAGCGTTGTTGTCCCTACAGCTTGGGTAGCCAAGTACGCTTTCTTGATCGTCACGGCTGAGCCGCTAACGGCATAGTCCGTCCCGGCTACCAGACTGACCGTTCCGTTCTTGATTGTGCTCAAGGTATTGCCATTTAGGGTTAAGGTCACCGCTATATCCGTCTGATTCGCGGTCTTCTTATCAAAGCTTGCACTTGTTGGTGTAATAATAGAACTGCTGGCTGGCGGATTTACCGGATCGGCATACAGAGTACCCCGTCCATTCGTTCCGAGATACACCCTGCCGAATACTCTTGGATCGCCGGTGATCGCCATATTGATTTTGGCATACTGGTGGGCATCATCATTAATCCGCACCCAACTGGCGCCAACATCATCCGAACGGAACACTCCACGAACGCCATCAATCTTCGCAACGGTATACAATGCCATATAACTTTGACCTGGCGCAGCCATTCCATAGCCAATCAGATCGGCTTCCTGCACATTCGTCAGCTTGGTGAAACTCGCTCCTGAATTCGTAGAGTGCCACAAACCATAGATGTTCTCAACCGTATTGCCGCCAGCAAACCAGATATCGCCTTCAATTCCCGGTACAGCCTTTATGCTGATCTGGGCTTCGTTCGGCTGTAAACCGCCTACATTATTGGTTGGGAAGCCCGCTGCCGCAGTGGCACTAAAGGTTGCCCCGCCATCCAGACTGATGTAGAAGGTTCCCGCATAGAACGCATAGAACTTGTTCGTGTTTACTCTGTCAGAAGCCACTTTTGCTCCTGCCGGCAATCCGGCACTAGCGGTCCACGAGTTTCCTGAGCTTTTGGAATAATATACTCCAATGTCCGAGGTGCTCCACACAATGGAAGTACCACTCGCAGATACGGCAACCTGTCCTTGACCCGCCGTAGTTATAGTTCCATTAGAGGGCTCAGCGTTGGGCATGTACCAATTCGCCCCTCCATCATTAGACAGGCCGATCGATTTCATGCTTGGAGATTTTTCCTTGTCCGCACCACCTATTCGTACAACGAAGGACGGATTCAACTCCGCAAAATCGATACTATTAGTTGTTGCCCAGGATGGACTTGTTTGCGCTTTGGCCGGCACTTGTGTCAAATCCGTCTCATAGCGGAAGCCAGATACGTCGCCAAGTGCAGTGATTAGATGGGAAGTTCCTGAAGGCGGACTAATTAGACCCAACACTGCTGTTTCCTCCACACCTTTAGCCATAACTGAGATATTCACTGTTCCCCCGGTGTCCCAAGAGGTCAGGTTATTCGAACCATAGATCGTAGCTCCGGTACCATACATCATCCGGTTGGAGTTGAATGGATCGATCTCCAGATCACCCATCATCCAGCCCATCTTTGGTGAAGGGTCAAGAGAAGTCGAGTTACTAGCATTGCCAAGCCAAGGTGCAGCGGTGATATCCATATTAAATTTATAAGTCCGTTCCGGATAATTGCCCCAATCCCAAATTCGGCTCCAGGTCGAACCACCATTCGTGCTGCGGAAAATAACCTCATCCGGCCACCAGGCATTCAATGAGGACACCATGAGTGTATTCGGATTCTGGGCATCTACAGCCAGTCCGCCGAACCCGTACCAATTATCCGTGCCGGTGGATGGGCTGATATTAGTCCACACCCCGCTAGCCGTATTGAACTTCCAGACCTGACCTTTAGCTCCATCATATGGACCCACGCCATCACTGTAAGTGATGTAGAGATCGCCTGTCGCTGAAAGAACACCATGATGCGGCAAATAGCCTGTGGGTTGACCAGCCAGAGCCGACCAGGTGGCTCCGCCATCTGTACTCCGGTAAACACTGCTTGCCGTGTCAGCTACACCTACATAAATAGTTTGTGTAGCATTGCCAAGTGTGCCCGTGCTCTTATCAAAAGTGATCCAGGACAGCCCAACGAGATCATTGCCGTATTCTAGTGTTGGGTTCTGAATATAGGTTCCGACGTTGGGGAAAGAAGTTACCTTTGCCCAAGTGACGCCAGAATCCGTGCTTTTCCACAGTCCGTTGCCGCTCCGCGCCCCAAAATACAAAATGCTGTTCTTGTTCGGATCAATGACGAGACGCTCCCCCGCCGACCGACCAGGCATATTGCCGCCGACTTTAAAGGGCAGCGTAGTTACTTGCCAAGTATTGCCGCGGTCACTGGACCGCATAATCTGACCATTGTTGTCCCAACTATTCGTATACGTCCCTGTTGCCATATAAACTTTGTCCGGATTAATTGGATCGGTTGCCAGAGCGTCAACACCATTCTTGTTCCAGTCCACCCAGCCTACAGAATCACTGATCGAAGTCCAGCTTGCGGTTGCCTGATTCCAACGGTAAGCTCCTCCGATATCCGTTCTTGCATAGATTAGATTGGGCTCGCTCTGGTTAAAAATAATACCGGGTACGAAGCCCCCTCCAGCTCCCGTAGCTACGTTTTTCCAATTGTAGGCTTCGCTTGCCGCAGCACGGGTTGTTGCTGGAAACGCTGAGAATAAAGAACCTACCATTGCGGAAAGCAAGACGATTAATCCCATTCTTCGGATACGGTTACGAATCACGTTTTACGCCTCCTATGATTTATTGTTAACGCTTCCATTATAAGGTGAATAGTTTATCAATAGTTAGTGAAAATGGTTATTTTTGGCGGAAAATGGTAGCCTATTATCGTACCGTTTTCTCATTAAATATTACATTTGTTATTTCTTGTATTATTGTTCAAAAAAAAGACCTTTGAAGATAACTCTCAAAGGTCTACTAATAAATAAACTATCAATGCTTCAGCACGAACTCATCCTTCATTACGCCATCCACATCATACGCTTGGTAAGTCAATGTTTCTCCGGTGACTGTAATCCCCGCGAACATTTGCTTATTGTTCTGAAAATGAACCGAGTGGTAGAACTGTTCCTCTTTCTGCTCATTAAACTTCGCACCCGCGGCATTGGTCACTACATAGACTGTTCCACGTTCGGTCCCCACGGGGTTCTCACCTTCCGGCACAATATTCCCATCCAATAGTGGATAAGATCTGGAGTACTCATGATTATGCCCTTGCAAGACCAGATCGACTTCATATTCATCAAAAATCTCCGTCCAATCCTCCACCTTCTTGTAGGTGTTCCCTCCATAAGCCGGACGGTGCATGGCGACGATCTTCCATTGCTTATCCGTACCTGCAAGATCCTCCTCCAGCCATTCACTCTGCTTCTTCAGATTGCTCTCCGTATTCAACACCGTTACATGAATGGGACCGTAATCGAAGGAATAAGAGGTTCCGTCAATAGAATCCTTCGCACCATTCTCCGGCAGATTAAAATGTGAGGTAAAGTTATCCGCAACACCCTCTACCTCATCATGGTTGCCAGTAACCGGCATCAGTGGAATCTCAGCAATCCAGGTCTGCACGTTGCCAAAAAACTCATCCCAGCCTGCAGTATCCTCCGGGTTCTCCGTCAAATCGCCGTTATGCATAATAAAACTGGCTTGCGGGAAGGTCTTGATTGCTTTATCCAAGGTGTTTCCCCATAACTTGAAATCAGCCGTTGCTGCCCCTTGGGAATCCGTTACATTGATAAAGGTAACACTGTCGTTTCCATTCTCCGCTGTAGTAAATACAGCGGCTGTGCTCCATGCTCCCTCTACTCCGCTGCCTACTCTATAGGTATAGGTTGTCCCCGGCTCAAGCCCCGTTGCTTCTGCTTTATGTACACCCCGCTTGCCAATATCCGTCTTTAGGGATGCACTATCCGCTTTTACTTTTCTGACGCCACCCGTAGTAAAAGAGGTCTTCTCGCCTTTAACAATCTCAAGCCTGCCTGCTGCATCCGGGTCCCCGGTATACCAGGTAAATGCTCGGCTAGTTCCAGCATCTCCCTTAATGGTAGTCACTATATCATACGGCACCGCGGAAGCGGCAGGGCTCTCCAAGCGTTTTAACCATTCCAATCCAACCACTACTAAGATCAATATAATAATAACTGCTCCTATGATAACGATAGATTTGTAGTCCTTCACTTGCCTTTCCTCCTTAACCTTCTATTACTAACGATAGCCTCCAGCCAAGCTAGAAGTCAAATCCATTAGTTTAGCTCATCCAAAGTAACTCTGTTCTTCCCCATCTCTTTTGACCCATAAAAGGCTTTATCGGCACGTTGATATAACTCTTCGATTTCAACTCTGTCACTCGCAGTAAACACCATACCCATGCTTGTAGTAACGCTGACCTGGCTTCCCATATATAACCACATGGTTGCACTTTCGATTGATTCCCGTAGATGTTCGGCCATTTTGCTGCATTGCTGTTTGTCCATCCCCATTAAGAACACTGCAAATTCCTCACCACCGAATCTTCCCACCAATGTACCGTTACCAGCAGCTTTCTGCAGAATCAGAAAAAAATCGGTTAACACCTGATCGCCAGCAATATGGCCGAATTTATCAGTAATGCACTTGAAATCATCGATATCAAACCACATTAAAGACACACTTACATGTTCCGCTAGCAACAAAATGAACCTACTCCACTCCTTCAAGACAAAAAAACCTGATAACCATCTAAGGTCATCAGGTTTTTTGATTAGGAATACATATCAATTAGGAAAGTCACACGTTCCGTCGTCTGAATACAGCAACTATAGCCAGTACCAGCGCCAACAAAGCGGCTACTAATGCGATATAAACGATTGGCGAAGTAGAAGAAGAGGACTTTTGTTCATCCGTCACCATCGACTCATCCCCATCCATATTCATGGAATCATGGGAATGGCTGTCTCCAACTGCAGCTTGAACAATCGCGGTAATCGCATGCGGAGTTTCCGTCCCTTCCTCCCCGGACCACTCTACTAGGCTTCCGTCCGCATAATGCTGGTAGGCGTCCCATGCGAGTTCTCCCGCAGCAGCAGGATTCTGGACAGTGAAGTAGAAACGTTGAAATTGTCCTGCTTGGATCCCTTCTCCGGTTGTTTTCCAGCTAACCTTATTGCCCTCGATGGTAACATCCCAGCCTGGCGTAGATTCATATTGCTTGAATGCTGCGCCTTCGGGTATACGCAGATCCACTTGCACGGTGGCCACAGCTTTTTCTGAAGGGACTTTTAGGGTATAGGTCTCCCATGCTCCAGTACTCGATTGTGCCGGAACTACCGACACATGGGCACTAGCAACGGCCGCGAACAACAGCAGGATTGCAGCTGTTGGGGCGATTAGAGTCATCATTTTGTGATATAAGCTTTTCACGGTAACCCTCATTTCATTATTTAGGATGCTGGCTATTTCTTGTAATGGGGGAAATCCCGCTCCCGCGAAGCCAGGCCCTGCTCCATAGCATAACGTGTCAGTTGCGTCCGGTTCTGGAGTTGGAGCTTCTGCAGAATATTTTTGAGATGGTTTTTTACCGTGTGCTCCGATATTCCGAGGTTTGCAGCAATCTCCTTATTCGGCGAACCGGAGGATACACAGCTCAGTATTTCCTTCTCGCGCGCGGTCAATGCCTCTCTTTCCTCTGTCTGAGAGGTAACTGCAAACTCCTTCAATATTTGAAAAGCCAGCTCCCGGCTAAGCGGAACCTCTTCACTAACGATGGCCCGCAAATATTCAATCCAGGTGGAGGGGGATAGATTTTTGAGCAAATAGCCCTGTGCCCCCTGCTTCAACGCTTCGAATAAATAGGCGATATCATCGGAGACTGTAACGATAACGATCTTGACATAGGGGTACTCCTGCTTAATGCGCCGTGTAGTCTCCAGTCCGTCCATATCCGGCATCCCAATATCGATCAGAATCAGATCAGGCATCCACTGGCCCGTAAACACAATGGCTTCAGCACCGCTCTCCACTACTCCAATTACCTCAAAGCTATCATCCATGGATAAAATCTCGCACATCGCTTCACGCGCATGCGCATGATCATCTACGACCAGGACTCGGCAGCGATTCATCATGAAGCTCCCCCTTTGGTTATCTCTACAAGTGTCCCTTCACTCCCCGATTCCAGTCGCAGCTTCCAACCCATCTCTACGGTACGATCCTGCATAATCTGCAGCCCGTAGCTGCCGCTCTCGGAATAGGGGTCTTGCTGAAAACCTCCGCCATTGTCCATAATCGCGACTCTCCAGCGATACTTGTCACCACTACCGAAGATGGATACCTTCGCTGCCCGTGTGTGCTTGCGCACATTAATAATTGCCTCACGGATACAGGACAACAGCTCGACCTTCTCCAAAGGTGTGAAGATATCATCAGGCAGGCTCCAATCCAGCGAAACTTCAATCATTACCTCATTGGCGATCCCAGCAAGCTGGGCTTGCACCGACTGTTCCAGTGAGAGCGCTTGCGGATCAGAGAAAGGAACCTTCAGATCAGCGATCGCTTGCCGCACATAATGATTCACTTCATGTACGGTTTTCTGAATCTGATGCACACTTTCTTCGCTGACTTCTCCGTTTCTGCGGTTCTGCTCCAGCCGATCTATTTTGACAGATAACAGAAATAAGGATTGAGCGATCCCGTCATGAAGCGACTTGGCTAGTCCTTCCCGGGCCTCCATGGCATCCTTCGCCGCACGTTCCCGCTCCAGCTCCTGCTGGTTGCGCTCCATAATCGAGAACAAGGGAACGAGCAAAATAATAGTGAATACAAACACGAGAATAGGCGTTAAATAATTGCCCACATTCATGGAGAGATAAGGCATCAGAAGCTGATGGCGTAAGATCTCCCAGATCCCAACCATCAGTGTAGGAATCAGCAGGATCATTAACTTGATTCGTTTATACGTTGCTGTCCCCTCCCATTAACGTTACGGATAAGAATATCATCGCTCCCGCATCATTCACATGACTCTTTCGGGCTATATTCAAGCTATCTAAGTATTAATAATGTTACAAATATAAGTATTTTAAATTACGAATAGAGTTGGCGATCTAAGAAGAAACGGTTTCCCCGTTCTCTGAAAGAGCACGTGAAACATATAAATCCTTATCTTTCCAGCAACAACAGATGCATCTCTCGATGCACCTGTTCATCTTATATCGGAGAGGTGTACCGGCTGTACTGGATGTCCATCTCATTGAATGAAACCCCATCTTTATGCAATAAAAAGGTGTTCACCCCTTCTGCTCCCCACCACTCCAGCCCAAGCACTAGACCGTTTGCGGTTTGGGCTGCAAATAGCAACGAGAACATCTCCGGTGTGACTTCACCCCCATCATCCACCCGCCACACTGAGTTTCCATCATCCTGAAGTACAGCTGGGTAATCAGCAAAGACTAGTCCATTACTATCTTTCAGAACGAGACAGAATAGCATATTATCGTCTTGTTTTACGAATTGAACGAGAAATAGTTCCTGCTCTACAGACACATCCGCAAGCTTCCAAAGATGCAAGACTTCCCGACCTTTTGCTTCCACCATACTGCTTCGCACACTGTCTTCTGCCGTAGCTGTTTCCTGATTCACACCCGCTAGCTTTATCGGTAAAAGCGACTGCAGATTGAAGTCCGCAGCATCTACCACATAATAGGTTTCATCCGGGACTGCGCTGCCTTCTTCCAAAGTAAAAAGATAGCCAGGCAGGTTAATGAAATTAAGCGCCAGTTCTCTGCCGTTATTCTGCTCGTTCCCTGCCTGCCATTTCTCGAATTTTATGGTAAGCACTTGGCCATTGTTGCCAATTGCCTTATTCAGCAGCGCCATTTCCTGCTCTTTCCCTTCATCCTGCCCCGTAACAAGCAGGTGCTTGCCATCCCCGTCGGCAAAACCGAAAATCGCCCCTAGATGCCCCGTTTCTAGATAAGCAGACGAAAGCTCTACTGTTGGAGAAGGTGTTGAAGCAGGTGTTAGTGTAGGCGCTTGTGTAGATATCGGAGTCGGATCTACTGCCGCTGTATTCGTGTTTGGTCCTGAGCAGCCTACCAGCATAAGAAGAACAACGAAACTCCCTAAGTGTCTATTCATACGCATTCCTCCAGGCAAAAGATCAGAATATGTCCATGCTGAGATAACGCTCTCCAGTATCGGGGGCAATACAAAGCACCCGTTTTCCGGGACCAAGACGCCTTGCTTCCTGCAGCGCTGTCCATACCGCTGCTCCACCGGAGGGGCCGATCAATATTCCCTCCTGTGTAGCCATGGCTCTCACTGTATCGAGTGCAGCCTCATCAGAGACCTGAACAATCTCATCGTAAACCTTTGTATTTAGAATGGCTGGTATAAATCCCGGGCTGGTGCCAACCAGCTTATGAGGTCCAGGTTTGCCGCCGGATAGTACCGGCGAGCCTTGTGGCTCCACGACAACAATCCGGATATCCGGAAGATGCTGGCGCAGCACCTCACCAGTTCCGGTTATGGTACCGCCAGTACCTGAAGTAGCGACGAATACATCCAGTCTTCCCTCCAGCTGCTCCAAAATTTCCAGAGCAGTTGTAGTTCGGTGGATATCTGCATTGGCTTTGTTCTCGAACTGCTGCGGAATAAAGCTGTCGGCAACCTGCTGCCCCAGCTCAAGAGCTTTGGCAATGGCCCCAGGCATTCGCTCCGCAGCAGGAGTCAGCACAACTTCTGCACCATAGGCTTTTAGAATATTAATCCGTTCCTTCGTCATATTATCAGGCATAACCATAATGGCCTTATAGCCCTTTGCTGCCGCATTCATCGCCAGTCCGATGCCTGTATTGCCACTCGTGGGTTCAATAATGGTGCCCCCTGGCTTCAATAATCCTGCTATTTCTGCTTGCAGAATCAGGTTGTATGCCGCCCGGTCCTTTACACTGCCGCTGGGATTGAAGAGCTCCAGCTTCACATAAATTTCGGCATCGAGAGGTCCAGTCAACCTGTTAAGCCTTACGACTGGTGTATTTCCGATCAGCTCGATGATATTGTTAACTACCCGTTGCGACATGGGAGAGCCTCCTTCATTCCTACTATTTAACCCCCATTGTAGCGCGACCACTGCCTCCTGTCGATTCCAAGGGATAAGCCAGCATACGAAATCCAACCTAAAAACCGCCTCCCCTATAAAAGCGGAAGACGGTTTTCTCATGCTAACTGTAATCGTACATGGTTACGGATTAACGTTAATCGTAAAGGTTGATGTCGTATTTTTAATATTGGTTACTGTGTTGGTAATCTTCAGATTGTTAAAGGTAACCGAACCGACTGCCGGACCTTGACCGGCTTCAGCCGCTTCATTGGCCCAAATGCCGACACCCGATTTCGCATCGAAAGCATCCCCGCTCTTTTGCGCACCGGAAATGGTGATATTCGTGAATATCGTGTCAGCGACCGGGAATTGGGCTGTGGAACCGACATAGTTGGTCTGGAACATGATGCCGTGATAGGTTGGGTCGATAATATCCACATCACTGACGCGAATACCCTGGAACACCTTGGAGGCTGAGAAGACCCAAATCGCCGGGAAGGTCTGTGATCCCCAGAAATGACCACCTGCCCGCACAACCGAAATGTTCTGGAAGTTCGTAGTTGGAGAGGCGCCAAATCCATTCATCGGATAACCAAAGTCCAGCGAGCTGATGGTAATCCCGGAATAACAAAGCGTATCTGCGATGTAAATGTTACGGAAGGTATTGGCATAACCACCATAGACCGCTACACCCGCTGCACGCCAGGTCAGGATTGAAGTCAGGTTCTCGTAGACATTGTCCTTCATATCCGCCCCGCCGGAATCAATCGCCGAGAATAACGCGAAGCTGTCATCCCCCGTTGCCCGGGCTTCATTATTGGACACCAGATTGTTTGTGCTGCCGTTAGTCATATTGATTCCATCGGCGAAGGTGTTGCGGATACGGGAATTCTTGATCACCATGTTATCGGTATTTGCACCCCAATACATGCATACCTGATGCTCGGTCCAGATATTATCAATCGTAATGTTGGCGACATTCGCGAAGTCAAATACTTTACCAGGACCATCGATACGGGAGGTATAGTTGCCAAAGTACGAAAAATTCGCAAAGGTTGATCCGTTAGCCGTATCGCTTGCTCTAAATCCAATATCCGTATTCGCTTGAGAAGTAGGAGCGACAAACCGTGTATACCATGGTCCAGCGCCAATGACTTTTAACGCTTTGCCATAGACTTGGAATTTGCTGGAGGTCTCATACGTACCCGCAGGCAAGTATACACCTACAAGGTTTCCAGTTGTATCCATACGGACTTTATCCAGCGCATTTTGCACATCTTGATGCGTGAAGCCAGTAGGTACTGCATATTTAGCCGGATCTGGATTGGCAATCAGTGTTACCTGCTCCAGACTGACAAAGTCGATCGCATACTGCGAGGTATTGGCTGTATCCTTTTGCAGTCTGATCGTGCTTCCGGCTGGTATTGTGCTGTCGAACATGATATTTGCTTCGTCATAAATGTGGCGTGGAGAGCCAGCCGTTGGCGAATTGCCAGGTGCTGTCTCCGAGCCGTATAGCCAAGCAAACTTGGAGGTAAGGCTAATCGCCTTGGTGAAGACACCATTCACATAAATATTGAGTGTAGCATTAGTGCCATCTCCACCGGCTGCATCCGGAATAGAGAAGCGGGTTACGAGCGTATTGGTGCTGGCTTTAGTCGTGAATTCAACATAACTGCCTGTTGTATTCAGCGTCACCGCTCTTCTGCCCGAGGCTTCACCGGCAAGATCACCGATCGTGCGGTTGGCCGCAAGCTTAACTGCTCCGCCGCCCACAACTCCATCCTCGGCTTCATACATGTCGTAAGGCATGTTAGCCCCACGGCCGATGTAAAGGGATTGGGTCTGAATATTATTGGCCCGCTTTACGGCAAGCTCATTGGTATCCACTGCAATTTCACTCTTCACAGTGTATTTACCATTGACCGCTGTCCAACTGCCAAGGCTGATTGGTGCTGTTGTTACGCCACTGGCAATTACACCCGTGTATGCGCTGGTCATGGTTTTGACTACTGCATTGCTGGTAGTGTCAGTGACCGTAAGCGTAATGTTATGCGTACCGCTGGCGGAAGCTGCGGTGCCTTGATTCTTGATAGCTACCGAGAAGCTGACTGCGTTGCCACCGGCAGGATTGCCTGGAGTCCAGCTAACGGAGGAAGCAATCAGATCGGAACTGGATACGGGAGCTACCGTTAGTGAAGTTGGATTAGTGAAGCTATTATTAGCATCATTCAATTCAATGACCGTATTGTTCTCATCAACCTTTGCACTTAATGCATAGGTGGCCGCATCCTTGGCACCGAGGTTAAGGGATACAATGGTCGAAGCACCGGCTGCCAGAGCAGCGACCGGAGCTGTTCCTGCAAGTGTAGTCCCCAAGTAAAAGTTAATATTCGTAGCACCCGAAGCTGCGGTGCCACTATTTTTGACAGCAGCAGTTAACGTAATGGCATCTGTCTCCACTGGAGCAGCAGGACTCCAGGACATGGCTGTTACGGTTAAATCCGGATTGGCAGCGGGTGTGCCGATAACCTGGAATTCTGCAACCTGACCCGCGCTTGAGCCGGAATTGGTAGTGAATTTCAGTTGAACTTCGCTGGCTGTTGCTGTAACCGGAATAGTCACGGTATTTCCAGTTGCTGGATTGAAGGTATAGACGGTCGCCGGAACAAGACTGGAGAACGCGGCAGTCGTCTGATTGTGTCCAAGCACCTCAACGGTCTGAGTGCGGGTGGCCCAAGCAGAGGCTGGGTTCAGCTTCAATACAACAGACGTAATGTTGGCATTTGCCCCAAGGCTTACAGTCAGGGTATTCGGATAGCTTCCGCCTGCACCCTCCCAATAAGTCGTAACATCGCCATCATTCGCATTGGCTGGCACGAAGGTAAAGACGGATGATGAGCCATTGATAGACTTACTCAGCGCCAGGTTTGCGCCCGGTCCTGTTGTAGGCGTTGCTGTCGGTGAGGCAGAGGGTGTCACTGTTGGTGTGGGCGTTGGTGTTGGTGTAGGAGAAACTGTTGCTGTTGGAGTAGCTGTTGGAGCTATGGTTGGAGTAGGTGTTGCTGTCGGTGTTGGTGAAGCTGTTGCCGTTGGTGTTGCCGCCGGAGTCAGACTCAGATTGTCCAGATTCACATTGCCTGTATCTGTCGAATCATACTTATAGGTGATGGTATTAACACCAGCTGTTAAAGCCAGTGTTTCAACTTTGGTTGACCAAGTATCCCAATTCGCCAGATTGGCAAGGGTAGTTTGTTTAATCTTCGTTCCGTTCACATAGATGCTGAGCGTCTTGGCTCCACCGGATGCATTCGCATATTTAAGCAGCGCATCATAGTTACCGGCAGAGGAGACAGAAACGCTAAAGCCTGTAGTTGCTCCCTGAGTCAGGTAGCCATCTACAAAACCGCTTCCCGTGTAGCCAGTATGGTCTGTATTGGTTTTGGCGCCACCGGATAACGCAGCAGCCTCCGCTTCATAGGTCCCTGTAGGGACGGATGTTGTGCCATAAACTTCAAATTCCGAGACCTGCGCTGCGGGCCAAGCTGTATTTGCCGTAAAATTCAATTTGACATAGCGTACATTTGCTGCCGTAAAATTGATTGTCACCGTATTGGAGCTGCTGGACGGATTGAAGTTATAACTGGCGGCGGCGACCAAGTCGCTGTAAGCAGAGTCATTCGTGCTGCCTTGCACGGAAAGCGTCTCCGTTCTTGCTTCCCAAGCCGCAGGCAGTTTAAGCACAACCTGATTCACACTGCTGTTGCTACTTAAGTCTACTTTTAACCATTGTGGAAAAGCATTGCTTGCGCTCTCCCAGTATGTCCCTTGATTACTGTCATTGGCATTACCCGCTACATATACATCTCCAACCGAGCTTGAGGTTATGACCTTCCCTTGAGCCAAATTGCTTGCTGCTGAGCTAACGGATGGAAACAACGCCAATTGTCCTATAAACAAAACAACAATTAAGAAATACATCAGGACTAACCTTCTGGTAGAAGCTTTATGTGCTGCCATCATTAACAACCACCTCCCAGGATTTTGTGGAGCTGTGCTGCCTTAAGAGCATTCTGCTAATCTCTCATTTCGTATGCGCTTTCATAAATATTCCCCGTATAGTATTCTCCTTATAATATTCGCCTCCCGATTCAGAAGTATAGGACCCAATACTTGCTACAACAATACTCTCTATTACTAGTTGTGAGTTTATAATAGCGTCAAGGTAATCTTAACTTTCGCAGCAAAAAGAACGCTCAACCTCTTGCGTAAACAGGCAAAACTACCAACCTTAATCGCAAGTTACTGTGACCGAACCTCGAGGGCTGACTATAAACTAACTAATAATGGTAATAATATAAGATATAGTTAGGTCTTAGTCGATGACAATTTCTATCCTCTTTATGTGCTATCTTACGATCCACAAATCCCAACATTAAATAGGGCGGAAATATGTCTCCGCCCTAAGTCTATGAATCTTTAGATTATCACATCAATAGCTGCTTTAACTCCGCAAAACTACTTACAACTCCATATGGCTCGTAACTAGACTCAGATGCGGCAACCAATGGATTAAACCAGATCGCACTCCACCCTGCCGCGCGAGCGCCGGCAATGTCCTTCTGCCAGGAATCACCTATATAGAGGCAGTTCTGCGGGGCTGTTTCGGTTCGCTCATTAGCGAACTGGAATATTCGAGGGTCGGGCTTCGTATATCCCACCGCTGCGGAAATAAAAATCCGATCTTCGGGTATGTAACGTTCCAGACCGAGGGTCCGAATCTTCTTCCACTGGTGCTCTTCATTACCATTCGTAATAATACCGACTACATAATCCTTCGCAAGCAACTTTTCCAGTAACTCCTCCGCACCCTCAAACAGCTTCATCTGTCCCTGCAGCTGGATATAGTGCCGCTGAATTTCCGCTCCCTGTACCTCACTTATGCTTATACCAAACTCTGCAAGCGCATCTATAAAGCGCTGTTCTCTCATTCCTCTGGACTGTTCGCTGTGGGGTGAGGCTTGCAAAAGATTACCCGCTAAAGATAACCGTTCACTATGCTGACCGATCCGAAAATAAGCTTGCTCGTAAGGAAATGTATCCGACAGCTTTAGTACGGCATCCAGCGCAGCCTTAGTTAAAGCAAACTGGCTGTATAATGTATCATCCACATCGAAAAACACTGCTTTCTTGCTATTGACTAGCTCCTTCAAATGTATCACTACTTTCATTGGACATTAGAACCGCAGGCTGTAGGAGGAAGTGCTGCAGATCCTTCTCCCTCTTACTTATTCTCGGTCTGTAACCTTAGTCCTGCGTTCAAGGTTACACATTAAATCTGGCTACTAATCCCTGCAGCCCTTGAGCCATTGTACTCAACTCACTCGCCGAGGAAGCAATTTGCTCTACCGAGGCCATTTGCTCTTGTGAAGCCGCCGATACATTCTGGGTGCTCGCGGCAGTGGTTTCAGAGATTAGCGTAACGGTGCGGATCGATTCTACAATCTCATCCGTGGCAGCGGTAATCTCTTCTACTGCTCCTGAGACCTCCTGAACTTGTCCAGCCAATGAGTCTATAGATAAACGAATCTCTCCAAAGGAACGTCCGGCCTCCTGGATAATTTCTGTGCCCCCCTCTACTTCGATGATGCTGCTCTTCATAACCTTCATGGCTACATCAGCATCTGTCTGTATCCCCTTCGCCATGTCAGCAATCAGATTGGCCGATTCAGCGGATTGCTCCGCCAGCTTGCGGACCTGATCCGCAACTACGGCAAACCCTCTGCCATGCTCACCTGCCCGTGCCGCCTCAATCGTTGCATTCAGTGCCAGCATGTTCGTCTCGGAAGCAATTCCCTTAATTACACCAACAAGGCTGCTGATTTCCTGGGAACGCTTCACGAAACCTAATACTTGTCCGGACAATGTTTGAATGGAGTGATTGATCGAGGCCATCTGCTGGCCAGCAGCCTGAAGCGATTCATCACCGGCAATTGCAAATTCTGCGGAGCGCAGTGAAGCCTCAGAAATATCCTGTACGCTGGTAGCAATCTGGCCGATCCCTATCGACATTTCATAAATTGTCGTCATATTGGTCTGTAAATCATTCATCTGTTGGCCCGTTCCAGAAGCAACTTCACCCATAATATCTGCTATCCGTTCCGTAGCCTCAGCGGTCGAACCACTATCCGCAGTAAGCTTGGCAGAGGAAACTGCTAGACCCTTAGCTGATTGGTTAACCTGTTCAATCATTGCTCTCAGATTATCTGTCATTTTATTATAATTCGTTGCTAATTCACCGATTTCGTCCTTCGAACGGACGTTTAGCTTGCGCGTAAGATCAGCGTCACCATCAGCAATTTCTTTTAATTGATGGTTTACATCACGAAGCGGTTTAAGAATCCGCGCCGATAGCAGGAGGGCAATAATCAATGCCAATACAACCGATAAGCCCGTCACTCCAAAGCTGACAATCATTGCATTGTTACGATGCTCGTCCGCTTGGGTCTGCTCCTTTTGGATCTCTTCTGTCAGCATTTTTTGGAAGACTACTTGAGATTCAATCATTGAGTTAAGAGATAAGTTGGTGAAGGATTTCTGAGCTTCCGGAAAATTCCCAGCCTTCGCTAAGGCGAAGGCCTCTTTGAGTACAGTCAGGTAATCATTCCATTTCCCTTCCAGGTCGGTGACTCCTTTGAGCTCCGCTTCACTTAACCCCTCGCTCTTAAGTGCAGTTATCGATTCGCTAATGGTCGGCAGGATGGCCTCGTACTGAGCGAGATATGTGCTTCCAGCATCCGTGTTGCCCATGATATAACGGGCACCCAATTCATCCGCGTTACGGATCTTATCCGTCAATCCTTGAACCAGCGATAGTTTATTCCAGTTTCGATTAGCCTGATCTGTCAGCATGGAAACTTTTCCCTGAAACAAGGTATTACCCGCAATAGCAACCAAGAAGACAATGATAACAGCGGTGAAACCTAATAATATTCTCGCCCGAATTCCTTTAAACATAGTTATTTCCTCCATATCTGTATGTAATATGCACCGTGAAACTTGTAAATCAGTATGTATATCCTGTAGCCTCTCTGATACTTTCATCCTACAACTCCAGGCTTAAATGAACCTGAAATCGAACTGAGAGTAAGCTGAAAGTACTATTCTGATATAAAAAGAGATTGCCACAAGTCATTTAAAATGACCTAAGGCAATCTCTTTGTTATTCCAATGCTATTCGCAAATCCCCTCAGATCGCAATCTGAGCCATCAATGCGTATATTTCTTCTTTACTGGCAGCTTCCGCCAACGCGGCGCGGAAATCGTCATCCACCAGCTTGCGGGAGAGTTGCTGCAATATCTTCAGATGTTCATTACCCGGCTGATGCTGGGGGATCGCCAGCATGAATACAATAGTTACATCCTCATCATCGATACTGTCCCAATCCACGCCAGTCCGGCTAATGCCAAGTGCGATGGCCGGTCTGGCTACGCCTTCCGATTTGCCGTGCGGTATTGCGATCCCGAAGCCAATACCTGTAGAAGATTCCTTTTCACGGCTTAATACAGATGCTTCAAAGACAGCTTGATCACTCAAAGCCCCAGTTTGCTGAAGCAGTCCAGCCAGTTCGCTAACAATTTCCCGTTTTCCAGTGGACTCCAGCGTTAATTGTATACTTTCCGGTTTAAGTAAATCTGTAATCAGCATAATTCTTTACTCCTATCTCTTCTGTTCTCTATTTGTAGTTATTCTCTTGCTGCTTGTTTTTGATTGCTCACATTGTCCTTGCGTTGCTTCAAATCCTTCAGGAAATTGACACAGAATGCCGTAACAAAGGTACCCACTACTATGGCGATGATGAACATCAGAACATTATCAATCGCTCCAAGTAACGCTACTATTGGACCACCATGCGGCACGCTGTCCCCAACTCCACCCAGCATAGCGATGACTGCTCCCGACATCGCACCTACCATCAAGCTTGGAATCACCCGCAGCGGGTCACCGGCTGCAAATGGAATTGCGCCTTCGGTTATGCCGCATAAACCCATTGCTAACGCAGCTTTCCCCGCTTCCTTTTCTTCCTTGTTGTACAGATTTTTACGCAGCAGCGTAGCTAATCCCATACCTAGAGGAGGCGTACAGATTGCTGCAGCGATTGCTCCCATGACCGCAACATTCCCCGCGCCAATCATCGAGGTTCCGAACAGAAATGCGACCTTATTCACCGGTCCGCCCATATCAAAGGAAATCATGGCCCCGAGGATCAGTGCGAGCAGTATGGAGCTGCTTCCCTGCATCCCATTTAAGAACTCGGTCAGACCATTCATCAGAGAAGCAATCGGTTTACCTACGACAAATATAAATACTGCGCCTGTAAGTAAGGTGGAGATAATCGGGATCACCAAGATCGGCATAATCGGCTGGACCATTTTGGGTACTTTCCATCTCTTAATCCAAAGTGCTAAATATCCGGCCAGAAACCCGGCTACGATACCGCCGATAAAGCCAGCGCCTGCAGAACTATCGTAAAAGCTGCCATTCGCGGCAATAAATCCGGCGATCATACCAGGTGCAATACCGGGACGGTCAGCAATGCTATAGGCGATAAACCCGGCCAGAATCGGCACCATAAAGGTAAAAGCTGCTCCTCCAATATCACTGATATGCATCCAGAAAGAGTTCTCCGGAATTGCTAGCCCAGTGGGAGTCGGCTCGCCGCCAATCGCTAGTGCCAGTGCGATCAGCAATCCACCAACGACAACGAACGGAATCATGTAGGATACACCACTCATCAAATGACGGTAGATCAGATTTTGCTTGCCTCGGATTTCCTGCTTCGCTTCCTCAACAGATTTCAGCTTCTTGGAGGCTTGCGGCGCAACCACTGTTCCATCCAAAAATAGTTGGATCAGCCTTTTCGGATCTTTGACAGCATCCTTCGTTCCACATTCATAGATTGCCTTGCCTGCGAACCGGGATAGATCTACCCCTTTGTCAGCGGCAATAATAATACCGTCCGCTTCCGCAATATCTTTATCGGTTAATACATTTTCTGTGCCTACAGACCCCTGTGTCTCCACCTTGATCTCCACATCGAGCTCTTTCGCAGCTCTGGATAGCTTCTCCGCAGCGATATACGTATGGGCAATGCCCGTTGGACATGCAGTTATTCCTAATAGCTTCATTACTTCTCCTCCTTGATTGCTGGCATCTCCCCTGAAATAACAGAACCCTTATCAGGTTGTATACCTATCATAGCTGCAAAAGAATGAAGAAGCGGCAGGATTACTTCCGCATATACCGGTAAAAAAGCGGAGACTACCCCCGTTTCTCACCTGCCAAAAGTGTCATAGTCTTCTCAGGGGTTGCTGTTCGCAGACTCTCAAGCAGCTCCTTGTCTTCGATAAAATCGGTAATCTCGTGAAACAATTCCTGGTGTTCCTCTCTGGAGGCCGGAATGTAAGCCAGCAGCAAAACCCACTCGATCTCGCTCTGTCCCCAGAAGATCGGGGCCTTCAGACGAGCGAAGGCTGCAGAAGAACAAAGGATAAGGGAAGTCTCTCCATGCGGCAGTAGCAGTCCGCCACCCACCGTGGTCGGCGATCGCATCTCACGAATGATAACGGTCTCAGCATAATCGGACTTCACGGTTCCCTCCTGTTCCAATAGTCCAGCAAGGTCCATCATGGCTTCAAATGGATGGTCGATCACAAGATCTAACAGGAGACGACCCGGGTGGAGTAAACTAGCTATCAACGGATAGGAACGGCGGTGCATATGTCGATCGATAAAGCTTTCCACACGCTCTTCATCCTCCTCCATGAATAAGGGGGAAACGACGATCACCGGGAGCGGAGCCCCTTTTAACGGAATCACACTGATTACAAAATCAATATCTTTCAGGCTATCCTTGTCAGCCCTCCGCAAATTCTCTTCACTGATGACATCGACAACGGTCAAGGAAGTGAACTTACGACAGATTTTCGTCTTTAGAAGCATGCTGATGCCAACGCCCATAGAACATACGATCAGAATGCGATTTCCTGCCCCATCATGCCGGGAAATCCTTTCAAAGGCCGCTTGGAAATGCAGAGCCGCATAGGATATCTCATCATCGGTGAACAGATATGATACCAGAAGCTCATCCTTATGCACTACCTCAGCCACTATATCAAAAATATAATAGTAGCTCCGTTTGATTTCCTTCAGCAGCGGATTGGGATAAGAGACCCCCCCGGCCAATCGGCTTAAGGATGCTTCAAAGTGGAAGACCAAACCTTTCTCCAGTTCGGAATCTCTGCTGAAGGGAAGTCCTGTCCGAAGTGAGACGAGACTGATGAGATGAGCTCCCATATGCTGTGCTTGCTCCGAGGGATTCGTCGCGCCAAAATTCGAGAAATTAACATGACGCTTAGCCCCGCCAACCATCCAGGCCAAATAATTCTTCTCCGTCTCTGGAAGTCGAAGCGCGAATAATTGCTCAATCTCGGCGGCTAACTCCAGCGCAACAGCATCATGTGCAGGAACCGGAACGGCCTTAGTTACAGTTAAGACATGGTTCAGCTTGACGCGTGATATTGTCAACAGAATCGTATAGTTTAAATAATGTAAAGCTTCGCCTGAGAACTCCACACCTAAACTTCTCTCTGCCACCCGAACGATATGGCGGGCTTTCTGGGCATCAGAATCCAAAAAGAGCTCTTCCAGAATGGTCCCCGGAATCCAACGGGCTTGAAGCTCTATAATAGAGTTGAGGAAAAACTCCCGTATCCGTTCTTCCTCGCCTTTAATTTGATAGCCGTCCTTACGGGAGCTTTCCAGCTTTAATCCATAACTCCCCAAGTGTTTCTGAAGCGTTTCCAAGTCTTCATAAATGATGTTCTTATTCGTATATGAACGGTCACTAAGCTTATCAACCGTGACCTTGCAGGAATCCAACAGCAGCAGCTTGAGATTCGCAAGCCAGCGGCTAGTAGCCTCTGACAAACCTGTTGAGGGGTCGTTCAGCGCCGCTTCAATATCTTGCCGCTGGCTTTCACTGATTATGGCGAAGATGCCTTGATTCGGTTTTCTGACAATCTCTCCGAAACTGTTTGTTGACAGCCATTCATCGATAATTTTGAGATCATTCCGAATGGTCTTCTCCGACACCTTCAGTTCTCCGGCGATAACTGCTGCGGTTACGGGACCGACCTCCGGCTTGATGCACCGCAAGAGAACTTTGCGCTGCCGCTCATTCATGGATTCACCTATCCTTAATCGTACTATTTATAGTAGATTATAACATAACCTAGAAGATCCTCATTTTCCTTTGAAAATCAGAATTCCACCAATCATCACGCCAATACCAGCGAGCTTGTTCCATTGTAATGGTGTCTTCGTCACACCAAACAGCCCCATACTATCGATGATCAAAGCAAAGATCAATTGGGCTACCAGTATAAAAGCAACCGAATACGCCGTTCCGAGTCGTCCCATCCCCTGCATAACCGAGAATACTATGAGCACGCCCAAAGCACCGCCAAACAGATAACCTTTATTGACCGACTGAAACTGACCCAGATGACCATCCCGAATAAAGAGATAAATAATAAAGGATACAATAAATCCCGAGCCGTGAACAAAGGAATTGGTTAGCCAAAAACCTACCTTTTCACCTAGCCGTGTATTCATTGCCCCTTGAATTGCAATCACGATCCCTGCGAGCAGAGAATAAAAGATGCCTGCCATGATATCCCCCTGTCTATTCGTACAAATTCCCGTTTGCCAGCTCTGACAGCTTGGCTTCATCAAGTACGCTCAAGCGGCCACGCTTACGGGCAATCATCCCCTCATCAATGAAGCGCCGCACAATTCGATTCAGATGCCGATAGCTCGTTCCAAGCAATTCTGCTGTCTCGATCAGGCTTGAGGTACGGATCTCCTCCACACGTTGGGCGCCGCTGTTGTCGGCAAATAAAGACAGCAAATAGCTGGCAAAGCGATTCTCCACCGGATACAGCAGGTTGAGGGCTGACGTCTGCCCTAGTGTATACAACTTATGACTTAGCTCCCCGACCAGAAAGCGGAGCAAAGCTGCATTTTCCTCCAGCTCTCGCAGCAGCAACTTTCTTCCCGCCACCAACAGCAGGCTGTGACCTACGGAGTTGACCTGATTTTTGACGGGATACTGGTGTAATAATTCTACATCTCCAATAAGCGCCATCGGTTTGGCAAACCTCACCAGCATTGATTTTCCATTGGGCAACAACGTCTGGATCTTAAGCTTCCCTTCGACCAGCACAAATAGACCATCAATATGATCGCCAACGGAGCAGATAGCTTCCCCATCCTCATAACACCGCAGCTCCATCTTCTGGGTAACCCTCGGGCTAAATATTCCGTCCAGACCGTGCTCCACCGCCAGGACGCGGATTGCTTCACGGTCATAAATCGTCTGCATTCTCTGCATCCTCCTTATGTTTACTTGCTTCAGTGTAGATTAGAATGCCCAGCAGAAAAAGGACATATGTCCTTAAATGATAACTTCGCACTTATGCGGGTTACATAATAAAAACCAAATGTTATCAATCCACTGCAAAGGGACTGGTAAACATTTGGTTCGAGTTAGAATTACTGTTACTATTATTGAACTTGGTCAGCTAGCTGGTTTGTACATCCTAGAGTTTGGTCTCCCCTGGGATAGCGACAATGAAATAGTAACGTGTGTCGGGCCAGTCATTCAGTTGACCTGATTCTGCGGAGGTTCCATCTGTATAGACCATTCCATAAAGAACCTGACTTCCCCATATACTATCATAGAAATACGCATACCCATCAGATAGAACGGGTTTTACTCCATATTCTTTTTGAACGGGGTGTCCGAACAGAAACGTAATATCTTTGTTGACCGCTTCCTTGGAGCTGTCCAGATCTGCTGCCCACATCACTTTTTTAATATTATGGTAGATTTCGTAGTACGTTACTAAATCCCCATATACAACGAAATAGCGATCCGACTTTCCTTTAGGAAAATAATAAGTTACAGACAAAGCCTCATCATCAGCGGTCAGTTGATAGGGTTCGCTTTCATCGACCGGCATTTGCATGGCAGCTTTTCTCGAAATTACCAGGTCACCGCTGTTAAAGTTTTTTACAATAGCTGCACTGGCGCTTTCCTGAATCCAGACTGTTTTTGTTATAGCATCTACTTTCACGCTGGCACCTAGCGCCTCAGCAATGAATCTTAGCGGTACAGTGACTCTGCCTTCCACAATCTTTACGGGAGCGTCCAGCGGTACAAGCTTGGAGTTAACCGACACCATCCATTTACCGGCAATAAGCTCAATAATCGTAGCATCTCTTGTTATTGTCGCTTTCTTTGCTACAGCATCCCACTGAATAACCGTATTATTAAAACTTTGAAAAACCTTAATCGGCACCATTGTTCTGCCAGAAACCAGCAATACTCCATACTCGACACTCGAATTATTTACCATAATCTTAAGATTTGAAGCTGCAACCGCCGAACCGATTCCGCATAAGGAAAAAAGCATGAATATCAAGAACTGCAGTCCTGCCTTCCGGATCATTGTGTCATCCCCTCAATATCTTCACTTTCTAAAATAATTCTCCAACGCCCGCTGCGCCCGATACTCTGACACATTAAAGGACGGCCAGCTCCGTTCCATTTGCCTCATATCCCCAAGTTTCTCTTGCAGATAGGGGTCCAATATCCCCTCCGCATTACGACTAAAGCTGATTAAGGTAGGAATTGCTTCAGACGACAGCCTAGACAAATATGCGGCATCTATATTACTGCTTACTTCATATCGGTCGATATTATTATTCGCGATAATAACGTCCATTCCTATATAGTTCATAACAACATAGGAAAGCAAGCCGAGCATAATATAGCATTTAGCCAGTGGGAACTCCTTCTTGCTTATCCGTATTGCGGCGAGACACAGCAGCAACGCCAGAAAGATCATAAAGGAATGAACCAGGAAACGAATATACGTGTATCCATAGGCTTGTTCATAAAGCGTCAGCCGCGTGTAGGCAGAATATAACATCACTGTGGAACAGCCGGCCAGCACATACAGCAGGACATTGATGATTCTGTGCAACAACTGATTGCTCTTTCCGCTGAAAAGTAGTGCCACCATCAGAATCACAAAATTAATCGCCGTTACCATAATTAACTCGAAGAAACCACTCCGGGCATAATCCGCATAGGAACTGTCGGCAGGCAGCACACCCTCCCATGCACCGAACAAATAAGAAAATTGTACAAATACGAACAGCACATAAACCGTATTAATAGCGACGAGTATAGTCGTTATGATCACCGGATCGACTTTAAAGGTTATCGGCTCCAGTTCAAGCTCGCTCTCGTTAGGCTGCGGCAAGGTCCAGTTATAAATCTTCGAATCTACAAATCCCCATACTAAGCCGAAGAAGCCCAGTCCCAGCATAACAACCCAGAGTACCCGCACAACTCCTTCACCAAACGAAATTCGGTCCAGTAAGGTAGGAAATTCATCCAGTATATGCTTGAATACCCCATCTGCCGATGAGAGCAGTGAAATCACAATCAGCAGCAGCGGAAAAGATATAGCCAATCCAATCAGCACTTTTATCAGCACCTGTTTGCGTTCATCCTGCAGTTTGCGCCCGCTGGTTCTTTTGATAATCGTTAATACGGTGTTCCAATGCCTTAGAGTCTGCGGAAAAAAATGCTCCAGGGCATTGCCAATAATTCCGATCCGACTCCAGGAAGGCCGCTTGTCACTAAGCAGGTAAGTCATATGTAGTATGATCAGCACTGGGATCACCAACAAATTCAGCCCGAAGAAAAACCAGTTATGAAATAAGGCATTCGTCAAGGAAAGTAGAGCGATCACTCCTAGTAAAGTATAGCTGAATCCTGTAGGCTTGCGTATCTTATCCTTGGCATAATACAGCATAAAGACGTAGAACAGACTCACAAAGATGGGATAAGATACGCCCGCCATTTTCCCATAGAACAAGTACTGATGAATAATAGCCAATAGAAATGCAGCAATTAAGGCGGATACCGGCCTAGATCTAGCTTCATCGGTCATGGTAAATACCTCCATTTTATTACTTTCTATTCCTTATTCTAAATGATAAAATAAGAAAATAAAGAGAAAGAAATTTTGAGATATTTCCTATTTTAGGAGAGGGGCTATCCCTATGAAGCTGCACAGCCAATTTTTGAAGCTTCACTCCCACTATGGACAAGCAGCAGAAATCTCTGTCACTCTGGATGAGCTGGCTTTGGTCTTGAACTGCACACACCGCAATGTACTGCATATTATCAATAAAATGGTCGAGCAAGCTTGGATCACCTGGACTCCAAGACGCGGACGCGGACACCGCTCTATGATGGAGTTCCTTGTTCCCTCTGAGGAGATTGCCCTGCAATCCATGATGCAGGCCATTAGCCGTCAAGATATTCAACATGCCATTGAAGGCATTAAGACACATGCCCGTTCTTCTGCGTTGCAGGATACGCTGCAGGGCTGGCTGCTGACCTATTTTGGACACCATTCCGAGATGCGCAGCGATAAGCAGATTGATACGCTCCGGTTGCCAATTACTCAGCAACTGCACAGCTTTGATCCTCTGTATATGAATCTGCTGGCGGAATCCTTTATTGCCAGTCACGTATTTGACGGGCTGGTAGCGCGGAGAGGCGAAGAGGACAAGATTATACCAGGTCTTGCACATGCCTGGGAGGTGGATGAGAGCCGCACGGTTTGGACTTTTTTTCTGCGCAAGGAGGTCCTGTTCCATCACGGGAAAGTGCTTGTGGCTGAGGATGTTGTCTATTCATTTCAGCGGCTGATTCTAACGTCACAACGGACTTTGTATAGTTTTATTTCCAAGGAAATTCAAGAGGTGTCAGCGCTGGGCCACTCTGTGGTTCGGATTCAGCTTAAACAGCCGAATGAGCTTTTTCTCCCCTTCTTATGTACTAGCCGGGCTGCAATTGTGCCGCGTGAACTGGAAGGAATGAGTGAACTCAGCTTTGGCCGCAGACCATTGGGTACAGGACCGTTTAAGGTGGTCGAGATGAATGAGGACACTTGCGTGTTGGAGGTGTTTCCGTATTATTTTCAGGGACGGGCTCACTTGGATCGTGTAGAAGTCATCTATGTTCCGTGGGATATTGAAGCGGCTTCAGCAGACAACGGTGCAGCCTTTCATGTCATCCAGAATCCCTCCTCAGCTGACCCTTCCTCCTGGAGCCGGATTCATTCCGCGTCCTCCATCCGCAAATTTGTGACCTGCAACACCAAAAAGAAGGGGCCGCTGAGCGATCCCTTCCTGCGGGCGAAGATTATATCCTGTTTACAAGAAGAATCCATAAGCATCATAGAATTTGAAAAAGTCGCTGAACAGCCATTTTCCCTGCAGATTGCCACGATCCCACAGTACGCTGGAGATGCAGATTACATTGCTGCAGCCCTGGCAAGGCATGGTTATGCCTGCAAGATCGTCACCGTCTCCCCAGAGGAATTCAAAGGCTCAATCCGGCTGGAATCCGACTTTATCGTCTTTTCCCTATTCCGCGATCAAGATGAGCAGCTTCGGCTGTTCGACCTTTACCTGACTTTAGCCCAGCATATCGAGCCCCATACCCGGATGGATATCGAAAGCAGGCTAAAGCGGATCGCACGCGAGCCTGACCCACAGGCTAGAGCCGCAGGCTTCAAACAGATTGAGTGCCGTCTGACGAGTGAACATCACCTGCATATTTTGTATGAAAAGCCTACCCAAACTGCCTATCTGCCCTCCGTCCGCGGCGTAACCTTCAACAGTCAAGGCTGGGTTGACCTGCGCCATGTGTGGTTTCCGCCGCTTTTATAATCTACCAGGCAGACTATCCATAAGCCCCTTGCCGATTAGATTTGCCGAGACCGGCGTCTTTCCAACTTCTCTGGCCCAAATGGACAATTGCCCCACATGATGTATTTCATGGGCAATCACATGCCGCATCACTTCACCCCAAGCATCGGTAACCATCGATCCATCCGGACGGCGGTCCTCAAATATCTTCCGCTCCAATCCTTCATTCCAGGCCCTTACAAATTGCTCTACCTCAGGCCGGAAGGTTGCATCCAGATCACGTACCTTTTGCAGATTGCGGTACTGCTCAAAGTCCTCCTGAAAATCAGGCTTCCCCTGAATAGACATGATCCAGCTCCACTCCACATCGGCAATATGGAACAGCGTCTTCAGAATCCCGCCGGCTCCGCCTGTACGGGGCTTTAATAGCTCTGCTTCAGGCAAGTTCTCACACCACTTATACCATTCCTCGCGAACCATCCAGTTATAGCGAAACAGAGTCTGCATGTCATTCCTCCATTAAGTGATATTTTCCTGTGCTTGTTCTGTGCTAATAAAAGTATACTCCAGATCATTGCAAAGAAGACAAAATCTCCGAATCCACTCTGGTCTGCATGAATCCGTTGAACTCATTAAGCAATTGGGATACATCATACCTATTGTCAATAGGATTCAGGGATGAGAGGGTTACAGGGGAATAGCTTAGTACGAATAAATATCCGTCCAAATAGAACACTTCTGCATTCTCCAATTCCTCGGGAACCCTCAGCGGCTGAAAGGGATGTTTTGTAAATTTGCACCAGTACGCATAGAAGTCCAACTGATCCTTGTGATGCTCATCAATTTTAACTTGCAGCGCGGACAGGAAAAGTTGCTGGGGATCTTCTATGTACGCCTGTCTCAACGCAGCAGCTTCATGAATATGATGCGCCACCGGAGAGATATTTGCTGCAATGGAATCAATCAGCAGAATTTCTTCTTCCTTTAACAGAGCTTCTGTCTCCAAGACAATCAGAACCCCGTCCGGTTCGACACTAACCACCTGATCCCCATGCCTCTGGTTGCTGAAAGACAGCGGACTGATTACAAAACCATTACTGTCCCCCCAATCCTCGGGAAGCGGTTCTCCACACAAAAGAGCTAAGCTGTCCGCGGTGAAGCCGTACTGGGTCTCACCTTCTCGGCAAGCTTCCACCAGCTTTGCAGGCAAATCCATACTCCGCAGATTGTCACCCATGCCTATGCTATCGACAATCTCCAGTCTGCCTCTCTTACGGAAACAAATAAATGCCTTGCGGATACCGAAGGCAAATTTCATTGTTTTGAGCGTAAGGTAGCATAAATCCTCCAATGTAGTGCAATGCTTAATATTTTTAGTGAGTTTGTTAAGATTGATGAGCATATCCAGCTTATTCTGGGCGTTTTTCTTCTGCCAATCCAATTCCTCAAACAACATACTGTTATTCACTGCTATGTAAGTAGAGGTAGCCAGAGACTCAATCACCTCGAAGAGTGAAGCATCGTAGGGTTTGCCCTGGACAGAAGCTCCAAGCGTGACAAGCCCCATGATCTGGCGATTGCCGACAATCAGGACAATGTATTGCGCCTCAAGACGGTGGAACTGTCCCCCATCCACAAAATACTTGTTGATCAGAGCAGCATCCTGCTGGATATGCAGAACAACGGGTCCATCATATTGAGTTTCCCTCAGCTCCAGCTCGATGTAAAGGGAAGTGAAAGAAGTGACATTGCGGTAACCTACTATTTTGATTTTACCAATCTGGGAATCATATAAACCAAATGAGGTGACCTGACTCATAGAAAGTTCACTGAATACGTCAGTAGCCAGAGCATGCAGCTTGGTTAGGTTCAGCTCAGACAAAAGCGCCTTGGAGCTTTGATTAATGGTGAACAGATTGAATATTTTCTGATCCAGCAGAGCATTGCTTTGCTGCAAATCTATAAAATGCTTGCTATTCTCCATAGAATTATTGATCAGCCGCATCAGCGTACTGGCGATAATCTTGTCATCATGAAGAATTTCCCCGATGATTTTGCCGCTAGAAATAATAAATCCATACAATTGGGAATCGATCATCAGCGGAATTAACAGACCGATCTGGAAATCCTCAATCACCTGCTGCTCCAGATAGAAAGCAAAATCAGACCAGAGGCAATTGCCGTGATGAGTCACCAAATGGTTGAGCTGCTCTGTATCATCTACCTCATACTCGTCATAGGTGTACAACCGCTTTTTGCTAAGTATAAACTTCTTGTCTTTGCGGATAAATAAGGCCGACTCGTTAAGCGTTAAAATTTCATTGACGAATTCAAAGGAGAATTCCGCCAATTGCTCCTGGCTGAAGCGCTGCGTAAAAAAATCGATAGCCAGAATCAGGCTTTCAAAACGGTAAAAAACCGGATCGTCATTCACAGTCCAACCACTCCTCTATTCAATGTGCAATCGGTTATCATTTACAAAGAAAAAACCGGCTGTAGTATGCTCAATCCTTTTCTCAACTTCCTTGAACTGCAGTATAGTTTTGGGATAGGCTTTGCTGAAAATCCCCACTTCTCCTTCACCGCGGATTTTCAGTACATTCATAATCGTATTCCGCCTTTCTTCCAGATTCTGCAGGCGGATACCAAGCTCATTACGCTTCTGAAATTGAAGGCTGTAATTCAGCAAATCCTCAGCATCCAGCTTGTTTATATAGAGGCCGTACAAATCGATCTCACAATCTACCTTATGTATTTCATCCAATGTATCCTTATAGAGTAACAGCAGAGCCTCAAGATCTTTTTTGACCTGGTTTCGGTTGAAACCCCATACCCGAATAGTGGTCGGCCGCTCCATTTCATTGCCTGTAGTGGAGGAGGTTACCTTCAATTCCGCTTTGACTGTGCCTCCAATAATTTTGCCATGTTTTTTATTGAGTAGTACCTTTCGTGCCGTCAAGGTACATCCTATGGAATAATCCTGTATGTATAGATCATTACCTGCCTGTATGCGACAATCATTAGCGCTTTTGACATATACATCCTTACGCGCCTGCACTTCAGTCTGTCCTTTGCCGAAAATACCGCCCCGAATATAAATATTGCCCTGCTCGGAAATAATCTGCTCAACCGCTCCGATTCCTGCTTCGCCCCAAATATAAATATCTTCTGTGGCAGTTACGGAATAACGGTCGTGAACAGTCCCGGAAATTTTGACGCTACCCTCATACTTAATATTTCCCGTTTCCAGCCCAACATCGCCATGAATTCGCAAGCAGTTAAGGACAGCGATTCTGCCATTTCTCCAGTCTGCTTCGCCATGAATCAAGGCCCTAAGCACAGTGCGTCCATTCTCCTGCTGCTCGGCAATGGTGCGAGGGTCATAATGAAGCTGCTTGTCTTTGCCTTTCTGAGCCAGGAGCAGATTGCCCCGGACCGTGTATCCGGAAGTACCCTCCGTCGGTGGGAGGTACTCTCCCATCCAGTCCCCTACTTTCACTTCATCCACAAAATTCATATCAAAAAAATCTGCTGTATCCTCTTCCGTAATCTGCGGGCGAACTGTTGACATATCATAATAACGAACCCGCGCGTCCTCACCGTTCACTGGACTTCGTCCTTCTGCAACCGCAAATGGCTCATTAAGCAGCCAGGGGCCCTGCAGTGCATCTGCCAAATATCCTTCGTTAATTCCTTGCTGCTGCATGGCCTCAATGATTTGGGAATGGAGGGAATGGCTTGTTTCCTGTAGTTCCTGATCTGTAATATGGAGCCTGGCTTGAGCAACCATCTCATCCTTGGATATTATGATTTCTATCTTGGGCTTCAGATAACCAAATTCAATCGGCTCATGGAGGGGAGCTTCTAGAGCCTTGCTCAAAGAAGCAAAGCTGCGAATACTGACACGGGGAAACTGGTTTAATATGCTTTGAAAATCCTTTATGAGATAACCGCCAGCAAATGAATGAATATATACCCTGGTTTCTTTGGTAAGAAGTATAAAATAGTCGTTTCTATATATCTCCATCTATATCTCCTCCGTAGTTGTGAGAAGTTTTACAGCTTGTGGTTATGCTTGATCAACCACTAGACTACTTAAGTGTACACTTAATTTTTTAGTGAAATGTCAAGACAACCTTTTATAAGTATACAGGTTGTGTAAAAAATCCGATTTATCTAGGCAGTTGCTCCAACATAAAAAAACCATAGACTCCAGAGTATCTGGAGCTACGGTTTATTAGATATTCAGCCTTATCTAACTAAGCATGCATTTCAAGTCAAGCCCGCGAGATTACAAATTCATATTCGATAATCCCATCAGACGACACACGATATTCAGGATGCACCGGAGCCCCCCAGCTATCATCCCCGCCGACACCCATCTGTTCTCTAGCTACGGTAACCACCGTATAATGAACAGGCGGCAATTCGTAATGATGATAGGCATTTTCCAGTTCAAAAGCTGTATAAGGAGAGATGCGGCATTGCAGCGGCTTCGCAGCCAGAGCACTGATGACAATCCCCGCTCCATCCTCATTGGTAATGCTGACCCGACGGACACCCGTACGATTGCCGGATTCCTGTGGTACGACATAGCCGGACAAGCTGTCGGCAGCAGTGTTACTGAATTCCCCAAGTCTTGCTCCGTGAGAGCGGTCGTTATAATTCTCTTCCGGCCCAAGAGCAAGCCAATTCAGCTGGTTGTAATCTGCCGGGATTTTGAAGGATAAGGCAAAGATCGGAAGCTCGGGCAGTCCTGCTGTTCCCTCATACCGGGATTTAACAACTATGCTGCCGTCCGAAAGAACGGTATAGGCCACAGTCACCTTCGCATCCGGGCTGATGTTCAAGCGATAATCGAACGTTACCGTTGCTTGACCCGCCTCTTCCAGCACCTCAATATTTATACATCTCGGCAGCAGACTGGCTGCATACCAAGCCCCCGCATGAAAGCCCAGTGCGGTTCCTTTATCATTATCGGTAGTAGCTCTCCAGAATAACGGTGCAGGTGGATAAGCAATCAGCTCTTTGCCAGAGTAGCTCAGAGAAACAAGACTGCCTGCCCCTTTGGAGAACAGGATACTGAAATCACGGCCTTTTACACCGATATTTACATCTCCATGCACAACCCGCAACACTTGGGTACCCAAGTTGGCAGAAGCAGTCGTTGCTCGATCGATTCCGCCAGCAATACCAGCTTCAACCGTAAATATCTTTTGACCAAAAGCAATCTCATGTCCAGCATCTGCCCACAGTGTGCGCTCTTTAAGCCGCAAAGACGTGTTGATCCAATACTCGCCCGCTGCAGTCAACCCGCCCAGATTAAGGGCTACGAATTGCTCACTTTGTGCTGCCACCTGTATCTCTAGTATGCCGCTGTCCAGTTCACCGCGCTCATTATGCAGGCTATAGTGCAGATCATAGTGATCTGTTCCCTGAAATAAACCTTCATTTCGCAGCGTCACACCGGTTTGATCCGGCATAAGCTTAATATCCTGATAAAGGAACTTCACCTCCTGCATCTTGGGCGACAGCTTGCGGTCCGCGTATACGATCCCATCGGTACAGAAGCTATAGTCCGTGGGACGATCGCCGAAATCACCACCAAAGGCTAGATATTCCTGGCCGTAGCGGTCTTTTGCCATCATTGCCTGATCAATGTAATCCCAGATGAATCCACCTTGATATAGGGGATACTTCTCTTCCAGCTCACTGTATTTATGCATTCCGCCCAGCGAATTGCCCATGGCATGCATATACTCACAGCTGATAAAAGGCTTCTGTGGATCATTCTGCAAATACTCTTCAATACTCTCCACCTTGGCATACATGCGGCTTTCCATATCACTAGTGTCATTATATCTGCGATCATTAAAGACCCCTTCATAATGGACAAGCCGGCCCGGGTCGATCTGCTTAAAGTATTGCGATACCTTATAAATTACCTCTCCACCAAAAGATTCGTTGCCGCAGGACCAGATGATGATCGAAGGATGGTTCTTGTCCCGCTCCACCATCGACACCGCCCGATCCATCACAATGTCCAGCCACTCCGGCCGATCGCCGGGGATTACCCAAGAGGGCTCAATGGCGCCAAGCTTTTGCCAGGAACCATGCGTTTCCAGATTCATCTCATCGATGACGTAGATCCCGTACTCATCACACAGTCCATACCATTCCGACTGGTTCGGGTAATGTGAGGTTCTCACAGCATTAATATTGTTCTGCTTCAGAGTCTTAATATCCCAAAGCATATCTTCCATGGTGACCGCCCGCCCTCTTCGGCAGTTGAACTCGTGTCGGTTCACCCCTTTAAATACGATCCGCTTGCCATTAATACTCATGATCTTATTCAGCATTTCAAAAGTACGGAAGCCCACCCGTTGCGGAATAGCTTCGATTAACTCTCCCGCCTCATTAAATACATGAATAAAAAGTGTATATAAATTAGGAATTTCCGCGCTCCATAGCTCAGCAGCACTAACCTCTATAGATAGTGCTAAGGGTTCCCCTATCCACTTGGCTTCCACAACACCAGCAGACTGACCTGCCGGGTTCAATAGATTCAGCTTAACGCTTCCGGCGGCGACTTGCCCAGCCAGATCCAAACGGATCTTTAGCACTCCATCCCTGTAGGATGAATCAAGCTCCGTGCGCAGAAACAAATCTCTCACATGGATCTGCGGAACCGTATACAGATAGACCTCGCGAAAAATCCCCGAGAAACGCCAGAAATCCTGATCCTCCAGCCAGCCGCCCGTACTGCGTTGATACACCTCAACCGCAAGCCTATTCTCTCCCTCCTGCCGTACAAAAGGAGACAAATCAAATTCCGCTGGAGTGAAGCTGTCTTCGCTATAGCCTACAAATTCACCATTCAGCCATATGTAAAAAGCCGACTCTACGCCTTGAAAAGAAATATATAAGGGTTTGTCCTTCAGTTGAGCAGGCACCACAAATGACTTTACATAGCTGCCTACCGGATTATGATCTTTCGAAATATGTGGCGGTCGGAGTGTCTCATGACCATCCCACGGATACATCGTATTGGCATATTGCAGCTGGCCGAAGCCTTGCAGTTGAATATGACCGGGTACAGCAATATGTCCCCAGCCCTCTGTGGAAAAAGTCTCCTGATAGAACTCGGCAGCCCGGCTGGCCGGATTCACCGCATAGCTGAACTTCCAGCTCCCATTCAAACTATGGCGCAGCGCCATGGGCCCGCCCTTTTCAGCCTCTTGTACAGTCTCATAATATTTATGGTCCGAGTGTGCTTTCAGTCGGTTCACCGCAAATACATTGACATCCTCCAGCCAGTCCAGGCTGGGCACGATCTCTGTCACTTGAATTCCCTCCTTTTGTCTAATACTAATAAGTGAAATAAGCCTTTTCGTCTTTAGGTTGCTGTACATTAGCGAAGCGAAGCTTGCTAGAAATCTAAGAGAAATATATATAACCTCAAAAGAATTATAGCTTGGCATAAAGTCAAAAAGGAACGAAGAGGAAATTTGAAACTGTAGAAGCGTAGCGTTCGCCTTTATCTTCGGATTTCGACCGCAAAAGCGGTTCAATCAGGAAATCCGAAGATAACAGCGATCGTAAGTCCAAACTTTCCTAGCAGTGAATTTCTTTGACTACGGTTCCATAGCAGTAATTCTTTTTGTCAATTATTTCGAATTAGTAATTTCTAGTAGCTAAGCAGCCCTTACAGCAATCTAACAACGACCCCGCTTATTTTACCGAACCAGTCATCCCAGCCACAAATTGCTTCTGCATCAGGAAGAACACCAATGCTGTCGGGATCGTGCCGATTACAATCGCAATCAGGATCATCCCATAATCCGGCGCATAACCCGAGCCGAGCGTCGAGATCAGCAGCGGCATAGTTTTCGTCTGTGGCGTTTGCAACACAATCAACGGCCACAGATAGCTGTTCCAGCTGGACATAAACGTAATGATGGCTCCCGCCGCATAGGTTGTCTTCATCGTTGGCAGATAGATTCGGAAGAAGATGCCCAGTTCACTAAGGCCATCTATCCGTCCCGCTTCAAGCAGCTCCTTCGGAAACATTTTCGTGCTCTGCCGAAAGAAGAAGATCAGGAACGCGGTTGTCACCGTAGGCAGAATCACCGAGGCCATTGTATCAATGCCTATCCCTGGAGCTACATTGGAGATACTTGCGAACATCCGATAGAGCGGTACCATCATCGCCGCAAACGGAATCATCATGGATAACAGCAAAATATTGAATACGATATCCTTTGTACGGCTGCGGAATACCTCAAAGCCGTAGCCTGCCAGTGACGCTATAAGAAGGGCGAGCACTGTTGTCGTAAGCGAAATTTTGGCTGAATTGAAAAGGGAAAGCTGAAGATCTGTCGTTTCCACCAGCTTCTGGAAATTCGCCAGCAGATGGGAACCGGGTAGTAAGCGTCCGCGAGTTACATCTACAGACTTATTGGTGGAGCTGATCACCATCCACAAGAAGGGGAAGATGGAGACAATAGCTATGATACTTAAGAATAGATAGGTAAAGAAACGTTTGCTCTTAGCCATTTTTATCACCTGCCACTTTGAACTGGAGGAACGAAAGCAAGATGATCATGATAACGATCGAATAGGAAACCGTAGCCGCATACCCGAAGTCAGCTGAATATTTAAAGGACAGATTGTAGATGTATTGCGAGATCGTAAGCGTAGCATTTCCCGGTCCACCCTTCGTAATGTTCATAACCTCATCAAACAACTGCAGCGTACCGATCGTTGAGGTAATGGAGGTAAACAGGATGATCGGCTTCAACAGCGGCACGGTAATACCAAAGAACTGCCGTGTTGCCGAAGCCCCATCAATTCTGGCTGCCTCGTATATAGAATGGTCAATATTTTGCAGAGCGGACAGATAAAAAATCATATTGTACCCTGTCCAGCGCCACGTAATCGCGATAATGATTGTGATTTTGGCCCAGAAAGGATCAGTTATCCAGCCTATTGGTGTATCGATCAAATGCAGATTTAATAACATTGAGTTCACAAGGCCATCACCCGCGAACAAATACTTAAATACGATAGAATAAGCAACAAGCGAGGTCACGCAAGGCAAGAAGATCGCTGTCCGAAAAAACCCCTTGAATTTCAGCTTGCTGTCATTCAGCAGCACCGATATGAAGAGGGCCAGAATAATCATTACTGGTACTTGAATCAATAAATAAATGAACGTATTCTTGACGGCTGTGATGAACATTGAATCATCGAACAAGCGGGTATAGTTACTGAAACCAGTAAATTCAAGATTACTTCCTGTACCGGTCTGAAAGGACATGATTAAAGCCTGCACCATCGGATAGAAATAAAAGATAAAGATCATTACGACGGATAACAGGACGAATGTCCATCCGGTTAATACGCCTTTGCGGCGGATGTTAAGGTTAGAATTGGCATTTCTCACATCGGCCCACCTCCTTAAATATAGGTATGAATAAACCTTGGACGCACCGCTAGGAGCAGCTGGTTACGCCCAAGGTTTGCTGGTAATTATTTTATCTGCGATTCAGCCTGTGCTTGTGCATCACCAAGCACCTTATCAATATCCTTGCCGTTTAGATAATTTTGCATTTCCACAATCAGAATGTCCTCTATAGCGTATGTGTGCACACCATAGTTTACACTTGGAATTTGCTCAGTCCAGGCTGCAAAGTCGGAAACAATCTTTTGTCCGCCGAAGAACTCGCTGGCCTGACTGTAAGCTTCGCCGCTAGCAGCTGCTTTAAATGTACCGATGACTCCGATATCTGTTAGCAGCGTTTGATACATTTCTGAATCGGAGCCGAAGGTTGTTGCCATAAAGTCAGCAGCTGTCTCTTTGCCATCCACATTCATGACGTACCATGAACTACCGCCGAGATTGGACGCATGAACCGATTTATCATTGCCCGGCAGAGTCGGGTATGGAGCGATTCCCCATTTACCGGATTGAGAAGCTTCAGCAGTAATCGAAGGAGATATCCAGTTGCCGGTTGGCACAGATGCAACATCTCCGCTATTCAGCGCGGCGACGAATTGGCTCCAGTCCGCATGAACGTTAGCTACATCGGCTTCCATCATCTCTTTATAGATCTCGAAGGCTTCCTTCAGCGCTACATTACTTGCGATATCAGGAGTCTGGCCGTCTTCTGACAAATACCATGAGCCTGCAGATTGAATCATCGTGCGGATCAGGCCGAGGTCATTAGGGTCTAGTGTAATCAGGGCTTTACCCGTTTTCTCTTTTATCTTTTTACCAATTTCGATGTATTCTTTCCAATCAATGTCCTGCAGATCGGCCAGCTTGTAGCCGGCTTGCTCCAGATAGTCCGTTCTGACATACAAACCAGTTACACCAGAATCGAAAGGAACTCCATATTGCTTGCCGTCAAGGCTTGTCGGTCCGCTCTTGTAATCCGCAAAATCTGCACCCTTAATGGAGCTGCTGAGATCATAGAAAGAGTCTTTATAGGACTGTAGGAAACCCTGCGCCCGATAATCCTCGATCAGCACGACGTTCGGCAAACCTTTTGTAGTGCCTGAGTTGAGGCCGGTATTCAGCTTTTGAATAATATCACTCTGGGCATACTCGACGATATTAATCTTCACATCGGGATTAGCAGCCGCATATTTCGCCTTCGCCACTTCAAGTGCAGCAATATTAAAGGCTGGGTCCCATGCCCAAATCGTGATTTCCTTGGCCTTCTCAGCCCCCGTGGTTCCTGCTTCCGCATTGTTTTTGGTGTTCGAATTTGAACCGCAGGCTGTTAGCATGATCATGCAAATCAGTAATAACACAAAGCTCTTTTTCATTTGCTTGCTCCCCTTTAACCGTTTTGTGTTGTTGAAAGCGTTTTCTATTTACATGAATATCTTATCATCGCCTCCATAGAGATCGTTAGAAATTACTTTATACGGATTAGTCATTATATCGCCACATTGTAAGCGCTAACTTTATAACATTTGTTCTTTATTTAGAAATTGGTATTAATTTTGGCTTGAAACCAATATTAACGGCAAGCGAATTTTTATTGCGGTCCCTTCATTTATATTGCTCACTACCGTAACTCCATATTCCTCTCCATATAAAAGTATAATTCTATCATGTACATTCTTCATCCCAATGCCAGTGAACAGCTGACGTTTGCTCTCCGCCCCGGGCAGCTCTGTGTGACCGTTATCCATTCCATCGCCGTTATCCACAACCTCGCAAATTAGCGAACCGGCATCCTGGGAGATCAGCACATGGATATAGCCCTCAGTTTTCCGATTAAAGGCATGGAAAAAAGCATTCTCAATAAACGGCTGAATAATCAGCTTAGGTACATAAAACTCCGTGCAATCTGGCGAGATAAAGAAATTCACTCTGATCCGCTCTCCATAACGCACATGGTTAATAAACACATACGACTTCAGATTCTCCAACTCCTGCATCACAGTGATCGTCTCACTAACGTTGCTCAGGGCATTTTGCAACATCGAGATCAGAGCATGAATCGTCTGCACCGCCTTCTCCTTGCTGCCTTGCTGAACCAGAAAGTTAACCGAAGCCAACGTATTATACAGGAAATGTGGATTTATCTGGTGCTGTAATGCAGCAAGTTCAGCATTGCGCTGTTCTTTTTGCGTGTGTACAAGCTTGTCCACGTAATCGTTTAACTCATCTAGCATATAGTTATAGGCATGACCAAGCTCCTGGAACTCGAAACTCCCGGTAACTGTAATATAATTGTGGAAATTGCGTTCCGTGATTTTCGACATTTGCCGGGTGAGCAGGGTCAACGAGCGGGTCAGCCTTCTGGAAATTAAAAATACAACAACCAGCGCTACCAGCACGATTGCCGAACAGATCAAAGCAACCATTTTGCTATCCACCATCTGGCCTAAAGCTGTCTTTTTGTCGATCAGGTTCACAATATAGAAATCATAAGAAGACAGATAATCTGCCAGCACAATCATGTCTTTACCTTTGAAATCTACGTTTACATAATCCAGTCCTTTGCTCTCAATTTTCTGCGCATAACCCAGTAGATCATCTGCTTGCTGTCCAAGCAGTTCTGCACGATTGCTGGAAACAATCTGCCCTTCTTTATTGAGTATAGCTACATCGTTGCCCGTACTTACAAAGCTCGCATAAAAAGTATGGAAGTTCTTTTCCTGAATCGTTATATACAGCGTCCCATAAATATCTCCTGTTGTCCGTTCCATTAGTGCCTTGCTTGCTACAATTTCTGCCTCTTGCTTGGAGGACACCGTGCTGCTCTCCTGGTAGAACTGATACATCAGTCTTTTGGGTTCAGCCAGTGTATTTAACGTCAGCTTATGATTTCTCAGCTCATTGTCAGTCATCAGCAGGTTGTTCGTATTGGTGGAAAAGCTGCGTCCATTTTTCCCCATAATCTTGATACCGACCTGATAGGCATCCACATTGGACTGAATCTTTTTCATCTGCGTAGTCATGTTGTAATAGGTTCTCAGCACCCGCAGGGAATTGGAATCCTCCTCGGTCAAGAAACTCTTAATCGTGCCACTGAGACCTGTATTATTGGTTGCCGTCACAATCGAGTAATGAAAAGATTCGAAGTTTGCTTTAATTTGGTTGATGACCTTAGAGTTTGTAATGCTGAAGGTTTCCATGAACAGCCGCTCCGACATACGGACCGTAGTCCACGAAGCGGCAATGGCCACAGCAACAATGCTGAAGACCATAACGATAAATATTTTGATAAACAGGCTATGAAACTTGTAGCGTTCCCAGAATCCTCTCATGCGCATCTCCTACTCCTGACTGTAATATTGCCTTCTATAGCCGCTTGGTGATAATCCTGTATATTTCTTAAACACTTTGCAAAAATAGCTGTGATCCCCGTAGCCGACCATACTACTGATCTCCGAGATTGGCGCCTCACCCGCACGCAGCAGCTCAGCTGCTTTATCCGTTCTGATTGTATTCAGATGCTCTTTGAAGCCTTCTTTGTTGTGCGCAGTAAACAGACTCGACAGATAAGAAGGATTAAAGTGGAAATGACGGGCCAGCTCGGTTAGGCTAAGCGGCTCAGTATAATGCTCATCGATGTAATCCAGCAGCTTCTTCATGTTGACAATACTACCCGGAGATTGAGTCAAGGAAGAGGTCTGATCCTGAACCTGGTCCAAAAAAACTCCCAAAATCCCTATCGCTTCATCCGCAAATTTAGCTTCATCGATTGCCCGAAACAGTGCATATTTCTGCTCTTCTAGGTCCTTAATATGGCTGAACTGATTGGTAACATTAAAGATAATATTGCCTAAAAAAGATTTGAACTGAAAGATATCACTTTCATAATGGTGAGATAATGAAGTCACATACTGTCTCAGCTCCGTGAACGCTTCCTCCAGTTGCAGACGCTTGAGCTGCTCCGTGAACTGGGTCAGATTAAATTTTTCAGGCTCGGCCTCCTGTGCCGGAAGCTCGCTGTGGATTAGTAATACCTCATAAGGGAAAAAGAAACGATATTGTTGGAGTTTCACATGGCTCTCCTGATACACCCCTGCCGCCTCGCTAAACTGCCGGAATGCCTGGCTAAGTGTAAAGCGCAGCTCCGGCTGGCTCTCGACAACAGACTGCGAGAATGATTTAACCGCCTGAACGGTTTCAAGCCACCTTTTCTCCTCTAGGTTAAGCAGAAATACAATTCCCTCCTGCTCTCCTGAGATCGTATGCTGTACGAGACCTGGAACATTCTCCTTAAGCATCGTTTCTATACTTTCTCTAAACTGGTTCACGTAATGCCTATCCTTAAGCACTGAACGGTTAACCTCACAGCCGAGAAAGCTGAATAGTTCATGCGGAAACTGTAGCCTAACAAAGTCCGCATCCACCTGAATTTCGTAACCGGCTACAAGCCTGCTGAGTATTGAATCTACCGAAAGGTTATGATCCTGCGGTGCTTCCATTGATTCAAGACCGGGAATTCGGCCTCTTGTCTTTCTTAATACCTGAAGCAACGCTTCTGCCTCCAGCTTCGGTTTCAAAATATAGTCAGCCACTCCGTTCTGAAAAGTAGAGCGTACATAGTCAAATTCACTGAAGCTGCTAAGCACAATGACCTCCATCTCAGGATGATCCCGCTTCACGAGCCGTGTCAATTCCTCACCATTCATCACCGGCATCACGATATCGGTGATCACAATATGTGGCTTCTCTATCTTCAGAAAGTCGAGTGCCTCCTGCCCGTTCGAGGCTTCCCCGACAATTTGAAAGCCTTCCCGCTCCCAGTCCAGCAAGTATTTGATCCCCTGCCGAACCAATATTTCATCATCCACAATTAGCACCTTGCACAGTTGGTTCACAGTTAACCCCCGCCTTCTTTAATTAAGCTTTACACACGTTCAACCCATGTTGGGATTATAGTGCGCTTTCGTCTGGAAGGTCAAATGCTTATTACCTGACATAAGAAGAAACGGCTTCCTGTCCTTTATGGAAGGTAGCCGTTTCTTCGAGAAATATAAGGATCATCTATAAGGTTAAACATATAAATTCTTATCTTTTAAGAAAAACCCGACGCTCCGCCTCAGGTCCTTATCCGTATTTTTAAGATAAAGGGAATTCCTCCCTCTAATCTCTAAAATATCCTGATTACAGTATAATTAGGGGGAGAATTCCCCTCTATTTCAATCTGCTGTCGTCTGTTACAGCCGTTGGAAGTGGCTCTATGCGCAAAAACGCAGCCTAATCGACTGCGCTTTCGGTGATATCCATAGGGTCTACTATGAGACCATTCTACCGCTGTTTGTTAATTCAATTAAGGAGTGAAAACAATATCTCTAAAGTAATTGGTATTTCCATATTGATTGGTAGGCATAGCCCCAAGTGTTGTCGAATAAAGACCACTTCCTGTGTAGGTATGCAGGTATCCGTTATTAATGGGACTACTAAATCCGCTAGAAGTGGCTGCATACAAATTATCAGTACTGTTCGACACAGAGACAATATAATCTGTATTAGCTGTAATACTAAGTGAAGTCGGGAGTGTATACTCTTTCCAACCTGCAGTGCCTGATGTAACTGTCCAGCTATACGGACCTGCTACAACTGTGCCCGTCGAAACATTCCAGATCCGCACATTGTGACTTCCACCTTCTGCAGCATTGGTATATATCCTAACTTTAGATAGGGTTCCATTCACCGTAGAATAGAACTTTGTTCCTAATTCATACTGTGTATCACTACTAAACCCAGCGGGTGTTTGGGTAGTAAAGATAGTCGTCGAGGTACTACTTGGTGTCGGTGTTGGTGTTGGTGTCGGTGTCGGTGTCGGTGTCGGTGTCGGTGTTGGTGTTGGTGTTGGTGTTGGTGTACTCCCCCCCGAAGCGGTGAAGACAATATCTCTAAAGTAATTTGCATTCCCAAATTGGGTAATTGGCATGATCCCAAGTGTAGTTGAGTAAGTTCCACTTCCTGAATACGTGCGCAGGTAGCCATTATTGATAGGAGTGGAATAGCCTCCTACTGTGGCAGGATACCATTGATCTGTACTGTTGGATACGGAAACGATATAATCTGTGTTTGCTGTAATGCTCAGTGAAGTCGGAAGTATATATTCCTTCCACCCTGCAGTGCCTGATGTAACCGTCCAGCTATACGGACCTGCTACAACTGTGCCCGTCGAAACATTCCAGATCCGCACATTATGGCTTCCACCCTCACTTGAAGGGGTGTATATTCTAACCTTTGAAACAGTCCCATCCACAATTGCATAGAATTTAGTTCCTAGTTCGTATGGGGCATCATTATCATATCCGAGCGGTGTCTCACTCGTTAATATGGATGTGGGGCCATCGCTTGGCGTTGGCGTCGATGTCGGTGTTGGGGTTGGCGTTGGGGTTGGGGTTCCTCCAGCAGTCAAAGCGGCCGAGTCAATCCTCCCAAAGGAACTTGAACTAGTCCCGCTACCCGTACTATCAATGCCCACTCTGTAGGTTCCTGTGGTAGTTACTGTAAATGTAATGGATTTGCTAGCCCAGCTTGTGTTAGTGAACGACGAACTTTGTACAACGGTACCACTGGAAGCCTGAATAGCAAACATACGAATGCTAGCCCCACTACTCTGAACAGATGCAGAAAACGTATACGTTCCCGGAGTCAAATGTACGCCTTGATAGATCGCGGAATTTCCAAGGTTAAAGGATTTGATGTAACCCCAGTAGCCTCCAGGCTGACTAACCGCTGCATTATCTGCACCTGAGTCACCTTCAGTAGACCAGAAACTTGTACCTTTATAAGTCGTGCTTGAAGATCCTGCGGAATCAAAATTTGTATTTACTAATGTGGTAGAGCTAGTAATCCCGGCAAAATCAGCATCTCCTGAAAAATCGGTCATTGGTAGATCGCTGAAGCTTGAATGAACCTTTGCGCCTGTGCTGGGCACTGCTATTAGTATGTTATTTTTAAAAGTAATGGATTTCAACGGTGTACTCGTACCTGGTGTGTATACATCATAAGTCAGCGCACCGATCGGACGTGTTGCAATAAAGGTGTTATCATGTACATTCACCTTCGAGATCTCGACCTTCGATTGATCCGGTGCAACCCCCGTCCAGTTAATGAAGACAAACCCGTTACTATCTTGAACACCTGTATCGTTGACATAATTGTGGTCAACTTCAATATCATGAGAAGGCTCAGGATTGGCTGTAGACCACCATGTTCCTCCTCGAGGATCATTGTACGATGCCCATACATAAATGCCATCATCAGCTGTTGTCAGGCTATTATCGTGCACGTGAATATACTGAGAGTTTGCCAAGCTTACTCCATCACTATTCATAGATGCCGGATTGGATGTGGTGACGCCACTAATGTCACCGTGATCAGACTGTCTTACAGTGATGTTATACATCGATGCATTATCAATGGTAATATTGGATATGGAAAACTCACTTACATCAAAGAATCCAATGGCATGAATGATAATGCTTGTATCATCATTCCCCGTGTTAGTCATTTGAATTGTACCAGAACCGGTAATCGCAATATCATGAGTTCCGGTCCCTGCATAAATAAGTGGATAATTGTAATCTGCCCAAGCGTTAAATGGGATAGCCCCTGTCTTTAACCTGCCAAATGTCTGCGGATGAGCATAATCAGCAATAACCTGGCTTTGTTTCAAAATAGCGTTTGTATTAATGTTTAGAGTTACATTGTCTTTGAGCGTGAGATCACCAGTGAGGAAGGTATAACCTCCAGGAAGATTTACAGTCCCTCCCCCTGCAGCAGATACAGCATCAATAGCGGATTGAATGGCAGCCCGGTCATTGGTAGTCCCATTCCCAACCGCTCCATAGCTTAATACACTTGTGTCCAGCGCATAAACGGTTTTTGGTATGGAAATCACCCAAATCGATAATAAGAAGATTGCAATAAGTACAACATTGAAAGATTTATAACCATTTCCTTTGGTCTTCATAAACTCTCCTCCATCCTTCTATTTCACGAGTCCCAATATTTCTGGGGTGTTGCGGTGAATAATAGCTTCGATATCCGACTCAGGAATACGTGGCAGATGAGTTCCTTCCACAAGGGCATTGATATTACGAAAAGTGTCGATCGTCTGCTGAGTGCTGAAGAACGGATAGTCGCTGCCAAATAACACTTTGTCCGCGACACGATACTCCGTAACATTCATCATGGCATTATAAAACTGCCAAGGTCGTGCTCCAAGCGCTGACATATCCGCATATACATTCGGATTCTTACGAATGACCGAGACACATTCGCCGTGCCATGGATGACCGAGATGAGCAATAACCATCTTCAAATCCGGGAAAGCTCTGGCGATGGGATCCAGCATTGCCGGGCGGGATGCGTCAAGAAACCCAGCGGATACAAACGAAGTCCCCTGATGCCACAGAATGGGGACCTTAAGCTCCTGTGCCTTGGCGTAAATTGGAAAATATTGCTCGCGATCTGGATAGAAATTCTGATAGATGGGAGCTAGCTTCAAACCAACCAGGCCAAGCTCCTTCACCGCATATTCCAACTGCTGCGGAGCGTCGCTATCATGCGGATTCACACTTGCGAAGCCAAATAATCGGCTAGGATGTTTTCCTACATATTCAGCTACATAATCATTAGGTACAATCACTCCTGTTGCAGGACAATTAAAAGCCAGCACAATTGCGCCATCGACTTCTTCATAAGCGTTCCAATGATCTTCCGGGGTTATCATTAATTCGTAATCATTACCCCAAGCTCGTTTAGCATCCGATAAGAAGCTTCCACCTACATGACCAGGGCCAAACAAATGCGTATGACAATCAACAATCATAATGTATTCACCACCAAAGTATCTATCGCGTATCTTCGAATAACTTCTTCATTGAGTTCCACGCCTAAGCCTGGTGTTGATGGAACATGCACATAACCCTCAGAATCTAGCTGCAAGGGGTTAGTGACAAGTTCGCGACTCAGCGGAGTATCATTGGTACAAAACTCTTGAAATACGGGGTTCTTCTGATAAGAATTCAGATGTAAAGAAGCAGCCGTAAGAATGTCAGAGGTCCAAGCATGAGGAATTAATAGCTTCCCAGACTGTTCCACCATCGTGACCAGCTTTCTGACCTCAGTCAAACCCCCTGCTCGTGAAATATCCGGCTGAATGATATCCACATCTCCTTCTTCAAGCAGTTGCTTATATTCATACAATCCTGCAAGCTGCTCACCACAAGCAATTCTGGCGTTGACGGCATTTGCCAGCTTTTTATAGCCTGCTAAATTATCTGACTTTAAAGGCTCCTCCACAAAAAACACCTTATAATGCTCCAGCTCCTTCACCAGTTGAATCGCAAGCTTTACATCTGAGGTCCACATTCCGTCAACCATAATATCCATATCAGGGCCCGCTTCCAGACGAGCAGCTTCAACTAGTGAAACGATTTGCAGTGGATTTTCCGTGACGATACCCCACCCAAATTTGACCGCCTTATACCCAAGTCCACGGTATTTTTGCACAGCCTCTTTCATTTCTTGCGGAGTATTACGGAATAATGTACTGGCATAAGCTAGTATTTTCTCATGATTTCTTCCCCCAAGCATCACACTCACAGATTGCCCTGTGGCTTTGCCGATAATATCCCAAATGGCAATATCAATGGCACTCATCGCATGAATAGCAGCACCTCTGCGTCCTTGGTAAAATGAGGATTGATACATTTTCGTCCAAATTTTGTCGTATTCAAAGGGGTTCTCACCAATGACTGCATACTTCAGACCTTCGGCAAAAGCATGTATATAACTGGGGGCATCGATAAAAGCCTTCATAATATGGGGATGAGAGTCGCAATCCGCAATGCCTGTAATCCCTTCGTCTGTATGCACCTTCACGATAAGCGCATATTGGGGACCTCGCGAGTCTGTAGCTTCTGAACTCATGCCGTAGTGATAAGGACTTTCTAGAATAGATAATTCAATATCTGTAATCTTCATAGTCAGCCCTCCGTTTTATAATTGAAGCGCGATTCCTGATCACTCTCTGGAAGCAGCCTTTTCGACAAGCCCCGATACCAGGCCTCAACTTTGGTAAATCCTTCAGCATATTTGCACCCGGCTTGATATCCACGGAATTTCCCGACCGTTTCTATCACATCCAGCAGATCTATATCCAATAGATCATGGAAAATACGGGTTTGACTCGCATGCTTGGACAACGCTGCTTTCTTTAGCTCGAGGGTCTCTGTAATATCTACAAATTCTGTGGGATGGAAGTCAATCCCACCCAAATTATCCATCATATATAGCGTAACCTGGCGATTGGTTGCAGGGTGCTTCGTCTTAATATTTGCGATCCCTGCTAACGGCAGTGCATCCCAGACTAATTGATGCGTATAACGATGGTCAGGATGATAATCATTTGCTCCGTGTGTAATCACGAGATCCGGATTAATGCTGCGCAGCATATCCACAAACACCAGTCTATTCTGTACGGTGTTTTCTAACAGCTCATCAGGGTAGTTCATCCAGATTGGAGTCGCTCCAAGAACAGTGCAGGATTGGTTGAATTCAGCTTCTCTAATTCGGGCTAGTTCTTCTGGTGCCACATCATAATTCCCCATGTTTCCATTAGTAACCACCGCCATAAATACCTGATGACCTTGCTTGACATACATCGCAAGCGTTCCAGCACACTGCAGCTCGATATCATCCGGATGAGCACCTATTGCAAGAATTTGCATTGGCAAATATAGCCTCCATTTCATCGTAAATTCAGCATAAGCTAATAGCTGAGAACGGTTTTGGTCGCAGAACTTTTGCCATCCATAATCTCTTCAAGTAACGCTTCTGCTTCATCAAATGGGACCTGCTGAGTGATAATATCCTTCACATTCACCTTACCTGCTTGCACCAACCGAATTCCTTTGTACCACAGCAAGGGGGCTGATGTACAAGTAACTATTGATAAATCTTTGCCAACGATCATGTCCGAAGTAATAGTAGGGGTGTGGAGACCGTTTAGCCCGTACAGAACTACAGTTCCACTACTAGCCACAAATTCGAAGCAATGGCCAATCGCAGCCTCACTTCCAGAAGCTTCAACTACAACCTCAATTTCTTGTTCGGCAAAATAATCTTGAAGTGACACCTTGGTAATGTTCACCACTTCATCCGCACCCAGCCTCAACCCTAAGGCTAACGGCTCATCTTTAATATCTAGCAACGTCACCTTTATAGCACCATAGGCTCTGGCTAACTGAATAAATAACAGACCCGCAGGTCCTGCTCCAAATACAGCCACATGACTGCCGACCATATTCCGAACTCGATCAATCGCGCCTAATGTGCAGTTCAATGGCTCCATCATCGCCCCTTCTGCAAAACTCATCTCAGCAGGCAAACGATACAGATTACTTGGTTTCGCTACCACAAATTCACCATAGCCACCACTACCGTAATTTGTCCCCAATTCGCCTCCGTCAGGACATAAATACTTTTTACCGGTTAAACAATATTTGCAGCTCCCACAGCTGACAACCGGGTCAATAACGACCCGATCCCCGATCTTCCAGCCCTTGACGTCGTCCCCAATCTTCACGATCACACCTGACATTTCATGCCCTAGTACCCATGGGGGTTTAGCAAAATCAAGCTTTCCTGACACCATATGGATATCCGTTGTGCATATCCCTTCAGATTTTATAGCAATGAGCACCTCATGACTTCCATACTCAGGTGTAGACCAATGGATTTCCTTTTCAATCCTGCCGGTTTCCTTCCACACATAGGCTTTCATTACAGAACACCATATTTATCGTAAACCTCACGCAGCAGCTTCCCTGTAAGCAACTCTTCACGCGAATGATTTTCTCCCGTTACTTTTGCCAGAGCTAATTCCATTACTTGATATAACACAGCATTAGGAATCACAACGACACCATCATAATCCGCAAAAATAACATCTCCTGGATGAACCCTGACACCCCCTGCATCGACCGGACAATCATAATCAATGACTAAGCCTCGTCCTTTGGAATCTACCGGTTTATATCCTGTCGAATAGACAGGAAATCCAAGTTCAATAATTTTTTTCGTATCCCTGATGTATCCATCAATGATTGCTCCTCGCGCCCCACGCATCTTGGAAGCCGTCGATAATAACTCCCCCCACATTCCGTTTTGCGTGGATTGATTCGTCGCAGCGATCACAATTTCCCCAGGTTTAATGCTGTCTATCACTTCTATTTCTTTCACGTACGGATTATCACTAATATAAAATACATCTACAGAAAGAATCGTCTTAGCCCGGCCTGCAATGATATAGTTATGTTCCAACGGACGAATATTGGCATGCATCGCCTGATTTCGGTAGCCCAGTTCATCCAAACTGTCACATATCACTGCCGAATATAATTGCTGCTGCATCATGTCAAATAATTGTACATCCTCCATCGTTTCCATGGTAAGCGCCTCCTGTTTTTTCAACCTTTTACCGCCCCAGCCACAAGACCTTTGACAAAATAACGTTGAAGACTCAAGAATAGAATGATTACCGGAAGTAAAGCCAAGCTGATCCCACCGAACAATAAGCTCAAATCTGCAGCGCCTCTAGCTCCAAAAAACTTGTATAAAGCGATACTTACGGTCGGATAATCTTGAGAGTTCAACAACACAAGCGGTAATAACATATCATTCCAAACATACATAAATTGCAAAATAATAACTGTAGCTGTGACTGGTTTGATTAATGGGAGAATAATCTTGAAAAAGGTGTTCACTAAAGAACTCCCATCCATAAATGCAGCTTCCTCCAACTCTCTGGGTATCGTGCGCATAAAGCCACTGAACACAAAAATGGCAAATGGAGACACAATCGCTGTATAAACCAAGGCTATGCCTAATAAGGTGTTATTTAAGTGGAAGGTTTTCAGGATGAAGATTAACGGGATCATGGCGGATTGAATGGGAACAAGAATACCCGACAAAAACACCCAATACATGACTTTAAACGGTCGTTGGTTAATTCTCGAAACGGCGTAGGCTGCTAACATGGACAAAAGCACACCACAAGCTATGACAAGCACAACAATGCTTAAGGTCGTCGAATACGACTTCACGATATCCATCTTCTCAAATGCGCGCGTGATATTACTGAATCCAACGGTGAAATGAGGCAAGGCCAGCGGTTTCCGCACAATTTCCTCATGAGACTTCAAAGAATTAATAGCCACCAGATACAAAGGAATCGACACTATTGCTGCAAAAATTATCGTAAATATTTCTACCGCATATTTTTTCCCCCTAATGATCATGCTCCCTCAGCTCCCACCTCATATCTTCTCGACATCGCTACAAAGAAGAAGGTAATAAGTATGACTAGCAGTGTCAATATAAAGGATGCCGACATCGCATATCCTAAGTCCGAGGACTGAAAAGCATAGCGGTAGATCCGGATGGATAGGGTCTCACTAGAGTTAGCAGGTCCTCCCCCAGTCAGAGCAAAAGGAAGATCAAAAATACGTATCCCATTGGATAATCCAATAAGCACACTCACAGTAATCCCCGGTGCAATCATCGGTAAAGTTACACTAAAAAAGCTTTTGACAGGTGAAGCACCTTCAATTAAGGCAGCCTCCTTTAAATGCTCCGGCACTCCCTGTAATGCTGCAATATACACGATGATGACAGGACCCATCATTTGCCAAACTGAAATCACGATGATGGACCAAATCACATAGGAAGGTGAATCTACCCAGGGAATATGGATATTTTTTGAAAGCAGCATCGAAAGTGTTCTATTCAGAAGTCCGTCATTTGCATCCAGCATATATCTCCAAACAAAGGCAGCAACAACGAAAGGAATAACATTAGGCAGGTAAAAGAGCACACGTAATATATTTTTGGTAAATAAAGATTGATCCAGCAATACAGCAATAAAAAGTCCTGCTAAATTTGTAAATAAAGCAGTAGTTAATCCAATGAACAGCGTTCGCTTTAAAGTATCCATAAATATGCTATCCGTAAAGATCGATTGATAATTAGCAAAGCCGATAAAGCTGTAATCCCCTACGCCCGTCCAATTGGTGAGGCTGTAGTACAGCGACTGCAGAATGGGTAAAAACAAAAAAATAAATAAAATCATTGAAATCGGGAGCATAAAGAATATCCCTGTCCACAATATTTGTTTCTGCATGGAGGACCTCCCTATGATTAATGGGTGTAGGTTATCAATGGAAGCAAGCCCTAAAACTGGATCACACGGACCCAGTTTTATCTTTTAGGTTTGCAAAGAGCTGAAGATATCGACTTTATTTGGTTTTTGTTTTGTCATACTCTTTAATAAATTGGTCAATACTTTCATCCAATTTATCATCAAAGGTATACTTCTGAGCTGCGTTCCCTAAAGCAATCCATGTTGGACCTGGAACAGGTCCTGTATTCCCGAAAGAGATCACATTATCAGTAGCCAACCAATTCGGCACATCCACGTAGGCCGGATCCAAATCACCCACTCCTTTTAGAGCAGACATACTGCCTTTTGCTTTTTGAATCTTGGCATATGTTTCTTTACTGAACAACCAGTTAGCGAAAAATTTGGTAGCTTCGAGATTTTCCGACTTGGCATTGATGGCTAAACCATCCTCCGGTACGAAAATAACTGGATTCTCATTCTCATCTGCATAAGGTAAATTCATAAAACCTAAATCTAAATCTGGATTCAGCTTATGAATCGAGCCTGCTTCCCATGAACCGCCGATTAATGTTAAACTTTCACCATTAGTAAAGGATTGGCGAGCTACTTCTACCTCATTCGTAAAGCTTCCGACACGTACAAATTGATTTAACTCTTTGAATCTTTCAAAGCCTTCCACCAATACATCACGATAGCCCTCTTTGGTCCAATCAATCGAATTTGAAAGATAAGCTTCTTTAAATTCTGGATCTACTATGGCTTTGTGTCCGAACGTCCAATGGAAGATATTCGAAATCGCGGTTTCCCACTTCGAACTATAAACTAACAGATCTTTACCTTGTTCCTTCAACTTCATTCCGGCCTCAATCATTTCATCCCATGTTTTAAAAGGCTCAGTGTACCCTAATTCAGCTAACGCTTTTTTGTCATAATCTAGACCCAACACACCAGAGCCCAAGGAGAAATCAACAATTTTGCCATTATAAATGGAGGCACCTTTCACGGAATCGAGATAATTGCCCATAGCTTCCATATCCTTCAAATCATATAAGTACCCTGATTCATCTGCTAATCCAGTCGTTACATGACCAATATTAATCTCATACAAATCCGGCATTTCCGCGGTGGAAATCTTCGTGCGTAAAGCATCGAATATCCCCCCATCTGGAAGAGCTTCTACCTTAATCTTGATATCTGGATATTCACTCTCAAATTGTGTAACCAGTTCTTCATGAATGCCACCAAGTAAAGATTCTCCAATTAATACGTTAACCTCGCCCTTAAGTACAGGAGTTTCGGTAGTCGGTGCAGCGCTAGCCGCACTGCTTGGAGCCGAACTGGCAGCGGTTGTGGACGTGTTCGCATTTTCTTTACTACCACATGCTGCAAGTAAACAAGTAATGACCATTGGCATAATAACCATCGAAACCAAGCTTTTCATTTTCATTGAATGGAATCCTCCCTGTAATGGTTTTGTCTTGAATAATGTTGCAAGTTCACCCCCCCAAAATCTTAAACGACGTTTTGTATGTTAAAAATATAATAGATTAGATTTGAGTTGTCAATCAATTGTCAACTTATCTAACATCGTTATTTTCAGTGAACTCTGTGAACCCATTCCCGAAATTCCTTTCAGCATATATATTAAGTGCAATTGTAAAAAAATGTTACTCCTGAACATTTGATTCTCTCCCTCTATCCATGATATGATTTAATATATAAACAACGTTTAATAAATATCTACAACCTACAGGGTTGACCTTGAATTAAAGTCCTCTAAAATCCAATGTAAAGGGTTGTTAAATATGAAAGAAACAAAAGGCGAGTCGATCACGCTAATAGAAGAAAAACCAAGCAAGAAATATAATGTGCCCGCACTTGATAAAGCGCTCTCTATTATTGAAATCTTGGCAGAACAAAGAAACCCCCTAGGCGTTAGCGATATCTGCAAATTAGTTGATATTCCCAAAACCAGTGCCTTCTTTATCCTCAATACCTTGGAAGGTCATGATTACATCAATAAAACAGAGGATGGGAAATATAAGCTAGGCACGAAATTTCTAACCATTAGCTCTTCAATCTTAAACAAAATGGATATTCGAGAATTTGCGAAACCCTTTATGCAAAGTCTTATGGAGCGTACAGGATTTACTGTTCATATGGCTACATTGGACCATGGTGAAGCACTTTTTATTGATAAACTGGAAAGTCAATCGTTTGTGAAATTCTCCACTTATATCGGTCAAAGGCAACTGCTACATCTATCCGGTGTTGGGAAAGCGATTGCAGCTTACTCCCCCCTTGCTGTAATTGAAGAGATCATTAAGGAAAAAGGCTTACCTCAAAAGACAGAAAACACAATCACTAGTTGGAGCGAATTCAAAACGGCTATGGAATCTATCCGTAAGCAAGGTTACGCTATTGAGGATGAAGAAGGAGAAATCGGTGTTCGTTGTATAGCTGCTCCTATTTATAACGATCAGAATATATTAGTCGCAGCGATCAGCATAACCGCTCTGCGGACAGAGCTCTCCATTCAAGACATTTCAGTAGTTGGTAACCATGTCAAAGAGACCGCAATCCAAATATCAAAGTGTCTTGGGTACACTAAGGATGAGTTTCCGATAAATTAATAATCTTTTGCATAGAAAAACGGAGCTGCGCTTACGCAGACTCCGTTTTTTATTTCCTATATTTTGAAATAACCTGCAATCCGAAATAGAAAATGAAAAGTTAATGTGAAGTCAGATGTTTCCTGTAGCCCTCAACCTTCTCATCTCTGTAGCCTAATGACTCATAGAACACATGCGCTTCCTTCCGCTGCGCCCCAGACACCAGGATGATATAGTAACAGTCTCGTTCCTGCGCGATTTCTTCGATAGCTATCATGAGTTTTTTACCAATTCCTAGGCGTCGGGCAGTCGGAGAAACCACTACATTCTCTATGACCATAAACGGCTTACAATCGCCTACAAGATCTTGGCAGACAATCCCCATCAACGTCCCTAGCAATTCTCCATCCACAAATGCACCCAACACTATGTAACGGCTATCCGCCTTAATTAGCTTAAAGACTTCCTCCAGCTTGTTATAATCAGTGGGTTTGTTAATCAGCTCCTGATATAACCCGCTTAATGCAATAAGAGATTCCGTTTCGATTTCTTTAATGATGACCATTTATTTATTCCTACTTTCTGGTTCTTTGTGAGTTGCTTTCACATGTATATAAAGTTCTCCATTGCGCGGATTAATCATACTAGCGCCTTTATAGCCTCTACGTCTCAACTCTTGAACAATTACATGCATAAAGACTCCATGGCTTACTATTAAGACATTTAATGAAGCATCATTGGATTCCAAAAGATCCAGAAGTTCCTTAGCGCGTCGTATCGTTGAAGTCCTGCCTTCGGGCTGTGAATGATGGTCGAAATGCCAGGCCATTCGCCCAAGCAATAACCAAAGGAAGTAATGCAGTTTGACTCCTGCCAGCGGAACCGCAGCAACATCGATCTCTCTTAACTGATCCGTATAAGTAATATCACCTGAATATATCAATTGAGCAGTATGAGCAGCCCTGGACAGATCACTGCTCCAGCATAAATCCCATACATGCTCCTGTCCGTTATACGCTATCGGCTGAATATCCGATTCGTTGTATTGTTCGACCCACTTATTAAACTGCTTGCCGAACATCCACTTCCGCTCCGCATGATCCACTACTTTAAAGTGTCTGACCAACCCGATCTTCATAAGGCTCCTTTCGTTAGCAACATTATTTACGAATCATCAGCTCAAACTGCTCCTTCTGTCCGTCCCATTCCACTTCGACCTTAATTACAGAATCTTCCCATTCAAAAGCGCCGCTTCCAGAGCTCACTGACTTTAAAGTCTCCGCACTAACAGCACCCTCCATAGTTCCTCCACCACCTCCTGCAATCCCTTTATAAGTGTATTTAAAGTGTTTCATCTCTCCTAAATCTGTTTGCTTCCCCTTGTACCGGAGCTGAAAAGTAACGTTCTTCCAAGTTTCATAATCAGTTGTCTTCCCCTTCTTGCTACTAAACTTCTCCGATGCCTGTTGCACATATTCAGCAGACCACTTGTTACCCTCGCCAGTAAAAGTATAGTCGTGATGGACCGTTTCTGTATTGCAAGCTACAAGGAGCACCAGCATCATTCCAGACAGTAGTAAGTTGCGCAGCCTCTTAAACATGGTTTAGTCCCCTTCCATTCCTTAATTGTATATTTTTACATAAAAAAGATACAGTAAATCTTCTCAAATTGAATATATTCAATTCTATCGCTAGCAAAAAAGACCATTTGTATGAAATGGTCTTTTCTCTACACTGTACGGATTAATAAGGAGCCTAATTTATATACAAGTAACTTATTTCTCTCTATCCGCAATATCCGGAGGAATCCGGCGAGCCATATCCGTAGCTATTGCTGCCTCGATGACTGCCAGACGGACATGCTCGACTACTTTTTCATTAAAAATACTAGGGATAATATACTGTTCGTTCAATTCATCCTCAAGGACGACCGAAGCAATAGCCCGCGCCGCCGCCAGCTTCATTTCGAGATTCACCGTTCTGGCTCGGCAATCCAGAGCGCCGCGGAAAATTCCGGGAAAGCACAACACATTGTTGATCTGATTCGGATAATCACTTCTTCCGGTCGCCAGAACTCGTACATGCGGCTCCGCCAAATCCGGCTCAATCTCGGGAGATGGATTAGCCATGGCGAAGACAATATTGTCCGGGGCCATGCTTTTTAAATGATCAACGCTCAGTATGCCTCCACCAGACACACCGATGAATACATCTGCCCCAAGCATCGCTTCCTGAAGTCCGCCCACAATTCCTGTGGGATTCGTCAGAGCGGCCAGCTTCTGCCATTCCGCATTATCATAGTGAATTTCTCGGCTGAGAATGCCCTCGCGGTCAACTGCACTTATATTCTGGGCGCCTGCAGCCAGCAATAGATTACAGATTGAGACTCCTGCCGCACCGATGCCGACAACAACAATTCTGACGTTTCCGATGGTTTTCCCTACCACTTTCAACGCATTCAATAGACCGGCCAACGCTACAACCGCCGTCCCATGCTGATCATCATGAAACACCGGAATATCCAGTTCAGCCACAAGCCGCTGTTCAATATCAAAACAGCGCGGAGAGCTGATATCCTCCAGATTGATCCCGCCAAATCCCGGAGAAATCGCTTTCACAATATTCACGATTTCATCCGCATTTTTTGTATTTAGGCACAGGGGGAACGCGTCAATACCCGCCAGTTGTTTAAAAAGCATCGCCTTGCCTTCCATCACCGGCATCGCCGCTTCCGGTCCAATGTCTCCTAACCCGAGCACCGCGGTCCCATCGGTAACAACGGCTACCGTATTCCTTTTCATCGTCAAAGAATACGCTTTACTGGGGTCATGGGCAATCGCCATGCTTACACGAGCCACACCAGGTGTGTATACCTGTGACAGATCCTCCCGGTTCTTGATGCGCATCTTGGGCGTAATTTCTATTTTGCCACCGATATGGGCCAAAAAAGTCGAGTCCGACACATTAATCACTTTTATCCCCGACATATTAGATAATATGTTTACAACCTCTTCATTCCCCGCATCCTGCACATTCACAGTAATATCCCGGGTAGTCACATCCTTACCTGCACGTATAACGTCAATAGCAACAATATCCCCGCCCGCAGCGGCAATTCCGGAAGCCACATCGCCAAAAGACGCCTCCGATTTTCGAATCTCCAGCCGTATTATCATTGTTGTAGCTATCGACATTCGATGAGCCTCCTCTTTCTTATATTTTATTTAAAATATACTACATTTTACCGAGTTAACAAAATAGTAGTGAATCCATCCTTAAACTCAAAACTGATTATACTCCGTTCTACCGCTAGACTCTGATATACTTTGAAAAACTATGAAAAATAATCATATACATCCAGGAGGAATTTCATTGGCCTTTCCCGTTTCAGAATTACATCAGTATCTAGAGAAATACGTTTCTTTTCTAATTATTGAGAAAAACCTATCATCCAAGTCTATTAAAGCTTATCTTTCCGACTTAAACAGGCTACACACCTGGTTATCCGAAAATCACATTGAAACGATAACTAGTGACAGCCTTCATCACTACTTTCATAGCTTTAACACTTCCACTCCACTCAAAGATTCCACCATCAAAAGAAAATACATATCGATTAAGGCTTTTTTTGTCTTCTTGGTGCAAAAAAACTGGATCGAGCAATCCCCACTCAATAATTTCGGCAAGAAATTTCGAACAGCCAAAAGAATCCCTAAAACCCTAGCCGTAGAAGAAATAGAACGTTTGCTACATTCTCCAAAATTGGATCGGGAACAACTGACCACACCCTTTCGAACTCGCTTATCCATTAGAAATGACGCCATCATTGATTTATTATTCTCCACTGGCATAAGAATAGGAGAGCTTGCACAAATACATCTGGAGGATATTGATCTGAAGAACAGAGTTGTTGTTATATTTGGGAAGGGGCGCAAAGAGAGGTTGTTATATTTATCCAGCAGTGAGTTGATTGATAAACTTCATGAATGGATGGAGGTTAGGGAACTGTTTCAGCCCAAAATGGATACTTTGTTTCTGAATAAGTACGGCCAATCTTTATCGATCTTTGGCGTGGAAGATATTTTCACCAAGTATCGGAAATTAGCCAATATTAACGAAAAGTCCACTCCTCACTATCTGCGCCATTCTTTCGCAACACAGCTGCTGGAGAACGGAGCCGATCTCCGAGCCGTTCAAGAAATATTGGGCCATTCCAGCGTCAGCACCACCGAAATCTACACCGAAGTATCCATAAAAAGAAAACGGGACGTCCTCTCCCAATTTAACCCCCGCAACCGGATTGTGACCTCCAAATAACTACGAATTATTTGGAGGTCTTATGAAATGAATGAAATTGATTATTTTTTAAAGATTACTAATCAAAATTATGAACAAACTAACCTTATCTTAGTAGCCAATGTAGATGGAATTACAACTGATTTTCAAGATTATTCCGAATTTTCTCTAACCTCTGAATTTTTAAGTGAATTAGAAGTAGAAGAACTAACAAAAGGTTTTCAGTTAATAGGATTTAATCCTAAAGTCTACTATGATGAACTTCACTTTATAAAAGACGTACTCACTACAAGTATTTTGGATAAAAACAAATACAATATTGTGGTAAATATGGCTCAGAAAGGAGCGAATATTGGAAGGAAGTCGTTAATTCCATCTTTCTGCGATATAAATAATATTCCATATGTAAATTCTAATCCTTACGTGGTTAGCCTATGCAGAAACAAACTTCATTCGGGAAATATCTTGACACATCATGGCTTCTCTGTACCTGAAAGTTGGTTATATGATACACAATTTGGCTGGTTAAATGATAAGAAGCCGCCTGAGAATCACAAAGTTATCATTAAATTAAATCATGAATCTGCTAGTATCGGCCTTGATGAAAATAATGTTATTAATTTTTCTTCTGAAAGTGAACATTTAATCGAACAGATGAGCCATCATTATAAACAAGAGATTATAATACAACAGTTTATTGAAGGATTCGAAGTAGAGTGTCCTTTTTTGTATGCTTCTGAACCAATTACACTTCCACCGTTAGGAATATCAATAAATAATAAAATTTTTTTTGAAAATGAGATCCTAACTTATGTTCTTAGAGGGACGGATAATTATAAATTTTATGATTTCGAAAGTTTTAGAACTGATATTACTAAAATTATGACAGACACAACAAAAAAAATAGCTACAACATTAGGAATCAGGGGTTTTGGCAGAGTTGATTATCGCATTAACAAAAATGGGAACATTTTTGTAACAGATTTAGCTACCAGTCCCCATATTGTAAAACATAGCTCCTTCCATAAATCCTTCCAAATACTTGGTTACTCATATGAGCAAATGTTAGGAACGTTGGTAGGTATTACGTTATCCAAGATTACTAAGTCTGTTTCATGATTCTGACCAAAACTGCGTATCTGAAAATAAGTATCCTTTCCCATAAAACTCCCACAAATCTATATTATCAAGTGTATTTGAGTGTGGGGAAACTTCTAAAAGCATGTTAAGCCACATTTTTCCGTCTGATACAATTTCTTGATCAAAAATCTTTTTTATCATATTATTTCTTTTCACATAGAATACTTTATCACCAATAATTGGCTGCAAGACTGTTAGCTTGTTCCATAATTCAAGAGCCTTGTCTTTATTTTTACAAAGATACTCCACAACCATGAGATTTGACTCCACACAATACTGGTAGTAAATTTCAACATTTTCTTTATTCTCTAGTTCTTCCACGAGGGAATATAGAATAGCTCTTGCAGTATGGACATCATAATTAGATGCATATAAAGAGGCTTGATTCATTCTTAACAATACATGATCAGAATGTTTAAAATTTATCTGTTCGAACACTTGATTATATGCTTGAATCCCTTGCTCAACTGTGAGACAACCAGATAAGAAACCACTTATTATGTAATTATTCATAATAATTTCTTTTCTTGGAAACTCCATTTCTGAAAAGAATTTCACTAAATTGAAAACCTTTATCATAGATTCAAAAGCAATAATAAATTGTCCACAAACAATTGCATTCGCAGCAAAATTGTTCAAAGCCATATAGTACTCAAATGGACTTAATGGAATATTTGAACCTTCTTGAGGTTCGAAATATTCTACACTTCGTTTAGTGAATCGTAATGCTGTGGTGGTTGAGCACACTGCCGCAGACTTACGTCTCAAGATATTGATTTTATCTTGTGCTTCAACATCATAAGCTGCACGATTCCCCAAATACATAAATAAAGCCTTATTTGTCTTTTCTGCATTAATTGAATCATCAATATGTACATAAGCTACCATTAAAGCAGACATTATTCTGGACCATATTTCTCCCTCCTGTTCTAACTGATCAAAATTAGAGTAAAGCTCTAGACAATTAACAGCTTTATGCCTGGATCTACTTTCGATTTGTTTACTAAGACAGATAGACATCAAATAATCTCTTTCTGCCAGTAAAAGCTGAGGATACATATTTTCAATAGTATCTAGCTCTGCAATGCATTTCTCATATTCTTGCGAGTGATACAAATTGTAACTAATTTTCATGATATTAATATATCTATCATCGGGTAACTCCTTTGCATATAGCATTAGTGATCGTGTGTATTCAATATCTACTATTTCCTTCAATCTTAACTTTCTCAGATATTCTATTATATATAGAACGGAGCCTTCCTTTATCAATCCAGCCTGCAATAGAAAATTAGCTCTCGTTAGATATTTTGCAGGAGCAACAATTTTAAGAGCTTCTGCAGCTGCATTATAATAAAAGGATTTATTATCACAAAGCTTACTGTAAAAAAGTTCTCTTACAATTTCATGTATGAACTGGGCACGTTCATCCCCTGTTTCCACGAGTGATAGATCATTTGCTTTTCCAATAATATCTTTAATTTCAAATTTACTTTTTTTCGTTAAACTTTCCAATTCTAAAAAAGTAAAGGATCGTCCGATTATAGATGCGTACTTCAATACTTCGGTAACGATTTCTCCTTTTGCTCCGTAGTTCTTTAAGCGTTCTTCAATTAAAATACTCAAACTGGTATTTTTTAAGAAACTTGAATATTCGTCTTGATCAGTAAATTCATTATCGTTAATGTACTTTATGATATCCTGAGTTACAAGCAAATGACCGTTTGTTGCACTATAAAGAAGTTCTACTAATTTATTGTCCAATTGTTTTGTCAAACCAAGATAAGTCAGTACATTCCCATACTCTTCTTTCGATATAACTTCAGCATTATAATTTGAAAAGTTGAAATTCTTTTTAATTCTCTCAACTCTTTTTTCGTCGACTGTAGTTTGATTTGTTGTTATGTTAATTATAAAAACAACATTTGAGAGGAATCCCATGTTGCTTTTCCTACCTTCGAGTAGCTCAAACAATAAATCTAAAGAAGATTTATCCCACCAGTGCAAATTATCTATGCAAATTAAAAAATTCCCTTTAAACAGTATGTATCGCAACTTAAAGACCATGTCTAATTGTTCTTTAGTTAAGCTACTGTTATAAGATTCAATTTGGGACTCTCCCATGTGCAGCAAATCAAATACAAAAGATTCTAGAAAACTCCCGATCCAAGGAACATCTGCTGGTAGTTTAGACAATGTTTTTTTTGATTTATTAACCCAAAAGTTTTTTTTGAGCTGTTCATTTCCCGAAAAACATTTGTTAAAGGGATGCAGTTCAGCATCTGCTAAATAATCCTCACCTGCCAGCACCAGAGAATTATTATCCCTTCCATTACTCCATACTTTCTGTATCTGCTCGGTAATATAACTTTTTCCCGAACCTGATGGACCTGATATCATGAAAAGCTTCTTATTTTCTTCTATACCATTAATAATCCTATCAATAATTTGTTGTTGATTGGAAAAGTACATTTCATAAGACCTCCAAATAATTCGTAGTTATTAGGTCATAAAAGAGTTGATTTGGAGCAAACCTAATTTGTCTACAAATTCACCTTCACGGGAGGCATTTGCAAGCTCAAACTACATTCTCCGCACAATCAAACATGATCTTTTTATATTTTTAATTTATATATTCGCCCTCCAATTCCAGAATCCTCCTGTAAATACAACGATTTTCACTGATTTTCTGCAAATATATACAAAATAAGACAGGTGCCCTTTTCAGTGCACCTGTCTCTCCGCTCAACGCGACCATTTTAGCATCGATTTTATTAAAAGTTTTCTAATTATTATTAACTTGGAAACAAGTTGGCTTAATATTTAAAGTCATTCCAATCTACTGGGGTAGTTTTCCCCTTCTGCCAATCTGCTTTAAGTAAGCCATAACCAATTGCATCATATAGATTGCCATTTTTGTCTTTCCATGATTTTCGATAATGTGCTTCTTTAACAAAGCCACACTTATGAAATACACATCTCATAGCATAATTATCCTGCCTGGTATTCCCCTCTATCCTTTCCTTATCCGTAAAATTATTAAATATATAATCAATGAGCCAATTGATAGTCATTGTCCCAACTCCCATACCTTTATACTTACTCAAAATCCTTATATCAAGCAGCGGTGTGCTATCTTGTAAATCATAGATCCTTACCATTCCCACTTTTATCCTTTGGTCTGAAATAACCCAAAATGTTTTATTATTATTTCCTGTATACACTTGGTTTTTATAATTCTCTCTTATTTTTTCTGGACTTGGATTCGATTCCCCAAGAAAATCCCAAGTATCTGATGTTAAAAATTCTACAAGAGGTTCAATGTCGTCTTTAAATTCTTCATAGCATAGTTCCATTATTTCTCTTTTCCTCCCCATAGCTATTTGAAGCTTCGCTAACTTACCCAGCAAAGCTACGCAGAACCTGATACCCAATCAACCCCAATATAATGACCGGAAGTAGCAGCAGCAACGCATAACCACGTGCTCTATTCGTTCGCTCCAGCACCAGCACCAGACCCAAACCAACGATGATCTCAACAACCCCAACAGCCAGCATATGACGATAATCATCGATGTGTATGAATAAATTCAAGCCTTCGGTAATAAAAACACCGCCAAGCAGCGCACTTCCACAATGACGCCACCAGCTTCTCCCTTGTCTCCACAGATGGCCTGCAATGCCAAAAATAATACCCCCAACAACAGCTGCACCCGTCCACAGCAATATGTAATAGAGTGAATGACTAACGTCCTGTATGAGCATGGCATAGGCATAATATCCTGCTACCATTCCAAACAGTGAAAGGATACCATTAATTGCAGCAGTTAATTTTCTAGAGCCAAGAGCCCCTATGAAAAAGGTTGGGATCAGCCACACTGTTCCCGAGTTTGCTAGAGAATTCCAGTTGCCCGGAAGTATCCCTTGTCCCAAAACTGTAAGTATTCCTACCACTATCCCGATAACTACTGAAAAAAATATGCTTTTCCAAAGCTTCATGGTCTGTCGCTGAGCTACCGAATGAATCATTTTCCCCCTCCTTCTAAAGCTTCACTTGAACAATCGCTCTGAACGATTGTAGTCTGGCCTCGTTCGACACGTGTTACAGTCCTTCTGGGTCCACATAGGCTTCCTTGTAATCTTCTGTAATTTCTAATTCTCCATTTACAAGTTCCCAGACCACAGTATGAATTATTTTTTGCGGTTGATTAATCTCTTCTTCTGTTCTCTTCATCAGCGTCGGAATCCCATCGATATACTTGTATTCTTCCCAGAAGTGTTCTGAGGCGCTGGATCTGCCGATTGAGGTGATGATTTGTTTCTGCGTATCGAACTCAGGTGACTGTATCTCTTCCAAATAAGAATTGCGGATAAACTTGGAATTGTTGGCATCCCACAACCAGCAATCATACGGAATGTTGGGAGCAGCTGGTGTATCTGCCTGGATACGAATATCCAGATATCCGTCAAAATTCATATCTTCCATTATAAATCCAAATGTTTCGGTATCACTAGTTGACGTCTCATTAAACGGTAGTTCCTGAATAATCTCACCACTCGCCTCTTTATTCGTGATTACAATCTGGTTCGCGCTGCTCAACGGCTCTTTTTTCACCCCATAGACTGTAAAAGTAAACTCTGGAAGAGAGTCGTTGATACGGCTGCTTGTGCTATATACCGCTTTAGATGGCACTGGAACGAAATTCGCTGCATATTTTGCGCAAAGGTACTCATACCCGTCACTTATGGTGCAGTTCTCCGGTACTTTATCCTGATCCAGCATAAATCCCATACTTGACTCCCGGCCAGCATAATCAGAGTTATAGACGCCAAATGAAATACGAATGCGGACGTCTCTATCCACTTCAGGCAAAAGAGTCAGGAGCATATTCACGTCAGCTTCAGTTACTGGCTCCTCATTGGCTTTTTCGAAATTCAACCATATGCTGTTACCCTTGTACAGAGTATCAAAGTTACTGCTCTTGGAATCTAATTCCATAGGTAAATCGTCTTTCTGAAGGATACTGTTCAGTTGAACTATGTAATCGTCCTGATGTTTGGAGGCATAGCTTTTCTTATGGTTATCTTTCAAGTCATCTAGAGTCTGAATAATAGGCAAAGTAAAAAATATAGCGGCTATCATGAGTGCCAACGCTAATGGAACCAGTCTTCTATCAATCTTAACTCCCAGAGCCAAATAACCTCCAACACCAAACAACATCGCTAATAATACCAAACAGACACCTGCCGGATCTTTCTGCGTGAGAAGACCATCTCCTACACTGAATGCAATAAACAGCAAACCATAGAAACAGGCAACTCCGATAACTACCGACAACAAAACATAGAATACTTTAACAGTTCTCATCTCACACGCCCAATACCTTCATAATTGTCACAAAACAGGACTCCTTGAACCCGGCATGAAGTTCATCCTTGTCCGTCATGAGCCACTGGATCAGGCAGCCATCGATGATCGCGCGGATGATGGGGGCTGTTTGCTCAGCAGCCAGGTTTTGCGAGAAAATCCCTTCCTGCTGTCCCAACAGCAGGACCTCCGCACTAATGCTCGTACAATTATCATAGAAGCGCTGGTTAATCTCACGGTAGACGGAATTGCGGCTGGCCTTCGCCAGAAAGTCGAGGTAGACACGGTAAAAAGAACGGTTCTTCTCTGGGGAGACAAAAGCAGAATTGATATAGGCTTGTAGCTTTCCTGTAGCCGTGGTCTGCTCTTGTACTGCTGCGAATTCCTTCTCGAATATTTTGGCAGTCAGCCATTCCAGAAGTTCAACCAAGACCGCTTCCTTACTCTCAAAATAATAATGTACAACCCCTTTACTCACCTTAGCATGATCCGCGATCACCTGCAGTGTCACAGAATCATACCCCAATTCAGACAAGGCTTGAAAGGCAGCGAAGAGAATTTGCTTGCGCTTTTCCTCAGATTTCTTATAACGGACCATAGTAGCCTCCACTGTTTATCATAATTACTGCACATTATATCACAGACATAAAAAAGTTGACCAGTCAGAATAAATAATATATAAAGGAGTTACATACTAATTCGTTAAAAGGAGATTACACTCATGCCAGAAGCATTTCAAGCGCTAGTTGTTGATAAGACGGAGTCTTCTTTTTCCGTTACTGTTAAGCAGGTTACTTTAGAAGATCTGCCCGCAGGTGAGGTTGTCATTAAAGTTGCCTATTCCAGTGTGAATTATAAAGACGGTTTAGCCAGTATTCCGGACGGCAAAATCTTAAGAGATTATCCCTTTATTCCAGGAGTGGATTTGTCGGGTACCGTGGTCTCCTCAACAGACGATCGCTTCCATGAAGGACAAAGTGTTATTGCAGCCGGAAACGGCATTGGCGTGTCCCACTTCGGAGGCTTCAGCGAATATGCACGTATTCCTGCTGATTGGGTGACTCCTCTTCCGGATGGACTTACCTTAAGAGAAGCCATGATCTATGGCACTGCCGGCTTTACGGCCGCATTGTCCATTCAAGAACTCGAAGCTAATGGATTAAGCCCAGACAAAGGTAAAGTCTTGGTAACGGGTGCTACTGGCGGCGTCGGCGGGACGGCTATCGCCATACTCAGCAAAAAAGGCTATCACGTAGTAGCCAGTACAGGCAAAGCCGATGCCGCAGACTATTTAACAGCTTTGGGAGCAGAAGAAATAATCTCCCGCGAAGATGTTATTGGCCCTTCAAGCAGACCCTTGGACAAGCAGCTATGGCAAGCAGCGGTCGATTCTGTCGGTGGTAGCCCGCTGGCGGCAATATTGAGCAAAATCGCTTATAAAGGCTCAGTTGCCGCCAGCGGTTTAACTGCAGGAACCTCGGTGCCAACTACTGTTCTTCCGTTTATATTGCGGGGTGTAAACCTGCTGGGTATCGACTCAGTGCTATGTCCAATGGATACTCGGCTCCAGGTATGGGAACGGATGGCTGCCGACCTGAAACCTGAGCATCTTGAGAACCTCGTGGACCGGGAAGTAACCTTGAATGATTTGCCCGAGGCGCTGGCAGATATTTTGAAATCCAACACAAGAGGTCGGGTACTTGTCCGCTTGTCCTAACACGTAAAACCTCTCTGGATCAGTGATCCAGAGAGGTTTTTTTTGTAATCATAAGAATTTATTCCTGATTGCTTGGGTACTGATATTGCGAATATTGCTGCTGCACATACGGGTACTGACGATAATACTGGGCATAGCCCTGATTATGATACCCTTGAACTGGGTGCGGTTGCTGGTAGCCGTAAGCTTGCGGGGACATCCCCATTGGATATGCATTGGGCTGCATATTAGCAGTCTGTTCTGCTTGAACTTTATTGGGTTCACAGCAGCCAACAGGCGGGCCAATGAACGTTCCCGGTTTAATTGGAGCCAAAGCATCCTTCACCTTAGCCTCATTGAGACAATAGGTATGAGCCAGTACGTTTGCCGGAGTTAAGCTTAAGATATCCGAGCCAAGAATGACCTCTGGGATAGGCGCATCGAAGATGGCCAGCAGATGCGTGTTATCCATAGTTGCCACCTCATAATGCCACCAGCCTTGCGGCACGTTTGCCACTTGACCTGGACAGATCGGGAAGTGTAGCAACTCATTCGTAAACGGGTTGATTAAGGAAACCACTGCAGCACCGCAGATACAATAGACGAGTTCAGCAGCATTTTGATGGTAATGAGGTTCGACCACGTTGCTTCTGCTAAGAAAGATATCAAGCAGCGATGTATTCTCCAGCGTGTTCAATTCCTTAATAGACAACGTATTAATGTAATTGCAATCATCCTTTTTAAAAGTCGTGTTGCAGTTCACATCGTAAGTAAATTGCGTATTAGGAGAAGTATAATCCATGTATGAAGTCACGTTACATTCCTACCCTTCTGTAGTAACAATTTTTGTTGTTCCTAAGGATAAGATATGCATTCGCCCATGCCCAGGTGCAGATATTTCCCGGGGTAGTTGAACTGTAAAATAGTTAATCGGCAATAATAGTCTTGTTTCGCCCCTGATGCTTAGCTGAATATAGAGCTCTGTCTGCTCTGTGCAATAGCTCTTCTCGGGATTTCGCATGTGAAGGGAAATGGGCAATCCCTTGCGAGACTGTAACTCGCATAGCCGTCGGAACATCGCTTTTTTCCAATGTTTGGCGAATTCTTTCAGCAACAATATAAGCATCTACAGCTCTGGTGCGGGATAGCAGAATAATAAATTCCTCACCACCATAGCGGCTGCAAATATCATCTGGACGAACGGAAGCTGTAATAATACCAGCCACTTGCTTCAATACCTCATCACCGGCCAGATGACCATAGGTATCATTTACGAACTTGAATTTGTCTACATCCATAGTGATAAGGGAAAAGGGGATTTTCTCCTCAATCCATTCTTTCATCTTTTGTTCCAGCTTTCTACGGTTCATCAATCCGGTTAGAATATCCGTCATGGCCTCTTGGGTCAGTTGGTCCTTCTCACTCTGTACATCTCGCAAGGCGAGGAGGACGGCTCTGTTTAGCAGATCCGCCTCCCTGTTCCAATGAGGTTTTATTTCCGAAAGCTCGACTTTTTCCTTCCCGAGCTTATTTACCAGATCTGCAAGATATACAAAAGGCCTGGCTAATCTGCGCGCTAGAATGATAACACCAAAGAACAGACAGAAAAAGGGGATTGCCGTATACCAAAGAACCTTTTTGAGGTGACTTAGCAGCTGTTCCTGGATAATATGGGTGGGCGAGACTACGACTACTCCCCAACCATTTGTCGGAACACTGGCATAACCTGCAAGCATTGGCACTCCTTTTATGGTAAACACCTGCTGCTGTCCACTGTAGCCTCTCAGCAACCTCTGCACCACTGGGTTAGAGCTAATATCTTCACCGATCCGTGCTTTATCAGGATGAAATAGTAAATGCCCGTCAGATCCGACAATAAAATAATAAGAACCTGAATCATCAATGGCACTGTTGCCTATAATCATATTCAGAACATTATTCTCATGCAGATACAGGGTACCACCAACCACGCCCAGATAAAGTCCCTCAGGGTTGAATACAGGTTCGCTCATGAATAAAATAAGTCTTCCAGTACCTGGAACCGTAGCAGCTTTAGATAAATATGGAAGCTGCTTCTGCAGTGCTTCCTTACCTTTTTTGGAGCTGATATACTGACCTGCCATTCCTACTGATTCTGGCGCAGTGTTGAGAATTAATCCATCTGCATTGATCAATGCGATCGAATTAAAATAGTTGCTACTATTGCGCATTAATTCAAGATTATCATCAATTTCATTCGCCTGCATAGCTTCAACATCTGAAAATTCATTCGCACTGTACTTCAGACTGGCTTGCATCGAACGAAACAGAGAATCTACAGTCTGACTCATTCTACTGGCATTTGAGTAATTTAAATGTAATGTAGTTTCTATTAATGATTCCTTTTTGGATTGGTAAGATGCCACAAGAAGAATAGTTGATGTCAGCACAACTACCAGAGTCACCAATCCTGTTAGCAGCGCAGTTAAACCTAATTTTCTCTTTCGTCCAGTGCGCATCTTTTTCAGCATAGGCATTAAGCGCCCCCCTTATGTCCCTGAAGCAATAACTACATAAAATTATTGTATATGTGAGAAAATTCGACAAAAAATGAAGCAAACCTTTTTTTATTATAAACTATAAAGAGGTAGAAAGGAGTAATCCCATGTCGCATATTTCAATCGAGTTAATTGATTATATGGATTGGAATACAGAAGTTATATCAGTAGCCTCTCTATCAAGCGCCGCCTTTCATGGATGGTATTTTTTGGAATTTTATAGTATCATCAGAGATTCAACGAAAGAAGCTGACGCTGCTAGTCGAACTGTAAACCTGAACGCCACAGAGTACATATCTGGCGGAACAGACCGGTTTATGCGAATTGTGATTGGAATCAATAAATTACTATATAAGTTGAACTTAAGATTCTCATAAATTGGCTTTTATTGTAACTGCGGTGAATATTTGGACTTCCAGCCGCTGTTGTCTCCCGATTTCTTGATTTATTCCGCTCTTAGCGGATGAAATCCGGAGACAAAGGCGGTCGCTATCGCTCCTACAGTTCCAAAATTCCCCTCCGTTACTTTTGCCTTTTCTTATGTTATTTAGTTCAACTTATATAGGTATTAATGGCTGTAAGATTCGTTAAGTAAATAACATGATTCCTCCGGCTTTTGGGCATCATTCTTAAGAGAAACTTTGCCCACATTAAATCAGGAGGCTCACCCGTATGAAATGGATCCAAAAAAGTATAGTAATGACCATGACCCTCGCCATATTTTCATTGCTTGTGCTCCAGCCCTGGAATCAACCCTACGCTGCTGCAGCCGTAAAGAGCAACGGAGTGAGTGAGAAGCCCTTAACTTTCGTTCTGGTTCACGGCGCTTGGGCGGATGCCAGCTTTTGGGATGAAACAGCTACAGAGCTGCGTAAATTAGGACACACTGTTTATGCTCCGGAATATGCAGGTCACGGTGGGGATACGCAGACTAATGTCACTCATGAGCAAATCACCAAATCAGTCGTTGATTTCATCAACCAAAAGAACTTGGGTGATATTGTTCTGCTAGCCCATAGCTTTGGAGGCTCAGTCATCCAAAAGGTTGCGGAACAAGTTCCGAACCGAATTAAACGTTTGGTATTCTTGGATGCCTTCGTACCACTGGATGGTCAGAGTGTTGCGGATCAGTTCCCTGCTCCAATGCTCCAGGCATTTGAACAGCTAAGAGCAGCATCCGGAAACGATACGATTATGCTTCCCTTCTCCCTCTTCCGGAATAACTTTGTCAACACGGCTAGTCTTGCGGAAGCTCAGGCCTTATACAAAAAGGTCAAGCCTGAACCAGCAGGCCCATCGTTTCAAAAGCTGGACCTCAAAAAATTCTACAGTCTGGATATCCCGAAAAGTTATCTTTATTTAACTGAGGATACGGTTCTTCCCCAAGGGCCTTATGGCTTCCATCCGACCCAATCCAGTCATCTGGGACAATTCCGTTACATCGAGGGCACCGGAGATCATATGACGAATTTTCATACCCAGCCTAAAATGATCGCTGAAAAAATAGTGATGGCTGGCAGAGACTAAGCAAAGTTTTCAGCCTATTTATAAAGAAAAGAGCAAGCGCTGAGAAACCTTCGGCGCTTGCTCTTTCAGTTATGTGGAATCCTTTGGGATTCTCATTCCTTTTTTATCCATTAGTGTTACTATGGTAAAGATAAGAAGGAGATGAATGGAATGAGAAAATATTTGAATATCGGTCTGACAACCGCCCTGTTACTCTCACTGATCATAGGTACCGTTGGTACGGAAACAGCTGCTGCTAAGGCGACAACCTACAAGAACTGTACAGCGATGCATAAAGATTACAAAGGTGGCGTTGCCCTTTCCAGCTCTACCAAGAACACGGGCGGTAAAACCAAAAATAAACCTTACGCCTCTAAAGAGCTCTATGAAGCCAACCAAAAAAGCGACCGCGATAAAGACGGGATCGCTTGCGAGCAATAAGTCACCAACCCTTTCTACTTATAAGTGAGGTGATGTGGGCCATATGATGCCGATTATGCCATGCGTATCTTTCAAGTGCCGTGTCCAGGCTCAGCGTACCCAGACCCAAGCTGACAATGGTTCTCTTATAGTCATCTTCTTCAAGCGAACGCAGCAATGATACAAAACGCCGTTGCAGGCTCTCTAGCAGCATAAGTGAAGTCTCCATCGGCTCCTCACTATAATCACTTAACTCAGCCCATAGCTCCTCCCGGTAGGAGGGGATAATGGGCGCTTCTTCGGTTAGCCCTCTTTTAAAACGAAGATATGCGTTCATATTATTATCAGCCAGATGATGGATAACCTGCCGAACAGTCCAACCCTCTACCCGATAAGGGGTATCCAACTGTTCTGGAGTTAGGTTACACACTTTCTCTCTTAATATTTCGGCCATGGTGGATATTTCCTCTATACAATGTTCACGCTGTTTAGCAGTCAGCTGTCCCGAAGCTGCGAATCGACCGATGGGGTAACGTTGTTGTTCCATAGGTTTCTCCATTAAAAGACACTGCGCACCAATCCGCCGTCGGCTCGTAAAGCTGCACCATTGATCGCTGCGGATAACGGACTGCTGATGAACGTTACAAATTCTGCAATTTCTTCTGGGCGGATAAGCCTTTCGATGATCGAAGTTGGCCGGTTTTCCTTCATGAAACGTTTCTCTGCTTCTTCGATAGTCAGGTTACCTTCCGGATACAACGTCTGCAGCATCGTTTCAACTCCCTCCGTCAGCGTGGAACCAGGCAGCACCGTGTTTACCGTCACCCGAGTTCCACCTGTAAGCTCGGCCAGACTCCGTGATACGGATAGCAGCATAGTCTTTGTGGCACTATAATGAGCCATTTCCTGGGAAGGCATTACGGCTGCTTCGCTGCCAATAAAAACAACCCTGCCTTCATTCCGCTCAATCATACTCTGCAGATAATGACGTGTCAGACGAATACCACTCATCACATTCACCTCGAAAAATCTAAACCATTCTGCATCAGGGATCTCAAAAAACTCCGCAGGCTGAAAAATGCCCATATTATTGATCAATATATCAACCACGGGATATTGCTTAATCATGTCAGCACAGCCCTGTTCATTCCCTAAATCAGCAGCAGCGGGCAGAACTTTAGCCCCGGCATACCGGCTTTTCAGCTCATCCACAACTGTATTTACTTTATCTTCATCGCGACCATTAATCAGCACAGTCACACCTTCGCGTATTAATGACTCCGCAATCGCTTTGCCTATTCCGTTGGTTGAGCCTGTCACTAGCGCGGTTTTGCCTGCCATGTGTAATTCCATAGTATTGACACCATCCTTATCAAGTGATTTGTTCCTAGAACAATTAATCGAACTCATTCAAGTAATAATATAGCATTAAGGGAATCCTTGGTAAAATGAGAGCGCTGAATCGTTTAGCAGTAATTTATACAATCTTATGAATGAGGTGATGCTTTGAAAAAAATTATTGTAGGCTAAATTTGCGGCTTGGTTATGGCTTGCTCGTCTATGATTGAGGTTGGGCAGATCTATAAAATAGGTGAAGATGGTATTATAATCCCAATGCTGCAGAGTTAACGGCAACGTATCTTTCCATGAGCAAGCACATCAACAAGTTCAGAACCACATTCAAACTGATTAATTAACCTCAGAGGCAAATGATAAATAGACAAAAAAAGACCGGGCAACTTCTCCGGTCTCTCTAAATTTTGTTTTGTGATAAGCTGCTTTAAATTACTTAATTACCCGGTTAACCGATGCTGCCATAATATCGCCATACGCCCAATAGGAAGTAGGGACATCGCTCCACACAACTGCTTGATCAGCAGCCGTTGGTCGTTTCAGCAGCTTGTTGATCAGCGTAACAGTTTCGGCGCGGCTAATCGGCTGATTGGGATGGAATGTGCCATCTGTGTAACCCGTAAACAACTCTTGCGACACAGCTGCAGTAATCGCCGCCTGAGCCCAGTGACCTTGTACATCGCTAAATGTCTGTACTGTTGCTGAATTACTGCTAGGAGTCCATGCATACACATTAAACAGTAATTGTGCCATTTCTGCACGGGTAACTTCTTGTTCAGGCTGGAACAAGTGATTTCCGGTGCCTTGTAACCATCCCTGCTGTGCGGCGTTCTTAATGTCTGCTGCTGCCCAGTAACCGGATGAAATATCCTTAAATGTTGTGTTGCCCGCAACCTTCTGGCTGGTAGTCATCGTCCGGCTCAGAATAGCCGCAATTTCAGCACGGGTAACCCCTTTCTTCGGTTGAAAACTGCCATCTGGATAACCTTTCATATAAGCTTTATATTCGCCTGCAGGTGTTATTTTGAAATTATATTCTACGATCGTCTGACCGACATGGATATTACCCTCGCGGATATAACTATCTGTACCAAATTGCGCTGTGGCAGTATCTTTTCGACTATCAAAAGCTACATATCCGGCTTTTTCACCCAAAATGTAATAATCGCCTTCGGGATAGACCATCCAACCGAAACGACCACCATCCGTGCTGGTTTGTGGATCATGGTTTTTGTTGGGTGCGAAATCAGGCAATTCTGGCAAAACAATTAGTTGGTCCGGTGTACGTCCCTTGGAACGGTTCAATACCGTATCTGACCAATGTAATGTTACATTAACACCATCTACCGGTTTGCCCGTGACCGAGTCCGTGATGATCCCATAAGGATCGATCAATTCTGCACTGATTGTAGCATTACCGCTGGCATCTACCGTTAATGTCGCCAATTGACCGGCTAGACGCTCCCCATTTGGCGCAATAACATTCAACGCCAGTGTATACGTACCCGCTGGTACATTTGGCAATAAAAAGCTTCCATCTGGTTTTATCGTGATTTCACCCACATTAATCGCTATTCCACTTGTTGTATACAACTTGCCGACAGTAGTCAACGTTGAACCGATAAGCTGGGTAACCGGAGTGTTGGCTGTTCCCCCATTGCTAGTATTTGTGACTATCACTTTAACTGTTTTGGCCGGAGTAGGCGGATTAGTAACTACCACATCTGGAATGACAACGACGGATGTGGTGAAGTGCATCAAGTCTCCATATACAATCCCTACAGGTGTAACCGCGTAGGCACGTACATAATAGGTTGTTCCTGGCTGCAATCCAGTCAGACTCACCGTAAAGGGTTCACTGCCTTCAGCAGATGCTTCCAACCGGAAGGTTTCTCCTGACAGATCAGCTTGTGTCCCATATTCAATTCCACGTACAGTTACCGTACCTAGGGCAGTGCCCCCCACTGCGGCTGATGTCGTTGTTATATTCGTTGCATTTGCTGTCTGCACAGAAACAGGATCGAATGAACGGAAATTCAGCACAGTCAATTTCCCATTTTGGGCATTATCAACAATGGCAACATGTGGAACAGAGTTGATAACCTGAATCTTTAATTCAGAAGCACTCCCAGCTGTAAATGCAGCTGCACCAACCTTCTGCCAAGTGTTGTCCTTCAGCTTTTTAACGGTTACTTTTCCGGCATTGGTGGTGTCTGTAAAAGCAATATATGGTACGTTATTTCCGTCAAATGTCAGTGCCAGTAATTGTACCGGACTTTCACTGATTCCACCCAGACCATAAGAGTTCCAGCCCTCATAAGAATCAATTGCTTTGACCTGAACTCCAGTGAAATCCTGATAGGCTACATACGCTTGACGATTATGATCCGTTACTTGTGATAATAACTCAATGGCCGTTCCAGACTGAGTCTGGATGACCCATTGATCTGGATAAGTCAGGTAAGCCGTGTTCAACTCGCCTGCTTGAATATAGCTGACTGTGTAAAGACTATTATAACTTTCTGATAGGGTAATGGACTGAACGGCTCCGCCAGAGAATCCAGCTATACCTGCATATTCCCAGACTCCGTTCGTGTAACGAATAACCGAAGCAGAACCAGCCTGCGCAGCATCAGGGAAAGCAACAATAGGTACACCATAAGCAAAACCGAGTGAAAGAGTACCTGATGCAGTCACTGCAGCCTGGGTCGGGTTCAGATTCTTCCATCCTTTGCCGTCCAGGGTCGAGACCACAATATTGTTGCTGTCCTGTTCGGTATAGGCGATATACAATGCCCCATCCTCGTCGGAATGAAACGCCATTGAAGCCGTAGCGACCGGATGATCCGAGAGTCCCGGACTGCCTGCATATACCCATGAGGTCCCATCAAATTTCATTACCGATAATCGATCACCGTTGTTACCATCTGCAAAAGCCACAAAAGGCGTACCTGTGGCATCATAAGCAAAGGAAAGTCCATGCGCTGCAGCGGTGAATCCGGCTGGGCCGACAAGCTGCCAAGCATAAGCGCTAATCTTTACCTTTACCTGGGCTGTCAGAGCATTCGGATTATAGTAACCGCAATCTCCTCCCCCGCCCATAGTTGAAAAATCATCTGTCGTTTTTCGGGCAAAATCTTGTTGGAAGCAGCCTGGTGTACCTATAAATGTATACGTGCCTGCTTCACCTGTGAAAGTTGGCGTGCCCTCGTCCCAGGTAACTGGAGGTGAGGCTTCTTGGCCATTGCTGAATGTCATCGTTAGTTCATTGGGCAACAGCCCTAATACTTCTGCCAGACTTGTTCCAAGTGGTGCCGTTATAGTCTGCACAGCCGGAATGCTAGTTAGATTTGGATAATCCACGAATATCGTCACCCGTGGCGTTAGATAGGTGTTGGGAGCGTATTCAACAGAACCGTCACTCGGCAATGTTAATGTGCCCTCAATGATTCTGTAGCCTCCGGATTCTTTGAATGTCCATCCATTACTACCACCCTGATCATAATTGCTCAGGTCCCACTCTACCGGAAAATTCCCTTTTGTATTATCATCAAAGGTCACTTCCATCGTTGCGGGCAGCACCAGATCTGCCTTATCTGTAAGATTAGGTACATTAATCTGATCCGGTATTGTTAAATCTATGATGTGTTGAATAACCTGACCCGGTAGCGTGGTAAAACTCCCAATATTGCCACAAGCTAACACTGCCCCCATACTGACGCAAGCTTGATAATCATACTGGGTATTGGGTTGAAGTGTAGAAAGCACAGTACTGAAGTTAGGATAAACATATTGAGCTGCTATACCCGTTGCATTGAGTGGGTGTTCAGTAACTCCATCGATATGAGTCCAATAAAAGAAGCCAGGATTACCAGTCTGATAAGTAGCATTTGTTACTGTGCCATATAATTTGACTGTCGTTTCCGTAATCTCCGTCGTCGGATTCGTCGTTACTCCCGGTCCTGGCGGAATTGCATGCACCGGCTGAACTCCAATATTCAAACCAGCTGAAAACAATAATACAGTGATGAGCAAAAAACTCAAACCCTTTTGAATAGTCTTTCTCATGTATGAATCATCCTCCAATTTTCTAATGACTAGATCCAACGTGTTGCTCACTGTGGGAGGTGATATAAGAAAAGATAAGTTTCCCCTTTCCGCCGATACATCAGCGAGGCTATATAAATCTCTTATTAACGATTAGCAGTACGTCCATATACTAACGGCTAGCCAAATGGATATTATTAGCATTATTTCTAAAAATAAAAATTTTGGACTAACAAAAAGAAACGGCTGGCTACCCTTTTATGGATAGCGCAGCCGTTTCTAGGAGAAATATAAACTACTCTACGACATTTGATTAAAGCGAGCGACAACGAACACTGCTGGTGAATTCCAGTAGATTGTAACCTCATTTGTAGAATAGCTTAGCTCGTGATCGGCGAAGCACTGTGCGGCAGGCTTCCCCTGCAGATGCTCCACCACATAATCATCATGAAGTCCACGATCAGGACCCCCTGACACTAGTCCGGGCACCGGATCAGTCACAGCATCACCTACCGACGGGCGATGATGCGGGTGCATCACCGAATGATCTCCAAACCCAGTAACATAGCTGATATCCAGCACATTACGTCCCATTAAATAGTGCAGGTGATCCTGTGCACAAACTGCAAACCTGGAATCTCCACTACAATGTTCAGCAGCCAGCAGCAGCATGGCATTATTCATCACTAGCATATTGCTGCCCCAGATATAGTCCTCCTCCTTCAAGGAGATAAGGTAACCGTCTTCAAGGCTCACTTGGGATAAACGTTCAGCCTCCGTAAGAAGACCTTCTTTCAGGGAGGAGTAGAGAACACTGTCTGCATGCTGTTCGCCATTTAGCAGATAGGCAAGCGTACCATAACCACCCATATCCGCCCAGCCGAGACTAAATTTCGGAAATGAGCGCAGGGCCAGTTCCTGAAACGCCTGATGATACTTTTCTTCGCCCGTAGTCCGATATAACTCGGCAGCGGCCCAATAGTGTTCATCGTCGTCTACTTCATCACCGTATTCGCCAGTAGTGATTTCTGGCGGATTGGTAAAGCCCGGCTCTGCTGGATGCTGCATGAGCCACTCCCAGGCCGCAAGCGCAGCTTTCAGACATTTAGCCGCGTAAGCTGCGTCCAATGGTGCATAAATCCGCGCTGACAGGGCCATTACACCGGCAAAGTCTCCTGTAGCCGCAGCAGACACCGGTGAGAAATACAGATCCGAAGTATCCTCCTCGGGCATAACATCCAGCCCCGGGAAACTCAGCGTTGTCAGCTTATGATATATACCACCTGTATCCGAATCCTGCATTTTAAACAGCCAATCTAGCTCGACCTTGCATTCCAGCAGTATATCCGGTACAATTCCATCACTTTCCGGAAGCGTAAAAGCGTTTGCAAAAGCGGATGGATACAGCTCATAGGCTAGTAATAGATCAGCAACTGCTTTGGCTCCAGGACCGGCATATTTTCCATAATCACCTGCGTCATGCCAGCCTCCACTGCTATCCAGTCTCAGCTCGGGTTGTCCGTAAACAATGCCTTCGGCAGTGTGGCACGCCTTGTGCTTCCACGGTCCGGCGTAGTCTTCAGTCAATTCCACACCACAACGGTAATAATAAAAAGCTTTTAATAAACCCTTCTGCAGCTCATTATATGGCATATCTGTGATGGCAAAGGAAGCCGAAACCGCACCATCATTTTGTTCAATCCGGTAGTGTCCGGCTGCTCTAACCTCAGAGAAATCTCCGGTATGTACAGTGACCCCACTGGCCTTATCCAGTTTGGCTACCCCCGTCTTACCTGTAAATACCACTGTGCCACTATTCTTCTCAATCACCTGGAAATCATGCTCAGCACTCGTAAATACAGCGATCTTCTCTCCACTCACCGGGTAGCCCATTTGATTCACAGTAATCTTACGGAACTCATGCTCGCTCATCTGCAATCTCCTTAAGGATCAATTTAATTTAACTGTCTACTCTGCTAATAGCTTAATAAAGTTAGCCGGGAGTGTAAACTGCTGATTGTTAATTATAATCCGCCGGAGCTCATCGTCTGTATCCTCCTCATCCTGAGCGTCCTTAATTTCTTTGATCTCACGATGTAGGCGCTCCATTTGTAGATCAAGCGCATAAGCCGAATCCGCCGCATGCTTCAATTCACGTGTCATACTTTCGGGTACCGACTGCTGATATTTATAAAAGATCTTATGCTCCAGACTTGCCCAGAAGTCCATGGCAATCGTTCGAATCTGCACTTCTACACAGACCAACTCCTGACAATCTGACATAAAGACCGGCACCTCCACCAGCAAGTGCAGACTCTGATAGCCATTTGGTTTCGGGTTCTTGATGTAATCCTTCACTGCAAGAATCTTCAGATCGTCCTGTTTCTGGAGCATTTCACTAACTTGGTATATATCTGAGATAAAGGAGCATGTGATCCGCAGACCCGCAATATCTTTTATACTATCTTTGACAGCAGTCAAAGAGAATTCATGATTTTTACGCAACATTTTGTTCATAATGCTCTCTAGAGACTTAATCCGTGATTTTGTATGCTCAATGGGGCTGTAGTCATGCAGCGACTGAAATTCCTGCTTCAATATTTCAATTTTAGTCTCCATCTCATCCAAAGCGAATTTATAAATCAGCATAAAGCGGGTAATATCATATTTCATTTTTTTGAATTTTTCGATTTGATTACTTTCAGTACTCATGGGTCCAGTCTCCTCTTTTGCTCTCCTAAGCTCTATTAAGCATAGACAATCTACTGACAGAATTCAAATTCATGCGCTATCCGGCATCATAAAAAGGCTATCACCGATGATCTATATAGACCATAGGTGATAGCCTTTCCTTTGAATCCTGGTAAATGCTTAAATAAATACCTCTTCAACAGATAAATTGCGTTCCTTAGACAAATCCCTGAACTTCTCATCTACCTTAACCAGTGGTTTGAACATATCCAACGGATTATTCATAATAATTGTCCCCAACTCGCCATTGCTGAGCTGCACATTCTTACCCACAAAGTTAGGCAGTAAGTGTGCAGTAAGTGCTTGAACTGCATTTCCGTTCAGCTTACCAAAACCCAGTTCATGTACTTTACGGAGTACAGCAACAAGACCTTGCTTAGGTTGATTGGCTCTTGCCGTTGTCATGCCCATATATACATTAGCGACCGCTACAATCTGAGTGTAGGGATGGATGTCACTTTTGTGGAGCATCTTAGGATATCCAGTGCCATCCTCGAACTCATGATGCTGTAGTGCAACCAATGCTGATGTTTCGTCACTCATCGATTTACGGATGATATCATAGCCGTAACTAGTGTGACGTTTCATTTCTTCCTCTTCATCAGCAGTTAAAGAACCCAACTTATTTAAGAGGGCTGGTGAGATCTGGCTTTTGCCGATATCATGTAAGTAACCTGCTCTGCTAATCTCAAACCGTTCTTCCTTGGAGTGACCCAACCAGGTTGCGATGTAATAAGATAAGAGCCCGACCTGCAGGGAGTGGTTATAGGTATCAATATCATCCCGCTCAAACAAGAGCAAAAGAGAGACAACATCTTTGTGCTCATCCAGACTTACAAGCATCGATTGCAAGGAATCATCAACAATAGACTGTGTGAAGCTGCCTTTAGTCAGTGCTTCTAGAAAAATGGACTCATAGTTCTCAATCGCATAGTCAAAAGTATCTTTTAAATCCTGACTTAGCTTTGTATTCTCATCCATTAGCGGCATACTTCGTGGCTCGATATCGACATATTCAATTTTATGACGGATTAGAATGGTGATTTCTTCGGCTTGGACAACAGTCTTCTTGGGGAGCACATGCAGGCCAACACTATTGAAAGTGTCTGTTGTAAGGCAATCGCCGTGTTTGAGATCTGTAACATGAACTTTCAAGAATTAGCACCCCTTTATATGTATAGGAATATTTTCCTTATGCGTTTATTAATCATAGTGAATACCCGCCAAAGTAACAATATGGTTAAAGTCACGTTAACTTACCCGACTAGTTCAAATGAATCGCTACTTTAGCCCCCCTAAGCGGATTATACGCTACATCCATTTCACGAATTTTTTATAAATGATTCTGATTCCATTTGCTTCGGCCCAGATATTCAGTTGCTCCATCGCCGTGTCCTTATCCTCAACAAATCGGAAACAGAGATAATCTGGAACAATTCTTTTGCCCTTGGGCTTAATCCCGATCATTGGAATAAAATAACCATCAACCAGGATAGAATCTATATCTTTAGCTGCGATCCACTTCTTATGGATCAATAGATTATCCGTACCCCACTTTATTTCAGTTGCTTCTTGGAGTACTCTATATATAATAAATAGCAGCACCATAGAGCAGGCAGTTAGCCAAAAGACAAGAAAGAAATGAGCGATTTCATGACTATGATTATGATCATTATTCAACATAATTAATTGTTGTATTTCTAATGAGAGAATTACAATCATCGAAATGATCTGTTGTATGGACAACGGATTTTTTATTCTTGAGTGGGCAGATTCATTTAGCATAATAATGTCCTTTCATAATAGGTAGTAGCAGGAACACTATATTATTGAGGAAACCAGAGGGGGATTATCAAATGTACGAACATATTGTTGCTTTTAAATTTAATACGAATTATCAACCACAGAAGGAGCGTCTGCTGGTAGAAACTCTTTTGGCTCTTAAGGACCAAGTGCCAGGCATTGTCGAGCTTACCGCAGGTGTAAACACCACAGAAGAAACGGATAATATACATGGGTATACGCTAGGGCTCCGTGTGACCTTTGAAGATCAAGAAGCCCTGCGCTTATACGGACCCCATCCGGCGCACCAGGCTTTTGTAAAGCTGCTAGAGGGGATTATTGAGAATGTCGTTGTTATTGACTATCCTATCCAGAAATAATTGCCACTAAAAGGGATTGCTGAATTCCAGGACCACTTTTCCAATCAGCTTATCCTTATCTACAAAAGGTGTATCCCATAGATGAGCATCGTAGCTGATGTTCCGGTTATCACCAAGAAAAAAGTAGTGATCTGCCGGTACAGTGATAGGTCCGAAGGTATAGTTCATTTTTTCCTGAAGGTACGGCTCGTCGATGACTTGGTCATTTCTGTATAGGCTTCCGTCTTTAATCTCTATGGTGTCGCCGGGTAGTCCAATCAGTCTCTTCACATATCTCTTATCCTCATCACCGGCTACTGGCGGATTAAATACGACTATATCTCCATGTTCAAGCGTAGTCATCCATAACATCTTTTCTACAATTAACCGGTCGTTAATCTGGATTGTTGGAATCATGGAGCCTGTAGGCACTTTCATGGCTTCGGCGACATAGGTTCTAACAAACAGGGAAATGACCACCGCGATTACAATACTTGGGACCCACTGCTTTGCATATTTTAACATTTGGGCTTACCTCACATTTCTATAAAATGGCTTCCAACTTCATGACTTCAGTTCTCAAAGTGCTCAATAATCCGGTTCATCTCCCCATCCACGTCCATTGCTGCATCCTTCGGAATATGTATGACGAGAAACCCGCCAAATATCTGCTCCCATTTGCCTTGTATTTCCGCTATACGCTGCTTAAAAACCGCTATTTCTGTAGAGTTGACCGTCTCTTTGCTAAGCAGCCAGGCATATCTGTCTAAATTTGATTTCTCTACCGTCTCGACATAGTAATAGATACCCTGCTCTTCTTTAACTCTGATAATATCACCCAAGGTCACACCTGGATTAAATATAGGAGTTTCCTCCACTCTATATGTGTCCTTTTCCAACAATGTAACATCCAGAACCTCAATCTCACGACCGAGTTCGTTGAAGCATATATGCAATCCTATAGGTTCAGGCATCGGCACACCTCAATTCATCACATAAAATTTAGCAAACCGGCAACTCCAAGCTTTAGGCAAGTCCTTTGGCGATCAAACGCTCCAACCATTTCCAGGGCAATAATGTTTTGCCTAGGATCAATAGACGAGAACCCTTACCTATTGGATAACGTAGCCGTGGCGCTCTCAACCTAGTAATTCGACCAATCAGATCAGCTACCTGCTGGGGATCTGGCGCAGCCTCGGCAGTTTTTCGGGAATATTCCAGCACTGCAGCCAGATGCGCCTTATAAGGAGATTCCTCGCTAGTACGAATATGGTCGATTCCCTTGCCCCAAATGGGTGTGCGGTATGAACCAGGCTCAACTAATACTACCTTTATCCCAAAAGGCGACAGCTCGTGACGCAGGCTTTCGCTAAAGCCTTCAACCGCAAATTTGGAAGCCGCATAAGGTGCAAAACCCGGAAAGCCTGATAACCCACTCACACTGCCCACATTAATAATAATGCCACTTCCCTGCTGGCGCATCTCAGGCATAACCGCCTTGGTCACCGCCACCAACCCAAAGAAGTTTGTATCGAACTGCTGGCGCCAATCCTCCATGGATACTTCTTCCACGAAACCACCAACGGCAAAGCCCGCATTATTAACCAAAACGTCGATTCTCCCAAAAGTGTCGTGGATTGCAGCTACTGCTGCCTCGATCGAATCACCTACGGTCACATCCAAGGTCATCAGATGAATTCGATCAAGAACTCCGGCCTCTGCGGCCTGCCGCTCCAGCTCACCTTTACGGCTTAAATCACGCATAGTGGCGACAACAATAAAACCTTTTCCTGCCAGTGTAACCGCAGTCAGAAGACCAAACCCGCTGGATGCTCCGGTAATCAGGACAATAGGGTCCTGTTCAGTAGATTGGTGTGAATCCATATTTGTCACTTCCTCTGCTCCTAATTTGAAAGTAGACGATACTAGCATTCTACTAGATTTCTGCTCATAAGAACATTCCATCCTTTTAAAATGCAAACTAATGTTCTATTTAGGATTGACTATCCATTAATTTCAAGCTATAGTAAATGCAATTACACATGCTTTTGCGGGCGAAGCACCTCGCAAGACAGGCATTTATGCCTATCTTGGAGGTGCTTTTTTGTGTGTATATTACTTATTTCAGATAGGAGCTGAGGCAAATGATTAACTATGTACGGAAGTACGGAAGTACCAAGACCATTCACAAAGCGAGCTATTGGCGAGGGTTTGTAGAAATCGTTATTTTGTTCATACTCCTCACCACTAATGTCTCACAAGTTCATGCAGCCTCTGATTGGGATAACGCACTCGATGACATTAATGCTATTCATGGCGAGTATACGACTCTGCAGGGGATCATCAAGGCGGATAGCCTGAAGATCCAGAAGCTCCGCAAAGAGAACAACGACAACCTAAAAGCAGTAAATGCGCAACTTCTCACCGTTGATCAAGCTCTGTTAAGCCGCTTGAAGACCGAATCTGAGGCGGTCCGCAAGAAGCATGCCCCACTGCTGGAGCAGTATTCAGCACTTAGCAAGCAGTATACTGCCGCCAAGAAAGCAGGCGACGCTAAGGCCGCGACGCTGTATGATCTGAAGCGCAATAAGCTGAAATCCGCTGTAACCACTGCCCGGACTGAGGTGAAGGCAAAGGTGGATGCACTGGCCGCTGCCCGGAAGGAATACGCCGCTAAGACGAAACCTGCCAAGGATGCTTTAGCACCAGTTGCAACCATTAAGAAGCAGATTGTAGCCGAGAACAAGAATCTCTCCGCTGCTCAGAAATCCCGTTCGGAAGCAGATGCTCGTTATAAAGCAGCTGTTAAGCAAGGAAATGCGATCACGGCAGCTGCAGAGCTGAAGTTATCTTACTCGCAAATGAACAAGATTCATACGATGCAGCAGACTCTTTATAGCTGGGAGCAGACCATTGCCATTGCCCTCCGTACGGCAGTATCCAAGCTGCCGAAGTAGGAGTTCGCATTATTTTCGTAAGGACTTTAGATAAGCTTCACCAACATAATAATTAAATGGGCTGCCGGAACAAATACTAGCTGACCGAGAAGTGTGCCGAGAAATCGGGAGCCCATTAATAACATGTAAATTTTCCCCAGCTGATCACGGTACGCCACATTCTCGGTAGCCTTATGGGTGATGATGCCTAACTGTGGATCGATGAATATGGTTAGCAATATCGTTGCTATGCCGTTAATCATCCCTGAGGCTTGAGATGCGGTTGTGCTCAAATGGGGTACTAAATGAGCTGCGTATAGTGAGGATAATACACCAACCGTGTAGAATGCCGTAACAAATATATTCATGACAAGGAATCGTTTAGGTATCCCCAAGTATCTGATATTATAAAGTCTCATTTTCGGTTTGCGTATGTATTTCCTGGTGTTTTTCAGCTGGCTTATAGTAACGCTTGTAAGCAGTTTAGGTATAGAGCCTTCTACCTCCAACTTAGAAATGACTCTTTCGAATAAGCCCACAAAGGTAGGAAAAAGAGCAATCGCTATTAAGGTACCTAAAGAAGAAGCTAGTAGAATAATCCTAAAATAGTTGAGCAGCGGAAAGCCCTGATCTACCTTAGCGTAATCGACGAATTTTGCTGTAAGTGGAGCTTGGATCATATTTGCGGTTCTGGATACCAACACGATAATGCCAGTTAGAGACAATGCGATCGCAATCTTATTCAGCTTCACTCCGGCATAGCGAACGGAATAAGATAAGGTCTCAGCGGTATGAATAATCATCGTAAGCAGGCACACTACTATTAAACTATTCGTCATCAATTCTATCATCTCCAATGAATTGTTGTGCAGGATCAGTTAAATATACATTTTATATCCCATAAAATCCATAATTAGTTATATGTTCTTCTACACAAATAAGCAGATACCTTAGCCATGGCGTCTGCTTATGCTCTAAATTATATAGAATAAACCAGCAGATCAGGGATACCTCTTCCCCATCTGCCGGTTTACATTCCAACGCCAGAAACACAAATCCAGAATATAGGACACACCAATACCCACCGTATACCTGAGAAGATCTACCCACAAGAAGCCTTTTCCCAGAATCAATCCTCCCAAGAAAGTGGATCGTAAGTTATTTATCCAATCCTCTTGATAAAGCTGACTAAATTCAATAGCAAAGCTGAATATCAAGCTTAGGACGAGGGAGTGCAGCTTCTTTTGCTCAGTGAACAGTACTCGAAACCCGAAATAAACCATGCTTCCCCATAACGCGTCTCCAAAGTTTCTGGACACAAACAAAGGTAGCTGGTCAGCGAAAGCTCTCGAACCAATCCCTAACACAATCACAATAAGAAAGATGCAGATATAAACTATAGATCTCAAATGTCTCATTCGTGTTTCAACCTCTATCCAGAGTTTGACTTGCCCTCAGTAAATCCGAACATATTGATAAATACGATATAGAATGGATAGATTATGAGCGCACCCATACCTATAATACCCAATCCATGGCTTGGCTGTTCTCCTGGATCGGTAATAGGAAAACAAGATGACAGCACATAAATATACAGAGCTAAATATGGGAACCACATAATTGCGGAAAAGTATCTTAGATTCATTCCATTCATATAATTATATGTAACATAAACGAACAAAACTGTAGATAAAATAAAAATTGCAATATTGAGAATAAACACTATTTTATCGACCCTATTTATGTCCCAACCTGTAACCCTGCTAATGCGGTAAATATTCGCTACAAGCTCTATTTCGATGAAGAACAATAGTCCGTATAAGGCGCTGATCGCGTTTAATTTTAAGAAGAGCCGCATTTCCAGTTCCTCCTCAGCTCCACAGCCGCTCAACATTAACAAGTTCCATTTCATGAAATTCCAGCTTATAAATATCCGGTTTCGAGGTTTGCTCAAAGAATTCATAATCATAGACTTCATCAAAATAGTTCAAAATAAGCGTCATAATATTTCCGTGAGTGCCTATAGCAATTGTATCGCCTTTGTGCTGCTCAAGTAGCTGATTCACAATGGGAATGGCGCGCTCCTGCGCTTCCAAGGTGCTTTCTCCACCCAGCATTTTAAAATGCTTGTCCGTGAAGGATGTCCGAATACCTTGCAGGATCTCTTGCATGTTCATCTCGATCTCCGTACTACCGATATTTCGTTCTCTCAGCTCCTCATAGATCACAATCTCCTGCTGAGATGCTTCGGCTAGATATTTTAGCGTATCGATTGCTCTTCTATAGGGGCTAGAGACAAAATGGGTAATTTTTTCCTTCGCCAAAAGCTCCTTGATCCGGAGAGCGTCCGCTATTCCCTGCTCGGAGAGTCCCCGATTCCGCTCATCCCCCAGCACAAAAGGCGAAACTGCATGTCTGACCATATAAATATACGTATTCATATCACTCATACATGCTCCTTAACATACCCGGATCTTTGATGAATAGTTCCGGTGGATAAGGAATGGCAAGCTTAGGGCGTTCATTCTCCTTAAAAAACTTAAGCTCCTCCACCTCCTCATCCACTCCTCTAAGTGTTCCTTTGACAATGGAGCACTCAAAAACAACCGTCAAATACTCCACCTGATGCCCATTGCTGTATTCATATTTATATTTCTCACCGCCAAAAGTACCTAATATCCCCACAGGATTAACCAATAATCCCGTTTCTTCATATACTTCTCGCCGTACAGCTCTTGATGGGGTCTCTCCCGGTTCAATCGCTCCAGCGGGCAAACCCCAAAGCGTTTCACCCGGTTTACGGATGAATAAAATTTCTTCCTCAGCGTTTCTTATGATCGCAGCTACCGCTGGAATCATTAACAGCTCAGAGCCGACTTTTTCTCGCAGATCCCGATAATAGGCAGACATTGGCATGTTCATCATCCTTTATTGTTATTGTTGATTATTATGCTGCTTATTCAACTTGAATTCCATTGAACGCTACAAGTTTTCCTTCAAAATCCCACTATATTCTTTGCCGGCTGAATACATGTCATGGATTTCAAAAAAACGCTATCCTTTACAATATACAACAAAAAAACGCCTTCGAACTCAAGAAATTCTGAGTTCGAAGGCAGATTCAGGCACGTCCCTTAGGATTTCCCCTTGGGGTTAGCTAACTGTATAATCATAATGACAAGAACGAGCAATGCTATGAGCTGATCAGTACTCATCTGCGTCCGCCTCCATTCCCAATTGAAGGATGGCTCTTCGGACGGCATTTCCTCTCCCAAGGATGCTGCTTCGTTCCCCACTTTCAGAATATGAGGCATTGAAGTCGTTTATTACCGAATCATTAGGAGGTGTTAGCTATTTCTCTTTTCAGACGAAAGCTTTCATCAGCCTCATCCTCATCCTTCACTAAGCTCCAGTGCTTTCTCGCCCCGGCGACGGGTCCAGCAGGTCCATAACAGATCGGCTGTCGCAAATAGAGCTACCGCAGGCAGCACTGACCCCCACATCGTCTCAACACTACGATATAAAAGCTCCAAGAGTGGTTGAATCACATACAGGCAGGCCGTGGCGAGTAACCACCAATACATAGAAAAGCGTAGACAGATATGACCCTGCAGCTGATGAGACATGCTTGAGTAATCCCACCATTGCTTATGGAACAGCGTCTTCAGCAGCCAACCGCTGACATATTCAACCGTAGAAGGAATCACTAACGTAAGCAAAAGAAATAGCGGAAGCGGTACTTCCAGATTCATTGCGAGGAGCAGCAGAAGTGGTGCAAAACCGTACATCGGTTTAAATGGCCCTTTTAGAAATCCTTCCTTACGAAAGGCTCCAGTGCTGTACAAGTTATAGGTTCCCTCCAGCACCCAGCCCAAGAAAGAATAGATCATAAAATAAAAGAAGTATTGGCTGGCAACAGCAAACGGCATGAAACCATCCAGTGAAATTTCTGGTGTAATCAAAATATGTCCCGCCTCCCGGTTGTCAGTATTGGCATCAGGTATGTCGGGACATATTATGCCTTAGTTTGACAGGAGATATGCGGGGAAACAGAAACGGATGCTGTTCGCGAAAATAGTAAAGAGGGGTGGCGAACCCCTCTCATTGTTACCTAATTAAGTTTTGTAAAGTACCTTATCTCTTCTTTATCCGTATAGAATCCAACCGATTCGTATAACGACAAGGCGGATTTATTAGTAGTCAATACCATGAGGTTAGCGTATTGAAGTTGATTTGACTTTAGATATCTCAAAGCTTCTGTAAGCAAATACTTGGCAATGCCGAGCTTTCTCCATGGTTCACGAACAAAAACATCTTCTATTACACCATGATCTTCTTCTTGCCATGCCATCAATCCGCCAAGAAGGGTGTCTGCCTGTCGTATTACCATGGATGTCCATAATAAGTGCTTTTTGTATTCAGACAATCTATTCAGCCCTAATGGAGTGTCAGGCCAAATTTCAGCTTCAATATCTAGGTAATCCCTTTCCTCGGGAGATGTCTCCATCTTCCAATATGAATATTGAAATCCTTCTCGTAGCTTTAACTCGGAAATGGGTTCATTCAAGTCTCGATTCATGCTAAACAAACTATCCAGATGATGATACCCTTTTTGGATAAAAAACTCATTGTTTGCTGTTTCTGTCGAATCGTTACCCACACAAAGTATTGTTCCATATTCTTTAGGTAGGGTCTCTTTTAATTCAATTGCTCTTAAGTAAAGATATTGATAGACTTTATCGAGCAAATCAATGTCACTTTCTCTTTCGGGAATGGCTTTAAGATTAACATATATGGAGTGATTGTTTTCTTTTAAAAGACCTGAAGGGACAACGTTAATTATACTAACCTGACCCTTTGCGATCATTTTCCCATTTTCAAACGCACAATAAACGTTACCCCAATTATCTTCGTCTCCGACCCACCAAAAGATTGTATTTTCTTTCGCAGTTACTGTTTGATGCAATACACCTAACAAAGGCATATCTTCATTTTGGAAATTACGAATTAAAATCTCTGTTAATGATTGGTTCAAAATAATCCCCCTCACACCGGGACAAGAATTTGCCCGTGCTTCTATTCTTTAAGCTGTTCCTTTAGATTCAGCGGCAACAAGTGATCGCCTTGTTGTCTTTTCAGCGTCTCCAGCTTCATTTCACTACGCACGCCAAAGTCTGAGCCGTATTTCTTTTCGAGATTTTCCATGAGGGCACTTCCGCGTTTTTGCCGATACCGGCCGTTCTCGTTCCGACTTCGCATTCCATTTCCTCCTCGCAATAAATTGCTGTCAGTCCTGAGAGTTCTGCGATGATCTTGGGGAATAAGACGTGTTAAGGTTGTACCTCTTTCCAGTATACATTATTTAACATAAAAAAAGACTGCCCGCTAAGGACAGCCTAATATTTCATTCATTTATTTATTTCTGATTCTTGGGAAGCGGGTCTGGATGTGCGGTGTCTGCAGGCTTGGCCATCCATGCGTCTGCTTCTGGCTCAATATCTACACCATTTTCCATCTTCTTTTGCTCCGCTAATGAATCACCATCTTTATTTTGCTTGTTACGGATTTGAGCTTCGTCTTGAATATGATCTGCCATGTGGAGTCCTCCTTCATACGCTTTACAATTCTTGTTCCTTAGTTATAGTTACCCGTTAGGGTATATTACAAACATGGACTCAAGATACTATCTGCGCATATGTTAAAGTTTATCCACCCAGTCATTTTGCAGCCGTTGGTATAATTCAACAGCAGCTTCCCAGCCCTTTGCCGGAATACTAATGATGATGGTGTCGTGAGTAGTACTCCCTTGATTGAGACTGTTATACAGATCATTTTTGGTATCGTTTGGTTGATACGACTGCTGAACCGCAAGACTCCATTGACTGAAGTCTTTATTCGCATAGACTTGCCCTGGAAATGGAAGCCTTCTGCCTTCTAGTGCACAGTACATGAATCCCAATTCCGGAGACAAACTGCAGTTAGTATACTGTATCCCATTAATCCTCATCTCACCCAAATACGACTCCGACTTTTCGTCAAAAGCACCCTTCAAGGCAATCTTCACCGGCTTCGCAAAACTTGTATCCTGTAATTTATACGCAGTGACTTCGATTTGGCGATCCAGACGAATCACCTTTGGGGCGCTTCTAAAGCCATAGACAATCAACCCGGTTAAGACCAGGATAGCTATACTCCAATACAGCAGCTTCTTCATAACCATCACTTCCTCATGTCAAAAGATGAATACCATATTTTAACAATACATGAAATGTTATGGTTGTGACAATCTATTTTGTTGCACTACTGGTACATGATCCAGGCCACTAGTGGCCCGATTATGGAACCCACGATGGCACATACCGTCATCGCTACTGAGCTCATGGAAACGGAGCGTTCTCCATATTCCAGCGCTTTCGCTGTACCGAGAGCATGGGAGGCCGTACCCATTCCAATCCCGATTCCCACTTCACTTTTAATTCTGAACAGCTTAATGATATAGGGTCCGCCAATAGCGCCTGTAAACCCGGCAATCATTACAAAGACAGATGTTAAGGAAGAATCACCGCCGAGGCTGCTGGAGATCTGTATGGCTACAGGGGTTGTGATCGATTTAGGCAATACGGAGAGTACGTACAATTTCGAGAATCCCAATCCGGCCGCTAGCAGCAGACCGCTAAACATCCCAACGAGCAGACCCGTGACAGCACCTCCCACAATGGCAGGAAAGTTCTCCACCAGCACATTGCGTTGTTTATATAAAGGATAAGCTAACGACACTACTGCAGGCCCAAGTAAGCGATTGATCCATTGGCCGCCAATCATATATGTGTCATAAGAGATGTGAAAATAGAGAAGCAGACTGACCACGATGGCAGTAGCAGTAAGTGCTGGCATCAGTACAGGGATACGATAACGTCTGTAGATCACGGACATGATCAAATAAATAGTCACATTAAGCAGAATAATTCCGACTGCGGTAAAAAACATTATAATTCCTTCCCCTTCTCTTTTATACTGCTGCGGACGCTTCTACTACTGCTCCATCCTTCCAGCCACTGACTGGAATGCGCCGCTGTTACCATCGTCAATATCGTGCTTACGATAAGGATAAGAATTAATACTAAACCTCTACCATTAAAAATATCTAAATGGTTCACAATTCCGGCTGTCGCCGGAATAAAAAATAACGGGAGATACGATAAAATAGTGATAGACCCATTTTCGATCCATTTTACAGGCACAATTCGAAAGATCAGTAAAATAAACAGCAGGATTAAGCCAACAATACTCCCCGGAACCGGGAGATGCAGCAGCTTTTGCAGATAGTCGCCAACCATGTAAAATAGATACAAGAGCGCGACTTGGACAATGATGACCAAGATTTTCATGAGCCAGAATCCCTTCAGTATGAAATTAATAGAGCCAATAAAAGCTGTACTCTATTAGCGTAACAGAATTTTCATGAAAGTTTCAATAATTTTTCGAGAGTTGTATGAAAAAAGCCAGCTTCCAATAAATAAGAAGCCAGCCACTTTCATTGCTTATATCCACTGAACCACTTGATCCGCCGTTTGCCGTGTTTTGCTGAGCGGCTCATGCAGACGATACCCGAAAGCCACCATACAAGCGATCCCGAAATGTTCGACATCCATAATTCCTTCTTCAGCCAGTACTCGCTCAATCTCTGCCTTATCAAAGCCCTCCATCGGGCAAGAGTCAATGCCGATCATAGCTGCGGCCGTCATCATATTGCCGAGGGCTAGATAGGTCTGGCGGCAGCCCCACTCGAACATGGCCCGTTCATTCTCTTGCAGCCGGAAGCCCGTCTTCAGAAAGGCGTCATAGACTTTTCCTTTTCCCTCTGCAGCCTCTGGAGGCAATTGCTGAACATTCTCCATCATACCTTTGATATACTCGGAGGCAGCAAGCATGTCTTTAGGTAATCTGGCGAGAATAAGCATAAAATGACTGGCGCTCGAAAGCTGTTTGTTGGCTCCCCTTGCGTACGGGCGCAGCTTCTCGCGAATCTCTGGACTTTGCACAATTACAAATCGCCAAGGCTCAAAGCCGAAGGAGCTTGGTGACAGGCGTCCGGTTTCCAGAATAAATTGGAAGTCGGTATCGCTGATTTTTTTATGGCTGTCAAATTCTTTAGTAGCGTGTCTAAAATGGAAGGCAGATAATATTTCTTGCTGGATTGGAGATAAATTTTCCATGATTCGTACACCCTTTCTTGGCGTTTCTTGACGCATAGCAAATTTGTCGATCTCAAGCTTAATATTAGAACAACTTGTATACCAATTGATACTATAGGAGTGGAAGCGTGATGCGCAATCGAAAAGGCGGATTTGGAGAGAATGCCACAGAGGAAAATGGCCTAGCTTGCCCAGTAGAATTTACTTTAGATGTTATCGGGGGCAAATGGAAGGGAGTTATCTTGTTTCACCTAATGGAGGGTACGAAGCGATTTAACGAATTCCGCCGCATATGCCCCAGCATTACCCAGCGTATGCTAACTTTACAGCTGCGGGAGTTGGAAGAGGATGGGGTGGTTCGCTGATTCCGATCATTAAGCTTATGAGGGACTGGGGCGAAGTGTACAAAACAAAGCAGCTTTCCGCAGAAAGCTGCTTGGATGTAACAGATAGCACGCTATAGGCTAACGCTGTACCGTTATTTTTTTCCATTGAAGAAAGCTTCTGACTTCTCTTTGTGTTGATCCGTTACCTGGCCTGACAACGCTCTAATACCTGCGGCAATAACCGCAGCGTCATCTGTAAAGCCTAAGCCGATCAGTACATCGGGAATTGCATCCACAGGGGAAATAAAATAGGCTAGCGCACCAAAGGCTATGCCTTTGGCCCATAAAGGTGTTTTGGCATCTACCGCACAATAATACATGGCGATAGCATCTTTGGTGAAGGGGATTTTTCCGGCAAATCTCTTCGTTTTAGTCCAGAAGTTTGCTGTGACAAGCTCCTCATTTGCTGTGTTGTATTCTAAATTCCCCACTGCAAGTTCTACAGTGTTCTTGTCCTCATTATGCTTCATTAGGGAAGGCCTCCAGATAATTTCAGATGAAATGGATGAAAACCATTATACTCTATATTACACGCCCAGCATGATTTGACGCTAGTTTGTGAACAAAACCTCCTATTCTAACGCGCGTTTCTTAACCGTTGCAGGCTTTGTTAACTTATGTCGCCTTTTGTAAAACTTCTGTAAAAGGGTTGTAATGCGCGGAATCAACAGCTTAAGATATAAGCGAACTTAGTTTTTTTTCGGAAAAGGGAGCAATCAATGGAGATGGAAGCGAAGCGGCAAGAGGAACAGCACAAGAAAAGAAGCAAAATCTCCGCCCTTCTAGAGGTGCTGAGTGTATCTACAAAGCTTGGATTAAGCTCATTTGGGGGACCGATTGCGCACCTAGGTTATTTTCATAATGAATATATTCGGCGGCGAAAATGGATGGATGAACGAAGTTACGCTGACCTAGTTGCCCTTTGTCAATTCCTGCCGGGTCCGGCAAGCAGTCAGGTCGGGATTGGTATCGGGTTGATCAGAGCGGGAATATGGGGCGGAATTGTCGCCTGGATAGGCTTCACACTTCCCTCCGTCATAGCTTTAGTAGCTTTCGCCTTCTTGCTGAAAGGCTTCGATATCGGCAACGCTGGCTGGATTCATGGACTCAAAATCGTTGCAGTAGCCATAGTATCCCAGGCCATCCTGGGCATGGGCCAGAAGTTGACGCCGGATCGTAATCGGATCACCATCGCGGTAATCGTCGCTGGCCTTTCTTTACTTTGGCAAACTGCTTATAGCCAGCTCTTGCTTATACTTGTGGCTGGAGTGGTCGGGGTATGGTTTTACCGCAGCGTAAAGGTGGAGCAAGCCCCTCAGCTACCTATTGCCGTTAGCAGGAGCTTTGCCATCAGCTGTCTCTTGATATATGTGGCTCTCCTACTGGCACTTCCTCTTCTCAGAGAATGGGGACAAAGTGAAGGGATAGCCTTGTTTGATAGCTTTTACAGATCTGGCTCGCTAGTATTTGGTGGAGGTCATGTTGTGCTGCCGCTACTTGAACGGGAAGTCGTCCCAACGGGTTGGGTAAGTAAGGCCGATTTCCTGGCAGGATACGGTGCAACCCAAGCAGTCCCGGGACCTCTGTTTACTTTTGCTGGTTATCTTGGAGCCATGGCTGGAGGAATATCAGGGGCTGCGATAGCTGTTATTGCGATCTTCCTGCCAGCCTTTCTCCTTGTAGCTGGTACTCTGCCCTTTTGGAACAGCCTGAGAAACAGCCCCAAAATTCAAGGTGCACTCACCGGAGTTAACGCTGCTGTCGTAGGACTGCTATTAGCCGCTCTATATGATCCCCTTTGGATTACAGCCATTGTGCAACCTGCGGATTTCGCGCTGGCAGCCCTGCTGTTTATCCTGCTTGTATTCTGGAAGCTTCCCCCTTGGGTGGTCGTTCTCGCAGGGGCCGCTGGTGGAATGCTGCTGTAATTTGGGAAAGCACTCCCCCTCAGAAGTCCGGCGCCCAGTCGTTGACCATATATTGGAATCCGCCGACTTTGTCCACTGTGTAAATCTCATAAAAACGATAAATTATACGCCCCAAGAATATAACTGTGAGGATGCTGCCAATCCACGGGTTTGGACGATAATACCAGCGTCCGTCCCGCAGTTTTGCTAGCTGACGATCAGAAGGTGATTCGGCAAGGGCTTGGGTATGTGATAGGATTGCAAAGAGATATGGTGTTGGCAGGCAAAGCCTCCGACGGGAATGATGCTGTTGACATGGCCGTCCCGATGTCATTCTCATGGATATCCAAATGCCTTACAAGTCTGGGATTGAAGCCACACAAGAGATCTTATCCTTGCCAGCTTTTGAAAGCGTTATTATTATTAATATCAATACTTACGAATCAAATCCAAAAGGAGATGTAAACCATCAGATACGGAACTTTAGCACATACAGTTGGCTGCTTGCCCCTCATGCAATTAACAGCGGCACTTCAGAGTTATGATATCAGCTTTGTGCAGCTGGCGCTGTCCAAGGCGATACAGGACATTGACACTTCTCCCGGCAAGCTTAGTCCTGGCCTAGCCAGCTATGTTGGAGAGCAATTCGATAAAGCAGGTATTCGAATTGGTGTGCTCGGCTGCTATATCAACCCTATTCATCCCGATCCGGCGACCCGGAGAATAGAAATTGATCGTTTTAAGGAGCATCTTCGTTATGCCCGCCAATTCGGCGCACCCATGGTTGCTACTGAGACGGGAGCACTGACCACTTTTAAAGAATATGATCCCTACCGTTACGAGGAGATAGGCTGGGAAGCACTAAAAGAAACCGTGAAAGAATTGGCCGAAGAGGCGGAGAAATGTGGCGTCTTTCTAGGCCTTGAGGGTGTCTTCAGCCATACGCTTTCCACACCGGAGAAAATGCGTCGCATACTGGACGAGGTTCCTTCTACCTCGATTGGTGTAGTCTTTGATCCCGTTAATTATATTGGAGATAATATCCAGTTACAGGATGAAATCGTTGACAGCTCCTTGAAGCTGTTTGGCGATCGGATCATCGTCGCACACCTGAAAGATATTTATACGGAAAAGAACAAGATACGCCATGGCAAGGCAGGCCGGGGACTCTTCCATACGCAAGCTTTCCTGACCAAGTTACAGAAGCATAAACCGATGATCGATGTGTCATTGGAGGACATTGCTGGGTATGAGATCAATGAGACGGTTCATTTACTGCAAAGACTCAGTTCTATATAAAAATACAGACCCTGGTTTATGGATAGATCATCCATATAGCCAGGGTTTTTTATGCTGATTGAAAAAGCACATTATATTGATCTTTGAATAAAATAGTAAACAAAATGCTTAATTAATATATGACACTTACTTATTAGAAGGGATGCGATCATAAGTTGAAGTTAACATTCCCCATTCTTACCTTGTGCCTCGGTGGAGCACAACGAATGCTGGTAGAACTCACCAATGGACTTACTGCAAAGGGCCATCAAGTCATCATTCTAATGCCGCTGGAGGGTGTTATCTCTTATGACGTTCATTCAAGTGTGCTTCGCACCCCACATACCCTACTTCGCGAACAGGATTTCCCTCTCGCAGATATCATTGTTTCCAACTTCTATACAACAGTTCCTGTAGCTCAGGCAGCCAGCAATAATGGAAAAGGAATTCACGTGAGACTTTCCTTATGTTACGAACCGCTTTTTTTGCCGAACAATGAAATATCCTTCCCTTCCTATCATATAACCAAACATCTGATCGTTCTTTCACGTTGGCAACAGGAGCTGGTCAGATTAAATCACGGGATAAGCGGAAGCATTGTTCCGGTAGGGGTTAGCGCCTCCTTTAAAAACTTGCATATCCGGGAGAGCCTTCAGGAACCCTTAAATATTACTGCTATCTTAAGAAAGGTTGAAGAGGGATTCTCGCATCACCGGGATCAGGACTATCTCATACAGCAGTTAGAGCTTGTCAAAGCGCAATATCCCAAAGTAAATATAAATTTCATATGTCCACCAGAGGAATTCTACACTTCAGTGACCTTGCAATCCATTAAAGCTACCGGAAGATTCCGCTTCTTCACGCCACAGAATGATCAAGAGCTCAACTTTCATTACAATGGGGCAGATATTTTTGTGAGCTCCAGTATATTTGATACCGGATCTTTACCAGGACTCGAAGCGATGAGCTGTGGTGCAACACTGGTCTCTATTTATGCTGGAGGAAATTTGGAATATGCCCGGCATGAAAAGAACTGCCTGCTTTCTTACCGATATGAGAATAGGCTTGCCGAAGATGTAATTCGCCTAATTAAGAACACCGCTCTAAAAAATAAATTGGCTGAGCAAGGAGAACGTGATGCTGTAAATTGGACCTGGAATAATAGTGTTAATATCCTGGAGCAGAGATTAATCAGCATTATTACCACAAGCTAATTACTGTATCCTTTGCTTTTTTACAAACTTCCGTGCATTCTGCACTGCATTTCGTTAATGAATAGTTTAAACTGTTACTATCAATAATAAATATGCCGGAGGTGAGGTAATGAATATGAATGAAACGGATCAGGAATCTGTAAGCTTGGAGTTCAAATATATGGTAAGTGGAGATTCCATTTCCAAAGGTGTTGTGTATGATGAAGCCAGAAGCAAATATGTGATCTTGGAAGACAACTATGTCTCTCTCCTCCAAGGTAAACTGAAGGGTGCGCTGCGCAATACAGCCCGATTCGGCAACACGCTGATGAAAGGCCTAAGCAATCTGAAAAGAGATGTTCTAAAAGAGAAACCCGATGTGGTTCTTATCGAATACGGCGGAAATGATTGTGATTTCATTTGGGCAGATATTGTAGACAACCCTGATGCAGAGCATAGCCCCAAGACAGATTTTTCCACATTCGAGAAGATGCTGCTAGATATGATTGATTTTCTAAAAAAACAGCAGATCATGCCGATCCTTATGAGTCTCCCTCCTCTGGATGCCGATAGTTATTTCAAATGGGTTAGCCAGAATAATCCGGCTTCTGAAGTGAATATCTTGAAGTTCCTAGGGAGTGTGACCAAAATCTATTGGTGGCAGGAAAGATATAACTCCACCATTATCAAGGTCGCAGAGAGTACCAAAACAAAAATTATTGATGTTAGGGGTGCATTCCTCCAACATCCGGATTACACCAAGTTTATCTGTTTGGACGGAATCCATCCCAATAAAGAAGGACACCGGATTATCTTCGACAAAGTGCTTGATTTTATTAGAAACAGCGAACCCAATCTACTCCTAGATAGCACTGGACAAGCTGCACCAAGCCAATAATGTTATCAAGGTCTGCAGACACATCTATATGTTCTGCGGGCTTTTTTTGTACCCTTATCTACTCTTGCGGTATACCCCTGGCGCCACTCCATACCGTTCCCTGAATACGCGGTGAAAATAAGTATAGCTGCCGAAACCTGTTTCCTCCGCGATCCGCTCCAATGTATAGTTGCTGTTGTCCATTAACCGCAGCGCCATTGCCAGCCGAATCTGTCCTGCATATTGCATAATCGAGTACCCGAACTGGGCTTTGAATAAATGGACTGCCCTAGTCACACTAATGCCTGTATGTTTGGCAACCTCCTCCAGCCTGATGACTGCTGTGGCATGCTCCTCGATATAGCTCTTCATCTTGAGTGCCAGGAGCAGCGATGTGGACGAAGTTGCCGGTGCTTCTTCAATAGCCCGATCCAGCAGTAAACATAATGCTTTGAACAAAAGTTCCAGAATGTCGGTGCTGCCGCCATCGAGCCTTCTTTTCTCCAGAATGAGCTGCTGCCAAATACTCTGAAGCTTACCATCATCCGCAATTCTCACTTTCTTGGGTCTGTCCCGCTCGTTCCACCAGCGGTCAACCCACTCACCTGTGCACATAACATAATAATCCGCGCTAAATCCCAACGGACTTTCCTTCTCCCCTATCCGCAGATCATAGATTTCGCCAGGACGGAATAATAGTAAATCTCCGGGCAGAATAGTAACCATGCGGTCTTCAATCAGGGCTTCAGATTCGCCTTCCGCTTGAAGTCGGATAATATAGGTATCCAGACCATTTCGAAAAGGTTGCCGAAAAGGCTGAATATGGCGGGAAAAGGCACTGAGATGAATATGAACATTGTTTCTTTCCATTACAGATCCTCTTCTCCTTTTAAGGTTATGACCAGATTGTTGAGGTTGTTAGCCATATTGTTTCTTCAAAGAACAACGGAATTCCTTCTATAATAGAAAATAGAAGAATATGCTTAGGAGGCTATCAACCGCTATGAATAAAGGAAACATTCGCGTAATTCAAACAGCAAAAGATACTGGAGACCGCTTAACAGAGTTAGAATCGCTAACTTTCAGCCCCGATTCTGCAGAGAAGGAAATGGAACTCATCAATATTTATGATGATTTGGAATATCAAGAAATTGAAGGCTTCGGCGGTGCACTTACTGAGGCCTCGGCCGTAACCCTAGCCAAGCTTAGTGAAGCAAAACAGAAAGAAATTATCGATGCTTATTTTCATCCTGAGCACGGGATCGGCTATACCCTATGCCGCTCACATATCCAGAGCTGCGATTTCTCGTTAGGTAATTATTCTTATGTTGAGGATGAAGACCCACAGCTACGCTCGTTTAATATCTCACGGGATCAAGAATCGATTATTCCACTGATCAAGCAGGCAGCGGCCGCAGTAGGTGAGAATTTCCGTTTGTTCTCTTCCCCATGGAGTCCACCGGCTTGGATGAAGACAAACGGTGAAATGAACAACGGTGGTAAGCTTAAGCCGGAATATCGGGAAGCTTGGGCGAAGTTGTTCGTTAAATATATTCAATCCTATGCAGAAGCTGGTATTGATATCTGGGCAGTGAGTGTGCAGAATGAAGCTAAAGCTGCTCAAATATGGGATTCCTGCATTTATACCGCTGAAGAAGAGAAGGATTTTGTCCGTGATTACTTGGGCCCTGCTCTGGAAGAAGCGAACTTAGCCCACGTGAAGATCATGATCTGGGATCATAATAAAGAGCGGGTATACGCCCATGCGAAGACGGCATTCGAGGATGCAGCAGCCTCCAAATACATTTGGGGTATTTGCTTTCACTGGTATTCCGGTGATCACTTTGAAGCGCTGTCTGCCGTACATGAACGCTTCCCCGACAAGCACCTATTCTTCAGTGAAGGCTGTCAAGAAGGGGGCGTACATCTCGGGTCCTGGAACACAGGTGAACGTTATGGTCATGATATTATCGGCAACCTGAACAACTGGATGTCTAGCTGGACGGACTGGAATATCGTGCTTGATGAACAAGGCGGTCCTAACCATGTAGGCAATTATTGCGATGCTCCAATCATCGGCGATACCAAAAATGATGAGGTCATCTTTGAGAGCTCATTTTATTATATCGGACATTTCAGTAAATACATTCGTCCAGGAGCCAAACGGATCGGCAGCTCCAAATATACCGATAAGCTGGAAACAACCGCTTTCCGCAACACTGACGGAACGATTGCCGTCATCGTGATGAATCGGACTGACAACCTGATGCCATTCACACTGAATTGTCAGGGACAGGTGGCAGAGACTACTATTCCTGCTCACGCTATTCAGACCTTGCTGTTCAGCTAATGGTATTGTAGCTTGAAGCAAATCCTCATAACACAAAAAAGACAGTCCAAATGTTGTATTTCAACACTGGATTGTCTTTTTTAATAAAGGAAAATTACTAGATTACGCTTAAGTCAGCTGCAGGCATAGGTCCAGTGTACACAGATTCAGGCCGGAAAATGCGATTAACACTGGCTTGCTCCAGAATATGGGCAGTCCAGCCTACGATTCTTCCTAAAGTAAACGTAGGAGTAAACAAGTCTGGAGATATCTGAACAGCACGCAGTATTGCAGCTGCATAAAACTCCACATTCGTAAACAGACGACGTCCGGGCTTGAATTCTTCCAATAAACGAATGGCGGTATTCTCTACATGAATCGCCAGTTCGAACGAGGGATCTTCCCCTGTCATTTGCAAGGTGACAATCCGGAGCGCCTCTGCACGCGGATCATTGGTTTTATAAATACGGTGCCCAAATCCCATCAAACGGGCCCCATGTTCCAGTGCATTACGCATCCAGGGCTCTGCTCGATCCTTCGAGCCTATTTCCTCAAGCATAGCGATCACTTCGTAGGGAGCTCCGCCGTGTAGCGGGCCCTTCATTGCTCCAATAGCTCCGCATACCGCTGCGTTCATATCTGATTGGGTAGACAGAATGACTCGACCCGCAAATGTCGAAGCATTCATCCCGTGTTCCATACCCAGAATTAAATATGCATTAAGTGCTTTACTATGGGATTCTTCAGGAAGTTGGCCAGTTAACATATACAAATAATTCGCGGCATGACCTAATTGGGCATCCGGTTCTACTATAGGTAATCCGTTTAATTTTCGATATCTGTAAGCAACAATACTCGGAAGGACTGCGGTCAAACGCTCGGCTTGTTGCAGTGTGGGTGGCCAAGCAACTCCTGCTGCATCTCCAAGCGCTGCAACAGCAGTCTGCAATACTCCCATCATTGAGATCGACAGGGGGAGCAAATCAATGATCTCGCATATGTATTCCGGTATGTTCCTCAGGTTAGCCAGTCGCATATGCAACTGCTCCAATTCATCCTGTTCCGGCAACTGCCCATTCCAGAGTAAATAGGCTACTTCCTCATAACTCTGTTCAATTGCAAGATCCTTTGCTAAATAACCTCTATAGACCAAACGACCATTTTCTCCATCTACTAAGCTAATATCCGTTTCTGCAGCCACAATACCTTCAAATCCAGTAACCTTTGCCATCGTCCCTTTGCCCCTTTGATCATTTATATATATAACGAATGAACCTCTATTTAAAAGTATATACTTGATTGTCTATATTGTATGTTTATTGTTTTTTATGAACCGATAGAAATATTTGATGGGATGGAGTGCGAAATAAACATTTTTCGACATGAATAGAGAAACCAAAAAAACTCACTTTAGCAATAAGCAAGGTTTATATTTCTGGTTCAATGTATTGAATTCAACTTTCTCATAAGAAGTCAGCGTTGATCACTTACAGAGGCAGGGTCAAACTATTAATTGTAACCCCGCTTCCAGAATTGTTGAGGTAATTGGGTAAGTCCCCCTATAATATCCAGTATCATCCTTTTCTTATCTGCGTTTGTGAATCAAACCGCTACAGTTCGGAGGGTTCTTACGAATAATCACGCTATGTATGCACTGCTCCAGGAACGTATGAGTGAAGCGAATTGAAACCATGAAACAGCAAACAAGCAGGCCCCTGTTACATACAGGAACCTGCTTGTTTGTTAGACATTTTAACAATCTATAAACCTACTTCAATGCACTCACACTCAAACCGGCAAAAGAAACAGGAATCCCTTCGGGATGACTAATCTGGATAGTGCATGTTTCATTAGGCAGCAGGTCAAAGTAATTATCACTAAAGCGAATTCGACCTTGCGGCAAATCGATTTTGACCATCCGCGCCAAGGTCCCCACTGCTGTTATCGTCACGGTCTGTGATACCTCATCTGATACGACCTCAAGTTCTGCAGCCTTCATTAGCAAGTCCTTCTGATCACGCAGGTAATAGAGGTTGTCAGGGGCAGCAAATCCGTCGGCTGATACCTTTACCACAACATTTTCAGCTAAATTGCCATTAAGTGCCTCTGCCTCGTCCATTTTTCCTAGATATACTGCCGCATTACTAGAGACGTTAGCCTCCCAAGTCTTAGCGTACACTTCCTCACCCTCGTAGGTAATAACTTGTAAGGTCACCTTTCCCGCATAAGAGTCTAATGTATCGTTTACGACCCATACCTGGAGCGGCTCACCCGGCTCATGCGCAATAGATATCAATAAAGGATGATAGAACTTTTTGGCGTAATAGTAAGAAGCCTTTGGCAACAGTTCGTAGTCGATCATCGACCAGCTTGTCCCCGGCCAGCTATCATTCAACTGCCAGATTAAGGTACCGCTAGTCCGTTGCTTATTTCGCCGGTAATGCTCCACGCCGTATTTTAAGCCTTCAGCTTGAGTCAGCATAGAGAAGTTCATATACTCCTCAATATTCTGGGGAATTCCGGTGTATCCCTCCATCAACAAAATACCCTTCTGATGATTGGTATCCTTATTCCGGTAGGCCATCTCCACACTACCCCAATAGAACTGGCCTGCGGGTATATTTTTCTCTAAGGTATACCGATTGGCTGACGCATGCATGCCAAATTCACTATTAAATAAGGTGAAGTCTTTCTTGAAATTTTTGAAAGTAACCCCTTCAATACTATAATCCAGCACTGGACGATCTCCGAATTGCCGCGGGTATACGGAACCATGCCAGACTTGCCAATTATGCCGGTCTCCTTCGTTCGGATCATTATCATCATTTCCACCATAAGGGGAAGATGGCCAGTAGGCGCGACTATCATCCAGCTCGGCAAGCACCTCAGGAATCAATTCATGGTAGATGCTTCTGCCATAAAATGGCGACGTAATATCCCCGCTGGAGGATTTCATATCATACAACCAATCAATCTCATTATTCCCACACCAGAGCGCCAAAGAAGCGTGATTACGTAATCTCCTGACATTATAAATGACTTCTTTACGTACATTGTCCATGAAATCCCGGTTGAAGTCTGGAAATAACGCATTGGCAAAAGCAAAATCCTGCCAGACCAGTACACCCCGCCGATCACATTCGTTGTAAAAAACATCCTTCTCATAGATTCCGCCTGCCCAGACCCGCAGCATATTCATATGACCTTCGACGGCCAAATCAATCAACTCACAATACCTGGCATCCGGCGCTGAACCGATGAAATGATCTACAGGTATCCAGTTAGCGCCCTTGGCGAATATTTTGACCCCGTTTAGCAGAAAAGCAAAGCTGGGATTATCATTCTCATCCTGCAGTTCTAATTCAAGGGTGCGGATACCGAGAGTTTGCCGGCTGCTGTCCACCTGCTGTCCATCGGCGAACAGATTGACTTGCAGCTCGTACAAATATGGTTGCCCCAGATCATGAGTCCACCATAGCTGAGGAGCACTCACCAGCATATCTACACTTGCAGTTGTCCCCTCCACCGCGATTCTGTCTTCCGCCACCCGTTGTCCGGCCTGATCCACAAGGATAATCTCACAATCTATATGGAGATGTTTAGCGTAGGCTTTCACCTCTACATCAATTAATACAGTCGCTTCATCTGTGCTGGCATCTGCTGTTCTGGCGAATACAGATTCTAGCTTGGCAACAGACTTCCGCTCCATACGTACCGCTCCCCAAATCCCGACAGTGACCATTCGTGGACCCCAATCCCAGCCGAAATTCATCGCGGCTTTACGAATCCACGGACGTTCCTTCGTATAGGAGGACCACTGGAACAGCTCCTTCTGTTCATGATGCATACGGAGTGGATCGAATTTCACGGCGATACAGTTCCAGCCGTTGCGTATAATTCGGGTAACATCAAAGACATGGGCCATCAGCATATTGTTAGTTGTCCCTAGATCAAGTCCATTTACGAATACGGTTGCAAACGTATCCAGACCTTCAAAGATCAACTCATGCCGCTCATCTGATTTCTCTGTAATCTCATAATTGAATTGTCCCCGGTACCACCATTCCTCATCTTCAATCCAGCGGCTCTTGATATCGTTATGGCCGAAATAAGGATGATCAATAATATTCCGCTCGATAAGAGTGCTATGAACATCCCCTGGAACCTTGGCAGTAATCCAGAAACGATCGTCGAATCCGGGAGTAGCCAATTCATAGGGTTTCATTTGTCCTGCTGGAAAGTGTTGAAGCTTCCACGCTGCGGATATTTGCATGCTCTTCATCTCCTAAAGGGAATCACACGGTGTTGACCCACGAAATTCGCTGGGTGTTTTGCCCGTATGCTTTTTAAAGATTTTACTGAAATATTTGACATCGCTATACCCCACTTGGGCGGCAACTTCACTGATTTTGGCAGGAGAGCCCGCTAGGACTTCCATCGCCCGCTGCATTTTGATCCGGGTGACGAAATCGCCAAAGGTAATGCCGGTCTCCTTCTTAAATACATCACTCAGATGATTGGGATGAACATGAATATGCTTGGCGACACGTTGCAGACTGACATCATGCTCCAGATGCACCTCAATAAAAGCTCTGGCTTTGTTGATATGTGCAGCTTGACCTTCCGCAATATCCGTATGGTACATTCTCATGATATTATACAGCTGTTGAAACAGCTCATCTTTAGAAACATTGTTCATACTGGCTTGCAGCTGCACGGAATAGTCCTTCAGCATATTCTCACGCCCCGTGATTTTCAGCAATCGATCCAACCAGCGTTGCGATACGATCGTAACCGATTGTATCGCAGCTGCTAGCGATTGAAGCGTCAGCTGCGGGTCATCCATTAATTCTTGAATATACTGCTGCACCCAATTCTTCAGCGCAACCACGTCATTATCCAGAAGGATGACTGCTAATCTTTGCTCTTCTTCTCGCGTACAAATACTCTTGCCACCTGTACGTTGCCTGATCTCCTCGTAGCTCCAGCTCTTCTTCGGCAGGAAGGATTGATATCCTGTTGCATAATCAGCAGACCTGTAGGATTCATGCAGCTCTTTCATGTCTGTGACAGCTACTCCTGCCGCTGCATAAAGGGTACATTTCAGCAACCGTTCTATTTTGTGGCAGATGAATTGATCCGGCTGGAAATCACCGCTCCATTGCTGTGTAGGTGTGACAACAACAATTCGATTCTTCTGAATCAAGGTGACACAGGTTAATAGCTCATGCAGCATATTCTGAACAGCATACACCAGCAACGAGTTAGCATTAGCACCTCTGGCCTGATCCCAGCCTTCGGCCACTATAATGACAACCTGCATACTAGTGTTGCCATTCTCTTTTTGTATCTGACTTAGAAACAGCAGCTGATTCGGTTTATCCAGTGGAATCGATTCTCCATCAATGACATAGCGCTGGAACATGTGATCCTTCTCGTCCGACTTTGAGATGACATTCTGGCTGTGGTTGACCCAACTTTCCTCCACACGTTGTTTCGCCTTTAGAACGGTATTCATAATCTCTTCCGGTCGACTGGTCTTCAGAATGTAATCACTGATATTCTGCCGGATGGCTTGCTGAGTATAGACGAAATCATCATACCCCGATAAAATAATGATCTCTAGCTCAGGCAGGATCAGACTTGCTTCCTCTGCGAGCTGCAGACCACTTTTCCCCGTCATTTGAATATCGGTCAACAGAATATGCGGTTTCTCATGAGGAATTCTCTCCAAGGCTTCTTCCGCAGAGGCGGCAGGCTCGAGCAGCTCTAAGCCTAGGTCGTTCCAATTAATGACCTTGGCCAATCCTGTTCTAATAATGACTTCGTCATCAACAATCATGATTCTCATATTATCCCTCCCGGATGGGAATCGAGAAAGAGATACGAGTTCCCTGGTTTACACGACTCTGGATATTCAACTGTGACTCGGGACCATAATGAAGAATCAGACGTTCATTCACGTTCCTTAAACCATACCCACCCAGCCCCTCAAGGGGTATATCCTCTGTACTTATGAGGTTACTTCTCACTTGATCCAGCCGCTCTACAGTCATGCCAATCCCATCATCAAGAATGAGAAAGCACATCAGCCCCTCTTTTTTCTCCAGATATACCGTGATCGTTCCCTTCTCCTGCTTCTTCTGAATTCCATGCAGCATTGCATTCTCCACCAATGGCTGTAACAGAAGCTTCAGCATGACCTTATCATTCAATTCAGCATCGATGATGAAATCCAGCTCAAATTGATCAGGAAAGCGAATCGATTGGATCTGGGCATAATTCTGGATATGTGCCAATTCCTGATGGACGGGATAATAATCTTTTCCTTTATTCAGACTTATACGCAGAAAATCGCTCAACGCCTGCACCATATCGGCAATACGCTTCTCATCGTCCATGAGCGCAATCCAGTGAATCGAGGACAACGTATTATACAGAAAATGCGGATTAATCTGCGCTTGCAGGGCCCGAATGTCAGCCTCTTTCTTCCGAACTCCGTCCCTGATCAATTGTTCCTTCAAGATAGCGATTTGCTTACCCAGCATATTGTAGCTTTTACCCAGCATTCCAATCTCATCCGTTGAAGCACTCGGAAAAATAGGCAGCGGACGTTCCGGATCAATTCGGGTTAACAGCCTCGTAAGCACGCGGAGCGGGTTGGTCACCCACTGAACGACAAACAAAATCAGCCCCGTACTAAGCCCTACTGAGAGCGCTACGGCAATAAGGGTGAGCTGCCAGATGTAACGATTCTGTGAGCTATAGATGTCATACGGTATCGTACCGATCAACATCCAGTTTAAATCAGGCTGGCGATAGTGTAGAATTGTTTGTTTGGCTTCGCCTTCTCCAAAGGTATTGCTGCCTGACTTGGCTTGGCTTAATCCCTGGATCGCTCCTGGATACAAGGTATCAAAGGATTTGGACAGCCAGCTTTTATTCGTAGCGGAGAGAACTTCACCTTTATCATTGACCAAGGCGACTTGACCTTGCCCCTCCCCCAGCTGTGGCTGAGACCAATACTCTGAGATCACCGCTTCATCCAAACTAATGGTCAGCCAGCCTAATGAATTATAATTGTGAATACTCCGCAGCGGCCTTATGAATGTAATAATATTCTTTGCTCCTGCGTAATCACGGACCGAATATACACCCGTCCATTCCTTCTCTTTAACGGCGCTCATATCCAGTTGACTGGATAAATCAGAATCATACAAGGATGTAGTCGATAATTCTGCTGACTCATTAGACGGATAGATCGTAATGTCAGAAATGTAGGGCTTGGAGCTGGCCAGATTAGTGATCATCCCTACGATATCCCCACTACTGCTGCTGCTATTGCTACTACTACTGCTAACCTCGTCTAACGAACCCAGCCACTCCTGGATATCACGGTCTCCAATGAGGAAGAGCGAAATATTCTCGACGTCCTGGATGATGAATCGTAAATTCCCATCCATCTGCCTTAAGGTGTCCATCCCGACAAGCTTTGTTTTGTCTTCAGTAATGCGTAAAGAAATGACATAAGCAAAGCTACCTAGAAATAACAGCGGGATCAGGATCGAAACCAGCATTAAGATAAACAGCTTGCGTCGCAAGGAGCTCTGTATCCATTGTCTCATTTAGTGCTTGCTCCTCCATCTTCTACGCCTCTAGGTAGCTGCCTTTAGAGCAGAAGTCTAGCCTTTAACTGCTCCTGCCGTCATCCCCTTCATTACTTGATCCTGGAATATCAGATAGATCAGAATGGTGGGAATGACGGAGATCGTCATCGCTGCCAGTGTGAGACCATAATCCGTCTGATACCCGTCGGCAAAGTTAGCTATTCCCAGAGGGAGTGTTTTTAGTTTTGTTTTATTAATAAGAACTAAGGCAAAGGAGAAGTCATTCCACGAATGTAGAAAGCTTAAGATCGTAACCGTAGACAAGGCAGGTGTGGATATCGGCAGAATAATCCTTCTGAACAGCCCCCATAAGCCTGTGCCATCGATAAAAGCTGCTTCTTCAATCTCTTTAGGGATAGTGCTCAGGTAAGCCGTGAGTACAAAGATCGCCGTTGGCAGAGCAAACGCCGTATATGGAAATATTAAAGCCCAATACGTATTCAGCATGGACATTTGTTTCATCAGAATAAAGAGCGGAACCAAGGTGCTATGAATGGGAATCAGCATCCCGACCACGAAGAAGGTCATGATCCAACCCTTCAAGCGGAACTGAAACCGGGCCAGAACAAATGAGGCCAAGGCTGCAATGAATAAAGTGATCATCAATGAGCCTACGGAGACAATCATCGAGTTCATAAAAGCGGTTCCAAGCTTCGAGCTTTCCCAAGCGCGACTGAAATTATCAAAGTGCCAAATCTCCGGCAGCCCGAAGGGATGGCTATAGAAATCCTCATTGGTCTTAAACGCACTGATAACAAGCCAGAAGAAAGGGTACAGAGTAAAAATACCATAACCCGTCAATAACGTCCAAAAAAGTCCTTTTTTCGTTCTCATTATATTCATGCTAGTCCCTCCTCTCTGATCTACTGTTTAGGCTTTCTGCTGGTAATCCATTGGCTGGACCCGATTAATATAAGACTGATTAGCACAATGGTTGTGGAGATTGCACTACCAAAGCCATAACGGTAAGAGGTGAACGTTGAGTTATACATATACGTGGCTAAAAGTTCTGTAGCATGTGCCGGTCCACCTTTAGTCATGATATAGACAAGGTCAAAGGATTTCAGACTGCCTGAAATACAGAGAACTAATGCTACTTGTACCGTGCCCCAAATCATAGGAAGTGAAATCGAGGCTAATTTCCTTAATCCAGTGGCCCCATCGAGCTGGGCGGCATCATGAATTTCTCCCGGAATATTCTGTAGTGCAGACATGAAGATAATGAGATACAAACCTACGAAGCTCCAGATCAATGGAGGAATAAGCGCGAAAATAGCGATTTTACCATCAGATAACCATTGCAGCTTCCAGCTTTCCAAACCTAATGTATCTAAGAAGAAATTGAGAATGCCGATCTGTGGATGGTAAATATATTGCCAAATCATCCCGATGACGACGGTAGACAGTACCATTGGCAAGAAGATTGCCGAGCGCAAGAACCGTTGCAGGAAATTATTTTTACTCAACAGAATGGCTAATATAAGTGCGAGTGGCACCTGGCCCAGAACGGCTGCTCCGACAAAAATAAAATTGTTCTTCAGCGCACGCCAGAATATTGGGTCATGTACAATTTCCACATAATTGTCTAATCCAATAAATGATGAAGCTCCGATCCCAGACCAATTGAAGAAACCATAATATGCCGACCAAATCACGGGTACAAAAACAAATAATGCATAGATCAGCATGGCCGGAAGTAAACCCATTATTATAAAACGACGACTTCGCAGAGTATTCATCAAGTTTCACTTCCCTTATATGAAAGGTGAACCCTCCCTTACGGGAGGGCCTGTAAATGCTAATGTGTATCTTATTTACCAAGCGCCTTAGCTTGTGCATCCTGTATTTTCTTAGCGATATCTTCCGGTTTTCCACCCATCAGCAATTCCTGCAGACCATTATTGGTGACTTCAACGGCAGCAGAGCTTAATTTAGCGTCATATACTGGGCTAATCTTTACATTCTTCATCAATTCATGCAGCTCAACGAATAGCGGATTTGCTTTACTTGGGTCTAGCTCCAGGTTATAGCTTATCAACGTACTGCTATCCAACGTGGCCTGTTGTCCATCTGGACCGGACAGAGCATATAACAATTCCATCGCCGCGTCCTTCTTGGCACCTGTTAATTTCTTGCTAATTCCCAGTCCTGTTCCCACAACACCTGCGGTAGAGCCTGCATCACCCTTGCCTCCAGTAATAGAAGGAATAATGGTAATATGCGTGTTATCCAGTACTTCTTTAGGTGCATTGCTTACCAGGTTCGCCAATGCCCAGCCCCCATCAATAACCATGGCCGACTTCCCTTGGAAGTAGAGCTGCATCATTTGAGTTTCATCAATACCGTTGAACCCATCCTGAAAAGCCTTTGCTTTACCTAAGTCCTGCAGAACCGTTAGTGCTTTGACGAATTCAGGATCAGTAAACTTCGCGCCATCCTGATTCACGGCCTTTAAGAACCAATCCGAGCCGGTTACACGATCTGCGAGAGTACTGAAAATAGTGGACTGAGCCACCCAATTCGTCTTATTCCCTAAGGCAATGGGAATGATATCATTCTTATTAAAGGTATCAATCGCTGTCATAAGCTCATCCCAAGTCTTAGGAATAGCCACCTTATATTGATCAAACAGCAGTTTATTATAGAAGATAAATGAAGTTGGTGCTAAATTCATTGGAACAGAATAAATGTTATCATCAATCGTATAACCATCCAGCGCATTTGGAATGAAGTTGTCTCTCCACTCTGGCTTACTGTCCAGAAATTCGTTAATCGGCTGGAGAAGATCTCCCTTTTGGAATTCCTTGGTCATAGCATCAGGCCACATCACGAATAGATCCGGCATTTCATCAGCGGCTGCTACGGTTCTAAGCCTAGTCTTCAATCCATCGGTCGGAAGTCCTTCATCTTCCAGCGTGACCTCCGGATGAGCCGTTTGGAAATCCGCTAACAGTTTCCGCATCGTCACCGACTTCGCATCCTGGCCTGTCCAGTTATGCCAAACCGTTAAGGTCACTTTTTCCCCAGTGCTGCCTTCGTTATTGGCTGCTTCTTGATTGCTGCAGCCCACTAACATGAATACCGATACAGCAGCGGCTAAGGCTGCCTTCGTAAATTTCTTCATTTGTATGCCCCCCTAAAAGTTTTAATATCTAATATCATTTTAATGTTAACGCTTACAATATATCAGGGGTCAAATTACAGTGACAGGGTAGACAAATATAGGGTGTCACATATACTCAGAGAATAACCCGAGTCGCTTGTCCTGTTGAACTCCTTATATTACCTTACATATTGGATTAGCCGTTACCTCGCATAACGAGAACACAACGGTTACAGCATCATTTCAAAACTTCTCGTTAATCTAAGCAGTAACAAGCAAAAAATCAGCAAGTCTCCGAATGATTGGAGACTTGCTGATTTTGATTTTTCCGTCTATTAAGAAGCACCGAATTCCCCAATCAGCTCCTAAACTGATCCGATCCATCGACATACTTCAGATTAGGCATACGGGATAAAAATCTAGGAATGTCCATAATCAGATTGCCGTTGATATTCAAGTGATGAAGCTCTGTTAGCTGCTCCAGCTCAATAGGCAGCTCTGTAATCCCCGTATAACTAACGCTTAACGTTTCCAGTTGCTTCAACTGTCCTAACTCAGGTGGGAGATGATCCAGCATTAAATCCTCCTTGACCTTGGGAGCCCATCCCAGCACCGGGCGATCCGAACTTCCACAATAGATAGTTAGATGTTTCAGCTGCTGAAGCTTAGCGATCTCGGGTGGAATACACTCCAGATCCGCAGTCATCAACGTAAGCGTTTCTAATGTATCCAGCTCAAATAATGCAAGCGGAAGCCTAGTGATATCCTGTTCAAAGACTTCCAGGTACTTCAACTGTTTCAATTCGCGGATACGGTCCGGGATCTCTGTAAGCCTATAAGAAGATAGAGTCAGAGAGTCTGTTTGATGCTTGATCGCATCATTTATGAAACAATCAACATCACGATGGGCTTCCAACTGAATAAACAGCCCTGGAATGCTGTCTGCCAGTTGTTCCGCCTCTTCCTCACTCATCTTAATGCCCATGATTTTCTCATGAGACACGCTGTATAGATAATCGGCACCTGCCGCATCCCAAAAGCACAAATCTTCCGGCATCTGCGGCTGCCGCCAGTCATATAAGCCATGCACCGCTTCTTTCAATACTATTCCCGCATCAGTACAGCATTGATAGATATAGTATGTACCTTGGGAATAATTCGCACCACTCTTGGCCTGCATTTCCTCCATCGTACATTGTTCTACTAAAAAAGGCTTTAGCTTATCCATTATTTCAGTGTAAGGTTTAACAATTCCATAATGCTCATGCCATTCCGAAAGCACAAATTTGTCTGTATGTTCAATTAAAAAATCTATCAGTCGCTCGTAAACTTCCCCCTTAGGGTCCGTATAAAAACTCATCATACCTCGTAACCTAGCGAGACCATCTGACCCATCTGCTGCACATATTTCAATTTAAACGTGCTCGGAATAGTCCCCTTAGGAAAAAGTTCAATCCCCTCCCCAAGCACTTTAGGAATAATAGTGATATGGATGGTATCGATCAAGCGTTTCTCCAGGAACAATTGAACCAATTGGCCACCACCGACCAACCAGACATCCCCTGCAGATGAAGCCTTCAATCTGGGAATTAGCGTATCTACTGCCTCGTCTGTAAAAATAACATGCGGAGCCTCAAGATGCTGCGAGCGGGACAAGACATAACAGGGTTTACCCTTATATGGAAATTCCTCTTCTAACTCCAGTACAACGTCATAGGTTAGTCTTCCCATCACAACAGTTCCAACGGTATCATAAAATGCAGCGTAACCGTTATCCACACCATCCCCTTCAACATCATTCAACCATTCCACAGAACCGTCCAGCTTAGCGATATAACCGTCTAGACTCGTAGCAATGTACAACACCACTTTGTTCGTTTCCACTTAAGAATTGCTCCCTTCTAGCGGACTCTTTGCATTCTCTACCCATGATTCCAATTGGGAATAATCTGTTATTTCACCGAGCACAGCTCTTCTTATGACTCCACTCTCATCAATGATAAACGTAGCTGGGAGTCCGGTAATTCCATATAGACCTGATACCTTCCCCGTAATATCTATACTAACAGGAAAAGAGAAGTGTTGGCTCTCCAAATAGTCCACAACCGTCCCTTTGGATTCACCCACATTGATAAACAATGTTGTTACCTCAGGCGCCTGAGTTTGATGGATACGATCAATTAGCGGCATCTCCTGAACACAAGGACCGCACCAAGATGCCCAGAAGTTGATCACGACAACCTGACCTTTATAATCTGCCAGTCGAACCTTCTGCCCCTGAATCGTGGTTAACTCAAATATAGGGGCAGTAGCTCCCACATGTATAGCTCCTACAGATTCCTTCTCCTCCGAGCTTCTGGATTGGATAATCGTCCAGACCCCTGCGGCAATTAGTGCAGCAATAATCAGCAGCGCAACCCAGCGTTGTCTCTTCATTTCAGACCCAGACTGTGATTAAACGCAGCATAGAGGGAACCAAACTGTTCACGTATTTGCCCAGTAGAGCCCTCCCCCACATTTCGCCCGTTGCTTAGAAATACGATATGATCCGCTGCTTTATCCGCAATTTCCAACTGGTGTGTAGAAAAGATTACCGTATGCCCCTCCTGTTTGATGTTTTGTAATCGTTCGACGAATTCATTCATCCAGAACGGATCAAGACCGTTGGTTGGCTCATCCATAATCAGCAACGGCGGTTTGGCTAATAATGCTTGAGCATATAAAATACGTTGGCGCATCCCTTTGGAGAAGGTATTCACCAGACTTTTCCTTTTCTCCGCTAATCCGACCAACTCAAGGACTTCTTCCACCCTTGTCTTCCGTTTGGGAACCTTACGCAAAGCCGCCCAGAACATCAAAGTTTCTTCAGCCGACAGTCCCTGATTGAATTGATAATCATCTGGCATGTAGCCGATTTGCTGCGAGAATAGCTTTCGTTCCTTGCTCCAGCGAAGATTGTTGACCGTAACCGTCCCGGAGGTAGGCTGCAGTATGCCCGCAATCATTCGTAATACAGTGCTTTTACCTGCTCCATTACCGCCGCATAGGGCAAGAACACTTCCCTTAGGAATTTGGAAACTTATGTCTTCAACCAACGTTTGCTTGCGAATGACCTTGGATACGCCGGCTACATTCACTACAATCTCACCCACGGGAACGCCCCCTTTCCCAGATCCAATATACTGCAAGGATCGAGGCAATGATCCAGCTCAGACATACGCCTATAAACAGCCAGCTGCCTGCGGGACGTCCAATCCACTCCACCCACTGATAATATTCAGGTCCAAGTACTGAACCTCCTCCAAGCTTAATCACGACAAACAACCTTACTAGCTCAGCGGGATTCATAATCGTTAAGACCACGAGCAGAGGCTTGATCCATAAATAAGGTAAAATACCTAAAATAGCTATCAGAAAGGTTGGCCACCCAATGACTAAGAAAAACCAAACGGAGACAGAGATCGTCAACGCCTGCCAGCGATTTCGGGACAATGAACCAATGAATAGAGCGATGGTCAAGAATAGAAGTACTAGTCCAGCTGAAAAAACTAGAAAAAGAAAATAGGTTGTGGCATCAAAATTGATTCCAATCAACCCGCTGATAAACCCCATTAGACCGTAACCAAACGCCACAATAATGAGCAACACTGCAGATAAACCTACATATTTCCCAAGAATAAATGACATTGTCCCCATGGGGTAAGTAGATAACAGCTGCCAGCTGCCCTCCTCCTTCTCTGAAGTTAAAGAGAAAGAACCCAGAAACAAGGTCATCAGCGGTAGAAGGTACAGTATAAGGCTTAGCATCGAGCCGGTAATGGCCGAATAGCCCTGTACGATGTTCTGTGAATTGATGACCAGTAAGCTTAGACTAAACGTGCAGAACAGAGCCAGAAAAGAATAAGCCCAGGGATTGCGAAACCCCATTTTAATCTCTCTTCGGGCCACTTGCATCATATCTGTCATAATCACATCTCCAGCTTCTTATGGTCACTTATCGCTTGAATTCTGTGTCATATCCATCCCTTTATCTGCATCCTTGCTTTCCATATCATCAGACATTTCCCCGTCCTTGTGTTCTTCGTCGTTCATCATGTCCATGTTCATCATATTCTGATTTTGTGTCCATTCATGAGAGGCCAGTTCTCCAGCGGTCAAAACAGTACCTAGACCCTGTTCTTTTACAAAAGCTTCCGCAGATCCTGCATCCTTGAAGCTGATCATGCCATAGGCCATGGGTGTCCGGAGGGATTCATCGTAGACATAACTTGCTTTGCTAAATTCAATCCACTCTTTGTCGTTATAATCACGGACATAATCCATCCCAATCTCTTCTGACCCATTTTGTTCTTTCCATTTATTCATGCAGCCGATATCATCAAACTTATAATTTTTTCCATCTTTTGTGGTAAGCTGTGTAGCAAATGCATCATCTTTAACCTGCATATTGCAGATTACACAGATATCTACTTCTTCATTGATAGGAAGAGCTGCATATTTCTTCTCCCCGCAGGCTGACAACAACAACATCCCAAGCACCATTAATCCAAGTATGTTCCACTTCTTCATATACGTAATACCCCCAAATAGATTATTGTTACTGCAGACAGAAACAACAGAAGCCAGCCCACAACCATTACGATCCCATAACTTGAGGCAGTCTCCGCAGGTGCCCCTGTTGTCAGCTTCATAAGCGGTGCGTGATCGGTAGACCATTCTTCCTTGCCATTTGTAAACATATCGCTCAAAAAGGTCATTCCAGGTGATTGAAAAAATAGCTGATAAGCGGAGTTATTACTAATCAACTGCTGATAGAAAGGATTGATAGCATAAGGGATATCGCTTGTCCCCACATTCGTTACATCCAGCCCCTGAAAAGAATCCCAAAAGTTCCCGTTCATCTTATTGTCCTTGCTGTCTGTTGCCTCCGCTTCAATGACATTGGCGATGAACCCGTTACTCTGAAATTGATTGCCTTCTGCACCGAGAAATTGAACACCAATGAAATTTCTAAGGATAATATTGTCTCTTAGATCATTATCGGAAGATTGTTCCATGTATATTCCTACACGATTCCCTTCCACCGTGTTGTTCACAATAGACGACGTGTGTACGTCATACAAGAGAATTCCCTGGGAATGAACATTCTGGTTTTGTTTACGGAAGGAGTTGCCGGATACCACTACATTCGTCACTCCCATAACCATTGCGCCAGTGATGTTATACTCTCCTATATTGTTGGTCACGTACGAACCATCGATATACATGCAGTGGATTCCATAGCGCAGATAATAGAGCTTATTCTGGTCTACTACTGTATTTCGACTATTTTCCAGATAGATTCCATCCCGCAAATAAGTGATCTCATTCTCCATAATCTTTGTGCCATGAGAATTATACAGATCAATCCCATTGCCTCTAGTACCTGGGGCCTGCCCTTTGGGGATGAACCAGCGAATTATATTATTGCGGATCACACCTCCATTTGCACCTCGAAGTATAATTCCGTACCCTCCGGTATGAATAACCAGATCTTCTAAAGTTACTTGATCGGCTCTCACTACAATTGCAGCCGACTCTCCGTCCCCATCTTGCTGAATGTTCATCTCCTGCAACTTTACCCCATTCGAGTTAATCTGAATGGCTGAATCTGCTGAATGATTTAATAACGTAACGACTCCCTCGCCCCGGATCGTGAGCCGCTTATCAATCACGACTGGCCCGAGATAAGTACCTGGAGCCAATACCAGTACATCTCCTGTTTGGGCTTGGTCAATAATAGGCTGCAGAGCGATCGCCTCAGTCTGTGATATCGAGCTTGCTATAACAATACCGGGATTTAGCGGAACGATCCAAACCACATTCATCAGGATCAACATGAACCAAACTCGAACCTTATGTATATGGTGCGATCCATTACCTTTACTGAACATCTTTCACCCCTTACTATTAATCAATTTATATTTTAATTTTTAATTTTTTTAATTTAAGCATACTATTTGGTGAATATCCATACATGACTCAAAGGGGCTATGTATACCCACAAAACCAAGCTTAATTATGGACAATGTATGAACAATCCCTGACCATTCTGCAAAATAATTTCTGATCTGATTCCTATCATTCCCCGCTAAAACACCAACAAACCCGATGAAAACCTCTTCATCGGGTTTGTTGGTGTGGATTCATGCAATTGTAAGTTTGTTTCCTTAGGAAGTATACGATTGGCCAAGACCCAATTCAGTAAGGAGCTGCCGGTAAGCAATGGACGTGCGGTCTGCTGGAATATGAGCTTCGGCCTGTAAATCCAAGGGCAGATCTTCCGGTGTCTGTGCTTCAACCATCTCTCGGTCTTCCTCGAATACCTGCAGGTTAAACTTGATCGTATCTTCAACTGGAGCGGACTTGTCAAAATTTCTGGAAATAGGGCAGAACAATCGGGTGTAGCGGGCAGAAACGGGCGATGCACAGTTCAGAATTCTCAGTCTGCCCTCATCGGGAAAGTATACCGTCAGGGATGCCGCAAATGGAGGGAACACACGGAATTCACGAAGCCACTGAAACCCCTCAGGGGCCGGATTATCCTGGCCCTTCCCGTAATTACTGACCGTACTCCAATATTCAGCCACCAGCTCATCGCCCTCACGTCTCACCTTATATTGGGGCACTTCGGTGTTATTGCGGTCGCCAAAGGTTTTGGTGTGTACATAGGCAAAATGCGATACATCCAGAAATCCTTCCATCTGGCGTCCGGATGAACCCGCGATATCGAAACTTGGCGGAAGTATATTGATATAATCCGGATCATCCCATCCCGGAAAGGCAGGAATCTGCTCTGGTGTAGATGCCAGGCTGGTCCAAATCAAGCCATACCGTTCAATCGCTGGATAGACAATCAATTTCAGCTTGGGTGAGATTTTGGCGCTGGGATGTGCCGGAACGGCCGTACACTTGCCTTCACAGTTATAGCGAAAGCCATGATAGGGGCAGACAATCTCCCCATCTTCCACCCACCCCTTACTTAATGGTGCTCCCCGGTGAAAGCAGAGATCACGGGCAATAACAACCTTGCCCTCACTGCGGTAAACTACGAGCTTCATATCTAAAAGCTTCACAGCAAGCGGTTTATCCTGCACTTCTTCCGCAATAGCAACCGGGTACCAATATTGAGCTAATACCAACCAATCCTCTCGTGAGAACGTGCAATCACGGGGAAGTTCGAGTTCAACCGGTTGTATTTTCTTTTCCTCTATCATGATCGTTCCACCTCTCATAAGTCACTATTAATTCATTCAGTTTATTTTAATATATGTTACGTTATATAACTTATTGTGTTTATTTTAATATCATATCGCTTTAATAATCAATTAGTCACTATTTATTTTCGTTCATATGCCTAAAAAACACATGGTAATGTTATGCATCATGACATTTCACACAAAAAAATCCGTCTGAATGACAATGGCATGGTTCATTCCTCCTAAATGTAATTTCGTTACATCTACTTCGTTCTAAACTTACTTCGAAAGCATATGATTTTTTAGAAGAAGTTCTACATACAAATGAAAGGTAAAATGTCGTAGGCAATATGAATATGAGGAGAGAAGAAACTATGAGTACTTATGTCAGTGTAAACAAGGAAGCCTGTATTGCATGCGGTTCCTGTAATTCCGTAGCCCCGGATATTTTCGATCTGGATGATGACGGGATCGCTGAGGTGATTTATGAAGGGGATAAGAATCAGGGGATCACTATTATCTCGCAAGACTTGCAAGAAGAACTCCAGGAAGCTATTGAGAGCTGTCCAACCCAGTGTATACTGCTTGCTGAGGTCCCTTTTGCTTAATGCGGTTATTAAATTGAAGGATCGTCATCTTTTGAAAAATAAGTTTTAGAATGATCCATTAAAAAAAGCAGCGGCAGACCAAGACTTGGTAAATAAAGTCTTAGACTGCCGCTGTTGTCGTTAAACTATCGTTCTCTGTTAGTTTAACAATCCTTTATTAGTTTTTTGGTACAAGGGATAATACTTTCTCCATATAGCTGGATAGAGACTTGAGGTGGTTCCCAATGGAAATATTTCTTAGGTTTTCGATTAGCTGTGCTGCAGGTACCATAGAAAGCTGGGCAGCTACCACACTTTTCTTCGGGTTATTCTCAATAATACTTATCAACCCCTTTGATACAGATTGTATGTACTCACTCTTTTTCCCTTGCATAATCAGATCAAAGGTATTCTCCAGTAAGAAAGGCTCCGCATCAATCTCTTTACCCTTCATCCTGGAATATGATAATATTTGATTCATCGTTCCATTCACCGTGTTCGGATTCGTAAATGCAACTATTATTGGCTGATTTATTTCACAGATTTCTTCGAACAAAGGTTCGTCAATTTTTATTATAGGTATTGGATAATGATGAACTTCATTATTTAATAGTGCCGTAAAAAAGGTGCATGTAATTAAAATAGCATCAACATGGCAATTTGCTATCCAATCCAGTGTTTCAATAACTTTCTTTTCAACAATTTCTTTTGTAAAATCAGCATCCTGTTTAATACGGTCAAGACCTGGATCTACAAAATGAATTAATTCTACATCAAAAATACTCAAAGCTTTTTCAACGTGTTCTATATTTGAGTAATGTGCATGAAAACAACCAATTCTTTTCATATTTATGTACCTCCAATGATTTTCAATAATTGTTATTATTATTACATAAATTGTTCAATTATCCTGCCCTTTCGTAATGAAGCATCGTCAGTCTATTACTTTATTTTCTTTTGACACAATTGACGTGACGCACATTATCTTCCTTATGTAATCCCTTCCTATTGTCCTCACCACCCTTTTATCGAAAAATTTCAATATATTTTATTTTTAATATAGACAAAACTATGGTATTTTCAGGTATGATAATATTACATCTATGGAATTAACTTCCTGATTACGAGTTTTGGATAAAGTAAAAAGGAGATGAGGCCCCGAATTTTAGTAAGCGCTCTCTTAATCGAATTCAAGAAAAAAATCTAATCCGTCCTGTCCAAAGAAGATGAGGGAGGAAAGAACATGTTAAAACGAGTGGTATCGACCATTTCCATATTGGTGATGGTGGTCAGCATGTTTGCGGTTAGTCCCAGTGTTACAAACGCAGCACCTATAAGCGAGGCGAATTCTACCATTTTTGGTCCCGATGTCTATGTATTTGATCCAACCATGTCGACCACCGATATTCAGGGCATCACCAGTTCGGTGTTTGCGACTCAGGAATCAAATGAATTTGGCAGCCAGCGAAAGGCTTTTCTATTCAAACCTGGTTCCTATAACGTGAATTTCAATGTTGGCTTCTACACTCATGTGGCTGGTCTGGGGCAAAATCCCGGGGACGTCAACATTACTGGTGGATTAAACGTGAATGCGGATTGGGATAACGGCAACGCGACCCGGAACTTTTGGCGTACGATCGAGAATCTCACCATAACCCCGTCAAGCGGAACCACGCAAATCGCTGTATCACAGGCAGCACCGCTCAGACGCCTGCACATTAAGGGTGAACTGGACTTATTCGACTTCGATTCCAATTGGAATGCCGGTTGGGCCAGCGGCGGTTTCCTTGCTGATTCCATTGTGGATAATGCAGTAGTTCCCGCGTCGCAGCAGCAATGGTTTGCCAGAAACAGCCAATGGGGCAGCTGGTCAAACGGCGTTTGGAACATGGTCTTCGTCGGTGATAATAACGCGCCTACAGGACTATTTCCAGACCCCCCATATACCGTCATAGAAAAAACACCAGTCATTCGGGAAAAGCCGTACCTTTACATTAACGGCTCCGGACAATATCAAGTGTTTGTTCCCTCTCTGCAAACAAATACCCAAGGTGCCAGCTGGGCTAACGGGTCTACACCAGGTCAATCCATTTCGATTGATCAATTCTACATTGCCCGCCCGGAAACAGCCACTGCCGCTACTATGAACGCGGCGCTGAGCCAAGGGAAGAATCTGTTGTTTACTCCCGGTATTTTTCACCTGAATGATACCCTGCGCATCACGAATCCGAACACGGTCGTACTTGGTATTGGCATCCCTACGATCATACCGGATAACGGGCAGGCAGCTATGTCAGTTGCCGATGTAGACGGAGTAAAAATTGCAGGACTTACCTTCGATGCTGGTCCGGTCAATTCTGCTTCCCTCTTGGAAGTCGGGCCTACAGGCAGCTCTGCCAATCATTCCGCTAACCCAACCTCATTACACGATCTTACCTTCAGAACGGGCGGAGCTTCCCCCGGAAAGAATGACGTTAGTATTAAGATTAACAGCAACAATGTTATCGGTGATCATTTCTGGATATGGCGCGCAGACCATGGAGCAGGAGCCGCTTGGACTAATAATGTTTCGAAAAATGGTCTCGTGGTCAACGGAAACGATGTAACAATGTATGGTCTGTTTAACGAACATCACAACGAATATCAGACCTTATGGAATGGCAATGGCGGTCGGGTATATTTCTATCAATCCGAAATACCTTATGATGTTCCAAACCAACCGGCCTGGATGACTCAGAACGGCACGGTTAACGGTTTTGCTTCTTACAAAGTGGCGAACACCGTAACAAGTCATGAGGCTTGGGGCCTTGGCGTTTACTCATTCTTCAGGGATGCAGCTGTAAAACTGAACAGCGCTATTGAGGTGCCAAATGTTCCAGGTGTAAAAATCCACCATGCGACCTCCATCTGGTTGTCCGGTACGGCTGGAAGTGAAATAACCCATATCATTAATAATACTGGCGGCAGAGTTTACGCGAATAGTCCCGCCGAAGCCATGAGACAAACCGTAACGGAATTCGCGGGAAGCGGTGCTGGAGATACGGCGGCGCCAAGTACACCAGCGAACCTAACGGCAACGTCAGCATCGAGCAGTCAAATCAATCTGAGCTGGACCGCTTCAACGGACAATGTTGGAGTCACCGCCTATGAGATTTATCGAAACGGCAACCTTATTGGCACTTCAACTACAACCACATTCAACGACACAGGGCTGACTGCTGCGACGGCATACAGCTATACGGTCAAAGCGAAGGATGCAGTTGGAAATCTTTCGGCAGCAAGCAATACGGCTACTGCCACAACCCTGTCGGGTGGCGGAACGGGAACCGCACTGGACCGGACAGGCTGGACGGCGACCTCGACACCCACAAGCGCCGATGTACCACAGAATCTGCTCGACGGCAGCATGGCTACACGCTGGAGTACAGGTGCGGCAATGGTTCCGGGCCAATCCTTTATCGTGGATATGAAGACATCAAAGAATATTAACAAGCTCGTGATGGATTCGACCGGCAGTGATAACGACTACGCCCGCAGCTATGAAGTGTACGTTTCGAGTGACGGCACGAATTGGGGCAGCGTGGTAGCGAGCGGAACAGGAACTGGACCGATCATCACTGTTACCTTTGCGGCGCAAAATGCCCGTTATATTAAGGTAGTGCAGACGGGGACGGCTTCGAGCTGGTGGTCCGTTCGCGAAGTTAATGTGTACGGCAGCAGTGTAGCGGGAGATACCCAAGCTCCAAGCACACCAGCGAACTTGGTGGCAAGCGCAGCTTCAAGCAGCGTAATCAATCTAAGCTGGAGCGCTTCGACCGACAACGTGGGCGTTACGGGATATGAGATTTACCGGAGTGGCAACCTCGTTGGCACATCTGCTTCCCTCTCCTATAGTGACACGGGGCTGACAGCAGCGACCGCTTATAGCTACACAGTAAAAGCAAAGGATGCCGCTGGAAATCTCTCAGCAGCCAGCAATGTCACAAACGTCACCACCCCATCCGGTGGAACGGGAACGGCGCTTAGCCGGAGTGGTTGGACTGCAACATCATCACCCACAAGTGGGGATGTTCCGCAGAATCTGCTGGACGGCAGTATGACTACACGCTGGAGCACGGGAGCCGCGATGGTTCCAGGCCAATCCTTCACCGTGGATATGCTGGCAACAACAAGCTTTACTAAGATTGTGATGGATTCGACCGGCAGCGATAGTGACTACGCCCGCGGCTATGAAGTATACGTTTCGACCGATGGAACGAACTGGGGCAGCGCAGTGACCAGCGGAACAGGAAGCGGAGCGATCATCACCGCTACCTTTGCCGCGCAAAATGCCCGCTACTTCAAAGTAGTGCAGACGGGGACGGCTTCAAGCTGGTGGTCGATTCGCGAAGTGAACCTGTATAACTAGGACACTATCTAACAGACAAAGGAATGGGCTAACCTTCGATAGTTTTTACTATCAAGGGTTAGCCCTATTTTTTGACCGTTACAGATACCTGCCATAGAGCGTTTCCCAGCCCCCGAATGTTATTGAATTTCTTGGAGATCGGCATATACATTTTCTTGATGGCTACCAAAAGAAGTGTTCAGCAAAGCGCTCCTTAATTCATTCATATCAATAGGCTTTCGCAGAGTATCGATTCCACCCTTGCCGAAAGCGTGCAGAACAAAGTCATGACTGCTGGTCACAATAATTTTGCTGGGGAGAAATTGGTCTTCCAGACGGTCAAGCATCGCCCCTTTGAATAATAGAAGCAGACTGGCATCAGTAACGATAATATCTGGCTGCTGTGTCTCGATCAGTTGTATAGCTGCTTGATCACAAGTTGCTTCCAGAATAGCTTCATATTTAAAAGGTTGCTGCTCCAAGGCTTGTTTTAGGGTATCCCGGACATGAGGTTTGTCGTCAACGAGTAATATCTTCATAGTGATTTCCTCCTGTTGTACCAAGATAATGTGCTTGCAATATTATCTTGCATTTGGTTATAGTATAGTTAATTACTCATAATTAATGAATCTTTTATCTGATTGGAAATCTCTATTATTTGGCTGGGTGGTGATTACTGTGGATTTGCGGCTGCATGCCTGCGCTTATGCTTTTCATACTTTGCCTTTCAAGACTTCCTATACGCCACCGCCATTTTTCCTCTTTCGTCTACAAGTAATGGGCAGTTGCAGGGCGTTGGTGAACGGAAAGATGAGTCTTATTGAAACTGGGGACTTATTAATCTATCGTCCAGGAGATCCGTATCATTTAGTGGTTGAGGAACAAGAAGGAAAGATCGAAAGTGGAGATTATTATCTGCTGTGCGAAGGAGCTTGGGTCGAAGAATGGTGGAACGCAGAGCGCCGATCTACGCAGCAGCGAATTCATCTGGATACCGGATTGCTCGCGTTGTGGCAGCAATTATGCATCGAGCAGCACCGGATTGAACAAGCGAACTCTGATTTGATCCAGCATTTGCTCTGCGCCCTCTGCTTGTCTATTGATCGATTGTTGGTTGAGGGTGTTTCTCTCCAAAGTCCAAAGCGTTCTAATGAACTGGTCATGAGGATGCAATATTATATTAACGAGAATGCGCTGAGTCGATTAACCGTCGAAGATGTAGCTAACTTTGCCGGACTTAGCGTTTCCAGAGCCGTACATCTTTTTAAGGAAATAACGGGCTATACCATCATTCATTTCACACAGGAGATTCGCTTGTCTAATGCCCTGGAGCGGATACGCTATACCGATTTAAGCTTGGAGAGTATCGCTAGCACCTGCGGTTTCGGCACGTATTCCTATTTTCACAAAATTTTCAAAACAAAATATGGCGTATCTCCTAAAGAAATTAGAAAGCACCCTATCGATCTAGATCAGAAGAACAACATGAGCGTAAATGGTACTGGTGAGAAGATAAGCGGCCTTTCCCTTGATGCCCAGCGATTTTTTAGTTCGGGTAGACTTAAGGCTGCACAGGATGCCCATATCGAGTAGAACGCAAGAAAAAAGTCGAAATGATCACTCCGCTAATTAAAGCGCGAATCATTTCGACCTGGATCAAGCTGATTTCTTGCGGTCCATATAATAATATATCGGGAGCCCGATCAATGTGATTCCGATACCCACTAGCGAACGGATCGGATCGCTGATGATGGTACTCACTATAATATAGCCTCCACCAATAACGCCTATTATGGGGGTTATCGGGTAGAAGGGAACCTTATATCTTCCTTTTTGCGGAGGATTTTTTTGACGTAATATAAACACACCGAACACACCCATTGTGAAGAAAATCCACAGTACAAAGACCAGTAAATCAGTCAACGTATTAAAAGTACCCGAGAAAATATAGATAACCGCCAACAAGCCTTGAAATATTAGCGCATTAGCAGGTGTCTGGAACTTGGGATGAATACTTTTCAGCGTGCGTGAAAAAGGAATCTGCCCTCTCTCCCCCATCGCCTGAGGTACTCTAGCTGCCGTCATCAAATAGCCGTTAAGCGCACCCAACACGGACACGATGATACCCGCTGTTATAAAAGCCGCGCCACCACTGCCGAACAGCGCTTCCGCCGCATCTGCACCTGGTGTTGTGGAGGTTATAATCGCCTCGTATGGCAATACCTGGAATATGGCTATATTAAATAATACATAAACAACAATAACGAAGATAACACCGATGGAGATTACTTTGGGCAGCGTCTTGGATGGGTCCTTCATTTCGCCCGCCATATTAGTCACACCAATCCAGCCGTCATAAGCCCACAGTGTTCCAAGGATCGCTACACCAAAGCCTGCTCCAGTCACTGAAGTCTGAATGCCGCTAAAACCAGGCGCTATATCCGAGATTAAACCGAAGGCGACAATACCCACCACCGGGATAAGCTTGCCAACGGTTGCTACCGTCTGGATAATCCCACCGAATTTAGTGGCGATCACATTCATGGTCAGTATAAAAGCCAGTATGAATACAGCAAGCAGCTTCTGCTGCAACCCATTCATGGGAATGAAGAAATTGGAATACGTGGCAAATGCGATAGCCAGCGCCGCGACCGAGGCTGGATAAGCGATTACAGCCTGTACCCAGCCCAGCAGAAACCCGAAGACACTTCCGTACAATTCTCCAAGATAGGTGTATAACCCGCCAGATTTCGGAATGGCAGCCGCTATCTCCGCTACAGATAAAGCCGAAGCCAATGTGATCACCCCGCCAACAACCCAAGCAATAATGCCCATTGTAGGCGTGCCGGCATTGCTCAACACAATTCCTGGCTTCAGAAAAATCCCCGACCCGATAATCATGCCCACGACGATAGCTAATGCTTCAATAAAGGTGATAGATTTTTTGAGTGTACTCTTTTCCATAGATTCTCAATGACCCTTTCTCTGTATAAAACTATTAGCACAACAATACATAAATTATAGCTTACACTATTATGTAATTTATGATTGTGAAATAGTTTACAAAGATGAACGAACTATCGAGCATCTGCCTCTTGTATAACTTGTTCGATAAACTCCATCATTGACTTAGCTTTCTGCTCATCAAGCGTTAGGACGCTTGCAATCATGGTCGAAGGATTCAGTGGCAATCCGGAGGCGAACTTCGTATCTGTAATATCTAATCCTACAACTTCTTGAAGATTACTCTCTAGATTGTTAGCCTTCTTCAGCCGTACATCCTCACTAGAAATTCCTCCGGCGGCAACAACAACATCCAGATTACGCAGGCCTGCCTGCTGTCCGATCCATTGAAACGCGGCTTCATCCATAATCAGAATATCCGGCGGATCAGCGGCTAACTGAACAATAGCCTTTTGCTGATAGTTCATATCTAATGAACCATTTTCCGTAACGGGTAGATAGACTATCTGCGTTTCCACCCGCTTCCACTTTGGATATAGCGCAATAAATGCCTCTTCCAGTGCCGTATTTTCGGCTTCTGAATCATGTAACATATAATTGCCCATGAACATAATCTTCGCATCAATAGGTGGCAAAGAAGCTAAATATTTCTGTTCCTGCACATGCGAATAAATACCCCTTCCAGCAACGATGAGGACGATCACCACAATGAAGGCTAGTATCGTATGCATTTTGTACAACCGGAAAAAGTGTTCTCCTTTACGTGCGATTCCGGTAAATCGGCCCCATTTCTTCAACCTGAGGTTCTCCGCCGCCTGGATTTCCTGTTGATCTAAGGAAGCGAGAATAAATTTATAGGCTTGAAATTCTTCCTCATAGGATTGCTTATCTCGTTCAGTGGAAACAGAGCGCATCCGTTTCAGAAGCAGATCGAACCGCTTGTCCAATTCCTCCCGCGTGATGTTCTCAGACAAATTCAAGCGTTCATAGGTTTGCTTCAGTTGCTCATTCATGTATGAGATTCCCCTTTTATTTATCAGCAATAGAGTGACTTTTATAGATTCAAGATAATCTTAACAATTGTTCCCTTACCCCATGCACTTGTAACGGATATCGTCCCCTGGTGACTCGCAATAATTTTGTAGCTGACCATTAAGCCTAACCCCATGCTATCCTCTTTTGTCGAATATAGGGTAGCCCCTAAGTTGACTAGCTTGTCCTCAGGAATACCGAGTCCATTGTCGCTGAAAATAATGTTTACGGATTCATCACCGTCGACCTTCACCTTAATTAACAAATCCCCACCAGTAGGCATGGCCTCAATACCATTCCTGATAATGTTGCTAAATACAATTTTGAGTTGATTGGGAACACAGTTAACAAAAGGTACTAGATCAGCAAATTTCGTTATCATCTCTACATTAAAGACCGTAGCCTGAGGTTCATACATGGAGATGACTTCCTGCAATATTTGCACTACATCATTTTGTTCAAAATGCTGCTTCTGGGGACTAGCCAGGATTAGTAATTCATCCGTTATCGCTTCGATTTTGCCCAGCTTCGAACTCATGACGTCCGAATCATGAATCTCCTGTTCAATGCCCGCTGCCAAGAGGCCTATGACCGAGAGCATCTCCGATGAATGTAATAATTCCAGTTTATTCTTTTGTTCCGTAAAATCTTCAGACATTCTTGCATTCTTAAATTCTGTAATATCGATTAACGTGACAACGATTCCTTGATAGAGAGAATCGTAGGCTAAATAGGGTAATAGAATAACGCTGAACCATTTACCATTTGAATTGCGGATTTCTTTTTTGACCGCTTCGCCCGAAAAGAGGACTTTCATTGCATCTGCCATCAGTTGGTCATATTGTAAATTATGTTTGATCTCGCCAATGGAACGACCTATGTCCATATCTGCCAAATTAATTTCTTTACTAACTGCAGGTGTGAATTTACGTATATTCATCTTGGCATCCAAAAATATAGTCGCAATATTGGTGTTGTTAAAAAAATGGGAGATATCATTATTCGAATCCGTTAATTCCTGAATTTTAGTCTGATATTCTTGATTGACGACCATTAATTCTTCGTTTCCCGACTGCAGCTCTTCATTCGTGCTTTGCAGTTCCTCATTCGAAACAATCAATTCTTCGTTGACCATTCCTAACTCTTCATTAGAGGTTTCTAATTCTTCGTTGTACACCTCTAACTTCGCATTTGCCGTCTGTAGTAATTCTCTCGCATGAACCAACTCTTGATCCAGCTCCTGAATGTGGTCCTTGATATATTTCTCGGAAAATTGATGACTCTGGATCAAGACTTCATCTATTCTATCCTTGCCAGAGGCTTCTTTCTGTTCAGCAGCATCTTCAAAGAATAGGATCATCAACTTGTCATCTACCGAGTCGATGGAGAATGCCTTTGCTCTCAAATGAATAGAATGTCCTTTATGACTATCCTTAATAGCTACATCCCTATAAACAACTTCCTTCAGTTCTTTTCTCGCTTTATGAAGTAAACTCCCAATAACAACGCCCAAATATTCCGGAACCAGCTTAAACAAATTGAGGGTTGGCTTACCTTTAGGGAAGACTAAATATTGGTTGGCATTTCCATTAATATGGACGATGTCGTTGTTACTATCAATAATGATGCATGCAGTCACATATTCTTCGATCAGCTTGGTATAGACCGTTTCCAATTTTAGAATTCGTTCTGCCTCTTTTAATCTTACAATCACATTATTTCGATGACTCATTTTTTTCTCATTCACATGATCCGTAATACCAAAGGAACCCACTGCCGAAGTGGAGCCAACCACCATATGGTGGTATATATTCCATCGATTATCCAACGGTGAGAATAGATTGGTTAGTTTCCCCAACGTTTCACTTGGACCCAGAAAGAGGTAAGCATCTGATTTTAATGAAAAATGAAACAGTGAGATTACTTTTTTCTGAATAGTTTGTTGTAAATAAATTAATAGATTACGACATAAGATTAGATCGAGCTGGGTAAACGGGGGATCACTCACCAAATTATGCTGGGCAAAAATGACCATCTGCCTAATTTCCTTATTCACTTTATACTCATTTCCTTGACGGGTGAAATAAGCTTCCAAGTACTCCTCCGGCACGTTCTTAGCAATGATCTCAGAATATATCCCTTTGCTGGCGAATTGAATAGACTCTTTATCCAGGTCGGTGGCGAAAATGGTCACGTCAAAGGTTTCTTCTATTTCCTCCATATATTTTCTAATCAAAATAGCTAAGGTGTAGACTTCTTCTCCAGTCGAACAACCAGCGACCCAGACCCTAATTTGCTTCTCCACCCCACGTTGCTCAAAGATGGTAGGCAGTACTTTTTCTGCAAGAATTGCAAACGCAGCCGGATCACGAAAAAATTGCGTCACTCCAATTAGTAAATCCTTTTGCAAGGCGGTGACTTCATTGGAATTATTATATAAATATTGATTATATTCCTTGAGGTATTGAAATTGTTGAATCCCCATCCGTCTTTGAATACGGCGCATAATACTGGCTTGTTTATAAACAGAGAAATCCACACCCGTAGACTGCTTCAGGATCGAAAATAATGTACTCAATTGTTCATCAATCGATTGTTTAGTCTGGTTCATATAAAATTCAATGTATTCTACAATATGTCGTGGCATTTCCTCCGGAGCAAGTAGATAATCAGTCTGATCAATTTCGATATCAGTTCCGGTCAAGCGAACAGGATTGGTCGTATCCGTTTCTTCTACAATGATTAGTCCATTTGCTTTTGATATCTTATCAATACCGAGTGTACCGTCCTTACCCTCACCTGAAAAAAGGATAGCGATCGAATTGCTTCCAAAACTCTCAATAAGTGAATACATAAATCGGTCAGCGGGTAAGTCATTGCCTTTATTAGCGGAATAATCAGATAGACTTATTGTTCTTGAATGAAAGCTAATATCATGAAGCGGCGGCAGCAAATAAATACAATCCGTATGAATCTCCATCTGATCCACAGCATGAAAAATCTCCATATGGGTATGCTTTGAGAGCTGTTCTAGTGGAAATAACTCCGATTGGGTAGAATCATGTTGGGCAATGAAGTAGGTCAGTCCATGGACGATATCCAGATGATCCAGAAATAACTCCAGTCCTTCCAACTTTCCTGGTGAAGCTACAATGCCGACTACGCTAAATTCTTTGATTCTATCATATTCGGGATTATTCTGATAATTCAATGTTTTTTCCATTAGACATGATCATTTTCCTTTCCTATACATCTAAAATAGAGTTTAATTTCCAAATTTAAGTTATCAACCGTTGTCCATAATAATACCATAAAATTGAGAATTGAGATTTCATTCTATGATAAAATTACCGTTATGATAAATTATTCAAATTGACGACCATCTGCTGAGATCGCGCAAACCATATTACTGTCCATAGACCAAGACGCTGTCGATGATACAACAAAGACAAGCCAGCTGCTGCTCGGCGAAAAAGAAAAATCACTAGAATTGACCGCAATGATTTTCGAACCGTTGCTTGATATCTCATTGGGTAGGCCATGCAACCTGCCATACCGTCAAAAAATCCATTAATCATATTAGCAATTCCTTGACCCCTAGCTTTCCGATTTTCATCCGGGAAATTGGTTGCTTGAACAACTAATATATGAAGAAAAAACTGTATCGAATAAGGATAGAGTTTCGCTTTAATCACTTTACGTAGTATAGCGGTGATTATAATAAATATTTTTTAATATCTTCAACAGTCGGAACTCTTCCCATTACTTTTATTTGTTCATCAATAATAAGAGCGGGTGTACTCATGACACCATAGGCCATGATATCCTGGATATTTCCAACTTTTTCAAAGCTGGATTCAATCCCTAATTGCTTTACCGCTTCTCTAGCATTAGCCTCTAATTTCTTGCAGTTTGAACAGCCTGGTCCTAGAATTTTAATGATCATTTTTATCAATCTCCTCTTTTTAATTGATGTTTTCAATTACATGATTAAGTAGCCAAACGCATTAAAAGCATATCCGATGATAAGTATTCCTATGGTCACAATCCCTATGAATACTACAAGCAGCTTTGTTTTAACTACTTTTTTTAACATAATCATAGATGGAAGAGATAAGGCTGTAACAGCCATCATGAAAGAGAGCGCGGTTCCAATACCTACCCCTTTTAATACTAAAGCCTCAGCAATGGGTAGAGTTCCAAAAATATCAGCATACATGGGAACACCTACTACAGTTGCTAATAACACGGAATACCATTTATCTTGACCCAACCCTGCAGAGATGATATTTTCCGGTATCCAGTTATGAATGGCAGCACCAATGCCAACTCCAATCAGGATATATAACCAAACTTTTTTTATGATCTCCAGTACTTGATCCTTGCTTATATTTACTCTATCCCTAGTTGTAAGTGCCTCTTGATCGGTATCAATCAATTTATTGCTATACACAAAGGGCTCAACATATTTCTCAAGTTTTGCTTTGCTTATAATGGTGCCTCCTATTACAGCGAGAATAAGTCCAACGATTACATAAGCTATCGCAATTTTCCAATTGAATATGCTGGCGAGCAAAATGACAGATGCCAGATCCACAAGCGGGGAGGAAATTAAGAACGAAAATGTAACCCCTATCGGAAGTCCTGCACTGGTAAAACCTATAAAAAGTGGTATCGAAGAGCATGAGCAAAAAGGTGTTATCGTTCCTAATAAAGCTCCTAATATATTGGCTGTTATACCGTTGAATCTCCCCAGTATCTTTCGAGTTCTCTCGGGAGGGAAGAAGCTTTGTACATAAGAGATGAGGAAAATTAGTACGGATAACAATATGAAGATCTTAACAACGTCATATATGAAAAAATGAATGCTGCCTCCCAATCTTTCCTGGAGCTTCAAGCCAAATATTTGTTCTACTAACCGTTTAACCAGATTCGAAAGCCACTGCATTTTGAGCAATTGGTTGTTTAGCCATTCGAATATCCATGACAATATATTCAAAAGCTCATCTCCTTGGATTTCTCCTTCTATTCAAGATACCCTTCTATGTTTGCGGCTAAAGAAAATATAGTGAACTTTTTTTCTTTTCTAGACAGGATAACACCTCCACGCTCCAAGATCTGCAAATGATGAGTCAATGTAGATGCAGGAATCCCCAAGCCTGAGACTAACTCACACAAACAAGTTTCTTGAATTTTAAGGATACCTATAATCTTCAGCCGGGTTTCGTCTCCCAATGCTTTAAATAGAAGAGCTTTGTTTCTTAATAGATCCTCGTCGTTCAGTATGGGGAGAACAACTAGTGATTGCCTGATTACCTCGCTCATTTCACCATCAGTTCTAGGCTGCCAATCGGTTTTCATATGATTCATTAAAGTATCCTCCATCCATGTAATCATCTATGTTTGAATTATAAAACTAATTTTGTAGTTTTGATGTACGAAATTTCACAATTCACTTATTCTTTTCGGATATTCTTTTCGGAGCTACAATACTAAAAAGACCATTCCCACAAGGAGATGGTCTTTATGATTGTGCATCTTTAGGATTCTACTTAGCTGAATAAAAGCCCTTCAGCACATCACGCATTTCTTGCTTGATGTTGATATCTGGACGCTTTTCTTTTGCCAAGGCTTCCGCCTCATCTACCGTAGAGGCCAAACCCAGCTCCAGCAACAAGCCAGTCGCTACTGTTCCTGTACGGTTGCGCCCACCGGAGCAGTGGAAATATACGGTTTTCCCGCTATTCACAGCTTCTTTAACAGCCTGAATTGCTGCCTGCACAGATGCTTCCTGACCCGCTTCGTCCTCCACAATTGGATAATGATGACGGTTCACCTTATCCGGAAAACCTTCTGCCTTTGTGCCATTATCTCTCAAATCAAAGACATCCGAAATCTCTTGCTCCCCAAGAGCTTCGAGCAAACCATTTTCACCACCGATAAATACTTTACCTTGGACAAGCTCATGATAATTCGCCATTATAATTCTCTCCTATGGATTAGCAGCAATTGCTTCCGCCACTAATAGTTAGTCCTGTACCTTGTTCATCTTTAACAAGATCAAGCGTAATTTCACTAACCAGATCGACCACTTTAACATCTATCGCAACTTCAATCTCATTGATGAGACTCACGGTATCATTCTCTTGCGGTTTCTCAAGTGATAACTGGTAACTAGGTCCACAGCAACCCGCATCGGATGAAGCAAAGCGCAGAGTCGACACTCCCGCTTCTTTCATCATGCTCTCAATAAAATGTCTAGCTTCATCGGTAATAATCATACTCTTTCACCTTTTCTATCTAGAATAGACTTACTTTGTGCAAGGGCCTTTAGCTGTTCGTAACCTGCGATTTCATGCGGCTCCCAGGCAATGATGGCAGCATGGCCGCTAGAGATTTCATTGACTCTCTCAATCCACTCTAACTCAGCGTGGGCACGCCCACTTAAAATGGGGTCCGTTGTTCCCGTAGCTGCAAAACTCTGATTGATGGCCCACCATTTTGTGGAGATGCCAGCGCGCTTCAGGTCACTTTCCAGACGTGAGGCTTCAAAGACAGGTGTAGCCTCCGCTAAAGTGACGATAACAACACTCGTTTCCAACGGATCACGAAGCCTAGGCAGCAAATGTTGGACTGAATCCGGAATCAACCCGGAGGAACGGGCAATTTCCTTGTGATACTCCTGTGTCGCATCCAGCAATAGCAAGGTGTGTCCTGTAGGTGCCGTATCTATCACTACGATCTCTTCCTCCGAACGTTCAACCAAATCCGCAAAGGCCCGGAATACAGCGATTTCCTCTGTGCATGGCGATCTTAAATCCTCTTCGAGAAAGGCTAAACCTTCCTCATCTATGGTGTCAGCACTTTGGCTTATGACTTCTTTCTGGTATTTTTCCAGTTCAACTTTCGGATCGACGCGGCTGAGGGTGATCCGATTCGAATTTTCGCCAAAAATATATTGTAGATTCGCTGCCGGATCGGTTGTACTCAAATGTACGCGGTACCCACGTTCAGCAAGTCCAACCGCAATAGCTGAAGCCACCGTCGACTTTCCTACCCCACCTTTGCCCATCGTAAAGATCACCCGGATACCTTCGGTGTCCAAATCCTCAATCAGGGTGGCCAGTGAAGGGTTAGAAATACCAACATCCACAAGTTGCTGGTTTTCTGTACTACTAAGAGTCGAAGTAAAAAAATTACGCAAGCTTTGAATGCCGGTCACGTTAAAGGGGGCTAGTGGAATGGAGTAGCTTATCATCGCCTTGAGTTCATCCGGCAATTGCTCCAGAGCCTGGTGCTGCCTGTTATAAAATCCTATCGCTACCGGATCTTCTGCCGCGTATGAAGTGAGCACCCCATTAATAACCAATAATTGGTTATTAATGCCTATTTCCTTGAGCTCAGAAGACGCACGAGCCGCCTCCATCAAGGGCGAATGCTCCGGACGGGTGACGAGAATCAGTGTAGTTTGCGCACGATCAGATAAGGTTTGGACCGCTTGGCTATATAGATTTTTTTTGGATTCCAAACCAGCCAAAGGCCCCAAGCAAGAGGCTCCATGTGTACTTTCATCCAAGAATCCGCTCCATGCTGTTGGCAGCTGCAGTAATCGCAAAGTATGACCCGTAGGTGCTGTATCAAACAGAATATGATCAAATTGAGACTTTAAATCTTCATTGGTTAAGAGCGTCGTAAACTCATCAAAGGCCGCAATTTCCACCGTGCAGGCACCGGATAACTGTTCTTCCATGGTGGCAATCACAGAATCAGGCAAAACTCCCCGGTAGGGGGCGACCACTTTCATTTTATACGCTTCTGCGGCCGTCTCCGGATCTAAATTAGCTACAAAAAGTTTGGGAACACCTTCTATAGCAACCGGATGATTGGAGAGCTCCATGCCAAACACATCCTGCAGATTGGACGCCGGGTCTGTGCTGACCAGCAGAACTTTTTTGCCGGAGTCAGCTAAGGCTACAGCTGTTGCACAAGCCGTTGAGGTTTTACCTACGCCCCCCTTGCCTGTAAAGAACAAATAAGGAGTGAGTGTAATGGAGTGTGGATCAAATCGGCTGGACATGTTGACCCTTCTTTCGCTTATTGTGATTTCACTTTTAGTTCCAAGCGGATTCTAGGTTTCATAATAAGTTCGACTGCCGGAATTCCTGTCCATTCCTCTAACTCTTCATTTGAGGGATAGCTTTGTTTCTTAACGACCTGTCCATCCACAATGATTACAGGCAATACATCCGGTCCTTCGTCAGTCAGTAACTGCTTTACAACCTCATTGGCAACAAAAGCCTCAGGCTCATTAGACAAGTTATATCTGGACACATTAATTTCTTTTTTCTTCAGATTATGAACGACTGCAGAGATACGGATTAACTCTGGATCAACGCTCGGTCCGCAAACTCCTGTAGAGCAGCACATAGCCGGATCATAAATTTCGATGGATTTCATCCATAAACTCCCCTTTCTTTCGCAAAAAAAGCCGGGAATCCTCCCGGCTGGATGACCCTTATTCGCCGGTTTCAGCAAATTGTTTAATGCGTGCGCCGACCTGATCACGGACCTGCTGGAACACGGCCCATTTCTCTTCTTCCGTGCCTTGTGCTTTCGCCGGATCATCAAAGCCCCAGTGCTCCCGTTTCACTTGCGGAGGCGTAATCGGACATTTATCAGCAGCATCCCCACACAATGTGATGACCAGATCAGCACTATTCAGCAGGTTAGAATCAATAATATCAGAGGTTTGCCCCGAGATATCAATGCCCACTTCGTTCATGGCTTGTACGGCCTTGGGATTCAGTCCATGGGCTTCAATACCAGCACTGTAAATATTCCAGTCATCGCTTAAATATTTCTTCGCCCAGCCTTCGGCCATCTGGCTTCGGCAAGAGTTTCCGGTGCATAAGAAGTAAATTGTTTTCTTGTCCATGTGTGATGATCTCCTTTAAATTAAAAGATGGTTAACCTGATATAGAGTCCCAAAAGGGTGATAAATAGTGTAGGAATAGTCAATATGATGCCTGTTTTAAAATAGGTACCCCAAGAGATCTTCACGCCTTTGGATGACAGGACATGAAGCCATAACAACGTGGCAAGCGAACCAATGGGGGTAATCTTCGGCCCTAAATCCGAACCGATCACATTCGCATAAATTAAAGCTTCCCTAACGATTACGCTAGTATGTGTAGCATCGATGGCCAGTGCATCAATCATGACTGTAGGCATATTATTCATCACCGATGAGATAATGGCGGCAATAAAGCCCATGCCCATCGTTGCCGCAAATAGACCTTGATCAGCAACTACCTGAATCACGTCTGCCAAGACATCCGTAAGACCCGCATTGCGAAGTCCGTAGACCACGACATACATACCAATGGAGAAGAATACAATCGCCCAAGGTGCTCCTTTGATGACTTCCCTTGTCTGTACCGCAGGACTTCGTTGCGCCATCAGCAAGAAAAAGATGGCGATGATCCCGGCTACTACGGAAACAGGAATGTTCAGGAACTCACTGACAAAGTACCCAATCAGCAGAACCGCCAGCACAATCCAGGATAACTTAAACATCTTCTTGTCCTTGATGGCCTCTGCAGGATTCTTTAGCTGCGAGCTGTCAAACTGCCTCGGGATACTTTTACGGAAGAAGAAATACAGTACCAGAATACTCGCAACTAGTGAGAACAGTGTTGGTATAAGCATGTGACCTGCATATTCCATAAAGGTGATGCCGAAGAAGTCAGCGGATACAATATTAACCAGATTGCTGACCACAAGCGGTAATGAAGTCGTATCGGCAATAAATCCACTGGCAATAATGAACGGGAATACTTTTTTCTCATCAAATTTCAGCGCCCGCACCATGGCAAGCACAATCGGAGTCAGGATAAGCGCCGCTCCGTCATTGGCGAAAAAGGCGGCCACAACTGCTCCAAGAACGGTAACATAGATAAACATCCGAATCCCATTTCCACGAGCAGCTCTGGCCATATGTAGGGCAGCCCATTCGAAAAATCCAATTTTATCGAGGATCAAGGAAATCAGAATGATCGCCACAAACGCCAACGTAGCATTCCACACAATCAGTGTGACATCCAGGACATCCTTGAAGTTGACTACACCGACGAGCAGTGCAACTACCGCACCGATGCAGGCAGACCATCCAATGGATAAATTCCGCGGTTGCCATATGACGAAGATTAACGTAACAACAAAAATCAAACTTGCTAATAGTACCGAAACCACTCCGCTAACCTCCAGTTAATCGCATGAAATTCTCAGACCTTTTTTATCGAGCTCTTCCAATTCATGATCTTGTGAAGGAACGAAGGCGATTAATTTTTGAATTAATTCATTCTGCATACTGTTAGGATTAACCGAATAAAAAATCCACTGGCCTTTTCGATGCTCTTTAACCAAACCAGCATCCTTTAGTTTCCGCAAATGCTGGCTAACGGATGGTTGGCTCGTTTTGAAAATCTCAACAAGCTCGCATACACAGCATTCCTGCTTCTCCAGCAGCTTCATCATTGTCAGCCTTGTTTTATCTCCTAACAGCTTCAACGTCTGTGATACTTCGTCTAAATCATCCAAAGCAAAGCTCATGTTTCGTCCCCCTTTCACTTAATCATTATATAACTATATGCTTATATAATCAAGCGCTAATATATCCATTTTTGTATGGAATTCACCGTTTAATCACAAGCAGCTTCAATATAATTTTTTTTCAGCAGTGAGAGTAGGGTTTGAGTATCTGGTAATTCATTAAGAACAACTTGTATATAGGGTTTATCCTCTACGTTTAAGGAGTAATATACCCACTGCCCGCGTCTCGTTTCATTGACAACACCCTGAGCTTTTAACTTTCTTAAGTGTTGGCTCACGCCAGGCTGAGACATATTTAAGATCTCCACTAAATCACATACACACCATTCTTTATCCTTAAGGAGACCGAGTATCGTTAGTCTGGTTTTGTCACCCAATAATTTCAGCTTTTCGGCCATTTCCATGTTGAACATAAGCACAGTCCTCTCAAAGGTACAAACGAAATGAACATTAATACATATAATTATATATTAATGTTCATTTCGTGTTAAATCAAGAAAGGCTGAATGAATTGAAGTCTCTAGTGAAAGATGCTATCCAGATTCACACGATCCGTATTCGATAACCTTTCAATAAACCACTTCATTTTGATATTAATCAAGTCTCTGACTTCACGAAATGCATTCATTACTTCTTCTTCAGAACCCGTTGCTTTTGCGGGATCATCAAATCCCCAATGCACTTTTTTTACTTTTGGAGGAAGCGCCGGGCAATGCTCATCAGCATGTCCGCATAGTGTAATAATGATGTCGGAACGAGCAACGAGAGAAAGAGACACAATATCCGATGTATGATGCATAATGCTTACACCGGCTTCCTCCATTACATGCACAGCTCGTGGATTTAATCCATGCGCTTCAAGTCCTGCACTATGTATCTCAAAACTACCGTTGTAAAGCAAGCTATAATATTGGGCAAATCCTTCAGCCATCTGGCTTCTGCATGAATTGCCGGTACAAAGAAATAAAATTACAATTGAATCTCCCATTGTAATACCTCCCTGTATGCTACTAATTATTCGTTAACGGGTATATTTAACTCCCTAAATAATTCAATAACGTTCAGCCGGATTTCATCACGTGCCGCCCTTACCTCCTCCAGTCGGCCCTGCTGGGCCAAGGGATCGGCAACATTCCATTGTACATTCTTAATGGCAAACGGAACGACAGGGCATTTTTCATTTAATTGTTCGCATAGCTTAACAATTACATTCGATTGCATAAAAGTCTTCATATCAATGGTCTTTGAAATTTCATGTGAAATATCGATTCCAACTTCTTTCATCACTTCAATCGTATACGGATGAACGTCGCCGGTTTCAAGCCCTGCGCTCTCAGCTATAACATTCTCTCCCCCATAATGCTTGGCATATGCCTCAGCAATTTGACTACGGCAGCGATTCTGGATACAAAGAAAATAAAGACGTACAGGTCTGGTTTCCATCTTCTCCACTCCTTCTCATTTATTAATCATCATATAATTAAATAGTTATATGCAGAGTATGATTTGTGTAAACTATTTGTAAAATCCAATTATTCTTAACCAAAACGCCCCATGATGTAATTTTCAGTTCTTTTATCCACCGGCTCTGAAAACAGATCAACCGTTCGTGCAAATTCAATAACTTCTCCACTAAGCAAAAATGCCGTTTGATCGGAAACCCGTGCAGCTTGGGCCAGGTTATGAGTTACCATAACAATGGTATATTCTTTCTTCAGCTCCTTGACCAGTTCCTCAATCTTCTGTGTAGACAGCGGATCTAACGCTGCTGTAGATTCATCCATGAGCAGGATATCCGGATTCACGGCCAAAGCCCGGGCGATACATAGACGTTGTTGCTGCCCCCCGGATAAACTCAGAGCATGTTGCTTCAGATTATCCTTAACTTCATCCCACACGGCTGCCGCACGCAGGCTGTTCTCAACAATCCCGTCCAGTTCCTTCTTCTTTTTTATTCCATGCAGCCTTGGACCATACGCAATATTGTCATAAATGCTTGACGGAAAGGGGTTAGGAAGCTGGAATACCATTCCGACCCGCTTGCGAAGCATTTCCGTACGTACCTCTTTGCCATAGATTGACACCCTTGAAATAATGATGTCTCCTTCTACTTTCATGTGCTGTAGCTGATCATTCATCCGGTTTATCGTCCGCAATAATGTAGATTTACCGCAACCGGAGGGTCCAATAAGAGCAGTGATCGATTTCTCTGGAAAGCCCAAGTTTATATTTTTCAGCGCATGCAGCGCACCATAATACACATTCAGTTTGTCCACTTGGATCACACTAGGTGGGGGCTATTTGACGCTCACCAACAAGCGGCCAACACTATGTCGGAAGGTGCCGAATAGGAGTGCGTCGGGACAGGTCATCGTAGAAGACGAGCCGGGCATCAGATCTGCTTCAGCATGGGGACGTGCGAGCGGCCGTACACGATCGCGTGCAGCCGATCGCCTTTGAACGCGTCGATCGCCCGCGCTCCGACGGGATCGACACTCGGCGCGCACAGAAAGAGGTGACGAACGAATTCGCCACCTCTTATCCCTTATTTATACTGCTCTTTCACCTCAACTAAAACGCCAAGCGCATTTGATGTGTCGAAGTATTCATACGCCTCATAGCCCTTTTCGTGTTTAAAAAGTGAATCAAAGCCTGCATTCTTCATCGTTTCTTCGTCATTTTCTAAAGGTCCGTCCGACAACAAACAAATGGAGCAAATTGACGTGCCATGTTCCTTTAACCAAGCTGCCCAGGGGTCATTATTTCCTAGAGGCTGAATTATTTCAAACCAGAAATTATTGCTGAAAACACTTTCTACCTTCATTGGGGTATCCGTGATGTCGGCACCTTTATACTTCATATAAGCTGTTCTTACCTCTTTATGCTCTGCATGATGCTCTGCAGGCTCTTTCCCTGTGCCTAGCAAAGTTTTATAGGCAGATACTGTTTTTTCTAAATCGTCTGTTACGACAATAACCTTAACGATATTTGTAGATGATAATGTCATTTTTTTCTCCCTTTATATGATCTATTTTTCTTTATTCGATTATCTATTGGTGAAACCGCCGTCGGCAATAATTTCAGCACCTGTCACATAAGAAGATTCGTCGGACGCTAAGAACAAGGCAACCGCCGCAATCTCGCTAGGCTTTCCGATATGCCCTATGGGAAGTTGCGAAACGATTTGGTTTCGTATTTCGTCATCTCCATGTACAAAATCCGTAAACGCCTGTGTTTCCGTTGGACCAGGACTTATAGCATTTGCTCTAATCCCCTTTTCTGCAAGTTCTCCTGTGAACGAACGTGCCATAGATCTGACCGCTGCTTTCGCCGCATTATAGACAATGGCGTTTTTCCCGCCTTGAAAACCTGCAATGGACGATATTAGAACAATTGAAGATTTATCGGACATATAAGGAATTAACTTCTGCACCGTGAAAAAAGCCGAAAAAACATTAAGGTTCATGGTCAAATGAAACTGCTCAGGCGTGACTTCTGGAATCGGGCTTTGCGGTCCGTTACCGACAATCGGTAAAACGGCTTTTAATTTACGGCCTGTTTTTTTAACGGATTCCGCTATTTTTTCTAAATCAATCATGTTGGTGGCATCAACCTTTAGAATGTCAATGACCTGACCGTTTCCCTCGTATACTTTTTTTGCGGCTTCGATATCGTAATCAGCCACAATTAAATCGGCGCCTTCGCTTATGAAACGTTCTGCGATCGCTCTGCCGATTCCATTCGCTGCACCCGTGATAACAACCAATTCTTTATCCAATAATTTTCTCATTCAAAATCCTCCTAAACAGAGCAAGGGTCGCCATGATAACCCATAAGCACTGAATTTATGATAGTTATCATGTTTCTCCATCATATTTAAAATCAAGTTGTCTTCTCATTTCATCCATGATTTTCATCACGGATAATGTGTCTTCCCAAGGCATAACTGAAGATTCAACCTTGCCTTCTAAAAGACACCTTTGCACCTCGGCAGCTTCGAAATGCATGCCGAATAGCCCGTCGCGACCAGCTTCGTAATGTTCATGCGTTTTTGATAGATACTCCAATGTCGAACCGTCATTATAGTAAACAGTGAAGTCCGACGGCCTGTAAAATTGCCTTTGAATTTCGATTCTCCCTTTGGTTCCGCAGATTGCGGCGGTGACAGGAGATGACGCGAGCGAGCCAAAAGCTAGCAACGCAAGTGCGCCTTTGCCATTGCCATATTCGAAAATGGCAGCATCGTTGGAGTCTACGCCTGTTGGCGCCGCGGAGCCGACAGCGATTATTCTCGTTGGGTTTCCGAGCAGAAACTGCACGAAGGAAATCGGATATACGCCCAAGTCTAAAAGAGCTCCGCCTGCAAGCTCGGGTGCATACAAGCGATGTGAAGGATCAAATGGAAAGCACACCCCATGGTCGGCGATGATCTGAACAATGTCTCCTATTTCGCCCCGATCAATCAACTCTTTGACCTTGATGATATGCGGCAGAAATCGTGTCCAATACGCCTCCATAACGAATAGATTTTTCGCTTTTGCCAAATCTATAATTTCCTTCGCCTGCTCATAATTTTGCGTAAATGCCTTCTCGACAAGAATAGGCTTATCGTGTTGCAAGCACTTCATCGCCCACTCATGGTGCTGTGCATGTGGAGTCGCAATATAAATCACATCAATGTCAGGGTCTTCCATAAGCCCTTCGTAAGAACCGTACGCTTTTTTTATTGACGGAAACTCGCGTTGAAAGGCTTGCGCCCTTTGTAAGTCACGGGAACCAACGGCAGCGATGTTTCCGCCGGCTTTGATCACCTGCGAGGAAAAACAGCTTGCGATCCAACCAGAACCGAGGATGCCCCATCTATGCGTATTAGGCATTTTTTCATCTAGCTGAACAGGAAAAGACCTAGCCGGCAAAAATTCTTTTTTGACGTTTTCCATAGATTTCAAAAAATCCTTCCTGTAAAAAATGTTCAAGCATCTCTTTCGCCGAGCGACCAATTTTCAGCGCTGTTCTCCACAACGCAAACTAACATATCATCGCGCCTGACTCCGATGTCGACTAGCCTTTTCGTTAGTTCTTTATATGTTTTTCTCTTTTGCTCAAGCGAAAACATATGAACCATTGTAATTCTTATGATGATCAAATCTTGTCTATCGCGGTTGTCATAAGTCGGAGAAAAAATAATCTCCCCTTCATCATGCGGTCTGAACACTTGGAAAAGATCGGTTGTATCCATGCCTAGGCCCGCAACCAACGAATGATGAATGGCATTCGATATTTCTTTTCCTTTATCTACGAACACCGACCTATTTAAGTCAACTTGAATCAACGGCATAGTGAACTCCTTCTTTTCAATAGTAATCTGCTCTTGTCTCGATTATTTTAAGGCACCAGCACTCATGCCTTTTTCAAAACTCTTCTGCATGAACAAATAAACGATGATAACGGGAATAGCGGTGAGCACGGCTGCCGCTAGGATCTTCGTCTGATCATTCGTAAACTCGCCCTGGAAATATTGCGGAAGCAGCGTTACCGTCTGCATATTCGGGCTTTGCAAGAACAAAAGCGGCAAGAGATACGTGTTCCATGAGTTGATGAGCGTCAAAACAATAATCGATGCCGCAATTGGTCTTGTAAGTGGAAGGATCACATACCAGAATGTCGAAAAAACGCTCGCGCCGTCGATTCTTGCCGCCTCTATCAACTGGTTGGGAATGCCATTGTTAAAATTTCTGGCAAGTAGAATGGTAAATGGCAGTTGCAATGCTGCAGTAGGTAAAATGACGGCCCAAAAGGTGTTAAACATATGCAACTTTTGAAACGTTACGAACAAGGGAGATAACAAAATGACTTCAGGTAAAGTTAACGCAACTAGAATCAACCAGAAGAACACTTCTTTTCCGAATATGCGTAATTTGGCGAACCCGAAACCGGCTGTCATACTGAATATATAAACCAGCACAATGACGCCGGACGAGATGATGAGCGAGTTTCTAAAATAGATTGGAACGACGCCCGTATCCCATACCGCCTTATAATTTAAAAACCCCGTTCCGCCTAAAGAGCCGAGAAACATTTGAACAAGTGGAATCGCATAAGGGATCGTTAGGATAAGGAGAACGATTTGCAATACGATTTTGCTTCTTAAACTCCTCGTTTCGAACATCTTATTTCTCGTCTCCTTTGTTCATCCTATTAATCAGTATTGCACCGCAAATGGCTAGTATAAGGAGCAATACCGATATTGCAGCCGCATAGCCAAGATGAGACTGCCTTATACCCTGTCTGAAAATATACGTCCCTAAAAATTCCGTTGCGTGATTCGGCCCGCCAGTCGTAATCAGGTAAGGAACATCAAACGTTTTCAAAGAACCTATGATCCCAAGCATGGCAAGGGAAACCGTCGTGCTTTTGCAATTTGGCAATACAATGCTCCATAAAGTTCTGAATAAACCTGCTCCTTCTAAGTGCGACGCTTCAAGCATTTCTTTATCGATTTGGCTCATCGCCGCATAATACAGAATGAAACTCATTCCCGTGAACTGCCAAATCGTAACTATCATGAGAATATAAAGCGCCGCATTCGGTTGTGCCAACCAATCGACGGTTATGCCCAAATGAAGCGTGTCAGATAGATCTTGCAGCATTCCCTGAGGCGAGAACAGCAATCGAAATACCGGCGCCATCGTCGCGGGTGCCAAGATGGTCGGTATAAAAATCAAGCACTTGTGCAAGGTCGCCAACTTTACGTTGGAATGTAAAATGGCGGCAAAGATAAAGCCCAAAAAGTTTTGAATTAAAAAGGTGATCAGGAAAAATACGACCGTATTTTTGATCGCTTTCCAGAAAATCCAATCGGAAAATGCCTTACCGTAATTGCTCATCCCCACGCTTGTCTGAATGGGATCAAGCCCGTTCCAATCTAAAGTAGACAATTTGAACGTATAAAATATCGAATAATAGATAAGCCCTGCAACAAAAACAAATGCTGGGAGAATCCACGGAAGTCCGTTCATCGTCGTGGATCTCGATTTATTATTCTTCTCCATGTTTATAGGTCTCCTAAACTCTAAATAATAGGGGCACTAGTACTCTCTCAACACTAATGCGCCCTATTCAACATCCTGTTCGCTTAACGACCGAAGAACGGGAGCAATTGCGTGCTTTTAATTCCAAAAGCAAGGCTGCGGTCCGATCGATACGGCGCGATTGGTCGAAAGAAACGACTCACGCCGCCCGTAGCTATCAGAATATGATTTCCTACTCGCTATCCGCTTGAGTCTGTGCAAGTTGAGCGGCGCCGTTTGTAGGAGTGATCGTTCCTCCTGCCACGCCGGCCAATACATCCATCAACGCTTGGTTCATATCTGCGTTTATCCCTGCAAAGCGAGGGTTATCGCCGCTATTCATTGCGTTATTCAGATATTCTTTGATGGGTTCGTTTTGTTTTTCAGGATTTACGAGTTTTACATTGTCCCAATCCGGAGTTGCCGATTTCAGGGAAGGAACGACGTTCAAGGAATCCGCAATGATCTGTTGACCGCTCTGAGAGGTTCCGAGCCAAACAGCAAACGTAGTTGCAGCTTTAATATTGCTCGATTTGGCAGACACTGCAGTCGAATAGTCTAAATCGCCGAACATAGATCCCGTATTGCCTGTTCCTGCAATGTCGGGGAATTGAATTGGAATCATTGTGAACGGCTCTTCTGTGGAAGCCGCAGACTCAATGGCAGACTTCATCGCGTCTGGCAAAGCGTTGGATGTATACCAAGAGCCCATCATAACCATAGCAGCCTTCTGAGACATAAATAAATTGTTTGCCTCTGGATATTGTTGAAGACCAAGGGCGCCCTTTTGCATAATTCCGTCATCGAACAACCCTTTCCATAGCTCTAACGCTTTGACGATCGAATCATCGGTCCACTGCACTTCGCCTCTTGTCGCTTTCGTAAAATTACCAGGACTTACATTGTCAGCGATTGCATGAAACGTATCGATGTTAAATGCACCTTGACCTGCTCCTTGCACAAAACCATTGATCCCGTTTTGTTCGAAAATCTCGCAAGCTTTTTTCCACTCGTCAAGATTCGTAGGGATTTTTACATTATATTTATCGAATAGATCTTGGTTAATCCACAGATTTCCCGAATATACCGTTCCGACGCCTAGTGCTTTCAACTGACTGTTGACCGTCATCGTGGTGATTGCTGCCTCGTTGAGCTTGTCTTTATAGTCATCGCCTAACGCCTTTTTGACAGCGTCAGTCAAGTCAATGGCTTGCCCTCCGAAAACTTGGATGCCGCCATTTCCCGAACCCGCCGAAACCTCGAAAGCCTCGACACCCTTGCCATTTGCCAAAGCCGGTTTGAGCGCCGCGTCATAAGCGTCTATCGATGTTTGTTTCCACGTAACTTTGATATCCGGGTATTCTTTGTTAAAAGCTTCAATGTATTTTTCATTGGTCGGGGAACCCGGCGTCCACCCCCACCACACGACTTCGCCTGAAGTTTCGGATGAAGTATCTTTTGTCTCTTTACTGCTGCCACATCCTGTTAGCATTAGCATTAAAGCAACTAAGCCGACAACTACCACTTTTGTTTTTTTCATTTTAATTCCCCCTTTTCATTATTATGCTTGCTATTTATGAACGCTTAGAGCATCATTAGTGACTTTATATACGCGACACTATTCAAATATTGTTCATCTGTATGAAGATGCTCTATGATAAACGGCATATTTTCATCAAAGGATAATCCTTTTTCGATTAGGTGCTTGGTATTTATCCCCCCGTTTTCGGCACTGGTTTCCCTAAAGAACAGCGTATATTCGTCCTCCATCTTGACACCTTTCAGATGGCAACTCTTTATATGCTTGCCTAGTTTCTCGAAGCATTCGCATATAAACTCCTCATTGAAGAAATACCTTCTTGGTGTCGTTATCCAGTTAAAAATGTCCATATGAACCGCGAATCTATCTCTGTCCACAGACTCAAGCAACTCCAGATATTCGTCTGGTCCGGTCGGGAACATCCATGGCATGGACTCGATTGTAAAGCACGTATTTTTAGGGTTTACCTCATCGATGATCTCCTGAATCGTCTTTACAGCCAGTTCCCACGTTTCCTTCGTGAAATTATCTTTATAAGCACCGTCCCAGCGAGAGCCTCTGGCACCAATAATATTCACACAACAGCTGGAACCTATCCGATCAGCAAGTTCAAGCTGCCCGACGGCGTACTTAATAGCCTTTTTACGTGCATCTTCATTTAGATCCAATGTATTGCGCCAAACCCCAACCTCTGCGATCACTAGATTGTTTATTTGGGCTTCTTTAACATACTCGTCGATAAGTGCATCATCATTTTCGCAAGAGAGCGGGAAATTTACAGCTCCAAGTCCTAAGGCTTTATGTTTCATAGCCCATTCCTTTGGACTACTGTGGTTTAATGGCGAAGATGTCCCAAGTCTCATCTTACTTTTTGTAACTCTCGAGGATTTCAATGACACATTTTAGATCTGGAGCATCAAAATAATTATATTCACCGCTGCCATCGCCATAAACGCCTCTTTGAACCAGCTTTAAACCAGCGACTTCAGCACTTGCAATAGCAGTCTTTGAATCCTTAACTTGAAATGCAATGTGATGAATGCCCTCGCCCTTCTCCTCAAGATAGTTTCTCCATGTTGAAGGTTCATCGTTAGGCTGAATCAGTTCAAGCTGTAGTCCCGGACCAACATCAAAGAAAGCCATCCAACAAAATGCATTTGGAGCGGGTTCGCCCTTAAACTCTGTTCCTGTAACCGCATAGTCACCAATAGGTTGCGTCTCAGGAATGTCAACACCTAATAACTCGGCCCACTTTTTCTTTGTTTCCTCCACATCTTTAACGATTAATCCAACCTGTGCCACTAAATTCGTTCCTAGTATTCCAGACATTTGAACTCTCCCTTTCGGATTAAATTTCAATTTGTTTTCCTATCTATAAATTATCAGTTTTACATGCAACACGCTCTTTGAAAATTGTTTATTACCTGTGCATATTTTGTTAAAATTTTTTCTATTGCAGATATTACTCCCGTAAAAACATTGATATAAAAGCATTTTATTCATTTTGTATGCGTTTTCATCTTTTTAACTTATCAAATATTGCTCTTTTACATCGTAAGTGATAGCCTATCCATATCCAAAATGTAATGCTCCCCTTTGTCAAGACACGAATCGAGAGGAAATAAGTTAACTCCTCTCTGGTTTGAAACAGCTCTTCGGGTTTAAGATTGCAAATAAACACGGTCTGGAGAAACTTCATTCAGCGATTGGTGTGGACGTAGACCTTTACGTTCTATGGGTGCATTATAAAACTTCATCAATATAACCAGTCAGGGAGGTTTTCGATTATGCATTTGAATAATTATTTCGAGAGATTGAATTTCAATAATGGAAAAAAAATTAATGTATCAAAGAAAATCGATATCAATTTTTCCTGCAAGATGCATTGGCATCCTTTTATCGAGATACTTGTAAGCCTTTACGATAATAATGAAGTAACGATTAATTACACCAAACATGTTCTTAAAACGAATGACCTGGTCATCATCTACCCTGGTGACTTGCACTCTTTTGATCATATAGATGAAAACGCTTTTATAATCGTTCAATTCCCTCTTGACTTACTGATGATCATGAGTGAATTCAATACAAATATTTCAATTTTTTACCAGTATCATTACATTAAATATGACCCCTCGAATATTGATGCCGATAGAATGATTTTTTTAATCAAACAATTGCCCGCCCTATATGATTCCGACACTCTTTTTAATGAAGTGCGTATCTATTCGCTTCTTCTAGAGTTTTTTGTAATGCTTGGACGATACTGCGTCAATGCGAAGAAAGAAGGTTTCTCAGGGGATGCAAGCACAGATTATAAGTCTACTAAGTTAATGGCGGAGGCTTGCCTTTACATCTCGCAAAACTGCACTAGCCCCCTTACACTCGACGATGTTTCTCATCACACAGGGGTTAGCAAATACCATTTCTCACGTATGTTCAATAAATTTACGAATATGACATTTATAGATTTCCTGACTACCGAACGAATCAAGAGGGCGGAATCTTTGATTCTGAATCCAAACGCGCGTATAACTAATATTGCATTTGACTCGGGATTTTCAAGCGTCTCTTCGTTTAACCGTTGTTTCAAAAAAATAAAAGGGATTTCCCCTAGCGAATTTAGAGAAACGATGATTGATAACGCATTTCAAAGTCATCCATAAGTTAAACAACAAAAGCGTCAAATGCTATACACCTTACGAGAAAAGAAGAACGCCGGCAAGAATGGGCGGAACGGATTCAGCATTACGAAACCAACGGACAGACGATGAAGGCCTGGTGCGACGCGCAAGGCGTGACGAAGGATACGCTCCGTTATTGGCTGCGGAACTTAACGCCTCGCTCCGTCCGTGTCGCCAAGACGGCGCTCGAACCCCGATGTTGACGATCGCGAGCCGGTGAAAAGCCGAGTTTTTAAGTCGAGCGTCCATGGTGTTCGAGAAAGGGACGAGTGAGGTGGACAAACTGAAATATCCCCAAGCAGGCTGAAATTGCCCGGCGCTTAGTGGCTGTCGTTCGCTTGGTCCATCCGACTGAACGAGCGCATCAGTTTCAGCATTTTTTGAAAGAAAATAATCTTTTTAAAATTGGCTTCTGTCAATTACTAAATATTGATCAACGTCATTTTTTTATTCTAAGATTGTTTTCGTCCACAATTCTTTCGGCCAAGTCTAAACCAAATTCTCCATCGCAATATTCACGAAGGTAAAAGTATTCCGAAGTTTAAAAAATTTCTAACTTCCTCTTCTTTAACGATAAAAAAAGGATAAATGCTCAAAACCCTAAATAATTACATTTAATTAACGACATAATTCTCCCCAATATTGCATGCAAAAAAACCATATTGATCACTCTCCTGCTCACTCTAATGCGTATGATATTATTATCATGGAGGGAATTTCCTCTGTTAACTTGATTATCTCTTACACTGATACACAAGGAGTGAATCGACATAATTCCATATAATATCAATATAAAAATGGACTTGCGTAATGACTGGCATAACTTTCTGAAATCACAATTTAAAGCATACCCTTTTTTAAAAAAGGAGGATTACAATGGCTTATCTCTTGATGAAGTTAGTTTAGTCTACTTCAATTGGTCTCGTCTTTTTATTCAGCCAGTTAAAAGAAATGTTCATTACTCCAAAGAATTCAAATGCCCAAAAGCAATCAAAAAAAGGTTAGAGAAGGTAGTTCAAAAAATACAATTGGGTCAGAATTTAATACCGCACCAAACACGCAGCCTGAAAAACCTTTATTTTAAAGACCCCCTCTATTTTGACTGGGGAATTCAACATCTGCATTTAGGAGATACGATTGAAGCAGATGGTTTTGTTAAGCGAGAAAAAACTAATGCTTTAAATGATTATTTACTATACGCGTTTTTTACAGAGCAAGATGCTTTTTTAGTTCAAATCATGGATCACGCTTCATTTAACAAACAAGAATTAGCAAAAATAATTCATCGAAACTGGCCTGAAACAATAGAATGTTATAAAATTAATGGATTTTCACCATCAGCTCCAATTATTACTGATAAAGATATAAATTATTTTAGAAAATCAGGGGCATCAATCTTTATTGAACTTGATGATAATGCCGTTTACGGTCCAATGGGCGGAGGAATTAGTACTAATAGAACTAGCGTAAATGCAATTTACCAAAATGATTATTTCCATTTTAGAATTGATAAAATCAAACAAGAAATTTCTAATAATATCTTTAATTATGCTAATCATGTACGGGAAACTGTAGGTCATTTACCAACTGAGATGGAGTTTATTTTGAATATTGATATCAAAAACAATTTTTCTGTTTACGAAAAAAATTCTAATATTAACTTTCGGTTTGAAGGCTTTTAATTGAAATAGAAGTCACTTAGCCAATCCGATTAAGTTGGCCAATTACTAATACCTATTTCAATTATTACAAATGATAATAAATCACCAAATGGCGCTTAAGCATAAAAGGACTCATCCTAGAATAAAATTTGATGCAATGCAACTGCGCTGGCTTTTATATAATCATCGGATAAGAGAAATTTTCGATTATCGGTGATACCCACTCTCGAATTTATCACGCGAAAAATCCTTCCCGTGCATGGGAAGGATTTTTCAATCAAATATCAGGGCTAATGACAAGTCTGAGCGTACTCCATTTCATAAAATTCCTTATGCAATTAAGTAGTTAAACGATGTGCGAATACCTATGCATTATCACTTTGGAGTTTTAACTTAAGCTCTTCAGTGAATTTATCAAGAGCATTTTGCAACAAAGTAATTACTCCATTTCCTCTATTCAAATATCCAACCCAATCCCCTTGTAGAAAATGATCTCCTTGCGCCAATCGTTCATGAAATATTTCATAATAACTTTTCGAATTATTATTCTTAGCCGTGGTTAAAAGTAACTCCAATTCTTCTACAGACATAATCTGTGGTCTCAATGAAAATAATTGCTCCATGGAGCCTTTCTCGGATTTCATATTTGGCAGAATGTTATTCTCGTAATACCACTTCGTATTGGCCATATATAATTGCTTATAGGTAACAACGGCTGCGATTACTTTCTTATTGTGATGTTCGCCAATAAGAGATTCAAACACTCCGCCGTTAATTAAATTTACCGCTGAACACAGTTGGTCAAATCCATTGCTGATTTTTCGAGATGAATTATCAGATTTCATGGAATTCTCGGTAGCGATGTATGCACTGTATTCGATACCCTTGCATTCAATCAAGAAAATGTAATCATCAAATACCAGCATCACATCACAGATTTTTTTAACAGTCAGATTTCTAAGTTGCTTCTCTGTAAATACATGCTTATGGGGTAAAAACTCCTTAAGCAGAGTGATAATGTATCCCTCAAAGTGATGGCCAAACTCCATTCCAAAGTCGCTTTGGATATCTTTTTTACAGAGATCATAGATCCCGTTAGTCGCTTTTTCCATAAACAATTCTTCATGAACGATTAAATAATCAGTTTCATGGAGTTTAAGCATCGGCTTTTCCACAAATACGCCTTGAAGATATGTTTCGAAAAATAGAGAAAAGGTCTGCCCAACCTTTTCATCAATTTTGCGATTAAATTCTTTGATCTCCACAGGTGAGATGGAATTGAGGTTAAAGAACGAGTTCATGGTATGCCTAGAAGCCAGGCGTTGATACAATTGTAAAAAGCGAGGCAACGGAATGCCTTTACCCTGTTTATATATCACCGATGAGATGGAAAAGCCAATTTGTAGCCATTCTATAAAGGAGATTCCATAGGTATCCATCACGTATTTTTCACTTTTTGGATAATGATTTTCTGTAAATAACAGGATCGCCCTGCCAATGGAATTAACCCCTTGACTACGCTGAGCAAAAAATTGTTGCCGTTGTAGATTGATAAAAAAAGGCTCCACACCATCCTCTTTAGTTAAGAAGTATTCAGCAACGGGGTCAAAATATTGTCTATAATGGTTAAGCACTTGTTGTAACTTTTTCTCAGTCAGGACTTCAGTGCGGTTGGTATTATAAAATCCACAATTGGCTTGAATCGAATGAAGCAGGAAGTGAATGGGATATCTCCCCATCAGACGATGATTTTGAAAAGAGTCATGAATCTTCATTGAAGCTACTTCAGCATACTGATTCGGCGGAAATTTCTTCAGCAGTGATTCAAGACGCTCACGAAATCGCTCTGCTTTGAACTTCATTGAAATTTCATTATCCATGAAGATACACTCCTTATTCAGTTTGCATTCAAACTTTTATAAATTCATATCTGCTATATTTTAATTTAGAAAAGGCTTCTACAAAAGGCATACTAACAGAAAGGGCAAAAGGAACAGACTAATCAATTTCAATTCCTTGAAGAATATATATTGAACAGGAGTTTTCCATTTTTATCTCAAATAAATTACCAAATAACGTATGTTTTTGCTGATCTATCATTAAATTATTTTTGCCGTTCATTTATTTCTCTAATTTCGTTCCTGATTATTAATGACTTAATTCTTTCTCTAGTCCGCTCATAAATAAAATCTTCATCAAAACCTAGTTCTTTAAGGATATAGTATTCAAGAATACTACGAAGTAAATGATATGCTTCTACTAAATCAATTCCTTTAAGAGCTTTTTCTTCTTGTCTTAAATTATAATGAGTATAATAATTTCTAGTGTCCGCAATTACCTTTGGAAAATCTCTGTGCTTTATCCTAGAAGTATAAAAATGAAACTTGAAATCTGCCAATAACAAGTCGGTTATTCTACTTCTCAGCGCAATTCCTTTATGGCTCCCCTCCAGAAGGAATTTTCTATCACTTTCTTTATACACATCAGGTCTAATTGCAATTACCGCTTCAACTCTTATTTTAAAATCCGCCAATGTTCCGTTGCATAAAAATCGGGAATGATAAGTTTCTAATGCCTGAATCATATTAAGAAAATGGCGGCTAGCCGATAATTCCTGATTATACAAATCATCAATATACAACTCGATAACGGGCTCTATGATTGTTGATGCCTTCTGCCAATGTGAAAAGTCGGCTTTTTCAGATAATTCATTTAAATTGAAGAGATATTTCGTATTACTTTCATCACTATTTATTTTAGTTTTATTAAAGTTTCGAGTTAATGCATGAACTACCTCTAAAGGCCTTACTCGGGTTCTCTCATCAGCAAAATCCCATGTGATGGCTGGTGATTCTGCAATCATTTTATCAAATTCGAGTGGTAGGCCTATTGCAATTCCAATAATTCTTTTCATTTTCATAACTATATCTATAAACCAATCCAATGAATGAAGTGAATCAGATTCGACTGTAAGGTATGGAGTTTGCTCCAATACAATTTTTTCTTTCATCAGATTAAAAAGTGGATAATTGTAAGTTAAATAATATGACAGGGTATATTCTTCACATGTATAGATTTCTATTGGGTTTACATTTTTCAATTCAATGAGTACATTAACCTTGCTAGCATCAGGTATAATATAATTTGATACATTACCCCATTCAATTATTTTAGGAATACTGAGTTTTATTTTTGAAAACACTACATTTTCCTTATGATCAAATGAGACACCTTCAATCATATACTTTGCTTGGTATCCGTATATATCTTCAGTGCCAATCTTACTCTGCGTTGATATTCTTGAACAATCAATAAGAGTAATTTTCGCTCCATTAATTGTAGTTCCCTTAATTAAAGATATTTCAAGCGGTAATTCAAAGTAACTTTTAGGGGCACCCTGATTAGGAATTCGAATATAAACAACAATTCCACCCGCATCTCTATTTAAATATAGATCTCCATGGTACTGAGTCATAGCGTCATCAATTGTCCAGTATCCCGTTGCTGTAAAATTAACTTCCATTAACAACCCCCCAATAAAACTATAAGTACCGCTCAAAGAGTTGGATATTAGTTAAACATTAATGTTTTTTCATCACACACTGGGATATCGCACCTGAACAACTCCCAAGTCTTTAGAGCTTGACCTATGCTCCCCTTCAACTCAAGAAACCAACACTGGATGTACTGAGACGGGATGGGGTTTGATATGGTCAAAATCTATTTCCCGATTGCCCCGAGAGACGGAAGCTATTTTTTAGAATTTAGTAAGTGGTACCAACAGATTTCTGAAGTGACTCTATAGTATTAACTCTATGGCCCTTTCTCACCGAAATATTCAACAATGTATCCTTATATTACCATACGATCCAAGATGGAAGCGAAAAAATAGCAGTTCCGATGATATCTATTTCATTTATTCTGCTTCAAATTTCTCTAGAAATCGAAAAAAAGTAGTAGTAATTTACGAAAGCAATCTTATCTGGTCCATCAATACCAAATAAGATTGCTAATATGAAATTAAAAATCGGGAGCGTTAACTAACGTTTTTTGGACGGCCTCTTCGCTTCGATCCGTCTGCTTTCAAATCAATAATTATATTTTCAATGCTTAACCCGTATTTGTGAATTGCGTAATCAACTGCCATTAATAACTCATTATAAGTCCACATGACAACTTTTTTGTTGTATCTTCTGGCTAAATCCTGTAACTTAGCAGTAAACCCTTGCTCCAAATGACCTGCAACCACAATACCTATGACATGTGTCATCGTATCTGTACACTTGCCATAGAACTGCTCAAGCATCTCCCGCCCTTTATCGCTTGCGCTTGTAATTTCTTTCTTCTCATAGCTCTTGGCAATGCCTACAAAAACCGCATCGTCCATATTCAACATCTTCATGTTGAAGCTAATATCGCCATACTCTTGACCATGATGGGGATGTAGATGATGGTTTGTAAAGGTAATAAAAGGTTTCATCACACAACGAATGCTATGTTCTTTCTGGCAAGCCTTACAAGCGTCTGAACTTTGCTTTGAGCACTTCTCCTTTAAAAGCTCCATAACTTCTTGTAAATCTTCTCTTCGCTGATTTGAAATTCTTCGCCCCCATACCTTCTCTAACTCGGGGATTTCCTCCACGCGGTACATGACTCTGGAGGATTTATTCGCAGAATAGTGTAAAACGTTATTAGAGAGATGGAATTGCTCCTCTTCAGCCATAAAATCAACCTCAGGGAAGTATTTCTTAATCATACGTTGCATCAAAGATGTCAGTGCTGTATTAGGATACATCAACACACCGTCATACCAGGAGTTAACTCTTACTTTATGGCTCATCAGGCATGTAAGTTGATCCAGTTCTATGTCTTCTGAGCAAAATCCACACTTTACGGTTGTGGACTGTCCTTTTCTACTCAATACCATGATCTCAAATTTCCCGCAGGATGGGCATACCAGATCCGCATGTTCCTGGCAGCCATCGCAGTATGGTCTAAATCGTAAATTCATATGTTTCTTTAGCGCCGCTACTAATTTTTCTGGTTTTTCAATCAATAATCGATAGCTTTCGATACCTTGTTTTTTGCAGATAACTAAAGCTTTCATGAGCTCCACAATGGCTTTCTTTTCGTCTTGGCCATATGCGAATGTTTTCACTTCACTGTCCTCGGCGATCCCGAATGCATCGAACTTCTCGTCAATGTCCCCATTAGTATGGATGGAGTTCATATGGCTCATAATCTGGCCAATTCGCCATAGTCCCCAACGTCTCATATCGGACGCCTTCAATTGTCGCGTCAAATAAATTTTACCCTTTTCACTGTTTACTCCAAGGGTAGAATAAAGCTCTCCATCTTCATTAATGGCTTCTTGGTAAACAGAACTTGGCGAGTCATATCCCTCATACTCTGGATTTTGACTTACTTTGTTTCCTAATTCTTTATCCGCCAATGTAATTTTTTCGATCTTACCTGAAGTAGCAGTGCTCAAAGTCGTTCTTTTCATCGAGTCTTTAGGAAAAACACGTTCAACAATTGATTTTGTAATATTGACAGGAATTAGTAAGCAGGCAAGGGTCTCTTCGGCCACACTAGAAAGGGTTCCGACCAATAGATCACTGGGAAGATTAATATTTACGTAGCGTTGGTCAAAATTGATCCACATAAATCCGTACTTTAACTCATAGATGAATTCATTCTGTTCGGTCTCTGGATCAATAAAATTATATTTTTCGTTATATTTAAAGGCGATTTCCAAGGTTTGAGGGTCAATTATGGTCTGATCGACGGCTATTAATGAGGTTACATTGTCGTTTGAATAGGAGACATCTCTAAGACGTTGGTTTAATTTCTTGATGGCTTTATCCTCTTTGTGGGCTTGTATAAATGATGCAGAAGTGGTTTGCGGGTCTAAGGATTGGAGATGAAAGAGACGGAAGTTAGGCCGATTATTATAGCGATTTTCTTCAAAACATAATTCGATGTGCTCTTCAGTGATTTCAGGACTCTTATTAATAATCTCAATCAGTTTGGCTTTTTCAACACGTTGGAGCGCTTCTTTAATATCCTTCTTTGTTTCTCTCTCCATCACTAAGCGGTATCGATTTTTTAAGTCTTCATCAGTTACATGGGTATACAGCAATTTTCGAATTACTCCATTTTGAACGTGGAGCAGTTTACTTGATTTATTATCTGACGGCATACATTATGACCTCCCCTTGTTGGTTGTTACGGGAAACCTTATGCGTTTCTTGCTGCCTTTATATAAATATAGGGGGAGCCAAGCGATACTCCCCCTAATCGGTTACTTGTTCTGATCTTTAAGAATTTGAGTTAGAGATTTGTCGCCAAGACGTTTTCTTAAGGTTCCCAGCTCCATATCACTTCGAACCCCAAAATCAACCCCATACTTAGCTTCGATATTCCCAACCTTTGTGTTTGCACACTTCTGACGATATTACCCATCCTTGTTATGATCACGTTTGAAATTCCTCCTCACAATGTTTGTTATTGCATAAGGAAAATACGGATTTCTTAAGGATAGAATTACATCTGTAAAATCTGTGCAAGAATGATGTTTTACTTAAGATTGGTCTGAAATAGCCGATTTTAGGCTAAAATAGGACTAAATTTCAACATTTGTTTACATATTCAAGGTTTTTTCCTGTGGATATCCCGTTTTTTGTGGCGATATCCCATTTTTGGTGGCACATCACAACAGACTAATTACAACAAGAAATCCCACTTACCTCAACCACACCGACTATACCCGCAAGTACTACAAGTCTTACAGCCCTCAATATTAATCAATGACGCGCTGCCGCAGGATGGGCAGAGGTCACGCGAAGCTGTGGAATGGCTGTGACTACTATGACCGCCGTGTCCATCATCTGTTGCGGTTGCTGCAGGAACGCTGGACTTCAGTTCGGCATTTAATGCCTCCGTGAAATCTCCAAGCTCCAGGGTTGCTGCAATGGGGGCAGGGATGTGATCGTCTTGGGCATTGTTCTGCACATGGGTTTCCAGTGCTTTGGCGACAGCGTCGGCAATGGATTCTACACGGTTCGCGCCAAAGCCAATGGCGCCGGAGCCACCGATGCCTTTAAGATGTTTGATTAGCAGTTCTACCTTCTCGCCATGATCTCCATAACGGAGGAATAACGAGCAGACCCGGCCCAATGCTTCAGCCATGGCGAATACATCTGACCCAGCCTTACCTACATTCAGGAAGATTTCTGCTGGAGTGCCGTCCAGATCATTAATGGTAATGTACGCCATTCCAAATGGCGTATTGATCTTATAGGTAGCGCCGCGCAGTACCTGCGGACGTTTCTTGTATTGTTTATCCACTACTTCAGCGTTAGCTTTCGGAGCAGGGCTTGCAGCCACGGCAGTAGTTGAACTTGCACTTGAACTCACACTTGCACTAGCCGTTACATCAGCTGTCGCCGTAGCTTCGCTGGTTGCAGTTGAAACTGCTTCTGCTGCATCTTTTTTGTCTTCTTTTTTCGTTGTCTCTAGAATTTGTACATCACGGCTACCGTCACGGTAGATCGTTACGCCTTTGCAGCCTAAGTCGAAGGCCATTTCATACAGCTCTGCGGTTTCTTCCACAGTGAAGTCAGCCGGGCAGTTGGCGGTCTTGGAGATCGAGCTGTCCACCCAACGTTGAATAGCCGCTTGAGCACGGATATGATCCTTAGCCGATAAATCCATCGAAGTTACGAAGTAATCCGGCAGATCTTCACCAGGGTGAGCTTCGAGCCAATCCTGAGCAATGGGTACGAATTGTTCATCATAGCCAAGACGGCTTTGACGGTAATATTTGAAGGCAAAGTATGGTTCAATACCCGTCGATGTGCCCACCATTGTACCCGTGCTGCCTGTAGGGGCTTGGGTGATGACGGTAACGTTACGCATCCCGTGCTTACGGATGGACGCGCCAACCTCAGGGTACGTTTCGGTAATATTTTTCATGAAGCCACTCTGTAAATACTTCTCGGTATCAAAAGCTTGGAACGAACCCTTCTCGCCAGCAATCTCTGCCGATGCAAGATACGCTTCCCGAGCCATAAAGCCATACAGCTTGTCCAGAAACTCAAGTGATTCCGGGCTGCCGTAACGGATGTTCAATTTAATCATCAGTTCAGCCAGACCCATCGTGCCTAAGCCCACACGGCGTTCCTTCTTCTGATTCGCTTCATTTTCCGGGAAATGATAAGGAGTCTTATCAATAACATTATCCAGAAAACGAACGGAATAACGAGTGGTGGTTGCCAGATCTGCCCAGTCTACATCATGATTCTTCTCATCATAGAACTTGGAGAGGTTAACAGCCGACAGATTGCAGACGCCCCAGCCAGGCAGGCCCTGCTCACCGCAAGGATTCGTACAAATGATCGGGTTGAAATACCAGCTGTTGGACATTTGGTTGTAGTATTCCATGAATACGACACCAGGCTCAGCCGATTTCCAGGCCGATTCAATAATCGTTTTCCAGATATCCCGCGCTTTAACCGTGCGGTAATGAATGACATTGCGGCCATCGGCCTTCCACTTATCAAGATCGCCGTCCCACAAGGTGTCATAATCAGGCTCAGTTGTATCCGGGAATACGAGCTCCCAATCCAGATCTTCCTTAACAGCCTTCATGAAGCTGTTGCTTACGCATACGGACAGGTTGGCATTGGTCACTTGACCCATGGTTTGCTTCACGGTAATGAAGTCCAAGACATCTGGATGCCAGTCGTTGATCATCAGCATCAGTGCACCACGACGGCTGCCGCCTTGCTCGATTAATCCGGTTGTATAGCTGAACAGACCGCCCCATGATACCGAACCACTGGAAGAACCATTAACACCTCTGACGATAGCCCGGCGTGGACGCAGTGAAGATAGATTGATTCCTACGCCGCCGCCGCGAGCCATAATCTCCGTCATTTCCGACAACGTCTGCATGATACCGCCACGGCTGTCCTTAGGAGAAGGTACTACATAACAGTTAAAAAGCGTCAGTTCTTCACTAGCGCCCGCACCTGCCGCAATCCGTCCCCCTGGTACGAGCTTCCAGTCATCCAGAATCGAGCGGAATTTGCCTGACCACTCTTTTTGAAGTTCAGGTGTCTTCTCGACAGAAGCCATCGCTCCAGCCAGCCGGTCCCACATTTCTTCAGGCGTTTTCTCTATATTAAGTGTAAGTTTCTCTACATCTGATTGCACATGTTCACCGCTGCGTGTCTTTACCGTTACAATGCGGCCGCTGCGTTCGACGATTTCGCCAACTTCCTTCGTGGGAAACTTTGGATCATCCTTGGTCAGTACGAGCACAACATCGCCTACCTTGGCATTGTTGCTGTCTGCATCCTTCCAGGCATAACGATCCAAAAATATTTTCTCACTCAGCCCTTCCAAGTGTTGTTTACGTTCGACTGTACTCAATAAAAAAACCTCCCGCTCATGTGATTATGTTACTTCCGATTCATCGTGTGGGTGTTCTTTTTGATACCCATAAGAAGAAACGACTTGGCCATCCATTTTCATGGGTGGCACCCGTTTCTCGGAAAAATATAAAGATAAAAAACAGCGTAAAACTTATTTTTTCTTATATTTCAACATAAACTTCCTGCACTAAGCCTTAGCTTCTAAGAAGGTACTCAGGAAGTTCATCTTGTCAATATCAAATAACCACTAATCGCTCAATTTAAGCATAATTTCAAGCATTTGTCACAATATATTGTGTGCGTCAGCTTTTAAACTATACCACATATTGTATCACAGGTCGTTTTCGAAAAAAGAGCCCTTCGACCGATATTTCAGCAAAGGATCTCCCTAATCCTCCCTTTTACTCACTTTTTTCTAGGCATTCTACAAAAATATCAGGTTATGAAATCTCTTTTTTTCGCGCATACTACTCCTACGCATTATTAGATGATTCAGCGCCAAAGGAGGCTGCTTTATGTCGCAATTTTCCCGCAATTCCCTGCCGCTACAGGGCAGTAAGCCCGCACCATTGGTACCTGTTCCGCTTTCCTTTGACCGAAACTGGCTGCAGGATTTGGAGAGTAGACTCGACAAGGGAGGTCCATGGGGAGACTGGAGATTGTCACGGCTTGCCGTACAAGGAGAGGAAACAGGACTGATCACCAGCTTCGACGAGCTGCAGTGTATGAAGCATTTATCTGGACTGTCTCCGCTCCCTCACCAGCTCGATACCGCTCATAAAGTACTTTTTCAAATGTCAGGCCGGGCGATTCTCGCCGATGAGGTTGGACTTGGCAAGACGATCGAAGCAGGACTTGTGCTCAAAGAATATCTTGTGCGCGGATTGGTCTCCAAGGTATTAATTCTGGTTCCAGCCTCGCTAGTATTGCAATGGGTCCGAGAGCTGAATGCTAAATTCGGCATTTCAGCTGTCGCCCAAAAAAAAACCTATTCCTGGGGCAGCGACATCGTCGTCGCCTCCATGGATACCGCCAAACGTGATCCACACAAAGAAGTTTTGCTGGAGAATGAATATGACATGCTGATCATCGATGAGGCCCATAAGCTGAAGAATAAGAAGTCTACCAATTATCTGTTCGTACAGCAATTGCGTAAAAAATACTGCCTGCTGCTTACCGCTACACCCGTCCAAAATAACTTAAGCGAGCTATTCAATTTAATCACACTGCTGAAACCTGGACAGCTTGGAAATCAGGGGGATTTCGCCACTAATTTCGTTGTCGATAAACGCCAGCCCAAGAACGAAATCCAGCTCCGGGGCGAGCTTTCCAAGGTTATGATCCGCAACCGGCGCGGCGAAGGTCCGGTCAATTTCACCAAACGTAAGGTTCGCAATATCCCACTGACCCTCTCCACCGAGGAGAAAGTATTATATGACGGAGTTACTGCTTTTGTCAAAGACCAATATCAGGAATCTGGGGGCAATCTCAGCAGTATGCTCTCCTTAGTCACACTTCAACGCGAGGTATGCAGCAGCCGTGATGCCGTATTCATAACCTTGGTGAATCTGATCAAGAAACTGCCTGAAGACTCGCCGAAGCGTGACCGGATGATGGGTCTGCTTCAGACCATCCGTACCGTGAAGACAAATACCAAAGCGGAGAAAACATTAGAGCTTATTCTGGAAATGAAGGAGAAGGTCATTGTATTTACAGAATATCGGGCGACTCAGGAATATTTGCTGCAATTTTTCCGCGATCATGGGCTGATGTGTGTTTCTTATTCCGGAGGGATGAACCGTGGTAAAAAAGACTGGATGATGGACCTCTTCCGTGGCCGGGCCCAAGTGATGATTGCTACCGAAGCGGGCGGCGAAGGCATAAACCTGCAATTTTGTCATCACATGATCAATTTCGATCTGCCATGGAATCCCATGAGAGTTGAACAGCGGATTGGGAGGGTCCACCGGTTAGGTCAGGAGAACGACGTCATCATCTATAATCTGTCCACTCAGGGTACGATTGAAGAACATATTCTGCATTTGCTGCATGAGAAGATCAATATGTTCGAGATGGTCATCGGTGGGCTGGATGTTATTCTGGAACGGTTCGAGAAGACGGAATCCTTGGAGAAAAGTCTATATAAAATAGTGCTCGAGTCCCGCACAGATGAAGAACTGCGCAGTGGGCTAGACCATATTGGCGAATCCATTAGTGAATTGACTGAGGACATTCAGAAGGAAAGTGAGGCCGCGACATGACCCTCTCCCCGCAGCAGGTTCGCACACAGGTGATGAATTATCTGGAAGTGACAGAATGCACCATCATCGAGGCTTCACCGCTTCATGTAACGGTGAAGCTGTCCCCGCGCGCCGACCGGATGCTCACGGACCGTCCCTATTATTGGGGCTTCGTGGAAAGAACCGGAGTGGAACCGGAGACCTTATCGTTCACCTTCGTGTTTGATCCGGAGAAATATGACAGCTTGGCAAGCGGTGCTTCGACCCAAGCACCGAACAGAGGCACTCAGCCAGGTGCTCCTTCAACCGACCCACAGGACAGTATATTAGCCCGCTACTTTGGTGTCGTTCCAACACAGCCCTGGATCGGTCCCGGTATGATCAGGCGTGAAGATGTGATCTATGGCAGCAAGCGGCTACTGCAAATTTGGTCAGCGGCCCGTGATGAAGGTAAATGTCTGTATCTGTTCGAGAACCCGGGGAGCAGACAGCGAACCACCGTGTTCTCCGCCGCCTACGAACCGTGGCTTGGCGTTTGTTACAAGGTGGAAATGACCTGCGATCTGAAGCGGGAGGAGCTGCATTTTGTAGGAATCTCCTTGGTTACTGGGGCCATCATCGATGACTTTGGGACGAAGCTTACTCAAGTTGAGCTGATTCCCCGCCTGCCGGAGAATGTGCATATTCAACCTCTTGAACTAACAGTCTCAGCAGGCACTGACCGTTTGGAAGCCCATCTTACAGAGCAGCTTGCCGCGCTTGACTATACCTGGGCGGAGGAAGCCCGCGCTCGGCTGCAGCTGGAGCTGTCTATCATTGATGTTTATTATGAGGAACTGCTGAAGGAGCCTGACGAAGAGAAAAGGCTGGGGATCGACGAGCAATACAATCGCCGCAGAAAAGAAACCACCTGGCAATACGAACCACAGGTTGCAGTTTCTGCGGTGACTTACGGGCTGTTTCATCTGCGGAGCACATAGAATATGACCCCACTCGCTAAAAGCAGGCAAAAAAACAGTGAAATTCCTTAAGCCCGGCACGACAGCAAGCAACACCCTTTTTAAGGCTTGTCCTCTACAATAATTAGTAAGTAGCTCTTCCCCTTTAGCCGAAAAAAGAAAGGTGAACAAAGCCATGAAAATAAGATTACGATGGAGGCCAGCTCTTAGGCGGCAGGGTCGATTCCTCCTGTTGATCGGTCTGGGACTGGCCATAGCTGGCGCAAGTTTTCCCACTGCGCTGGCAGCTACCAACACCCGGGTAAGTGTTGTGCAAGCGGTCTCCGCAGATTTACCTGTGCTGGAAATGAAATCAATCGCCTCACCCGTCACGGTTCAGGAGTTCAGTCAGCAGATGATTGATAAGTTAGCAGCGGAAGCCCCTTTCACAGATTGGAAGGACGCTAGCCCAATTTATTATCCGCTTGGACCGGGTACTCACAGCTGGCTGGTCAACGTGATGAACGGCCAGCAACGGATAGGATATATGATTATTTCCGCTACCGATCAAGGCGGTTATATGCTTAGCGAATATGGAGCCGGAACCACCGGACTCCCCTATAGTCTCAGTGAACTGCGCCAGCTTCTGGTGCAGCAAGGACTCATTTCTTCATCTGCATCAGATATTACGCTTTCAGCCTTATATGCACCCCTGCTGCCAGTCTGGAAAATAACCATTGACGAGAAGACATTCTTCATCAATGCATCCATGCCACAAATCTTACCGTGGAGCCTGAGCAAGGCTGACGCCGTACTCAAGGGAAAGTTAGCAGCTAACAATGTAGTGACTAGCCGTGATGATCATCTGTCTCCCGATTCAGCTTACCGGAGTGGCGGAGTGGATGATCCGTATGCGGATTTACTGTGGCTGACAGTCCCTAAGCTGCCAATGGTAAGTGCTGATGACATCATGTCTCTGATCCCGAAGGAAGGAAGTATCGCTTTTCAGGCGGCAGGCCGAAATGACGCTTTAGGCGCTCCTTTTATGATTACAGGATATCAACGTTGGCTGCTGCACACAGCCGGCAGTACAAAAGAAAATAGCGATACCACCGTATATGTTGCTTCAGGCCATGCAGGAAGGCGCTATCTCCCCCTCTCTGCGCTTCAGGATAATGGCACATTGCATAAGCTGAACGGAAACAAAGACAGCATCTACACTGATATATGAAACAGCACAAAAAACCTTCCATGTGCCGCCATTATGCGGTCCAAGAAGGTTTTTTTGCCGTCAGCACACTCAATCCTTGACCTTATGTCTCCAACTACTCCGCCAAAGAGACATTCCAAGTGGGAGCATCCCGAACCATTTCTCCGACCATGGCTGTTTCGTCGCTTCTCGCCGAGCACGGCTGCTACGCGGGTCCTCCATATACACTACGACTTTTTCGGTTATATACTTCACAAGGTCATCACCATCGGAAGCCATTCAAACCACCTCCTGAATCTAATTAACAAAACCATTCGCCGAGCATCATAGCTTTAGTGTTCACCATTATGGCTGTATTTAAACTGAAGACAAGGCTTCGTATAGGTTTGCCAAAGAAAGCACAATCTAACAGAGAATAAGTGATGAACATTTTTGTGAAAAGGGGTTTTACCACTTGAGACTAAGCACTTTTAGGAAAAAAGCAGATATCCCGCGCTACTTCATTATCACTTTGGCGGCTGCAGGACTGATATTCCTTCAAGCCGGAGCAGTACAGGCTAATGGCATCCGCACTCATACAGATGTTAAGGAAGATCGCCAGCATGTACTCGGCCATGGTCATCGAATGATTCTGATTGATGCCGGACATGGCGGAATTGACGGTGGTACTTCCTACGGTAAAGTATTGGAAAAGGATATCACCCTTGAACTCTCACGCCGCTTATTTCTGTTGCTGCGCAGCGATGGCTTTGATGCCATTCTAAACCGTAATGGCGACTATGCGCCCAGTGATGAGAACCGCTGGCTCCGCAGCTCCTCCCGCCACCTTAGGGATCTAGCCCAGCGAAAAGAATTGGCCGAGACGCTGCCGGCAAATGTAGTAGTCAGCATCCATATTAACTGGGCACCTTCACCCTCCAAGCATGGGCCGCTGGTGTTGTATCGCCAGGAAGGACGTAGCTTCATGCTGGCCCAGTCCATTCAGAGCCAGTTGAACAATCTCTATCAAGCGAACGCAGACCCAAGACAGGGCAAACCCTTTTATTTACTTAACAAAATCACCGCCACAACCGTAATCGTTGAAGCCGGATTTATTAGCAGCCCATCCGATCGCGCCAAGCTATGCAGCAAATTAGGTCAGCAAGAAATTGCCGAGGCAATTGCAAACGGGATATCCGCTTACCTCATGGAAATTTAGGACCTGGATTCCATTTCCACTCTTCTTTGACCAGATCAGATATCCCGACAAACTCAACACTGTTTCGCATTTCCGCTATGCCGCTGCGGATACCGGCAGCAGTCTCTTTGCCTTGAAGACCCACATGGCCAATCGTTATACAATAATGCTGTTCCAGGGCATGTTCCTGTACAAGACGCATTTGCTTTAAGACATGGCTAGAGGTATGCAGATCATCCAAGAAGATATGGTTCTCTACGCGGGGCAGCCCTTTTTCCTGAGCTATTTTGCCGACCACTGAGCGGTAATTAGTTTTACTGTCCACAAAAAATAATCCCCGCTCCTTGCAGACGTTCAGTACGATGCCCATTACCCGTTCATCACCGGTCACCCTTGAACCCATGTGATTGTTAATTCCAATTGCATACGGGATATTATCCAGCGCCGCTTCCACGCGCTGGCGAATTTCCTCATCACTCATCTTCGCCAGTACCGCTCCAGGCCCCAGCCATTCCGGTTTGCCGTGGCGCGGCTCCATCGGGAGGTGCAGCAATACGTCAAATCCGCGCTCATGCGCGCGCCGCGCATCGCTGACCGATGTGGGCAGGAAAGGCATGACCGCAACCGTAATTTTGACCGGCAGACTTAACATTTCATCCGTTCCACGCATCTTGTTGCCGAAATCATCGATAATAATGGCTACACGACTGCGCTCAGAACCCTTTGTTTGACGTCGTATAGCAGTGTTGTCCTCAATGGAATGAGTTACTGGTGCATCCGTCCTCTGGGAGTAGACATTTATGGCATTTCCACCATAAGCAGGCTTAGCCATAACAGACAGCGGTGATACCATTCCACTCCAAGTTATCGCTGTTACAACAGCAAACAAAGATAAGAAATAACGCTTTACAGTATGACTGCCCTTATTCAACTAGATCTCCTCCTTAATCTTCAATCAATGTTCTCATTGTTTGGATTACGGAGACTAAATATGTGCGTAGGCTATACTCAATAATTAGCAATAGCTTTTTTGACTATTTCCCCAAACGGTCAGCAGCAAGAATGGCTTCCAATACCTCTTCTGCACATACCTGAAAAGGCATGTTCTGCATCGGACTATCCTCAGCACAGCTGGCCCGTGCTACTCTCATGAGCTTTTCATGGTCGGCGCTGGTGATTCCCAGCTCCTGTAAGGTCACCGGAAGGCCGATCTCCTGACAAAAATGTATGACCTTTAAGGTCTCATCAGTTGGTGCCTTTTCTAGCACAAGCTGCACGATGGTGCCGAACGCAACCTTTTCACCATGATAGGTATGGCGGCATTCTTCAAGAAGGGTCAGTGCATTATGTAGGGCATGCGCTGCGGCAAGTCCACCGCTTTCAAACCCGATCCCGCTTAGATAAATATTAGCTTCAACAATATGCTCAACAGCCGGGGAAGTACGCTTCTGCTGAACGTCCTGCAGCGCGGCCACTCCATCAGTTAGCAGTGTTTCCAGACAAGCCTTTGCCAGAGAAAGGGCAGCGATAGAAGAAGTCCCACCAGCGTGTGTTAACGCCTGTGACTTCTGACAAGCTCTGGCTTCGTAATAAGTCGACAAAGCATCGCCTATCCCTGCAGCAAGCAATCTGGCAGGTGCTTTGGCAATAATGTCAACATCGGCAACTACCAAATCCGGATTTCTTCGCAAAGCAAGGTAACGGTCAAATTCACCTTCGTCTGTATAGAGAACGGACAACGCACTGCATGGAGCATCCGTTGATGCAACAGTAGGAACAATAACCACCGGCAGTGAAGCGAAATGGCTGACCGCTTTGGCCGTATCCAACGTTTTACCGCCACCAATGCCCAGAATAACATCGCTGGAATCGAGTTCGGCATTTATAGTATCTACCTGTCTCTGGCTGCATTCCCCCTTGAATTCCCGGAGTTGCAGCGGAATGGCTGCTTCGGCAAAGCTGTGTATTAGTTCTTCTTTGTACAGTGAGAGTATATAAGGATCGACTACTGCATAAGCCTGCGTTGTCCCTAACTGAGCACAATAAGCTCCCAGCTTGCGAATTTCACCGCTGCCCTGAATATATTTGGACGGAGAGATGATAATCTGTGTCATTTATTAATAGCCTCCTGTTATGGGAATACCTCATAATACGTACAATCGAACTTTTTCCGCAATAAAAAAAAGCTCCAATCGGAGCTTCAGGCAAATCAATTGTTAACATAAAGATTCACAGACCAGCAGCTTAAGACAGCCGTCTGCTTGCAGCATTCATCCAATCGGGAGCCCAGCCACGCTCCAATTCGTCTAAAGTTAGGCCTGGTGCAACAATTGAATCCATGGCGTCCAGTATATCTGCGCTTAAGCGAATCCCCACTCCTTTTAAAGTGTCTTGCAACTGTCCTAATGTACGTGGTCCGATAATAGTGGAAGTTATCGACGGATGCGCCTGAGTGAAGGCGACTGCCAGATGGGCTAGCGTCATACCTGCGTCATCAGCGACCTTTTGCAGACGATTGATCACATCGAACTTTAAGCGATTCTCTTCACGGGTGGGGTCAACGACATCGCCTAGTGTATTCCCTTTAAAACGGGTAGCCCGAGAATCTGACGAAGCAGCCTGACCTTTCGAATATTTACCAGTGAGCAAGCCACCTGACAACGGACTCCACACCAGAACGCCCATGCCGTATTTTCTCGTAGCTTCAAGTACATCGAATTCAATTGCGCGATTCAAAATCGAATAGGGCGGCTGTTCGCTAGCAAAACGGGCCAAATTATGTTGTTCACTCACAGCCTGAGCTTCAGCAATCTGCCAAGCCTGGAAGGTGGAGGAACCGATATAACGGATTTTACCTTCCTGAATCAACTCTGTTAATACACTAAGCGTCTCCTCAATATCGGTCTGTGGATCAGGACGATGAAGCTGATATAGATCAATATGGTCAGTTTGCAGCCGACGTAAGCTATTCTCTACTTCCTGTTTAATCCACAATCGAGAATTCCCGCTCTGGTTTAACCCGTTGCCCATGGACATTCCGACTTTTGTAGCAAGCACAACCTCATTGCGCCTGCCTTTTAAAGCTTTTCCGACAATCTCTTCTGATACGCCAGCTGAGTAGACGTCAGCAGTGTCAATAAGGTTAATGCCTTCAGCGAGAGCTTGATCCACGATTTGAATACATTCTTCCTCATTCGAATTTCCCCACCAGCCAAATGATCCTGTACCCAAGCTATAACTGCTTACCTTTAACCCCGTACGACCTAGAATGCGATAATCCATAGTGAATTCTCCTTTGAAATTATTTTTATTTACATCCCTGAATCTTAAAAATCAAGCATTTGTTTAAGAATGATCATTCTTAAACTATCAAAAAAATTAATCCGCTACTGTGCAGTGAAATTATAGCATATTGGGAACGATCGGTAAAGATAGCTGAATTAATATAACTTAGTTAAGCTTATTTACTTCGAAAACAAGAATAACAACTCTGGCTTAGGTTATAATGACAGCATGAATACAATTATCATTGAGGACATTACCAAAAGCCCACTCAGACGCTCACTTTATCACTTCACCAGAGTCAGAAATCTGCAAGCCATTGCAACTTTGGATGGCTTATATTCGTCCGCCCTCCTATCTCCTGAGTTCTCCAAGGGCATTCGCCGGAGCGAAGTAAAACACATCTATGTAAACGATCAGTCCATTGTTCTTAATGCTCATTTGCGTATCCAGCCTGAGATGATGGACGCTGATACAACGGAGGAACAATTCCGAACCTGTCTTGACCATCATGTCTTCTTGTGGCCAACTGAACGGGACTGTTTGGCCATGGCCAACATGTATTCCCGTAGAGAACCCAGCGAAGCCTTTGCGATTCTTCAATTTGCTGCATATGAACTGCTGGCTGATCATTTTGCAGCCATTAAGCTGTCCAAGTACGATTCTGGAAGCTCTCCACGTTATCCGCACCGGACCTCCTACCGCAAAAGCTGCAGGATGTTTCTCCCCCTCGACAGCTTCAGCAAAACCACGGATCGCCTGATCCCATCCAAGCCTTCCGAGATCAAAGAGGTTCTGATTGAGGATAAGCTGGCTCCTTTGAGCAAGTATTTGCAAACCATCTATTGCTCTGAAATATTGCAGGTGCCATCTAGGTGGAGACCTTTGGTTAGACCACTGATTCTGTAGGGTATGAATTCAACCAATCTATAGAGAACTTCACCTCCTACCTCAACTAATTTGCTTACAAGTACTGCCGAGGCAAATAAAACAGTGAGCGGACACAGAATCCTCTATTTGCTGAGTATAGCTATATTTAATGCTCTCGCGGACTGAGGTTCCGTTATTTGTGCTAAAACTACTCATTCTAACGCCATTACTGCGTAATAACGGATTCTCTGTCCGCCAACTCTCCCAAAAACACAAAATAACTGAAATAGCGGAATTACAGTCCGCTGGGTTTCATTTTGATTGTTGAATTTTTCAGTAAGTTATATAATAACTGCATAAAGGTCGTGAAGAACACGCCGCTTTCATACAATGACATCCATTTTTCAGTAAATGGGGCGAATTGTATTGAAGCGGTTTTTGTTTTTTCTATGAGTGGTTACCGAAAGAGTCAGTTAAATTCAATCTCTGGAGGGAGATGCAATGTCACAGTTTGAGCAGCTATATGAAGAATGGTTACAGATGAATTTGGATCAAGAGAGCAATCCGAGAAGAAGGGAATTACTTCAGAAAGGTCTGGGACATGGAACTATAGAATTCCTGCGGTCCGTTTGGTTCCCAGCTATCGGGAATTTCAATCACTTACTTCCTGAATGGGAGGTGCGTGACTTTAACAATGGATACCGCTATTTAGATCTTGCTTATATGCCTGGAGGCGCAAAAGGTGGGATAGAAATTCAGGGGTATGGTCCTCATGCGAGAGATCTTGATGTCAGACGATTCAAAGATTTATGCCGACGCCATTGCTTGTTGTCGTTAGATAATTGGACATTTCTCCCTATCGCCTACCTCTCAATCGTTGAAGAACCCAAACAATGTCAACAACTGGTACTCGCATTTATCGGAAAGTTCATTGCCACAGACGTTTCTTCTACATTTTCTTGGTTGGAAGCCGAAACTGTTCGATTTGCGCGGCGCTTATTGCGGCCTATTACACCCTTGGAGCTTGCTAAACACCTGCGAGTGAGTGATCGGCAGACTCGGCGAATATTGCATAGTCTGGTTGAACTACAAATACTGGACATCGCAAGTGGTCAAGAAAGGGCACGTACCTATAAGCTTCGATTGTAAGTACAATAATTGTGAGTGGCATACTCGTCTTGTGAGCAGTACCGCGCAGAGCATTCTAGCACATTACATTACCAACACATCATATATTTGCTATACATTGCAAACTTCAAACAGATAGCACAGATTATAGCAAAGAAAACTGACTACTTCTGAACAAAATAGAACATCTAGCGGACACAGAATCCTCTATTTGCTGAGTATACCTATATTTATTGCTCTCACGGACTGAGGTTCCGTTATTTGTGCTAAAACTGCTCATTCTGACGCCATTACTGCGTAATAACGGATTCTCTGTCCGCCAACACTCCCAAATACACAAAATAACTGAAATAGCAGAATTACAGTCCGCCTGCTTCTGACTTCTGATCTCTGACTGTAGGCTTCTGGTGCATATTTGATTTATCCAAATCAAATATGTACAAAAAAACACTCTGGAATAATTCCAGAGTGTTTCAAAGCTATGATGCGGTCAAGAGGACTCGAACCTCCACGATATTGCTATCACTGGCACCTGAAGCCAGCGCGTCTGCCAATTCCGCCATGACCGCATATTATGATGTCTCGCTTTCGCGGCGACAAAATAGATTTTACCATGCTGGTATTCATCCGTCAACCTTTTTTCGATTTTCCATTTTTTCATAATATTTTGTATAATTATTGCTTTTGCTTATATATTTCATGTATAATGAGAACAAAGGTTCGCATACTATAAATGAGGTGATTTATAATGGCGACTACTAAGATAAACACTCCAAACACACTACGGAAACCAGCAATTATTGAAGATATAACCACAGAAGAACTGTCCCTTGTCAGAAGTTATCTGCTGCTAACGTTTATTCATAAAGTGTTCGAACGTGATTGCCGAGTAATCAGCAAGAGCGGCTTATTTAAGACTCCTCAGCTTTATATGGAGCTAATATCCAGCGGAGCCAAGAAAACCTCCCTGATGCTAAATGAGGTTACACGTGAGCTGACTTCCCATGAGCTGCGGATTACCACTGTTCGTCAGGATCAGAATGGAGTAGAAGCCAGCTATTCCTGCAGAGGATATAAGGGTGAAATGAACATTTTGTGGCCTAGCTTCCGCAAGGAGATGCTGTTGCGCATGCGCGCTTATCTTGGACTTGCCACAGAACTCTCCATCCTCTCCAGAGAAGAGAGCATAACGGAACAACTGGCCTTATCGATCTAACTTCTGGCGAAGCTGTAAGACTCATACATCTAATACAGAACAGCTCCCCGCTCAGACCTGAGTGGGGAGCTGTTCTTGTTAGTGTCTAGCTCATAATGATATAGAGATTAGAGATTCTCGGGATCTTTTCTAGGTTCGGTGAAAGGCTGGAATACGTAATTTCGATCCAGCTTTACGATCCGTTTATTGGGACGGCGGACCATCACCAGAGACTCGTCCCAGGCAAGTACAATCCCCTTCACGTCATTGCTCTCCAGGCCATCGCGTACGACGCGTATTCTCTCACCGGAAATACGGTACGCATCCAATTGTTCATCGCTAATCATGGTTCACTTCCCTTCTCCTAATAGTTTACCCTAAATTACCTCAAGAAAAAGACCCAAATGATAAATCATCGGGGTCCTGTGTAAGCAATAAACAAACCGTACTTGTCTACAAAAGCTCTCCTATATCAGCGCTTCATTCTTCTCAAACCAGAAATCAAGAACTTTAGCGGACATCACTCGTGTTTCCAGATACTCCACTTGGTTAGGTGTAAAGCTCTCTCTCCAAGAGAAAGATAATTCTTCACACAAGCCTTTAATTGTCAAAAGTTCTGACCAGGCTACATAGCGTTTGTACCAAAAAAACTGAGGATGTTCAACCATATAGGGATACAGGTCGTCAAACTCCGTGTGTTTACAATCCAGCGCACGCTCGAAATGATCCTTGGCTTCGGTCAATTTATCAATAAAAAATTGCTCTGTCACCGGTTCTTTCCCCATTGTGACGCCTCCTCTCCTATGTCTAATATTATTATAAAGGAAAACTCATAGGGTGAAAAGCAGTTGTTTCAAAAATAGGCTTTGTTCTTACTTCTGACACGGTTTAATCGTCAAAAACAATTTTTCCATCGCTAAGAGACATAATTCTGACCAGCGACTCTAACCGAATGCCTTGTTCTCTAATTGTACGAGCTCCAGCTTGGAAGCTTTTCTCCACGACAACACCCAGCCCAACCAGCTCCGCACCGGAGCGCTGAATGATCTTAATCAGCCCACGCGCTGCATCTCCATTGGCGATAATGTCATCGATAAAGAGTATTTTATCATCTGAAGAAATGAACTGACGCGATAACATAATATCGGTAACAATCCCTTTTGTAAAAGAAGGGACTCGCTCACACAAGGCATCCGGGTCAGCCAACAGCGTTTTTTTACGGCGTGCAAAGACTAGTGGCACATTCATTACGTATGCGGTGGCAAATGCCACGGCAATGCCCGAGGATTCTACGGTAACTATTCGCGTAATGCCACAATCGGCAAATCTCCCGGCAAACTCCCGTCCCATTTCCATCGTCAGCTGTGGATCAACCTGATGGTTCAATAGAGCGTCCAGCTTCAGCACCTGATCTGAAACTACGACCCCTTCTTCCAAAATCCGCTGTTTCAACACTTCCATGACTCTGAACCTCCAATACCCTTTATAATTGCAGACCTTCCACTGTAACAATTACCTATACTACATTCAGCGGAAGTCATGTCCTTCTGTTCCTCATCATAACCTGTACTATACGGAGTGCACAAGGCAATCCTGTAATACAGAGTTTTGGAGTTTAGTATTCGCTAATCCCGAAGATACGAAATTTCCGCAAAACTTTTAGGAGGGCAGCCATGAAATCTCATGTCCGCACACTGCAGATCGCATTCACTTATATTGGCACGATTGTAGGAGCCGGATTCGCTACAGGACAGGAAATCCTTAAATTCTTCACCCAATACGGTCAATGGGCAGTACTGACGATCCTGCTCTCCACCATTCTCTTTATCTGGCTAGGCACAAAAATGATGATTATAGCAAGACGAATTGAGGCGGAATCCTATGAGGACTTCAACCGTCACCTCTTCGGTGAAAAGGTGGGCAGCAGCATTAGCCTGTTCACCATGGTTATTCTCATCGGCGTGAACAGCATTATGCTGGCTGGGGCAGGTGCTATTTTTCAAGAACATTTAGGTCTCCATTATCAGACTGGGCTGCTGTTGACGTTGTTGGGCTCTTATTTCCTGCTAAAACGCGGTATTTCCGGTATCCTGCAGATGAATAGCATCGTAGTGCCTTTAATGCTTACTCTGTCGCTTATTATCATCTTCAATACTTTTGAGATACCAAATGCGGGCCGATTCCTGTTCCTTGATACCGATAGCAGTATCTTTGGGGCCTGGATATCCCCACTGCTATATACAGCCTTTAATCTGGCTATGGCGCAAGCGGTACTGGTTCCGCTAGCCCGGCATACCGACAAAGAACGGGCCCTTGTGCGAGGCGGCATTCTTGGCGGTATTGGCATCGGATTCATGCTGCTGGCAGCCCACTTTGCCATGAGCTCACAGATGCCAGGGATCTTGCAGTTCGAAATCCCCATGGGCAGCATCGCCTTCCGGCTGGGTACATTGGTGCAAACTGTCTACCTGTTACTGATCTTCCTAGAAATCTTCAGTACCTTTGTCGCCGATATTTATGGCGTCGGAGAACAGTTGAAGCAGCATTTGCGCATTGCACCATCACTGATAACGCCGCTGCTGATGTTAATCTGCTACTTGCTCAGCCAGTTTGGATTCAGCTCTCTTCTTTCGGTGTTCTACCCTATCTTCGGTGCCTTGTCCCTGATCTGGGCAGTCAAGCTGCTGCGTACGCCATGGTCATCTCCACCGCATAACAAGAAAAGCTCTTCTATTCACGGCTCAGGTGGAAACAAGATTCCCAACGTTTCTCCTGAGCCAGTCATCCGCTTTACACGGAAATGACTGCTGCAGAAGAAATAATTCTGGCTGCAGCTTCCGCTACATGACGATGGCAGGTCAGCATGACGATTTGACGGGAAGCGGAGAGTTCTCCCAACAGGGAGAGTGCTGCATGTAGACGGCGCTCATCGAAATTGACAAAAAGGTCATCAAATAATAACGGCAGGTTGGCTTGCCGTGACATGGTCTCTGCCAGCGCCAGCCGGATGGCCAGGTACAGCTGCTCCGCCGTCCCCCGACTGAGCAGCCCGCTGTCCAAAAGCCCAGCATCCTTATGCTCCGCCTTAAGTTCCTTATGACCTAAAGTCATCACAACCCGTAGATACTCCCCTTCGGTCAGCTTCGCAAAATAAGCGGAAGCCAGCAGCAGCACCTGCGGCTGCTTCTCCTCCTCATAAATACGGCGCGTTCTGCCCATTAATTCCGCAGTCAGAGCAGCTACTGCATATTGCCCGGCAATCCTCTTCAACGCAGCCCGCTGTTCCTCCAGTTGTTGGAGAACGGTATCCTCCATACAACGTTCCAACAGAAATTCCCGTTCTTGCAGGAGCTTGCCACGTTGCTGCAGCAGGGCATTGCGAGCTTCCTCCTCTTTGGCAGCAGACTCCTCTACAGCAGTCCTCTCCTGCTCCAGCGCTGAAGCATCATTATGATCCAGCAGTTCCAGCAGTGCTCCTGTTCTCTGAGATTCCCAGCCTCCAAACATAGCCAGCTCTGATTGGCGAACCAGCTTGGTAAGCTCACTGCTCAGCTGTACACTGGATGATCTGCGTAAGAAGTCCTCTCCATCAGCAGCTCCGCCTTCACGCAGCAGGCTTTCGCAGAGCTGGCGCAGTTCACTTAGCTCCCTGTGGCTCTCCCTTAGTTCGTCCTCTACTTCAAGCAGGCGTAAGGTAAGATTATTCCGTCGCTGCAGTGCTATCTTCAGCTCTTCCCAAGATCTTTTTCTGGAGTCCAGCCAGCTTAATAACGTTAGCGTGCTGAAACCATCCTGATTCACAGCTGTTTCGGTTGTCGCGCTGCCCTCCACTGCTGTTTCATTCATAAGTTTCAAGCACTCTTCCTCATAAGCACTGCACTCGCCTTCCAGTTCCCGCAAGCGCAGGGAAAGCTTGGTCTCCTGGCGCAGTAATTCATTGCCTTGCTCCACCAGACTGAAGATATCCGGCAGGCCTTCCGGTGACAGCCCTTCGGGCAGCTTGCGCTGACGCAGCCATTCTTCATAACGTTCTGCCGTTTCTGTAAATACATTCTCCGCCTGCCGCATCTCTTCAGCCAGCGCTTTCTCCTGCCCAGCTAAGGTGGCCAGCTCTATCCGGCAAGCCTCGCGCTCGCTGCCCAGCCGCTCCAATCTTTGCTGCCAGGCTCCCCAGGCATCCATGAGCCTGCGGAGCTCTTTCATCCCCGCCTCCAGCCCGCCTGCGGCTGGGCCAGGGGATTCGGGCGGCCGCCGTCCCAGCCGCCCGGTTGCCGCGCTCTCCGCCGAAGCGCCGGAGAGCAGCAGCTCCCGCAGCCGCAGCATGTCGGCTGCGGCTGCACTGCCGTCCCCGCCATGCTGCGGCGGGGACACTTCCGGCCGGCGCGCGCTGCGCCAGCCGGCCCACAGGGCCAGATCGGCCGCGCCCAGCAGGCCGAGCGCGATCCAGGCGCTGAGCGGCGGTGCGCCGGTCAGCCACAGCGCTGCGGGCAGCAGCACGCTCAGTGCTGCGCTCGCCAGCAGCAGGCGCCGGTACAATGCGGCCAAGCGCTTGGCGCTAGGCCCATCACTCCCGGCGCCCGCTCCGCTCTGCGGGCCGGCGCTCTGCAGCGCCTCGCGCCAGCGCTCCGCGGCCTGCTGCAGCTCGTCCCACAGCTGCAGCACTTCACGCGTGCTGCGCGGAGCCAGCTGCGTGAAGGCTTCTGCGCCGGCGGCATGCTCGCGTGCCAGCGCCCGTTCCGCAGCCTGCAGCGCAGCCGAGGCTGCAGCCAAGCGGGAGCGCAGCGCTTGGCGCGCTGCGCCCTCGGCTTCCATGCGGCGGTCATATCCTGAGAATGCCGCTGCATAACGACGTGCGGCTTCACGGTCTACCGCCGCACCAGAGAATGCTGCCAGCTCAGCTGTACTCCAGCCGCTGTCAATACCACGCAGAATCCGCTGCAGATGCTCGCGCAGCGCCGCCCGTTCACCCTCAAGCCGCTGCCGCTCCGACCTCCGGTCCTCATAAGTACTCCGGCGACGGTCCAGAGCCTCAACTGCAGGCCCCTGAGCTGCCAAGAGGCTATCGGGAGGATTCTGGGCAAGCTCAGCTGCCAGTTCGCTTTTCACACGCTCCATGCGGCTTACAGCTCCCTCCGCATTTCTAATCTCCCCTTCAAGGCTCAGCCAACGGGCGGCTCCCTCTTCAGGGAAGGAAGAAATGATCGGCAAGCCTTGCAACTCCAGCCGGGCTTCGCTCCATTTCAGCCACAGACCACGAATCTCCAGTGCTTTGCGGAGCATGACCAGCTTCTCACTGGTAAATCTGCGCTGCTCTTCGAGATTTAACAGCTGAACCTCAGTATCCTCCAGCGCAGCAATATTGCCAATGTAGCGTGGTAGAAAGGATCTACTTTCGGCAATTTGGCGCTCCAGCTTCTCTATGGCCTGTAAGATCTTTGCTGCCTCCTGCACTTTGCCCCGCGGCTTGTACAGCTTCTCGACATCCTGCAATAAACGGCGCTCCGCCCGCATAATGTCTCCACCACCACCCATACCCGCGTGGAAGAGATAGCCGCTCATTTCCTCAGACTGCAAGGTGGCAAGCTCCTGCAGCTCATCCAGTGAGACAGCGAACAGTTGACGGAACATGCTGCGCGAGACGCCTCCCAGCAAGTTACGCTCCAATTCAGACTGTACCAGCTCCTGTATAGTTCCATCTGGACGGCTCAAGCTAATGTTCAGTTTTTCGCTTCGTCCTTGGGTCTCCCCACTTGTGTAGCGACGAATGGTCCAACTGCCACCATCCCTATCTCGTGCTGTAAGAATGCCACCATGTAGACCACCCTGCATGGGCTCATATCTCTCGCGAGGATTTCCGCGTCCGGGAATTCCAAACAGCATGGACCGGATAAACTGGAGCATCGTGCTTTTGCCAGCCTCGTTACGGCCATAGAGTACCGTCACGCCTTCTGCCAGCTCGATCTCCCGGTTGTGAAGTCGGCCGAATCCACTAATCTTTAATTGCTCAATGTTCATCCTTTTGCCCTCCGGCTTGCCGATATGGCGGATTAGCAACCTCTTCCGCAGAATCCTCACGCCCGTTCAGCAGCGTAACTCCCAGCTCCGCAGCCTGCCTCAGCCAGTCCAATTTCTCATCTGCACCCACCGATGACAGGAGCTTACGCAGCTCCTGATTCTCCATCAGCGGCTGCAATGCAGTATTTATCAAATCATCCAGCTCACTTGGATTATTCTCGCTACGCATGGCAATCCGCAGCATTTCTCCAAGGAAGCTATCCTCCAGCAGAAGCTGCTCCCGGTCAATCGCAAGACCCGATTCCACCGCGAAGCCTTCTGTCCAGACAAGCCCGTTATATTCCTGCCGCTCGGCCAGCATAGTCTCACGTCGCTGCAATTCAGCCAGTAAATCCTCAGCTGCTCCTTTTTCGGCAAGCAATCTGTGCACGTTCCCCCGGCCCGTAAGCCGAAACCGGACAACCGACATCGCTTGCGGATGCATCTCCCTGATTTCTTCCACAGCCCGCTCCACAGCTTCAATCCACTCGGCTTCATTACTCAAACCCTCAATCGAGATCTCCTTGACCCACCAGCGGACTGAATCCAGCTCATGGAAATGTAGGGTTGTCCCCCCCTCTTCATCAACATCGACCACATAACATCCTTTGGGTCCGGTCTCCTTGATGCTGCGCCCCTGTATATTGCCCGGGTATACAATAGCAGGCCGCTCCAGCAAAATACTCCGCGTATGGATATGGCCGAGCGCCCAATAATCATACCCCCGCTCGATTAGATCCCTGCGGGTGCAGGGAGAGTAAGTCTCATGCTGAAGATCACCATCCACATTTCCATGCAGCAAAGCAATATGAAACAGAGAACTGCCTTGCTTTCGGTGGAAGGTCAATGCAGTATTCTCCGTCACCTTTGCCGTAGGATAAGAAATCCCGCTGACAATAGCCACTTCCTTGCCGTCACTGCGACGATAGCCTACAGCATGTACCGGTTCTTCGCTCCCGAATACCGTAACATGCTTCGGCGGTTCCGAAGTCAGACGCGGACCATCCAATGGATCATGATTGCCATGAATCAGGAATACACCAATGTCATGACGCCCTAATTCCTGCAACGCTTCCTGAAAGCGGAGCTGGCCTTGCAGTGAAGCATCGGAGATATCATAGATATCTCCGCTAATAACCACAAAATCAACCTTCTCCTGAACGGCCACGCCAACAAGCCGCCCGAGGGCGGCAAAGGTGGACTCCTTCAAATAGGAGCGTACAGAGGGCGGAATATGTGCCAGTCCGATAAATCGACTATCGAGATGCAGATCCGCAGCATGCAGGAATCGAAAAGGAATCATACCTGCTCACCCCTTCGCCCCTGGATGATACTGCAAATAGGTTTTTTTGAGCTCATTAGCCACACGGGTGAGCGAGTACAAACTTTTCGCTTTCTCCCAGGCCGATCGTGAGAGCTCGTATCGGTAGGACGGATCGGCAATAACCTTTTCCAGCGCATCCGCTAGGGCAATCTCATCGTCCGGATTTACCAGCAGACCGTTGACACCATCTTCAATCTGTTCCGGTATTCCGCCCACATTTGTACCTACCAAAGCCAAACAGCTGAGCGCTGCTTCTGCAAAGACCGAACCAAACGATTCCGCCCGGGATGGCAGTACGAAGATATCAAAGAAAGGCATAAATTCTTCCGGATGCAGCGTATAGCCATAAAAAATCGTCTCATTGTATATCCCAAGTGATTGAGCGAGACTTTCTAGCTCCGTGCGGGAAGGACCATCCCCGATAATATGCAGCACATACTCATGTCCGCGCTTTTTAAGCTCCGCACAAGCTCGGAACAAGGTATCAATACCTTTGGCTGGAACCAGTCGAGTTACAGTAACCAGCTGCGGAATCGCATTCTCATGCGGAACCGGTTTAAATCTTTTCTCATCAAAACCGTTCGGAATCACACTGATACGCTCAGGCTCCAGAATGTAAGGTGCGAGATAATCGGCAAAAGAACGCGATACAGTCATCAGCCGATCGCTGACATGCTCCAGCTCACGGTATATCGAGACCAGGAACTGATGCTCTAGCCCTCCCTCGACAATAGCGCCATTAAGAATCAACTCACGCTCATAGCTGGAATGTAAGGTCTGGATCAGCGGAATATCCGGATATATTTTTTTCATGGCCAGCCCGGCAATCGGATGATGCGCATGAATAAGATCATATTGTTTACTCATGCGCAGCTTTGTCCACCATAAGTAATCACGATAAGTCTGAATATATTTTTGGACGACCGGACTTTCACCATACTGTGTCCAGTCAAAGGTTTCGAATACAATATCTTCGCGTCCCTTGTTGCGAATCCGCTTTGGCAGCCAGAACAAATCCATCTCCCAACGGCTTGAACGAAATCGTTCCTGAAGATACGGAATCATGGACGATACACCACCGGGCTGCTCCGGCGGGAAGAAGAGCGCTTGCAGCAAATTCATAAGGTACATCCCCTTTACTATTGCCCTGAATACAGTGAGACCCGGCAATTATGATATAGTTGTGTATATGTACATTTTCAGGTGCTTGTTGCCCCACCCTTTGATTTTATCGGTATAAACCTGAAACAGCAACTAACAAAAAGGAGAATGATGTATGAGTGAAGAACGGCTGCCCGCCGCTTACACCACAAACATGAGAGAGATGCTGGGACAAGAGGCGGACGCTTTTCTGGACAGCTACACAGCTCGGCGAACGCAGGGCTTGCGCTTTAATCGATTAAAAAGCACTTCAGGCTTAAACCTCAGCGCGTCTGAACATACCCTCTCTTTATTCGGACTGGAGCCTGTTCCGTGGTGCCCTGAAGGATATTATTATGAAGATCCCGCTCGTCCGGGTCGGCATCCTTACCATGCGGCCGGATTATATTATATTCAGGAACCGTCGGCAATGTCCGCAGCCGAGCTGCTATCTCCCCTTCCAGGAGAGACTGTTCTCGATCTTGCTGCGGCTCCCGGCGGAAAAACAACGCATATTGCAGCATTAATGAAAGGCCAGGGTCTGCTGATATCCAACGAAATCCACCCTGAACGAGCCAAAATACTGGCGGAGAACGTGGAGCGTCTCGGCCTCAGCAATACGATCGTTACCAGTGGGACACCAGGCGAGCTATCGCTGCGATTCCCGCAGACTTTTGACCGGATTATGCTGGATGCCCCCTGCTCCGGCGAAGGGATGTTCCGCAAGGACCCTGCTGCTGCGCTTGAATGGTCTCCTAAGCATGTAGAGATGTGTGCAGCGAGACAATGGGATATTTTGCAGGATGCCTATATTATGCTGAAGCCAGGCGGAACCTTGGCCTACTCAACCTGTACCTTTAACCGTATAGAAAATGAAGAGGTCATCGCCCGGTTTACAGATAGCTATCCTGATATGGAGCTAATTACCAGCAAGCGACTCTGGCCGCATCTGCAGAAGGGTGAGGGGCATTTTGTAGCCCTGCTGCGTAAAGAAGCATCGGACGAAGCTGAACTAAGTCGTTCTAAACGCAGTACCGGCAGCGGACGAGGCAAAAATGGACCACGAACCAACTCCGCTCTGCGTGATGCCTTCCAGCAGTTTCAAGCCTGGGCCGCTATAGAACTCCCTGGCTTTGCCTGCCAGGGTGTGCCGCTGCTCTTCGGAGAATCCTTATATTTGCTGCCTGAGTCCTTTAATGATACTATGCACGCCGGATTGCTTGATGGACTGCGGGTTCCACGTGCCGGGTTGCATATAGCTCATCTGAAGAAAAACCGGATTGAACCTGCTCACGCTCTCGCGATGGCCCTCCAGCCCGGACAGGCAGCCCGCAGCTTTGATATGGCCGGGGACGGCCTTGAAATACACGCCTGGCTGCGTGGTGAGAGCTTGCCGGTTCCTGTAGACCTGCATGGGTGGACACTCGTCAGTGTAGATGGATTACCCGTTGGCTGGGGCAAGGCCAGTTCTGGCCAACTCAAGAACCATTTACCGAAAGGTCTGCGCATCCTTAAAGCCCATATTGAAGAGCAATAGGCTGCTGACCAGCTCGGATGATCTCCTTTTTGAATATGATGTCATTATCCCAACTCGCTGCGTCAGCAGACAAAGCTTTGGGAACTAGACTTGAGATAAGGGAGGAATCAGACATGAGTGGTATTCCAGGAGGCTTCACTTCGACCGGGGCAATTTTGGTGCTCTTCATCTTGCTCGTCATCATTTCTCGTTCGTTATTCGTCTAATTCCAATCAGAGCTTCATAACCTATTGGACTTCAAGCGGCTGTGCCGTCCTTTTTAGGGGCGGTGCGGCCGCTTTTTCTAAAACCAAAACCGATGGTTGGCCTTTGTGCATCAAGCCGCTACAGGTTCGGAGGGTTCTTACGATCGCTGTTAAAGCCCGATTTCTTGATTTTATGATACTCCAGAATCCCTCCGACCCTCCGCTTACATTCGCCTGTTTACATAGAGCTTAAACAAAAAAGAGCATAAACAGCTACCCGAGGGTTTCTGTATTATGCTCTCTTTAATCTGTTCAGTAGTAAACTATAACTATCCAACCAAACAATACTTAACCAGCGCATCGCGCACACCATACTCATTGTTCGTTCCTGTAATGACATCTGCTGCTGCTTTGACTTCAACTGGCGAATTCTCCATGGCAATACCCAGACCTGCGTAGGTCAGCATAGAAATATCGTTAAAATAATTACCAATCGACAGGACTTCCTCCTGAGGAATTCCCAACTGCTCTGCTAAATGTTTTAAGGCATTGCCTTTAGAAGCTTCCGGATGCATAAAATCAACGAAGAATTCACCGCTGCGCAGAATGTTATATTGGTGAGTCCAAGTGCCCCATTCCCGTTCAGCTTCATCCAATATATCCGACTGTGTAAACACAGTGAATTTCACGATAGGCTCATGGAAATCCTCCCAAGCTGGCAGCGATGCTGGCATAATCTTAAAATGCTCATACATATGATTGGCTTCTTTTGCCAGATTATCAACATTATCCACATACATATCAAAAGCAGTATTCACATCAAAATGTATGTTATGCTCACGGCAATAAGCAATGTAAGGATCTAGACCACGTGCATCCAAACCGAATTGATGCAATATTTCCCGGTTCTCTACTCGTACAGTTACTGCACCATTGTGGCCCAGCACATAACCTGACAAGCCCATTTCTTCCATAAAAGGAATCGAGTTCTGCGGGCTTCTGCCTGTGCATAATACGATCTGGCCTCCCTGACGAGTAACCTCAGCAATGGCCTCCTTATTCTCAGCACTTAAGTGGTGATCATCATCCAGCAGCGTACCATCTACATCAAGCGCTATCAGCTTGTATTTCATACTCCACCATCCTAATCCATCTTATTTATCTATAGAATTACTATAACTGTACTTTGTTATTTAATTGTTAACTCTCTCTAGTTAAAGCTCCGCTGCACCTGCACTCAGCAGATTAAGCTCTTCTTTCGTCAGCTCCCGGTAAGCTCCCAAAGCCAAATTCTCATCCAGCTTCAGCTCACCCATCGATACCCGCTTCAGAAACGTGACTTTTTTGCCAACCGCCTGAAACATCCGCTTGACCTGATGGAATTTACCCTCGGTAATGATTAAGGAAATAAACGAAATTGTGGTAGTGCCTCTCTCCCTGCTCAAGATAGTTAGCTGTGCAGGCAGCGTGACATACCCGTCCTCAAGCTCCACGCCAGCGGCAAAAGCTGCCACATCATCAGCGTCGACTTCACCTTCTACCGTAGCCTCGTAGATTTTGGGGACATGCTTGCGTGGTGACAGCAGCTCATGTGCAAGCTTGCCATCGTTAGTAAGCAGCAGCAATCCTACCGTATCTTTATCCAGTCTGCCGACAGGGAAGGGCTCGAACTGGGCATACTCCGGCTTTAATAGATCCAGAACCGTCCGGTCCCGCTTGTCCTCTGTTGCAGACAGCACATCCGGTGGTTTGTTCATCATTAGATAGATATATTCACGGTAAGTGACAACCTCACCGTTAACTTCAACCTTATCGTTATAAGGATCAAAATGAATCCCACTGTCCTTCACGACAGCACCATTCACATGAATCAATCCTTGCTTTGCTATTTTACGAATGTCACTGCGTGAACCCACGCCTATATGGGACAACATTTTATCTAGCCGTTGTTTTTTAGCAGCATTGCCTGATGAGCTCATACTTATGTCCACCTCCAGCCTGCGGGATATTCATTCTTGAGCATACCATCCTGCCATTTGCCCCATCCCGCACTATAGCCATCGATACAGACCAGCATATAGCCCTTCGGGGTGCTTCCGGGTCTTACAGACAGACGTTCCAGCGGAATCGCCAGTGTTTCTCCTTTAAGATAAGACACCGCTTCACCATTACTGGTTGATAGGGATAGACTACGACAGCTCTCTGATGGATGTAGTGCTGTAGCTAATGGATGGCTAGGTATAAATCTTCCGTTACGGAGATGACCCACAGACCAGCCTGGACGAATCGTCCTAAGCCCGTTCAGCGACTCCTGCGGAAGTGGGGAAATATACAGGTGATCGCCAAAAAGCACAGGATGACCCGCAGGCTCCCAACCTAACTGTTCATTTATAAAATCACCATAGGCGGCCAGAGCAACCTCTACACTTACGTGCTGCAGATCACGACTCGTTCCGCTAGTGGTTTTTCCAGAGGCTCGTCCACCCTTGCTGCGAACCTCTTCAACTCGGGTTACGGTTGGTTTAGCTGCGGGTTTGCCTTTAAAATTCTTTCGCGTAGAAATAGACAACAGGATTTCTTCAGGTTCTGGTTCCACTATCGGAGCTGGGGTTCCGTCATGCCTTAGCACGGCCATGAAGTGGCCTTCGCCCTTCACCTTGTGCGGCCAGAGTCGGGCCGTTCCTGGCAGTTCTCCAAAACCCATGGCAAAGGAACCCGTTCCGCCAACCGGAACAACCGAAAACTGCGGATAGCCCGCGAGAAACTCAGCAATAGTCCCTTCATTCTCCTCTATTGCGAAGGTACATGTTGAGTAGACAAGCGTACCGCCCGGTGCCAATGCTGAAGCCGCCGAACGTAAAATATCCCGCTGCATCGCAGCGTATTTGGCTGGCGTTTCCGGTTCCCATTGCTTCACCATATCCTCATCCTTGCGGAACATACCCTCACCGGAGCATGGCGCATCGATCAGTATTCGGTCAAAAAAGTGCGGGAACGCTGCCGCGATGTGGTCTGGACTTTCGTTCAGTACCACGGCGTTGCGCACCCCATAAAGCTCCAGATTCTTAGCTAAAGCCTTTGTCCGCTCAGGGTGAAGGTCGTTACTGACAAGCAGACCTTGCCCTTGTAGCTTCGCGGCAATTTGCGACGATTTACCACCGGGAGCAGCGCATAGATCCAGCACCCTGTCACCAGGTTGAACGCCAAGAAGCTCTACTGGGGCCATCGCACTTGGTTCTTGAATGTAATACAATCCCGCATGGTAATACGGATGTTTGCCGGGCCTTACGCCCTCCTCTGTATAATAACCAGTTGGACACCACGGGATTGGCTCCAACTGAAAAGGGGATAGTGCCAACAGGCTCTCCGCCGTGATTTTTAAAGTATTGACACGAATGCCTCCGTACGGGGTCTCCAGATACGAATCCGCAAACTGTTTATATTCCGTTCCCAGCAAATCCTTCATCCGCTGTGTGAAAGAGCTGGGCAGTTGTACTGCCATGATGCCGTCCTCCTGCTTGTTATACCAAAATAGGTTTACATAATGTTAAGGGAACACCTTTAAGGGTGTCCCTTTTGTTCTTGCTTATTATAATTGTTTATTTGTGCTGAGATGATGTCGGCCGCTGTGGACCGCGACGTTGCGGGTTGTTCGGTATAATTGCATCAGCCGCAGCCTTCACTTCCTCGGCCAGCTGAAGGTCTACAATATCAATGGTCAGATCATAATATGGAAACGAATGCTCATTGTAATGCTCCAAGCGCAAGGCATATTCCTTGACTTCCTTCACCAGCTTGTCGAGATTAATGCCAAGCGTCACTGCTGGATAATCCTCAAGCTTGGCAGCTGCCCGGTTTAAGAGTATTTTTCCGCCACGCACATTGCGGTTACGGAAATGGTATAAGCCTACCGCAACCTGCAGCAGAGCCTTATAGAGCGGATCGCGTCCCTGTGCAAGCCATAGTTCTTCCAACACCTCATGGCATTCAAAATAATCTCTGTCGCGGTTGAAATAGATCAGGTATGCCAAGTACAACGACTCATAGCCCATCCGGCAAACTGCCCTTCTTAGCATCGGACAGCATTCTCCGGACATGATCGAGAAGGACTCTCATGGCATCCATATCCTGAACCTGCCAAATTTCATTAAAGCGCTCCTGGCTTTCAATAGCCTCATTGACCAGATGATAGAAATACAATTGATGGATCGCCTTCAACAATTGAGTTGTTGTATTGGAATTCTCCTCAAAGGTCTTTTGCGCTTCCAGTATCTCTTCCCGAATGCTGGACATTTCACTGTCTAGAATCGAGGCCGCCTCCGCCGCTGTTTTTAGCCGTAGCCGCATTTCATCCGGCAGACTTTCCCGGTATTTATAATTCAGGGAATGCTCAATAGTCGCCCAGAAATTCATCGCCAGTGTGCGGATTTGAATCTCGGCTAGCACTATCTTTTGTCCCAGAGCTGTCTGTACGGGATACTTAATAATCATATGGAAGCTGCGATAGCCGCTATCTTTGTAATTGGTGATGTAATCCTTCTCATAGAGAACTTCAAGATCCTTGCGGTGCCGGATAAATTCGGCCACTCTGCGGATATCCTCCACAAATTGACACATAATCCGTATACCCGCTATATCTTCTATACCCGTCTCGAGATCCTCCATCTTCACATTCAGGCGTTGCGCTTTCTCCAGAATGCTAGACAGCCGTTTTACGCGGCCAGTTACGAATTCGATCGGTGTATATTCCTCTCTCTTTTTCAACTCCGAACGCATCGTTTTGAATTTAACCTTCAGTTCTTCCACTGCCTGTTCGTATGGAAGCAAAAAAGTACCCCAGTCCCTGACGTCCATCGTCTTCGTCCTCCTGTCCTTTCGTCTCCTTTAGTGATGATCGGCGCCCACCGCTTCAGAGATATTACGGAATCCGTCCCGCCGTAGCAGCTGTCGTAGTCCCGCATGTATCTTACGGTTAACCTCTGGTCCTTCATAAATGAGAGCTGTATAAATTTCGACCAGGCTTGCACCTGCCCGGATTTTGTCATAAGCATCTTGACTAGTAAATATACCGCCGGAGCCAATGATTGGCATCTTCCCGCCAGTCTGGCGATAAATGCTGCGGATGATATCCGTTGAACGATCACGCAGTGGTTTACCGCTTAAGCCCCCGGCCTCTCCAGCCTGCAAGCTCTTAAGTCCTTCGCGGTTTAACGTGGTGTTCGTAGCAATAATACCATCCATTCCAGCTTCTGTCAGCGTATGTACCATATCTTCCAGTTCTGTATCGCTAATATCCGGAGCAATTTTCACCAATAAACTTTTGGAAATACCACTCTTTTTACGCTGAAGTTCCATTTCCTCCTTCACCTGAGCCAGCAGGAATGACAATTCATTGCCATGCTGGAGGTTACGCAAACCGGGCGTATTTGGTGAACTGATATTTACCACAAAAAAATCACCGTACGGATAAAGCGCACGGATGCACTGGCGATAATCCTCATGTGCCGCTTCATTGGCCGTAGCCTTATTCCGGCCAATATTGACAGCTACCGGAATTCTACGCTTCTTGAGTGCCTTTAGCCGCTCTGCCATGGCTTCGGCCCCTTCATTATTGAAGCCCATCCGGTTGATCAGTGCTTCATCCGAAAGAAGGCGAAAGAGTCGTGGGCTATCATTACCTGGCTGGCCCTTTGGTGTGACCGTGCCCACTTCCATAAATCCAAAGCCGATGGATGAGAACCCGGCAACGGCCTCGGCATTCTTATCCAGTCCGGCTGCAAGTCCTACCGGGGTCGGGAAATGTTGACCAAATAGCTCCACAGCTAGATCAGCGGTCTCCGGAACACCGTACATCAAACGCAACGCTGCGCTGCCTCCTGGTACAGTAGCCGACTTATCCAAACCGCCTACTACAAGATGGTGCGCTTTCTCCGGGTCCATTTTAAAGAAAAAAGGTTTGCCAAAATTACGATACAGCACCATTCTCGCTCCTTCAAGGGTTTCTTGCTTCTGCTCAAGTCTCCCCGTTTCTGTAGGTTTCTTCTTGATTTTAGCCTTTTCCTGGAGAAAAGAAAAGTTTTTAACCTCACAGGACCTTTGAGCCCGAACCTTGAGTATAGTAATTTTCTTGTAAACGCATTACAATAAAAGAGCAAACACTGATTAAGAGAGAAAGAGGGTATGACTGGTATGACAACTAAACGCAAACCTCCTACATTGCAGCAGAAGAAAGATGAGGTTAACCGCAAAGCTATCATGTGGATCGGCGTAAGCTTAGTAGTACTAATTCTACTTATAATCATTCTTTTTATTGTAGCAGGTAATTAATTCAGCCAGTGATATACTTTGCGGGGGTTGGTCTGATCATGGGGTGTAGAAGAGGAGAACCGTTCCTTCGGCAGCACCAGCTCTTCAGGCAGAACCCCTTTACTAATTGTTACCTTTGTCCCCTTGGGTACCAGAGCAAATAACTCCTCTACATCCTCACGTTTCATCCGGATACAGCCTTGTGATTCATCCTCGCCGATACTGTTAGGATCATTAGTTCCATGAATAGCATAGTTACTCTCCGATAGCTGCAGACCGCGGCTGCCGAACTCCCCATTCGCATGACCATTCGGGTTAACCACTTTATCTGTAATGACAAAACTACCCTCTGGTGTCTTATTTCCACCAAGTCCCACCTTATAATTCCGCAAAATAATGCTACCGCTGACTACTGCCAAGCGGTGATTTTGTTTATCCACAATTATGGTAAGCGGTCCGGCAAAAAAAGGAATGCTATCTTCGCCACCTCCACTAACACCGGTTACAGCCGATGTGCCGCTTGTTGCTGCCGCTCCTGAAGTCCCGGATGCAACATTAGGTGTTGGGAATGCTTTAGTGACTCCCGGTGCTGATGAAGATTCCGCTGCTGCTCTCAGAGCCGTAAATTTCTGTTTCATAACTGGCGTAGTTCCTCCAAGCCAATTTCCCGGAAAAGGACCTGCCAGTTGCTGCAGCGAATCAGGCAGACTCCCTTTGTTCTTCTGAAAAGCCAATATAGCACTCCAGAGCGTGGCTAGCTGTTCTTGGACGACCTGCCACTGGGCAGCCTGTTTCGTTAGCACCGTATGCTCGGGCGGCTGACACGCGCAACTAACGGGATCATAAGACTGGTATACAATGGCCCCAGCCTTGCTTGTCTCCAGAGTAGAGGTAAGAGGTAACTTCTCTTTCCACAGTAGCCATTTACCGGCGCGTTTCATTCCCAAAACAGCTTTAACAGAAGGTTTCTTACTCCCGATCATTGTAGCCATCGCCTTACCTGATGCAGCTGTATCTCCAACTGCTTGAGCCGTAAAGCTAACCTTTTTGCTTTCTGTAGCCGAAGTGTCGGTGGAAATTGTCTCAACTGGCGCATCAGCAGCATCTGCATGGGACACCAATCCAGTCTCGTGTTCTCCCGCGAGGCTGGAACTCGGAGCCTGGGCGGCAGGCATGATAACTAGCAGAAACATTGCAAATAGAAGCAATAGGCGACGTGTTCTTTGATGGCGTTGGCTACGCTGACGCCCCGCCTGCAGCAATCCTTCCTCGTATTCACGTAGCATATCGGCCGGCACCTTGCTGTGCTCAAATGCTTCATAGACTTCCCCAGCCTGATTAAAGCAATAATTCCCCTTCCCATGCTGGCCGTTCTTATAGTATTCCTTACCCAGCAAGTACCATGCCATCTTATTTTCCGGATGCATCTGCACATAGGCTTTGAGGTGCTGCGAGTTTTTCATCGGTACCTCCACTCTTTGTAATTCCTTCATTATTAATATCGGTCAGATGCAAAAAAATAAAAAGACATCTCCCAGCCGAATTTGCGCCGGCTAGGAGATGTCTTTTATAAAACTTATGATATTTACCAAAAATGCAATTAGCCTTCTTTGTTAAAAGGCGTATCAGCGATTTTAATGGAGTCAGTCGGACAACCGTCCGCGGAATCCTGCAAATCATCAAACAAATCGTCTGGAATAACTGTCACTCCGTGGTTGCCATCATTTTCATAAATGACTTCCGCCAATCCTTCGTCATCGTAATCAAAAATATCAGGGGCCGTCGCTCCACATGCACCACATGCGATGCAAGTATCTTTTTCGACCCAAGTGTATTTAGCCATAATTTTCTCTGCCTCCCGTTAAACAATACAGCGCCACTGTAGCAGCGTGTTATTTTTCTCATATTAATATAAATAGACTTTAATTTCAATTCATTTTCATCATGTTTACATTTTCGCCGCATAATACGGCAACTAAATTGACATGACATAGAATGTTTATTTCACTCTTTATCAGGATCTACCGTTTGCAAATTATCCTTTTGCAGCGAGGTTCCTCGCTCCTTATGGTTGCGCAGCCTCGCGGAATGAGAATCTGTCAGCATTCCAGCAGTCAAAACAGCGCTCTCGCCAAATTTATTACGCAGAATATCCATTGCTTTGTTCAGCGATTCTTTCTTTGGCTGACGTTCATAATCGAACAAATCAAGCTGAATGGCCGACTCTTCTTTGGGGGTTAGGCCATGCAAAGTCACCCCAAGAAGCCGCACAGGTTTCTCTTTGTTCCAATGGCGCGAATATAGCTCGCAGACCGCCTTGTAAATATCCTCAGCGGTCTCCGTGGGCACTTCAAGCTGGCGCGAGCGGGTTATCGTCTTCATATCGGGTGTACGAATCGTAAGCTGCAAACCGGAGGCTACCAAACTTTGCTTCCGCAACCGTCTTGCTACCTGATCGCTCAAGTTTAGTAGAATCGGTCTCGCTTCAGCCAGACCAATGACATCCCGGGGTAATGTTGTGGTGTGGCCGATAGATTTACTCTGCTCCCGCTCGGGATTCACCAAGCCATGGTCAATGCCGTTGCCGGCCCGCTTTAACCAAGAACCCATAACCCCAAAGTGCTCCACCAGCATTCCCTCATCTGCAGCAGCTAGTTGTCCAATACTGTAGATGCCTAGCTTACGAAGCTTCTCGGCAGTCTTGCCGCCGATACCGAACATTTGGTCACAAGGCTTGTCCCATAGAATTTTTGGCACATCGCGCAACCTCAGCACTGTAATGCCATTGGGCTTCTTCAAATCAGAGCCCATCTTAGCCAACAACTTGTTGGGGGCAATCCCAATGGAACAAGGCAGACCCAGTTCATCCATAATACGACGCTGAATGTCCTCGGCTATCTCCAGCGGATTGCCGAACTGGCGCGATCCCGTAATATCCAGATAACATTCATCTATTGACACTGCTTCAAGCAGCGGAGTGTAACTGTAGGCAATCTGCATGAACGCATTGGAATACTTACGGTATAGATGAAAGTTCGGCTTAATAACAATTAAAGAGGGACAAATCCGCAGCGCCTTCTGGACCTGCATACCCGTTGATATCCCTTGCCTACGTGCGGCATAGGAACAGGTGACGATAATCCCCCTCCTGAGCTCCACACTTCCTGCAACTGCAGTAGCCTTACCACTATATTGCTGCGGGTCTTCCGCTTCATGTACGGAACAGTAAAAAGCATTCATATCCACATGCAGGATGACCCTTCCGCTCGTTGGATAATATTGATCCACATTCTGCACAATGTCTACCTTCTTATCTTTAGGGTTTCTATTGTCAGATTTAGAATACCGCTCCAGTGCCTGAAGGTCAACTTCAAACAGACAGCCCGCAAAGTTCTTTGTTACATTCCCGCGTAAAAATGATATAATGTAAAAATTCATTTCCCTCAAGCGTATGCTTCCAATGCGAGTTGTGCACGAAGCGAATTCCGGAAGCCGAAGCTCACAAAACTTTTAGGAGGACTCTCATGTCTAAGTCCATCTCCATCTTCGATACAACACTGCGCGACGGCACCCAAGGTGAAGGAATCAGTCTGTCTGCGGATGACAAGCTGAAAATCGCCAAGAAACTCGATGATCTGGGTGTGCACTATATTGAAGGTGGCATTCCGGGAAGCAACAATAAAGACATTGAATTTTTCAAAAGAGTCAAGGAACTGCATCTAAACGCCAAAATCACTGCATTCGGCAGCACTCGCCGCAAGAACTCCTTGGCAGAACACGATGATAATCTCAAACGCATGATCGACGCGGGTGTTCCTGCGGTCACACTGGTCGGGAAATCGTGGGATTTCCATGTGCATACGGCACTTCAGACCACTCTGGAGGAGAATCTCGCTATGATTGGCGACTCCATATCTTATTTGAAACAACATGGCCTTGAGGTTATATTCGATTCCGAGCATTTCTTCGATGGTTATAAACACAACCCCGAGTATGCTTCAGCTGTGTTGGCCAAGGCGCGGGAAGCCGGAGCCGATTGGCTAGTTATGTGCGATACGAACGGCGGAACGCTGCCGCATGAAATTCAGGAGATTGTTTCAGCGATGTCGCGCCATCTCCCAAGTGCCCCTTTGGGAATTCATACTCACAACGATTGCGAGTTAGCAGTAGCGAATACGCTTAGTGCTATCGGAGCAGGAGCTCGTCAGGTACAAGGTACGATTAATGGGTATGGGGAACGTTGTGGTAATGCTAACCTTTGCTCAGTCATTCCTACACTTCAGCTCAAAATGGGCTTTCACTGTATTCCTGGGGACTCTCTGCCTCAACTCACGAATACGGCGCGTTTTATAAGTGAAATCGCCAATGTTAATATGCCAGTCAACCAACCCTATGTCGGAACTGCTGCTTTTGCTCATAAAGGCGGGATTCATGTCTCGGCCATCATGCGTGATTCACGTACCTATGAGCATATCGCACCTGAATTGGTCGGCAATAAACAACGAGTGCTCGTCTCTGAGCTGGCCGGTCAGAGCAATGTGGTTTCCAAAGCTCAGGATATGGGACTTAGTCTGGACCCAAGTAGTGAGCAGGCCCGGAAGGTAATTGATAAGATCAAGAACCTGGAGCATCAGGGCTATCTGTTCGAGGGTGCAGATGCCTCACTTGAGCTGCTGCTACGCGAAGCTACCGGTGAGATGAATGAGTTGTTCACCTTTGAATCCTTCAAAATGCTTGTGGAGAAGACGGCCGGCCGCCCCGTAGTATCAGAAGCTTTCGTGAAGCTCAATGTAGGTGGCGAGAACCTCTATACAGCCGCAGAAGGCAATGGTCCAGTCAACGCACTCGATAATGCCTTACGCAAAGCTTTACTGCCTTATTTCCCGCAGTTAAAGGATATGCATCTCTCCGATTACAAGGTGCGTGTGCTTGATGAACAAGACCAGACAGCGGCTAAGGTACGAGTACTGATTGAGTCCAAAGACTTTACTAATACCTGGAGCACTGTTGGTGTATCCAGTAATGTGATTGAAGCTAGCTGGGAAGCGCTTGTCGACAGTATGCGCTACGCCCTGCTAGGGCAGATCTCGCTGAAGAACGATAGTGAAGCTACTAACGAGCCAAGAGGCTTGGTTAATCATTAAAGTTCTATCCCATACGAAGTGTTGCTCTAAGACAAAGAACCCCCTTCAGACTGAAGGGGGCCTTTTCATTAACAGAGCTTTAAGAGGAATTATGGTTGGGTAAGTTTAATGATCTTCTTCTCCAGCTCCTCACGACTCAAAGTACCCAGAATGATCTCGGAAATCACTCCGTTCTTATCAATCAACACATTAGTAGGAAAGACCGCTCCATTATATTTGGCAAATACATCACCTTTCAAATCAAACATAGTTGGAAAAGTGATGTTATATTTCTTGATAAAACGTTCTGCATTGGGCTTATAATCGTAACTGGTTACATTAATACCGTATATGTCCAGAACTTCCTTGTACTGCTCAGCTATTGCATTCAGCTCTGGTGCCTCTTGCTGGCAGGGATCACACCAAGACGCCCAGAAATTAACCATTACCGCCTTATCCCTTGTTCCGCCCACAGAATACACACTGTCTTCGCTTCCCTTGAGGGAAAATGACGGAGCTAGCAGCCCGGCTTGAGGACCGATTCTCGTTGAAAGCCCTGTTTGCTGTTGAAAAACAGCGGCCGCTTCTGGTTCACGATTATGCCACACCGTCAGGATCAGCAGAAAAATAACAAGGGCCATAACCGTCAAATTCCGTTTCTTAACAGCATTCATAGAGGTATGTTCCTTTGCGAATGGGATAGTTTCCTCCTATTGTACCCCCATTTGCTTAAGTTTCAAACCATACATTTCTATACAAAAAAAGGGATTTCGTCCATGGACGAAACCCGAGTGAAGAGAGAGGGGTGAACAATTGACAGCAATCCAGGGAGATATTCAGCCCATAAGACTGAAACCGTCCGTACAACAGGCGCTGGGGAAGCATCTGTTGTCCTGTTATCCACATGAAGCATGCGGAGTCCTGCTGGGTGCCGCCGCAGCGGGAGGCATGCTGATCGACACTTACGTGCCCATTAGCAACGTAGCGCCTGACCCGCTGCATGCTTTTGTACCTCAACCTAGAGAATGGATTAAGGCCCTCTATAATGTGCCGTCCCCTATCGGTTTGTTTCACTCTCATCCACATTCCCCACCCCTGCCTTCTGCCGCTGATTTAAGCGGGTTAACGGCACTGGGTACGGAATTTCAGATTTATGTGATAGGTTCTCCCGGACAAGGAGATAACAATGTCCCGAACTTTGGAGGATATTACATTGATCGGCAGTTTGATATCAACGGAAGGTCCTCCCCTAGGCTGATACAAGCCCCAATCTATGCTCTGCTTAAATAAGTGTACAAATCGCCTAAGGTCTCTAGCTGAGGCTTCTTCGCGATTTCCTGAAGGTAGGAAACCCACAGACTCGCGGTCATTTTGGCGTCTTCCAGAGCATTATGGCGCCCACTGATCGGAATGCCATGCACGGCCAGCAGCTCATCCAGGGTATAATTGCTTCGCTGTGGTTCAAGACAGCGGGCCAGCATCATGGTATCGAGTACCCGATGGGTTAGCTGGACCTTGGAGGTTTTCCATAGTGCTGCATTAAGAAAAGACTTGTCATGAGAACTTGCGTGTGCCACCATCACTCGCTGACCCACAAATGACATGAAATTATGAAGACCATCCATCAGGGAAGGTGCTGAACGTGTCATTTCCTCAGATATTCCTGTCAACTGCGTAATATTCTCTGGAATGGCAGTCTGGCAGTTCACCAGTGTGTAGAAACACTCATCTTCCTTAATAGTCTCTCCTACGACTTTAATGGCACCAATTGACATAATTTCATCACCGTGTTGATGAGCAAAACCAGTAGTCTCCAAATCAAAAATAACAGTTTCCAGCTCCGCCAACGGAGTTCGTAGCACCTCAGGACGCCGCTTTTCACGCATCAGAGAACGGATAAAAGCCATTTGCTGTGCTGTTTGCTGTGATGCTTCCCCGCCTCTCATGGACGCGATAGCAGACGGCATTCCGCCCTGTCTTAAGTTGTTCCAGAATCCTCCGCCTTTGTTCGGTTCCTTCATGACTACTTCCTTTCCGCTGACCGGAGCTGACGCTGCAAAGCCCGATGGATACGCCTGACAAGCAGCAGGCTTTCTCGCAGTTCGGACATCAGCTGTTTATTCTTTAAATCACTTTCGGCAACATAATCACTGCTAGTCAACAAGCCATTCTCTATGTTATACGGCGTATTGACACGCAACCGCAGAGCGGTTAAAAAGGCTCGCCTAATCTCCTCCAAATGTTGATATTTATGAATTTCATCCAGTATTTTAATCCGTTCCAGCGTTGAGCTTTCAGTTATCCCATGCAGTAAGGACAAGTGTCTAACTATATTCAGCAGAGGGATATAGACTCCATATTTAATATCGAATCCACCAGCATAATCGCCGAAACGCTCCGTAAGTACCTGCCCGAGAAGATTAAGCGTTGCCTTATGCCGCACTGTATTGCGCAGAACTGCTGTTGACAGTTTCCCATTGTCGATAAAGCAATGATGCAAGGCTTTCAACCACTCTGCAGACAATTCAGTGTTTCCTGCAACATGACGCATGTCTGAAGAGATAATTAGATAGCGGATCGGCTCCCATTCCAGCTGATTAGCCCATCCTTCAAGCTGCTTTTTCCACTCTGGCAATGTTTTACGCCACATCGGTTCGGAGCACATCACCTTACCTTCGCACTTCTCATATCCTACTTCTTCAAGCATATCGGACAGCATGGCACCGAAATCTTTAAAATACTGATTATTAGCAACGTCCGGTTCACCTTCTACAATTAAACCGTTATCCTGATCACTCCACAGCGTAGCTTCCATTCTCCCCGCGCTGCCAAATACAATAAAGGAATAGGCGCAGGGAGGCGGGCCAAAGCCCGCCTCTTTCATCTGCGCCTCACATATTTGTACCGCCGTCTGCGCAATAAGATCATGCATTGCATTCACACGGAGCATCCATTGCTCGATTGGAATAACATTTAACTGCTCAAGAAGTACGCTTTGACAGGCAGTACGCCTTTCCTTAAGCTCCTGTGGCGAACCGGCCGTTACGATGGACGTATAGCTCTTTTCTTCGTTCCAATCTCTTGTCTCCATCGAAGCCAATCGGTCCGCCTCCCTATTAAGTAAGATAATTTTATAGTTTAGGGGTTTTGGATTCGGAATCTGCGATCAATTTCATCTGTTCAGGGTAGCCATAAGTACCATGTTCACTGATATCCAGACCCATCAATTCTTCTTCTTCCGTAACACGAAGTCCGATAGCAAGCTTCATTACATATAGGATGATAAAGGACATTACTGCTACGAATACGAAGGTTCCGGCTACACCCAATGCCTGAACGCCCAACTGATGTAAACCACCACCGTAGAACAATCCTGCTTTACCGACACCAACGGTTTCTACAAGTGTAGGTGTTGCGAACAAACCTGTGGAGAGCGCTCCCCACATCCCTGCAATACCGTGAACAGAGAAAGCATAGATTGGATCATCTAGACCTGCACGTTCCAGCCACTGGGAAGTCATGAATGTAAAGGCTCCAGCAACAAATCCGATAAGAATGGCTGCCCAAGGCTCTACGAATGCGCAGGCACCTGTAATGGCAACCAGCGCTGCCAGGACACCGTTCAGCATAGCGGGAATATCAGACTTGCCAAAGTACAACCATGAAGCGATCAGTGCAGCCAATCCGCCAGCCGCTGCTGCCAGGTTCGTTGTCAGTGCTACATGACCGAAGAATCCGCCCATTGGGGACAACGCGCTGCCTGGGTTAAAGCCAAACCAGCCAAACCATAGAATGATAACTCCGAGTACGGTGAACACTTGGTTATGGCCCGGGATAATAACCGGCTTGCCTTCTTTATTAAATTTGCCTAGTCGAGGCTTAAGCAGAATTGTTGCGACAACCGCCGCCGTTGCACCTGTAAGATGTACAACTGTGGAACCCGCATAATCCTGCATTCCCAGCTCAGCCAACCAGCCGCCGCCCCAAACCCAGTGAGCTACGACAGGATAAATGACGATCGAGAACAAAATTCCGAAAATGATATATACGCTGATCTTTGCACGTTCAGCCATACCACCAGATACGATAGCCAGGGAAACAGCCGCAAAAGCCATTTGGAATAAGAATTTAACATTTAAAGTAACATCAGAAAATGCGAGTGATTCAAATGCAGAACCTGTGGAATCTCCACCGTACCAAAAACCTGTGGTACCGAAGAAACTGTTACCATTTCCGAAGCCAAGGCCAAAACCAAGTGCCCAGAAACACAGACTCGCAATTGCCAGTGTCAGCACTGTCTTACCAGCTACGTGACCTGCATTCTTCATTCGTACCGAACCTGCTTCCAGCATTGCAAACCCTGCTTGCATAAAGAATACTAAGATAAATGCCAGGAAGGTAAACGCCGTATCCAAGCCAATCTGTAAATCCGCATTAGTTGGGCCATCTGCAGCAAATGCACTTACCGGATAGGCCATCAATGTAATCATGGCTAGCAACATCATCAACCACTTCTTTTTCATTATTACCCCACTCCCCAATGTTATATTTTCTAACAAAGCGTGAAACTCTTAATGTCATTATAATCAGAAGTCAGGGAAATTGACAAGACTATTTTTTTGAATGTTTTTAATTTATTTATGTATGCTCACGTTTTCTCCACAGATTATTTACGAAGTGTAGTTATTGCAGGATTGCTTAGGATAAGCCTTTCCCTATTCCCTATTGATATGGAAACGCATACAGAGAATTCTCATTGTTCAGTTCGCTTATCCGTATTTTTATTAAACAATAGTAGTAAAAATGCTATAAAATTATAACCTCACATAATTTAGCCTACTATAGTTATTCCTTTTTCAGACACCGGCACCATTTGTATTAAGAGCTTTTCAATATAAATACATGACATATCATGTGATATTATCCCTAATTCCATTCATAATCACACATGTTTCGCTACAATTGATATTGACTTGAGAATAGTTGTATTCTAGGTAAGCAACAAAACCTATGTATTTCTGTCTTTTCCATTGCATATACTTTATGTAAGTATGACGTTTGACTGTATGGTTTCGAGTTTGATATCATTATAGGTACAAATCAAAGTGATGATTGCCTCTATACCAGCAATCAGATTCTACAGCGAGGTGAGATAACTTGGAGATATGACCCTATACCGGATCGGCGAGCTAGCCAAGGCTGCCCAGATCAGTGAACGTACTATTGATTATTACACTAAACTGGGACTTATTACTCCAGAATCGAGAAGTATGAAAAACTATCGGCTCTACAGCCATGAAACCATGGTTGCTTTAGAACGTATTAATCAACTAAAGCAAGACAAATATACATTGGAAGAGATCAAAGTCTTGATGGCCAAATGGAATACAGCTACACCTGAAACAGATGTTTCCGACAAGCTTGTCGAACTTGAGCTTCACATGCAGCGGCTTGAACGTGAAGTAAAGGCGCTTGAACCGATAATTAACGGATTGAAGCCTAACCAGGCCAGACACGCGCTTTCGACTCTGCTTCCTCAGGGTATTGCCTGTATAGAAGCCATTCGACTCTTACTCTCTCAAGGACCGCCAATGTAAGCACCTTATTCACAATACAGTGGAGGAATGCATATATGATGTATCTATTAGTAATTATCGCTTTTTTATTCTCGTTGTGGGCGCAATTCAGGGTAAAGGGTACCTTCAAAAAATGGTCTACGGTGCCCAACATGAACGGTATCACTGGTTACACTGCAGCCAGACGTATGCTTGACTCAAATGGCCTTAATGATGTTCCCATTGAATCAATACCAGGCGCCCTCTCTGATCATTATGACCCTATTCACCGGGTTGTTCGTCTATCAGAGGCTGTATATCACGAAAGCTCCATCGCCGCCGTCTCCGTCGCCTGTCACGAGGTAGGTCATGCCATTCAGCATAAGGAACGTTATCCCATGCTCTCGCTGCGCCACAGAATGTTCCCTGTCGTCAATTTCGCTTCAAGTGTAGCTCCATTCATGCTGTTGGCCGGGTTCATATTCAATTACCTGAATCTCGTCGGCTTGGGCATTATTTTCTTCTCGGCTGCTGTTGCTTTCCAACTTGTAACACTGCCAGTAGAATTCAATGCCAGTAACCGAGCACGTGGAGTCATGGTTCAGCAAGGTTTCATCCGCAACGAAGAAGAACGCGGCGTGGCCAAGGTATTAAATGCCGCAGCATTAACTTATGTAGCTGCTGCTTTAGTATCACTTCTCGAACTGCTCCGCTTGGTATCCGTATTTTTTGGCAACCGCAACTAACTTAACTAGTGTCTAGCTCGCCAAAGAGTTCAAACAAAAAAATACCCCAGAAGGCTATGAACTAGGAGCCGACTGGGGTATTTTTTTGTCTATCACTGAAATAGTTTAGAAGGAAAGCACGGAACGAGCGGGCAACCAATGGCAGTTTGCCTTCCGTACGATGAATCAGTCCGACCGTTCTTGTCACAGAGGGCTCTAGGACTCTTACCTGTGCTGGTTGCAGAGGGTTCGTCTGGAAAAGCGCCATCTCAGGAAGCAGACTCACTCCCATACCAGCTGCAACCAAACCACGTATAGTATCAGTTTCTCCGCCTTCAAAGGCTATCTGCGGTTTGAATCCAGCCTGTAGACAGGCTTGCCAGACAATGGGACGCAGTGAATAGCCTTGGCTGAACAGAACGAACTTCTCATCCTTCAGCTGCTCCAGTCGAATTACAGACTCCCCTGCCAGCGGATGGTTCTGTGGAAGGATCGCGAACAGTTCTTCCGTCATCAGGACGTCTCCAGAAACTTGCTCATCATCCTCCGGAAAAGGAGAAATAAAGGCCAAGTCCACTTCTCCAGCCAAGACATCCTTAATTAATGAAGGATAAGCGCCCTGCTTGAAACGAAACTTGACGTGAGGATACAACTGGCGGAATTCCGCTACGATGGATGGAATCAGATTGGTTCCCAAACTATGCGGAAACCCGATACGAATCTCACCACGCTCTGGGTCCAGAAATTCATGCACTTCAGCCACCGAACGTTCCAAATCCTGCAGAACGATCTCCACTCTCTTGCAGAAGAGCTGTCCAACGGGTGTCAGCTGCAGATTGCGTCCTTTTTGCATAAACAAGTCTACCCCAAGCTCCTGCTCCAGCTGATGAATCTGCCGGCTTACCGCGGACTGGGCCACATGTAGCTCTTCCGCCGCTCTCGTGACATGTTCTTTTTGGGCAACCTTCACAAAGTATTGCAGCTGTCTAAGCTCCACGTTATCATCGCTCCTATTTTCGGCTTTTTGGGAATATGCGAATAATTAATCCATAGAGGAAAAAGCCGGCGACCAAACCGCCGATATGAGCTACCCAGTCTACATTTGGTGTTGCAAAGGACATAATAATGCCCAGCACAAGCAATCCATACAAGGTCTTACGCGAGCTGTCATCCATTATTGCCCGTTGCAGCAAGGCAATATATAGAAATGCTCCATACACGGCGTAGATCGCCCCTGAAGCGCCTACAGACACAGTAGCAGTCCCAGGAGCTGGCGCACCACCAAGATAGATTGACAAAAGATTGGCCAGAATACCGCCAGCTAAATACAGGACTATATAGCGCCACCAACCGAGTAACCGCTCCAAAGGTGGAGCAAACACCAATAGAGCAAAGCTGTTAAAGAGCAAGTGAGAGAAGCCATTATGCAAAAAGACCGCCGCCGCATATCGCCACAGCTCTTCCTTCTCCGGTCCAGCATCCACCACAGCTCCAAACTTCACAAGCGTATCCAGATTTGTTGATCCTCCATTAAATGTCAGGACCACAAACATAATTACATTGGCCAGCATAAGCAGACAGGTTACCGGATAATACCGGATATAGCTTTTCCAATTCTCATAGCGTATGAATATCATAGCACCCATCCTTTTATGTATCGTGTCCAGTTGGACATCGCCCTGCTATAAAGATTATAATTTATTGTGGCAGCAAGAATCCAATATAACAATTCGAGGAGGAATCAAGAATGACGCAAGAAAGAACAGGCGTAGCTACTTTCAAAGGCAATCCAATCACTCTAGTAGGACCCAAGTTAACAGCAGGTGATTCCGCACCAGATTTCGTTCTAAGTAAGAATCTTCTGGAAGAAGTATCCCTTAGTGATTATGCCGGCAAAATTAAGCTAATCAGCGTTGTGCCTTCTCTTGATACTGGTGTATGTGATGCACAGACTCGCCGATTCAATAGCAAAGCCGCCGAATTGGGCGATGATGTTGTTATCCTTACTGTCAGTGTAGACCTGCCCTTCGCTCAAGCCCGCTGGTGTGGCGCGGCCGGTATTGATCGAGTCATTACACTTTCCGACCACAAGGCTGTGTCATTCGGACAAGCCTATGGAGTCCTGATTAAAGAGTTCCGTTTAGATATGCGTTCTATCTTCGTAGTAGACAAGAATAATACCTTGACTTATGTAGAATATTTAGGCGAAATGGCCGAGCATCCTAACTATGAAGACGCTATTGCTGCTGTAAAGACACTTTTATAATTTAAATATTCAAGAAGAAACGGCTTCGCCGTCCATTCTATGGACGGTACCCGTTTCTTCTTGAAAGATAAGAATAATTAATCATGTCTTATCTTTTTAAAAAAGCGGCAGAAGGACATCCTTCTTCCGCTTTTTCTTATTTAGAAAAACATCTGTGTATGAGATCTTGTCTCGAAAACGCATACAACCTCTAAATAAGAAAGCTAATTCGTACTCTCCCATTCAGTCTGCTTTATATTTCCCCAGTTTTTTGTCCAATGATCCGTACAATCGCTGTATAACACGATAATTGGCGCCCAAATCGCCGAGTGAGCCTCTGGATGCGGAATACAAATCGACAGCACAACGCACTGGTGTTGTATTCAACACCGAAACAGTAATATCGAGTGTACGACCAAATGCGGTCTTCTTCTCCAGCGTAATTTCCCCGACAGACTGCACTTCATGCAGCACCTTGAATCCAGGAATTTTCTTTAGTGTTGCTGATACTTCATCCCACGCCTTGTCTTTAGCAAGATTGTAATAACGCGTCTTTAATGTCGGATCTTTTGCGCGGTCGCTTGTTCCATCATGACTGCGAAATAAGCCGACCAAGGTTCTTTTCAACGACAAAATTCTTCCCCCTCTACAAATCCCAAGTTCATTATTATAAGTGTAACACTCTTGCCTCTGGAACAAAAGAGCATTGCTCACTTTCTCCAGTTTCAGAAAAAACAAAAAAGCGCCTCATTTCCGCAACACACGGGAAACAGGGCGCCTGAGACAAAAGCATTAGAAAAACCCGCCTATGCCGTCCGGCTACAGTGTCTTCTGAACCTGCTTGAGCAGGTGGGTGACCGCAGAAAACGTTTTTGAATTCCCCAAGTCGTATAGACGGGGCAGTTCAGCTGCGCTTCGTGTAGATCTCCCAAGACATTATCATTGGTTCAAAACAACGAGCAACCGTAACGAACATCGCAGGATTTATATTTATTATATTGCGTTTTGACGAAAATGTAAACCTGTATGCGCTTTAATTAACATTGGAACTAAATCCCAGCCTATCCTTACGAGATAATCCTAGGGTTTGTTAAATGTGTTTCAAATCTTGCTCATCCTGAAACTCAGATTCATTCTGCTGTGCTTTCTTCTCTTCAGCTTCCTGCTCTTCCAACTTCTTCTTCTCTACCTGTAGCTGCAGCTTGTTGTAAGTGGCATAGAAATTAAAGAATGCAACCATAGCGATCAGTGTAGGAATACAGATGAAGTAAAGTGCCGGGTACCTCAGACCTATATAGACAAGAACCGCTGCTCCAACCAAAGTAGAAAATACTCGAATGGGCCGAGCGATTGTCAATAGAATGGAATTAGTAACCACTTCTTTAAAGGTCATTTGATAGTGAACAATAATGGAAAAGAAATTAAACATGGAAATAAACAAAATAATCATTAATACCAGCATCAAGATACCAACGATTTTGAAATTGGCCATTTGTGTCATGTAAACCGTCACATCAACATACATAACGACAAACAGAAGGGTGTAGATGACTCCTCCAAGCATACTTTTTACATAATTCTCTTTGTACCCCTGAAAATAAGTACGGAACGTGCTTACGTCAGTATTGCCCATTACCCATTTGCGCACAACTGTAAATAGTGCTGCTGTAGCAGGAAACACCGTGAATGGTGCTAAAATGCCCAGCGCCCAATTCAAGGTAATCTGTTCGTTGGGTCCACCTGTACCCGAACCCAGCATAATAACCTTCAATACAGCAACTAATAAAAACGGAACCGAACATAGCGCCCATAAAATATTACTAAAAGCGATACGTGATATCCATTCCGTGATACGGTATAAACCGCCCATAGCTCCCTTAAACTCCAATTCCCTTCCTCCTGTCTTTCTAGCGAATAATGCATACCTTAACTATACCTTATGTTTAATGATATATTATACAATAAACATAGGCAAATTAATGATCATTTTCTTGTTTCATAGATATCTTAAGTCTGATTAGGTAAACCTTGTGAAATATAGATAAAGCAATTATGTGATTTCAGCGTGATTTTTTACTGAGGATAGATCAGTGTATCAGGCTCGTCTTTCTTCATCTAATATGTTAGATCTTTAGTACCCTCCCCGTCAACCTTAGTCCTCTTACTTCTGCTGCAGATCAATCTGCCATTCATGATCCTTCATCTAACTTACTAACCAGGATTGATTCTCCATCATGAAAAAATCTCAACAGCAACGAGCATTCTCCAAAGACAAAACAACCCCACCAGTATAATTGACGGGGTTTCATTTATTTAAGTTGATCTTTTAATTGAGCCCCAAGGTCGGCAGAATACTTAGTCAACCTTAAGCTTATCTCTGTACGCATCACATCACGCGTCATCCCAAACCGCTCCTGGTATCCTCTGCAAAAGATTTTATGATACACCAAAAAATCCTCTTGTTCATCCGCCAGCACCCTGATATTCCGCTGCTTCAGCTCTTTTTGTAACTGATAGGTATCTTGCATGATACTGCGCTGGATGGCTTGACCGGCCATCAAATAGGCGCGTTTCAGGATGTTATTGGAGTGCTCGATCTCCTTCAGGCTCTTGCTAACCATGGTATCTATGTAAGGCAGCAAAATGATGTCACGAACCATTGTGCGCTCGTCAATAGTTAACAGTTTATCTTCGTTATCACGTTGCTGTTCCTCGTATTGCTCAACATGTTCTGTCATAATCATTTTTGTTTTCCATCTTTCGTTTCCATTTAATTTACTCATTTATAGTGTCCTCCAATCTGTTCGGCCCGTTCCAGGGCAATTCCAGATTCGAGCAACGAGGATGCGTGCTCGACTGACAATCAGACAGCAGGATAACGCGATCTTTAAGCATGGCGTTTCTGTGGCTCCTGTTGCCATGTCAGGATACTCGAAACCAAAAACACTCGCGGTGCTCCAGTGGTCAAACAGGTCGCCCGGATATGGTCATCACGGATGCCCACGATCACAATCTTCCGCTGAGTGATCTTCCCGGCTTTGTCCTGGTATATAATTTCAATGGTTTGGCCGATACTCATTTTGATTTTGACCGCCTCCAAGTATAGGAACGTTTGTTTGTAATATATGCGAACATTCGTTCCTTATGCAATGTAAAATAAAGGAGCTTCAGTTATTCCTGAGGCTCCTCTTCATATTTTATCGGTTGTCCAATGCTTTAATATAATCTTAAAAAGCGCCAGCTTGTGCAACACCACTAAAAGCAACAGGTCCAGTAATTGTGATATCTGGTCCCTCACCAGTAGTGTCAGCAGCGTACATAGAGTATCGTATTTCACCTGAACCAGGAACAGCTGGATGAAAATCTGCGGCATGAAATGAAAGCAGATTATTTCCTGTAAACAAATCTACAACTGCAGTATAGATTAAGACACCTGTACCACTTACTCCTATACCCCCTCTTTCAACTGTAATCGTAACCGTATTTCCGACATCTCCAGCAACACCGATCGTTCCCCATAGTTCAATGCGAACATCCGCAGCATTTGGAGTTGCTAATACATCCGCGACTTGTAAACCGATATCGCCTAAAAGCAGGGTTGGAGTTGTTGGAAGTACAGTGGTACCGGTACTAATAGAACTAAACTCAGAGACTCTAGAATCTAGAAATTGTATAGCCATGTTGATCACTCCCTATTATATTATTACCTTCCGGAAGGCATGCTATAATATATGTGATCTTCTAGAGACTGTTTGGACAAACTAACTGCATAATAAAAAAGCCTCCAGCGACCACTTAAGGTTGACGAGGGATATTGTTATTTTTTAGTCTTCGTGAGATGTACTCTGAATTCAAAAGTCTGACGTATATAATATGTATCAGCGATATTCACCGTATCTGCATTGTACTTCTGGATCGGTCCACCATAATCTATAAATGCTATCTAAGCCATCCTCTGTAATTTGAACCACGTGTACTCTTACCTGGGCAAAGGATGCTGCAAAGAGGTCCTTGTCGCTCTTCAGGACTTTGTATGTAGTGCTCAATGCTCAACAGATAGCGCTCCTTATGCAGTTTTATTATTAGCCTTTTTGATTTTTTGATTTTTAACTTCGTAATATTTCCTCGTTCTATGTATTTAATTGAAACCGTTCGAGAAGGGGCTGTTCGAGCTTTAGGCGTAAGTTCTGAACTGATAAATTCTTCTATAAGTTTTACCGCCTGAACAATCCGCCTGCATTCACCATTGCAATAATGGGACCGTTGCTGTGACGGTCCTTCTTCTGCCTAACTAATTTCCCAGCGCTGTGATCTTTGCTACAAACTATCCACAACACAAAAAGACCTTACTCATACGACTCATACGAGCAGGGTCTTTTTGTTATCAGGTATTTGTTCCTTATTTGATAGGCGCTTTTCTAGAGCCCATGTTTTGATTTCTGGGTAATGGTCTATACGCAAGAGTAATTTGTCCATATATTAGGATTGTAAATTAACTGCTCGTTATCATTACCCGTTCATCCATCTAATTATGTATCAAAAAATAAGACGAGAACCGCCAGGCGGCATCTCGTCTTATTGGATATATAGAGAAATCTCCTACAAATCGTAAGATGAATCTTCACGTTTAGCAGGGCGTGCAGTTGCACTGCTGCTTGGACGTGCTGCAGGTTTACGGTCTGCACTACTACGACTTGCTCCAGCATCACGGCTCGCTCCACCAGCATCGCGATTGCCTTTATAGCCGCCGCCATATCCACCGCTGCCGCTACCGTAGTTGCTGCCGCCGCTTCCACTGCTGTATCCACCACGACTGCCGCCACCAGTGCTGCTATCACGATTACCGCGATATCCACCGCCACCGCTGCCGCCAGTACCAGAACCACCAGTTCCGCCACGGTTGCCACCATAGCTACCGCTTGGTTTACGACCGCTGCGAATGTCATTCTTGGCACCACGACGTTTAGCGCGAATCGGATCTTCCGGAGTCAGTTCGATCTCGGAATCCTTCTTATCGCCAGTCAAAAGCTTCATTGCTGCGGACAGCAATTGTACGGAATCGTATTGCTCCAGCAATTGGATTGCCATACCTTTGTATTCATTTAACTCATCGCTCTCAACCATACCAAGCACACGCTCAGCAGTGATGCGTTGTTTGCCTTCGATAGCCTCAGCCATGGTTGGCAAAGGTTTGCGGGTAATCTTAGAACGTGTAACACGTTCGATTAAGTGCATATGATCCATTTCACGCGGAGTCACGAAAGACCATGCAGTTCCTTCTTTACCAGCGCGTCCTGTACGACCGATACGGTGTACATAGCTTTCTGGATCTTGTGGAAGGTCAAAGTTAATTACGTGTGTTACTCCTGAAACGTCCAGACCGCGTGCTGCTACATCAGTAGCTACAAGCACATCTATGCTACCATCGCGGAATTTGCGCATAACGGCGTCACGTTGATTCTGTGACAAGTCACCATGCAGACCATCAGCGGAATATCCGCGTTTTTGTAAGGCTTCTGCAAGCTCATCTACACGACGTTTCGTACGTCCAAATACAATTGCCAGATCAGGAGACTCCATGTCAATCAAACGGCTAAGTGCTTCAAACTTCTGACGCTCAGGCACTTCAACATAGTGTTGATCAATCAAAGGAGCACTAATCTGCTTCGGAATCACGGATACATGCTGAGGGTTATTCAAGAACTGTTGAGCGAGGCGTTGAATGTTCGATGGCATTGTTGCCGAGAAAAGCATAGTTTGGCGTTCAACTGGAACAAGCTTCAGGATTGACGTGATGTCTTCCATAAAGCCCATATCCAACATTTCGTCCGCTTCATCCAATACAACCGTTTGAACATCGTCAAGACGAATCGTTTTACGATTGATGTGATCCAAGAGACGTCCCGGAGTACCGATTATGATTTGCGGTTTCTTCTTCAGTCCGCGAATTTGGCGGCTGATATCCTGTCCGCCATAAATTGCGAGCGAACGCAAACCTTTAAAGCGTGCCAGTTTGCCAATTTCTTCAGCTACTTGAATAGCCAATTCCCGTGTTGGTGTCATAATAAGGGCCCGGATTTTTTCATCTTCCCGGTCAATTTTGGAGATTAGGGGAATACCGAATGCAGCAGTCTTACCTGTACCAGTCTGCGCTTGACCAATTAGATCCGTTCCGGCCAATGCAAGTGGTAAAGCCTGTTCCTGAATCGGTGTTGCTTCCTCAAATCCTAACTCCAAGATAGCTTGCAGCACTTTAGGCTGTAGGCCGAATTCTGCGAATGTTTTCAAATTATTCGTGCTCCTTTTATACAGTGGACATTCCACATGCTTGTCTGTATTCTTAAGTAGCGGTAAACACATTTATAGGCTGTCCAATTATTTCGGATTCTCTGCATGGTTTAGCGCGTATTTGGGACGAAAAGCCGTCCTATTATCAGGCCACTCAAACGCACCTGAATAACTGTAGCTTCACATCCGATGCAATGCAAAATACCATTGTAACGTCCTACTCAAGAATATCCTATACATTATATCACAAACCTAAAGAGGAATACCAGTGTATTCCTTTCTTTCATTTTTTACAAAACACATCAGAGGTGAATTTGCTTGTTAAGAAAATTTTGGAATTATCTGGCCATCGTATTGGGTTCAGCGTTGATTGCCAGCGGCTTTAACCTATTTTTGATCCCTCACCGCTTACTAAGCGGAGGGGTTTCCGGACTATCCATGTTAGTGGGTTATTTCACACCGCTAAACATAAGCCTTTTATATCTACTGTTCAACATTCCATTACTTGTTGCAGGCTGGTTCCAACTGGGACGGAGATTTATTATCCTCAGTATTTTGTCCGTTGGAGCTACGACCTGGTTAATGACGTTGATCCCTGTTCAAAACATTACTTCTGATATGCTGCTTGCCTCTGTATTTGGTGGAGTGCTTGTCGGTGTAGGCAGTGGGATATCCTTTAGGGTCGGTGGATCTTCTGGCGGTTTTGATATTGTTGGCTCCATTATTACTCGTTACCGCGACTTTCCGGTCGGAAGTGTCCTTGTCTCCTTGAACGCGCTGGTAATTCTGGCCGCCGCCTATTTTGATAACAATTGGAATTTAGCTCTTGCATCGATGGCATCCATCTATGTAAGCGGAAAAGTTGTCGATATGATCCATATCAGTCATATCAAGGTTACTGTATATATAGTAACAAACCGTACGGACGAACTGCTTCAGCAACTGTTCGGCCTGCAGCGCGGTGTCACAAAGATTAAAACAGAAGGCGCTTATTCTCACGTCGAAAAGGACATGCTAATGACAGTAACAACCCGCTATGAGCTCGTCGAGCTACAACGAATTATCAAAACAACAGATCCACAAGCATTTGTAAATATCGTTGAAACCGTTGGTGTAATGGGTTCTTTCCGTAAAAGATGAACCAGAAAAAATGCGTACACCTTGAAATTATGATATATTAGACTAGCGCAGACCCTAATAAAATTTCATAAAGATTAAGCTTTACCCCTCTTTTTTCCAAGGCACTTCGCTTTCCAATGAATCCTGAATTTCAATTCAGCACCATTCGAAAAAGGAAAGGGTGATTTTTGTGGAAATGGAAACGGTAAAACTGTCAGCAATCGTCATGAGGTGGTATCCTGATATGATGCCGTTTCTCAAGCAGAACGAATTAAATTCAGTAATTGTTCTGCGTGACGGGCTAAGTATTCTGGAACCGGCAGATGCCATGGATATCATCCATTACAGCATTTGTGAACATCAGAATTCTGCGTATCTTCAATGAAGTGAGCTGCAAGAGCTAGTCTTATAGTTGCCGCTTTGGGTTTGGCTTTTGCCGAATCCAAGCGGCATTTACTTTATTATCACGCGTTTTGTAAACGTACATTCCGTTTATATACAACAAGAGCGGTTTTTTAGCTAACAAGTTGCAACAAGATTGTTACAAGTCTGTTCACTTTGAATGCATCCGTTCCTTTATAATTTATGAGAATGTACATAAAGGGAGAGAATACAAATGAATATCACCTGGGCTCTAATGATGATGGCCCTGGGAAGCGTAGGCGTGCAAAACAACCAGCATGACGCCGATGTGGCAATCGCATTGAGGACTGCCATGAATCCCCCCATCGTCGCACAACACAGCAGCAATCCTGACGCAGTAACACCTTCACAGAACGCTACAGGCGAAATTTCATCACCCACTTCAACAGCGAACGCGATATACAAAGATCCACAGCCTGATGCACCGAAGGTTAAAGGGATCTATGTAACTGCATATAGCGCTGGTGGTTCACGAATGGAGCAGCTACTCGCTCTGCTTGATAAAACCGAACTCAATTCGATGGTTATCGACATTAAGGATGACACCGGTTATATCACTTACAAGACGGATAATGTAGAACTTCAGCAATTAGGCCATCCGCAGTCATTCATTGGTGATATTAATAAGCTAATGGAGCGGTTGAAGAAACATGATGTTTACCCGATTGCCCGAATCGTTGTTTTTAAGGACTCAATACTAGCCAAGAAAAAACCTGGTTTGTCATTTGTGAATGCTGATGGCTCCGTATGGACCAATAAAGGCGGCGACAGCTTCGTTAACCCTTATAATGAAGATGTATGGAAATATAACGTAGATATTGCCAAGGAAGCAGCTAAGCTTGGCTTCAAGGAAATCCAGTTCGATTATGTTCGCTTTCCTGAGGGCTTTGAGAAACGTGCCGATTCGCTTAAGTACACCAAAAGCAATAGACCTCGTGTAGAGATCATTGCTGATTTTGTAAAATATGCTCAAGCAGAGCTGGAGCCACTCGGCGTTCGTGTATCCGTTGATATTTTCGGTTATGCTGCCTCCGTTCCTGCCGCAGAAGGCATTGGTCAGGATTTTGTGAAAATATCCAAAAATGTAGATGTTATTAGCCCAATGATATATCCAAGCCATTATTCAACCGGGTGGTTTGATGTTAAAGATCCGGATAAAAATCCTTATGCTACCATTAAAGGCTCCATGGTGGATACACATAAAAAGCTTGACCCGCTGGGCAGCTATAAACCGATTATACGACCTTGGATTCAAGATTTCACAGCTAGTTGGCTAGGAAGCGGTCATTATGTTAAATACGGCAAGCAGCAGGTTGAAGATCAGATTCGTGCTTTGAAGGACGAAAACGTGGAAGAATATCTACTCTGGAATGCCAATAACCGTTATACCTCTGGTGTCGACTACGAAAAATAATGATTACAGCCCTTATCCTAATATCTAGAGCATGACATACTTATATTCGAGACCCGGCGTTTGCCGGGTTTTTCTCTGAGGACATATCACGCGATAAGAACACAGCAAGCGAAAAAAATAGATAACGAGGCACAAACCATGATACAGACTACATCACTAAAGCAAAAAGCAATCCAATTAATGCATATTTTATTTCCGATTCTTGTCTCTCAAATTGCGTTATCCGCCATTACCTTCTTTGATACAAATATGTCTGGAAAATTCGGCACAGCCGATCTGGCGGGAGTTGCCATCGGAACCAGCCTTTGGATTCCTATCCAGACAGGCTTAAGTGGAATTCTAATAGGCATCACACCCATTGTCTCCCATCTGATGGGCAGCAGAAAGGAAAAAGAGGTTGCGTATCAGGTTATGCAAGGCTTATGGCTGTCGCTGATCATTTCCATACTTGTTCTCCTGATCGGCTTCATCGTCCTTTCTCCCATCCTGGATTTCATGAATTTGGAGGTTGCTGTAAGGGATATCGCCTTTCGTTTCCTAGGGGCCATCTCCTTCGGGGTTATCCCATTGTTCGGCTATACTGTTCTGCGTAGCTGCATCGATGCTCTAGGGCAAACGCGCGTTTCTATGTTCATTACCCTCATAGCGCTTCCAGTTAATGTGGGACTAAACTACCTGCTAATTTACGGGCACTTTGGGTTTCCTCGCTTGGGTGGTGTAGGCGCAGGTGTCGCTTCAGCTATAACCTATTGGGTCATATTCGCGATCGCCTTGCTCTTTATTTACCGATCTCAGCCCTTTGTAAGCCTCCAGCTGTTCCGCAAGTTCTACTCCATGTCGCTGCGAAGCTTCCAGGATCTGTTGAAGATTGGGGTACCTATTGGTTTTTCGATTTTTTTTGAAACGGCAGTCTTCTCTGCAGTTACGCTTCTGATGAGCCGTTTCGACACCATGACGATTGCTGCTCATCAAGCAGCGATCAATTTTGCCTCAACTTTATACATGATCCCACTGAGCATCTGTATGAGCCTTACGATCCTTGTCGGCTACGAGACAGGGTCCGGCAGGCTGAAGGATGCACGCCAGTATGGAATCATGGGCATCGGTCTAGCCGCTGTACTTTCGCTGGCAACGGCACTGGTCCTCTTGTTCGCGGGAAATCATGTCGCCGGTCTATATTCCGATGACCCTAAAGTTGTATCGCTAATACAACACTTCCTGATCTATGCCATCTTCTTTCAAATATCCGATGCAATTGCAACACCTACTCAAGGCGTACTCCGAGGTTATAAAGATGTTGTTCCTGCCTTTGTCATTTGTTTTGCCGCCTATTGGGTCGTTGGGCTTCCTACAGGCTACCTTCTGGCCACTTACACAGATTTAGAAGCTTATGGCTATTGGATCGGTTTGATCACTGGTTTAGCTATTGGTGCTATACTGCTCATGTCACGGTTAGTTAAGGTTCAACGACGCTACGCTGCCAAGTATGCTGAAGGACAACCTCAGACATAAAAAGGGACAGCGAGTATTCTGCAACGGTGCAAAATAATAGGGGCTGTCCCATAAGCCATGAAATGGCTGCTTGGGACAGCTCTTTTTTTGGAGTCAGATAGACGTTGCGCTTGTGAGGACGCTCCGCGAACGGACCGTTGTTCCAATCGCTGTGGTCTCCAGATTTTTTTTATTCCCCTTAGCGGCGAAAATCCGGAGACCAAGGCGAACGCTATCGCTTTTCCACAATCGTTCCGTCCTCTCCGCTGTTTAAGCGGGAATCGTATCTACAATCCTTCTAAAAATCAAAAAAAATCAGAAATTTCTACGAAGTCAGGAAGGTTACGCCTTGACCGTGCGTAGAATGACAGAACCGGAGAGTGTGTTTGGACAACTGAAGAACAACCGGGGCTTCCGGCGATTTCTGCTTCGCGGCATCGAGAAAGTGACGCTTGAGGTCGGGTGGCTTTCGCTTGCTCACAATCTCCTGAAGCAAGCAACAAATGACCAAAAAAGCAAAGCAGCGATTCCCCAATGACGGGTGAATCGCTGCTTTGCTTGCTTCTTATGGTTTTAAGATGAAGAGAACTGTCTCCCGTCATAGAAAATCTACTTATGGGACAGCCCCTTATTTCAATTCATATTAAATTGTGGCACCACATAAGAGGACCCTCTGGTAATACGATATAAATACAGAACCTATTGGGAAAGACGGGAAGCCAATTCGTACAGCTCCAGATCGAAATCTTTTTTCGTATTCACAACTGTATCTATATCTGTAAGCGTCAATTCTCCTCTAATAATGCCACAGGCTTTATCTGACTCACCTTCGATCAGACTACGCACAGCAAAGTCGCCGAGACGGCTAGCTAAATTGCGGTCTGCTGGAGTGGGAGTCCCCCCACGCTGAATATGTCCAAGAACAGTAACACGTGCGTCCAGAGAAGCATGACGGTCTTTCAATGCCAGTGCTACATCCTCGCCTTTACCAACGCCCTCTGCAACGATTACGATACTGTGACGTTTGCCTCTGGCAAAATTATCACGCATACGGTCAGCAACCTCATTCAGATCATAAGGCATTTCCGGAACCAAAATGGTTTCAGCACCGGAGGCAAGGCCTGCATGCAGCGCGATATCACCACAATGACGTCCCATAACTTCTACAATGGAAGAGCGCTCATGCGAAGACATGGTGTCACGCAACTTGTTGATGGCATCAACAACAACACCTACTGCTGTATCAAAACCAATCGTATAATCCGTGTAGGAAATATCGTTATCAATAGTGCCTGGCAAAGCCATCGTGTTAATGCCCAGTTTGCTGAGTTTGTTGGCCCCTTTGTAAGAACCGTCTCCGCCGATAACCACAAGTCCGTCGATACCCATTTCGTTCAGAATATCTGCACCCTTTTGTTGGCCTTCAGGCTTCAGGAACTCCAAACAGCGTGCGGATTGCAAAATAGTGCCACCCCGTTGGATAATATCGCCAACACTGCGCAGATCCATAGGGAAAATATCACGGTTCAGCAGGCCTTGATACCCGCGTTGAATCCCGTAAACCTCAACCCCAAAGAAAATTGCGCTCCGCACAACCGCACGAACGGCAGCGTTCATGCCCTGTGAGTCTCCCCCACTGGTTAATACTGCGATTTTTTTAACTTTAGTCATCCTGTTGTTCCTCCTCAAAATTGTGTGAAGCCATCTCCTTCTTACGAATGACACTCCACAGCATTTAGTACATGTGTTTACGTATCCAACGGCTGTTAACGAAAAAGAACAGTCTCGTAAGCGGACTTCCTTTCATTAGACGTTTAGATACGGAGCGAACCTCCCGCTGTTCGCTAACTTTAGGATCAGATAAATACAATGCCAGCAATCCCTCAATAACCATGCGATGCATAGAAGTCTCAGGAAGATTCCGGACATCCTTGCGGGCCCACTCCACAATGGAAGCAATCCGATTCAGCATGATATCAGTGTTGTCATAATAATTGCAGAAATTGAGATCACCACCAGCCCGGTCCTCATCCTGATCAATTAGGTAATCCAGCATAATGTGCAGTCCGCACACATTAGGGAAATACGCGGCTCGAATAGATGCCGACGCGCTCAGGCTTAGCTTGGGATCACATGAGGCCAGAAAAAGCATAAAAACACCCAGAGTAGATCCCGTGGCCGCCGCAAATTCATTCCAATGCAAATGTGGTGCACGGTGACCCTGCTGCTCCCACCATTCCTTCAGGGCAGTTTCCCTGAGTTCTGGCCGGATATGCTTATAAACCTGTAAATCCGTATAGAGTACGGCCAGTTCACGAATTTCCAATGCTGCTGCGGAATAACCCGGCAGTTTGGCAAGCATCTCCTGACATTTGCGGACTAACCTGCACAAATACCCGCCGTCGTTCTGTTCGCTGCGCAGCGCATAATAATTAACGGGCTCAGCGGCCGGATCAATGGCATCCAGCATAGATTGATGCAACAGCCTGAAATCGGCCGGATCTAACGAAGTACTGCGATCACATAGGTTGTCCAAATAATCACTGATCGTTTGATAAGCAACAATAAGCGGAATAAGTATATGTCTCATAGACAAATTGCCGGCGGCATAAATACCGCCGCCTTCGCAGTGAAACTGTTTCGTTTCAAGGCTGGCAAGCGCTTGCTTCCGGAGTTCAGGATCGGGAATCCCTTCCGCATCTTGGCGCCAGAAACGGAGACATTCTCTCACTTCTGGCAGAACGTACTTGTAGACCCTGCTCATAAGCCCAATCGGGCCGCGAGGGCTAAGGTAACGGCCTTGCTCAAATTCACTCAATGACAGTGCCTCCACATTGTTGTCTCCTTATCCAAATCATCATTATTATAATATGATCAGCGTATTTGTACAAACAACAAAATCACTTTCGCAAAACTATGAAACATTCAGAAATACAACATTTTAACAAACATGATTCCAGCGCTTTATGCTATACTAGCCGTATTTGATATTCGGAGGAGTGCAATTCATGCTTTTAGATCGGACCAGCGGCCGTTACAGTGATCAGAATTGGCTGCGTTCCTTTATGTTTACTCTTTATGGTACCAGTGTCCTTGTGGTATCTTACTTCCCTTTATTTTACACCCATTTAGGCTTCAGTAGTTCACAGGTGGGGTATTTGTATTCCCTCGGACCCCTTATTTCTATCCTGTCCAATTTGTTCTGGAGTATGGTTAGTGACCGGCTAGGCACAATTAAGAAGATTTTGGTTATTCTGCTTGCTGGACAATTAGTCACTTCTCTTCTGCTGGCTAGAGCCACCGACTTCTCTTCTGTCATGCTTATTCTTTCTTTTTTCTATTTCTTCTATTACCCTGTATTACCACTTGCTGATACTATGGCTATCAAGATTGCTCAGCGTCATGGGCGCAACTTCATTACAATTCGTGTGTTCGGCTCACTGGGCTATGCCTTTTTTGCTTTGACGGTCGGATATGTACTGAGAACTGTGGGTTCCTCTTGGAGCATGGTCGTCTGCATTATCATCATTGTTGCAGCATTGTTTCTGACCTTTTTCTTAAAGGATGTCAAGAGAACTACTGAAAATACCCGAAACACGGACGAAGCTCTCGATACATCAGCTAAGGGAAATGGCCTTAAGCAAATTCTGCTGCAAAAAGAGGTGCTGTGGTTCTTCGGTTGTGTCTTTGTCCTCGCGCTGGGGCATCGAATGAACGAAGCTTTTCTTACGATCAGCTTAAAGCAAATGGGCGCAGGTGAGCAAGTTATTGGCTGGGCGCTGCTCGCTTCAGCATTGAGTGAGATTCCTATATTCTTTCTGCTTAGTAAATACGGTGACAAATTCAAAGAACTCCCGTTGCTAGCCTTTGCCAGTCTCATGTATGCAGTTCGTTTTTATCTGATGTCTGTAGCACATCATCCGGACTCTATCATCGCCATCCAAGCTATGCATAGTGTTTCTTTCGGCGTGTATTATGTAACGGCGGTCCGTTATATAACGCGGATCATTCCCGACCACCTCCGTGCAACGGGGCTTGCTATCTTCACTGTTGTATGGTCAAGTGTAGCTGGACTGCTCAGTGGTACATTTGGCGGGCTTATTTTTGAAGAAGCCGGACGTTCAACTTTTTATCTAGTAGCGGTGTTCTTCTCTCTTGTAGCATTTATCGGCTTCTTGGGAAAATATTTATTCGACTCTAGCCTCGATCCAGTACGCTATTTCAAAAGTAAAAGAAAACCCTTAGATAAGTCTTCATCATAAATGCTAGACTACTATCTTATAGTATAAAAGGCCTTCGCCTACCCATCGTAAGGGTTTGCAAAGGCCTTTGCCATATGTACACTAGCACAAGCTGTTATCCGATGCGTTCCATTTCTTCATCACTAATCTCAAAATTGTTGAATACATCCTGAACATCATCATTATCCTCGAAAGCATCCATCATCTTCAGCAGTTTCTCTGCATTCTCACCCTCGACAGCAATCGTATTCTGCGGAATCCAGCGTACCTCTGAACTTGCAAAATGGTATCCCTGGCCTTCCAGTTCTACTTTAACTGCCTCAAGTTCATGTGGATGGGTCAGAATCTCGAAGCTATCCTCGGATACAGTCAAATCATCCGCTCCGGCTTCCAGCACCTGCATCATTACAGTATCTTCATCCAAGCTATCATACACTTCGCGGTCAATGGTCAGAACGCCCTTCTCATCGAACATATAGGACACACAGCCTGATTCGCCCATGTTCCCGCCCCGTTTACTATATATGGACCGCACATCAGCGGCCGTACGATTGCGGTTATCTGTAAGGCACTTCACCATAATGGCTACGCCACCGGGGCCATAACCTTCATAGTAAATTTCTTCATAGTCCACGTCCTCGTTGCCACCCGTGGCCTTCTTAATCGCCCGTTCGATATTATCGACCGGCATATTAATCGCACGTGCGCTCGCGATTGCCGTCTTGAGTCCGAAATTTGCATCCGGATTGATTCCGCCTTTGCGTGCCTGCACATAAATTTCGCGGGCCAGCTTAACGAATTTATTATTTTTGGCTTGATCGGCCTTGCCTTTACGATCCTTAAATAATTTAAACTTCATGACGAAACGCTCCCCATCAAATATGACTTTCAAATTACATTCTTCATACAAAAAGCACTATTTATAGTTTATCATTCTATGACACCTGAGGTCAAAGCAGGCTAGAAGAAATCAGCCACAATTCCACATAGATATCTGTTTATGGCCATTAAAAAAACACAGTTCCCGAAAGAACTGTGTGTTGGTTAAATCGATTGGTTACTAAATAATTGCAACCTCATAACATATATTTACAGCTGACAGTTAAACTGCCCTTGCTGTTTCTTATAATTTAACTACGTTTGCTGCTTGGGGTCCACGATTACCATCAGTAATATCGAATTCTACGGTTTGGCCTTCGTCTAGCGTCTTAAATCCATCACCTTGAATTGCTGAAAAGTGCACGAATACATCCTCGCCGCCATCAACCTGCAAGAAACCATAACCTTTTTCTGCGTTAAACCATTTCACTGTACCTTTCAAATGAACAACCTCCTAAAAATAGCGCCATATATGGCGTATGCTTACATTATACTCCAAATTATCCTTCGGATCAATCCAACTTTTCCCTCAATATGTTGATTTCATTTGCTTTTCCCTTCTCCCGTGCGTTATCATTGAGCCAAAAGTCAAAAATCGCCAGGGTGGTAATGAAAATGATAAAAAAACATGAAATATACAAAACAGATAAGTGGAATATGATGACGGTAGAAGTTCAGGGCCGGTATATCATCCTCCGGGAAATATCAGATCAATGGGGCGAAGAGACTCATACCTTCATGAGCCGTCCAGCTATGATGCAATGGGTCAATAACCGGTTCAACAAAGAGTCCTATAAAGATAATGAAGAAGAATACAAAAACATTATTACAGCTTTCAAACAGGTGTAGCCCATTATGGACAGTGAGAACCTCACGATTTATATAATTTCCGTCCTCTGTCTGGGCGCAGTGCTGATTATGGCAAGGGACCGTGTTCCGCAGCAGTTGAAGCGGGGCATGGCCCTGACTGCGGTCATAATGATTCTTCTGGCTTTTGTCTTAATTATCTATACCTTTTTAGCATAACTTCCGCATAACGCAGCCCAAGGATTAATAATCATGATTTGGCAGGGCATACTAAGCTGACCTAGAACTAGGAGGCGGCCGTCATGTCCATTACAACCAAGTCTCTTCCTCTTTTGCTTGCGCTTAGTCTACTGCCTGGTGATTGGTCATCCGCAGTGCTGCAACGGGAGAATGCACCTAATTCATCTCATCATTCGAGGAGGATTTCCATGGAACAATTATTGAAGAGAAGTGAAGTGCCTGCTGAGAACCGCTGGAAGCTTGAGGATATGTTTGCTTCACAGAAAGAATGGGATGCAACATACGCTGAAGTAAAGACTGTTATTAAGAAAGCTGCGGATTTCCAAGGAAAGCTCGACTCCCCTGATGCGCTTAAGGAATGCTTCAAGCTGGATGACAAGCTGTCACAGCAAACGGAGCTTCTGTATGTTTATGCTCATATGCGCCAGGATGAAGATACAGCAAACTCCGTCTATCAAGCTCTTTCCCAAAAAGCGAAGCAGCTCAGTGTGGAAGCCGGTGAGGCCCTTTCTTTTGTTACACCGGAAATTCTTGCCTTGCCTGTCGAGAAGCTTGATGAATTCATTGCTGATCCTGATCTTTCCGACTATACCTTTACTTTAAAAGAGATGAAACGTGAGAAAGCTCATGTTCTGTCCAAAGCAGAGGAAGCCTTGCTCGCCCAGGTAGGCAACATCTCCCAGGCTCCGCAGAACATCTTCGGCATGCTGAACAATGCGGATCTAAGATTCCCGAAGATTAAAGATGAGAGTGGCAAGGAAGTTGAGCTTACTCACGGAAGTTATATCAAGTTTCTGGAAAGCCCGGATCGTGAGGTTCGCAAGAACGCTTTTAAAGCAGTCTATGAGACCTATGGTAAACAAAGAAATACAATCGCCGCCACACTTAGTGCGAATGTGAACAAAAATGTGTTCTACTCACGTGTTCGCAAGTATCCGTCCGTTCTGGAAATGTCTCTCTATGGTGACAATATTCCTAAAGAGGTATATAGCAATCTAATCGACACGATTCATGAGAGCCTGCCGTTAATGCACCGGTATATGAAATTGCGCCAGAAGCTGCTCGGTGTGGATGAGCTACATATGTACGACCTGTTTGCTCCGCTTGTAGATGAATATAAGCTGGATATTACCTTTGAAGAAGCCAAGAAGATTACGAAGGAAGGTCTTAAGCCGCTTGGTGAAGACTATCTGAATGTGCTTCAGGAAGGCTATGACAATAGCTGGATCGACGTCTACGAGAATGAGAACAAACGAACCGGTGCGTACAGTTGGGGAGCCTACGGCACCCACCCTTATGTACTGCTGAACCATAATGATAATCTCAACAGTATGTTCACGCTCGCGCATGAGATGGGTCATGCCCTGCATTCTTACTACTCGGATAACACACTGAAGTATCGTGATGCGCAATATACGATTTTCCTGGCAGAGGTTGCTTCTACGACAAATGAAGCGTTGCTAATGGATTATTTGCTGAATAAGTCAACTGATCCGAAGGAAAAAATGTATCTGCTCACCTACTATGCCGACCAGTTCCGCACAACCGTGTTCCGGCAAACGATGTTCGCCGAGTTCGAGAAAATTATCCACAAACGTGCTGAAGACGGTGAAGCACTTACAGCCCAGGATCTCTCGAAGGCTTATTACGACCTCAACGTTAAGTATTATGGCGAAGGTATGGTTGTTGATAAAGATATCGAGATGGAATGGGCTCGGATTCCACATTTCTATAACAGCTTCTATGTTTACAAATATGCGACTGGCTTCTCAGCAGCAACCAGCTTTGCCAAACAGATTCTTGAGGAAGGCAAGCCTGCGGTTGACCGTTATCTTGGCTTCCTGAAGAGCGGTGGCAGCGACTATTCCATTAATATTTTGTCAAAGGCCGGTGTGGATATGTCTTCACCAGCACCGATTCGTGAAGCGATGAGTGTGTTCGAAAGCATTATCTCGCAGATGGAACAGTTGACCAAATAAGTGGGAAAGTTTACTATTAGACTAATCCCCTGCCCATAATGGGCAGGGGATTTTATACTGTCACTACAGTCTCGAGGAGGAAAATTCGATGAAATTTCAATGGTCACTTATTGCGGGTTTAATCTTTGCACTGCTGATAGCTCTGTTCGCAGTCATCAACGTAGATCCTGTTGAGGTCAACTTCGGCTTTGATGTTGCCAGTATTCCGCTTATACTCATCATTGTTGGCTGTGCCTTAATCGGCGGCGTCATTGTCGGTTCTTTTGGCATTCTTCGCCAATACAAGCTGCAGAAGCAAATCAAGGTCTTAACTGCTGAGCTTGCGAAACTCCAAGATGTAAACAACTCACTGGAAACCCTAAACATTAATAATGAAACCCCAACTGCTGATAGCACGCCTCAGCTTTAAGGAATCAAGGAGGACTAACCCATGCTTAGCATACAACCCAATGAAGATTATATTCTTACCATTCTGAAGAAATTGCTCGACACCCCTAGTCCCAGCGGTTATACCGCACAGGTGATGCATCTTGTGGCTGAGGAAGCAGCTGCGCTGAACGTACCCCTTACCTGGAATGAAAAAGGTGGGGTAATATTATCAGTCGCAGGACTTGATCCAACCCGTACGATCGGAATCAGTGCACATGTGGACACCCTTGGTGCCATGGTTCGTTCGGTTAAATCAAACGGCACCTTACGCCTAACCTCCGTCGGCGGATTTACGATGCATAGTATTGAGAATGAATACTGCATTATCCATACCCGCAGCGGCAAGACCTATACAGGTACGATTCTAACCAGCCATCCTTCCGTCCATGTCTATCCCGATGCACGTGATTTCAAGCGCCAAGAGGAGAATATGGAAGTGCGTATCGATGAACTGGTGTCGTCCAAAGAAGATGTACTTAAGCTTGGCATTTCCGTCGGTGATTTCATTTCCTTCGATGCCCGTGCGGTTATTACGCCGAGTGGCTATATTAAATCGCGTCACCTGGATGATAAAGCTAGTGTTGCGGCATTGCTTGGCCTGCTGGAAAGTATGAAACGCGAGGGCTGGAAGCCTTTGCATAACCTCTCTCTGCTTATCTCTAATTATGAAGAAGTTGGACATGGGACAGCCTGGATTCCTGCTGATATAAATGAAATGATCGCGGTAGATATGGGTGCGATGGGCGATGATCTGAGCTGTAAGGAAACGGATGTCTCGATCTGTGCAAAGGACTCTTCGGGACCTTATGATTATGTTATGACAGGTCGTTTAGTTGAGCTAGCTAATACGTTGGCAATTCCTTATGCTGTGGACATTTACCCTATGTATGGCTCCGATGCTTCTGCCGCACTTAGAGGGGGAAACAATATTCGTGCTGCCTTAATCGGCCCAGGAGTTCATGCCTCACATTCCATGGAGCGGACACATAAGCAAGCGGTAATAAATACTGCCAAGCTGCTGGCCGCTTATGTCGGCGAGCACTGATACCAGCAGCCCCATTTCCAAGCTGCGGCAGCTTTGGGAACGCAAGCACTGGCTGATAGTCATTTCAGCCTTGCTGCTGGCGGTTATTGTGATCGTGGGATCTGTTCTACTGTTAACATCACCGCCACAGAAGGAGGTCTTTGACGGCCTCCCTCATTCCTATACCTATATGGAGATCACAACTCCGCAAAAGGTACAGCTGCATATGATGTCCCTTAACCCTGATGACATTCTTCTTAAGACGGCTGGAACACCACTGCGCCAGGTAGCGGCCTACGGCATTAATGGTGGATTTTTTTATGGTAAGGATCTCTTATCCATTTCCATTATGAATGACAACCCAGTGAATGGAGCCAAAAAAGCCTATGGTTCAGGGTGGTTTAATGCCAAGTATACGCGGGGAACCCTTGTCTGGGATGCTACTAGCCGCAAATTTTCGGTGCAGGTGGTCTCCTCAGGAGATGAACTAATCGTTGCTGACCGTAACCATTACTTTGCTCAAGGCGGCATCAGTATGAACCTTGGACACGAGGAGCTATGGGAAGCAACGGCTACCCTAGAGCACCTGCCTTATGCCGATGAGAGACGGATGCGCTCAGGCATGGTATATGATAATGCAGACAAACTGTGGTTAATTGTCACGCCAACACTCTGTACGGCCGCAGAATTCCGTACAGCCGTGCTGCAGAATGTTCCAGGTGAGGACCGTGAGGGCATTTACCTCGATGGAGATGGCTCCTCACAGATGAATGCCGCGGAGGTCGTGCTGACCGGCGATGAGCGTTCGGTAGTGCAGATGATTGCGGTGGCCATCCACTAACAATAACGAAAACAAGCTGACACCTGATAAACCGGTGTCAGCTTGTTTTTTATTAAGTCTAATCATCAAAGATTAAGCCCTACCAGCGATTCTCTCCGCCAGTTCGCTTAGATACGTCCAGCGTTCCATGAGGCGCTCCAGCTCTGCTTCAGCTTGCTGCTGCTTCTCTGTAAGCTCCTGCAGCTTAGAAGAGTCAGCAAAGGCGGCTTCCATCTTGGAGTTAATCTCAACGATTCGTGCCTCTGCCTGTTCAATCTCTTTATCGATCCCCTCATATTCACGCTGTTCCTTGAACGTGAACTTGGGTTTCTCCGTGCTTGACTGAGCAGTTACTACGTCGGCTATAGGTTCAACTGGTGCGCTAGGGATAGAGCTTATTTCTCTTTTGTTAGTGGTTGAATTGCGGACTTGGACATTCTTGGCTAACCATTCTTCATATTCGGTGTAATCACCCACATGAAGCCGGATCTCCCCGTCTTCAAAGGCAATGAGTTTATCCATGGTACGGTCCAGGAAATAGCGGTCATGTGAAACTGTGAAGACAACACCAGGGAATTCATCCAGATAGTCTTCCAGTACAGCCAATGTACCGATATCCAGATCATTTGTCGGTTCATCCAGCAGCAACACATTGGGTGCGCCCATCAGCACACGCAGCAGGTAAAGACGTCTTTTCTCACCACCGGACAGTTTGGAGATCGGCGTCCACTGTATGGCGGGTGGAAACAGAAAACGCTCCATCATCTGGCCTGCCGTAATCAAGCTGCCATCGGCAGTCTTAATGACTTCAGCCTCTTCCTTCACGTATTCAATCGCCCGCAGACTTTCATCCATATCCTGATGCTCTTGCGTGAAATAGCCGAGCTTCACTGTAGTCCCAAGCTGAACCTCACCACTGTCAGGTTCAATTTTACCGGCAATCATATTAAGCAGCGTAGATTTGCCGCTACCATTCGGTCCAATAATACCTACCCGATCTTGGGGTACTGCAATATAGGTTAAATCTTTAATAAGCTGACGACCATCGAGTGCCTTGGACAGACCCAGGATTTCAATTATTTTGCGACCCAGACGTGTTGAGCCCACGGAAATATCCAGAGCGCCAGCGGAAGCATTCCCCTGAACGTCCTTCAGCTTCTCATAGCGATCAATTCTGGCTTTCTGCTTCGTTGAACGAGCTTTAGGCCCACGGCGAATCCAAGCCAACTCCGAACGCAACAGCATTTTACGCTTCTGTTCAGCTGAGGCTTCGCGTTCCTCACGATCGGCCTTTAACTCGAGAAAACGCGAATAGTTCGCTTCATAACGGAACAAGCGACCTCCGTCCAGTTCAAGCATCACACCAGCAACACGATCCAAGAAGTAACGATCATGCGTGACCATTAATAATGCGCCGCGTCGTCTTTTTAGATATTGTTCCAACCAAGATACGGATTCTGTATCAATATGGTTAGTAGGCTCATCCAGGATAAGCAGCTCTGAAGGTGTAATCAGTGCTGCCGCTAGAGCCACACGTTTGCGTTGACCCCCGGAGAGTGTGTCCATTAGAGCATCAAATTGAGTAATGCCAAGCTTCGTAAGTACACTCTTAGCTTCACTTTCCAAATGCCAAATATCCGCCGAACCAATATCATGTCCAATCTGTACCAGCTTGTCTTCCAGCTTAGAATTCCCTGGGTCGTTCTCCAAAAGAGTTAATGTCTCCATATATTCACGCATCATTACCAGCTCCGGTACATCACCAGCAAAAACCTGCTGCAGCACCGTATTGGCAGGATCATAAGGCGGATTCTGAGCCAAAGTCATAACTCTTATACTATTCCCAATCGATACTTTGCCTGAATCTGGTGTTTCCAACCCGGCAATAATACGCAAAAAGGTTGATTTTCCCGTACCATTCACACCGATAATGCCGATCTTGTCCTGGTCTTCCATACCAAATGAAGCTTCGCGGAACAGTACTTTTTCTCCATAGGTTTTGGAAAGATTCTCCACAGTCATAATATTCATTCTATATCCTCGTTTGCTATATTATTTTCTTTATCATCCTCTGCAGGATGCAGGTTATTCATGGCTCCCTTACTGAAGAGGCTGGCGGCAAACTTGGCCCGCTTAAACGCATCGGCTTCAGTAAAAGAAGGGTCAAACAAAATATCCATTTTGAGACGATCCAGCATACCAATGTAAGACTGTGCCATCAATTCAGGCTCGGATGCCCGGCCTTCCAGCAGCACTTTTACAACCGCCTGCATGTATTGTTCCATAAAAAGCGCCATATACGCCACTAGCTCCGGGTTATTGTTAGGAGCAAGAAAAAAAAGCTTTGTATGTTGCTTGCGCTCATAATAATAGAACATATGATGCTCGGCGATCACTGATAGCTTATCTGTAAAAGTAGTGTGATCCTGAAGTTTGTTCTCCAACTGCTGCAGATATCCCTCACAATCACGGCGCGTTACCGCCATAAACAGATCTTCTTTGCTTTTGAAATATAAGTACACAGTACCCTTGGCAATCCCGGCCTTCTCCGCCACATCCGACATCTTCGTTTCGTAAAAACCACTTGAACCGAAAAGCGTATGGGCAGCATCCAGAATTGCCGTGTGTTTGTCATTGGATACGTTGCTCATCGGTTCACCCCCAAAGTGCGCCAAGCATCAAAGCAATGGCACCACCAATAATAGAACTGATTGTATTGACTGCATCATTGCTCATCCAGCGCCAGCCCCGGGCGTGCACAGTAGGGGCACCGCAATGCGATTCGCCTTCCACGATACGGCCGCATATGGTACAACGGTTCATCTGCTGCACGGTTGCACCAAGGACAGAGTCGGCAAAAGCACCCGCTAGACCTCCGAGCAGCCCTGCCAGCGTAAGCAGCCAGAAGGAATGGTCCTGCATCCCAGAGGCTGCCCGTAATACCCAGGAAGCGGCACCTATTAGGACTCCACCGCCGGCGGCGGCAAGAGTACCCAATAGCGAGACAGCACCAGATGCACCTGCCTGAAGAACTTTACCCGTCAGAACAGATCGTGGCAACTTCTTGCTAAGCGTGCCAATTTCCGTGGCCCATGTATCCGAGGTCACGGTAGCCATTACACCGATGAACAGAAATCCCCACATTTCCATAGGGAAAATCGCATTCAGCAGAACCAGCAGCATGCCGATCCCCCCGTTAGCGAAGACCTGTCCGGCATCACGCCGGCCCGTTTTGGCGTACGTTAACTCCAGCTCGGCTTTATTATCATGGCGAAGCTTGGACAGCAAACTTGAAGAAATGAAGAACACCAACAAAATACCGAACCAAAAAGCATTCCCGGCACCGAAATAAATAGTACCCATCATTACTGCAGCAAGCATACCGGAGAGGCTTAGCGATTGCCTCCAATAAGCCACTCCGGCAACAAACAGGGCGCCACAGGCGCCGAGGACCCATAACATATATTCAACTCCTGCTTGATCTAAGTACCGTTCTTAACCGATCAGGCAGGTGCCCATCAGCTTGTCGCCCCAGTACAGCTCGAACGAGTCACCGGTTACGGTTGGTCCCACACCTGCCGGAGTCCCTGTAAATATAATATCATCTTTGCCCAGTCCATAGCGTGCCGCTATAAAATCAACAATCTTCTGGAGTGAAAAAATCATATTCTTCACATTTCCGCGCTGTACTTCCACACCATTCTTCAATACAGTAAAATCTGTTCCTTCCAGCTCTTCCTTGTCAGGAAAAGCTATGTAAGGTGTCAACGGGGCAGCATTCTTAAACCCTTTTGCTGCGGTCCAGGGGAGCCCTTTTTTCTGCAGATCATTATGCACATCCCGCAGCGTGAAATCCAGCCCAAGCGCCATCACATCTACCAGTTCTTCGACAGTTATACCCAGAACGTAATCCCGTGCAATACGCAGCACAAGCTCTCCTTCATAATGAACCTGCCCAGCATCCTTGGGAAGCTCAATAATCGCTTTATCGAGGGAAACAGCCGCATGAGAGGGCTTCATAAAGATCAGCGGTTCCACTGGCACTTGATTGCCAAGTTCCTCCGCATGTTGTTTATAATTACGTCCAACACAATATAGGTTATTAACAGCAGCACACATTAGACATTCAGCTCTCTTTCCCATCGATCGTTAGTATTTAAACCTTCAAGAACGTATCGCCCCATATATCCGGACGGTTCGTACAGATCATTATATCAGACTGCATCTCCGCAAGGCGACGCATCTCCTTCGCCTTGTCCACCGTCCAGGCCATAATCTTCACGCCACGCTCGGCCAGAAGCTTAGCCAGTTTCGGATTTAGCCGTGCAAAGCTAATCGACAGAAAGGAGCAATCCAGCTCCTGCAGCTTTCTTGTTGGATCACCCAATCTGGAATCAAAGATCAACCCCGTCCGGAAACGGGAGTCAAGTTCTTTAACTCTTTGCAATGCACCGGCATCAAACGAAGTCAGCACAACCTCATCACGCATGCCTTTAGAGGAAACAAGCTCCATAACAGCTTTCTCAAGACCCGGGTACAGATTACCTGATGTTTTGAGTTCAATGTTTAAATGCAGCCTGCCGGAGGCCAAAGAGAGGACTTCTTCAAGTGAGGGTATCTTCTCGCCCCGAAAAGCGCGCCCCTTCCAGCTCCCCGCATCCAAGCGCTGCATAAGTTCCCAATCCATATTCTTAACCTTACCGTGTCCGTTAGTCGTTCGATCCAATGAGAAATCATGAATGACAACGGGGACACCATCCCTTGTGAGCTGAACATCAAGCTCCATCCAACGTACATAAGGCAAAGCAAGTGCTAAGCGAATAGCTGCCATAGTATTCTCAGGGGCTTTGCCGGAAAACCCCCGATGGGCTACACATATGTTGTTCATCATTAGGCCTCCAGCAAGATGAAACGGCTTCGCCGTCCCTTTATATGGACGGCACCCGTTTCTTCGAGAAATATAAGGATAAATTATGGAGTGAAACACTTATATATCAAAAAATTCTCTGTTAGAATCTTACCTGTTCACTTGCTTGACCTTACCATCACTGCCGATAGTAATAAGTCCAGCGGAGAGGGACTCCAACCTCTTGAGCAAAAGCTGCCCATCGACTTCATTCATAGGCACAGACTGGGCCAGTTCAGCATCCATAGGCTTCAGCTGTAATGAACATTGCCCTTTTTTGGTGCATTCCGCTTGGAAAATTGCCGTCTCCCAAGTAGCAGGGACAGTTGATCTCGTAAATATAAAATTGCCGGTACTATAGGCTATCCACTTGCCTTTATAGGGTTCAATCCCCTGCAAGACATGCGGATGACCTCCAATAACAAGATCTGCTCCCGCATCAATAAAGCTGCGTCCGAGCGATTGCTGAACACTATCATACTGTTCAACCCGTTCCTTGCCCCAATGGACAACGACAACTACCATGTCAGCTGATTTCTTGGCCTGAGCAATCGCCTTCAACCCTTCTGCACTATCATAAACCGAAGCGACTCCCGGTGAGCGCATTCCAGCCATCCAATCCGACTGTGGAATTACTCGCGTAAAGCCAAGTACAGCAATCTTTATACCATTGCGTTCAAAATATTGCGCCGAATAAGCTTCCTTGCTAGTTAGACCAGCGCCAACATAAGGTATTCCCCTTTCGCTAAGATTACTCAGCGTATCTTCAAGACCCTGCACACCCTGATCCAGGGTATGGTTATTCGCCAGATTCACGGCGTCTACTCCTGCCGCCTTCAGTGCATCCAGCGCTTCCGGTGCTCCCTTGAATACATATTGCTTATTAGCGGCCATTCCGCGCGTGGTGATCGGTGTCTCCAAATTGAGTACCGTCAGATCGTCTTGCTTAAATAATCCATTCAACCCCGCATAGGAGTACGAGTAACCCTTCTTGTCGAGCAGTTCACCCACTTTACCGGAAAAAATAGCGTCTCCCGCAAAATTAAGTGTCACTGTACTCCCGGCGGCATCCTCCTCGGAAAGTCCTGAGGCTACGCCAGAGCCTTGGGAACTGTCTATATCCGACACAGGTGCTTCCGTGGGAGCCGCAGGTGGTTCCGTCTCCAGTGCCTCGGTAGGGGTGCCATCCATTAGCGGTGATGGTGAAATCTCAGGAGCCTCTACTGGAACTGAAGGTTCAGGCGTTGCTGTCGCTTCGGGTGTCGGAACAGCCGTAGGTGCCAGAGTTGGATCTGGAGACGGTGATACCAAGGCCTCACCTTGTTGTGGAGGTGAGGCAGACCCTTCACTACCGTTTGAACTTATAAAATAATAGGATAAAGCAGCGGTTATCAACAAAAGCAAACTTGCGTTAATCCATATCCATGCCGTTCTGCGGCGGCGTTTGCTGGTATGTTTACTTTGTCGTGAACGTGATCGCGGCGGATACATGGGTACTGGTGATCTCCTTTACACTCAAATAGTTTCTATAACAAACCATATAAATTAGGTGAAACATAGTATAAATTTGTTTTGTTAAAACCCACTTATGTAATTTCCCTGTGATTTTATTTAGTGGGTTCCCTCATATATGTTAAGTCTTTGGTACCCCCCCGTCAACCTTAGCACTTCCAGCTTCCGCCTCAGATCAAGCTGCGAAACATGCCCTTGCGACTGACTTCCTGGGTTGGATTGATTGTCGAGCATCAGAAAGTTCCAAAAATACAACTGCCGGGGTTTCTACTGGTCAATACGATTTATCAGTTTTAGGGGATGAAAACAAGTAAACCACAACTATTTCTTTCTATTACATTAGAGTGCTTCTTTATCACCAATGAATTTCACATCGTCTATAGCATGTACAAAAAGCCCACCAGCCGAAGCTAGTGGGCATAATATTAATACTCTGCGCATAGATCAAATCATTTTTGGCATAAAAAAAGCCCCTCCAATGAGCGACCCATACTACTGCTTCATTTGGCTTAATGCCTCTAAGATATTTCCCTTTAAATATAAGTGCATCACAGGTAATACAACTTCCTTAGCACCAAACACTTGAACGCCTTGAGTACGTGCCTCTGTCTCTACCGCCTCAACAAATGACATACTATTATCTTCGACATTCACTCGGATGTTATGAACATCCCATAGATCAAGAATCAGCGTATTGTTTGTCTGTTCCATAGCAGATAGCTCCTTTCGGCATTTTCCCCATTGTGTCATAATACATCAGATTTCGCCATGAAATATTTAACAAACTTTATAATGAAAACGGTTGATTTATTCCAAAACGCTTGAAAATCTACTTTTATGAGAATCATCAGAATCAATTGAATTAGTAGGCAATAAATAACCCCGCTATATTCAGCAGGGTTAATACAAATTATCTTCCTCCTGTAACAGGATTAATCTCATTAGTTAGGTCTCTCACTAAATCCTTGGCAGCACTTTCCGCTATAAGTTTGGCCTGCTTTATGCAATCCGGCATACCAATGCCGTCATATCCGGCTCCAAAGGCATACACACCAGGCATTGACGTAGTTAGTTCGCTGCGCAGCTTGGCAATGTTCTCCGGATGTCCGACGGGATACTGAGGCATGGAATGCGTTAAGCGAGTAATCTCTGTGAACAAAGGTTTGGCCGTAATGCCCATGATTTCCCGCAGGTCCTTGCGCACCAGCTCCGTCAGGGCCTCATCTGGAAGCTGAACATTCTGCTCATCCCCCGATCGCCCAACATAGCAGCGCAGCAGCACCTTATCCTCGGGGCTTGTATGCAGCCATTTGGTAGATGTCCATGTGCAAGCTGTAATATTGCGTCCTTCCTTGCGTGGAACAAGAAAGCCTGATCCATCATAATCACTGACAATATCCTTCTTCGGAAAAGCCATAACTACATTCGCAACGGAAACATAATTCACAGCATCCAGTGCGGAAACATCCACATGTGTGCGCAGAAGATCTGCGGCAGCGAAATTGGGTACCGTAATGTAAATATCATCGGCAAGCAGCCGTTCGCCATTCTCCAGCTCAACCTCATAACGAGAAGTGTCTGCAGTTACTACAGGCTCTCCATTTACTACATTAGTTGTCCGAGCTGTAATGGAGACTGCTCCGGTGCCGGTCCGCTGTTCTACATCATGCAGCTCATGAATTAAGGCGTGCACCAGACTCTGCAGTCCTTGGCGAAAGGTTAAAAAGGCGCTTTTCTTCGTGCCTGTGTGTGTCTCTGCGGGCTTACGCCCAGTAGTCATGCCGCGAATCAAACTTCCATATTGACGCTCTACCTCGCCGAATTGCGGGAAGGTAGCCTGCAGGCTGATCTTGCGCATATCACCGGCATAAATACCAGCTAAGAGCGGTTCGGTCATATTCTCCAGCACTTCTGTACCTAGACGGCGCTCTATCAGCTGGCCTAGTGACTCGTCCTCACTGCTGCGCCGCGGCGGAATGATGAAATCCATCATAGCCCGCATTTTGCCGCCAAAAGAGACCAATCCGCTTCTAAGAAACGGCCGAAGCTCTGTAGGAATCCCCAGCACCAACCCAGCTGGCATCGGATGCAGCTTGTCACGCTGCAATATATAAGTCTTCTTGGCATTTGGATTGGTCGTCACCAACTCATGATCAATCTCCAATTCCTTGGCCAGATCACTCATCGCTGTTTTGCGGGCCAGGAAGGAGTCTGGCCCCTTCTCAATGACGAAGCCGTCACGGTGCAGTGTTTCGATCTTACCACCGAGCGTCTTCGTTTTCTCAAGCAATACAATGTCAGGCTTAAAGCCTGCTTCCTTATAATACTTGCGTACATAAAAAGCGGCGCTGAGGCCGCTTAAGCCTCCGCCAATAATAACTATCTTTCGGGGTAAGCCAGTCATAACTGGTTTACCTTCATTTGACTTACCTGAGTACGTACCACATCACTTAGTACCGACATATAAGCTGGATCGCTATTCAGCGATTCAATACGCATCAGGCGAATATCCAGCTCAGAGGCCACGGCTTGTGCTTCAATATCAAGATCATACAGCACCTCCAAATGATCAGACACAAAGCCGACCGGTGCCACTAATACGTATTTCACCTGCTCGTTGCTCAGTTCCCGGAGTGTAACAAGAACGTCAGGTCCAAGCCAAGGCTCGGCTGTACGGCCAGCACTTTGCCACGTGAATTGCCACGTGGTTACACCTGCTTGCGCTGCAATAGCTGCTGAGGTTTCCAGCAATTGATCACGGTAGGGGTCACCCATGCTCAGAATGCGTTCCGGCAGACTATGCGCACTGAACAATACCCGAACCTCATCGCGCTTTGCCCCAGCCTCCTCGAATTGATCCAGTCTGGCTGATACTCTTTTGCTCAGAACGTCGATCAGCTCTGGATGCAGGTGGTAGCTTTCCACAAAGCTCATCTCCACATGGCAGGCATCTGCCTTTTCCTGTGCACGCTTGATGTAGGTGCCCACGCTCATACTGGAGTAATGGGGAGCTAGTACGATGCCAACTGCTTGGGTAATGCCATCTTTAGCCATAGCCTCCACTCCATCTTCAATAAATGGATGAGCATGCTTAAGTCCCTGATAGCAGACAAATTCAAATTTCCCACCATTATCGCTATTCAGCGCGGCCTGCAATGCATCAACCTGCAGGTCTGTATTCTTGCGCAGCGGAAATACACCGCCCACAATAGCAGCATATCGATCCTTTAGTTCTTTAAGCTGCTCCGCAGATGGTGAATTGCCACGCCGGATATGTGTGTAGTATGCTTCCACACCTTCCAGACTTTCAGGAGTACCGTACGACATGACTAGAACACCTATTTTAATTGCCACGAATTCCCAACCCCTTCTACACTAGCTATTTAAATGAATAGAGAGCTTTGTCGCTTCTTTTATAACACTCTGCGAATATTCGTGGATATACTCGGTTAACTCCCTTAGTTTATCAAGTGAAGCCTCAGGGTATAGTCCGTGTCCCAGGTTAAATATATAACCCGGCTTCTGCAGTCCTTCATCAATCAGTTCTTTGGCGCGTTCCTTCAAAATATCCATTGGCGCTGTCAGCAGATAGGGATCAAGATTGCCCTGAACAGCGAATTTCTCTCCGATTCTGCGCCGTCCTTCAGTCAAGCTAACACGCCAATCCAGCCCGATTACATCCGCCTGAAGATTCGTTAGGGTGGGCAGCAATTCACCTGAGCTTACCCCAGGGAAATATATTTTCGGTACATCCAGATCTGATAATTCAGCAAAAATCCGGGAAATGGTTGGCAGCACATAAGTCTCGAAGTCACGGGGTGCAAGCGTACCCACCCAGCTGTCGAACAATTGGAATGCCTTGCCTCCACTACGTACATGGCTGCGCAGATAGGTGATAACCATATCACCAAGCTTGTCCATCAGCTTCTCCCAGACACGGGGTTCATTGTACATCAATGCTTTGGTGCGGATATAGCTCTTGGAGGGTCTGCCTTCGATAAGATAGCTGGCAATGGTAAACGGCGCACCCGCAAATGTGATCAGCGGCACATCCAGTTCCTTGTCGAGTATAGCTATCGTTTCCAGAATGTGACTGAGATCGCCTTCAACATCAATCGGCTTCAATCTGTCCACATCTGCTGCAGTGCGAATCGGATTCTCAATTACCGGGCCGATATCCTTGACGATATCAAACTTAACTCCAATAGAAGCGACCGGATTCATAATGTCAGAATACAGAATAGCTGCATCCACACCTAGCTTGCGCACGGGCATCATTGATATTTCCGCGGCCAGGTCAGGTTGTTTGCAGATTTCCAGCAGTGAATATTTTTCCTTGATTTTACGGTACTCGGGATCATAACGGCCAGCCTGCCGCATGTACCATACGGGAACGTGCTCCGTGTCCTGCTTTCGGCAGGCGCGGATAAAAGTGTCGTTGTAGGTCATGATAAGATCTCCATTAGATTTGATAAAATATTTGTAAACGCTATTACCTATTATGCCCTCTTTAAAAGTAAGTAACAACTGCTTCAGCCCATTCGGAATGACAATCCAATGACATTACTATGATAAGTATTGCACCGCCTACTCTTAAAAATATGATATACTGATATAATGTCAATTTTTCGTGAGTTATTTATTGCTTAATCTTTTGAAAGGAAGTGAAGCACTTTGAAGAAGTGGGAGACCTGGAAAGTCAACCTCATGGTGCTTTGGTTCGGCCAATTTCTAGTCAATGCTGGGATGACGATGATCACTCCCTTTCTCTCCCTTTATCTTGCCAAAGATCTCGGTGTAGTGGGCGAGCATGCGATTGGAATATGGGCCGGACTCATTTTTGCCGCAAACTTTCTGACGTCATTTCTGTTTCAGCCCTTGTGGGGCAAGCTTGCAGACAAATATGGACGCAAAATCATGCTCCTGCGCTCAAGCTTCGGCATGGCGGTAGTCATTCTGTTAATGGGCTTCGCCCAGACGCCGATGCAGTTGCTGTTGCTGCGTTTGCTGAACGGCACCATTGCCGGGTTCAATCCGGCATCAATTGCACTCGTCTCGGCCACAACGCCAAAAAAAAATATGGGCTTCGCCATGGGACTGATGCAGTCCGGCTCTGTGGCCGGTACCATTCTTGGACCGCTCATCGGTGGCGGACTTGCCGATTGGATCGGCTTCCGCCCGATCTTCTATGTCGTTGGAGCCTTGCTGTTCGTCGCTTCCCTGCTGGCACTATTCCTGGTGAGGGAGAAATTCGACCGTGTTGAAGCTGCACATGAGCCTCAGGTTTCAGTGCTGGCTGGCTTGAAGGAGCTTGCCAAAATCCCACAGCTGCCTGCACTATTCGGAGTAACCTTCCTGCTGCAGTTTGCAATGATCAGCCCAATGACGCTGCTGCCACTTTATGTAGAAAAGCTGCACGGCTCAGCCGTAAATATCGCCTTTTTGGCGGGAATGGTCAGCGCGGTCACTGGGCTCTCCAATATGATCGCTTCTCCAGTGCTTGGCAAGCTAAGCGACAGGGTGGGGGCACACCGAATTCTCACCTTTGCGCTGATCGGTGCAGCCGTATTTCTCATTCCACAGGCATTCGTCACCAGTGTCTGGCAATTGATTGCAGTCCGTTTCCTTATGGGGGTCTTCATGGGCGGCCTTCTGCCAAGTGTTAATGCACTTATCCGATCCTATACCCCTGACGGCAAGGAGAGCCGGGCCTTTGGCTTCAACAGCAGCACGCTCGCCCTTGGCAACATGTTGGGAGCCATCATTGGCGGCTTTCTGTCTGGCTATATCGGGATTGAAGGTCTCTTCATCCTCTCCGGCATTTTCCTGCTGATCAATACAGTGTGGGTACGCCTGAAGTTGTACAAAAAAACTGAGCCACGGTTATTTCGGTAGCCCTAGCTGCTGTTAATTCACAATAGCCAAGGCTAATCCATCGTAGGCTGGTAAGAGTGTACTGGTCAGCCGTTCGTCACGGGCCATCATTTCATTGAAATGGCGCATCGCCTGAATAGCAGGTCCGTTCCGATCCGTATTGAGTGTACGTCCGCGCAGAAAAATATTGTCTCCAGCAATGATCGCCCCAGGTCGTGCCAGCTGTATTGCATATTCCAGATAATTCGGATAATTTTCTTTATCTGCATCTATAAAGAAGAAATCGAATTTCTGGCCTTCTGCTGCAAGGTTGCCCAAGCTCTCCATAGCAGGGCCTACTCTGTATTCTACAGCATCACCGTAGCCAGCAATTTCTAAATGTCGTTGCGCGAGTGCAGCGTAATCAGCCTTCAGCTCAAGCGAGGTCAGCTTCCCTCCTGACGCCAATCCACGGCAGAGGCAGATGCCGCTATAACCGCCAAGAGCTCCAATCTCCAAAATACGGGATGAGCGCGACAAGCGGACAAGCATGGTGAGCAGTCTTCCATATCCGGGAGTGACCGAGACGGGCGGCATCCCACTTTCGAGGATCGCTTGTTTTACATTCAGCAAGATTTCGTCCTCCGTATAAAGATGTTCACTGTATTCTTCCTGGTTAAGCATAAATATTCTCCTTTTCCTATAAAATGACGGGCATTGTGAAGTATCCCGCATTCACCTATACTTATTGTACTGGCTTTATGTATTTATCTACAAGTTAAACGGAGTTGATCACATTTGAGCAAATTTCAATTAATCGCTACCGCCCCTATGGGTTTGGAAGCTGTCGTTGCACGAGAATTAAACGAGCTGGGTTATGAGACCACGGTCGAGAACGGACGGGTATTGTTCAGCGGTGATTACATCGATATTTGCCGCTGCAATTTATGGTTGCGCACATCCGATCGTGTATTAGTTAAAATGGGCCAATTCCCGGCCAAAACATTTGATGAGTTGTTTGAAGGCGTTAAAGCCATTGACTGGGAAGACTGGATTCCGGAGAATGGAGAATTCCCTGTTGAAGGCCGGTCGCATAAATCCCAGTTGACCAGTGTACCCGCTTGCCAAGGGATCGTCAAGAAAGCCGTTGTTGAGAAGCTGAAGCTTTCTTACAGTACGGACTGGTTCCCTGAGACTGGACCTCGCTATGTCATTGAGATGATTCTTTTGAACGACATTGCCTTAATCACCCTTGATACTACTGGTCCTGCGCTGCACAAACGCGGCTACCGCCGACAGGCAACGGAAGCTCCGCTGAAGGAAACCATGGCAGCTGCCCTGATTCAGATCAGCCGCTGGAACGGCCATCGTCCCCTGTATGATCCATGTTGCGGCACAGGTACACTATTGATCGAAGCCGCCATGATCGCTTGGAATATCGCGCCAGGACTTCGGCGTTCATTCCCGTCTGAGCATTGGCCGGATATTCCACAGCGTCTGTGGGAATCAGCCCGGGAGGAAGCCTTCGACGCCGTGCGTGATGATTATCCACTGCAACTGACCGGCAGCGACATTGATCCTGCTGCCATCGAGCTTGCGGAAGCCGCTGCCAAAAGTGCTGGTTTATCCGGTGAAATCACCTTCAAGGTGGGCGCTGCCGCCAAAGTAAGACCGCAAGGCGAATATGGCTGTATTATCACCAACCCGCCCTATGGTGAACGGATCAGTAGTGAAAAAGAAGTAGAGAAGTTGACCCGTCAATTTGGTGAGATGATGCTCTATCTGCCGACCTGGTCTTTCTTCGCTATTAGTCCATACAAGGAATTTGAGCAGTATTACGGTCGCAAGGCTGATAAACGCCGCAAGCTGTATAACGGGCGCATTGAATGCCAGTATTACCAATACCTTGGCCCGCTGCCGCCGAGAAACCAAAATTAATTCCTCCAAGATGAGATATAAAAAAAGCCTTAGACTCCGTGCTCTGCACGTTGTCCAAGGCTTTTTTTGGGTTGCAGCTGACCCGTAGCTTTCTAGAAGATCAGCTTGTCCGGATCTGTACCGATCCGTTCGCCAGCGTCCAATCCGCTTACAGCGTTCACTTCATCTTGTGTCAGCTCGAAATCGAAGATTTCACTGTTTTCTTTAATTCTGGATGCTGTGACCGATTTCGGAATGATGACAATCTCATTCTGCAGTCCCCAACGTAAAATAACTTGTGCAACGGTTTTGCCGTATTTTTGGGCAATGTCTATCAATAGTTCATTCTCTTGAAGTCTGCCTTTCATCAGCGGAGCCCAAGCTTCGATCTGTATATTGTGCAGAGTGCAGTAGTCATGCAATTCCTTCTGGATAAAACGAGGATGCAGTTCTACCTGATTGACCGCTGGCACAGTGCTGCTGTCCTTCATAAGTTCCTCTAGATGGTGAATCTGAAAGTTGCTGACGCCAATGGCCCGGACACGACCTTCTGTATAAAGACGCTCCAGCGCACGCCAGGTATCCTTATATTTGTCTTTTCCTGGCCAATGAATTAAATACAGATCAATAAAATCAAGTCCCAGCTTCTTGCTGCTAGTCTCGAAAGCGCGTAATGTCGTATCGAACCCTTGATCCTCATTCCAAACCTTAGTAGTGACGAAAAGACTGTCACGGGCCACACCGCTAGCGGCAATGGACTGACCAACTTCCTCTTCGTTGCCATATACCGCAGCGGTATCAATACTCCGGTACCCTATCTCAAGTGCGGTGGATACTGCATTAGCTACTTCTGTCCCCGCCGCTCTAAAGGTACCCAGTCCAAACCAAGGCATGTTAATCCCATTGTTCAAAATCTTCGCATCAGTAATGTGCTTCATAAGATTCCATTTCCTCCTGTGTAACCTGATTTTTACCCAATCTATTAATTATACCATGCTAATCCTTTCTAACCAAAAGCGGACAACTCCTACAACGCAAAACACCCCCGCACAAAGCTGTGCAGAGGTGAGGAGACCTAATCTTAAGTAGGACTTACATATATAATTATTTCTGAACAGCTGGATGCTTGACGAAAGCTTCCACTTTCTTCAGTACTTCATCCTCAGTTGGAGCACTGATATAACGGCCGTTAATAAACACGAAAGCCCGTTTGCCGCAGGGGCCGCAGTATGACTTACAGCCGATCTTGATCTCGGCGTCAGGCGCCATCTTGCGCAGTTTCGGCAAGATGCTCTTCATACTCATGAAATTACATTCATCACACACTTGAATATCATTAGCCATGTTAGTGGTCGCCGTTATTCCCTTTAGACGGATTAGTAATAACAAAACCTTCCTCCGGCAAGTAGAGGTAATCGATCTTTACGCCGTCAAGTAAAGGTTGATTCGGATCTAGAATAACATCGATTTCCTTATCTGTGGAGACTACTACATCAGTCTTCTTAGGCGTGTCCAAATCAAGACCGTAGTGGGCATGATCACCATGAGCATGCGTAATAGTGACGCGCAGCTTCAATTCGCTGTTTCCTTCAAGTTCCATTTGTTTCTTTATCACTTTAGCCGCATTGCGGGTAATTTTGACATTCATCTTCATTCCATCTCCCGACACCTATAATTTAAATACTCAATAATTTATTTTAAAGGAACATCGGTTATAAAAGCAACTATATTGCTGAAATAGATAGCGAAGAGCTGAATAAAGGTTTTTTAAAAATTCATCTTCCGTACAATTCACAGATTACTGAGTAACCTTCACATCATCAATCCGAGCAGCGCTTGTATGCATTCGGATACCTATTTTCCCTCCAGCTGGTTGGACCGCCGTATCCGTCCACTGAATCATTTGGACACCTCCAACAAAGGCCGTGATTACATTGCCGCTGACAGCCACCGATACTTCGACCCACTGGCCAGGAGTAACGGCAGCATTAGCACTGCTTACCATCGTCAATGTGCCCGCGGTTTTTTTGTACAATTCCACCTTGTCCACTGCGTCGTTCAATCTGAACATGTAATAATTGGAGGCATCCGCATAGCGGAATACCAGCCCCGCGTTTCCGGAAGCAGTTAGCAGCTTAAGTCTGGTCGAATACGTATAATCTCTCCAGGAGGCGTCGCCGGCATAGGCCAGAGCTTCGCCCGATGCCAAGCTCTGGGACAGCACCTTTGTACCGTCATCTGTCATACTCCATGTGCCGCCGGAGGTCGTCCAGCCGCTATAGTCACTATCCTCGAAATTATCCTGAAACAGTGTAACCGGCTGCGGAACCGTGCCTTGAAATTCGAATGCTCCAATATCCGGCACGCCGTTATAGAGCGTATTGCCGAAATAGTCATGGCCACCGTTCGCTGTAACCGCCACACCGGTATTGATCAGCGGAGACGACGAAGCCAGCTTGTATCCAACCGCCGAATCGAGGCCTGTCGCCGTGTTGGGACTGACGAATTTGGGATCGCCAACAATTTTGTAAGGATCGCTTGGAACGCTAGAATTGAGTCCGTAGAAGTTGTTATGGTCATACGTCATTCTGGGACTGTTCGTATATTGTCCACTTGCACCATTATAAAAGATATTGTTCGAATAATAGGCCATCCCCGTATTGCTGGCATGAGTCAGCGCCCGGTTCTGCGTTCCTGAACGGTAGATGACGTTGTTGTAGACATACAGATTTCCGCCGCCGCTGATTAAATTGAACGCTCCATTGCCGTCCAGATCATTCTGGCTGATATTGTAGCGGAAGATATTATTATCCGTATTGTTCATAACCAGTAACGTGCCGCCCTGATTATCGTGACTGTAATTGTATTGATAGATGCTCCCGCGCACCTCAACATCAAAATCCCATGGCTGGCCGTCTCCCTCCAGCATCCGGGTGTCGGAGGCCTCGTTGTACTGGAACACCGCACCAGTTGTATAATAGGCCCACTGCGCCGCGACCACGGCAATATGATCCAGGTAGCTGACAACGGAAGTATCCACATTGCAGGCTTCCCCGATGGATCTCGTCGTATTGTATTCGATCAGCGGCGATACGCTGGCTCTGACCAGAATACCGTCCCGGTGTATTTGTTCCACATCATTGCCCCGGATAACCACATTTCGGAAAGCATCGAATTTATGTGTCCAGGCGCTGTTAGAAAAAGCGTCTGTCATCGTCTGGATACCCGTATCTGCCACGTTTACAATGGTGTTGTTCTCAATCAGGATGCCATCCCAGGTACTTTCCAGAGCCGTGTTCGCTCCCCTAGCATAAATATTGATGCCGCCTGTTCTGCGGTCGGTACCAAAAACATCGTGGATATTGAGATTACGGATATATATATGCCGAAAGTTCCCCGCTCCCGTTCCTTCACCAACCACAAGGACACCACTTCTTCTCATATCCGTCGCCTGCTGGCCACTTGTAATTTCTAGGTTATTGATCTCCCAATAAGATACATTGCGCAGGCGAACTCCGAAGCCTTCACCGTTTACGGATGTATTGCCGAAATGAATCAGCGGCTTGGCTCCTGTCCCGTAACGGTCCACCGTAATCGGGTTTCCTTCAGACCCAGAGCCCAGCAAATCAAGATACTGATTGCTCCACACTCCTCCCGCTTTCAGCAAAATGCGGTCGCCGGGACCGAATGTGACGCTATTCACCTTGCTCAGTGTCTTCCATGCTGCGATTTCACTAGTGCCTGAGGCACTGTCGCTGCCAAGCGAGGAATCGACGTAATACGTGGTTCCTGCGGCTTCTACAACCGGACCAAGCAACCCTGAAACCAGGCTGAACAGCAGAAAGGCTATCATACCCAGCAGGGGTAGGGTCATTCTGCCCGACTTTCCTTTACTATTCATTCTAATCACTCTCCCCAAATTAGTTAATGCGTTGACAATACCTCGCCCAGCCAGGCTCCCTGCCGAATCAGCTCATGTTGAAGCTCCGCTATATCCACTTTCCGGCTCTGACTATCCGCTCTGGATGCCATGGCTGCCGCCAGCCCCGCCGCCTGGCCCATCGCAAAACAATTGGGCATCACCCGCAGCGACCCCTGCACGACCCGATCTGAAGAGGCCGCTCGTCCCGCCACCCACATGTTGTCCAAACCAAGCGGCAGCATGCAGCGATAAGGTACCCCATGAGATTGGCCGGGGGGCAGATGATGAATATGCATCGCGCCGCTGCTCCGCGCCATATGGATATCGATGAAATAGGCATTGCGCGCGATATCATCCGTAAATGAAGCCATATTCATAAAGTCTTCTTGAGTCAGCACATAATCGCCAACAATCCGTCTCGTTTCGCGGATTCCGATCTGCTCTCCGGTAGACACAAGATGGGCTTGTTCAAATCCAGGAACATATGCCCGAAAGAAATCCAACTGACGTTTAACCAGCTTACGCCCCTCAAGGGCCCCCCGGGTCAAGTCCTCTGCTCTGGAACCGTCAATGCCGAACACGTGGCCGAAGTTTACCCCGACCAGATAATCGGCGATCCAGGCCAAACCTGAGACCGAATCCCGGCCCTGTGGCAAACTCCCCTCAGCTTGGGCTTTTTGAACCGCGTGGTGAAGTTGCTCTGTGTCATCGCTTTCAATTAAGTAGTGCTCAAACCGGAGCCGGTCCACATGGGCCAGCAGATAACACATGGTAGCGGCCTGAAGCTCGCCCGCTTCCCCACCTTTATGAAACGGAGCACCTGCCAAAGCCGCGAGATCGGCATCACCAGTTGTATCAATCACCGTTTTGGCCTTAATGACACTTCTGCCGGATTTGTTGACAACCACGATTCCTTCGACCCTGCGGCCGTCTTCGTCCATCATAGTCTGGCTTGCGATCGTGTGCAGCAGTACCTCCGCTCCACTCTCCATCACGGCTTCGTCATACACACGCTTCAGAACCTCCGGGTCAATGGGAACCCAATCCAGTTCAGCACCGAAACGTTCTTGAAAGGCGGGCTCGCATTGCAATTTCATTCGCTCCAGCAGCTCCAGCCCGATGCCCCGTATAATCGCCTTCTCCCCGTCACTATATGGACAGAAAGCAGGAACAAGGGCGACAGTGCCCATTCCGCCCAGAAAACCATGTTGCTCAATCAACAGGGTCCGCGCACCAGACCTTGCCGCAGCAATGGCCGCAGCAATACCAGCGGGCCCTCCGCCGGCAACCAAAACATCTACTTCCTTCGAAACTACCAATTCTTCCGCCGGCAATCTCACCGTATTTTTGCTCATATTTATCCCCCTTAATGCTAACTTTGGACAACTTTTCATTCGCCTGGGCCGTCATTTTCAACGGAGTAGGTCTTGTATTCGCTGGGGCTTTTTCCACTGTACTTCTTGAATACCTTGGAAAAATAGGCGCGGTCAGAGAAGCCGAGGGTATAGGCAACATTCTCGACGGTTTCGTTACGGCGCCCCAGCATCGTGATCGCCATATTCATTTTGTACTGATTAACGTAATCGGTGAAATTGATACCCGCCAATTTTTTGAAATATCTGGAGAAATAACTGGCATTCAGATGCAGATGTTCTGCCATATCGACCGAAGTCACAATCTGGTCGACATGCTCCGCAAGAAAACGATCAACGACCTGTAACCTCATATCCTTCTCTTGAGAGAGGATTGGCGCAATCGTATGCTGCCCCCACAAATTCCTCAATTCCCGTTTGGTCAGTCGGGCGACCTCATCAATATGGACTGTTTGTTCGAGATAAGTGAAGAAATTCCCCTCCGCATGTCCATTAACCTCAAAAGCCATCTGGCGGACAAAGTTGCCGCAGATTTCCTTCACCAGACGGGGCAGCAGCATCTCCGAGGAGACCTGCTGAATCCAGGGATTGACAGCTAGATCAATCCATGCGGCGTTGTATTCCTCCAGCGACAGTGCCAGTATGCCCCGCTCCTTATCCCCTCTCCATTCCGTCGTTTGTTGGAAATCTATATGGGATTCTAAAGCAGCCACTGGCTTGGTCGAGGTGTAAAAGTTCGAATCATGAGCTTCCGTCAACATCTTATATAGGGTATCGAACTCCCGGACCGGAACCACATCCTCCGAATAGAAACCGCGCACAGAGATCTTTAGATATTGCTCCGCCTTTTCCCGCACCAATTCCATAAATTGAGCCAGTTCGTTATCCAGATATCCTGTGCCTGCAACATTCCAGACTAAAAAAATGTCGGCATCTTTGGTCATAATTGGCGTAATGGAGGTCAGTCCGGCAGACAATTCCATGGCAATATTGTTCACGGCAAAGTGAATCAGCGGCATATCCTTATACCGGTAACGCTCAATCACGGAAGCCGCGTCGATATGGATAAAGCCTTGACGAAAAAAGGGGAGCTTCCACGATATCCCCAGACGTTCGCCAAACTGAAGCGTATTCTCCCAATCCGCACCAGACAGTAGCTGTTTCAGGAAGCTCTGCTTCAGCACCTCTTTATTGCGCTCAATCGCCTGCCGGAACAAATACCGCTCCAGCAATTCCTCATGACTTTGAAAACGACTGATTGCCTTGCACAGACTGGCCTTAAGCTGTTCGGGAGATAGCTCGTCCTTTATAAGATAATCATCGGCTTCCAGCTGGAAGGCCCGTTTCGTATAATGAAAATCCTCATAGCAGGTCAAAAAAATAAGGCGTACCTCCGGTTTCGTAATGCGGAATGCATCCGCCAGCTCCAGCCCGTCCATGCCGGGCAATCCAATATCGATGATCACCAGATCGGGCAGTTCGATATGAAACTGCTCCAGCGCCTGCTCGCTGCTGGATGCCGAGGCGACAAGCAATAGATCTAGCCCAAGTGGCTGCAACAAATATTCTACATATTCCAGCATAGGAACATCATCATCGATCAGCATTAAAGTCATCATAGGGAACCACCTCCTTGGCATTCGTTACCGGGATGCAGAGTGTAAAGATCATGCCCCCGCCTGTTCGTGCTTCTGCGCTTAGACGCGCCCGATAACCGTACAGCACCTGCAATCGTCGTGCCGTATTAATAAGACCTACGCCCTTATCTGGCCTAAGCGACTCATCATCCGCTCCGAGCAGCCGACGATTCAGGCGATTGATCTTATCCTCTGTCATTCCCCGGCCATTATCACCAATTCTAATTTCTAACATATCGTTCATAAGAGCGGCTTCCAATGTAATTACCGGGTGTGTAGGGCGGGCAGAGAACCCATGACTAATTGCATTCTCAACAACAGGCTGCAGCAGCAGTCTTGGCAGCATGATCGATTCCGTCTCAGAACCCAGCAAACAATCAAAGCTAATGTCCAGCCGGTTACGGATTTGCATCACTTCCACATAACTTCCCAGGACCTTACACTCCTCGGCTAGCTCGAGCGGCTTGTCGACATGAATATACACCCGTAGCAGCTTCATCAAAGAGTCAATCATTGAGCCATGGGAATGGTCTCCGGCAAGCAGTAAATCCACTTTGATTGAATTCAGAGTATTCAGCAGAAAATGAGGCCGGATCTGGGCCGCCAGTGCCTGAAGCTCAAGCACCCTTTTGACCTCCTGCTCACTCTCCACCTGCTGCAGAAGCTGATTAATATCATCCAGCATCTGGTTGAAGGCGGCGGACAGAACAGCCACTTCATCCTTGCCCTTGACCTGTATACGCACATCACGATTGCCACCAACGTACTGCTTGATACTTGTGCGCAGCAGGCTGATCGGTTTATTCATGTATCCGGCCCACAGCATGGACAGAATCAGAAAGGCCAGGAAGAACAGCCCCACCAATGATGTGGACACCAGAAACTCACTATTGATATGGCTGTCAATGGAACTGCGCGGAGTTTGACTGGACAGCTGCCAGCCCACCTTCGGAATCTGAACCTCGCTCACCAGCATATTTTCCACAGCCGACGGTTTGCTCTCTCCCTTTATAGCGATCATCCTGCCTTGCTTATCCAGCAATGAGAGGCTATTAGCGGGATTGCGCGTATCCAGCAAATTCAGAAAATAATGATTTGGAATCCCGATGAACAGGGTCGCCAGCTGCTCATGATTACGTGGGTCGGTAATGAAACGCGCAGCATAATAATATTCGGGAGCGGAATTAACAACGCCGACGGGAAACCATTGTAGAACCGTCTTTTCACTCTTGTCTAGCTTGCTGCTTTCCTGCAGAAACCGCTCCGGCATCGCCGAGAAGACGGGGAGATCCAAATTGCCCATTATGATCTTATTCTCGCGGTTTACCATCATAATCTTCAAGTCTGCATCCAAGGACTGCACTGATAAAATATTGGCCATGGACTTCAGCTTGGCATAGTGACTGTACACTTCATAATTCCCAAAATTCTCTGCATCTTTTAAATATCGCAAGCTTTCCAGCACTTCAGGATCATAAGTCTCGGAGAAATAAACAGAGACAAAAGAGATGCTGTCAACCGTTTTTTCAATTTGATTCGCGATAACCGTAAGTGTTTCCTCATTGGAACGTGTAATTTTATCACTCACATTTTGTCTTACGGAAGTGTAAGACCAAAAGGTTACTACGATAAAAGGCAGCAGAATAAGGATAAGGAACGAGAACTGCAGTCTACGATGGAAAGAAAAACGGCTTAACCATTTCATAATGTATCCATCCTTGTCCTGAAGTATAGAATTAACGTCCCTATTATAATCCATATCGCTGCCACCAGTATAAAGTTAATCCTTATTTATTCGACTCTACTACCTTTTCAACTTCCGTCGTCATTTCTTGTTTAACCTCTTCAAACTTGCGATTATCCAGCATATAGCTGGTAAAACCGTTCTCTACAATCGTTTTCAACTCGCTGCCATAAGGCACACTGAAAGTATCCGGCATTTTAATGCGGGTATCGAACAGGGTTTTGGACAAAGAGTCCGTATCGATCAAATTCTCATTTTCTCCGAAAAATTCCTTCACCAATGCGGCTCCGTCCACACCCTTGAAAGCTGGAATTTCTTTCGTGTATTTATACGATTCCTTGGACATCCATCTGAGGAAATCATACGAGGCTTCTTTATTCTCCGATTTCGCACCTATTGCCAACCCACCGCCAGCGATATTCGTCATCCCGATATCTGTTGAATCCACTGACCGTGGCAGAGGAGCATACATCGTCTGGAAGTCATGCGGGAATTTCTCCAGATTCAAAGTTGCTCGAACTGCATAGCTGGGAACAGCTAACATAGCGGCATTGCCGGCAAAAAACTGTTGCAGCACATGATAGTTGGAAGCGAGCACATCCGCATAGGGTTCTACACTCTTGTCCTCTTGCTCCATCACGCGGCGAAGATTGAAAAAGTACTCAAAGGAAGGATCATTAAAGATTGGCTTCAAATCAGCGTCAAGCTGCGGATGCGGGCGCTCCGTGTAAGCGATGATATCCGCATATTCTCCCCAGGTATGAAAGTACGTTCCGTAATGTTCTTTGGTAGTCAACTTCTTGGCATAATCGCGGAAGTCGTCCCAGGTCCAGCCCATTTCAGGCAGCGTAAGTTTGGCTTCTTCCAAATAATTCTTGTTAAAGATCGTTAACCACTGCGTGGAACTAGGCAGAAGGCCGTATACTTTATCATCCAGTTTCAAGACCTTGAAATACTCATCCTCCGGTGTGATGCTCTCCTTCTCAAAGAAAGAGTTAAGCGGTTCCACAACTCCGCGGGAAGCGCGTTCCATCAATTCATCCTCATTACCGGTCATAAACACATCGACCACTTCTCCGCCGGCAACCATAATATCCAGCTTCTTCATGAAATCGGTGCTGTCGCTATTCTGAACCAGCGAAACATATTCCACTTCTACTTTGTCTTGTGATTTGTTATACGCCTCAACGGCCTGAAAGATAGGCTCTTCCGGCTTGTCGGATTTGTACGTATAGAATTTGATCTTCGCTTTACCTGCAGGTTGGTCGGCATTGCCGCCTTCAGTGGCCGTCGGATCGGCCGACCCATTTGTCGCGGCAGAATTATTGCCGTTGTTCCCTCCGCACGCAGTGACGGAGAAAATCAGGATCAGGCTGACTAACAATAATGATAATTTCTTCAAAGCAATACCCCCTTGTATTGGTTGCTGCAGGCTCATTATACTATCTATATCTGGCGTACACCGTGTACAGTATTGCGGTGTACGCGTACACATTTTTGACCTTTGGATATTCAAATTGCACCTTCGGACAGATATTAGCTAGCCTTTGACTCCGCCAATCGCTATTCCTTCAATAACCTGCTTCTGCAGCGCCAGGAACAGCACAAGCAGTGGAACAATTGCCGCGACCGAAGCCATCATCATGACCGAAATCTGTGTACCAAACTCTTCTTTAAAGAACTGCATACCTAGCGGAATCGTATACAATTTCGTCGAATTAAGCATAATCAGCGGTCCCTGGTAATCATTCCAGGTCCAGATGAATTTGATAATGCCCACTGTAGCCAGTATGGGCTGGCTGAGCGGCAGCACAACGCTCCAGAATATACGTAAGAATCCGGCACCGTCAAGCTCGGCGGCTTCCAGCAGGTCATTATGGATGCCAACCATGAACTGGCGCAGCAGAAACGTGAAATAACTGGAGAACATGCCCATCAGAATCAACGCGGCATGGGAATCGTACAGCCCCAGCTCTTTGATCATAATATAACGCGGAACTAGCGTAGCCTGCTCCGGAATCATCATAAAGGCAAGCATTAAGGTGAAGACCATGCCCCTGCCCTTAAAATTCAGTTTGGAGAGCGCATAACCGGCCATGGCGGAAATAACAATCGTAGCCAGTGTTGAAATAACCGCTATTTTGATGGAATTCAGATAAAATAAGCCAAATGATATATCTCCCATCCACACGGTCTTGAAATTGTTGATAAAGTTCCAATGCTCCGGAATCCATTGGATGGGAAACGTCCAGACATCCTGCTCCGTTTTGGAGGCGGCAGACAGCATCCAAATCAGCGGCAGAAGAAAGAATAACGAGATAACGGCGAACAAGATAGTCAGAATAACGTTGCCAGTCTTTAATTTTCTCTTAGTCATTGCATGTGTTCCTTTCGTCGGGACTAATAATGAACTTTCCGATTCTGTGTAATCCAGGTAATGGACGTTACGAGCATGATGATGAGGAACAACACCCAGGACATGGCCGAGGCGTAACCCATTTTAAAGTGCTCGAACCCTTCCTCATAGATTTGGTACACGATTACCGTACTGGAATAATTGGGTCCGCCGTCAGTCAGGAACTTGATCATATCGAAGATTTTGAATGAAGAGATTGTGCTTGTGATGGCTAGAAAAAAAGTAGTCGGGCCGAGCAGCGGCATCGTAATACGCCGAAACTGCTGAATGCCGTTTGCTCCATCAATCGTTGCAGCCTCGTACAATTCTTCCGGAATATTCGTCATTCCAGCCAGAAAAATAATGATCTGATAGCCCAAGAGCTGCCAGACATAAATAATCATAATCGCGATCAGTGAATAGCTGGTATCCACCAGCCAGCGCGGTGGATCGGAAATGCCGATCTGCATAAGCAGTTGGTTGAAGGGTCCTTTAGATGGATGATATAGCGCCTGCCAAACTGCGGCGATCGCCACCGTCGAACAGATATAGGGTACAAAAAATGCTACTTTAAAATACGCTTTTGCATACAGCTTCTTATGGATGACCGCTGAGAAAACAACACCCAACAGCATCGTCAACGGCACCGTACCCACCGTGAACAGCACATTGTTCTTCAGCCCCTGAATAAAGCGATTATCATGAAACAGATTGATATAGTTATCCAATCCGATAAAGTGGATGGCGGATAATCCCCCCACCAGATTCCACTCCGTCAGGCTGAGAACCAGACTGAACACAAGCGGAAACACCGCGATAACCAGCATGCCGATGACTTCAGGTGCTATAAAAAGCCAACCGGCCAATTGCTCCCGTTTTTTTCGTGTCCAGAATATTTTGGGTGGCGCTTCGGCCGTTTTCTGGATCATTGCTTGTTCACTCATTGTGTTCGCTCCCCATAGACTTGGCCTGTATTTCTGGTAAATATGCGCCTTCTTCCCGCAAACGCCCGCGCAGCAGTTCAATATTGACGGCATGAACGTCGCCGTCGGTATGTCTGACGGCCAGCGCCGCTGCTAACCCAGCAGCTTCTCCCATGGCCAGACAGACTGGCATTACCCGGACGCTGCCCAGTACCCTGCGATCACAGGAGATGGAACGACCGGCCACCAGCACATTGCGCAGCCCACGTGGCGTAAGGCAGCGGTAAGGTATCCCGTGCGATTCACCCGGCCCGTAAAGCGTAATGGACAGGCCCGACCCTTCACCGCGCTGCTGCTCTGTTTGTGTGCCGTGCACATCAATGAAGTAGCTGTTGCGGCAGATCTCGTCGCTAAAGCTTCTGCGGGAAATGTAGTCTTCCGCCGTCAGGACGTAGTCACCGATAATTCGCCGTGATTCACGCGTTCCAATAAGTGTGCCTGTACTCATGACAAAGGCATTGCCGAAGGCAGCGGGCTGGACAGCTGCAAGCATATCCCGGTAGTCCGCTGCCATCTTGCGGCCCTGAATCAGCGCTTCCGATACTGAGAACGAGTTAGTGTTGTCGATTCCCCAGAGATGGCCGGCATTGAAGCCTACGGCGCGCGGAGCGACCATATTATTGCACAAATGGGTATCCGGAATTCCAGGGTAATCTCCCGACCGGACGACCTCATGTATTGGGCTCTGCGGGTTGTCTGCATGCAAATTCGGACCATTCAAATACGCGTAATCGTCCACGTTGCCAAGGATGAAGCAATGAGTGGCCGGCTGAAGCTCGCCGGTATCTTCGTCACCCTTACGGTAATCGGCTCCCGCCCATGCCGCGACATCACCATCGCCTGTGCAGTCGACATAGACCGCTGCCCGGAACGCCTGCAATCCGCCCTTATTCAGGATAATGAGTGTCGTAATGTTACCTTCAGCATCTCTCTCCACATCAGCCAGCACGCTCAGGAACAAGATATGAGCGCCAGCCTCCGATACAAGATCGTCGTAGACTCTTTTGAGTTTCTCCGGATCGATCGGCACCCAATCCATTGCGTCCTCCTTCACATGCGGCATCTGTGCTTTCAGTGTATCGAACACTTTGGCCGCAAGTCCCCGATAGATCATCTTCTGCTTGTCAGAGAACGGGCACCAGGCTGGTACCAGCCCGGACGTTCCCATTCCACCGAGACTTCCGGTGGCTTCGATCAGCAGCGTCCGCGCCCCTTCTCTTGCAGCCGCAGCCGCAGCGGTACAACCCGCTGGTCCTCCTCCGACTACAATGACATCATAGGAGGAATCCAACGGCAGTTCTTTGCTCTTTAGCGTATGGTGCTCCATGTGGGCCTCTCTTCCCGGCAGACAGCGTTAGTATTATTGCAGCCGTCCGCCACTCTTCTATGTAGCTTATTGTAACAAGAGTGTTTTTGAAGTACGGTATAGCTTTCATACGCCTTAATGTGCATTATTTTGACTATTCGTTCAGCAAGCCTGAATATAAAGAAGAAACGGCTGCATCATCCTTTTATAAGGATGATGCAGCCGTTTCTTTGAGAAATATAAAGATAATCGATAATGAAGGGCCAACTAAATTCTCATGTAAATATGGCAGTCATTTTTATGTTCACTTCAAATTTGAAAGGATAGTCGCCAAAATAAGTCCAGTCTCCAGCGCCATATCTTCAAAATCAGCCAGTGGCAGCGGATTTTTGCCAGTGCCCAGCTCCACCGTGAAGCCGGGCCTGCGGAAACGCTGAATGAACCAATCCTTGTAACCGGCGTCACTGCCGGTCAACTCAACTGCCCGGTAGCCGCTGGCCGCTGCTAGACTCACGGCAAGCTCTTTGCTCTCCGGCGGTTCATACCCCCGGTAGTTCCAGTAGATCTCTCCCCCTTGGCTATGCAGAGATACAGCAGCAGTGCCGGGAACCTCCTCTGCCAGTTGAGCCAGTGCGGCGGCTTCCGGCTCACTGAGCGAAGCGGGTCCGCTGTAGTCGCGTGGAGCAGGCGCAGGCACTCTCCGCCGGGTCCGTTCCTCTTCCCAGTGGGCCGGAAACTGGTCGCCTAAATCCACTCCGCGGATATTGGCCTTCCAGTGCCGGAAGCTGCGCCGTCCACCATTCCACTTCATCAGCTCCTCATAATAAGGATGCCCGGATAAAACCCCCTCCTGCACCAGCTCTACACCATCAGGATTGGCCATAGGCACAGCCCAAATCGTCCAATTGCTGTACCATTCTTCAGGATGATGGCCATTCCAGGCCTTGCCTTCAGCATAGGCCGCCGCATATTGCTCTATAAAAGACATCAGACATGGCGCAGTCAACCATTCATTGGCGTGCAACGCGGCGTTCACATGGAGATGGCGGGAACCGCTGCCGATCTTCAGCAAGTGAAGAGGCTTGCCTAACACACTTGTGCCGATGCTGTCTTTTTGGATAAAAGGATACTTATTTATCAGCTTCCCGATATCTGCTTCGACATCGACGGGTCCGTATTCACCACGCAGATATACCTCTGTACGGGGTGCTGCAAGAGGAATGACCAGCTCTTTACCGGGAACGCACCAACGTCTCGAGGTCACCCCCGGATTCAGCCTTTCAAGCTCATCCAAGCTTACGCCAAACAGAGCCGAAATGACCTCTGCATCATCCCCCTCTTGCACAGCATAACGTTTGCGCGGGGCGGAAGGCAGGAACAGAATTTGTCCTGGATATAAATAAGGCTGCCTGCTAGCCCATGGGTTTCCTTGAACTACATGCTCCGGGGTTAGTCCATGCCTTGCGGCGATCCGGCTTACGGTATCTCCTCTATGGGCAATATATTGCTGCATAGGTCTCATCCTCTCGGCCCTCTAGTTGCCGTCATCCACTGCCGTCAGCCGGATACTTCCGTGAAGACAACGGGACACAGCCCTCAAATCTATTGTATGCAGACCCTAGGGTCCCGCATGAAAGAATCAAGAAGAAACGGTGGTCTCTTTACAATATGAAACAAGACCGGAGCATCGCTGTCCCGGTCTTGTTGTGTACTGCTCTATTATAGGGGTTTGTCCCTATTCAATTCGTCACTGATACTGCCTATAATGTGGATACTTGCCATACGACAGGCGTACGTTTGATTTGTTCTCCCAGCCAATCCCGGGCAATTCTCTGGAACATTTCAGCGTCCCCACTGCAGAAGAACTGATGTATGGGACTCTCATTTCCACTGGCCAGCTTTCCTTTATCGTACAGGATTGTGCTGATTTCGCGTGCTGTCTCGTCGGCAGAACTGATCAGCTTCACTCCTGGACCCATGACTTTCCCGATCGGATCGATTAGAAAAGGATAGTGGGTGCAACCCAGAATCAGTGTATCAATCGTTTCATACTTAATGCCGTTTAGGGATTCTGCCACGGCTATTTGACTTTCTTCTGAGCGGAACATCCCCTGTTCGACAAGTGGGACAAGCGCTGGACAGGCCTGACTGACAACCTGAACAAACGGGGAAAGCTGCTGCAGCGCTACTGTGTAGGCCCCACTGCCAATTGTCCCTACGGTGCCGATCACACCGACCTGTCCGCTTTTGGTGGCGCTGATTGCCGCTCGAGCCCCAGGATGGATTACTCCGATTACGGGTATGGATACCTTGGTAGAGATATAATCAAGAGCTGCCGCCGTTGCTGTATTGCAGGCGATAACAATCATTTTAGGATTGAATTGTATTAAATAATCCACAATTTGTTCGGTAAACAACTTCACTTCCTCGGTCGAACGGGGTCCGTACGGGGCTCGAGCAGTGTCTCCGAAATAAATGATTTTCTCCCGTGGGAGCTGTCTCATCACTTCTTTGGCAACCGTCAATCCTCCCACTCCTGAGTCTAATATTGCTATTGCTTGCTGCACGAACACACCGCTTCCTTCTACTTGTTTTGTGTAGCTTATGTAAGGCTTATAGAAAATGTACCTGGCTTTCAGCCCCAATTGCAGATAATACTCCTTTTACCCCTTCAGTTCAAGGCCACACAGGTAGAGCCGCCTTCCGCCCGATGCGAAAAAGCGGCCCCACTCTAAGAGAGCGTATGTTTTTGAATGAGCTAAAAAGAAGCGACAGCACACTGATTTATAGAATGTCGTTATTATCCTTGTCATCTACATCAGTGTCATCAACCTCAACCGCAATTACAGCTTCTTCAGTAATAATTCCGCTAACCACAAGCGGCTCTTCTTCATCTTCAGCTGAAGTACATGGTTTTACCCGTTCCCGGACTTCATGCACAACTTGTTCTACGGTGTCTTTAGCTTTACTATACAGCTCGACACTCTTATCTCCTGCCTGCGCGGCAATCTCCTGTGCCTTCTCGAGGGTCGACGCGGTTCCTTCGGCAATGTCTTTACGCAGTTCCTTACCCGGTTTTGGGGCGAACAGTAATGCTGTCACTGAACCCACTACAGTTCCGGCGATAGCTGCCCACAGCAAGCTTTTTGTATCCTTTTTCATCGTTTCATCTCTCCTTTTAGATTCGTTGTGCCCCCAGCAGGGGGAGAGTCAGAGTTCATGCGTTGTGTTCGCGATCGTAAGGATTGCCATACGGAGAAACCGGCATCCAGACAGCGCAGTGTGATCTCCAGATCGTGTTTATTCCGTTTATGGGCCCGCTCCAGCGCCTCAGTAGCGGATTGTGTGCTCTTTCGGCTTACCTCCCGGAGTTTATCCCCCGCTTCGCTCAAAGAATCTCCGGCGCGCCCCAGTCCCTCAGACAAAGGCCTTAGCTCCTTCAGTCTCTCCTTAGCTTCTTCTACTGTTGTTGACGTCGTCTGCAGCGTGCTCTGGAAATCAGCAGCCAAAGCAGTGCTCACCCCTTGTAGATTGCTTGCCGCCACTCGCAGCACCGACAATGTCTTCAACACGGAGATCGTTAACAACACGACAGCAACACATAGAATGCCAAACCCGATCACCAGAACATTGCTAATCCAGTCGTCCATGACTTTGCCTCCTCTCCCACCAAACCGGGCGAATGCCTATATCTGCTATATTATAAGCAGGGAGAGTCTGTTCTGTGACTAATTCTACAATCTTTTCAAGAGGGTTTGGCTGCTGGTTTCGGAACAATAGCATATCGGCAGCATTGCCCGCCTTCGGCCATACATTCATTGCGAGTGACAGTTGCATCAAGCAGCTCCTCGAACAGATTCTGCTCACATTGGCAAGCCTTGCGGTATTGGGAAGCTACCTGACGAATGGGGCAATTATATTCCCGCATCACATAGGAGCCATCTTCTTCACGGTTCCATTCTGCCATGTATCCCCCTGCATTTTGGATGGAAGATAATTCAGCTACCCGTTCCTCCAAATTCCGTCGTTCCATCATCGGTGAGTATTGGGCAAGCATCCGGCGACGACGGCCCTCAAACAAGACATTAACCGCCTCGGTACCGCTGATATGATCCAACTCACGCAGCAGCTCCAGCGCCAGATTATGATAGCTTTTTGGAAAATACTCTTCTGCCCGCTCAGTTAACGAATAGACATGCATGGGCCGCCCCATCGCTTGACGCACTACTTTGGTCTTGGCCAGCGCATCCTGTTCCAACTGCAGGACATGACGGCGAACACCCATCTCGGTGATTCCCAACTCTTCTGCCAGCGCGCCGATGGTCAGCGGGCCTTTCATCTTCAGGAGCGTCATAATCATGCGTCTAGTCGAGCCACTTTCCTGCCCCTTCTTCATTGTTAAGGCCCCCTTTTCATTCACAGCGATCCCAGCTCCTGATCTAAATATCGATGTACCTGAGTGGCGAATTGCTCCAGCACCTCAGGAATTGCCAAGGTAAGAGGATGCAGTTCGGATCGGTCCCAGTCGAAATAGTCCTGCACCAGCGGCTTGCGGAGCGCGACCAGCTCTTTAAGCAGCTCGAAAATCACAGCCCCGTCAAATACCTTCTCTTCATGAATAATCGAAATGATATCCTCATAGCTGCCCGCATCACGCATAATAAATCCGTCAATCACGCAGCTGCCGACATCTGTAATAACCTCGATGGCCAAATGAAGACAACGCTCCTGTACCAGTCCCATGATAATACCGCCATCCCAAGATGCTGATGCTGCCCGGAGACCTGTATTAATGTCTGGTATTTGATCAAGAATAGTATCTATTTGCTTCCGGTTGACATAATACACTGCAAGACCTCCACCTTAAAATAACTAATAAGAAAAATTAAGTTCTGTCTATTTCCCACGTTTGCCGCGGCGCTTAAGCCAGAAAAACATGATCAAACAGGCCGCCAGAAACACAACCAAATAAGTTAACGCTTCCATCGGATACTCTAACTCACGCATTCCTGTCACCGCTTTCTTAAAATATAAGAATTTATAGGTTCCACACGATAAATTATCCTTATATTTCTCGAAGAAACGGGTACCGTCCATAAAATTGGACGGCCAAGCCGTTTCTTCTTGATATATAATGGTGTTGCGACACTAGAGTTCGTAATCAACAGCCAGTGAAAGCTCTTTAACTTCGTTAATATGCGCGATAACTTCCTTATGAGCCGGATGCACCTGGTAGGCCTGCAAATCCTCTAGGGAAGCTACAACAGTCACCAGAGCAATATCAAACGAACGCTCGGAGTGAATGATATCTGCACCAACTTCGACTGAGAGAAGCTGTGGAATTCTGCCTTCCATGTTCCGCAATACCGCGACGGTTACCGCCACACTCTCAGGAGATCGGTCCTTCAATTTGAAAAACACAATATGCTTAATCATTCTATTTCGCTCCTTGTTCATTAAATATTGTAAATTGGTTACTAAAAATATATCATAAGACCAACCGTTCTGAAAGAAACTTAACATAGAACTCAGCGTTACACTATTGACAGAACCTAAAAATTAATGAATAGTGTAAACCATTTTTTTAATAATTGGAGGAAGTATGCCTAAAAATCAACTAGAATCTCATAAGATCCAGGCCTGGTCCCTAATCAACCGCAAATACCTTGGAAAAGGCGTTCGAGTCAAAAGATTCCGGCGTCCTACGCGCAGTCAGATCCGTAACCGAGTACTGCTAGCAATACTAATGGCTCGCGACATGAAGCTCTCCCGATTTGCCGAAGAGCTTGATGTATCCTCTCGCAGTGTTAGTGCATGGGTATATGAAGGACGTATTCCTTCAAAAAACAATCTGGAGAATGCCTGCCGCCTGCTAGGCTATCCGCCACATGTCTTGTTCAACGAGGCACTTTTGCGGCAAAGCCCGATCGTGTGCCAGCCTAAGCCATCCAGATTTATGAAAAGATCCCATAGCAGCTCTCCAAGCAGCAATATCATTTTGACGGGTCTCTGCATGGTATATGACTTCTCCGTTACCGACGTCAGCAACTGGATTGGTATTCATCCCGGCACATTCCGCAAATGGTTGCATTATAGCCATCTGCCAACCGCGGCTATGCAGGAAAAGGCGGAGGTATTCTTTCGGATTCCACGGAATATTCTGTTCGCAGATTGTGAATTTCACTCTTCATCCCATAATTAGTTGAACAGCGAAATACAAACAGCAGCCAGAACCTGTGAATAGGTCCTGGCTGCTATTTGTGCGACTATTAATTGGAATGTATAATCCAAATATGATATAAGAAACTCTATTCACAATTCAAATTCGATCTCTGATTAACTGTGTTTATACGTTGGAAGGATAGTCGGCGGACCGGCTTACTTCAGCCCATTGTTCGGCTTCTGCGGCGCGTGCTTTGGAGGTTACCTCGGCGCTTCTAACCGCATCCGAGCCAAGCAGCAGTCGTAGTGGCGGTTCCTCCAGTCGGACAATGTCCATAATAATCTTGGCCCCGCGCTCCGGGTCTCCAGCTTGAGAGCCTTCGAACTGTTCACGGAATCGGTTCAGAGCACCAACCGTTGATTCGTAGTCCTCACTCACCTCTGCACGCTGCATGGAGACGCCGTTCCAGCCTGTGCGGAAAGCACCCGGCTCGATAATAGTAACCTTGATGCCAAAGGGTTTAACCTCGTTGAACAGAACCTCTGAGAATCCTTCTACAGCGAATTTCGCCGTCTGGTAGGCTCCCATACCCGGCGTACCGCCGACACGTCCCCCTATTGAGGAGAACTGGATAAAGTGACCTGATCTCTGCTTGCGAAGCACAGGCAGCGCGGCCTTGGTAACGTTCACGACACCGAACAGGTTTGTCTCGATCTGTGCGCGAAAGTCATCGTCCGTCATTTCTTCAATGGGTGCACTATTTGCATAGCCAGCGTTATTCACGACGACATCCAGCGCTCCGAACTCATCAAGCGCCAGTTGAACAGCAGCACGTGCGGCAGCGGCATCGGTCACGTCAAGTGCGGTAGCACGGATGCTTGCACCATACTGCTGCACGAGTTCATCAAGTTGCTCCGGACGACGGGCAGTTGCAACGACTCTATCTCCGCTGTCGAGCACAGCTTTGGCGAGTTCCCATCCAAAACCACGGGAGCTGCCCGTGATTAACCATACTTTAGACATACTGATCATCTCCATAATATATTTGGAATGTTTAATCCAAGGTGATTGTAACGCTGCGAAAGAATTAAATCAAGAGATTTTTGGATCAAACATTCCAATAATTAGCTATACTTCAATTAATATAAATTGAAATCTGATGAAAACGCGGCTATTATTGAATGAGATATGCGGAATTAGAGAGGTGTGTAAGATGAGTAAACGCGAGGATATTATGAATGCTACGCTGGATCTGATCGATGAAGAAGGATTGCAATCCGTAACTTTCGCCAAAATATTAAAGCGAGCAAAAGTAGGCTCCGGGACCGTTTTCAATTATTTTCACAATAAAGAAGATTTAGTAAATGAGGTCTACAGGGATGCAAGAATGCATATGGGCCAGTGCCTTCTGTTAGGCTACAATTCTGAATTAAGCTTGTATGAACGCTTCAAATGCCTTCAGTTGAATCGGCTGAAGTTCGCTATTACTTTTCCCAAAGAATTCCGCTTTATTGACAGCTATTCTTATTCACCCTATATTTCGACCGAATTACGTATGCTGGATGATCCTAGTTCTTCACGGGAAGTCGTAATGTCGCTCATTATTGAAGGACAGAAACAGGGAATGATTAAAGAAATGGACGCCCAATTATGCCATTCGGTTATCCATGGCATTATTACCGCTATTGTCAAAGGTTATTATGTCCAGAAATATCCACTAAGCGAGCAACAGGTGCAGCAAACGCTGGAGTCCTCCTGGAAAGCGATTCTGGTATAAATAGAGCTTTTATTGAACATGCTTTTTTTCGGCAATATTGGCAATGCTACTCCCTAAGACATCCTTAAGAAATTAAGGAATACAGGAGGAGCAATATGGAACATAGAAGCATGATCGCTTCCGGCTTTACGGACATGTGGGAGGTGGCTCCCCAAGTTGTTGGCCTTCGCACCTTGTTCGTCAATCTTGCTTATGTAGGTCTGCCCTCAAAAGAATGGATTCTGGTAGATACTGGACTTGGCCAGTTCGCTAGCAGCATTTTAAATACGGCACAGGAACGTTTCGGAAAACCTCCACTGTCCATTGTCTTGACGCATGGTCACTTTGATCATGTTGGGACGCTGAAAGAGCTTGTGGAGAAATGGGATGTTCCCATCTATGCCCATCCGCTGGAGCTTCCGTACCTAACCGGTAAAGAGGATTATCCTCCAGCTGATCCTTCGGTAGGCGGGGGGGCTGATGGTAACAGTGTCACCTTTATATCCGCATCGCGGCATTGACCTTGGTCCTATGGTGATTCCGCTGCCAGCGGATGGAAGCATTCTGGGGATGGAGGGGTGGCACTATATTCATACGCCGGGGCATAGCCCAGGGCATATCTCACTTTTTCGTGCTGAGGATAAGGTATTGATCGCTGGCGACGCTTTTATCACTGTCAAACAGGAATCGGTATTCGCCGTTGTGACCCAGCAGCAGGCTGTTCACGGCCCACCCGCTTACTTCACCACAGACTGGGATGAGGCGGAGCAGTCGGTTCGTCAACTTGCTCTGCTCGATCCCAAAATTGCTCTAACCGGGCACGGAGCTCCTATGTCTGATGCTGAGCTACCCAAGCAGCTAGCTCATTTATGTAAGAATTTCAAGGAAGTCGCTGTCCCCACTCAAGGAAAGTACGTTTAACAACAAGAAAAAGGCCAAAAAACAAGGCAGGTACGATTCCTGAGACTTCAGGATTTTGTGCCAACCCTGCCCATTTAAAGTGCCCGCCGTGCAATGATAGTTCTGAGTATGTATGTATGGGTGGCGCCTTGCGGACTCCGCAAAGTTTCCAGCTGAGATCCTGTATCCAAGATTTCCGTCCCGGCAAAATGCTCTCTTAAATCGGCTTCACTGAAAAAGTGGGCAAATTTCCCCTCTTTGTATTCGTAGGTACCAGGCTCCAGAAATCTTCCGCAGCCAAAATTGGAATCTTCATCCGAAAAACTGGTGAAAAACAGCAGTCCGCCGGGACGAAGCTGCTCCAGACAATTAGCGATCAGTCTGCGACGATCTTCCTCCAGAAATAAATGCAACACATCGTAGCAATAAACAGCATCTACTTGCTTATCCAGTCTGTAATCCAAGGCAGAACCGGCAATAAAACAGCTCATTGGGTCCCAGTCTACTGCCATTTCCAATGCAGCCTGGCTTAATTCAATGCCGTAAGTCTGGAACTCTTCCGAGAATACCTTGGTATTCCGACCATATCCAGCACCAGGAACCAGCACAGACTTCAGTTGATGCCGCCGGAATATATCTCTTGCCAAGAGAGCTGTAGGGCTAGGCTCACTTCCCCAGATCATACCCTCCTGCGTAAATCTCTGACTCCAATATTCTGACATACGCTCTCCCTCCTACGTACTACCTAACCTTTGACCCTATACCAGTATTGATAAATCTCCTCAAAACCGAGCTTGTCATACAGAGCAGCGGCTCCATAATTAGCAAGCACAACTTGTAGAAAGGATGTCTTCGCGCCTTGCGCCCGGCCCCACCGAAACATCCCTAGCAGCAGCTGTTCGGCCATTCCCTGTCTTCGATGGGCTGGAGCCGTGACAATATCATAGAGCCCTAAATACCCGTGCTGAATAATCCCTAGGCCGCAGGCGGTTGGCATGCCATCTTTTAATACAAAAGCATAACCTTGCTTCAAATGAGACGCTGATAACATTCTGCGCAGTGTATTTAGGTTCACTGCCGACAATTCCGTGAATTCAGCGAAAATCTCCAACCACCTTTCGCTTAGCTCATCCTGCACCTGAACCACATACCGAGAATCGGGAACAGGCAAACCTTCCAGATCCAACACCCTTACGGATGAAGGTTCGACCTGCCGGTAACCGCGTTCTACCAGAATCTCATCCAAGTCTGCCGGATGAATGTAGGGTGTGATTTTGAATACTGGCTTCAGACCGGCTCCCTCATAATACTGTTCCGCCAACTTCACCTTTGCTAGAATGTTATTGCCGGATTCAGCAGTTTCATATAACGGATTGACGGAATTGGCCCGCTTCGTATACCCCGATGCCGAACGGAGCACCCAGCCATCCAGCAAAACACTTTGTTCCGCAGGCCAAGTATTCAACGTAATCTCTTCAATATTCTTGGACATGGGTTTCCCCTCCTTATAAACCGCGTTTCTATTATGATAATTCACTGTCTGCTATAAGCATAGGAAAGATAATACAAGAAAAAACGACCGACTCCCTGAGTTAAGGGAATCAGCCGTTCCTATTCTTTCCAAGTACAACTCAGCGCTTACCAGCTCGACTTAGTGATGCCGGGAATCTGGCCTTTATGGGCCAGCTCACGGAAGACGATCCGGGAAATCATGAATTTGCTCAGATAACCGCGCGGTCTGCCGGAAACCTGACATCTATTCTTCTGCCGGGTTGCCGAGGAGTCTCGGGGCAGCTTTTGTAGTGCCAGATAATCCCCGTTCGCCTTCAAATCCTTTCTTCTTTCCGCATACTTCGCAACCAGTGCCTGTCTCTTTAATTCTTTGATTACTTTAGATTTCTTAGCCAAGTTGTGATCCACCTTCCCGCAGGTTTAATATTCGCTAATTCGTGTTATTATTGGTAATCCTATTCGTTCAACGCTAATTTGAGTGCTTCAAGGTTCAGGCGCATAATTCCCAAATAATCAAGATTGTTGCTACGATCCTCGTCAGTCAGCCCTTCGATCGGGTTCAACACAGCTGACTTAGCGCCGATTTCCTTGGCGATCGTGTCTGCTACACTGGAGGATACCAGCGTTTCAAAAAAGATAGTCTTCACGTCATGCGCTTTGGCAAAATCCACAATTTCAGCCATTTTCGCAGCGGAAGGCTCCTGTTCTGGAGACAGACCCGCAATTGGCACTTGGGTCAAGCCATATTCCTTGGCAAGATAACCGAATGCGGCATGCTGGGTAATGAAATCTTTCCGCTTGGTATCCCTTAGACCATCCTTGAACTCTTGATTAAGTTGTTCCAGCTTAGCTACATAAGTATCAGCATTTGCTGTAAATGCTTCAGCGTTCTCAGGCGCGGCTGCAGACAATGCTCCTTCAATGATACGCACTTCCTGTATGGCCAGTGCTGGGTCCAGCCATACATGTGGGTCCAATCCGCTATGTTCATGTTCGTCTGCTTTGGCATTGGCATTGCTAGTTTCAGCTGGCGCCTCTTCTTCCTCTTCAAAACCATCTATAATCTGCAGGCCTTTGCTAGCCTCCACAGCAACCAATTTGCTGTCAGACGCACTATCCAGCACTTGGTCTACCCAGCCTTCCATCCCGGCTCCGTTATATACAAGGATATCGGCAGCAGTAATTTTGGCCATATCTTGTGCGGTAGGCTCCCAATCATGCGGCTCGATGCCCGCTGGAATCATGGCTTCAACATCAGCCAGATCACCAGCTACATTCTTAGTGAACTCGTACATTGGATAAAAGCTGACTTTAATGTTCAACTTCTCAGCTACAGGAGCCAAAGGAACTTCTGTTGTTGCCGCTGGAGCATTGGTTGCGTTGGAGGCATTGGTCGTTGCGTTATTATTGTTATTACCACAGCCAGCGGCAATCAACAGGGAAGACAGAGACAGAATAGCAAGATGACGGATACGAAGTTTCATGTGTAATATGAACTCCCTTTCTTTATATAGGTTTATGGATGTTGCGACGATTCTTTAAACGGATCAGCTTCTGCACGGCAATAGAGATTAGCAGGAAGGTAAGCAGAATGAGAGAAATAGTACCTCCAGGTGGTGTATTGATGTAATACGATGCAGTCAGACCGCTGAAGACTCCGATGAGTCCTACACCGATCGAGATCAAGATGGCAGCAGTGAAGCCGGACGCTACACGCAGAGCAATCGAAGCTGGCAGGACAATCAGCGCAGATACCAACAGGACACCAACAACTGGCATCGCTGCAGCAACAGTCATCCCGGTCAGAACAGCAAAAGAAAAGGATAACAGACCTACACGCACGCCGCTGATACTGGCCGTTTCTTCATCAAAAGTCAGGTTGTACAGTGGTCTGCGCAGCACAATAAAGAAAGCCAGACCTATAGCAGCTACGATGGCAATAATCAGCAGCTGTATATTGCTCACTGCTACGATGGAGCCGAACAGATAGGAACTGAAGCTTTTGCTTAAATTCTGTTTAAGACTCATCAGCACAACCGCCAGCGCCAAGCCGGAAGTCATAATAATAGCTACCGGAAGCTCACTGTATGTACGATAAGAACGGCGAAGCTGTTCAATGACGATCCCGCCGATTACAGCTACAGCGAAACCGCTAAGTGCCGGATTCAAGTGCAGCACAGAACCAAGAGCCACTCCGGCGAGTGAAACATGAGAGAGTGTATCCGCCATTAACACCTGACGGCGAAGCATAAGGTAAACACCGAGCAGTGGGCCAATGATTCCAATTAACCCTCCGGCCCAAAATGCACGCTGCATGAATTCGTAACTAAACATTTCCAGCCTTCGTTCTCCTTTCGTTCCAGACTGATTACGGAATCCAGATAGGAATTTGTCTCTTCCAAACCGTGTGTTACCATAATTACCGTTCGTCCGTGCTGGCTGACGTAGTGACGCATCAATTGATAAAAACCTGTGCGGCTCGCTAGATCCATACCTGTTGTAGGTTCATCCAGCACCAGCACCTGTGGCTGCTGCGCGAGTGCGCGGGCGATGCAGATCCGCTGCTTCTGGCCGCCGGATAGCTCCCCGATTTTGCGGTTCCGAAATTCCCACATATCGACCTGCTTAAGGCTGCGTTCCACAATTTGCTCCTGCTCCGCTGTAAACCGTCTGAACAAGCCCAACCGTGAATAACAACCCGAGCGAACCAGTTCAATTACCTTGCTGGGGAAACCAGCATTAAATGAAGACACTTGCTGCGGTACATATCCGATTACGAGCTTCCCGTTATCTTCCAGTTCCTTATTCAGGCTAATGGTTCCGCTCCACGGCCGCAGCAGTCCGAGCATAAGCTTCAGCAGTGTCGTCTTGGCTGCGCCGTTCGGACCGGTAATCCCGATAAACTGTCCCGTATGAATATCAAGCGATAGGTTATCAATTACAGGCTCATTCCCGTAACCAAACACAACATTTCGCATCGATGACAAAACCATGGTCAGGCTACTTCCCTTCTGTCTCTGCGATTGTTTAAATCGTAATCATTACGTATTTACTTTTATGATCTTATCGTAATCATTACGATTTGTAAACCCCATGACAAAATAATCCCATCCAACATTTGAAGAAAAGCGAGACTTCTGTGAGGGGATAATTTAACAGCATTTCATGCTGCTAAATCGTTGGATTCATCTGTAATTATCTGATTAACTACAAATAATGCCGTTAATTTCCTCAATATCCCAGTAATCAACTATTATGAGCTGAAATAGAGGCATAAATTCACGTTAATTTATCTCTACTTGATGTACGACTGATGTTAGCAGCAGTAATTCGTGTTAAATAATCCCACTTAGACTCAGCCATCCGACCTTCTGTGGATGGCACCTGCTTCTTCGAGAAATAAACAAGAGAGAAAAACCGGAATCTGAGGTCCACGGATTCCGGTCTACTCGTCTTTTAATCAACAGATATCTATACCAGCATCCTATTCCTGGGCTGCTGCCAGCAGTTCCTCAGCAGGCCAAGGGAGCGGATTGTTAAACTTGCTCCAATTCTGCTGCATTTCTTCCTCAGTCAGCAAACATCTATCCAATCTCGCCTCAATATCGGTACGATCCATGCTGACACCGATGAACACAACCTCATTGATGCGGTCGCCCCATTGAGCATCCCATTTCGCCTTCACATCAGGCTCGCTGTCCAACACCTCTTGCTGCTGATCTTCCGGCATCGTAGCCAGCCAATAGCCTGCGGGTCCAAACTGAATGGAAGGTCCGGCCTGACTTATCGTAGCTGCAAGGTCACCTTTTGCGGCCAACCATACTAGCCCCTTCGCCCGCACTACCTCTTCCGGCCAATTGCTGAAGAAGAAGCTTAATCGTTGCGGATGAAAAGGTGTTCTGCGGCGGTATACGAAAGAGCTAATGCCGTATTCTTCTGTCTCCGGCGTATGCTCCTCCTTGCCTAGCTCCGAAATCCAGCCGGACGACATACTAGTTCTCTCGAAGTCGAACAATCCAGTATTCAGGATTTCTTTGGGATCAACGATTCCTTTAACGGTACGAATGATTTTGGCGGTAGGTTGAAGTTTGCGCAATACAGCCTCAAGCTTGTTCAGTTCCTGCTCGTCCACCAAATCACATTTGTTCAGCACCAGTACATCACAAGTTTCAATCTGGTCAATCAGCAGATCCACAATGTCGCGGAAATCGCCTTCGCCAGCCGTCTGGTTACGATCGATCAGCGTGTCGCCCGAAGCGAAATCATGCCAGAAGCGATTTGCATCCACCACCGTAACCATCGTGTCCAATCGGGCGAGCATGGTCAAGTCAATGTCCAACTCGGGGTTCGCATAGGTGAAGGTCTGTGCCACCGGAACAGGCTCGCTGATGCCGGAGGATTCGATCAAAATATAATCAAAACGCCCTTCTGCCGCCAGCTTTTGCACCTCGACAATTAAATCATCACGAAGTGTGCAGCAGATACAGCCGTTAGACATTTCCACCAGCTTCTCCTCTGTTCGGGAGAGGGTATTTCCAGACTTCACCAGATTGGCGTCCACATTCACTTCGCTCATATCGTTGACAATAACAGCTACCTTAAGGCCAGCACGGTTATGCAGGATATGGTTTAGCAAAGTTGTCTTCCCGGAGCCCAGATATCCGCTGAGCACGGTAACAGGAATTCTTTTCATTATTTTAGCTCCTTACGCTTATTAGATTAACAGCAGTAGCGGTCTGCTCTTAGCGAGTCTCGCGATGCAGCGTAACTCTCTTCAGGCGCGGGCAATATTTCTTCATTTCAATTCGTCCTGGCTGGTTTCTCTTATTCTTCGTAGTGGTGTAATTACGGTCGCCTGTTTCTGTACACGCCAATGTAATGATAACTCTCACTTTACTCATCTCCTTATGTTAATCGTAATGTTTACGATTAACATATCGTACACGTATTACTTACTCTCTGTCAACCCCGCTCTTCAGAGAAATATAACTCTCTTAAATTTGTGGTCTTTCCGGCGGACAAATTACGTATAGATGGAATTATGAAAATATGAATCTTTAAATGGGGCGGGAGTGTGTGAAATGAAGATACCGGTAATTATATTGAGCGGATTTTTGGGGAGTGGGAAGACGACCCTGCTGCTGACCCTGCTACAGGAGAGCTTTGCTAGAGGTCTAAATCCTGGGGTAATCATGAATGAGCTAGGTAAGCGGGATGTGGATGGGTATATTTTGCAGGAGCACACTGGTACTAATGTGGAGAAATTGCTGGACGGTTGTGTCTGTTGCAGCCGCAAAGAGGAGCTTGCGGACAGTCTTTCTGCGCTGCTAAAACGGCGTCCGGATGCCATCTACATCGAGCTTACCGGTGTGGCTGATCCAGAGGAAATTATCAAACTGTTGCAGGAATCACCGCTCAGGGAACGACTAACGCTGCATTATTCTGTCACCCTACTAGATGCTGAGAATGCCTTGGAATATAACAGCCGTCTCTCAGCTGACAAACAGCTTATCCATACATTGCGCAAGCAGCTTACCTCTGCCGATCTCATTGTCGTCAATAAAAGTGACCTCGTAGAACCAGAAACCTTATGGAAAATTGAAAAAGTCATCCGCAAGCAAAATAAAACGGCCGAAATTGCCTTTACGCATTACAGTAAAATCAATTTGTACCCTTTGCTAGCCGGAATCATCCCGCAGGAGCCCTCTGCCCCTGCTCCGCAACGTGCCCACCATGACTTCAAAGGAGCTCCACTAAAACGGATCAATTCCGACCGAGGAAGTATAGCTGTAGAAGAAGCGCCTGAGAAACATAACGCCTCTTACTCCCAAGTGGCTGCCATAACCTTGACCTTTCCGCCATCTGGGGCAAGGCTGCTCTCCAGAGAAAGGCTTGAAGCTTTCTTTCAGGAATGGGACGGCATCCTGCTGCGGGCCAAGGGGCATATTCAGCTGTCAGAACCAGAGCCGGTTCAGCTTGTCCAATATTCAGGCATGCGCACGACTTGGGAAGATTCACGATACCCCGGTTCGCCTTATGTGGTGTTCATCGGTATAAATCTGAATGAGGCCATACTCCTTGAACGTTGGTCTGCCTTATTTCAGCTTTGACAACCTTATCTCCATTCAAAATATTGCCGCTGCTGCTTCCCACTGCTTTCCTTATTATTCTCGGCGTCCTTTGGCTGCCACATCATCTGGAACTGCTGGATAATGCCTATATTGACACCTTCAAAACAGCCTTTATCGGCATTTTGCTGGAGGCTTTACCGTTTGTCTTAGCCGGAGCACTGCTATCCTCACTGCTGCAGGTGTTTGTACCTGATGAAATGATCTCACGCTGGATTCCGCGGCGGCCAGTGCCAGCGATTCTGTTCGCCTGCCTGCTCGGCATCCTCTTTCCCGTATGCGAATGCGGAATGATCCCCCTTGTCCGCCGCTTAATTCATAAGGGTATGCCGCTATACGTCGCTATTGTGTTTATTTTAGCAGGACCGATCCTGAATCCGGTTGTGTACGGGGCGACGCTTACCGCCTTTCGCAGCCACCCAGAACTGGCGCATGCCCGCATGGGTCTTGCTTTCAGCGTGTCCTGCATCATTGGCCTGATTATCTATGCTACTGTGAAGAAATCACCCATACGTCTGTCCGTCCAACGTGAGAGTGAGGATACGCATCACCGCAGTACACGCGGGGGAAGACTGGCGTCCGTCTTCGTGCATACCTCTGATGAATTTTTTGAAATGGGCAAATATTTGATCATTGGTTGCCTGTTAACCTCAGCCATCCAGACGTTTATGGTGCGTGATAGTTTAATTGCTATAGGTGACAAGCCACTTGGATCTTATTTGTTTATGATGGGACTGGCCTTTATCCTCTCCCTCTGTTCTACTTCAGATGCCTTCGTTGCCTCGACCTTTTTGCATACTTTTCCAGCGGGCTCACTGCTTGCCTTTATGGTGCTTGGTCCCATGCTCGATTTCAAAAACTCACTGATGCTGCTAGCGCTGTTCAAGACCAAATTCGCTCTCTATTTGTTCTTTCTGATCTTCTCCGGCGTTTTTATCGGTGCCGTGCTCGTGTCAGTATGGCTGTAACAATCCGGTTCTTTATACAATAAGTAAGAGGAGGAGTAAGATGAATGACTCCCGAAGCATCCGGATTCACTATGGTTTACGCGCAGTTATTCTGCTGGCCTTCGCCCTCTACATCGGGCATTTGGTCCAGCAGGATGCTCTGCATTATTATGTAGCGCCCAAGCTGGCACGCTGGGTTAAGCTCTGTCCCGTGCCACTGGTGCTGATGGCGCTAAGCCTGAGCGTACAAGCATTATTCGGCAAAAGCAACGTATTATGTGACTGCGACCATCGACTCCCCCGCTCAGGTCATAGAAGCGTTGTTCTATATGGATTGTTTCTTCTCCCTCTATTACTCGGCTTTCTTCTCCCTGACCGAGCCTTGGGCAGCATGGCCATAGCCAAAAAAGGAATTTCGCTGTCTTATTTATCCACCGAGCCTAAGAATAATGTGACCTTCGAGTCCACCGATCCTTATCATACAGAATTCGCCGAACTGGCCAAGAAGCTGTATGCTCAGCCTGTCATTCCCGTGTATCCGGCCATTTTCTCCGAAATCTTCGGCGCTATTGACACCTACAAGCAGCAATTTGAAGGTAAAGAAATCGCTGTCTCGGGTTTCCTCTATCCTACTGAAGCTGGAACAGCAAACAATACGTTTGCAGTAAGCCGTTTTCTGGTGCAATGTTGTACGGCAGATGCTGCTCCCTTTGGAATTATGGTTGATCCAGGCAAACAAATAAGCCTGCCAGCCGATACCTGGCTAGAGGTTCGGGGCAAGCTTCATATTGCGCATTACAAGGGCCAAGAAATCATGCAAATCACCGCAGAGTCTATCACGCCGATTCCTCAGCCAGCTACACCCTACATTTACACGAGCCCTGACTCCATTGCCGCATGGGATCAGTTACAGATTACAGCTCAGACTGCTAAATAACCGCATCCAACTCATCTTCGTCATCTGCGGACTTGTTAGGATTGAAGACCTCAACCATGATGCGGGCTGGAATACAAATAATCTGCTGCTTGGGTTTGGAGATAAAGCCCATCTCCAAAGCAATTCGCAGCGGCGCATCGGAATATGTCATTTGAATCCCATAATTGAATACTTTAAGCGTATTATGGCCAAATTTGGTTTGGATATCGATAATCTGCTCTTCTTTAGTTAAAGATACGGTCTTGTACTCTTTGCCATTCACTGTAATAATAGCCTGCAAATCACCCTGTTGATAATGCTCATTATGGTTTTTGTATAATTTGACTCCATAGATGGAAGCGGCTGCCAGCAAAACCAGCAGAATGATGAAGAAATCACCGCGTTTTATTTTTTGCAATATCGTTACCCTCTCGCTGACTCATTTCAAAACGTAATAATTACGAACGTTATAAATATATTAAGCTTAAAACCATTTGTCAATGCTTACCTCGCCGCTTCAACACAATCCGCAGTAATATTGTGATGGCCACGTAGATTAGAAGGACTACAACCAGTGTTACAGTACGCTCTTTATTTGAGCCATCAGCGAACAGGACTGGACCGAGACCAAACAAGGTTGTCAATCCATACAACAAAACAAATAGAAAATTTATCAACCATACCATTACAAACCCACTCCAATCCGAAATATGACCTTAACAACTCATCTGCGGATGCGGACCGAACATTCCTTCAGGACCCTATCCAGCTCATTAGCTTGAATCGGCTTCGAGATGAAATCGTGCATCCCGGCTTGCAGACACATATCCTCATCCTCTTTCCCCGCAAAGGCCGTGACAGCCACAATCACAGGATTTAGCCCACACTGCTCACGGATAATTCCCGTTGCTTCAATACCATCCATCACAGGCATTTGAATATCCATAAAAACAAGATCATACGAATGAAGGAGCACGGCTTGTACAGCTTCCTCGCCATTTACGGCCACATCGGCCACGTAACCTCGCTTCTTTAGATAGGCCAATAGCAGTTGACGATTCACAGGATGATCTTCAGCAATTAGAATGGACAGAGGTCCGTATTTCCCTTCAGGGGAAATCTCCGCAGCAACAGTTCGCTCCTTGTCCGCTGAATAATCATTTCTAACTGCTTTCTCTTGTCGCTGTTCCTCGGCTGGATGAGAAGCCTGCACTGTGAAATAGAATTCCGAACCCTCACCTTCACGGCTGTCCACACCTATAGCGCCCCCCAACAGCTCAGTCAGTTTCTTGCTGATTGCCAGTCCAAGTCCCGTTCCGCCATACTTTCGGTTGATGGAAGGATGTAATTGCGAGAAAGATTGGAAGAGCAGCCCCTGGCTTGCATGTGGGATGCCAATTCCGGTGTCATTAACTGTAAACTTAATGATCAGATTTCCTGAATCCTGTGCTGATACAAGCTTCACTGAGAGGCGAATTGTACCGATCTCCGTAAATTTAACCGCATTCCCCACTAAATTCACCAGAATTTGGCGTAATCTTGCCTCATCCGTCACAATTAATGCCGGTAGATCAGGATCAACGTGAGTGCTTAATAATAACCCTTTTTCCTTTACCTTCGGATAAAATAGATCGCTGACACTCTGCATTACATAACGGAGATCTACCAGTTGCTGTTCCAATGTCATCATGCCAGCTTCAATTTTGCTGAAATCCAGTACTTCATTCAAAATATGTAATAGCGCTTCACTACTTTTGTTAATAATCTGCGTATAGTAGTGCTGTTCATCATTAAGCTCTGTGCCCGAGAGCAAGTCAGCCATCCCAATAATACCGTTCATTGGAGTACGCAGCTCATGGCTCATGATAGCCAGAAACTCTGATTTAGCCCGGTCTGCCTGTTCTGCAGACTCCTTAGCCCGCACAATGGCTTTCTCCTCGGTAATATCTCTGAAAACAACTACGGCACCCTTGCGCATGCCGTTATCAAACAGGGGTGTCATCCGGTATTTCACCAAAAAACTGGAGCCATCCTGTCTCCAGAATACGCCCTCTCTTTCTTCGTACGAGAGACTCTCTGAAAGCGACTGGATTAAGGACTTCTGCCCAGGATACGGCTCACCAGCAAGCCAGGTTTGTTGAATGGTATGCAGTTGACTGCTGTTGGACAATTCTCGGGGGTCATAACCCAACATTACTGCCGCTGACGGGTTAATAAACATTGTTGTTCCCTCAAGGTTAATACCAAATATACCTTCTGTGACCGAATTCAATATTAGTGCATGCTCGTAGCTTAGCTTCTCAATTTGCTCCAGATGACGCTTACGCTCGGTGATATCGCTAGTGATACTAAATACCCCTACCACCTGATTATTTACCATAATAGGTACATAAATAACACTAACCTCAACAGGATGTCCTTCCCGATGAATCAGCCTGCTGTCGAAAATCTGGGCCTGTCCGTTCGCAGCACTCCAGAAACGTTCATACACATCATCCAATACTTCTGAATCAATAATTTCGCTAAAGTAGGACAGATACAAGCTTTCACGGGAGTAACCCGTCAGTTGCTGCAAACTGGAGTTGACCGAGAGTGTACGTCCAAGCAAATCCATGGCGCTGATCGCCGAAGGATTGTATTCAAAAAGGGATTTATAGCGATTTTCACTTTCCTGAAGCTTCATTTCGTACTGTTTGCGCTCGGTAATGTCACGGGTTACGCCCACAACTTCCTGAACCTCATCTTCTCCGGTATAGATATACCGGAGGGTGCTTTCCACCCATATATAAGAACCGTCCTTACGCAAGAATCGGAAGACTATTGGCTTAAGCTTCAGCCCCGTCATACAACTCTGCATATAGTCCTGAACTCTAACGGCATCCATGGAATGAATATAGTCTTGTCCACTGGTCTTCACCATCTCTTCAGGCGTAAAACCAAACATAGTGAAGCAGATCGGAGAAGCATATAAATAAGTAAGTTGCTCATCAGCTGTACTGCGGAAAATAAAGTCCTGTGAATTCTCGGAGATCAGACGAAAGTTCTTCTCGCTATCCCTCAACTGCTCTTCTATCTGATGGCGTTCCGTAACATCCTGTACAATGCCGCTAATCCGGATAGATCTCCCTGCTTCATCTACCACTACCTCCCAGTGGGCCTCAATGATCTTCGGCAATCCCGAAGAGGTTCTGATACGAAATACCATTTCGCCGTTCTTTCCAGACTCCAAAGAGTAAGTTAACCCTTCAATAGTCTTCTGGTAATCTTCTTTGTGAATGACGGAACGAATCAGCTCGTGATCATAGACAGATTGGTTACTGCTATATTCAGGAAAGCCAAAAATATGGCACATTTCCTTGGAAATGGTTGCATACTGTTTCACTAAATCCCATTCCCAGGAACCCATTTGGGCCAGATGCTGTGATTTAGCCAGCATATCCTCATACTTCTTCCGCTCCGTTACATCACGGGCAATCGTCACTACCTGCTCCGCCTCGCCCGCTTCATTGCGCAGCACCTGAAAGGAACTCTCAATCCACAAATAATGTCCGTCTTTATGTCGTACTCTGCGAGTAAACACATCGCTATCTGAATAAAGCTTGCCTTGCTCCCTCATCTTTAAGGCGTCCTCAGGATGATAATATTCCGGTCTTTTTTTACCAATCATTTCATGAGGCGGATATCCCAGCAACTTCTCAATCGAAGGAGACACGTAGTGCAACGTTCCATCCAAGTCACCAAAAGAGACCATATCCGGTGTATTCTGCGTAATCAAATTGTACAGATATTGTTTCTCCTGCAGTTTAGTCTCTGTAAGCTTCCGGTCCGTAATGTCTGTCATTTCCACCATCATAAAGGAAGGAGTATTCTCCTGAAATAATAAGAAAATATGAAGCGCTACCCAAATTATCCCGCCATCCTTGCACAAGAGTCGCTTTTCTTTATCAAATGCCGCTCCCGAACTCTGCAGCAGGTAGTTTATGATATCGTCATGATCAATGGTCGGCTTATCTTCAGGACAAACAATATCAAGATAGCGAATCTGAAGAAGCTCAGCTTCACTATAACCAAGCATATCGCAAAGAGCCGGATTGGATTGGAGCACAGTCCCGTCATTCGTAGAAACCACTGCAAACCCGATAGAAGATCTCATGTACAACTGCTCAAAAATATAGTCAGACACTAGGAGCTCCTCCTCTGAGATTGTGGGACTAAATAATTATTATTATACCTTTTCTTCGGAATATTTGCTGTATATATGAAGCTTCTTCGAATCTGTGAGTGCTAGATACTCTTCCAAAAATACAAAAAGCTGCAGAACTCTTGGCACTCACGGTGGACAAGCGGGGTAAAGCTGACGGGATACGCGCATTCTCACTTCATCCGGGCAGCATCGTAGAAACGGGCCTCTCCAGATTCGCATCGAAGGAGCAACTGCAAGCGATCGGGGTGATTGACAAGGACGGAAAACCTATCCTCGACCCGTCGAAGAACCTGAAGACGGTAGAGCAAGGAGCCTCGACCAGCGTCTGGTGCGCAATAAGTCCGCAACTAGATGGTATGGGCGCGTCTATTGCGAGAACAACGACATCGCCCCGTTGGTGGAGGATGCGTCTAAATGGAACAATGATTCGGTTCGCCGAGTTGGATCATTGGCGCTTGGGGTCATGCCTTATGCAGTCGATCTTGAAGCTGCTAATCGCCTCTGGAGCCTGAGCGAAGAGCTATTAGGTTGGACGCCAACCAATCAAGGATAAATACCTAGAAACTGATCATCTAACCTAACTGACGAAAACAACCCACCGAGCGTATCCTCGGCGGGCTGTTTTCGTTGAATCTATAAAATTTCAATTACGCGAGAAGGGGAGCCGATATGTGGATCGTAAGAATTATTATGCAAAGGATGGATTTTAGACAAAATAAAAAACCTTCCGAAGAAGGGTTTCGTTTGTAAAGCATGATGCGGTCAAGAGGACTCGAACCTCCACGATATTGCTATCACTGGCACCTGAAGCCAGCGCGTCTGCCAATTCCGCCATGACCGCATATTATGTATATTAGTGATTAATAGTAGAATCACCGTAATTAAGACTTTACTCCTTTTTAGAATAAAATGCAAGATATTTTTCTCGCGCACCTTACTTTGGGCAATACATATACTGCCTATGCGATATCATTCACAATCAAGGAGTGAGTTAATTGGAAAATTATCAAATGAATCAACCCATGAATCAGCCCATGAATCCGCAAATGACACATCATCTTGTAGTGCACCCTGTTGATCCGTATGTAGTGGAGACCCTTCGTTCCCTTGGAGGCAAATGGGTCCATCTCGAAACTACACGCGGCAGAATTGAAGGCTGCATCGTGGATTGTAAACCTGACCATGTTGTACTGGATAACCGGGGCAAAAAAATATTTGTACGCATTTGCGAAATTGTCTGGATTATGCCGGAATAAGAGAAATAAGATATCTTTCTCAACATCCAATACTCTTGTAAACCTAATAAAAATAAGTTAAAATGTCCTTATAACTTATTTTCGAAGGGTGATAACACTGGACGCATTGGATTATAATATAATCAGAGCACTAATGGATAATGGCAGAATGAGCTGGTCCGAGTTGGCCGGATTATTAGGTCTCTCCTCTCCAGCCGCAGCTGACCGGGTTAGACGACTGGAAGAGCAAGAGATTATCCAAGGTTACACAGCTTTGATTAATGCTGAATCGGTCGGGTATGACTTAATGGCTCTTATTGCCGTATCGTTAGAGCGTCCCGAACATCGTAAGGCTTTTCTGGAGCTGGTGCTTAAGCTGCCGGAAATCCAGGAATGTCATCACACAGCGGGCGATGATGATTACATGCTGAAGGTGCGCTGCCGTGGAACGCGCGACCTGGACCGGATTATTAGTGATGAGCTTAAAAGTCTGCCAGGCATTCTCCGAACTCGTACAACTATTGTTCTGGGGACGTTGAAGGAAACCTTGAATGTGCCGTTGCCGCCAGTGGAATGAATACTGCAATCATCGGATCAATTCTACTAAGCGGCTTTGGATTCGGGCTGCTTATAGCCGCTCCTATCGGGCCTATGTCCCTATTATGCATGAACCGAACTCTGGTTCACGGCTTTCGCTCAGGGGTAGGGTAGGATGGCCATGCCTATACCTCCAAGACCCAAATGGATGCTGAAAAAGAATCGTCGGCGAACGATAACCCTTCCTCACTTTTTAAGCGGATACTTCATCTCAAGGATAGGAGACTCTCTGTACACCTTCTCTATACCCCTTCTTTCCTACCAGCTTACAGGCTCTGTCCTTGTGATGAGCTCACTTTTTGCTGTCAGTGTGATACCCATAATCTTATTTGCTCCCTTCGCCGGAGTTATTATGGATCGTTTCAACACCAAATACTTGATGCTATTCATTGACTTTACTCGAATGGGCTTAGTGGCTGCACTTCCTATACTGGAGCACTATCACCTGTTGGCAGTGTGGTGCCTATATGTTATTACTCTACTCTTATCGCTACTATCCACCGCTTATGATATTGCGATTATAACAGTCATTCCGCTCTTCTCAGGGAATCAATTAACGCGGGCCAACGCCGGAGTTCAGACTGTCGGGCAATTAGCAGATATGATCGGGCCTGTGGTGGCAGGCGGATTAACAACTCTCTTTTCTTTGCCTGCGATCCTGTGGCTGGATGTTGCTTCCTTCGGGGCAATTCTCGGGGTGCTCTACCGGCTTCCGCAAGAAACAGTACATAAACACCAAGAGCATAAGTTCTTTGGGGAAATGGCCCAAGGATTCCGCTGGCTGATTCGCAGTCCCGTCAATCTTTCCTTATCCTTACAAGCTGCTATCGGGAACTTTGGTTACAGTGCCGCCTATGCAACACTTACCTACTATTTATTGACTACACTCCAGCTTGGGACAGATCAAATCGGCATCACGTACTCGCTGCTTGCTGCTGGAGGTGTCGCCGGAAGCTTAATTATCATCTATCTTGATCGACACTTTGAACGTGGGCGTCTCATACCCGTCTTGTTGCTGGTCGGGACTTCCGGGTTTATGCTTGCAGCCTTCAATCATTCCTGGCTTGCACCGGGAATTGGATTTGCCCTTGTAGCCGCCTGCAATACCGCTTGGTCTATCTTATCCGCTTCCATCCGTCAGGAGACGGTTCCCCCTGCTTTGCTCGGGAGAGTCCTCAGCTTCTCCAGAGTTCTGACCCGAGCGGCCATGCCATGCGGCGCTTTACTTGGAGGCTGGATGACTGGGGCTATTCATCCGGGGTCCGTATTTCTGCTCGCCGCAGGAGCGAAGCTCATTGAGGTAGGCATTGCCTTAGCCTCGCCAATTCGCAGTCTGAATAAGACAAATCGCGGCTGAACTCATTTTTTCGGAAAATAGTTCAATCTACCAGCTACCTTCAATCCCCTACATAACGATTGTTCGCAGCACCAAAACCCACGACCAGCAGCAGCACACTTGCAGCCAGCAGCACCACCAGTGGAATACTCCAGCTGTTAGTGATATCGTGAAGTAATCCGAACAACACCGGCCCTGATGCAGCCAATAGGTAACCTACAGACTGGGCCATCCCGGAGAGCTCGCTGGCTTCCTGGGTGGTTCTTGTGCGAAGACTGAAGAACATCATCACCAGTCCAAAAGCAAAACCACCAGCAATACCGATACAAATTGCCCATAAGGCCATCCAGGCACTGCTGCCAAGCCAGACTCCACCAATCCCAAGGATGAATAGTACAGAACTAATTATGACCAGCGGGCGCTGATTCTTCATATGTCCAGCCCACAGCGGTACGAAAAAAGTAAAGGGCAGCTGGGCTAACTGCATCAGCGAAAGAATCCAGCCCGCATGACTTGAAGTCATTCCGCGTTCAACCAGAATCACGGAGAACCAGGCAATCAAGACGTAATAGAGTAGCGATTGCAGGCCCATAAACAGGGTAACCTGCCAGGCCAGCTTGGAACGCCACATATTTCCAGTAGTAGACAAGGTGTTATTCCTGCTTCCTTGACCCAGCTTGCGCATTTGCGGAATCCAGAACAGGGTGGCCAGAGCAGCGACCACGAACCAGAGAGCTAACGTACCTCTCCAACCCAAGCCAGAATTCGCCAACGGTACACTTATGCCCGAGGCAGTAGCAGCACATATATTCATAGAGACCGTATAGACCCCAGTCATTAACCCGATATGCTGGGGGAACTTCCCTTTAATTAATCCAGGCAGCAGTACATTGCAAACGGCTATCGAAAGTCCAAGTATGGCTGTACCTGTTAACAGCATCACCGCTCCCGCTGACGAACGGATCAGAATACCGATAGCCAGCATGAGCATGGAAACTAACAGGACATTGGCCAAGCCAAAACGACGCGCCAGCTTCGGTGCAAATGGTGATACTAACGCAAAAGCAAGTAAAGGCAAGGTAGTAATGGCTCCCGCTAGTGTATTGGTTAACCCAAGATCATCGCGGATGGTTTCAAGCAAGGGTCCCACAGAGGTAAATGGAGCACGTAGTGCAGCCGCCACAAATATGATTCCCAGCACCAGCAACCAATGCTCATACCTAGAGCTGGACAAGCCTGCATATTGAATCTTTTCTTCTATTAAATCATTTTTTTCTACTATCATAATTCCCTCTTGCTGTGTTGCCTTCATCCTGTATCCTCCCAGTTGCAAAAAACACACGAGATCATTATACCTCTCATCAATAGTTACTGTACAAGGTTTCATTTAAATTTAAGGGGGATTGACAAAAGGGTTAACCATCTTTAGTATCCTAAGAATAACGCTTAGTTGAGAATCGCTCTCATTAAGCGAATACATAAACATACAGAAAAGAGTGAACACCGATGCTGCGTCGTTTTTTTTCCTATTATAAGCCTTATAAAAAGCTGTTTATTCTGGACTTCTCCTGCGCTGTGGGCGCGGGTCTGCTCGAGCTTGCTTTTCCGGTTGCCGTCAACAAATTCATTGATGATCTACTGCCAGGACAAGATTGGCCGTTAATTCTGATCGCCTGTATTGCTCTCATGGTAATTTATGCGTTAAATACAGCTATGCAATATATTGTTACCTACTGGGGGCATATGCTGGGGATCAACATCGAAACGGATATGCGCAAAAAAATGTTCGAGCACATCCAGAAGTTATCCTTCCGCTTCTTCGATAATAACAAAACCGGCCATTTGATCGGCCGCATTACCAACGATTTGAATGATATCGGCGAGGTGGCGCATCATGGTCCCGAGGATGTTTTTATTGCGTTTATGACGCTGATCGGCGCTTTCCTATTGATGGCCCAGATTAATCTACAGCTGGCTATTATCACTTTCGTGATCGTTCCATTAATGGGCTGGATCATTATTCACTTTGGACGCAATATGACCTCTACCTACCACCGGCTCTTCGGAAATGTAGGCAGCTTTAATGCCCGCATCGAAGACAATGTAGGCGGAATCCGGGTGGTGCAGTCTTTTGCCAACGAGAATTATGAAAAAGAACTCTTCGCCATCGATAATCAAATGTTCCGCCAAACGAAGCTGCTTGCTTATAAGCTCATGGCCAAAAGCTCATCGATCAGCTATATGATGACACGATTGATTATTATTGTTGTAATGGTCTGCGGGGCATGGTTCTTCATTCAAGGGGATCTGCAAATCGGTGAATTTGTCGCATTCATCCTGCTGTCCAATGTATTCTTCCGGCCGATTGAGAAGATTAATGCCGTGATCGAGAGTTATCCGAAGGGAATTGCTGGATTTCGGCGTTACCTGGAAATTATGGATACGGAACCTGATATCAAGGACAAAGCAAATGCTCTTGAAGTTGCTTCTCTGCGCGGAGATATTGACTTTAAAGATGTCTCCTTCGGTTATGATGAGAACCGCAAGGTGCTGGAGCATATTAACCTGAACGTTAAAGCTGGAGAGACCATTGCTTTTGTCGGCCCCTCAGGTGCAGGTAAAACCACCATTTGCAGTCTGCTGCCCCGCTTCTATGATGTGACTGGCGGCGGAATTTCCATTGATGGAACCGATATCCGCGAGTTGAAGCTCATCTCCCTGCGGAAGCAGATCGGTATTGTGCAGCAGGATGTATTCCTGTTCTCCGGCACGATTAAGGAGAACATTGCCTATGGTAAACTGGATGCGGAGTTGACGGAGATCTGGGAAGCGGCCAGACGCGCACATCTGGAGGAATTAATTCAGAGCTTGCCGGATGGTATGGACACGGTCATCGGGGAACGTGGCGTGAAGCTATCCGGCGGACAGAAGCAGCGGCTGGCTATTGCCAGAATGTTCCTCAAGAATCCACCGATTCTGATCCTGGATGAAGCAACCTCCGCACTCGATACCGAGACGGAAGCAGCGATCCAGCAATCGCTGGCCGATCTGTCTGTGGGCAGAACGACACTCGTGATTGCCCACCGTCTAACAACGATCAAAAATGCGGACCGCATTATGGTAGTAACGGAAGAAGGTATTACCGAAGAAGGTCGACATGAGGATCTAGTCAACGCTGGAGGAACTTACAGCCGGTTGTATCAGGCGCAGTATAATGCCTAGAATAAAAATTGACTAAAACTCGAAATCAGTGATTGACAGCCGGTCCATGAAGCCGCTACGGGTACGGAGGGTTCTTGCGATCGCTGTTAAAGCCCGATTTCTTTATTGTAAAGGGATTATAGGTTGAAATCGGTCTTTAAAGGCGAACACTATCGCTTCTCCAGAATCCCTCCAACCCTCCGCTGCGTTGGCGCATAAAGTCAAACACAAATTTTTAGATTTGAGCTAATTCTTATATCCTAAAGCAAACAACAACCTTCTGCTATTACGCCATTGTCGGCAGCAGAAGGTTGTTTGCTGTACTAGTTAAGGCTCAATCGTACCTAGAAAACGAATCGCCAGCTCTCGATAGAAGCTGATCGATTGCAGATAAGCCTCTATATCGACCCATTCATCGGGCTGATGGGCCAAGCGCTGATCACCGGGGCCATAGATCAGGATAGGCAATCTGCCGTGGTCATGCAGCACCGAGCCGTCTGTATAATAGGAAACCCCTTGCACCTGTTCAGCTGCTTCGCCGCTAATATCAAGCGCGGTGCGGATCAATAGCTGTGTTGGATCTGTGTACACGGAGCTGCGGTCCAGCACGGACTCCACTTGAAAGCGGTACTCGGGGTGAAGCTGCTGAATGTCCTGCAGCTTCAGCTCTATTTGTGCCAATAATTGAGCATGGTCTAGCGGAGGAACCGTACGAATATCTACGTCAATGGCACATCGGTCCGGTATCACATTCGTCTGGATGCCTCCCTCGATTCTGTTCACGGACAAGCTGCTTGTGCCCAGCACAGGATCAACAGCCTTCCATTCCAAGGAGTGACGGTGCAAGATAGCCATGATCTCAGTCATCCCCTCGACAGCGTTCAGGCCGAGATGCGGCATAGAGCCGTGTGCACTGCGCCCAAATAAGGAGATCCGCAGCCATAACGCACCCTTGTGCCCCACGGCCACCTTGCTGCTCGTCGGCTCTCCGATAACAAGCCCATCCAGATCGTGCAGGTTGTTATGCTCTGCATATATGCGGGCACCGCAGCTGTCTACCTCTTCCCCCGCCGTGGCCAGGAAGATCAGATCGCCGTCCAGCTGAATACCTTCTTGATGGAGCGAGGCGGCGGCGAGCAGCATGGCCGCCAGTCCGCTTTTCATATCGGAAGTCCCACGTCCATACATACGATTGCCGTCAATCACTGCTCCATGAGGATCATAAGCTCCGGCGGCGGAGGTCCAAGGGCTGACCGTATCCAGATGCCCACAGAACATCAGCCGCTTGCGCCCACTTCCCGTAAGCACCAGCTCCAGATTGCTGCGTCCTTTTTCCAGAGAACTTATACTGCTGGTCATTCCGAGTTCCTGCAAAAAGTCCTGCAGCACCAGTGACAGGCGATGCTCGTTCCCAGGGGGATTGCATGTATTTACTGCTATCAGTCTCTGCAAGAAAGGAATGGCAATTGCCCGACCCATCACACTCTTCATTCTTCTAGTTCCTCCTGTACCTGCTGATTTCAGCTCTACTAAACTGAAATCTACCCTATTCCGGTAACAAGCGCAAGCACGAAAAGTGAAACTATCCAGCTGCAGAACAGCTTCCTTATCCCTTTACCGCGCTCCCTGCCACACCTTGGATAATGTACCTTTGCCCAATGAGGAAAATGATCAGCATAGGAATAATACCCGCCGTAGCCGCTGCCATCATTCCGTTATAATCCACATTGTTCTCCAGAATAAAGTTCTGTAGTCCTAGTGGAACTGTATACAGGTCTTTATCTAACAAGAAGACAAGTGCATTCTCATAATCGTTCCAGTGCCAGGAGAAATCGATGATGGCTAGGGTAGCGAGTGCAGGCTTAGCCAGCGGCAGAATAAGCTGGAAGAAAATGCGGAAATGACCCGCCCCGTCAATAAATGCCGCTTCGGAGATTTCAGCCGGTACTGTAAGGAAGAACTGACGCAGCATAAATACTCCGAATATTGTAAACATTCCCGGAAGAATCAGTGCCCAGTGGGTATTGTAAATCCCCGCCCATTCGAACATGATGAATTTCGGCACGAACAGTACCTGCGGCGGCACCATCATCATAGACAGGTAGACTAGAAATAACGCCTCCCGTCCTTTAAACTGTATCCGCGCAAATCCATAGGCGGCAAAAGAAGATAGAAACACGGCACCGATCATGCTGATCAGTGATATTTTCAAAGAATTCAAATAATAGGTCACAAAGCTATCGCTGCCTGTCCACACCTTGATGTGATGCTCCCAGTTCAAGCTAGACGGTATCCACTGAATCGGGTATACAAACACGTCTGCGGGAGATTTGAACGAAGTGCTGATCATCCAGACAAAGGGCACAATCATTAATAAGGCGAAGCCGGACATGATCAGTGTCATGATTATTTTTCGGATATTGATGAAGGAATCCGCTTTGATCTCAGGCGTGTTCCGTGTAGCCGGTTCCACAGTATTTACTCTCTCCATTGCTATTCCTCCTCAATAATGAACCCAGCGTTTTTGTCCGAGCCACTGGAGCACGGTAAAGATCATGATAATCACGAACAGTGCCCAGGAAATCGCTGCGGCATAACCCATTTCGTAATAGCGGAAGGCATTCTGATAAATAAACAGTGACAGTACCGTGGTACTGTTCCCAGGTCCGCCTTGGGTAATGGCCTGAATGATTCCGAAGTTCTTGATCGTCATAATCAGACCGGTGATCAGCAGCAGGAAGGTTGTCGGGCTCACTAATGGCCACATGATCCGCCGGATAATCTGCCACGGCCGGGCACCGTCAATTTTGGCCGCTTCCATCAGCTCTTCTGGAATTTCCTGCAGGGCAGCCAAGTAGATGATCATATTGTAGCCGAGCATAAACCAGACCCAGATGATGTCAATGGCATACATGGACGATCCCGTAGTAGACAGCCAGCCGGGCGGATGTGCAATCCCAATCCCTTTCAGGAAGCCGTTAATGGGACCGGAAGAGGGCTGAAACAACAGCATCCAGACAAAGGCAACTGCAACCCCACTGGTTATATAGGGCATGAAGTAAAGCGCCCGCAGGGTTTTTTGAAAATAAACGGATTTGTTCAGCGCCACAGCCACAATAAAGGACAGGACGATGGATATCGGAACGGCCAGGAGAAATACAAATGTATTCTTCAGCGCCACATAAAACAGCTCATCTCCAAGCATCCTTCTGATATTGGCCAGCCCGATAAAGTGCGTCTCTGGACTCATAAACTTGTAATCGGTGAACATCAGATAAAAAGAATAGGCCGCCGGTATAATAAAAAACAGCAATACCCCGAGCATATTTGGTCCGATAAAAATATATCCCAACCTACTCTGCCTTTTCATCCATGATTTGTTCATTGTTCCCCCACTCCTTATATGTGTGATCTCGCATTAAGCATAACAAGAGCACCTGTGTCTTATAAGGAACATAACCGCTGACCTGATATCACATAAATACACATTTTCGGCAGAGGGTTTATAGTGGAACAAGCGCAGAAATGTTCTATCGCCCGCCCCCCATAAGAAAAAACAGCCGCCCCCAATTGGGGACGACTGTGCTTAGGCATATAGATTACTTGCCTTGAAGCTTCAGGAAATCATTATGACGCTTCACCATATTCTGTACCGTTTCGGCTGCGGTCTGATTCCCAAGGAAGTATTTCTCGTATTCCTGAGCGCGCATATCAACTATTTCTTGAGCTATTCCACGTACAAAGGTTGGTGTCTTATCATTGTAGAGTACGAACTCCAATGATTCCTTATCATAAGAATCCGCATGATCACCCAGCAGATGATCAATAGCGGTCTGCTGATCGACTGCATTCGAAGAAGGTAGACGACCTCCGGCTGCCATCGGAAGCATACCTCCGTCAGCGTACCATTTCAGAAACTCCCAGGCGGCATCCTTATTCTTTGATTTTGAATTAATGGAGATAAAGTCACCCAAGCCGCCGCTCTTCACGAAATCTGCTTCATTCCCGGTCAATCTCGGCACAGGTGCAAAAGCGATCTGAAAGTCACGCGGGAATTCTGTTGTATTGTTGGAGCTGCGAATCAGCCACTCTCCGATGTTGATCATCGCCGATTCACCGCCGAGGAACATATTTTCCACTGGCATTTTCGAGGTTAATTGCTCACCCAGCGGTGGCGTGGTTAGATCGTCCTTCATCATGCCATTCAGGGTTTCCAGCCATTGGGTCACTAACGGATCATCCATATTAGAGGTGCCATCTGCCTTTACATAACCATCCTTGACCAAGACGGAATCCAGGGGATCGACCAGTGAGGCGGTGTGCTGCACCAGACCGTATTTAAAGCCCTCCGCTTTAAGCTTTACCGCGTATTCTCTTGCTTCATCCCAGGTCCAGGCCGTAGGAATAGCTAAGCCTGCTTTATCCAGTGCTTCTTTATTAAGCGCAAAGAAAAATGAATTCTTCTTGGTCGGCATGCCATAGTATTTATCATCAACTTTCCAAGAAGCCGCGTCCGCGCCCATTTTCTCGTCAATATTGTAGTCCGTATATCCACTAAGATCGAGCGCAATGTTGCCCTTTACACGCTTATCCAGATTAGTCAGTGTGTAGTTGACATACAGATCGACGTTTTGTCCTGTAGAGAGCGCGGTATCCAGCTTCAGATTGCCGTCATCATCATTCACAAACCGCACATATTCTACCTGAATATCAGGATGTGCTGTGTTCCAGGTATCCACGACCTCCTGCGGACCATTCTCCGGCGGCACGGCACCCCACATCGTAAGCTTCACCGGCCCACTGTTCGATCCTTCTCCACCGTTTGCCTTATTGTTGCCTCCGCATCCGCTTAACACACCGAGCATCAGCACACACACTGTTAGTACGGTCAACCATTTTTTATTTCTCATAGCTCCTGCGACCTCCCTGATTTGAAGTGGATTGTACTTCCCTTACATCGTAGCAGGGATACCGCATTCATTTTAAGCAACAAATCCACCTTCCTTAGTGAACAAATATACGGAATTTGCTGCTCGCAGGACGATGTTCAGGCACACACTTTTCTTCTACTCTACTAGGGTCGGTGGCGATACTGACTTGGTGTGCAGCCCGTCCAGCGCTTGAATATTTTGATGAAATAATTATCATTGGCAAAGCCTACTCTGTGTCCAACCTCGTGTATCGGCAAATCCGTTTCCCGCAAATACGTCGCCGCCTTCTCCATTCGCACGCCATGTAAATAATGGATTAAGGTATGCCCTGTTTTCTTTTTGAAAAGAGCACTCACATAATTCTCCCCCATCATCACGTAGCGGGACATGAATTTGACGGAGATATCCTGGTCGTAATTCTGGCCGATGTATTCGATGATTTTATTAATCTCAGGATGGGTAACAACTGGCTCACCCACCGGCTCCAGCAGGGATTGAAAACCGGAAGTTGCGACAACCGCAACCTCATCATCTACCGGTACAATCTCCTCTGTCACCGAATTCACGACTGGCTGGGCACTCGCATCCAGTTCGGAGCTGACTTTGCGCAGCGTATCCCGCAATGAATTCACGCTCATAGACAGCTTCAGAATATAATTGGAGGCTCCATATTCCATCGCTTGACGAACATATTCGAACTCACTCATACAGGTCAGCATAATAAATTTGGTATTCATTCCTGCTTGCCTGGTTTGCTTCAGCAGCTCGATTCCATTCATCCCGGGCATCACTATGTCTGCAAGCACCAGATCTGGAGAGAGCCTTGTGATCATTTCCAGTGCTTCCGTACCGTTGCCGGACTCACCGATCACGGTGAAGCCCAACTCCTCCCAGGAAATGATCTCTTTCACGGACTCTCTTACGAATACTTCATCCTCCACTAGCAGTACGCTCCACATGGCTTACCCCCTTAATCTTCCGTTAGCTGTCCCTGCTTATAGGGCGTTGATAATAAAAAGGGAATACTGAACCGGATCAATGTACCCGGTGTAAGGCTGATGATCGTAAGCTCGCTTTGCCCCTTGAACAGCAAGCGCAGACGTTCCTTGAGATTGGACAGCCCAATCCCCGGTCTGCTGCGTGTGAGCTGTATTCGCCGCGATTCTTCCATTCCAATCCCGTTATCCTCTACCTCCAGTGTAAGTTGCCCTTTATCATTCTTATAGATTCCAATGCGGATCATCCCCCGCTCGGTAAGCTGCCCAACGCCATGGCGGATCGCGTTCTCTACCAGTGGCTGTAGACTGAGCTTCGGCACTAACGCATACTCCAGTTCATCAGCAAACTCACAAGTTACTTCGAAGCTGTCGCGATAACGGATACGTTGAATATGCAGATAAGCCTGCACCAGCTCAATCTCGTCTTTCAAATATACCAACTCCACCTGTGCATTCAGGCTGACCTCCAGCAGCTTACCTAGGGAGACGCACATCTCGGAAATCTCTTCATTCCCACTGCGAATGGCACTCCACTTCATCGTATTTAAAGTATTCAGCAGAAAGTGCGGATTCATCTGAGCCAGCAGCATATGGAAGTGGACAGCCTCCTTTTGCCGTTCCTCGGCCTTCAACTGCGCAATCAACTTATTCGTATCATCGAGCATCGTGTTAAAGGTTCGGGTCAGCTCCAGTACCTCACCGCGACTTTTCCCTTCGGGAATGCGGATCTTCAGATTTTTGCGAACGACATCCTTCATCTTGTTCTGTAAATGGGACAAAGGTCGGGTAAAGGTGGCCGAGATCATAAACGCCATCAGTACAAACGCAGCAGTGAAGCCAAAAAAAGTCAGAAAATAGCGCTGCTTAAGTCCCGATATTTCATTAAAAAGCACAGAAAGTGGAATGCGGTTTACCATATACCAGTCCAAGGATTCAATATAAACATAATTGACCAGCGTGCCTGATCCTTCATCAGTCAGATAAGCCTGAGTAGGGTTCTGGGCAATTTTCCGGGTGATTTCCAGAGAAAGAGCAGCATCCTTGGAGGAACGGGCTACCGTTTCACCCTTGCCTGTAATCAGAAAATATTCTTGGTTACTTAGTGAGGCCTTCAAAACCGACTGGAACCAGAAGGAATAGTCAATGCTGATTCTAGCCAACCCATAAGGCTTGCCACTGCTATCTTTCATATAAGCGTAGAGCGACAGCAGATAGGGGCTTGCAGAAACCTCCCGCAGCACATTGTTCTCGTCTCTGGAGTCCCACTGGTAAAATAGCTCATCATTGCTAAGATGCTGACGAAAGCGTTCCCTGTAAGGAGCATACGCCAAGGCTTTTTTAGGCAAATATGAGGTGTATACGCTCTCATGGAAGTCCACCAATGTAAAATACACAGACGGATTATATAGAAAAAAGCTATTATTGAGCATTTTAAATTTCTCTTCAATCAACGATTTATTCTCCAAAGTAGTCTGACTCTTAGGTGAAGTCAATACTTTGCGGACCACCGAATCCTGCTCCAGAAAGATCAGTGTCTTAAAGGCAATACTCATCTGATCCTCCAGCGTTCCGTACATCTGCACCAGCTGCTCATGACTCTGCTGGCTGATTTTTTCCTCGACCAGAGATTCGATCTGCCTGTAATTATATACATTCAGCACACTGAAGGGCAGCAGAATGAGAATAAGGAAGGCTCCGAACAGCCTGTATCTCAGCTTTTGCGGTAAAAAGGTTTTCCAGTCCGGCTTCTTCATTCTAAGTCAGCTCTCCCCACTCGTTAGTGCCCCAATTATATCATCAGCTCCATCAACCCAGCCGAAATTACCTGAAATTGCATTGTTTTGTTGCATCACACGCCGCAGAACATGCTTGGCATACACAGATTTGTTCTATCTATGCCGCTAAACACGATGCCGCTTTCTATATTCCGTGGGGCTCATTCCTACTGTCTTCGAAAACACCCGGCTGAGATAAAACCCATTCTCATAGCCGCATCTTTCGGCAATCTGAGTCAAGTTCAGTTCACTATCATGGAGCAGATTCTTGGCTCTTTTTAAGCGAATCGACTTTAAATACTGGGAGGGCGTCTCCTGAAAAGCTGCCTGAAAACGGCGGGTCAGCTGTACCGGGCTTAAAGCCAGACTGCGGGCGATGTCCTGCAGGCTTAGCGACGTTCCGGCATGCTGTTCTAGCAGTGCTGCAGCCTCCGCCATCAGGGCGTCTTCGGTGAATTTCTGTTCTCTTACAACCTCCATCCTGTTCTCTAATTGATGCAGCAGCCAAAGATCCGCGATAAGATGTGTTTTCCAGTCCTGTACAAGATGGCCACTATCCTCGCTGGATTGGCGTAAATAGGCATAATTGGAGCTCAGACGTTTACTATCATTGATATGAAACTTGCCTGCTGGCGGCATCAGTCTTAGCATCTCTTCCTCACTACAGTTGAACTGAATATAATGAAAGGTTAGCGGCGTAACCGTTTTTCTATAAAAGGTGACTCCGGGAGGGCAGACCACAAGATCCCCAAAGCTTGCGCTGCCGTTATGCTGTCCAATCTCATACTTGAAAACGCCCTCCTCTACGGCAAAGGCTACCCACGAATCATAACAATCACTAGAGAGTGCGAACTGTCCCTTCTGCTTCCAGTAGATATGGTTCAAGAGCTCCATAAAATCCCTCTCTCTGAAATAAAGTATATGGATAATGATATATTAGTGCATTTTAAAAGTAAATAAACAGCGTCAATATGAAATTATAGATATGTTTTTCTAATCCTATACAAAGAGGTGCGAAATCATGAAACAGGAGTTTGTCCACAACGACATCACAGTTATCGGCGGCGGCTTGGCCGGGGTCTGTGCAGCGATAGCTGCAGCAAGACTGGGGCAACAGGTGGCACTCGTGCAGAACCGCCCCGTGTTAGGCGGTAATTCCAGCAGTGAAGTCCGCGTCTGGGTCTGCGGCGCAACCGCACACGGAACCAACCGTTATGCCCGAGAAACCGGGATTATGGGCGAATTGTTCGTCGAGAATCAGTACCGCAATCCTGAAGGGAATCCCTATCTCTGGGATCTGGTCGTGCTTGAGGCTATTAAAGCCGAATCCAACATTACTTTATATCTGAACACGGATGTCCACGAGGTTGAAGCAGAGGGGAACGAGACGGACCGGAAGATTACTTCAGTGACCGGCTGGATGATGGGCTCGGAGCGAAGAATCCGCTTCGAGAGCAGTATCTACCTCGACTGCACAGGAGACGGATTAATCGGATTTCTGGCCGGAGCCCAATTTGCCTTGGGACGGGAAGCCCGCAGCGAGTACGGGGAGGAATGGGCTCCGGAGATAGCTGACAATATTACGCTGGGCAGTACGATCCTGTTCTATACCAAGGATGCCGGAATGCCTGTAAGCTTCGTTCCCCCTTTCTTTGCCAAAAATATCGCCGACACCTCCATCCCCATCCGCCGTGTCATTAAGAGCGGTGACTCCGGTTGCCATTACTGGTGGATTGAATGGGGTGGTGAGCATGATGCCGTGCACGATAACGAGCTGATCCGCGATGAGCTATGGTCCGTCATCTACGGGATCTGGGATTATATCAAAAATTCCGGCAAGTTTGCGGCGGACAATATGACCTTGGAATGGGTGGGCTCCCAACCCGGCAAACGGGAATATCGACGTTTTACCGGTGACTATGTGCTGAACCAGAATGATATCATCGAGCAGCGCGATTTCGCCGATGCCGTAGCTTTCGGCGGCTGGTCGATCGATTTGCACCCGCCACAGGGTATGTATGCTGAAGCCAGCGGCTCCAAGCATATGCACGCTGACGGAGTGTATCATGTCCCGTTCCGTTCCCTGTATTCTGCGAATGTAAACAACCTGCTGATGGCCGGACGGGATATAAGCGCCTCGCACGTTGCCTTTGGGACAACGCGCGTAATGGCGACCTGCGCAGTGATTGGTGAAGCTGCCGGAACCGGTGCCGCACTAAGTGCCAGCAAGGGCATTTCTCCGCGCCAGCTTCATGACCACCATCTTGCTGAACTAAAACAAACACTGCTGAAACAGGATGCTTCCATTATCGGACTGCGAAACAGCGATGAGCTGGATTTGGCTCGCAAAGCTAAGGTAACAGCCTCCAGCACACTGTCCGTCATCGAAATCAACCAGCCTGGCGCAACCTTCCCTTTGATTCAGGACGCCGCTCTCCTGCTGCCTGTTGATCCGGGATTATCCGGATTCCAGTTGCTCCTGGATATCAAGCAACAGACTGAAATCACTGTAGAGCTGTGGGATACCGGACGCAAGGAAAACTATGTACCACACACACAGGTAGCCACTGCAACAACCCGTGCAGAAGCAGGCCAACAGCAGTGGGTATCCTTTGATCTGGAATGGCATCCGCTGGAACCGCAGAATGCTTTTATTATCATTAGAGCCAACGCTGCAGTGAACCTCTATCATTCTGAGGAGCCGCTGAACGGTGTGCTTATCTTCTTCAAGAACGACCAGGCCCATGTCTCCAAGGACCTTGAGGATCACTCAACGGATCAGCTGGTTGTCCTCTGGAAAATGCAGAACAAAGCGCGCCAGCCCTTCTGCTGCCGGCTTAACTCTGCAACAGCTGCATTCGCGGCACATAACGTTATTAACGGATATCACCGCCCGTTCGGCGGACCGCAAGCGTGGCTGTCACAGCCTATGACAGATGAAGTGCCAGAATGGCTTCAACTCCAGTGGGAGCAGGAGCAGTCCTTGACTGAAATTCATCTGACCTTCAATGATGATGTTAATGAGGATCTGGTGAATCTGCATCATCACCGCACCCCATTCGCTATTATCCCAGAGCTGGTGCGCAATTACAGAGTCGAGGCCCGCACAGCAGACGGGGAATGGAACGTAGTCCTTAGAGGTACCGATAACCATAAACGTAAATGTGTGCATCGGCTGCCCCAGCCTATCCAGACCGATTGTCTCAAGGTTGTCATAGAGTCCACTAATGGCAGCCGCCATGCGGAGTTGATGGAAATTAGAGCTTACGGGAATTAATTGTGCTCAAACAAAAAGCTATCGGATCGTCCTAAAATGGACGTTGCGATAGCTTTATTTCATCATTCGTAAAACATTCTATTTATTCGCGATATGCACCTTCAGCAGCTTGCCCTTCACGGTGGTATCTTTCATCGCTTGCAGCACCAGTTGGCCTTTGCCGTTCAGGATGTCCACATAAGATACGTTATCCTGAATCGTGATAATGCCGATATCCTCGACAGTCATTCCTTCAAGCTTAGCCAGTGTGCCGACAAAATCAACCGCTCTGAGCTTCTTTTTCTTGCCGCCATTGAAGTACAGCTTCATGATCGCTTCGTTCAGATCCTCGCTTTTGTTCTTCTTCTGGACAGGCTTTTTGTTGATCTTCTGCTCGAAGGCATCCTTCGCAAAGGCTACAGCAGCATCGGACGGTGCTTTCATGATCGGCAGACTGAAACCGATAAAGCTTTCGATTTCTCTAACCCATTTGTGCTCATTTGGCGTAGCAAAAGTGATCGCTTTGCCAGTTTTACCCGCACGTGCGGTTCTGCCGGTACGATGCACATAACTTTCTTTTTCCAGCGGGATATCATAATTAATGACATGGGTGATATTCTCAATATCAATGCCTCGGGCCGCTACATCGGTGGCGATCAGATAACGGAACTGCCCTCTCTTGAAAGCATTCATGACCTCAAAGCGCTCATCCTGCATCATGCCCCCGTGGATTTTGTCACACGGATATTCCAGATCGGCCAGCCCTCTGAACAACGCATCTACCTGATCTTGCGTCCGGCAAAATATAATACAGCTATCCGGATTCTCCACAGTGATGATATCACTAAGCAGTGAGAATTTGGCAGCTTGTACCACTTCAATCAAGGCATGTTCAATCGTTGCAGTGGTAATTCCACTCGCCTCAATTTCGATATCTACAGGTTCGCTCATATATTTGCGGCACAGGTTCTTCACGACCTCCGGCAATGTAGCGGAGAACAGCATAGTTACACGGTCCTTAGGCAGCAGCTTAATGATTTTCTCTACCTGTTCGATAAAGCCCATGTTCAGCATTTCGTCGGCTTCATCAATAACCAGATATTTAATCCGGTTTAGGGGCAACGAGCCACGTTCAATATGATCAAATACACGTCCGGGTGTACCCACGACAACATGCGTCTTTTGCGTCATTTCGGCTTTCTGTGGTGCAAAGGGCTGTTTGCCGAACAGGGCAACCGCCTTGATCCGTTTGAAGCGACCAATATTGGTGATATCCTCTTTTACCTGTGCGGCAAGTTCCCGTGTCGGGGTGAGGATCAAGGCCTGCGGCTTATTCTCCGCCCAATCCACCAATTCGCACACTGGAATGCCGAATGCGGCGGTCTTACCGCTGCCGGTCTGTGACTTCACAATTAGATCCTGCTGCCGCAGGGCTACAGGGATCACCTTGCTCTGAACCTCAGTCGGTGTTTCATATTTCAGAACATCCAACGCTTTGATAATTTCCTCATTTAATTCATAATCTTTAAACTGCAATTCACTCATATCTCAACCTCTTCTATGCTTATCGTTCTTGGTTAAAGCGGAAGCTCCGCGTTCCTTCGATCATGTGCATATTATTATTATAACAGTTAATGACTCCCTTGATTCCATTCCTTATAGAACTGTTCGAGAAAGTTCAACATAAAATCATGCCGTTCTTCCGCTAATTTCCGTCCATAGGCCGTATTCATCAGGAATTTCAACTTCAGCATCTTCTCATAAAAATGATTAATGGCGCTGCCCTTCGAATAATCTCTATATTCCTTCTGCAAAGATTCCTCTCGTGGAGCCAGGTCAGGGTCATACATCGGACGTCCCTTCGCTCCTGAAAAAACAAAAGTTCTAGCAATACCAATCGCTCCGAGCGCATCCAGTCGATCGGCGTCCTGCACCACTTGGCCTTCGATGGAGGTCATCGGTGAGCCACTGCCGCCACTGTAGGACATAGTTTCAATGATACTCATCACATGGTCGATAATCCCCTTATCCGTAAGGTGATCGGTGAGCCAGGTTTGTACCTTTTGCAGTCCGGCTTCTTTGGACGTATTGAGCTTCTCATCGGCAACATCGTGCAGCAAGGCCGCCAAGTTGCATATAAAAGCATCTGCCCCCTCTATCTCTGCAATAGCACAGGCCGTATTACGGACCCGGTCTGTGTGCCACCAGTCGTGGCCGGTGGTATCTTGTCTAAGCTGTTCTTTAGCATAGGATTCGGTCTCAGCAATAATTTGCGGTTGGTTCATGGTCGTCAGGCTCCCTTTTACATTCTCTATAATGCAATCATACTGAAACAACATCAGCATCACAAGTTAGAGTAGTTCTGGACCAAGTAAATAAACGTAAATTGGCTCTGTTCATTAGGTGTTTTTTTCTGCATAATGAGCAAAACCCTTTAGGAGCGTACTCATGACAATCACCTACAAAATCAATGCCCCGCTTAATGCAGCCGAACTAGCAGATGTATTCACCAGTTCCGGTATCAATCGTCCAGTTATGGACTTGGATCGTCTGCAAAGAATGATTGAGTACGCTGATATATTGGTTTCCGCATGGGATGGAGAACAGCCGGTGGGTATTGCCCGGGCAATTACCGATTACGTCTTTTGTAGTTATTTATCGGATCTGGCGGTACGCAGAGAATATCAGAAACAAGGGATCGGCAAAGAACTGATAAATGTCCTGCGGAGGCATTTGGGTGAAGAGATTATGCTCCTGCTGCTAGCAGCTCCGTCAGCGATGGAGTATTATCCACAGCTTGGATTCGAGAAGCTAGTGAATGCTTTCCTGATCCCCCGCAGTAAATAGAGCTTCAAGGCTCTACAACAAAGGCTGCTCCTCCGGCGATTAAATTCATCCGGCAGAGCAGCCTTTGTCACTGATTGAGGTTGTACTCACAGCCCTTGCTTCTTCAAAATACTCTCCCTGTACTCCTTGGGACTTTTGCCGCAATAGTTTTTGAAGGAGGTACTGAAATAGCTGGTACTGGAATAACCGACGAGCATGGCGATATCGCTCTGCTTGAGCTCGCTTTCCTGCAGGAGCTGTTCAGCCTTGGTAATTCTTAGTCTAGTCACATAATCACTGAACGTGATTCCCACATGCTGCTTGAACAGTCCAGACAGGTAGGTCTCATTCAGATGAAACCTATCTGCAAGGAAAGAGAGCGTTAGCTCATAGCTGAAATTCTCTTCAACATATTGTCTGACTGCCTCAACTATATGCTGTCCATTGGAAAAGCGTGTTGTCTTCACTTCCTCCATCACGAGCTGCGCCAGCTCTTCAATCAGTCCCAGCATCCCTTCACGAGATTGATAGTCGGAAATGGTCATTTGACAATTCCACAAATATTTCTGCAGTGCGGAGCCAGCCCATTCGAATTTTGTGACGATGGAGCTGAACAATAACAGCATTCGCAGCGCCAGAAAGGTAAAAGCCAACATCGGAGTATCTCTATTTCCGGTAAAAATAACATCAAGCTGGCTGCGGAAGGTGTTCCTATCCAGGTTCTCAATTGCTTGTACCAGCTTGCGTTCTGCCTCTGGAGAGAACACAAGCGCCAACTCCCGGACCTGGTTCTGGTCGACACTCTCTATCTTGTCGACTGTACTTTGGCTCCATGACAGCATACAAGATGCATAAGCATTCTTCAGCCGCTTTAGTCCCTTCATTTCTCCCCCAATCCCCGCTACACTTTCCAGCTTCAGATAGCTGCTAATCTTCCGCTTCAGCTCTTGTACGAAACGTTCCGCTTTACCGTGATGCTCCGCCCCTTTCTTCACGATGAGCAGAAAATACATCATGGAGGAATTGCTCATATCTCTAAATGGGTATAGACCTTTCCACTGGGCTGCTGTCTCACGACATAACCTTTGATAGGCCAAATTCAACAGGTCCCGGCGCTCCTGCCAGTCTATCATCCGCCCCTCTGGAATTTTCATTTCCATAGCCACGAACTGCATCACCAAATTATCGGCCGTAAGCGGTGTCAGCTGGAGCTGCTGCAATCTTTTTTTCACAACTGCCACGCTGTACCATTCATCCTTCACCATTTGTAACAAATAATTCTCCTGCAGCAGGCAAAGCTGCTCGTTCTTCCGCAGTAAATCCAGCTGAGAGGCTTTTATATGCTCAGGCTCTGCCTTAATATCTTCCCCTAGCTTGCCAAGCAGCTCGTTCAGTTCACCGCGGGCTACAGGCTTAAGCAAATAATCCTTCACCCCAAGCTGAATTGCCGCCTTTAGATAGTCAAAGTCAGAATATCCCGACAATACAACAAACCGCAGAAACGGATACTTCTGCTTGCAGGTTCTAATAAATTCAACACCCTCCATCAGTGGCATACGGATGTCGGAGATAACTACCTGTGGCAATGGGCCACGTTTCAGCAGCTTCAGCGCCTCACTTCCGCTTGCGGCCTCCGATACAATGGTAAAGCCGGCAGACTCCCAGTCTATCTTAGTCTTAATACTATTACGTTCGCCCTTCTCGGCATCTACAAGCATTATTTCAAACATCAATTCACCCCTTGATCATTGGCGCGTTCCCGTTCCTTACCTAGCAGTATGATCCAAAAGCTGCAAAAAGAGACGACAATCAGCACCAGCAACTATAATAGAAAGAAACATTACTATTCAGGGGGATATTCATTTGAAAAGAATCGCTATCGACATGGACGAGGTTATCGCCGATTTCAATCCGAAACATCTAAGACTATATAATCAGGATTATAAGGATAATCTTACGCTTGAAGATTTAAAAGGCGGCAGACTGGCCGTTCTCCGCCCGCACTTAGCCTCTGAGATCACTGAGTACCTGCGCGATCCAAGTTTCTTCCGCGATCTGGAGGTGGTGAAGGATAGCCAACGGGTGATCCAAAGTTTGAGCCAAGAGTATGAGATCTATATTACTACGGCAGCTATGGAATTCCCAAGCTCGTTCACAGCCAAATACGAATGGCTGCGTGAACACTTCGACTTTCTGGACGTACTGAACTTTGTCTTCTGTGGCGACAAGAGCATCATTCGCGCAGATTACTTGATAGATGATAACGCCAGTCACTTCGAACATTTCTCAGGCCAAGGCGTCCTGTTTACGGCTCCTCATAACTGGAATGTGACCGGGTATGACCGGGTGAACAATTGGCAGGAAGTCCAGCAATATTTTCTTAAATAAGAAGAACTGCTTCCACGTCCTTTTAGAGATGATATGGCGTTAAAAGCACACACAAAAGGACCCCGCCGGCAACCAACCGGTGAGGTCCAATATTTAGAGCTTTATATCTTAAACTTCTCTACCAGACCCTGCAGCTCTTTAGCACTTAACGTATTCTCATCCGCCATCGCCGCTTCCTGGAAAGTCTTCTCCACGATATCCGCTGTCTTCTCAGCAATATCCTGAACACCAATAGCACCTTCATTCACTGTCGCTGCTACCTCATTGACCGCAATAGCAATACTGGAAACCGTCATGTTCAGATGTTCAGCAGCAGTATCCAGCTGGCTCATCAGTTCATTAACCATAGAAGCATCATTATTGTATTGCTGGCTGACCTCATTCAATCGTTCGTAATCACCCAGCACATTCTGGTCTATAAAGGAAAGGATCGCCTCAGAGTTCTCTTTCATTTGCTCAACTGAACTATATACATCCTTGACGACTCCCTGAATTCCCGCCGCTGTCTCCGAAGATTTCTCGGCCAACTTGCGGATTTCTCCGGCAACAACTGCAAATCCTCTACCCGCTTCTCCCGCTCTGGCTGCCTCAATCGCTGCATTGAGTGCCAGCAGGTTAGTCTGGCTCGTAATCGAAAGAATCGTATCAGCTAAGACGTTAATTTCCGATATCGAATTCGATTGCTCGATCGCCTTTTCCATCTCGATCCGCACCGATTCATAGATACGCTTAGCATTCTCCGTAGATTCGTTGGCATCATGCCGTAAGGCCACGGCGCGTTCCGTAATCTGTCCGGATACTTCGGCCCCTTCCTTAACCCTGCCGGAGATCGTTCTTACGTTGTTCTCAATCTCATGAATTGCAGCGGTCATCTCTTGGGTAGAAGCCGCTGTCTCTTCCATGCCTGCAGATAATTGCTCAGTTGTAGCTGAATTATCATGAGCATTCTCTCTCACGTCATTAGACAGCTTCTCCAGCGTTTCCGCATTATCCAACACCTTGGTAGAGATGGTTATTAAGCTTTCGGCCATTTCCCGCAGAACAGAACGGGTACGGAACATCGCCTTGGCGATAGTACCTGTCTCATCCTTGTTTTTCAGCAAATACTCGTACTGGGTGTCGTATTTAAGATCCAGTTCGGATGTCTGGTTAATCATCTTGGTTAACTTAAGGATTGGTGAAGATATTTTTCCCGCCACGACGAAACCAACAAATATAGTAAGCACGAGACTGATTACACCAATCAGCAGAATAAAGTTGGTCATGTCATGTACAGGTTTTGTGATTTCAGCAATATCCCCAGTCAGGACTAATGTCCACTTGGTTTCCGGTAATACTGTATAAGCAGCTTTTTTATCCTTGCCACCAAATACATATTCCACGATACTATCGACCGGTTTCTCACCGCTTTTTATGCGTGCTACCACAGCCTTAATCTGGGCATTCTCTACAGGTGTTCCGATCTTCGTCTTATCCGGATGGTATAATATAACGCCGGTCTCATCCACCAGATAGGCATAGGAGGAGGCTGCACTCATCACCTTAGCACTTGCTAAATACTTTATGATACTATCTGCACTTACGGCAGAGGCTACATAGCCAATCATCTTCCCATTACTTTTCACTGGATGTACAAAAGCTAGAACATAAGCTCCTGTCGATTTGGATTTCAAGGTTTCGCTGATAACCGGTTCAGCGGTCTTAAAGACATTCTTCGTATAGTTTCTTTCACTAAAATCCGTACCTACCAGCTTGATATCACTATCCGCTACACCAATACCTTTCATATCAGCGACAAACATATGCTCAAGATTTCCGGCATCCTTCACCAGTCCCTGAAGCTTCGTGTTTATCTCAGTCTGCAGCTTATCCCCAGCTGGAATCCCGCCATTTCCAGCCCTAAGCAGCAGCTCAGTTATCTCAGACTCTCCAGCAACCAGCTGCATATTTCTTTTTTCTTTATCAATCATTGCTTCAATCGTTTCTGCTTTGTCCGTGTTAATTTGTTTCATTGAAGATTCGGTAAGATCCATAATGGTGCTGGTGGACTTGTTGTACGTAAATCCTCCCATTAGTGCAGTTGAAAAGACTGTAATAGCAATCATCATAACCGAGAGTTTCATTCGAATCTTCATATTAATCTACGTCCTTCCGCCCTATTCTCTACTCGTCCCAAAAGAATTAATGTTTCAAAAAGCGAATTACATTTATTACAATTAATATCGGATATATGTGTATGATTCTGAATATGCAACCTAGAAAAAAGAATATATTATCACATTTTGTCGAATTTAAAGATTAAAGTGTTTTTTATTATGTATTTTGAACTTAGACAGGGAGTTTAGCAATATTCCCTTAAATAACAAGACGTTAGCACAGAAAAAAGACCCCACCACAAACCCAACCGGTGGGGTCAACTGTATGAATAATTTTATATCTTAAACTTCTCTACCAGACCCAGCAGTTCTTTGGCACTTACCGTATTCTCGTCCGCCATCGCCGCTTCCTGGAAAGTCTTTTCCACGATATCTGCTGTCTTCTCAGCAATATCCTGAACACCAATAGCACCTTCATTCACTGTCGCTGCTACCTCATTGACCGCAATAGCGATACTGGAAACCGTCATGTTCAGATGTTCAGCAGCCGTATCGAGCTGGCTCATCAGCTCATTAACCATAGAAGCATCATTATTGTATTGCTGGCTGACCAAATTCAATCGTTCGTAATCACCCAGCACATTCTGGTCAATGAAGGATAGGATTGCCTCAGAGTTCTCTTTCATTAGCTCAACTGAACTATATACATCCTTGACGACTCCCTGAATTCCCGCCGCTGTCTCCGAAGATTTCTCGGCCAACTTGCGGATTTCTCCGGCAACAACTGCAAATCCTCTACCCGCTTCTCCCGCTCTGGCTGCCTCAATCGCTGCATTGAGTGCCAGCAGGTTGGTCTGGCTCGTAATCGAAAGAATCGTATCAGCCAAGACATTAATTTCCGATATCGAATTCGATTGCTCGATCGCCTTTTCCATCTCGATCCGCACTGATTCATAGATCCGCTTAGCATTCTCCGTGGATTCGTTGGCATCATGTTGTAAGGCCAAGGCGCGTTCCGTAATCTGTCCGGACACTTCGGCCCCTTCCTTAACATTGCCGGAGATCGTTCTTACATTGTTCTCAATCTCATGAATTGCGGCGGTCATCTCTTGGGTAGAAGCCGCTGTCTCCTCCATACCTGCTGATAATTGCTCTGTAGTAGCCGAATTATCGTGTGCATTCTCTCTCACGTCATTAGACAGCTTCTCCAGCGATTCCGCATTATCCAGTACTTTGGTAGAAATGGTAATTAAGCTTTTCGCCATTTCCTGCAGAGCAGCCCGGGTCTTAAACATGGCTCGGGCGATTGTCCCCGTCTCATCCTTACTCTTACCCAAATACTCATACTGATTATCATATTCCAGATCGAGCTCAGCTGTCTTATTAATCAATTCTGTGAGCTTAACAATGGGTGAAGAAATCCTCCCCGCCACGACAAAACCAACAAATATAGTAAGCACGAGACTGATTACACCAATCAGCAGAATAAAGTTGGTCATGTCATGTACAGGTTTCGTGATTTCAGCAATATCCCCAGTCAAGACTAACGTCCAATTGGTTTCGGGTAATACTGTATAAGCAGCTTTTTTATCCTTGCCACCAAATACATATTCCACGATACTATCGACCGGTTTCTCACCGTTTTTTATGCGTGCTACCACAGCCTTAATCTGGGCATTCTCTATAGGTGTTCCGATCTTCGTCTTATCCGGATGGTATAATATAACGCCGGTCTCATCAACCAGATAAGCATAGGAGGAGGCAGCACTCATCACCTTAGCATTTGCCAAGTATTTGATTATACTGTCAGCACTTACTGAAGCAGCTACGAATCCTATCATCTGACCTTCGCTCATCACCGGATGTGCAAATACTACAACATAAGCACCGGTAGCTTTGGATTTCAACGTTTCGCTGATAACTGGCGCAGTGGTCTTTATCACATTCTTCGTATAATTCCTTTCACTATAGTCTGCTCCAAGTGTCTTAGGGGTACTATCCGCTATAACAATACCTTTCATGTCAACAACAAACAGGTGTTCCAGATTACCAGCATCCTTTGCCAACCCCAAAAGCTTAGCATTGACCTCGGCTTGAAGTTCGTCTCCCACTGAAATTCCACTGCTACTGGCTTTAGTCAGTATGTCAGCAATCTCTGTCTGCCCAGCTACGAGTGCCACACTTCTTTTTTCTTTATCAATCATTGCTTCGATTGTTTCTGCCTTATTGGTGTTGATTTGCTTCATTGATGATTCGGTAAGGTCCATAATCGTGCTGGTAGACTTATTGTACGTAAATCCTCCCATTAGTGCAGTTGAAAAGACTGTAATAGCAATCATCATAACCGAGAGTTTCATTCGAATCTTCATATTATTCTACTTCCTTCCCCAAATTTCTATTTCTCACTAAATAAATTACATTTTCAGAAAATAAATCATATGTATTACAATTATATCGGGTGCATGTGTATGATTATGAATATGCACCGAGGAAAAAAGAATATATTATCGTATATTATCGTATATTGTCGAAGTTTAAATATTGAAGTATTTTTTTATTGTGCATTTTGAACTATGACAAGAAAAATGGCAGACCGGATAAATCATCCGGTCTGCCATTTTTTAAGAAATCGTCCCTGTTTTGGGCACCTTCTTGACCTCATCGTCCACCAACAAGCGCCTAGCCCTACCCCGAATAAAGAAGCCGGATGCTGCAGCCAAAATCTGCTGAAATAACATCCCCGAGATTACCGGAAGTGCAACAGCGGGAGGAAAATATTTCACGGCGAGTACTGCACCGGCGCTCAGATTGCGCATGCCGGAATTAAACTGGACAGCCACCGAATCCTCATAATTCCAGTGAAGACGGCGCGCCACCAAAGCACCGATTACATAACCAAGCACAACGGTTACGAAGGTTACACCAATAATTAAGGCCAGCTTGCCATCCGGATGCTTCAAATAACGGGCAATGCTGGCACCGTTAATAGCTACGACAATGAACAGTCCTACTTTAACAAACGGAGACAGCGGCGGGCCACATACGGTGCTGATCTTCCCCTTGGTCCACTGATTCAACAGCATTCCTGCCAATGAAGGCAGTACGACCATCCACAGCAACCCCTTCATCATTTCTCCCAGCTGAATCTGTACACTCGCACCCATCAGCAGATGCAGTGTGACGGGCACGATAAGCGGCGAGAGCAAAGTATCAATCAGAATAAGCGCCAGCGTAAGTGCGATATTACCACCGTATATGGATACCCAGACTACACTGACTACACCGGTAGGAATTGCAAACAGCAGTACGTAACCCGTTACCGTGTAGGGATCATCCGGAAAAATAGCCGTCGCCACCAGCCAGCCAATCAGCGGCATGATTACATGGAGAATCAGCATGAGGATTATCAGCTTCTGCGGTTTAACGAGAACGGTCAATAGATCACGGAAATTGGACTTAAAGCTACCGATTAGCGTCATCATGGCAAATATCCATGGCACGAGGCCTGTGAACGGTAGCAGGCTGCTTTCGTTCAGCACACCGACCACGATCGCTGTCGGTGTGATCAGTGGCATTATTTTTTCCAAAAAGCTATTTGAGCGCACTAGTCCATTCCGAATTTGGGTAAGCATTAGGTCCTCCTTCCCTGTGTTTGCAGGCTACATAACGATGAACTTACACTCCTTGTGGAAACAAGGCATCCAGCGCCGGACAAGGAAGCTTATCCAAGAATTGCGCCAACGGTGCAGGCATATTGCTGTAAAGATCCTTCAGTGAGGTACCCTTGTAGATATTGCCGATAATCACCGGATGGCATAGCTCCGAAATAAGAATATCCCCGTTGCCATGCAAATGCAGCTGCTTCTTACCTTCGATACAATGTGGAAAATACACTCCCGGCTGCTCCTGAAATCCCAATTGCTCCATAAAACGGTCCATGCAGGTAAAATACAGGATCGTATCCTCGTTCTTCTGCGTGATCAGCTCATTTACGGCATTCTTTAATTGCTCCCTAGCTGCAATCGACTTCCAGCCGGTATGATCCATAATGATACTGTTCTGGATCTCATGCGTGCGTACACCCATCGCATAGACATGTTCACTAATTTCCTTCATATTATCCTGCGTTTCATTGAACAGCAGTGTCTCCAGAACCGTATCTACGCTAGTCGCAGCAAAGAGGGTAATGTTCTCTCTTATTTTCTCATAGATGCTTGGATGAATATTGTAGTAACGGGAGAAGGCTTCTGCATCCGTAAAGTTAAAAGAGATATGTATCGTCGTCAATCCAGCGGTCACCAGCTGACCGATTCGTTCCGCATTCAGCAGACTTCCGTTGGAATTCAACTGTGTCGCGATACCTCTCGATGAACAGTAGGTTACGATCTCTACGCAGTCTTGAAACTTTAAAGTAACCTCTCCGCCGGACAGCCGCACTCTTTTGAGTCCAGGTAATTCTTCCAGAATTCGAATGACTTCCCCAGCCTTGATGCTTTGCCCGTCATTTCTATTATAAGCACAACAGTAATCGCAGCGAAAATTGCAATTGGAGGTTACTCCTATCTCCAACCCCTCTAGTTCATAAGTAAGCGGTTTGTCTAATTCCAGTGATTTATAACGCATGTTCTAAAGTCCTCCTGAGTAATATGATGTCTGCCTAGGGTTTAACCCTAGAGATTATAAAGGTTTGTGCCCCAGGTTTATGTGAGGTTTATAATAGCCAAACCTAACACACCATCGATACATTACTCTTCTGTAGCCTTGAAAGCACTTTGCGAGACATATACAAACCGCTCCGCCCTAGCCATCACATGGAACTTCTGCTCTGGGAAATGCTGGTACAGATAATCCACGAAATAACCTGGATGCTCGGCATTACCTGCGAATACATCATAGTGCAGCGGAATTACGGTTTCAAATCCGGCTACTGCCGCGAATTCCGCCGCTTCACGGTAATTCATGTTGCCGACAATATTACGTGCATTCCGGAAATAGTCACGGCCATTAATCGGCAACAGCGCCAGGTCAATATCATGGCTCGCCACGGTCTCGATCAACGCGGGAAACAGGACGGTATCTCCGGCATGATAGAAGGTCACTCCATTAAGCTGGATAATATAGCCTACGTAATGAGGATTCCCCTGTTCATCCAGATCCAGCTGTTCATGCGCTGCAGCAACCGGTAGTACCTGCAGTTTGGGACCTATGGTGCTCCACTTTTCCGTCTCTGCCAGCAAATATTGTTCTTCTTTCATACCCAACTCCACCAGTTGAGACTTGCATATAGCCGGAGCCATAACCTTAATAGAAGGATTATTTCTGATAATCCACGGAAAAGCTACTTTATCCAAATGGTCCTCGTGGTCATGCGTAATAAGACATACCTCAGCATTGTTAATATCCTCCGGCGCTATGGCTGGCGGATAGGTGCGATCCTGATTCTGCGATACGTATGGATCGATGTAGAGTGTGACTCCATCTCCTTTGACAATCACACTCTCTTGACCCAGAAACCATACCGCCAGACAACCATACGGCACCTCTGTTGCATCCACCTCGTGTATAAGTTGTAGACCTTTACGTCCATTATGCTTCTTCATAATCATTAGCCTCCTTATAATAACCACAGAAAAACAGGCTACCCTTGGGCAGCCTGTTGAATGTATTACAAACTCCTACAGCTCCACCGATTTGCTCATTTCGCTCCAGACCGGCTGTCCAATCAGACCTAAACGCCAGATGGCAATGCCTTTAAGATCATAACGTTTGGCTAGACCTATCTTGGAGTTTACCGAACTTTCATTCTCACTATGCACCGATATGCCAAGGAGCAACTTGTCCTTACTCACCTGCTGTAAGGCCAGCCGGATGCTTTCATCCACTTTGTTCAGTGGCTCGGGGCCGGTCTCGTTCTCATAGGCATAAGCCATGATAACCAAATCGTCGGCAAAGCCTCCAAGCGTTTTGTAATCATAACCTTTATAAGAGCTGTTCAATGGATGAAGAATGACAGTAAGCTTAAGACTATTGGCGCGTGCTTTTAAAGATAGACTTTTGACAAATGCATTATACTCAGACTGCACTTTTTCCTTGTCTCCGGTGAGGCCTAGCCCCTCCAGGTCCAGCGCAATTCCCTGAAAGCCATTCTTAGTAGCCGTATCGACGATGCCCGTAATAGTCTGTTCCTGAAGCTGCATATCTTCCATATTCTTGGTCAGCTCCAGCTCCTTATCCCCAGAGAAGACCATTAAATAAGGTGCCGTCCCTCCGGCAGCAGCGTTCAGCACAAGGGATTCGGGCGTCACATCACCCGCGGGCTGTGGCCACTTGAAATCCGTGCCAGTCGTTGTGAATTGGCCACTGCGGTCAATCCCACTCCAGCCAAAGGCCATCGCATTGAAGCTGGGAATCCGCGAGACTTCACCGTAAGCACCCAGGGCATAGAAGCCTAGTGTGTATATATCTTTTTGGGGAGAGATGATAGAGACAGTCTTGGTAGACTGGTCCCAGGATACCCCTGCACCGAACTGTCCACTGAAGAAACTAAGCGGAATCATGGTGTTGTCACGCACACTTTGCGGAGCCACGGCCAGCTTCACGGCTGCGCCATTAACGGCTGCGTTCTTGTTCCCCAAGGTGAGGATGACCGTCTTCGCACCTGCTGCATCACTCTTGGTGGCAGTAATCTTCTTCGCCGCCTGATTCCATTCCACCTTAATTCCCAATGCTTCTGAAATGGCCCGGAATGGGACCATTGTCGTTCCGCTCATTACTACAGGATCTACCAGAAAAGGCAATGGATACCCGTCCAGCAGAATACTAACTCCACCACCAGCAGCCTGTGTAGAATTTCCTTGTAAAGCTGCAGCACCGCCTAGTGAAATTGCGAAACACAATAATAGTTTGCCAAACCTCTTCATAATAAGTCTCCGATCTATTGTGATATGTACTCTAGTCTTCCCACTCCAATACCCGACTCTATTATTTTACCAAAATAGATATATATAGCAAATTAATAGATTGTCACTTTATAGTGGTAGAGTACTTTCACTCACATGACGGATTACATAAACACACTTAGAAAAATCCCCAGCGCGCGATCGGCATCCACATCCACAGCCACTTCAATGAAATGTCCAACTTTGGGCTGAGGCCGTAAATCTGCTACAACCATCCCGGCTGTATGCTCTCCCTTATGCTCTACGCGAACCTTCATTTGCCGATAGGTTACGAGGTCCGGCTGCAGTGCGACCATAAGGGCAAGCGGATCATGCAGCGGTGCACTGTTTTGCAAATAATTAGTTTCGCGGTAGAAATTGAAATAATGTCGGAGCGATTGCTCCATAAACGCAATAATTGCCTTATTTTCTTCCCGTCCATAACGGTTCAATAACTCCAAATGCTCCGCGGTAATACGTGTCTTCAAAGTAACGTCAAGACCAACCATCGTGATTGGCAAGCCGGATGTGAACACATGGTCAGCGGCCTCAGGGTCACCCCAAATATTGGCTTCGGCAACCGGGGTTGAATTCCCAGGTCTAAAGATCGTGCCACCCATGACGACAACTTTTTTCAAGGTATCTTTAAGCGTTGGTTCCATCTCTAACGCCAAGGAAAGGTTGGTCAGACGGCCAAGCGTAACCAGCACAATTTCATCGGGATTCTCCTTGGCTGTTCTTATAATAAATTCAGACGCGTTCTCGCTAACCGGACGCTGCGTAGCGGCAGGAAGCTGAACATCGCCAATCCCATTCTCGCCATGCACATGTGTCGCAAATCCCGTAGACTCCCGGACGAGGGCTTGAGAAGCGCCGAGGGCTACCGGAATCTCATAGCCAGGCTGGGCCAAAGCCAGTAACCGTAATGTATTGTCCGCCGCCTGCTCCACATCTATATTTCCGAAGACGGTGGTGATACCTTCAACAATGACGTTCGGGGCCCGTAGGGCATATAGAATAGCAAGAGCATCGTCAATACCGGTATCGCAATCAATAATAATACGTGTTTTGTTCATCTTGCTTTCACCACATAGGCTTGAGCAGCCTGACTGAAACGTTCGAGCGCCTCGACCAGAATGGATCTCGGACAGGCCATATTAATCCGCAAATGGCCTACTCCTTCGGTTCCAAACACAGATCCTTCATTAAAAGCTACCTTTGCCTCACTGTACATCAGCTTCTTAAGTCCAGCGGTATCCAGGTTCAACCCACGGCAATCAAGCCATAGCAGATAAGTGGCTTGAGGTCGCATGACATTTACCTGAGGAAGATGCTCAGACAGGTAGGTGATAGCATATTCAACGTTTCCGGCAATGTACTGCTGCAGCTCATCCAGCCATTGTTCTCCCTCGTTATAGGCAGCTTGTACCGCTTCCGGCGCTAGGAAGCCTGACATATGCAAGCTTAGAGCTTTTAACCTTTGATCGAATTTCCGCTTCAAATCTGGATTCGAAGCTACAATATACGAAGTTTGCAGCCCAGGCAGATTAAATGTTTTGGTCGCTGCAAGTGTGGTAAGGGTAATATTGGCGATGTCCTCAGACAATGAGGCAAACGGAATATGTTTATGCCCTGCAAGCGCTAAATCACAGTGAATTTCATCAGAAATAACCATCACACCATATCGCAGGCATAATGCGCCAAGCTGCAGCAGCTCCTCCCGCTCCCAGACTCTCCCGCCCGGATTATGCGGACTGCAGAGCAGCAGCAACTTTGCTCCTCCCTGCATCAACCCTTCCAGTTGCTCAAAATCCATCTCAAACCGGCCGTTGCGCTCGATGAGCGGATTCTTGGCTACTTTGCGGTCATTCATATTAATCACATCATAGAACGGATAATATACCGGCGATTGTATAATAACCTGATCTCCGGGTTTGCTGAATAATTCTACCGAAAGACTTAGGGAAGTAACGATTCCAGGGGAATCCGTAATCCATTCCGGTTGAATCTCCCACTGATGCCGTCTACTGAACCATGCAGTGATTGCTTCTTTATACGAGTCACTCGGCACACTATAGCCGTATATCCCCTCTTCAGCCCGGCGCACCAGTGCTTCCTTCACCGCTGGTGGACTTTCAAAATCCATGTCAGCTACCCACAGAGGTAGGATATCCTTATCACCAAACAGCTTTTCGGACTGGTCCCATTTATAGGAACGGGTATTGCGGCGGTCTATTACACGATCAAAATCATACTTCAACGAAAGTCACCTCATCCTTCTCAACTTGTTCCGTTATTGTATCATGTGGGAAACCATTCTGGCATCCTCACCACAGCAAAAAGGGTAACACCAAAGGTGCCACCCTAATTCCCTCTTCAATTTATTGCTTCACAACAGACTTTCCAATCGCCTGACCCACCTGCATTAGAATTTCCGACATAGAAGCCGGATCATTTACGTCATAATCATCAATGTTCAGACGCAGTACAGGACAAGCGGTAAACTCGCTGATCCATTGGGAGTATCTGCCGTGCATCTCTTCCCAGTACGATACGTCTGTTTGAATTTCCATCTCACGCCCACGCTCATTAATGCGCATCAGGATGGACGGCAAAGAACCTTCGATATAAATCAGAACGTCCGGGTGCGGGAAATAAGGAGTCATTACCATCGCCTCATACAGACTGGTATAGGTTTCATAATCCGTCTTGGACATGGTACCTTTATCGGCATGCATTTTGGCAAAAATACCGGTATCCTCATAGATGGAACGGTCCTGGATAAAACCGCCGCCCATTTCGAACATCTTCTTTTGCTCTTTAAAGCGCTCAGCCAGGAAATAGATTTGCAGATGGAAGCTCCAGCGCTCGAAATCATGATAGAACTTCTCCAGGTAAGGGTTCTGGTCAACCTGCTCCAGTGAGGTTTGAAATTGAAGGCGTTCGGCCAAAGCGGCTGTTAAAGTAGATTTACCAACACCTACTGTGCCCGCTACAGTGATTAATGCATGATCTGGGATGTTATATTTATTCATTGCATAAGCTCCTTTACACGAGAGGCTATCTCCATAAAATGTTCTCTATTTTCTACAAAATCAATCAGATTTCCGTCAATCGTGAGTATGGTTGTAGACGGCTCGCGGATAGCCAAAGAGGCCATCGCAGCATCATAATCTTCAATTAACTGCTGTAAATAAGCCGTTTCTATGGCTTCTTCAAAAGAACGCCCACGCTTGGCGATTCTCCGCAATAAGGTATCCAGATCTGCTTTAATGTAGAGAATGATATCTGGCTTCGGCAGATCATCCGTCAGCACATGATAAATTTGCCGGTACTTATCGCGCTTCGTGCCTTTCAGTGTTCGTTCGCCAAAGATCAAATTCTTATAAATATGATAATCCGAAATAACCGGCTTACCCTTATCTATGTAATGAATCACGGTATCCTCAAGCTGCTTGTAACGGTTGCAGAGAAAGAACATCTCCAGTTGAAAGCTCCAGTCGTCCATATTCTGATAGAATTTATCCAGAAACGGATTCTCCTCCACAATTTCTTTAATAACGGGAAGCTGCAATTCCTCTGCAAGCATCGAAGCTAGCGTTGTTTTGCCAGCTCCAATCGGCCCTTCCACTGCAATAAACGGTGCATGTTTCATTGATGCAATTATCCTCCTCAAATACGGACAAAACTTTATATTCCTAAAAAACAGACTAAGTTATTGTATCACAAGAGCGCTTCTAGGGGAGAGCATTAATTTCGGGATGAAGCAGGAACCTCTGTCCGCGTAGAACATCTACCTCACTCATACAAAAAGGGACTGTCCAGCCACTTTAATGGCTTCCAGGACAGTCCCAGTACAAATATTAAGACAACCGACCACTGAAATCTTCATAAGCAAACTGTTTGATCACCTTGATGCCCTCTTCGTCGTTATATGAAGCAATGGCCGGCAGGTTCACACCATTGAACATATGATTCTTCACCATCGTATAGTGCCCCATATCGAGGAAGATGAGCTTGTCGCCGTACTTCAGAGGTTCCTTGAAAGAGTAATCTCCGATGACGTCTCCTGCCAGACAGGTCATACCGCCAAGTCTATAGGTGTACTCATATTCGCCAGCGGTTCCGGCACCGATGATGCCCGGTCTGTAAGGCATCGCCAGCACATCCGGCATGTGGCATTCCGCCGAAGTATCCAGAATAGCAATGTCCATTCCATTGTGCATCGTGTCCAGCACGGTCGCGATCAGATATCCGGTATTGAGCGCAATGGCCTCACCCGGCTCCAGATAGATTTGCACATCATATTTCTCTTTCATATGCAGAATGCAGCGGACCAGTGTGTCCAGATCATAATCAGGACGGGTAATATGATGACCGCCGCCAAAATTCAGCCATTTCATGCCTTTTAGATAAGGTCCGAATTTCTCTTCGACCACCTTGAGCGTACGCTCAAGAGTATCTGAGTTTTGCTCGCACATCGTATGAAAATGCAGTCCATCAATGCCTTCCAGCTCTTCCGGCCGGAAATTTGGCAGTGTTACTCCCATTCTGGAGTAATTAAAGCAAGGATCGTACAGCGGTACCTCAATCTCCGAATACTCCGGATTGACACGGATGCCGCAGCTAATCTTCTTCGAAGCCTGCTGCACGCGGTCCTTGAACCGGTTCCACTGGTCGAAAGAGTTAAACACTATGTGATCACTGTAGCCCAGCAATTCGTCAAATTCAGAGTCTACATAAGCCGGTGCATAGACATGCACCTCTTTGCCCATTTTCTCATAGCCCAGTCTGGCTTCGAATAAGGAACTGGAGGTGACGCCATGCAGATATTTAGCCACCAGCGGATACATAGAGTGCATGGAGAATCCCTTTTGAGCTAGCAGAATTTTGGCGCCAGTGCGCTCCTGGACAGAATTCAGTACCTCAAGATTGCGCGTAAGGAGTCTTTCATCTATAAGGTAGCTGGGTGACGGCAAGGAGCTGATGTCGATATCCATATCGTCCATACTCAGAGCCCTAATCTAGCAACGTTGGCGAGAAATCTTCTTGCCAAGGAAGCCCTTGTTTATTCAATTCATCCATGAATGGATCTGGATTAAATTCTTCAACGTTGTATACGCCAGGTTTCTTCCAGATACCCTTTATAATTAACATAGCCCCGATCATCGCAGGAACGCCAGTGGTATAGGAAATGGCTTGGGAGCCCACCTCTGCATAACACTCTTCATGATCGCAAACATTGTAAACATAATAAGTTTTAGGTTGGCCGTCTTTGGTTCCTTGGATGATACAGCCAATGTTAGTTTTGCCTTTAGTTCTTGGTCCCAGGGAAGCTGGGTCAGGCAGAATAGCCTTTAGAAACTGCAAAGGAATAATCTCTTTGCCTTCATACATAATCGGCTCAATAGAAGTCATGCCCACATTCTCAAGCACCTTCAGGTGATTCAGATAATTCTGTGAGAAAGTCATCCAGAATCTAATCTTCTTCACACCTTTAATGTTAACCGACAAGGACTCCAATTCTTCATGGTACAAAAGATAGATATCTTTAGGACCAATCTCCGGGAGATCGTATACTTTTTTCTCAGTAAGCGGTTCAGTTTCAATCCACTCGCCATTCTCGAAATAACGGCCATTGGCAGTAATCTCACGAATATTGATTTCCGGGTTGAAGTTAGTCGCAAACGGATAACCGTGATCGCCTGCATTGGCATCCACAATATCTATTGTATGAATCTCATCAAAATAATGTTTTTGCGCATAAGCCGTGAATACACCCGTTACACCAGGGTCAAAGCCGCTGCCGAGCAATGCTGTAATACCAGCCTTCTCGAATCTTTCTTTATAAGCCCACTGCCAGGAATATTCGAATTTTGCTGTATCCTGTGGTTCGTAGTTAGCAGTATCCACATAGTGAACTCCTGTTGCCAGGCAAGCATCCATAATAGTCAGGTCCTGATATGGGAGAGCGACATTAATAACGACATCCGGCTGGAAGCTCTTGATCAGTTCAATGACCTCATCCGTATTATCAGCATCAAGTTGAGCTGTAGAAATCTTCGTGCGGCCACCGGCCAATTTATCTTTCAGAGCATCACATTTCGCCAACGTCCGGCTAGCAATACAGATCTCTTCGAATACATCAGGGTTCTGGCAACATTTATGAACAACCACGCTGGATACGCCGCCAGCGCCAATAATTAACGCTTTTCCCAAAATTAAAACCTCCTAAAGTTTTGTTAGCATATGCTACTCAAGAAATTACTTCGCAAAACTACTTCGTAAGCATTGTCTTAAGTTTTGTTAGCATATGCTTCTTATGAATACTTCGCAAAACCCGCATCGTAAGCAGAGTCTAAAATTCCATTTGCAAAATCAACAAGGCTGATTATACAGAAAGATTTCTAAGAAATCAATAAAAAACGACAAAAAATGATATCCTTTGTGTAAATTCTCCTGATTTTCCTGTTAATACTCTGTTATGCATGCAAATACACTGAAATCCTTTGTTTTTCACTTGTTTATCTGTTAATCCCTAGCCTGCAGATCAGCTCATCATTATAGACTAGGACAACTAGACTATTGTATCACAGCAGAGATAGACTTCATACGAAATATTCAAAAATCACTCGAATTACTCGCCCAAGACTAAACTCATCACATTAGTATCCACCAAATTTATCGGATTATGATAACCAAAAAAAAACACTGAAAGGACATCGCTGCCGTTTCAGTGTTTCTTATTCATTTGCAGAGAGAACGCTAACCCACCGGAATAGCCGCTCTTTGGTATTCCTTCATAATATTATCGATAATTTGCTGCACAGGCAAAATCTCTTTAATCTCATGTACTCTGGACCCGGCAAACACCAAGCCATTGTGTACATCCCCTCGAAGTGAGGTGAGCAAGGATTCCATCGTGCAGAAACGATGTGAACACACTTTGAGACAATCGTTGCACTTGGCTATTCTGACTTTGGCATCATTGCTGAGCAGATCAGTGAACTCATTTCTAATCGCTCTGCCCAGCAATCCTACTGAAGATTTCACCAAGACGGTATCGCCTTGCTGAGCATCTACGTACCTCTGCTTGAAGGATAATGGCGCATCACATTCATTACTAGCTACAAACCGGGTACCCATCTGCACACCGGAAGCGCCAATTCGCAGTGCTTTGGCCACATCTTCCCCTGTCAGAATACCTCCAGCAGCAATGACCGGAATATTAACCGCCTCTACCACTTCCGGCAGAATATCAAACATGGATCTGTCTGTACCCAGATGTCCGCCGGCTTCAAAGCCTTCTACCACAACTGCCGAAGCACCAAGTTTGGCGGAGATTCGAGCAAGCTTAGCCGATGAAACAATGGAAATCACCGGTGTGCCGTGCTCTTTCCCCCAGGCATACATATCTCTGGAAATTCCGGCGCCTGAAATAATGAAATCCACTTTTTCTTCCAAAGCAGCTTTCATCTTCTCGGCAAAATCCTTCATCGCAAACAATACGTTTACGCCGATATATCCAATCCCTTTAGAGAGTTCTCTTGATTCTCGAATATGTCTTCTCAGTTCTTCAGTGGAAATACCCGTCCCGGAAATCGTCCCAATACCACCAGCATTAGCAACAGCAGCGGCAAGACCGCTAAGGGAAATACCCACACCCATACCGCCTTGAATAATAGGAACCCTGGATTTAATACGTCCAAATTGTATGCTTGGAAAATTCAATAAAGCACCTCTTCACTGTTTATATGGACCTTTAATTGATAGAACTCGGAAGGAGTTACAACTTCAAAGATACCACAGTAGAAAAATTGCTGATATGACTCAACGCATGCTGAACAATGTATTTTTATCCATTATTCGTAACGCAAGGATTCCATCGGGTCCAATTTAGCTGCTTTAGAGGAAGGCATCACTCCGGCGATCACACTGATTAATGTACTCACGACTAAGCCAAACAGCATATATTGCGGAGTTAGCAGAATCAGCCCAACACCAAAGCTATTGACCATAATATTATTTAAGAGGATGCTAATTCCCCACGCAGCACCAACAGCAATTACTCCACTGAACAAACCCAATAGTGCCGATTCTGAGAAGAAAATTCGGCGGATATCTTTCTTTCGGGCACCTATAGCCCGCAAAATCCCGATTTCTCTGGTCCGTTCCACAACGCTAATATTGAGAACTACTAGAATCATTATTCCCGATACAAGCAGAGAAATACCTGCGATACTTGATAATACCCAAGAAGCCATTTTCAAGTATGTCGTAATCCGTTCCATAATACTGGCTATTGGTGAGCTAGTGAATCCTGCTTCTCCTACCGCAGCTTTAATTCCCTCGACATCATCGATATTTGCGGCATACGCATTTAATTGACTAGGTAGTAAGCTTAAAGATTGTTTACTAAAGGCCTTATCCAGAGTTGCATAAGCAAGATATGCGTTAGATCCACTTATAGGACCACGGTCGGCCTGCTCATAGATCCCTGATACAACTAATTCTGCAGCAACGGAAACCGGCTGATTCTGTTCATTCATTTCATTAATATATAAGTTTACTTTTTTCCCCACAAGTGATGTATAGGTAGCTTCAGAACTCAATTTCTTGGCAAAATCGGCTGTCAGAAGCACCTCATTCTCAGCAGGTAGTGCTCCTTGCTTGATATCTGCTGCTTTAATTGAATCGGTTACAGTTCCAAGTGATGAGAGCTCTTGGCTCTTATCATTGAAGACAACATTGCTCTTCCCTGTAATTGTTGTTATCTTTTCGACTCTATCCACATTTTTTATGCTGCTAATTACATCGTAATCCTGCTCGGTAAGCGGCTCGGTTGCTGTCTGTTGATTAGGACCCCGGTTTTCCATTTTCGCTTCGCCCTCAACAGCAGTCTGCTTCACCACATCAACTAGCAGCGGGTTCAAGCTTGAATTGATCTCATCATTCAAATAGCCTGTTACACCATTGCCTAAGGACAACATTAGAACCACACTTAAAATCCCGATCGCTCCACCTGTAGCTACAAGAATATTCCGCTTTGCATTTAAGGTCATATTATCGATCGCCAGTTTAAAAGAAGCGGCAAAGCTTAAATTTTTACCTTTTTTCTCTTCCGACTCTTTTACTGCCATATACCGCTCTTTCAGATTCTGTTCTTCTTTAATGCAACCATCTTCCACCAAAACAATCCGGCTCCCAAAGTTTGCTACTCTCTGCGAATGGGTGACTGTAATAATAAGCACGCCTTTTTTCGCAATCGAATCCAGTAATTCAAGGATTTGTTCACTGGTATCCTGATCGAGCGAACCTGTTGGTTCATCTGCCAGAATAATATCCGGATCATTAGATAACGCTCTGGCTATAGCTACACGCTGTTTCTGCCCACCAGACAGCTGGTTAGGACGTTTATGCAGGTGATCTTTCAAACCAATGTCCGTCAAAATTTCCTTCGCGCGTGTTGTCCGTTCCTTCATACTGCTATCCGTCATTTGCATCGCAATCATCACATTATCCAGCACGGACAAATGAGGAATCAGATTGAAGCTTTGAAATATAAAACCAATTTTATCTTTTCTATAAGCATCAATTTCATTTTCCTTCATGCCTCGAAGCGTCTTCCCCTGTACAATTACATCGCCCTCGTAATCAGAGTCCATCCCACCGATAATATTCATTAAGGTTGATTTGCCCGAACCGGATTCTCCAAGAATGGAGACAAATTCACCACTTTCAAAATCCAGATTCACGTCTCTAAGCACCGACACCTTTTCTTTTCCAGCAATCCGGTATGATTTATTCAGGTGTTTGATTTCTAATAACTTCATAACTATTCCTCCAGCTCCTATTATCTGTCTATCTCTTCTATTAACTGCATAGTAACACTCCTATATGTACTGAGAGTGAACTGAAGTAATATTCTGCTAGGAACGTCGCAATGCTGTCGGCGGTACGCCACTGTGCTGCTTAAAGCTTTTGCTGAAATGAAATTCATCACTGTAACCACAGCTCTGGGCAATTTCCTTCATATTCAGGCTGGTATACAGCAGCTGCTTCTTGGCGTGCTCATGGCGAATTTCGCTTAAATAGGCTTTAGGACTCATATGAAGGTACTGTTGAAACAGGCTTCGCAAATACGAGGTGGATATCTTATACCGTTCAGCCAGCTCAAGAAACCGCAGGGGCTCGCCATAATTCCTTTCCAACTCATCTTTTACCTGCAGGAACAGGTCATAACCTAACCCTCTATCTGACTTGGCAGATTCATTAGTTTGCAGCATTTTATACAAGAGCTCATACAGAAGCGCCTTGGTCATTAGGTCACTTGCAAACTGACCAGGCACCCAAATTCTAGTTAATTTTTTAAATAAAACCTCATATTGATCCGCCAGTTCTTCCCCGGGTTTCAACATAAATGGTAACGGTAGCAGACCTAGTAGACTCAGCCCCAATTGATCAGGAGTAGTCTTTAAAGTGCTAAACAGCGATACTAGCACCATTGTAATACGCAGAGGATAGTGTGGGTCGGATTCCATCTCCATGGGAAGACCTGGCTGCAAATAAAAAAGGGTTCCTGCCTCTACGCTGATTTCTTTCTCTGTCCAAAAGGTTCCTTTCCCCTCATGAATCCAGTAAAAGCTGTGAACGTCAATGTTATGGCGGTTATCTTTCCAGTCCGGCAATGTGTGTTTATCATGAATCCAGTCAATCTGAATGGCGAGATCTTGCAGTGTCTCCTCCATGGACAGGCTCCTTATAATCTATTCAACTACAGATGAATAAAGCATAGAATTCAGAAGCGTTTTTGACAAGCTATTCGTGTTCATATTGCCATGTTTATTCCTTAGCGTGGCTGATAAACTGATAACAAAATCGAACCGTTAGGGAGGAGACTCTTTATGACAGTGCAAGATCGACCCCACATTCAGGAATTGGATTACATGCCATGGATTGAAAAAACAGCTCAGGACAGAGCGGAACAGACCCTTCATCAACAGCAGCTTGCAGCCAAATATACATGTTGCTTTGGCGAAGATAGTTTCGTGTCACCACAAGCAGTGGTTTTCCCGGATAGGCTACAGATGGGGGACCGCAGTTATATTGCCGGAGGCGCACTAATCCGCAATACTACGCTTACCATGGGCAAAGATTGTTCTATTAATAGTTATTGTATTATCACTGGGACAATCACGATGGGCGATGGTGTGAGAATTGCTTCGCATGTCAGTATCTATGGATTCAATCATGGTCACGCGTCTACTCAGATCCCTATTTTTCAGCAGCCGTCAACTTCTAAGGGGATCGAGATCGGGGATGATGTGTGGATTGGAGCCCACACGGTCATTGTTGACGGTGTACATATTGGTGCTCACAGCATCATAGCGGCAGGTTCAATAGTAACAAAGAATGTAGCTGCTTATAGTGTAATTGGAGGGAATCCGGCCAAACTGATCCGCAGCAGACTTCCTGCTGAACCTGGGTCACACTTCCCAAAGAAGCTGGAGGAGCCCACGTTGAACGAACAAACCTTGGAACAAAAATTGCAGATCTTTGGCGAGCAAGCTCGCGAACAATTGATTCCTTTGCTCCAGCATTATTCAGTATCCAGTGAACACGAAAGTTTTGTTCAGGATCAGCAGCCGAATTTCAAACGAACCGTCCGTGCGTATTGTGATGCTATCGAGATTGCGGCCATGTTCGGCAGCTTGCCGCCCGGCTGGACCCGTGAAGAACTAATTACTAAACTGCAGGGCTTTCAGGATATCGCCACAGGTCTACTTCCCGATCCCTGGTCTCTCCCCGCACCAGAGGTATATAAACCGGAGCTGTTGTCGGATCATTTAGCCCGCTATCATCTACTGGCGGTAGGCTATGCACTCGAAGTGCTAGGGGATTCCTTGCTCCATCCCATTCAGGTAGTGGAGCAGATGAGCACAGAAACTTTATTTCAGCACTTGGATGCGATGCCTTGGAGCCATGAAGCGTGGGGCTGTGGGGATTGGATTGACTGCTATGCAACAGGAATCTATCATAATCTGCTGCATTTCAAATCCCGGAAACGCCCTGATGATCTATTCGGCTGGTTGCAGACGCATTGCGATGCACACTCTGGCCTATGGGGTTCCCCTAGCGCAGAAGACGGCTGGCTGCAGCCCGTTAACGGATTTTATCGGCTGACTCGCGCTACTTACGCCCAATTTGGCATTCCTTTGCCCTACCCAGAGCAGGCTATCGATACTATTCTTGCTCACAGCCGGAATCGCAAGTTCTTCGGGGAGAACCGTTTGAACGCCTGCAACATCCTTGATGTAGCCCATCCTTTATGGCTCTGCCTGAAGCAGACCAATTACCGTAAAGCAGAAATCATCTATTGGGCGGAAAATCAACTTGTGGTGATACTGAACAACTGGGTCAACGAGCGAGGTTTTAGCTTTCATTTGACGCAGACGCAGAATACAGGGCTGCAAGGAACGGAAATGTGGCTAAGTATTATTTACCTTTTAGCAGATATTTGCGGTATCAGTTATTCCCTGGGCTATCAGCCTAAAGGAGTGCATCGGACCGATCCTGCTTATTCACTAGCTTCTTCTAAAGCTTAATAAATACCTAATATTGCACATGCACGATAGATGCCGATTATTACCATTAAACTGTCATTTACCGCCTTTTACTGCGTTATTTACCTCCTTTTTGCCTTTGACACATTACAACTTCCGGAGCATAATTACTTTCGGCGCATTTTTGAATTTTATTGCAATATAGAAGGTACATCCGGTGTCTTCATGTGTTAGCGCAAAGGAGGATGGAAAATTTTATGAAACAAAGATTCGATATAAGAAACAAACCTATTCTAGTATTTAGCTTTATTCTGTTGCTGAAGAGTGCTGTGGCCTGGTTCGTCGTCTTTAGCGATGGTCCCACATGGAGCATGCTGCTTACGGAGATTCCATTCTTCATTGTCGTGTTTGGCTTAATTGAATGGATGGCCTCCAAGCGTAAGTTTCTGTATTACATGATCGCCAACCTTTTTATTACTCTGATTTATTTTGCTGTCCTCATGTATTACAAATATTACGGCGTCATCGTTACCTATCATGCCTTGGAGCAAGCTGGTAAAGTTACCCAAGTTGGAGAAAGCACCTATTCTCTGCTAGATCCCTATTATCTATTTATTTTCGTCGATATTGTTGTCTTTATGTGTTACATGTTCCGCCCCAAATATATTGCTACCTGGAAAGAACGTGGCATCAACCGCCATATGAATCGTCCTGCTTTGTTCGGGATTATCAGCATATCGTTCGCGCTCTGCATGTTTAATATTTGGCCTAATCATGCCAGTATGAATGAGAATAAAAAAGCGGAAAGCATGGGCCTGCTGAGTTACGAGGTATATACCATCTTTGCTGATAGTACTGAAGATGAAGAGATCATCGATAGCAAGGATATCTCCCAGAGTTCTGTCAATGAACTTAAAGGGATCACTGAGCCTGAGTCTCCACTATACTGGGAAGCCGACAAAGGCAAGAACCTGATTATAGTACAAATGGAATCGTTCCAGAACTTCCTGATTGGCCTTACCATTGACGGGCAGGAAATTACCCCGAATATGAATAAGCTGGTTAAGAATGAATATTATTTCGATAACTTCTATTCAAATGCCGGACAGGGAACCACCTCAGATGCAGAATTTGTGGTAAATACTTCACTCTATGTTCCACATCATGAGGCGGCAACCTCTTCCAAGTATATGGATAAAGCGCTGCCCAGCCTGCCGAAATTGATGCAAGCGAATGGTTATCAAACAGCTACGTTCCACACAAACAGCGTAGAGTTCTGGAACCGTGTGGCCCTTTATAAAGCTATTGGTTTTGACAAATATTATGACCAGTCCTTCTATGGCGATGACGATCATATCGCTTTTGGCTCTTCTGACGAGGTGCTGTTTGCCAAGACGGTTCCCGAGCTCGCTAAATTAGATGCCCAGGCTGATCCCTTCTATGCCATGGTCATCTCCATGAGTGCGCATCATCCTTACCGGCTACCAGAGTCCAAATTCAAAATAAAGCTGCCTGAGCGCTATGAAGGCACCTTGGTCGGCGACTATATTCAAGCCCAGAATTATGCCGATTATGCAATGGGACAATTTCTGGACGGTTTGAAAAGTAACGGATTATGGGACGACAGTGTGATTGCATTTTATGGTGATCATCAAGGCTTGCCGCTCTATTCCCTTAGTGGCGATGAAAAAGATCTGATGAAAGAAATGGTTGGCCGTGAGTATGGGTATACCGACATGTTCAACATACCATTCGTGGTCCATGCTCCAGGTGCCGTTCAACCTGCTGTATTCAGCCAAACGGGTGGACATATCGACATCTTACCAACGGTGGCAAATTTATTAGGGATTTCCGTCAAGGACCAGCTCCATTTCGGTGAAGACCTTCTGAACCAGCATACCAATCTGCTTCCTATTAGACACTTTCTGCCTAGCGGGTCCTTCGTCAACGATACGAGCATGTACTTGACCGGTGTTTCGTACGAGGATGGAACCAACTACAACCTGATTGACAACTCTATCACCAAAGGCGGTTCTACAGAGGCACAATTTAACGCTGTAGATCGGCTGCTGAATATGTCCAATAGTTATATTTTACAGTTGCCGGATTTGGCGAAGGATGAAGCGAAAGACAAGTAACTGCATCCGAACACCGAAATACCAAAGAAACCTCTCCTTTGTAAAATGGAAGCAAGAGCAGCCATTTGACAGGAGAGGTTTCTTTTTGCACTACATTTTCGTGATGATCTTGTCGATTATTCCATATTCCAGTGCATCCTGGGCAGACATGAAATAATCCCGATCCATATCTTTCTCCACTTTCTCTTCCAACTGCCCTGTTCGTTCCGCAGTAATCTGGACTATCTTGGCCCGCACCTGCAGAATCCGCCTTGCGCTGATGGCAATATCACTAGCCTGCCCCTGCGCGCCACCGTGCGGCTGATGAATCATAATCTCGCTGTTAGGCAGTGCATAGCGCAGGCCTTTCGCTCCAGCCAACAATAGCAGTGAAGCGAAGGAAGCTGCAAAACCTGTACAGATCGTGTTCACTTGCGGTTTAATCAACTGCATCGTATCATATATGCCAAAGCCTGCAGTCGTGGAGCCTCCCGGACTATTGATATACATATGAATTTCTTTATCCGGCTCTTCCGCCGCCAGGAATAGCAGCTGGGCAATAATACTGTTAGCCAGTTGATCATCAATGGCTGCTCCCACGAATACAATCCGGTCTTTCAACAGCCTGGAATAAATATCGTACGATCGTTCGCCTTGACGGGTCTGCTCAATAACATAAGGAATAATACTCATTGTATATTGCCTCCTATAGGTGAATTCTGCATTCTTACCCTGTAAACGGTCTAAGGAGTACAAAAGATACGCAGGACATATTCTTAAATAATTTGCGGAGAGCGCGTATCCATTACAACTCTTCGTTCGTTTATACAGTAGGCAGTAATAGAGAAGAAATCACCGTAAAGGAGATTGATACATTGATAATTCTTGATGAAACTAACATTGAAAATAAGCTGGATGAGCATCGTATGAAGACACTGCAGGCTACCCTGAACCGGTATTGCCGCTCATTGACCGGCTCCAGCTGGGATGCTGAGGATCTGGCACAGGATACCTGGATAAAAGTGTTCGGGACGCAGAATATCTCCGAGAATCCGAATGTGGAAGCTCTGCTGCTGCGGATTGCCAAGAACACCTGGATTGACATCACGCGGAGAAAAACCCTCTACTTCCGGCTTCTGGAGCAGCAGCAGCCCGAGAAGACCGCAGCAGCAAATATCGTTCCTTTGGAAACCGAAATCGCCTTCCAAGCTTTGCTCAACCATTTGTCTCCGCTGCAAAGATCCGTTTTCCTATTGCGTGATGTCCTTGGATATTCTGCTATGGAGACAGCTGAACTATTGAAGACTACAGAGGGTGCTGTAAAAGCTGCCCTTCATCGGGCTCGGCAAGCATTGCCGATTGTCAGAGAAGAGCTTACAGCAGATGGACCTCCTATACCACTTGAAGCAGGATTCCGCGCTTACTTGAAAGCTCTGGCTTTTGCCTATGAGGAGGGGCAGATTCCTGCATTGCTCGAGCTGATCTGGCTGGAAGAAGCAGACAAGAATATTGCTTCTATTGGGTACTTGCAAGCACCACAGCGTAGCGGATTCACAGCAGCAGGACGCAGTGGCACCGAAATCGAGATGAGGTTCGCTGCTTAATGTCCTATCGATTAGGCTGTTGCTTCTGCATATTCCCGTTCAACTTCCTTTTCAACTGCCTTCTCTGCTGTCTTTTCTGCTGCCTTCTCTACGGAAGGGGCCTCGCCAGCGGGTTGAACGACAGTGGGCTGTGCGACAGTGGGTTCAGTGGGTTCAAAGGGTTCAATGGCAACCGTATCCGCCTCCTGCAGCTCAACAGGGTTCGAACTGGAAGCAGCTTCGACTGTTAGCTCTACTTCTGTATCCTCACTAATCTTGAATATATTGATTTCCTGGAACAATTTTTGTGAAATTTCATTGATTTCCACGGCTTGTCGGGCAATATCGCGAATAGCGTTATCCTGCTGCATACTGGAGGCGTTGACCTCTTGAACTCCCGCCGCCGTCTCCTCAGCAATGGCAGCAACGGAATGAACGGACTCGGCAAGCTTCGTATTCATCGTCTGGGTCATATCCACTTTATCGTGAATTTGTCCGATCTGCTTGCTTATCTCGGCAATGGAATGGTCGATCGCAGCAAAAGATGAAAGGGTCTCGGCCACCTTATGCTCCTGCTCTTCCAAATTCTCTTTCGTCTCCAGCATATTGCTCTGGAATTCAGCCATGCCTTCCTGCAATTCACTGATAATCTTGCTGATATGCACCGTTGAATTCTTCGTTTGGTCTGACAATTGTCTGACCTCATCCGCAATCACAGCAAACCCTTTGCCGTAGGTTCCTGCCCGTGCCGCTTCAATCGCAGCGTTCAGAGACAGAATATTCGTCTGCTGTGAGATTTCCGTAATCGAATTTGTAATTCTGGAGATATCCTTGGATTGCCCTACCAGCTTATTCAGAGCATTATAAACTTTGTCTACGGATTGACTGGATTGCTCTGATACCTCACGCAAGGCGATAACGGCCGCAGATCCTTGGCGAGTGTTATGATTGGCTGTTTTGCTGGTCAATAGCATCACTTCAGTATACTCGGTAATCTCATTGACTTCCCGTTCGAGTTGCTGAATCAGAATCGCACTTTGTTCGGATTGTCCAGCCTGCTGCTCTGCGCCAACGGAAATCTCCTGTATCGTCCTTACAATATCCAGATTGGTATGAGCGGTAATGGATGAGGATTGTTGAAAAGAGTCCGAGTACGAGGCCAGCGATGAAGCAACGGTCTGCGTTTGTTGAAGCATGGCACGTACCCGCTCCACCATATGGTCAAAATGATGACTGAGCGTACCTAATTCATCGTTATACGGTGAATTGATCTGCTGGCGCAAATCGCCTTCGGAAATTTTGAGCAGCGCCGCTTGTAGTTTTTTGACTGGAGAAAGAAAGGAACGGATCAGCATCCAGGCAATAATAAGTGTGAACAGAAATACGAACCCCGCTGCGTATACTACAACTGAGGATGTACGATTTAAGAGTAGAAAGGAATAATCCTGCGCTTGCTGGGCGTTCTCCGCTGCCGCGGTATATAATTGCTCGTTGGTCTTTAGCATAGCTGTATTCAAAGCCAATGCCTTTGTATGTACATCGTCAATTTGTTCCAGAACGGTCATCGGGTCCAGATTCTCATCTTCCATGGTCTTAACTAATGTGTCAAAAAATCCTGTATATTCTCCAACCTGACTTCGCAAAAGTTCCAACTCCTTGGACTCTGACGAATTCTCCTCAAATCCCAATTTGCTCAGCTCCGTAACCAGCTGCTTTTGCTTGTCCTTGAACGAATCGGCGAACTCCAGATCACTGGATTCAGCAAGCGAGGTTTCTACACTATTCAATTCCTGCAGTAGCTGAGTAATCGTGGAAACGGTAATTCTTTTTTCCATCTCCGCCTTTTGCGTTTCCATCGAAACTTCAACCTGATTTATTTTATGACCCTGGTAAATGGCCACTCCCATGAAAAAGAGAGTGACAGCAGCGAAGCTTAATATCAGCTTCCATTTCATAGAAAGGTGTAAGAAGTTAACCTTCAAACGTATCATCCTCCATATAAGTTCTCAAAATACAATAGGTACTTTCTACCATTACCTTGATTGTAGAAGCCGGATATTAAATACTCTGCACAGTTTTGTATGAAAAACGTAAATATTATGTATTCAATTTGTGAACAGCCTACAACAACATCTCCTTCTCAATATAGTAAAAAGATGCCCTGCTAGCCAATGGCTTTGGAGGACACCTCTTGTCTTCTGAAGGAACGTCAAAAAATCCCACTTCCGAGTAGATGAAGGAGCTGCCTATATTATATAAACCTCAAGAATGAGGTTACCTTTTATTAAGGCGCACAACAGCGTAACGCTTGGCTTTCAAGCGTTACGCTGTTGCTAGTTAGATGTCAATCCGAATCTGAGCTCCCATACGAATCCGTGTCTATAAATAACCTGCAGTCCGCATGAGTACGCAGAATAGTAGAAGGGCAATCCGTGGAGATCGGATCACGTAGTGTACGGGCTATCGCATTTTGTTTCGAGCTGCCAGGCACCATGCAGAACAGCCATTTAGCTGATAGCAGTGTGGGGATCGTCAGCGTCAACGCTTGCAAGGGAACCGAGTCTAGCGTTGCAAAACATCCGTCATTCACCTGCTGCTCCCGACAGGCAGAATCAAGCGTCACAGCCTTTACTAGCAAGGGATCATGAAAATCAGCTACAGGCGGATCATTAAAGGCCAGATGTCCATTCTCTCCGATGCCCAGACAGACTATATCAATAGGCGCTTCGGCCAGCAATTCGCCGTAACGCATACATTCCCCATTGAGATCCCCGTCGGGCTGGATATAATGCACTACACCAGGCTGAACCCTATTGAACAATCGCTCCCGCAGATAGGTACCAAACAACTGTGGTGCTCCTGTCGGTAGACCGATGTATTCATCCATATGGAAGGCGGTGATTCTTGTCCAATCGATGTCCGGGGCAAGCGCGAGCGTGTCAAGAAACTCATTTTGTGAAGGTGCAGCAGCAAAAATAATTCTGACATTTCTTTTGGAGGCTAACAACGCCCGAATGGCGATCGCGGCTTCCATTCCAGCAACTTCGCCGAGCGCCTGTCTATTCGCATAAACGCGCACTAGCAGTGAATCGGCCATTTCAGTATGGATAGCTGTATCTTTGATCATAAGCAGTGCCTCCCTTTATTCTCCACGAAACTCACCGGGGGTAGAACCGGTATGGATTTTGAACAATTTAGTGAAATAACTCTTGTTCTCATAGCCGAGTTGTTCGGCAACATACTCTACGCTTTTGGTGGACTGGTCAAGCAGCTCCTTGGCATGCTCCATCTTGGTATGCGTCACATAGTGGATAAAGCTCATCCCGGTTTCTTTTTTGAATAAACGGCTGAAATAACTGGAATTTAAATGAGTATATTCGGCAACTTCCTCCAGCGTAATCTTTTTATTCAGATGCCGATCGACGTAGAGCTTAACCTTCTTGATCTCTTCCCGGCGTGTTTGCTGGTAAATTTCACGAATAAAAGGTAGACGCTCCTGGAAAAAACGAACGGCCCAGCCTTCGAGTGTATGGATATGATCAATACTGGCGATGGTATCGTGCAGAATCTCCAATGAGAAGGTAGATTGGAACTGTTGGCGGGCCTGCAGTCGCATCTGATTGTCATACAACAGCTTGAGTGTCCAATCCTTGACCAGCCGGGGAGTGAAGCGTCGCTCACGGACAAAGAGCATCCACTTCTCCAGAAGCTCATTCAGGCGATCTGCCGATTCTTCGAGGAACGCCTCACGGATTTCCTGAGCTGCCTCGGGGTAATGCAGGAATAAATCTTCTTCTGTGAAGGGATGAACCTGCAACAGATTAAGAATATCACCGTCTTGCAGATAGAAAGCATTCTCTGAGCCCACAGACAATAAATGGCCAATGCCCTCTCGGAATGACTCTATCCCTGCAGGAATACGCAAATACTGAAAAGAGACGATTACATCAGGTGATTGTTGAAGAACAGCCCGCAGCTTTCCAAGCTTAGCTACCTGTGTAGAATCATCACCAAGTATGTTGTCATAAGGAAACACAAGCACAACATCCCGGGGACCATGCGGCAAACATACTGTACCACCACTGTTCTGAAACACATCAGCAATGGCTGCTTCAAGGAGCTGAAGGATGCTAAGATCTCCCTGCCTTCCATTCTCCTCTTCATACCCAACGATCCGGCAGAGCACGGCAATACTCCCTGATTGCTCCAGAGTGAGGCCGAGCTCCTCCGCATCCACTCTCCACTCCGTGTAAGGGATTTCCTTATTAGCGACTCGCTGCAACACACTTTGCTTCAGCAATGCTTTTTGATTCTCAGCCATCCCCTTCCATTTGAGTGTTTGCGCCGCCTCTTCATCCCTGCGCATCAAATCATGGCTGATTCCCTGCAGCAGGTTAACTATCATCTCCTTGCTGATGGTTTCTTTCAGAATATAGTCATTGACCATCAGTTTCACGGCCTGCTGCGCATAGGTGAAATCATCCATGCAGGATAATACGACCACACGCGGGTCTCCGTCCAACTGCCTAAGCTCACGTATCAATTCAATTCCATCCATATAAGGCATCCCGATATCTGTAATCACAATGTCCGGCATACTTTCCTGCGCCTTCTCCAGCGCAATCCGTCCATTCTTGCAGACGGAATGAGGTGTAAGTCCCAATTCAGTCCATGGAATCATGGCCGAGAGAAATTCCAGAACGGGGTAATCATCGTCTACCAACATCACGCTATACATCGTCTCCACTTTCCCTTTCATAACCTTGACTCTGGATTTCATCCGGAAGTACAAACAGAAAAGTGGTGCCTCCCCCAGGTACACTGTCAATACTTACTTGAAAGGAGGTGCCATAGGTTAGATAAAGACGTTCATATACATTGGAAAGCCCAATATGGGCAAGACGGCTATTTAACATCGCCTCGTCAGCTGTATGCCCGGTTGAGGCCATTTCAGTCCGAAGCCTAAGTAAGGTTGCTTCATCCATCCCCTGACCATCATCCTCAATCTGAATCGATAATTGATGGTCCATATTCCAAGTCCGAATACGGAGCGTACCGCTCTCTTGATGCAGCCCGTGAATATAAGCGTTCTCAATGACTGGCTGCAACAAAAATCGCGGAATAATGACGCTAAGACTTGCCGAAGTACATTCCGTTTCCAGCTTCACCTCACCAGCCTGACGGAAATTCAATAATTCTACGTAGCTGCTGATAATATGCAGTTCATCATGCAATGTGGTGTATTCATCGCGCTGCTGGATAGTCATGCGTAAGAGCTTGGATAAGGCGAACAATAGCTCCGCGTTCTCTTCGTCCCCCTTCATCATGATGCGCAGGCGAATGGAATTGAGAATATTGAACAGAAAATGCGGGTTAATCTGTGATTGCAGCATAGCCAGCTCCGCTTTACGCTTCTGCGACTGCTCGACCTTGATCTGAATAATCATTTTCTCTACCCGATCCAGCATATGGTCAAAAGACTTGCCGAGTCGTCCGATTTCATCATATCCACGAATACCGGAACGAATGCCAAGCTCACCCTTTTCCACACGTGCTGCTACCATGTCGAGCCGAATCACCGGCTTCGTAAATTGACGGACCAACGCTACTAGAATTAATAGAAAAAAAGCCCCCAGTACAATCTGAACGCCCGAACTCCAGCGACGTGTCGCACTAATTTGTTTGACCGCTTCGCGATAAGGCACTGTACTGACGATCCGATAACCCCCATAAGGAAGCTCTTCGCTACTGAGTAAATATTGTTCATCCTGATAGCTGATAAAACCCGTATCCCCGCTACTCTCCAGTTCTTTCGCCAACGCAAAGGGTTGTCCAAGCAGAGTTTTATCCTGTGAAGCCATAACCATTCCGTCAGGTCCGATTAACAACGTCTGCTGCCCGCGCTGATCACCACTAAAGATCTGGCTGATCCGGCTTTCGGCAATACTGACAACTATATAAGCATAGGTCGTGTTCGAAGATAACTTCAGATTGCGGGCTATCGTTAACACCTGAGGACTGTTGCGCGTTTCTGCAGGGATATAATTATCCAGAACCCCTGCCCAGTACAGAACAAAAGCTGATTGCTCCCGCACCTTGTCCATCCAGGGCTGGTGAAGCAGTGCATTGACGTCAAAGTCAGCATAGGAGTAATTCGTGAACGATTGCCCGTCCGAAGTCAGAACGGTGACATAGGTTTTTTCCATCATGGTGGTGACATTTTCGAGTTTCTTGGTAACTTCCTTGAACTCCAACAGACTGTTTACGGGATCGAATTGATGCAGCTTGCTGCGCTGCCAATTCTCTTTCAGAATGAGATTAATGCCGGAATCAAATTGAATATAATTCGAGACGAGTACCATATTACTTAGCAGATTGGAGATATACATACTCTCCTGTTCCAGAGATCGGTGCTCGTTCTTGATGACCTGGGAGCGAAGAATATGCTCGGTATAGGAGTTTTCGATGTAAAGGGTAATAGAGGCGGGAACGAACAGACAGAGTAGCGCAGCCACGAGAAGCTTATTACGAAAACCGAGTTTCCAGCGTCTTGGAAGCACCGGCATTCCTCCCTTCACCATCTAAAAGAGAAAGGGAGTTTTCTCCGTTTTTGCCGACACGGCCGCATAGGACCTCTTGCAGGCTTGGCGGAGTCACTCCCCTAACTTCTGGGTCGTTGTCTCTATCATATCAGCTTTCCGCCTTGTAGAATATCCATTCGCCGCTGTATTCGACAAATATCGTTATTGTTTCTTACTCACTTATTCGCATCCACAATTTTTTGTAGCCCTTGTTGTGCGTTCTTTATCGTCGTTTCCAAATCCTGTTGCTTAAGGATGTACAATTCTGTTTCTTTAGTAAAAGCTTCTTCCAGTTCCCCTTGATAGGTAGGCGGAACACTAAGCGGTGCCGGGAGAGCATTCTTGATTACAAAAGCAAGAGAATCGGCATCAATTTTATCAGGGCTAAGGGCCGTTTCTTTGACGCTGGCGATGAATTTATCTACATCCTGCTTTTTCCATGCGGAGTATACATTTTGCATTTGTTCACCTTCTGTAGAATACCAGCGAATGAAATCGTACGCCTCTTGCTGATGTTTAGTTTTATCCAGAATACCTACATAGTTGCCATTTGCAATACTGACACCCGACGGTTGTCCACTTGCATTCGATGGCATCGGAGCGAACGCGGTCGTAAACGTAGCTGGGAACTCCTCCGAGCCGCCGGCTGAACCGATCATCCAGTTCCCCGTAACGATCATCGCAGCATGTTGGGTGAAGTATTCTGAGCGGTAAGCAAGTTTCTGGGAAATCGTGTCGGCATAAGGTACCGCGATTTGATCCTGTTCAGCTTTCGAACGCAGCTCCAGCGATTGCCGGATTTCGGGACTATCAATATTTACCGTACCCTCATTAACCAGATTATTGTTCTTCGCTTGGTTAATGAGCGCCAGTTCCCAGTACATTGCCCAAGTGTGAAAATAAGTGCCATACGTCTTGGAAGGTCCTGATCCGCTGGTCAGTTTCTTCGCATATTCGAGATATTCTTCCCAAGTCCATTCGGTTGGAACCGCTAACCCGGCCGCATCCAGCTTATCTTTATTCAAGAGGACAAAATAATTCTCCAGCGTATCGGGGAGTGCATAGATATTGCCGTCTATAGTAGGATCTATCGAATATTCGTCTGACAAGGTAATGCCTTCTTTAGCGATCAGGTCATTCAGGGGAGTCATCAGGCCGAGTCCAGCGCGCTGCGAGTAATCCGTTGCTCCAGGCATAAATGCCACATCCAGATCTTCGCCGGAAGCGACAAGCAGATCCAGCTTCTTCATCCCCGCCACCGAATCACCGCTGTCAGAGAGTTCAACATACTCTAGTGTGACGTTTGGATGCTGTGCTTCATAGGCCTCCAAAATGGGTGTAATATCCGCCTCTGGTGACCAATGTGCCACCTTGATTGTCACGGGTTCTGCAGTAGCTGGAGATTCTCCAGTCGCCTCTGGTTCGCTACTAGCGCTGCTATTGGGGGAAGCATTATTGGTATTGGATGCCGAATTTCCACAGCCTGCCAAGACGACAAGAAGCACGCTAATCAATACGAGCATAAACATATTCTTCTTCATTAATAACACCCCTTATAGTTGATATTCTCCCATGCTAAAGCTGCGACCCTACAGTTCACCTTCTTCTCCTCATTATATACTTCGGCTTACCGGGCATTTGGACTACAACATCTCTTCATCATCCCTTCACCCCCCCCATGGCTATTCCATCGATGACTTGCTTCTGACCCACAATAAATATAATCAGCAGCGGTACGATGGCGGAGACAGAAGCAGCCATAATTAGGGAATAAAAGGCTCCATTGCGATCTGCAAAAGCATTCATTCCAAGCTGTAATGTGAATAGGGATTTACTGTTTAGAAATACCAGCGGCGTCTGAAAGTCATTCCAGGTCCAGATGAACCGCAAAATGGCATAGGTAGCGATGGCTGGACGAACGAGCGGAAGCAGGATTGAGGTGAAGATCCTGATGTGTCCTCCTCCATCGATCTGCGCGGATTCAATGTATTCATCAGATAGTGAAGCGAAGAATTGTCGAAGTAAAAAGGTACCCAGCACACTGAACCCACCGAGCAGGATTAAGCCAAGGTGTGTATCATACAAGCCCGCCGAACGAAACATGATGAACAACGGCACCAAGGTCGCTTCCGAAGGAATCATGTAGGTGGCTAGTACAATTGCGAACAGCGTATTACGGCCGCGAAAATGTATTTTGGTGAAACCGTAAGCTGCCATGCTGGATACAACTACCGATAAAAGTGTAGTTAACAAGGTTACTTTAATCGAGTTCCAGTAATAGAGCGCAAAGTTCGCCTTCCCGAACCAGACGGATTCGTAATTGAAGCCAGCTCTCCAGGTTCTTGGAATCCACTCGATGGGATACTTGAATACATCAGTCTCTGGCTTGAATGAAGCAGAGAGCATCCAGAGAAACGGTAGTAGAAACACGACGCCGAGCAGCGCCATGATTATCGTAATTATGGCTTTCACCCAATCGATTCGTCCAGTATTCACCCTTGTCCCCCCTAACAATGTTGTAAGCTTAGGTTTAGTAATTCACCCAAAACTTCTGGCCGATCCACTGTAACGCTGTAATGGCAAGCAAGCAGAGGAACAGGATCATGACCATGGATGAAGCATAGCCGGTCTGCAGATCGACAAAAGCTGTCTGGTACATATCGTAGACCACTACAGACGTTGAATGAGCAGGACCCCCGTCTGTCAGCACCTTAATCAGCGCAAAGGATTTGAAATTGCCGATAATGCCAGTCACTAGTAGAAAAAAAGTAGTGGGTGTCAGCAAGGGTAAGGTAATCGAGCGAAACTGCGCCCATTTGGAGGCGCCGTCTATGGTAGCGGCCTCATACAAATCGGCGGGGATATTCTTCAGCCCGGCGTTATAAATAATTAGAGAGACACCAAGATCAATCCAGATCATGAGCAGCATAACCGACGGAAGGGCAAAGTTAGGATCAGCCAGCCATTTCGGGGGGTTGTCCATGCCGAGCGCTGAGAGAAATCCATTGACGGGTCCATAAGAAGGATGAAATAAAACCTGCCATACAACAGCGACAGCCACTACACTGGAAATCTGCGGCATAAAATAGATGACTTTGAAAGCACCCGGCGCATACACATGATTCGAAATAACAACGGCCAGCAGCAATGCTATCACCATCCCGATCGGTACGGCCAACAGCATAATAAAGTTATTGCCAAGCGATTTTAGAAACACATCATCCTGAAATAAGGCACGAAAGTTATCCAGACCGATGAATTTAATCTTATCGAACCCGGTCACGAAGGACCATTTGGTAAAGCTCAAAGTGAACGAGAAGATCATCGGTATTAAAGTGAAGATCATAACACCCAGCAACATAGGGCCAACAAACAAATACCCCATTCTCATTTCTTTCCTTCTTCTTTTTCTGCTAGGCTTCGTAACTTGAAGGGTCTTTGGTACAGCCAGCGTCATCTTCAAGGTTTCCGTCCCCCCCCTTTGTGTTATGTTAACTCTCATTATAAGAAGCCTGACCTGTTTCCATAAGTCACATTTCTGACTCATTTTAGAAAAATTTTGACTATCTTAAATATAGGTAAAAAATGAAGCGATATTGCTCAAAATAGTTGATTTACAGTAAGGAAGCGCTTTGTTATCTTCTAAGCATGAACCGTTGCCCTCTTATAGAGAGGAAAGGCGGTTACACATGAATTAGGAGGAATGACAGTGAACGCAAATTCTGACATCATGTCCGCTTATATGGATACTATCATTGAGCTCCTGAATGAAATCAAAAGTGAACCGCGGGAACGTCTGCACCAGATTGCCATCTTACTGGCAGATCATATCGCTGAGGACAAGCTGGTTTATCTATATGGACCGGGCGGCCATTCCAACATGAATGCTACCGAGGTATTTTTCCGCGCTGGGGGCCTGATGCATATCAGTGCCATACTAGATGAAGGCACCATGATCTCTAATGGAGCTCTGCGATCCATGGCCATTGAAAGAACTCCTGGTTACGGAACGATCGTCATTGAAGATAATAAATTAGGCGAAGGGGATATTCTGATCATTGCTAATGCCTATGGGATCAATACGGCTTGTATAGATGCTGCTGTGGAAGCTAAGCGGAGAGGCGTTACAACCATCGCTGTAACCTCTGTTGGCCATGCTGAGGCTACGCCTAAAGACCATATTGCCCGCCATCCCTCCGCCCAAAATCTGTATGAGGTCTGCGATTACTATTTAGACAGCAAGGTGAAGCCCGGCGATGCCGCGCTGCAGATAGATGGCATCGAACCAAAGATGGGCTCCACTTCCACCTTTGCCAATGCCTTTTTACTCAATTCCTTAATGATGACGACAGCAGCTTATTTAGGAGAAAAAGGGATCGAGGTTCCGGTATGGCGCAGCGGAAATGCGCCGGGCGGAGATGAGTGGAACAACCGCTTCATTCAGCGTTTTAAAGGCCGGGTTCGCTGGTTGTAAGAGAGGGAGGCGTCCATGAATATTAATCTAATTCCCCAGCCGCAGTATGTGCAAACCCGAGAAACTGGGCTGATCACTGGTGTTCCAACATGGCAAGTTGAACTGCACACGCCTTCTGCTGACCTTCGCCTGTCTGCACTCTCTGCCTCGATCTTTGGCGAAGTAACGGAAACCGTCATTTCAGGTGACTGCTATGCACTGGTCTCCACTGGACTGCCCTTGAATCTGCGGATGGCACAACGTGTGCAAGGTCGTAATGACGGCTATGTACTGATTCTAGATAAAAGTCACTTGGAGATTTATGCCTTGTCTGCCTCAGGACTGTTCTATGGGTTGAAGACGCTGGAGCAGCTGCTGCGGAACGGAAACGGCAGCATTCCCGCACTCACGATTATAGATTGGGCAGATCTGCGACTGCGCAGCGATTATCTGGATCTGCGTACGGTTTATCCTACTTTCGAGCTCATTCTGCAGTATGTAGCCGAATTGTCTAGCTACAAGATCAATACACTAGTCGTTGAATATGAGGACAAGCTGCCTTTTAGGAAACTAAGTTTGCTGCGACATCCCGAGTTCGCCTTTACTGAAGTGGAACATCGGCTCCTTCTGCAGACAGCCTACGATAATTTCATAACTATTATCCCTAAGCAGCAGTCATTCGGTCACCTGGAATACATTCTGAAGCATCCCGCCTACATCAGTTTGCGTGAAACCCCGGAGTCCGTAGCCGAACTGTGTCCGAACCGTGCAGGTTCCTTTGAGATGATGGCTGAAATTCTGGAGGAAGTGGCCTCATTTCATCCGGACAGTGAGTATCTTCACTTAGGCTGCGACGAGGTCTGGAGTCTCGGAACCTGTGCGGATTGCCGCCAATCGGGACTTACCCGTGAGGCCTCCTTCATCCGGTTCGTCAACCGTTTGGTCGAGAAGACGGTCAGTCTCGGCAAAAAACCGATGATCTGGCATGATATGCTGATGCACGCCACGGTCGAAGAAATTGCCGCACTGGACAAAAGGGTGCTTGTCGTCGTATGGATCTATGGTGGGCACCGGATGAAAGCAGATGCCCGGCAGATCCTCCATAAGCTGCAGGATGCCGGTATTGAAATTATGGGTGCCTCCTCCGTCCGTTGCTGGGACGATAACGGTGATCAGAACTATCCGGTTATTCACAACCGGATTAACAATATTCTAGACTGGGTTGAACTGGTCCAATCGGAGCAACTCTATGGAATTATCCATACGAATTGGGCCTGTCCTTTTTCACTAGGCAGTCCGTACGGCTTATTTGAGACCTCGCGGTATCCGGCCTTTTTCGCCGCTGATCATAGCTGGAATTTCCATGCGGATACCCATTCTTTTCTGGAACGGTTCTTAGGCCAATTCCATGGCGTACTTATAGAGGAATTGCCACTTGAAGAGTGGAATGATTATGTAGTAACCGATTATTATCAATTGATTCCGCAGATTCTGCCCTCCATTACACAGAACCGTCTGACTGCTGAACTGATTGATGCCATGATTCAATTTGAAATTCCCGCACAGCGCCGTTCCCCGCTCCAGACCTTTCTGTTCCGTGGAGTGCTGTCGCCGGATAGTGAGGAAGTATTTACTTTTCTGCGGGATAAGTATAAGAGCGGGTATGGGGACTTAATGAAGGCCAAACAAAACATGCAGACTGTACTTGCAAAGCTACTTCCCCCGAGTATGACCGAACTATTTATCATGTCGAGATTTTATCGACCAGAGTTATTTGAAGCTAATCTGCGTGAAATCATTACAGACCTTGCCATTCTAGATACGGAAACGGGGTAATATCATGCCTGACATGCTCGTCAAGCTGTATAATCTGCCAGAGAAACAGAAACTGCTAAACAAACTGCAAACTCAGGGTATTAGGATTAAACGCGCCATGACTGCGGATAAACACAGCATCGTTGAATTTGTGGGCACTCATTTCAGCGAAAATTGGCGTAATGAATGTGAGTGCGCCTTTTCCCAGCTACCAGTCAACTGCTATATCGCCGTGAAGGACAAACAGGTCATAGGTTTCGCTTGTCACGACGTTGTGGTTAAGAATTTTTTTGGGCCGACTGGTGTTCTCCAGGAATACCGCGGTCTTGGCATTGGCAAAGCGCTGCTGCTGGAATGTTTGTATACGATGCATGAGGATGGTTATGGCTATTGCATAATTGGTTGGGTCGAAGAAGCGCTCCCCTTCTATGAGAAAACAGTGGGGGCCATCGTCATCGCGGATTCGTTTCCCGGTGCCTTTCAAGATATGATTGGTTTGGAATAGCGAAGCAATTACACAAGGATTTCACGGCAAATAGGGTGTCTCGTCAGCCATGCTGTGACCCCTAGAATAGAAACAGCGGTAGCCATGAGAAAAAAATTCCATGGCTGCCGCTGTTTTATTTAATTGAATAAGAGCTATATAAATTCCGATTAATTTTCGGACCAATCAGTACGAATATATTTGACTATTCAGTCCGGAATAGGTATAGTTGGTCTTATACCTTTCGCCTTTTCTCTAAAGAAGTCTATTCTACCAAAGAAAGCGAGGCATCTGAATGAGTGCTATGTCTTCCGAACAAGCCGAACAAATCATACAACTTTTCTTAAACCGTTTTATTCGTAAAGATTATGCTGCAATGCTGGATTTGTTTGATGAGGATGTAATTTTTGAATTTCCCTATGTCCCAAATCCATCCCCAAAACAATTAGAAGGCAAAACTGCGCTACAGCAGCATCTTCAAATGTTGGATAAAATACTTGCGATTACTTCTTTCACAACACCGATTGTGAATGTGTCAGCTGACTCTCCGGTGTTCTTTGCACAGTTCGAAGGAAGCGGCATACTCCTTGCGGATGGTAAGACCTATGAACAGCAATATATTTCTGTCGTAGAGCTTAGAGACGACAAGATTGTGCGGTATCAGGACTATTGGAATCCGTTAGCCATGATGTAATCCATTAATTATAGAGGAGCTGTTCTCATGTATACCGAACCATCAACTCGCATTCTGCTCACCGGAGGACAAGGAAAAACTTCCTCCCGTATCGCGCAACTGCTAATAAGCCAAGACTATTCTCTCCGAAGTGCAGGACGTAGCCCATCCAAGATGAATGAAGCACAGGCTGACCATGTACTCTTTGACTGGTATGATGACTCCACCCATGACACGGCTTTGCACAACATTAGCGCAATTTATCTCGTTGCCCCGACTGATATACATCCCGAAGAAGTCATGATTCCCTTCATTCGTAGAGCACTGGACGAGTCCATTCGCCGATTCGTTCTGCTGTCCAGCGCATCGGTGTCAGAGCATGGACCGATTTTCGGCCCCGTACATCAGTACCTGCAGGAGCACGCGCCTGAATGGGCCGTGCTGCGTCCTTCTTATTTTATGCAAAATTTCACCGAAGGCGGACATGGGCATACCCTGCGTCAGCAAGGGCAATTCTTTACATCTACCGGTGACGGCAAAGTAGGCTTCGTGGATGCAGAAGACATTTCCGCGGTCGGCTTTCATGCGCTGACCGACAAAGCACCGCACAACAGGGAGCATATTATAACCGGACCTCAATCCCTTAGTTATGCTGAAGTAGCCGCATTGATCCACAAGCTTACCGGCTTAACCGTAGAGCATCTCTCCATTACGGAAGAACAACTGGTGCAGGCGCTGACTGCTGCAGGTGTACCTGTACCCTATGCAGCTTTCTTGGCGGAGTTGGATCACCGTATCCACGTGGAAGGATCAGAAGACCAGGTTACAGACACTGTGCTGCGTATAACCGGACGAGAGCCACGTTCACTTGAGGATTTCATTCAGGACAATAGGAACTGGTTCCAGCCAAGCCTTATTTCATAAGCAACTATTTGGACAACTACTATTAGGATTTCCCTTCACTCGACTTCATAACGGATAGCACAATCTGCATGATGCTGAATAGTTTCTGTTCATCCATTCCCAGCTTCGCCGCAAAGACCAAGGCTATACGCTCATGCGCCAGAAACCGGGACAGGTCTCTGATATTCACTTCCTGGCTTAGTTCACCCTGTTCCATCCCAATTTCCAGCATCGTATAAAAGGCCTGCTCCACCTGTTCGGTATTCGCGTGCATGTAGGCGGCTAACTCCTCATCGTGAGTCGCCTGCTCAATTGCACTGCTGATGATAAAACACTCTTGGCGTAAGTCAGGATCTGCGAGTACCCTGATCATCGTGGTAAACGCCTGCTCTACTTTCTCAGTGACCGTTCCTGGCTGATCCATCAATTCCTGCAGGTCGCAATTTTTTCGATCCATATAGTATTTTACTGCCGTAAGGAATAAATCACGCTTAGTTCCGTATGTGTCATATATACTCTGGCGGGCAATACCCAGCCCAGTTATTAAGTCCGGAAGCGTGGCTCCTTCATAGCCCCGGCTCCCAAAGACACTCATAGCTTTATGCAATACTTCATTCGTATCAAATGCTTTTGTTCTTGCCACCCTCAGCGCCCCTTTTTATATTTATCATAGGACAAATAACGGAGAGCTGCAACGACAGTAGAAATTTAACTCAAGCTGTTCGGTTTTTTGATGAATAGAGACAATACAACATTAATCACCGCTAACAATAAACCGATCTTAAATACCAGTGATGATCCCGCTGCTGTAGCATCTGTCAGATCATTCGCAACGGTTGCTAAGTAACTACTCTGTTTGGCTGATAAAATCGATATCATGACTGAAATACCAATAGCGCCAGCTACTTGTTGAACGGTTTGAGTTAAGGCAATCCCATCTGGATAATACTGTTTCGGAAGAGAATTCAAGGTGTTTGTTTGTACCGAAGCAAGCACCATCCCGATACCTAACATCATGACAATATGTGTTACCACTATCATCCATAAAACTGTGTCTGCACCAAATTGTGAGTATAAGGCATAACCTATAGCTACCAGAATGGTTCCAGGTGTAATAATCGCTTTCGCACCATATTTATCAAATAGACGGCCAATGATTGGAGCTAATATACAGTTAAGCAAGCTGCCTGGCAGAAGCATAAGACCTGTTGCAAAAGCAGTAGCTAATAATGCCACTTGCATATACATTGGTAAAATCACAAGCATGGACAACATATTAAAGAACGTAATGAAACTCATAAAAATGCCAAGCACGAACAGCGGATATTTAAATGCTTTTAAATTCAGCATAGGAGATTCCATTTTGGTTTGACGAATCGAAAATAGAATGAGAGCTATAATTCCAATAATGATCGATCCAAGCACAGTTATACTTGTCCAACCCAGATCACCCGATACACTAAATCCGTAAACAATACCGCCGAATCCAATCGTCGAAAGAATAACAGAGAATACATCAATTGAAACCTTCCGTAGCTCATTCACATTACGTAAATAAACGAGTCCTAGGAAGAGTGAAAGCAAGAGGAACGGTATGGTTACCCAGAAAATCCAATTCCATGTCAATGTATCTATGATAAGTCCTGCTAATGTTGGACCTAGTGTTGGACCCGCTAACATCACTAAGCCTATGAATTAAGCCCACACCCAAATATCCTTTTTGCTGAAAAAGAGTTGTCGCAATAGTAATGATCATCGATTTTGTATCCATTCTCGTAATGCTCCCTCCTCCATACCGACCGGTCTGTTTATACGTATATCACAAATTTTTTCTATAATTCAAGACATTTTTTGGACTCAATGCTGGAACTGGAGTGAGGAGTCCCTCTTTGTTTGAAATTAGGCGATTGCAGTTATAGCGCCCATTGTCGGCAAAAATGATATTTAAAGTTGTATTGTGCGTTCAATATAGAGCTGCTTGCTATACCATTCCCCAAAAAAATTCCCCAATCTTCTAACGATTGGGGAATTTCTAGTTCACGCTTCACTTCTTAGCTCTCACCGTACAAATCCGATGTCTGTCACTCTTTCGCTGCTATTGATTTCCCAGCTTCAGCAGTACGGCCAGCATCTTAGCCGTTTCCTCGCGTGATGCCTTATCTTGTGGGGCAAAATTAACGCCCAAACCTCCGGCGGTTGTTTTGCCTGAGATAATGCCCGCCTGCTGAGCCGCAGTAGCAGCAGCAAGGGCATAGGCGCTGATGGACTGCTGGTCGGAAAACGCGACTGGCTTGGCACTTACAGGCAATGTCCAGTCCATGAAGTCCACGAAGCGGATCATCATCACGGCTAGCTGCTGACGTGTTACGCTAGCTTTTGGATCAAACCGTCCATTGCCAATCCCGCTCACAATACCACTCTGGTTGGCCCAATTCACCGCATCCGCGTAATAATCGCTTGCCTTAACATCCGTGAAACTGCCGGTTGCTGCTGCAGCTGTACCCAACTTGCCTTCCGCCATATGGGAGAGGAGCAGTGCTGCGTCCGCACGCGTCAGATTCCCCTTCAAACCAAACTTCCCATCTCCGATTCCGGTGATAATGCTGCGCGCAGCCAAGTACGAAATGGAATCCTTGGCAAAGCTGCTGCTGATATCGGAGAAATCCACCTTATTGTAACCCACCGCATAAGTGGAAAAATGCGTGGTTTGGAAGTTCAGCACTCCGGCCGAAGCATCGTAGCTGCTGCCGGGAAGCACGTCAAGCAGTCCCATCTCAGTCAAATAGTATGCAACTACAGCATTCACATCTTCATTGCCCGCCGGAACATACGGAATACTTATGTCCGCAACACCACCAGCGAAGCTTGAAATTGTCTGACTACCGGCGTGAATGGTCAGACCCAAGATTGGACGATTGCCGATCTTTGCTTCGGCAGACGCCTTTATTTCAGGAGCCAAACTGCCCATTGCCGTTGCGGCATCGATTCTAGCGATGGATAATGTAATATCTCCACCATTCGCCGCTGAACTCACGGCGGCGAATGAAGTACGGTTTAATGAAATCGTACCCAGGCCCGTCTCAAATGTAAGGGCGCTAGCTGTACTGCCAGCAATTGCCGCCGCAGCAGCAGCCGGAATATTCAGTACAATTTCCCCACTGGCATTAGCTCCTGTGGTCCGGAATATCACATCGCCACCCCCAGCTGCAACCAACGACTTCAGTGCCGCTTCGACCTTCTCCAGGGTCACGGTAGCTACCATTCGGCCTTCTGCATCCGTTGTAGTCTTCAGCTCTACGATGACCTTATTACCCTCAGTGATAACAGCTGGTGAGTCCGTTTCTTCAACTGGAATCGTGACAGTTCCTAACCCTGCTCCTGAACCTGGTGCACTCACCGAATCAGCTGCCGTAACGCTCACGAGCGATTCAGCTACGCCATATCCATCCGCACTGAATGCAGAAACGGTAACGGTTCCTTGGGAAAGTGGTGTAACCTTACCTGTATTATCTACAGAAGCAATGCTTGAATTCGAAGAGCTCCATGTTATCGTCTTCGCTCCATCACCAACAGGAACTACTGTTGCCTGAAGCGTGGCAGTGGCTCCTCCAGCTTTCAACGATAGAGACGGCTGATCCAGCGTGACCTTAGCTACATTCAATTGATAGATAGCCACGGTACCCCCAACCTCATTGGCTACCAGCACCAAAGGTAAGCCAGTTGGACTTGCTGTTGCTGGAATAAATTCAATTCCCTCCGGTCCGGTATCTGTAGCCAGGGTATCTTTGGGTGTAAACTCACGTGAATTGATGTAGTTAACAAAGCTTGGTTGCTCCGGATTAGTCACATCATAAGTCATCAGGCCACCTATACGCTCCAGACCCACGAAAGCAAGTGCTTTTTGGCCAACCTTGCCAATCTTGACGTACTCGGGCTCCGGCCCTTTTTTGGTGCTGCGATTGTCCAGAGTTGTATTGCTGTTGCTGGCATTGAAATAATCCGGCAGGCGCTCACCCGTGATCTTTTCAAAGTCGCTACCACTGTCATACACCTGCGTCATTGTGCTCGCGTCCCAAACCGAGAATGAACGGGCACCATATAGATAAATACCATCATGGCCCATATCCGACATCACTTCTACGCCGTCATACTGTGAATTCGCACTCAGGAACTTGGCCGCTTTCGAATCAGAGTTCAAAGATGCTTTCATTTTACCAATCGTGCTGACATTCTCCTTGCTATCCCATTCTGTTGCATCACCTTCGTTAGCTGTGAACAGATACGTTTTGCCTCCAACTGTATACTGGTCGATCCCGTCCGGCATATAGGTACCATAGAACGGAACATTATCCAATTTGACCTGATTGTCTCTCAGCAAGTCCAGCGCATTGACAGGAACGTTCAGATCCTTAAATCCCAGTCCTTTCACTGACAACACTGTTTTGCTGGCAATATCGATAGTAGCTATCGCGTTATTTTCCTGCAAAGAGACATAAGCCGTCTTCTGGTCATCCGATAACTGAATGAACTCCGGCTCCAGATCCCGCACCGCGTCGGCCTTTGATCCTTCGCCCGTAATCAGCTTTGTCACCGGATCCACTGCTCCACGAATATGCACGAGATCATCAATCACTGCTGGGTTGTCGAATTTGACACTGACATTCGTATTTAGAAGTGTGTCTATAATCGTCACGCTGCCTTCGGGATCTCCCTCCACCGAACGAGGCTCTGCTTCATCCGCCGTCAGAATATACCGGCCATCAGCCGTATACTTAACCATATCCGGTTGAACTCCTGTATCGTACGCGGCTAGAAGCTCACCTTCGTAGCTCAGCACAAGGACTTTACCCGGCTTCATGGCATCCTCTTCTTGAATGGCCACAGCAATATGCTTCGTAGCCGGATTGATGTCAACACTGGTCAGATCACCGTAATTAAATCCATCGGCCTCCGATAAGAGCTCCACATTGATGCTTTTTTCCTTTTCCGTATTGCTTCCATTCTTAATATTCACAATATCCACGGAAGCAGGGTGAGTAGAGCCATTGACCAGATAGAACTTTCCGTTATCGCGGTTATACTTGATGATCTCCGCCACGCCACCATCTTTGTTGGTCGTACCCACGGAATATCCGCCAATCTTCGTTAGGCTAATTCTATCCGGTGTCGTTGTATCCTCAGTAACATTCAGCGAATAGCTTTCTTCAGCGAACATACGGATCGTCGAGCTGTCATACACCGAAATGCTGACTGTTGACGTGCCTGCTACGGTTGGGGTCCCGGTGATGCTGCCTGAGGCAGTATCCAGGGAAAGTCCATTCGGCAAACCTGTAGCTTCGAATGTATAAGGCTTCAGGCCCCCATAAACAGCTAAGGTCACCGAATATGGAGAGCCGATCCTAGCGTTCGGAATAGCCATTGTGGAGAGTCCAAGCTCCGGCACAACAACGCCCCATTGTCCATCTGTGCTGCTGTGTGGTTTGTTTATATCTATTGTTGTTTCAAAGGCAATTTGCTTGAAATCTGCTTTGTTATTATCAGTGTCTGTAAAGGTGCCACGCCGGACCGAAATTTTTTTGGAGGTTCCTCCCGTACTGCCCGTCGGATAATCGCCCTCAAAGCCATCGATGGTTAATCCATTGTCATTGCCGGCTGTGCCAATCATATCTACATAGTCATTAGTTTTGTTCTGATACGGATTCGCAACCTGTAACAGAGTAGTATCACTAAGCAATACAACCTTCATTCCCTTATTAAAAAAGTGTGCCGCCGGCCAAGACTGATCACCTTTTGTACTGATATTATTTGCACTAGACAGATCATTTTTACTATCTGTAATGAGATAAGAGGAGTGCGCTTTAATGGTACCGTTCAGATCCAGCTTGCTCCAAAGCCCATTTACATTCGGACTCGGATCAGAATATTGAATAGACCAGCCGTTTAAATCTATGTTTGAATCAGTCGGATTATAAAGTTCAATGAAGCCGCTGGAGAAATAACCGCCTGTTGCAGTAGAATTGCCGATGCCATACACCTGATTCACGATGATATGGGGAACGCTTACATCATAACTGCCATTTGTAGCATAGGGTGTTCCCGCTAGCACAGCTTCAGCGGCAACCACCGGGCCAGCCGCCCAAGCGGGACCCAGCAGCAGCTCGGCCGCGAGCATTAGGGAAATTATTGTCTTGCCTGAAGGTTCCAAGTCATTATTCACTCCTATTGATAGTTTCTATCAACTATAAAGGACAAGTATTTTCGATTGTGCAGATTCGTGTCATTGGCATGTTAAAAAACGCCCGATTAACGGACGTTCCTCTAGTCACTATTTAACACAATCCCATGTCATTTTTGGGATCTGGCTGCCTTTTTTCGAGCGAGTCATAGGTAGATAGCTTATGGTTCACCGCATCAAAGGCTCTGTCTAGCTCCACTTGCCTTCTTGTAAGCTCCAGCTTGTGTGCCTCCAAGATAGCTTTTCTTTGCGGGATGGTCGATTCACCTTGAAGCGCCAGATCCACAATCTGTTTCAAGCCGGTGACCGTCATCCCCGTCATTCGAAAACAGGTCATCAAGTTAATCCAGTCCAGATCATGTTGCTCAAAGATACGATTCCGGTGCTGATCCCTTTGTATAAAGGGCAACAGCCCTTCTTTCTCATAGTAACGTATGGTATGGGCTGCAAGCCCCAAGCGCTCCGAAGCTTCTTTTATCGAAAAACCCATTATTCTCACCTCCCGGCGATTTGTGCTACATCATAACCCATTATTGACTTGGCTTCCAAATACTGCTCAAGGCCGTACACGCCATGTTCCCTGCCGATTCCTGATTGTTTAAATCCACCAAATGGAGCATGGGGCTCATCGTGCAGACCATTAATTTCAATCCGTCCCGACATGATCTGGGCAGCGATTTGGTTAGCTCTCGCCAAATTGGAGGAGCTGATATAGGCAGATAAGCCATAGACAGTATCATTAGCTATTTCAATGGCCTCTTCTTCTGTCTTGTAAGTTAATATGGACAATACCGGTCCAAATATTTCTTCTCTGGCAATGGTCATATCCATTGTAACATTCGCAAATACTGTAGGCTTTACAAAATAACCCTGATCCAGTCCTTCCGGATGCCCTTCGCCGCCCGTAATCAACTCGGCCCCTTCTTCGATGCCAAGTTTAATGTAGCGCTGAACAGTGTCGTATTGCTGTTGGCTTACCATGGGACCTATAGCCGTATTCTTATCCCAGACATCACCCACTTTAGTAGCTTCAACAGCAGCTGTAATCAGCTTCTTCACTTCTTCCAGCCGATGCTCTGGAACAATTAACCGTGTGCCGGCAATACATGCCTGGCCGCTATTAATGAAGCAACTCATGGCAGCAAGCGGAATGGCTATGTTGAAATCGGCATCATCCATAATCAGGTTAGGCGATTTCCCACCCAACTCCAGCGCCACTCTTTTCAGGGTATCGGCAGCTCCCCGGCTGATGATTTTCCCGACCTTGGTCGACCCTGTAAAAGTAATCATCGCTACATCCGGGTGACGGGTTAATTCCGCACCAACGACATCGCCTGTTCCGTTAAGGATATTAATGACCCCGGCTGGAATCCCAGCCTCGTGAATACATTCCATAAACAATTGGGTCTGAATTGCACTAAGCTCGCTGGGCTTAATCACAATGGTGTTGCCTGCGGCAATAGCGGGGGCTAGCTTGCCTGAAATGTGCGTGTAATCTGCATTCCAAGGTGTAATTGCAGCAATAACGCCTAAAGGTTCGAGGACGACCTTTGCTTTTCCAATATATTGGGTAAATTCGAAATCCTGCAACACCTCTTGGGTGTTCAGGAAATTCCTCAGCGTCAAATTCATGAGCATAGTGGCAATACTTATAGGTGCACCATATTCTTGGACTGTAGCCTGAATCATAACCTCTGACTTCTCCTTCATCACATCATGCAGACGTTGCAGCATCTGCAAGCGTTCTTCCAGAGTTGTTTTGGAAAAGCTTTTAAAGGCTTGTTTCGCAGCTGCTATCGCATTCTGGGCATCTTTTATATTCCCCAAGGTTACCTGACCCATGATTTCTGCTGTTGCAGGATTAATCAGGTTCCGCACTTCCGTACCGTTTGGCTGCACAAACTCGCCGTTGATATAGATATGATCGATAATTTTCATCTAGGTTCATCCCTTTGTATTCTATTTACTAAGCTGTACCTGGCCAGGTTTTCCTCAGTATATAGCTTAAAGTGCACTTTAAGGCAAGTATTACTATTTTTCAATTCACAATAATTTATTTTCTCTTAACATGTATCCCCTATACTGAGATTATAAATGAGCAATAGGGAGGAGATTAGTAATGCCTAACATTTGGATGCACATTGAATACGGACAGCAGCTAGCTGACGAGTTCCGCGACCGCCTGCCCTTCTTGGCCAGACTTCAGAATCACGGGAACTTATACCGCTTAGGCTGTCAAGGACCGGATTTCTTGCTGTACCATAGCTTCCTTCCTTGGAGAACGGACACTGGGGCAACCCGATTGGGAGATCATATGCACAGCCGTAACTGTGGACCGGTATTAATCGAATTCTGGCAGAGAATCCGTGAACTCTCCCCTGCAGATTTGCCGGAAGCTCAGCTGTATTTCTTAGGCTTTCTGACCCATCATTTGCTGGACCGGAATCTTCATCCTTATGTGAATTGGAAAGCAGGCTATAAGCAGCGGAATCATGGGCGGTTCGAAATTGCTCTTGATACGGTTTTTATGAAACGAGTGAAGCAAGTGGATACCTGGCAGATTCCAGCCTGGAAAAAAATAGATGTGGGTTCCGGGCTTCCTTACCCGATCCATACTATTCTGCATGAAACTGCATTAACTTGGTATCCAGAGGTTATGGCTTATCTTCCAGCTGAAAGCTGGCATGAGGCTTACCTTGACTTGGTGCTGGCTCATAAATGTCTGTACGACCCGAGGGGCTGGAAGAAGGCTATCGTGTGGGGACAGGCGCGCAGTCATTTTTATCAAAAGCTTTCTCCTGCCGAGGAGCAGCTGGATTATCTGAACGAAAAGCATACACAGTGGAGACATTCAGCGCTGTACACCGAAGCTCGAACGGAAAGTGTTCCAGAACTGTGGGAACAGGCGCTTGCGGAAGGACGGATCGTCCTGCAAGCCTTAGCCGATTGGCTGGATTGCACGGTCGCCGCAGAAGCTACCCGGAAGCTGGAAGCCTTCAAGCTAGTGCTGGGTGACCGCTCTTATGATACCGGTAAAGAATGCAGCAGTAACTTAATGAATTTGTATGCCGAGCCGATCTGGGAGAAGAATACCGGCAGCTAAGGTGATACGTTGAAATACAAGCTCTTGAATATTTAACATCCGGTTGACCCCCAACGAATAGTCGCCTGTTATGGTTAGGGTAACACGAATATTGGGAGGGGTAGCCTTGCGTCTTGCCTTATTTACGGACACTTTTCTTCCGCAAACGAATGGTGTTGCCCGCACACTTTACCGCTTAACCGAGCATTTGAACCACCGTGGCATCGAACATCTGCTGTTCACACCGAAATCGGCCCCCGTGGACAGCTATGCCGATCCGATTCGCCCCATTTCCAGCATCCCTTTTTTTCTGTACCCTGAATGCAGGCTTGCACTGCCGAGTATGACCTCTATCCAGAACGAACTGAAGATATTCAAGCCCGACTTACTTCATCTGGCAACTCCTTTTAATATGGGTCTTTCCGGTCTGCGTTACGCTCATAGTCGTAATCTCCCTCATGTCGTTTCCTACCACACCCATTTCGACCGTTACCTTGAATATTACCGGATGAAAAAAATGGTCCCCCTCTATTGGAAATATATGAAATGGTTCCATCGTTCCTGCGATGCTACGCTTGCACCCTCACATGAAACACTCGATTCACTGCGACTGCAAGGCTTTAGCCGGCTGAAGCTGTGGTCCAGAGGGATCGACTGTAAGCTTTATTCGCCGCAGAAGCGCAGCCTTGAGGTGCGGGAGCGTTATGGAATTACTGCACCTCTGCTGTTGCTGTATGTAGGACGGATTGCCCCGGAAAAAGACATTTCCACCCTCACACTCACGATGCAAAAACTGCCTGAATCCATGCAATCGCAGGTTCATTGGCTGATTGTCGGCGATGGCCCCCTTCTGCCAGAACTGCGGGCACAAGCCCCAAGTAATGTTACCTTCACCGGCTACAAGCATGGTGAGGAGCTTGCGCAGCTCTATGCTTCGGCAGATCTGTTCGTCTTCCCATCCAGCACCGAAACGTTCGGCAATGTTGTCCTCGAAGCGATGGCCTCCGGTCTGCCGGTCCTTGCGGCGGACGCGGGTGGAGTAAGAGACCTGGTTGTGCCGGGTCGTACCGGCATTATGGTCGAACCCAGAAGTCCGCAAGCCTTGGTTCGCGCGATCTGCACATGGGGTAATCAGCCTGTTCAGCTGTCAGCTATGGGACACGAGGGCCGGCGACTGGCGCTTGGCCGCTCTTGGACGAGTATTTTTGACAGGCTAATTGATGATTATAAGGAAGTAATTGAAGGCAGGCTTGCAGGTTCGGCTAGTACGACATTTATCGTGAACAGTAGATCTAACACGGTGCATCACTAAATGAATGCAAGTGGAGAAGGATCAAAGACAAAAACAAGCCAGTCTCCAATAACCGGAGACTGGCTGTTTTTTAGCTTATACAGCTTCGAAGTGAAAGAATTATGAAACTACGGATTTTGCGGATAGATCTCAGGCAGTGGTTCCGGCGGGTTTATTTCAGGTTGGATATCAGGCTTGATCTCGGGCGGAATATTAGGTGGCTGTGACTCTGGGATCACGTCTGGCTTAACTTCAGGAACGACCTTTGGAGGAACTTCAGGCGATAAACCCTTGTTCATGATAGACACCTCCTCTCCCTATATTTTAACCTGCCACTGAAAAAGTAAACATCGAATGGAATTAGCGGTGTCTAGCATTCATTACAGCCGGTCAAAAGCTCTTAGAAAAAGCATGTTTTTGATGATTATTTCTGTTTTCCACCAGTGTTCACTGATAGCAAATTCTTTGTCAAAATCGTTCCACTTCCAGGTTAAATCCCATACGCCATCAGCATTTCTTGTAGTCAGTAGGTAATCAAGTTCTTCACTGACCAGCGCCTTATTCTCTTCATAGAGTGAGCTATCTGGCGAATTAATAAATGTAGAAGGTCGGCAACTATACCCATGCCACTCCTCTGAGTCACGTTGAATCCGTTGAGTGATCTGTTGGTTCACCTCTTCCCGTACTTTTGTGAACAGCAAGTGGTTTTGTAGATTCGCTTTCTCAATAGAATTCACCATGGCCACCAGACACTTAAGCGGGTGCATTTCAAGCTCGGGATTATGTAGAAATAATTCAACCAGTTCCTCTGCAATGCTCATTCCTAGTTCATAGAGTCTGCTGTCTCTTTCTGCAAATTCCAGAATAAAACCTGCTATAATGGCTGTTGGATTATACTCACTGCGGCTAGTACTTGATGATTCTGTATGCCACCAAGGAGCGTGTGGATACTCATTATTAGAGGGTACCGTATGATTCCATCTTCGATGCACAAATTCAGCACCACTATCCAAGTAATTTAGAATCCCCAGTACAAGAGGATGTTGTTTGTTTTTAAAATTGATTTCGGTCAACTTTTCGATGGCTGTAGTTGTTTGAATAGGCGTAGAGTTTGGGTTCCATGAATCCGCCTCCAGAGCATGACCAAAACCACCGTCCTCATTCTGATAGCTAGACAAAGCTTCTACTATATCCATCTGGCTACCCTTCTCAAAATGATATTTCCAACTCGCTAAGTCTACAGGGCGGGCATTACGATACACCTGCTTACTTATCCTCTCAAAATCCGCTTTTGATAAATTCACCTATTATCCCTCCAGCAGCAATGTTTAGTCCTCATAGCCATTAAATCATAAAGGGTAGGCCCAGACTAGTTTGATTTCAGACAGGTGCCGCAGCCGGTATAATCTTAATAAAAATAAATCGTGTGAGCGGCCCCACCAGAATTAGCTGCAGCGGCAACGCACAGATGAAGTTTTTGCCCAGAGCTGACAGATAGGCCATAGGCAATTCTGCAGTAAAGCCTACATGGAGCACCGCACCATAAAAGGACATCAACACCACCATGCCCATAACCATAAAAGAGGAAATAAGCAGAATCTTTTTGAGCAGCGGATCAGACGCTTTTGTCAGTTTACTTACAATCCGCTTGGCAACTTTACCGACAACAAATACATCTAAGATTAGAGCAATGATAAATGCGGGCACGTAGCCGATGATCACATGTTGTATCCATGTCCCAGACCAGCCCTCGAGTAAAATCACATTATAAATACACATTCCCAAAACCATTAAAGCACACATAATCAGCGTAAATATGAATCCTTCTCTTTTGTTTCTCCCCATGTTCATACTCCTTATATTCTCTATTGTCCACTCGGTTTACAATATCACGCACCTTTTTTAAAGTCAACCAGGTTGACAATATCCACAATTAATTTATACTATGTAGAATGCCTATTATGCGGGAGTGTATAGATGAATATAAATTTACAAGATATGAACCTGATTGATTTACTTAGCGAAAAACATCTGGCTTTACGAAAAAGAGTGACCCAGATGGACCCGGATAATATTAATAAAACAGAGTCCCATATTCTCGCGGTTCTTAAAATCCATACCATGCTCTCCATCTCGGAAATAAGCAGAATTATTGGTATCTCGCGACAAGGAACACATAAAAGTATTCAGGGCCTGTTGTCACATGGTTATGTAGAAACTGCAGAGGTTGCTGGAAATCAGCGCGATAAACATATCGTTCTAAGTCCTAATGGAGTAGAGTGCAATCGAAAGATACTGGTTATCAAAAAGCAATTAGAGCAGCAAATCATCAGTAAGTTGGGGCATAAGAATGTAGAGCTGATTAAAACTCTTTTGAAAGAGGACTGGCTGGATGTTTAGCGGGAGTTACAGAACTTAACAGCCTTTCTCAAGAAGAACCGGCTTTGCTGTGCTTAATATGGGCGTTGAACAAAAAAAGACCCGCATGAGGTTCCTTTTCTCAAAGGTTCCTAAACGAGTCTTGTTCTTTGTTCAATACAAAAGTTAGTTAGGTTTAGTAACTGTACTCTGATCCAAAGTGACTGCAGTCCGGGCCAACAGTCGGCCATTGATTGAGGCTCCGGTGGCCAAGCTAATATTAGTCATGCTTATTACGTTGCCCTCAAAATGCGCATTCGTTCCAAGTGCAACGGTAGATGCTGATTGCCAAAAGATATTTTTGGCTAGTACACCACCAGTCAGAATAACTTTGGTTCCACTAGCCTGGCTAATTCCTCCAGCAACTTGGAAGACAAACACAGAATTTGCGTCACCATGGAGAGTAACATCCGTATTGATCATAACGTTGGTACCCCACTTATAAACACCAGCTGTAAGTGTCTTACCGCTGAGGTCTCCGCTATACAGCTCGCTGTAATTGATCGCTCTTCCAGCAGCATCAGTGTATGCGGTCTTCAAGTCGTTTATCGCTGTAGTAAGATAATTAGGAGTCGGAGCGGCATAGCTTGCAGCATATATATTTCCGATAACTTGAACGGATTTCGCGAAATTATTACTACCATCTAGTGTCATAGAAAATCCAGTGATCGCCGTAGCATCTATTGGGCTAACTCCTATATCACCCGTTATGACGGACCCAGGTATAGTAGAGATACCTGCTTCAGACAAGATCGCAAAATTCCCAGCCAAACCAAGTTCAACTGCATCAGGCATTAAACTAGGAGTTGCACTTACGATATTTGAGTATATGCTTACTAACTCTGTATTAGCGGCCGTTACTTTGAAATAATACAAAGTTCCATTCGTTAACCCAGTCACATCATAAGCAGCTGTCGTTACTACACCCGGAGTGCTAATTAACTGATAGGTTATAGCATCCGAGGATTGATACACATTATAATATGTAGCTGCTGTAACAGAGTCCCAACCTAAATTAATATGTTTGTCTCCTGCCGTTGCTACAACATTGATTGGTGCGGCAAGTGTAGTTATAGGCGTAGGCGTTGGGTAGAATATCCCCGTTCCGTTTCCCGTTGTTGCCGTTGGTGATGGTGTTGCGGTTGGAGCTACCGTTGGAGCAACAGTTACTGTTGGAGCAGCAGTTGCCGTTGGAGCAAGTGTTCCAGCCGGCGCAGTTCCCGTCGGTGATCCCGATCCCGCTAAGAAGGCCATACCACGATCGAGCACCACTACTGCTTCTGCACGGGTGATTGAATTCGTTGGTTTAAAGCTATGGTCTGCTGCATACCCATTCAGTATATTACTGGTTGCTGCTGCATCAACTGCACCTTTTGCCCAAGTAGCAATTAGGCCCGAATCCTGAAATGATGCTTCAGAACCAGCGGTTGTTGGCAGGCCTAGCAACCTAGCAATGATCACAGCAACTTCCTGTCTGCTGATGGGTTTACTCACCCCAATGGTTCCATTCTCATATCCCGTTATATATCCTGCTTTAACTGCTTTGGCAACTTCAACATACGCCCAGTTGCCTGGAGCTACATCGCTGAATGAAATCGCTGCTTCTGCACTAAAGCCAAAAGAACGGTTAACCAAAGCCATAAATTCCGCTCTAGTTATTGTATTGTTCGGTTTAAAGCTGCCATCTTCATATCCTTTAATGAAGCCTTTGTCTATCCATTTACTGATTTGACTTTCCGCCCAATGCCCCTTTATATCTGCTTTTGATGGAGCAGTAGCAGCAAAGGCTGAACTCAGTGAAAGTAATACCATACTTACGATTAAAAAAGATGATAAGAGCCTTCGAAATGATTGATTTTTCATGATTTTCCCCCTGATGATTTTGCTTTTTCAGCTGTAGAGACAATAGACCCTACATAAGAACGTAGAAATTTGTAGGGAAAACGTATTGTTCTTCAATCATCATTAACCAAATTTAGGACTTTTGAACCTTTATTGAACTTTCTTTAAAGCACTACTGGCTGCATCTTCGCCACCAAGACGACCTGATGTGAAGGAGTAACCAATGCCAACTCCATTTCCGACATAAGTATCATTAAATAACACACCTTCAGATTCGAGACCTACAGCATATAGACCATTAATAGGTACCCGCTTGTCATTAAGTACCTGAAATTTGGTATTGACTAACAATCCGCCCACAGATCCCAAGTTATTGATCTCCGCAATAATTGCATAATAAGGTCCTTCAGTGCCCATGGGAATTAGATAATCTGCTGCTTTACCAAATTCAGTATCCACACCCGTTTTCGTCGCTTCCTGATATTTATCATAAGTTTCCTTGAAAATTTCAGCATCCATGCCTGCATTTTTGGCTAATTCCTCAATCGTATTCCCCTTGTATCCATCACCGTTTTCAACCATCGCTTCAAATACTTGATCTGCATTTTTCCATGGATTCTCCAAGGTAAATTGATCTGCAAATTCAGCATAGAATTCTGGAGGCATACCTGGAAGGCTTGGAGACTTCACTCCACTCATCCCTTTAGCCGTCAATGAATTGAGTTGTGATTTCGAAACAATAACTAAATGATAGGCACCGTTAAATGCGCTAGTATTAGCCGCTGCTACAGACGTTAGTGTTGCTGCTTCATCTCTAAATCTTGCCCCTGAAGAGCCCACATTCATGAAATTTGGAAGATATGTCAGCATCAATGGATAACTTGCTTCGAACGGTTCGTACTTTGTTTTTAACTTTTTTGTTGCTCTGGCTAAGGTTTGGTGCAACATTTGTCCGCCAAAATTGTCAGGGACCTTTGCTCCAGCTTCCCAGGACATTTTCAAACCTTCTCCTACATTTTGGCCCAATCCTCCATTAATCCCTTCGAAACCAAAGCTCTCCTTAACCATTTCTGCGTTAGCCGCATAACCGCCCGTTGCCATAACGATACTCTTTGCTGTGATTTCCAGTGTTGTGCCATCCAGTTTTTCCGCCGACACACCGGTAACATCACCGGCTTCATTCGTGATCAGCTTTTTGGCAGTAGTTTCAGTAATGACCTGACCACCATTTTTTTCAACAGATTCGGCCAGCATTTTACGCAATGTGACTTCACGAGTTTCATAGGCTGGCAGTACATGCAATTGCTCTCCAGCGAAGTTGAGGAAGCTTGTAATATAGCCTTTTTTAGTCAACCAGTCATAGGTTTCTCCTGATTTGGTGACATATTGTCGTATTGCCGCTGCGTCTACTCGCCAGTGATTATTGACAATCCAATCCGAAATTTCTTTTTCCACATTCACTTTCACTCCATTTTCGGTAGCCGCAGAAGAGTTATAGAACTTCCCTGCCCACGATAAATTACTCGCCCCACCGATAGTGGCTGTCTTTTCGATGATGATCACTTTCGCACCTTTATCAGCTGCGGTAACGGCTGCAGACACTCCCGAGGCTCCAGCACCTACTACAACAACGTCAGCTTCCAGCTTTTCCGTCTTCCCCTCGCCAGCTTTCTTAACACCGCCTGCCTTTAAGGCTACCACATCACCGCCCCCTTGCTTCACAGCGGTTTCAACCGCTTCCATCATAGCCGTGCTAGTAAGACTCGCACCACTGACAGCGTCAATAGCCAAGGTTTGTCCGTCCAAAATTTGCTTCTTTATTTGTTCAAGCGCAGCACCACCGATGCCGCTTGTTTCCTGGCTGACAATCTTAATATCGCTAATCTCATGTTCACCAAGCGTCACTTCAACCTTGATAACCCCTTCTTTACCTTGTGCTTCGCCAGTATACGTACCAGCTGTAAAGGATAAGGCATCTGCTGCCGGTTTATCTGTCGGTTCCGATGTTTCTGCTGCAGTATCATTAACATTGTTAGTACCGTTACATCCACTCAGCATGGATACCATCAACAACAGACAAATAGAGAACATGAGTATTTTGTTGGCATTATTCTTCTTACGCATTCTTTTTTTCCCCCTGTTTATAATATAGCTATAACCTGTTGATTACGTGAACATTTTCACAATATTCAGCGTACTCCCTCAACATTAATAAATAGGCTATACGCTGCAGTATAAACATTGGTGCAACACCAATGTCAATGCACAATTATTGGCCCGCACCAAGTTGCTGGAACAAGAACAGCCCATTCCATGATTGCTTATGGAATGGGCTGTTCTTTGTAACTCAACTTTGAACTATAACTTAATAGGCCCACCAATTACCGGACATCAGAATTAGCGAAAACAACTTAATACTGTCTTCATAATAACCTTCCGTAGTGCTGTTCGCCGTGTGGCTCCAGAGCGAATTTAGCCAGCTTTGGTTAGTCGATGAGGTCATTGCGCTGACCCCAAATGGAGCATAGAAGGCTCCGCTGTTATAACTTCCGAACAAGGTTCCGTTCAGTTTGTAGCCGTCTTTGATGTTGCTTGGGGTGCTGCTTACTTTGGTCTTAATCCAGCTATTCAACTGATTGAGCTGAGTAAGCGCCCGGGTATCCCCTGTAATTAAATAATCAGTCGTAATTCGCCAAGGGGTGCGGCAGGAATTATAATTATAGTTGCCGTCATTTGCATCCTCCAGGAAATTAGCCGCTGCTGGCTTGTAGACTCCACCTGAGTAAACAACGAAATCTGGCAGCAATCCGGTGCTGGAGCTATAGCCGGTATAGAGGCTATTGATAATCGTGTATGTCTTATCAACAACATTCTTCCAGCGAATGTCTCCTGTGGCCTGTTGGAAGGCCTTTAAATGATTGAGCATGAAATCCGAAGGTCGTGTAGCCGTATTGTATGCGCCACTATCCGCCCAGTCCCCAAGACGGATGGTCCACTGGGTCTGGTTAATTTCACTATCCATGATTGCATTGATAATATTCTTGGCAGCCTGCAGATAATTAATAACACCACTGCTTCCCCACTGCTTGTCCGCAAGCAGCAACGAGAAGGCAATATCCATATCGCCGTCTGTAGCTGAATCCTCGCCTTCAATATTTTGAAAGCTGCTATTTTGCTTCCAAGACATCAAGTATTCGTTGATCGCACTCGGATGAGCAATGTAATAATTGTAGAGACCATCATAATAAGCTTGGGCACTGCTGTCATAACCGGCCATCAAAACAGTGAACAACATCCCATAACCATGCGCTTCAGATACTGTTTCCCCATCCGAATTATATTTGACGTAGTATTTTCCAGTTCCTGCTGGTTTCAGATACCCTGCCTTCCATTCGTTCCATTTTGTCTTAACCGAGTTGTCCATACTGGTCTGTGTTACATTATTGGGCTTAATAGATTCGCTAGTATAAGTAGTATGCTGCGGGAATGGTTTATTCACTGCTGCAAATGCGGAACCTGCTGGAAGGATAATTATCGCCATACATAATAGCACAAGAGTCTTCCAACCTACTAAATGAGACATATATCTTTTCATAATTACACCTCTCTTCTTTGATATTTGTAATCGATTACAAAAAAGAATATTTAGGCCTGCTTTCTATCCACCTCCTTGAAGAAAGGCTGATACACCAGTAAAGTAGGGTTTCTAGCTACAGTTGCGTCAAAACGCATGTTCATCAATTAGAGTTAATTTGGATTATTTGTAAAATTATATGCATATGACGCATCTTCACTATATTCTCTCACTCTAGTACCTGTCAAGAAAAAAAGCATCTGCTCTTCCAATAAGGAATGAACAGATGCGATTCTAAATCGGGATATTCACTTCTAAATAAGTTGTGCTTTCCCCCTCTACTTTTTCGGTAAGAATGATCTTCCCGACTATATCTCCTGCAATTGAGTATTGATGTTCATTTAGATAATCCAGCATAAATTGCAGGGATTCTCGCCTGATATATTCTTCACCAGAGGAGGCAATGATAGACGATACACATGTAGTAGGGCTAATATATTCCACGTTCTCGTCCATTTCAACATTAAGTTTATGTACCTCATCTTCATACAAACTGAGTCCCCAGCTATAATCAAAGCATGTATTATCTTTGGATACAAACTCACAATTCTCAATTCTGAAGGAGTAAAAAGAAAACGGAAGCATATTCATCCACTTATTTACCGTATCTTTCAAATAATCATTGATCAACAAATCATTCTTATCGGTTTGTCTCAAGCGATAAATTCCCGGTACATTCTTAAGTGTACATGTATTTAATGATCCTTCAATCTTCTTGAACTCATTATTAATTTCAATCATCTTATGAAGCAGCATTGTACTTTTCTTGATTTCTTCCTCCAGGTTCATCTGTGTTTCTTGAAATTTCTCGATGATATGTTCTGAAGAAGCATCCTTGATGAGCAAGGCCACATCCTGCAACGGAATCTGCATGCTCCTATACCATCTGCTCATTAGCAAATCCCTGGCGTCCAAATCATCAAAATATCGGTAATTATTGCTATTATCTTTTATCGGTCTGACGATGTCATGTTTCTCATATAATCTCAGCGTGTCTGAGGTCACACCTAGTATTGAGGCGAATTCACCTATGCAATATTTCAATCTGTTCCCCCTCTTTCCTATTTTAATGATATAGGGCCTTGCCCAGATATGATATGAGTTATTTTACGTCAATTGTAATGCCAACAACGCAAAAGACCACTTTCTAAGAAAACGGATCATCGTGCTCCGCCTAATCAGAAAGTGGTCTTTTATATAGTTACTAGTTACGCTGCCCAGCTAGGAGTTGCAGTTGAATCCCTTTCGGCAATACAGAGGTAATATACTCATGTACCGGATGCTCTCCGTCCTCTTCTGCCAGTACGGTTACAATTCCATGGTCTTCACTGGTACGAATCAGACGACCCATACCTTGCTTCAGCCGCAGCAGCATATAGGGCAGGTCTACATCCTCAAACGGAGACGTTGTCTCCGAGCGCTTGGCCATAAACACAGGGTCCAGCGGAGGATACGGCAGCGACCAGATAATAACGTTGGAGAGTGATGGACCGGGTATATCAAGCCCCTCCCACAAAGTAACAGCACAGAGTACACTATGTTCATCCCGTTGAAATGCCGAGATTAAATAACTAATCTCCTGATCTCCTTCATAGAGGAAGGAATACTTCCCACTTTCCGGTCTAAGCAGACATTCCTGCTTAAACAAGAAGAGTTCCTCACGTGTACGGAATAGTAGCAGCGCTCTGCCTTCCGTCCGTTCAATGAGCTTCATGGAAATTTCGATCTTTTCCGCAAAGTCACCTGTCAACGGCTCTGGCACATAAACATCCATCTGACTGCCATAATCATAGGGTGAATCTACCGAGAATGACAGGTAGTTCTTTACACCCAAGCCTTCTCTTAAATATTCAAATGATTTATCGACCGATAAGGTGGCAGAGGAGAATACAATCGGCATATTTTGGCTAAACATACTTTCAAGAACCTCTTTCACATCACGCGGCATCACAAACAACGACACGCCATCACTATCTTCCGTCGCCCAACAGATCAATGCTCCTGAATCTTCAAATAACTTCAGGGCAACTTCCATCATCTCAAGGCGCTCTTCCACAATCCGCAATTGATAATCATCCAGCGTGTATAGCTCGCTTTCAAACACCAATTCTTCCTCAATGGAAGCAATAATAGTGCGCATGCGATGCACATCACGCAATAAACGCTCATTCAATTCAATACTCATCCGATCTGATCCCGGAATACTATGACTTTGGCGGCGAATGCTATCGAACATAATCTCACTTTGTTCAATCGCTTCATCAATAAGCATAGCCAGCGCCTCACGGATGTCATTCTTCAGTAGACGGGAGATGAGTTCTTCAAATACAACATGCTTTATTTTATAACCCAATGCCTTCATAGCCGCTGATTCGAGCAAATGTCCTTCATCAAATACAACTGCACAATGATCCGGCAGAAGGGGAATTTGACCTTCCCGCTTACGTGCTTCATAAGTCCACACATGCTCCATATAATAATCGTGAGAACAAATAACCAGATCACCAGCCTTACGATAATGATCACGTGAGAGTGTCTGACCGCAGCGGTGGCGCACATCACAGGTAAAGCAATCCTGAAACGAATCCCAATTGATTTTGTTCCACTGTTCGTCATTCAAATCTGAATAATCCCTACGGTCGCCATAAGCATGGAACTCCTGCAGCGCTGCATGAGAGTGCACGAAATCCGGCAAGGTCTCATATAAGTCCTCCAGTGGCAAGCTCTCGTCATCGTTGTTTCGAGCCTGATCCAGCTTCTTTAAACACATATAATGATCCGGTGATTTGGCAAGTCTGGCGTCAATCTCCATATTCAAGTGCCGCGAAAGTTTGGCAATATCTCCTTCAGGCTTTACAAGCTGTTCAATCAACGACTCATCTGCGCAGGCGATAATAGCCGGTTTACCGGTATAACGTGCATAACAGATGCTGTATAGTAAATAAACCAAGGTTTTACCGGTTCCAACACCTGCCTCGGCAAAAATGGTCTTCTTATCTGCAAAAGCCCGTTCTAGCTGATAGGCCATATAAATCTGTTCATCACGGACTTCAAAACCTGCCTTAGGGAGGATTTCATAGAACACTTCTCCAACCCATTCACCCACCTGCTCGATAAAAGGTTTGGTACGATCATACTCAAAAGGATACTGTTTCGCCAACAAGCCTACCTCCAATATTAAGATCATGCACTTCTATCATGTCATGAAAGATTATCAACCAACAGGAAAAACTTAATTATCTCACAAATTCGATATAAACACAAATTCATTCTGTGTTTATAATAATATAAATTACATTAGTGCATTGCTGCTTTCCACTCCTAAGTTTTCTTAGGTATAAAGAGTTAATATTGTTGTATTATTTTCACTCTACTTATATATTGGTATTATAGTTATAAGCCTTTTGGCCCAAATTAGCTGACCAAATGACTACAACCACTTAAGAGGTGTTATAAATTGGGCCTAATTCCATGGATTGACTTGGCGTTGTGTTTGCTTTTATTTGTGCTCTTTGTTTATGTATTTGCGTCTGTAACCATTACTAACCTACATAAAGCTTATCTAGTTTTTCACTTCTCCATGATGTTATGGCCTTTCTGCCAGTTTGCAATTAAAACAACTGACAATCCACGGTTTCAATTATTTTACGTAAAGCTCGCTTTTGTCGATACGTCTCTGCTGGCTATTGGATGGCTTCTGTTCACCATTTTCCTCACGGGTCATTCTTCATTTCTACGAAGAAAAATTTCCTTACTACTGTTTATTCCTGCTCTATTAGTAGCGCTCGGTGTAATATTCAATCCCAACGGCTGGTTCGTTCAACCTGTGTACGGTACGTATATCCAGAGAACTTACGGTCCTCTTTTCTGGTTTCATATCACCATGTTGATAGCTTATGTAGTGGTTTCGCTCTATATTATGTATTTAGCTTTGGTATCCGATAAAGCACTCCGTATCAAAAAGCAAATCAAACGCGTGCTTCAAGGCATTATGGTGATGACAGCATTCATCTTGTCGGACATCATCCTCAATGTGGGGTTATCCCGTTTCCTACCAGTTATTCCAGGATTCACATCTTTTGGCATTCTATTATCTGCCGTCTTTTTTATCATTGCCATTCATCGTGATAAAGTATTTGATATTGTGACCATCGCTCATCAGGACATTTTTGACACGATCGCGATTGGGATTCTGGTGATTGATGATAATGACACCGTTATAGAAATAAATCATTCACTGCTACCCTATGTCCAATTGAAATTAGGTGACCGCTTCCATATCGAAGCTATTCTTCCCAAGAACTCTGACAAAAGAGAGCTATTCCTCGAATCTTACCGGAATCAACCGCTAGAAAGAACAGAAACGGAACTAATATATGAGGGGAATTTAATGCCAGTCCATGTCAATATTCAGGTTGCTCCGATTATGGTTAGCGGTTTAAGGGTTGGACGAATTATCACATTCCAGGATAGAAGTGAGCTTCGCCGTCTCATCGATGAGACTAGTAATCAGAACCAAATTCTGCAAGTCCGTAATCAATCTTTAATTGGAATTCAGACTGAGCTTTTTCAAACCAATCAGAAACTAGAACAGATGGCGATAACCGACAGTTTGACTGGTTGTTATAATCGTCATTACTTGACCCAACAGCTGGAGCAGGAAGTTATGAAGAACATGAATTTCCAAATCCCGTTTGCGATCCTTCTCTTAGATATCGATTATTTTAAACTAGTCAATGATAGTTACGGCCACTTGGTAGGTGATGAAGTGATATGCAGCACGGTGGAAGCCATCAAGCTGGCTCTGCGGCGGACTGACATTCTAGCTCGTTATGGCGGAGAGGAATTTATTATATATTTACCCAATACGAATCAAACACAGGCTACCATCTTGGCTGAGCGCGTCAAATCGGCAGTCGAATCCAATAAAATGATCATCCCTAATATAGCTACATCTATATCCATTACGATAAGTATGGGATTGTTGTCCATTACTACCTTTGCCGTTGAAAATCCACAGAATTCATACTTAAATGAGTTATATGAATCTGTAGACAAAGCCTTATACCAGGCCAAAAAAGAAGGTCGCAACCGAATTGTTAGTATCTCCAAATAAAACAAAAACTAACCGACCTGTAGCCTAAAAAAACGGGCTACGCGTCAGTTAGTTCCATGATTTTTTCTTATCCCTTATTATTGTTTGACATGGAGCATGTCTTGCAGCAGCTGCACTACTTCTTTTTCGGGAAAAGCCGCCACTAGAATCTCTTTAACTGTCCCTTGTGCTTTGTCGATCTTGTCTTGACCTATTGAGGTCAAAGAAGTATAGATGCTTCTGCGATCATCATCACAGACAGTTCTTTCTAAGGCTCCACAACCCTTAGCTTCAAAGCGGCTCACAAGTCGAGATACGGCACTCTGGCTTAAGCCCACCATCGACTCCAGTTGCTGCAGTTTCAGCTTCTTCTCTGATGCCTCAGACAGAAACAGTAGCAAATAAAATTCCTTCAAAGACAAGTCATGTCTCTCTTGCAGCTTCGTTTCCAAGGCATTGGCAACGTTCATTTGTATATGTGTCAAAGTCAACCAGTTTGTTATAAGGTTACGTTCAAGGTCATCCTTCATCTCAGTATTCCTTTCTCAGGCGTAAGTCCTACGATGAATTTTATTAATCTTTCCTTATCCCATTATAACACTGGCCGCTGTTCTCTTATCTCTTTATTCTTGGAAATCCCTGTTCATACTGTTTAGGAAGTCCAGCATCTTTATCAAGTTGTACTCCAGCCTCCAAAGTCCAATATGGATTTCTTAACATTCCTCGTCCAATGGCAACAAGATCTGCTTCATCATTGCCAATCACGGCATTGGCGAGTGTTGGATCATCCAATCTACCTACCGCAATAACCGGAACATTCAAGCTGTACTTGATTTCTCTAGCCAACGGGACTTGATAGCCCGCATGCGTGCCTGGTTTTCCTGCAGCAGCAATTGGACCTTCTCCACCTGCACTAATATGAAAAATATCTGCGCCAGCGTCTTTATACACTTTGCTGAATTCCAGACTCTCGTTAATTCCATAACCGCCCTCTACATATTCCTTAGCAGAAACACGCATGATCAAAGGCATACCTGCTGGCATTTCGCTCTTAGCCGCCAGAATAACTTCTTTCCCGAACAAGGTTAAGTCCTGTCCATATTCATCCGTTCTATGGTTAGTCAGTGGTGAATGGAATTGGTGAATAAGGTAACCATGCGCACCATGAAGCTCAATCACATCTAATCCGGCTTGTATAGCACGTTTCACACCCAGGCGATATTTCTCTACCATTGTCTTCACTTCTTCAGTCGTTAATTCCTTTGGAGTCTTGGAGTCCGAGTTAAAAGCAATCGCCGATGGGGCTACCGGTATTGCAGCATCTTCAGCTTTACGCCCTGCATGGGCAATTTGGATGCCCACTTTGGCGCCGTAAGAATGACACGCGTCAATAATTCTAGCCAATGCGGGGATCTGCTCATCAGACCAAATTCCAAGATCATAATCAGTAATGCGGCCATCCGGTTCTACATCTGTCATCTCAATAATAATTAACCCAGCCCCACCAATAGCTCGGCTCACATAATGGTTATAATGCCAATCCGTGGCTATTCCATCTTTATTAGTAACTGAATATTGACACATTGGAGGCATAACCACGCGGTTCTTCAGCTTCAAATCCTTCAATTCATAGGGGGTAAATAAATCCTTCATAATCTCTCTCCTTTTTATATATTACATGTATGCTCATGCATTTAAATATATAGAACAAAAAGGCTTCTGTCAACTATAAAGAAGCAACAATGGTGGAATTACGTTATGGTATAATTTAGTTGTCCGAATATATAAGGAGTGTTATTCATTATGAATGTCTTATTGCAAGTCCAAATAAATATAGTTTCATCCATTTTAGCTGTTATTATATTGGGGCATGCTTATTTCAATATGAATAGGAAAAAAATACGCAATAAAATATTTCTTTGGATTCTTGCGTTAACATTGCTCACTTTAATATTAGAGACTTTCAGTATTTTGTTGGATGGACCAGAGATGAGGCCATATATCACATTACATAAGTTAGTCAATATATTGGGTTTTTCAATAGCTCCTGTTATTCCGTTTCTGGGGTATATGTTTAGTAAAGAATGGGTTAGCAGATATCAGAAAGAGAAGATCAAGAGCAATTATCTCCTCTTCACCCTTCCGTTGGTCATTAACCTGATAGGTGCTTTGTTAAGTTATAAAGGAAACGGACTCTTTCACATCACTGGCACGAATACTTATGAACGAGGGACTTTATTTTTTATATTACCCACTATCACTTACATATACTTTAGCTATAACCTTTATTTCATCTATAAGCTACGCCGAAAATTCTCATCTTCGGAACTCGTTATCTTCAGCACTTTTTACATTGTGCCGGCTATATCTATTTATATTCAGTTGGAATACGCTTCTTATTTGACCATTTGGAATAGTTTGACAATCATTCTTGTCTTTGCTTATATGTTCATCCTAAATGAACAGGCCTATCGGGATAGTCTGACTGGACTTGAAAATCGTTTGTCCTATGAGCATTATGCTCAGAATATAAATAAAAAAAGGCTGCAAAAGCTGTTTATTGTTTATCTGGATATAGATGAATTTAAGATGATCAATGATCAATTCGGACATCTCGAGGGTGACGAAGCGATTAAGATCTTTGCTGATTTGCTCGTGGAGAGCTTTCGAGTTAAACATAAACGATTGATTCGTTTAGGAGGAGATGAATTCTTAATTCTACTAAACGCGCAGAAGCAGGAACAGGTTGAAGCTTGTATCCAACTACTAATTCAACAGGTTGAGACGTATAATACTAGAGCAATGAAACCGTATCGACTTAAATTCAGTTTTGGTTTGGCTGGCTATACAAAAGCTGTCGATTGTATTCATCAAATCTTGGAGACCGCTGATCAAGCAATGTATGCGCAAAAACAAAGTAGAAAAGGTTACTAGCGCTGATTCCCGAGAAGGAGTGAACTATGAAAAAGGCTTCAAAGATGGGGTTCTTCGTTTTTCTCCGACATTTATTCAAAAAAATTAAAAATGATGATGTTCAAGGGATAAGCGCACAATTAACTTACTATCTCATACTATCCTTTTTCCCTTTTTTAATATTCATTATGACGCTTATTGGTTATGCCGATATCTCTATGGGTGAGAAGATCAAATATCTTGAAGAGATAATGCCTGCAGAAGCAGTAACGATCATCGAAGAAATTGTAAAGGAAGTTTCAGAGGGACGGAGTCAGGCTTTGCTCTCATTTGGTATGCTTGCTACGCTGTGGACTGCTTCCAAAGGGATTAATGCGATTATGAAAGGTCTTAACCGAGCCTATGACATTGAGGAGAACAGAGTATTTTGGAAAGTTAGAGGCATTTCTCTGCTGGCAACGCTGGTCATCGGACTCGTCATACTGCTCAGCACTCTGTTGCTCATATTCGGAACCTGGTTAAAGACGAAACTCTTTTTGCTGACCAATCTGCCCTATGGCCTTTATCAACTATGGAGTTTACTGCAATATGCCATACCTCTGCTCATTATGTTTATTGTGTTTAGTTTGCTTTATTGGATTGCTCCTAACCGGAGAATAACCTATAAAGAGGTCCTGCCTGGAGCTGCTTTTACGACCATTAGCTGGGTTACGACATCTGTGCTTTTCTCTATTTATGTTAACCAATTTGGAGATTTCACCAAAACCTATGGGAGCCTTGGGGGAGTGACGATCCTGCTAATCTGGTTATATTTCAGCTCCATGATTCTACTCGTAGGCGGTGAGATTAATGCTATCCTGTTACACCGCCGAGTACAATAAACACAGGTTCTGCTGCCCACTTAAACGTTCGGCATCTTACTGATGTCCATATACAATACATTCCAGCAGTGCCCATCCAAATCAGCAAAACCAGCACCATACATCCAGCTTTGGTCTTGAAGCTTCTCTTCTTGGGGCTTCTCGTCTTGAGGCTTACTAAAGCTTGTACCCCCTGCCTCTACCGCTTTCCTTACCATTTCATCCACTTCTTCTCTGCTCGCCGCATCAATGGAGAACAACACTTCGGTTCCTTGCCGGGTGTCTGAAATATCATTTCCGGTAAAATTTTTGAACGTGGATTCTGGAAAAAGCATCACCATGATCTTGCTGTCGCCGACAACCATGCCGGCCATGTCATTGCTATTTTGATGTCGCGGGTCAAAAGAAAATCCAAGCTTGCTGAAGAACCCTTTCGACTTATGGAGATCTTGGACCGGCAAGTTTATCCACAGCTCTTTTGTCATTGTAATTCGCTAGTTTAAATACCATTTAAACTAGCGCCTTTAGCAAATAACCGTTCGATATTCTTTGCTACAGTTGGGTCCAATAGTAATGGGGGGGCCTGATGCGGCTTAACACGGGCATCAATAATTATATTATCACAAGCCCAATGCTTGTTCTCATAATGACTGTTTACACCATAAATATCATGTGAGGGGTTGCTACGGGTAAAAGTAGCCCACAGGAAATTGTTGAGGGTCGCACTCATAAAATCACTGTCATCACAGAGGATGATCAGCGGACAAGCAGAGATCTCACCTTTTGCCAGAATAGCATCACTTAGACCTTTTAGTTCCGCTTCCGCCTCCGTATAATTTGTGAATTTAGTCCCTTGAAGCGCCACAATCCCCGGCATCACCATACGTGCCTCTTTGAACCCCTGAAGAATACCTGGTACCTCTTTGCACAGCTCCCTTTTGGGTTCTCCAACAGCTGCAAATACAACCTTACTACCACTGTTAATCCCTGTACCTGAATAATCAAGGGTGTCTATTGTCGTATTTGTATAAAAGTGTATATCCCGACGAAGATTGATCCGCTCCAGGATATAGGTTAAAAAACCTGCGATATCATGAATATCTATATTCTGATCTTCTTCTGCCGTAATAAACAAATACTTTGCTAAGCTTAATTGGCCTGTACCCAGAATCCGATTCGCCATGGTGAGTATCTCTGCTGGCTGTTTCAAGGGTTGATACGGCGTATACCGTTCGCTGCCAATCGCTAAGAGCAGTGGATGTACGCCCGCAGCATCTACTGCATGAACTTCCTTTACACCTGGAATCTCTTGCTTAATCGCTCCACCGGTCAGCTCATGAATTAATTCGCCAAATGATGTATCTTCCTGCGGCGGCCGCCCGACGACAGTAAATGGGAATATGGCATTTTGTCTGGCATATACCTTATGCACTCTCATTACAGGGAAAGGATGCGTCAGACTGTAGTAACCCAGATGATCGCCAAAAGGCCCCTCCGGTTTCGTCTCGCCAGGATAAATCTCTCCTGTGATCACAAAATCGGCATCACTGCTAATACAAAAACCATCTACATAGCTATAGCGGAAATGACGTCCGGTGAGGAGTCCCGCAAAGGTTAATTCACTCATTCCTTCCGGCAAAGGCATTACTGCTGACAGCGTATGCGCCGGAGGTCCACCTATAAAACAGCTTACTTTCAACGGTAGCCCTTGTTTATTAGCCTTATCCTGATGGACACCAATCCCACGATGGATCTGATAATGAATTCCAACTTCTTTATTCATTTCATAATCGTTACCACTGAGTTGCACACGATACATTCCCAGATTGGAATTCATAATTCCCGGCTTATCCGGATCTTCTGAATACACTTGGGGCAGGGTGACAAATGCACCCCCATCTTCTTTCCAGTGTTTAATGAGCGGAAGGTCGGATATTTGAATTTCTTGGAAGGACGCTGGCAGACCGCCTAATTTCTTAAGCGGTAGGGCTCTCCTGGCTGCCAAACCAGTCCCTATATATTTAAAAGGATGCTTAAGTGCTTGGATTGGATCGTTACGCAATGCAATTACGTTCTGTGCAACATTCCAGGTATGGCGAAATATAAACTTGCTACGCTCAATAGTACCGAAAAGGTTAGATACCGCACGAAACTTCGAACCTTTTACATTCTCAAATAATAATGCCGGGCCACCCGCCTCATATACTTTCAAATGGATAGCAGCCATTTCAAGATCAGGATCAACCTCTTCTTGAATGCGCAGCAAATGTCCATGCTTTTCTAAATCGATGATACATTCTTCTAAATTACGATATGTCATTCTAGTACTCCAATCTGTAATTCATATTATTATACTGAAAGGTTCTCCGTTAACACATTTAATTCATGCGCCAAATTATTCAAATCATAAGTCGAGTTATTCATATTATCTATAGAGATCTGAGTTTGCAGGGAAGAGTCTGACACCCGTTGAACCTCTAGTGCTGTATTCGCTGAGTTATTGGCTATATCCTCTATTGAGGCAGTGACCTGCTCGGATCCAGCAGACATTTCTTCAGACGCAGCAGAGATTTCTTGGATTTGAAAAGTTACCTCTTTGCTGCTTTCCAGAATCGTCTCAAACGAAATTTTCGCATTTTGAACCATAGAATTTCCTATGGCCACCTCTTCAGCCCCTTCTTTCATAAGAATGGAAACGTGGCTAGTGGAGAACTGAATCTTTTGAATTAATGCAGCTATTTTTTGGGCCGAATGATCGGTTTGACTCGCAAGTTTTCTCACTTCAGTTGCAACAACATTAAAGCCTCTTCCATGCTCACCGGCTCTAGCCGCTTCAATGGATGCATTCAATGATAACAGGTTCGTTTGCGCCGCAATTTCTGATATGATCTCTGCTATACTCTCGACTTCATTGGATTGATTCTCCAAATCATGAACAGCTTCAGAAACTTTATCCGTAGATTGTTTTATTTTGGATAATTGATGCATCGTGTCTTCCATGGATTCGTTTCCAAGCTCTGATTTTTTGAGCATATTTTGCGCTGCTTCGGACACAGCCGAGGAATTCTCCGCTATTCTTTGAATGCCTAGAGCCATCTCTTCCATAGCTCTGGCGCTTTCTTTTGAGGATTGTGCTTGATTATTCGTTCCTCGGGTTACATTTTGCATAGATTCCGTAACTTCTTTATTCGCCTTCATAGTTCTTCCTGTATTTTCGCTTAATGAATCTACAGATTCAACTAATTTTTTGGAAGAGGTCATTAATTGGCTTATCGTATTTTGAATAAGCATTTGTTTTTCTTTTTTCTCCACCTCTAATCCTAAAGTCACTTTCCGAGTATTCAGGATATGTACAACGGTAGCACCAGACATCATAATTAAGAAACCCGCGTGAATCAACACCATGGAGAACGTATATTCATGACTCCCAAAAATAAACTCTGGAAGGATCAAATAGCCTACGATATGCTCGATCGCGAAAATCACTGTCATGATTATTATTAGTGTTATGTTCTCATAAAAAGCGATGATCGCAATAACCATGAAGATAGAGAAATGAAACTCCACCATACCATTGGCACCAGCAACCATAGATATACTCGCAAAGGTCATACTTAGTGAGTTATATAGAGGGATATGTGATTCTTTCTTTAGTAATTTCGCAGAATAGCTCAAGATTAAGAACACTAGAGGCAAAATAGCCACTATGATGGTCAGATATTTGTATTCACTAAAGCTTGTATGGGCTGTATGTTGATCATTCATTAAGAGGTAGCTTACCTGAACGACTATCGACATCATTGCTATAAGGCAAGCAAAACCAAACATTAACCTTTTCTTATTAATCATCATATAACCTCCAATTATAGTTCTGAGCGGTGGTTTGCAATTCTTATTGTAGAGTAGACTCCTATAGGCAATATGTATAATTTATGAAAAAAGTATGAAGACCTTTAGACAAAAAAAACAACCTCCAAGTTTATGGAAGCTGGCTGTTTGAAAGTTTATTTGTTCCATTTCGATTATTGACTAGTGAATTCAGCTTCATTATACGTAATGAAATTATTAAGAATTTCTTCCTTGTCATCAAGGAACAGCTGATCAGCCACGGCTGAGACGAGCTTAGGCACTGCATTCTTTGTGCCTGAAATCGCTGAAGCTGAAAGACCGCAGCTGGCCAAAGCCGAATAATTAAACACAAATAGTCCATGCAAGAGCTTGCTGCCCGCTTCATCTCGACTGATGAATGCAAAGCCTGGGCTGAGATAAGGATGCGCATCAAGCAATGCATTGCTCGTCTCAGCCGGAGCACTGTAGCAATCACTCCAGCGGGCAATATGACTTTCGACAAGCTGAAGCTCTGGACGTAACGCTGGCTCGCTAAGTAGACCGGTGCTGATAATCAGAAAATCAAAGGTATAATTGCCCTGTGGAGTAGTCACCACTGCTCCCTCAGCTGTTGCCTCGACATTCAGCCAAGGTGAGCCGAGATGTAGCTGAAATCCAGGCCAGGCAGCCGCACGCTCAAAGGTATCGTTCGTTGGTGGCTGATTGTACTTAAAGAAATGGGAAATCGTTGCATATTTATCAGCATCTGAAAGTACATGGAACCTTTCGATCATGCCCGAAACCTCCATCTGGCGGATCGGGTTGACACTCGGCAGCTTATCACGGCGGACAAAAACATGGGCTTCTGCCACACCTGTAGAGAGTACGAAATTCGCGTTATCAAAGGCGGATGCCCCGCCGCCCAAAATCGCTATTTTTTTGCCTCGCAGTGCTTCACAATCAATCATCTCTGAGGTATGGGCATAGAGATATTTGGGTAGTTTCTCGGAAATCATCGGCGGCACATGCCATTCGCCACCACCATGAATACCCGTGGCAAGAATGACCTTGCGCGCCAATAGTAGTGAGGACGGCGCTCCCACCCCTTCGATATGTAGGTGATGAATGCCTTCTACTGTAGGTTCGATTAACTTCAGCTTCACTTCATTAATGACAGGAAGAGACAGAACACGTCGATACCAGCGCAAATAATTCATCCATTCGCCCCGCGGGATCTTATCCAGCTCTTCCCAGCCCTGTGGTCCGAATTGCGCTTCCCACCATGAGCGAAAGGTCAGGGAAGGAATGCCAAGATCGACAGAGGTTAAATGCTTGGGGGTACGTAAGGTCACCATTCGGGCATATGTTTCCCACGGCCCTTCTAACCCTTCGCTATTTTCATCAATAACCAGAATATTGGATATTCGCTCACGCAAGAACCCAAAAGCCGCACCTAAACCACTTTGACCCCCACCGACAATCACTACATCATAAACATGACCTGCAGGGTGATCAATTGGGCGTACCCAGTCCGTGCCTCCGAATGCGAGATAGGATAGATCGGTATTTACTCGTTTATTTAATGCCTCTAGACTCATAATTGCTCATACCCTTCAGTGGCATATTTAAGATATATAATCATCATCTAATACGTATCCATGGACATATTATATCTTGTCTGCTCTGTCATTTAAAAGTGTATGGCATGTTTATTGTCATTATAGCTAAGTTTCTCTTTAGGGTTTGTATATAATAACTAACATATGATGTCTAGGCAATCTTCATATTGACAAATAAATTATTTGAATTTCCCAAAAAGGTTCAAATTAACGCGAAATGAAACAAAGCAGCCCGTACACACCGATTATGGATCGGTACGCATTGGCTGCTTTGCTTTGTACCGTCTATTTAGAATCTAGCAACATAAAATTCGCGATCTGCTGGAATCGTTCTATTCGTTAATACGACTCCATTAGCATCTCTTATTCTCAAAATATAGGAAACCGTCGTTAACGTAGCAATAGTAGGAAAGCGGACTACACCAAAATCATCGAAATCCGCAGTGGTGGTTGTTGTGCCTGTTGTTAATGAAGCAGTCCAACCCGCAGAATCTTTAGGCACATTATTTAGATTTGTTGCAACTACAACGAATCTGTCCAATGTCTGTCTAATTCTCCGTTTCTTCGGGGTTGCAGATGCTCTCAGTTTACTAGCCATACGAGTTCTGTTGGTCATTAAAGGTTTCTTAATAGCAGCCTTCATTCACTTCACCACTTTCTCATAAGATACGGTAGTAAATGCAATATGTATGATGCCTGAAACGCTCTATTGCCTATTAGTTGTCAAATTGAGTTCATCTCCCAGGTTACTAGAAATGTACCCACTCGTTCAGCAGTGCATACAATGCACTGGAGAGGGGAGTTAATTAACCATGAACAGACAAATTTGGCTGCAAAAAAACGCGGTAACAATCAATCGACCTTTGCGAAATAGGATCCAGCAAGCATATCTCCCCGGTCGTAAGGCGCTGGAAATTCCGGTCATTATTCAATTCAAGCAAAAAATAACCGCAACTGGGCTACATGCCTTACAAAAGCGCTTAGGTCAACATAGCTTCCCCATTATCCGCCGCCTTCACTTGCTTAATGCAGTATCGTCAAAGGTTTCGGTGAAATGTCTGGAGCAGATGTGCGGATGCCGTGAGGTTCGGAAAATATATTTGGATAACGTCAAAAAAACATCGCTTTATATTGCCACGCCTTCTATCGGTTCTGCGGCTGTTCAAAGGAAAAAAGGGCTTACCGGAAAAGGGATCAATATTGCCATTCTCGACACTGGAGTATTTCCACATCCGGACCTAACCCGGCCTATAAACCGGATTATGGCCTTTAAGGATTATATCAATCACAGAAAACAACCCTATGACGATAACGGACATGGCACACACATTGCAGGGGATGCCGCAGGTAACGGTTGGATGAGTAAAGGGAAATATAAAGGGCCTGCTCCGAAAGCAGGGATCGTGGGTGTCAAGGTATTAGACAGCAACGGCTACGGGTATGACTCCACGATTATTAAAGGCATTGAGTGGTGTATTACGCAGCGCAAGCGCTTAAAGCTGCGCATTCTTTCGCTGTCGCTTGGTGGTCCTGTAAATTCCACTTGCGAAGATGACCCTCTGTGCCAGGCCGTAGAAAAGGCTGTACAGGCCGGACTAATCGTCGTTATTGCAGCCGGTAACAGTGGCCCTGGACGTGGGACAATTGAGTCTCCCGGAAATAGTCCCACTGCAATTACTGTCGGAGCGGTTGATGATCGCCGAAGCCAGAGGCAAGCAGATGACCGGATAACCTGGTATTCCAGCCGCGGACCCACACTTAGCGGGCAGAATAAACCTGACTTAGTCGCACCGGGGGAGACGATCATCTCGCTTCGAGCTCCATACTCTAAGCTGAATCGCGATCTTCCTTACCTGCGGATTGGCAAAGGTTACATTGTGCTATCCGGTACCAGTGTCTCAACACCAATCGTCTCCGGTGCGGCTGCTCAATTGCTGCAGAGTAATCCGTCCCTTTCACCTTCACAGGTTAAAGCCTTACTTAAACGGAACGCCTTTCGCCTCGGGCTTCGGGCCAACACTGCGGGAAGCGGTGAGATCAATATGAGGTTTCTGCAAGACTACAGAGTATAGTGTATCCTTTAGTGTGGCTACGAATAAAAATAGAAGTCGTCAAACACTCACAGAGTGTTTAGTGGCTTCTTTTTCGAAAGACTTGGAATCCTCGGGAAGCGGTTTACTCAGATGCACTAAAGCATCTGGATAATATCGTATTTAATGTATTCTGTTCATATTTTTTCATCCGTAAATTCGCCTCCAGTATCTTATGCTCCCATGCTAAACATTTTTGATAGTGATCCAATTCATGAACCCGGATTCTATAGTGACAAAAATCCAAATGAATCTGATGCTCTCAGCACTCTGTTCTTGCAAGCCTTGAAATACGTTAGACACCTGGCTCGGATGCAGCCTGTAAATAAGCAGTCATTGGGAAGATTAGCTAGTTGGGTAACCTCCCCAAGCGGTTCCATATCTCATAATCTTCGGCATGGGCATATGGATTATATCTATTTCCATGAGCATCCACTACTGACCTCCGAAAAATTACAGTATGGTGTATAAAAGTACAATGAAATAACTGCCAGCATTTAATTTCCTCGTGACTCGTAGGTTTCTTCGGAATCATATCGCTACCCAATATTTTCGCCTGCCCGCCACAAACTCCAATATGCTGGTTAGCATCCATGTATACCATTTGCTGTTCTATTCGATGAGGCAAAGAGATATCATCACCGTCCATTCGTGCTATCCCCGAGGTTTTAAACCAAATCTTGTTAGACAACAACATTGAGGCTTGCCACCTTTTAGGTGTCTCTATGGGTTCACTTGTTGCTCAAGCGTTCGCTGATCGTTATCCAGACCGGATAAAATCGGTAATCATAGTAGGCGGCTATTCTATACACAAATCGAATGAACAAATATTGAAGGGGCAAAAAAAAGAGGGCTTGAAATGGTTGCTGTATATCTTATTTTCAATGAAGAAATTCAGGAATTATGTTACTACAGTTTCCTGTCACACTGATTCAGGCCATAATCTATTTGCTCGAGGGGTTCAACATTTTAGCAGAAGGTCCTTTTCTGCCATGGCTGGCATGAACAGCTTTTTCATCAAAAAGGAAACCCCTATGCCCTATCCCCTACTAATCATCGTCGGTGTATATGACCAACAGCTTATTCTAGAAGCTTCCGTTGAACTGCATACGTTAGAAGAACAATCGCAACGAGTTGTTATCCCAGGGGCGGGCCACTGTGCAAATGTTGATGCTCCCTCTGAATTTAACCATGCGGTCGAGAATTTTTTATCCAATATCAGAGTGACATAATTATATTTCAAAAAAGCAGGACATTTCCTTTGAAATTTTATAGAATTAAAGCTAAAAGCATCAGCGAATGACAAAATGAGAGGAGCATCCTCACAAAATGGCCGAAAAAAAGGTGACCTGGCTTGAGCTCTTCTATGACTTGTTGTTTGTGGCCGCTGTCTCCAAAGCGACTCATGTATTATTGCATGTTGAGCATGGCAGTATTTCAATAGAGCATCTGGAAAAGTTCATTCTTATTTTCGTTCCGATTTGGTGGGCTTGGGTGGGACAAACCGTTTATAACAATCGATTTGGTCAAGACAGCACAACCCATCGGATCTTTATGATTCTGCAATTGTTTTTTGTTCTGATCATGACAGCGAGTCTGGATGCAGACTTTGACGCGAATTACGCACCCTTTTTAGTCGGCTATATAGGATTAAGGGGCTTAACTGCCGTTCAGTATTTAGTGTCTGCCCGAAGGGATACTAAACTTAGACAGGAAACCGCGCGATTTTTGGGGACCTATTTCTGGCTTGGGATTGTGATCTCTTGTTTATCCCTCTTTTTTGACTCTTGGGCTAGATACTTGATTCTGTATGCAGGCATTGCTATAGACATCATTGTACCTTTGATCGGCCGCACCTATTTGGTAAAAACACCTATCCATACTGCACATTTATTAGAACGATTTGCTTTGTTTACGCTGATCCTATTAGGTGAATCGGTGATCAGCATGCTATCCGTCTTACAGTCCGATAAATTCACAGCCTCCTCCATTTTATTTGCTTCCTTGGCTTTTATATTAATTATTGCGATCTGGTGGCAATACTTTGAGAATGTCGAGAAGCGCGTAGACAAGTCGAAACAAACAGCAGGACAGACGATCATCTACGGACATTTATTTATTTATTGTTCACTCAGCATGATTGCTGCCGCGATACAACTCCTGTTTCTGGAGCAATTGGAGTATATCTTTATCCTTTGCTTCACCTTCACCTCCGTTCTGATCTATTTCTTGTCGGTCATGTTTGTGTTCCATCGATACAGATTTAATCATCTCAACCTAAACTTCAAAATCATTCTTTCATTAACCGGAATGCTCTGCACCTTATTCACCTTGGATCTATTCATAGTTGCTTCCCCTCATCTTATATTAGGTGAAATCATGCTGTTTTTTATCGTCTTCGCTAAAGCAACAGCTTAATTAAACTAAATTACTTCATGTTGATCCACAAAAAAAAGCATCTGCCCTTGGGTAACAGATGCAATGCTCAGATATGTGTTGGTCTCGTATTCCTGCTATTCTATCTATATTATTTCACTTTATATCCTAGCGACTGCATAAGCTTGGTGAATACTTCAGTGTTTTCGTAAATTCCAGTAAATAACTCAGAGTTTCTACCCATTGCTGTGACAGGAATATCAACCGCTGTATGACCCGAGGTTGTCCAATCTACCACAAAGTTGAACTTGGAATTGGCGATGGCGAATGGACCGTCTTCTTTGGAAATACCATCACCAGATTCATCATCAGCGTTTACTTCTTCAATGGAGAATCCGCCTGTTTCGTGATCAGCAAGGACAAGGACAAGCGTATCCGGATTTTTCTTGGCAAAATCCTTAGCCACTTGTACGGATTTATCCAGCTCTTGACCCGCTTTAATCGTCATTTTGGCGTTGTTTTGATGGGCAAATTCATCCGTACCTTCTTCTTCAACCATTAGGAAAAATCCCTTTTTGTTGGAGGCAAGCGTGTCTATCGCCTTTTTAGTCATTTCTGGCAGGGAGACAACCGGGTTATAAATATCCCCTTCACCTTCTGCTTTTTGCTGGAACATTTCCTCATTTGCGAACAGTCCGAGAAGCTTACCGCCTTTTGCTTTTTGCATATCAGCTTTGTTCGATACATAGCTATACCCTAATTGTTTAGCTTTGGTTATAAGATTGCCCTGTGTCCCCTTGCTTTTCTCCGAAGGATCCTCCGCTGGCTCATCTTTGAATTTACCGGGTTCTCCTGCCGGGTACCAGAAATCCTCTCCGCCACCGAGAAGTACATCAACTTTGCTCTTGGTCAATAGCTGCAAGGCGATGTCACTTTGTTTGGAACGGTCCTCTACATGTGCGCCAAACGCGGCACCCGTAGCATCGGTAACTTGGCTGGTCGTTACCACTCCGGTAGATTTCCCAGACTCTTTAGCATATTCCATGATCGTTTTTACGGATTTTTTGTTAGCATCCATACCTATAGCTCCGTTATACGTCTTCACTCCGCTGGCATATGCTGTAGCTGAAGCAGCCGAATCCGTCACCGGAATAGTAGAACTCGTATGAATTAATCCAACGTATGGCATCGCATCCATGGCCAGTTTGCCTTTTTCACCTACGGTCGCCAATCGGATTGCATCGCGTTGGGCTGTTCCCATGCCATCACCGATAAACAGAATTACATTCTTCGTCTTTGCAGACGCCGCGTCTGCAGAATTTGTTGCTTGAGTAGTGACCACGCTTGTAACCAAAAGCGCACTCGCTGCAGTAACCACCATCGCAGCTTTGAATCTATTCTTGTTCTGTGATTTCATATATTCCCTCCTAAGGTGTGTTTACTACCTTATAGTAAAGTACATACGTTAAGAGAGTATTTTCGTGATATATCTATAATGTTAACGGAAGGATTTCTGATTTTTCATTTTCTCTTGACCTTAGGTCAGACCTAAGGTTTATAGTTGGTATATTAAATAATATTTAGACAGGAGTACTACAATTGAAAGAGTACATTACCATTAGCGAGTTGTCCAAACTGATGAGCGTATCTGTGCATCAAATCCGTTATTTTGAAGAAAAAGAAATTCTTGTTCCAGCTTACACAGACACAAATAAATATCGAATGTACGGTGTCACGGAAATTTATCAGCTTTCCCATATTTTACTGCTCCGCAAGCTAAACGTCCCTGTTAATCAGATTAAAGAATGTATTTCCACTTACTCTGCGGATGATTATAATCAGCTTCTGAAAGAATCCTTAAAGAAGGTTCAATCTGAAATTGATCAGCTAATGCTGTTCAAGCCATTTATTCAAAAGATACTTTCAGAACATCAAGAGTTGAATAATCTTAACAACAGCTACCAAATTAAGTCGATGAATACCCGTCATTTGAAACAGTGGCTTCAGTTAGGGGTTACAGAGGTGCTCACTGCCCGAAGTCTGTATGACAACAAGCCTAATCTGCCTCATTTATTTGAAGATGATCTGCATTATTTATACGATTCCAATCAGTTAACCCTCTGTTTTGAAACGACTGACCCAGCCGATGTCATCCTGGAGAAAGGAGATTATCTCTATATACACCTTCTAGTCTCTGAAGATCAGGATATTGAGTCTGAAATTAGCCTGCTTGAACAATATTTAATACAACAACAGTACGCCCAGCATGGCCCAATTATCATTTTAGAAAAATCCTATCTTTCCATATTCAATAACAACAAGCTGCACTATGAAATACAAGTAAAAGTGAGTTAAAACCTAGCGGAGGTGCTTAATGAGTCTGAACCCCATTGAAATCGTTGCTTACCAAAAAGAAGACAATGAAGCTGTACGCGAACTTATAGTGGATTCTTTTCTAGGAAAATTCCATGCGCTTGTCCATCTGGATATTAATCAAATTAGGAAGCTATTGGGGAGTATCTGGATTGATGATCCGAATGCTTCAACTGTAAAACAAATAGTTGCCAAAGAAAACGGAAAAGTAGTCGGTACTCTTTGCCTCAAATGGAAAGGAAACGCTCCCTCAAATAAAAGGGCAGATCAAATCCACATAGCGCAGCTCTTCAAGCAGTTCGGATACCTCAATGTATGTAAATTTATAGTAGGGATGTGCTTTTTAGATTATCAACCCAAAGCACATGAATGTTATATCGATCATTTAGCTATTCGGTCAAGCCATCGTAATAAGGGAATTGGCGGACAGCTCCTGGCCTGGGCACAACATTTCACGCTTAACTCTGAATTTGACCAATTATCTCTTCACGTTGTAAGCAATAACAAACAGGCCATACATTTGTATGAGAAGATGGCCTTTGATATTGAAAGATCCAACTACAATATGATGAGACATATTTTCTTTCAGTATCCCATTTGGAATTTCATGTCATGGAGAGCATCACTGCAACATTAGGGAGTGGAATTATTGAAAAGATATATCAAGCTTTCCTTAGGGTTAGTAGCAGGGTTATTGATTGCCTTGGTTCTGTTCGTATTAAACCAAAATTCATATAAGATGATTGAGAAAAAAATAGAATTTGAAACCCCACAAGGCCTATTGACAGGAACTTTAGCTTTGCCAAAAAATTATTCCGCAAACATTGGACTTGTAGTTTTTATTCACGGAGATGGCCCGACTAATGACACCTACGATGGCGGTTATAAACCTTTATGGGAAAAGTTCGCTTCCGTCGGTTACGCTTCATTGTCACTAAACAAACCTGGTATTCACGGTTCCTCAGGGAACTGGCTGGAGCAAAGCATGGAGGACCGTGCACAGGAAGCCATACATGCGATAGACTGGGCTAAATCTTTACCTATGATTGACGACAAAAGAATTGGCTTGTGGGGAGCAAGTCAGGCTGGTTGGGTAATTCCAAAGATCGTTAGAGAAGAACATAATATCTCCTTCAGTATCCTTGTATCGCCGGCCATTAATTGGATTGCTCAAGGAAAATATAATACGAAAGCGCAGATGGAACAAGATGGGTACTCCGCACAAGAAATTATGGAGAAGGAAACTTACAATGAGCAAGTCTTACATTTAATTCAAGAACAAGCCTCATATAGTACTTACTTGAAATTTGCTCAGCAGAACGATTTGATTTCTAAAGAAAGGTGGGAGTTTATAGCAAAAAATGTTCAGTCCGATGCTACCGAGGAATTAGCTTATTTCGCGTCCCCTGTCCACCTGGTTCTAGGAGGACAAGATATTAATGTTGATGTTCTGGATACTGAACGTGTATACCGGCACAAAATATCCTCCAGTTTGCTTTCAGTATCCAACTTGCCCAATGCTGATCACTCCATGCTAAAAAAGGCACTTGCTAAATCTGAATTAAGAACCTATTTAACGGCGATCTTCTTTCCTAGAAAATTATTTGACGATCAATACTTAAATGATCTGACCCAATTTGTCAGTCAAGTTCAGCCTACTAAATAAAGTAAACCCAAGATTTCATATCAAATCTGCCGTAAGAATATAGCGATCAGGTGCGGCACCAATAAAATGGAAGGGATAGCAAGTAATGACTGTTAGCACAGCATGATCTGTAGGCACAATAATCGTTAGATCTTCTTTATGAACAATTCGTATTGCACTGATCTTATAGGTGAAAATACCCGCTGATGTTTCAACGATGAGCGTATTCCCAAGCTTCAGTTCCCCTAATTTCGCAAATACGGTATCTCGATGACCGGATAGAACAGAATTGTTATTCTCCCCCGGTAGAACGCTTTGGGAAAAATGTCCGATCCCTTTCTCCAGCTCATCTTCATCTGTTCCATGAATAATCGGTATAATTTGCTTTAAAGCTGGAATCGTCAGATTTCCAATAGTATCGCCTTCTAACGGCCTTATAGGATAAAGAATATCATCATGATTCGGAGTGCTGATAGGATAACTTGTCTCCACTGGAACAAAGCTATTGCTCTTGAAGGCATTTTGTTGAATAACATTGTTTGATGTTAAATTAGTATTCTCTGTATAAACGGTCGGAGCTGTCTCTTTCTGAATATGAATCATTGCCCAGCTGATAAAAAAGACCCCCAGAATCAATGATCCCAGGGAGATAAGGTTAACCCGTTTTCTATTTTTCACTTTGTTCTTCATATTCATATTATTCACGAAGCTTTCTTCTCCACATTACAACTCCCATTATTGTGAATACAGAACCGACTAGGAGCATGTTGTACCAAGGCGTAGCCGTGTTCGGAAGTTCGCCGCCAGTAACTGTTGGCACGGTTACTGGAACTGCTTCAAAACTATACACAGGTCCGCTTTGGGGAGTGAATTTTACTGATATATTATAAGTCCCGACTGGTGCTTTAAGAACAGTATAACTTACGCTCCTATTTCCTTCTATCGTGTAGACGACTCCCCCCAGATCAAAACTCCATACTCCAGTTTCTTTTGTATTATCAGGAAGTTGTGCAACGATGACTATACCTCCATTTGGAAGCAGCCATATTTCAACTAACTCTGATTCACCAATCAATTTCCCATCTACTGGAGCTCCAGTAGGATATGTAGGAACAGGCATAGTTCTAGGTGTTGCAGTAGGTGTTGCAGTAGGTGTTGCAGTAGGTGTTGCAGTAGGTGTTCCTGTTGGTGCTACTACCACTGCGCTTGCTGTTGGCGTTACTAATGGTGTTGCCGTTGACAATACTGCTGTTGGTGTTGGTGTTGGTGTCACTGCTGGTGACGTCGCTGTTGCCGTTGGTGTCACTGTTGTTGGCAATGCAGATGTCGTTGGTGTTACTGTTACTGTTGGTGTTACTGTTGGTGTTGGTAATGCTTGTACACAGGTTGGAACTGTAATGATCGAAGGTCCAGGATTCGTGAATGTCACTGCATTTTGTGATAGGATCCTACCATTTATAGTTGTATTAATCCCAACTGTCACTGCTGCAGATTCGCTCATTAAATTACCTTCAAAGCTAGTATTAGCTGCAAGTGTTGTGGCACCCTTTACTACCCAATAAATATTACAGGCTTGGGCACCATTTGTTAATGAAATTTTTGTATTAGCCACTGTATCCAAGGTACCCTCAATTTGAAAGATAAAGACATCATTTCCACTGAGTGTTACATCCGTTCCAATATTTACTGCGCCCGGATAACTGTAAACGCCTGGGAGTAGAGTAAGGCCTCCCAGATCAGCTCCAGGGGTACCAATAATAGTTGGTGTCTGAGAATTCGCGTTAATAATTGCATTTCCCAAGTCGCTGTTTGCGGTATTATAGGCACTATCATTTATATGATTGGATCCATTCGTTAAAAAGGGTATTCCCGTCTGGGTTATAGCTCCAGTATCTCCGTAAACGGAAGTTCCAACAGTTGTCATCGTATTGGCGAGAAGTCCAAAAGTACTGGCTGACCCCAGGTTTATTTCACTTAATGCAGCGGAAACGGGCATCAAAAATCTAGAAAATAAAAGCGTGAAAACCAGTATTAATACAGTTAACTTTAGATATCTCACCTTCATACTTTTCCCCTTTTCTCTATTTATTCCTAAAATATGTATCTTGTCAAATGATTGTTCTACATGTATAAATACCCATAGTAGCAATTGATGACCCATATCAACAAAACTGGATATATAGCTAGAAACTTTAACCTCATTTCCCTTTGCCGACAATCATATAATGATAAAAAAGACTTGGGAGGTACAAAGGGGATGGGCAATGTCTTAAGCGCAGTAGATGAAGCGATTGATCAACTGACAGCAACCCTTATCCAGCAGCAACAGCACAATGGGACTTGGCATTTTTGTTTTGAGAATGGAATCATTATAGATGCTTACGTGATCATCCTCTTTCGAACGTTGAACATTCAGAATGAGGTTCTTATTCGACAACTACATGATCGCATCCTCACCGAACAGCAGCCCGAAGGCTGCTGGAAATTGTATTTCGATGAAGAAGAAGGAAACTTATCTGCTTCAATTGAAGCCTATTATGCCCTGCTCTATTCTGGGTATAGCCAGAAAACGGACGAACCTATGCTACGAGCCAAGCGCTTTATACAGTCCAAGGGAGGTCTTGGGCAAGTTTCCAGTATCCTGACCAAAGTCATCCTCGCCGCTACTGGACAAATGAAATGGCCCGCTTCACTATCTTCCATTCCCCTTGAGGTACTGCTTCTCCCCACATTTTCTCCAATCAACTTTTTTGAGTTTTCCGGGTATTCAAGAATCCATCTTACTCCGATATTAATCATGGCCGATCATCATTTTTCAATAAAAACCGCGCATACTCCTGAGCTAGATGAACTTAAGGTGGATCGTATTCACATCAATGAACCTCATTCTCGGGAAGACCAAGAGGTACTGGACAGCATAAACTCCGGCTTACGTAAACTTATTGGCACTCCCCGTTCTATCCATGAAGCCGCAATAACAAAGGCTGAACAGTTCATTTTGCAACGGCTTGAAGCCGATGGAACCCTATACAGCTACGCCAGCAGTACCATCCTGATGATCTTCGCCTTACTTGCACTTGGGTATGATAAAGACCATCCACTCATCACTCATGCCGTTCAAGGCATAACCGCTATGCAGTACAACTTTAACGACAAAACCACAATTCAAAACTCACCTTCTACCGTATGGGATACCGCTTTGCTTGCCTACACCCTGCAAGAAGCCGGAATCAATGCTGATCATGTAGCGATTCGGAACGCGGCTGCCTATCTGCTCTCCAAACAGCAAGACAAAACGGCTGACTGGAGTATTCACAATCCTAATCCCATTCCTGGGGGATGGGGATTCTCTGACTCCAATACGCTTAATCCGGATGTGGATGATACCACGGCTGCTTTACGAGCAATTCAAACCTTATCCCAGACTGACCCTTTGCACAGGGAATCATGGAATCGTGGTCTGAATTGGGTTCTATCCATGCAAAATGAAGGTGGAGGCTGGCCGGCTTTTGAAAAAAAAACAAAAAAAATGCTCACTTGGTTGGCCATTGACGGTGCTAAATCTGCAGCTATAGACCCATCGGAGGCTGACCTTACAGGGCGAACCTTAGAGTACCTCGGTAATTTCTGTGGCCTTGATATCCGGCACGAGTTCATCAAGTACGGAACGAAATGGTTGATTAAGCATCAGGAAAAGGACGGCTCTTGGTATGGTCGATGGGGGATTTGTTACATATATGGTACGTGGGCAGCACTAACGGGCTTAGAGGCTGTAGGGGTCTCCTCCAACCATATAACTGTACAAAAAGGAACCCAATGGTTATTACGTATTCAGAACCCTGACGGGGGATGGGGGGAATCCTGTAGAAGTGACCGTCTGTTGCGCTATGTACCTTTAGGGGAAAGCACACCCCCTCAGACCGCCTGGGCGTTAGATGCACTTATTGCTGTTCATCCACAGCCAACAGCCCAAATAAATAAAGGAATCTATAGACTTATTGCGTCCTTACAAGAAGATAACTGGATGATCTCTTATCCGACAGGTGCTGGTCTCCCGGGCAATTATTACACTCACTATCACAGCTATCGTTACATCTGGCCGCTCCTTACGCTGAGCCATTACAGAGAGAAGTATAGGCATTAACAACTGCCATATCATTAACTCCCACCATCCCCTGTAATCGCTCAGCTTAGCGATTTTTCGTTTGGTAGAATCCTCGACTTTAGAGCTTGAATTTATCGACCAATAACTGCAGATCCTCAGCCATTTTGGTAAGGGACGATGAAGATGATGAAATTTCCTGCATGGAGGCCAGTTGCTCTTCTGAGGCTGCAGACACATTTTCAGCCCCGGCTGCCGTTGATTGCGCAATGGCGGCGATTTCTGAGATCTGTTGATCAATTTCCAATGACCGGTTGGATATGATTAGGGTCGCTTCCGAAACCTCTTGTACTTGGCTGCCTACCTCATCGACGAAGCTTTCAATTTCTGAGAACAAACTTCCGGCCTGATGAACAACATTCATTCCGACACTCACTTCATTTTTTGAAGATTCCATCGATCGCTGCGCTTTACTGATATCTTCCTGAATGTTACCGATCAGATTAGCGATTTCTTCAGTCGATTTGGAGGATTTTTCAGCCAACTTCTTCACTTCATTGGCTACTACTGCAAATCCGCGACCGTGTTCACCAGCTCTGGCCGCTTCAATGGAAGCATTCAGCGAAAGTAAATTCGTTTGCTGGGCTATTTGTGTAATCACTTCCGTAATTTGGCCAATCTCATGTGAAGTGCTTGCCAGATTGCTAATGACTTGTGATAGTTCATCAACAGATCCGCTAATGGAATTCATTTGTCCTACAGCTGTGTGTATAGCGCGGCCGCCTTCTGCCGATTTCGCAGAAGCCTTGACCGTCGTTTCGGTCACCTGCTGTATATTTGTTGTGACCTGCTGCATTCTTGCCGTTGTGTCGTAAATCGTTTGGGAACTTTGCTCTACCTGCTGGGTTTGCTGGTTGGCTCCATCCGACATTTGTTCAGCGATGCCCGAAATATGCTCGGTCGCTTTGGAGGATTCCTCTGCGCTGGCCGCCAATTGCTCTGAAGAAGCGGCTAACAGCCCGGACGATTCACTAACCTCAACCAAAATGGATCGCAGTGAATCCACCATCTGATTAAAGCTTGCACCAAGCTGGCCGAATTCGTTCTTCGACTTAATATTTACCCGTTGTCTTAAATCACCGGCACTGATTTTCTCTGATGTAGAGGTTAATAAAGTCATAGGAATCGTAAAGGAACGAATGATAAAAAATACAATGATTCCTCCTGTTAATAAGGCGATAGCAATAACAAGAGCCGTTGTATTAAATATAGCGGATGCTTCTTGCGCCACTTCATTAGTATCCCAACTACCCAGTATTTTCCATCCCGTCAATGGATTAGTCGAGAATACAAGGTTCTTTGATTTTCCATCTAAGGGGCTTATGTAGTCTGCTGTACCTGAATTCGAGCCCTCCACCGTATCTGAGATTGTTCCCGTTGCAGTATCGCCTAATTTTATATCCAGCGTATCAGGTGCCGCCAAATATTTTTTCATTTTATCGAAGATTAGTACGTAGCCCTCGCTGCCTATCTTCACATCTTTTACAATATTCCCTAACGATTCCAAGCTGAGATTTACAAACAATACACCGTGACCATCCTGCGTCACCTTGGATATGGATATGACAAGATTGCCTGTTGCAGCTGACACAAATGGATCTGTAATGGCTACTTTTCCTTTGTTGCTCATAGCTGCAATATAATAAGGTCTAACTTTTACATCAAAACCAGCAGGTAAGTCGATAATTGGAGAAGAAATAGTGACCCCCTTATCCGTTGCCAGATTTACACCCTCAAGCTCGGGAAAAAGTTTCTTATTGCTATCCAGAAGCTTTCTTATTTCCGGGTTCTCATCTCCCTGTACCGAACCAATATTGGCTGTTGAAAGTTGTGAAGCCAGAAAATCCACATTCTTCATTTGCCCCTCTACGAGTTGATTAATAGTTTGATTCAACAGCGTAATACTGGAAGATGCAGCCTTCTGCATTTGCTCATCAATTTTATTTTTAGCCAGATTGTAAGAAATCAAGCCTATTGATAAACTGGGTATTATTAAAATAAGAGAAAAAGCGATGGTCATTTTGTTTGTGATCGAGTGAAAATTCCATCTGGACAAGCGACGTATAAGTTTCATATGAGTCTCCTAAAATTCAAATTTGTCAAACCAAGTATCCTAACCACTCTTCTGCGAACCTTCTGCTAATAAACCACTCAACCTTACTTCCTCTTCTGCCAACAAATTTCGACATTATTTTTAATTTCGTCAAAATATTTATCGGTTTCTCAATGATGAAAGTGAATATTGTCACTGATATTTATATATTCTTAAAAATACAAAAACCGCACTCTCCAGTGAGAGCACGGTTTTTGATTTATTTTTATAGAGTCATCACTCACACCAATCGCTTATCCTCACTATTCTTATACTCGCTCAGCTTTTGATTGAGTTGTTTGGCCTCATTCTGTCCATCCATATGCATCATTGTAAAGACCACTCCTTTAACAAGAAGAATTACAACTGTATACGATAATAAAAGATCCCTATCAAAAATTTGGCGGGAGCTAAAAAACCATAACCATAATATTAAAAATACATCTGCCATTATAAAACAAACATAGAAGCTGATGATTCCAGCCTTTTTCCCTAGTTCATGTGTGTTCACTAAAGCGTACTTGAAACAAGTAAACGCTGCAGCAATTAAGACGATTTGCCCGAGCAGTGAGGCTTGAATCGTTCCTGAAGAAGAGAGGGCCAACACTATTGCGGCAATGACTGTCAAGAATCCACTAGCTATCAGAAAATCTTTTAACATATACGATAGATATTTGCTGATTTTCATAATGGAGCCTCCTTAGAGTCCTAATTTTGTTTTGAGCACCGGAACATATTGTCTGGAAATGAAGACCTTTTCACTATTCTGAAGCAACGCTTCAAACCTCCCATATAGAATCGGGCTTACCGATTCAATTTTTGAAATATTAAGGATAGTTGATTTGGAGGCTCTAAAAAAATCCCAGTGCTCATATTCCGTCTCAATCTCATAAAGCTTAAGCCTGGATTCAAAAACCTTCTCTTGGCAATAAATAAATACTTTATTGTCTACAGCCTCGAAATAAAAAACATCATTGAGATTGATAATGTGCATCTGTAAGTCCATGATTCCAACAAGCTTTTTGGAGGTTGATTTAATGGAGTAAATTAGTTTCATCAATGATTCATCAGGCTCATTACATCGTATTATGATCTCAGGTTCACTTCCTGGTGGGATATTCTCAATCGTAACTTTCATCGTCTCACCCCATTTTAGATATTGGAACAGTCGCTATTCTGTCAATGCCGGCTTGAGCTCCTGCTTACAGTTACAGTATATTTTCGCGGTAATTTATATTCAATAGGTGCTAAAGTAAGCTGCAAATATAGAGAGCTAAGCTGCAGAATTTGAGGGTAGGTTGATCAAACCGCCAAAAAAATAGACCGCCTTTTCCCAAAGGATGCGCTCTATTTTTTAGGTGGATTCGTGTTAGTACATTTTTAAAGTGTTTACTCAAAATCTTTCCTGCGCATTCACAAAACGGGCCAATGGCAAAATAACACCCAAAATATTTGATGTTAAAAGTATAAAGCAAAAAGAACGGCATCTCTGCCGTTCTTTCTGTGATGGACTCTCAGGGATTCGAACCCTGGACCAATTGATTAAGAGTCAACTGCTCTACCAGCTGAGCTAAGAGTCCATGTATGAAATTTGGTGGAGAATAGGGGGCTCGAACCCCTGACCTCATCGCTGCCAGCGATGCGCTCTCCCAGCTGAGCTAATCCCCCGAATTACTGGTATCTACAATGATTTATGTAACCGTTTGTGCGGTAATCATAATCACTCACATAACCTTAAGCTTTGTAGGCGACTCCTATATAATATAAAAAATCGCCTATGGTGTCAATAGTTTTTTTTCGCAGATATAATTCGCTTGAATGGCTCTAATCCTTCTAGAGCCCCTCCAGCTCTTCGCTCTTTGACAGCAGCCCCTTCAGCTCCTTCATGAACATGTTGATGTCCTTGAACTGACGATAGACAGATGCGAAGCGGACGTAGGCAACCTCGTCGACAGGGTAGAGTTCTTCCATCACCAGCTCGCCGATCTGGCGACTCTCAATTTCGGCCAGAGCGATGCCACGTAGCGCTTTCTCGACCTCAGACACGATGACCTCTAGACGCTCAACGGACACAGGGCGCTTCTCACAGGCACGGATGAGACCACGCAGTATTTTGTCGCGGCTGAATTCCTCACGGCTGCCATCCTTCTTGATAACAATTAGAGGGGTCTCCTCAATCATCTCAAATGTAGTAAAACGCTTGCTGCACAGCTCGCATTCACGCCTCCGTCGGATCGACTTATTCTCATTGGCAGGACGCGAATCCAGCACTTTGGTATTGGTGTGATCGCAATATGGGCATTTCATAAGTTTAATCACTTCCTCTGCAATAATGGTGTAATTCTTTTTTCCATAAATCACCGTATTTTTGTTGTTATGAATATGGCAAGTCCAGCACATAATACAGTTACCAACCGATAGGAGGTGAACAGCAATGAGCCAAAACAACAGCTCCAACAACCTGGTAGCTCCTAAATCCAGCGCAGCTTTGAATCAATTGAAATTTGAAGTTGCCCAAGAACTGGGTATTACACTTTCCCCAGATGGGTATCAAGGCAATAAAACATCTTACGAAAACGGTTCGATCGGTGGTTACATCACTAAACGTCTTGTAACCCTGGCTGAACAGCAACTGGCAGGTCAATACAAATAACCTGTCTGCATATGCTTGCCTAAAGAAGTATTAAACGGCTCACGGGCTGTTTAATGCTTCTTTTTATTAAGTGCACAGATTAGAATTCACTATAAATCTCCGTGTACTGATCATAATAATAAAGAACACGCTGCACATAATGACGGGTCTCCCCAATGGGAATATCCTTGACAGTAGCTTCAGTTCCGTCCCAAGATCCTGCTTCCAGCCAGTGCTTCACATTGCCGGGCCCTGCATTATACGCGGCGATGACTGCCGTGCGGTTGCCTTCGAACTGACGGGACAGATTGGACAAGTACCAAGTCCCGAGCTCAATATTCTCAGACGGCTTCTCCTTCAGTTGAACCAAGGATACATCGGGCAGCTTGGCCATTTCGAGTGCCCACTTGGCCGTATCCGGCATAAGCTGCATTAATCCTAGTGCGCCTTTTTTGGATTCACGTCCGGTCTTATAGTTAGTCTCAACACGGATAATTGCTGCCACAAGGAAAGGATCCATCTCATAAGTAATACTATGCTTACGGATCTCTTCTTTGTAATAAATGGGGTAGAACCACGACATCCAGTTTGTGCTTAGAAACAGTACTGCTGTAAAACCTACGAACAACAGGAGCAGCACCCTTTTTTTACGCAGCCATTTCATGATAACCCCAGCCTGTCCCACAAAGTGGCAACCTGCAGCTCAGTATGAGTGAGGTCCAAACTATTGTCGATCACATAATTCGCCTTGCTGCGTTTGATCTCAATGTCCATTTGAGAAGCCAAACGTCCTTCCGCCTGTTCAAGCGATAGACCGTTACGCTCCATTAAGCGGGCAATCTGTATTTCCATTGGAACATATACCACCACTATCTCTTGAAACAGATCCTCAAGCCTGGATTCATATAGCAGCGGGATATCCACTATAATTAACCGTTGAGGCTCTTCCTGCTCCATGCTGTACATGCGTTCTTTAATCTCCTGGCGAATTGCCGGATGCGTCAGTTTATTCAGCACCTGCCTTGCCTCTGCATCTTTAAAAACTATTTCACCCAATTTCGCTCTGTTCAGCACTCCATCTGGCAATAAAATTCCGCTTCCGAAATAACGCACGGCAGCAGCCAGCACCGGAGTCCCGGGGAGCATAACTTCTCTGGCGATAACATCAGCATCAACCAGTCTCGCTCCCTTATTAACAAATAGTGTGGACACCGTGCTTTTTCCAGAAGCAATGCCTCCGGTTAAGCCCATAATCATGAATTCACCTCATAACAGCTTCATTATTCCCATTGAAATTAATAATAACGCAGGTAGCGCCGCAGCATGTTTCATCCAGTAACTTCCCGCGAATCTAAGTCCTGTCTTCATGCCCACCATCAGAAATGAACCGCTGAACAGAGCGATCATAAGTGCAGTCCAGATTGGATTGAACCCCAGTAATGCCGCTCCAAGTCCAGCCCCAAAAGCATCTAGAGAGAGTGCAATACCGAGCACCATCGCTTCCATTGATGAGATGCTTCCTGAGGCGTCCATGTCCGCTGACGATGGGGTGCGGAGGATCTGAATCACAATTCCCAGGTGCCGCAGTTCAAGCGAGAATACAGCTGATTTGAGTGGTTCCTCTGCAGCCGCACCGATAAACTGGGCTGAATCCCCTTGATCAACCGCCTGCAGCCACATTTGGGCTGTCGACGATTCTGTACCGTTTCCCGGCAACTTTCGTTCGTAATTCTGTTCTTTTTCCCTCTGCATCAGCATCTGGACTAAAGACCAGCAACCCATCAGGACGAGAATAACAGCTCCGACTGCAGAAGCAGCATGTGGAGATACTACCTTAGCTAACAGTACACCCACCTGCATGGAGACACCAATGACTACGCCTGAACAAAGGGAGATGATCAGGATCGAGAGAAGCGGTATCTTCATTGAGCGTAAACCATATGTAATACCAACACCAAAACCGTCCAAACTCAAGGCAAACGCCAGCAGCAGCAGTGAAAAAAATGGGCTAAGCACCCGCAATCCCTCCTGTGAAGAACGAGAGCCTAAGCGGATGAATCCGCAGCCTCTCTTCGCTCGATTAAGCATTCTTCACACAGTATATGGGCGGGACAGGTTGTGAGTGCCTACCAATATCAGATTGCAGTTGGACGCTGGCAATTGGGGCAATAATGCGTGCCACGACCTCCGACTACAGTCTTCTCGATCATCGTTCCACAGGAAACACACGGCTGGTCTTTGCGTCCATATATCAAATGCTGATCCTGATAACTGCCGCTCTCTCCTTGACCGTTCACATACGATTTCACGGATGAACCTCCGGCGTTTACCGCCTCTGTTAACGTAGACACAATAGCTTCATACAAATTATCCAGCTGTTCACCAGAAAGAACCTTGGCGCTATCCTCCGGATGAATACCAGCCCGGTGCAGCGACTCATCTACATAAATATTACCGATGCCAACCACATATTCCTGATTAAGCAGCAGTGACTTGATTTTTGTACTTTTGCCAGCCACTATCTCCTTGAACCTCTCCGGAGTAAAAGCAGGCTCCAACGGCTCCTGCCCCAGCTTATTCAGAGGCGGTAGTCTGAGGTCTTCGCCCGGCTGAAACAGATGCATTGTACCGAACTGGCGCACATCCGTATATCGCAGCTCCGTACCATCTGTAAAATGGAAAATAACATGTGTATGCTTGTCCAGCGGGTCATTCTTCTGAAACAGCCCGTACCGCCCTTCCATCCGTAGATGAGACACGAGGACCAGACCGTCCAACACTATGCGTAAAAACTTACCTCTCCGCTCTACATTTACCACGCTATGGCCTGCCAGCATATTGGCAAAGGCCTGAATATCATCCGGACGTTGAATAATTCGCGCTAGTCGGACGGTTACATACTCTATCTGCTTTCCTTTAATTAAAACGTTAAGTGTTCTCTTGACGGTTTCCACTTCCGGTAATTCCGGCATTATATCTCACCTCTACTCCATTATAGCGGATATATACACTACGCGGGAGGCTATTTCGCTTCATACCAGTTGCTGCCAAAACTTACCTCTGCCTTCAAAGGTACAGAAAGCGCCAATGCACCCTCCATCACTTCCGGCAAAAGCTTCTTCATCAACTCCAGCTCATCGCCCGGCACTTCGAAGACAAGCTCATCATGAACCTGAAGTAACATGCGGCTCTTTAGCCCACGCTCGAAAAGTGCTTTATCCATGTGTACCATAGCCAGCTTAATGATGTCTGCTGCAGTTCCCTGTATCGGTGTATTCATGGCTGTACGTTCGGCAAAAGAACGCAAATTGAAATTCTTCGCGTTAATCTCAGGCAAGTAGCGGCGGCGCTCCAGCATGGTCGTCACATAGCCATTCTTCCGTGCTTCCAGCACAATATCGTCCATATAGCGACGCACGCCCTTGAACACCTCAAAATATTGTTCAATAAATCGCGCGGCTTCCTTGCGGGGGATATTCAGATTCTGCGAAAGCCCATAATCGCTGATGCCGTATACAATGCCAAAATTGACCGCCTTGGCTGAGCGGCGCATATTGCTGTCCACCTGTTCGGAACTCACTCCGAATACATCCATTGCCGTCTTCGTATGAATATCCATGTCATTCAGGAAAGCTTCCTTCAAGTTCTCATCATCCGAAATATGAGCCAGCACCCGCAGCTCGATCTGCGAGTAATCTGCTGCCAGAATAGACCAGCCCGGTTCAGAAGGAACGAACACCTTGCGGATTTTGCGGCCTTCCTCCAACCGGATCGGAATATTCTGCAGGTTCGGAAATTGGCTACTGAGCCTCCCTGTAGCCGCGATGGTCTGCCGATAGAAGGTATGCACCTTGCCTGTTTGCGGGGAAATTTCCTTCAGCAATCCTTCTACATACGTAGACTGGAGCTTGGCAAGCGTACGGTATTGCAAGATCAGGCGTACCGCATCATGATAAGGAGCCAGCTTTTCCAGCACCTCAGCGTCCGTAGAATATCCGGTCTTCGTCTTCTTCACCACGGGCAGGCCAAGTTTCACAAATAATATTTCACCCAGTTGCTTCGGTGAGTTCAAATTAAACTCGACACCGCAGGTTTCATATATTCCCGTCACCAGCTTGGAGATTTGCTCTTCTAATTCCTTGCCGAGTTCTTTAAGCTCTTCTTTATTGACCGCAATGCCCTGCTTCTCCATATCCGCTAGGATGCGTGATAAAGGCATTTCCAGATCCACGAACAGACCCGTCATAGCCGTCTCAATCAGTTCCTGCTCCTGTTTTTGTACAATACCGAGTACTGTTGCGCTTTTACGCGCCACATGATTGCCCAGCACTTCCAGATCCGGGATTTTATATTTAGCGCCTTTACTGAATATCTCTTCATCTGCTGACAAGCGAGGCAGGCCATACTTGGCATTCAGGTCGTTCAGATTCTGATTGGCTTCAGTAGGGTCAAGCAAATAAGCTGCCAACTGTACATCATTGGCGGCTCCGGCAAAAGCAATCCCCTGCCAATGCAGCGCAAGATCGGCACGGTGCAGATCGTACCCACTCTTCGGTGCTTTCTCGTCTCCCAGCCACTCCCGCAGCTTCGCTGCTTCAGGAGTTTGCAGCAGCGCAAACGGCACGAAGTAATGCCGTTCTGGTGAAGACAGACCTAACCCGATCACTTCAGCCCGATGCGGGTTGTCCCCATTCGACTCCACATGCAGCGCCGATATACCGGGAAGTGCTGCAATTAGCTCATCCAATTCTGCAGTGCCAACGATAGTAATATCAAGCGCGGCTGCTTCCAACTCTGCTTCCGTTTCCTCACCGGCAACGGCTGGCGCATAAGCACTCAGTGACAGACGCTCCAACAAGGATCTGAATTCCAGCTTTGCAAACGCCGGCCCGGCGGTGTCTGCCTTAATTTCACTAAAGACCATATCTTCCCACGAGTGCTCCAGCGGAACCTCCCGATAAATGGTCGCCAATTTTTTGCTCATAACGGCGTCATCCGCATGGGCCTCTAGTTTTTCTTTCATTTTGCCTTTTAGTTCGCCGGTTCCAGCAAGAACTGCTTCCACGGATCCGAACTGGTGCAACAGCTTAAGAGCGGTCTTCTCACCCACACCCGGCACACCCGGAATGTTATCACTGGCATCGCCCATCAGGCCTTTAAGGTCTATAATCTGCAGCGGTGTAAGATTATATTTCTCACGGATTTGCTCCGGTCCATACAGTTCAATATCCGTAACCCCTTTTCGAATCAGAGCTACCGTCGTATGCTCGGAAGCCAGCTGCAGCATATCCTTGTCTCCCGACACGATCATGACCTGCCGTCCGGCTTCATCCGCCTGGCGGGAGATGGTACCTATAATATCATCAGCTTCATAGCTGGCAATTTCAAACTGGGGAACCCCAAGTTCACGCAACAGCTCCTTCAACATCGGGAACTGTTCGGAGAGTTCCGGCGGTGTCTTCTCTCTTCCACCTTTATATTCTTGGTATCCTTCATGGCGGAAGGTTACTTTCCCAGCATCAAAAGCCACAATCATATGAGTAGGCTTATGCTCCTCGATTAACCGCAGCAGCATGGTAGTAAATCCGTATACTGCGTTCGTCTGCTGCCCTGCTGTATTCGTGAGCGGCGGCATCGCGAAGAATGCGCGATAAATAATGTTATTACCATCTATAAGAATCAACTTTTCCACTTGAGCACCTCGCCTTTATGTTGCTTACTTCTTACATATTACCATATGCTCTGCCCAAAAAAGAACCTAAGCAGTCCTCGTTAGTCGAATGTCCATCAACACGAGAGTTGTCCTATGACCAGAAAAAAAGCAAGCTCCCCAATGAAGGAAAGCTTGCTTTAGAAATTCTCTTTATCTTGCTTCAATATACACCAATTACTGATTCAGGTCTGGACGTTTGCCTGTTACCAGATAAACAACGCTCTCTCCGATATTAGTAGCATGGTCGCCAATTCGTTCGATATACCGACCTACTAATGTCAGTACGATCACTTGCGACAGAGCATCAGGCTTCTCAAGCATGAAGGTGTACAACTCGTTAATCATTGTGCTGTATAATTGGTCAACCTGGTCGTCGTCCTGAGCCATTTTGTAGGCTAAATCCGTATTCTCATCCAGATAAGACTGAATAGAATCCGTAGTCATAAGAGTGACGATCTCAGCCATACGGGGAATGTCCACCAACGGCTTAATTAAATGCTGCCCCTGCAGGCGCATGGTTACTTTGGCTACGTCTAGCGCCAAGTCACCCATTCGCTCGAGGTCATTCGATATTTTGAACGCTACGAGAATACGACGCAAATCTTTGGCTACCGGCTGCTGAGTAATGATCAACCGCGAACCGATTTCCATAATTCGATCTTCCATGGCATTTAATCGTAAATCTGCTTTCACTATGTCCTGAGCACGTGTGGTATCAAGGGTCTGCAGAGCGACAACTGCACCTTCAAGAGCATCTGTAACATGCTCACCCATTTGCTGCAGCAAGCTGCGCAACTCTTCCAAGTCCTTATCAAATTCTTTTCTGCGAATCATATTAAGAGCGATCCTCCTCAAACTTATGGTCAGCTTAGCACTTTCAAGGTTGGGCCTTTTCCGTTGACAGTTAGCCGAAACGCCCGGAAATATAATCTTCTGTACGGGAATCCTTAGGGTTAGAGAACAACAGCTCTGTATCCGCCGCCTCTACAATCACACCGTTCAGGAAAAATACCGTCCGGCCCGATACACGTGCCGCCTGATGCATGTTATGCGTGACCATAACGATTGTATACCTGTCTCGCAATTCTTGGACTAGCTCTTCAATTTTAAGGGTGGATACCGGGTCAAGTGCAGAGGTCGCTTCATCCATAAGCAGAATATCCGGTTGCACAGCGAGTGCTCTAGCAATACATAATCTCTGCTGTTGACCACCTGATAAACTGAGTGCTGATTTCTTCAGGAAGTCTTTTACTTCCTCCCAAAGGGCAGACTGACGCAAGCTTTGCTCCACAAGCTCATCCAGCTCGCTCTTGGAACGAACGCCATGCAGGCGTGGACCATAAGCTACATTGTCATAGATCGACTTTGGAAAAGGATTGGGCTGTTGAAAAACCATACCTACCTGCTTGCGCAAGCTCTCCACTTCTACCTCAGGACCATAAATGTTTTTGCCGCCAATGTTCACAGTTCCTTCAATTCGTGTGCCGGGAATCATATCATTCATTCGATTCAATGTACGTAGCAGTGTAGACTTTCCGCAGCCCGAAGGGCCAATAAACGCGGTTACCTGCTTCTCAGGAACTTGCAAGTCCACGCTCTTCAACGCGTGAAAATTCTCATAGTAGAGATCTAGTTTCTCTATGTCAATGATGGATTTCATTAGTTTTTCTGTCTCCTTCTCATCATCTTCGTTCCCCATAATAAGCCTTTAGTGTAAATAGAGTTGACGAGAATTGTAAACGCATTGTAAAATTCGCGCGAGATATTTAAAAATCCAATTATTCAACTTATCTTACGGTCCCGCCACATCTTTTATACTTCATAACTATTAACTAACAAAAAAGAACTCCGTCATTTAAACGACCGGAGTTCTCTTTTTGTTAACCACTAACTTGTAGCCTACCCCGCGAATCGAATCAATATGAACCGAATCGGGATCAAGCTCCAGCTTCTTGCGAAGTGAACTAACATGCACATCAACCGTCCGTTGTCCGCCGATATAATCGAAGCCCCATACAGCATTCATTAAATCGTCACGCGTCAGTACGACACCTGGCTTACGGGCCAAATACAGCAATACCTCGAATTCTTTGGGACGCAGGTTTATGCTCTGCCCACCCAGTGAAACCTCATACCTTTCCGGATATATCTCCAACTGTCCCAGAATAATCGTTGATGCAGAGACAGCTGTTTCGGGCTGAGCTTCTTCAGCGAGGCCAGAGATCCGGCGAAGTACGGCGCTAACCCGGGCGAGAAGCTCTGAGACGCCAAAGGGTTTGGTTATATAATCATCCGCACCAGATTTCAATCCCCGGACAACGTCCTCTTCCGCATTCTTGGCGGTAAGTACGATAACAGGTGTGCGGATGCCTTGTCCACGCAATTTATCAAGAATATCAATCCCGTTCATCCCCGGCAGCATAAGATCCAGAATGATCAGGTCAAAAGGTTCTCTAGTTGCACGATCATACCCTGCCGTTCCATGATCTTCCACCGTCACCTCGTAACCTTCCTGCGTTAAATTATAGGACAGCAGTCGAGCCAGTGTCGGTTCGTCTTCAATGACAAGCAATCGTTGTGCCATAGGTTCCCCCGTCTTCATATGTTTTTAAATTTACAAAACAACAACAAAGCTATCATATCACCAGAATGTTAACTTAGTGTAAAAAAAGAAGGACCCTTCTGCATTTTTACCTGTTGATCTGCAATTATTCACTTCAACGCTCTATTATTCACTTCAAAGCTCTATATTCTCTACTTCTGCTCATTCCTCTTCTTCCTGCAGTAAGGGCAATTCCAGAATGAACGAACTTCCAATCCCAAGGTCGCTTTCTACGGAAATGACTCCTCGGTGCAATTCTACCAGATGCTTCACAATAGAGAGGCCAAGTCCGGTTCCACCGGAACTTCTCGACCTTGCTTTATCTACCCTGTAGAAGCGTTCGAAGATGCGTGGTAAATCTTTGCGTGGAATTCCCATCCCCGTGTCGCTGACTGTGAAGATCACATTTTCAGTACCGTCCGGTTTCAGGTGGTTCATGGCGGTTACTTTTACACTGCCTCCATCGTGCGTGTAATTAATAGCATTAGAGAGCAGATTCATGAAGATTTGACGCAGCTTATCCTCATCACCCTCAATGAACAGCTCCGCTGGCACATTACTACTTAGACTGATATTCTTTTTCTCAGCCACCTTACTGAGCGTTTCCAGCACGGAATCGAAGAATTCAATCAAATGAATAGGTGAGCAGTCCAACTGTACGCGTTTGGATTCTATCTTGGAAAGCTCCAGAATATCACCAATCAGACGATTCAAACGCTCATTCTCATCATAAATAATTTGCAGAAAAGAGTTAGCGGTCTTCTCGTCCTTAACTCCACCACCGAGTAGTGTTTCGGCAAATCCCTTGACAGCCGCCACCGGCGTCTTCAGCTCATGGGAAACATTGGCCACGAATTCGCTACGCATTCTTTCCAGCGCGCGGATTTCAGTTACCTCCTGTAGCAGGAACAGCATTCCCCGATAAGTTCCATCTTGGATCATCGGAACACCATCTAGCCGTACTATTCGTTCTCCCGGATTGTAGATACTTCGCTCTTCATGAATAGGCTCTTTGCGGGACACGCCTTCTTCAACCAACTTCGTAAGCTCATAGTGTCGCTTCAACTCCCGGAAGGAATGGCCAGCCATCTCGCTGTTATCCACATCCAGCAATCGCTCTGACGCCCGGTTCAAAAGTGCAATTTCGCCCTCTGCATTGATCATCACAATCCCGCCGGTCATATTATCCAACACGCTTTGCAGTAGGTCTTCGTTATCACGAATCGTCTTCAGCTGGGTCTGCAGACTATCTGCCATCACATTGATTGCAGTCGCGAGCTGCCCGATCTCATCCTTGCGCTTCCAAGGTACACGGGCATCATAATCAAGATCGGTAATCCGGCGGGCTACTCTGGTAATCTGTTCAAGCGGAGATGTCATACTTGATGCCACTTTATAGCTTACAAACGTCGCGGCGATAAATAATAGGATCAAACCTCCAGCCATAATCGTCCAAGCCCGGTTCAAACCTTCAGTTACTGCTTTCAAATCCATGGATAGCCGAATGAAACCATCAAAGCCTTGGTCAGAGACCACCGCTCCTGCTACATACAGCATTTTCTGATCCAATGTATTGCTATATCGGATGGCACGGCCTATTCCTTCTTCGGCGGCAATGACCTCCTCCTCACGGGTGGAATGGTTGTCCATCTCGCGTGGGTTTTTTTCCGAATCCCCAATGACTTTACCATCTTTCGTAATAAAAGTAATCCGGGAATTCGTCAGCTTAGCAATACGCTCAGCCTGCCCAGTATAATACGTGATGGCATCCGCCCCGTTCATATCCTGAAACTGAAATGTACCCGATAAGAGTTTTATTTCCCGGGACATATTCTCTTCAAGTGCGGCAACATGAGAATTCTTAAACAAATGAGCCATCGTAAAGCCGGCACCAATCATGGAAATACCGATCAGGGCCATCAGGATTAGCGTAAGACGAATGCGAAACGGTTTCATCAGAAGTGCTCCTCTTTCTTATTATCTAAATATTCTTGAAATTAATCCTAACTCCATTCTCTTCAAAATACCAGCTTGGTATTTATCATAGGAACTCACCCAAGAAGAAACGGGTACCATCCTTTATACTGGACGGTACCCGTTTCTTCGCGAAATATAAGGATAAGTTATCGTGTGGAACCTAGAGCTGCCACTCCATTCATTCCTTTTACAAGCTTATTTAAATACAGGTTCCCGGAACTGAATCAGCTTCGCGGCCGAATCCTTCTCCACATCCGCATGCAGACTGTTGCCGTGAGCATCCATAGTAACAATGGCTGCAAAGCCATCCACGTCCAGATGCCACATCGCTTCAGGTATACCAAATTCCATGAAATCAACAGCATTTACCTTTTTGATACATTCCGCATAATATTGCGCGGCACCACCAATAGCGTTGAGATATACACCTCCGTGCTCTTGCAAGGCTGCCAGCGTCTTGGGTCCCATGCCTCCCTTGCCGATTACAGCACGGATGCCGAATTTCTTCATAATATCGCCTTGATAAGGCTCCTCGCGGATGCTTGTTGTCGGCCCGGCCGCCTTCACATGCCAGCCTTCCTCATCCTTCATCATTACAGGACCACAGTGATAGATCACAGCTCCATTTAGATCGACAGGAGCCTCATGGTCCATCAAATATTTATGCAATGCATCACGTCCGGTATGCATTTCGCCGGACAGAATAACTACATCACCTACACGGAGACTGCGGATATCCTCTTCACTTATTGGCGCCGTAAGCCGCACTTCACGCGAGCCGCCTGCAGCAGCTGTATCCGTTCTTGCAGCTGCAGTGGCGATTTCAGCCGGTGCCCCAGCAATGGAAGCATCCTCCGTGGTTACGCCAGCATTGCCTGCAGCAGCTATAACAACTGCGGGTTCAGGCTGCTGAACGCTCCCTTCATCCACTGAAACTCCGGTACCGCTCTCGTATAGCCACTCTTTAATACTTCCTGTTGCCGCATCAACAAGTACACCTTGGCGGCGAAAGGCCCAGCAATTGTACGCTACAGATACGAAGAAGCTGGCTGGAAGACGATTGATTACGCCAACCTTACAGCCAAGCAGTGTAACCTCGCCGCCAAAGCCCATCGTACCGATCCCCAGCTTGTTGGCATTCTCCATAATATAATCTTCCATCTTCTGCAGATCTTCAATAGGATTTACATCCTCCACCTTACGGAAGAGTTGCTTCTTGGCCAGCTCATAGCCGGTCGTGCGGTCACCGCCGATGCCGACACCGATAAACCCTGCGCTGCATCCCTGGCCTTGTGCCTGATAGACTGAATGAAGGATACACTTGCGGATGCCATCCAGATCACGGCCCGCTTTACCTAAGCCTTCCAGCTCAGCCGGAAGGCTATATTGAATATTCTTATTTTCGCAGCCGCCGCCTTTAAGAATAAGTCTTACATCTACGCTATCCTCTTCCCATTGCTCGAAATGAATAACCGGCGTGCCCTCTCCCAGGTTATCGCCACTGTTCTCGCCTGTAAGAGAATCCACTGAGTTCGGACGCAGCTTGCCGTTCTTGGTAGCCCGTACTATGGCGTTATAGATATCTTTTTTCATCTCAATCTGATTAATGCCTACAGGTGTATGAATGATAAACGTCAACATCCCTGTATCCTGGCAGATGGGTGATATCTGCTGCTCCGCCATTCCGATATTCTGTGCAATAGTAGTCAGAGCCAGTCCTGAACGGGTAGCCTTATCCTCTAGTGCTCGTCCTTTGGCGACTGCCCGGCGCACATCTCCCGGCAAATTCGTAGAGGTTTCTACAATCAGATTATAAATACTATCTTCAAATTGCTGCATATTCACTCAAACTCCTCTCAGTCCGTTCAAGGTTGTCTATAATATCTGATACATTAACTATAATAATAATATCATATTGAGCCTCGTATGAAAGGGTTTACTTTAAAGTTGAACTACTACTGAATTTGTACAGTCTTGTCCTTGCCGGTGAGTGAAGGAATTAAAGTTACCCGATCTCTACCCTTAGCTTTACTTATATATAAAGCTCCATCAGCCAGTGTCAGCACTTCATTTCCGGTGATACCGGACGCAGGAATTCCGCTGGCAATACCGATGCTGATAGATACGGTTTGCTTAACAGAAGCCGTATGCGGCAGTTGAAGATCCGTCACGCTTTGGCGAATAGCCTTCCCAAAGACAGCTGCGCCTTTCTCATCTGTGCGGGGTAAAATAACTACGAACTCCTCACCACCAAATCTTGCGACAACTCCATCGCTTCCACAATTTTCACTTATAGCTTCTGCAACCTGACGAATACACCAGTCACCCGCCACATGACCATAAGTATCGTTATAATTCTTGAAATAATCGATATCGCAAATCAACACCGATAAATCCGCCTGTTCAGCTATATGCTGCTGCAGCTCCTCCTGAAGAACTTGATCCAGATATCTCCGGTTATATAAAGAGGTAAGACTGTCCAAGCGAGACAATTTCTCCAGCTCTGCGTTTGCAATCTCCAGTTCACTCGTCCGCTCTTTCACCTTCTCGCTCAACTGGTGTGTGAGGTCTTTCTGGGATTGCAGCGCCGACTGCTCCACCACGATAAGTCGGCTTTTCAGCATATTGATCTTATTCGCCAAGGCAATGGACACGAAGGCTATTTGCAAGGTGAAACCAATCTGCAGTGAATATTCCGTGATTGCATTAAAAGGTAAAATCCCAAACTGCTTGAGCAAATAAAACATTGCCCCTATAAAAGAAGGGATAAAGGAAAACAGATACGAAGCTGCAAATCTCCCTTGCTTGCGAAGCATTAGAACACCGATCGACACTGCAAAAACTAAACTAGGGAAATTTATAAACGGCAGCAACGTTCTACTGGTGACGAAGTCCAATCCCAACGAGGCAGCAACCCCGATACAGCAATAGGCAATCCATAGTGAGATCAGCCCATCCAGTTTCGGCGCATATTTCCGGGTTTCCAGAAAGCTGCGGATGAATAGAAACAAGCACACCATCATTACCATGTTAAAAAACATATAACTTCTCGTTTCCCAAAATGGCTGAGCTGGCCAAATATATTTGAACGCCGTACCATTAATGACCATGAAGAAAAACCAGCTACTCAACACCAGCAAAATGTAATAGAGGTAAGTTATCTCTTTTAGGAACAGCAGCAGAAATAAGTTATACACAAACATAATCAGGAAAATTCCATAGGTGATGCCTAGCAGGAGAGCATCTCTTGTGTTTTTTGCGATATAGCTGTCCTGATCCCACAATGTTACCGGGAATCTTACCAGCAATGACGCATTTCTCAGGATGACCTTCTTGCTCTCATGTGGAAGCAGCTTGATCTCATAGGCGATATTCCTGTATTTCAAGCCGCTTTGCTTATACGGATATTCGGTCCCTGCAATCTTTCGTGTGAAATCTCCGGCTGCGTTCTCAATAAATAGCTCAACATGTTCATTTCTGCCGGCAATTTCGTAGACCGTTGTTACTTCGTTGTCCGAATCATTGACGATTTCAACATAACCCCAATAGACGCTGTCCGTCCGCCCGAAGTTTGTCTTTGGGTCTGTATGGGGTCCATTGGCACCGCTCTCTACAACCTTTAAAATATCGTATACGTCCTTGTTCTTATCTTTGTCCTTTATAATCGTTAGGTAGGAATCAAGCTTGAGGCTAAAGCCCTGCTCTTGAACTTTCACTATAGATGCAGATGCAGATGCTGACTCTGTGTGAATCAGCAGAAATACAGCACACATAAATATCCATAATACAATTGTTCGTTTTCCTGAAAAGTATAAAAAAGGAAGTCTAAGTTTCACTGGTAGTCCTCTCTCCTGCTTAAAGTAAGACGAGTATACCACCATAATCTTAGATTGTAACATTCTCATTTTAGAATGATCTCACATACTTCAGAAGAGCTTTCCTGACCCTTTGTCTCCTCAGATAGAAAGGCTGGCGGGCATTGTGAGTATATCCCAATCCTTGAATACGGGTTGCAATTGGTTCGCATACAACATGTCTGTAATTTCTTGAACACTACGTCCATCAGAAATCTCAAACTGTGGAGTTCCACCTTCGTTCGTATGTCCGCCTACCTCAGTCGATACCCCAGCCGACATTTTGGTAATGCCCAGATGAATTAGTTGATCACGAAGAACAGCAGGCTCTCTTGTCGAAAGGGTGATTCCTGAGCGGGGCAGAAACAGACGGTAGGCCAAAATAATCTGCACCAGCGCACGGTCGGTTACGTCACTCTCTGGATTAAACTCTCCCAGATAGGGCCGAAAGCGTGGGGGCGACAAGCTGATTTCGCATTCAGGATAGCTGTTCTGCAAATACCGGGCATGCATAGCCGTCATGAAAGCCTCCTTCCGCCAATCGTGCATCCCCAGCAGGGCACCAATATTCACGGAACGGAATCCGGCCTGACAGCCTCGTTCTGGAGCATCCAATCTGTTGCGATAGTTTCTCTTGGGCCCCTTAACATGCAGCTCTTTATAGGTATCTTGATGATACACTTCCTGAAAAAGCGTGAGGCCGTCCACGCCCGCTTGCAGCAATTCCTTGTATTCAGCGGTAGTAAGCGGGTTGATCTCAATACTGATCGAAGTGAAATACTGACGCAGCACCTCTACACATTCCTTGATGTAGGAAACGGGATTCTCTCTGCGGGATTCTCCAGTAAGGATCAGAATATGACGTATGCCCGTAGCTGCAATCATCTCCGCTTCCCGCTTGACTTCATCCATCGATAGCTTCTTGCGTGGAAAGTCATATATAGAGCTAAAACTGCAATAGGTGCAGTGATTGACGCAGAAATCGGCCAGATACATTGGAGTAAACAGTTGAATTGCCTGTCCGAAATGCGAACGGGTAATCCGCTGCGCTTTACCCGCCATCTCCTCCAGATAAGTCCCACCAGCCGGAGAGAGCAGCACCAGTAAGTCCCCTTCATCCATCCGTTCTTTTTGAAGTACCCGCTTTACATCTACCTCGGTGTATCGCTTCCATAACTCCTCATATGGATATTTCTCTAACGTAGTCAACGTTTCATAAAAGCTCATCCTTATCCCCCATTTCCTAGGTACCGTTTGATTCGATCAGCCCAAAAATCCGGTTAACGGTGAAGACGCTGCTGCTCTTTCTTCAACAGGACCCAGGCCTGCCAGATATGCCTTACGACCTGCGGATACAGCCTCACGAAAAGCTTCCGCCATTCCCAGCGGATCACGCGCTGTTGCGATGGCTGTATTCAGCAGCACTGCCGCTGCCCCCATCTCCATGGCTTCCGCCGCTTCAGAAGGCCTGCCGATACCTGCATCTACGATAATAGGAAGGTTCACCTCTTCAATAAGGATGCGCAGCAATTCTTTGGTTCTAAGCCCACGGTTGGTACCGATGGGCGACCCAAGCGGCATCACGGCTGCGGCACCAACATCCCGCAGCCGCAAAGCGACTGAAAGGTCAGGACTCATATAAGGCAGGACAATAAAGCCCTCAGCTGCGAGAATTTCAGTAGCCCGGATCGTCTCCAGATTATCTGGCAGCAAATATTTCTGGTCATTGATGACTTCAATCTTGACCCAATTCCCAAGCCCGGCTGCCCTTGCCAGCCGGGCAATACGTACCGCTTCCTCGGCCGTACGCGCACCAGAGGTATTGGGTAAGAGCTTCATGTGGGCTGGAATATGATTCATAATATTTTCTGTGCCTCCAGCAGGGTCAACCCGGCGAAGTGCAACTGTAATTACCTCTGCACCGGAACAGGTAATCACCTCGGGAATAAGTGTATTGCGGCTATATTTGCCGGTTCCAATGAACAGCCGACTGGATAAGACGGTATCGCCAATGACTAAAGGATCAAACATGAACTCAGCCTCCTGAATTAAATTCTAATTACTTACGATCAAATTCGAACGAACGATCTAATGAGATAAACATATCAAACCTGCAGAGTTGCAGATCAAATCTGACGGACTGTGTAGCCTCTATTTTTCCTTTGAGGGGGGTTCGGAACGGGAATCGGACTCAGAAGACGCTATTGAAACAAAAACAGCTTCTTTTGGGAAGAAATTGAGTCAATAACGTCTCTGGTGTCCGTCAAATTCCCAAATCACCTGATTCCGAGCAAATAGGGACCTCTCAGTCCGGTTCACTAGATCAAACCCCAAATGTTGAGATAGCGCCAACCATCGCGCCGATTGTTGGCCCTCAACCACCCCCTACGAAATGGACCAATTCAATGCGGTCCCCATCGGCCAGACAAACATTTCCGTAATCTTCCTTGCTGATTATCCCTCCGTTTAACTCGACAATAATCAGACGTCCAGACCATTCGGAACGGTTAAGTAACTCGTCTATGGTTCTACAGTCTTCGGAATATTCACTCACTGTTCCGTTGATAAGCAGTTTCATTCATCCTTCACCTCCTTTGCATCGCTGTGCGATAGGCATTCATAGCAGTTAAAGGGTCTTCGGCGCCGCAAATCCCGGACATTACCGCTACACCCGCAACCCCCTGCTCCATCACTCTGACCACATTGTTAGGCTTGATTCCGCCTATGGCAATCACCGGAATGGAACTATACCGCACAACATCTGCCAATAGCTCCAACCCACGTTCTTGTTGTCCCGGCTTGCTGGTCGATGGATATACATGGCCGAACAAGCAATAATCCGCTCCCTGCAGGGCCGCTTCAGATGCCTCCTCCGGGGAGTGAACCGAGCTTCCCAGACGCAGATGGGGTCCCAGTGCTCTAGCGGCAGCAGGTTTCAGACTATGCCAGGCCAGCTGCACACCGCCAGCGCCCAATGCCACTGCAACATCGATGCGGTCATTAATAATCAGCTTAGGAGCAGGGATACCTGCCTCAAGCAGTTGCTCTCCTGCAGCCAATAGTTCACCGGCGGATAGATGCTTTTCTCGTAAATGGATATAATCTGCCAAAGGATGCAGCACTATTATTTTTTCAATGAATTGCCTCAAAGGGAGCTTGCCATCCGAAATTACATGAATCTCGCCTTGTGCCATACCTGACCCTTCTTTCGTTAAATAGTAGAGTGCTTTATTGCTCAGAAAACACAAAAAAACCGCCCCCCAGAAGGAAGGCAGTCGGAATCTGCAAGTGAATAAGGCTGATAAGGGCCTGGTTACAGTCATTCGTTCTCCACTTCCCTCCGCTGGTATAACCCAGATCAGGTTCAAAGGGTCCGGAACTTGTTTCTCCGTCTCAGCCTTGCGGCCCCCCTAGTGACAACACAATATTAAATTATTATTTGAATTAACTATAGAATATGAATATCATACTAACATAATATTCCTCTTAGAAACATCTATTAATAGAGTTCAGACGAAAATCACTCGCTTTAGAAGCACAAAAAAGCCCCGAGCCCGCATCACATGCCAGGTTCAGAGCTTAAAATTATTTATCCGTTTACGATTTCCCCGCCGTTCACATGCATAACCTGCCCAGTCACATAGGTCGAATCGTCAGAAGCTAAATATACGTATGCCGGTGCCAGCTCCTCTGGTTGTCCAGGACGTTTCATCGGTTGTGTTGAACCGAACTCACTGACCTTTTGGGCATCAAAGGTTGAAGGGATCAGCGGCGTCCAGATTGGCCCTGGGGCGACTGCGTTGACACGTATGCCTTTATCCGCCAGATTCGTGGACAACGAACGTGTAAAGCTGAGAATTGCCCCCTTCGTGGACGAATAGTCCAACAGCTGCGGGCTGCCCCGGTAGGCCGTAATAGAAGTCGTATTGATGATTGTAGAACCTTCCTTCAGATGGGGCATCGCAGCTTTGGTCAAATAGAACATGGCAAAAATATTCGTCCGGAACGTACGCTCCAGCTGTTCGGCGGTAATATCCTCAATTTTATCCTGCGGATGCTGCTCGGCTGCATTGTTGATGAGAATATCCAACTTACCGAGGCCTTTTACCGTTTGGTTAATGAGATCCTGACAAAAAGCTTCGACACCGATATCTCCAGCGATTAGGACGCATTTCCGTCCCTCCTGCTCAACCTGCCGTTTGGTCTCCTCCGCATCGGAATGCTCATTGAGATAAGATATAACTACATCTGCACCTTCCTTGGCAAAAAGAACCGCCACGGCTCGTCCGATTCCGCTGTCGCCTCCCGTAATGAGGGCAACCTTACCCAGCAGCTTACCCGCTGCTTTATAATTCGCCGGCTCGTATTTAGGCCGCGGGTCCATTTTACTTTCAATCCCGGGCTGCTGGTTCTGCTCCTGTGGGGGTAAGGTCTTCTGTGTTTGATTGCTACTTGACAAAATCCCTGTCTCCTTTCGCTTTGCAATTGGATATTAGCCGAATCGTCTTAGGATGGCTTAAGGGGCTTGGTTTATACCATTCTTACAATATGTTTTTACCACGGTATCACGAAAATTAAACAGTAGGTTTATTGATCACGGTATGAATTATAATTAGTGTAGGATTTGATTTAGACCAAAGGGGAGCAAAAATTCATGATAAAAAATAGCCATAACATCGTTGTCGCTGTCAAGGGAGTTATCCTGTTTGAAGGTAAAATGCTGCTCGTGCAGCGTGCTGCAGACGATTATGTCGGCGCTGGAACTTGGGAGTGTGCTGGAGGAAAGATTGAATTCGGAGAAGAACTGGAAGTCGCTCTAATCCGGGAAATTGTTGAGGAAACGGGACTTACGGTTACTGTCGGGAAGATTTTATATGCAGCCGCGTTTATGTCAGATCCGGCAAGACAGGTTATTATTCTTACATACTTATGTAAAAGTTTACAAAATACCGTTCGCTTGTCCAGAGAGCACGTAGACTACAAATGGTGTACCAAAGAACAAGTACGGACATTATTACCGCCCCAGATTACTGCTGATTTTGAGAAAAATAATATGTTCGAACTGGAAGGCCTGTTGTAAAAGCCCGCTCTCCACATAACGGAGAGCGGGCCTAACAAGCTTCGTCTACAACTACTATTAAATAATATGTCTATACACCATGAAGAACACCATCACGACCAAAGCGACTGCCAGCAGCGCACTTAAGGTCCGAATCTTGCCAGTCTCGCTAGAGACATCACGATTCTCGCGCATGCCAACAGCGGCAAGACGTAGCGGCTTACTGATAATTCCACCAAGAGCGAACATCGCTAACAACAGCAGGACAACAATGATCATCCACGGTACGGAATAATCACCTTGGGTCATCATGTAGCCACCCGTAAGCAGTTGAATGACCAGTCCGTATTGAGCAAAACGGTTAAATCCGCCTACTGCGCTGAGCGTACCTTCTCTGGCCGGTACGGAGAGCTTCTCAGCACGGCTGAGAATAAAGGGCAGTACAAGATAGAACCCCAACGCCAATGTCCCAATCATATGTAGTAAAAAGAAGACTTTCTCCATACCATAACTCCTCCAATGTTTTCTGTGATATTAGTTACATTTAAGTATAACCCATTTCTGGGAATTAAGAAAAGAAAAAAGGATATCCTAGCCATTAATCATGGACTTTGGATATCCTTTTCTTCGATGAGACCCTAAATTTAGAGTGTTACTGCAGCCGTTACGGCGCGTACGGAGTCAGCTGACTTATCCAGAGCCGCCTTCTCTTCAGCGGTAAGCTCCAGTTCAAATATTTTCTCAATGCCATTCGCGCCGAGCAGGGCCGGAACGCCCATGAACAAGCCGTCATAGCCATATTCGCCTTCAAGCAGGGCAATAACCGGAATAATCCGCTTCTTGTCCTTCAGGATGGCTTCCGTCATCTGTACCAGGGAAGCCGCAGGCGCATAATAAGCGCTGCCGTTGCCTAGCAAGCTGACGATTTCGCCGCCGCCCACACGTGTTCGTTGCACAATTTCAGCGATTCGTTCCGGAGAAATCAAAGTATCGATCGGAATGCCGCCAACACTGGAATAGCGTACAAGTGGAACCATATCGTCACCATGGCCGCCAAGTACAAAACCACGCACATCTTCAACAGAGACGTTAAGCTCTTGCGCAATAAAGGTACAATAACGAGCTGTATCAAGCACACCTGACTGTCCAATTACACGATTCTTCGGAAAGCCCAGCGCATGATAAGCAGCATAAGTCATCGCATCTACGGGGTTGCTCAGAATAATCACAATGGATTCAGGAGCTACACGTTTAACGTTCTCACATACTGATTTCACAATACCTGCATTGGTGTTGACGAGATCATCACGGCTCATTCCCGGCTTACGGGCTATACCTGCTGTAATGATGACGATATCCGAATCAGCAGCATCTTCATAACTCGATGTTCCTGTAATCTGACTATCGAACTTTTGCACAGGACCGGCTTCCTGCATGTCCAGCGCTTTGCCCTTAGTTGGATTCTCCAATTGCGGAATATCAAGCAGAACAACATTACCCAGTTCCTTCTGAGCTAGCATAAGGGCCGTGGTAGCGCCGGTAAAACCAGCGCCCACGACTGTAATTTTATAACGTTTGATGGCCACGAATTGCCCTCCTAAGATTTTGTAAGCATAAACTTCATTGAACAACTTCGTACAAAATTACTTCGTAAGCATACGCTTTAAGTTTTGTAAGCATAAACTTCTTGATTACAGATGGTTGATGACTTCGTCAGCAAAGGCCGAACATTTTAATTCGGTTGCACCTTCCATTTGACGGGCAAAATCATAGGTTACAGTCTTATTATTAATTGCAGTGCTCATACCTTTGTAGATGAGATCAGCCGCTTCCTGCCAGCCCAAATGCTCAAGCAGCATTACGCCTGACAAAATAACAGAACCTGGATTCACTACATCTTTATCCGCATATTTCGGAGCCGTACCATGCGTTGCTTCAAAAATAGCATGCCCGGTCATATAGTTAATGTTCGCTCCTGGTGCGATACCAATGCCGCCGATTTGTGCAGCCAATGCATCAGACAAATAGTCCCCGTTCAGGTTCAACGTAGCGATAACGTCGAAATCCGTTGGGCGTGTAAGCACCTGCTGCAGAGCAATATCAGCAATAGCATCCTTGATAATGATTTTGCCAGCCGCAACCGCTTCGGTTTGGGCAGCGTTCGCAGCAGCTTCACCCTCACGATCTTTGATCACGTCATATTGATTCCAAGTGAAGACCTTATCCGCAAATTCCTCTTCAGCCACTTCGTAGCCCCAGTTCTTGAAGGCCCCTTCGGTGTACTTCATGATATTGCCCTTATGCACAATGGTAACACTCTTGCGTCCGTGCTTGATGGCGTAGACAATTGCCGCACGCACCAGACGTTTCGAGCCGTCTTTGGATACGGGTTTGATTCCAATACCAGATGTTTCCGGGAAGCGGATTTTGTTGACTCCCATTTCATTCTGCAGGAAATCAATCAATTTCTTAACTTCAGCAGTTCCTTCTTGATATTCAATTCCGGCATAGATATCTTCAGTATTCTCACGGAAAATAACCATATCAACCAATTCAGGACGTTTAACCGGAGAAGGTACACCATCAAAATAACGTACTGGACGCAGACATACATATAAATCAAGTTCCTGACGCAGCGCCACATTCAGGGAACGAATACCGCCCCCGATTGGCGTGGTCAGTGGACCTTTAATCGCAACAAAATATTCACGGATTGCTTCCAGAGTATCGTTCGGCAACCATTCACCATACGTATCAAAAGCCTTCTGGCCGGCAAATACTTCGTACCAAGCAATTTGTTTAGTGCCACCGTATGCCTTGGCAACTGCAGCGTCTAGAACCCGTTTGGAGGCTTTCCAAATGTCACGGCCAGTACCGTCACCCTCGATAAAAGGAATGATCGGACGATCAGGAACCTGTAGCTTACCATCTACTATTGTAATTGTGTCGCCTTCTGTCGGCAGATCATACTTATCGAATTTCACCATCTGTGTGTGTTCCTCCTAAAAGTTTTGTTAGTATGTGCATTATCTTAAGTTCTGTACAGCTTAATTCTACTAAATTAGAGAAGTGGCCTGCAAGGCCACTCTATTATCGTTCGTCAATCGGGTTATATTTTTGTTCTACAAGACCCGTGTATTCTGCACGCGGACGAATGAGACGGTTATCCTCATATTGTTCCAAAATATGTGCAGTCCACCCTGAAGCCCGGCTGATGGCAAAAATCGGCGTGAACAACTCTCTGTCGATACCCAGCTGCGTATATACGGAAGCTGAATAGAAATCAACGTTCGGCTTCAAACCTTTTTGCCCAGTAATCATCTCTTCAATCTTCACGGACATATCATAAAGCGTGGTATCATTCTTCATTGTGCCCAGTTCCAGCGACATCTTCATCAGATGTTTCGCACGAGGATCGCCATTCTTATATACACGGTGACCGAAACCCATGATCTTCTCACGGCGTTCCAGCTTCGCGCGGACATAAGGCTCAACGGCTTCCAGACTTCCGATTTCCTCGAGCATCTTCATTACAGCCTCATTGGCACCACCATGCAACGGACCTTTGAGTGCGCCAATCGCGGAGGTTACACCAGAATAAATATCAGATAATGTAGCAACCGTTACCCGTCCGGCAAAGGTAGATGCATTCAATTCGTGGTCGGCATGCAGCACGAGCGCAGTATCAAGCGCCTTCACGGACACGAGATCAGGCTGCTTTCCCCATAACATGTAGAGGAAGTTTTCGGCAATGGAAGCGCTCTCCTTTGGAGCCACCGGCTCCAAGCCCTTGCGGATACGGGCCAACGCCGCTACAATCGTCGGAATTTGAGCTTGCAGTTTCACTGCCTTGACTTCATTCGCCGCAAGACTCATATCTTCTGCCTCTGCATCATAAAGAGCAAGACTTGATACAGCAGACCGCAACGCAGCCATCGTATTGGATTCTTTCGGATACAATTTCATTTGGGCAATCAGCTGCTCCGGAATTGGAGCGAACTTGTTGAGATCCCGTTGCAACGCCTGTAGCTCAGGTGCTGTCGGCAGCTTGCCGAACCAAAGCAAATAAGCGGTTTCTTCGAAAGTGGCATTCTCTGCGAGATCATCGATATCAAAACCCCGGTAAGTTAGCACACCGTCAACAATAGAGCTGATGGAGGAAGTTGTTGCAACGATACCTTCAAGGCCTTTGGTTGCTGTCATAAGTAGATCTCTCCTTTGCACACAATATTTAAAGCCATTCCTTACATTCATGAAAACATTTACAACTCTAAGTATTGCAAGTATTTGAATGAGCGACGATAAACCTTCCAGGATGCAGCTTTACTTTCGGAATTAGAAGCTTTAATCATCATACCGGATTTTGACGGTTATGTGAACAACGTGGAAGCTTTGTAGCGCATCAAATGATTTTATCGGAGAGATAGAAAAAAAAATCCGCACTTCTGATTCATGACTGCGCTTTCAGTGTATAGAAAATGCTCCTTAACGGCTTTCCTCTTGTTTCATAGTCTTTAAATATGATCTATGAATATACATAAGACGAGCTTTTATTCCTGTAAGTAAAAATAGATTAATGGATCTGAGGAGGCAGCAGCATGGACCGATTGGTCTTAAAAAGGCTTCTGCGCGGCCTGTGGGTCGTGCTAGCCACCATTTCTTTACTGCTGGCGCTTTATGTACTTCTGCCGCTGTTATACCCCCTACTGCTCGCTTGGCTGCTCGCTTACATCATGCACCCGCTCGTGCTAATTCTCAAAGGTTTTAAACTGCCGGCCTGGCTGGCAGTGTCCCTATCGCTGCTGTTCTACATTGGCGGAACTGCACTGGTGCTGACCGCTCTGATCACTCGGCTTGTGAAAGAACTGATTGTACTGCTGCAGACCTTTAATCTCCATACCGAGCAATGGCGGGGGCTGCTGTTGTCCTGGAGCCGGAATGCCAGCATTCAGAATATTATTAACCAAATCAATCAGTTCTACCACGAAAATCCCGGTTACCATGCCACAATTGACAGTAATATCAGCAGAACTACAGAAACAGTAGGTTATGCCGTAACCCAGTTAGTTACCGGTTTCTTCAATGTGATTCTGAAGCTGATCTCCGCACTGCCCAGCATGGGCACCATTCTAATTGTGGTCGTGCTGGCTGCATTCTTTCTTAGCACAGGCTGGGAACGGCATAACGACAAATGGACGGGCTTGCTGCCCACACCGCTTCTGAAGCCGGTGTCGGATATCTGGAGGGATCTGCGCAAAGCACTCTTCGGCTATCTCAGGGCACAAGTAATCCTCATTTCGATCACAGCGGTAATTGTCAGTATCGGTCTGCTGCTACTCGGTGTAAAATCCGCATTAGCACTCGGACTGATGATCGGCTTTGTTGATTTGCTGCCCTATCTCGGTGTGGGCATCGTTATGCTGCCCTGGTCACTCTATTCTTACATGACAGGCAATCTGGGGTTAGGTGTAGGATTGTCGGTACTGTATGCGGTTATTCTCATCACCCGGCAGGTGCTGGAGCCAAAGGTGCTCGCCAGCAGCATTGGACTGGACCCGCTTGCCATGCTGATCGGAATGTTCGCCGGGCTGCAGCTGTTCGGCATGTTGGGTCTAATTCTTGGCCCCGTTTGTCTCGTGATTCTTAATGCATTTAACCGCGCGGGTGTATTCCGGGCTCTGCACAGCTATATTGTCAGCGGCAGATTGCACTGAGCTAAAGCGAGCGTAAAGTGATGAACGCTAAACGATGGCAACTTAGGGGGATAATCTCAATTTGCAGCAACATCCCCATTAACTGCTATAGCACAGTTAATGGGGATGTTTTTTTCAAATAAACTATTAAACTGTATTTCATACCATTTAGCGCCGGTAAAAGGTGAAGGTGCCATTCTTCATTTTTTTCTCGATCCATTTCAAAAGAAATCCACGGTACACTGGCCTTGTCAATGGAAACACCAGGGTGAAGCCGATAATATCGGTGACGAATCCGGGCAGAATCAACAATAAGCCGCCGAAAAAAACACATAACCCGTCCAGCATCATCCGGCCAGGAACCCGGCCCTCCTGCATATGCGTTCTACTATCCTGCAGCACCTTCTTGCCCTCGAAACGCATCATCAAAAAGCCGATAATTGAGGTGCCTATCACCAGCAGCAACGTTTTGGGTGCTCCTAGATAACCTGCTACATATATAAACCCTAATAATTCCACGGCCGGGACAATAAATAACGCAGCCCAAAGCCACTTGCTTCTAATCATACTGAACTCCCTTCTTGCCGCAGCACTCCTGTTATTGCCTGAAACAGTTCCGGCAAAGCTCTATCCAACCTCGTCGGTCTCCAATCCTTATTCAACCAGACATGGCTTGTAGAACCGTTGACAAGAAGCTTTCCCGAAGGATGAAGCGGATTAGGCAGACTCTCCTGCTCTTCAGTACTCGAAGAGCTTTCATTCCCGTGATCCTCTTCCTGCGAAAGCAGCCGTACTTCATACTCGTATACAACTCTCAGCGCAGTAAAAGTAGTCAATCGCGCATAAATGGCGATACGATCATCATATCTCGCCGGACTTTTAAATTGCAAATCTGCAGCGGTAACAGGAAGCAGTATTCCCTTGCTCTCCAGCCCACGGTAGGTGAAGCCTAACTGGCGAAACATCTCCGTACGGCCGCTTTCAAACCAATTTAAATAGTTGGCATGATAGACCACACCCATTTGATCGCTTTCCTGATATCGGACGCGAAAGGTACTCGCGAACCAACGACTGGGCAGGCCCAGATCACGTGATTCCATAAAGGAAATGCTCCTTTCTGCTTGTTAGCACTGAAAAGTCTCTAGATGCCAATTCCTTTTGAAGGCAAATGTAAAGGTAGTTTGCGCTGGGAGCTTCTGGCCACATACAGCAGCAGGACTGCTCCCGCGATGGCACTCAGCATACAGGACAGATTCATAGCCCCTACGCCCCCTTGTTTAAACAGGAAGCCGTTCAGTAAATTCCCCATGATCCCCGCAAAGCCGGAGAAAACCATATTAAATATGCTTTGCCCAGTAGCCTGCATCTCAGAGGAAGTGATCTGAGAGACGTATTCGACCGCAGCAATATAAAAGAATCCGAAAGATAGCCCGTGCAGCACCTGTACTCCAATCATCACTGACGGATAAGGGAAGGCAAACTGAATTCCCCAACGCAGCACATAAATGACTGCTCCGAGCAGTAATGTACGTTCCCTGCCCAGCTTTTTGATGACCTTGGAGGCGTACAGCATAGAGGGCACGTTAGTCACGGATGCAATGAACAGCGCAATGCCGGCGTAACGGGTGGAACCTCCTACAGACTGAAAAGCGAGTACAAAATACGTACCGAAGGCCGTCATCGTCTGGTTCACGAGAAAGCTCCCGCCCAAAAAGGCTAGAAAGATCCGATTACCCAGCAACTGTTTCACACCCTGGCTGAAGGACTGGCTCATCATATGATTCTCTTCCGCCTGCTTCGGTAATGTCAACGCTATGACCACTGCCAACAGATTGAAGAAGAGAAAGGGCATCCATATCGTGGATACAGAGAAGGTCGATACGTACCAGCCACCGCCAAAGGACCCCACAGCCGCTCCAAGGCTGAGCATAAGCCGAATGCTGCCGTAAGTCGAACCAGCCTTCTTCGCTGCTGCTATGGCGTAAGAATCAGCGATAGGGGCCTGTGTAGACGAGAAGATTGTTGAGATCGTGAAGACCAGCAGCAGCACCAGGAAATATTCAGAGCGGTAAAAGACAGCCAGCAATGCCGGCACAGCCACACTTAGGATAAGCACCAAGCGGGTCTGATTATACCGATCGGAGATAATGCCCCACATCGGCTGGATACATAAAGCAATCAGCGTCCCTGTAGCCATCAGTATACCGACCTGTCCAGCGTCGAGTCCATTGTTGACCAGCAACAGTGTTAAATAAGAGCCAAATGAGCCGCCTGCCAGTCCTAAAAAGAGATAAAAGCCACGCAGCTTCACTATTTTTTCCATTTGTACTAAATTCCTCTCCATGCCTTTTTTTACAGAAAACCCATACTGCTCATCCCTTCATCGCATTAAATACTACAGAAACTAATAAAGGCGGTGAAGGGATGAATCCAAACTATACTAATAAGTTACATCAACCATGCATTACTGACAAATCCAATACAGGAAAAGCAAAAAGTTCCGGTTTTGGTTGGTCTTCCGGGAACTGGAGCGGCTACGCAATCACCGGTAAAAAAGGAGCTTTTCAGCGTATTTCCGGTGAGTGGCGTGTTCCTTATGTAAAACCCACCTCCAAATCAACCTATTCCTCTGCATGGATCGGGATCGATGGATTTAAGAATAGCAGCCTTATTCAGACGGGAACAGGCCATGAATTCGTAAATGGCGTTGCCCGTTATTATGCCTGGTGGGAAATTCTACCGGCCGCTGAGACGGTTATTCCACAGAAGGTTTGTCCCGGAGATCTGATGCGGGCGACAATCGTAAAGATTAGCCGCACCAAATGGTCAATTACAATCAGCAATCTAAGCCGGAAATGGACCTTCCGGACTCTGCAGAGTTACAGTGGACCCCAAACCTCGGCTGAATGGATCATGGAAGCGCCACAGATTGATGGTATCATTGCCAAGCTCGCCCGTGTATCGCCAACCTATTTTACCCGCTGTCGGATTAACGGGAGGAGTCCAAAGCTTACACCCTCTAAGGGAGGTATTATGGTTCAGAATTATGTTACGGTTGCTGTGCCCTCTTATCCTAATGCTAACGGTGACGCGTTTGTGGTCAAGCGGCTCTACCCGAAAATGCCACCTCTTGTATATTCCAGAAGCCCGATTCTAATTCGTTCCAAGCAAAAGTAATAACTTTCATTACAATAGCATATATGGATTTGTCAAAACGTTCAATCTTGATTTATCCATCAAAAAAAGCAATGGCGGATTACACCATTGCTTTTGGTCATGAATAAAGAATTCTATCCATGTCATTCTTGAAACCCTTTGTTAGGAGATAGTCTCAACTTTGATCAGGTTAGTCGAACCGGAACGTCCCAGTGGAATACCTGCAGTAATAATAACCAGATCTCCAGTAGTAACCAATCCGGAATCTTTACCGCCTTTAATTGCTGTTTCCAGCAGTTCGTCTGTCGAAGAAGCTTCTAAGCCGAATACTGGAGTTACGCCCCATACCAGCGCCAATTGACGCATAGTTCTTTCCTGAGTTGTTACTGCAATGATTTGAGCTTTAGGACGGTATTTGGAAACAACACGTGCAGTGTGACCTGTAACAGTCGAAGAAATAATCGCTTTAGCATTCAAATCCAGAGCGGAAATGGCAACGGATTGGCTGATTGCTTCTGTAACAGTAGTCTCTTGTGCGATTTGTTGCTTCATGAAGATTTCACGGTGGTTCAGCGCAGATTCAGCCTTCTCAGCAATACGGGACATTGTGAGTACGGATTCAACTGGATATTTACCAGCAGCAGTTTCACCAGAAAGCATGATTGCATCTGTTCCGTCAAAAATAGCGTTAGCTACGTCACTCGCTTCAGCGCGGGTAGGACGCGGGTTGCGCTGCATGGAATCCAGCATTTGTGTAGCTGTGATAACTGGTTTGCCGGCAATATTACATTTTTCAATCATCATTTTTTGAGCCAACGGCACATCTTCAGCCGGGATTTCCACACCAAGGTCGCCACGTGCAACCATCATGCCATCGGAAACCGCCAAAATTTCATCAAGGTTGTCAACACCTTGTTGGTTTTCGATTTTGGAAATGATTTGAATGTGGGAAGCATTATGTTTCGCAAGCAACTCACGAATTTCCAGAACGTCGCTAGCTTTGCGAACGAACGAAGCGGCGATAAAATCGATGTCCTGTTCAATCCCGAAAATGATATCGTTGGTGTCTTTTTCCGTAATGCCCGGTAAGGAGATGTGTACTCCTGGTACGTTAACGCCCTTCTTGCTCTTGATCGTACCGCCGTTAACAATGCGTGTCTTGATTTCTGTACCTTGAATGTCGACAACTGTCAGACCAATAAGGCCGTCATCGATAAGGATAGTTGAACCCACTTGAACATCATTAGGAAGGTTGCTGTAAGTGATCGAGATACGGTTTGCATCACCAAGGATTTCTTCCGTAGTCAGTGTCAAATACTCATCCTGAACCAGTTCAATCGGTTCCACTTCCAGCTTGCCAGTACGAATCTCAGGTCCTTTCGTATCGAGCAGGATTGCAACAGTTTTGTTCAATTCCTTCGATGCTTGACGGATCGTTGTGATCCGGGCACCATGCTCTTCGAAATCGCCGTGGGAGAAGTTCAGACGGGCTACATTCATACCGGCCAAAATCAATTTTTTGATATTCTCCAACGATTCACTAGCAGGACCAATCGTACATACAATTTTACTTTTCCGCATTAGGTTTTCCTCCGTTTTTTCGTTCTCTCTGTCTCACTTTTTCCAACTACAAAATCTACTATAAGGCTTAATGATTAAATAGGAACTTTATCACATGCACCTTTATCTACACCTCTATGAATATTACTGCAACTTGGACACAAAATCAATGTTATAGCGACTTTCCGCTGTAATTTTAAGTCGGATTTTGTGCCTGCACGTTCACAATAAAAATAACCCCAGTAGCTTACCGGGATTATTTTTATTGAAAAAAATGTATAATTAGCTCATTTTTGAAAATAGAGCTCTATGGGATTGCTATATGTGTTAAAGTGCAAATGAATCAGCCTGTTTACTCTTCGCTTACGGCCTCTTCTTCAGGAAGCATTAGCTCCTGCTGGGTCTCGGCAAACTCACCAATTTTACGGAATTTACGGTAGCGATCCTCTTTAAGTTCCGCAGAATCTAAAGTGGACAGTTCCTGCAAATGACGCCACACCGCATCCTTGATATTTGCTGCTGTAGTCTCGTAATCACGATGTGCACCGCCCTTTGGCTCCAGAACGATCTCTTCGATTACTTCCATGCCAAACAAATCATCTGCTGTGATCTTCATAGCTTCAGCGGCCTGTTCTGCCTTGGAGGCATCCTTCCACAGAATAGAGGCAGCCCCGTTAGGGGTAATTGCTGAATAAATCGCATGTTCAAGCATCAGCACACGATTGCCGACAGCTAGTGCCAAGGCACCACCGCTTCCACCTTCCCCGATTACCACACAGATGACTGGTACACCAAGCTGGGACATGTCGCGCAAATTACGGGCGATCGCTTCCGATTGGCCTCTCTCCTCTGCTGTATTGCCGGGATAAGCACCCTTCGTGTCGATAAAGGTTATAATCGGACGCCGGAACTTGTCCGCCTGCTGCATCAGACGCAGCGCCTTGCGGAAGCCCTCGGGATGCGCGCTGCCGAAGAAACGCAAAATATTCTCTTTCATATCTTTCCCGCGCTGCTGACCAATCACGGTAACCGGAATACCATTCAGTTTGCCGATGCCGCCTACAACTGCAAGATCGTCACCAAACAAGCGGTCCCCATGCAGTTCGATAAAATCAGTAAAGATCAGTCCTATAAGATCAAGGGATGTCGGGCGTCCCTGATGACGGGCCAAATGCATTTTCTGAGATGGAGAAATATTAGAGTACAGTTCTTCTTCCAATACGTGGTAGCGCTCCTCCAGCCGGGCGACCTCATCGCTGAAATCAATCCCCTTCTCTTCGCCAAACTGCTTCAACTCTGCGATCTTCTTGCGCATTTCAACCAGAGGCATTTCAAAAGGCAACTCTCCTGCCAACCTAAAATCCCCCTTTCACGTCGTGCAAATCCAAAATCTTGGTCAGTGTTGCCCGCAATTCCTTGCGGTGCACTACTAAATCCAGCTGTCCATGCTGCAGATTAAACTCCGCGGTCTGGAAATCATCCGGCAGCTTCTGACGAATAGTCTGTTCAATCACAATCCGTCCAGCAAAACCGAATAACGCTCCAGGCTCGGCAATATTAATATCACCAAGACTAGCAAAGCTTGCCGAAACTCCGCCGGTTGTCGGATCCGTAATCACCGAGATATACAGCCCTCCCGCTTCGTTAAAACGAGCTAACGCTGCGCTCGTCTTCGCCATCTGCATAAGACTAAGGATGCTCTCCTGCATTCTGGCTCCGCCCGAGGTTGAGAAAATCAGCATCGGAAGCCGCTTCTCCGTAGCCGCCTCGACAGCACGGGTAATCTTCTCTCCAACGACTGATCCCATGCTTCCGGAGAAAAATTCAAAATTCATCACAGCAACGATAACTGGATGACCGCCGATCGTTCCCTGTCCGGTAATCACAGCATCAAGTTGTCCAGTTTTCAGTTGCTGCTGTTCCAGCTTGGAAGCATAGCCAGGAAAATGCAGTGGGTCTACAGATGTCATCTCGCTGTCAAACTGGGTAAAGCCTTCTGGGTCTAGCATCATTGCAATACGCTCCGTGGCGTTTAGGCGCATATGGTAACCGCAGGACGGACATACCTTTAGATTCTTCTCCAGCTCTTTGCTGTACTGAATCGTTCCGCACTTGTTGCACTTATTCATAAGTCCTTCAGGGATCTCCCGTTTCGGGCGTTCCCCTTCCGCCGGTCCACCGCTCCGCTCCAGACGTTCTGAAGGAATAGTCGCGTACTTCCGTTTTTTCTGAAATAAATCTTTAAACACAACCGCACCTCTTCAGCCGTTTATTTGCGTTATGCAGCTTGCCGCTGTCATGACTGCTCTAGATGAAATTTAAATTCAGGGATGCAGAATCAGATTAAGAGCTTCCTGCACTTCCTCAAGCTCACCCGAAGGAACCAAAACCTCAAACTGCTGCTTGGACATATTGATTGGACGGCATTCTACCAGAAATCCTTCTTCCATCAGCTTGCTCTTAATCATTTCCGCCACTCTGGCGGTTGGAGCGATATAGATTACCGTCCACATGCCCTGCGAGGCCTCCCTCATCTTAATTCCTAGCCGTATCCCGTATAATGGAATTATGATAACACAGTTTTCTTTTTTCCCGCAACAGAAGTTACAGGAAGGAAGCAAGACCGGGGCAGGCTGCGCTAGAGCTATATTTCCATACTAACGAGAAACTCTTGAATACAGTATTCATCTCGAAATTAGCTCATGAAGAACTGTATAATTAGGAAACTGTATCGGGTAGAACCTTTATTCCGTGCCTGTGACATGTGGGTACACCTTCGCACCTTCATGCCGATGGGCAATTCTAGCGGAAGCCGCAGCCGCCACACTAGCAACCAGGTCGTCCAGAAATACATGAATGCTACTCTTATCATCGTTCAGTTGGCCGATGATTCCAAGCTTTATTTTATCCAGATAACCGAAACCTGTCAGTCCGATCATCCCATATACCCCTGTAATCCCTAGCGCCAGAGTCTCGTCCGCTCCGTAGAGTGACTCATCCGCCTCCATGACCGCTTGCAGCGGTTGCGGCAGCAACCCCTTCTCCGCCAGCTCATCAAGGGCAATCCCCGTCATCAATGTATACTGCACTTCTCGTTTACCAAGAACTGCTTTGACACTGGAAAGACATTCCTCTTCGGATAAATCGGGATAGTAGGCCGACTGCAAGATATAGACGATCTCTGCAATAGAAGAAAGCGACACTCCTCTGCGCTCCAGCAGCTCTACTGCCATTTGATAGGACATGATGTCATTCCCCTTTCCGCACAGGGAGTACCCTGTGGTTCCCTAATGTATGCGGAAAGCAGGCAAAATGTGCTTATTTTATTCTTACGGTGCCAGTCCCAAGCATAGCCTCGATGGTCGCAATAAGTTGCTCTGAAGGCTTGATCCTGTAGCTGTCGCTAAGCGCCAGCAGCTTCTGCTCCCGCTCGTAGAACAGCAGCGTGGCAGCAGCGCCGGGATGGCTCTGCAGCAGTTCCTTGAGGCGCGACAGTAGCGCCGCATTCTCGGTAGCAGGCGTGATCTTGATATAGACACGCTGCGTGCTCTGCGCGGCGGGAGGAAGCCGATCCGCGGCGTCTGTAGCGGCGGCGCGGCTCTGGCCGGAGGCCACAGCCCCAGACGCCGCTGCCAGCGGGGTTGCGGCGGGCGGTGGCGCAGCCCCGCCGGCAGTAGGGCGGGCGCCGCTGCTGCCCGCCGCGCTGTGATGGGCGGCACTAGTGCCAGCGCCGCCTGCCCGGGAAGCAGGAGCCGCGCCAGGCGCTCCTGCTGGCCCTGCGCGGCCCGTGCCGGATGGCCGGGCCGCAGCTGCACTGCGGCGCTGCAGCAAGCCGCGGACGGCGTCCGCGGCGAGCGGCGCCACCTCCTCGGCCAGCAGCTTGAAGCCTTCGTCTTCCTGCTGCACCTTGGCGCGCAGCGCAAGCAGCGCGCCCTTCTCGATCAGGCTGCGGCTTCGCTTCCACACCTCGGGGAAGAACACGACCTCGCAGCGCTCGATCTGATCCTCCCATTCCACGAAGGCCATGGCTTTGCCCTGCTTCGTGGTAATTTCCTTGACGGAGACAACCATGCCCGCCGTCACTGTCCCACTCTCATCCGCAGCCTCGCCAAGATCCATCAGCCGCTGCATGCCAGGTTCCTCCAGCAGTACGGCACTATCATCCAGCGGATGGCCCGAAAGATACAGACCGAGCAGTTCACGCTCCAGCTCAAGCTGCTGTCCCACCGTGAATTTTGGAATTTCCGGATAACGGATCTCCCAGTTTGGGGTTTCAATCAGATCGTCGAAGAGCTGAATTTGCAGTTCATCCCGTTCCTTGCGCCATTTCACCGCAGCATCCACCGTCTCATCCAGCATTGCCAGCAGCTGGGCCCGATGGCCCGGCAAACGATCAAAAGCTCCTGCCTGCAGCAAAGATTCTACCACCCGCTTATTGCAGACGCGCAGATCAACACGACGGCAGAAATCAAGCAGACTGTCGAACGGACGCTCCTTGCGGACAGCAATAATGTTATCAACAGCCAATATGCCAACATTCTTAACCGCAGCCAGGCCGAAACGGATATGGCCTGAGTCGGTACCCGGTACCGGAGTAAACAACACACCACTCTCATTAACATCCGGCGGCAATACACCGATGCCCGTGCGCCGGCATTCCAGCACATATTCTGCCACCTTGCGGTGGGTTCCCATCACAGCCGTAAGCATAGAAGCCATAAACTGCACAGGGTAATGAGCCTTCAGATAGGCTGTCTGGAAAGCCAGCACGCCGTAAGCGGCGGCATGAGCGCGCGGGAAGCCGTAATCGGCAAACCGTACAATCATATCGTAGACAGCATTTGCATCTGTTTCGTTATATCCCTGCTGCAAGCTGCCCTGTACGAAGTGGCCGCGCTCCTTGTCCAGCGTCTCCCGTTTCTTCTTCGAGACCGCCCGGCGCAGCAGATCCGCCTCACCTAATGAGAAGCCTGCCATCAGGGAAGCAATCTGCATAATCTGCTCCTGATAGACGATGATTCCATAGGTGTCCGCCAAGATTGGCGCCAGATCAGGATGCGGATATTCGACCTCAATTAGACCATGCTTGCCTCCGATATACTTGGAGATAAACTCCATCGGGCCCGGGCGATACAGCGCAAGCACGGATACAATGTCTTCAAAGCCGGTAGGCTTCAAATCTTTCAGGACCCGCCTTACGCCCGCAGATTCCATTTGAAACACACCAGCCGTTTCGCCGATCCCCAGCATCTCGTAAGTCATGGCATCATCATCGGGAATAATACGGAAATCCGGAACGCTTCCGGTCATTTCCCTGATCGAGTTCATACAGCGTTCGATAATCGACAGCGTGCGCAAACCCAGAAAATCCATCTTCAGCAGTCCGACACTTTCCAGATGCTCCATCGAATACTGGGTCAGAGCCGTACTTTCATTCCCTTCCTGCAGTGGTACGGCATCGGTTAGAGGACCCTTAGAAATGACGATCCCGGCAGCATGCGTCGAAGCATGGCGCGGCATGCCCTCCACCTTCATTGCCATGTCCAGCAGCCCTTTAATCTTGGGATTATTGTCATACAGCGCCTGCAGCTCCGGTGTGCTCGACAGTGCCCGGGCAATGCTAATTCCAAGCTGCCCCGGAATAAGCTTAGCCGCCTTATCCACCTCGTTGTAGGGAAGATTCAGCGCTCGTCCAACGTCCCGCACAGCGGCCCGCGCTGCCATGGTTCCAAATGTAATAATCTGGGCTACATGCTCTCTTCCGTATTTCTCCACGACATAGGCAATAACCTCTTCACGACGTTCATCGCTGAAGTCAATATCAATATCAGGCATTGAGACCCGCTCCGGATTCAGGAAACGCTCGAAGAGCAGATTATATCTGAGCGGGTCCACATCAGTAATCCGCAGGGCATACGCCGTAAGACTGCCTGCGGAGGAGCCGCGGCCTGGACCGACAGCAATCCCTTTGCGATGAGCATAGGCGATAAAATCCCAAACGATCAGAAAATAATCGCAAAAGCCCATTTTTTCAATAACACCCAGCTCATAGGTTAGTCGCTGCTCTGCAGTCTCCCGCTCTTCTGGAGATGCCCATAACGGCGTGTCAGCATAACGTTCCTCTAGCCCTCTCCAGCATAGCTCACGTAAATAGACAGCAGAATCCATGCCCTCTGGAAGCGGTGAATAAGCAGGCAAGATATGATTGCCAAACGTTAGCTCCAGATTGCATTTATCAGCGATCAAGAGCGTGTTCGCCAGCGCCTGCGGCACATGCGGGAACAAAGCAGCCATCTGCTCAGGACTCTTCATAAACAGCTGGTCTGTTCCGATCTTGAAACGTTCCTCATCATCCACCGTTTTGCCCGTACCGATACAGATCAATACATCCTGTACTTCGGAATCCTCCTGCTGCAGATAATGGACATCATTGGTGGCAACCAAAGGAATGTCGCAGGCAGCGGCCAGAGCAATCAGCTTCGGATTAACCCGCTTCTGCTCACCTATACCGTGGTCCTGCAGCTCCAGGTAGAAATCCTCTCCAAAAATCTCCTTATAGCGCAGCGCTGCCTTGCGCGCCTCCTCATCCCGACCATGCAGCAGGTGCTGCGGCACCTCTCCTCCGAGACAGGCGCTCAGGCAAATAATACCCTCTGAATGCGCAGCGAGAACCTCCATATCGATACGCGGCTTATAGTGCTGGCCTTCCAGATGACCGATGGAGATCAGCTTCATCAAGTTTCTGTAGCCGATCTGATTCTTGACAAGCAAGATCAAATGATAAATCGGCTGGTCCTTGCGGCTGCCCCGTTCCCGGCGCGAACCTGCGGTCAAATAGGCTTCACAGCCGATAATCGGCTTAATGCCCTTCTCTATGCACGCTTTATAAAAGGGGATGGCCCCGTACATCACTCCATGATCCGTTAGCGCCAGCGACTTCATGCCGTATTCCCCGGCCCGGCGCACAAGATCGGTAATACGCGCCGCTCCGTCCAGTAAACTGTATTCGCTGTGCACATGCAAATGCACGAAAGAGCTCATAACCCCACTTCCTTCCACTCCAGAAATCAACCATAAGATGTAACTATTTTATCATATTAGTAGGGGAACCGCCCATAGAATGGATTAAGCGCACATGGACAGGCGGAGCCGGCAAATGCCTTGTCTAAGAAAGGGGCCTCTATGAACATTTTTTTAAGCAAGGCTGTCCTCGATTTTTTTATAGCTTTCGGAATTGTGCTTGGCGGATCGATGCTTGGCGGCATTGGCGCAGTCTTTTCTCTGCAGCCTCCTACGCTCACAATGCTCGAAGTCGCTGACCGGATCAAGATATGGGCGCTGGCCGCTGCTGTCGGCGGTACGATCGATCCCATGCGGGTCATTGAGAGCAATATGCTTGGCGGCAATCTTTCCCCGGCCATCAAGCAAATATTATATCTCGTCTTCGCTTTTTTAGGTGCCCATATGGGCAGTGAGCTTGTCAAATGGGTGTGCGGCAGGGGGTAGTTCTATTGAGGGTTCCGCCTTTTCACCGCTTCCGCCAGTTCTCCCAGGTTTCGGCCGTGTTCGTTCTCGGGGTTGTTGTGGGAAGCGTTGTATACAATGCAATTTTTCATATGGGGTATAACATGATGTGGCTGCATAATCAGGATCTGCGGGTGCAGATCGAGCAGTATCAGAAGGATATCAAAACGCTCAAGAAATATAATAATACCTCTACCGTGATCAGAGAGATCAAGATCCGCGCAGAAGAAAGCAAGATTAAAGAAGGAGCGGACGCCATGGACCCTGTGACCGTAAAAGAAATCATCAGGGAAATGGGCAAAGACCTTGAACCGATGCGCGGCCGCAGCATGTTCGACATCGACACTGATGGCAAGCTGGCCCGTTTACTGCTGGATGGCAAAATGTACATCGTGCGTGAAAAAGAATATTCCGTTCGAATACGAACGATGCTCGTCATGGAGGGTGTACTGCAAATTTGGGTCGAGATTAATCCTTACAGACGCAGTTGAAGATAATCATGCTACAATAATGGACAGGTAAGACTTTGATCAACAATGTATTCGTCATTCGGAGCTTTGCATGACATGCTATTAGGAGCTGCCTACCCATGATTATGTTCATTAAGTATTTGCTGTTTATCCTGCTGATGGTCTTTGTCATTGGAGCCGCCGTGTATAGCCTATCTTCACGCCGGACCTCAAACCCCCGAGACAAAGGACTAAAGCGGTCTGTCATGAATGTACTACTCGGTGCTATGCTGATCACCCTAGCACTGATATCCATGTTCCTGTTCCACGGATCTACAGTTAATATTATTGTAGAAGCAGCATTCCTCGTGATTGGCGCATTCAATATCTTCTCGGGGCTGCGCAGCTACGGTTATTACAGCCGGACGAAGTCAGGGACTGAAGCGAAGTGAGGACATCCTACAGGGATTGAAGTTAGTTGAAACACGAGTTCAGAAGAACCGTTATATTTTGTAGGCTCTAGCTCAAAATCAGGGGTTGACCTAGTGTACCACATTAGGAAGCTTGTTGAGCGTAAAGAGAGCGCAAGCTTAGGAACCGGACTGAAAAGCCCCTATTTGCTCGAAATCAGGTGATTTGGGAATTTGACGGACTCCAGCGACACTATTGACCCCATTCCCTCCCAAAAGAGCCTGTTATTGATTCAATAACGTCTTCTGTGTCCGCTTCATGTTCCCCATATCCCCTCAAAAGTAAAATAGCAGCTATACAGTCCGCTAGGGTTAGCTCCAACTATTCAGGCTTTGCATGTTTGCCTATTTGTTTGCTCGTTCGAGTTCGTCAACCACAAATTTCGGTTTTGCGTCATTTTAAAAATAGACTATCCTCACTTAGTAAAAGCCGAGGATAGTCTATTTGGCAGGTACAATTCAGGCCTTACACAGTGGCGATCTTCCCCCAATAAATCTGCTATCCGTAGTCAATGGACTGCAGCATTAATACAGACTTGCCTACCAGTGTATCCAGATGGCTAATTTCAATTTCCAGTTTGCACGTCCGACGGCTAATCTCAAGCAACTTCGGCATGACAATGACGGAGTGTTCAATCTGGACTGGCCGGATAAAATAGGTAGACATGTTGTCCAGCACATAATCGTTTCCTGTCAGGTCCTTAGCCGCCTTGAATGCAGCAAGAGTCATCAGCGTAGAAAGTACACCTTCTGAAATCGTCCCAAGGTCAGTCGCCATCTGTGGTGTAATGAAGCCATGAAAGAATAACTTGCCATTCTCATCCCGTTCATCCGCGAAACCATTCCAGATCAGATGATCGAACGTCTCACCCAGTTGAGGCTGATTGCGGACATCACGCAGACTTTGCAGCACCTCTTTGCGTGTAAGGGAGCCAACTAATTTCCGGTTGCGGTCCACGATCGGTAGGAAATCAATACCTTCCCACATCATGATCTGGGCGGCCGAAGCCAGCGACGTTTGCAGCACCGCAGTAATTGGACTGCGAATCATGGCTTTTTCAATACTCTGCCCCTCCATGAGGTCTTCTACATCACGGCGGCCGATGATCCCGATGACCCGATTCCATTCATCCGTTACGGGGAAACGCTGCTCGCCAGTTTCAAGTGACAACTGGCGCAGCTCTGCGACAGTGCTTGCTATCTTTAATGTATTCATACGGGGCTTGCTATCGACAATATCCTCAACCAGCATAATCTTCTTCTTAATCAGCCGGTCAAAAATTGCCCGGTTAATCATCGAAGCTACTGTAAACGTGTCGTGTCTTGAGGAGATGACTGGTAAATCCAGCTCATCTGCCAGCGTCTTTACATCACGGCTTGTACCAAAACCACCCGTAACCAGAACCCCAGCCCCCTGTTCCAGTGCAAGCGAGTGCACGTCGTCACGGTTACCCACAATCAACAGACTATCAGCATCAATATAACGAATCATGGCGTCAACCTTCATGGCCCCGATTACATATTTATGAAGATGTTTAGTCAGACCGTTGGCTCCACCCAGAACATGACCCTCAACAATGTCTACCACATCTCCAAATGTAAGCTGCTCTGAAATATTGCGGGGCGTCTTCTCCACCCGAACTGTCCCGATTCGTTCCTTCGTAATCACGATTCCGAGATTCTCCGCTTCTTTAACTGCTCGATAAGCAGTACCCTCACTGACTCCCATTTCTTTTGCCAGCTTGCGGACGGATATCTTGGTGCTAACCTTAAGACTTTCAATGTGCTGCAGCAGTTGCTCATGTTTGGTAATCGTATCGACTTGACCTTCCAACTGTTACACCTCCATGCTCCGATCTGTACTATACTGTACTCATTATAACGGAGAGAATAGCTCAGTACAACAGATTATCGGGCCAATAGTTGGAGAAAATAAAGAAACCCCTGTTCCGCCAAAAAACAGCGAATTCAGGGATTATTTATGTTTCTTGTCAATTGAATATCTGCTTATCTTTGCGTAACCCGGCCCTCTTCACTCCACTTGCCCGGCCACTGCTCGAGCTTGTGTTTGCGTACAGCTTCCAGCCGCTTGGCCTTCTCCTCATCCACACCGATAATGAAATGCAAATGGGCGGCAATCACCAAAAAAGCGAAGATTGACCAGACCACACCAAAACCGAATACCCAGCTCGGCCCATTCGCGAGTGACAGCCTTGGCATTGCATACACGAGCATGGCCAGGGCCACCAGCAGATATACCCCATGCTTGAACTTATTTCTTTTTCTCATTTGGGACAGCTCCTTCTGGAAAGATGATTCATGTGGAATCTATATCTCTACTCTATGAACGTTGTTCTTGAAATATGAGACAAGTCCAGGAAAATTATGAATGCACATTTGGTATTTTAGCGCCTTGTAGTTCATTTACAGGCATTTATATGGAATATACTGCTTATATATGAGATGATTGCTTTATTCTGGGGAGGCGACTTTGAATTGAATAATGCATTTAATCATACTCAATATACAATCCGCAAAAAAGTATTCTCTGTTCTAGGAGCAAAGCTGCATATTTATGATAGTTCGGAGGAGCTCGTTCTCTATTCGCAAATGAAGGCTTTCAAAATAAAAGAGGATATTGCCTTGTTCACCGATGAGAGCATGAATAAAGAGCTTTTACGTATCAAGGCCCGCAGCATCATTGACTTTGGGGCTACTTATGATGTGGTAGATTCGGAAACTGGGGAACATGTCGGCGCTCTTCGCCGCAAAGGACTCAAATCAATTCTGATAGATGAATGGATAATACTAGACAAAAATGACCAGGAAATTGGGAAAATAAAGGAAAATAATGTTGCTCTGGCTCTGCTGCGGCGCTTTATCAGCTTCATCCCCCAGAGCTATAAGGTGGAGATGGACGGAAACAGCATTCCGATCTTCAAACAGAACTTCAATCCGTTCGTTACCAAAATCATTGCCGACTTCTCCGAGGATCAGAAGAGACGGCTGGATCGGCGTCTAGGTCTGGCTGCGGGTATTCTGCTCTGTGTAATCGAAGGCAAGCAGGATTAGAAGAGCCGAATTCCTTTGTGAATACTCTTGCAATTCATTATGCCAGTCCATTGCTCTTATGAGTCAAGGGCTGGAATTTTTTTCGAAAAAAAGGTGTTTCTAAAGCCAAGTGGCTCAAGAAACACCTTCATTTTGTTTATTAGGACAGAATACTTTATTGATTGCCATAAAGCTGGGACAAGCTATCCGTAATAATTTTATTTACGTCCTCGATAACTACACTTAAGCGGCGCTCCGCATCGAACAAGCGGCGAATGCCAAGGTTCAGATTCAATACCTCGAACAGCTTCTCCATCTTTTCCATTTCCTCCGGTGGAGGCATCTCTCCAGTCATCATCTGCTGCTGCAAATCTAACTGACTCTGCCGAAAGTTATCCAGCATCCGTTTGCTGTCAGGATCGGCATCCACAAGCTTCATCGCGCTGGTAATATCCGCGACCTCACTACTCTCTTTAATCGCCCGTGCCAAATCATGTGCTTTGTCATAAACATTCATTATGATTCCTCCTAAAAGTTTTGTGAGCATTAGCTTCACTGAGTTACTTCGTACAAAACTGCTTCGTAAGCATACGCTTAAGTTTTGTGAGCATCTGCATCACTGAGTTACTTCGTACAAAACTGCTTCGTAAGCATACGCTTAAGTTTTGTGAGCATTTGCTCCACTGGGTTACTCCAGATTGCTCGTTTCGTTTGCCCTGTCTGCTTGATTTAATTCGGCAGGCACGGCTTTTAAAAATATAGGTCAATCACCAAGGGTCAGATGTCTCCATATGATGAATGATATGTAACCCTTAGCTATCAAATTGCCGGCATCATGCTGCCTACCGGAAGGAGATCCACGATGTCCCAATTCAAGATCCCGGTCCATACGGTCCACTCGGGCATCCTGCAGGAAAACGCCATAATGCTTGGCGACCGATCCATGAAAAGACTCAAAATCCCGGCACACGGAACTGTCCAGCTGGCGTTCGGCTCTTTCCGACAGGAGGTTACCGTCATCCCAGTTCCCAAATCCGAAAATCTGCGTGTAAGTGAAGGGCTGGCGCGGCGGATCGGTTGGAACCCTCGACAGACACTAGGCGTTTCCTATAACTCAGGAAACCGCACTTTGCGGCTGGGCCCATTAATTGGAGTGCTAGTAAGTCGCGACCATCCGAATAATCCCGACAGGCTATTTGGCCCGATCACCTTATTTTGCCGGGAATTGACGAATGCCTGCCATGCACAGGGTGCCTATGTATACTTCTTCACTCCGGAGGCGCTGGAGCAACGCAGCTCTTCCATCCAAGGCTGGGTATACAGTGAGGGCTGGCGGAAGCTGAGTTTACCTATTGCTGACGTCATCAACAATCGACTCACGACACGCAAAATGGAGAACAAACCTAGCGTACAGCATTTTTTGGCGGATGTAAAATCACGCTACGGAACTCATTTCTTCAACGAAAAATTTCTCGACAAGACAGAAGTATTCGAGGCATTGGGCCATGATCCCGCCCTGCAGCGGTATTTGCCGGAATCCCATGCCTTAAGCGGCTTCGCCGTCTTAAAAAAGATGTGCAACCACTACCCGAGTGTATTCCTGAAGCCCGTGCGCGGCAGTCTCGGCAAAGGTATTCTCCGCATTTCTAAGGATGAAGGTGGAAGCTATCGGCTGTTGTCTACTACGCCGCTTGGTACACGCAAACAGATTTATCCCAGTCTCACCAAGCTCTTTCAGAGCATTACACCCAAGATGAAGAGCACACGTTATCAAATTCAGCAGGGTTTACCTCTGATGGAACTGGGAAGGCGACCCGTAGATTTCCGGGCGCTCGTGCAGAAGAACGGCACCGGTAAATGGGGGGTTACCTCGATTGTTGCCCGCACGGCCGGAAGCAATAACTTCGTGTCGAATTTAGCCCGAGGTGGCACCTTAAGCACAGTTCGTGAAGCGATTGGCAAGAGCAGTCTTCCTCCCGGTACGAAGGAAAGCGTGCAGCTACAGCTACCACGTGCAGCCTTGGCCATAGCGCGTGGTGTTGAAACCTATATTCCCGCTCATTTCGGGGAGCTTGGGATCGACCTAGCGCTGGATCAATCCGGCCGGATCTGGTTGTTGGAAGTTAATTCCAAACCATCAAAGAATGATAATACACCGCTTAACGATCAAAAAATAAGACCGTCGGTCAAGCAAATGATTCTGTATTGCCGTTATTTGGCCGGGATATAAGGAGGACATTATGACGGAAGCAGCAGTGGGGTTCCTCGGCATTATGACTGGACATCGCCATGGGAATCCACCTATCACAGAACCAGTCTTCTGCAGTCATTTATGTCGGGCAGCCCCGCTGTATAACCTGGAAGTCCTCGTGTTTCACCCGGATGGGGTAGCGGCAGACGGAAAAACCATAACCGGTTATAGCTGGAAAGACGGGAGCTGGCAAAGCACCCTCTCCACTCCGCCTGATATAGTGTACAATCGCTGTTTTTACGAAAGTCCGAGAGAACGAAGAACAGCTTCAGCAGCACTCGCCGCTCTTTCTGAAACATTGCCCTGGTCACGCGGATTGCCCGATAAATGGGGGGTCTATGAAATATTAAGGGAAAACCGCAGAGCAGCTGTGCTCCTGCCTGAAACCAAGCTCTATACTGGCAACCGTATTCTGGACATCATGCTCGCGGAAAGAGAATACGGCGTCTTTCTGAAGCCAACGGCTGGTTCACATGGCAAACGAACTCTGCACGCAATACTGCAGAACAAAAGCTCTGGGGGTGCAATGAGGATAAAAGGAAGAGATGGGGCTAATACGCCCTTTCAATATATATTCGACACGCAGGCGGAAGGATTGGAGTGGATTCAGAACTTCATCGGCTCACGCCACTATATTATCCAGCCCTATCTGCACCTAACCAGCAGTGAAAGACAGCCGTTCGATGTCCGTGTATTGATGCAAAAAAACGGCCATGGTGCCTGGAGTCTCACCGGTATGGTTGTAAGACTTGGAAGCCAAGGCTCGCTAACCTCGAATCTGCATGGAGGCGGAACGGCTGTTCCAGTCCTGCCTTTTCTGAAAGCCGAGTATGGCTCTGCTGGAAAATATATTATGGAGGAGATCGCCACAGAAGCAGCACTCCTGCCTCCCTTGCTGGAAGCCCGATGCGGCAGATTGGGCGAGCTCGGCCTTGATTTCGGTCTCGATCGCGGTGGCCGAATTCATCTACTCGAGGCCAATTCCAAGCCAGGACGAACGGCGTTCCAATTGACGGGCGACCACCGGGCGCTGCGACTGGCCAATGAGAATCCGCTGCGCTACGCGCGCCATTTGCTGCTCACGCACCGGCGGATACCAATCCTGCCTGCGGACAGTTTTTGTTACAAGCAGGAGAATGATAACAATGGTTCCTAAGGAGGATTCATCAATGGGTCTCACTTTTTGCAATGTGCATTTCACCAAGCAGCCTCAAAGAGTTGTATACGTATCGGGTTCGCTGATGAAAAGCTTGAAGCTATCCGGAAAGAAAAATATCCGGCTACGTCTAGGTAAGGATACGATACCGGCAATGATTAAACCCATCAAGCGAGCCGGCAAGCATATGTTCCTCGCTTCAGGTGTTAAACGAGCGATTAAGGTTCCGAATACCGGCGGTATCTATCTGCGCAATCTTCAGAATGACGAATTCCAGCTTGGACCACTGGTTGGCGTATTGTCTGATGGGCCAGCTTCTTCAGCCCAGCCTTTCGGCTCCCGCACGGGCTTTATTAAACAGTTGCTGCAAGAGGGAAGTAACAAATGTTATATTTTTGCATTTATGCCGCGTGACATCGACTGGCAACAAGAGCAGGTATATGGCTACTTTCTGACCGGAAGCGGCAAGTTCGAACGCAAAATGGTCCCCCTGCCTGATGTTGTATATAACCGTCTACCCAGCCGAAGGGCCGAGACCTCACCCTATATAAACCAGCTCCGCGAACGATTTATGCGTAAGAAGATTCCTTATTTCAACTGGAGCTTTTTTAATAAATCGGATATTTACCGGCTTCTGGAAAATGACGGTGTAGCAAACAGTTTTGTGCCTGAAACGATTAGCAATCCGAGCACGGATAAAATGCGAGATATGCTGGACCGCCATCATTTCGTCTATTACAAACCTTCGGCGGGCAGTCTTGGACATGGGATCTACCGGCTTACCTATTTGCCAAAAAAGGGCTATTTCGCCCGTTATCGCCGGGATGGCAAGAATGTACTGCTGCGCTTTGCAAGCTTTGACAGCCTGATGCGTATGCTGCGGGGCCGGCATGGTCATAGTCTGCAGAATTATGTTGTTCAACAAGGAATCAGGCTGATCGAAATTGATGGTTGCCCTATCGATTTCCGCTTCCATATGCATAAGAATGGTAGCAATCAATGGGTCGTTGTCGGCATCGGTGCCAAGAAGGCGGGCCGGGGGAGCGTCACGACTCACCTTAAAAATGGTGGAGCCCTGCTTACCCCGCAACAGGCACTTGGTCGTGTATTCGGTGCCAGAGCTGACGAAGTGCTGCAGCGAGCCAAAGTAACAGCCGTTAAGCTGGCAGAATCGCTTGAGATTCAGCATCGGCACTTGTTGGGTGAAATTGGCTTTGACCTTGGGATTGATCAGGATGAAGATATCTGGATGTTCGAAGCCAATGCTAAACCGGGACGCTCTATTTTCCGTCACCCTTCCCTGCGTGCTGAGGGCAAAGCTTCCATCGAGCATATTTTGGAGCATTGTCTGTATCTCAGCAAATTCCGCAGGAGGGATGACATGTGAATACCCGCATTCCTGACGGCAGCAAACCTGTAATCGCCATATTGACAACCAGTGATAAACAAAGGCAATTTTGCGGAAACCGTAATAATTTCCGGGATATCATCCGCACTGGAAAAGAATTGGGATACCTAGTGTATGTAGTCACGGTCCGCGATCTAAAGCTGGATGAGCGGATCGTGAACGGCTATGTCCCTTCGCCTAGCGGCAGGGTATGGTATAACATCCCGGTACCGCTGCCGCAGATCATCTATAATCGGATTCCTACCCGGGAAAGAGAAGAGAGGGAGCCTGTTGTCCGCAAAATAGCTCAATGTCTGGAGCATCCAGATATGCATCTATACAATCCGTTCTTTTTCAATAAATGGGACTTATTTGAATGGCTGAAAGGGTCGCGTGCGACGACTAAGCATATTCCCAAAACCAGACGTCTGCGCAGCTCTAATACGCTCACGACTATGTTGAAGAATCATGCCAGCCTGTACCTGAAACCGGAGGACGGCAAAGCAGGCAAAGGGATTATGCGGCTTAGGTACAGAAGCGATGTTAGCTTGCCCTACCGTTTACAAATCCAAAGCGACAAAAGAAATCTGACTTACAAGGCGGCCTCCATGGACCGCCTCTGGGCACGCATCGGCAAAGAGAAAGGGGCAACCCACTATATCGTGCAACAGGCGATTGAGCTGGCAACACATCGTGGCCGCCCATTTGACCTGCGTGTATTGCTGCAAAAGAATGGTAGAGGAGCCTGGGCTGTAACTGGCATCGGTGCACGGTTGGCCGGAGCCCGTAGCATCACCACCCATGTACCGCGAGGTGGCAGCATTGAGGAGCCCGCCAGCATGCTGGAAGGAACCTTTGGTCCCGAACGGGCAGCTACTATTCTGAAAAATGTCCCTACAACTGCCTTGCTGATCGCTCGACAGATCGAGCGTGCATCTGATTCCATTCTCGGAGAGATGTCCATGGACCTTGGGGTAGATGAAGAAGGAGGCCTCTGGTTCTTTGAGGCCAACTCCCGGCCAATGAAATTTGATGAACCGGCTATCCGTAAATTGTCACTGGAACGAATCTTTCAATACAGCCAGCATTTAGCCCGCCAACCCAAGTAGAAACTGTAAAGGAAGTGACGATGCATGCAGATATCCTCCATCTATGACACGGAATTTAAGCAGTGGAAATCTCGTTTGACCGAACTGCTCGATTTCCTTAGGCAATATGGGGAAAGACGAATAACGCTTCATGGGTGTAGGGTTCTGGCAGAGCTCACCCCTGATCAGCTGGCCCTGCCGGGTGTCTCGCTGCTGGTGGCCACCGTACGCGGCCAGAATGGCCGCCAGCTCGCAGGCGTTAGCTTCGTTTCGAACTTTGGCAAGGAAACCTGCCTTGTAGCTGTCCATCCGCTATATAGGAGCAGACATACCGGCACGGCACTGCTCGCCGCACATTTGGAACGTCTCGGAGCGCTGGAATGCAACGTGGCCTGTGACGACATTGCCAGCCTGAAGATGTGCTTCAATGCTGGCCTTGCTGCCGTTGCGCTAACAGGGAGCCCCAAGCCCACCTTGCTGCTTCGAGCACTGCAAAGTGCCATTAGCCCAACCATTTCTCCACAAGAAGGTGAATTACTGTGCCACAGCCCGTTTTAGGCATCCTCACCCTGTATTTAAATAATGCTAAGCAGCTTGAAGAACAAAGTGTATACCGGAGAATGATTATTGAAGGCCATCGAATGGGGCTGGATGTTTTTGTGTTTACCCCTGCAGATGTGCATACCAGCAAAGAACAAATTCATGCACTTGTCTATGATCCCAACACGGGCAAATGGTCGCGCAAATGGCGGGCATTCCCGAACATGATTTATGACCGCTGCCGCATTCAGCGCAGCGAACGTTTCCAACAGCTGCTGCGCTTCCGTTCCCGTTACAATCATCTCACTTTTCTAAATCGGCCGCTGCGCAATAAATGGACCGTGCACCAGACCTTCTCCCAGAAGCCCCGCTTTCGGCAACATCTGCCGGAGACCCTGCTCTATAACTCCTCTGCGGACTTACTGAAAATGCTCAAGCAGCATCAAGTCATCTATCTCAAACCAGCTAACGGAACGGGTGGACGCGGAATCCTTCGCATTGAGAGGCTGAAAGGTACCCGCAGTGTATTCGACATTCAAGGCCGCCGCCTGGATCGCCGGATTATCACACCGCGAAAGGTTTCACAATCTCGACTGGAGGGCATTGTCCGGCAATGGTGCATCGGGGGACGTTTTCTGGTGCAGCAGGGTATCCCGCTGCGTTTATCCAGCGGTCGTTTCCACGATTACCGTATGCTCGTGCAGAAGAACGGTAATGGCGTCTGGGAGCTGACCGGCATGGCTGGCCGGGTCGGTGCCGCCCGCAGTGTCACCTCCAATCTGCACGGCGGTGGACACGCCGTTCGTGCGGAAATACTACTGAAGCAATGGCTTGGCAGTGAGGAAAAGACAGAGAAGGTGATGAAAACTGCGGAGAAGCTCGGTCTCGAAGCCGCAGCCTTTCTTGAAGACAGCTTTGGCGCCTTATGCGAACTTGCTCTGGATCTAGCCATTGACCGTGAGGGAAGCATTTACGTACTTGAGGTAAATCCCAAGCCCGCCCGTGAAGTATTCGCTCGTTCTGGAGACAGCAGTACTTACCGCAAAGCCCTAGTGCGTCCGTTGGAATACGCGTTATGGATGTATAAGAACAAGACCACGCCGAGTTCGGCGAAAACAACTGAGGAATAGAGGAAGATATAGAACAGACAGCCCTCCTACATCTGTGGAGGGCTGTCTGCTTAATTTATAATTTCATATCTTTCAGAACTTTATTCTGTGGATCATTATTCAACGGGATCAGGTCTGGAATAATTAAAAAGTGCAAGCGATGCCCGTTGAAAGAAGGTTGCTACAAAGAAGGCTCCCAAAGCAAAACCTACTCGGTGAGCATAAAGAGTCACGAGCATTTAAAGCAGGAACGGAAATTCAGGGAGTCGTGGCGATATTCACCGTCAATTTATACGAATATTGAAACTGATGGAGTAAACCTGAGCTACGAAGGCAAACAGCGAGAAAAAAGACGACATCCACTCGGAAGTAACAGAATGGACGTCGTCTTTTTGATACGTGTTTGTACCAAGAAAGGTTGGGCTTTCAGTGGCCTCTCTTGGGCTGTTCTTTTTGTTCAGCTTGTTTACATCGGCGGCGGGCGATCAACTTTGTAATTTCCGTTGTCCGCCCGGTTCCATTAGCTGTTAAACAGTAAATGTTTCTTATGGTGCTAGGAGCTTATCCAGGAGACGGATGATCATCACTACTGATTCGGCGCGGGAAGCAGATTCGTCCGGTTTAAACGCCCCGTTACCTTTACCTGATACGATACCTGCATTAGCAAAGGCATTGATTGATTCTGCTGCCCAGTTCGTAGAGATGTCGGAAAATTGCGCCGATGTGCTGGTAACATAGTTCGTAAGGCGAGCCAGCATCGTCACCATCTCTGCCCGGGTGATCTCCTGCTTGGGATGGAATGAACGATCGGCGTAGCCCATAATCACTCCATTATCTTGAAGCGCTGCAATCGCCTCCGAAGCCCAGTGCCCTTGCGTATCGGAGAATCCGTTACCACCTGAAGCTGTCAGATCAAAAGCTTTGACAAGCATTATAGCAAACTCAGCGCGGGTGACTTTGACGTCAGGACGGTACGAGCCATCCTGATAGCCTTTTACAATCCCCATCCTAGCTGCGCGTTCAACAAACGATGCACTCCACACAGAAGCAGGGACATCTGAGAATTTCACAACAGAAGCCGCCTCCCCTTTAGCCACGATAACTTTAACCTTATCAAGGTCTACTCTGTCGTTGAACACAGGTTTCGCTACGGTTGGCTTCGATGGATCGGCAGTTACAACTGGTGTTGGTGTTGGTACCGCTGTTGGTACCGCTGTTGCTGTCGGTGTTGGCGTTGCTGCCGGTGTCGTCCCTCCAACGTTGTTGCCTATGGCCGCCGTTACGGAGACCTGAATCTCCTTTTTAATCCCCCCGTATGAAATAGTAATCATAGCCGTTCCTGTAGCAGCCGCTGTCACTACACCTGTTTCACTCACAGTAGTAATATAAGTATTGCTCGATACATATTGTGCTTCCAAAGTCTTGAGGGCAGTAGAAAGGTCCGAATATTTTGCCGTTACAGATAAGCTTTGCGTTTGACCTGCTGTCAAGGAGACCGAAGCGGGGATCACGGCCAAATCAACCACTGTCGGAGCTGGAACCTCAGTAACCATAATTGGAATTGAAATGGATTTGCCTCCGAACGATGCCGTGATCGTTACCCCTTTGCCTACTGCTACACCCGTGATGATGCCCGCATCAGATACCGAGGCAATGACAGGGTCAGATGACGTCCAAATCACTTGATCCGTGACTACTGTATTTACTGCATTGTCATACACTGCCGTGATAACAGAAGTAGCTGTCTGACCCACTCGCAATGTGTGAGTGCCTGGATCAGCTGTCAGTTTAAGCAGCACAGGATCCGTACCCTCAGCCTGAACAGTTACAGAAATTTCAACTGGCGACATGCTGACGTAACTCGCCTGGATTGTCGTCCTGCCAATTCCAGCAGCATGAATGATTCCTTTGGCATCTACCGTAGCTACACTCTCATTAGAAGAAGTCCACGTTGCTTGATACGTGACATCAAGAGTGGAGTTATCACTATAAGTAGCGGTAAGAACAGTCCCACGTTCTTCACCTACATTTAACGTCAGTTGGGCCGGTGATACTGCCACTGAAGTCACCGTTAGCTCATCCTTCTTCTCAATCGTGTAGTTGTCGATCAATTCTCCGCTTTCCGTAGTACGAGCCTGAACAATAATTTTGTCATGACTAACTTGAATGGCAGAGTATACCGGAACGTCATCGTCAAACATGAAATTCATATACTCATATTTTTTTCCATCGTAGAACTTCCAGCCGGATGCGCCTCCATCCAAATAGACAGTCCCACGCTCTCCGTTCAACAAAGGCTTCCCTTCGTTCATTGGATAGGTACGTGCGTATACGTGATCGTGGCCTTCCAGTACCAAGTCTACTTTCAATTCTTCCAGAATAGGAGCAAAATATGTTTGTGTATATTCGATCACATCCCCGCGTCCGTCTTCTGTATGATAAGCAGGCTTATGGAACATCACAATCTCCCATTTTTTATTGCTTTTCTGAATATCCTCGCGAAGCCATGCTGCTTGCTTGGACATGGTTACTTCGTCTGCTTCGGAATTCAGCACAATGAAATGCACCTCACCTGAATCGAACGAGTAGGCGTACTCCTTCTGAATCTCCGGTCCGTTATTCGGAAGATCCAATCCCTTGGCGAATATCTCTTTGCCTTCACCTTTAACATCATGATTACCCATTGTGTAACCTGAAGGAATGGAGGATGCGTAGATCGATGAAGCTTCCCAGAACTGGTTCCACTCATTCAAGATTGCTCCATCGTCAACCATATCTCCGCCATGCATAATGAACTGGGTGTCCGGATAATGGGTTAAAGCATCACTGATCAATTGCTGATAGATTTCAAGCCCGTTATCCCCTTTCGTATGCGAATCGGTTACGAATACAAAAGAGACAGGTTGATCTGGCGCTGCATCCAATGTCTTGTACTCGTACCATGTACTCCAATGTCCTTCGTAGCCAACTCTGTAATGATAATCCGTACCTGCCTCGAGGCCGGTAACCAATGATTTATGGAACTTAATTTCGCCCAGTGGCCCGCCCTGGACCTCATGGATGACCTCCACTTCAGAGAGCGCAAGCTGCTCTGCCGCCTTTTCTGGTGCAGTAGTCAAATCACCATTAATCAAATCGCTATTTTTCACATATTGAATAGAAGTTTCTTGAACTCTTGGTGCCGTCTGCCACCCTACGCTCATCATCGTACGCATATCTTCAGTAACAAAGGTTTGTACATATTTCGGATCGCCTCCACCAAACTGAGAAACAACGTTCATACTGATACTCTCGCTGGTACCGCCATCCTTGACCGCCTGCACTTTCCAGGTGCCTATTGCAAGGTTAGCTAGTGCTGTATGAATCTCTCCCTTGGCATCTGTCAAGCCCAACCCTTCGGTAAGATCCTTCTGCTGTACATCAGCGGTTGGTATGTAGCCTGTCTTGGTTCCATCCGGCAGATACACTTTTACGAATCCGGATGTATTACCTGTTGTACCGAAAAATTGCCCGTTCTTCGCTGCCGCCAGCAACACTGCGGACGAACTATCCGAACTCGTATAGATATTGGAACCATCAGCGGTTACGGTCACATAAGTCTGAGGGCCGCTTGCATCGGTAAAATCGATCTCCGCTCCTTGTACCGGCTCTCCTATGTGAGTTGTAACGGTGATGATATTCGGTGTTTGCAGCCCTGAACCCTTGACCGTTACAGTGTACGGGAATCCGATCGTATAATTCAGCGGTGTGGCAAAGGAATTCACGGGAGTGCGGCCGCCGCCATACCCAAATCCGCCCCCAACCATGGTAATCTGCTTATACATCTCGCCGCGTTCCATCTTCGCGGATCTGTTCACCTCGAAATCGATGCTTGCCAGAGCTGCCGCATTGTCGCCCTGCAGTCCCTCTGCACTGAATTCAACATAACCGCCAGCATTATCGATGATGGTCTGCACATTACTTAAACCGGAACGTGCGTTAACAACATTCGCCTGCAGTGTCTCCGGATCGAACTTGATCTTAGCATGCATGCTCTTGGCTTCGCCTACATCCTTCGCCTCAAGCTTCAACCGGTAAATCTCATTGCTGACAGCTTCCGCTGGAGCCTCTAATGTAAACATGGCGCCGTGCTCAATGTTAAAAGTATACTCTGCTGCTTCAGGATTTCCTGCCAAATCTTTAACTTCCGCAAGCACTTGATGATAACCACCACCCAGCGGTTCCTCCGCATGATACGTTATCGCTTTATTTATCGGATCATAGGTGTAGGTCTCTGGTGCAGCAGCTTGTCCATCCACAGTGAATTGGACCGAATCCGGGTCGATGCCCGACTTAGCATCATCCGCCGACAGAATAATATCGGAGACGGGGGCAGTCAGCGTTTGTTTGGGAGTGGGAGACGTTGGGCTTAACACGGGAACATCCATATCTTCATCCACCGGTTCATCATAAATGAGCCTGACATCGTCAATCCAAATCGAGCCTTTATTCTTTTTACTCACTTGTCTTTCTTTCATCTGGAAGTAGAACGCCAAAGTGCCCGGAAGAGACAAATCATTCCCTATTTCAGCCTCTACATACTTCCAGCCACTCCAGTCTATACCTACCTCTTCACTTCTAATCTCATACGTTTTGGATTTTCCAGTGGATGAAATGTAGAACTTGGAAGTTAGACCATGTCCCTCGTTGTTGGCGTATACCCACATCCCGATTTTTTTGGGAACTCTGCCTGTCAACGCCAACTGAGTTGCCGGCCCCACTGCAACCTGGGATGGATTATCTGTTACGCCAATAAAGTCATAATCAATCCGCAAGGATTTTGCCCCGTCACGGACGTATTTCGGATTCGTTTCAAGCGCTAAACTGCCGCTATAAATACGTGCACGGTCAAAAGTTAAGTCAGCTAAACTAACATTTTCGAAATCTTCTACCATGACGACACCGCTAGGCTCCGCTGCATCCCCATAGGCCGTGGATGTCGATGAAAGTGAAGGTGGAATAAACGGGATCAGAACCGTTATTGCCAATATTCCGCTCAATACTCTCTTTACAAATGGATGATGATTACTCACTAACCGCCACGCTCCTTGTTATCTGTTCTTGTTAACCTCTAAACCCCATTTTTAAAAATTTAAATTTTAAAGGACAAGCGTTTTCAGCATAACGCGGCAACATGTTCGTGAGATCATCGCAGTGTAAGAAAAAAAATTAATATACGATTTGTTGAATATTTAAATCGGCCGCTGCGCAACAACTGGACGATTCATCAGACCTTCTCTCAGAAGCCCCGCTTTCGGCAGCATCTGCCGGAGACACTGCTCTACTAGTCCTCTGCCGACCTGCAACGAATGCTGAAGCATAGCCCGGTCTCGAAGCCGCAGCTTTCTTTGAAGACAGCTTCGGAGCCTTATGCGAACTTGCCCTGGATCTAGTCATTGACCGTGAAGGAAAGATTTACGTGCTTGAGGTAAATCCCAAACCCACCCGCGAAGTATTCGCTCGGTCTGGGGACAGCAGTACCTACCGCAAAGCTCTGGTGCGTCCGTTGGATACGTATAAGAACACACCGAGCTCGGCGAAGACGGTTGAGGAATAGAGATAAGCTCAAAAAAAGGTGTCCCCACCGCCATTTTCATGACGGTGAGACACCTTTTAACTTGTCTCTTCTCTAAGATCATGTTCCATTAAGGCTATATTGCGCTTCATTTCCTTCATGCTTGGTCTTAGAATCCGCCCAGTTTCGAACATTAACTGAATATTATCTCTTTCCAATTGAATCCCGAGCCTCGCCAACTCTTGCAATTCTGTGTCGAATTCCTGTTTGGTAGCAGAGACAGCTTCGCTTCCCTTCAATCTCCTCAATCTTCCTTCGTAATGCAAAATAAACGAGCTGACAATCTCAATATCTAGTTCATCCTTATTCAATAAATCTCTTAGCTGCTGCAGCACATAAGTAATATTTAGAATTCTTAATTTATCCAGTTCCGCGCGTCTCTCATGGATAGTTAATCTGAATTGTTGAACCATCCCAATTCCCTCTTGCCAATACGTAACCGGAAGAGAACCTCTTTTGTACTGATCCTCATGAGTGAGCCTAAATAAAAATCTATTGATCGAATTTAATTGCCGGTAAGCCATATATGGATGTACTTCTTTGCTCTCCATAACAGATAGGGTATTCTCTCTTTCCCAATTTAGAGTGGAAACCCACATTAATTTCTCGGCGTTGTTCTTATGTTCATTTCCCTTAAGCATTCGAATTCTATCATTATATGTATTAATGATTTTGCCAATAGCAAATCTGTTCTCATCCGTTTTTTGTTCACTTAATCCGACAATGACATTCCGAAGAATATCAATCTTCGCCTGAATTTCGTCTTCATTTCGCTCAGCCACCGTTTCTCTTCCTACTAAAACAGGAAAAAGGTAGTTGGAAGCAAGCAGCGTCCATAATATTACACCCGCAGCTAAAAAGATGATCAGATCCCTTTGTGGAAATGGATTGCCATTATCCAAAAAAAACGGCAATGACATTGTACTTGCCAGTGTTACTGTTCCCCGCACACCCGCCAAACTAAGGATGAATGCCTTCTTCATTTTATCCCGCCATGGTTCTTGCAAGTCCGTGCTTCGAGGAATATCCATAATTAGAATCCAGATCAAACGTAACCCTAATACAGCCACAGTTAATAACAAGGTGTAGGTGATCACTTGAAAATGTCCTATATCTGAACTGCTCCATATGGTCTGGATAATGTCTGGCAGTTGTGTGCCTAATAGCAAGAATACTAGTCCATTTAACACAAAAATAATCACGGACCAGGTGCTTTTCGATACTATATTCAGTTTCGCAACCTCTGGATTCAATTTCTTATAGCCAAAAGAATGGGCTATCCCTGCACTAACTACAGCTAGGATACCGTTTACTCCTAACTCTTCAGCCGCTAAATAAATAGCAAAGGGTGTTAATACTTCAATCAGCATATGAAGCGTAACATTTTCCATGCCCAGCTTTCGCAGCCATTTGACGATTATATATTTAACTAGTGTCAATAGGAGGCCTAATATAATACCCCCTAAGGAAATATACACAAAGCTCAAACTGGCAGATTTTAATGAAAACATACCTGTGACCATAGCTGCTACTGCGAACTGAAAAGATACCAAACCCGATGCGTCATTAATTAAGGACTCGCCCTCTAGAATTTGCATGGTTTGATGCGGGATCTCAACCTTCTCAGCCAGCGAACCGACTGCCACAGCATCCGTAGGGGCAAGCGCCGCCGCCAGAGCAAAAGCAGCTGCTAGTGGAATGATTGGGATGATCCAATTCAGAAAATAACCCAAAGCTACTACTGTCAAAAAGACCAATCCCAGCGCTAGTAAAAGAATCGGTTTCTTTAGACCCCAAAGCGCCTCTTTATCTGCATGCTTCCCATCATTGAACAACAATGGGGCAAGAAATAACAATAAAAATAATTCAGGATTTAATGTTAATTCGTAGTGCAGAGGCAGTAGTGTAATAACCATCCCAAGCAGGATTTGAATGATGGGTACAGAAACAGAAGGGACAAATCGATTCACTAAATTTGATACTGAGATAGCCGCTAGCATAAGTAAAATATACTCAAACAATTCCAATCGAGCTTCCTCCAATCTCTTTTAAACTTTTTGACATAACAAAATTCTATCATATTAATTGATGCTCTGTGATTTTTGGATAATGCGAACTATGCTGAGAAATGAATCGTATAAAACCTATAAAATAATTAGTATCTATTGAAAAAACAATTAAAAAGGCGAATTCTCATTCAAAATCGAATGGAATTCGCCTTACTTATTGAGTTTTTTTCACGAAAAATAAAAAATACTAGTTGTTCCGTGGCCACAAGTTCATCAGCCGTCCCTTTTGTTACACCCTCTCTAGCTCCGTGTTAACTTACCACTCCAAGTACTAACTCCGCCCCGCAAGTGAGCAAGTCGGGTATAACCGTGCTTCTGAAGAACTCGTGCCGCATTCTTACTACGCATGCCGCTTTGACAGTAGAGCAGAATATCTTGCTCCTTCGGGATTTCTCCGAGTCGCTGCTGTAACTGGGATAACGGGATGTTCTTCGCATTAGGAATATATCCTCGCTTGTATTCATTCTGTTCCCGGACATCGAGCAGCAACCTATTTTTGAGTTGTTCCATTTCGCTCTTAAACTCATTCGATTTCAGTGTTCTTAATCCTTTAGCTGGCCGAAGACGGGAAAAGCCAAACCAGACAAGAAGTACTAAGATAGCAACATTAATAACTGTACCTATTTCCAAGTTATTGTTCACCCTTTCGCTATTAGTTCAGACAGCGTTGTTTTGTTAAGTAAAAAATCACCGTTTATGCTATACATATTTCGAAATCCCCGCTTGTGAAGAATTCTCGCAGCTTTATTGCTTTTGCAGGGATTATCCGCAAGAATCAGGACAGAGTCCTCTGGTGAGAGACCCTTGTTCCACACGTAAGGCAGCCGACCGAGAGAAATATTCATTGACCCACGAACGTTGTCTTTCTGATACTCCACCGCATCTCGGATATCAACTAATTTTACCGTTGCTGGTATTTCTATGCCTTGTCTGACCCTATGGACATCCACATAGGAAAGGGAGTTTACGGGCCAAGCCTGACGTAAGGCCCAAATGATTATTAGGGCTAACAGCAGATACAGAATAGACATGATTATCTTCTCCTTATTGTTCCCACAGTGATTCATCCGTCCAAGCACTCAGTCCGCCGGTCATATTCACAACATTATAGCCTTTCTCACTCAGCATCTCACAGGCAAGACCGCTTCGGCTGCCACTTCGGCACATCACAAGAGTTTCACGCTTCGGGTCCAACTCACCCAGCCGTTCCATTAACTGTCCAAGCGGGATATGTTTGGCACCTACTATATGTCCATCCGCCCATTCTGCAAGCTCACGAACGTCCACCATTATCAGGGACTCTCCTGCCTTTAGACGTTTCGCAACCTGTTGAGGATTAATTTCTTTAGGGATCTTAAATGCCATCGTTGTTCTCTCCTTCACTTTTTTTATTATCTGTTGTCATATAAAAAGATTAATGCCAGCTTGATCTGCCTTGCCGAGGTAATAGCCCACTCCACCGATCAGAACGCCATCGATCAGTTCCTGTTCCTTAATGCCCATAACATCCATAGACATTTGACAAGCTACGATTTCAACGCCCTGGCCAATAGCTGTATCGATCAGTTCTTCAAGGGAAAAAACATTGTTGCTCTTCATGACGCCGCGAATCATCTTGGCGCCCATGCCCAGCATATTCATTTTGGAGAGCGACAATTTACGGCTGCCCCGAGGCATCATAGCACCAAACATATGTCCAACGAGGCTCTTGGAAACTGGGACTTTAGCAGACTTCCGTATCACATTCAAGCCCCAGAAGGTGAAGAACATCGTTACTTTCTTACCACTCGCTGCCGCACCATTCGCAATGATGAACGAAGCAATCGCCTTATCGAGATCGCCGCTGAAGACGACCATCGTACTGCCTTCAGGCGTTGAGAGAGTTGGTTTAGAAGCATCTTTCAGCTCAGGCGGTTCCTTGCATAGGTAGGCTTCAATAATGCCATTGGCAGATTTACTTACCTTAATCATCCGATTTCGGGACATGACGGCCCACGATTGAATATCTTCGTAAAAGCCCGGATCGGATGCCGTTACGTGCAGCACCTGTCCTGCCATAAGCTGATCCATCTTCTGCTTCACCTGAATCAGAGGTCCTGGGCAACATAGTCCGCAGGCATCCAGCTCCGCGTCGACTCGAAGCACAGCATCATTCACTTTGGCGATATCCAACTTCGTTTCTATGAGGGAGGGTTGGATGACTTGTATAGGTTCAAAAGATTGATTCATGCTGCTTCCTGGCTTGTAAGTAGCCATTTGGTAGGTTTTGTAGCCCCCAGTCAGATTACGCACCTTATACCCTTTTTGAGTGAGAATTCTAGAAGCTGTATATCCCCGCAAGCCTACCTGACAGTAAACCCAAATTTCTTTGGCCGGGTCCAATTCCTGCAGTCTTGCGCGAAGTTCATCCACTGGAATAAGCAGCGAACCTGGAATATTCCCATTGGCATGCTCCATCTCGGACCGAACGTCTATCAGTTGCGTGGATTCCACATTTCGCGTCTCTAAATCCTGTGGGACGAATACCTCCGTTTTGCCTGTCAGAATGTTTTCTGCCGTATAACCAGCCATATTAACTGGATCTTTGGCAGAAGAATACGGAGGAGCATAAGCCAACTCAAGTTCTGTCAAGTCCGTAACCGTTCCCCGAAACCGGATAACCGTGGCGATATCGTCAATTCGTTTGTCTACGCCATCGAAGCCGACGGCTTGCGCTCCCAGCACCGTTCCTGCATCGTTAAACAAAAGTTTAAGGGAAAGCGGCGTGGCTCCAGGATAGTAAGACGCATGAGAATTCGGATGAACATAGGATACACGGTAAGGAATCTCCAGCCGCTGCAAGGTCTTCTCGTTGTTTCCGGTAGATGCGCCAGTCAGGCCGAATACCTTGATTATGGAGGTTCCCTGGGTCCCCTTAAAAGTCGTCTCCAACCCACACACGTTGTCCGCTGCGATTCGCCCTTGTTTGTTGGCTGGGCCAGCCAGTGGGATAGCGGTTTTCTTGCCATTCACGAAATCTGTGACTTCTACCGCATCCCCAACGGCATACACATTGTTCAAGTTTGTTGCCAGCTTGTCATTGACGATGATATGGCCCCGCGGGCCCAATTCCATTCCACTGTCTCTTAAAAAAGCGGTGTCCGGCGCTACACCAATCGCTAGAATAACCATATCGCTGACTAGTACCGTACCGCTTGCTAGATACACTTCGATCTGATCATCTGTATCCCGAAACGACTGCACGCTTTGCGACAATAATAGGCTAACGCCATTCTCTTCCAGTTCCTTGGATAAAGCAGAGGACATTTCCCTATCAAAGGGGGCCAAAATTTGCGTTCCGCCTTCGACCAAGGTCACTTCCAATCCAATTTCCTTTAAGTTCTCAGCCATTTCCACACCGATGAAGCCTCCACCAATGACAACCGCTGAACGGATTCTTTCTTCTGTCACTCGTTTTTTGATTCGGTCCGTATCAGGGATGTTCCGAAGTGTATGAATTCGGGTACTTTCAATACCGGGTAAATTCGGGCGAAGCGGTTTGGCCCCCGGCGAAAGAATCAAAGAATCGTAGCTTTCCATATATTCGCCACGTTCCTTGCTGCGGACACGAACTCTTTTGTTCACTGGATCGATCCCCATTACTTCACTTTCGATTCGAACATCGATGTTAAAGCGTTGGTACATGCCTTCGGGTGTCTGCACCAGTAACTTTGAACGGTCTTTGATGGAATCCCCAATATAATAAGGGAGCCCACAGTTGGCAAACGAGATATAGGGATCTCTCTCAAACATCACGATCTGTGCATCTTCATCCAAGCGGCGCAACCTTGCTGCTGCAGATGCGCCACCGGCCACTCCACCGACGATCAGAACTTTGTTACTCATTATTAATTTCCTCCTTGAACATGATTTCTATGATCTGCTTGACTCTTTCATTGGTGACTGAATAGTTAACCTCAAGACCCTTACGATCTGCTTCAACGATTCCCATACTGCGCAGCTTCTGCAGATGTTGGGATACTGTAGATTGCGGCAGATCCAAACACTCCTGCATATAGGTAACATTGCAGGACGACTTCTCGATCAGTCCTCTTACAATGCACAATCGGACGGGGTGAGCCAAAGCTTTTAATAGATCAGCGGCTTCATTGTAGGCTTTAAAATTATTATCCATGGAGCTGTTCACCTCTTCGCAAATAATCTTTATATCGTAATATTACGTTATAACGATATTAAAAGCAAGTAGTAATTTCCACAATAAAATAACCTCCAAGTCCGTCTTCTGTGGCGAATTCGGAGGTTTTCGGGTGTGATATTGTTAATAATTCGCCAATAATCCCTGAAACTCATTGAAATAGTTGACCTTCACTTTCTCAAGTTCAATTTGGATACTGCCCAAATGCCGGATGGTCCCCATCTCTTCATGCCGGCGATACGCGGTTAGCGGTTCATTCATATAATACATATTCTCTTTCTCTAATAACAAACGCACCCAAAAATCATAATCATGGGTATAGGTGAGCGTTTCATTGAAATATCCAATTTGCTTGATAATCGAGCTTTTCATCATGACCGTACATCCATTGATTGGACAGTAGCTCGTAAATGCTTCTATGAATGAACGAAACGTGCGAAATTTTGCCGTCGCATCATGCTGGATGATTTGACTTCGTTCATTAATGACATGGTAATCTGTATAGCAGAATGCTGCATTGCGTTGTTCCATGAACTCGACCTGACGCTTAATTTTATCCGGGTAAAATAAATCGTCCGAGCTAAGCCAGGCCACATACTCCCCTTTAACCGTTTGAAGGCCACGATTCAGCGCACAAGCGGTTCCGCCATTTATCTGTCTTATACAATGAATCCGATCTAAATAAGGAAATAATTTCTCTGTATACATCGTAGAACCGTCATCTACCAGAATGATTTCTATATCCGAGAAGGTTTGTTTTAGTACACTATCTATAGCCTGATCTACATATTTACAGTTATAAAACGGTATAATCACCGATACTTTTGCCAATCCGCACACCTCTCTTATTTATCAAGTCTTATAACATATGCATAGTGCAGTTTATAGTTGTGGACTCGTAGCTGCTTTGGGATGGGAAGTTAACAGTAACTTCTTTCACTGTATTGGTTATCCGTACATCCAATTCTCCTTGCCGCCACATATGGTATGGAGAAGCAGTCTACTAAGGAGGGAGCCGATTGAAAGTTCTATTAAGCTACATCCTACCGAGTGGCGGAATGGACACCCTGAATCGAACTCGGACGGAAGAGTTACGCAAACAAGGTGTTGACTGTCATCTTCTATATGAACGTTATGGAGCAGGACTGCAAAATATGGCGACTTGCCCGACACATGTAACCGAAAATGATAACGAGATTCGCCATTTGCTCTCCACTGAATCCTTTCAGGCTGTGGTTGTCTCCTCCAATTTTATGTTATTGGAAAAGTTTCGTCTATTGGGTTATACAGGCTCCTTAATCTATGAAGTACAAGGGCTTGGAACGTTGGAACAGGCGGAAAGTGTCATCACGGAGGCCACGCCTTATATTCTGGCGTACGCAGATGCCTTGTTATATCCTCCTACTTCTCACTTGATCCACTTGTTATCCAGATTTCCGACAAAGCTTCATTTTTGTTTTCCTAATTGTTTGGATACGACTAAATTTCAGTACCGGGAGCACACTCCCCCCCCCTATCCCATCATTGGCTGGGTAGGCCGACTTGAACCCAACAAGAACTGGCAAGAATGTCTGGAAATTGTTTATCGAATTTCCTTACATGAGTCTCAGCTTCGTCTGTGGTTTTTTGAAGACTCCAATCTATCGCTTGAATCGGAGCGTCTCGCTTACCTCAATGCAGTCAAACGCTTGGGACTAAGCAAAAAAATCGATATATTCTCCAATATCGCGCATGAGCAAATGGCTGATTATTTATCTATCATTGGTGAATCCCGTGGCTTATTGTTATCCACATCCATTATGGAGGGCTTCGGATATGCGGTTGCTGAAGCAATCAGCTGTAGGTGCCCTGTTCTCAGTACCGATTCCGATGGTGTACGTTCATTTATTTCCCATAACGTAACCGGGAAGTTTTATCCATTAGGCAATTTCGAACAGGCTGTTAAAGAAAGTCTTGAGCTCATGAGAGGACCGCTTCGGGAGTCCATCCGGACTCAAGGCAGAGCACTAATGGAGGCCTCTTTTAGCCCCTACACGTATGCAACAAATTTCATAGGCATGCTGAAATATCTCGGAGTGTCTGTATAAGCACTGTAATCTCAAAAATGACAACAAGGTTGGGGGGAGCAGATGTTAGTCAGTATTGTTATTTTGACGTTGAACAACTGGAACTTAACCGAGCGATGTTTGCATAGTATTTTGAATTATACGGAGATTCCATATGAAATCATCTGTATTGATAATGGATCGACCGATGGGACTCAGGCTCATTTACGTGACCGTAAAGATCTGTACTTTATAGAAAACGAACGGAATCTGGGATTTTCCCGCGCTAGTAATCAAGGAATGGCCGCTTCTTCTGGAGATTATATTCTTCTCTTGAATAACGACACCGTCGTCTCCCATCGCTGGCTCGGAAATTTAATGACTGTGCTCACAAGCTCACCTGAGGTAGGTATTGTGGGTCCCATGTCCAATCTAGTAATTCCACAGCAGCGATATCCCGCATCATATCCAACCTATGAAGAATATCATCGCTTTGCTGAATCTTTCAACCGGTCCAATGCCTCAATATGGCGGGATGCTACAGCTATTAGTGGATTCTGCATGTTATTCCATCAGCAGTTGTATCATCAGATTGGGGGCTTGGACGAATCCTTCTTGCGTGGGGGCTATGAGGATATTGATTTCTGCTATCGAGCTTTGAAAGCTGGAAGGCGACTAGTGATTGCTAGCGATACCTATGTTCATCATGTAGGCAATGCAAGCTTTCTATCCAACTCCATTGATATGAATTCTTTTGCGATGAACAATCGTCGTGTATTTTTAAAAAAATGGGGGTTTAATCCGGATCGATTGATTTATACGTTGGATGAGAATTTCCTGCCAGGCAGCTATGCTGCTCCACACCCCCATCATCCTTCCGCTGAACCTACGCCTCCCTCAGGCATACTTGTCTGCAATACCCGAGGAGAGGTGTACAAAGTTGAACAAGGAAACAAACAGCCCATCTGTTCACTTGAAGACTTTTATGCCTTCGGATTTCGTATGGAACAAGTGGTCCAGATCACGGATGACCAACTCGCACTTCTCCCGGTAGGCGAGACACTGATCAATGATGGCCTCATTCCTAGTCATTACCCCGACGTCTTTATCGCACGGAGTACCGATGACGGAATGTACCTCATCAGCCATGGATTGCGTTACCCTTTCGTCGACTATTTATCCTTTAAACGTTTAGGGTATCGGACCGAAGAAGCTGTTCTGCTAACAGCGGAGCAGTTGGCTTACTTTCCCTTGAGTGTGCCAATCGACTCCAATGTACTGGAAAATCATGAATTGATTGATTATCGTCTGTACATGGATCCTGAACAAGGCCAATATTATGCCGAAGGAGGACGGTTGCGTCCAATCCCCACTGTAGCTGAACTTGTGAAATATAAGTGGCATTTGCAAAAACCAATTCTTCTTCCGCAGCCTATCTTCGATAGTTGTCTCAAAGGGCCAAATATTGTTTGAAGTGTACTCGTTGCGTAATTTTAGGTGAACCGGCTCCCTTGGAGACCGGTTTTTTACTGAAAATGGGCATTTCTCCTGAGCAAACCGTCGTGACGGGCGGAGATAGAGTCTACATATATTACATTACTTATAAGAAGGAGGTGAAAAAGCATACTTGTGGCAACATGACAGGTATGCAGTCTGTGACCTCAAAACCAAAAGTCATGTTATTCTCCCATATCAGCGATCCAGGACGTATCACGGGTGCGGAGAAGATGCTCCTTTCCATCGGCAAAATATTAGCCCGCCAGCATGAGGTTTGGCTTGTTGTGCCCCAACCTGGCATCCTTTCGATCGAGGCTGAGGCCCTGTCCATTAATATCGTCATTGCAGACTATCCACTATCATGGTCGCTTTATCAAGCTTCCGCCTCCACAAAAAGGGAACTGGATGCGCTCCAACAGAGTAAGTTCTATCACCATTTAATAAATTTCCTCCATATGCATAGACCTGATTGGATCATTGTCAATACGATTGTAGCCGCTTTGCCAGCCTTGGCAGCAACACAAATTGGCATTCCCACAGCATGGATTCTTACTGAAGTCATGTACCCGGGAGAATATCAGATATCATCTGTGCAAACCGTAAATCGGTATTCTACTTATATCATTGGGATATCAGAAGCTGTCTTAACCCCGTATACAGGTGCTCAACTGGAAGAGAAAACGCTGCTAATCAATCCAACATGGGACCGTTCAGCCTTAGATACAGAAAGATGTATTCAGCATCGTTATACATTTAGGGAAAAATACGGTGTGGCGCAACAGGAGCTGCTGATCGGTGTTGTTACGGCAATGTTAGCCCCTCATAAAGGTATTGCGGAGTTTATTATGATGGCTCATATTCTGATGTCCAAATTCCCAAATACAAGATATCTCATTGTCGGCAGCCAAGAGTTAGCGAATCAGAATTATGTAGAGGAATGCAAACGGCTTATCGCGGCAACCGTTGACCCTTCAAGATTTATCTTTCATCCTTTCGAGCTGAATATCGATCAAATTTATCCGGCACTTGATATTCTGGTTGTACCCAGCATCGGTGATGAGGGTTTTGGAATGACAGCACTCGAAGGACTTGCTTTTGCGAAACCGGTGGTTGCTTATGCATCGGGCGGGCTCTCCGAAATTATGATCCAGACCCATAATGAAGAGTTTCTGGTACCCAAGGGAGACGTGACCTTACTCTCCCAAACAATAGCGAAGCTGCTCGGAAATGAACAGCATTTAACTGAGATTGGTATGCAAAACTATTTGCAGGCTGAACAAGTGTTTGGTCTTGCTGCGTTCGAACGTAATATCAATCATCTCAGCGAGACGATGGATACTTTGATTCCTCAGATCGATGTTAACAATCCTCTTCTACTTGGTGAATTCTTCAAGGGTTCCGGACCTACTGTTTACTTGCGCCGGGGGATAACACTCCATCCCATCTCGTCGATGGAGGCCTTTGAACAAGTCGGAGGCCGCTTCGAGCAAGTGATCCAAATTGCGGATGAACTGATCCATAACGCTGTTCTAGGCGACGCAATCTATTTTTATCAATCCCCAAGTGAATCAACTACCAGGGAAGCGGAACAGGCCACAACTACTGAAGTTATGGCAGACGTTCAGGACGAAGCTCTAAACAGCTTCACGACATCTCCTTTGGAATCTGCAGAGTCTCCGCAAACCAGCAATGAACTTGTCTTCATCCCTGCGAGCGTCGAAGCCGACGTTCAGCCAATAGAAAGGAGTGATCCGCCTCCAACGGCCTCTCTTTTGGAGGACCCACCGTTGCCTGCTAACGATCCAGTACAAGGGCTCATTCCAGTTCCTTCAACCGTACATGCACAACAACCTAATGAACCCGCTTCAAACACAGGTACTGCATCAAGCGATAACCTTATTGTTAAAGTTCCAGGGTTAGTCAATTCCTTTAGTACAACTATAGCTTCAAAGCCTAAAGTGAGAAAAAAGCGGAGAAGCAAACGAAGATTACGAAAATCTACGGTAAAGCGCAAGGCAATAAATACCTTGTTGAATAGAACTCTGAAAGGAAAACGCAAAAAGTTACGAAACGCAAAAAATAATATTGGGAAGAAAAAATCATTACAGCGTCCAAAGATACAAAAACAACGTAAATTACAAAAAATGAAAACCAGTCCGAAGAAAGCAGCCTAAGAAGTTGCAAGACTATCCACACAAAAAGGCCCATCCTTCTCTCTGTCTGAGAAGGGTGGGTCCAATTATTGCGATTGGAACAACGGTCCGTTCGCGGAGCGTCCACATCGAGTGTAAGCCATTCAAGTTGCATAGTCTGGTTTAACTTCTACTCTGCACTGTCATACAAGCTAGTCAGTTCATCAAAAGATGTAATGATCACATCAGAGCCTTTAAGTTCATCCTGCTTCCCAAAGCCCGCATAGCTACAACCGATTACAATCTGTCCGTTCCCTTTGCCTGCTTCAACATCGGACGAGCGGTCCCCTACCATCCAGGCATTGCTAATTCCTTGCTCCTCAAGCAGAATCCGCAGCAGATCAACCTTGGTTGCCGTTCCTTGTCCTCCCGCGCTGTACAATCCCTCGAACAGCTCCTTCATCTCATGAACCACTACGATGCTGTGAATGTAATCCTGCAGTCCGTTGCTGGCAACGAATAGCCGTACTCCGCGTCCTTTAAGCGCGCTCAGTGTTTCCACTACCAACGGATACAGTTGTGTCTCACCTGCTTCAAGTCCTTCGATCTCCAACTGCAGCAGCAGTTGATCAGCCCGCTGGTGAACTGCTTCATCCGCTTCTGGCATTACATTCTTCCATATTTGTGACAGTAACATGCCCAGGCTGCCCAGAATGCGTTCCTCAGGTGGTGTGGGGCCTGAATACAGACCTTCCTCCCGCAGAATATCAAACATCTTGTGGTATGCAGGCAATAACAGACTTTCTGTCTGGAACAACGTTCCATCCATATCAAATATTATAGCTTCTGGCTTCTTTAGCTTCAGGTTAGTCATCTAACGAATCTTCCCCTCTTAACTTCTTTTATGCCTATGATATAGGAAATCACTTTGAATTGTCTAGGCTAAGGCCAAGTTCAAGCACTCCGGAAACAGTAAAATGTAAATCACCTCTTGTCATTTATATATCAGCATGATATATTTCGTATTATCATATTACATATTGATATATGAAGGAGGAGTTCAAAATGAACAGTAAATTATTGTTTCAGTTTCTTAAACAGCCTGTCACTATAGTCGGTATCATCACAGCCATATTATTCCAAGTCTTTTTCAGCTTAATCTGGATTACGGGTTATGATCATGTAACAGATCGGGTGACTCAATTGCCCATAGCTATTGTGAATGAAGACGGCGCTGCTGCACAGCCTATTGCTGACGGAATTTCAGAGTCGCTGAAATTCGAGATCAAGAAGAATCTTACACTGGCTGAAGCAAAGGATGCTCTGGAGAGTCGTGAAATTCGTCTGATTATTAATATCCCCCAAGGATTCACTGGGCAAATTAGTGATCCTTCCGGCCATGCCGAGATCCGCTATTTCTTAAATGAGTCTAATCCGCAAATGGTAAGCAATGTGATGCAGACCGTAGCGCTTAAAGTTACAGCGGCGCTGAATACGGAGAGTAGCAGCTCTTCCCTCAACCAGACCTTAATCGGAATGAAGCTTCCGGAAGCTCAGGCGAAGATAATCAGGAACAGCACGGGTGACCGGGTGACTTCTGATGTACAAATCATTAATCCTGCGACCAACTTTGCACAAACGATGGTGCCCTTAATGATTGTTACGGCTTCCTTCACTGGATCTATGTTATTAGCCATGAACCTGAACCGAGCTTCCTCGAACTTATCACTGCAAGCTGGAAAGTGGCAGAGACTGAGCGCCCGTTTTATTTTGCTCGGGGCAACTGCCTTTATAACCTCTCTGATTGGCACTTCAATGATTCATTGGCTTGGCATCCCATCCAGTCTTGGGTTCATGGCGATGTGGATGTTCGAATTCATTGTTATTATCTCCTGTATGAGCATTGCCCAACTCAGTCTTATCCTGCTCGGGGATGCCGGCGCTTGGTTAAATATCGCCCTCCTCTCCATTCAGATGTTGTCCTCGGGAGCAACAATCCCAAGGGACCTACTCTCTCCCTTCTATAGCTGGATTGGACAATTCTTCCCTGCTTACTATGCAGTAAATGGAATGCTTGACCTCGTCATTGGCGGGTCAGGAGTGGGGCAGAATGTGCTTGCCCTTATAGCTATCGGAGCCGTGGCTGTTGCACTCAGCATCTTCCTGACTTTCATTCGCCGGGAACCGAAGATCACCAAAGAGCCCGAAAAGACCTTGATTCATGACCTATCAAATTGAGGCAAACTATGGAGTTGTGATATGGTAGTGAATATAGAAAGGAGGGGCGGCTATTATGAACATACAAGATGTCATTCTGGGAATACTAAATAAAAAGCCCCATTCCGGCTACGAGATCAAGCAGCATTTCGAGGAGTATTTCTCCTTCTTCTTTGATGCCAGCTATGGCACTATCTATCCTACCCTGAGCAAGATGGAAGGTCTTAAGCTAATAACCAAAGAATCGGTGCGACAGGAAGGCAAGCCTGACAAAAATGTATTTACCATTACAAGTACAGGAACAGAACGCTTTCAGACCTATCTGCATGGACCGGTAGAGAAGGAAGTGCTGCGTTCAGACTTTTTTATGCATCTGTATTTTGGAGATATGACCGATAAAGAAACCGTAGAGAAATTGCTTCGACAGGCCATGGAAGAGAAGCAGACCATGTTCGACGATCTGGAGCAAAAGTTAAAAAAGCTGGATACTAAACTAGGCACTTACCAGAAAATGTGTATGGAGCTGGGTTTGGCACAGTATGCAGCTTTTATTAAAGAGATACAACGGGTGCTGGAACTTGATTTCGCTTAAACGAGCAGAATAGAACAGAAAAAAGGACCGGCTGGCAAACACGTTTCTGTGCTTGCAGCCGGTCCCTATTTGCATTGTTTATGCTCGTTGCTAATTTAAGATATGATTAAATAGTGTCAAAGCTTGAAATCAGTTCATCGAGAACATCTTTACTAACCATCTTACCTTTGAAGTTGATGAGATTCTCTGCACTTCCGGAGAAGATACAAGTAGGCTCGTATTTTCTAAGAATGATTTTTTCTCCATCCACGAAAATCTCAAGCGGGTCTTTTATGTCAATTCCCATCGTTCTGCGTAGTTCAATCGGAATCACGATACGTCCCAGTTCATCCACTTTTCTTACAATTCCTGTTGCTTTCATCATTATGCATCCTCCTTGAAATAATACTTATATAATCATTCGTGTTAAAAGCTTTCAAAGCTTCTATAAAGTAGTAATGATTATGCCATACTTGCATTGTAAAGTGCTATTTCTTTCCTGTCAATTTTATTTCAACATCTTTTGATATATATCGACAAAATATTCAATAAGTTTAGCTTTAATTCGACAAATAATAAATTTATTTTCATATATTTTTTTAAATAATACTTATATTTTTATAAAAAAACACCCTGTCTCCTGTGGCTTCTGCTGAGGCCAAAATAGACGGGGTATCCTTTTTCCCATTATAGGGATTTTTGATTACTGATTTAGGAACAAAGCTCAAACAATCTGGCCGTCTTCCCTGCCGGAAGAGTAACATTAAGGATACCCTCAACCTTATTCCACTCCCAAGTGGAGCTATGCTCCTGTGGGTAGGCACAGTTCACGGACAGATCAAGGCCCTTCAGCTCTCCAATGGGCAGCTGGACAGCTGCAGCTTCGCCAGCGATCCGCCATACCGCGAGATAACGACGCTCGCCGTGCCGTAGTCCAAAGCTGACCCACTCCCCGGATGCGTCAGGCAAGCCTAGCGGCCAGAACGGTGTAGACATTGCAATGTCTCCGCGGATAACTTTGTAATAATCCAAAGCTTCCTTCACCAGCTCTCTACGCCGTGGGCTCAGCTCGGCCAAATGGCCACTCTGATGCACACGAAGCAGCAGCGCGTTGACCATATTAAAGATTACTTCCTCGTCGTCACCTTCCCGCAAAGGATAGGACCAAACCGCTGACTGCTCTGGAGTCAGCGCAGCGGGAGAAGCGGCGGCAATCGCCGCATACTGTACATAATCCTCTTGGTCGCTGGTAGACTGGATGCTGTGCCGGCTAAGCATGGCATAATCCATCCGCATCCCGCCGCTCGAACAATTCTCTATAACAAGTTTAGGGTAACGTGCAAAGATGCTATCCAACCAGCCAAGATAGGCCCGATTATGCTGCAGCAGACCGTCTCCGAAGCTATCCGAATCGGTTTCCGTACCCATGCCTGAATTAATGTTGTAATCCATCTTGATATAACCCACACCGTATTCTTCCACTAATCTGGTAATGACACTATTTGCATGGTCAATTACATGCGGATTGCGGTAATCCAGCTGATAGCGGCTGCGATCTTTGACCCGTTTGCCATGGCGCATAAAGAACCAGCTGTCATCTGTCTCCGCAAGCTTCGGACTCTGAATGCCCATAACCTCCAGCTCCAGCCACAGGCCGGGAATCATCCCATTGCTGCGAATATAATCTAGGACATATTTGATTCCTTCTGGGAAACGCTCCATCGACGGTTCCCATTGCCCAACCCCATCCCACCACTCTCCGGGTGCATACCAGCCTGCATCAATGCAGAAATATTCGCAACCCACATCAGCAGCCGCATCGATCAAAGGCAGGAGCTTCTCTGTCGTGGGATCACCCCATAGACAATTCATGTAATCATTGAAAATAATCCGTAAAAGCTCATTATCCTCATTAGGTCTACGAATAACACGACGGTAAGCAGTCAGCTGTTCGATCGCAGTCTGAAATTCACCCTGAACGGATCCGACAGCAACAGGCACTGAAGTGAAATCTTCGCCCGGTTCAAGGTTCACCCACCAATGGTTGTCACTTTCGGTCGGTCCGCTAACCAAAAGGGTAAGCTGATCGAATTGATCCGTTAATTCCCAATGCCAAGAACCGTTATGCTCGATCTGCCAGAACAGGCTTGTCCCACTCTCTTTATTATGCAGGACAGCCATAGGCAGCAACTCCGCTGCGGACCAAGAACCTGTATTACTGCAGGCGATCCGTTTCGATCCCCGGTCAGACAGGTGAGACATCCCCAGCTCCGGCAGACTATAGGTCCGCCATTGCAGCTCGCTCTGCCAGCCGCTATGAGCAATAGTTACCTCTATTTTGTCGTTGCGGTCCTCAGATCCCTCTTTATCCACTCCAGTGAGCGCAAAGGAAGATATATATTCTACCGCTGTTGCAGCTTCACCTTCATTTCTCAATACCGTCCAGCAACGTACGATTTGAATGCCTTGATAGAACTGAAAATGCTGGACCGCCTTCAAGCGGGTTACGGGGTCAATCAGCGCGAGTTCAAACTTACGCCCCAGTTCATTCACAGTGTCACTATGACCGTCATAAATCATACGAAGTCCAGGATAAGAAGCACGATGGGTGCGCCCGTGATATTCAGCCCGATCCTCCCCTGATAATTGCAGCTCCAGCAGCCGAAAACCCGGTTTATGCTTATCTGCTATGACCCCAGCCTCCAAGGGTCCAGCTCCGAAATGGAGCAATTGAACATCTTGGTCTGCGGTAATCTCAAGGACAAGATAAAGTCCATTTTCCGTTATTTCAATCCTATTACTGCTCATAATCTAATCTTAGCCTCCCAAAGTTCTCATTATATACACATAGAAAGAGGCGGTTCTCCAGTAATGAATCTTACTTGGAGACCGCCCCGAATCTTAACGAATATTAGTTATTGTGCAGCTGATCCGAATTGAATCCAAGCTTTTTGAATTTCGGTGATAGCTTGTTCTTTAGTCTTGCTTCCACCAATATAAGCCTGCATCAATTCACCGAATTTCTGGTGGAACGTATCCAGAGAGTAGTTAACCGACAGGTCGCCGGATTTCTCTGTTTTCAGAATTTCCGCCATTTCTTGTGGCATTTGCAGGTCAGGCATCGGAGCATCCTGGATTGGAGGAATAACCTTTGCTACAGCAGAGAACCAATTCTTGCCGTATTCAGAAGTATACAGCCAGTTAAAGAATTCAATGGTTTCAGGAGCTACAGCAGAATCCTTGTTAATACGCAGCGCCTGATCGGCACCGGTAATGATTGTGGACTGTTCCGCTTTGTCGCTGACAGGGTAACCCATGATTCCCAGATCAAAGTCAGGCGTAATCTTCTTGATTGCTTCTTCATCCCATGCGCCTTTACCTGTCATAAATGCTGCTTTGCCAAGTGCAAAGTCGCTGACTTCAGCATTGCTGTCCCGTTCCAGTGGTTTGTCTGTTCCGTGTTTGACAGTAGTATCAATGAAATTGAAGAAGTTATCGTTCAGCACAGGGTGATCCGCAAAGGTAGTTTTTCCAGCGATGAAATCGCCTACCAGCGTTTTAGCGTCCGTACCAGCATCAATGGCAGCTGCATCCACGAAGTGTTGGAAGATGTGCTTCCATACCCACCACTCTTTATAAGCGTTGGCAAAAGGTGTAATTCCCTTCGCTTCTAGCTTAGTAATCGCATCATCCATTTGCGCGGTTGTTTTTGGAAGCTCCGTAATTCCGGCATCGGCCAGAAGTTTTTTATTGTACATCAGTACGAACAAGTTTCCTTTTACAGGAAGTCCAAGTACCTTACCGTCTTTTGAACTCATGTTAGCGCGAACAGCATCGGTCATAGCCGCTGCCAGTGGTTCGTTAGTAAGATCGGCACTGTATTCCGCAAAAGTATCGATATCGCCGCCAGCCGTAGTTTGGAATACGTCAGGCGTGCTTCCGGCAGCAATTTTGGATTTAAGTACTGTATTGTAGTCGGCCTGCATAATTTCCAGATTAATCGTTACATTCGGCTTAACCTTCTTGTACTCGGCAATGTAAGCATTAAAAGCATCCGTGTATTCAGGAGACGCGGTAAACATATTGATCGTAACCGGCTTGGTAGAATCTGTCGCTGCAGTGTTCTCTGCTCCAGCTTCATTTGTTGCGGCCGTATTATTAGCAGCGTTATTATTTCCTCCGCAGCCGGCCAATAGACCGCCAACGAGCAGCAAACTTGCAGATAGTGCTGTAAATCTCTTTAACATGATGTTGCCCCCTTTTCCTTATGCATCTTGTGGTCTTGGTGTTATTCTAATGAAAATGGAAAAGGATAAGAATGTACATAAGTGAACTTATAAGGGTAAAAAAGTGTGTTCATGTAACCGTTTCACTTTTCCACCCCCAAAAGCTGGATTCGATATTCAGTAGGGGAACATTCGTAGTAATTCCGGAACGCCTTACTGAAATAGTTCTTGTCCTTGTATCCCAGCATTTCGGATATGTCCTGAATTTTCAAGCTGGAGTCAGATAGCATATCCTTCGCCTTGTCCATTCTCACCTTTTGCACATACTCGTGAATGCCGTAGCCATACTGACCCTTGAACAGCTTCATCAAGTACTCTCTGCTCAGGAAATACTTATCCGTAAACATCGATATTTTAATATTCTCAAAATAATGGTTATCAATGTATGCTTTAATATTTTCCAGCACACTGCTACGGTTTCCGGCAAGCGACTTGCTGAAGCTGTTAGCATAGCAATCCAAGATATCATTCAGCACGATCTCAAATTGTCCAAAAGAAGCAAAGTCGACACTAATGCCAAGTCCGTGCAGTCCCTTGTCTTTTCCGTTCTGGAGTTGCTCAGGCACAGCATCCAGATCTATAGCGATATCATTTAGCAAAATAAAGAATTCCTGAATGGTTCTGTCCGCTTCTCCCAGACTAAAATGCTCTGAGGAATTCCATCTTTTCGTAAATTCAAATAAAATACTTTTGGCATGGCTGATGTTCCCGTTCTCCAGAGCATTGCGGATTAGCGGCATACGCCCCGTCAGCGAAGGACTATCTTTAGTAAGTGATTTATCAGTACTGCTGTTCATAACTGCAATCCCTTTTAGCTTTAACAGGTCAATTCCATCTAGAGAGGATTTGGCACTCTCATAAGAATTGGCAATATCCGTGATATCGCCATAAGGCTCGCCAATTCCACCTGCAGAGACAATACCGAATAGCTCCTTCAGCGTAGAGGTCACTTTCTTCATATGATGAAGGGAGAGAAAGGCTGCATCTTCCACATAGCCGCCTGTCATCGTGAAGATAACGATAAATTCCCGTTCCCCCTTATGGCTTGCAAAGCTAAAGGCCTTAAATTGTGCATCGTTATTCTCATTAATCACATTGGTCACGGCAAAATGCAGTAAATCACGATCCTCATGAAATCGGTCTTTACGCACCTGCTCCAGATTAAGCACTCGCAGCACACCTGCTGCAAAATAATTACCTGCTCGATCTGCACCAATTAGCGGCAGGAAGGCTTCATTCGACTGATTCTTGAAGCTGCGGCCAATGATTGAGAGATACATCTTCTCTTTTAGCTTCGGAATGGACATATTGAGCGTAATGTTCTTGTTAATGAACTCGCTCTCTTTCTCGCGTTTGGCCTCCAGCATATCAATTCCTTTACGCAGTGCGGCATTGAGATCCACACGATTAACCGGCTTCAGTAAATAATCGACAACCTTGGAGCGAATAGCTTGGCGGGTATATTCAAAATCATTATAACCACTGACCACAATCGTCAGCAGATTTGGAAATTCAAGTTCTATGATCTGTAGTAGTTCACTCCCGTTCAACTCCGGCATCTTCATGTCCACCAAGGCAATATCAATCTTATGCTGACGCAGCATAGCCAGTCCAACATTGCCGTCTGTAGCCTCAAGCACTTGATCGACGCCAAGACCCTTCCAGTCGCCAAGAATATTTATCGCTTCGCGCAGCGGCTCTTCATCATCTATGATTAGTATTTTATACATGTCCCAGCCCTCCCCGCGGTATTCGCATTTCCATGTTCGTCCCATAAAGATTACTCGTAATGAACAGTCCTGCCTCTGCTCCATATAGAAGCTTCAAGCGTGTATTCAAATTCTTCAGTCCAATACTTTGCATGTCATTCTCAGCCACGCTGTCTTCATCCTGCTCCTCCCATTGAAGCTGCAATGAATTTCGCACCCGTTCCAGCCGCTCCCGGCTGAAGCCTGGCCCATTGTCCAACACAGAGATGATCGAATGGTTGGCAGTCACTCGTGCCTCAATCGTTATTGTGATTGTACTCGAGACTTTCTCCAGCGCATGCTTAATGCAATTCTCCACCAGTGTCTGAATAGACAACTTTGGAATTTCCAGCCCCATTAGATTCTCGTCCCAGCGATAAGCCACCTGCATTCTGTTTCCGAAACGGGCCTTCTGCAGAGCCAAATAACGTTCAATATGCTTCAATTCTTCTTTGGCTTGAACAACATCCTTGCCGCTCACACAATATCTTAAGGTTAAAGCCAGATTATCAATCATATCGACAATATCATCATTATTGTTTTTAAGGGCCATCGTGGAGATAGCTTGCAGCGCATTATATAAGAAATGGGGATTAATCTCCGCCTCCAAAGCTTTTAATACAGCGTTCTTCTCCACTATCTTCATCTTGTAGCGTTCATTAATCAGCTCATTCGTCTTCTCCACCATCTTATTGAAGTGGCGTGACAGGTAAGCTATCTCATCGTTCCCCTCCACCAGCGCCTCAGCTTCGAAACTGCCTGTACTGAATCGCTTCATCTGTAGCGACAGATTCTTTAATGGATTCGTGATTTTGTTGGATGTATAGCTGACAAGGACTACAGAGACAATTAGAAACAAAAAACCTATAAGGTAATTTAATTTACGAGTCGTTGTAGCAGCTTCATAAATCTCTTTGTAGGGAATGGGCTTAATGAGCTTCCAGTTCTCTTTTTTACTATTGTTATAAATAACCAGATACTTCTGTTCGCTATCCGACCATGTAAAACGTCCACCTGCAGCCGTGGTTAGATGAGTAAACAATCCCCCCGCTTCGCTCTGCTTATAGAATTTCAGATCATCTACAAAGAAAGGCTGATTATCCGGGCTGACATACATCAAATGCTGTCCCTCACTGAAAGGGATATCCTTCATTATCTCATTCGTTACCGTAGAATTGAAGTACAGAGATAAAACCGCCTGCGGCTCTCTGGAAACAATGGAGCGCAGCACCCGATGGTATCCCATGAAGCTTTTATCTGTATTTACGTAATAATCTTCACTATTCTGCGGAGATTCTTCTTCCACAAAAGACTGGTAAGAACGGTTGAACGGGCTTTCCAGTGCTCTTTTATACCAAGGAAGGTTCTCAATAGAAGGATGTTCTGCCACCCGTACTGTAATATTGTAGCTCTCTTTGGTGACATAATAATATTTATGCTCTTTGATCACGTACAGATAGATGGATTCCAGATCCTCACGGGAGAAGTACAGCTTCTTCAAATAATCCTCCACATACATCTTCGAGGCATAATCCTCTGATTCGTGCAGAATCGCGTAGGTAATCTCATCGTATGATATTTGCGGCAGGGACAATTGCTCGATCCCATCCAGATAGCTTTCCAGATTGCGTCCCACCAGCAGCAGATTGTTGCTTGTACTGGCAATACTGTTATTCACTGACTCCTTCTGCAGCATTCCGTAGGAGATAAACGTTAATGAGGTCACTACCATAATAATGATAATTGTGAACAGGAGAATAAGCTTATTCGCCAGCCTGCGTGATACACGCTCCAGTAAAGGTTCAAACAGCTTCAGTATCGAATTCTTAATAATGACAGGCGCCTCCTTGCTCTATCAAATTTGAGTTCACCTTTTTACCCCTAACTGTACTCTTAAATCCATTTTTGAGTATAGGGGACTGCTCTATAATACACAATATAGACTAAACGGAATACACTCCCACCCAACAAATCAAGAAGAGGTGCATCCATGTTAAAAACACTCGGCAGAAAATGGCGCGAGAAAATAGAGTTCGGGATATTCACACTCCCGGTTCTGATCTGTATCGCTGTAGCATTCTACATTCCGTTTGCCATGACCGTCCGCTATTCCATGACTAAATGGAACGGAATCTCCAAGAATCCCGTATTTGTTGGACTTGATAATTTCAAACAAATCTTTACGGGGGATACGAATTTCGCCGATTCAGCCTGGTTCACTGTAAAGTATGCGGTACTGTACATTGTTCTCGTTAATGTACTCGCTATTCTGCTTGCAGTCGTCCTGGATATGAAGCTTAAGACTACACCTTGGCTGAGAGCAGCCTTTTTCATTCCCTACATCTTAAGTCTTGTTATTGTCGGCTTCATTTGGAAGTTCATCTTCATGCAGGGCTTCAACTCGCTCGGAGAAAGTACAGGCTGGTCTGTATTCGCCCTAAGCTGGCTGGGGACGCCGGGACTTGCCTTTATCTCCATACTGCTGGTCTCGATTTGGCAGTCGATCGGTTTTTATCTGGTCATCTACATTGCCGGCCTGCAATCTGTACCTGAGGATCTCAAGGAAGCAGCCACCGTTGACGGCGCAGGTCCTATGAGAAAATTCTTCAGTATTACTCTTCCATTGCTGGCACCATCGATCACCATTTCGGTGTTCATGGCCCTGACCAACTCCATTAAGGTATTTGACGTCATTCTGTCACTAACCGGAGGCGGCCCTGGTGGAACAACTTATAGTATCGCTTACGATATTTACCGGGATACCTTCCAGAATAATCTGTATGGATACGGTACAGCTAAAGCGTTAATTCTATTCTTAGCCGTGCTGGTTGTTACCATCCTGCAGTTGGCATTCTTCAAACGAAGAGAGGTTGAAGCATAATGAATAAAAATAACAACAAGACAGGTCGAATCGTTGTAGAGGTTGTTATGGTCCTTCTCTCTCTTCTGTTCTTATATCCGCTGTTCCTGACCATTCTCAATTCCTTTAAAAGCTTTAGCGAGGTTATGACCGATGTAATCGCGTTGCCAAAACATCTGGTGTTCAGTAACTATTCATACGTTTGGCAGTTTATCAACTATCCCAAACTGTTCATGAACAATCTGGTAATTACTGTTATCGGCCTTCTGGGCATCGTGTTCGTCTCTTCTATTGCAGCCTATAAGCTGGCTCGGACGAAAAACAGACTGAGCGGAATCTTCTACTTCCTGTGCATCATGCCGATGCTGATTCCGTTCCAATCGATCATGTTGACCGTGCTGCAAATCGCCAAGAAAATTGGTTTGTCTGAAAGCACTTGGGGTCTAGGCTTACTGTATTGGGGCTTTGGCGCTCCACTCGCCGTGTTCATCTACCATGGCTTTGTCAAAGGGATCCCCTTGGAAATTGATGAAAGTGCGACGATTGATGGAGCTTCCGGCTTCCGCCTGTTCTTTAGTGTCATCTTCCCACTACTGAAATCCGTTACAACAACTATCGTCATTATCGACGTAATGTGGATCTGGAATGACTTCCTGCTCCCACTGCTTATGGTCAATGGCTCGCCGGATACAAAAACTCTAACGCTGGCCGCCTACACCTTCGTTGGGCAATATACCTCAGATTGGCAATATGCAATGACCGCCATGGTAATGGCCGTGCTGCCATCCATCGTGGTGTTCATCTTCCTGCAAAAGTATATTGTTAAGGGTGTTGTGGCTGGGGCTGTTAAGGGTTGATTGCTCGACAGGCCTCCTGTCTTAAGAGTTATGTAGGTGCTTTATGCGGACGCTCCGTGAACGGAACGTTGCTTCAATCGCTGTTGTCTCCAGATTTATTGAATTATCCCTTAGCGGTCTAAATCCGGAGACAAAGGCGAACGCTCCGCTTTTCCGCAATCGTTCCTTTCTCTCCGCTGCTATCAGCAGAAAGCATACCTAAATCTTAAACAAGCAAGTCTTAACAACCTGAATAGGTATCCGCTTGCAAAATGAGGTGTTACCTCTCCTTATAAACTGATTACAAAAAACGGCAAGTCTCCTATTAGTGGAGACTTGCCGTTTGGCTTTTCGCCGGATGACATCTTGATCTTTATCAAGAATCCGGAGGCTTAATTATTTTAACAGCAGTTCATGCCGTTAAATCGTTGGATACAGGGTGAATTTTCTAAATAACAGCAGTTCATGCCGTTATTTCCATCTGTATTTAGAAAATCAGCGTCCAAGAGCCAAATTAGAGGCAGTAATTCATGTTAATGAGCCTCCAAGTGTGATACGACCTCATATTAGCAGCAGGAATTCATGTTAATTTATTCTACTTCGACTTAATTTTTATGGTCTCGACAATCGTTTATACCTCTTTAAAGTTTCTTTTCGCTCACATTACCGTTCCCATCAATAATTGCGTTGAAGGAGAGCTTGTTCATCAGCTTAATAGTCTCTTTATTGTATGCAGCACCCATGAAATTGGGTTGGCCGCCAATGATTTTGACGGGTGTAATCTTGCCGGTCAGCTTGGAGCCGTCGATGGCGATGTTTACCAGCATGGAATGTAGAGTCTTCTCGCCCCCGCGAGTAGAACGGTTAAATACAAAGTTGCCTAATGAATAATAGATCGGCTTATGTTTATAGTATTCAATACCCATTAGGCAGTGGCTATGCGAACCAACGATAATATCCGCTCCGCTGTCAATCATCTTTTTAGCCAACGTTCGGGCGTATTGCTCAGGGTAATCCTTAAATTCTTCATTCCAATGGATGTACACAATCGTGTAATCATTGTCCTTAGCCGACTTCTTAATTGCATTGAGCATAGGTTCTGGAGTGTAAGCCGAGGCCGCGCCGGGGCTGTTAGTACCGGCATACCATGAAGGATCTGACAATACACGGCTTAAGCCCAGAATAGCAACCTTTTTTCCTTTTACCGTCTTGATATACGGTTTATACGCCTGTTCAATATTTCGGCCCGCACCTGTATGAGCAATCTTGTATTTATCCAAATGTACCAAGGTATCCAGCATGGCGACTTTCCCGAAATCCAGAATATGGTTATTGGCAAGACTCACTCCATCAATCCCTGCATATCTCAATCCGCTTAGCGCTGCTGGTTTAGAGCGAAAGACAAAGGTTTTCTCCGCCGATACACCTCTTATGGATACAGGAGTTTCCAGATTGGCAAAGGCGATATCGGCCTTTTGTAACGCAGGTGCAACTTTGACGAACGGAAAGTTCGCTCCGTATCTGGCAATCTGGTCACCAACAAAACCGTCCAAAAGAATATCGCCTACGAAAGTGATATTAATACGATCTGCCGGTGCTGCCGAAGCCTTACTTGATGACATAGCTGCCGGAAAAATAAGTAACAAGATAACTGTAATGATTGTAAATCTCCGCAAGATATAGACCCCTTTTAAAAAACATAAAATATAATATTCTGCTCTTCTGCCGCTGTTTGGGTATAGAATTCCCGGATAGCCACAAAATTCTCATAAATATAGTCAAAAAACTCCTCAGCAGTGTCGTCTTCCGTTAGTGGATAGACCGCGTTCTCTAGCATCTCAACGAAATTGTATTGTTCTCTTAACTCGGCTGCTGTAATCTGTTCTACCGCTGCCAGAGTTTCACGGATTTGTTCCGGACTCAGAGCAAATGCCTCAACATCCGATAAATGCCCAATATAACTAGTAGTCAGAGGTACGATATACCCTAGCGGCGGTTCTCCCTCAGCAATACTTCCACACAACACATAATGCAGTGCCTGCCACGATTTATCGATATCCAAACCTACCTCAAGACTATGAATGCTTAATTCCTGATTCTTGATTGCCTGAAGCATATCCGAACTTACAGCTATATATTGGCCTGTCATTCCCATGTTCACAGCCTCCTGTTCTCAGTATGTCTTATCTATTCTACTCTACTGGGAGGAGGTATCCTAATGAGTGCTCAAACGAGTCGCTAATCTCCTGATTTTTTCAGTACAGCCCGGAAACAATTCAGTCCGCCCAAGGCGTTCGTATGCACTGCATCATCAGGTAACTCAAAATCGGTCTCGCCCCAGTATAGAAAGCCGGCCTTCATAAGAAGATTATTCATAAGCGAGAGGTTTATCGTTGGGTAATCAAAGGTCAGTACCAGCAAGCCCTCGCCATTTAATGTTCTGTGGAATTCCTGCAACGCTCGAACTGTATCTTCAAGCGTCAGATGTTCCAGCACGGAGATGCAAAAAATAGTGTCGAAGCTCTCATCATCGTAAGGAAGAGCGGTCAAATTGGCTTGTATCAGGTCTAGATTCAACATGCTTTCTGCTTGAACGAGCCTCGCTGCTTCTGTTCCAATCTCATAGCTGATTTCCTCTAGGATTGCTTCCCTTGAGACAATCCTACTGTCGATATCACAAGCATGGACTTCGGCGCAAACTCCGGCAAGATAGAACTTCAGCGGGTGAGAAATGCCGCAAGCGGCATCCAGTACTACACCATGAGGTGAGATGAAATTAATACACCACTCGTATTCAAAGGGGCGGCTCCACCATGATTCCGGCAAATCAAAAATCAAATGATCACGACGTGCATCGGAGTTCACAAAAAAACGGGAAACATATGGATGTGTTGGCATGGCCAGGACTCCTTTTACGGGGAATTTCGGTAGTGAAAGTATATTCGGATTTCTTTGTTTCATACCATAACCTTACATACATAGGTCATGGACAATAAAAAAGACAGCGGATTACCCTTGGAAGGGATCTGCTGTCTTTTGCACCTTATATGAATCAGCTAAGTCTCAGTACTAATTGTAGTAGGAAAGCGGCTTTGCTTCGACACCGTGTTTCAGAATCAATTCATCTAGTAGCGTTGCCCATTCCGGATCTACGGTGCACAGCTCTGGATGACCGTCAAACCAGGCAATGGTCTGCTTGACCCCTTCAGCAAAAGGGACAGTAGCTTGAAAGTCCGGCACCAAACGTTTAATCTTGCTATTATCAAATATACTACTCACTGATTTGTCACCAATAAGCCCGTCTGTTGTGTCAACTGAAGAATACGCAGCGATGAAGTCTGTAGAAATATGCACAACCTTAGGTACTTCTCCTGCGGCTTCCCCGATCGCTGTATAAATCTGATTCCAGTTCAAAACCTCGTCAGAAGTAATATGAACAGCTTCTCCGATCGCGTCCGGATGTCCCAGCAATCCGACAAACCCTTTGGCAAAATCCGAATTATGAGTCAGCGTCCACAAAGAGGTGCCATCACCATGAATGACGAGGGGCAAACCCTTGCGAATACGGTCCACCAGTGCCCATGGATGCTCCCAACTGCTGAGTGACGCCGGTATCGCTGTATCTCCATAGGTATGGGAAGGGCGAACAATGGTGACTGGGAAATCGCTGTTGCGGTATGCTTCCGTCAATAACTGTTCACAGGCAATTTTATCACGAGAATACTGCCAATAAGGATTCTCGAGCGGTGTCTCTTCCGTAATGAGATAATTCCGCTGTGGCTTCTGGTAGGCAGAGGCGGAGCTGATATAAATATACTGCTTCGTTTTGCCCGTAAAGAGTTCAATATCTGTCAGCACATGATCAGGCGTGAATGCTATCCAGTCAACGACAACATCGAACTCATATTCCCTCAGCGCTTCTGCAGACTCTGCCTGATTGCGGATATCGCCCCTGATTACCTTCGCACCTTCCGGTACGAACTCGTCACGCTGGCCTCTATTAAATAAATACAGCTCAATCCCGCGTTCCACGGCTAGCCGTGATACAGCCTGGCTGATCAGTCCCGTGCCGCCGATAAATAATACCTTCATGCTTCACTCTCCTTAACATAATCCCGCCAAACATGCTTAGGCTGCCAGTTCAGCAGCTTCTTGGCTTTCGCATTGCTGAGCAGCGTCTCATGACCTTCAAATGGCTGACGGAAATCCGTCACTTCTGGAAAGCGTGCGGCCATTAAATCCCGGCTGGAAACCGCCATGCTTGTATCGTCCGCCGCTATATTAAGTGCTACAGAACCCAGCCCTTCGGCTTCAATTGCCAACTGGCAAGCCTCTGCAACATCCCTTGTATCGATGTAGCTCCACAGAATCCGATCACGCTGCTCAGGATCATGAATAAAGGACGAAAAACGTTCATAAGCCGACGGATCAATTACATTTCCAATTCTGAGCGAAACTACCTGCATGCCCGATCTGCGGTGGAACATATCTGCTGTTTGTTCATTCACGATTTTGGACAGACCATAACTATCTTGAGGCAATTGAGGATGATCCTCATCAACCGGGACATATTGTGGCCCGAAACGATTGACTGCAAATACAATCCCGTAGGAAGATTCACTGGAAGCGATAACCGCTTTGCGAATACCGAGACCTGCAGCTGCCTCCAAAATATGATAAGTCGACATGACATTATTCTGGAATGTGACTTCGTTAGTCTTGATATGGGCGGCCGGAATGGCAGCCAAATGCACCACTGCATCGGCACCTGCCAGTACACCATACACTTCACCCAAATTATTCAAATCAGCAATGAGGGTATGGCAGAGCGGCTCAGCAGGTTTTTGCGTATCAACATTTACAACCTCATAGCCCTGCTCTACAAAATGCCGCACTACCCATTTACCCAACATTCCGCTTCCGCCAGTAATAACAACCTTAGCCATGTTCATATTCTCCTTTTAGTAAGCAGCCCCTTATCTGGCCCGCTCTCCGTCAGACTCTGTAATAATACCCTCAATCCGCTTGAGGACATCATCGGTAAGCTCAATTCCAGAAGCCAGAACATTCTCCTCCACCTGCTGCGGCCGGCTTGCACCCACAAGTGCACTGGCTACATTCGGCTGACGCAAGATCCAAGCCAAGGCCAGATTCCCGACTGAAATATCCAGTTCAGCTGCAATTGAACCCAATTGGCGGACTTTTTCAATCTTCTCTTCTGTAATGCCTTTGCGCATCCAATCCAGCTTAGCCGCACGGCTATCTGCAGGAATATCAGCTATGGAGCTATATTTACCAGTCAGTAATCCTTGCGCCAGCGGGGAGAACACAACCTGTCCAATACCCTTCCGCTGCCCAAGCGGAATAATCTCTTTCTCGATATAACGCTCGAACATATTATAAATAGGCTGATTGACGACAATGTGATCAAGCAGATAACGATCCGCTACAGCCAGCGCTTCCGCCATTTGTGCTGCAGTCCATTCACTAACACCAATGTAATATACTTTGCCTTGGCGAACCAGATCATCCAGTGCACGCAAAGTCTCCTCTATCGGAGTCTCCGTATCATAACGGTGGCAATAGAGAATATCCACATAATCTTCTCCAAGCCGCTTTAAGCTGGCATGACACTGCTCCGTAATATGCTTGCGGGAAAGCCCGCGATCATTCGGTCCTTCACCCATATCACCATATACTTTTGTTGCCAGAACATAAGACTCGCGTGGATATCCACGTAGTGTCTCACCAAGTACTTTTTCCGCGGCACCCTTCTCATATACATTAGCTGTATCAAAAAAATTAATACCTAATTCGTAAGCGGTTTCAATGGCTTTGACAGCATTCTCCTTCTCTACATATCCTCCGTATGTCAGCCAGCTGCCTAAGCTGATTTCACTAACTTTAAGACCGGTTCCACCTAGTCTGCGATATTTCATTAGTATTGCTCCTCTCAATATCCTACTGTTATCATTAGTAGGGTTGCTTCAAGCTCATATTCATTCTAGAATAGTTTGTATATAATAGAAAGAAGTGAAAAATAGTTTATTATATGATCCCAAATATAGTTGCTATACTCAAGTATAGCAACATCGGAGCAGGAGGAGATTCCTTGAACACGGCTAAATCTGCCAGTAATTATATCCCGAAGAGTCCGGTTATTATTGAATGTAATGTGGAAAAAACACTAAATGTGCTGGGTGGAAAATGGGCTTTCCTCGTTCTGCGGGAATTGTTCGACGGAACCCAGCGCTTCGGAGCGCTGCAACGCAAAATCACGAATGTCAGCCCTCGCGCTTTGACTACTACCCTCCGCCATCTGGAGGAGCAGGGCGTGCTCGAACGCCATGTTTTTCCCACAGTCCCAGTCACAGTAGAATATTCTTTAACGCCAAAAGGCGAGGATTTACACCAAATTCTGAAGGAAATGAAGCTGTGGTCAGCCAAATGGGCGTAACTGCTGCTATCCTATTTTTTTAATATTTTTCAAAAAAAACCCCCTCGAGTAACAGTAACTTATACCGTTAACTCAAGGGGGTTTTTCGATATAAAATGATGAAAGGGGAGATCTGACCTTATTTCTTTTTACCCTTTAAAATTCTGAAACAGGATGGAAAAATGCCTACCGTTACCAGACGTATTGTCTTCTATGAACTAATGCTTCCCATTATGGAAGCCCGTTACGGATTTATTGATCCAAAAGGACAATTCGCAACGATAGGGCAACAAGGCATGGAACTCAATCAATTCTTCGAAATTGATGAAGAACAGAAGTGAATTTCTATATTTTACAGCTAGAGAAAATAGTCACTATATTTACTGTATGCTTACTGGGTTAACCAGTCTGCCAATTCTTCGGTCTGAGAGAGCACAGCAATCGGATCATAATACCAGGAACGCTCTTCTTTCCATACATAGAGATGACCATTCTTGACAGCCGGCAGGCTACTCCAGATCGCAGTGGTTTTATAATCCTCTGCAGTCAGCGTATTGGAGGTCATAATGATATAATCCCCTGCATATTTGGCGAGGGTTTCGGTGGATATTTCCGCCCACTGCTTCTCCATAATTTCCGCTGCGATCGCTGAGGGTGGCTTACGGCCAAGTGCCTGATAAACGGGCTGACCTCCGCGGCCGAAATTATCACCATACACCCAAATGGATTTGCCACCGTCCTCCATAATCGAGAATGTAGCGTCAGCCGGAATAACCTTGTCCACTTTGGCTTTGGCAACGGCAATACGCTGGTCATATTCGCTGAGCCAAGCTTTCGCTTCAGCTTCCTTACCCAGCAGATTGCCGAAATAGGTTAATTCTTCGTGGGCATCTTTCAGATCTCCATAAGGAACAATGATCGTAGGGGCAATTTTGCTTAATGTTTCGTAACTTTCCGCTTGGCCTGAAATAATTAAGTCAGGAGAAAGGGTGATAATCGCTTCTGGTGACATCTTTCCGTATTCCCCGGTGTCCTGGACACCTATCAGTGCTTCTTTGAAATACATATTCTGCAACGTGAGTCCAGGAGCTCCTACAGGAATTGTACCCAGCGCAATTAGGCTGCCAAGGTATTCCTCTGCAACAATACGCTTGGGCTGTGTTGGGATTTCGATTTCCCCATTTACGGTGGTTACGGTTTTAAATTCAGGAAGCGAGGCAGTCGCCGTGGGCAGGCTAGTTTCAGCAGGCATCTGAGTTGTTGTTGCTATGCTGTTAGTCTCACCCGCTGTGTTTCTGGCAGAATTGGAATTTCCGCAGGCCGAGGCTACTACTGTCAATATTAACAGCAGAGGGAGTGCGAGCCATCTTGTCCGCTTCTTGCTATTCCGTTGTAAATTAGACAACTTGTATTCCTCCTATGTATAATGATTATCATTCTCATTATAACTTTACAGGCTTCACTTGATAAATACTATGGCTTAGAGTGATCTTCTCCTATGCAGTTTTATGATATTAATGCAGTTTTATGATATTAATGCACTTAACAGTACATGAAGCTGAGCTTGCGAGGACATCGGGTCAAAACCATAGAACAAATCCGATTGGTTCAGGACATACACATGGTTGCTGCGGGCCGCCTCAAGCTGTAGCCATGAAGGACTATGGAACAGATCGTATAGACGTTTCTTTCCTTCAATAGAAGACGGAATTCCAGTAATAAAAATATGATCAGCCGGATAGGCTGTAATTTCCTCAATCGTTGTCTCAATATAACCCCTAGCTACAATTCCCTGCTCAATAAGTATTGAAGGTGGTTTAAAGCCAAGGTCTCCATATAGAATCTGGCACCCTCGTCCATAACTGCTGCTGAAGCAGTAAGCACAACGGGAACTGACCTCCCAAACAATAGCAGTTCCTCTTGAACCTAGGCACTGGTTTAGCTGCACATTGGCGCTATCGCAGAGCTCGTCGTAGTAAATTAGCCATTCCTCTGCTCTCCGCTGGCGGTCGACCACCTCAGCAATTAAACAGAATTGTTCGCGCCAGCTCATTTGCATAAAGGGCAACTCAATTACCGGGGCGAGTGAGAGCAGGTTCTTATTCTCAGCCTCCAGACTGTAACTGATGATAACATCTGGTTGCACGGAGGCTACGGAGTCGTAGAGGAAAGATGCGCTACTACTGCCAAGTCTAAGCTCCTGGGCAAAGGGGACTTGTTCCTGCTTCAGCGACCAGGCGGAATAAGCGCCTAAAGTGGGCCTAATCTGCAGCACCCGTAAGGTGGCGGTATGATTATAGTTCAAGGTCACGACCTTCTTGTTCTTCTGTTGGTAGGCCGTGGGCGAAATTCCAACGATCTGTTTGAACTTGCGGCTTAGATAGGTACCTTCCCCATATCCAACTTCCAGAGCCAGGGTGGCCAAATTCGGTGCACCTGTCAGCAGGCGCTGCTGGGCTCTGCGTATCCGAAGCAATGTGAGGTAGGCATTGAAGGTTTGGCCTGTGTTTTTGCGAAAGGTACGTGAGAAATGCTCCGGACTAACACCAGCAAGACGAGCTACTTTCTCGCGGGTCAAATCTTCATTATAATGCGCATCTATATAGGAGAGCACTTGGTCAAACCAACTGCTGCCCGTTTGTTGCTTGCCATCCATTTCGTAGAATAGTTCAGCTATCAATTCTGTAAACAGCTGTTGGACCGCAAGTGGCATACTACTTTTTGGCTCCATCCAAGCGCTGTAAAAGGCACTGGCCTGAGCCAAGATTTTAGATGAACATTCTTGAATCGGAATACTATAATTCAACGGGCAAATGTCCGGTTGATGTGCTCCCAGATTAGAGTATTCGATCCAGATTCCCTGCAACTGGAGCTGGGGGTTTAGCTTCAGGCTGGTTGTTGCTATACAGGTCAATATGCTCCCGGCCGCAAGCTTATACTGCACGGCGTTCACATCGATATGGCCACTGCCACCCCAAACGATCATAAGGATCAATGAATGAGACTGCTGCACATTTTTTTCTTGATTCACGGACAAGCCTGTAAGATTCTTCACACGTGAAGGGATGTAAAAAGGATGGGAAATGTGCTGCATTCCGTCAGAACTATGAGTAGGCATAGGCTTAAGTCTCTCTTCCTTGGTTGATAATCATTATCAGCCAAGTATATCAGTCTTTCTTTCGATTGACGATAAGCTTCATCTTTAGATTACAATAAATAATATCGGTCATACACTTCATAATCCGACAACCACCTATATCAGATACCTAAATTTAGATGGGTCTCAGATTGATTTTCATTAATCAATAGTGATTGCTTAAAGTATATTTCAGCTTGTTCATATTCTTCATCTTGAAAATAATATAATCCCATATAGAACAGTGCATTCTCAATCTGATTGTTTATTTCCAAGGCTCTTGTGAAATATTTGAAAGCTTCCTCTTTTCTTCCCAGCTTTAATAAGACTCTACTTAAATTAAAGACAGGTCTCTCCCAATCTGGTTGTGTAACAACCTATGTAATTTAGACAGTCTGAATTGGGATGGAGAGAGGCTTTCTCACTCTTTTCTGATAGTTAATCATACCCACAGCAAATAGGCTGCCCCAAATCTATAATAGCTTGGGACAGCCCCCGAGACACTCTTTTTCTAATATGTGCTCCCTAATTTAGTTGTTCAGTTATTCAGTTGTGCCAATAATTTCAAAAGTACCGTTACCGCCTCAGCTCTTGTAGCAGAGTCTTGAGGAGCAAACTCGTTATTGCCTTTCCCCTGTACCAACCCAGAATGCTTCACGAAATCCACACTGCCTTTCGCCCACGCCGGAATATCCTTATCGTCGGCGAAGCCCGTTGTCGGCTTGACTTCGGTGGACTTACCCAGCGCTTTGGCGAGGATGACTGCCATCTCAGCGCGTGTAATTTCCGCATTCGGACGGAAACCGCCGTCCTCGTAACCTGTAATAATGCCGGCTTGCACCGCCTGCGCGATTGCTGTCTGCGCCCAAGCTCCGATTTTTACTGTATCTGTGAACGTTAGATCCGCTCCTTTGCCTTGCGGTTTCAGTACATTCATCAACATTACTGCGAATTCCGCACGCGTCACTGTATGGTTCGGTTGGAAAGTTCCGTCTAGGTAACCTTTGACGATTCCATTGCTCACGGCTTGTTTGATGTTTGCTTCTGCCCAGTGTCCAGTAATATCACTTAAATTAATTGTCGGTTTCATGTCTGGCGAAGTTTCATCGGTTGGAATATCCACAGAATTGTCTACAGCCAAGACTGTAAACTTCGTAAAGTGATTGATATCTACTGTGATCTTATTCCCGTTTACCTTGCCGCCGACTTCCACCCAACTCTTTTTGACTTCGTCATAATAGAATACAGACGCCTTTTGGTTACTTTTTACTTGGCTTGGATCAAACGTAAAGTACAATGTTATAGGTTTACTGAAATTCTCCGAAAAGTTCTTTAGTATCTCGAATACGGGGCTGAGGAGAATCTCATTATTCGTGAGAAGATTCTGAGTGTCTAGTACCTTATCTACTCGTAATCTCAGTTCCTTATCTGTTGCACCTAAGGGAATAGAGACTTTTACTGCATCCTCGAAACTAACCACTCCTGCTTTATTTACTGGAAGTGTTAATTGACCATTCGTGCTGGTAACAATGTTGTCGCTTGGTAGTGTGAAAGCACCTCCACTGCCAGCGTTAGCGCTAGCAGGCTGAGTCACCGGGAAGACGGCGGTTACTACGCCCGAATTCGCTGCATTCGTCGCGGTTGCTCCGGTTACGGTGAAGAAATCCACAGGCACCCCCGTTAATGTATATCCTTTCTTTGGTGTGAGGGTTAAGGTTGCGGTGTATATTTCTGCTCCTGCAAAGGTTACATCTACTGGGGACCAGGCTATGGTTGCTGTGTATTCTGAAGTGTCCGCTATTGTCGCAACCGGTGTTTCTCCTGTTACTGGAGCTGTTACTCCAGCTATAACTCCTGTAGTAATAGGTCCCGCTACAGTCGCCGGGAAGACGGCGGTCACAACGCCCGAATCCATTTCATTCGTTGTTAGTGCTCCGGCTACGCTGAAGAAATTAGCAGGCACTCCCGTTAATGTATACCCTGCTTTGGGGGTGATTGCAATCGTAACGGTATAGGCTGTTTCCCCAACAAATAGTATCGTTGCTGGCGACCAGATAAGTGTTGCTGTGTATTCTTCCGAATACGTTATCGTAGATACAGTTGTCGCGCCTGTTACTGGCGCTATTATTCCAGTAATATCTGCGGATGCGATAGGTATTGCTGCAGTCGCCGGGAAGACGACGGTCACAACGCCCGAATCCACTGCATTCGTTGTTGTTGCTCCGGCTACTACAAAGAAATCTGCGGCCACTCCCGTTAATGTATACCCTACTTTTGGAGTAATTGTAATCGTTGCGGTATAGGCTGTTTCCCCAACAAACAGTGTCGTTGTTGGCGACCAAGCAAGGGTTGCGGTGTATTCTTCCGAATACGTTATCGTAGTCACTAATGTTGCCCCTGCTTTTGGCGCTGTCACTCCAGCTATGACTTTTGTTGCGATAGGTACTGCCGCCGTTGCCGGGAATTTTGCGGTTATAATACCCGAATCCGCATCATTTGTCGTTGTTGCTCCGGCTATGCTGAAGAAATTTGCAGGTACACCTGTTAATGTATACCCTGCCTTTGGAGTAATTGAGATCATTGCAGTATAGGCCATCTCTCCTGCAAAAGTTATTGTTGTGGGCGACCAGTTAACCGCTGCGGTATAGGCTGCCGTGTCCGCTATTGTAGATACTGGCGTTGCACCTGCTGCGGGCGCAACTACTCCAGCTATAGCTGCTGTTGCGATGGGTATCGCTGAGGTTGCCGGGAATTTAGCAGTTACAGTACCCGAATCCGCATCATTCGTCGTTGTCGCTCCGGCTACGGTGAAGAAATTTTCAGGTACGCCTGTTAATGTATACCCTGCTTTTGGAGTGATTGAAATCATTGCGGTGTAAGCTATTTCTCCTGCAAAGGTTACATCTACTGGGGACCAGGCTATCGATGAGGTATATTGTGATGTGTCCGCTATTGTCCTTACTGGCGTTTCCCCTGCTATTGGCGCTGTTACCCCAACTATGGCAGCTATTGCGAGAGGTATTGCTGCGGTCGCCGGGAATACTGCTGTCACAAGTCCTGAATTCGCTGCGTTCGTTGTTGTTGCACCAGCTATGGAGAAGAAATCCACAGGCACTCCCGTTAATGTATACCCTGATTTTGGTGTGATTGCAATCGTTGCGGTATAGACTATTTCTCCTCCAAATGGTGTTGTCGTTGGCAACCAGGTAACGGATGCTGTGTAGGCTGCCGTGTCTGCTATTGTCCCAACTGGCGTTGCACCTGCTATTGGTGCTATTACGCCAGTTATCTCTGCTGTAGCTATAGTTGCTGCTGTCGCCGGGAATACGGCGGTCACAACGCCCGAATTCGCTGCATTCGTTGTTGTTGCTCCGGCTACGGTGAAGAAATCCACAGGCACTCCCGTTAATGTATACCCTGATTTTGGAGTGATCTCAATCGTTGCTGTGTAAGCTGTTCCTCCTCTAAAAGGTGTTGTCGTTGGCAACCAGGTAAGCTTTGCCGTATAGGCTGTCGTGTCCGATATCGTAGATTCTGGTATTTCACCTGTTACTGGAGCTGTCACTCCAGCGATGGATTTTGTTGCTATAGTTGCTGCTGTCGGCGGGAATACGGCAGTTACTACGCCTGAATTCGCTCCATTCGTTGTTGTTGCTCCAGCTACTTTGAAGAAATCAGCAGGTACACCCGCAAATGTATACCCAGCTTTGGGTGTCATGGTAATCGTTGCTGAATAAGCTGTTCCTCCAGCATACACTGTTGTCGTTGGAGACCAGCTAACCGTTGCTGTGTAGGCTGATGAAGCAGAAATCGTGGTTACTGGTATTGCGCCTGTTACTGGAGATGCCAATCCAGTGATGGATTCTGTAGTTATAATTGCTGCTGTCGGCGGGAATACAGCAGTCACAATACCCGAATTCGCTGCATTCGTCGTTATTGCTCCGGCTACAGTGAAGAAATCTTCAGGCACGCCCGTTAATGTATACCATGCTTTTGGTGTGATGGTAATCGTTGCTGTGTAAGCTGTTTCTCCTGAAAAGGGTGTTGTCGTTGGAGACCAGCTAACCGTCGCAGTATAGGCCGTCGTGTCCGATACCATAGATACTGGCGTATCCCCTGTTGCTGGGGCTGTCACTCCAGCTATGGCTGGGGTTGTGATGGATACTACTTGGGTCGCCGGAAACACTGCGGTTACAACTCCAGAACCAGCTGTATTCGTTGTTGTTGCTCCAGCCACTTTGAAGAAATCAGCAGGTAAGCCACTGAAAGTATACCCTGATCTTGGTGAAATGTTTATCGTTGCTGTGTAGGCCGTTCCTCCAGCAAATACTGAACCTGTTGAAGACCAGCTAACCGTCGCTGTGTAGACTGAAAAAGCAGTTATCGCTGTGACTGGTGTTGCACCTGTTACTGGCGCTGATACTCCAGCTATGTCTTCTATTCCAGCTATGCTACTTATGCTGGTGTGGACTGAATTTAGAATAGCATCTTCGAGACCGACCAAGCCGCCCACATAGCTCCCTCCACTCGCATTGCCTGTGGTATAGCTGGTGCTGATTACTCCGCCGTCAAAGTTATAGCCAACCAAGCCGCCAACCACAAAATGTCCACTCACATTCCCTGTGGCGTAACTATTGCTAATGGTTCCGATGGAATTTTCACCCACTAACCCACCCACAATAGAAGAAGTAGTACTAGTTGCAACTACACTCCCTGTGGCATAACTATTGCTGATGGTTTTCTTGTTACCGCCTACCAAGCCACCCACATTTCTATCTCCATTCACACTCCCTGTAGCGTAACTATTGCTGATTATCCCCCGGTTGAACCCTGTCAAACCGCCCACATATTCCTTTCCATTCACGCTTCCTGTGGCGTAACTATTGTTGCTGATGGTTCCATTGAGCGAGTTCGCGCCTACCAAGCCGCCCGCATAGATATAGCCATTCACAGTCCCTGTGGCGTAACTATTACTGATGGTTCCGGAGTTCATTCCTACCAAACCTCCCGAATAGAGTCGGCCTCTCACCACTACATCTTCCACTCTCATATTAGTAATCATATTATTAGGACCAAAATTCCCGAACAATCCCACTCCATCACTGTTTTCTCTGTTTATCCTCAAATGTGTGATTTTGTATCCATTGCCATCCATGTTCCCATAAAATATCTCTCCTATGGGTTCCCAATTTGTGTAACCGCTCAAATCAATATCTGCTGTCAATTCAAAATAAAGTCCCGCCTCTAAATGATTCCTAACTTCACTCAGCTGATCAGCCGTTGCAATCTGATAGGGATCGCTTACTGTACCCGTTCCTCCAGCGAAGCTTACCGCAGCATGAGCCGTCCCTCCGCTAGGTACAATAACTCCTGAGATTCCACCCATTATCATTAACAACACCAGAATGATCGACATTCCTTTTTTAAATATTGTATGCATTCTACTTCCTCCTCCAAAACTACTAAACACTGAATATATTCACAAGAAAATTCGAACTCTATGCTCCATTGTGTTATTTCTCATTGTCTTCATCCCACTATAAGCCTTTCCGTGCAAAAAAGTACCTCCCCATTTGGGGAGGTACGCGTAAAAATATTACGATATCTCACAGAATCTCACTATTTTCAGTAATCCGCTAGTCTTGAAGAGTATCCTGCCTAGCATGATGTTAGCCATAGTTCCTCTGTCAGTTACTCCGTTGTGCTAATAATTTCAGAAGAACCGTAACCGCCTCAGCTCTTGTAGCAGAGGCTTGAGGAGCGAACTCGTTATCCCCTTTTCCTTGCACCATTCCGGATTTCTTCACGAAATCCACGCTGGCTTTCGCCCACGCCGGAATATTCTTATCGTCGACAAAGCTGGTGGTCAGCTTAACTTCAGTAGACTTGCCCAGCGCTTTGGCGAGGATGACTGCCATCTCGGCGCGTGTAATTTCCGTATTCGGACGGAAAGTGCCGTCCTCATAGCCAGTAATTATGCCTGCTTGTAACGCCTGTGCGACTGCTGTCTGCGCCCAAGCTCCGATTGTTGCTGTATCCGTGAACGTTAGTTGTGTGCCTGCTCCTTGCGGCTTCAGCACATTCATCAGCATCACGGCGAATTCGGCACGCGTCACCGTACGATTCGGCTGGAACGTTCCGTCTAAGTAACCTTTGACCATTCCAATGCTCAGCGCTTGCTGGATGTTTGCTTCTGCCCAATGTCCGGCGACATCACTCAAATTAATTTTCGTAGATGTACCCGTTACTGGCTCCGTTACTGGCAATCCCGTCACTCCGTCTACACTAAGTACTGCATATTTCCCCAAATGATTGACCTCTACAATGATGTGATTTCCTTCAATCTTACTACCTGCTACTTCCACCCAGGATTTCTTCACTTCGTCATAGTAAAATACCGCTGCTTTTTGGTTACTTTTCACAAGGGTTGAATCAAACGTAAAGTTCATTGTGATCGGTTTACTGAAGTCTTCCGCAAAGTTTTTCGTAATCTCGTATACAGGGCTGAGTAGGATCTCTTTATTCGCAAAAAGAATTGGAGTGTCCAGCACCTTGTGGATGGATAATATCAGTTCTTTGTTTATAGCTCCTACGGGAATAGTGATCTTGACTGCATCCTCGAAGCTAACCTCGCCCGCTTGGTTTACGGGAAGTGTTAATGTACCCTTCGTACTGGTAGCGATGCTGTTGCTTGGTGTTGTCGAAGTACTGCCAGTGCTAACGGGCTGTGTTGCCGAGAATACGGCACTCACAACACCCGAATTTGCTTCATTGGTAGTTGTTGCTCCGGCTACATTGAAGAAATTAGCAGGTACTCCTGTTAGTGTATATCCTGCCTTTGGGATGATGGAAATCGTTGCGGTATAGGCTATTCCTTGGGCAAATAGTGTCGTCGTTGGCGACCAGCTAACCGTTGCTGTGTATTCTGGCGAATATGTTACTGTTGTTACCGGTATTGCCCCTGTTACTGGTGCTTCTACACCAGCTATCCCCGCTGTTGCGATGGGGATGGTTGTCACTGGTACTTCTGTGACAGGCAGCACTGCCGTCGCTGGGAATTCCGCGGTTACAACACCGGAATCCGCTGCATTCGTCGTTGTTGCTCCGGCTATAGTGAAGAAGTTTGCAGGCACTCTCGTTAATGTATATCCTGCCTTTGGGGTGATTGTAATTGTCGCGGTGTAAGCTGTTTCTGGGACAAATAATGTCGCCGTTGGCGACCAGCTAACCGTTGCGGTGTATTCCGCCGAATACGTTACCGCAGTTACTGGCGTTGCCCCTATTGCTGGCGCTGTCACTCCAGCTATGGCTCCTAATTGGATAGGCGCTGCCGTCGCCGGGAATTCTGCAGTTACAACACCAGAATCCGCTGCATTCGTAGTTGTTGCTCCGGCCACGGCGAAGGAGTCTTTACCTACTCCTGTTAATGTATATCCTCTCTTTGGTGTGAGGGTAATCGTTGCGGTGTAGATTTCTCCTCCTGCAAAGATTGCATCTACTGGGGACCAGTCTATCGATGCGGTATATGCTGCCGAATAGGTTACGGCAGTGACTGGCGTTGCCCCTGTTATTGGCGCAATCACTCCAGCTATGGCTCCTGTCGGGATAGGTAGGATCTTGATATCCTGGGCATCTACACTCCGAATTTGTTCAGCGGACTCCTGTTGGTTAGTTGTTTCTTTTACTCGAACATAAATCATATCACCTAACTCGACAACAATGTTGTCCACGCTTGTATCTATAATCGTCGTGTACGAGCCTGTATTTACTTTATATTCCATCCCACTCGTCACGCCGGTTAACTTCGTTGTTCCCGCATTTGTTCCTGGTTTCAAGGCTGTGAACGCCCATAATTTAGGATATTGACCTGAAAGCATATACCAATCTTCGCTGAAATCCCAATCACTAAATGTGCTTGAATTTTGCATTTCTTCAGTTGTTTTACCCGTGCTGTTCCCTGTATCCAGTTGTCCTGTTGTGTTGCTATCATAGAAGCTATGGTTGATGGTTGTGGTGTTGTATCCAACCAAGCCCCCCATATCATTATTTCCAATCACACTTCCTGTAGCATAACTGTTGCTGATGGGTCCCTCGTTATAACCAACCAAACCACCCAAATAACGATTTCGACTCACACTTCCTGTGGCGTAACTATTGCTGATGCTTCCGTGGTAGTTTTCACCCACCAAGCCGCCCACATAAAAAAATCCATCCATACTTCCTGTGGCGTAACTGTTGCTGATGCTTCCACTGTTTATTCCCACCAAGCCGCCCACAGCTGTATCTCCACTCATACTTCCCGTGGCGTAACTGTTACTGATGGTTCCGTAGTTCCATGCCACCAAGCCGCCCACAGTATACGCACCTTTCACCTCAATATCATCTAGAATCATATTGGTAATAATCCCATCACTAAAACCGAACAATCCACTATAATAGTGTCCTTGACTATCAATCTTCAGATTATTGATTTCAAACCCATTGCCATCCATGTTCCCCATAAACTCATTGTCAACTGTTCCTATCGGCTCCCAATTCGTATAACTACTCAAATCAATATCAGCTGTCAAGTTAAAATAAAGTCCCGCACCTAAATAATTCCTAACCAAATCGAGCTGATCAGCCGTTGCGATCTGGTAAGGATCACTTGCTGAACCCGTTCCTCCAGCGAAGCTTACCGCAGCATAAGCCGTCCCTCCACTAGGTACAACAACTCCTGAGATTCCACCCATTACCATTAACATCACCAGGAGGATCGACATTCCTTTTTTAAACACCCTATACATTACACTTCCTCCTCCATCTCTATATAATTTCGAATAAAATTCACAACAAAATCTGAATTTCTATGATCCATTGTGTTATTTCTCATTGTGTCACTCTACTATAAGCCTTTTCGCGCAAAAAAGTACCTCCCCATTTGGGGAGGTACGCGTAATAATATAGCGATTTCTTAAAGAAATCTGACTATTTTTAGAAATCTGCTCGTCTTGGAGAGTATCCTGTCTAGGATGATGTTCGCTATAGTTCCTCTGTTAGTTACTCAGTTGTGCCAATAATTCCAATAAAACCGTAACAGCCTCAGCTCTTGTAGCAGAGTCTTGAGGGGCGAACTCGTTGTCCCCTTTTCCATGTACCATCCCGGCTTGCTTCACGAAATTCACGCTGGCTTTCGCCCACGCCGGAATATCCTTATCGTCAGCGAAGCTGGTTGTCAACTTGACTTCGGTAGACTTACCCAGCGCTTTGGCAAGGATGACCGCCATCTCGGCGCGTGTGATTTCCGCATTCGGACGGAAACGGCCGTCCTCATAACCTGTAATAATGCCTGCTCGCACCGCCTGCGCGATTGCTGTCTGCGCCCACGCTCCGATTTTTGCTGTATCTGTGAAGGTTAGATCCGCTCCTGTACCTTGCGGTTTCAGCACATTCATCAGCATCACCGCGAATTCCGCACGCGTCACCGTATGATTCGGTTGGAACGTTCCATCTTGGTAACCTTTGACCATTCCGATGCTCACCGCTTGTTTGATGCTTGCTTCTGCCCAATGTCCTGCGACATCGCTGAAGTTAATTTCCGTTGGGACGTCTATTGTTGGTACCTCAGTCGCTTCGTCTACAGCCAATACCGCAAACTTCGTAAAGTGATTGCTATCTACAGTGATTTTATTACCACTGATCTTGCCGCCAATCTCCACCCAAACCTTTTTCAATTCGTCATAATAGAATACGGATGCCTTTTGGTTGCTCTTTAGTTGGCTTGGATCAAACGTAAAGTTCAGCGTTACCGGTTTATTGAAGTTCTCCGAGAAGTTTTTCAGCATCTCGAATACGGGACTGAGCAGAATCTCGTTATTCGAGATAAGCTTTTGAGTATCCAGCACCTTTTCGATCGTTAATTTCAGTTCTTTGTCTATCGCTCCTACGGGAATAGAGATCTTAACAGCATCCTCAAAGTTAACTTCGCCTGATTGGTATACCGGAAGGGTTAATGTTCCATTCGTGCTGGTAACAGTGGTGTTGCTTGATGGTGTTGAAGTACTGCCAGTGCCAGTGCCAGTGCCAGTTCCCGTGCCAGTTCCCGTGCCAGTTCCCGTGCCAGTTCCCGTGCCAGTTCCCGTTCCAGTTCCCGTCCCAGTTCCAGTGCTAACAGGCTGTGTTGCTAGGAATTCCGCGGTTATAACACCCGAATTGGCTATGTTCGTTGTTGTCGCCCCGGCTACGCTGAAGAAATTCGCAGGCACTCCTGTTAGTGTATATCCTGCTCTGGGAGTGATTATAATCAACGCTACGTAAGTTGTTCCTCCAACAAATATTGTCGTCGTTGGTAACCAACTAAGTGTGGCTGTATATTCTGCCGAATAGGTTACCGTTGTTACCGGCGTCGCTCCTGTTACTGGTGCTGTTACACCAGCTATCCCTGCAGTTGCAATGGGGAGGGTGATCACAGGGACTTCTGTGACAGGCTTTGCTTCTGTCGCCGGAAATTCTGCGGTTAAAACCCCGGAATCCGCTGCATTCGTCGTTGTTGCTCCGGCAACGGTGAAGAAGTTTGCAGGCACTCCCGTCAAGGTATATCCTGCTCTGGGAGTGATTATTATTAATGCTGTGTAAGTTGTTTCTCTACCAAATAATGTCGTCGTTGGCAACCACGTCAGTGTGGCTGTATATTCTGCCGAATAGGTTACAGCAGTTACTGGCGTTGCCCCTGATACCGGCGCTGTCACTCCAGCTATGGCCCTAGTTGCGATAGGTAGCGCTGCCGTTGTCGGAAATTCCGCAATTACAACGCCTGAATCCGCATCATTCTTCGTTGTTGCTCCAGCGACGGTGAAGAAGTTTGCAGGCACACCCGTTAAGGTATATCCTGCTTTGGGAGTGATGGTAATCGTTGCTGTATAAATTTCTACTCCTGCAAATTTTGTATCTACTGCAGGCGACCAAGTTATCGAGGCTGTATATTGTGCTGTATCTGCTATTGTGGTTACTGGAGTTACCCCAGCAATTGGCACCGTCACACCCACTATGGCTCCTGTTGCGATAGGGATCGCTGCCGTGGCTGGGAATTTTGCGGTTACAATGCCTGAATCCGCATCATTCTTCGTTGTTGCTCCAGCCACGGTGAATGAATCTGCAGGTACACCTGTTAAGGTATATCCCGCCTTGGGGGTGATTGTAATCGTTGCTGTATAGATTTCTGCTCCTGCAAATTTCGCATCTACTACAGGCGACCAGGTGATCGAGGCTGTATATTGTGCTGTATCTGCTATTGAAGTGATTGGCGCTCCCCCTGCAATTGGCGCTGTCACACCCACTATGGCTCCTGTTACGATAGGTACTGCTGCTGTGGCTGGGAATTTTGCGGTTATAACGCCTGAATCCGCATCATTCTTCGTTGTTGCTCCGGCCACGGTGAAGGCGTCTGCAGGCACACCTGTTAATGTATATCCTAATTTGGGGTTGATTGTAATCGTTGCTGTATAGATTTCTGCTCCTGCAAATGTTGCATCTACTACAGGCGACCAGATTAGCGAAGCTGTATATTGTGCTGTGTCCGCTATTACAGCTACTGGCGTTGACCCTGCTACTGGCGCTGTCACTCCAATAATGGCTCCTGATGCGATAGGGAGCGCTGCCGTTGCCGGGAATTCCGCATACACCATGTTGGAATTCGCTCCATTCTTCGTTGTTGCTCCAGCGACGGTGAAGAAGTTTTCAGGCACACTTGTCAATGTATATCCTGTTTTGGGGGCAATTGCAATCCTTGCTGTATAGGCTACCGCTCTTGCAAAAATTCCATCTCCAGGGAACCAGGTTATCGAGGCTGTATATTGTTCTGTGTCTGCTATTGTAGATACTGGCGTTTCCTCGGCTACTGGCGGTGTCACTCCTTCTATGGCTTTTATCGCTATAGGTACTAAGGTTTTTGGGAATATAGCTGTTATAACGCCTGAACCCGCTTCATTCGTTGTGATTGCTCCGTCTACGGTGAAGAAATTTTTAGGCACACCCTTTAATGTATGTACGGAGTCAGGTGTAACTATAATCGTTGCTATATATTCTGTTCCTCCATCAAATACTGTAGTCGTCGGCGACCAGCTAATAGTTGCTGTGTATTCTGCCGTAGCCTTTATTATTGATACGGGCGTATCGCCTGGTATTGGCGCTGATATGCCAGCTATCGCTGCTTCAATGGAGTTAATTGGAGTTTGAGTAGTATTATCGAACCCAACCAATCCCCCCACATATTCATTTCCACTTACACTTCCGGTGGCGTAACTATTGCTGATGGTTCCGAAATCTTGCAAACCAACCAATCCACCTACAAGTAAATCTCCACTCACACTTCCGGTGGCGTAACTATTACTGATGGTTCCAGAGTTATTGCCGAGCAATCCACCTAATGTTGCATCTCCACTCACACTTCCGGTGGCGTAACTGTTGTCGATGGTCCCATAATTAATACCAGCCAAACCGCCCAAATTATAAGACTGATCGCCATTCGGTTGCAGAATGCCATTCACAGTAACTGTGGCGTAGCTATTGCTGATGGTTGAACCCCCGTTGTTTAGAGATACCAAACCGCCTGCCCCACTAGATCCACTCACATGGCCTGTGACATGGCTGTTGCTGATGGTTCCTTGGTTCATTCCTGCCAATCCGCCCACTGCTTGACCTTTCACCTCTACATCTTCCAATATCATATGAGAAACCTCAGCATACTGGTTTATTGCTCCGAACAATCCTACTGCAACATATCCTGTACTTTCTATCTTCAGATTAGTGATTGTATACCCGTTTCCGTCCATTTTCCCTTTAAATGGGAACCCAACGACATAACCTATCGGCTCCCAATTTGCGTAACTACTCAAATCAATATCCGCTATCAACTTAAAATAAAGACCCGCACCTAAATAATCTCTAACCAAATCTAGCTGATCAGCAGTTGCGATCTGATAAGGATCGCCTGCTGCACCCGTTCCTCCAGCGAAGCCTCCCGCAGCATGAGCCGTCCCTCCGTTAGGTGCAATCACTCCTGATATTCCACCCATTATCATTAACAACACCAGAATGATCGACATTCCTTTTTTAAATATTGTATGCATTCTACTTCCTCCTCCAAAACTACTAAACACTGAATATATTCACAAGAAAATTCGATTTTCCCGTTCCATTGTGCCATTCATCATTGCACTCATCTCACTATAACTCTAACTGCACAAAAAAATAACTCCCCATTTGGGGAGGTAAGGATGAAAATATAGCGATATCTCAGAGAATCTGACTATTGTTAAGAATTTGCTTGTCTTGGAGAGTATCCTGCCTAGCATGATGTTCGCCATAGTTCCTCTGTCAGTTACTCCGTTGTGCTAATAATTTCAGAAGAACCGTAACCGCCTCGGCTCTTGTAGCAGAGTCTTGAGGAGCGAACTCGTTGTCCCCTTTTCCTTGTACGATTCCCGCTTGCTTCACGAAATCCACGCCGGCTTTCGCCCATACTGGAATTTCCTTATCGTCAGCGAAACTGGTGGTCAGCTTGACTTCGGTAGACTCACCCAGTGCTTTGGCGAGGATGACTGCCATCTCGGCGCGTGTAATTTCCGTATTCGGACGGAAACCACCGTCTTCATAACCTGTAATCATACCTGTTTGCACCGCCTGTGCGACTGCTGTCTGCGCCCATGCTCCGATTGTTGCTGTATCCGTGAAGGTCAGATCCGCTCCTGCTCCTTGCGGTTTCAGCACATTCATCAACATCACCGCGAATTCCGCACGCGTTACGGTATGATTCGGCTGGAACGTTCCGTCTGTGTAACCTTTGACCATCCCCATGCTCAGCGCTTGCTGGATGCTTACTTCCGCCCAATGTCCAGTGACATCACTGAAGTTCATTACCGTGGTTGTATCCGTTACGGGCTCACTTACAGGCAATCCCGTCACTTCGTTCACACTGAGTACTGCATATTTCCCGAAATGATTAACTTCTACAATGATGTGATTTCCTTCGATCTTGCCACCTGCTACTTCCACCCAGGCTTTCTTCACTTCGTCATAGTAAAATACCGCTGCTTTTTGGTTACTTCTCACAAGGGTTGAATCAAACGTAAAGTTCATTGTGATCGGTTTACTGAAGTCTTCCGCAAAGTTTTTCGTAATCTCGTATACGGGGCTGAGTAGGATCTCTTTATTCGCGAAAAGAATTTGAGTGTCCAGCACCTTGTGGATGGATAATATCAGTTCTTTGTTTATCGCTCCTACGGGAATAGAGATCTTAACGGCATCCTCGAAGCTAACCTCGCCGGATTGGTTTACCGGAAGTGTTAAATTACCATTCGTGCTGGTAACAATACTGTTGGTGGGTAGTGTGAAGGTACTTCCAGTGCCCGTATAGGTACCAGTGTCGGTATCGGTGCTAACAGGTGCTGTCGCCAGGAACACGGCGGTCACAACTCCTGAGTCCGCTACATTCGTCGTTGTTGCTCCGGCTACACTGAAGAAATTAGCAGGCACTCCCGTCAATGTAAATCCTGCCTTCGGGGAGATGGTTATCGTTGCGGTGTATACTGTTCCTTGGGCAAATAATGTCGTTGTTGGCGACCAGCTAACCGTTGCGGTATATTCCACCGAATACGTTACCGTCGTTACCGGCGTTGAGCCTGTTACTGGCGCTGTCACTCCAGCTATCCCTGCGGTTGCGATGGGGACGGTTGTCACAGGGACTTCTGTGACAGGTATTGCTGCCGTCGCCGGGAATAAGGCGGTCACAACACCCGAATCAGCTGCATTCGTGGTAGTCGCTCCGGCTACGCTAAAGAAGTTTGCAGGCACTCCTGTTAATGTATATCCTGCTGTCGGTGTGATTATAATCGTTGCAGTATAGGCTGTTTCTCCAACAAATAAGGTTGTCGCTGGCGACCAACTAACTACTGCGGTGTATTCTGCCGAATACGTTACGACATTTACTGGCGTTGCTCCCGCTACTGGTGCGGTTACTCCGTCTATGGCTGCTGTTGCAATTAATTTCCTGATATCCCCAGCATCTACAGTCAACAATTGTTCATTGGAAGCCGGTTGGGTTATTGTTTCCTTTACTCGAACATAAATCCGATCTCCTACTTCGACAGCAATATTGTCGACGCTTGCACCCACAATTGTCGTGTACGAGCCTGTGTTGATTCTATACTCCATATCACTCGTGACATCGTTTAGCTTTGTTGTTCCGGGAATGGTTGTTCCAACCGTCAACACCGCTGTTTGCGGTGCTGCTGCCGGCTTAATATTTGTTTTATCGACCGTGAATATTTTTGCAATTGAATTAGGTGATACTACTCGTACGAGGATCTCATCCCCAGAATCCACAGTAATGTTATCGACAGAACTACCCGTAATTGCCGTATAGTTAGTACTATCAATCGAATACTCCATACCATTCGGAATATTATTTAACTTCGTTGTGCCGACATTCGTTCCTGGTGTCAAGGCTATAAACGCCCATAACTGAGGATATTGACCTGAAAGCATATACCAATCTTCGCTGAAACTCCAATCACTAAATGTGGTTGGATCTTTCATTTCTCCAGTTGTTTTACCAGTACCTTTCCCTGTATCCAGTTGTCCTGTTGTGTTGCTATCATAGAAACTATGGGTGGAACCGGTTGCGGGGAAGTCTTCACCAACCAAACCGCCCACAGGTGAATTACCACTCACACTCCCTGTGGCGTAACTATTGCTGATAGTTCCATATGAGTTTTCACCAACCAAGCCGCCCACATATCGATATCCACTCACACTTCCGGTGGCGTAACTGTTGCGGATGGTTCCATTGGAGTAGTTTTCACCAACTAAGCCGCCCACCTCTAGACTTCCACTCACATTTCCGGTGGCGTAACTGTTGCTGATAGATCCGAATGTGTTGCTACCAACCAAGCCGCCCACATATTCATCTCCACTCACACTTCCGGTAGCATTACTGTTGGCGATAGTTCCGTTGAAGTTAACACCAACCAAGCCGCCCACATATCGACCTCCACTCACACTTCCTGCAGCGTAACTGTTGCGGATGGTTCCGTGGTTCCTTCCCGCCAAGCCGCCCACATTTCCATAACCTTTCACCTCAATATTTTCCAGAATCAAATTGGTCATAATCCCCCCATTTACTACGAACAATCCGATAAAAGTTTGTCCTTGTCTATCCATCTTCAGATTTGTGATTTTAAATCCATTACCTTCCATGTTCCCTTTAAATGAGTTAGACATATCACCGATCGGAGTCCAACCCTCGCCGGATGCGTAACTACTCAAATCAATATCAGCCGTCAACTCGAAATAGAGCCCCGCCTCTAAATGATTCCTAACCTCATCGAGCTGATCAGCCGTTGCAATCTGATGGGGATCGCTTGCAGTCCCCGTTCCTCCTGCGAAGTCCGACGCTGCCGCAGAAGCCGTCATTTCGCCAGGCCCAACAACTCCCAATATTCCGCTCAATACCATTAACAGCACCAGGAAAATCGACATTCCCTTTTTATATACCCTATACATTGCATTTTCTCCTCCATATCTGCTTCATATCGCCTAAACTCCGTGTTCATTTCACAAGGAATCCTTAATTCCATACTCCATAGTGTCATTCCTCATTGCATCCATCCTACTATAAGCCTTTCCGCGCAAAAAAATAACTCCCCATTTGGGGAGGTAAGGGCAAAAAATTTAGAAATATTAGACCAAAATCATTAATTCTTTGGCACGCTGCAGGGCTTGTACCCGATTGTTCGCTTCAAGCTTTCTGTACACATTCCGGATATGAAACTTTACGGTTTCACCTGTGATGTTAAGATCTGACGCAATCTCCTTATTCGTCAATCCACCCGCAATCAACAATAGAACCTTCGTTTCCTGTTCTGTCAATATTTCTTTACGAGGCTGTTCCACTTGTAAGCTGTCTTGGCTCGTGACCTGCATAGCCTGAAGCAGTTGCTGTACATAACCAGAAGAAACAAGGGGAGTGTCCCCCAAGTGACTGCCTTGCTGCCTCTTCCCATAAGCCGATAGCAGTTCTGCCATCACAGGGCCTTCATCTATAAAGCTTCGGATATACCCCTCTGGTTCTGCCAAATGCAGCACCTTCGCTAACTGAAGGAGAGCAGCATCCGTTTGACCCAATCGCTCTAGCGTTATACTTTGTAGAATAATTACCTGAATACGATCCCGCAGACGATCTTCCTTGTCAAATAAAGAATCTAATCGTTCCAATAGATACAACGCTTCATCCATACGTTCAGATGCTACTAGAACTCTAGCAAAAGCTAGATACTCCGCCACACGATTCAGCGAAACCTCGTCGGTATGCGCCAGACCGCATCTTTGCGACCAATCTATAGCCTCTTGAAGCAACCCTTGCTGTAGAGATAGACAGGCTTGTTCCGCTTCGATTCTTAACATAAATAATTCATGATCAGGAGAGTCAATCTGTGATTTCAATTGGATGAGCAGCTCAGATGCCTGAATTGTATTTCCTTTAGCTTGCTGAATCCGTGAAGCACTAATGACAATTTGTATCATAATCCTCGCAAAAGGCCGCATGTCCTTGCGTCCAACAACCATGGCCACATACGACTCTGCCTCTTCCAATCGATTCCACTCGTACAATAACTTGCTGTAAGAGGCACACAAGAATCCGAGAAAAGGATATTCCTGCTTGTTATGCCACACTGTGATCCATTTCAACAGGAATACGTCCGCTGCATGAAGATCGTTGATATGTGCCAATAGATCGTCAAACGAATCATACCCTTGATATCTATTGCGCCCCACCGTTTGAAAAAAGCTGCCTTCCGGCATATACCGTTCAACTAGCGCGAAATAGTCTGACGTTCGTTCCAAATCTTTCTGAAGATAAGAAGTGATCGCTTGAAAGAAGTAGATATTGCCCATAGCCTGCTTCCATTCCACTTCAGTTACTTTCTTCTCCAATGCTTGAAACCGAATGGTCGCTTGTTCCACTCTTTGAAATGCTGCTTTCCATTCTCCCACGCCCAATAAGACAGATATGTAAAACAGTTCGATCATGGGTTTCTCCGCAAAGGAGTTTTCCGGTAAAACAGAAACCCAGCGGATCAACACTTCACTTTTCGTCTGCACTAACGTATGTAGATTTCTCTCAATCAACCGAACGGCATCCTGGACCTGTTGTCCCTGTAAATAATGCTCTACCGCTTCTTCGTCAAATCCTTGATTCTCCAGCCAATGTGCCGCATGAACATGCACCTGCTTCCAACGATCCTGGTCTGTTCTGAACAATAGCTGTTGTAAGAAATCCGAAAGTAAATGATGATACCTAAACCAATTTCTTTGATCATCTAGAGACACAATAAATAAATTCATTTGCTCTAATTTTTCCAGCTGTGCTTGACTGTTCATTTGACCTGTTATTGCCTGGCATAATGAAGCGTTCATACGACTTAAAATGGACGTTTCCAATAAAAAAGCACGCGTCTGGTCCGATTGATGACGAAATACTTCTTGCAGCAGATAATCAGAGATATGATGCTGATGACCGCTGAACTGCTGTATGGTCTCGGCAATATTATCACTTCGTCTCAAAGAGATCGCTGCGAGCTGCAAGCCACTGATCCAGCCTTCGGTTTGTTGGAATAGAATGGTCACTTGTTCTCTGGTTAGTCCTAAATCGGTCGTCTCTCGAAAAAAAACAAGCCCTTCGTCCAGCTGAAAGCGCAAATCCTGCATCATGATTTGATGCAATTCACCTTTTGCCAGTAACCTGGCGGTCGGTATGGTTAGGTCCGTACGACTTGCAATATATAGATGAATATGAGGAGGCAAATGCTCAAGCAGATGGATCATGGATTGATGGATAGGCGGAAGTTCAATAACATGAAAATCATCGAGAATAATTACCAGTTCGCGTGGGAAACGATTCAACTCGTTTAAGAGCTCTGTGATTGCTGGCTCCAAAGACGCCGAAGGCCCTATTTCAAGAAGAGATGGGACCCCCAAGCCAAAACTGGGCTCTCCCACCTGAATGGAAGCTATGATGTAACTCCAGAACTGAATCCAATCATTATCCTGCTTATCTAGCGAAACCCAAGCTACAAGCCTGTTACATTGTCTTACCCATTCACTTAATGCGGTAGTTTTCCCGTAACCAGCCTGTGCTGACACAAGCGTCAGTTTGGCTTCCATCCCCTCATTCAGCTTACGAATCAGCCTTGGACGGGATACCAAAGATTTACGCACATGAGGGATGTGAAGTTTTGTACTTACAATCAATGAATACCCCTCCATATATAAATTGAATTTATTACCTCTTCAAACTCATATTATATCAGATAAGGCAGCGTTAAAATATGGAAGGGATCCCTAAACCGCTCCTCATTTGAATTTACCAGAAGCCTGTGTTGAGAGGGCAGCGCCCGTTGGTTTCGGACGAGCCACCCGCTCCATGATTGTTACTATCATTTTGCGAGTCAAAAAGCGGTTCAGTTGGTCAGCGAAATACTTCACCCTACCTGCTATGATATAACTTCGTCTTTGCTCACCCCACGGAACCCGGCCTGCACTACTTTTTTGGGGGAAGCCAGTGTCATTCCGCCTGCTGCATCCGTTGTGCCTATCACATTGAAGAACCCCGTTTCCGTGGCTCCCGGACACAAAGCAAGAACACACACACCGCTCCCACGGTTCTCAGCCCAAAGCGCCTCCGTAAAGGGAAGAACAAACGCCTTGGAAGCACAATAAACGGCCATATAAGCACTCGGTTGAAAAGCTGCAAGGGAAGCCACATTCACAATGATTCCATCATGAGGAAACAATGTCTGACCAAGATTATACGAAAACTATACCATGCTGAAGTTTTGGACGAGTTAGATATCATCGAATGTTTTGAACAACCAGGGGGCAGGCGCCGAATTGGCGAGTTTACCAAAACACAAATGGATCACTATACGGACCTGGCAGCGGGCATCCCTACCTAGGTGTAATTTCCTGAGAATCTAAGCTATTTGGTATTCTACAGTTGCGAGTAAATTTGAAAAAACGCCAGAAAACGAAGATAACAAAAAGCAGGTCAATCATGGTGGTTTCTAACCATAATCGACCTGTTCAATGTAATGAAAAAGCGTTATTGAGGGTATATAAGCCAAGTATTAATGTGGGTATAAAGTCGGTTATATGCGAAATTTCTTGGTGGATTCATTCGGTACTGGGTAGCTCTTAATTCTTTTTATTCAACTAGCATTGTTAGGAATTCTTTAAAACTATCTGCAACATGATAGCTCACTGGGTCAAATTCACCAGAATTAGCATGATCCCATACACAAACTTTAGGATTATTTCTAGATTTACGAAAATCTAAGCATAGAAAATCACCAGCAAATAGAACAGCAACTGGTAATAATGCAACTCCTATCAAATCTTCATCATCAATTAGTCTCTCATCAAGCTGTGATTTAGTAGCGTCAATATCAAATATTCCAAACTCATTTTTGGTTGGATCCTCAAGAATGCATAAGAATCTAGTGATTGCATAGCTACGATCATTACAAATAAACGAACGAATTTCTGGAATACCTCCGTTATATGCTTTAATAAATTCTTTATACTCTGATGACAATTCTACTCTCCAAAAACCTTCTTCTTTCGATAATAGTTGATCAGACGGTAATGGATAAATAATAGTCTCTTTTTTTATTTTCATAATCATTACCTTTCTCCTTCTTATTTATCTTGCAGCATCTGCCCACATTCCAGTAGACCTTCCACCATTGTGAGTTGTAATGTTATGAATTCCATAAGGAACCAATTGCATCTTCCCAGGTACTTCAGTATGGTGCCATGTATACGATCCGTTTTCAACCAATTTCCTTATGTCTTCTGGAAGATTATTATTCAACCACTCAAACTGCTCTGTATCACCTTTTTTCCACAAACTTTTTGGAAGCTCATCAGTATGCGCTACCACGCCGGCACCCTCAAAATCAGCAAAACCAAAACGCATACCATCTATATTTCCCACTTCTATTTTAGGTATGAGATTCAATTCCTCGGCTTTACTTTTTATCAACTTTCTTTGCTTACCAGTTAAACCATCTCCTCCATAAATACTTTTTTCCCAAGACCACCCTTTAGTATTTATTACCTCAACATAATTCTTGGCATAATCATCAACGACTTCATCAAAAGATTTACTCCCCGATAAAAATTCATCAATGTTTTTTAGGTGAGGAGCTCTACCAGCCCCAATATCACCCGTCCCCTCAATAGCCTTTCCACCCTGTTCTTTTCGGATTATATCCATTTCATTATTGAAATGAATTTGCACGGGTGTCTTTGGAAGTGACTTTGTATCCGTCTGAATATCGTTTATATTAAATTGTAAGCCTTCATTTGTACTGAATTGTGGGGATTGACGAGCATTAATCTCTTGCACTAGGTCTATTGCTTTCGGAAGCTTTGGCTTCGGCAATCCGCCACCGGTGGGTAGCAAGGACTTTTCGACTGGACCGTATAACAGCGTCACCATTCCCAGACTATTCATCCAATGGTCAGCCGACCAGGCTTCCTCTGGATGAAACGCCCCCTTCGCCATCTCCACTGTCCCCAACGTCAACCAATCTGCAAACTTCTCCTTTGAATCAAACATATGGTCTGATCGGTCTTTTGCTCCCTCATACATGGCTACGGGAAGATCGCCTGTAATTCCTAATGTCAGCCAATTGAAAAAATCATAAGGAGAATCTGTGGCCTTATCCGCACGAGTTCTTAACGTACCCACAAAAGCTGTTCCAATCTCTTTAAAACTGTCTAGCGATTTAAAGAAAGCATTTTTCGATTTCTCTGGATTTTCTTCTTTTTCATCCTGCGCTTTTTTTATAAACAGATTGTAGCTTCCTAATTGGACGATTGAGGAAGTGAATTGGGCAACGTCTTTCCAAGCTTCTGCACCTTGGTTCGTCATCACATGCACTCCCAAATTGACCCCAGTGGCAATCATCTGCTTCATTGTAGCATGAATACTTTCCAGCTGCCCCTTCGCCCAATCGGCCTGATCCCCTGTTCCTATCGCCATTCGCAGCAGCAGTTGATACGCCTCATTCTGTACCAGCGGTACGCTGCTGGTCGTGATCGACGGATCATAATCACACGCCCTAACTGCCGGCTGTTTGTAATAGGCACCTAGATCCTTCCCCGCCTGATACTGGACTTCGTCTATACCCATGGATTCCAGCTTCGCCCGTGCGTCTTCCGCCAGCTTGTGCATCGCGTCCATTTGCGTTTTATTTCCAAATGCCTGATACACCTCGTAGGCCGTCTGCGCCTTCGCAATCTGATCTCGCGCCTCGTAAATATCCTTCAGTTTACTTTGGGCCGCTATCCTGTCTAGGGTTCCCAGCCCGTACTTTTGGATGATGTCCTGGAGCCTCTTGACCATAGGATCACTATTCAGCTCATCACGTCCCGTTAGATAGGCAATCGAAGAGATTAGATTCGTGGCCGCCTTTTGGGCAAAGGCCGGAATTGTAACCCTCCCTGTTGCACTCCCTCCCCCTAGCCTTCCGAACATACCGCCAAGAGCGCTGAACTGCTGAGCCAGCTGATTCATCTGCCGTTTGTTCTCTTCCTGAACGCCTTGAACACCCTTTATGGCTTGACGAATGATATCTTCAAGCTTTTCGGCCTCCACGGTCAGTTCGTTGATCAGCACCTGGGCTTGTTGAAGGTTTTGGCCCAGCGGGATGCCACCCCAGTTGCTGGACTGACCTCTCAGTTGTAAGTATAGATGATTTGTATCTTGACTAAGTAACCCCATTTTCGTGCGCAGACGCTCGACTTCGTCTTCTCTAAATACCATTTTTCCAGGTGCCATTCATTACCTCCAGCTCTTACGCATAGATCACCAAATGCCCTGCACCTCTCGACCAATCTCAGACTTTATGTACTACTTCATCCTTAAAATACTTAAGTAAAGCGAGAGCATACCTAAACTATATCTCGGTTTTGTTTCCCATTTTTTTACTCTATATCCTTAATTTTAACTTCTCAGCCTATTAACAGTTGACTACGGTTTGTTGAAACGCAAGTGAGCGGCCCAACAAGACTCCAATCCATGACTCACCGCAACAAAATATGTTGAAGGTATTACGGATCCCATTCACGCGCAATAGTTTTGTTTACATAGTTTGAATAAACCTTTTAAGTATAGCTGTAAAGTACGAGAACAACTGTTGAAATCTAGTGGGGATTTTTTCAATGGAAAGTCTCAAACTTATTTTTATTCTTCATACCCTTTACATCGTATCTATCGTTTTGACTTGTTGCATAGTTGCGTTTACTTTTTAATACACAGGAAGAACTGGAAGATAACAAAAACAAATCAATCATGGTGGTATCTGACCATAATTGACTTGTTCAATGAACGACTTTGTCTTATCAGATATGATTTTTTTCTTCATGCATTGATGTTAATTCACTTATATCAATCCATTTTTGATACACACCTTTATCTGCCATATCCAAACCTAGGTTTTCTAAAACTTTGTAATCTCCATTTATTGAACTTAATAACACAGTACTTCCTTCTTCTTTTATTACTTGGAATTTAATTCCCTTAAAGTCAGCAATAGTTGAAATACTATACAATTCTTCGACTTCATTTCTCTCTACGTTTTTAGTGTAAAGAATGTTCTTGTATAAAGAAAAGCCCTTTGATATATCATTACAATTATATGAACGAAGTACTATGGTGTTTGCACCTTTTGTACCAGCTTCATATTCATTGCCTTTATAAATAGCATAAATACCATTTTTCATTTAAGACACCTACCTATTTTAATATTTCTACAAACTTACCTAAATCACTATCATAAACTGCACGTAAACTTTCAGTACCATCCTGCATTATTGTATATAGTTCGGCTCCATCATCAAAATTTAAATAGCTCGCACATTTATACTCAGGTATGGCTTGTCCATTAGTTGCTGCAGTAAAACCGTTTCCAGTAAATGGGGACCATCGGCAACATTTCTACTCATTGACTTACCATATGGGACCTCAAACAATGAAGCTTGGAGTGTATTAAACCTTTCTTACAAAATCAATGCTAGTAATATCTTCTGTTTCAATATATATTGTGAAATACTTACAGCTGAAACGAGAAAAATCCTCGTAGCTACTTACCTTTTCTTTAACTGTTTCACTCGCTATGCTATACAGCATTTTCTTCAATACTTCATGGTCTATGTTTGAAACTATAAATAATGCACAGTCCATTTCACTTATCACCTTTTGCATCAACCAGAGATTACTTGAACTTTACGCTTTATACGATTCTGACTTAATAAAATTATCCACCAAAAATTTATCATTATCACTTAATCCTTCAACCATTTCGCTAAACTTAATTTTTGCACCCTCATTGTCTAAAAGAGATAATGTGGCCAATGCAACATGCCCAAATTGCCATGGTCCAATAAATTCACTATCCGTTAGTAGTTCTCCAAGTTGTGCACATATATTCTCTTTCATAATTACAGCTATCATCCTATATTGTTTAATTGCTCTAATACGTTATCAATTCTTACTACTAGGTTCTTCCTTTCCCCTTCTATCAGTTGCTCATTGCAAATATCTTCCACATTGAATAGTTGCAACTCCTGTTTAATCTTCTGTAAACCTTCTATTCTTGTGTAGCCAAGATTTAACAGGTTTTCAGCTAGCGTTGTACACACGATTATTTTTTCACTTAGTGTATTCTTACAATCTCGTTCAAAACGTTTAAATACTTTAGCAATTATTTCATCTTTGTTTATGATGCCTGTATTAATTTGGTCTAAGAATTTATTAACCTCATCTGTCAATTCTTCATAATACCAACATACCCTCGGATAATAATCTAATGGTTTATTATCTAATTGTTTAAGTACTTGCTCCCTGCGTATAAATAAAGCAATGTGCTGTTCTCGTGATAATTCATTATCTTGTTCAATTAATTTAAAATTTAATTTGGATATCGTGTTTATCATATAATCTTTGAAGGTGTTCAGAATCCTTAAATGGGAAATTAAAATTTCTGCAATTGTTACACTTATCACTGCTTTATCTGTCTCACTTTTTTTCATTGACATATCATATTCATTAAATGTTCGTGCAATAGCCTCCTTATTACTCATTTTCCCTTCTTCTTTAAATTCATTATAAGTCTCATTTATGTATTCCAAGTACTCTTCATAACTAGTGGCCATTTAATAGAACCCTCCGGAAAATTATTTTTAAGTCTTAGGTAGAATAGGGACATCACCATTATGGATTACTTCAATTTTAATATTAGGATACTTTTCATTAAATTGTTGAATAATTATATTACAACTACCACATGTATCCTTCTCGGAAAACAATTTAATTTTCCCTGTTGCATTTGGATTATCACCTATTCTCTTAGCCAGATCATTTAAAATTTTATACTCAGTATCCCCGTCCCTCAAGTAAATATTTCCTACTTTATCAGGAGCTTCCGTTGCCTTAAATATTTGCTGGTCAGGTTTGAATGAAAACTCCCCAGTACCAGGGATATTTTTGCTTGCATCATGAATTCCGCTATGCGCATAAAAGTCTGTCTTATCGACACCTGTAATATTTACCTCAGCATACGCAAAATTGCCATCTTCTTTATATCTATTAGACAATCCTCCCCTTACTTCGGCTACTTGATCAATAATATATTTATCCTCTATTGGATCAATTAATTTAGTAGGGTATCTCTCAGTTTGTCCTTGAGAAGCTTTCCCCGTCACCTCAATACGAAGTTCTTCTACCTCCTTTAGTTTAACTTCTATTTCTTCACTGGCTTTACCTACCACCTCAACCTTTTCTACCTTGATATCCGGCAGCTTTCCGCGCACAAATCTCATTGTACTGGCAAGCACTTTGCTGCCCGCAGTAATTGCTACATCGCCCACACCAGTAATAACGGTGTTGATTCCAACAGTAGCTATACGCTCTCCCAAGCTTTGCTTTCCATCATCCCTAAAATCATTAAATGCGTCAAACGCTTCGCTCACGATTCCACTAACTGCTCCCGATACCATCGACTTCAATAAGGTAGGTGAGAATTTACCCACTGCACCTGGGATTTTCAATCCATTTAAATATTTCCAGGGCAGGCCTATACTGACCACCGTTCCCAAAAACTGCCCGGCCTTCTTCCCATACGAATCATCCAGCGGATCGACATAACCTTCCGGTTTCGGCCCCATGATCCAGTCCGTGATCGTCCCGGCCATCCCAAATGACGCCGTATCGATTGCATTAACTACCATATTGCTTCCGCCTACGAGAATATTGGCAAGTGTCTGATTGCCAACCCCACTTCCCACTAAACGGTTTTTGTTCACTGCTTCCTTCACTTGCTTTTCATAATATGCCTTGATCTCTTCAAATCTCCGGTCCTGCTCCTCTATCGAAAGCTTGAACCAATACGTTCCTTTCAGCCGTTCAATCACCTTAGGGTCGTTCCGGTTTAAAATATCTGCTTCCGACACTGCGTTATAGGGGTCAGCGGGGCCTATCGTAGCCTGCGGCTTCATCAGCTCCAATTGTTGCTTCGCCCAGTCTCCCTTCGGTCCTCCCACCATCGACATTCGCAGCAAAAGCGCATACGTTTCATCCTGCATCAGCGGTACGCTACTGGTCGTGATCGACGGATCATAGTCACACGCCTTCACCGCGGGCTGCTTGTAATAGACACCTAGATCCTTCCCCGCCTGGTACTGAACTTCATCTATACCCATGGATTCCAGCTTCGCTCGTGCCTCTTCGGCCAGCTTGCGCATCGCGTCCATTTGCGTTTCATTTCCAAATGCCTGATACACCTCGTAGGCCGTCTGCGCCTTCGCGATCTGATCCCGCGCCTCGTAAATATCCTTTAGTTTACTTTGGGCCGCTATACTATCTAGGGTTCCCAGCCCGGACTTTTGGATGATGTCCTGGAGCTTCTTGACCATAGGATCACTATTCAGCTCATCCCGGCCCAGTAGGGCGGCAATCGAGGAGATTAGATTCGTGGCCGCCTTCTGGGCAACGGCCGGAATCGTAATCCGCCCGGTTGTACTCCCTCCCCCAAGCCTTCCGAACATACCGCCAAGAGCGCTGAACTGCTGAGTAAGCTGATTCGTCTGACGCTTATTCTCTTCCTGAACGCCTTGAACACCCTTTACAGCTTGACGAATGATATCTTCAAGCTTTTCGGCCTCCACCGTCAGTTCATTAATAAGCAACTGTGCTTGCAGCAAGTCTTGCCCCAGTGGAATACCGCCCCAGTTGTTAGCCTGACCTTTAAATTGTAGGTATAGATGATTGGTATCTTGACTAAGTAACCCCATTTTCATGCGCAAGCGCTCAACTTCATCTTCTCTGAATACTAGTTTCTTTGCAGACATGTGCTTCCCCCTGCTTGCTTCTACTAAAATTAGCTATGCAGCATGCTGCATAGCTAATTGCATTCTTATGTAGTGGGGCTCGTGTAGTCTACATGTATATGATTCTTAGAAACCTTTTTGTGCGTTCGTAATATTTTTAGAAAGTTCTGCGTAACTCTTCGATACATTATTCATATGAGTTCCAATGTCTTCCAGAGCTTTACCAAAGGCATCGAATGTTTTCTGCATACTTTTAACCTTTTCGGCAAAATCTCTAGCGGCTGCATCCTCCCAAATACTATTCAGATTCGTAGCCGTCGTCATAATTTTTTTCATTAAATTATCGTACTCTTGTTTTTGTTTCAAAACTGTCGATGCCTGTCCAGCTAGACCTTCATAACTCAATGTAACTTTATCTGCCATTATTAACCGCTCCTTTAAACAATTGTTTTTATAGATCTATTTTCCCACTTCATCTTTATCGGTCTATAGCCCTAAGAAGTTTATATTTTCATCCTTTTAATGATAAATTTAACTTCACAGTAACTATTTTCTAATTTCATCTCCCTTGCCCTTGATAGTCATTCCGCACCGAAAAGTCCGATTCGAACAAGATAATATCCCCGGAGGAAAAAGAAAACGTCTGCCCCCGTTCATCCGTGTCGCCCGTCATCTGTCCTTCAATCGCCCACATGTTGGCAATAGGCGCCTTATATCCCAGTATACGTGTGTCCACATCTCCATTTTTTACGGTATAGATCCCAAACTTGACAAGGATATAACCCCCTTTCATAAACTCCTTCTCATGCCCGTCCAGCGCCCCTCCATACTGATTCGCCAGTGCCACAATATTCGTCCCCTTCGGCAGGATGTAGGGCGCAATCGGCAGGTTATATTCTCCGTACCAATGCTGCACGCTCCGCACAGCCGTGATTGGGTTTACTTCATTCGGGATATCGGTCGGACCGACTAAGGTCCGCGATTTATAGGGCAGAACCTCCAGCTCGTAACCCGTGGCGATTTTGGTTTTGCGCTTTACAAATTGTTTATAGAACTTCAGCCAAGGAGTCTTCACCCGCTCCGCCTCGGTCAGTATATCATTGTACTCATAGCTCGCTGCCGTCGATAATTCACCGCCTGATATATTCCGAAAGCCATCCGCCAAGCGGTAGGTCCGGGTATAGCTCAGCTTGTCCTTAGGAGAGCCGACGCCGATCATTTTGTTATTCGAACCGGATATGTCATAGTACAGATCGACAGGTGTCGGTGAACCTCCGGTCTTCGGGATAAAATAGAAGCTCGGCTCGATTCGGATGCCCTCACCTGGTTGCCACAGGTTCCCGATCGTCCGGAAATCAAATAGAAAAGAGTATCCGTTATGCGGAACCGTCAATGGTTCGGTGGGATGAGAACCCTTGCGGATGGGCAAGTGCCACTGTGTTTGTCCGCTTAAAGCCGTCGGAAGGCCATTCTCATCATTCCCGCCCGCATAATACATCGCGTTGCTATGCTCAAGTGTCCCCACTCCGGTGCGGAACACCTTTTCAAAGCGGAAATCTCCAATGTCCCTGATCCGAAAATCGAACAGCCGACCGACCACCCCGACATTGAAACTCTCCGAAGCACAGTAATTCGTTAAGTCTCCGTTCAGGTTCACTTCGCACAGATCCGTACCCTCTAATGGGGCATTAATTGCCCAGGATTGCGTATGAATGGTATAGTCGCCTTCATTCACCCAGGTCGGCATCGTAAAGGTCATGGACGGTGTCCCGACAGGGATGTAAATCCAGGTTTTTTCCGGGTAATACTGGCCCTCTTGGAACACGCCGAACGGAAACTGAATGCGTTTGTTCTTCGTATATTTGGCATAATCCCGGTTGCCGTACCCAGGAATATTGAGATGCTGGCCGCTCTCCGTAAAGTGTACGGTGAAAGGCCGGTCCAGGATCAGCACCGTTCGGGTCATATCCGGCACCATCCGTTGGTCGAATGGGCGGTTATCGTCGGGGAGGAGCGAATAATTGACGACCGGTGTGTGCACGGTGACGGAGTTAATCGGAGAGATCGGATATTCCCGATTCCCGCTTCCCTCTACATTCTCCGCCAGCATCTTATAATAAATCGTGCCTGTGCTGATTGTATTCGGCCGATTGAGTAGACCACTATTGATCAGTAACTGGCCTTCGTAAAGCACCTCGTCTCCGATGATTTGCGGATCGGGAATCCTCCCCGGAATGGGTCCGGTCTTGATCGCCACGGTATCATCCATAATGGTTTCTCCGTTAAATGCGAGTCGGTCATTCTGCACCTCCGGATCTTTGGTTTGCGTTTCCGCAAGACTCTTAAGCTCCGCGGTATCATCAACATCTCCCGGGCCCGGCTCGTGGTCTCCACCATCTACCACCTCCGGCGTAAACGATAGGGTTCCTGTCTCTTGGGGAACAACATGGTCTTCCACCACCGTGCTGTTGGCAAGCTCGACCGTTGGAGAATCATAGTTATTCGGGTAAAGTGTGACTTCCCCTCCGGGCAATGCGTAGTTCTTCATGCGAGCCTGATCGATTTGATAGACGGATAGCTGCTCGATCTGCCAGTACGCATATTCTCTTGGCGTCAGTTCAAAGGTGTAGGTTTTATCAAAGGATGATGTTTTGGGAAGCGGAAGCTGGGGAATCGATGTTCCATTCGGTCCCGGTAGATCCAGCTGCTCTTCCTCCCACTTTGTAGGATAGGTAAGATCTACGCTGCAGGAATAACGAATCTTACCTGCCATATTGGCAAAGGTATGCTCAAACAAATAATTTTTTCCCCAAGCATTGGCGTATAAATGCTCTGAGGTAGGAATTCCCGTCGGCGCATCAAAATGGATTCCATTTGCCGTGTCATTACCAAGAATCGCCCCATTCGCATCCGGTACCATAAATGACGTTTGCGGTGCAGCGATCTTGTTAGGCGGGTCAATGGTATACGTGCATTCGCCTGAACCTGAACCTTCCCCCGTCCCACCTACAGTTATAGTAGCAGTGCCATATAGCCAATACGGACCCTTTTTCCATTTTGCCGTGATATGAGCAGTACCTTCTGCTTTTGCCGTAACCTTTCCATATTGATCCACACTAGCTACTGCTGAGTTATCCGAGCTCCAAGTCGTACCTTCTAATGTCGATGGATTCACTGGCGATACCGTAACATCGTACCAATTATCAGTAAAAGCAGACATGCTTACATCCATCGTTCTAACTTGCGCTTGCAAATTTTTAGTCTCGTTTACTTGTAATGAAGCATTTTGGAGCACGCGCATTTGTTTCTTCTCTATTACATAGCCACTGAACTCTACCTTCATTGGTATATAGTATTGAACCTTGTATTTAATGGGACTACCATCTGGAGTGTATACATTTCTAGCAGTATACGGTATCGAGGAACCCGTGCGAACTTTTATAAAAGCGTTCAAGGATCCTTCTTGAAATAAAGGTTTATCATCGACCGCCTCGTAAGTGATTTTCGGCTCTGCCCAATTCATATCTTTAATACCAAGACCCTTGATATAGGTTTGTTGAAAAGCATTACTTAATTTATCTTTCATTGAATCAGGCGCATAATTACCCATATCTAAATTAAAGTCGGTTTCTTTCTTCAACGGAACTGTCTCACCGTTTGAATTAACATCACCTGGTGTTACTGTAGTTCCGCCCTCGTAGATAGCCACCCAATCACCTGAATCATTCTGTTCCCATACTACCTTAGGTTTTGCATCATCTTCACCCGTAACTTCAACTTTAAGAGTCTGCATGTTTACGGGTCCCTGTGGTGTAACCTCAATTCCTTCGGTAGGATAGCCATTAGAAAAATCAGCATTTGTAAAATCAGGAGTCAAAAAACAAAACAAAATAATTAAAGTTGCGACTACTAACCATTTTCCCACTATTCCCCCCTCCTAATTACTTTTAGCTCCAATGCCGAGTTCTGTGCCATCATCCGTAATTAGCCACCTACTATCTTCATCTACACTCAACCAAGAAAATTCTAACCATAAGGTTACTCCGCTCTTCAAAAAGAAATCCTTTGGATAATTTCGGGGCATCGTTTTATAGCCAAATTTTTCATGTAAATTATTGTTAATAAAAAAACCAGAAAAACCATTCCGCATTCCAGAATAATAATCATCTAAATTAAAACCTTCCTTTTGAGGATAAATGGTAATTTCCCCAAATACTCTATAGGTACCTGGAACATGATATTTACTATCTTCACTCTTGTCTACAAATAATGGTGCATAAATCCCCTTAATGTTATTAACGTATTGTGTATCTACTACTATATAATTGTTTAATACAACACTTCCTGATTTGTTACGAAAAGTATATTTTTTCCCCACCACTCCATTGACGGAGGTATCATTTAGAGTTCTAAATGGACTAATCGTCTCCATATTCGTCCGTTTGGTCCCAACTTCCCTCAATTCATTTAATCCAACAAAGCTGCTCGCCTGCTGCTGGCTAACGTCATCTAGGCGTAGCAGGATAGCCGAGGTTTCCGCCCGGGTCGCGTTTTGCGTTAGGCCGAATGATCCGTCGTGATAGCCGCTCATCAGCTTCGTCCCCAGTGAAATCGCAATATACGGAGATTGTGACTGTGGAATGCCTGGTTTAAAGTATTCTTTTACCGGAAGCACCGTTGTAACCGTGTCCTGCAAGGCTTGCTTATACTCTGGATCGGCTGCCGCAAGTCCGGACGCCATCCACTTGGCAATTTCCATACGTGTAATGGGTGTGCTTGGCTTAAATCCGTTCGGATAATCACTGACATTAATGTACCCTAGTGCAACCGCCCGGTTCACTTCAGTCTCACTCCAATGTCCCGCCAGATCCGGGAAATTTCCCGGTTGTGCTGTCTCAGGCTGTACCTTCGACGCCCTTGCCAGCAATGCCGCGAACTCTGCCCGGGTTACTGATCCATTCGGTTTGAATGTACCATCAGCATATCCTTTGAAGTACCCATTTTTCACTGCCGTATCGATAGCTGCTTTGGCCCAATGTCCTTTAATATCTGTAAATGTAACGATTGGCTCCGCTGCCGCCGCTGGATTAACCTGTATCACCAAACTAATGCACACCAGAGAAACAACGACCAGACTGTTAAGTATTAATTTTTTCATTATGTACCTCCTATTTTTCGGTTCATTTTAAATATACTTTGCTATGAATATTTCTTCTTCATCTAGTCGCATCTTCCATCACTTCAATTCATGGAGGGTAGAGTTTTCAAACAAACTGGAGAATGCATCTATTGTCTTATGTTCACCTGGATCATCATTATAGTAGTTCGTAAAAATACGTAGATCAGCATAACCCTGATTTCCGCAACATTGAAGTACTCATCAAAATAAGTTCACTCACTTCCTTGGATTGCCCCATTGAAAACTCAGTATATTTCTTTAGCTTTGTAAATAAATCCACTTAACATCCCCCTTATGACCATACAACTATTTTATTTATCAAATCTTGGTTTGAAATTTTTTTCAAAAGTTCTACTTTGTTTTCCATACTTAATTTTGTTTGGTGAAAATTTCTTGAATATTCTCTTTAAATAAGATTTGAATTGGGATTTAAATTGGATTATCAGGAAACTCTTCTAAGTATTGTTTTATTAATCTTTGTAGTCCAGTATCTTTTGGTATCTCGCTTAGATATTTGTACTTCCAAATGATAAGTTGATCACTAAAGCTATAATCAGTATCAAACCAATTTGTATAATCAAAGTGAACTTTTAATTCACCTGTTCTCTCTAAGATTAACGTGAAAGAGTACCATAATTCTTGATTCTCACTTTTAAATACCTCCCTCATTTCTTCCGCTATGGAAAATAGCTTTCTTTTATCTAATCTATATTTTTTTTCGTTAACCTGATATTTATTAGGAATTTCAAGACTGTACTCATACTTTTCCTGGTTGGATGCAGGTTGATAGAAAAAATATGTACCTCCACCATCTTCAGAAACTTGAGCATAAAAGTAAAACTTCTCCCATAATTCTGGAATCATTTCATTAACCGTTTCAGCAATTTGTCGATATAAATCATTTAGTCTTTTCTCCAACAAACTCAACCTCCTGATTGATTTTTAATTATTTTCTCGAAAATCCCTTTTCCTTCAATTTCATAAACTACTTCAAAAGAATCCGGTCGTATTGAATTTCCTGAATATAATGGTTCTATTCTGACAGATACTATTCTTGGTGGTATTTCTTTCAAAGCTTTTGCCCACTCCGTCTCCATTTTATACCATTGACCGCCTGAACGATTAATTCGACTATTTTGAGCAACAAGATTATCAATATCTCCCGAACCATGAAACTGACTTCCTATCAAATGACCTCCATCATCCTCTGGTAATCTGTCCTCTCTACCAGCGGCTCTTTGCATTCCTAAATTTCTATCTGCTTCTTTAAGTATCAGATTATCTGCTTCCACGTCAACAATTCTTCCTAACTCATCCGTTTTGTATTTATATCCATCTTGAGTTATATATTGAACATTAGGTGCGAGTTCTTTTCTCCCATTTTTTCCTTTAGTAAATTGGTCGCCATAGTTTACTTCATCTATTTCTTTTATGTAATTGCCTGAAGTATCACCCGTCCCCTCAACCTTACCCGCTTTCACATCCCCAAGCCCGTCCATCTCATTGAGATAATGCTCCTGTACCGATGTCTTGGGCAGCGAATTCGTATCCGGCGTGATCTTTCCTACGTTGAAAGTGAAACCCTCCGGCGTACTTAAAAATGGGTTCAAATTAGGGAATCCAGTGAAGCGTTCGGAGTTCTGGAGGACTTTGGTGGCAAGCCCTTGCACCCCGTCGACCACTTTGCCTACCTTTCCGCTCTTCGTAATCGTGAGTCCTGGCACTAACAAGGAGGCGACCGACCCCAGCATCGCAGCCTTTTCCTCCGGGGTCCCCTCATCAAAGTTATGGTATACCGTCCGGGCTGCTTCGAGCAGTGCTTCCGGATGGTTCATCAAATAGGTGGCCTTATCCACCATGTCCTGCGTCGTCTTCTGCGGATCTACCACAAAGTTGAACGCTAACTTTGCCGTATCCACTACACCCATAACCGTCTCTTCGATAATTGCTCCTACAAATGCGCTCGTTACCGCATCCGCTTGCACGACCTTCTTCCGCCATTCGGTCATTCCATAGGTTTCTTCCAGCCATACATAGTATGCCAATGCCTGATTCGTTTCTTTGGGATCAGAAACATGCGTTTTAAAATAATTAAAGGTTATTTCATTCTCTTTGTTCTTCGCGGTAATCAGCGTCCCATCCGGTAGTTCCAGCGGCGGACCATTCAGCCGCTTCTCTGCCGCGATCTGTGCCGCAACGATCTTCCCAGCCTCCGCTAACTTAATCTCCAATCTTTTTCCGTCCAGTTGACTCTTTGCCCAGCCCCCCTGATCTCCTGATTCCATTGCCATTCGCAGCAGCAGCAGATACGACTCATCCTGCATCAGCGGTACGCTACTTGTCGTGATCGACGGATCATAGTCACACGCCCTAACCGCTGGCTGCTTGTAATAGACACCTAGATCCTTCCCCGTCTGATACTGGACTTCGTCTATACCCATGGATTCCAGCTTCGCCCGTGCGTCTTCGGCCAGCTTGTGCATCGCGTCCATTTGCGTTTTATTTCCAAATGCCTCATACACCTCGTAGGCCGTCTGCGCCTTCGCGATCTGATCCCGCGCCTCGTAGATATCCTTAAGCTTGCTTTGCGCCGCTATACTGTCTATGGTTCCCAGACCGGATTTTTGAATAATATCCTGGAGCTTCTTGACCATAGGATCACTATTCAGCTCATCCCGGCCCAGCAGTGCGGCAATCGAGGAGATTAGATTCGTGGCCGCCTTCTGGACAAAGGGCGGAATCGTAATCCGCCCGGTTGCACTACCTCCCCCAAGCCTCCCGAACATACCGCCAAGAGCGCTGAACTGCTGAGCCAACTGATTCATCTGCCGTTTGTTCTCTTCCTGAACGCCTTGTACACCCTTTACGGCCAGACGAATGATATCTTCAAGCTCTTCAGCCTCCATCGTCAGTTCGTTGATCAGCACCTGCGCCTGCAGCAAGTTTTGGCCTAGTGGAATACCGCCCCAGTTGTTAGCCTGACCTTTAAACTGTAGGTATAGATGATTGGTATCTTGACTAAGTAACCCCATTTTCGTGCGCAAGCGCTCGACTTCATCTTCTTTGAATACTAGCTTCTTTACAGACATGTGCTTCCCCCAGCTTGCATCTAAATCGAGTAGGAGGGGGCGACAAGCCCCGACCTCACACACCACCGTATGTATCGTTCGGTATACGTCGGTTCATGAAATATTCCGCAAGAATACTCACCTTTTAGTTCAAGCAACCGGAGTCCTTAAAATGTAATTTCCCCAGCTTACCTGACCGCACAATCCTCAACAAAATACCCTTTCCGTGCAGCCTCCTCGGGATCAAACAGGCTTTCAATAACAACAGCCCCAGCTGGCACACAACTTTCCCCGTATGCAATATGTCTTCCTGCAGAATTCTTGGTTCCTACCAGAATCTTGCGCTTCATGACCGCACCGCTGCCTAATGAATAAGCATCCAGAAGCTCACCACCAGGGAGAGGATAACCTTGGATAAAAGCCATGATCCCCACATCCTGTATGGACTGCTCCTGCAGTCCGCGGGGTAAGGTGAACTGAACCGACAAATCCATACGTTTCACCAGTTCCAGATGCCTGTTAATTGCCGTTGCCAAATCTTTTTCAACTAGTGAAGTTATCGTACTCTGGCGCACCTCGTGAAATAGTTCTATGGAGGTTAAAGGGGAGAGACTAGTCTCTGCCGCCAGCGCTGCATACTCTCCCTCATAAAATTCATTGGAGCCTGTATCATATACCCGGGCGTTGTCATCCAAAGTGAAATAGAGCAGATTACCGTTCTGCAGCTTATAGTAGTAGGGACGCTCAGGCCAACTCGCCGGCTTAAGCTCTTTGCTTCCAGTAGTGCTTGCCGTATCATCCAGAGTAATCAAGGTGTAGCCGTTATAACCGAATAACACGAGTGCTGGCATATGCAGCTTCAAATTGTTCATTTCGTTCTGATTGTTCTCCAAGCCAAATTTCATAGCCAGATTACTGTAGAACACATTCAATACATCCTGATCCAGCTGCAGCTGACGTTCTCGTCCATAATGCACTGCTGTTGTAGTCGGCTGCATTTCCAGTCGCGACATATAGTCTCCAGCATCATCCACTGCGGCCTGAAAATCATCCGAATACCGTTTATAAAGGTCTTGATTAAAGATACGTTGGTCTTCTCTAGTATCATTGATAAGAACGAGCGGAATCGCGAGTATCAGAAAAATGAGTAATACACTAAGGGGCTTCACTTCGCACCATTCCCCCGTATTTCAAATTGACCGGAATTAGCTCACTGTGAAAAAGAAACGAACGCATTCGTGAAGCAAGGGTCGTGCCTTCGGATTCAAGCCGGACATTAAATAAATCACCCACATGCATGGTGAATCGTCTGCCAGGATTATCCTCAGATAGTGTGGAATTTGGATACAACACATCCAAAATATCCTTACTGAAGTAGCCGTCATACCTGACACTGAAACTGTCCTGGAATGTCGAGTAATCATCAGGATTTATATATAATGGCTGTAATTCCTTCTTGTAGTACTCCATCTGTACATCGAAAACGCCGTATGAGGCATCCAGTGAGTGCAAAAACAACCTATAGTCGTTCACATCCACATATCCTTTAGCACGAACCGTATCCACGAACTCTACCACTGCTGCGTTAGCCGCGAGCTTGGTGTTTCTCTCCACGACTTCAGATTGACGGTATGCGGGATACACCCCGAAAGCGAATACCAATAAAATAACGACGATTACCCCTTTCAGTGCATCTGCCATACGACGGGTCCTCCTTTCTTAGCGGGTGGCAAAGATTTTCGTAATCATCTCATCTGTTCGCGTGATGCTTAACTGATAAGCACCACCAGGAACTCCGCGCAAATCCACTGCTGTAAGATCTGTTTCCATATTAATCACAATGCCATCAATATATAAAATATAGTCTCCCTCCAGTGCCGAAGGGATCATACCGATCACTTGTTCACCATTGACTTTCTTCAAATCGCCTGTGCCTGTATAAGGCGCCGATGCAACTGTAGGTTGCACCGGCTGCCGTGCTTGAACAGCGTTTTCCCCTTCCAGCCGCAGAAACGTAAAGCCGCCTATAGCGAACAATATCCAGGCAAAGAGAGTTAGTAGAAACTGAGTGCTAGTTCTCATTTAGTAGCCTTGTTCTGGTCGAATTCAATGATTCGAACTTCGCCGTTCTTGTCCCTGATGACTGTAGACTTAAAAATCGAAAGAGTATTCACATTGAAATTTCCGATATTCGTACTCTTGATTTCACTCTGGTCCAGCATTTCCGATACACTATGAGCTTCTGCAGAACCATTTTTCACACTATAATTAATTGGTTCTGCTGCTGTTTCCCCGTTCTGTGGTATAGCCAGCTTATAGTAAGTACTATAAGCATTCTCAGCGTAAAATCCTGCTTTGTTTACACCTGTCTTAATAATTATTGTGAATTGTGGTCTCCCTCTATAACGCATCGCCGCATTAATCACATCCTGACCGGATACATTCTTATTATCATAGCTGTTGAACTCCGCTTGATTAATCATCTGAGTCTGGGCAAGAGTCTGCTCCTGGGCACGGATAAAGTAGTTATTGATGATTAGATAAATGCTAACTCCAGCAGCAATAATAAGAATGGTGACAATAATGCCAATCACCCACTTTAAACCAGTCGAAATATTCTCCATGTATTTCTCACCCTGTTCTCCTTTTTAAAGGTATTATGCAAAAGACAGAAACTACTATCAATTATTACTATTGTTTAAATACAATCAATCTAACCTCATCATTCTGATCTTTATAAATCTTGGCTTTGAAAACACCTAGAGTGTTGACATTAAAATCGTCAGAATCCGTTATATCCAGCATTTCAGAAACACTCTTAACTTCCTCTTCACCTATTGATGTCAAATCCACGAACCCAGTAGTTGGAACTTTATATTTAGCTCCATACGTATTCTCCGCATAAAATCCTCGAGTCTCATTTTCCCCTGTATAAATCTTAATCGCGAACTGCGGACGCCCTTTATACCGCATCGCCGCATTGATAACATCTTGGCCGGAGACATCCTTATTATCGTAGCTGTTAAACTCCGCTTGATTAATCATCTGCGTCTGGGCCAGAGTCTGCTCCTGAGCACGGATGAAGTAGTTGTTGATGACCAAATAAATACTTACACCTGCGGCGATAATCAGGATGGTAACAATGATGCCGATAACCCATTTAAGTCCAGTCGAGATATTCTCCATGATGTTTCCTCCTCACTTTATTTGAAGCTTATTCATATTCTATTGACCTTGACGTCCGTTACTCCGCTTTGAAATAAATGGCTGCGATCCGATCATTATTATCTTTTACCAGCTTCGCTCTATATCTGGACTGAGGACTGATGTAATAGTCGCCCGCATAAGTGATATCATCTTCGTTTATATAACTGGAAGCATCCCCGTCCTTGAACTTCCCACTGGAATAATCAAATGCCCGGCAGTTCCCTTTCCCGCTGGGCTTCATACTGAATTCCCTGTACTGTTCAGCGATTGTATAAGGTCTCTTTATATACAAACAGAAGCCCTGCTGGGACTCATAACGCCGATAAGCCGTCAAGATCTGTGAACCGCTGACAAGCTGGTTATCAAATGCTGAATATTGCTGTTCCGAGAGTTCCCTGGCCTGTGCTGCCGCTTGACTGTTCGCCAACTCGACAACAGGCTGTGTCTTCCCCCACAGGAACAACCCGGATGAAATAATGGCCAGTGTGATCAGAATAGATACCGTTGTTTTTAGAAAGCTTGCTATATTCTCCATGCCTGTATCTCCTTCACATTTTGCCAGTCACAACAGTCAAGTCACCCAGCTGCTGGAAGGCCATATAAACGAAGGGAAGCAGTAAATATAAGGTGAACGTCGCCTGCATCGGCAAGAACCCGAATATTTTACCAAGTGTACTTTTCCTGCTGATTACCTTCTCATAGTGTTCCTTGCGTTGATCCATGGCAAAGGCTCTCTCCGCGTCCATATCATCAAATGCCTTCTTCACCGGGATTAGATCCGCTGCTACCTGCAAGCGGTCAGCCAACCGTTCAAGCGGTACGAAGCGGGCATCCTCCTTCAGATTCTCAATGGCATTCCATGCTCCCGCTTCATAGTCCAGCATGCAGCGCAGCAGCTGACGCTCAAAGATGTAGCTGTACCGGTGCAGCCACTCAATCATTTCAAATACGCTCATATTGGGAAATTGAGACAGCATCATAGAAAGCGTATTATAGCCATCCACCTCATTCTGCATTTCCCATTTTCTTAGTTGCGTGCGGATCACCAGATATATATCTGGCAAATAGAAGCTCGCTACCGCCAGCGCAAATGCGAGTAGAAGCTCATACCATTTGTAATACTCCTCGTGATAATGCTCTACACGCTGCATAAGCTGTGTGGCATAAGTATTCTCATCCAGATTTGCCTGGAGAAACTGCTTGTTCTCCGTTCTTTCCTGAATAAACGTGCCCATCTGATCAGGAGAAAGGTCTTTGGCGACCAGTTCTCCAATCAATGATTCCTCAAAGGCATACCGTTCTTTACTCAACATCACTTGAGATTCTGTTTGATTGCCGCCTGTCATAATTTCTTCGTTGGGATGCAGAATATTATGTTTGATATTCTCATGTATGGAAAATTGAATAATAACGATCAACAGAAAGGCTAGCACAGCAGCCATGGTTTTCTGTAAATAGTAGGCATGCTGCGAAAGCCCCGAATTGGCTTCCTTAAGTTTACTGGCAACCTTGAAATAGACGGGCTCATGCTCCCCTGGAGTCACCCTGTCGATCACCTTAAATATCCATTTGTTCTTCAAGACCCGCTTTAACCATTTGCCTTCATCTTTGATCGCCTTGGTATCTTCGTCTACTCCCTTAAGAATCCGCAAGGCAACAAAGGAGATAACAAAAGTCAAATAGAGCAAGATTAATGAGTACATTCCCCAAGCCGAATTATAATAATTGGCGACAATCGGAAACATACTTTCCGCCCAGTTACGGATGGGGTCCAACATAAATACTGGTGAAATAGCCACAAATACAATACCGTATAGCAATCGATCAATACGTTCACGCCGATTAATGTCCATATGGATTTCTTCTCTGATATTGCCGAGCATAGATAAATAAATTGATTTCTCGCCTTTATGGATATCGGCATCCCCATATTCACCTATTTTGAAGCTCACCCCTGCCAATTGTTTCATATAGCGGTTGGGAGCAATCTCATAATATTGTTGCAGCTCATCTTCCGGATCAACAGCTGCCAGAATCCCTGCAATCTGTCGGGCATGTAAAGCTACTATGGGTTTCGAACGTTCTGCTGCATTCTCCAGACTAACCTGCACCATATTCGTCTGGTGGTATTCATGACGGATATCTAGAATCATTGAAGATTGGTCATATAACATCTGCTTAACTAGACGGCTAATAAAGAGGTCACTAAGAATACCTCCCAGATAAATGGAGACCAGCATAATGGTCGCACGACTAATCCAGGAAGAGGTCCAGAGTAAAGAGAGCAGCGATATCACAATAATACAGGTGATAATCATCAGGGTCAGCGCAGCCGCGCGGCCTCTGATCATGATTTCGTTGCCAGCATGGATCATCGTAAGACGTGCGCGCATCTGATGAAGCAGTTTTTTTACCAGCGGCAGTTCATCCAAGATGGGGTATGCCTTCTGAGCTTGTTCTATCCATCTTCGTTCTTTTTTTCTGGATGGAAGCAGGGCTTTCAAGCGTCTTTGCTCCTGGTACTGAGTGCCCTTTAATTTACTCTGCACAATGCTTAGCAGGATAAGCAGCAGTGCAAGCACAGCTGTCAATGATCCTAAAATAATCAACGATATCGTTTGTAGACTCATGCGGACTGCCCCCAATACTCTCCGAGGAAGGCTTCGAACTGCACCGCATCGTCTGAGTCCATATTTTTCAGCATCTCCTCAATCTTCCTATTGCTGATAGGATGCTTGGCCACATACTCTCCGGATTCCCACACAATGATATCCTTGTATTCATAAGAACGCCGGTCTGTCATCCGGCCAAAGTATTCGGTCATCGTATCCATAAAAGCATCCAGCTTATCCGCTATATTCTCCGGATCTTTGTAATGCTGCGGATATTCGAACTGGGAGTCAGCCGGTATAATCTCAGTAATCCGTTCGATGTATCTTTTGCCTGCACGCAGCACCAGATGAACATTGAATCCGAGCGCTTCAACCACTTGCATCTCAGCAATCTTCTCGTTGCTAAAGGCTCCCGATGCGATAAGACTGTTGCGCAGAGCGCTAACCAGGTTAGCCAAGGTTTTACCGTGATGGGTAAACAAGGTATATTCGGAGGCTACTTGGGCGGCCTGAATAACATAGCTGACAACACTATGGGTAGCCGCTTCCCCGACGATATTCACTGCTCCATCGGTTTTCTTTTGTACATCCAGACCGTCTTGTCCACTTACTGTAGGTGTTTCTCTGAACGATAAAATATTTTTGCTCGGATACATTTTTCTAGCCCAGATTTCGAATGAACTCTCCTGTATACGAATGTTCTTGGCATCTATATATTTAATCATTGCCTTTAGAAGTGTTGTCTTCCCTGAGCCTTGTCTGCCGGTGATTGCTGTTACCTGATGACCCAGGATAAGAAACACAAGCATGTTTATCGCAAGTGGTGCGCCTTGATCCAGAATCTGCTGATCCAGCTCCACCAATGAGTCATTAAATTTGCGGACAAAAAAGGCCCAGCTTTCTGCCATCTTGGGTCGAACAACCACTACCCGACTGCCATCAGCCATATCATTAATGATATAACCCTTGGATTCATTTAGTTGTCCCGGATTTCCGAACCCATAAATATTTTGGCAGACTCGCTTAAGCTCCTGCTCCGAACCAAAGCTTAAAAATTCCAGATGAAGCGACTTCCCGTGGTAAAAAGTCCACACAGCATCATACGATTGTGGAATTAGATGCTGCTGTTTTGTATATTCCAGGAAGTCGGTCGTTTGCACTACATCCGGGGGCATACCGCTTGTTCCTCCATTAATACCGTCAATGTTCTGGTCCCGAAGCTCGTCAATCACTCCAAGCCCCTTATACACCTGATAAGCCCGCTGCACGATAATTTCAATCTTATCCTGAACAGACAGTCTTGGTTTCTCGGCATTGTAGATGCTGCGAATCTGCTCTTCAGTAATCTGGTAGCCCTTGGAGCCATCAGACAGTCTGTGAAGTGTGTCGAGATTATATTTGCCTACCATCACATTGAACGCTTCTTGCCCATGTGTGTTCTTAAAGACATGAAGTAGAATATCGAAGCAATCCTGTGAAGTAAGCCTTGTAGTCTGACTGAAGCTTATAATCTTATCCACATTGCTCTCATCCAGCCCATAGGTTTGCACAAGCAGATCTTTCATATATAATTTCACGTATTTCTTAGCTGATAAATCTCCGTGCATACAGCTTCTAAGTGCCTTCTGCAGTTCCCTCCGGCGAGCCTTACGGCGATTATATTCAACCTCATTCGGGCTTCCTTCATAAAGAGAGGAGGCCATAATCTCCTCAAAGGCCTGTCTTATAAAAAGCACAATTTCATTCATATCATATTTCAACTGATTGGACGATGGAGCCGATTCTTTATGTCTGTTAAGCCACAAGAATACAAACACACCGATTGCGATCAAGACAACCAATATAAGGATCAGATTAATCATCATCATCATCCAATTCTGATACGGGAGAGATTTCCAGTGCCTGAAGAATTAGCTGTCCCATATGGCGCACCGCTCCGGTAAAGTATTCATCTTCACTAAACTCTAGAAAACGGGATTTAGCCTCTCTTGCCTTCAGCATAAACTGAACAATTTGCTGCTCGTTCTGAGCATCCATGTAACGGATATGGTGCGGAATATAACCTATCTCTTTTTTCTTAAGATCATATTGTTTAATGATTCTGTCCTTGTTTAACCTGGAACTGCTCTCATAGGAGCCCAGACAGTACAGAACCGGTTTGCCCGCTGGAATAGGTACTGTGTTATTCTTCGAGAAATACGAATCAAGATTCACCCGATTCTGATTCAGGTTAACAACAACCAGATCCGCTTGCTCCATAACCAGTGAGATCACCTCCAGGTTATCCTCAGAGGAAATATCCACAAACATCAAGTCATAAAACCGTCTATAATCCTTAAAAATATGCGGCAAGAGCAATTTGGTGGCCTGCCCCTCTTTGCTAGTTGATCCCCCCAACATTTCTAAACGGTCTTTAAGAATGGATTCCGCATGATCTCTAATCCCCTCAGGAGTAAGCATTCCACATTGTACTAGTCTCTCGATTGCATCCATCCCACCTGAAGTACGCGTAGATTGGGCGGGCGGTCTTGTCTGGGCAAATACATACTCCAGTGCCCCTTGTTCCAAATGCGTGTGTGTCATTAACACTCGGATATGATTATCCAGCGCTATTGTTGTCGCAATAGCCGCCATATTCGAAGTAGTTCTTCCCTGTCCATGGGCAGGTCCCCAAAAAGCTACAAGCACATTAACTACCCCCGTTTCCTTGCATACTGCCACAGCCTCTTGATGTCAACCTTTGGAACATTGCAGAATTCCACCAAAAAATCATTTACAGCTTCGGCAAAATCTTTATCTACCTTGAGATTTACTCTTCCATCATGAACCCAATCTATCTTTCTCTCCGGACTGCTGATGTAACTGATTTGGGAAGAAATCACCGGATAATATCTGTCAATATACTTCAATCCAAGACCGCATTCTTCTTCAATAACAAGCAATACAGCCGGCATACGTTTCTGATTAAGCAGCAGATCCACATTCTCCATAGCTTGACGTTCATAGGTTGTTGCATAAGCCACAACCTCGTCTTCAAGACCTTCCGGATAACCGTGATGCCAATCGTATAGAACAATTTCCGGTTTCACGGTTGCTGAAGAATCCGCTATTTTCACACCGGATACTTCTCCTTCAAAATACTGATAATGTCTGCTGTTGTCCGATATTATCATGACTTCATTGTTGAAATAATTCTTCAATAAGACAGCTGCTACAAGCATAAAGTCGTGCTTCTCGCACTCCCCCGCGACAACAATGTTCAAGTCTGTCACTCTCCTTCCAGCAAGCTATCATCTGTTGTGGTATTACCTTGTACCTCGGGTGAACCCTTATCAACACTTGAATCGACCGGCACTTGATTAGTTTGATCTATAATGCCATTCACGGATTGACTATTGTCCGCTTCAACCGCAGTAGATCCCTGTACAGCCTTTCTTTCGATCACTCCGCTGCCACTTGGAGCCTGGGCTCCAACATGAATTTCATTGCCATCCTTGATAGCTTCCAAGCGCTTCTCCAGTTCAGTCCGAATTTGCGCAGCAAGGCTCCATTTTGCCTGATCGATAATTAGCGGATTATCTTTAATTACTCTTAATACATCCAGGTTGGGTACATAATTGGCCTCCGGTTCAGGCTGCAGCTCTGGCTCTACGTATTGTTTCATGTACAACTCTGCATTGTTAATATAAGCATCTACAAGCGCTGCCTGCAGCATTTGCATCTCTTCTTCATCATCATTAAAAAATGTATATTGATTCGCCAGATCCACATCCTCCAGCGACTTCTTTCCAACGACTATGTAATCTTCACCATTAGGAAAAACAATCCGAATATCTACGACATCCCGTTTAGTCAAACGAAGCGGAAGCTTGATGTATTGTGTCTCTTCTTTCCGTTCTGACGGGTCCAACCTCTCTTCATCCCGTACCATCTCAGTAGTTAATGCTGTACCAGGCATAGCGTCAATTTTCAGATATTTGCCTACAATCAATTTGGACTCACTGATCAAATTGTCAGGAGACGAAAATTTAGGAAGCTTCTCTTCCATAACATCCGATTCCGTGATTGCTTCTCCTGCGAGCTTGGAGGATACAAGCACATAAGCGGTTTGGGATTGATCCATATAACGCTGCAGAACCTCGTCTTTATCCGTTAGCTGTTCTTCATAAGATACCCGTTCATCGATAAGCTTTGCATTGTAGTGTCGATAGGTTGCAAACCATACACCCGATGTAATGACGGCAACAAGACAACCTGAAATAATCGAATATCTCAATATTTTTTTACTCTTGCGTACTGCCACTTCATGACCTCATTTCCATCCCTATTTAATGTTGCCTGTCTTTTTTGGTGCTGCCGCTGCTGCAGCCCGCTCATTGGCTTGTCTCTGAGCTTCCCTAACTCTTGCTGCCTCCACCCGTTCTTCCTCTACCTGCAATTTATCTGCATATCTCAGCATTCCAGATTCAATCTGTGCGATGGTTTCCTTGAATAAGTTCATTTTCTTAATCCATTCCCCGCAGTGTTGCTTAAACTCTTCCCCGCCTAAATCGACCCAATAATCAGACAATCCTGCGATAGCCCCAGTCATTTTGTCACTGCACTCCTGGGCTGGAGGCAATAATTTATGGCAATCAAAAGCAATACCTCTAACCGTTCCTGAATTCATATTCAGCCTCCAAATGTTGAATTATCGGCTTTCCGGAACAAAAGAGAATCCGATTCCGATTAGTAACAAAGTGACAAATAGAACAGCACCCGCTATTCCCCAGAGCAGCGTCTGTTTGCGAAAAAGCTTTTTTTGGATAGACAGCAGCCTCATCACCCATTCGACAGCTGTTTTATCCGGATAGAGTGGATCTTGATGTACGGGAATCAAGGTTGCCTGTATCTCTACAAAATCCTTCTTCAGCATTTGCAGCACTTCCTGATGCCCATTTTCCAGCAGCAGCCTGCACCGTTTGCGTTCAAAGGGATTAAGGGTATTCAGCTTCTCTTTGAGCAGCTCATACTTCCACATTGCCCCGTTCCCCACCATCATGGGGATTTGCGAGTTCCACCAGAGCTCCAGCCCACTGATTCCTTTTCGTTCATGATGAATATCAACCCAGAGAATAATATGAGTGAAATTGCTCGCCAGCAGTTCAGAGATGTCCCACGAGTAACCTCTCCGGTAAAACGTTACGCCTTCATACTCGAACATATTAGAAGAGGAGTCCTCCTTCTCACCGTCAAATACAATTTGTTCGAGAGAGCTGATCTCAGGTCGATCATCCCCACATACTAGCGGTTTCCAACCCAAGTCTGCAAGACTTGCCGCCAACAAGAAAGCTGCTGCTCCCACATCCTCTTCGCCGCCAACACCGCAAATGCCGATGACGAGCGGCACATGGCCGCCGAGAATTCTCCCTCCCACCGCTGATGCAGCGGGAACCTCCTGGGGTATCATCTGTTCCAAGCGCTCACGAATCGCTGCATCGGATATAGCTGGCGGTTCTGTCCTGGCTGGCGGTCTTGGTCTTGATGGTACCGATCCGCCAGCAGCAGTTGCATTCGATTTGGGTCCCGAAGCAGACTGTGGACGGGTAAGTGATTCCACCTGCCTCGCCGGAGCAGATACGGGCTCCTCTACAGTTGGTATTGGAGTATTTGACGCTGATGACCCTCTAAATGAGAAAAGGCCTTTCTTTTTACCGAGAATACTGTAGTAATCCCTTGTTGTTTTCTTCTCCCTGATCCAGTTCAGCAGATCGTCGCCCCGAAATTCAGTTGTGAACTGAAGATCGTGAATATTCATGTTCACCATGGCACGTATAAATTCAATATCCGTCTGCAGCGCAGGATCCAATTGGACAATTAGCCGAGTAGCTTTCAGATATTTGCGGATCAGTGTCATGAACCCGATAATATCAGCCGACCTCACCGGAGTGCCTAATCCTGCACCTCCCTCCATAATGACTATGGAAGAGGGGTCTACTTCCTTACTGCTAAAACCGCTAATAAAACTATGTAGAGTTGAGTGTTTACCGGAAATCACATATCCTTCATTCTCAAGTGTTCGGGATAGAAGCAAAATGAGTTCAGGGGAACAGACTAAATGTACACTTTTCATAGGTATCCTCCTTTACAAATCCATATACTCAATAGGGCAAAATCCGAATAATGGCTCCGTCTCCCTGGATAACCTCAGCTAATACAACGTGATGCTCAAGCTCCGTCCACTCCTCACCAGTACTGCTGACCTCACATCTAAATTTCCAGTGATCCGGAAGCCAATGCACGCTCTTCAATAGTTCCAGACATTCCCCCGCTGAAATAGAGAGGGAAATGTCCAAATCTATAACTTTCTCTACCTCACCTTTAAACACAAAAGTTGTTAGTGCAGCTGTCATCTTCTGCTCCTCCCCGTGAAAGCTACTCTACTTGTAGCCATAAACATAGTTCTTCTATCGCCGTTGCTAGAGTCATAGTAATTCGGCTGATTTGGTCTTCAGGAGCACGCTGCAACGCCCACATTTGTCCCTCATGAATCAGCATCACCAGTTCACGCATAATATGAGCTTCCTCGCTGCGGCATTGGATTTCCGCGATTGAGGAGATGACCGCCCCTTCTAGAAGTGACAGTTCCACCCATTCTCCAAGATGCTGTTCTTCAATTGCAGCTTCATGGCTATCCCTGTCTTGCACTAATGGAAACCGCTCAATGACCTGAAACATAAACTCATGCAGACCATATATTTCTTGCATCTTATAGATGTTGGTTTCCGGATGATGTGTCAGTTCAAAACGATATTCGTCCTGAATAAAATAATAAGTCCTATGTACTTCTTGATTCGTTTGCCCATACTGGCAGAAATAAGAGTCGCAGTTGGACCCAATTCCAATACATTTATGAAGTAATTCATTAACTTTGGCCCTTCCCATAAAATCAATCTCTACATATCCCTTTAATTCAAGAGCCCTCATCTGAGCATCCATTAGGGAACGCAACTTGAGTTCCGATTCGCCTTCCAAATCAATCATAAGGCCCGGAAACCCGTTCCCCCCAGTTAGGGCTGTCAAATATATAATTTCTAAAGCTTGTAATTCAAAAACTTCCCGCTCTGGCTTCATAGCTACTGCACCTGCTGTCTATAGTTCTGTTATCAATTTGACACGTGTATAGGTACCCTCTATTAATAACATTGCTTCCCCCTCACCCATCACTTGGTTCAGCTCATGGTATTCCATTCCCTCCAATAGCGGCGTATAGGATACATGATCGTTAGGTCTTCCGTCGATTAGCAATGCATTCCCGCTATTAATCAGTTCACTAGCTAGAGCGGTAATAAGCTGCATCTTGTTCAGTTCTTGGACATTGCTGCCAACTAGAAGAAGCACACCCAGGCCAAAGCCAAATCTCGATATCCGTTCTAAGTGATCCAGCGAATCATTTTCCATTAATTCAAAAGCGGATTTGAGCTGAGGAATCACTATAACGAGCAACGGGTATTTACTGAGAATATAGTTGGTTTCATCGAACTCTTCAGGTATTGAAGCAGCGGCAAAGGCCTGCCGGCCATCATTCTTCCTTAATTGAAGCTGATCTATTACTGATTGTGTAAAGCTTAGGAATTCTTCCGCTGTACTCATGCAATTCGTTACCGCTTGATGTTTACTTAATTTCGGCAGTCGGACCCCACCGCTATCAAACAGATAGATTTCCTTGGTTACTTGATCCATCGACTCATGCAGTGTTTGGACAATAGACGTGAATCTAAGATCCAATTTCGACTGATTTACATAGGAAATGAGAAAGTTGCTAGTCTTCTTCACATCGATTTCAATCGGTATAGTGGTATTCCAGTCGAGCCCTATTGGCATTTGACAATCATTAATTCTATCTCCACGCTTCTGGTTTGCCCGCTCCAGAAGTTCAGCAAGAGATAACTTCTCAGGGATTACTGAAATTTCGATAGGATTAAGGTCCCCTGCAGCAGCCTTCATCTGCGAGCTGATCTGACGGATTCCTACAGCAATCTGATCATCTGAACTAGCTGCTACCGGCAGAGCGGTGTGGAATTCTAAGATTCGAGTATCTTTAAGCAACCCTCGCCCTACCGTATTGGTCGGCTCCATGCCTTCTGTTCTTCCCAGAATACTTGAGTAATCCATTCTGTCAGACATTTGATACACAAGTGCCTGCTTAATATTCTGGCTAATCCGGTAAGGAAATGAATTAACGGCATTGGCTGCGAACACAAAGTAAATACCATAATTCCCACCTTCGCGCACCAGCTTGGCCAGATCTAGTACATGATCATCGTAAGCCTCTGAGAATCCTGTGTAATTATCAAGCAGAATAACTATGTAAGGAACCTTTTCACCTGTAGCCGTACAATAAGAGACCAGATTACTAATCCCAAGTTGGGAGAACTTGTGTTTGCGCTCCTCCAACTGAGACAGGAGCCAACTGAGTAGTTTGCCCAGCTTCTGTTCGTCCTCAGGAAAAATAATATCTCCTACGTGTGGAAGCTCGTAGAAGACTCCCAGGGTTCTTGTACCGAAATCCAGAATATAAAAATGCACATATTCCGGATCATATTTCAGGGCAAGTGACATGATAATCGTTTTTAACAGTGTAGTCTTTCCGCTGCTTGGCGCTCCGTACACCAGCAGATGACCATTCTGATTAAAATTAATATCCAGATTGTATTGTTCCTGCTCAGAAGGGTTGTCTATCCTTCCAACGGTTGCAGTAAGATTATCAACTGGTTGCTGCCACAGCTCTCCGTTCCAAATCCGCACCGCATCCAACACCTCTTCCAACGCAAGGTTCTCTGGAAGAGGCGGCAGCCATAGCTGGAAGGCCTCTCCAATGGATTGTTCATGAGAAAGGGCAGCAATATGATCCACCACTGCTTGCAGCTGGCTCAATACAGCAGTGTCATCGCTTTTTCTCTCTTTAGGAATCAGTGCTCTGTGTTCGCCGTCTAATGCAACAACTTCAATCTGGAGTGTATCCTCCTCATTGGATGAACCAGCATGGTACGGCGCCCCACTCCACGAGGATTGAAATAAGGTGAATATCTCATTATTTCCGACTTGCAGAAACCCTCGCCCCTTTTCTTTAATCTCTGCCGCCTCATGTCGCTTTAACATTTCCTGACTATCTGACGGCGTCTGTACTTTCAGGCACAACTTAAATCTCGAGTTACTCCATATTTGATCATCAACGACACCTGATGGCTTTTGAGTTGCCAATATTAGATGGATCCCCAAGCTTCTTCCGACCCGCGCTGCACTGACTAGCTCCTTCATAAATTCAGGCTGATCGGATTTGAGTTCAGCGAATTCATCCACCACTATTATTAGATGGGGGAGTGGAAGCTTTGCCTCCTTGTTGCGGTAAAGAACGATGTAGTTGTCAATGCTGGTCACACCAGCTTCGCTGAACAGGCGTTGTCTGCGCAGAAGCTCGCTTTTGATGGAAGCCAAGGCCCGATTGATCTGATTGCCGCCAAGATTGGTGATGGTTCCCACCAAGTGGGGAAGCCCTTGGAAGGCATTTGCCATTCCTCCACCTTTGTAGTCAATCAAGACAAATGCTACCTCGTGGGGATGATAGTCAACCGCTAATCCCAACAGAAGGGATTGAAGCAGTTCACTTTTTCCTGAACCGGTCGTACCCGCTACAAGTCCATGAGGTCCATAGCTTTTTTCATGCATATCGAATAAGAGTAGCTTTCCTCCAGCCCCCAACCCTAAGGGAATAGATAACGTCCGGTTAGCCTGATTCTTTGACCAGCGTGCCAATACACTGAGTTCGTCAATACTTTGAACATCAAAGCTCTCCAGAAACGTAACCATTGGTGGAATATAGCTATTATTTTGCCCTTCCTTTATTCTCAAAGGCGCTATTGAACGAGCAAAAAACTCTGAATGGATTTCATCCAATGAATCGGCAGCAAAGTAATCTGCCAAATGCCCCAGTTGATGATTGATATCTTTCCGAACCATGCCCTGGCTATCCTTAATCTCCAGAATAACCTGACAATTTAATGGAAGTGCAACATCAATCTTCTCCGACATAAAAACACTAGTAATTCCTGATCCTAAATTGTTAGACAATAAGTATTTCATCATATCAGTGTTCTCCCAAAGCTCAGGAGCAAACACCAAAAAAATATAGTGTGGAGTATGTAAGGATTGCAGGCCATAACTATTCTTGCTAGATTCTTCTCTCTTTCTCAGCTCTGGAAGCAGCTCATCAGCAAGTTTGGATGCCTCATAAGAATTCGTAGCCAAGCATCGTAGGCTTCTATCCTTATTCCATGAATGAGGCAGCCACTTCAGCCACTCCCAGTGCTTCAGCTCTTCAGGCGGCATAACGCAGATCACTCTTACATCATCATATCCGTGGTGAGTAGTGAGATGAACCATAGTGGCATTAATAAAATCGCGCACCTCTTGCCGCTTCCCGAATATTCCTAGCGTATTCACATTCCTCAGCGGAATGTAGACTGGAATATCTTTCACAAAATACATTTCTTCACATATTTTGCTGGCGATCTCTTCAAGCAGATTCTCGTCATCAATTGCTTTTGCCTTCGCACTAAATGTTGGCAGCAGTGCTATAGGCTGAATCCCAATACCCAGCCGGATATTCAGGAAGTCATCTTCAATGGCTGTTCTTTCCCAAAGCTGTTTGCTCCTATTACGGACAATTTCTAAACAGGATAAAATACTCGGGTGTATGTATGTATAGGCTTCACGTTGCGTGCTGGCAGCACTTTGTAAATCATTCCTGACTTGAAACAGGTAGTTGAGATATTTCTTTTCCAGCTTTTTATTCAGCTCATGATGCTTCTTGACACTAGAGGTATAATTTAAGATTGATACCATGACCGTTAGTAGAGTCATACTCATCGTAGATATTAGCATCGTATACGACCTGGTTAACGTAGACATGAAGATTGCGATAACCAACATCCCGATTGGCGGGATTAATATAGTTAGCCATGAAAATGTCGGTTTTCCCGAAGGTCTGGCTGGATCCTCCAGAATAAGTTCGCCTTCCGGGTAATTCGGCTTAATACGCGGGGTTCTTTGTACCTGATTTGTTAGCATTTCTGGAGCGCTCATTTCTTCATCACCACTGGATAGGAATTTTGTATTAACTGAATTTTAAATAAGTTGTTTTAATGTAAAAAATAACATTATTATCAATTCTTACTTCAACTCAAGCATTATCGGTGGGGATTTCTGAAAGTTTATATTTTCCATTACATTTCTTTCAAATATAGTTCTAATTCCCCCGATTAGCCATTATTCTTCCTTTTTCGACAAATTCAGCTCAGTTTAAAGACTTAGGTCTACAGTCATTAGACAAATAATTCACTTATAAGTAATTGAACCTATATTCCCATTTACATTTAAATTTATACTATTATTTCCTTTTTTCTGATAAGAAAAAAGGTCTGATTTCTCTCTGATAGAGTGGAAATCGGACCTTTTATTGTGAGATTTTGAAGTAACTTAGACCATTTGTATTAGTTCATTCCTGCGTCTGTGGGTTGAATTTAGGCCTTCTGTTTCTTCAATCAAGCTCATTTTCTGATATAGCTTCCCCATTGCGATTACCATTCACACTTAAATAAGGCAGCCCTATTCCGTATCTCCCCAATATAGAAAATGAACCTCTCCAAATCCTCTGTTAATTCGCACCAGACAACCTAATAAGAAGACTAAAAGAACGTTATGGTATTCAAATAAGTCGTCGGAGATGTCGTTATTCACTTCTGGATTTATAAGTCTAACCCTGCTATTTCTTTTATTTAAAAACAGAGAATGAGGGCTCCAGTTCCTTTAAGGTTAACCACCGCATGCCTGCTTCAAAGTCTTCATGGAACGATTCCAAAAGAATAATCTCTGCATACGAAGCCATGTAGTGTTTGGATTTATAAGCTTTCCATGAACGTGCCCATGTGTCTTCATCAATCATGCTCTGATATATCACGATTTGATCCGGAGCAAGAACAGCATTTAGAGTTTGAATAATGGTACAGACAATTTCTATAAATGCCTCTGTCTTTAATGAACTATTCCAATCAACATCGATAGGAAGAAATTTAATTTCTCCCGCCATGCCATCTTTTCCTTTTACTACTTTTCTATCCATATAAATCCCCATACCCGGAGGGGATGTTTCCGGAAAATAAACACCAAGAATACATTGATTCTCTACGGACTCTCTTCGTGCACAGTATCCACTTATAGCAGCATTCACATCGTTTTCCAGTATAACCGGCAATCCGAATTGTCCTTGTATCTCTTCGATCATTCGAACGCCTTGCAGCTTTTCATGACTGCTCACTGTAATTTCACCATTTACCGACTGCCCAGGAATACCAATTCCAATCACTTTAATCCGAGGATATTGGGAGACAATAACATCAATCATTTCATAGAAACGGCTGCGGTCAAAAAGTGGAATGTTATGTTCTTCTCTTACTATAATTTTTTCTTGCAAATTAATCACAGTCGCTAAAACCACATCTTTCCCCTGCTTCTCGTTCATATAAATGACCAGTGCCAGACTAAAGTCATAATTATAACGATAGGTTAATGCAGGCCTTCCTCCGTTGGATGGAACAGTTTCATCTTCAAATATTTCGCCGAGGTCGAGCAGTTCCTTTATAAGCGAATTGATAGTGACTACGCTCAGTTTCGTCAACACGGCCAATTGGGACTTTGTTGCGGTTTCCATCTGCTTCATAGCTTCACGAACATTGTTTACATTGATTTCTTTAACTAGATTTCCGTTTGCTTTTTCCATAAGCCTCTCCCTACCTATTAACTTGCCACTAGTATCTACAGTTCTCCGTTTTTAAATTCCCTCTAGAATACCTTGGAGCCTCCAAGACTCTCCATATATACCACACACCTCATTATAATTAAATATGCTTTATAAAGTATATTTAATTATGAAATGGATCAAACGCATAGTGAAAACTCCACTCTATTAGATTATTTATATACCCTAATAGATGTGGAGTTTTTTATGAGATTGTATGAGATAAAACAAGTTTATCGCGAAATGAAAAATAATAATATTGCTTTTGCTGCCTGTACAGGTAGTTTACAACTTTTTTATAAAATAAGTCATGGACTTCCAAACATAATGATTCATCTTGACAAGATATAACTTCTGCTCTACACTAATTAAGTACACTTTATAAAGTATCCTTAATATCTTGAGGAGGGAAAATTAATGTGGATAGTAACAGGACTTTTGATTTGGATATTTCTCTGTGGAACGATACTGATTTCGGCAGGATTCACAACATCATTTAAAGAAATTGATAAGAAGAAAACATCAAACCACTTGAGTTCAACTGATCCATTTTCTTTTTTATTTGAATAATTGGTTTAGAATTATAGTCATTGTTTTGGATGGAGCATCGAGAAGAAATCATTGTCACAATCGCTGTGCTTGTAAGAACTTTATTTATTTCCCTTCCTCAAAAGGCCCATCAATTCGCCCGCATCCGCGGTCTTATCTCTTCTCTCCGCAAAAAAAAGCATTTGATTCCCTTATTCTTGTTATCCGTACGGTGTCCCATGGTATGTCGTTCCTCTGTGGAGACTTCTCTCAGCTCTCATACAATAGCAAATAAATATAAGCGTCAAACAGCCCCCGCCTTTTGATTTCGATGGGGGACTGTTGACGCTAATATTAGTTATATCCGCGATATAGGTAGCGGTAAACGGAACCCCTGCGGCGTTGTTATAGAACAGTGCATGATCGCGCGTCGCATAGTTCGGACCGAGTCCAGCGGCCTCCAGCTGCTCAATCGTGGCGTCCTTGATCAACTTATAGATCATGGTCGCAATCATCTCAAGATGGGCAAACTCTTCTGCGCAGAGAGGTTATACATCATCCAACATTCTGAAACTCCAACTCAATAAAACCATGAAAAGAAAAGCATTTTAGTTTATAAGCTTCTCGAATAACTGTACCACTTGCTTTGCTATATCTTCAATATCACTATCTATTTCCTGCAGTACATAAGCCTCCAATACACCCATGGTTGCTGTTGCCAAAAACTTCAAGAAAATCGTCTTATCCATTAGGGGGTGCGAGCCCTCATGAATTTTGTTGTCAATCTCGCCTGTAGTAAATAACAGCAGTTTACTGCGAAATGCCGAAGCATGTTTGCTTTTAAATAAAGCAGCGAAAAACGGTTTATGCTGCTCAACATACGAGAACCACAATATCGAGCCCTCTAAAATCCCCAAATCTTTTTTTTGATCACTTATCTTTCTCATTTGCGCGATATGGTCATCTACAATCTTATCTAACAGATCGTACTTATCAACATAATGAAGGTAAAATGTCTTTCGGCCCAAATTGGCTTGTTCTGTAATATTTCTGACCGTAATCTCGTCAAACCCTTCCTTGACTAACATTTGCAAAAAGGTCGTTTGAATGGCCTGCCTGGACTTCACAATTCTTCGATCAACTTTCTCCACACCGGAATCCTCCTCTCGTTGCTACACACATATAACGGAATGTGTAATAACACTCATATCACATCATGTGGTTATTGAATAAACGGATCATTCAGAATAACATAAGTATACACAAAGCGATTAAAACTCACTAGTGTAATAAAATAACAAGGGTGGTATACAATTATGACAGTGATTCAAAAAAAGGTATCGTTCCCCGCGAATAGACTGCAAGTAGCGGCGATCTTAAATATACCAGAGCAAGCTGAAGAGAAGAAGCAACTCCCAGCTATTGTCTGTGTTCATCCGGGCAGCAGCTGTAAAGATCAAACGGCAGGCATTTATGCAAAAAAACTTGCTGAGCTAGGGTATGTTACCATTGTATTCGATGCATCTTATCAAGGAGAGAGCGAAGGTGAACCTCTTCACGCCGAATACCCCGCTGCACGGGTTGAAGATGTTCGCTCTGCGGTGGATTACCTGACTACGCTAGATTGCGTAGACGCACATCGTATTGGCGTATTAGGGGTTTGCGCAGGAGGCGGATATGCTGTAAATGCTGCAATGACAGAGCGGCGCATCCAAGCCGTTGGTGCGGTTTCTGTCGCGAATATTGGACGTGGATATCGTGAATACGATCCGATCCAAATGTTAGAACAAGTTGCCCAACAACGCACTGCCGAAGCACGTGGAGCCGCGCCACTTATTACAGAGTGGGTGCCTGGCAGTCACACCGAAAGAGAAGCAGCAGGCATGACTGAGCTTGACCTTGTAGAAGCTGTTGATTACTACAGAACACCAAGAGGCCAGCACCCTAACTCTCCGAACAAATTGAAATTCACAAGCGTAGACTCCATCATCGCCTTTGATGCCTTTCATTTGGCAGACATTTTACTGACTCAGCCTTTACAGATTATTGTAGGTGGCGTACAAGGAGTATTTGGTTCATACCGTGACGGCCACGATCTATATAGCCGAGCAGCCTCTAAGAAAAAAGATTTATTTATTGTTGATGGAGCAAGCCACTATGATTTGTATGATAAGCCAGAGCCCGTAAGTAAAGCTGTTGAAAAACTAAAAGCTTTCTTCAAAGAAAATCTTTAGTAGCTTCGCTGCCACTGATCCAATTATCGAATAGCCTCGGACAAACCAGGGTCTATAAACGACCAGGAAAATCCGAGGCTTTATGTCGCCTAACATCATCGCGAATATCAAATAGCCCCACCTAACGGTAGGGGCAGAATTTGAATATGCTGTAATCAAAATGTCCTAGAAACTGAAAGTAGATATCGCATAAAGAAGTCAGTTTGACCTCACTCTACGAAATTAGAATACCTTCTTCTTATCCCGATCCTCAATCAATATCTGCACCGACTCCTTAAACCGAATCGCATGAATAATCTCCCGCTCCCACAGGAACTTCAGACTGTCCTGCAGATCTACGTCATCCGTCATATCAATCAGCCACTGATATGTAGCCCGGGCCTTCTCCTCGGCGGCAATATCCTCATATAAGTCAGCCAGCGGATCGCCTTTGGCCGGCGATATAGGTAGCGGTAAACGGAACCCCTACGGCGTTGTTATAGAACAGTGCATGATCGCGTGTCGCATAATTCGGACCGAGTCCAGCGGCCTCTAACTGCTCAATCGTGGCGTCCTTAGTCAGCTTATAGATCATGGTCGCAATCATCTCAAGATGGGCGAACTCCTCCGCGCATTGAGGTTATCAGTCGCTATCTGTAAAAATCTCACCACAAGCCGCCTCAAGTTCTGCGTTACTTCGGAGGAAATGCGTGTTTCTTGGCCCTCCAGGCAATGATAAGTGCTAAGAATAAGAGAATAAATAATGTCCACGAAAAAGATCCTGTACCCAATTTATCGAGTAAAACGCCGCCAACCGTGCCGCCAGCAGCGATAGCCAAATTCCAGACTGTAGTGTTAATTGGCATTACCATATCTACTTTGCTCTCCCCGGAAGCCCTGGCAAGCGCTGTCTGCAGAAGTGTTGCTGCTCCACCGAAGGTTAGCCCCCATACCGTCACCATCAGATAGATCGTATGAGAATGGTTGCTGCTATAACCCAGTACAATAGCAATAACAGCAAAAGCCGCAAGGCTGATTAGAACCAGCTTCCGCAGCCAGCGGTCGATAAGCATCCCCGTTACCCAGATTCCCGCCAATGCTGCAAAGCCGAAGAAAGCCAATGCCGTCCCGACACTGCCGCCAAGTCCATTCGCAGCCAAAAATGGAGCAATGTAAGTATATAAAATATTATGAGCTGTCATCCAGGCTAGTACTACAAAAAGTATGGGGATAACTCCAGGTGTAGTCAGCACCCCATAAACTGAGATTTTTTTATCACTGGACTGTCCGGGATAATCTGGAATCTTCCATAGCACCCATGCAATCAGGATCACAGTCAACGCTGACATGATTCCAAAAACGGAACGCCAGCCCATGAGGCTTCCGAGAAAGGTTCCCGCAGGGACGCCTATGGCTAATGCGATAGGTGTTCCAACCATAGCAACAGCCATCCCCCGCCCACTTAGTTTACTTGGGACCATACGAAGCGCATAGCCCCCGATCATGCCCCATAGGACTCCAGCCGATATGCCTGCGAACAGCCGGGCTGCTAAAGTAACCGGATAGCTGGACGAAAAGGCTGTGATGCTGTTAAACACCAAAAAACCTGCGATAGCGAGCAGCAGCAGCGGCCGCCTACGCCACCCGCCAGTAACAATAGCAACAGGAATGGCGGCCACCAGGGAACCAATAGCATACACAGTGACAAGCTGACCGGCCATAGCTTCTGAAATTTGCAACCCCCGGCTTATCTGCGGAAGCAAGCCGGCAGGAATCGTCTCCGTCATAATACAGATAAATCCTGTCATGGCTAAAGCGAGCAATCCCAGCCATGGAAAAGCCTCAGAAGAGACTGCAGCAGGATTGTTTTCTTTATTAGAAAGCTCAATACTAGACATTTATTCAACTCCTTAATTATATTTGCGGATCGATCATTCCATATATTATACATTCGTGCCGCTCTTGTCAACGACTTATGGATCGATTAGTATATAATTAAAGAATGAAAGGAGCTTACTCTATGGTTAGAACAGGACGGCCACGCCAATTTAATCGTGAAGAAGCAGTCGCTTCAGCAATGATGTTATTTTGGGAATACGGATTTGACTCTACCTCTTTATCGGAGCTGAAAAAAGCGATGGGCGGAATTTCCTCTGCCAGCTTTTATGCGGCGTTTGAATCTAAAGATGCACTGTTCAAAGAAGTGCTGGCACGATATTTAGCTACCTTTGGACAAGTATCGGCAAATCTGACGAATCTCTCTCTTCCACCACGGACAGCCATAGAATTAACCTTAAGAAGTTCAGCAAAAATGCAGACCGGAGAGTCGCATCCCTTGGGTTGTCTAGTCGTTCTGTCTGCCAGCACCTGTTCTCCGGATAACGCCCATATTCGTGATCTATTGACCAAGGAAAGGACTTCGACAAGGGAGAAAATTCACGCTTGTATTGAGCGCGCTGTAAGGGATGGAGAACTCAGCGAAACTACAGATAAAACTATGTTAACCACATTCTTCAATACATTCCTTGAAGGGATATCAACAGAAGCCCGGGATGGAATCCCGTTTGAGGTCATTAATGCAGCCGTTACTAAATTGATGGAGGTTTGGGATGCCTCTAAATAAAAAAGAGCAGCCCGGTTGGCCATTCTCATTAAGATAAGCTCAAGACAAGACTGGGAATAAAAATGAATTCGAAACGGCTTGTGGAAAAGCCCTGTGCCGTTTGTTTTTTTGGTGCAAACATGGAAAAAAGTGTACAGCAAACCAAGCGGATGGAATATCCGCTTAAAAAAATGTTCATATGAACTGAATTATGCTACTCTGTAGACGAAGCTAACGGCTGATTTCCCGGATTTTGCGCATATTCTGTTGCCTTGGGCGAATGGGTCGAATCGGCAAAATGTTTTTGCGGATCAGTGCTTCTACATCGGGCGGGGGTTCATCATCCCGTGAGCGCAGGAAATGTCTACAAACATGAACGGCAACCGTGAAGTTGACTTGGTAGGGGTGCCGTTTATCCATTTGGGAAATGACGACGTGCGAGGTCATCATTTCAGCGAAATTGTACATGAGCATTCTTGCGAAAATCTCTTGGGTGATGGACTCTCGTCTTTTTGTCGTGATGACCGTTTCATAAGTGCCGCCCGGCAGGACGAAACGAACAACCCGAAAGGAAATCGGGTAAAACACGTATTCATGTAAATCCAAAAAATCAAAGGTAGCCTTAGAAGAGATGAACTTGTAAATCTCGGGGTAAGCCTTGACCTCTTTGGTTTGTTTTTTGGTGAGTGTCAGATGAACGTCCATATCAAACGCTCCGCTAGAGGGCAAACGTAAGCCCGAAAGAATACCACTGGAATCCAAATCCTTTACCCGAATGCGTAGTTCCACCCTTTGCGTTCCATATGCGCGAAATTGTTGTAACTTTCATAACCCCGATCGGCTATAACAATGGTTTTGCCTTGGATCGGGGAACGGTCAACCATAGCAGCCAGCGCCTTTCCCTCGTTGCACAACCTTCGTGGCTGAACAATGGCATCCACGTAAAGTCTGTTGCATAAGTCATAGGCTGCATTCAAATGTAGCAGGTTGTAGCCTTTCATGTTCGCTTGACTTTGAAAATAGGTGTCCGTGTCCGCACGGTCCGTTGCGATATGTAAATCCGAACCGTCAATAGCAAGTAATCGATAGCCTCGGTAGCCCCTGATATCCGTATAAGATTGCGTAAATTTGTGAAACAAGAACTCCATGGCAGGGCGGCAGGATTTTATTCCTCTGCTGAACAAAAGCAGAAGTGGTTGCGGTGTTTACGTCATACCCCTGCGATTCCAAGAGTTCCTTGTATAGGCTGTTTCCTCCCATGGAAATCAGGAGTTGCATGACCGTTTCAGAGGGCAGCTTTTTTTTTCGGGTAAAATCTCTTTCAGGATTCTTGACAAAAGGTGCGGGTGCGGCTGACATCTCTCGTATGAGGGGATGTCAGCGTTTCTTTTAGCGAATTCGCGTACTCATTCATTCGCGTGTAAACTCCTAGTTTTTCAAGGGGCTTCGCCACACACGCTTCCATCTGCATGTCAAGTTCTATTTTTTCGTGCGAAAAAAGAGCGGGTTATCTTTTCGATAACCTGCTCTTTTTTTTGAATTTTGGCCCTGCGCTTTAACTTAATGACATTGCCCGGTTGGCTGCTCTTTTTTATTTAGGAGCTTTCCTCAGAATACCTTCTTCTTCTCCCGATCCTCAATCAAAATCTGCACCGACTCTTTAAACCGAATCGCATGAATAATCTCCCGCTCCCGCAGGAACTTCAGGCTGTCCTGCAGATCTACGTCATCCGTCATGTCAATCAACCACTGATATGTAGCCCGGGCCTTCTCCTCTGCGGCGATGTCCTCATATAAATCAGCCAGCGGATCGCCTTTGGCTGCGATATAGGTAGCTGTAAACGGAACCCCAGCGGCGTTGTTATAGAACAGTGCATGATCGCGCGTCGCATAATTCGGGCCGAGTCCTGCGGCCTCCAGTTGCTCAATCGTGGCGTCCTTGGTCAACTTATAGATCATGGTCGCAATCATCTCAAGATGGGCGAACTCCTCAGTTGAGATATCATTTAATACACCGATCACCTTGTCCGGTATACTATATCTCTGGTTCATATAGCGCAGCGCGGCTGCCAGTTCGCCGTCCGCACCTCCATATTGCTCCATCAAATAACGCGCCATCCGGACATCGCATTTGCTGACACGCACCGGATATTGCAGCTTTTTCTCATATATCCACATTCAGGAACTTCCCCTCCTCAGATCTTAAGTAGTGGGCAATACTCACCGGTAAACGATTAACGTTCAACAATATAGCTTTTTCACACCTGCCAGGGCCAAGGACTCTGGTTCCATTCCCACGGACATTTGGAATACGCTCGGCCGAAGTTCTGCAGGGGTCCGTACAGCTCTTGAAACTGCTTCGCTAAGCGAGTGCGCTCCTGGGTTAGTTGGTTGAACTGTTGAATACTTCTTAAATCCTCTGGATGAGTATTCAGGTACAGATTGAGCTCAACTAGGGCGAAGTCTAGAATCTGCAGCTGTTCCAGCATCTCATAATAACGGGGCTCGCAAGGGTTTGCCTCCATAACCTAGTTCTCTCCTCTACACTTGGACTCATACGGACTGAACAGCGCCGGCCAGAGCGTACCCGCTCTCAATGCTTCAGGTAAACTAAACTGCTGCAGATCGGGCGGCTGAAAAGTGATGAATTGATTAGGGGGTACAACAAACGTCTTGAACGGTACAGGCGGGCAGGGATCAAACGGCCCCCTATACGGTGTGTACACACGTTCTTGTGAATTCAAAGTTACATCCTCCTAGTGGTTCAAGATAACTGCTTCGGTAGCCGTTATTCTGAACCTTATCCTTTATAACTAATTTATGATGGGTGCCCAAAGATTAAGACGGATGACGCAAAAAAAACCTTACCCTGCAAGAGCGACACTCGCTCTCCTAAGGTAAGGTTGATTCGTGTAAAACCTATATGCAATCTTAATCCTCATCCGTCTCTGAAGAGTTATCTTCTACCCGGACAGGTGGCTCACGATGAATATTAATTCTCGTAATCCGTAGTCTTGTTGATTCTTCTACTTCAAAAATAACATTTCCAACGATAACTCGTTTTCCTTTGGCAGGATTGCCCTCCAACTCCTTGAACAGCCAGCCACCGATCGAATCTACTTCCTCATCCTCAATAACTACACCTGTGATATTGTTGACATCCTCAATCAGCATACGGCCTTCCACAGAAATGTATTCACCATTACGTTCCACGCTTGGTCGTTCATTCTCGAATTCATCATGCAAATCGCCAACAATCTCTTCCATGATTTCTTCCACTGTCAGCAGGCCGGCGGTACCGCCATATTCATCTACAACAAGAGTGAGCTGGGCTTTATTCTTCTGCATTAACCGCAGCACATGGCTAATCTCCATGGACTCCGGCACATTGAGAATAGGGCGAACGAGTGTCTTTAGATCATTCTGTTGCTCAGGTGGCGCAAATAACAGGTCTGTAATATGAATAAAGCCGATAATCCGGTCCTTATCCTCCAGAGCAACCGGATAGCGAGAATGCTTTGTTTCGATGATGATATTCATATTCTCTTCCAACGTAAGGTTACTGTATAACACGTCCATATCCGTACGCGGAAGCATGACTTCCCGGGCCAGCAGATCGGAGAATTCAAAAATATTGTCCATGAGCTTCATTTCATCTTTGTCGATGACCCCGCTCTTGGCGCTCTGATTCATCAAAATACGGATTTCTTCCTCAGAGTGAGCCGCTTCGGCTTCATTCGCAGGCTCGACACCTACCAGTCGCAACAGTGCGTTCGCCGATGCGTTAAGTACCCAGATAAAAGGCATAAACACATTATAGAAGAACATCAGCGGTGCGGATAACACCAGCGCGGTGCCTTCAGTTTTTTGAATAGCCAGGGACTTCGGTGCAAGCTCCCCCAGCACTATATGTAGAAAAGTAATAATCGAAAATCCGATAATAACAGATACAGTCGCAATCACTGTAGAGTCGGTGACCCCAAAATTGTACATTAACGGTTCAACCAGCAGCTCCGAAATGGCGGGCTCCCCAACCCAGCCCAGTCCAAGTGAAGCCAAGGTAATCCCAAACTGTGTAGCAGATAAATAAGAATCCAATCTTTTATTTACCTTTAATGCGTAACCAGCCATTTTGTTGCCTTCGCTGACCAATTGTGTCAACCGAGACTGCCTAACCTTAACCAAAGAGAACTCCGCCGCCACAAAGATACCGTTCAATAACACGAGCACCAGAACCAGCAAAAGATTAAGCAGCAATCTTCCTACTTCAAATTCCGTATGCACTATAATAACGCCCCATTTCTACAGAGTGATCGCTTTTCTTGCTTTAAAATCAACATTCGGGTAATACATATCTGCCACCAAAAGATTAGGCCCACAACAGCTAGCTGCGTCACAGTGACAATTCACCTTCTGATTAAGGGGATGTTTAGTCTGCCACTCTACAAATATGTCATCCAGCTTACGGCTTGCAATGTTACCAAAAGCGGCAATATCAGCAAAATCTGTAACAAAGACATCCCCTGTAAACAGGTTTACGTTCACTCGGTTCCGACCATCTGGATCATTGCGAAGCGTAACGTTCTGCTCGGTCCGTAATCTGCGCAGCAGCGACTGATCCTCTTCTAATGAGCTGCAGGCAAAGAAAGGAAGCGTTCCGAACAGCATCCACATTTCCGGATCACGGTTATCCAGCAGATTATGAATGGCGGCAGCCATTTCCGATAACGAGAGCACCGGCAGTGCCGAAGCAAAGCTGGTAGCATACATCGGATGTACCTCATGCCGCTTGGCTCCCATGTTACGAATCAGTTGGTGAATCTCCGGCAGTTTGGTATGCGTACGATAGTTAATCATGGTTTCGGCAGAAATGAACATTCCATCGCTACTTAAGCGACGGGAATTCTCGATCATGGTGTCATACAATCGGTACGCAGCGGGCTTAGACACTGGATGACCGCTGTTGGCAAAGCCTACCTCATGAAAATCGTCACCGTTCACATAATTGAATGAGATATGCATAACGTCCAGATAGGGAAGCAGCAACTCGTAGCGAGAATATGGCATCGTCAAATTGGAGTTAATCTGTGATTTCACACCGCGCTCCTTGGCGTATTTCAACAGCGGAACTATCATATTCTTCACGGTTTCAGCCCGGAACATCGGCTCTCCGCCTGTGATACTAATCGTCTGAAGATGCTCCACTTCCTCCAAGCGGTCAAGCATTTGCTTAAGCGGCAGCATTTCTCCTTCTTTAGCAGTCAGAGCATCACCTACAGCACAGTGCTCACACCGCATATTACATAAATTTGTAACTGTCATCTCCACACTTGTCAGTACATGTCTCCCTTGCTCGCGGAGAGAAGTAATCGGATCCCATGGATCGTAGCTTGGCGACAGCTCCTTTATTGGTGATGATCTAAATACATTCATTAGTAATTACTCCTTCAAAGCTTATTCCTTAACTCATTCCTTATTATTAACCCAAAATAGTCCTGAACGAACGTTGACTTACCCTATATCATACCACGTCAAGCCAAAAAACTGCATTTCTATGTGTTCAGGACAACTCTGATTCTTATTTCTGCAAAAAACAGAAAACAGCGCGAATGAAATCAAGTCCCGCGATAATAGCGGTTCACCTGATTGTCTCTCCACGCTGCGTGCTGCAATAATGATATTCATGTCGGATTATGAACAGGTTCTCCTTGATCTGCCACATCAACGATGACAACGGAAAGCGCCTTGCTCAGATCCCGCTCGAACGGAACAACTTCCTCACCTTCAGCACCTTTAAAGATACGCACAACTGGTCGGTGTGGTGTACTGGGATCTATCTTGACCACAACTCCACTCTCTCCAGTACTAAGAGTCACTGTAAGACCTAATGGATAGATCGCCACGCGATCTCTAAATAGTTCAAGCTGCTTTTGCTCATAAAGCGTTCCAGATCCTACATAAAGCGCCTCTACTGCCTGATGTGGCAGCATCGCTTTTTTGTATATTCGGTTCGAGGTCATAGCGTCATAAGAGTCTGCCACTCCAAGCCACTTGGCATATTCATGAATTTGCGGCCCGGTCAGGCCGCGTGGATAGCCGGAGCCGTCAATGCGCTCATGATGCTGGAAGGCGCAATGCGCAGCGAGCAGTGGGATATTGGGTTCCTCCTTGAGAATCCGGTAGCCGATCTCCGTATGAGCCTGCATGTGACGAAATTCCTCTTCGCTGAGCAGTCCCGGCTTCTGTACGATTTTGATCGGAATCTGCGTTTTACCAATATCATGCAGCAGAGCGCCCAATCCTATCACTCTGAGTTCCTCTTTGCTGTAGCCGTGAGCTATGGCCAGCACAAGTGTATACAGACATACATTCAGTGAATGAACATACAGATAGTTGTCCGTCGTATGCATATCTAGCAGCATTATCATCGGATCTTCCTGTAAAGACATATCATCCAATATATTGTCCATAAGCTTGGAGAACTTTTTATCCAAATGATAAAAACCCTTAGTAATGCCGGAAGCACCGGACATTTGCTGAAACTGGTTTCTGATCACTTTAAGCGCCTGGTTGCGCGTTTCGTCCTGCAGCATTCCAGAAATAATAACGTCTTCCGTGAACGAATCCTCAATGTAGATGTAGCCGATATCGAGCTTAGCCAAACGTTTGATCAGCGGATCACTCAGCTCCACACCATCTGCGAGCAGAATCAATCCTTCATCATTATATATTTTTTTGCCCAGCTTCATTCCCGCCTGAAGCCGATTCACGGATACTAATCGCACCTTGGCTCACTCCTGCCTTTAACGGTAAATTGCTATTCTGTCTTGAACTCCCTGGGTTACACACTTTGTCTATACCGTTACCTCAAGAGAACAGGCAAGCTCTCCTCAAGAACAACTCTGATTCCGTGCCATTATCACTAAATGGTATTAACGCATAACTAACAACCAGAACAGAGCCGCTAGAATAAATCGATAAATTGCGAAATGGGTCAGTCTGATTTTTTGAATCCATTTCATAAATAAAATCACCACAATATAGGCTACTACAAAAGAAACCAGAAATCCAATTACAAAGTATGTAATGGTCTCACTCGTGAAGTAACGGTAGGAATCCAGCAGCTCATAACCCGAAGCAGCACACATAATCGGAATCGCGATGAGAAAGGAAAAATCCGCTGAAGCCTTATAGCTGACTCCGCTCAGCATACCGCCTGAGATTGTAGATCCTGAACGTGAGAATCCAGGCCATAACACTGAAATAATCTGATAAAAGCCGATAGCCAGCGCCTGCCCATAGGATAAATCGTCAAGCTCATGCGCAGTGACACGAATCTTGCGTTTGTTTACCCATTCAGCGATGATCATTAATATCCCGCCGGCAACAAGAGCCCAAAGTACTGTAGTAGCCCCAAAAAGACTTTTAATAAAATCACGAGCGAAGAAGGCTACCAGAAGTGCTGGGGCTATCCCGAGAATCACATGGATCAGATTCAAGCGGGAAGTCGGCATTACACCACCTCTGACCTGGCGGTTTCGTCCTATACCGAGTAAATTGAGTATACGCTGGCGGTAGACTAGTGCAATGGCTAGAATCGCACCCAGTTGAATTACAATTTCATAAGTCTTCATTATCGGTGTCTGATCTGAAAAACCTAAGAGTTGGGCCGTTAAAATCATATGTCCTGTGGAAGAAACCGGGATAAACTCGGTGATACCTTCAACAATCGCCAGAATTATTGCTGTAATAGTGTCCATAAAATCCTCCTGATCTGTGGGAATTAAAATGCGGCAAGCTGATTCTCAAATGTACACTTAGAGATAAATACGTTGCTTATGGGAAGTTGCTCTCCCAGCGGGTGATCACGCATTCGTCTAGACTTCCAGGACGTTGCAGTTCCATCTGCAACAGATCGCGTAGGAAATGGGGTAACAAAAACAAGGCATCCTTTCCATTCATAATCGTCTCATATCCAGCGCCAAAAGTGAACATGTCTAGCGTCCCGACATTATACTCGCGATTGTCATCCAGAAGCTCTCCTTCGACAAAAAATGCAATACCGCTATCATACGGCATTTTTAAGGGATCGTACAATATTTTCATGCCATCTACTGCCAAACTGCCCAGCTGATGACCTCGAAAACCATATCCATAAATTGCCTTATTGCGAAATTCTTCGGTAAGGCTTTGTTCCAGAGCTGTACGAATATCTCGTCCCGCCAGCTTTACTACACATGAGTTAATCGGCGAAGGACATAGAGCATGCAGCATCCCGGAAGTGATCTCTCCTGCTGGCAATGAACCTAATAACTGACCTGTATTCACCAGAGACAGCGAGCTTCCTGTAAAGCGGCGTACTGCCTGTGCCAACAAATTGCCAAAGGGTGATTCTCCTTGCAGATTTATCGGCAGCTCCCGGTCGGTTATTGCAACTGTCTCCCGCAATACTTCTTGGGCATGCTTCAGATGAACATCAACAGCAGGACCAATGCTCACTTCGGAAAGTGTGGGATCAATAGGAATACATTCACCTGTTATCAGCTTAAAGCCCGCTTCGTCTCCCGATCGTTCAAAAACAAGCCGGCCGACATATCGTCCGAATTTCCCGGCACCACATACAGCTGTACCGTTAATCATTAACGGTTCCTCCAGCAAATGATGAGTATGACCCCCGAGTATAGCATGCACCCCATCTAGTCTCTCAGCCAGCAGTTGGTCTGCTGGAAGCCCAAGATGAGATAAAATAATCAGAACGTCCACCTGCGGAGCCAGCAGAAGACATTGTTCACGGAGTGCAGTCTCAGGGTCCAAGGCATCCCATCCCAAGAGTGAATAGAACGCTGTGAATGCTGCTGTGGCTCCGGTCACTCCAATTCGAAGTCCATCCTTCTCCAGAATAGCATGACGTTTCATCCAAGATGGAGGTTCTCCTGTTGAACTCTCCACAAAATTACAACAAACTACAGGGCATTGCAAACCTGTGAAGATAGCACTCAGTATCTCCGGAGAGAAGGTTAGTCCTTCGTTATTCCCGATAGTGACGGCATCATACCCTGTCAGGTTCATCACATCGATATTCGCCTGACCCATGGTACCTTCTGTCTCTACTGCAGCCCGATCCATATGGTCACCCACATCCAGCAGCAGCAAGGGCTCTTCTCCCGCTACGGCCTTCTGTGCGGCAATCACTGCTGCCAAAGGGCTCATCATTTCAAAATGGCTATGTATATCATTGGTATGAAGTATGGTTAATCTTTGCGGCACGGGCATCATAGCAACATCCCTCCCACCAGTAAGGCCACTCATTATTGAAGCAGCTGGCACGTGATCTTATAAAGCCTAGCATAACATTTTCAAGCTTAATATGGTATATTGGAATCATTATTATATTAATTGCGAGGTGAATAAGTATGCAAATTACAATCCGTCTATTCGCTGGATTGGCCGAAGTTATCGGTTCCTCTTCACTGTCGTTTGATGTAGCGGAGGATACTCTAACGGCGGGTAAATTAAAGGAACTTCTCTCAGCCTCCTATCCGGATGCAGCCCCCCAAATTGCGGTTTCTTTGGTTGCCATTGATCGGGAATACGCCCCAGATGATTCACCCATCTCCGCAGCAGCAGAAGTTGCGCTTATCCCTCCCGTTTCCGGGGGCGAAACCGGTTCTGTAACCGAGAGTACACCCAACGGTCTTTACATGATTACGGATCAACCTTTAGTCGCTGAGAAGCTTCTGGATAAAGTACTAGATGCTGATCACGGAGCCTCACTACTATTTGTTGGAACGACACGTGAGATGACGGAAGGACGGCGTACAACCGCACTCTTTTATGAAGCTTATATTCCCATGGCCCTGAGCAAACTTCAGGAGATCGGCAACGAAGTTCAGAAGCGCTGGAACGCTCATTGTGCGATTTCTCATCGCATAGGCTATGTGGGACTAAAGGAAGCTAGCGTTATCATTGCTGTATCTGCTGCTCATCGCGAACTTTGTTATGAAGCTAGTCGGTTGGCGATTGAAATGCTGAAACAGGCCGTCCCCGTCTGGAAAAAGGACATTAATGAATCGGAGCAACAATGGTTAGGCTCTGATCCGTTGGCTGCTGCTTTCGAAAATATATCATCAACTACTCTTTGATCATTGAATAATTCCAGCTTTGTTGCTATGCTGAAAAAAATCGATAGATAAGGTGGCATAGGCATTGAGAGTACACGTCACGGATCTAAAACCCGGTCATTTCTTGGGAGAAGATACCTTTAGTTCCAGAGGACTTCACGTATTAGCTAAAGGTACAAAGCTTCGGATAGAAGAAATTGCCAAGTTGATGCAACACAGCGTAGACTATGTTGATATCGAGGTAGTCACTGAAGAACCTCCCCCCACAAGAAGAGCATCTATCATTAAAGCCGTGACCGGGAATTTTGACACGATGATCGACGGTTTTGAATCTGTATATATGGAGGCGTTGACTGAAGGACGCTTTAATCAATCGCTGGTTGATGACGTGCTTCAGCCCACACTGCTATCACTAGACAAACATAAAGATGTCGTCACTTTGTTGTTGCTGCTTGACCGTGAGGATAATTATACTTATAATCACTCCTTGCAGGTAGGCATGCTTTCTTATTATATAGCGACTTGGCTCGGATATTCTAAACGAGAATGCTACGAAATTGGCCGATCCGGATATCTGATAGACATTGGTAAATGCCGAATTTCACCCGCTCTACTCAACAAGCCAGGAAAGTTAACTTCACTTGAGTTTGAGGAAGTTAAACTCCATACTACATACGGTTACGAGATTATCCGCAATTCCATGGATGACAAACATACGGCTCTAGTTGCCCTTCAGCACCATGAACGTGAAGATGGTTCCGGCTACCCCGGTAAACTGACTGCATCCGAGATCCACCCTTACGCCCAGATTGCTGCTATAGCTGATATATACAGTGCAATGACAACACCGCGAGTTTATCAGTCCAAGCAGGAGCTGATTTCAGTTCTGCGTGAAATCCACAATCTCAGCTTCGGCAAGCTTAACGGAAAATCAGTACAGGCCTTTATCCAGCATTTAATGCCCAACTTCATTGGCAAGCGCGTATTATTGAGCACCGGGGACATGGGTGTAATTGTGCTGAACAACCCAATCGATGTGTTCCGTCCACTAGTGCAAAGCGGTGGGAAGTTCCTCGACCTGTCCCGTGACCGAAATATCGCAGTGGTGGAGATTTATATGGAATAACCCCTTTCGATCCCTCCCAAACCCTCCCTTCCAAGGGAGGGCCTAGAAGGGCTCCGCCCTCTGGACACATGGAAGCTTGGCGGAACATCGCGGTTATTGTGGACGAATGGGACTACGGATCATCAGCTCGCCTTGAGCCTCCCTGCTTTGCTGCGCAAAGGGCGGGTGGCTCAAAGCTACATTAAATAAGGGTAACCTAACAGTCATGTGATTTAATGACTGTGGGTTACCCTTTTTCTAGAGGGATACTCTAGCTTTATCGTTTACAGCTCCTCGCCATTGCTAGCGATAACCTTTTTATACCACTCAAAAGAATCCTTCTTGGAACGCGCCAGCGTCCCATTGCCGTCATCATCCAGATCAACGTAGATGAACCCGTAACGTTTGGACATTTCGGAGGTGGACATGCTCACTAGGTCGATAGGTCCCCAACTAGTGTAGCCTATCAGCTCAACCCCATCCATGATGGCCTCTTTCATCTGATTGATGTGTTGGCGATGGTAGTCAATCCGATAAGTGTCATGAATGGAACCATCCGCTTCGACTTTGTCATACGCACCCAGACCATTTTCCACAATAAATAGCGGTTTGCGGTAACGATCATACATGGTGTTCAGCATAATGCGCAGACCAACTGGGTCAATCTGCCAACCCCATTCGGAAGCATTCAGGTACGGATTCTTCACTCCACCAAACAGGTTGCCTTGAGCTCGTTCCCCCTCTGGGTTTGTGGACACCGTTAAAGTCATGTAATAGCTGAAAGCCACATAATCAACTGTATTCTCCCGCAAAATCTCATCGTCACCCAACTCTTTCTGAATAACGATATCATTGTCCGCAAAGTAGCGATCCATGTATCGCGGATATTCGCCACGAGAGTGCACATCTGTAAAATACAGATTCAGCTGGTTCTCATGTTGATTCAGCCGCACATCCTCGGGATTACAGGTATTCGCATAGCTTTCCATGCGGGCCAGCATACATCCCATTTGTGAACCAGGAATGATCTCATGAACTAGTTTAGTCGCTAAGGCGCTAGCTACAAATTGATGGTGCAAGGCCTGATAGATCGTTTGCAGTTTGTTCTCGGAACGGTCGATCACAACGCCGCCACCGGTAAACGGACTAAGTGTCATCATGTTAATTTCGTTAAAGGTAATCCAATATTTCACTTTAGCTTTATAGCGTGTGAAGACGGTTTGTGCGTAGGTGGTAAAACATTCAACGACTTCGCGGCTGGCCCAGCCATTATATTTCTGCGTTAGCCCAAGCGGAGTTTCATAATGAGCCAGCGTCACCAGCGGTTCAATTCCGTATTTATGCAATTCGTCAAAGACATTATCATAGAATTGCAATCCAGCTTCATTTGGTTTAGCATCATCACCATTCGGGAAAATACGCGCCCAGTTAATGGACAGGCGGAATACTTTAAAGCCCATTTCGGCAAACAAGGCAATATCCTCTTTATAGCGGTGGTAGAAATCGATGCCTTCCCGTTTCGGAAAACGGGCCTCGAACTCTCCCGACAGTATTTGCTCAATACGCTCCGAGTTGATTTCAATAGCGTGGTCGTTAGTCCGTTCTGCCTTTGGGATATAAGCAACCATATCTGCACTGGACAAACCCTTGCCGTCAGCATCAAATGCGCCTTCTAATTGATTGGCTGCCGTGGCGCCTCCCCATAAGAAATCGGTTGGAAATCCTTTGATACTCTTATTCATATTGTTGCTCATGATCGGGTGTACTCCCTTTTTATGTGATTGATGTATCCTTAGCTAACTAATTAACCACTGTTAATAGGTATTCCCCATTTTCCACATTCGTCTTAGCACTTTTGAGGACATCCAAATAATTAGCCGAATTGGTTACTATAATAGGCGTAGCCGTTACGAATCCTGCTGCCTTGATCGCTTCTACATCAAATTCCAACAGCAACTGTCCTTGCTTCACCTGATCTCCTTCTTTTACCCGTTTCTCGAAGAACTTACCCTTTAGCTTCACAGTATTGACGCCAACGTGGATTAAGAGTTCAGCCCCTTCATCGGAAGTGATACCGATTGCATGTCCTGTTGGAAAGATCGTCGTAATAGTTCCGTTTACGGGTGAAGTCAATCTGCCGGAAGAGGGTTCAATCACAATCCCTTTACCCATTGCCCCTGAGGCAAAGGCTTCATCTGGCAAAGACTCTAGCGATTGAAGGATGCCCGTCAAGGGGCTAACAATTACTTCTTTTTCAATTAAACTGTCTGCTGTATAAGTTGGAACTTCAGGGGTTTGCTCTGGACTGGCAACAGTCGGATCATCAAAACCCAAGACAAACACAAGCAGAAGTGCAAGTACAAAGGCCACGACTAAACCGACCACCACCCACACAAATCCGGTTCCGAAATAAGTCGGCAAGGCCAGCAGACCTGGCAGGGAGAACGCCAAAGCTCTTGCTCCGCCAACAGCTATAATAGCGCCTCCTATTGCGCCAGAAACACAGGCATAGATAAATGGTTTTTTCAATTTAAGCGTTACTCCATAAATCGTTGGCTCTGTGATACCAAACACCGCCGCCAGGGTTGATGAACCTGCTAAAGCTTTCATTTGTGGGTTTTTCGATTTCAAGAATACCCCGAATACTGCACCCGCTTGAGCAATAACTGCTGCGGACAGGATAGGCAGCATCGTATCGTAGCCCAGACTGGCTATATTGCTCAGCATGATCGGGACAAAACCCCAATGAACGCCAAAGATTACAAAAACCTGCCAGAACGCCCCTGCAATTGCACCCGCCACCAGCGGACTAAGATTATATAACCAGGTATAGCCTGAGGCCAAACCATCACTAATCAGGGAACCTACAGGACCGAAGGCCAGGAATGTCAAAGGAATAACAATCAGCAACGCGAACATGGGCACAAGTATATTTCTAACCGATTCATGAATAAAGGAACGAAACCATTTCTCAATATAGGATTGCACCCAAACCGCCAAGATGATCGGGATTACACTAGAGGAATAATTCACAAGAATAATAGGTATCCCGAGAAAGCCCAATGAATCTGTACTGCCAACTGCAGCAATAATCGACGGATAGATTAACGCCCCCGCTACCGCAACGGATACAAATTGATTAGTCTGGAATTTCCGGGCCGCTGTAATCGCCAACAGAACAGGTAGAAAGTAGAACACACTGTCTGATGCTGCATTTAAGATCAGGTAAGTTCCGCTAGTACCCGCAATCCAATTCAGAGACAGGCACAAAGCTAACAATCCTTTGAGTACTCCTGCACCTGCTAATGCACCTAGAATTGGCGAGAATATGCTGGAAATAATATCAACTGCTTTGCCTAAAAAGTTCGTACTATCCGAAGCATCTGCTTTATCATTGTCTTTGTCGGCATCCTGCAAGTTGGTCTCTTTCATAATTTGGTCAAATACTGATCCTACATTATTTCCAATAACGACTTGAAACTGGCCGCTGTTCTCTACGACAGTTATTACCCCAGGGGTTTTCTCTAACGCTATTTTATTTGCCTTGCTGGTATCCTTTAATCTAAATCTTAAGCGGGTCGCACAATGAAAGACTGATTTAACATTATCTTCACCACCAACCAGCGAGATAATTTCCTTCGATAGTTCTTTGCTGCTCATATTTATGTCTCTCCTCTACATTCATTGAAAGCTGTGAATAGGTTGCAGCAGTTATAAGATGCGCTAGCATTCAACTACACTGCCCTTATATTTCAAGAAAAACCTGAACTCACGGTAAAATGAACGTCAAGTAACGTCGATTTTGCCATCAGTTCAGGTTTTGCCTGCCTTACCAGTAACACCCTGTAGATTGATGAAAATATGCTGTTATATGGAGTTGCGTTCGGTCACCCGCTGGATATGAATAGTGAGATAGACATACTCATCCTTGCTTAAGGACTGTCCATAGGATTTCTCTAGATACTCATTGATCTTCTTCGCACATTCATACGCTTTTACATAGGTAATCTTCACTTGATTATAGAGAAACTCCTCACCGCTATTATTGCTCTCCTTGTGCAGCACTCTCATGGCAAAGTACTGCAAATGGGTCAAAAAGCGTGAATAGTTAAGCGTACTCTCATCCAAAACCACACTGTAATGATAAGTTACAATGTTTAAAATGTTCTGGACAATTTCCGTCATTTTTACGGTGGATTTCATTTCATTGCCGTCCATCCTGGCATTTACCAGATGCAGCGCAATAAAGCCAGCCTCATCTTCTCCGAGCGAAAGCCCCGTAGTGTTCTGGATAAATTTGAGCGCATCCATCCCAATAGAGAATTCTTTCCGATAGAAGCGTTTAATTTCGAACAACATCGCATTTTTGAGCACGATGCCTTTTTCGTAACGTTGAACAGCAAAATGGATATGGTCGGTCAAGGTCAAATAAATATTATCACTTAACTCAGTCCCTAGAACATCATTTGCATAAGTAACAATTTCATTCGCCAATTCCAAATGGGCCACAGGGATATCATTCAAAAGCTCGGTTAGCTTGGCCGTGAACTCGTTCTCATTCAGCAGAAAAATTTTATCTACCTTGTCTGGATCGACGTAGTCGCCCACTACCTTGTTAAAGGATATCCCTCTCCCCATGACAATGACTTCCTTACCCTTTTGGTTCTTGGTCAACAAGACATTGTTATTGAGGACCTTCTCGATAATCATCTATATTCACCTCCTGCATCATACTTTGTACAAAAAAAGCCTAAGTTGATCCCAATATCATTTAGAAAATGATACTCGAATCAGCTTAGGCATTGCCCACGTTAGCGGTCACAATCCTGTATTAATATTATTGTAGCATAAAATTAAGCGATTACAATATTTTTATTCGCCGATGAAGGATTACTTGATATAAACGTTTTTGATCTTTCCAAGGTTTAACCTCTTGAACATTGGGATAGACTGATCAGTGCATGAAATCAACAACAGCCCAGCTGTACATTATCGAAAAAAGAGGCTGATCCCTATGCTACCCGTTCATGAGCGTCTTGCTGAACTATTTATCCTAAGCCGCCAACGCCAGCTTACTACAACCGAAGAAGTCGAGCAGCAGCAGTGTTTGCAGGTAAATGCCATGTATTGCTGGGAGCTGGCACGCCTAAATAATGAATTGCTTCTGGCCGTTCGCACTGAAGATGCCGAATGGCAGCTCGATATTGATGCACAGCTGTTTGAATTACGCGCAACAGGCAGAGTGTCCAGACGCCGCAAGTAAAGAAGCTCCTTAGTTGCTTGAAATGAAATAACAGCAGCCCGCTTCCACTATTGCTTTTGCAAAGGGAAGGGGCTACTGCGTTTGAACTACCTATTCATTATAGAAACCTGAACTGCGCTTCAATCAGACCGTTATACACACCGTCATGGGAGGTCAGTTCACGATGGGTTCCTTCTTCTTTGATCTCACCATGATCCAGAACAACAATTTTGTCGGCATGCCGAATGGTTGATAGTCGGTGAGCGACGATAAATGAAGTTCGTCCTTGCAGCAAGATTTTGAGCGCATCCTGAATCTTCAGCTCCGTCTCCGTATCAATACTCGCTGTCGCTTCATCCAGGATCAGAATCCGTGGATTGGCCAGCAGTGCCCGGGCAAAGGAGAGAAGCTGCCGTTGTCCCATGGACAACGCACTGCCGCGCTCTTCAACCTCCGTCTCATAACCTCCGGGAAGTTTGGTGATGAAGTCATGTGCGTCCACCGCTTTAGCGGCTTCCTCCACTTCCTTGTCGGTGGCATCGAGTCGCCCAAAACGGATATTATCCCGAATCGTTCCCGAGAAAATAAAGGTATCCTGCAAAACGATACTGACTTGCGTGCGCAGACTTTCCAACGTCACCTCACGGATATCAATGCCATCAATGGTAATTCGTCCGGCCGTAATATCATAAAATCGACTAATCAGGTTAATGATAGTACTTTTTCCGGAACCCGTATGACCGACAAGCGCGATCGATTGCCCCGCCTTGACGTCCAGACTAATACCCTTTAAAGCTGCACGCCCCTTTTCATATTCGAACACAACCTGATCAAAATTGATGTCGCCGCGAATCGTTGGCAGTGGTTTGGCTCCAGGCTTATCTTGAACTGATGGCTGCTCATCCAAATACTCAAAGATCCGTTCCGAGGAAGCCATTGCTACCAGCAGCTGATTATACATCTGCCCCAAACGGTTAATAGGGTCCCAGAAATTACTGACATACGTACTGAAAGCGACGAGAAAGCCTATGGTGAGTTCACCTGATTCAATAAGATGAGCTCCATACCAGAACAGAATCATGGTTCCGAAGCCGCCTGTGATCTCAATAATTGGACCAAACGCTTGGTTCATCGCTGAAGCCTTATTCCAGGATTTCCGGCTATCTGTATTCATTGCATCGAAATAATTCATATTTTCCTGTTCCTGCGTATACGCCTGCGTAACTCTAATCCCCTGAATCGATTCATTTAGATGTGAATTGATTCTGGAATTCTTCATCCGCACATCCTGCCAGGCCAGCCGGATCTTCTGGCGCAGCTTAGTCGAGACTAGGAACATGACCGGTACGGTAATCATCACGGCAAGGCCCAACTTCCAGTTAATCAGCAGCAAAATAACCATAATTCCAAGCAGCTGGACACAGTCGATCATCAAATTGACGACCCCGTTCGTAAACAGATCCTGCAGAGAGTTGATATCATTCGTTACCCGTACTAATACTGAGCCTGCCGGACGTTTATCGAAGAAGTTGAACGACAGCTTCTGAATATGTCTGAACAAGTCCGAGCGCAGATCATAAATGACTCTTTGTCCGATCACATTGGTATACTTAATCCGGTAAACACCAGCGATCCATTGAATTAAATATAAAACAACGACACTAGCCGTAAGCGTGTAAAGAAGGGTCAGACTTGGGTGTCCGTCCTTGGGAGCAATCGCCTTGTCTATGGCGAGACTCGTCAGGAAGGGAACAGTCAGCTTAGTAATCGTCCCGAGAATCATCATGATCGATACGAGCGGAAGCATCTGCCTCGCATATGGCTTCATATATCCGAATAATCTGGTGAACTGCTTCCAGTCAAACGCCTTGTCAATCAGATCGTCATCTTTATATACAAAACGCTCATCAAGAATTTCTGCTTGCGTCTTCTTCTTCTTTGAACCCCTGGCTATATTTTGATTAGCTTCAAGTTTCATACGGCCTCACTCCCCCTTTCTTCCGGTATCTCTTGCCAAATAATCAGCGTATTGAATCCGGTAGACATCTTGATAGGGACCGTGCACCTCGATAAGCTCTTTATGTGTACCTCGCTGAATCATCCGTCCTTCATTCATAACAATAATCAGATCGGCATGACGCAACGAGGAGATCCGGTGGGCAATAATAAGTGTTGTGCGTCCTCGCATAACCTCTTGAAAGCCCGCTTGAATCTCATGCTCCGTCTCCATATCAACAGCGCTGGTCGCATCATCGAGAATAAGAATCCGCGGGTTCTTCAGCAGAGCTCTAGCGATCGCAATCCGCTGCTTCTGTCCGCCGGAAAGACCCATTCCGCGTTCGCCTACAACTGTTTCGTACCCCTCCGGCATCTCCATAATGAACTCATGTGCTTTTGCTAATTCTGCAGCTCGGATGATCTCTTCCATCGTCACATTCTTCAGACCGTAGGATATATTATTGCGGATAGAGGAAGAGAACAGAAAGGTTTCCTGAAACACAGTTGCAATTTGCGAACGCAGGCTGCGAACATTGTATTCCCTGATATCAACACCATCCAGCGAGATACTCCCTTCATTAACGTCATAGGCGCGCATCATCAGCTGTGTAATCGTTGACTTACCGGAACCTGTTCCCCCGAGGAACCCGATGACTGCACCTGAGGCTGCTTCAAAATGAATATCTGTAACCGCTGGCATTTTGTTGCCATAAGCGAAGGTTACGTGATTAAATACCACATCTCCTTTGACTTCTGAAGCGATAAGTTCACGGGCAGTTTCTTGATCCTTCACATCAATCTGCTGGTTAAGCACCTGAAGCACACGTTCACCTGAAGCCTTGGACTGTGTGTAGTTATTAATATGGAAGCCGAGGCCCCATACGGGCCCGATAATATACCAGATCAAGCTGAAGAAGGCAACCAGTTCACCAAGCGACATTTCATGATTAATGACCAGCGTTCCGCCTACCCCCAGCAGAATCGCCACACTGACTGAAGCCAACAGCTCCATGACCGGGAAATATTTACTCCATAGCTCAGCGGCAAAAATTTGGTTATTCTTATAGCGTTCGTTACGGTGTGAGAACTTTTCTACCTCGTAGGCCTCTCTGGCGAACGATTTGACGGTCCGTACACCGGTTACATTCTCCTGAACAGCCGTGGTGAGCGAGCTCAGTGCAAGCCGCATCTCCTGAAAGGCCGGATGAATCTTGGACTCGAATCGAAAAGCTACAGCCGCCAAAAATGGCATGGTTATCAAAGTCACCAGTGTTAGCTTCCAATTGATCGTGAACATCATGATAGAACCAAAGAACACCATAAAAAATACGTTCAGTAGCTGGGCAAAGCCAAAACCAATAAATAAACGAATCGCTTCCAGATCCCCGGTCAGCCGGGACATCAAGTCACCTGTCTTGGCCGTATCATAATAACGGAAAGACAGAAACTGCAACTTCTCATAGCAGGCATTGCGCAACCGGTAGGCGAGAAAGTTGCCTAGCCGCCCGCCAAAAAATCCGTGTGCAAATTGCAGACACGCTTTTACGAATACTACAGCCAGTACACTGAGTGCCAATACTGGCACCTCTGTGAACTTCATGGGTACAATCACATCATCGATCAACCTTCTTAACAAGTTCGGGGTAATCAGCCCCACTGCAGTTGCCGCGGCCAAGCATACAATTGAAAGAATCAAAAAATGCAGCTTTTCCCGGTAAAAGCCCCGCAGTTGCCTGAGAACTTCCATATCTCTCCTCCTATAAGCTTTACGAAGTAAAGCTCACTTCGTAAGCATTGACTTAAGCTTTACGAAGGACTCGCTTCGTAAGCATTGACTTAAGCTTTACGAAGGGCTAGCTTCGCAAGCATTGATCTCGTCTGATACAGCATAGCTTACATCGTAAGCTATCCTTTTTAGCGCTTTCATTTTAGTGACTTTAAGCAGTTTATCATCCATAATTTAATGCGGCAAAGCGGAGAATGGACCATTTTCATCGGTTTATCGGAAAAAGCCCACTTAAGGCAGGGGAAATAGACGTATATATCTTTAATTGCTCCTTATTACTCGTAAATGCTGATGAATTATACTTAGGTACTAATTTGCTGATATCTCCCCAAGCTAAATCTGCCCTTTTTACGGATTTATTCCTATAATATTCTATTTAACGATCTTTTTATTTTGGAAAATAGCAAAACAAAAAGCGTATCCAGAATTCGGACACGCTTTTATAGGTATTATTTGTATATGATTAACCGATACTACCTTCCATCTCCATCTTGATCAGACGATTCATTTCTACTGCGTATTCCATCGGCAGCTCTTTGGTGAAGGGTTCAATGAAGCCCATTACGATCATTTGCGTTGCTTCGGCATCTGTCAGGCCACGGCTCATCAGATAAAACAACTGCTCTTCAGAAACCTTGGAGACCGTTGCTTCATGCTCAAGCGTAATGTTATCGTTCATGATCTCATTGTAAGGGATCGTATCCGAAGTGGATAGATTATCCATAATGAGCGTATCGCATTTAATATTCGACTTGGCACCATCCGCATTGCGGCCAAAGGAAGCAAGTCCACGGTAAGTAACTTTACCACCATGTTTGCTGATCGACTTCGACACAATTGTAGAAGTGGTATCAGGAGCCAGATGAATCATCTTAGCACCCGCATCCTGATGCTGGCCTTTACCTGCTACCGCGATGGAAAGCACTGATCCCTTAGCTCCACGGCCCTTAAGCACAACTGCCGGGTACTTCATGGTCAGCTTGGAGCCAATGTTGCCATCGACCCATTCCATCGTTGCGTTCTCTTCGGCAACTGCACGTTTGGTAACGAGGTTGTAGATGTTTGGTGCCCAGTTCTGAATCGTAGTATAACGTACACGCGCGTTCTTCATACACAGGATCTCAACAACTGCACTATGCAGGGAATTCGTGCTGTAGATTGGAGCTGTACAGCCCTCTACATAATGTACGAAGCTATCTTCGTCAGCAAGAATCAGGGTACGCTCGAATTGGCCCATGTTCTCGGAGTTGATACGGAAGTAAGCCTGCAAAGGCACCTCACATTTAACACCCTTAGGAACGTATATGAAGCTTCCGCCTGACCAGACCGCGCTGTTCAATGCAGCAAATTTATTATCAGCCGGAGGGATGATGGTTGCAAAATATTTGCGGAACAATTCCGGATATTCACGCAGTGCAGTATCTGTATCCGTGAAGATAACCCCTTGATCTTCCAGAGACTTTTGCATGCTGTGGTATACAACCTCGGACTCATATTGAGCCGAGACGCCAGCTAGGAACTTCTGTTCCGCCTCAGGGATACCCAGTTTATCAAACGTTTCCTTGATCTCGGAAGGTACTTCTTCCCAAGTTTTTCCTTGTTTCTCGGATGCTCGCACATAATACTGAATGTCCTCGAAATCCAGATCGTCCATGTTGCCGCCCCAATTAGGCATCGGCATCTTCCGGAACTGCTCCAGGGATTTCAGACGGAAATCCAGCATCCACTGAGGTTCGTTCTTGATTGCAGAAATTTCTCTAACAATTTCGGCCGTCAATCCTTTACCAGACTGGAATATCGACTTGTGCTCATCACGGAACCCGTATTGGTATTCCTCCATTTCAGGCGCTTTCTTAGCCATGGTGTCAGCCTCCTTGTTTCTGATGTTATTTGTGTTGCTGTTCTATATCTATTCCTTTACGAAGCGCGTTCCATGCCAGTGTGGCACATTTGATCCGCGCCGGAAATTTATTAACACCGGAAAGAGCCTCAATATCCTCATAATCTCCGAAGTCTACAGTCTCACCCTTCATCATAGAAGAGAAATGCTCAGCAAAGTCAAGTGCTTCCTTTACGGTTTTGCCTTTGACTGCTTCTGTCATCATGGAAGCCGACGACATGCTGATCGAGCAGCCTTCACCGCTATAACGGGCATCCTTGACGATTCCATCCTCTACTTTGAGCTGCAGCGTAATGCGATCGCCACAGGTCGGGTTATTCAGTTCGATCTTCAGGGCATCATCGTCGAATGAACCACGATTCCGGGGATTTTTATAATGATCCATAATTACGCGTCTATACAAATCATCCAAGTTCATAAGCGAAATACTCCTTTGTCTTGATTAAGGCAGCGACCAGCAGATCTATTTCACTCTCGTTGTTATACAGATAAAAGCTGGCCCGCGCCGTTGAGCTTACTTCCAGCCAGCGCATCAGTGGCTGACAGCAATGATGACCGGCACGGATCGCAATGCCTTCAGCATCCAATACCGTAGCCACATCATGGGGATGAACATCACCCAAATTGAAGGTTATTACGCCAACTTCACGGTTACGTGGACCATAAAGGCTCAGTCCACTGATTTCAGATAGTCGGTGCTCAGCGTATGCTGCAAGTTTGGTCTCGTGACGATGAATTTCATCCAATCCAATCTCCTGCAGGAAATCAATAGCTGCTCCGAGTCCGACAGCACCAGCAATAATGGGTGTACCTCCCTCGAATTTCCAGGGAAGCTCTTTCCAGGTAGACTCATAGAGACCGACATCGTCAATCATCTCTCCGCCGAACTCTACAGGTTCCATAGCCTCAAGCAACGCCTTCTTGCCGTAGAGAGCGCCAATACCGGTTGGAGCGAGCATCTTATGTCCCGATAGTGCATAGAAGTCACAATCAAGGTCCTGCACATCCACCTTCATATGTGGGGTGCTTTGTGCGCCATCCACAACGATGATTGCCCCATGACGATGAGCAATAGCAGCAAGTTCCTTAACTGGATGAGTGACTCCCATTACATTCGATACATAAGCAATAGCCACGATTTTGGTTTGATCCGTAATCGTCTTCTCGGCATCCACTAGTAGGATCGTTCCGTCCGGTTGAAGAGGTATATATTTCAAGGTCGCGCCAGTCTTCTTGGCTAGCTGCTGCCACGGAATAAGATTGCTGTGATGCTCCATCTGTGTAATGACGATCTCGTCGCCCTCACCGACCACTGAAGGGCCGTAAGAAGAAGCTACAATATTCAAAGCGGTTGTTGTCCCACGCGTAAAAATGATTTCCTGAGTACTGCGGGCGTTTATGAACTTAGCCAGCTTCTCCCGTGCTCCCTCATAAGCATCCGTTGCCCGGCTGCCCAGCGTATGAACACCACGGTGTACATTAGCGTTATCCCACTCGTAATACGACTTAACAGCCTCAATCACCTGCCGCGGCTTCTGCGAAGTAGCGGCATTATCCAGATAGACCAGCGGATGTCCGTTGATATTCTGATTCAATATGGGAAATTGCTCCCGGATAGAACTGCTGATCATTGGCCTAACTTCCTTTCCACCAGAGATTGGAGCTGTTTGCGCAGTCCCTCAAGTGGAATTTGTGACACAACGGGAGCCAGGAAGCCGTAAATGACAAGTGTTTCCGCATCATGCTTGGAAATTCCTCGTGACATCAAGTAATAGACTTGCTCAGGATTGACCTGCCCTACGGAAGCAGCGTGGCCTGCTGTAACATCATCTTCGTCAATAAGCAGAATCGGATTAGCATCTCCGCGAGCTTTTGGACTCAGCATGAGTACTTTTTCAGTCTGCTGGCCGTCTGCACGGGTTGCGCCTTTCTCGATTTTGGTGATGCCGTTGATAATGGAAGTAGCGGAATCACGCATAACCGCACGTGTGATCATATTACTTGGTGTATTTCTGCCAAAATGCTGCGCCTGTGTAGTGTAATTAAGCTTCTGTGCTCCAGAACCAACTGCGATTACTTTGGCATTGGAAGAAGAACCGTTGCCTTTAAGCACTGACTTCGTATCACTCGCTGTATTGCCGTAGTTCATCTCACCGACAATCCAGTCGATCATTCCATCGTTCTCCACAACTGCACGGCGGTAAGTCACGTCTGTCGTGTCCTCACCCAGCTGATGTACGGAAGCGAATTGAACTTTGGCACCAGCCCCTACAAAAACTTCTACCGCACCATTGTGCAGCCCGGCTTCTGTTTTGTCGGATACATAGTTGTCAACATAAGTTACAGAGCTATTCGCTTCTGCAACAATTAGAATATGTGGAACAAATACGGCTTCTGCATCGTCTGTTAACAGAACTGCCTGTATTGGTGTGCTGACAATGACATTCTTCGGAACGTAGAGGAAGACTCCCCCACTCCACAATGCAGCATGAAGTGCTGCAATAGAATGCTCATCCGGCTGTACAGCCTTATGCAAATAACGCCGCACCAGATCACCATGCTTTTTAACCGCAGTCTGCAAATCCGTGAAAATAACGCCTTGCTCTGCAAGCTCAGGGGCTAATCTTGTATATACAACTTCCGAGTTACGTTGAATAATTAAGCTTCCTGCCTCTTGATCCTTAATTAGAGCAGCAATGGAAGCAGGTGCTTCATTCAGTGCTGTGAAGGCCTGACTTGCCTTGTAGGTTCCATAGGTATTTAAATTCCAACGATCAAGTTTCGTCTTTTCTAGTCGAGGCAGTGTAAGGCTAGCTGCCAATTCCAGTGCTTTCAAGCGACTTTCTTTCAGCCAGCCCGGTTCGCCGCTTCTCTGCGATAATTCGCTTAAGTGCTCAGCGTCCACTGGAAGAATGGTTTGTGTCGTCATAAGTGGTCTCCTCCTTCCCTGGCGTCTCTATGCTTCCTGTCCTACAGTTTCGTCTTCGATTCCGAGTTCCTCTTTAATCCACTCGTAGCCATCTGCTTCCAGACGCTGTGCAAGCTCTGGACCACCGGATTTCACGATTCTGCCCTGCATCATGACATGTACAAAATCAGGGGTAACATAGTTCAAAAGGCGTTGGTAATGGGTAATCACCAAGAAACCGCGACCTTCACTACGCATAGAGTTGACACCCTCAGCAACAATCTTTAATGCATCAATATCAAGGCCGGAGTCAATCTCGTCCAAAATAACGATTTTGGGGTCCAGCATCATCATTTGTAGAATCTCATTACGCTTCTTCTCTCCGCCGGAGAAACCTTCATTTAAGTAACGGTGCAGGAACTCAGGGTTCATATCAAGTTCCTTCATCTTGGCTTCCATCTGTCGGATAAAGCGGATCAGCGAAATTTCGCTTCCCTCTTCACGGCGGGAATTAATAGCACTGCGCAGGAAGTCGGAGTTCGTGACCCCGGAAATTTCACTTGGATATTGCATCGCCAGAAAAAGACCCGCACGTGCACGTTCGTCAACAGCCATCTCCAGTAGATTTTCGCCTTCCAGCGTAGCTGTACCTTCCGTAACTTCATACTTCGGATGGCCCATTAGGGCAGAAGCCAAAGTACTCTTACCTGTACCGTTTGGTCCCATGATGGCGTGAACTTCGCCACCTTTCATTTGAAGGTTAATCCCCTTCAAAATTTCTTTTCCTTCAATCGATGCTTTCAGTCCCTCAATGATAAATTCTGCGGCCATAATTAATATTCCCTCCATTGATCGATTTGCGAAATCAGAAAGCTGTATTTTAACAGGGTGTCCCTGATGCCAGCATAATTAGATTCTATATCACATTGTAATTATTATAAATTGAAACTCGTTGATTATCAATGATTCTCACTAATTTTATAACAAACAATGTTTTTTTACAAACATCTATTTGCAGATTTCAATACTTCAAGAGCGATAAAATCCTTTTATCAGGCTGATTATTCTGCTAATGCAGACTTTATAATATTAGTTTGCCGTTCGAACTCTTCATCACTGAGAACCGGACGAAATCCCCCAGCATCAGGTAGAGAGGTTAATTCTATCCATGAGCGGCAGCCAGAATATTCTGGAAGCACCTTAATCTCCAGCGGCTCTTCCAATATATAGACCCTAAGCAGCAGAACATGCAATGGTTCTGTGGCTTTCCAGCGTAATCTTTCGCTAGCCAAGCCTTGACTCCACATATGATAAGGGTAGAGCAGCTCCAATTGCTCCAAAGTACGGACTTCCAAATCTGCAACAGCCTCGGCATAAGCGTTCAGTCTGATCTTTGCTGCATTGGGTTGGTAAGCGACGAGAGATTGTTCGACATAGTGGCGGTCTTGTTCCTTCACCAGATCAGAGCGCTGATGCTCAAAGGTTGGATATAAGTAGAAAGAATGGCTCTTAAGCTCAAACCGCCGTGTCTCCTCCTCAATTCCGCCTTTACGAAGCACCATAATTTGTTTTCCTTCTATAAGTGCATCTATGGCCGATGCCCACTCTTTTAAAGCTACAGGATTAGTAATCACAGGGAAGCACTCCTCTCCATTGCATATCGTATTAAGATAATTAATTAGGATTATATCTCCTGCGGCAATCTTACGCGAAATTTACGAAAAAAGAAAAATAAAGCCTCCGTATTAGGGAGGCTTTATTGACTACATATAGTGCTATTGCATGAAAAATATTTATTCAGCCCAAGAATGAACGCAGCATCCATTGATGTTTCTCGAAATCGCTACGGGTCTTGATGAACAGATCTGCTGTAGGCTGATCCGTTACTTGTTCCGCAAGCTCAATGCCTTCGGTCAACTCCTCGGAGATCGTTGCAAAGTCTTCAATAAGACTCTGAACCATTCCCCTTGCGTCTTCTTTACCAGTAGCTTCTTGAATCGTGGAAAGTTCCAAATATTCTTTCATAGTGGCTGCGGGGCTGCCTTTGATGCTTAACAGCCGTTCGGCTACCTCGTCCATTTTGACTGTAACTTCATCATACAAATTTTCGAATTTTACGTGAAGGGAGAAGAATTGCTCACCTTTAACGTACCAGTGGAAATTATGAATCTTAACATACAATACATTCAAGTTTGCGACCTGACGATTCAGAACTTGCTCCAGAGAAGCAGTATTTACTTTGTTAGATGCCTTAGTCATAATAATTATCCCTTCCTTATCCTTAATTTAGCCGGCTGTATTATTATCAGTTCGGCCTTAGAGTTGTCTATACTCATTTTACCCTCCATGAACTAAGACGAAACAAAAAGTTGGCAATCCTAGTTTCTACTAAGATACCCTGCATTATGCTCTGTTCAAAAAATTATATTGTTACACCTATGCTTTCTTATATTCATGAAAAAGAGGCCCTTAGGCCTCTTACATTTTACAAAATATTGAATTTTTCTAATTACAGCATTCGAAGCAGCGCGTCTACGCCGCTCATACCCGGGACAATTCCAAGACATTCCGCTTCTATAGTAACAGACTCCATCGGGGCAGCCAGCAGCTGCGACAATGTACGCACCCCCACAGCACGTGCAGCTATGATATGTCGGTCACTGAGCTGCTCATTAAGCAGTCCTACATCCAATGCACCACACATAATATACCCGCGGCTTGTGCTTATGGTAAGCAGCGTTGTTTTCGGCAACTTAACCTCAACACCGACCAGAGTATGATCACCTACCTTAATAGGTTCTATGGTAACCAATACCAGCACCTCCCAATTTCGTGATTCTCGATGTATGTGTATGCGTCTCCTCCTGGTAATGTGTGGACTATAAACCTATACCTACGAGGATAAATGGTTCCCAAGTACTAATAGCTTATTTACAGGTATATGATTATTTCCAATTTAATGATATAGTTTATCTACTTTCTTACATCTGTAATGTCGTTTATAACGAAAAGCTGGGGGATTTATGGACAAAAAACTACAAAACATAGACGGCAACTATCTCTTTAACGTCGACATCCTGATTAATGCCCGTACCAACCCGCTTGCATTGCAATATTTGCTTGAAATGTTGAACAGCAATGACAAAACAACTGATTTCAACATTAATTCAGGTATTGAATTGGGTAGAACCATTGATAATCTTCTACGCTCTGCCAAATTGGTCATTAAGCAAGAAGCCGCTTCTGCCCATCCATTAAAAATACCAATGAAAGACTCCAAACAGCAAGCAGAACAACCTCCAACACAGCGCGTAATAGAAACACCAGCCGATGCCTATGGTAAGATCCGTGAATATATTCAAAATAAACAACTAGTTCGCCTCAGAACAAATCGTCATGGCAAGCAAGTGTCCATGCCCTGCCGTATTTTGAATTTTGATGAAGCTGCCAACTCGCTGAGTGTTTATCATGTGGATGAGAAACAGGTCTATACCTTCAACTTGAATGAGATCGACGAATTTCTGTAAGCGAACACAAGCAAACAAGCACCCTCCTTTTTATTCCAAGGATAGGGTGCTTGTTCTTTTTCGGGCAGTTATTCACAAGTGCAATATCCGGCTTAGGTCTCGGCTCTGCGTGAGAATGCCTCCACGACCAGAAAAATCCAGCCGGCAATAAAGCATACTCCCCCAAGCGGCGTGATCGCTCCCAGTACCTTAACACCAGTAATGCTCAGAACATATAAGCTTCCAGAAAATAGTACGATACCACTGCACAGAAGCCAACCCGCCCAGCGCAATCGTGTGCTTTCTCCCCACTGCCCCACCACAAGTGCAATCAGAATCAGTCCCAGCGCATGGATCATCTGATAATGCACGCCAGTCTCATACACCTGCATGTAATCCTCACTGATGATCGATTTCAGCATATGTGCACCAAAGGCACCAATAGCTACACCCAGCATAGCCAGTAATGCTCCCCAAGCCATAAATGTTCGTTGCATGTTATACAGCTCCTCATGTTGGACTTTTCCTATCTTAACGTATCGGCAGGTCTTATTTCCAGCAGACCGGGTAATAAATTGCAAATTCTTCCGGCTAAAGCTTGCATTTACAGTCTCAATATGAAAAAGTGAATATTAACTATTCATTCTACTCTCAAGGAGTGCTGCTTATGGACTACGATTCTTTGTCGAAATCAGATTCACCCGAACCACCCTACGTCTATGAAGAGATGAAGCAGAACTTTAAACATTCAGGACCAGGCATTGCTTCTTTCGTCATCAGCGTAGTAACGATTCTTGGCTACGCTGTTTCCTTCTTACTTGTAGGCGGAATGGCATCTTCCATCATGAATGAGGCAGGTAATTTATCAACCGATTCATCGCAAAGTCTTATGTTCTTGGGACTATCCGTTCTGGTCCTTGCTGCCCTTAATGTAATCGGGGTAGTCATCGGTATTATCGGTATTTCCCTGCGGAAGCGTCGCAAAGTATTTGGAATTATCGGCACAATCATCAACGGGCTTATTATTTTACTCTTTATGCTGCTTGTTGCTGCAGTATTGGTGAACGCCGGGGCAGTTTAAGACAATCTAATCCACAAATAACCTCTCCTTTGATAAATGGTTGATACTGCTGCCATTTTACAAAGTGAGAGGTTATTTATGTTGTACTATTATCGGTTAAGAATAAGCTTCGAGAGCACCCGTTGCTTGACAGTTGCATCGCCTGGCACGGATTTTTCCACATATTCAAAAGTTACGGGGTCATCCGTATTCAAGGAATCCAGTGCGCTCTCAGTACCTGCTCCCAGCTCAAAGGTAGTTGCACCTTCGGCAGTTTTGATTTCGACGGAATGATTATCAATTTGGCCCACGTAATTGCCTGTACCTTTTATTACCTTCTCTTCGTCTTTCGGGGACAGGCTTGGCGCTGCCGTGACGGAAATAGGGGGCTCCGTAGCTACAGGAGAAGGAGATACAATAATAGCACTCTCTGTAGGGGCCGGAGAACTAGTAGCAGTAGCTGAAGCAGTGGCTGTTATGGGTGCTGCTGCCGGAGTGTTCCCGCCGCAAGCGGTCAAAACCAGCCCAAATACAGCGACTGCTGCTATTGCAGATAAAGAACGTTGGTGTTTCATGTTGACTGCCTCCTCCAATGGGGTACGGTACTTTCAGAACGTACTGGCTTATCCTTATAAACGTTTAAACCACGCATGAGGTTGCAAAAGAATTACTTGGGGACATTCATTCAGGGAGTTTATACTTTCTTCCATTCTCACATATCCCCCCTCCCCATGAATATACTTTAGTTACAACTACCGATTTATATTCCATAGGAGGTGGTCATCCTGTCGCAATCATCCGGTCCTTTTTCCTTCGTCGTATCAAAAGAAGACTGGTCCCTTCACCGCAAAGGCCATCAGGATCAGGAACGTCATCAGCAGAAGGTCAGAGAAGCCATCAAGGATAATTTGCCTGACTTGGTTACTGAAGAGAACATTATCATGTCTGACGGCAAACAAATCGTCAAGGTGCCGATTCGCAGTCTGGATGAGTACCGGATCATTTACAACTACCGTAAACAAAAGCATGTGGGTCAGGGAGACGGTGACAGCCAGGTTGGCGATGTGCTCGGGCGGGATTCGCAATCAGCACAACCGGGCAAAGGAGATAAGGCCGGTGATCAACCCGGACAGGATACAGTCGAAGCAGAAGTTGACCTGGAAGATCTGGAAGACATTCTGTTTCAGGATATGGAGTTGCCTCATCTAAAACCCAAGGATAAAGAACAAATTGAGGTCAAATCCATTACCTTCAACGATATTCGCAAAAAAGGCATGATGTCCAACATCGACAAAAAGCGTACCTTGCTGGAAAATCTACGGCGCAATTCTAGTAAAGGTACGCCTGGCATTCACAGCATCAGCCCCGACGATTTGCGCTACAAAACATGGGATGACATTACCATTCCTCATTCCAACGCCGTTATTATTGCGATGATGGATACTTCAGGCTCCATGGGATCTTTTGAAAAATACTGCGCCCGCAGCTTCTTTTTCTGGATGACCCGCTTTCTGCGCCGCCAGTATGAGAAGGTAGAGATTGTTTTTCTTGCCCATCATACGGAGGCCAAGGAGGTCAGTGAGCATGATTTCTTCACCCGCGGCGAGAGCGGCGGCACCATCTGCTCCTCGGCGTACCAGAAAGCATTGGACATTATCGACGCTCGCTATCCGCCTGCCCAGTATAACATCTACCCTTTCCACTTCTCCGATGGCGATAACCTAACTTCTGACAACGAACGCTGCGTCAAGTTGATTGGAGAACTGCTGAAAGTAAGCAACATGTTCGGCTATGGCGAAGTGAACCAATACAACCGCAGCAGCACTCTGATGTCCGCCTACCGCCATCTGAAGCATGAACAGTTCATGCATTATGTCATCAAGGATAAAAAGGAAGTATATCAGGCGCTCAAAACCTTCTTCGCGGCAAAAAGTGGTACAGCGTAAACGCAAAACCTCCACATCCCAGCAGGGTGTGGAGGTTCTTTGCGATAAAACTTTGTGACAAATGCACATTCAATACCTATTGAACCTTTTCGCGGTCCTTGCCCTTGTCGGATTCTCCGGCATTTTTATTCGCTGCATCACGGTCCTGCTTCATTTCATCAACCGTCTTGACCTTCAGACGGGCTGCACCTTCGTTATTAGTCAGGGTCGGAACAAGCTCCCCTGAGGCCAGCCGCACTTTCGCTGCTGCAATTGCCTTCCCGTATTGAGGCAGCCAATGCTCTCCGGCAACGAGCATCTCGTCAACCATCTGCCAAATTTCCTTAGGATTACATACCGCACCCACGAGTGGATCCATCATAAAGGCCTGGCGCAGCAGTAAGTCATCTCCATGTACAGCAGCCTCGACGGCTAAGCGCTGTACAGAAATGCTAACGTTGCACACAGCGGCCAGCCCAAGCGGCAGTTCTCCCACGAGTGCCATGGAAATCCCATTATGGTCCACATAACCCGGAGCTTCAATAATCGCATCATCCGGCAGGTTGGCAATTACACCATTGTTCACCACGTTAAAATGGCCTCTGTAGACTCTGCCTGTTTCTAAACCTTCTATAATAAAAGAGCCGTGTTCTTCACCACGATTCTCCGCAGTATACTCCAGCGCCGGGTCTTGCATCCAGTTCGGAAAATCGGTCTCGAACCAATTACGGCCTTCTGTACAAACCCGTAAATACCCACCCGTTTCTCCGTTAATCCAGCTTCCCAGGTCAATCCAGTCCATAATCTCGGCGCTGCGTTTGCGGTACCATGGTACATATTCGCTTAGATGACCGTTCGATTCTGTGCTGTAATACCCAAAACGACGCAGCATATCGATGCGCACCTTTTCCGTACGACTGAATTCGGGGTGCTTCTCAAAAGCTTCGAGCAAGCCTGCCGTCAGATCCTTGCCCTGATGCTTCGCTGAAATATACCAGGTCTGATGATTAATCCCCGCACAGATAATATCCACTTCGGCTTTGTTCAATCCATAGACATCGGCAATCTGCTGATGCCCATGCTGGACTCCATGACAGAGTCCAATCGTCCGCACACCGCCATATTTATTGCAAGCCCAGGTCAGCATAGCCATCGGATTCGAATAATTAAGCAGCAATACATCAGGCGAAGCCATCTCTCTAATGTCACGACAAATGTCCAGCATCTCGGCAATTCCGCGCTGCCCGTACATAATGCCTCCGGCACAAAGGGTGTCGCCTACACACTGATCCACACCATACTTCAGCGGAATGTCCACATCAGTAGCGAAAGCCTCAAGTCCGCCCAGACGGATGGTACAAAATACGTACTTGGCATCCTTCAGCGCTTCTCTGCGGTTAGTTGTCGGCTGAATCTTTATATTTAGGCCATTCTCTTGAATATCCCGCTGGCATAGCTCAGTGACCATCTCCAGATTATGGCTGTTAATGTCCATAAACGAGACTTCAATCTCTTGGAATTCCTTTACTGTCAGCAGGTCACGCAGCAATCCACGCGTAAAGCCAATGCTGCCCGCCCCGATAAAAACTACTTTAAAAGACATCGATATCATCCTCCGGTCATGAATGGATTGTACTCATCCATTGTAGCAAGGGAGCTTGGGGAAGCGTAACCAATATCATGACCAGTTTGGATTAATCGTGTCAAATATCCTCACTATCTTTTTGAATATCCTGCTGGCTGTAACTCCAGGAATGGCGTTCGATGGAATGACGGTATTCTACAGGAGTGCAATCGGTGTACTTTTTAAAAAGAAGATGGAAATATTGTCGGCTATTAATGCCCACATAATCAGCAATCTCGGCAATCGGGATATCACTTTGGCCCAACAGCATCTTAGCCTTCTCCATCCGCAGCATTGTTAAATAATCGGTCAGGGTCCGTCCGGTATGTGTCTTGAAAATTCGGTGCAAGTACCCGGAATGCAGGTTGACTGCTGCAGCGATATCCTTCACCTGAATATTTTGATCATAATTCTGATGCAGAAATTCGATGCTTCGCCGCACATAGAGCTGCGTTGGCTGTTGGCTCATATGCAGCTGTTCCGAGCGCTGTCTGGATAACCGCAACAGTAGCTCACAGAACAACAGATGAACCATACTTCCCCCGTCAGTCCCGCGCTGATCTAGTTCAAGCACCAGTCCCTTCAGAACGTGATAGATCTCCTCTGGATCAGTCAACACCAGACTGGTAAAGGGAGTCTGCAGCAGTTCGGCTAGCATTCTTTCTTCTTGGGCCAACTTGCCGATGGACGGAGCGACCCCTTTATATTTCGTAAATCCAAATTCCACATTGAGCATCCGGCAGGGAATCCCCTCTTCCACGATTAGCCTATGCGGGACATTAGCATCCAGAATGATCAGCTCACCTCGCTTCAGCCGGTAGTTCTGCTCATGCCCTACGTTTGATCTGACTTCAACGACGCAGCTCCCTGAGATGAGATACATAATTTCCGTCGAGTTGTGCTGATGGTAAGACATCGTGTAATTATTCCATTGCTTATAGTAGTAGGCAAAAAAATGCGGACTGTAATCTGCATCCAGCAATGCCTGCTGAAAGAGGCTTCCGCTAATGTTTGGCAAGCTCCTCTCCCCCTTTCCTAGCTTGTATTAACTCAAGTGTAGCCTTCAAGAGAGAGCCAGACAAGGGAACATGATTGTAAAAAGCACAAACAGGCCTCCGCATTCCGTGATTTCCCTACGGAGTGCGAAGGCCCAGCAGTTAACTGTATTTTACACATGAAAAGATATGAGAGATTGCTTCAGGTCTTCAGCCAAACCTTCCAACTTAGCGGATAGGACTACCAGTTCCTCGCTGACAATAAATTGCTGTGAGGACATAGAGGCTACTTCCTGCGTTGAAGCATTGGTTTGTTGCACAACTGAACTGACGCTGGCCATCGATTCACCCAAACGCTGCTGGAACTCTATCAGTTCAAGTATCGAAGCAGAGGAGTGTCCAATGTGTCCGATGAAAAGCTCCATCTCCTTTTTGACACTTTCAAATATCGTTGAAGACTCCCGTACGGAGGAGATTTGCTCGCGGAACAGCGGTGCTGCCTCATTAACAACCTTGGCTGTATCTTCAATATTCCGGCCGATCTCCTCTGTAATCTTGGAAACGGACTCGATGGACTGATTGGATTGGTTGGCAAGCTGGCGGATTTCATCAGCAATCACAATAAACCCTCTGCCGGCCACACCTGCTCTAACCGCTTCGATTGAAGCATTAAGCGCTAGGATGTTTGTCTGCTTGTTCACGGCAATCATCGGGTGCAGAATGCTGCGAATTAGATGCGTACTTTCTCGCAGCTTGGTGGAATTCTCTTGAATAAGGTTCATCATATCCATCGTAGACTCACTTTGCTTCACCAATAGCTTCATTAACTCAGTGCCTTGATTACTGACAGTTATGACCGACTCTGCCGAGGAATCCAGCACTGTATTCATTTCGGCAACTTCATTCATCTTGCCACCCATAATTTCCACATTACGGTTGCTATTCTCTGCCTCTGCTGCCAAAGTGACTGCTCCCTGGGCAATCTCGCCAGTGGCCATTGCAACCTCTCTGGCATGCAGTGAGGTTGTCCCCGAGGCAGCAACCAATTGCTCTGAAGTAGCCAGCACCTCTTCCGCTGAACTGTTGCTCTGTGCAGCAAGCCGTGAGATCTGCTCCATCATATTGTTAAAGCTCTGGCCGAGCCGCCCGATCTCATCCTGGCTTTTGAAGCGGGTACGTACCTGAAGATTGCCCTTCTCTCCCTCTTCCATCAATTCAGCCAACTTGCCGAGCGGACGGCCGATTAAGCGCACCAGCATGTACCCGATAAATACCGCTATTACGGCTGCCGCAAGCACCACCGATAACGTTATGTACAGAAGTTTCCCTGCAGCTGCAGTGAAATCACTGACCGGAGCATAACCCATCAATGTCCATTTCGCAATTGACAGCGGCTGATACACTACGAGCTGAGAGTCGCCATGCTCATCAGTGGCTGTGAAGGAATGATTCTCCTGCTTGGACTGCTCTGCTCCAATCTGGATAAATGAGGACTGGCCGAGCAGAGCATCATCATCTCCATAGACGATATCTCCGTCGGGAGAAAGAATACGAATCTCACCCGCAAGTCCAATATGCAAATTGGACAGCACATCGGTCAGCGCCTTCCCTTTGATCTCGATCAGCATATAATACTCCGCATCAGGATGCTGGATATTCCGCAACAGTCTGCCCATGGTGAGCGAGGATTCGCTATACGCATCAAAGAAGCCCTTGGGGCGGACCGGGAACCAAACCGGATTCCCCTTGGCAGCTGTAATTTGCTTCATTCTATCGAGAACGCCCTCATCACTGCGCACCGAACTCGTGCCTGTTGATTTATAAGACTCGGCATCGACCAGACTCTTGGCTACCAGCCGGATGCCGAACAGGCGCTCATCCGAACCTTTTACCGAATCCAGCTTTCTGCGTATCCGATCTTCGGCCGCTGTCTTCGCCACCGTAGTAGCTCCAGAACTATTAACAGCCTCCATATCGGCCTTCAATACGGGATCTACTGCAAATTGCCTGGAAAGTGCCTCATATTCAGCAAGTAGAAAATCAAGTTTATCTGCCGCCTGCAGCGCAGATTGTGAGGATGCAGTGGCTACCTCATCCGTAATAATTCCTTTGGCTGCATAATATGAAGTCAAACCCAATACGGAGGTTAGCAGCACTATGGTACAGAACAAAATAACGAACAGCTTTACACCAACTGATCTGAAATGGTAATTCCGTAACCGTCTCATTATTCTATCTCCTCATACAAAATAAGGGTACAGCCCCTCCCATAATGCGTAAGGCTGTACCCAGTTTAAGCTGTCTAGCGTGTAGGTGAAAATTACCCTTTGCTGGCACCTGCAGTCAAGCCGTCTACGAGGAGACGTTGCAGGAAAATGAACAGAATCATAATCGGCACGGCAATCAGTACGGCACCTGCCGCAAAGAGTGTAAAGTTGGTGTTCTGATTACCATTAACCATATCCCACATGCCAACAGCGACGGTCCAATTTTCTTTGGAACGCAAAATGAGTCGGGCAAAGATGAAGTCTACCCATGGGCCGACAAACTGGGTCAGTGCCATATAGGTGATCATCGGACGTGACAAAGGAAGTATAATACGCATGAATATGCCAAAATTACTCGCTCCATCTATCCGGGCAGCCTCATCCAGCGAACGGGGAATCGTATCGAGAAAGCCTTTAGCGATAAAGGTCCCCCCCAGCGGCGCACCCGCTGCATATACGATGATCAGGGCCAAATGCGTATCCAGCAGATGAAATTCTTTTAGCAGTAAATATATCGCAATCATGCTCATAAAGCCCGGGAACATCCCGAGAATCAGGACGGTTGAGAGCGCCGTTTTACGTGCCTTAAAGCGGAATCTGGATACTGCATAACTTGTCAGCAGTGTCAGCACCACACCGATAAGCATCGAGCAGATGGCGATCTTCAGTGTATTGGCATACCAGGTTCCAAACATATAGACCGGCGAGGTAAACAGTTCTGTGTAATGAGCGAAGGTGAAATGTTCAGGAATCAGGGTCTTACTGTACAAGGATTTACCAGGCCGGAAGGACGCCAAAAGGATCCATAAAGCCGGGTACAGCGCTGTTATTGCCAGTCCTATTAATACAATATAACTGACCGATAAACGAAGCAGGTTAGCGATTTTGCGTCCACTCATTGGATCATGTCCTCCTCTTTAAATGATTTGGTCCGGCGGTAATTGTACAGGGAGAATGAAGCGATGATCACGAAAATAATGATCCCTATGGCCGAAGCCATACTGTATTTATTCTGATCCAGTGTCAATTTATACAGCCAGGTTACCAACAGGTCCGTTGAACCTGCATATTGGTAATCACCATTTACCGGATTACCTGCGGTCAAGAGGAAGATGGCGTTAAAATTGTTAATATTGCCGGCAAACTGAGTGATTAGGGTTGGGGCCGTTGAGAATAGCACCAGCGGCAAGGTTACAATTTTGAACTTTTGGTAAGCAGTAGCTCCATCCACCTCGGCTGCCTCATACATATCCCGGGGAATTGTAGTGAGCACACCCATAATAAGTAGCATAGAGACCGGAATCCCTACCCACATGTTGACGACAATAACCGTAACCTTTGCCCACATCGGATCAGTCAGCCAAGGCAGCCCTCCCAGTCCGAAATACCCCAGATACTGGTTAATCGGTCCGAATTGACCGTTAAACAAATTGCGCATGAGCAGAAGGGAGATCAGTTGGGGTATGGCATAAGGCACAATCAGAATCGCTCTCCATACACCTTTGAACCGAATCCCCTTCTGGCTGATCAGTAGTGCAACAAGTAAACCACCAAAATAAGTAGTAATCGTAGATAAAACGGCCCAGACGATGGTCCAGGTTAGTACTCCATAGAAGGTGTGACTCCACGTCTTGAGCACAAGTAAATTGCGGAAGGTCTCAAACCCGACCCAATCCACCAGCTTAGCTGGAGGCATATGATCCGGCGCAGAATAGTTCGTAAATGCCAGCATGATCATGAAAATGATCGGCATCACGGTAAAGAACAATATTCCGATACCCGGCAGGATCAAGAAGGTTTGGGCGAATTTATAATCCAGAATATAACGAACCGTTTTGGGGAACGAATTCGCTTGAAGACCGGCTTCGCGTTCTGCACCAATCTTGTAAGCATCTTTAATGTTCATATACCAAGCGATCAGGACTAGAATAAGAATAAGAATGGTGATCAAGCTTTGAATCAGTATGTAAATGGAGTGATCACCGGTAACCATTTTGGCGATACCATTTACTTTCTTCAGACGGCTGGGTGTATCTCCAAGAGATAGCGTTCCCCATACTGCTCTACCTAGATTTTCGATAAAATAAAAAAGCGCTATAGCTTCTACGGCTAGAAAAATTAAACCTTTGATGAATTGGCGGTTATATATTTGTCCCAATCCCATAAACAACGTTGACAGTATTGCGGCTCTCGTACGGTGTTGTTGCATTTCCCTTCCGTTCTCCTCTCCACGCGAAACCATAAAAACCGCCTGCCGCTAACCATGCGGCGGGCGATTGTGATCTCACTTTATGCTGTTAGTGCATTGATCGAACACTGTTATTGAGCCGCTGCTCCGTTATTCAAATCCTTGATTTGTTCAACCGCTTTTTCCATTGCGGCTTTAGGGTCAGCATTGTTATCCCAAATTTCTGGAAGTGCTGCATTTACAGGACTCCAAACATTGCCCATTTCAGGAATGGATGGCATCGGCTGAGAGTTCTTCGCTTGCTCTGCAAAAGCCGATACGAACGGATCACCTGTAATTTGTGCATCTTGAAGGGCTTCGTTATTGGTTGGAACCGATCCGATCAATTTGTTTAACACAAGCTGAGCATCTTTGCTGGAAGCAAAATGTGCATATAATTTAGCTGCATTCGGGTATTGAGAATAAGCATTAACACCAAAGATTTTGATACCCGAGAAAGTAATTGCCGTTTTACCGTCAATTGTTGGGATTGGAGCAATACCGAGATTGTCGCCCAGTGCTTCTTTGTATCCTGCCAACTCCCAAGGACCTGTAATATCCATGGCTACATCACCAGTGTTGAACAAACTACGTTTGATATCAGCATTGATATCACCGCTCTTGATCGGCAATACTTCTTTCAACTTGACAAAAGTTTTCAATCCTTGAATAGCACCATCCGATGTCAAACCGATATCATCCTTGTTCGTGCCGTTGTCCCCGAAGAGATATCCGCCACCAGTAGCGATGAAAGGATAGTCGTAGTACATGTTGCCGACTTCCCACATAATTCCGTATCTATTCTTGGATTTATCAGTGAACGTTTTGCTGAAAGCAATAACGTCATCGAAGGATTTCGGAGCTTCTTTTACTAAAGATTTATTGTAGTACAGGGCATAAGTTTCGGCCGCTCTAGGGTAACCGTATAATTCACCATCATAAGAAGAACCTACGATAGAGGCTTCAGTGTTGTCAGCTTTCGTCTCTTCACCGAAGATATCATTTGGAAGAAGCAAGCTTGCACTTGCAGCTTTACCCAAGTTATCATGCGGAATAAGAACAACGTCTGCAGCCAAGCCCGAAGGACCATCCTGAGAAAGCTTAGTCACTTGATCCGGTGGTGCTACTTCTTCGATCTTTACTGGAACGTTATATTTTGCGGTAAATTGCTTGGAGATTTCTTCAGCAAAAGGTCTTTCCTCTTTACTTTCCCAGATGGTCAGCGTTGCGCCGTCTTCTGGTACAATTTCATCCGCTGCTGTGGAACTAACGTTGTTGGTGCCTGCATTGTCTGTTGTTGCATTGTCTGCAGGTGCATTAGTTGCGTTTGCTGCGTTACCCCCGTTGTTATTCGCATTGTTGTTGGAGCCGCATGCCGTAATGGACAGAGCCATAGAGAACGCTGCGGTGAGAACCATGAGTTTTTTCAACTTCATTAATTTAACCCCTCCTAATTTGACAAACAAATATTATGTAGCACTGCCATACAGAGACTTGCGCAAACGATTTCAGGAGAGATCAAAAAAATATTCATTTCACCTTTGTTCACTTCCATAATCGCTTCAACAAGTTCTAGAAAGCGCTTCATTCATGAATACATCATACAACAGTACTCTTTGATTGTAAAAACGTTTGCACATAGTGTATTCGGTCATATTACCTAAATATATCGTCAATATAGTCCATTATCTCGTTATTTCACAGGATATTTCTAATTTACGCGTACTTTTCATGATCGCCGCCAAAAGTAAGCGCTTTATAAGTCTCTTTTTAGTCCAAAAAGCGCTAAGTAATGGAATTACTCGCCTTTCGGATACACAATTCGCACCTTAGACTATGTCCAAATTTGCGCAACTGTTTGTACAAAACTATTGAACCTGCTAATATTCCATGCTATAATCCAAATCGTCAAGGTTTACACCTATACAGCACACTGACAACTCAGCCTCTGCTTCATACAACTAAAAGGCAATGTTACTTATGACAGGTACAACCTCGGCCCGCTTCATAGCTGCAGTTGTGCCTTTTTGCTGTGGGTAGATATTGAGTTAAAGATTTCACTGCCTCATTTATTCAAAGATTTGATTGTAACCGTTGCATCGTATTTTGTGCAACAGAGCATAAAATTCGGTGCATGATCGAAAATAGCGCACTGAAAGCTCAAATGTATGCTCACAAAACAGGAGGAATTGCCATGTTACTAGAAGCTGTATATCATCGCCCACGCTTAAATTGGTCTTATGCTTACAATGAAAGTACGATTCATCTGCGCCTGCGTGCTAAAAAGGGAGATTTGACCGAAGTATTCGCCTGGGCTGGAGACAAATACGCCTGGGATGCTACTAAAGAGCTGATTCCTATGACCCTCTTTACCTCAGATGCGATGTTTGACTATTGGGAATGTGAGTCGGTCCCTTTACACCGTCGCCTGAAATATGGTTTCCTGCTGCAAAAGGACAACGAACGCATCTGGATGACCGAAAGTGACTTCCAGCCCAACCGTCCGGAGAATCCGTATCGGCTGTTTGAGTTCCCTTATATTAACCGCGGGGATGTATTCACTCCACCGGCATGGGTAAAGGATGCTATTTTTTATCAAATTTTCCCTGAACGCTTTGCAAATGGCGATCCGAGCCTCAACCCCGAAAATGTGCTTCCTTGGGGTGGGACGCCTACGCCAGACAATTTCTTTGGTGGCGACCTGCAGGGAGTCATTGACCATTTGGATCACCTTAGCGAGCTAGGCATCACAGGTATCTATTTCACACCCGTGTTTACTGCTACGACTAATCACAAATATGATACGGAAGACTACATGGCCGTAGACCCACACTTCGGTGATGCAAAAACGTTAAAAAGGCTTGTCGACGCCTGCCACGAACGTGGTATCCGCGTGCTGCTGGACGCTGTATTCAACCATTCCGGCAAAACCTTTGCACCATTTGTGGATGTTCAGGAAAAGGGCGATGCTTCACTCTATAAGGACTGGTTCCATATCCGCAAGCTCCCACTAGAGGTTATAGACGGCATCCCGACTTACGATGCCTTTGCTTTTGAACCGCTAATGCCAAAGCTGAACACGGAACGCCCAGAGGTCAAACAATATTTGCTGGAAGTAGCCGAGTACTGGATTAAGGAAATCGGCATTGATGGCTGGCGTCTGGACGTGGCCAATGAAGTGGATCATGAGTTCTGGCGGGAATTCCGCAGAGTGGTGAAACGTGTGAATCCAGAAGCTTATATTCTGGGTGAAATCTGGCATGATTCAGCTCCTTGGCTGGAGGGAGACAAGTTCGATGCGGTGATGAACTATCCGTTTACTGACGCAGTGCTCGACTTCTTTGTCTATGGCACAATCGACGCTGAAGGGTTTGCGAATTCCATTGGCAAGCAGCTATCACGCTATCCGCTGCAAGCGAGTGAAGTTGCCTTCAATCTGCTTGATAGCCATGATACTCCGCGTTTATTAACTCTGGCCAAAGGGGATAAGAATAAGCTGAAGCTGGCTGCGTTATTCCAGTTCACTTTCATGGGCACACCCTGCATCTATTATGGCGATGAAATCGGCATGGATGGAGACGGAGACCCTGGCTGCCGCAAATGCATGGAGTGGGACCCAGAGAAGCAGGATCGTGACCTCTTCAGCTACTACCGCAGGCTGATCGCTATCCGCAACAGTCACCCGGCGCTACGCACTGGCACATTCAACTTCCTAGAAGCAGGACAGCAAGGCAGCAAGCTGGCTTACGAACGTCGCCTGGGCGATGATGTTGTAGTGGTGCTCATCAACACTGAAGAAACAGCCCAAACGTTCCGCATTGACGTCGAAGAAGTACACTGGGAAAATGTGTTCACAGGCGACTCTTTGCGTACGGAGCGCGGTAAACTGGCCGTTAAACTTCCGGGTTACGGATCTGCCGTACTTAAGGCAATCATTTAAAAAATAACATGATTCCAATCGAGTAGGAGGGGGCGGTAAGCCCCCGACCTCTCACACCACCGTACGTCAGTCAGACTGTCTAACAACTGATAGATAAATACTCTTTAAAACGTGGATTCATGCTATTTTGCTCAAATAAAGGTTATCCCTATATTAAAGGAGTTCGGCCTCTTAAGAGACGTATGAGCTCCTTCACACCTATTATTTTGATCATTCTCTTTAAATTAAAGACAAGACAAATCAAATTGGTCTCAGTACCTACTGATGCCAACCCTCGTGTTAAAAAATATGTATAGCCCCAGTGACGTTTTATCGTCCCGAAAGGGTGCTCAACAATGTGTCCTCTTTGCTTATAAATATTACTTTGTTTACGCATGTTTTCGGTAATCTGTTCGATCACTTCTTCGTCACTATGTTTTCCATTCCAATTGAAAGGTAATTCATAGCCCAACGGGCAAATATATCTATCGGTTATGGAATCATATTTAAAGTTCGCTTTATCAAATCCACTTTCCACCTTGTTTTGCTTTCCCTATTGCGGCTTGATTAAGAGTTCTGTGCTTTCGTCAATAACGTTGATGATTTCAAGGTAACTATAATAGCCTGGATCGGCCACAATTATAGTTTTTTGATCACAAAAAAACCTGCTTTGTTTTATGCGCCATATTAGCCAACTGCCCTTGGTCATTGACATCATTGACCGTATCGCAGTCCACGATTAGTTTATATTTGCTGTCCACTGCAGTTTGAACATTGAAATAAATTTCATCTTTCCGTTGTTTTTCATTGATTTGGCATCCGGATCAGTAACACAAAGCTGGTTTTCACCTATTTCCTTAAGTTCTTCTTTAATTACCTGCAACTCATGCATTCTCTTCTGATAGACCTCTAACCTTTCAGTGATTTCCTGCTTTTTTGGCGATTGTCCTCCGTTAAAAATTCATGCAAATATGCATCTATTTTTTCATTGATATGCTCTAGTTTCTTATCGATAATAGTGGCATTAAAGTGTTTCTTTTTAGAACAATTCGCCTTTATTTTTGTGCCATCGATGGCGACAAGTTGACCATCAGTCAATCCGAAACCTCTTAACATTAAGGTGAACTCTCTACACAGCTTCTTTATGGCTGATTGGTTATTTTTCATGAAAGCAGATAGCGTGCCGTGGTCCCGCTGAAGCTTGCCAATTAACCACATCAGTTCAATGTTTCTTTTCGTTTCGGTTCTATCTTGCAGGAGGAACGGATGCCGTTCATGTAGCAGTAAAGGTAGATCTTGAGAAGATCTTCACGGTGATAACCTTGAGGAGTCCCGGATTCAGTAAGTTCCCATGTGCCCAATTCCATGGTCCCAGCTTTCAGGAACTTCTTCAATAGTCTTTGAATATTAGGGTCTGCTACTCTCGTTCCAAGGAACTTCATAAGCCATTCATGGTTGACATTTGTGAAGAAACTGCGAATGTCAGCATCCACGATGTAGCTCGTTCTACCATATTCGATGCTGCAATTCAGTGCTTTCAGCGCGTCGTGACAACTTCTTCCCGGTCGAAATCCGTAGGATGGTTTTAGAAAATCCTGCTCATAGATGGCCTGTAATATCTTGTTTAGTCCCAACTGCACAATTTTGTCCTCGTAAGAAGGAATACCCAGCGGTCTTTTGCTCTTTTCATCTTTGGGTATATACGTTTTCCTTACGGGCTGTGGTCGGTAACTCTTCCTCTTTAGCCGCTCTACCAGGTCCTTGAAGTTTGATTCCAGATCCCCTTCATAAATCACCTTGGTTATTTGGTCGACACCTGTTGCTTTATTGCCATCCAAATCCCGATAGCATTGTGTCAGCAGTTCCTCGTTCAGGAGGTGATACAGGGATGTGAATTGCTCTTCTGAATTTTCTTTTGCAATCTCTGCTATTCTTGCTAGTTTTGTTTGCATTTTGTAATCTACCCCAGTGTGCAGAAAATGTTTCCTTAACAAGACCGATGATATGTCACTGCCTTCCCTCAATCGACATTACACGATTTCTCTGGTAATACGCAGTGATCCGACTCCCTGTTCAATATTTGACATTCTTCCTTGTGATCGGTTGTTTGTCATACTCTCATGAGGGAGAATGAATAGGTTCTCCCAAGTTGCTGTGAGGTCATTGTATAACATGCCTGGCTCTTCGACCCAGGGAGAGTTCATTCATACTTGCCTTTAACGTATGAATGAATATAGTCTTCCGTACTTTCGAAAACGTCGACCTCTCCGATTTACTCATTTCGAGGCTCAATCACATTCAGGCCTGCTATCTGGCTGTCTACGCTTAACGTCTGAAATCACTCGTCCAAGACTCGCTATTGCTGGCTTGGCTTTAGCCTTTCCAAGCAGGATTTCCACCTGCTAAACTTCACAACCTAAGCTTGGTCGCACCGAAAGTTGAGTTAATAAATAAGATACAATCAATCAACATATTACATAATCACCCATTATTCCGAGATAATGATCATATAACTCTCGAAATCTATGCTGTCTTTCATTTGCTATATTTGTTAAATAATATATATAATTGAATTGTTCCAATATGTTACATATTACAAATCCGGAGATGTTGTAAGGCATGAAAAGTATTACTCTCTTTAAAACATTATTAAGTTTATCGTTTGTAACAGTAAGTTCACTTAGTGGTGGAGTTGTACATGCTCAATCAAATCTAGATGCATTTGTTGATTCAAATATTGTGGGTAAAGAAAGAAGTATCGTTACCTCGGTGTTACAGGATATTCCTGAATCACAGCGTGGAGATCTTATTGTTATTGCATCTGATGGTCAAATCTATACCAACAAGCCTGAGTTAAAGAAAGAAGTTATAGAATATACCAAAAATAAGGAAGGTGTTTTTGAGGATTCAGATGGTAATAAAATCTTTCCACCTAAACAAGATCGACCTGAACAGATTCAACTTCAAAGTCCTCTAAATAGTTTTAGTACAGAAGTTAAAGTTGACGAAAAGGGACAACAATCATCTAACACACTAGCAATTGAGGGAAATGCTGAATTAATACAACCATTAGTTTCACAAGTACCCGCCACCGGTGGTAGTGGGCCCTATAGAAGAGTGGAATCATATAACAGTTACTCTTGGGCATCAGCAAATATTTACCTGACCAATGACGTAAGTGACAATGATTCAACAGCTCCCTACTATGACACTGGTTATCTTTATATGGGTGGTTGGGGAGAAGCATCTAATGCAGTAGATGCAGGTTTTAAACATAATTCACTTGATAATACTTATAGCCCTATGATGCAAATTGATGGTACTCCTTATGGCTTTACACCACGAGTTGCTTCAGGCCAGACAGCTTATTTAGAGACCTATGTCGGAACAAATGGTAATTTCATTATGCATGCAGAATATAAGGATACAACTGGCGTTTCAAGAAGTATAAATGTTAGTGTTTACGCTCCTGGCTTTAAACAAAATGGTGCCAATATTATGAAGCGTATGACTACTATGGGGCAAAAGACAGAGTATCTGACCACAAAAACCTATTTAAGAGGTGCAGTATGGTCGAATGCCAGAATCGGAGCAAGTACTTCCAGTTATCATGTTTGGGCCGATTCTGATACCTGGCAATTCCAAAGTTACGGTAATAGAATAGGGTTGAATAAAACCAATGCCAGTAATGAAACAGTTAGTATTTTGCCAGGATCTTAAACTCCCAATCTCAATATTTAAAATTCAAACAACATTAAAAATGAAGGTTGTTTGTTCCTGCTTTTAATTTAAGTTATAATTAAAATAAAAGAAAAACATCCATAGAAAGGAAAATAAATGTGAAAATTTTAAATAAATCTATACTGCTCTTATGCATTTTTATATTCGCTTTCCCATTTGTCAGTAACGCAGCGGCAAAGACGACGACTGCATCAATTAATATTAGATTGAATCAGTATTATGTCCTTTATACAACGCCTACATCTCCCTATATTGACAATGGTCGCTTATATTTACCTCTCCGTTCGGTGAGCGAATTGTTGGGCGCACAGGTTGGTTATGTCTCTGACTCCAAAACGGCAGATATTTCATTTAAACTAAATAAGCTTGTTATTAATATGCTAACACAAAAAATAGCATACAACGGAAAGGTCATTGACACTGAGCTAAAACCCCAAATCCGGCAACAGAGCATTTATGTGCCTGTACAGATATTGATTGAAGGATTAGGTCTCAATGGTAAGTGGGATCAGCAAACAAAAATATTAAATATCCAAGAGGAAAGTGTGAAGAACCTAGAGTTATTTCAATTAGCTTCCGAATTTGATAAGGTATCAATTATTTCAGAGGATACCTTCCTACCTCTCTCCTTCACTTTAGAAACGGGCGCTTCCAATGGTCATAATAAAATGAAACTGTCTGTTAAAGCCAAAAACATATCTGGACACGCTATTCCTGAAGGACAGGAAGATCTCCATCCTACCTATTTCATTAGTAGCGGTGTTACTTTGGAAACCCTTGACCGAAAACGTCCTGCAATTAAAAAAGATGAAATATTCACACGTCAATGGGAAAGAACAATGAATCAAAGCCTTCAGTATATTTTAATTGAAGGAAGAACCATTCAATAAATTCCCAAAGAAAAAACTGTACACTTATTTGGCTAATACTGTATTAAGTCCCTCCGGCAAAAATAGACCGTCTCATACAAAGAGGTGGTCTATTTTTGTGCAAATAAAATGAAACTATCAGTGCTCCTTTTCCCTATAATAAGCTATGTATTACCGGACATTACTAATGGTTCTGTTTACCTGCTTTTTAGCAAAACCTACTCCGAAAATAAAGATTTCACGCCGGAGTTTGTCCACAACTTCTTGAGGTTATGGGCGAATAATCTCAAGTTATGTTCAACCAGCAAATTCCGCGCCTTAGCCTCAGTCATTATCCCTGAGTATTTACTCTCCTCCTGCTCCGTGAGCGGCTGTGGAAAAGCATTATCCCTTACGTAAGATACCAACAGTATCAGTTCTTTGATCAACAGCGCAATCGTGCTTATGATTCCTGACAACTTGGCGACACAATAGGGTAAGACCGGGGGATTACTCCCTCGGTCTTACCGTCAAATCGTGCATGCGGATTTCCCGCACAGGAGCAAATAATCCTTCCTGTGGTCGAATCCTAAAAATCGGAATCCTTCGTTAAAGTGGACACCCTTCGTTTTCTCCGGATGACCGCATCGTCGAAAACCAAAGCTGTAAGAGTAGAAGTCCTGCTCGAAGATCAGCTCGATGATTTGCCGTATGACTTGCCGACATACTCGATCTCGGATCGTGGGAATGCCGAGTGGTCTGAGCTTTCCATTCTCCTTCTCGATGTAATGCCTCCGTACCGGATCGGGTTTGTCCGTCCCTGTTGCAATAACCTTTGGAGTTCCCTTACGTTCGTGCTCACCTTCTTCTCGTACATCCCGATGCTTACGCCATCCACACTGCCGCTTCCCTGATCCTTCTTGATGGACAGCCAAGCTTCTTGCAGGTTATTCATCTCGTACACTTTATCGATGAGGGAATAGTATTGTCGTCGTTTCGATTTCATGTTGGTGTTTCACCACCTTTAATGCTACTCACCAAGCTGGTCTTGTTTTTGCTACAGAGGATCGATTCCTTACTTGATCCATCCGAACAGCTGCGTGTTAGAAAAAAAATTCAATCGCTCCTGCTGCCTTGGATGTACTCAGGCCGCCATTTCGCCTCCTCCCCAAGCGTTCTTTCGCTCTCGGCGGGACCACTCCCTCTCGGTCAAACGCTCGCTGGTTTAAGACGTTTACGATCTCCACTCACGAATACTCACAGTCTTTGACGAAGCACATCTGCATCTTCTATTCCATCCATACTGACCCTAATCACGTCAATGAGGCTTACAGGTCATATTTCTTTGTTTGTATTCCTGTAATCTATACGATTCCGTATAGATTCCCCTGTTTTCATAGGAGTCACCCGAAATCGCCGCCACCTCTAGTTCACTGTATTCCGTGCTGGACTTTGCCTGCAAGCCTTACGGATTCTCCCTCGCGAGAGACATCCTGCCACACCGACAATTTTTGGGGTTGCCATTTGTCTCCTTCGGCTACGGCACTTTAAAGAGTAAAGTTACCGGGTGGATTTGCACCACCTAGATGGTGCAACTGTGAGGCCAAGAAAAAACGGCACTCTTCATCGCGAAGAGTGCCGTTTCTATTGTTATATGCTTACTTGCCCAGCAGCCTGTAGATTACCTGAGCGCTTTCGGCGCGGGTCATCTGTCCAGTTGGAGCAAATTGCTTATTCTCCCTGCCCTGAATCAGGCCCAGTGCTGCTGCGGCATTGACATAGGTGCCCGCCCACGCACTGATGCGGGAAGCATCTGCGAATGCAATAGTTGCAGCTGTTAAATCGATCTTGCCCCCTTGCTTAAACTCCAGCGCCCGGATGACCATGACAGCCATTTCCTCGCGGCTGATCGTAGCGTTCGGAGCAAACACTTCCTCGCTTCGTCCATTAATAATACCCAACTTAGCAGCTGTAGCTACGTAAGAGGAATACCAGACCTCGGATTTAATATCTGTGAACGCAGCTTGCCCATCCGCCGTTATGCCCAGTGCGCGAACCAGCATTGCCGTAAACTCCGCTCGACTGACATTGCTCTTCGGAGCAAACTCAGAATCGGTAACTCCAGTTACGATTTGCTTGGCGGCAAGCGATTTAATCGCCGTAGACGCCCAGTAAGCAGCGGGTACATCCTTAAACGATTTATTGATCTCCAGAACTGCATATTTACTAAAATGCCTGATTTGGGCAGTCATGCTACCTCCCTGAAGAGTTCCGCCTACATATCCCATCTCGTTGTTATCACCGAGATAGTAGACACCAGTCCAATCCTTGTTCGGATTACCATTAAGCTTAAAGGTAATCACTAGCGGCTCCTTGAACGTAGTGACCGGGATTAGAGTGCCGTCTTTTTTGACGATCTGCAGTTTGAATTCATACACTTTGGATACAGAGGTTACTTGAGTATCCACCTTACCTAATCCCGCTACTAGTGCATTCACTCCTGTCTCTTCAAGTGGACTTACTTCGAACAGGATTTGGGAGCCTTCCGCTTCAGCTGCGGTTACCATCCCTTGAATTACAGTCAATTCTTCATTGGTGAAGGTTATCGACAGATCGCCTGATTTGACCACCAGATCGTTGGTTCCGAGCGTCTTGGCAGCCAGTATAGGCAACAGCAATGATGTCTTGCCTTGATCCAACTCGACCTCAACCTTACCATCTCTAGCATTGTTCAGGCTGTTAACACTAACAACCTGTGTCTCAGCCGATATTGTGCCAGCTGTAGGCGTTGGTGTTGCTATCGGTGCTGGAGTTGGCGTTGGTGTCGCTACTTCAGGCACTGCTGCCAAAATAACCGTTCCACCCTCGTCTCTGCCCGGTAGATCAATGGTCACCAACTGATCATTCGCTACCGTATAGGTTTTGCCACTGTACTCGTCTACTACAACAGCATGAGCAGCAAACGGCACGGTTAGGGTAGCGGAGATTCCGTCCGTCTTCGTGTTGATAACTGTCACAACATCATCGTTACCGTAATGCTTGTCAAAAGCCAAATATCCCAGTTCATCCGAGCCTGCAAGCTTCGTGCGTGTACCCTTCGAATACACTTTGGAATACTTGGCACGAATGTTCAATAGCTTCTCGTAGTGATCGTGAAGACCCTGCTCTACTGTCAGCTGATCCCAAGGCATATCCGCGCGATTCTCGCTGAATTGCCCATTGGATATATCCACTGCATTTCTTCCTGAACGACCAAGCTCCTCCCCATAATAAATCACGGGTTGTCCTTTAGCTGTAATTTGCAACGCAGCTGCAATCTTCAGCTTGCCTTGATCACCGCCTACATACTGTGACAGGAAGCCGTCCTCATCATGGCTGCTTAAGAATTGAGCCATCATCTGGGTGTTATCAATCTTCGCTTCACGCTCCTGCAGATAAGAATCCACCTCATTGATCTTACCATTTGTGAAGTTCAGGGCAGCTCCCTTAAAGCCGAAATCAAGCAATCCATCCATCTGGCTGGATTGCAGCATTCCACCGTTATTATCGATGGTACCGCCATAGTATTCCCCAACCATTTTGAAGTTTGGATCGATGGTTGTTAGTGCATTCTTAAAGGCTTTCCACGTTGTTCCTTCCACATGCTTAACGGTGTCCACTCGGAAATAGTCGATCGTATCCCCACGATCACTTCTGGCGTTGTCCAACCAGCCTGACTGCCAGGCGATTATTTTCTCCCGCACAGCAGGATCTTCTGTTTTGAAATCTGGCAGACCGCTAAGTTCGCCGCGAATAGGATCTGTATCCGCCGACACTCCGTCCGTACGCAGCATATCGGCAAAACGGTCTTTGTCCTCCGCTGTAATTGTCGGACTATTATCGTCCGGCTTCAAGCCGTAACCGGCATGATTCAGCACAACGTCCACCATAATCTTAATGCCCTTGTCATGCGCCTTCTCGATAAGTTCCTTGAAGGTCACCATATCACCAAGATGTTCGTCAAGCTTAGTGAAATCCTTGGCCCAGTAGCCATGGTAAGCATACTGCTCACCGTTGAAATCTAAACCTTTGTTGAAATCAATATTATCTACAATCGGTGAGATCCAGAGCGTGTTGATGCCAAGCTCCTGCAAATAGTCCAGATTGTCGATCATCCCTCTGAAATCTCCGCCGTGGTACGCTTCCAGATGAGTTTTATCAACGTTCTCGTTATTGGTTGCATCCCCGTCTTTGAATCGGTCAGTCAGCGCGAAATAAATCCGTGCTTCATCCCAATCGAAATCCAGCTTTGCCCCCGTATACGTTCTTGCCTTTACTTCGATTGCGGCTGATTGCTTGTGCGTGTTACCGAACTGATCCACAAGGATAATTGGAATATTCTTTATCCCTGCCGTCACCGTATCCTTCACAGCAATCGTTTGTTTCATAAGCTCCGTATCGAGCTGAACTTTGGCAGGTCCCCCGAGAGCGGTCAGATCCATATAAGCATCACTGTAAATTACAGCCTCTGTGGAGGTTGCCTTGACCGTTACAATCGCATTTTGATTGGAGGTAATCGCTTCTGGACGGACTGTGGTTGTAATCGTGACCGCTGGAATGTGATATACAACAGATGACGAACCGTCAACGTTGTTGCTTGGATCGACGATCTCGCTTGTCGTGCCCTCTTTAGTGATCAGGAAAGTATAGTTATACGTCCCTTCTACTACATCGGTCAGCTTGTAGCTAAACCATTCCTTAACTGAATCATATGCCATAGCGTACTCAATGCCGTTCACCTTTACTTTTGCATCCGTTATGGCTGCCATATCCCCACTGCGGAATAGCGCTTCATCACGGTACATGAATGTGATCGTTCCATCTTTCATGATAGGACCGTTAATACTCGGCTTGATATCAAGCTCCTTGACCATACTGGTCACATTGACCTTGGTGAAAGCTTCACCTGGGTTCAACGGAATAACGCGGTCATCCGGGTAATCCTGTTTCCCCGTGTTCCAATCCGTTCCTTTACGCAACACGAATCCAACACTCGTTGCATTTGGTGCCACCTCAATAAGCACACTCGCTGTACCATTCTTAAATGTCGTGAAATTGATTTGATCATTCGTTGCCCCAGTGTTCCACACCCAGATATTCCAGTCCGTATAATTCTGGTCTTCCCGGGAATAGTTGAACTGGACATACCGCTTGTTATCTACAGGTTCGGTCGTAACCTTGACGGTAACCTTAGTTATTTTACCTCCGTAGGAGATGGTAATGATGGCGGTACCTGCGCTAAGCGCTTTTACCTGGCCTTTATTCGTAACCGATGCTACCTCCGGTTTATCGGAAACATACGCTGTAGTGTTCGTAACATTACTTTTGCTGCCATCATCGTATTTTGCGTACACTGTCGTTTGATGCGTACCGTTTACCTGAAGCGAGTAGCTTGCACTATCCGTTTCCAAAGCATCCAGAACAACAGCGGCGGCATCCTTCTGGATAATTACAGCACTCAGCGGTTCCAGCGTAATGGAAGTGGCGGTCAAACTAAAACCTGTCTGTTTCTCGACGGGAATAGCTGTAATTCCAGCTTCATCATTGTCGACAATTACTTTTCCACCCGTCAAATCCTCTGCTAGCGTAAGCGTTCTTGAGGTACTGTCTCCATTGATGAAGACGTAGTAGATACCCGTTCCATCCGTTGCCTTATTCTTGTAGCTGATCACAAGATCACTGGCCTTCATCTCCGGTGCTGCAATAAGGTTAATATTGGTGTCTACCAGATTCTTATCACCCAAACGGAACGCGTTCGTAAACTTTCTCAGTTCTATTAATCCCGATGTATACTTTCTGGTCGTGTTCTGTACGGGGAACGCCGTTTCATCGGTTGCTCGAGTCCAATCAAACATATTAATAGCATCCGAAGAATCATACGAATCGTTGATAAAATAGCCAAACGGATTTCCGTCCTTATCTGTCAATTGCGTATACTTCTCCTCAGGTACACCGGCTGCCTTCCACTGCTTCGTGCGCCCATATTCCTGTCCTGCTTGCAGGAAAGACGTCCCCTGTGAGGTAAGCACCAGCATGTTGCCGAGTCTGATCCGCTGCTGTATTTCGAGTTCGTTCTCTGCTATAGCCGGATCTTTCTTAATCGATTGGGCAATTACGTCGTGCAGAGTCATATTGTCATGCGCTTCAATATACGGCACAATATCCCCTGGATCATCCGTCGGAATATTCGAAGGCTGACCTTTGATGTTATTCAGAATCGTTGAAAGGGAACGTGCCCCGCCTGTAATAAATCTGGGCTCCCCTTCTGAGCCGAAGCCGGACTTTAATTCATTGCGGAACTCATCGGAGAAGACACCGACGCTGTCCGTTTGATCCATCCAGTCCTGATCTGCTCCCTGACCAGCAAGAGAGGGATCAGCTGCTGCTCCACCGAACGTTTTCCAGCCTTCACCGATAAAAAGCACCTGTGGATTAATTTCTGCTGCCGCATCATAAGCAGCTTGCACCGCATCCGCTGTCGCATCACCCATCATGTCCCAGCGCATTCCGTCTATTTTGTATTCCTTGAACCAGTATTTGACGGAGTCTACCATCAGTTTCTCAGCCATCTTGTGGTTAGTAGCCAGATTGTTACCGAAACCACCAATAAAGTTGCCGTTTGCATCCTGGAAAGCATAATAATTCGGTACAATATCATTCAAAAATTCTTTCTTCGCCATATGAGTATAGACGACGTCCAGAATGACACCCATACCAGCTTCATGCACCGCATCGATTAAGCCTTTTAATTCTTTGATCCGCTGCTCTGGATCAGCAGGTTTCTGCGAATAGGCACCATCCGGCGAGAAATAACTGTGGGGATCATAACCCCAATTGTATTCATTGCCTTTAGCGGAATAATCCATCTCTCTGACATCCATCTTTGTTTCATCCCCATAATACCAAGCCATCACAGGCAGCAGTTGAATATGGGTCACTCCTAAGGATTTGATATAATCGAGTTTTTTCTCAAAAGCCTCATAAGAACCCCATCTTTCGCCGTCCAAACTGCTCTCGATCGTAGGGTCTGATGTAAAGTCTCTGATGTGGACTTCATAAACGATTGCATCTTCCCGCTTCTCGTAACCTGCTATATCGGCCGCATGGAAGTTTGCCGGATTCGTCTGACTTAAATCAACGATAGCCGCTTTACCAACGGTATCGCCGCCAATACCCGCAGCGCCCGTTGTATCCACGGTGAAGGTTGCCATAGATTTGGCGTATGGATCAAGCACATTTTTGGTTACACCATCATTGGTCACTTCATATTGATAATAGAATCCCCTCACATCATCTGCTGCGGCTGCGCCAGTCAGATCCGCCGGTTGTAGCTCGGTCGACCAGACGCCTTGCTCGCCTTCAGTTAGGTCAATACGGCCTACAAGAACATCCGCGTCATTCTTATCATATACATTGGCCACGACTGAACTCGCTTTAGGTGCCCACAGCTTCAAGTTAGCAGACTTAGCTGCTGCATGATACGTAGCCCCAAGGTCGTCTCCTGTATAATTGTACATCTCATCCAACATTCTCCAGCCGGAGGTAGCGGATACCGTTTTCCCTACATATGTCACACCCAGCGGGGTTTTATCCAGCTCAAAAACCTCTGTATCGACTTCAAGTGAAGTTGTGCTTTTGATCGTTACAGCGGATACCGGAATATTGTTCCCCTCTTTGTCTTTTACGGTAATCGCCGTCTTCAAGTCGTCCGCATTCAACCCGTCGGTTAACGTAAAGCCGAGCAGAAGTTTGCTGGTTGATAGGACTTCAGCAGATACAAAGCCAATCGGCACTTCACCAAAAGGAGAAACATAGACATTGTTATCCCCTTCTTTTACCCAAAGCTGATTGTAACGATCCAGCAAAGTAAAAGCTTTATCACCGCCATCCTTGTCGCCCGTCGTTGGTTTCAAGACGATAAACCCTATTTTCTTGGCATTCTGAAGGAGCGGAACATCGACGTAAGCACCGAAACGATCTACTTGTTCCGCCTGAAATGGGGTTGCCCCGGAAGACCAATTCTTTGAGGGGGTAGCAACATCATCCCATAGCCATAATCCATACTGGCCCTGGTTCGTGTCCGATCTCATATAATGGACCCGCACGGTATTGGGAGCTAAGGCAATTGGTTCGTAAGGGGTGACTTGATCGGAGCCTTCTTTAATCCATATTTCGTTAGTTTGTGGGGTGTTGATTGTGAAAAGCTTGTCGCCAGCATCTTTGGCTTGCGTACTGCGATTAACAACAAGGAACGAGACTTTCTTCGCTCCTTCCTGAAGTGGCACATCTACATAAGCGCCATAAGTATCCATTTGCCCTTCCGGAAATGGAGTTGCACCTGCGGGCCAGCCTGCGGAAGGCGCGGCAACATCATCCCACATCCATAAGCCCTGATTGGCATAATCACCAGTGGTACGATGATAATGAATTCGCATCTGCCCTTCAGGCACAGGTACATATGTTACAGAAGTTGCCGAAATTGGCGGAGTTGACATAATTGTAAAATCAGCGGCAACAGTGTTATCCTTCGTATTGAACTTGAAGGTAACCGGAAGTTTCGACGGTAACTGCAAGGATTGTTCTGTGTCCGGATAGGATATATCCTCAGCCGAAGTAGCTCCCGGAACAAATATCTTATACAGGTAATCACCCTCGGGAACTTCAACAATATTGTCGTAGATACCATCAAAATTAGGATCGGATAATAGGGTCTTCGCGTCAGCAGGGGAGGAATCGCTGATGTCACCCAGTTCAGTCTGCAGAGTTCCTACCAATCTTGGCAGCTTATCGGCGGCAATCGGTGTATAGTACGTGGAATCCGCGATTTTTTTAGTAGCTGTATTGTAGTAAAAAGTGATTTCTGTCTCGGCAGCTAATGAAATTTCAATATTCTCGCCGTCTGCAGCCCCCTGTGGATTCGTATAGCTGCTAAATCCATAGCTCTCTGTCCAGCCGCCGTCAAGGGCAACTTTGTAATGGTAAGTTCCTGCCGGGAGCGTGCCGGTAAAAGCATAATAACCGTTCCCCATATCAGTCATCTCTGTAGCTTCCGTTGCCGGGTCCCAATCTGCAGTTGGATCTGTCGCACCCTCTGGCGTCAATTCCGACTGCAAATCGCCAACCACAACCACTTTCACTGGTGCAGCACTAACGTTATATGGTTGTATACCGAACCCAGAAAATACGAGTGCAATAATCATCGTGATCACAAATACCCTCTTACTCCATAAAGCAAACTTCATTCCACCAATCCCCCATATCCTGATTTGTAAATTCCTTATTCTCCTGGTTAATCGGAACTAAAAGATCTCCTCCCTCTCAATTATGCTGATTCTTGAAGCCTCGATTCAGCGCAAACGTTTGCAAAAATAGACGAGAAGTTGATTGTGATTTAAAACTCTGCTGCAGGACAGACTTTCACACAAAAATTATTCATGAAAGCGCTTGCTATATTCTGTCTAACATACTAATCCCATGATTATGCTACTGTCAACCAGAAAATAGATTGATTAATTATCTTTTTATGTATAAAAATGGTATATATACAATTTACGACAACGTTTGCACTACATTACACGTCACGATTCTAGAGATTATTGAACTAAGTGAGTTTCATCCTCGAAAATCTCATTTTTGTCCATTAAGCACGGGTTATTATGAAAAATGTCTTACAGGTCCTGCAAAAGCCTCTTTTGCTTGCTTTCTGAAAGACTTTATCTATTTACAATTGCCAGTTCTTCGATTAATATTACTTTGTAAAGCAAACGGTTCCATAAGGAGGTTTCTATGACAGTTACCATAAAGGATGTGGCCAAGAAAGCGGGAGTTTCTCCCTCCACAGTATCCCGGGTATTGTCCAACCATCCCAGAATTAGCCTAGAAACTTCCCGTAAAGTTAAAATTATTATGGAGGAAATGGGCTATACCCCCAACATGATGGCTAAGAGCCTGGTATCGAAGACGACCAACAGCATCTGTATCATTCTTCCGAAACCGGCTGAAGAGCTGTTCTCAAATCTTTTTTTCATGGAATTGATCCGCGGTATCGTCACACAAGCCAGCCGTTCCGGCTATGATGTGCTGATTAGCTCCGGCGCGAACGAAAAGGAAGAACTGGAAGCTGTCTCCCGTCTGCTTAAGGGACGCCGTGTTGACGGCGCTATTCTGCTCTATTCCCGGAAAGATGACGCTGTTATTGAATTTCTGGAGACGGGCGGCTATCCCTTCGTTCTTATTGGGAGAAGCGACCGCTATGAGAATATTTTATCCGTTGATAATGATAATGTCATGGCAGCATACGACGCTACAAACCATCTGATTACAATGGGTCATGAACGTATCGGCTTCGTAAGCGGACCGTCTGAACTCATCGTTTCACGCGACCGTCTCGAAGGATATCGTAAGGCCATGGAAAGTAACGGTTTAGAGATGAGGCCTGAATGGATCGTAGAGGGTGAATTTCTACAGGATAGTGGATATCGGGCGATGTCTTTTTTCATGAATCTTCCCAATAGGCCAACTGCACTGGTAGCCGTCGATGATATGGTGTCGTTTGGAGTATTGCGCGGTCTGACTGAACTGAAATATAAGGTTCCTGAAGATCTGGCCATTGTCAGCTTTAACAATATTCCGCTCTCCCAATTATCCAGTCCACCGATCAGCAGCATCGACATCGGAATTTATCACCTGGGCTACACCGCTTCACAGGTGCTGATCCAAAGTATCAAGAATCCGAATAACCATGACGGTTATACCAACCGTTTTGTGATTCCCCACCGACTGATTATAAGAGAGTCTTCCATGTATTCTGCAAGTAAGAAATGATCCGCCAGAATGAATAAATGAAGCGATTCTAGGCTTCATTTATTTTTTGGAAGTTTGTACAAACGTTTGCGCTACATAAAATCTTATGCTTACGAGGTAGTTTTGTACGATGCTGTTCAATGATGATTATGCTTACAAAACTGATGCTTATGCTTACGAAGTAGTTTTATTGCGAAGTAACACTAGGATGCGTAGGCTCCATAAAACTGAAGTTTATGCTTACGAGGTAGTTTTGTACGATGCTGTTCAATGATGATGATGCTTACAAAACTTGTAGGAGGTAAACAAATGACAGAAATTAAAGCTTGCTTGTTTGATCTGGATGGTGTGCTGGTCGACACTGCCAAATATCACTATATTGCTTGGAAGGAACTCGCGGAGAGCCTCGGCTTCCCTTTCACCGAACGGGATAATGAACGACTCAAAGGGGTCAGCAGAGTCGCCTCACTAAACATTCTGTTGGAAATCGGCGGACTGACACTGCCTGAAGAAGAGAAAACACAGCTGGCTGACAGGAAAAATAACCGCTATGTCGAATATATCGCCAAGATGGACAGTTCAGAAATTCTGCCCGGCGCCTTAGAATTCCTGAAAGAATGCCGCGAGCAAGGCATCAAGGTAGCACTTGGCTCCGCCAGCAAGAACGCGATGACCATTCTAAACAATACCGGTCTGACTCCCTATTTCGATGCTATTATCGATGGTACACATACTAGTGCAGCGAAGCCGGACCCTGAAGTCTTTCTGCTGGGAGCACAAGCACTGGAGGTTCTTCCTGAGCATTGTGTTGTCTTTGAAGATGCTGAGGCAGGTATAGAAGCGGCTACCCGCGCTGGCATGTTCAGTGTCGGAATTGGTTCTCCTGAGACACTAAATGCCGCAAATATAGTGGTTCCTTCCCTTCAACAGCTCAGTGTTTCCAGCCTGAGAGAATCATTTGCCACCATTTAACGAACATTAATATCCAACTGGATTCATGCGAGTTTATTTCTGCTCGTCCTATATAAGATGAACTAAATATGAGCATTAAAGTTACGCGGGCTAGCGGAGAGGGCGAAAGGATTGTGAGGAAGCGCTAGCGTTCGCCCACAAGCTTTCCGCAGGAAAGCTCGCTTCGAAAGCATATGCTGTCCCCGGATGCCTACCGCCAGAATTCAAAATTCAGGCATCTGGGGACAACAGCGATCGTAACAACCTTTCGCCAGCGGAGCGGCATACACGTAAGCTAAGAAGTCGAATTCATAGTTCAGTTTATATCATCCCCAACCCTAAAGGAGTCGTTTACACATGAAACAATATTTAAAGATTGACGAATGGTCCATCATTGAGGAATCCTTTGATCCGCAAACTCAGGAAATCTCTGAAAGCGTCTTTAGTATCGGAAACGGTTATATGGGCGGACGCGCGAACTTCGAAGAGCAATATAGTGGGAATAGCCTACAGGGTAGTTATATGGCAGGCGTGTACTACCCAGACAAAACACGGGTGGGCTGGTGGAAGAACGGTTATCCTGAATATTTTGCCAAAGTACTGAACAGTACGAACTGGATCGGGATTAACATTGATATCGACGGCACCGCGCTTGATTTGGCGAAGTGCACGGTCTCCGAATTCCACCGGGAACTCAATATGAAAGAAGGCACGCTTTCCCGCAGCTTCACTGCCACTCTTGCCGATGGCAAGGAAGTCAAAGTGGAGAGCATCCGCTTGGTCAGTATGGTCCGCCAGGAAATCGGCGCTATCCGCTACTCCATCCAACCCCTTAATTTTGCCGGCACTATTACCGTAACTCCTTATCTCGATGGAGATGTTAAGAACAAGGATTCTAACTATGATGAGAAGTTCTGGAATGAAGTCGAGAAGAAAGGCCTCCCTGACGGCGGTTATCTTACTCTGAAGACCAAAAAGCTCGATTTCCACGTCACTTCGGCGATGGCTTTTGACATCTTTAAGGGCGATGAGTTGCTTTCCATCGAAGCTGAGGCTGTTGAACAGGACAAATATGTGGCTAGTGTCATTACTCTGCCTGTACAGTCCGGCGATCAAATCGTTCTTTATAAATATGTCGCTAACGTTACCTCCCGCAACCATGGACTCGGTCAACTGATCGATGCTGCTACAACCGCACTGCAAAGCGCCAAGGAAGCTGGTTTTGCCACACTTCTAACAGAACAGTCTGAGGCCTGGAGAGACAAATGGAAAGAAAGCGACATTGTTATTGAAGGCGATGTTTCGGCGCAGCAGGCGATCCGGTTTAATATTTTTCAGCTGAACCAGACCTATAACGGCGAGGACGATCGTCTGAACATTGGACCAAAGGGCTTTACCGGTGAAAAATACGGCGGCAGCACCTACTGGGATACGGAAGCGTATTGTGTACCCTTCTATCTCAGCACAGCGGATTCGACAATTGCCCGTAATCTGCTGATCTACCGTTACAAGCATCTGGAAAAAGCGAAAGAGAATGCCCGCAAGCTCGGCTTCACTAAAGGTGCTTTGTACCCTATGGTGACGATGAACGGTGAAGAATGCCACAATGAGTGGGAGATTACTTTTGAAGAAATTCATCGGAATGGTGCCATTGCCTATGCCGTTTATAACTATGTGAATTACACTGGCGACAAAGCCTATCTCGGCCAATACGGCCTTGAGGTACTGGTGGAAATCTCCCGTTTCTGGGAAGAACGCGTGCACCTTGTGCCACACAAAGACAAATATGTCATGCTTGGTGTAACTGGACCGAATGAATATGAGAACAACGTCAATAACAATTGGTACACGAACCGGATGGCGTCCTGGACCCTGGAATATACTCTGGAAGCTCTGGCTTATCTGCAGGAGAATGAAGCTTCCCGTTATGCCGAGCTGGCTGACAAGCTGGAGCTCTTGGAATCCGAAACAGAGAAATGGGCCGAGATTATTGCCAAAATGTACTACCCAGCGGACGAGGAACGTGGCATCTTCCTGCAGCAGGATGGCTTCCTCGACAAGGATCTCATGCTCGTCAAGGATATTCCACAGGAGAATTTGCCGTTGAATCAAAAATGGTCATGGGACCGCATCCTGCGCTCTTGCTTCATTAAACAGGCAGACGTGCTGCAGGGACTATTTTTCCTCGGGGATCGTTACGATTTGGAAACGAAAAAGCGGAATTTCGACTTCTACGAGCCGCTCACTGTTCATGAGTCTTCCCTCTCCCCTTGCATCCATGCGATTCTGGCCTGCGAACTGGGATATATGGAAAAGGCCTATGAAATGTACCTGCGCACTTCCAGACTGGATCTTGATAATTATAACAATGATACTGAGGATGGCTGTCACTCTACCAGTATGGCAGGCACTTGGATGTCCATCGTACATGGTTTCGGCGGATTCCGCGTGCTAGACGGCAGAGTGGTGCTGAAGCCTTCCAATCCGGGCCACTGGACATCGTATGCCTTCAAAATCATGTTCCGCGGCTCCCGTCTCAAAGTTAATGTTACCGATCTAGAGGTTACGGTTACCAATGAAACCGAAGTTCCGGCATCCATCACAATTTACGATCAGGAATATACGGTGAACGGACTAAGCAGTATCACAGCTCAAGGTTCCTCCATTACTGTGTAAAAGGAGTGGTCACAATGAACAAAACCTTTTGGAAAGAAGCTGTAGTCTATCAGATTTACCCGCGCAGTTATCAGGACAGCAACGGAGACGGTATTGGCGACCTGCGGGGAATTATCTCCCGCCTGGATTATTTGCAGAAGCTCGGCGTGGATGTGGTCTGGCTGTCGCCTGTATACAAATCCCCCAATGACGACAATGGGTATGACATCAGTGATTATGAAGATATTATGGATGAATTCGGCACACTGCGAGATTGGGAAGAGCTGCTGGCCGGCATGCACGAACGCGGTATCAAATTAATGATGGACCTCGTCATTAATCATTCCTCAGATGAACATGCCTGGTTCTTGGAATCCCGTTCCTCTAAGGATAACCCTTACCGTGACTACTATATTTGGCGTCCTGGCGGACCGGAAGGTACGCTTCCAAACAACTGGAGCTCCATCTTCAGTGGCCCGGCTTGGGAGCTGGATGAGGCCACCGGTGAATATTACCTGCATCTGTTCTCGCGTAAGCAGCCTGACCTGAATTGGGAGAACCCCGAATTACGCGAAGCGTTGTACAAAATGATTACCTTCTGGCTCGACAAAGGTGTAGATGGTCTGCGGATGGACGTTATCAATATGATCTCCAAGGTCGACGGCCTGCCTTCCGCCCATAGCGAAGGACTGGCTCCAGGCGAACTGGCTGGCGGTGGAGAATATTATATGAACGGCCCGCGGGTCCATGAGTATTTGCACGAAATGAATCAACAGGTGCTCTCCAAATATAACATTATGACCGTCGGTGAGACTCCGGGCGCAACGGTAGAGGATGCAATTGCTTACACGGACGAAGACCGTGAGGAGCTGCAAATGGTGTTCCAATTCGAGCATATGGATGTCGATTCGGGTCCAGGCGGCAAATGGGATGTGACACCGTGGAGTCTGACCCAGCTGCGTGATATCCTTCACAAATGGCAGATTGGGCTTGCCGAGAAGGGCTGGAACAGCCTCTACTTGAATAATCATGACCAGCCCCGTATGGTATCCAGGTTTGGGAATGATGGACAATATCGTGTGATATCGGCCAAAATGCTGGCTACCCTACTGCATACGCTAAAGGGCACTCCCTACATCTACCAAGGTGAGGAAATTGGCATGACCAATGTGAAATTCCCGTTACTGGAAGACTACCAGGATATCGAGACTCACAACATGTATCGGGAAAAAGTGACCGATGGCGGTGCGGATCATGCCACGATTCTGAACGCTATTCATATCAAAGGTCGCGATAACGCCCGCACCCCTATGCAGTGGGATGCCTCTACCAACGCAGGCTTCACCAATGGGATGCCATGGCTGCGACTTAATCCTAACTATAGCGACATTAACGTAGATCAGGCACTGGCAGATCCAGATTCAATCTTTTATTATTACCAGAAACTGATTGCACTGCGGAAACAGAACCCGATCATGGTGTACGGCGAATACGAATTACTCCTGCCAGAACATGAATATATTTATGCCTATACCCGCACACTGGAAGCTGACAAATGGCTGGTGCTGCTGAATTTCAGCGAAACTCCACAGTCTGTTGACCTCTCCTTTGAGCTGAGCAAGATCGCGGAGATCGTCATTGGAAATTACGGAGATCAACCCGTAGAACCTGCAAGCTTACGGCCTTACGAAGCCATCGTATACCGTCTAAATCGCTGATTCTCTGATTGAATTAAACTTAAATAGCAGGTTTATTTAATTAAGCTATGTCCTCAATACCTGCGACCTGTCTTAAGAGAGCACGGAATAACAGGACTGGGAAGCAGGCACATGATAGTATGGATTTAAAGGGAGATGGCGAACTTGGAATGGCTTATACGGATGAAGAATGCTTTGGACTATATGGAGAGCAAGATGGAGGAGCCGCTGAACATTGAGGATGTCGCTAAGGTGGCTTACTCCTCCCCCTTCCACTTTCAGCGCATGTTCTACATGCTGACAGGGGTATCAGTCGCAGACTATATCCGCAAACGAAGATTAACACTTGCGGCCCAGGAGCTGGCAATCTCCAGGGTCAAAGTGCTTGATCTGGCGCTGAAATACGGATATGACTCCCCCGAATCCTTCGCCAAAGCGTTCCGTAAAGCGCACGGTATTGCACCCTCTGCTGCACGGGAGCCAGGGGTACAGCTCAAAGCTTTTCCCCGCCTCTCCTTCCACCTATCATTGAAGGGAGATAAGGAAATGGACTACAAAATCGTGGAGAAAGACGCCTTTACCGTAATTGGCAAATCAATTAAGGTTTCAACCAGAGACGGCGAGAATTTCCGCAGAATTCCGCTCTTCTGGCAGGAAGCCAATGAAGACGGAAGTTCCGATAAGCTGCTTGAGATCAGTGGGAACAAAGACACCCTTGGCATCTGTATGGACATGGATCACGCGAACGAGGAATTTTCGTATTGGATTGCTGTGGAGGGAGAACCCGGAACCGGCACTGAGGATTATGCAAGCACAGTCATCCCCGCTGCTAGCTGGGCCGTATTCACCTCTATTGGACCGATGCCAGATGCGATTCAACAGGTGTGGCAGAGGGTTTTCCAGGAATGGTTCCCGGGAACAGGTTATGAGCATACGGGCGGACCGGAGTTCGAGTTATACCCGCCGGGCGATCCGAATGCCGAGGATTACCGCTGTGAAGTTTGGGTTCCTGTGAAGAAGAAATAAGGGATCTACAGTCCGCTATGAAATCAAGCGGAGACAGATCCTCATTATCCTCAAAACCGTTAAAACCAGCAGAGCAGCGATTCTCCCGTTATTGGAGGATCGCTGCTCTGCGTTTTTGGGCCATTGCTGCTTGCTTTAGCACGTTTTAAAGAGTTCATCGCACTTATCAATTTATCCTACATTAAGAAAGTGCTACTGGAGATTGACGATGTTTACCTTAATCCAACCGATTTCAATCCACGCTCCCGTGCAGGGAGCGACTACAGCAGGAAACCTGTACAACCACAGTCAGAGCATTTCAATCCACGCTCCCGCATAGGGAGCGACCCAGTATTTATATATAAATAAGTTACATTTTGTATTTCAATCCACGCTCCCGCACAGGGAGCGACCCTAACGTAAACATCAGCAGGACCAGCGCCCACTGATTTCAATCCACGCTCCCGCACAGAGAGCGACAGCGTTAGAAGATTGTCTAGTAAGGCGCTACAAGATTTCAATCCACGCTCCCGCACAGGGAGCGACAAACAAGACATATTGCATCCCGTCCAGCGTCAGATTTCAATCCACGCTCCCGCACAGGGAGCGACGCTCATTTCTAAAATCATATCGAGCAGATTTAATATTTCAATCCACGCTCCCGCACAGGGAGCGACCTGATTTGCTCATATGATCGCCTCCACTTCGGTTATATTTCAATCCACGCTCCCGCACAGGGAGCGACATATTACCAGCTTGTGGCCCGGGATGTCATAAAATTTCAATCCACGCTCCCGCACAGGGAGCGACGACTTCGACGTCCAGAGAGCACTTGACCAGATCAAGATTTCAATCCACGCTCCCGCACAGGGAGCGACACAAATCGTTCAAGACCTACGAGGACGCACCAAAATTTCAATCTACGCTCCCGCACAGGGAGCGACTGTTTCTCAGCTACCTTTTTATCTTCTTGCTCTTTATTTCAATCCACGCTCCCGCACAGGGAGCGACTCTAGGATTCTTTTCTTTCAAAAATTTCACCAGTATTTCAATCCACGCTCCCGCACAGGGAGCGACTGCGGTTTTACACTTAAAAACAGCATAAAACCATTTTAACTTTTCTTATATTTACTTTATTACGCTAGATACCAAACAGCAGTGATGCCTTTTTCAATATTTCATACAAATAATGTAATAAATTCGGTGCGAAGGACCCGGGGATTTCATGTGCGCTCTACATTCGCACTGCAAAATCAAACGAACTCTGATCAATACTATAGCCTATTTTAGTTACACGCTTAATTATAGTTGTTAATAGATTCGTAAACTACGGTCTGTCCAAATTTTCTTTTGACTAATTTGCTAAAACAGTTACTCCTGAAAAAGTAAATATTCGTAAAAGAAAGAATTTGAGCAGGCTAATTTCCGCCTCTCCACCGATATGTAATCGCTTCAAGCCCTTGAACGGATTTTTTGTTTTCATATGAGATTCGCTCCATACTCCTCTTGCCTTTTGGGGGCAACTGGATAACTTCACGTCAAGTCCGGCGCTTGCAGTCTCGTTCTTTTTGCTGGAGAACCCTCGCTACTACTTAGGGCGCTTTCCCAAACTACTGAATGTGGGCTCCAGTGGCGGGAACGAGTAACTCATCGTCCTCTGCCGATTTCAAACTACGTAAGTTGAGATAGTAATATTCATTTCAGATTATTAAAGATAAAGTTGAATTCATAATGAAGTTTGCGGCAAAATAGCGGCAATGATATAATAATGTTAAGGATGGTGATTTCATGTTTACACCAAAATATTTAATAACCGATCACATTGCCCTTAGGCTAATGGATATACAACGTGCCAGCGCAGTAGTTGATCTGCTTCCTTTGCCTGCAGCAATCCTCGACTTGCTCAAGAAAGAATCTATGGAGAAGACAGTAATTCTCTCAACAAAGATCGAAGGAAATACACTCGATGAGGCGACAAAAAGAAAAGTCCTGTACCAAAACAGCAATGATAGTGAGGAACAGGAAGTATATAACTTAATGAAGGCGTTGGAATACCTTGATGAAGCCGAAAAAAGACAACTCCCTGTCACTGAGGAGTTAATCAAGAAACTACATGCCATTATTAGAATATCGCATGGTAGGAGACCGCGCATTAGCGAATATCGCGATGAGCAAAATCAAGTGGGTAGTCGCAATGCCTCAGGATTCTATCTGCCTCCGGAGTGGAAGGATGTTCCATTATTAATGGAGGATCTGGTTGCCTGGATTAATTATCCAGAAACCCATTCAATTCCGACTCCGATCACAGCGGGGATATTTATGTGGCAATTTTTGACGATCCACCCTTATTTGGATGGGAATGGCCGGACTGCACGTATGGTAACGACCTATCTCCTTCGTCGCGGTGGATATGGCTTGAAAGGGCTGTTCGTACTTGAGAATTTCTATGATCGTAATTTGGCAGAATACTATCGCAGACTTCAATTAGGCCTGCATCACAATTTTTATTTTGGGAGGAATGAGGCCGATTTGACCCCATGGCTTGATTTTTTTGTTGAGGGTCTGGCAGAAGTCTTTCAAGAGGCCGCATCTATTGTGGTGGAAAAATCCGCTCAAATGACGAAAATCGAACCGGAGCTAATTCGAAAGTTAGACCCTCAGCAAAGAATGGTATTCGCCCAGTTAACTTTTAAACAAGATACGATAACGACTAGTGAGATGAGGGAACTCCTTCACTTGTCAGATCGCTCGATAAGAGAAAAGATAGGTCACTGGAGGCAAGCTGAGTTTATCGAACCACGTGATCTTGGTGCGAAAAGAGTTCGTTCCATTAAATTGACGGAGGATTACGAGCGATTAGCACAGGAAATTCGCAAAGCTCCCGAAAAGTTTACTCATTTAATTAAATGAGTTGTGATTAAGCATTATCAATAACGCTAAATAATCCGATAATTTTATGGAGTTATGGCATTGTAAACTGAACAAACTATTCATATTTTCAAAAGTCTATTCCATAAGCCAAAAACGGCTACTTGGTATAGACTTTTTTATTGGACTAGGATCAACGTTTAGAATTTCAATCCACGCTCTCTAAATAGGGAGCGACAGTGGGTACTGACCTGATGCAAGACAACGAATGGATATTTCCAACCCACATGTTAGGAATATGTCGCAACCTATGCAAGCGCATTTCAATCCAGAATTCCCGCATGGGGAGCGACTTAAATTTAAGTCCGGCAGCAAATGGGGCACGGAATTTCAATCCACGCTCCCCATGGGGAGCGACAGCAGAAAATGAAGCTAAGGCACACTGTAAAAAAATTTCAATCTACGCTCCCGCATGGGAAGCGACTGAGATGGTCGCACAGCTCAACGCTGGGGATCTAATTTCAATCCACGCTCCCGTATGGGAAGCGACATCCAGATGTTCAAGCCAAACTGAGCAAAATCATATTTCAATCCACGCTCCCGCATGGGGAGCGACTCGCATTGATCAGTTGGCTTCCGCAGTTAGTAATATTTCAATCCACGCTCTCACATGGGGAGCGACTAAGGAGTAAATCCAGCATGAGCAGATATTCAGAATTTCAATCCACGCTCCCGCATGGGGAGCGACGATTTATGGCATGCTCTTAGGCGGTGAATGACGGATATTTCAATCCACGCTCCCGCATGGGGAGCGACGGGATTACACCGATGATCAATATCAGGCCTTTTATATTTCAATCCACGCTCCCGCATGGGGAGCGACTTATTAACGTGACTGCTTCTAATTTCTCTAACCTATTTCAATCCACGCTCCCGCATGGGGAGCGACTAAGCAACTCACCATCACGTTCAACCCATGGAATATTTCAATCCACGCTCCCGCATGGGGAGCGACTCGGCATAATGGATTTTCCATATCAATCGTTGTATTTCAATCCACGCTCCCGCATGGGGAGCGACGGCGATTTCCGACTAAAAAAAGGATGAAAAACCTTTTTAAAAGCAATAAAACCACTTAATTCATTAATGAATAGGCTGACTCATCCATTATACATACAAATAATGTAATAAACGTGGTGCGGAGGACCCGGGGATTTCATGAGAGCTTGGGGTTCGCACCAGACTCTCCTATCTTTCCAAAACCCAATTTGCAGGATAGCCTCCTCCCTTTTTCCCACCTTCACGATCAGAGGTAGAAATTTTATATTCTAAATTATCCCAATTACAATGATTTTCTTTCCCTGCAAAGTCTATCTCTTGCTTACTCCGAATATATCGGTCCAGATGAATCCGATTGAAGAGATCAGGGCCGTTCATAGCCTCAATAAAAGCATCAATATACTCAGTATAATTACTTTGCAACTCATCGCTCGTATTAACAATCAACGATTCAAAATCGTTGCCTTGTTTCTCTAGACAAAGATCCTTAATCTTGAACTGCACTTTTCCGTAACCGTATGGCTTCGCACCACCAATTAACTCATACAGTGTCTCAGGCTTTAAAGTTCCGTCAGCCCTTTTGTTCATTTTAACAATGCTTTGGGAATGGTTTAGATACTTCTGTACATCCCCTCTATACTTCTGACTCTCCAGCAATAGTTCAATATCCAAGGAAAGCAGTACCAACCCCAATTCCTGCTGCGAAAGATTAGAGAAATAAATTTTGCCGTCCATATTATTAATATTCTGTTTACTAAAAACGGTTTTCACTGTCTCCATATTTTTACGTTCTCCAGAAGGGTGATATGGAACCGTATCCTTAAGAATATGATAGTATTTATAGCCGTTTAATTGTTGAGAGGGGTTGGGCATACTGCCTTTCGCTGTTGTATAACCTTGCGGAACTCCCTTTTTGGGTCGCAAGTACATCCCACCCGCCGAAGCGTAGGGAGACATCAACAGAAATGGTTTTTTATCACCCTCAAAGTCAGCCTCTCCCTTCAAATCAACAGGGCTGAATCTCAATCGAGATTTGTAGCCTTCTTCCCCCTTGACAGAAATATAACCGAATAGCGCCTGTGCGTAATCCAGCAATTGTTCCGCAGGGTCTCCAAGCAAACCTTTCAGTTGATGACCGAAGGGCACTTTAAAATAAGGCGTACGGCCGATACGCAATGGAACCTTCTCATGATTTACATTGTCTTGATAAAAAACAATTGGCATTTCTCTCCCACAAGCCTTAAACAATTCTGTGTATTCATCGAATACATTATAAAATGATTTTGAGGTGGATCGCATTTTATTATAAAGTAATTTGTAAGTCTCAATGACCGCGGGCGGAACCGGTATCTTTTCCTGCTGTTTATCCGCTTCTCCAATCAGATAGTGGCTTCGTTTGGAGCTGGCGTTAGTAGAATTGTATAAAAAACCTTTCTGTCCTCCCTCTTTAATGGGTGAGATAGAAAGTGAAGATATATAAGTACCGCTTGCTATGAAATTAACATTTTTCTGAAAAGGTTTAAAATTTGGGTTTACTGGAACCACCTTATTTTTATACATTAAATGAATCTCTGCCTTTAACCTCCATCTTTCGGACATCTTGGTAAACAATGGCTCAAGCTTTTCATTGCCCACCTTATCTTGCAGTGCGCTTATTAATTGCTCTTGAAGTACAACCAAATCAGGATTGTAACCCTTAATATGTGTATTAAAGGCAAAATCATTTGTGAAAATTCTTTTAATTATTTCTTCCACTTCTTTCGTTATTTCCCCTTTTAAACTACTGCGACGAATCCCACTTATATCCTTATCTAATTCTTCAATCTCCCGATAAGGTTTACTCAATTTTTGAATCAGGTTAGAATCTGCTTTTCCATTCCGATAATTTATTCCCCATTGAAATAAATGGTTATCACGGTCTAGCAAGCCCTTGGTTACAAGTTCAAACTCTTTAATTGACACAAAATTGTTATCTCCGAAAGGTTTAGCTGGAATAATATAATACTCATTTCCTACTTTCTCAAGAAAGCCGGCACGCACCACTTGCTCAATCTTTTTATTCCCTTGAGTACTCCCAATTCCCAACAAATCTTTATAGGCATTACTGCTAATCGCCTCACCCGCCGGTTTCATAAGCTCCCGATACAACATTTCGCTGCGATCAATGAATTCGGGGTAGCTGGCGCTTAGCATTTCGACATTGGCGCGGATTCTGCCCCGGATCTGGCTTCCACTGATGAAATAGTTGCCGCCTGCATCTGCCCCAGCCCTCTTTCTGACTTCAAGTGCAAGGTCTGAATGGGGTGTAATCCGATAAGAGAGATAGCCCGATAAGGGGAACTCTGCATTGCCGTCATGAGACGGAACTTCAGATTTCAGGTATGGATACTCCGTAGCAGCAGCGGGCTTTACTTCATCACCAGCAAAAGGTACAAAATCATACGGCAGCGTTACCGGATGCGGGGCTGAACGATTTGCTTTATTCATTGCTTAGCCCTCATTTCCAGGTCGTACAGCATGGTCTGCTTAACATAAGCCAGATCGTCCTCGTAATCTATATATTCTTTAACAATAAGCGTATTATAGCTATACTTGTTGTCTTCGATTTCATAGCAACGGGTAAGGATTTCCATAGTAGGATCGACTACTTCCAGCGGAAGCAAGGGCCTGTAAGCAACTAACTGACGCTTCACTCGGGCCGCGAATACTTCCTGTTCTTTATTGAAAAAATGGGCTTCCAGCACCTCATCTCGTTCCAGCGCTAAGACCAGTTCCCGATACTGTAAATCATCTACTTTGCCCACGAGAATTCGATCGAATAAATGAACGATAAACGAGAACTGTTCCATTGGCAGTTCTGACAGTTTAAACAAGTTCTGCGGCTTCGTCATTGCTGCACCTCCTTGACAAAAATATCGTAATATTGCTCTAGGCGTTGCAGCTGTTCCGGTGGCAAGGAATCCCCATTATTGAAATAATAAGGTTCTCCCATAATGGAAACTTTGACTTCTGGTGCCGAAAATTCGCCCAAACCTATTACAGTTCTACCACCAATCGGTACCTTGCCTGCGCCTATTCTGCGTAATGCATATAAGATGGGAAACAGAAATGGATGACCGTTCGGGTCAACATCATCGGCTTGCAATTCAAGGCAAAGTTCCGCCTCTCCTTGAATTTCGTTCTGATGCTTCAGTGCCGAAGAGAGGACCCCGCCAGTGAGACGGTCAATCTTTACATATACAGGCAGCGTAGTAGGAGTTTCGGAATCATCTCTTGGAGATTTCGGGCGTTCTATGGCTACCTCAACGAATTTCGTGAAGATCATATCTGACATGAGCAGCTTCCCGCGCTGCTCTGTGCTCCCGAACAATTGCTCACACAGTTGCTCCGCGGCCAGTATGCCTGCCGGACTTTGATCTTTATTCATCCGTATGAATAACTGACGAATTTCATGGCGCAGCAGCCCCTTTATACTAGTCGCCGGGATATAATAGTTGCCATCGCCATTTCTCTGCAATCCAGTCACTTTGAACGTCTTTGCACTGACCACTTCATCCTGAAACGACTGATAGACTCCGTATGGAAAACTTCCCATCATTGTAAACTCAATAGCAGGCAAAACAGCAGTCTTGTTCTCCCCCTGCAGTACCCTTCCCGTACAGTCGCGACGCTTGATGTGCTCACGGTTAAATATATAGTCATCCAACACTTTCTGACTGTCGAAATTGAATTCCTGAATCTCCAGCTTGGACAGACTGAATTTGCCGTACCCATTGCTTTTCTGACCGCCCAAACGTAAACTTCCGTCATGAATTGCTCTTGCCCACAGCTCGATAAGCTCCTGAAAAGCCACCTTTAACAGCGCTGAGTCTGACTCCTCTGCCCCTGTGTCACATTCAATATTAAATGCAAGCTCCGTACCTCGTGGCAGATACTCCCGCTTATATTTATGATTGAGCCGGGCGGAACTGTTCACTGGATTAATGGCAGTTCCTTCCGCCCACATCGTTGTTACCTTCTGATGTTCGGGTTGTTCAAGCTTCTGTATGCCTGAAATCAAACCATCGCTAATAAAAATCCGGCTCTCCCTGAACTTGAAGACTTTCTCCTCATTGTCCATAAGGTCCGGGTCAAGCACAGAACCGCCCATATAATACAGTACCTCCTGCTCTAGGTGCGGAAATGCCCGGTTTACATAATCCCGCAATGCTCCTCCGATGCTGTTGCCGGCCACAAATGGACGGTCATCCCCATCTTTCAACAATTCCTCCGCCCGGGTTCCTCCGAACCGAGCTGGAGATTCCGCTTTAAGAGTAAAGCAGTATATCTGTTTTCCGCTCAAGTTATATCCCTCTCCCTGTGTCGAATTTGCAGTCCTGCGAGGAGCAACTCTGCGATAAATCTTTTGGCAGGAACCTCTGTAGCCTCACTGCTCTTTTTGTCGAAGTAGATCAAACCTTTCCGGGTGTTCAGCTTATGCTCAGCAAAGGCGAGCAGTTTCGAATAGTCTACATTTTTGGTGAGTGACGATTTCGCTTCTCCCTCAGGACGATATAGAAATTCAAGTATTTTATCAAAAGAAATCCCTGCGACTGAGCATTGGTCCTCATCTCTACGGTATGCCTGCTTATGATCAGTAACCACGCGCTTATTGATATTCGGTTTCCAATCCTTTAACTCATCCATCATTATTCCCAGTTGATGACGTTTGAGCTGGTCTGAAATGATGATATCCCGGCTAGGTTTCTGCCCTTCTTCCGTATTCCATGATTGCTCGCATAGCAGGTAGAGCCAGCGGCTGCGACTGTCTCCAAGTCCCTTGCTTATCATTCGCATGACCTCTGCTTCTTGTGGATTCATACGCGTGTCAGGCCACTTTTGAGTGGTGGCGGCAGAATCGGACTGCTCATCCCCCTTAAAGATCAGTTGGGAGGGATAATCCATATTTACAGCCAACCAGCCGAATCCATCCTGGGTGCGCAATCCGTTCAATCTCTCTTCCAGGATAGCCGTGGTCCGCTGCCACTCTCTTTCGTCAAGCGGTTCATCAAACGTGTAGGTTAGAATAGAGCCTGCCTTAAGCGTCGTCTCCTTAGGATAGCGTGATCTCCAGGTGGCATTGTATCCTTCTGTAATTCCGGTATCAATAAAACTGGATTTGCGTTTGACAGAATGACCGCAGATTTCTGTAATGGCTTCCTCAGGCATGTAAGGGACAGGCTGTCCATATTCATTCCGAAATAACGCATCCGATAGACAGGTTAGGATCAGCGAAGAGCCCGAAGCACAGGAAGCTAGTGGAAGTCCAAGATTCAATTTGGCGTCTTCATAATACACTGTGGCTTCAACCGGAAGTTCTGAACGGCAATGTCCATAACCTGATCCTTTAGAGCCTCCTAAGTACCATGAGTTTGTGTTCTTCAGCACCGTCTCCACCTGTTGTTTAACAGAATCCTGATAAGCAATAATCGCCCTGAAAATATGACCCGGTTCAATGGCCTGGTAGCTGAATAAGTTTGCTTTTTCTTTCATCCCTTTATTCAGGCTGGAGCTTTGGTGCAGTCTGTAGCTCTTGCCAATTGTTTTCCCCGTAAGCTGATCGTCTTTTATGGCAACGTAACGGAATTCAGGAGTGTTTTTTCCATTCTCATTATTCTGTACAGACAAGTCATATAACTCTAATGGAGTATTGCTGCCCCCCGGCATGGCCGCCTTCATTTTGGCTCGCCGATATTCATGCTTGTTGACTCGCAGATGCTGAGGCATCGGAAAGTAAAGCTTTCCAGACTCATAGGGATAAGCATTATAACATTCCATATCTTGCAAAATCGCCGGTATATTATCAAATACACCCTGACGTAGCATTTGTGAAATTACCGCACCACGGATAGTTGAACCCGGGATATAATCTTTAGCAGGTTCTGCCCACTGTTTGTTGTTACCACCAGCGCCAATCTTCAGCGGCTCTATATTGTTGAACTCAATAACCTGATAATATAGCACGAGACACACCGCCTCCTTCTAACCCTATATTTCCTTTGGTCTCTACACCATTCACCAACAGTCTTGCGCTGACCTCGCCCCGACCGCGATGAATATTCGCTCCGATTCTGTTCAGCGAGTAGACGATACGTGTCAAAGCTGGTAGATGAACCGCAGGGTCCTCGTCGAATGTGAGAGTTGAATAGAATATTAACCCCTTTTTCACCGTATGAAAGGTAGTAAGCATTTTATCCTTGCCGCATTGAATGCCTGTGCGGATATGCGTCTGGGCTTCAATCAGGTCATGCTGGGAGAGTTGAATATAACCATTGGCCCGATCTTCAGCCAGCATCGCGCGAAAATATTCTCTGACCGAAGCGGGCAGCTCCAGATGGCTGAACTTCATAATTCCATGTTCACGCAACACTTTCTTGTACGGCTCCGCAATTGACTCATCCAGTTCCCAAGAGTTTAGACCGAATAACGCAGCTATAGAGCCTTGAAACGCCACTCCCTGCTCCCGGTCAAAGCTGTCATATTGTTGCTGCAGCCAGATTGCTTGCCGCTTCAATTGACCTTTAAGAGATTTGGCATGAAAGTAGACAAAACCTTCCGCATCGGTCAGTGCTTTGGACTGAACCAGATTCCGCTCCTTCTCGCCGCTGCCAAAGATTGCTTCACTCCGCAGACAGATTTCAATCACATAACTATTGTCGCTGATCATGACGCTCCTCCTCCTTCTCCGGCATGAAATCCAGCACTTCCAGAACGTCATTCAACAAATACGTATAATAATTGACGGAATTCTTCTTACTCACAACTACGCCATATTGCATACTAACCGTTTCAACTTCTCGTTCACCGACTGAACTATCCGAAGTTTCCAGGAGGAAAATTTCTTTAACCAGATTGGCAAGTCTCCGGCTGTCACTTCTTTGATTCATGCGGAACAGTAAACTGTATTGCGTCCATCCGCCATACAGCACTTTCTTGATCTGTTCCAGAAATGAGCTACTGATTCTATCAGTTGGTTCGTTGCTGTATCTCGCCGCTTGGAGCGCATCCGTCAGGCGCTTGAAAGCATCATAACTATAGATATCTTTCTCAAACGCCGCCTCTTGGTCTATACGCAACGGCTTAATGTGAAAGATTTCCTGATCCTTCCGATGTCTAACTTGACTCTCGTAGACGGACTCGCTCATCACTTGACCCTGCACAATTTCCCAATCTATAAATGATGCCGCAACCCCTGCAGCCTCCCCACTATCAGCGGCTTGTCCTTCCTGCTCAAGTCGATGTGCGGATTCCTTGGCTTGATGGCATAAAGCTTCCGCCTTCTTCACCGCGTCAAAGAACGGATAATTCACTTTCACAATTGCCACACCTGCGCAGGCTGTCAGGTAAGATTCATCGTCAGGCCCCATTTTCAGCTTCGTCCGACATTCCTGCTGCTCGGACAGCTTTCTCAGCTCCTTGACAATCTGGGTTGCCACCTCTATCGCCGCTTCCCCCTCCGTGATAAGACAGATATCGTCTCCAGACAGAACTACCGGTGTTATGAGCAAAATTTTATTATTCTCCGCGTATTGCATCCGATCCGTAAATACCTGTAATGCCCGGATTACCGCGTCGGCATATAGAAACTCAATGGTTTCACTAAAGTCATTCAGTCGTGCAAAATCATCCATCCGGCTTACCATTTCGCCCATTTTATTGCCATCTACAGAAATAATTCCAATATAGCTTTTCTCTCCGGCTAAAAGCTTATATTTCTTCAGTTCTACGGTAATCTCTACAGAAGGAGGCAGCCGCTTCTCAATTCTTCCGAACAATTTGCTTCGAGCCAGATCTATACGAGCCTGGTCTTCTTGCTTTTCTTCCCGCTCTGTCGGCTTCTCTACTTGCCCGGTCCAAGGTACTGCCTTGCCAGTCTCACCGATCTCCTCGATCCCATAGGTCCAGCGTCGGAATGCTGATCGCCGTTTATCCTTGAGTTGATCTGCTCGCTCGTGCAGTTTCCTGCGAATCTCCATTTGATAGTCTGCCTTACCAAGATCAACTTCAGATTCATCAACTTTACTGAGATATAATTCCAGGTCAGGATAGGCCTCCAGCACTGCGCGGGAATATTTCCTACTAAATTCGGCAGCAAGTTCCGGAGAAGACAGCTTAATAATGCTGTTTCCGCCGCCAGAGTATACAAAAGGTTCCTTCTCCGCTGAGAAATGCTCCTGGAGAAAAACACTGAGGGATACTGCCTGTATAGCTAGGGTGTCGTTGTCCAACTTGTGCTCCTGAGGCTTGTCCTCTTCCGTTACGGCTTTGATAATATATGAATTGAAGAGATTGTCACGTAAGCGGTTATGCTTGAATATGTATTGCTGCTTGCGAGATACATCTATGAATACATAGGTCGCCACTTGTCAACGCTCCTTTTTCTCAGAATTCTCTATTGTAGAGGTGTCCGCATTCTTCCGTTCCTTCAAGGCTTCCTTAAAAGCATTAGCGTACGCAAAATGGGGGAACAGCATCGGATTGTTCAAGAGCATCAACAATTGATTGATTTGCAGATTCAAACTCAAGAGGGGGTTGCCCTCTATTCTTAAATCCTTTAATGTATTACTTAATTTCAAATCATCACTGAAGCTTAACTCAGGATATTTGAGCGCTAATGAAGTCTTATTTAGGTTTTGATCCATATGCAGCAGATGCAAATTGAGTTCTTTTGTTTTGCCCCCGACATTATTTAGTGCCTCCCCCCACCAGCCAAGCGTACGATCTTCATTGGCAACTATGGTTCTAAACGATGTGCTTTTGAGTGAACTTTTGGAAGATGACTTTTGCTCCTCAACAATAAAATCAAAATATCCACTTAAGCTATCAGCGGAATTGAGCATAGATTCTTCATTAACACGCTCCTTCATGGAAACCAATACCCGTATCGGACGTGTTCCGCTCTGTGTCCGATTGTTCTCTCCTATGGCGTATCCCTGAACCATTCTGGCCACACCGGAGGCCTTCGTTTTCAACTTTTCTATCTTTTTTGACCATTTTTTTAAGTCCTCTGGATTATAATTCTTGCTTTTGCATTCAATAACCATTGCTACAGCTTCAATTGGTATGTATTTCAACGAATTATATTGAAATACATATGGAGTATAGCTTTCATCATAAACAGCAATATCTACCTCTTTGGATACGTTGCGTTCAGAGTCAATAATAATAACGCCTTGCGCCAGTTGATATTTATAAGGAATAATCCCTCTAAAAAACTTCAGCCATGCTCCCTCACGATAACTGCCAGTCAAGCCTGGGTGCATTGAAGATAATTCCATTTCATTGAGCAGCATTTGGTCCATAAAATTGTAATTTTCGAATATATTTTGAAATACTTCTTTGCTTTCTTTTATTTTTGTTTCAGCTACAGGTTGTTCCTCTTGTTTATGCTTCACGGTCTGACTCACTCCTTCTCATCGTCGGACTTAACCATAAAATACCTGGTAGTGACCAAAACCATGGGTCGCATTCTTGCCGACATGCAGCCGTTTCCCTGCTTCAAGCCAAGGAATAAACAGGGTGAGATCGCCTTCGTAACGCGCCCATCCCTCAATCGCTGGCAATGACAATTTACGATCATACGTCATCGAGTAACGTTCAAAATCAACAAATCTCCAATTTTCTTCAACGGTTTGGATACCTTCCGCCCGATCAAGCAGCGCTGTCTCGTCCCATTGAATCCTTTGGCCGGTATACGCATGCGACAATAAACCCACTCTCCGGCTAATCGAATGGATTAAATCCCTAAAGGTCGGCTGGCGGCACAGCGATCGCTTAATTAATAGACGCAGTGGGGTATCAAATTGGATAAGCGCACTGCTTGCAGAACGCTCCGCTGAAAGTATTGGAGTAGGCTGTAAATTGCGTAGCCAAGTTCTTCCACCGCTCCAGATCAATGAATTCGTGAGAGGATCTGTAATTTGCGTCAGCGCAAAGCGCATCCGGTTCGCTCCCCACCCGCGTTGTGACATGGCTAGCAGTCCATCCAGATAAAAGCCAGACATATCCGCTGCCCGCCCAATTATTGTAATGTCAAAAGTCAGACGGTCGCCGGGCTGCCATTTCTCTTTGTCCCTTACAGGAACATGAATTACAAACGGATTAACCGCTCCCGCCTCGTTGCCCGGAGAATTGAAACTCAGTGCATACGCACAACTGGTGGAGAGTTCACACAAATGACAGCGCAGCATGGGATGAATGCATACAAAATCACGCAAACAATGCCCCAATATTCCCCGCAAGGTCGAACCAAGATAAGGAGGCAATTGCCCCGCTTCTTGTGCTGTGAAATGCGCCCGTACCTGCAGTAGCTTTAAATGTTCCAACATACTTGCTTCTCTAAGCTCCTTGTGTAAGATGTATCCGCTTTCTATCTATAGCGAACCTACTATACTCAGATACATTCAAATCATCTAACAGAAGATTAATTCGCTATATACCGACAATATCCCTTTTAAATTATTACAATATTGGACAAATATATCTCGTATTCAAGGTTATTCGATCGCTGAGAAGCAGTCCCCGTAATTTAAAACAGTCGCTCCCTGTGCGGGAGCGACTGTTTGTTGGTGCAAAAACGATGGTCGATCTATATTTCAATTCACGCTCCCGTATAGGGAGCGACAACGTGGTTAGGACCGAAGGGCACCGGGTCATAATTTCAATCCATGCTCCCGCACAGGGAGCGACCAATATCAACACCTTGGCAAACGGAGCTGTAGGAATTTCAATCCACGCTCCCGCACAGGGAGCGACAGTATGTCCGAGAGGGGGACGAGAGGGGGGCAGCTATTTCAATCCACGCTCCCGCACAGGGAGCGACGACTTGCGCAGGGCTCTTGAGCGTATCGCTCTATTAATTTCAATCCACGCTCCCGCACAGGGAGCGACACCTAGATATATGCATGTTAAGCAGTACAGTTTTATATTTCAATCCACGCTCCCGCACAGGGAGCGACGATCAATACGCAAAAGCAGCAGCGGGTAAATATTGATTTCAATCCACGCTCCCGCACAGGGAGCGACCAGATAACTATCAGCGACGATGGTCTAATATCGATTTCAATCCACGCTCCCGCACAGGGAGCGACATAAAAAGGTAATATCCGGTATGGTATCGGATTGTATTTCAATCCACGCTCCCGCACAGGGAGCGACGAAACTCAAGGAACCATCTACAAAGAGTGGTTTCAATTTCAATCCACGCTCCCGCACAGGGAGCGACTTGTCCCATATCAAATATAATCGCATTACACATCGATTTCAATCCACGCTCCCGCACAGGGAGCGATAGTCTCTGTATGAGGCTCCTATGAGGTTTAGCGTGATTTCAATCCACGCTCCCGCACAGGGAGCGACATCCAAGAGACGTCAGGACTTCCAGCGATTCCAATTTCAATCCACGCTCCCGCACAGGGAGCGACGGGTCTTTACGACAGTATTTGTATTATGACAATGATTTCAATCCACGCTCCCGCACAGGGAGCGACTTAAGCACGATAACTACGGAGCAAACTGGGAGATCATTTCAATCCACGCTCCCGCACAGGGAGCGACGCTCCACCAGCCAATACACAAGCCAATGCTGGACAATTTCAATCCACGCTCCCGCACAGGGAGCGACGACTATGCTGCTTACACCGCCATCCATAGTGGGATTTCAATCCACGCTCCCGCACAGGGAGCGACGGGAGGTTGAAGAGAATATGCAGTGGATCAACTCATTTCAATCCACGCTCCCGCACAGGGAGCGACACCGACAACAGCGATAAGGGATACACACATATCATTTCAATCCACGCTCCCGCACAGGGAGCGACACGGATTTGTTGCCAAAATGCGGACGGATGGTTATTTCAATCCACGCTCCCGCACAGGGAGCGACATCACAACCACCTTAATAACGGGCCAAACAAAATTATTTCAATCCACGCTCCCGCACAGGGAGCGACTATCGTTTCCCGCAATGGTGATAAAGTTAAACATATTTCAATCCACGCTCCCGCACAGGGAGCGACACTTAAGGGATGCTTATGACGATGAGTTCAAGCTATTTCAATCCACGCTCCCGCACAGGGAGCGACTGCGATTTTACACTTAAAAACAGCATAAATCCATTTTAACTTCTCTTATATTTACTTTATTACGCTAGATCCCGAACAACAGTGACATCTTTATCAATATTTCATACAAAATTTGTAATAAATTTGGTGCGAATGAGCCGGGGTTTTCATGTGCGCTATACATTCGCACCAATTACTAGAAATACTTTTAAGCCAAATTTTTTTTGGAAAATGCAAAATCAACTTTATTCTTTGTGCTCGCTGATAGATAGATTACACCCTTATTGTACGTCATTTCGTAGCAAACAGCAGCACCTTTCCTCTAATAACCGCTTCATTATTTCAAATCTCATGCTGCATGAGTAAATATGACGCTATCACACAGTTGAACAATCCCGTAAATTCAGGCACTCTGCCTCCCCCCATGCCCCACTTAGTTTAATTGCGCTAAAGTCAGTATCCGGGATTTATATTAGAGCAAGAATAGACACCCAAGTCATGGATCGGACGTCTTTTCTAAGTAGTCAACAATTTATTGAAAAATGTATACTGGAGTGATGGCTTTCTCATTCAAGTACCCTTATTGTTCTTTCAACCTCTCTGCTTTTTCTATAGCTTCAATTAAAGTTAGATTAGGATTCGCATTTCTGAAATTAATGGCCAATTCAGCCGATCCACCGGCTTGTACCCACTCCCAATAATCCAACGTATCTACATTCTCCAAATAAAATCGGGATAGGGATTCGATTGGATTTATACTGTACAGATATTCAAAATCAGATATTGATATCGGATCATTTAATAGATATTTATTCTTAAGATCATATAACACCTGAAAAATGCTATAATAATTCACATTAATAATTTTGCTTATAAACTGGTTACAACGGACAGATGTATTTAATATGATTTGCATGTCGTTTTTTAATGCGTTATCTTTACAATTTAACATTGGTATCAGTTCTCTTATGGTAACATTTTGATTATAGGGAGCTGCTTCTATTATTGATGTCCAGGGCGGATACTCCCCCATTTCAAAAACTTTAATTGCATCCGTGACATGACAACCAATGGTTTGCCATTTACGTCCAAGCGCATCAGTGAGATGATAGAAGTGTAATGAATCCTGTGCTTCTAATTCCGGCCAGACCAAATTCATTTCAGTGATATCAAGAATAGCTTGTGTATTAAGTTTGTGAGGGCGACGTTTGGACATATGGGTTCCTCCGTTTGTTTGCTCTCAAAGATATTAGTAAATTTCGTCGAATAAATTCCACGCTTTTAATTGCACGTTTAAAGTTCAGTTCCTCTACCAACAATATACTATATGCACTTTAAAAGTGCAACTAATTCTGATATGCGGAGGACCCACATGGAATTTCACGAATACACACTTTACTGCAAATTGGATAAAATACTAAAAGAACGAAATATATCCGTATTAAAATTGTCCAAGGAAATCGGGCACCGAAGAACAACGATTATGGAATTAATCCATAATACTAATATGGATAAGAAGAAAATCTCAGCGGAACTGATAATGAAGTTATGTCTATATTTCGAGGTCAGTCCAAACGATTTATTCGAAGTACGACGCAAAATATAATTTGGAATTGTAAAAAAGCACTGAATTCCTGCTGATTAAGCGGAAATTCAGTGCTTTTTGTTTTCTCGGCTTTCTCGCCCAAACTACTATGTAGCAACACTTGAAAATTACATCATGCATGCTCAGTCTACCGGAACCGTTGAGCTTATGTTCTATTTCATCCCATACTCCTTCATAAGTAGCAACAATAAGCGGCTAGCTATCGAAATTTACGGACGAATTTCAATTCATGCTCCTGCTTAATGAGCGACTACATAGAGGCTACAACTTGCCTGTTACGTATTGAGATTTCAATCCACGCTCCCGCATGGGGAGCGACAACCACTGATCTAGCACAAATCACATCTCAAACTGATTTCAATCCACGCTCCCGCACGGGGAGCGACACGAATGCAGTTTGGATCAATATAGACGAAGATAATATTTCAATCCACGCTCCCGCACGGGGAGCGACAATGGTAGACCAATGAAGGGATTATATGATCTATTTCAATCCACGCTCCCGCACGGGGAGCGACAGCCATAAGCCGTGACGGTGACTTGATTTTGAAATTTCAATCCACGCTCCCGCACGGGGAGCGACGAGGAAACATACATACCCACTAGCGATCTTCGAATTTCAATCCACGCTCCCGCACGGGGAGCGACTTCTCTCGTCTTCGGCTAACTTTTCTTTGGCTTTGATTTCAATCCACGCTCCCGCACGGGGAGCGACGCCAAAGTTCTCGCCTCCTTAGTTCAGCGTCAGTTATTTCAATCCTCGCTCCCGCACGGGGAGCGACCTTCAGATCATGATTCACACTCATGATCACATCTTTATTTCAATCCACGCTCCCGCACGGGGAGCGACATGGCGCTTGGATTCGCTTCAACCCGTTGGACGGATTTCAATCCACGCTCCCGCACGGGAGCGACAGCGATTTTGATGCAAAAAAAGGAACAAAAATCTTTTTTTGCATCAAAATACGCTTTATTCTCTAGTGAGAGAAACAAAAAGATAATTTGCTAAAGCCAGCAAGGCCCCGGTGCCTGCGGCTCAAACCATACTTAATGGCTTACGTTGATTCCGCTCCTAAAAAACCAATAAAGTTCCAAAACAGGAAACTATTATTTATTGTTTTGAGAATCAGCCTAGCCTTGCTATAATAAAAAGTATTATATTTGTCATGTATCTGACTATTCATATCCAAGATTTGGTGAAGGAGAAATTCATGTCTAACGTAAAAATATTCTCAGACAGCACTTCCGATTTGCCTAAGGGCTGGAAAGAAACCTATGATATTGGCATTGTCCCTTTGTATGTAATATTTGCAGAGGAAACCTATAAAGATGGTGTGGACATTACACCTGAAGAGATATACCGCCGAGTAACCGTAAACGGCTCCTTGCCCAAGACAGCAGCGCCATCACCCGCTGATTTCATGACCGCATTTAAACCGGTAATCGACAGCGGCGATGACATTGTATACGTTAGTCTCTCCTCATCGTTATCCTCTACTTTTCAGAATGCTCTGCTAGCTGCTGGTGAGTATCCAGCAGGACGCATACAGATTATTGACTCCAAAACCGTATGCGGAGGCATTGCGTTGCTGATTATGAAGGCCGTTCGTGCTGCATCTAAAGGACACAGTGCAATGGAGATTGCTGCGATGCTGCAGCAGAGCCGAGAGCTTGTGGAGACTGAATTCGTTATTGATACACTGGATTATTTATATATGGGTGGACGATGCTCAGGCATGCAGAATTTCATCGGAAGTCTGCTCAAAATCAGGCCTGTGCTGAAAATGGTCGATGGAAGCATCGTTCCCGTAGGTAAAGTCCGCGGCAAGAAGGAAAAAGCGGTTGAACAGATGCTTCAGAATGCCCTAGCCAACATCAACCGCATGGATAAAGAATTGCTGATCATTGCCCATACCCTAGCCGAAGAAGATGCGCAATACCTGCAAACTGCACTATGGGAAATGACCGGGGTAGAAGAGATTGCGGTCATCCATGCAGGCTGTGTCATCGGCAGCCATTGCGGTCCTCATACGGTAGGTCTCATGTATATTTTAGAATCCTAATTAGTCAAATGCTGCTTCGGACTCATCTCGAAGGAAGGGTAACATAAAACGGAAGGTAGAGCCCCGCCCTTCCTCGCTCTCCACGAAGATCGTCCCACCCATCAGCTCAACAAGCTGCTTACAAATGGCGAGTCCCAAACCTGTACCTCCGTATTTGCGATTAATCGATGGATGCAGTTGAGAGAAGGATTGAAAGAGCAGATTAAGCTTATTATCCGCAATCCCTACTCCGGTATCACGTACGGAGAACTCCAATAGATAATCCAGGGAATCCGGCAGTGGAAGGTTCTTAACCGATAGGGTTACACTACCGCGTTCTGTGAATTTCAGAGCATTTCCGACCAGATTGACGATAATCTGCCGCAATCGACTCGGATCGGTTGTCAGTAATGCAGGAACACTTGTATCCACCCACCACCGCAGCGCCAGCTTTTTCTCCTCCGCTTTAGGTGTGAACAGCTCGACAATGCCCGAGACCAATTCCCGAAGATCAAATGTTTCGAATTGCAGAGGCATTTTACCTGCTTCCATTTTGCTGAAATCAAGAATATCATTCAATATTTGTAAAAGACTGTAGCTGCTGCTCTGTAGTATCTCAACATAGCTGCGCTGTTCCTCCTGAAGCTCGGTATCAAGCAGCAGATCTGCCATGCCAATCATGCCATTCATCGGTGTGCGGATTTCGTGACTCATCATCGCTAAGAAATCTGACTTGGCCCGGGCAGCCTTTTCAGCAGATTCTTTAGCGCGAATAATTTCCAGTTCATTCGTAATATCGCTAAAGACTACTACCGCCCCTTCAATTACACCATTATCAACAATAGGAGCTACCCTATAATTCACCAGAAAGCTCGTCCCATCCTTACGCCAGAAGATTTCTTCCTCTATGCTTCGGGTAACTCCATCTGAAATGGTGAGGCTAATCGGAGATTCGTCTACGGAATAGTGGGAGCCGTCAGAACGGGAATGATGAATACTAGAAAGACTGTGCAAGCTAATGAATTCTTCTCGTGAATAACCCAGCATTTCCATTGCTGCCGGATTTATAAAAATCGTCTGCCCACTTTTGTTAAGTCCAAATATCCCCTCTGACACGGAGTCCAGAATAAGGCTGTGACGATCATTCAGCTCTTTTAGATGCTCCAGCACAGGATTGTGCTGAAATAGCAAATCATAATGTTGCCTTCTCTCCGGCGACGGGTCCCACTCGTAATTGTGTCTGGTCATATCCTTAGCCATACCATACACTCCGACAATCTCATCTTCTACTTGTATCGGAATATACGTTATTTCAACCCGGCGAAGTTCCCCGTTCTTATGGACAACATCCATTTCATAGCGGGGAGAGGCTCCTTCTAGAGCTAATGCAAGATAATGCTGGCGTATTCTTTCCGATAATTGTCCTTCCTTGCACATAAGCTCATTCAATTCATCAAGTGTGTATCCTACGACCTCCCAGAAGGGACGATTCGCATCTACATATTTGCCCTCCCGGTCCATAATATAAATGAAATCGGGGTGGTTCTCATACAACGATTTATAGGCACCATCTTCTGAAAACATCTGTTTCAGAATAGAGTCTTTGTCTTTATACACAATTCACAACCTCTCTGCGTCCCCTAAAATCAATCTAAGTCCAAAGCGGAAACAGTCTAATTATGTAGAATTTCATCTTTTTTTTATTCTTATTATAGCAAAGTTACAGGGATACGTATCCGGTAAAATAAAATAGCCTCTGTCAGCGACAGAGGCTATTTGTAGCTTATTCAGATTAATCTATATCAGCAGTTTCAATCTTTCGGATGGATAAATAGGCAACGCCCATTCCCACTACAGCGAGGACTATCGATACTGCCGCCATATTGCCCAACCGGAACTCGTCAAAGCCGGAAGAGATCAGGCTGACAAGTAACACCGCCGCAACAATGGTGGTTGGAACTGATTTTTTGCGCATCCCGAAGAACAAAGGAATTAAACCAATCCCGGCTGCATATACAGCACTAGTTCCCACCTTGACCAGCTCTACACTTAGCATCGACCAGGTTAGCTGACCAGGGACGACATTTACATAATGATTGATCCCAACAAGGATTCCGCCAATCACTATTTCCGCTACCACTATATTGACAAGTGTGAAGAGGAACACAATGATTAATTTGGCAGTTATCAGTTTTTTGCGAGAGATAGGATACATAAACAATAACGTTATCGTATTATTCTTATACTCCTCGATGACGAGTTTGCTCAGCAGTATAGCAGCAAAGATAATATATGTCGATTTAACAAAGACATATAGTCCTTCAAATACATCAGCATAAGAAACGAATGTTGAATCAGCTTCACTTTGATCTATGAACACCACAAGGATCATAAAGGCAAGGATTGCTAGATTGGCATATAGGACACCTTTCAGTATACCCGCCAGCTTGTTTTTGCGAATCTCTAGAGCTATGAGTTTAAGCAATGCCGTCACCCCCGATCAAATTCAGGAAATAATCTTCCAGCGAATGATTCATTTTACTGAGACTCTCCAGCTCTATATCTTCCATGACAAGTGCCTTGTTCAGTTCACGCTGCGAAATGCTGTCATCATAAACACGGATCGTACGAGGGTCCATCACTTTGAAATTAGTCAATTTCAGTTTGTGCTCCAGCACATATACCGCCTTGCTGCTCTCGTTCGTTATTAATTCGATATATTCCGTATTTCCGCCACGAATGGTCTGCATCGCTACTTCCTCTAGCAATACGCCTTCGCGAATGACGCCGATCGTATCTGCAATCTGTTCAATCTCTGCCAGAAGATGACTGGAGATCAGCAGCGTCATTCCGTATTCTTGACTCAGCATCCGAAACACTTCACGCATCTCCTTGATACCTAATGGGTCCAATCCGTTTATCGGCTCATCCAGAATAAGCAGCTCTGGTTTAGTCATTACGGCTCTGGCGATGCCTAGGCGCTGCTTCATTCCCAGAGAGAACTGTTTCACAGGCTTGTTGTCGATTCCGGTAAGCTTCACCAGCTCCAGCGCTTCCCCCATCGCCTGTTTATCATAATACCCCATATACTCTCCATGCAGGATCAGGTTTTCTTTAGCAGTCAGCTTGTCATAGAACACCGGGTATTCAATGATACAGCCCATCCGTTTCAGCATTTCATAGGAGCGTTCTGTCATCTTCTCACCGAAAAATTCAATTTCCCCATACGTTGGCTTGACGAGATTTGTGATCATTTTCATCACGGTTGTTTTCCCCGCTCCGTTCGGACCTAGAAAACCATATATCTCGCCTTGCTTGATGTTCATATTGACGCTGTTAACGGCTTCTTTACCCTGATACGTTTTCGTTAAATTCTGTGTTCGGAGTATGTTTGTCATTTCCGCTGTCCCCTTTGGCTTCTTCTTTGCTTCCTGGTTCTTATTCTACACAGCGGAATGTTCTTTTTTATTACTGGTTTCTTACGTAATTCTTAAGTTCAGTGATTTAGAATTTCAGCCGCCGAAAAGAAACTGTAAATACCGTCCGGACATTCGGCTGGCTGACCAGTTTAATCGTCCCATTCATTTGCTCCGTCAGCCGCTTAGTAATCGTTAGACCAAGCCCACTCCCCTGGTAGACGTGATTTCTTGAATCCTCCAAGGTATACAGTCGCTCGAATACTTTATCCTGGTTAGCAGCGGTAATACCCTTGCCGCGGTCCCAAACCTCTATGTATACCTTGTCTTCATCGCTATAAAGACTTAAGCCCAATATTCCACCAGCGTCGCCGTATGCAATTCCATTGGAGAGCAAGTTGGACAATATCCGGTCCAGTGCCTCTTCGTTACCCATAATAAATAGAGCTTCATCAGGAATATCAATCTGCACCTCACTGCCCTTGGCGCTCAGGATATCATAGAAAGTAAGGATATTCCGCCGACACACCTCGCCAAGCTCCACCCGTGAGAGTGGAATTTCTTTATCGCCTGATTCCAGCTTGGCCAGATCAAAAAAGGTATTCATCAGCGTAATCACTTCCTTAGCCTTCTGATGAATCGTCTGCAGTATTCGATCACGCTCTTCCCCTGGCATACTCTCATCATGCAGAATCGTCTCAATATAGCCGAGCACTACCGTTAGCGGGGTCTTCAGATCATGGGAAATATTCGCCAGCATATTGCGCATCGCTTTTTCCAATTTAACCCGTTCGACAGATCCTCTATGGTTAACATCAAGCAGCCGATTCAGATCAGTGAGCAGCATCTGCAGCTCTGGACTGCTGCTGAATAGGAGCAGTCTTTCATGCGAGCCCTGAGCAATGATGTTATTCAGCTTTTCATCAATGTACCTTAACTGGCGCGAATGATTCTGCAGTTTCTGGTACTGCCAGAGGATACAGAGCAAGAGCAGAACAATTACAATACCTAGTACCGCAATCATTGTACGGCTCCCTCCAGCTTATACCCGATCCCCCATAACGTCTTGATATACTCTGGATGCGAGGGGTCATCTTCAATTTTTTCCCGAAGTCTTCTCATATGTACGTTAATGACATTCTCGTCTCCGTAATAATCATCATCCCAGACACTTCCATAAATCTGTGCTTTCGTAAATACTTGCCCTGGATGAGTCACGAACAGCTTCAGAATATGAAATTCTTTAGCAGTAAGCTTCACTTCCTCCCCATTCTTCCGTGCTGAAAAATTATCCAGATCCACGGTCAGTCCACGCAGGGTAATGATCTTCTTCACCTTGGTCGCTGGTTCTTCTGCTGCTGCGCCCACCAAGGCGTACCCCGCACGGCGAATAGCTGCCTTAACCCTTGCCGCCAGCTCGATCATGGAGAAGGGCTTGGTGATATAATCATCCGCTCCAAAGCCGAGGCCAAGCGCCTTATCTACATCGCTGTCCTTGGCGGACATAATCAACACCGGAACAAGACTCGTAGCCCGGATACTCTGCAAAATATCTGTACCGCTTCGTTTCGGCAGCATCAGATCTAACAGAATAAGCTCAAAGGGATCGCGGTCGCGGAAGATGCGCTCTGCCGCTTCTCCATCAAACGCCGTCTCTACCTCGTAACCCTCCTTCACTAAATACGAACGGACCATTTCACTGATGGCCTCATCGTCCTCAATTAATAACACTCGTTGTGACATGATTGTTTCCTCCTGTAGTCGTCGTTGTGTACGTCGGTTTCGCCCAAATCAGGTGAGCCATGTTGAGCCAGAAGTTCTCCACCTGCTCGATTTGGATACCGGACTCTCGAATGAGCCCTATAATATCTCTTGTATGATGACATCCATATATACGGTATAACAGCGGATTCAATCCTTTTTGGAGAGCAGCCACTGCGAAGTTAGAACTGATCCCGTGCTCCATCAAAAGAATCTGCCCATCGGGCTTGCACCAGCGATTGATATCATCCAACACCTTTAAGGGGTTATTATAGCTGCATAATGATAACGTCGAAACAATAGTATCAAAGGATTGATCTGGGAAGTCTATTTCTTCAATATCAGCACATTTAAAATGAGCATCCAACCCATGATTTTGTGCTGCCCCCTTGGCTTTCGCAAGCATGGCTTCACTGAAATCCGTTGCCGTAATCTTTACATCGCGCGGATAAAAGGGGAAGTTCGCACCCGCCCCTACAGCTAGCTCAAGCACTTCACCCTTTGCATGACTTAACAGATGCTTACGCCATCGTTGTTGCTTCGGGTCCTCTCTTTGCTTCTCGTATTGATCGGCTTGCTTATCAAAGATGCGAATTAACTTCTGCTTCTCCACGTTCTCCCACCTTACTATTAATTGTCGCTTTCGAAAAGGGGATAGATATCCACCTTCCAGATATTATCTTCTTTTTTTAATCCATAAATAATTGAACTTGTAAAAGAACCTATACTTGCAGTAATCACAACTCCCAGTTCGTTCTCCTTAACCGTATCCTCTTGCACTTTAATGGAGTCATAATATCTATAACTCAGAGCTGTTTCCAGCTCTTTATTCATGACCTCCGCATAATATTTTGTTCTAAAAATATCAGCATCAGGTAACGAACCATCATCATAGGTAATAGGGTAAATGACATCCACATCTCCCATTGCAGCAGCTTGAAGGTACACCAGCAACATTTCTTCGGGAGAGAATGTCTGTAAATGGCGGATTTCTTTGTCGCTGACAAATAGCTCGTATTCCTTCAACCTCTCCTCTGGCAATTGCTCTAGATAAGAGAACGGCTTCTTGGGCTCTGCTGCATTATTGGCCACAACGGCTTCTTCAGTGACAGTGGGCTGTGCTGTAACAACAGCAATCGGTGTAACTTCAACGGTATCGGTGTTATCTGCAAAACACCCTGTAAGCAGTGAAAAGGAAGCTATTGTTACGAGTGAAAGTAAGATTGACTTGTTCATAAATGGCTATCATCACCTCCAGTAAACATTACCATAATTGGGTATTTAATTCCCTCATTTTTGACAACTAATCTTAATTCATATCTGGCTGCAAATGGAGACTAAGATCCATAACGAAGGCTAGGCTTCAGCTAAGGTGCCTAGATTCGAAAAAACAAAAATAGCCAGTCGAGAATATATCTCGCCGGCTGATTATGTTTGTTGTTAAAGACTAAATAACGTGTGCATTGGAATTTGTAAATCTTTAAAGACAATAGATTTAATCGTTTCCTGCTCCGTATATAAATTACGCACCTGGTAACTGCCATCCTCCAAAGTATATACATGAACCGTTCGATTCCCAGGATCAACAATCCAATACTCCTGAACTCCATACTTCTGATATAAGTTGAACTTCTCATTAAAGTCCTTCAATGCAGTGGAAGGTGACAGCACTTCAATAATTAGGATCGGGGCACCGTTACAGCCGTTCTTGGATATTTGGTCCTTCGAACAAACAACTGAAAGATCCGGTTGGGTGACTTGATCGGGTGATTGAACCTCTTCACTTTCACTAAAAAACACATCAAACGGAGCCACAAACACATAGCAACTCCGATTTTGGAAGAATGTCCGTAGGGCGAAATGAAGTTCTCCTACAATAAATTGATGCAATGAGGTCGGAGCTGGAGACATATTATGGGCTTTGCCGTTAATTAACTCCCAAGTTCCCTCCCATGTCAGCCAATCTTGATAGGTATGGATTTTCTTCTCATCTGGATTTGACACAATGTTCGACCTCCTTCTGATATGCGTTTACACTTCATTTACGGAATCCAGCTTCCTTGAATTATATCATATACACCGCATGAATCTCATTCATGAAATACGGTTTCTAATCATCTTACATTTGCAGAAATCCCCGAAAGTAGGCCTTTTCCAATCATACTCCCCTCCTCCCACCCATATACATAAGAAGAACAGTTCTGGCTGCATTGCAGCGAACAGGAAGGAGATTAGTTCATGCCCACTGATGAAATCAACGCGCTAGAGCGGGCCATTGCCGAGATTACAGAAATCGCTACGGGGTTTGGTCTGGATTTTTATCCAATGCGTTATGAAATATGTCCTGCCGATATTATTTATACGTTTGGTGCTTATGGGATGCCGACCCGGTTCGGGCATTGGAGCTTTGGCAAAACCTTTCATAAAATGAAGTCCCAGTACGATTTCGGCCTGAGCAAAATATACGAGCTCGTCATTAACTCCAATCCGTGTTACGCCTTCCTGTTGGACGGAAACTCGCTGGTCCAGAATAAGCTGATTGTGGCCCACGTGCTGGCGCACTGCGATTTTTTCAAAAACAATATGCGGTTCTCGATAACCAACCGTGATATGGTCGAGAGCATGGCAGCCACAGCGGACCGGATTGCTGGCTATTCAGTGACTTATGGGACGGATGCGGTAGAGAGCTTCATCGATTCAGTGCTGGCGGTGCAAGAGCATATTGACCCCAGTCTGATCCAACCGCGCAAGCTCGGCAAGACCCACCTGCTGGAAGCCAAAATGAAGGAGCGCAAGGACACCCCACCCGGCAGCGTAAGACCCGCCAATCCCTACAATGAATTATGGGATCTAGATAAAAGTACTGACGACCAGGATACAGAATCTAATGGCAGCCGTGCTTTCCCGCCTGAACCGGAGAAGGATATCGTCTGGTTCATTCAACAGTATTCCACCGTGCTGGAGGATTGGCAGCGCGACATTATGACCATGCTGCATGACGAGATGCTCTACTTCTGGCCGCAGATGGAGACTAAGATCATGAACGAAGGCTGGGCTTCGTACTGGCACCAACGCATCATGCGCGAGCTCGACCTGACGGTAGAGGAAACGGTAGAATACGCCAAGCTGAATTCCTCAGTGGTGCAACCCTCTCGCCAGAGTCTGAACCCTTACTATTTGGGGCTGAAAATCTTCGAAGATATCGAACGACGTTGGGACCGCGACAAAATCTTCGAGGTGCGCGAGCTGGAATCGGATACCTCTTTTATCCGCAGCTATCTGTCCAAAGAGCTGGTTAACGACCTGGATCTCTATGTATTTGAGAAAAAAGGACCCGAATGGAAAATCACCGACAAAGCCTGGGAAAATGTACGTGACCAGTTGGTGCTGGCGCGAGTTAATGGCGGATCTCCCTACCTGGTCATTCAGGACGCTGACTTTGAGCGCAACGGCGAACTGCTTATTGTTCACCGCTACGAGAGCATTGAACTGGACTTGAAGTATCTGGAGCGCACACTACCGCATATTTACAAGCTATGGGGGCGGGCTGTACATCTGCAGACCGTGGTCGAGGATAAAAAAGCGCAGTTCTCGTATGACGGCAAGAAGGTGCAACGGAAATTTGTGTGAAGGGTTTAATGCAGCCAAGCCGAAGATGAAACCAAGAAAAAACGACTGGGCCGTCCTTTTATGGACGGCCCAGTCGTTTTCATCCCTCTAACTTCATGAGGATATTCACTTTTTAAGGAATATAATGTAAAATATATGGATAACAACTCTAGGTGGTGATTCTATGTCCAGTAACCGCTATAGTTCCAAAGAAGAATTGAAAGAAGCTGTTCATACCGGATATTTGCTATTGAATGATGAATATAAAGGAATAGACAACAGCCAAAAAGATATTCGGCTTCCTGAAACAGATAAAACGCCTGCCGAAATTATCGCCTATCAGCTTGGATGGCTCAATCTCGTGATGGGATGGGACAGGGATGAAAAAGCAGGGAAAACAGTTATCATGCCTGCCCCAAATTACAAGTGGAACCGATTAGGAGACCTAAATCAATTATTCTACGTTACTTACTCCTCCTATTCTTTAAACGAGTTACTGCACTTGTTTAAGGAGACGGAGCAGCAATGGTTGGATTGGATCGATTCATTAAACGATAAAGAACTTTTTACCCAAGGCATACATAAATGGACTGGCGATAATCCAAACTGGCCATTGGCTAAATGGATTCATATCAATTCAGTCGCACCATTTAAATCATTTAGAGCTAAACTTCGTAAATGGAAGAAGGAACAACAGGCAAACATATAAAACCTGAATAGTTGAGGTTCACACTTGGCAGACTGTAGTGCCGCTATTTCACTTTTAAAGGGGTGAGATAGAGCCAAAAAAATTACAAAATAATATATAACGAGCGTTACATTCCCTAATAGAACACAATGAAACTCAGAGATTCTCAATGGTTAACAGCATCCCGCTCTGCACAAAAAACGGACCCTTATTGGGTCCGTCAGTATCCATACTTTTTCATTACCGATTCAGCAAGCTCCCCACATACTTCAGCAGCTCATTCGCGCAGATTGGGCAGTAACTATGTCCGTCAATAAGTCTGGCGCAGACCTCGTTAATCCGCTTCAGCTGGCTCTCATCCGGTGTTTTGGAGGAGGTGGTAATCTTGACGATATCCTTGAGGTCGGTAAACAGCTTCTTCTCAATCGCTTCGCGCAGCCGATCGTGATTGTTGTATTCGAACTTTTTCCCTTTACGGGAGTAAGCAGAGATGCGAATCAGGATCTCTTCACGGAAAGCCTTCTTGGCGTTCTCGGAGATGCCGATCTGCTCTTCAATGGAGCGCATCAGCCGCTCATCCGGCTCCATCTCCTCATCCGTCAGCGGGTCACGGATTTTGGACCAGTTGCAGAAGGCTTCGATGTTATCGAGATAATTCTCGAACAACGTCTTGGCTGACTCCTCGAAGGAGTAGACGAAGGCCTTTTGCACTTCGCTTTTGGCCAATATATCATACTCCTTGCGGGCGATGGAGATAAAATTCAAATACCGCTCGCGTTCCTCCTTTGTAATGGAAGGATGCTGATCCAGGCCGTCCTTGATCGCCCGCAGCACATCGAGTGCGTTCATGCACTGCAGGTCCCCTTTGATCAGGGCGCTGGAAATACGATTAATGACATAACGCGGATCGATACCGGACATCCCTTCATCCAGATATTCCGTCTGCATCTCCTTGAGATCGGCCTCTTTATAGCCCTCGACCTCTTCACCGTCATACATGCGCAGCTTCTTGATCAGATCCATGCCCTGCTTCTTGCTCTCCTTCAGACGGGTGAGAATAGAGAAAATCGCCGCGGCACGCAGCGCATGCGGGGCAATATGCACATGATTCATATCACTTTGGGCGATCAGCTTCGCGTAGATTTTTTCCTCTTCCGATACTCTCAGGTTATAGGGTACAGGCATAACAATCATACGGGATTGGAGTGCTTCATTTTTTTTGTTAGAGATAAAGGATTTATACTCTGTCTCATTCGTATGTGCAATGATAAGCTCATCCGCACTGATTAGCGCGAACCGTCCTGCCTTGAAGTTACCCTCTTGGGTCAGTGACAGCAGGTTCCAGAGGAATTTCTCATCGCATTTCAGCATTTCCTGAAATTCCATCAGACCACGGTTGGCTTTGTTCAACTCCCCATCGAAACGATAAGCGCGTGGATCGGATTCGGAACCGAATTCAGTAATGGTGGAGAAGTCGATGCTGCCGGTCAGGTCGGCGATATCTTGTGATTTTGGATCAGATGGACTGAAGGTACCAATCCCTACTCGCTCTTCCTCCGACAAAAGCACCCGCACCACCGGCACCTGCTCGATATCGCCCTTGTATTCATTCTTCAGCCGCATCTGGCAGGAAGGGCATAGATTGCCCTCAATGCGCACACTCAGCTCCTTCTCGATCTCTGGGCGCAGCTCCAAGGGAATTAAATGCAGTGGGTCCTCGTGCATCGGGCAGGCCTCAATTGCGTATACCGCCCCTGCATCCGTGCGCGAATATTGCTCCAGCCCGCGCTTGAGCAGGGTGACCAGTGTGGACTTGCCTCCACTGACGGGTCCCATCAGCAGCAGTATCCGTTTACGTACGTCAAGCCGCCGCGCTGCAGAATGAAAGTATTCCTCCACCAGCTTTTCAACCGCACGATCGAGTCCAAATATCTCCTGCTCAAAAAACTTATACCGCTTGCGTCCGTTTATGTCCTCTACGCCGTGAGACTTGATCATGTCGTACACACGGGAATGAGCAGTTTTGGCGGGAGAAGGATCTTTTCTAAGCAGTTCTATATACTCCTTGAAGGTTCCTCTCCATGCCAAACGATCGTTCTCAGCCCGGTATGTTGCTATACGCTCAAAAATATCCATGGCTCGCTGCCTCCTCTTGCGCTCCTATTGCCCCAATCGCATTCAAAAGTGTACTACATACCTATGCGGCGAGCCCGGAATAGTTGACCTCTTTTTTGCTGTGCTATAATAGAGAATCAATAAATCCGCAGGAAAAAAGGCACGGGAGTGACGATGTATGGCGATACGACATGAAACGGAGCTGTATGCTCCTTTGAAGGTTTTTTTTGAGCAGCAGGGTTATGTCATTAAAGGTGAGGTACGCACCTGTGATTTGGTAGGTGTGAAGGAGAACGAGGAGCAGCCACTCATTGTGGAGATGAAAAAATCATTCAACCTTGCCTTGCTGCTGCAAGGCGTTGAACGGTTGCGACTAAGCCCTACCGTATATCTCGCAGTGGAACGCGTTCGAGATAAGAAAGGCGCGGTGAACCAGCGCTGGGGTGAACTCAGCGGGCTGTGCCGCCGCCTCGGTCTCGGGCTGATCACCGTGACCTTTTACAAGACCAAGCCGCCGGTAGTTGAGGTTCTCGTCCTTCCGGACGAGACCTTGCCACTGCAGCGCAGCGGCGGACGGCGGCGTGAGCGGCTGCTGCTGGAGTTCCGCGAGCGCAGCGGCGACTACAATACCGGCGGCAGCACAGGCGTCAAGCTTGTCACCGCCTACCGCGAGAAAGCGCTGCGCGTGGCGCTGGCGCTGCAGGCCGCGGAAGTGGAGGCGCAGCTGTCGGCGCTGCGCCAACAGAGTGGCGTGGCGGCAGACCCCACTACTCCAGCTGAGGCTGGAGTAGTGGGAAGAGCCGCCGAGCGTAGAGTGGGCCGCACAGCGACGCCCACCAGCGGCACCGCTGGCGCGGCTAAGCCAGCCGGCATCTCGCCCGCGGAGCTGCGCAAGCGCAGCGGGGTCCCGAACGCGGCGCTCATGCTGCAGCACAACTACTACGGCTGGTTCTCCCGTGTTACCCGCGGTCGGTACATACTGACAACCGCAGGAGCAGCCGCGTTGATTGAATATGCTGCCATAGCGGAGACCAGTGCCGCACGCGGTGAGCGATGATCTCCCGTGTCTTCAAGTCCAGCCCACACCAGGCGGCCCGACAAGACAAACAGCAAGCTCCCGATAACCGGAAGCTTGCTATTTGTCTCCTATGCATATCTAAATAATGACTCAACAACAACATTAGTGGTTGACGAATTCGAGCGAACGAATGCACAACGAGGCTGTTTTTACTTTTCACCTCTGCTCGGCGGACTGTACAGACGCTATTTCACTTTCGAACAGGTATAAGGAGCAGGATGCGGACACAGAGGACACTATCGAAGCAGAAACAGTCCCTTTTACGAGGAAATCTGGTTAATAACGTCTCTGGCGTCCGTTAAACTCCCAAATCTCCTGATTTCCAGTAAATAAGCGCTTCTCAGTCCGGTTCCCGGCTTATGCTCTATTTCCCTTTAGCCATCCATCCGAATATCACAATCACCGCTGCAAACAGGCTACACTGACGTTGTCTATTAACTATTCCCCTTTAACTGCGAGCAGTAAATTCAGTAACCGCCTCGCTCATCAGATTCATACCCAACAGCAGCTCATCCCGGCCGGGATGACTGAAATTAAGACGAATGTAATTCGCCCCCCCATCCACGCTGCACAAGGGTCCCGGTAAAAAAGCGACTCCCTTACCCAGTGCACATTTCAGCAACGCCAGTGCATCAAGCCCCACTGGCAGCGAAACCCAGAGGAACATGCCACCGTCTGGCATGTCATAGGAGCTGTTCTTCCACGCTGGGCGCTTAAGCAGCTCGGCCATCAGCTTCAGCCGCGTATTATATTCGCGGTTTAAGAGGGCGATATGCTCACGCAGATCGAAGGCAGAAGCGTCCAGCAAATGATGCAGCAGCCGCTGATTGAGTGTGCTCGACTGCCAATCCGCCATCTGCTTGGCGGCAGTCATCATACCAATCAGTTCCCGACTGCCTGCCGCCCAGCCCGTCCGCAGCGCAGGCGCGACTGTCTTGCTGAAAGAGCCGATATACAGCACATGCCCACCCGTGCTTACATTTTCCAGCGCATACAGGGATGGGTACTTTTTGCCAGGTGGCTCGCCATGTCTCTGGAAATGCAGATCGCCGTAGGAGTCGTCTTCCACAATCAGAACGTTATACGAGGCACATAGCTCCAGCACTTCCATACGCCTCTGCAGACTCCAGAGAATTCCGCTGGGATTCGTAAAACTCGGCGTGGCGAACAGCATCTTCGGGCGATGCTGCTGAATCTGCCTGCGCAAATGATCCGGCAGCAGCCCTTCGCGATCGCCCTGCACCGGGATAATAACAGCCCCTTGCATCCGGAGTGCTTGCAGAAAACCAGGAGAGGTTGGATTCTCCACCAGCACACGATCTCCAGGGTCAATGTACACTCGTGACAGCAAATCAACCGCCTGCTGACTCCCTGTTGTCAACAGAACTCCACCCTCCGTAACCTTTACCCCTTTAGCTGTGAGCCAGTCCCCGGTAAGCCAGTCCCTTAGCGGTGCATACCCTTCAGGATCTCCATATTGGAGGGCACCGGCATCAGCGGATATTACTGTAGATGCCGCTTCCGCAAGCAGTGACAATGGAAACAGTTCTTCCGCGGGCAGTTCTTCAGCCAACGATATCAATGAGCCCCTCCGCATTTGCGTACGAATACTAAGCTGTGGTGAAGATAAAAGCGTATGCGCGCGAGCAGAAAACTCATATTTCATGCGAAATCCCCCTTTCCCTGGTACCAAGAATATTCCAGTCCGAACAGCATTATGTCGTAAGTCAGAGGGCTATGCGTAGATTTTTCTATTTTGTCTGGAGTACAGAGCAAACTTCTCAATGGCTTGCGCTCTAGTAGAAACGTCAAGCTTTACATAGATCTTGCGCAAATAATTATCGATGGAACGACGACTCACTTCTATTTCAAGTGCGATCTTGTCATAGGTAATCCCCTGTACAATCCGCTCCATAATAAACGTTTCTGTCTGAGTCATCTGCAGAATACCATCCAATCCTTTAGAGGAGGTAATCGGCCAGTAGCCCTTTTCCAGCCAAGTCAGTGGGAGGGAAAGGAAGCCCTCGCGCAAACCCTGAATTAGCTGCAGCAATTGACTGGGTGAAGCACCCTTATACAGGATGCCGCTGGCCCCGAGTTCGATTAGCGGCTGAAGCAGCTCTCGACCATCCTCATTGGTCATGACAACAAAATGGGAGACTGGCGAGCTTTTTTTCATATCGAATAGCACGTTCTCTACCGCACCTTCCGGCAAATAGTAGTCTGCCAGCACTAGATCCGGTTGCCGTTCCCGTACGGAGGAAGCGCCTTCGCTCCATGTTGAACACATCCCTATTACCTGAAGCTCCCCCCCTTCCTCCAAAATCAATTTCGTTCCCAGCATGCTAGTGGGATGACATCCCACAATGACCACCTGCCACACCTTCATCATTGACGCCAAGACCTCCTGCTCTTTATGTAATTTACCCAGAATGGAAAGCGCCGCAGCGTTTTTCGGTTAAAACGCATGCAAGGATGTATGATGTCTTGTCCAGTTCATTCTTTCTGTTACCTTGAATACGCCTATCATATATTCCAATCTATAGAAATTGTATCGCAGTAGTTTAACAGGATGCAATTACTTTTTGCCGTTTTTGGGCTCTCTTTCATTTTTGCGAAAATAGTTAAAGTCTGATAGAATGAGGACTTGAAAAAAAGAATAACCTGAGGTGATAAAATGCAACCGCTAGCGGAATCGACACCGGTACACTCGCGCCGTACTACAGCGAGACACGGACCTTCCGTAAAATGGTTTTTACTGTTCTGGGTTATGATGATTGGATTTGGAATTTATGCTGTATACAGCTATACCAACCATCTGAAGCAGCAGGTGCTGAGCGAGCTTAGCACTCAAAGCCAACAGCAACTTACCGTTTTGAAGACTGATTATGAAGCGAAAATTGCCGTTCTCTCTAGTGAAGTGAAGGACTTGCAGGATACAGTACAGAGCTTTAATGAACTGTTAACCTTCACTAAAGATAATGCAAGCGCCAAGACAGACAACAGCAACAAACTCTATACCCAATTAAGCGAAGTTCGCAAGCAACTGGATGTCTTGAAGAAAAAAATGGATCTGCTCAAATGATGACCCCTGTCAAAAGAGTCAACCGTTTCTTCCTGCTTCTGACCGCTCCCTTCTTCGGCTTATTATTATGTCTATGGTGGTATCAGCCTCCGCTGCAGCTAAATCTTGATGTAGGACAGTTCTCCCCTATCGTTGGACCTGTTCAGGAAACGGCTGCACTTCAGAAGGAACTGACTCTGGCCAAAAAAGCTGCTTCTTATACCATCGATTCTGTGAGTGCCAGCGCCAAGCTTTATAAGGAAACAACCACTGCAATGAATGCATTGGTAAGTACAGCCAAGGCCCAGAATAGCCGACCGGAACGAATCTATAACAACCGGATTACGTCCAAGCTCGGAATTCCTTCCGAGGTCATTAGCAGTGACCGTATTACCATAGAACTATACCGGTTGAATCCCGGAAACTATAAAGCCTACGCACTAAAGATCAAGTTAAAAGATGCGACTGCGATGACAATGAGCCTTGCCGAGTCCAGCTCCGGTGGAGCGGAAACTACGATGCAGGCTGTAAATCGTTATGGTGCAGTCGCCGGAATTAACGCCGGAGGGTTTGCGGACAAAGCCGGCCAACGTTACCCTCTAAGCACCACTGTTGTAGGAGGCCAGTATTTAAATGGCTTTCAGCCAAGTTACAAAGATCTCAGTTTTGTGGGTCTTAACAAATCCGGCCAATTAATCGGTGGTAAATTCTACAGCCGGACACAACTGGATCAACTTGAACCCAAATTTGGTGCAACCTTTGTACCGGTTCTGTTGCAGAATAATAGTAAGGTGCCGATACCGGAAAAATGGAACCTGACTCCACTTCGTGCACCACGTACCGTAATGGGTAAATACAAGGATGATCAACTGCTAGTTCTAGTAGCTGATGGCTACAATGAATACGGCAGCTCAGGAGCCACCTTGAAAGAGATTCAGGACAAACTATACACCATGGGTGTCAGTGATGCTTATAATTTGGATGGTGGCGGTTCTTCGTCCCTGATTTTTAACGGAAAAGTGATTAATAAGCCATCCGATGGCAATCTTCGGCGCGTACCCACTAGCTTCCTGTTCTCCGAATGAATATTCAGCACTGTCTGTGCGCTACATCACATTTTCGTATATTTTTAAGAGAACGCAGGTTATAATCATGATAACGAATACATCCATTTCTGGAGGTGCCTCACATGACGTTCTCATTGACCTTTTGGATCGTTACCTTTGTATTTGTATTATTCTTGGCCGGAATCCTTACTTCATCTTACAACGATGACAAGACTAAGGGCCTTTAAGACTAAGATGTCCCTGTAGTCATTGGATTTCAGGCATTTTGAGGTTAGTATAAGAAAAAGCACCACACATCAGTGTGGTGCTTTTTCTTACTTAACAGAACATTACTTCGAGCAAACCTATAGAGCTTAGGCGTGTCTTGGCAACTGTGTCATTTCAGTAAGGCATTGTGAACATATAAAACGATCTTTATAGTCACTTACACCCTCTATTGATCCACAAAAGACACATTTGGGGCGGTAACGCTCTAAGATGATGTGGTCGCCCTGCACCAAAATTTCAACCGGGTCGCCTTCATTCATTTGATACCTTTTACGTAGGGACTTAGGCAGAACAATTCTACCCAGCTGATCTACTTTACGTACAACACCAGCAGGTTTCATATCTAACGTACACCTCTCCTGTTCAACTAATTATATTAACTACTATTTTATTCGGCTCTAATCATTAATTTCGTTATTAAATTGTCGAATCCTGCTGAGAAAAATAAAAAATATTGTCTTCTTTTAGACAAGTTCCGGAAAATCCAACTGACGAAGGGCCTCATAGACAATTATCGCTGCTGAATTTGACAAATTTAGGGATCTGACAGCATTACTCATAGGTAAGCGCATGGTTGTTTCCTTGCCAGCTTCCAGGATTTCTGCAGGCAAGCCCTTGGTTTCCTTACCGAATACAAAGAAATCACCATCCTGGAAGGTGAAGTCACTATAACGTTTCTCCGCCTTGGTCGTTGCATAGAAAAAACGTCCTTCGCTATATTTCTCTTGTACTTCAGCGAAAGAGTTATGGTATTCAATATGAACGGCATGCCAATAATCCAGTCCCGCCCGTTTCAAAGCTGCATCATCTGTACGGAAGCCAAGCGGATGCACCAAATGCAGATGTATACCTGTTGCTGCGCAGGTGCGGGAGATATTGCCGGTGTTCGCCGGGATTTCCGGTTCGACCAACACGATGTGAAGTGCCATATGTCGATGTTCCTCTCTGTGGGCCTTAACTGCCCGGTGATTGAACTAGTATTATAACACAGAAAACCCTCCGCCCTAAGGCGGAAGGTTATCGATAGTTTCATTAACCTTGTGTTTTCTGGAAATGATTCATGAAGTCGGACAGTGCTTTAACGCTCTCATACGGTACCGCATTGTAGATCGAAGCCCGTAAGCCCCCAACACTGCGGTGACCCTTAAGACCGACAAAACCTTCCAGTTCAGCAGCCTTGACGAACTGCTTCTCCAGATCTTCCGATTGCATCCGGAAGGTTACATTCATAATGGAGCGGCTACTTGGCTCAGCAACGCCACGGAAGAAGCCATCGCTTCCATCGATGTGATTATAGAGCAGACCCGCTTTATCGCGATTCTTAGCTTCAATCCCGGCTAATCCGCCCTGCTCTTCGATCCATTTCAACACTTCATTTACCATATATATAGAGTAGGATGGTGGCGTGTTGTAGAGAGAGTTGTTTTTGTAATGAGTATCGTAGCGAAGAATCGTCGGAATAGTAGAAGGCGATTCAGCGATCAGTTCTTCCTTGGCGATAACTACAGTCACACCAGAAGGTCCGAGATTCTTTTGTGCGCCCGCATAGATCAGTCCAAATTGATTCACATCAAAAGAACGGCTAAGAATGTCACTGGACATATCAGCGATCAGCGGAATGGAGCCCGAATCCGGGAATTCCGCATATTGTGTTCCTTCAATGGTTTCATTTGACGTTACATGCAGATATGCAGCATTGTCCGCAGCTGTGATAGTGCTTAGTTCAGGGATAGCAAGAAACTTCTTATCTGCTGAAGTAGCAGCTACATGAGCGCCTCCAGCTAACTTCGCTTCCTTGAATGCTTTATCCGCCCAACTGCCCGTCATCACATAGCTGCCTACCTGGCCAGCAGAAATGAAATTCATCGGGATCATGGCGAACTGTGTACTTGCCCCACCTTGCATGAACAATACCTTATAGCCCTTCGGATTGCCTAAGAGTGAAAGCAGACGTTCCTGTGCTTCATTATGCACGGATTCGTATATGGCACCGCGGTGCGACATCTCCATAATGGACATTCCGCTATCCCGAAAATCTACGAACTCTGCCTGTGCACGTTCCAATACTGCAAGCGGCAACGCCGCTGGACCGGCATTAAAATTGTATGCTCTCTTACTCAAAATTGCTCCCCACCCTTTCTCTCCTATGAATATGGATATGGATATGATAGCAATAATCTTACACACCAGCAAGTATAATTATTCACATAGGAGGTAAGATCGGAGCTTATGAAGTAGTGAAAAATTGATAGGTACGGCTCCAGCGCTTGCTTTGACGCGGTAAAAGGCTAATGTTCACAAATACTTCTGGAGAAATAACATGCCTCTCTCCCCATAAAGCTATTTTTGATACCGGGAAATCTCCGCTTTCGCGCACGCCCGTGCCGCTCGGCTTATAAAGCAATTCCCAATTAAAGTCTGCCGTCCGCTGCTCCCCAACTTCCAGCTTGCAATAAAAGGGCTTATCCGGCTCTGCTCGGAAGCTCAGGCTCTCCTCTGATAACTGCAATAGCTCTGTGGTATACGACGATTCTGCATCAGTTATACTAAGCGCCCCCGGAAGCCGCAGCTCGTAATCCTTCCCCATCTGCACTCCGTCGATTCCGATAAAGTTGTGCACATACTCCTCTGTCTGGAACGGCTTCGAGCCTTTATTATGCAGCTCATAGGCAATGGTCAGTTTGTCCTCGTGCAAAGACAAGGTTTTGTTCAAAAGCAAACTATACCCTTGAACCTCCATCGGCTGAACTGTATAAGTTATGGACTGAGGGCTAACCTCAAAGCTGCTGATAAACGGATTTATTGCATATTCATGCGCAAAGAAATAAGGACGATCATCCTCCTTCTGCAGCAGCCCAACACCAGGCTTCGGAAACCATTCCCCTGCAACAGCATCATCGTAACCAATTGACCGGGAAATGCCGAACTCGTTACATAATCCAAAGCCCCCGCTACCTTCTCCGGAGTTCAGACTTTCCGGCATACAGAAGGTATGCTGACCCTGTTCCAGAGTTACCTGTGTAATAAATCCTGTCCAATCAAAGCGGGCTCTATTATAGGCCCCAATATCGGCAATACTGACCGTTAGAATTCCATTTGTCAGAGTGTTACTCATTTATTGTCGCCTCCTTCCAGTGTGAACAATGTTATGCCAATTCTACCTCCACAAGGTGGGATTTCCCGGCCGGCAGAGCGCTCAGTAAGTCTCTTGAAATAAGAACGCCCTCTGAGACGCGCTGAAGCGTCACCTTGATGCCATTCAGAGTGACCGAGTGTATTTGGTACTCTCCGTAAACAGAGCTTCCTGTGGACGTATAGACCACCTCCAGCTCACGTTCTGCAAAGATCGTCTTAATCGAGGCTTTACCTTCTGCATCGAACTGTTCTTTGACCAGCTTCGGTTCCAGCAGCAGATCGCCAAGTTGGCCCTTAACCCCAAACACCTCTGTAACCATAGTCAGCAGGAGCCAGCTTGCCGAGCCTGTTAGATACGTATACATCCCTCTGCCCTGCTCATTGATATACTCAGGAATACCCGGATACATGCGGCTAGTCTCAAAATCAACACTCAGATTGTACAGTGACTCCAGCACCTTGCGCCCTTCGTTTACATAGCCACGCTTGTATAGCGCATTGCCGTACATTATCGTCATATGGCTAAACATCGCCCCGTTCTCTTTATGGCCAAAAGCAAAACCAAAAGCGCGACCTAAGTTCTGCTGTATGCCTCCGAAATCGGTATTGAGTCTGTAGCCGATTCTATCGTCCAACAGATTGCGTTCCACTGCAGCGATGATATGTGGAATCTGCTCTGGTGCTGCGGCATGACCCAATAGTGGGAATACCTGGCCTGTAAGCGTCATACGAACACCTTCGGTGAATTCGCCCTCAACCTGCTCCCCATCATTATTATAATAGCCATTGAACCAGCCGTCACCCTGTTCGCTTTGCACCCATTCATTACGGCGTAGATGCTCGAAGATCCACTCCGCTTTGTGTTCCAGATCATCAGCAACCTTATCCATGCTAAGAGCAACACGAATACCGCTGACCTTGTTCGGTGCGGAAGCATAGAAGCGGTTCAGATGCTCCTGCTTAGCGGATACTGAATTATAGTCTACACTCGTGCCGAGAGAATCAAACAGATGCAGCATTTCCTCTGCCAGTTCAAGCGTTTCATAGCCTTTAAGTTCTTTAACCGTGCGGAGTAAACGTGAAATATCCAGCAAATTACTGGCGTAGAAGGATGTGAAAGTTACACTTTCACCCCGTTCTGCTGCCATATCCAATCCATCATTCCAGTCGGCACCCTCAAGCAGAATATTGTTATGTTCGCCTACATTGAAGAAGGGTATCAGATTCTGCAGCAGAATATGCTCCAGAATGGTTCCCTTGTATACGTCTCCTGCACTAGTTCTGAGATAAGGGCCTGCGGCTTCATCCCAGGAAGCGTCACGCTCCCGGCAACGGCTCATAAAGTTATCACGGAAATAGCATTGCTCCTGCAGCAGGAACTCCAGATCACCACTCTGATCCAGATAAAGTTTCGTTGTCAAAAATGGCCACGCTCCGTGGTCCATCCATACACGTGGAATATTGTTGCGGTCGGCAATAAATTCGCCTGGCTGTTGGCCGATAATTGTTGCGTTGCTACCGTCAAATCTTACACCCGCATAATTATTTAGCAATAGGCTACGAACTTCTGCCGGTTCCATAATTAGCAATGCCAGACAATCCTGCCACAGATCCCGCCAACCGCGTCCACCCCGGCCATAATCGTGATAAGGGAGGAAAGAGTTTCCATACAGCCTTCTGAGCACTGGCTGCAGTGTCACCCATTTCATCCATTGGTCAGCAGACGGGTCACCGGTATGAAATTCAACCGTGTTTACTTTATCCGCCCAGAGCGCTTTATTGTCAGCTAATAAAAGCTCAAATCCTGCCGTAGTGCCATATTTGTTCATCAGTGTCGATACATCTATTCTTTGGCTGTCCATCGCCAGCACAATTACATAAGAATTACTGGCACCAGGCTGTAAGGTGATCGTTCTAAAACGAATACCACCCAGTGCCTCGTATCCTTCTCTATGCATCTCGCCACCCTTACCGGCCTCCGGCGCTCTGTTCAGCACTACAGCTTCAGGCCAATCCAGGCTTCCGCCTTCCCCAATAAAATCCTCCTGTACCGGGAAAAAACCAAGGGGTTCATTTCCATTGCCTTCAGCTCCGAATACCCCATAAGAGGTATGATTAATCCGATGGCCCCGTTCATCAAAGGAAAGTGCTGGCTGCACCTCAACGCCGTGCGCCGAAGTATAGATACGGTTCAGCAGAGAAGTAACATGGCGATGATCCCGCAAATCGTCGGCCGAACGGGCAAAGAGGGGAACGGCTGCTGTCGGTGTTAGGGTGAGTTCCTTTCCACTTGTGTTCGTCAGGGTAACCCTCATCAACTCGACCTTATCATTTCCAACGGGGACGAAGCTGGTTATTTCTGCAGTAATCCCTAGGTCAGCACTGCTGCGAGTCACCTTATGCCACAGAAATCCGGCCTCAAGCATCGCATCATCCGCATTATCAGTGTAGAACTCAGCATTTTGCTTCGCCGAGTTTCCAGCTGCCGACCAAGCTCCCTTTCCTTCAATGTATACCCAAAAGTTGCGGGAATCGCGGGAATTATGCAAATCCTCCACCGACAACGGCGGAGTCAGAAATGTATTATGCCCAGATGTGGCCTGTCCGTGAAGCTTAGGGCTTACTGAGGACATCATCCCCCCCTCATTCACCAGTGGAAAATACAAGTAGCTATTGCGGTCCGACTGCGGTAGCTTGAAATCCCCGTTCGTCCCAGTAAAACTCCAAGTTTGTTTATTATTTTGATCCATAACACTCTTCCTCTCCTGTTTACAATCTAAATCGCAGATAATACTAGTGTTTCGGGATTATTCGTTAAAAAATGGCTCATTCCTTACGAAACACACTAATAATTCCAAATATCAATAATATTTAGTCCGAAATACAGAAACCGGTTTCGGTAATTTTCATTATCACATCGATATTTATCTTTGTAAAGTGTCTTTTGCGTGTAGATTCCAGAAGAAAATCGGCATTTCAGTGATAACATCCAAATGAACGAAAATTATTTCGATAATTTATTTTATACTTCATCCATATCATTTATATTGCTTTAATCTGTTTTATTTCATTACCATTCAAAGAGATGCATCTATGAAAAGGGGGGGGATTCTGTCTAAATTAGCGAATATTTTCGAGTTAAGATAATATTTAATTATATATTAGCTCCGTATCACTAAAAATCATCATAAACTTTCGTAATATTAGAGTGGTTCCTAATAACTCCTTCAAACAGGCCATTATCCCTTACTGGACAAAGATCAAGATATTTATAATGACGTTATTATGATCAATAGAAACTGAAGCATATGCTGAGAGAACTGTGAAGCCTCTGTGTGGAGCTTACAGATTCACTTTGAATAAGTACCACTGCGCCGCTGTAAAGGCATAAGCGTAGCGTTAAGCCCTTCTGACGCTCATTTTAATTACTCGTCTTCTTCCTATATCCTCTTTCACCCCCTTCCCCCTCAGTTTTCGGCTCCTGAAATAACAAAAAGCCCCCAGGATTAATCGAGGCCACTGAAAAAGTCCTTCAGGATCTCAAATAGACATTCTCCTCATTTTTTTGAGGAGAATGTCTATCTTTTTCGGTATACTTAAAGTATCAAATCAAAGGCTGGTGGTCTCCATGCTCCCTGAGCAGCAGAATTTTATCTTGAGCCCGTATATCGAACTTTACAATATACTGATTCCTAAGGATAACTTGCTACGGCGAATGGACGAGCTGGTGGACTTTAGCTTTGTTTATGAGAAACTGAACGAAACCTATTGCCGCGATAACGGTCGAACCGCGGTAGACCCGGTCCGAATGTTTAAATATCTACTGCTCAAATCCATCTTTGACTTGTCCGACGTCGATCTGGTGGAACGCTCTAAAACCGACCTGTCGTTCAAGTTTTTCCTACATATGGCTCCGGAGGAAGGGGTCATTGACCCTAGTTTGCTGACCAAATTTCGCAAGCTGCGACTGAAAGATATGAAGTTACTCGATCTGCTCATTGGCAAAACGGTGGAAATCGCTATTGAAAAAGGCGTCATTCGCAGCAAAACCATTATTGTGGACGCGACTCATACCAAAGCACGCTATACCCAAAAGACCCCGCAAGAAGTGCTTCGAGAACGCTCCAAAAAGGTACGTAAAGTGATCTACAGTATAGAGGAGTCAATGAAAAATGTTTTTCCGTCCAAACCGGTTACGGATGTCCTTGAGGATGAAATTGAATATTGCCAGCAGTTGGTTGCGGTGATTGAGCAGGATGGACGGTTTACGGGACTTCCAAAGGTAAGCGAGCCTTTAAACCTGCTGAAAGAAACGGTCGCCGATGATGTGGAGCATCAGCATCTACAAACCTCGACCGATCCGGATGCCAAAGTGGGACACAAAAGTGCAGACTCTTCTTTTTTCGGATACAAAACCCATATCGCCATGAGTGAAGAACGAATTATTACAGCAGCGACGGTTACGACGGGCGAACAAAATGACGGGAAACAGCTCCAAACGCTGATTGAAAAAAGTAAGGCTACAGGAATGCAGGTTGAAACCGTCATTGGAGATACGGCCTATTCGGAAAAAGACAATCTGTCCTACAGTGCTCAAAACGAAATCGAGCTCGTCTCCAAATTAAACCCTTTGATTACGCA
>NZ_WJXB01000032.1 GCF_009664975.1 Paenibacillus monticola
ATCAAGGTGCGGGATTTATACGGCAAAATCTCAATATCATATCCGGTGGCAATTTTGGTCTTTCGCTTCACGTAATTTTTATAGAACTTGATCCAGGAAGTTTGTTCTCTCTCCGCATCGGACAGTAGAAAGTTATATTCGTAGCTGGCTGCGGTTGTTAATTCCCCACCGGAAATATTGCGCATGGTATCCGCTAAACGATAGGTGCGTGTGAAGCTCTGCTTATCCTTGGGCGAACCTACCCCGATCATTTTGTTCATGGTTCCCGAGACATCATAGTACAGATCTACCGGGACCGCTGCCCCTCCCGTTCGTGGGACGAACCTGAAGGTCGGTTCAATCCGAATCCCTTCTCCGGGTTCCCATAGGTTTCCCATGGTCCGAAAGTCAAACAGAAACGAGTAGCCGTTATGGGGAACCGTCTCTTGTTCGGTAGGGTGAGAACCTTTTCGGATCGGCAGGAACCATTGCTTTTGCCCGCTCAGGGCCGTCGGATTCCCGTTCTCATCGTTGCCACCTGTATAATACATGGCTGAACTGTGCTCCGTAGTCCCTATGGTTGTACGGAAGACCTGCTCATACCTGAAATCCCCGATGTCCCAGATCCGAAAATCAAACAGACGCCCGACCACACCCACATTAAAGCTCTCTGTGGCACAATAATTGCTCAGATCACCATTCATGTTCACTTCACAGAGATCGGTGGGATCGGCCGGTGTGCCGTTAATGGCCCAGGCTTCCGTCTGGATCGTATAGTTTCCTTCATTTACCCAGGTGGGCATCGTGAAGGTCATAGATGGTGTACCAACAGGAATATAGATCCAAGTGTTCTCCGGGTAATACTGACTTTCTTGAAAGACACCAAAGGGAAAGCGAATCCGTTTGCTTAACGTATATTTTCCGTAATCCCGGTTGCCGTAACCGGGGATGTTAAGATGCTGCCCACTTTCTGTGAAATGAACCGTGAACGGTCTGTCCAGGATAAGAACCGTTCTTGTCATATCCGGGATCATCCGCTGATCGAAAGGACGGTTATCGTCTGGCAGGACAGAATAATTGACTACTGGTGTATGTACTGTAATTGTATTGATCCCGTTAATCG
>NZ_WJXB01000033.1 GCF_009664975.1 Paenibacillus monticola
AACACCCGAAGTCGGTGGGGTAACCCGCAAGGGAGCCAGCCGCCGAAGGTGGGGTAGATAATTGGGGTGAAGTCGTAACAAGGTAGCCGTATCGGAAGGTGCGGCTGGATCACCTCCTTTCTATGGAGAATCGTTTCCTGTAACGGAAACATTCGAACAGAAGCCGCAAGGCTTCTAGTGAACCCTTAGGGTTTGCACACACTCACTCGTTGCTCAGTTTTGAGAGAGCAAGTCTCTTTCGTATGCGTTTGGTGGCGATAGCGGAGGGGTTCCACACGTACCCATCCCGAACACGACCGTTAAGCCCTCCAGCGCCGATGGTACTTGGACCGAAGGGTCCTGGGAGAGTAGGACGTTGCCAAGCGCACCCTTATGATTAACCTCATAAGATGCATTGATTGAATAAGGGCCTTTAGCTCAGCTGGTTAGAGCGCACCCCTGATAAGGGTGAGGTCGGTGGTTCGAGTCCACTAAGGCCCACCATTCAAATTTCATAACCTATTATGGGGCCATAGCTCAGCTGGGAGAGCGCCTGCCTTGCAAGCAGGAGGTCAGCGGTTCGATCCCGCTTGGCTCCACCAAAACTTTTTAAACTGTATAATTGATTCACCTTGATCCTTGAAAACTGAATACCGAAACGAATTTGCGTTTTAGAACATTTTATCTGTCGCTTGTGTAAACGAGCGAAAGTGTAATATGGCTTAGCGAAGGTTTTCGATTGTGCAAACAACCGAAACTGGAGCTGTACGATATTTTCCTAACGGAAAAATCGAGGTTAAGCTAATAAGAGCACACGGAGGATGCCTAGGCGCCAGGAGCCGACGAAGGACGTGGCGAACAACGAAACTGCCTCGGGGAGCTGTAAGCAAGCTTTGATCCGGGGGTGTCCGAATGGGGAAA
>NZ_WJXB01000034.1 GCF_009664975.1 Paenibacillus monticola
ATCGGGTACGGGGACCGTGTCAGGCGGGCAGTTTGACTGGGGCGGTCGCCTCCTAAAGAGTAACGGAGGCGTTCCAAGGTTCCCTCAGAATGGTTGGAAATCATTCGAAGAGTGCAAAGGCATAAGGGAGCTTGACTGCGAGACCTACAAGTCGAGCAGGGACGAAAGTCGGACTTAGTGATCCGGTGGTACCGCATGGAAGGGCCATCGCTCAACGGATAAAAGCTACCCTGGGGATAACAGGCTTATCTCCCCCAAGAGTCCACATCGACGGGGAGGTTTGGCACCTCGATGTCGGCTCATCGCATCCTGGGGCTGAAGTAGGTCCCAAGGGTTGGGCTGTTCGCCCATTAAAGCGGTACGCGAGCTGGGTTCAGAACGTCGTGAGACAGTTCGGTCCCTATCTGTCGTGGGCGCAGGAAATTTGAGAGGAGCTGTCCTTAGTACGAGAGGACCGGGATGGACGTACCGCTGGTGCATCAGTTGTTCCGCCAGGAGCATGGCTGAGTAGCTACGTACGGACGGGATAAGCGCTGAAAGCATCTAAGCGTGAAGCCCCCCTCGAGATGAGATTTCCCAATT
>NZ_WJXB01000035.1 GCF_009664975.1 Paenibacillus monticola
ACCCTCAATCGCTTCCGTTCCCAGCGGATGAAAGAGGTCCTCGAAACCGTGTTTACCGCCGTATTGCAGTTCTTGACCGAGGAAAAGTACGTCTCCCTAGATCATTATTTTGTAGACGGGACCAAGATTGAAGCGAATGCCAATCGCTACACCTTTGTTTGGGGGAAAGCCGTTGTTAAGCACAAAGCGAAATTGCAAGAGAAGGTGCATACCCTTTTTGCTACCATTGAGGCTGACGAACAGCGGGAAGAGCAAATTCAACAAGGCAGTGACCTTACTGAACTCGGCGAAGGAACCGAATGGACCGGCGAGAAGTTAGAAACCGCCATTCAAAAGCTGGAAGCTCGGCTCCAGGAGAAACCGAAAGATAAACCACTGAAGAAAGCGGTACGTCAGCTCCGCAAGGATCTGCTTCCGCGCCTGAGAAAGTACGAACAGTATCAGAAAACGCTGGGGAGTCGAAACAGCTTCAGCAAGACCGATTCGGACGCCACCTTCATGCGAATGAAGGAAGATCACATGCGAAATGGCCAGCT
>NZ_WJXB01000003.1 GCF_009664975.1 Paenibacillus monticola
CTTGCCACGATAACGGTCGAACCGCGGTGGACCCGGTCCGAATGTTTAAATATCTATTGCTCAAATCCATCTTTGACTTGTCCGACGTCGATCTGGTGGAACGCTCTAAAACCGACTTGTCGTTCAAGTTTTTCCTACATATGGCTCCGGAGGAAGGGGTCATTGACCCCAGTCTGTTGACCAAGTTTCGCAAGCTGCGACTGAAAGATATGAAGTTACTCGATCTGCTCATTGGCAAAACAGTGGAAATCGCCATTGAAAAAGGCGTCATTCGCAGCAAAACCATTATTGTGGACTCGACTCATACCAAAGCGCGCTATACCCAAAAGACCCCGCAAGAAGTGCTGCGAGAACGCTCCAAAAAGGTACGTAAAGTGATCTACAGTATAGAAGAGTCAATGAAAAATGTTTTTTCGTCCAAGCCGGCTACGGATGTCCTTGAGGATGAAATCGAATATTGCCAGCGGTTGGTTGCGGTGATTGAGCAGGATGGACGGTTTACGGGACTTCCCAAGGTAAGCGAGCCTTTAAACCTGCTGAAAGAAACGGTCGCCGATGATGTGGAGCATCTGCAAACCTCTACCGATCCGGATGCCAAAGTGGGACACAAAAGTGCAGACTCTTCTTTTTTCGGATACAAAACCCATATCGCCATGAGTGAAGAACGAATAATTACAGCAGCGACGGTTACGACGGGCGAACAAAATGACGGGAAACAGCTCCAAACGCTGATTGAAAAAAGTAAGGCTGCAGGGATGCAGGTGAAACCGTCATTGGAGATACGGCCTATTCAGAAAAAGACAATCTGTCCTACAGTGCTCAAAACGAAATCGAGCTCGTTTCCAAATTAAATCCTTTGATTACACAGGGGAACCGAAAGAAAGAGGACGAATTCGAATTCAATAAAGATGCGGGAAGGTATGTATGCAAGGCTGGCCATCTGGCCATTCGTCGAGCGCGGCAGGGAAAGAAAGGACGGGGGGGAAACCAGACGGACACCTATTATTTTGACGTTGAGAAATGCAAACGGTGCCCACTGCGCGAAGACTGCTACAAAGAAGGGTCAAAGAGCAAAACCTATTCAGTAAGTATAATGAGCCACGAGCATCTGGAGCAGGCAAGGTTTCAAGAAAGCGAAGCCTTTAAAGCCAAAGCCAAGGAGCGGTACAAGATTGAAGCTAAAAATAGTGAACTCAAGCACAGACACGGGTACGATGTTTCATCTACCTCGGGTCTGATTGGCATGGAAATTCAAGGAGCAATGGCGATATTTGCAGTGAATTTGAAACGGATTTTGAAGCTCATGAGCTGAGAAGGGATTAGCCCAGCAACAATACATCTTAAAAAGACGGCATTCATTCGCCATGATCCGAATGAATGTCGTCTTTTGGATATGTTTGTTTCCAATCTTCCGAGAAGGCCATGTTTTTCAGTGGCCTCGAAATTCACGAGAGCTTTTTCGTTCTTATGGTCTGACATCATTTTGACTTAAGAACTTCAATAAATCGTTATTCAGCTGCATAATTTCATTGTTTGCACTATTCGCATAATCTGGCAACATCATATCCTTCACCATTTTAGTCCGTAGCCATATCATAAAGAACAAATCCAAAATCAAGTTTGGACACCTAAGCATAATTTTATATGCAAATGGATTAATAGCAACGCCAGCTTTTTGTATTGCCCTTAAATACGTTTTTAAAGTGAATGTTATTTTGTGTGCCGTTTTTCTGGTTCTAGCTGTTTTTTCGTCCATTAATATGCTAAGCATTGCAATGTCCGATACTGAATGTGTTATTAGATACGATTTCATATCCTTATTAACTGCGTAGGGAAGTTTTGCTGTTTTAAATAATTTCGCGAGGTTTTCTGCTCGTTCTGTCACCAAACCACTAATTTCTCCAAACACAGCAGCCATTAGAACCTTTGGTGGAAATCGAGCATACAAAATCCCATCTTTAATCTGACCGCCAACACCGGGAAAAGCGGGTAAAAGTCTATCTCCTACAATATCTAGCCACGAAGAAAATCCAATTGAATTACTAATCATCGTAACAATATTTTGGCTTTGATTGTCTTTTAGGGCTAACAACGCTGATTCGGATCGATCGTAACGAACGGTAACGAAAATAAAATCATATACATCATCATTTTCAAGCGTATCAATGACATTTACTTTTATAGATTTAACCGCACCTTTTTCATTATATTGCAGGCCATTTTCTTGCAATGTTTTAAATCTATTCGAACGTGCAAACAGAGTAACGTCAATCCCTGCTTCAATGAATTTGATTGCGTATGCGCTCCCTATAACCCCTGCACCAAAAATTAAAATTCTATTTTGTTTTATTGACATAAAATCACCCCCATTTTTCGAGCCCTTTAATCTGCCTCTATTTAGTCCTACGCACCCAACTCTTCTGTACCTTCCGAATCAAAACAATCTGCCCAATATGATAAGCATTATGCGTTGTCACATTCCCTACGACTTCCCACCACTTACTCCCGGGGATGCCGGGAACGTCGGTTGCCAATTGTTCTTGCGTTAGAATTTCCTGCCAGTACAACAGAACTGTTAACAGTTGTTTTTGAAGTGCATCGAACGGCTTATCTTGTACAACGGTGAAAGTACTGTCATTACTGCCCACGGGCGGTACCGCATGCACATCACATTCTTTATACCGGATCTGCCACGTTTCATTCCAATACAGCAGATGCTGCACGAGTTCGGCAATGCTGTTGGTGTCTTCACTGACCTTCCACCCAGCTTCCTCCTGGGTCAAGCCTTGAACGGCTTCCGTGAACGGTACATACCAACTCGGATCATTCGCATTCGCTAACAGCTGATTCGCCAATACTTCATGCTCCATCTCTGCTGTCCCCTTTCTTACTATCGTAAAGCCAACATCTCAGTGATCTCCGCAACCATTTCTTTATTCACACTGCAGATCAGGAACTTCCCCTTTTTCTCCGTGGTCACGAGTTCTGCATTCACCAATTCTTTGATATGATGCGAAACGGTCGGGGCACCAATATTCAGGCATGAGACGATATCTGCAACACAAAGTCCACCCCCAGCTTCAAAGCTGGTTTCATGTGACTCTGCAATTTTTAAATATAATTCCAACCGATTCTCATTCGATAGGGCTTTAAAGATTTTAGCCATTTTTTTGGTATCCAATGTTGAGCAACCCCAATCCAACAATTTCATTATTCGATAATTATCAAATAATTCTAGCGTAGCCTGGAGTGCGTGTCAATTTTTATAAGGATGAACCTATACAATCAGTCCTGCAAATATGGAGCATATTTCTGAAGCTTATCCCAGTTAGGTGTCGGTATATTCGCCCGTTGCTTCAACTCATTAAAAGCATGATGTAGCGCTGACATCTCATCTGCTGACACCGCCTTATCACTCAAGAGAGTTCTACCGAACGGGGTCGCCAGTATAATTCGCAGCCCTATGTAGAACATCTTCCGCTTATCCCGCACCAACTGTGATTGACTTGCAGGTGTAATCGTAATCCCAAGTGTTTCTAATACCTGATGCCCCTCATCTAAAGCATCAATCGCCTGATTCAGGAGTTTCTTGTTTCTTGCGGCTTGGCGCAAATTGCCGTTACTGGCTGGAGCGAGGAAGTTTAACGGCAAAACCATGATCATATGACTTTTCAGCCACTCATCCATATCCTTATAATAGGTCAGTTTATATTTGGTCTTAACAAAGGCTTGATTGATCACCGATTTCCAGGATAACTCTTCGCCCAGACCACCGATTGCCATTTGCACTTTTGGACCACGCACACTGATCATCCGGCCACTCTCCCTCCATCCACCGTTAAGCTGAAAAGCGAACGCTACCTTTTTCTCCACAGGACTGTTATCCTGCAAATATCTCAACATCTCACCGGGACTCGCATTATTCCCAGTGATAACCACATGTCTGCTGTGATTCGCAGCAAGAGCAGGTAGGACTGCCTGAAAATCCGGATATTTCATCACTACAAAGATAAGGTCAAAGATGTCCTCCGGCTGCAACTCTGTGATCACATTCACCTTATCAACCGTAGTGCGAAGCTGAAAATAATGACGAATGACAAGTCCGTCATTCTGCAGTTCATCCACCCTCCGTCCTCTCGCCAGCATAGTTACGTCATTGCCACCCCGCACCAACACATGGGCAAGATAACTTCCCAAAACCCCAGCGCCATAGACCAATACTCTCATTTACAATGAACCTCCTGATTGTTTGTTTTAAATTTAATAATAATATTACGTTTCGATAAGTATCGAATTGATTGTATAGCGTAGTTCCTTGATTGTCAATTTCTTTTATAACCCTCGGGCTATACAGTCGTGACTTCTATCCACCTGCCGACTATTTCCACAAGGTCCGCTCTCTTAGACTCAACATCACTCATATCCTTCAATTTTACAATTGCTCTATCATTAGTAACCCACTCTAATAGCCCAGTAGTATCTTCAAATAGCCGACTTTGTTCTACTCGCTCTATAACCTTGGCACCTGTATGAAAGATAAGACGAAAAAATCCTTTTCCCTGCAAATTAAAGGTCACACGATCCTCATTATGATAACAAAAGCTTGGTGCATTCCATTTGATATGTTCTGTAATATTTTCATTAACGTTTAAAATAATCTTGCGAACTTCTTCAATTTCATTTTTCTGTGGGTGGTCAAGACTGTTCAGAAATTCGATGACTTGTTCATGACCGGACTCATCCTTATTTGCTTTCATCCACTCTCATCCTTTCACCCTTAATTCATTCTCATTTTATTATAAATAATATCGAGTAAGAAATCTGCTATTACTCACTGAAAGGAAGTGCACCAAAGATAAAAAATTGCTGAAGGTACTCAAGAAGCTATACGTACATTCCAATTGACATACGTGGATCTAACATCTCAACACCAAAACCACTTCATCACTCGTGTGAATTCTACGCAAAAAGATCGCCCTTACATGTTGAACATGTAGAGGACGATTCGCACTTTTGAAACAGCGTTGTATTAGGGTTGAACTGTCGGTCTAATCACAATCTCATTGACTCCGGTATCTTCGGGCTCATTAATGGCGTAGGCAATCGCTCTGGCGATACTGTATGGAGAAATGGAAATACCGGTCATTTGTTGTACCATAGCTTGAATGTCAGGATTGCTAATCGTATGAGTTAGTTCAGATTGCGTCATTCCTGGAGAAATGATGGTAGATCTAATATGCGAGGCCGGAGATTCTTCCTGGCGCAGCCCTTCCGAAATCGCTCTAACGGCAAATTTAGTAGCGCTGTATACCGATGAAAGTGGAGTTACACTATAACCTGCAACCGAGGAAACGTTGATAATATGTCCTGATTGCTGTTCCCTCATGGTTGGCAATACAGCAGCAATTCCGTACAAAACGCCTTTGATGTTCACGTCGATCATTTGATCCCACTCTTGGACTTTCAGTTCATTCAGCATTGAAACCGGCATTATTCCGGCATTATTGATAAGCACATCGATACGGCCATATTGCTGTAAGGCAAACTGCGCCAGCTTCTGCATATCTTCTGATGAAGCTACATTAGTGGGTAAATATACGGCTTCGCCGCCTTCCTGTTCAATAACTTTCACAAGGGTTTGCAGACGATCTTCTCTTCTTGCGGCCAGTACTACCTTTGCGCCGTTTTGAGCCAATAGCTTAGCTGTAGCTTCTCCTATTCCGCTGGAGGCTCCCGTAATAATAATTACCTTTGATTTTAAGTTTTTCAATGTTTTTCGCCCCTTTAAGGAATTTGTAATAACTTTTTACTATACAACAATCGTTCGATATCTAACTTAAGTTGATTATTTAACTGTTGTTGATTATTATTATATAGAGTAGATAAGTTAATTCAATCGCTAATGTATACCCTTTTGTTTCATATACAACATCTGCAGCAGAATTGTTCATTAACTGGAGGAGGCTATATAAGAATGGAGACTGTAACGAAGATAGATAGACGAATCCTAAGAACAAAAGAAGCTATTAATAAGGCGTTTCTGGAGCTTTTTTCCGAAAAAGAACTCGAACAAATCACCATTAATGATATTTCTGAACGGGCTAATGTGAACCGGGGAACCGTCTATCTTCATTACACCGATAAATATGATCTGCTTAATAAATGTATAGATGATCATTTAAACAAAATGTTTATTTCATGTCTAGCAAGCGGCTCGACTCATGAACATCTAGATCTGATCCGTGCGCTGAAGCCAGCCTTTACTTATTTCGAGGAGAACTACCTATTTTTTTCTTCCATGCTTTCTAATCGAAGAACCTTCGCCTTTCGGGAGCGGATGCAGCAGAACATTGTAGATAGCATCCAAGTGAAGGTTGGTATGCAAGGCATCAATCAAGGAATGGATCAGGAATTAATCACACAATTTATAGCCTCGGCTTTCGTGGGCACAGTGGAGTGGTGGATTCTGCATAAAATGCCTCATTCCCCGCAGTATATGGCGGAACAATTATGGAAATTGTTTGAACGTAATGATATTCACCCTCAGTGACTGATAGGCTTATAAACTCTTATATTTTAAAAAAAGGTAACTCCATACGATCTGGAGTTACCTTTTTGATATGCGATAATTAAACACTCTATACGAGGTCTGTGTCGAGCTTGTCGATAAATGAGGTGTAGGCACCCGAGATATCTACACCCAGGCGGTCGGACAGGACTAGAATCCACCAGAGGGACTCCACGAGCTTATGTTTGAGCTCGGCCCTTGTATCTCCGCCTTTGCCCCATGTGCCTTCTGCGGCCATGACCTGGCGGCCAACGAGGCCAACGTCGGTGAAGAAACCAAGCATATCCTCTTCGATAGTCCATTCTCGTCCGAGGCTCTGTTGTTCGAGTTGATGATAAAGTCTGCGCACGTGCATAGCGCGCTCAGTTGCTGCAGTTAAGTCAATTTTCGTTGTACTCATATTATCTCTCCTTTTTAATTCCCACCTAATTTATTTCTTATTGTGTCTAATTGAGCCAATATTCTTGTCCGTAAATATTCGGGCCTAACCTCTTCTAGAAGAACTCCGAAAGACAGCAGATAACTGTCCAGCCAATTGCCTTCAGAGAAATATTCTGTGATGCTGTAACTACCATCTTCATTACGCGTAATCGTATGCTCCGCAAATTCATCGAAGATCCGATATGCCCCTTGCGCTGCAATCCGCAATGTCACTTCGATTGCGTTACGCATTACGTTCTCCTCGGCATCTGCAAACGTCACCACCGGTCTTGGATCACAAACGAGTTCGGTAACAACAATCTCCTTCATGCGGCTGATCTTAAACACCCGGGAACTGTCGCTGTTACGGCAATGTCCTTCCAAATACCAGGATTTATCTTTAAACAGCAGCCTAAGAAGCTCAACGCTGCGCTGGCTCTGTTCGCCCGCTGAATTATAGTAGCGAAATTCTATGAGGTGATGGGCGATTATCGCTTGTCGTAAGAGCGGGAACAGCTCTCTCTGCTGATCTCCACTTCCCCATTTCGAGAAATCCACTTCAATCCAGTTATTCATATCTTTCTTAAACAACCTGCTCAGCTTATCCAGTACGTCATGGGTGTCAGGAAGTTTTATGGCACTTAAGCTCTGAAGAGCCATCAAGATATCATTCTGCTCTGACTCCGATAACAAAGAGGTATTAAAGACATACCTGTCCAGTAATGATATTCCGCCGCCTTTTCCTCTGCTGCTGTAGATTGGAATGCCAGCCGCACTTAAGGTATCAATATCTCTATAGATTGTTCTTGTGGAAACTTCGAAATGTTCAGCAAATTCGGCTGCAGTCAAAGTTTTCTTTTGCAGGAGTAGATAAATAATTTCGAAATGTCGGCTGATCGGCATACATACCACCTCAATTCAACATTATACGCCATAGGCTGACATTTTAACCCTACCCCAAAAAGAGACGACTATCAGGAAGGTTGTAGAGTCGGTCTAATAATGATCTCATTGATTCCTGTATCATCGGGTTCATTAATGGCGTAGGCAATCGCTCTAGCGATGCTATATGGAGAAATGGCCAATTGGTTGGCTTGACCTACCCAAGCTTTGATTTCAGGATTGCTAATTCCATTGGTCAGCTCACTCTCCGTCAATCCTGGAGAGATGATCGTGGAGCGAATATGAGAGGCCGGGGATTCTTCCTGGCGCAGCCCTTCTGATATCGCTCTGACGGCAAATTTAGTCGCGCTATATACCGATGAAGTCGGACTCACACTATACCCTGCCATGGAGGAAAGGTTGATAATATGCCCCGCTTGCTGTTCCCTCATCGTCGGCAATACAGCGGCAATGCCATACAGAACGCCTTTGATGTTAATATCAATCATTTGATCCCACTCTTGGACTTTTAGTTCATTCAGCTGAGAAAGCGGCATAACTCCAGCATTATTCACCAGAACATCGATACGGCCATATTGCTCCAATGCAAACTGTACAAGCTTCTGCATGTCTGCAAATGAAGCTACATTAGTACGTATATAAACAGCCTTACCGCCTTCTGCCTCAATGTCTTTCACTAGGGTTTGCAGACGATCCTCTCTTCTTGCAGCCAACACTACCTTTGCACCTCTTTGTGCCAAAAGCTTAGCGGTAGCTTCTCCAATTCCGCTGGATGCTCCAGTTATAATGACCACTTTAGATTTCAAGTTCTCCATATGTTATCGCCCCTTAAAGGAATCTGTAATTGCTTTCTTACTATACAATTCATAATATGACTACGATGGGTCATATTATAAAAACTTTCGAATATGACACGATGCCGTCAAATTACAAGTCGTATACTAAATTAGCAAGTACGAATGAAGAGGATTTATTAGAAATGGAGCGATAGTGTATGCCAAAAAATAATGACATTTTAAATTTCCAAGCCTTTATTCCGTGGGTTAGTACATTAAAGCAATTGGATACCGAGGTATGGACTAAACCTATGTCAGAAGGAAAATGGTCGATTAGCGAAATGGTTTCTCACATTATGAATTGGGATAATCACATCCTCACACATATCCTTCCCTTCGTTAGACTAGGTAAAGAGATTAGCTTCCCAAATATTGATACTTACAATCGAAAGGCAGCTGTTTATGCCAAATCAGGAATTACACAATCAGCATTGATTGAAGAAGTCATTCGAACCAGAGAAAAGCTTGTTGCTCAGCTTGTAGAAATGCCGGATGTTCTATATAATGCACAATTGAACTATTCTCTTGCTTTCTTAATTGAGGAATTTGTTGTCCATGACAATGTACACAAAGAACAGATTATGCAATTTATCAACAAGTGTAATTTGGAATAAGCGTGAGCATCAGAACAACCTAATATCCACAATAAAAGAGATGCCCTATTTAGGCATCTCTTTTGCTGTTTCCTTTAGTGTAATTGGCATCGTATGAGTTCGTCCACGTGAAGCTCATCCTTGAGGAAGAGGCAAGTCTCCCCGTTAGGCGTTCGCCGGGAAGTCCGTTGAGAAGGCAAGATCCTTCTGCGCTTCCAAATTCGCGAGCCGCTCGGTGAGTGCTTTGTGAATCGTCGTATAAGAGTCGCTGCCAAGCGCAATTCGCTTAGGTGCCGGGTGTTGATCGACGCTATCGATCATGATCTTGGCCATTTTGGCGGGATCGCCGAGGGAGACACTTGTACCTTCCTCAATTATCCGTCGCACCATGCTTGCGGGAGATATATCGTATGCATCAATCTTCGGTGCAAGCTGGGAACTTCCATAGCGAAATTCAGTTCGTGCTCCGCCGGGCTCAACGAGTGTACAGCCAATGTTAAACGGAGCTACTTCTTGCCCAACTGCCTCAATGAAGCCCTCGATCCCCCACTTGCCTGCGTGATAGAGCGATCCGCCAGGGAACGCGGCCTGGCCACCCACAGTAGAGAGTTGGATAATTCGGCCACCGCCCTGCGTACGCAGATGCGGAAGGGCGGCACGTACCACCTGGATCGAGCCAATCAGGTTGGTGTTGATCTGGTGGAGGATTTGGTCATCCGTCATCTCCTCGGCTGCACCAAAGAGACCATACCCAGCGTTGTTGACTACGACATCGATCTTGCCAAGATCAGTGAACGCCTTATTCACGACCTGATGAATTGCCGGTGTGTCTGTCACGTCGAGATGGGCGAGCCACAAGAGGTCACCGTATTGCGCTTTGAGATCGTTCATGGCATCCATCTTGCGAACGGTACCGGCGACACGGTCACCACGTGCTAGAAGTTGCTCGGTCATGTGGCGCCCGAAGCCGCTGTTTACACCAGTGATAAGCCAAGTTCGTTGTGTCATTTTTCAATCCTTCTTTCTTGAGGTTTTCAGTTATTCAGATACTTTACTAACTGGTTAGTTATATGTTATATCTATCTAACCAGTTTGTCAAATGATACAATGTGTTCAAGATACTATACACAGAATGTAGAAGGTGAGGATGATTTGATGCGGAATGCCGAAGCGACGCGAGAACGGATTCTTGATGCAGCCATGGCGGAGTTCTCCGCTTATGGCATTGCTGGCGCGCGGGTCGATCGCATTGCCAAGACGGCTGGATGTAACAAGAATATGATATACATCTATTTTGATAATAAAGAGACACTTTTCAGCACCATCCTTCAAAAGCATCTTACGCGGGTGTACGAGGAACTCCCCTTCACGCCCGATGATCTCCCAGGGTATGCGACGCGTGTGTTCAATTTTGCGATGACGAATCCCGATTTGATACGGCTAATGGCGTGGTCCAGTCTGGAACAAAAGACAGAAAGTCCAGCCGAACGCGGCACCATTCATGATCTGAAAGTTGCGGCGTTGCTACAGGCGCAAAACGCGGGTCAGGTGAACAAGACCTTCGCTCCGGGCTTTCTCCTTACCGCCATTATGGCGCTCGCTACGGCTTGGACGGCGTCTAATCCCTTTGGCCCGTCACTTGATCCGGATTCTACGAAGAATCCTGACGAGTTGAGGAACAGTATCGCTGAAGCGGTCAAACTGATCACACAAGGCGATACGGAGAAGCACGAACAATAACTTTCTTGATAACTTCCATACCTGCACCCAACCAAATAAAACAAGCCGGAGCAAATGACACATCCGTGTCCGGCTTGTTTTACTTCTACAACTTTTTCGTAACGGGTATCCAGATTTCGCTTTTGAATGTGGGGGACATTACATCTTTACTCTCATTCCAGAGAATTTCCGGTCCCTCCATTTGTTCGTAATTAGAGGATGGGAACCATTCCGAATAAATCCGCCCCCAGATCTCTTGCAACGTACCCGGAAAAGGTCCGACCGCTTCAAATACTGCCCAAGTGGATGCGGAAACATCCAGTTGCGATAAACCTTCTGGACATTCCAGTGTTGTAGCCACACCGATGTAATGATCCAACTCTCCTTTTTCCTCCATCCGACTCTCGGGAAAGTTCGTGGATGCGCTTAGCAAACCCAAGGGAACAACATTCGAAAGCTGCTTAAGTCGAGTGATTGACAACAGATCAAGGCTTTCCCACATCGCAGCAATTTCTGGATTCACTCCGTCAAATTGAATGGGAACTCTCTTGTGGAACCCAACGATACGAAAAGCCTCTTTTTCCTCAATACGGTAATTCATTTCACTACCTCCTTTGATGCTCAACTGAAAAGTCATTCGAGGAAAGGCTTTTAGTAGTTGTCCCGTGACTCTTGCTTCTGAGGGTGTAACTCCGTGAAAGAGCTGGAACGCTTTAGTAAATGCGTCTGGTGAACTGTATCCATAATTCAAGGCGATGTCGATGATCCTTAAATTACTTCTTTGAAGCTCAAATGCAGCCAGCGTCAGGCGCCTGCGGCGAATATATTCTGACAGTGAAATACCAGCTAGAAATGAATACATTCGCTTAAAATGATATTCGGAACATAAAGCTCGTCTTGCCACTTCCTTATAGTCAATTTCATTGGTAAGATTGTCTTCAATGTAGCATAATGCATTATTCATGTTTTCAAGTAAGTTCATTTCCTGCCCGCCTCTCCTCAGAACTAGAATAACAGCAATTTTGGATACTAGTCCGATAGTTCATGCACAATAAAGACGGGACTTCCGCTTATGCTGCCGCAATAATATACTATAAGCATTCAAAATATTAGGTGTATATTCATGTGACTACTTTTACTGGAGGTCATCATGAATATAACGTCCTTTTTCATCTATTGTATTGTGGTTACATTTACGCCCGGACCTACCAATATTGTTATTTTATCTTCCGTGCATCATTTTGGCACAAAAAAGGCAATGGAATATGTAGGTGGAGCCACGATTGCTTTTGGCCTGTTACTTGCCGCTTCTGCTATGCTTAATCATATGCTTGCCGGGGTCATTCCGAATATTCTGAGCGTCATGCAGATCATAGGCAGTGTATATATGCTTTACCTAGCCTATCAAATCTATCGAATGAGTTCCGCGGAAACCAAACCTAAACAAACTGCCAATTTTGTCTCAGGCTTGCTAATGCAATTTGTAAATCCCAAGGTATTATTGTTCACGCTAACGGTTATACCGAGCTATGTTATGCCCTACTATACTTCTTCACTTGCATCGCTCGTGTTTGTTATAATCATCACCATCATCGGATTTCTAGCCTTTACGACCTGGGTTGTATTTGGCGCAGTCTTTCGAAGCTTTCTACACAATCATCAAAAAGTGATCAACACCCTGATGGCGCTATTTCTGGTTTATTCGGCAATGATGGTATCGGGAATCCTATAGAGCTAAAGAGGTGGAGGGTATGGAGAAATTCAACTACAAGAAGTCGGCAGATATCCTCGCATTATCGGCAAGCATGACTGATTTCACTTATAAAAAGCATTGTCATGAGGAATATGCGCTCGGTGTTACCCTGCGTGGCATCCAACAATATAATCTTGACGGCAGTTTTCAGTCCTCCCATAAAAATGGCGTCATGCTGTTTAATCCCGAGCAGTATCACGACGGCAGCTCATTTGATAGGGCTGGCATTGATTATGTTATGCTTTATATCAAACCAGCCTTATTTCTAGAGATAATGGGCAAGAAAGAATTGGTGCACTTCTCCTCCCCTATCGTCTACGATGCCCAATTGGCGCAATGTATATTGTCCCTCAGCCAGGCTATTCAGAACGGTAAAGATGAATCTTTGTGCAGCGAGCTGCTGTTAACCCTAGTCGACCTTGTTTCCAATACCGAAATAAATACTGCTCACAGAAATAATAGTGCACTTGTCAAAAGAGCGAAGGAAATGATGTTCTGCAACATAGACAATGTGCTGAAGCTTGACGACCTCTGTACAGAATTTAATCTGTCCAAATATCAGTTCATTCGCGAGTTTAAGGCTCATACCGGAATTTCGCCCTATCAGTTTTTTTTGAATAGCAAGGTAGAACATGCCAAGCAGTCCATTGAGAAGAACAAGGATATCTATACAGCTGTCGCTGAATACGGATTTGTGGATCTTACTCATTTGAACAGGCATTTTAAGAGTGTGTTCGGAATAACCGCGTATGAATACATGTCACAGCTCAATTGATATTACATCTTAATTTCAAGGCCTTTTGTTCCACGCCATAAACCTTAAATCCTACAGACTTATACAGCTTTTTGGCGGAGTCGTTGTCAGATACTACTGTTAAGTTTATTTGTTCCAAACCCTCGCAATCCCTCGCCCTTGTTATTAGTTCAAGCATTAGTAATTTCCCCAAACCTTTCCCTCGCATTTCGGGTGCTACATACATTCCATAAACATTCCCTTTATGTACAGCTTTAAGGCTGTTTTCGCGCATGAAAGTCACAATTCCAACTAACGAACCACTACTATCAAATGCACCTAGAACAAATTTGTCCTTAGACGGTTTAATTCGCTCCACTATAGTTTCTAATGAAAATTCCACTTCTCTCTCGTACGTAGATCCAAATGCTTCTGGGTTGATCATTAACGAACTCAATCGTAATTCTTGGTAGAATCGAGCATCTGTTTCCTGCAATACACGTATACTCATAAGTTCTCCCTCCGAAATCCCAAAATCATTTCAAAGTTATTTCCTTTTTCCAGGTTAGCTCTTTCCCCTCAGCATCCTTGAATAGAAATACAACCTGCCCTTCCTCGCCTTTCATCGTATCCGGGTAGAAGAAGCCCATGAATTGTCCATTTCCACTAATATAAAAGCCATCTTCCCCGTTTCCTCCATGCTCAATGGCCTCTTGAATCGAATTCACAATCGTATTATTCTTGGATACCCATTGCATTTCAGCTAAAGCGAAACCTTCTGGACGTTGATTTACGACAAAATCGAAGCTATTCCCCTCAATGGGTTTGAGGGTTTGGTCAATGATGATCAGGATTTCCTTGTCAGAGTTTGCTGCTGAATCGTTAGCATCAGTCTTCGCTGGTTCGGTTGCTGTTGGTACCGGATTAACGTTGTCCGCTGAGCCTGAGCTAGTCTGATTACCACACGCGCTAGTAAGAAGCAGCACAGTTAGTGCTGAAATAAGATAGATGGTTTTCTGTTTATTCATGGAGTTCTCCTCTGTCTTCATTTAATGTAAAAGAAAATGCGACACCTTGTTTGGTATTGACCACACTGAACTTGCTCTCATGAAGCTCCAAGATATGTTTGACGATCGCAAGTCCCAGACCCGTCCCACCGGATTTACGATCCCGTGATCGCTCCACCCGGTAGAATTGATCCCAAATTCTGCTCAAATCTTCCTCGGCAATGGGCGAACCGGTATTCTCGATTATTGTAGTCATCTCTCCGTGAGACATGCGCTTGATCTCAATGGTAATGACACTCTTCTCCACGGCATGCCGAATAGCATTACTTAATAAATTTAGAACAACCTGCTCCATTCGTCTGGGGTCAGCCTTAACAAACAGTTCTTCCACTTCAACTGTGTTTATCCAGAATTGAAGATGTTTACTCTCCAACTGTTGAGAGAATGAATCTGCCACCTTTTGAATAAGCGTTGTTAAGGATATACTTCTTGGCTGTAGCCGGATGGCCCTGGCTTCGAATTTGGAAAGCTCCAACAGATCCATAATTAAAGCATTCATCCGATCCGTCTCATTTACAATGAGGGCCAGGTAACGCTCTTTCTTTTCACTGGCCACCCCATCCTGCAGACCTTCTGCAAAACCTTTTACTATCCCCAAAGGGGTCTTTAACTCATGGGAGATGTTCGCAATCAACTCTTTACGAAGCTGCTCTGACCGCTGCTTTTCGGCAACATCCTCCTGCAGTTTCATATTCGCACTTGTTAGCTCCATTAAGGTTGTATTCAAGTTCTGCGACAACGTATTCAGGCTGCGGGACATCTCACCAAACTCATCCTTCGAATGAATTTCAGGCTGCTCGGTAAAGTCTAACCTGGCAAGACGTCCCGCCGAGCGATTTAACAGCACTAACGGACGAGATACAATTCTGGAATAAATCAACGACAAAATAACCACAAGTACAACAATGATTGGCGCCAAATACACAAAATATTGCTTGAGGACCCCAACCGCTTCCCCGACTGGCTGCAGAGAGGTCATGACGAATACATATCCGCCCCCATTGCTATCCTCTGCGAGTGAGCGAATCAGAACTGCATAATTGACACCGCTCCATTTATCCTGCCAATCCATCTGTACTAGCGCACCGTTTTGCAGACGGGATTGATATTGTTCTACTTTTGATAGCCAGTCCCGAATAGCATCATCTATTAAAGCATCCTGATAAAGAGGGTTATACGAGCGCAGCTCAGGCAGTATGAAGTCCGTTACCATCCCCTTTACCCGTACCAAACCCTCTTCGAGACTTACCTTTGTCTGCTGTATGACCACTGGCTGCATGATCGTATCCAACTCATCCATAAAAATACCATCGACCACCAGCATACTGCCGATCTCAATCCCTTCCGGGATGTAATTCATTGGTGTTCCATCCATGGGGATACGAATCGTAATTGTCTTCCCCTCTGATTGTAATTTCACAAAATAGGGGTTTATGGGTGTTCGTTCAAACCGGTTGTTCAAAATGGCGGTGCTTGTATCATTATGATTCATAAATGAGCCAAGCAGCCGCGATTGTTCACTGGATTCGGTCTGTTTGAATTGTTCCGTGAATTGATTCATATTCCGTTCTAAGGTATTAATCTTGGACGAACGATAAAACCGTTCAAAAAACAATCCTTCGGCAAGCATAACCAACGAAAAAACGAGTAAGATCAGAACTGTGGTTACAATGAACAGTTTGAGAACTACACCCTGTCTTTTCATGATTCCAGCTCGAATTTATAGCCTGAACGAATGACGGTACAGATATACTGACCTTCGTCTCCCAGCTTGGCTCTTAATTTTTTGATATGGGTGTCCACTGTGCGCAAATCCCCTAAATAATCGTAGCCCCAAACGGCGTCCAATATATACTCTCGGGATACAACTTTTCCATAATGCTTAATGAGAAAGAGAAGCAAATCATACTCTTTTGGCGACAGATTAATCTTTATTCCTGCCATGGATACCGTATGTGCCGTTCTATTTACCAACAAATCACCATAGAGCATTGTATCTCCTTCACGTCCAATGGTTCCTTCAGTTCTTTTCATTAATGCAGTAGCACGAGCTACTAAGACCCTTGGACTTAAAGGCTTCGTTACGTATTCATCCGCACCAAGCTCGAACCCCAGTATTTGGTCATCGTCCTCCGACCTAGCCGTAATAATGATAATCGGTACGTCCGACTTTGCACGAATACGTCTGCATACCGACCATCCATCCATTTCTGGCATCATAATATCCAGAACAACCAGGTCCACCGAAGTCTGTTCAAAAATCTCCAGCCCAAGACGGCCGTTCTCTGCCTCATATACTTCCCATTGTTCCTTTTTGAAATAATCCGTTATAAATTCACGCATGAGCATATCATCTTCAACTAACAAGATCCTTCGTTTCATTGGTGTGCACTCCACTTCCACTTACAACCTTATTTATATATCTACAAGCCCCACTATAGAGGACTGCTGTGTACGTCGTGTGTATTTTATCTGAATTCCAGAAGAAGTACAAATATCGAGGCTGTCCATACACAGAAACTGTTACAACGTCAAATTGGAATCTCTAAGGTTACCTGTGCACCACCCGTGAGAGGAGAGTTGACGATATGGAGCCTTCCTCCATGCAACTTTACAATTGAATCAGCAATATACAGACCTATCCCATAATGAATATTCGATGTCCTGCTGAAATCACCCATATAAAATTGTTTAGTAGCCGATTTCATATCTTCACTTGAGAAACCCTTGCCACTGTCTGTAGTAATGAAGCTGAGCTTGTTATCTATCGATTTGATTTCAAAGCCTAAATTTCCGTTGTAGGGTGAGTAAACAACTGCGTTTGAAACAATGTTCATGATCGCCCTATGAATCAGAGTGTGGCAGATCATAACTTCTGTGGGAATATTATTTTGCACAAACTCCACCTTTAGCCCTTTTGTATTCGCAAGTGCCTCAATCTGATCGTGGATGGTCTCTATAAAACTAGACAAATCTACTCTTTCCACTTGAAATGACAGAGATTTAGCGGAATTTGAAATTTCCATTAATGTCTTGATATACTCTTCAATTTGTTGGGCATTTTTTGAAATATATTCGATGTATTCCTGCTGTCCTTGATCTAACGTTGAATCAGACAGCAATTCTGCATTCCCTTTGATAATGGTTAAAGGAGTCTTCAGGTCATGGGCAAGCGCAGAAATTTGCTCCTTTTTCACCTGTTCAAGATTCCATTGTTGTTCCAAGGAGTTCTTTAATTCTGTTTTCATTTCAGATAAAGAATAGATCACATCATCAAACTCCTTAATCCCCGAAAAAGATACTTCAAAGTCCAGATCTTTACTTTTGATTTGGTTCGTGGCAGAGATCAGGACTCCTAATCTTTTGTTTAATTGTTGGGCATACAGTGTTGAGGTTAAAAATACAGCAACAATGAGTATGCAGAGGAACATTATAATCAATAGTGTTTGAACACTTAGAAAATGCCGTTGTAGAAATTCCGAATTATAACGCAGACTAATATAATATTGCAGAACACATACACCATCTTGCCGCTGAATTGTGTAATAGTTTTTAATACTCCCATTATTTTGATAGAGGCCTTGAGCATATTCTTTGGCTTCAATTAAGTCCTGACTGTCTAAATTCGATTGAAGCACATCGTAGTTATTATTGAATATTGCATAGCTACTGCCAGCGGGGATCATGTCTTCAGTAATTATAGACGCAGACTCGAGCACAGATTTCGCCTGCCTGGCAAGCGTTTCACTATAGTTCGCTGGGTACAGGAGTTCTTCTTGGAAGCAAAGTGCTACGATTCCCGCAAAAAATATCAGTGTAAGCCCAAAGGCAAAACATAAGGTTAGCAAATATCTGAGGAAAACAGTTTTTAACGTTATGGCCCCTTCTTTTATAACCATCTGTACCCAATCCCCCAAACCGTTTCAATGGGAGAAATCTCAAAAGCCACAAGTTTCCCGCGAATATTCTTGATGTGTTCCGTAATCGTCGCACTGTCGCTTTCTCCATCATAACCGTATACTTTCTCGTAAATTTTTTCTTTAGAAAAAACCTGCCCTTTATAACGCGCAAGAAATTCGCAAATAAAATATTCGCTTTTAGTGAGACTCACCTTTTGCTCATTCACAAATATCTCTTTCCCGCTTAAGTTGAATTTCACACCAGATACACTCATAACACTCCGCTTTTCCCTGTTCTCTCTGCGCAGATGTGCATTGACCCTTGCACGAAGCTCGCCCGCGCCAAATGGTTTGGTAATATAATCATCTGCGCCGTTTCCCAAACCAAACATGATATCATTTTCCAACGATCTTGCGGTCAGAAACATAATAGGACAATCTACAACATTTCTTATTTGTTTGCATAATTCAAAACCGTCAATTTCTGGCATCATAACATCCAACAGGATGATGTCGTAGTATGAATAGTCATTAAGTGAAATTCCTATGGCACTATTCTTAGTAACCACATCATGATTATCCTTAACAAGGATATTTTTAACAAGCGATAATATATCGGGTTCATCATCAATGACTAGCACCTTTGCCATAACACTATCTCCTTTTCTAAAACCACAGAGCTTAACTCTTTTTAGTATAAATTATTAATTATTTTGCGTAATGGCGATTTATCACTTTCTGCCTTCCCAACGATTAAACCAAATGATACTGCCTATTAGCACAAAGATAGTACCTGTTATAACGGCAGACATTCCCATACTAAGCTGTTCTCTAAAAAAAGCTGGAAGATTCATGCCTGATGGTGCTTGGAAATCTCGGATAAAAACCTCTGGTAGCTGTGATAGTCGTGCTGCCCATGTCCAGGGGACATACTGCCAGATATGATCACCAACTATCGTACCCCCAAAAATTGCAGCGATTAAAAAACCGGCTCCACCTGAGGCAACGGAAGCTCCTATCCCAAAAGCAAAGCTCAAATATAAATGCAGAGCAAATAAAATTAGAGAACCAAGCAGAACAAACATCGCTCCCTGTAAAAAACCCCCTACCTGTATCTTCTCAACGTTTAAAAACCATTTCATCCCCGCTAAAAGAACTAATGTTGAAAAGAAAATTGAAATTGCGGTCATCAATATTAGTAGAGTGAACTTACTAATGTAACTTACTGTTCTTGTAAGGGTTGAACCAAGAATAGCATTAAAGTTTCCTGCGCTTTCCTCCTGCATTCCAGTCAGCCCGCAAAGCAAGCCAGCTATGATGGGCATGGCAACAGAAATAACCATAAAAAAAGCATCGTAAATTTGACTTTGTGAACTTTGCTTTGTGAAATACCACAGCATAAAAAGGGGATAAAGGATGGGCACAGTCACAACAATCAACCTGATTGATGTGTATTTTGTTTTCAACCAGTCTGAAGAAAGGGCTCTGAATAAACTCAAATTATCGAGCCTCCCTTTTCGAAAACCAAATGGCTGTTAGCAAAGACATAACCACAAAAAATACTAGTGATATCATAATACCCATGGGTATTACAGAAGAATTAAGCAGTGGATCATTTGCTGGCAGCGTTGTACCATTCGGGTGTACCCCAATAATCGGACACATTAATCGAAGGCCCCAACTCCACGGGATCATTATCCAACTTGACTCTGTAGACATCATAATGCCTGTCACCATTCCAGCAACACTAATTCCCATTGCCGCAGCCGTTCCCATCCATGTTGAAAAAAATAAGTAAACAGGTATTAAACCGATTGAAGTCACCCATATTGTCAAGCTTGCTGCGGAAATTTGTAGAAAGGGTGCGGAGTTACTTGGCATCCATACCCCAGCTAAGAAAACAATGGCTACCAGTATTACAGAAGCCAGAAACATATAGTAAGCAATGATCACTATTTTACTAAACCACATTACTGCCGCATTAATGTTAAGTGTACGCAAGCCTCGGTAATTCCCTGATTTCCTTTCTTTCGCATCTGACAGTGAACATAGCAAGGCTGAGCCCACAGGCATAAAAAGGAGCGGCCACCAGTTAAATATCAAAGTAATGAAATAGTTATTCTGCGACCCCAAATTTGATAGGGTAAAGAACGAATACAAAATAAAAAACATAGGGGAAAGTACAATAAGCTTGCGAGAAAAGGTACGTCTATATTTCAAATTTTCGGATAGTAAATAATTAATCATAATCCTTCACCTCTTTTTTGTTCCCCACAACAACCTTCATAAACAATTCTTCCAGATCATCCCCGTGCTGAATTTTATCCTGATAACCGAGTATTCCATTACTAATAATACCGATATGATCAGCAATCTGTTCCACTTCGGAAAGAATGTGGCTTGATAAGATCACAGTGATACCTTTTGTGGGGAAAGAACGAATCAACTCACGCAGTTCTTGTATCCCAAGGGGGTCGAGTCCATTAGTGGGCTCATCTAAAATCAATAGCTTTGGATGGTTTAATAACGCTATGGCAATACCTAAACGCTGTTTCATACCCATAGAGAATTGTGCTGACCTTTTCTTTCCCGTAGTTTGCATATCAACGATCTCAAGGACTTCCTGTATCCGGGAATCCGGCAAATGAAGCAATTTCGTATGAACTTTCAGATTTTCTACGGCTGTAAGATTTCCGTAAAGTGCGGGAGACTCAATTAGCGAACCTATGTCTTTTAGGTCTTTCCGACTCCACGAATGGCCGTCATAGATGATCTTGCCGGAAGTTGGATGCAATAGACCCGTTATAAGCTTTAACGTAGTTGACTTTCCTGCACCATTTGGCCCCAAAAGGCCATAGATTGAATTTCTTTTTAAGGCTAAAGAGATATTATTGACCGCACACTGCCCTCCAAATTTTTTACATAGATTCTCAGTCTGTAGTAAATATGATTCCATTGTGATCATCCTTTCGCTTGCCATATATTTCATGATAAAGGGCAAATCTAAGGATTTTATGAAGCTCCTTCAAAGTAAACTCGAAAAAAAAGCCTGTAAACGAAGCCGCTATTACCGACTTTGTCTACAGGCTTTCCCTATTTAAAGTTATCAGTGCAGTTACAGAATTATTTGATTTCTGTTGCTCCAGTTACTTTTCCTTCAAGTACAGCGCTTGTTTTCAAATCTTCGCTCTTAAAGTAAAGGTTACCATCTACTGTAGCTGTTTTATCAAGAGTAAATCCTTTGGCTTCAACATAAACATCACCCTTGATTGTTCCGCCTTGGACTTTGAAGTTTTCACTTTGCACAGTGACTTTTGGAGCAGTAAGGATATAAGATGCTGTGATTTTGTGATCTGCATCCTGTGCATAAAGAGCAAGCTTGCGGTAGATGTCTCCGTCAGCGGCGCCTTTATCATGGAATTCACCAGCTACTACAACGTCTTGATCAACAGTTACGTCTTTAAGAATAGCAATAATCCATTTTCCATCTGCGCTTACAGCATTGGTAAATGCAGCTGCTTCATCTACGATTGAAGCTGTAGTTACAGCATCGGTTGCCGGTTCAGTTGTGGCGGCTGGAGCAGTTGTAGCGGCTGGAGCAGTTGTAGCTGCCTCATTGGCTGCATTATTCGAACCACAACCAGATAACACCGCAATCGAAACTCCTGCCACTAGCATACTTGTAAATATCTTCTTCATATCATTTCCCCCTATTTTCTATAATATAGTAATTATATATCAAAATTTAAGATTATGCACGTGATTAATTTCACAAATTTGTGTCTTTTTTCGTATTTGCGCAGTTTATACCCTCAACTTAAGATATAGAATCATACTCAAACCTTCTTATGTTTGCACAAATCCCCGCTACAATCCTTATTCTTAATCTCAATTGATTATAGGCTGATCGCTCCATTCTCCCCACCACTGTTCACTAATTTCCAGGCGTTATCAGCGAGTCCGATAACGATTTGGTCAGCTTTCTTCTACGCATCAATACAACAATCAAATAGCCGCCGTATATCAAACACAAAATATTTAAGATAGATACAACTAATACTTCTTTATCTGTAATAGTAGTGTTCGTCATTTGGGCAAGGGCATCAAACATGAAATGGAAAGCTATTAAAGGAACAATGTTGTGTGTAGTTTCTATAAGCAAAGCAAGAATAAAACCGATAAGGAAAGCATTGAGCACCTGCAATAAAGTATGTATGAGATCACTTCCGTTTAGTGCATTAGCCATATGTAGGATACCGAAGAAGATCGAAGAAAAAATGATATAAAATAGGGTTCCTTTGGATTGTAGTCTTTCTCTGAGAATCCCTCTAAAAATGGACTCCTCTGTATAACCAACAAGTAGTGAAAAAACTAATATAAGTACAATTTCAGTAACACTAAGCTCTAGGTTGAAACCACCCATTATCGGTTGAACCGCTACTATAACAAGCAAGGGTATATAATATAACGTTACCTTTTCTTTACGAATATCCAGCCATTTAAAACCAAATAGCCTCATAGAGCGATCTTTCTTTTTCATGTACACAGTAACTATTACAGCCATTAGGAAAAATGCACACCCTTGAGCAAACATAATACCTGTGTCATCAAACTCTAATATAGTCGCGACTGCAGACGCCACAGCTATCAACAAAGTAAGTACTACCCCCAACATTAATGAAAATAGAATCGGATGTCCCTTGGCTGCTACATTTTCTTTCATCGAACTCTCTCCTTTTATCTTACAAATTTTCATTATAATTCAATACTCTTATCTGAATTATAACTAGAAAACAAAGTTCGGTGCAGTGAGCTAAACCACTCCGTCAAGCCATTTCATCCAGACGAACGAAGTGCAAGTTTCTTGTCTGCAATTGATTTAACACTTCTTCCAAAGCTTGCAGCATAAAATAAGGAGCATTCCGGTCCGCACCCATCGTCTCACCGCTGTCATGAAGCAATATAACAGATCCATCGGTAATACGGCCTAACAAGGTTGACTGCAACTGGGTCTGACAGACCCGGCTATTCCAATCCCCCGCCTTCAGCGACCACAGAACAATCCGATACTGCTTATAACGGAAGAAATCAAATATATTGATTAATCCCCAAGGTGGGCGGTAATGGTTGGGTCTGATTCCGACAATCGACTCTATAATATCAGCGGAGCGGTCCAGATGTTCGCGCTTGATGGTACTGGGCAGCATCATCCAGTTGGAGGTATGGCAATAATTATGAATACCAATCTGATGGCCTTCCCGGTCCATTCTTCGGATAAGTTCAGGATTCTGCTCAGCTTGCGATCCAAGCACGAAAAAAGTTGCTTTCACTTGATATAGCTTCAATAAATCCAGTAATTTCGGCGTATAATGCGGATGTGGTCCATCATCAAAGGTGAAGGCCACCTGTTTTTTTATCGTTCCTTTACGAAAGACACCAAAGCCTGTTATTCGTGTAATCATACTCGGAACAAACATGTACAGAGTGGCAATGCACAGTATTCCTCCCACAAGGTATGTAAGCATGGCTCCCCCTATCTCTTACTTTAATCAAGATGTACCTTATCCAGACATTTCCTGTCCAGGCGAGAAACGATTCTTCAGTGAGGACCGTGAATGAATCAGCAGCATCGGCACTAGTTGTTCTGTTCGCCGACTGATCCTTTGTCTTCCTTCTGGGTGCATGGCAGATAGCAGCAATCGAAGATAGAGGGTAGTGATATGCTCAAAGATACCGGACTTCATCTTCTGTTGTTCAAAGCCAAGACCGTGTGTCAATCCTCGATGGAGCAGTGTAATACCCAGTAAAGCCTTGACTTGCCTGAACTCAGAGCGCGATTCGAAAGCTTTATTAATTTGCTTCATGGATGTACGCAACATGCGGGCTGTTTGGAGTGCAGCACGATCCGAGCCTTCAGATTGGATCAACTTCAGGATGCTTCCATTATCAAGGTGGAGTTCACCCACCCACTCTCCCTGTTTGATGACAGTGGTGTCCTGGCATATAATGGCCTGCCCTCTGTGCTTTTTAAGCATCACAGTGCATATACCAAAGTGCTCCGTATACGATCCTCGAAAATGTGAAAGCACCGAAAAAGCTTTTTCCCACATCATCCAGGCGGACTGCACCGTGGTTTTGCGTATTTTAAAGCCCATATGATCACCTTCCTACGAACTATTGTCTTCTCTATTAAATAAATGCCAAATGCTGCTCTGGGGAATCCCATTTTTCATTCAAAGCATGTTGCTGCACGTTCAAAATTTCATTTATCGCAAGCCGGGCAGAGTCTTTATGCATAAGCTTTCTAGCCGCTTCTTTCATCTCACTCAAAATTTCTTGGTTATTTAAAAGTTGCTGCAATTGAGACTGTAACTGGCAAATGCCTAGTTCCCAAGCTGCTCCAGCACTGATCAAATAATCTGCGTTATCCCGTTCTTGTCCATACTGAGGCTGAAAAAGAAGCATGGGCAGCCGACTTGCCAGCGCTTCAGAGGTAGTGAGGCCCCCTGGTTTAGTTATTAATACATCCGCCATTGCCATCCATTCATGAATGTCTTCCACATAGCCTTTTATCTGCACATTAGGTCTGTTCTGGAATTCTCCTTGCAGGCGTTTCATTAATTTTTCGTTGCGCCCACAAATGATATTGAAATGAATATCTGGCGGCAGGGTCTCCGAATTTACTTGATCTATGAAGGACTTGTTAATGATCCCCTCTCCCCCACCCATGACGAGTACAATAAAAACTTTCGGGCTTAGACCATTTTTCACCCGCAATTTTCTTTTGTCCAAAGTCTGGTTATAGGCTGGACGCACGGGGATACCCGTCACAGTAATGATCGTCTTTGATATGCCCCTTCGCTGCAAGGCCAAACGTACCCGCTCAGAACCCACCAAATAGAGATCGGTATGTGGATGTATCCAATAGCTGTGATCAGTGTGATCAGTAATGACTGTAACCGCCGGCACATCAATCAGCCCTTTTGCCTTCAGCAGAGAAATTGCCGCAGCCGCAGGCGGGAAAGTACTGACCAGTAATGTAGGGTTGGCTTCCTGCAGCAGTGTGACCATTCGCTGAATGCTGAATGAACGGAGCTGCTTTAATAACCGGGATAAAGAGTTGTCCCTACGTGTCTTTTGAAACATATAACCGTATAATGAAGGAAAATGCTTCACCCACAACAAGAAGCAGTACCGCTCAAAGGTATGCATATAAGGATGTATCCAGGACATAAAATCAACTACTTCCACGACCATACCCGGTCTGTACAGCGCTGACGCCTCCAGCATTGCTCTCGCTGCTTGCATATGTCCATCTCCCAGAGTGCCGGACAGAATCAATATTTTCTCGTATTTCTTTACTTTCATCAACCTCAATCTCCCCCCTGTGCAATGTATAAGTTAACCTCACTGTACTCACCTTTATCAGCTATCTTTTTCCTTATTTCTAATACTACATAATTGAATTTTCTTTTTTCTTACCCAAATCTTACTAAAATCTTAAGTTCCGGTTTTTATGTCTTCTTATGTTTGACGCCATCCAACGGTCTATCCCTGCTTAGATCTGTGAAAAGTAATGTTTTGATATGCAGAAAGTGAGCGTAAACTCCCTAACTCTACAATCCAGCAGTAGGAAAAGCAGGAAAATAGCTGCTTATGGGGAATATTAACAGTGTACTGCTATTAATATATTTGTTATTACAGATGACAGATTGATACTGATTGACCATCAGGGAGTTACCGGGAAGAAGACCGAGTAGCATCGATCCACCTTAGTTCCATTTATGAAGTCTCTATGGAAACAGCGGGTACCGGCTTCGACAATTGCGAACATACACTTCATTACATCACCTCACCGTATCATAAATCGAACAATTTACAGACTTCACTCTATAAATTCGAGTTCGGCAAGAAATTCAATATTCAACCCTTATATACAGCATTGCTTAGCATTGCTCATGATAATTATAAGCGCCTGAATTCCTAAATTCTTGCCCTTCAAAAAAACGCCGGAGCACATTAGCGCCCGGCGTTTTTTTAACAACTCAACATAACCCTAATCTATGCTCTTTGTTTACGAGTAATGACATCGAATATAACTGCCGCGGCTAACACACCGCCACGGATCATATATTGATAAGAAATTCCGACGCCAAGCAGGTTCATACCACTGGAGAGTGAAGCCATTACAACTGCACCGATAATAGAACCTGTAACTTTACCGACACCGCCGGCAGCAGATACACCACCTACGTAAGCAGCGGCAATCGCATCAAGCTCAAACAAGGTTCCCGCAGTTGTCGTTGCCGATTGCAAGCGGGCCGTAAAGAGGATACCCGACAGCGCGGTCAACATTCCCATGGACCCGAAGACAATATACGTAATTTTCTTGACACTAATCCCACTCAAATGCGCAGCTTCCGGATTGCTTCCGACGGCGTAAATATGCCGCCCGATTACGGTAGAAGTCGTCAAAAATTGATAGACCACAACCACGATCAGTACAATAACTACCGTCCAGGAAAATCCGTTGTAGCCTGCTAGAATCCAAGTGATATAAGCAATGATCGCGGAGATGAATACAACTTTCACTGTAAACATACCATTCGATATCACTTCAAAATTGTAATGGAGTTTGTTTTTTCGCTTAGAGAATTCAAAGTAAATAAATAAGACAATAATTAATGCGCCTACAATCAGTGAAAGTAAATTCAAATTCCCCACTTTTGCCAGCGAGGGTATAAACCCATTACCAATCGCATTAAAATGTTCATCCTTAACAATGATCGTTCCTGTTTTTTCCGTTACACGCAAGAGTGCCCCTCTAAAAATCAACATGCCCGCCAATGAAGCGACAAACGAAGGAATCCCCATTTGGGCAACCAAGAAACCATTAAACATGCCGACAACAATTCCCAATACTAAGATGATTGGAATCGTAAGATATACTGAAACTCCAGCCTGGGTTAGAAGGATAGCTGCGATTGCTCCTAAGAATCCAGCCGCGAACCCGACGGATAAATCAATATGCCGAATAACAATGACTAACGTCATCCCAACTGCCAATACAGCAATATAACCTGTGGCATCAATCAAGTTACTAATATTCCGAGAGGACATAAACAATCCATCAGTCAAGATTGAAAATGTCAGCATAATGACGAATAATGCAATATACATTCCATAGTCCCGAATATTAACCTTGATCAACGACTTCGCTTCGTTAAGTATTTTCACCGGTCTTCCTCCTATTGCGTAGCAAGCATCATTATTTTTTCTTGATCCGCTTCATTTGCGGACAGTTCACCTTTTATTTTCCCTTCAGCCATAACGTATACACGATCACTCATACCTAGCACTTCAGACAACTCGGATGAAATCATGATGATGCTCATACCTTCGCTGATCAGCTTGTTCATGATCGTATAGATTTCAAATTTAGCTCCTACATCGATCCCCCGTGTCGGCTCATCCAGAATAAGCAGGCTAGGATTAACAAATAGCCACTTGCCTAAAGATACCTTCTGCTGATTCCCACCGCTTAAATTACCAACGAGCTGCTCAACCGAAGGGGCCTTAACGTTAAGTGATTGTTTGTATTCGTTGGAAATCTTTACTTCTTCATTGATGTTGATAACTCCCTGCGACGATATCCCCTTAAGATTGGCTACAGAAATATTTTGTTTGATATCCTGAATCAAAAATAAGCCGTCACCTTTGCGATCCTCCGTCACATAGGCAATGCCCGCATGGATTGCATCTTTGGGACTCTTAAAGACTTTTTTGACACCGTCCATAAATAATTGTCCCTGCAATTTATAAGCTCTCGGATTGCCAAATATGCTCAATGCCAATTCCGTTCGCCCAGAGCCCATCAAACCTGCAATACCGACGATTTCCCCTTTTCTTACATGAAGATTAGCATTCTTCACCATTTCTCTACCTAATTTAGGATCAAATGCTGTCCAGTTCTGGATTTCCAGCACCTTAGCTCCAAATTGTTGATCCGCTCTTTTGGGATAAATATCATCAATATCACGGCCAACCATGTGTTTAATAATTACATTCTCGGCGATTTCATTCTTAGCAGCATCCAGCGTACAAATGGTCCGGCCATCACGCAGAACGGTAACTTGATCCGCTATCGCAATAACTTCCTTCAATTTATGGGAGATCATAATGCTGGTTATGCCTTGTTTTTTCAATTCTCTCAGCAGTTGGAGTAAATTCTCACTATCCGTTTCATTAAGCGCAGCTGTAGGTTCATCGAGAATGAGCAGTTTCACATCTTTACTCAAAGCTTTGGCGATTTCAACAAGCTGCTGTTTACCCACGCCAAGATCCTTGATCAGAACTTCAGGGTTCACATTCAGATTCACTTTCTTCAGCATTTCCTTGGCTTTAACAATCGTTTGATTCCAGTCCACCAGGGAGCCCTTTTTCACTTCATTCCCTGCAAAAATATTCTCATAGACGGTGAGGTCAGGAAACAACGCAAGTTCTTGATAAATAATGGCAATCCCTGTTTTTACACTGTCACTGATTTTCGCGAAAATTTGCACCTTGCCTTCAAAGATGATATCCCCTGAATACGTTCCATGTGGGTATACGCCACTAAGAACCTTCATTAAGGTTGATTTTCCAGCTCCATTTTCGCCAATCAAACAATGAATTTCACCTTTATTCACCTTGAAGTTCACATTGGAGAGCGCTTTGACACCCGTAAATTCTTTGGTTATATTGTTCATTTCTAAAATATATGGATTCATAATTAAATTACGCTCCTTAACAAAACAAGTCATAAGATAGAGGAATAGTGATAGACGTATCTATCACTATTCCGTCTAAGCTATGTTTATGTGCGATTATAGACCGGTGAAATCGCCTGCTTCATAATATTTGGAATCCACGAGCGCTGCTTGAACATTCGCTTTGTCGACTACGATAACGTCTGTCTGTTTGGCTTGCACATCCACTTTACCGTTGTTGTATGATCCGGTAGTTTCAGGCGTTTTGCCATCCAGAATGGCGACTGCCATTCCCATTGCATCTTTCACGAGATTACGAACATCCTTGAATACGGTCATCGACTGCTTGCCTTCAATAATGTATTGAACGGATGCTTTTTCAGCATCTTGACCTGTTACTGCAAAGCTGGTAATTTCGCTATCTGAAGCGAAGACATCGGCGATTGAACGGGCCGTTCCATCATTTGGAGCCAAAATCGCTACATCACCTTTTTGATCAGCCGCGGCTGCAGTCAAGTGAGTTTGTGCTTTGTTCTTCGCTTCGTTCGGATCCCAATTAGTGGTAACCTGACTGATGATCTTACTTTGCTCTTCACGGGAAAGTTCAGCTTTAGCCTGCAGTGCTACAGCTTCGCTGGAGTTCGCGATTTTGAATGTACCATCAGCAATTTTAGGTTGAAGTACTGACCACGCACCTTGGAAGAACAGAAATGCGTTGTTATCCGAAGCAGCACCCGCGTATAAATACAAGGGTTGGCCATTACCTTTGGCATTGTCAACCAAGTACTGGGCTTGTGCTTTACCTACTGCAACGCTATCAAACGTTACATAATAGTTAACAGCATCTGTATTCGTGATTAACCGATCATACGAGATTACTTTGATGCCTGCTTTTTGAGCAGCTTCAATAGCAGCGGCTGCAGCATCGCCGTCTTGAGGGCAAATGATCAGTACTTTGATATCTTTGGCGATTAAGGAATCCACATTTTCTTTTTCTTTGGCTGAAGACCCTTGGCTAAATAAGATATCAACCGAATAATCTGTATCCTTCAAAGCATCTTTAAATCTTTGCTCATCTTGTACCCATCTAGGTTCATCTTTGGTAGGCAATACAATCCCTACATCAACCTTACCCCCACTGCCCCCACTGTTGCCACATGCCGACACTAATGCCATGAGCATCATTACAACGAGTAAAAATGGAATCGCTTTCAAAGACCTTTTCATTTAGAAAACCCTCCCTGTATTTGGCTAATACTGTTAATTCCCCATGATAATATCACCTGATTTATCCTCTTGGGAATAGAAAATTCTCCTTTTTTTCTTGAATATCCTCATATCTAAATTTGTTTACTGGCTAAGATAGCATTAAAATTGTAACATTAAGAAACAACAAACGTTTCCACATTAGACTTACTTAGGGGATTTGAACAGATGGATAAAATAAAACGAGAATTTCTAGAAAGTACAATTCATAGTGACCTGCTTGCCACCAAAGATCTTGTGTATACTCCTTGCAGTTTTGATTGCTCTCCTCCTCTCCCAGAAACACAAAATGCTGAATATGGAGCGCATGTATATCGCTTGAATGCTCTTTCCATTAGATTTCGTGTCGGTAAAATCACTCCCACAAAAGTCGGACAATTTGTGACGTTATGGGAGAGAATTGGGGATGGACCCATCCAACCTTATGACGTATCAGATCCCGCTGATTTCTTCGTTATTAGTACCCGTAATGGCAGTAAATTTGGCCAGTTTATCTTTCCAAAAGCTATTTTGTGTGATCAGGATATAGTATCCAATAAGGGTGTCGGTGGTAAAAGAGCCTTCCGCGTCTACCCGTCTTGGGATAAACCCACTAGCCGCCTGGCCCAAAAAACTCAGAATTGGCAGTTGAAATATTTCTTAGAGATACCTCTGAATGCGCCCATAGACCTTGTTCGTGCTCGTATGCTTTACAACCACGTTATCCTATTTAAATCCAAAATTTCGGATACTGACGATTTTTATCCAAATTATTAATACGAAGCGCAACAACAACAATAAGAACAGAGCCGATAAGTACTGGGGTAAACAAGAAGGACCAAGCACTTCCAGCCATAATGACAACCAAAGGATCGGCACCTGCTGCAGGACATATCCAAGTCGGACAATCCCCTCCCCCAACAGCCTGAATTAAACCACAAAAATACTCCCCATCCAGCTTAAAGCTGAGATAGGGAGTATTTTAGCCGTATCTTTCTACTAATTATTTGGATGCTTCTAATTTCGTTATTTGTTGTTTATACAGCTCAAGGAGCTTGGACAAGGAATCTTTGATCGCAGCTGCATCTTTTGATTGTTCAGCCTTTGATAATTTAATTTGGCCTTCAAAAAACTCAATATCAGAAGGATCCACCTTACCAGGTGTAGTTCCTGCAACAGATTGAGTAGTCTTACCCTCCAGATCAACAGCAGATGTTACTCCTTCCTTAAGTGTGCCGAGCGTTAGAGCTCCTGCCGGAATCAACTGTTGTACATTCGCCGTCGGTACCATTACACTAGCTACTGCTGGAACAGTAGTAGTAATAGTAGTGGTGATTGCTGATAATTGGTCTTTCGTTAAAGGTGTAGCGGTTAGAGTGACAGAATCATTGTTCAGAGCCGCAGTGGCCTTGATGAATAACGGCACTCCTATTAGCTCATCGTATTTAGCCAAGGTTGTCTCCCATCTCTTCACAGTTTCCGGGGCGTAAGTTTTGGCTAACTCCAGTGGGCTAGATATGGCTATGCCAATGACTCCTGTCGATGATGCAGCAATAGCGCTTGTCAGTTTTGGCGCTTCGGAACCTTCTGCGGCAAAAACCGATCCAGAAACAGCAGACAACAGTAAAACGGATAAAGCAACACTCTTAAAGATCACTTTGTGATTCATCAATTTAACACTCCTCATTCGTTTGATTTGGCTTACCTGTCTCACTCTACAGTTCAATGATGGCAGATTATTGGTGAAAGTATGGAAAAACAATGGCATAGCTCCACACCTAAGGTACTCTTAGTATAATGAGATGAGCACAAAACACAGGAGGCTATTCTATTGAATTCCCATCTCATTGCTGTAGTCGATGATGATATACATATCCGTCATTTAGTTGAAGCCTATTTACGTAAAGAGAACTATCGAACTATCGGTCTGGAAACCGCTGAAGCAGCCTGGGAGTTATGGAAAACAAACCCGCCAGATATGTGGGTGCTGGATCTGATGCTTCCGGGAATGGATGGTTATGAGCTCTGCCGGCGAATTCGTATTGAAGCTGAGGTACCTATTATCATGATTTCAGCCAGAGATACTGAAGTCGATAAAATAATGGGGCTGGAACTCGGCAGCGATGATTATTTGGTCAAGCCTTTTAGCCCACGCGAACTGGTAGCCCGCGTTAAACGCCAGCTTCAGCGCAGAGATAGGCTGCTAATGACTTCCGATGAAGGAACGATGCATACTGCTGTTGTCACAACTCAAATTTGCTTAGGTGGGCTTCAACTTATGCTGGATGAAAGACGTGTGTTCTGGAATGAGGAAGAAAAAGAGCTGACACTCAAAGAGTATGAACTACTCAAAGTGCTAGCCGAACATCCGAATCGAGCATTTACAAGGGATGAGCTCTTGACGATGGTATGGGGGAACGATTATTACGGAAGCGATCGGGCCGTGGATCATCTAATCAAACGCATTCGTAAGAAAATGGAGAAATTTCCTATCGAAGCCATATGGGGTCATGGGTATCGTCTAAGAACAGAGGGAGGGGAGTCCTGATATGAAGCTCGTTCACCAGATCAATTTGGCCTTTCTTGCCGTACTCTTAGTTGTCCTAACGGTCTCCTCTATCATTATTCACTATGTTCTCTTAGATCATTTCATGGCTTCAGAGGCACAAAATATGCAGACACTAGGGGCAACAATGACGGTCTCATTAAGTGAAGCAGCAATGAGTACCGCAACAACCGCAACACCTATTGGAGCGACTACAACCCTCCCAGCGTTTGGAGCGGTTGCAACAGGTGCTGTAAATGGTGTACAAGCGATCATTACCGATAAATCAGGAAATATTATTTCCGGTTCGGTTCCAAATGCAACTACTTTGCCGGCTGAAAATTATACTCAACCCCTAAAAGTACAGGCGACACAACTAGAAGTAGCAGCTGTACAGCCCTCAAATTTAACGAATATCTGGGAAGGAAGAGATTCCCGGTTCCTGGTCGCAATAAATCCTATTCCTCAGGGTACATTAACGCTTATTTCACCCATCAGCCGCATAAAAGAAGTTGAACAAGCTCTGCTTAAGCAACTGCTGCTTGTGATCTGTTTGGGTGGCATACTAATGTTCCTGCTGAGTCTGGTGATTACGAGAAAACTGATTAAGCCGCTGATGGCATTAAAGGAAGAATTAAAAAAAGTGAAAGGCCGCCATTATTCAGAGGTTCAGCACATTCGTGCTGGCGGTGAAATTGGTACTGTAGCTGAAGCTGTTTTTGAGCTTGCCACTGAGCTGGAGAGATACAGTCGTGCCCAAAAACAATTTTTCCAGAATGCTTCCCATGAGCTGAAAACACCTCTAATGTCGATCTCCGGCTATGCAGAAGGGATTCGCGATGGCATATTTGAAGGTGAGGATGTGCATAAGGGGTTGGATATCATTATGAGTGAAAGCGATAGGTTGAAGAATATCGTGACCGAAATGACGTTGCTCGCCAAACTGGATAGCGAAGCTGATATTTTCCGCCCTGTACAAGTCTGTGTACAAGATATATTAACAGAAACCATTGAACGCATTAACCCGTTGGTTGTGAGTAAGGGATTAGACCTGATGATCGTATATCCAGCTGGAGTCGATCAGAGATTAGCCCTAAATGCCGATCGAGATAAATTGCTGCAGGCTTTGCTGAATGTCGTTTCCAATGCTACTCGATACGCATCAAAACAAATCCGCATTTATGCAAGTCTAAATAAAGAACGAATCGAAATCACAATTTCTGATGATGGAGCTGGAATACCAGCAGATGTGCTCCCTTATCTGTTCCATCGTTTTGTCAAAGGAACTGATGGGGATACCGGACTGGGCTTAGCCATTTCCCGGGCAATCGTAGAACGCTGCGGAGGCTTGATTACAGCAGAAAATGGTGAACGCGGGGGAGCTGTAGTCTCTCTCAGCTTTCCCGCACTCTTCAACTAGTAAGAAGCTGAATTTCACCTTTTACTGTAATAGGGGACAGTTTGAGCAATATTTATTAGTTGAAGATATTTTATAATATTGACAACAGGTTTGACGGATTCGGACGGAAGAAGTGCTGGATTCGGACAAGACGGGCGGCTTATAGAATTTAGCCAATGGATTTACCTTTTCGCCAAATAATGCCCCAGGTGCATGATGAATAAGATAGTTGTAATCCTCCTGAATGTAGGAGTTTCCCTTATTCTCAGCCCCTAACAGCCTTTTTTCATATAAGGAAAATACACGGACCGCCACATTCTCCCATAACATCGGCAAGGGAGCACGGACCGCCTTGGAAAGAGCATGGAGTACTGGCGTAATCTGACCGGCAAACAGCCTTCTGATCACATCATCTCGCCATTGCTCACGCTTTCCGCTTACAGGCTGGAATCCTCTCATTTTGCTTATTCTGGCATTGAATACCCCAGTTTTGTCGGCGGACCATTCGAAACAGCTTTCTTCCAAACAATAGTCCAATCCTTTATTGTACATCGTCATGGCGTATAAACCTGAATTAGCCACTATAAACGCATATCGTTTCGAGAACTGTGAAGCTGCAATCACTTGTGAGGGGAACTGAAAGCTATCGGTCAGCTCAGCCAATTGAACTGCGCATAGATCCTTATCAAGAAATTGTATGATCGGAACAGACCGCCCTAAGAACGGGGCAGCCTGAGCAGTTAAACCAAAATACTGCGACAAAACTGCCAACTCATCCTCTTCAATCCTGGTGTATGTGTGCATGATATGATCCTAAAGCAGGGCTTCGGCAACTTCATCCAAAACCAGATTAATGGCTATGGGGCCGTAATACCCGATCCACAGAGTTGTATTTACCTTATACAGGTGATTGTCCTTCACTGCACTCAAATTTTTCCAAATACTTGTATCCATAAACTCTTCAGTTAATGCTGCATTCGAATCATCCACCAGCAAGAATAGATGCTCTGCTTGCAGCTTTGGCAAAACCTCCATGGAGAGGCTGAGACTCGTCTGTTTATCGTCAACAGCCATGGCAGGTGCCGAAAGTCCCAGATCATCGTAAAGAATTTGCGCTGTGCGATGTCCTGTTGTATGCAGCCGAATAATATCGTCCCGAGGCCGAATTAAAGCTACCGTTTGTCCAGCCATCTTTTGTGCCAGTTCGGCTTTGAGGTCGGCGGTGCGCTTCGTGTATTGATCGACCACATCCTGTGCCTCCTGCTCTTTATCAACGATTTGTCCGAACTTCAGCAGGATCGTACGCCAATCTTCATTGCGTTCAAACATAATCGTCGGTGCAATTTTAACCAGCTTGTCGTAATCTTGCTCCTGAAATTCCGTGCAAATGATCAAATCCGGAGCCGCTGCGATAATGGCCTCCATATTAGGTCCGTCCTGTGTTCCCAGCACTTTGACGTCCGACAGCTTGTCCGTCAGATATTCAGGGAAGTCCGTATTGTCCGTATCTGCACTGACACTGCCAACAGGCTGCTCTCCGAGTGCCAACAGCTGATCAATATACTGAACATCCAGCACCACTATTTTCTCTGGCGTTTGCTCCAGCTTCAGCTCGCCTTTAAGATGCTGAATGGTGCGCACCTTACTTTCCACTGGGCTTGCAGCTGGAGCTTGTGTCTGCACGGCAGCACTGTTGCCTGCGGCTGAAGCTCCACCTGAATTCGTATTTGCACCAGCGCCTGTACAGGCACTGAGCACCATAACTAAACTGATCATCAGCATTGCTGCTGCGGATTTTGTATTTCTCTGCATGTGTATAACTCCCTTATCGTTGTATTGAGAATGATTTTCATCTTCACTCAGACAACTATATCTTCGCTCTTGACCCTTAACAATGGGATATTGCGACAAAAGGGATGGAATATCACGGCGCCCATTCAGCATCGAACCTTGCTGCTTGAACTGGCTGGGAGATACACCTGTGTATTTCTTGAACATTTTACTGAAGTGATAGCTATCAAGATAGCCCACAGCTTCGGCAATTTGGTTAAGCGGGATGCTGGTTTGATGCAGCATAGTCTTGGCTTTCTCAAGCCGCAACTGTATCAGGTAGTCAATCGGGCCCGTTCGCACTCTGTCCTTAAACAACCTCTGCAGCTGCCTTGGATTACAATCCAACATGGCCGCCAAAGAATGCAGAGTAATGGGTTCAGCGTAATAGTCCTCCATATGGCGAACGGCCTGCTGAACGACATCCGGTTGAAGGCCCACTGCTTCATGCTCCTCCCACTGCTTCAGCAATTCATAAACAAACTGATGGAACAACGCCTTAACCTGGAATTGCTCCAGTGTACCTGACTGCTGCCACTGCTGGTTCATTTGCTCAACCAATAAGAACAGCGGGGCTGGAAACTGAGGGGCAAAGCCGTATTGAAGCTGAAAAGGACTGCCGGAGCGGAGCCGCCGCACTGCATTTTGCAGGTAGGGTCCCGTTACAAGCGCCTGATAAAATATCAGGTAATACTCGAATGGGTCTTCTACCTGCACAATGTCCAGAATAGCACCTTTTCCGGCATGACAAACTAAGTTAGCATCAGAATTATAGGCCTTGTTGTCCAGTAATACTTGTGCTTTGCCGCTAGCGGAATATAGAAATACATTGCTTGGCAATTGATAGGCGTTCAAATACTCACCACGCTCCAGAAGGGCGTGCCGTACATCAAGCACCCGTAGAGCCGCATGTTTCCAATATGAAATATGGTGCTCCACAAACAATCTTCTCTCACCTCCTGTTAATCCAGTTTGTCACATACCAACGATCTCATTATAATAATAATGATAATCAATATCAATCGAATCCTCGTACACGGAAGTTCCAGTTTCCGCTTGAGGAATATAGCTGCACTATCAACAACAAAGAAAAGGAACGCTTTAGACGTTCCTCCCAGTGAATATATTGATTAATCGTAAAGCTTTATGAGTCCGTTCAGACAACCAACTGATAATAGGGTAGCGTTAATGACGGTTCAAAGCCCAATCTTTGGGCTAATTTATAGGAGCCTTCATTCTCTAACCGGCATGACCATACCGGCTCCAATTGATGCTCAAGACAATAATCGATCAGTGCAGCACACACCAACCATGCGTAGCCCTTCCCGCGGTGCGCTTCCGCTGTCTCAATTCCGATCTCTAACTGGGATTCATTGCGAAAAGCTGCAAACGCCGTGGATGCAATTTCTCCATTGCTCAACAAGCTGTAGCCCCCGCCTTCCGTAAGAAAATGGTTCGCATCCTTCCAGAAATACCGGGGAGACACACCAGCATTCTGAGCCAAAAATAGTTCTTCATCCATCTGTACAATCCGCTGATCTGGGAGCGGAAATTGTTCCTTCGCATGCTGAAAGGCTTCACGATTAAAGCTGAAATTGACCCTTGTATTCTTATGAATGTTTCTTGGAGCATCTGCATGAGCTAACATCAACGAATCGAATAGATCTGCCCATTTACCCACTGGATCTGCCTGCAGCCACTCTTGTGTAAGCCTGAGCTTCTGTTTATTCGTTATGTAATCCAATAGACTGCGATTAAATTCCTCATTCCCATCTTCCCCGAACAATAATGACATTCCGTATGGATGTACTACATAAAAGGTACGAGGATGCTGTTCACTATCCACATAGACGCTGCCGGGTACACGCTGTTCCAGAACGGCCTCAGCAAACATTGTATTTATATTCACCTGACTTAACGGCTTTACCACTTTAAAATAATCTTCACTCTTTAATTTAATCATCATCCGGTCCTCTCCAAACGATGGGCCAGTTATTATCTGCTCATTAGTGCTTCTATTTGTTTAGCTGGCATCGGTTTATAGTAATAATAACCTTGTACTTCATCACACATCTGATCTCGCAAAAAATCCAGTTGCTCTCTAGTTTCCACCCCCTCGGCAATTACTTTTAATCCTAGATTTTTAGCTAATACAATTATAACGTTAATAATGGCTTCATCCTTATCATTTATATTTATTCCCCAGATAAAGGACATCGCTATTTTAATCTTATCTACGGGCAACTGTTTAATATAATTTAATGAGGAATATTCCGTACCAAAATCATCTATCGCCACCTTGACTCCAAGTTGTTTTAATTTTTTTAAGGATTCAATAATATATTCAGTTTCCTTCATAATAATATTTTCTGTTATTTCCAATTCCAAATCATTTGGATCCAGTTGGGTTTCCTTTAGAATCTTAGTAATCATTTCTACAATTTGTGTGTTTTGAAATTGATTAACGGAAAGATTAATGGCTATCGGGACATTCAATATCCCTTCATCTTGCCATTTTTTATTCTGGATACATGCAGTTCTCAATACCCATTCACCAATGGGAAGGATTAACCCCGTTTTCTCAGCTATGAATATGAAATCTCCTGGACTCACGATACCCAATTCCGGATGATTCCATCGTATTAAGGCTTCCAGACCAATAATTTCGCCAGATAATATATTTAATTGTGGTTGATAATACAGCTCTAGCTCATCACGCTCTAGGGCTTGATATAAACTATTTGTGATCTTCATTTCTTTAACCAAGCTATCCTTAAGGGCCGGTGTACAAAGTTCATACTTGTTTTTACCCTTTTCCTTTGCGCTATACATGGCAATATCTGCATTTTTAATTAGTGTTTCAACATCATGACCATCGGTCGGATATATAGCACCGCCAATACTAGTAGTTATATACAAATCACTATTATTAATAGTAAATGGCAATTTTAAAATATTCAGAATCCTCTCCGCAACTTCTCTTATATAATGTTCACCTTCTAAATGATGAATTAAGATAAGAAACTCATCTCCCGCGACTCTGCACACCGTATCCATTTCTCGTATTGTATTGGTTAACCTTATGGATACCATTCTCAGCAGTTCATCACCTTTAGCATGTCCCATAGTGTCATTGATTCTTTTAAAAGAATCAAGATCAATAAATAATATCCCCAAAGATTCACCCTGTTTAGCCGCAGCAAGAATCGAATGATTTAATCTATCATTAAATAATCTTTTATTGGGCAAACCTGTTAAATGATCATGATAGGCCAGTATTTTTATATCTTCCTGCATCTCTATACGTTTAACGATTTCATACTCTAATTCTTTATTGGCTTTACTTAGTTCACTGGTTCTTTCTTTTACTTTTAATTCAAGCTCATCGGATGATTTCATTAATTTTTTCTGGGCTTGTTTAATTTCCGAAATATCCTGGAATATCCCCACAATGCCCAATGAATCTCCCCACTGATCTACTAAAATAGAGGATGATAAAAGAATCGGCAGCTTATCTTGATTACTCTTCACAATCTCTAATTCCAAACTACTACAACTCATTAGCTTCAACAATTCTGTCTTTTCTGATAATAGTAGAGATGCGGATTTATCCATTAATTGACTTTTTTCATAACCTAATAGTTGAAGTGCCCCATTATTAATATCCTTTATGATGCCTTCATGATTTACAATAATTAGACCTTCATTCATGATCTTCAGTACTTCTAGAGCAAAGTGATCCGGGTTGATGTCCATCAATTTATATTTTTTTATCGAATACCATGTGCCAATTATAGGTATGATCACTAAGATCACCCCGATAGAGGGCATAACCAATATATTGAATAATGGAAGAATAATGTCTGTAATTCCAGCTCCTACTCCGGATATAAGAATGGTGATTAATATAAGCTTGGCCTGTTTCTTCTCTCTAATGATTTCGGAATTTCTCCACCATCTGAACAGAAAGTAGACGATTGCCACCATATACGATAAATAATATATATTATAGAAATTAGTCCAGATAAATCCTCTATCCATCGCCTCAAGAGCGACCCAGCCTAAATTTGTTTTCACAAAATTCTGTGCGGATAGGGGCTGAAAAAAATACAAATATATTGAAATTACGGCTGGAAAATAAAATAAACCATAAGTAAATCTCTTTTTTAAAAGCTCTTCTCTTCCTGTTAGTACAATAATAAAATGTAAAAGTAAACAGTGGAATATAGACCAAGAGAGCGCCGAGTAGACATAGAATGTATTTGCAGAATTCGCGTCGTGTGAACGATTCATGAAAGAAAACATAATTGCCCAATAAGCTAAACTTAGGCATATTATAAAAAATAATTTGTTCAATCTATTCCTTGAATCGTTCAACAAGGTAAACATACCAATTATCAAATAAGTAATCCCACACAATAAATTTAAAGTGGTCAAAATAACCATCCTGTATCCCCTTTATATATCGCATAATACTTTATATCGACAATATAGTTTTGAATTATTAGGTAATTAGACTCAATAAATAATTAGTTCTTTAGATATATACGTAAGATCTAATCTTTATTTTCGCCCTCACTCCATTCCTCAGACATCTCCGCTTGTGCGTAACCAGACCCTAACGAGCTAACAGAGTGATTCTGAAGAATTCGCTGTCTGGAGGATTCTACGGCTGGCTTACGAAAACGGCTACCAAGCGAGTATACACTTACGAATAACACCACAAACATGATTCCGGCGACCAAACCACCGCCTTGACCAGGGATTAAGGGCATGCTTGCAAGGACCGCGATCAGGCTCCCAATGGAGAACCAGGACGTATAGGGGAAACCACGCATTCCAGCCCGCTGCGTCAGCGGACCTCCGTGCTGTTTACGAAGCCGATAATGGCTGGCCATAATCAGACAATAGGCGAAGAGCAATGAGAAACCGCCGGAGCTGACAAGAAATAGATAGACCCCCTGGGGCAGTAATAAACCAAGTCCTAAAGCCAACAGCATTGCCCCACCGGATACAAGAATCCCGCGATAGGGAAGATCAGTACGGTCGCGCATCCAAGCCGGTGTATGTCCTTCCTCCGCCAAAGAACGGAGCATCCGCCCCAACCCGAATACAGAAGCCAGCATGGTGGACAAAATGGCTGAAACTAACACAATGTTCATAACTATCCCCGTCCAGCCTAGGCCATACAAACTAAGTGCCGAGACAAAAGGACTGATCTGTTCAGACACGAGTGAAGGAGGAATAAGCAGAAACAATACAGTTATGGCTGCTAGATAAAGGCCAACCAGCAAAAAAATCGTATAACCGATCGCTTTAGGTATAGTTACAGCCGGATTAGCTATATCCGATGCCGCAAGTCCAAGCACCTCAAATCCAGCATAGGTAAACATCACCATCAGCATACTCCCGGCAATCCCACGAATACCCCCTGGTATCCAATTCTGATCACGCAGGACATTCAGACCCACGGCTCCAGTAGAACCTACTGTTCCAATACCCGCTATAATACATGCAGCTATCACTATAAAAGCAGCAATAGCGAGCAACTTAAACGCTGCAAGCCCACTCTCCAGCTTGCTTAACCGCTCGGCTCCCAGCAAGTTCAGCAGAGTTACACTCACAATAATGCCCATCCCGAGAAGTGCCATTGGCAGCTCTGGAAACCACCCCCGTACCAAGATGGAAACCGCTGTCGCTTCACTGGACATAGCCAGTACAAGCCCAGTCCAATACACCCACCCTACCGTAAAACCTGCCCCTCTGCCAAAGGCTTGCTCGGTATACGTGCGAAATGAACCGGATACCGGATTGGCTACCGTCATTTCCGACAATGCGGACAAAATAAAATAAACCAAAACACCACCGATTATATAAGCCAGCAGCACCGACGGTCCAGCTGCACGAATGGCTATCGAGGAGCCCAGGAAAAATGAACCTCCCACCACTGTACCGAGCGCAAGCATAGTAAGCTGCCACACCGATAACCCTCTTTTTTCCGACTTCATAGAGCTGCCTCCCAAATCTGTTTTAACCAAGTATCTGCAAATACCGGAGGAATTACCCCTACCAGCGTAACAATTTCGTTGCCTCACAAGAAAAGCTGTCCCCTATGTAGAAGTTTCTACAGAGAGGACAGCTTTTCTAAGTTAACAGGATATAATCAATTTTCAAATAAAGTCACACGGTTCCTGCCGCTTGTTTTGGATTGATAAAGAGCTTCATCAGCCAGCTTGTAGATATCCTCTTCTCTGAGGCCATCAACCTTCACCGCAGCAACACCCACGGAAACCGTTATAACCCCGGATGAGGGGCTTGTTGCATGCTCAATGCCCATACTTTCAATACTTCTTCTAATTCCTTCGGCATATTCATAGGACTCTTCCTGAGTGATCCCCGTGATAATCAACCCAAACTCTTCTCCACCTAATCGAAACACGAAATCATCGGCTGGCCCGGCAAGCTCTTTGATTTTTTTGCCAAGCTTGCGTAATACCTCATCGCCCTCATAATGACCATACGTATCATTATATTTTTTATAATGGTCAATATCGAGCATGATACAGGTCAGATATTCCCTTTCGCTAGCGGCTTTTTCTACTTCTTCCTGGAATATTTTATTGAAATGTCTTCGATTGTAGAGGCCTGTCAGCTCATCGGTAATGGATATCTTCTCGATCAACTGAATGTATTTATTTAGCTCCTCATTGTTCAGTTCCAGTTCACGGGTGCGCTCTCCCACCAGCTCTTCCAGATGTTCCTTATGGCGCTTAAGTTCTACTTCCGCCTTCTTCCGCTCGGTAATATCCTTTACGGTTCCCTGAATAGCCGGTTTATTCCTATAATTGATTAAGGTCACCTTATGAATCACAACAACTTCCTGAATTTTATCCTTATGGATTAACTTTGTTTCATACTCGATGGGAGCGTTCTTGCCCTCAACTCTTCTCTCGTAATAGTGCATAATTTGATCACGATCGTCGGGACTAACAAAATTCCGGAAAGGCTGTTCGAGCATCTCTTCCATTTCATAACCCAACATCTGAGCCAAGGCCGTATTCACATACATGCACTTCTCATCTTGAGCAATAAATATACCGTCCACCATATTGTTTACAAGTTCACGGTACTTCTCCTCAGAACGTTCCAGGTCAGAATACAGGCTGGCGTTCTCGAGTGAAAAAACCATTTCCCTTGACAAAAGATTAATAATTCTCATCCGCTCTTTCGTAAATACACCTGTCACCAGATTATTCTCCAGATAGATGATAGCTATGACTTTGTTTTGATTAAGCAATGGCATACAGACCAGCGATTTCGGTCGAAATTTCACAATATAGGGATCGTTGACAAAGTGGGTTTCGGAAAAAGCATCATTGTAAATTAAGGATTCCTTACTTTCCTCTACTGCCTTTAAAATGGACTCCGGTAAATTGTTAAACTGTACATTCTCATGCATCAGTACAGTTACTTTGTCCTCTTCCGATTTATACTCACCCTCTACAAGCAAGCTGGAGCTGGATCTCATCAGAATGCAGCCTCTTTGGGCTCCGGCATTTTTAATCACGATCTCCATTAACGCTTCCAGCAGGTTGTTTAACTCAATTTCCTTCGATATCGCCTGCGAAGCCATAATCATCGAATTTAAATCGATATTTTCCGTAAAATCCGTGATGGTTCTCCCGTGCAAAAATTGCTTGTTGACTATTTGGTTCACGGTGTCCGGATATTGCTCATTCAAATGCCTGATCTTTCCTTTGGCCCCCCAAACGGAATAGTAGTAAAGTGCCTGTCTGAGTAGATAGGTGGCAAACTCCTTGAAATTCTTGTTGTAGTAAAATTTTGCAGCCAGCTCATTCGTCAGTGCCTTATACCTGACAAAATCGCCTTGTTCGCTGGTCTCGATCGCCAGATCATAGAATCTGCCAGCCAACTCTTGCTTCCCAGAGATTCTTGCCCATTCTGCTTGCAGCAGATACTCATGCTGCTTGAAATTTCCCGGGTTATGCTTCGCCCATTTCTTCACCCTGCCATATTCTTTCCGCATTCTTGTCCTTGCTTTGACTTGATCCATCGCACTTAAGTCCTTATAGCAATATGCCAGGTTCAGGAATGTATACAGCGCGAACTCCTCCATAAAGGCTGAACCGGCAAGGGTACCTATAATTTTATAGGCTTTATCGATATACACTAACGCACTTTTATAGCTTTCATAGGTGAATAGCAGTTTCATTTTGTAAATATAATAAATAGCGATCCCTGAATAGTACTTCGCCTCTTCAAGCTGCCTTACATAAGCCTCTTCATTGAAATCGGCGTCATTAAAAGAACGGTTGTCCGCAAGTTCACCGGCCAGACCGAGAAGCTGCTGCCTGGCTAACTTGGCTGTGGCTAAAGCTTCCTTGTATTTGGTATTCTCGATCATGGCAATGGTTCTGCCGCTTTCCTGAAGATTGGTAGCGATGTCCATTGTCGGATTCCAGAGATTCACATAAAAACAAGAGTGGGCAAGATATAGCCAATCCCCAGCTCTCAGGCTAGATTCAATAGAAGTTTTGTACAAGTCCTGCAACGTGTCCCAAGGTTCAGTCCAAGTGTGACAGAATAGCGTGTATAATACATGCGCCGCCCCCTTCCACTGCAGATCATTAAATTTATCGTTTATCCTGAGGCCCAGCCTGCCGAAATCGAAGGCTCCTTTGAGGTCGCCAAATCCAGAAAGCAATATGGAATAACCGATAAAAGCAAGGGCAGATTCGGGAGAATTCCCGTATTTCAATGTCAAACCAACCTTTTTCAGTACCACAAAACCAAAGAGTGCGGTTTCTCCCGAGATAAAGGTCGGCGGAATAAAGTTGATCAACAGTCTCATAATGAGCCTTACTTCAGGGTCCGTAATTTCCGGTTTCGCCAGAATCTCCTCAAGAGTTCTTCCTCTCAGGCTGGCTTTTACTTTCATGAATTCCTTTAGAACGAGTGGCATTCCGACCTTCTTCGGGATCTTAATCCCTAATGCCTGCAGTCCCAACCTACCGGAGTTTATCGATTCCTTCATCATTCCCAGATAAGTATAATGATTAGCCTGCATTTCGTAGATCTGCGCAATGGCGAAGCTATTATGTGTATGCCTAAGCAGTACTGCACAAGTCCGATCAGCGGCTTCAATATGCTGGGTGAGATATCCGCATTCGGAGTATAACTGATAGATTTCTGCAGTTTGCCGCTCATCTTCTAGCCAGGAGTTCTCTGTCGTCAAAAGGCTCAGTACCGCCTCCAAAAGAACAAACGCCGAATCATAGCCAAAGGCGGCCTTTGCCTTTCTGGCGGCCTTCAGGTTAAGCTGAATAACTTGGGTAATTTCATCTTTTTCGCTGATGTACTGGATTCCTTTATTCATATGTGTAGCAATATCCACTATTTTTTCTTCTGTTTCTTCAGGAGACAGATGTTTCTGCATCAGTCTTCCAATCGTCAGGTGCAGCTGTTTGCTTGTTTCAGTATCAAGCATCTGATAGAAAGCCTGCTGAATCCGGTCATGTTGAAATCTGAAGCGAATATGCAGCCGCTCCGCAACCTCTTCTTTTTCCTCTATCAAAGCAGATAACATGGAGTAATTAGAATCCGTCGGAATGAGGATATCTTCTTCCACAGCTTTTATTAAGGACCCGGCAATAAATTCTCTTTCTTCTTCTCCAATCAAAGAGAGCAGATTGAAATCAAACTTATCGCCGATGGCTGCACCCAACATCATAATCTTCCGAACATCCTCCGGCATATTCTTCAGTTTCCGCATCAGAAAATCGACAATGTTGTCATTGACATGCAAATTCATGATTTGATCCAGATCCCAGTTCCAGACACCCTGCAGATCATCAAAGAATACATATCCGTTTCTATATAGGTCCTTGAAAAACTCATTTACGAAGAAAGAGTTCCCTTTGGTTCTTATGTAAATAATCTCTGCGAGTTCCTTTACCCTGCTGGAATCGGTGAATAGTGTATCCGCCACTAAGCTTTCCACATTACGTGCGGACAGAGAATTCAACCTAATCTGCCCAACTTCCCTGCTTGCTTCAATTTTTTCCATAGAGATAAACAGAGGATGGCCTTGGGTAATCTCATCCTGGCGATAAGAACATATAATAAAGCATCTTTGCAAATGATTATCGAGAACCAATTTTTGTACCAGCTGCATGGTGGACACATCGGCCCACTGAACGTCATCCAGAAATAAGACCAAGGGCTTTTCAAGAGCGGAAATACCCTCAATAAAATGAGCAAAAGTCATGAAAAAACGATTGGTTTCTTCTGCGGGATTCAAATGCTCGATTTCCGGCTGAATACCAATCCATTTCTCAAGTTCGGGAATGAGGCCCGTGATTAACGTACCATTTCCGTTCAGAGCCCTTTTTAAAGATGTTTTCACACTACTCTTATACTTTTCATCTGAACCACTCATGAGCTGGCTAATCAACCTTCGGAAAGCCTGAATGATCGCGCTGTAAGGAATGTTTTTATTGAATTGGTCAAACTTCCCTTCCGCAAACAACCCTTTTTCCTGGCTAATATATTTATGTAGCTCATGTACCATTGCAGTTTTGCCAACACCAGCATCACCAGAGACAAGCATAATTTGTGGATTGCTCCTGAGACTTCTTCGGAAGGCATCGACCAGAACCTTCATATCCTCTTCCCTGCCGTATATGGTCTGTGGAATCTGAAAAATATTTAGTCTGTCCTCTATGCCAATCTCAAAATCCTCATGCCCCGCAAGGCATTTCTGTAAATCGGCTTTAATTCCGTAGGCACTTCTATATCTGTCTTCGGATGACTTCTCCAAAAGTTTCATAATAATGGCGGATAGAGATTTGGAAACCTTACCATCAGTTACTGTAACAGGCGATATTGCTTCTTTGGCAATAATGGAATAAATCTGCTCCAGCATCTCTTCTGATTCAAACGGTTTGATCCCCGTCACCATCTCATACAAACATACACCCAGAGAATAATAATCCGTCCGGTAATCTACATTCCGATTCATTCTGCCCGTTTGTTCAGGAGAAATATATAGCAGACTACCTTCCATTACACCACTATTTTGAAATTCCTGTTTTTCTTTGGTTAGTTTTACCGCAAGTTCAAAGTCAATTACCTGAACCACATCTTGTTCTCTATTCCAGATAATATTGGAAGGTTTAATGTCCTTATGAATAATATTCTGTTCATGTACGGCCCCTAAGATTTCAACAAGCTTGATGGTGAACTTCAAAAGAGTATCCAAATCGAGCCTTTCATCAGCCATAATTCTTTTTAGCGACCGACCGCGAATATCCTCCAGTACCATGAAATAAAAGCCATTTTGTTCTTCCAGTTTAAAGGGTTTAATCACTCCCTGGTCACTTTCACTCAGCTCTTTAAGCATTTTATATTCCTGCTTAAAGCGCATAACCTCTTCGTGTCCGGCAAATTCCGATTTTAATACTTTTAAGATGTACGTTTCCTGAGAAATGGCATCCCTGCATCTGTAGACCGATTTTCCGCAATGATCCGAAAAGGTCTCCAGTATTTGATAATTATCAATGGCAATCATACCCATTCCACCTTTAGCTGTTCTATCCCTTTACTTCAAAATCAGCATCAAAATCAAAAACATATGCGGCAATCAACCAGATAATCCAGCAGTTAATTCCAAAAAACAGATACCCGAAGTAACCTAATAGGGGCATCTCCGAGAAAATATGTATCTTATCAAGATAAGGAACAGAATACTTCCAATAGTTCGGGTTAGTAGGCATGGAGTCGTGGAACCATTCACTTCCGAAGTTCCAGAACTCCCAGAAGAAACCGTTACACAGGGTGGCTAGAGCGAATAAAACAGTTTTGGACCAATCGCCATCTTTAATCGGAGTAAATGGAGTCCAGTAACCAGTCAGAGCCATGGCGGCGGAGAGCATGGGAACCAAAGCAACCCATAGTACCCAGAAGAGCAAATATGGATAGTACCCCATTCCAAAAGCCAGAATTAGCCCTATCACATAATAGATCAGCAGAAAGGTTCTGGACACAGACAATTTGGGACCGTTGCGATAGCGATTTCTAAATAGTTTGAACGTCTTCAATAGCAAATACCATTCCACAATCGCCGGTAGAACAGTGGTATAGGACAAGGAGAACCAAAACACATTTCCAAAGTTAGAGAACACTTCATTGTTGGGATAATACCAGTTCTCAATGACAAAGAAATTTAGAAACTCGAAGGCAAACCAGCTGAAGCAGGAAACAACAGCCAGCAGTTGCATGATGTGTGGTTTCTTGGAGACAAGAGAGAATCCGTTAGTCCGTTTATAGACAATTCCATCTAGAATCAAGATAAAAGCCCACCATAACGGGACAAATGTATAATATTCCAGAGATATATGTACCTTGATTCGTGCCCACATTAAAAACCAGCTAATTCCAAGCACGGGCAAGCTCCACCAGAACCAGACGGGAAATTCTGTCTTGAGTTTCGGCTCCGTACTGGATTCAGGAATATTTTTAAATCCAAAAAGCTTCGGAAAGACCAAAAACAACGTAATGAACAATGCCACAATGACCGCTAAAGAGAAATATAGTAAACTAAATCCCGGGTCATTCTCAACTTTTTGCGCCGGAAAATCACCATAACCTGCTGGCAAGCCACCCCATTTAACCAGACTTCCAATCAATGGCAGGATAAAGATTAAACCAAAGGTTAGAATAAGAATAAACTTTTTTTTCCAGGATTTCATCATCTTTTGACTCCTCTAAATACCAAATTATATGTTCGTTAACAATATGTAGTAATTTATTTTTCGAAGTCGAAATTTGTATATATTAAATATGTAACATTCGATATCCGCTCAGTTTTTTCCTGCTTGCAGATTGCCCTTGAGGTAAAACATTATATGAGGAAAAAGACACTGACGGGGGGTCAGTGTCTTGGGACGAATCCTATTGCAAATGATCATACTTTTTTCATTTTTGCTGGATTATTAATTTTATATTTCACTGGATGTTGAGTGAGCTTCTTGGCCACTACTTTTGCTTCAAAAGAGACTCGGTCCCCCACCTGAAGTTCCAGTTTTTTTAGCGTTGCACTATGGCTTGACCAGACTTCATCAATCGCAAGCTCCTGACCTTCCACGGATACTCCCCCATAAATGATCACTTCATCATCATTATCGGAGAAATGATTAGGCACTGTCGCAAACTCCTTTACGATCGCCGTCATCTGTAATTTATCTTCAGGTAACTCCACAACTTGCTTCTTAGCTTTTGCAGGTTTTCCGGGTATTTCCTTCGCTACTTTCGCTACTTCTACTACCTCAGCTATTTCCTCTTCTACGTCGTCAGACAACTCTAACATGTCAACGGGGTCTGCTGAGTCAGAAGCTGTGGCGCCTCTTTGTCCAAAACCAGCCGTTTGCATTTCTTTTAGATACGACGGGTGAATGCAATGCCGCTGGTTATTTTCAAATTGCACAACAACCGTCATGTTATCCACATAACCCACAATCTCGCAAGGTAAAATCAAGCCATACCCCTTATACAGATATGTTTTGGGCTTGGTAGCTGTATTGGACAATAGATTCCATTCCTTACATCTATCAATGAGCTCATCTTCACTGCTGAAATCTTGTACTATAATAGGCCCAATAGCAAACGGATAGTTCATCTCACTTCTCACCCTTCAAATCAATATAACCTATTATCCCACATTTTAAAGTACAGCTCAAAAGAAAGGCATATTAATGATTTGCCATTGAGCGGGAAATGCTATAGATTGGAAATGAACCCTTGTCCAAAAATAACTTTGTAGGAGTGAGTAAATGTCAGTAGATGTTTATGTCAATTTTAACGGTAACTGTCGTGAAGCCGTGGAATTCTACGCACAGGTTTTTGAAACAGGACAACCGCAAATCATGACCTTTGGAGAAAGCCCGCCCAACCCGGAATACCCGCTGCCTGAAGAAGCGAAATCCTTAGTCATGCATACTCGGCTAAACATTGATGGAAGCAACGTCATGTTCTCTGATGTATTTCCTGGCATGCCATTTATTCAAGGCAACAATATCAGCTTGTCATTGGTCACTGCGGATGAGGCAAAGATCAAAGCCTGGTTTCCTAAGCTCAAAGAAGGCGGCAAGGTCGGGATGGAACTTCAAGAAACCTTTTGGAGTAAATGCTACGGGAGCCTTACGGATAAATTTGGCATAGAGTGGCAGCTTAGTTATGACACTGGTGAGTTCGGAATGTAACTTTATATAAACCATGTAATATATTATAATTTAAATTAAAGGACTGCCAGATGGCAGTCCTTTTGTATGCTTAGTCTTGGACAGGATCGTCTGCGGGGCTCTCTACGAGATGCTTCAGCACATTCAGCTTGTTATCCCAGAATCTTTCGAAGTAAACCAGCCATGATTGCACATCCTGAAGCGGGCCAAGCACCAAGCTATAACGCGTTTCGCGGCCGACCTTTCGCTCCTTGAGAAGCCCTGCTTCTTCCAAAATATGCAGATGTTTGGAGACCGCCGTCCTTGTCATTGGATAATGCCCAGTGATCACAGTCACCCTCCTGTCTTCAATAAGCTGCCCCGCATCGCTATCCTGATGGAGAACAAAATCAATTACAACTTTCACGGAAAAGTCTGTCAAATCCCTAAACCGAATAATGCCTTGTGTGATTTTATTGAACGGATATAATGCAACATTTTGCATTTATATAAGCCTCCTACTTCTTAAAGTGAGTTAACTTAACCGATTAAGCTAAGATTACAATATATTCCCAAATATATCAATATCCACGATAAAAATACTAGATTCGGAGCTTTACTTGATCTCTTGACTCTTTCTCGAATGAAATGTTAATCTTTAGTAATATTAAATATACTAGGGAGACTCTTACATTGAAAAAGATAACCATGAAGGATATCGCACGTGAGGCTAATGTTTCTGTAGCAACTGTAAGCTATGTTCTTAACAATGTTGAGAACCAGACGATCCCGGAGAAAACGCGATGTCAAATCATGCAGTTGGTAAAAGAACTCAATTACATCCCAAATCTGGCGGCTCGCTCACTCAGCAAGAAGAAAACGGGACTCGTCGGGGTTCTTATAAACACCTCTGCGAACATGCCCTTTTGGAAGCGCCATAATTATTTTTCATTTATTGAGGCTTTGGAGAGATACTTAACAAAAGCTGGCTACCATACACTTCTATATACTTTGGACGCAGATCATCCTTCCCTGGATATCATCGTAGAAAGGAAGCTGGAGGCTGTATTTCTAATAGATGTGAAGGATGATGCCTTCTACTCCATCTCTACACATTTCATTGAAGGTGTTCCCTTGATCTTGATCGACAGCCTCATTGAGGATAAGTTGTTTAAACAAGTCCTCTTCGATTACCACTCAGTGCTGCAAGCAGCCCTGCTGGAAGGCCCTGCTCAGACATGCTTAATCATGGAGTCTTACAATAATTCCGCCTTAACTCTGGCAATTATGGCTGATATCCCCTTGCCCCAAGAGGCAATCTTCATCATTCATGACCTGGATGAGCTGAACGCGGTCTTAAACCGGAATACGTACAAAAAGGCTATAGTTATCAATGAATTTATAGGTAATCACATTGAGAAAGCTGGTGTATTCGAGCACATCAGTGTTATTTGTACCTGTTCTTGTCCGGAAATTTTGACAGAGATCACTCATAAAATTGTATTCAAAGAAGACAAGGCTGCAGCTGCATTTGCATTGATGGAGGATCTATTGCAGAATGTCGATTATTCGGTTCAAGCTATAAATAGATATTATATTAAATAATTTTTTTCACTGTAACTTAAACGTTTAAGTTGAGGGGGAATTACATTGCAAGAACCACTTTTAACAAGCCAAAACCCAGCTGCCGTTCAGTCCTACCCTACGGTATGGAGAAACAGGCAATTCCTGCTGCTTCTCTGCTCTTACTCCATTTCTCTGTTTGGCAACACCTTTCACAGTATCGCCTTAAGCTTATGGATCCTTCAGACAACCGGCAGTGCCAAATTGATGGCTGTTGTTACAGTGACGAATCTTTTGCTCAGCTCCTTCCTTGGATCTATAGCCGGCACGTTTGCAGACAGGATCAATCGCAGAACTATCATGTTGATTACTGATCTGATCAGTTTTGGATTCGTTCTGGTATTGGCATTTTTTATTTCCTTACCATTGTCTCCTTTTGTTGTCGTGGCCTTGTTGACCGGGCTAATTACCACATCGGCATTATTTCAATCTCCTGCCTATCAGTCATCTATTATCAATGTTGTCGGCAAAGAACAGATTCAAAAAGCAGTGGGTCTGATTAATCTTTCGGAGAACATTTGCCGAACGATCGGATTCTCGGCTGGGGGGATTTTCGTGGCCACTTTCGGCGCAGCTGACGCTATTATTCTGGATGGGGTTACCTTTCTGATCTCCTTCCTTCTCGTTCTTAGCGCTGGATCTTTTCCGTCGCCATCGAGTATCAATCATTCGCCGAAAGAAAAAAAGAAATTTATCGACGATTTGATCGCTGGCATTCTCTATATCTGGAGATTTCCGTTTGCCAAAGCCATTATGATCATGTTGCCTACGCTTACCCTTTTCTTTATGCCATCCTTAATGCTTACTCAAGTGATGGCCGTTAAAGTCTGGAAAGCCAATCCGTTTCAATTTGGTCTCATGGAATCTTGTATTCCGCTTGGTTATATGATCGGTTCGGGTATTATCCTGCTATGGGGTTATCGCATTAAAAATCGGGGTGGGGTGGTCATTGCTAGTTTGTTGACGATCGGTCCTATGTATATACTGTTATCATTAATTAACACTGCTATTGTAGCTATTCCCGTGATTCTTCTCATCGGCTTTATGTTCTCGTTCTGTACACTGCTGATCAATATTATTCTTAGGCTCGAAGTTTCCGAAGAACTTCAGGGCAGGGTATTCGGGGTGTTAGGGTCCATTATGAGCGTAGCTCCCTCGGTGGGTCTGGCTATCGTTTCGTATTATTCCGATATATTTGGACCCCGTTCAATTATGAGCTCACTTGGAATTTTGCTTCTGCTTTTTTCCATCTTGGCTTTCGCCAAGTTGAAGATTATCCGCACCTATCATTAGTGAGAATGATCGTGCGATCTTACTGCAGCGTATCCCGGTAATACCGGGATACTATCACTCCAAAATACTAGGCGATTCCTCGGAACTACCGCGATTCATTCTTAACGATCATAGCTACAGTGATCAGCATTTCAAAAAATCCTCTAACACAGCGATGATCAACCCATGATCTTCATGACCCTCTAGACCCGATACGGAGATTGTTCCGATATGTCCAACATTTTTGATAATTATAGGAAAGCTTCCGCCTTCGGCCGCATAATCCATGGGATCTACGAATGCACTCTCCTCAATCGTGGTGTTCCATGATTTATATAGTACATGCATGTAATAGGAGCTATGTCCAAAATGATTGACGACATTGATTTTGCGATCAATCCAGCGATCATTGTTAGGTCCGGTTCCTTCCATTTTCGCATGAAACAGCACTTGTCCATTTTTTCTAATATCAACAGCGATTAGCTTATCCCCATTCGTTGCTCTTTCCAGAATAGCATTTCCAATTTGAATTGCTGATTGATTACTAAACTCGACGAACTGTAAATCGCTTTCTTGCTGAAGTATTTGCTCTGCTAATTCGGTATAATTCTCCAAGCATAAACACATCCTTTATCAAGTATCAGAATCTTTTCAATTATAACAGACAGATTCACTTCACTCTAAGAATTAATCCTTCCTGCGAACTGTGATCCCATTCCTGTTCCGTGGCAAATGAGGGACAACCCTCCCAGTTATTGTCTATATCGTATTTAAAAATGCAATAAGCCATCACAATACAAGCCATGATAGAATCCATTCCGTGAAGATTCGGCTCTCCATTTGCATTAAGCGTTCCTTGTATAGCTTGCGGGGTAATAGAAAGGTTAAAGCTTTTATCTATTTGTGTTTTGAAGTTAGCATTCATAGCTTCAAATGTAGCTGCATCATTACTTTTGAGGTGCAAGGTTTTCCACAGGTGGCTTGGATAAACCTCATACAGATGCGAACCCTCCTTTTTATATGACGTAAACGGATAAATAGAAACTTCCTTTTGCAAATTAAATAGTAGCTTGCGTCCACCGTATAACATCCCATTCATAGCGATTGGTGTTGCAGATATTGGACTTTTTCCATTCACGGCAATATCGGTTTCCCTAAGATCTATATCACTTTTACCACTATGTACTGTTCCAAATCGACTCTTAAACTGCTCTCTTGTATCGCTATAAGCTTCTTGAATAAATGTTGCCCACGAGGAGGAATAGTGACTCTGCAAGTGATGCATAGGAATAGCAAAAGGGAAATCCAATCCCCAAGGTGCTGAGGTCTTCTTTATCAAGTACAATAAATCCAAGCGATCCTCGCAGCTGATGACTTCTTCTATAGATAATTCATTTCCTATAAGCTTGCCTCTTGTAACAAAAATCTTTCCCTCCGGGTTCTTGGCCCCGCTGAAGTCACACCCATAGATATCCATATTTTCTCCCTTGAGTCTATTGGTCTCTAATCTTATTGCCCGTCTATGCCCTGTCAGCAAAGTCAATCTTCAGTAACGGAAGCCCTATAAAGGTAGCATACCGTTCAGCAGCCCGCAGCACTCTTTCTTCATTGTCACCAAGCTGTTCGAAAGGGCTAATCACAAACTCAAGCCCTTTTTTCTTAAAGGTTCGTTTCCATATCCCGATGACTTGACCGTCCACAACAAGGGTTGGCATAAACACACCGTTATTACCAGGGACAATCCGGGGAGCTGTCTCCGGCTTAAGAACAGCACTGCGGTCTTTATAACCAAGAATAAATTCATCAAATCCCGGCAGCAGATAGACACCAAAATCATCAGAAGATTGTGCTACCGAGACTGTAGTCATCCAATATTCGCGGCCTTCTATTTGTTCGGAGAAGAGTTCCCCTTTCACTGTTTCGAGACCTCTTCTGGCATCTGTAAGTGTTATGCCTGCCCACCAAGCAAAGTCATTAATGGTCGCTGGCCCGTGAGCTTTAAAATATCGTAACGCCAGTTCTGCTAATGATTGCTCAAAAGAAAGGTCACGGGAATGGGGCACCCACTCGTCCAGCAACACGAAAGTTTGCTGCTTGCCATTCACCGGCCCAAAACAGATCAGACCATGATAAGCACAATGCCACAAAATATGATAGCCACGTTGGCTTGCAGTGCTGATACTCGCATCCTCCAGCAGTTGCAGCAGATCCGAACGATCTACCTGCCGCCCACCTGTTAATGCGTCATAAATGATTTCCCGGCAATGCTCCAACGTTCTAGTATCCAGCCCCAATTGAGCCAGTCTGCTCTTGGCCTGTCCCACAACGCGCGATCCTGCAAGCTGCAGCATCCATTTCACATCTTCGGACGGCACACAATGAATCGTACCACGCAGCGTCCACGTAAGAACGATTTTGCGATCGGCTATTGCACGCTCTATATCCGTTAATGACGCAGAGGGTGTACGCAAACCAATCGCCCACATCACCTGCATATAATCTTGCGCCTGCAGAGCACCCAATTTCTGCACAACTTGTTCAGGCCGCAGGAATTTGGAGCTAGCAATAAGCAGGTTATTTAGGCGGCGATCCGCAATAATCTTATTAGTCACAGTATCTCTCCTGTATTACGCTCTGTATTTATAAAACTGAATAAACAAAAGACACCAACTCTTAGTTAGTGTCTAGCTCCCGATCGTATCACAATCTGATAGCATCCCAGCTCATCCGAATAATTTGTTGCAAGCGATCTTCATTAGCTTCGAACCGTCCTTTGAAATGGGCCTTCGCCAACTGTGTGACAGGAAAGTAACAATAAGTCAGCAAAAATACTGTATCTAGTGGCTTTAAGTCACCTTTCTGTTTACCCTTCTCTATGAACTCATGCAAAGGGATGAACATCGTCGCTGTATCTTCAAGACATAATTTGTCCATGAGCGGCGAGGTTGAAAACTGCTCCAAAAACATAAAATAATCTTTATTGTCCAGTATGAACTTCATTGAGTTCCTCATAAACCGCTCACATAACTCTTGTGTGGATAAGCTGTCATCAAGCTCATGAATCATTTGTCTGCTCATCTTCTCCTTAACATTGATATAAAGTTTGACGAGCATGTCCTCCTTATTCGCAAAATAGACGTAAATTGTCGCTGAAGAAAGATTCGCTCGCTTAGCGATCTTGGACATTGAAATGTCCGAGAGTCCAACTTCGTTTATTAACTCCATAGTGGCTTGAAAAATCGCTTCGTTCTTAGAATCATCCTTATGTCTCATAAGATTATGATAAATGATCGTTTAATTAATGTCAACGACGAGCCCATACTGTACTTTCAAAATTATATTCAAAATAAGACGACTCTTAACGAGTCGCCTTCAATGACTTAAACTTCATTATGCTGTTAGTTCTTCAGCTGTAATAGGGTTACGTTTAGGAACCTGAAAGACAAATATAAGAACGTAAGCGCAAGGAATATCACCGCATCCATAAGCAAATACAGGATCTGTTCTCTCATTAATGCGTAATCTCCGCTCCCTATGATCGCTTTGAAACCTACGATGCTGTGCGTCATGGGAAGTAAAGGATTGATCTTCTACATCCACGTTGGCAACAGTCCCAGCGGGAATGTACCCGCACTCGAAGTCAGCTGGAATATCATCAATACGATCGCTAGGAACCTTTCTGGATTGTCCAGCCAAGTGACAAGAGTCTGGACAATCATACTAAAGGTAAAGCTGACGATTAAGGTGAAGAGGAAGAACAGTACCACGTTGTGCACCTCAAGCTTCAGCACATATATTAGTACAATATCTGAAAGTAGCGCCTGAAGGATACTTTAACTATACAGCGCCGTTATACAGTAGCTTCAATCCGCTTGCAAGACCTGTTGTACCTGTTGAAAGCTTGTTTAAATTCTCCTTCAGGGTGGACAAACCATCCTTCAGCTTGCCTGCCCCTTCCGTCAACTCCGTCGCGCCATTGCCCGCTTCCCCTAGCCCTGCTGATATCGTATCTACCTGTTCGAACATACCTTCCAAAAAATGCGAAATACTTTCATCCTTACACACCCTTTATGTTGAAAATGAATAGTTGACTGTATGCGTAATACGGTCATTATTTTATTAAAAAAAGCCTTTGCAGGCGGAATTATTCAGAGCTACTCAAAATACCATTCGAAATAAATAAACTCATATGATCTTTAATTTGGTCTTTATTCAGCGGTTCGTGCGTTTTATTCCATTCAGTAGTCAATGCCAAATATAAACGCAGGATCATAAAGGCAGTAATACTTGAATCGCAAGGTTTCACTTCACCCTTACTGACAGCGAAGTTAACTCTTGATAGGCCTTGTCCAGAATTTCCTCAAACAAATCTTCCTTGGTTTTAAAGAACGTATAGATCGTTCCTTTACCCACATTAGCGATTCTGGACACTTGGTCCATTGTGGTTGCTTTATAACCAAATTGCACAAAGGATTGCGTCGCTGCTGTTAAGATTAACGATTTGCGATCTATGGACATAATTCTAACCCCTTCTTTCTAAACTGCCGGAAAATTGACTAAATTTTGAATCTGGTCAGCTAGCTACAACAATCTAACATATCTCTACTAAGATGACAACAATTTAATTTAAAATTTACATTTAAGCGGTTACAATATTGTATAATAGGTCACCATAAGGTTTGATGGTAAGATTAGTCATAATAATATTTAGTTTAAAGGAGCTAAAACCTATGGAAATATCATCTTTTTTATTACCTAAGGATCAAGTGGCCTTCATTACATCCTCGATGTCTATGCTACAGGCCTTGGAGCAGCTCGAACAACATCACTACACGGCGATTCCCATTATTGACGCTGAAGCAAAGTATATTGGTACACTCTCGGAAGGCGATCTGTTATGGATGCTCAGAAAGACACCCGGTCTAACCTTTGACAATATGCAGGAAGTTATGGTGAGTGAAATCCAGAAGCATGTTCATAATGAAAGTGTATTGATTAACGCACAAATGGAGGATATGCTCACTTTGGCTGCGGATCAAAATTTTGTTCCGGTCATCGATGATTCTGGAGTGTTTCTCGGGATTATCCGCAGGAAAGATATTATTGAATATTACACGAGGAATATAACGGATTAAACGTAACTCTATAAATACAAATCGGCCCGATTTCCCGCATCATGCCCAGGCATGAATACGATTAATCGGGCCGAAGCCACACAGTATTTCAGTGATCTATTAAGGGATAATCAGCTTTTACAGCTCTGTTAGAATAATTGTTCCCTGTGGAGTAATTGCTAAGGTATGCTCATATTGTGCCGACAAGCCTCCATCAATGGTACGGGCCGTCCAGCCGTCACCATCAACCTTGGTCCGGTAACTTCCGGTGTTCAGCATAGGCTCAATGGTAAATACCATGCCTTCTTTCAGGCGTGGTCCTTTGCCTGCCGGTCCGTAATGAGGAACCTCTGGTGCTTCATGCATATCCGAACCGATACCGTGTCCGATAAAGTCGCGTACAACAGAGAAGCCGTTAGATTCAGCGTATACCTGTATGGCATGAGCAACATCGCCAATACGGTTGCCGGCAACCGCCTGTTCAATTCCTTTGAACATAGACTCCTTGGTTGTAAGCAGCAATTTGGCTGCCTCATCACTGATTGTTCCAATCCCGTAAGACCAGGCTGAGTCAGCCAGCCAACCGTTTAGATTCACTACCATGTCTATAGTAACGATATCTCCGTCTTTAAGGGGTTCCTGCTTCGGGAACCCGTGGCATATTACATCGTTCACTGATGCGCAGGTAGCAAACGGATAGCCGTTATAACCCTTTTGCTCTGGAGTCGCCCCTTGAGACAGGATAAATTTCTCGGCAAATTGGTCAATCTCCCAAGTCGTAATCCCAGGTTTCAACATTTGCTCGATTTGCCGATGGCATTCAGCCAGAATCTTTCCTGCAGCCCGCATTTTTTCGATCTCTTCCATCGTTTTCATGATAATCATAACTTCGCCTCTTCTGTGCAGAACACATTACTTAATATAATGGCTCTTTTTATGTTTTTTTTGGTACTCCTCTATATTATGTAAGAAAAACGTCAGAAATCCAAATAAATCATGAAAATTCTTTATTCTTGTATAGTCTTGGTACACAACGAAGACCCGGTCAGAACATCCGGGTCTTCGTATATACCACTTGATTATATCCATACATATTCAATCAAGCATGAAAATTAGTTCCTGAAGTGACCGCTTGAACATACCCCGTACGGATCACAAAATCACCAAAATGCTCATCCTGCTGACGTTCCTTCGCATAACGATGGATAATCGGTCCGAGCGTATCAAGGATCTCCTGCTCATCAATACTTTCCTTGTAGATCTTATTTAATCGGTCACCTGTAAAGCCGGCTCCCAGGTACATATTATATTTACCAGGAGCCTTCCCGATGAAGGAAATCTCGCCTAAAGCCGGTCTTGCACATCCATTAGGGCAGCCTGTCATGCGGATAACAATCTCTTTATCACGCAGACCTGCCTCGTCTATGATCAGCTCCAGCTTATCAAGCAGAGCCGGAAGATAACGTTCAGCTTCAGCCATAGCCAGTCCACAGGTTGGCAACGCCACACAGGACATCGAACTGCGCCGCAAAGCAGAGAACTGCGCACCATCCGTAAGCCCATATTGCTGGGCCAGTTCAACGACCCTGCGTTTCTTGGTACTGGTCACATTGGCGATGATCAGATTCTGGTTTGGCGTCAGGCGGAAATCACCGGTATGAATCTTGGCAATTTCCCGCAATCCAGTCATTAATTTATAGTCGCCAAGGTCATGAATTCGTCCGCTCTGCACATATAGCGTCAGATTCCAGCGGCCATTGCTGCCCTTCACCCAGCCATAACGGTCTCCATTATGATCGAAATGATAGTCGCGTGCGGCTTCAAGCTGCCAGCCCAAGCGCTCATGCAGTTCACTTACGAACCATTCCAACCCATGACGGTCAATTGTATACTTGAACCGGGCATTCTTGCGGACAGAACGGTTGCCGTAATCGCGCTGGATCGTAACTGTCTTCTCAGCCAGATCAATAATCTGATCCGAACGACAGAAACCAATGATACGTCCCAGTTGGGGATAAGTGCTGGTATCCCCATGAGTCATGCCCATACCGCCGCCTACGGAAACGTTAAAGCCAACCAGCTTTCCTTCTTCAAGAATAGCGATGAGACCCAGATCCTGAGAGAATACATCGACATCGTTAGAGGGAGGCACCGCCAAGCCAATCTTAAATTTACGTGGCAGATATACAGGACCGTAAATCGGTTCTACCTCTGCTCCATCTGCCAGGCTGTCTACGACCTTTTCGCCATCCAGCCAGATTTCATGGTAAGCAGGGGTACGCGGTGACAAGTGATCGCTTAGTCTGCGCGCCCATTCGTAGACTTCTGCATGCACCTCCGACTGATACGGATTCGGGTTGCTCATGACATTCCGGTTAACATCCCCACAAGCTGCTAAGGTCGTCATTAGTGTGTCGTTAATGCTCTGGATCGTCTTTTTTAGGTTCCATTTCAGAACTCCATGCATTTGAAAAGCCTGTCTGGTCGTCAGGCGCAACGTACCATTGCCATATTTATGGGCCAGATCATCCATTACCAGCCATTGTGAAGGTGTAGCCACACCACCAGGTGCTACTACGCGCAGCATGAACTGGAAGGCAGGCTCAAGCTTCTGCCGTTCGCGTTCGTTCCGTAAATCCCGATCATCCTGCATATAGCTCCCGTGAAATTTTAACAACCTGTTATCATCTTCAGGCAAACCTCCGGTAATCGGATTACTCAAAGTCTCAACAAGCGCTCCCCGCAGGTAATTACTGTCTAGCTTAATATGCTCGACGTCACTAGGAGGCCCGCCGATGGGCTTCACCACTTCATTATTCGCCATTGTTGCTTATCTCCTCCCGGGGTAATTGTCTTGTACTTGATCTATGATTAATACACGTCACGCTGATAACGCAACTCCTGCTGCATAGTCTCCAAATATGCTGTTGCCTCGTCCGGGGACAGACCACCTTCTTGCTGGATCACTGTAATCAGCGCTGTATGAACATCATGTGCCATATGCTTCTCATCCCCACAAATGTAGACATGAGCTCCTTGTTGCAGCCATTCATACAATTCCCGACTCTTCTCTAAGATGCGGTGCTGTACATATACTTTCTCATCCGTGTCACGGGAGAAGGCCACATCCAACTTACTGAGCACGCCGTCTTTAAGCATTCTCTGCCAATCGGTCTGATATAGGAAGTCCGTCACGAAATGACGATCTCCATAGAACAACCACGTCTTCCCTTCCGCGCCCAGCTCTTCGCGTTCCTCCAGAAAGGAACGAAACGGAGCTACACCGGTACCAGGTCCGATCATAATAATAGGAACATCCGGATTAGTCGGCAGTTTGAAATTCGGATTCTGCTGGATGTAGATTGGCAGGGTACTTCCAGACGGTACACGTTCTGCACAATGAACGGAGCAGACCCCATAACGTTCACGACCATGAGCCTCATAACGTACAGCACGCACGGTGAAGTGAACCTCATCCGGGTTAGCCCTATAGCTACTGGCAATTGAATACAGACGCGCAGGCAGCTTCCGCAGAATAGTTACAAAGATGCGGGCTGGCACTTGCCAAGGGGAGAAATCCTGGATCAGATCAAGAAGATCGCGGCCTTGGATATACTCCTTAAGCTCCGACTGCTTGCCTGGTGCCAACAGTTCGGTGAGTGCGTTGCTGGAAGATAGCTGCACGGCTTGCTCTAATAATGGTTTAGTTAATACCGTAATCTCATAATGATAGGAAAGCGCGTCAAGCAAGGAGCCTTCTTCGCCTTTTTTATTGAACGGAACAGATTCAGCCGGGTTCCAGCCCATAGCTTCAATAATAGCTTTGACCAATTCAGGGTGATTCTCAGGATAAACGCCCAGCGAGTCGCCGGGCTCGAATTGCAGATTAGAACCTTCTAATGATAGTTCCAGATGGCGAGTCTCCCGATCGGAGCCGCGGCCATTCAGGTTTAGATTTTCTAATACCTCAGCTCTAAAGGGATTATTGCGTGAGTATTCCGTTTCCTGTGACTCTGAGGCTTCAGCAGCCTGAACCACCTCTGCTGCTATTGCCGGTGCATTCAGGCGTCCGTTCAAAGCATTTATAACACTCGCAAACCATTCTGCTACCGGCTCATCATAATCCAAATCGCAGTCTACACGCGGGCTTAACCGCTCTGCGCCAAGCTCACTCAATCGTTGATCGAAATCCTTGCCAGTCTGGCAGAAGAACTCGTAAGAGGTGTCTCCCAAAGACAATACAGAGAACCGCAAGTTCTCCAATTGTGGCGCTCTTTTGCTATAAAGAAACTCGTGGAAGGTGCGGGCATTATCCGGTGGCTCCCCTTCTCCATGGGTACTTACCAGTAACAACAGATTTTCAAGTTTCTTCAACCCATTGGGCTTGAAGCCGTTCATTGAAGCTAAGGTTACTTGAAATCCCTGCTCTTCCAGCTTGCGGGACAAGCTAGTAGCCAGACGTTGGCAATTGCCGGTTTGGGAACCAAAAAGCACGGTTACCTCTTTGGAAAGCTGGCCCGCTGCCGAAAGAACTTCCACGCTTCCAGCCACTGTCGGACTTGCTAGTGCTTGTAGTTCTGTTCCAACCGTTGCTACTGCAGCAGACCAGCCTAGTGCAGCTATATATCCGCTAAGCCAAATCTGCTGTGATTCCGTTAAGGACGGCAGAAGGCGATTGAGAAGCTCAACTTGACTCTCGTTAAAGGGACTGTTCGTTACTTGTAGTTGCAATAATATCCACCTCTCCTAAACATAAAATCGTTTTTTTCCATATCACTTCATCATATGTTCAGGCTATCATAATTAGTGAAAACGATCAACGAGCTCGGAGTATACTATAAAATGTTTATATTGGAAATATTATATATAAAATACGAAAAAACCGCCTAAATCAAAGTGATTTACCCTGATTTAAGCAGCTCTATTACAATTAATGATAACTTTGATTAGATAAAATGATAAAGTGATTTTCTATTATTAGCTAGCGCTGGTGAAAGCGGCTAGGTTCTCTGTTAGAAATTCTTTTAGGCTGGCTGGTGCCTGGCCTGTTAAATCTTGAACTATAGTGGTTACCACAGCGTATTCTCCCTTGGCAGAAGCTGTATCTAAGGAAGCAAAAACCTTAGCCGCACCATTAGGCAATCCTATCGATTCAAAAATACCCACTAGCTGATCTGTGGTTAAGGGCACAAATTGAATGCTTTTCCCAATGACTTCACTAGCGATTTGAGCCACATCAGTCCCTGAAAGCGACTCAGCCCCGGTTAAATCTATCGTTCTGGTTCCTGTGAAGGAGGAAGCAAGTGCCGCTGCTGCTGCCCTTGCACAATCCTTGCGGGTCACATAAGCTGTTTGGCCTTCACCTGTAGCTGCTGCGTATTGTCCACTAGCTGCGGCTTGCTGCAAGGAAGGAATCAGATTGTCGGCATAAAGATTATTACGGAGAATCGTGAAGGATAAGCCACTGCTCTTGATTTTCTCTTCTGTACTGTAGTGATCTCCGCCAAGCAAGGACTCCGTACCCGGCTCTGGATTAAGCTGAGAGGTATACACAATATGCTCAACTCCTGCCTTAATCGCCGCTTCTACGGCATTCGTATGCTGCTGCAACCGTTGCCCAGGCACACTCACAGCATCCGTACTGATAAGTAACAGCCGTTTGGCTCCAATGAAAGCTTCATCAAGTGTATCCGGTTGGTCAAAATCTGCTTGCCGTACGACAACGCCACGAGCTGAGAAATCTGACAGTGTCACCGGATTACGAGTTACCGCAATAATCTGACCTTTATAATTCTCCAGCAACCACTCTACTGCTTCACGACCTAAATGCCCGCTTGCACCTGTTACCAATACAGCTTCATTCGTGTTACTCATTTCCCATTCCTCCTCAGTATATTAAATCCAGTGAAATCGATAACCAGTAATACTCCCGCCTACCTGTAACTATTATAGTTACATGAATAGAACATGTCAACAATCCATACAAAAAGGGACAAGCGTATTGACTTGTCCCTACAGATTCGCTAATTAACTTTTCGGCTTCAACTTCAGCTTCAACTGTCCTTTGAGTAGATGGATTATAAACAATATAACGCCTATATTAATAGCCACATCGGCCAGATTAAGAATACCATTGCTCTTCCCAAAGACCAGAAAATCAGTTACCTTATGGAACACCAGACGATCAATCGCATTGCCAATAGCTCCGCCGGCCAGAAATCCCGCAGCAGTCTCCATCAAGACCCCTTTGATCTCTCCTTTACGCCGATAATAGATTAAGCCTGCTACGAAGACCACCGCAATAAGCACAAAATATTTTCCATATCCCTGAAAGGAGCTAAAAGCAGCCCCGCTGTTCTCGTAATGAGTAAATTGCAAAATATGATTCCAGATTGGAACCGTTTCTCCAACTTGCATATTCGATCTTACGATCCATTTTGATCCTTGATCAATCAGAATAACTAATGCGGATATCACAAAAATAAGCAAAACTAATACCTCCTTCTCACTCTGGAACTCAAATTCATCTCAAGCTTATCATACATACAGCAAATATTCTTTAGCAGTAGCATTCCACTTACGCGCATGTTACTTTAATAATCATCTGGGTTATAAACTCTATAATGTGTCAAGGAGGTTCCATATGGAATTAGAATCGATATTAATTAAGTTGATTGCTGGCTTTGTCGGATTATGGGCCATGACGAGGCTGCTGGGCAAAAAAGAAATTGCCGCATTGACCCCCTTCGATTTCATCTCAGCCGTTATGCTGGGTGATCTTGTAGGAAACACCATCTATGAAAAGGATACTTCCGTATGGATGCTGATATTTACCTTAGCTATTTGGACTGTCTTATCCGTCACCTTCGAAAAGATTACCCAACGTTACCAGAAGCTGCGGAAGCCGCTGGAGGGTGAACCGGAAATCTTAATTCGTAACGGGCAAATTGACCTGATGAGACTGCGTAGAAACAATCTTGACTTTGATCAGCTGCGGATGATGCTCAGAGCGAAGGATACTTTTTCGGTAAGTGAGGTAGCTTACGCTATTTATGAAACTAACGGTTCTTTGAGTATTCTCAAAAAACCGCAGTATGAAGTCGTTACCCGGGAGGATATAAATCTAAACGTACAACAAACTCACATGCCACAGAGCCTTGTTGAAGACGGAATCATCCAACTGAAAGGGCTTCGCGATCTTGGCAAAGATGAAGTATGGCTGCATCAGCAGTTGCAAGAGAAAGGCTTCCTAGATATCAAAGCAGTGGCCTATGCCGAGGTTAATGAAAAAGGCGAGCTTTATGTTGTCACCCGTATGTAAGATGAATATAGAAAAAAGGCGGCTTTGTCACATTAGACAAAACCGCCTTAACGTAAAGCCTCATGGACCTTTTTTAGCCACCAATATAGGACATCTCAATCTTCGGTTTGGTATTGCCTGATTTCGAATCGCTATCCTCTCGGCGTAGATCGGAATATCGGTCTTCCCGCTTGCTCCAGATCTGGCCGAGCTTCGCGGTCAGGTCTTCATCCGATATACCGGAGCGAAGCAGCGCCCTTAGATCAAAACCTCCACTGGCGAACAGACAGGTATAGAACGAACCATCGGCAGATAAGCGTGCGCGGGAACAGTTCGAGCAAAAGGTCTGCGTAATGGAAGAGACAATACCCATTTCTCGATTAGTCCCCTTATAGCGGTATCTAGCCGCAACTTCACCTTCATAATGTGCCTCGATAGGTTCGAGCGGCATTTCGCTGTGGATCATCTGCACAATCTGCTCCCGGGAAATGACCTGGCTGAAATCCCAGCCATTCGTGCTTCCAACATCCATAAATTCAATAAAACGCAATATATAATCCGTGTCCTTAAAGTACCGGGCCATCGGCACAATATCCTGCTCATTGGAGGATTTCTTCACCACCATATTGATCTTGACCTGAAGTCCAGCTTCCGCCGCAGCCTTCATGCCATCGAGCACACCTTGTACGCCAACTCCCATGCCGTTTATGGCACCGAACCGTGCGTCATCCAGCGAATCCAGACTCACATTCACCCGTTTCAGACCCGCAGCGTACAAAGCTTTGGCAAAACGTGGCAGCAGCAGACCATTCGTGGTCAGGGCAATATCCTCTATTCCCTCAAGCTCGTTCAACCGCTCAATAAGCGTCGGCAACCCTGCCCGCAAAAGGGGTTCACCACCTGTGAGCCGTAGCTTGGTCCCTCCCAAAGCAGCAAAGGAACTGGAGATTCTTACGATCTCATCAAAGCTCAGCAGATGATCTCTGCCCAGAAACTTATAATCGGGGCCGAAAATTTCCTTCGGCATACAATAGACGCAGCGCAGGTTACAGCGATCGGTAACAGATATCCGTAAATCCTTTAAGGGCCGGTTCAGCGTATCCAGCGTCATTGTATTTCCTCCTCTCCAGTTTCATATCCGCCTATCTTGCGGTGAACTGGGTCCTCTACACTGTTGATGCCTTGTATTCTAGCAAATTCCACCCACCGTGTCACGTTATCCTTCACGACTGTTGGCAGAGAATTAAAAAAGCTGCAGACAAGGTGTTAACCGTCTGCAGCCTGTAGGTTGTATATAATTAATGGAGAACACATACCAATTAGCGGTGTGATTGATTACCAGGCATAAGCTTCAGGAGCTGGACGTCCTGGCCCCGGGAAAATCTCATCAAGCTTCTTCAGTGTTGCTTCGTCCAATACAATTTCGGTTACCCGCAGGGAATCCTCGAATTGCTGCATCGTTCTCGGCCCAATAATCGGAGCCGTCACTGCCGGATTCGCCAGTACCCAGGCCAGAGCAACCTGATCCTCATGGTCGCCCAATTCCTTACAGAGGGCAGAGAATTGCTCCAACTGGCTGCGGTTCTTCTCAAGATTAGCAGAACGCGAGCTGCGTACGCCTGTACCCGCTAATGCGTTGCGACCCAGTAGTCCACCTGCAAGCGGACTCCACGGAATGACGCCCATTCCCAGCTCTTTAGCAGCTGGAAGAACCTCAAGCTCTGGCGTCCGTTGCAGCAGATTGTATAAATGCTGCTCAGATACCAGCCCGAGGAAATGTCTAGCTTTTGCTTCCGCTTGTGCGGTAGCAATATGCCAACCGGCAAAGTTGCTAGAACCTATATAATCCGCTTTTCCCTGCTGAACCAGAATTTCAAAGGCACCCCACAGCTCGTCCCAAGATACATTGCGATCAATATGATGCATTTGGTAAAGCTCGATATGATCCGTCTGCAGACGCTTTAGTGAGGCTTCAAAATGCCGTCTGATTTTATAACCCGATAAACCGGCACCCGAATTGGGCCCATCATTCTCATCAAACATATCATTGTACACCTTGGTTGCCAGCACTACCTTCTCGCGCCGTCCGCCCCCTTGCTGAAACCAGCGGCCAATAATTTCTTCCGTCCAGCCGCGTCGCTCCTGGCCTCCATATACATTCGCGGTATCAAAGAAGTTGATGCCAGCATCCAGTGCAGCGTCCATAATCTTAAAAGCTTCCTTTTCCTCTGTTTCGGGGCCAAAATTCATGGTACCCAGACATAATTGGCTGACTTTTAAACCAGATTTCCCTAAATAGCTGTACTTCATCCTATTTCCTCCCTTTGAACCTTGTTTAGAGACTACATTGTTTCCGCTTACTAAAGAATAATATAACCCTTAGAGTCTACTTTAACGCAAGCTTTATTTTCAACTAAGAGAACGTTCTTGATCTCTAATGGTTACCCGGAAACAATACCTCTCCTGTACCCTGCCTGATCTTCACAATTTCGGTAAGAGTGCTGGATAGTTCACCTGGCGGATAAGGCTTTGTTAAATACTTTTGGACCACAGTCATTAAGTCTTTGTCTGTTGGATCTAAAGCGGAGGAGATTATAATCGGGATACTCTCCGTCCTGGAATCATCCTTTAGCATACGGATTAAATCCCAGCCATCCAGCTCTTCACCCAACATCAAATCTACCACAATCGCCACATAAGGAGTTTTCAAAGCCTGCTCAAAGGCTTGCTCCGGGTGGTAGTGGTGTGTGACCCTAAATCCCTTGCCTTTCAGCTCCTCCGACAGCAGCAATGAAAGACTGTAATCATCTTCAACAATCATGACATTTAATTTATTATCTTTATCTGTACCCCACTTGTTCAAATCATCCTCTTGGGGATTCTCTTCAGCATGCAGGTTCGGGAGACTGAACCAGACGGTAGTGCCCTCTCCTTCAACCGAATCAATGCCTATCGTACCCTGCTGTTTCTCAATAATTTCCTTGGAAATGGCCAGTCCAAGCCCTGTTCCGCCGATTCTTTTGGATGCACTATTATCAATTCTGCCGAATTTTTGGAACAGTTGACCGATTTGATCCTGAGGAATCCCTAGTCCGCTGTCCTGTATCCGTACAATCACCCGATCTGCTTCATTATGCAAGTGTACCCTTACCTCATGACTGTCCGGTGAGAACTTGATCGCGTTACTTAACAGATTGGTCAGCACCTGGATAATCTTATCTTTATCTACCGCCACTTCTGAATGATGCGCTTCATCGACCAGTAGCACCTGATGTGTACTGCTCAGCTTATACTGATCCATTACTCCCAATACAATTTCACTTAGATTCGCGTGTTCCGAATTATATTGCTGCTTGCCTGACTCCATACGTTGCAGATCCAGGAAATCATTAATAAGATCCGTTAATCTCTTCGCTTCCTTATGAATCGTCTCCAGATACTTCAATTGTTTCTCAGGTTTCATAGTTCTGGACAGCAGCAGCTCTGTAAACCCAAGCACACTGGATAAAGGTGTTCGCAGCTCATGACTAACCGTACTAACCAACTCCGATTTCATCAAATCGAGTTCATATTCTCTGGTAATATCCCGGTGTACGAATAAAGTACCGATACGGGTCTCGCGGCGATATACAGGAATAGCATATACATCAATATGCTTCAGGTATTCTGTTCCAATGGAGTATTGCATGCTACTGGAATCCATGGTGTGCTCAGACATCGCTTTTTGATAAAATAACCGCAGTTCAGCGGATTCATTGGACGTTTCTATGAAGTGTTCCTTCCATTTTTCCTTAGGGATCAAGGTTCCCTCAGTCCAATCATAGTAATTAAAAATTTCGCAGAGCGCTTTATTAACATGCAGCATGGTACCATCTGTGTGAACAAACTGAATGCCTTCATTGATGTTATTTACGATATCCCGATTCAGCATGCGGCCATGTTCAATTTCTTCATATATAAATATCCGCTCAATGGCCAGAGCTGCCCGGTTCATCATGCCTTCAATCTCATTGATCTCCTCACCTGTAAAGGAATGTCCAATCCGACTGCCGCAAAACACAGCCAAAATCTCATTTTCGGCATTCACAACGGTTGTGTAGAAATCGTAACAGTAGACATCTTCAGCAGAAATACCCTGCTCTGATTGTGTCGCCTGACGTTTAATCTTATAAGTCTTTTCCATTTGTAGGCGATATAGCATATCATCATTATCATTCTCAAGATAACGGTCAACCTTTGCCTGAGGAATCCCTTTAACTGCAGTAATCTTATCTTTAACCAGTAGAAAGAAACTGGAATCAAACGCATAGAATCGATTCATAAAATGTAGAAACTTATCGGCGAATTCTTGTTTATCCAGCGTGTAGCTAATATCATGATTCAGCTGATTATTGAGCTCCAGCATCATTTTGGTTTGTTCCGTATGCTTCAGTGTCTCCGCCAGCTCTTGCTGCACACTCTTCATCGAGGTAATATCATTGGCAATGAGGATATACTGATAAATTTCACCTTCATCGTTCAGATAAGGCACAATGCTCAGTTGCAGCCAGAGGAGGGTACCATCCTTGGCCAGGAGCTGCACTTCGTTGCTCCATACCCCTCCGGTATTCAATCTGTGGAATATCTGCTGCATATCTGTTGAAGAGAAATTGGACAGTTCAAATAACCGGTAGGTATAACCGATAATTTCGGATTTCTTATATTTAGTGTATCCGCTCAGGTTCTCATTGGCATAGGTGAACACCCCTTTATGCGTAAGAATCCCTACAGCCGCTGAATGATCCAGTGCTTTCATCATGCTCTCAATTTCAGTTAAGGAATGCTGCAGTCTTGACTGTTGGTCCTGAAGCTCATCCTGCTGGGCGTGAAGCTCTTCGTTCTGCATCATGAGCTCTTCTTCTTTATCCTGAATACTTCTCGCCATGTTGTGAAAAGCTTCATACAGCCGCCCAATCTCATCCTGTTTCTTAAGCTTGTCCAACAGAACTCCCTCTCCAGCTGCAAGAGAATGGGTTGCTCCCTCAAGCCTCAGAATGGGATCAATCAGGCTTTTTAGAATCCGCCAAACCATTATAGTGAAGAATAGCAGGATAACAATACTGAACATGAACGCGATTAAGGTGAAGTTAGCAGCCTGTTTAATCGAATCCCTGTCCATCACATTTAAGGCATTATCTGCTCTCTGCTTAAATTCTTTGGTATACGCAAGGAAATCATTTACCGATTGCGTGCTGCCTTTCTGGGATAGGGCTCGCAAACCTGCATAATCATCAGCTTCAACCAGTGCAATCGCCGTTGGGAGGATTACCGATTTATATTGAACATAAAATGCGGATAACTGCTCATTAAATTGTATTTCTTCTGCTGTTAGCTGGAGCTTCGAATACGTACTCAGAACCCCATCCAGATTCAGAAGTGCTACATTTAAGAGCTTCAGTTCATTGTCACTCTTAAGTGATGTATAACCTCTCGCCCGAAAAAACACCTCTTTCAGCGTGCTGGCTAATTCATTAATCGTATCCGCCTTGTTCTCCATGACTTCACGTTTATGGCTTAAACTACTCTGCTCATTCTGTATGTAGATGAAGAATACCGTTCCTGAACATATAATTAGCGCAAACACACTGAAAATAATCCGAAAATATCTTTTTTTGATACTATGCTTAGCTTGGTTAGCCATTGTCACTTAGAATCCCCTCCACAATCTGCAGGAGTTCTATTGGACTGAACGGTTTCGGCATAAAATAACGCGCCCCTGCCACTATAGCTCTATTGCGGTCTACTTCCTGTGCTTTAGCTGTCAGCATTAAAATAGGTAAAGTGCTCTTCATGTCCACACTCAGCTGCCCCAACACCTCTATCCCAGTCATTTCTGGCATCATATAATCCAATATCATCAAGTCATAGTGATCCGCTGACAGTCTCGCTAGCGCCTCTAAACCGTTCTCGGCAGTATGGATCTCTACATTCTCCAAATCCTCCAGCGTATCTGTGATTAACATTCTTAACACTTCTTCATCATCTACAACAAGTACCTTCTGCATGATTCATTCCGCCTTTTCTCAAAATAAAAATCGATAAGCCAGTCGTTCAATTCTCGACAGTAGCTCAGGTATATGAAATGGCTTGATTACATAATCATCTGCGCCCATTTGCAGAGCATGGACAATATCCGCCTGATTATTTCTGCCTGTCAGCATAATAACTAATATATTAACCTCTGGATAAGTCCGGCGGATTCGCTCCAATACTTCAACACCATCAATATCCGGCATCACCCCATCGAGCAGAACGATGTACTTCTCTTCACTCGAATACCAATCCGCTTGCAGGAAGTCTAATCCGTTGGCAAAACTTTTGATGTTGACCGTTGCAATATTCGCTGGTGTCCAAGTGGAGAAATGACTGGTCATGATCCGCCGAATCAGGGCATCATCATCTACAATAATCACATTCAGGACCGAGTCTTTTTTAATAGCCGACAAGAGTTTAGAATACAGAGTCGTCTGATTTCTTCCGGCATTCTTGCTGGCATAAAGCGCCTGATCTGCTTCCTCAATCAGTTTGTCGGATTCTTGAGCAGCTTCCGTTACTTCTGTAATACCGCTGGAAAAGCTTACTTGGAAGATTTCATCCCGAGCAGAGAACTTTAAAGAAGAGAAATCCTTCTGAATACGCTCAATGACCAGCAGTGCTGAAGCGGCATTCGTATTGGGCAGAAACAGAGCAAATTCCTCTCCACCGAAACGGCAAAAGGTATCTTCCACTCGTATAGAATTCAGTACAAGGTGAGAGAAGGCCTGCAATACCTCGTCACCGACTAGATGCCCATAACTGTCATTCACTTTCTTGAAATGATCAAGGTCAATCAGTGCCAATGAGAATATACGACTAGTGCGTTTAAAATCTGAAACCAGCTGCTTCATCGTCTGATTAAATTGTTTGCGGTTAAAAGCACCGGTCAGTTCATCCACGATTATCGCTTCTTGCCATTCTCTCTTCAGCTCGAAGCGATTTTTGATTAACATCAGGAATAGATCCAGATCTACCGGTTTCTGTACAAAATCCATCACACCAAGCGAATACGCGTGCAACTGAATTTCTTTGGAATGTTCTCCACTGATAATAATGATTGGAATATACTCTTTTTTGGCCTTGCCAATAATTTGACTTAAGACTTCAATCCCGCTTTTATCGGGTAGTAGAATATCGAGCAAGATCATGTCCGGTTTACTTCCATAGAATTTCTTCAACCCACGTTCAGCGGATAAGGCAATGCTTACATAATAGGACTGTTTCTCAAGTGCTTCTTTCAGAATAGCAACCAATTCAACATCATCGTCGATAATAAGGATTTCACTCTGCCGACACTCTTCATTATTTAGCTGATTGGCTGAATTGGGAGGATTAATCATTATGGAAGACGAGTTCTTGTCGATAAGCGTTTTAAAGGGAAATAAATACTCGCCCCACTCCTCCATGGACCAGTTTTTATGACTATCATCCGAGAAGAACAGCATTGTGCTCTCGGCTAAGGCTTCAACCTCTTTCATCCCTACCGTTCCAGCAGTACCTTTTAGATTATGCAGAAAACGGTAGATCTCTTTTTCCGTAATTTGCGATTGTTCTGACCACTCTTGCAAGGTTTGCGTGATTCGTTTCTCAACTAGGTCTTTATACTTTTGTGTAGTCATAGCTGCTCCTTCAGTTCATCGTCTCAATCTATCACTTCAACACATATTCAACAGATTGTCAACAAGATCTATTTTAAATTTAAATTATAAATTCACTGGAACAGAATACTGATCAGAGTGATATAAAACCTTTGGTTGAAGCTTCTGCTCTCATTTGACATAATAGTTGAAATGGTTCATTCCGTTAACGCGGCGGATGATCACAGATAATCAAGGGAGGCCGTTTCATTGAAAGGGATTATTACTGTACTGGGAAAAGACAAAGTAGGAATTATTGCCAAGGTCTGCACCTATCTTGCTGAGCACAATTTGAACATTCTGGATATTTCACAGACCATTGTTCAGGACTATTTTAACATGATGATGATCGTGGATATTTCCAGCGCCACTAAATCCTTCGAGGAGATTGTTGAGGAGCTGCACCAGGTGGGCGAGACCATCGGCGTAGAAATCAAACTGCAGCACGAAGATATCTTCAACATTATGCACCGTATCTAAGAATTTTTAGGAGGAGTAACATGATTTCACTCGTGGAAGTGCAAGAAACCAATAAAATGATCCGTGAAATGAATCTGGATGTGCGCACGATTACCATGGGGATCAGTCTGATGGATTGTGCCCACCCGAATATGAAGATTTTTAACCAAAATGTGTATGACAAAATCACCAAATCTGCTGAGAAGCTGGTCAAGACCGGCGAAGATCTGGAAAGACAATTTGGAGTTCCGATTGTTAATAAACGGATTTCCGTTACCCCTATCTCCATAGCTGCTGGTGCGATCAAGACAGATACTTATGTGCCTGTTGCAGAAATGTTGGACAGGGCTGCCAAAGAAGTAGGCGTTAACTTTATCGGCGGCTTCTCCGCCTTAGTGCAAAAGGGCTGTACCACAGGCGACCGGATTCTCATCGATTGTATTCCTGAAGCGCTAGCCGTCACAGAAAGAGTATGCGCCTCCGTGAATGTAGGCTCCTCCAGAAGCGGAATTAATATGGATGCCGTAAAATTAATGGGTGATATCATCGTCCAAACAGCGATGCGCACGAAGGATAGAGATTCGATCGGCTGCGCAAAACTGGTAGTTTTTTGCAACGCGGTTGAGGATAATCCGTTCATGGCTGGTGCCTTTCATGGTGTCGGTGAGCGGGAATGTGTAATTAACGTTGGTGTCAGTGGTCCTGGTGTAATCAAGCGGGCGCTGGAAGAAGTAAAGGGTCAGGACTTCGAGACCTTATGCGAAACGATCAAACGTACCGCGTTCAAGGTTACCCGTGTGGGACAGCTTGTAGCACAGGAAGCTTCCAAACGGATGGGTGTTCCTTTTGGAATTATTGACCTGTCACTGGCTCCAACTCCTGAAATCGGCGATTCCATTGCCGAGATCTTTCAGGTCATGGGACTCGAAGAAGCCGGTGCTCCCGGAACTACAGCCGCACTGGCCATCCTGAATGACAACGTGAAAAAAGGCGGCGTTATGGCTTCCTCCTACGTTGGGGGACTCAGTGGAGCCTTCATTCCGGTTAGTGAGGACCACGGTATGATTCAGGCTGTTCAGCGCGGTGCACTGACACTTGAGAAGCTCGAAGCAATGACCTGCGTATGTTCTGTTGGCTTGGACATGGTGGCAATTCCGGGTAGCACGTCCAAGGAAACCATCTCCGGCATCATCGCGGACGAAGCGGCAATTGGCATGGTCAACAATAAAACAACGGCCGTTCGCCTGATTCCGGTCATCGGCAAAGATGTAGGCGAAATGGTTGAATTCGGCGGACTGCTGGGTTACGCGCCAGTTATGGCAGTCAACTCCTTCAGCTGCGCCAACTTCATTAATAGAGGCGGACGCATTCCGGCTCCGATCCATAGCTTTAAGAACTAATAACCAGCTTTACCTTTCACATGAACAGTAAGACAGCGTTCCTCCACTGAACAATGGAGGCTTGCAGTCTTACTGTTTTTTAATCCACTATATCAAAACCCTTACATGAATTAATTTGCTCTTGATTATGGTCTTATACCTAAAGTCAATTGCTCCCTAGACACATATAATACTTAACAAGACTCAGTGGTAAATCGAACAAACAACTGAAATTTAACAGGAGGAATCATGAAAAAGACAGCTGACCCACTCACTCCTCAGAAACATGAATTTCATTTATTGCAGAAGCAGCAACGTGTACTCAAACATTTAAAATTACTGCTTCTAGTTCCCTTAAAAATAAACGATAAAATGCCTAATATACGATTAATCAAAGATCAGTTCCAGTATCTCGTTAAAGAAGTTCTTGTGATTAAATATCAGCATAAACTGGACGAATATATCAATAGATTCCAACCGGATTTAATTCTCGCCTTAGGCTCGGAGACGTTGTTTCCTGAGGAGAATATAGCAGCCCTGAAGACTTCAACCGTACCCAAAGCTATATGGATGTCTGATGCTACTGGCCTCAGTATAGTAGAACGGAAATTAGCTCTCTTATTTGATTATATTTTCACCCAAAGCCTCTCCAACTTGTTTTATTATGAAGGATTACTTGGTAAACAAAGCAGCTATCTTCCTTATGTCGCCGATACCGATATCTACTTTCCAAGACGTGTTGAGAGCAGATTTAAAAGTGATGTTCTCATCCTTGGAAACTTCAGTAAGAATAACCTGCTACAATCCTTGGCTCAATCACAATGGTTAACGAATCTAAAGGTAACTGCCTATGGAATCGGAGTTGAGAATTTCAGTGATTTTATTGTCGCTATAACCTCTTCAGAACATTTATCTAGCTACTACAACGGCACCCGAATGGTCATAAACTTCTCTGGTTCTTTACAACAGGTAATGGAGGTCTCTGCCTGCGGAATATTTCAGATGACACAAGAGCACCCCAATCTGCAGGGTTACCTCATCCCTCAAAATGGCCTGATCAGCTTTTCTACATTCAATCAACTAACAGACTTTATCAAACATTATTCATCACATAGTGATGAAAAAAGACTTGCAGCCTCCCTGGCTCTCCAAAAAAATAAACATAACTATTCTTATATGCAACAAGGTTTAACACTGCTAAACGCGATATTTGAATGACCGGAAGGAGGAACTTCGTCTTGAAATGTATTGCTTTTGTATTACCGCAGTTTCACCAAATACCCGAAAACGACGACTGGTGGGGAAAAGGTTTTACAGAATGGACTAATGTTAAGAAGGCCTCTTCCTTGTATCCTGAACATCATCAGCCGAACCAACCAACAAATAATAATTACTACGACTTAACAGAACCTGAGGTAAGAAGATGGCAAGCACAGATAGCGAAAGCTCATGGAATTCATGGATTTTGTTATTATCACTATTGGTTTAAAGGTAAACAATTGTTAGAATTGCCAGTTCAGCAAATTCTAACAAGCAAGGAACCAGACTTTCCTTTTTGCCTTTCATGGGCAAATGAGCCGTGGACGCGGAGATGGGATGGAACAGATCATGAAGTGTTGATGCCCCAAGAATACGGAGAAGAACAAGATTGGGAAATACATTTTAATGTTCTACTTAAAGCATTTGTAGACGAACGATATATTCGTGTAGATGGAAAGCCCGTATTTATCATCTATAGAACCTCTAATATCCCACGTTGTGAGGAAATGCTTCAGTACTGGCGCAAACTGGCACTGGAGAACGGATTAGAAGGCCTCCATCTCGTCCGAACACTAGGAGGGTTCCCCCTAACAGAACAAAGTGGTTTCGATGCCAGCTTGGAATATGAACCCCACTACACATTCGCACACGGAGGTCTGAATTTTCTATGGAGTACAAAACAGGTTGGAGATAAGGAACATTCAGTGATTGATTACGATCAGATTTGGGATTCCATGCTAGAGCGGACACCCCATCGGGATGGAGAAATAATCTATCCTGGAGCATTTGTCAATTGGGACAATACGCCCCGTAAAGGTGTAGCTGGGCAAAGCACGCTAGGCTCGACTCCGCAGAAATTTGGACTTTATCTGTCCAGACAAATAGAAAGAGCCAAAAAATTGTTCAACACTGAATTCATTTTCATTAACGCATGGAATGAATGGGCTGAAGGAACCTATTTGGAGCCGGATAACAAACACCAATATCAATATCTGGAAGCCATTAAAGAGGCCCTTAACCGATCAGCACAATGAAGAAGATCCTTCTTCTCTCTGAAGGACCTTCTTCATTTTCCGTGGAAATATCCCTTGTCGACAGAGATGCTGAGCATATATTCTCGCAATCATTGTTATGTCCACTTCACTCTCTCTCTTAAGCAAGATGGATACCGATATGAGGAGTTCCTCCGGTCAAGTCTATGAACAGCACATAATCATTTCCATCTGTCCCCTTTAGTATGAGACCAGGCTGATTGGAAATACCTACAGGGAAGAATCTAACCTGCTGTGTGCTTGGAATACTAGCCGGTACAGTTGCCTGAGTGAGAGATATCAGTCTAGTTCCAACTTTAATGGTACCTGCACCGTCTATTTCACCTGTTACTCCTAAATGGCCGGCTATACTTTGACTACCATTCACTTGAAGACTCAGATCAATAGTCTCATTTCCGTTAACGTGTAAATCTCCCTGAATCGTTTGATTTCCCGTAACTAGAACATTATCGAAGGTTGGCAAGGCTATCATCCCTTTCAATTAGTATACTATATCTTATGTAAAACAAGCCGTTTGGACATAGATATATATACAATTTTAATATTTTCCGCTCATAGGTTTATTAATACAAGAAGAAACGGCTTCGCCGTCCTTTTATGGACGGTACCCGCTTCTTCGAGAAATATAAGGATAAGTTATCGTGTGAAACATATAAATTCTTATATTTGAAAAAAGATCCTAACGTGCCTATAGCAACAGAAGGATCTTCTTTGATTGTCCCCTCATGAATGAAATACAACTCAATTTATTTGTCGCTCTCTATCTGCACTTTGCACTCGCTGACACAAGACAGATACCCGCCGAGGTCATAAATACCACATGCATGCCGGAGAGAAAGATCTCCGGATGACCAGGGACCAGATCGGTTACCCGATGACCCGCTTGGTTGCTCATCACATTGAACACACCGCCCGTTCCGTCAAGTATCTAGAGGAATCGGGATACTTTGCTCCAAAAGATCACCAAGAATTCCGAAGCATTAATTTAGCAAAATTGACAAAGCTGGACACACCAAGAACATAAACAAGCAAGTCTCCGGTTATTGGAGACTTGCTTGTTTTTAGCTTTTTATGCATTGTGTAAAATCCTATATTACGATATGGCTTAATTTATCAGGGTCCATGATCAGATATAAATCCTGGATATGTTCTCCGTCAAGATTCAAACAGAGTACCCCTGTAACTTTGCCTTGATGAGTAAATACGATATTAGACTCTCCATTTATTAACGCAAAGGAAGACTCCCAGTTCCGCAACTTGTCCAACACCCGGCGCGAGGTCAACAGCGCAACCACACCCTTGCGACCCACCATCGGTCTAAGAATCGTATGCACCTCTCCACCGCCACCGTCAGCTATCAGTACAGGATGATCTGCTAACAGCTCCAGCACACGATTGACATCATAGGCTGCAAAGGCTGCAGTGAAACGCTTTAGCAGCGTTTTTCTCGCTGGCTCATTAATGGAGCTTCGTCTGTCAGAAGTAGACACTGGCTGCAAATTGCGCTTGGCGCGGCTGAATATTTTACGGCAGTTCGCCTCGGACTTGTCCACCATCTCCGCAATCGCCTCATATTCATACTGAAACACTTCCCTCAGCACAAAAACGGCCCGTTCAGTTGGCGTAAATTGCTCCAGCAGCACCAGAAAAGCATACGACAATGTCTCATTGCGTTCCACTATCGCTTCAGGACCCTCAAAGGTATCCGTTACAGGTTCCGGTAGCCATTCGCCAATGTAGGTCTCCCGCTGGTTATGCGCCGAATGCAGCATATTCAGGCAGCGGTTAGTGATGCCTTTGGCTAGATACGCCTTGATATTTAGGATCTCGGTACGGTCCCGCCGCTGCAGCTCTGCAAAACAATCCTGTACCACATCCTCTGCATCAGCCACAACTCCGAGCATCCGGTAGGCAATGGAGAAAGCATACTTTTGATAGCTTAAATACAGCTCCTCCATGTTATGCTGTTCCATTACCCCGCTCCTCCTTTGTTGCCCTTAGTATTCTTCGAATCAGTCAAAACATCCCGGATACATTCCTGTGGAGATAGCTATCCGATTCCAGCTGTTTATCGTGTTAATCGCCATAATGAGATCGATGAACTCTTCCTCACTGACAAATTCCCTTACTTTATCATATACCGGCTGAGGTACTCCTGCCTGTCCGATATTCGCCACCGCCTCGGCAAGTTCAAGCACCGCCCGCTCTTTCTCTGTGAATAGAGGAACCTCTCTCCATACACTAAGCAGCAGAATCCGGTCGGCATGATCACCCAGCTTGAGTAAATCCTTGGCATGCATGTCTAGGCAAAAAGAACAGCCGTTAATCTGGGATACCCTTATTTTGATCAATTCATAGAGAACCTTATCCGTGCAACGACTGCTTGTATACTGCTCTAACGACATCATTGCCTTAAGTGCTGTCGGGTTTACCTTTTGATGATTAAATCTTAATTCCATCTTGATCGCCTCCTAAAAGTGTGTACATATAGAAGACAATCAAGCACTCCGTTTTGTGACATATGGCATTATAAATTCTGAAAAGTGCAGTAGTAGAGTCTTTAAGCCGCGGCTCGCTTGGCTTTGCGGATCGTAATCATCCGCCAGCCCGTCAATAGCGCTGACACAAGACAGATACCTGCCGAGGTCATAAATACCACATGCATGCCGGAGAGAAAGATCTCCGGATGCCCAGGAACCAGATCGGTTACCCGATGACCCGCTTGGTTGCTCATCACATTGAACAGGATCGTCGTGGCGACGGTGATGCCGACCACCATGCCGACATTGCGGACTAGGGAGTTCACACTACCCGCTGAGCCGAGCTGTGTTCGTGGCACCGTGGACATGATCAGCGAATTGTTGGGCGATCCGAACAAGCCGCTACCTATTCCGAGCATGGCGATCCATAGTCCGACCAGAACAACAGAGCTTCCGTCATGCAGTCGGGCCAAGCCAAATTGAGCGATGACCATCACTATGAGCCCGGCGAAAGTCAGGAATTCGGAACCTATTTTATCCGATAACGCACCGCTGAGCGGAGCGACAATGACCATAGAGATCGGGAAGAGCATGAGTAGAAAACCTGCATAAAAAGGCGACAGATTCAGCATGTTCTGTGCATAGAACGGGGCAATGATGTTGAAGCAAAAATTCGCTACGAAGACGAGAAAAGCACAGAGAATGCTTAATGAGAACAGCGGATTCTTGAATAGGGACAGCTGAAGCAACGGGTGGGAACCGCGCAATTCGAGTATGATGAAAACAATAAAGGCTGCAGCAGCCGTGATCAGTGCCAAGATAATCCGGTTGTCCCCGTATCCAAGTTGCTGACCGAGCAGCAGACCGGCGAATAGGGTGATAATAAAGACGGCAAACAGCATGCTGCCGGGAATATCAATTTTGGATTTAACGCGGACCAGATCCTTCGGCAGAACCTTCCAACCGAGTACAATCGCAATCAGTCCAATCGGAACGTTCACCCAGAATATATATTTCCAACCCAATGCGGAAACAATAATCCCGCCTAAGCTGGGTCCGGCGATACTGCCGAGAGATACAAAGGTGCCGATAAGACCAAGCGCCTTGCCGCGTTCCGTTGACGGAAAGATATCCGTGACAATTCCCTGGCTGTTCGCCATAGTCATTGAAGCCCCGATAGCCTGAATAATTCGCGAGGCAATCAAGAACGGCAGGCTTGCGCTTAGTCCGCATAATAGGGAGCCAAGGATAAAGATAATAGTGCCTATTTTGAATATCCTGATCTTTCCGACAATGTCCCCAAGCTTTCCGAAAAAGAGAATCACCGAGCAAATCGCCATCAAATAGCCAGTGGTCACCCATACGACCTGCCCCATCGGCAACTGCAGCTGCTTCACAAGTACCGGCAAAGCAATATTTACGATGCTGCCGTCAAGCGTGGACATAAAGGTGAAAATGTTTAGGACAATCAGGATGATCCAGCGTTTCTTCTGAATCTCCGCATCATCCTGATATGTTGCGCTTATTGAACTCATGAGTAGCACCCTCTAAAATCATATTTCCGACATAGTTGCGTGCGCAACTAACCTATATTTTTCAGTGTACAGTAATTTAGTTGCGTGCGCAACCACTTTGCTGTAGTATTTTATTCAAGGCAGCATTTGTTCACCAGTATTTTACCCAAAGAGGTGTCGATTTTGACTTTGAAAAAAGAGCCCATCGGAAAACTAATTTCCCATCTTCATCGCCAGAATCAAAAAATTCTGGCCAAAGAGTTGACGCCATACGGACTCGGCAGCGGCGGGCAGCACAGCTTTCTTAAACTGATCCTTAGCCAGCCTGGTATAACGCAGGATCAAATGACCAATGAAATGAAATTCGATAAAGCAACCACCGCCCGTTCCGTCAAGTATCTAGAGGAATCGGGATATATTGAGCGCAGAATTGACCCCAAAGACCGCCGCTCTTCTCTGCTCTACCCAACGCCCAAAGCATTGGAATTCGCTCCGGTGTTCCAAGCGATCCTTGGAGAGTTCAATCGCAAGCTTGCCGCCGATTTAACGGATGAAGAAATCGATCTACTAGTTACTTTGCTCCAAAAGATCACCAAGAATTCCGAAGCATTAAATTAGCAAAATTGACGAAGCGCACGTAATATTATGTTATGGCTCTAGGCTCGCAAAAAAGCAGCACTCCATTGATCTGGAGTGTTGCTTTTTATTGAAGTTTTCGGATAAACGTATCCGCGAACAACTCCGCACCCTTAGGCCATCTGGCCGTCAGCAGCTGTCCATCCTCAACAAACAAACGGCGTGCTAAACGCTTTAAAGCCCATCTGATCGTCATTCGTCTTGTAGGGTTTCCATAATATTTGGAGCTATTTGCGGGTTTTTGAGTGCAGGTAGCAGAATGCCATCGATTAGCGCTGTGAAGAAAAGTTTGTCGAACGGTTTACGCTGGATAAGTCCGCGAAAAGAAGCCATTGAAGTAATGACCTGGCAAGCCATCTCAATGTCCGCGTGAGCGGGAATTTCACCGCGGACGACGGCTCGGTTCATAAGCTCGCGGTTCATAACAATCCATGGCTCGAAAATCCCGGCTGTTCCTGCCTCAGCAAATTCGGGATGCTGTAAAAAGGAGCCTAGGCCCGCTAGGACTCGAAACTTCCGCTCTTCTTCCGCGATTGATTGCGGCTTCAAAAGTACAAGGAGATCTTCTCGCAAGGTTCCTGTATCGGGCAAGCTTTCGAGCTCAAGATGATTTCGGTTCATCCATGCCAAAGCATCTCGGACTAACTCCGCCTTCGAAGACCAGCGGCGATACACCGTCGCCTTCCCAGCCTTTGCTCGAGCCGCGACCATGTCCATTGTCATACCATCGAAACTCGTATCGACGAGGATGTCGATTGCCGCCTCTAGGATTTTATCATCCCGCGTGTGATCTCGCTTGCGGCCCAATGTTTGCGCAGGCTTCTCTGACACAACCTTAGATATTTCGCCCCTCTCGGACATTTTCTTTTTTATTTCACTCATAAAAGTTGCTCCTTTTAAAATATATATTCAAAACTATTTAGTTCCGGAACTTTACAGTCTCGTTTATATGTGATTTAATATCATTATCCCACATCCAAAGGGAAATATATAGATGGTATCCCATACCAAAGAGGAGATTATATCCATGCAGGACAAACCCGTAGCCTTGATCACCGGCGCCAATAAAGGAATAGGTTTACAAATTGCCAAGGATCTAGCAAAACAGGGCTTCACCGTGCTAGTTGGATCACGCAGCCTCGAAAATGGAGAAACTGCCTCCAAAAGCATCGGATCGGATGCACACGCTCTTCAGCTTGACGTTACAGATCAGGATTCCATCGTTGCTGCAGCAGAGCGTATTCGGAACGAATTCGGTCGTCTCGATGTAGTCGTGAACAATGCAGGCATCTCACACGCAGGTAGAGCGGGTGATTCATTTCCGAGCAGTGGCGCCGCGAGCGGTCTTTTGACCGTTGCTTCGCTCGAAGACATTCGTGCGGTTTATGAAACTAATGTTTTTGGTGTCATTGCTGTCACCCAGGCTATGTTACCCCTTTTGCATGAGGCTCCGGCAGCACGCATCGTCAATATGGGCAGCACCGGCGGCTCCCTTAGCTGGAACTCCATTCCGGAAAACTGGCATCGTGCGATGTTTGGGGCCTATTCGGCGTCAAAATCGGCTGTTCATGCAGTGACACTTGCCTTTGCCTTTGCGCTTGAATCGACAAACATCAAGGTCAATGCGGCATGTCCAGGCTTTACATCGACTGCACTCAATAATTTCGCTGGCACTCGTAGTGTTGAACAAGGAGCGCGTGAAGCGGTCCGGCTTGCGATGATTGGTGCGGACGGTCCAACAGGAACGTTCTCCGATGAGGATGGAGCCATCGCGTGGTAATTATAATTTATACAACAATGGTTAACAGTTTAAGGGGGATTGCATAATGCGTATTTTTCTAACAGGAGCAACAGGTTACATCGGTTCCGCTGTCGTACGCGAACTCATTGATGCGGGTCATCAGGTCGTCGGTCTTGTACGCTCAGACAATAGCGCTGCGAAACTAAATGAGGCCGGGGCCGAAGTGCACCACGGCAACATCGACGATCTCGACAGTCTTCGTAGTGGTGCGGCTACTGCAGATGGTGTCATTCATCTGGCATTCAATCACGACTTCTCAAACTTCGCCGGGTCACTCATAACAGATCTGCACGCCGTCGAAGCGATAGGAGCTGCGCTTGAAGGTTCCGGTAAGCCGTTCGTAATTACCACGCACGCCAATGGAGTTGCAGCGGAAAATGTAATGTTATCGCTTGCTGAGCGCGGAGTGCGGACATCGATCATAGAGCTTTGTCCGTCCGTACACGGTGAGGGTGACACAGGATTTGTGCCAAGACTGATCAACATTGCCAAAACGAAAGGCTTATCGGCCTATGTGGAAGAGGGGACCAACCGCTGGCCGGCTATACACCGCCTTGACGCCGCACATTTATACCGCCTAGCGTTAGAAAAAGCACCCGCCGGTTCACGACTAAATGGGGTTGCAGATGAAGGGGTGCCCTTTCGCGACATCGCAAGTGTTATCGGTAAACACCTGAATGTGCCTGTAGTCAGCATTTCACGTGAAGAGGCAGACGCCCACTTCGGCTTCCTCAGCACACTTGTAGCCCTCGATATCCCGAGATCAAGCGTTGCAACTCAGGAACTTCTGGGATGGCGGCCTGTGCAACCTGCACTGATCCCCGACCTCGAACAAACTCATTACTTTAACAACTAATTGGAATGCTCCCGTAAATCCTAACCAAAGGTACGGGAGCATTTTTCTTTTTTCAGGTTATTCCAAGTACTACACAAATAAGTACGACTTTTAAACCATTCTTGAAATGTTAATAGCTAACATCTCCTGCCATCAGATTTACTTGCTATCATCTTTCGTCTCTCTAAAAACTAGAGTTAGAAACTACCGCTATTTTATTGAACTATCGTGTCCCGTTAGTTGAATTGATTTTGAAGTTTAACTTCATAGTCCACGAGGTTCCAGATACTCCAAAATACTCAAATCCAAGTTTTTCATATAACTGAACTGCTACTTGATTCTCTGGATCGACGCTTAATGAAAGTGATTTATAACCATCAGATATTGCTTGTTGAATTATTTCTTCCATAAGCCTCAACCCTAACCCCTGCTGTCTAAAATTAGAATGTATAGCAATACCTAATTCTGGGGTTTCGCAATCAATAAATCCATACCCCTTATTCGTCTCGTCAAATAATCGATACCATACAGCACCTATTGGTATATTGTCATACAGAGCTATTAAAGCCATATCACCTTTTCTCCCCCAATTCTCACTGTATTTTTTGAGATTTGGGGCATTCAGAAGCTCATGTTTGGGTGGCTTCCCCTGTAATATATAAATGGACTCATAGTGCATATCCATAAAAAAATCATATTCCTGTTGTTCCAATTTTCTTACATCTATCATAGAATCACCCCTTTGCATTTTATTCTAGTTTCAATCCTGCAGATGGTCTATGGAAAGATTAGTTTTATTCAACTCTCCTGCCCGTTAGCGCAGAGAAGGCAGCCAATTTTTGTGTCGGCTGCCTCATGTGTTGTTGAGCTATAGTTTCCCGTTAGTTCAATCGGCAAGGTGACCTTTCAACAATCGCGCCCGTTAGTTTAAGTGAAAGGTTTCAGGATTTCGCATTAATAACTGCTTCCTTTGGTTTTTTTGACTTCTAATATGTATTCCACCTTTTTATCATTATCTTGTTCGTTTTTTCTTTTATTTTCGTTTAAAATTGATAAGGTCTCTAATAGTGAATAATATTCCTTTTGTAAAACTTTCACCTTTTTCATACATATCATCTTGTTTTCTCATTATTTCTTGAAGTTCTTCTTGCCATTTATTAATTCTTTCTTGATTATAATCAGCTTTAGCTTCTTCTGTTTCTATTTGTGTTATTAACATTTCAGCAGTTTTATTCAAAATATTTCTTTTATCATCTCTTACTAGCTTTTGGGTTTCTTGGTCTAGTTCAATTTTTTTCTTGATAGCTTCCAATGCAATTGGTGAAAAAGCTTTACCCGCTTCAAGGGCAATGGTAATTCCTGTCTCTTTCCATACTGAATTTAAACTACCCTTTGTTCCTAAACCCTCAATGTCTTTTGAGTCTACTTTTACTACATCTACTTTAGAAGGTGTGAATTTATTATTCATGTTATTTCTCCTTCAAATAAAATAATCTTTTAGCAGGGTTTTATTTTAAATACTATATGTTTTATAAATTTTTGAACTTGCAAAGTATATTTAAGCAGAGCAATAACCAGATTTATCAAGATAAATGTACCACAACTTTTAATAATGGTATGCATATTTGACGAGTTCCTTCCAGTGTAATTTTACTATTTTTAAAAAAATAAAAAAAGGTGTTGATTTAAAATAAAGTTTGATAAAAATCACCTTACCCATTTTCTTCGATAAGTATAAAAACTTTCAATTCGGAAAATAGATATTTAAAAATTATAGTTAATATTAAAAATTTTGATTATATTTAAGACCCTTCTTCAAAAAAATGACCCGATTGTTGAATACAAGCTAAACAACACTCCTCAACTAATCTGCCCGTTAGCGCAGAGAAGACAGCCAATTTTTGTGTCGGCTGCCTCATGTGTTGTTGAGCTATAGTGTCCCGTTAGTGCAACAAAAAGCCCTTCACTGACACAAATAACGAAAATAGGAAGACAACAACCAAGAGCCAACCATATGCTTTTCGTTTTTTTTGAAATTCCTCTAACCCCATTACCAACATTATTAAACCCAATAGTAATATCAGAAGTGATTGAAACTCAAAATTCTTTGTTATGAGTTCATAAGCAGCCATTATAATAATAACTGTTGATAAAATATAACGTAATATCTTTAACAAAATGGCAACCCCTTTTTCTAATTAATCTATTCGTTAGTTGAAAAGGCAGCTATCGTTTTCCGTTAGTTCAATAATAAATGTACCCCTAAGAAATTCATTCCACCCGAAAAACTATTTCAATACCTGTCGATCTGTTCTTAAAGGGATCACTATATTCCTTGAACACTAATTCAGTTCCAGAAATATCGTCAGATAACGGCGGAGATACTACATAGTTATAGGATGAATGTCCTGATGTACCCCCACCATTAGTCATTCGACAGTCGTATTTTTCTCCTAAATACAACTCAAAATGACTGTGTTTATGCGTATTTGTTGAAATGTCAGTGGCCATGTCCCAATCTATGCTAAAAGTTATTACACTTGCATTGCTATATTGTCGTAAAGAGGTTACTGAATAAAAATGTTCATCTTTTTCAATTGATTTCAGGACTGGAATATGCTTTCTGAATCCAGATGGTTCAACCATTGGTTTAAAATGTTCTTCACTTCTTAAAGTTCCAAATACCGCTTTCAAATAATCTTCGTAGAGTTCGAAAGAACTTGCCCATTTAGAGATATATCCAAACGGTGGAAAACCTGGATTATTGCCCGAGATTTCCTTCCGTTGATTTATCAATGCACAAATTTGCTCATCAATATTAAAAATTCGTTCATCATAATGCTCGGTTGGACATTCAAATGGCATCCGTTTCATCATTTCCCTCCTTATGGCGTTTCTTATATCAATATGCCCATCTACATATTAACATATAATGGAATAACATAAACGATACTTTCTCCACTAGCCTGCCCGTTAGCTTAATAAAATGAGCAGGCCACCGCAGCGCCTGCTCATCGATGTGTACTATTGAACTAACGTTTCCTTTTACTCATCTGCCCCTATGTTAACTGATGCTCCCCGTAGTCTTGCTTGACCGTCAATGTCCAAGGTTTTGATGATCGAACTGTAAGATCTACCCGCATCGATTGCTACGGAAGCAGCTTTAAGGTGGAAATTATTTTGGCCTTGATTCACAAACCGGGGATCGGCAAATATAGAGTGTACATCATTTCTAGTACTGGTCTTATAAGCCGAAAAACCGACATATTCCTCGTTTTTCCAAATCCAAGTTGCTTTCGAAACGTCTCCGGGGGCGTAATAAAGATTGTAGTCTACCACATTTCCCGAGTTTTTCGTGTGTTCGTTATAGATGAAGACATTCGATGATTCCGCAAAGATGATATTATTTGTGATCATATTATTCTTGGTATCATACTGTAGCAGAATTTGACCACTGCCGTGATTCAGCGAATTATTTTGATATAGGGTATTGTTGATGATCTTGCAATTCACAGTTGCGCCTCGTTCACTATCGTAGCCGCCCATCGCTATTCCCGTATACCGATTACTGTAGACAATGTTGCTTCGCACGGTAATATCGCTTGTGGATTTCCCTGCATGTTCACTGGCAATTTCAATGCCAATATCGTTCTTGTAACTGTAATTTCGTTCAATAACACTGTCTTTCCCCCCATCTATATAAATACCGCCGGCCGCGTTGCTATTGTTAGGAAGTGATTTACCGTAAGAAGGGTTAAAGTTGGATGAGATGTTATATACTCTATTGCCACTGACTAATCCATTTCTCACTTGATCGTAGGACGGATGCGGCGCTACTCCTTCGAAGCCGATGAGATCGATTCCGATATTGTCATTATCATGAATGAGATTGTTCGTCACGGAAAAAGTATCGACATTTCCGTTTAAAACAAGGGACTCGCTTGAACCCAGTACCAGCTTGTAAAGCTCATTACCTTCTATCGCTACATGATGAATGGAGGCAGGTGCATCAGTACCATACACAGCGATACCGTGAGCATCCCGGCCAAGCAGGTCACTGCCGGTTGGTGCAGCGGTATTTTTGATATCATGCACTTTGTTATTCAGAATCTTAATATAGCTTCCTGAGCCGTGGACATATATACCTATAGGCAATTGATCTTTTTTCGTTGTGATAAAATTACGGATTTCAAACCCCTTTATCGTGATATGGCTGGCGTCTTCAATCTCAATAATGCCTTGTTGTCCTGTGACAGAAAGTCCGCTTCCATCAATGACTGCCCTTTCCTTCGGAAAGTTTACGAACGTGATCGAACCACCCCGGGCTAAGCCGGAGCGGGTAATTTTTAGCTTTTGCTTATAGACGCCCCCTCTAACATACACGGTACTGCCCGGTTTTACGACGTCTGCTGCATGCTGGAGAGTTCTCCAAGGAGATTTTTTGGTGCCCGCGTTATCATCGTTGCCTCTGGAGTCTACATAATAGGTGGGAGTGGCTGCTGAAGTAGAGGTGGCACGCAATTGCCCCATCATAATTATTACAGTTGCAACTACCGTACCAAGAATGAATAATTTACTCTTTGTTTGCATTGAGACGGATCTACCTTTCCTGAATGTTTCTTTTAATTATACTATAACGAATCTTAAGCACCATCAAGTAAACACTTGAGCAAATGTGATCAAGGAAAAGACTGGCGTACTTTGGACTCAGACGGGAATATCATTATCAGCATTTATTCTCTAGACTTGTTCAACTACCGGCCCGTTAACGTGTCCCGTTAGTTGAGCGATTACATTCAAGCAATGCAAACATGAATGCTTTACCATACAGAAAGTCTTGTTCTAAAATCATTTTCATCTGTAATGAAGTTTACTTCAGAAAACCCCATTGTTAGCGAGTTATTATAGAGCCTTTGGATTGTTTCTGGATCCTTACTATACACCGTAACATACACGCAATCGACCACTAAAATAACGAGGCTACATTCACTGATAATAAAATCTTCAAACGTTTGAATATCAATAATCTCTTTATTTCTTGGAAAAGCCTTTAGGTTTGCAAAAATCACATAATACTCGTTTTTTTCTATAGTCTGCTTTAATGTTTCGCCTTCCATTCCAATAACCTCATCAGGAAAGAGTGGCCGCCCTAACTCCCCGTCCTCGATGAAATATGCTTCTTCACCGCCAACATACCAGTTATATGCAGCTACATCGACTGGCTTCAGTATCCCAGCCAAGTAGCTCCCGTACTTATTTGGTATTTCGAAGCTAATACCTCTTATCATAATAACTCCTCTCCTATACTGCCCGTTACTTCAATGAAAAACGGCAAACGATTAATAGCGTTTGCCGTCTTTTCGTCATTCAACTATCGTACCCTTTCGTTGAACAGCGGCGGATTTATCCGCCGCCAATAAACATTAAAAAAATCTTCTATATAGTTCTCTCCGGCGCTCGCCGCGTAGCTGTGCGTAGATTTGAGTGGTCGATGCCTTCTCATGACCGAGCATTCCTTGGATGAAATCCATGAGGGGCACCGTTATCAAGTAGTTGGCACGCATAGGTATGCCGAAATCGATGTGGGTAGACATTCGCTTCAATTTCTCCGCGATCTGCCAGCCGTTTCAATACCCATCTAATCGTAGATATGGCCATTCGTTTTGTTGGATGGGTATCGGTTACAAATAAGGCTTTACAGGAGTCCTCACGGCTGGCCAGATACCTCTTTAACCATACTTTGCACTCTGTCGTGAAGTAAACTTCTCTCTGCTTTGATCCCTTGCCATTAACGATCGCTGAGCAGTTCTCCCAGTTTAGATCCTCGATGTTGACCTTCTCCACCTCGCCAACCCGGCAGCCGGTACAGTAGAGAAACTCAAGCAGAGCTCTTTCCCTGAGTGACTGGCATGAGATCTTCAAGTGTATTATATCTTCCTCAATTAAGAATTTAGGAATTCGCTTATCTAGTTTAGGTTCTCTTAATTTTAAAGATGGATTTGTAGCCAAATACGTCTCTTCATAAGCGTAACGGAAAAGAGAACGAACAAACCGAATACGATGGCCTAGGCTGCTTGGCTTCAACCGGTTTGCTTGTCTTGCTAAATATTCCTTCAGCATTGTTAACGTTACTTCCTTTATATCCAGGTCGCCTAGCTCCGACATCAACATTTTGTGCTGAAGCGCGTATGCTTTTAATGTTTTTGGACTGAACCCTTGAATACGTTTGTCAGCTCATACAACCTCCACAACTCACTTAACTTCATAAACAAAACCTCCCTTTAGAAGCTATTAAATCTAGTTTGCTTCTAAGGAGAGATTTTAATCTACATAATATATTAAACTAGCGTTCTCCAATGGGTTAGTGTAGATTTTGTCCAATTTTCTTGAGATAGGCTTCTTCGAGATATTCTTTTAATCCATCACATTGACCTTTAATCAGTGTCATCCATAATGTCTTTCCTTTTTCAGCAAGTTCTTCATCACTGTATTGTCCTTTGATAAAAAACCTCTTTCACAATCCTAATCCATTTTCTCTCGCAAAAAAAGCCGCTCCCCGCAAATACGGGAGCGGCTTCGTACACCCAGCCTCTTTATTTCCAATCCGTAATCTCGTCCACGGAAAACCGTACCGAAGCCCGGCCTTCCGCTGCTGATTTGCCGATCGAGACGATCAACACCGACGCGTAGCGCTCCGGGTCGAGGCCGAAAGCCGCGGCGATGTTCGCTTTGTCGAAGCCTCCCATCGGGTTGGTATCGTAGCCCCGCGCATGCGCAGCCAGCATCAGCTGCATGGCGGCGAGTCCGCTGTCCAGCATGACCGATTCGCGCTTGGCCTGAATCGGCATACCGCCGAGCATCGGCAGCATCATGCCCAGCTGGCGCTCTTTAAGCTCCTGCGGCATGTATCCTTGTTCGACCGCGCGTCCGTAGATCTCTTCGGCACGGGTCTCGAATCGCAGATCGCCGAAAATCGCGACGACGGCTGAAGAGGTCGTTACCTGCGAAGCGTTGAACGGGGCCAACTTCAGCAGTGTTTCTTTGGCTTCCGGGCTTTCGATTACGACAAAGCGCCACGGCTGAAGATTGAACGAAGAAGGAGCTAGTCCCGCCTCGGACAGAATCTCGCTCATCTCTTCGCGGTCGATCTTGACCGAAGGATCGTAGCTTTTGACGGAACGGCGCCCGCGCAGGACGTCGTGGAAAATCGCTTTCGGATTCGGAGTCGTTTCTGCCCTCAAACCGGATTGTTCGGATGAATAGGAATGGGAGGTATGCATAAGGATAAGCCTTCTTTCTTATTATTATTTGTTTTCTTGTTATTTGATTATTAGTCAGTCGACTTGTTTGGGACTCTTCATACCTATCTCGGAAAAAATTCGTTCCCCGCCCAGCAGCTGATCGATGATCGCCGCCATCGACTGCCGCTTGGACTGATATTCTTCTTCGCTCCAGGGGAAGATGCCGCGGTCAAGCCAGAACGAAGCGCCGACCAGCAGGAATTCCATGGCGACCTCGGGCTGCTTACCGGTAAACGAGCCTTCTTCCACACCTTGACGCACGATCTTTTTAACATACGGAATGAGTGCCTGAATCTCCGCAACGATCCATTTCTGATGCAGGCTGCTGTTGTCTTCCTTGTGCAGATAATCGAACATCGCTTCGTCGCGCTCCGGCGGGAAAGCTTCCGTGAAAATGCGTGTCAGCTTCTCGGGAGCGCCCCACTGCGCATGCTCGACCGTTTTCTCAACTTCTTCGATGCGCACCGCAAGCGCGCGTTCGCAGGCGGCATTGACCATCTCGTCTTTCGATTTGAAATGATAGTAGAACGTACCCTGCGCCACGCCTACCTTTTTGACAATATCACTAACTGACGTCTGCTCGTAACCTTTTTCGTTAAAAAGCTGCATCGCCGCGTCCAACAGTTCGTTTCGGCGTTCCTGCGGTTTTTTGCTCACTCTAACCATCGTATTTGCCCCTTTTCGTTTCCCTTGCTCTCCTTTCAATATAATTGTTGACTGATAGTCAGTCAACAGTGTATGCTCAGTTTACCTCATGACTGACTGTCAGTCAATAATAAAAAAGGATGTGTCTCTATGAAAAGCCAGACCCCAAACGGACTGAGTCTGCCGACCGCGTCCAACGCCTCCACCTCTCCTTCTTCCCGAAACCGCAGGCTGCTGTTTCTACTAGGCCTCAGCGCAGCGATCGTCTCACTGGCGCAAAGCCTGTATGTCCCGCTGCTGCCCGATTTGCAGCGTCAGCTGCATACTTCGCTTGCCCTGGTCAATTTGACCGTCACCGTATTCACTATCGCCATGGCGGTAATGCAGGTCGTGCTCGGACCGGTCGTCGATCGAAACGGCCGAAAAACGGTCTTGATCCCCGGATTAATTCTCTATGTAGCCGCGACCATTGGCTGTATGCTGTCCGGCAGCATTGAAATACTGCTCACTTTCCGCGTCTTTCAAGGAATCGGAGCTTCAGTCGTACCGCTGGTCGCCGCGACGATGATTGGCGATCTGTTCGAAGGCAAAGAACGCGCTGAAAGCATGGCGACTTACCAGATGATCCTGGGGATTTCGCCCGCGCTCGGTCCGCTGATCGGCGGATTTATCGGCCAAGCGTTCGGCTATACGGGCGTATTCGGCTTTGCCGCCGGAACCTCCATCTTGATTCTCGTACTCAGCCTGCTGATGCTGCCGGAGACCCGCCCCGTTTCTGCGCCTGATACGGACCGCAGAAACGAGGTACCGGACTCCACTCGAAAATCCGGCACATCCGGCATCTTCCGGTCGTTCGGCCGTATTTTCCGCAGTAAGACCGGAGCCGTTGCTCTCTTGGGCGGCTTCGCCCTCTACAATGTCATTTATACGCTGATCGTGTTCCTGCCAGTTATCCTTGAGACACATTACAGTTTGAATATCGCGCAGATCGGTCTTTACCCGCTACTCTTTATGGCGTTGAGCCTAGTCGGCAGCAGACTCAGCGGAAAGCTGCAAAGCCGGATGGAAGCCAGACGCGTACTGACGCTCACTGCTACGCTGAACGGCTTCAGCTTGATCCTGTTCCTTTTCGCCGCGCCCCTGTCGCTGATCGCACTGGCAGCCACGCTCGCGCTTACCGGCTTCGTCAGCGGACTGATGATGCCCGTGCTGCCGACGATGCTCAGCGCAGAGTTTGTGCAAGAACGGGCCACCGCGATTGGCGTATACAATTTCGTGCGTTATCTGGGCATGGCCGCGGCGCCGATGATCGGAAGCCTGTTGTATCCGGCCGGAGGTATCCCGCTGCTGATCGGCGTGGCCGCGGCGGTAATCGCCTTCTCCGGATTTGCGGCCGCCCGGCGCTAAATCGTTAAGTATTCGAATGCTCCAGGCACCTTTGTATGACATATAGTTTCATTTCGAGGGATACTGGACTTCACTTAGACATTGGAAAAACTCCCATCATTGTAAACGTAGAAGTTTTGTTTTTTTCTACTGGCTACTATGATGGGAGCATATCAGAATACCGGAAAGCGGCTGCGGCAGGCCTGTCGTCGGTTTAGTTTGCACCGTTGACCTGACAAAATTCTCATCCTGTCCTTGAGCAGTTAAGGTTAAACCTTCGCCCTACTTATGATACGGTTCACCGCGTTTGATCTTAACCTAACCTGCCCGTTACTTCAATATAAAAAACAGATTGCATTAGCAGTCTGCTCTTTACGCTATCGTTCTCCTTTAGTTCAATCGTGTTTTCCTATCGCTGACTGCAAATGTTGATACTCCAATGAACGATTTTTCTTATTGGCCAATTCACTCAGCTAAACTTTCGAAGATATAACTCCCAAAGCTCCATACAGCTAGATTAGTGTGTAAAACCACCGAATCTAGCTTTACGCGACGGTGGTTTTTCTTGCGATTTCCGCTTCGATTTAACCTTTAATGTTTTTTTGTGTAATACTTCCACAGCGAAAAAAATACGATCAAAACAAATAGTAGGGTAGCCAGTAAGGTATAAAATATCAAGGAATTGAAGAAACCCGCAATCACAGAAGCAATGGCCAGGCCTACGAGAATCATGACTATGCTGAGCAAGCTGGCACTTTGGATAATCAGTCCACTCCGCTCGTCGTTCTCCTCGATGTACAGCTTCTTCAGCTCTGCGTCATTTTTGCTGGCTTTAATGTACTTGGCGAGAAAAAAAACGAAGCACAATTCAGCGCCGATAAAAGCACCTGTGTGAAATCCCTTTATAAAACTGGGCAATTCGGGCAGACCACCGTGGTAAAACACAAGTCCCACATAGATCAATAGCGTGGCAGCAGCTACCAGTGACAGTGCGTTCTTGCGAGTTTTGACTTGAACCTTGTAATTGTCCATTATAATTCCTCCACTTCGCTGAAATCAAAAACATCTTCAATGGCGAGTCCGAAATGTTTAGCAATCTTGTATGCAAGAACTAGGGAAGCCGCATATTTTCCCGTTTCAAGGGAGGTGATGGTTTGCCGGGTAACGCCTACGATCAGCCCCAGCTCTTCCTGGGACAGCTTGTGCTGTTTACGCAGTTCTGCAATTCTTGTCTTCAAGTGACCACTCCCTTGCAATGTTTACTTTGCATTTATAGCATAGTTTACTTTGCATTTTGTGTCAAGCAGACTTTGCATTGTTTGCAACATTTATTTAAAGCCGACGATTTTCGCAACAATAAAAGCGCCCGATCCCTCTGTTTCTGGATGTCGGGCGCAATCTGATGTAAACATCGGTGGGTTACGGCGAAGCCCACCCGAATGGTGGTGACATTTTATCCCTTCATGAACAACAGTGAAGTTTCGGGATGTGCGCTCAAATTTGAAAGTCTTATAACTATCCTGCCTTTAGCTTAACGAGAGCGTGCAGTCTACAACTTTATTTTGACGGTCTAGTACTTTATTGTTCAATCAAATACATCGTTTCGCCGAACACCAATAGATAATTGCATTTCTCCGCCCCATGCATTACACTCTTTATATTGACAAATTTGCAGGTCTATAAAAAGGAGGTTCACGCGCCGATGTGCCCCCGTACCAAAGAACAAAATGAGCTCATACGCATGCAGCGCAGAGAACAGATCCTAGACTTCGCCGCGCGTGCCTACTTCCGCACGGGCGGCAGCTTTGATATTCGCGACGTCGCCCGCGAAGCCGAGCTCGGTTACGGCACGGTATACCATTATTATCCCAACCGGCATTTACTAATAGAAGATGTGCTGGCCAGCGGCTTCGAGCGATGCGAGCAAGCCCTGGCAGAATGGGCGAACATCAGCCGCAGCACCCCGGATAACAGGCAGCTATTGACGTATTGCAAGGTGCTGCTCCGGCTGTGGCAGTCGGACGCCCGCGCATATCTCGTCTACAAAATGGCGGCCGATCATTATGCAGGCTTGCCTGAGAAGGATCGGCAACCAGCCAAGAGACGATTCATGGAACGGCTGTATGTTCCGCTCAAATCGATCGCCCAGCGCGAAGACAACAGCGTCGACTATATGCTTGCCGTGCTGGTCGGCTGTTGCGGGCTGCACTACTATGCAAGCACTTCCGAGCTAGACATCGATCGAATCGCCCAGCTCGCGATGCAAGCTATTACGAAGGAGTCCTGAACCAAACATGATCATCTTAAAAAGCAAGCATGAAATCGAGGCCATCCGCAAAGCATGCCAAGTGGTGGCCGAATGCCATCGCACGATCGCCCCGCTCATCAAACCGGGCATCACGACAAACGAGATTGAGCGCATATTCGAGGACATTATTTTGAAACACGGTGCCAAGCCATACACGAAGGGCTACAAAGGCTATCCATATGCGACCTGTGCCTCCGTCAACGACGTAATTGCACATGGCTTCCCTACAGATAAGCCACTTGAGGAAGGCGATATCGTGACGATTGACACTGTCGCAGAGCTCGACGGTTGGCTCGGCGATTCAGCCTGGACCTATGCGGTCGGGAAAATCTCGCCGACGGCCGAGAAGCTGATGCGCGTCACGAAGGAATGCCTTGATCTCGGCATCGCGCAGGCACAGCCCGGCAACCGGCTCGGTGACGTGACGAGTGCGATCCAGCAGCATGCCGAATCGAACGGCTTCGGCGTCGTGCGCGACCTTCTCGCCCATGGCATCGGTCGGGACCTGCACGAAGCGCCGAACTATATGCATGTCGGCAAGCCCGGCAAAGGCCTTCGCTTCAAGGAAGGCATGGTATTCACGATCGAGCCCATGATTACCGAAGGCACCTACTACATGACAATCGATCCGGACGGTTGGACCGCCCGGACGCTGGACAGCAAGCTCGCCGCTCAATACGAGCATACGATCGCCATCACCGCTGAAGGTCCACAAATCCTGACCGCGCAATAAAATAATTAGAGGCCGACCAACGAGGGGGTCGACCTCTTTTTTTACGTATTCGGCCTAACTTAAGGTGAATAACATCTTCCTCGATTAAAATCTAAGGAGTTCATTTATCCAATTTGGGTTCTCTTAGTTTTAAACGAATTCAATGCTCTAGGCTACTTGGCTTCAAACATTAAGCTGCTTTCCGTTGTATGCCCGCATCGCAAAGATATAAGCTACGAGCATAATTCCGACGCACCACGCAAGCGCGATCCATATATCATTGCCCACAGGCTGACCTGACAGCAGCGCACGGATTGTTTCCACAATTGAAGTCACCGGCTGGTTATCGGCAAAAGCGCGAACCACCTTCGGCATCGAATCGGTTGGCACAAAGGCCGAGCTGATAAACGGCAGGAAGATAAGCGGATAGGAAAATGCGCTTGCACCTTCCACCGATTTTCCGGACAATCCGGCAATCGCCGCGACCCAAGTCAAAGCCAGCGTAAACAGTACGAGTATACCGGTTACGGCAAGCCATGGCAGGACCCCTGCCGACGAGCGAAAGCCCATAATGAGCGCTACAAGAATGATGACGACAAGAGAAATGATGTTGGATACCAGCGAGGTCAGCACGTGCCCCCACAGCACGGCGGAACGCGCAATCGGCATGGTGTGGAATCGCTCAATGATGCCCCGTTGCTTATCCATAAACAGGCGGTAAGCCGTATAGGATACACCGCTTGCAATCGCAATCAGCAGGATGCCAGGCAACAGGTAGTTCACATAGTTATCCGTACCGGTTTGGATTGCGCCGCCAAACACATAGACAAACAGCAGCATCATCGCAATCGGAGTGATGCAGACCGTGATGATGGTGTCCATGCTGCGGAAAATATGACGCATGGAACGTCCAAGCATAACGCTTATGTCGCTGAAAAAGTAATTATTCATGGTTACTCACCCTCCTTTTTACCGATGATTGCGAGGAAGATCTCCTCCAATGAAGGTTGTTTTTCCACATACTCCACCCTTGCGGGCGGGAACAGCTTTTTCAGTTCCTCAAGCGTGCCATTGGTAATAATCCTACCCTCATGCAAAATGGCAATTCGATCAGCAAGTTGTTCTGCCTCATCCAAATACTGAGTGGTCAGGAATACCGTCGTGCCACCGTCGGCAAGCTCCTTAACAATCTTCCAAGTCTCAATCCGTGACTCGGGGTCAAGCCCTGTGGTCGGCTCGTCGAGAAAAATGAGCTGCGGTTTTCCGATCAGGCTCATGGCAATGTCGAGCCTGCGGCGCATACCGCCCGAATAGGTGGACACCCTGCGGTCGGCGGCCTCAGTCAAGCTGAAGCGTTTCAGCAGATCGTCAGCCACTTGACGCGGATTGGCAAGGTGTCGCAGCTTGGCGATCAAGACAAGATTTTCCCTCCCGGTCAATATCTCATCCACGGCGGCAAATTGCCCGGTCAGACTGATCGCTTGCCGCACATTATCGGGTTTTGACACGACGTCAAATCCGTTTACAGTGGCGGTACCTCCATCCTGTTTGAGCAGCGTAGTGAGGATTCTGACAATCGTCGTCTTGCCCGAGCCGTTGGAGCCAAGCAGGGCGAAAATCTCACCTCGCTTCACTTCAAAATCCACGCCCTTTAGAACTTCTGTATCCTTGAAAGATTTTCGCAGACCTTTCACTTCAATTGCTTTTTCCAATCCGACATCCCCCTTTCACTTTTTTTTATCCGTAACCTTTTTCATGGCCTTGCTAACTTCTTGGTCAACAGATTCTTGATAGATGTCAGCGTAAGTTTTTGAATCTTTGATTAGATCGTCGCAGAAAGCCGCTACGTCACTGCCCGTCACTTCGAGCACGCCTTTTCCCAAGGCCGCACCCTCTTCAAAAAGATCGATAATCCCCGAGAGCAAACCCGTCCCGTCGGTTAGCTCAACAGGGCCGACCTTAAAGAGATATTTTTGAATCTCTTTATAAACAATCTGATAATCTTGTGGGAGCGCTTTGACACGCGCCACGTGCGCTCGCCATTCTTTTTTGCCTTCGATGATATCTTGTATTCTCATTTCATCCTCCTATTTACCTAATTTTTTAGCGATATTATTGTTGAGTTGCTCGCGCCACTTGTCGCGATAGGACTTTGCCCCTTCTTCACCGGCCAGTGCTGAACAGAAGCCTTTGATATCGTCACCCAAAACCTCTTGGACACTCTGACCGTCCGCAGCCGTTTCTTCGAGCAGGCCAAGCACACCATCAAGAATTGGCATAAGGTTGCGACCGGTGAAATCTGAATGCGGCCAAAGATTGGCATTAATTTTTTCCCATGCTGCTTGATAATCAGCCGGCAGCTTTTTGGCTCGCAATTCAAAAGTTTTCATTTCTTTAGTCATGTCGCTGCCAGTGATCTTTTCCCAAAAATTCATTATTTTCCCTCCTTCAACTCGTTCATTTTTGATGAAACGAACTCCCATTTTTCCCAGAACTTCCGTAGTTCCTCGCGCCCCACGTCGTTGATCGCGAAAAACTTTCGCGGTGGTCCCATGTCGGAGGGCTTCTTAGTAATCTCCACCAATTTGTTTTTTTCAAGCCGGATCAGGATGGTGTACACCGTTCCCTCCACAACATCTGTGAAGCCGAGGGCGTTCAGCCGCCGCGTGATTTCGTAGCCATAGGTTTCTTTGCGGCTGATAATTTCAAGGACACTTCCCTCAAGCACGCCTTTGAGCATTTCCGTTAGGTTTTCCAGCACAATCACCCCTTGCTATTCTGTATGACTGGTATGCAGTGTTACTTACTACCACTACAAAGTAACACGTAGTAGCTGTGTTTGTCAATATCTTTTGCTCTGATAGGATTTTACATTTTCAACTATCCTGCCCGCCACCAACGTACTTGAATGTTCAGCTATACAAATCACACTCTCTATTTGAAAAGTTAACTATAATGAGAGTATTACAAGCGTACAATAATCCACATTTTCAATAACTTTCATTCAGGGACACTATTCGAGCACCTGTTCATTACGCACAAATAGCCTTGTGAGCTAGCCTCAATACTAACCCGACTGATTCATGAGGGTCCACGACAGAAAGGAATGTATGATTACTATGTCCATAGAAAATGTAAAGGCCCATTTCCGGCTTCATAACAGAGAGCAGGATGTCCAAGAATTCGCCACCTCCAGTGCCACCATCGAACAAGCCGCGGAGACCATCGGCGTCATTCCAGCCCGCATTGCCAAGACGCTTTCCTTCCGGGGAGAGGGTGAAGCTGCTATTCTGGTCGTAGCTGCTGGTGATGCCAAAGTAGACAACAAGAAATTCCGCGAAACCTTCGGATTTAAAGCCCGAATGCTGACTCCAGACGAGGTGCTTGAACAAACCGGCCATGCGATCGGCGGGGTCTGTCCTTTTGGACTAACACATGAACTTGATGTGTTTCTTGATGTGTCTATGAAACGATTTAGCACGCTTTTCCCGGCCTGTGGAAGTACCAACTCGGCGATAGAACTGACCTGCGATGAACTGGCACAGTACTCTGGCAGCAAGGATTGGGTCGATGTATGTAAGGACTGGGAATAAGAGCTTATAACTGGTACTAGCACTGCCACTAACCTCTATTTTAACCGTTGCAGAGCAGGGGATGGGAAATAATCCTGTATGAAATACATTAATTGCTCGTGGTAGGACGTGATATAACAATAGTCCTGTATGAAATCCAACAATCGCTTGTTGTTAAGCATGATGTGGCAACAAATGCTGTATTTGATGCTACATTTAGCTGAATCAGTGCCATATCATCAGGCAATGTTGTATTTGATACAACATTTGCAGAATGGAACTTCTGGAAATGTGTAGTGAAGGCTTTTTCTTATTAATATCTGCAAAAAAAAAGCAACCTGAGCCGTTAGTCACGGTCAGGTTGCTTTTAAAGTTTGGGGTGAGTTTGGGGTGGATAGCTTCACTCTGCGCTCTAGTCTACGCTTCAGACAAAGGGAACAAGAGCGGCACTACTTTACCGGCACCGACATCGATCAGGCCCAAGTCTGTAATCTTCAGCGCTGGACTGACCGGCAGAGAATGGGTACTGATGGACATTATCGGGTTGTAATGGTCATAGCCAAGCGATTCCATGGCACTGCGCAGTGCAGATACCTGCACCGCCGTTCTCTCCAGTGGCTCCTCGGTCAGAATCCCGCCAACTGGAAGATTCAGTGAAGCTATAATCTCCCCCTCACAGACTACGCAGAATCCGCCTTGGCTGGAGATGACCGCGTTAGCCGCCACAGCCATATCCTCAGGATTATGACCTACGACGAGCAGATTATGGTTGTCGTGCGAATACGTGGTGGCGATAGCCCCACGCTTGATCGTAGCTCCTCCAATCAGGCCGTAAGCGCGGTTGCCGTTCTTCCCGTAACGCTCGAAGGTAGCAATCAAGCCATATTCGCTCTCCTGCCATTGCAGTTGCCCGCCTCGAACTTCAACTGCACCATGTAACTCCTCTGTAAACGTAGACACATTATTCACCATCATCACCCGGCAGCCATAACGACCATCCGGCTGCTCCGCGCTTACCTCGAAGTCAATTGCGGTCATAAGACCCAGCTTCACACTGTTATAGAAATGGGCCGGGAAACGCGGAAGCGGCTCCCGCTGTGGAAGTGGGTTATGCCGGTCATAGACCTGTAATCCCCGCTTATAGACCGCGTCTATTTCAAAGTCAGTCAGATCAGAGAGCAGCAGGAAATCAGCGATTTTGTTCGGGGCGATCATGCCTCGATCATTCATTTTCATCCGCCGGGACGGCGTGAACGTAGCCGCATAAACAGCATCCGCAGGAGACATGCCCATCACGATTGCTTTGCGCACCAAATGATCCAGATGACCCGTCGCCACCAGTGAATCCGTCATCACGTCATCAGTCACAAAGCAAAAATGCTCGCTGACCGAATGTTGAATTAAATAGTCCACGACATCAGGGGTCATTGACTTCTCCTGAATCTCAATAAACATACCCGCAGCAATTCGTGCAGCCAGACCTTCCAAGCTCTGATGTGTATGGTCTGAATCTATGCCAGCATAGATCAGTCGATGCAGATCAAGCTCCAGCAGCTTCGGGGTATGGCCCTCAATCACTAAATCGGGATAGTGGGTCCGAATGTGCTGGAGAATCTGATTGCTTTTGCCGCCTGGATCACGAATCACATCGACATAATTCATAACTTCCCCGAGACAGATCATCTTCTCAGTCTGCATCAACTGGTCAATATCCGCAATCTCGATCGAACCTCCGGTAGTCTCCAGTGTCGTGGCCGGAACCGAACTCGGAATGGCATAGAACATATCCACTTCACAGTCCTCGCTGGCCCGAATCATCTCATGCACACCCTCAACGCCAAAAACATTGGCCATCTCATGCGGCTCCGGGACGATAGTCGTAACCCCATGACGTAAAATACCATACGAGAAAGTTTCCGGTGTGATCATCGTGCTTTCGATATGCAAATGAATGTCGATCAGGCCAGGAACCATCGTTCTGCCTTCTCCTTCAATGATCTCATCCGCTTCAAACGTCTCTGTACCTAAGGTCCCGATATATAGAAAACGTCCATCCTTTACAGCCACATTGCCTAGATTGAACTTCTTATAATAACTGTTATACACATTCACATTCAGAATTAATTGATCTGTACGCATCTCATAAACTCCTTATTAAAGCTTTACTGCACGAGCACCAGCTTCTCTTTTGGAAAATAAACCGTAACACGTTGCCCTTGTCTAAAAGGTTCTTCCATCTCCTGATTGACGGTAAATGTACCCAGCTCCGTCTCCACCTCATATTGATAGCTGCGGCCAAGATACGTACTAACCTGCACGGTTCCCGGCAGCGTATTGCTTACCAATTTGGAATCTACGACGTTAACCAGCAACTGCAGATCGTCAGGCCGAATTGCACCCAACAGCCCCTTATTCCCGGCTCCATTCAGCCGTTTTACCGCTTGAAAATTAAACCCTTTGGTGGATAGCTCGATATCCTCACCTTCATCATTCCGGTTCTCAAACGAGATGAAATTGCCAAAACCGATAAAGCGGGCCACATATTCACTGGCTGGATATTTAAAAATCGCGGCCGGATGATCGAGCTGTTCTATCTTGCCTTGATTCATAACTGCTACCTGATCGGAGATCGAGAAGCATTCCTCTTGATCATGGGAGACGTAAACGGTTGTAATTCCCAGCTCTTGTTGAATCCGGCGGATCTCGACGCGCATATTGACCCGCAGGTTGGCATCCAGATTACTAAGCGGCTCGTCGAAGAGGAGCAAATCGGGCTCAATGACAAGCGCTCTGGCAATCGCGACCCGTTGCCGCTGACCCCCAGACAAGCTCTGCGGGAGCCGTTTCTCAAAATCGTTCAGGCTGACAATGTCGAGCATGCGCAGAACCCGCTTCTTGACTTCCGCTTCCTTCAGCTTGCGCAGCCGCAAACCAAACGCCACATTGTCGTATACCGACATATGAGGAAACAGCGCATAGCTCTGAAATACAAAGCCGAAATTCCGCTTGTTCACGGGAACATGGGTATAGTCCTGTCCAGAGAACATGAATTTGCCCTGTTCGGCATTCAAGAATCCGGCAATCAGGCGCAGGGTCGTTGTTTTGCCGCAGCCGCTGGGGCCGAGCAGGGAAAGAAGTTGACCTTTTTCCAACTGCAGATTGAAATCTTCCAATATAAAATGGTTGTCGTAAGCAACCGATACCTGTTCAAGGCTTAAGAGTGCCATTCACGTGTGCCTCCGTTATCGTTTGGTAAAATAGGCGAATCCCATCAGCCGTTCGATGATGAACATCAGGGCTGCTGTCAGTACCATCAGGATGACCGAAATGGCCGCAATCGTCGGGTCAAAATAATTCTGCACATAGGTCAGCATCTGTATCGGCAATGTGCTCACGCCCGGCCCGGTCATAAATACGGAAATGTCCACGTTGTTGAAAGACTCCAGGAAAGCGATCAGAATAGCCGCCATGATGCCGGAGCGAATATTGGGCAACACAATTTTGTAAAAGGTATATAACCGCCCTGCCCCCAGGCTCTGTGCTGCCTCTTCCACGGCAAAATCAAAATTCGCCAGGCTGGAAGCAATCACTCGAATAATAAAGGGAAGCATGATTACCGTGTGTCCGATCAGCAGTCCGGCATAGATCGGCAGTCCGTAGACCACAATCAAATAGCGGAGCAGCGTAAAGCCGAGCACTATTCCGGGAATCAGCACCGGTGACAGGAACAGCGCATTGAGCGTATCCCGACCGCGGAAGCTGAACCGGCTGAGCGCATAGGCCGCAGGCACACCCAGCAATAGTGCAAGCAGATTGCCCAGCATAGAGACGATGACCGAGGTCTTGAATGTCTCCATAAACATACTCACTTCAAAAATATTCTTATACCAGCGCAATGAAAAGCCCTCAGGGGGGAATTTCAGGATGGTGCCCGGCTCAAAAGAAGTGACCGAAATAATCGCGAGCGGGCCCAGTAAAAATATAAAGACCAGCAGCGTGTATAGTGATAACGCGCGGTTTCCTTCCTTCATGTTCTCACCCCTTCGGATTTAATCGGTTGGCCCATTTATTCATCAGACCCACGACCACAAACGTTATGACAATCATAATCACGGCGATCACTGACGCCGCCTGCCAATCATTAAGGGTCATGGCATTCTGATACAGAAAGGTTGATATGACCCGCTCCTTGCCGCCAAGCAGCGCAGGTGTCGTATACGCCGTCAAGCTGCCGACAAAGACAAGGATGCTGCCAATGATGAGTCCTGGCACGGTCAGCGGGAAGATAATTTTGCGGAACGCTGTAAAGGAAGATGCACCTAGACTTCGCGCAGCCAAGACCAGCTCGTAATCCAGATTCTCCATCACACCGAGCAGCGTAATAATAATCAACGGCAGGAACAGATGCACTAGTCCAACCATCATCGCTACAGGGGTATACATGATTTCCAAGGGATCATGAATCAGCCCGGTACTCAGCAGAAAAGTATTCAGCAGCCCTTTTTTACCGAGAATAATCATCCAGCTGAAGGAACGAACCACGGGGCTCGTCAACAGCGGGAAGATCGCCAGTGCAAGCAGAATGCTTTTCTTGCGGGCACTGGTGCGGGAAATATAATAGGCTGCCGGATAACCGAGCACTACACATACAAGCGTTGTTACAACACTAACCCGCAGCGTTGTGAACAGGATTCGATTAAAGTACCCGTCCCGAAAAAAATGGAGATAACCCTCCAGCGTCAGCTGCCCGTCCTGCACAAAGGTTGAAGCGATAGTCAACATGATTGGAATTAGCATAAAGGCTGCCAGAAACAGAATTCCCGGCAGTAGCAGCAGGTACAAGAATCTTTTGTTCATCCTCTTACTCCCGTCTTTCAGTCAGCTCTTGGTTTAAGCTATGGATAAAGCCCTCCATAAAAGCGCGGTCATCCACCTCCAGGCAGACGCTAACATTAGGTGGCTTGTTCAGACGATTCTGAAAATCGCAAACAGTCTGCCCATCACATAGGTCACTGCGGGTTTCTACATCCACATAATAGTCCTGCACCGTGACCCATTTGCGGTTCATCGCCACGGCGACAGCCAGCGGGTCATGCAGGGCACAGGCCTGAACGCCATTGCGTTCGAAATACCGCTGCCGGTAATCAGCGGTGCTCTGGGTTACATACGCCGCTATTTCGGGATTGCGCAATCTGTCAATATCCACTGTCGTAAGCAACGCCTGACGCGTGACATCGAGTCCTACCAGCGTAAGCCGTTCAAAACCGGCTTGGAGCACTTGCTTCCCGGCTTCAGGATCGACATACATGTTGTATTCTGCCGTAGGAGTTATGTTGCCGAAGCCCTTCACTACACCGCCCATGATAATTACCTCAGCGGTATGCTGCACTAGCTCAGGACATTTCTGTAGCACCTGCGCCAGATTGGTGAGTGGAGCGGTCATGATCAGCGTGACCTCTCCGGGCTGCGCCAGTACCTGGCGGATGATGAAATCAGCAGCCGCCTCTGCTTCTGCTTCCTTAAGGACAGGCATATCTGCCAGTGCCCCGCCAATCCCGTCACGGCCATGTACGTTATGCTCGAAGAACGGCTCGCGCTTAAGCGGTTTGCTGGCGCCACGGTAGACCGGTATCTCAGCAGACACGCCGAGCAATTGCAGAATTTTGCAAGTATTCTCGGTGGCCTGATCCAGTGAAACATTGCCGCTTACCGTGGTAATACCCAGAATATCGAACTGTCCGCTTGTTACCGCCAGCATGATGGCTAGTGCATCGTCCACACCTGTATCCACATCCAAAATTACTTTTTTACGTGCTGTCATCCTTAACCGCCAATCTCACGATTAAAGCGGTCGGTCCATTCGGTAATGTTCTGGTTCACAAATTTCATATCCAGCTTACGCAGCTTGCCGATCACATCCGCACCATATGTAACACCTTGTGCTTCCTCTTCAGTCAGCACCACTTCAGTATTTACGGGTGAATCTATTTTGCCCTTGGCTGATTTCTCCTGTACTTCCTTGCTAAGCTGCCAGTTAATAAAAGCTTCAGCCAATTCTTTGTTATCCGTTCCTTTTACCACGTTAAGTGTATTCATTACCGCATAAGCACCTTCGGAAGGAGCTACGAATACAGCAGCTGGAATCGCAGCCTTCAAGTCCTTGAAGTACATTTCCATAATCGGACCTCCGGCAATTTCCTCCTGGGCAAACATATTTACATATTCCGAAGTCTGGCTGTAATATTTAACTACATTACTATCCAGTTCTTTCAGCTTAGCATAGGCTTGGTCTTCATTAAATTCAGTGCTGCCCGAGACAACGGAAGCCGCATCTACGATCATCGGACCTGCAGTTGCCGTAATAGCAGGAAGGGTTAGATTCTTAGGAAAAGCCGTCCAAAGATCCTTCCATGATTTCACTTCACCCTTAACCAGTGCCGGGTTATAGGCGATTCCGAGGCGGCCGATGGTGTAAGCCGGGCCATAGTCTTCGCCAAGCGGTGCTTTCGCAAGATCATAAATACTGTCGATATTCGGAATGTTGGCACGGTCTACTTTTTCGAACAGATCCTCGTCAATCGCCTGCTGCGCATAATAGTCCGACAGGTAGATAACATCAACATCGGAGCTGCCTTGGCGGATTTTATTCAAACGTTCGGCATTGTTGCCGATTTCGACGACGATTTTGACATTATATTCTTTTTCAAAGGGTTCATATACAGCTTCCTTAAAGAAATCCTCCGAAAATCCCCAAGTGGAGATAACCAGATCTTTAGCTGCCGGTTTGTCTGTCTCCTGTGCTACTGCATTGTTAGTTGTTGTGTTAGTGGTTGCACTATTTGCTCCATTGGTGTTATTACCGGATGTGCCGCATGCTGTCAGTGCTGCCGTAAGCGTAAATGCCAAGACCGTACCCATTATTTTGTTCATGATTATTGACCTCCCTGATTTGGTTGATTCGGTGAACTTTAAGCTGTAATCTCCCCACACCTCCCGATCGTAGTCAACTTCGCATTACCTATTTTTTCCATAAAAAAGAGAAAAGTATTCTTGTAGGAACAAGAACACTTTCCTCTGTGTAAACAAAGTAAAGAGGTACCCGTTATAAAAGGACGGTCTTCGTTTAAGATAGATCAAAAACGAAAATCCGTGATGATATCATCACTCACCAGCCAATACCATATTCGTAAAAGCCCATTGTGTCGGTGCATCATAATCCCGAAGCAGAACCTCGATGTTCAACCCCATCTCATCCTCAAGTCTTTCCTTGAATTTCTTCTTAAACAGCAGTGACATGCGAAAATCCACTTCCTGCTTAAGCTCAGGTGCCTCGCCCTCAAGTGCTGTAGAACGGGGGGACCTGCGATGTTTGGCGTGAAAGGTGATGACCCGCTGATCAACCGTTACGCGAAGCAGAGTCGTACCAAAACCAAATAATTCCTTGGATAGCTCGTTGTAGATCTGGCACATCTTCTTCCTGTTCTCCGTACTGTCCAGCTCTGCCATGGAACCACCTTCAAAAAACGAAATATCGTACATTCATATCGATAATTAATGTTATTATACATAAAATTTATATATCCGGCAAGAAAAAAGCCATACTTAACATGAAAGTGACGCCAAACACGAACATTGAACGATTACAGCCCAGTCACTTTCCGTTAACAATAACCGTAACTTCTTGCGTAATTCTATCCCCACCTTGGCTTCTCCATTTCGCTACAAAATGATCAAATTCACTAAGTGGAGCATCTCCTACAATAATATTGAGGAAGGTCTCACTTTCCAGCTTCTGCAATGCCGGCCATTTGCTCTGCATGAGCAGAGTATTGCCATAAAAGACGCTGCGAACCCCCTCTATAGCTGTTGAGGTCAATACGGCCGCTCCGTATTTATAAGCATTGGCAACCTTCCAGCCCTCCAGATTCTTCTTTGGCTGTTCAGTATCTGCCATCCACTGATCATAGATGACTCGCGTATCCGGGTCCAGCGTATCTGGATCAATCTTATTATGCAACGTCTGCTGGATGTCGGTATAATGTTTCTCGATAGCATCAGAGTAATCAAGCAGAAGGTCGAACGGATAGTAGGCCCGTGGCTGAATGCCTGTCTGTGCGGAGAAATCATCCAGCTTCTTAACCTCCTCCTGGTTAGGGTCCTGCCGTCTTTCCAATCTGGTAAAAACATTAAGCAGCTTCACTACAGCCTCCGGATGCTTATAGCCTTTGCGCACAACCAAATATCGATCGGTTACCGGTGCCATATGAGCCACAAAATTGCCCGAGGCATCGAGCGGAGCCGCATAGGCTCTCCATTCCGCTTTGGTGTCTAGGGCCACCGCTTCCGACAATGGATAATAGGGCATCCACCACGGACCGAAGAACATGCCTGTCTTCCCCGCTATTATAGGCTCCTGCGTTTCTTTATAGAGCGCAAATTCAGGATCAATCAGCCCCCGCTTGTACCAGTCTGCCAGCTTGGCAAGGGCCTGTTTCGTCTCCGGTGTGATTGAGCCATATACTACTTTGCCTGAGCTGTCTTTGATCCAGTTCGTCGGGAAAGCATGATAAGCGTTAAAGATCGTATCCAGACCATTCACATGCGGCTTCGTTCCGTAGACAATATTTCTGTAGCCACTCAGGCCTATCGTATCCCGCTTTCCGTTACCGTCAGGGTCTTTGTTAACGAAGGCTTGGGCAATTGTTTCAATATCGTCGAACGTCTTAGGTGCTTGCAGCTCCAGCTTCTCCAGCCAATCCTGGCGAATCCAGAGCAAAGATGGAGAATCGGCGTTAATAGCTACATTGGGCAGACCGTACAATTTCCCATTCCGGGTAGCATCGTTCAGTGCTTCACCTTTCGTTGAATCATACATGTCCTTAATTAATTCGGAACCATAATTCTTATAGGTCTCTGTTAAATCTTCGATCAGGTCATTATCAATCAGCTTCTTCAATTGATCACGATCCACGACCATCGCATCTGGAAGATCGTTGCTGTCAATCGCCAGCTGCGCTTTTTGCGTGAACGCCTCTTCGCCCTTTGCTTCCCAGGAATGAACCACTTTGATATTCGTGATGCTCTCCAAATAACGGGTGATCGGATTATTATCATTGCTGTCGCCCGTGTTAAGTCGGGAATCGGGAACCTTGAACCCAATGCGCATCACTACCGGATCGGCATATTTCCCATACGCAGCAGTCTCGGCATTGCTCCCTCCCTGTGAGAGATTACCCAAATGGCTAGGTTCTTTGTTGTCGCGGCAAGCCGTGAGAGAGAGCAGCAAGAGGACAAGCAGAATATATCCTCTCCAATTCATAACTGTACCCTCCCCTCCGCACGATATTCGCTCGGCAGCTTGCCGATGCGTTCCCGGAACAGCCTGCTGAAATAACGATCATCCTCAAATCCGGATCTGGAGGCAATCTCACAGACGGGAACTGTTGTCTCCAGCAGCAGTGCTTTAGCCAGCTCCAGCCTCATTCCCCGCAGTGTTTCACCAAAGGATTCCCCCGCAAATCTGGCAAAACATTGGCTGAAATAACCACGGCTCATATGAATAGCGGCTGCCACCTCGCCCTGATTGATTTTGTCACCAGCATGGCTTCTCATGTAGCGAACAGCACGGATCAGGCAGGACATTACCTCCTTGCTCAGACTAAGCTCCAGCATCCGTCGCCCCACATTATCCGAGAAACGCCGCAACCAATTCTTCCAATGGCACCAGTTCAAGTTACGCCGGATGGTCTGCTCCAACTGCTCCGCTTCCTCAGGTTTCAGCAATAATGCACCCCAACTGCTCAACAGAGAATGTCCAAATGCCGGAAAATGATCATATCGGGGCTTAAGTCGAACTACGTCAGCGACAAACTGATCCCATTCCACCCCATCTGTGGTCCATTTCAAATTATGTGCTAGTTCGAACAACTCCTCCTCTGTGTGGAGCCGTTGAATAGCTGGTGTCACCATTCCCTCACCCTTCAATTCCTCATAAGTTAATGCAGTCAGTTCCTCGCTACCCGAGCAAACGCTGTAAAAGAGGGTATGCTGCAGCTTCGCATTGAACAGCTCCTCAATCTCCTGAAGCGGCTGTCCTCGCAGCCCGCTGACCAGCGCAGTCTGCCAGCGTGTACCCAACTGAGCCTTAAGCTCTCGCCTGCACTCCTCCTCTGAAATCCGCTGGAGCAGTGGCGATACCCACATCTCCTGAAAAGCAAGCAGCGGATTATTCTTCACCGTTGACAGCTGAAACAACTCCTCTTCACTCGCCTGCCGTTCCAAAGGAAGGTACAGCAGCGCTTTGTCGGCAGCCATTACCTTGCCCTCTCCACGGAGCAGCACCTCACGGGTACTGTCCTCCCACTTCATCCGTTCTACGATACGGCCAATCGTCTCATCGACATTTTCCATCTCCAGCAGTGTCTTGACGATATAATCAACAGCTCCGAGACGCATGGCTTCCTGAACATAATCGAATTCATGGTGGCAGGTCAGTACTACACAGCGGATGCCAGGGAATCGTAACCTCACCTGTCGGATAAGATCAAACCCCGACATGCCCGGCATCGTAATATCCACAAAGAGCAGATCCACCTCCTGCTGCTGGAGCAGTGTAAGTGCGGTTTTGCCATCGCCAGCCTCACCCACGATCACCACTCCGAAGGATGACCAGTCGATCAGCGATATGAAGCCTTTGCGCACAAGTCGCTCATCATCAACCACTGCAGCTTTAATCATCGAAGTCCTCCTTATTTTTTCTAGGAATAATGATAGTTACCGTTGTGCCTTCTCCTGGCTTGCTGTCCATTAGCAGCGTCATTTGTTCCCCGTAGTAGGTTCGCAGCATTCGCGTTACATAGGAGAAACCAATCCCCAGACCCCGTTCCTTGGCTCCGTTGTCTGAGAGCAGCTGTTCTATCATCTCTGGATCAGTCCCTGCACCGTTATCAATTACGCAAAGCTGTACCTCGGCTGTTCCATGTGCTGTGATCATGACATCCACCTTCCCGTTATCGCTTAAGCCATGATAAATGGAATTCTCGACGAGTGGCTGCAGCAGAAACCGCGGCACAGCCGCTAAGAGCACAGCCTCATCGACCTGCACATTGAACTCAAACTCATAATCATAACGAATGCGCTGCAGCTCCATATAATTACGGATCGCTTCAATTTCCTCACCAATCGTGACAATAATGCTCTGCTTGCCCAGATTATAATGCAGCACCTTTACGAGCAGCGTCACCAGCTTATCAATCTCCTTCTGACCGTTCAGCCGGGCCAGCCACTGTACTGTATTAAGGGTATTGTGCAGAAAATGTGGGTTTATCTGGCTGAGCAGCTTCTCAATTTCGAACTGGCTCTTCTGCTTCTCATTGCGGGCAACCGCCAGAATGAGCTCGTTGACCTGATCCTTCATTTGCTGAAAGTTGCTAAGCACGAAGTCGAACTCTTCAACATTTGTGAATGAAACTGGTGCGGTAACATTCTCCGCCATGCGGATAATTTCTAGATTAACCTTTCTTAAAGGGCCATAAATACGCTTCCAAATCAGCCAGGCCAGAAACCCGGCGAAGCCAAGTGTCGATAGCGCCAACAGAATCATTTTATAGAACCAGGAGTAAATCTCACTATTGAAGACTGACTTCTTAACCACAGAGACTAGCTTCCAGCCTTGGGGGCTTTCGTAGCGGAACAGATGGTATCCACCCAGCTCTTCATGTGTACGAGTCGAACTTCCACCCGCAGCTTTTACAATTTGGGCAGGCAGCTTCCCATCCAGCACATTCGTAATATTGCCCTGCTGATTCACCAACAGATGGTTAACCTTCATGCCGTAGGCTTCCTGATTAAAAATTTTGCGCAGCAAACTATAATTCGTTTCCAGATAAATATACAACTGCTGCTGTCCAGTCACCCGTACGATGCGCTGTTCGGAGAAGACAAGATTGTCACCAACCGCATACATCGTGTTGTGTGGCCCATAGTAATCAGCACCGTTATAACGCATAAAAGTGGGCAGGCTGCTGACATCAAAATTCCGCCTTGTACTCATATTAGTAAACAGCACCGGATCATCACTGCCCGGCATAATATAAGCAGTCAAGCCAATATAAGGATTAGTGAAATTGACGAGGTTAATCTTCTGGTTGATCGAGTTCATAATTTGCGATTTGCGATAAATCTGTTTTTCCTGTAGAAAAGAGGACATCTCTTCCACTATTTGACCGTCCAGTGCAAATTGCTTGGAGGCGAAATCCAGGTTGTCGACCGCATTCTCCAAACTTACGGCTTCCTGCCTTAGGCTTGCGCTGATCCCGTTACCAATTTTGCCCGATAGAATTGAGTAAATAGAAGAATAGGTTACAACTCCGACCAGCAACAGCGGAAGCAAAGTCCCAATGACCACATAGATAACCAACGTTTTGCGCAAAGATTTAACCGCTGGCGTATGACTCTTTAGGGTTGCTCGCAGCATCGGCAATGTCCTCTTCTCTCTTTCGTGAAAGCGGTTTATTAGTATCAGAATACCAGATTTATCCTTCTAGGAATATAACTTAGTAACGTTAGTAATGAACGCAAACAAGACGACTCATATTGATATAGAGTCGTCATCTTGTTTCTTGATTTATAGCTATTTTCTTGTAGTAGAAACACATATCAAACAAAAAAATTCGGCAAGTAATCTCTATTCGCTTCCAGCATCTCATCCAGGAGGTGTATGGCTACTTCGACTGAAGGAATGAGCGGATGATGCGCGAGCGCCTGAATAGCAAGATTGCGGTCTCCGGTTACTGCAGCGTCAATGGCCAACTGCTCATAGGTTTTGACGGCATGAATTAGTCCCTTGACCATTGACGGGATCTTGGTCAACGGCAGAGGCAGCGGCCCGGTTTTGGTGACGACACAGTTGACCTCGATACTTGCGTCGTCAGGCAGGAAGTCAAGGGTACCACGGTTAGCGACATTCAAAGTCTGAATATCATTCGTTCCGTTGTAGAGGGATCTCATCAGATTTACAGCTGCCTCTGAGTAGAAGGCGCCGCCACGCTGTTCTAACTGCTTCGGTTTCTCCTTCAACTCTAGGTCACTATAAAGTTCGAACAGTTCTTTTTCTACCCTTTTGACCACCTCTGCACGGTTTCCGCCCTCTTTAAAGGACTCTATCTGCTCTGCGAGCATGGCATCTGTCATGTAGAAATACTTCAGATAGTAGGTCGGCAGGGCGTGCAGAGATTGCAGGAATTCTGGATTCCACTCCCGTGCAGGAACGTTCTTAGCGCTGTAGCTTGCCGTATCTGCCAGCATTTCATCCAGCTTGTCTTCGCCTTCAACATCGATGCGGGTAATCCAGTGCAGATGATTAAGGCCGACAAATTCGGCATATATGCGGTCAGGGGCAACGTTATATTTGCCCGACACCTGCTTGATGAAACCGATAGGCGCATTGCACAGGCCGATACTCTTCACGGTGGAATACTTTAGGACAGCCTCGGTGACCATACCCGCCGGATTGGTGAAATTAAGCAACCAGGCATCAGGAGCCAGTTCCTCCATATCACGGCAGATGCCTAAGATAACAGGAATGGTTCGCAGCGCCTTCATCATCCCACCCGGACCCGTTGTTTCTTGGCCAATGACACCGTATTTCAGTGGGATGGACTCGTCACGGGAACGAGCCTCCAGCATGCCAACACGAATCTGGGTGCTGACGAAATCCGCACCTGCGATCGCTTGACGACGGTCTGTTGTCAGATAAATTTGAATGGGAAGGCCCGCTTGCTCAACCATTCGTTTGGCGAGATTACCCACAATATCCAGCTTGCGCTGTCCAAGTTCGATATCCACAAGCCACAACTCGCGTACCGGAAGCTCCTTATAATGAAGAATGAATCCCTCGACTAATTCCGGTGTATAAGAAGAACCCCCGCCAATGACAGCGATTTTAAGTCCTTGCTTCACTTCCAAGCTCCATCACCTCTGACTTATTCGTTATCCTGATAGCTTCAAAATCCTGATAAACCCGCATCTTTTCATATACTGCATCACTGATACCTATCCCGCTATACTCCATGGCAGACCAGACTGCGCCTACTACGGGCTCTGTAGTTAGAGTAACAACCGTTGCCCGAGGAGCGACAGCAAGTACAGCCTGCTCAATGGGTTTACGAATCCAACCACGGTCCCCACGGGTTAGCAGGCTTCCTACCAGAACAACGTCGAAGATGTCTTGTTCCATTTCAAGTTTGTGAATTACTGCCACCGCCGACTTGCCAAGCTCCACTCCCTGGCGATGAAGAATCTCCATGGCTACGACATCACCTTCATCCGCTGCATCGAACAATAATCTGGCAGCATCTACAGGTACTTGCTTAGCATGGTCGAGGAAGTCATTCTGCATCTCGCCAACCTGTTCATAACCGAGCCTATTCAGCAGCAGCTCGGTAAGCAGAGTGGGCTGCTCCCGTCCGTCCCAGGCCCGAATGACCGATCGGAATACCTCGATGCTAAGCGTAGCTCCCCCGCCAAAATCACCGTGCATATAGCTAAAGCCACCGCATTGATAGTACTGGCCTTGCCGATTCCTGCCTGCTGCATTTGTACCTGTGCCGCAGATGAGGGCTATTCCAAAGTGACGGGGTGTGCCTGCACGCAAACCGATGATCGTATCACAGTTGAGGGTATATTTTGTGAAACCAATTTGCTGTATCATCCGATGGAGAAGTTTATAGTCTGCTTCGCGGTCAGCACCGGCAAGTCCCAAGTAGGCATGCTCGATATCAGCCAATTGGAGTCCCGTATCAGCCAGGGCTTCAATCGTAGCCTCCCGAATACTGAATGCTGCTTCAGTCATGCCCGCCTGATGGTTGCCGTTACCGCTCCTGCCTTTGCCAAGCACATTGCCCCATTCGTCGCACAGCAAAGCGTAGGTTTTGGTCGCTCCCCCATCAATTCCCAAGTAGTAAGTCAATGGTCGTCACTCCTGCCTGAACCGGCTGAATTTCATCACATGCCGTACTCCCATACTTGTATCGCCGCCCCGACCATATTGCTGCTTCCCCCAAGCTCGGCTGGCACAATTCGTACAGCCTCCAGCATCGACGGCATAGCTAGAGTAGATATCCTACTCCGCAGTGGAGCGAACAAAGGCTCTCCAAGCTCGGCGATACCTCCTCCAATAACAACGACTTCGGGATTAAAGATGTGGATCAAGCTCGCAATGGCGGCTCCGAGTCCAGCAATGGTCATCTCAATCACCTGCCTCGCCGCCATTTCTCCGGACAACCAACGTTCTACAACATCGTTTGCACTGGTAGCTTGTTTCTTGATGTTTAGAACGGTTAGCTCCTGGTAGCGGTTAAATATTCCGGTGCCGGAAGCATAAATCTCCAGGCAGCCGTAGCTGCCACAAATGCAGGCAGGCCCGTTCATATTTACTGACATATGGCCGATTTCACCAGCTCCGCCATTTACACCATGCAGAAGACGGCCATCTGCGATAACTGCCCCGCCAACTCCGGTTCCAAGGGCCAGACATACCATATTCCGACAATCCATACCTGCGCCAAAGCGGCTTTCAGCTAGTGCAAGCACATTAACATCATTGTCGATATAAACAGGCAGGTTGAAACGTTGGGTGACAAGATCCTTTACAGGAGTAGCAGTGTAGCCTGGGATAAGTTCACTGGCAAAATGCACGGTCCCGCGGAGAAAATCAATTTGCCCCGCACTACCAATGCCAATGCCGTTCAGGCGATGCGATGCCAATGAATTTTCCCAGACCAAAAGTATTTGTTCAATACCCGCGTATACTTGTTCCATCACCCGCTGCTCAGCCGCTTTCGTAGGAAGTACCAGAGTATGAAAGATCAGGCCATCACTACGCACAAGTCCGAACCTGATTTTTGTTCCACCAATGTCAACTCCGATCGCTACGGAATCGTCTGGATAAGATATCATCAGACCTTCCCCTCTCTACGTTGTCAGCCTTTACAATGCAGCAAGGTAAGCTTCCAGATTATGAATAGAACGGGTGGAGCCTTCCTTCTGCTCCTCGTCGCCTTCATATTCCAGGGTCAACCAACCCGTATAATTGTTATTTTTCAACTCCCTCAAAATATAAGGTAAGTCAACAGAACCTTCCCCCGGAATATGACCTGTAAACTTTTTACCTTCGAGAGAGGTGTAAATCGTACCGCTATATCCATCTTCCACAATGGCAAAATCCTTGATGTGAACATGAGCAACGTAATCCTTTAGTTTCGTGATAGCCTCACTTGGATTCTCATCCACAAGCAAAAAATTACCGGTATCGAACGTACTGCAGAGATGATCGGAATGGACCTCGCGAATCACTTCCAGTACCTGATCTGCTTTCCCGGCGAACAACCCGTGATTTTCTAGACAGAGCTTAATCCCTTTGTTCTCCGCGTAGGAGGCCGCTTCTTTGAGTCCCGCGATTATCCAAGTCTTCGCATCTTCGTAGGTTACATCCTGCTCCTTGTCACCGGAGAATACCCTTACTACTTGAGCTCCGAACAATACCGCACGATCTACGGAACTCGTAATATTGAGAAGTTGTGCCCGACGGGCTTCCGGATCGGCAAGAGCCAAGTTATTGCTTGCACCGAAGCAGGCCATCTGTAACCCCGTCCGCTGCAAAGCAGCATGAATGCGTTCTTCCTCCCGTCCATCCTCCTTCCAGAACACGCTTAGCAGCTCCACGCCCTTCGCGCCGGTAGTGGCTGTAAATTCTATGAACTGCTCATTGTCCATTTCCCCTGAGTACATATATTTATGCATACTCCAGACACTCAAACTTGATTTCATCATGTTTCCCCCTCTTAATTGCTAATTACATGATCAGCCAGCCATTGCTCGACGGCGGAAGTATAGGATTCAGTGATCAGCTGTGGTCTTGTAATAGCACTGCCGACCACAACATTCTGCGCTCCCGCCTGCAGCGCCGCCAGCGCTTCCTCCGGCCGCCATACTTTCCCTTCCATAAATACAGGTACACGAAGAAAAGCACTTAGCTTCTTCACCAGTTCGATGTCCGGTCCATCTCCTTGAATACTGTAAGACGTGTAGCCTGAAAGTGTGGTTGAAACGTAATCAAAACCCATTTGTTCGGCCTGAACGCCTTCCTCATAAGTAGACACATCAGCCATGGCTAGTTTCCCAGCTTGATGGACATATTCCAGTAGTTCCCGAACAATCTCCAATCTGTTCTCCCGGTCCGTCACATCCATCGCCACGATATCTGCTCCCGCTTTCACTACAGCCTGCACTTCTTCCAGCGTCGGGGTAATAAACACATCAGATCCCGGAATATTTCGTTTAATCAGACCGATCAGCGGTAGCGGAACTTCCCGTTTGATCGCCGCGATATCCTCTGAGCCATTGGTACGTATGCCAACTGCCCCTCCTAACTGTGCAGCCTTGGCCATCTTCACCATGGCATCTCCCCCGTGCAACGGTTCGCCAATGAGGGCCTGGCAGGAGACAATAATCCCTCTCTTAATAAATGTAGTCATGGGCCTCCCACCTCTATCTATATCGATTAATAAAAGACACCGCCTGGCGAATATCTTCTTCAGGCTGTCCGCCAACTTCCCGTTCGATGGTTAAGTAGCCTTTGTACCCGATCTCAACCAGAGCACCGAAATAAGCGTCAAAGTCCACATTCCCCTCACCCAGTGGGGTTTCCCGAAATACTTCTCCAGCTGTCACCATTTTGGATATTTTACCGTGGTCCATCGGCTCAAACCCAAGCGCGCCGTATACCTCGCGTGGGTCAACGTCCTGGTAACGAATCCCGTCTTTGACATGGGTATGAACAATATAATTCTTCAAGGTATGAACTCCCTGAACAGGATCATCGCCCGTTACCATCACCATATTCGCTGGATCGAAATTGACTGAAACTCCGTCATCTGATAAGGAATCCAAAAAAGCCTTAAGATGCTGAGCCGTTTCCGGTCCAGTCTCAATTGCAAAATACGCCCCTGCCTGCTTGGCATACCGGTTCAACTCGTCACATGCCTCTTGCATGACACGATAAATCTCCGTATCTTGCTCCGGTACGATCCCAATATGTGTCGTCACAATATTGCAGCCAAGATCAAGGGCCAGATCCAATATGGCCTTCGATTTAGCGATTTTGAAGGGATTTTCCTGCCAGTCCTGAAAACCATGACCACCAAGATCACCGACAAGCGCAGATATCTCCAGTCCAAGTCCTGCAATCTCCTTTTTCAAGGCCTTTCGGTCGGCCAACAACAACTGCCCGGGGTCCATTTCACCCGATACTGCATACATTTGCACACCTTCTGCTCCGACCTCTCTGGCCTTCTTCAGCCCTTCCCGCAAGCCGACGCCGAAGCTGTCTACAATTACACCGATTTTATTGGTCAGTTTTTCCATCTATTTATCCCTCCTATTTCCATAATAAAATAATACTACACTTTCTCCCCCCATTAACCTTTGATCCCCGTTAAAGAAATTCCTTCAATCAATTGTTTCTGGGCAAAGAAAAAGAGGATGATGATCGGAACCGTAAACATAGCGCTTGCTGCCATTAATTGTTCCCACTGGATATAGTGAGTCTGCATGAAAGCATATAGACCCAGCGATAACGTATATGTCTTCTGGTCATTAAGGTAAAGCAACGGACCAAGAAAATCTGACCAGGTACTTAGAAACACAAGTACACCTACAGTAGAAACTACTGGTTTACACAACGGCAGAATGATCTGTACATAAATGCGGGCCTCTGTAGCTCCATCGATTCTCGCTGCCTGAACAAGAGAATGAGGTAAGGTTAGAAAAAACTGACGAAGCAGGAAAATATAATAACCTGCTCCAGCGCCAAGAAAGGCGGGCAGCACGAGTGGGACATAGGTTCCAACGAGATTCATTTTGCTAAAAAGAACGTATAGCGGAACCATTGTCACCTGGTAAGGCAGCAGCATTGTCGCGATTATAATCGCAAATAAAATATTTTTCCCTCTCCAGTCAATGTGGGAGCAAGCATATGCCGCAAGCGGTCCCGAAATCAGAACCCCGATTACTGCCATAATAGAGATGAACATCGTATTGCCGGTCAGACGGAAAAAATTGATCGTATTAAACACATCAGCATAATTATGCCATTGTGGATTGTGCGGGATAAAGATCGGCGGGTCGGCGAACAACTCCACCTGGCTCTTCAAAGAAGTCGATAACAGCCACAAGAGCGGAAGTGCAAAGATGGCACTGCACAGCACCAGAAGCGTATACGGAATGACTTTTTGTTTCAGTGTGGACATTGTTTATTCGCCTCCGTACGTGACCCATTTTTTGGATGTCTTAAATACCAACCAGGTTACTATCCCCGTGATTAGAAACAGCACCCACGCCATCGCACTCGCATGGCCCATACTGAAATCAACAAACGCTTCGCGATATAACAAAATAGCATAGAAGAGCAGCGAATTCTCTGGACCGGACATGGATTGGTCTGGACCCGACGCAGTCAGAGAAGAAAGCATAAACGCTTGGGCGAAAAACTGAAAATAGGTGATCAAACTCATGATCAACTGAAACAAAATTATCGGTGATATGCTAGGTAGCGTCACATGATAGAATTTGCCTAGTTCACCAGAACCATCAATATCTGCCGCCTCGTAAAGACTTCTTGGCACTTCCTGGAGTGCTGCGAGAAATATAATCATAATGCCGCCAGATCCCCAGCCTAACATCAGAATCAACGATGGTTTAGTCCAGGCCGCGTCGAGCAGCCAGTTCGGACCGTTAACACCAAATATCTTCAATATGGAATTGATCATCCCGCTCTGTGGATTGAGCACCCACATCCAGACGAGAGAGGAAGCAATGACCGGCACAATGGATGGGATGTAAAACAAGGTGCGGAAGATGGACTGCCCCCTGACCTTGGTGTTCAACAACATGGCCATAAATAATCCGACTGCGAGACTGACTGGTGTCGCAATGATGACCATGTACATGGTGTTCCTGATACTGATCAGGACTTCCTTTTCCTCGATGATCCATTTATAATTTTCTAGCCCTATCCACTTTAGTGGCTTGAACAAATTGAAATTCGTAAAACTGTAGAATAGCGAAGCTCCGGTTGGATACAACGTGAATAGTAAAAAGCCGATGAGGAAAGGTCCTGCAAACAGAAGACCGGTCATATTGTTCTTTTTTCTCATTTTCAACCCCCTATTCTCTTCAGTCACGCCACTTGAGTATGTAGGGAATGAAGGGAACGGAATAGACAAGCTATCCCGCTCCCACAACATACCTTTGGGATTCCTACCAGTTACTTCAGCAGTTCTTCTGTCCGGCTTTGCAATTTCTGAATCGTTTCTTCAGGCGTCTGTTTCAAGTTAAACAAGGCTTCGAATTCTTCTTTGACTGCCTTGCTGATATCATTCAGAGGTGTGATATTAGGCAGCGACTTTAAGTTCTTCCCCTTGGACATTGCAATAAAAGCAGCTGCATCAGGGACATTGTCGAACAGCGCATTCTCCATCGATGACTGACGGGCCGGGATGTTGCCCATGCCTGCCATAAATGTCGCCAGTTCCTCGGAGGAATACATGAACTTCATAAATTCCCAAGCTCCTTCTTTGTTCTTCGCGTTGTTAGCGATATAGAAGATAGAACTTTGGTTTTCGCCACTTTCCGCCATTTCCGGATGCCCATCCAGGTAAGGAATAGGAACAAGGCCATAATCAAGATCGATATTATTGGTTTTTATAAAGGTAGAGAGCCATGAACCATCAACCCGAAACGCTTGTTTACCGGTCATGAATGGATCGTTTGGATCTAGCCATTTGCCAGAAGCCTGAACCTTCTTAATGTTATCCACACCAAACTGTTTGGTGTAATTGTAAACGGAGGTTAGTGCAGCCAAGTTGGCGTCACTATCAAACATTGCCGTCTTACCGTCGGCGGAGAGAAACTGCCCTCCGAAACCGTGTGTCAACACTTCGAAGTCAAAGTTCGGGTAAACCGGGTAACCCAACACTTCGATTGTGCCATCGGTTTTCGTTTTTGTCAGCTTTGCTGCCATGTCATACAATTCTTGGCTTGTCGTTGGGGGCTCGGTGTATCCAGCTTCGGATAATAGCTTCTTGTTGTAGTACAAACCCCGTACTGTAGTGTTAAGGGGCAACGCATAGAATTTGTCTTGGTACTTCCCCTGCTCCAACGTGGCGGGAATAAAGTCGCTTAGATCATAGGCATCGCGATCAATCATGCTGTCCAGATCTAGTGCTATGCCTTCTTCTGCATACTGAGCAATGTTAGAGGCAAAGGAATCCGTAATATCCGGACCATCACCACCAGCGATGGCTACCTTGATCTTCTGCTCATCGGGCACGGACAGCCCTTCTGCGGTATATAGATCTTGGCTTTCATTAAACCGCTTAATGAGCGATTCGACTTGTTCACCCTCGGCTCCTCCCCACAGATACCATACCGAAACTTTTGTTTTCTCAGCTTTGACGTTGGCTGTATTCCCAGATGAACCCTCTGCATTTGCATCCGCATTGTTACCTGAAGAGGCATTGTTGCCTCCACCGCAACCAGACAGTACAAGAGTGATCATAAGCACCGCTGCAGTAGGCAGCATCCAAGATTTGTTGAGATAGCGATTCGACATTGTCACTCACCCTTCCTACTCCCAATGTAAAGCATGTCATATTCCCTGACCTCGGAGCCCCCGAAACCTCAAAACATGTTATACTTCCTGACTTGATTATAGAGGGGAGGGATGAAACTGTAAAGAGTAATTATTCTTTTTTTATAAAATAAATAAATTTTTCCTCCAAAAATGATTATATAGGATCTACATTCCCAAATAAGGATGACAATCCTCCATTTCGCTTCACCAAACATAAGAATGGGACGCCCCTCGTCTCTCTTTTGGCGTCCCATTCTTATTCAATACTATTAATATTTGAAAATATCATTGCTCTCTGAAGAAATGCGGATAGCTTCCAGTAGTGACGTTACCGTCGCCCCTTGCTCCACATCAGATAAAGGTTTCTTTCGCTGCTGCACGCAATCGATAAAATGTCCAATTTCCTTCTTGTAGAAGTCAGCTTCAGGAACTCCCAGCGAGTGTTCTACGGGTATACCACCGGTATCCCGGAATAAGGTGAGCGGCTCAAGCGTGGCTCCACCTTTCGTTCCGAACAGTTCTACCTTGACGGCATCGTCCTGACTGCCGTTGATAGCCCAACTTGCTTCAACGGTCAATACTGCCCCGTTTTTAAACGTGATGAAGGCTACGCCGAGGTCTTCAACATTATATAAGCCTTCTTCCTTGTTCTCTTTCGAGTGGGCGACATAAGGAAAAGAAGCATCATCACCATAAGGAGCTATTTCCCGGAACAACTTGCCTACTACCTTGTCAGGTTCCGGCTTGCCCATCATCCACCAAGCAAGATCTAACACATGTACACCGATATCCTTCATGGGTCCCCCGCCAGAATACTGATTATCCGTAAACCAGCCGACAGGTACACCACGACGGCGCAGAATCTTGGTCTTTGCAAAATAAATATGCCCCAACTCACCACTTTCTACAGTTCGCTGGATGACCTGGGAGTCGTTGCGGTAGCGGTGGCTCATGCCGATCATGACAAGATTATCCGAGGCGGACTCCGCCGCCTTCAGCGATTCAGCTTCTTCCATATTCATCGCCATCGGTTTCTCCAGCAATACATCAAGACCATGCTTAAGTGCCAACAGGGCCAACTCCACATGAGAGTTGTTGAATGTACAAATGCTGACCGCATCCAGGTCTTCAGCCTCGAACATCTCCTTCGCCGATCCGTAAGCGACAATGCCACCATATTCTGCTGCTACACTGATAGCTCTTTCCTTATCGATATCCGCTACGGCGACTAGCTCCACCTCTGGATGATCACGATAATTGTCTAAATGAAACATATGGGCTATCGATCCAATGCCCACAACACCCACTTTTACTTTTTTCATCTTGCGTTCCTCCCTGGTTTAATATAATTTGTCAGCCACAGCGTCAGCTGTCTTCTTGATCGCGGCGTAGGCGGAGTCTTTCATATGAAGCGTAAGCAGCGTAGACAAAATATCAATCAAGTGGATCTGGGCAATCTTCGTCGACAGTGCCCCTCCCTGAAAAGGCATCTCCTTAGAGGGCACAAGCAGGACAATGTCTGCGTATGTGGTAATCGGGGATCTGGCATGACTGGTTAGGCAAATAATCAATGCACCATTTTCCTTGGCCATTCTCGTCGCAGCGACGACATCCTTTGTGCTGCCAGATGTCGAAATCCCGAACACGACATCTCCTGCCTTTACCAGTGCCGCCGACATGGCGAGAATATGAATATCACGCTGCACGTCGACATTCAATCCAATCCGCATAAACCGATAGTGCGTATCCAGCGCAGTGATGCCTGATGAGCCAACCCCGTACACGAACACACGATTCGCCGCGGCCAATGCCTCCACTGCCTGCGAGACCGTACCCATATCAATTAAATCCAGTGTTTTATCAAGCAGCTTGGTATGATTCAAGGTCAGTTTACGGGCAATGAGCTCCCAGTCATCTTCCTCTTCGATTTCTTCGTCGATATAGGTAGAGACGTTGACTAGGTCTTGGGCAACCGATAGCTTGAACTCGTGATATCCACGAAATCCGATTTTACGGCAAAAACGGATGACCGATGTTTCTCCGACTTTAGCCTTCTCGGCAAGATCAGTTACCGTAGCAAGTACGGCATATTCAGGATCACTCTGAACTGCGTCAGCTACCTTCTTCTCAGCCTTGCTCAGGGAGTTGTAAATGCTCGAAATCATCAGCAGCGTGCTTGAGGAATTTATCGGTTTTCCAAATTTACTCATGAAATTCCTCATTTCAAATAATTTTCTCACGATCATCATATCATCAAATATAGCAGCTTTAAAGAGCTATATTTTATTTTTTTTATAATAAAAGAATATATCCTCCATTTTTATTTATTTATGATACAATACGTCCTAAAGATCATTGACGGAGGGATTCCCTATGGGTAAAATCGTATATTTGCCACTCGACGAACGTCCTTGTAATGAGAAATATCCACGCCTATTAGCTGAGATTGGAGGGTTGACGCTTATTTCCCCTTCTGCTGCTCTTCTAGGTGACAAGAAGAAACCAGCTGATGTTCATGTTATAGCGGACTGGCTACTTACAGAAACAAGGGATGCGAATGCGTTAATTGTTTCCGTTGATATGCTCGTATATGGAGGAATTGTCCCTTCGCGCCTGCACTACCTTGCTGAAAAAGAATGCGCAGAGCGGATCAATCTACTAAGACAGTGCAAGGCGGATCATCCCCAACTACGCATCTATGCTTTCAACCTTATTATGCGTACCCCTGCTTACAATAGCAGCGAAGAAGAGCCAGATTACTATTTGATACATGGTGCCGACCTTCACCGATACGGCTGGCTCTTGGATAAGAACACGAGTGAAGGGCTTGATTCCAGCGAGCAGACTCAATGGGACGAATTGCAGGAGAACATTCCCTCCAATATTTTGCTGGACTTTATACAGCGACGCGAAAGAAATGCGAGCGTAAATGAAATGGCTGTCGAGCTTGCCAGAGAAGGAATTATCGATCAGCTGATCATTCCGCTAGACGACAATGCCCGCTATGGGTTCACTTCCATAGAGCAGCGCAAGCTGCTATTCGCTGTGGAAGCGGAACGGCTGATGGACCGCGTGCTCATCTACCCCGGAGCAGACGAAATTGGCTGTACTCTGCTCGCCCGCGTGTTCTGCGAGGAGAAAAACTACGTTCCGGAAGTCTTTGTCCGTTATTCCTCCACCCAAGGTCCGTTCATCATTCCCCGTTATGAAGATCGTAGCCTGAACGAGAGCATCAAGTCTCATCTCACTGCAGCCGGCGCATTTATGAGCGATTCCTCTGCCGAAGCGGATGTTGTGCTCATGGTTAATTCTCCGCCCGTAAATCAGAGCGACGCGGCCGAAGCCAATCAAACTTATGCCGAAAGGCACCGTTCCTACTTCTCAGAAGTACATCTCCCGGAATTCTCTCAGGCTATTCATACCTATGCCCGTAAAGGAAAGTTTGTCGCGCTAGCCGATGTTGCGACCTCCAACGGCGCTGACGAATCGTTGATGCAGCTGCTCTTCGGAAACGGTGGTCTCTCCTGCCTATCTGCATATGCCGGCTGGAATACTTCGGGCAATACACTCGGGACGGTCATCGCCCACGCGGTCATCGCCTCTTACTACGCCAGTCGCCCCTTGGAATACTCAACAGTTCAGATACGAAAAAGCGAAAAGTTTCTGCTCTATCGTCTTCTGGAAGACTGGGGCTATCAATCCAATGTTCGCACAGGGATTAACCTTGAGCTTCAGGAGACTGGCCACATCATAAAGGAAAGGTCTTCCAGCCAAATCAGTGAGATTACCTTCCAAATTTCTGAACGACTGAAGGCTTTTTTTGATACCTATCTGGCTAGTACTGCCACTGTCCCCACCCACGTAAACAGCGTGAGGCTCCCCTGGAAACGGACATTTGAAGTGAATTTTGATCTCACAGATCTGTAATCGAAATTATCGCTAGAGTATCTCAAAAAAGAGCCTTCCTCCGTTCAACGGCACGGGAAGACTCTTTTTTCTTTACCTCATTAATAATCTCTAGCTTATTGGACGCTTTTGCGGGCTTCGAACAGCTCTTCAGCCTTTTTGACAGAGAAATCCATGACGTCAGAGTAGCCGAGACCATTAACCTTGTCATGCAGCTGTTTATTCAGCTTGTCATATTCAGCCTGATTTTTGGCGAAGACCATTTTCCAGGAAATTTGCTGAATGATCGTCCCGATTTGTTTGTTCTTTTGTTCCAGTGTTTTGTCCATCGTCAGCGGCTCTTTGCCTGTGAAGCCTTGTGGAGCTACCGCCAAGAGATTGTTCTTCTCAAAATATTCCTTCGCAGTCAGCACGCCCATTTTCGCTCTCCAGTCACTATCAAGCTTCGATGGATTACGTTGCAGTGTCGCCGTCCAGAGGTTGTGATCATAGGGCTCGCTGTTCTCCGGATTCACCATCGCTGGCACTACAAACGAGAAGTTCATTTGATTCGAACCATAATAGTAGTCCCCACCGCCATATTCTGCCGGCACCTGTGTATTCTGTTGATCGGTATAAGCTTTCCAACCAAAGTCGGTGACCACCGGCTTGCCACTGCTATCCAGATCCCAAGTCAGTCCCTGCGGTCCGTTCGGCACCGCTGTTCCACTGCCTGCTGAGATCATTGCACCTTCAGGAGTGTACATCCAGTTAATGAACTCCATAATCCGGGCAGGGTCCTGCGCTTTAGCACCGATCGAGATGATACCATTCCCGCCGTATACATTAAAGCCGGTCGAATACATCAACTCATCCTTGAAGGGTACAAGTGCGAAGCCTTTACCTTCCGCTGTTCTTTCCGGTGTATTGTAATTAGCTGCTCCAAGCCATGGGAACCAAGAGAAGAGCAGACGGCCGTCCTTGTACTTGGCGACAACATCATCGAATTTCTGGGTCAGTGAATCAGGATCAAGCAAGCCCATCTGATTAGCTTCGTAATACAGCTTCAGCGACTTCATATACCAGCTGTCATCGGACAGGAAGTCATAATATTTCTCTTCATCCGCTTTCACATAAAGAGCCGTGTCCGGAATTTCATCATAGCCCATCATATTAGCGAACTGTTTAGCCAGCGTCATTTTATAGTTGCCGTCCCAATCGGACCAGAGTGAGAAGGCATAGGTTTTTTTGCCAAGCACATTCTTCGGTTCCAACTCCTGCATCTTCTTCAGCACGGGCAGATATTCCTCAATGGAATTAATCTCCGGCGCTCCAAGCTGCTGGTACAGATCCCACCGTAGATCAGGACCCCAGGTCATATCCTTTCCTTCGGACGGGCCTGTAGGGTTGGTAGCTACGCTATTCCCAATCCCATACACCGCTGAGCCACCGCCAAAAGCAATTTTGGCTTTCTCCACGGCTTTAGGGAATGTCTTGCTAATATCCTGACCGTACTTATCCAGCAGGCCATCCTGGGTCCAGTCCAGCAGCAGCTTGCCTTTGATCGCGTTCGGATAATGGTTCTTGTCATCCCCGAAGATGATAATATCTCCGAGATCTCCAGACGCCATCATGGCCGAAATCTTCGTATCTCCACCTGTCAGGTTGGAGGCGACAATATCCATTTCGATATTGAATTTATCCTTGATAATCTTGGCGAACCATCCGGTTTGCGGACCTGCATAGTTGGCAGTTGTCGAGAATACCGTCAGCTTCAGTGGCTTGGAATGATCTAGCGCTCCGTCTGCCGGTGCCGTGGTTTCTGCAACTGCATTCGTAGCCGGTGCAGTCGTTTCTGCCGCTGCATTCTTGTTGGAATTGGCCGAGTTCCCATTACCCCCACTGCAGGATGCCAAGACGAAGACTAGGACTAGGATTACGCTCAGCATCAGAAGTGAACTTTTTCTTAATTTCATTGCTTCATAACCTCCTAAAAGTTTTGATAGCATAAGCTTCTTGAACGCACTTCGCAAAACTACTTCGAAAGCATAAACTTAAATTTTGTTAGCATTAGCTACACTGAGTTACTTCGTACAAAACTCGCTTCGAAAGCATAAACTTAAGTTTTGATAGCATTTGCTACACTGAATTACTTCGTACAAAACTCGCTTCGAAAGCATAAACTTAAGTTTTGATAGCATAAGCTACACTGAGTTACTTCGTACAAAACTCGCTTCGAAAGCATAAACTTAAGTTTTGTTAGCATGACTTCATTGAGTTTTGTATATGTTGCTAATCAGCCTTTGACTGCGCCGATCATAATGCCTTTGACGAAGTAACGCTGGAAGAACGGATACACGATCAGAATCGGCAACACAACAATCATCGTGACCGTCATTCGCACAGAGGTAGGTGTCTGCATGTTCTGAATGCTGGCAGCCATGTCTGGGGAATTACGTATTAACGCAGCTAGTGAGCTGGATTCGTTCAGATAACGCCATAACAGAAATTGCAGCGTAAAATATTTCGTATCCGTCATCAAGAATGCTGTATCAATGAACGAGTTCCATTGGTTCACCGCCGAGAAAATCGTAATCGTCGCCAGAATAGGCGTGGTCAACGGTACAATAATGCTCCAGAACACCCGCGTGTAGCCCGCCCCATCCATGGATGCCGATTCCTCCAGGGAAGGAGGGATGGCTTCAACAAAGGTTTTGATGAGAATGATGTTGAACGGTGTAATAATCGTTGGCAGAATATAAGCCAGATAATTGTTGGTCAGATGCAGATTGTGCATCGTAATATACCAGGGAATCAGCCCTGCGCTGAAATACATCGTGACAACAACACTGCGATACCAGATTTTGCGGCCCCACATTTCTTTTTTGGTGAACAGATAGCCGAGAAAAGCGGATGCTCCTACAGTCAGGAGTGTGCCCACTACAGTCCGGTAAATCGAAACCAGGGCCGCATGACTCAGTCCGCTGATTCGCAGAACTTTGAAATAGTTATCAAAGTGGATATTCCGCGGATAATATTTGATATAGCCACCTGCACTTAAATCGTTGGAGCTGATCGTGTTAATGAACAGATAATAGAAGGGATAGATGCAGCTCAGGGTGAACACTCCGAAGAGCAGATAGATTAACCCTTGAAATACTACATCTCCAGGCTTTCGCTTTTTCCTCAATGGGCTCACCCCGCTTAAATGATAGACTCGTCACGAACCACCTTGGACAACGTGTTGGCGGCGAACAGCAGAATGACGCTGACGACCGATTTCAGCATGCTGACTGCTGTGGCGAACGGAAAGTTGTTGGCGAACGCGATATTGTATACATACAGATCCAATACTTCAATCGCATCCTTATTCATCGCATTCTGAAAAGAAAAGTATTGCTCCATCCCGTTGTTGACGAAATTACCGATGGAGAGCAGCAACAATACGAAGAAAGTCGGAATCAGGCCAGGGATCGTAATATGCCATATTTTACGGAATCGGCTCGCTCCATCCACCTCTGCCGCCTCGAACAATTCCTGATCAATGCCGGCAATAGCCGCCAGATAGAGGATCGCCCCCCACCCCAGTGACTTCCACCAATACCAGGCAATCATCGTGACCCAGACATTCGAACTGGAAGCGAGAAAATTATGCCCCTCTCCTATCACTCCCAGCTGTACAAGAATGTTATTAATGACTCCGTTATCTACGGAGAATAACGAGAAGGCCAGTGCATAGACGAGAATCCAGCTAATAAAATTCGGTATTGTGGTAAGCGTCTGCACCAGCTTGCGGTACCAACCTGACTTAATCTCTGAGAGCAGGATGGCAAAGATGACTGGAAAGACAGAGGTAATCAGTCCGAGTGAACTCATCGCAATCGTGTTCTTCAAGACGCGCAGCACTTCTGCAGTTTGTGTTGGATTGGATACCATCGTGCGGAACCATTTCAGCCCGACAAACGGCGTGTCCGACAGCGGGATGCCTGGAATGAAATCATAGAAGGCATAAATCCAGCCACTGATCGGCAGATAATAGAAAATAAAGGTTATTACCAGAAAAGGAAGTGCCATAAAGAACAACTTGTATTTGTTCAACATCTTCCTGCGGGATCGATGAACCGGATCGATCCCGCGAATAAGCTCGCCAGATGATGCCGCCATGTCTGAATCTCCTTTGCATTAATTTTGTTCACGCTTTCATCCTAGCAGAGAGCACTAAAGCAGCGAGATAGACGGCCGAAGGGCTTTTTGTGAGAGCGGTTTGACGGTATCGGACCCTTTTCACAGACAATCAGACGAATTTCTCAATGAACAGCAAAAAGCCCCGCAAGAGGGAATCTCACAGAGCTGCTAAATATAGTAATCTATTCGATTCACACAACTTCTTACTGTATCTCACATTCAGCTTAAATAGGGTTTCGTTTATTCATTGACCATTCTATTAGTTAAAGCACCCAGCTGCTCTATCTCTACTGTGACCACGTCTCCGTGCTTCAAGTAAAGCTGCTTCTCAGGCAGATAACCAAGAACGACGCCCTCGGGAGTTCCGGTCAGAATAATATCCCCTGGCGAAAGTGTCATACATTGCGAGATATAGCTGACAATTTGCTGGCAGTTGAAGATCATATCCGAGGTATTGGAGCTTTGCCGCAGCTCTCCGTTGACTGTACATTTAATATTCAGCAGATTCGGATCAACAATCTCATCCTTCGAGACCAAATAAGGCCCAATCGGTGAAAATTTATCGCAAGACTTCCCGGCAAGCCATTGACTGGTCCGCTGCTGCAAGTCACGGGCCGACAGATCATTGGCTATACAATAGCCAAATACATAGTCAAGCGCCTCTTCCTCACTGACATATTTGGCGGTCCGGCCGATCACGATGCCGAGCTCTGCCTCATAATCAACCTTCTGGGAACTCCTCGGAAGCGGCACCTCTACTCCATGCCCAGTCAAAGCATTGCTAAATTTATTAAAAAGAATCGGGTACTCCGGAATCGGCATCCCCGTTTCTTCCGCGTGTCTGCGGTAATTCAGGCCAATACAGATGATTTTGCCGGGATCAGGGACACAGGGTCCGAAAGACAGACTATCCTCCGCCTTGAAATAGCTGCCTCCGCCATCTACAAGAACGTCATTAACAAATTCCTGCAACGCTTTTAGCGCTGCTTCGCCTCCGTTCAGTACTTCTCTCAGCGTCGAGGGTACCGGAGCTAATGATAATTCAGGCTTGTCCGCAATCGCCGCTTCCACATCCAGAACACCTTGTTCAGTCTGTACTCCTAAATGAAATAATCCTGCTTCCTCAAAGGTTATTAACTTCATGCGTATATCGCTCCTTTATATTCGTTTATGTATGTTTACGTGAGACTGGCCGGAACCGATTGGCAGGTACTCCCTTTGCCCCAGGTTTAACCTTAAACAACCCGCCTGACATAGGAAAATCTAGGGATTCCGACTCCTTCATTGGGGAGCGCGCCGTTGTAATGTATAGCTCGTCCAACTCTTTGCCCCCAAAGGTACAGGAAGTAACATATTGTGCAGGAACCTCAACCGTGGCCATTTGCTGGCCTGTGTCTGGGTTCCAACGTGATACACATCCACCACCCCATTGAGCAATCCACAGCATTCCTTCGCTGTCAATAGTCATACCGTCGGGATATCCGCTGGAAGCGGGGATCTGAACAACTGTCCTACGCCCGCTCAGCTTGATATTATTCTCATGATAATCAAAAACACTCACACATCTCGACAACGTATCAATGTAATACATCAGACCACGTTCATCATCCCAGGCTATACCATTGGAACAGCCAATGCCAGACAGAACCCGTTGCACCTTCCCATCAGTCTGTAATACATATAAGCTACCTGCTCCCGGTGAAAAATCCATGCTCATCGTGCCGAACCAAAGCCGCCCTGTTCTATCGCATTTCGCATCATTCAATCGGTTCCCCGGAATCTCAGTCTCCACTAGGGATAGAAGCCCAAGCGGATGTCCACTCTTAAAGATGTAAATACCGTCTTGCATGGCAAGCACCCAACCTCCATCCATGGATGGAATTACTGCACTGACCATTTTGTCGAAGGAATATATAATTTCGCTATGTGCACTGCTGTCATAACTGTGGAGTTGTTTACCCTCAACATCAACCCAATAGAGCTTGCCTTCTTCTTGATCCCAATGAGGACCTTCGCCAAGAGCAGCCTGCACATCAAGAACCAATTCAGCTTGTAAAATCAACTGGAACCCTCCTAATAATTCATCATCAGATACATTGCTATTCCTTCCTTTTCATCCAACCTGACATACCTTTGTCTAGTTTCGCATGCTATTCTATCTCTTAAAGGAGTGTTGTTCACATGAAATATGAATGGAAGAAACAAGACAAGGTTATTTATCAGCCCAAAAGCAAACCGGAAACCATCACTATTCCCAGTTTCAACTACTTTATGCTGAAAGGCAAGGGCAATCCGAACAACGAAGCATTTTCTGAAGCCGTAGGTGTTCTCTATTCTCTTTCCTATGCTATTAAAATGCTGCCCAAAAAAGGTCCAGCACCGGAAGGATATTATGATTACACTATCTTTCCGCTGGAAGGGGTCTGGGATCTGAGCGAAAAAGGCCGAATGAAATCATCTCTCGATAAAGACGAGCTGGTATACACCGTGATGATCAGACAGCCGGATTTTGTCACAACGAGTCTGGCTGCCGAAATATTAGAAAGACAACAGTCTCTTAAACCGCTGCCCCAAATGGAAAAAGCCATCTTCGGCAGTGTCGAAGATGGCCTTAGTGTTCAAATGCTCCATAACGGTCCTTTTGAAGCTGAACCGCAAAGCTTCGCCCTAATGGAGCAATATTGCCAGGAGAACGGCCTGTTACGAATGTCCCATACACACAGAGAAATTTACCTCTCAGACGTCCGCCGCAGCCAACCGGATAAGCTTAGAACTGTCTTGCGTTTCCCGGTGTCCGTGTCAGATTAATGCTGTTCTGAAGGTAGGGTCTTTCCTTCTGCCGAGGCATCCATTTTTTGACGGCCCATGAAAAAGGAAGCCAGCAACGCCAGCCCGGCCGGAATAACCGCCCAAGCAAAGGTGTTGACAATGGAGGAGGAAAGCCCTTCCGTAATCTTCGCCAGAATATCCGGTGGAATTAAAGCTCTTGTCTCCGGTGACAGTAGGGAATGAGGATCTTTGAAATCCATTGCTCCCCCTGCTGCGCCAGTTCCGCTTGCCGAGAACTGTTTGGCAAGCGATGCCGCAAAATAATGGCTTTGAATAATTCCAAACGAAGTAATTCCGATCGTCATCCCCATCGAACGGAGGAAGTTCAACGTTGCACTTGCCGAGCCGCGCTGCTGTGCAGTTAAGCCATGAATGGCGGCTGTGCTAAGCACAGAGAATGAAGCTCCGACTCCTAGCCCGATTAAGATCATGTATGAGGTTACCAACAGGCGTGAAGCGTCCGGGGTGAGCGTGGCTACAAGTGCTGTTCCTAGTACCAGCAGAGCAAGTGTAGGAATCATCAAGCTGCGGTAACTAATCTTCGCCATCAGGAAACCACCGGTAGAAGCCGTAATCACCGAACCCACCATCATCGGCAGCAGTACCAGCCCCGAATTGGTAGCCGTTCCTCCCAGTACGCCCTGAATAAAGATCGGGATGTATACTGAAGCTGCAATAAAGGCCGCCCCACTAAATAACGCACAGAGAATACTGAAAGCATACAGCCGTTCTTTGAACAAGGTAAAGGAAATAATAGGCTCTTTCACTTTTGTCTCCACATAAAGGAATAGAAGTGCGAGGACAACAAAGGCTGCAAATAGGCCGAGTATCATTGAGGAATCCCAAGCATACTGCTTCCCGCCAAGCTCCAGCGCGAACATCAGCGAGATTACAGCTCCCAGCAGTGAACCGGCACCGAGCCAATCTATCGGCTGCTTGGAATGCTCCACAGATTCCTTATAGAAGAACACTACCATCGCAAAAGCCACTACTCCCAGCGGCAGGTTAATATAGAACACCCACTGCCAAGCAATATGATCCGTGATATAAGCTCCGAGCAGCGGGCCAAAAATACTCGACAAACCGAATACCGCACCGAAGGCTCCGCCTAGCTTGCCGCGTGACTCTAAAGGTACAGCATCATACATAATGGCAAAAGCAATAGGTACCAACGCTCCGCCCCCGATTCCCTGAAGCGCCCGGAATGCAGCCAACTGAGTAATCGTATCTGCTGTTCCGCAGAGTGCGGAACCCGCCATAAACACTACGATCCCGAATACAAAAAACTTTTTGCGGCCATACATATCCGAAAGCTTACCGAATATCGGCATACCCGCCATCTCGGCCACGAGATAAGCTGAAGTAACCCAGACGAACTTATCCATGCCGCCAAGCTCCCCAACAATATTGCCCATAGCGGTGGCCACAATCGTACTGTCCATGGAGGCCATTAGTATGCCCAGCAGCAGACCTGCAATAACGATGCCCAAATTGGGCGATTTAGCTGAACTCAAGTACTCCACTCCTTTTTTTGCAATCATCTATTCATCTATAATTACAGTTTCACTTGACGCTTCACATTTGCATACTTATGAAGCTCCAGCGAACTGCTGTATTCCATCCCTTCACATTCATCGTACCGTTGCATTCCATTTCCGCTGCCGTCAGATCACTTCTCAGACGAATATGTCCGTTTCCCTTAAATATTCTAGCCACAAGCGGTCCGATTACCTTACCTACAGCATCAATACTAACACTATCACAGCTGCCGCCGGCTCCATCACTGACTCCGCTTATAATTAAATCAGGAAGCTGAACTTGTTCCATAATCCTTCCCTCCCCATTATATTTTTAAATAAGCTTGTAAGTAAGCTTGCCTTTTAATTGTTCCCTCAAATCACCCAGCGAGAGTCTACTGATCAGCCGAACTCCCTCATCGAAGATCAATTCAGCTGGCGCCGAGGCCAGAATAAAGGAGGTAATGCCCATTTTCCGGACAAAAAAGAGTTCCCAGCCCTTCCCCTCAAAGCTTGCCGCCTTCTCACTCAGGGTGCGAAAGAGCAGCTCCGCTTCGGTCAAATTCAAGTCTCCTGTACTTAGCAGACGATCAACGGCAACGAAATGAATGATCTGATCGTACGTATATTCTTGTTCAGAGGAGTGCCCCCCACCAAACTTGTTCATCGTGGTTAACGAAACAATGTTGCGTTCAATCAGTTCTTTTGCAGCTATTGTCACTTTGTCATAGGCTGAGCTGTCCGACAACTTATTTGCCAGCTCATCTAATGAGAGATCATCTTTCATATTTACGATGTTGTGAATCCGGGCCAGGATCCTTTCTTTAGGAAAAAAGGTTTCTTGACCGGTAAACGTAGATTTGCGGATGAACCATTCCTCCGGGATCAACTGTTTCCGCTTCCAGCGGTACAATTGTCCATACGAAATTCCCGTTAAATCGAGCAGATCCTTCTTCGAGATCAAATCTTCTTCCATGCTGATCACTCCTTGCGATCATCGTAACATAACACTGTTACGTTGTAAATATGCAGGAATATAGCTATTCTCTGACCCTGTTGTACATGTTGAAGCACTCCACTTCCGATTCTAACCTATATAAAAAGAGCGGACCTCCGTCCACAGGACGATTTCCACTCTTTTACCTTAACTATTCTGTTTGCTTGTAATATTGCTGCACAACCGCATAAGCCAACTTTGGTCTGCGATATCGGTCCACAATGCCTTTGCTGTTCTGCGTTCCAGCCCGCGCCAACAGCCAGCCAAGCCCTTCTGTTACCCGGCAATCGCAGAATTGCCAGATGAACATCCCGGACAAGAACGGAAGTGAGATGTAGGCCTTCAGATTCTGTTCCAGAATATCGCCCTGCCGCTCCTCTGTTCCCTTGACCCGACTGGGATCGCGATACCCGTAATATCCATCCGCGCCGAATTCGCTCATAATCATCGGCTTGCCCAATCCTCCTGCAGCATCCGCCCAACCTCGCGCCTGGATGCATAGCTCCCGAGGATCTTCGTCATCATACCATTGCGGATAGAGATTAAACGATACGATGTCCACCAGATCGAAGCACAGCTCCCTATCCCGCTGATGTGAGGCAAAGCTAAGTGGCCGGGAAGCATCCATGTCGCGGATCTGCGACAGCTGCGTACGATACATTTCTTTGCCTTCCGGCAAATCACTGGCGCATTCATTCAGAATCGCCCAAATAATAATACCTGGATGATTATAATGAGACTCTACCATCTCGCGGTTGCAGTCCGCACATTGCTTGGCGAATAAAGGGTGCCGCATCTGCTCGATGCTAAGGCCACGGGCATGATTCTCCTCCCAGACATAAACCCCTCTCTCGTCGCACAGATCCAGAAACCGCTCATCATTCGGATAATGGCTTGTCCGTACCGCATTCGCACCCATATCAAGCATCAACTCCAGATCCTGAACCATCAGTTGATAAGGAATTGCCGCCCCGACAAGCGGATGATCCTCATGGCGGTTGAAGCCTTTGAATACGATGTCTTCCCCGTTGATTTGAATGGCGCCATGCTCTGTAGTCACCCTGCGGAACCCAACACGTTCAATCAGATCATCCAAAGGTTCAACCTGCCCCTCCGACAGGAGCTGTAGCTCCAGCAGATACAATTGTGGATGTTTTCCAGACCAAGGGAGAACTGCCGTGAACTTATGATTGAGGGTGAGCACCCCGGTTGCCCTTGGTTGTACTACAAGACTACCAAGTGCAAAGGAGCTATTACCAAGCTTCCCATGAACGTGAAGAACGGCCTCACTCTCCCCGACATTTCTCACATAGGCTTTTATATCAGCACTCCAAATCCCCTTAGAGAAGTGAGGTGTGAATTCGATACGCTCAATAAAGGTATCTGGAATAAATTCAATGGCAACCGGACGGATAATTCCGCCATAAGTATAATAATCATTCGGAACATGCAGTGCCGAGGCTTCACTAAAAGTATTATCTACGATAACCGCAAGCTCATGTTCACCGGGCTTTACGTTGCGGACGATAAGCTCAAACGGGGTGTAGGCATTATAATGCTCACCAATTCTGACTCCATTCAGAAATACTATACCCGTATGGCTAATCCCTTTGAAAAGCAAACGGAGAGCACCCTGTTTCTCCACCGTAATCCTGGTGCGGTAAGCACCCTTTCCACGGTAGGTTGAGAACGCCGGATGTATTTCCCAACAGCCCGGAACAGGCAGACGATAACCATAATGGACAGGCAGTCTTTCTGCACTTTCTAGCGGTTGGAAATCCCAATCTCCTTCAAGCTCACGTACTAGTCGAATCTTATTGCTTGGAAATAGCCGCAGCATAGCAAAGACCTCCAGGAGTTTATTAATAGATCTGTTCACAAGTGTACTCCTACTCCGAACTAATGCAACCAGAGCAAGAGATATGAAAATGACCGAAAGAGGCTCACTGCTCTTCCGGTCATCATCTATTCACATCCTGTTATGTCCGATCGATCAGACTTGCTTACTGGACGTACGTATAATGTGGAGAATCATACTGTGGTCCCGATTTCTCGTAGGTGAACCAGTATTCAATGCTGCTGCCAGTGCTAAGTCCGCTGACCGTCTGCCGCCAGGTTCCCGAGCTGTTGGTCATTCGATAATTAAGCTGCGCCCCGCCATTCACCTTATAATGAACATCCACATATAAGGCAGCTGTAACCGGTGTAATATAAATACTGGCCTCAGCTGAAGACAGTTTCGTTACTCCTGCAGTAAAGTCGGCTGTAACATGATCTCCACTTCCTCCGCTAGAGGCATTGGTTGTAACTGTAACGGCTGTGCTTGCTGCAGACAGATTGCCTGCCGCGTCTGCCGCCTTCACAGTAAAGGTATAGGCTGTTGCTGCCGTCAATCCACTTACGGTAGCTGTTGTTCCTGTTACGGAAGCTGCTGGAGAGGCACCGTTATACACCGTGTAGCTGGTAACTCCGGTATTGTCAGTGGAGGGCGACCAGCTTAAGCTGACAGTTGTATCCGTCTTGCTTGTTACCGCAAGACCTGCAGGTGCGCTTGGCGCTGTCGTATCCCCTGGATTGCTCCCGCCGGTCAAATATTGTCCGGTGAATGGATTGAACCGGTGTAGTGACAGAATCAACCAGCCGGTGCTGGACACGCAATTTTGCTGAGCCATCACCCAATAGCTGTTGCTGGTCCCCTTCAGCGAATAAGGGATACCGCCTAGTGACGCTCCGCTCGTGCCCTGCTTTTTAATAATCTCAGTATTGATTGCATCCGCTTTGGCAACATTGCCCTGCATATAGTAAGCGAGCGACATAAAGGCGGTTCCCTCCAACCATACATCTGCACCCGTATTGCCAATCTGGTTGCCGTTATCGTCGTAGGCTGGAAGAACCTCATCCGTCCAGTCGAAGTCATATCCGCTCAGTGTATTTCCGGCATCATTATACGTCAAGGTCTGCTTGTAACGCGGGTTCGCCAGAGTACCTGGGCTGCCAGCAGCATTTTCGACATAGGCCAGACTTGCTCCATAATTATGTGTTCCTGTGGAACCCAGGGCCAGTACTCCCCAAGGATTCACATCAAGTGGAATTTTGGGATCAATAAGATTGGTATCATTCTTCCAGCCGCCCTTGAAGCGTTTGGCTGTGTCGTCCCATACGTAATTGTCAAGGAAGCTTTTGACACCTGTAGCTGCACTATTGTAGGCTGTCGCCTTAGTAGAATCTACCGAAGCGTAATATTGCAGTACGCGGTAAATGTCGATATTATGCTCCGTGGAGCTCCATGGCTCGTCCGAGTTGCTCCATGCGCTCCAGCCTCCGGCGATGCCGCCGTTCGCCTTCTTGTACTGCAAACTCCAATCCAAAGCCTTCAGTGCCATCGGACGGTATCGTGTATCATTATATTGCTTCTCATAGGCCATAGCGGCCATCGCCATCCAGGCCACCGGCCCGACATGCTCACGAATTTCCTCACCATATCCGTTGTTATACCAATATGAATTCAGCCAGTATCCGGATGGGTCCTGTATGTCCCGCATTTTGTTCAAGACTTTCTCAGCGCGGGTCCGTTCTCCTTTAACAATAAACGCAATGGCAGCGACTGCTTGGTCATAGGTGTAGACAATCTGCTTGGGATTGTTTGGACCCCAGAAATCCTCAAAGCTGTCCACCAATCCGTCAAAAGCATAACCGGCGGTCGCATCCTGCTGGGCTTCCAGCCAGGTCAATGCACGATTGGAAGCATCGCTTGCCGCGTCTGCATTCGCAAGCCCTGAGACGGGCAAAGCCACCCCCAACACTAGCAGAATAGACATTAAGATCTGAAACAGCTTCCTTTTCATACCCTTTCCTCCTCATAAAATGATGGACGTTTGAGATGAGTTTCCAGCTTAGATCTCTTAACTAAAGCGTTTTCATAACGCATCGGTTAGACTTTTTCTACCTTTTACCATGGTAAGTACCCTCATTTTCAGCTCTTTAGATACGGTCGTCAATCCATTTTTAACATATTTAAACTAAATAAGTCGAAATGCCCATTTTTTCAAATGCAGAAACTCAACGAAAGACCCTCTATATAATTATAATTACGCTCTTGCGCAAGCTTGTTCATTAAAATAGGAAGCCTTATCCCTACGGAATAAAGCTCCCCTTAATTCATGTTTTATGAACCTACAATTCCTTTAGCTTTGGCTTCCCGCAGCCATTTCGGATATTCATCGAATAACCGGTCATACAAGTCCTCGTCGCTAACCTGATCAAGATCATCCAGTGCAAAGAAATCCGCATTATCCAGATAACGTCCCTGCAGATCATCCAACTCCCGCAAGACACCGTAATCCGCATTGCCGAGTCCGACAAATTGCCAAAATATATTTGCTTTTGAGCTTTTGATCAGGAGTTTGGAGATCTTTGGCGTTTCATAGATGCCACCATCACTGAAGAAGACAATATACGTAGGCAGGTTGCTTGGAGCTTCCTTCGTATATTTTTTGATCACGTCCTCCATCACTACAGGTTCATTGTTTCCGATTCCTAGCCCACCGAACATGCGCGGTGCCGGATAGGTTCGTTTCACGTAATCCTCATACCCATGCTCGTCCACACTTGCCATCCGCTTGGCTTTAGTAGCGAAGAACCAGACATCCAGCAATCCGTCATCGTCCATACTCGCCGCTACTGCCAGCACACGTTCGAACGCACGCTGTACCACACCATTCTGGTAGAGCGATGTCATAGAGCCTGAAGCATCAAAAACAACCGCCACCCGCGCCTTCTCCTGCTCTATATTTTTCTTGCGCAGTGAAATGCCTACCTTCTCCTTGAGCAGATCCATTTTGGTCAAATTAAGCTTGAGGGGAGCAATCTCTGGAACCGGTACAGTAGGAGCTTCTTGGACTGCCGCCTTCGCGGCGGCAACCTCTAAGCGTGAATCGCTCAGAGAAGCAACTGCCTCTTTGGCTGCAGGCGCAGTACTATTCTCCGCATCTTCCTCTCCCTCGACTTCGACGCCATGAGCTTCAGCGAGCGGTTTTAGACCGCCATGGAAACCTCTGCCGACAGCTCTCAGCTTAAAACCTGCGCCATGACGGTATAGTTCGGCCAGTACAAGTGAGGTTTCCGCATTGCCTTCTGTAATCTCGTATACGATCTCCGAGTTTGCTGTGATCGCACGAATTCGACAACCGCTGACCTCGGCGAATGTGCCAGGTCCATCCAGAGTAACAGCGAACACACATTTATCAATCGGTGATGATTGCAAGGCTTGCAGATTTATAACAAACTCACCGCTATGCTTGTCCTCGGACACATATTGCACAATCCGTCTAGGGTCAGCGGGCTGATTATAGAAAATAAAAAAGTCGTCAGAAGCCACTTTCCCATCTGCTCCCACCATAAAACAACTGAGATCCAGTACTGCCGGGGAACTGTCACAAGAGATCATAATCCTGACGGTGGTTGATATCTCATCCAGCTTGGCATTGGAGCCACTGATCAGATTGACTGTAGTTATATCCATACGTTCACTCTCCTTCTCTCAATAAAAAAGAGCAGACACTCCTGATATAAGGATTCGTCTGCTCCTGTTTATTTACTTATCTGCAGGGTAGGTTGTGCGACCTTACTCAGCTTCTTTATCTCCAGCTTCAACAGCTGCAGGTTCGGCGACAGCCTCATCTTCAGTAGGCTCTTCAAGCGCCAGTGGAGGGGCAATCCGAACAATTAGTGCATCCTCTGGAGTCAATACTTCCCAGCCTTCATGTACAGGAAGATCAGAAACCAGCAATTGGTCACCAATTTCCAGTCCACTGATATCCACCTCAAAGTTTGCCTTCAGGTTGTCTGGCAAAGTACGAATGTCCAGCTCATAGAGCTCAACCTGCTGTACGCCTCCACTCTTCACACCCACCGGATCTCCGGTAAAGTGGAAAGCTACTTTAGTGTCCAGCACCACCTTCATATCAATCTGCTGGAAGTCCACATGCAGCAGATTGCGTGACAACGGCTGGCGCTGTACTTCCTGAATCACCACATTTTTGGAACCAGAGTTCGGCAGTTCAACCTTCAGAATGGCCCGCGGGTTCTTCCCAAGTATTTCATTTATGGTCTTCGCATCCGCTGTAAAGGACTGTGTATCAGAACCTGCACCGTAGATGACAACCGGTACAAAACCTTTGCTCCGTTGTGAAGTAGTCGAGCCGGATCTTTCTGTCAAACGTACTGTTGTATTCATGACAATTCCTCCTTCGAAATTAAAAAACAAAACCGATTAGATATGTATGTCTAATCAGTCTCTTATTAACCATATTTGCATGCAATGGAAACAGTATAGCACTGCCAATTTAACAAGTCAAAATAGGCTTATTTTCAATTATAATACATTTTTCGGCATCATTGGCCCTTGAATTAGACCAGGTGATAGGCCACATAATGCCCGCTTCCAGCATCACGAAACACCGGAAATTGGGCGCTGCAGATCTCTTGTGCATAGGGGCAGCGTGTATGAAACTTACAACCTGAGGGTGGATTAGCCGGATTTGGAATATCGCCCTTCAGCACAATTCTCTCCCGTTTCAGTATTGGTCGACGATTGTGCAAGTCTCGCTTTTTGCAGGACAGGGTAGTAAAATAAAGGCAATCAAATAGTCGGGAGTGAAGAACATGGTACAAATTGAACATGGAGCAGGACGGTTTTATGTTGCTGGTGACGGGAAGGACCTTGCTGAAATTGTGTACAGATTAGAGGAGACCACCGGCGATATAGTCATTGACCACACTTATGTCTCTGAGGATCTGCGTGGTCAAGGTGCTGGTGAAGAGCTTGTGCGGGCCGTTGTCGACAAAGCACGAACTGAAAAATTAAAGATTGTACCCGTATGCTCCTATGCCGCTCATCAATTCAAGAAGCATCCGGAGTACGAGGACGTACTCAGCGGAGACGAAAGCCTGAATTCATAAGGCTGACACCTGTTTCCCTGAGGATTATAAAAGGAGGAAATGGGTTTGAGTACAATTGACACATTAAAAGATATAGAGGAATTACAGCATCGCTGTGAGCAATTCGATGGAATAACACTGAAATTAAATTGGGACATGCTGCGTCAACCACCAACTGCTGGTGGTGCTGAATGGATGGTGACCTACGAGGACGAACAGCTAGTCGGCTTCATGGGTCTGTATGGCTTCGGCAGCGATATGGAAATTTGTGGCATGGTTCGTCCAGGATACCGCCGTCGCGGCATCTTTACCGCGTTATGGATTGGAGCACAAACTATTATCAAGCGCAACAATGTTGCGACGCTTCTACTCAATGCCCCTGCCTCATCTGCTTCGGCTACGGCGTACCTGAAGAAACTCCCGCTCTCCTTCGATCATTCGGAATACCAGATGAAATGGGATGGAACCTCGGCGCAATTTGCGTCGCTTGAGGCAAGTTCAGCCCCAGTCGTGCTGCGCCCTGCTCGCGAGGACGAGGCTCCGATTCTTGTTGAACTGGATTGTGGGGGCTTCGATATGACCCAAGAGGAAGCCTCAGAGGTCTATGAACAACAAAAGATCGATAGCATGGAAGAGCATATTATCATCGAGATGGACGGATTACCTGTCGGAAAAATGCGGCTGTGGACTGATGATAATGAAACCTGGATCTATGGATTCACCGTTGACAAGAAGCTGCGCGGACTCGGCATCGGCCGCAGCGCGCTTTTGCAGACGATTGAGCGGGAACGCCGAAATTATAATGGCATCAATCTGGAGGTTTCACTTGATAACCCCAATGCGCTGAAGCTCTATGAGAGCTGTGGCTTTGTCATTCTGAACAAGCAGGACTATTTCCGTTACAACGGCTAACCTGCTTATAGCATCCCAAACAAGCACCCTTTTCGCTGGCGTAACTGCCAACGAAAAGGGTGCTTTGTTGTACCCCAAGTCTAGAGTTCAATTACATTAACCCGTATCCTCCGTAGGAGTCTTCACCCTTCTCGTGTCTGCGGTCGCCGTATTTCAGGGCGCGATCTGTCATCTCTCCCTGCTCCAGAAACACAGATAACAATTGTACGTAGTCCATGGATTCAGCCAGTGGAAATGAGCTGCCATCGAAAGTGAATTTGCCTCCGTCCAGCAGTGAATAAATTTCCACAGACTCGGGCGGCTCGCCATAAGCCCTGTGGCAAAAAACATTTGCCATATGCATAAATCCGGTAATAACCTCTTCATTTCCACTAACCATAAACTTCTGGATATTCAAGCTTCGACCCTCTATCGCAGATTTCCAAGCAAGCTGAAAAATCATCGATAACTCAATGCTTAAATCGGGTACAGGAATATGCCACTGCTCATATAACATTACCGGATGATCCTGCAAATGATTACTGGAGACTATGCGCATAAGCTCATCCGCTATTCCTGTTTTGATCTCCCAGTATTGCAGCAATGAGGGAAAAGCATCTCCCTTGGGCGGCCAGCGGCGTTCTAGTAGAAATTGTATCGGCGTTTCTCTCCGCACCTCAGGCAACAAACTATAGAAATCGTTAAGCGTGTGACCAATCGCGTACTGAACCTGCTGCCGCCAGCGGGGGAGTCCCGTCGCAGCACTTACAGTGGCAGGCTTCTCCGCTCCGCCAAGCATGATGTGCTCCATCCGGTAATCATACAGCCGATTATACTGAACCGTATGCGCTCCTAATCTGCTCGCTGCACAATTGCCGACCGGCCCCCCCACCCCTAAGAAACCGCCGTACAGGCTTCAATAAATTGACGACCAAATTGGCGGCAGGTTTCTTTTTCTGGAGCGCTCGGTCCGTATTCAATTTTCAGGCTCTCTTGGAGAATCGTAGCTCCACGTTCCTTTAATTTCTCTTCAATCAAATTCACAGCCCCACAATAAATCTCATATCCAGTGTCGCCACTCCCGAAAGCCGCTGCCTTGTGGGCGCTTAAGTCGAGTTCATCCATCTCCTCATAGAAATCGAGGAACTCATCCGGCAACTCGCCGTCCCCCCAAGTGTACGCGCCCAAGAGGACACTTTCATACGATTTTATCTCATCTGCATTACAGTCGGTAACTGATTTCAAGACAGCATCTCCACCTGCCTGACGTATACCTTCCGCAATCAGTTCAGCAATTTCTTCAGTGTTGCCAGTCAAACTGGCATACGCTACCAAAACTTTAGCCATAAACGTTCCTCCCTAACTATTACTAATTCCATTCTATTTGATAATGATTATCATTGTCAATATTTAAAATGCAAAACGCAAACAGTCCCGACCTCAGCCGTTTCTGCTTGCGTTTTTCAATTATGCGCGTGTAAGATCCCGCTGGTTTAATATGCTCCTTGTAGCAAAGTGATGCCATTGCCGTCAAGATCACGGAAGTTCATTTCCTTGCCGCCGTATTCCATAGTCACCGGAGGCTCACATTCGAGTCCTCTTGCTTGAAGCTCCACATACGTCTCGTCCAGATCGTTGCAAGAGAATACCAGATTTACAACGCCAGTCGTGTGCTTGCCCCATTTGTTCTCATCCCAAATAATGATACCAGGCTGGCCGCGGTCAAAGCCGATCTTCGCCCCATCATAATTGCCGAAGCCTTCAAAAGGAATAGGAATTCCCAGCACCTCAGAATAAAATGCTGCCAACGCCGCAGTATCTTTAGTGTAAATGTTAAGGCCTTCAAATGAAGAAATCATCGTATGTCCCCTTTCTGATTATCACAATTTTAACTGCTGTTATACCCTCGTGTATTGCAAAAAAGCGACATTCTAGCGTATTCTGGCAACCTTTAAAGCTTCCAATGGCGTTCTTCCAGCATATTTCTTGAAATTATTATTAAAATGAGACTGGTGGCTATAACGATAAGCATAAACAATGTCCAGCATGGTCTTGCTCTGCGGCGACGGATGGTATAGCTCCTGCCACACATTTTGAAAACGCACAAGATCTGCCGTTTGTTTCGGGGTCACGCCTATATACTCATGAAAGAGCCGTTCCAACTGACGACTGCTTAGACCAGAGCTAACCTGCAGTTCAACAGCACTAACTAGGCCTTTGCTATTGATAATCGCATGGACAGCATTCATCATACTATCGTTTGTACGACGGTGTCCCTCTAGACGGCGCAGTAAATAAGCTTCTGCTGCAACAATCCGCTCCATCATCGAGCTTGTCTCAGTCAGATGTTTCCCCAAATCTTTGTGGAATGTGCTGAAATATTGCTCCACCTCCACATGGGCGTTCAGAACAGCTCTAAGATGGTCATCCGCAAAATAATGCACAGCCCAAAAGTGAAACCGAATACCAAAATAGGACTTCTCCTGTTCTGCCTCATAAGGTATTTCAAATGGAGCGTCATTGATACCAGAGAAAAACGTGCTTGCACGTCCTGTAGACTTATCCACCTCCCATATGATGTCCATACATGTATCAGGTATAATGATTTCCCTAGGATCATGTTGAGTCGAGACTTCAGTAATCATCGATTCTGAACCAGAACCCCAAAAACAGCGGATGTACGGCTGCAGAGCCTTACAGGGTAAATACTCATTAGTCTGTGACGGGTTCGCGGTTATAGGGTGATACAGCTGTGCGAGATTGAACATAGGCACCCTTTCTCAGGTTAGTATTTTGGATGGTTTTATTTTATCTTGCAACAAAATATCTTCTGAATACTCCTTATTCTTGCCGCTAAGCGTGTATGTAATCTTCATGTGCAGGACAGATTTATTGGTATGATTGATTCCACCGAGTGCCGCACCCTTGTCGATCAAGTTTAGAGTGGCATTCTCAGTCTGGATAGCAAAATGATACTCTAACGGCATGCGATGCAGTTTAATTTGATCATACACAATCGTTGCCATAAGTACCAGAATAACCGCTGTGAGCAGTCCCCTTGAGAATAGTCGCAGCTTTGAACCAATTTGTTTGTAGCAGCTAGCTGAAATGTTGTACAATTAAGGCTAAATGAATTTTTGAAGGATGGATTAACTAATGTATATAGCAAGCGATTGGAAAGACTATGAAGTTATTGATACCGGTGGCGGAGAAAAGCTGGAGCGCTGGGGAGATATTATCCTGCGCCGCCCCGATCCGCAGATTATTTGGCCACTCGCGCATGAAACAGCCAAATGGCGTGATGTGCATGGACATTATCACCGCAGCGCAGCAGGCGGCGGAGAATGGGATATGAAGAAGACCATTCCTGAAGATTGGAAGATCAACTACGGCAAGCTTAAATTTCATCTTCGTCCCACGAATTTCAAGCATACAGGATTGTTTCCTGAGCAAGCAACCAACTGGAGTTGGATGATGGACAAGATCTCAGCAGCAAATCGGCCGATTCAGGTTCTGAATCTGTTTGCCTATACCGGTGGTGCTACTGTAGCTGCAGCAAGCGTTGGCGCTTCTGTTGTTCACGTTGATGCTGCAAAAGGTATGGTTCAGTGGGCCAAGGAAAATGTTCAGCTATCGGGTCTTACAGAACGTCCAGTCCGCTTCATCACTGACGATGTATTCAAATTCGTACAGCGTGAGCAGCGCCGTGGCAGCAAATACGATGCGATTATCATGGACCCGCCTTCCTACGGAAGAGGTCCGAATGGTGAAATGTGGAAGCTGGAGACGAATCTCTATCCTTTCCTCGAAAGCTGTATGGAGATTATGAGCGACAAACCTTTATTTATGCTCATTAATTCCTATACGACCGGCATCTCACCAACCGTACTGCGCAATATGCTCTCAATGACCATGGGTAAACGTTACGGTGGCAAACTGACCTCCGGCGAGATCGGCCTGCCGATCACTTCCTCCGGCCTGAATCTGCCTTGTGGTATTCTGGGTCGCTGGGAGGCGTAAGCTTGTGACACACAGAGCTAATGATACAGGAGATGGTTCATCCGCCTTTGAGGTGTTGTATGAAGATAATCATCTGCTGGGCATTGTGAAGCCGGTGAATATACCTGTGCAGGAGGATGCTTCAGGCGATATGGATCTCCTGAACCTGCTTAAAGAAGATGTAAAAGTACGTTTCAACAAGCCTGGCAATGTATTTATGGGCCTTGTCCATCGTCTGGATCGACCTGTAGGAGGCGCTATGGTCTTCGCCAAGACGTCCAAGGCGGCTTCGCGACTGTCAGAGAGCGTCCGAACACATAGCTTCCACAAGGTATACCTAACCGTTGTGCACGGGATGCCGTCTTCAGCACAAGGCCGTCTTACAGATACGCTGCTTAAGGATGCAACCAGCAATACCGTTACTGTCGTCCGAAAAGGCACTCCTGGCGGCAAAGAGGCCATTCTGGATTACACGGTACTTGGAACCTCAGAAGGCTTTAGTCTGCTGAAGATAGACCTGCTTACCGGCCGCTCCCACCAGATCCGTGTGCAGCTCAGCTCCATCGGCTGCCCTCTTTACGGAGATCAGAAATATGGCGCCTCGGTGAACCGGCCCGGACAGCAAATTGCACTCTGGTCGGCTTTGGTTGGATTCCCTCACCCCGTCAGCAAAGAACAAATAGAATTAATCTCGCTGCCTCCACAGAATTATCCGTGGAATTTATGGCCGCAGGAAATGCAAAAGCAGGCCGTCCATTAAGGACGCCTGCTTTTTTTCCTATTTTCTTAATGGCCGATCATCCCATACTTGTACTTCAATATACCGCTCTGGACCTTTATCACCCTTGGCATTCCAAATTTGAGGTAAACCAAATTGTCCTATTACTTGAAATATTTCATTCACCGTATAGAGCTGATTGCGATAGGGCTTTCCGTCAAAATATCTCATAGTAGGAAACAAATCTCCGTAAGTAAAACTAATCGTATCAGGTTCAAACTCCGTAATTACAATCTGCAGTACTTTCCCACTCGGATACCATTCAGGTCAGATAAATTTTGAAAGGGACCCGTAGACTCATCATAGTAATGATATAAGAATTCCGTCATTCTAAGGAGTTGAACCCTCTGGTGTCGGAGTCACAACCATCTTCCCCATCAGATAAAGAAGCAATTGCTGATTGTGAGAGGAAATAGGATCTAGTGCTTCAGCAAAAAAATCACTGCGGATCTTGAGTCCGCGTAACGTTTCTCTTTTCCCTATTTCCGTAATACTTACCCACACGATTCTACGGTCTGCTGCATCCCGCTCACGAATAATAAGTTCGTGCTTCTCCATTCGATCAAGCAGCATCGTAACCGCCGCCGGACTGGTAGCCAGATGTGGAGCCAGATCAGAAGGCTTCATTGCGTCACGTTCCTGAAGTAATTCCAGTACGGTGAGTTGGGCATCAGTTAGCGTCGGGGCAAGCTTGCTATCCATATGTAGCTTATAGTCCTTCAAAATCTTATGCCAAATTTTACTGAATTCAGAGGAGTGCACACTTATTCCTTCCTTTCCTTACGGTTCTTTAAGGTATAACTACATTTTCGCGAAAAAAATTCCATTTCCTGCAAAAGAAAAAAATAAAATAAAAGGTGTCTTTAATCAGCTCTCCGGAGAAAGTGACCAAAAACACCTATCATTCATTTTTATTTAATGGTTGGCAAAATAGTAATAATCTCATCCTTCTTCTCTACAGGAACAATCTGCTTGCCTATAGATTTACGTTCTCCAAGCGGTGCAGACTCGGATGAGAAAGTATGGATAAGCCCATCTTGCGTAACGGCAGTCAGTTCCAGTGGCTCCCGGCAATAATATGCGCCTACCAGTCTACTTCCGTTCGGTCGAACCCGCTTGCCTTCCTTAAATTCGAAGGTTGGCAATCCTTTGCCACCACGGCTCTGAGGCAGATAATCCAGAAGTAAAGTACGTTTAGCAAAACCAAGATCGGATATGGAAAGAATCTCACCTTCATCTTCACTTACCCAGAAGGAGGAAATAATCTCATCGCCTTCGCGCAATTGAATTCCCCTTACTCCACTGGCAACTCGGCCCATCGGATTCACTTCACTCTCACGGAACCTGATGCTCATGCCTTCACGGGTAACGAGCACAATATCCTTGTCTCCGCTGCTGGAAACCACAGTAAGGATCTCATCTCCTTCAGCTACCTTACAGGCTGCAACAGCCCCTGAACGGCTGGTGGAATATTCCTTAAGCTCCGTACGCTTCACCTGACCCTTACGGGTGACGAATACCAGACTTGCTTGTGGATCATCCAGATTGCTGACTGGAAGCACACTTATGATGCTATCCCCTTTGGCTAAGCCGATAACGTTAACAACCGCCGTACCCGGTTCCTTCCACTTAAATTCCGGAATCTGGTGTACTGGAAGGAGGAAATACTGGCCTTTACGCGTGAATACCAGCAAGCTGTCCCGTGTGTTCAGATCCAGTAGTTTGACGATATGGTCACCTTCCTTAACACCTGAAGCGTGGCGCTCGCCGCCAGATCGGGTGAACGAAGGCATTCCGGTCCGTTTAATATAACCATTCGCTGAAAAGGCTACAAGCACTTCCTCTGCATTGACCAGTACTTCAAGACTCACCTTAAGCTCTTCCACTTCACCTTGGATCAGGGAGCGGCGATCGATCCCGTATTTGTCACGGATCTCCAGCAATTCCTTGCGAATTACCGCAACCAACTTTTTGTCGCTGTCCAATATTCCCTGCAGCAAGGCCTTCTTAGCCAGCATCTCGTCCAATTCCTTCTGGAGAGAGTTAATCTCCAGATTAGTCAGACGATACAACTGCAAGGTAAGAATAGAATCTGCTTGGCGTTCGCTGAACCCGAACATCCATACGAGATTGTTCTGCGCATCCAGACGGTTCTTCGAGGCTTTAATAGCCGCGATAACCTCATCCAGAATATTCAATGCCTTTACCAGGCCCTCCAAGACGTGCGCACGGTCTGCTGCGCGTTCTAGATCGAACTGGGTACGATGAGTAACTACCTCGCGCTGATGGGCAATATAGGCTTCAAGAATAGACTTAAGACCCAACTGCTGAGGTGCTTTATTCACAATGGCTACCATATTGGAATTGTAGGTCACCTGAAGATCAGTTTTTTTGAGCAAATAGGCAAGAATTCCTTGGGCATCGGCTTCCTTCTTCAATTCCACCACAATCCGCAGGCCTTCCCGTCCACTCTCGTCACGAACTTCGGCAATACCTTCAATCTTTTTCTCTAATCGAATCATTTCCATCGCCGTAACGAGCCGCGATTTCACAACCTGAAAAGGAACCTCAGTAATGACAATCTGCTGCTTCCCACCACGCAAATTCTCAATCTCTGTCTTAGAGCGCAAATAAATGCGGCCTTTGCCAGTGCGGTAAGCATCCATGATGCCCTCTCCGCCCATAATGGTGCCGCCAGTTGGGAAATCCGGTCCTTTGATGAAGGTCATAATGTCTTCCAGCTCTATATCCGGTTTCTGCATCACGGCGATACAAGCATCAATGACCTCACGCAGATTATGCGGAGGTATTTCCGTTGCAAAACCGGCTGAGATTCCGCTCGTGCCGTTTACCAGCAGATTCGGATAACGCGAGGGAACAACAACTGGTTCTTTCGTTGTATTGTCGAAATTGTCCTTGAACAATACAGTCCGCTTCTCGATATCACGCATCATCTCCATCGCAATTGGAGATAGACGTGCTTCCGTATACCGCATCGCTGCCGCTGGATCATCATCCATCGAACCCCAGTTGCCGTGTCCGTCAACCAGTACATGGCCCAGCTTCCAAGGCTGTGCCATACGCACCATTCCATCATATATGGAGGAATCTCCATGAGGATGGTAATTACCCATAACATCTCCGACCGTCTTGGCTGACTTGCGGTACGGCTTGTCCGGACTATTGCCCGAATCGTACATTGCGTACAGAATTCGGCGCTGCACAGGCTTCAGTCCATCGCGGACATCTGGAATGGCCCGATCCTGAATAATATATTTGGAGTACCGACCAAAGCGGTCACCCACGACCTCCTCCAGAAAAGCCGGTAAAAATTGTTCTGATAAACTACTCATTGGCTCACCTTCTGTTCCTCAATCTGTCCGTTGATAAAAAGTGTGGTGATCTAACCGTTACTGCGGGAAACTTTTGGACTTCCGATCGCTGTTATTCTCAAATTTCTTCAATTCCATCCGCACTGCGGTTGAAATTTGAGAATAAAGGCGACCGCTGACGCTTCTCCAGTTCCAAAATTCCCCTCCGTTCCTTTAATCACCAAGCTTATAAAAAACGGGATTATCGTCACTTGCAGCATTACTCTAAAACAGCAATATTAGTTTCTATAAGCAGTCGTTATTCCACTATTTCTGTGAAATCGACGTTCTCTACGATCCAGCGCTTGCGGGGATCAACTTTATCGCCCATCAGCGTAGAAATGCGGCGCTCGACCTTGGCGATATCATCAATCTCCACCCGCAACAGCGTGCGAGACTCGGGATTCATCGTTGTTTCCCACAGTTGATCCGGGTTCATCTCACCTAGTCCTTTGTAACGCTGCAGCTCGAAGTTTTTGCCGAACTCCTTCAAGTAATTCTGCAGTTCCTCATCACTCCAAGCATAACGTACTGTTTCCAGCTTACCCGTTTTGCGAGTCAGCTTATACAGCGGCGGCTGGGCAATATAAATCTTGCCTGCATCAATCAAAGGCTTCATATAACGATAGAAAAAAGTCAGCAGCAACACCTGAATATGCGCGCCATCTGTATCCGCATCGGTCATAATAATAATTTTGGAATAATTGCTTTCTTCCACAGCAAATTCGGGACCCACACCCGCTCCAATGGCCGATATGATAGCCTTATACTCGTCGTTCTTCAGAACATCCAGCAACTTGGCTTTCTCCGGATTCATGGGCTTACCCTTTAGGGGTAAGATCGCCTGAATTTTGGAATCACGACCTTGCTTGGCAGACCCTCCGGCTGAATCACCTTCTACAATGAACAGTTCTGTGCGCGTAACGTCTTTAGACTGTGCAGGTGTCAGCTTCCCACCAAGATTTGAGCTCTCGCTGCGTTTCTTGCCGGTGCGGATTTCATCGCGGGCTTTGCGTGCCGCTTCGCGGGCCTTGGAGGCCTGGATCGACTTTCTGAGCAAACTTTGCGCAACCTGTGGATTCTCTTCCAGGAAACGGGCCATTTTTTCGGATACGATATAATCAACTGCACTGCGAGCAGAGGCGCTGCCGAGCTGGTCCTTGGTCTGACCCACAAACTCAACATCAGACATCTTGATGCTAATGACAGCCATCATGCCTTCCCGCAGATCATTGCCCTCCAGATTCTTGTCTTTCTCTTTAAGCATCTGGGTACGGCGGGCATAATCATTTAATACACGGGTATATGCTGTTCTAAAGCCCGTTTCATGCGTCCCCCCGCTACGAGTAGGAATGGAGTTAACAAAGGAAGCCAGCGTCTCTGTGTAGCCTGCATTGTACTGCAGAGCAACCTCTACCTCAATATCATCTTTCTCCGCATTAAAATGAATGACATCATGTAGGACATCTTTGCCTTCGTTCAGAAATTCTACGAATTGTCTTGCTCCACCTTCATAGAAGTATTCATCCTGGCGATTGGTGCGGTCATCTGTAATCAAGATCCGCAGACCGGAATTCAAGAAGGCAATCTCCTGAACCCGTTCTGCAAGCGTGTCATAACTCAAGGCAATGCCATTCGGGAAGACACGAATATCCGGCTTGAAGGTAACCTTCGTACCGGTTTTATTCGTATTTCCCATAACTTCGAGGCCGGTAACAGGTTCACCTACATGCTCTTTTCCGTTAGGATCTGCCCAATATTCGAAACGCTGACGATGGATCTTACCGTCCCGATAAATTTCTACTTCCAGCCATTCGGACAAAGCATTGGTAACCGAAGCCCCAACACCATGCAAACCGCCCGATTTCTTGTAGCCAGATCCGCCAAATTTACCCCCCGCATGCAGAATGGTGAATACAACTTGCGGTGTCGGTACTCCTGTCTTATGCATTCCAGTCGGAATCCCCCGGCCATTATCAATCACGGTAACCGAGCCGTCCTTGCGCAGTGTAATATCAATCTTCGAGCAGTGCTTTGCTAAATGCTCGTCTACGGCGTTATCCACTATTTCCCATACAAGATGGTGCAGTCCCGAGGAACTCGTACTGCCAATATACATGCCGGGCCGTTTGCGGACCGCAACTAGACCTTCGAGCACTTGAATGTCGTCAGCATCGTATCCAGTCAGGCTAACCCCGCCATCCTTAGAGACTTCAGCAAACATATCGATCTGTTCGAGCATTCATGCTCCTCCTTCATTTCTCACTTATACTTTATTATATTTCAAAAAACGCAAACAAACGTTTCCTCACTTTGTACATTCTAATTCAAAATATCACGTTTCGTAAAGACGGTGAATGAAATGATCACAGAAGCAAGTCCCCAAACAGCCAATACAGCCATGGAAAAAGCCAGCGTCATCCCCTCAATAGGCGCAGGTGTGCCCGCTAAATAACCGGTTAGGCCCAGATTAACCATAAATAAATATTTCGCGGTTGTCCAGGCTGAAGCCATATTTGTCAATATGGTGCCGGCGATCAGTGCTGCCATCATTACCACAATACTCGCCGCTGTGCTTCGTACCAGAACTGATACCATAAAGGCAAGCAAAGCAACAACGACACTCACGAACCAGATTAGCCCGCACTGCATGAGCAAATATTTCCATTGTGGCACAGCATGCACGGTTGACATATCCACCGAATCTCCGCTGATCTGAAAGCCTGTAAAGACAGGGACATTAAATCCCTTATATCCAAAGGCTAACCCGGAAATGAGATAGCTGACCAGAAAGGTGGAGAGCACAATCAGCGAGACGAACATCAGCAAGGCCGCCATTTTGCTAAAAAGCACTTTCCAGCGTTTCACTGGTCGGGTTAGTAGCATCTTAATCGTCCCGGTTGTCCGTTCTCCTGAAACCAGATCAGAGGCCACCGCCATGATTAGCAGCGGAATGAACAGCGTAACTGAATTATCCAGAAACTCTCGGGTGAAGGTTACACCACTTGGTTCATTCGGATTCACATCGTGGTTGAGATAATACTGCAGTTGTTGGACAAATATTTTCCGGTAGGATTTCCATTCCTCGGGAATACGGTCGCTGCCGAGCGAATTCTGATTGTCTGTGATCTGTTGCTGAACCTCCAGCCGCCAGTCCGAGTTGAACTTATTCTGGCTCCGCTCAGCGATACGCATCTGTGCATAAGTAAACATAGGCACTAGTACAAGCAGAATTAGCAGTATAACATAAAAACGTTTCTTTTTTATAATCTTCAGGCACTCATTGCGGATGAGTGGCAGCAGGTTAATCAATGGTCTCACCCTCCGTTAGCTTCAAGAATAACTGTTCCAGTGTTGGATTGATTTTATGCACTGCCCTTACCTCTACCTCAGCAGTAACCAGTACGGCTACGATCTCGGGAATCAGATCTTCATCCATAATGGTAATCAAGGAGTTCGGGCCCATGCCTGCAATGATGGAATCGTCGAGCGTAACTTCACTCAGCTCCAGCAGCTGTATATCAGAACGATCTATCATTAATTCCTGAGCTCTGTCAAAAGGCTCCAGCTCCCATAATACATAAGGGGAATTCCGGGAGACCAGCTCATTCACACCGCCTACAGCCAATACACGTCCCTTACTGATAATGGCCACACGGTCACACAGCAACTGAATTTCGCTCAGCAGATGACTTGAGACGAATACAGCCAGTCCCTCATCTGCGAGCTTGCGGATGAATTCACGCAGCTCCTTGATGCCTTTGGGGTCAAGTCCATTTGTAGGCTCGTCCAGAATCAGTAGTCGTGGGCGTCCGAGCAAGGCTTGTGCAATTCCTAGACGTTGGCGCATCCCAAGCGAGTACGTGCTTACCTTATCATGTATGCGCTGGTCCAGCCGGACAATATCGACCACCTCGGCAATACGCGCTTTATCTACGCCAGGCTGCATCCGGGCAAAATGCTGCAGATTTTCCCAGCCTGTCAAATAGGTATATACCTCAGGATTCTCTACGATTGAGCCGACATACTGTAGTGCTTTTTCCGGATTACGATTTACATTGAAGCCACAGACCGTAATCTTCCCTTCGCTTGGCCGGATCAAATCTACAAGCATGCGGATCGTCGTCGTCTTACCTGCACCATTTGGGCCGAGAAAGCCAAAAATTTCTCCCTCTCGCACGTCGAATGTAACATCATCAATAATCCATTTGCGGCCTATTTTTTTACGAACCCCATCTACAGACAAGACGACTGCTCCGGAGCCACCGCTCTTTCCATTTGTCATATTCCATACAGCTCCTGTTGTTTGTAAAATATTCCCTGCCCTTCTAACGTACAGCCTGAACGATCCGTTCACCCATCCGCTGATAGCCATCGCCATTGGGATGAAAATGATCTGAGGAGAGATATTGGTCCAGATGGCGGTTGAAGAGATCAAAAGTCGGGACCAATGTCATATTACTGTGTTTGTTAATAATATCCATCGCCGCATTGTTCCAAGCGGCTACTGCCTGATTGCCTGGTACCAGCAAATCAGGGATATCCCCGAACGGATTATATAAACCCACATAATAAATTTGTGCCTGCGGATTAATCTTTGCAATACTCTCTAATATGAGACCCAATCTCTTCGCAGCTTCCGGCAGTGCAGCCAGCAGAGCCTCCGGAGTCAAATCCTTATCTACGGCAGAGGAGTTAGATGTGGTAGAACTATTACTGCCATCCTTAAGAATGTCTGATCCTCTGAACAGATCATTTCCGCCGATAGAGAGCAGAATCACACTCGCCTGACGCAGCTCATACTGTACTCCTTCTTCTTTGAGACTGTTTTGCAGCCCCAGCGTGGTCTGGCCGTTAATCCCCATATTGCCGAGCAATTCAGTATGTTCTCCATCTGCCGCTAAGCCGTCTACAGCACGTTTCACAAAACCAGCTCCAGTGTTGTCGCCTGTCCCTTTAGCTAGTGAATCTCCAAGTGCTACTACCTTTAGTAGTTCGTTAGTCCCTGTCAGAGGGGTTGCCGTACCCTGTGGCAGAGAAGTCTGGAGGGTATCACCTGCCGGATTAATGATGTCATTCACTGCATAAACAAAGCCAATAATTAAAAGCACGGTAGCTGCTATGGAAATCAGGCTTACACTGCGCCACGTCCACTTGGAATCGTTCAAAATCTATCCCTCCGTATGCCGTTTCTATTCTGTATTGTTCCACAATTTACAAACTTCTTAACTATGTAGTTAAACATAATTCTTCTATGCGTAATTTGCAAATATTCATAGTAGTGATAACCTCAGTATTTCCGGCAATAATTCATGCTCAACGGTTCGAGTACAATAAGACCTCCAAAAAAACCAAAAAAAAGACTAGCTTTTACTTCTGAGACGTGATATATTATTTCCTGTTGAGTCATTGCAATGCACGGGTTATTAGCTTAGCTGGTAGAGCAGCCGACTCTTAATCGGCAGGTCGCTGGTTCGAGCCCAGCATAACCCATAATGTTATTAAAGAAGCAAGAGCTAACGCTCTTGCTTCTTTTTTTATTTCCATAATATTCCCTTTTCACACCAAAAGAACGTTCTCCGATTGTAGCCGGAGAACGTTCTTTTATTAAGTCGTTGTTACTATTTACCTACAAATTCCTGTACCCAATAATTATTATCGAAGCCTACTCCAATATAATTAAAGTTTGCACTTAAAATATTGGCGCGGTGACCCGGGCTGTTCATCCATGCAGTCATTACTTCTTCCGGTGACTTCTGTCCCATAGCGATGTTCTCTCCTGCATAGGAATAAGTGACCCCAAAGGAAGCCATCATATCAAAAGGTGAACCATACGTAGGTGAAGTATGGGAGAAGTAATTGTTAGAGCGCATATCTGTCGCTTTAGCTGCTGCCACCTTGTTCAAGCTATCCAGGCTAGAAACAGGAGCTAGTCCAGCTGTGGCACGTTCCTTGTTAACAAGTGTCACGATCTGTTGGGTATACGATGTATTAGTGCTAACAGCTACTGGTGCTTTTGTTGGTGCTGGCGTTGCCACTGGTGCTTTTGTTGGTGCCGGCGATGCCACTGGCGCTTTTGTTGGTACTGCGGTTGCTACTGGTGCTTTTGTTGGTACTGGCGTTGCTATTGGTACCGAGGTTGGTGCTGCTGTTGGCTTTGTTGTAGGTGTACTGCCAGTCACGCCATCTACAATGATGAAAGAAAATCCCTTTATATTATACTTACTTAAATACTGTAATAATTGCGCGTAGCTGGTGCCTGCTTTTGTCACCGTAGTGTCATTTGCTGCTGCGCTGGCTGTGTAAGGAAGAGAAATGCTAAGCGCCATAACTGCGGCTACACTCCCACCTATCATTGCTCTCAAAGTCTTGCTCTTCATTCTGCCATCTCCTTATTCTTGGTGTATTTTCTGTGCTGTTGGGAATTAGTCAGCTGCAAAGATTACAAATCTGTAATTTCTTCCTCAGTTATTGTAACATATTTATCTGGGTTGTGCTCTGCTAAATTTTTACATTAAATCAAAGCTGTGCAGGGATTTCCCATAGCAATTCAGGCGATTATATTCGACTTTTGGAGAGACTTGGAAACAAACAATAAAAAATCCTCCTCATCGTAGCTGAGGAAGATTCTTATATCCACCAGGTTGTGGTCTCTTGTACTTAGTGAAAGGATTGCCAGAACTCCCCTTCGGTCGAAATAAGCCCCATAATCTCTGCATAAGGAATGCGGAAGGTCGGAAAACCTGCTGCATAAGGAGCAATCTCATAGGGAGCAAAATAAAGATACAGCGCCTCTTGATCCACAAAAAAAGGCTGATCAGCAGTTATCCCCTTATAGGTATCCGGAAATACGTACGAGTATTGTGGATCATTCGCAATCTGCTTGCCGACGATTTCACTCAGCTTCGCGACATATTTGCTTCCCGGCTTAAAGAGGTCACTAAGCCCAAAGAATCTGCCGTTACGCAAATTAATATGCGTATAGATTCTTGACGGCATACCATGTGCAGCTCCAAAAGGAAAGCGGTAGCCGTTCAGCTCCAGCACCAGAAGGTTTTTACGGAAAAAGGATACGGCAAAATCTCCGGTGTAGCTAAAGTCCTTTGATGTTCCGCCACTTCCTGCTCCCTCAGCGAGTGAAAGCTTCCGCAGCTTAGCGTTAACTTCACTGGAGACCTCCGAGTTGGCGATTCCTTCAACAACCGGATAATAGACCAGATAGTCACTGTTCGGCTTATATTTCTTCTCTAGGACTGAATAAGGAGGTCTCAGCGGGATGACACCGTTCTGTCTCCATACCTGCTTCCCCCTCCGGTCATAGTAGGCTGTACGCTGATCTACATCCGCTCTAATTAAACGGCCATTCAAAGAAAGTGTTCCTGAACCTGGAACAACAGGAGGCTGAGCAGCTCTGTTGCCACTTTTGTCGATAAAATAAGTCTCCTTAGTATCATATACAGACGCCAGGCCCTCTTGATAATTATTAACACCCAGCAAGGAATGGTTATTTAGAATTCTTCCAGTGTCCGCATCTGCAATGACATAACGTGAACCACGATACGGCTGATCAGGATACAGGGGAGTGCCGAGCGCAATCCTTTTCTCTCCCAGTTGGAGAACCTCATAATATTTTGCCGGAATAATAGCTTTACCTTGTTTATCTATCAATCCATAGGCATTGCCATAATCCTCTGCTGTATTAATAACTGCTCTGCCTTCAGAGAAGGGTAAGGCAGCCGTGAACTGCGGTTGAATGGCGATAGTACCATCTGTGTGGAGATAGCCGTACTTGCCGTTCTCCGTCGCTTGAAAAGAAAGCAGGCCATCCCCCGGGTTGCCCACAAAAGGATAATTATAAGTGTGCAGACGGTGACCTTCAGGATCAATAAGTGCATATTCGCCCTCCGCAATCTTGACCAGTGCCATCCCGTTCATAAAATCTCCCGCATCTACATAAATAGCAGGCAGTACTTCTTTACCTTGTGGGTCCAGATATCCATAATGTGATGGTCCACTTGTACTCTGATTGGAAAATACAGCGCGCCCCTCGTGCAGCGAGTTCAGATAATCATATCGCGCCGAAGTCACCTCTTTCCCTTTTTCATCAATGAAGGTATACCCTTTAAGGTCAGATACCACCGCGCGTCCTTCTGAAAAAGGAGCAATAAAGGAATAGACCGGTTTTACTTTCTCCCGCCCTGAGCTGTCGATCACGCCACTGCCCCCTTTGGTCTGCACAATAGCCAGACCATTCTCCTGAAAATCTTCGGCATATTCGTATCTGGGCTCAATAACCGTGAGCCCCTCGTCATTGATATACCCCCACAGCGTGCCCTCCTTTAGCTTAAAGGGGGCTGGGTGCAGCGCCGTTGTACGCAGCTCACTTCCCTCTTCTACCTCAGGAAGCACGAATAACGTCTCAAAAGGACTTCTGGAATAGTCTACACGGTACAAACCCGACTCTGCGGGTATCGTAACAAATAGATCATCCTCCGCACGGATGAAATCTTCATCTTGCTGTGTAACGTATTCGTTCCAACCAATCCCGTCCCATTTCCATACATCGGCCTGTAACAGGCCGTTCTCATTCCCGTTCCCCAGCTCATTCAACCTAATCCTCAGCATGCAGTCGCTCCCCTTTAACAAAGGCATTTGCCTATAGTTTATGGGGGGAGGGCGGTTTTTGTGCTTTTTGATCGTGCAGAGAGCTGGTACTGGTGCGTGTCTGGGGTGGCGCTCCGGTGGACGCTCCGAGAACGGAATGTTGCTCCCATCGCTGTTGTCTCCAGATTGTTTGAATTTTACCTTAACGGTAACAATCCGGAGACAAAGGCGACCGCTACCGCTTGTACGCAATCATTCCGTTCTCTCCGCTGCCTTTCAGCGTGCCCACACTTACCCCAGTACCCCTTTCCTTTCGAGAAAAAAAGCCCAAAAACACCCTCTGAGAGGGGTGTTTTCGGGCTTTACAAGTGGCGGTTCCCTCACTTGCAAAGACACTTGTGAGAAGCTACTGTAGCAAATATTACCAACCCAATCCTCAAGTAACTAGGTTTTTGCTTTTGGGGTTGTCATTTCGGAGCGAAGCAATCGAAACACAAAAAGCGTTTGCTGTTTATCGCAAACGCTTTTTGGTACTACACCTGCTTAGGCGAGGTGATGGAAGTAACGAAGGGGAATTTTGGAACTGTAGGAGCGTAGCGACCGCCTTTGTCTCCGGATTGTTACCGTTAAGGTAAATTCAGACAATCTGGAGACAACAGCGGCCGGAAGTCCAAAAGTTCCCCGCAGTTACGGACATATCACCGAGCCTTTATTTCTTCGAAGAATACTTACGCATATCGAACGCTACCGCAGCGATGATGATCAAACCTTTGATGATCAACTGGTAGTATGGGCTGATCCCGATAAAGGTTAGACCATAGTTAATGAGGGTAAAGATGATAACACCGACCAGAACGCCCGGCACAGTACCGATACCGCCTGTGGTAGATACACCGCCGACTACGCAAGCTGCGATGGCATCCAGCTCATACATGTTACCATAGTTATTGGTTGCTCCACCTGTTCTTGCAGCTTCAAGTACACCAGCCAGACCATAAAGAGCACCGGCGATAGCATAGATGTAGATCAGGTTCTTGGAAACATCGATACCAGATACTTTAGCAGCCTGCATGTTGCCGCCGATGGCATACATATTCTTGCCAAGCTTGGTCTTGTTAAACAGGACCCAAACAATGGCGGAGACGACCAGGGCTATAATGACAATGTATGGTATAGAATATTGCCCACTTCCGAAAAATCCTGAACCAATTTTAGTGAAGTCAGGACGCAGACCACCGATAGGTTGCGATTGGTTCGGGTCCATATCGAAGTAGAGTGAGTTCACACCGTATACAATAACCATTGTGCCTAGTGTAGCAATAAACGGTGGAACATTAAGTTTGGAGACGATGATACCATTTACCAGTCCGCAAAGGAGACCTGCTACTATTGCAATAAGAATTGGAAGAATGACGTTCACTTGCGGCATATCCGGGAAAAAGCGGCGGGAATAGTCCGGAATTTGCAGCATAGAAGCGGAGATAACTGCTGTAAAACCTACGACCCGTCCTGCAGACAAGTCAGTCCCTGCTGTAATAAGGATGAAGGCTACACCAAGTGCGATGATAATCCGCGTAGACGATTGAATCAGGATATCACGTAAAGTATTGACAGAGATAAAAGCTGGTTCATATAAAGCAATACCCATAATTAGAAGTACCAATACGATATAAATAGCGTTCTGTGTAACAAAAGCTTGAGCTTTTTTAGCGTTCATTAGTAGTGTTCCCCCTTAAAGTTACGCGAAGTACTTCGTAAGCATAATTTATTCCTATCCTAGTGCTGTGCAGCGAGACGCATAACTTCGGTTTCCGTAGCTTGCCCGCCTTCTAGTATACCTGTGAGTTTACCCTCCGACATTACCATTACACGGTCGGACATTCCGAGCAGTTCTGGCATTTCAGAAGAGATCATAATAATACTTTTGCCTTGCTTTGCCAAATCGGCAATGATGGTATAAATCTCGAACTTGGCTCCAACATCGATTCCGCGTGTTGGTTCATCCAGTAGGAGAATTTCAGGCTCGGTGAGCAACCATCTAGCAAGCAGTACTTTTTGCTGATTCCCACCTGATAGATTCATGATCAAGGTCTTTGTTGTAGGTGTTTTGGTGCGCAATTTCTCAATCATTCTATCTACTTCTACCTTCTTCTTCTTGCCATCCAGCAGCAGGTAAGGTTTCTGATAACGATCAAGATTAGCAATCGCTGCATTCTCATGCACCGATAATACCGGGAAGATACCCGTTACACGACGCTCTTCAGTAAGCAAGGCCATACCGTGCGCCTTTGCATCCTTGGGAGAGTTAATTTTGACTTGTTTACCTTTAATGGAAATCGTTCCTGATTTGATAGCACGCAGACCAAACAGAGCCTCAATAACTTCTGTTCTCTGAGCACCGACCAGACCGCCAATGCCGAGAATCTCGCCCCGCTTCAGATCAAAGGTAACATCCTTAAAGGATCTTGGCTCTGGTGAAGTTAAACCTTCAACTTTCATGTACACTTCACCTGGGACGTTAAAGCGTTCAGGGAAACGATTGGTCAAATCACGGCCGACCATTTTTGAAATGATGATGTCAGTAGTCAATTCTTCCGCTGGCCATGTGCCAATTTTTTTACCATCACGCATGATCGTAACTTCATCAGAAATTTCCAGGATTTCTTCCATTTTGTGAGATATATAAATAATAGCTACGCCTCTTTTTTGCAAATCCCGGATAATCCGGAACAAATGCTGTACTTCCACGCTTGTGAGGGAAGAAGTAGGTTCATCCATTACAATAACGCGGGAATGAAAGGAGACAGCCTTCGCGATTTCAATGGATTGGATTTTGGATACGGACAGCTTGCCCACCAAAGTTTCGGGATTTAGATCAATATCCAGATCCTTAAATAGATTTTCCGTGTCAGTATACATTTTCTTGTGATCAATAAACTGAATCGGTCCGATTCCTTTGGTCGGAAAACGTCCTAACCAGATATTCTCCATTACACTACGGAACGGCACAGGATGCAGTTCTTGGTGAATCATTGAGATTCCGCTCTTAAGCGCATCGTTAGAGCTACTAATGGAGGCTTTCTCGCCGTCCAAAAATATTTCACCGGCATCCGGTGAGTAAATACCAAAGAGACATTTCATGAGTGTTGACTTACCAGCACCGTTCTCGCCCATCAAAGCATGAACCGAACCCGGTCTAACCTTTATGCTTACTCCATCCAGTGCTTTTACGCCGGGAAACTCTTTTGTTATGTTATTCATTTCCAGCAAAAACTCAGCTTCAGCCATGTTGTTACGCCTCCTACACTTTTTTTCTTTTTACATGAGAGGCACAGCGGTTCCATCCTATTCCCTATCCGAAAGGAATTCCGGGAAGCGATAAACCGCTCCCCGGTAAACTCATTTAATTTAGGATTGTATCTGTGTCTGTAATTGTATTAGGGAGAATTTATTTAACGTCAGCAACATTGTCCTTGGTGATTTTCTTGTAAGAAATCCACACATATTGGTTGTCAGTGATATCAAAGCCAACATTTTCTTTCGTAGGTGTTTCACCTTTTGCAAGCAGAGCGGCAACGGTAATAGCTGCTTTACCCTGGTTGTTGGCATCATTCAGAACAGTTCCTAGCATTGTGCCATCTTTCAGCGCTTGAACAGCAGGAGCAGTTGCATCAACACCTACTACCGGCATGAATTTATCACCAACGAAATATCCAGCAGCTTTTAATGCTTCGATAGCACCAAGTGCCATATCATCATTGTTGGCAAGAACAGCTTCAATTTTGTCGCCGTGGGAGCCGAGGAATGCTGCCATTTTTTCTTGACCTTTTACGCGATCCCACATTGCAGTATCTTCAGCCAATTTCTCAACTTTGATGCCGGCATCTTCAATAGCTTGAATGGAGTAGGTTGTACGCAGTTCAGCATCTTGGTGTCCTGGTTCGCCTTTAAGCATTACGTATTGAAGCACTCCGTCTTTGTTCTTATCAGCTTCAGGGTGTGCTTTCCAGTAATCAACGATCAATTGACCAGACATTGTACCAGATTCTTCTGCTTTAGCGCCTACATAATAAACTTTATCCCATTTCTTCATATCTTCAGGAAGGGGTTCGCGGTTAAGGAATACAACCGGAATGTTTGCTACTTTTGCTTTATCGATAATAACGCCTGCAGCTGTACGGTCAACCGGGTTGATCAGCATACCGTTATATTTCTTAGTTACGAATAAGTCAACCTTGTCATTTTGGGTTGGCTGGGAGTTTTGGCTATCCACGATGTCCACAGTTGCAACATCTTTAGCAGCTGTTTCGATTGCGTTACGAACACCAGTCATGAACGTGTCATCGAATTTGTAAATAGCAACGCCTACTTTAGGCAGCTCAGTAGTTTTTCCAGCATTAGCGGAATTTGTAGCTGCACCGGAGTTTGCTGTATTTGCGGCATTATTGTTGTTGCCGCCGCAGCCTGCAAGAGCAGCACCCAGCAATGCACTAGCAAGTAAAACGGAAGTGATTTTTTTCATATTAATTGACCTCCTGATTTATATTTCTTTTTTTGTTTCGCCCCAGGTTGTCCCGGGTACATCCTTATTATGCCTTAGGTGAAAGCGGTTGCGAATATAAAATCCTACTCTTTATTATGAAAATTCTCCTATACTACTGAGATCCCTATCTATCTGACAAAGGGAAATAACAATTTCTGGTTTTCCGGCCATAGCATGTTATCTAGATCAATCAGCTTTGTTCCTGTATCCACGCGTTCAGGAACATCCATGCCTTCAATGACCTCGACAGCATATTTTACAGCTAAATAGCCGTTACTGAACGGATTTTGAATCACGGTTGCTTGAACAGTCCCTTCCTGCAGGAGTTCCATCATTGAAGGGGAACTGTCAAAGGCAACCATCTTTATGTTGTCCTTTCCTAAGTTTTTTATGACCATTGCTGCACCTTGCGAAGCCGTCTCATTCAAGGTCGCAATCCCACGCAGCTTAGGATGCTTCAGCAGCATCAATTGAGTAAGATCCTCGGCATTTGTAATATTCGAAGAGGTATAGGAAATTTCGACTACATGAACATTAGGATAACGTGCGGCATAATTCAAAAAACCTCTTTCCCGTTCATCTGCATCACGCGCACCATAATCAACAGTGCTCGTGGATTCCGGTTGTTCGTTCAGAGATGAATTTGTGAAATTGATAATGCCGATTTCACCATATCCATTCAGCAGCTCAATAAGTCTCTCTGCAGACTTCTGTCCTGCTTCATAACCATTCGATCCGACATAGGTTCTTACTCTCGCTGAACCAACCTCTGCATCTACTGAAATTACGGGTATTTTATAATAAGCGGCTTGGTCCACTACTTGGGCAAGTCCCATGTAGCTGCTGGCCGCCAATATAATGACATCCGCCTTCTGTTTAATAGAAGCCTGCACCATTCCAATCTGCTCATCGATATCACTCTCTGAATCAGGAGCCTTGAACGTCAGTTTCACATTAAATTCCTGAGCAGCAGCTTCAGCACCCAGCTTAACCGTATTCCAGTAATCCCCCCTGTTCATTTTCACGATCATATGAATATTGCGGGTCTTATTCGTGCTAATGTAATCCGGAGCCGAGTTAAAGCAGGAGGTAACCGTTGTCCATAATCCCGCACACATCAGCAATGTAAGCCAAAACCGTTTTGTCTTCATGCAGATGTCTCATCCTCCTTCTCCTTTGGTTTGTCCAGATTCTCCTGAGTCTTCAGTGCCGGGAAGATAATCGTCACCGTTGTCCCTTCCTCAATCTCACTCTCAAAAGTTAATCCGTATTCACGGCCATAATAAAGCCCAATCCGTTCATTGACATTTCTGACGCCAACACCGGAACCACTTCCGCTTTTATTACCGCCCGTGAGGATAAGCTTCATGGTTTCCTGCGACATGCCCAGTCCATTATCACTGATCACTATGACAACGAGCTCATCTCGCAGTTCTGCACTAATAGAGATAAAGCCTTCATCAGGCATCATTTCAATCCCATGATAAATTGCATTCTCAACAATTGGCTGGAGGATTAGCTTAATCGTCTGCAATTGCAGCACTTCTTCTTGGGCTGTAATTTTATAGCGAAATTTATTTTTGAAGCGGATATTCTGAATGACCAGGTAGTGCCGTATATGATCCAACTCTTCTTGTAATGTAATAATATTTTTCCCTTTGCTTAGACTTATCCTGAAAAATCTGGATAACGATTGAATCATCGTTACCACTTCCTCGGTTTTACCCCGTTCCGCAAGCCGGATGACCGAGTTGAGCGTATTGTACAAAAAGTGTGGGTTAATCTGTGACTGTAATACTTCAAGCTCACCCTTGCGTTTGGTCTCCTGTTCATAAATAATCTGATCCATCAATTGACGAATCCGCTGCAACATCAGGTTAAACCGCTTGGACAGCTGTTCTACCTCATAGGCTCCTCTGACATTAATCGGAGTATACAGGTCACCCTCTCCTACCAGTTTAACTGTACGTTCGAGTCTCCGAATCGGGCTGGCAATAAGCGCTGATAAGAGAATGGAAACAATAATTACGCCTAAGATGACAGCTGACAGGAACCAGGCTAAGAACTGGTTAAGATCACGTTTTGTCGTCACAATCTCATCATAATAAGCCACACCAACAATTTTCCAGCCCGTCTGAGCCAAAGTGCGCACGGTAATAAACCGTTTCTCACCAGTGGACTCATCCAGATAACTGCGGTAGGCATATTCCAATACAGGCTCGACATTCTCATACTTCAAGCCTGCGTAAATTAGCTGCTGCTGAGGATGATATACGATGTTGCCTAATGAATCGAGAATGTAAGCGTAGCCCCTTTTACCGAGTTTGACCTGCTTGCTCAACTCATCAATGGTGCGAAAGTTAAAATCAATTAGCAAAATACCGGTTTTCAGTTCACCGTTCTCCCGGTATTGAATTAGCTTGCTTACGGAAACGACCCAAGTATAACGACCCTTGAACAAATTCTGTATATGAGGGGCTGAAAAGGCAACTTCCGATGTCTTCTTAGCCGAAGTGAACCAGCTCTGGGTGTCCAGCTGAGTATTCAGACGCATATTTTGACCTGGAGTGCCTATGACATAACCGCCCTGTGGCGTAAAAACGGCAACAGATACGATATCCTCTCTGCTGCCCATCAGCATGCCTATTCTCTCGCTTAGAAGTGCTGAGTCTACGGATGAACTATTGGTAACCTGTCCTTCTGCTGTTTCAAAAATGTTCCGCATCCCATTCACGTAAAGCTCCAGGTTGTAATTGACCTGTTCAATAATCTGCTGCATATTCAGATTGGCATTCGCCTCGGCCGTCTTGGCGAACTTGTTGTACAGCATAATACTGACGATCACTGCTACAAGTACAGTGACCGTCGTGAAGGTAAACGTAATGATAAGCTGGATGCTGCGCAGCTTGGAGGAAATCCTTATCTTGTTTCCCTTACGCCGCTGCGGCCGCAATGGAAAGAAAAAAGCCTTCTCCTTCGGCATGGACTATCCTCCTCTGGAGCTATTTTTATACTCTTTAGGTGATTGTCCATATTTCTTACGAAAGCAAAAACTAAAATAGTTCGGATCAGCAAAACCTATTTTTTCGGCAATTTCAAAAGCCTTCAGCTCAGTGGAACGCAAAAGCTCCTTCGCTGCCTCTAGACGGATTTGCAGGAGATAGCTTACAAACGTCATTTTCATTTCTTTTTTAAAGATGCTGCTAAAATAGCCTGTACTGATATGCAAATGCTGGCAGACTTTGCCGATGGAAATATCAGATTCCTCATAATGACTGCGTATATATTCCTTAGCTTGATCGATAAGCTGCTTGTAGCTCGATTGCCGTTCCGAAGCTATGGTATCCATAAGCTGGCTGCAAACCGTAATAATCCACTGCTTGGCTTCACTCATATTATTAAACTTATGCATATCCGTGAGTGAATAAATGCCAGAGCCAATAAACTCTGTGGTCTCACTGCCCGATTCTTTGGCCACCCGTAGGATTGAAGTGATGATCTCCAGCAGAAATATCTGATAATCCTGTGTAGATACTTGCGCGGCATCCAGTCCACCGAACAACTCCTCAACCACTTCTTTGAGCTCCTGTGCCGTGCCCAGCTTGATTGTTCGCATTAAAGACTGCTGCGACAACTCATCATAATCCAGCATCCGGTTAGACCGTGACTCCACATCCTCGATCCAGATCACTCTATTATTACCAAGAATAAGACGATAATCCAGCGCCTGTAGGGCATCCCCAAAAGAATGGAAGAGCAAGGCCGGAGTCTCACAGACCGTTCCGGTACCAGCAGTTATAGTAAGCTTTAGGAACCGCTGCACATTGAGGCGAATTTCCTCCAGAATCTCCAGCGTCATCCGTGTAATCTCGGCTTCATCCTTATCTCCTCTGATCGAGAGCATAACCACATCATCACGATGAATAAAAACTTTGCCGAAGCGATGTTTGTTACATATTTCCTCTGCAACATTCAGCACTGCAAACAGCTGCAAATTCCGGTCACCGGTATCCCGCAAGGAGACTGGCTTACCCGAGGGTAAATCTGATTCTCCATCGGTACGAATATGGTCCACACGGATTACTGAGGCCTGGAACAACTCCCCTGAAAGCTTAATTCCATATTCCATACTCTTCTCAGCAATCTCTGAAGGATGCAATCTACGAGAAACGAGGGAGGACAAGAACTGCTCACGCAGGACAGGAAGGCTTTTGCGATAATGTTCACTTAATACAAATACATTTTCTTTCTCTGCGATTTCCGCTTCGATTGTTGCTTTGACCTTTAAGAGGATGTCAATCAATTCCTGCGAGGAGAAGGGTTTCAAAATATATTCATCAATCTGCAGCTTGATAGCCCGCTGTGCATATTCGAATTCATCATAACCTGTCAAAATAATGATCTTGGTATTGGGGTGGTGAGCGCGAATCCATTCGGCCAGCTGCAGTCCGTTCATGAAAGGCATCTGAATATCGGTGACGACTACATCTGGCAGCAAGCGGTCAATGGACTCCGCAGCTTCTCTACCGTTCTCCGCCTGATCTACGACTTCAAAGCCATAACGCTCCCAGTCAATCTGTCCGACTATTCCTTCTCTTACGTCTTCTTCATCTTCAACAAGAATTAATTTATACATGCTTCATCCCTCTTCGAACATTGTTTGAATTGTAATAAAACCATTCTATATGATTCAACCCCTTCAATCTATGTTTAAGTTAAGTTATCGTAAAAATGAGCAGATTTCGGCAAGAAGCAACGGCTTCGCCGTCCTTTTATGGACGGTACTTGTTACTTCGAGAAATATAAGGATAAGTTATCGCGTGAATCAAATAAATTCTTATATTACAAAAAAAACCATCCCGCCTATGCCGGGATGGGGATGATCGGTCACGTATAAGTGCTACAGCAATGCTTTGTTAAAGCGATAGCCGGCTGTCTTTTCGAATCCGATATGACGGTAAAAAGCATGCGCTGGTGCGCGCTCTACACGGTTGCCGCTTCTCAAGAAGAGCTGGCAGCAGCCTTGCTGGCGAGCCCATTCTTCGGCCGAGGCCACAAGTCTCTTACCTAGTCCTTTGCCTCTTAGCTCCTCTGATACAATGAGAGCGGTAATCTCTGTAATACAATCCTGCTGTTTGTAATATGACTTTACCTGTCTAAGTCCGATCATTCCCACAACTTCGTTATTTAATTCAGCAACAAGTGTGCAATGGAAAGGGTCGTTCTCCATGCCTTCCATTCTCTCTTTCATCACGCTAAGCGTTGTTGGATAGCCGAATTCCCGTAGAAGCTTTGTTACTCTCTCCAGATCATTCATGCCGCATTTGCGAATTTGCAGTACTGGTGCTTCAATACTACTGTTCATCCTCATATACCTCCACTGTTAGCATAGACGCTGCCTGCTTGGCTATCGTCCGCGCGATTTCCACATCTTCCGCTGTACTTAAGGTTACTGCCATCCGCCGTCCAGGGCGAACTTCTGGTTTACCAAACACTCGAACTTGAGTACGTGGAAGTGCCAACGCCTCACCAAGTCCGGATACAACAAAGGCTCGTCCTTCACCTTCTGCCTTCAGCGTAGCTGAAGCGCCTGGTGTCAGCAATTGTACTGAATCTAGCGGGAACCCCAGAATCGCTCTGACATGCAGGGCAAATTCCGACAAATCTTGTGTCACCATTGTCACCATGCCGGTATCATGCGGTCTTGGAGAGACTTCACTGAACAATACGCCATTAGCCGTAAGAAACAGCTCCACTCCAAAAATACCGCGGCCACCGAGCTGATCGGTTACTGCTTTGGCCATCAACTGTGCTTCAGCCAGCAAGGCGGCATCCATCGGATGCGGCTGCCAGGATTCCACATAATCGCCGTCTTTTTGAATATGTCCGATTGGCGGGCAAAAGATGGTTCCAGATACGGAACGCACTGTCAGCAGAGTAATCTCACTCTCAAAGGTGACGAACGCCTCCACAATGACACGTGTTCCTTTGGCTCGTGCTCCTTCAAGTGCAGTGTTCCAGCAGTCCTCGGCATCCTCCGGTTTCCGGCAAATACTTTGACCTTTACCGGAGGAGCTCATAATTGGCTTAATTACACAAGGTGTACCCAGCTCGTCCACAGCTTGGCGCAATTCGTCCAGACTATCCGCGAAGCGGTAAGCCGCTGTCGGCAGTCCAAGCTCTTCGGCAGCAAGCCGGCGGATACCTTCCCGGTCCATCGTCAGCCGGGCCGCACGAGCGGTTGGGACAACGAAGAAACCTTCTTCCTCCAGTTCCTGGAGAGCTTGAGTAGCAATGGCCTCAATCTCCGGTACGATAATATCCGGCTTCTCGGCACGAATTAGTGCTTTCAGCGCCTCTGCATCCAACATATCAATACAATGAGATCGATGGGCTACACCCATCGCCGGTGCGTTATCGTAACGGTCCACCGCTACGGTCTCTACGCCAAGGCGTTGAGCTTCAATAATGACTTCCTTACCCAGTTCCCCACTGCCCAGCAGCAGCAGCTTACGGCTTTGAGCTGAAAAAGGAGCTCCCCACATTGTCGATATCAACCTCTTTTTCGCAAATTTGACTGAAAAGTTCCCTTAGAGTAGACGATTCTTCCGTAAAAGAAAAGAAAAATCACTACTGTTTCGAAAACATTGCAGTTTCTTTGTAAATTTTCAGACATCTTCATTTTCATTCATCATCAGCCAGAATGCAAGCATTCTTCGACATTTTCCTACAATATTCACAGTCTTGTGTCCACCATATCGTCGAAAGATTCCTCATAGAGGCGTAATTGATGTGCTAATCGGCCCCAATGCGCTGCAGAATCACCCCCTTTCCGGAGTCCAGACAAGGCCTCCTCCTGCTCTGCCAAACCCTCACGCAGCTTAGCAGCGGCTGTCGTCAGAGCTCTGGTTACAGCTTCTGCATAATGTCCCAGTAATGTATTCTCCTGAGCAACTGCAGCCAGGGCAATGGCTTCTCTCAGCAAAGGTTCAACTGTGGTTTTGAATTTATCCCGACCAGTACCTTCAAAGAAATGCCGCGGTGATTTGAAATATCCCCATATCGCCAACCAGTCTACTGGCTGTAGCTTACATTCCAGCACTATCGGTGAGGGCCAAGACTCGGTGTCGTTCTCCATGAACTGAAGTTCCGGTGCTGAGAAAGATAGTTCTGCGGCAGCGGTGGCGGCAGCTTCATGGACAAGCCGGCGTCCGGTAGCTTCGAGCCGCAGTGTTGTGGCCCACAGCTCCTGTTCCAGCTCACGCTGAGTTGTACGCCACAGCTCTCGGCCGCAGGCGGTGAAGATTTCTTTCAAGCTTCCGGCATCCTCACGCAGCAAGGATGGATGGAAGGACTCCTGGAAATTGCCGCCGAAGGAAAAGCTGAGGCGCTGTCTGACATGATACAGCAGTTCCCCACCTTCCCGATGCAGATCACGGAGTGGCCGCTCCTCCACCTGTAGAGCAGACAATCGCTGCTCCGCCAGGCGACGGCGCTCCTGCAGCCTCCGCACTCCAGCTTCAAGCTGACTTGCCTCTTGTGTCGCTAATTCCTGCCATTCTTCTGCCCTACGACGGACAGTAGCGATACTCTCCACAGCTGCCTTAAGGGACAGCTGTGGCAGCTCTTCGCCCGCAAAGCTCCACAGCGCTTGCTCAAAGACATGAAAACCTGAGGTTTCATAGCTACTGCGGTTATTATCAACTTTCCCGTCTAATGCCTGCAAGCTGGACAGTGCATAAATCTGCGGAGAACGCAGTCCTCCAGCCCGTAAATTCTGGGCGACATGCTCCCTGACTTCTTCCAGCTCTGCTTCCCCAGATGCCAGATCGGAGGCATTGATGATAAAGAACATTTTATCCAGCGCGAAGCTGTCTTTGATCCGACCCAGCTGAGCCAGCAGGCTCCGATCCGCCTTCGAGAAGGCATGATTGTAGTAAGTTACAAAACAAATCGCATCCGCATCCTTCATATATCCAAAGGTCACACCCGTATGGCGTGCATGCAAGGAATCTGCGCCAGGGGTATCCACAAGCACAATACCGCTTTCTGTTAAGGGACAACTGTAATATAAATCTATACTCTGCACGTAGCAGGCCCGAGTCTCCTCCGCGACAAGCTTGCGATATTCATCCAGTTCTACCGTCCGCACGGTTCCGAGGAGCGGCTCGGCTTCCTCCCAGCCTACCGCCGCGGCCCGCAGAAATCCGGCATGCGGCAAACCCGAGGGATGAACTCCACCTGCTTGTAAATCTGCTGCGACGTGAGTCCATGATTCCCGCTGCGGCTGACCTAGCTGAAGCACGCCAAAGGAGTGAGTAATGTCATCCCAGAATTCCTCCGCGGTCTTCATCTTCACCACTGCACTCTTATCGCGGAAGTCTCCCTCCGGCGCCAGTATGCGATTAACTGCTGCCGTGGCGGGGTGGGGAGACACGGGCAGCACGGCTTCGCCGAGCAAAGCGTTGGCGAAGGAGGACTTGCCGGCGCTGAAGGCTCCGAACAGCGCCAGGGTAAAGCGGCCGCCGGCGAGATCCGCCGCCCGCGCCGCCAAGCTGCGCACCGCCGAGGCCATGGCCGGCTCGCTGCGCAGCAGTTCACTCGCCGCGCTCAGCGTCGCGGCGGCTACGGAGAGCCGGCGGCGCCCGCCCGCCGGCTGTTCCGTGCCCGCCGCCCAGCTTGCGGCGGCGGGGTCTCGCCCAGCTGCGCGCAGCGGCTGGGCTTCACGCGGTGCGGCGCTGGGCGCGCTCGCACGCGGGGTTGCCCTCACCTCCGGCAGAATGCCGGGGGTGAGGGGCCGGCGCGGCGGCAGCAGCGCCGCGAGCTCGTGCGCGCGGGCGGCAGCCGCGCGGTCAAGCGTGCCAAGCGCGGCGAGGGCGCGCGCTTGGGCGCGCAGCGCCTGCTCGCGGTGCGACAGCTCCGCGAGGCGCTCGTCCAAGAGCGCGGGCAGCTTCGCCAGCAGCTTATCGGCTAGCCCTAGTGCGGCGCGGCGGTACTGGCGCTTAATTTCCTCCGCAAGGCTGCGGCAGAAATTAAGCAACGCCTCGCCTGTTGTCCCGGTTCCCGGCTTCACTGCAGCCGCCAGCCATTCCTGGCTCACCGCCGGGAGCCCTTCTTTCAGAGTCAGCTCGGCCTCTTCATTCCAGAGACCCAGATTCTCCGCCCATTCACGAATCAGCAGAATCATGTGCCACTCCAAGCGGGCGGAAATCTCCCGTGTCAGCAATTCAAACCAAGCACCCAGACGTTTGTGCTGTTCCTTCTCCCGCCGTGCGGCAGTAAACAGTAGACCTAGCCGGAACCCTGGGCTGACACTTTCGACATAATTCTTCGCTGCCTCCCTAACATCCGCAGGCATAAGCGTAACATTGCCCAGCAGCGCATCTAAAGCACTCCGCAGATTCACAAGCGATTGCTGAAGAAGACCTTCGATCAGCTCGCGCTCGTTTTCCAGAGAAGCAAGTCCAGTTTCCACCGTCTCCTCCTCAGCACCAGCCAATTCTTCCAGTAAAGCTTCACGCTCCTCTTGCTGCTCCTCGCGGAAGTTCGCCAATGAAGAATCTGCCGTATGCTGTATAGAACGTAAAAGACTGTATTGAAGCAATTCATCCCGGTGACCCAATAGATCCGTGAAAAGTCCTAGCAGAACGTCCCAATCATTAAGTGGATGTTCCTTAACCTTAAGCGAAGTGAACAGAATACCCGCACAATGAATGCCCCATTGACCGAAAGCGCTTTCTAATTGCCGTTGATATTCCTCAATGGAAATCTCCTGTTCCCGATGCTTGTCAATTTGGTTAACAATGAGATACAACGGTTTGCCCCAGTCACTGAGATTTTTGGCAAAAGCCAAATTGTTCTCTGACTGCACATGATTGTAATCCATCACATAGAACACAACATCGGCCAAGTGCAGCGCGGAGTGGGTTGCACTTTGATGTCCATCATCTGTAGAATCTACACCTGGAGTATCCATAAGAACCCCATGGTTAGCCAGCAATGGAATCTCACCCCAAACTTCTATAGAAGAATATTCTCCGCCGTTACGGCAATATTCTTGCAATTTATCTGCTGTTGTCTCCCATGGAGCCTGCTCTATCTTCTGGACCTCTTTTCTGGGATGAATGAGTATACGAGGAGCTCCACTGCGAATAGATACAATGTTTGCACTCGTTGGCACGGGCCCGGAGGGCAGCACAGCGCTGCCGCAGAGCAGATTGATCATACTGGATTTCCCGGCCGAGAAATGCCCGCAAAAAGCTAGGGTTAATTCATTTGCACGCTCTTTATTCTGTAAATCTGCATAAATACGACCTGTTTCCCCATCGCCCCACTGCTCCATTAATCCTCTTAGCCGGGACAACAGTAGTGCCGTTTCACTTACAGTCACCTTTTGGGCTCTAGTCTGTTCCGCTCCCATTAACTTCCCGCCTAACTGTGCCATTTATAGTCCAGATTCCATCAACAATAGAATAATTCCATTTTATCACCAGATTGCCACAAATCAAATGTGCACTACTTACAAAATAACCTATAACCTCCTACGAAATGAGCTCTAGTCCCCCACAAATTTCTACGTTTTTCCATACAAAAAAAAAAAAAAAAAGCCAGCCCCTGGGCTGACTCCATTGATGTGGTTCGATACTAATACTTAAGCAGTTTCCAATACAGGTAGCAGAATTTCAAATACTTTACCATGCTGTAGAATAGTCAGACCACGGGATTTATCTCTCATAACAACAACTTCAGGCTTCACGGACATACGCTCCAAGTAATGCTCAGGAACGTCACCGGAATGGCTGATTGTAATCCCTTCTACTTCTTGCTCTTCGTTCTCTTCAAGGGGACTATCCACTACACGTTCAAAAATATCGGAAAACACTTCAAAATTGTTGGTATATACAGAAATGCATTTCATCTCTATCCCATCCTCTTCTTCATCTCTAATTTCTTGGCATATGCTCTTTATCTTTCCTGATCACAGCCGTTTTCATACGTTTCTTTCCTTCACGACACACATCAAGGAGTGGGCAAACCTGACATTTCGGAGTCTGTGATTTACAGTGGTAACGTCCGAAAAAGATGAGCCGATGGTGCGTGAGCGTCCATTCCTCACGTGGCACCGCCTTCATCAACTTCTTCTCCACTTCCAGAACAGAGTCTTTCCAGCCAGCCAGGGCAAGCCGTTTCGCAACCCGCTCCACATGTGTGTCTACAGCAATAGCAGGAACACCAAAAGCATTAGAAACTACAACATTTGCAGTCTTACGACCGACACCGGGCAGTGTCACAAGTAAATCATGAGCTTGTGGCACTTCGCCACCGTACTGCTCTATGAGTATAGAGCATAGGCTTTGAATATGTTTGGCTTTATTGCGATATAAGCCGATACGCCGGATATCCCCCTCCAGTTCTTCGAGCGGTACTGAAATGTAGTCAAGGGGGGCTTTATACTTTTGGAACAGAACCTCGGTCACTTTGTTCACCATTACGTCCGTACATTGAGCTGATAACAACACCGCTATCGTTAGCTCGAAGGCGTTGCTGTGGTTCAATTCACAATGTGCATCAGGGAACAAGTCTCCAATTGTATCCAGAATGTGGCGGACCTCTGCAACCTTCATTATGTCCCCTCCACAGAGTATTTACCCTCAGCGTGCCCTCTAGGGCAGCCTCTCTGAGGTAAGGAAATATAGCAAAGTACGTATTATAACGCATACTTTCATATATTTCAAGCAAACTCATTACTGGTCTATATTTCAAAAAAAACGTCCTGACGCAAGCAAAGCCCCTGCGTCAAGACGGTGATTCACACGGAAATCCACCACTCGCAATTATTGTTTCACTATTTCAACCACAACATCATTATTGAAATATACTGTAATATTATCATTTTCTTTAAGAGATTGCACGGATAATGTCGTGTCAGCTTGATGAATATATACATTAGCAGCCAGACGGAAGATATTATTATCGTTTGTACTGATACGCTTAGTCACAACTCCGTTAGTTGTACTATCATAACGGGAGAATGTACGGCTAAGTTGGGGCAATACACGGATAATGGTCGTTCCATTAGCATCTTTGCGCAGCTCTACCCGGTCAGCTGTTGTAAGATTGCTGAGTGCAGTGGTAGTTGTCGCATCGCGGATAATTCTAACCCCTCCACTTACAGCAAAGGTTTGCACCGCAGCTGTATAGTCCTTCAAGGTAAGCGTACCGGCGACAGCATCGAGAGCTGTTACCTGACCCGAGGTTAGCTTAACGGATTGTATAGAGAGCGGAGAACTTCCATCAAAGGTTACATTAACGAAATCTCCAGCTTTTAAGTCGCTAAGCTTTATGGTCTGCCCCGCCTCATTGGTCAACGGAATAGCCAGGGTATTAATCTCACTAGTTCCGGCGGTCAATTTAACACTCACCCGGTTTGTTCCTGCATTAACGGTTGCAGTTTCAAGCTGCATTACCGTCTTCACCTTCAATACTGTAACAATTTCCTGACTGGCTGACAAAACAGCCGTCACGGCGCTGCCAATAGGCACATCACTGATCGTTGCGCTTGTTTTGCCAAACAGATCGACAAGCTGTGGATAAGGCAGGGTTACACTTTGTCCATCACTAAGCTTTAATACTATGGTTCTGCTTGTGGCATTAACAGCAGTCACTGTACCTTCATACTTTGCGACAATCTCCAAGGATAAAGCCCGCTGTCCAATCGCTCTAACATTGACCTTGCGGTTCTCCGTAAGCCTGCCTCCAATAGTGGATAGAGTGGGCAGTACGCCTTCATAGTACAGCTTTGTTTTTTCATCTAGTTGAAACACATGCGGCTTATTGCTGCTGTCCATGATCGTCAAAAGCTGTGTTTTGGTATTGTAATCAACGATAGCTGCACCACTAAACTGATCGATTTGCCGACTGAGCACTTCAATCTTTGTAACCTGATCACTGCTATTCAGTGTAAGCTGCACATTATCACCGCCAACTGCATCAGCGATCAGATCGCCAGCTACAGGACTGGTAATATTAGGTATTATGATCGTTGGCGTTGCCCCAAGCAGTTTAACCTCTTTCGTGCCATCAGCCTTTTTATAGACAATAGTGCTGCTTGTCAACTCGTTAATGCTGCCCAGGACGGTACGTTCTACCCCTTGAGTTACTTCTACAGAGCGGATCAAGTTATCCTTGATCGTATACTTCACAGCAGAATTAACCTTCAACTCAGCTGGAAGCAGCACGGAACTTTGAGAGCTGAACAGAGTGGTACCTTCCTCCCATTTGAAGGTTTCAGCGGTACCCGCTGCATTCTTAAATGTAATACTTTTCGCGGTAAGATCAATACTTTGGATAATACCTGTGTTTGTTTTGTTGACGATGCCCGATGTTACTTGAACATTGACAACTTTATGGGAGCCACTATAGGTTTCGCGCTGTAATGTGACTACACTTCCGGCAGCAATCGAAGCTGGCTCAATCTTGTCACCATTCACATCTACAAAGGTAGTCGCAGCATCATAATAGTATTCATTAAAGGTATCCGTAGACTCAAGCCATATTTTATTACCCGACGACAGCTTTGCAAAACTACCAGAAACGCTATCAACCTGTGGTGTTGGATCGGTCACCTCGACATAGGCTGCATTATAGGTAGCTCCAATAACGGTAACCTTGGTGTAAGGCTGAACATCATTCAGACTGATTCGGGTCTCTGAAGTGCTGTTAAAATATGCAGTGCTTGCACTTAAATTAAAAGGGGAAGAGACCCCGTTGTTATAAACAGTGAGCTTACCGTCTTTTATTTCGCTGATACTGCCTTTAACGGTATTGTCATATTCAAGCGTGTTGTGCCCCTCGGCCCGGCTGAAGAAGGTGGCCAGTTGCGCACGTGTCACTACACCCTGCGGATCAAAACGGTTACCGTCCAGACCATTGGCCAGTCCTAGATCAACAGCCGTGTTTATGTATCCACGTTTGCTGGCAGACACTTTGGAATCATCGGCAAAGCCGGTTGGCTCACTTGCTACCGCTGCTGCATCTGAAGTTTTGCCAAGAGCACGGATTAACACTTCAGCAATCCATTCACGGGTTGCCTTGCGTTCACCCCAAGCAGTCTTCAAATTGTCTGTAGCCATCTCCGTAGTCTTATCTAGCAAGCCCTGCTGGAACGCGAGTACGACATAAGCCTTGTAATAATTCGATACCTCAAAGCCCGTTGGAAGTGCCACCGCAGTATTATTATCCACATTGCCCTGCAGCTTCATAAAACGCAATGCCATAAGCACAGCTTCCTGCTGGGTAACTGAATCTCCTGGACGGAATAAACCATTATTCCCGACTACGATACCTTGGGATGCCAGCTTGTAAATATGTTTTTCGGCCCAAAACCCTGTTTTCACATCGCTAAATATACCTGTCGCAGCCGTATTTGTCTGAGTCGTTACTGTGGCTGGAGTTGAAGCAGCTACTGTAGCAGCATCTGCAAATGCAGAACTTGCACCGCCCATAACCATTGCACCAGCCAAAACTGCAGATATCGCTTTAGTAGAATAAGCTTTCATGGGACGGCTAGACCTCTTTTGTGCGGACAATAGGTTGTTCCCCTCTCTAAGACCCTTATAATGAAGTATGCATTTATGTTCGTCAGCCAATCTCTTTATTCCTGCCTTTACACTTACAAACCACTATTTTCTCGAGTCATGGGATGCTCCAGATCTACATGTCCCATCAAGCTCTCCACTTGCTCACCATCTACTAGCATTTCAACACTCTTCACTTCGGAAAATTGAAAAAAAGTTTGCGTTAAAGCACTGATCGCAAAAGCTTCACCACCGGCACCTAGTTGAGCTTCCTCAGGTTTATGAATATCCATCAGAACTTGCCCGTTCTCATACTTCAGGGATTTCAATTCAATCTTGCTCCAGAGCGAGACTAGCTCTGTATTATCGCTCGCTTGCAGCGCTTTAAATGCCTCTGTATATTTCTCTACATCATCAGCAAAGCTTATAGTTGCCTTGGCAGGCACCAGATCCATAAGCTGTGAGTCTGTAAAATAAACCGCTATGCTCTGACTCTGCTTCTCAGGCGCCGCGGGCTCCGTGGAAGCAGGAGTTGCGCTGGCTGTTGGCTGTGCAGTGCTGGCTGAATTCTGACCTTCGTCTCCATTGGTACCCTCTGTATTTCCTGTATTCTCCCCTGCGCCACTGACTACAGTGGAAGAATTTTGTCCTGCTTCATTAGACGGAGCCGCAGCAGGTTTTTCCCCGCAACCAGCTATCACCAGCAGAAGCAATGCAGCTATACCTGCATGACTCAATTTTTTGTTGATCATCATTAACGCCTCCTCTAGATGAATACGGGCAGACCCGTGCCGCAAAGCCATTCTGCCCTTTTGCAATAGGCATATGCTGGCTTTGCGGCGCTAATCTGCCACTTGGCTGTTATTTTAACCCGAGATATTCTTTAACACCACTAACGATAGATGCAGCAACCTTATTTTGGAAAGCATCCGTAAAGAGAGATTTCTCATCGCCTTTGTTGCTCAAGTAACCTACTTCAAGTAGAACAGCTGGCATTTTCGTTTCACGAATGACGTGGAAATTCCCGTATCGTACACCGCGATCACTTAGGCCCGTTGCCTGAACTAGATATTTGTGCATCACATTGGCTAATGCCTTACTGGCGGCCCGCTGATAATAGGTTTCAGTACCGCTGGCTACAGAGGAACCCCCACTGTTAGCATGCACAGAAATGAATAGGTCAGCCTTCAAGTTATTGGCGATAGCTACTCGCTCCTTCAGTTCCAAGAACGTATCGTCACTGCGTGTCAACACAACATCAATATTGCTTTCATTCTTGAGTAGTGCGGCAGCCTTAAGTACAACGGCCAAATTAAAGTTCTTCTCATACTTGCCAGTTACGCCTACTGCGCCTGAATCTTTAGCTCCATGTCCGGCATCTAGCACTACCAGCTTTCTACCACTGTTGCCAGGCTGGGTAGTCGTATCGTCAGTGCCAGCTGCATTCAGATCAATTACAGCCAACTTTGAAGAATCACCCGAAATGTTAACGCTATAGTTCTTAGCATTGTTCAAGTCAATTACAAAACGAACCGTATAAGGATTTGTGCTGTATAGCGAGTACCGTACGGCGGATACATCCGGATAATCTGTCACGACCAGACTACCATTCAGATTAGGGTCAAGGAGTTGACCTGTACCGAATAGATCAGAAAAGGTGGCATTAGGTATATCTACTATAATTCGGTCAGGACCCGTTATCTTGGAGACTTTAGGAACTGAATTACCTTCCATAGCAATGGTCAGCCGATTCTCGCTAAAGCTCACACCGTTAACCAGCGTCAGATTTGCAGTAGTATCAGCAGGAGGAACGACAACACCCGTTCCACTGTCAACAGTACCTCCGCCTGTATCATTGTTATCACTCGGCGTTTCTGGGGTAATAAGATTTACAATCTTGTTTGTGTTATCCCAAGTGACGGTGAGACCAAATTGTTCGCCTATGAACCTGATCGGCACAAGTGTCGTATCGTTACGCAACACAGGAGCTGTAGGAAGGATAATTGTCTTGTCATCTACTGAAGCTGCGGTTTGGTCTACAGCCAGTTTGACAATCCTTCCCTGCTGTTCAATCGTAATCGTCTTATTCTGCTGATCCCATTGCACCTGATAGCCAAGGTTCTCAACAATCATTCTTAGGGGTACCATAATACTGTTATTCACGTTCTCAACCGGGACGTTCTGGACTGCAGTAAGCTCTTTGCCGTCTAAAATAATCTTACTGTTTGCGGCAGCAGCATGTCCATTCTGTGGCAACGCCAATACAAAGAGCAGCAACATCAGTATAAAGCCAAATTTCTTCATTCTTCACCTCTAGGAATCTAGTATTCCGCCTGAGTACAGCGTTCATGTTGATCTAACCACCGGCAACCTTCGACAACTATTATAGACGCGTGCAAACTTCAAAAGTTGCGAATATATTCCATCCTATAATAGGATTCCGCTAATATAAGTTACTAGAATCGAGGACTATAATCCAAGATATTCCATTATCCCCGCTGCTATTTCCCGAGCCAAGTTATCCTGAAGCTTCTCAGTGTACAGCGCGGCTTCGTCGCCCAGATTCGTCAAATACCCGGCTTCCAGCAGTATAGCAGGCATGCTTGTTTCCCTTGTCACATGCAGGCTTTTGTTTCTTACTCCATTATCTTTGAATCCGGTTCCTGCTACTAAATGCTTATGCATAATCTGTGCTAAAGGCAGGCTCTCGCTGCGGCTGTAGTAAGTTTCACTGCCGTTCACGTAATTCCAGTTGGTAGAGGAAGAATCCATCGCGTTCGCATGAACAGAAATAAATAAATTAGCCTTTACAGCCTTAGCTATGTTCACCCGATCCTGTAAACCAAGCGTGATATCATCCGTCCGGGTATAAATGACTTCCACAAGGGAGTTCTGCATAAGTAAAGCTCCAACTTTGCGAATCACCGCAAGATTAAAGTCTTTTTCCTTCTTGCCTGTTACGCTGATAGCACCAGGCTGTGAGCCGCCATGGCCCGCATCAAGTACAACTATCGGCTTCCCACTACCAACAGGTACTGCCGGACTGCCTCCTACGTTGCTTAGTACGTTCAGATCAATAGTCACAAGCCCGGTACTCTCATCCGTGCTAAGTTGATAAGGCTGGCTACCTACCGTTTGAATAACAAAACGCACTGTAGGCGGACTTACACTGAATAACGCATATCTAAGCTCAGAGACTAGAGGATAACCGGTGACATCCAGCTTGCCTTGAGGGCTGCCATTCGCGACAATCACCGGCAGACTGCCGGCAAACTCAGGGGCAAAAGCAGCACCGGGAAAATCTACAATAATACGGTCAGGACTACTCATTGTTGTGACTGTTGGCTTCACAGCACCCGTAACGGCGACAATTAATCTGTTCTCGCTGAATACCGCTCCCTTAACTTGGGGGCCGACAACAATCCCGCCACTGCCTTCTGGTGTAGGACTAATCAGGGGCAGCGGAGTCGGAGTGGCTGAACCTGTTACATTGCCCTCTACCGTCCCTGTTAGGGGAGTTGCTGTAGGAGTGGGAGCTGGAGAGTATGTAGCTGTTGGAGTAGCTGTAGGGATAGCAGCGGTATCCGTGCCGCTTGACAGTCCACCGGTTAAATAGACCGTCTTATCCATATTGTCCCAACCCACTTTAAGTCCAAACTGCTCGCTGACAAAGCGGATAGGAACAAGCACCGTACTCCCACTCTGCTTAGGCGCTGCATTCAAATCAAGGGTTACCCCGTCAGCATTGGCTGTCTTGCGTCCAACAGCCAGTTCAATGCTTTTTCCATCCTGCTGCACGGTTACCTTACGAGTCTTCTGTTCCCATAGCACTTGGAATCCGAGATTCTCCACCACAACGCGAACCGGAATCATAACGCTTCCATTCACATTCTCAAGAGCTATCCCTTTAGGCATAGTGAGTTCCCTATTATCCAGAATAATTCTGCCCGTACTGCTAGCAGCTGCAGAAGCCTCATAGCCGGTAAATGAAAGTAATAACAATGGCAACAGCAACAGTAGTAATACCCGACCGGCTCTTCTCATCCTTTTCTCTCCTTCGGCAAGTAATAGATTTATAGACAGATAAGTATCAGACGACAGAAATCTCCAAATGTTGCCTATCACAGCAACGAATATATCGATTATAGCAAAAAAACTTCTATTTCCGACACCCGGAAATAGAAGTTTTGTGTAAAATTTGTAAAGTTTACGTAAAAGTCCAGCTAATTCATGCTTTAGGCAAACAATTTAGCAGCATTTCGTTCCTCATAAGCCGTAATCTCATCCGCATGCTGCAGTGTCAGCCCGATATCATCGAGACCTTGCAGCAAGAACTGGCGACGATGCTCATCCAGCTCAAAAGTGATACTAAGACCGTATTCATCGCTAAGCTTATTGTTCTCAAGATCAACGCTCAGCTTGTAACCTTCATGCTCAGCCGTCCGCTTGAACAGCTCATCTACTTGTTCTTCCGAAAGCTTGATCGGCAGAATCCCATTCTTAAAGCAGTTATTGTAAAAAATATCGGCATAAGATGGGGAAATTACGACTTTAAAGCCATAGTCAAGAATCGCCCATGGTGCATGTTCGCGTGATGAGCCGCAGCCAAAGTTGGCCCGCGAGATCAGGACAGATGCGCCTTCATAACGCGGTTTGTTCATCTCGAACGTTGCATTGTCATTTCCCTCTTCATCAAAACGCCATTCATAAAAAAGAAACTGTCCAAAACCTGTTCGTTCGATCCGTTTCAAGAACTGCTTCGGAATAATCGCATCCGTATCTACATTTACCCGGTCTACCGGGGCAACGATACCTGTTAATTTTTTAAAAGCATCCATTATATTATCCTCCCACTTTCTCTTGTTCTACAAGCTGACGGCTTCCGTCTTATAGTTCCAATCGCGAATATCGGTAAAATGACCCATTACCGCTGCCGCTGCCGCCATCGCAGGGGATACCAGATGCGTACGTCCGCCGCGGCCCTGACGTCCTTCAAAATTACGGTTCGAGGTAGAAGCACAACGTTGTCCTGGTTGCAGAACATCCGGATTCATCGCCAGGCACATACTGCAGCCTGCTTCACGCCATTCAAATCCCGCTTCTGTAAATACTTTGTCGAGGCCTTCTTTCTCTGCCTGCAGCTTCACGCGTCCTGAACCTGGTACAACGATCGCCGTTACCTTATTAGATACTGTATGTCCTTTGGCTACCTGTGCGGCAGCTCTCAAATCCTCAATCCGGCCATTCGTGCAAGAGCCGATGAATACATAATCAATCGGAATTTCCGACATCGGTGTGCCTGGAGCCAAATCCATATATTCAAGCGCTTTTTCAGCAGCTTTACGTTCATTTTCTGTAGTGAAGTCAGCAGGATTAGGTACACTTGAGGTAATGTCTGCACCCATACCTGGGCTTGTGCCCCAAGTCACCTGCGGGATCAGCGTCTCCACATTAAAGTCAAGAGTAGTGTCATATTCTGCACCTTCATCACTTACAAGGCCCTTCCAAATCTCAACAGCAGCATCATAAACTTCGCCTTGCGGTACATATTCACGACCACGCAGGTAGTTAAATGTAGTCTCGTCAGGTGCGATCAAGCCCGCTCTGGCCCCGCCTTCGATCGACATGTTGCAGACCGTCATACGTTCTTCCATCGACAATTCGCGGATAGCTTCGCCTGTGTACTCGATAACATAACCTGTTGCAAAGTCTGTACCGTATTTCGCGATAACGCCCAGAATCAAATCCTTTGCCGTTACGCCTGGATTGCGTTTGCCTGTGAAGCGAATTTCCATAGTCTTAGCCTTGGACTGCTGCAAACATTGCGTAGCCATTACATGTTCTACTTCACTAGTGCCAATACCAAAAGCGAGTGCGCCGAAGGCACCGTGAGTAGAGGTGTGGCTGTCACCGCAAACAATCGTTTTGCCGGGATGTGTCAGGCCAATTTCCGGGCCCATAACATGCACGACACCTTGATCGATGTTATCAAGATCATACAGCTTCACGCCAAAATCGCGGCAATTCTGCGAAAGAGTGTCAATTTGTTGTTTGGAAATCGGATCTTTAATGTTGAAACGGTCAGTCGTAGGAACATTATGATCCATGGTTGCAAAGGTAAGCTCCGGACGGCGAACCTTGCGGCCGCTGAGACGAAGACCTTCAAAAGCTTGTGGGGAAGTAACCTCATGTACCAGATGCAGGTCGATATACAAAATACTCGGCTTGCCTTCTTCTTGATGAATAACGTGATTATTCCAAATCTTCTCAAACATTGTCTTGTTGCTCATGATTTCACCTCATTAGTAGAATCGTTCAGTTGGAAGAGAGCGTGGAGTCTCTCTTGAATGTTCTAAATATAACATCCCTGTGTTTATAATTCCAAGATATGATATCTATAAAACCCATAGGTGTGGCCTATAAGATGGAATAGGTTTGAATTATCAAGTAATTGCCACTAACATGAATATATTATTTATTTATAAAGGAGTTGTTGGAGCTATGAGTAATGATCAATCTTATTCCATAGGTCATGCCGCAAGGATATGTAATATATCCGTTCAAACTCTGCGATACTATGACAAAATCGGCCTGGTGATCCCCAACCACACGGATAAGCTCACCGGTTACCGTTATTATGCAAATCAGGATCTGCTTAGAATTATGATCGTGCAGGATATGAAAATGCTGCAATTCTCGTTAGAAGAGATCGGAACGCTTTTGAAAAGTGGTAATTTGAAAAGCCTGCAAATAACCCTCGAAGCCAAACATAAAGAAATGTCAGAAGAGCTTAAACGATTAGAACAGACTGTGAAATCAATAGAACTATGAGCGGCTCGAATTATTCTGCTTCAGGAACTGGGCAAAGGGTTGGTAGACTTAGACGTACTGGTAGAAATGAAGCAGCTTCCAGAACGGCATGTACTGTCTGACCGAGGGTTCTATGCCTGTGGAATGGAGCCTTCAATCGTAAAGTTCACAGAATTATTCCACAAAATTGAGGCCAGTGGATTAACTCCAGAAGGAATCATGACCGTCTATCATGAGAATATTATGGATTTTGATCGTGCTAAATCTGACTTGGAATATTGTGTCATGCTCGAGAGCATTGGATTGGAAACCGCTCCTATACGTACCCTTCCCCAGGGAGATTACATCACTGCACGTTACTGCGGAATTCCCAATGATACATCCTGCAAAAAGATTTATAGTAAGCTTCAAGATTGGATTGAGACTCACGGATACATAGAAAGTGGTGATCCAATAGAGTACTATATTGTCGATAGAGCACAGATGTTGAAGCCGGAGGATTTTATCGTAGAACTGCAAGTACCCGTTCGTAAGGTCTTGACCCTATAGTAGCTATAGGGTTTATTTTATTATTATCCAGTACTTATGGTTATGCTTTCGAAGCGAGTTTTGAATGAAGTGACTCAGTTGAAGCAGATACTATCAAAAATTTAGGAGGATAATAATGAATATAATTCTAGGAACAGGACCGTTAGGTATGGCTGTAATGAGGGAGCTTGTGGCTCAAGAGGAACCAGTTACCATGATCAGTACCAGTGGGAATGCGTCTGTGCCGCCAGGAGTAAGGTTAGAAAGAGCTGATCTCTCAGATATAGAGCAAGCAAAGGCAAGTCTGAAGCATGCTTCGGTGGTATTTCAATGTGCACAGCCTCCGTATCAAAAGTGGAGTAAGCTGTTTATGCCTTTTCAAGATCATATTATTTCAGGTGCGATGGCAGCTGGAGCAAAGCTAGTTGCGGCTGAGAATATGTATATGTATGGCTTGGTTAAAGGATCGATGCACGAGCAGCTTCCTTATGCAACGAATACCAAAAAAGGTCAAGTCAGGGCATCGATGTCCGAAAAGTTGCTGAAATTATATCAAAATGGAACTATGCAGATGGTAATGGGCAGAGGTGCAGATTTTTTCGGACCTAATGTCCACAATTCTTCCGTTGGCTCAAGGCTGTTTCAACCCATCGCTAAGGGTAAAGCATGTACGGTATTGGGAAATCCTGATAAGAAGCACACATATACGTTTATAGTTGATTTTGGAAAAGCACTCGTTCTGCTGAGCCAACATGAGGACGCCTTTGGCCAAGTATGGCATGTACCGAATGCTGATACTGTTACTACAAGAGAATTTATTGATACGTCCTACCGGATTGCTGGCTTCCCCCCAAAGATCAGAACAATGGGAATAGGCATGTTAAGATTCGGTGGCTTGTTCATTCCCGCAGCCAGAGAAAGCATAGAGATGTTATACCAGTTCGACGAGGATTTCATTGTGGATAGCAGTAAATTCACCGAACGATTTGGGATGACTGCAACACCCTTAGAAGCTGCGATAGAGCAAACTCTTCAATCCTCACTTAGCATATAGATTGTTCCAGTTATTCTATGGAGAACAGCAAGCGCAGTTTAACTACCCCCAGCTTTAACTCGAAGTGATTGCCAGCACAGCGATCGCAAGAACCCTCCGAACCCGTAGCGCTTGTTTCACAAACGGTCAACCGCTGGTTTTGGTTTTGAGCCACAAGAAAACCCAGTCCACCTGTATCGGTGTGAGATGGTATTTAGTATGCATATAATTTGTCTATACTGATGTATATGCTGACGATTTGATATCCTAATCTTTCCATGAATTTCCGAAGGATTGTTCAACCAAGCTAATAAAAAGACCTTCTTTATTCTTAAAATGGTGATAAGTACTCCCCTTGCAGTCGCCGGTAGCTCTGCTAAGCCATACATTATTGTCCCTTTCCAGCTTCGATATAAAACAGCAGATGTTCTTCCCAATTTCCATTGATTTTGACTCTATGAGGATTGCTTCCTTCTACTGTTTGGAAACCCGCCTTCTTCAGTACCCGAATCGAAGCGGCATTCTCGGGAACGGCCCCTGCTTCAATACGCTTGATCCCCGCCTCTTGAAAGGCATAATTCAGAACTAGCGGAATGGCTTCGCTCATATATCCATGACCCTGGTGCGCCTGATCCAAGGCATAACCAAGAATCCATTGCTTTGTGGTGTCTGGCATGATTTCCACCAGTGAAATATCACCGATCAATTGCCCTGTTTCGTGCAGAAATATCCCGAATGCATAGCGCTGATGTGCTTCTATTTCTTGTGCCCAACGTGTGATAAGCTCGACCTGACCTTCCAAGGTGTAATAGGATTCGTCACGATCGATTGATACTTTTTCAAAAACAGCCCGGTTGCGGATCTGCACATCCACACGCTCCTGCGCATCGCCAGCGACAAAAAAACGAAGATAAATTCGTGTTCCAAGCTCATTATTCAAGTTGATCAGCTCTTCTCGTTGATGTAGGTTTACTTATATTAAACCCCAGCTTTATAGGATATACTTATAAGCAATTCTATTCATTCCCAAGGAGTTTATCAATATGGAACTAAGACAATTGCAATATGCGCTGCAAATTGCAGCCGAAAGGAACTTCTCCCGGGCGGCTGAGAAGCTGCACATTGCTCAGCCCTCGCTCAGCCAACAGCTGTCCAAGCTGGAGAAGGAGCTCGGAGTCCTGCTTTTTCAGCGGAATACAAGTTCGGTGGAATTGACCCATGCTGGATCAAAATTTATAGAACAAGCCCAGATTATTATTGACGCTGTTGAATTGCTGCGTCAGGAAATGTCCGACATTTCCCAACTGCGTACCGGCCGCGTTGTTGTTGGCAGCATGCCAATTACCGGTGCACATCTATTGCCGCATGTACTGCCGGTCTTCAAACTAAAGTATCCGGAAGTGGAAATCACACTGCTTGAGGATTCCTCCATGAATCTGGAAAAGCTTACCGCTAGTGGACAGACTGATCTCAGCCTGCTCTCTCTTCCGCTGGAGATCCCTAGCCTTGCTTACGAAGTGCTTGGTGAGGAAAGGATTGATCTCGCGGTCCCGCCTGAACATCGGCTAGCTTCCCGCAATGCTAAGGGAATCCGCACTTCTCTGGTAGAGCTGAAGGACGAACCCTTTATTGTACTTAAGGAAGGTCAAGGCTTTCGTAAAATGACGGTGGAACTCTGTCAGGCGGCAGGTTTTGAGCCGCGGATCGTCTTTGAGAGCAATAACATGGAAACGGTACAGTCACTTGTTGCTACAGGCATGGGGGTAACGCTGGTGCCTCATTTTATTGCCCGTGCGCCACGGAGTGAATTCGTTCCTATCTATTTGCCGCTCGCTGATCCCATTCCCAGCCGTACATTAGTGGTGGCTTACCGGCGCGGCCGTTATTTGTCTAAGGCTGCGGAAGCTTTTATGGAAACCTTTAAATCCACTGTTGCTGGTCTGGTAGAGAAATAATATGATAAAGAAGAGCAGCTGCATCTAACACAGCTGCTCTTCTTTATCAATCAATGTAAGTGAAATCGCAGCACCCGTCTCGCAACTGATATCCATATGATCCTGTGGCCTAATCCTGCCTATTGTGCTCAGTAATTAGCCTGTTCTGATCGTCTGACATACGGGCGGTACTCTCATCAACCGGTCCCTTGGTTCCAGGGTTTCCGGTCTTTTCTTCCACAAATTCGCGGATCGCATTACTATGAAACGCTAGTGATTCATCTGAATTCTTATGCGGTTCCTTATTGATATTTTCACTTCCAGCCATTTTCATCAACCTCCTACTAACAGATTATAAGTATTTTGCCCGATCTACCGCAGGATAAACATAATATTTGAGGCTTGCTACAGTTAGAAAGATATAGTTCCATCCCCCTTTGCAAACCGTCTTGCTCCATGGTATTCTAAATGACAAATAGTGAAACGTGCAGACGGGACCAGTAAGAACGAGTCTACCGCGCCCAGAGAGTAAATCCTGATAGCTGAGAGAATTTACCGCGGTATCGTTCTGAATCCTACCCCCGAGCGGCCTGCCTTGTTGCAGGACGGATGCTCCCGTTATGAGAATGAAGTCGGATGAACCCTCATCAATGAAGGTGGTACCGCGGAAGTTAACCAAGCTTTCGTCCTTTGCTAAGTCTAAGGATGGGGGCTTTTTTGTCATTTTATTAATCCATTGAGGAAGTGAAAGGCAATGACGACACGAGTAGTGGTCAAAATAGGGAGTAGCTCGCTTACAGGCCCGGAAGGCGGATTAAACCGCGAGGCTGTCGCTTTCTTCGCCGCTGAGATTGCCGGACTACGGCAAAGTGGCTGTGAAGTTCTGCTGGTCACCTCAGGTGCGGTAGCGGCAGGCTTCCGCAGTATCGGTTATCCAGCACGCCCAAAGCTGTTGCACGAGAAGCAGGCCGCCGCAGCTGTAGGCCAGGTGCTGCTCATGCAGGCTTATCAGGAAGCCTTCGCAGCGTTTGGTCTTACAACCGCTCAAATATTGCTGACCCGCACCGACTTCTGCAGCCGCCGGGCGATGAATAATGCAGTAATGACAGTTGAAGAACTGCTCCGGCAAGGCGCTGTCCCCGTATTCAACGAGAATGATACCGTCTCGGTCGATGAACTGAAATTTGGCGACAACGATACACTATCGGCGCTTGTCGCCAACCTGCTTAAGGCGTCGCGGCTGTTGGTATTGACCGATATGGATGGATTATACAGTGGGGACCCGCGCAAACAACCTGATGCTGTCCGCTATCAGACGGTGGAGGATATCACACCTGAAATTTATGCCATAGCCGGTGGCGCTGGCTCCAGTGTAGGAACAGGCGGCATGCGTTCCAAAATTGATGCAGCCAAGATTGCTACTCGAGGCGGGGTCCCTGTCTTTATCGGGAGAGCAACCGAACCGGGAGATTTACAGCTCGCGGCGGATGGGGCGGGTAGAGGTACTTATTTTGCCACTACATCAGCTTCCCTACCCGTCAAGAAACAATGGCTCGGCTTCATGTCCACTCCGCTTGGCTCCCTTTATGTAGATGAAGGGGCCGTTGAAGCTCTGCTGCACGGCGGCCATAGTCTGCTCCCTGTTGGTGTCAAACGGACAGAAGGCAACTTCCATGCTGGCGATGTGGTTGAGGTTCTCGGACCAGATTCACAACTGCTTGGACGGGGCATTGTCAATTATGATGACACACAGCTTCGCAGCATTCAAGGATTGCCTAGCCGGCAGGTTGTGCCTAAGCTGGGGGAAGTGCACCGCCTGGAGGTCATCCACCGAGATGAATGGATAACCTTGAGATAACAGGTTTAACTTATGCTCGCAAATTTTTTAGGAGGTATCGCCATGAGTGAAGTTGTAAATAAAGCAACCTTAGCCAAGGGAACCACGGGAGTGTTGGCAAGCTTGACTACTGGACAGAAAAATGAGGCTTTGCTTGTGATGGCCGCAGCACTACGCCGCGAAGCCACGGCCATTATTACCGCCAACGGCGAGGATCTGGAACGCGGACGCTTGAATGGTACGCCGGAATCTATGCTCGACCGACTCGCCCTAAATGTGGAACGAATTGGTAGCATTGCCGACGGGCTGCAGCAGATTGTTGTACTTCCTGACCCCATCGGCGACACGTTAGAAACCATTGAGCGCCCAAATGGGCTCTCCATTGAGAAGATTCGCGTACCCCTTGGTGTTATCGGCATCATCTATGAAGCGCGTCCGAATGTAACTGTAGATGCGGCAGGACTATGTCTGAAGACTGGCAATGCTGTAGTTCTGCGCGGCGGCTCTTCTGCACTGTCGTCCAACCGCAAAATCGTCGAGGTGCTACACAGCGCCCTTGCCGAAACTGACATGCCCAAGGATGCGCTGCAACTGATCGAAGACCCTACACGGGCCTCTGTAGATGAAATGCTGAAGCTGAACGGTTTGCTTGATGTTATTATTCCGCGCGGGGGCAGCTCGCTTATTCAGAATGTCGTGCTTAATGCCACAGTACCTGTTATTGAGACAGGGGCCGGTATTTGCCACACTTATCTTGACTCCAGCGCTATCCCGGAAATGGCCTTAAATATTAGTATCAATGCTAAGGCTCAGCGTCCCTCCGTCTGCAATTCCATGGAAACTCTGCTTGTACATCGTGATTATGCCAGCAAATCCTTGTATTCTCTAGCCGAAGCTTTCCGGGAGGTTAATGTAGAGTTGCGTGGCTGTCCAGAAACAGTAGCTATTGTTCCTTGGGCTTTACCAGCAAGTCTGGAGGACTATGCAACGGAATACAACGATTATATTCTTAATATCAAAATCGTCAGCAGCCTTGATGAAGCCTTGGCCCATATCGCCAAGTACGGGACCAAACATTCCGAATGTATCGTTACTGAAGATCAAGCGCAGGCGGCACGTTTTTTGCAAGAGGTTGACGCTGCTGCTGTATACCACAATGCTTCCACTCGCTTCACGGATGGCTTCGAGTTCGGGTTCGGTGCCGAAATCGGCATCAGCACCCAGAAGTTGCATGCCCGCGGACCGATGGGCCTGCCAGCACTCACTTCAACCAAGTATAAAATATACGGCACCGGCCAAGTCCGGAGTTAGTATTCATTTATTTGATTCACCAAACATTTAGGAGGAATTTAGCCATGTGTCAGCAACCTTCCATTCCACTCATTAATCATAATATTGTGTTTTATGGCGCAGGCTCGATGGCAGAAGCTATCGTTCGCGGAATGATTTCCCGCAGTGTGGTGTCGTCCGACAATATCATTATGCTAAACCGCAGCGGCAGCGAGCGCCTGGCTGAATTGCGAAGCCGCTATGGCGTTATAGGCAGCAACGATTCTGGGCAAAAAACAGAATATCTGCGAAATGCTCCGGTCATTGTATTAGCGATGAAACCCAAAGATGCTGCGGAAGCTTTGCGGAGCCTTGGACCGATCCTCTCTGCGAATCAGTTGATCGTCTCTGTCATTGCAGGCCTATCTATCCGTACTATTCAGGGTCTGCTTGGCACCCAGCAACCGATAGTGCGCACGATGCCCAATACTTCAAGTTCAATTGGCCTCGGCGCTACAGGTATATCTTTCTCCAAGCAGGTGGATGAGAATGGCCGACGCCTTGCGCTTAATATCTTTGAAGCCGTCGGCCTGACAACCGTCATCGATGAGGAACGTATGGAAACCTTAACCGGTATCTCTGGCAGCGGACCAGCTTATATCTATTACATGATGGAAGCCATGATCGCTGCCGGTATCCGTGGCGGACTTCCTGTGGAACAGAGCACTGAACTCACGGTACAAACCGTTCTGGGGGCCGCCCGCATGGTACAGCAGACCGGAGAAACACCCGCTGCTCTGCGCAAGAAAGTAACTTCACCGAACGGTTCTACCCAAGCAGCTCTGGAAGTATTAGATAAAGGGGAATTCTTCGAAACTGTCATTGCCGCAGTGAATCGCTGCGCAGAACGCTCCCGGGAGATGGGCGTGGCACTGGAGCAAGAACTCAAATAAGCTGTTTCCTAATATACCCACTATAATAGAAGAAGTATGAAAAAGATCGCAGTCCAGTCCAAAAAAGGACTCTGATTGCGATCTTTATTATTACTGGCTTATATTTCGCCAGCCCCCAGAAGAAGTAATATCTTCGGCTCCCTGCGCCGCATATCCCTCACAGATAAAACCACTGACTTCTTCACCATTCTCCAGCTCCACCTTGCTGATCCCAAGCGGTGCTGGAATCCCGGCAGTAAAGGCTCCGAATTCTGCCAGCGGCATTTCCCAGATTTCCAGTCGGATCATATTGCCGCCTACTGTTTGTTTAATTAGACCTGGCTTAGCTGGTACGGTAGGCAGCTTGTAGAGCTTATATTTTGCCGCTGTATTATCTTCACGCAGAAACTCTGCATGATATTCGATCATCTGTTTTTCGAGTGGAAAACCCCGCATATGCAGACCGCACACCGCTACTAATAGGGTTGTATTCTTATTGTTCAACAACATGATCACTCTCCCCCCTTAACTCCAGCTCTAGCGAAATAGTGAAAAGCTTCGCTGCCGCACGGACAAGCCCCTCCGCTTCTGCGGGTGCAAACAGGGTAATGCCAAATGGCAGATCCACGTCCGCATAACCGGCTGGCAGTGCTACGGCACACAGATCCAGTAGATTACAGTGATTCGTATACAGACCCATCTGGCGGTTGGTGGCAATAGGGTCCGCTCTGACCTGATCGCGTGTCCAAGTTCCTCCTGCTGTTGGAAGGATTAACACCGCATCTTGAAGTCTTTTCCGGGCTTCAAGCTTAAAGCTCTGCAGCTTATGCATCGCCCGAAATACCGAAGCTGCATCATATTCAGCAGCCGCTCCGGAGCGCAGCACGGTTTCGGTAACCGGAAAAGCTACACCAGGATTAGCTTCAATAAAGCTCCCCAAGTCAGCCCAGCGCTCGGCTACCCAAGGACCTTCGTACAGAATCGCTGCTGCCTCAGAAAACAGATCTGTATTTATGGTTTCTACGGTAATGTTTAAAGTCTGCATTCTCTCCAGTGCTGACTCCCAAGCGCGTTGATACAATTCCGCGAACGGACCAAAGAAGACTAGCGGCTCTTCCGGCACACAGATTCGTAGAGGTAATTTCTCCTCTGGTGCCGGTAAATGGCGTGACCACGGGTCATTCTCATGGAAACCTCTGGCAACTTCGTCAACCTCCAGCACATCTTCCAGCGTGTGAGCCATAACGGTGACACAGTCAAGGCTCGCACAGGCGGGAACTACTCCAATAACGGGCCAAGAGCCTAGACTTGGTTTCCAACCCACAAGCCCGTGTAAGGCAGCAGGCACCCGTCCGGAGCCGGCAGTATCGGTGCCCAGCGAGAAGGCTGCCTGTCCACGGGCGACAGCAACCGATGAGCCCGCACTGGAACCGCCACTAATCAGTTCAGGCCGCAGCGCATTGTGGGCTTCACCGTAAGGACTTCGTGTTCCGACCAACCCGGTAGCGAACTGATCCAGATTACTTTTGCCCACCGGGAGAGCACCTGCTTCAATTAATCTTGCCACTATGCCAGAATGCTGCTCGGGGGTATACGCATACTCCGCACAACCCGCTGTAGTCTCCACTCCGCCAAGATCGATATTATCCTTGATGGCAAAAGGAATGCCCCAAAGCGGATATTCCTGTGGATCAAGCGTCGACAAACGGTCCAAGTAAGGCTGAATCAAAACCAAGGATGGCGGTGTAATCCAAATATTCATGTTTTCGTCATCGGAGGCACGTGCTATAACGGCAGCGATGACTTCTTTTGGTGTCAATTCACCAGCCAGATAGGCTGTCCGTAGTCCGGTTACCGATAATTTCAAAGGAATTTGCTTAGGGAACATATGGTGAATCTCTCCTCTCATATTCGACTATTCGACGATGCTGACCAGAAGCTGTCCAGCTTGAACTGCCTCTCCCTGATGGACATAAATGGCAGCAACGGTACCGGTACTGATTGCCTTTTGATTAAACTCCATCTTCATACTCTCCTGAATTACCAGCGTATCTCCTTCGTTAATCTTCTGACCCACCTCGACCAGAATCTTCCACACACTACCCGGCATATCACTTCTTATCGCTACTGCTCCGTGAGGAATCTCCTGTTCTACAGACGATTCAGTAGTTTCCTGCTCAGACATATATTCAGCCAGTCCTAATCTTTTCCAGCTTTCCCGTTCCTCATTAAAAGCCTGCTGTTGCCGGCCGCGGAACTCTCCAGCAGTCTCTTCGATCGAATCCAAGAAATCCAAATATCCACCAAGATCAAAGGTAGTCTCTACAATATCCGCTTCAAAACGGCCATGCAGGAAATCCTCACGCAAAACCAGCAGCTCCTCCGCACTCACCGGATAAAAGCGAATCTGGTCGAAGAAACGTAACAACCACGGTTTATCCGGCTGGAAGCTTTCTGTCGAACGCAGCCGATTCCACATCTGAACCGTACGTCCAACGAATTGGTAGCCGCCTGGCCCCTCCATTCCGTATACACACATGTAAGCTCCACCTATGCCGACGGCATTCTCCGGGGTCCAGGTTCGGGCCGGATTATATTTCGTTGTGACCAGTCGATGGCGCGGATCGGTCGGTGTAGCTACGGGCGCACCCAGATAGACATCCCCTAACCCAAGTACTAGATAATTGGCCTCAAAAACAATTTTTTTCACTTCTTCCATACTGTCCAATCCATTGATCCGGCGGATAAAATCAATATTGCTCGGACACCAGGGTGCATCAGGACGCACATTATTCTGGTAACGCTCAATAGCAATCCGGGTAGCCGGATCATCCCAGGACAAAGGGAGATTCACAATACGCGAGGGTACGCGAATCGAGTCCAAGGAGGGAAGCTCACGGTCAATGCGAACAATAATTTGCGTGGCTTCCTTAACTGTCATTTGGGATAGGTCCAGATGAATCTGCAAAGAGCGGATGCCGGGTGTCAAATCTATGAGCGGGATTTCCCCATTATCCTGTATGGCTTGCATCAAGGTATGAACCTGGAATCGAAGCAGCAGATCCAGCTCCATAGCCCCGTACTCTACCAGTACATTGCTGTCACCGCTGCAGCGGATGGTAATCGGAAACTGGCGATTTCCTTCCTCATGGAAGAGGATCGGATAATTCTGCATAAATTCCCTGGATAGCTGCGGCAATCCAGGGAGCGGTAAGTCGGCAACCCGGTTATTTCCCAGAGCCTGCAGAAACTGCTCTTGGGAATCTCGCAACTCTTCAGCTTCTTCCAAGGTCAGTAGTTGAAAGTGAACCTTGTCCCCCGGGCGAAGCTGTCCAAGCTTCCAGAATTCCGCTGTAGCGGTAGTTACCGGACAGACAAAACCACCCAGACTTGGACCGTCAGGGCCAAGCAGAATCGGCATGTCACCCGTTAAATCAAGTGTACCTACAGCATATGCATTATCATGAATATTCGAAGGATGTAGTCCTGCCACGCCACCATCCTCCCGCGTCCAGAGTGGGGCCGGACCAATCAGGCGTACGCCGGTGCGCGAGCTATTGAAATGGACTTCCCATTCTGTTCCTGTCAACTGATCCAAGTACTCAGGACTAAGAAATTCCACTGTGCAATGCGGACCTGGGATTACGCCTATTGTTGGCGTACGGGAGAGTATCGGACGGCTCGCTGGCAATAAAGCTTCGCGAAGTACAGAAGGCTTCGAAGGCATAATACCCAGCACATCCCCCGTGCGGAGCGCCCTACCTCCATGCCCCCCAAACTTGCCTAGGGTGAATGTTGAAGAGCTGCCCATCACCTGCGGCATATCAAGTCCGCCTGCTAGCAACAAATAAGTGCGAATGCCCACTTTCGCCTCGCCAAACAACAAAGTCTGGCCTAGTCTGGCCTGGACCGGAGCCATCATCGGGACGAGTACTCCATCTAGGGTTGCACTCATATCCGCACCAGTGAGGCAGAACCAAACCTCACCACGGAACCGGTAGGAACCTCCTCGGAGCGTCATTTCTAACCCCGGAGCATGTTCTGGATTGCCCAGCAGCTTGTTGCCGATTCGGAACGACAGCGGGTCCATCGGACCACAGGGTGGAACACCGACATTCCAGTAGCCGATACGTCCTGGATGATCTTGAACGGTAGTTTGAACGCCTCCATCCAACACTTCAAGCGCATGCTCCGTTGGGGCAAATCCTTCGAGCAGGCGTGTGAACACGCGTCCAGCAAGAAATTCCTGTTCCTGGAGCAGTTCGGTAACATAGGATAAATTCGTCGTTACGCCGTAGAAGCGGCTTTCTTGCAGAGCAAGCACTAACTTATGAACCGCCTCTTCCCGATCCTGCCCATGAACAATAATCTTGGCCAGCATCGGATCGTACAGCGTTGTTACCTCTACGCCGTCAGTTACCCAAGTTTCATTACGTGCTTTGGCGGAGAGAACAACACGATCCAACTGTCCTGCACTGGGACGGAAATCGCGCAAACAATCTTCGGCGTAGATTCGTGCCTGAATGCTGTGTCCCTGCGGTGCAGGTACAAGGTTCTGCAATCCCTGCAGCTCATCCGCTGCTTCACGGACCATCCATTCCACCAGGTCTATACCCAACACTTCTTCGGTAACCCCGTGCTCCACTTGCAGACGTGTATTTACCTCCAAAAAATAGAAGGCTTCAGCCTCAGGATCATATAGAAATTCGACCGTTCCAGCACTGCGGTAACCTGCCGCCTGAGCCAGCTTACAGGCTGCATCAAGCAATTCAGTTCTTACTTTAAGAGGTAGGTTCGGAGCTGGTGTCTCTTCGACAACCTTTTGGTTGCGCCGCTGTATGGAACAGTCTCTTTCTCCAAGTACAGCAACTTCCCCGTAACGGTTCCCAAAGATCTGCACTTCAATATGGCGGGCCTTCGCTATATATTTCTCCACAAAAACTCCACCATTGTTAAAATTGGACTTTGCCAGATGGGTTACGGAAGCAAAGGCATCGCTTAGCTCCGACTCCCCCCAGCAAATACGCATCCCGATTCCGCCGCCACCGGCGGTGCTTTTCAATATCACAGGATATCCGATGGCATCCGCTTCTTGCAGTGCTTCTTTCAGTTCAATAAGCAAGCCGGTTCCCGGCAGCAGCGGAACACCTGTGGAAGCGGCGATTTCTCTTGCCGAATGCTTCAATCCGAATATCTCCATCTGCTCTGGAGTGGGACCGATGAAGACAATCCCTTCCTCTCGGCAGGCTCGGGCAAATTCTGCATTTTCACTTAAAAATCCATAGCCTGGATGAATCGCCTGCGCACCCGTCTGTTTGGCAATTTGCAGAATAAGTTCGGTATTCAGATAGCTGGTCTGTGGGGCACCCTCACCAATCAGAAATGCTTCATCAGCTCCATTTACATGAAGGCTGGCCTGATCCGCTTGGGTATACACCGCTACGGATGCAATACCCATAGCTTTAAGAGTGCGCTCAATACGAACGGCAATCGCACCTCTATTGGCGATTAGTACTTTAGTAAACATATTAACTCCCCCTCCCCTTATTCATGTTGTCATGTATTCCAGATCAAGATCCTGACCGGTGTAGGATTGTAGGCATTACAGGGATTATTCAACTGCGGGCAGTTGCTGATCAGCACCATTGCCCGGCGTTCAGCCTGCAGCTCCACATAACATCCAAGACCAGAGACTCCATCCTCAAAGGATAATCCTCCCTCTGGTGTCACTGGCACGTTCATAAAAAAATTAATATTGGGCGCTAAATCCTGTTTGCCGTATTTCGCCCCCTCTGGATGTCGCGAAAGCTCCAGCATAAAAGTATCGCGGCAATTATGCATATGCCCCTTCTCGTGCGCATAACGTACCGTGTTGCTCTGAGAAGAACATGCACCGCCAAGCGTATCGTGACGTCCACAGGTATCTGCTACTATCGTAGCCAATGGTATACCAGATTCCGTACGCAATACGGAACCCGTCGTAAGATAGATATTGCCCTGGGCAGTGATCGTCTGCACTGCACTATAATGATCCTCTGGATTATCGGCATCATACAGCAGCGTATCTGCCGCCTGATTCCCTTCCAAATCTATAATTCGCAGCACTTGTCCTGGAAGCAATTCCTTCATCCATCCATCTCCAGCAGAAACAACTTGATCATAGATCGCCTCTTTAGCTATCCGTTTACTTTCCACCCGTATGAATGCACTCATAATTCGTTCCTCCCTATCTTTATAATGAATACCTCAGTGCTGAAGCTTATAGTAGTCCCATGTATTCTCAAATGCCCGGCGGTTCTCCGGACAGTAATTCACACATTCATCATGAGCATCTACCGGTGCGGCTGGAAGAACTTCTATTTTCACAGGAACGGAAGGATAAGCAGTACTTGTATCTAATGGATTAGGTGTGTTGGATACCAGCAGCAGAACATCCATTTCAGTACGCAGGGTAATGCTCGCACCAGCTGTGCAGTGTCCAGATTCAAAATGCAGATTGCCTTCTTCATCGCAGAATACTTTGGAGAATAGATTTACCACAGGTGACAGATCCCTAACACCCAAACCGTTGCGCACAAGTTCTGTAGCCAAATTATCCTGTCCGCTGCGAAAGCGATCATTGCGTTGTTCTTGATAACGGCTCACACCATATTTCGCCTCCGTCACCGAACGTAGGATATAACCTCCAATAGGATCATGCCAGCCCAGATCATCCAGGATTATACTCGCCAACACACGGCCATTATCGCTCATCAGCACATTTCCTTGGGTTAGGTGGGCGGTATGCTGCGCTTTCAGTGTATCTGGCATATTGAAGTGCTCCGTTAAATCAAAGGCATTGAACAGCATCAGTGAGACATTCGCCCCCGGTTCCATGGCCGTAAAGCGTATTTGCTTACCCCGGCCAATTTTGCCGGACCATTTACCACCCGGATGCATCATTTCACTCCATATATCTTGTAGTTTCATTCCGCTCATCCCCTATCTTTCTATTATGGAAAAACAAAAAGGAGACATCACAAGACTAATGTCTTGATGATATCTCCCAGGTTTTTATCCTTCCGTGTCCGCTCCCCCTGCAGGGGAACTGTCTACTCTCGGACCAGACTCGGCACAGACACCGACGGAACCCTAGTAGACTAAATATTCAATTATTATTAACGTGAGTTAATATAACATTCATTTCTTTGAAGTGTCAAACAATAGTTTGGTTTAGGTAGTTAAAACGACTATTATCAACAACTTTCATCACTTTTCAGCATATTTTTCAGTAATTTTCAATAAAACCTTGTCAAATTATTTTATTCTGTGTTAGTATACGTAACATAAATCAAATATAAAACAGTTTACTAGGGTTCCGCCTGACAACAGGGACAGGTCCGAGAGTAAACCACAGAGCGTATTTCGATACTCCTGTGACACGGAGGGATAAAAACCCGGGAGATTATTTCATATAATCTTCCGGGTTTTTAATTTTTTCATAAATAAGGGAGGACAGAGAGCAAGACCTAGAATTAAAGAAAACACTACGTAAATAATACAATTAAACGGAGGTTACAAAAATGAAAACTAACAAAACAACAGGATTTTTCGTGCTTGCCATGTCCTCTCTGCTTGTCCTTGCCGGCTGTGGTAATGACACTTCTAATACTGCAGCAAATAATGCGGCTGCTACGAATTCACCAAGCGCAGAGGTCACTTCTTCAGCTGCACCAGCAGCAGACGATGTAACCATCCGCTTCGGCTTCAGTCCTTGGCTCGGCTCCGCAGGTGCTATTGTTGCCAATGAGAAAAAGATTTTTGCTGACAAAGGCGTTGATGTAGAGTTTGTACAAATGGAAGGCAATACGAGAGACGCATTTATGTCCGGCAAGCTCGACGCTGTAGTTCAATCACTGGATGCTGTCGTACAAATGAAAGCTAAAGAAGATCCGAAAGATCCAGTACAGGTTATTGCCGTAATCGACAGATCCAAAGGAGCAGATGGTATTATTGCTAACGCTGATATCGCTTCATTGGATCAATTGAAAGGCAAAAGCGTTGCTGTATCCATCGGTTCGGTTGCCCACTTCCTACTGCTGAACGCTCTGCAGACTGCTAACCTAAAAGAATCCGATGTGGAAATTGTCAATATGAACAACAATCTAGCTGGCTCAACCTTTATGGCTGGCCAAGTCGATGCCGCGGTTACTTGGGAGCCTTACTTGTCAGAAGCTGCCGCTAAAGGCGGGCACCTGCTGTATTCCACTGCCGAAGCACCAAACTTGATAGTAGATGCATTGGTGGTGAAGAAAAGCATGATCGACGAGCACCCGGATGCGGTAAAAGCTATGGTCGAGTCCTTTAATGAAGGTCTTGAATTGTTCAACACTACAGATGAAGGCAAGAAAATTGTAGCTGATGCATTAGGGATGGATGTTCCTGCAGTAGAGAGCACCATTACAACGCTGGATCTTACGACCTCCGCAGCTTCAAAAACGATGCTCGTTGATAACAAAGCTGAATGGGAAACAACTATGGATGGCTTCTCTGCATTCTTTTTGGATCAAAAGATTCTAACCGAAAAAGTTGATTCCGCAGGAATTATTAACGGCTTCCTATACGAGTAGTACAAAATCCAAGCGAATGTTGCTTGATAACACAATTAATTGGGGGACTGATTTAGAAATGGATAAGGAAACACGTAAAATAGTTGGGAATCCGGCATTGCTTATGATCGATCCACAGAAAGGGATTTACCGCTCACCCGCCAAAGATGTCGAAGCTTCGGTTGACGCATTGGAACGGGTACTGCTAGCAGCAAGAAAAGCTGAAATGCCCGTTATATTTTTTCAAGAGATTCATCGTAAGGAAATGGTTGATTACGGACGCGAGCTAGACGGAACTGAGAATATCCACTGTCTCGAAGGCTCTGAATACATTGATATTATTGACCGCTTACAGCCTATCGATGGTGAACATACGAATATCAAACGCCGATATAGCTGCTTCTTCGGAACCGACCTGGATATTCTGCTTCGAGGTCTTAATATCCAAACATTGATTATTGGTGGCTATTATACCGATGTCTGTGTGCATTATACTGCCGTGGATGCCCATCAGCATGATTATTATATTCGCGTAGTGCATGACGGTTGCCGGGGCTCCAGCGATGAAGCTCATGAAGCCTCCCTGAACGCAATCACCTATCTCCAGCACGCGTCTAAAACCAACTCCGATGAGATGGTGCCCCTGATTGAAGCTTGGGGATCAGCAAAGAAGACATCACTTTAGAGAAGTCGTTTAATGGAGGGGAGTTATAACCAGATGCAAAAAAAGAAGAAACATCAACTGTTCAAAATCCGCGGCGAAATTAGCCGCAAGGTATACATGATCACTGTTGTCGCCACTTTTGTCGGAATCCTCGCCCTATGGAGCTTGCTAAGCTATGGCAATCTGGTCAGCCCTACTTTCTTGCCTTCTCCGGGAAAAGTATGGGCTAGCATGGTCACAAACGTACAAAGTGGTGACTTTTGGGGGTATGTATGGATCAGCTTTTACCGTGTACTCATGGGGTATTTAATAACTTGTCTGCTCGCCATTCCGATCGGCATACTAGCTGGCACCTTCAAAATCGCTGAAGCCATCTTCGTGCCTGTTACCGAATTTATCCGCTATATGCCGGCAACAGCGTTTATTCCTTTGATTATAGTGTGGATCGGACTTGGTGAATCTGCTAAGATATCCGTTATTTTCGTCGGGTGCTTTTTCCAGATGGTGCTAATGGTCGCAGACAATGCCAAATCCGTCTCTGGAGAGCTGCTTCAAGCCTCGTACACACTGGGAGCCAGTAGATTTCAGGTTCTCCGCAAGGTGCTGTTTCCAGCACTACTGCCGGATCTGATGAACACCATGCGCCTGATTATGGGTTGGGCCTGGTCTTACTTGGTAGCAGCCGAGCTGTTCGCCACTAGCTCCGGTCTCGGATTCATGATCATGCGTGCACAGCGCTATATGCAGACTGAAGTTATTTTCCTCGGGATTCTCGTTATCGGGCTGCTGGGTCTTATCATCGACCGACTATTCGCTTTGATGAACAAGAAACTGTTCCCTTGGGCAGAAGGAGGCCGATAAGATGAGTACATCCGACAAGACCAGAAACCGTAAAATCATCGTAAACTCCTTATCCAAAAGTTATGTAACTAAAAAAGAGAGCTTTCTCGCACTCGATCATGTCAATGCTCATATTTACGAGAATGAATTTGTCACGCTTGTGGGCCCTTCGGGCTGCGGTAAATCTACCATCCTGCGAATTCTGGCTGGTTTGGAGGATGCATCCTCCGGATCTGCCTCAATATCGGGCAGAGAGATTGAAGGACCTGGCGCAGATCGGGGAGTCGTATTCCAATCCTATACGCTATTCCCTTGGTTATCCGTCCGTGACAATATTGAATTTGGGCTTTCCCTAAGAAATGTACCACGCAAGAAACGCAAAGAGATCTCTGACAAATATCTGGAGCTCGTGAATCTCGTGAATTTCGCCGATACCTATCCAAAACAGCTGTCTGGCGGTATGAAACAGCGAGTCGCCATCGCCAGAGCACTTGCCAACTCTCCTGAAATGCTGTTAATGGACGAGCCGTTTGCGGCGCTGGATGCCCAGACCCGGGGCGATATGCAAGAGCTGTTGCTTAATATTCAAAAACATGAGAAAGCCACGATTCTTTTTATTACCCATGATATTGAGGAAGCCATCTTTCTGTCAGAAAGGCTATATGTGATGAAGAGCCGGCCCGGCCGGATCGTCAGAGAAATCGAAATCCCGATGGAGATGCGGCAGAATAAGGAGCTTAAGGACTCTGAGCCGTTCATCAAGATCAAGAAAGAAATTGTTGATCTTCTGCATTCCTAATTTTCAAAGGATTGGGGTCTTTATGTCTATGATAACCAACACTTCTGTTAAAAGATTCTATGTACTGCTGTGCGGCTTCGAAATTCTGCCCCGGGGCATCTCCGTCCGTGGTGGAGATAACCGCATCATCATTGCCGAACCAATCTGCGCTTATCTAGCTGACACGGACTCCGGCTGGATTCTATTCGACACAGGTATCGATGCAGCAAGGATTCATGATCCGGCGCTGGCAAAAGAATATTATACTGACCGCGGCTGGACTACGTTGCCTGTGGTTGGACCGTCTCACTCGTTCATTGGGCAGCTAGAGGAGCTCGGCATTCAACCAGAAGACATCAAGCACGTGGTGCTATCACATATGCATGCGGATCATACAGGCTACCTTAAGCTTTTCCGCCATGCGACAATCATTGCCCAGCAAGCAGAGATTGAATACGCACTCCATACACCGCCGCTACTGGGAAATATCATAGAAGACTATAGCTTTCCAGATCTCCATTGGCAGCTTATTGAAGGGGATTATGAACTAGCCCCCGGCGTATTGCTCCTTTCCACACCAGGACATACGCCGGGACATCAATCGGCACTTATAACCTTACCGAGCGGTGAACGTCTGGTGCTTACTTTTGATGCAGGCGATTTTCTGGAAAACTTTGAGCAGGAAATTCTGCCAGGTTCATCTAGCGATGATGAGCAAGCGCTGGCGTCGATCCTCCGCTTGAAGTCATTGGCGGCCGAACCTAGCAGCACTTTGTTCCCGCTGCATGATCCCAACTTCATCCAGACCGCCAAACTGGCTCCACAATATTATGAATAGCGTCATGTCCACTAAGGAGCTGTAATGAGTTGAAGTCACTTTCACCAAGCACTGCTAGTGTGCCCTTATGGCCGATCATGACTGCAGTCTTCTGCAGTGTGTTCATATCCAATCTGAATACCAGCACGGTCAATCTGGCCGTCCCTACATTGATCAAGGCCTTCCATTCCGACATGTCCATCGTGCAGTGGGCGCTCACTGGCTACATGATGGCTATCGGAATCGGCTCACCCATGGCCGGATTTCTCATCTCCCGTTATGGCAATAAAAAAGTTTACGCCACTACCCTGATTGGATTCTCTCTGGCCTCGCTGCTCTGTTCGCTGGCCTGGAGCCCTCTCTCTTTGATTGGGGCGCGGGTTATTCAAGGGGGCTGTGCCGGCTTGATGCTCCCGGTCACCCTTACGCTGCTCTACCGTACGGTGGATCGTAAACAGCAGCCTATGGCAGTCAGCCTATGGGAAGCCGCCGGGTGGCTTGGCCCCGCACTGGGACCGGTCGTTTCCGGCATCTGCCTGCAATATTTGAGCTGGCGCTGGCTATTCTTACTAAATATGCCGCTGCTGATCCTGTCCATTGTGTTGGTGCTCCGTTATGTGCCAGCAAGTGTTGGAGACCATTCAAAAAGGCTGGATAAACTCAGTGCAGTGCTCTCCAGCACAGGCAGCTTTACCGTGCTGCTCTCCTTTAGCAGAGCCTCGGCCTGGGGGCTCCTGAATATCAAAACACTTCTGCTGCTAGCGGTAGGAATATTGCTGCTGGTTCTTTTTGTCAGACGCCAATTGCATGCAGATAACCCGCTGCTGGAATTTCGTGTCTTTCGTTATCGTCCATATGCCATCAGTGTTCTAATGCTCGGCCTGATCAATGCTGCCTTATTTGCGGTAGTTTATTTCGTGCCTTACTTTCTGCAGACGGCGCAAGGTCTTCGAGCAGCCGATACCGGACTCATTATGCTGCCCTCATCCGTTATTACGGTGCTGCTTCTCCCGCTGGTAGGCAAGCTTTATACGAAGTTGGGTCCCATGAAGCTGGCAGGTACCGGAATCTCGCTTATGATCCTGGCAACCTGGATGCTCTCCCACATTAACGTAGATACCAGTAGCGGTACGGTTATTCTCTGGACCGTTACTCGTAACATTGGGATCGCCTTCTCCTCCATGCCGCTGATGAATGCCGGACTCTCGGGCGTGTCTGACTCTCTGATTGGTTATGCGACATCTATGACCAGCTGGGTACGCCAGTGTATGGGTTCCCTATCTATTGCGATATTGACCGCTTATTATACGTGGAGAACCATCAGTTATTCCGGTACAACAGCTGCAGTCGCTGAATCTACTGCAGCTGTTACGTACGGTGTACATCACGTATTCCTGTTGGTCACTTTACTACTGGTCTGCATGCTCCCGTTAGTGCTCATTTTCAAGAAAAAGGTTCCGTCCGTATAGAACAAGGAGACAGAATCATAATCTCCATGTATAAATAGGATTTAGACAGTAAGAAGGTGTTCGAGGCTCATGGCGTCCGAACACCTTTTTACTGTCTACTTTTAAACATCAAACCTCAAATATCCTTCTTCAGATAGTAATGCGAATAACCACCCGCATTATTAATCGTTCCATACACTTCATAACCTAACTTTTTATAGAAATCCAGAGCTTGAAAGCTTAAAGTTCAAACACAGGTTCACCTCTTGATATCTGCCTCTTAACTCACTCGGAAAATGCATGAAGTTAAACTCGAAAATTTTATCTCTCACATAGGTTTTGTCAGCAGTAGTGGATTTATTAGTAATGTATAATTCCATACTTTTCATGCTCCTTTTGAATTTGTGATTTTATGTATGATAATGCCAGAAGAACCGTGCCATCCTTAGCTAACTTGCCCAGGACAATACGGTTCTTCTGTTTATATCAATCATTTCTTATACAATCTATCTTCCGCCACCGCGAAACTTCTGCGAATGGTTCTTCACATCCTGAGCATTCTTGACGCGGTTACGGGCCCATTCCAGCAAGATCCGGTCAATATAGCGGAAATGAATCTTCCCCGCAAATACCGATTCCTTCAGAGCTAACAGAATCAGCTCCTCCGGGTACCGGTCCTGATCAACCCAATTGGAGATGGTCTCACATTCCATTGGAGACAACGGACGCCCGAATTCCTTCTCAAAAATACTGAATAAGCTGCGGCTTTCTTCATCATCCTTACTCTGTGTAGGTGAGGTAGGCCTGCCGTATCCACCCTCTGGAGCAGTTGCTCCGGAATAATGGGCGGCGGCTCGGAGACCCGGTGAATTACCGGCTCCTTTGTCCTTAACCTCCTGTGCATTCTCTTTTGCTGCTTGCGCCAGAAAAGCACCCAACTTTCCGTATAATCCGGTAAAATTGTAGCGTTCATAATGAATGTCTCTCAGCTCGTCATTATCTCCATCGATGCTGAGAAAACCTTCCTTCATGAGCTTCTGCAATTCTCCCGCAATCACGGTGATGCTGCGGCCAGTTACGACCTGCAGCTCCTCCAGAGAAGGGAACTCAATGCCCTCCACCTGCCGAAAAGATAGTAGATGGATCAGCAGCATAGCCTCACTGCCGCCTAAACCCAGCTTCCGGTAATGCTTCAGTAGTGCGTAAGGAATGACGGCCATCCCGTTCTCCAAGCCGAAGGAGACTCCTTCGCCCCAGTTAGTCCATTCTTTGCCGTCCATGTGCGTCCCCCTTTGGTTCCCTTACGGGTAGAGACGATACAACGTACGAGGGAACGGAATGGTCTCGCGCACATGGTCTAGACCACAAATCCAGGCCACTGTGCGTTCAAGTCCAAGACCGAAACCCGAGTGAGGCACAGATCCATAAGTACGCAGATCCATATACCACTTGTATGAGTCCATTGAAAGATTATGTTCTTTAAAGCGTTCTTCCAGCAACGCCGGATCATCAATACGCTGCGAACCACCAATAATCTCTCCGTAACCTTCAGGAGCGATCATATCCGCGCACAATACCACTTCCGGACGATCCGGATGCGGCTTCATGTAGAAGGCTTTAAATGATGCCGGATAGTGAGTGATAAATACAGGCGTATCATTCTCTTCAGCGATCGCTGTTTCATGTGGCGCACCAAAATCCTCACCCCAAGCGATTTCAAAACCCTTCTCATTCAGGAACTTGATCGCATCATCATAGGTAATGCGCGGGAAAGGCGCTTTGATCAGCTCCAACTTGGATGTATCGCGGCCAACCGCCTCAAGCTCGGCGCGGCAGTTCGTCAGTACAGATTGCACAATATAGCTGATGAACTCCTCTTGAACCTGCAGACTTTCTTCGTGATCGGTAAAAGCCATTTCCGGCTCAATCATCCAGAACTCGATCAAGTGACGGCGCGTCTTCGATTTCTCCGCACGAAAGGTAGGTCCGAAAGAATATACACGGCCCAGTGCCATTGCCGCAGCTTCCATATACAACTGTCCACTTTGCGTCAAATAGGCATCTTCTTCAAAATACTTCGTGTGGAACAGGTTGGTTGTTCCCTCTGCTGAGGTAGGGGTCAAAATCGGTGGATCTACAAGTGTAAATCCATTCGTATCAAAATACTGCTGAATCGCCCGAATAATTTCCGCACGAATAACCAGCACTGCCCGCTGTTTCACAGAACGAAGCCAGAGATGACGGTGGTCCATCAAAAAGTCAACGCCATGCTCCTTCGGAGTAATGGGATAGTTCTCGGTTAAATGATAAATCTCTATTCCGGTTACTGTCATTTCAAAGCCCGAATTACTGCGGGGTTCTTCGCGAATGATTCCGGTCACATATAAGGAGCTTTCCTGAGTGAGGCTCTTGGCATCATTCCATACTTCCTCAGATACTTCCGATTTCACTACAACACCCTGAATATAACCCGTACCATCGCGAAGCTGCAGGAACTGAATTTTGCCGCTGGAACGTTTGTTATTTACCCAACAACCGATAACAACACTTTCTCCGACATGTTCATTCACGTTCTTGATAACACTCTTGTTAGCCATGCCTGCTGATCTCTCCTCTGAATTAACTATTAATTCCTTGCACAATACGGTGTGTATCGCGTGCAATGACAAGCTCTTCGTTTGTCGGCACTACAAGCACCTGTACCTTGGAATTAGCCGTAGAGATACGGCGCGGATCGCCAGAGCGAACTTTATTAGCTGCAGGATCCAGTTCAATTCCAAGGAAAGTCAGATTATTCAGTACTTTTTCACGCAATAGTGCCGCATTCTCGCCAACACCAGCTGTAAATACGATCACATCTACACCGTTCATGGCTGCAGCGTAAGAACCGATATATTTACGCAGACGGTATTCATACATTTCAAAAGCAAGCATAGAATTTGGCTCGCCTTTCTCTGCACCTTCAATAATATCACGCATGTCGCTGCTGGAGCCAGAAATGGCCAAGAGACCACTGTGTTTGTTAAGCATAGAGTTAACCTCGCCTACGGACAGCTCCATCTTATTCATTACATAAGGGACAATTGCCGGGTCAAGATCGCCACTACGCGTACCCATCATTAATCCTTCCAATGGTGTCATTCCCATAGAGGTATCTACGGATACTCCACCTTGAACTGCCGTCACGCTGGCACCATTACCGATGTGACAGGTAATGATCTTCAGATCATTCAGCGGAAGCTCCAGATATTCTGCTGCAGCCTTGCTGACGAAATCATGGGATGTGCCGTGTGCGCCATAACGGCGAACCTTGTATTTATTGTACAGCACTCTCGGAATAGCATACATATAGGCCTTCTCAGGCATTGTTTGATGGAACGCAGTATCAAATACAACCACTTGCGGTACACCAGGCATGTTGATTTCAGTTGCTGTAATCCCCATCATAGCTGCGGGGTTATGCAACGGTGCAAGGTCAATCAATTGACGGATTTTTGTCTTGGCGTCAGCATCTACAATCGATGACTCCTTGAAGAATTCTCCGCCGTGTACAACACGGTGGCCTACAGCATTAATCTCATCTGTAGATTCCAGAACTCCATGTACTTTGTCTGTCAGACAAGCAAGAACTTTACGAATCGCTGTATTGTGCTCCAGGATTTCGCTTACTTCTGTTACTTCCTGTTTACCAGTTGGTTTATGAGTCAGAATAGAGGAATCCATCCCAATGCGTTCTACCAAACCTTTAGCCAGAACAGATTCATCGGTCATATTATAAAGCTGATATTTAAGTGAAGAACTGCCTGAGTTAATAACTAGAATATTCATACACGGTCACCATCCTTGTCGTACTTGAAGAATCCTTCGCCTGACTTCATACCCAGCTGTCCTGCACGCACCATCTTTTTGAGAATGGTCGAAGGACGATATTTCAGTTCGCCAAACTCGCGGAACATCCGTTCCAACGCAGCCAGCACCGAATCAAGGCCGAAATGGTCAGCCATTTCAAGCGGTCCATATTGGAATTGGTAGCCCATGCGCATAGCGTCATCAATATCTTCCGCTGTAGCAACGCCCTCTTGCAGCACATGCATAGCTTCATTGATGAACAGACAAATAAGACGTGAAGTTACAAATCCCGGGGATTCATAGATCATTACGCCTTTTTTCTCAACAATCTCATCAACAAAGGCTTTCGTGTCTTCAAAAGTAGCATCTGAGGTTTTCAGTCCACGTACAATTTCAACAAGATCCACTTTGGCTACTGGATATATGAAATGCATACCGATTACGCGCTCCGGATATATTGTAGAGCTTGCAAGTTCCGTCAAGCTAAGCGTTGACGTATTGCTGGCAAGAATAACATGGCTCGGACACACCTGATCGAGCTGATTGAATACTTTTTGTTTTGCTTCCAAATCTTCGGTAATGGTTTCGATGACCATATCGCAAGAGCTAAGCTCAGCGAAATGTGTCACTTTTTCGATACGGCTAAGGATTAGCTTCTTCTCAGCTGCAGTAATCGCCCATTTCTCCATTTGTTTATCAAGGCTTGCCTCGATCATTTCATAAGAATAGTTTAATCGTTCCTCTGTTTTCTCCACCAGCATTACATCCAAACCCTTGGCTGCTAGCATTTCGGAAATACCTTGTCCCATCGTGCCACCGCCGATGACACCAATTTTCTTAAAATTCATAAAAAAGTCTCCATCCTTTCAGGTATCTATACTTTTGTATTGTACCTTGTCTGTCGTAAAGATTTATATAGCCCGACATATAATGATATCTTAGCATGTCTGAAAAGTAAAAAAAAATAACCGGCATAAAGAATTATGCCGGTAAAAGGACACTGTCACTAAATTGACAACGAAATTGCTCTCCAGAGAGGACTTCTTCCTTCATTAAGATGTCAAGGGAGTAATCGAACACATTTCTCTGCTTCTCCAGCAGCTCATGCGTACGAGCCATCAGTTCATCCAATATTTTACTATTCTCTTTCATAAGCTCTTCCGTGGTGACCATTTGCAGATTCGCAATCCCCAGTGAGGTTAGTCCTGATTTCATCATCGTCTCCACAATATTCAGCGCCTGATCAAAGTCTCCACGGGAACCGGTACTTCGCCCACCGTAGAATATTACTTCAGCGGCGGCTCCACCAAGAGCGATCATAATCTGATCTTCCAAATAATTCTTGGTATACAAATACTGCTCTTCCTGCGGATTATGACGAACATATCCCAGTGCTTCTCCACGCGGAGTCAGTGTAACCTGGCTGACACTTCCGGGACGTAGCATCTCGGCCATGATAGCATGTCCCAATTCATGAATAGCGACCCGTTTCTTTTCTTCATGATTGGTTTCACGGTCCGTCTTCTCGCCCATCATCACCTTGTCAATGGCCATCGACAGATGGCGTTGCTCTACTTCTATCAGGTTTTCGCGCATCATATAGATGGCCGCCTCATTCATGACACTTTCGAGCTGGGCACCGGAGAAGCCATAAGCTTCCTCGGCAATTTTGTCGAGGCTTACATCGTCACGCAGCGGCTTGTTCTTGGCATGCAGATCAAGAATCGATTTACGACCTTTTTTATCAGGCATATCCACTTGAATGTGACGATCAAACCGCCCCGGACGCAGCAGTGCTGTATCGAGCATTTCTTTACGGTTCGTTGCTGCAACCAGCAGAATACGCGGAGCTTCGTTATTAAATATGCCGTCCATTTCGGTTAACAGCTGATTCAAAGTTTGATCATATTCACGCTGCTGACCACCCTCGCGCTTGCCGCCGATAACATCAATTTCATCAATAAAAATAATGGCACTTTCTTTGTTTTCCTTAACCGCCCGAGCGCGGGCATCCTTGAATAAATCACGAATACGTCCGGCACCCACACCAACATACATTTCCACAAACTCACTGCCCGCTGCAGCTACGAATACAGAATTCGTGTAATGTGCTGCGGCTCTAGCCATTAACGTCTTACCGGTTCCCGGAGGGCCTGTAAGCAAGATGCCTTTTAGTGGACGAATCCCGAATTTACTGATTTCTTCGTGTCGGATCAGAAAATCCAGCGCTTCACGGAGTTCCTGCTTTGCACTATCCTGACCGCCAATTTCATCAAAGGTAAGCTTGGATGGTCCGTTCTTCTTACGTTTTTTCTCCGCTCCGGCACTCACGGTCATGCCGCCACGTAAATGGGTAATAAGTAGAAGTGCACCGACCATTCCTCCGGCGATAACTATAGGAAAAATATTAACACCAATAAACGCCATGAAAATCAACAATACAGGAATAAATCCCACAAAAGCTTCTTTCAACCACTTAGGCATTATTCCATACCCCCATCGTTCCCGGTTGTCGCGGTAAAATGATGAATTTGCTCTCTTTACCGACACTTAAGCTTACATAGACATTATTGTCGTCGATTTCCGTCGTAGCGATCACATCGTTATATTTCGAGTATTGCTCCTTCAATCCATCAAGTTTAGCAGGTATTAGTGTATACTTTCGGCTTTCCATTGCTTCTGCAACCGAGAACATGGCTTTATCCCAATATTCATCTATTAATGTGTTGGAATGCTGATCAACATCAAGCTTCAGTGTACGAGCACCGATTACTGACTTCCCTTCGGTAGACACATATTGAACCAGTTCACGCAATTTCGTGCCCGGCTGCAAATCCAGTTTCAATGTGACCTCGTTACGGTTAATAGTAATATGTGAACTGTTAACACCTTGGTATCCTGCCACAATCTTTTGGAGCGGCTCTTGAATGACAAACTGACGATATAGAAACCACCCACCGAACAACAGGGCAGCCGACAGCAGTGACGTTAGCAGTACAGGAACAATACGCAATTTCAAGAAACGTCCTCCTCTCAAAGATCACAATCAATAGATTTAAGAACGATTAATAATAGCGTGTCCAGCGCTAATCCGAGACTAGCATGCTCTTAGGCATGCATCAATACAAGTAATAGTATATCATAGGTGTATATACGAAATCGGAAGAAGATGTGAATTTATTTAAAATTTTTAATACTAATTCCTTCCTATTTGAGGCTCTCCTTTCAGCTATTATCGACAGCATCGTTCTCGAATCTTCCTAATCAAGATATATTTTGATCTATCTATTGGATATACATAAATCCGCAGGATATTACAGAGATTGATCTAATTACAATACTACTAGTGGCAGACGGAAAAATCAAAAAAACAGCAAGTCTCCCAATTATGGGTGACTTGCTGTTTTGACGTTGTGTACTTTAACGTGGAATATTTCCTCAGTTGTCTCACAACTTAACGATTAGGCAGACTGTAGCCTTCTCCAATCGGACTTCCATCAGAAAAACGGTAGAATTGATAATAGTAACGTTTGCCCTGCTCATAGAAGAGCTGCCAAGCATACTCTCCGTTATATACGCCCGGCAGCAGCCGCTCAATCTTAATATCCGGCAACTGAGCAGTGATAATTGCGCGAATTTGCTGCTCTGAGGTTCCCTTACTCAGTTCTTCCCCGTAAACGGCGTTGTCGCCATCAGCAACCTTACCCTCTACTGTAAAGCGTACCCAGACCATCATCGCGGTTCCAGCTTCATTCTTCCCCGTAAGAACCCAATACACCGAGTTTTCATCCCACACTGATTTCTGTGCCTTCGATACCTCTGTCAGTCCGGTACGCGTTCTGGCAACGTCCTCAGCGGCGTCCCGCTCGTTCCATTGATCTTTCATGATGTAGGCATAGAACTGACTAAGTCCGACCAGAAGGAGCAGAATGAGGGCCGAGCCCAGCAGGATCCATTTTCTCCTATTCTTCAAGCTGCAGCTTCCTTTCGTATATTTAGTTCAGACAACTAAGAAGTACATGTCAGTTACCGCTTCAACAGACCCTCAAAGGATTCCTGTGCCTTGCGGCAGATGGCTTCCTCATCAAGCGTCAGACATTCACCGTGCTTCACAACCTGCTTGCCATTGATCCAGACATGCTCCACATCTCTGGCACTGGCTGAGTAGACAGCATGAGAGAGCAAATCCGTGTGCGGCAGCAGATGGGGCTGGTCAATATCCAGTGCAATGAAATCTGCTTTCATTCCAGCAGCAAGTCTGCCCACCTTATCTAGAAAGATCGACTTTGCCCCATACTCCGTAGCCATACGCATGGCTTGTGGAGCAGGTACAGCTGTTGGATCACCACTTACACCTTTATGAATGAGTGCTGCAAGCCGCATTTCCTCGAACATATCCAGATTATTATTGCTTGCTGCGCCATCCGTACCTAAGGATACCTTTACACCTGCATTAAGGAGATCTGTAACGCGAGCCACTCCGCTGGCCAGCTTCAGGTTGCTACCGGGATTATGGGAGACGCCCACATTATGGCGGGATAGAATTCCGATTTCTTCATCGTTCAGATGAACAGCATGCGCTACAAGTGATGGGCGAGTGAACATACCCAGCTTCTCCAGATGCGCTACAGGCCGCAAGCCGTAATCCGCTATGTTCTGCTCCACTTCGCGTTTCGTCTCCGACATATGTGTGTGCATCGGCAAATCCAAATCATGAGCTGCTTGCACAAACTTCACAAAAAAGTCCGGTGGGCAAGTGTACGGTGCGTGTGGCGACATCATAGTTGTGATTCTACCCTCAGCCTTGCCGTGCCAGTTGCGGGCAAACGCAATAGCTTCTGCAAGCTTTTGATTCTGCACCTCTTCAGAACACAGACCAATTACTCCACGCATCAGAACAGCACGAATGCCTGATAGCTCAACAACTTCGGCAACCCGGTCCATATGATCATACATATCCAGGAAAGTGGTTGTGCCACCTTTCAACATTTCCAGCACAGATAGTGAAGTGCCCCAGTACACATCGTCTCCAGTGAACTTCTCTTCCATCGGCCACATTTTCTCCTGAAGCCATACCTGCAGCGCCAGATCATCTCCGTATCCGCGCAGCAAGGACATCGCTGTATGTCCGTGTGTATTCACAAGTCCCGGCATAAACAGGAGGCGACTACCGTCAACGATTTGTACACCCTCTTCAGACAGGGGTTCCTCTTCACCTATGTAAGAGATTAAATCATCTTCTATAGTCATATACCCACTCAGAACAGGCTTAATTGCTCCCGGTACGAGAAAACGCCCATTTTTGATAACAGTCTTATTGTTTGCCATCTTCAATCTCTTCCCTTCCATCTTGTAAATAATAGGCCAGACTCTGCAAATCCGTAGTAAAATCAGCCGCATGAATGCGCACATAAGAAGGCGTCTTCAAAATAACCGGTGCGAAATTCAGAATCGCTTCGATTCCTGATGCAACCAAAATGTCAGCCACATTCTGTGCTTCAAAATCCGGAACAGTAATAATCCCGATGCGGATTCCCTGCTTGCGGATGGTACTTTCCAGTTCTTCCATAGGTTGAACGGTCAAGGAGTGAATTTGTTGACCTACCTTGGGTGCAAAGGAGTCAAACACCGCTGTTATCTTCATCGTGTCTTTCAAGTAAGCATTGTAATTGGACAACGCATGTCCGAGATTACCGGCACCTACCAGAGCTACGTTAATTTGCTGGTCCAACTTCAAGATGTGGCGGATCTTCTCAATGAGATAGGATACGTCGTAACCAATCCCTTTTCTGCCAAAATCGCCAAAATAAGCCAGATCCTTGCGGATCTGAGCCGGGTTAAGATCTAATTTTTGACCAAGCTCCTGAGAAGAAACTGTGGGAATTTCACGTTTTTGGAGATCATTCAGGAAACGCAGGTACACTGGCAGCCTGCGAACCACAGCCTCCGATATTTTATTATCCGATTTCATGTTTTCTCCTCCTAATTTAAAATACAGTTCCTATATTGTTGATTCTCATCAACGGAATTGGCGACGTTTTAGTTAACGCCGCCTTCTTCCAGCCATTCAGCAATACGAGGAACCATTTGATCAGTAAGCATATGCTCCATCTTGGGGCCTGGTAGTGAATAAAGGAAATACTTCCCATAATAAGATTCAATAACTCTGGTATCATATACAATAACAATTCCGCGGTCCTGAGCCGTGCGCACCAGACGACCAAAACCCTGCTTGAAGCGAATGACTGCTTGTGGGACAGACAGCTTCATGAACGGATTCTTCTTCTGAGCCTGCAGCAGCTCAGCCTTCGCCTCGGCGAGCGGATGGTTCGGCGGCTGAAACGGCAGTCTGACGATGGCAAGACAGGTCAATGCCTCACCCGGAATATCTACCCCCTCCCAGAAGCTACTCGTACCGAGCAGCACTGAAGCTGTGCTGTCCTGAAAACGGCGGATCAGCTTGCTCCTGCTCCCACCTTCCACTCCTTGGCCCAGCACTGTAATCTCTTGCGAAGTCAGAGCTTCTTTAAGCGGCTCGTACACTTGGCGAAGCATCTTATAAGAGGTGAACAACACAAGCATCCGCCCACGGGTGACCACTGCCGCTTCAGCAAGTGACTGCACTAGCATATCCACAAAGCGGGCATCCCCCACACTGCCTTTCACACTTGGAAAATCGCGCGGAATGACGAGCAGCGCTTGTTCCCGGTAACGGAATGGAGAGGGTAGCAACACTGTCATGAGGCGTCCTTCTTCAACAGCTCCATTCAGACCCAGATTATCAATCATGAACTGAAAAGATTTATCGACAGAGAGCGTAGCCGAAGTTAGGACAATACTCCTCTTCTTATCGAAGAACAGCTCCTTTAGCTGCGAGCTAACATCCACAGGCACCGCATAGAGTTGCAATGATTTGCTGCGATAATTACCATTTGCCTCCAGCCAATATACTACATTGTCGTCATTCATTCCCATAAAGAAACGCACTTGTTCACGAATAGAAGCCAAATCCTTAAATAAACCACTGATATCGGTCACAAGACTGTCAGAGGAGGACTGTCCGTCCTGATCACGCATCTCATTCAGCATCTTGTCACCCTTGCGGATGATATCTGTTAGAGTGAGATTCAAGGCGTTCTCTAGAGCCTCCAACTCCTCCCACGTCTTAGGTTTATTCCCAGGAAGCAGCCGCAGAACTAATTGCCCAGCTTCGCCAGCAGACGCATCACTGCGCTCAGGCATAAGGCTGAACAGCTTATCCGTGAGCATATCCCAGGTTTCCTTCACGGTGAGTAAATCAGGATAAATCCTGTCTATAACTCCGCTCCATTCCGAGGCCTGCTCACTGCCTGAAGATTGCAGCATCAGACGAAGTGCAGGGAGTTGACCGTTGCGGCTATCCTTATAAAGACGTGAGAGCGTATGCGTCACGGTGAAATGCTTCATATTCATACCGAGATGCTTGCCTGCGACATCCTCCAAATGATGTGCCTCATCAATAACAAGATGCTCATAAGCAGGAAGCAGTTGGTGACCAGCCTTCACATCTGCGAATAGCTTGGAATGATTCGTTATTACTACATCAGCAATACCGGCTTCATGTTTAGCACGGTGGTAGTAGCACTTGCGGAACCAAGGACATGCGCGTCCTAGACATGAATCGGTGTCGCTGGCCACAGTCTCCCAGAAATCACCACCACGGCCACCCAAATTGAGTTCCTCATCATCCCCGGATTCGCTTTGAGTCAACCATACGATCATTTGAGCTGCTGTAAGCGAATCTTCCCTGGGACTTATAAAGTCCTTCTTATTAATTTTATGTTCAAACTTGCGCAGACACAAATAGTGCCCTCTTCCTTTGAAGATTGCAGCTTTGAACGGAAATGGAATGACCTTGGTCAGTAAAGGGATATCACGTTCACGTAATTGATCCTGTAAATTAATGGTATGAGTGCTGACCATGACCTTTTGACCACTTCGCACGCTCTGATATATAGCCGGAAGCAGATAACCGAGTGATTTGCCGGTTCCCGTCCCCGCTTCAATCAGCAAGTGTTTATCTTGAGCAAGCGCAGTCATCACCTCAGTGATCATAATATCCTGTGCTTCCCGGCTTTCGTAGTGGGGCAATGTATCTTTAAGCCGCCTGGTTACCTCTTCCATATAATCAGTAAAGGAGAGATTATCCAGTGGATTAGCGTCATGCTCATCTCTTGGTGGTGCAAGCTCGGTCCAATCTCCTATAGCCAGCGCCAACTGCCGATAGAAGGTGAGATCACCTTCAGGTTGAAGGGTTTCCATCTCACGTTCCCGCAACAAACCATCGAAATACCAGCCCAGATCGCTTTCCTCTTCGTTGAAGAGCTCACTAAGTCTCTGAATGGTAAGCAGCGGAAGACTATCCAACTCCTCCAGACACTTCAGCAATATAAGTGCGGTTGCAAGCGCATCACTGTCCGCCTGATGCGGACGTTCATGCGTAACCCCAAAGCTTACGCTGACCGCTCCCAACTGATACGATGTCAGGGAGGGAAAGCATATTTTGAGGAAATCAATCGTATCCAGAATCCGCCCCTGAAAAGGCAGATAGCCACACCGGTCTAAAGCACTTTGTAGAAAGCTGAAATCAAAAGCAACATTATGCCCTACAAGCACAACATCATCCAGCAGTGGAACGAGCTCCATCATCATCTCTTCCAGCGCTGGAGCGTCCTGTACATCTGTATCTGTAATACCGGTCAGACCCGTTATAAAAGGAGGAATCGGCGCTCCGGGCTTGACAAAGGAGCCATAAACCCGGGAGATGGACCGGTCTTCTTCTATAATGGCAAGGCCAACCTGGATAATTTCACCCACGGATTGGGTTCCCGTCGTTTCAAAATCAAGCACGGCAAATTTCATTATAAGTTCTAATCCCTTTCACTTGAGACTCTTTATCAGCATAACAGAAGTTGCGAAAAAAGGCGATGCACACCGCTTCTTCAGTGGATGCATCGCTTAAATGGAAAAGCTTATGCTTACAAAAGCGAAACAAGTTGATTGCCGAATTGGAGCTTGCCTCCACGGCGACGGCAGACCTCCAGATTGACAATAGGCTCAGGAAGTTCAGGATCGAGCTGCAGGGAGAGCCTGAACAACTCTTGAGCTTCATTAAAGCGCTCCTGTGCGGCTCGAATACAACCCATAGCATTATAGATCATTGCCTTAAGTTTAATCTCGCGGATTAAAGCCAGCATATGATCCAGATGATTCCAGGCCGTCTCACCTTCCCCTTCCTGCAAGTAAGCCATCGCTAAATACAAACGGGCAGCGAGGCTATCCGGATAACGCAGGATCACTTCTTTAAACTGCTCGATGCATTTCCGGTACATAAGCAGCTTGTAATATCCTTGTCCCCTGACAAAAGAATCCATGGAAAGCTCAGGGGCTTCCTTCTCCGGCTCCTTCTCCTCAAGCTCAGCTGACAAATCCGTATGTTCGCGGAAATTGCTCAGCTTCTCAGCAAAGACCAGCCATTCGTCCATTACATTATCGCTAAGTCTATGCAGCATGTTGTACTTGCATAAAAGCTCATTCCGGCGGGTACCCTCCGCTGTAGGGAAGTCAGTGACGATCTCCTGGAGCATCTCGTTCATTTCAGCAAATAAATGTTGAAACATGGGACATCCCACCCTTACGGAAAATGAAATCAGTTCAGCTTGCCTGTCTTCATTTTTCGCTAAGTGGGTGCCTTTCATCCCTTCCATTCATTACATGACTTAAAGTCGGGTCTCAGGCAATCGTGGCATGCAGCTCATGATCGGCCAGCTTAACAGGCTTGTTATTCTCATCCACAAATACAACCGTTGGCTTATGTGTCGCCAGCTCTTCTGTAGACAGCATGGCGTAGGAAATAATAATAACTGTATCCCCTGGATGCACTAGACGAGCCGCCGCACCGTTCAGGCAGATCACTCCACTGCCGCGTGGACCAGGAATTACGTAAGTTTCAAGACGTGAGCCATTATTGTTATCAACAATTTGTACTTTTTCATTTTCAAGTAAATCAGCAGCTTCCATCAGATTCTCATCGATGGTGATGCTGCCCACATATTCCAGATTGGCTTCGGTAACTGTTGCACGGTGAATTTTGGATTTCATCATATGTCTAAACAAGGGTAGCAACCTCCTTGGGAGTAAATACATTGTTGTCAATAAGACGGGTACGGCCGAACTTCACGGCAAGCGCCATGATGATCTCTCCATCTACATTCGTCAGCAGATCGTCCGTTTCCAACACCTCAAGGTCAGGAAACGTTAATATTTCTGCATATTCAATAACAGCGAGAGGAGAGGAGGAGATCACTGACACCAGCAGCTCACGAATGTCCGCGGCTGTTCTGGCCTTCCCTTCCTCCAAAGCTTCTCGAGCAGTACGAAGGGAACGAGAAAGAACCAAGGCCTGAGTGCGCTCCTCCTCAGACAGATAAACATTGCGTGAGCTTAGTGCAAGTCCATCGCCTTCACGAACGATAGGGCAAGGAACGATTTCCACATTCATATTAAGATCAGACACCATCCGCCGCAGAACGGCCACTTGCTGCGCGTCCTTCAGACCAAAGAAAGCATAATCCGGCTGTACCATGTTGAACAGCTTGCTAACAACCGTCGTCACTCCATCAAAATGTCCAGGCCGTGATGCCCCACACAACTGAGTAGTTAGGGACGCTACGGAAACCTTACTGCGAATCGGCTGCGGATACATTTCTTCCACAGTTGGAATAAATACAATATCTACTCCCTCTCGCTCCGCCAGCTCCAAATCACGGCGCTCATCGCGCGGATAGGATTCGAAATCCTCACCCGGACCGAACTGCAGGGGGTTCACAAAAATACTCATGACAACCGTATTGCTCATTTCTCCAGCTCGGCGTAGGAGACTCGCATGTCCTTCATGCAGGAATCCCATAGTGGGTACAAAACCGATCGGCGTATGGCCGCCTCGACGCATATATTCAAGTGCTTCACGCAAATGTTCTACACTTCTGACTACTCTCATCTTATTTCGCTCCTTTTTCGGCTGCGCCGTATAGAGATTCCAGAACAATTTCGTCCGCCGTAAAGACATGGCTTTCGTCCGGGAATGACCGCTCTTTCACTTCCCGAACATATTGGCTGATGCCCTCACGAATCTGGTTTCCTATATCGGCGTAGGTTTTGACGAATCGTTTCTCCCGATAGGGAGAAGCGTAACGCAACAAATCATGGTACACCAACACCTGACCATCACAGTATCGGCCTGCACCTATTCCAATGGTTGGAATACTAACTGCTTTGGAGATGGCTTCAGCAACCTCCTCTGTAACCAGCTCCAAGACGATACCAAAAGCTCCAGCGGCTTCGAGAGCCTTTGCTTCATCCATCAGGCGCTGGGCATCTTTGGCATCCTTGCCTTGAATACGGTAACCGCCGATCATATTCACCGACTGGGGGGTAAGACCAATATGTCCCAGCACAGGTACACCTGCAGCAACTACAGCAGCTACCGTTGCGCAGATTTCCAAACCGCCCTCCATCTTAACGGCTTGAGCCCGGCCTTCCTGCATTAAACGTCGTACGCCGCGCAAACTCTCATCAATACTTCCGTGATAAGTCATAAACGGCATATCTGCCACAATAAACGTGTGCTGCGCTCCCCGGGTCACTGATCGGGTGTGATAGACCATATCATCAATCGTAACCGGCAGGGTAGTATCATATCCCAGTACTACATTCCCCAGTGAATCACCGACTAGTATAAGATCAATTCCGGCTTCTTCGGCCAGTCGGGCCGAAGGATAATCATAAGCAGTCAGCATGCTCAGCGGCACACCCTCTACTTTCATTTTTTTCATTTTGACAATATTCAGTGGCTGTTTGTCTGCCATGGCTCTTCATTCCCCTTTTCCGAATTAAAATTACGCTAAAATGCGTAAACAAAAAAACCCTTTAGCAATATTCCGCTAAATAGGTCCGAAGGGCAAAAAAGAGTCACTCGCGATCGTCCCTTCTGTCTCGGTCCTTACGGCTCAGAGCAGAATCCAACGTAACCGTCAAACGCAGTTATGAAGGTACTTTCCAAAATACTATTCATTAGCATCATTCACCAACCAGAGTGCAGCTCAAACATTTGGATACCGCCTCTGAACATAGTATATCAAAATTAATACTTAATTACACTAAGAAGAAACGGCTTCGCCATCCTTTTATGGACGGTATCCGTTTCTTCGAGAAATGTAAGGATAATTTATCGTGTGAAACATGTAAATTCTTATATTTCTAAGAAATATGACAAGGGATGATACCCTTGCCATATCAGATGATCTCAATTTCCCCCGAGCATACGTTAGTAATATGCCCAGTTTCATCTTCTAGCAGCAATCCTCCATTGTCGTCCAGACCCACTGCCAAACCTTCACTACGACCTTGCGGTGTATTCAGGGCGATCTGGCGACCAAGAGTGACCGACATGGATTCCCAAAGCTCTCGGATGGGCTTAAATCCTTGCTCCATATACAGATTGTATAGATATTCGAGCTCGGTCAGCACAGCTCCAGCTAACTCTGAACGGTCAACAGGAATGCCCCCACGTTGTATTAGCAGTGAAGTGCCAACTCCGCGCAGATAATCCGGATAATCTTCTTCCGTCAGGTTCACAGCAATTCCGATTCCGGCGATACAGTAGTGAAGTCCTCCTTCTCTTAGCGAGGATTCCAGCAGGATTCCGCAGATTTTGCGTCCTCCTGCCAGCAGATCATTTGGCCATTTAATGCCAGCTTGTACACCGGTAACTTGACGTATTGCTGTGCATACAGCGACTCCGGCAAGTAATGTAAGCTGTGGTGTCATTAGCAAAGGGAGCTTCGGACGCAGCACAACACTCATCCAGATGCCCTTGCCGCGGGGAGAATGCCATTTCCGTCCCATACGTCCCCGACCACCAGTCTGTTCTTCAGCAAAGACTGCTGTCCCTTCGGGAGCGCCGCTCTCAGCCAGTCTTTTTGCTTCCTCCTGAGTGGACACTACCGTTTCCAGCAGCTGCATTCCGCCAGACCAATTTGAAGCAGGATTCTTCTTCAAGTGGCTTAAACGTAGCGTTTCATAGTTGCTCATGTCCATCCATCCTTTTTGCTTCCTGCAGCAATAATTGTTTATCGTTAGGGATATCCCCAACTGCAACAGCTTGCAGCAACTGCTGCAGTATGATGCCAAGCCAGGGCCCCGGGGTCTTCTGTAAAGTCTCCACCAACTCATTGCCGGTGACAGCAAGTGCTGTAAGGCTGCTGAGCGGCATTTGCTTCATCCACTCTCTTGCAGCAGCAGAGTGGCCCTCCGGCGCTGCTGGCAGGGCCGCAAGCAGCGTAAGCCACCCTTCGGCGGCTTCCCTGCCGTAGGCCAGCACGGCGGCGATCCAGTGCCGCCGCAGGGCCTCAGTGCCGCCAACGCTACCCGGCGGCACTACCTCAAGGGCAGCGGTCCAAGCTTCGCGGACCCGCAGCACCAAGACGACGCCATTCCGCGTCGTCCCTGGGAACGTCCATGCCCGCAGCAGCACGTCGGCCTCTTGGGCCGACTGCTTCAGGGCATGGAGCAGCAGCGCCCACCGCAGGCGGGCGCTCTGCAGTTCCCCGATCCCGGCGCTCAAGGCGGCGGCTGCCGCCAGATCAATGCCGGTCCAGGGGAACGGGGCTTTGCCGCGCGGCAGCAGGCCGCTGCGCAGTAGCATCCCGAGGCCGCGCCGGGGGTGCGGCCCTTCTACAATGCGTTCCAGCTCCGCGCGGACTCGCTCAACGGCAATATGCACCAGCTTATCCCGCTGGCGCAACAGTCCCCGCCACGTATTCTTGGTGACGGAGAAATCTAAACCAGACGCAAAGCGCACGCAGCGCAACATGCGCAGCGCATCCTCTGCAAATCGTTCCTCTGCGTCTCCGACGCAGCGTATCACTTGGTGCTCCAAATCTACCGCACCACCAAAAGGATCGATCAGTAGACCATCGATTCCACAACAGATGGCGTTAATTGTAAAGTCACGCCGTCGCAAATCCTCATTCACATCACTAACAAAAAAGACATGCTCCGGACGGCGATAGTCGACATAGCCACTTTCCGTGCGGTACGTCGTCACTTCAAAACCAAATCCCGCCTGCAAAACGGTTACCGTTCCGTGCTGTAAGCCTGTAGGAACACAGCGTGGAAAGATTGAGATGACCTCTTCCGGTAGCGCAGAGGTCGTAATATCCATATCATGTACAGGTCGGCCTAACAGCTCATCGCGAATGCAGCCTCCGACCCAATAGGCCTCGTGACCTTTCTCCAGCAGTTGGGCAATTACATGCTCCGATGCTTCGGCCATACCACTAGATGCCATTTTCCATTCCATTACGAACTCCTTACCCCCGGACTGGGTCCAGCCTAGGCACCTTGCACCCGAGTACACGGTAATATATATCCTCATATTGATTCGTTATAGCATCCCTGCTGAAGTCATCACAGGCTCGCTTCAAGCAGGCTTGTCTAAATTGTTCTGCCATTAAATCATCCGACAGGAACTCTATTGCATATTTTGCCATAGTTGTAGTATCTCCGATTGGAGCTAGAAAGCCCGTCTTACCATGCTGTATTAATTCCGGTATGCCCCCGGTTTGTGAACCAATTGTGGGGACACCACAGGCCATCGCTTCCAGCGCAACTAGCCCAAAGCTTTCCTTCTCGGAAGGAAGAAGCAGCAGATCTGCCATAGAAATAACCTGGGCAATTTCATCCTGTCTGCCAAGAAAGCGAACCTTGTCCTCCAGCCCCATTTCGTTAATCTTTGCCTGTATTTTAGGCAGATCTGGGCCTTCGCCAACAAGCAGCAGACGGGATGGTACCTCACGACTAACCTTGGCAAAAATATCAACAACATCACTCACTCTTTTTACTGGACGAAAGTTCGAGATATGCATGAGGATCTTCTCATCTGGCGAAGCAAAATCACTACGCAGATCCGACACATCGCGCGGATAATAGACACGTTTATCTACAAAGTTATAGGTCAGGTCAATATCGCGAGTAATATCCAGTACCTGACGGGTTTCTTTGATCAGATCCTGTGATACGGCTGTAACCGCATCACTCTCATTAATGGCTAGTCGGATCAAATCCTTCAGCGACTCATCTTGGCCCAGCACTGTAATATCCGTACCATGCAGTGTAGTTACCACCTTTATATCATTGCCCAGCATTTTCTTGGCGAGAAAGGCACATACGGCATGCGGTACAGCATAATGAACATGAAGCAAATCCAAATTCTGCATTTTGGCGACCTGAGCCATCTTGGTTGCCAGAGCTAGATCATAGGGAGGATATTTAAATACATAATAATCGTTAACCTCGACCTCATGATAAAATATATTTTTCTGAAACGTCCCGAGCCGGAACGGAATACTGTGTGTAATAAAATGGACCTCGTGGCCTTTCTCAGCCAGCAGCTTGCCCAGTTCAGTAGCCACTACGCCCGAGCCCCCAAGAGACGGATAACAGGTAATACCAATTTTCAACATCCGGTCCATAATTCCGTCCCCTTCTTTGACATGTGGTTATCCCTCATGTTCCTCATCTATTCATTCTATTCAAACCTTCATTTACTAGCAAACATTTCTACCACATAAGGAATCTTGGTCGCAAAACCTTCCGCATAAGGAATAAGTCTGCGCTGACCGAGCAGCATATCTCTTGATCGGACACGCTCGATGTACCCTTCAGTCAACGGGGTGATTACATAATCTTCCCCTGTCACTTTCTCGAATTGGGAGCGATAGCAGGCGAGGGATTGCTCCTTAAGTGCATATTGGTCCGTTACATCGACGACAAGATCACTTCGTCCCAGATCGTTTATGAAATAAAAATATAGCTGTGGCGCAGGTACAGCCGGCTTGTCCGGCATATATTTGCGCAGCTTGGCATTAAATACTGCCTCTTCCACCAGCTTGCTGCAAGCGATATGATCAGGATGACGATCCTCCCAATAAGGAGCGAAGACCACAGCCGGTGCAAAACGGCGAATCTCCGCCGCCACCGCCGCCACATGTGCTTCTGTCATATAAAGTCCTCGGTCAGGAAGCCCCAAGTTACTTCGCACAACCGCTCCTAACACGTCTGCTGCTTGCTGCGCCTCCGCTTTTCGACGTTCAACCGTTCCGTTTGAGGACATTTCCGCAGCCGTTAAATCACACAGACCAACCTTGAGCCCTGCCGCTGCATGCTTGGCAATGGTACCTGCCATGCCAATTTCGGCATCATCCGCATGCGCGCCGAATACAAGAATATCCAGCTTCATTCATCTACACCTGGCTTGTACTTATGTACTAGATCACGCCAGGCAAAATCACCACGATCAATGGCCTTGACCAGAATCTCAGCCGTAGCAATATTCGTTGCAACAGGAATGCCATACACATCACATAAACGCAGCAATGCCGAAATATCCGGCTCGTGTGGCTGCGCCATCAGCGGATCACGCAAGAAAATAATTAGATCCAGCTCATCTTGAGCCACCATCGAACCAATCTGTTGATCCCCGCCAAGAGGCCCGGACATGTACCGATGAATCTGAAGCTTCGTTACTTCCATAATTCGCAGCCCGGTCGTACCTGTAGAAAACAATTCATGTCCTATAAAGACATGTTCATAGGCTGTAATAAAGTTAACCATTTCATCCTTTTTGCGGTCATGTGCAATAAAAGCAATCTTCATTATGGTCTTCCTCCCCGACTAATCTATAAAGTGCTCAAATCCATATATTAAACCGGTATATCCCATCACTTTTTGCACACCCATTTTGACCCCTGGCATATATCCCGCCCGTTCATAAGAATCATGACGGATCTTTAAAGACTGTCCATAGCCGCCAAAAATGACTTCCTCCTGGGCAAAAACACCGGGAAGACGGATGCTGTGGATGCGAAATCCGTTATAATAACCCCCACGTGCTCCCTCAATAGTCTCTTCTTCCTGAGGATTGCCCTGACGAAGCTCCTTGCGTACTTCCGAGATCATCTCCGCTGTCTTGATTGCGGTCCCTGAAGGTGCATCTAACTTCTGGTCTCCATGATACTCGATAATCTCCAGATGAGGAAAATACTTTGCGGCCTGCGCGGCGAATTTCATCATAAGAATAGCTCCTATGGAGAAGTTCGGGGCAATCAATCCACCAATCCCCTGCTCCTTGCATTGCTTGTCCAGCTCAGTGATCTGCTCCGGAGTGAATCCGGTTGTACCGATAACCGGACGCACTCCATATTTGATAGCCAGTGCCGTATTCTCATAGGCTGATTGTGGGATCGTAAAATCAACTAATACGTCTGCGTTACTCTCGGCGAGAGCAACCTCCAGATCAGAGGTAACCAGTATTCCGATCTCTTCCAGACCTACAAGCCGGCCTGCATCCGTATCCATAGCTGAGCGATCCACAGCTGCTGCCAGTTCCAGCTCTTCATCCTGAAGTACCAGCTTCACAACTTCCTTGCCCATTCTTCCGCCAGCGCCGGATACAATAACCCTAATCTTATCACTCATATGCTTTGTCCTCGCTTTCAGTGGTTTCATGATTACTGCAGATAAGACTGTAATGATTTTTGCAGATCCTTCATCAATTGCCGCAATCCGGTATCGTCCGGATGCAAGGACATAACTTCTTTCAAGGCTGCGATAGCCTGTAAATGCTCATTCATTCGGCTATGCGCAATAGCCAGCCACACATAAGCGTCTCCATATAAAGGGTCCAGAGAAATGGCTTCTTTTAATAGGGTAATCGGATGATACGGGTTCATGGTACGTGTCTGTTCATCTTCCAGCAGCCGTTTGGCTTCCTGCACAAGCATCAGCGCCTGCAAATGCTGCAGGTGCAGATTGTACTCAGGTTTGCTGCTATCCAGCTTTACAGCAGCTACAGCATGCACTAAAGCCCTATCCAGCATGCCGCTGCGAGCATAGGTTATGGAACAGCGATACCTGACCTCAGCATCAGCCGGGCTAGCCGCAATAGCAGCCTCAAAGCACACAATGGCCTCGGCAAAATCACTGCGCAATATATGACGGTAAGCCTCTCTTACATATTCACTTGGATTCATATACACACCACCCTAACGACTAAACGCCGTTTGTTTGGTACAGCATATGAAGTAGCTGCCTAATCGGTGTTTTTCATTGTCCAGCGCCCGGCATCCCGAGTATTAAACTTGTGCATTACTTTATCGTGGGCTTCCGTAAGGTCGATTCCAAGTGAATTGGCGAAACAGATCGTAATAAATAGGATATCGCCCAATTCTAGCTCAATTGAATTTTCTGCTTCATCTGCACGTTTCGGTTTCTCGCCAAATTGGTGGTTTACTTCACGGGCCAATTCTCCGACTTCTTCGGACATGCGGGCAAGCATTGATAACGGACTGAAGTAACCTTCTTTAAACTGCGATATATAAGCGTCTACCTCACGCTGGATGTCACCAAGACTTCTGTCCATAAATAGTTACTTCGCCCCCTTGCTTCATCTTGCCTTCTGTTTGCCCCTATGTTATCGTAAAGACGTTTTGAAGACAAATTTTTTTTATTATTTTATAGCATCAGACAACAAAAGGTATACTTAATTGTAGGACTGTAGTAATGCACAACTTAAATTAGCAGCGAAATTTATATTAACAGAAAAATTGCCCATAGTGGCCTAACGAGGGATTATATGAATTCATCCAAAATTATTACAATTAGTAAAACATCAGCCCCCATCATGTTGGGAGCCGCCGTGTATGCCTTTGGCCTGCTATATTTCATCATTCCCAACCAGCTTATGGAGGGTGGCGTGACCGGGATTACGATCCTGCTCAACTATGCTTTTGACATCCCCATCTTTCTGACGACACTCCTGCTGAATCTCCCGCTGTTTCTGCTCGGCTGGAAAGTACTGGGTGCCCACCAGATTGCCTACACCGGTGTAGGTATTGGAGCACTGTCTTTTTTCCTCTGGTTATTCGAAAGAATGATCTCCGCCGGATGGATAGTCCCGTTCACCACCGAAAATGATTTTATTCTTGCTTCATTATATGCCGGGGTAACGCTGGGCGCTGGTCTTGGCATCGTGTTCCGATTCGGAGGCACCACAGGTGGTGTCGACATTGTAGCGCGAATTCTCGGCCGGAACTTCGGCTGGAGCATGGGACAGATTATTCTGGCCGTAGACATTCTCATCATTGGCTCTTCGCTGTTATATATCCCTAGAGAAAAAATATTATATACATTAGTCGCGGTCTTTATCTCATCACGTGTGATTGATTTCATTCAAGAAGGTGCCTATGCCGCAAAAGCTTTCACCATTATCAGCGACTACGCCCCACAAATCGCCGATCTGATTACGGCGGATATGGATCGCGGCGTGACTCTGATTCCAGCAATCGGCGCATATTCCAAGCAGGCTAAGCACATGGTGTACTGCGTGGTATCCAGGCAGGAGATTCATCGACTCAGTCAGTTAGTGAAATCAATCGATCCTCAGGCCTTTGTGATCATCAGCGATGTGCACGATGTTCACGGTGAAGGCTTTCGTCAGACCTAAACGTGTGAAACATATAAATTCTTATCTTAAAAAAACAGCCAGCCTTCTTCATTGAAGGCTGGCTGTTTACGTATTATACAATCTTCCATTCCTGATTCGTACCACGATATTTACGATATCCGGCATATCCTAATGCAGCTATAATAAACCCTGCTGCCAGCAATCCCCAGATCCCGTAATTCTGCGGTGCCATTGGAAGCGACAAGGCAGGTTCGTCCTTTTCTTTGTCAAACATTACGCGCACAGCTTCCTGCCCGTAAGAGACAATCTCGATTAAGCGCGCTCGTTCGATTTTTTGCGAAGAAGTCGGTACGCCTGCCGCATAGGAAAGCCAGGAATCGAAGGCATTGACGACCTCAGGCTGACGAGAGATGATAACAGCCGGCCGAATATTGTCATACCTGCTTTGCAGCCGCTCAAGCGTAGCCTTCCAGCCCGCCAGATCATTAACTGAGGCGCTCTGCTCCAAGGCGTTCAGATCCTCACGGATCGGCTTATAATATTGAAGCCACATCGGCTGGCGGGGATGATTCAGACTGTTAGCCGCCAACCGCAGCTTAGCCGCTGCCGCTTCCCAACGCTGCGGAGAGATCTGAACAGCCGCAACGGCAGCCTTTAAATCTATGATAACTGCCGAGAGCGCATTGATACCTTCTACAGAAGTTAATCCTTCAAAGGATGAAGATACAAAGATCCGCGAAATTTCAGCAGTTTCTTCCCGGACTTTAACGACATTCCCTTCCAATACGTACCCATACAATGCTTCCGCAGATTGCTCCAACTGTTGAACTCCCCTATTACCGCTAAGTACTGCCTTTCCATCATCCGCTATGCTTGTACTTCTATTCAATTCATTACCTGGTTCCCCGGAAGCATTCCCTTGCGCAGCTAGAACGGTAGCCCCGTTTACACCAGCAAATAACCAGCAGAATAACAATCCTATCAACAAATAATATCTCCTGCACGGCATGAGACATCCCTCCTACCCTAAATGTATGGCAGGAGGACAAGGGATAGAACATTCTTATGAGCCCCTTCTTAAGAGCTTGCTCGCTTACCAGAAGTTATCCTGAGCTTTGAACGTTCCCTGAACAACCAGGCAACAGCCACACTCAAGAGCGTCAGAGCAAATGTAAAGTATTGGACTCCGATAACATTATCCTCAAGTACAAACGGCAGCCAAGGATATACACCATAAGAATAATCTACAACATCGTTAAAAAGAGTCCAGATCAAGGCAAGAGGCAGCATTTTGCGGTAAGAGAAAAATCCTGCATAAAGAAGGGCTTCTACTGCCATTCCCGTATGGGAACCCATCAGCATCCAATCTTTCCAGGTCAGAACATCCCCTTGATAACCACCAGCAATGATAATACTTACAGCCCAAATACCATATTTCACAGATGTTACGACGGCAAGGGCCTCAATGATTCCTTTTATAGTTACCCCTGTAAATCTTTTCGGAGGAAAAAGCAGCAGCAATAGCGCCAAGGTAAAGAACAGACTCGCTGTCGGGCTGTCAGGAACAAATGGAAGAAGCCATAGAGGATAGTTAGCCGCTGTGAATTCCATTTGATTGCCATACCATATGTATCCATAAATCGTACCGAGGAGATTGACGATAAACAATAACCATAAGATCCCCCGGTGTTTAAACAACTTCTCGAACCAATGTACTGGCATACAGACTGTTAACCTCCCCAAATATTGACAGCTATGCATATATGCATATATGCATATAAAAACCTGACCGCATGTACGATCAGGTTTGCGTTAATAGTATTTTACTGTTCGCTTTTTTGTTTGGCAAGCCAGCCTGCCAGATTATCAATGTCCTGTTCTGATAATCCAGCTGCCATGGCAGTTTCAGCCATCGGAGGCATCTGGCCTTGGCCTTGTTTAATGATAGTAAGGATAGCCTCCTTATCATGGGTATCACCTACTCCGCGTAAGGAAGGACCCGCTGCCCCCTTCATATCGACAGCATGACAAGTGATACAGGTTGCTTGCTTAAACAAAGCCATGGCCGGATCATCCTTGTCCACAATCGCAATTTCGTTGGCCTTAACAGCACTGGAGGTTGGAAGGCCCTTAGCTTTATTCTCTGCTGCCTTTTCCTCACGCTGTATATCCTCAGGAATTTGCCCAGTTTCAGCCATTTCATGCTGGTATTCCGTCCATGCTGTATTGGTTAAATAAATAATGGCTGCAAGGGATAGGAACATTATTGAGGAAGCAATAGGCCTGCGGTAGAATCGCCGTTCACGGCCTGTATCAAGAAATGGTGCCAGGAGTAGAGCTCCAAAGGCTACCCCAGTAACCCCTAAGGTCCCCAGTACAATATAATCACCCGAAGCATAGGGAAGCTTCAAATACTGATACAGAAACAGAAAGTACCAGTCTGGTATAGGAATAACCGTTGCGCTGGCGTTCGCAGGAAAACCAAGTGGTGCCGGTTCTGAAATAGTAAGTACTAATATACCCACTAGCACAACAACTCCAACCATCCATTCTTTCAGCAAAAAGTTAGGAATAAAGGCTTCGGATTTGCCGGGGTAGGCCGAATAATCCGGTGGTGAGATAAATCCATTGCCCCGGCGTACTCGGGAATCTCCGACAAATACAACCTTTTCTTTGGAATGATCTCCGTTCTGTGCCATCTATAGGTCCTCCTCTCACTAGGTTGATTTACAACGGACCGGAAATACCCTGTCTGCGGATCATGATAAAGTGTCCCACGAGCAGAATAAGCAGTACCGCTGGGAGGAAGAATACATGTAGTGCAAAAAAACGGGTCAGTGTTTCAGCGCCAACGATCGTGCCACCTTGCATTAACTCCTTCAATATCGGACCCAGAACTGGCATGGAATTGGCAATTTCTAATGTAACCTTGGTTGCAAAGTACGCTTTGTTATCCCATGGAAGTAAATAACCAGTGAGACCCAGACCTAGCATAACGAAAAAGATCAGCATTCCCACCACCCAGTTCATCTCGCGTGGTGCTTTATAAGATCCGGTGAAAAAGACCCGCATGGTATGCAGGAACATCATGACAATAACCAGACTGGCACCCCAGTGATGCATCCCACGTACGATTTGTCCAAAGGCAACCTTAGTCTGCAAGTATTCGACGCTGGCATAAGCATTAATAATGTCCGGCACATAATACATCGTCAGGAACATACCTGATAGGATTTGAATGACTGTGATAAAAAAAGTCAGCCCACCAAAACAATATACAAATGCTGAAAAGTGATGGGCTGGGTTAACGTGCTCCGGTACCTCGTGGTCAGCGACATCTCTCCAGATCGGCGTAATATCGAGACGTTCATCAATCCAGTTATAGATATTTTTAAACATCTGAACTCACGCCTCCTTTTTGACTTCTGTATTTGGGACTACATCACCCAGATACACCCAGCCATTTTCGATTTTGATCTTGTATTGATCGAGTGGCTTCGGGGCTACAGCCAGATTCTTACCCAGCTTCGTGTAACGTGCACCATGGCAGGGGCAGTGATATTCGTCCGGATAAGCCTTATCATTGTTCCAGCCAACCGTACAGCCCAGATGCTTACAGGTCGGTGAAAGCGCATAAATATCTCCGGCTTCGTCTTTGCGGATCCAGGCCGTCAGCGTAGCTGTACTGGCATACCATCCATCCTGCTGCTTTAGCTCAAAAGTAAATTCCTGTGGTTGATCATTAATTTTGCTTGTCTCCGCAACCTTGATGAACTCGCCGGCACCTTTTTTATGTAATATCGGGTCCACGGCGAAACGAACCATGGGAAGAATAGCTCCGGCCCCCATGAAAGCTGTAGCACCGCCTAGCGTGTAGGTCAAAAACTGCCTGCGCGACATCTCTTTTCGGTCAGGTGGTTGTTCGGGCCAAGTCTCCTGTTGCTCATTATGGCTGCTCATACTGCTGATAACCCCCTTTTCAAAAAATAAGAAAAGCACCTTTCGAAGAGACTCGAGGTGTAACCGGTTAATTAATAATGCGTTTTCAATGATAAAAGTCACATGTCATATAGTTCAACCTAATAATAGCTTAGGCTCCAAAACCCGTCAAGAATATTGTCTAATTTGTGACAGGCTTAAAAGTGTACTTTTCTTAATATTGTTGGTTTTCTGTCACATTTGTTTCATTTTACATCCTTCCACATCTGAAGAATTCTCTCGCCTACAGTGGGATTAACCCCCCTGTTCTGAGAAGCAGAAATATCATGCAGGGTAAGAACTAAATCGCTTTCAAAATTCTCTTGATCCGCTGCCTTACTATCCGCTGTAACTACTATAACGTACTGGAAGCCACTGGATTTGACATTTCGGCAAATCTCATTTATCAAACCGATATATCCTGTCCCAATATACTGTACAGCTGGATAAGTTACGATTCGTCCCTGAAATGGCTTTTCAATGAGGTCCAATAAGTCACGCAATCTTTCCAATGCTGCTGTCATTTCTGGAGGACTCTCTAGACCTGTAAGTCCTGTAAAAGGAAGCAAGCAGGTATCATAGAATTGGTGGTTCTCTTCCCAACTGCTCCTATCTAAATCACTAAATCTCATCAGCATTCATCTCCCTGCTAGCAGTTTATTATTTTGATTTTTAATCGTTTGAATCAAGTCGTAAACCTATAAAATAATTTTAAAAAAAGAAATGCGCATGCGCATTTCTTCAGGCCAGACTTTTTAATTCTTCGGTCAGATTTCGGAAAGCCAGCTCATCTCCCGCCGCCAGCGCTGTGTCGATCTCCCGGTACAAGATGTCGGTGCGACGCTTTCGCAGCGCTTCATCCCACACCATTTCTGCCGCAAGTCCTAGCATCACTTCATAGGTAGCCTTCATTTTGTCCATTCGATACACCTCCGCTGTTTACATTGTTCTGTATTCCTTCGCCTTTTTCACATAACTCTCTGTCGTACGCGCCATTCGGAGTAAATCCTGCTCTGTTAATTCACGGACCACTTTTGCTGGTGAGCCTAGAGAGAGTGTGTAGGGCGGAATTATTTTGTTCTCGGTTACAATGGAGCCGGCTCCTATTAAAGCATATTCACCAATCTCGGCTCCGTTCAAAACAATTGCGCCCATTCCGATTAATGTACCTCTACCTATCCTGCAACCGTGGATAATCGCTGCATGCCCCACTGTTATATCATCAGCGAGCCAAAGCGGCAAACCCTCAGCAACATGACCTACGGCCCCATCCTGAATATTGCAGCGCTCCCCAATAATAACTGGCGCCAAATCGCCCCGAAGTACGGCATTAAACCAAATGCTGGAGTTCTGTCCTATTCTGACATCTCCTACCAGCTTTGCACCTTCTGCTACGTAAACTGAATCATCAAGCTGTGGTATGTAGTTCCCATAAGCAATTCGCATAAGTTTCTCCCCCTTTACTGCAAAAGCTGCTTCGGAGAGGCTGCCTCTATTCCCCATTGTGTCATCATGGCTACAGGCCCATCAGAAGTCTCACCCAAGCGAAGCATTCCTAGATGCAGCATTATCTTTATTATACGATGCTCTAGAATAGAAGCTGCTTCGTCGTAATAAAATGGCTTAATTAACCAGCCCACTCCATCCACCAATGAGGATACACTCACCCAATCACTGGCACTAATGCTGATCCAATAAACAAGTGATGGAAGATTTGGAATAGCCCCTTTATACAGTCTTAACCAAAAGGAGAATAACTGCATCAGCCTTTCACATTTTCCCTCATTCAGTATAACTACTCCCGCTGTAGTAAGTCTGAGACGATACCCTTCTTCTGATAACCAACGGCGATGACGGGCATAATCGTACAGAAGTGCCAACCTTGGGGGATAATGCTCGCAAGCTCTTCCATATCCAAATCTCCAGCCCCCTTTGCTAAGCGGCATCTCAGGAATATGGAGCGCATTCATTAATCCCTGTTGATACCGCTTATACAGCGCCCCTTCCTGATTCAGCTCCGGTTCATTCTCTTTAACATACCGAAGGAACAATAGGAGATCACTACTCATCAACTCGCCCTCGTTCCGATACATAGAAGGTTCAACACTAAGGGAGACACGCTCCCTGATGTATTGCCCCATCATTTCCCGGAAACGTTCCTTTAAATCTCTCGGTACCTGGAACAAATAACGGGTTTGCTGTGAAGAGCCGCTAAAAAGCCAGCCACTGCTTTTGAATCGAGCCACCAGGTCGCGGTAACTCCCTGACTTTCCCTCTGGAGCATCAAAGGAAGCCTGCCTAGCGGCGGCCAATAAATCTTCAAGACTGAAGTAGCTGCGTTCGTCGAACAATAACGTGTTCAGAAATCGCAATTCTACCGGGGTACATCCCCGGATATGAGACTCCATAAAATTTCTGCTGCCAAGCCTGATCAATATACTCTGGATCAAGTCATGCTTGGAGTTTCGCTTGCATTCACACTGATAGCGTCCCGCAATGGCGGTCAGCTGTCCAATATCCGCATAAGTAAGCATATCCGCCAGATTCATCTTTTATCGCCTCGCCGTTTTACTACCATTATGGGAAATACAGCTCATTTTATTCCCATTTACACAAAAAAAATAACCCGAGTGGACGGGTTAACGCTGATTTTGCAGAATATGGCGAGTACAATTGTACAACAGCGGGTTCCATTCCGGCCCATTCTTCTCCAGAATCGTCAGGGACAAATTACCAAGCCGTTCGGAATACTTATCCTTGAAAAGTGCAATGTACAGTTGAGCCAGAAATCCACCATGAGATACAACCAGTACATTTTGCTGAGGATACTTAGTAGATATATCCTTCATAAACGCTAGTGCACGAAGCTGTAGCTGCTCATCCGTTTCTTGCCCGAGTGACAGTAGATTCCACTCTTTCCCCCACTTCTCTTCCCGTTCTGCAGCAGTAAGCCCTTCAATCTGGCCATATGCGCGTTCCCGAATACGATGATCGGACTCCAGCATTGGAATCCCTAGTTGAGCAGCAATAATCTTCCCTGTCTCTTCCGCTCGCGAAAGACTACTGGTGATACAATAATCCCAGCGGTAGGGCTCCTGCAGAAGCCGGTCTGCCAGCATTTCTGCCTGCTCGCGGCCTTCCATATTTAGTGGAATATCAGTTTGTCCCTGTATTTTCCCCGCCACGTTCCAATCCGTCAGTCCGTGGCGTATTAAGCCGATTAGCATGTTGTATCACCCTTTTCCTTCACGTATTTGTTTCTTAATGTACCATGGATAGATTCAAATGTCTTCTTTTTAAAATGATTATGAAGCCCATTTAATGAATGGTAGGTACCCATTCGTACAAAAAAAGCCCTCTTTACCATGTAGTAAAGGGACTTCGTTATACGATCGGAACGTTCTTACGAGTCGTTAAGATCCGTTTTTTATTGTCTGCGGTAACGATTCAGCCGGACCAGTGAGATCACTGATAAGGCAACTCCAAGCATAGACAATATCATCCAATATTGAGGATGGGTAGGTCCCATACTGACTACTAGTGGCTCAATAATTCCGCCCCCGGATATGTTTTCAGGATATGAGGACTCTAATTCCATAGAGATACCCGCAACACCCGTTTCCACGATTCCACTTTGAGCTACTGTAGTATTTGCAGGCGTCTTAATCATGGTAAAGTATAGAAAACTGGATAAAAAAATCGCCAGAAAGCAGGCAATCCACAAGCTTAATCTGTGGCGAAATATGGCCGATGTTCCGGGAGATTTACCATCACCTGGCATCAGCCAAGGACTTTCCAGATAAATCCGTTCCATGACTCTGATATTTATCAATTCTGCACGCTCTTCGCTGACTTCTTCCTTCATATCCTGCATAAGGTGACTGCTCTCCTGCCACAGCGACAACTCGGCAGTACAAAAAGGGCAACTCTCAATATGCCTTTCTAACAATATCCGCCTAGGATGGGTGGGGGGAGCGTCCCACAAGAGCGGAATACATTCTTGCGCTTCCCTGCAGTTCATTGGCCTTACACCCTCTCAGCCTGCTCTTCAATTACAATCTCAGGCTCATAAAAATAGGATTCGAGTTGCAGCTTCACACTGCTCCTGGCACGAAACAATAGTGATTTCACGGAACTGACACTCTGATCCAAAATCACGGCAATTTCCTGATAATCCATTTGATCATATTCACGTAGAATCAGCGCAGAGCGCTGCTTCTCTGGCAGATTATTAATTGCATCACGAACCAGGTTCATCCGTTCTTTGCGCAGTACAGCCTGCTCAGGAGCCACTTCAATGGGGGCTACAGGAGTATAGCCACTTTCTTCAAGGGATACATTCCCGCCACGATTCTTACGAAGCTCACTAAGCACCGTATTACGGGCGATCGTATACAACCATGTTGAAAAAGATGCATCTACCTCCCGGAACGAATGCAAACTCCGAAATGCCTTATAAAATGTCTCTGAACAGAGATCCTCAGCAATCAGCTCCATATGAGAGTTCTTAAGCATATGGTACACAAAAGCCAATATTTTACGTTGATAGCGACTCATCAATTCTGAGTATAATTCCGTATCGCCTTGTTTGATTTGCTGGATCAATTGGGAATCCGTCATGGTGAGTTCGGCCCTCCTCGCCCTTGCGCGTCTTATCCCGTCCGGTCCGTACTTGTTATTACCGGGCAGGCCTAGAAAAGTTGCGGTGATGTTGCAAATTTAAATCATCTGAAAACGCAGTACTCCTATGTATATTCGCACAACCAACATTTAAGGCATGCTGTATGTTTCATTCCACAAAATATAAAACTATGAATATAGCTAATCTATTGTATCACACATCCGCATAGGATGACATTAATAGACTTCAGCGCAGCAGACTCGTCAGCTGAAATTGACAATTTCATCATAGTTAGCGTAGCTGAATTTTTGCTGAATAAAATATTTGTGATATAACTGTTGACAAAATGTAAACGTATACATATAATAAAAGTACAGTATGGTTTCTCTCCACTCCTATCCAAATACTACACGGTTCCAAGTAATTGTGAACTGTAGCCGCTTATTATGTAAGCGGTCTTTTTTTGTCTATTTTTAGTCTAAAAGACATAAAAAAGCCGGGGCAGACGCCCCGGCTCTACACATATACCGTATAATCGTTGTGCTGCAGCAGGACTTTAGCCAGCTCCATATCCCTCTCCTGACGAAAGGACAAGCGCATGATGCCAGGAACGTCCTCGCGGCTCTCAATAATTTGTACGTTACTAAGATTAATGCCCTGATCCCCTAGTTCTGTTGCAATACGACCGATAATCCCCGGATGATCTGGAACATCGATATGCAGATCGAATAGTGGCGCAATCATGCCTTTACGCCGCTCCGGCAATTGACTGCGGAAGTTGTTCGCTTCATCGAAAGCTTTCTGAATTCCTACACCGTCCTCATTCTCCAGCAAGGAAACAAAAGATGAAACCTCTGTCTTCCAATCCTTTAGCAAACGAAGCATTACCAAACGGTTGTTAAGTAATATATCACGCCAAATAATCGGATCACTGGAGGCTATCCGCGTAATGTCACGAAAGCCACCCGCAGCCAAAGTACTGTATAACGAGTCCGTGTCATCATATGCGCGAATCTGGTTAACGAGTGCCACGGCAATAATATGCGGCAAATGACTGATCGCACCCACAATCTCATCATGACGCTCCGGATCAAGCCGAACGATTTGCGCTCTTGTATGTAGAAGTAAGGACTCTAGAGCATGATAAGCAGCCTCTGGCACTCCCGGAGGAGGCGTCAGCACGTAATAGGCATTCTCGAACAATAATGACGAGGCAGCCTCCACTCCTGAGCGCTCCGAGCCAGCCATTGGATGACCGCCTATAAAGAACACACCAGGAATATCCAGTGAGACCGCACAGGCGGCAATGCTAGCCTTCGTACTGCCAACATCAGTAATAATACAGCCTGGCTTAAGTGGCAGCCTACTGAGCTGCTGGAGATATCCCTCTAGCATCCCTACGGGTACACACAGGAATATATAATCGGCATCCAGTGCCGCTTCCTCTACAGACAGCGTGGCGTGGTCGACCACGCCTCTACTCACATATTTTATGGCTGATTCAGGACGGTGGGCATGGCCTACGACGGTCAGCCCTTCCTTGCCCTTAAAACAAAGGGCCAGTGAGCCTCCGATCAGACCGACACCAAAAATAGCTATTTTTGTCGTCATGTTCTTTGAACTACCTGCCTTCTATAATTTCATTCTGTCTTCAACCAGCTATGCCCGTACCTTTTGCTCTGTAAGCGCCTGCTCAAGTGCTGTTACAAAAGCGTTATTCTGCTCCACAGAACCTACCGTAACACGGATAAAAGTAGGATAAATACGGTGACCTGCTCGTACAATAATCCCTTTACGCAGCAATGAATCGAAGACTTCAATTGCAGACTTACGAACATCTACCATTATGAAATTGCCATGCGCCGGAAAATATTCCAACCCAAGACGTTCGAATTCCCCCTGCAGCTGGATAATACCAGCACTATTAAGGCGGCGACACTCCTGTACATACTCTTGATCATCCAGAGCAGCCAAGGCAGCAACCTGAGAAATACGGGTAGTGTTAAAGGGCTCACGCACCTGATTGATCAGCGTAATGATCTGAGGGCTGGCTACGCCGTAACCAATGCGGAGAGCTGCCAAGCCATAAATTTTGGAGAATGTTCGCAGCACAACGAGATTTGGATAATGCTCTAGTAACTTAATTCCGTCTGAATAAGAAAGATCGGTTACATATTCACAATAGGCTTCATCAAGTACAACCATTACATGAGAAGGTACCGCATTTAGAAAAGTGATCAAAGCCTCTTCCGGGACAATCGTTCCGGTTGGATTATTAGGATTGCAAATCCAGATGATCTTAGTACGGTCGGTGATGCGGGCCAGCATAGCATCCAGATCATGTGTACCATGGGCCAGCGGTACCTCTATTGTAATTGCTCCTTCAATATCGGCGTTGCTCTTATATACGGAGAAAGTCTGGTCAGCCATAATAGTCTCATCACCTGGCAGAAAAAATGCCCGGGTAATCAGCGCAATAATCTCATCAGAGCCGCAGCCAAAAATGATATTATCATTCGTCACACCAAGCTGACTTGCCAGCTTAGAGGTCAGTTCCGTAGCTGAACCGTCTGGATAAAGGGAAAGATTGTCCAGCTCTGCTATAATAGCAGCTCGCACACTCGGTGCTGATCCGTACGGATTCTCATTAGAAGCTAGCTTGATGACTTCACTTAAGCCTAGCTCCCTCTTTACTTCTTCTATAGGCTTCCCTGGCTTATAGACAGGGAGGTTAACTATATTGGGTTTCGGATTCATAAATGACCCTCTCTCTCCATTAATATTAACTTTTATGGTCTTAATTGTGCCACAAATTCACGAATTTGCAACAACCCTTCTTGCCGTGTGGCGGGATTGTCCAGCAGTGGAATCACATCTTCGACTTTGCGGACTATGGCGCTACCCACCACCACCCCATCACATATTTGGGCAAACCGGGCGACCTGTTCACCGGTAGAGATGCCGAAGCCTACTGCCACAGGCAGATCAGTCAACTGACGAACAGATTCAATAAAGGCATCTACTCCCTCATGAAAAGTAGCTCTTTCTCCAGTGACACCCAGTGAGGATACACAATAAATGAATCCGCTGGCACCAGATACGATCTTAGCGATTCGTTCATGAGAGGTCGGTGCGACCAGCGGAATGAGGTTCACTCCAGCTTCACGGCTGCGACGGCGCATCTCCCCAGACTCTTCCACCGGCAGATCAGGAATAATAAGACCGCTAATTTCATGAGAAATCAAGGCTGCAAAGAAAGTATCAAGTCCCATTTGCAGCACCGGATTGTAATAAGTAAACAAGATGAATGGCAGCTCGCTTCCAGCTTGACGGGCCTTTAAGGCTGTCTCCATGCAGGTACGCAAGTGAATGTTCCCCTTCAGCGCCCGTGCGGAGGCTCGTTGTATTACAGGACCATCTGCGAGTGGATCAGAGTAGGGTACACCCAGCTCCAGAATATCAGCACCTGCCGCTTCAAGTTCAGTAATAATGGCAAGTGTAGTCTCAAGATCAGGATCTCCTACCGTAAGGAAGGGGATCAAAGCTGCCCGTCCCTCAGCCTTCAGCTTCCGGAACGTCAGATCCATCCTGTTCATTGTGTCTGTTGTCATTACTTACCCTCTCCTTCCGAATATGCCATAATAGACTCCACGTCTTTATCTCCACGGCCTGACAGACAGATAACAACAATATCATCCTTGGTAAGGTCTTTGGCAATCTTCGCTACATGGGCGATTGCGTGGGCTGATTCAAGCGCAGGAATAATACCCTCCGTTAAGCATAGCAGCTTCAGTGCTGCAAGTGCCTCATCATCTGTAATCGGTACATACTGAGCACGTTTCATATCTTTTAGATAGGAATGCTCCGGACCCACTCCCGGATAGTCCAGACCAGCCGATATAGAATGTGCCTCTGTAACTTGTCCATGTTCGTCCTGCAGCAAATAGCTCATTGAGCCTTGGAATACGCCGTGGCTGCCCTTACTCATCGTTGCTGCATGAAAAGGGGTATCAATACCCTTGCCAGCTGCCTCTACACCGATCATACCGACACTCTCATCCTCCATAAATGGATAGAACATGCCAATAGCATTACTCCCACCACCTACAGCAGCCACGAGCAGATCCGGCAGGCGTCCTTCAGCCTCCAGGAATTGGCGCCGGGTCTCATCTCCGATAACCCGCTGAAAGTTGCGGACCATCATTGGATAAGGATGTGGTCCTACTGCGGAACCCAGGATATAGAACGTATCCTCCACGTTGCTGACCCAGTAGCGAAGTGCTTCATTACCGGCATCCTTCAATGTTCTGGAGCCGGAGGTAACAGGAATAACTTCAGCCCCTAACAACTTCATGCGAAATACATTTAATGCTTGGCGGCGCGTATCCTCTTCGCCCATGAAGACTTTGCATTCCATGCCGAGCAGCGCAGCCACTGTTGCCGTTGCCACGCCGTGCTGGCCGGCTCCTGTCTCGGCGATAACCTTGGTTTTACCCATCCGCTTGGCCAGAATCCCCTGACCAATTGCATTATTGATCTTGTGAGCCCCCGTGTGATTCAAATCTTCACGTTTCAAATAGATCTTGGCTGCTCCGAGGTGCTTACTAAGTCGTTCAGCATAATATAACGGTGTCTCCCGTCCAGAATATTGTTTGAGGAGATAATCTATTTCTTCCTGAAAAGCCGGATCTGCCGAATACTCTCGGTAGGCCTCTTCTAGCTCAATCAGTGCATTCATCAAAGTTTCAGGCACATAGCGGCCTCCGAACGAACCAAAACGTCCATATTGGTCAGGCACTTGTATCATGATTGCTTCACCCTTTCTACGAAAGCTGTCATTTTAACAATATCTTTGATTCCATTACTTTCTACTCCACTGGATACGTCTACGCCATCTGGAGCATAAGCATCCAATAAATCACCTACATTACCGGGATGAAGCCCTCCGGCAACAAATAGCGGCAGTCCATATCTTGCTGCTATTTCCTGATAAGCAGGCAGTTCATCCCAGGCAAAAGTGCGGCCAGAGCCACCGCTCTGAGTAGGGTCGTAGGTATCCAGTAGCAGCGCATCAACAACATCTGCGTAGCTTTCAAAATAACTATATACATCCTCCGCTATATTGTGGTCTTTATCAGCAACAGTAAGTGCTTTCCATACCTGAACCTGCGGAAAAGCCTGTTTGACTTTCTTGCAATAGTCAGGGCTTTCCTGTCCATGCAGCTGAATAACATCTAACGGCACAATGGAGAGCAGCTCTCCCAGCTCTGCCAGATCAGGATTAACAAATACCCCTGCAGCTCGTGGAGCTGCACCAGCCTGCCAATTTACAAACTCAGCCATTAGCTGCGCAGCTCTCTCAGCGGACACTTTACGGCGACTAGGAGCAAAGACAAAACCTATGTAATCCAGTGGTAAGTGTACCATAGATTTTAGCACTTCAACGTCCTGAAGTCCACAGATTTTTACTATCGTCTCAGCCATATTGAACACGTACCTTTCCATCCGCCAGTGGGCCGAGTAGTGTATGAACTGCTTCCTCAACATTGGTCTGGCGCATCAAATATTCTCCGACAAGAACACCCTGTGCTCCTATTGTTCTTAGATAATCAATATCAGTTGGACCTGTAATTCCACTTTCACTTATTACTGGAACATGTTTTGGAATAAGGGCCGCCAGTTCCCCAGTTGTGACCAGTGATGTCTCGAACGTCCGCAAATTGCGGTTATTGATTCCAAGTAATACATTGGGATGCTCGATTGTGCCAGTATTCATTACAGTTGTAAGTTCGCTATGATCATGAACCTCGATTAAAATATCCAGACCCAATGAAGAAGCAGTATCCGTAAAGTAAGACAGTTGAGTTGGTGTCAAAATGGCTGCAATCAGGAGCACCGCGTCCGCACCTAATCTCCGTGCTTCGTAGATCTGTCTCTCGTCAATAATGAAATCTTTGCGCAGCAGTGGAAGGTTTACCACATCCCGTATTTGCTGCAAATATACTCCGCTGCCCTGAAAATAATCCTTATCCGTCAGCACGGATAGGCAATCGGCACCTCCCGCTTCGTAACCTTTGGCAATGGAGATAGGATCAAAATCTGCACGGATCAAACCTTTGGACGGCGAAGCCTTCTTTACTTCCGCGATAAGACCAATATCTCTATTCCGTCGATTCATTAGTGCAGCTCGGAATCCTCTCGTATCTTCCAGAGCTGCTATTTCACGCTCAGCCTGCGCCAGAGAAAACGACTTGCTTAACTCTTCGACCTCTTTAATCTTGGTAGCTACAATCTTATCAAGATACATAACTCAACTCCTCCGTCATCGCTTTGAGCTGATCCAGTTTGGCTAATGCCAGCCCCGAATCCACTGCTGTTCTGGCCTTCTCCACGCCTTCACTCAGCGTATCCGCCAAACCGGCAACATAGATACAGGCTCCCGCATTCGCGAGCACAATGTCGCGATAAGGGTTTATTACTCCTTCAAGCACGGTGGTGATAATCGCGGCATTTTCAGTTGCATCCCCACCCATAACTGCCTCCAGAGAATGCATACTAAGACCAAGATCATGAGGGCTAATCTCATAAGTGGTAACCCGGCCATCCTTCAGTTCGGAGACCAAAGTTGGTGCCGAAATACTGATTTCATCCAGTCCATCCAGACTGCTTACAACCATAGCACGTTTGGAGCCCAGCTCTTTCAGTACATTTGCCACCGTCTCCGTCATATTGCGATCATAGATTCCGAGAAGCTGGCGGTCAGCCCCAGCGGGATTAGTTAGCGGTCCCAGCATGTTGAACACCGTCCGCACTCCGAGCTCGCGGCGTGGCCCAGCTGCATGTTTCATTGACGGATGATAAATTTGTGCGAACAAAAAGCAGATGCCGATGCTATCCAGGCATTGCCGCGCCTGTTCGGCATTCAGATGAATATTTACACCCAGTGCCTCCAGCACATCGGCACTACCTGCTCTGCCGGAAGCCGAACGGTTGCCGTGTTTTGCTACCCGTACAGAAGCCGCAGAGGAAATAATTGCCGACGCAGTAGAGATATTGAACTTGTGGATGCCGGAACCGCCTGTTCCACAAGTGTCCAGCAGACGTGCACTCTCCGTGAGCACATGTGTCCCGAACCCGCGCATCGCTTCGGCAAATCCGGTGATCTCCTCCACAGTTTCCCCTTTGATTCGCAACGCGGTCAGTAGAGATCCGATTTGCGCAGGCGTGGCCGCGCCTTCCATAATAGCGCCCATTATCCCCCGGGCCTCAGCACGGGTAAGATTCTCGCCTTTTATCAGCCCGGCGATTCCTGATTGTAATAATCTCATTGCGTCCATTTTTTGTCCTCCCTAAAGTTTTGTGAGCGATACTTCATGGATCTACTTCGTACAAAGCTCGCTTCGAAAGCATATACCTAGTTTTGTTAGCATCGGCATCACTGTTTGGCTTCGTACAAAACTCGCTTCGAAAGCATATGCTTAGTTTTGTTAGCGATACTTCATGGATTTACTTCATACAAAACTCGCTTCGAAAGCATACGCTTAGTTTTGTTAGCGATATTTTCATTTAGGTGTGTATTCAAACATATAATCCTGATTGATCACTTGCTTCTCTTTCACCTCGGGCGGGAACATCGCTTCGGCCATTCGAATGGCTTTTAGCATGGCCTTCGCCTTGTTAACCGTTTCTTCATACTCCTTCTCCGGAACCGAATCCCAGACAATTCCTGCTCCTGCCTGCACATAGGCACGGCCTTTACGGAAAATAATCGTGCGGATCGTAATGCACGAATCCATATTTCCGGAGAAGCCAAGGTAACCAATCGCTCCGGCGTAGGCACCGCGGGCTTCTTTTTCCAACTCAGCAATGATTTCCATCGCCCGCAGCTTGGGTGCACCGGATACGGTCCCGGCAGGCATGCAGGATAAGAAGGCATCAAAGAAATCCTTATCTTCGCTCAAGGTACCCGACACATTCGACACAATGTGCATGACATGCGAGTATCTTTCAATCTCCATAAAAGAATCACATTTTACAGTTCCGAACTTCGAGACACGTCCGAGGTCGTTGCGTCCGAGATCGACCAGCATCAAATGCTCAGCGCGTTCTTTTTCATCCTCCAAAAGCTCGAATCCAAGAGCCCGATCCAAAGCCTCATTCTCACCCCGGGGGCGAGTGCCCGCAATGGGCCGTGTCTCTACACGGTTGCCATCCACTTTTACCAGTGCTTCCGGTGATGTACCAACAATAATCTCCTCGTCCATTTTCAGATAATACATATAAGGTGATGGATTGAGCGTACGCAGCAGTCGGTACACATGCAGTGGGGATACTTCGGTATCAATATGAAGACGCTGTGACAGTACAACCTGAAAAATATCACCCGCCCGAATGTATTCCTTAGCCTGCTCCACATTGCTAATATATTGTTCCTTGGTCAGGTTGGACTGAATTTCCCCAAGCTCGATATCCTGCGGAATGCTGCGCCGGTTGACGTTCTCCTTCGGACCTTCCTTTTGCAAATCTTCGGCCATATCCATAAGCTTTTGGCTCAGTTCTTCGTAATTCTCCCGAATATCGGAATCTGTATCGCCATCTTTAATATGCAGATTGCCGATGAGCAGAATTTGCTGCTTCACATGGTCAAATACAATAATGCGGTCACAGAACATAAAGCGGATATCATCCATTTGTAGATCATCTTTAACATGCGGGGACAGCTTTTCGTAATATTGCAGGAGATCATATCCGAAGAATCCGATAGCTCCGCCAGTGAATGGCGGCATCTCATCCAACTTAGGACTGCGGTAGGAACGTAGCAGTGCTTTAAGCTCTTCAATGGGTTTTCCGTGCAGCCTTCTTTTCTCTCCGCCGACTTCGACATTAATAACACCTTTTTTGCCGGAAATCATCAGAAAGGGATCACTGCCTATAAAGGAATACCGGGCCCACTGTATACCACCCTCCACACTCTCAAGCAAAAAGGCACGGTCGTGCTCAGCGAAGCGCTGGAAGATGCGAATAGGTGTCTCCATATCAGCAAGCAGCCGTGTTACGACAGGAATCAGATTATATTCCCGGGATAATGAGAGCACTTGTTCAACACTCGGATTAGTCATTTAAAGTACCTCCTTAGGATATGTTGATGGGGTCCGAAATACAGAAAAAACCTCCACCGAAGTAGAGGTTTATGTAAGCAAGTATTATGGAAAAGAGCAAAGGAACGGCTTCGTTACCAAATATTCTGCAGATTTATCCCTTAGTAAGATGTACCGGTAGCGTAAATATCATACCGCACATATCAAAAAAAGAATCTGCACAAATGTATACGATAGCTGCTTCTACTTAAAAAATCTCTGCGCTCTGCTCAACTATACTCATCTCAGCTAAACTAATTTCTACTTTACTCGGCTAATTACACTATACATGAAGACTGGAGTCATTGACAACCCCGCCTGCTAATTTATGACTTGCTCTGTGATAAATCAGGACGAAGCTTCTTGGCTTCATTCAAATAGATATGGCGGATTTCCTTTTGTGTCTTATTCGTATTGACTTGCACCATCAAACGGATGCACTGGGGCAGACTGCCTTTGACCGGAATCTCAACGGAGCACATCAGTGGCACCATTTCCCAGCCCTCAATCTCACGGATAGCTCTGGCAGGAAAAGTAGCATCCAAATCCGTAGTCATTGTGATCCAGACACTACAAATATCTTCGGCAATAACATCATTATGCTCGACAATTTCCCGCAGCAGTAGAACGGTTTCACGTAGAATCTCTGTTTCTTCGTTATGATTGACGGTTGTTGCTCCGCGAATTCCCCGGTTTACCACGGGCTTCCCTCCTTCTTAAGCTGTGCGATTACTTCACGTACAAGCGATGCCTGTACATCATTCACGATACTTACAGAACCAATGGCATCCGGCACGATGAAGGTCATCTTACCTTCCTTGAATTTCTTATCATGCATCATCGCTTCCATCAACTCATCCTCATCATAGTGCGCTGGCAGTCTTACTGGCAGTGATAGCGCAGAGAGCATGGATACCGTTTCTTCATAAATAGATTTGTCCCGGCCCAACTTAGCAGCCAGCAGAGCAGATCCCGCCATTCCGATAGAGATCGCTTCCCCGTGCAGGAGCACACCATACCCGCCTACTGCTTCAATCGCATGACCGATGGTATGACCCAGGTTAAGTATCGCACGCACGCCTTGCTCCCGCTCATCGTTTCTAATCACGTCAGCCTTGATCGAACAGCCTCGCTCCAGCGCGTAGCCTAGAACCTCAAGATTCAGACCTAGCAGTTCTGCAGCATGCTCACGGCACCAGTAAGCAAATTCCTTATCCAGAATAAGGCCATGCTTCACTACTTCAGCAAGCCCCGAAGAGACTTGTCGTGGAGGCAAGGTTAAAAGAGTATTGAGATCGTACAATACCATAGATGGTTGATAAAAGGCGCCGATCATATTTTTGGCAAGGGGATGATTCACAGCTACTTTACCGCCTACACTGCTGTCATGCGCAAGAATGGTTGTCGGAATTTGCATAAAGCCTATTCCCCGCATATAACTAGCGGCTACGAAGCCGGCCAAATCTCCGACAACACCGCCACCTAGTGCCAATACTGCCGAATGACGATCCAGACCGGCCTGAATCGCTGTTGTCATCACTTCCTCATACACGGTCAGGGATTTGGAAGCTTCACCTGCTGGAATAACGTGGCTATATACCGTATAACCCTTCTGTTGCAGAGCAGCTTCAAGGGCCGGTAAATAACGCGGAGCTACTTCAGTGTCACTGACAACTAGCAACGAACTTCGAACTGGAAAACCGGCTTCAACACACCGTTCGCCAATATTCTGCAGCAGCCCACTGCCAATATGGATAGGATAGGAACGATCGCCAAAATCTACTTTTATACTTCGCATAATTAGTAGCTCTCCAATTGTGAATGATAATTGTCGTAATTAGCTTTGATCTCTTCCATAGAATCACCGCCAAATTTGTCCAGAAATGCCTTGGCTATTTCCCAAGCCACCACATTCTCCAGCACAACACAGGCGGCTGGGACTGCACAAGCATCTGAACGTTCTACCTGCGCTGTAAACGGTTCTTTAGTATCAATATCAATACTTTGAAGCGGTTTGTAGAGCGTTGGGATTGGCTTCATTACCGCCCGGATAACAGCAGGCATTCCATTGGTCATGCCCCCTTCAAAACCGCCGAGCCGGTTGCTCCCCCGGTAGTACCCTTGAGCAGCATCATACATGATCTCGTCATGGACCTGAGAGCCGCGCAGTCTACCGGCTTCGAATCCGATGCCGATCTCTACACCTTTGAATGCATTAATGGACATGACAGCTCCAGCAATTGCTCCATCCAGCTTCCGGTCAGATTGCACATAGCTGCCGAGTCCGATCGGCAAACCTTCAACGATACATTCTACAATCCCGCCAATGGAGTCGCCTTCCTCCTTGATCTTGTCTATGTAAGACTCCATCTTCAATTCCGTCTCTTTGTCGACGACTCGGACAGAGGATTGCTCAGTTATCTCAATTAACTCATCGATAGGCAGGTTGTTTGCAGGCGCTTCTATCTCACCAATACGGATTACTTGGCCCGCTATTTTCACGCCAAAGGCTTCCAATAGTTGTCTAGCCACAGCACCGCAAGCAACTCTTGCCGCCGTTTCGCGAGCACTGGAACGTTCCAGAACATTACGAAGATCGGTAAGATTGTACTTCAGTCCGCCATTCAAATCTGCGTGTCCTGGACGCGGCCGGTTTACACGGCGCTTCTCTTCATCACCGCCTGGGATCGGTTCAATATTCATAATGGTCTTCCAGTGTGTCCAATCCTTGTTCTCTACCACAAGGGCAACTGGAGCACCTGTCGTAAAGCCATGCCGCACACCACCAACAATTTGTGCCGTATCTTTCTCAATTTGCATCCGGCGTCCTCGTCCATACCCTTTTTGCCGACGTTGCAGCTGAAAATTTAATTCTTCGAAATTCAGTGTCAAATTACTAGGCAGTCCTTCAATAATAGCCGTAAGCTGGGGTCCGTGCGTTTCCCCCGCTGTTAAATAGCGTAAACTCATCTGCGTTCCCCCTTCACACTTTCAAACTGTAAACCGCTAAAATGTTAAATGTCTTTGCTCATTATAGTATAGGGAATCCGCTTTGACAAGAAAGGGATACTGCTGGAATGACTCCTGTTCCATCCTAATAGAAAAGGCGTCGCCTATACTCTTGCGAGTATAAGTGACGCCGCTGTGGATCCCGTCTGGAGCCTATTTCAGCTTCCGATGCGCTGACCTGACTGAGGAAAAGCAAGCCTGTTCTCCTCGAGCTGCACCAGTCGCTTCAGCTGTACATCCTCCACACCGAGAATTTGTCCGCACTCACGGAAGGTAATGAAACCGCGTCTGTATGCGGATATAACCTTGCTTTTGTCCATCGGATATACTTTCCTTTCGCTTAAGCTACGGATACTATTATCCAGTATCACTGTAAAGAGGCAAAAATATACATCCAGATCAGAAGCACAAAATAGTAAGATAAGCTTATTTTTTACGGTAGAAGAAAGTCTCCGTTGATTCAAATCCATATTGTGCTGGAGTGAAAATCTGCTCCGTGCTGCCTACAAACAAATATCCACCCGGACGTAAACTAGCCGCAAACTTGTGATACAGCTTGTTCTTGGCCTCTTCCGTAAAATAGATCATCACATTGCGGCAAATGATAAGGTCAAAGCCATCATCGAATGTATCAAGTAGTAAATTCTGCTTGCGAAAATCAATATTTTTCTTCAGCGCTTCACTAACCTTGAGCACCGGACCCTCTGGAGTAAAATAACGAGCGGCCACGTCCTTAGGCACATCTTTCAAGGATCGTTCCAGGTACAGACCCTGCTTCGCTTTAGCCAAAGCCCCATCATCAATATCCGTAGCAAGAATGCCCGTCTTCGATAAGATATCCTTGTCAGACAAAATCATAGCTAGCGTATAAGGCTCTTCTCCCGTGGAACATGCTGCGCTCCAAAGCTTCAACTTGCGGCCTGTCCGCTGCAAATCTGGCAAAATAGTATCCCGAAGCACTTCCCAGCGATTTGGATTACGCCAAAATTCCGAGACATTTATCGTCATCCGGTCTAAAAACTCATAAAATAATGGCTTCTCCTTCATCATTGCAGCAAAAAAATCGCTAAAGGTTTGAAATCCGTTCTTCGTACGAAGAGTAGTCAGACGACGCTTCATCTGAGCCTCTTTGTACTGGGCTAAGTCAATTCCAGTACTCTTCTTGATGTTATTAATGAATCCTGTATAATCAGGATCTGCTGTTATTGTCGCATCTTCACGTTCAGACATAACTTCCCCCTGCCTTCTGCCCAGAACTACAACCAGGCTGCGATATCTTTGTTATATTTCGCCAGTTCATCCGCTGCAAAGAAATTAAAAATTTCCCGCTCCGCACTTTCTGGCGAGTCTGACCCATGGATCAGGTTGAGCGGTGTATGACTGGCGAAATCGCCGCGAATCGTACCTGGAAGAGCTTCTCCAACCCTTGTCTTGCCAATGAGTAGGCGGGATAAAGCCACAACATCATCGCCTTCCCATACCATAGCAAATACAGGACCAGAGGTTATAAAGGTAACCAGATTGGGGAAGAAATCCTTGCCCGCATGTTCCGCATAATGCTTCTTTGCCTGCTCGTCAGTTACAGTAATGAGCTTGGCAGCGACCAGCTTGAATCCCTTATCCTCCAGGCGTGAAACAATGCGCCCGATTAGTCCACGCTGAACACCGTCCGGTTTGATCATTAGATACGTTTGTTCCATTGGGCACTCTCCAATTCCACAAAAGATGCAGGTAGTATATACTTTCTGATATTATCAGAAACATTGCTTTATGGGAACGCTTAATATTCTGTCTTAATAGGCTCTGCCAGTGACAAAGAAAGCAATGTCCCGCAGATTGCGTTTAGTTCTACTATTGGGCAGCTGATCAAGTGCGTTAAGTGCTTTGGCAATATAGCGTGAAGCTAGCTCCTCGGCGCGCAAGATGCCTTCTCCGGACAGAATCAGATCAATGGCCCGTCCCACACTGCTGTGGCCTTCACGGATAGAAGAAATCTCATCCAGAAGCGATGCACGCAACCTATCATCCTCAAGCGTATAAATAACGGGAAGAGTGATGTTGCCCTGACGCATATCACTACCCGGTGGTTTTCCAATCTGTTTTTCCGTCCCAGAAAGATCGAGCAGATCATCACGGATCTGAAACGCCATGCCGACGTTATATCCGTAATTGTAGAGCAGCCGTGCCGACTCGGGCTCAGCATCAGCGGCTAGCGCACCCAGTTGGCAGCTAACAGCGATCAAAAGCGCCGTTTTGCGGCGAATACGCTCCAGATAATGGCGCACACTTTGCTCTGTATTGAAGAAATCACGAATCTGCTCCATCTCTCCGATAGACATTTCCACCATTGCTTTAGACAATATTTGATGAATACGTGGATTTTTCAGCTCTGTAGTCATAATTAGTGCCTTAGCATATATGTAATCTCCTGTGTACATGGCAATTTTATCGCCCCACTTCGCCTTCACCGTCAATTCACCACGCCGCAGTTCAGCGTCATCAATGACATCATCATGAACAAGCGAAGCACTGTGAATCAACTCAAGGGGTACAGCAATACACTTCAGCTTCTCCAGATCATACCGCCCAAATTTGCCACCCATGAGTACAAATATAGGACGCAGTCTTTTCCCACCTGCCTTCAGCAGATGCATTGAGGTCTCAGTCAGCAGATCGTCATCACCCTGTACGCTGCGGTACAGCTCTTTTTCGATCTGATCCATATCATTATTCAGCAAACCGAATAGTTGCAGTCGTTTCATTCCTTCACCCGTGTCAACAGATTATGACTCCAAAGCTCCATTTTCACTTCCTGCGGCAGCAGGCCCATCTCATAGGCATAGCGAAAATAGAGGTTTAGACCCTTCTGCTGCCTTTCTCCAAAATCATAAATCAAGTTGCGAAAATATCCATTCCAGTAGGATTCCGTACCACCGATTGTATAGCATGCTTCACGGACAATAGGAGACAAATTACGTAAACCCTCCTTCTTGCTATCCGCAAAAGCTTCGGCAATCTCTAGTATCGCTTCTGGCTTGGTTCTGGCCGCATCCCTGTTTACTGCCCAAACGGCAAAGGTCATGCCTAAGCCAGTCCATTCATTCCAAAGCTGGCCCAGATCGGTAACGATATATCCCTGATCCTGCCAAGAGGCTCTAATCGCATTATCCCCAATCAGCAGACATGCATCTGCATGCTCCATCATGACATCCAGATCAGGGGCAGCGCTGATATACTCCGGTTTGTTGCCAAAAGCCTTCTCCATCAGAATCTTTAACAAATTTACCGAGGTAGCAGAAGTATTAGTTACGGCTATCGTTCCACTGCCAATCTGCGCAATCGGCACTCGGGAGAACAACATAATCGAGTTTACTGGGCCGTCTGAACTGACAGATAAATCAGGCAGCAACAATAATCTGTCACTAGCTTCACCATATGCAAATGAAGATAATGCACCCACATGAATGGTTCCCTGACTCATACCCTGATTAAGAATGGCAGGCACTTCACTTACCATCTCTGCAGGAATCTTCAGAGCAGAGGGATGGAAATTGTGAAATACCGGCCATGAATTGGTATAACTGATTTTACCGATAACGGTATGCCCGTTACTGTTCATTCCTTTACTCCCCCCATCTGCGAAATAAAGTGTGCTCAATATTAAAACTGTCCAGCACCTTACCCACCATGAAGTTAACAAGATCATCCACGCTCTGCGGACCGAAGTAAAAGGCCGGCATTGCCGGAATCATCCGGACACCCAGGCGGGACAGCTTAAGCATATTTTCAAGATGAATCGCATGCAGCGGCGTCTCACGAGGAACAAGAACCAGCGTGCGCCCTTCTTTAAGCATGACATCCGCTGCCCGAGTCATCAAATTATCAGAGCTTCCGTTAGCCACTGCAGATAACGTCCCCATGGAGCAAGGCATAATAATCATACCTTCCACGCGAAAAGAGCCGCTTGCGATAGATGCGCCGATATCAGCAACGGGGTGATATAGCAGAGAACCGGGATGCCCTCTGAATTTCTCATTCAGAAAGCCTTCCCGGTCTGAGGCGATAAAGCCGAGCTCTTCTTTGAATACACGCCAGCCTGCATTGCTTACCACAAGATGCACGTTATAACCCATAGACAACAAGGTTTCAGTCAGACGCACACCATAAATTGCACCACTCGCTCCAGTAATTCCAACCACGAAGCTTTTAGGTTGTGGACTAATCATTTGTAGAACTGCACCACCAAGTCAATCAAAGTAAAGGAAAATACTACTATGCTCAGCACGCCATTCATCGTAAAAAAAGCAGTCTGTAGACGGCTTAAATCACTTGGTGAAACAATGTGGTGCTCATAAAAAAGAATAATATATGCAATCAGCATACCAGCAACATACCACCAGCTCAAATCCGTAATAAAGAGCAGTGACACAAAACCGATTCCCGTAAGAATATGGAACACGCGGGCAATAACAAGTGCACGGGCAACTCCAAAGCGAACCGGAATGGAATATAAGCCTTCCTTCTTATCGAATTCAACATCCTGGCAGGAATAAATAATATCGAAACCAGCCGTCCAGAACACAATCGTGAAGTAAAACACCATTGATGTCCAGTCCACACTACCCGTTACAGCCACCCAGCCGCCCAAAGGCGCGAGCGCAATGGTAAGACCAAGAATAAGATGGCAGGCCCAAGTGAAACGCTTAGTAAACGAATAAAAAACAAGTAAAAAAACGGCAATCGGCAACAGCTTGGCGGATAATGGGTTCAACTTGAAGGCTGCCCAGAATAACAGGAAAAAGGAAATACCAATAAAAATAATAACTTCTCCAGCTTTCAAAAGCCCTATAGGTAGCGCTCTTCCCGCTGTACGTGGATTCTTGGCGTCGCTGATCCGGTCAATCAGCCGATTCAGACCCATAGCGGCACTACGCGCACCGAACATGGCAATAACGATCCAGCCAATTTTACCCCAGGATGGCAACTCACCAAACATAACGACTGAGCCCAGCAAAGCACCCATAAATGCAAAGGGCAAAGCAAATACCGTGTGTTCGAACTTAATCATTTGCAAAAAGATGCCGATTTTCTTAAACATCTCAGTTCTCCTTGAGCCCAATATGTAATGCCGCGATGCCTCCGGTCAAGGGAAAGGATTCCACTCTTTTCAGTCCGGTTTCACGGAAAATAGTTGCCAGCTGCTCCCGGTCAGGAAACAGCGCTAGCGATTCAGGAAGCCATTTGTACTGCTCATAGCTTTTGGCGAACAGTTTACCCAAGAGTGGCAACACACGCTGGAAGTAGAAATAATATATGCCTTTAAATGGCTGTTTCATCGGCTTGGAAAGCTCCAGACATACGATCATTCCTCCAGGTTTCACAACACGTTTCATTTCATTCAGCACCTGAACTAGATCCGGAACATTCCGAAGCCCGAAGCCTATTGTTGCATAGTCATAAGAATTATCACCAAAGGGCAGCTCCATGGCATTTCCTTGCACGAGGGAGATTCGATTCTGGAGCTTATATTCTTCAACTTTGCGTCGCCCCACTTCAAGCATACCTGCGCTAAAGTCAAGGCCCATCACACAGCCTGTCTCACTGGCTTCTGCCAGAGCAATACTCCAGTCACAGGTGCCACAGCATAGATCAACTGCAGAATCCCCGCGCTTCATAGACATCTTCTTCATAGCGAACTTACGCCAAGCCTTATGCCTGCGGAAGCTTAAAATATCATTCATCAAATCATAATTGCCAGCAATACTCTCAAATACGGAATGCACAAATTGCTCTTTGGGTTTAATGCTGTTATCGCCTACATCTGTGGTCTTTTTTTCCATCGTCATTCGTTACCCCTCCACGGCTGCTTGACCTGAAATTTTCATCTGCAGGAGGAAGTGGTCCAGCGCATGGCTAAGCTCACTGATCAGATTCTCATCTTTAATTCCTTGCAGCAATCCCCGAATGGACAGGAGTGACTGATGCAGCTTGTCTGTCAGTAGGGAATCACATTTATACTTCATCATCAGCTTTTTCCAATCCTTAAGATCAAGGTTATGGCTTCGAAGCATCTGACGCTCGTCCTCTGTTGCTGACTCCAGCATCTTCCAGTAGCAATAACCATCTAAAGCATTTGCAGGATCATTGCTGCGCCGAAGCTCAAGGAAAACAGTTTCACACTGGCTGAATTCAGCCAACAACTTCTCCCAAATCTCTGCAAGGGGTTCTTCAATCATGGGTGTAAAAGAAAGAAACAGCCGCATATTCAGCTGTACCATCTGCCGCAAGTATTGTTCAGCCGAGAGAAGCATACCTCTCATCTTGCCGTAAAGATGCGCCTTCATGACATTGAAATCAGCAATTGCAGTACTTAATATGCCCACCATCTCAATTTGTTCCCGCTTCGCTAGCAAATGATAAAACCAGCTGCTGAAGTAATCCCCGGCCAACACCTTTAATTGGCGGGAGCGCATAGGGTCACCCCCTTGTTCACCATTGGAACGGTCGATAGCCTCGTGCGTGTCCAGACCAAGCTGTACAAGTGCTGTGACCAGCGTGTACAACTCTCCGTTAACCCGCTCGGCAGAGGAGCCGTGGTTAAGAAAAATATATAACAAATGACCGCGGCCATCGGAAAACGGCGGCAATTCCGTATGCCGTTGAATCATGTCGTAGTCGGTGTAGGGTTTAGCTAATTGCGGTATGCGATACGGTTTCATTTCAGCCTCCGAAGCCATTGACGTTATGACAAGTACTTTGTTCACAATCTTGTCTATTATATCACATGTTTTTTTGTCACGCACGGTGGTTTGCTCTAGTTTCTTTTACCCATTTCAGGGAGAAATGAACTGGTTCTTCCACAGTTCGCTTTCACTAATGCGGAAACCACTCTTTAGATGATCCGTTAACGGACTATTGCCGGCAGATTGAAGCTCATCCTGCAGCTTAAGGGACCACTCCTGGCGCCTAATGTCACCGGCCAGCAGCAGACGACGGCTTCCCAGCCACTTGTCCACGGCAACGATACGCAGCAGCAACTGATTCACATTCGCCGTTTCCTGAAAAGCGAAAGATATCACCTGAGCCATGTTCTGATATAGCTCTTCCGGTTCATGATCATTTCCGGTTACTTGCAGATCAAGCGACAGAACATGGTCCTCCCAACCGACACTATCAATGGGGAGGCTCAGGGGAAGTGCTCCCACAACATCAACGAGATTGTTGTTATCAAGCACCGTGTTGTGCCCACCTGTAAAAGTTTCTACCGCAACACGCTCCTGCTGTAAGGAAGACTCAAGATCAGCCAGCAGCAGCGGCAGTATTAAAGCCGAGGTCGCGCTCAGCAGCGTTACAGCTCCAATCATCCAAGCCCGGTTCATGGACACGCCCCCTAATCCATCGTTTCCGCCTCTTTGTACGTTATTCGATCATTCATATCTTACTTATATTTCGAAAAAAAGCAGGCTATGCCTGCTTTTCAGCTCTCGCTCTCCAATTGTCCGTGCTTGCTCCATATTTCAGCCTTGCCGCGAATTTTCATAGCTGAGGTATGATCTGTGAATTGCGCGATAAGGACCTCGCCTTTGTCCAGTTTCTCCGTATGATGGAAACGCGTATCAAGGCCTCTTGTCAACCCGATTACTTGTACACCGTTCTCCTTAGCCTTAACCACGATGTAATCACTGCCTGTAGGAAGCGGATTGCCGCCATTATTGTTCTCCGTCATCTCTGATCCTCCTAACGTTTTGTGAGCATACATACGCTTGAACCTTTTTAACCGCGCCCTTTAATGCTTCCAAAAACAAATGCCGCCTTGGAGGGCGGCATAATTGTTCTTAGAAGGCTATGGTAACGATATGTAGAAATCTTTATTTGATTCCGTCTTTAAGCGCCTTACCGGGTTTAAATGCCGGTACCTTGCTTGCAGGAATTTCGATTTCTTCACCAGTTTGTGGGTTACGGCCTTTACGTGCGGAACGTTCGCGCACTTCAAAGTTTCCGAATCCAACCAGTTGGACTTTATCACCACTTTGCAAAGCTCCCGCAATTGCTTCAAAAACGGCGTCCACCGCTTTAGTAGCGTCTTTCTTGGGAAGTTCAGTTGCTTCTGTCACTACGTTGATCAAATCTGATTTATTCATGTCTTCTCACCTCCCTGGGCAAATTTCCGGTATCATTCACTGTTTCCGTTTCAACGCAAAATATACGTGATAATCCCGTTTATTACTAGACAATGGCGCTTGTAGACCCTAAAGCGCAACAAACTTATAGTAATACAGCCCATCCATAATTTCAAGGCGTTCCTTAAAAAAGGAGTAGAAAGTATCATCTTTGCTAGCCAAATCGTCTGATTTTATAGACCCAACTTCACAATTATACCCTAATTCAGGAAAAAAAGAGCGGAATTTCTTCCGCCCTTCGCAATCTAACCACTTCATATTCAGCTTATAAAATAATGGCGATCAGCCCACCTGAACCCTCATTGATGATGCGTCCGAGTGTTTCCTGCAGCTTGTAGCGAGCATTATCCGGCATCATGGCAATCTTGCCCTGAATGCCCTCGCGCACAATGGAATGCAGAGACCGACCAAAAATATCTGATTCCCAAATCTTGATGGGGTCATTCTCGAAATCCTGCATCAAATAACGTACTAGCTCTTCACTCTGCTTCTCCGTGCCGATAATCGGTGAGAATTCAGATTCGACGTCCACTCGAATCATATGAATAGATGGTGCAGTAGCCTTCAGTCGAACCCCGAAACGTGAGCCCTGGCGAATCAGCTCCGGCTCGTCAAGCGCCATCTCGGCGAGTGAAGGAGCTGCAATTCCGTAGCCAGTTGTCTTGACCATTTCCAGTGCCTCCGAGAAGCGGTCATACTCCCGTTTCGCATGCGAGAATTCCTGCATCAGCTGCAGCAGATGATCCTTGCCGCGGATCTCAACCCCAACCACCTCCATCAGAACCTGATCATACAGTTCTTCAGGTGCATACAGATCGATTTCGGCTACCCCTTGGCCCATATTCATTCCACTAAGGCCAGCCCTATCAATAAAATCGTATTCAGTGAACTGGGACACAAGTCGGTCAACATCACGCAGGCGGCGGATGTCTTTGACAGTGTCGCGAACGGAGTTCTCATAGCTGCTGCGCAGCCAATGATTCTCGCCCAGCACCATTACCCAGCTCGGCAGATTCACATTGACCTCATGCACTGGGAATTCATATAACACCTCACGAAGTACGCCCGTTACATCATCCTCTGTCATACTCACAGCGCTAAGTGTCATGACCGGAATATCGTATTTGAGGGCAAGCTCACTACGGAGCTGCTGCGCTTCCTCACTGCGGGGACGGGTGGAGTTAATGACAAGCACAAACGGCTTGCCGACCTCCTTCAGCTCCGCAATAACGCGCTCTTCAGAGTCCACATAGGAACCGCGTGGAATTTCAGCGATTGTACCATCAGTGGTTACCACTACACCCAATGTGGAATGCTCTTGAATGACTTTTCGCGTGCCAATCTCGGCCGCTTCCTGGAAAGGTATTGGCTCCTCAAACCATGGCGTAGAGATCATGCGAGGACCATTTTCATCCTCGTAACCTTTAGCGCCTTCAACGGCATAACCAACGCAATCAACCAGTCTTACATTGACCTCCAGCCCTTCCGCAACCTTAATCTGGACGGCGTTGTTCGGGACGAATTTAGGTTCTGTTGTCATAATCGTTTTGCCTGCTGCGCTTTGCGGAAGCTCATCAATTGCCCTTACTCGGTCGGACTCACTCGTGATGTTTGGCAATACAATAGTTTCCATGAATCGCTTGATGAATGTCGATTTTCCCGTGCGAACCGCGCCGACGACGCCAAGATAAATGTCTCCGCCGGTACGCTCGGCAATGTCCTTGAAAATATCCACTTTTTCCAAAAGAGATCCCCTCCTCATATTACTCCGAAGAAAAAATGCCTGAAGAGCATCGACTTCGCGTTCCGCCGGTAATCATGACCCTTGCAGGACAGAAACCGGACTTATCGTATGTCCGCTAAGGAGTGTTAGCTGCTTTCAAACGGAAAACACCGCCCCGCGCTAAACCCCGAATGCTCGGACATGCATTTGGACTAGTATCATCATATGTATCCGGTACGAATTTATGACCTGCATTCGCGCAAGTTTAAATTGTAATTTCACAATGACAACCTGCCTACCCTGTGGTGGCCTAACGCCCGGAAGCTTTCTCATCAAACATATGCAGATATAATCCGGAGTAGAACTTCAGAGGTTGAGCAAAAAAATCCTCCTCATGTGAATCTGAGGAAGATTTCTCGTAGGGAAAATGGGGCAAATAAACTACTCATGCTAGCTTTGCGGCTGCGGAACGGGCTGGCTGTTGAGCCACAAATAAGGCAATGATTTGACCGGCACAAAGTAAGAGGAATGCTCCAATAATAACCGCAGATCCTTACTCATATCCTGTCCGTTTTCATTTTTATTGACGACTGTCATAATATCAAAAATATAATCAACGTAGACTACACCGTCTTTATCCATAATGAACTCCAGCGGCTGGCCAGAATAGACACTGGTCAGAGTAATAGAGCCCGTTCCCGCCTTATCTGTGTCGATCGTGTATAGGCCGGGGTATAATTCCTCTGCTGCAGGCAGATTCCCTCCGTGAGCGGATTTATACCGGTTAATCTGACGCTGAACATCATTGACCTTCTGGAAGGTGACCAGATCCATTACTTTTACGACCGGATTAGTTTCTTCGTCCAAAATCAGAAAATAAGCGCTGCCCCCCTTCTCGAAAGCGGTTGCAGGCAGTTCATCCAGATAACCTTTTTTGTTCAGCTTATCCAGATCGATACGAAATTTCTCGTATTTGGGTGTATCTTCATCCGCATTCAGAATCGGCAGAAGCCCTTCCTCCTGCTGATAGTCATCGACAGCGGCTTGTATCCGTTTCACGCTCTCGCGGTAATTAACAGCCGTTTGCTTCTGCTCTCCTGGGTACAGGCAACCTGAGAGGGTTGTGCCTAACAACAGCAACCCTAGCAGTGTCCCAGTCATGGCTCGGACCTTATTTCCACGCCTGAAATAAATCACTTAAAGGTCTCCCCTCTGTTGAATCCCACACCCTACCACAGCTTGTCATCTTCTCCACGGCGCGCTGCTTCAAGCTTACGGCGCACTGCAGCCTTAAGTGGGTCTTCGGGTACCTGAACGGTTACATCGTTCCACACGGCGGCCTGGCAGGCCAGGCGCACGCCCTGCTCCAAAGCACTTCCGAGTTTGCGCCGCTCAATATCACCCGGTGGCCTTACTCCTGCTGTTTCATCCTTTGCGATCGTTACCTTGCACATGAGGCAGCCGGCCTTGCCGCCGCAGCGAGTGGTTATCGCAACACCGGCCTTGCGGGCCGCCTCCAGCAGGGATACCCCGTGATTAACCACAGCTTTACGGCCCCCCGGCTGAAATACAACAGTTAGTCCCTTTTGCGGCTTCATGATGTGGCTTCCTTTCTACTTATGTTGTAATGCTTACATGATTGAAGCAACTCCGCCCAGCAAACCGATTAACATAATGACAAAAGCAACTAGGGACAATACCCCTCTGAGCCAGCCCTTCGTCTTGCTACGTGCAAAAGTAATCAAAAAGACAGACAATCCCATAATCAGTATTGCGATCAGGGACAACCACATTTTTGTCATCGGATCCATGGCTTTGTGCTCCCCCATTCGGTGGCAATTTATTGGACTTATTATATCATGAATTTTGACTAATTCTCTTTCTTATCGATCATAAAAAAAGAGCAAAAGAGCTGGAATCTATGCGATCCCGGCTCCTTTGCTCTTTGCTCAGCAAGAAATAAACTATTTTTTAAGCATCATTTTCATTAAAGACTCCATTGTGCCGGAACTAGCGCCGCCTTTTTTAACGGCATTGACAATTTCCTGCACCGTAGCTTCACTGACTGGCACTTTCGCCATTGATGACACCTGCTTGATTAACTGGCGGAGCTGGGCTTCATTCTGCGTGGTACCTGGCTTAACTGTACTGGCCAGCTTCTTGATGGCACCTTCCGAAATGTTCTTGCCCGCCTTTTTATTAATGGCGTTCAATGCATCCTTGGAAAAATCTCTGCTCACTTTTCATCCCTCCTCCGTCAATCCCCAATAACAACATATGAGAATTTCCGGTAAAAGGTGAACGTGATCAGGAGTGCCACTGCTCCCATGTTTCTTGGGAGATGGACTCCATCTCTGTCTTTCGGTCACGACCCATCAAAGCTTCTACTGCATTTCGTGGAGTTCGACCTTTAAAGAGTACATGATAGATTTGATCCGTTATCGGCATCTGGACGCCTAACTTAACCGAGATGGCATAGGCCGCCTCAGTCGTACGAATCCCTTCTACAACCATCCCCATAGATTCCAGTACCTCTGGCAACGGTTTACCTTGTCCAAGCATGGAACCTGCACGCCAATTACGGCTGTGCTTACTGGTCGCTGTCACCACAAGGTCACCGATCCCGGCAAGCCCTGAGAATGTGAGTGGGTTTGCTCCCAGTTCGACGCCAACCCGAGATATCTCAGCCAAACCCCGCGTAAGTAACGCTGCTTTGGCATTGTCTCCGTAGCCGAGGCCGTCGGAAAGACCTGCTCCAAGAGCGATTATGTTCTTGAGTGCTCCAGCCAGCTCAACACCAACTTGATCCCGGTTTGTGTAGACACGGAAATCATTATTGATGAACAACTCCTGCGCAGCGGCGGCAAGTTTATCGTCAGGCGAGGCCACCACAACTGTTGTAGGACACAGACGCACTACTTCCTCAGCATGACTAGGCCCGGAGAGTACAACCACCTGAGCCTCTGTACAGCCGAGCTCCTCTGATATTACCGTCGACATCCGCTTCATGCTCTCTGTCTCAAAGCCTTTCGTGGCATGGACACATAACATTTCTTCCTTCCAGAACGGCTTCAGGCTGCGCGCTACCTGTCGCATGGCGGATGAAGGGGCTACAATTACTACAGCTTTGGAACCTGAGACAGCATCCTCCATATCGGTGGTCCCAATAATGTTGGCGGGCAGCGTAATCCCAGGCAAATATTGATTATTTGTATGTGTTGCATTAATCTCGGCAGCTTGATTCGAATTGCGCGTCCACAGATAAACTTCCGAGTGGTTAGCAGCCAGCACACTTGCCAGCGCTGTTCCCCAGCTTCCCGCGACCAGCACGGTGACTTTATCAGACAACGCGATTCCCCCCTTTAACTTTGGAGCCAATCTTGTTCTCACGCCCCTCAACTATCTTCACGATATTAATCCGATGCCTCCAGAAGGCAAAAGCTGCAATAATGATACTGGTCCAGAGTACCGGTTGTGTAAAACCGATCACCAGTAAGAAGATCGGTGTCAACGCAACCAAAATAAGCGAGCCTAGCGATACATAACGGGTTATGAAAATAGCCAGGATGGCGATGACACCAGCGAGCAGCGCAGGCCATAAACAAAGCGTGATCAACACGCCGATCGTAGTAGCGATGCCTTTACCGCCGCGAAAATGAAAGTAAAGCGGCCAATTATGACCAATAATAGCGGCGATCCCGCATATTGCGGCAACCCACGTTCCCCAGCCGCCGACCCACGTTCCAAGCCAAATAGCCACGACTCCCTTCAATACATCCAAGACCAGCACCATGATTGCGGGTCCTTTTCCTAGAACCCGCAATGTATTGGTAGCTCCCGCATTGCCGCTTCCGTACTGACGGATATCAATTCCTTTCAGAAACTTGGCAAACAACACACTGAAGCTGATAGAGCCTAGCAGATAGCTTGCAACGATAACCAGAAGTTCAAGCGCCACACTTCTTCTCCCCTAACTTTCGTTTTCGGATTTACGCCGCGTAAAGAGTCGGATCGGCGTTCCTTCAAAATTAAACGCTGCGCGGATTTTGTTCTCCAAATAACGTTCATAGGAGAAATGCATCAGCGATGGATCATTAACGAATACCACAATGGTTGGTGGTTTAGTCGCAACCTGTGTTACATAGTTAATCCGCAAGCGCCGGCCCTTATCTGTAGGTGGAGGATTGATGGCGATTGCATCGGATACAACGTCATTAACCAAATGAGTGGTAATCCGCAGAGCATGCTGCTGAGACACGTGCTGCACAACCGGGAGCAGCTTTTGCAGACGCTGTTTCGTTAGTGCCGACAAAAAGACAATAGGTGCGTAACTCATGAACAAGAAGTGATCACGAATCTTTGTTTCAAAATTCTGCATTGTCTTATCATCTTTTTCAAGAATGGCATCCCATTTATTAACAACAAAAATAGACGCCTTTCCTGCCTCATGCGCATAACCGGCGATATGCTTGTCCTGGTCGATAATGCCTTCTTCGCCATTAATAAGCACTAGCACCACATCGGCGCGCTCAATAGCCCGCATAGCGCGCATAACGCTGTATTTTTCCACGTTTTCATATACTTTGCCTTTTTTGCGCATACCTGCAGTATCGATAAGGACATAACGTTGTCCATCCCGTTCAAAAGGAGTATCAATCGCATCGCGTGTCGTGCCTGCGATTTCACTAACGATTACTCGTTCTTCCCCCAAAATCGCGTTCACAAGGGACGATTTACCTACATTCGGACGGCCGATTAAAGCCACACGAATAATATCATCATCATATTCAATATCCTCTTTCTCTGGCAGACGCTCGACAACAGCATCCAGCATATCGCCAAGTCCGGTGCCATGGCTTCCGGAAATACCAAAAGGTTCACCAAATCCAAGGCTATAGAATTCATAAATATCATCTGAACGCTTCATATTATCCACTTTATTAATCGCAAGCACGATCGGCTTACCTGAACGGAACAACATCTGTGCTACTTCTTCATCTGCATTCGTCAGTCCACTCTTCGCGTCGCACATAAATACGATGACATCTGCTTCCTCAATCGCTAATTCTGCCTGAGCACGAATCGATTTAAGAATAGCGTCTTCACCGTCAATTTCAATACCTCCAGTATCAATTACACTGAAAGACTTGCCGTTCCAATCTGAAATACCATATATCCGGTCACGTGTAATGCCCGGCTTATCCTCTACAATGGCCATTCTTTCGCCGATCAGCCGATTGAAAATAGTCGATTTTCCGACGTTAGGCCTCCCAACGATTGCCACAACGGGTCTTGCCATATCCATTCCTCCTGTCTTCCTTACGTTAATCATCATAGCAAAAAACAATATAATTGGCTAACGCATGTAATTAGCCATTATAAGCATATAAATGAAACCTATACTTTATTGATACTGTAAAAACACAATCGGCGAACCCCCGTATCGAGGGTTCGCCGATTACTTTACCCGGTATGCTTTAAGGGATTAGTTGTTACCCTTAAATTTGTCGAGCTTATCTCCAAAACGTTCAGCAAGTGTAAAGCTAAGGCCTTCATTGCTAAGCGAGACATTCGGATTGTTAAGGACTTCTTTCGGTCCTCTGTCTCTGCTGCTGTTGTTGCTACGTTCAGGTCTAGCTGAAGGAGCTGGAGCTTCTTCAGTTTCTTTGATGCTCAAGCTAACGCGTTTTTCAGATGGGTTGAAGTCCAAAACTTTCACTTGTACTTCTTGTCCTTCTTTCAACACTTCATGTGGAGTGCCGATGTGCTTGTGGGAGATTTGGGAAATATGAACCAGACCTTCTACACCCGGAAGCAGTTCTACGAACGCTCCGAAGTTCACAAGACGTTTAACTTCACCTGTTACTACATCGCCGATGTTGATTTGGCCAGCAGCCGAATCCCAAGGACCTGGAGCAGCAGCTTTGATACTAAGGCTGATTTTTCCTTTTTCAGGATCTACCTTAAGTACTTTTACGCGAACTACGTCGCCTTCGGACACAACATCAGAAGGTTTTTCAACGTGGTTCCAAGCAATTTCAGATACATGCACTAGACCATCAACTCCGCCAACATCAACAAATGCGCCGAATTGGGTTAGACGTTGTACAGTACCTTCAATGATTTGGCCTTCAGTTAATTCAGCCATAATCTTCAGCTTGTTGGCTTCGAACTCCTCTTCAAGTACTTCTTTCGCAGAAAGAATTACTTTACTGTTCTCACGGTCGAGTTCTTTCACCTTAACACGCAATGTACGGCCTTTGTAATCACTGAAATCTTCTACAAAGTGACGTTCAACCATGGAAGCGGGAATAAATCCGCGCGCGCCAACATCCGCTACGAGGCCGCCTTTTACAACGTCTGCCACAGTAACTTCGAAAGCTTCCTGGGAAGCAAAATACTTCTCAAGATCTTCCCATGATTTTTCGCTGTCAACTGCACGTTTGGAAAGTACAAGACTTTCCTTGTTGTCGTTGATGCTAACCACTTTGCATTCTACTTCTTGTCCAACTTCTACCGCTGCAGCGGCATTGTCCAATTGTACGGAGGACAATTCGCGAATCGGAATTACGCCGTCGTATTTATATCCAATGCTTACGTAAGCTTGGTTATCTTCGATTTTGACGATTATTCCTTTCACGGTATCGCCTTTTTTCAGAGTCATGATTTCCAAGTCCTCTTGATTAGTAATCTCTTCTTCGTTACCTGCAACAACTTCTTCTACAGCTCCGTTGCTTTCTTCTGTCACAGCGGATTCCACAGTTTCCGTCGCTTCTACGGTTTCGTTATTTTCAACGTTTTCCGCAGCTTCCTGATTTCTAATTTCTTCAGACATGTGATTACCCTCCTCGATTCAAAACCCCATTTATTTAAACCCGCGTAGAGCAGAGTTCAAAACATTCATCATTTTTTAGAATACCACTTAAACTATAAGATAGTATGTTCCAAAAAATAGCGGCTATGCCGTTATTTAATTCAAAGTCACAGTAGCATTTGCGTTTACGTTTAAACCTTAATTAGCACTCGGCTTGCCGGTCTTTACCATCTCGTAGATGCGTCCCATAATTACATCGGTCACAGCCTCCAGAGAATCGCTTCCCGCTCCGTCGAATGAACTGAGATCAATGGGAGCCCCATAAATTACAGTCATTCGACGAAAGAGCTTATAGTGACCCACAATAGCAGCAGGCACTACAGCTGCACCACTTCGAAGAGCAAAACTTGCTGCGCCCTTCTTGGCAACGCCAGCATCAGAATTACGTGTTCCTTCCGGAAAGATGCCCATGACATTACCGCCACGAAGTGTTTTAAGGGCCGTTTTAATGGATTCCTTGCTTACACCACCACGCTTTACAGGAAAAGCTCCCACCTTCTTGATGATCCAGCCAAGTACAGGAATCTTAAAAAGTTCCGCTTTGGCCATATACTTCACCTGACGATCCAACTTAATTCCAATGGTTATGGGATCAAGCAAGCTGATGTGGTTGGCGCAGAGCAAAACTCCGCCTTCTCTGGGCATATTCTCTTTCCCTACGATCTTAAGAGGGAAGACAATAGCATAAATAAAGCGTAGCAATCCTCGGCAAATTACATAAATCATAAATGATTTCTCTCCCCGTCAACATGAGATCTACATTGGGATACAATGGCTTCTACAACTTGATTGATATCCATTAATGTCGTGTCAAGAAGAATCGCATCCTCTGCACGGCGCAACGGTGAAATCTCCCGTCCTTCATCAAGACGGTCCCGCCGGGCAATATCTTGTTCAAGCTGCTGCAGCGTCACTTGTTCCGCATCACTCAATTCGTTAAAACGGCGGAGAGCCCGTTCCTCCACGCTTGCCGTCATGAATATCTTCACTTCGGCATCCGGCAGCACGGTCGTACCGATATCGCGGCCATCCATCACAACTCCCTTGCGAAGCGCCATCTGGCGTTGCAAATGACTAAGTCTGGATCTTACACCCTCGATCTTCGAATACTGCGATACTAGACCGCTGACCTTCTGGCTGCGAATATGCGGGGTTACGTCTTCCCCATTAATAAGTACCTTCTGCACATCTTTCTCCGGAATTAACTCAATCACCATATCGCGTACCCATTGGTCCACTATATCTTGATCTTCCGGTGCTATGCCCTCACGAATCATATACCAGGTTATAGCCCGGTACATAGCTCCAGTATCGACATAAATATAAGACAGCTTCTGTGCTACCAATCGGGCTACAGTACTCTTGCCTGCCCCGGCAGGTCCGTCGATGGCGACGTTAATTTTGTCATAAGTATGTGTACCCTGCCTATCCAACGGGGCATTCCTCCTCAAACACTCTTTCATAAAGAAGAAACGACTTAACTCGTCTTTCAAAAGACGGCGTCCATTTCTCGTGAAAATATTAGCAAAGTATAGCGAAAAATGTATACTTACTAATCATTTATGGAAAACGCCTATCGACGCATATCCATGGAGTCTGACCGCGAAAATGCGGTAGTTTATTCATGCAATATCAGAAGGCATACTCAAATTTGTTATGCTTACTAATATTATCAAGAAAAAAGCAGGCATTGCCTGCAACATATAAAATTATACCACAGTTTGTACGTCAGTGCAAAATCGCATAGACTATAAGATATGCAAAAAAACATTACCGGTTGCGAAAATCGAACTGACGCTCGAAGCAATAACGGATAATTTTTTGGCGTTCTGTATCGGAAATAGCAGCAAATTTCAGCATCACCAAATTACGCCCATTCTCCAATTCTTTAATCCGGACAATTTCCCCTTCAAAATAAACATGCTCTGAACTTCCGTTCCGATAGGGCACCAGCAGCCAGCAGAGCAGTCTGCCGCCTAAGTCCAGCTTCACTTTGGTATCGCTGAGAAACGAGGTTCCACCACCTCCGATATCATCTGTCCGCACTAGAAATCGGCTGCCGTTGTGATCCTTCACCGCTAGCTCAAGCTCGGCACTTACGCGAAAGAAGCTTCGTCTCTGAATCTTGAAAACAGAATCCACATCTGGCTTTCGCACCTTGACCATACGGATTACATCTTCTCTAAAACCAACTACATGAGTATTAAAAAAATTCTTAACTCCACCCTCAGTGATAAAATAAACGGAAAGCTCGTCTCCCATAAACAGCTTTTTAAGCCGCCCATTGCCTTCCTGCATCGGAATTTCGATCAGGAAGGCTTCTTCCTCTATCTCTGCAATTCTCGATTTATATTCAATTTCAGATTCAGCAGCGTCACTGGAGGCTACTTGAATGTATAAATAATCGTTAATTTTCGGATACAAACGTGTCACCGCCACATGAGTTAGTAATATGTCTAAGGATGATTATAGCATGGCGGTTTATAACCCGGGTGAGAAATATTATTAGCTGCTCAAACAGCAAAAAGGGCAGCAGCCGATTTAGCGGATGTGCCCTGTACTATTCTGAAAACAATTACTGAAAGTGTGAGTTTTTATTTATCCTGAGCCCCTGAAGAAGTTCTGATTTCTTCTACGGATTCTTCATTTCCATCCGCTGAATTCAGATAAATCCGGTACTTCGAGCCATTTATTTTGCCGCCGAACTCATAGGTCAACAGCTCGACAGAATCTTCATTTTCAATCCAGGCCAGCCGGTTATATAACTCCTTGAAATCTGGGTTCAGCATTTTTCTAGCTTCCGCTAGAGAAAGTTTTGGCTTAGGAATGACCCTATTCTCCTGATGCTCATTAACATAATCACTGGCTTGAAATCCGGTAGCCTCACCGGTATCCAACCCCACGCGAACCGTCAATTTCTCCGGATAGATCAATACACCCTCACGGCTCGTAACAAAGGTTAAATTGCCCATATTGTCGTATCTGTCAGCACTAACTGCTGTCATGTTTGGAAAGCCCTTTTGCTTTAGAAACTGTTCTGATTTGCTGACAGCATTTTTCATGGATACTTTGGCTGGACCCACTTCACGATTATCATTGTAAGAAATCAGCAATCCCCCTTTAGTTGTAAAATCCATGCTGATGGACTGCTTATTATTCGCAGCTTTGACTGTAGCTGTGTAAGAAGGCCATTCTGTGCCTTTTCCATTCTCCTTAACATCTACCTTGGCATTGGAGCCTAAACCGGCAAATTTAATTGCCTTGCGTTTGATGTCTTCCGCTGTTACCGGAGTGCCCCCCAGCTTCTTGACTGAACGCTTATCATAAATACTGGCTACAGAAGGACCCCAGTCTAGCTCCGGGTATGCAGACACTCGTTTATCGACTGTTTTGAAGCCATCAATAATTGTATTGTCCTCTGCTTTGTTTTCCGTCGCCAGGGCCGTTTCGACATCCATCCAACGCAGCCGATTGCTGATGACTTTGTTCTGCACTTCTTGTAGATCCTTGGAAATTTCCCCTGAATTCGTATACAGTGCTTTCAAATTCCCCAATTCGGCTTCTGTGAGAGGTTTCTTGGTAAAATCGCGGACCGCCGCTTTGTAGGAAAAGTTAGAGATTTTGGAGAGGAATTCCTCCGTCTTACTAAATGGTAGCAGTGTTAGTGGAAGTTGGTTAATTTCATTCTGCGCCTCACTGGTCAACCGCCACACGTTCACTAGACCCTTCCGGTGCATCCCGTTTGAGGTAGTGTTAACAGCCAGCGTGTTACCAAGTTCTCCATGAAGTCGTTCCACGTGATAGGACAGATCATGAAAGGCACGTTGGTATTGATTCTCCGCCTTAATTAGGATTGAATTCTTCTCCTGATTTTCCTGATATCCCCAAACTAGCGCTCCGAGTAGCAGCAATGCAGTGAGCGGAAACATTACAGCACTTAATCTTTTGTACATAGGGATGCAAGACTCCTTTCGGTAGCTGATTGCCGTTAGTTTGACAATAACTGTGAAGTCTTATACACCTTTTTGTAATCCCACCCGCTCTTCAATCTCGAAACCGGTGTTATTGCTGCACAAACATTGTTTAAACCCTGTTTCAATGATTCCCTGCTCCTTACTGCCTCTTAATATGTAGCTCTCGCCGCACTGCTTGCAAACAATACGTACTTTTACACGCAAAAAAAAGACACCTCGCTCCTCTCTGGAATTCCTCGCTAACGGAACTATCCTTCAGAATAAGTGTGTCCATCTCTATTATAGCTTAACCTCTTCCTCACGCTTCAGGAAACGGAAAGGAGATCGGCTATTAGCACGTGCCACTTTACCCATGCCTCCATACCACAAAAAGGTCATTAGAGGCACAATAAACCAGATCCAGTAATTGGCTGTTGTACTCAGAATAAAGTCGTATATCCCATGCCACATTAAGGGCAATAGTAAGGAGATTAGCAAAATCCCCTTCGTCTTAACTCCCTTGGAAAATTTGGCTCTTCCCATATGATAGCCCATAATCACTCCAAACATGGCATGTCCTGAAACAGGAAGCAGCGCCCTCATAAACATGGAGGCTACCGAGGCATGGCTATACCAAGCGTACATTACATTCTCTATTGTTGCGAAGCCTAGCGAAATCGCTACGGCATATAGTATCCCATCATATGGCTCGTCAAATTCGGTATGATTATAAATCATATGATACAGTACAAACCATTTCAAACATTCTTCCACCCCGGAGGATATGAGAAAGGAATCTACATAAGGACCACCATTCAAGCCCAGGACGAGACCTCTCTGAATAATCATTACCGGAAAAACAATCAGAAAGCCCAGTAGAAATACCTTGATAACCATATGAAGTGGCTCTTGATCATACTTATCCTTCAGATAGAAAAAGGTCAGCAGAGCAAGTCCCGGTGCTACTGCTGACGAAATGACCGATAACAAAAGCACCGAATAACCTCCCCGTAACCTAAAAGCTCAAATCTACAGAATTTAGAATACGTCTACTGAAAGAAAAGGGCTGATTAGCAACAACCATTCCTCAGCCCTTCCTTACGCCTTATTCCTGACGTTTAAAATGAGTACACAATAGCTGTACAGCGTTCTCCGCCATGATAGTCTTTCCATATTCGTCCAGTACAGACTCAGTAACCGGTGATGAATCAGCAAATTCGGCTAAAACAGCAACAAGACCTGACAACGCAGCTTCTTCAAATTCTTTTGGATCAAAGTAAAGATACCATTTATCATTATAAGAATACAGCTTCCCCTGGGTAGTAATATTGCCGATGAGCACATGAGCCGCTTCAACTAGAACTTCAAAATCGCGGAATGCATATACAATGGAGTCGCTTTGTTCAAGGGTAACTTCCATTTCGTAAATCTCTTCAGGCAATTCTTCTTCCCCAGACGCACCGTACTGATGATGATCATATTTTCCTCGGGTCACTATAACGACCATGCCTTGCGCGGGCAAAGCGAAAACTTCCACAGCTAGCGGACCGGTAGCGTCAAAACCGAGTTCACTGTACGCTTGATCCATCATTTCCGTAAACAGGTCGTGTACCTTAGGAACTTCCTGCCACATGTCTTCCTTCTGGATGCCCCGCTCGCTCAGGTCGTCAAAAGTGAGGAAAATCCGTATCTTATCTTGACTTAATCGCTCTATTCTCATGACAGGATCCTCCTTTTGCAAGCTCATTTATTATAATGTATGATGAGTCCCGAGTAATGAGCCAAAAATGGTTACTATGTATGTATGTTATCATTTTGCCGCCACAAATGCACGTAAATAAATATTAAAAATAGCCTATAACTGAACTATGCATTTTTTAAAAAAAAGAATCATTTTGTGGACTAACGCATCCCCAAAATGATTCTGCAGGAGTCGTTTATGGTTACAAACCCGGAATAGCCGTATGGGTCTCTTTTAGAATCTGCTCCACTTCGTGTTTCACGTCGGGGTTATTGCGTATAAAATCCTTTAGCATTTTCATATTAGATTCTTTAGATTTAGCTGAGGATTCGGCCTTATGTTCAGCATTTCCGCTCTTCGAATCATGCTTGCCTTCTCCTTGCGAATGGCTCGCTGAAGCAGCAGTGTTGCCAAAGCCCGTCATCGCCATACCCAAAATTTTATCTTTCGCTTTATCCGCGGAACCGTTCATGTAACCGCTCGAATGACTAAGCGAGGACATCAAGGCATGCCGTTTTTTGGACATAATCATACTGGCAGCCGCGCCCATCAGTACTCCGCAAAAAAATGACGAAGTGTTCATATCTCTAACCTCCTTGTGTGGTAAAATCATGACTAGTGTTCGCGGAAAGATTCCGACTCATACAAGCAAATTAAAAGAAAGCGAGATGAAAAAAGTGGGTAAAGGCACAGCAGTACTGCTTGCGGCCACCTTTCTGCTGGCATCCTGTAGCAACAGCAGTGAGAACAGCAATGCAGTCAAGGAGTTAAACAATCAACCCACGGCAGCCGCCACAGAGGCATCAGCAACGCCGTCATCACCCGAAAAACCAGCAATTCTGGCAACTCCTTCGCCTCAGGCGACAGCAATTAAAGACAAAGCATCACCTACTGAATTTCCGCTTTTGTACCATATGAACAAAAATTACGATATTATCCCTAATGAAGCCGGTGCCAATAAGAAAATCATCCTGCTTACGTTCGATGATGGCCCCAAGGAAGCGGCTATGATCAACCCACTAATGGATATATTGGATAAGCATCATGCGAAAGCTATTTTCTTTGTGAATGGCTATAGGGTAAAAGCGCATCCCGAGCTGCTTGAGCTTATTCATTCACGCGGTGGAATTATCGGCAATCACAGCTGGGATCATATTGTGCTGAAAGATCAGCCTTATGCCAAAGTTAAACAACAGCTTGAAGATGTTCAGAAAATCGTTAAAAAAGTTATCGGCGAAGCTCCGCACTTTTTCCGCCCCCCGCATGGTGCAGGCGGTGATGTAGGTAAAAAAGTTGCAGCGGAGAACGGCTTATTGTACATGACCTGGTCCGTCGGTTCTCTGGACTGGGAAATGAAAGAAAAGGAAACCGGCAAGACCGATAAACTGATTAAAAATGTAAGCAGTCAACTGCATTCTGGCAGTAATATTCTAATGCATGAGCTCCCATGGACGGTGGAAGGGCTGGAAACACTGCTAACTACACTGGAAGGCAAGGGCTATAGTTTTGTAGATCCTCGTAGTATTGAACTGAAGGTGCGCTGATCTGCATACAGCAAGAGTCTTTTCACATATTACAAAAGGGGAGTTCCAGCAGCCACTATTGGCTCTGGGACTCCCCTTTACTTGTTGAATTACGAAGTGTCAGCACATGTATTTCAGCAGGACTTCTAAAGCGCAGCGGCAGATGAGCAGTGCCAAAGCCCCGGCTAATCAGGAGTTTGGCGAATGTTTTTGATTCATCCCCTTTAGGCAATATAAACCAACCTGCATCATATTCCTGATAGAAGGTTTCTACATGTCTCCGACCAAAAAAGGGAAAAACGACCTGCCCTCCATGCGTATGACCTGCCAGAACAAGATCAGCGGGTACGGAGGAACGCTGTGAGAGCCAAACCGGATCATGAACAAGAATAATACGGCAGGCCGTGTCAGACACAGCCAATGGTGGCAATGGTGGATAGGCAGATTTCCCGCGCTTCACCATGAAATCTACACCAGTCAACCAAAGTGTGCCGCCGGCCCGTTCAATAGCAACATTCTCATCTACCAGCAGTACCGCCCCACTTTTGCGGATTATATTATCTACCACTGAGGTATTCGCATTATAATCATGATTTCCATGAACGGCATATGTAGGAGCTATAGAAGTGACCAACGCCATATTAGATAGCAGCCTGTTCATCGGGTTATTCTTCTCGGTTATATCCCCGCCCAGGAACACGGCATCAACATGGCCTTTTAACGATAACATCAGTGCTTGCGGAAGAAGGCGGCGATGAATATCCGTGATGAATAGAATACGAAAGCCCTCAAAAGCCTGTGGCAAAGAATCCAGAAATATTTCCTCGGCAATAATACGTTTTCCGAACGCACTTATTACCATCGCAATAGTAATAGTCATACCAACCAATAGCCCTCCTGAAGCCAAGACCAGCAGCAAGTCCCTTACCATAATGTTTTCAGAGGAGGGGCTCCTTCTATTCCCCACCACAATAGTGAAGCAAGCAAAATCACAAACATAAAGATCAACGAATTGACAAAAATTTTACTGAGCCTTACACGCTCAGAGGTATAGGTCTGGGAACGGGACGGAGTTAATTCCGCACCCTTTTTGCCCCCTTCTCCTTCGGATGATTCCTGCGAAGAATACATTGAACCGCGGTTTTTTCTAGATAAGGTTCCGGTCGATATTTGGGCAGGCATAGAATGTGGAGTTTGCAAATCTACGGGTTGATTTCTTTTTTTTACTTTGACAGAAGGCCGTTCGCCTTTATACTGTTTCTGGCGGGATTTCACCCGACTGAGTTCCTCGCTCATGTCTCCCTCCTATAGCGAATGACTAGACCTGAGAACAGATCGATCAAGAAATGGCAGAGTATTGGAGCCCAAAGGGTACCCGAATGAATGTAAATATACCCCAGTCCATAGCTGCTTAAGAAAACCCAGCCCGTAGGGATCCAGTGACGCAAATAACGGACATGAATGACTGCAAATAAAATGCTGGTCCAGTAGGGGCCAAACGCATACTGGATCGCCCCTCGGAATAATATTTCTTCACATATCGACACAATAATAGCTATAAAAAGAATGTGCCAAATGGGTCGTTTGCGAAATAAAAGATCATTTATGCCTCCGTCATCCATGCTATCTTCTGGTACAATATGGGTCAGTAAAAAATCTACAACTAGCATAACTACTGCTAAACCAAGGCCCCATAATACAAAATGCCAGTTTTCCGGAAAATTAAATACGTGAATGGGATTTCTTTTCTGTAATAATATCCATATCAAACCGATAATCAATGTAAGTCCTTGTGTAATATAAAGATTCAGAAGAAGAAGCTTATCTGTTAATTGCTTTGGGTCTACCTTTTTTATCTTAATCTCACCAAATTTGAATTTTTTCATCATAACCTGCCTGTTCTATATTGTTTTTCCGGGCAGCTCAAGAATTTGAGAGTCTGTCCATAGACTTTCCGCAAAATACATAAAGATAATTTCCCTAGAAAAAGGAGCACTTATTATGAACAGTCGTACCTCCCGCACTCAAATGTTATACACGCTTGGTTTTTTATTTTTTCTGATTTCCGCTTTCGCCGCTTTTTTTACGGGAGTGAAGGTTGGTGCAGACAAGACAGAAGCCAAATATGAACAGCTGAATAATACAGCTAAACCAACGGAGTTCTCAGGATCCTACCAGCAGCAGGATCTTGTTACCTTCTATCATAACGTATTTTTGCCTTACCGTGAATTCAAGCGAAATTGGAACACTGAGGTTGATAAGCTTACTCGTAGCACTGATGCTCGAGAGAATGAAGCAACCTTGAAGAATCTAAGTATTCTGGCAGACAAACAGTATAAAAAGGTCAATCAGAATTCCCTCTTCACCAATTCTCCGCTGCTGTATCAATCACAATTGAATATACTAAAAAGCTTGACACTCTTCTCCCAAGCATCAAGTAAAATTTCAGCAAGTGCGGGAGGTGCAGAAACGGCCAAAGCGCTAAATAAAGACTCCTTTACAGCGAGTGCTGTACAGTTTGGTCTACTGGCACAGAAAAACTATTATGATTCCATGCTGAAATGGGGATCAAAAAGCAATAACAAAATCCCTGCAGAAGTGGGAAACCTGCAAACCCTATCCTTTATAAAATGGAAAAAGATGCCTCTTTTAGAGAAGAATGCATCTATTGCTAATATGATGCTGAATCACAGGGTTTATGCTAGTTATGATCCACAAGACCTTACTGCAAAAGTAGATGATATGATATATTCTGGCGTTGCTAATTCCTTGAAGCTTACTGACATTCAATCCTCGGTATCCCTGCTTGTTTCCACCGGTGCAGTACAGGAACAAGACTTCATTAAATGGCGCGAACAATATTATAGCAAGGAAATAGTGCCGCAGGTCCCGTTCTTTTACGAGTAAGACCAGTTATTGAATCATACCCAAAAAAGATGCCTACTTCAAGGTGACCTGCTTTAAAACCTATTGACACATCTGGCATCACCATGTTACATTATGAAAAATTAATCATGAAAAACCGATGATGGAACAAAGATACTGTGAGTCTTCAGAGAGCCGGTGGTTGGTGCAAACCGGTGACGAACTGACATCTTTAGCACTCCTGAGATATTGTACTGAAACTTAAGTAGGTACAATCGGATCACTCCGTTACCAGTGTGGCCTTTGCAGGCCAATGAGGCTGCTTCTTACAAGTTGCAGTGAATTAGGGTGGTACCACGATAACTTTCGTCCCTTACTACGGCAGTAGTATGGGGTCGGGAGTTTTTTTTTCATTCCCTTAAACTCACAAACAACTTGTCACTTTTGTCCCATAGCGCCTAATTCACGGCAACCTTGCACCCTTTCTCTTTTATGCGACACCGCGTTGCTCCGCCATTTGACTGTGCTTTATTATTTACAGCTCGTGATACTTCAGGTACTGTGGACTGCCCTTTCAGGGCATCCTCAACATATTATGCTTTCCAACTATAAGGAGGACAAGAAACCATGTTTAAAGTATTAGTATCGGATCCAATCAGTGATTTGGGCATTCAGCAATTGATGGACGCAAGCGATGTAACGGTAGACAAGAAGACCGGACTTAGTGAAGACGAACTTATTGCAATCATTGGTGAATATGATGGCCTCCTTGTTCGCAGTCAAACTACTGTAACCGAAAAGATTATTGAAGCGGGCAAGAACCTGAAGGTTATCGGACGTGCAGGCGTAGGCGTTGATAATATTAAGCTCGAAGCCGCAACGCAGCGCGGTATAGTTGTTATTAATGCCCCTGACGGAAATACAATTACGACTTGTGAGCATGCTTTTGCCATGATGATGGCTCTTGCCCGTCATATTCCTCAAGCTTATGCAAAAACAATTAGCGGTGTTTGGGACAAAAAAACATTTCTCGGAGTAGAGTTAAAAGGTAAAACATTGGGAGTGCTCGGCATGGGCCGGATCGGTAGTGAAGTAGCCAAACGCGCCATCGCTTTCGGAATGAATATCCTTGCCTACGACCCCTTCCTGACCGCAGACCGTGCCGAAAAACTGGAAGTAAAGCTGGCATCAGTGGATGACATTGTTCGCGGAGCAGATTTTATCACCGTCCATACTCCATTAACTCCTGAGACACGCCATATGATTTCCCGGCCGCAGTTCGAGGTAATGAAAAAAGGAATGCGCATTATCAACTGTGCACGTGGTGGTGTTATCGATGAGCTTGCATTGGTTGAAGCTATAGATAGCGGCATTGTAGCTGGAGCGGCATTCGACGTGTTCGAGAAGGAACCCCCTCAAGCTGACCATCCGTTCCTGTCCCATCCCAAGATTATCGTAACTCCACATTTGGGTGCTTCAACTGTTGAAGCCCAGGAGAACGTAGCCATTGACGTTTCTGAACAAGTGCTGCATATCCTGCGCAATGAACCCTTCATCAACGCTGTTAACATCCCTCCTGTAGCTCCAAGTGTAATGAACAAGCTACAGCCTTATTTTAAACTGGGCGAAAAATTGGGCAGCTTTGTCACTCAACTCACGAATGGAGCGATTCACGAAATTAACGTAGAGTACGCGGGTGATCTATCGGATGTGGATACACAGCCGCTGACCCGCTATATTGTGAAAGGCGTGCTCTCACGTCACTTTGCTGAAGATGTCAACATCGTTAACTCCATGCATCTGGCCAAAACGCGTGATGTTAATGTCGTAATCACCAAAACTTCCAAAACTAAAGGCTTCACTAATCTAATTACAGTCACTCTAAAAACTGAACAAGAGGAAGAACGTCTAGTAGCCGGCACTCTGCTGCAAGGTTATGGTGAACGTATTGTACAGGTTAATAAATTCCCTGTTGATATTGCTCCTGAGGGCCATCAAATCGTCGTTTCCCATAATGACAAACCAGGAATTATCGGTTTAGTGGGTACGTTGCTTGGTCAAAATGAGGTTAATATCGCCTCCATGCAAGTGGGACGTAAAATTGTCGGTGGTGCTGCAATTATGCTGCTTACTGTAGACAAAGCGGTTCCACAAGCGGTGCTTGTGAAGCTGGCAGGCCTACCTGAAATTAACACTGCTGAAGAAATAGTCTTGCTATAAAATTTGTAATAGGCCATTCCACACATCTCGTGTGAGAATGGCCTTATTTTTGTGATAAGAAAAGACCTGTGTTACACATTAGTGTATAATCTGTGGCATTCTGTCGGAAATAACATCCGCAGCTACATTTATGTCAGTTCTTACAATAGACTGATATCACTCTAATCCCCTATAATATTACAATATAAAATATTTTTTTAAGGGGGATTTCTTTCCAATGGACTGGATGAACAAGCTTCCGTTAAAACAAAGAATTATTGCCGGGTGTTACCTGATCGCCGCGTTATTTGCTATCCCTGTTTTGATTTCTTTTATTGTCATGGGTAAAATTTTTGTCGGCATTCTTCTTATCGTGGTTCTTGCTGGTCTGACTTATCCTCTTTCACGTTTTGTTGAGAGAACGCTTACATCTTCATTTGATGACATTGCAAATGTTACTCACAACATTGCAAAGGGCGACTTTACTACTAGAGCTGATGAAAATGGTTCTATGGGAGATGTTAGCCGCTCATTTAATACTATGATCGATAAATTGAAGAAGATTCTGACTGAAGCGTCACAGCTTACCCGTCAAGTTATGGACGCGAGCCGAGGAATTGAAAATAAGAATCAGAGTTTGAAGATCGTTATGGCTCAGGTATCCTCCTCCTCCAATGAACTAGCTCTGGGTGCAAATGAAATATCCGTAGATATTGCTGATATGACAGAATCTATTAAAGACATTGAAACTAAAGTTTCCAACTATACAACCTCCACTAAAGAAATGAACAAACGTTCAATACATACGCTGGAACTGGTTGAGAAAGGCCGGCAATCGGTAGACACCCAGGCTGAAGGCATGCGCAAAAATATCGCAGCCACCAAAAAAGTAGCAGAAACCGTCGATGCCCTTTCACAAAATGCTCGTGGGATTACGATGATTACGAAGACGATTACGGAGATTGCGGAACAGACTAATCTGCTATCCCTTAACGCTTCCATTGAAGCGGCCCGAGCCGGAGAACATGGACGTGGCTTTGCAGTGGTAGCCCAAGAAGTGCGTAAACTAGCTGAGGAATCAACCGCCTCAACCAAAGAAGTATTTGGTCTAGTCCGTAGTATTGAAAGCGATATTAAAGATGCCATAGCCAACATTGCGATCAATGAAAGCGTAGTGCAGGTTCAGAATGAAATGATTACTGAGACAGCTAGTATCTTCTCGCAAATTGTGCATAGTGTGCAATACATCGCTGAGCAAATTGCCGCCTTCTCTGCGGAGAGTGACGTTATGCTTGAAAGCGCGCTCAAAATTTCAGGAGCCATCGAAAACATATCCGCAATTACCCAGCAAACCGCAGCTGGAACTGAAGAAGTCTCGGCTGCTATGAATGAACAAATAAATGCACTGCAGTCTGTGGCTGAGGAAACCGAAAAAATGACTCAGGCTGTATTTAATCTGCAAAAAACAATTCATATCTTCAAATTTTAAATAGATAGGTCTTAAGGCTCCTCATATGAAATCATATTATTCGTCAATTTCCGCGCATATTTGTATAAAAATATTGACAAAAGAGGGGGAGGAATATATTGTAAAGGAAAATTATCCTTTATTTAATTTGATAATTTATAAGGGCAAAATTCCCGAAAGGGAATGACGCAAAGCCATGGATCTACAGCCTCATTTTTCAGTTAATGAGGCCATGACTGCCAGGTTGCTTAAATACCTTGAAAGACTGGATAAATATGCAGTCTCTATAGCGAATTATGCTACCCACCTGTGCTCTGTATCAGAGCACAGGTTTTATTTTTTTTTAGGTCTAACGTTTTCACTTCGGGAGATCGATAAAGATATTACAATAAAATACTTGTGAGGTGTATGTTTTGAAGACAGTTGCAGATTACATGGCGGAAGCGCTCCGCAACCTCGGAGTAACCCATTCCTTTGGGATTATTGGCAAATCTATTTGTCCTATTGTTCTTAAAATGGTTGACTATGGTATCGAGTTTATTCCCGGGAGACATGAATCAAGCTCCGGATTCGAAGCCTCTGGTTACGCGCTAAAAACTGGGAATCTCGGTGTAGCATTCGGGACCTCCGGCCCAGGAGGAACAAATCTGCTCACTGCAGCAGCACATGCAAAGGCTAATAACCTTCCTGTTCTTTTTATTACCGGTCACCAGTCTATTAAAGAACTAGGAATTCCTCAATGTCAGGACTCATCGTCTTATCTTGCCGATTTAGCAGAAATGTTCAGACCAGCTACTTTATTCAGTAAGCTTATCGAACGTGGAGACCATTTCAGTACTATTTTTAATCATGCTATTGCCATCGCGTTAAGCGGCAAACGTGGTCCTGTTCATCTCTGCATCCCCTTTGATGTGCAGACGGAAATGCTTGAAGAATGCAACATCGTATTTCCTGAACGAGAAACATTAGTAAATTATGCCAGCCTTGATCGTGTAATTACTGCTATTAACCATTCAAGTAATCCCTTAATTATTGCTGGCAAAGGTGTAAATCGGTCCGGAGCTCATAAAGAGCTAATCCAATTAGCTGAAACCTTTAATATTCCTGTCGTGACGTCACCTGGCGGAAAAGGAGCCATCCCCTGGGATCATCCATTGTATCATGGGCCTATTGGTGTAGGCGGCTGCACACATGGCGATGATCTGCTAAACCATAGTGATCTTTATATCGTATTGGGATCTCGTCTAAGCGATATGACCATATGTAACCTAAAACGAGAGAATCATCCAGAGACATTGATCCAATTTGATTGTGATCCTACTTTTGTCGGAAAAATACTAACCTCAAAGACTATTCAAATTACAGGTGACGTTCGCGATAATCTGGAGTTCTACCTTAAAGGAATTGACCAGACAACGCTTCCTAAGCGCGAAACTACGCCTTTTGATTACACTGAAGAGCTTCCCATTCTGACCAAGCTCTCATTGGCATCGGTTCTTAGCACAATGAGTGACCTGATTCCTTATAACAATACCGTTTTTGTTGATGATGGAAGCCATGGGTTTAATGCAGTCAAGTGGTATAAAGTAAAGAAACCCGGAAGTTTTGTATTTGACGCTTATTTTGCTTGTATGGGAAATGCGATTGGTATGGCTATTGGGGCAAAGGTAGCGGCTCCTAACGAAACGATATTCTGCATTACCGGTGACGGCTGTTTTATGATGCTGGGATCTGAGATTAATACTGCTGTATGCAAAGATATCCCCGTCATCTTTATTGTCGTAAATAATATGCAGTTGGATATGGCGTTAAAAGGGATGGAGAAAACTACAGGCCGAATTGATGGAACTATATTTGAAGTGCCTATGGATGTGGTGAAATTTGCTGAATCACTGGGAGCAACTGGCTTTAAATGTGAGACTGCTGAACAATTTTCCACAGCCATTAATGAGGCTGTGGCTTTGAACCGCGTTGCGGTTATCGAGTTGCTTACAGACCGTGACGAAATTCCACCTACTGCACACCGTGTACTAAACATGTAATTCAGGAGGCCTTTATGAGCGATAACATTAATAGTGGTTTTAACCATTTCTCTAATCTATCCGGTGACTATGGAGCCAAAGCCTTGGCTCCGATTAAAGAGCATTTTCCAGAGTTAGCTGAATTTATTATGGGAACCGCCTATGGTGATATCTTCCAACGCCATACCATTGGAAACGATTGGAAAGAAATCGCGGTGATCTCTTCCTTGATTACTATGGGACAATATGACCAATTGGGTGTTCACTATGTTATGGCGCTTCGTGTAGGTATTTCTGTTGAACAAATCAAAGGTATTTTATTACATTTAGCTCCTTGTGTTGGTGCTCCAAGGATTATTAGTGCCTTTAATGTCCTACTAGCTACACTTGAAGAAGTTCAATAAAGTCGTAAGTGACATTTTTATACATAGTTCGACTTTTATATTGCATATATGAGAAATATATGTATATAATACAGTTAAAATATCCCAAAGCTAAGGTTTTTATTGTCGAAATATGGCGTTAAACTAAACGTTTTAGAGGATATATCGCGGCTGAGTGATTATCACAGTCGAACTAAAGTGTATCGCAATTAAACAATGGGAGAGTGCACACATGGGAAAATTTATTTTGAAAACTGATACTGCTGCCAAAATCATTAATATTGAGCTAGAGGGAGCTTTTTCAGAGGAAGACGGTCTAAAATCAATTCAAGCGTATCAACAAACAATCAACCCTATTAATCCTGCAGATTATGAATTAAAGATTGATTGCCGCAAACTTAATGTTACCGCTCCTGATGTTGTGCCTCTTCTTGAAGGATGTTTTCTAATGTTTAAGGCTGATGGTTTTGTAAGAGTAAATCTTACGCTTGAGAATAATCCTATCCTTAAAATGCAGCTGGCTCGTCTGGGACGTAAGGCTGGTCTTGAGAATCTTGAGATCATCTCTACAGTTGCCTAGTCAGTTTAATAGTTTCACATTAAAAGATAGCTTATTCAGCGAAATAGATTCCTAAAAGTATAATACTGTAAATTTTTACTAGAGAAGCGCAAGCTTCAAAATCGAAATTTTAGGAGGAATCATATGGCTGGAATCTGTATTAAAGATATCGATATCTATCATCCAAGTAACAAAGTTGGTAACGACTTTTTCATTCAACATTTCGACGAAAAGGGTATTGATATCCGTGGACTTCTGGCTACTTTAGGTCGTGATTCTCGCTACAGTATTAACAATGAGGAAGAGAACTCCCTGACTATGGCTTTTGAAGCGGCTAGCAATGTTCTAGAGAAAACAGGACTAACCGGGGCAGATATCGACCTTATCGCCTATGCCAGTCAAACTCCTGAATATATTTTTCCTACAAATTCACTAATGATTCACCGATTGATTAACGGCGCATCCCATACCATTTGTATTGATAGTAATGCTAATTGTGCCGGGATGACGGCTTCCGTTGAGCAAGTTAGTCGCCAGATGATTGCTAATCCGAGAATCAAACGAGCTCTGGTTATTGGCTCCGATCATGTAGCACCACATGCCGATAAAAGCGATCCCGTATATTATGCCAACTTCGGTGATGCTGCTGCTGCTGTGATTCTGGAACGTGTCGAGAATTCGTCAGGATTCATTGATTCTATCTATCAGACAGACACTTGTGTCTATGGAAACTCCCTGTTTCCAGCTGAAGGCTTAGCAAAAATGGGTAAAACAGGTGTGGCCACCGGAGAGTTCAATGTTAAGTTCATTCCCTTCGATGATTCTATCTGTGTAGATGCTGCAACTGAATCTATCCAGACCTTGCTCTCCAACAATGATATTGCACCTGAATCCATTAAAGCAGCCTGCTTTTCCCAACTGTCACTTCCCAATATACTTGCTGTATCCGAAAGAATTGGCATCGGCAGCGACGTCGCTGTGTATATTGGTGATGAGTTCGGTTATACCTCCACTAGTAGTCCTTTTATCGCCCTACACAGGGCTGTTACCACCGGAAAGATTGAGCGTGGGGATAAAGTATTATTTTGGACGGTTGGCGCTGGCTGGCAGAATGTAGCTTTCGTTATGGAGTATTAATAAACTTGATTCAAGAAGAAACGGCAAGCCTCCTGCACTCAAGGAAGCTTGCCGTTTTTCTATTGTTTCTTATAAAGATTAAATTACAAATAAGTTCCTTAACGATGTCCTTCGTGCTTCTCCCAGCCCATCGTACGTGACACCGCATCCTGCCAGGCGTGATAGCGGCGTTCACGCTCTTCTTGCCCCATCATAGGTTTAAAGACCCTCTCAGCCTTGTTAAAGCTCTCCAGTTGGTCCCTTGTCCAAATACCGGAGGTTAAGCCAGCAAGAAGCGCTGCGCCCAGCGCAGTCGTCTCTGCGTAGGCCGTACGCGTAACCTCACTTCCCAAAATGTCCGACTGGAATTGCATCAGCAAATCGTTGCTTACCGCGCCACCATCTACGCGCAGCCCGGTAAGCGGCATGCCGGCATCTTTTTCCATAGCCCCAATAACGTCTTTAGACTGAAAAGCAAGCGATTCCAAGGTTGCACGTACCAAATGACCGGCTGTTGTTCCCCGAGTTAAACCAAATATCGCTCCTCGAGCATACATATCCCAATAAGGTGCACCCAGTCCGGTGAATGCTGGAACGACCACAACGCCTTCACTATCCTCTACTTCCTTGGCCTTATCCTCCGAGCTCGCTGGTTCTTCAATGAGTCCTAAGCCCTCCTGCAGCCACTGTACGGCAGCTCCAGCTACAAACACACTACCTTCAAGGGCATAATACATTTCGTCCCCCATACCCCATGCAACTGTTGTCAGCAGGCCATGACTTGAGACCACCGCTTCAGTACCTGTATTCATCAGAATAAAGCAGCCTGTTCCATATGTATTTTTGGCACTGCCTGCTTCGAGACAGGTATGGCCAAATAAGGCCGCCTGCTGGTCTCCCAGCACAGCGCGGATTGGTATTTCCGCCCCGAACCAATGCGCCGCCGCTACTCCAAAGTCTCCACCTGACATTCTCACCTCGGGCAGGATGGAGCGAGGAATACGCAGCTCGTCCATTAGCTTGTCATCCCATATACGTTCATGCAGGTTAAATAACATGGTGCGGGAAGCGTTGGTGACATCTGTGGCATGCACAGCACCTTCAGTGAGCTTCCAGATTAGCCAGCTGTCAATTGTCCCTGCCAGTAACTCACCCTTCTGTGCCCTCTCTCGTGCTCCTTCTACATGGTCTAGAATCCATGAGAGTTTGGTCGCTGAGAAATAGGCATCTACTACCAGGCCCGTCTTGCTGGCAATTTCTTCTTCTAAGCCTCTGGCTTTAAGCTCTTCACAATGTTCAGCAGTTCTCCGGTCCTGCCATACAATGGCTGGATAAATCGGTTTACCTGTCACTTTATCCCAGACGAGAGCCGTTTCCCGTTGGTTCGTAATCCCGATAGCGGATATGTTCGTTGCCGCAAAGCCGCTTGCGCTTATCGCATCTCTTGCTGCAGCTAGTTGAGTCTCCCATATTTGCTCAGGGTCATGCTCCACCCATCCGGGACGAGGAAAGGACTGTTTAATTTCATATTGTCCCTGGGAGATCATTCTAGCCTCCTCATCGAACAATATCGCTCGAGAGCTAGTTGTGCCTTGATCCAATGACAAAATCATACCGTTGCCTCCTAAAAGTTTTGTCAGCATAAGCTTCCTTGATATTTACTTCGTCAAAACTCGCATCGAAAGCATATACTTAAGTTTTGTCAGCATACACTTCCTTGATATTTGCTTCGTTCAAAACTTGCGTCGTAAGCATATATTCAGAGATATGTTCCACGATGAACAAGATTAGTCGTTTAGTTTCAACAAAAAGCACCTCTGCTGTCAGAGGCGCTGGTCATGCTTTGTTTAAAATTTCTATTTTTCGACAGGCAGTCGAAGTGTGAAGGTTGTCCCTTCTCCAAGCTTGCTGGAGGCAGAGATATACCCGTGATGCGACTCGACAATATTTTTGACAATGGCAAGTCCCAATCCGGTTCCTACAGTTTCACCCCGTACACGCGCCTTATCGGCTTTATAAAAGCGTTCGAATATATATGGCAAATCTTCCGGAGAAATTCCGACACCCTCATCACGGATGTTAATTTCAACGAAGCGGCGACCTTCCGATACACTAGAATCGGCAAGAATAATAATCTTCTTGCCAGCAGGCGTATGGCGGAAGGCATTATCCAACAGATTCGTTAGAACCTGCTCCAGCTTATCTTCATCTGCCGCCTTTAACTGCAGTACATCACTATGTTTATTAAACTGTAAATCAATCTCCCGTTCCTTCGCACGTACAGAAAACTTGCGGTAGACCCGTTCAAGCAGCTCATTCATATCAAGCTGATTCTTCATCATATCGGTATGACCGGCCTCCATGCGAGCCAGATCAAGCAAATCCTTCACCAGTCGTCCCATCCGCAGTGATTCGTCATGGATGACCTGAACCAGTTCACTGCTCTCCTCTGGCGAAGAAGCCATTCCATCCAGAAGCGCCTCACTATAGCCCTGCATCATCGAAAGCGGAGTACGGATCTCATGGGAGACGTTAGCGACAAAGTCCGTACGCATCTTCTCCAGTCGTACTTCCTCGGTGACATCACGAAGAACAGCCACAGCTCCCCGAATGTTATCTTCTGAATACAGGGGAGCCATGTGTACAGACCAAACGCCTTGTCGGACATGCACATTGGAACGCTGATCTCCGCGCTGGTTCAAGGTACTAAGAAATAAGGGACGCAGCGGCGGCGGCACATTACTCTTGCCAACTACCTCAGGATATAGCTCAGATTCACTCTCTTGCTCCCAGGAAAGATCGCTCCATGTTTCAAGCAGAGCTTGTCCGTGTGGATTAGTCAATATGATCTGGCCCTCGATATCAAATGTGATTACAGCATCACTCATGCTGCGCAGCACACTGGACAGATGGCCTTTCTCGTGATTGAGACTGCGTATATTGGCTTCCAGCTCTTGAGCCATATGGTTAAAAGAAGTCGCCAGTTGCCCAATTTCGTCACTGGTGACAAGCGTAAGTCTTGTGCTGTATTCGCCGCGGCGAATATCGTTCGCAGCCTCAATCACACGATGCATGGGCTGTGTAATCTTCGTAAATAGAAATAAGGCGAAGAAAGTCGTCAAGGAGAAACCAATCATACACGTATACAAAAATAAACGTTTAATTGCCCCGGAATTGGCAAAGTTACTGTCGATATAGGGAAGTAGAAATAACCCTAATGTAATGAGTACGACAGCAACAAGACAGATGATCGTGACCCACAGCTTGCCGACAAGACTTCTCCAGAAGTTCACCTATTTAGGAACCTCAAGTTTATAGCCTACTCCCCATACCGTTGTGATCATTGCTGCCGATTCCGGTGATACTTTATTCAGTTTTTCGCGAAGCCGTTTCACATGCGTGTCCACTGTGCGCAAATCCCCAAAAAATTCGTAATTCCAGACATCCTTAAGCAGCTCTTCGCGAGAAAACACCTTATCGGGTGAAATCGCCAAATAATGCAGCAACTCGTACTCCTTTGGAGTCAAGCTCACTTCCTGTCCACCTGCCGTCACACGATGCGCGTCATGCTCAATAATGAGATGTGGGAATACAATATTGTTGCTTGAATTGCTCTCCTTAGACAAAAAGGCCGTTGCCGATGAACGGCGCATAATGGCCTTAACGCGATAGATCACCTCACGCGGGCTAAAAGGCTTAACCACATAATCGTCAGCGCCCATTTCAAAGCCCTGAACACGGTTAATCTCTTCGCCTTTGGCTGTAAGCATTAAGACTGGTGTAGATTTGACCCCTCTAAGTCTTGTCAAAACTTCAATCCCGTCGATACCGGGCAGCATGACATCCAGCAAGATTAGACCGTAGTCATTAGCCGTTGCTTTGCGTAGAGCAATCTCGCCATCTTCGGCTTCGTCGATTTCATATCCTTCTTTTTCAAGGTACATCTTAAGTAGGCGGCGAATGCGTTCCTCGTCATCCACCACCAGAATTCTATTCAAGTGCTCTGCCATTTCGCTACAACCCCTTCATCAAATACAGTAGAACGTTACCCAAATCGATACGCTGCGTTAGCAGATAAAATAGTATGCTCAATCTGTCCCCGCATAAGAATGAAGTCCAGCGATGACCAGATTAACACCAACCAGGGTAAACATTACGACTAGAAAGCCGAGTACGGCGAGCCATGCGGATTTGCGCCCCTGCCATCCGCGAGCCAGCCGTAAGTGAAGATAAGCACTATAAAACAACCAAGTAATGAGTGCCCAGACTTCTTTGGGGTCCCATCCCCAGAATCTACCCCAAGCCACTTGAGCCCATATCATTGCAAAAATCAAAGCCCCCAGTGTAAATATAGGGAAACCTATTGCTATCGCCCTGTACGCAATCTCATCGAGGTCTCCCTCATCAATTCCGTCCATAACCGGATGAATCGCCTTGCCCAGCGGTTTGCGAGCAATAAGACGGATAACTCCATAAAGAAGCAGCCCGGAAATCAGTGACCAGATAACAGTATTGAACTTCCGCCCTGCATTTACACCATTCATCCAAGCTGGCGCTTCGAAGAGTGGCGCTTTCATGCCAAGAAACGACTGGAAGCTCTCAATTTCGCTATGGTAAGGTGCCACAATCGGCGGCATTTTATAACTGACTTTCTCTATTGTACTATTTTCCTGCCCGGGGCTGTCAATCGTAACGTTCTGGCGAACAAAAACCGTTTCATATCCAGCGCCACGGAAAGCAAATACCGAGCCAAGAAAACCAATTATAACAATGATTGAAAACAGTGTAAATTCGACCAGCCGCTGCTGTTTGCGGTCGACTTTCTCTACACTGTCAAATTTCACAGTCCGCAAGAGATACATTAGTCCAGCGGCAAATCCAACCGCGAAAAATGATTCCCCAGTTGCAGCCAACGTAACGTGAATGTTCAAATAGATGGATTGCAAAGAAGGTATCAGCGGCTGGACCTCTTGTGGAAATACAGCTGCATACGCCATAACAATAATGGAAATTGGAACAGCGAAGACACCCAGTATAATTTTGCGGTAGATTGCGAATATTACGGTAAAAGCTACCATAACCATCATCGATAAAAAAGTCATGAATTCATACATGTTACTAACGGGAATATGCCCTGAACCCATCCAGCGGGTCACAAAGTATGCTATGTGGCACAGCAAGCCAACAGAGGATACGGTGAAGGCAACTTTACCCCAGCGCGCTGTATGAGCCTTTGGATCGCGTCCGGACCATTTTCGGCCCATTATGGCGATAGTGAATAACATGAACGCGCCACTGTATAAGAAAAAAGCGGCAATAAAGACGTCACTGCTAAAATCGAGCAAGCTCATGCTAGACCTCCCCCGTTGTCCAAGGATTTTTCATCGACTGCCATGTCCACTCTTTCCAGAATAGAAACAATCTCGCGCCGGAAGCCGAACCAGTTCTTATTCGTATGTCCTCCAAGCGTTAGTTCTCCATTACTCACAATTAGCCAGATGCGTCGATGTTGCCAATAAAAACCGAGCACCAGACCCAGCATAACGATTCCCGCTCCCAACCACACGAAAGGCATGGCCCGGTCCACACGTATATTCAGATAGGCTGTTGATTCTGCAAAGTCGACATCACTCATGTTGGCCACATCAAGTTCCAAAAAGCGGTCTTGGCCACCGAGCTTATCATTAATAGATGCCTGTTGGAACTGAGCCTTATCCACCTGTTTGGGAAAATAAAAGTATTGCTGACCGGCCGACGGAAGATCAGGTCCCTTGATCAGGAATAGAAATGCTGGTGCATTCGGATAGGGCGACTTAGAGACGGGCTGACCCTCCTCGTTCAGACCAAAGTCCAGGTATTTCTCCTTCAGTGTCAGCGTATAAGGACCCACCTGAAAGCTCCGCTCTGGATTCTTCATCTCCAGCATAAACTTGCCGTAAGACTCTCCGTTCGCAGAATTGATCAGCTCCGGCTGCACTGAGCGCAGCACAGGAGTCAGGTCGTAGTCAAACTGATACGCTTTCAAACCTTTGTATTCCAAAGGAGAATTAACCTGAATATCATGCGCTGCTACTTCGGACAGCTGTGGCTCCTTAGACGGGTCGATACAATCCGCAGTACATTGATACAATACCGCGCTTGTTTGATACAGTTTTGGAAGAACCTTTTTGCCACGGAACTCCTCGGGCATCTCTTCCTCCGTGTAGAACTCGACCTTGAATTTCTCGTTCTTTAAATAATAGGTCGTGTCCGGAATTCGGGTAATTTCCCCTTGCGGAAAAGCTAAATGCTGATCCATATTAAGTCCTGGCAAGCCTCTCGCTAGTACCGCAAGCAGAAAAATGATAAGACCGATATGTATTACATAGGGTCCCCACCGGCTGAAGCGGTGCTTCTCAGCCAGCAGAGCACCCCCATCCACCTTGACACGATAGCCTTTTTTCTTCAATGGCTGAAGTAGGCGTGTTACCCAGACCTCCGGATCTTCCTCTATATTAGCTATCAAGACGACCTTCTGCCGGGTTAAAAACTGCCGATGCTTGCGAATCTTCTGTCTTGTTAATGCCTTATATAGCGGAAGCACCCGATCCAGGCTGCAGATAACCAGTGAAGCGCCGATCATCACAAGCAAAGACACAAACCACCAGGACTCATAAGTATGGGAGAAGCCCAGTGTGTAATAAATTTGTCCTGCTGCTCCATACTGTTCCTTGTAATAGGTGGAGGCATCAATATTCAAAAAGGTGCTTTCCTGTGGAAAAACTGTACCTAGCATGGAGCCCAACAGGGTCAGTACAATCAGGTAAATCGCTATTTTGACCGAAGAGAAGAAGTTCCAAATGAGATCAATAACGCCTGGATTGACACGCTGGGAACGGCGGGCAACACCATCATAGCGCATTTCAAGGTTCTCGCTGGAATCAAACTCCTCACCAATCGGCTTGCCGCAGGCTTCGCAGAGAACAGTACCTACAGGGTTCTGGTGACCGCATTCACATTTAGTGTTGGCAATAAAAGGCGCATGCCCCATCATCGACTCACCAGCTTCCCAATTTGAGCATCCAGTGTACTTAAATCAAGCTGGCCAATGTGAATACTGTCCACTTTCCCCTTTGAATTAATGAAGAAGGTAGTTGGCATCGGTGAAATTCCGTAGCTCCGCACCGCATCTCTCCCGGTGTCCATAACCACTGGAAAATTGATGCCAACCATCTTCACAAAATTCTCGACAGTCATCTGATCCTCACCAACATTTACTCCTACGACTACAACGCCTTGGTCGCGCCATTTCTCCCACTGGGCCTGGAGAGCCGGCATTTCTTGGACACAAGGACTGCACCAGGAGCCCCAGAAATTCAGTACTACAGCCTTGCCCTTATATTGTTTTAACGTGTGGGTCTGGCCGTCAAGGCCGAGAAGCTCGAAGGACGGGGCTCTACTGCCTTCCTTAGGTTTTCCGTCTCCACCAAACACTGAGGAGCCAATTGCATAACCTCCCAGCAGAACTATTAGAAACAGGATCACGATTTGTATCGGCTTTCTTGCTTTCCCCACACGCGATGCCCCCTTCTGTGACAGAATTCATACTTAAGTTAATAGGTGTGAACATCCTATGAACATTATAACGAATATTGTCACAACTTTAGGGGCTTTAATTGTGAACTTTATGTGTCTTTACGTGGTGTTCTTTCTTTTAGCAATCCCGCTTGGGCAATTTGCTGCAGATGGTTGATTTCATCCTTGGTCAAATGGCGGTATGAGCCTCGTTTTAAATTTTGCAGCAAAATATCCCCGAATGAAATCCGCTTCAAGCGAATCACGGGGTGAGAAATCGCTTCGAACATCCGTCGCACCTGACGGTTGCGTCCCTCGTGAATGGTAATGCTGATTACCGATTCTTTGTTTCCTTCGCCAATATCCTTGTACTCCACTTCAGCTGGAGCAGTCATACCGTCTTCCAGCTTGATGCCTGTCTTGAGCTTGTCCAGCGCAGAACCGTGCGGTACTCCCTTGACCGTGGCGTGATACGTCTTGGGAACATGATGCTTAGGATGGGTCAGCAGGTTAGCGAACTCACCATCATTCGTCAGCAGCAGCAATCCTTCTGTATCATAATCCAGACGGCCAACGGGATATACACGCTCGTTAATACCCTTTAGGTAATCCGTTACCACTTTGCGCCCCTTAGGATCGGAAGCACTCGTAATGACACCCTTAGGCTTGTTGAACATAATATAGATTTTATTCTCGCTCCGGATCAATCTGCCGGAAACTTTAATAATATCTTGTGCGGGGTCAACCTTTGTGCCAAGCGTAGTTACGAGTTCCCCGTTGACTTCCACTTTACCGGCCAAAATCATTTCTTCACACTTGCGTCTGGACGCTACACCTGCTTGCGCCAAAATTTTCTGTAATCTTTCCATATTCGACTAGTCACCTCAGATTAATGATAACCATCAGAGGGATAAATCACAAGTTCATTCCACGGAAAAAATGTCCCAGGACAGGAATTCGTATGGTGTTCGATGATTAATGGTGAGATTTGATAGCGTTCAGCCAGCTCAAAAATAAGTTTTCCTGTTGCAAAAAGCTGTTCCTTCCTGCCCGCTTGTGAAGGAGCACTCTCCTTCTTGCTGAAATCACCCTCGAGACAGAGGTGAATATAGTCAGGATCTGTCAGCAGTGGTGCAGCATAAATGTCCCCCTCTGACCCTATCCAAAAATCGAAGCCTTTACCATTAATTGATGGGCAGCGGGAATGATGTAGAATTAATCCTTTGTATTTCATTGGATGTCTGCCTCCCTCCATATTGCTGCAATAGCATATGTTAGGGAGGAGGGCGGGGTGACACCAACCATATTTTTTGTTGGAGGAAAAGGCCCTTTGACTAGGGTAACTGCGAGGAAGTTTGGACTTGAGGGTCGCTTGCTACCCGAATACCATGAGGCAAATAGCGATGGCAGCGACAAAGCCGACAATATCAGAGAAGAGGCCGACCTTGAGCGCATAACGGCCATTACGGACCCCAACAGCTCCGAAATATACGGTCAACACGTAGAGGGTCGTGTCCGTGCTGCCCTGGATGGTTGAGGCAATCATTCCGATTAGGGAGTCTGGACCATGGACACGAATGAGGTCAGTGGTATAGGCGAGCGACCCAGTGCCCGTAAGCGGCCGCAGAAGACCCAGTGGCAATACTTCTGGGGGCACTCCCAAACCTTGCAACGCAGGGGCTATGAAGCCCATCAGGAAGTCCAACGCCCCAGAGGCGCGGAAGACACTGATGGCTACCAACATCCCCACTAAAGGTGGGATGATGGCGACAGCAGTACCAAAGCCATCCTTCGCCCCTTCTACAAAGGACTCATACACAGGAACCTTCCGCGTAAAAGCGTAGAGCGGAATAAACGTAATCATGACCGGTATAGCCCATGATGATAGCAGGCTGATCCATTCAAACATGGGACGATCATCCTTTCAAAGAAGTATGCGGTAGCTTGGTACTCCCACGATCAGAGTCTCCGTGCCCCACTGCCGGAGGCTTCGGCGGCCTGCGCAGCAAAGACATCCGCCGGAACATTCTGTCGGCAGCAATGGCTGCCAAAGTGGCTACAGCAGTTGCTGCCAGCGTAGTGCCCACGATGCCAGCCGGGTCTGCCGAGCCATAGTTAAGTCGAATGGCAATCAACGTTGCCGGGATAAGTGTTATGCTCGCCGTGTTAAGGGCTAGTAAAGTACACATGGCCGGTGTAGCGGTATCTTTGTCCGGATTAAGCTTCTGTAGCTCTTGCATCGCCTTGATCCCCATCGGTGTTGCCGCGTTGCCTAATCCCAGTAGATTCGCACTCATATTGGATAGAATATAGCCGATAGCCGGATGCCCCTTCGGAACGTCAGGAAATAAAAAAGAAACCACAGGACCAAGCGCACTGGCGATTTTTTTGAGCAGTCCTGAATCTTCAGCGATTCGCATAATCCCAAGCCAGAACACAAGCACACTGATTAAACCAAAGCTTACAGTAACGCCATTCTTTGCTCCGTCAAATACAGCGGCTGTAAACTCATCCATGCGGCCATTAACGGCTGCGAACAGAAAGCCGATGACGATCATTCCCAGCCAGATCCCGTTAATCATGGATATACCTCCTTCTACTCATCTTTCAAAAAGTGCCCGAAAGGCGCTGCCCAGTGCCTGCAGCCAATTATCTGTGGGATAAATAGGCGCAGTAACTGCACTGAACTTCTTAACATAAGCAGATTGCTCCGGCGGTAAATGATCAGGTGCATACACCGGGATACGGCCAATTTCCTGGCCGCCCAGCTGGAGCACTAGAAATCCTCCAAGTCCAAAGCTACTGCCTCTAGGCTGTTTTGAGGTCGTTACTTGCTTCTGGTTAAGGACCAGCTTCGTAACAAGTCGTTCCTGTTCTCCCTGACCAAACGGATAAGCAAAATCTTTGCCTGTCACGAGGGTGTAACCACTAACGGCATCGCCCCGTTCGATTAATCTTTTGAGCGGATAGTGATTGAAGCCGAAATTTAGCAGTGAAGCATGATCATTCCAGTCATCACCATCGTTCAGGGTCACTACAACCAGTTGTTGACCGTTTCTTGTAGCTGAACTGACCAGGCAGCGGAGCGCTTTTTTCGTATACCCTGTCTTCACTCCATCTGCTCCTTCATACAGGCGCAGCATTTTATTCTTATTGCTCCATTTATAATCCCATTTCTCTTCAGGGTTATCTGCTGTTTTTTCCGGGGTCTTCACAATCTCCTTAAATACAGGATTATGGAGCGCGTAAGCCGTCAGCACAGCTAAGTCATTTGCAGTGGAATAATGCCCCTCGGCATCAAGACCATGCGGATTGGCGAAATGGGTATGAGTCAGCCCTAGTTCCTTTGCCTTGGCGTTCATCATATAAACGAAACCCTCTTCCGATCCGCCAACATGCTCGGCAATAGCCGTAGCTGCATCATTCCCCGAGCGCAACATCAGACCGTAAAGCATATTTTCCAAAGTCATCTCTTCACCCATTTTTAAGAAAAGCGACGAACCTTCCTTAGCGAACGCGTTCTTTCCAACTTTGACCTTAGTCGTTAAATCACCATTCTCAATAGCGACTAAGGCGGTCATAATTTTGGTTAGGCTGGCTATCAGCATGGGCTCATCCCCTCGGCTGCTGTAAAGAATCCGCCCGGATTCAACATCGATCAGCGTTGCCGCCCGTGCATGGGTGGAGATGGAGCTGTTCTCTGCTTGGAGTGAAGTCAGCGGCGTCAGAAAGAGCAATAAAGCACACAATATTAAGGCGAATGGCCATTTACGGGTTGTTATCTTCATGTTCATCCTCCGGCTTCTTATCAGTTCTTGAGCTACATGCTAAGATTTTCATTGTGTTGTACAAGTGTATGCGCTGCGGTGGGATGGTATGTCCTTCTCTACTCCCGTTCTACGCAAAAAGGAGACACTCCCCCTTTAGAGGCCATGTCCCCGATCCAGAATATAGTTATGCAGACTTGAAGGTAACATCCATTGTGATATTCAGCTAGATAGACGAGTGAGTGGATACGTTTGACGGTACAGCTTCACCTTTAACTGCAGTATGAGTTACAGTCTCTGATTCAACATTAGGGGACTGAAACATATTTTGTATCTTATCAAGCAGTGCTGGTGTGGAATCGATAATTTTCTCGAACAGATGGGTCTGGTTGTCGAGCGGTACGATATGTACGCCCTCTTTGCCCACAACAAGAAAAGCAATTGGACGAATGGATACGCCGCCCCCGCTACCGCCTCCAAATGGGAGCATCTTGACTCCACCTTGGCCCCCTGCTCCAGTTCCATTTACACTCGGTGTTTCATCATCAATCCGGAAGTCACTACCGCCGGCTGCAAACCCAAACGCAACTTTACTGATAGGCAGAATGACACTGCCGTCTGGTGTCTCAACTGGATCTCCTACAATCGTATTCACATCCACCATACCTTTAATATTCTCCATCGCAGTCTGCATTAGACCCTGAATAGGATGGTCACTCATATTATTCTCCTCCTTTGGTTTCTTTATATAGTAAATATCATCTACAGCTTATATCATCCCCACCTCCACAGCTTTGTATGTATTGGCTTTAGTTTCAGCCTTCTGTTTCTGCAAAGGACTTATGGTGTTTACTGCCTAACAGTTGTTTCCATTGCTTCAGTCCACCTTCCGCTCTAAAAGCACGTATCAGGAGTAATACGCCGGCATAGAGTCCATAGGCTACGGATATTTTTCCGGTACATACTAGTTCTGTGGAGAAGCTAAGATCATCCTGGAATACAGGCTTAACAAACAAGCGCGGGCTACTTTCCAGCTTAACCCACTGTGAGATCCAACCGATGACACACCATTTCATTCCCCACAACGCGCCCGCCGCAGTGGCTGTTCCCGCAGCATCACCGAGTGAGAAATCTGTTGACCAATCGAGTTTTGTTATTTTGACATGAGCTAGGGTAGCCTGGAACCATTTCTTAAATCCATAGGTCGCTTTCAGCACCTTCTTAATGTCATCCAGCCAACGGCTCACTTTTTCCTTATCGATATTTTCTTCATTATCCTCTTTATCACTTCTTATTGGCGCTACTCCACTTTCTTCCAGCTTCACCTTGACTCCCCGCTCTATTCCTTCATATACCAACTTCGGGAGTTCATAATGAAACCTGATCCATCCAAAAAGAGTTCTAACGTCTAGCTCCACCCGATCGTCCTTTCCAAGACGGCATAACCGGAAATGAAAATCGATAGAAGAAGACAATATTAGCACAAAACCTAAGAGCAATAAGGCGAGGGGTATTGCGAGCCATAACGTCACGTGTTAACCTCCAAGCAACCTCATTAATAGAAACCTTTAGTTTAGTATGGCAATTAATGCCGGAGAAAATTCGAATATATGTAAAAATGATTGTGTATTCCTAAATAAAAATGCCAAGAAGAAACGACTTTGCTGTCTTTTACATGGACGGCACCCGTTTCTTCGAGAAATATAAGGATAATTTATCGTGCTAAAATTCTTAAATTTAAAAAAGCACTGCTCCCAAGCTTGTTAGCCTGTGAAACAGTGCTTATCAGTTCTCTATTCAACAGAAAAGATTAAACATGCTGTTATGCTGTGTCCAAATCCGCAATTAGATCTGCAGTATCCTGATAAACCGATTCGGTCATTGAAATTCCAAATGTATTATACCTGTTCAGCTTCCTCGAACGTCATCTGGCTATCCAGCTTACTGAATAGCAGCTGCGTTTCTTCTTCCAGATTGTCAGTGCTTTCGAAACTTGACGGCTCAGGTAGCTCTTTAAGATTAGCGAGGCCAAAGCTCTCCAGAAAAGATTTCGTAGTCCCGTACAGAATCGGACGGCCCACGGCCTCCGCTCTCCCGACCTCGTAGATCAGATCCTTGTTGTTCAGCGTGTGAATGGCCCGTTCCGACTTCACGCCACGAATCTCCTCTATCTCTACCCGCGTAATCGGCTGACGGTAGGCAACGATGGCCAGCGTCTCCAGCGCCGCTTGTGACAATGAAGACCTGGATGGTGAATAGGCCAGCCGCTCAAAATAAGGCGCATGTTCAGGCAGTGTGGCCAGTCTGAAATTCCCGGCTATTTGCACCACCTGTAGACCGCGCTCCTGAGCGATGTAATCCTCTTTCAGCTCTTTCAATGCTCCAGCAGCAAGCTCCGCACGCTGCTCGGTAATTTCGGCTATTTGCCGAATGGAAATTCCTTCGTCCCCAGATAGAAATAACAGGCCCTCAATAATTGATTTCAGATCCTTGTAGTCCATCGAAGTGTTCTCCTCCTCTCCACTCCATGACGATATCGTCAAACAATTTCTCTTGATAGCAATAAATCGCCTTCATTTTCATCAGCTCGAGAATGGCTAGGAAGGTCACTACAATCTCATGCCGGGCCATTTCATCATGCAGCAGTGCCGAAAAGCTCAATCTGCCGCCTTTTCCTCTACGCTGCAACGCATCCGATACATCACGAATCCGGTCCTTAACCGAGATTTCATCCCGGGTAATCCGCTGATAGGAGGTCCGTCTGGCCGCCTTGCTGAGCGCTTTGCGAAAAGCGGCTATGAGGTCAGCAGTATGTAAGCCTGTAAGGGTATTATCAATCTGCGTAGGCACGAACGGACCTAAATCTTCTGGCTCCTTCGTAAAGATCAGACTGCGCTCACTCTCCATATCGAATAAATGAACAGCAATGCTCTTGAATTTACGGTATTCAATCAACCGCTGTATCAATTCAGCCCGTGGATCAAAACCATCCTCCTCGAAATACTCGAAATCTTCGATTTCGATAACTGGTGGCTTGGGCAGCAGCATTTTGCTCTTAATAGACAATAACGTTGCGGCCATCACGAGAAACTCACTGGTAATATCCAGCTCCAGCTCCTTCATACTCCGCAGATATTCCATATACTGTTCGGTGATCTCGGCGACCGGAATGTCCTGGATGTCGATTTCCGCCTTATCAATTAAATGCAAGAGCAGATCCAGCGGACCTTCAAACGTCTCCAGCTTGTACAATACAGTCACGAGGCAACCTCCCGCCAAAAAAAGTAAAGTGCAGCGCCGCTAATGGACGCTACACAAGTAGAAAGATTCTTATAATCCATGCTTTCTTCTTATATCTATAAATAAGCACGTTTGTAATGGATTCGTCAAGAGCTGAATTATTTAAACATTTTGTTCAGGTTAGCCATTTCGATAGCTGCATTAGCCGCATCCCAGCCTTTGTTGCCCGCTTTGGTACCAGAGCGCTCAATAGCTTGTTCAATATTCTCTGTAGTAACTACGCCAAAAATAGTCGGAATGCCTGTTTTGAGATTGATCGCTGCTACACCCTTAGCGACTTCATTGCACACATAATCATAATGCGTGGTTGAACCACGGATAACGGTTCCCAAGGTAACTACGGCATCGTACTTACCGCTTTCAGCCATTTTTTGGGCGATCAACGGGATTTCGAATACTCCTGGAACCCAGGCTACATCAATCTCGTCATCAGCTACACCATGGCGTTTGAAGGCATCGAGTGCACCATTCAGCAGCTTGCTTGTAATAAATTCGTTGAAACGGCCAACCACAATCCCATATTTTAAACCCTCGGAAACTAAATGTCCTTCGAAATAATTCGGCATATCAATCATCAACCCTTCATTAGTAAAATTATATGGTTATACATTATTCAAGCGGTTTGGTTATACTTTTGAATCCTCATTTTGTTCAATGTTGTCAAAAGAAAGCAGATGTCCAAGTTTAGCCTGTTTTGTATGGAGATATCTAGTATTATCTTTAGTCTCCGGCATTTCGATTGGCATGCGTTCAACAACTTCCAGCCCGTAACCTTCCAGCCCCTTGATCTTGCGCGGGTTATTGGTCAGCAGCTTGATCTTGCTTATACCCAGATCCTTTAGAATCTGTGCTCCAATGCCATAATCGCGTAGATCAGCCTCAAAACCCAACTTCAGATTGGCATCAACCGTATCCAATCCTTCCTCCTGGAGCTTGTAAGCACGCAGCTTGTTGATCAAGCCGATGCCTCTGCCTTCCTGTCGCATGTAGAGCAGCACACCTCTACCGGCAATTTCAATCTGACGCAGTGCCGCTTCGAATTGCGGACCGCAGTCGCAACGGTGTGAATGGAATACATCACCGGTCAAACATTCGGAATGCACCCGAACAAGTACAGGCTCATCCCCGGAGATATCCCCTTTGACCAAAGCTACATGCTCTTTGTCATCTACTTCATTCGTGTAGGCAATCGTCTGAAAATCCCCAAAATCGGTAGGCAACGTCACCGATACTTCTCGGGTAACTAGTTGCTCCTTCTCATTCCGGTAATGAATCAGATCCTTGATGCTGATCAATTTCAAGTCATGCTTCTTAGCAAGTTCTACCAGATCAGGCAGACGGGCCATCGTGCCGTCCTCTTTAATAATCTCGCAGATTACGCTGGCTGGATATGCGCCACATAAGCGGGCCAGATCGACCGCAGCTTCCGTATGTCCTGAACGGCGCAGAACGCCACCCTTCTTAGCAATCAACGGGAACATATGTCCCGGTCTGTTGAAATCGGAAGGTTTGGCCTTAGGGTCCATAATGGCTTTGACGGTCAAGGATCTTTCGACTGCGGAAATACCCGTAGTTGTGTCCTTATGGTCAATGGAGACAGTGAAATTTGTCCCGTGGAAATCTGTATTCCGGCTGATCATCGGCTTAAGATCAAGCTCTTCAGCCCGTTCTGCGGTGATAGGCAGGCAGACCAGACCACGTCCCTGAGAGATCATAAAGTTAATCACTTCAGGCGTTGCACGTTCTGCAAGAGCAATGAAGTCCCCTTCATTCTCACGGTCCTCATCATCCACAACAATAACCACTTTACCCCGCATCAAATCATAAATAGCATCTTCAATTGGGTCCAATACAGAATCTTTCTTTTTCTGGTTCATCTTACTTTCCTCCTGAAAGCTTTACGGAATCAAATACTGTCTCCGTAAGCAAAATCTTAAACCTTATACAAATCCGTTAGCCGCCAGAAAATCACGGCTGATACCGGAGCTACTCTCATCATTGTGTGTTGCCGAGCCGTAATGCAGGAGATGATCCACATATTTACCGAGCACGTCACACTCGATATTAATACTGTCTCCCGCCCGCTTGTGCACCAACACGGTTTCTCCAAGCGTATGTGGAATGATCGACACACTAAAGATGGAGTTACCGACATTCACTACGGTTAAGCTAATTCCATCAATCGTGATTGAACCTTTAGGAATAATAAATTTGAACAATGAAGGATGATCAGGTGTGATTTCATACACAACTGCATTCTGATCTCGCTTCACACTTTTGATTGTGCCTGTTCCATCTACATGTCCCTGCACAATATGTCCGCCAAAACGGCCACCAGCCGCCATCGCCCGTTCCAGATTCATTTTGCTGCCAATCCGCAGCTCCTTCAGGTTGCTGTTACGATAGGTCTGTGGCATTACATCCACGTTAAAATATCGTTCACCCAGCGAAGTCGCAGTCAAACACACACCATTGACTGACACACTGTCACCGATTTTCAGATCGCCCATAATGACCGAAGCCGTTATACTCAGCACCATCATTTCTCCACCGGTAGAGACACTGCGCAGAACGCCAACTTCCTCAATTAAACCTGTAAACATATCATCCCTCCCGAAAGTTTTGTGAGCATAGGCTCCTTGATATACTTCGTACAAAACTTGCTTCGGAAGCATACGCTTAGTTTTGTGAGCAATACTTCTCCGAAATCGCTTAGTTCTGTGAGCAGCGCTTAGCGAACGGGCGTGCCGCTGATACACACATTATCCCCGAGCACTTCTACTTCCAATCCCTCAAGAGTAATGGCATCCCGCATCCACTCAACGCCCGGAAATGTAAATGTCCCCGCTGCCGCTGCCCCTCCACCCACAATTTTGGGAGCGAAAAAGAGGATGATTCTGTCGATCAGGCCACTCTCCAGCATTGCACCGTTCAGCGTACCTCCACCTTCTAACAGAATAGAGCCAATCTCCATTTCTCCAAGTGCCAGCATGGCTGCTTGCAGATCCACTCGAGGACCCGCGCCGCTAACCACTACTTGAACTCCTGCAGCTATAAGTGCAGCCTTCTTAACCGAATCAGCTGCTTCTGTAGTCACGACAATCGTACGGGCTAAGCCATCGCATACAACAGAGGAGTTCAGGGGAATTCTCAATGCGGAATCAATAACGATACGTATCGGACTCAGACCAGGTAATTCCATTCTCGTCGTCAGAGAAGGATTATCCGCGATGACCGTATTGACTCCCACCATAATCCCCTGGTGGCGGTGCCGGAGTGTATGTACAATCTTCCGCGCTTCCCCATTTGAAATCCATTTGCTGTCTCCGGTTTTGGTAGCTATTTTGCCATCAAGTGTACTAGCGCTCTTCAGGGTAACAAAAGGTTGCTTCGTCAGAATATACTTGATAAATTTCTCATTAAGCCGCAAGGCACGATTGCGCAACAGTCCAACCTCGACCTCAATCCCCTGTTCACGCAGCATCTCAATTCCCCGTCCTGCTACCTCTGGATTAGGGTCTTCACAAGCTACCACGACTCGAGCTAAGCCTTCGTCAATCAGCCTTTGGCTGCACGGGGGTGTCTTGCCGTAATGGCTGCAGGGCTCGAGCGTCACATAAGCAGTGCTTCCTTGTGCCTTGCCTGCTGCCATATTCAGCGCGTGTACCTCAGCATGGCCCGTCCCGCGCTGCAAATGCGTGCCCAGTCCAATCATCGCCCCGTCCTTCACAACAACGCAGCCGACAACCGGATTAATGCCCGTCTGCCCTTGAGCACGTTCTGCCATATCCAGCGCCAGTGACATATAGAACTCGTCATTTATGGTGTCCATATTTGCCTCCCGTCTCATTGCTATCTATCTGTCTGTCTGATACATACAAAAAAACCCATCTCAATCTCCAGGAGGAGTTCAAGATGGGTTATACGAGAGTTTACCGGCAGTTTTAAAAAATTGTGCGCAAAAAACCGCCAAAGATCGGTATTGTGAAATATCGCACATAATATTCGAAAATACTGCAGCACGTCTAGCTCAATGAGCACAGAACGTCAATCTCCCCTTCTTCCATCCAGACTATACTGTCGGTCCCGGAATTGCACCAGGTCCACCGTCCACGTAAACAAACGTGAAGCGGGTAGCGGACTTAAGCAATGTAAATTAACGTTTCCGCCAACATACAGTTGCATCACCGCCGGTAGGGAATCACACCCTGCCCTGAAGGTTTGATACATTATTCAGTTGAAAATCAATTTTGCTTACATCAAAATTAGCACTTAAACAGCAAAAATGCAAGTGTATTTATTATATTTACTTATTTTATGTAACTAATTTATGATTCACTTCTCTGATTCGCGTTCAACAGATCACGAATTTCTGTTAGCAGGACAATTTCTGGTGCTGGTACAGGAAGCTCAACTACTTCAACTTTAACAACTTCCTTGCGTTTGAATCTGCTTGCAAGCTTTATAACCATGAAAATAGAAAAGGCAATGATGAAGAAATCAACTACAGATTGCAAAAATACACCGTATTTTAAAATCACATCGTTGTACACAAACGTGAGGTCCTTCAGATTAATTCCTCCGAGAAGCAGTCCTACAATCGGCATAATAATGTCATTCACTAATGAGGAAACAATCTTCCCAAAAGCAGCTCCGATGATGACAGCAACCGCAAGATCCAGCACATTTCCTTTCAAGGCAAAACTTTTGAATTCTTTCCACATACTCTAATCTCCTCTGAAGTCTTTAATTTAACATATATTATAGCACCAAGTACTAACAACTATCTGCAAAAATGCCAAGAGCACCCGGAATTAATCTTCCCTGGTGCTCTTGCACTGCATACGATGTTCTTATCTTTGATTTATCCTACTCCTGCTTCTTACTCCGTTTGAATACTCTATTTAGAATAAAGCCTGCAAGAATCAAGCTGATTCCAGTCATATAAAGCGGCATTGGACTATCTTCACCTGTCTTCGGAAGTTTGCTGACATTAGTGCCTGCAGGATCAGTTACCGTACCTGCCGGTACTTCATCATCATCGATCGTAACGCCACCCAATGGAACTTCTTCATCTATTGGGCTCACTACTTCAGGAGTGTTTCCGTTGACTGGTGGTGAGGGCTGAGCATCCGTTACAATACCAGGTCCTGCTGGAATCTCCAGATCATCAATAATGATCCCGGGAATCACAGAACTTGTCGGTGTTGGCACGATCACACTGCCGGGTATGCCCGCAGTTGGTGAAGGTGTTGGTGTCGGAGCTGCCGATTCCACCGGCGTCAGTGATGCAGTTGGTCCTGGTGATTCTGTAACCGGTGGTTCTGTTGCTGTTGCTGGTGTTGCTGTTGGTTCCGGTGTTATTGTTGGTTCTGGTGTGGCCGGCGCCTCAGATTGTTGATTGGTTATACTCAGTTGAATGGCTGTTGATGAATTAATAGTCACCGGATACTCAGTGGTATCTAGAACATATCCTTCAGGAGCCTGAGTCTCAGTCAATATATAGCTGCCCAACCAAATTTTATTGAATGATACGATTCCGCTTGAATCTGTAGTTAAGGTATTTATGAGTAAGCGCTCTGAGCCGTTCAAGCGATATAAAGCAAAGGTCGCCCCGCTGAGCAATTTGGTATTGTCCTGGGCATCCATCTTCTTGACGATCAATGTTCCTCTTACGCCGCTGCCTGTTCCGGAGCCGCTGGAAAGACCAACAATGATTTCCTTAGAAGTTTCTTTAGTCACCAAGATCACATTGTTGCCACTGAAATTAACCGTATTGGTGACCTTATCTCCTGAGTTCGCCACAATTAAAGATTGATATTCGAGCACATAAGCCGTGCTAATACCGTGAGCAAAGCTTAATATAAAGGTTTGTTTGCCCTCGGCATCCGAGTTGATCACTACGGAATAGTCCGTATCCTTAATCAGCTCAGGACCGCTTTTGGTTACAACTCCATCCGCAGCTACAGTCGTAGGGTACAAATGGAATGAATCCGGCAGTAGAATCTGATTTGAACTAGGAGTATCTGTGAGCACTGCGTTCAGCACATATGACTGCCCGCCATTAATTAGTACACTCCAATCAATCTTATCCCCATTCTGTCCACCATTCTTAACGACATATTCATCTCCGTGAGGAATCGAAACAGCGGCAATCAAATCCTTCGAAACCTTCTTTGTTCCGTCAAACAGTGCTGCCGTATTATCTACTGTGCTGTTGATCAGTTGCCCTTCAAGACTTGTTGTAAAGATAACATAATAGGGCGTATTGATGGATTCCGTAAAATCCACCTTTAACTGATTGTCACTGTTAACACTATAATTATAAAGATTGCTGTTCACTTCTACGCCTTGTGAGGGATCACCGTTCTTCGCAATTTTCATGGTATAGACTTTAAGTGAACCAGGAACAAGCACTTGACCTGCCTTCAAAAGATCGGTTACTTCTGGATCATCAATACTTTTACTATTATAATTAACTCCCACTGTCCAAGTAATTTCCTTGGAAGTCGCATTGTAGGAACCAGATTTGAAGCCGTTATTCTTCTCTTCGATTCGAGGGATAAACAGTCCCTTTGCCTCTGTCCAGTGGGGGTTAGCTGAATCATCCACCCAGTCGATTCGGGCATTGTTAATGAAATTATCCGTTGTTCCCCAGATCCAATCCTTGTTGAAAAACGTTTGGTAGCCAAGGGTATACGTACCCGATATGGCCGAATTGAACACTATCTTGAACCCTTTATTCGGCTGTGCCTGAGTTACATAATCCAATTGATAGGCCGTGGAGCTCAGTACCGCCCCGCTGCCATTTTTTATGACCAGCGACTCCGGTATGAACTGAAGTCCGCCTTGCGGAAAAGTATCGGTAATCACTACTTGACCCATCGGGTAATTATCACCATTAATTGTAACTTTCCAGTCAGCCTTCTTAGTCTGATAATCTACCCCCGACAAGGTCTTGTAAATGATTACGGGTCGGATAAGCTGAGTAGCCTGTTCAGTATAGGTACTATCAGTAACTGAGTTGGTTATCGTTGTATCGCTGAATACGCGTTCAGTCGCTTTTGTCTTATACTCGATCCGATAGGAAGAGGAAATATCGTTTGTAAACTGCAGCCGAAAGCCTTTTTTACCAGCTTCTGCAGCCTCACTTACTGTATAGTCAACGCCCTCAACCAAGGCACTGCCTTTGGTTGCTGCGCCGGATGAATTCAAGGTTACCGGATAAACCTTTAGCGAACCGCCCACCAAATACTGAGAATTATTGAACAAGTCTGTTAACACCGCATTCCCCTGCGGGATCGTCTTATGATTATAGTTATATTCAATTGCCCAGGAAATGGTCTGAATTCCCGAATCATATGCTGTTGAATATTTCTTCAGGCTCCCACCGCGCTCTACATCAACTGTAGAAGTGGAATCAGCTGGGACACGACCGTCTCCAGTAAAGGTTGCAGTATTCGTAAAGCTATTTTGATTGTCATCGGTGATCGAAGTGGAGTACTCAATGCGGTATGCGCTCGAGATTACAGGATCGGTAAAATGAACTGTAAGTGTATCTGCCACAATCTCTGCAGTATACTTGCTGCTGTCAATCAATGCTCCCTGCGAAACCGTGCCATCCAGTTGAACATTCAACTGATACATTGCTATGGCTGTAGTATCCAGTGAAAGCCCCGCTGGAATGGGATCAGTGACTACTGCGTTCCCCACAGTCTCAAGAGTTTTGTTGACATCAACGGTCCATAGGATGCTGTGTGCGTTGAAACCTTGAGCTGTACCCTTCTTCTCAATCGTGGATCCTACTGACGGTTTGAAATTCACAGTAACGGTTTGAATTCCTCCATTTACCGGAAATAAAATTTGCTGTGTCGTGCTCTGCGAAATAACCTGCTTATCAAAATTAGTGTTTATTCGGAGTGTACCCTGCACGTTATCATGCTGTTCAATGTAATCATTAAAGGTCATAACAACCTGGTGTGACGATTGGTTTACCTTAAAGGTTCCTACATCTCCTTCATCAGAGACTAGATATCCGTTAATATCATTAAAAAGCTGAAACTGCACGGGAAGCTGAAAAGTGAAAGTATCTCCCGATACATAACTATGATTATTGGGAAGGGACCATGTATAATCCAAGGTAACATTAGAATCCTGTTCGTACACACTATCCGTTACAGTACTGCCACCCGGACCGTAAACAGCCATCGATACACTGGTGATGATGTCTCTTTCGTTTTCTATTGCTGCTGCTTTGACTTGAGATGTATACCCCATGCCATATGCGTATTGCGTAATTAGTATGAGAATAACAATTAACAAGCTGGTCTTTTTCTTGATCATATCTTTAAAACCCCTCCGTTTCACTGTCTAATATATATCACTATATCACCATTATATAGTTCCATAGAATCAAAATATTTAGTTTTTTATAAATTATTTTTTTAGTAATATTACCACCCTCTAAAGGAGTAGATGGAATGAAACTTTGGTATTATTTTGACCGCAAACATTCTGAAAATTTCATTATGTTCTCGCTCTCTCACTGGATTGCCTTGTCTTCGATCGCCTTGGTATGCCTTGTGTTCTTTAGCTCTAGGGTGGCTCTGCGGACACATCCCAACCTGCGCCGAGGCGTCCGCCTGCTGCTAGTGCTGCTTCTTCTGTCTTCAGAGACAGGACTTCAATTGTGGTATAGGTCGCAGGATCTATGGAAAGCCAGTTCATCCCTGCCACTAGAGCTATGCGGGATTACTTTGCTGCTGTCTGTCATTATGCTGCTTACACGCAGCCGACTGCTCTATTCTTTCCTCTACTTCGCCGGCATCGGCGGAGCATTTGTTGCCCTCATTACTCCTAATTTAGTTTATCCGTATCCACATTTCCGTTTCCTGTTGTTTTTCATTGCTCACGGCGCTATTATTCTGGCTTCCCTTTACATGACCTGGGTTGAGGGCTATAAACCAACCTGGAGATCGCTTTTCTTCACTATGCTCTGCCTCAATATCATAGCTGCCTGTGTCAGGTTCGCTGATTATTTGCTTGACTCCAACTATATGTTCCTGGCCCATAAACCAAGCACCTATTCCATATTGGATTATTTTGGACCTTATCCTTATTATTTGCTAGTTGAGGAATTGTTCGGATTCACTCTATTCTTATTGATGTACTTGATATTTTTCGAACTTCCAGAACGGTATCGGTCCAGACATAGAAACTTATAGATCGCTATATTTAAACAAAAACTGTAAACATCTCCTTTTTGTTGATTTATATCACAGTGCGATTTCGCCGATAAATCATATCATTAATAGATTCATCACTTCCTTCATTCCCCTTCCATTTTCCAGAAAAGCGAGGACTGCTATGTTATTTAATTCTTATGGCTTTATTTTTGCTTTTCTGCCCGTTGTCCTAATCATGTACTTTCTATTTATTAAGCTTCGATACTTTTTCATAGCAAAGCTTTGGCTGGCCTTATCCTCTTTATTTTTCTACGGCTGGTGGAACATGCACTACATCCCGTTAATCTTGTTGTCCATTGCAGTTAATTACGTTGTAGGGCGGAGACTTCTATCTTCTACAGCACGAAGATCTGTAATCCTCATCTTGGGGTTATCTTTTAATGTGCTGCTGCTCGGATATTATAAATATGCTGATTTTTTCATTGAGAATTGGAATGGATTCACAGGTGCCAATGTGCCTGCACTTCATCTTTTGCTGCCGCTTGGCATCAGTTTCTTCACCTTTACACAAATCGCTTATCTGGTGGATGCCTACCGGGGGCGTGTGCAGGAGTACAAGCTGATTAACTATATTTTATTTGTTACCTTCTTCCCTCATCTGATTGCTGGCCCAATTCTTCATCACAAGGATATGATGCCACAGTTCGACAGACTCCGTAACAAGGTCTGGAACTGGAGTAATGTGATGGCTGGGGCTTTGCTGTTTTGCATTGGCCTCACCAAAAAAATGCTGATCGCGGATACTCTTGCCGGCTATGCCAACAACGGATTTGCAAATGCTACCCAGTTCTTCGACTCCTGGGTCGCCTGCCTCAGCTATACCTTCCAAATTTATTATGATTTTAGCGGCTATACGGATATGGCTATCGGTGTTGCTCTTCTGTTTAACATCCGGCTGCCGCAAAATTTCAATTCACCGTATCGGGCCACGAGCATTCAGGACTTTTGGAGACGGTGGCATATTACGCTAAGCCATTTTCTCAGAGACTACATCTATATTCCTTTAGGTGGCGGCAGGAGAGGATTCTGGACAGCCATTCGAAATGTTCTCATCACCTTTCTGATTGGCGGAATTTGGCACGGAGCAAGCTGGATGTTTATCCTCTGGGGATTGCTGCACGGAGGAGGACAGGCTGTGCAGCGGATCTGGAACCGCTGGGGTCGTCCACTTCCGCTAGCGTTGTGCTGGTTGCTCACCTTCAGTTTTATCAATGTAACGTGGGTCTTTTTTCGAGCGCATGACATGCGACAGGCTAGCAGGCTGCTCCGCGGGATGTTCGGCATGAACGGCTTGGGTCTATCCACACTCGCAGAGTCAATACTGATCCTTCCTGTTCTGGCAGTTCTGCTGCTGGCAATGCTAACCTCACCGAATTTAACAGAAAGACTGAGCAAGCTGCGCCCAAATTGGCGGACATCCCTGCTTATGGCAGTCCTGTTTATGATCTCGCTCCTCTTTTTCAACCGGATTACTGAATTCTTGTATTTTAATTTCTAGGTTTATCTTATTTCGTTTAGGAGGAAATCCAAGTGTTTCCACAACAAAAACCGGATTTCGTAGCGAATCTAATTCAACCTTCAGGTTTCCATAGCCGCTCCAAAAGAGCAGTAGGTTACTTTGTTTTTTTCACAGTGACTCTTGCAGTTTTGATGGCACTATTGATCATATTTCTGGACCCGCTGCAATTCTATCATCGTTCAACCTGGTATACGCCTGTCTTCTCTACACAGGAAAGGTATCAGAATCCGGGTCTGGCCAAAAATTACGATTACGATACCATTATTATTGGCACCTCCATGACGGAGAATTTCCTGCCATCAGAAGTAGATAAAAGCTTGGGCGGAAAGACCTTAAAGCTGTCTATCGAAGGTTCAACGGTCGAGGAGCATTACAAAGTGGCTCAACTGGCTCTAAAGAGTGGCAAGGTGAAAAAGGTACTGTGGGGGTTGGACTACTTCTCTTTGAAGGATGTTACTGCGGAAGACAAACAGAACTTTCCCGATTACTTGTATGATGACAAATGGTGGAACGATTATAAATACTGGTACAATTCTTCAGTCTATGTCCAGTTTGCTGTTAGCCTCAAGAATATGTACTTAGGTCAGGCTAACGATCTGGAACATCTCAATAATTGGAATGATGAATCCGTATTTTCAAAAGCACATGTGCTTAAATCTTATAATGATCAGAGCGCCAGCGAAGCTTACTTCGGTCTAAACGAAGAAGATACGCCGCAGCTCCAGCAGCGCTTCGATACATACATCAATCAACTACTCATCGATTATCCTGATGTGCAATTCTACTTTTATTATCCACCTTACAGCATTATGCGGCAGTTAGCCTGGTACAACACCAATCCGAAGCGTTATAACAATCAGCTGGAGATGCGGAAATGGATGTTCCAGCAATTTGAGCAACATTCCAACGCCCGACTCTACGACTTTCAGTCTGAAGCACAATGGACCTTCAATCTGGATCTCTATAAAGATATAAGTCATCACAATGAGCAGGTGAACAGCTGGATTGCTGAAGCGATCGGGAGAGATGATTCCACATATCGGGTATCCGCAGACAATATCGAGCCATTAAACAACACTCTTATTTCACAGACCACGTCAGCAACAATAGACAAACTAGGAAATGTATATGCCTATGATATTCGGATAAAGGATAAGAGTTTCCCTCTCACAAGTCGGGTAATTCAGGGGGACGGCGAGCTGTTCGTAACAGCTACTGAAGCCGCTTTAGCACTTGAAGCAACGCTTACGTGGGACTCCATCAGCAAAACAGCCATCCTAGCCAACAAGCAACAGAAGCTGGAAATGACAGTGGGGAATAATATCGCCAAGGTTAACGGGAAAGAGGTACCTATGACTAACCCTCTACTGCTGACTGCCGGCAGAACCATGCTGCCCCTGCAGTTCGTAGCAGATCAGTTAGGCTGGAAGACTACTGTCCATATTGCAGGAGCAGCATATCTCCTGACGATTGATTCTCCTTAACAAAAAAGAATACGAGCTATTTACGCAACGGTCCGTTCTTAGAACATCACTCAGAATACTAAGGCTCCATCCGTCTTTACAACAAAAGGGTGTTCGGTAGTCATTTGTATGACTACCGAACACCCTTTTGTATAGATCGTTCACGATTAATAAATCAGAATTTACGCTTCGATAACTTCCACGGAAGTCATTTTGTCGCGTCCTTTGAAAGAATCTACAAATTCCATGCCTTTAACAACTTTACCGAATACAGTGTGTACTCCGTCCAAGTGCGGCTGTGGACCATAAGCAATGTAGAACTGGCTTCCGCCAGTGTTCTTGCCAGCATGTGCCATAGCAAGGCTTCCACGTTCATGTTTGTTAGGGTTGATCTCGCAGTTGATGGTGTAACCAGGTCCGCCGGAACCTGTTCCGTTAGGACATCCGCCTTGCGCTACAAAACCAGGGATAACACGGTGGAAGACCAAACCGTTATAGAAACCGGAAGATGCCAGCTTCTCAAAGTTGGCTACAGTGTTGGGAGCGTCTTGATCGAACAAGTCAATTAGTACTTCTCCGCCGTTCTCGAGTGTAACTTTCGCTTGCTTTGCCATATGTAAATGACCCCTTTCGAATTTACCAAATGTTGAACACTTTTATTATTTTACTATGAAACCCCGCACAAAGCAAAGCCAAGCGGGGGCTTTTCCACTTGGCTTTGCTTTGGTTGATTCTTCACAAGCAGGCTAAGACTTGTTACTTCGTAACCGCCTGCTTGGCAATGCGCGCCGGTACAATATCATTAGCGATAAGATCGTTATGGGTTTCACGACGCACCACGAGATCTCTTAGTCCGTTCTGTACGAACACTACAGCAGGACGTCTAATCCGGTTGTAATTACTCGCCATGGAGTAGTTGTAAGCGCCCGTGCAGGACACAGCCAGCAAATCGCCGCTCTCAGCCTTCGGCAGTTCCACATCCCAGATCAGCATATCTCCGCTCTCGCAGCATTTACCAGCGATGGAGACCTTCTCTGTTGCCGCCTCATTGGCACGGTTAGCCAGCAGCGCCTCGTACTTGGACTGATACAGGGCAGGACGAGGATTATCGGTCATTCCCCCGTCTACCGCAACATACTTGCGTACGCCGGGAATATCCTTGTTAGTACCCACAGTGTACAACGTAGTTCCGGCATCGCCAACGATACTGCGGCCGGGTTCTACCCAAATCTCCGGCAGTGCACTATAAATCCCGGCAAAATGGGTCTTCACTGCGTCCGTGATCGCGAGCACATATTCCGATACCTGAAGTGGTGTATCTCCCTCAACATAACGAATACCAAAGCCTCCGCCCAGATTGACTACCCGGAAAGCTACATCCAAACCTTCCTTGACGCTGCGTGCAAAACCAGCCACACGCTCTACGGCAAGCTGGAAGCCTTCGGTTTCAAAAATCTGCGAGCCGATGTGAGAATGCACACCAAGCAGCGATAAATTACTTTTACCTGCTGCCGTTTGGACGGCTTCATAAGCAGAACCATTGCCGATATCAAAGCCGAATTTGGAATCCGTCTGGCCAGTTGCTGTATATTCATGGGTATGTGCTTCAACGCCCGGAGTAACACGCAGCAAGATATTTACCGTTACTTCCTTGCGGGCCGCAATGGCTTGCAACAGGTTGAGTTCAACCAGATTATCAACTACGAAGCAGCCGATGTGGGCATCAATCGCCATTTCAATCTCATCTGATGTCTTGTTGTTGCCATGAAAATGAATACGCTCCGCTGGAAATCCAGCTTTCAGTGCTGTGTAGAGCTCACCATCTGAAACCACGTCAAGCGATAACCCCTCTTCATCAGCCAAACGACACATCGCCATTACTGAAAATGCCTTGCTGGCATAAGCGACTTGAAAGCCAAGTCCGGAAGCTTTAAAAGCGTCCATATATTCGCTGCAGCGGCGCCGGACCAATTGCTCGTCCAATATATACAGCGGGGTTCCATATTCCGCCTTCAATTCAGTTACATCACATCCGCCGATTTCCAGATGTCCAGCATCGTTAATTCGGCTCGTCCCGTGTAAAAACATTGTGCAGTCCTCCAATTTCTGTGGAATATCCTATTCCATCCGTCTTATTGTATTCAGTATAGCAGACCGGTGGAACACCATTGAATGGACTAATTCGCAGTTGATTTGTATTTTCCTACGATTGTTGCTCGTTCTCTTGGATCGGCGGCATTCTTGTATTATCTCTTGTTTTATTGAATGACGGCCTTGTTTTTGAGTTTAAAACAGGCTGACGCAATAAAATCTCACCCATCGCCTTTGCATTAAAAGGTATAAACGGCCACAGATAAGAGGAATTGTAGGAGCGATGCATAGTCAGCAGTACAACGAGTAAGGTAGAGCCGATCATAAAGCCAGGAACTTGGAATGCGGCAACGGCAATCAGCAGCGCCAGCCTGACAATGCGGTTCGCCAGCCCCAGCTCATAGCTTGGTGTCGCGAACATGCCTATGGAGGCTACTGCCATATACAGCACTACTTCATTCACAAATAAACCCGTCTGCACAGCTATGTCTCCAACTAATATAGCGGCAATCAGGCCCATGGCAGACCCAAGCGGGGTTGGCGTATGAACTGCCGCCATTCGAAGTAGATCAACCCCTAGTTCCACAATGAGAAACTGGGCCAGCAAAGGAATATGAGCCGTCTTCTGCGGTCCGATAAATTCAAGCATTGGCGGCTTAAGTTCAGGATGTAAAACCAACAACATCCAGAGGGGCAGCAAGAACATAGACGCGAAAATACCAATAAACCGGACCCAGCGCAAATACGTACCCATAAAAGGGGTCTGACGATTCTCCTCAGCATGTTGGCAAAGGTCAAAAAATGTTGTTGGAAGAACCATAACACTAGGGGAGGTATCAACAAAAATAACAACACGTCCCTCCAGCAAATGAGAAGCCACGGTATCAGGACGTTCGGAATAACGGACCAGCGGATACGGATTCCAGCCGCCGCCAACGATCGCCTCCTCTAATTGTTTATCCGCGAGCGGAATTCCGTCGACATTAACACTTTTGATTTTGTCTGTAACAGCCTTCACCTGAGTCTTATCCACAATGTCGTCAATGTAGGCTACGCAGACATCCGTTCTTGTCCGGCGCCCGACCTGATGCATTTCGTACTTCAGTCCCGGATCACGTATCCGTCTTCTTACAAGCGCAACATTACTTAGGAGGGTTTCTGTAAACCCGTCTCGTGAGCCGCGTACGACCCGCTCAATCGAGGGTTCATCGGGATTGCGCGAAGGGTAGGCACGGGTATCCATCACAATTACCTGTGTCTCGCCTTCAATGAAGATAGCACTCATTCCGGACATCACCTTATTGATGCACTCACTTAACAACTGACCTTTCTCAACCTGAATATGCGGAATATATTGGTTCATAAAGCTGGCAAACACATCTGTAGATAAATTCTCCGGCGTAAGATAGGTCAACCGCTTTAAGATTTCATCCATTATGGTATCCTTGGCAAATCCGCTAATACATAGTAGTGCCGCCTTGTGGCCGCCAAAGGACATTTCCCTGAACACCACATCAAAGGATGATCCAAGCCCCATTACTTCAGTGAGTGTATTTTTGGTATCCTCTAACAAGGGTGGAATTTCATCATGGCCTTGCCAATAAATAATTGATTCCTCTAACGAATCTGATCGTTCAGTGTCTCGTTTCTTTTGCCGCGGATCTACTTTGTTCTTTTCCTTGCTGGAATCCTGCGGTGGCTCCTTAGCCTCAACAGTCTTGGGCGGCAGGGCCGCACTCTCCTTCCCCGATTCCGGCTCTTCTGCTGCCTGTGCATTTGGGTCCTGCATCTCCGTGTCTTCGTCCTCATCTTCGTCAGCACCCAACCCAAATAATCTGGCAAAAAAACCTTTGCCGGAACTTTCCTGCTCCTCAGAGCCCAGTTCATCTGAAGCTTCCGCTTCCTGCTGCTGTCCCCCGTCGCTTGCTGCAGAATCCGTGCTGTTCTCCACTGCCAGGGCAGCGCCCTCCGTATTTTTTGTGCCCTCTTGGTCTGGTGTACCCAGTCCGTCTGATGCTTCAATATCCTGCTCTCCATAACCAGTTGCTCCTGAGTCCACCCCCACGTCTGCTGTTTGAGCATCCGCCTTTGGCTCCTCTTCTTGTGAGTCTTCTGCACCAGACTCCGCTGGAACCGCCTCTTTCTGCTCATCCTCCTCTGCGTCTGTACCAAACAGTTTTGCGAAGAATCCTTTACTAGAATCTTCCTCCTCTTCAGTACCCAGCTCCTCTGAGGCTTCTGAGTCCTGACTGCCGCCACTGGTTGCTCCAGCGGTTGCCCCAGCGTCCGCCCCGGTATCCACTTCAGAATCTGTTGCATCCGGCTTCTGTTCGGCGGACTGGTCAGTGGCCTGCGCTTCTTCCGCTTGCTGACCACAATCAGCCTCAGGCTCAGTGCCTTCGGTGGTGCTCACAGTTTGGCCAACGTCAGAAGCTGGCGTTGCGCTCGGGCTGCCCTCCTCTGCACCTGCTTGTGCGTTACTTTCCCCTTCTGCAGCGGGTGTTATCTTCTTCTCTTGCTCTACGTAATCGCCGCTGTGAATATATTTGACCATTCCAATAGCCCCCTATTTATTGTCGATATACAAACCAATCGAATAAAGAACCCGCGACCTTGCCAGCTACCATCGCCATTAGTAATCCGAATAGATGGTGAGTCATATTCAGACGTTTAGCCAATATAGGCAGTACATTTAAAACCTCTGTTAAAGCCGCAGCCAGCATTCCGACAAATATTCCATCAAACAGCCCAACCCCTAACTCCACTAAGGGGCCGGCTGATAACCTCCAATTCCAGAAATCACTTACAGTACCAAGCAGTGACCCACCCACCAAAGCGCCTTCATACCAATGCACTTTATCGTAGGAAGAGGTCAGTTGCGCCAGGCGGGGCACCATATCCAACACAATAATTAGCGCGATAACCCCACCGCCAACAGCGATCCCTCCCGCAATACCCAGCAATAGATTTAAACCTAATGAGATCGGTGCAGTCATGATCAGCCCTCCGGGTGTTCAGCTTGACTCACTTCTTGACGATTCTTCATTTTGCTGTATTCTTCATTCACCACATAATGGTCGATATTTTTCTGGTACAGATACATCTCCACTTCGAGTGGAGTTGGCTCCTCGTTCCACTTCTTTTTGAACAAATGGTTGAAAAATATAACCATCCCAAAACCAATACCCAGTGAATAAGCAACCTGAAAGGCATACGGATGCTCATCCCGATGACCCGTTAACATCTCTACAATACGAATTTGGACCTCCTGCATGCTTACATCCGCATGAAAATTCATGATGGTCAGTGCAGAGCCGAAGAAGAGCAGCAGCCACACTAACACAAACAACGCCATGGAGGGTTTCCGCGCCTCAACCGGACCTTCAATCTGCACGATCGTTTTGCCCTCCCCAATCGGCTCAATATCAGCTTTTGGCAATAGCTCCTGGATGCGGGGGATGACCATCAGGAGATCAATTAGGATAAGGTTTCCGTCACTTTGTTCCGGCTGCAGCAGCAGAATAGAATACAATGACTCCTCCCACTCTGGGTCTGTAATCAGAAAGGCAACATCACGTAGCGTGACTCCCTTACCTTGGGGGACCGTCACCCGGTTTTTCAGCTGTATATAGATGGCGGGAGCAGAATGGCCTTTCATCCACAGTCCTCCTAAGGATTTTAGATACGAGATTAACGATAGTATGGGAGAAAAGGTTTATTTTTACTCTGAGGTCTATTTCATTTCCAAAAATGAATAAATGTTGATTGTTTATGGGTACCCTTGCCGCAGATTTCAATCTAGACTTAAGTTGTAAGTTGTAAGCCGTTAGCGGAGAACTAAATGTAAGCGTGTACAGTAAATTTAATTCAGGAGGTTGGTTATGAGAAAGAGTCCCAAGAATATTTTCAAATTATTCATTTGTTTATCTCTCCTGCTTAGTATCAGTTTCAATTGGGGTCAGCACAAACCGGCAGAGGCTGCTGCTACTTTTGCGAAGGGGGCTGATGTGGGCTGGTTATCGGAGATGGAATCCTATAATTGGGCTTTTTACAATGACAGTGGGGTTAAACAGGATGTGCTGCAAACGTTGAAGGATCACGGAATGAACTCGATCCGGCTGCGGGTCTGGGTGAATCCTTCCATTAACTTTTCTAATAAAGCCGATGTCGTTAAGCAAGCTGTTCGTGCGCAGAAGCTTGGTTTTAGAATTATGATTGATTTCCATTACAGTGATACCTGGGCAGACCCGGCTAATCAAACCAAACCATCCGCATGGACTAGCAAAAGCTTTACAGATCTAAAAACAGCAGTATATGACCATACTTACGATGTGCTAAACACACTGAAGAGTAATGGCGTTACCCCTGAATGGGTGCAGGTTGGCAATGAGACCAATAACGGGATGCTCTGGGCAGATGGCAAAGCGTCTGTAAGTATGAGTAACTTCGCTGCACTGATCAACTCCGGCTATAACGCTGTAAAAGCGGTAAGCAGCACCTCCAAGGTCATCGTCCACCTGTCTAATGGGTATGACAACGCCTTGTTCCGCTGGATGTTCGACGGGCTGAAGACCAATGGTGCCAAATATGATGTCATCGGCATGTCACTTTATCCCACTACTAGCAACTGGTCCACGCTGAATGCTCAAACCTTAACCAATATGAATGATATGGTTGCTAGATACGGAAAAGAGGTCATAATCTCCGAGGTTGGCATGGATGTAAGCGCACCTGCAACTGCCAAAGCATTCCTGACCGATATTATCAGCAAAACCAAATCTGTCACCGGCGGCAAAGGGCTGGGTGTATTTTATTGGGAGCCAGAGTGCTACGGCACTTGGTACTCTTATACTAAAGGCGCTTTTGATTCATCCGGTAAACCTACAATAGCACTGGATGCCTTTTTGAACTAACCTCTCAGGTAAACCTATAAGGACCGTCTCACCAGTTCAATATTCACTGGGAAGACGGTCCTTTATTTTTTGAAAATGGGCAGGATTTATTTCACGGTCGCATACCATTCATTAACTTCCTGCGTAATTTGTTTGCCTCCGCCTGATTTCCAGGCAGCTGCAAAGGTATCGAAGGCGCTCAACGGCTGAATGCCGTATATAATATCGTTAAACGTCTGACTCTCCAGCTTGTTCAGATAATCCTGTCTGGATTTCATCGTTTCCGTTGCCGGTCCGGTGAACATATCCTTGAATGATTTATCTTTTTGCGCCAGTAGAACTTTGGCTGCAGCCGGGGTATCAGGACCATAACTAACGACTGCCTCCTTCTCTAGTCTCGTCTGCGGTTCGGCGCCGCTCGCCAGATGAAGCAGTGACTGCAGCTGAGATTCAGGGATACGTGCGCCGTCTCGCACCAGCAAATAACGGATACTGTTGACATAACCACCGGATATCTTGTCATTGGCGATCCGGTTCCCCGTGGAATCCAGTTGATAGTCATAACCAGAAAAAAGTCCGTTATCAAGTTTGCTACCAGGCACAGGATCAGCATAATGGTCAAAGAGATAGTTCTGATAGGTGAAAAAAGCTTCCGGATGCTTCATTGTCCTACTGATCAGAGTTACACCATTATTGTAAGAGGTACCATGCCGCATTACGGTTCCTCCCGGCCCAGCAGGCAGCTTAATCGGTGCCCATACGGCATCAGGAGCATGGATCAGCGTATCCCGCAATGGCCAACCACTCATCCAGTAAGGTCCGGGAATCATACCAGCGGTGCCGGCAACTGCCGGTTCAGCTGTCTTATTCTCATCCCATAGTGCCGCTTCCTGCGGAATGTATCCTTTGGCTAACCATTCCTTCAGCTTCGCCAACCCCTGCTTGCTGCCGTCATTAACGGAGCCATACTCCAGTTTGCCATTAGCTCCTAAGTTCCATTGCTGCGGAAGCGTTCCATAAGCACCGAAGATCCACGAAGGATCACCCATCCATGTGTTCATCGTTGTCTTGAAGCCTATACTAAGCGGGGTCACCTGATCCGGCGCCAACCTGTCAGGATTGTGGTATTTGAAGGCCTCCATGACTTGTTCCAGCTCGTCGATCGTCTCGGGAGCCTTAAGCCCCAGCTTAGTCAGCCAGTCCTGGCGAATCCACAGAATATAATCATGGTTATAGGCATAATCGAGCACCGGAATGCCCATTCTTTTGCCGCCGCGGCTGTACTGGTTCCAGACATTAGGATCTTGTGCCATCGCCTTTTTCCAAGTACTAGAAGCATATTTATCAAACATGGAACCAACCTCAGCATAGAGTCCCGAATCGATTAAATCCTGCGCAATGGTTATATCAGAGGCTCCGACAGTCACCACCTCCGGCATTTTCTGGCCTGAGGCCATCGACAGTCGCAACTTTGTACCATAAGCACCGTTCGTATCCGTAATCGACCACAACGATTGAATATGGATGCCGAATTGTTCTTTGGCCCACCGGGTAGCTATGTTATTCTCAATCGTTTCTCCGCGCTTGAATTTCAGCTCCGGATCAACGCCCCACACTGTTGTAATCGTCACCTCGGGATCATATTTATCCTTGTAGACGTTCTCTACATCTCCTGCTGTGTGACCAGCTGTACTTGCTGTATTTTTTGTATTTGCGTCCCTTATTCCGAAGCAGCCCGTCATGCCGCAGGCCAAAAGCAGACATATGCACAGGATCAACAATCGTTTCCTTTTCTTTATCGCGCTCTCCCCCCTTATCCCTCACGAAATTCATTTGGTGTCATACCGTAGTGCTTTTTAAAAAGAATACTGAAGTACTGCGGGTTCTGATATCCCAGCGCTGTAGTGATTTCGTATATTTTTTTGTTCGTATTCTTAAGCAAATAGAGTGCATGTTCCATCCGCATTCGGATGATATAATCTCCAAGTCCTTCTCCTGTTTCGGCCTTATAGATCTTGGAGAGATACACTGGATGCAGATACACCTGTTCTGCAATACTCTTCACCGACAACTCATAGCCGCCGTGTCCTCCTATCAGCTCATGCACCTGCCTAATCATATAGCTTTTTGTGTATTGCTCACTTTCAGACAGTTCCTTCTGCAGCTTGCTCAGCATCTCATACGCCCAGTTCTGCAGCTTCTCAAGTGAAACAATAATGCTCTGGGTCAGCAGGGGATCAAAGGCGTACTGGTCAATTTGCGAAATAAATTGTCCATCTTTATGGACGATATACATAAAAGCATTGGTGATGGACAGAAACACTTCATACAGATGCTCTCTGGGAGCGGTCTCCATATCACGGAACACCTCGTCAATCTTCAAACGGACTGCCTCCCATTGCTTTGATTCCAGCAGATGAATCAGTGTGGGTGGACGATATAGGCTTTCCAGCGACTTGACCGCAATCTTCTCCTGCAAATCGCGCTCCTCCAAAAACAACACCGAGCTAGATTCGTTAGGCGCTGTCAAATACATGGCACTAAGCCCGCTTCTGTAAACAGAGGTCAACCCTTCGGGAAAAGTAAACCACTTAGATACGATAAGCGAAATATCCCCCTTTAGATAATTGCTCACGTGAATACGAAATTCGGATATAGCTACCTTTAGCAAGCCCCTCCGCACAGCTTCGTAGTTGTCCAGCAGCTCTATTTCTTTTACAACATCTACTTTTAACCCAACCAGCAAAAGCAGGCAATCATGCGGCGCTTTACTGAACCAGACATGGAACTGCTCCTTGAATAATTCCTCAGCAATATTGCCTATAGCATATTCCATTAGAGAGATCGAATGCTGATCCATTGCCGTATAATGCTTGCCAAGCTGTATCAGTAGAATTACCGAAGGGGCAGGCATATCAAAAGCGACCTCATATTCTTTTAGCTTATCCTTAAGCGTCCGCTCCGAAAGCACTTTACCTAGCAGCAGATCATGCATCAGATTGGCGCGAAGCACACTATAATCCCCTTTTCGCTTATAGAGCAGCAGATGATATTTATCGTGTACCTCCCATTCATCCTTCAATGATTCAATGGCATCGGTTACACTTTTGATAAACTCCTCGTCATTTACTGGCTTCAGAATATAATCGAACGCCTGCAGCCTGATCGCCTTCTTTGCATATTCAAAGTCGGAATAGCCCGTCAACAGAATCGAGCGGATATTGGGCCACCTTTCGCCCACGATCTCCATTAATTCGAGTCCGGTCATGCCGGGCATGGAAATATCCGTGACCACAATGTCTATCTGCTGCTCCTCTATCATTTGCAGCGCCTGTGCACCTGACACTGCTTGATGTACTTTCCAAACCCCCAATTCCGCCCATGGAATCGTCCGTTGCAGGCTCTCCGTCACATAGGATTCATCATCAACCAATAACACCTCTATCATCGCTTATCCTCCTGATTTGGCGGCAGCAGCCATTGCAGTGTAGCTTGTAATCCTCCAAGTGGTGAAGCCGTAAAGGACAAACTCGCCTGGTCCCCGAATCGCAGCCTCATTCTCTGGTATACGTTCCAAAGTCCGCAACTCATCTCTTCCGTCATTGGCCGACCCAACCGACCCTCCAGTTCCGCTCTGTCTTCCGCATTCATACCTTGTCCATCATCTTCAACCGTTAACATCATCACTTTCCCGCTGCAATAGCCAGTGATCCGCACCCTTCCAGCTTCGGCCAACGGTTGAATTCCATGCAAAATTGCATTCTCAACCAGCGGCTGCAACACTAATGGGGGAAGCTCTAGCTTCAACATTTTGGGGGGGATATTTACCGTATATTGAAGTCTGCTCATTCTCATCCCCTGAATTTCCAGGTAGTGAGTCACAAATTCTGTCTCTTCCGATAAAGCTACCAAATCACGCTCCTGCCGCGTCGTGTATCTGTAATAGCGTGATAAATTATGCGACATCGCAACAACAGCGCCCATATTGTCGAGCTTCGCCATACTCGTAATAAAGGAGAGGCAATTATAGAAAAAATGCGGGTTGATCTGTGACTGCAGCTGCTTCAGCCGTGCCTCCCGCACGTGAATTTTCTCCATCAAAACGTTCTCGATCAGCTCTTGGGTCTGTTCAACCATAGTGTTAAAGCGACCGGATAAAAAGCTGAATTCATTCTTCCCTTTGAGCTCGACTCGGGCAGAATAATCACCCTGCTTCAGCCTCTGAAATCCTCCTATCAAATGTCTTACAGGCACCTGCACCTGAATATATAACAAATAGGCTATCAGACTACCCATTAACAGCAAAGCGCTGACGGATATGTAAAATAAGCGATTCGAGTTGTGAATGGGCTGTAATATTTCCGACAAGGGAATATAATCGATCAAATACCAGCCCATTTTATCAGAATAAACAATATTAATGCTGTAGGATTCACCCTCTATATCCAGCGTCCGGTTCTCACTGCCCATGATCTGTTTCTGCTCCAGCCGTCTGACCAGTTTATTAACGAACAACAGGTCGGCGCTGTGGTTATAAATCAGCCCGGTCCCTGGTTTGTAATAGAAGGGATCTCTACGACCATCACTTTTGAATTTATCCAGCATATCCTCTATATTCCGGCTATCAAATTCCACCTTCATGATAGAGTTGACCTTCTCGGGAGAGAATTCGGACATAAACGGTGTGAAAGAGAACCAGGAGAACCGAAAACGATCCCCACTCTGATCTTGCAACTTCTCCACCTGCCAGCCTGCTTTCACTTCCTGCAATAAATCTGCATTTTTATAGGTTGTGACATCATTCTCAATGACGAGCCGTTGTAAAGACGGGGAATAGAGATATAATTTACTCTTCCAATTGGAGGAGCTTTCTTGAATGCTGATTTTGGTCTGAATCCGTTTGATCAGATTCATAGTATGAAGATTCAAATGTCCAAGCTCCAAATGCTCATCCTTGAGACTGAGAATATCAGGGTCGTGGATCAATAGAATAGGCCATGAGGCCAGCAGTTCCATATTAGTCTCTACCTGATTCTGAAAAAAGCGCAATTGATCACTATTCGATGTATTCAACTCACTCCGCAGTACATCGGTAGTCGTCTTATTGGAATAAATATAAAGAAGGGTAATTGGAATCAGCAAGATGACCATAACACTGACGATTTTGGTAAATAAATTAAATTTATACACTTTCTCTTCACACCCCAGCGTATTGTCGTAGCTCTTATTGTACAAACAATACCTGCGGACGCATAGCCAAAAAGGCAGGCTGCATAGTCACGCTTGGCACAAATCCCCAAAACGTGTGATAGGCAGGCCTTAACCGCCTAATTCCAGCACGGTTACTGCCTGCCCTTCACTTATTGCTGCATCAACGCAGATACTATGGAAGCCGCTTCAGCACGTGAGGTATGAGCCTGCGGTTTGAAACTTCCGTCACCAAAACCCTTGATAAAACCAGCCTGTTCAAGAAAAGTTACTGCTTCACTGGCATATGGCGAAATCGAGTTCTTATCCTTAAAAGGAACTGGACTGCCGTTGCCGTCAGCCTTAATCTCATTAATAAGCTTAAGGGCGCGGCACGAAATGACAGCCATTTCTTCACGAGTCAAGAAATCGGAGGGACCAAAGTCTCCGCCTGCTAGTCCCTGCACAATTCCCAGCTTGCCAGCCGTAATCACTGCCGGATAGTACCAGCTCTCAGGGTGCACATCCGGGAAGCTGGCTGAACCCTGCTCTGTTGTCAGTTGGAGTGCGGATAGCAGCATGCTGACGTATTCGGCACGAGTAACGTTACCTTGCGGTACAAATTGCCCGTTACCTGTCCCTTGTACGACTCCTCTAGCCGTCAGCGTCTCGATAGCTTGCGACGCCCAACCCGCTGTGTTCAAATCAGTAAATTGGTCTATTACATATCCGGCAGCATAGGTACTGAAATGACGAGGCTGAAATACAATCTGTTCTGCAGCCTGGTCATACTGCACGTCTCTGACATATTCATACTTACCATCAGCGCTAATCGAATATACGGCGATTTGATGGCCTTTCTCACCGGGCTTCAACGAGTAGTTCATGGCTATAACCACTGCACCAGGCTTGTTGAACTGGTTCACGGTCACACCGTCAACTGCGAGATGGAAATCATACGCCGGATATCCGCGTGTTCCAGCTGACAGCTGCTGTGGGATTGGAATCGATGTAGCTCCGGACAGCGAGACTGTCATGATCTTGGCGTCATCCTTTACGATTCCTGCTCCAGCTTCTGTAGAAACGGTGATGGAAGCTGCACCGCATACAATAACAAGCTGAGGACGCTTACCTAGCTCCAATAACGAGGCTAAAGGGATCTCTACATTAGCCCCTATGCTCTCTCCAGCTGCAGGTTGGATTGTGATAACCAGTTTCCCGTTATCCGGAAGTTTTGCCACTGCTTGCTTGAGCTCATCAGCAGTAAGGGTGACTTTGGCGATACCATTACTTCCGACCAGCGCTTTGACCTGTAACTGGCCTTCGGCTTGCACAACTGTTGCAGTGCTTGCAGTAGTGCTTGCGGGGTTAACGCCTCCCGTGTTAATAACTATGACCGGACTAGGAGCTACTTCAACAGTACCAGGGTCAGGCTCACCAGTGCCGGGGTCTACTTCACCAGTACCAGGATCCACCTCACCGTTACCCGGGTCAGGCTCACTGCCATTGTCACCAGGAGTCTCGTCTTCTCCGGTTACCGGAGTCTTGAAGACATCTAGAGAAGGCAACGCATTGCCTGCAAAATCGAACATCGCCTGATTCTCCCAGGCATTGCCTTCGCCAACCTTCCAGCCTACTCCAGCAGCCGGAATCCAGGCCGGCTCCCAATAAAAGATCCCCGTCCCTTTGCCTTCAGGCACTTTGGAGACCACATTCATCATCGTCTTCACTTCGGCCTTTTGACCGGCCACCGTAGCCGGGAAACCACTGCCGTCCAACTGATCCTGTCTGGCGATATTATTCTCAAAACCGTCTGCATCCTCTAGAGTGAACGGATACGCAGTTTCTGCTACGATCACTTCTTTGCCATAACGCTTGGAAATGTCATCCAAATTGTATTGCAGACTATCTAGCGTGCCGCTCCAATACGGATAGAAAGAGGCACCGATCACATCATAATCGAGATTTCGCTTCGTTAACTCATCAAAAAACCACCGAAACGTATCATTCTTGCCGCCTTCGGCAAGGTGGATCATGATCTTGATATTCTGTCCTACTGCCTGAGCATCTCTTACCGCCTGCACTCCGCTGTTCAGCAGCGGAACCAGCTTATCAAAGGCATTCTCTTGATCGTAGGATTTGCCATCCGGCCATAACATACCGCCGTTAATCTCATTCCCGATCTGCACCATATCGGGCGAAGCCCCTTTTTCCTTGAGCTCCTCCATGACACTATGGGTGTAGTCATATACGGCTTGTTTCAATTCTTCATAAGAATAATTCACCCAAGCTCCAGGTTTATTCTGTTTACCGGGATCGGCCCAGAAGTCAGAGTAATGGAAATCAAGCAGCAGCTTGAAGCCTTTCGCCTTCACACGTTGCGCCAGCTCCACCACGTGCTCACGGTCATTATATCCGCCCGCTTCCTCGGGATCGTTCCAAATGCGTAGGCGAATGTAATTCACACCCCGGCTCTTGAGAATATCCAGCAGATCCTTCTCTACTCCATGGTCGTAATACTTCCCGCCAGCATCCTCAACTGCCTGCAAAGTGGAAATATCCGCACCCTTAATGAAACCTGACTGTAGGACGAGTGCAGTAACTGTAATTACAGCCGTCGGCTGTATCTCTGTTCCGTCCACTTGTCCGGTTATTGTATATACACCTTCTACAGCATACTGCGCCTCTGAAAGGTCGTTCCAAACGACTGGAAGCTGCTTGCTTGAGCCATCCTCATAGGTAGCCTTAACAGCAGAAGGCAACACAGCAGGCACATCCGTGATTGTAGCCACTTCTACCGGCTCAAATCCGCTAATCGGTGTAGTGCTATCACCAGTTACCGTCACCTCAGCCACCGCTCGCAGCAGTGTTGCGGAAACAGAGCCGCCTACTGTAATTGTCCCAGGGCGAGAATAATCTGCAGGTTGCAGCACATCCCAAGTAACCTCCGCATCCTCCGTACCGGAATCACCGTATACCGCGGTTACCACATTGGGCAGCTCAGGTACCTTTCCAACTTCCGTATCGAGTCTAATTGGCAGTACTGAAGTTATAACTCCTTGCTGAGGCTCATGCGCATTAGTTCCGGCAGGCACTCCCCATATTTTCACATCATTTACAGCAGCCCATTTCCCGCCGTTAATTCCAGTGACTGTAACTCGCACATAGGAAATATTCCGCATCTTAAAAGCATTGTACTGCGTTTGCTCTGTACTAACGCTCTGACTTTGGTCCGCAACGGTTATCCATACCTTGTGATCGCGTGAAACTTCAATTGTATATTGGTTGATGTAGCTCCAGGCATTCCAAATCACAGTTGCCCCGGACAAGTCGTATGAGCCTTGCAGATCAACCTCCAGCCAATGCGGAAAGCTGCCATCATTCGCCGCCCAGTTCGTGCTCCATTCCTCCGCATCCACCGCCATCCCTGCTTCATATCCGCTAAGCTCGCTATCCGAACTCGCTGGTTTGCCTAGAGCGACATTCCCTTCTGCCGCTGCTTGAACTGCGTTCCCGAAAGTGAAAGGAGAGCTAAGAAGGGCCAGAATCATTATTAATACGAATGTTTTTCTCAAATTCACTGCCTCCCAGACTATATAATGGTGCTATTCATAAGCTTGCAACACTGTAGTTCTGTATACTTCCTAATTGTAAACGCTCCCTAAAAAGCACCATAGATCACTCCTGAAACATTTCTGCAGTTTTAGCATTCTATTTACGAAAAAACAGTTAAATTGTATAAATTCTTAACTTTGAACAAAAAGAGGGATGCCCCAAAAGCCTTAAGGCCTTTGGACATCCCTCTTACTATGTTAATTCTAAGTTATGTTTAAGAGATTAAACTTTGGAGAGTATCTCTGGTTTGGGCTGCTGGCTGGAAATAAAGAATAATGCAGTCCAAATCAACGCAAACCCGATAATTTGCGGAAGGGTAACCAACTGACCGAACACCATCCAGTTAAGGACTATGCCCGTCATCGGGAAGCTGAGTTCAGCCAAGGTAGCAAAGGAAGCTTTGGTCGTGCTAAGTCCTTTGTAATACAGCAGCATACTGAGCAATCCTGGCAGCAAAGCCTGCAGCAGCAAGTTGATCGCAATCGCAGCAGAGGTACCTAGCCCGCCATGAATCTGCCACGGCGCATTTTCCAGACTGGTAATCACAAACAGCAAAGGCAAAGCCATAATGAAACGTAACGAAGTCACGGTCTCGTATTTCATAGAACCCAGCAGATACCGTCCCATCACAGTTGAACCGCCCCAGAGAGCTGCTGCCCCTAGCGCCATCAGGCTGCTGATGCCAATAAAGCTGTTGACATGCCCAAAGGGAATACTCCAGCCAAAGGTTAACAGATACGTGCCTGCCAGTGCTACTAAGATCAATGGCCCAAAGTTTCTGGGCAGACGTTCTTTAAGGATTAGAGCGGCGAGCCCGATGGCGAACAGCGGCTGTAGCTTTTGCAGCAGGAGTACCGCATTCAGATCTCCGCTGGATAAAGCCATGGTGAACAGGATCGTAGCCACGGCAGACCCCCCCCAGGAGACAACCAATAATGCCCCTGCCTGACGGATACGGATGCCTTTAAGTTCGGCGCGATGGCGCCACAATACGGGTGCAGCAGCCAGAAAAAGCACAACATGCTCCAGCAGTACGATTTGCGAAGAGGTCAGCGATTTCAGCAATATGATGCGGAATAGCGGATCAACGCCCCACAATGCAGCACCCAGCACAACCAGCCAAAAGCCACTGCGCAAAGGTGCTGTACGAACTTCGGATGATGAAGCAGTTACATTACTCATAATTCCATTCTCCTTGTCGATACAAACCCTCGATAAGAGACCAAAAGCCCCCGAATTACCTAAAAGGGTAACAGTCGGGGGCCATTATCAATAAAGGCTGGCAGGAGGGACTCCTGGCGCCTTTATCTTATGATCCTCTCCCATCCGGACTTTACCGTCGGCTCTGGATTGGCACCAGATCAGTCGCTTCCTCTATAGAAAAGAGAAAACGAGTCGCGGGCTTAGTTCGCTTAGAACCTCACCGCCGGTCAGGAATTTCACCTTACCCCGAGAATCTTGTATTCCGTTATTTTTTTCACAATCTTAGGATAAACCCCATCTGGCGTTTCGTCTAGTCCTTTATGAAAATATACATAGTTGTTTCACAAAATAAAGCATTTAGTGCAGCATTCGACAGCAAATTCAGGGTTCATTTCTCCTATTTATTTACCGATATAACAATTAGGTCAAGCCATTTATTACTTATCTAAATAATCATGTTTTCAGCCAAAATATCCCGCAACTTTTGCCAACATTTGTCGTTAAAGCATTATATGTGCCACTAGTGGCAGAAGTAAAACTCAGGAATACATAGGGCCAATAAATGGGGATGGTAGGGATTATATATGAAGAAATATGGTTTTTGGGCGTTTCTGCTGCTCCTGTTGGTAGTGGTATTCCCGGGAAGCAGTCATGCGGAATCTGTCGAGACACATATTAACCTGGATGGTAATGAGCTTACGATCTCAAAAGACGCCCAAGTACAGATTGTAAACGGCAGTGTTATGGTTCCGCTTCGACTCGTAACCGAACAGCTTGGTTATTCTGTGAAATGGGATAATGTCACCAAGACAGCGATCATTGCACAGGCGAATACAACGCTAAAACTGGTTGTGAATAATACAACAGCTGAGGCTTCCGGCAGGCAGGTGCAACTGGATAACCCTCCTTTTCTCAGCGGCAACATCACTCTAGTTCCTTTGAGATTCGTTGGGGAGGAGACGGGAACTACGGTTGGTTGGGATAACCTTTCGAAAACGGTATATCTCACATCAGCAGCAAAAACTGCAGAAAATAACGTTTCTACTGCAACTAATCAGATAGCTGTACCGGATTCAGAACCCTCTCTCTTGCCCGAGACCGAAACGGAGATTAGCGGATCACCTGCTGGTGCGGAGTCTGCAAGTGAAAACAGCAGTCAAGCAGAGCTGACCAATCTCAGCTTCAGTGAGAACCGGCTTATCATTGCCGTAAATGGCAAATTGTCCCCGAGTACATTCACTATGACTGCTAAAGACCGGATCATTATAGATTTGCCGAACACCCGTTTTGCTTCGAGCTTCGCTCAGAGCCAATCTCTCGCCAACAGTCAGAGTGGACAGATGACTGTTACAGAATATCCAGATGTCTCCGCTGTCAGGTATTCATTGTTCAGCAACTCTCCAGCTGCGATTCGGGTGGTCATTGATCTAAATAGCGCCAAGACTTACAGTGTAATTAATAACAATGATGGACTTCTTATTATTGATCTGAACGGGACAGGAATTGTTCCTGAATCACCAACAGGCCCTGATACTACAATTGCAGACCCAGCAGATATTCCTTTGCCCTCTGTAACCCCACCCCCCATTACTACTTCTGGCAAACGACTGGTTGTTATTGATGCCGGCCATGGCGGAAAGGACCCCGGAGGAATCAGTCTCAATAAGCACAACGAGAAGGATTTCACCTTAGCTACAGTGCTAAAAGTAGCGGAATTACTGAAAAATGAACCCAATATTAATTTTGTGCTCACCCGCAGTGATGATAGCTATCCCACGCTGCAGCAAAGAGCCAAGATTGCCAACGATTTAAAGGCTGATCTATTCCTCTCCATCCATGCCAACAGTATTCCGGCTGGCACTACAAGCAATCCTAGCGGCTTCGAGACGTACTACTCTCGCCCAGAAAGCCTACAATTTGCTACTACCGTGCATAAATATCTCGTACCCGCAAGTGGACTTTCAGACCGTGGGATACGCAAGAGCAGTCTATATGTCACAAGAGAAACTAAAATGCCCGCCATTCTGCTGGAATGCGGATATTTAAGTAATGCCAATGATGAAGCGCAGCTCTATTCGGCTGATTATCAGCAACGGATAGCCGCGGCGGTGGTTGCCGGTATTAAGGAGTATTTGGGGCTATAACAGAGCAGTTCTATAGACACACAAAAGGGTCGTACCCGAAGCCAGTTGTCCTGACTTTGGGTACGACCCTTTTTGTGTAGTATTAAGGTGATGCTTATTCTTCAAGTCTCGAAAAGTTTATATAATCCGTATTTACAGGCTCATAACCTTCCAAACGCAGGTACGAGGAGATCTGACCGCGATGATAACTTCCATGCAAGGACACATGACTCAAAATATCAAAAATGGATGTGCTAAAAGCTATTCCTTTACTGTTCTGGTAAGGGATCATGGTATCCAGATCGGTATCCTTAAGCTGATCAAGGAACGACAGATATCCGCTATGATTCTCCTGAATGAGAGCCCCACACTCCGCAAGCCGAGAGATGGGCCAGATGCTCAAGGATGAGCTGTCTCTTTCATTCAGCCGTTCCAGCCAGACCTTTTCCGCGGAGAGTAGATGGCCGAATAACGAGATTAACTTCTCTGGTACAGCATCTGCTTTTTGCAATGCCTCTAATATCTCTAGATTAGCCCAATGGGTATGGCTTAATACACGAAGCAGATGCTTGTGTCCTGCCTCCTGCAGAGCTGTCATAGACTGTTCCTCCCCATATTATGGATTAGACGCTTGCGCTTCTCCCGTTCAGGATCATGCACAATACGGATGTTTTTATCAAAAATAAGCGTAGCGCGATCCCCCGGTCTGTATTGGGGCCATGATTGTTGAGTCGTGCCTGGATCTCCCCTGTGCGCAAAGGCAATCCAAGCTTCCTGCATAGCTTCTGCCAAACTTATCATAGAAGGTGTGATTTCTAATCCGAGCAGTGACAATAAAGACAGATTATTAAATACATAGGCGATTTCTGCACCATGCACTGCTTTGCCAAAAAACGGATGACCAGGAACGATCCAGTCGAACCTGTACATCCAGACAGGCGCATGAACCTGTTGGCTCTCCGCGAAGACAACCGAGCTGCTCCAGAAGTAAAGATCCGTCAGGATTTCGGCTTGCCCCTCCCATGATGTAGGATAATGGCGAGCGACCTCTGACAGATTCCCTGTTCCCATTAGCAGTTCGAGTGCCTTGAGCGATTGCTCAAAGCCAGCTGCCGAACCCTCCCGAAAGAACAAATTCCCCTCATGCCGATTAGTTCCAATGAGCAGCGGGATACCGCTTGCCGAACCCTTCTCTAAGGCATCTGCCGGATTTTCCGGCAGTGTGGACGGTTCAATCACCGGCTGAAAGAACATGCTGAGTGAATCGCCGGACAGCTTGTAGGTCATACGTTCAGCTGCTGCAATAATGGTCTCGGCCGGAAGTGAACAGAGCAATCCAGCCCCGCTAGCGGAAAAAATGCCAAGCTCGGCCAGCAATGCAGCTGCAATCGCGTCCGCCTGATCGGACTGCAACGTTTGAGCCGCTCCACTTTGCATAATTGCACCTGCGAACAAACCTTTCGCGGCAGGCATCGCCAGCAGGGCAGCAATACTCATGCTGCCTGCTGACTCCCCGAATACCGTTACACGCTTGGGGTCTCCGCCAAAGGCGGCAATATCATGCTGTACCCACGTAAGCGCCGCGATCTGATCCAGCAGTCCTTGATTGGAGGCTAATCCGTCCCCCAGTGGAGACAGATGCAGAAATCCAAACGGTCCCAGCCGGTAGTTAATGGACACCACAATGACATTGCCACGGGCAGCAAAGCTGGTCCCATCGAATAACGGTTGACTGCCTGCTCCAGTAATAAAGGTCCCGCCATGAATCCAGACCATGACCGGCAACCCTTTACCACCAGTTGCAGGTGCCCAAATGTTTAAGTAAAGGCAATCTTCCGAATGTTGCGGATTCCCGCCGCCAAATCGGGTACCCCGGCTATCTAGGGGCTGCGGGCTGACCGGACCGAATTCGGCAGCATCTCGGAGTCCACTCCATGACTCCGGTGGCTGCGGCGCACGAAAGCGAAGCTCTCCGACTGGAGGTTGTGCAAAGGGGACACCGCGCCAGACGTTTACGCCATTCTCTTGTCTTCCTTGAAGTTCACCGTAAGTGGTTACTGCTACAGGTCCTTTCATTGCATTCATCCTTTCGTGTTATTCTTTTTCCTCTTCCTCTTCAATCTTATTATATAATCCCGAACGTAAGCGGAAATACTGAAAAACATGAGTACATACTACCTTGAACACCGCATAACCGGGTACAGCCAAGATGATGCCAAGTATCCCGAACATTTTACCTGCAAAAATAATAACAAAAATAATCGAGATCGGATGAATCTTCAGTGACTTCCCCATAATTTGCGGCGAGATGAACTTGCCTTCAATTAACTGCACCGCAGTCCAGACGAAGACTAACTTCAGAAACATAAACGGTGAGGTTACTAGTGCTACAATTAAGGCTGGTGTAATGGCAATCGCCGGACCGAGATAGGGCACAACCGCAGTACAAGCAGCAGCTATAGCCAGTACAAGTGAATACTCCAGACCAATAATAAGATAGCCGATATAGAGCAGCATACCTATACAACAGCTGACGATAATTTGCCCGCGAATATAGGAAGCCACTTGGCTGTTCATTTCAGACATGACCATTTTAGTCTGATGCTGCATTCTCGTAGGAATGAATCTCAGAATGAATTCAGGAAGCTTTTTCCCATCCCGAAGCAGGTAAAATAATATAAATGGAGTAGTCACCACTGCCAGCACGATCTCCGTTAGCGCTCCTACAAAACTCCCTACCCCGTCCAAAGCATTATTCAGGAAAGACGTAGTCCAGGTCGTGACCCGACTCGTAATATCAGTAAAATCGGTTCCTACATTCTCCTGAATCTGCCCGAACAACTTGCTGCCGGTCATATCCCAGAACTGTTCCTGGATCTGGTCGCTGTACCTAGGGAAATTATCAATCAGGCCCACTAGTTGGGTGCGAATAATAGGAATCACCGTCAGCAGAATCAGCGTTATGATGCCGGCAATCAACAGATACAGAATTACAATTCCATACGCGCGTTTGACCCCGCTTCTTCTCTCCAGTCGGTCTACCAGTGGATTAAGCAAGTAATATGCGATACCCGACAACAACAATGGCGCCGCTACCGTGTGCAGCAATATGGTGACAGGCTTGAAGATAAACGACACCTTGGAGAATACCATCACATTAATCCCTATCAGCAATAAAATAAGCAAGGATACCACAAATTTATTGTTCAAAAAAAACTTTCTGAACTTCTCCGGCCAGACCTGCAGCCTCTCCATTTCCCTAACCCCCTGACTGCATACACTTGTACAGAAGTGTCATCTGATTTTTACTTTGTATTAGCATAGTCAACGTGAGCGCTTCAAGTCAAATTTCTTGTAAAGAGAGTTGCTCCAAGAACATCCGAATCTTTGTGCGGCTATCTAGAATGATCACCTGCTTCTCCTCATCGGCCTCACTCAGTACGCTAACAATCTTCGATCTGGAGCGTTTCTTGAAATTCCAAATCCAACGGATAAATTCCCAATCCAGCTGCTCTTGGCAACCCTCATTCATATCCGGACGGGTTAATCCATTGTATTGAATACGACGCTTTATTACGCGGTAAATGCATAGTACTCTCGGCATATCCAAAAATATAACCGCATCAGCCTTCTCCAACCTCATCTTAAGTGTCCGAGAGTAATTACCATCCATGATCCACGTTTCCTGCGCCGTCTGCTCCTCCACGAATTGCTCCCACTCCCGACTCTCTGACGCGACCCAGTCCGGCTTCCAATAATATTTGTCTAGATGGATCACAGGAATATGTAATATAGCTCCAAGCTTCTTGCTTAATGTTGACTTCCCCGCCCCCGCCGACCCAATGATTAGAATCCGTTGCATCTTGCCCTCCTAATAAGCATACCTTCATTTTCCTTCAATCAAACTTTATATCCGCAATTCTCCCTGCCTCCACAAACCCAATCGACTGATAGACCTTGTTGGAATCGGGGTTCTTGGCATCGGCATAGAGCATTGGCGTTAACTTCTCTAGGAGTAATTGCGCACATAGTTCGGCCACGAGTGCGCTGGCATATCCTTGTTTACGATGAAACGGTAAGGTATATACATCGTTAATGCGAGCGTGCTTGGTAGAGCGATGAGCTATCTTAGCCATCGATACGGGAATTCCCTCCACCATCCATAGAAACATTTGACCGGAGCCAGCAGCTGCTTCAGCCATCGACAGCAAAATCTCAAGTTTGGCTGCTTGCATACCAAACGCATCCTCCGAGAAACCTGCCATAAATCCCGCAATCGTAGCGGTATGTTCCATCGTTGCTTGCTGCAGATGTCCTCTGACATTCACAGGCTTAATCACTTCAGGACAATGATAGGCTTCCAGCATCATTGAGGTATGAAACAGAGCTCCCTTAACCTCACAAAAAGCTCTGGCAAAGAGCTTCGCCGTCTCCGGCTCCGCAGATATTCCACCATAACCGTCATCCTTCACGTATTCCACCAGTTCTTGTACAAGCTTTTCCCGCTGTTCAGGTTCAAGCTCGTTTGACACCCATAACCAAGGATTATGCCCTGTGGACTGGGTAAAGATCAGATTGCCGTCGATAGATTTAAACTTGGTCGCATCCGCGATTTCACTGATAAAATGAATCAAATTGTGTTGAAGCTCATCCTGTGCAAATGCCTTGCCATGCAGCACCATATCATCTGCAGTAAATCTTTCAAACATAATCGGATTCCCCCTAAATATACCTTTCTTTCAATGATAATCCTCTTTCCCGCAAAAATAAACAGCCCAGCACCGAAGAATTTCCGGTGCTGAGCTGCATTTTGGAATAAGTATATTAATGGGTAGACGGAGGAGGATGACAGGTCGTCCCGATGTCTAGGAAGCACATATTTCCTGCGAACAACCGTTTTAGGCTGAATCCTGTATTTTTTACAACATTACTCTCGAAAAGATCCTGTAAAAGTTGATTTACTGGATAAAATCCAACAATTCACTTCAAAACAGACTCCACAGGTAGCCCAAGTTGGATCTGATACAACATTTACGGACAACACAGTAGACTCAATAAATATTATTGGAATTTATACAGCATTTCCTCTTACTCCACGGAGAGGGTGACCAGTGATGGATTATTTGTCTCTCAATCCTCTCTATTCAGGATGAGGAATCATTTATCGACATCCCGAGTTCTCTTCACATTCTCTAGAGTGTGCTCTGTTTGCTCCGTCTACTTGTCCAGCGTTATGACCATATTCTTGCCGTTAGAAGTAGTAATGGTAATTTCCCGATCACCTACACTCACCTTCAATTGTTCTGCTGGAGGTTCTTGTGGTGCTGCTTCAATAGCCCCGTTAGGTTCTCCATAGATTGCTGCGACAAGCCAATGCATTCCGGGTGCAAGAGTAGTCCGCAAGGTAGGGATTGAGGTGCGCGGCTGCAATACATTGGTATTGGTATGAGGTCGGATTAGTTCAGCCTGCTCGTAGCCCAACAAATTGCGGACTTCGCTTCGTCCCTGACTACAGATTGCCCCAATCCCGGTCTCTCCCGCAGGAGTAATCTCCTGAAGCTCAGGTTCTAACTTTAAAGTAAAGCCTCCCTCAGCAGCCTCCAAAACTCTTGAAGTGTGCACGCGGTGAATGCGGATATGCCAAGGAAGACCGGCCACGACCCAAGTTTGCACTTCAACATCGGACCAAGGCTTCCACTTGGAGAACAGTACGTTGTCTTCGATCTGTGAGACCTCACTCATTCTTCTCACCCGAAACAGATTATCGCTGCCTTCACTAAGCGCCAGCATTGAGTCGAAAGCTCCTTGGGCCAGCCCCCACTCTGAACGGGGAACGCTGAAGCCAAATGCCGTTGAGTAAGCAAACTTCTCATATTTAGCCGAAGTATGTGTATGCTCATTCGTTGTGAGATGACCACTGTTAAAGGCAACTAGATGGCCGGTACTGGCTTGACGGCAAATCACAAGATGGGCAGGCCGCTGTACCGACAATTCCTCCAGTTCAGGCAGCGGCAACTCTTCTGCCAACCAAAAAGGATGATCCTCCGGCAGTGCAAGCGGCAGAAAAGACTTCAGTGACCAATACGGGGAACCCGGTGAATTATAGTTCTCGGCCATGACCAGATTCGGATAGGCATATCCAATGGTAAGCACACCCTCAGCATCAAAGATCGGCTGTTGGAACCACCAGCGCAAATTGCGCAAGACAAGACCTTTGATCACGCCATAGGACAGTACATCAACCTCGGCATAGGCCAGAGCACCCCAGAAAGCGGACTGTGCGAACCTGTAAGTCAGACTTCTCCCGTATGGAAGTGCGGAGCCGTCTGGAGCGAACCATTGAAGGAACTCTCCAGCGAATTCCCCAGCTCTCTCCTTGAATACACGGGCCCGCTCTGGGTCCTCATTACCCATCAACTTGGCGTACAGCAGACCATAATAATGAAGAGCAAACGGAACATAATAATCAATATGCCCACCCACACCATCGCTGTACCAGCCCTTGGATAAATAAAAATCATCAATGCGCCGCAAATTACGCTCCAGTTGCTCTGCGTCATAGGGAAGTCCTGCTTTATGGAATCCCATATTAACCAGCACATTGAAAAACAGCCAGTTGCAGTCATAACATGGATGAGTATTGATCTGGTTCAACCACTCATAGAGGTTGGAGCGTTCCTGCTCGTTCAAAGGACCCCAGATCCGTTCTGGAATCAGAGACAGTGCGAAACCAAAGGCTGCCATCTCTACAAGCCGCTGATCGTAATCAGCTACTGCTCCCCAGTATTCCGTATGTTCTGGATCAGTCCCGCTGCGAATACCGTCCAGACATATATCCCAGAGTTCATCTTCTGCGCCTCCCGCAAGCAATGGTACAATTCCCCATAAAACTCTAGAGAAACCCTCCATTTCGGCAATCGCAGGACCGTAGTGAACTCCAGTCACTCCCAGTTTCAAGCGAGCTCGACCCGCGCTGTAATGGGGCTTCAGCGGATAGACCAACTGACGAAATGCTTTTTGCAGATCTGCCTTCGTTTCCAGTGGATTTGTTGTAATATCCCCCAGAGGATTACTCATTAACTTGCTCATCACTTTTCTCTCCCTTAAAAGTCTGCGGAACCAGACTCCGCTAGATTCCACTTCAAAGCACCTAATTCTTGAGCAGCTAAACTTAGCTACTCACAAGGACGTTCTATTGCACTTTGTGCAATGTTTCTACACTTACAGCCTATTCCCAATAGAAAGGACCTTTGCCCTTCAGGCGGGCCAAGCCTTCAACGTAGAAGAAGTCCCCATAGATCAACGGAACATCAATGTTCTGTCCGGCTGGGTAATTGCTTGTACCGTGAAGAATCAATCCTTCCTCGGCATCATTGCCCCATGTGCCGTAATTACGGTACAAAGATTCCAGCATCTTGATGGCAGGCTCCCGATATACAGGCGCCTCCAGCTCTCCGACCTTGTCTGCCAACAGCAGCAAGCCACTTGCAGCACAAGCCCCGGCTGATGAATCACGGAACTCACGATCTTCTGTCGGTGCCCGAAAATCCCAATGCGGCACATAATCCTCAGGTAAGCGGGCCAGGAAGAAATGGGCAACCTTTTGCGCCGTATACAGATACTCGATCTTGCTTGTATGATGATACGCCAGCGTCAACCCGTAGATGGCCCATGCAGTTCCCCGCGACCAGGCTGATTCCGCAGCATAACCTTGACCACCAATGCCTTCGATGAATTCTCCGGTCTCCGAATCAAAACGGACAATATGATACACCGAGCCGTCCGGACGGATGAAATGCTTCACCACAGTATCCATATGCGCCTCAGCAATATGACGGTAACGTGGATCTCCTGTGACCTCCGATGCCCAGAACAACAGCGGCATGTTCATGGCACAGTCGATGATGGCGTAGCCCCGATTGTCCTCGCCTTCAAACCACGGGTTCCACGCCCGGATGAAGTTTCCCTTCAGATTAAAGCGGGCTGCCAAGAAATTCGCCGCTTTAAGGGCTCTGATCTTGGAGTCTTCATTCGCAAGCAGCTTGTACGAAGCCACGCTCGTTAATGTCCACATGAAACCCAGATCATGATCCAGACGCACATATTCGTTCAGCACAGCATCCAGCCGCTGCTCACACTCTTCAGCAATGGCCTTCAGTGACTCATCCCCACTCTCGTTATATAGCAGCCACAACTGTCCTGGCCAGAAACCCGCTGTCCACCAAAATGGCTCCTCCAGCACATATTTCCCGCCTTGGCTAGCATGGGGAAATCCCGCGCCAATACGCAGGCTGTTCTTCTTCGTCTTCTCTAGTGCCTTACTCCACGCTTCCTCTACCCATTCCAGCTTAGTTTCAGCCGTCATCTTTAGCCACCGCCATTCTTTTATTTAGAATTATTCATGAATTGGAATTCAAACACATACCGTGCTTCCTTGCTCGGCTGTCTAACCTGAAAGTCAACAGCATACCAGGTCTTCTCCACTCCAAAGTGGTCATGGAAGGAGTGGACCGAAATTCCCGGCTGCAGCAGGTGATCATCGTAGACAATGCTAAGTCCATGTCCATGAGCCTGCGGTCCCTTAAGGATTACGAGCCCTTTTTCAACGACAGGAGGACAAAAGGACACCATCCGCTCAATTAGCGCTGCCGGAGCTTCGTCAAAGTGGAATTCATCACTCAGCGTTAAGGAAGGCCGCACTCCGGTCCGCCACACAAAAGAGCGTGTCAGACTTTGAAGACCCTCATAGGCATAAGCCTGCGCCAAATCCAGGACGAGTACGTCCTCCTCCGGAGACGTAGCCGCTTCGAGAACAACAGCATAAGACTCCGGACCCGCGGTCTGATATTGCCCGTCGATAATCGGCACGCTATGACCTTGGGAACCATTGCAATCATGGGAATACCTTTCTGCCCCGAAATAACCTGCCTTATATTCACCACTGCCCAGATCAGACAGATAAACCGTCCCCTCCCCAAGGAGGATGAATTGCCCGAGATCATTATGGTTATGCGGCTCATCATTACTGCCGCCTTTAGCAGCGAAGCCAAATGCTCCGGCTTCACTGACATGACGGGACAGCAGCCACTGCGCATCAGGCAGATAATTGCTGGCACTCCCCCATTCAACCGGAGCACGGGTTGAATTTTTCCAAATCAAGTTTCGGAAAGCTGGAGCCCAGCGGCTGCAGTGATCCTCGCTGTATGCCGCCCTTAGCGATAATGGCGGCGCTTCCACTTCAGGAAAAGCCGCCGCTATATAATGGCTAAGTCCAAGCTGGACGCTGCCCACGGCCTGCGAATCAGAGAAATTGGCGACAAGTTCACCGCCGAGAAAACATTTTTGCTGAAACATAGCGATACTGCGCACCTGTTCGCGCTTAAACCAATCGATTTCTCCAAGGCTGCGTTTACGGAGAAGATCCGCGTAATAGACGAAATAACCAAACCCATAATTCCAGTAACCCAGTCCTTCCAGACAGGCTCCATCTGCGCCGAAGCCTTGCAGATAATATTCCATACTGCCCTGTACCTTCAGTAGTATATCGGTAAGCGTTTCGGAGTCCTTCAGCATCAGGAGAGCAGCCGCGCCAATCGAACCTGAACAGACCGCAGCCCAATTATGTGTAGCGGTCTCCCAGTGAAAAGGTCCGCAGGTTAAATAAGGCACGAACAATCGCTTGTTTACGTTCTCCTTAATCCGGTATTGCAGCAAGGCGGGCAACCTTTCTCCAAGAAGACAGCTTATCTCACTGAGCGCAAATCCAGTCTCTGCCGAGAACAGGTCAATCGTCTCCGTAATATTTGTCTCCCCCAGATGAGCTGGCAGACACCAGGTGTACTCGTTACAGATCGACCAGAGGATATCTTCAAGAGCAGCCAGATGCTCTTCCCGTTCCGGCTCTAGTAAGGTCAGAAACACAGAAGTATTCAAGATTCTTCTTCGTTCAAAATACACCCGCTCATATTCCAGCCTGGACCCCTTACGGGTATATATTGAAAATAGCGAATAAGTGAGCTCAGGAATAGGCAAACCACGCAAACGGTTTCCTTCCGCACGAATCTCCGACCGCTCGTTCTCATATAGCGGGGACTCCCTTACAGAGCGCCAGTAGTTTTCCTGATCACCGTCTGGATAATACAGCAGAAGATCTGCTGGCTCCATTGTAGAGACCATCGGCAACAACTCGAACCTTTCCATTTCACTCCGCCCTTCTTTGAATACTTGCCCTAGCCCCGATACTCCACCGGAGTAACTCCTGTATGCACCTTAAAGGTCTTAATAAAATAACTCTGGTTGTCATATCCAAGCTGTTCACAGATTTCACCCACGCTGCAATTTGTTCCGTCGAGCAGTTCTTTGGCTCTTTCCATTTTCAGTCTAGTAATATATTCGATAAAAGTAATTCCCGTCTCCTTCTTGAACAGCCTGCTAAAATAGCTCGCATTCAAATGCAGGTGATCTGCTACCTCATCCAGACTGATCCTTGAGCCCAGACGCTGGGAAACATATTGACAGGCTTCTTTAACATCCACTCTTTTGCTTGCACCAGCCCCGGCTCCTTTGGCGGCAACGATGGATTCCAGATGATTATTTAGCCACTCCTGTAGTGCTGGCAGCGAATCAATGTCCACAATTTCTTTATGCAGGGTATCTGCTGAATAGGCCGGGCGGACAGACTGCAGCGAATGCAGCTTCAGCTTCAAATCGAGCAGCAGCTTCAGCGTCCAATCCTTGACTGTCTCTGACAAATATCGCTCCTGCCGAATAAGGGAGATCCACTTCTCTGACACAACACGCGCCTGATCCGGCTGTTTGCCCAGCAGCACCTCACGCAGCTCTGTACTAGCCTGATCATAGTAAGTGAAGATACTCTGCCTGATGCTCGCTTCCAGGACAGGCTTCTTCTTGCATATATCCCGCTGCTCCAGATAGAACCGCTGCTCTTCTCCTCCCACTAGTTCATTCAAGCACAGTTTCAATGCCCCCGGCGTTTCACAGCCCTCACCTGTAATGAAAGACATATTAATCTTGAGCACTCTGAACAAGGTGGCCTGAATGATCTTCAGACTGGCTGCCGCTTCGGCATAGATATTGGTCTGGAGTCCTGGCTTATAGGAGAATAGTAGAAACGAAGCTTTCACATTATATCCGACGTACAAGCCTTTGGGCTTCATCCCTTCCAGCACTTCATTCATAACATTGCTCACGGCAAAATGCAGCGTCTGATCGGAGGTGAAACGGTATTTGACATGGCGGTAATCCTCCAAATAAGCAATAGCGGGCAGGCAGTATTCACCATTCTCAAACAAACCGTACTCCGCTGCTTCTACCCTCCACTTCTCGGGGGAAAGCAAGGGCTGATGAATAAAATTCTTGATGCTTTGCTCCTTGCGCAGCTCTCTCGTCTCTCCGAACCGATGCTTCATGCGCGAATTCTCCCAGCCCGCCTGATGCTCCTCATCCATGGATAGTTTGAATCTGCGCAGCAATTGAACCAGATCCTCTGGGTCAAGCGCATCCTTCAACAAATAGTCCTGCACGTTTAAGCGCATCGCCGCCTGTGCATATTGAAACTCGTTATGGCAGGATAAAATAGCAATGCGCACACCCGGCTTCCGCTCCTTGATTCGGGCCGATAATTCAAGTCCATTCATCCGAGGCATTCCGATATCCGTGATTAGAATATCCGGCATCTCCAGCTGTGCGTGCTCCCAAGCACTTTGGCCATTCTCGTGCATTCCCATCAGGCGGAAGCCAAGCTCTTCCCACTTGATCGTTTCGGATAACAGCTCAATGACGGGATAATCATCGTCCACCAGCATGACATTATACATCCCGCAACTCCTCCCTGTGTGGAATATGCATCTCGATAGTGGTCCCTTTTCCAAGCTCACTGTGCATTTTAATATCAAAAGCATCCCCGAACAATATTCTCATCCGCTCCACAACATTGTGCAGGCCCATGCCTGAAAATGAGCTGTTCCCCTCCTCCTTGTCAGGAAGCGAACCCTCACTAGAATCCATTTTGCGGTAGATGCGTTCCAGCTGTAAGGCATCCATTCCCCGTCCATTATCCTCAACCGTAAGCAGGACATACTTCTCCTGCATGACTGCCCGAATACTAATCAGCCCTGGCTGCTGGCTAAGCCCATGAATGAGTGCGTTCTCAACGAGCGGCTGGAGAAAGAAGCGTGGCACTTTAATGAGAAAAGCTTCTGGAACAATATCCAATTGAAGCTCCGCCTCTTCCTTTTGCCTCAGGTTCATTAAAGCTACATAATGAGATACCAAATCCATTTCCTCGTGCAGGTAGATTTCATCCTCCTCACGGCTAATCGTCATGCGGAGCAGCATGGACAGGGAACCGATCATCTTCGCGCTCTCTGGATCTCCTCGCTTCATCACCTTCATGCGGATTGAATTCAGCACGTTGAAGAGAAAATGAGGATTGATCTGTGCTTGCAGCATTTTCAGCTCTGCTTTTCTTTTGCGCGCCTGAGTATCGGACACTTCGGCAATCATTTCCATAACCCGGTCCAGCATCTGATCGAACAAGAAACCCAGTCGTCCAATCTCATCATTTCCTCTTATGCCGGAGCGCACCATCAGATTGCCACGCTGTACCGCCGTCGTTACTTTACCCAAACGTACCAGGGGCTTCGTGAAGGCCCTCACCAGCGTAATCAGCAGCAGCAGGAATATAAAGAACGAAATTAGCTGAATCACAAATACCCGATTAAAAATCGAGCTGATATCTACGATGCTTTCTTTATAGGGCTGCATCAGTACCAGCCGCCAGCCATTGAAAGGAATCTGCTGTTGTGCCACCAGATATTTATCCCCAGCTATGGACACTATTGACGATTCCTTCACACCACCCGTTGCCGCGGCATAGGGAAAGGGCTTACCGATACTGCCTGTATCACCGCCGGACACGATGGTGCCAGCTTCATCCAGCAGAACAACCTTCTGCCCTGCCGACAGGTTACCGAATATATGATTGAGCTGATCTTCCATAATGGTCACAACTACATACCCGTAAATACCTCCGCTGTCCAACCTCAAGGTGCGAGCAAGCGTCACTTGGTACGGATGATCGAACTTGTCATACGAATAATCAGTAGGTTCAACACCAATCCAATAGGATTCTAAACCTCTTAACTCCGTCAGCTTCTCAAACCAGGCTTTCTTTTTAATATCCAAAGGTTTGTAATCACTGACTGAATAATTCATGAAATACGAGTCGTTAGTGAGCAGGACGGTGACATAACTTGCCTCGCCTACAAACGTCAAGCTATCCAGCTGTTCAAGCACGCGGTTCGCGTCCATAAATCTTTGATATTTATCACCGACCTCATTATTTGAAGCTACAAGCTTAAGATAGGCCTTCAGCCCGGGATTCACTTGTACGTAATTAGCAATGGTCAGCATGCCCTTCAGTCTGTTCGTCACCGAGCCGTTCACCAGCTTTAATGAATCCTCGGCATTGGAAATCGCCTGCTTCTGCACGGCTTCCTGAGTCAATGAGTTATATATGATTAGCGTTAGGGCCGCTGGAACAAGAATACAGGCAATAGAAGCAATAATTAACTTGTGTCGGATAGATTTAGGGGCTAGCTCCCTGAGTTTCTTAAACATGAATGTCCCCCTTTAAAGTAAAAAAAGGGGGACGAGGAGTCCGCCCCCAATTTGGGTTCATTATACCAATAAATTTATTTTTTGTTGGCGGCAATAATCTTATTCACACGGTCCTGGGAATTCTTGACCGTTGTATCCACATCCTGATTGCCGAGAATCATTTTCTCGTATTCCTCATTTATAGCCTTGTTGACCTCAGCTTGATAAGTTGCCGGAGGAATGATGGCCGATGCTTTTGAAGCTACTAATGTGTCTACCAATGATTTCTTGTCTACCTTTTCCGGATTTTTAGTGCCCGCCAGAATAGTATCAATGATGCCTTCTACCTGATCACTAGTCACCTTGCTCCAGGCTGGAATGTTCTTGCCTTGGACAAGCTGTCCTTCCGTTGTATACCAGCGAACAAATTTATAAGCGGCTTCCTTGTTTTTGGATTTTGCAGCAACCGCTACATAGTCCGTTGTAACCGGAGTCAATCCAATTTCATCCGCTGCATTGTTCTTAGGGAATGGAGCAACCGCTACATTAAAGTTCAAAGGCACTTTGTCTGTGCCGCCGATTTCTGTATTCATCCAGCTTCCGATCAGCAGCATGCTGGCGGATTCATTAAAGAATTGGGTCCGGTAAGCCAGCTTCTGCGAGATCATATCGGCGTAAGGAACCGAAGATTGATCTTCTTTTTCCATTCTCAATCTCAGCTCAAGCGTAGCCTTGAAGTTAGGATCATCCAGATTGGATGTGCCGTCAGCTTTCAGATATTCAGCATTCTGTGGTTGATTCTCCATCTTCAGCTTCAGGAATTCCATCCAGCCGCCTGCTTGAGGACCATGAAAGTAAGTACCATAACGTTTCTGGGCACCTTCACCAGTCGTCAGTTTCTTGGCATAGTCGGCAAAATCATCCCAAGTCCAATCGGTAGGAACCGCAAGACCGGCCTCATCCAACTGGTTCTTGTTCAGCAGTACATACCATGGATTAAACTTGCCTGGAAGTGCATAAACCTTGTCATCCAGATGGGTATCCACCTTGTAATCTTCCTCTACCTTGTAACCGTCTTTGGCAATAAAATCATCCAATGGTTCAGCCATACCAAGTGCAACACGCTGAGCATACCCTGCTGCATCACTAAACATCAGAACATCCATCTGCGCAGATGATGCCGCCTCTAGGTCAAGCTTCTTGAAAGCCTCCTGCGTATCGCCCTTTTCACTTAACTGCACTAGCTCCACCGTTACATTCGGTTCTAAGGCTTGATACGCATCAAGCGTATGCTTCCAGTTATAAGCTTCTTCTGTACCATAGGTGTACAAGCGCAGATTAATCTTGTCTGCCGCAGCATTTGTACCCTTAGTAGCATCCGGGGAGGCCGTATTTCCGTTAGCCGCGTTATTGTTGTTCGAGCCACCGCAGCCGGATAGCAGGCTTAACATCAACACCCCTGAAATCGCACCTGCCCAAACTTTTCTCTTCATCATGTAATAACCCTCCTAAAAGTTTTGTGAGCGTTGCTTCTTTGAGAACCTTCGTACAAAACTCGCTTCGAAAGCATTCATCTTATGATCACTGTCTCACTACCAAAGTATAGAATACGCTTTCACAAGGGACATGAAACAATATTTACTTTTTCCAAACTATTTTTACTTCTATTTAAAATGGCTATTCATTCCGTATCATTTATTACCCTTTCACACCGCCAAGTGCGATGCCTTCGATAACGCTTTTTTGACCGATGATGAAAATAATGATTAATGGGAGTATAGCAGATACAGCTGCCGCCATAATTAAGGAATAGAATTCTCCACTCATTGAAGTAAATTTCTGGATCGCAATCGGCAAGGTCAGCAGGTTATCACTTCTTATGAAGATAAGCGGATTCTGATAATCATTCCAGGTCCAGATAAATCTCAGGATAGCATAAGTAGCTACAGCTGGCTTAACGAGCGGCATGGCGATAGACCAGAAAATACGGGCATGACCTGCTCCATCGATTTTGGCGGATTCAATAAATTCCTGATGCAGTCCCATGAAAAATTGGCGCAGCATGAATGTGCCCAATACGCTAAAGCTGCCGAGCATAATCAAGCCCAGATGGCTGTCGAACAGCCCAATATTACGATACAGAATAAATTGGGGAATCAGGATAGCCTGTCCTGGAATCATGTACGTCACAAGTACGATCATAAACAGGAAGTTGCTGGCAGCGAATTTGATTTTGGAGAACCCATAGGCGGCCATTGCGGATATGAGACACGATACCACCGTAGTAATCACTGCCACTTTAATTGAATTCCAGTAATACAAAGGAAATGGATAATCCCCAAACCAGACTTCTTTATAGTTCTCTATAGCATTCCAGTGCTTGGGAATCCACTGAATCGGATAGGTGAAGACATCCGTCTCTACTTTGAACGAGGTAATAAGCATCCATATGAATGGCAGCAGAAACAGAACACTTCCTGCGAACATAAGAATTGTAACGACAAGCTTGCGCCAGTTGAGGCCTTCGCGCGTTTCCATATTTTCTCTCCCTCACTCTCTCTTTAGTAATTGACCCATTTCTTCTCAGCCAACCACTGGCCAAAGGTAATCAATAGCACGAAGACAAACAGCACAACTGCGATCGCCGAAGCGTAACCGACCTTGAGATTCACAAAGGCTGTATCATATAAATACCAAACCATCATGGTTGTCGAGCCAATTGGCCCCCCTTGCGTCATGACGGCGATAATATCAAATACCTTAAAGGTAGCGATAATTCCCGTTACAAGCAGGAAAAATGAGGTTGGAGACAGCAGCGGAAAGGTGATCCGTCTAAACTTCGTCCAGGCGTTAGCACCATCAATATCCGCAGCTTCATACAAATCCTTCGGAATGGACTGCAGACCCGCGATGTAGATAATCATGTTAAACCCAATCGAGATCCAGATAGAAATCATCATAATCGAGATCAGTGCAAAATGCGGATCAGCAATCCATTTCGGCGGATCGGAGATCCCGATGGCCTTCAACATTTCGTTAATGGGCCCATAGGAAGGCTGGAACAGCACCTGCCAAACTACGGCTACCGCTACGGTCATGGATACATAGGGAACGAAGTAGGCAATTTTGAAATACCCCTTCAGATACACATAACGGTCAATGAGTACCGCCAGCACCATGGATACCAACAAGTAAATCGGTACGGTCAGCAGAAAAATAAAGTTGTTGCGGATCGAGCGGATAAACATCTCATCCTGAAACAGGTTGATGAAATTCTGCAATCCCACCCAGCGGATACCATCAAAACCTTGAACAAAGTTCCAGTCAGCAAAGCCGAGCACCAGCGTCGCTATAATTGGGATCAGCACTAGAATGGATACTCCGATCAGCATCGGGCTTACAAACAGAAAGCCTGACAGCGTTTCACCTCTTTGCAGTGACCACCCTTTGCGTTTACGCGCAGCTGGTGGCTTTTGCGATAATGTCTCAATATTTTGCCCCATTGTCTACACCTCAATTGTTTCGTTTATAAGTCACACTTGAATATGTATTTATTATAAAAAAAATACCGTCAGCACTTTGACGGTATTTTGATCATATTCACTGTAATTTTTACTTATTGCGTTCATGCGAAAGGATGGCTGTTACTTTTTCTTCTTGCCTTTAGCACCCCGTTCAGTTGCTGCTATCAGCTTCTCATCATAGGTATATACAACCTGCTCTTCAAGCCGCTCGCCCTGCAAATGCTTCCGCACCAACGCTTTCGCTGATTTGGGCGTAATTTCTTTATACCACACGCCTTCAGGGTAAGCGATAACTACACAGGCATCATCGCATCGCCCATTACAACGGGTCACAGTCGTATGGATAAGACTCTGTGCACCTTGCTTCTCTATTTCATCCTCAATGGCTTCGGCAACCTCTTCGCCCTTATTCTTCTTACAGCTGCTTCCATTACAGATCAGCAAATGGCTTACCGTCCCTTGCAGATTCCAGGTCGTCATGGAATCATCCCCCCTCTTGCCCAATAATCCCCCACTACCGGAGTATCATAAACTCTACTAATAAGAGTGCTTAGCGTCAATAGGAGCACCGGTAGATGAAGTGGCGAGGTTATTTTCAATGACTACGGAATTACTCAAGTGGAAATAATAGCTTTAGCTACGATACTAAACCAAGGAGATCACACCCTATGAAGATTCTGTTTCTTTATTTCCTGCTCGCCTTTATGGGCTTGTCTATGATTGTCACCATTGATCTGTTGTCAGAACTGAGTCTTTCGATGTCGCTCCACTCCATTTATACCGCCTTTGTCAACATAAACATACAGGAATCTATACTCATGGTTTTCTTTATTTCCCTTCCCTTTATTAACGCTATAGCCGATTCCTTCAAGAAACGGAAACAAAGAACTAAATAATGTCACCTCAAAAGACCCAGACATTTACGTATGTAATGTACAATGAACAGCAGTATAGGAACGGCCGCACACATATACGTCAATATATATTTCATAAAAACTTTTCCCTCATCCAAATGTATGGGGTAATTCTCTGCGCTAATAAATGAACTAAACAGAACAACAATCCCAATAGGAACAGCCAATTTCCGGGCATCCTTCACCTTAAATAAATCCGCAGTCACTGTCATAGCAGCGTAACAGTAAATAGTCATTTTGAAGAAAACGCCGATAATTAAGGTTAATATAACTAGAGCATCTAGCCGTTGAATAAAATTAGCCAAATTAACTAAAGTTATCGTTGTAAATAATGGAAAAGTAGCTCTGGCGTATATATTCGTTCCTAGTACAGATATTTCGATAGCATGTGTGAAACTCAACAGTAGACCACTTAGGATGATTGCTGCAATTCCTGTCCGCTGGGCCACACGAAACTTGTTAATATGAGGTAAAATTGTAGTAAAGCATACGAGTTCCCCGTAAGGAAAAGTCCAAATGCTGGGATACGCTGAAGTTAATGCATCTCTCCAGTCCTTCGCATGTATTGGAAACAAATTTTCAAATTCAACGAGTCCGGCAGCAATAACAACAAAGCAGCATATTAAGCCCATACCAAGGATAATTAGCAAATATATTTCTGCTGTTCTGGAAAATACTTCTAATCCTTTATTAAGCACATAGATCACCGCAGTGATCATCATGGCATTAATTATAAATATGGGTGTTTGGTCATAGGAAGACGCTATTAACAAGTCCCCCGCTTCCCGTAAGTTTCTGGAGCCATTATACATGAAGATTGGAATATATAATAAGCTCAGTGGCCAACCCAAGAATCGGCCCAAAATTCTCTGAGTATACCCACTGATGATCATATTGGGATATTGCTGATATAAATAAGAATAGATAAGATATAAGAGAACGCCTCCAGGCAGGGCGAGCAGTATAGATATCCAGACTGCATGTCCACTTTCAAGCCCTATGGGAACCACGAGTGCCGTACCCATTTCAAACAGAATAATCATGGCAAACAATTGATTTGCACTAATGAGTTCTTTTCTCATTTTGTGGATTCCCCCACCTTTCCAGCAGATTCTTGTTATTCTTCATTTTGTTGATACGGCTTTGATCTCATTCCTGTGCTGCGAATGTACGCTTCAACATGAACATCCAGTTCCCCTTTAGCAAATAAGGATACCCAATTCTTCTTTACCGTTTTCCATGCCTTAGGATCAGTACGTTTTAATTCATTTCCAAAATTGAAAATATCACATTCCATGCTCTGGGCAACTTGTAAAGATTTCACAACTTCTCCTTTCGTCTTCAACGCGATCTCTTTTTCCAATTTATAGAGTTCCTTCCTCTGGCTTATATCAACAAAATCTTTTATCTCATTTATTGAACCCTCCTCTTTGATGTAAATATGAAAGACCGGCACCCCCTCACGAAGATTAACCTTCACTTTCGTTTTTGAATGATTAATAATGACGGCAATCGAATCTTGTTCTTTCTCGGAATCGATATTAATACTGGTCTGCTCTAACTTATTCTGAACCCACATTGTTCCTCTGGCCTCTGGACCATCCAGCCAACCCTTTAATTTCCCTTCTTTAAATACAGCCAATCCGCTCAGGGAAATGACCGCTTCCACTTGACTTTGTTCCAGGTGTGATTTTTTCGATCCTTTATCCAAGTCACCATAAATTTGAACACCGCTGATAACCGGTTCGCCTTCTCCAGTTATGGTGTTAATTAGCTCAAATACACTTATTGCCCTATTTTCTCCCCATAATTTTGCTGTATTCTTATTCTTCTTGACCACAGCCATTGCTGGAATGCTCTCGATAGGTAACAGTATTTTCAGAACAGAAGCCGCATCAGTCTCTCTGGATACAATAACTACCGAATTTAGCCGAAGTTCGTGAGACCTTTCAAATACGTCAAACAGACCGTTTATTCCGCTCTTTGCCATAGACTCTCCTATAATCAAAAGCTGCGTGTGAGCAAAAAATAGCTGTCTCGCCGCCTTTCTTGATGTTTTACGCAAGGCCCCAAACAAAGTCCGATCTGTTGTCGTGTAGACTGTAATCGGTGGCTGCCCTGTACTGGCTCCTACACTCGTAGCAGTTGCCGACGGATTAACAATTTGAAAAGTAACCCGATATTCATCACTATTCGGCGCTTTATCTATTCCTATACCGGTCACTATGGCCATATCATTCAATTCTCTGCTGTTCCAACAACTTGTAAGCAGCAATAGCATTACCATATAAATAGGAGGCTGAATTATCCATTTAACTTTCATCTGAATCTCCCCGCTTCCCCTTATCTACTGCCATTCGAGTAATATTCTTTTGGTTGACCAGACGCGGCCTTTTACTCATGAACTTCAAAGGAACACGTATGATGGAATCTCTATGATTCTCGGCAATAAAAGGACCCAAAGGAGACATATAAGGAAATCCAAGGGATCTCAGACTGCACATATGGGCAATTAAAATAAAAAGAAGGATAGATATCCCATAAAGCCCCATAAATGCGGCGACAAACATAATGGTAAAACGGAGGATGCGTATCGAAAGAGCCATGTTAAAGGCGGGTGTCGCAAAGCTGGAAATACCCGTTAGCGAAACGACGATTACCATCGCAGGTGAGATAATTCCTGCTTGTACTGCAGCCTGTCCCAATACCAATCCCCCAATAATAGATACGGTTTGACCAATGGGGGATGGCATACGAATTCCAGCTTCACGTATAATCTCGAAGGTAACCTCCATCATGAGTGCTTCAATAAATGCAGGGAAAGGAACGCCCTCTCTTTGCGAGGCTAGGTTAATTAACAGTGAGGTGGGGATCATTTCCTGATGAAAGTTGAGCGCAGCAATAAATACAGCAGGACCAAATAACGAAATTATCAGACACATAAATCTTAATAAGCGAATAAATGTGGAAATATCAAACCGTTGATAATAATCTTCTACAGCATGAAAAAACATAAAAAATGAAGTAGGAGCAATCAAAACAAAAGGCGTGCCATCCACAAAAATAGCAACCCGTCCCTCCAGTATATTTCCGGCAACACTATCTGGGCGCTCCGTGTTATATAAGGTTGGAAATGGGGAAAATACATTTTCTTCAATTAATTGTTCGATATAGCCCGATTCCAAAATGGCATCCACGTCAATGGCCTGCAGTTTTTTTTTCAAAGCCTGAAGCGCTTTATCGTTAACAATGCCATGAATATACATCAGTGAGACGTTTGTTTGTGTCACATCACCGATTTTCATGGTTTCAATCCATAAGTTCGGGCTCTTTATTTTCCTGCGTACCAGAGAGAGATTTGTCCCTAAGGATTCCGTAAAACTTTCTTTAGAACCACGGATCGCTACCTGGGTAGTGGCTTCCGTAACCGATCTAACTTCTCCACCACTTGTGTTTCCTCTTATCGCTTCTCCAATTCCATCGATCAGAAGAATCGTATTCCCGGAGAACAAAGCTTCAAATAGCACATCCCAATCTTTGATAATCTTTTCTTCACTTACGTTTCGTGCTTTTTCTTTCATAAATGCAAAAATATCTTTCGCTGATATTATTTCTGGATGCTTACCGTCAAAAGAATCAATTGACATCATATGCCCCACAAACTCTTCAACCACGGCTTTTTCGATAAGACCTTCAACATATATCGCAGCAACTTGGATCTGTGCAGACATCAAGGTGAATTTCCGGATGATAATATCTGGGCTGTTCCCCAGTCTTTCTCTGAGTTGATCCAGATTATCTGTTAAGCTGCTCGAAATAGACATCATCCACACCTCCTGACGATACTATTTGCTTACAGCACTTTTTTTATACAACTTATGGAATCAAGCGGATACTATATATTCTTTATATCTGCACAAAAAATCCCGATTAGGCTCATTATGAGCTAACCGGGATATACGTTCCTTCTTCTAATGATCATCACCTACTAATGATCGTCGACTACGCCTAACGCTTTGTTCTTTTCCTTGAAACGTTCATTGTGAGACGATACATAAGCCACTTTGGGAGCTGACGGGTCCATGTACAACTTGGCACTATTAAGCGCCAGAACAGCATCCGTGAAAGTTCCGGCAATCAGGCGGACCTTGCTGCTGTGGTCTACAAAGTCACCGGCAGCGAAGATGCCAGGAAGATTGGTCTCCAACTGGGCGCTGACATTTGCACACCATTCACCCATATCCAGGCCCCATTCCTTCAGCGGCCCGAAATCACTTTTCAAGCCATGATTCACGATTACAGCATCCACCTCAAGCAGCGCGGTTTCCCCCGTTTCTATATGACTGATCGTTACCTGATCAATAGCTTCACCGTTGCTGCTCTGCAGATGACTCACAGCGTAAGGCACTCGCACATCAACTGTTGAGGATTTCATCCGAGCGATATTCTTCTCATGGCCTCCGAACTGCTCGCGGCGGTGCACGATGGTTACGCTCGCCGCAACAGATTCTAGCTCATTGGCCCAATCCACTGCCGAGTCGCCCCCTCCGGAGATCAGCACCCGTTTACCCCGAAAGGGCTCTAATTCCTGAACGGTATAATGCAGATTCGTTACCTCATAACGATCTGCACCAGCAATTTCAAGCTTCGCCATCTGCAAAATACCATAACCAATGGCCAGTATCACCGTTCTTGTCCAATGCTTCTCTCCGGTAGCCGCGGTCAGAATATAGGTCCCATCCTCCTGCCGCGCCTGATCTGTAATCTGCTGCCCCAGGACGAGAGTTGGATCAAATGTCCGCGCCTGCTCCCCTAGCTGATCAATCAGCTTGCGGCACAGAATCGGAGTCACGCCCCCTACGTCCCAGATCATTTTCTCAGGATAAATAAGCATTCTTCCGCCAAGCTCTTCCTTCGCTTCAATTAACTTTGTCTTCAAATCTCTCATTCCACTATAAAAAGCAGCATACATACCGGCAGGTCCCCCGCCAATAATCGTGACATCATATAATTCCAATGGTTTGCTCACTTTGTTCTCCTCCATATCTTTAGTCTAGTAACACACTTCTTAAGACTTCGTACGTGCCAGTAAATATAAAAAATAGGGAGCTCCAATAACGGCAACAACGATCCCCGTTGGAATCTCTGAAGGCTGTAGAATCCACCGGCCGATAGTATCGGCCGTAATCACCAGCAGTGCTCCCAGAAGCGCTGATGCTGGCAGCATTAGCTGATGCTTTGGGCCAACCAGACGTCTGGCCAGGTGTGGCCCAATCAGACCGACAAAACCGATCCCACCACTCACCGCAACACTTGCAGCAGCTAGTCCTACCGCGGCAGCCAGCAGACGGAATTGTTCTTTTGTTACCGCGGCTCCTAGTCCGGTGGCGGTCTGCTCACCCAGATTAAGTACATTCAACACCCGCGCCTTATAAATTACATAAGGCAGCAGAATAACAATCCAGGGCAGCAGAGAAAGTACAAACTTCCAGCTAGTCCCCCAGATACTTCCAGCCAGCCAAGTAGCAACGAACTGGTACTTGTCCGGATCAAGCCGCAGCGTAAGCACGATCATCGCTGCGCTCATCCCTGCCGCGACGGCAACACCTGTCAGGAGCAGACGAATCGGAGAGATCCCCTGATGCCGTTTGTAAGCGAGAGAATAGATTAGGGCGGCAGTACAGGCGGCACCTACGAATGCCACTATCGGCAACAGAAATACTGGTGCTGCTGAGGTCGTTGGATAGAAGGAAATCAGCAGCATGACCATAAGGCCAGCTCCAGCATTAATGCCGAGAATACCGGGATCTGCAAGTGCATTGCGGAAGACCCCTTGCATTACAGCTCCGGAAACAGCAAGTCCTGCACCGATCAGAATAGAGATGACAATCCGTGGCAGTCGAAAATCAAACAATATTAGTTCTTGCTTCGCTGTCCCCTTCCCGAACATTGTCTTCAGCAGATCCAGAGGAGTTAAGCGTATGTAGCCAGTGTTCACACTGATAATAAAAACAATGATAATTAGAAGCATTAATACGAGCATCACGTGCAGACCCCGTTTGTTTCTGGATGAACCATAGGAGGTGACAGCTGTCTTCTCCGGCATCACAGCTCCCTCCTTTCCTTGCGTGCAAGATAGAGGAAGAAGGGGACACCAATAAGCGCAACGATCGCCCCCACTGGCGTTTCATACGGGGGGTTAACCATCCGGGCCCCAAGGTCAGCGAAGACGACCAGCAAACTGCCCAACACAGCCGAACATGGAATAATCCAGCGATAATCCACACCAACCAGATAGCGGGTCAAATGCGGAATAATTAGACCAATGAAACCTACTGCACCGACCACTGCTACAGAGGAACCGGCTAGGATCAAGACAATTAGCGCGCCAGCCAATTTAACCAGACCGGTTCGTTGCCCCAGTCCCTTGGCAATATCCTCACCCAGACTGAGCATAGTTATAGAACGAGATAACGCTATAGCACCCATCATCGCTCCTCCTATCCAGGGGAACATTATCTTCAACTGGAACCACTTGGTGCCTGCCACACCCCCTGCATACCAGAAAGCCAGATCTTGACCAATATGAAAATATAAAGCGACCCCTTCGCTCAGCGCTGAGAGCAATGCACTAAACGCGGCACCAGCCAGCACCAAACGCGCGGGCGACAGACCCCCTTGGGCCATGGAACCAATACCATACACTATTCCTGCACCTGCTCCCGCTCCCACAAAGGCATACAGAATCAGATACATAAACGAAAGATTCGGAAAAAAAGCAAAGCAGAGTGCCAGGGCAAATCCGGCACCTGAGTTAATGCCCATCAGACCGGAATCCGCCAAGGGGTTTCGGGTCATACCCTGCATAATAGCCCCGGCTACCGCAAAGCTGGCCCCAACCATTGCACCACCTAACACCCGAGGCAAACGTAATTCCCGAATAATCTGATGGTCCGTAAGCTCCGGATTAAAGTGAATAATGGCTGCCCATACGACAGACCATTTAATGTCAGCGGCTCCAAAAGAGACCGATACAGCCATACCCAGCGCTAGCAGAATCAGGCCACCGACCAAGATTAATGTCGCAGCCCAAGGGCGTGAACGGAATTTCTCTTTATCCGCTTTTCTATTCACCCCTACTCTAGTAGTCACTTGTTGATTCATGAATGTCACCTGTTTTCTATGAAATTGATTATCATTATCATTACCATTCTTTATAGTATTGTAATTTATGTTCCCTTAGTTTGGCAATGGACAAATATAATCTGCCCTTTAGCATAGCAATAAAAAGCCAGCCTCCGAGTGATCGGGGCTGGCTGCTTTTAGCGGGTATAATCCTCATATTCATCAGTTCTACTTAACTTATGATACATATATTCATCATTCTTCAGCTTGGATAGCTGCCCTATTCCGGCAAATACGATAAACAGCACCAGGATTAATCCGTAAGCATACATGAACTGATTCAAGTAGAAGCAGACTACGATGGCAACAAAAATGAACAACAATAACATCATTGCAATCCTGGATAATATTTTTTTCATTTATAATACCCCCTTGGCACTAGATAAGAGGAGCAACCCATTTGCTCCATTCTGGATCAGCTTCGCCGATTTTACTGCTAATTCCTCTTTCGATAAGCTTTTATTGTTGTTCCACTTTAAAGCAACTCCATAAATCGACCAACTCACAATAATAATGGAAAGCTCCATTTCTTCTGAGAAATGCTCCGGCTCAGCAACGCATGGTTTAGCGATTCCCGCAATAAAGGCAGCCAAGCGGGAGATGATTTTCTCTTCCATCAGGGACATCACGGATGAACTAATCTTTCTACAGGCATTTTTAATAAACATGAAGTAGTCGCAGACAGCCATTATTAATTTCTCCAAGGTTTCAATACTAAAGGAGCTATCATCAATCTTGTTTCTGGCAAGGGTTTGGTCAAAGAACTCTAGAAAAAGCACTTCCAACAGCATGTACTTATCCACATAGTGCGCATAGAAGGTCGCCCGGTTAATCGTGGCTAATTCCGTAATGTCCTTCACAGTGATCGATTCGAAATCACGCTCCATCATGAGCTTAATAAAGGCATCTTTAATTAACTGTTTCGAACGTATTACGCGCGGATCATTCTCATTAGCTATCATACATCCACCCTATCCTCATTGTACCGATTCACTTTACCAACAGATCTGACACTGCGTTGCTAAAGTATACAAACCATCGATTATGCTGGTTGACCTGGTATTTCTTAAGCCTTAGTATACTAGATAAGCAGCGTCTTAACAACAAATGTTGGTTTAGCAACACAGGATGATTAACTACCAATTTTCTATGGAGGAATAGATAATGACAACCCTAACAAACGATCGAACCGCCCTTGTTACTGGGGCAAATAACGGAATTGGACTGGAGTTAACGCGGAAGCTGCTGTCTGAAGGCTGGCAGGTTATTTCCCTCATCCGTTCCGGATTCCCCGAGGACGATACTTTAATCAAGGAGGCCCTGCGCAACAAACAGTTACGGTTCTATACAGCCGAACTAACCAATTTCGACAGTCTGCAGCTTGCATTGAAGCAGATTAAAGCAGAAGTAGACAAGATAGATTTGCTGTTCAATAATGCGGGCGGCAGCCTACCGGAATTAAGTTATTCCAAGCAGGGACGCGAGAAGCAGTTCGAGCTGCATACAGTCGTGCCTTACGTAATTCTCATGGAGCTGAAAGAGCAATTGCGGAGAGGAACCTTGAAAACAGTCATAAACACCTCTACTAGTGCTTTTAAATATCTCAAAGAATTTGCTCCCGATAAGCTGGAGCGTCCAGAAGTATTCGTTAAGCTATACGGATCCTATGCCACTTCCAAGCTGGCACTTTCCTTATGGACCCGTGAGCTCGCCCCCATGCTTGCCGCCGAGGGAATTAAGCTATTGAGCGTGGACCCAGGAGCAAACAACACGATGCGCAAAGGCAAAAAATCAGGGATACCCATCTACCTGAAGCCGCTGATGAAGTTCTTCTTCGCACCTCCAACCAAAGGTGCAACACTACTGTATGAAGCTGCGCTAGGGGCAGACAAGTATCTATCAGGTGTCTTCTTGGTAAATGGGAACGTTCGGGAGCTGAAGTTCCTCGAACAAGGTCCGAAAATTCTAGAGCAGGTAAAAGCCATCTATGAGCGAGAGTTCATGGCAGTCATCAAGAATTGATATCCAATCCCATTACAGCCAACATCTTGCGAGTATAGAGTCTGGTATACAGCAGATAGAACAGCAACTGCAAGACCAGATAAATACTTCCTGCAAGCAAGGAAAGACCCAACGGCTCCAGCGCTTTGTGATTAATAACTTTTACCATATACACAAAATAAAATGTAGCGAAAACGATGCTCAGCACATAGGGCAGAATAAACAGCAGCCTGAACGGTTTAACCATCATTGCAGCGGCTTCCTTGGAAGTCATTCCGATCTTGGCAAGCTTCCTGTATTTGATCTTCTCTCTCTCCAAGTCCATGAGGATACTAAAATGCAATACCACGGCAGAGGACACAATAAATAATAAAGCTACGAACGCGAATAGAAAAAGTCCAAATTGATTGGCTTGTTTAAGAGTGGTAAGTTCACCTATTCTTGAACCTGTTCCAAACGCGAAGGCATCCTGTCGATCATCGCCATACCAAGTATCTGTGTTGTCCTTATTGTACTTAGCTAATGCCGTATTCAGCTTGGCGTCGATAGCTGCAGTCTGCTTCCAATTCTTGAAATTCAGTAGATGGAGTTGACCGATCTCTGGGTGAAGTGCTTGGAGCGCCGTATAATCCTGTTCGCTGACGATGATCTGCAGCCCGTTTGTAAGGAGTGGAAGTCGGTTAAACAACATACTCACAATTGAGCCTTGAGAGAGCAACGTCTTCTTACCAGAAGCAAGCTCGATGTCGTAGGTCGGCATTACTGGTATATTATTTTCGTAGCCGTCCGTCTGATCCACTAAAGCAAGATTCAGAAAATGATCCTGTTCCACTTGATAAGTACTGCCGGTTAACGCATTAATATTCTGATCCAGGAATACTTTTGTCGGAAATAGCTCGATATATTCCAGCACTTGATGAGTTGTAAGCGGCGTTGTGCCCTTGTCCACGATCTCATTTAATGTCTCATCCGAAATTCGATTCTTTCCGAACACCTCCAGATAAGCAATATGATAAGGGTTATGTTTAACAGCGTTTTTCTGCGATTCGTTGGATAAAAAAAGGACCATACTGCTGAGAAAAAGGCTAAAGGTAATCAGGATAGTGATCAGCAAAAGGATGATGCGGGAACGACCCAGCGTGTAGCTCAGATCAGAACTAAACACCATGTGTTTATGATAGGCTTTCGGTGAGCGTGACAAACTGAATTTAATCCAGTCCCCCAGACTGGATAGTAGTAAGAAGATTCCGAACATACTAATGGCCATACTTCTAAAAATAATATTGGAGTTATCTATAGTTAGATGGCTAAGCAGATCATAAACCGCAAAGCCCAGTAGGGCGATACCGATGAAACCGGGCACTTTTCCGTGGATCAGACTGCGGTCTGCGGTCCTTTTTTCTTTTAATAGACGTACTATACTGTATCTCCAGGTTAAGAGTAGGTTGCCGGCAATCGCTATTACATACACTGCACCAAAAAATAAAGCGGTATACAGATAACTATCCAACGTTAATGTAAACGAGACATTTCCCATATCAATCATTTGTGAGACGATCAGATAAAAAAGTGGTGCGAAGACCGTTCCTGCCACTAGTCCAGTAACGATGGAAATGATGGCGATCAGACCATTCTCCAACAGCATAATCTTGCGGATATTTTGAGTCGACATGCCAAGAACCATGAACAGCCCAAACTCGCTTTTTCTGAATTTCACAAAGGTAGTCTGCGCATAAATAATTAACAACACAGAGAACGCACGGATCACATAAAGAGGCGCCGTTAGATTTCCGGATATCATCCCATTGACTTCATAAGGATTATTGAATTGTGGGTTCGTGTACAGCATGTAGTAGGAGAAGTAGATCATGATCGTAAAGCTGCTGCACAGGAAAAACAATAGATATCTTCTAAAGTTAGCCTTAAAGATCTGAAAGGCCATTCTCCTAAAAGTCATCTTCTCCCCCTCCCATAACTGCCAACGTTTCCAATATAGTGTCAAAAAAGGCTTTGCGCGTGCCCTCCCTGGCAATCTCCATGCCGACTGTACCGTCCTTAATAAAGACCACTCTGCTGCAGAAGCTGGCCGCAAACGGATCATGGGTAACCATCACGATCGTTGCTGCCTGCTCAGAGTTCAGCTTGCTGAAGCATTTCATCACTGTGCTTGCAGACTTGGAATCCAAATTCCCTGTAGGCTCATCCGCAAAAATCACATCCGGGTCATTAATAATCGCTCTGCTGATCGCCGTCCGCTGCTGCTGGCCCCCTGATACCGTGTACGGATATTTGTCCTTCACTTCATCGATATCAAATAGCAACAGGGTCGCATCCGTCTTGGCGTTAATGTCTTCCACCTCTTGTTCATCCAACACCATCGGCAGCATTACATTTTCGCGTAGAGTCAGACTGTCCAGCAGATTATAATCCTGAAACACAAACCCCATCCGCTGCCGCCGAAAAAGCGCAAGCTCGTTCTTGGTCATCTCACTTATAATGGTCTCCGCAATCCGTACCATCCCACTATATTCCGTATCAATTCCGCTGAGTATATTCAAAAGCGTCGTCTTCCCGCTGCCCGAAGGCCCCATAATCGCCACGAACTCCCCACTGTCCACACTCAGGCTGATGTCTCGCAGGGCTTGATACCCATTTCCTTTTCCTTTACCTTTACCTTTATACTCCTTGGAGAGATTCTCTACTTCTAGAATTGCCATTTCGGTCTCTTCTTTCTCTGGTAGATATATTTATGCATCAAACAACTCATGATTTTCCTTTTTTATTTTATTAAGGCATTGATTAATTCTATCCATGTCAATAAATTCTCTATCTACAGATGCTACAAACAATAGCTTTAACCAGAAAGCATCGCCCTCAGCATAATTTTCAATAGCTTGCTTGATGTTGTCTTCGGTTAAGGACTTTACAATAATGTCGGGCTGTGTTGCAGATATGAAATTCAGGTTCTCCTTATCCATATAGCTACGCAAATTATCTGGAGTACTCACCACAACAGTTATCCGTGTTCCATCTTCTAATTCGATAAATACATCGATATTATTATTATCAATATCTGCTATTTTAGATAGTACAGTTGGATATTCAATCTTACTAACTTTCATTTAAGGGTCTCCTTTAAGTACTACATGATCTGACTGCACTTTGTACAGTAGAATTAAGAGATCGAACCTTCATAAAACAATCTATTGTACTTTGTGCAATTGAAATTCGAAAAATCACTTCTTGGGGACCTTTCACCTAAATTCTAGTGTGCAAATTACATTAGAATGAGAAATTGAGTTAAATATCCCTGATTCTACTGTACAAAATACAATAGAATCAGATCATGATTTCTAATACCCACTTTGGTGAGGAAACAGAGAATGGCACCAGAGATCTTGTTTACTCTTTTTTTCAATTAAAGGGTACTGAATGCATAAAGTGAAGAAGTAAGACATGCAACGCAGGCTATCAATGATACTATCATTTGATAATTTCTACGTGCTCCCGCCTCTGCTCCTTTCAACTCAAAGAATTGAACCATCAATACTAAACTCAAGTTAATCGACATTAAACCTATGTAGAGTCTTTCAAGGGGGTTAACAAATATCGAATCCACTTCAATGATTGTTTAGTCAATAGATTTGCCTCCTAATCGTAAGCTCCTCCAACTCCTTAACACTATACATCTGTCCCCCATAATTATCCAATATCTCCTTGCTCATGCACAAGTGCTATGTACAAAAATAGAGCCTGCTTCAAGAAGCAGGCCCTTATCATTCATTTATTTACAGCAGCAACTTAGCAATCACAGTGCCGCTCAAAAGCTGGCCCAATGTTTTGTCGAGCGGAAGCGTTTTGTTGCCCATGCAGGTTCTGAGCGCTGTCAGCAGCACACGGATGTCATACTTGCTCGGATGGACAGGGATCACTTCTTTTTCAAGATTCAGCAATTGGTACGACGCCATCATAGCCGATCTCACTGAATATTCCACAGTAAAAACGCAGTCATCCGCCACTTCGGCGAACTGACCGAGGAAGGCAAAGTTAGTGCTGCCTTGCGGAACCACCTCCGGACGATCACCCAGCACACGAGGCATAAACTGTGATGTGATATAAGGCATCATGCAAGGAATGACGTTGGTCGTATGCTCCAGAATTTCCGGGATACGATCCTTCAGTCCAATATGATAGCACAGCTCCTGAAGCAACTCGCTACCGGTACAGTCAGCCATTTTCTTCTTGATGAAGTTGCCTTCTGTATCAGGGAATAAACCGTACGCCCACAGTACCTTGACGTTCTCCGGCTGGTTGATGAAATGAGGTTGCTTCGGTGCAGTCCATGACATCATCCAGTTGGAATCTTTAATCGTAACCACTCCGCCCATGCCTGGCAAATCACCAGTCAGTTCTAACAGATACGGGAATACGATCTCGTCATCGGTAAATGTCATGGTAAAAGATAACCACTTGGTCTTGTCGATATCGCCACAGAATACCTCTGGATGGCCGAAATCAGGAGACTTTGCCGCCAGCTTTTCCCATAGACTCCAGCAGCCCCGTTCCGTTAGCGAGCGATTGAGGATAGCCGGATGATCCATGTCACCCCGCGTGGAATTCTCTGTCATAGAACCGTTTGTTACCATGACCAGATCATTGCGGGTAGTCGAAATAGTCTTCGGTGATCCGTTCACCAGCAGTTGAATCCCAGTTACAGTTGTTTCTCCGTTAGCAAAATCATAATCCAGATCCACCACCTGATGGCCTTTATCAAAGTTGACGCCTTGCGCTTCCAGCCATTTCAGCAGCGGAAGAATCAACGAATCGTACTGATTGTATTCAGTATGCAGGATGCCTTTCAATTGGTTCATACCGGAAATCAGATGCATAAAGCGCTCCATATATCGTTTAACCTCAACCACACTATGCCAATTCTCAAAAGCAAACATTGAGCGCCAGAAATACCAGAAGTTCGTTTCCAGGAAGGTCGGATCAAAGAACTGTTCAATAGTGACTGCACCCAGCTTCTCTTCCGTAGCTAAAGTCAGCTTGCCTAACTGCAGCGCATGTGCGGTCGACAGACCTAACGAGGAGAAGTCAGCCTTTTGACCTTCATTTTCGACCAGGCGACAATGGGATTCAATTGGTTCTGCAAGGTTCAACTCACGGAACTCATCCAGCACCGTACGGTCGGGATTGGTCAGGGAAGGAATAAATCCGTACAGCTCCATAAAACATTCAAAATGTTCTTCAATCTCGCGTCCACCCCGAGCACTGTAACCGTCCTTGGCATTGCCTGCACCATCCATCGAACCGCCGTAAATAGCGGATTGCTCTAGAATATGAATATTCTTCCCGGGCATATGCCCGTCACGGATCAGAAAGGCTGCTGCAGACAGCGAGGCGATGCCTCCGCCAACTAAATATGCTTTCTTGGATGCGATACCTTCTTGTACTAATGGATTAATTCTTTGATAGGTTCCCATTTCTCTTCTTCCTTTCTCAATTTCAGTAGGTAGTTTGCTTATCAACTGCCTTCAATATACCCACTGAGGAGGAAGAATTCTATGGACAGCTAAGCGCAAATGTGCAGCCTTTACACATAAGGATGGTTTTGTGTCATTTATCATTTGCTGTTCTGATAGTTCTCCAGACCTCTGGTGATACTGCCGTCCATAATTCTGCCGACTTTGTCCACGATCTGGGTTGGGTCCGTATTTGCCCCCGTCTTTAGCCAATGGATTACCTGCTCCAGTATAGCCAGTGTGTAGAAATCAGCAATCTCCTGTTTGGCTTGTTGCGTTACCTGCTCCTTCCGTTCCTCGTCCAGTTCGTCCACGATCTTAATAATCACATCATAGATGACCCCATACAAGAAATCTTCCAGATGTTCACGTCCAAGCGAATGAAAAGTGTTCAGGCAAATGGTTTTGTTACTCTGCGTATAATACAACACGCTCAGGAAGCCTTGCTTCCAGCTGGCACAATTGCGGTATTCCTCAAGACCCTCGATAATCTCCGTCTGATAGACCCAGCCCAGCAGCTCATAGATATCCTGAAAATGATTATAAAAAGTATGCCGGGTCACTCCACAATCCGCCGTAAGCTGCTGAATGGTGATCTTGTGGAGCGGTTGGGTCAGCATCAGCTTTTTGAGCGAACGGGCTAACGCGTTCTTCGTAATTTGTGAATAAGACATACATACCTCCTGCATTCCTATTAATAGGATAGCCGCTAGAGTTCAAGTTTCTCTTATACAATACACTATCTATCAACTGGCTTAAAGTCGCAAGCTGACCGCCGATCCGGTTTGCTTACTGGGTGAATAAAGTCTAAAATACGGGGCATGGACCTTATTATATATACGGGGAGAGAAACATTTTGAACACAAGACGGTATGGCAATACGGGGAAATCCGTTTCGGAAATTGGCTTTGGTGCTTGGCAGCTTGGCAACAGACAGGATTGGGAGGCCATGGAGGATACCGCGGCAATCTCACTTGTACATGAGGCTTTGGATCGAGGACTGAACTTTTTTGATACCGCTCCCAATTATGGACAAGGTAGAAGCGAAGAACTACTCGGAACAGCCTTGGCCGGAAGACGGAGTGGCGCCGTAATCAACACCAAATTTGGTCATAGAGCCGATGGCAGTATAGATTATGCTGCAGATCAGATCAGAGGTTCCGTTGAACAAAGTTTAATCCGGCTGCAAACCGACTATGTGGATTCCGTTATTTTACATAATCCCCCCTTTAACGTTCTGGATGGAAAGTATGGTCATTATGACGTAATGGAGAAACTAAAAGCTGAGGGTAAAATATTAGCTTACGGTGTCTCTGTAGATTCTGTACCGGAAATGCTCGAGGTTATCCAGCATACGAATATCGGCGTGATGGAGGTCATGTTCAATATCTTTTATCAGGAGACTGCGGAAGCCTTCAAGCTTGCGCAAGACAAAGGCATTGCGATCATCGTCAAGGTGCCGCTGGATTCGGGCTGGCTGTCCGGAAAATACAACAGCAAGAGTACCTTTGCCGGAGTAAGAAGCCGTTGGTCCCCAGAGATCATTGAGAAACGCGCAGCCCTGCTTGAGCAAATCAAGTTCATTACCAATAAAGAGACCACAATGACCATGGCCGCACTGAGATTCATCCTTGCGTACCCAGAAGTAACCACAGTGATCCCCGGTGTTAGAAATAGCACCCAGCTTATTGAGAATATCGCCGCCAGCGATGCGGTTATGCCAGAGGAACAGGTGAAGCGACTGCAGGAATTGTGGGCGAAGGAGATTAAGGGGCAGGAGCTTGGGTGGTAAGGATTGATATAAAAAACAGTCGTCTCGGATGCTACATCGAGGCGACTGTTTTTTATGTTCGTGGTAAGGATTGGGTCCAAATTAAAACTTAGTGACTTTATCCCAAATATCGGATGTTACCTGCTTGTAGCCCTTAAGGTTATGTTTATTTGTTGTCTCTTGCATACCAAAAACCCATCTCACCACATTATAACTATTGAGATTTATCTTTTGAAAATCGTCGCAGTAGTCCACAATCACCTCTACACCTAATGCAGAAATGAGTAAATTATTAACCATCTCAGATGATAATAACAGGTTCGAAACTTCATCATAAATAGGCTGGGTAAGTTCATTAAGAATATCACTGTCTAAGTAAACAATGTTCTTTGTGTCAAGGGAAACGTTTGTCTCATAGATGTCTTCTATCTTACTTAAAATCACTACAAATTTATTGGAGTTAACCTCACCGCTTATTAATATAATTCTTCCTTCCTCAAGAAGCCCTAAAACTTCGTTAGTATCACTTTTACATGAATGGATTTGCAAATCGTTGAAGTCCCAATTTTCTACAGATTCAATATCATTAATAGTAGCGTTAAACCCTTTTGCTTGCACGACTCCAAGTAGCCAAATTAAATCAATTGCATTTTTTGTGAATGTGATTATATTGAATTTAGCACTCATTTATATCACCTTCCAGCATTTGCTTCTAATCTAAGCAACAGAATGATCTCCTCAATTCTATTATCCATATATTCCTCCAAGTGACATTAACACTTCATTAATATTGAAATCACCTTCCTTACACTCTCATAAAATTCTTGCTCCTCTTCTTCCATAAACCATTCAAAATCTTGTGGAAGGTTGACTTCCTTAGTTTCAATTTTCTCCAATAGTTCCTTTAGTTCTTTACATAAATTCAAGTTACTCTTCCAAAAATCACTTTCAATCGCATTTATTGAATTAATAAGTTCTCCCTCGTAATGCTCTCCTGCAATTGGGTTCTTGGATAATCTCAAGATTGCCTCAGGAATCACATATTTCAAGTGGAAATTCTGCCTAACTAATCTGGCGATTGAACCATCTGGCAAATCTTTAAGCTTATCATCCATTATGCCTGCAAACCATCCTGATAATGGCACACTTTTCTCCACTACTATTTCTTCGTGAAAACCTTCAATCTTGCAAATTTCATTAATGGTTAACTCTCGGTAATTCAACACTAGTTACCCTCCTTCATATTTTTATAATATATGGAATATTCTAAAATTCAATGAAATAATACTTACCGAATACGAAAAAACAGTCTCCTCCGATACTAACTCGAGGCGACTGTTTGTAAATGATCAGTATTTAATTCTTGAAGCTTACCAAGGCAGTTCATCACCTAAGTGATAGAATTTACCGGTTGGGCCATCTGCGGGTAAAGTGGCGAGCTGCACACTTGTTCTGCTGCCCTCGTTAACATCCATTGCGGCGTGCTTACCACCTATTTCGGTCTTCACCCAACCCGGGTGAGCCGAATTCACTTTGATTGGAGTATCTTTAAGTTCGTGTGCAAGATGAATCGTGAATGAATTCAATGCCGTTTTAGAGGTGTTATAAGCTAGCAGCTTTACGCCGTATATTGAAGCAGCCGGATTAGTATGAAGTGTAAGTGATCCCATAATGCTGGATAGATTGACGATCCTGCCGGCTGGTGATTTGCGAATTAGCGGAAGCACCTGCTGAGTGAACTCCACTAAGCTGAAGAAATTGGCATCGAACGTCTCACGTAGAACTGCTGGCGAAACTGTGCTTGTTTCATTAATGGGTGAGATATTTTCAACTTCTTTTTGCACGCCCGCATTATTAACGAGAATATCCAACTTACCATAATGTTGGTCAAAAAAGTCATAGGCACCCTGACGATCTTCAGCTGAAGTGATATCGAATTTGAGATTTTCGGCTTGGATACCTTCAGAACGAAGTGTTTCCGCAGCAGCTTTTCCTTTTTCCAAATCACGTGCGCCAATTACAACATTAGCACCAAGCTTACCAAGTTCACGCGCTGTTTCCAAGCCGATCCCGCGATTTCCACCCGTTACAAAAGCTACTTTACCCTTAAGATTATCCGTATTTGTTGTCATTTTATATTCTCCTTAGTGTTGTTTTTTGGTGAAGCTATTGGGTCTGCCTGAAATGGAGCATCACCACCTCTCTTATTGGGAATGATCGTTCTACATTTAGCAAAAAAAATTAATGGAGTACTGCTAAGGTTGTATCCATAATGCTTATTAGTTTTTCTATATCTTCAGTTGCTTTGACCATTACACGCAAACCCACCCATGCATTATTTAAATATATCGCGAGATTAAGCGCATTATGGTGTTCGGCAATTTCTCCAGTTTGCTGTCCACTCACGAGGAGTTCATAGAACAGCTGCTCCGTATTTAAAAAATCCTCAGTGACTTGGGCTGCTGCCTCCGAATCATACATCGCTAACTCAACCGCAGTATTAACAATTAAACAGCCTTTAGGATGATCCTCTTCTGTACAAAGCGTCATCTCAAACATTTGCCTGATGGCTTGTTTGGCTGATATAGGTGGTTGAATTCGAATCTTAATGTTCTTTTCTTGTATATCTCGATATCGATCCAGAGCTTCCATATATAAAGCGTGTTTGTCTCCAAACGTATCATACATGCTTCTTCGGTGAATGCCCATGTGGGTGACGAGCTCCTGCATAGAGGTTTTCTCATAACCCTGCCTCCAGAATAAATCCATAGCCTTGTCTAATACGATATTGACTTCAAAGTCTTTACTTCGTGCCATGAGCATTCCCGCTCTCTTATGTTTGCTCTTGCCTCTGTCTGCAAAATCAGTTTAACATATTGAGAACGTTTGGTAAAGAATTATTTTAAATCACTAAAATCAAAAAGACGACCATTCATTAAAAATCAATGAACAATCGTCTTTACTTTATTCTTCTCTTTCAGTTACCCAATGTACTTTTCTAGAGTGCGGCGTACCGCTCCAGTTCCTGCCAGCATTTCATGGAACATTGTCTCAATCTTCTGGCCGAGACCTACTTCATACAGATTAACACCAAAGATCGTCTCGTCGTGTAGAATGGCCTGCACATTGGATGTAGTGTCTCCAAGCGCAACACCCTGCAGGGCAGCCTGCAAGGTTTCCAGCAATGGATCGGAACTGATGGCAAATTTTTCACCCTCGTCATTAACACCGAGCAGGTAGCGGCACCAAGTAGCGATAGCCAGTGGAATAGCTGTCAGATCTGCCGGATTCAGGTCTTCTCTCCGCGCATAAGACTTGATCGTTTCTCCAAAGCGAATGCCGACCTTTTGCGAAGTATCTGTAGCGATTCGCTGCGGGGTATCCGGGATAAAAGGATTGGCAAAGCGCTCGTTCAACACTTCGTCCAAAAATTGTTTAGGACTGATAATTCTAGGATCGACCACAACTGGCAAGCCTTCTTGGTAGCCAATGATTTCGACAAACTTTCTTAAGGTAGCATCTTTCATCTCATCTGCGATCAAAGTGTATCCCAGCAAGCAGCCGGACACAGCCAGAGCGGTGTGCAACGGATTCAAACAAGTAGTCACTTTCATCGTTTCTACATTGTTTACGGTATCCCGGTCTGTAAAGATCACGCCAGCTTGCTCCAGAGCCGGTCTGCCATTCGTGAATTTGTCTTCAATGACCAAATATTCACTGACTTCCGCATTCACAAAAGGAGCTGTATAGGTGTTCTTCGAGGTAATAATAACATCCATCTCACCAATTCCCTGTTTAAGCAGCGCTTCTTGCACTTCAGTTGAAGGGCGTGGAGTGATTTTATCAATCATGGATAATGGGAATGTAATCTTGGATTCATCCTCCAGATAAGCAACAAACCCTTGCTCTACAAAACCCTTCTTCGCCCATTCTTTGGCAATCGTTACGACACCATTTTTCAGCTTGTCGCCATTATGGGAACAATTATCCATGCTGACAAAAGTCAACGGATACTGGCCCTTCACATAGCGGCGATGGGCTAGCGCGGCAATAATGCTCATCGCATGGATCGGACGATCCAGTCCATTCGCAATATCCTGCTCTACAATACCCATATATTGACCGGATGGCCCTGTCAGGGAATAGCCTTTTTCCGTAATTGTAAAACTGGCCATCTGCAAACTTGGATTCTCAAAGATTTCAACGAGCCGTTTGTTATCCTCAATTCGGGTAGGATCAGCTGTAATTCCTTCAACGATGCTGCTGATTACCTTTTTCTCAAAATCTCCGTTTGCATTCATCAGCACTAGTAAAGTCAAATTGTCATAGGGCTTGTATACTTTATCAATCATCTCAAAATCAAACGTTTCAGCCGCAATAATACCCGTATCCGCAACCCCGAGATTGAGTAGTTTTTGATGGACGTTCGCTACAAATCCTCTAAAAATATTACCAGCTCCAAAGTGTATCCACTCCGGCTTTGTCTGGGTCTGCGCCGCAACCTGGTCATAATCGAATTGGGGCAACTCTACACCCGCTGCTGTCCAAGCCGCTTTATTGTTTTGAATACTACTTCTGTCCAGACGTAACATTTATTTGCCTCCTTTATTCTTCTCATTCTCCAAGCTATCCCAGACACCAAGTAAGTACATAATGCCCAGCGCTCTATCATATAAACCGTAACCCGGTCTGCAATGTTTCTCCTCACCCCAGAGGTGTCGGCCATGATCGGGACGAACATATCCAATAAACCCGTTCTCATGATACGCTTTGACCACCTCGGCCACGTCCACACTTCCGTCTTGTCCACGGTGCGATACTTCAATAAAATCACCATTCTCGAACACTTTAACATTGCGGATGTGGGCAAAATGAATACGATCGTGGAATTCGCGAATCATAGCTGGCAGATCATTCTCTGGATTGCTGCCGAGCGAACCTGTGCAGAAGGTCAATCCGTTATACGGACTGTCCACCAGATCAAGGAAACGTCTGATGTGGTTTCTACTGCGAATAATACGCGGCAATCCAAAAATCGGCCATGCCGGATCATCTGGATGAATCGCCATTTTGACGTCGTACTCCTCACATACCGGAATAATACGCTCCAGAAAATATTTCAAGTTGTCAAACAACACTTCTTCGGTAACATTTTCATAAGCCTTGAACAATTCATCCAGCTTGGACAGACGTTCTGGCTCCCAGCCGGGCATCGTAAAGTTCTTGGAGCCTTGCAGGATTCTATCGACCATCTCTTGGGGATTGTCGGTAATTGCAGCCTTCTCATAGAACAAAGCATTTGATCCGTCTGGTAGTTCCTTGTACAACTCTGTCCGAGTCCAGTCAAAGATCGGCATAAAGTTATAACAAATGACTTTAACGCCTACTTTGGACAATTTTTTAATCGTATCAATATAAATATCTATATACTTATCTCTGCTAGGCAGACCGATCTTAATATCATCATGCACATTCACACTTTCGACTACGGCCGTGCTGAAGCCTTTGCTCGTGATTTGGTCAGCAACTTCCTGAATTTTGGCCATATCCCATTCTTCGCCCGCTACTTTATCATGCAATGACCAGACGATCCCCATGACACCCGGAATTTGCCGGATATGATCCAAAGTAATATCGTCGTTCCCTTCCCCGTACCATCTCCAAGTCATATTCATAATAAAATCCTCCTTGTAATCGTTATGTGTACAACAAAATAAGGAAATGCTACATAATACCTCGGGAGTAACCTGCTTTTTCCGATGCGTATAAAATAACAACTCAACATCTTGTATACAAGATACATTGATCATAAAATAACTTAACGACCTTTGTCAACACTTTTCCGAACAAGGATTCGATATATATTCTATTTCTTTGTAAACGTTCTCTATTTATTCATGCTTTATAATTTTAAGATTTGTTGTATACTAGTTTGTGAAAATAGCGACAAAGAAAGTTGGAACTGAAATGGCCTCAAAAGAAGAAATCATGAACCAATTAAAGAATGAGATCCTGTCGCTGCAACTAAAACCAGGGACTATGATCAGCGAGACCGCCCTTTCTGAACGGTTTGAGCTCTCGCGTACTCCCATTCGGGATATTCTGAAGCAATTGTCTCAAGAAAACTATGTAGATATTTACCCCAAGAAGGGGAATATCGTTTCATATATTGATCTGGAATCCGTTGAACAAATCATTTATCTCCGAAGTGCCTTGGAGAAAGAGATTATGAAAGGGTTGGCGGGTAATCTATCACTTAAAGGAGTACATGAATTGAAACATATCCTCGCCATGCAAAAAGACTGCATCAGCCAAGAGGACGAATCGGATCATTTCCTACAGCTTGACGATGCCTTTCACGAAGCGTTATTCGTTTTGGCTGGACGTGGATTTCTGTGGAATCTGATTCAGCAGTTTAATGTACACTATATCCGTTACCGCAAATTGCATATGTTGCAACAAGATAAATTGACAGAAATCCAAAAAGAACATCAGCTAATGGCTGACTACATCATCCAAGATGAACGTGATAAAATTGACGACTTGCTGCATCATCATCTGCGTGCGGATATCGACTCTTTATATTTTCAAGAGCATTTCTCGGAATACATTAAGAAGTAGACTTCTCGCTGCTGGTTCACTTTATGTAGGGCAAGAATCCGTTTTTCAAACCAATAGTTACTTGTCCTTCATGAAAATACCCAATTACATAACCAGAGGATAGACAAAAAACCATGTATCTGAACCCATGGCATTTAAGAAAAATAATAATTAGATAAGCTGAACTTAAGATTTTGCTGAATCGGCTTTAATCGTAACTGCGGTGAATGTTTGGACTTCCGGCCGCTGTTGTCTCCTGATTTCTTGATTATTCCGTTTTAGCGGATGAAATCCGGAGACAGCTTATGCTTACGATGCGAGCTTTCCTGCGGAAAGCTTTCAGGCAGTCGCTATCGCCCCTACAGTTCCAAAATTCCCCTCCGTTACTTTTGCCTTTCGCTAAGTTTTCCAGTTTATATAGATTAAAAAAAATCGTAAATATAAGTTACCGATTAATCAGGCATTCTCAATAACTCAACTTTCGCAGAGTCAAAATCGAGTTGACCCCAAGCTGGGGTTAAGGTGGAGTCGGTTTAAGTAAGGATCTTGCCAACATAGAAAAACACCGCTTCGTTTGGTAAAGTGAGATTGTCGAGATCCACTAAACCACAGAAGAGGTGTCCCTTCTATGATAAATCAAAAGTCGTCCCTAGATCAACTTCCACCTGAAATGAGACCTGCTTTTCAAGAGCTCGGTGTGCTGAAGCACCTGAGGAATGCAGGGTTTAAAAAGACGTTTGGCTATACCTGTTCCCATCTGTTCATGCTCGTTTTCGTCTTGCTCTTTCATCAGAAGAATTGGTTTCGTCTGCTCGAAAGTGCCAAGGGTGAAGCCTTTCCTGGCAAAGATGCCGTCTATCGCTTTCTCAATCACAGCGGATTCGCTTGGCGACGTTTCTTGTCTTCGCTTAGTAGTGACACTGTGCAGCGAGTCGAAACCTTGACCTCCGTCACGCGGACCTCCGTATTCATTGTGGATGATTCCATGTTTGAGCGGAATCGGAGCAAAGCTGTGGAATTGTTGGCTCGCTTCAAGGATCACGCGACGGGGGCTTACTATAAAGGGTTTCGCATGCTTACCTTAGGCTGGTCGGACGGCCATACGTTTCTCCCTTTGGACTTCGCCTTGCTGAGTTCCGTGAAGGCTGGACTCACCGGCATACATCCGGGAATCGACAAGCGATCCTCTGGATACAAACGCCGGAAAGAAGCTCTGCTTTCTGCTCCGCATCTGGTTTCTGAACTGCTGGATCGGGCCATTACTTCTGGGGTTTCTGCGGCTTACGTACTTATGGATAGCTGGTTCACGCATGCCCCCCTGATTCAGCGGATTATAGATCGCAGACTGCATGTGATTGGCATGGTGAAAAACGACAATAAGCGATATCTCGTTCACGGTCAACGGATCGATCTTAAGGGTCTGTACCGAGCTGCTTTACGCGTCGAAGGAAAGCACCGGAACATCTTGCGTCAGATTCACACCGAACTTGTTCCTGGCATTCCAGTCGTCGTGGTCTTTGTTCGCCATCGCTCCAAAAAAAACGAGTGGCTCGCGATTCTATCGACGGATCTAACGCTGACGGCACCGGAAGTTATTCAAATCTACGCTCTTCGCTGGGACATCGAAGTCTTTTTCAAATGCGCTAAATCCTTGCTGCGCCTGCAAAAAGAGTTTCAAGGCCGCTCCTATGATTTGCTCATTAGCCATACAACGATTGTCTTTTCCCGCTATATTCTGCTGGCCTGGCAGCATCGACAAAGCACGGATCAGCGGACGCTCGGTGGACTCTTTTATTTGCTTTGCGATGAAGTGGGTACCTTGGACTGGGCCGTTGCTTTACAACAATTGGTGGAATTAATGAACGAAATCGCCAATCAAGTCGGTAAGAAACTATCCGCTATGATTAAAAGTCAACTCCAGCACTGGATCTCTGCTTTGCCTTGTTACATCAAGGCTTATCTGCCGATTTCATGCTGCGAAAGTTGAGTCAATAAGATTTCTTTTAATATATTCTTTTCTTGTTCGTTACCTAATAACTCCTTAGGTTGTACGTTTTTCAATATTGGCACTTGTGTATGGAGCCACTTTGCTGCTTGACGTTCACCAAATCTATAACAAAGTACTAACGCAATATCTTCAGGTAAAATTATTCCACCCAGTTCAGTTTTATAATCGATATTCATTTTTCTACATACCTTTAGATAGCTTTTCCAATCACTTTCATTAAATGATTTTAGAAATACGTCTAATTCCACTGTATGTCCTCCTAAATTATTTTCAATAAAAAGGTTTTCTACTGCATTGTTCCTCTCATGAGAACTTTTAAATTATAACTCAGATTTTTCGAGCGTCGTCCTTATTTCTTTTAACATTTGATAGTATTCTTCTCTTTCTTGATTAGAGAATCTCTCCTCATCTTCTGGGAAATTCAGTTCGTTGTTTTCAAATAAATGTATGAAACCGTCTATAAATGATCTTACTAGTTCACATATGTCAGGGTTGTTATCCCATTCCCTTTTTTCGACTTTCGCTATTGCTTCTAAAACCTCTCCATCCCCTAAATAACCAGCAACTGGGTTTTCTTTTAACCTCTTTAATGCTTCCGGAATAATGGAATGTAAATGTATCATTTGTCTTATTAGCTTTGCTACGTCACCATCATTCAAATCTTTGATCCTTATATTTTGAATGCTACCAGACCAAATAGAAAGAGGAACTTCTTCATCAACGATGAAGTCTTCAGCGAAGCCTTCCAATTTTGATATTTTATTTATTGTTAGCTGTCTTAAATTAATATAAATAATATCACTCCTAAACTTTAATCAAACCCTATGGTGTACAATTAACAAATCATGCTAATTTATTTGGAAGGGGATTACCCTATTTTAGTTCAGGCCATACTGATTGTGCTTATGATACTCTCTACACTTTATCTAATAAAACGTAATAAAAAGAAATAATATGATGTCACAGCTATCTCAATAAATTCTAGAGGTGTTAGTTAATCTGAGAAAACCCGACCCATTGCGGTCGGATTTCCTTATATACAAGTGTGTCCACATCCCACTCACTATTTCTCCCCTTGCCTTACAAAAAATGATCTATATTCACCGTCACAAATCTCCAGACAGTTAAGTCGTTGGCCGTAGGCGCAACCCCCATCTATGCCTATCTTGTCTCCATGTGGGCTAAACCATATTTCTTCGCTATCGCTATTATGTAAATCTTCTGTCGATGTATGTCCAAAGACTACAGTCTTATGGGTTGCAGTTACTGGATTACTGTAGAACGGTTCTCTGATCCAGATGAAATCATAGGCATTCTGATCCTTCCAATTCTCTACCGTTGGGTTAATTCCTGCATGCACAAAAATATGCTCGTCCGTTTCATAATACAGTGGTAAGGAACTTAGGAAATCCAAATGATGCTTGTACTCCTGTCGTATAAATTCCTTCATTCTCATATAATCCTTCCACCCAAAATCATCCTTAAAAAAATCAAATTCTGTTCTGCAGTAGTTTAATAGGGTGTACCATCCACCGTTATTAAGCCAATGTGTATCCAGCTTATCATCTTCATTCAGCAGGGCATCACAGGCCATTTTGTCATGATTCCCTTTTAGAACGATGACTCCGCATTCTTCATGGAGATTCTTAACCTGTTCAACAATTGCTTTGCTGTTTGGCCCTCTATCTACATAATCACCTAGCAGGATGAGTTGGTCTGCGGAGGAACTATAGTTCACTTTTTTCAAAAGCGCGTTGAATTCTTGATAACTTCCGTGTATGTCACTAATGACTAAAGTTCTGATGATAATCCCTCCTTGCCTATAACTTCACAAATTATACTTGGACAGGCATGCCGTTTGAACTGTCCCAACGCCAAGGAATATCATGCCCCAGCAGATGCAAACCTCCGTACCATTCGTCCATTCCTTGAACCGCCACACGATCCGCCGATCCAGCCAGCACTTGAGCACCAAGTTCAGTTAGTGCAACCTGACGATTCAAAAATCCCGGTAGAGCCCTAAAATCAGTAGATCCGTCTGCCCCGTCAATAATCAGCAAGGGATGAGCGCCCCGTGCCAACGCACCAAGAACCTTCCAAAATTCGAGATCGCCCATGCCGAGAACATGCAGGTTGTCGGTAACCTGACTAAACAACTCCAATGGAGTACTCGCTCCCCCACGAACGGCCTGCAGCGTAGTCTGTTCTACAATACCAAGACCGTTCCGCACCGAAGGAAGACGAGAGAGATGTCCCTGAAAAGCTGCGTAGGCAAAAGGCAGGGCGGACGCCGCCAATTCTGTTCTTCTCTGCTCTAGCAGATCAGCCATCACAAGGGGATCTGGAGCAGCATAGGCCTGCCAAAGATCGCTGCCAAGTTCCAATTCCTTTTGCCCAACGGGTCTCCAGGTTCCATATAAGCTCTTTAACTGCTCAGAAGATAGCTGACCCAGACCATGAAATCGCTCAATACCCGGAAATTCTCCGATGTTGAGTAGACTCAATTTCGTGTTCCCAAGCTTCTGTCCCTTGAACCAGTGCAGCAGGTAGGCTAGCATACTCTGATCGAATAGATCATGTTCAAACCACAATACCACTTCATCGTGCGTATTAAATTCACGGAGGCGTTGCTCCTGTTCCTTACAGCCCTTCGTATATTCACCAGTTGGAATGCCTAGAGTATCCTCCAGAACTCGGGCCCGTAGGGACCGTTCTTTTTCCCCTGCTGGATTTGCGAATATTGGCCCGGCTGAATATACCTCTCTCCACACCAGAATATCACCTTGCACAACCCCTTGTTTTAGCTTCTCACCTACGCTATCTCCATTAACAATATGCAGCATATGCCCGCCCCCCCAATAGTTCAATTCTATAGGAACAGCATAGCATGCAAAAAGCCGCCCAGCGAGGGCGGCTCTTCACAAAGTACTCATTCATGACTTCCCATTCCAATCAACACTTGCTACCCGTCACTTCATTACCTACTGCACCTACTGCGCAATCTGCTCACGTATATTCGCTAATATCTTCTTCTCCAGCCGTGACACCTGCACCTGAGAGATCCCCAAGCGACTCGCGACTTCGGACTGGGTCTGGTCGCGGTAGTAGCGCAGGTAGACGATCAGGCGCTCGCGTTCACTCAAACCCCCGATGGCCTCGTTCAGCGCCAACTTGTCGAACCAGCGCTCCTGTGACTCGTCAGCGATCTGGTCGATCAGCGTAATCGGATCACCATCATTCTCGAACACGGTCTCGTGAATCGAGGTCGGCGGCTTGTTGGCTTCTTGGGCGAAGACAATTTCTTCGGGTGTTACGCCCAGCGCCAATGCAACTTCGCCGATGGTCGGCAGGCGATCCAAGGTTTTAGACATTTCGTCCTTCATCTTACGAACCTTGTTGGCCATTTCCTTGAGTGAACGGCTGACCTTCAAGGTACCATCGTCGCGCAGGAAGCGCTGGATCTCGCCAATAATCATCGGTACAGCATAGGTGGAGAATTTGACCTCATAGCTGAGATCGAATTTATCGACGGACTTCAACAGTCCGATACAGCCGATCTGGAACAAATCGTCAGGCTCATACCCGCGGTTCATAAACCGCTGCACTACTGACCAGACCAAGCGGATATTACAGTTTACGAGCGTGTCGCGGGCGAGATTATCCCCGGCCTGACTGAGCGCGATAAGACGTTTGACCTCCGCATCGTCCAAATAGGTCGGCGGAGCTTTTTTTGACTCTGCATCCATGGCTCCAACCCCTAATTGTATAAAGCTTTTTTCGAGACAATAGTTTTCTTCATTGAGATGGAGGTACCGCGCCCCGGTTCACTTGTGACTTCGAACTCATCCACGAAATTCTCCATAATAGTAAAGCCCATACCCGACCGCTCCAGCTCCGGCTTGGAGGTGTAGAGCGGCTGCTGTGCCAGCTCCAAATCCTCAATGCCCCGTCCCTGATCCTCAATAGTGAGATGTACCGTTTCATTGTCGATTGATGCTGTTATCGTGACAATACCGTTCGGGTCACTGTCATACCCATGAATAATGCAGTTAGTGACTGCCTCGGACACAACCGTCTTCAGATCATTCAGCTCTTCCATCGTAGGATCCAGCCTGGTGACGAAGGCCGCCACAACAACACGCGCGAACGATTCGTTCTCAGACAATGCAGCGAACTGTACATTCATGAAGTTCCTGGCTTGGCTCTTTGTCATAACGCAACCTCCAGATCCGAGAGAGCAGTGCTCTCGTCGTCATATAAGGGCATAATTTTGAACAGGCCCGACATTTCCAGCAGTCTTTGTACGGGTGCGGTGGCGTCGCATACTACCATTTTGCCACCTTTACTACGAATCAACTTATACCTTCCGAGAATAACGCCCAGCCCGGAGCTGTCCATAAATTGCAGTTGCTTCAGACTGAGAACCAGATGCAGTACCTGGCCCCGCATAATCGCATCATCCATTTCCATGCGTACATAATCCGCTGCGTGATGGTCCAGTTCCCCTGACAAACGGACAATCAGCACACTCCGGTGTTGCTCCATCTCCACATGAGAATTCATGCTTGCCACTCTCCTCTTCGTTGCTTTGAAACCGCCCCTTAAACACGATGTTGCTTCCCTTCAAGGACTAGGTTTCTACGCGGCAAATCAGGAATCCTGCCTCCCGACAAAACTAGAAGAAAACCCCTATGAATCTACAGAAAACATAGAAGCAATCTACAAAATACAACGAATTAATCAATCGTAAACAATGAACCCGCTGTTCGCTTGAACAGCTTCCACCAGCCCGCCTTCGGCACATCCTCGCCTGCCTTCAGCTCATATTCCTTGAGTACATTAGTCCCTTGGTAGACAACCAGCTTCCCAACCGTTTGCCCTGCGGCTACAGGAGCTTTCACATTCTCCGGCAGTACCAGCTGATTGCGAATACCTTCTTGCGTCACTCCTTTTTTCAAAAGAACGCTGTAGGTTTCCTTCGCCATAAGCGGCAGCTCCGACTTCACGCCCTTCTCAATCTTCAGCGTGCCAATGGTATCTCCCACCTTGTGAATCGTGTGTACTTTATATTGCGAGAATAGGTAATCGAACATACCCGAAACCTCGCTGTTGCGTGTTTTCGTGTTCGGTTCGCCTAGCACGACTGCCACGGCACGCAGGCCATCCCTTGCCGCTGTAGCCGACAGACAGAATTTGGCCTCTGCCGTATAGCCAGTCTTCAACCCATCGGCTCCCGTATAGAAACGCACTAGTTTATTCGTATTTACCAGCCAGAAGGGCTTGGTTGAATCCTTACGCAGATAATCCTGATAGGAGCCGGTATATTTAATAATGCGCTCATGCTTCAGGAGCTCCTGACTCATTACAGCAATATCATGTGCAGAGGAATAGTGATTCTCAGCGGGTAGTCCATTACAATTGGCGAAATGTGTATCCTTTAGGCCAAGGTCCTCTACCTTTTTATTCATCAGATCAACAAAAGCGCTCTCCGAACCCGCTATTTTCTCAGCCATTGCCACAGAAGCATCATTCCCGGAGGCCATAGCGATGCCTTTGAGCATCTCGTCCACCGACATTTCTTCACCAGGCTCTAGAAAAATCTGCGAGCCCCCCATCGAAGCGGCATATTCGCTCGTCCGCACCTTATCCGTCAACTGCAGCCGCCCTTCATCCAGCGCCTCAACCGTAAGCAGCATCGTCATAATCTTTGTAATACTTGCCGGAGGCAGCTTATCATGACTGTTTTTTTCATAAATCACAGTGCCGGTATTGGCATCCATAAGTATGGCAGAACGCGCCCCCGGTGCGAGATCAACAGCGGCAGTTTTGCTTCCGGAGTCCTTGCTTTTCTCCTCTGCAGAAACGCCTGAGATCGGTCCAAGAGCCGAAACAACAACACAAAGCACAATTAACATCGTTGCAAAACGTTTTTTTCTCACAATGATTCCCCTCCTGAACGTTAACCTTCATTTCACAGGTACTGTGTTCCAGTTTCGTCAGAAAGGGTGGAAATTATTCCAATTGGCCGTAAATAATTGTTATTATTATCAACGAAAAACTCTAGCGAGGCGTAGCTATGCTCTCTCCGACACTTACGGCCGGACGTCTGCTGCCACTATGACCAAGAAATAGCTTGGACAAAACCGGAGAATAGCTTGCAATCAGCGTAATAAGCACCGGTATGCCCACACCAATAACAGTAAACACGATGAGTCCATATTCCATGCCGAGGAGGTACTTAAGTGCATAATTTACAGGCAGGTGTAGATACATAATCGCAATCGTATTGCGTCCCAGATAACCTAGTCCTTTTAGAGGCAGACGCTTCGATAACCAGAATGAAATCGCACAGATCAATAATGAAAATAACACTGGAATCACTAAATCCAGCAGCAGTGCGTCGTACTCCTTATATTTCATATTCAGGCTGTAACTCAGGATTCCCTTATAATCCATATATAAAATACCAGCACATAATAGAATAAGCAGCGGTAATGCAGCTATTCGGCCAATTAATAAGGGAATCAACCTTTTCCCGTAATATCCAAGAGCGTAGTACGTAATAGCTAAGAGAGCAACATCGATATTCCATGGGAGGTTGAAGCTTTTTAAGGAAGTGAGTGAGATCAGGTGGGCCAGTAGATAACACGAGGCAATCAAGAGGAGTTGCGTTCTCATTGTAAATCGGACAACGAAACCGAAGATTAGTTGTGTGAATAATAGACAGGTAATAAACCACAATACACCAAACGGACCGGTCAGCGACAGGCCGCCATACAGAAGTCTAACTAAATTCCCAGCTAAACTCTTGAGGTCAAAGGTGAATATGAGCAGTATCATCGTAATCAGCAATCCGTAGGCAAAGTAGGGTGTCATCAGCCCCCGCGTTCGTTTCCACGCCCAGCTTAAGTACTCCTTGGGGATCGTTGGTTTGAATACCATTCCACTTAGGAGAAAAAACAATGGCACATGGAACCAGAATAAATAATGAGTAAACAGTCCATCCCCGGAGTGACCCATGACTACAAAAATAATACTCAAGCCTTTGGCAGCATCAATCCACAGTTCTCGTCGCTTCTCCAATAATAATCCAGCTCCTTCCAACCGAGTCTTATTTTCATATAATTATAGTGAACTTCAGTAGACTTATCAAATTTAAAAATTAATATAACTAAAGGAGATCATCACTTTTTCACGAATCTTATAGAATTACGATACGGTTGAAGAGTTTGGAGGATTGATTATGCATTTAGGATATATTGCACCGTCTGTTCACACTAAAGCTATTGAAATCGGTTTCTCGGGAGCCGTTCTGGTACAACAGAACGATAAAGATCTTGCCAAAGGTGCCTACGGATATGCCAATAAATCGGACTGTGTACCGAACAATCTGAACACAAGATTCGGAATGGCCTCCGGCTGCAAGCTATTTACAGCAATTGCGATCTGCCAGCTGGTTGAGCAGGGAAAGCTTGCTTTTGAGGGTAGGCTGAGCGCTTATCTGCCGAACGTAGACGTGAACTTTCCGCACTTTAGCCCGGACATTACCGTGCATCATCTGTTGACGCATAGCTCGGGCATTCCAGATTATTTTGATGAAGAGACGATGGATGATTTCGCGGAATTATGGCAATCGAGTCCCATGTATACCCTGCGGAGGCTTGCAGACTTTATCCCGATGTTCGGAGAACTTCCGATGAAGTTTACTCCAGGTGAACGGTTCCATTACAACAATGCGGGATATATCCTACTGGGACTGCTGGTAGAAGAACTTAGTGGTTTGGAGTTTGCAGATTATGTGGAGCAGCATATATTCAGAGCTTGTGGGATGGAGCGTTCAGGTTATTTTGTAATGGATGCACTTCCAACCAATACTGCACTTGGTTACATTGATGAATCGAATGGAATCTGGAGAACCAACATTTACTCCCTTCCGGTAAAAGGAGGGGCCGATGGCGGCGCGTTCGTAACCGCTCCTGAAATGCTGCTGCTGTGGCAGTGCCTGCTCAACCATACACTACTTAGTCCAGAGCTGACCACACTTCTGCTTACCCCGCACATTCATGAAGGTGCTGAGGAATATTACGGTTATGGAGTGTGGATCACTATGCAGAATGGGGAGCTATTCAAGTTCCATCTGATGGGTGCAGATCCCGGCGTTTCCTTCCGGTCAGCCGTCTATCCAGCCTGCGGAGTGACGGTTATCATTCTATGTAACGAGAGCAGGGGGACCTATCAAATGCTGCAGGCCATTGAAAAGTGCTTGTGAATCACAAAAAAAAGCCTTACAGAACGCATTGCTGCGGTCCGTAAGGCTTATTTCTAATTACATATATAAGTCTGAGAATTCCTTCAACTAACCTAATAACGGGTTACGCCATCCTTAGTCACGAGGGCAAATATCAGCGGCTGCGGTGCAACCGGTTGAGAGGTAATACGGTAGGCTTCCAGCACCTTGGCTTCTGCTTCCTGTACCTTCTTGTCGCTGGCATCATTCACATGCAGAACAGCAAGGATCTCACCTTCTGCCACAGCGTCGCCAACCTTTTTGGACAGCTGAATCCCAACAGCCAAATCGATTACTGATTCCTTCGTCTCACGTCCGGCACCCAACAGCATAGCGGCTACGCCGATTTCCTCCGCCTGAATACCTTCAATGTAACCTCCGGTCGCTGCCTTCACCTCGATGAATCGGGAGGCTGTAGGCAAAGTATCCGGAGCCTCAATCTGTGTGACATCTCCACCTTGTGCGGCAACGATCTGTTTAAGCTTCTCCAGAGCACTGCCATCCTCAATATGACTCATGAGAATGGACCGCGCTTCAGCTTCATCCTTGGCTTTGCCGCCAAGCACAAGCATATGGCTGCCCAGAATGAGGCAGACCTCCTGCAGATCCGTAGGACCGTGGCCGTTTAGGGTCGCGATCCCTTCCTTAATCTCCAGGGCGTTACCGATCCCGTATCCCAGAGGCTGGTCCATATCACTGATTACTGCGACAGTATTGCGACCCAGATGGGTGCCGATGTCCACCATTGCTTGTGCCAACGCGATAGAATCGTCAAGCGTCTTCATAAACGCGCCGCTGCCAGTTTTGACATCCAGTACGATCGCGTCAGCGCCGGCAGCAATCTTTTTGCTCATGACGGAGCTGGCGATCAGTGGAATGGATTCCACTGTTGCCGTAACGTCACGCAGCGCGTATAGCTTTTTGTCCGCAGGCGTAATATTGCCTGACTGACCTATGACCGCTGCGCCAATTTCCCCAACCTGGTCAAAGAACCGTTCACGGTCCATCTCCACGGAGAAACCGCTGATCGACTCCAGCTTGTCGAGTGTACCGCCGGTATGGCCTAGCCCACGACCAGACATTTTGGCTACAGGAACTCCGGCTGCTGCCACTAAGGGCGCCAACACAACTGTCGTCTTATCGCCTACACCGCCAGTAGAATGCTTGTCTACTTTGATGCCGGCAATCGGACTAAGATCCACCTGGTCGCCGGACATGGCCATTTCCAGTGTCAGATCGCCGGTTTCCCGGGCATTCATCCCTTGAAAATAAACAGCCATCGCCCAAGCAGAAAGCTGATAATCCGGAATTTCACCCTTGCTGTAGCCCTGGATCAAAAATGCTATTTCTTCACGGCTCAACTCTCCGCCATCTCTTTTTTTCTGGATAATATCGACTGCTCTCATATTAAACCTGTACTTCGCGCACAAATGCACGGACAAGACCGATAAATTTCGGTTTGGTCAGATTTGCTACTTTTACGACCTGCTCATGGGTCAGCGGCTCAAGCTCATCACCAATGGCCATATCAGTAATACAAGTAATGCCGAGTACACGCAGTTTGCTATGACTTGCTACAATAACCTCGGGAACTGTGGACATACCCACGGCATCCCCACCAAGATAGGCAAGCATTTTTAGTTCGGCTGGTGTCTCGTAAGTTGGGCCGCTAATGCCAGCATATACACCTTCCTGCAGAACAAGCGTTTCGCCGTCAGTACCTTTAACTTCACCAGATAACTTCTTAGCTAGGGCGATATATTCAGGATCATAAGCACGGGACATGTCCGGGAAACGTACACCCAGATCGGAGTCATTGGGTCCGATCAGCGGATTGTCACCCGTCATGTTCAGATGGTCGGTAATCAGCATAAGGTCACCGGCTTTGAATGCTCTATTCATCCCGCCGCCTGCATTTGTAATTACAAGTGTGCTCACTCCAAGTTTAGCCATTACATAGACTGGCAGTACAACCTTGCGCATTGCATAACCTTCATAGAAATGAAAACGGCCCTGCATGATGATAACATCCTTGCCTTCAAGCTTGCCAATGACGAACCGGCCAGCATGGCCTTCTACTGTTGAACGTGGAAAGTGTGGAATTTCTTCGTAAGGCAGGTATACCGCTTCTTCGATTTGATCGCCCAGATCACCAAGCCCAGAGCCAAGGATCAGACCGATGCTGGGGGAATAAGCACCTAATTTAGATTTTATATAATCAGCAGCTTCCTTCACTTGCACGCCGTATGCAACTGTTGGGGTATTTGTTTGAGTCATGTGTTAATCCTCCCGAAATATGAATTGTGTATTTGGTATAATCGTATGTGTGTAATTAGAATTTACATCTTCGGAATAAAAGCCAGTACCAGCTTCAGGAAACGCTCGCGCACCCGTTCAGCTGTCTCCATAACCTCTGCATGGTTAAGCGGCTGATCCAGAATTCCGGCAGCCATATTGGTGATGCAGGAAATGCCCAGCACTTCGATCCCTGCATGGCGGGCTACGATAGTTTCCGATACAGTGGACATGCCCACTGCATCAGCACCCTGACGGCGCACCATTACAATTTCGGCCGGAGTTTCGTAGTTAGGACCCAGCAGGCCGGCATAGACGCCTTCCTTGAACTCAAAGTTCTGCTCTGCAGCTGTTTCTTTCGCTACCCCGATCAGGCGACGGCTGTATGCTGAAGACATATCCGGGAAACGTACACCCAGTGCAGGATCATTGGGTCCTGTTAACGGATTGCGTCCAGTCAAGTTAAGCTGATCCGTAATCAGCATCAGATCACCAGGGGTATAATCCAAATTCACGCCCCCGGCAGCATTGGTAACCAATAGACTGGTTACGCCTAGTTCCTTCATGACACGCACTGGAAACGCTGTTGTCTCCGGTCCGTACCCTTCATACATGTGGAAACGGCCTTTCATCATCACCACGCGCCGACCTTCGATCATCCCGATCAGCAGCTCGCCTTCGTGTCCTTCTACAGTAGATACAGGGAAATGTGGAATTTCATGATAGGGAATGCTGATCTCATCCGTGATCAGGTCAGCCAGCACGCCGAGACCGGAGCCTAGGATCAGGCCGATCTCCGGAGCTACCGGACTTTTGTCTTTAATATATTGGGCTGCTTCCTGAATTTCGGTTTGGCTAACTACGTTCATTATTGATGTGCCTCCTTGAAGTTTAAAAGTATGGTAAGCGATGTACTTATTGTAATTCTGCTAAAAAGCTTACTCCGTACTGTGGTGCCTTAGCTCCAAAGTTATCAGCGATTGTCGCTGCTACATCCGAGAAGGTCTGGCGAATGCCCAGACTGCCTGGAGTCTTAAATCTTGGGCTGTAAATTAGCAGGGGTACAAATTCACGGGTATGATCTGTTCCGCTATGAATTGGATCGTTTCCATGGTCAGCTGAGAGGATTAACAGATCATCCTCACCTAAGCTTGCGAGAATGTCCGGCAATGCCTGATCAAATACCTCTAACGCATGGCCATAACCCTCGGGATCGCGGCGGTGTCCATACAAGGAATCAAAATCCACCAGATTTGTGAACAGCAATCCATTAAAAGGCTTACGCAGTTCTGCAATCGTAATCTCGATTCCATGCTCGTTACTCTTAGTCGGGTAGGTTGCCGTAACCCCTTCGCCCGTAAAAATATCATTGATTTTGCCTACTGCAATCACATCTTTGCCGATATCCTCCAGCGCGTTCATAATCGTTGGTTGTGGCGGCTTCACCGCATAATCGTGGCGGTTCGAGGTACGTACGAAATGACCTGGTTCACCAACATAGGGGCGGGCAATGACCCGGCCTACAGAGAACTCCGGTGCCATTGTCAACTCACGGGCGATTGCACAAGCTCTGTATAGCTCATCCAGTGGAATAATATCCTCGTGTGCCGCAAGCTGGAACACGCTGTCTGCAGAGGTGTAGACAATCCATGCCCCTGTCTTCATCTGCTCCTCACCGTACTCCACCAGAATCTCAGTGCCTGAGGCTGGTTTATTGCCGATTACTTTACGTCCAGTTGCTGCTTCGAACTTCTCAATCAAAGCTGCAGGCAATCCGTCAGGATACGTATTGAAGGGAACCTCAATCTTTAACCCCATCAACTCCCAATGACCCGTCATCGTATCTTTGCCGACCGAAACTTCCTGCATCTTGCCGTAATAACCCGTTGGGGAAGTCACCGGCTCAAGTGGCGGCAATGCAGCAATATTTGCAAGTCCGAGCTGTTGCAGATTAGGCAACTTTAACCCGGGAACCCGTTCTAATATATGACCAAGCGTATGGGAACCAAGATCACCGAAATCGGCAGCATCCGGTGCTTCACCGATACCTACACTATCAAGAACAATAAAACCTATCCGTTTAAAAGATGACATTGTCTTCTTCACTCCTTCGTTATATACATCATTTACATGATTAGGAATCGTCAATTCAATAGAAAGAAACGGCTGTACCGCTGTTAGGTATCCGTTTCGAGCTAACTAGATAACCTGTGGGCATCCCACAGACTATTTCTTACAGTATGATTCCAGCATAACATTCTTACTCATTTACCGTGCCCTAGGATGATGGTTTTCGAAGACTTCCTTCATATTTTTACGAGCGATTCCGCTATAGATCTGGGTCGTTGAAATATCAGCATGCCCCAGCATTTGTTGCACAGAACGCAGATCAGCACCACCTTCAAGCAGATGGGCTGCAAAGGAATGCCGCAGAGTATGGGGTGTGATATCCTGTTCGATATGGGCTTCCCGTGCGTATTTCTTAATAATCTTCCAGAACCCTTGCCGGGTTAAACGCCCGCCCAGACTGTTGAGAAACAGAGCCGGCTCAGTCTTGCACTTCCGCAGGAGCTTGTCCCGCTTATCAACAGTATAAACTTCCACACTCTCTGCAGCCATAGCTCCAATCGGAACAACCCTCTCCTTGCCAGAAGTCCCGGTACAGCGAGCATATTTCATATCCGTATGCACATCATCTACATTCAGCGAGATTAACTCAGATACCCGAATACCCGTAGCATACAGCAGCTCAAGCATCGCTTTGTCACGCATTCCATGGGAAGTGGTCTCATCAGGGGCTGCCAGCAGTTGTTCAATTTCCGGAACAGTAAGTACCATAGGTGGCTTCTTCTCTGGCTTAAGCGATTCCATATCCAAGGTCGGGTCCTGTCCGATTAAACGTTCTTTCAGTAAATAGTGAAAAAAGGCGCGGAGGGAGACCGTGTTCCGGTTAAGTGTTGCCGTTGCGCGCCCGGCGCCACGCAGTTCACCGAGATATAACATAATATGAGATCTTCTTATCTCATCCGGTAGTGTCACGCCCCGCCCTTCGGCAAACTCCAGAAACTGTGTTACATCCCGTCCGTAGGATTCCAATGTACTTAAGGATAAACCTTTATCCTCGGACAAATAAAGCAGAAAGGGCTGCAAGTGTGACTTCATCAATTCACGCTCCTGTCTAACGCAGCTACTCTTTGTGAGAGGCTTCTAAGCTTGTCTTTCGTGTAATCACAAAGAAACTCACCCTAGCTTCATTCGACAGGGTTCTATCTTTTCCCTGCTTCTAAGGAGTATTTCACTCCCCAAACCAGTAGTAGAAGCGGAGACGCTGTCTTGTGTTCAGACCATCATCGCTGCGCGTTACGGGCTCGCCATCATGAAACGCCCGTACTGCTGAGCCCTCCGGAATTCCATAATCTTCGATCGGACTAAGCCATTCCCCGAGCAGACTCAACGCGTAATATAGCAGATAGCTCAGAGCAACAAACATGATCATCATGTAAAGCCGGCGCACCGTTTTAGGCAAAGAGACAATCATAAGGACTCCTCCTAAAAGTTTTATGGAGCTTAGACTCCACTTGAGTTACTTCGCAATAAAACTCGCTTCGTAAGCATACACTTAAGTTTTATGCGATTTATACTCGTCCTACACCTTATGCACCAACAGAGGGGGTTATGTATGATCACAGCAATCCAATCATTTAAAAAGCCCCCTCCGGCAAAATAACCGGCGAGAGCTTATCGCAGTAAATTCTCATCTCATCTATAAGATTACTCAGGACGAGTCCCGTCCGTATTATTTTTATCTTTGTCCTTATCCTTGCAGCGATAGCATATTCCATGAAAATCCAGTCTATGATCAAGCACTGTAAAGTTATATTCCTTATCCAGCCGTTCTTCCAGCAATCCCAGCCAGTCTTCACGAATCTCATCCATAGTGCCACACTGCACACAGATCAAATGATGGTGGTGATGCTTCGCCGTATCCGTTCGCAGATCATATCGGGCAACTCCGTCGCCAAAGTTAATCTTCTCCACGACATGCAGCTCACTAAGCAATTCCAGGGTACGATATACGGTAGCTAGACCAATCTCAGGAGCTTTCTCTTTCACGAGCATGAATACGTCTTCAGCACTTAGATGATCCTCTTCGTTCTCCAGCAGCACTCTTAAGGTAGCTTCCCGTTGGGGCGTAAGCTTGTATCCTTGGGATTGTAACTGTTGCTTAATCTTGTCTATCCGGGCTTCCATTGTCTGCCTCCCCCTTGGATAATTACCGCACCGGGCTTCAAACCGCTTCTTCCATTATAGGGCGTGTCGCTTTGAGAAGTCAAACGCATATTTCCCTGTTCTTGATTGAATATCTTGAGCATTTAAGAAATGAGGGATTGAACTTTGTTATAATTGTAAGCAACCTATTGTTTTAGCCCTCTACTTCTTGGCAATCTCCCAACTAGCTTTCTCACGCACTCAACAAAGAACCCGTATCCAGTATTAGTGTAAAGCCGAGATGATTCGGTATCTCCTGATATTCTGAAAGGATTTTCCCAAATGAAAATAAAGAAGAATGAAGCTATTATGTATCTAATTCTAAAATATATCGAACAAGAAGAAGACCCAGAATTCCGAAAAATAGACGTTGAAAAGAAAGATTTCCATGCTGCTTTAGAAAAGATAAACGAAGCTGGATTGGCAACAAATATTACTTTCAGTCGAGGCAGCTTACTACATCGTATTAAGGTCGCTTTTACAAATGGAAGTAGGTTAACTCAAGCAGGTCGCTATTTCATCACAGATTTTGAGAGCAGAGTTGATTAAAGCTAACTGTCGTATTTTCCGACATGCTCATGTCAAAGATAAAAACAAAAAAGAATGCTGCCAAAGTAAAAAACCACTTTGGTAACATTCCAAATCTTGAATAAATGCAAGAAAGCCTGTAATCCCTATGTTCACGACCCTATCACTACCAGCATAGGCGTTACCCATCTCATCATTGACGGGGTTACCCAGGTCTCGAAGCAGGACACTCCCAGAATCAGCAGCGCCATTAGGAAGGACAACAAGGTATACATGGCAAAAGGACGAGTCACCGTCGTCCGGCGCTGGCCCAGCACACGGCTGCGGATCATCAGCAGAGAAAAGGCTATTGCCGCCGCGCTGCACACGAGCAGAACCGGGATCAGTACCAGATTATGCGGTGCGACCGAGACAAGCGCGAACAACAATCCGTGCCAAGAATATTGGCTGACCAGACAACCAACCGTAAAGCCGATCAATACACCTTTGAGAAAATCAAGAATTAAAATCCCCGGCAGGCCAATCACCGACAATCCGAGAATCCAAATCAGCCCAATCCATTTCAGGTTTAGCGTAGCAATGCTCCAGAACGATTCCGGTGCTGCAGGCAGCCCCTGCTGATCTACGGTCGCGAAGAAGTTCCCCAGGTAATCACCAAGCTCCTGCTGCTGATCCATGGTCAGCGCACTAACGATAAGCGCCCCGAAGACAACCCCTACCAGAAATAATACGGCCACAAAAATATACAGAGGCGTCTGTTCCTTAACCATCAGTCGGAAATTACGCATCGGGACGTTCTCCTTTCTAGGTCACATGTTACACCATATGAGGAAACGTCCCAATCTATGACTTGTCCTTAGATACAAGCTGTTACTTTCTATGTTGGACAACTTTGCCGTAAGTTCCTCCACCGCCTGCGGATAGCGCAAGTGTCCCGGAGCGGGCAGCAACGATCTGTGAAGCCAGCTCAATGCCTGCAACCGCCGCAATTTCCTCTTCACCCACCCCATGCAAAATATTCATTTCTGTGCCAAAAGCCTGCAATAGCTTGTTCAGCTTAGCCTTTCCCAACCCTGGAATGAATTCAAGAGGCACCTGGTAATGGTACGGCGGACGATTCGCGGGTACAACTGGCTTCTCCCGGTCAGCAATATCCATAATCCGGTCAAATACACCTTTCACCAGCTTGAGGCTTCCACAATAGGGACAGCGCTCGGAGGTGGCATAAACTTCGTCAATAATACTGCCACAACCCCCACAGTAGGTTCGGTGATATTTACCGAGGCGGGGATTCAGTCCAAAGTTGGCACTAACGTGCCGTCCCCCTTTACGTTCAAGGGCCAGGCACAGCTCGGCAAAGGAAGGACGAGCCAGCTCCATAACATTGTATTCACGGCCGATTTTACCCAGAGAATGAGCATCCGAATTCGTCAGGAAAGTATACCTGTCTAGCTCGGAAAGATAGCCTGCCATCTCCGAATCCGCGCTCAGTCCAAGCTCTACGGCCGCAATCCGGTCGAGATCAAAAATGTCCGACATTACTTCAGCTGTACAGCCATACAGTCCTTTGTGCGGTGTGAAGATATGTGCGGGAATCAGAATTCCACCTCGCCCGTAGATTTCATTCTGCAGTTCCCTGGCTGGAACATACAGGCGCTGTGAGCTGAGGTTCACATTCCGCATATGACGGCTCATCCAGCCGCTGAAATCGGTCATAGTCTCCAGGTCCGGCATAAAGGCGAGAACATGACATTCCTTTCGCCCCGGCTCACGGATTTCAATCTCCGCTCCAAGCACGATCGTCGTCCCCCGGTAAGCAATCCCTCCGCCTTCAGCTACCGTCATTTCTCCGGATTCGAGCAATTCCCGGATATCCCGCAAGACACCAGGTGCATGGCTATCGATGATACCAATCAGCTCAATCCCTTTGCGCTCCGCGGCTTCCTTGGCGATATTGGCGAAGGTTAACTCGCGGCTGCCGCTGATTTTGACAGGCTGCCCTTCAGAAGTTCGGCCAATATGAACATGTAGGTCACAGTAGCAGCTCTTCAGCTCCGCTTCTAGTGCCATTGTCCGGTTAACGTATACAAGTGCCAAGCATATACTGCCATTATTGTCTTCGCGTCAGCAATACGCCCGTCCGCAATATATTGGTAAGCTTCCTCAAGTGTAAGCTCTGATACCTCCAGAAACTCATCCTCATCCAGCGACATATCCCCTGGTTGTGCATTTTCAGTTACATACATATGAATAATCTCGTCGGCAAAGCCAGGAGAGGTGTAGAACGATTTCAAGTGACGCATATCACCGCTATGTAACCCTGTCTCCTCCTGAAGTTCCCGATGGGCTGCTGCTAGTGGATCTTCACCCTTGTCGAGCTTACCTGCTGGAATCTCCACCTCAGTGCGGTGCATTGGCTGCCGGTACTGTTCTACAACCAGCATTTTATTCTGATTCAGCGCTAGCACTGCCACAGCACCAGGATGCTTAATCACTTCGCGGGTTGCGGTATTGCCATCAGGCATCCTTACGGTGTCCACCTGCAAGGTAATAATATTCCCTTCAAAAATCGGCTGCGTAGATATCGTCTCTTCGTCCAGCTTGGGGTTGCTGATCAATTCATAATTTTTCATCGTTTTCTGGTCTCCTTTATCTCTGTTCTGCATAGGGTGTATTATAGCAAATTCACCGTGAAAGAAGGAATCGGATATGAAAGATGTCCTCCGCCGTACAAGCTCATCCGCTGTAACCATAGTCGGAAAGCCAGAGCAAATTAAAGCCATCCTAGCCGGATGGATAGAGCAATATGGACGTGATATGCCCTTGGCCTACATTTTATCTCTGCATGCAGATAGTCGGGGTACATCCACTAAGGCTGGATAATAAAACTAAGCTTTGAACTCATTCATACATGCTTGTATAACATAAGGAGCTGTCCCTTAGGCTGTTGACCTGGGGACAGCTCCTTCATTTGAATAGTCATCAGTTGCTCTAGTCTTAAGCTTTAACACTTTCTTGAACGATGGCAACAACCAGTTTGGCAACTTTAATAATATCTTCAGCCTTAATCCGTTCCTTCGTCGTGTGAATATGTTCATAACCAACCGCGAGGTTAATGGTAGGAACTTTGAGGCCATTGAACACGTTCGCGTCACTGCCACCACCGGATGCAAACAGCCGGGGCTGTAAGCCAATGGAGGATATTGCACGATCAGCAAGCTGAACAACCGGATCATGTTCATTAAAGCTGAAGGCAGGGTAAATAATTTCGCTGCGGAATTCACACTCTGCACCGTATTCCCGTACTGTCGTTTCCAGTGCTTCACGCATGGAAGCAATCTGCAGATCAACCTTCTCCTGTACAATACTGCGAGCTTCTGCATCCAACTGCACATGATCACAGACGACATTCGTAGGTCCGCCACCGGCGAATTTGCCAATATTGGCTGTTGTCTCGCTGTCAATACGTCCAAGCTTCATTGCCGAAATCGCTTTGCTGGCTACTTGAATTGCACTAATCCCATCCTCTGGATTAACGCCAGCATGAGCTGACTTCCCAAAGATCTGCATAGTAACCCTAGCTTGTGTTGGGGCAGCAACGGCGATAGCTCCAACTTCACCATTGGAGTCTAGTGCAAAGCCGAAGTCTGCATCCAAATGCTTTGGATCCATCGCACGTGCGCCTAACAGCCCGGATTCTTCACCTGCTGTAATTACAAATTGTATTTGTCCGTGCGGAATACTCTGCTCCTGAATGACTCGGATAGCTTCAAATAGCGCAGCCAATCCGGCCTTGTCATCCGCTCCAAGAATGGTAGTACCGTCACTTGTAATCCAGCCGTCTTCCCCAAGTGTTGGTTTAATTCCCTTACCGGGAACAACAGTATCCATATGACAGGTGAACAGCAGTTTGGGTCCAGTTCCACCATGCTCTGCTGCCCAGGTCACGAACAGGTTGCCTGCACCATGCCCAGTTCTTTCCTGTGAATCATCCTCGATAACTTCCAATCCCAGGGCGCTAAATTTACTCTTCAGAACATCCGCAATTTGCCGCTCATTTCCGGTCTCACTATCTACACGTACAAGCTCCATAAATTCCTGGATCAATCGATCTTGTGCTATCACTAGACTTCCCTCTCTTTCACGGATACGGTACAATGGTTGTACTGCGTCAATACTCTGTGTGCTTATAACTTAAACTAATACTAAAGGAGTCACTCATGCAACGTCAAAAAAAATGGTTCCGTGTTGTTATCTACGTCATGCTGTTAGCCATGATCGCATCTACCGTATTATTTATGATTGAGCCTTTTCTTGCAGGATAATTACTGCTTAGGCTTTCGTTAATAATAGCGGCCAGGGTCTCCCTGGCCGCTATTAGCCTGCTCATTGATCAACTTCAAGCGAACTGCTGAATGAGCTATGTTTCTCATACGGAAAATGCTTCAGGAAGTGAGGAACTAGCTCCCTCGCTACCTCCTCCAGCTCAAACATACGACCTGCGCATTCCTCCAATGAGGTCACTCCATACTCCGTTATGCCGCAAGGAATGATTCCTTGGAAGCCTTTCTCAGCGATACCCTCCGAGACATTAAACGCAAAACCGTGGCTGGTGATAAACCCTCTACGGAGCTTACTCTTGTTGAATTTAACACCAATGGCACAAATCTTCTTGTCGCCTACCCACACACCCGTATATTCGGGCTTGCGGTCTCCAACAATTCCATAGGAAGCCAAATAATCAATAATTACAGCCTCTAAGCTGCGCAAGTACTCGTGAAGATCTACCTTGCCTTCCTCTCCAAGCTTAAGCAGTGGATATCCAACCAGTTGACCCGGCCCATGATATGTAATATCTCCACCCCGGTCGATTTCAAACAACGCAATTCCTTTTTCCTTAAGCTGTTCGCCATTCAGGAGAAGATGTTCAGGATGATTCTGGGAGCCAATGGTATAGGTCGGTGGATGCTGCAAAAGTATAAGCCGTTCTGGCTGCTCGCCAGTATCAATAGCATGAACGGACTCCTTTTGCAGCTCCCAGGCCGCACCATATTCCATTAGCGGTATATATAATATTTCCAGTTCACGTGCATCTGTATTATTCATACCGTCAGGTCCCCTTTTCACGCGAAACTATTTCTTCTCAATACAGCTTAGTTTCCGGTGTATAGCCTTCAACGTTATCCTTTACACGCTGCAAAAAGCGTCCACAAATGACTCCATCCAGAATCCGGTGATCCAGGGATAGGCAAATATTGGCCATGGAGCGCACAGCAATCATATCGTTAATAACAACGGGTCTCTTCACAATCGATTCGAACGTCACTATTGCTGCCTGCGGATAGTTAATGATCGGATAAGAAAGAATAGAACCAAAAGAACCTGTGTTATTAACTGTAAAGGTTCCGCCCTGCATATCCTCAAGCCTCAGCTTGCGTTCACGTGTCTTCAGCGCCAATTCATCAATCTCACGGGCAAGGCCAGCAATATTCTTCTGGTCAGCTTTTTTGATCACTGGTGTCATTACAGAATCCTCTGTACCTACTGCAAGCGAGATATTGATATCACGCTTTACGATAATTTTATCTACAGCCCAAACAGAGTTCATGATCGGGTAATCCTTAATGGCGCTCACGACAGCCTTCATCAGAAAGGACAAGTAGGTCAAATTAATGCCTTCCTTGCGCTTAAAATCATCTTTGAGCCTATTGCGAAGCATCACGAGATTGGTAACGTCTACCTCAATCATGGTCCAGGCATGTGGAATCTCCGATACACTTTGACGCATTCTAGTGGCAATTGTATTGCGAATAGGCGTTACATCAATCAAGAATTCCGAACTGCTGCCCCGTCCACCCTCTACTTCAATCGTAGGAATACGTGGTGATTCGCTTAAGTGCAGCCCGGAGTGACGATCTGGCTGCAGCGCTTGGTTGGCTTCCTCAGTAGTGACTTGATGTGTCGGTGGTGTCGCTATTGCAGCTGTTTGTGCGGAAGCGACAGAAACCCCGCCTCCTTCGATAAAGGACAATACATCTTTACGCGTAATGCGGCCACCCATACCGGTTCCTGATACGGCTGTTAAATTAATGCCATGCTCTGCCGCGAGGGTCTGTACTGCCGGAGAATAACGCGCCCGCATCGACGTATCTCCCGTAGGAGTAGCATTTGGTACAGACACAATTGCGGGAGCCTGCGCAGCAGCATTATTTGTACCTTGGACAGCTTTGGGAGCGGCTACAGGTACAGCAATGCGGCAGATAACTTCCCCTACATTAACAGTCTGGCCTTCTTCCGCCAACAATTCGCCCATAATTCCTTCTATAGTGGAGGGTAGCTCTGCATTTACTTTATCTGTAATAAGTTCACATAGTGGCTCGTATTCCTCTACCCGGTCACCCGGCTTCTTCAGCCATTTGCCGATCGTTGCTGATACCAATGATTCCGCCAGCTGTGGCATGATCACATCGGTCAACGTTTGGTTGTCTGACATCTTTTCAACTCCCTAAAGTTTTATGGAGCATCGCTTTTCTGATTTCGCTTGATCCCCTTAAATCTAATATTGCGCCAACCGCAGCATTTCTGCCTTAACCTTGTCCTTGCTCAGCATGAAGAACTTCTCCATCGGCGGACTGATTGGCATAGCCGGCACATCTGGACCACAGAGGCGGAATATCGGTGCGTCGAGCTCGAACAGACAATGCTCCGCGATAATTGCGGCCACTTCGCCGCCAATTCCTCCGGTCTTATTATCCTCATGGACAATCAGCACCTTCCCGGTCTTACGGGCTGCAGCAATAATGGCTTCCCGGTCCAGCGGCTGAAGTGTGCGCAGATCCAGAATATGCGCTGTAATGCCTTCCTCACGTTCCAACTCCTCTGCAGCCTGCATGGCAAAATGCAGCGGAAGACTGTAGCCGATCACCGTAATATCGCTTCCCTCGCGCAGCAGATTCGCTTCTCCAATCGGTACTGTATAATCGCCTTCCGGTACTTCTCCCTTGATCAGCTTGTAGCATTTCTTATTCTCGAAGAACATGACGGGATCCGGATCACGCACAGCCGACTTTAGCAGTCCTTTGGCATCATAAGCCGAATAAGGTGCCACAATCTTCAGCCCCGGTGTGCCAAAAAAGATCGATTCCGGGCACTGCGAATGATACAGCCCGCCAAAAATACCTCCGCCAATCGGGGCACGAATTACAATGGGACAATTCCAGTCATTATTGGAACGATAGCGGATTTTGGCTGCCTCACTAATAATCTGATTGGTCGCTGGCAGCATAAAGTCGGAATATTGCATTTCAGCAATGGGCTTCATGCCATACATAGCAGCACCTATAGCAACACCGACAATAGCCGATTCCGCCAGCGGTGTATCCAATACACGAGCTTCGCCGAACTGGTCCTGCAGACCTTTAGTTGTGGTAAATACGCCGCCCTTAAGACCAACATCTTCACCGAGCACAAATACGGAATCATCGCGCTCCATTTCTTCCTTCATCGCCAGCCGGATCGCATCGATATATTCCATTATAGCCATGAGTTAAACCCCTCCTTCGTACACATGCAGCAGCGTATCTTCCGGTTTAGGGAACGGTGCATTGTCAGCGTATTCGATAGCCTCTTTCAGCTCCAGATTGCACTCGGCAATCATGTCGCGTTCCTGCTCGTCACTCCATAATCCCAGCGCGATCAAGTAATTGCGGAATCCAGCCACACCGTCCTTCTTCCAGTTCTCGTCAACTTCTTCTTGGGTCCGGTAAGCCAGATCATTATCAGAGGTAGAGTGTGGAGAAAGACGGTACATCATGGCTTCAACCAGCGTAGGGCCTTCACCTGCGATGGCTCGTTCCCGTGCTTCTTTCACTACACGGTACACCTCTAGCGGATCATTGCCGTCTACACGCACACCTGGAAATCCATAGCCCAGTGCACGGTCGCTGATCTTGCCACCAAGCTGTTTATGAGCAGGTATCGAAATGGCATATTGATTATTCTCACAAAAAATAATAACGGGGAGCTTATTTACTCCGGCAAAATTACACGCTTCATGAAAATCCCCCTGATTGCTGGAGCCTTCGCCGAAGGTGACAAAGGAGACAAATTTCTTCTTCTGCATTTTGGCCGCCAGCGCAAAACCAACCGCATGCGGCACCTGCGTAGTTACTGGGCTTGAGCCCGTCACGATACGTAGTCGCTTACTTCCAAAGTGGCCTGGCATCTGTCGCCCCCCACTGTTCGGGTCCTCGGCTTTGGCAAAAACAGACAACATTAGTTCTCGTGTGGTCATACCCACTGTAAGCACAAACGCATAATCACGATAATAGGGTAAAAAATAATCACTTTGCCGATCCAGCGCAAAGGCTGCTGCTACCTGTCCAGCCTCCTGACCAATACCAGAGACATGGAAGTTGATCTTGCCAGCACGTTGAAGCAGCAAACTGCGCTCGTCGTATTTACGCGCGAGCAGCATATATCTGTACATATCGATGACCTGGCCGTCGCTGAGTCCAAGTTGCTTATGTCGGTTAACGGTTTCTACAGTACCTTGAGATTCCATACAAGAGGTACCTCCTAAAATTTTAGTGAAGTTCAACCATACCCTGATCTTATAACCAGGTACTAAAACTTGGTTTAGGCTTATTATAATCCCTTTGCACCTAAAAAGAAAAGATAAGAAAATTCTAGAACCCGATAGCCCGTCCATCTACAGCTAGCATCGCTTCTCCTATAATTTCCGAAAGCGTCGGGTGAGCATGGATCGTCTCACCGATCTCCCAAGGTGTTGCATCCAGCACCTGAGCTAATGCTGCTTCTCCAATCAGATCGGTAACATGCGGTCCAATCATCTGCACACCGAGAATATCACCGCTTGTACGATCGGCGACAACTTTAACAAATCCGTCTTTCTGACCATATACAATCGCTTTTCCAATCGCTGAGAACGGGAATTTCCCAGTCACAACATCATGGCCAAGCGTCTTCGCTTCCTTCTCCGTATAACCTACACTCGCTACTTCAGGCCGTGTGTAGACACAGCGGGGAACAAGATGAGCATGATAAGGATGTTGCTTCTCCCCGGACAAATGATTGACCGCCATAATCCCTTCATGGCTGGCGACATGTGCCAGTTGGAGTCCACCGATGCAATCACCAATTGCATAAATATGCGGTTCATTAGTCTGCATATTGGAATTCACGGATATAACACCTTTATCATAATGAATGTCTGTGTTCTCCAGTCCAATATTTTCAATATTGGCTACTCTACCTACCGACACAAGCAGTTTCTCAGCGGATAAAGTTTGGCTCTGCTCCCCTTTGCGGGCTTCAATAGTAATGCGGGCTTCAATAGTAATGCCGGCTTCAGTCACTTTGCAGCTATCCGCATCAACCATTGTCCCCGTCAATATCTTGACGCCCCGCTTCTTCAATAATCGCTGCAGCTCACGAGCTACTTCTTCATCCTCTTGCGGCAGCAATTGCCCTGCGACTTCGACCACCGTTACCTCTACGCCGAAATCAACCAACATGGAGGCCCATTCTACGCCAATAACTCCGCCACCCACAATAATAATGGAAGACGGCAGTTCTTCCATCTGCAACGCTTCTTCACTGTATAGAATGAACTTTCCATCCGGTTCCAACCCTGGCAGAATACGCGGACGTGAGCCAGTGGCAATAATAAGATTTCCAGAGACTACCATCTCCATTTCTCCGTCTTCCAGTTCAACCGCCACAGCTCCGCTGCGCGGGGAGAAGATAGAAGGTCCGATTACGCGCCCCTTGCCCTTTAAGACTTGAATTTTATTTTTTCGCATCAAATATTGTACACCTTGATGAAGCTGCTCCACTACGGATTCTTTACGCCGCTGTACCTTCGGGAATACAAGTTGTACGCCTGAAGTTTCGATGCCATAGCTCTCGCTCTCATTTATTTCAGCATATACCTCTGCACTGCGTAGCAGCGATTTACTTGGAATACAGCCTCGGTGCAGGCAGGTACCCCCTAGTTTGTCCATTTCAATAACAACAACGGACTTCCCTAGCTGTGCGGCACGAATTGCCGCCACATAACCTCCGGTTCCTCCGCCAAGTATGGCCACGTCACATGTAATTGTCATGATATATCCTCCAGTCATACACTTAAGTTCTCTTTAACCTAATATATTGTACTCTCTTTTAATAGGATTACAAAACCTTTCAAATAGACTTTTCTCTGTTGAAGCGTTATCATAATGGGGAATCCAATGGGCTAAGAAGGGTAGGAGACACTTATGAAACTGTTGATATCACGCTTCATTGCCATCCTTATTCTTGTCATTCCCGGCTTGCTCGCCATGAAGGGCTTCATTATGATGAAAGACGATATTTTCAACTATATATCCATGCATGGAGATGATAGTGCAACCCCTGCTTTTGCTTGGCTTCACTTTGGGGGCGGACTTCTGATCTTTGCAGTTGGAATGACCTTCCTGGGCGGCTGGATTCTAGCCCGCGACCGCAAACGTAATTATGTCGGCCCACGTTTCAAGGAGAAACAGCAGGTTAAACAGGCTACACCGCCGGAAGCTGGTTCTTAAGCAACTTTTTTCTTACTTCTACTAGTAATAGGCGAGAGATCCCTAGTGACGCACCTGCGTGACTATAAGATTTCTCGCCTTATTTGTTAAAGTAAACGTAGATCTGCATTTCACATTGCCTTAAGCTTCAACCTCAGCGGCCTCTCTACGCTTACCCTGCACCAAATCGCTATAAAGTCCTCCCTGGCGCAGCAGTTCTTCATGATTTCCCTGCTGCAGCAGACGGCCGCCTTCAAGCACCAGAATCCGGTCAGCGGAGCGGATCGTGTTCAATCTGTGAGCGATCACGAAGCTGGTACGCCCCTTCATTAGTGCCTGCAGCCCTTCCTGAATCTTTATCTCGGTCACCGTGTCAATGCTACTCGTCGCTTCATCGAGCACCAGCATGGAGGGATTGGCGAGAATAGCCCGCGCAATGGCCAGCAGTTGCTTCTGCCCCTGGCTAATCCCACTGCCATCTGCCGAGAGCATTCGCTCATAACCATCCGGCATCCGCATAATAAAGGAATGAGCATTCGCTAGAATAGCTGCCTGTTCAACCTCCTCGTCGGAGGCATCCAATCTGCCATAGCGGATATTATCGCGAATACTTCCCTTGAACAGGAATAAATCCTGCAGGACAAAGGCCATCTGGCTCCGCAGACTTTCACGCCGGATCGAGGTTAGATCCTTCCCGTCCAGGGTTATGCTGCCTCCATTTGGATCATAGAAGCGGGATAACAGCCCGATCAGCGTTGTTTTACCTGCACCTGTTGGCCCGACCAAGGCGATCATCTCACCGGGCTTTGCTTCAAAGCTGATATCCTGCAGTGTATTGGCCCCTCCATCGTACGAAAAGGATACTCCGGCAAAGCGCACCGCACCTTCCACTTTATCCAGCGAGATCGCTGCGCCCTCATCCTTCGCTTCTGTTTCTTCGTCCAGCACTTCAAATACCCGCTCCGCTCCGGCAATCGCCGACAGCAGCGTGTTCCACTGATTTGCCAGATCATTCAGCGGTCGGGTGAACTGGCGTGTATATTCCACAAACACTATAATTACTCCGACTGTGATGGACCCGTTGATAGCCAGCAGACCACCAACTCCAGCGACAATGGCAAAGCTTAGATTGTTCAGTCCATTCATCAGCTTGGGAATGAAGCCGGAGATCGACTGCGCCCAATACCCTGACAGCATGATCCGTGTGTTGCGTTCACGAAAACCATTGATGACCCGTTCTTCCTGTGAAAAAGCCTTAATAATGCGCTGCCCGGATAACGTTTCCTCAATATAACCATTCAGTTCACCCATGTTACGTTGTCTTTCCTTAAACAGTGGACCGGTTCGACGTGTGATCCAGCGCATCCCTATCGCCATCAAAGGCACAACAATAAACGTGAGCAGCGTTAGGAGTGGGCTGAGCCAGAGCATTACCCCTACAGTGCCGAGCAGCGTCAAGATACTGGAGAATATCTGAATCGCCGAGCTATTAAGCGTAGAACTGACATTTTCAATATCATTAGTCAGCCGGCTCATGATCTCTCCTTGCTGTCTCTTGTTAAAGAACGAGATTGGCAGCCGGTGTAGATAACTGAATAGATCAGTACGCATCCGGAATATGGTTTCTTGGGCAATTTCGATCATCCAAATATTTTGCAGCCACGAGGTCAAAGAAAAGAATATATACACAAGGGCTAGACTGAGCAGAAAAATCCCCCAGGACTGTCCACCTGTCCCCTCCAGATAAACATCGACCGCTTTGCCGATCATATAAGGGCCAAGCAGTGCTAACGCTGAACTGAGTACAACCATCAGCAAGACCAGACTCAACCTTGCTTTACGCTTGGCAAGGTATCTCCAGAGCTGCTTCAATGTACCTGCCCAATCCTTTGCTTTTGCTTTCGGTTTGCGGCCCGTCACCGAACCCAGGCTTCTTCCCGCTCCAAGCTCAATAACGGGCTTAGGATGGCGAAAAGGCTCAACTAATGCTTTGAACATGCTGCACCATCCCCCCTACCTGCGATTCATTAATTTTCCGGTACAACTGCGAGCTTGCCAGCAATTCTTCATGCGTCCCGCGACCGATTAACCGCCCTTCATCCAGCAAAAGTATCAGATCCGCCGATGCGGTGGAACTAATCTTCTGTGTGATTAGGAATGTTGTACAGGATATTTCCTTCAGCGCTGCAAGCAGCAGCCCTTCAGTTACGGCATCGAGTGCACTGGTGCTGTCATCCAGAATCAGAATTGCCGGTTTCCTGACAAGAGCCCTGGCAATTGTCAGACGCTGTTTCTGTCCACCGGATAGATTAACTCCACGTTGACCAAGCATAGTATCATAGCCGCCTGGCAGACTTGTTATCGTGGCATGGATCTGCGCCGCTGCTGCCGCTTGCTCAATTTGTTGCAGAGTGGCATGCTCATTGCCCCAAGCGATGTTCTCGCGCACTGATCCGGTGAAGAGCAAAACTTCCTGAGGCACATACCCGATAGCTCCCCGCAGCTTGGAAATCTCCAGCTTGGCGCTCTCTACTCCATCAATCCGGATAATACCTTCAGTTTCTTGATACAACCGTGGAATCAGCCCCACAAGCGAGGACTTGCCTGAACCAGTTGCCCCCATAATCGCGATTCTTTCACCCGGCTTGGCTTCAAAGGATATATCCTCCAGTACCGGAATATTGCTACCAGGATACCGGAAGCTAATGCCTTCAAATTTCACACCGCCCTGTATGGACTGTGAATTCGTCATTGTATCAGCATTCGCAAGATCCTCTGTCTCTTCATGTGCAGACATCACTTCAACGATACGCTGTGAGGAAGCACGTGCCCGAGAAAAGGTAACCACAATCCAGGATAAAGCTGACAACGCCCCAATCGTCCGCAAGGAATAATTAATAACAGCGACAGTCTGTCCTAACGTGGCATCACCTGTTGAAATCTCGATTCTGCCGAACCACAATACCGCCAATATCCCCGCATTTACAATTAGCAGAATAAAAGGCATCGTGGTTTCTGTTAAGCGCAGTGCAGACACCGTTACCTTCATTAGATCCCCACTGAATGCTGCAAAGCGGCCAATCTCGTGGTTCATACGTACAAAGACGCGTATCAAACGGATACCGGTGAGATTCTCCTGAATTACGCCGTTAACCCCATCCAGCCTGATTTGTACCTTGCGGAACAAGGACGATGCTTTCTTCATGACCACATACAGAAAAATAGTTAATACAGGTAAGGTCAGCGTTAGCACCAATCCCAGCTTTACGTGCACAACCAACGCCATAATGACACTTCCTACAACAACCAGCGGCACCCGCGTCATAAACCGCAGACTCATAAATATAGTATCCTGCAGCTGCGACACATCGCCGGTTAACCGCGTGATTAACGATGAAGCTGCAAAGCGGTTAAAGACTTCATAGGAGAACGACTGCACCTTTTCGTAAAGCTTGTCCCTTAGATCAAAAGCGAAACCTTGGCTGGCATGAGACGCAAAAAAAGAGCTGAGCACCCCAGCAATGAAAGCAACAACCGCGCTTCCTACCAGGACACCACCCCATAGCCATACCACTGAGGATTTTTGCTCTCTGATGCCTTGGTCAATTATTTTGGAAATCAATAAGGGCTGGGACAGCTCAACAGCAAGCTCAATCAGCATCATCACTAGAGCTGCGATAGCGGCAACCCTGTATTTTTTGAGAAAAGAAAAAATAAAGACCATTACCATTCCTCCATCAGACGGCCGCTTTCCGAAGATGTATATCTATTAGAAGGCATCCTATATTTTCAGGTTCCAATCGTATATTATATTTACCGGCGTTTTCTACTCGTACAGCGCTTCCCGTAAACGGGTGGACATTGTAGAAGCTTTACCCGCTTTCAAAATCACCTGACGCATAGCCTTATTACTGCGATTTTTCTCGGCAAGATCCAAGAGCATCTCTTCCAGCAAGACTTGTGCCTCTGCGGATATCCCGCCTTGTTCCTGAAGGACGGCTAGCCGTTCCTTATATTCAATCAACTTTTCTGGCATGTACAATACTTCCCTTCTACCCATTTTCCAATAATTATAACACAACACTTTTAGAATCAACTTTATAGAGGCAAGGTATTCATGTCCTTCATTCCTACGATTTTCACTGGTAACACAGGCTAGGAATATGATACTGTAATAAAGTCGCATTTCCGGAGATTAATTACTGGTTATTTAAGAAGGGATAGATGGTCGTGGCACAATTGTTTTTCAAGTACGGGGCAATGAACAGCGGTAAATCTATTGAAATATTAAAGGTTGCACATAATTATGAAGAACAGGGGAAGTCTGTGCTCATCTTCACACCATCCATCGATGATCGGGATGAAGTGGGTTATGTATCTTCCCGAATTGGACTGCGCAAAGAAGCTATACCCATCGATGAACATACAGATATCTATGGGATCGTCAGCAATAACCCACGGAAGCCGCACTGCGTACTCATTGATGAATGCCAGTTTATGACCAAGGACGGAATTCTCCAGCTTGTGCGCATTGTGGATGAGCTTAACATTCCTGTTATGGCCTTCGGACTCAAAAATGATTTCCAGAACAATCTATTCGAAGGCAGCAAATATATGCTGATCTACGCTGATAAAATCGAGGAAATGAAGACCATTTGCTGGTTCTGCGAGCGTAAAGCAACCATGGCCCTGCGTGTAGAAAACGGCAAACCCGTTTACAGCGGCAAACAAATCCAAATCGGTGGAAATGAAGCCTACTATCCGGTCTGCCGAAAATGTCATAAGAATCCTCCGTTATAACAGTAGTGAAACAAAGGTGTTCCAAAAGCCATAACTTATGTTGTTGTGAACGGACGCTCCGCGAACGGAACGTTGCTCCAATCGCTGTTGTCTCCAGATGTATTGAATTACACTTAGCAGTGTACATCCGGAGACAAAGGCGAACGCTGCCGCTTTTCCGCAATCATTCCGTCCTCTCCGCTAGGTTCAGCGGAAACTACTCCTAAAAGATCGAGAACAAAACTAGCCAGTCTCCAATAATCCGGAGCTGGCTAGTTTTTACTTTTACAGCTTTGAAGTGCAAAATGCTCAACCGTTCAATATTAGCGGATAAACGGCAATGCTCGGTGCTCATCTTCCTTACAGACGTAGAGACAGTGCTGTTGCTGAAGCTTGCCTCCAGTAAATGCACGATGTGTAGTACCACGTGTGCCACCTTCAATTTTGGAACGATGTCGAATGCCTGCCGCAAGCAGATTCCCTTTCACTTTAAAAAACTGTGCTTGATCAAACGTAGTGTAGATCAGTGTTCTTTCTCTAGGAATAAAGAAATGTAGTATATTCATTTTAAATACCGCTCGTTAATCACTTCCCAATGATGTAACTCATGCCCAATCAATATGCAGGCCTGCGCCCTTGCTGAGATTGAAGCATTATTGGCGATCCCCACTCTTTTCCAGGCATCCTCCGGCACAGTTGCGAGCAATGCCAGCGTTGACTCCCGCACTACCTTGTACTGATACAGCAGCTCATTTAAGGAAAATCTCTCGAATTGACCTGACTTCACATAATCATTCTCTTCATATCCTGCCAACGGCGTTACATCACCTCTAGAGATACGCAGCAAACGATAAGACATAATGCGGTCACTATCGATCAGATGGCCAATCATTTGTTTGATGCTCCACTTCTCCGGTGCGTAACGATAATTCCCCTCAACTTCACTCAACCCACCCAGAAAGACGAACATATCATCCGATTGTTTTCTCAAAACATCATACAGTTCTCCTTCAGCAGGTACCAAAGAAATATAATGGGCATAAAAATCTCCGTATTCACTTCGTTCTGGACGTTGGATCATGATAGAACCCCTCTCATTTACAATATTTTATAAATAAATGGCGATAAGTGTAATTTCCCGTTGTTGTATTCTAGTACATTATGTATAATAATTGCAAGATTGGGGATTTGGCATTCTGATCAGTGGGAGTGTACGCATGTCGGATTTTGTAATTTATATGGTGTTCTCTGTGATGGAGTCTTATACTATGTTCCTCCTAGCTTTCAAGATCTTTAAAATTGATGTTTATCCGAAAGAAATGTTATTTGCCGGTTTTTTATTGGGGTGTTTTTCTTACGTAATACGTGTGGATTACCAAATGGTAGAGATCGATATTATAGTTCAGTATCTACTGATGTTTTGCTTTTTTTGGCTTTTATTTCGGGTTCATTTTTTCTATGCGGCTATACTGACAGGTATGACTTATCAGGCTTATACTTTTATTCAAACATTCTATATATTCATACTTAACAAAATTGGCTTATTTTCTTCTATTGCTTTCTACGGCAGAATTATTGATTCTTATGTACTGCAAATTCTATCTGCTTTGACAACTATTTTAATCAGTATTTATATAGGCAAAAAACGTAAGGGTTTTGACTTCATACCAGATAAACCTAATGGGAAAATTAATACAAGTACTCGGGAGAAATTACTATTCATCCTAAACCTCCCTACTGTTGCTATTGTAATTTCAATTATGTATCTTTTCAATTCAAAATTTTTCTATCTTATTCCTTTAATATATGGAGTGCTTCTTTTTTGTTATATTTACTTATCTTACACGAAGGATCGTGGCGGAAATGAATACCCTCAGCCATAAAATAGCCTTAACCATCAACAAATACAACCCCGAGAATACGAGTTCTATTGAAGTAATGCAATATGCCTTAAACATTATTATGAACACCTTATTGATTCTGATAATATCGCTACTTGTAGGATTGTTTACAGGACAGCTAATAGAAACCTCTCTCGTCCTTTTGAGCTTTTCGACGCTAAGATTCTTCTCTGGCGGGGCACATCTTAAAACAGCATTAACCTGCAATATCTTTTCAATTATCTTGTGCACTGCGATACCACATCTCGTCTTTTTAGTTAAAGATTTATTTTGGATCGTAAATGGAATATCGTTAATTTTAATGTTATTATTCGCACCCAATCCGGATATAAACGCTCAAATTCCTAGCAAAAGGTATCCTGTGATGAAGCTGATCTCCATATTGTTGGTTTTTTCAAATTTCTTTATTTATTCGTCTGTCATCGGACTGGCCTTTATGGCCCAGTCTTTAACAGTAATCCCTTTGAAAAGGAGAAGTCTTTTATGAAGAAGAACATTGCTCGTTTTGCGTCAAAATCTTTAACTGCTTCTGCACGTCTTTTTTCTACTGTATTAAAACCCTTTGCTCACAGCCCAGAAATTCCAAAAGAACTCCGGAAGTAATCTAACAAGGATGGGGAAAACATGCGTGTCTTACTAAACGACGGTTCCTCCCGGGATATCCAGGAAGAAGATATATTGTATTTCTCTAATTACAAAAATACAATATTCGTCCATACGAAAGAAGGCGAGTTTGTCCTCCCCACCACTCTTTCCGATCTTTTCACTGCATATGGGGATAAAGGCTTCGAACGGCTTGACCGCAGTAATGTTGTCAATATTCATAATATCGACGAGTATGACTCCGAACGGAAAATCGTTTTTTTTAATCAAGGGAAGCAATTTACTACTGTATCGGAATCCAATGGCTCACGTATTAAGAAATACTTGGCTGCACGCAAGAAAGGTCCGTCAGGGTAGATATATCTTTTGTATGTCGTTACTTATTGCATGATCCCAGTACCTCTTAGGTACCGGGATCATTGTATATACAGCTCAATTTTGGCTATATATTATCCCACATTAACCATCATATGTAAAGATAAATACGGAGGGCGAATGGTAGGAGACGGGTCTTATTCCAAATGGTACCATTTGGAGACTAGCTTTCTAAATTCCAGATCACTGAGGGAGGAACCTAATGAATTATCATTTTCATCCTTCTCCGCGCCCGTCTTCTCTTGAAATGTTGACTAATGAACAATTGCTCAATATCTATGAACTAGCGGTAGACGCTAAGGCTTCAGCAGATTTCATTGAAATTATCAGAAATGTTCTGAACAGCAGGGATATGAGATTATGATCTGCATGTCTGAAAGACATAAAAAAAGATAGAGCCGAATCACACCGGCGCTATCTTTTTTATGTGCGATTAAGTAATACTGTCGGATGCTGTTAAGACTACTCGATAAACTCTGTCTTAAAAACGTTCTCCAGCTTTCCACCAAGTCTTTTCTTCAGTGGCACTTTAATGTCTCTGCTGAGTTCCTTGAAGAAGGTATCCACGTCGCATTTCACGTTCTCTGCCATCGCGATAATTGTTCCATCCACGACAATATTTTGATTCACTTCAAGGGGAACATCTACTTCAATATCATACTTTTTCGATAAAGTCTTGATGTAACGTGCAAATATCTCCAGCAGCTCCTCGTTATTGAAGTTCTCGATAGCGGCTTTTCCCTTGCTGGTAAATTTCATGTTAATTCTCATTAGTTTTTATATCCCCTTTTCTGTCAAACCATTTTTAGTTGTTTGTTTATGGATCAAGATGAATAGATGGCTGCAAAAAAGGCAACATTATTCATTTGTTAGCAATATTTATGGGTTAAGAGTTGACCCTCACTTAAAAGCACCCTTTATTCGTTGTACTTTGAATTGGGTAAACTCCTTCAGCTCTTCTATGACCAGGTCTTGATCCTCTTCCTTTAACTCATAAATGCATTCCCGCAGCCATTCACCAAATATAAATGCTTGCCTCCCTTTACGGGGCTGCTTCCTTAAGGAGTCTAGACTCCCCTCAAACTTATCGTTCAAGACATCGGTTAGATTGTATTTCTCAATTTTCTCTATTACCATTCCTGCCCCATATTCGGTTTCATAAACTATGACCTCATTCGAATCAAAGGAAACATAAGAAGTTTCTTTACCTTCCTTGGCCCGAAATTCTTTGAGCTTGTTAAAAGCCTTCTCATAGATGTAATCTTGGGACTGATTATGCAATGGCAACTGGTACTCTTGCTTCAAGGTCTTGATATATTCAACATCCGGCATATAATCAGCCAGATGATACATCCGGTTCTTAAGATCGGCTCCAAGAGCTTCAATGATTTTGTCCAGATTATCTTTAAGTGGGATGCTCTCTCCCCGTTCAATTTTACTGAGCTGTGAATAGCTTATTCCGCTTTTATCTTCCAGTCCTCTTAAGGTCAACCCTCTAGTTTTTCTGATGTGCCGTATGAAATTCCCCAGCTCATCAGGTTCATTCTCGAAAACGTTCATAGGAGTCACCTCACCTATATCATAACACAACACAACAATTTGTGTTTCAATATAACAATTAATCCCTGAAATTCTTTACTCCACATGCTGATTATTCATTAAAAAACCACCATTTCACTAGGTTTTCACCAGCAAAACAAGTGGTATTTGTTTATTATGGATAAATAAATGAACTTTTCAAGAACACTTTATCTTCGTTGTATAGCTTGAAGAACGAGAATTTTTATACTATGTTAAAGATGTAATTGCATATACCTTGATCTGTAGAGCGGGGGATTACCTGTTGAAATACATTCCAAATATCATTTCATTAAGCAGAATTATCATCTTATTTGTATTATTTTTCACATATCATAATGAATGGTTATTTTTAATTTTATACCTTATCTGTGGGTTAAGCGATGTTTTAGACGGATATATTGCCCGCAAAACAAATACACAAAGTGAATTCGGAGCCAGGTTGGATTCTCTGGCCGATATCCTTCTCTTTACGGTAATTACTGTATTTATCATCCAATGGATGGTGAACAAGATACTAATTTTTTTGCCATTGATAATTATTACTGCATTAATTCGCTGTGCAAGTTTAGCGATAGCAGCCTATAAATATCATTCATTTGCCAGCCTACATACTTGGGGAAATAAGCTAACGGGGTTTCTTCTTTTTATAACTCCCCTATTCATTTTATTTCAGCTATCCGCGCTCCTTTGGGTAGTATGCCTAATCGCGGTTTTGTCGGCTGCTGAAGAGTGTATTATACATATCACCTCTCCAAAAGTTGATCTCAATAGACGAAGTATTTTCAAAATCTGAGCAACCACCCAAATCAGTTCAGTGATTAACGCTTTTTATCTTAAAACTATGCACTCTCATCCACTTATCCGAAATAAACTCATCCAACGTTCCAGTTGCTGGCCTAATCCGAAATCGATGTTTCGTTCCTTTTTCAGATCCCACAGCATCATAAAATAAATCATCATGCATTTGCTTGAGATAGTATACCCGCTTTAATCCCAAGCGATTCAACAATTCAAGTTTCACACTCTCAATAAATATCTCTGAATACACCATAGCCATATTTAAAATCCTTCTTTCATGTAATTTAATTAATCATTTAATCCTTTTCCAATCAGAATTTGCTGCATATATTTTTCAACCCTTGAGGTTCGAGTTTTGGATTGTTTAGGTGCAGAGAAATATAATATGTAGGCTCTTTGCCGTCCGGGCGTCAACGCTTCAAAAGCTGGTTTCAAGGCAGGGAATTCAACGAATTTATTTTGGAATTCTTCAGGAATTATGAATTCTGTATTCTTTTTAAAATCCACTTCCACACCAGATTTTTCAACTTCAATGGCTTCATTAATGTAGGCTTTCAAGATGGTTTCCATTGCTACTATCTCTTCAACATCGGTGAACCGAATCTGGCGCCCCGCCTGCACATTCTCTGTTTGTTGAATCAGAATGCCATGGGCATCATGTAACAAGGCACCTTTGACAAACAGAAGCGCACAGTATTCTTTAAATCCATGGATTAAAACTATATTTTTATTCTGAAATGTGTAACAAGGATGCATCCACTTAAACTCTTCGGTCAACTCACAGTCAAGAACAATATTTCTCAACTTCTCATATTCTTTCTTCCACTTGTTAGCTTTACCTAAATATTCATCAACCTTAGGATTCAGTTTGTTATTTGTCATCAAAAAACACCCCTCCTCATCGCGTATTTCCTATCTGCATCACATAGGTTCAATTGTACTTCTTTTATATGGATTGTACAGTTTGTGTACAGACCTCTCGTAAACATAATAAAATAACCGCCCCTCATTGGATTATGGAAACCCAATGAATAGCGGTTATACATAGCTACCCTCAATCATCCTTACCCTTTCAAGACACCTTATGCTCGATGCGCAGCTTATCCGCAACCATGGCAATAAACTCGGAGTTAGTTGGCTTGGATTTGCTGATGTTGATCGTGTAGCCGAACAGGTGGCTGATGGAGTCGATGTTGCCGCGGGTCCAGGCTACTTCAATCGCATGGCGGATGGCTCGTTCAACGCGTGAAGGCGTTGTCTTGAATCTTTCGGCAATGGCAGGATAAAGCGTCTTGGTGATCGCACCAAGGATTTCAATATTGTTGTACACCATGGTGATCGCTTCACGCAGATATTGGTAGCCCTTAATATGCGCAGGTACGCCAATTTCATGGATAATCGCAGTAATATTAGCATCCAGGTTCTTGCCTTTGGAGATTGGCACAACGTTCGATCTGGAGGATGAGTAATTAGACATATTTGAGGAAGAGGTCAGGCTGCCTTGGATGCCAACAAGCTGGCGAATGCGACTGGCCAATACCTCCATATCGAATGGCTTCAAAATATAATAAGATGCTCCAAGCTGTACAGCCCTCTGGGTGATATTCTCCTGACCAAAAGCAGTCAGCATAATGATCTTCGGTTGGGGATTGAGATCCATATCGCGTAGTCGTTCCAGGACACCAAGTCCGTCCAAATGAGGCATAATAATATCAAGGATAAGAACATCGGGGACCTTATGCGCTCCGCTTAACATTTGAAGCACTTCTTCTCCATTGTAGGCGATGCCTGTTACGGTCATGTCTTCCTGTTCCGAAATATACTCAGACAGTAAGTTCGTAAATTCCCTATTATCATCGGCCAACAACACTTCAATATTCTGCACTGGCTGTTTCCTCCTTAATTATATCTGCTATTCGAAAGTAACATTTGTCATCTCTCCTTTTAAGGTTTCGACATGGGAATTCAATTCCCTTCTGTCGAATATTATTTTTCTTTATTTTTTTTCAACGTTGAATTATAATTAATAATTTATTTCAAGGTTCGTTCTTCTTCGCTTTGGTTCGACAAAAAAATCTTAAGGCTTAAACCGCCTTAAGATTGTAGGGAAGAATATTCTCTTGTTGAGCTACACCTGAGTCTCGGAGCATCCACTCAATGAAGCAGCCATAACCGGATTTAGGGTCATTTACAAACACATGGGTAACCGCACCGACTAATCGTCCTTGCTGAACAATAGGACTGCCGCTCATACCTTGTACAATCCCCCCTGTCTTGTCCAAAAGACGAGGATCGGTAATGCGTAGCACCATCCCTTTAGTGGCCGGCTCCGCTTGATGTGCAACATGGATGATTTCGACATTAAAGCGTTCCACCTGCTGTCCATCTACTACCGTCAGAATCTGGGCTGGCCCTTCCTTGACTTCATCGCTCATAGCTACCGGAATCGGTTCCTTATAAAGACTGTGTTCAGGGTTGCGGGTCATTTTGCCGAAAATGCCAAAGTCCGTATTGCTCTCTACATTTCCGAGTACCTGACTTTCCTTCAAAAAATGAGCTCTCTTCTCTCCAGGGTCGCCATCCTGACTTTTGGAAATTGAGGTTACGCTTGATTGCACAATGTGTCCACTGCCAACAACGATTGGTGTTCCCGTGTTCATGTCGGTAATCACATGTCCTAGTGCCCCATATACGCCCTGCTGCGGTGCATAAAAGGTTAAAGTTCCCACGCCTGCTGCAGAATCTCGGATGTACAGACCGAGCCTCCATACCTTATCGTTACGGTCATACGCGGGCTTCAGCTTCGCCGTATGTTCTTTTCCACCACGTTTATAGACAATGGTAAGAAAATCATTGTTTTTACCGGCACGTTCCACCAGCTTGGAAACTTTGGATACTTCATCCAGCTTGACACCATCAATGGAGATCATGAGATCACCAGGCACAAGCCCGCTGTTCTCTCCAGGTGAAAGCTTGGACTGCTGAGATACTTCGATCAGATGATGTCCTACAACCAGCACGCCTGCAGATTTCACCTTAACACCAATTGTCTGACCTCCCGGGATGACCTTCAGCTCCGGTTGGGTTCGTTGTTCAGCCGCCTGGCTAGGCTCATCCTGTGCTGCAGCATAGCTTCGGACGGGTCCCGTTATGCCTGATAAACTAAGAAAGAAGGCAAGTAAAAGGCCGGGCATTAACTTCCTGAGGTTCGGCTTCAATGGCTGTCACGCTCCCTTTTGCTTCTTTCGCTTGACGAAAAAGGTGGTCGCCAATTGCGTACCTATAAGATAACCTTGCCCCCAGGCTTTTATTACTGTCAATCATTGTCCCGCTTACCCTACAGCAGCTTTGCTGGCTTCGGCCAGATTGAGCATTTCCTGTGCGTGATGCAGCGTTTTTTCGGTAATTTCCACGCCGCCCAGCATCCGAGCCATTTCCTTTATCCGACCTTCATCGGTCAAGGATTCCACCTCAGTCATGGTGCGTCCATCTTCAACTTTTTTACGAATTAAGTACTGATGATCGGCCATACAAGCCACTTGTGGCAGATGGGTAATGGAGAAAACCTGGCATGTTGAGGACAACTTATACAGCTTATCCGCAATGGACTGGGCAGCACGTCCACTCACCCCGGTATCCACTTCATCAAAGATGAGTACAGGAATGGCATCATGACGTGCAAAAATGCTCTTCATCGCCAGCATGATCCGAGACAACTCGCCGCCTGAGGCGATTTTGCCCAGAGGTCTCAGCGGTTCACCCGGGTTAGGGGAGATCATGAATTCAGCACTGTCTATCCCCTGTCTGGTCAGACGGATACGCCGATCCTGATACTCGACACCACGCGGGTCCTCCAGCGTCTCCAGTTTGACCTGTAGCGACGTTCTTTCCATCTGCAGGTCTTTAAGCTCACCCTCAACCTGAACCGCCAAATCAGTCGCACAATGCTGTCTCGCGGCACTGAGTGCTTCCGCTGCTTCCATTAAGTGCGATAACAATCCATTCCGTTTGACGGTTAATTTCTCAAGATATTCGTCTTTATTCTCCAACAGATCAGTTTCACGATAAATTTGTTCATAATAAGCCAAGATTTGCTCCACGCTTTCCCCATATTTACGGCGCAGGCCGGAGATCAGATGAAGCCGGTTCTCGATGTCTTCGAGACGCTGTGGATTAAACTCAATATCCTCACGGTAATCACGCAGCTGGAAAGAAGCATCCTCCAACTGATAATAAGCAGATTGCAGCTGCTCGAGCACAGCTTTTAACCCTTTTTCATCATAACGGACCGCATCCTCAAGCTTGGAAATGACATTGTTGATGGACTCCAGACCCTGATTGTCATACAAAAGCTCATAGGCACCGGTTACGGAATCCATCATCTTCTCGCTGTGGGATAGTTTGACCCTTTCTTCGGAAAGTAATTCATCCTCTCCCGCAATTAAACCAGCAGATGAAATCTCCTCAAGCTGAAAGCGATACAAATCCAGCATTTGGTAGCCCTTTTGACTGGATTCCTGCAGCTCGCGCAGTTCTTTCTCCACCTTGGCAAAAGCTGAGTATCTCTCTTGATAGACGACTTTAAGCGGACTGATCAAGCCTTCTCCATACGTATCAAGCAATCCCAAATGTGTCTCTGCCTTCAGCAGATTCTGATGCTCATGCTGTCCATGAATATTGACTAGCTGTTCACCAATTTCCCGCAGCATGCTTAGATTAACCAATTGTCCGTTTACACGTGAAGCGCTTTTGCCCTGTGAAGTGATTTCGCGTCGTATCACCAGATGCTCCTCTTGCTGTGCCCGGATGCCCAGACGCTCCAGTGTCTCCCATACAGGATGACCGTCAGGCAGACTGAAGAGCGCTTCCATCTCTGCCTTTTCACAACCGTAACGAATGGAATCCGCGGAGCCACGCCCTCCGGCAATGAGTCCAAGCGCATCAATGATTATTGATTTACCAGCACCTGTCTCCCCCGTAAGCACATGAAATCCAGGATAGAAATGTACATCCACTGCCTCAACAACGGCAAGATTGCGAATTGACAAGGTTTCTAACACTAATAGAGCACCTCCTAAAAGTTTTATGGAGCTATCACTCCATAGATTTACTTCGCAATAAAACTCGCTTCGAAAGCATACGCTAAGTTTTGATAGCATAAGCTTCTTGAACGCACTTCGTACAAAACTACTTCGAAAGCATACGCTTAGTTTTGTGGAGCCTTAACTCCACTGATTTACTTCGCAATAAAACTCGCTTCGAAAGCATACGCTTAGTTGTTAGGATATGTATCCCATGATTTGCGCAATTACATTCTTGCTGTCTTCTGGCTGGCGGCAGATAATGAGGATGGTATCATCACCTGAAATGGTACCCATAATTTGCGGCCAGTTAATATTGTCAATCAGAGCCGCCACGGAGTTAGCCGTTCCCGGCAAACATTTCATAACAACCAAGTTGGCGGAGAAATCAATTTGCACAAAATTATCAACCAGTACCCGCTTCAGTTTCTGGGTAGGATTGTAACGCTGATCGGTTGGAAGTGAATATTTATATCTTCCATCATCCATCGGAACCTTAATTAGCAAAAGCTCCTTAATATCACGTGAGACTGTAGCCTGAGTGACCTGAAATCCAGATTCACGTAATGTCTCCACTAGCTCGTCCTGTGTCTCGATATCCTTATGCGTAATAATTTCGCGAATCTTAATATGTCTTTGTCCCTTCATTGGTGCCTCCCGTATTTAAAAGATTAACTTTAATTCGATTCTCCATCGTCTTTACCTAGCTTAATAACTTGAATAGCTGCAGTCGCAACATTAACATATAACACGCCGCTACAGTCCGGATAGATCAGCAGATAAGGCAGCAAGGTATCGCGTAATCCACTGCCAGTAAGATCCAGCGGCTTACGTGTCCGGGCCAGCATCACCAAATAGAACGAGCCCTCTTCTTTGGTGGCAACATAATCAATAAACAGGCGGCTGTACAGCGATAACCCGTCAACCTTAAAGGACAACGGAATTTTCAGTTTGCCACCAATGATCTCGTACCCTGCCCCCTCCAGCAGATCTATAGACGGATGAGGGAGAATCACTTTATTGAGGGGGATTTTATCCTTCATAAAGGAACGCGGAGAGCTCTGCAGCCATATATAGATCCGGTACAGTATAAATATAGCTAATGCTACCCCAATTAACCCCATAACAACCTTATCAGAGTTTTCCGCCACTTCCATCACCTCGGTGATTTATTCGCGTGAGACCTGGTAAAATCCTGCTTACCCACGAATTCTGCAGCCCTTCTAGCAAAAGAAACTCATCGCTTAGATGAGTTTCCATGAGTTGTATTGACACTGAAGGTTGAAGTGGCTTCTTTGATGACTTCGTCAGCAAGTGAGGCAAAGTTAGGCAAAGTTGATGCTGGTGAGGAGTCCTCCGCATGTATCGTTCCTTCTTCATTTAGAACTTCTTTTTCCGGCAGCAATGTCCAGTGAGCCAGAAACTCAATGTTGCCCTCTCCACCGGTAATCGGCGAAAAGGTAAGACCCTTAAGAATATAGCCCAAGTCCGCAGCCATAGTCAGTACTTTAATAAGCACCTCTTTGTGAACCGCCGAATCACGAATTACGCCGGATTTACCGACTTTCTCACGTCCTGCCTCGAATTGTGGCTTGATTAAGGCAGCAATATCTGCCGGACGCTGCAACAGCGCCATCAGCGGAGGAAGAATAATCTTTAGCGATATAAAGGATACATCAATACTGGCAAAGTCCGGTACTGGCCCCTTAATATCAGGAGGTGTCATATAACGAAAATTCGTACGCTCCATTACCGTAACCCGCTCATCATTGCGCAGCGACCAGTCGAGCTGATTATAGCCAACATCAATCGCATACACATGGCTTACTCCATTCTGAAGTGCACAGTCCGTAAACCCTCCTGTAGAAGAGCCAATGTCCAGCATGTTACGCCCCTGCAAATCAATACCGAATTGACGGAGCGCCTTCTCCAGTTTCAGTCCGCCACGGCTGACGTAAGGATGCACAGAACCCTTTACTTTCAGGGTTGCTTCTCGGGATACCTTCATCCCCGGTTTCTCGATCCGCTCTTCATTTGCGAGAACAAGTCCTGCCATAATAGCGGCTTTGGCTCGTTCACGGCTCTCATAAAAACCCTGCTCTACAAGCAATACATCTATCCGTTCTTTGCGGTGTTCCATGGTCATCTCCTGATTTACTTATCCTTATATTTCTCGAAGGAACGGGTACCGCCCATAAAAGGACAGCGAAATCGTTTCTTCTTGGTGGGTTAACGTTCTTCCGCTTAGGAAGATGAAGTCGTCTTATATGAATAAGTGCTTAAAGTTATCATTGACTTGATCCGTCCACACACCGCTTCAACGGTAAGTCCCGTTTCTTGGCGTTGCTCCTTGATGGAGCCATGCTCCACAAATAGATCAGGCACCCCCATCAGATGCACCCGAGTGTCGTAAATCTCATGCTCAGCATAGAATTCCAGCACAGCACTGCCCAAACTTCCTGCCTGGCTTGCTTCCTCTAGCACAATCATTCCGGTATTTGCCCGCGCCAGATCAAGCAGCATGGAGCTGTCTAGTGGCTTAAGGAAACGAGCGTTTACCACCCCAACCTGAATACCTTCACGCTTCAATACCTCTGCCGCTTCTTCGGCTACTTGAACCATCGGGCCGCAGGCTAAAATGGCATATTCGTCGCCAGGTCGCAGCCGTTCCCATGATCCAATCGGCAACACCCGCAGTTCGGCATCCATTGCTACACCAGTTCCATTGGTACGCGCATAGCGGTAGGCAATCGGTCCATCATTATATTCTAACGCCGTCTTCATCATATGGCGCAGTTCATTCTCGTCCTTCGGCATCATCATGACCATATTTGGAATATGACGCATAAAGGCAATATCATAGACACCCTGATGTGTCTCACCATCAGCACCGACAAAACCAGCACGGTCAATAGCGAACATAACATTAGCATTATGACGGCAAATATCATGTACGATCTGATCATACGCACGCTGCATAAAGGTAGAATACACAGCAAATACCGGTTTCATACCCTCAAGAGCCAATGCTGCACAAAGGGTCGCGGCATGCTGCTCGGCAATTCCTACATCAATCATCCGGTCCGGAAATTCTTTGGCAAACGGGAACAGCCCCGAACCACCTGGCATCGCAGGAGTAACCGCAATAAGGCGTTTATCTTGATGCCCCAGCTCGATCAGCGTCTTGCCGAAAACCTCTGTATACATTGGATTCCCAACAGCCTGAAGCACCTGGCCCGATTCAATTTTGTACGGAGATATCCCATGCCATTTATAAGAGTCGGCTTCTGCCGGTTTATACCCTTTACCTTTGGTGGTAAGCACATGCACCATAACAGGACCAGCTACATTATCTGCTTGATGAAAGACTTCAATCAGCTTCTCCAGATCATGCCCGTCAACCGGTCCAAGGTAAGTAAAGCCCAGTTCCTCAAAAAGCACACCAGGTACCATCATATATTTAAGACTGTCCTTTACCCGTTCCGCGGTCTTCGCGAGTCGGCCCCCGATTGCCGGGATTTTTCTCAGCAGTCCTTCAACTTCATCTTTAGCACGCAAATAATGACGATCTGAACGGATTTTGCTCAAATAATTGTGCATTGCCCCAACGTTCGGCGCGATAGACATTTCATTGTCGTTCAGGATTACCATTAGTTTGCGCTTCTCATGTCCAATATGGTTAAGCGCTTCAAAGGCCATTCCGCCTGTAAGAGCACCATCCCCGATGATCGCAATAACTTTATTATCTTCACCCTTTAAATCTCGCGCCAGAGCCATGCCCATAGCCGCCGAGAGGGAGGTACTGCTATGTCCAGCTTCCCAGACATCATGCTCGCTTTCAGCACGCTTTACAAAACCACATAATCCATCATGCTTACGCAATGTATCGAAACGGTCTTTGCGGCCGGTCAGTATCTTATGAACATAGGCTTGGTGCCCTACGTCATAGATCATTTTGTCCCGAGGACTGTCATAACAGAAATGAAGGGCCAGCGTGAGCTCCACTACTCCCAGATTGGAGGCAAGATGCCCTCCTGTTACTGACAGTTTCTCGATAAGAAACCGACGGATTTCATCCGCAAGGGTCGCTAGTTCCTCGACCGACAATGATTTCAATGCTTGCGGATCATTTATTTGTGGAAGCAGCACGTGTATTCCCCGCTTTCCTAGATGTTGTAAAATATAAATCCCATTATAACACAAACGAAAGGGCTATCGAAGTATAGCCTGTTAAGGTACAATCAATGATCGCGTGCCATTAAAAAGACTGCAATCTCCAGCAGTCGTGTACTGTCCTGAAAGCCGCCTTCCAGCACAGCCTTCTGGGCTGCTTCAGTCAGACGCTTTACTTCTTCTCGCGAAGCTTCAAGACCGATAAAATACGGATAGGTTACCTTTTGCTGCTTAATATCGCTGCCTGTTTTTTTGCCAAGCTTGCCTTCGTCTCCCACCAGATCCAGAATGTCATCCTGAACCTGAAAAGCTAGTCCAATTAATGTCCCGAACTGCCGTAGAGCTTCCAACTGTTGTTCAGTCGCGCCTGCGATACGTCCACCAGCCAGTAAAGAAAAGACTATTAGATCACCCGTCTTGTGCAAATGTATATACCGCAGCTGATCGAGATCAGTGAGCCCTTGTTCGCCTTCCATATCGGCAATTTGACCCCCAACCATCCCACGCGGACCGGACATCTCGGCCAGATCCTCAATAATGGAGAGTGTACGCTCTGCAGGAATGTCGTATCGCCGCGAAGCTTGAACAACGCTATAAAAAGCATGCGTCAGAAGCGCGTCACCCGCAAGGATAGCCGTCGCTTCGCCGAATACTTTATGGTTCGTCAGCTTGCCGCGCCGATAGTCATCATTGTCCATGGCTGGCAGATCATCATGTATCAATGAGTAGGTATGGACCATTTCAATTGCAGCAGCTACAGGCAGAGCCGCCTCCCGGCGTCCTCCCAGTGCTTCGCAAGCAGATATAACCAGCAGCGGCCGAAGTCTTTTGCCGCCAGCCTTGAGTGAATAGTCCATCGCCTCACGCAGATGCGCTGGTACCGCCCACTTAGCAGGCAGGGTACTGTCTAACTCACTAGCGACAAGATTACAAATCGCCGCAAAATAATCCTGAAATGGCTGGCGCAGAGTCTCGCTAGTCGAGCTTCCTTCAAGACCCTGCTCCTTACGCCTCATCGGTATCTCCTTCCAGCCGTCCGCCGAATGGTTTCTTGCGCAACTCCCCATCCTCTAGAGTAATCATTTCGATCTTGCGCTCCACCTGCTCCAGCTTGCTGCCGCAAAGCTGCGACAGCTTCATACCCTGCTGGAATAAATCGATGGCCTTCTCCAGGGGAACGTCGCCGTGCTCAAGCTCACGTACGATATCCTCCAGCCGGTCCATTGCTCCCTCAAAATCCAGTTCCGTTTCCTTTGCCATCGTCTTTTGCATCCTCCTTCATTCCCCGCACTTGGCAGTCAAGTTGTCCATCATTTAGCTTTATCACGACAAGATCGCCGAGCTCGACTTCTTTCAGCGATTTGATCAAATGCTGTTCCTCTTGGTCATAGACGAGGCTGTAGCCTCTCGACATTACCTTAAGCGGGCTGAGTGCATCCAGATGGCGCATCTCCGCAACGAAGCGGGAGCGCTTGTCCTGCAGCCGTGCCTGCATCGCGCTCAACAGCTCGCGGCGCATGCCTTCGGTGCGCTGACGGGCTGCAAGCACACCATCGCGCGGGTTAAAGCGCTGCAGGCTATGCTGCAGCACCGTCTGGCGCTCCCGCGCCCGGCTGAGCCGAGCTTCGGCTGCGCCGCTAAGACGCTGGCGCAGCATGTCCAGCCGCTGCGTGTGCTGCGTCAGGTAGCGGCGCGGCCCTACCAGCGCGAGCGAGCGCTGCAGCGACGCCAGCCGCTCGCCGCCGCGCTGGGAGCGCCGTAGCAGGCTCTGGCGCAGCCGGTTCTGCTGCTGGCGCAGCTGAGCAGCAAGCTCGCCCGCGTGCGGCACAGCCAGCTCCGCGGCCGCCGTGGGCGTTGCCGCGCGTAGGTCAGCGACGAAGTCGGCAATCGTGAAATCGGTCTCGTGGCCAACGGCCGAGATGACCGGGATGGCCGATTGATAAATCGCGCGCGCGACCTCTTCTTCGTTGAACGCCCACAGCTCCTCAAGCGAGCCGCCGCCGCGTCCGACGATCAATACATCCGCTTCGCCCATGGCGTTAAGCGTCTTGATCGCTTTGACAATAGCAGGCGCAGCGCCCTTGCCTTGCACCAGTACGGGATAGATTACGATCGGCACCTGCGGAAACCGTCGCTGGAGCGTAATCACGATATCCCGGACTGCTGCTCCTGTCGGTGAAGTGACCACACCGATGCATTTAGGGAAACGTGGCAGCGGCCGCTTACGCTCCGCTGCGAACAGTCCCTCCTGCTCCAGCTTGCTCTTCAGTTGCTCATATGCCAGATACAGACTGCCGATCCCGTCAGGCTGCATCTGTGTCGCATAGAACTGGTATTGCCCGTCCCGTTCATAGACAGTCACATTGCCCCTGGCAATAACCCGCGCGCCTTCCTTCGGAACAAAAGGCAGTCGCTGGTTGTGCGAAGCAAACATAATGGACTTAATTCGGCTACTCTCATCCTTGAGCGTAAAATACATATGTCCACTGCTATGATGTGTGAAATTGGATATTTCTCCACGAATCCATACGTCTGAGAGAACAACATCCGAATCCAGCTTCATGCGGATATAACCGTTAAGTTCTTTTATCGAGTAGACTTTCCGCTCTACCGCCATAACTCTGACCTATTCCAAGCCGCGGCGGCGCTTGGCCGCAATCAGCGTGTTGCTCATCAGCATTGTGATCGTCATCGGTCCAACTCCGCCCGGTACAGGTGTAATGTAACCGGCAACTTCCTTGGCACTTTCAAAATCAACGTCACCAGCAAGCTTACCGTTATCCAGACGATTCATACCCACATCAATTACAACCGCGCCCGGTTTCACATAGGAGCCGTCAATGAAGTTGGCGCGTCCGATAGCTACCACCAGAATATCTGCCTGACGGCTGAGTTCAGCCATATTGGCTGTGCGGGAATGGCACATCGTTACAGTTGCATTCTCACGCTGCAACAGCAGTGATACAGGCTTTCCTACGATATTGCTGCGTCCGATGACAACCGCATGCTTGCCAGCCATCCCGGTTCCGGTGCGCTTGATCAACTCGATTACTCCCGCAGGCGTACAAGGTAGCAAACTATCCGCACCTATCATCAGATTTCCTACATTTACAGGGTGGAAGCCGTCTACGTCTTTCTCTACAGAAATAGCATTAATCACGGCCTTCTCATCAATATGGCTAGGCAGAGGCAACTGAACGAGAATGCCATCGATATCATCCTGATTATTTAGTGTCTCTACCAGTGCCAACAGATCTTCCTGAGAAGTCGAAGCATCCAATTTGTGCACTTCTGAATAAAAGCCAAGACTGATACAGGATTTCTCCTTATTGCGAACATAGACCTGGGACCCGGGATCTTCACCGACAAGAACGACGGCAAGGCCGGGTTTTACCCCGCGCTCTGCCAGCCCAGCAACCTCCTGGGCAATGTCGATACGAATTTCGTCGGATACTTGTTTACCACTGATGATTGCTGCTGTCATGAAAGTCTTCTCCCCTTTTGTGTACTTAGTCTCTATGAATATTTAAGGACGATCCGCTTTGATGGTATCCAATTCCTGAATCATCTTACCAAGCACGCCGTTCACAAATTTACCGGAATCCTCAGTACCGAAATGCTTCGCTAAATCGATAGCTTCATTTACGGCTACCTTAGCCGGCACGTCATTTGAAAATACCATTTCAAAGGTGGCCAAGCGTAAAATTTGGCGATCGACCCGTGATAGGCGGCTCATTTGCCAGCCCTTCAAATAATGTTCAAGCAATTCATCGATGGCTACTTTGTGTTCCCAGACCCCATTTACATGCTCAACTACATAATGCTTCAGCTGAATTTCATCAGTAATGACACGCTCAGTCTCATTTTCCTCAGAAGCTTCCTCCAGCAGCATTTCTACCGCATCCGCACTTTCCACTTCATTCATTTCCATCTGATACAGGCTTTGGACAATAATCTCTCTTGCTATACGTCTTTTCATGTGTTCCTCCTACAATCTTATATCGCATTAAAATGTTGCCATTGAACCGCCGACTCAACTAGGGATAACTCATTATCAAAAGTACCGCTCTCAAAAGCTCATGTGATTACAATTAAAATATTAATTGTATTTCGCACAATTAAAAATCAGGAAAAGGCTTATGTAGTCTTGATTCCCGAGTTTAATTGTAAGAAATACGCTTCACACCCATTTAACATGTATTTCTGCTTCTAATTCGGCTCTTGTCAGCAAATTTCCCGAATCCGGACGAACCTAAACGTAAATAAAAAACCGCACAGCCTTCTTCCCGAGGCAACTAGCAACACAAACTTATACTTCCTGCTCCGGGAGTAAGACTATTTGCGGTTCATTTGAAGGGACGCCAGCGTTCGGACAGCCGCGTGATCAGTTCCCGCCATTGAACCAGCGGAGCCTGCGCTTTATCCTTTCGATTCCCAAGCGTATACCCGATGAACACTACCAGTGCAAAGAACAGCATATCCCAAAACCCGCTAATTAAATAAATCAATCCGAGAACGATGCCGGAGCTCACTCCGACTATTCTACCCCCGTGACTTCCCCATAATTCTTTCCAAGACATCAGGGAAACTCACCTCTATTCCACTCGACTTTTGAAACTTGGAGACTGTGTGAGGTTAGCAATATATACCGATACGTCAGCTACCGGAATTCCGGTAGTCTCTTGCACGAAATCATGTACCTGTCGTTGTACTTCTGTTGTGAGGAGCGGCAGAGAATGTTCTCCATCCACCACAGCACGAATCATGATCTCAAGACCTGCCTGGGATACACGTATCCGCGATTTCAGATCTCTGATTCCCTTTACTTTACCAGCGGCCTTAAGACTCAGGTTCTCAATGGTTTCCATGGAGATCTGGATATCACCATATTCAGTACGCTGATCCACCGAAGGCATAGAGGCACGGTCACGGCGCAGCGAGATATAGAAGAAACGAATGCTGAGCAGGAACAGGACAACGGCTGCAGTAATGGCAGCAATATAGGCAGTGGGCCCATCTTTAATCTCCAGAGTTCTAGGAATAGCGCCACTTAACAGGAGGATGGCTATAACAGATAATATTCCGATACTTAAGCTGTAGACAAACAGCAGAAGTCTGTCCAAAATTTTGGCCACGAGTCTCATAACCTCCTTAAATTAGAGTAAACCCTCGACTTTGCTGTCGGGGGTTTATGGAAGAACGGTGACTGTTATTTCACGCGCAAAACCACGTCTGTTTCCTCATTCTTGTCCACATTGTTGTTGTTTCTGAATTGCACATCATGGATGTGTACATTTACTTCAACAACAGTCAGACCGGTCATAGTCTCGATAGAACGCTTAACATTGCGCTGAATCTCTGCAGCCACTTCTGGAAGACGGTTACCGTATTCGATGATTACGGATACATCTACTGCAGCCTCACGTTGGCCAACCTCAACCTTAACTCCTTTGGATAGGTTCTTACGTCCAAGAAGCTCTACAATTCCTCCGGCAAACCCGCCGCTCATGCCAGCAACGCCTTTAACCTCAACCGTTGCCAAGCCTGCGATAACCTCGATCACTTCTGGAGCGATCTGAATTTCACCGATTTCCGTCCGTTCGTATTCAGTCGGTAATGTACTCATCTTAGACTTCACACCTTTCAACAAAAGTTGTTCATGATTTCAAGCGTAAAGCACGTCTCTTATTAAACATACTATATCATTTGACGAACTTTATGACAAACAAAGCGAAGTCGTCCTAAATTTCATATTCTTCCAGAAACTTAATATCAAAATTGCCTTCCAAAAATACTGGATGCTCCAGCAATTTCTGATGGAACGAAATCGTAGTATGTATGCCTTCTATTGCAAATTCAGCCAAAGCGCGCTTCATTTTGGCAATAGCTTCCTGGCGTGTCGGCGCCCAGACAATTAGCTTTGCAATCATGGAATCATAAAAAGGGGAAATCGTATACCCTGGATATGCTGCACTGTCAACTCTTACACCAAGCCCGCCGGGTGGAAGATAAAATCCTATTTTGCCTGGTGAAGGCATGAAATTCCGTTCAGGATCTTCCGCATTAATACGGCATTCGATCGACCAGCCGTTAATAACGATATCTTCCTGAGTAAAGGAAAGTGTGTTGCCTTCTGCAACAGAAATCATTTCCTTAATCAAATCCACCCCCGTAACCATTTCCGTTACTGGATGCTCGACCTGAATGCGAGTATTCATTTCCATGAAATAGAAGTGTCCATCGGGTCCAAGCAGAAATTCCAATGTTCCCGCTCCTGAATAATCAACTGCCAACGCTGCGCGGACTGCAGCTTTGCCCATGGCTTCACGGACATCCTGTGTCAATACAGAACAAGGTGCTTCTTCTAGCAGCTTCTGGCGGCGACGCTGCACGGAACAGTCCCGTTCGCCAAGATGAACTACATTACCATGGTTATCAGCAATAATCTGAATCTCAACATGCTTCATACCTGTCAGTAATTTCTCAAGGTAAACACCAGCATTGCCGAATGCCTTCTGCGCTTCCTGCTGAGCAGCTGTAATCTGCTTCACCAGAGACTCTTCATCCTCAGCTATACGAATACCTTTGCCTCCGCCACCTGCAGTAGCCTTAACAATAATTGGGTATCCGATATCTCGGGCTACCATAAGTGCTTCTTCAATATCATCTACAATCCCGTCAGAGCCTGGAATGATCGGAACTCCAGCCAACTTCATCGTTTCCTTCGCTACGGACTTATCACCCATGCGGTTTATCGCATCTGGAGAAGGTCCGATAAAGATAATATTGCAAGATTCACATATTTCTGCAAAATCTGCATTTTCAGCTAAAAATCCATAGCCTGGATGAATGGCATCGCATTCTGTTAAAGTAGCTACACTCATAATATTGGTAAAATTCAGATAGCTGTCTTTGGCCGCGGTTGGCCCGATGCAATAGGCTTCATCAGCCAAGCGAACATGCAACGAATCCCGGTCAGGCTCCGAATAGACCGCTACAGTTGAAATGCCGAGTTCACGGCAGGCCCTGATAATGCGGACCGCGATTTCACCGCGGTTAGCAATCAACACTTTTTGAATGTTCATGCGTTTCCTCCCAAAATTGTGCGAAGCTTACGCTCCTCATTATCTGCGGATGTTTATTCCGGTTTCACCAGAAACAGTGGCTGACCGTATTCTACAAGCTGACCGTTCTCAGCCAGTACAGACACGATTTCACCCTTAATCTCCGCTTCCAGCTCATTCATCAGCTTCATTGCTTCAATAATGCATACTGTTGATTTCTCACTGACACGGTCTCCCACATTTACAAATGACCCTAGCTCCGGAGATGCGGCGCTATAGAAAGTCCCCACCATTGGAGACACAATTTTATGTAATGTGCCTTCTACAGGAGTAGCCTGCGGCTGCGGTGCAGAAGGAGTCTCACTGGCTGCCGTATAAAAGACTGTTTGCGGGCTCTGCGGCTGCGGAGCATGCGTAAAGGGGTAGGCATAAGGAGTCGCCTGAATTGCTGATCCATCAGCTTCAGGGCGATCCGGTTTGCGAATAGCCAGCTTCATTCCTTCGCTTTCGATCTCCAACTCATGTACAGAGGAGGTCTGGTCCAGCAATTTAATTAATTCCTTAATTTCGCTTAACTTGAACATATATCAGTTCACTCCTTCAGCTTTCTCTCAAAGCCACTCTTCATCGCGGATAAGAAGAACCGGCTGCATCGTCCTTAAAGGGACGTTATCCGTTTCTTATAGAAATATAAGCAAAGTATAGCAGAAACTTATACTTTCTGATATTTCAAATAACTTTATGTATTATATCACAAACGCTAGAAATGGAAAGAGCCCGGGAGAACCCGAGCTCTTTCGTCAATTTCTTATGTTTTATGCACCACTCTTATTGCTCAGTGACATATTGTACACTTACTTTATCCTGGGATACACTCAACTCTTTCATCACTAGATCTACAATTCCTACGGCTTGTTTGACGTCCAGCTTGTCACTGAGAACCACAACTTTATAAGAATCTCCAGACTCCTCTTTCACAATTGCTTCACCGTATTTTTGTTGCAGTTGCTCTTCAATTCCGGTGATTTTAGATTCTTTTTCCTCCAGAGTACGGAGTTGCTCCTGAGCTACCGCGTTATCTGCTGGGGTCTTATCCATGTCATTGATTAAGGCGAGCAGATCATTTTGATCCTTCAGGTTCTTTTGCTCACGTTCGTAAAGATAGTTACTGAACAGGCTGCTTGCCGATACACTTTGGGAGGCTACTTCATCCAGGATCGCTGCATCATCTTTAGCCGGAGTCTTCTCCGTCGAAGTTGACGCTGTATCTGTTGCAGCTTTATCCGCAGCAGCTTTATCAGTAGCAACCTTATCAGAATCAGCCGCATTGGTGGCTGTTTGGTCAGATGTGGAATTTTCATCCGTTGCATTTGTAGCAGTTGTGTCAGTGGCAATGTTTCCTGGATCGGCACTATCGGTTGTACCGGTAGTGCTGTCATCCAGAATTGCGGAGCTGTCAGTATTGGCTGCGGCAGCATCGCTATTCTCAGCAGCAGTACTCGGATCGGCTGCTACATCGCCCTGAGTCACTACTTCATTGACAACAACACCTGTATCACCAACCGTTGGATCTGCCGCATCCGCATTATTTTTGGCTGAGTCCACCTGAATAGTACCTGCGGTTTCTTTCGGAACCGAAGCTCCAGAATCCTCTGTGAATAAATAGTATGCTGAAAGGACCACCATCAAGCTGAGCATGGAAACCAACCAAATTGTTTGTCTTTTTCCATTCATTGATTATTCCTCCTAAAATTTTAATGGAGCTTACACTCCCATGAATTACTTCGCAATTAAATGGCTTGTAAGCCTAGCCTTCTGCTATTCCTGCTTGCGCGGAACAACAGAAATGCGGTAGCTCGGCACATTCAGCCCTTTTTCAATGGCTTGTTCAATCAACCCTCGAACGACTTTGTTCTCAGCCCCTTTAGCCACAACAAGGACACCGCGCACCTGGGGTTTAATTCGCTTCGTGATGATTGGCGTCTCATCCCCTGATTGTGTGTAGGTGACGATTTCGCCATCCCTCGTATATTGTGTCGTATGCCGCTTGCCGCCGCTGGCATCAGTTTCCTCGCTAAGTTGCTGAGAATCATTCATATTGCGCTGCACGACAATTTCCTCTGTTGAGTCTACTGTGACCATGATATCGACTGTTCCGACGCCAACGATCTTCTCCAGAATCTCCTTCGTCCGATTCTCCATGGCTTCTTCAATACTGTCGAATGAATTTGGCGTTGTAGTCTCACCCTGCACTAATGCAGATTGTGTGGATGGATTCACTGGCGGCTCCCGCCCCGTATTCTCACTGTCCAGCTTCTTCACATTGACGAAGGAGTTGAACAGCATAATCGCCGTACCCAGCAGACCCAGAATAATCAGCCAACGAAAGGTATGACTTCGCTTCGGACTTCCTGCTCCGCCCCCGGCCCACTGCTCCAGCTTTTTCAACCAATTGCCCACTCTATCCCTCCTAAAAATTCTTCGCTTATAAATCAGATCTGTAAGCATCCATCTATATAGTTCAAGCATCAGAGTATAAGGTTCAAAGTTTGGTGTCACTGCTGCTCTTGCCTTGCACCTGAATAACTCCGGGAGCCAGGTCCCATTTCTGCTCTAATAGCTTGATAATTGAATCAGCCTCATCTGCTGCGTTACTGTCAGCTTCATTGCTTCCATTTGCTGCTGCCGACTCGGCTCCAACTGCTGTTCCGGTCTCTTCTGTGTCTGGGGTAGTCTCTACTGTGATCTGGACTTCCTCCACTGGTGGAATAACAATCGGCTCTGCAGTTGTTGTTTCCGTAGTTGTGGGACTGCTAGTTCCAGTAGCTCCTCCAGTTGCTGATGGCAAGGAAACGCTCACCGAAGAAATCACGGGGACGTCTTGGCCAATAGTTGCATCAGCGGCTTTTCCCATTCCCAGTTTCACTGTAACTTGTGCCCCACGCACTCCGGTCTCACTGGTAATTTGATCTCTCATCTGACCGGCTATCTCATCTGCAGCCAGCTTCAGGCTTTGCTCCTGGCGCCCCTTAGCCAGCATCTGTCCATCCGCCAGAATCTTCTGCAGCGAATCGTCTCCTTGTTTCGCTCCAGCGAGCAGTCCGCCATCTTTCTCCTGATTTGCCATGGCAACACTTAGCTCTGAAGCAGCGTCCCCCTTCAGTAGGGAAACAATCGGGCTCAGCATGGTGAGCAGTACCAGCAAACTGAGCACCAGCCTGGCGTAACGCTCCATGGACTTACTTGGAAGCAGCATTTCCACGAAAGCTGCCAGCAGCACAACCAGAATGATCTCCCGCAGCCACCCGCCTAACCAGGTCATGGTTACCCTCCTAAACTCATTGCGAAATATAGTCTTAAACTCACCTCATCATGACGGTGACATTTCCGGCAGTCAGCATAATCGTGACCGCCATAAAAAACATTAACGATACAGCAGCCAATGCGGCGAAAACATAAATCATGCTTTTGCCGATAGTCTGCAAGCAGCTTACAATTGGTGTTTCTCCCAGCGGCTGCATTACCGCAGCGGCCACATTGTAGATGAGGGCCAGCACCAATATTTTGATCGCTGGAAAAGCACAAATAAACAAAATGATAATGACACCCGACAGCCCGATGGCGTTCTTCACCAGCAGTGATGCCGAGATTACTGTATCTGTAGCATCTGCGAACATTTTGCCGATGACCGGCACGAAATTGCCTGTTATATATTTAGCGGCCCGGATCGTGACCCCATCCGTTACGGATGCGGTAATTCCTCGGACTGAAATCACGCCCAAGAACACGGTCAGCAGCACTCCCAGCAGTCCCGCTCCAATATTGCGCAGCAGATTGGCCAGCTGGGTCAGCTTATATTTCTCCGACAATGCGCTGACCAGATGCAACACCGCCGAGAAAAACAGCAGTGGGAAGACCACAGTATGGATCAGAGTACCCACCGTATGAATCATAAAAACAATCAACGGATGGGTCACTGAGACGGTAACGACATTGCCCATAGAAGCCAAAAGCGCAAACAGCAGTGGAATCATGGCCATCATGAAGTCGATCATCCGGTCGATTGCATCCTGCGCATACCCTATCGATATATTGAAGCTGTTAACAGCGATCACTAGCACGACCATGTAACAGAGCGTATAAGCTACCTTACTGACTGTTTTTCGTTCAAAAGCGGTCTGTAGCGTCTCCAGAATCATGCTGAGCACACTGATCATGACAATCGTCACCAGCAGCTTGCCGTTATACAGCACTTCATGCCACATGTAGCCCATTAGACCGGATAACACACCTTGAAAGCTAAGCCCCTTATCCCCTGGAAGCAGCATGTCCATAAGTGAAGGGGTGGCTCCATCGGGGAAAAATCCGCCGTAATCCTTCATCAGCTGATCCCAGTACAGCTCAACTCCGTCCTTAGGCAGGTCCTGCACTTGGCTCCTCACCCATTTATCGACGGGAGAGGTGGAGTCAGAGTCAGTAGAGGAAGAGCTGACAGGAGAGGCCTGAACAGTCCCAGCGCACCAAAGGAAGAATAAGCAAGGAAGCAGCAACAGTATCATTTTTAATTTGGGAGGCCGAAAAACACTGCGCTCTTGCATGACTTCTCCTCCTGTAGCCGACTGGCAAATCATATTTATCGTTCAAGCAGGCAAAAGCTTCATCACAGTTTCGATAATAATGCTGATAATGGGTACGGCCAGTACCATAATGAGCACTTTGCCTGCGAGCTCAATTTTGGAGGCGATGCCTTCCTGACCTGCGTCACGTACAATCTGGGCTCCGAATTCCGCGATATACGAAATGCCGATGATTTTAAACACGGTTTTCAGATAGATCATTTCCATCCCCGAGGATTCTGCCACCCGTTCCAGCGTAGAGAGAATCATCCCAATCTTGCCCATCAGGAACAGAAAGATCATAATGCCTGTTGCCGTAGCGAGCAGAAAGGCGAACAGTGGCTTTTGTTCCTTGAGAATAAGGATAAGGATGGTCGACATCAGCCCGATTCCAACAACTTGAATGATTTCCATAGCACACCCTATTGAAAAAGAAAGATCGTTTTTATTTCCTGGAGCAATCCATCCAGCATGCGGATCACCATAAACAACACAACGATAAATCCGACGATCGTCACCCAATGAGCCATATCTTCTTTGCCCATCTGCTTAAGCACCGTGTGGATCATGGCTATAATGATGCCGATGCCGGCAATTTGAAAGATGGCGTTGACTTCAATATTCATTCCTGGCACCTCGCTAAAAGATCAAAATGACGATCAATGCTCCAAGCAGCAGACCCAGGCTTTTACTCATTTTTTCATACTTGCCCTGATCCTCTCTGGCCATTGTTTCCTCCTGCTTCAATTGCTGCAAAGCCAGTGCGATATGGGTACTCTGATTCGTCCTGTCGCTTGTACCCAGCGTGCAGCTAAGCTGTCGGAGAATCTCCTTCTCTGTCCCCTTCATTGCGGTCGTCTTCCAATGCGCTTCCATCACCCGCTGAAAAGCATCCTGAGCACTCCGGTCATGCGGAGGACTCATCTCTTCGGCGGCTTTGACAAAAAACCACTTTAGCGGTTCTCTGGACTGCAGCCCGATCCGCCTCATAGCTTCCGGCAGCGGTGTGAACCCATACATAATTTCGGTCTCCAGCCGTTGTAGAGCGGCGATTAAGCCGCGAATGTGCTGCGGCCTGTCCGCATACTGCCGAGCACGCTGGAATCCTGCCAGCGTACCTGCAAGCACGATCAGTACGGCCCCAAACAACTTAAGCATGAAGGTCACCCCCTATTCGCTCCTCCGCAGAGACCAGCAGCAGCCCTCGTTTCTGGCTGTCGAGAATTCGAAAGGAGAGTCCCGCTTCTGAGCGGTGCAGGATCACATACCGTTCGAACATCTGATGCTCCAGCAATCCACCTAGGCCTGGCCTACGAGCCAGCTCGGACACTTCCTTGCCGTGTGCAGAGGCCACAACGGATATTCCGGCATGCAGCGCCTCCGTCACGGCCTCAGCGTCCTCAGGACGGCCAATCTCATCGGCGATTAATACATCCGGCGAGAGCGAGCGTATCATCATCATCATGCCTTCCGCTTTGGGGCAACCATCCAGAATATCTGTGCGCGGGCCGACGTCAAAGGCGGGAATACCGCGTCTGCTGCCGGCAATTTCCGAACGTTCATCAACAATTCCAACCTTCAGCCCAGGCCGTACGCCCTCCCGCTTACTTTGTACACCAGTGGAGATTTGCCTTGCCAGGTCACGCAGCAGGGTTGTCTTACCGTGCTGAGGTGGCGATAGGATCAGTGTATGCATAATCCGCTGCCGCCCCTTGTCCAGCAGATAAGGCAGCACACCATCGGCGATGCCGGGTACAGCACGGGCAATCCGTACATTGAAGCTGGTAATATCGCGCAAGTGCTCCACGCCACCACCGCTCAGCACCGTTCGACCAGCCAGTCCAATCCGATGCCCACCGGGAATCGTGATGAAGCCTTTGCGCAGCTCTTCCTCCATCGTGTACAGGGAATGGTTGCTGATCAGATCCAGCAGCCGGTGAGTGTCTTCCCGATCCGGCTTGTAGGCTTCTTCTGGAATCTGTGTCAGGCTGCCATCCCCGGACAGAAAGTGATACCTTCCGGAATAATTAATTTCAAGCGGACGGTTTTCGCGGACACGTATTTCCTCGACCATCCCAAGCAGTGGGCTGGGGAGTGTTTGGAGCAAAGCTCGCACTTTTTCAGGAAACAATTGAAGCCAATCGTTAGCCATACCATGAACCCCCAAGTTGTCCTCTACTTCATTTGCTTTAATCCATATTTATGCTTGTACGTGTCGTTTATGACTATCATCTATCATTTTTTCAGAATACCGATTAAGAGAAAGGCCACTCCACAGCCGATCCAACCAATCTTGCTCCATGAAAGCTGCTGGGTCATCCCTGTAAGGCCAATGGTTGTAGTCAAGATCAATACAGTCGGACCTACCAGTGCCAGCGCCGAATTCACTGCCAACGCCTTGTCCACCTGATTCAAGCGCAGCATAAGAAGTGCAGCTGAAATTTCCACACTGCCCGATATGATCCGCAGCACTGCCATCCAGCTCACATACTTGTCCAATCTGCTCAACTCCTTTTTATTGATTTAAGCCCCAGACTTATGCCTTCAATCGCTACTAATAGCGGCTATTATCCATGGTTATGCGGGACAGGCCAACTTTAGACAATTAAAAGTGTGAAAGAAATCATAGAGCTTCCAGCAATAAAAAAATATCATCAGTATGATAAAATAAACTTTGCATGTGCTTAAAAAGCAGAAAGGCAAATATAAGGACCTCAGATAGGTTAAACTTATACTTCCTAATCTTTTGAACAGAGTTAGTTGTAAAAACACAAGAAAAAAGGGGATTTTTGTTATGCACGTTCGTAATTACGGAGTACCGCTCGTTACTGGGACTGTGGCCAAACAAGTTCGGGAAATTGTCATTATCATTTTCTCGGCCTTTCTGGTAGCAAGCGGGCTTCGGTTATTTCTCATTCCTCACCAGCTTTTAAGTGGCGGGGTAGCCGGGGTGGCTTCCGTAGCCGGTTATTTAACGAATCCAAAGTTTATCTCGCTTATTTATTTTGCTATTAACCTTCCTATTCTTATCTGGGGCTTTATCGTTGTAGGCAAGAAATATATTTGTTTAAGCATGCTATCCGTTCTAGCCACGACCTGGTTTCTGAACATTATTCCTGTGGTGCAGTTGACCAAGGACCCCATTCTGGCGAGTATATTCGGCGGGGTAATCATTGCAGGCGGAGTGGGTTTCTCACTGCGTGCTGGAGGTTCATCCGGTGGATTTGACATATTAGGCTCTATTATTACCCGTAAGCATGATATCCCGATGGGGAGCGTACTCTTTGTAATGGACGGGCTCGTTATTCTAAGTCTTGGATTCTTCAAAAGCTGGGACTCTGCACTGTACGCCATGCTCTGTATTTTCGTCAAGAGCAGAGTGGTGGATATGATCCATATCCGCCACGTGAAATTGACCTGCTTCATTGTTACGAAGGAGCGGGATAAAATGCTGGAGTCCCTCACACGCCTGCCACACGGCGTCACAGTCGTCAATACTGAGGGTGGCTATAGTCACGAAGGCAATGCGATGTTGATGACTGTTACAACCCGCTATGAGCTGGCAACCCTGCGAAAGACCATTCTGGAGACAGATCCCAAATCATTTGTGAACGTGCTGCAGACGGTGGAGATCGTAGGTAGATTTCGGAGAATGGTTTAGCAAAAACACACAAAAACAGGGATGTCCCAAAGCCAATAAAGGCTTCAGGACATCCCTGTTTCATTTCAGTTGCAGTGTTTAACGGCGATCCTGTGGACCACCAACGAAGGCCTGCTCAGTTGTATCTAAGTTGTAAGCGGTGTGAAGCGCCTGAATGATATGTTGCAGATTACCGGATTCAATCACGCAGGATACCTTGATCTCGGAGGTGCTGACCATCTTGATACTAACGCCCTGCTTGGAGATGACTTCGAACATTTGAGCGGCAACGCCAGGGTGGCTGACCATGCCTGCACCCACGATAGATACCTTCACGAGGTTATCCTCAGAGGTAACTTCACTATAAGGCAAAGTTGCATGCATTTGCTCGATCACTTCTTTAGCCCGCTCCATATCATCCAAAGAGACGGTGAAGGAGAAGTCAGCCTTCTTATTCTGCACACCGCTCTGTACGATAATATCTACGTCAACGCCCTCTTCCGCCAGCTTGCCGAAGACTTGCGCCAGCACGCCTGGCATATCGGGCACTCCCAAAATACTAATACGTGCTACATTCTTGTCATATGCAATTCCGCTGACTACAACTCCCTGCTCCATGCTCGCTTCCTCCTTCACAACGGTACCTTCATTAGTGTTGAAGCTTGATCTGACGACCAGCTTTACTTGATGACGTTTGGCGTATTCCACGGCACGCGGATGCAAGACTGCTGCGCCCAGATTGGCCAGCTCCAGCATTTCGTCATAAGAGATTTCCTTCAGCTTACGCGCACTTTTCACGATGCGCGGGTCTGTGGAATAAATGCCGTCTACATCCGTATAGATCTCACATACATCAGCTTTGATCGCTGCAGCCAGCGCTACCGCTGTCGTATCCGAGCCTCCACGTCCAAGAGTTGTAATCTCCCCATCGAGCGTCATTCCCTGAAAACCAGCTACAATAACAATTCGATTCTTTTCCAGTGATTCCAGTACGCGCCGCGGTACAATTTCATTAATACGGGCACGTCCGTGTGTATCATCCGTACGGAATCCGGCCTGCCAGCCTGTATAAGAAACAGCATCCCGTCCGATCCCGTGAAGAGCGATGGACAACAGCGCTACAGAGATTTGTTCTCCCGTCGTCATCAGCATATCCATTTCACGTGCGGGCGGCTGCCCGTTCAGTTGCTTCGCCTGATCGATCAATTCATCTGTTGTATCGCCCATGGCGGATACAACCACAACGCAGTGATGCCCCTCGTCCTGCTTGTCTGCGATGCGCTTGGCGACTCGTTTCATGCGTTCAGTGTCGCCGACGGAGCTGCCTCCGAATTTCATAACATAAAGTGACAAAGTCCAATTCACTCCCTATTTCGGTCTATGTAGTAGCATACCTTTTGGTTTCACGCTTTAAACCAGTATAATACGAAATTAGTGAATTGCGTTAATGGTTTCACAAAAAAAATCAAAGATTGTTCTCGTAAAACAGCAAAAACCTCCACCGCAAAAAGCGGGGAGGCAGGTTCACTGAGAATTATTCAAGAAGAAACGGATAATTTAACATGTGAAACATATAAATTCTTATCTTTCAAAAAGAAACGGTTATCTACGCACGGGAGATGTATTTACCTTCACGGGTGTCGATAAGCAGAACATCATCTTCGTTAATGAAAAGAGGAACCTGAACGTTCAGGCCCGTTTCCACTTTGGCGAATTTAGTCGCGCCTTGAGCTGTATTCCCTTTAATTCCTGGCTCCGTTTCCACAACCTTCAACTCAACGCTGGTAGGAAGGTTAATGCCAAGAATTTCGCCTTTGTAGCTGACGATGTTAACAGTCATGTTTTCTCTGATGAAGTTAAGTTCCCATTCCAGCTGTTTAGCATCCAGTGTGAACTGGTCATAGGTCTCGTTGTCCATGAAGACATGATCTTGACCACTTGCATACAGGTACTGCACGGCACGGTTCTCAATAATTGCCCGGCCAATGGTTTCGCCTGCACGGAAGGTTTTTTCTACGGTGTTGCCGTTACGCAGGTTTTTAAGCTTGGAGCGCACAAATGCCGCACCTTTACCTGGTTTAACGTGCTGGAAATCGATAACAGTGTAAATATCTCCGTCTACCTCAACGGTTAATCCTGTTTTGAAATCGTTAACTGAAATCACTAAGAATCCCTCCATAATATCAATAATAAAAAAGCGGGTTTACAGTACCGTGTAGTCTTTGGATGAATGTGTCAGCAGGGAAATCCCGCTTTCAGTGATCACAATGTCGTCTTCGATGCGGACGCCACCAATACCCGGCAAATAAATACCCGGTTCAACAGTCACGACCATACCCGGCTCCATCACTTCATCGCTAAGCTTGGACAATCGCGGCCATTCATGCACTTCCATGCCCAGGCCATGACCCGTACTGTGTCCGAAATACTCTCCGTACCCGTAGCGGACAATAATGTCACGCGCCAAGGCGTCGCATTCCCGGCCCGTCATACCTGGTTTGATATGTGCCAGGGCATGCAGTTGAGCTTCCAGCACAATATCGTAGATCTCTTTCAGCTTGGGATCAGGAGATCCCAAGGCTATGGTCCGGGTCACGTCCGAGCAGTACCCGTCCAATAATGCACCGAAATCGAAGGTTACGAATTCATTACCTTTAATTACACGGCTGCTTGCTACGCCATGCGGCATTGCTGAACGTTCACCAGAAGCCACAATGGTATCGAACGAGGAAGAAGTTGCACCATGAGTGCGCATGTAGAATTCCATTTCCAGATCCACATCGCGCTCGGTCATACCTGGTTTGATTACATTCAGAATATGACTGAAGGTAGCATCTGCCAGATCTGCTGCCCGCCCCATAACGGCAAGCTCCTCTTGATCCTTGAATGTGCGCAGATTCTCTACAGCTTTGGAGACTGGAATCAATACTGCCTCCTTCAAGGCTTCCGCATAAGCGGTATAAGCGCTGAAAGTTACATCCTCCTGTTCAAAGCCAATCCGTACATTTTCGCCCGCAGGCAGCAGTTCGCGAATGGTATCGATGAACTTCGGACCGTGCTCTACAACCTTTACTCCCGCTGCTTGTTCAGCAGCCTGTGTCATATACCTGAAGTCAGTCAGCAGATAACAGTCATCACCGGTGACCAGCACATAACCGGACGAGCCGGTGAAGCCACTTAAATAGCGGCGGTTAATGCCGCTGGTTATTAACATCGCTTCCAATCCATGATCCTGCAAAACCTTACGTAGCTTGGAGATACGCTTGTTGCCCATTTTCATTCTCCTCTCGAAATAGCCACATTGTATTTTAACATAGGGATATGCCCTTGAGAAGTTTTTTCGGGGCGTCAGGCAAGTCTTGTCATTTGCTCACGCTTTCGTTCATCTGTGTATTCAATGGCTGCCGTGTAGCCAATGAACAGTCCCCAGAGCAAAAAGACACAAAATTCACTGATAATAGAGTTCCAAGGCAGCCGGAATGGCCGCTGCATCAGGAAGTATTGCGATCCTGCCAGAAATAAAACCGACCACCAGAGAACCCCATATATCATTCCAGGCCAAGGCCCCTTCAGTTTGCGCAGGATAAGCACATACAGTAAGGATACCACTACTGAGAATCCGATAAAAAATAAATATCCAAGCAGATGCCCTGCTGGAGTCATCAAGAAATCATGCTTAAAAAAGGGCTCTGCCAAAAAACCGGGGATGACCTTGGTAAAATGTAAGGTATACATGAGCCAGCGGGCCCCTCCCCATATTAGACCTGCAAAATAACCTAACTCCAAAGCAAATATCCAGGGGTTGGTAGGATCGGATTTCTGTTGATGTGACTTACTCATAGGGCAACCTCACTTTCATTTATAGTTACCACGAATGGCCTCTTGATCTCTCTAACAACTAGTATGTACAGCAAAAGCCAATCCAACTAGTAATACAGTCAAAAATTAGTTACAATGAATTATATATAAACCATTTTAATTACAGGAAGGTGAATGGGTTGTCCCAAGAAACTCCAAGTTACGGCGGCCAAGCCGTTATCGAAGGCGTTATGTTCGGCGGCAAGCACATTAACGTAACAGCCGTACGGCGGAAGAATCAGGAAATCACATTTTTGGAGGTGCCGAAGAGCGATAAGAGCTGGGTCATTAAACTGCGCAAGATTCCACTGCTTCGCGGCATTGTCAGTATTATAGATTCCAGCGCCAAAGGCTCCAAGCACCTGAATTATTCAGCGGAAGCCTATGCCGATGATGAAGTGGAGCCAGAGGATCGAGCCAAGCAGATTGAGAAGCAGAAGAAAAAAGATGAGGGCTGGAGTCTTGGAATGATTTTTGGCGTAGCCGTCATGGGGATTCTCTCTTTTCTGATCGGAAAGGTCATTTTCACGCTTGTGCCGGTATTCGTTGAAGATTTTTTATTCAAGAATGTTTTTGATAACTATATTCTGCACAACCTCGTAGAGGGTGGTATTAAACTGTTGCTGCTGTTAGTTTATTTATGGGGTATCTCCCAGACCCCTGTTATCAAACGGTTGTTTCAGTATCACGGAGCCGAGCATAAGGTTATCAGCGCCTTTGAGGCTGGTGAAGAACTGATCCCAAGCAAAGTACAGAAGTACAGCCGTTTGCATTACCGATGCGGAAGCAGCTTTATGATGCTGACCATTATACTGGGCGTTATTATTTACTCGGTAATTCCTTGGGATAATCTTATGGAGCGGGTATTGCAACGAATTGTTCTGATTCCGGTTGTCATTGGTATATCCTTTGAGGTCTTAAAAGGAACTAATGCTGTGAAGGGTATTCCGGGTCTGAAGTATCTGGGCTATCCTGGATTGTGGCTACAGTTGCTCACAACCAAAGAACCCAATGAGGAACAGTTGGAAGTATCCATCGCTTCCTTCAATCGTATGCGTGAGCTTGATGCTGAGATTGAAGCTAGAGGTTATACGGAGGCAAGTGTGTCAGGCGTCATATTGGATCCTGCGAAAGGATGAGGCCCTTTTGATCAGACATGCTTTAATATTCTGGAGTGCAGTGGCACTCGCAATAGTGGGTTTTTTAACAGGGCTCTTGGATCAAGGCATTGGTTCGCTAAGGAATTTATTATTCCCCTTGCTGCTGCTTGCGGTTGTTTTTTATGCCTACAAAATAGCTCCGGCACGATCTGCACGCAGCACTAGCAGCAGCGGATCGAAGACACAAGTCAAGCCTTCACAGAAGACTATGGCTAAGGTGGCCGGCAAACGTAAGGGCCAGGGTACCTCTGGCAAACGTAAAAGCTATCCTTTCCAGGTGATCGAAGGCAGTAAAGGGAAGAACGATGAGAATTTACCGAAATATCACTAAAGCTTAAAAGGCATCCTCACGTTGTTCAGACGTGAGAGATGCCTTTTTTTTCGTAAAAGATTATATTAGCGCGGCCGCCATTCCCGGAAAAAATCCTCTCCAGCCTTCACTCCCGCAGCATATAGCGCATCACTTTGAGCAGGTGTGATATTGAATTCGGTTGTGGCGATTCCCAGCGTAGAAATCTTGACGCTGCGCACAAATTTCTCTTGTTCAATGTAACGTTCGTCGTGAGCCGACAGCATAGTCTCCACCATGGCCTCCAGCATACTGAATGGACCTGTAATCTTATGGGGCTGCGGGGCAGCCTTACCGATCATCTGATAGCCCACAGTGGGGATTCCAGCAGGACTTTTAGCTCCCTCTTTCTTCTCATCGAACAACCAGAGCGGGAAATTGCTTAATAGTCCGCCGTCCACAAGATATACAAATTGCTCCATAAAGGATTTCCCCTTAGCCGCCTGCCCACTCAGTCGCAGCATGACCGGGTCGAAAAAGTAGGGAATGCTGCAGCTTATGCGCACAGCCTTAGCTACCTCAAAATGGTCGGGAGATATTCCATACTCCTCCAGCCCTTCCGGCAGGACTAGAATCCGACCGTTCGTAATATCGGAGGCAATAATGGATAGCTTGCCACGGGGCAGGTCGCTGAAGGTTACAATCCCTTTTTTCTGCAAAATGCCATGTATCCACGACTCCAGTGCTTCACCAGAATATAGCCCTTTCTTCGTGATTACTCGTAGTGCAGGACCAACAATGGGAGTGTTGTAGACCGGTGCCCTTTTCAGAAATGCAGTAAAGGACGTGCCTCGAATGATCCGGCTCATCTCCTTGCCGTCATAACCTGCAGCCAGCAAAGAGGCTATGATGGAGCCCGAGGAGGTTCCTGCTACTCTTTTAAAAGTACGACCCGCCCTTTCTGTTGCTTCTACGGCTCCTGCGAGCGATATTCCCTTCACACCTCCACCTTCAAACACCGCGTTAATCTCCATAAACACACATCCCCCGTTCCCATAGATTCTATTGCTTATCTATGAGCACGGGGGATATTTCATGACTTATTATAAAAGGTTAACAGACTGGCAAGTCCAAAGGGATTCCGGACCACAATATCATTGGCTCTAAACATAATGCTTCCGCCAACCTCATCGTATTTCTCATTATATTTCAGCTGGTTAATGATCTGCTGGCCGCTTTGCCATTCGGCGCTCTGATCACTCGCTCCGACTTTATAAGCCGCTTGACCGATGTATAACTCCACGTTAGTATCCGCTACCTCTTGGACCCACCAATCCACCAGCTTGTCGTAGCGTGCCGCACTAAAGGAAAGACTCCAATAGATTTGTGGGGCGACATAGTCGATCCAACCTTCTTTAATCCATGTCCGCACATCCGCATACATATTGTCGTAAGCAGATACCCCCGCCGTTGTATCGGAGCCAGTGCTGTCTGTCTTTTTATTCCGCCATACACCAAAGGGACTGATGCCATAAGAAACGGAAGGTTTGGCTGCATGAATTTCCGTGCCCAGCTCGTGAACAAATTCATTAATATTATCGCGGCGCCAATTCTCCTTGGAGGATATCGCTTTTGAGTTGTAGGTCTGATAGGCAACGTCATCCGCAAAGGAACTGTCTGAAGGATAGAAGTAATCATCTAAATGCACACCATCAATATCATAGCCATTAACGACCTCCATCACAGTGTCGATAATGCTCTGGCGCGCCTGTGGAATCCCCGGATTTATGTACTTTTTGCCTCCTGAAGTAACTATCCAATCCGGATGTGTTTTAACAATATGATTGCTCGCGAGCGAAGCTAAAGTCGCAGCAGAGGAATCCGTAGTCGCACGGAAGGGATTGAACCAGGCATGAAATTCCAAACCGCGGGCATGTGCTGCACTTACCATATATTCCAGCGGATCATAGCCAGGATCCTTGTCCTGAGTTCCTGTCAACACTTTGGACCAAGGTACCAGTGTCGAAGGATACAGGCTGTCCGCTGAGGGTCTTACCTGAACAAAAACGGCATTAAAGCCGACTGCCTTCAGCTTGTCCAGCAAGCTATCGAACTCCTGCTTTTGCTTATCGGCCTTGCTTGCTGAAGAGACAGAAGGCCAATCCAAATTGAACACTGTGGAGATCCAGGCGCCCTTCATGGCTTTACCAGTCTTCGTACCTGGTACAGACGGTATCGATGGCGCACTAGGAGTCGGAACCGTTGGCGTAACGGGCAAGGTAGGCGTCTGCGGATCTGCCGCCTGTGGCGGCTCAACATTAGAATACAAGGCTATGTGTTTGGCAGCCTGATTCCAAATGACCTGTAGTCCCAATTGCTCACTTACAAAACGAAGCGGCACCATCACCCGACCCTGCTTGATTTGCACCGAAGTCTCAAGGGCAACTGATGTCTCATTCACAAACGCAAATTGCTGGCCGCTGGTCAGCTTGAGGACTGTATCCCCTTTAGTAATCGTGACGGCCTTTGTGCTCTGATTCCAGTCTACACCGGCACTCAATCCCTTACTAATTACACTGATTGGCACCATCGTTACATTGGAAGTTGTGATATAGGGAGGCACATCACTGACCAGTGTCTCTCCATCCAGTTCGATCGTGATCTGTAGCGTTGCTGCACGTGCACCGGAAGACCACATCGGCAAGCACAACAAGATCACCAGCAAGCCTAACATCCATTTACGATAGTTCATCTTTTCTCCTCCAGGTAGTAAGAATTGGTGTTTAAAAATAAAAAACAGTTACCATCCATACAAGAAACGGCTGATGCCGACCTTATATGGACGGTAACTGTTTCTCATCAGAAATACTTAAAAGTAAGCTTGAAGCTGCTTTCTTTTAAGATTCCAAAAAAAGAACGGTATCCGTTTTGACGTAAATAAAGGAAAAAGGTTGCGGTTTTAACAGAAATAGCAACTATTATACCTGTTTATGAATCGCTAACCAACTCAAGGTGAATATCATATAACGACTGTAGACGTGTTTCATCTCTGCGGAAATATTCCACCAATGTTTCGATTCGTGTAATGGAATCCCAACTCAAATGATGCTCTATTCCTTCCACATCCTGATAGATATGCTCGGGCTGAACTCCGATCAGACCCAGAAATTCCTCCAACAGCTGATGACGATCCACGAGCCGTTTCCCTACTTTTTTCCCTTTATTGGTTAGGACAAGCCCACGATATTTCTCATAGATGAGATATTCGTCCTTATCCAGTTTTTGGATCATCTTGGTCACAGAAGAGGGGTGGACTTCCAATCCCTCGGCAATATCCGAGACCCGCGCATAACCCTTCTCATCTATGAGCTTGTATATGCGCTCCAAATAATCCTCCATGCTGGGTGTTGGCATCAAATTTTACCTCTTTTCTATAATGAGCATGGCGCCTTAGCCAAACCTTGCTCTAACAATGATACATGTTTCTGCCGCCCCTTGGCAAGTCCCGGGGAGCAAACCCCTCATCTCCTGTATAGGATTACCAAGGTTTCATGCGGCTAAGTAATGGCACAATATCATTATCCTCATTCCTAAGGAGTGTGATCTCATGTCTGTTGTAACGCCCGTACAGCCTACCCTCAAGAAACCAAGAAAGGCAACGGGTCTTTTCATTCCCGAGCTTGTGTTCTTCGAACCCGACGCCCTGAATTACCCTAAAGGCGAACGAATTATGGAGTGGGTGAAAGCTCAAAACATTCCCTATCGAATGACAACGTCACATAACCGCATCACCAATTTACCAGGCGAAACGGAATCGGAGCAATACAAGATTGCCAAAAGAACGCTAGTTGTCGGCCTGCGCAAGACATTAACTTTTGACCAATCCAAGCCATCCGCCGATTACGCGATCCCTATCGCCACCGGCTGCATGGGCCATTGCCATTATTGCTATCTGCAGACCACCTTGGGCGCAAAGCCTTACATCCGTGTATATGTGAACACAGGAGACGTAATCGACGCAGCTAAGCGCTATATCGAAGAACGGGCACCGGAAATCACGACTTTTGAAGCAGCTTGTACTTCTGACCCACTCGGACTGGAGCATATCACTGGATCACTGGAGGAGCTAATCAACTTTATGGCTGAAGAACCGCTGGGCCGGCTTCGCTTCGTGACCAAATACCAGCATGTTGAGCCTCTGCTTACTTTACAACACAAGGGTCATACTAGAATACGCTTCAGCATAAACGCCGATTATGTCATTCGAAATTTCGAGCCCGCCACCTCCCGGTTCGAGGAACGAATTGAGGCTGCAGGGAAGGTCGCTCGCGCTGGCTATCCACTTGGCTTCATCATTGCCCCCATCATCTGGTATGACGGCTGGGAGGAAGGCTACGGAGAGCTGCTAGCTCAATTAGCACGAACACTGCCGCCAGAGATAGGTAAAGGCCTGACTTTCGAGCTTATCCAGCATCGCTTCACCAAAACGGCCAAAACTCTGATCGAGAAGCGCTACCCTAAATCCAAGCTGGAGATGGATATTGAGAAGCGCAAAAAGAAATGGGGCCGCTGGGGGCAAAATAAATATGTATATCCAGACGAACAGCAAACCGCCCTGCGCGAGTATATTACAGAGCGGATTTTCGAACATTTCCCAGAAGCAGGAATTGACTATTTTACCTAAAAGCAGTTCTACTGTCAATCAGAATTTCAGCCATTCCGGGGTAATGCCCTGCAACCAGACTGTAATCCGGAACATTTGATCCGTAAATAACAGGAATCCCATCAATATCATAAGCCCACCGCCGAGCTTCATCAGCAGGTTGGAGTATTTAAGGATACGTCGTGCCCCACCAAGGAAGAAGGCCAAGACAAAAAAAGGCAGTGCAAACCCAACGCTGTAAGCCGTAATCAGAGCAAACCATGTCCCTGGTTCACTTGCCGAAAGGGCGATAATTGCTGTCAGAATCGGTCCAATACAGGGTGACCAGCCAGCCGAGAAGCCAATCCCAAATATAAAAGATCCAACATAGCCTGCAGGCTTCCATTTTAAATCTAGCTTACGTTCACGCAGCAGGAAATGTGGCTGAAATACGCCCAACAGAAACAGTCCCATTGCGATAATAAGAATAGCTGATAGCTGGCGGATCAATTCACGTTGCCCATTAAAAAATTGCCCAAAGAGCCCGGCCCCGAATCCGAGCGTATAAAAGACTACGGAGAATCCCAATATAAATGCCAACGTATGTGTAAGGGTCTTAAAGCGGACCTCTTTTGTATTGCTGCCTGACTTTAATTGCTGCACGGATAGACCGGTGATATAAGACAGATAAGAGGGATAAAGCGGCAGACAGCAGGGAGAAATAAATGACGCCAACCCGGCAGCAAACGCTATTCCAACATTAATGTTAGACAAAGTGGCAGCTCTCCTTCTTAGGGTTCAAGTCACTTCGTTCAAGTCTACATCCTTTTAGGCGGGCAATCCTTTTTTACCGACCAAGGTCAATATCAGAAGGGCAATCAGCAGCAGGACGATCGTCGCCCCTGGAGCCAAATTCCAGATTCCAGCCACAACGAGGCCACCTACAACAGCAATTTCTGCTATGATCACAGACAAAACTACGGTTGATTTAAAGCTGCGGGCCAACAAAAGGCTGATGGCTACCGGAACGGTAAGCAGGGCTGACACGAGCAAAGAACCTACTATCTTGATTGCGGTGCTGATAACCAGTGCTGTCAGAACCGTAATCAGCATATTGAGCACCTTTACAGGCAACCCACTGACACTGGCAGCATCCTCCTCAAAGCTAAGCAGAAAAAATTCCTTAAAAAATAACGTCACTACTACAACCACAGTTATAGTTACGATTCCCACTACGATGAGGTCGGTATTGTCGAGTGTATAAATACTACCGAACAGATAGCTCATGACATCTGCATTATACCCCTTCCCCAAGGTAAAAAAGAGGGAGGCCAACGCTACTCCACCCGACATGATGATCGCGATCGATAGCTCGGCGTAGCTTTTGTAAGCCTTGCGAAGCTTCTCAATCCCAAAGGATGCCGCTACCGCAAATATCAGACCCGCTCCAAGTGGATAAAAGCCAGTCAAAAAACCAAGCGCCACACCGGCTATTGTTACATGCGCCAGCGTATCCCCAATCATGGACAGCCGTCTAAGCACGAGAAAAACGCCTATAAGCGGCGCCGTAATACCAATCAACAGTCCGCCGGCAAGCGCCCGCTGAAAAAAATCACTAAATAGGATTTCCAAATTAATTCTCCTTCGATTACTAACTGCTTTCGAACCTTTTACGAACCTTTTTCGATCCCTCCCAAACCCTCCCTTCCAAGGGAGGGCTCCAAGGGTTGCACCCTCTGGACTCCCGCTAAGTGCAACTAGCGTGGGAGGGCAGGATTCTGGTGTTAAGTAACTATGGAGGGGGATCGCTTTCGTCCCTGACGGGACACGCTTAACGTTGGGCTGTGTCTAGCTCGTGAAGGGCTAAGATCAAGGACTAAGATCAAGATCTAAGGCTAAAGACCAAGACTAAAGACCAAGACTAAAGACCAAGACTAAAGACCAAGACTAAAGACCAAGACTAAAGACCAAGACTAAAGACCAAGACTAAAGACCAAGATCAAAAGACAGGGCCATCCTATGTTGTACTATGGATGACCCATACAGATCAAAAGATGGGCTGCGCCCGGCAAACTATCATGACTAACTACGAGTGACAGTGGCAGATAATCATTTCAGATGTTTAGCAGCAAAAAATACCGTTAATTCGCTCCAAAAAGATAACTTTCTTAATATAGAAGCATATTGTGCCGCTAATTTAGCTATTTCTACTGTCTAGAGCTATAATCTACGGAATTAACGACAATAAATCATGTTAAATATCCCTAACGGTGATAATTGCTCGAATTAGAGGCAGTAATCTCATCTAATTATTCTCGATTGCATTCCATCAAACGCAGCGCTTAAGTAAACGTATGCTGCAAGTTATCTACTACACAATCCTGCACCTCATGAGAGTGACGGGAATAGAAATTTATTTTGCCGTTGCTTTGTACTGGTTCATGACCCAAATAATTTTTGATCATATCGATATCATGTGAGACCATCAGGAAGGTCATATGATGATGAGCATGCATATGCATAATCAGCTCGAAGAATCCGGCTTGGGTCTCTGCATCAATGCCTACTGTAGGTTCGTCCAGAATCAGCAGATCAGGATGGTTGATCAGGGCGCGCGCCAGGAATACACGCTGCTGCTGACCACCGGACAGCTGGCCTACTCTTTTGTCGGCGATATCCTGTATCTTCATTACTTCAAGCGCATCCAAGCATTGGCGTTGCTGGGTCCGCGTAACTCTGCGAATCAGATTCTTGTTGTTGTACAAGCCGGATAACACGACTTCGCGCACCGTTGCCGGAAATAACGGATTAAAAGCATTCTTCTGCGGAACATAACCGATCCGTTCCCAATCCTTGAATTTACGCACCGGGTGACCGAATAATTTGATCTCCCCGCTAGTCGCTGGCAGCAAACCAACGATCATCTTCAACAGTGTCGTCTTGCCAGCACCATTTGAACCGATAATGCCTAGAAAATCCCGTTCTTTCACAGTATAGTTCAGATCGGAAATTACCTTTTGCTCCCCATAGGAAAAGGACAGATCCTCTATTTCAATTATATGCTGATGGCAGTCCAAGGATAACGATTCCATGATTAACTACCGCCTTTCACTATTACTTTCCTTTTTATTGTAAAGCCAGAATCAGATTTTGCAAATTTTTCTCCATCAGCGTGAAGTAATTGTCACCATTTTTTTCCTGTTTCTGGGTAAGTCCCTCTACGGGATTGAGCACCATTGTAGATACGCCCGCTTCAGCCGCCAGCGTCTTAGCCATCTTATCCGAGACAAGCTCTTCGAAAAAGATATATTTGATGCCTTCCTTCTTGACCAGATCCGTCAGCGCAACCATGTCCTGTCCGCGTGGCTCTGCGTCAGGTGATAATCCCATTATGGCATGCTGAGTCAAGCCATAGTCACGGGCAAGGTAAGCAAAGGCCTGATGGGAAACGACAATTTCATGATTAGGCTGCTTCGCAAGCTCTGTCTGAAATTTGCTGTCAAGTGCCTGCAATTTCTCAGCAAGCTGATTGTAGCGCTCTTCGTATCCTGCCTTATGTTCGGGATCAACGCTCTGCAGACTGTCTTTTATATTCGCGGCCATAATCAGCGCCGACTTCGGGCTAACCCAAGTATGAGGATCGGTATGCAGGGTGTCATTATTATCCGTTGCCTCATCGGTCATAATATATTCAACCCCATGACTCACTTCAACCGTCTGAACCTTGCTGCCACTCTCAAGCCCCTTCAAAAAATTAGGAACCCAACCCTCCAGCCCTGCACCGTTATAAAGGAATAGCTGCGCTTTGGAGGTGTTAATAATGTCCTGACTACGCGGAGTCCAATCATGTGGCTCCACACCAACCGGAAGCAGATTGATCACATGAATATCTGCGCCGCCGATCTCCTGAGTGAATTCATATATAGGATAAAAAGTGGTCACTACGTTCACTTTGCCCTCAACAATACTGCCACCGCTCTTTGCACCGCATCCAGCAAGCACTACGACCAGCATCAAGGCAAGCATTAGCAGACCCTTGCGTGAAAATTTCAAAACCATAATAACTATCGACTCCTTAAATCGTAAATTTTACTAGTGAAATTATAATAGTAATCGTTACGATAAGTCAACCCGAAGGAGAAATCACGCTATATCTTTGAAAAAAGGAACGCCGACCGGCCGCTTCTCCGGCTTATCAGGCATTCCCCTTCTCAAACAACTATTCTTCAACGCTAATATATTTAGCTTTACTTCACAATAGCCCCGTTAGGCATATTATCCGGAACAGTGGCAATGGTGAGCTGATCACCCTTGGAGGCTGCGAGAATCATCCCTTGCGACAGTTCACCGCGCAGCTTCACTGGCTTCAGGTTCACGATGCAGATCACTTTGCGCCCTACTAGCTCTTCCGGTGTGTAGAACTTGGCAATACCGGAGACAACCTGACGCTGCTCATAGCCAAGATCCAGTTGCAGCTTCATCAGCTTATCCGTTTTCTTAACCGGCTCAGCCGAAATAACCTGTGCTACCCGTAGTTCAACTTTGGCAAAATCATCGATGCCGATTTCTTCTTTATGCTCTTCCTCCGGTTCGGAAGTCACCGCAGCAGCAGCGCCGCCTTCAATTGCAGCTGGCTCAGCGGCTGTTTCTGCTGTTTCAACGGCTGCTTTACCAGCTCCACCCATAGCCTCAGCAATAAAAGCAACCTCTTGCTCCACATCCAGACGCGGAAAGATTGGATTACCCTTCGTAAGCTTTGTTCCAGCCGCAAGCAACCCAAAGGTTCTGCCGCTGTCCCAGGTTGTCAGTTCACCAGGCTCAATGCCAAGCTGCTCCCAGATCTTCGCTGGTGCTTCTGTCAAGAATGGCTGCAGCAGAATAGATGCTGTACGCAGTCCTTCCACAAGATGTCTCATGACCGAAGCCAGCTCAGCACTTCTACTCTCGTCCTTGGCAAGAATCCAAGGCTGAGTCTCATCAATATATTTATTTGTGCGGCTAATGAATGCCCCAATAGCAGCCAGCGCCACGGAGAATTCCATTTTTTCCATCGCTTCTTCTACTTTGGTATAAGTACTTTGTGCCATAACCTCAAGTTCACCATCGAATGCTGTTACATTTCCCTCATAGGCCGGAAGCACACCGTCGAAATACTTCTCAACCATCGCCCCTGTGCGGTTCAGTAGGTTACCCAGATCATTGGCTAGATCAAAGTTAATCCGGTCCACAAAGCTCTCAGGGGTGAAGGTTCCATCCGAACCAAATGGTACCTCGCGCAGTAAGTAATATCGTAGGGCATCTAAGCCATAACGGTCAATCAAGGTTACTGGATCAACGACATTTCCCTTGGATTTGGACATTTTGCCTTCCTTCATCAGCAGCCAGCCGTGTGCGAATACTTTTTTCGGAAGCGGCTCGCCTAGCGCCATCATAATGATCGGCCAATAGATGGTGTGGAAGCGGACAATTTCCTTGCCGACAATATGCACATCCGCTGGCCAGAATTTATCATACAAACTACGATCCTCGGAACCGTAACCCAAGGCGGTAATATAGTTAGTCAGCGCATCTATCCACACATAGACGACATGTTTCTCGTCACCCTTGACCTTAACTCCCCAATCGAAAGTCGTTCGAGAGACCGAAAGATCTTCCAGACCTGGCTTAATAAAGTTGTTGATCATTTCGTTCTTACGGGATTCCGGCAAAATAAACTCTGGATTATCCTCATAATACTGTAGCAGCCGATCAGCATATTTGCTCATCCGGAAGAAATAACTTGCTTCCTTCACCAGTTCAACGGGATGACCACTGTCCGGGCTTTTACCACCGGTAATGTTCCCTTCAGCATCACGCTCAATATCAACCAATTGCGTTTCTGTGTAAAAGGTTTCATCCGAAATACAATACCAGCCTTCATATTCACCTTTATAAATATCGCCTTGCTTTAGCAACCGATCAAAGATATCCTGCACTACTTTTTTGTGACGCTCTTCTGTTGTACGGATAAAGTCGTCATTGGAGATGTCCAGCTTGTGCCACAGATCCTTAATGCCAACCACAATATCATCTACAAACTGCTGAGGGGTCTTCCCGGCTTCTTCTGCCTTGCGTTCAATCTTTTGCCCATGCTCATCTGTACCAGTCAAGTAACGCACCTCATAACCGCGCAGGCGTTTATAGCGAGCCATTGCATCTCCTGCCACAGTTGAATACGCATGTCCGATATGCAGCTTGTCGCTCGGATAATAAATCGGTGTTGTTAAATAAAATGTTTTCTTCTCACTCATAGGTAATCATCCCTTCTTCTCTGAAAAAGACAAAAAACTCCCGCCCCCTATAATGGGGCGAGAGTTGAACTCACGCGATACCACCCAAATTTCCTGTCTCTTCACAGAGCACAGGCTTCGCCAGTTCCCGCTTAGGAGAACTGTCCATTAACGCTGGATCACGCCGTCCTCTTACGTAAACCGTACTTAGCGGGTTGACGCTCGAAGACAGTTCCTCCCGGACCATATTCAATCCAACTTTCCATACCGGCTTGCAGCAATTTCCCGGCTCTCTGCAATGGACGTTCCGATCTACTCATCCGTTCCTCGGAATTCATACTATTATTGAAAATATAACCAAAGAGAGGCCTCCGTGTCAAGTTGTACGAATATTACTCTCCTTGGGAGTCTTCTCTTTCAGTGGCGGTACTGGATCAAGCCCTCCAGGATGGAATGGATGACATCTCGATATCCGCTTTGCAGCAAGCCACGAGCCCTTAAGTGGACCATGGACCTCAATCGCCTCCAGCGCATAAGCGGAGCAGGTTGGATAGAAACGGCAGGTCGCCGGCTTAATTGGCGAAATAAACTTGCGATATACACGGATTGGAGCCTGAATCGTTCTGCGTCCGATTGTCATTCTTATTGACCCTCTTTGCTATGTGCCACAGCGACAGTCTCTTCATCCCGGTTCTCTTCACAATCCTTGCAATAACCGAACACCTCAAATTTATGCTTTACTACCCGGAACTGGTCAGGAGCATCCGTTAAATTCATCGGGCAGAAATTAATCGGGTAGGTCTTCTGGCATTGAAGACAGATCATATGGTGATGGTGATGGTCCTGATTGCAGCTCCCTTTGAATTTCACTCCATCTTCAAAGACCACTTGCTCCAGCACACCCAGCTCTTCCATTACACGCAGGTTGCGGTACACCGTATCAAAGCTAAGCCCGCTGTATTTACGGCCCATATGCTCATAAACATCCTTCGCTGACAAATATCCCTCATTCTCGCCGAATAAGTTGGCAAGCGTTTTGCGCTGATCGGTGATTCGCAGTCCCTGCCCCGACATGGTTTCCAATATTTGTTCTGTCGACAGCATACGCTCATCTCCCATAACATAAGTTCATTTGTATAACACTCTCTTTATAATGCCCCAAAACAAAAGCCCCGTCAATGAAGCGCAGCACCTTTACAACGTATTGAACATTATAAAACCCTGACAGGCATTCCATTACGGAACACTTGTCAGGGCTCTTATGATAAGCTCGAGAATTATTATTTTCACTTAAGCCTGAAGTAACTTACTTCAAGGCCGGAAGTGGTGTAAAGACAAAGTTTACGGGCAGGTTGCTTCCCGAAGCGACCGTAAACATCAATTCAACCGAAGTTTCGTATTGGCCAGTGCGGTATACCACAGCACTCATGTCCGCGTTCGCTAAACTTCCCTTGTTTTGCAGGTTCACAATCGTTCCATTCGCGACTACAGACCCAAGGTAGTTACCACCGCGCGGGTTAAATGTAATCAGTGTATTAGGTGCAACGCGATCAAGCTTAATCTTGTACAAGACGCCAAAGTTACCAGAATTGGAGGCTTCGGTGCCATTCATAGGATCTACACCGATCAGATTTAGATCGCTTTTATTATCACCAAGCAAAAGCTTGGATTGGGTTGTTCCCACTACATCAGTAACGTTAATAATGCGTGTTGAATCCGGATAGGTACCGCGGTTGTGTATACCGTCACGGTCCAGAACGGGCAGCGTTGGCAGTGCAACCAGAGGGTCCTTAGTCTGCTCGACCATGATTACGTTATATTGCACAGGATAATCACTGAACAAATCTGCGCTGAGAGAGATGATTTCTCCCGGTTTCATCGCGATCTTGCTGGTGTCAGTCAAAATGGGTACACTTTCGCCCGGCTGCAGCGTTACGCTGCCAATATTCCCACCATTAAGTAATGAACTGTAATACTTCAACACCGAAATTTTACCTGTGTATTCAGGCGATGAGGCAGGACCTGCAAATCCTACATATTGCGTAGTAATCGTCGTTGGGTACAGGTTGTTGTTTGTTGCAATAATATATACTTTCTGTCTTGTGCTCATATTATTCTTGTGATGAACCAGAAAGCGTGTCGCTCCAAATGCAGTTTCACGATACAGAACGCCCTCGGTATTAACAGTCTCCGGGCTGTTGCTGCGGATCAGTGTATAGGGCTCTGATGAAAGGTTATAGGTCAAGTTAGGTAAGGCAGGGATTATGCCGCCGTCACTAGTCAGAACATCACCCTGAGGAGTGAACAGCTTCTCCACCTCTTCCCTGGTATACAATTGTTCAGTCGTGATATTAATTGTCTTCTCAAAAATACTGCTTAGGCCATGCGTATCGGTCACCTTCAATTGAATCGAAAGCGGGCCCGGATTAAAGAAAGCCAATGAGCGGTTCATCCACTCGGTCGTCAACACATCGCCTTCAGGATCGGAGCTAAGGTCGGTTATCGTTACCGGCTCGCCCATTTTATACTCATCCTTGTCCGTGGTGAAGTTGGCAACCGGAGGTTGATTAGGTTGAATAACGTTAATAGTGACAGTGTAAGGGTTACTCCATTGTCCGTTCGCATCCATTACGGAGTAAGTCACTGCGTAAAATCCGGGTTGATCATAAATAGTCTGCTTATTCCCTTCCCAACGCTCATCGACAATGGCTGTTCCATTCGGTGAAGAGCTGGAAGTAATGAAATTCACTGTAGTTTGACCTGCATAGATTTCCGTAGGCTGAACAGTGAATGATGCAGTCGGTTTGGTGTTCAATGTAAGAATAACCTGCTTCTTCACATTATCGACTGTATAAGGAATACCCAGTGCCGCCGTGATCGACGTCAAAGGAATCATAAATGTATTCTTATATTGGTAAGCTGGACCTTTCATTGTTACCTTGTTGCCATTAACGGTGTAAATCTTGCTATCTGTCTTAAAGCGCATGATATTATCTCCGCTAGTAACGATCGTTTCCTTCGTTTTGTAGTCGTAAATGAATTTCACACCTACCCGTTCCACCATAGCACGGATGGAAACGTAGGATACGCCTTTCTTAACTGCCATCGGCTGATTAGCCAAATATAGGATGCCATTCGCATACATTTTATTGCTGTTCATCAAAAGTACAAGTTGATTATTGCCTGATGTGCTTAGTGATTGACCGGCAAATGGTGTGGGTTGAATAGTTGCTTCCGGTGTTGCACTAATAATCGGTGTTACTGTTGGTATTGGTGTAGCTGTAGGCATTGGTGTTACTGTTGGCATTGGTGTTGCAGTGGGTATTGATGATGATACAGGCAACGGTGTTGCCGTTGGTGATACGACGCTGGTAGGTTGCAGACTAGGCAGTGGATCAGTAGCCTCCGGCTCCAGAACTGGCGTAGGAGTAGCTTCAAGTGCAACTGTGGAATTAGGTACTACTGTAGTACTAGCAGCTACGGCGAAAGCCGGTACTGCCGAGGCGACCTGCGAAACGGCCAAAACCGCAACTAAGGCAATTTTCTTGAAATTCATTGTATGACTCCTTCTGCTCCCATTTGTAAAATATAACAAAGTACCTATCTCTCTATACTCTGCTCATATTCCCCGCAAAAACGCAGCCGCCCTTAAAAGGGCGGCAGTGTGTTTTTGCCACGTTCATTATAACAAAACATAGTATTAGACGCACAATTCACCAAAAAGTTTCAGTTATGTAAAGAAAAGATTAACTCAGTATAAAATGAAAATAGAATTCACATTTAAAGGTTAGTTGGATCTATGTGAGGGAGTGAACTTCGTACGCGGCATTAGTGGAAATCAAGAAGAAACGGCTCCGCCATTCTTTTATAGACGGCAACCGTTTCTTCGAGAAATATAAGGATAAGTTATCGTGTGACATTTTACAAACTGGAGAAGAGTCAACTTTCACCTTCATCTTCATATTTCACCGCTAGTTGGCGGGTCAGATCCCCGTGATGATACGACTTACTTACCGTGCTTCAGCCCCGCGATGCTGCTCCCGATACTCCTTTGGAGACATTCCCGTCTGCTTCTGAAACACCTTGGTAAAATACCGCCGCTCCTGATAGCCGATACCTGTACCAATAACCGTGATACTCTTATCGCTATTCACAAGCATAAACTTGGCGGCTTCAATCCGCTGAAGCGTCACATATTCAACAAAGGTCATGGAAAAATGGTTTTTGAACAACAGACAAAAGTAGCTGCTACTGATCCCAATCTTATTCGCCACTTCTTCAATGCCGATATCTGAATTCAAGCGTTCAGTAATATATTGTGCAGCCAGACTCATTTGCTGGTCCGGTGTTTTTTTGACAGAATCATGATCGAGTGCCGGTATTTCCTGAAATAAAGGAATACTGTTATACAGCTTATCTTTAAACTGCCTGCTGCGGATTTGCACCCCGATCTCACGTACTTTATCGCCAAGCTCTTCATAGTGAATCGGCTTACAGATATATTCTTTCACACCTAAACGGATGGCTTCCCGCGCGTAATCGAATTCCTGATAGCCACTGAGGAGCAGCACCTCACTGTCCAGGCCCATCTCCCGCAACTTGCCGATGAACGTTAAACCGTCCATCACCGGCATACGAATATCACAGAGCACAAGATCCGGCTGCTGCTCTTCGGCGATAAGAAGAGCCTCCATACCGCTGCGTGCCATTCCAGAAACAACCATCCCCATCTCCTCCCAAGGCAGCACCCTGTTCAGGTTGTTCAGAATCGGTGCTTCATCGTCAACCAGTAATACCTTTAGCATAATGGTCTTCCCCCTGCTCGTATTTAGGTATGACGCATTGGATCATAGTCCCCTCACCCGGTGCGGAGCATATAAATATACCGTACCTATCGCCGTATTCAATGCGTATGCGGTCAGCTACGCTGCGGACGCCGAGTCCCCGACGTTCAAGATTCATCCGGCTTACCAGCTCAATGCCATCCTTCTGCTCAAGTGTATCATTCACCATATATTGAAATATAGATAGTTGAGATGATGTCATTCCGATACCATTATCTTCAATTCGCAGAATCAGGTTTCCTTGTTCTTCCCAGCCCTTAACCTTCACTTTTCCTTTATAGGCAATACCTTCAAAGCCATGCTGGATACTGTTTTCCACAAGCGGTTGGAGCGTAAGCTTCAGAATACCACAGCTCAACAGAGCGTCAGGAATATCAATCTCATAATCAAATAAATCCTCGAATCGAAACTTTTGAATGTCGAGATAATTACGCAGATGCTTCACTTCTTCTTCCAGTGTGATTTCGTCTCTGTCCTGAATACTGATACGCAGTATACTGGCTAATCTGTACACCATTTCACTAACCTTACGCCCTTCATTCTGCACGGCCAGCACATTAATAGATTCCAGTGTATTGAACAAAAAATGCGGTTTAATCTGCGCCTGCAGGACGCGCATTTCAGCTTGGTTCTTACGCCGCTGCTCCACCTGAATTCTGTTGAACAGACCATTGATTTTGTCCATCAGATCATTAAAGCCCTTGGCAAGAAGAGTTAGCTCATCATTACCTTTTTCTTCCACACGTGTAGTAAGATCACCATCCTCAACCCGGCGCATAAAGCGGACAATAACCGCTATACCACCAGTAATACGGTTCATAAAGAACAAGTTAAAGATTACGGCAGCCAGAAAACAGAGGAAGATTACTAAGACAAACCAGCGGGCAAAAACCGTAACCTCCCGCGATAAGGAGTTCCATGAGGTAGTAGACACAAGACTCCAAGGATATCCTTTGAGGTGATAGACGGAAAGAATACTTTTTTCTCCGGCAAACTGCGTTTTGAAGCTCTGAAATCCCGGTTTGAACATAATTTCTTTTGTTGTAAATGATCGAAAATCCTGTCCGTCCAGTTTCCTGTCCGGATCAAACAGAATCATACCATCATCATTGACGAGCATAAACGAAACATCCTGATTGCTATCGCCGATTTTTAAATTACGAAAGATTGATTCGAACTCCCAATTTTTGATCTGCACTACGAGAATACCGATATTTTGAAAAAAACTCAGTTCCTTAATAAGCCTAATTTGCGTAAATACAGGTTCAACGCCCGTTAAGTCCGGATATTCATGCGGAGCAATCCATTTGGGCACGCCATTCAGCGCCATAACTTCCTTATACAGACTGCTTTCTTTGAACTTGTCATACGGGAGCGTACGGAAATTCTCCTTATTAAAAATAGAAACAATTTCTGAGCTGCCCTTTCCACTAAAGTTGTACAAAAAGGCGTAGCTGATCGAAGGATGGTTATATAACAAGCTCCGAAAATTACGCTGGCTGGCGTTCAGGCTTAGCTGCTCAGCATCAGTCAGATCCTGTTTGGAAGGGTCCTCTGCGCTGAGAGCCATATGAAATACCGAGGTTGCAATTCCGTTATCCGTAACATTATCCATGTCTTTAAATACATTGGATATACTGTAGCTGATCGCTTTCAGCGAGTATTCGGATTGCTGGCTATATTTCTTCTCTATTGAATTATAAGTCACAAAGAACATAAACATGCCAAGGATAAACAGAGGGATGATAATCAGGCCCAGAAATGCCGTAAATAATTTATAGCGCAAATTCATCGGCTAGTGCTCCTGACTGTGAATAAGATTATCCTTTTACGCCGCCCGCTGTCACACCTTCAATAATTTTCTCCTGCAAAATAGCATAAATGATAATTACCGGCACCACGCTATAGACGATACCCGCTGACATTTGTGCATAATTCATCTGATATTGATCGCGGAATTGGACCATTCCTACCGGAAGGGTGCGCAGATCGTCATTCGAAAGAAAATAATTGGCCAATAAGAATTCATTCCAATTTCCCAGGAAATTAACTATGAATACAGTAACCATGGCGGGAACCGTCAGAGGTACAATTATCTTAGCAAAGATACCTGGTGCCTTCAACCCATCCATGACTGCCGCTTCTTCTATTTCACTAGGCAATGAACGCATAAAGGCCGCCAAAATGATAATCGTAAACGGGATAGCATTGGCAATATACGGAATGATTAGTGCCCAGTGCGTGTTTAAGATGTGCAGCTTCCGCACAATAGTGTAAATCGGCAGCATCAGCGCATTGTTAGGAATAAGCATTCCAATCAGTACCATCGTAAAAAGAATCCCATTCCATTTACCTTGACGCATTCGCGTCACCGCAAAAGCAAACATGGATGCCAGCAATATAGCGACTACCGATGACAGGACAGAAATGTACAAACTGTTAAAAAAGTAAGTACTAATCTTGGCATTCACCCAAGCTTCCACATAGTTGGAGAATTCAAAATTCTTTGGAATGCCGAATGGATTCAATGCTATTGCATTATTATCTTTCTTTACAGACGAGAACAATACGAACAGAAACGGAAAAAGAACGACAAGTAGATACGAGAGTAGTACGACATGCGGCAAACTCTTTTTCAGGAAACGTGGCATCAGTATTCAATCCTTTCGGTACGCCGGGCAACCAGCAGCTGATAAAGGGCTGTAACCACCAACGTAAACATAAAGATCAGGACAGCGATGGAGTTTCCGTACCCATACTTAAAGTTTGTTATCGCATATTTAATCATATAAGTCGCCATAACCTCAGTTGATCCGGCTGGCCCGCCCTTCGTCATGACGATAACGATATCTGCCGCTTTCATCGCTCCCGCGATTGATAACATAATCACAACGGAGATTATCGGAACTATTAGCGGCAAAGTGATGCGTGTGGCTCGCTGGAAGCCGGTAGCGCCGTCAATGGCTGCAGCTTCATCTAGTTCACCAGGGATGGAGAGAATCGCTGCCAGCACCATTACAATGTAGAATCCGGTCCACTGCCAGGCGTTCGTGATCAGTATGGACAGCATGGCGAAGCGCTCATCTGACAGCCAGTAAATAGGCTCGATTCCAACAAGCCCTAGTAGTTTGTTAAAAAGGCCAATGTTTGGCTCGTAAATAAAGCCCCAAAGTATGCCAATCACCGCTGTGGACATGATAGAAGGCATAAATACCGCCGTTTTATAAAGGCCCTTTAGCTTCTTCACATTAGCGATTAATAGAGAGAAGAATACGATCAAAGGAACCTGTATACAGATGGAGAAAAGAATAAACCAGCCGTTGTTTTTGACCGAAATCCAGAAGCGCTCATCCCCGAACGCTTTTTTGAAATTAGTGAGGCCGGTATATTTGACCGTATCCGAAACGCCGTTCCAGCTAGTAAAGCTATAATAGATGGAGCTAAAGATCGGATAAATAAAGAACATTAGGAACAAGATAAGTCCGGGAATAATAAATAGGGTGAACACTAGGGGATTTCTCAGTGCTTTATTCATGACTACCTCCAATTGCTGTGACGCTGTTGATGGATAATTTCAAGATGAAACGGCTTCGCCGTCCTTTAAATGGACGGCACCCGTTTCTTCGAGAAATATAAGGATAAATTATTACGTGAAACATATAAATTCTTTTATTTCAAAAAATGTACCCTGGAGCAAGCACCAGGGTACATTCAGTTTGCGTATATTTCTATTCCACTGCTGCGTTTGCTTCCTCTTGAATCTTTTGTAGAGCTGCGCCCATTTTCTCAGGAGTAGTCTGACCACCAATCAGCTTTTGAATTTGAATGTTACTGATTTCAGTAGTTACATCGGCCTGAACAAGAGAGTCAAATGCTGGGAATGATGACTTGGAATTATTAAGCACACCAACAATTTCACTCATCAGATCATCCGTAATATTCGCAGTCAATACGGCTTGATCAATCTTCATAGCAGGCAGTACACCATCTTCTACAAGTCCACGCAGTTGCATTTCTTCATTGAACATATTTTTGATGAATGATTTCACTGCCGCCAATTGACGAGGATCCTTTTCTGCAGATGCTGAGAAGCCATAACCGTTATTAACATCCCGCATCAGAGCCGTCTGATCACCAACACCACCGTCAACTGCTGGGATATTGAAGAATCCTACCTTGCCAATCAAACCTTCACCGGATTGTCCGGCTTTAAACACGGAGGATTTCCACGTACCGTCATACATCAGAATCGCTTCACCACTAGTAAATTGTGTTGTATATTCAGCATACTCGAAGCCGAGTTCGCCTTTTTTGAAATATCCTTTGTCGATCCATTCTTTATACTTCGCAAAGCCCTTAATTACATCTGGGTCACTCCACTTAGCTTCGCCTGTAGCAAATTTAACCGTTACATCCGGTCCAGCATAGCGAGACCATAAATGGTTAGCCAGCATAAGCGGTACCCAACCTGCTTTGGACGCGCCAGCCAATGGCACTTTGCCATCCGCCTTGATTTCAGCTAGCTGTTTCTCAAGCTCTGCAAAGGTAGTTGGAGCCTGCCAGCCCTTGCTAGCATAATATTCTTTGTTATAGAAGAACCCTTCACCGGAACCGCCAATAGGCAATCCATAAATCTTACCTTCATAAGTAAAAGGGTCCAGGTTCGAGAATTTATCTTTTATGCCCAGTTCTTCAAGAATAGGTGTGAGGTCCAGCAATTTACTTTCTTTGGCATAGATCTTGGAGTCCGGACTGCCGAATAGATCGAATATTTCCGGAGGGTTCCCTGCCGCCATTTCACCGCGGAGTTTTTCTTTACGATTCACATCCGAATCTACTCCATCCAGCTTGAACGTTAAACCCGGTACCTCTGCTTGAACTTTGCCTACTACATCCTCCAAGATGGCCAGACGTTTTTGTTTGTCTGCACCCACTTGTGTATGACGAATCGTCATTTCAAATGGTTCAGTGCTGACAGGTTCCTCTGTTGCAACCGCATTTGTGGCGTTCGCTCCGTTGGTCGCAGTGGCGTCTCCTTCTGCGTTATTTGCTGTATTATTGTTGCTTCCACAACCAGTCAATAAAGCAGAGGTGACGAAGATCAGAGACAAAAGCATAGTTAAACTTTTTTTCATTGTTGGTGACCCTCCCTATTTATGATTTCCTTTACACTTCTTATTATAGAAAATGATCTTTGTTATCGTAAGGTTAAGATTCATCCACAGAGGGGATAAAATACTCTGATGTAAGCGTTGACAATCATCTTTTATAACTTACTATGTAAGTTTAAATTACATAATGAGCGTAAATTCTTCAATCTCATCGTTCCACATCTTTAATATTCTCCGATTATGTAATAAAACCTTTACATTAGAATTAACATAAATTCATAAATTCCATGTTCGATCTTTCAACAAAAAAAGAGCCGTCCCCCAGTAATGAACTACTGTTGGAACGGCTCGTACTATATTCCATGCTGGATATATTACACCAGCGCAGTCTGCTTGCGTCCTTCTTCAATCAGCCGATACGCACGTTGCACTTCTTCTTCTGATGGAGATGGGACACCTTCCAGCTCATACGGTTTCCCCATACTCTGCCATTTGTAGATACCCATTTGATGATAAGGTAAGATCTCAAATTTCTCTACGCCATTCAAGGTCCCAATGAAGCGGCCCAAGTTAATTAAGTCCTCTTCGCGGTTATGAATACCAGGAACATAGACGTGACGAATCCACATCTTACGATTGTGATCTGACAACCAACGAGCAAGCTTCAATGTACGTTCATTAGATTTACCGGTCAGCTTAATATGAGCTTCATCATCAATGTGCTTCAAATCCAGTAACACCAAATCAGTAACATCTAACAAATCATTGATCTTATCGCCTTCGTTATAGCCATTTGTATCAAGCGTAGTATGCAAATTCCAGCGCTTCTTCACTTCGGTGAATAGTTCTTTTACAAAATGCGCTTGTAGCGTTGGTTCTCCGCCCGATACAGTCAATCCGCCACCTGATGAACGGTAGTAATGCAGATATGGTTCTATCTCAGCCAATACCTCTTCAAGGCTCATTTCATTGCCATCATTCAATTCCCATGTGTCTGGATTATGACAGTACTGACATTTCAATAAGCAACCTTGCATGAAAAGAACAAAACGAATACCTGGGCCGTCAACGGTTCCAAAGGTTTCTAAGGAATGTATGCGTCCTTTAGCCATATGATGACATCCTTTCTCCACGATTGAATAACAGTCTGCTTTTCTCCAATATCGCGGCCAGAAGCTTAAAATTTTAACTATCTTGTAACAAGATCATACCGCCCTTGAGACAAGGGCGGTATGGCCTTGCAGCTATTTCACTGCGTATTTAAAATCATTATTAATTAAATTACATTGCACCATGGAAAGTACGTGTAACTACATCCATTTGTTGCTCACGAGTCAGCTTAACAAAGTTAACTGCATAGCCAGATACGCGGATAGTCAATTGCGGATAATTCTCTGGGTGCTCCATAGCATCCAGTAATTGTTCGCGGGCAAATACGTTAACATTCAGGTGATGACCTTTGCTGTTAAAGTATCCATCAAGCATAGATACAAGGTTGGATTTACGTCCTTCTTCTTCTTTACCCAGTGCTTTTGGCACGATAGAGAAGGTGTTGGAGATACCATCCATGCTATCTTCATACGGCAATTTGGCTACGGAGCTCAAGGAAGCCAAAGCACCTTTCTTGTCACGTCCGTGCATTGGGTTAGCACCTGGTGCAAATGGTTCACCTTTTTTACGTCCGTCAGGAGTAGTACCAGTCTTCTTACCGTATACTACGTTTGAAGTAATTGTCAGTATTGATTGAGTTGGCAGAGAATCACGGTAAGTGTGATGTTTACGAATCATAGTCATGAAAGATTCTACCAATTCTACTGCAATGCTGTCTACAGCGTCGTCATTGTTACCGTAGCAAGGGAATTCGCCTTCAGTTGCGAAGTCAATAGCAATTCCTTGTTCGTTACGGATAGGTTTTACTTTAGCAAATTTGATAGCACTCAGGGAGTCAGCTGCAACCGACAGACCAGCGATACCACAAGCCATTGTCCGCAGAATATCACGGTCATGTAAAGCCATTTCAACACGTTCGTAGGAATATTTGTCATGCATATAGTGAATAACATTCAATGTGTTTACATAAGTCTTTGCAAGCCATTCCATCATTGCTTTGAAGCGTAACATTACTTCATCATAATCAAGAACATCGGAAGTAATGCGCGGCATTTCAGGTCCAACTTGTACGCCGGACTTTTCATCCACACCACCGTTTATTGCGTACAGCAATGCTTTTGCCAAGTTGGCACGAGCACCAAAGAACTGCATTTGTTTACCGATACGCATTGCGGATACACAACAAGCGATACCGTAATCATCGCCGTAAATCGGACGCATTAGATCATCGTTCTCGTATTGAATGGCACTAGTTTCAATTGAAACCTTTGCACAGAATTTCTTAAAGCCATCAGGCAATTTCTCAGACCACAGAACAGTAAGGTTTGGTTCTGGTGCTGGTCCCAGGTTGTAAAGAGTGTGCAAGAAGCGGAAACTGTTCTTCGTAACACGAGTTTCTCCGTTAACTGACATACCACCAATGGATTCTGTAACCCAAGTAGGGTCACCACTGAACAAATCGTTGTAATCAGGTGTACGTAGGAACTTAACAATACGAAGTTTCATTACGAAATGGTCAACCAGTTCTTGTGCTTGTTCTTCACTCAGAACGCCTTCAGCAAGATCCCGTTCAACATAGATATCAAGGAATGAGGATACGCGTCCAAGAGACATTGCCGCACCGTTCTGTTCTTTGATCGCTGCCAGGTAGCCGAAGTATACCCATTGGAAAGCTTCTTTAGCTGTGTTAGCAGGCTTGGAAATATCGAAGCCATGCATTTCAGCCATTTTCTTAAGTTCGCCAAGAGCACGAATTTGTTCGGAAACTTCTTCACGAAGACGGATTAGATCTTCGCTCATGGAATCCAATTCAAGATTAAGAAGATCTTGTTTCTTGTCTTTAACAAGGAAGTCAATACCGTAAAGAGCTATACGACGGTAGTCACCGATAATACGACCGCGGCCGTAAGCATCAGGAAGACCAGTAATAATACCTGCTTTGCGGACTGCTCTCATCTCATTGGTATATGCATCAAACACGCCTTGGTTATGCGTTTTGCGAATATTCGTGAACATGTCAACAATTTCTTGTGGAAGCTCGAAGCCATAGGCTTTACAAGCATCGATCATCATTTTAATACCGCCAAATGGTTGGATCGAACGTTTGAAAGGTGCATCTGTTTGAACGCCGACAATTTGTTCCTTGTCTTTGTCAATGTATCCAGGTTTATGGGATACAATGGTGGATACAGTGTTAACATCCACATCAAGAACGCCACCATTAGCAATTTCTTGCTTAGTCATTTCGGAAACAAGTTTCCAAAGTTCCTTGGTATTGTGAGTTGCGCCTGCAAGAAATTCTTCCTTGCCTAGGTAAGGTAAAATGTTCTTCTCAATAAAATCATTAACGTTTACTTTTCTTGACCATTTGCCTTTTGTAAATCCGCGCCATCCCGACTTAACCTCTTGTACATCTTTTTCGATCACCGACATTGCTAAATCCCTCCATTTATATTTATATTTTTTTTGTGAGATCGCAGGCTTGAAGGTTAATCCCGCGTCTTGTTTGATCCCTAAGAATATGAAATGGTTGTAATAATTTTCACAATCGAAACTTCATAACCGGGACCTTGTCTATACATACATTTTAGTTTGTTTTCTGAAAAAAGACTGTGACAAATATCACCTTTTCGGTGATATTTGTCACTCTCATCCAATTTCATGGTGCTTTATTATTTACTGAATTACAGTTGATTAGTTTTCAAATCTTCCGTAGAATGCGTCACGGTATACTTCAGCCAGTTCAGAAACCAGTGGAAGCTTAGGGTTAGCAGTCGTGCATTGATCTTCAAAAGCTTTGTCAGCCAAGTAATCTACCTTGGATTCGAAGTCCTTTGGATCAAAGCCCAGTTGTTGGAAAGATTCTTCAATACCCAACTGTTTATTCATATCGCGAATCATGTTAATCAAGCTGTTTACGCCTTCTTCAGTAGTACGAGCAGGCAATCCCAGAATGCGGGCAATTTCTGCATAACGCTCGTCAGCTATGAAATGCGAGTATTTAGGGAACGAAGCAAACTTCGTTGGTTTCTTAGCATTGTAACGAATTACGTGCGGTAGCAAGATGGCATTAGTGCGTCCGTGAGCCGTGTGATATTGACCGCCCCATTTATGCGCCAAGCTGTGGTTGATACCCAGGAAAGCATTAGCGAATGCCATACCAGCAAGCGTCGATGCGTTGTGCATTTTTTCGCGGGCAAGTTTATCGGCTTCCAAAGCTGATTTGATCAGGTATTGGTGTACCAACTGAATAGCTTTGATAGCCAGACCATCAGTGTAGTCACTAGCCATTACAGATACATAAGCTTCGATCGCATGTGTCAATACGTCCATACCTGTATCGGCAACAGCTGTTTTAGGCAGACTGTAAACAAATACTGGATCGATGATCGCAACATCCGGAGTAAGCTCATAATCAGCCAACGGATATTTAATGTGGTTTTCACCAGTTTTGTCAGTGATAACAGCGAATGATGTTACTTCCGAACCTGTACCTGAAGTTGTTGGAATGGCAACGAATTTCGCTTTGTTACCCAATACAGGGAACTTGTAAACGCGTTTGCGAATATCCATGAACTTCTGTTTCAGTCCGTTAAAGTCAGCATCTGGATGTTCATAGAACAACCACATTCCTTTAGCTGCGTCCATTGGGGAACCGCCGCCCAGTGCGATGATGCAGTCGGGCTTGAATCTGTTCATCATAGCCGTACCTTTTTCAACTGTAGTTGTAGAAGGATCTGGTTCAACTTCCGAAAAGACCTCAATGGCTACCGGAGTTTGGCGTTGACGCAAATAATGTTCCACTCTTTCTACATATCCAAGTTTAACCATCATAGGGTCAGTGATAATAGCAACACGGGTAATATCAGGCATTTTGGTCAGGTATTGTGTAGAATCCTTTTCAAAATAAATCTTATCCGGCACTTTAAACCATTGCATATTCACTTTACGACGGTTCACCCTTTTCACGTTGATCAAGTTGATAGCAGTAACGTTCTGTGATACCGAGTTGCGACCATAAGATCCACAGCCCAGAGTCAGAGAAGGAATATTTGTATTGTAGATATCACCGATTGCTCCGTGTGTAGAAGGAGAGTTCACAAGAATACGTCCGGTTTGCAGACGGTGCGAGAATTTCATAATAACTTCTTCGTTGTTGGAGTGGATAGCTGAGCTGTGACCCATGCCTCCAAATTCAACGATCTGTGCTGCGCGTTCGATACCTTGATCTGCATTTTTTACTTTGTAGCAAGCCAGAACAGGACTGAGCTTCTCAGCAGAAAGCGGGTATTTCGGACCTACGCCTTCAAGTTCAGCTACAAGGATCTTAGTGCCAGCTGGAACCTGAATTCCGCACATTTCAGCGATCTTAGTTGCAGATTGTCCAACAATTGCCGGGTTAACTGCACATTTTTCCACGTTCATTGCGCCGGAAGTCAGCTTAGCCGATTCTTCTTTATTAACGAAGTAACAGCCGTTAGCGATCATTTTCTTCTTCACTTGATCAAAGATAGCTTCTTCAATGATTACTGCTTGTTCAGATGCGCAGATCATGCCGTTATCAAAAGATTTAGAAAGAATAAGGTCAGTTACAGCCTGATCGATATCCGCACTCTTCTCAATGAAGGCAGGAACGTTACCAGGACCTACGCCGAGAGCCGGTTTGCCGCAGCTATAAGCTGCTTTAACCATTGCCGATCCGCCAGTTGCCAGAATCAAAGCAACATCAGGATTGTTCATCAGTGCGTTTGTTTTGTCCATTGTAGGCATTTCGATCCACTGAATACAGTTCTCAGGAGCACCAGCTGCAACAGCTGCGTCACGAAGAATTCTTGCGGATTCGGAACTACACTGTTGCGCAGATGGATGAAAACCGAATATAATAGGGTTACGTGTCTTAGCGGAAATTAGGGCCTTAAACATTGTGGTAGATGTTGGGTTAGTTACCGGTGTGATACCCATAATGATTCCGACTGGTTCTGCAATCTTCTGGAAAGCATCATAAGCGTTGTCTTCGATAACGCCTACTGTCTTGTCATACTTGATTCCGTGCCAGATATATTCTGTTGAGAAGATGTTCTTGGTGATCTTATCTTCGTATACTCCGCGTCCTGTTTCTTCGACAGCCAATTTCGCCAAATACATGTGTTTATCAAGTCCAGCCAATGCCATGGCTTGAACAATGTTATTCACTTGTTCCTGGTCGAGCAACATGAATTCTGCTAAAGCTTTCTTTGCTTTGTCAACTACCGTTTGAATATATTCTTCAGCGGTAGGTTGTTTAACTTGGGCGGCGACTTCATTCTTAACTGCCATCTCCCTCGTCCTCCTGTCAATTTTTGAGTTGTTTTTCTCTACAAATTCATTCTATCACATTCTATCCCATATGCATAGTGAAATCTTTCACATACTTTAAACTTTATTTGATTCGTTTTCAAAGCGCTTTCATTCGATCATATTGTGGTTTTTAATCCATTTTTTTCATTTTATTCAAACTTGTAAATCCATTTTTTATGAAATTGAAGTCCTTTATTCCTTTTGCGTTACCTTGATTCTGCTTTGTTCTTTTTGAATGCAATAAGATTGCCATATTAACTGCTTCCAGTCATTCCTCCAAGTTCCTCCTAGGTTAATAGTGTACCATCCTTCCCCGTTCAATTATAAGTATAACCATTGAACAACAGTCACCCTCAGGCATTTCTTGCCTAAGGCCATGCAGCGTCGCCCGTATGTAATATAATCCGTTCTTGGAGTAAGATGCTACCTTGCCTTCAGCAAGCATGCCAAAAGCCGACCCCAAAGGGCCGGCTTTTGGCATGCTTATTTTAGTTCGATCTAGGCTATAGGATCTGTTCGACAACTACTCCACTTTAATGGTGTCAAAAAATTTCGATTGTACAGTCTTAGCAGCCGCATCGAGCTGGGCTTTGGAATCTGTGCCTTTTTTGGAGAACAGCTCCTGAATGACGTTGGACATTGTTGCATAGTAATCTTGCGTATTGTATTGCGCTTCCGGTTTGCCATCCAACAGAGCCATAATGTCAGGGCTATATTGGTAGACGTTGGTATACTTGTCGTAGACGGCTTTTGTTTTCTTGCCGAAATCGGAATCTGCGGAATAGTAATCCAGAAGCGGCGGAATGAAATATTTGCCGTCTGTTGTGCGTTGCTGCAGAACAGCATCGAGTGCTTCTAAGCCTTTGTCAGAGAAATAGTCGAAGGTAATATAGCGAAAAGCCATTTCTTGCTCGTCTTTTGTGGCATTAGGATTGATGACCAGATAGTCGCCGCCAAGTACACCGGTATGTTTGCCACCTTTTTCAGCAGCTGGCATTGGGTACGTAAGCACATCCTCAGGTTTCATTCCACCTTGATTCAACGCTTGCTCGATTACACCATCGGAGCCAGCCATAACCATGGCTGTACGTCCTTGTTGGAATGCGCCTACAGCGTCACCCCAGCCAAGTGCCCAGTCCTGAGGAATCGCATTGGCTTCCCATCTCAGCTTTTTGTAGAAGTCCAGTGCTTTGACGCCTGCATCAGAGTTGAAGGTTGCGACAACCTTGCCACCATCAATCTTTTGGATATCGCCGCCTGCTTCGAACAGGAAGTTGGTCCAGTTCCAGCCTGCTTCGTTGCCTTTACCCATTGGTGCGATACCAGAGATGCCTTTTTTGGTATCCGCTACACCTTTGGCGGTATTCAGCATATCGTCCCAGGTCCAATCCATAGGCGGAACCGCAACACCTTTGTCGTCGAGCATTTTCTTGTTAATCATCGTTGTTGTAACATAACCCTTTTGCGTGACCCCGAATACTTTGCCATCAATAATGAATTGATTCTGCAGCACCGGATTGATCTGATCTTTGAATTCATATTTATTCCACAGATCGGTAATGTCGGCAACCCAGCCTTTTTCCACCAGAAATTTTGCTTCAGTAGCATAGGTGTTAAAGAAAGTTGGTGCTTCATTGGCCGCCATCTTGACTCCAATTTCACTTACATTGTACTGCCAGTCATCTTTAACGATCTCTACATTCGGATATTCTGCTTGGAAACGCTTGATCTTGTCATCTTCCTGTGCTCTTATCTCTGTCAGGTCAGGCGTAGGATAGTGAATCTTAATGGTTACTTTTCTCTGGGTGATATCATCCGTTGGCGCTTCGGTTGCGCTGCTGGCGTTATCAGTTGCGGCATTGGTTACTGCCGGAGATGCTTCCCCTCCCTTGTTTCCCTGTGCATTACCGTTGTTATTATTGTTACCGCCGCAGGCGGACAACAATGTGCCGGTCACAAGGAGGCATGCTAACACGCTGGAAAATTTACGCATTGAAACTCCCCTTTTCAATTCATTATTATCTTACAACTTCATCATAAAAGAGAAATCGCTTACAAACGAGGTGCATTTATATTCCTTTCATGTGCAGGTTTACGATCCATCTAAGAAATTTCTTTCCCTAGCCTTTAACTGCTGACAGCGAGACTCCGCGCATTATAAACCTCTGGAAGACCAGGAAGACGATGATCGGCGGCAGGGTAACAATAAAAAGAATAGCAAATTTGATGTTAGTATTGAGTGCTTTTACATTAATGACGTATTTATAGATCGCTGTGGCCAGCGTATATTTATCCTCACTATGCATGACCAGAGATGGCCAGAACCAGTCATTCCACGCCGTAGAGAAAATAAAGATCGCCAGTGTTGCAAAGATTGGAATGGATAATGGTACCGCAATGGAGAAAAAGCTTCTGGGCTCTGAGGCGCCGTCGATGCGTGCTGCTTCAAAGATTTCCGGGTGCAGTCCATCAAAAAAGTTCTTCAGCAACAGAAAATAAAAGGTGTTCGCGCCAGCAGGCAGCCAGAACGCGGCATACTGATTCAGCAGACCGAGTTCTTTCAGATTGACAAAGTTCGGAATCATATAGCTGGTCGCCGGAATAAACAAGGTCATGAGGAAGAAGAAGTAGAATGCTTTTTTATAGGGCACATTCATCCGGGATATACTAAACGAAGCCATGCCCAGCACCACCAGTGTCACAACCATATTTCCGAGGAAAATATATATCGTGTTCCTGAGGAACATCGGCAGATCAATATAATTCATGGCGTCCTTGAGATTACTGAAATGCCATTCCTGCGGGAAAAAATGAGGTGGAAACGAGTTGACCTCCTGGTTTGACTTCAAGCCGTTGAACATCGTCATTAATATCGGGTACAGCATGGTAAAGACCATAATAACGAGAACTAGAACCATTATTCCGTATATTACTTTGTTGCTCGTTTTTTTGAGATCATGCTGCGAAAGTATGCCTCTTTCCGTGTTCTTCATCTTAATTGTCCTCCTTGTTAAGCTTGAACTGTAAGATGCCCAAACCACCAAGGACAATGAACATCAGCATGCCAAGCGCAGTAGCTGTTCCATAATCCAGCCTTGTAAAAGCATACTTCACAATCAGCAGCGCATAGGTCAGCGTCGTATTGTTCGGCCCGCCATCCAGCAAAGCCAACTGTGACTGATAACCTTGGGAAGTCGCGATAATCTGCAAAATCAACATTAGAATAATGAGATTTCGCAGCGAAGGCAGCGTGATATGACGAATACGGGCCCAAACGCCAGCACCATCAATTTCAGCCGCTTCATACCAATCCCGTGGAATACTGAGCACAGCGGCCAGATAGATCAACATTCCTGAACCAAACTGCTGCCAGGTCTCCATAAAAACAAGGGACACCATTGACCATCTGCTGTCGGTAAGAAAGGCAACCTGGTCCAAACCGAGCGAACCTATTAAGGCATTGATCGGTCCCACTGGATCATACAGCCATCTCCAAAGTCCATAGAGTACCACGCCAGGAACAACGAACGGCAAGTAAGCCGCGACCCGTACAAATCCCCCAAATTTCCGCAGCTCTGAAATCGCGATGGCAAAGGCAATCGGGACCCAGAAGCCGATAGCGAGACCTAACACCATGTAATATAGGGTGTTCTTGACCGCCGTCAACACGTCGGGATCAGTAAGCGCTCTGCTGTAATTGTCCAAGCCGACAAAGCTGTTGCCTTTTACAAAGTCTACATTATAGAAGCTATACAATAAGCCTTTAAATATAGGAACCCACATAAACATAATAAAGATAGCGATCGCGGGCAGGAGGAACAAATATCCCCAGAAGTTCTTTTTCCAACGATTTTGTTTGTACGGCTTGCTCTCCTGCTTCACCGGCAGGTTCTCGCTTATACTTACGGTTTGGTTCATCAGGCTCCCTCATTCCTCTTTTCTTTAGGCCATTATTCACACAATGACTCCTACTTAAATTGTAGGAAAAGAGAAGGGTGCTGAACATGTCTATATCTACCGCAATCGTGACTGTTCTTACTTCTTCAATTCGCTGGGGCTGATTCCGTAGTATTTTTTGAAAATTTTGCTGAAATGCTCCGGTGATTCATAGCCCACCCGCTCTGCTATTTCATACCGGCGTAAATCCGTATTGAGAATCAGCTCTCGACTTTCTTCCATCCGCAGCTTGATCACATATTCCCACAGGTTAAAGCCCGTATTCTTCTTGAATAGATAACTTAAGTAATTGGGGCTGACGTGATTCTTCTTGGCTACCTCATGAATGGTCAAGCCTTTTTGGGCATAGTTCTCATCAATGTATTCCTTGGCCTTCTCCACGATCAGATTACTCCGAGTATGCAGTTCTTCTACCGACGGATCAGCCGTATAGTTATTCCAGTTGAAATCTCCATAGTAGAACACATAATGATCATTATGCTCTTTGTTCCAGAGAATGGCCTTGGAGGCCTGACGGTTCAGCACATCCATGAAAGATAAACCCTTGAGAATCTGGCTGATTCCGATCACCGCGTGCAGATGTAAATATTTATGAATATTAAAATGCAGACTGCGGCCCAGCACATCAAGCCTATTGAGCTGACCGGACGAAGATTCTTCATAGCTCTTCTCATCCCACTGAATAATGACCGTAATTTCCTCTTCGGGAGAATAAAAGGCGATGGAGTTCCATTCCTGATCCATTAGCTCCTTGGCAATGTTCAGGGTGGCATAACGCATTAATAGTTTATCTTGAGCATTATATTTAATCTCCTGAAGATCGTTTAGCAATGGGGCCTTAATCTTAATCACTGAGAAAAAAGGCCCCTGCAGGTTCAGGTCATCCAATTTGCCCAAATCAGCTTCATTAGTCAGCACGGAATCAGGATTGACGAGCAGTAGGTTCAACAGCTCGCTATACTCCGGAAGTGGCTCCTCTAGGCGAAAGTTCTCGCCAATCCCTGCCATGAAGGTTTCGAGCTCAGGTGAGGGTTTGTTCATCTTAAGCAGCACATTACGTACCGAATCCAGAAATTGCTCACTATTCAGCGGTTTGATTAAATAATCTTTGGCCCCCAGCCTTACAGCCATTTGTGCGTATTGAAAGGTCTCATGCGCTGAAATAACGATAGTCTGCACCCACGGTTTGGCCAGCTTGGCATGCTGCATTAGCTCAATGCCACTCATCGTACCCATCTGTATATCGGTGACGAGCAGGTCGATCTCCTCCATCCGAATACAGTCCAAGGCTTCAAAGCCACTGTGTGCAGTATAAATATGCTCGATATCCAGCCCAGATGAAGCTAACAGGCTGCTGAGTCCTTTACAAATCAACGGTTCATCATCCACAACCAGAATATTAAACATAGGCTAATCTCCTTTTCACTCTTGATTCTCCGCTTTCGGAAGTTTAACGGTTACAATGGTTCCGCCTTCTTTACGCTGTGCATAGTCAATTCCATAACCCGATCCGAAATGTAGATGAATCCGCTGATTAATATTGCGAATACCATACCCGCTGGCGGGATTGGGACTCTCATCATTCAGAACAGCTTCAATGGCCATATAATCGACGGTTTTGTAGCCGTTGTCTTCGATTGTAATTCGGATGGTCTCCTCCTCAACGGAAGCACTGATGATGATTTCTCCATCCTCACCCATATTTTTGACACCGTGTATAATCGCATTTTCAATTAAGGGCTGCAGAGTGATTTTGGGAATGAGATAGCTCTTCGCCTCCGGATGAATATTCCAAACTACCTCAAACACATAATCATAACGATGCTGCTGCAGCTTAATATAGGCAGTTGCATGCTCCAGCTCTTCTTCCAGCGTGATGAGTTCTCTTCCTCGGCTTAAACTGATCTTCATCAGCTTCGATAGCTCCTTGATCATCTCAGCGGATTCGACATTGCCTTCCAACGAGCTTTTCCAATAGATGCTTTCCAGGGTGTTATAGAGTAAATGCGGGTTAATCTGCTGATACAGCAGCTGCAGTTGCGACTCCTTCTGCTTGATCTCCATTTGATACTTATACATAATTAATCCGTTAAGTCGGCGAGCCATATCATAGGTGGAGGCAATCAGCACACTGACCTCATCATTGCTGCCTCTCCGTGGCGTCTCCGGCACCCGGTTGCCTGGTTCATACTTACGCACGAAAAAAGCCAGCTTCTGCAGCGGCGTCATTAACGACCGCCAGAAATAGGTAATAATAATGAGCCCGAATACGGCGTAGGCGACGGTTATGTATTGAATGACCCGTTTCATTTCATTTTGCTGCTGCAAAAGTGCTTTTACGGGTATTTTATAGACTAGTTTCTGCCCCAGCGTATGGTTATTGTTGACAACATAAATAAAATCAGAAGTGATCACATCGACGGTTCCTTCGGGATCTCCTGCTTCGGCACTATCCGGCAACGTGATAACTTCGCCTGTAGCATTGGTAGTAGAAGCGAGTACGCGATTATGCAGATCCGTCAAGTAAATCTCTCCTTCCGGAAGCGATATGGTTTGAAGGGACGCGCCGATTTTGGATTCCATTTTGGTAACAACGAGTACGCCGATCGTCTTTGCTCCTCTGTAAATATTATTGACTGCTCTTATGTACGTCAGCGTCTTCAAATTCTCGGCCCGCGGACTCAGCTTCTCCGCGAACATCAGGTACCCGTGGCCCTTTTGCTGCACAGCCTCTTCAAACCAGTACGGTTCCTCACCTTTGGAGAAAAAATAAACGCCCGCCTTCTTCACCTGCGGAAAGTTAGGGGCAAAAAAATAATAATCATCCGGATCATAGATATATAAGGAATAATAAATTCCATCTCCCCGTTCGGCTCCCTGCGAATAGCTGGCCAACAGCTTCTCAATCGTTTCATATCGCATCACCCGCTCCAATATCGGATCGGTGCCGGTCATATTGATCTGTTGTATTAGGGGATTCTGGATTACGGTGGTAGTGATTTTGTTAACCGTATCGATATCCCTGCTGATAATGGTGAAATTCTGCTTGTTCAGCTCCACATAAGCATTCGTGACATGGCGCTTGAGAATCTGCTCTGCCTTCATATTGCCGTAGCTGTTCAGAATCAGAATAGGGGAGATCATAATTAGAAACAGCAGGATCAACTGCTGCTTAACGTTCAGCTTTACAATGGGTTTAATTAGCCCAGACCACATCTGCATACACCTCCGGCTTCAATAATATATCAAAATGACAACCGCTTACATATGTTTATTTTAAAGTTTATTATGGTTATTTGTATGCAGTTTTGTTTGTTGGCAGGTAAGTTAGTGAGGTCATCAAAGTGTCATTACAAGGAAACTTTGGACTTCCGGCCGCTGTTGTCTCCAGATTTTCTGATTTAACCGCTCTTAGCGGATAAAATCCGGAGACAAAGGCGGACGCTAACGCTCCTCCAGTTCCAAATTCCCTCTCCATGACTTTCTCCCCTCTCTAAAAAAACCGCAACCAAAAAAGGACTGGAGCGCCGATAAAAGGCGTCTCCAATCCTTTAGGAGAAATCTATAATTCTTTTTTAGTGTAGCCGTTCATGCGGAGCCATGACGCGCAGGCATCGGTCCAGCCTTTGGTATGGGGTTCTTCCTCGGCCATTCCGAGTCCATGTATGCCATGCGCATAGATATGAAGGTCGAACGGAATTTCATGACGCCGGAGCGCAGCGGCGAAGAGTAAACTATTCTCGACTGGCACTGCCTCGTCATCCGAGGTATGCCAGAGGAAGGTCGGCGGAGTATCCGAGCTAACCTGAAGCTCGCTACTTAATTTCCCCACCAAATCCTTGTCCGGATGGACACCGAGCAAGTTTTCTTTTGACCCTTGATGAACATACGAATCATTCATTGAGATGACTGGGTAGCACAGGATCAACAGATCCGGGCGGCTGGACAGCTTTTCCACGGGTTCGTCTGCCTTAGCATCCCCATTATCGAACAGTACACCTGCGGTAGAGGCCAAATGTCCTCCCGCCGAGAAACCAAGAATTCCTACTCTCGCCGGATCAATTCCGTATTCTTCTGCGTGAAGACGAACGGTACGGATCGCTCTTTGCGCGTCTTGGAGAGCTCTTGGATATTGGTAGGGTGCCACCCGGTAACGCAGCACAAATGCTGATATCCCCAGACTATTTAACCATTCTGCTATTGGCTCTCCTTCATGATCCGCACGCATAAAGTACGCTCCACCTGGACAGACCACTATTGCAGCATTGCCTTTTCCTTCTACTAAATAAGGAGTAATAGCCGGACTATCCTCGATACTTGTACCCATTGCTCCTGGGGCACCCTCTGGCCATAATAATGTCGTCTCCATCATCATCCCTCATGCTTTCCTTCTATTATAGATGAATTATTCTTGAGGGAAATATTCCCTCGATTAATTCAGTCTATCAAGACCTTCCAGCACATGCAATCCTGCAACGACAAGATCAGCATCCTTTAGAATTTCCGGCCTGCCAATTCCAACTACCTGCATTCCGGCTGCTTTGGCCGCTTGCACTCCTGCTTCTGCGTCCTCGAACACAACGCAGTCTACTGGCTGTAACGCAAGTTCTGCGCAGGCGATAAGAAATACTTCCGGGTCCGGCTTCGCGCGGGATACCTTATTACCATCAACTATCGAATCGAACAATTCTGCGATGTTCAGCTTATCTAGAATGAACATTGCATTCTTGCTGGCTGAACCGAGCGCAATACCCACTCCGCGAGCTCTAAGTCCTATTAAATAATCCTTTACACCAGGCAGCAACTCTGACTCATTCAATGTGGAGATGTACTCTACGTATAGTTTATTTTTCTTGTCTGCCATAACGAGCTTATCTTCTTCTGAAAAATCTTGGCCACCCACCTCCAATAAAATATCCAGTGAGCGCATCCGGCTCACGCCCTTGAGTCGTTCGTTATGCTCCTCAGTAAACGCAAAGCCAAGCTCATCGGCAAGCTTCGCCCAAGCAAGATAATGATATTTGGCGGTATCGACGATGACACCGTCAAGATCAAAGATGGCGCCTCTCATAGTTTGCAGCATGGACTCACGTATCCTCTCTGTTTATATATTCAGCGCTATATAAGTTAAACTTAGATTTCCCTAAAACGGCTTTAATCGTAACTGCGGTGAATATTTGGACTTACGGCCGCTGTTGTCTCCAGATTTCTTGATTTATTCCACTCTTAGCGGATGAAATCCGAAAACTGCTTATGCTTACGATGCGAGCTTTCCTACGGAAAGCTTGTGGGCGGTCGCTATCGCTCCTACAGTTCCAAAATCCCCCTCCGTTACTGCTGCCTTTTCTTATGTTATTTAGTTCATCTTATATAGCTATACTGAGGCCGCTTCCAAACGCAGCCGCAGTTGCGCACCTGGGTGGCAGAGTTCAGGCTGCCCATCTTGTATTGTGAAGGCTAAATCTTCACGATTGCTTGCGGCGGCTGAAACTGTAACTTCATCGCGGCTGATATGCAGCCTAAAGCTTCCGCCCCGTAGAACAACTGGCAGTTCCACAGATTGCCACTGTTTGGGCAACGATGGATGGATATGGACGGTCTCCCCGTCAAAATAAAGTCCCGCGAAGCCTAACACCGCAGCCATCCAGGCACCGCCGTTCGCGGCAGGATGGGTTCCGCCAATATAGAGGTCACCTACATATTGCTTCGACACTCCGGTCAGATCAACGGTAGCCGTCCGCATAAAATACGGATATCCCCAATCGGGAGAACCGATATCGGCAGCGACCAGCGCATAGATGCAAGGACTGAGACTGGACCCATGCTCCGTACGCGGTTCGTAGAATTCCCAGTTCGCTTTTTTCACAGCTTTAGTGAAGGAATGCTTAAATAGGTTGAGCATCAAGACAATATCCGCCTGCTTCAGAATCGTGGTTGTGGTTGCCAGCCCGTTGCCGCCGCCCCAATACTCATGCTTGTTAATCACTCGCGATTTCAGCTCAGCCAGTGTTACCTCCTCCAGCTTGTGATAACGGTCGAATTGTTCAATGATGAGACTTTCAGGGTCTGGTTGCGGAACATAAAAGCTATCCAGCATGGCTTCGAATTCTGCCAGATAGGGTCCAGCACTGAACTGTGCAGATAAATCCCGGTAGGCTTCCGGATATTTCTCTTTCAACAGCTCTGCCGTCCGCATCGCAATTTCTAGTGTCTCCTTAACTAGGGCATTGGTAAAAGCATTATTGTTTACGCGCTCATGATATTCATCCGGACCGGTGACATCGAGAATTTCGTAGCGCTCTTTTACCGAATTGTAATAGGCATAAGAATAGAAGAAACGGGCGCATTCCCAGACAACCTCGGCCCCTCCGTCCAGCAGCAAAGAATCATCGCCGGTAAATTGTACATATTGCCAGATTCCATGCACAACATCTGCACTGATATGAACCTGCTTATCCCGGAAAAAGGTGCGCATGGGCCGGCCGGTGAAAACATCATTCACATTGAATAAAGTACAAGCATCATCCCCTGTGTCCTGGCTTTCCCAAGCATAAAAAGCACCCAAGAAACCATATTCCGCCGCTTTGCGCCGCGCCCCGTCCAGCGTATGAATACGGTACATCATCAAATTACGGGCAATACCCGGATCACTATGCAGGAAAAAGGGCAGCATGAACATTTCAGTATCCCAGAACACTGCACCTTTATACACCTGACCCGATAATCCCCGGGCTGGGATTGACACCTTCTCCGATTCAGCCGGGGCGATAATCAGCAGCTGATAAATACTGTATCTTAGTGCAAACTGTGCTTCCTCATCGCCTTCGATAATCACATCACTGTGAGACCATCTATCCTCCCACAGCTGACGGTGGTTGTTCAAGAGCACTGCATAGCCCTGCGCTTGAGCGGAGCGGACAGCATGTACTGCTGCCTCAATAGGAGTTGGAGTATCTCCGGCATTAAGAGCATCCAGCCCCGTATATACCGCGACATATTTATACCACTCATAGGTCTCTCCTGCCCGGACTTCAACAGAAATTCGCCGTAAAGCTTTACCTTCGTCGATCTGCTGCTCTCCGAAGCTGAACACTGCTTGTTCGGCTACAACAACCGGGATTTTCAATTCTCCTGTAATTGCAGATGTAATTAGTACATCCTTCTCCAACTGCTCCTGCAGCTCAAAAAGATGAGGGCCATTAATATCCCATACCTTGCCGTCAATCCCCGTCTCGATAACAATCCGGCAGTCACGCGTACTGTGGATACTCAGCCTGCTTACCAGCAGATGTTGATTATCCAGACTTGCAAAGCGCTCTGCGCTGAAGGTCAATAATCCCCCTTCAGGCAAGTTGTACACGGTCTCCCGGCAGTGGACCGCGCTGCGGATATCAAGCTCCTGTACATGGCTTGCCACTTCAGAGTCCAACACCGTAAGGTCCTCGCCGTCACAGGCTATTGAAGTATACAGACCATTTGGTGCATTCACAGGCTCCCGCCACTTGTCGCCAGCCTTGTCATAAAGACCGGCCAGTGTAACCGCAACAAGCTGTTCCTTGCCAAACTCCTCCAGCGTACCGCGATATCCCATGTAGCCGTTGCCGATCATATATTTGTTCCCGTTAGTCGTCACCAGATCCTTATCAAAATGAGTGTCTCTAGTACTCCAGCTCAACCTGCCAACATCCCTTCGCCCAGCGGAAGCACCGTACCGGAGTCATCCACCTTAATCTGCTGCCCATAGACAATTACTTCGGTACTCCCACCACTAATTGCACTAAGTTTCACTGTCGTTTGGTCAACGACAATACGGAGCAGCACTTCTTCGTACAACACCTGAAAGCTGTAAGAGCTCCAACGCTCCGGCAAAGTGGGCTGGAAGGATAACCGTTCTCCATCCGAGCGCATACCGCCAAAGCCATACACAATGTTCATCCAGGCTGCCGCAATGGAAGTAGTATGCAGCCCTTCCCGGGTATTGCGGTTATAGTTATCCAGATCAAGGCGTGTTGCGAACTCGAAGAAATTGTATGCCTCCTCATGCTTGTCAATTTCACTGGCGAGAATGGAGTGAATGGAAGGTGACAGGGATGACTCATGAATGCATCTTGGCTCGTAATATTCATAATTGGCAATTTTGGCTTCCTTGGAGAATTGCCCACTATATAAGAACATAAACATCAGCACATCCGGCTGTTTAATCATGTCATAACGATACAGGCGATCGTAAGACCAGTTCGAGTAGAGTGGGAACTCGGTCACTGGAATAGAATGAATATCAAGATGCGGCATATCAAAAAATCCATCATGCTCCTCATACACACCGCTGATCTCGTCCAGAGGAATCCGCATATGCTGCGCTTTGGAACTCCAATCCCCCAGTTCTTCTTCGCGCAGTGCAGTTCGGGCAACAACCTCGGCATATTCAGCTGGAGCTTGTTCTTTCATCACACGGAGGGTATCCAGCGTGTATTCAAATGATTTTTGGGCCATTAGATTGATATAACAATTATTGTTAACCATCAGTTGGAACTCGTCGGGGCCCATTACGCCAAAATAGCCGTATTCCCCGGTCCGCTGCCCCCATTGTCCACGGGTGGCATAGAAACGGCTGATCTGGATCAACATTTCTGCACCTTTACTGTACAGGAATGCTTGATCACCTGTATTTTTGACGTAATGCCAGATTCCGTAGGAAACCGCTGTGCCGACATGCAACTGCAGATTGGAATGCTGCCACAGATCACAGCTTTCCGTTCCATCAATCGTAGCAATTGGATAACAGGCGCCTTCACAATCTACATCTTTGGCACGCTCCATAGCTTCAGCCAAGGTCTTATATCTGAATTCCAGCAAGCTGCGGGCTGCCTTAGGATTGTTAAACATGTAGAAGGGAAGACAATAGGATTCTGTATCCCAGAAGGCCAGGCCACGATAGGCTTCACCCGTCAGCCCTTTAGCTCCAATGTTGAAGCCTGGATGATCGCCATGATAGGTCTGATAGAGCTGGAAGATGCAAAAACGAATTCCCTGCTGATTCTCGGGATCTCCCTCAATGTTGATATCGCTTGTCTCCCAAATTCTGCTCCAATAGTCAGCCTGTTCCGCAAGCACCGCAGTCTCGTCCAGCTTGCCAGCAGCTGCAGCAAGCTCCATGCCTTCGTTCCATAGCTCATCTGCTGTCCGGGTAGAATTGCTATCTGCACAGTTGACCACAAACTTCGTATAATAGGTTGTCTCTGCCTGCGACAGCTTTAAGCTGAAGCTCTGTCCGATAAATTTATCCCGCTCAATGCGGGTAGTCTGGAGGGGTTGCGGCGATTGCAGTGCAAAACCGGAAAAGAGCTTATTGCCGGTATGGATCGTACTGGCCATAATCCCTGTTACTGTGCCTTCCTCAGCGCTGTGGAGGCTGTTCCACATATTCTCGCCGCGTTCCTCATGAATGATGCCAAAATCAAGACCGGTACATACCTCTACACTTCCCGAGAAATTGAGTGGCTGAAAGGCTACCTGCTGCAAGCCCAAATGTGAGAGGGTCATGCTGACCATTCGCGTAAAGGTAACCTTCAGGCTTTTACCATTCTCCAGATGCCATACGAACTCGCGCTGGTAGGTTCCACTGCGAAAATCCAATCTGCGTGAATAGTCTGATATCGTGCTCTTCGCCAGATCAAGCTGCTCTCCATCCACAGTAATACGGGTATAGAGCCAGTCGACTGCATTCACCATATAGCGCAGAGAACGAATAATGCCTTTATAATGATTGCCAATCTCAAGTTGTTCATTTAATCCATTGAAATAGCTGCCCAGCAAGGAATCTCCACCGTAGCCTTCTTCAGCATATCCTCGCACACCCATGTACTCATTTCCCAACGAAAAAATGGATTCAGAGGTCCGATTCCGCTCCGGATCAAAGCCCTCTTCAATAATTGCCCACGGATCGACCTTTAAATATTTGTCTGCCACTTTAGCCATATTTTTATTTCTCCTTCGCCTGAGTTTGGCCTGCCCGTTCCCCCAGTTGAAGCAAGGAAACGATTAAACGCTCAATCTTTAGGATATCCCTCAAGCCTAGGGTCGCCAATGTCCGACTGTAATGGAGTTATGTGTATTTATACGGAGTTGGAGATTTCAACAGTTCACTAAAAATGTCTTCATTTCTGTCTTGTTATACAAAAAAGCATTCGTAATCCATTAATTGTAATTAATGGATTACGAATGCTGAAATAACTGAAAATTACTCTTTCATACCCCGTTTTAGAGGAAAAGCATATTAAATCTCACACCTTTTGAGTGAAAATAATCACAATGTTAAAAATTCGACACTTTTCCGTGAAATTTCTTAACCATAAAGAGGAATTTCAAGGTATAATTAATTTAAAATTTACTGAAAAACTGAGGGAATAAAGGGGATGTCGATTATGATTAAAGAACATTATAATGTTATCGAAGCCCGCGGGAATACAAACTGTTTCTCCGAACAAAATTTTAACAGACTTTTAGTCACAATGAAAGAGCGCATGATCCCTGAAGGATCACACCTGTTCTGGGAAGGTGACTACTCGGATAAATTGTTTTATATCAAACGTGGACGGGTGAAGCTAACCAAATCAACAGATGAAGGCAAAGAACTGATTCTTTATATGTATCAGGCCGGCGACATGGTGGGTCAAGCTGACCCGTTCTTCAGCACAAAGCACAGCTTCACAGCTGAAGTTATTGAAGAAAGTGAAGTTGGCGTTATCGAGCAGAAGGATCTGGAGATTCTTATCTGCCAGCATTGCGATTTTGCCATCGACTTTATGAAATGGATGGGTATTCACCACCGTCTCACACAGACGAAATTCCGTGATTTGATGATGTACGGCAAACCGGGTGCTCTCTGCTCTACGCTGATTCGTCTGGGCAATACCTATGGTGAGAGAAGCGGCGAGAATATCCTGATCAACAAAAAAATCACCCATACAGATCTGTCCAACATGATCGGTGCAACCCGTGAAAGTGTCAACCGGATGCTAAGCGATCTGCGTAAGAAGGACGCTGTAGAGTACGAGAATGGCATGATTGTTATCAAGGATTTAGGCATGCTTCAAGATATTTGCCACTGCGAATTGTGTCCGAACGAAATTTGCCGTATTTAATTTCATAATATAGTACCCTCTATTCACCTCATTGAAACATATATGGCCCAATATTCTGCATAATAAAATAGAGTGGTCAAATGCGCCCAAATCAGGGCGTATTTTTTTGTCTATATAAGTTGACCATAAGATTTTCTAAACAGGCTTCATCGCAACTGCGGTGAATGTTTGGACTTCCGGCCGCTCTTGTCTCCGGATTTCTTGATTTATTCCGCGTTTGCGGATGAAATCCGGAAACAAAGGCGGTCGCTATCGCTCCTCCAGTTCCAAAATCCCCCTCCGTTACTTATGCCTTTTGTTAATTTTTTTGTTCAACTTATATATCCTATTTACCTTCCCACTTATCTTAATATTCAACAGCAAAAGGCAATATCCCGCTCATCAGCCATTCCGCTGCCAAGACAGCCACGGGCGATGATGAGTCTAAGGAGATTAAGTGTAGGTCCACCCACTCTGTCCCCAGAGAATCCTGTCCCTCGAACATCGCGAGCTTTTGCGGCTCTTCATTCCCGATGATCTCCACAGCATACAGAACAGCTATGTGATGCATGTGGGTAAACGATTCCTCTGGATAGCGCACAAAAAAATCAAAGGTGCCAAGGTTGCTGTTTGCCTTGACGGACAGCCCTGTTTCTTCCATGAACTCTCTCTCCAGACCCTTCAGCAATGACTCATTATCCTCCAATCTCCCGCCCGGAAGATCGTACCTTCCTGTGTAAGGACCTTTCCCTTTATGAATAACAAGCATCTTCCCAGCACGCTCGCAGACTCCATAAACTCCAAAGTGCCTAAAACTCTTCATTCCAGTCATGACACCTCTCCATTCACTGCTACGTTATTTAGGGCCTATGGCATTTAATAAAGCAACCCCATTGACTATTAAGGGTACGATTCTTTGGGCTAAGGCAGACGGAGCTTCCGTTCTCCCCTCCAGATTCCAGCGATAGGTTACACCATAGATCGACCATCCTAACATGGTTGCAGTCGTTTCCAGCGTTTTTTCATCCGTAGTGTCGGTGACTTTAGTTATTAGTTGAAGAATAAATTTCTCTAATCGTTTCTTAATGTTTTCTTCAATGATCAGTGACACGGAATCATATTTTTTGACGCAGCTATTGCTTGATTCATGATAATCACATAATGAAAAAATAAGTTGCTGAATGGTCTCCTCCGTCAAGGGTGCCTCAGCATCGATTCTTTGGAGAAAATACTCCAGAAACGCAGCTGCCAAAAGGGCTTCAAGCAGTGCGTATTTATCTGCAAAATGGGCATAGAACGTAGCCCGGTTAATGGTTGCTTTTCGGGTAATATCACTGATCGTCATCGTGTTGAAGTCCATGGTATGTAATAGCTCTGCGAAGGCATCCATAATTAATTGACGTGTTCGAATGACGCGCGGATCGTTTGGGTTTGGTGAAAGTTCAGCAGGCATCCTCAAAACACTCCTTTCGATAAATCAATTATAAACGTAACATCCAACAATTTCACGCTCCTTTCGTATAAGCAACAAAAAGAGTAGATTGTTGGTTGAAGGTTACCTAGGAGATTGCTAAGATTGCACTCATACCCCGCTCGAACACAATATAGGAGGCGTTATTCTTGAGTAACCAACAGCAAAAAATTCATTCTACGGAAGCATTGTTTCAACCCTTTACTATTCATAATTTAACCCTTTCTACTCGTATCATAATGTCACCAATGGCCCGTGCCTTTTCTCCAGAGGGTGTGCCGGGAGCGGATGTAGCGGCTTATTATCGCCGGCGTGCAGAGAATGGTGTCGGTCTTATTATTACGGAAGGTGCAATGATTGAGCATCCGGCTGCAACGAGTGAGCCGAGATTGCCTAACATGTATGGCGAAGCGGCTCTAAACGGTTGGGCTGAAGTGGTCAGACAAGTTCATGAAGCTGGTGGCAAGATTTTCCCACAAATTTTGCATATGGGCATGGTTCGTCCACTGGGAGCTCAGCCTAATCCGGAGGCTCTCTCGATTGGACCCTCGGGGCTGGACCTGGAAGGAAACAAAGTGACTGAACCGATGACAGAAGAAGAAATCGCCAGCGTCATACAGGCCTATGCTGAGGCAGCAGCAAATGCAAAGCGAATAGGCTTTGATGGTATTGAACTTCACGGTGCTCATGGTTTTCTGATTGATCAATTCTTCTGGGAGAAAACAAATGAGCGGAGTGATCGCTATGGCGGCGACATGCTGAAACGTGTGCAGTTCGCTGCCCAACTTGTTCAGGCTGTCCGTGCTGCTGTAGGCCCTGGCTACCCCATTGCAATGCGTCTATCCCAATGGAAAATGAATGATTATAATGCGAAGCTGGTCGATACGCCGGAACAATTAGAGCAATTCTTGAGTGTGTTGGTCACAGCAGGTGTGGACATATTCCATTGCTCGACACGCCACTTCGGAGAGTCCGAATTTGAAGGTTCCAAACTTAGCTTTGCCGGATGGGTGAAGAAGCTTAGCGGAAAAACAACGATTACTGTAGGATCTGTAGGTATGGATAGTGATATGGATGATCTATTGGCGCGGCTGGACAACAATGAATTTGATCTGGTAGCCGTTGGGCGCGCACTTCTGGGCGATCCTGCATGGGCTACGAAAATACGTGAAGGCCGACTTCACGAACTTCAAGCTTTTACACCTGAAGCGGTTGGTACCCTGTTCTAATCTCAAAAATAATCAAAGGCTGCACTCGTGATCTATTAGATCCGGGTACAGCCTTTTTGAATTGATCTAACGCACTTTAGCGGTTCTGGCGAATCCCACGCACGGGAGAGATCAACCAGTAAGCCATGCCAACAAAAACACCGCCGCCTATGATGTTGCCCAAGGTAACTGGAATCATGTTGTGCATCCAACCCGCTAATGTAATGGTCTCGGGGTGGTTTGGAAGGAGCAGTGCTACGCTCAACAAGGTCATGTTGGCTACACTATGTTCATATCCGCTGGCGATAAAAGCAAACAGACACCACCAGATCAGAACAAGCTTGGCCGTTTCACTCTTGGCACGGGAGGACATCCATAAGGCTAGACAGACCAGCCAGTTACAGAGGATGCCGCGGAAGAACAATTCGGAGAACGGTAAACTCATTTTTTTGGCCGCAGCGGTAAAGATCAGATGCTCGGGGGGAATGGCCTTGAACAGTCCTGTACCTTGAATCAGCAGAGCCAAAATCACAGCGCCGGCAACGTTGCCTAGGAAGACGATAACCCAGTTTTTCACGGTATCCCAGACACTGGTTCTGCCAGCAAGAGTACTGGCGGTAAAGTACATATTATTGCCAGTAAACAGCTCAGAACCTGCAAAGACAACAAGTGTCAGCGCAATCCCAAAGGACGCACCCATAATAAGCGGTTGAAAAGGGGATTTGACTGCCGCCAGCGGTGCTCCCAATGAAAAGATAAGAATAATACCAATGCCTACATAAGCCCCAGCCAATAGTGCTGCCAGAAAGTACTTGGGTAAGCTTTCGTTCATTTTATCCCTTTTGCCCACTGCTACTTCTACGATATTCTCCACATTTTGCGTAAACATCCTACTCCACCCCGCCGTTTTCTATTTAATCTTGCAATTCTCAGCTTCTTTCTATAAGCTGACCCTAACGGTTTCTCCTACAAGGGTGACTGGATAAGTTACAGCCTGACCCTGATCCGGGGCTTGCACCTCGCCGGTGCGCAGATCGATTTTCCAATCATATAGTGGATCATACAGATAGTACCCAGATACGATTCCTTCTGCGAGTGGTCCACCTTTTGGATGAGGACTACGATTCTCTAGTGCATAAATGGTTTCGTCAGAGGCGCGGAATATAGCTAACTCCACATTGCCTGCGACAACTACACGGCCGATTCTAGGTAGAAAATCCGCTACTACTCCTACAATTACCTCTTGTTTGGTCAGTTCCATCGTTGTTCCTCCCCTTCTATAGCTACTTTGTTAAACCGTTGTCTTCTCAAAAAGTGCCGTACGCGTATTATCATCTTCCAGCATTTTCTTCCAAGGATCTGTAACCTGAGCCAAGGCAAAATCTATCCGTGCAGCCAGCTCTTTACGGTTCATTTCATTGTCCATAATGGCTGTTTGGATCGTTTCCAGTCCCATACGCTCTACCCACTCTGAGGTTCTTTCCAGGTAGTTGCCGGTTTCACGGTAGTATTGCATCACTGCAGAGCATACTTCCAGCAACTCTTCATCCGTCTTCACCTTGCAAAAAGCATCAGCAATACGGGGCTTGATGCCGCCATTCCCACCGATAAATATTTCCCAGCCGCCGTCATTGCCGACGATGCCGATATCCTTCGTACAGGATTCTGCACAGTTGCGCGGGCAGCCATTGACTGCTATTTTGAATTTAGCCGGAAAATCAAGACGTTCGTATTTACGCTCTATTAGCGCGCCCATACCCATCGAATCCTGCGTACCAAAGCGGCAGAACTGCGAGCCTACACAAGTCTTGACGGTACGCAGAGATTTGGCGTAAGCATAACCCGATGGCATATCCAGCTCTTCCCAGACCTTTGGCACATCCTCTTTCTTCACCCCGATCAGGTCCAGACGCTGGCCTCCGGTTACCTTCACAACCTTCACATCATACTTCAACGATACTGCGGCAATCTTCATCAAATCTTCAGGTGTAGTCACCCCACCGTACATCCGCGGAACGACCGTGAACGTGCCATCCTTCTGAATATTGGCGCCCATCCGTTCGTTTACAAAACGTGATTCCTTCTCATCCTCATGCGTGTCGGGATAAATCATACCCAGATAATAGTTAACCGCCGGACGGCATTTGGAGCAGCCTTCTGCCTGTTTCCAGTCCAGTACGTTCATGACCTCTTTAGTGGTTCTCAGGCCTTTGGTCGTAATCTCAGCGACAATCTCATCGCGACTAAGCGTTGTACAGCTGCAAATCCCCTGCTTCGCACCTTGCTGAAAGCTGTCTCCCAGCACGAATTGTAGAATTTGTTCTACAACCGGTTTACAGCCACCGCAAGAACGGGTAGCACCAGTACACGCTTTGATCTCATCAACGGTAGTGAAGCCGTTCTCGGTGACTGCGTCTACTATCGCTTTCTTGGTTACGCCGTTGCAGCCGCAGACAATTTCTTCATCCGCCATGGCTTCAATGGACATGCTCTTCTTGGCACCACCGTCACCGCAGCAGCCGGTGCCCATAACCTCGGCATAAATCGCGTCAGTCATTTCTGCACCTTGCTTAACCAGCTTCTGCAAGCTGGCTGATTCGGTCACATCGCCGAACAGGACCGCGCCTACAATGATATTATTTTTGAGCAAAATCTTCTTGTAGGTTCTCTTCCAATCATCCTTGGCTGAGATCACCGTATGTTCAGGAGAATCTATGAATTCACCAGCAGAAAAGACGTCTACGCCGGATATTTTAAGTTTTGTAGATACAACGGAGCCTTCATAGGGATTAGTTTCGACCCCGCACAGATGTTTAGCTAGTATCATTCCCTGCTCGAATAGTGGAGCGACCAGGCCGTAACACAACCCGCGATGCTCGGTACATTCGCCGACAGAATATACATTTTCCATTGAAGTTTGCAGATAATCATTAACCACAATCCCGCGATTTACCGTAATTCCACTATCTTTAGCTAGAGCTACATTCGGCTTAATTCCGACAGCCATAACAACAAAGTCTGCAGCAAGCTCCGTATCATCACTGAAACGCAGGCCGCTAACCCGTTGTTCGCCCATCAATTCGACTGTTTGTTTGCCCATCGCGAATTTCACACCTTGACGTGTAAGTTCGGCTTGCAGCATGGAGGATGCATTGCGATCGAGCTGGCGCTCCATCAGGTCCTCCATCAGATGCACAACCGTAACGTCCATCCCAAGGTTAACCAGTCCTTTGGCCGCTTCCAAACCGAGTAATCCACCGCCAATGACAGCCGCCTTGCTGTACTGTTTGGCCGCTGCCAACATCGTTTCACAATCCGCGATATCACGGAAACCAACCACACCATCTTTATCACTACCTGGAATAGGTAGTATGAACGAATTCGAGCCTGTCGCAATAATTACTTTATCGTAAGGAACTGCCATTCCGTTATCGGTGAATATTTGCTGGGAGGCTTCGTCAATTCTGGTGACTGTTGTTCCCGTGTGCAACGTAATGTTATTGTCTTTGTACCAATTCAAGTCGTTAAGTATAATATCTTCCACTGTTTTGCTGCCTTCAAGAACATAAGACAACATAATCCGATTGTAGTTGGGGTGTGGCTCACTGCCGAAGATGGTAATATCATACATACCGCCAAGCTTCAGTATCTGCTCGATTGTACCTACGCCTGCCATACCGTTGCCGACCAATACTAGCTTTTCTCTGTTTGCTGTCATGGCTCTTGTGCCTCCTCAAAGCTTCTGGATTCTATCTCTCACTTCTACCTATTGAAATTATACGTTTCAAATTTGAAGAGTGATGGTGATTCCAGTCACATCAAATGTGAAGGATTTCACATTAATGCGTTAGCCGATGAGAGATTGCAGACAAGACGCACCAATAGCCAGATCCCCTGCTCCAATAGCAGTGGTGATCTGGCATTTATATCATCATAGGTTTAACGTGTTGTTAATGAAATCTCCAGCTCATCCTGGGGACGCAGCTTCATATCCACCCCGCTGTCCAGCAGTTGCTTGCCGTTCACCTTCAGCTTCCATATTTCATTGGTGAGTGGCGTATAGGCCTTAACGGAAACTACTGACCGGTTATTCTCAGCCAACTGAACGATTCCACTACTTTTCAACAAGCTTCTTACCGAGACATCCTCCGTAAACAGCATGACATACGAGTGGGTCAATTGTGCCTGCTCGCTTCCTCCGTTCACGATCAGAATCACAGACTGCAGTGGATCTTCACCGGTCTCTGATTTTACCGTTATTACGAGATGCGCATCCTTATCAACGGAGCTGTTAAAGTCTGCAACGTTAATTATTGCGCCATCTACCTGAAGCTCCCAGTCCAAACCCTTCCCTAGAGAAACGTCACTCACCGAGAGAATACGGGTGCCATCTTGAGCAAATTGCACAATCCCGCTGTCTTTCAGCAGCTCCCGGATCGTTATCCCTTTGTGGTAGGAGTCACCTAACTGCCTATCGGAGCTTTCGGCAAGCTCATTGTCGCCAATAAGCAGCGAAAATGTCGGAGGCTTAGTGCTAACTACGGCATAATCTCCGTTCGTCTTGTCCTCAACTAATGAAGAACATCCACCTGCTGTTATTAAAATAATCAATCCTATCAACAAGCGCCACAGAAGTTTTGTGGGCATTCCTGGCACCGCCTTCTCCCACCCGATGACAACTGCTAGCAGCCTTACAGGTATGGTAGTCACTTATGTATACTGACCCTTTCAGGATATCGCAAATTAGCCCGGTTCTCAATAAATAATATAGAGGACGACTTAACTTGGTTCGTAATGGCTGATGTCTCCGTGCAGCACGATTTCCGGGACTCCGTCGATAATATCAATCTGGCAAAGGCAGGTCGGGTGGATGTAGGGTAAATCCCAAAGCTGCTCATTTGCTCTCCCTTCAAAATAAGCCATTAGATGCTTAATAATTACAGTGTGCGTTACAATAAGTACAGATTGCCCCTCGTGTGTCTCCATGATCTCCTGCAGTTTATGAAGTGACCTTGTCCGTACCTCCGCATAGGTCTCGCTTCCCTCAACTTTAAACTTCCCGGGTTCCTTCCAGAAATTATGCCATTGCTCAGGATAACCGGACTCCACCTCGGAAGAATAACATCCTTCCCATACACCGAAGCCCATCTCCATAAGCGCTTCGCTGGTCTTCAGCGGGATGTTACGCTCCCCACGGACAATTTCCGCAGTACGTAGTGCCCGAGGACTGGGACTTGCATAGATAGCATCCAGTGTTACCGTATGCATAGCCTTTCTCAGCCATTCAGCCTGTTGCAGACCAAGCGCAGTCAAGGCTGAATCCTGAAATCCCTGCATTCGATGCACCACATTCCATTCCGTCTCTCCATGCCGTACTAAATAAAGTTTTGTGTGCTTCATAACGATCTCCATCTCCCATCCCTAATATACTATTAATATACTATGGACCCTAAGACGTCAAACAGCCAGTCCTTCGCTATGAAGGCTGGCTGTTTGACGGACTCTTAAGTTCAATTAGTGCTGTTACTGATATCTTGGGAACAAAATGTTATTCTCCAGATGAACATGCTCAAAGGTCATTCCTTCCAGCTCTTCGAGCCGGGCATACGTCAAACGGTAAGTTGTACAAGCATGGCCTGGAGGGGTGAAGTCATTAGTGACCAGGCGAATCTTCTTCAGTATATCTCCAGCGGCATCATGCTCGTCTTCCAGCTTATTCAGAATAAGACGCAGCTCGGCCAAAGCTTCTTCACTAGGATCTACCGAGTAAGCCAATATCTTAGGAAACTCACTTTCCTCTTCCTTGGCGGTGTGCTGCAGCAATTCTTCCTTAAGCGTATTGAACAGCGCATGCATTTCAGCTAAGTGAGGAGAATCTTCACCATGCACACGGAACACTTTAGCTACATTTTGTCCGATTAGAGGCAGCTCTTCACGCAAATAATGGTGGTGCTTATTAATAATATGTTCAATCAGCTGTGCGGAAGGCGCCGTATTCCATACCTTCTCTTCTTCAAGCACCGGATATTCTGCAAGCAGCTTATTCAAATCGCCCAGCATGCTGTCAATATCCAGACCACGCTCCGCAGCCGCATCAGCCAGCGGTCTTGCGCCGCCACAGCAGAAATCAATCTTGTTTGCTTTGAAATAATCCGCAGCTTTAGGGAATTGCAGCACAATATCTCTTACCAATGCTTCCCCATTAAAAGTGTTCAACGAAGGCTGTGCTATCTCTGAAGTTCTATCATAAGTTTGTTGGGTTTCCATAAAGGTTCCTCCTTGGGTTGTGTGTTCAGGTTTCTTCTACCTACTAACCATACTCCCGAAAGGAACCTTAACTTGTGATTGTAAGCACTGAATTTAAAACTGTTTGTTGGATAGAGTGAATTTCATAACGACGGAAAAATTTTCTTTATAGAGAAAATGATATCTTCTAACATGTTCATCTGTATTTACCGAAAAAGTTTACACGCATGAGGTTCTACGGAAATAACCATAAATTCTCACCTCATGAGTTTTATTGCAAAATCGACAAAAAAGAAACCTTGAAAGGCAGAAAGCCAATCAAGGTAAGACTATTATTTCTCGGTAAAATTGCTATACCTCTCTTTTAATTTGCTAATCAACCAGATAAACCATACAAGGTTTGACCCAACCTTCAATAACGACTTCTTTTACTTTCTCCTGCCAAAATGGCAAGATCGCATCAGTGAAATCGGTAATAATTTCTTCTATCCATGCTGTCTAAGCAGGTCGTTGGGAACTTAAATTTCATTTGTATCTCGGAAATATAATCTTCCCTGACTGTATATTTGTTCTCTTTAGTTCAACGATATGAAAACTTTCAATTATCACCAGTTCCGCTTTGAGAGATTCAATCTTTTCACTATTTGTTATTGGTTTTAAGACTTTATTATCTATCATCTCATTCATTTCCTCACATCCTTATCTGATTTGAGTAAAGATACCATAATGGTCGCCTGAATAATATACTGAAACATCACTACCCTGTACAAACCTTTGAGGAGCATTTCCTCCACTATTCTTTGCCTAAACCAAACATAATATTATCATCAACCGCATCCAATATTCCTGTTGTTAAGTTATTTATCCTTGTCTTGACTTTGTTTCCATTCGTAGTTCTTTCGCTACTGTTCGCTCTGCCGATGAGCCGGAACGAGACGCCGGTGCTGAGGGCTGAGATAGCTATCACAAAAAGCGACCTGTTTTGTATAACGATATTGCGTTAGATAGTATACTTTTCGACTTACAAGTGTGTACATCAATTTTCAGAAAAATTTGGTGTAGATATTACATGGGTTAAATGTGTTATTGATTAAATGATAGGTTCAATCAACTTGGTAGCCCCACCAAAAAAAGAAACTCCTGAACAATTCATTCAGGAGGATAAGTGATACAAGAGTATCTATTTATAAGCAACCTTTGAAGCAACAATATTTATGTTGTCTCCGGAATTAAGTAAAATAGTAAAATGCAATGCTTGACTGTCTTGCAGAGGGCTGTATTTCGTAATAAGTTCACTACTTTCTCTTATAACGAATTCATTGATATACATTCCTGCCCCCCACGGCTCATATAGACTAACATCAATAAAAAGTACTTCATCAAATATAAGTTCATTTTTATTGGTGTTTAGTTTAATTGGGATGCTTACTTTATGCTCATAATAATTACAAATAACATCTCTAATTTCAGCATCGTGTAAGTTGAGTTTCTCAATTTCATGCTGTGTCTGTTTGTTTATAGTAATCATAGTACCCTCCATCATTCAGGAACTTTAGGAACGCTATCACCCGGCCAATAATGGGTATTCCCCTGTTTCGGGATGCTCCATTCTGTTTTTACCATCAGGCGTTAGATGAAAATGGTCACCGTATTTAACATCCTTATTCCATTCATAAACTGCTTGTCCCGTCTCAGGGTCATTCCATTTGATAATATCACCGTTCTTATAATTTTTCCCAACTAATCCCGCTGGATTAAAGTCATTTGGACTTTCAGGAAACACATTTTGTGGAACAGCTTCACCCTTCCCCTCACCCGAGAAAAGACTAGTCGTATCCGACATTATGCTCTTAGTGCTATTTACTCGCTTTCTCCATGGGTAGTTACCGCTGCTGTAGCTGCTATTAAAGTTTCATTAATTCCTATACTCTTAAAAACGCATTACAAATATCTGCATTAGTTTATCAACGCTACTCAATGTGTTATTTAAGATATTGATTGAATGATATGTTTTGGTATTGGACACCTTCAAAAAAATAAGAACCTTGAAATGTACAAAGCCAATCAAGGTAAGGATATAGTAGATATTATTATTCAATTTACAATATTTGCTTTGCAAATTTCACATACTCATCTTTGAATTCAGTTTTCAATCTCAGTGTCTCCAAAAAGTCATGAATATAATTTTTGAGAACTGATTCAAAAATATGAATTGGAACATATTCTAAACCAGTTGAACAGAGAAAAGATATCCCCTCTTGATATAGTTCTTCGTTGTTCCACGTTATCTCTATTTGCTGACCAATCTTTCTAAAATAAATATCAAGTAGGTTTGAACCTCCCCTACTAGCAAACCATGAATGTTTGAATTCCCAGTTTTGTTTTTTACTAAACCACGCATCAAATTCATCATCATTGTCTGAATCAAAATCTAAACTATTAGTCAATAATTCTATCGCAGTTTTACCTTGGACAGGTAAAGGAAACTCTTCATCAGTTAAAATGGTCGAGAGATTTTCACGTAACCATTCTACTAAGTGAATCAAGTTCCATTCATAAGTGATTTCATGATTATTTCTAGAAAACTTACAAAGTTCTTTTCCATTGACCCAAAATTCAAACTTCCCCCAAGTTTCAGCAATCAATCCTTTTTCATTAAAAGGATTTTCAATAAAATCATATTTTATTGAAAAATATGTTTATCACCAAACACTCTCATGCCTAGACACCTCACTTGTTAAATTGGTTAAGCATGTCATTTGTTGATAAAAAAGTGCATACGACACGGGTAACCACAATTCATTCAACCCTCACAGTTACTTAACTTCATTCTATTTTGTTTACGTGAAAATACTTGTGTTATACCCTCACCCCAAAAATATCCTCTCTATTTACTGCTTCGTTTATTAATCACCATTCTAAAACACAAAAAACACCCCGCCATGGTTCATATCGCAGCGCGATATTGCAACAACCATTCGCAAAGGTGCATTTTAGTATCACTATTCCTCATTCTTTTATTGTACAAACGCCTGCATATACGTTCGCTTGCCAGCCGCATCCTTCAAATAAGGCCCCAAACCGGCAAAACGGGACTGATCGACATACACGCCGGTCATCCATCTGCCTTCGGTCAGGCCGCCATCCCATTGAAGCACTAGGTTAGGCGCGGCTATCCATTCCTGATAGACTCGTACGTTATGTTCTTTATATTCCTTACAGGGTTTAGAAAGCTCTAGCAGACGGATATCGCTAAGATAGGTAGGGACGAAATAGGTAGCAATCGTATCCAAATCTTCCCCGTCAAAAAAAGACTCCTCGCCTAAGAAAGGGTGAAACAGTTGCGTATTCTCGTACATGGACCAAATTACGGCCTGCAGCACCATGCTTTGGCGGATGCCGTTGTGAAACTTAAAGCTCCGCTGCTCACCGAAAACTCGCTCCTCCGCTGCTCTCTCAACATCGGTAGACTCCAGACAATGCCGCTCACAGCCAATACATTTCCACCCGTCAGGTCCTTGAATCCATTTCTGAAAGATGGTCCCACTCTCGTTATTACCTTTATAAAGAGAAGAAATAATACTGTAGGGCACTCCGATCCAAGCCTCCCATAAGGAATCAGGAAGATGGCTATGAAGCATGAACAACACCTTGTCATAAATGAGCTGCACCTTGATCGAAGCAGTCTCCAGCTCGGCAACATCCTCTTTGATATACGCAATCTCCCGGGAAAACAGGGTTGTCTTCATCTCCCTCGCCTCCTGATAGTTATGCTACTTACTCCATTCTGAGCAATTTGAGCAAGAACCAATATTAGTAAGCGTTTCCAGCACGGCCTGAGTAATGTTTTTCCTATTATATTACATACATCTATCCTAAGTGAATCTTTATTTTAATAAAATAAAAAAGCCCCTTCCCCCTATTAACGGGAAAAAGGAGCCAGCCCTCATCATTTACTGTAGATGAACTACTCTACCCAGCTCTCGGCCCAAGATTGAATCTGCTGCATAACAGGCTCCAGCGCATGGCCCTTGTCGGTCAGTTCATACTCAATGCGTACCGGTGTTTCCGGGTACACATGGCGTACCAGAATACCTTCGCATTCCAAATCCTTCATCCGCTCAGATAGCATCTTATCGCTCATTAATGGAATCAGACCGGAAATATCTTTAAAGCGTTTCGGTCCGCTCATTAATGTCTGAATAATAAGTCCATTCCATCGTTTGCCTAAGAAAGAGAAGGCAGTTTCGAATCTGGGGCACATCGTTAACTGATGTTGTTCCATTGTTCTCACCTCTCACTAGTGAAGCTTACTATTAGTTAGTATATATAATTTTACCACATTTTAATCGGGATGAACATCGTTTCCCAAAAAAAAGTTCATCTGCCTTAAATATTATATCTTTAATGTCAATCCTCGGTGCCTGCGGACGGTGCCCTTTGGGATATGGCCTCCGTTACAACAAAGCCAAGATCATCGTTTCCATAGAGCGAAAGTACTCCAAGAACGGTATCATCGGATATAAACCCCGCCTCTTCTAAGGATACCGTCAGTGCTAACGCATTACTAAGCGCCTCATTCCCCGCCTGCTCTGGGTAAGCTTGTAAATACAAGCTGTGCGGGTCCAGATTGTTATTAACACACCACTGGGCAAACACAAGGATCATCATCTCTTCATCACGTTTATAGCTTTCGATGATCTGCTCTTCCATCGATTTACGGTCATCTTCCAATAGCCTGCTCCTTTCTGCGATCCGTTAACCGGTCAGCTCTGCTGCCAGTATATGACTTGGCAATACAGCTGAAGCAGCAACTCCGCATTGCTCTGGTGTATCTAAGTTGCTCAGAAAATGATCGACTACTCCAGCAAAACCTCTTCTGTCCAGAATAGTATCCCAACTTCCGAAGCTCTGGCTGCGCGGCAACGCACCATTCTCGTAGAGCACCGCTTTATCCATATCGGCTACTTCCACTGATCTTCCATGCCCATGCAGCTCCACTTTCTCTTGATCTGCACCGGCATCACGAACCATACTATACGTACCAACCGTACCATTCGCCCAACCCAACATCCCGGAGGATTGTAATAATCGCCCATCTGTACCTGATTGCAGATTGCTGTGCAGCAGCTCATAATCACCGCCGCATAGCCACAGCAGCAAATCGAGCATGTGAATCAGATCATCATGCACAGTTTCATGGCTGCTGCTGGCTTGTTGCTTCGTGCGATGCTTAATCGCACTGCAGTGGCTAATGCCACCCGCCTTCTCCAGCCAGGCCTTAGCAGCAGCATACATCGGAGCATACCGACGGTTAAAGCCCACGGCCAATAGAAGCCCTTTATCTTCAGCAAGCGCTACCATCCGCCTGGATTCTCCCAGATCATAGGAAAGAGGTTTATCCACATATACCGCTACTCCATGCTGAAGGCATTGTGTGACGATATCGTAATGGGTTGGCGTGGGACTATGTACGAATACGGCATCGAGCTCCCAGGACAATAACTCATCTAAATGGGTGGTCCCTTTAGCTAAACGGTACATGTCCATCGCACTTTGCACCGTTGTCGGTGAATGGCTGAGTACGCCTACGACCTCTGCATGATCATGGCGGGAGAGCAGCGGCAGGTAGACTTTACGGGCAATATCGCCAATTCCGATCATGGCCACTCTTTTTCGTTCAGCACTACTCATAGGTGTATATCCCCCTCAATACCGGGAATTTTCCATTCCCGTATGTCTCTTTAAGCTATTATACCAAGACATAAGGCAGTGACAAATGATCTTTGCTTCAATAATTAGTTTTTTTTCAGTATGATGAGAGCATTGAGCGGAAGAAGGGGCATATTAAGATGAGAAAATGGCTGGTGGCGATCCTGTATGTTTCGGGCATAAGCATCGCGTTTATCTACAGATATAACATCCTAAGCTGGATGAAGCAGGATCATAATATAATCCTATCCATTGGTACCGCCACTTTACTGGCGATGTTCCCAGTCGTGCCCTATAAAGCCATCATTGGCTTGTACGGATATGCTTACGGGAGTCTGAGTGGTGCGATGATCTGCTGGTTGGCTACCAATCTGGCTGCTGCCATTATGTTCGGCGGGACCAAATATTTGTTCCGACACAAAGCGAGAAGCTATTTGGCTTCCGTGCCGATGCTTGAAAAGTTCACGGCTGCCGTGGAACGGCGCCCTTTCGCCTCTGTAGTACTAGCTCGACTGGCACCAGTTATCCCACAGACTGTCGTTAACGTCTACGCAGGGGCTGCCGGACTTCCTTTCTGGAGTTATATTGCTGCTTCAGCTGTCGGTAAAATACCCGGGATAGCCTTATTCGCCTTTCTCGGTGGCAATGTATTTCAACATCCCAAAAGTGCTGTTATCGCCATCATTATCTACGCCGCTGTGCTGGCTCTTGCCGGCTGGTCCCTACGCCCCCCTTCACCGGATGGGAAGAATCATATTTAAACTAACCTTGTTCAAGCTGGCAGACGATGCTTTTTTGCTTTATAATTAGATTGTGATCTATTTAATTGCATTCTGTGAATGGAGGGAAATTAATGAGTGATGTTCAACATAACGATATAGGGTCAAAGACGGAAAAGGCAACGTTCGCAGGTGGATGCTTCTGGTGTATGGTAACCCCATTTGAGGAGCTGCCCGGCATCATTGAAGTGGTCTCTGGTTACACCGGCGGTCATACCGTGAATCCAACCTATGAGGAGGTTTGCTCGGAAACTACAGGACATGTAGAGGCTGTGCAGATCACCTTTGATCCAGATATTTTCCCATACAGCAAATTGCTCGAACTGTTCTGGCAGCAGATTGATCCAACCGATGCAGGTGGACAATTCTATGACCGTGGCACTTCTTACGGAACCGCCATCTTCACGCATAGTGAAGAACAACGTCAGCAAGCTGAAGCCTCCAAGGTAGCTTTACAGAACAGCGGTCGCTTCACCAAGCCGATTATCACCCCAATCCTTCCGGCAGTAGCTTTCTACCGAGCGGAAGAATATCACCAAGGGTATCATCACAAGAACCCAGCACATTACAAGCGCTACCGTAAAGGGTCAGGCCGGGACGCTTTTATCGAGAATCACTGGACGCATAAAGAGGACAAAAAAAGCCTAAAGGAGCGCTTAACTCCGCTGCAATATGAAGTAACGCAGAATAGCGCTACGGAATCTCCTTTCCGCAATGATTTCTGGGATCACCACGGAGATGGGATTTATGTAGATATCGTATCGGGCGAGCCGTTATTCAGCTCATTGGACAAATTCGATTCCGACTGCGGCTGGCCCAGCTTCACGGGTCCAATTCGGAAATACTCCGTTAAAGAAAAAACAGATCTCACCCATTTAATGATCCGTACGGAAGTACGAAGCAAAGTAGCCGATTCTCATCTGGGCCATGTCTTCAATGATGGTCCCGGAGCGGACGGCCTGCGCTACTGCATTAATTCCGCGGCTCTACGATTTGTGCCCAAAGAGGATTTGGAGCAGGAAGGTTATGGAGAGTATCGCGCTCTTTTTCAGGGGATGTCTCATAAGTAAACCGTACAATGCTAAAAAACAGCAGGTCTCCCGTTATGGGGACTTGCTGTTTTTGGGTTAATCAAGAAGGAACAAATTCATTCCCGGCGCATCCACTGCTCTAGCCTGAAATCCGAATTTCTCATAAAATCCTTGTTTCCCTTTGGCAGATGCCAGTTGAATCCAGCGTATCCCTTTATCTTTGGCGTGGGTAATAAGCCGACTTAAGATGTCTTTGCCCAGACCTTGATTCTGATATTCAGGGAGTACCATCATCTCACAAATAAAACATTGTATTATGCCGTCGGAGACCATGCGACCTGAAGCCACAAGCTTATCGCCGTCATAGACCGTTACAATGTACCAGCTATTTCGGGCTGCTTCATGGAGCATTTCTTGGGTCCAATCTCCCTCCGGATTCCAACCAGTCGATTGAAATAATTGAAAGTAATCCTCTTTATCCGGATTACCCGTGCGAAAAGAAAAGGGCAAAACAGCCACCTCCAACACTCATTCTTGTTAGAACCAACAGCTTATTCTAAAATTCATTAATGACTCAAAGCCAAAATCAGAAGTTGACCTGTTGTGAGTAGAAACGCTACGACCCTCCGCTCCATCCGCACGTTTAGTTAACCTCTGATTTTTAGATAGAACCTCATTCATTTCACTATTCCTCTTTATTCTCTTCCTCTTTGATACTTTCCTTCACTTCTTGACGGCTGGTCTGACGAATCCGCTCAGTCCCATCATTGCGTTGACGTAATGCGTTCTTACGGAACCATAAGACAATCGCCAGAACAATACCTACAACAATTAGAAGTGGAAGAGCTCCTGCTAAGATGACAACGATCCACTGGAACGTAACAGATATCGCATGTAGACTAGCATTCAAAGCAGAAGAAGCCCGATCCATCAGCGGTCCTTGATCTGTTTCTTCCTTATCTACAACGGCCTTATCGGTCTGATACAGACGCAGCTCTACCGTGGAGAAGGAAACATTCTGGTCAATATAACGCATTCTGCCCTTAATTTGCTCGATTTGCTCTTGAATGGCACCCAGCTCATTCGCAAAGGAGACTAGATCACTTGATTTTGTCGCTTTTTTCATAAACTCGGTATATTGAACTTCCATCAATTGCTTAGCCTTCAGCCGTGATCCCAGATCGACGTATTCCTCGGAGACATCCTGTCCTTTAATGCTGCGCTCCAGCTTCTCATGTTTAACCTTATCCAGATTGCTCAGAAAAGAGGAGAAGCCAGAAGCTGGCACTTTCAGAATAAATGTTCCGCCCTGTTCGTATTCAGCACTAGTTTCTGTAAATTCGATAATATAACCATTTGCCAAACTAACCATATTGCGGATTTCAGTTTGCGCTTTAGCGTAATTCTCTACCTCCATGTTGAGATTGGCATGGTAGATCAGCTTCATATTTAGCCCGGCTACAACATCATTCCCGGTAAATCCAGCTGTTCCGTCAGCTGCATTCTCTGCTGTCGAGCTCTGGATGACTGTATCCTGGTCCCCACCAGTTTGCACAGCCGCCCCCTTTGAGGCTGGCGCAACAGCCGTCGATGCTAAACTCTCCGAGGATTCCGTCTTATTCAAGGGAGCAGCAGCAGTATCTGCCGTATTAGATACAGCTTCACCTGAATCAGACTTACTGAGACCTCCCCTGTCAGCAGCTGAATTATTGTCACTGCCCCCCGAACCACAGCCCGCTAAAGCAATTGCAAGAATTAATAAACATAAGTAGTGCAGACCCCATTTTCGCATACTCATACCTCCAGAAGTGTAGTGTGAACCTTACTTTCTTTGGTTTTTCTTACTTTCAGCTCCGGAATGTCTGTTATATGTACAGCTCTCTTTCCCGGGACTCTTTCTATTGACGTTTCCAGAAGCTGGAAGGTTGCAGTGAAATAGGAGGGAAGACATACTTATTTTGTATTTTTTTCAAATAGGCTGGAGTACGACAAATACCCTCTATTCATAATGAATGAGGGTAATGTTCTGTTCGGACAAGCTCCACCTTGCTGAACAAGTGATTCATTTAATATTGCTGTCCATTCACTAGCAAAGGAGGTGAATCCTCATGGCAAAAGACGTAATGTGTATAAATGATGAGCTAAAGGAACCGTCCATGGTTCCTTCTTTTCTTTTTTTATTCTAACAACAATGAGAACTATTATCAAGTGGCTAATTATTTTAGCGGCTAACGACTCTCTCCCGTACGATAATGGCAGCCTGTACCATGTTGCGCAGTGCGCCTTCGGTTTCCGGCCAGCCACGTGTTTTGAGTCCGCAATCCGGATTAATCCAGAACTGCTCCGGCTCTAGCACTCGCAGGGCGCGGTCAATATTCGAGGTCATTTCTTCTACACCGGGTACGCGCGGGCTGTGAATATCATATACACCAAGGCCGATGCCTTTATCATATTCCTGCTCCTCGAAGCTGACAATCAGCTCCCCATGACTGCGTGAGGTTTCAATCGAGATTACATCGGCATCCATAGCCGAAATCGAATCGATCATATCATTAAATTCGCTATAGCACATGTGGGTATGCACCTGCGTGGTATCCTTGACATGATTCGTCGCAATACGAAACGACTTCACTGCCCATTGCAGATAATGCTCTCGGTCTTCAGCCTTCAAGGGCAGCCCTTCACGAATAGCAGGCTCATCCACCTGAATCATTTCTATGCCTGCACTTTCCAGCGCCAGCACTTCATGGCGCAGGGCCAGAGCAATCTGGTTCGCTACTGCTTCGCGGCTCAGGTCATCCCGTACGAACGACCAGTTCAGAATAGTAACCGGACCGGTGAGCATCCCTTTTACCGGGAGCTTCGTGAGGGACTGAGCATAGACGCTTTCTTTTACAGTCATAGGTTCAATAAAAGCAATATCCGCGTAGATTACCGGCGGTTTAACACAACGGGAGCCATAGGACTGGACCCAGCCGTTTCGTGTAAACAGGTAACCCGCCAGCTTCTCACCAAAGAACTCCACCATATCTGTCCGTTCGAATTCTCCGTGAACCAGTACATCCAGGCCCAAATTCTCCTGAAAGGTGATGGCTTCCTCAATCTGCTTGCGGATGAACAAGTCATAGCGCTCCTGATTCCAGACACCTTTGCGCCATTTCAGCCGGGCTTGGCGTACCTCCACCGTCTGCGGGAAGCTGCCAATGGTCGTTGTCGGCAGCAGAGGTAGCTGCCACTTCTGCTGCTGTACCTTGACGCGCTCCGCGAAAGGCAAACTGCGGTTATCCGGCAGAGCTGCAAGTCCGCGGACCTGCTCGGCCACATCCTGCCGAGCACGTTCTGGAAGGGCGCGAAAGGCAGCCAGCGCTTCGCGACTTGTGGCAAGTGCAGCGGCGGAAGCTTCCCCGCCACCTACAGCCGCACCGATCAAGGTTAGCTCGGCCAGCTTCTCATCGGCGAAGGCTAAGGCGTTCTTCACCGTCAGCTTCAGCTTATCCTCACCTTGTACCGTTACCGGCACATGCAGCAAACTCGAAGAGGGCTGTAGAATCAATTGGTCGAGGGCCACATGGGCAGCCAGCTTCTCCACGAGCTGCAGCTTGGCATCCAGATCTGAGCGCCAAATGTTGCGTCCATCAATAATGCCAGCCCCCAGCCATTTATCCTCCGGCCAACCTAGACGTTGAATGGATTCCAGGTTCGCTCCTCCATCATGTACGAAGTCGAGTCCTAAACCCTGCACCGGCAACTTAAGCAGCGCCTCCAGCGGTTCAGCAGCTTCGAAATAGGTCTGGAGCATAATATTCAAGCCCGGTACAGCAGCTGCTAGGGTCTGATAAATGTTCTCCAGCAGGCTTTGGTCTTCTTCACTTAACCCGCTAACTATGGCTGGTTCATCGATCTGAACCCAAGCTACACCTTCTGCCTCAAGCTCTTGCAGCAGTTGCACATACACGGGAAGAAAACGCCCGGCAACGTCGGCAATATCAGTCGATGGGAATCCCTTGGACAGCTTTAAGAAGGTATACAGTCCTACAATTACAGGTTTGCCTTCAATCCCCGCCTGCTCTTTGGCGAAACGGTAGGCAGCCAGCGGTTTATTCTCGGTCAGGCGCGGCGTCTGCCGGCCAATTTCTGGAACGATATAATGATAGTTCGTATTGAACCATTTTGTCATTTCGCAAGCTGTGGCTCTCGTATTGCCGCGTGCCATGCCAAAATAAAGTTCAAGTGGGATGTCGCCACCCTCATAATCATAGCGTGGAGGTACGATGCCGAACATAACCGCCGTATCCAGCACATGATCATAGAAGGTAAAATCATTGACCGGAATAAGCTCAATTCCCGCTTCCTTTTGGGTCAATAAATGCTGGAGCTGGATCCCTGCCATTTCGGAACGAAACGTGGCTTCATCCGTCTTGCCGGACCAGAACGCTTCCAGTGTCTTTTTCCACTCCCGGTTCTTGCCGATTCTCGGGTAGCCGAGATTACTTACCTTCACCTTGTTCGTCATAATCGCAACACTCCTTCTCTCCATCTCTATTTAGGCCATTGATTCGTTCAATTCAAACTAAAAGGGCGTCTCTCCCTACAAAAGTCATAGGGAAAGACGCCCATCCTATACCCATGGTTAACGTCTAACACTTCCCTATATCCCGTAGGAAAAGCAGTGCTGTGAAACAGGCAGGTCTCCTGGCTAACGGCTTCAGCATCCTTAGCAGTCTTCCCGGCAAGTCGTAAACTGCCAGTGACTATAGTTGCTAAGAACTCTTCCGTTACAGTGGCGGGTCCGCGTCGGTTTCACCGAACTTCCCTTTTAAGCTGACCGGCAATACTACATTCCCGGCAAGCACCTGTCTCCAAATATCAAATATTTAATACGATGTCTTGAATCTGATGTCATCATACTGTAAGCTCTAGCCGCTCCGCAATAGATTCGCAGGGGTTCGCCCTATAACAATTACCTATACCGGAGTAGGAAAAGCCCGCTCTATATCATCTCAACCGCCAGTATCGTACCCAGCTGGATCACTATCCTGAACGTATTCTAAACGATAGCTTTGATAGTCATGTGCTACGCCGTGTCTTGTCCACCTTAAATTTAGGTTATAAGCAAAAGATATAATCCCAACAAAAAAAGCCAACCAGAAACTCTGGCTGACCTTGATCTTAGTATATCCACGAAATAGCAACTGATACATGTGCTATTCCAATTATCTTATATTCTGCGCCTTGCCGAGTGTTGGCTGAATCTTTGGCATCTTTGCCAGCTTCGGCTTGCCCAAAGAAGTAGTTAACGTAATAACATAGCCGGCTACGACTACTGCAATTACCGTATACAAAGTTTCCTTGAGAGGCATATAAAAGAGTGATAACGCCAGAACAATTACATCCATCAGGATGAAAACCGTCCCTACCTTAATTCCTTTCCATTCACTGATCAGCAGCGACAAAATATCATCTCCGCCACTTGCTCCACCGCCACGCAGGACTAACCCTGCTCCTAAACCTGTAAGTACACCAGACAACAACGCCGCAAGCGGCAAATTATCCTGCAGATTAATGACCAAACCGGAATAACGTTCCATCAGTCCATAAAAGATTGTAAAGGCTGCTACAGACACAAATGTATTGCAGACGAACGCTTTCCCTTTGAATAGCATAGCGACCAAGAGTACTGGTATGTCCAGCACAAGAATAGAAATGGAAGGCGAAACCCCTAATACATATTTGCCGAGCAGCGACAAACCTACGAACCCGCCCTCGGTCAAATGATTCTGATAATTAATGTGGTAATAAGCAAATGCAAGCAAAAATGTTCCAAACAAAATGACTGTCAATCGGAGCAGATAACTTACTCCGTTGTTGTGGTTCCTCATACAGGTCTCCCCTTATCGTATATGGCGGCTAGACGTCCCACCAACCTCTACGACAGGTTATACCGGAGGTGTTGCTCCTTCGCATACAATACTCCCTTTCCCTCGTAGAGATGGTCTCGTCAATTAACGGTACACGCACCTTCTACAGGGAAGCTAAGTATAAGACAGATCATAACGTTTCCAAATCGTCCTTTGGGGAATCGTCCTTCGGGGACACATGGTATCCTGATCCTTTCTCTAATTTAATAAGTTCTAAGTACATTATACCACGCTGAACTCCTTCTCTAAACCCTTTTACATAAAAAGTGATCATTTTACACAGAATTGCGCAACAGCCTGTTGATCGTCTCACGTCTCACACCAATTAATTGTCCAATTTCTTCCTGGGTTAATAGGTCTGTTAGCGAAGTACCATGTGCATAGTCATTAAACCAGCGGGTCAGCAGCTCCATCCGCTCACCTGGGGTTCCGACTGTAAGGTGATCAAGCCGCGTCTGCATGAAGCGCACCTTCTCCTGAAGCAGGATCGCAATTTCCAGCGCTTTACCCGGTTCTTCACGCAGCTGTCGATACCATTCCGCAGCCGAAATCGTCTCTACCTCACTCTTCATCATAGCAACCGCTGTTCCATGCGCCTCCTTTGGCGTAATCAGAGAATGATGGGGAACCGTCTCTCCAGGATATAGAATGTTGAACAACACCATATTCCCGTTCTCATGTAGTCTCGTTACCTTGAACAGCCCGCTTTTGACCTGATACAGGAACTCGCAGCCGTCACCTTGCCGGAACAAGACCTCCCCTTTGTGCAGTATCATCTCGCCCTCTCCTTTGCCTTCTCGTTATATATATTTTTAATTATACAAAAATAAACCTGCAAAATGGAGTTTATTCCAAATTGCATGGATGTACCCGTCCAAAAGAAGAGGGATGTCCCAAAGCCATTTGCATGGCTTATAGGACATCCCCGGAAATTGTTAAGTTAGATATTTTCAGAACAGGATACTTACATATTTTTGAGAATATCGATTAACTCCTGCTTGGTGCTTGCATTTAGCAGCGACTCGCGGAATTCATCATGGATCAGCTTGCGGGACAGCGCTACCAGAATCTTCAAATGCTCATTGCCAACGTTCTCTTGAGGCACAGCGATTAGAAACACAATAGATACAGGCGTGCCATCTAGGGAATCCCAGTCGGTAGGCTCGCTCAAACGGGCTAAGGCCAGACCTGGTTTTGCAACGCCGGAAGATTTGCCGTGTGGGATTGCCACTCCAAAGCCGATGCCGGTAGAACCGGTAGCTTCACGAATAAGCACATCACGCACATATTGCTCGGCATCTGTTACCGAACCGGAGAGCTTAAGCCCTTCAGTCATCTGGGCAATAATAGTCTCTTTAGTCCCTGTCTCCAGGGGCAGGAATATCGTTTCTTCCGTCAATAGTTCATGAATATTCATTTAGTGCCAACTCCAATCGCAGGTTTATTTCTTTTGAACAGATTGACCAAGAGCGCAGTTACGACAGTACCGACTACAATAGCAAGCAGGTACATCATCGGCTGACCGATCGCATTGGGAACTGCCAGAACGAAGATGCCGCCATGCGGTGCACGAAGTGTAGCATCAAATACCATGGACAGTGCTCCAGTCAGGCCAGAGCCAATCATAAATGCTGGAATGATGCGCAGTGGATCAGCAGCTCCGAATGGAATGGCACCTTCAGTAATAAAGGAGAGCCCCAGGATGGAAGCGGCCTTGCCAGCTTCGCGTTCTTCAAGGGTAAATTTCTTTGGAGCCAATACGGTAGCCAGCCAGATGCCAAGCGGCGGAGTCATTCCTGCAGCCATTACAGCAGCCATAGGGCCATACACACCACTTGCCAACAAACCTACAGCAAAGGTATAAGCTGTTTTATTAAAAGGTCCACCCATGTCGATTGCCATCATGCCGCCCAATATGGCGCCTAGCAATATTTTATTACCCGAACCGATATTTTGCAGCCAAACGGTCAAAGCGTCCATCAAATCTTTAATCGGGGTTCCGATAACATAAATCATAAGCATACCGATGATAAATACCGACAGTAACGGCACGATAAGCAGCGGTTTCAGACCTTCCATCGATTTCGGCAGCTTGATATATTTGATCAGATATCTGACGATATAACCAGCCAGGAAACCGGCGAGAATGCCGCCTAGGAAGCCAGCACCAAGGTCTTTAGATAACATACCACCCACAAGACCGGCAGCCAGTGCAGGTTTACCACCGATGGAAAAGGCGATGAATGCTGCCAGAATGGGCACCATAAGTCCCATCGCTGCGCCGCCGATTTGCAGTAGGTTGGCGAAAAAGGTTCCTTCTTCCGGATTAAGCTTAAAGAAGGACAAGGCGATCAAGAGACCCCCAGCAACTACCAGCGGCAGCATATGGGATACACCATTCATTAGATTTTTGTAAAATGAATTTTCGGAACGTTCGCTGCTACCAATGGATGATCCGCCTTGTGGAGCTGCTGAGGCTGTTGAAGCCTGCAAAGCCAAAGCCTGATCAATCAGTTGGCCAGGAATTTTGATCCCTTGGGCAACAGCAACCCGCACAATTGGTTTGCCAGCAAAGCGCGCTTCATCCACATCTGTATCTGCTGCAATGATGATGGCATGAGCTTCAGCAATTTCCGCTGCGCTCAGTTCATTCTCAATACCGATTGCGCCCCGTGTCTCTACCTTGATTGGGACATTTTTTTCTCCTGCTGCCTTTTGCAGAGATTCAGCCGCCATATAAGTGTGGGCGATTCCGGTGGGACAAGCTGTAACCGCTAATAGTTTTTTCATTTAATATTCCTCCTGCGAGCGTTTTTATAACCCTCTATACTTCAATGCTTGTAATCCCAACGTCTTGCAGGCGGGCAATAACCTCTTCGGGGCCGCAGACTTGGGTCCCCGGTTTGGAGGCGGTTACACTGCCGGCTGCTGTAGCCCAGCGAAGTGTCTCGGTAAGACTGCGCCCGTGAATTAAGCTTGAGGCAATCGCTGCTACCATCGAATCTCCGGCGCCTACGGTGCTTTCGGGCTTAATACTAAATGGACGGGCTCGAATGGCTTCATCCTTACTGACGGCTACACTGCCTTCGCCCCCCATGGAGACAATGACCCAATGCGTTCCTTCGGCAATCAGCTGTCGTGCGGCTCGAACAATCTCTTGTTCAGTCGCAAGTGTGGCACCAACCAGCTGTTCCAGCTCATGAATATTCGGTTTGATTACATCCGGTCCAGCCTTCAAGCCATATCTCAGCGCGTCACCATCAGCATCCAGAATGGTCTTAACTCCTTTACTCCGGGCAGACTCAATTAACAAGGCATACTCTGAAGACTCTATTCCCGGAGGAACACTGCCTCCCAGCACGAGGATGTATGCCTCTTCAAGCAGCAGATGTAATGCCTCGTGAAAAAGAGTTCGCTCAGGCTCCGATACAGTACCCCCACGTTCATTAATCTCTGTCGTGACCTGAACATTACTGTCTACTACTTTGAGGTTCATTCTCGTCTCTGCCAGCGTTTCCGTAAATGAATGCCGGATATCTTCCTGCTCCAGCCGTTCGAGGATCAGCTTGCCAGTGTGTCCACCGATATAACCTACTGCAGTTACCTCTTCGTGAAAGCCCTTCAATACTTTAGCAACGTTAATTCCCTTGCCGCCCGCATCACTGCGGATATCGTTGACTCGATTCAGTCCGCCAACCTCCAGACCGTCAATCGTTACTGTTTTGTCTAAAGCCGGATTCAAGGTAACTGTGATGACTAATTTCTTCATGATAACCTCCTCTGCTTCACACCAGCGTGAAGTCAACGCCTAAGCTTGTAATCCCCCGAATAAAGCTCTCTGGTACGCCGGAATCGAGAATGCAATGATCCATTTCCGTCAGATCTGCTACCTTGCAAAAAGAGATCTGGCCAATCTTACTGTGATCAGCAAGCAATATTACCTGCTTGGCAACAGCAATCATCTTGCGCTTCGTGGCCGCTTCCAGCATATTCGGTGTGGTGATGCCTTCATGTAAATCCAATCCGTTGGTGCCGAGAAATGCTTTATCCACCCGCACCATATCGAGAGAACGTTCGGTCATCGGCCCTACAAAAGCCATCGTATCCGGCCGCAGCATTCCACCTGTGATGGAGACTTCAATATTCCGGCAATCCTTCAGCTCATTCAGAGCCATGATCGAATTGGTGATTACCTTGATATTGGAGAAGGACTTTAGCTCTCTGGCAATCTGCAGGGTCGTGGTTCCTCCATCCAGCAGGATGGCATCGCCCTCACGGATCATTTCCACAGCCTTGCGGGCAATCCGCAGCTTCTCATCGAGGAAACGGTCTTCCTTGTCCGGAATGGCTGCCTCAAAGTTAACGCTTTGCATGGAGACTGCCCCGCCATGTGTGCGCTTTAGCAACCTCGCTTCTTCTAGCTCCTTAAGATCTCGGCGCACTGTAGATTCAGAAACACCCATTTTCTGACTAAGTTCCTGAACAGAGCCTCGTGAATGCTGTTCTACAAACTGCACGATACTCCGCTTTCTTTCTTCCTCAAACTGCACCGCGTTCCCCTCCTTCTATAGGTTAGCGCAGCACTGAAAAGGTTTCTTAGGGCTTGCGCATATCTATATATTATTATGACCGAATAATGATCATCTTAGTTTTAATGATGATCGTTAATGACCACTTATGCTCATTTATGATTGTAACAGCGTTTTCATTCCCTGTAAAGCGCTTTTATAAGAAAATATAAATCCACAAAAAAGAAGAAGATCCCTACTGCCCTTAAGGCCAATAAGGATCTTCTCCGTATAAGTACCACCAGAAAGAAATTACGTCCCAACTGCCTATTTCATCTTCAGTGTTTATAACATATTTTATTATACATAAAGGGGAAAGTGGGTGAGTAGGAGATGGCCGATAAAAAAAATAGCAATCCATTAGAACCTGAAGAATTAAGCGCTGAAGATTATGCCATCATTGCTGCCGGGCTGACTGCTCTGGGTGATTTTTTCGCCTTTTTGTCACTGATGAAAGCAAAAGAGATCGCCAAGCAAACTGGAGGAACTACTGATATTATACCTGCACTCTTCATCCGGTCCAGAAACAAAAAGCCTACTCGAAAATCCCGCTAATTCTATTGTTCACATAGATTCAAGCGGAACTGCATGATGCTTATTAAAAAGAGAACTTACCCGCTTAATTTTCTCTTGTTCTAACGCAAGCATCACGATGATATGTTCTTTGTTTACATGCCGCGCGTAACCTTCGGCATCTCTCTGGGGAATACCCACTCCCATAAGGCTTACGGTTAATCCATCCAAAGCTGTATCCTCATCTAAACTTGCTCCCGCCAGTTTATGTGCTGCAGGTCCCGCTGCGACAGCCGTATCAGGCAGCATATTCAACCCAACAGCAATCTCCTTGGCTGTTCCGAACAATCCCCCGTTGCCTATCCCGACTTCAGGTTTGCCAATACCGGAATCCTTGCTGATCTGCTCCACGATATTTTTTTGCTTCGCCAGCACAGTTATCTTCTTGGGGTTGATTCCACTCCCCTGCAATGCCTTGATGGCCAATGTTGCGTCACTCCGATGTCCGAATATTCCTAGAATTAACACAGTCACTGCGCATCCCTCCTGTTAATGCGGTATTAACCGTCACATCCACAGGTTAAACCGCCGTGAATAAGGTTATAAAGATAGAGCAAGGTTTAGTATAATAGTAGAACACATTGATTCAAAAGATGTTATACATAATCTATGAATCTTACAATCAGGAGGTGCTGTGATTGCTGCAAAGTAAATATTTTCGGACAAGTCTGGCTATAATCTCTTTTTTACTTATTCTGTTCTTGGGCTCCAAAGTTATTTTTCTATTCACACCGTTGGTTGAAATCTTCAACCTGCTGCTCGTGCCTATGATGCTGTCTGGCTTCATGTACTATCTATTGCGGCCGCTCGTTAGTCTGTTAGAGAAGAAAAAGCTGAACCGCGCCGTCTCCATTCTACTAATCTACATTGTGTTCGCCGGATTATTTGTGCTCTTCTGGGTGCTGGTCTGGCCGACCCTGCAGGAACAAATTCAAAACTTCATTGATAATACCCCTTATCTGGTCCAAGGGCTCCAGAATCAGTTCAACAAACTGCAGGACAACCCAGCGCTATCACGCTTTTTCAAAGGGGATTCCGATCTGGCGACCCGGCTCTCAGGATATTTGAATGATGCCATCACCTGGGTAACCAATTCCATGTCCAATCTGATCGGTGTTATTTCCAGTATTGTAGTGATCATTGCCACTTTGCCGATCATTCTCTATTACATGCTGAAAGATGGCCATAAGCTATCGCCTATACTTCAGGGGCTGATTCCTAAGAAGTATCGTAGAGAAGGACAGGATATGCTGAAGGATATTGACAGTGCACTCAGCAGCTTTATCGTTACACGAGTTCTGTTGAATGTCGTTCTTGGTACCCTGCTGTATATCGGCTTTCTGTTCATTGGATTGCCTTATTCATTACTGCTTGCTTTAATCTCAATCCCACTTAACTTTATTCCTTATGTCGGATCTCTGCTCGCTGCCGTCCCTGTCCTAATTGTAGGCTTTATTGAATCTCCTTCCATGGCTTTATGGGCGCTTATCATTATCGTAATTGCGCAGCAGATTCAAGATAATGTGCTTTCCCCGATTATTTACGGCAAATCGCTGGATGTGCATCCATTAACCACGGTTGTTCTCGTGCTAATAGGCGGAGATTTCTTCGGAATCATCGGGGTATTGATCGCACTTCCGGTCTACATGATCATCAAGATCATTTTCGTGCGGATCTATGAGATTATTGTTGCGGAGCGGGTCGAAGAGGTACCGGAACAAGTGCCAGTCACTACAGAAGAACCACTATAATGGATTGATAGTGTCTACTATATAAATTGAACTTAAGATTTCCCTAAACCGGCTTTAATCGTAACTGCGGTGAATGTTTGGACTTCCGGCCGCTGTTATCCTCTGATTTCCTGATTTGAACCGCTGATAGCGGTAGAAATCCGAGGATAAAGGCGGTCGCTACGCTCCTACAGTTCCAAAATTCCCCTCCGTTACTTTTGCCTTTTCTTATATTTTTAGTTCAACAGATATAGATATACAAAGGGGCTGTCTCAAAAGTAGATATTTTTGAAGAATGAGGTAGATTTTTGTACTTCAAAGCCTTGAAAGCAAAAAAACGAGCCAGTCTCCGGTTATGGAGACTGGCTCGTTTTCGTTTTTGATTCGTAGTGGCCTGCTTTAGCAGGTTATGGGCAAGCGAAAGCCACCCGACTTCTAGCGTCACTTTTGACAACCCTCGAAGCAGGAAACGCCGGTATCCCCGGTTGTTCTTCACTTGCCCAAACCGCTAAGGGGAATTCAAAAAATCTGGACACAACAGCGATTGGAGCAACGGTTCGTTCGCGGAGCGTCCTCACAAGCACAACCGTTTATCCTACTCCAAAAACATGGGGTGTCCCAAGCAGCCATTTCATGGCTTCTGAGACAGCCCCTTCTTTATGTTCCCTGACTCTGTTCATGTTACCCCCGCAAGGAACGGACTACAAATAAATGTGTCCCCTTCAGCAGATTCTGACCATCCTGAAGGGTAACCGTCCCTTTCGTATGCGACACAATTGTGGTATCAAAGGCAAGCAATAGATCGTCCTTCCAGACGCTTACCGCTGATTTGAAATATACTGCATTATCGAATTGCTGCCGTTCTCTCATGATGTATCCAATGGAATGTAGTACTGGGGGCAGTGCTCTCTCCCTGGGCGCCAATGCCTTGATGAACACAATGTCACGAAAAGGAACAGCAATTTCCTGATGGCCGATGACCGCAATTCTGGTCGAAGAGTCCCATTTACGCAGTACGCCCTTCATGATCGTGTAGGGCCTTACACCGCAGTACATTATGACCGGTTTGCCCACCCAATGCCTCATTAGCTCCACCCCCTTCGCTGTGTACAAGCTTTCCTAATCGTTCGGTATCGTCCAATTTACATCCTTCAGACCACGAGATTCCAAAAATTGATTGGCCTTGGAGAACGGCCGACTGCCCAAGAATCCACGGTGTGCTGAAAGGGGGCTTGGATGCGGAGACTGAATGACTTGATGCCTGCTACTATCTATGTAGGCCCCTTTTTTCTGCGCATAGCTTCCCCATAATATAAAAACTAACGGTACGGTACGTTCATTCAGCTTTCCCATAATGGCGTCTGTAAATGTCTCCCACCCCAGTCCTTTATGCGAATTAGGTAAACCTTCCCGAACGGTCAGCACCGCATTGAGCAGCAGAACACCTTGCTCTGCCCAATGAAGCAGCGAACCATGGTTCGGAACCGGCACACCGATATCCTCCTTAAGCTCCGTATAAATATTGCGCAAAGATGGAGGAATACGTACACCCGGCTTCACCGAGAAGCTCAAGCCCTGAGCCTGCTCCGCACCATGATAAGGGTCTTGGCCTAAAATAATGACTCTTGTCTCGCTATACGGCGTCAGCTTGAGAGCTGTAAAGAGTAAATCCTTAGGCGGATACACCGTATGTTCCTTGTACTCCCTTGTTAAGGCTAGGCGTAGCTCTTGAAAATACGGTTTTTGCATTTCATCAAACAATACCTCGTCCCAATCATTGCCGAATATCGCCGTGCTTGCTTGCTTATTTGCGTCCATAATCTGCTTTGATCTCTCCCCACACTTTTGTCTGCCATTTCAACAGCTTATTGTCGTAGGTATTATTCTGCAGCCAGCTTACCGCCCGGTCGATCAGCAGCCAGATTTCTGCAGTCGAAGCATCCCGCGCCAAGGTTGTAGCCACTTGTTTCTGCTTCACCCATTTCATCGCATTCACGGAATCACTGTACACTGTTTTACTGCTGCCCTCTTTCTTCAGAAGCGCCAAAGCATGCACAATAGCCAGAAATTCACCAAGATTATTTGTACCTTTACTAATTGGACCACAAGAGAAAATAAGCTCTCCAGTCTTAGTATCTACACCCTTATATTCAACCGGACCTGGATTGCCCCGCGTGCCTACATCTACAGAAATGCTGTCATAATCGATCTCTGCTGAAGTTTCTACAGCCGCGCTCCGCTTAAACGAACTGCCCACGGTAGACTTGGCTGCACCTGAACCTGCGGTACCTGTGCCCCAATTGCCTTTCCAGCCTGCCTTATAGGCCGTTTCCGCTGCCGTTTTAGATTCATAAGATTTATATTTAGCCCCGGTATAATGATCCGTCTGTGCCTGGCAGTCAGCCCAAGTACTGTAAACTCCCGGTTGTTTACCTTCCCATACTACATAATATTTCTGCTTAGCCATAAATACAGCTCCTTTTCTACCCCAGCTCAAAGGATTATTGTAATCCAAACGGCGCTATTATTGAAGAAGAATTTCACCGGATAATTACTACCTTCAGGATGCATACTATTTATAGACTTCAATCTAAAATGGCAAGTGTGGTGTCAATGATACCGTCCAGCTTCTGCAGATCCGATGTTGTCTTGACCATTACACGCAAGCCCACCAGTGCATTATGCAGATAAAAGGAAAGAACGAGTGGCGAATACTGTCCAGAAATTTCTCCATTCTCTTGACCATGCTGCACTAGTTGCTCCAAGAGTCGCTCATTACTCATAAAGCTCTGATTGACCTTAGCCACCGCAATGGGATCATGATTGGATAACTCAACCGCCGTATTCACAAACAGGCAGCCTTTAGGCTCTGCATCATCCTTGTGAACAGTTGTTTCGAACAACAGCCGAATGGCTCCTTTGGCGGAGGGTAGTCCTTGAACCCGCTCTTCCATTTTCGCTGAGATGATTTCGGTATAACGTTCCATTACTTTCATATATAAAGTGTGTTTGTCTCCGAAGGTATCGTACATGCTTCTCTTATGAATACCCATACCGGATACCAGATCCTGCATAGATGTTTTCTCATAGCCTTGCTGCCAAAATATCGTCATCGCTTTACCGAGAACGGTATCTATATCAAACTCTTTACTTCGAGCCATTATGATCATGCTCCTTTCCAGTCCTATTTTAACATTTATAGAACGATCGGTAAATAAAATTGAGCTACTATGAAATAAATCACTTTTATTCTGCACTAATCATTCTATATTAATTTTAAAGAATATTACTACAACTTAAGGAGGACATATCAATGAAAAAGCTGGCAGCTTTAGCAGCAGTATTCATGCTTGTGATGTTGATTGGGTGTGGTAACAATAATAATAATGGGGCAGCAGCAAATCAAAACGGAGCAAATGCAAATACAGACTCCAATGCCAACGGCAATGCAGACCAGCCTACGGACGCAGTGACATCAGCATCCGTAGTTGATAATGAGGCAAACTTCAAAAAAGCAATCAGTAAAGAAGGTACCTGGATTATAGCCACTCTAAAGGATTTAACTTTCAGCGAGGACCTTGTTCTAGATGGACAATTTACGAACAAGGATGAACCGGCCCGGAAGATTGCGCTATATTCACAGGATGCGGACCACAATATTACAGCTTCTTTCACACTCACTGCTCCGAAGATTACCATTAAAAGCGAGAATGCCCGTATTCAAGGTGGTACCTTTGTCGGAGATGTTTATGTAGAAGCCAAGGGATTTCAGGTAGTCAATGCAACTATTCAAGGGAATGTATATTTCGCTAGCGATGAATTCCAATCCACGTATAGCGCTGCGGATCAAGGGAAGGTTACGGGAGTTACGGAAGTTCAGAAATAAATCAAGCTTCAAAAAAGGTGTTCTGAGGTCGATAAGACGAAAGGACACCTTTTTTACTGTGTAGTATAGAAAAGAGGCACAAGAATGAACTCTCGCAAAACTTTTTTTATAGGATTGATTTTATTATTCATCATTACAGGCTGCAACAGCAAGCAAACTCAGAAAACACCGGAATTCCGAATCCAAACCGGACATGATCTAACCATATTCACTACAACGGATACCCACTATTTATCCAAAAATCTGACCGATCGCGGACCTGCCTTCCAGAAATTCCTCGCTGCCGGTGATGGTAAGCAACTGGGGTATAGTGATGAGATGATTAGTGCCTTCGCCAACGATATCCAAATTCAACATCCGGATGTTGCCATTATTAGTGGAGATCTAACGAATAACGGAGAGAAGCAGAGTCATCAGGATCTGGCAAAACAACTAGAGGCCATAGAGAGCAGCGCCGGAACCCGTGTATACGTCATTCCCGGCAATCACGATCTGCTTAATCCGTGGGCCAGAAAGTTCAAGGGTGATCACCAATACACCACAGAGTCCGTAGACGTTAAACAGTTTCGCAATATTTATAGCTCTTTTGGCTATGACGAGGCGTTATCCCAAGATAAGGACTCTTTAAGCTATTTGGTAGCCCCTTCTGATGATCTATGGCTGCTTATGCTGGATACGAGCCAGTATCTCCATAACCCCGAGCTTGGATATCCGCAGTTGGATGGACGGCTAACCTCTTCAACCCTGAAATGGATTGACGAATGTGGCGCACTCGCTGCGAAGAGTGGGGCGCAGATTGTGGCCGTCATGCATCATAGTCTGCTGGATCATAGCAAGCTCATTCAAGAAGGCTTCACGATTAATGATAATCAGAAGGTGATAGATGCTCTGCTGCGCAACGGGATTACTACAGCTTTTAGCGGACATATACATATTCAGGATATCAGCTATTATCAGCAGAAGAACTCGAAACAAATATATGATATAGCCAATAGTGCATTGTCTGTATATCCTCATCAATTTGGCATCCTGAAATATTCCGCTGCCAATCGAACGATGGATTATAGCACCTCTCCGCTGAACATGGAATTATGGGCGAAGACAAACGGCCTCAAAGACCCGAATCTGCTTCATTTCAACACATATAGTGAACAGAGCTTTGGCGATCTATCCTACAACAGAACCTATAAGCGTTTAACCGAGAACATCGCCTACGACAATTATACGGATCATGAACTGCAAGCCATGGCAGACACTGTAAGTCGACTTAATGAGAACTATTTTGCCGGAACAGCGAACACGGACAATGCGGCTGTCCTCTCATCTAACGGCTATCAACTGTGGATGGAAGCTCCTTCAGACGGTCTCAAAAGCTATGTGCTGCGGATGACTGAGCTGGAAGCAAAGGATAACCATCAGTTGCATATGCAGCTGCCTTAACTTCAATCATATCCGCCAGCCGTTACCGCGCGCAACAAAAAGCTCCTCTTCAAACCCTGTGAGTTCACAAGGCAGAAAGAGGAGCTTTTGCTGCATCAGCATTAATACTTATTCTAGCTTCAATACTACTGAAGCAAACTCGCGCCCGTTGACCAATAACGCAATTCGATGCTCCCCTGGATAATGTCGGCGAGTCGTCAGATCCGCCCAACGATGTGTCCGCCCAGCGCTTAGACTTGCACCACCGGGCACGGTTTTATCCGATAATAGGAACGACTTACGCGAGGTACGCCCACTGGCTTTCACGAAATCAATCCCATATTCGACACGGATGCGCACTGGATTGCCTTCGTGGATACGCAAAGCGTATTTCAGCTCGCAGCTCTCGCCAATTGAAAGTACGGACGGCTCTACTGTGAAGGAAGCGCTCGTGATCAGCGGTGTTTCGTCCGCCTGCTCCGCATAACCGAATAACGCCATCACCTCGGGATCGGTTTTACGAATCAAGGATCGGCAGCCATGCCGCACAATCCAGTCTGTATTTGCATTCACACCCTTCCAGCGGCGGGCAATGTCCAAGACAACCCCTGGATGATCCTTCGCAATATCATTCAGGTTGTTGGCGACGCTCTTGCGTACATAAAGCGACGGGTCAGCTTTCAGTTGCTCCAGCACAGGCAATACCGGAGTTGGGTCTTGCTTAAACATTGGAAGCGCCTGCCCCCACGGTAGCCGGGGACGGCTGCCCTCGCTCGCCAGCCGCCGTACATGCTCACTCGGATGTGTGGACCAGATTCCCATTTGGCGCATCATCCGCTCCGGTTCGCGCAGCAGAAACGGCCTCACGGCAAATTCAGCTGATGACTTCGTAGTGAACAGCTCGAACGCCTGCATGGACAGCTCCCAGTGTTCCTCTCCTTGACCATACACCTCTACAAAATCAGGAAAGAACAGATACGGGAAGCCCACACAGTCAGCTGCAATCTCCATCATGATCTCCATTGCCGCCTCGTACTGAGGTGGCAGATAACTTCCCAAGGACTCGGTGATCCGCCGCATTCTTTGCTTCAGCTCAAGCTTTTCCCAAGTTTCGTCTATTGCCAAGGCGATAAACCCATTGATATCGAACACGCTGTACACGGCGTTAACCTTCTCACCAAAACCGCGTAGAAATCCCTCATTGTACATCGCTTTTAAAGGCTCCGCCATGATCTGCTCCTCCTGCTGACTTGTGCAGCTATCAACGTTTATGTTGTCGGAATTGTTCCTCCGTCGATGACGTATTCACTTCCGATGATGGATGCTGCGCGATCAGACGCCAAGAAGGCAACCAGCTCAGCAACTTCTTCCGGTCGGCCGGGACGGCCCAGCGGGATACCACCAAGCGAATCCATCAGTGTCTGACGGGCAGCAGCATTATCCGTACCTGCGCTCTCCGCCAGCCGTTCAATCAACCGCTCCGCAGCGGTTGTCTCGATGAAGCCCGGTGCAACCGTATTGACCCGCACACCTAGTGGCGCAACTTGATTCGCCAGCCCCTTACTATAGGTGGTTAGCGCAGCCTTCGCCGCTGCATAGGCCAAAGTACTGTCATATAGCGGTTGACGACGCTGGATTGAGGTGATGTGAATGATTACACCTGCGCCTTGCTCCAGCATGGAGGGCAGCAATCCGCGATCCAGACGAACAGCGGCGAACAAGTTCGCATTAAAGTCATGCTGCCAGTTCTCTTCACTGAGGGCAAGGACTCCCCCTGCTGGCGCGGACGAACCGCCAACGTTATTGATTAATATATCTAAACCGCCGTAACGGCTTAACACCTCTCCAACTACTTTTTCCACACCTTCCGGAGTGCTAATATCTGCCTGGATGAACAACTCAGCAGCTTGTCCCTCCACAGGTAAGGAACGTGCGGTAGTAATCACCGTTGCTCCGGAACGGACAAACTTTTTGACAATAGCCTCTCCCATGCCCTTTGTTCCACCTGTAACCAAAATACGCTTGCCTTTAAATTCGTTCGTTTCGAACGGAGTTTCAACTGAAACATTCATCACTTATTCCTCCTAATTGATACTGAGATCTATCAAAAGAGTAGCATAGTGAACTAGACAGCTTTATGTCATATTGTTGTATTTAAACTTTCCTATGTAGCCAGATTTCATTCGATACACCCTTACTGCTTATAACTTCTCAACCTGCCCGGTCTTCAAATCAACAATCCAGCTCCTTGGATCGTTCCGTGAAATATAGACTGGCTTTCCGCTTGCATCAATACAATAGGATATTGGAATCGAAATCCCACAATTTCTATAAGACCCATCCGCATGACTTGTCCCGATAATCATCGTTTTGAACTTCATAGCAATCTTCGTGGCTGTATCGATCCATTCTGCGAACTGCTCTTCACTGAACATTCCCACACCTATCGGATGTGCAATAAAATCCAGTTGGTTGGCTTGTCCTTCCAGCCCCACCAATCCCTGCAAAATTTCTACGCACAACAAGTAACCAATCTGGAGATCATCCGCTTCCGCAACAGACGGGCTGTACAACAGTCCACCCATAGGCGATTTAGCACGCTCTAATATGATTGTGCCGGAGGGATGAATCATTAGTGCTCTGTCTTTCTGGTGGCGGTCCCTATATCCGGTTATCACCAGTTTCTTATACTGTTTGGCAATATCACATAGGATAGCAACAGCATTTTCATCTGCAACATACCCTTCCGGATACAACACAGCGTCAAATAATTCCTGCTGCTGCAGTTCTTCCAACAACTGCTCCAGACCTGTTTCATGCTTAGGTTGAGCTACAAGTAAACGCATAGAATCCCTCCAATTCGATCTACAAAACAGCTTCAATTAATAAGTTCCTTCACCTCTTCGATACTTCGTTTAGCTCTATGATTCAAGGACCGCTTATCCTTGACCTGAAGCTGCTCCAGCTCGTGACCGGGATCGATAATCAAAGGCTGTGAGATCACATCCTCAAGAATCTGCACCACAACTCGGCAGGCACTAAACAGCAGTTCCTTGGAGATTACTTTTTTATGGGAGCGGATGATCTCTACCAGCTTTTCTGCAAATATCAATCTAACGATGCTGTCAGCACTCATCATATTGCGTGAAGCAAATGAAGTCGCTTTATCTACAATCAGGCTGTCCTGATAATTTCTCGATAGAGTCTCCAAAGAAGCGATCGCATCCCAATCCTGTATGGACAACTGCTTCGCAAGCTCCACGACCACATCATTAAGCCATTCGATTTCGGTTTCTCTCATTATCTCGAATTCCTTATATTCCTCCAGAACACCTTCCCGGTGCATATTAAAAGAACTTCCTAAGAAGCGCGTATACAATTCCTTCGCTCTTTGTGTTGAATCTTCCATGTACCTACCACCTTGTCCTTCTCATTATCCATATCGTGCTGCAACACTCAAATCATATCCATTCATCCGTAACTTTTCAACCTCTACACTTGTGAACGAACTTATGAGTAATCAGCAGATAATACAAGGTCTGACTGCACTTTGTACAGTAGAATTAAGAGATCAAGCCTTCATAAACCAATCTAGTGTACTTTGTGCAACGAAAATCCACATATTGCCGCTTTGTCCAGCTACATCAGGGCCTATCTCTACCAATTTCAAGCTGATTAGTTCAAAGATTCAACAAGAATCTTAATTTTATTTTCTAATTCATCTATGCGACTACTGACATTCCGTTGTCAGTAGTGTTTTTGTATAATCTAGGTATCAGAAAGCAAAAAAAGATATTAACTGAACTTTGCTTAAAGAGATTACTGAGGAGAACTTACTATGGAAACTAATAACAATCCATTTATTTTTGAAACACCCCTTATTGAAGGTGTAATTTGCAGACGACGAAATCGATTTATTATGGAAGTTGAGGTTGACGGCGTAATTTTTGATTGCCATTGTCCCACTACAGGTCGTATTGGTGACATCGTTTTTCGTGATGTCCCATGCTTGCTTTCAAAAAGCAATAATTTATCAAGAAAGACCCTTTATACAGTGGAGGCCATTTCAGTTGATTTACCATCCAATGTAAATAAATCATGGATAGGAATCAATCAGAATGCAGCCAATAGATATGTAGAACATTTTATAAAAAGCGGCGAACTTTCTAGTATGGTGATTAATGGTGAAGCAATAAAAAGAGAACAAAAAGTAGGCAACTCCAAACTTGATTTTCTTGTAGGTAATACTTACATTGAGGTCAAAACACCTCTTACGCGATTGCAGGTCGAGGTTAAGGAACATATTGAAACTAAGAAAGGAAGCAGTTTCACCTCATTTGAACGATTCATAAAACACATAGGGGAATTGGCAAATAGTTTGAATGAGAATGACAAAGCAATCCTGTTAGTATGTTTCATCTATGATAGTTCTAAATATATTGGCTCTTCCAATGGGAAATATAGCAGCTATATCCGGAATTCCGTGCAATCAACAATAAACCAAGGGGTTGAAGTGTGGCAGGTTAACTTCAAAATAACCCCTACAGAAGTAAATCTCGTACGTTATTTTGAGACAACGAAAGATATTATGAATGTTTAATCCCAACAAGGGAAGTGCAACTTCAAATGAATAAAACAGAGCGTCTTGTAGTGATTGTGCTGGAATTACGGTGAAAAAAATTGCTGACAGCTGATGGGAACCGAGTAACTGTGCGAACTGTATCGCCATTCGGATTGGCACATGATGAGTAGAATGGCTGGCTGTTAGTTGCTTCCTGTGATCTAAGGGAAGATATTCGTCATTTTCGAGTCTCCTGAATCTAAAGAGGACGGTTACCTGTCACTTTTCGTGTCCGTCAACCGGAAGAATTGCTGACTTGGATTCTTGGATGGGGGAGAACGCTACTGACATACTGTTGGCAACAGAGGTCTTGTATAATCAAGATATACAAAATGAAAGCGAGGTTATTTACATGACTTTATAATGAAACGAATGGTGCACTGAAGATTGCAAAAGCTTATTTTGAGGCGATGGCGAATCGAGATGTTGAAAAGATTAAGACTCTCTCAGCTGATGACGTCAAATGTATCTCCCCTGCTGCGTTATGGTCATGCCGTATGGTCGCAAAACAATTTCCATTTACATGAATAGTGTACTGGCTGTTTCCTTAAAAAGATACCCAAGAGAGGTATCCAAATCTATCTGCGATTTTTTTGATTCATGTCAGTATTACGACTTAAACGAATAACATAAACAACCCCATATACAAAGGAGGACATTACATTATGTCAGCAATTGGACCCGATTTCATTTCACTTCAAGTGAGCAATCTTGAAGGCTCTGCGGAATTCTATCAAAACTATCTCGGACTGGTGCGATCACAGGCGGGACCACCTCATGCTGTGGTTTTTGAAACAAAGCCTATTGCATTTGCTCTTCGTGATCTATTGCCAGGAATAGAACTCGGTTCAGGTACTCAGCCAGGACTTGGTATCGCTCTGTGGCTTCATGCCCCTGATACGCAAGAAATCCACGACAAGCTTGTTGCAGCAGGCGTAAAGATTACATCTGCACCAATAGATGGACCATTCGGGCGAACCTTTACATTTGCCGACCCAGACGGGTACCTAATTACCCTTCACAGTAAAGCCTAATACGCAAATGTACCCAGCTTAATAATAGTGATCACTTCCTCTGTCACAGGGAGCCAAGTGATTATTACAACATTAAGACCGTGTTCGTAAAAGTGATATGCTCCCCCTACGGTAGACAGGTGAAATAATAAACCCTGTTACTGTGAGGGGAGTTTTTTCATGTCCACGAATTATCAAGTTAAGTGCAACACTTCTTCCTGTAACGATTCATGTTCTCACATCGCTGTTTTGGAGTTATCCTTAATTACCCGATTTACACAGGGTCGGTGAATCCCGTGTTTATTTAAGACATCTTATATAGTAGCTTGGTCTCGCTCAAAAGGGAGTCATCCAATACGATCGCCTTCTCTCGGTGCTCAGAGGTTAGCGTCTCCATGCGCGAGATAGTATCGCCGCTAAGTAACAGCAGAAATCGTCGCCAGGCAAAGCCGCTATGATTCAAAAAGCTGTAGACCGCATCCTTGCCGGGAAACATCGCCCCTTTCTTGCTTTCCAGCAGGCGGAACCAGTTCTTCTGATGAAATAAGAGCATGAACACGAGACGGAACAGAGCCGCACACGTGTAGCTGAATTTTTTCTTGAAACCCGCGCTGCGCAAGTGTCTCAGCACTTGCAGTTCCTGGAATGCCGGTTTAATTTCATTGGGCAGTTGAGCAAATGACGGTTGTTAGTCTCTCATAGAGAAGATACTCTTCTATGTGGTAGTGATTGTTCAACACCTTCACTTTACCAAACGAAGCGATGTTTGTGTATGGCGTCAAGTCACCTATTTAATCGACCTCAAATCTTTGCTCCAACTACTACTAAGTCAATTTTGACTCTGCGAAAGTTAAGTAAATTAACATTCACTTTAGCGAAGATCACAAAAGAACAGACTGTCGAACTAGTTCCGTCTGTCTGTACTTTAGTCATCTTAAATTATAGTAGGTAGTGTTCTTCTCTACCAGCTTTAGCTCCAAGTCACCAAATTACTGGTGTGAGTACGTATGGAATACCTATGAATGATGCCGCTAATTCATCAATCACAATAGCTATAAAGTTGTTATTAGACCAATAACAGACAAAATACTGTCTAATTCCATTTTTCTTTCAATAATTTATTTTTCACAAGCAACATCATTTGTGGTAAAATAATTCATAATATTTTAGGAATAATTCGAATTAATGTTGTTAAACGGAGGGGACCTAACTATGCCAAAAACCATTATACATAACAGTGACTTTTTTGTAGCAGCCTTATCACAAACCTTTATTTCTGCCCTACAGCTCGACCCTGACGGTATGTATATGCAGGTGGGTATTGGGATTGTTGAAAAGTTCTCCGATGAATCCGTCCGCCTCAAAAGATTCGACGGCTCGTATTCCCACTATGCCCGGGACATTACAAAATTCCAGACTAATAAGAGGTAATGAGCACAGCATTATCTTTTAAATAAAGCGAGAGCCCCTTTGGTAGCGGGCTCTCGCTTCTAATTTAAATCCTTGCCGCCAGTATCTCACATAACGCCCCGTACAGCGAAGGTTCCAGTTCCAGCGAAACAAGCGATGCAAGTGCCCCCGTAGGAGTCGTCATTTCCTGCACCAGCCGGTAAATTTGTTCTTTCAATTGAAAGTGAATCTGCGCACGATTCAGCAGGGTGAATACCTCCACTTCGACCGCATTGACGGCAATCCGGGCATTAGCAATCGTTACGTTTAGGGCTTCAATTACCGATAGCTTCGGAGTGATAACTGTAAGGGTATGCGATGTTACATCATAACTAGTTTCGGTTGCGATTTCCACACCTCCAACACACACCTTAACCAAAGTATCAACGAAGCCAACGAATGTTAATCTCCAGGTCCGCCGCTTTGGCACAACAGTTGTATTGCCACGGGCAGGAAGAATCTTAAAGATTGCCGTTTCTCCCCATTCCAGACTTATTTCGGTATGGCACCATTGATCGTCTTGGTCTTCTTCCGTGTCTCCTCCATCCTCCCAGAGCTGAAAGCTACCGTTCGCTCCGGCAAACACGCGGATCTCCAGCTGTTCAGGATTGGCCACCGAAGCTGTATATTCCGTCAGGTCTGTCATAGGAATGATGGCTCCTGCCTTCGCAAGCACAGGAATACTCTCCAGATTTCGATAAAGGGAAAGCTTTCTGCCACCGTCGTACACTCTTCCGGTAAAGAAATCGATCCATAACCCCGCGGGTAACCATGCCTTGAATTCCGCGACGCCCGTCTTGGGGTTAACAGGCTGTGTGATCGGACAAGTGATCAGCTCCGTGCCAAAATAATATTCGTTTGGAACTTCGTAAGCTTCATTCTGTTCCGCGTGATGGTAATACATGGGCCGGACCAACGGAAGACTTTCGCGGCTGGCGTAGCGGTTCATCGTATACAGGTATGGAAGCAAGCGGTGCCTTAGGCGCAAACAATCCTTCATCACTTCTTCGGCAATCTTATTGAACCGCCACGGTTCCTTACTGTTGAAAGGACTTGCCGAGCTGTGCAGGCGCAAAATGGGTGAGAATACGCCAAACTGCACCCAACGCAGCGCCAGCTCGTCGTCTAAATAACCCAGCATATGACCGCCGATATCATGGCTCCACCAGCCATAACCCGCGTTCGCAGCGTTGGCCGTGAAATAAGGCTGGAAGTCGAGCGATTCCCAAGTGACAATGGTGTCTCCCGAGAACCCTACGGGATAACGGTGACTGCCTAGACCTGCGTATCGCGAGAAGGTGAGCCGCCGATTCCCTCGCCGTCCGCTGTCCAAGTAGTGATAGTGATTAAGCATCCAGAGCGGATCAAGTCCCGGAGTTTTGGTAACTCCGCCCTGCTGCCAGTCGATCCACCAGAAATCCACTCCCTCTTCCTCCAGCGGATGATGCAGAAATTTAAAATAGGCCTGCAAAAATTTCGGATCAGTAATGTCGAATTCGACAACATCGCCTTTGGCCGGGTCCAGTTCCATCTCGGCTGCAATCGCCAGGTAAGGCTCTTCGAACGCACGTACCCCGTCGGCTGGATGGACGTTGAGGGTAACGCGCAGCCCTTTGTCATGCAGCCAGGCTAGAAAGCCCTGCGGGTTAGGGAACAATTCCTTATTCCATGTGTAACCCGTCCAGCCGCTGCCATACTGCGGATCTATATCGACAAGATGCCAGTCCATATCCATGACAGCGACGGAAAATGGAATTTGCTCCTGCTCAAACCGCTCCATCAGCACTTTATATTCTTGTTCAGAGTACCGGTAATACCGGCTCCACCAGTTGCCGAGCGCATAGCGGGGCAGCAGTGGCGTGCGTCCACACAATTGATAGAAATCTTTCAGGCAGTTCAAGTATTCGTGGCCGTAGCCGAAAAAATACAGATCCAAGCCTTCCTGCGCCCGTGGCTCGACTCGTCCATCCTCCTCCAAGAGAAGCGAGCGGCTGTCATCAACCACTGTATAGCCGGAACGCGACAGGAGTCCATGCTCCAAAGGGATGGCTCCATCTGCATTATCCAACGTACGCGCCGTACCGCCCAGATCATGGCCTGTATCGCCATAATTCCAGACACTCATTAAATGTCCCGAGTCATTTCTCACCCGTACACTAAGACCGTGGCGAGAGAACGGCTGTAGGTTATAGATCAGATGCAGACGATCTGTAATCAATTCAAGTCCATTCCCATGGTCGATTAGCTGGAACTTCGGAAGCGGAAAATGGCGGTTCAGCACAGTCTGTGTCGCCCGGTCTTCGAAGATGCCCTGTTCGCTGTATTCCATCCGGATTAGCTCCGGGGTTAGTATTGTGAACCGATAGTGATCTCCCTGAATAACCGCCTCCGAATTAGCGTAGGGTTCAGAAGAGAATTTCAGATGATTCGGCATTGGCTTTAACTCATGAATCAATGTTTCCATCGATAAACCTCTTTTCTGGTTGAGAGAGCGCAAGATGATTATTCCTTCACTGCGCCGATCATGACCCCTTGATTAAAGTACTTTTGCACAAATGGATAGACGCACATGATAGGAATGGTAGCCACGATAATAACGGAATACCGCATCATATTAGCCAGACGCAGGGCGATTTGTGCGGCTTCGCCTGTTCCCATGCCAGACTGCATCTGATTGGTGATCAAAATATTGCGCAGGATTAATTGTAAAGGATACATGTTGGGATTCTTTAAATAGATCAAGGCATTAAAATACGAATTCCAGTAACCGACGGCAATCCATAATCCCAGCACTGCGATAATAGCTTTCGACAGCGGCAGAACTACCTTCACAAAGTATCGAAGGTTGCTGCAGCCATCGATTTGCGCCGCTTCCCACAAGTCTCCGGGAATACTCGTTTGAAAAAAAGTCCGGGCCACAATGATATTAAAAACCCCCACAGAGAAGGGCAGCACCATAACCAGAAAGGTATCGTACATATGAAAATCACGGATCGTTAGGAAGGTGGGAATCAGTCCGCCGTTAAAAAACATCGTAAAGATGAAGAACAGCGAAAAATACTTGCGTCCCACCAGATCCTTTCTTGACAGCGCATAGGCTGCCGAAATATTTACAACTAAGCCGATAGCGGTGCCCACCACTGTGTACAGGATGGTATTCCGGTAGCCGATCCAAATATTCTCATGCCGCAGCAGCTCTTTGTAGCCGTCGAGGGTGAAACCTTTTGGAAAGAACCATACCTGACCCCCCGCCACCGCGGAAGGATCACTGAACGAAGCGATGATGATAAAATATAGCGGATACATCAGAATCACCAGGAAAATCGCTGCAAATACGTACATTAGAAACTCTATAACCGAATCCGATGAACGGTTATTCTTCATTTTCCCCACATTCTCATTAACCACAGGTTGCAATACTCCCATTATGTTTACTCCCTCCTACCACAGACTGTTTTCGCTGAGTTTTTTAGAGATCTGGTTGACCATAATTAATAAAATAAAGTTAATCACAGTATTGAACAAGTTGATGGCCGATGAGAAACTGTATTGGCTGCTGAGCAGCCCCATTTTGTATACATAAGTAGAAAGGATCTCACTTGAAGTACTGTTCAGATCATTCTGCATCAGATACACCTTCTCAAATCCAACCCCTAGCAGCCCTCCGACTCGCAGAATAAGCAGTGTAATCGCTGTTGGCATCAGCATAGGAATATCGATATAACGAATCTTGTGCAAGCGACTGGCTCCATCCACGGTAGCGGCCTCGTACAAGCTGGGATCAACCGCAGAGAGCGCAGCGATAAAAATTATACTATCCCAGCCTACATGCTGCCACACATCCGACCAGACATACACGCTGCTGAACAGACTGGAAGAACCCATGAGATCCGGTGCTTCTTTTCCCAATAGACTGTACAAATTGCCGACCAAGCCGGTGCTTGGGGACAATAAGATCATCATCAAACCCACCATAACTACCGTTGAGATAAAATGTGGCATATACGATACGGTCTGAAAAAAACGTCTAAACCGGTTGGGTCTCATCTGATTGACCGTCAATGCCAAGGCTATTGGAATAGGAAATGTAATCAAGCTATAAATGCTGATGATCAGCGTGTTCTTAATAGTTGATGAAAATTGATAGGAATGAAAGAACTTCTCAAAATACTTGAAGCCTGCCCATGGGCTGTCGCCGATTCCTAACGCCGGGCTGTAATTCTTGAAGGCAATGAGCACCCCATACATCGGTTTGTATGCGAATAATAACGTAAGTACTACAGCGGGAAATAGCAAAACATACAGTCCCATATTTTGTTTAATCTGTCCGAGAGTCCGCCCTAGCTGACCGGATTTCATGAAATCCCCTCCTAAAAAGTGTGTGACTGGCTTCGTAAGTAATACAAATGCCGTCCAGCAAAGACCTAGGTGCGGGACGGCATTTGTGAAGATCAATAGACGGTCTTATTAGGTCATTTCAATAATGATAGGTTGGGATGTGCTGAGCAATTTACCTTGTGTGACTCTAACCTCTCTGCCATCAATCAGATTTGTATACACACCATCAGGAAGGTCTGCTTCCACTTTTGCCGACTTTCCTCTCAGGCTGAATACTCCGACCAACCTTTGTGCTCCCCAGGTGTGAGTTCCCACAATGATGTCATTCTCATCCAACGCTCTTAAAGTGCAGATACTCTGAGCCATGATTTCTTTTTGCTTGATAAGATACAGTGCTTTAAAGAGCCACGATAAGTCCTTGCCTGTATTCCAGTTGACTGTATTCTTGTCGAATAGATCGGGACAGATCTCATTTTCCAGCTCCTGTCCGGCGTAGATCAAAGGCATACCTTTTTGAAAATACATAAACGCGGTCCAGTTGATCAGGTCATTCTCGTTCGGAAAAAGTTCTTTGGCGCGCGGCCGGTCATGATTCTCCAGAAAGCGCAGCTTAACATAATTATCCGGATAGATATATTCCTGTGCGTTGATCTTATCCACATAGCCGCTTAGTGAGTTGTCGCCAGCCAAGTATCCCGTGAAATAGGGATAGGTATCATAATCGTAGCAGACATCAAACGCCTGCAGGATTTCAGCGTCAGATAGGCTGACCATCCCTCTTGAGCGAAGACTCAGCGTAAATGCTGGTTCTATAGATTCACTGAGCCATAGGCAGTCAGAATTAACTGCAGCAACCTCTTCACGAGCGCGTTGCCAGAAGTCTAATGACAGGAGCGGCGCCACATCGCAGCGAAAGCCGTCTACGATCTCTGCCCACATCTTCAGCGTTTCTATTTGATAATCCCATAGATCGGCATTATCATAATCCAGATCAACAATGTCACCCCAGTCGCCTACCCGGTTCCCCAGTTTGCCTTCAGATGTCTTGTAGAAATATTCGGGATGATTCTCTACCAGCCAGGAATCGGGTGAAGTGTGATTATAGACCACGTCGATAATGCACTTCATTCCATGACTGTGTATCGCCTCTACCAGACTTTTGAAGTCCTCCAGAGTCCCAAGCTCTGGGTTAATTTCACGGTAGTTTTGGTTGGCATAAGGGCTACCGAGCTCGCCTTTGCGGGCCTTGCTGCCGATCGGATGAATGGGCAGCAGCCAGATGATATCTACGCCCAAATTCCGAATGCGCTCCAGATCATCTTCTATCGCCTTGAACGTTCCTTCTTCGCTATGATTGCGAACATAAATGGAATAGATAACATTGTTCCGCAGTGTTTTACTCGTTAACTTTGCCACGACTACTCTCCTCCGCATCCTTCATGCCTACATGGCTAACATGGATGATTCCCGCTCGATAAGCTGATGCGCAATAATGAAGCGGTTCTTATACTGATTTTCATGCTCCGGATGCTGAATACGCTGGATTAATACCTGAGAGGCCATTGCGCCCAAATCATAGATTCTGGTGTCGATGCTGCTGATCGGCGGCACGGATAGCTCCGCCAGTGGAATATTGTTGAAGCTGACGATTGCCAAATCATCAGGTACCTTGTATTTTAGCTGTTTCAGTACGCGAATTACGCTGAACGTGACCATATCATCCACAGCTACGAGCGCTGTCGGCCGGTTCGGAAGATTCATGAAATCAGATATGGAACCATAGCCGCTGTCCTGCAAGGACTCTCCTTCCACAATCCATTCGGGATACCATTCAAGACCGTGATCCAGGAGAGCATTGCGATAGCCTTCCAGCCGATCGCGCGAAACGATCAGGTCTTGAGGACCGCTGACAAAGCCGATTCGTTCATGACCCATGGTGATTAAATGGCTCGTAGCATCGTAGGCTGCCATGGAATGGTTAGTATCAACCGACAATATCCCATCATATTTATCGCTGCGTCCTACCAACACAAACGGATAACTGTTCGTATTCAGGTATTCAATAACAGCATCGTCATAGTGGGAAGAGAGCACGATCATACCATCGACGCGTCGTCCTTTCAGAAGCTGGGAGACTACCTCCAGTTCCTCTTGCTCAGTGGCCCCCGAGCTAATGAGAATATCGAAGCCCAAGCGGCTTGCCCCTGCGACAATTCCACGAATCAATTCCATAAAGAATAGATTGGAGAACAGCTCCTCAGCCGGTCCTGGCAAAAGAACACAAATACTGTTGGTTGTCTTGGAGACCAGGCTCTTCGCTATAATATTAGGCGTATATCCCAATTCCTTCATGATTCGCTTGACCTTACAGGAGATTTCCTCCCTGACATTGAGATGGCCCGACAATACCCGGGAGACCGTGGAGATGGAAACTCCCGCTCTCCGGGCCACTTTTTTCATGGTAACCGTCATAGAAATCTTATTTCACACTCATATAACGACCGTAAGCATCCGTACGAATCTTAACCAGTTGTTCAAGACCCATTTCGTTCAGTTTCTTCACATAAGCATCCCAGCCCTCATCAATAGCACCTTTAGTGATGAACTGAGCGCGCATAGTATTCACATAACTGTCGATGTCTGTAGTCAAGGTCGGCAGCTCCTGGAATTCTTCCGAGGTGTACATAACGTTAGGGAACGGTGTGGTTACATATTCATTGCCCAGCTTATCCAGCTGCAGCTTCAATCCGTCGCCACTGCTAGGGTTCAGCACGATACTTTTCTCAAAGGACGGGCTTACATATTTAGGTCCAAAATCCCGCAGCGACTGATCCCAGTACCAAGCATCTGCGCTGGTTCCGGTTGGAGGGTCCATCAGCGTATACGTATTGTCGTCGTTCTTCTTGATAACGGTTCCGATGGCGCCCCAGAAATTCTGGATACTTCCTTCATTGGTATAGAACTGATCCGCCCAGCGTGCAGCGATCTCAGGTGTTTTGCAGGAAGAGGTGATGAGCAACTCATTACGAGCAAGATTCATACCAATTGGATTTCCGATAGTGTAACGTTTGCCATCCGGTCCGGCAATCGGTGGAATGGTCACATACTGATCGCTCCATTTGCCAAAGACTGCGTCTGGCGTCCATTGGTACGAGAAGCCGACAATGGGAGCATCCGGATTCTGGAACTTAGCCGATACCATCGTGGCATCTTGCGTGAACAGTTCTTTGTCGAGCAGTCCTTCGGAATATAATTTATTTTCCCATTTGAGTCCTGCTTTGAACTCGTCCGAAATTGGGTAGTATACCGCTTTGTCGTCCTTGACCAGCATGTTGTTGTTGTTCAGGTCAGTGATCCCGAAGGGGCTAATGATATCATTGCTGACTTCGATATATGGAATCTCATCCTGTTTGCCGTTGCCGTTCGGATCTTGCTCTTTAAAAGCCTTTAACACATTGTAAAGATCATCAATCGTGTCCGGAACCTTCAAGCCTAATTTATCGAGCCAGGTTTTGTTAATCACAGGCTGACGCGAGCTTTTTGGACGCGACGGCAATCTTGTAGGCAGCGAGTATATTTTCCCGTCAGGGAAGGTGCTGATTTTTTTCATTTCCGGTGTTTCTTCCATAGCAGCCTTAAGGTTAGGCATATATTGGTCAATATAATCATCCATTGGGCGGAAATAAGTTAGATTGTTAACGATATCGGAATCAGTGAAGGTTTGATCCCCTATAACGACATCCGGCAACGTGCCGCTGGCCAGTAGAATGGATTTCTGTTCTGCCCAATCGTTAGAGGACATGACCTGCCATTCAATTTTGACATTCGAATTCTTCTCAAGATCTTTAAGCCACTGGTTCTGGGTAAAAGTGTCCCCCATGCTTCCCCAACGAACGGTCAGCACCTTCAGTGTTACAGGCTCATTAACTATCGGCAGCCCTTCTTTATTGAAAGCATCCGTTGTAGTTGCGGCAGTGTTATTCTCCTTGTTGTTTCCGCTGCATCCGGCAATTCCCACTACCATTGCAGATGCCAGGAGAAGTGTAAGCCACTTCTTGGCCGGTATTTCCTTGCTGTGTTTACCCATTTCATAATCCCCCATTTCATTTATACAACATCTCTAACATCCCTAATGATAGCTTCTTCCTTCTCTGTATTCCGGACACTTTAGAGTCGTTATTCGGACCTCTGCATCCGTTTACATCATATTGGAGCGTAAGCTTCATCCCAGGCCGGAAATTAATGACGGTATTCAGACTTTTAGTTGCTGTTTCCGGACTTTGCGTCCTATTCGCAGCAATTTCGCATGTATTTTTCACGAAGAGGTTTTATAATGACTTTGTTACCTATACTATCGCCTTCATCTCTATGAAGCTCAGGAAAGGACGCGGCCGCTCAAGTGCGTATGGCAAAATTAACTACAAAAAACAAACCGTATCCGATCCGTCATTATGTAAGAATCATGATTCTCGTTTCATTTATAGTACTTGTTCTAGACTTGGTCATCAGCATAACCTCCATCTCTATCGTGAAACAGCAGTCCACGCGCTATTTGCAGGACACAGCCAATTTGTACATCAACCGCATCAATCATGATTTTTCCTACATTAATCACTATATGGGCTGGACGCTTGCGAACGATGAAAGCTTAAATATGATGAATGCCTACGACACCAACAGCAGCGAGTTCTTAAAATCGAATGAAAACCTGCACAAACGATTCACGGAGCTGCAAAAGAATTACGGGCAGGAATATAACTTTTTCTTCTATTTGAAGAACCAGTCTTTTTTTCTGAATTGCGCACCTATCAGCGTTTCCTACACCGACTACCGGGAGCTCAAAAAGCAGATCAGCTCCTATATCGAAAATAAAGATGTGTATGAGAAGTTTTACTCCAAATGGACGCCTATTCTGGTCAATGGAAATTACTATATCATCAACATCGTCCCTTACTACAACCGCTATTTAATCGGACTCATCTCTGCAGATAACCTGATCCGCCCTCTGCGTCAAATTAATCTGGGTGCCAATGGTTACGCATCCTTAGTGGACGAGAAAGGAGCTAACATCTCCAATCTGATCTCGAACAGCGGCCAACTACTGCAGAAGGATACAGGTATCGCAAACCTTGTTAAGTCTCGGACAACGATCATCAGCGGATTCTCCAACACGACCTTCAGCGCCAAGATGGTCATTAAATTCGGAGCGTTCGAGAACATCATGATTGCCCAGCTATTGATTATGCTATTGTTCTTCATCGTGACCTCCACTTTATGCGCCGTTATGCTGTTCTTCAATCGCAGAGTGCTCGGCCCTATTCAGAACTTCTCGGACAATCTGACCCACATTAATGAAGATGGGCAACCGGCTGATTTCAAAAGCAGTAAAATTATCGAGTTGGAGCAAGCGAATGCGCAGTTTAAAGATCTGGTGGAACAGATCAAAACCTTCAAAATTGCTATATACGAGCAGGAGCTGGAAAAGCAGAGAATTCAGCTTGATTATATGAAGCAGCAGATCAAACCCCATTTTTTCCTGAATTGTCTGACCAGCATCTACAGCATGGCCCAAATTCAAATGTATAAGGAAATCGAGAATATGGCTATGTCGACCTCCAAATATTTTCGCTATATCTTTCAGAACGGTGAGAACTTTGTCCGGCTGGAGGATGAACTCGATCATGTACGCATCTATCTCGAAATTCAGAAGAATCGGTACCGGGATGCCTTTATTTATCAAATCGAGCAGGATGAACTTACGAAGGATGTGAAGATCCCACCGCTCGTACTGCAAACTTTTATCGAAAATTCAATAAAGTATGCGATTTCAAGAGATCAGGAAGTGCAGATTCTACTTACAGTCAAACACCAACAGATTGAGGAAGAAGCTATGACCGTTATTCTTATTTCTGACAGCGGACCCGGCTTTCTACCCAGTGTTCTGGAGAAGCTTACGCAGGGACAGCCTCTGGATCAAATTAACGGCACGCAAATCGGGATTATGAATACGCTTAAACGACTGGAATACCTTTATCTCAAAAAAGCGAAGGTCAGCTTCTCTAATCTAGAAGGTGGCGGCGCTTGTGTCATCTTAACTCTTCCTGAGCTTTCCAGTACCTCAATATGAATGGAGGGCCTCTTATGAATGTATTACTTGTTGATGATGACTACTATGTTATAGCAGCCTTAGAAAAGAAAATAGACTGGAAATCACTAAACATCGAATCCGTTTATACGGCTAACAATGTTGCCCAAGCACGTGAAATTCTGGAAACCCAGTCTGTGCAGATTGTGATTTCCGATATTGAAATGCCACAAGGAAGCGGCCTGGAGCTTCTCGCCTGGATTCGGGAGAACAATTACAATATTCAAACCATATTCCTGACCAATTATGCTGATTTCAACTATGCGCAGAAAGCCATTGAACTGCAGAGCTTTGAGTATTTTCTCAAGCCCATCGAATTTGACAAGTTAATGCTGATCATTCAAAAAGCGATCGTACGGGCCAAGGAGCAGCAAAATAACGAGAAAGCCATTCAGGAAGGTTACTTCTGGCAACGGAATCAAGCGAAGAATCTGGAGCACTTCTGGCGTAAGGTAGTCAGTGGCAGTACTACATCCCCAATTAAATCAGCCGCGATAACCTATGCTATTGAAGAACAAAATCTGGCCTATCAAATGAACGATACCTTTCAGTCATTGTTGTTCAATGTGTTCCCCCACAATGGCAGCATGGGCAAAGAGGAAAAAGGACTTTTTGATTTTGCCCTGCTTAATGTATTGTACGAATTGCTTCAGAATCCTTGTTTCTCCATCGAGAGCATTCTCGAATATAAAGATTATAACTGGATAGTCATCTTACAATGGAACGAGACACCAGATTCGCAAGTGCTTGAAGGACTCTGTGCTTCCTTTATTCAAAAGGCAAATCCCTATTTAAAATGCGACGTTTGCTGCAATATCGGCTTATCCGGCAAACTGAACGATATTGGAAATCTATTCAAACAATTAATCAAGATGGATGAAGAGATTACAAAAAGCCGGAATCAAACCTTTTGGGTGGAGACTTACCTCCGTCAAAATAAAACAGCTTACCTTCCACCAGATCTGGTGCTTTTGGAAGAGCTGCTTAACCAAAATAAACTTGCTACTTTTCTTGAGGAAGCCACCCACTATTTAAAAGGAATGCTGATTAATCGAACGCTTGATACGTCCGTCCTTAGCTTGTTCCGCTTGGATATTGTACAGCTGGTGTATTCTTTTCTCAAAATGAAGGGCATCCAGGTACATAAATTGTACACCGGCACAACCAATGACCAATTATTATTACATTCCTTGACTTCTATTGAGGATATGGAGGAATACCTTAACTACTTGATCCATACCGCAATGAAATACCGCGACTTCGCGGCACAACCCAAGTCCATTGCCGAAGAAATCAAACAATATATTCACACGCATTATGGGGATGATCTGACACGGAACGGTCTGGCGGAAATTGTCTATCTCAATCCTGACTATCTAGCCAGACTATTCAAGAAAGAAACGGGTATTTCTTTAGGCAGCTATGTCATACAAGTGCGAATCGCGGCTGCAAAAAACTTATTGGAAACCACTCATCTGTCTGTATATACCATTGCGAATAAAGTAGGTTATACCAACTACTCCTATTTTTCGAAGCTATTCAAACAGGAGGTTGGCCTCCCTCCTAATGAATATAAGAAGGAACAACAAGCTCATCCTGTAATTATGTAAGAATTTCATCTGTTTACTAGGATGGCCCCTAGTTTTTCGAGCAATTTATCTGTAGAAACTCCGTAGGAACTCGGAGCAACGCTCCGCGGGGACCTTTCTAAAATCGTCGTCAAATATAGCAAAAAGAAACCTCTCCTTGGAGAAATGGAAGTTCGACCAACCATTTCAAAGGAGAGGTTTCTTTTGTACATTCAATATACCAAGGACCCACTTTGCCAACCAATGGATTATCTTTGCCGCAGCGTATCCCGGCGGCATTGGACAGCTATCACCCTAAAATGCTAACTAAAGCCATGCCGTTAATTTTGGATTACTTGATGTATTCAGGTTCAAGTTGCTTGACTTTATGCGCCAACGCAGCGGAGGGTCGGAGGGATTCTGGAGAAACGATAGTGTTCGCCTTTAAAGACCGATTTCAACCTATAATCCCTATACAATAAAGAAATCGGGCTTTAACAGCGATCGCAAGAACCCTCCGTACCCGTAGCCGCTTCATTGACCCACTAAGGCTGCCTCAAAAACGTAACTACTCGCTTTTGAAACAGCCTTATTCGCTGCGATTATTTCTTCAAGTGATACGGCACCGTAGTAATAATCACATTTCGACGGTAAAGCAAATGTGTGCGAAGCAGAAGACTGGATTGGTTATGCAGGATGTTGTGCCAGCCTTTTTTGGGAATGAATTGCGGAACTATAACCGATACCTGGTAATTCGATTCACTCGCCTTATGCTGCACCGTATCTATAAATTTAGTCAGCGGGTGCAGGATGCTACGATAGGGCGAATACAGTGAAACCAGTCGAATATCAGGCTGCCAGTTCTTCCATTTTGCTTCAAACGCCAATTCATCTTCTCTTTCAAAAGGGACGTGAACGGCAATAATCTGATAAGCATTAAGGGATTTGGCATATTTCAACGAGTTCTCCACTACATGCGTGATTCCGGCTACAGGAACAATGATGATGTTTCCCTCAATCGGAAAGGACGGTTCACAGCTGGAAATTCTCAACTGATCTGCAACCGATTCATAATGCTTTCTAATGCGGTGAAAGAGCAGCAGAATCAGCGGGATAAAGATCAAAACTGGCCAGACCTGCACAAATTTAGTCAAAAAGAACATCATCATAACTATAAAGCTAATGACAGCGCCGGTTGTGTTGATAATAAACTTTGTAACCCATCCTTCAGGTCTTTGGCGAAACCATCTTACCATCATGCCTGTCTGGGAGAGGGTGAATGGAATAAATACGCCAATAGCATAAAGGGGGATCAGATGCTCGGTCCGGCCCTTAAACGCTATAATCAGGAGAATAGACAAGAGTCCAAGTATCCCAATCCCGTTGGAATAACCTAGCCGGTCTCCGCGAGCTGTGAACATTCTAGGAATAAACTTATCCTTGGCCAGATTAACGGCAAGCAAAGGAAATGCAGAATAACCCGTGTTGGCAGCCAGAATTAATATCAATGCGGTTGTTCCTTGAATGACGTAATACATGAACCCTCGCCCAAATATCTGTTCAGCAATATCTGAGACTACGGTAACTTCCTCGCGAGGTCTAATCCCATAGTAATAGGCTAAGAATACAATCCCTGAAAATAATACAGCCAGCAGGCTTCCCATCGCCACTAACGTCTTCGCTGCATTACTAGGAGCAGGGGACTTAAAGTTGGGAATCGCATTGGAAATGGCTTCAACCCCTGTTAAAGCGGAACTCCCAGAGGAGAATGCTTTGAGGAGCAGGAATAAGCTGATTCCGGCTACCGGAGTACCCAGGGGGGTGTGTAATGTAGGTGATACATGACCAGTTAAGATGTTGAATACACCTACGCCAATTAAAATGAATATGGAGAGAACAAACAAATACACCGGATAGGCCAAGAATGAAGCAGACTCCGTTACTCCCCTTAAGTTCAAAGTCGTAATCAGCAGTACAAATAGGATAGCAATAATTACATTGTAGGCATGTAAGCTTGGAAAAGCCGATGTTATCGCATCCGTACCCGCAGACACACTTACTGCCACGGTTAAGATATAATCCACCAGCAGTGAGCCACCGGCAATTAGCCCAGGATATAACCCCAAGTTTTCCTTTGAAACGATATAAGCCCCACCACCATGAGGATAGGCAAAAATAATTTGTCTGTACGACAGAATAAGTGCTAGCAGCAATATTAGTACCCCGATAGCAATAGGTATCGAATACCAAAAGGCAGCGGCACTTATTGTAACCAAGACTATCAGTATTTGCTCAGGGCCATAGGCTACCGAAGATAAGGCATCTGATGAGAGAATGGCTAATGCTTTGGTTTTGTTTAGCTTCTGGTCGCCAAGTTGATCTGATTTCAACGGACGGCCAATTAACAATCTTTTTAAAGAAGACACCATTAGTTCACCCTCGACTTTTTTATTCTTATATTACCCATGAAATGGAACAATAATCTCTATGATACTACACCCATTATGTACCGATATCAAAAAATAAAATAGAAGCAAGTAGAAACGGCTTCGCCGTCCTTTTATGTACGGTACCCGCAGACAGAAAAAAGACCATTCTTCTGTAAAATCGCTGGTAACCAAGCGACTCCTAGAGAGGAACGGTCTCCTAATTTCGATCCTAAATACTTTTACAAAGGTGGCCGTTTGAACCCGCCTGTTGCAGTCTGAAAGGCATGTGCCACACGGTAATGCTATAACACAGGTTTCTAAATCGCCGTCGTGATTATACAGTTATCATAATGGATACAGCGCTTTTAGACTCTATGCGGAACGTTACAAGCTCGGCTTCCTGTAAATTCACAGCAATATTCTCGGCTTCTTCACCATCGTTGAACAGGACTAACGCGATCGTATGGTCTGTATTTCTAAAAGCAACCGAACGAATGAACTCATTGCTTGAAGTCGAATCCACACGCAAGGCCCCAGGACGGATGAACTTGCTGAAATGCGCCAGCGCATAGTAGTCCAGTGTATACGTAAGTTCCTTCGTTTGCTGGTTGATCTGTACAATTCCGCGGCATGTGCTCTTGCCAAAGCCTGGTACTGTAGGCCCGTTATGTTCATCTAACGCCATATTCCATAACACAAAGGATTTACTATGATTTCTAAGAATTTCAATCCCTGTTCGAATTACATTGGAGAAGGCCTGTTCAAATGGAGGAATCCATTCTCCGCCCGAGCCCTCAGTAAAATGCACTTCTTTATCAGCAAAAGCTTGCTTAACCACTGATTGTGCAGAAGCGTCTCCGCCGTACCAGTGCCAGGCAATACCGTCTACCTCTTCTTCGGCATGCTCCAGCACCGTCAGTGGATAATCAGGCCGGTCCCAGTTGTGATCGTAACAAAGAATCTTAGTATCAATATTATGCTTAATGAAATTCGGCTTCAAATAATTTTTAATGAAATCGCTTTGGGCCTCAGCCAGCATTAACATGCTAGGATAATGGTGCGGTTCAAAAAGTGGTTCATTCTGCGGGGTTACAGCATATGTAGGCAACCCACTCTTGGCAAACGCTTGAATGTATCGCACAAAATAATCGGCATACACCTGAAAATATTCTTTTTTCAATTCACCGGCAATCATGGACCCACTGGTCTTCATCCATCCCGGTGCACTCCAAGGTGAGGCCATCAGCTTAAGTTCAGGATTTAATTTCAGGGCCTGCTGTAATAAAGGAATAATATCAACTTCATCATGGGCAATCGTAAACCGGGTTAATTCTGTATCGGTTTCCTGTTCCGGCAGATCATCATAGCTATAAATATCTCTGGCATAATCCGAAGCCCCCATTGGATTTCTTACTACAGATAAGCCAATTCCAGCTTGCGGATCAAACAGCTTGCTCATTAATTCCGCTTTCTGTTCAGAATCAAGCACTTGGTTAATAAGATAGGCCGCTGAATCCGTAAAAGAAGCTCCAAAGCCATCCATTTCCTGATAGGTTCGATTTACATCAATCGTTACAGCAGCTATTACCGTATCTGTTGTCACAGGTGTTAACTGTTGCAGGGATTGTTCTACAAACAATTCACTTTCTCCCTTGGATAGATAAATGATTATTTCCGGCACGTTGTTTCCCTCCGTATTTGTATATTCAAGCATGTTTATTTAATGCCTAACTTTTCTTTGTTCAGCTTCATCTTTTCAGTGCGGATCTTCACGATCTTATCCCAGTTGTTTTTATCCAAAAAGGTTTTGTAATCGGCTAAGGTGCTATCAAAACTTCCATCATCCTTGGACCGAATCATACTAACTAAGGCTGTATTCCAACGGGTGTTGATGGCCGTTAAAGACCGTGCTTCCGGAGTACCTTGGTCAGGATTAATGTTCTCTAGAATGAAGTGAGGTTTCAGCTTTCCTTTTCCCCATTCCTGCATTTGTTTAATAGATTCCGGGAATGCGTCCTCACTCAAAGCTTTATCACGGTCATGTCCGAAGAACATAAATTCCCCCATCCGGTAATCCTTTTTAAATTTATCGGCGTTATTTTTTTGAAGGTCCTTCATCGCTGGCAACAATTCTATCTTGCCGTTATCTTTGACCTGATAGGTTTCACCTTCAATACCATAATTCATCAACTTTTGTCCTTCATCACTTAACAAATAGGTAAATACCTGAATGGCTTTGGCTGGGTCCTTACATTGTTTGGTGATATAGCTAATCATCCAGCCCGTGATACCGGACTGATTCAGTGTCGGTTTATTGCCGATTGTGCTCTGAAGTCCATCAATAGCAATATATTCCTTGCCGGGATTTGCACTCATGAAGATTTGCAGGTTTCCTCCCTGTTGAGGCGTTCCATCGAGCAGCATGGTCGCATATTTGCCTGATTTCACTTTTTCTTCAAAAGCCGTACCATCATCTGCAAAGCTGTCATCGCTGATAGCTCCTTCTCTATAGGCTGCATTTAACGTTTTTAGCCAAGTCAAATAATCCTCGTCTAAATTACGATCATAAAAGCCTGCCTCTTTCGTTTCCAACGGCACGCCGATAAAATCCTGCAGAACATCACCCAAAGACCCGGTGCCTGTACCGATAGAGTTAAATCCAAAAGGAATCATGTCGGGAAACTGGCTTTTGATTTTCTCCATTACGCTTTTGAACTCTTCCGGTGTTCCGATGACCGGACTTCCCAAAGCTTCATACACATCTTTACGAATAACAAATGCTGTTTTCGCCGGAATGTTACCGCTATCATAATCTGCTTGGGTATTGGAATAGTTAGGATAACCATAGGTCTTGCCGTCTGCTAGCTTGAACCAGTTCAGCGTATCTGCCGCTGCAACTTTATTGAAATAAGGATCATATTTCTCAGCAAGATCATTTAAAGGCAGTGCCCAGGTAGCCGCTTTGGATACCACCGGAGAATTCGAATCAAATATAGTCAACAAATCCGGCATATCGCCACCAGCAAAAAAGGTATTTAATTTCGTGTCGTCTCCTGTAATGAATTTGATATTGATGTTCAAATCCTCTTTAATCTTCTTGGTTACAACATCCTTACCAAAATCCGTATTCCACCAATCCGCATTCACGTACCAGGTGAGGTCTGTAACTCCCTCTTTTTTGTCCAGCGTCCAAGCCGGTTTTTCTGCATCTACAGTATAGCGGTCATCAACAGACTTCAAGTCTGTCTTACTTGAGCTTGAATTGCCACCTGAGCCGCAGCCCGAAACAATCAACGTCACAGCCATCAGCGCAGTAAACAATTTAAGTCCTTTTTTCCCAAGTGCTTTATTCATCTAATATTTCCTCCTAAATTTGTGAGTATAGGCTTAGTTTTGTGGAAAATCCCGTTTCTTCGCGTGCCCTCCCTTCTTCTCTACTCTTTCACCGCCCCCATCATCATGCCGGAAATAAAGTACCTTTGAAGAACTGGATACATCGCAACAATCGGCAAAGTCGTTATAACAATTGTTGCTAGTTGAACCCCTTTAGTGGTGGTTTCGATCACTGCCGATCCCCCGATATTTTGCATCGATTGCGTTTGCGACTGCACGATAATTTCATACAGCTTCATCTGCAGCGGGTAGAGGGCTTGATTGGTGATATATAATTTCGTTGTCATAAAGTCATTCCATTGTCCAACCCCATTAAATAAGGCAATAGTAGCCATGGCAGGCATGGAAAGAGGGACGAAGATCTTTAGAAAAATACGCCAATCACCAGCGCCGTCTATTTTGGCTGACTCTTCAAGTGAATCCGGTACATTTCTGAAGAAATTCATTAAAATTACGACATCGTAATAGCTGAATAACGCCGGAATAATATAGACCCAAAAGCTATTTAAGAGACCTAGTGATTTGATCAATAAATAGGTTGGGATCATACCGCCGGAGAAGAACATGGTGATAACACCCATCGCAACATATAGCTTGCGGCCCCGTATGTACCTTTTGCTCAGACCATATCCGACCATGGCGCAGAAAAACACATGCGTAATGACGCCAACAAAAGTTTTGGACATGGAAACGAAAAAGGACTGCCAAATACTATTGTCACTGAACACAGCGCGGTAATTTTCCAACGAAAACTCTTTGGACCAAAATATAAACCCGCCTTCTGCCAGGGCTTTGCCTGAGCTAAGGGACGATATAATCACATTCCATAAGGGAACAACAATAATGACCGTAACGGCAAACAGCAAAATGATATTTAAGGTATCAAAGATTCGACTATCGAGATCTCCTTTAGCCACCTTTCGATTCACGACAAATGCCTCCTTCTATAGCACTGATTGATTATCATTTAATTTACTGGATATTTTATTGGCGGTTACCAGCAAAATGACGGAAACAACGGAGACCCCTAACCCAACGGCGGTAGCATAAGAAAAGTCACCTTGTGTCATCCCCATACGATATACATAAGAATTAATGACTTCTGCTTTCTCCCGATTCTGGGAGTTCATCAAGACCAAGGTTTGATCCAGATTCGATCCTAATAAACCGCTTACAGTGAGGATCAGATTTAAGCTGATGATCGTCTTCATATTGGGCAGGGTAATATTCCAAATTTGTCTAAGCCTGCCGGCCCCGTCTATCTTTGCGGCTTCATAATATGTAGGATCAATTTTGGACATGATGGCTAAATACAGAATGGTTCCCCAGCCTGCTTCTTTCCAGATATCAGACAACGTAGCAATCCACCAATATTTTCCCGGGTCCAAGAGAATATTGGACGGCTTCGAAATCACTCCCAAATTAAGCAGCAGCTCGTTAAACAACCCTGAGGTCGAGAACCAAGTAATCAGCATGCCTCCCAATACGATCCAAGACAAAAAGTGCGGCAGATACGAGATGGTTTGCACAATTTTTTTGAATCGTCCCAGGTGTAATTCGTAAATCATAATCGCCATGATAATCGGAATGACAAACCCAATGCCTAATTTCAAAAAACTGATTCCCAAGGTATTCATTACAGCGTCCCAGAAATATTCGTCAGACAAAATAATTTTGAAATTATCCAAGCCCACCCACGGCGCGGAAGCCAGCGTATCAATCACAGTGTAATTTTTAAAGGCAATCGTCAATCCGTAAATAGGTACAAAACAAAAGATAACCATAAAAATAATGCCCGGTATGACCATGGATTGAAGCTCCCATTGTCTCTTATAATCAATTACAAATTCTTTGATCCTTTGCCCCATGGGTTTTTTCCCAGATAACTGCGTTACAGTTGATGGTACTACGGCTAATTTATCCACGTTCTTCTCCCCTCCAAATCATCGTGCTAGAATAAAAACGTTTTTATTTTTGAACATAAAGGACCTCCTAGACTAGGATTATAAAAAATCGGATCTAAAATGACCATAACTACTCTTTATTTATGATCATTCCGATCGATCTTTAGATGCGTTGAACCTCGTACGATAAGTTCTCCTACCAACTTTTGAACTACACCTTGTTCTTTCTTCTGAATCATGCGAACCAGATGATCAATGGCCAGAATACCTTGTCTGGCGATTTGATTTCTCACAGTAGTTAAAGGCGGCGTAAAATAAGGAGCAATATCAATATCATCAAAACTCATCACACTAATATCAAGCGGAACTTCATAGCCATGCGTCTTCAAAGCTTGGATACAACCAATCGCACTCAAGTCATTTCCGGCTAAAAAAGCATCAGGCAGCTTGTCAGGATGCAAGTGAAGAAAGGATTTCACAGCATTATAAGTACCCTCTTCCTCAAAATACCCCTGCAGAATATATTCTTCATTCGTCGGAAGCTGATAATGATTCAAGGCAGCCAGATATCCCTCTTTCCGTTGAACACTGTCAAACATCGTATCCACGCCGGAAATATAGACGATTTTCTTGTGCCCGAGACCTATTAAATATTTGGTTGCTTCGTAACCGGCTTCATAGGAATCAAAAATAACGCTTCCCATGGTTTCGTTCTGAAGGACCCGATCCAGAAATACGGCCTTGATCTTGTCTTTCTTCATCGCGTTAATGTCTTTCTCGTCTATCTTCAGCTCTTCGTATATAATTACGCCATCCACACGCCGGCCAAGGATATTGCTCATAACGACATGTTTATCTTTTGTCACAAATACATTCAGACCGTAACCAAAGCGGTCACACTCACGAGCCATAGATTCAACCAGCTTATAGAAATAAGGCCCCGATACACTGGTAGTAAAAAAGCCCAGCATATTGGTTTTCCCGGTCTTTAACAGCTTGCCGTTCAGGTTGGGAACATAATTTAAGCGTTGTGCAACCTTGAGCACATGTGACTTGGTCACCGGATTCAATACATCTACGTCATTCAACGCGTTGGAAACTGTAGAGATGGAGACTCCAGCCTCTCTGGCAACGTCTCTAATGGTTATCTTCCCCATATACATTTATCCTTTGCTATAAAAACGTTTTTATAGTTTATAAAATAGCATAAAAACGTTTTCAATACAATAGCTTTTTTGAAATTACAATCTTCTATTACACAGATGGTGACGCAATCGACCCCTGCGGTTCCTCATCATTACTTGTATTTTTTAGCTTTTTATTAAAAATAATGAATAAGGTCAGTCCCATTATGCTCATAATCACCTCTGTTACAGTCATGGACCAGATCACACCCTGCAATCCAAAGAAGTAATGCAAGGCGATAAGCATCGGGATATATAATACGCCTTGGGTTATCGACATAACACCTGTCGCAATCCCTTGTCCGGTCGATTGGAAGATACTTGTGAATAAGCCGGTGAATCCGTTAAATAAGGCTGAGATCAGCATAGCCACTAATATAGTGGTTCCCACACTCAATACCGAAGGATCATTTGAGAAGAGGTGAATAATATTTTTTCTGAATAGATAAACCAACCCTACAAACAGAATAGAAATGCTTCCAATGTAGACAAAGGCATATTTAATGCCTGAGTGAAGTCTGGCTAGATTCTTACTGGCAAAGCTAAAGGCAAAGAGCGGAATTAAGCCTAAGAATAAGCCCATCGACAGAAATTCAGGTACCTGAACAATTCTTAGTGCCACTCCGAATCCAGCCACCACGCTGTCTCCATATTCCATAGAGAAGTTATTCAATAATAGTGTAGTGACAATGATGAATGCAGCCTGAAATAACTCAGATACACCTATTTTATAAATTTCCAGTTTGTCTTTGAAGGAGATCTTGAAATATCGCAAAAATCCTCTGAGATGCTCACTTTTCTTCTCCAAGAAATAGATGTAATACATGGCGGAACCCATATTCGCTACAATCATACCCAGTGCGGCGCCAGCCACATGCCAATTCAACACTAGAATGAAAAGCGGATCAAAGATCAAACTGAGGGCCGTACTGATAAATATCCCATACATCGATTCTTTGGAGGCACCTCCCGAGCGCACGAGTTGTTCCAATGCAAAATTTAGCACGATGGTGAATCCACCTGCAAAAAGAGTGATCACATAGATTCTTGTGTAATCAAAAGTAGCAGCATCCGCACCCAACAGCCGCGTGATCGGATTAATCGCTAAAAAAGCAACGAGGGCGAGCAGAATACCGGCTATCAAACTTCCATAAAAGGCATATCCAGCAATCCGTTTGCCTTTCTCCGTCTCTTTTTGCCCAGCCAAACGTGTAACAAAGGTTCCACCGCCTACCCCGAGCACATTCCCAACGGCCATCAAGACCGTGAAAATAGGTAAACCTAGCGTAATAGCCGTCAGCATACTGGTGTTGTGCAATAGGCCTATGAAATAAGCATTAATGACATTGTAAATGGTCCCAACAGACATCCCTATCATCATAGGAATGGATAAATGGGCAATAGCCTTCTTGATCGGCGCCGTTTCTAAATAATATTGATTCGTAAATTCTTTGGCCATCGTTAGTCCTCCAAACGTAGTTATAAGCTTGATTTCACTTTTAGCAATAAGGATTGTAGGGTTTGGACTTCTTCTGGGCTAAGCGCGCTGGTAATGCTTGCTTCTACTTCAGCGAAAATCTGATAAAACTCCTCCACCAAAAGAGCACCCTTTTCCAAAACAAAAATATTTTTTTGCCGTTCATCCTTCTCCGATACTACACGCTCAATATAGCCTTTTTTCTCCAGCCCCTGGAGCATACTGGTAATGCTGGCCCCTCTTCTGTTGGAGTGTTCCGCCAAATCCTTTTGAATAACGCCTTTATCCTGATTCTCATAGATATAACCGATCAAACGTCCCTGCGGAGAGTTTAGGTCCAGCTCATTCAGCCTCTCATCGGCCGTCCTTTTTATCTTCATGCCTACCTCTCTGAACAAATCCGAAAAAGGTGTATTTAAAATTGGCCTGCTCATTGTAATTTCCTCCCCATGTACTTTAGTTAGAAGTCTAAGTAATATGATTATCATAATACTTAGACTTCTAACTGTCAATGCTCTAAGTAAAATGTTTGAATGATTCCCATAACAAAAACTCCTCTCCAGAACTTGTGGTTAGACAAGTATTGGAAAGGAGTATTACTAAGCATGCAATACCATGAGCCTTGTGGAACGCTGTAATAGGAGTTAGCCGCTTACTGTATTAGAGCGGATTAGGTACGAAGCTACCCCCGCGGCAGTGCTTCAAATAGTTCAGTGCATGAACCTGACCGGTCATTTCCAGCTCGTCCCGATAAACAGGATCATGAAATCCTTCTATATCGATCGTACCTTTGTAGCCAGCCTGGCGCAAAATGGTGATGATATCGACCCAGTTGGTATCGCCAAAGCCTGGTGTCCGGTCCCAAACATACTGCTTTGGACCATGAATGCCATATTCCTTGACGATATCCCAAGCTATAGTAGCATCCTTGCCATGTACATGGAAGATCTTATCCATCCATTTGCGCAGCTGTGGAATCGGATCAATCAGCGCAATCAACTGATGGCAGGGTTCCCATTCCAGGCCCAGGTTGTCTGCCGGAACGGCATTGAACATTTTCTCCCAGGCCGCAGGGTTATGGGCGATATTCAAATCTCCGGTTTGCCAGGTTCCACCCATGGCGCAATTCTCAAAAGCAATTCTAAGGCCGCGGTCAGCTGCTATTTTCGACAGTTCTCCGAACACCTCTGTAAATTTTGGGATGGACTCGTCAATGGACAAGCCAGGCAGACGTCCGGTGAAGCCAGAGATGATATCTGTGCCGAATAAATGCGCGTGATCAATCAACCGCTTCCAGCTGTCCAAAGCATCGGCATGCTCTCCAGTGCCTGTGAGGGGGTTGCCATAGATTCCCACGGAAGAGATGACAAAATCATGCTCAGCGGCCAGTTCTCGCAATCGCGCTGCCATTTCCACAAGATCGTTATCACCGGTAGTCTGCCAGAAGTTCAAGTTAAACGATTCGAAGCCGTGCTCAACAATTTGTGGAATGACTCTGAGTGCATCTCCGCCACTGACTATCGTGCCTATTCTCAGTTTATCTTGCATCTTGTGTACCACTCCAATACTGGTTTATAGACCAAGTAGAATTTTCTAATGAGTATTGATCATCTTGCAGGAGCCGCGTTTGAGCAATACCGCATCGTAGACAATATGCTGGTTGCCTGAGCGTTTGGATATCAGGTCAAAGAGAACACCCACACTGGATAAAGCCATTTCTGTGCCCGGTTGGCTGATCGTATCGAGAGAAGGATGATAATATTCGGCCATTTCAATGCCATCAAAGCCGATGATAGAGATGTCGTCGGGAATTGAAAGGCCTGCGCTAAGCACGGCTTTGGCCGAGCCCATGGCAATCGTGTCAGACGCTGCAAAGATAGCCGTTACTCCTTTGTTCTTGTTGAGCAATCTTCGTGTGGCATTAAATCCCGAGCTTGGGCTGTATTCACAATCTTCCAGCAGTTGAGGATCATAAGGCAGATCATGCTCCTCCAACGCTTGTTTGTAGCCCAGGAATCGCCGATTACCCGTGGTTTCATTCAGTAGCGGTGACTTAGCCAGGAAACCAATATTCGTATGTCCAAGTGAGATCAAATAACTGGTGGCCTTATAGGCCTCTTTCATTTCATCAATAATGACACTGGAGAATAAGTCAGGGTCAACCTCCTGTGTGGTGGTGATCGTCGTCAGCACGAAAGGAATATTCAGTTGTCTGAACTTCTCTTCGGAATGATCATAGGTACCGCCCATGAAGATAATTCCGCAAAGATTTTTTTCCTTAACCAGTTGTACGGCTGCTGTGATTTCATCTGTTCCGTCCTCAACTTGATGGATGAGAAAGGGGTAACCCCGTAAGTTGACCTGACGTTCAATTTCCCTGATCATGTTGGCGAAGAAGGGATTGGTAATCCCTTTGACCATAAGTGCAATATTCTTGGATTGGGTAGTTTTTAAATTCCGCGCATTGGAATTGGGAACGTAATTATATTCCTTGACCACATTCAGAACTTTCTCCCGTGTGGCCTTGCTTACCAGTCCCTTGTTGTTGATTACCCTGGAAACCGTTGAGATGCCGACACCGGAAATCCGCGCGATATCCTTAATATTTACGTCCACTAAACTCCCCCATTTATAGGTAAGGGAACTATATATAAAACTATAGCTCCCTTACACATTTTTAGTTTCCTTTATTTGGCAGGAACAAATTCAGTAAGTTGTTTCTCTACTTCGGCAATAACCTTGTCAACTCCTGCTTTTTTCAGCTGATCGCGGTATTCTGCAACCGCTTCTTTTGGTGATTTGCTTGTTTTACCTAGCATCAGCTGAATACCAAGCTGTGAGTTCACGTTGGAGATCGAAGCAATTTCCGTAGTCACATTCGCTGGATCAAAGCTAAATCCACTGTAAGGATCATTAATGGCTACTTTATCCCAATCAGCGAACAGGGTATTGCGAATAGGGTTTTCTGTATCACTTGGAATAACGAATTTGTCATTTCTCAAAGACCAAGCCGAGAATCCTCCGCCATCCGTTTTTTCATTGAAACCTGGAGGGTTCTTTTTAACGCCGTCTTCAATGACATATTGCTTGCCTTCAATCCCATATTGAAGAAGGTTGTAGTAGCTTTCATCCGTCATAAACTTCTCAATAACCATCAGTGAGCGTTCTGGATTTGCCGAACTTGTGCTGATAACGGTGGAGTTATCTACGCCCAATTTACGTTTGATCTTCTTATTAGCTTCAGCGAAGGTAAAGAAGTAAGGATCAGAGGTTGGTTGTGACTTCAAGTCTGCTCCATATTGGCCGATCCAATCCTGAGCATGAGTCATATAACCAGCAGAGTTTGCTGCTCTAAAGTTATCCTTGCCACCCAGACTTGAGGAAAGAATATCTTTCTCCCAATACCCTTTATCCGCCCATTCACGCATCTTCACTGCCCAATCTTCAAATTCCTGGGTGAAGGCTGGATGCATGACAGTTTTATAGTCCTCAGGACTTTTGGTAACCAGGTTAAGCTCATTTAAAGAGATACCAGGTGCATCAAGCCACATATCTGTGGTATCTACCAGCATTCTGAACATATTCTGCGCATCTTCCGCTTTACCATTAAGTGGTGGGAAAGATTCATTAGCGACCACATTATCCATGTATTTCGTCATTTCATCCAATGTGGTAATTTTGTCCATACCGTATTTCTTCAGCAAGTCTGAACGATAGGCATAACCGGCAGGAGTGAATTCACTATATAAACTAGGAACCCCAAAGATTTTGCCTTTATATTTCGTGTTCTGCCAGATACTTTCAGGAATTTCCGCTTTTAGCTTAGGAGCTACTTTGTCGAGCATATCCGTGATATCTACTAAAGCACCTTGGCTAGCCAAGGTAAAATAAGAAACTGGCGCTCCAGGAGAGGCATGCGACATATCAAACTCTTCACCAGAAGCGAATAGCAATGGGTATTTAGTAGCTGTATCCGGCCAATCAATATATTTCACTTCAATGGTAGCGTTCAGATCTGCCTTAAGTTTCTTGTTAATTTCCGCAAGAATGGCCTTGTTGGCAACACCTTCACTGCCCCAGAGGTAATACACTAACTTGGCTTCCTTGGAAATATCAACGCCGCCAGTTTCTGTTGCCGGAGTTCCGGAAGCATCCGGAGAAGTGTTGGAATCACTTTCCTTGTTGGATGAACAGGCTGACAATAAACCGGTAAGCATGAGAACGGCAATTAATGAAGATACAATCTTTTTACCTTTCATTTAGGTAAGCCTCCCTTTTCTATTTCTAAATTTTTTCATTTATAATAAACGTCCCAGGAAAGAAGACATCCATTAACCTTTTACTGCCCCGATGGTGAGGCCTGTTACGAAATAGCGCTGCACAAATGGATACAAGAGAATAATCGGGCCGGTAGCCAGCACAGCTGTAGCCATCTTGATGGATTGAGTCGGAAGATCAGCGGTGTTAATAACCGCCCCAGAGTTGATTAAAGACTGGAGGTTGGTCTGACTGACCATTCGCTGCAAAAAGTATTGCAGAGGGTATTTGGTAGAGTCACTGATATACAGCATCCCGTTATACCACTCATTCCAAAAGCCAAGTGCCGAGAAAAGACCAATGGTAGCTAGTGAGGGTACCGCCAATGGAATAAAGATCTTCCAGTAGATACGGAAGTCGCCAGCACCGTCAATCGTAGCGGATTCGTACAAGGAATCCGGAATGGCCTTCATGAAATTACGCATCAGGAAGATCGACCAAGCGCCTACCACAGCTGGCAGAATCATGGCGAACAAGTTGTCCTTAAGATGCAGATGCTTAACCATCAGAATATAGGTTGGAATCAAGCCGCCACTAAAGAGCGTCGTGAAGTAAATTAGAAAGGAAAAGAAGTTGCGGTATTTGAAGTCCTTGCGATTGAGCACGAAGCCAGCCATCGACATCATAAACAGCCCAAGTACCGTACCCACTACGGTGATAAAAATAGTGACCTGGTAAGCATCTACCAATTTGCTGGAGTTGTTCAGCAGCATGTCATAAGCCTTAAAGGAAAATTCTTTGGGCAGTAGCTTATAGCCCTCGCGGACAATCTCCTGCTCGTTCATAAACGAGGAAGAGATCATTAAGACGAAAGGGAATACACAGATCAGCGCAAAGATAGTGATAAAAATATAACTGATTATTTTAATGACGGTACTTCCAGAATCCATTTTTATTTTTGAGTTTTGCATTTTCATCACCCCTGTTTAGTTTCCGAATTATTTAGAACAAAGCACTGTCCGGTTCAACCTTACGTACAATATAGTTCACTACAAGCACTAGAATCAGGCCGAATAAGGATTGGTAGAAGCCCACTGCCGCACCCATGGAGAAGTTGAATTGTCCCACCAAGGATCGGAAGACATAGGTGTCAATGATATCCGTCTGTGGATAAAGCACAGAGTTCGTTCCGATCAAATTGTAGAACAGATCAAAGGAACCCTTAAGAATGCCACCCATACCGAAGAGCAGGAGCAGAATAAATGTAGGCTTCAGGATAGGCAGAGTCATGTAGCGAATCCGCTGCCAAGTGGTCGCCCCATCGATATAAGCAGCCTCATACAGCTCATGGCTAATCCCGGTTATGGTCGCTAAATAAACAATCATGCCGTATCCGGTTCCCGCCCAGATTTTGAAGGCCACGATAATGTACTTCCAGATGCCCGCATCGGAATAAAATTCATAACGATCCAACCCGCCATTGGCAAGCATTGTGTTGATAAAGCCAGAGTTGAAATTGAATAGGTTGTAAGCAAACACACCAACAATAACCATCGAAATAAAGTTAGGTAGGAGAATAACCGATTGGGAAATCTTCTTGAACCATTTGCCCGATATTTCCGATAGCATGATGGCAAACAAGATTTGAATGATATTCCCCAAAGCTAGAAAGACGATGTTGTACAGCAGTGTATTTTTCGTAATGTTCCAGAGCTCGCCTGTTTGAACCAAAAACTCGAAATTCTTCAGGCCGATAAAATGGCTTCCGAAAATACCCTTGCTGAGATTGTAATCAACAAATGCGACATATGCACCGGGCATCACCGCATAGTGGAAAATAAGAAAATATACGATTACAGGTGACAACATCAGAAATAAAACCTTGTTCTTCATGACTTCCCGGACAATATTTCCACCAGTAAGCTTAAACCTTGCCAATAAGTCCACCTCCAATTTGCACTATGCATTCATAACAAATGCATGCCTTTAATAAATCCCCTTGTCAGCACATCATCATTTGAAGTTATTGCTTTATATAGAGAAGTGAAAACTTCTGAAACATAATAGAAACGTTTCCATTTTTTCTTTTTAACATTCCCCTCACTAGGAGTATATGCCCCTGTTGTATACGCTGTCAAATAAATTTTTTCAGATATGCAAGTCTTTAAATCACAATAATTATTCATAAATACAATAATTAGGAGACATTCCAAGTGCAATTGACATTATTTCGACTTCGGGATAAAATTGGGGCATATCATTTGTGGAAACGTTTCTATTTATTTTCTTACTAACATACTCCTCTACATTTGCTTCTATTAATGAATTACCCATGTGTTCAAATTTTGTATCATTTATCACAATAACTTCAGTGCCTTAACGAAAAGGGAGATTTCCATGACTAAACCGTTTATCCAAGAACTTTTGAATGAAATGACACTGGAAGAAAAACTAGCTCAATTAACCCAGCTTGGCCCTTATTATTGGGGGTTGGACGATACCGTGGATTTAACGGGCCCGTTCAAGGAGCTCAATATTAAACCACATATCATGGAGAACATCGGCAGCGTTCTGAACGGCACGGGTGCCAGGAATGTGATTGAGCTGCAAACCCGGCATTTGCAAACCAGTCGCCAGAAGATTCCCCTGCTCTTTATGGCAGATGTCATTCACGGCTACCGGACCATCTTACCGATTCCTCTGGCTATGGGTAGTTCATTTGACCTAGAGGCCTGTGAACGATTTGCCGAGATAGCTGCCAAAGAGAGTGCGGCTGCCGGTATTCATGTTACTTTCTCGCCAATGACCGATCTCGTACGCGATCCGCGCTGGGGACGTGTAATGGAAACTTCGGGAGAGGACCCTTATCTGAATGCACGGGTTACCGAGAGCATGGTTCGTGGCTATCAGGGAAAAGACCTCAAGGAAAAAGGACGCATCGCAGCTTGCGTCAAGCATTTCGCCGGCTATGGTGCGCCCGAGGGCGGCCGCGAATACAATACAGTGGATGTGTCCTCCGGTGTATTGCGTGAATTTTATCTGCCTGCCTACAAAGCGGCGGTGGATGCTGGTGTGGCCATGGTCATGACCGCGTTTAACACGGTAGACCGGATACCTGCTACCGGTAATGAACAGCTTCTCCGTGGCATTCTGCGAGAGGAATGGGGCTTCAATGGTGTTACAATTGCCGACTTCAATTCCGTAAATGAACTAATCCCTCATGGCGCTGCAAGCGATGGCAGTGAAGCAGCAGAGAAAAGTCTGACTGCCGGCGTTGATATCGAGATGATGTCCACTCACTATCTCAATCACGGCTCCGATCTGGTGGAGCAAGGCAAGCTAAATGTGGCTTTGATCGACGAAGCCGTTATCCGAGTTCTGGAACTCAAGGACGCGCTGGGCCTGTTTGAGAATCCGTTCAAGGATGCCGATCCGCTAGTGGATGAGGCCGCTGAACCCTGCGCGGAACATACACAGGCAGCGCGAGAACTTGGTGCCAGCTCGGTAGTATTGTTGAAAAATGAAAATGAAGCATTGCCGCTGAAGAAGGGCATGAAGATTGGCCTTGCCGGTCCCTTTGCTACCTCTGTTCATGTGCTGGGTGGCTGGGCTGGAGTGGAAAAAGATACGGCTGTATCGCTCTACAAGGGAATTTCCCAAAAAACCTCTGCCGAGGATATACTCACGGCTATGACTGGTGAGCTCGGAAGCATGCTGGAGGGTATTTTTGATGTAGAGGATGAGGTGGAAGAAGCATTCAATCGCTTAAAGGATTGCGATGTCATTCTCGCTGCTGTTGGTGAGAACCAACAAGATACAGGGGAAGGCGGTAGTAAGAGTAACCTACGCCTGTCTGCCAATCAGGAGAAGCTGATCTGGCGCCTGAAGGATACCGGTAAGAAGGTTATCACTATTGTATTCAGTGGCCGGCCGCTAGAGCTGAAGCCTATCCTTGAGGCCAGTGATGCCTTGCTGCAAGCTTGGTTTTTGGGTACGGAGTCAGGGAATTCACTCGCGGATGTACTATTCGGGGATTATAATCCATCCGGACGTTTATCCATGAGCTTTCCCTACACGGTAGGGCAAATTCCGGTTTATTATAATGCCTTTCAAACAGGACGCCCTTATGATCCCCAATATCCACAAGTGCGTTATGTAACCCGGTATTTGGACTGTCCCAATGACCCACTATTCTGCTTTGGCTATGGTCTGAGTTATTCCGATTTTGCTTACAGCGGTTTTGCTGTTGAAGAAGGTGAGCGCATTCATGCTTCAATTTCGGTAGAAAATACTTCCGACTGTACAGGTAAGGAAACGGTTCAGCTATATATCCGTGATGTCAGCGCAAGTGTCGTGCGCCCGGTTAAAGAAATGAAAGGCTTCCGGCAGCTTTCTTTAGCAGCGCATGAGAAACAGGTAGTTTCCTTCGAAATTACCAAAGACATGCTGATGTTCTATGGCAAGGACGACCAGCTTATCTTCGAGCCTGGAGAATTTGATATTATGATTGGTCGAAACTCCGATGATCTGTTTACAGAGCGGATCTGGATCGGTTGACAGGTGTATAGCTCCACAATTGAAAGCGCCAACCTTCTGCAATGAGGGTTGGCGCTTTGTCATACGCTCAAAATATAAATAAGACATCCCTAAAAGCCTGACATTACTTTTACTAATAAAGATTTTAAGGTTTAAGTCTCTTCCAGAGTAAGTATACTTGTAATACTTTTTTTCTACTTCAGAGAAAATTCCGGAGTATTATCGTACCTTTGTCCTCGCAGATCATACCTTCCGATGGCGCTCCCTTTTTTTGGTAAATCACTTTCATCTATCAGTATAGATAAGGAACCGCAGCAAAAGAAACTACATGCATTCGAGAAAAGGTATGATATTTCGAGCTATCCATACTAGTTATATCCCTAGCTCAATATGGAACGATTCTCCTCTGGCATCGTCAGGGTCAAACCAAAGTCTCACCTTCCCGGGTTCACTGTGTTCAATAGATATTCGGTCTGACTTGTTAATCACACGGGTAACAGGCATATTGATTTCGATTGCTATCGGACAGCTCTGCATTTGAGTCGGATCAGCTATGGCCAGGTTCCAGCCTGTCGGATTCGTTTGCAGGATAATGGATGCTTGACTACTACAAGAAATATCCTCGCTTCTATACCAGCCTGGCTTCCAGAAATGCACTGCTGTTATTCCCAATTCCGCATCTTCAACCGCATGTACCTGATCATTTAATTCCAGGATTTTCAAACTTGAATCCTCAGCAAAACGGGCAGTTTCTTCTTCATTCCAACCAGGCAGGAGTACATATGCGTAGTGATCTCCCTCAGGAGCTTCTCCATGATCGAACCACAACGTTTGATAGAACCTTTCCATTCTCTCAGGTGAACCGGAATGGTTAATACCCCTCCAACTGCCTTGCCGATTTTCACGCAAGGCATGTACACAGCATTTCTCAGGAAAGAAGATACCCGCATCCGCTTCCCCGACACTGCCCGTCATATGAATCCATTTTGGATGAAATGTATCCACGTATCCAATATTCCGGCAAATCTTTTTTCCGTCAGCTATAATCACATTGTCTCCAAACGGGTTTAGTTTCCGGTTTTCTATGATCGTTTCCACTTTAGCGGAATTACGGCTCGTAATATCCGAACCTAAGGCAATGATGCGGTTTCCGAACAAAAACCAGCTTTTCAACGCTGTTAGTTTGTTTTCTTCGTCCATAACATCTTCCAATTCCATAGCAATTGCACCGTATTTCTTATGAAGGACAGCACCACCAACAAAAGATTGGGTGCTTAAGCGGCCTTGCCCGGCTCCATCCTTCTGCAATGTGTTGGTTACTGTAGTTCCAGGCAGGCGGTAGGGATCAACAGTCGGCCAGTAGCAATCGGCATATTGTCCCAAGTCATTATTGTACAGATGGCTCATTCCATACGAAGTATACCACCCCTTAAGATTTTCTTTATTACAATCTTCATAACTAAATATCCGGCTCGAAAACATACTGATGGAGTAGGCAAATCCAGGACCTTGCAGCACCGCCCGGTCCATTTGTGTAAACAGTTTGCAGAAGGCCTCATCCCGGGCAGGCTGTATTTGTTCATTGTCCAGCAAAGCTCTGGCTTGTGCTGCAGTATCCGGCGGTGCTTCGGCTATATACGATTTATACGTATCCGCCATAATCCATCCTTTAGCTCTAGAGAGCAGCCGTGCTTCATTCGTCTCACCCAGTATGCGGGAAAAACGTAAGCAGGAAGTAATGACAGAATGTCCACTCTCATGATTTTGCCAATCCCTCCGGGAGACTTCCCTGCCGCTCGCCATATCCATCATTGATCCTCTGAACATAAGTGGCACAAAAGATTGATCAATCCATTTAGCCGTCATCTCTTTTGCAGCAATAGGCAATTCCCAACGAGTATCGTGCAGCCATACCATCAACCGGACAACATCCTGCAATAATGAAACCCCATATCCGCCAGTGTACGCATACTTGCCATGCTGAATAAATGAGCCATCCTCGTAGAAACCATCCCCTTCGATAACATTCCTGAACACCGGAAGCAGCGCACTGCGGGCTGCGAGTAGCTTTTGCCCATCGCCCTGAATAACAGCTGCAAGGGCAACAGCCGTTGATTTCCAGACCAAATTCGCTCCTGTTGAAGGCGGAGCCTTTGCTGTAAACCACTGAGCATGAAACGCTGGATCACCCACATATTTGTCTACAGGGAGGAGCAGACGCTTGGTAAGTTCTTTATCCAGCACGTCTTCCGTGAGTATGATTGTCTCCAGCAGAGCTATCGGCACCCCAATCTCCCAATACCACCAATTTCCATAGGGATGGCAGCTTTCGTTGTATCTATGCTCATATAGCCATTCCAATCCATAAATCACCTTTTGCTTTAAGGTATCGTTCATATAACAGGGAGACCGGGATGATTTCAAAGCGATTGCCATCCCTCTTAAGCGGTCTATGATTATAAATAAATCCGCAGCGTTCCCATTATAAGGAATATTATCCCACAACAACTCATGATTGTTGAGCATCGTTTCCTGATCATTTTTGACCCTCTGCAGCGATTCATGACTAAGGGTATCTCCAGAGATATATTGCTGCCAGTTGTTTTTTAAGATAAGCATGGGAATTCTCTCCTTAAGCCAAATTTTTCTCCGTTAAGCATTGAGTGTCTATACCTGCCATGATCAACACCCTAGAGCAAGCCATAGGCCCGCAAACTCCAAACAGCGCTTCTCCAATTAAGGCAGAATCGCTGCTTTGCTGATTGTTCCCGCTTCATACCCTACTTTTTATGGCTATTTGCGTTGTTCCCATTCCTTGAGCGGAGATGGCGGAGGAGTACTTCCCCACTCCCCGGCTTCAGAACCAAGTTCAAAGATAAGCGTGCCGCCTCCGGCGATTTCTTCATGGCGAATCCAGGCACGGTTCAAATCCTTACCGTTGATTGAAGCAGACAGGATATACCGGCTGCCGGATTCTTTATACTCACCTTTAGTTTCGATTGTTAAAGGAGTGGGGCTCTCCTGCGCTCCTAACAACAGGGTCGTTGTCTTGAACAATGGGGGAACGAAGAAATAAATGTCTTGACCCATCAAAGGGTACAGACCCATGGCAGAACAAATGAAAAAGGCACTTTGGCAACCCATGTCCTCGTTATCCCCTAATCCATCACGTTCAGCCCGGAAGTATTTCTCCAGACATTCCCGAACTCGATCAGCCGCCTTATCCGGTCTTCCCGCATAAATATATAAATAAGGAATATGTAGCATGGTTTCTTTGGAATTATAATATCCGCCGTCAAAGAAATGGTCTAAATGTCCAATAAAAGCTTCCTTTCCTCCATGGCGCTCGACAAGACCATGAAAGTCATGATGCGTACTGAACGACCATTGCAGACTGGTTCCCTCGTAGAAATAAGGATCATTCCAAGAATCCGGCAGGCAGGTTGTCGGGTCAAAAGACATGGCCCACTCTCCGCTTGGGCGTCTGGGCGCAAAGCATTTGAGATCCTCCCGCCATAAATTCCATAGCTTCTCCGAACTATGATAATACTCCTCTGCCGTCTCTTCCTGGTCTAGAATCTCAGCCAACCGGCCGATACACCAATCCTGATAGGCATATTCCATATGACGGGAAACACAGTTCTTCTTTACCTCTGTGGACAAGTACCCCAGGTCATGGTAATCCTTCAGATGACGGCCATAGAGCCAGGTGTCCGGAGACTGAACCTCATTATTCTTGCGCATTTGCTTGAGAGCTTTGACATAGTCGATGCCCTCAAGCTTCTTAAGAGCCGCTTCACAGAACAGAATATCTGCGGAGCTCCCCCCTTGAATCATGGCGCTATGTCCCATAATCCAGGCGTCCGGCAGCCAGCCGGTATGATCCGAGATATCCAGCAGACAATTGAGGATATCCACTTCAAGCTGCGGGTCCAGCAGTGTAATCAACGAGTTGGCATTTCTGACGCTGTCCCAGAGCGCATAGAAATCGGTATAATGACGCACTCCTGATTCCCAAGCGAAGTTCTCATCGTCTACACCCAAATCACTCGGCATGCAAAACAAACGGGTCATCAGTGTATAGAACAGTCGAGTATGTTCCTCACTCCCTCCTTCCACAGTGACTCTGCTCAATTTATCTTCCCAGATGCTGCTGGCCGCTTGCCGGATTTCATCAAATCCGGCAGACGCTTCCCGTTCCACACTGGCTCTTGCCTTGCCGACACTTACATAAGAGATGCCTGTCTTGGCCACCAAAACTCCGCAATTTCCAAAGCTAAGGGAAGCCTTACAATTGGCGCCATCCACAGAGGTGCTTCGGCGTACCCCACCGGCATCCGCCAGCATGCTGCTCTCAATAGGTTGATCGAAGCGGATATAGAAATAGACGGAATAAGGGAATTCATGCCCCCAGCCCCCGCGCAGGTCGGAACGGCCTGCAATCTCATACGCGGAAATAACTTCGAGGTAACCGCCCGTGGAGACTCCGGTAGTCTCTCCCGGCTCATCTCCGCCTACCTGAATTACCGCCCCTGCATCAATCAGCAGGTTGGCAGCGTCCTCGGCATTGAAGCTGTAACGGTGGATGCCTGTGCGCGCTGTGCTAGTCAATTCAGCCTGTATGGAAGCGGGCATTAATTTCACGCTGTAATATCCTGCTTCCGCATGCTCATTTTCCTTAAGGTATGGATCGATACTAAACCGCTGCATTCCGGTATAGGGGGTGAATCCCACATTGCCATAACGGCCTCCGCCCCCCGTTCCACTGACATGGGTATGGCTGAATCTTATAATCGGCTTCGAGCTGTCGTAGCCGTGAGATAAATGAGGTGGCAAGGTATCCGGTCCAAGTCTTACGATGCTGTTAGGCAAATAAGGCCCGCACAGACAATTATTCTCCCCATCCACGCCTATAAACGGATCGACATAATCCACTCTTCTTTTAAACAATTAATTGCACCTCCTGTATGGCCATGAACTCTTTTCTCTCTACCAGAAGATTTCGTTCTCACCCTTTAATTTCAGCAATGCTTCCAGGAAGTAATAATCGCCGTATATGATAGGCACCTCTACTTCAGCATTGTGCGGGAAGCTGCCGGTTCCCCGGGTAATTAACGCTTCTTCCGCCGGGTCCTTCGGTGAGTAGTTGCGAAATAGCGACTCTGTTATTGCAGCACCCAGCTTCCTATAGTGTTCTGATTCTTCGCCCTCCAGCAGATAGGCAATCTCCAGTATTCCGCTGGCTGCACAGGCAGCCGCCGTTGAATCCTTGGCCCATTGCTGTTCTACAGGCGCCCGGAAATCCCATGGAGGTACAAGATCCTCTGGCAATTGTTCAGCAAAATAATCCGCAGCTGCTTTGGCGGCATTCATAAAACGGATGTCGCCCGTGTAACGGTAACCTATGGCAAATCCGTAAATAGCCCATGCCGATCCACGGGACCAGGCGGAAACAGGACTATACCCTTGTCCGCCAAGCGCCTCTATCCGCTCTCCCGTCTCGGGATTAAAGCGGACGATATGGTGCACAGAGCCGTCCTCACGGATGAATTCCCTGAGCGCCATTTCTGAATGTGCACTGGCTATATGACGGTATCGCGGGTCCTGGAGTTCTTCGCTGGCCCAGTACAGCAATCCAAGATTCATCATGCAATCTATAATGGCCAGGCCTTCACTGCCTTCATACAGCCATGCCCGGATGAAATGCCCTTTGAGATTAAAGCGGCTGGCTAAATGGCTGGCAGCGATCAGCCCTCTTCTTCTGGACAGCGTATTGCCGGTGAGCTTGTAATCGGCCACCGCTGACAGACTCCAGAGGAATCCGTTATCATGGTGGAGCTGTTCATATTCCTGAAGAGGCGCGTCCAATTGCTCCTCACAACTCTCGGCAATGCTTCGATATTCCTCGTCGCCTGTAGCACGATAGGCGAGCCACATCATTCCAGGCCAGAACCCGTTAGTCCAGCAGTCCGGGTCACGCGCATCATACTTCCCGCCGTAAGAGGCATTGGGAAAGGTCGCTCCAATTCGGCTCCGTGTACGGCTTAATTTGCCCAGGGCATATTCCCATGCTTCATTGATCCAAGTCTCCATTGTCTATCGTCTCCCTTTCTCTTGTACAGGTGAAAGGCAGGACGCCCTGAAACAACTGGCATCCTGCCATGATTCAACCCATCAATTACTTTTCTGCTTTCCAGGCATCAATTTGGGCTTGCAATTCTGCTTTGACCTTCTCAATGCCGGCTTTAATTAATTTCCCATTTCTTTCCTCAAGAATTTTAGCAGGGTTAGGAATAGCACCCGTGCTTGCGGCCCGGTACTCACCAATCACCGAGGTAAGCTGGGTGATCTCGTTTTTAACAGACGACTCGTCAAATACGAAGCCTAACAGCGGAGAGCGTTTAGCCTCATTGTTGAATTCCTTCCAGCTTGTATACAAATCATCCGGTTGACCCGGCTTGAGATAATTGATGAGCTGATTGCCTACCACCCAGAACAGGGCACTGCCGCCATACCCGGAATCGGCAATCGGCTCAATCCGGTTCTCGCTAATCTTCTTATAGTGGGTTCCTTCAATCCCGTTAACGAACAGGTTCACGGCATAAGGATCGGTATGCAGCGCATTTAATACCATCATGGCCCGTTCCGGATCTTTGGAGGTGCGGGAGATGGAGAACATCGATCCGGCGGCGAGGTCAGTGGTCACGATAGGCTCTTCAATAACCTTGGAGACAAAATCATATTTATTGTCTGAGGCAATTTTCAGTTCAATGTCCGCCCCCGGCTTCCAGACTGCCTGCTGCATCCAGATTTTACCCTGCTTTCTTAAATCACCGATCTCAGTCGTTGTTGTAGCGGCATCGCTGTTGATATAGCCCTTCTCATAATAGCTGCGGTTCAGCTCATACTCCGCTTTGGCAATCGATGAAATTTCCGGATCAACCACCGACTTTATCTGGATGTTATCTGTATTCGTATAGTCGTATAAGAACAAAGGAATCTTGTTGGGCGCCGGCCCGATGGCGCGGAAGTTGGAGCGGGTTTCATACATCATCGTCTCACCCGATTCCTTGATGTAGTCCAGAATCAATTCGGGTTCTTGCTCCTTCAGCAGCTTGAACCAAGGCTCAAAGTCCGACATCGTCTTGATGTCCTCAATCGGGATATTGTATTTGTCGATGATATCTTTCCGGTACGTGTATGCCTTGCCCTGGGTAATCTCTTTGTTTGTTGGAATCCCATACAGTTTCCCTTTGTAGCGCGGAGCCTCAAGATAGATCGGATTCAGGTTCTCTGAGATGCCCTGCCCGTATTTGGCCAGCAGGTCATCCAGATCCAGGAAGGCGCCTTTGGCAACGTTTCCGAAGAAATTAAGCCATGATGCTGTAAACACAAGATCCATGGGCTCTCCGGCATTGAGCATCAGCTCGGTCTTCTGCTTGTATTCGCTGGATGCAATCGGTTGAAGATCAACGGTTGCATTAAATTTCTCTTTGAAATATTCACTGAGCTTGGCTTCCACCAGCGCATCATCCCGCTGCGGCGCACCGAAGTAGATGATCGAAACCTCGTACGGCTTCAGTGAGTCCGAACTATTGGCAGGCGCCGTACTATTCGCGCTACCCGTGCCATTTGAAGCTGCCGGTACAGAAGAATTTCCGTTATTACCGCTGGAGCATGCTTGCAAGGATAACGCGAGAACCAGAACGATCGCCGTAAATAGCGATTTGCGCCCTTTTAACTTTTTCATATTAACCCTCCCTGTATGATAATGCTTTTATATAGAACGGCAGACAGAATGTGCTGTTTGCCGGTTCCACCGCAGCTTTAGCCCTTTACTGCCCCTACTGTCAGGCCTTTGACGAAATATTTCTGAAAAAAAGGATACGCGATCAGGATCGGCCCCATCCCTATGACAGCCATTGCCATCTGCAGGGATTCGTTCGGAAGGTTCTTCATCATCGTTGGATTCTGGGCGGCCAGCTCGACGTTATTGCGCAGATACTGCACGTCATTGAGCACGCGCATCATCAAATACTGCAGCGGATATTTGTCCTCACTGCTGATATACAGCAGGGCATTGAACCAGTCGTTCCAATACCCGATCGTACTGAACAAGGCCATGGTTGCCAGAACAGGCAACGAGAGCGGCAGAACGATCCGCAGGAAGATTCTAAGCTCACCCGCACCGTCAATTCTGGCCGATTCGATGACCGCAGGATGAATGGTCGTCTGGAAGAAGGTCCGCATAATAATGACGTTGAACGGCACAATCAGCATGGGCAGAATCAGCGCCATATAAGAATCCTTGATATGCAGCACTTGAGTGTAAATTAGGTATCTGCTGACCATCCCGCCATTAAACAACATCGTGAAGAACAAAAAGAACGTAAATGCGTTACGGAACGGATAATCCGCACGTGAAATGGGATACGCATACAGTGCCATCAACAACACGCTGAGCGCTGTGCCAAGAATGGTTATGGTAAGACTCACCTGATATCCCGACAAAATAGTCTGAAAATCTTTAAAGATGGATTCGTAGGCAATGAACGACCACTTATTCGGAAAAAAGCTGTACCCCTGAGTCAGAATAGATTGCCCATCTGTGAAAGATACAATAATTACAAGCAGAACAGGCAAAAAGCAAAGGAGTGAGAGAATCACAAAAGCTGTGTTTAGAATCAAATTGGACATTGCGGAAATTCCGCCTATACGGTTGCCGGTGTCATTAGCCATGATGGTTCTCCTTTATTTAGAATAGAGCCTGTTCTCGGTCAATTTTTCTGACCATGCTATTGGTTGCAATTACCATAATGAATCCAATCACCGATTGTACCAGCGCCGTGGCTGAGGACATCCCGATATCGTTTAATTGCATCAAAGCGCGATATACGTACGTATCAACGGTATCCGTTACCGGGTATAGAGCCCCTGAATTCATTGGAACCTGGAAGAACAGTCCGAAGTCAGAACTAAAAATACTTCCCATCGACAGAATGGTCATAATAATAATGACCGGCCGGATAAAAGGAATCGTAATATTCGTAATCTGTTTCCACTTGGAAGCCCCGTCGATCAACGCAGCTTCATAGTATTCCGGATCAATTCCGGCGATAGCCGCGATGTAGATCACAGCACCGAAGCCCGCATGCTTCCAGGAGTTAACAAATACCAGGATATAAGGCCAATATTCCTTCTCCGAATACCAGAAAATCGCATCACGCCCAAAGCCTTTGAGAATGGTGGCGTTAATGAATCCATGATCCGGCTGCAGGAAAGCGTATACGAGATAACTCACCACTACCATGGATAAAAAGTGTGGCAGGATAATAAAGCTTTGGTAAACTTTAGCCAGAAACCGCTGCCGGATCTCATTGATGGCAACCGCGATCGACACCGACAGCACCAAGTTCACAATCATAAAGGTCAGGCTGTACAGCAGCGTGTTTCTTACAATTCTCCACATATCCCCCGAGGAGAACAGGAATTTGAAATTATCAAATCCTACCCATGGACTCCCCCAAATCCCATCAATGTAATTCACATTCTTGAACGCAATAAATATACCGAACATCGGCAAATAACTGTGCGCCAGAAGGACAAGAACAGCCGGCAGCATCATCAGTGTCAGCGCCTTGTACTTCCACATGGCATGGATAAATCTTTTGAATCCGGTGGCTCTAGTCATGTCCATTACTCCTTTCATGGACTTATTATAGAACCATCTCTCTACGGCTACGATGATGCATTCCTGTAAAAACGTGATCTTTTAAACGTCCGTTTGCCGCTACATGTCATTCGGGTCGGCGCAGGGGCAGGGTGATGATCGCCCGAGTCCCCCCTTCCCCGCTTCGTTCATAGGTTAACCCGAACGCTTCCCCGTAATGGAGCTGAATACGCTGATGCACATTTCGAATTCCGTATCCCTTCGCACTATGCTCTCCCTGCATGATGGCAGAGAGCTCCTCAAGATCTACCGGCAGATGCCCATTGTCCTCTACAATGAAGCGGAGCGTATCTTCACATTGAACCGCAGATATCCGAATCTCTCCTTCTCCATCCATTCCACGTACGCCATGAATAATTGCATTTTCAATCAGAGGCTGAATAATGACTTTGGGAGTTTCATAGTCTCTCAGCGTTTCATCTATCTGCCACCAGACTTCAAAGGTGTCCGGGTAGCGTTTTTCTTGCAACCGTGTATAGGCCTTCGCATGCTCTAACTCTTCACCAATAGTAATCATTTTCCGGCCTCTGCTTAGACCAATACGCAACATACTAGACAAGTCCCTAACCATTTCACCTACCTCGTCATTGCCGCTGTCCAGCGCATACCAGTATATCGAGTCCAAGGTATTGTACAGATAATGAGGGGTGATCTGGGATTGGAGCATCAGCAGCTCATACTCTTTCTGTTTCAGCTGCATCACATAATTTTCTTCAATCGAATAATCCAGTCTTTTGGTCATTTTCACAAATGATCCATATAGAATGCCGAATTCATCATGCCTGGGCGGCTCCTCGGATAAAAACAGCGTTTTTCCGGGCTCATAAATTTTCATAACAGAAACGAGCTTCACTACGGGTTTAACAACAAGTCTGACTAAATAGAGAACAAACGTGAGGACAAAAGCCAAAAAAACGACGGAAATGAAGACAAGCATTTTTTGAAGCCAGATTTGTTTACCGGTAATAGATGCGAGCGGGATTTTGTACAATAATCTTGTGTGGAATTTAGAACTGTCCGAATAAGCATAGAGCCACTCTTCTCCGCCTTCTTCTGCGAAGGTGTAGCCGTAAGAAGCCTCAGGTTCTATGTTCTGGTGAAGCTCCGCCAGAGACGGGCTGCCTAAACCTGCTGACATTAACAGTTCCTCATTATCATTGAATAAAAAAACACCAGCAGTAGAGGGCAGCTCAACAGATACCATATCCCGGGTTAACAGAACCTCTACCTTGTTGACAACCAGCAGGCCGATGGCCTCATCATAATTTCTGGGATTGAGAATACTGCGCATGAAGGAGATCGTTTTCTCTCCTGAATCTGAATGCGTGATGCGCAGGACCCCGCCTCCACTTAGATCCATGTCTCTTACCATAGCGTCAGGCAATCCGCTATTATCTTTATCTAAATATTTGAATCCTTTTGTCTTATGGGAAAGATCAAAAGGCGTATCCCGCCGCTCTATATTTTTCATATAAATCGCATATTCCGTGCCGCCGGTAGACCAGCTCTCCAGAATGTTATCGGCCTGCTGGATTTCATTCAGTGTGTCAATTCCGGTCCAAAAGCTGTACCCTGCCGGATTCCTGAAAAATTGACTATCCAGCAGTGTTATCGTCCTGTCATTGATCGCCGATATGGTTTTATCTATCGTCACATGATTTTGTTTAACCAACTGCAATGTGGTACTGCCGACTTCTTCCTTTATAGTGTTTACAGCCACATAAGATGAAATCCAGCCTACTACTATAAAGGGGAGGACAATAAATACAAGGAATGCCAGGGTAACTTTATGTTTCAGCTTCAGTCCGGTCCCCTCCTCTGGCTTGTTTTCGGAATTCTGCCGGTGTAAGACCCAACACTCTTTTGAACATCCGGCTGAAGTGCTCAGGCGATTCATAACCTACCGCGTAGGCGATTTCATACCGTTTCTTATCCGTAGTACTCATTAGCCGCTTGGCTTCTTCCATTCGCAGTGCCGTCACATAATCCCAGAGGTTGGTTTTCATATCGCGTTTGAAAATATAACCAAGATGTGCTGCACTGAAATGGACCTCTTCGGAAATATCCTGAATTTTCAGCGACGGATTACGGTAATTCTTCTGGATGTAGCTGGTAATCCGTGAGATTACGTTCTGATCTCTGGCTTGGGAGAGCTCCTGCAAAAATAGAACCGAATCCTCAATGTACCGATGCAGCCGCTCCAGCTTCTGCTGTCCGGTAAGTCCCTGGAACACCATATCCGGATTGAAATCATAGAGGGAAACCCCGTTCCCCTGTCCGTATTCTACCAGCAGTCCGTAAATCCGGTAGATCAGCATGCCGCAATAGCTGTTCATAACCTCCTGTGACTGATCAGACACCGGCAGTTGGCCAAGTATTTTTTGCGGATTCACGTACCCTATTGATTCTACCGCTGATTTCATCTGCTCCATGAACTCACTAACCTTGCTCATCCAGACCACCATACTCAGATTATCCTGCATGGCTATATCGTGATAATAGAAGACTCTTTGTCCGGGATGAACTTTGTTCCACTCCGCAGCAGTGTCTGCTTCTTCCATCAGTTTGGGGAGCATCAGCACATCCCCGCCTAAGGTGCTGAGACCGATCGTCGCCTCTACATTCAGATACTGTTTCATATTCATAGCGATCATCTGCCCGATCATATGAATCTGCGAGTGTATTCTAACCTGGGGATCGCTCATTTCTTCAGAAGATAACTGGATAATGCTTATGATGGAATGGCCGAAGCCGTTAAAGGTCAAACCATTCCATTCCGATAACGTTTCGTTCATAATATTGATAGCTGCATATTTCAATAATTTGCGGTCATGCAGGGTGATCTTCTGATGGCTGAATCCGGCCTGGCTATAATCAATGCGGCTGGAGATCACGCCGAAGAATTGTCCTTGTAATAGCTCTCCCAGCTCACTGGTCACATCTTCGATATCCTTCTGGGTCAGATTCCGTTCTGTAACCAGCTCCATCAGCCACTCGTTACGCCTGGATTGCTCCTGGATTTGCTTGTTTTCCTCCTGTGGACTCTTCCCTGGAAGCTCTTTCTGGGTTAGCACTTTATGAACTACACGTAACAGTTCTGTTCGTTCTACCGGTTTTACAAGATAATCCCTTGCCCCAAGCCGGAGCGATTTTTTGGCAAAATCAAACTTCTCATGGGCAGAAATGACAATCACCGGCACATTCCATTGCTCCATATAAATGTTTTCCATTAGTTCAATTCCACTCATCCGGCCCATCTGTATATCGGTAAGCACCAGATCAAAGCTGTCCATCCGCAAATAATCAATAGCTTCAAATCCATTGATTGCTGTTTCAACATAAGTGATGTTCATATCCGAAGCGAGTAGAAAATTTTTGATCCCCGCACTCACTCTCGGCTCATCATCAACAACGAGAATTTTATACATGATGCCCCCCCTTTTTATCACAGTACACTCGCTATAAATAACCGTAGATGATCTATTTCATCTTTTGTGTGATCTATATCAGGGTTTTTTACCGCCAGGCTCTGCGCGGCCTCCGTTTCATGGGGATGAGGCCGTTACAGCCATAGTATAGATCACACATTTCCCGTAATTCATCATCGATTAGTGATACTAACTCTTTTATGCTCTTTTTGCAAGCGTTTACATGAATGAAGAGAGGAGATCATGATTAACGATATGCAACTTTGAGGAGGTTAAAAAGATGTTCAGAAAAAACCTATTCCCCATGCGACTCAAAAAGTTATTGTCAGTAAGCCTTAGTCTATTGTTAATTATATGTACTCTTACTCTATCACCCAAACCCACCATGGCTGCGGTTACACCATTGCCAGGACCCGATCACCCTCTCCTGTATGATGATTTTGCCGGTGGGGGATTATTTAAACAAAATTGGACGAACTGGTACAATCAGAGCGGTGGTAGCGGTACTTTTACCAAAACGACGCAGGGCACCCGCTCCATTGGAAAGTTCACGCAAACCCCAACCTCATCCTCTTCCTGGGCTAAGTTTCAGCCTATGAACGAGACCTTTGACCTTACAGGCTATCGGTATATGAATCTTTCTCTGCAAAATGCAGGTTATGCCCAGTCTCTAATCCGTGTTGTTATAGGCGATGGTATCACCAATTACAATCTAACCGGAGGTTATGTTGCCGCATCGGCTACCTGGACCGACTTGCAGTTTGATCTGGATTCATTGTCTCCCAAGATTCAGAAGGAGAACGTCAAACTGGAAATTTGGCTTAGACAAGCCGGCGGGACTTACGGGGAAATGCTGATCGATGACATTGTGTTTACAACGGCATCCAGTGGTACCGCTCCCCAGTTAAGCCCGGCAGGGATGAGCGCGAATACAGATAGCAGCTATAACCAGAACACCAATTTCACTTTTGAAGCCACCTATATCGACCCAGATAATGAGGCTCCTTTTGCAGTTCAGGTGATCATTGATGACATTGCCTATAACATGCGTGAAACGGATCAAGCCGATGTAACCTACACAGACGGTAAACATTACAGGTTCATGACGAAGCTTCCGGCGGGGGCCCATTCCTACTATTTCCGCACCTCAGATACGACTTCGAATGAAGTCAATACTGGAATTCAAAATTTGAATGTAGTTCAATCCTCTTCTGTGATTGATATTGTTGTAAGCCAAGCCGGCTACAGTGCAGACGATGTAAAGAACGCAAAATTGATATCAACCACAACAGTCACAGACGCTACTTATGAAATATTGGATGGAACTACTGTTATCGCCTCAGGAACCATGACCTATGAAGGCCTTTATTGGAACAAACATGTCTACTCAATCGGCTTCTCAGACGTCACTGCTTCCGGGAACAGCTACAGGGTGCGGAGTAATCAGGTTTATTCCTACTCGTTTGAAATCACACCGAACCTATGGGATCAATACAAGGATGAAATGACTGCTTTCTACCGTCTTCAACGTGCCTCAGTAGCCACAAGTGATGCTTATCCTGAGGGTTACAGCAGTGTAGCTCCCTCAGCTAAGCTCTACCATGCCGCAGGCCACCTGGATGACGCCCAGTCTGCGGACGGCCTCACCCATTATGATCTGACGGGCAGCTGGTACGATGCTGGGGATTACGGCAAATACGGCGGCAACCAATGGGTAGGTGCGGAGATTGCTTTGGCTTATACGCGGTATGCAGACAAAGACAGCGTAAAGTACGATAACGACAGCAATGGTATTCCGGATCTGGTTGACGAAGCGGTCTTCGGCAGTGAATATTTAATTAAATTTGCCGATCAATTGGGCGGGGAAATGTATAATATCGGAAACAATGCTTCTTTTGTCCACCCTGAGAAATCCACTGACAACATCCCGGGTACAGCGGATGACCGGAAGTTGTCCAGTTTAAGTGTCGGCGGCTCAGCCAAGTCAGCAGGTACACTTGCCGCCACAGCGCGTGCTATCCGCACAGCCCTTTACGAAGGTGATATCGCGTCATCTCAGGTAGCAGAACTCACGGATTTTGCCAACCAATGCGAAAGCGCAGCTGTCACTTTTTATGAATATGTGGCCGCACATCCTGAGGGTCCAATAGGATCTTATTCCACCAGAGGAGGAATCCCCAATTCCAAGCTACTGGCTGATGTTGAACTTTACTTGCTGACGAGCGATATCCAATATAAAAATGCAGCCACGACTACAATCAACACATTGGCCGTGAGTGACATCTCATCCACTAACTATTGGGATATGAGCCCTTTGTCCATGGCTGAATTTTATCCGGTTGCAGATGTTGCAACCCAATCTCATATTCATAGCCTGTTAAAGGGGCAAGCTGATTTCTTCCTCTCCATGTCAGATGATACACCGTATGGTGTACTGAACCAGTTCAAGAATTTTGGTGTAAACGAACCTCATGCTTCTTATTTAGGGGACATGATGCGGTACTATGAATTATTCGGTGATCCGGCAGCACTGCAGGCGGTGGTGAAAGGAATGTACTGGTTGTTCGGAGAGAATCCCTGGAATATCAGCTGGGTATCAGGCATTGGTACCCATCATGTGATGTTCCCACACACCCGCTATAATGAGGAATCCAATACTACGGGTGATACCGGGATTATCCTTCCCGGTGCCATGGTCAGCGGACCCAATATGAAAGATCCCAAGAATAAGAGCAGTGTAAGTCCCTGGTATGAGGACCGTTCCCTCTATCTGGATGATACGAATCAGTGGCGCTATAACGAGTTCAGCATTAGCATTCAAGCAGGACTCCTATATACAGTCATGGGACTCAGTGCAACTCCGGGAACAGGTGTGGACAATGCAGCCAAGCCGCCCGCCTTGCCGATACTCTCTCCAGTAATCGGAGAATGGGTCCGCGGAAATGTAACTGTTTTTGCTGAGGCCGGGGATAATCTGAGCCATATAGAGTATGCGGCAACCGGGTTGCCTTATCAACCCATGACCGTCTCAGGGAATGTGTATTCGACTGTAAGCGGTGCGGTTTACGCTGCTGTCATCGATGAGACTCAGTCCTTGCCTTATACGAACCGGAGAGTGGATGTCCGTGCCAAAGATCCTTCCGGCGCATACACCTACAGCTCGACTCATTACACCGTTGCTCCACCGTTGCCGGACCCCTCCACTCCGCTGTTATATGACGACTTTGGAGGAGCTGGATTCTGGGGAGGTTCTGCCGCCAACACGACATGGGTAAACTGGTATACTCAAAATGGCGGCACCGCAACGTTCACCAAGCTTACAGCAGACGGACGCTCTGCCGGCAAATTCGCCCAGACTCCGGCAACTGTGAATTCAGCAGCTAAATTCCAGCCGTGGAATGATGTGGTCGATATGAGCGGCTACCAATATTTGAATATTACGCTTAAGAATCCGGCCTCTCCTAATCTCAGAACCCGGATTGAAATCAGTGACGGCAAAAAAACGTACAATTTGACCGGAGGTTGGGTAGAAGTTCCAGCTACTTGGAGTGATCTGCAATTTGATCTGAATGCACTTACCCCGGCCATTGACAAAAAGGCACTGAAGATGTCGATTTGGCTTAAACAAAATACAGTCACTGCCGGAGAAATGCTGATTGATGAAATTAAGGCTACCAATAAAGTCAGCGGAAGTGCGCCAACTTTAACTTCAGGAGGAGTAGATCTACCACAAGGTACTCCACAAACGGAGTTTACTTTTAATGTCACTTATACAGATGCGGACAATCAGTCCCCATTTACAATGGAGCTTGTCTTAGACGGCGTTGTCAGAACAATGCAGCCTGCTAATCCGGGTGACACTAATTATGTAGACGGCAAAATCTATCAATATAGCACCAAGCTGCCTCCTGGTCAGCATTCCTACTACTTCCACACCACCGATACTTTTACCGATGCCATAAGTACAGAAGTTCAGAGTGACCCTGAAGTCAGTCTCGAATAGTGTATTAAGATGAGACTTCCATTTATTCAAATGTAAATATTAGTGTTTTTGGTTAACTAAATGTTTAGCAATATTTAAAGCACACTCTTTAGCGTAGACGACGAACGAGAATAACGTTCGTCGTTTTACTATTTAATGCTATGTAAATCGGCAGAACTCTCCGAAACTGAAGCAGCTGAATTCACGAGCACTCAACCACTGAGCACCTGAGTCTGAGTACCCGAGCATGCTGTAGAGTCAAAGTTGAAAAAAATGCCTCTAATTTCTCTGTTTTCACTCTTTTAGAGCGATTTCTCCTATTGGCAACGCCATACCATTAACAGCACTAAAACACACTAAATTCCAAGCGGAGTCTCAGGGAGGGGACTCCCCATAGGAATGCACTTTAGTTCTCCAGAATCTGATCCAGTCTCTTGTTTAGAGCTTTCAGGCCTTCTTCCGGTTGAATCTGATTCTGCATCATGTTCTGAAGATCCTCGGAGATGGCGGTGTAGAGCGCCGAATATTTATCCGTTGTAGGCGCAAACTTTACGTTATCCCGTGAAAGAATAAACTGTTTGCGGTACGGAAGCTCCTGATAGTCAGCGCTCTGCACAACGGAATGATTTGCCGGAATATGCCCCGCCTGTCCCCAGATCGTTCCGCCCACTTCGGAGAAATACTTCATAAAGTCCATCGCACTTTCCTGCTTCTGCTCACTGACGTAAGCTGGAATAATGAGTGTGTGGGAGCTTCCCCAGTGCACAGAACTGCCGAAAATCGGCGGAATAGGCATAATTCCAATATTCAATGATTTATTGGCTAGATGATGCCCCGCTTCCCATACCCCACCAAACCACATTCCGGCTTGCCCGTTATAGAAAGAATCCCACGGTGTCTTATCCTTCAAATCGCTGAGTCCCTCAGCGAAGAGCTGTTGATAAAACGTTATAACCTGAACCGCCTTGTCATTGTATATAGCCGCCTTTTTCATATCCGGACTGAGCAATTCACCGCCCGCCTCATAATACAGATCCAGAAAAGATTCCTGAAAATAAGGCGTGTTGATTGCTAAGGGCTGCACCTCTGGTACTCGCGAGCGAATTTGCCGCAGAAAACGGATAAATCCTTCCGGTGTGTTCTCTTCCAGCTTCGGAGTTCCGTCAGGATTCAACAATCCGGCTCTGCTCAAAATATCTTTATTATAATAGAGCATATGAAAATGAGTATCGAGGGGCACCGCAAAATATTGTCCGTTGTAGTTCACGCTCTGAGCATTTAACTCGCCAATTTCCTTGAAGTCAAATCCCGACTGTTCCGCCAAGGCATTCAATTGTAGAATTTGCTTGGCTTTAACAAATGGCGACAAACGGTCCGAATGGGCTACGGCCACATCCGGCCCTTTGCCCAGAGACAGGGCAATTCTTAATCTGGCATAATATTCGTTAGACTCTAGTCGCAGTTGCTTCACAAACACATGATTTTGAGTGCTGTTATAATTTTTGATAATCTGCTCTACAAATTCGCCCTCCCCTCCGCCAAAAGGATTCCAAAAGGAGAGCTCCACAGGCACCGGATTGGGTGGTTCGTTCCGTTCCCCGGAGGAAAAATTCGAACATCCTGGTAGGAGGAACAGGCACAGCAGTAGAACAGCCAGAATCCGGCCTATTCCTGTCATCCATCTTCGCCTCCTGATTCATACCGACTTTAGCCAATTTTGGAAAGCGCTTACTATAATGAATGCCGCTACATCTTATTTGTGGATCTCCCGGACCAGAATACGATATTCCGAAGGGGATAAACCGGTGATTTTCTTGAAGACTTTGGAGAAGTATTTGGGGTCCTGAATCCCAACCAAGCCGCCTACTTCCCCCGCCTTCAGCTCTCCAGTGAGCAGTGTCTTGGCCTTCTCGATACGAATCCGGGTTAAATATTCCAGAAAGCTTTCTCCTACTTCCTTCTTGAATAAATTGGCGAAATAGTTCTTGCTCAGATGCACCAGGCTGCTGATGGATTGAAGCGATATTTCCTGATGATAATATTGCTGGATATATTGGGTCGCTTTAATAATACTGCTGCGGTCACCCTTATAGATTTCAATCATGTGCTGCACCAGAGCGTCAAATGCCTGAATGAACCACATCCGACTCTGTTCCAGGGTTTCCAACCGGGATAACTCTTCGAAGTACCGCTTCTTCAGCTCCAGCACCTGCTGGGCATCTTTGGAGACATCAGGCCACAGGGTCATTAGAATCATGAGCAGTTCAAGTGAAATGATCTGCACGAGCTCGGCGTCCCGCCGGGCAGCGAGTTGCTCAAACAGGTGCTCAATATACTCCGTAAGTTCCTTGGACTGAAAAGCATATACCATGGACTGGACTTGAAGGCTGCTGATGGAAATCGCCCCCATTGGAGGTGCGCTTATCCGCAAAGCATCGCTCCCGTGAACAATAACACGTCCGCTTCCGAGAAACAGCTTTTGTTTCACTGCGTTTACCGCTTGGTCATAGGCGTTCTTGACCTCCGACCATTCACGAATCCGACCGCTAATGCCAATGGTCGCGCACAGACCGCTCTGTTCGAATACGCGGTGAATGAGCTGGTCAGCCTGGTGTCTTAATACTTCTATCTCGGCACTGCCAGCGTCCCCTTCGCTTTCACTAACGCTAAACAATACATTAATTTCACCCTGCCGATCAGGGAAAACTTCATAGATCCGGCTGTGTGGCAGCCCTTCCTGCTCCAGATTATTGCGTATCAAGGACTGCCGTTCCGCATACCCCAGCTCTGAGGTATTGAGGCTAATATGCAGCAAATACGCGGGGTGAAAATGAGACAGTCCGAATTTCCCCAGAATTTGTTCCTCATCGTTTATTTTTCCGCTTCCCCTTTCAAGCAGACCCAACAAAAAGCTCTCCTTGTGCGCTGGCTCAGAGCGAAACGACAGTGTTTGGTCGGAGGTGCTGTTTCGGACCGCATCCAAACTTTCCTTGATTTTCAGCAAGGCCTGCTCAAAGTCACGGGGCATCATATCCGATTTAATCAAATATTCGGATACGCCATGCTTGATCGCTTCCTTGGCATATTGAAAGTCTTCCAGATTGCTGAGAATGATGATCTTGATATCCGGAGAGATTCTCCGCACTTCGGCAATAAGCTCGATGCCATCCATCACGGGCATTTTGATATCTGTAATCAGAATGTCCGGCATGCCAGCTTCGATAATGTCGAGCGCCTCTCTTCCGTTGGCAGCCTCGCCGATCAAATCCAGCCCGATTTTCTCCCAATCTATCATGGAGCGAATTCCATATCTTACAATAAACTCATCTTCTACAATAATGACTCGGTGCATGTAGCTTATCCCCCTTCTACGTCATCAAAGGAAGCATGATCCTAATGGTGGTTCCTATACCGGGTTCGCTTTGAATCTCGATGCCGTACATTTTTCCGCAGATGAGCTTAATCCGTTCATCTACATTGGCCAGTCCTATTCCTCCGGTTTTCCCCGCACCAGAGGTTGGCTCTGCCAGAAGGCTGCGGGCAAATGCGGGGTCCATTCCCTTGCCGTTATCCGCCACCTCGAATCGCACACCTTGGCCCGGAACCTTACAGCATGAAATAGTGATCCGGCCTCCAGACTCGCGGTCCACAAAAGCATGAATCATCGCATTCTCAACAATAGGCTGCAAGATCAGCTTGGGCGTCTGCAAAAGTCCTACATCGTCATCCATTTCAACCACCGTCTCAATATTGAAATTGAAACGAAACTTCTGAATACCCAAATAGCATTGGACGTGCTCGATTTCCTCTTCCACAGTAACTGTCTCTTCGGCCTTCCCGAGACTAATCCGCAACAACCGTGACAGCAGGCTTACCATTTCCGCAGCATTGTTGGCCTTCTGAATCAGCGCTGTCCATTTGATCATATCAAGCGTATTGTACAGAAAATGCGGGTTAATCTGCGCTTGCAGCGCTCTTAGCTCTGCTACCCTCTTTTGGTCCTGCTCCGCATAGACCGCTTTCAACAGTTCATCGATTCGAGTGACCATATAGTTAAAGTTGTCGCCCAATGTATCAAATTCGTCATGCCGGCTCTTAGCTTTATAACGAACGGTCAATTCTCCGGACATCACCTGCCGCATCAGACGGATCATTTTTAGAATAGGATTCGTAATAGAGTTGGCAAGCACAACCGCAGCCAGGATTGAGAAGACAATGCAGAGCAGTGCGATGATGATAAAGATCTGCAGCAGACGGTTGGAATCCTGATACAGTGCGGCTTTGGAAATGACATTTACGACCACCCAATCATTACTATGCAGCTTTTTGGTATTAACAATCAAAGAGTCGCCCTTATAAGTGAGCGGAAATCTTTGCTCGCCCGTTTCCGAATTTTTAATTTGTTCATAACCGGATGCACCCAGCACCTCAGTGACACTTTTGCCGATCAGCTTACTATCCGGATAAGAAACCAGCATCCCGCGGCCATCAATGACAAAGCTTTGCAGATCCTCATTGTTGCTCACCGCTTTGGATATCAGCTCTTTCATTACATCCTCACGAATATCGAGTATGGCAATAATGCCCAGGGGACTGTCATCGGATATTTTATACAATTGCTTGGCTAATGAGAAAACGTAGTTGCTCTGGGAATTCAGACTATCCACATAGGTTCCATAGCGGGTGGAATACCAGCGGAAATTGCTGCCATCGTCAAGGGTCAAGAGAAACGGCTTCACCTCTGTGCGGGTCCTCTTGCTCCAGCGGTATATTCCTTTAATGTAATGCTTCTGCGACACAAAGGAGATGGACTGCACATCCTGATTGATCGCCACGATCGTGGACAGCTTTGTCGTAAGTGACAGGCTATCCACATCGTAGCTGACCGCAGCACTTTCATCAAGCGTCCGCAGCATATTTATAATTTCATTGTTATTTAGAACCTGCATCATCATATCTTTATAGATGCCCAGGCGCGTATCCAGATTATCGGCAGTCTGGTATAGCAGATGTTCGGAGTATTGTGTCACCTTATCATTAATCGTTGATTTGGATATAGAAAAAGAAATAATCCCCATGACAACCAGAGGTGTCAAGGAGAAGAGTATTAAGAGCAGCATCCATTTATAACGCATGCTGCTCTTCCATATTTTTATCCAGGAGATTAAACGAAGGGCCATTTCTCCAATCCTTTCTTGAAATATAAGAATTTATATGTTCTCATGATAACTTATCCTTATATTTCTCGAAGAAGCGGGTACCGTCCATAAAAGGACGGCGAAGCCGTTTCTTCTTGTCCAAGCTTATCCTTTGACACCGGACATGGCGACACCCTGGACTATGTGACGCTGAAGCAGAATAAACACAATAATAGTAGGAATCGCCGCAATCGCGCTTGCGGTCATGATCAAGTTCAGAGACATTGTATTATTCGACAAAAATGTGGGCAGCCCTGCCGACAATATCATATTCTCTTCAGACGTGATAGCCAGGTAAGGCCACAAGAAATTATTCCAGGAAAGAATAAAGAAGAAAATCCCCACCGATACCATAGCTGAACGCGTAAGCGGCAGGCAGATGCTCCACCATAACCGGAAATAGGGACTGCCATCAATTTGCGCGGCTTCGATATAATCCTTGGGTACGCCATCCATGAATTGCTTCAGCAGCAAAATACCTATCGGATTCGTCAGACCCGGCAAAATAATCGCCCAAATATTATCAATCAGATCCAAATGCAGCGCTGTTTCGTAAAGCGGGATCAATATGGCTTCCGTCGGAATAAGCAAACCTGAAACAATCAGAACATAGAAGATCCCACGAGTCCGAAAAGGCAGTTTGGAGAAGGAGAAAGCTGCAAGCGAGCTGAACAGGATAGAGATGACCGTCGTGAGGACACCAATCACCAAACTGTTCCATGTCCAGCGCAATATTTGCGAGTCACGGACTACTTTGACATAGTTGTCTGCATTAAGATCGGACCAGTTCACCCAATCCCCAAGCGTGTATACATTCACACCATCAGGCTTCAAGGAGGTCAGGAACATCCACAGCAGTGGAAAAGCAAACAGAAGTGCAAGTAAAACAGCAACGATATTTAAAGCAGCCTTATTCATGATTTTCTCTCCTCATCCGTCTTTCCGGTCGGTAATTTTGAATTGAACGACGGCAATAAGCAGCATGATGAAGCAGAAAACCATTGACTGCGCAGCGGCCAGGCCGAACATATCTTTTTTGAACCCAGTTACATAAATATAACGGATCATGGTGTTGGTGGAATCTCCCGGTCCGCCTCCAGTCATGATCTGCACCTGCCCGAACAGCTTTAAGCAGTTGATAATCTGATAAAAGATCTGTATCTTCATTACGCTGGACAAGCCCGGAAGTGTAATGTGCAGAAATCTGCGCCAGGCATTGGCACCGTCAATTTTGGCCGCTTCGTAATGGTCCGTGGGAATTTCCTGCAGTCCGGCAAGAAACAGCACCATGACAAACCCTACGCTCCACCAGTCTGTCGTAATGGTTATCGCCCACCAAACGAACCGGTGGTCTGTGAGCCAGTTGATGTCAACAGGAAGTCCAAGCACATGCAGGAGAGCATTCACCGGGCCATTCTTGGCATCGAATAAACGCAGCCAGATGAAGCTGACCACAGACACCGATAACACATAAGGCAAGAAAAACACGGAGCGGATCAAGGTTCGCATCCGGATATTCTGATTAATAATCAACGCCAGCACAAGTCCCAAAATGATAACAGTCGGTGTGCATAGGAGCACAAAATAGAAAGAGTTCCACAAGTAGGAATAGAAATCCGCGTTGACAAATATTTTTCGGTAGTTGGCTAATGCTACATACTTCTCCATTCCCTGAATGCCCCATACATGCAGGCTCATCCAGGCACCGCGCAGCACTGGCCATAAATAGAACACCGAGAAGGGTACCAGAAACGGAATTAAATACAGAATTGCTTTCAATTCTTTCAGTAGGTGCAAAGGCTCTGCCCTGCGCAGGGCAGAGCCTTTGTTTTCTCTTAAAGTCCTCTCCATCATCCATTCATTCTCCTTACTGATCTAATCTAATTGTCCAGAACCTCGTTGATCTCCTTATCCAGCTTCGCCAGTCCGTCTTCCGGTGTCTCACTTCCGAAGATAATGTTCTGCAGAGATTCAGAAATCGTTGTGATGATAGTTGTATATTTGTCAGTCGGTGGCGCGAATTTCACAGTCTTCTGGGCTTCAATGAACTCGCTGCGGTAGGGAAGCTGCTTGTAGGCTTCGCTTGTAGTTACCTTGCTGTTGGCTGGCACATGTCCCGCCTGCCCCCAAATTTCGCCGCCAACTTCAGAGAAATATTTCATGAACTTGGCTGCGGCTTCCTGCTTCTCCGGCGTTACATAAGTAGGGATGACCAAAGTATGGGAGCTGGCCCAATGCGTCTGACTTCCGAAGATGGGAGGAAGCGGCATGGCACCGACATTCAGCGTACTGTCACCCAGGAGCAGTCCTGCTTCCCACACGCCGCCGAACCAGAAGGCAGCTTTGCCGTTATGAAACGTATCCCATGGCGTTTTATCATTGAGATCGGCATATTTGTTTTTGTAGAGATCCATATAGAAATTCAGAACATTCAGCGCTTTATCATTATTGATGCTGGCTTTGGTCATATCCGCATTCAGGATATCTCCACCCGCTTCATAATACAGATTTAGAAAGGGCTCCTGAAAATACGGGGTATTCACAGCAATTGCCTGCACATCGGGCACTTTGGCCTGAATATCTGCCAGCGTCTTTTCAAATCCCTCTGGAGTCATATCGCCCAGCTTAGGCGTACCGTCTTCGTTCAACAGACCTGCTTTTTGCAGAATATCTTTATTGTAATAGAACATGTGAAAGTGAGTATCCAACGGCACAGCGTAAGGTTTACCGTCATAGGAGACACTTGTGATATTCGATTCCGAAATCTGTGTGAGATCAAAACCAACCTTCGCCGCCAGCTCATCTACAGCTACAATCTGTTTAGCCTTCACGAACGGGGATATCCGGTCTACGTGGGCTATAGCCACATCAGGACCTTTGGAGGAAGACAGCGCCGTGCTGAGCTTGGCATAATACTCATTGGACTCCAAACGCAGCTGCTTCACAATCACTTCCTTTTGAGAATCATTGAAGTTCTTGATGATTTGATCGACGAAATCGCCTTCGCCGCCACCGAACATGTTCCAGAAGGAAATCTCGACGGGGCTGCCTCCTGTGCTCTCCGTCTTTGACGGCTGATTGCTTGCAGTGCTTGACTCTCCGTTATCTTTGGTACCGGATGAGCAGCCTGCCGTAATCAGCGTCAGTGTCAGCCCAGCTGTTAATAAACTTGCAAATCTCTTTTTCATCTGCATGTAAACAACCCTCTCCTGAAAAAATAGTAGTTGGAAGAACCCATTTGACTAATGTAAGGGCTTTCTTAATAACTACTTTACTGTGATTACAATCCGGCTTAAACCGACAAAACGCCGCTCCTAAGAAACAAATGAAAGATATTAATAGTGTTTTGTTCCTTTAGAGGTGGAAGATCTTAAGGTAGGTGGTAAATCGTAAGGTTGGGATACGTAAACGGCCTCAGCGGCAAAAAAGAGCCCCTAAGGGCTCCATAAACACAGGACTAATTCACTTTGATATTGTCGAAGCTGACACTATTGTTAAAGCCTCCGCGTACACCGACCGTTCCTGAAGTAAACGTTGCATCGGCATAGGTGATTTTAGGTACATTCATGTCGGTAACATACACTTTGATCGTTCCGCTATTTACGGTGATCTTCATATGGTACCAGGTGTTAGTGGCAATGGATGCCGTTACTGTCTGAAGAGACGTCCAGTTATTGTTAAAGCGTCCCAACCAGATGGAGCCCGCGGAATCAATGCCCGCAGCATAGCCTTTCTGCAGATCAGCTCCGGCGGCCGGATTAGACACATTAAAGACCAAACTTCCTTGTCCGCTGTTGTTGAGCTTAATATCGCCTTCAAGCGTGTAACTCATCTTGGAAGGATAAGGGGTAAGCAACGACTTGTCCGCACTCACCGAGTTCACATTATAGCTTCCACCGCTTACCGACCAGGTTCCCCCGTAACGGACCCATCCACTGTCATTGGCCGCAAAATCATTCGTGTAGGAACTGCTTAATGTTCCGAAGCGGACTTGAACATTATGTCCACCCACACTCCGCTCCACGGAATCGAGCATGGCAATTTCGTTGGCACCCGTCTGATAAAGTGCTGCCCACCAGGAATTCCCAAAGGCTACGGGATCATTGTCAATCCATGTATTTCCAAAATCATTGCTTAAGGAGAGTACATTAGAGTTGGAGCTGAGAACAAGCCGTCCGTCACTTAGGGACAGAAGGTACGGCCCGCCCTGTTGATTGCTGGATACCTGTGTCCCGATACCGCTTGCCCAGGTTTTCCCATCGGCACTTTTCTTGGTGAATACCTTGCAGTTCTGGGTTCCGCAGACCTCAAACGTCACAATATACTGTCCATTCGTCATCTTGGTCCATACTGGCATCCCGGGGCGCGCACCGGCATTTGTCGGGTCCCAAGCTACATAAATTTCATTTCCCCAGCTGGCTCCGCCATTGGTGGAGATTTTCTCAGAAATGATCTGGCTGTAGGAAGGAGATTCAGTTACGTGTTTCTCATTCGCATACATTACAGCAACCGAGCCATCATCCAGCAGCTGCATGTGAGGCTCATATACCCCCTTGTCCGGATTTCCCAAGGAACCGACCGTCCCATTATTCTGATCTATCGTACTCAGATAACTCCAGTTGGAACCTCCGTTCACACTCTTGTACACTCTGAGCTGATAGGATTCCTGCCACCGGACCGAACGTATAGCCAGCAGAATGTCGCCATTGGGAAGCTGAAGAAGCTGCCCATTGTCCACATCACGGCCTTCTTCCCATAGCGTAGCTGCAAGTGACCAGGTCCGGCAGTTGTCCGTACTGCGGAATACTTGCAGGCGGGTCCCGCCCCAGGAGACTTTGGTATAGCCATTGTTGTCATAAATAGCCGTGACTGCCAGCCAATCCCCATTGGCAAGCTTAACCATCCGCGCATATTCGGCTCCAAAGGTTCCGGGCCTGATTCCGCGGGCATCCGTTCCCGCGTCCGTGAAGGTGTTAATATCCGTTATCGTGGATGATGTGCCCCATACAATCGGCCCGTTGGACGCAAAAGCCGGGATTGCCGTAAGCAGCATAATCAGACAGATGAAAACGGCGAACGAACTGAATAATTTTTGTCGCAAATAAACCCCTCCTCTTCCTGTTCATAGTTAGAAAGACAATTACATCGATAATGTAAGTGCTTTCATTTATTTATTGTAATCGCCATGTTTTTGTCCTTAAACCGATAATTGACATGTTTTTGGGAACCAAAGTTACGCTTATGATGTACAAAAAGCATTTGGCTGCGCTCGAGGGGGAAATACTTACGATTGGCTGGCACTGGCAAAGAAGGCTTGCCGGGAATGATCCCAGCAAGCCTTCTGGTATGGAGCTATCTCTAGGCGAGATTAATCCCCTTTATGACTTCAAATGGTATTTTCGGCTTCCGGTCTTCCGTGAGAAGTCCGTTCACTTCCTGCTGAACGTCCGTAATTTGCGTATAGCAATACCCGCAGATGTAAGGCGTGTCTTTGATGGCCTGGGTAATATTGCGGAACCGCTCGATAAAGGCTTCTTCACTGGCCACCTGATTTCCATAGCCCCAGCCTTGATCAGAGGTAAAGGCAATTCCACCGAATTCACTTACAATGACCGGTTGACCGCGATATTCGTAGCCTTTCGCCATTGCATATTTCCAAGTATTGAACGAGAAGCTGCCGTCAAGAAGCCTACTGGAATCTGCGTACCGCTCGAACAAGACTTGCCCCTGTTCCTCATAATCATGAAGGGTAATAATATCACTGACCGTATGCTCCCAGCCATCGTTGACAATAACCGGACGATACGGGTCCAAGGCTTTCGTTAAATGATATACGGCTTCGGTAAATTTCTGCTGCTGGGGATGCGTAAATACCTGTGGGATTCCCCATGATTCGTTAAAAGGTACCCAGGTGATGATCGACGGATGATTATACTGCTGCCGGACAACCTGTGTCCATTCATTCATAAATGTCTCCACGGCCTCGTCATTGAACTCGAAAGTTGCCGCCATCTCCGACCAGACCAGCAGACCTTTCACATCGCACCAGTACAGGAATCTTGCATCCTCTATCTTCATATGTTTGCGCACGCCGTTGTAGCCCATGGCCAGAATGGCCTCAATATCTTCAATGATTGCTTCTTCCGACGGTGGAGTCAGATGGCTCTCTGGCCAGTAGCCCTGATCCAGGATTAGTCTTTGATATAAAGGCGTGTTATTCAGCAGTACTTTGCCTTGTTCAATCGAAATTTTACGCAATCCGAAGTAGGAATACACATGGTCGACTTCCACATCATCCTTATATAAAATAAACTCGACATCGTACAGATTCGGTGCCTGCGGAGACCAGGATTCCGATTTCCATGGCCCATTGGCTTCATGCACCAAATCGACATCAAGCTGCAACCAAGGACGGTCCATATGCAGCGAGACCTGTTTCAAGGTCTTCTGATGGCCGCTGATTCGCGTTTCCAGCCGGAGGGAGCCCCCCGCTTGGTGAGTCTGATATTCAAAGCGTACCGAACGGTTGTCAAAGTCTGGAGTGATTTTTACGGATTTGAGGTACGAGGGAGATACATATTCCACCCATACACTCTGCCAGATCCCCGTGGTCTGCACATAAAAGCACTCAAAATTCTCCTCCACCCAGCGTTGTTTGCCCCGTGGCTGCGTACAGCTCTGGCTATCTTCCACTTTGATAACAAGCTTGTTAGTGCCATTCGTTTCCTTGTTCAAATAATCCGTAATATCAAATGAAAATGCCGTATACCCCCCATGATGCTGTCCGGCATAACAACCGTTGACCCATACTTTCGCGGTATAATCCACTGCCTGGAAATTCAGCATGACCCTTTTATCGTTTAAGTCCGCAGGTGGTTGCAAATTTCGCTGGTACCATACGTAAGGGTGAAAAGAGGATTCAGCAATCCCGCTGGCCTTCGTTTCGTAGGTGAAAGGAACCTGTATCTTTAAGTCGCCATGTAGTTCTTCCTGCCATTTCTCCCGCTCGCCCACGTTCGCATCGTCAAACCGAAAATCCCACTCACCGTTCAAACTTTGCCAAGCCTCACGAACAAACTGCGGCCGCGGATAATCTTTAGTGTACTTAAGAGTAGCCATTACACCCTACACGCTCCTTATGAACAATAATTTTGTTTTATAACAATAAATATGTACTAATTATTGCAGAATACGTAGAAAAGTCAATCTGTAAATTTCCACAAGAAGAAACGGCTTTGCCGTCCTTTTAGGGATGGCATCCGTTTCTTCGAGAAATCTAAGGATAAGTTATCGTGTGAAACATATAAATTCTTAGATTTTAAAAAAAGAATCTTGCATACAGCAACAGATTCTTTGGATTTACTGCAAGTTTGATGACACTTTAATTCAACGTATAGGTAACCTTCATGACCAAATCCTGCTCATAGTCACCGAACTTTCGCCCGAACAGGTTCATTCCCCCTTTGAAAGCGGCATCCTCTTTTACACCAATACGCAAATCCACATAGCTGTGCTTCAGAAGGTCCAGAGATTTTAGTGTACGGGCGGATATCTCTTGATGATCAATCATGCTCCGAGTGTTATCCACACTCCAGGTTTTTAGAAAACCGAATTGCGTCCCGTTATCCATCCACCAAGATGGATTGAGCTTTCCGCGTCTCCCGCCAAAGTCTCCCGGTGAGGTCCATGAGCCGATCTCCACTTGATTAATCCATAAGGTAATATCCGATGGCCAGTCATTATCATAATTAGGTGCTTCGGAGCATACCTCCATGGAGAATTGAATCAGGTGAATCTGTGCCTCCCGGGGAATATCCAGCGGATAACGGTATTCGAGATAACCTTTCCGGAGCCAGAGCAGTTGGGCATGAACCCGGTTGGGATGGAAAAATCCCGCTGGTGAATCTTCCGCGATGATAGACCCATTTTCACTGACCATGCCGCAGGTGGGGGCTGCTTCGCAAGCCGTAAAATTCCCTATCGGCATTTCGATCTCGTAGCAGTGCTCACCATGGTCAATTCTATTGTTCCGTGCCGGGACATTCATAGTAATTCCAATATCATCGTAAATTCGACTACATACTTTCATGGCACCGCGTGAAGCGGGCAACAGCTCCGTTTCGATCAGCTTGGCTTTTTCCAGCACCCTAACATTGGATGCGGCGGTCGATACCGGCACCCCAAGCGCTTCGGCAAGCTCCGCCACATTCATTCTCCGGGTGTTCAGCAGTTCCATCATTTGTAATCTGAGCTCTGTTGAAAGCGCATGTGTCACTTTCACCAGTTCCCGGGGATCCTCCATGGATAGTTTAAGAATAACAATCACTCCACTTAACTTAATCATTTTTCCCTTCATTTTACCAAGTTTCAATACAATTAAGTACTAAAACTTCCATGCACCTTCAACAGCAGCATAATAAAACTCCTCTCCACAACTTGTGATTAGACAAGCCCTGACAAGGAGTATTATCGTCGTGGTTCGAACTTCACATTCCTGCAGGTGAATTCAAGTGAAACTGAGACCACTTGAGATCGAACTGGCTGCCTGGCAGAAACAAGAAGGTGACCGTCTGTCTAGCACTTACAGGCTCCAGGACAAATTTCCGCTCCGTGTAGCTACCAGTTCCAGCAAACTCTACAAGCTCCGTTCCAATAGGATCATGCAGGGATACATCCTTGCTTGTTTTTCAGGAAAAAGAGATGCATGAGAATTTCATTTTCGAAACAACGGGCGGAAGATGTGGTTAGATATGCGCCTTTATTCGCCCGCTATCTCCAGATAGCTTTAATCAGTCCGATCGTACCAATGGAGATTAAATTCTCCATGTCTTCCCCTGTATTGTCGAATTTCTTGAGGTTGTGAGCCATCAACCGCAGATTATGCTCAATCAGCAAATCTCACGCTTTAGCAGCCGCTCACGGAGCCTAGAAGTGCATGTACGGAGGAAAGTGTACGAGGCTATGTCAATCTCATCGACTTTATAAGACCACTGGATGGACCCATCTGACATCGCTATCCTTAAGCTTCGGAATCCAACCGTTTGGAGGCGCTTGATCAGATACAATAATATGCACATCGTGTAAATCAACAATTTTGGATAATGTTCGTTTAGCGATTTTCGACTCATCCGCAACTACTATCACCGTCTCTGAACAACGAATTAATTCCCTTGTGAGTACTGCTTGTTCGTAGTCATAGCTTGTAATACCATACTCTAAGGAAACACCATCAACAGAAATAAAGGCTTTATTGACATAGAAATCCTCCATTATTTTCTCAGCAATAGGACCAGATACCCGCAGATGTTTCACGTTGACTTCCCCGCCTATCAAAATAATTTTACCGTCGAAGGACCCGCGTTTTTTACGTTCGATAAGTAACATAAGTGCAGGTATAGAGTTGGTCAATATCGTTACATTATGCTTGCCCTCTAAGAAATGAATGATTTGCAGCGCAGTACTTCCTTCATCTACTATAATCACATCATTGTCATCAATTAACTCCGCGGCCAGAAACCCGATCTTGCTCTTGGCCTCCGGGTTAATTAGTTCTCTTTCATACAGTGGTGGCTCAATTTCCACTTTGAACTTAACAGCACCGCCATATATTTTTTTTAATTTATTATCTTTTTCCAGCTCATCGAGGTCCCTGCGGATCGTTTCCGTTGTAACTTCAAACAGCAAAGCAAGCTCTCGCGCAATCACTTTCCCCTTCTCATTCAACAGAGTCATAATGCTTATTTTTCTGTCTTCACCCGCTAGCGACACCTTGGTCCCTCCTTAACTCACCTATTCTGGCCTTAATACGTTCTGGAATTTCATTATACAGCTCATTCCATGTAGTATACAGATTATGCGGGATAGAGTAACGTACAAATTTCAATGATGGCCTAAACTTACGTCCTTGTAGATAATTGGTAACCATTCCATTGATTTCGTCATTGGTTTCAAAGTCACCTTTAAAGATTTCAGGTACAAGCAAGCCTCCATCCCCGGCCTCTTCATAAGCTGCTCTGTGCAAGTTTGGCACTAATTCCATAAGTTCAATCATCGGAGCGAATGCATGTTTGCCTGGTTGAGAATATAGCCTTACATGAGTATCATTTTCCAGATTGCTGTGATCTTTCAGTAACGCTTTAAAGTACCAACCATGAAAGCTAGCCTCTGCGTCCACGACAGAACCATCTTTGCCTATGTACACCCAAACGTGCTCCAATTCATATAAATGCCCGATATCATAGTCAAAATAGATAGCATACTCAATAACATAATCGGTCAATTCATTAGTGAAATCGATATACCGATCTATGACAGAAGGTGAATTGCCTGGTTCTCTAAATATAGTAACGCCAATTCTCACGGGGAAAAACGGCTCTTTAGCGTCAAAGTAAATAGATGGGCTATAAGCAGCCCAATCGATACTCTTAGAATCACTATCCTTATAAATAATTTTCATGTTATTACCTTGCCGGTTTCTTCATCGAAAATATGAATAGCCTCAGAGTCAAGGGTAAGAAAAACGCGTTCATCATACGTTACATTGAGATCAGTTGGACTTAATATACGAATAAAGTTCGTCGTATTTTCATTATCGCCCAACAATACCTTGATCAATTTCTCCCGACCAAGCTGCTCCACCAGAACGACCTTCGCCGGAATTGAATTTTCCTGCTGCACTTTGGAAATCTGAATATGATGAGGTCTTGCCCCTAGGACCACCTTTGCCCCTTTAAATTCACTACTCAATTTTTTTGTCGATAAAATATTATAGACAAAGCCCTCTCCACTCAAGACACGTTCATTGCCGTTACGAAGGAAATCACATTTCAATATATTCATCGGCGGATTGCCCATAAAGTGCGCGACAAACAAATTAACAGGTTTCATAAATAACTCTTCCGGTGTACCGTACTGCTGAATTTTCCCATTTTGCAGGATAGCGATTTTATCGGCGACCGCCATTGCTTCTTCCTGATCATGTGTCACTATAATCGTTGTAATTCCCAGTTTCAGCTGCAGTCGACGAATTTCGTCGCGGACATCCACCTTTAAGCGAGCGTCAAGATTTGACATGGGTTCATCCAACAATAGAAACAAGGGGTCTTTAGCAAGAGCTCGAGCCATCGCAACACGCTGCTGCTGCCCACCTGAAAGCTGGCTTGGCATCCGATCGGTTAATTGATCAATTTGCAGCATTGCAGCAATCTCTCGAGCTTTTTGATAGCGTTCCTTCTTCTTCACTTTTCGTTGCTTTAAAGGAAATGCGATATTGTCGATCACCGACATATGTGGATAGAGGGCGTAGCTTTGAAATACCATACCGATATCTCTATCCTTTGGTTCCACATTATTAACCATTTTTCCGTCAAAATACACTTGTCCGCTACTCGGTCGCAGAAGTCCGGCCAGGATCATTAACGTGGTTGACTTGCCGCACCCAGACGGCCCTAGAAGGGCGACAAATTCACCTCGCTTAATATCCAAGCTGACATTTTCAAGCGCCGTTGTATCGCCAAATTTCTTCGATATTCCCTCTAGTTTTATCATACGCCTTTGGAGCCTCCTATGGTCACCTTCATCATAGTACTTTGGGTGAATAGATAAAATATGCCGATCGGTATGGTATAGAAGAGTCCAATGGCTGTAATTAACCCAATATTCGTAACCTTATCATCATCCGTGAAAATAACCTTGGCCAAATATCCGGCAAGCGTCAATTTTGTGTTATCGAAAATAAACAGCTTGATTAGCAGCCATTCCCCATAAGCACCCATAAAAGCGTAGATGGCGATCGCTGAAATTCCCGATAGCATATTAGGAAGTATGATTTGATAAAGACATTTGAAACGGCTGCACCCATCAATCATGCCGGAAAATTCCAAGTCCCAGGAGACTTCATCAAAGAATCCCTTTAGAATATAAACATGCCAAGGAATCATACCTGCTGCAGATAGAACAACAACCGCAAATACGGTGTTGAGCAGCCCTAAGTACATCATTATAAAAAAACTTGTGATCAATAATGTAATACCAGGAAATGACCCCATGATAAATAGAAATTTCAGAGCAAATCCCTTACCAAAAAAATTCAATCTAGAAAAGGCGTACGCTGCTGGAATAGCGACAAGGAGGTCAATCACCGTGATAAGAAGCCCAAAAACAACCGTATTCATCACAATTGGCCAAATGATTGGAAAACTTATTCCTTCAAGTTCAAATGACCTCGTTAAAAACTGCCAATTCACCCAAGAAAATCTGCCTGAGTTATAGTTGTATACGGACGATACAAATAACCAAATGATCATAAAAACGATAGGCAGCATTAACAGGATCATGAAGAAATGAATCATATTCCGTTTGCTGAATTTCCATAAATTCAATGGGTTTCACCACTCTTATCCTAGTTTGGTCAGTCTTCTATCCGGGGAGGACGAATCAGTTTATTGAAATCAAACAATCGGAACAATAGCAGTGTTAGAAGAAGTGAAATGATGACGACTATGACCGATATGGCTGCACCATATCCATACTCCAATCTATTAAATGCCTGCTGGTAACCATAGAGAGCCAATGTTGTCGTATCAACCACGGGGCCGCCTCTAGTAGCCAGCAAAATAAAATTATAGCTTGCAAATAACCCAATCGTCGAAGTCACAGTAACGTACATAATCGGCCATTTTAACGCTGGAAGAATGATGTCCCTAATAATCGATCGATCCTTGGCTCCATCTACCCTTGCTGCTTTATATACATCTTCGGGAATTGAATTGATCGAAGCAGAGAAAAGAATCATGCCTCCCGAAGCACCTGAGATCACCCCGGCAATAATAATAATGAGCAGCCCTGCATCATTAAACCACGATATCGGTTGTTCGAGACCAAAGTACATTACAATTTTATTAGCAAATCCTCCTGGTGTCGGGTTAAATATATATTTCCAGAATACAACATATACTAAGCCAGGCATGGTGCTTGGAATAAGCCAAATGACACGATAAAGGGCACCTAATTTTTTATTTTTTACCAGATACTGTGTGCAAATGGCTAAGAGCAAGCTGAAGGCGACGGTAAGCACTAATGAGAAAAATACATAAATCAGAGTTACCTTGATAATCGGCAATATATTAATATCTGCAAATATTCTTTGGAAGTTTCCAAACCCGATGAAATCGGCCTTCATCTTACGATCTAAATTTGTTGCGGCCATCCATAAAGTTGCTAATGCAGGAATGACAAAGAACATTAGGGTTAAGATAGCAAACGGCGCCAAAAACAAATAGGGGTAAGATTTTTTTTTCAATCTAGCTAAATTCATTGGCCCCTTCCTCTCTTATATGTACGACCTGCAATAGGAGAGACTTTATAATCCTCAACTATGCAAGCCGTTGTTTCTTCTATTTTTATTTACCGCTATCTATCTGAAAATGACTTGATCCTGGTCAACACCTTGTTTATAATTCCCTTCGAATAACGCATAAGCTTCTTCTGCAGTCGCACCTTTAACCATCAGTGCTTCAAGACCTTTAATTTGTTGTTGCAAATAACTAGGGTAGGCAAGATGCGGCGGACGTACTTTGGTATAATCCAACATGTAAGCTACGTCATTTAAAAATCTGGACTCACTAAACCGTGGATCTTCCTGCCCCGATCTTGTTACTGGCAGTTTGCCCGATGCTAAAGTATGATCCATTTGTAAATTTGGAGCCATTGCTAATTCAATGATACGTTGTACATAAGGCATTTTCTTCTCATCTACCTTGGAACTTACGTAATACAGACGCGGATTCGCCAGTGAACCCGGTTTACCTCCCTTACTCCCAGCAGGAATTAGGCTGAATGTATTGTTTGCATAGAACCAATCCTCAAATTCCTTATCCGATTTCCCATAAGCTTCTTTCATATTATTGTATGATCCGGTACCTCCAATGAAAAACATGACATCCCCGTTAACAAAATATCCGAAGCCAACGTCTTCCAATGCGGCAAAATCTTTCGTAATTGCCCCACTCTCAATTCCTTTTTCCCAAAAATTATACGTATCTGTAATGCCCTTTTTATCGAAAATCACTTTACTTTGTTCCTGATCGTAAGGCTCAAAGCCCATGATTTGATTGTTGATATCCTGAACACTGATATTGTCAAGTCCATCACTAACCAAGCCGTATTTCGTCACTTTTTTATCAACGGCTTCAGTGGCAATATTCAACATGTCATCCATTGTAAAATCACCTTTAAGAACACGATCCGGAAGCCCCTCAATATCAGCATCAGACCAACCCAGTGTTTTCAAAGCTGTTTTGTTTATATACAAAGGGGAAGCATCCATATCCTGAATCGCACCGTACACATGCCCTTGGTATTCCATGATATCCCACAAATTTTGTGGAAGTGTTTTGAATACTTCCGACTCCTTCAGCCAATCAATCGGTTGAATAAGTCCTGCATCCAATTCCCAGCCGATATCCAGGCTTGAATTCATGGAAATATCGCGCCATTGGCCGGCTTGGGCCTGTAAAACAAGTTCATCATCACCAACGGCTGGCAAGATGTCTTCAACTACTTCTACATTTTTGCCTTCTGCAACTAACTCTTCATTTAATGCTTTAAAAGCAGCTGCATAGTTTAACATCCGAGCGCCGTAATCATCCTCACCCACACTGATTTTAATGACTTCTTTAGCACCAGAGTTTTGCTGAACCTCTGCTGTAGAAGCTGTTTGTTCCCCAGTGTTGTTATTCGCACTACATGCTCCCAATACTAAAGTCAATCCTAGCAATACTACAAATAACATGGATAATTTGGTGCGCATTTTCATTTCCCCTTATCCCATTTTTTATAATCTAGTACATTATCAGTATAAGATTCGAGTGTAATAAGAGGATTAATTCCACGTTAAATATATGTTTTCTTGTTGTTTCATACTATTTTCTTGTTGTTTATTGCGGAAACACTTGTGAAATCGCTGTTTCAATACAATGCAAGGCCTGTTCCAGCTGCTCTTGGGTCGTAATTAAGGGCGGAACCAAGGTTAATACGTTGCCATTAGAAACCTTAAAGCTTAAGCCCATCTCCATACAGCGGTACATGACTTTTTCAGCCCCCTCTACCGCCTCTTCCTTCGTGTGGCGATCGGTAACTAACTCAATTCCAGCGAGCATTCCAATCACTCGAACATCTCCAATGACTTCATGTCTATTCTTCATCGCCATCAGCTCCCGCTCTAGAAGAACACCCATTCGCTCAGCATGTTCGAGTAATCCATTCTGCTCAATATATTCGATTGTCGCCAAAGCAGCGGCACAACCCACAGAGCTCTTCTCATGGGTATAATGCCCAAGGGAAATATCATGAGCGACATCCAAGCCTTCACGTGCAATGATGCCCGCCATAGGAAATAATCCGCCCCCAAGTCCTTTTCCAATAACAACAATATCCGGGACAATATCGTAATGCTCGTGAACAAACATTTTGCCTGTTCTCCCGAGAGCTGTCGGAATTTCGTCCAGCACAAGCAGAACACCGTATTGATCGCATAATTGACGTAGCCTTTGGAAGTACGCTTTGGGAGGAATCTGAACATCAGTGCTGCGTACTGGCTCCATGATGACTGCTCCCACATCACTCTCCCGCTTCAACATGTATTCCAGATAATCAAGAGTTTTCGAGCCGTCATGATCGGAATCTCCGTAGAAACTGCGATAGGAATTATAGGGCATCATATGCTCCGTTCCCGGTAGCAGAGGTCCCATATGGTTTCGAAATACACCCTCTCCTCCTACAGAAATCGCATCTAGGCTAGCACCGTGGAAGGAGTCCCAAGTAGAAATTGTCTTGAAATTGCCCGTTGCTTTACGAACAAGCTTCATTGCAATTCCAATGGCACTTGTACCACTAGGTGTGAATAGAACCTTATTCAGATCACCAGGCGCCAGCTCAACGAGCTTGCGTGCCAACTGAACCGCAACCGCACTCGTATAACGTCTTGGCAGAAAAGGTAGATTGTCCAATTGTTTCTTAACCGCATCGATAACATAACTGTTCTTATATCCAACCTGATGCACGCTGTTGCCGTGAAAGTCCATATATTTGCGACCGTCTAAATCTTCTAAATAGATACCTTCCGCATTTGTTATTACATTCAAACAAGGCGTTGACATCGATTGATGCAGAAAATAACGACTGTCTTCTTCTAGAACATCCCTAGTTTGACGACTTAAATGTGTTTCTTGCCATAACTCGCGTTCTGCCGATAGATTAATATCTCCTTCAGTTCTCTGATAAGCTTTAATATCCATGAGATCTGCCTCCTTCCAGTAAAGTGATGTTAATGACTTCAATGAGATTAGGCAACTGAGACATATCCTCAATAACATAATGTGCTCCGCACTCCATAAACTGCTGCTTGGCGGCTTCTACCAGAAGCTGTAATGTAGCCGGTTCCATCTCTTTAACTTCTTCCTGTGTCAAACCTAATATAGAGCTGCCTTTAACGATACCAACTGCCCATACTCCGGCATTTCTTGCCTCTTGCATGTCCGACTTCGTATCCCCGACTTTAACGATTTGTGAAGGCATGCCCATATCCAGATGAATCATATTGGCGTAGATCATATAAGGATACGGACGGCCTCTGCCCTGGACAGAATCAGGGGTCAGCCAGTAATCTGGTGCGTAACCGTTCATCTCTGCCTTGCTTGCGACAATTTGCATCATGGTGTCGTTATATCCTGTCGTCCCGCCAATCCGTAACCCTAACCCCCTAAGCTGCTGCACGGTATCGACAACATGCTCAATCGGTTCGGCAAATCGAGGTAAGATTTCAAGTAGTTTAGGTTCAAAAGCATCGTGTAACTGATCCACATCGCTATCGGTGAATGGACGCCCCATCTTCACTTCAAATAATCTGCCGATCCGAGGCATTTCCAGCATCATCTTAATATGATCCCATTTCAAGCATCCCATTGGAGCCCGCACCTCTTCTATCGTCGGTTCGATTCCTATCATTCGGAAGATATCGAAGAACACATGCACGGGAGCCATACATCCATAATCGACCGTCGTTCCTGCCCAATCCAAGATAAGACCTTGTACTTTCATAAGCTCTTTCGCCCTCCATTCATTCATTCCCCGTTGTTTGTCACATAGGACAATATTGCCGCACACAGACTTACCATATCTTCTACATGTACATCTCCAATTGAACCGATTCGAAATACCTGTGCGTCGCTTAATTTACCAGGATAGATTACATAGCCTTGCTCTTTAAGAAAAAGATACATAGACTCAAAGGTGAAATGTTCTAAGTCCGGATACATAAACGTGGTGATAATCGGTGATTGCAGCGCTTCCGGCAGGTATGTCTTAAATCCTGCACTCTCCATTAAACGAACTAACGTTTGTTGATTCTCAAGGTATCTTACATAACGCCTCTCTACTCCACCCTCTGCCTCTAATTCAAGCAAGGCCTGGTAGAAGGCCCGTACCACATGCGTCGGAGAGGTGAACCGCCACTTTCCCTCCTCTTGATCCATCACTTGCCATTGATCATATAGATCTAAGGATAATGACCTTGCATTATCCTTACACTTTGCCAATTCATCCTTCTTACTAAGAATAAAGCTGAACCCAGGTACGCCTTGAATACATTTATTCGAGCTGCTAATCAGATAATCAATACCCCATTTCTCAACTTCTATCGCTAGACCTCCGAAGCTGCTCATCGCATCAACAATAGCTATTTTTCCGTGCCTCTTAATTGTGTGTACCAGCTTTTCGAGCGGATTAAGAATACCTGTTGTTGTCTCACAATGTACGAAGGCAACATGGGTAATCGCTGTATCTTGCTCCATAACGGCATTCACTTGCTCTACATCAACCATTTGGTTCGGGGCAAATTCTAAAGTTCTGTAACTAATTCCGAGTACCCGCGAAATTTCCTCGATCCGTTTGCCATACACTCCATTAGCCAGAATGAGGAGTTTTCCTGCCTGGGGTATAACTGTTCCAATCGTTGCTTCGATTCCGAAGGTCCCACTTCCTTGCATTAACACTGACGTATAATGAGTTTCAGATGCCCTGCCTAAATGAAGTAACTTGCTGCGAATCAACTGAACGATGTGTTTATAGGTATCATCCCAGGTACACCAGTCCTTCAGCATCACTGCTTTGACAGAAGGTGTTGTTGATAGCGGTCCCGGTGTTAATAATAAATAGTGTTCTCTCATCGAAGTACCTCCTACATATTGCGGACAAGATTTCTAGCCCATTTATTCGATCTATATCTGAAATATCCAATGCCTGCCTTCGCAACTTCCTCGAAGACGAACATCATATACACGATCTCGACGGAGAGATGAAAGATATACACTCCAGCAAATACTAACGGCAGTGCAATCAGCCACGTTGTGACCAAAATCAGCTTCATCGTGTACATATTATCGCCGCCTGCTCTGAACATTCCGACAATCCACAGGTTATTTAAGAAGAACATGATCATGACTACGGCTTGAATGACCATCACATTACGGAATGAGGTTAGTACCTCTATGCTAATGTTAGGGAATAGATATACAATGTACGGATTTAACAGCAAAATAAGAGCTCCAACGATTACGCCCGAATAGAGGGCAATCCGCGTAAATTTACGTGCATAGATAAGGTATTCGCCCGAATCTACTTGACTTAGCTTCTCGCCAATCATGACTCTAGCCGCGTACGCAAATCCGAAAATTCCGATCATGAAATATCCGTTAAACGTGAGGGCTAATTGGTATGTTGCTAGTGCTGCGACTCCTAAATGACCGAATGCTACAGCATATAACATATTGCCAACCGACCACATGCCTTCATGGAACAAGAGCGGCAGTGTGGTTATGTATATTTTCCGGGTGAATTTCCAGCGAATGGAGAGTATTTCTTTCAGCGTGACATTGAAATAATATTTGTTCCAATAGACGTAGCCTAATAGAATAATCGCACTGAGCATTGATGACACTAAGGTTGACCAAGCGGCTCCAACAATACCGTACCTAGGAAAACCAAACTTCCCATAAATAAGCACATAATCTAGTGAAATATTGACGAACATAGCCATAATCCCAACAATCAGAGTCAATTTCACCTTACCAATCGAACCAAGTGCGTTGCTATATACATCCTTGATAGCATTAATTAAAAATACGAAGACGATAACAGATAAATATTGGATGCCATATGCAATGGCCGATTCATCCTTTATAAAAAGTGAGATTAACGGTGCTTTAAACATAGACACAAGCATAAATACAATGGATGAAAGAATGAGACTTGAGATAAGCATGAGACCAAATGTTTTTTTAACATTAATAAAATCTTCTTTGCCGAAAAATTGTGTAATGTAGGCCGAAATCCCATAAATTGCTGTAAGAAGCATCCCGAGAATAAAGCTGATTTGACCCACAGCAGCCGTTATGGCAATCGCAGTATCCCCTAATCCTCCAACCATTAGAGTATTGATCAATGAAAATGAATTTCCAAGTAGCATTTGAAGTACGGAGGGGATAACTAGTCTCTTCATGTCTTTACGAAATTGCAAATCTAAAGCGTTCATGTATCCCCCTACTGCAATTCATCCGGAAAAATGGGATTTGACCAAGCGATATTCCCTTCGAAATCGATACATTCCACGCGAATATACTGCTCACCGCCTTCGATCCTGAACTCGCCACTGGTAATGGGAGAAGCATCTTTGTTATATAACGTACGCCCATTGAAGGGATGAGTAATAAATTTGATGAACTTTACCGGTGAGCATTTGACTTGTAGGAAGCCATTCTCGACCCGCAGATCCTGAATTTCCGGACCGTTTGAAGAATAGAAATGACCGCTCTTTAGCGAAGAGATCAACGATTGCTGCTCCAGCTTCTCTCCATCGACAGTAATCCATCCACCAAAAAATTCTGAAATAACGTCATCTATTTGTCCCCCATGAGCATCATCTGCAGCAACACCGAACACTTTACGCCCGTTCTTCAATAAATAATCCCAATGGCGTACGCCGTAACCGACCGCTTCATCGATTTCGGACTGATGATTATAGATTTCGACTGCGAAATAGTCTTCTAGCTTCAGCAAATCCCGAGCGAGGTTTCTGGACCATTCCGGATGATTCATAATAATCAAATTCCCTTTATCCCTCATCTCATCAATCAGGCTCTGGATCGTGTCCAAGCTTTCATAATCCGGCTTCGCATGTTCCTCGTCATGCTCAAATTCACAGTCCGAGCCTAGTGATTTATCGAGAAGCCCGTGAATATGGTATTGTTGGCCGGTATCTTTCCAGCTCATCTCACATGCCATTTCATAACCATCCAACATGATAAATTTCTCATCGTCATAGCTATCCGATTTGAAGTAAATTTCATGATCACTTAAACACATGAAGTCATAACCCTTTTTCTTATAGGCGTCGATTACAACCTCAGGCGCATATTGCCCATCGCTGCGAGTGGAATGTGTATGGAGATTCCCTTTGAATTTGCGTTTACGCTCGTCTAAATAGACTTTTGATTGCATTTCTATTCCCCTCCCTGCAGTAAATCGGCTACAAATATAGGATTGGACCATGCTACATTCCCTTGGAAGTCAATACATTCTACGCGAATATAATGCATATCCTGTTCGACCTTCATGGACGCATGCGTCATGGGCTCACCACTGTCGAAATTTACCAAGAATGCTCCTCTTTGGGGAAAGGATTTAAACATAATAAATTTACAGGGAGAGCACTCAATCATGAGTTGGCCGTCCACCACTCGCAGATCGTAAATTTCCGGACCGCTACTGGAATAAAATTCACCTTGCTTCAAGCTTTTTACGATATCCACTGGGTCAAGCGCTGCTGCTTGCACCTGCACCCAGCCTCCTCCGTATTCAGGAAATTTCCAGTTTGGATCATGCTCGTGAGAATCATCTGCGGCAATACCGAATACACGTTTGCCATTCTGCAGCGCATGATCCCAATAAGCTGCACCATAAGAGCTTGTGGTTGACCACTCCGTAGCATGGTTGTAAATTTCTATCGCAAAGAACCCATCATATTTCACCATGTCTTCAAAACGAGTCAAGTGCCATTCCGGATGGTTGAATATGACCAAATTACCATGTGCGCGCATATCATCAATGAGCAACTGAGGCGAATGATCCCCTACCCATGGAATCGGCACAGGGAACTGCTCTAAATGTCCAAATCTATCCAACTCTGAATCTACTGTAGGATCGTTTAATACACCGAAATGATATCCTGGATTTTTGTCCGCAATCTGGTTTAATCCCCCTCGTTCCATTCCTGGGAGAGTGACGAAGTCAGCCGTGTTGAATTCATCCGTTCTAGCATAAATATCGTGGTCGGTAATCGAAATGAAATGATATCCCTTGGATTTAAAAGCTTCCACCACTTGTACTGCAGGTAAGCTGCCATCTGACCATGTAGTATGAAGATGCAGATTGCCTTTAAATGTAGGTTTTTTCCGGTCTAAATAAACCTTATTAATCATAACTTCCCCTCCAAATTACGCACATTTTTTTATGTGCTTTTATTTTGTTTGTTGTTGTTTTCATCATACAGCTTGAAGTTAGAGCATTTCAACCGATTCTCTTATAATTAACAGTGGGTTAACAAAATTCATCATCCGATAATAAATTAAGAGCTTGTGGATACCAAAAAAAGGTGACGTCCCTATATGGACGTCACCTTTTTCTCTTAGAAAACTAAGAAATAATTTCTATGTGATTATAATATTATGATACGTGAACATCTAATTGGTGATTAAGTTTCTCTACCAGATCGATTAACTCCAGTGGAGTGCTAATCGTATAATTTGGTACTTCAAGATCATCTGCAGGTACTTTGGGATATCTGGACGTCCAGCTTAAAAAGACGCTTGTAATCCCCATTTGATTGGCTCCTTTAACATCTCTGCTTAGATTATTTCCTACCATAATGATTCTGGAGCAATCCCGCTCACTCAGATCCATTGCACCCAGCGCTGCCTTGAACATACGAACACTTGGCTTGGAGGCTTTTATCGTCTCTGAATAAATCAGCGTTTCAAAGCAATCGTACAGATCATGCTGAGTAAGTAAATTTTTAAAGGATTGAGCACTCCCATCAGCTACGATTGCAAGTCTGTATCCCCGTTCTGCAAGTGTCTTCACCATCATATCCGCTCCGGGAATCACGTTTCCATGAATAACGGTATCCTGTTCATCACGTATTTCGGTTCCTTCATCGATGATTGTATCTCCACAATCCAAAAAAATAATTAAGTTCTTTTGCCCCACATTCGTTACACTCCTTTAATTTAATTCTTCAACATACCAATCGAATATATTTCGACAAATAGATACATCATGAGAGATAAAAATATACTTTATTATGACACAAGAGATAAATCCTTGCGTGTTTTTATGTATGAACGAAGATGCGTCAGGATTTCATTCCTACAAATTCCAAATGCGATACAAGATGACTGCGGCCTCAGCATGACCAGAAATGAAGTTTAGTATCACTGAACAATCCACATAACTTGAATGCATAAAATTGATAGATTATAAAACTAGTTTTCGGATTTCATCCGTTAACAGCGGTTTAGGAAAATCTTAAATTCAACTTGTATAGTAATCATTAACTAAAAAAAGAGCCCATATCAATTAAGATATGGCTCTATCTACAGGCTAAACTTGATTGTGTACCGTCATTAACTGTTCACATCAGCAGCCGGCCGGAACTGAAACCACTGAAAGTCGAACTGACTGCCAGGCAGGAACAAAAAGGTTACCGTCTGTTTGCCACTTACTGGTTCCAGGACAAATTCACGCTCCACGTAACTACCTGTTCCAGCAAACTCAACAAGTTGCTTGGATTCACCCTCTGGACCACTATACAAGAGATGAAGCGTATTGTTCTCCAGTGAAGAACGTCCGCAGATGACAAGCCGAGAACATTCCTCTTCTCCGAAGTCCATCCCCTCAAAAATAAGCGAGACATTGTTGCCAATACCTTCGATGGCTGTCTCCGTATCGGTGAAGGTGTCCCCGTAAATCCGGCTGTTCTCCAGAGCTCCCAGGCGCTCGTAAGCTTTGCGCTTTTGGATAAACTGGATGCCCTTCAAGTGAATCTTCCGTCGCAAGATAAAAGTTAGCGAAGTGACGCCCGTCAAGCGTTTGGGTAGTTTGTAGGTTTCCTCTTGATATACATTCCAGCGTGACGATTTCTGGTAGGTGACTACGGACAGCTGCTCGGCGCCCGTCTCTCCGGGAATACCTTCCCAAATTTCAATCGGGAATTGCTCATCGTCCAGGGAGAAAATGGGGAGGATGATTTCATCACCTCCATAGTCGCCGAAATCAATGCGTTCGAAACAGATCCGGCTCTCGCCTTCCCGCGCCGTAGCGACTCCCCGTTCGTTGCCATTAGTCAGATTCTGGCTGGCGCTGCTGTGATAGCCAGCGGAGACAAACTCATAAGGATTCAGATAGGCAACCCCAAGGCCAGTGAGCTTAAATTCCATTTGCGAGTAGAGCCGAATTCCCTCAGCCCCGTTAGTAGTCCCGCAGCGAATATATACATCCCCATCCCCCACAGCGGTAATGACGGCTTCCTGACCCTCTGCCTGAATAGAAGCTATATTGGTATCAATCCCCCTGGCATTGGTAATACGCCACTCTACATCCTGGCAGGTAGCATTACTCGGATGGAGTTTAACGTGGACCGATAGAGAGGGGTGATCCTGAGTCAGGAGATTGCCCGCAGGGCAGATGATTTCCAGCTTCCGCACAGGAATTTCATCGTCTATCCGGCTCTGGATTTCCTGAGGCTCTTCCCTGGTCTCCAAAGGACAGTCGGCATAAAGGTACAACTCGGCATCCTCTGTGCCAGTGCCGGGCTCCGCTGCGACGGACTGCAGCATAAGCTCAGCAAGAGCCATTTCTGGCGAAGAAGCGCGCAGGGTAATGGTTCCGGTCTCGCTGGTGCTGGCAATAACAGCGAGCAGCTTGCCGCTGAACAACCGGCGGCTTATCCCTTTGTAGGGATCATAATCGGTGCTGTCACCATTATCCAAGCCGACCAGCCGTCCGGGACCCTCTACGCTCAGGCGAACCCGATGGTTCGCATTTTGCACGGGTTGTCCTTCCACATCGGCTGCCGTGATACTTACAAAGATCAGATCTTCGCCATCGGCCACGATTTCCCGCTTGTCGGAAGTTAAGATCATAGAGGCCGCATTACCAAAAGAGGATTGCTGGTCCGTGGCGATCACATGACCCTGATCATCATAGGCCACGGCACGGAGAACGCCCTGAGAATAAAGCAGTTGCCATTCTCCCAACAACTTGTGGCCGTGGATATGGTCGATGTCATAGCTGCCTTGGGATATTTCATTGAAGAACAGCTCAATCCGGGGGGCATTCGAACAGACCCGAACATCAATGAGTTGCCCCTCCGAGAAGTCCCAATAAGGGAAGATGTGGATCATCGGATGACTTCTGTAATCCGTCCATTCCGCTTGGTAGATGTAATAGGAGTCCTTGGGAAAACCTGCCGTGTCCAATTGCCCGAAATAAGAGTTTTTGGTGAAATAAGGAGTAGGTTCCCCTATATAATCGAAGCCGGTCCACAAAAATTGTCCAAGGGAATAGGTGGCATCACGGTCTGCCGTGATACAGCTTTCCGTGCTTTTGGCCCCCCAGCTGGTGGAGCTGTTTCCTAGGGAGGAGCACTGCTGATCGTCGTCGGCCAGCACCGACTGGGCCAGAGGGAAATGGTAGACACCTCGGCTCTGTACTGTGGAACAGGTTTCGCTGCCGTAGATGATCCAATCCGGGTGCTCCTGATGGTGCAGATCATAATATTTCTCGCCATAATTGTAGCCGGCTACCTTGACAATATCGGCACATTTCTGCGCATTGTCCCAAGGCATATAGTTCGAACCAATGGTGACGAACGCATTGCCCCAGGGATCATGAGCCAGTACTTCATCCCGCAATTGTCTTGTGAGCTCCTGACCGCGGACATCGGCGTGGGTGTCGTAAATTTCATTGCCGATACTCCACATCAGGAGGCTCGGGCGGTTGCGGTCCCGCCGCACCCAGCTGGCAACATCCTGCTTCCACCACTCTGGAAAGAAGCGAGCGTAGTCATAGGGAGTCTTTTTCCGCTCCCACATGTCAAAGGCTTCCGAGACGATAAGCACGCCCATCTCGTCCGCCAGCTCCATCAGTTCAACAGCAGGCATATTATGAGCGGTGCGGATGGCGTTCACACCCATCTCCTGCAGCAGTGTGAACTGCCGCCGCAATGCAGTTTTGTTGACTGTAGCACCAAGACAACCAAGATCATGATGCTGGCACACACCGTAAATCTTGACGTGGCGTCCGTTCAGGAAGAAACCTCTCTGGCTGTCCAATTCCATCGTACGGAATCCGAAGCTTTGGCATTCCTCCTCTATAACCTCATCCTGAACCAGCAGTTCAGTCTTCAGAGTATAGAGACTGGGATTGCCGATATCCCAGAGCAATGGCCGTTCCACGGTCAGACGACAGTGGGCATGCGTGGTCAGATCACTACTGTCCAACACAAGAAGAACAGTTTCCTCTCGCGCGATTACCTCTCCGCCCGAATCCAAAATGGTATGACGGAGCTTCAGCTGTCCAGTATTCATAACATCTTGTTCCACCTGCAGCTCACATTCCACATCCACTGTCCAGACATCGCCGACCGTATGCTTCGCCGAAATGTAAATACCGTCCGGAGCGATATGTGTCTGCGGAGTTGTCTTCAGCCACACGGAGCGATAGATGCCTGCGCCCGAGTACCAGCGGGAATTAGGTGCTTCATGGATGACGCGCATATATATCATATTATCGCCCTCTGTCAGATAGGGCGTAATATCAAATTCAAAGGTGGAGTATCCATATTTCCATTCGCCTGCCACGTGTCCGTTGACGTACAGCGTCGAATTCATATAGACGCCTTCAAAGCGCAGAGACATGCGGCTATCGGCAGGCACTTTATCCAAGCTGAGGATTTTGCGGTACCAGCCTTCTCCAGTTTCATAGAGCGCATGAGTATTGTAGATCAGCCAATCGTGAGGCAGACTAACCGGCATCCATTCGGTACCAGCGGCTACCTCCACCAGCACCGAATCAAGCGGCTGTTTGCTGAAATGCCAGCCTCCGTTGAATTTTCTTTTGATACTCATAGATAAGCCTCCTCTCGTGTGTAGATTTCAGCGTAATCATTTACCCTTTTAAAGCTCCCACCATAACTCCTTTTACAAAATATTTCTGCAGGAATGGATATAGCATCAGGATGGGGGCCGTAGTCACAATGATTGCCGCATATTTTAACGTCTCCGCAACATCACGGCTCTGAACTAGGGTTGTGGTTCCAAGCATACTGGCATTGTCGTTCTCAAGAATAATGTTCCTGACCACCAGTTGTATTGGGTAGAGGTCTTGGTTCTGCAGAAAGATCATGGCATTAAACCAGCTATTCCAATGACCCACACCATAATAGAGAATCAACACGGCGACAACTGGCATAGATAGCGGAATAAATATCCGGAACAGGATGGTGAAATGGCCGGCACCGTCTAAAAAGGCGGACTCCTCTATTTCCTTCGGAATAGCCATAAAATAAGTTCGCATAATAATTAAATTAAATGTACTAATCGCTGTAGGTAGAATAAGTGCCCATAAGGAGTCTAGCAACCCATAGGATTTCACAATCAGATAGAAGGGAACCAGTCCTCCCTGAAAAAACATCGTGAACACGATAAAGAACATGATGGGTTTCCGTAAAAGCACTCCATCTCGTGAAAGAAAATAGGCCCCAAAAGAGGTCAACGTCATGTTGATCACGAGTCCAACCACTAATATAAAGAGGGTATTCCTAAAACCTGATAGAATCGTGGGATTGTTAAGGACTGCCTTGTATCCTTCCAAGGAAAAGCCTTGCGGCCATAGTAATATGCCATTAAATGAAATCAAGCGGTTCCCCTCACTTAAAGAAGAGAACAGAATATAGAGCAATGGATAGAGTGTCAGAATAATTAGGAGCACCATAATAACAGCATTAAAGAAATCAAAGATACGTTCCCCGCGTGATGTTCTAATCATGTTAGTAACCTCCTTACCAAAGACTGTTTTTACTTACTCGTTTACTAAAATAGTTGGCCAAGAGCAAAATACTGAAGTTGATGACGGAGTTAAACAAACCGACTGCCGCACTGTAGCTATAATTGAACTCCAGAATCCCTTTTCGGTAAACATAAGTAGAGATGACGTCCGCCGTCTCGTAGATACTGGCACTATATAAGAGAATGATTTTTTCGAAGCCAACATTCATTATATTGCCCAGCGCTAAGATCAGCATAATCATAATGGTTGGCAGAATACCCGGCAGGGTAACGTGGCGAATCTGCTGCAACTTCGTGGCTCCGTCAATTTTGGCCGCCTCATATTGCTGCTGGTCAACTCCGGATATGGCCGCCAGATAGATGATGGTTCCCCAGCCAATTTGCTGCCAAATTTCACTGATTATATAAATGGGGCGAAAGGACTCGGGCTGCTGCAGGAAAGAGATCCGGGCGCCACCAAAAAAGGCAATCACATCGTTAATCAAACCATCGGATAAGGTAAAATACCTAATGATCCCTGCTACAACAACTAACGTAATAAAATGGGGCATATAGGTGATCGTCTGTGTAATTCGCCGGAAGCGCGGACTCTTTAATTCATTCAGCAACAATGCCAGGATGATGGGTGCGGGAAACCCGAACAGCAAGTTGAAAAAGCTCATAAGAAGCGTATTCTTGATGACGCGAAAAAAGTAAATGCTGGAGAAAAACTGCTCAAAATGCTTGAAGCCAACCCAGTCGCTACCCCAAATTCCTTTGGCTGGAACAAATTGCTTGAAGGCGATAATCGTACCGTACAAAGGAACATAGTGGAACATCACATAGTAAACTAGCACTGGAAGAATCATCAGATACAGCCATTTATTGCGCAGTAAATCTTTCCCCAATCTGGTCTTCAGCATAACTCTCTCTCCTTTGCTGCAATACTTATAGCGGGGGCCCCCTATGATTTGTTATTTACAGCGGCCCCTGCTGAATGTTTCTACCGTTTCATGTAACGCTCGTAAGCGGCTTGCTGAATTTCCAGTGCCCGCTCAATCCCCATATCTTTCATTTGCTGAACATACTTATCGTAATTATCAACAGATTCAGTACCCAGAATGATTTTGAGTTCGGTCTCTTTGACAAGCGCGTTAATGTCATTCATAATACTGCTCATTTCGTCAGCTTCCTCGGCCGTCGGGGTAACTGGCGGCAGCAGATGGCTTTCGTGATTGGTTTTTTTCCAAATACCTATAGACTCTGCGGTTTGCGGAAATTTGGCCGGCAGATTGTTGTCCTGCTGAATCATAGGGAAGTTGGTTCCGTGTGCGTATTTCATCATGACCTGATCACTGCCGAGTCCTTCGGGATTGTTAACTACCAGATCGGTATAGACGGGTTTGCCGTTCTCCAGATTGTAAGTAGTCCCTTCGAAGCCAAACGTATTCAGCATGCTGCCTTCCTCGGTATAGGCGTAGTCCAGCCAGCGCATCGCTGCTTCCACATTTTTGGTATTGGCAGATATGGCTGCTGAGCTCGTGCCGGCATAAGCATTATCCAGTTGGCCGAACTCAGGAAGCTCACCTTTGACAGCAGCAGGATAAGGAGCCGCTACAAAATTGGCGTTCGGATCGGTTTCCTGGGCGGCTGAATTGTACTTCTCGATATAGAACTGCCAGCCAATCGTTGCCCCGCTTACTTTCGAGGTCATTTTCTTATCTACCGTTGCCGCATCAATCGAAGCAAAATCCTTGTCAATTAGCCCTTCTTTATACCACTGGCTCATCGTCTTCAGATAGTCCTTATATCCAGGCTCCAGATAGCCATAAACCACTTTCCCATCATTGATATAGAAATTCCCCATCACACCAAAGGCCCCGGCAAATCCTCCGGTTCGTTCTCCCAGGAACATCGTACGGAACGTTACAGGTGCACTGGCATTCTTCTTTTCTTTAAAAGCGGTTAACACCGTATGCCATTCATCAATTGTTTCTGGAATACCCAACTTCAGCTCATCCAGCCAGTCTTTACGAATGATGGGTCCCCCATAGACTCGTCCAGCTTCGGAGCGAATGAATGGAAAGGCATAATAGGTGCCGTCATCGGTTTTGATCATTTTATCAATTTCGGGATGCTCCTGAAGTGCTTTTTTCAGGTTAGGAGCATATTGATCAATCAGGTCATTAAGCTTCAAAATGTACCCTTGTTCTACGGCTTTATCCGGACCTCCCGGGTACTGCAGCCAAGTGTTCAGAAAAATATCTGGCAGTTCACCCGAAGCCAACATCAGACTGAATTTCTGATCAGCCATGGGTGTTCCACCTAATTGCTTAATTTTAATACCCGTTCGCTTCGCATATTCATCATCAATAGGCAAGCTTTCCGGAGTCCCTCCCAACTGTTCGTTCATAAAAGTTAACTCTGTGCCACCAGTCATAGGATAAGAGAAATCTGCAGCAGGCGTTTCATTGGAAGGAGTGTTAGAAGCGCTTTCATTATTGTTATTGTTTGAATTGCTGCATGCGGCTAGCAGCAGGGTGAGACCTAATAGAAGGGCAACCGATTTGTTAGCTTTTGGATTTCTGAATAATTTCATCAATATTACGACCTCCGTTTAATGTGATTTGGCGACTTAATGCTTCTACAATGTAAGCTGATCTATCTCTACAAACAATATTCAATATGCAAAATCCATTGCTAAAAACGCAAAAAGAGGATAGGCATTTCTTACTCCTATCCTCCTTTTCGTGAAATGCGTATCCTGTTCATTTATTGTAGATTCTTAAATCGCCCCGGTGTGATTCCTTCATACTTTTTAAATACTCGAATAAATGCACTGCTGCTGGAGAAGCCCACTCGGGACGAAATTTCCTCAATGGTGACTCCCTCTTGCAGCAGAATCTTGGCCTCAGTGGTGCGAATCTGACTAATATAATCATGCAGTCCTTGCCCGATCTGTTCCTTAAACAATCTGGAGACATACTGGGGAGTAATACCAAAATGGGCTCCAATCATGGAAACACTGAGATTCATATCCGCATACTTGTCTTTCACATACACCGATACCTCTTCCCCAATTCCGGTATTGGACATCAGAGCTAGCTTCTCATTAGCCTTGCTGCAGGCCATTCTCGTAAGCTCCATTAGCTCTTGCCGGAATTCCCCGCGTGTCGAGCAGACTAATAAACGTTTCATTGGACGCCATTCTTCCCATAACTTCGAGCGCTGGGTCTCTTGAGGGACAGCTTTCATAATAGAACTGGTCAAATCAATCATGGCATACCTCACAAGATCAATGGAAACCTGCGAACCAAAGAACTGTTCCAAGATGGCATCCACCATCGCTGAGGCTTTATCGAACTCCCCGCTTCTAATCAGGTTTATAAATACGACTTCATCATTGATGGACAGATAATAACCGGTTTCCTGCGGTTCAATCTCTCCATACCAAATAGACATATTTTCTTCCAGCACCAGCCGATATTCCTGAGCCTCCAGCGCCTGAAGATATCCTTGATGCAAGCTGTTTAGACCCATATGAAGCTCGCTGCCAGCCATAACAATCTGCAGACCATATTTCCGGTCAATGAACTCCAGCGTTTTGGCAAGCGCTTCTTCAATATCCTCTTTCCAGTTGGCGGAACGTTCGCTACTAATATTCTTCACTGCCGCCAGCATGCCGTCCATTTCTGTAAAGCTTAAGCCATGATGCTCACCGGTGAAATCCATGATGATATTGGATACGATAAAATTAGAAAGATTTGTTGAAGGGCTGCCTTCTCCCTCCCCCTGGATGTAGAACAGCAGCACAGCGAAATTCTCCGAGTCCCAGTCGAAGTGATGCAGCTTTGCCGTTTCCTCCATCGACATTCCCTCTTCAACCTGTCCTTTGAGTAAACGGGCTAAATAATAAGTTTGCAGCACGCGAAGCTGCCTAAATTGCCGGTTGTTAATATCATCTCTTTCCCGAATGGTGGCCAACGCACTCTCCCTAATGAAGGAGAACTCATCCAGCACCCTCTGGGTTTGCTCATCTTTGGCACCGGAGAACATATTCACTAATTCGCGAACAGGGTTATAGTTCTTACGGGCAAAATAATAAATAATCGCGCCTCCGACCAAAAAGCAGAGAAGCAGCCCGATCAGATTCAGATTGCGTATTTCTCGTGCTTTTTCCCAAAACACACTTGAAGGAAATACGCTTATATATTTCCAATTTGTTGTATCCGAATCGATAAAAGAGACCATGTTTTCGGTTCCGGCGATGTTCAGGAAAGAAGTGCCTGCTCGCTTATCTCCTGTTTCGGTGTAAGGCACGGTCTGAAGGTTGGCTAAGCTGTTGTTCTGGAACAGAATTTGATTATTCCTATCCACAATATACACATCGCCATTATTGACCCAATCCACATTTTTCAGCATATTCTGAATTTTGCTGCCGTTCAGCGGAAGCATCAATGTTCCCCTCAATGAATGTTCTCCTCCGGCACTTGAGAAGGGCTTCATTAAGACAACGTTTGTATCCCAGCGTTTAAATTCAATAATTGGTACTAATCCGTTGCCCCCAGCATTCTCATTCTTCAATAGAGACAGCCAATCTGCATAGGGCATCCCGATCATCTGCTGGTAAATCTCATAAAAAGTTTGACTGTCCGTATACGTCTCATCCGTTAGAATTTTGTCCAGACTGCTCGAATACAGATAGATTCCATTGATAAAGTCATTAGTCGCTTTATATTTGCTTAACTCCTGGCGGGTTTCATAAATCTGAAAAGATTGCGTTTTCTCCTCCGCGGGAGTCAGGTTCAAGTATTTATTCACATCACTATGAATGGACAATTGCATAGCCATCTTTTCGGCCTGATTGATTTCACTGTCAATCGTATTTTGCATTTGTTTGAGCATCGCATTCCCTGCCCGCTCAATTTCATATTCGACGATTTGTTTGGTTTGCAGATATATGATAGCGCTAACAATAAGCGGGATAAGCATAATCACGGAATACGAGACGATCCATTTAAAGGTCACACTTCTGCTAAACACAAACCTTTTTTGATTCATATTCTGCACCCCCTTACAATGAATTGGCCTCAATAATTTCTAGAGTTCAACTATAGGATATAAATGACCCTGAGAGCAATCTGCAAAATGAACCTGATTGACTATTTGCAAACAAACCTCTTTGTCAGCAAGCGGATCTAGAGTGAACAGGTTGTTCCTCCGTCCTTCTGCTTCAAAAGAGGTTTCTTTATTTTATACAATTTGATAGACGGGTTCATCCTTAACAAAGTGGATCGGCAATTCCGGAAATTGCAGCGAGAGCAGATCGGCCAGATAGTTCATACCCGGCGCTTCGCTCTCGGCATGACCTAACATAATTAAGGCTTTATTGCGCCCTTGATGGACAGCGTCTCTTATATACTCTGGAGTCTCCCACTCCGGACCTTCTCCGGCTATGATTAAATCCAAGGATTCCTGTTCCAATAAGGGAATAGCCGTGGCGCCGCTTCCTCTGTAACCAACCAAGATTCCTACTCTGCAGCATGAAGTGGAGAGCTTTCCCGCTACGCGCACGTAGGAAATTTGCAGCTGTCGTTTCAGATATTCGGCAACCTCTCGAACCTCCATAGTTGGAATAGTCAAAATGGAGACATGAGGCTGATGCTGGGTAACATATTTCTCCCATTCAAGCTCGCGGAGTAGCCCTTTCATGACCCCATCCGGTGTGTAACGGTGCAAGTAATCATGAAAACGGTAAATTCCAACTCTTGAGCTTGCGATCAGTTCAGCTTTTTGCTTATATACCGGGTCATTCTCCAGCCCCTCCCGGTTATCCTGGTGGCTGAAAAAAACTCCTTCATGCGTGACGATCAGGTTGGCGCCAAGCGCGACAGCCTGTTCTATGACATACTGTGAAGCGGAGAAGGCCGTAACGATTCCTTGTACCTCTGTCTCCATGCACCCTGGCTCCAGCTTGTCCACAGTTCGGTCTAGCGTATGGATTCCTGCCGTTAATTGCTCTATAATTCGCCCGAAGGTGAGTATCATACCCTCCGGCCTATTCATTAGGATATACAATAACCTTCAGACTGCCACTTTTATTATGGATGGCACGTTCCAGCGCTTCGCGGGTCTCTGCCAGCGGATAACGATCTGTAATGAGCGATGCTGCATCCAGATTGCCCGATGCCAGAAATTCAATGCCCTGCAGGTAGGTATTAGCATAACGGAATATCCCATAGATGTCTATTTCGCTATCTGCTATAAAAGGCACATTGAGCGGAATCTCATCTTGTGCAGGCAGACCTACAATAGCCAGTCTGCCCCCGCGGCGCAGGGAATAAAGGGCCGTTTGCAGCGCCATCGGATTGCCGGCAGTCTCCCAGGCCACATCTACACCTACACCATCCGTCAGTTGCTTAATGGTTATTAATGCGTCTTCTTTCTTGATATTTATGGCATTAGTGGCACCAAGCCGTAAAGCGGCTCGCAGCCTGACTTCTTCAAGATCAGTAACAATAATCCGGGCGGCACCATAAGCTTTAGCTGCTGCGACCGCCATGAGTCCGACAGGACCCATACCCATAATCGCCACCGTTTCTCCTGCTTGCAGTCGGCTGCGTTTGGCCGCATGGATGCCCACCGAGAAGGGCTCAATTAAAGCCGCTTCTTCAAAAGACAGGTGATCGGGGATCTTAAACACCATATCCTCACGAATCGCCAGATACTGTACGAAGGCTCCGTCTACAGGAGGTGTCGCGAGGAACTTAACATCGGGACACAGATTATACTTTCCAGCTTTACAAGCGCTGCAATGTCCACAGGTCACTCCCGGTTCAACCGCAACGCGATCTCCTATGGCTACTTTTGTAACCTTGTCTCCTGCGGCAACAATAAATCCGGCACATTCATGTCCAAGAATAATGGGCTGTTCCACTACGAATCTTCCAATCCGACCATGCTCATAATAATGCAGATCTGAGCCGCACACGCCAACGGCCATTACTTGCACGAGCACCTCGTTATGACCAGGCTTTGGCACTGGCAGTTCCTTAATTTCAATACTTCCGGGTTCGGACATAACCGCTGCTTTCATAGTCAAAGGAAGCTTATCGTTTATGGTGACTTGAGAATCCATGTTCATGTCTATTCTCCCCCCTCAGTATATGCTCCGCATGTTGATGTCTTCAATCCCGCTCTTCCGGTAAAAGTACGAATTGATCTGATCGCGCCATTCCTTGGCATGCCCAGCCTGCTCCTGCAGACGGTCTTCGACCTGCACGTAAAGATCTTCAGTGAGCCTTTCTTTCAAGCCGCTCCACATTGTCAACAGCTCTGCCGCACGCTCCGCACCTTCGAAGTGAGCGTCATAGATATGTTGAATCACAGTTTTACCAGAATGAAGAACATGGGTATACGGAACATGGTGGAAGAAGAGCAATAATTCATCGGGGCAATCCTCTAGAGAATCATAATGTTCGGCATTGCTGCCTATATACTGGGCACTGTAGCCTGTGCCGGTCTGAACAGTCCGGTCTACCCCAATGCCTTGGTGATCGGCGTAATGATAGGTCCCCCACTGTGAATATTCGTAGCCGTCAACATTCGGTCCGTAATGATGCTCGGGATTGATCATCCAGCCAACACCGAGCGGTGCTGTATAGGATTCGTAAATATTCCATGAATCAAGCAAGATCCGACTAATTGTACCTGATACCACCGGATCTGTGCCAAACGTCAAGGAAATCCATTCGCTGGCGATTTCTTCCGCTGACAGGTCCGGGTTCCAGGCTAAGCGCCCGAATCCATATAGATTCGCCTGGGCCAGCAGATGGCCGGTCCAATTCTTGTTATTGCCCACATTGGAAACGGCCGCAATCCCGCTGTAACGGTTACCCCACAGCGATCCGTCCACGATATGTTTTACCAGTGAAGTCTCTCCTTTGGCATGGGTATTGAATTCCATAACCTCTTTCCATTGGGGGACCAGATAACAGACATGGCGCTGCTGTCCGGTATATTCCTGGGCAATCTGAAATTCAATCACCTGATTGGTTCGCTCAAGCGCCCCGAACAGCGGCGATACAGGTTCTCTGACCTGAAAATCCATCGGACCGTTCTTGATCTGCAGGATCACGTTGTCATTAAATTTCCCGTCGAGCGGTTTAAAATGATCGTAGGCCGCTCTGGCCCGATCTGTCTTGCGGTCGCGCCAGTCCTGCTTGCAGTTGTACACAAAGCAGCGCCAGATCACGATTCCGCCGAACGATTCAAGCGCTTCAGCCAGCATGTTGGCACCATCGGCATGGTCCCGGCCATAGGTGAACGGACCTGGGCGGTTCTCCGAATCGGCCTTGACCACAAATCCGCCAAAATCGGGAATGGCTTCATAAATTTCAGCCGCTTTATTCTTCCACCACTGGCGTACTCCCGGGTCTAGCGGGTCAGCCGTTTCCAATTCTCCTTCATGCATCGGGCCGGCAAAGTTAACGCTCAGGAACAACCGGATGCCATATACCCTGAATACACCAGCAATTCTTGAAACGTCGGGCAGGTAGGCTGGCGAAATAAACAGCGTTTCCCATTCATGCACGTTTACGTTATTGATAGAGATCGCGTTGATCCCAGCAGAAGACATCAGCCTCGCATAATCGCGGATTCTCTCCAGATCGTCCACAATGCGGTTGTTTTCATAGAAAAAAGATCTTCCTGCATATCCCCGCTCCACACTGCCGTCAACATTATCCCAATGATTGATCATGCGCAGCCCATTCACCGGATTGACCACCTCGTCAAGCTGCTCAATGGGGCTTAAGCTGCCTATCAGGCGCAGCAGGTGAAACACACCGTGTAGCACACCGGCAGGTGTTGAACCTCCAATGGCGATGCAACCCGCTTCCGCACGGGTACGAATGGCAAACCCCTCAGACCCAACTTTTGCGATTGTATCCTCAGCAAACACGCTGCGGATCACAGCATTGCCGCCCTGGAAGGTGCCGATGGCAATACACAGCCCCTCCGATTCAGACGACACCTTTATATCCAGCATGGATTCAATACCTTGTCGCCATTCCTGAAGTGCAGCTTGAATCGTTTCGTTCTCTTCAGTAACCTTTACAGTCCCGCACCATTTCACATATTGATCATATAGACTCCCGTGCGGCAGCACAGGATAACTTAACCAGGCATTATAACCACTATCACTCGACTTATATTTCTGACCCTTTGCTTCTTTCATGGTAAATGCTCCTCCTTGTTCATTCAGTGCATAACTTCCTTACTTCAAATCTTCTTGTTCATCCTAACATGTGGTTAGCATCAGAGAACATTGTCAAATCAAGCTAATATTTACCCAAATCAAGCTAAAGTCAGATATACGAATAGACAGGGGATAACATAATGAAAGACCGGGATGGGTCGATCTCCCGGTTTTTTTGCATAGCTATGGTCACCAATATCTTGTAGTGAGTTTCTTTACTCTGGAAGTTCCTTATATTCAAAATAATCAAAATCTGCTGTCACAAATGCCCCGCTTAAATCCTGAACACACATCCCGATAAAAGTACCGGTAAACCTGATATAAGCTGGGAAGTCATCGGATAAATGATAAATATCCAGGCTCTGCCCCATCTTCTCCCAACTTTGATCACCTATACTGTAATAAAACTGGGCGAATTCCCGATTGAGCACAATCTTTAGTCGGCAGCTTACATGGGATGGCAGGGGAATTTGCGCACATAAAGAATCTTCATATACTCCGTCCTTAGATCGAATAATCCCCAAACACTTGCCTAGTTCTTCATCATGAGTAATCCGTAAATAAACGTAATCCTTCGTATCATAATATAGGATCAACCCGGCCATCTGCTGAAAATGCTCCGGTTCGAACTCAAGCAGAGTTTCAGCAGTGCAACAAAAAGCTTGTTGGGTCAAGGCAACCAGGCTCTGGCGATGCAGGGAACTCATGGACTCTCTTCCTCTAAGTCGCAAATAACCAGGCCGCTCTGTTAAGGAGAGCCATGATTCATCAGCAGGAACACGTAAAGTACTCCAGCGGACATTAAGTTGTGGTGAGTCAAAATCATCTCTCTCGGGAGGCGCAGGAAAGGGCTGCTCTGGAATATCCGGTCCTTCAACGGTGCTGGAAGGATAGTTATCTCCATTTTGCAGACTCAACCATTCATTCTCCGTAAAAATACAACGCTGAATCGCTGTCTCTCTTCCCAGATTGCAGTATTTATCCTTCACTGGACGGCCGCACAAGTGAACCAAATACCATTCATCCGTATGGGTATGAACCAAGCTGGCATGCCCGGCCTTTTGCAGCTCCAACCCGGGATTACCGGCAGAAGTTAACAGCGGATGATTAGGGGCAGTTTCATAGGGCCCTTCAATTTGCCGTGACCGCGCTACGGTCACAGCATGGTTATACTGCGTACCTCCCTCAGCAGTTATAAGGTAATACCAACCGTCTTTTTGGTACATATGAGGACCTTCCGTCAAGCCAAGCGCTGTGCCTTTATAAATGGGCAATACTGGGCCAATCAGCTGTTTCAGCGGAGCGGAGTACTCCTGCAGAACAATTCCAGCAAAGCTGTTGTTGTTGCTCCGGTGATCCCACAGCATATTGACCAACCATTTACGCCCGTTAGCCTCATGAAACAGAGAGGGATCAAATCCGCTGCTGTTCAGATAGACAGGATCAGACCAAGGACCTTCTATATTAGCTGAGGTTACGACATAATTGGGTGTATCCTTGAACGCCCCCTGTCTGCTCTTGACGTCGGTATAGATAAGATAAAAAATCCCTTCGTCATAGCTAAGACAAGGAGCCCAGACTCCGCCGGAATCCGGATTGCCCTCCATGTTCAATTGTGATTTACGGGTCAGCACATGGGTGAGAAGTCTCCAGTTCACTAGATCACGTGAATGATGAATTCGCACTCCCGGAAACCACTCGAAGGTAGAGGTAGCAATATAATAATCTTCTCCGACTCTACAAATAGACGGGTCCGGATGAAAACCGCGCAGAATAGGATTCCGAATTACATTTCTGCTCATTATTTCCACCCCAATGCTTTCTGCCCTGCTTCAAGTGCGGCAATAATTCGATCAGTATCATAGACACAGCCTTGCCAGGTTCCGCCACTGACTGCTTGCAGAGCTGCCCACAGTCTAGTATCGTCAGGCAATCCTGGATCAACTGCAAGGAATGGATGCGGGGTCCGGTAAGCCAGAATTCTCGCCCCTTCTTCCTGCGATTGAGGTTGTTCACCCTCACCAACCAGATTAACACTGCCTTCAAGCTTAATCGTGTCTACAATGACTTCGACCCAATCGTTATCTCTCAGTCTGCCAAGAGGTCCTCCAACCAGCGCTTCTGGACCAATATGTCCTATGCAGGCACCCGTAGATACACCGGAGAAGCGAGCATCCGTGATCAGTGTAACCTGCTTGCCAAAGGGCAAATGTTTTAGTGCAGAAGTCAATTGATAAGTCTCTTCCATGCCCGTTCCACTAGGTCCGCGGCCAATGATGGCCAGAATATCTCCGGCATGAATTAACCCATCCTTAATACTGCGGATCGCATCCTTCTCTGCAGTAAACACTTTAACTCTGCCCACATGCCGATATATGCCTTCACTAGTCAATACAGTCGGATCAATAGCTGCCGATTTAATGACTGCGCCTTCCGGAGCAAGATTGCCGGTAGGAAAAGTCATCGTAGAAGCCATTCCCTGACGTTTGGCCTCCTGAGGACTCATAATGACGGAATCCGGATCTACACCATCAGCCTCTCTCAATCTATTGCGCATATCGATTCGTCTCTGGGAAGTCTCCCACCAGTCAAGGTTTTCGCCTAATGTCCTCCCTGTTACTGTTAGGACAGAATCATCAATGAGTCCCAGCCGCCGTAGATGCAGCATAACTTCAGGAACTCCACCCGCCAGAAAAACACGAACCGTCGTATGCGGGATAGGTCCATTGGGAAGCACACTTACCAGACGAGGAACTTTACGGTTCACCTCATTCCAATCTTCAACCGTTGGAATATGCAGGCCTGCGGCATGGGCAATAGCAGGCAAATGAAGCAGCAGATTCGTAGAACCTCCAAACGCTGCATGAACTGCCATTGCATTAGCTATCGCTTGGTCCGTAAGGATATCTCTCATCACTATTCCACTATGATCCATATGCAGAAGGGCGCGAGCAGATTGACGGCCCATATTCTTCCATACAGGTTGTCCTGAAGGGGCTAGCGCAGAATGAGGAACCGACATCCCTAACGCCTCAGCAATCACTTGAGCCGTCGCGGCGGTTCCCAAGAATTGACATCCCCCGCCAGGAGTAGCACAAGCACGACATCCCAAATCAGCTGCCTCTTCCAAGGAAAGGTCGCCATTGCTGTATCTTGCGCCTATACTTTGGATCTTACCGGCATCCTCTCCATGAATCGGCGGAAGCGATACTCCGCCAGGCACAATAATCCCCGGAAGATCATGCATGCCAGCTAGAGCAAGCATCATTGCAGGCAGCCCTTTATCACATGTGGCTACACCTAACACTCCCTTACGCGTTGGCAGTGAACGTATTAATCGGCGCATCACAATTGCCGCATCATTCCTATAAGGAAGGGAATCGAACATGCCTGTTGTTCCCTGGGAGCGGCCATCGCAGGGATCACTGACATAACCCGCAAACGGAATTCCTTGTTTCTCGGTGATTTCCGCAGCGATTTCTTCCATCATCAGTCCAATTTCCCAGTGTCCTGTATGATAACCAAGCGCAAGTGGAGTACCGTCTTCACGCCGTATCCCACCCATAGTGCCTAAGATGAGATATTGACGTTGATTTAATAAGTTTGGGTCCCAACCCATTCCCGTATTTTGAGACATGCCAAATAATTCGCCACTCGGTGCATTGCGTAGCATTTCACCTGTTATGGGGAGTACGCCTGAGGGACCAGCCGCAGCAGTATGAATTGGGGAGGATTTCTCCGAATCCTCCCGCATAATCTCATGCAAATTGATTTCCACTCTAAACCCTTCTCTCTTCGTTAAGATAAAGACAATTTCTCTGCAAGCCTAACAACTTCCTGAATCGCACTCGCCTGTTTATCGATATAAGCATGTTGCAGCATAGAGGTACTCACCGCTGCAACAACATTTCCTGCGGCATCTAGGATCGGTGCTGCAACACAGCAGATCCCTTGAATGACCTCTTCCAGATCCATCGCATACCCATCATTACGAATAGAAGCCAATTTTGCCATGAATTCATTCCAATCTGTAATCGTACGTGAGGTCACTTGGGATAATATTCTATTGGGGTAACGTCTTTCGATCTCTTCCAACGGAAGCCATGCCAGCATCATCTTGCCCATGGCTGTCGCATGTGCCGGGAATCGCATACCTGGGCTGGACTCCAATTTCACCAGGGAAGGGCCTTCCTGTTTGGCTAGATATACAATATCGCTCCGGTCAAGAATGGATAACTGGAAGGTCTCGCTAATGGTCTTCACGCTTTCAGCAGAAGTCTTTAGAAAATGCTCCACCAGATTAAAGTTTTGCTTATGAGACTCATTGAAAACCGTATTATAATAAGCGACTCCCACGCCAAGTGAGTAGGCTTCCTTTTTATCCTTACTAACCCATTCCAAGGCTTCCATCGTGCGCAGCAGAGAAAACATCGAACTTTTATTAATACCTGTTTCATCACATAGCTCTGTCATTTTATGTTCACCCGGTTGCTTAGAGATCGCCTTGAGAATCAAATCGGCCCTCTCTAGAGCAGGCACCCAATATTTTCGATCCAAATCTTCATCCTCCTCTCTAAAATACATTGATAAAGCGCTTCCAGTTCATTATAATAATCTTATGTTTATAATATCAAACTAGGAGACAAAAATAAAATGAATCTTATTCATGCAAATGCAGGTGTCATCCCCCCTGTACCCACCATTCTGGATCAGAACGGGCATTTTGATCGCAATGGAATGAAGATTTTAATAGATAGCTTAATAAACAAGGGAGTTCACGGTCTCTTCTTCTTGGGGACAGCCGGGGAATTCAGCCAGTTTAGCGCGAAGGAACGGGAGGATATTGCAGAGTTCTGTATTGATTATACTAACGGACGTCTCCCCGTCTGGATTGGAACCGGCAGTAACAATACCCCTGAAGCCATTCGTCTTACTGGGCATGCTGCCAAGAGTGGTGCCACCGGTGTAGTCGTTATCAATCCATACTACAGTAAGCTTAGTGAGGAGACCTTGTTCTCGCACTACGCCTCCATTTTGGAAGCGACGGAGATTCCACTAATGCTATATAACTTCCCGGCCTTAACCGGTCAGGATTTGAGTCCCGCCTTTGTCAGCCGACTTGCAGCCCGTTACCCAAACGTAGTCGGAATTAAGGAAACGGTAGATCAACTAAGTCATATTCGGCAGATGATTCTACAGGTAAAAGAAATAAATCCGGCATTCTCTGTATTTTGCGGCTTTGATGAATACTTATTAGCCACACTTGCAGCAGGGGGAGATGGAGCTATTGCAGCTAGTGCCAACTTTGCTCCACAGTTGCTTCTCGGAGTATATAACTGCTTTCAAAATAACAACTTAGTAGAACTGCTTGAGCATCATCGGAAGGTCATTGAAATCCCTGCCTTATATAGTCTGGATGAGCCTTTTATCCCGTCCATAAAAGAAGCCATACGAATGGCTGGGGTTCCTATTCCCACCTTTTGCCTTCCTCCTTCAAACCTTTGGAGTGCCCAGAAAGAGCAGAAATTAAAAGAAATATTCAATAGAGCTGGGGTTCCGTTGGCTTTATAGACAATTCCTAGTATTTACGGTTCTCTATCTCCATGGCCGCCAGTTCCTGTGTAAAAATATCTTCGGGTGGAACCATCCGCTTAGGCAGGGTCCGCCCGGACATAATCTCTTTGGTTGCCTGCATAAGCAAGGGTCCAAGTAATGGATTACATTCGACTACAGCATTGAAATTTCCAGAGGCCATCTGCTCAAAGGCACGCCGTGTTCCGTCCACGGAAATAATGACCACATCGGTACCGGGTCTCAGACCCGCCTCCTCAATCGCCTCTACCGCACCGATCGCCATATCATCATTGTGGGAATATAGTACCTGAGGCCACTTCTCCTTTGGCTGCCGCAGAAACTCCCTCATAATCTCCCGGCCGCCGCTTTTGGTGAAATCAGCGGGCTTTGTCTGCGTAATTCGGAAGTTACTTTTGCCTTGAATGGTCTCCCGGAAACCTAGCCCACGGTCAATCGACGGGGTCGACCCCACCGTACCTTGCAGCTCGGCGATGTTGATCACACCGGGATGATGGCGCATTTTATCAATCATATACTTGGCTGCCTTCACTCCTTCTTCATAGAAATCAGAACCGATGAAAGTGATGTAGAGTGAGCTATCCTCCACATTAACGGAACGGTCCAGAATGATAACGGGGATGCCAGCCTGCTTAATTTCTTGAAGGATCGGTTTCCATCCGGTCTGCACCACAGGTGCAATCGCAATGATATCCACATCGCTGCGGATAAAAGAACGGATGGCGTCGAACTGTTTCTTCTGATCTTGTTCGGCGTTCTTCATGATTAGGATGATGCCGGCTTCATCGGCCGCCTCCTTAATAGAAGAGGTATTCGCCTCCCGCCAAGTGCTCTCCGAACCGAGCTGGGAGAACCCCAGCACAATCGGCTTTGTGACCGCAGGGTCCACCGGATGCTGGAGGTCTGTCTCTACAGGGTAATTGACAGGAGGGGCCGAAGACTGTACATTCTCCCCACTGCCTGAGCAGCCGGAAAAGAGCAGCAGCACCAAAACCAGACACCATTTTGCCAGTTTCATGATTACCCTCCCTTTCCTGGATTATCGCTTCAACGACGACCCCCTTGCACTTAACACCCGCTGCAAAAGGATAAAGATGAACAGCAGCAAGCCAATGACGATTTTGGTCCACCAGGAGCTCAAAGTACCCTCAAAACTGATAATGGTTTGAATCACACCCTGAATCAGCACGCCAAAGAAGGTTCCGAGCACATAACCTACGCCACCGGTCAGTAAAGTACCCCCAATAACTACTGCAGCAATCGTGTCGAGTTCAAAACCAACGGCATGAAGCCCATATCCTGACAGCATATAGAAGGTAAAGACAACACCTGCAAGCGCGGAGCATAATCCGCTTAATGTATAGACCATAATCTTTGTACGCGCTACTGGAAGTCCCATAAGAAGGGACGACTGCTCGCTGCCCCCAAGCGCATACACATTTCGCCCGAAACGGGTATAGTGAGCAGTGTAAATGGCGACAGCTGCAACGATTAAGGCAATGATAGCGCTGATCGAGATGAAGCTTCCACCCGGTAACGTGATCTTCGTCTGGGCTACCGCAGTGTAAAATGAATTATCTATCGTTATCGTATCGATACTAATTACATAACACAAGCCCCTGGCCATAAACATTCCTGCCAGCGTCACAATGAACGGTTGAATTTTAAAATAGTGAATAATGGCACCCATTCCGCTTCCGAAGGCAGCCCCCATTAGGAGCACCAATGGGATGACGACTACGGGCGGCCAGCCATGCTGCTGCACCAGACTGGCGGAGACCATGGTGGATAGTGCGATCATGGAGCCGACGGACAAATCAATGCCGCCCGATAGAATGACAAAGGACATGCCAACAGCTGTGATCAGTAGAAATGCATTGTCAATAAGCAGGTTCATTAACACCTGCAAGGAGAAAAATCCTGTATACCGAAAGGACCCAGCGACGAACATAATGATGAACAATAGAATCGTTACGACAATCGGAATATATTTACGGTTAAGAGACATGATGGATACCCTCCTTTTCTCCGGGATAATGCCGTGTCTTCCATCTGCTGGCGAAGACGGCCCAGAAACTATCCGATTGAATTAGGCAGACTGCCAGGACAACAAAAGCTTTGACAACCAGCGTGATTTCCGGAGGAACACCAATCATGTAAATTGTCGTGGTCAATGTCTGGATTATTAGTGCCCCAATGACCGTGCCCGTGAGATAAAAGCGTCCACCGTTCAGCGAGGTACCCCCAATGACAACGGCCAGGATTGCGTCGAGCTCATACCAAAGGCCCGCGTTATTGCCATCAGCGCTGGAAACATTGGAGCTCAGGAGCAGTCCGGCGATGCCGGCGCACAGGCCACAGAATACATAAACCGACAGAATGACCCCATTCGCACGGATGCCTGACATCAGGCTGGCCGACGGATTGCAGCCGACCGACTCGATAAATAAGCCTAGCGCAGTTTTGCGGGTCAGAAGCAGGGCGATGACCAGAACAGCAGCTACTACAAAAATAGAGAACGGCAGTGTCGCCAGTGAACCAGAACCCAAATACGCGTATTTAGCACTGGTAACTGTGATAATCTGTCCACCAGTGACCAACTGGGCAATTCCGCGTCCCGCAACCATCAGAATCAGCGTAGCGATAATGGGCTGAATGCCGCCTACCGATACCAACAGACCGTTCCATGCACCCAGAAAGAGTGACAAGCCCACCGCAATTAGCACAGAAGTTAAGATCAGGCCCATGACATTCTGGTCTGCACCTTTACTGATGGTCAAACAGGCTATAGCCCCGGAGATGGCGACAATGGAACCAACAGATAGGTCAATGCCTTTGGTAGCAACAACTAATGTCATCCCGATTGCCACCAGTATAAGCGGTGCACCGAAGTTTAGAATATCGATCAGGCTGCCGTATAAATGCCCGTCATGCATCGTAATGGAGAAGAAATCCGGCGAGTAGAACAGATTGAATAGCAGCAGTGCAGCCAGAACGCTCAGTGGCCAGAATAGATGATGCTTATATATTTTTCCCATTATCGTTTCAGCCTCCCGCAATTGCCTGCATAATATTCTGCTGGTTCATGTCCTTATCCGAGATTTCCTTCACCTTGCAGTGGTCACGCAAGACGACAATTCGATCGCTTACGCGCAGGACCTCCTCTAGTTCAGAGGAAATGAACAGGAATGACATTCCCTGCCGGGACAGTGACAACACTAGCTTCTGGATTTCAGCTTTTGCTCCGATATCGATCCCCCGGGTCGGCTCATCAAGAATGAACAGCTGAGGTGCGGTAAGCAGCCATCTGGCCAGCAGAACTTTTTGCTGATTGCCCCCGCTTAAATTCTTGATCAGATGATCGGGATTCGGAGGATTGATGTTCAGCATCCGTATATACTCCACCGCAACCTCATCCTGCTGTTTGCGAGAAAGGGTCCGAAATACCCCTTGCTTGGCCTGGAGTGCCAGAATAATATTCTCCCTGACGGTCAGATCACCAATAATCCCCTCCGTCTTGCGGTTCTCCGAGCAGAATGCAATCCGTCGTTTGATCGCCTCCCGTGGGGTATGAACGCCTTCGCTACCTCCCGGGAATATCAATTTACCGGAATCCGGCTTGTCGGCTCCAAAGAACAGGCGCGCGGCTTCCGTCCGCCCCGAACCGAGCAGCCCCGCGAGCCCAACCACTTCTCCCTTGCGGATGGACAGATCGAACGGCTCGATAGCTCCTTTGCGGCTCAAGTTTTCGGCCTTGACCATAACTTCACCGAAGGAATCCTTATAATCTTCAGCCAGACTTGGCAGATCCTCCAGCAGACTAAGCTCCTTGCCAATCATTTTCAACACCAGATCCAGCCGCGATAAATCCTTGGCCATATACTCACCGACAAATTCACCATTCCGCAGAATGGTCACCCGGTCAGAGATTTCATACATCTGGTCCAAAAAATGAGTGACAAATAAAATGGCCAATCCATCCTGCTTTAACTTCCTCATAATTCGAAAGAGCTGCTGCACCTCATTCTGATCAAGGCTAGATGTCGGTTCATCAAGAATCAACACCTTGGCCGAGATATCAAGCGCTCTAGCGATAGCGACCAACTGCTGCACTGCCACCGAATACATGCGCAGCGGCTCTGTGACATCTATCTGTACATTCAAGCGTTCACTGAGTATTTCCGCCGCGCGCCGATTCATTTCCTTCCATAGAATTCTCCCGAATCTTCTTGGTTCTCTTCCAATAAAAATGTTCTCCGCAACCGTCAGGTTGGGACATAGGTTCACCTCTTGATACACAGTGCTGATTCCCGCTGCTTGCGACTCCAGCGGGCTATTTATTGAAATGGAGATTCCCTCCATCTCCACCTTGCCTTCATCAATCGAATATACTCCGGTCAGCACCTTTATCAAGGTTGACTTGCCAGCACCGTTCTCACCCATTAGGGCATGCACCTCACCCGGGTACAGGCGAAGATCCACATCGCATAGTGCCTTGACACCTGGAAAACGTTTATGAATCTTAGTCATTTGCAGTATGGGCTCCTGAGCACTCATTTCGTCATCCACTCCTCTTTGTCCAGAATAGCCACTCCTCAGGGCTTCATGAATAGCCCTTAAGGAGTGGCATTGTAAAAGTCAGTTCACCGGATTAATATGGACGGCTTGGCAAAGCTTCCTTAGCCTGTTCTGAGGTGAATGTAGACTCTTCGGTCACAATTCGGGCCTCTACCGATTTGCCATCCACCACATTCTGCACAATCTCCATCAGCTGTGGCCCGAGCATCGGATTGCACTCGACAATGAAGTTGATTTTGCCTTCGCTGGCGGCCTGCATCCCGTCTTTGACGGCATCCACGGAGATAATCTTGATATCCTCACCAGGCTTCAGGCCAGCTGCTTCAATCGCCTGAATTGCACCAAGCGCCATATCATCGTTATGTGCATACAGAACATCAATATCTTTATGCGCTTTCAGAAAAGCCTGCATGACTTCCTTACCTTTGGCCCGGGTGAAATCGCCGGTTTGCGAAGCAATTACTTTGAGATGTGGATTGGTCTTGATCACTTCGGCGAAGCCCTCCATACGGTCATTGGCTGGCGCGGAGCCTGTAGTTCCCTGAAGCTCTACAATATTAATATCTTCAGAAGCGTCTTTGTACTGGTCGGAGAGCCATTGGCCCGCCTTACGTCCTTCTTCCACGAAATCAGAGCCGAGGAAGGTGATGTATAACGAAGTGTCCTTCGAATCTACCGCACGGTCAGTCAATACCACCGGAATTCCTGCATCCTTGGCTTCCTTAAGCACTGTATCCCAACCGGATTCCACGACCGGCGAGAACGCGATCACGTCAACTTTTTGCTGAATGAAGGAACGGATTGCCTTGATTTGATTCTCCTGTTTCTGCTGCGCATCCGAGAATTTCAGCGTATAGCCCGTTTCCTTCGCGGAATCCTGAATCGATTTGGTATTTGCGCTGCGCCAACCACTCTCTGCGCCGACCTGCGAGAAGCCGAGGGTAATATCTTTGGCCTCCTTCGTATTCCCTGCATTTGCCACCGCCGGAGCTTCCGTTGCCTGATTGCCAGTAGTTGCCGTATTCCCCGTATTGTTATTGCCGCAGGCCCCGAGCATCACCATGGATAAGGTAAGTGCAAACATTGCTCCCATTCTTCCGAATCTCTTCATGAGTATTATTTCCTCCCCCTTGTTTTTCACCATTGCTTGGTGTTGGCCCTAGTATAAACCGCTTTCAAAAAGATAGGATATGGGCCCTCTTTGGCATTTGTTTTCTATTTTTACGTTTTCCTTGTAATGTCTTACCTTTGGTGTACTTTTTTGTTTGGAAAGTGTGAATGTTGATTACGCTTTCTTTTCCTCTCCCCTGAAGGTTAAAAATGTTATACACTAGAGGTTGGTACGAAATGCATATTAATATGAGAGGATATAACCGATGAGGATGATACGCTGGATCTCCTCCAGCCTGAGGGCGAAATTATTAGCCTTGTTTATCGTTCTGACCACGATACCGCTGATCGCCGTCGGACTTGTTTCCTATCAGAAATCCTACGACTCGATCTCCAGTCACAGTAAAGCCTCAAGCATGCTGCAAGCGGATATGCTGGGAAGAAATATCGACAATCTGTTTGAAAACACCGAACGGCTGCTGGAGCTGAGTAAGAATCCCCAAGTCATCCATTTTCTATTTTCACAATCAGAGACCTACCAGGAAGCTAAAGAGATTCTCCAGACCTTTGCGCTTTACAGGGATACCTACAAATATGAGAACGTAATCAACATCAGCTTTATTAATCTGTACGGCAAGGGCATCAGCGAGCGCAAGGGAGTATTTCAGTCTAATATCAATCCCCTGCGCAACCCGCATTTTAAATCACTCGCCCAGAATCCGGATTTAGTGCTCAAAATCCCTCCGGCCATGACCTCTGCATATGACCGTGTCGATGGATTCACCTACCCGGATCAGGGGGTTATCTCCATATTAGCGGCGGTGAAGCAGCGGATTACCCATGAAGTCATCGGATTTATTATTGTCGATCTGGACGATTCGTTTATAAAGGAATTTTGCGGCAAGGTCACCATCGGCAAAACAGGTTTTTTCTACATTCTCGATCAGAATGACAATCCTATTTATGTCCCCTCCATAAGTGAACAGGACTTGTTACTCATTGATAGACCTATGTTTCCCGCACTGGAACACACCAGCCGCGACAGCTTTGTACTGAATACGAAAGGGCCGCCCCGCTTTATTGTCCATACGTCTTCGCTAAGCACCGGTTGGAAGATTGTTGGCATGGCTCCACTTCAGGAAATTGTCGCTGAGGCTAACCGGATTAGACAGCTGATTATTGTCAGCGTGGTACTCAGCATTGTTTTTGCCATTACCCTCCATTTTTTTCTGACCCGACGACTGACGCAACCCATCCAGCTTCTTCAGCACAAAATGAGGCTGACCGCAAGTGGCTACCTGGAGGCCAAAGTTAAACCGGGCGGGACAGACGAAATCGCAGATTTGGGCCAAAGCTTCAATATCATGGTGGAAAAAATCAAAGATCTTCTGGAGCAAAGCATCCGTGAACAGCAGTTGCTGCAAAAAGCGGAGCTGCGGACACTTCAGGCTCAGATTAACCCTCATTTTCTGTATAATACCTTGGACTCCATTGTCTGGATGGCCGAAGCCGGCAAAAACGACAGTGTCATCCAACTTGTGAAAGCGCTATCCCAATTCTTCCGGCTTAGCCTGAACAAAGGCCGCGACTGGGTGCTGATCCGCACAGAGCTGGCGCATGCCCATAGCTACCTGATCATTCAGCAGATGCGCTACCGCGATATTCTGGAGTATCAAATCAACGTGGAGCCGGAGCTCCATGAATACCCGATTCTCAATATGACACTGCAGCCCCTGATCGAGAACGCGATCTATCATGGAATCAAAAATAAAAGAGGCAAAGGTCTGATTACCATCAGCGGCTATGCTGAGGGCAATGCATCGGTCGTGCTCACCGTCACGGATAACGGCATCGGCATCACTGCCGATCGGCTAGAGCTTCTGAGAAGCCAGCTTGAGCATCCCACCCAAGCAGAGGAAGCGGAACTGGAAGAAGGAGGGTTCGGCCTGCTAAATGTACACCAACGGCTACGGCTTTATTTCGGCAAAGAATATGGAGTGAGGCTAGAAAGCACGGAAGGCAAAGGGACAGAAATCTCAGTCCGTATACCCAAGAACAAGGGGGATTGAAATGAAGAAGATTATGCTAGTCGACGACGAAATTCTTATTCGTGAAAGTATAAGGGAATGTGTCAACTGGGAAAAAGAAGGTTTCATTTATTGCGGTGACGCCTCCGACGGCGAACTGGCGCTTCCGTTGATTGAGCAGCAGCTGCCCGACATTCTGATCACCGATATCAAAATGCCCTTTATGGACGGGCTGGAGCTCAGCGCCGTGGTCCGCCAGCGGCTCCCGCAGATCAAGATCATTATCTTAAGCGGGCACGACGACTTTCAATATGCCCAGTCTGCGCTCCGGCTCGGTGTGGAGGATTATTGCCTGAAACCGGTCAGCTCGGCGGACCTGGTCCAGCTGCTCCATGCGGCAAGTCACAGAATTGATGAAGAACAACGCTTGAAGAGAACGTATGCTTACACCCCTGAAAAGCTGTTTGCCGACCTGTGCGGCGGGCTGATCGGCACCGCTGCCGCCATTGAAGCTGCGGACCAGCTTGATCTGCAACTGACGACTCCTTATTATGCTGTGGCTATTCTGTCGCTGGCCCCCTCCGATCCTCGGAAACTGCACCTTAGCCAAGCAGCATACCAAGCCGCCGGACAACTGCTGGCCGATCAGCTGAAGGAGCTGCCAAACAGTTTCGTCTATAAGCGCAGTCGGACAGAAAGCGTACTCATCCTTAAGGGAAGCCAGCCGGAGCTAATTTCAGCGAAGCTGGAGACCTTGGCCGCCATTCTGCAGCGGAAGATGAAAACGGCGGTCGGCTGTGAGCTGTCTCTCAGCTTGGGCAGTGTGCAGGAACGGCTACAATCCGTGCATGTCTCCTATCTGGAAGCCGAGGAAGACAAGATGTGGAAGAAGCTGTCCAAGCAGAATAAAGCGAAGCTGTGGGAAGTTTCTTTTGACCCTTCATCGGACCTCGTACTGCTGGACCGGAATCGGCTGATCGATTTTCTCAAGCTCGGCTCCTCCAAGGAAGCGCCCGGCTTTATCAGACAATTTGCCGCCGAACTGAACGGCATGAATTGGGATTCCATGTACGCCTACTATTTGATCAACGATATTACGCTTGAATTGGTCCGCACCGCTAAGCAAAGCTTTCAGACGGGTGGAAATCGGGCGGAATTGATGAAGGAATTGCAACAACAGATCAGAAGCATTTCTAACTTCGAAGAGAGTATAGATTACCTGAACACCCTACTTGAACGGTTGTGGAGGTGGCGGGCGGAGGGTTCCGATAAATACGGCGAGCTAATCGATAAAGTGAAGCAGCAGATCCGTGAGCACTATGACGACGACCAGCTCTCTCTATACGAAATTTCCAAGAAAATTGGTGTCAGCTCCAGCCATCTCAGCAAGATCTTCAGTCAGGAAACTGGACAGACGATGACTGAATATTTAACCACCACGCGGATTGGCAAGGCAAAAGAACTGCTGAAGACCACCCGCAGCAAAACGTTCGAAATCGCCTTTCAGGTAGGCTACAACGATCAGCATTACTTCTCTAATCTGTTCAAGAAGGTAACCGGCCTGACGCCAACGGAATACCGCAAGCAAGGCTTGGTGGAGAATAAGGCCGGATTAGTCGGAGAAGGGGAGGACAGACTGTGAAGTTCGGTTCAGGAAACGAAAGGCACCTCCTGCTCCCAATAATGATCGTCATCCTTCTCCTTAGCGGATGTGGGGCAGGAGCAGAGCGGAGCGGTATGGAGGGGCTGGCGGAAGCATCACCACTGCCTTCTGTTGAACTGGGTGCTCCCCCCCTTGTCTTCGGCATCATCTATCCTATGGTAAATCCAACGTATGAAACCATCACAGAGAATGCGGAAGCCGCCGCCGCAAGCCATAACATCAAATTGCAGGTTCAGGCGCCGGACGAAGCCAATCTAGAACAGCAGATCCGAATAATGGAGATGATGATCAAGCAGGAGGTGGATGGAATCGCTATTGATCCTGTCGATTCGCAAGCGCTGGTACAAGTTATTAACCAAGCTGTGTCTAAGGGTATCCCCGTGGTCTGCTTCGAATCTGACTCACCGGACAGCCAGCGGGTTGCCTTTATAGGTGCAGACAATTATAAGACAGGATCCATTATTGGACAGGCGGTGAACCGGCTTCTGAACGGCAGGGGCATGGTCCTTGTCGAATCTGGCATGCCCCATATGCTCGGACTCGGCCAGCGGCTGGCGGGACTGCAGGATTATTTGAACAATCATACGGAAATTGATGTGCTGGACATCCGTAATAACAACGGCAGCGAGGAAGGAGCCATGCGGCAACTGGAGCAGATGATAAGCGAACATCCACACTTCAGTGCACTAATCAGCTTGGATTTCGTTTCCAGTTCAAGCTCGATTCTCGTCTGGAAAGCCAAAGGTCTGAAACGCTATAATGTGGCGCTTGGCCTTACTCCAGCCGTGAAGGAATCGCTGCAAAATGGCCAGATTACCCAGATTATTTCTCAGAATGAACAACACTGGGGAGAGGCAATCATCCGTACATTGCTAACAATTGCCGAAGGCCGGAAGGTGCCGGAATTCGTCAATACGGGAATCACAGAAATTTACGAGTAGCTACAAAAACACACAGGGGCTATCCCAAGCAGCGCTTTCACGCCCCTTGGAGACAGCCCCTACATGGATATTATAAATCAGTTAGACAAATACACATTATCCACGTACACAGAAGCATTCCCGGAGGAGTTGCTGGCATCGACGAATTGAATGCCATACTCTTTGATATCAGCTGTATTGACTGCCGTCAAGTCTAAGGTTAAATCGATAGTTCCACTCTTACCTATGGTCGCCCAACCGCTATCCGTAAACGTATATGCGCTCCCATGTTTAACGTATAACTTCACACCTAATCCAGTACCATAACCACCCCACTCAGATCCATGTACCGTTGCCTTCAGCTTTGTATAACCGGAGAAATTCGCGCTGACGATTTTTGAAACAGTATGTTGGGTGTTGGCAGACATTGCAATATCCACTTGCAAAGAATGTGTGTTCTTGGAACTCCATGCTGTGGTTGACCAGGGGCCTCCGACAATATTAGAGCCTGCCCATCCATCCGTACCCGATTCAAAATCTGCGTAGGCACTGGTTGTTGTTCCCCCGCCAGTAGATCCGCTTAAATATTGTTTCAGCCACTGCAGCGCCGGACGCTCCGACCCGTTAGTATTCAGCAAATGCGTATTGGATATCCAGGTCTGATCTTGAATGTAGCCCCAAAGTGTCACGCCTTTTACCGCTGGATTCTCCCATAAAACAGGGAATTTCTCCTTGTATCTGGCCAACTGTGTACTATCGTCGCCTGTCATATCCAGTTCGGACACGTAAATAGGTAATCCCGTCGCTGACAGCTTATTCAGTACGGTATTCATTGTGGACGTAGTTACAGTATCCATATTGAACTGATGACATTGAATTCCAATGCCGTCAATCAGTCCTCTGGTCTTCAACAGATTGATAATTGTCACATACTGATCTGCCAATGTCGGATCACCAATGATTCCATATTCATTAATAAGCAGCTTGGCGTTCGGAAAAGCAGTTCTAGCCTGCTGGAATGACCATATTATCCAATCCCAGCCGGTGGTTCCGTCACCACCAAGGGCATTTCGGTAGGAAGGCTTGGCATGCAAGGGCTCATTCACTACATCGACGAAGGTGGACTTGGAATATCGTTGTCCCGCAGCAGTAATCCAAGCGGTAACCTCTGATTTCTGGTCGGCTGCCGAAAGACCGGCTACCCATGAAGGCTCCTGACTCCCCCACACCAGTGTATGAAATTTGAAGGGGAAATTATTGCTGACCGCATAGTTGTAGGAAGTATCAGCACCGGCCCAATTCATAGTGTTGCGTGTACCTTCCACTGCACCCCATTTGGTTCCATTCTCAGGTGTCACTTGATTCCAATAGGTGGAGAAGCTGGCAGGAACACTGCCTGCAATGATATTACCCAGGAATTTTGATCCACTCGTCAGTGCGGCATTTGCGCTACCTGCTATAACGGATGAGAGCAAAATGCCCGCTAAGGCCAAGGTTCCAACAAGCTTGCCAATTTTAGTTTTCAACTCAAATCATCTCCTTCTCTTATATTACTCTAAGTGCAAATAATCAAAATCAACAAAGCCACCAGATGAGGAAGATTCTCCCTTAGTTCAAAATATCTAAATAATCTACATAGGCATCCCAAGTCCCATTATCGCCAGTAGCGATCAGTTTGACTTCTTGACTACCGGTTGCATGGGCAATGTTAGACAAAGTCTGAACCGTAGGTGTAGTTCCGGTGAAGGAAAACGTACCAACGGTCGTTCCGCCGATTTGCAATTGCACTTTGGCAGTAGCTGAGGTGCTCGAAGCCCCCCGGAGCGTAAACGTATGGGTGCCGTAGGCAAAATACTGAGTGAATGCACTGAAATCATCGTTTCCGTAAAAAGCGGCACCACTGAAAGGAGAAGTGATCTTTCCAGCGTAGGTACCGCTAAGGGTCATATCCTCAGCTTCAACCCTTGTTCCAGTGGAAGCCGCACCCGATGTGAACTGCCAGTAATCAAGATTGAATAAGTTGCTGGTTCCTGTTCCTGTAAATACGAAGAAAATCTTGTGAACCCCCGTTGCATTGCTTACAGTGGTTTCTATTTCCTTCCACGTTTGCGTTCCTCCAGTGGAACTCACATTTAGCGTTCCAACAAGAGTACCCGTTGCGCTGTCAAGCCGTATTTCTATTTTGCCGCCTACGGTTGAGGCTACATTCGCTTTGAACGTAGTGGCTCCACTGGTACCGAAGTCAGCGTTGCCTATAGCAACCCAGTCTCCATTGTTAATACTGGTCACATCCATATTGCTTGTCGGTCCGCCTGTTGCTTGCGTCGTCTCGGTTGCAATGCCTGCATTCCAGCCGATAGTTTCTGCTTCAACCCTGATATATGGATTCAGATTGGCAATCTGGGCTATGCCTGCCATATTTCCCTGAACCTCTTGAATGGTTCCGTCGGTATTATATACAAGCTTATTGATATGCGGGGAACGGTAGCCTTTTCCATCTCCAAGCAGAACCTTGCTGACCGTCTGGGCATGATACACTACATACCATTGGTTATTAAAGTTAAACACTGCATGATGGTTATTGCCTCCGACCCCGAAGAAGGTATATGGGTTCTTCAGGAAATGACCCACATAAGTAAATGGTCCCGTAGGGCTACTGCTCGTCATGTAACCGATTTCACCAGTAGGGTAGGCTGCCGGGTGCGTGCCTGAGAAATTGAAGCAATATGAATAATAGTATTTGCCGTTATACTTATGAATTCCTGAGTCTTCAAACATGTAAGGAGCATCAATCGTGGTTGCGCTTCCAACAATGCTCGTCATATCCGACCCTAATTTTAACACTCGGGCTGTTTTGGGATTTGCAATGGACGCTGCATTCGAGGTATTCGGAATCCCGCCACCACAATAGAGGTAGCCTGTGCCATCATCATCCACCAATACGGCCGGGTCAAAAAGCCAGGTAACACCTGACATACCAGCTGTACTGGTTGTAACCAGCGCTTTTCCGAGAGGATCTGTCCATGGTCCTATTGGAGAGTTAGAAGTCAGTACACCAATACCGGATGCACCATTTGCAAAATACAGAAAGAATTTATCAACACCGTTTATCGTTTTATGTGCAACCGACGGTGCCCAAGAGAGTGAGGCCCATTTGGCAATTCCGTTGCCACTATTGGCATTGTTGGCGCCTGCTACCGGAATTGAACCATGGTCGGTCCAGTTCACCATATCCGCAGAAGAGATGACATTGATTTTATTTAGTGTGCTGAAATCATTCTCTTTAATTGTTCCGTCCGTATTATATACATAAGCATCGCTCGACATATAGACGTAGACTCTTCCGTTATAGGTCAATGCAAAGGGGTCGGCTCCTAATTTGTGGTCCATTAGCGGGTTCGAGTTCCCTGGCAGCTTTGCAGTTGCACTATTCGCAGCATATGCAGACATCATGGGTAGACAGCTCAACAATAAAGCAAAGGTTAATACAAAAAGCGAAAGCTTTTTTAACATCTTTATACCTCCGGTATTAATTATTTGTGATTTTTCCCAAAATATTGGACACAACCCCTCAGTCTATTTTTCCAACCACCCCCATAAATTTGAATCTCTTGAATTATTCTACTAATATTTGTTATTCCAAATCATCTTATTATAATTGCAATGCTAGAACAATGCAGTTTCTTGTTTAAAAAGTTAAATTTTTTTCGCATTTTCTCCTAACCAAAAAAAAACCATCCAACGATCTTTGTGATCGCGAATGGTTTGGGATTATTTGGAAAATCGCTATTCTTTATAAGGATCTATCGTTTGAATGGTTCCGTCAGTATTATACTTCAGTTCCGTGTATTTCACGCAACGTTTGTGATTGACGCCTTCAGACAGAGAGCTGTCATGATAAAAGAGGTACCATTTATCTTCAAACTGGACAATAGAATGATGGGTGGTCCAGCCGATAACAGGAGTGAGGATTGTTCCTTTGAATGTAAAGGGACCCAGTGGGTTCTTGCTGATGCCATACACCAGCTTGTGTGTAGTTCCTGTCGAATAAGACAGGTAGTAATACTCATTATATTTATGAACCCATGGGCCTTCAAAATATCTGCGATCCTCGTCGCCAGCCAGCAGCGGATTGCCTTCTTCATCCAGAATCGAAATCTCTTGCGGTTTATCCTTAAACGACAGCATATCATCGCTTAACAAGGCCACCTGTGGTCCCAACGCCGGCTGGTCTGCTGGAGGCCCTTCTGTTTGTGAAGACTCGAAGCTACCTGTCTGCCACTTCTCCAACTGCCCTCCCCAAAGGCCCCCAAAATAAACATAGGCTTGGTCATCTTCAACGAAGACGGCAGGATCTATGCTAAAGCTGTCCTTGATATAATTGGACTCCGCTTTAAAAGGCCCTGCAGGTGAGGACGCCGTTGCCACCCCAAGCCGGAAGATGCCGTCTTGATCGCGTGCCGGAAAAAACAGATAGTACAGATTGTTCTTGAATGCCGCATCCGGTGCCCAGAGCTGGCTTGAAGCCCATGGAATATCACGCAGATGGAGCGCTTCTCCATGATCTACAACAGGAGAATCGAAATTCTCCAGGGACAATACATGGTAATCTTCCATAGCATATTGGTCCCCGTTATCGTTATCTGGTCCATCATGGTCGAGGTCGTGTGAAGGATAAATATAGATTTTACCCTCAAAAACATGAGCGGACGGATCGGCGGTATAAATGTGGGTTACTAGCGGTTGGTTAGGTTTAGTATATTTCATCATCTTACACTCCTTTAGTATCGTATTCACACCCTAATTTTACTTTGAAATCGTTTACATAGGACGATTTCATTTTACACTATCCTGCCGAACTATCCTATAGTAAAAATATAGAACTTACCCCCATTAATTATAGATAATAGGTTAGTGTTCCTACTCATGTAAAAGATATATTCTTACCTAAAAAAAAGCCAAGAGAAATAAAAAGAAGGGACCATGTCGAAGAGCCAACCAAGGATACAAGAAGATATTTTCTGAATGGCATTCCACTAATTCCTGAGATGTAGCTAGTTACATGTCTCACCCCAGGAATGAAATAGCCAAACAGAACCGTCCAATTCCCAAAACGCTCAAACCACCCCTTGACTCTCCCAAATCGCTTAGGTGTTAGGCCAATCCATTTTCCATATTTATCAACGACAGGTTGTCCCAGTCTGCTGCCAATGATATAGCTGATCATCATCCCAGTTATCGAACCAGCAAAACCAACCAGCACTGAAAGCGAATAATTTAAAACCATGCTGGAAGATAAATAGCCTACAAATAACATTATAATTTCGTCTGGTACGGGGAGTCCAAGAATGCCAAGGGCTAAAAGAGCAAAAATAGCTATATACCCGTATTGTGATATCAACTCTATGGCCCAATTCATTCCTTTTCACTTCCTGCTGTCGTATTTTTTAAAAGAAGGAAAGGGAAGTCGGCTGACCATGAGAAAGGACAACAACCCCATTAATACCAATATAAGACCCGGTTTCAGATGTTCTTCCAGTAAAGTCGATGCAGACAGGATTACTCCCGCTGCAGTAATAGGCATACCTACAAACCCTTTGATCGGAATCGTCAAGTTAAATCTGGCCAGTCGGAGCGCACCACATATCAAAAAGAGGACGGCCACGACAACTCCCAACCACTGGACATTATCCAATCTATATAACAAAATCAAAAAGACAGGAGCCACTCCAAACGAAATGATATCTGCCAGCGAATCCAATTGTTTACCGAAATCACTGGTACAATGTAATAGTCTGGCCAATAATCCGTCCAACACATCGCACATGGCAGCCAGTATGATCAGGATTACTGCCACTTTATATTGCTCCCGGATAGTGAAAAGTAACGATAATGATCCGGCTGCCAGATTTGCGAGGGTACAGGTTGACGGCAACCAACTCCAGTTCATGCGTTTCAACTCCTATTTCAATTTAGCATCATAGAATCCATCTGTCTTTAAGAACATCTACTGAAGAACTACGGTGTCTCCCGGTTTCAGTCCGGAGAGCACTTCAACCTTATCGTTTGTTTCCAGTCCGGTTTTAATCTCTTTCCGTTGCGTTTGTCCGTTGCCTTTGTCCAGCATAACGTAAGTGAGGTCTCCTTCATGAATGACCGCAATATTGGAAACAGCCGTAGCATTGTCCTTACGCAAGGTCTCAATCTCACCATTCAAACTAAGGCCCCCAATTAAGAGCTCATTGGCTTGGAGCGAGATGATCACTTCGAACTGTGGGACTTGGGTGGTTGTAGTGTCCTTGCCTGATGCAGTTGTGGCAAATTTGGATACCTTTTTCACTTCTCCAGTGAGCTTAGCAGCCTTGGAAGCTGTCATTTTGACCTTCACCTTCATTCCAGGCTTGATGTTGAACACATCCTGTTCACCCACCAGTGCAACAAACTCCACCTTGTTCAAATCCACGATTTTGCCGATATACTGGTTGTCTGTCACCATTTGTATACGCTCACTGGAGCTGTCGAACAAGAAAATTCCGGAAGATGGGGCACGATAACTCGCTGATTGGACTTTGGTCTTCTTATCCGCAATCTCCCGCACCTGAATATCCGTACTTACCTTGTTCAGATCTTCGCTAATCTTGCTTGTCTGCTGTGAAGCCAATGTCTTTAGTCGCTCAGCTTCAGTTGCACCTACAGCAGTCGTTTCATCATTCTGTTTACTGACAAATGCGTTCAGTTCAGCTTCCAGCTTTCCCTTGCGGATGGTTGCTTCCTGAGTAGCAATTTCATTTTTGAGCGTTGCTGTGTCCAGGGTAAACATAATCTCCCCTTTCTTTACTTGTCCGCCATTCTGCACCGTCCACTCTGTTACCTTGGAAGCAAATGGGGCGTATATAAGGGTTTCATGCTCATATTTCGATTTGCCTTTAACCTGTACAGATTTGGTAATCGTTTCTGTGGTTACTGGGAAGGTAACTGCTGGCACCTCTTCTATCGGTTGCGCTTGCTCTTTGGGCTTAATCATTTTGTCATAGATAAAATAACCTGCAGTCAACACTATCGTTGCTATCACAATCCACTTTAGGATCCTCTTCATCACTTCGGCTTCCTTTCAACTAAAAAATGGCTAATCCCGTTTAATCGCAGTGAGCGCATTGATTCTTGAAGCGCTGATTGCCGGATAAATTCCTGATAACACTCCAGTCAATATTGCAAAAATAATACCCACCGGAATCGTTGACAACGGTATGAGAATAACCAGACTCCCTCCCATTTCTGCCCCTCCGATTGACCCGCCGACAAGCTTGTTAATGCCTGAAACAATCAGATATGAGAATCCGATACCTACCATACCTCCCAACAACCCCAACAAAGCAGACTCTGTAATAAACATATTGCGTATTTGCCCCATGTTAGCGCCAAGCACTTTCATAATTCCAATCTGTCGACGACGTTGATGCGTAGACATCGTCATGGCGACGATGATGGAAATCGAAGCGATAATCAGAATAAACACCCCAATTCCTAACGCCACCCGTTTAAGCATCGCAAAGGTTTTCTCCAGTTCCTTCTTCTGGAATAGATTAGTGCTTGCATTTAGCGTCAGTCGCTTAACAAGCCCTTCCACTTTGGTTAAATTTTCCGTCTTGTCCACCTTTACCGTTACTGTGTTGAAGATGCCTTCCTCTCCAACTGTCCCCACATTTAAATGTAATTCCTCAGTCAGCCTTACTGCGGTTTCCAGTGATACATATACCTTTTTATCACTCTGGATCATCTCGTCGCTCGTTCCTTTAGGCTTATTCAGAACACCGACTACTCGAAAGGTCGAACTACGATAGGTACGAGAGGTTTCGGAATTGAAATCCTCAGCCTGCAATTCTATCTGCTGCTGATACATCGCTGCTGACAAGCCGTTCAAGCTGTTAAACTGCTCCATTAATTTGGTGTTGTAAGGATCACTGTTTAACTGCTCGAAGAGCGTCTTCTGCATCTCAAGATCCATCAATCCCAAAGTGGCACCATAGCTAAGAATAATGGTTCCTGGCTGATCAGAAGGGCCGCCTTGTTTAAAGGTATTTCCATATTGGGTTAGAAGATCAAGGTCCGTTCCAACAATTTGAATATCATTGACTTTGTTGTCTATGGTGAGCATTTGAGCATAACCCAGTTCCTGAAAAGGTGCAGCAGCAGTTACATGTTTAAGTCCCTTGATAATCTCCAATTTTTGTCGGGTCAGCTTTCCGGTATTGATGTTCTCTCCGGTCTTACTCGCCTTTGCTCCGCCCCCGCGCACAGAAACACCACTATTAGGTGTTACCGTAATTTCGTCCATCTTCAGCCTGCTGTTCATTTCTCTCTCAGAGTAACTCTGGGCGGAATCCCCAATGCTTAAAGCTACGATAATTGCCGCACAACCGATAGAGATACCTACCATGCATAGACCGGTTACTACCTTTCTGCGTTTAATCTGGCCCCAGGCCAACTTTGAGATATCACTAATTCTCACTGCGAGGGTCCTCCTTTTCTGTAACCATATATCCATCACGAAGGGTAAAGATCCGCTGCATATGCTGTGCCACTTCATGCTCATGTGTGACAATAATAAACGTAGTTTTCATGTTTTTGTTCAGGTCGACCAATATATTAATAATTTCATCTTCTGTCTTGGTGTCCAGGTTGCCGGTGGGTTCATCCGCAAAAATAATGGACGGCTCAGTAATCAGCGAACGTGCAATGCTTACACGCTGCTGCTGTCCTCCCGACAATTGGGATGGAAACTGCTCTGCTTTGTCCGGTATGCCTACCGCCTCCAGCAAGGCAAGCGATTGTTTCTTGCGCGCAGATGCGGATACCGATTGGAACACCAGCGGCAGTTCCACATTTTCACGAACCGTAAGACTGGCGATCAGTTCATATGCCTGAAAGATAAACCCGATATTCTTCCGCCGAAATACCGCCAGCTTGTTCTCACTCATCTTCACAATATCCTGATCGGCAATGTAGATATGACCTTCCGTTGGCTTCATCAGACCCGCCATCAAATTCAGCATCGTAGACTTGCCGGAGCCTGAACTGCCCAGCAGAGCAACCATTTCGCCCTGCTTCACCTGAAAATTGATGTCATGCAGCACGGGTGTCAATTCACCGCCGCTCTTAAACGTATGTGATATCTTCTCCACTCGCAACATAAGCTGCTCCTTTTTGTACAATAATTCAATACAATAAAATTCTACTATTCGTTAGTTGGTGCTCTATCCATCGTTAAGATATAGGCTTGGCTTGCCAGCTCCATCCGTTCGCCTTGGAATTCATCATACAATGTGATTGCGTAAGTGCCCCCAGACAACTTTTTGTACATATTGTTGCTGAACGATACCGAATACGTGTTGTTGTACCCTTCCGTCAGTTCTGTACCTATAGTGAGGTTCTTCTCCTGCGACTGTCCGAATGGATCGGTCATTTTAATCACAAGCTTGTGATTGAATGCACCGACTTCATAGTTGCTGTCACGCAGTAGATTGTAGTTCATCGCAATGCTGATAGTATCGCTGCCACGCGTATTCCGCCCATCCGAATTTAGAATGGACAAAGTATACGGATACACAGTAACTTTGGATAACGTTTTGACCGGCGTCATTGCCACCGTATTCAGTTCCAGCGCAGAAATATTGATGAAGCCTGTTGATTCCTGACCTGCCTCCGTGAGTTTATTACCGGCGATTCCTGGTCCAAGGTACAGCGTAAGATTCGAAGCTCCCACGGATTTGGGCAGCTTCGCCCAGAAAGTAATCAACTGCTTGCGGCCAGGAGTGGCTGGCGTATCTGGCTGGCTGGAAGTGGCTTCGTACAGCTGCCCATCAGAGGTTTTATAATAGGCCTGAAGCCGCGCCATCTGGCTTTGTCTCTTCTCTTCACTGTTCAGGAACAGTTCGCTGTAGACAATATTCGCGTTAACTCCTTCATATACTGTCGTCTTGTTCTCCTGCACTGTGGCATTCTTACCTTTTCCAACAACCGCATAGCTTCCGCCGCGTTCAATCTTGTATACGGCATCTGTTACACTGCTTGTACTTAATGAGAGGAATGGGATCTTTTCTTCTTTGACAACAGAATATAGATTGACCTGCAACTTGCTGAAATCTGTCGTATAAGGAACTTTGCTGAGCATATACATTTCCGCACTTTTCCCTGGAGCAATACTGGAGATTTCTTTGTCCATGAACAGCTCCGTAGAAGCTGTCAAATCATCGTTGTCCACCTTTAGGGCACCCTTAAACTCGGGGAGTGCAAGATTAACCGATTGGGTATTAGTGATATTCAACTTAGCGATAAGGATGTCTTCATCTTTCCAAGGAAAACGTTGCAGAGACAACAGACTGTAGCCAAAAGTGCCATAAGAGTTGGTCGTCCGGTAATCCTGACCTTTTTGCGTCTCTGCACGGAGCGTATAAGGAATGGCGAAATAAGCGATGGGAATGGACAGCTTAGCCGCTGCTGCAGTGGCTGCTTCGTTACTGCTGTCCGACTGGACCGCTTCAATCATCTGCAATTTAAGTGTGTTCTGTTCCACCTCAAGCGGAACCTGGGCGGTAAGTTGCACCACTTTTTCCTGCAAAGGTTTCAAGCTGGCTCCACTTATGTCCTTGGCGTTAATCGGAAATGTTGCTCCCCTGGCGGATCTGACCGAAAGTTCATAGTTTGGCAGAATCACTGCTTGTTTCCCAGCATTTTTGATCCGGAACCGGAAGGTCCATATCCCTGAGTTGTCCTCCGAATAGACACTGGCAGCAGTCAACTGCAATTCGATCGTATTGCCATTGATTCCGATCTTTTTCATAATACCTTTGTCTACATTCAAATTAGGGATCACAGCCGCTGGAAGCATATACGAGGATTTAGGCAGTTCCAGCTTAAGCGTCTCATCCTTCTGAACATATTGCACTTTCATCTTATCGGTCTTCAGATACGGCGGAATCTCAGTCAGGTAGTAGATCGTTTTCTTTTCCTGAGGCTGAATTTTATATCCAACCTGCGAACTGTTGAGTGCCAACTCGAACGCGGTTCCTCCTGCTGACATTAGATATACGGTGTAGCCCGGGTCCCCGAGTACCTTGGTTCCCTCATTGCTAAAGTTGATACCAACCTTTGCGAATACTTTGCCCCCATACTTGTAGATCTGCAGGGATTCAGAAGCAGCACCCACAGGAATGTTATTAATGGATAACTTCTGTCTGTGGGCACTGGCTGCGGTTGGAGAGTAATTGGCCGGAAGGCTGAGGGTCCCGGCATGTTTCAGATAGCCCTTGCTTTGGGGGTCCCATACAAACATTGTAATTTTAAGACCTTTTAGTGAATTGATTTTTCCGACGTTGACATAATAGGTCACACGTTCGCTTTGTTTGGAAACCACTTTGTTCTTAAGCGCATCGGCGGTAATGGGATTGCCTGGAATAACAGATCCTCCAAATGTAACTACTCTGGAAAAATAATGATTCAGATTAGCGTTGCTGTCGCCTGCGTTAGAATAGCTCAACGTGTAAGTCAGAATATTCCCGCCCGCCTGAGACCAGATATTAATATCCTCTACTGTAGCCTTGACACTAGCTTCCAGGGGGATGGACCCCAGATTCTTTGGTGTGACGCTTGTTTCGGCAGACACTGTATGGCCGGATAGTTGGCTGATGACAAAAGTGATTAATAGCAAAGCAATGTATATACTCTTATGTTTTCTCATGATTTCCTCCCTAAGATTCTTCCTGTAAATGAAACTGAAATTCTTCTACATCAGACTAACAAGCCTATGTGTTTTTTATGTGTCGGTGAAATACACGCAATGGGGCTGTCCCATAAGCCATGAAATAGCTGCTTGGGACAGCTCTTTTTTTGGAGTCAGATAGACGGTTGCGCTTGTGAGGACGCTCCGCGAACGGACCGTTGTTCCAATCGCTGTGGTCTCCAGATTTTTTTCATTCCCCTTAGCGGTGAAAATCCGGAGACCAAGGCGAACGCTATCGCTTTTCCACAATCGTTCCGTCCTCTCCGCTGTTAAGCGGGAATCGTATCTACTTTCCTTCTAAAAATCATAAAAAAAGAAACCTTTCTTTGGTAAAATGGAAGTGCGACCAACCATTTTAAATCAAGGAGAGGTTTCTTTTGTACATTCAATAGTCCATGGACCAACTTTGCTTACCAATGGATTTAGAGGACGACATTCCAGAAAATCATCTCATTCGTGTCGTCAATACCGCCGTTAACCGGCTGGACGACGCCATCTTTGACGCTGCCTATCCCGGCGGTGGCCGCGACAGCTACCACCCCAAAATGCTCACCAAAATCATCATCTACGCCTACACTCAGCGCATCTACTCCTCTCGACAAATCGCCAAAGCGGTACGCGAAAACATTCCCTTCATGTGGCTGGCCGGAAGGCAACGTCCAGACTTCCGCACGATCAACCGTTTTCGTTCCCAGCGGATAAAAGACGTCCTTCAAACCGTATTTACCGCCGTACTCCAATTTCTGGCTGACGAAAAATATATCTGTTTGGCTCATTACTCTGTCGACGGGATAAGATTGAGGCCAACGCCAATCGCTACACCTTTGTTTGGGGCAAAACGGTCAGTAAGCATAAAGTGAAATTGCAAGGACAGGTACATGCCCTGTTCGCGAACATCGAAGCAGCAGAGGACCAAGAAGAACACGCGTGCCTCGGAAGAGACCTCCCTAAACTCGGGGAGTCTTCCGAGCTGAGCAGTGAGAAACTCGAACAAGTGACACAGAAGCTTGAAGCCCAGCTATTAGAGAAACCCAAAGACAAGCCCCTGAAGAAAGTCGTTCGGAAGCTTCGCAAGGATTTGCTGCCCAGGCTGTTGAAGTACGAACAGTACCAAGTGCTGCTCGGTGACCGGAACAGCTTCAGCAAGACAGACCCGGATGCAACCTTTATGCGGATGAAAGAAGATCACATGCGAAATGGTCAGCTCAAACCGGGATACTATGTACAGATAGGAACCGAAAACCAGTTTATTTTAACCTACAGTCTACATCCGAGACCTACCGATACCCGTTGTTTACAGCCGCCTATGGAAAATGCAAGGCAGATCTTGGGGAAACTCCCACAGACGGTGATTGCGGATGCAGGCTACGGGAGTGAAGAAAACTACGCCTATCTGGAAAAGAAAGAGATTCAGGCGGTAGTGAAATACGGCAGCTATCACAAAGAAAAGAGTAAAGCTTGGAAAGAGAATGTCGGAAAGATTGAGAACTGGACGTACACCGAAACCGAGGATACATGGATGTGCTCAACCAGACAAACGCTGCATTTCCGCAAAGAAAGCAAGGAAATCGTAGAGAGTGGATATGAAATTCGAAAACGTCATTACCGCAGCGAAAGTTACGAAGGTTGCCCACTGAGGGAAGGGTGTACAAAAGCGGCAGGGAATCGGGAAGTGGTCGTTAGTTTGAAATTCTACGAAGTGAGGAAGGTTACGCCTTGACCGTGCGTAGAATGACGGAACCGGAGAGTGTGTTTGGACAACGGAAGAACAACCGGGGCTTCCGGCGATTTCTGCTTCGCGGCATGGAGAAAGTGACGCCCCAGGTCGGGTGGCTTTCGCTTACTCACAATCTGCTGAAGCAAGCAACCAATGACCAAAAACGCAAAGCAGCGATTCCCCAATAACAGGTGAATCGCTGCTTTGCTTACTTTTTATGGTTTTAAGAATGAAGAGAACGGTCTCCTGTCATAGAAAATCTACTTATGGGACAGCCCCTTACTCTGTTATCTAAATGACAGTCGCACATTACTTCGGAAGCTTAAAACAATTCATAACTCCCAATACTCATACTATGTCTCAATCATGACCATAAATCGAACGCCATCCGCTGTGTTCTCTGCACGATAGTGAAAGCCATGCTTATCTAATATGCTTTGAATAATAGACAAGCCTAGGCCCGTGCCTCCAGTCTGCCTATTCCGTGAAAGCTCAGCCCGGTAGAACCGCTCCCAGATCGTCCCCAACTGCTCCTCAGGTATCTGTTCGCCCTTATTCTCAATCGAAAAGATAGTTGTCCTCTCTAAACCTGTAATATAAAGAGTTATTGGACTCCCCTCATCAGCATGCCGAATAGCGTTAGTAACGAAATTAAAGACAACCTGTTCCATCCATCCAAAATCAGCATTTATCGGAAGTTCATTTACAGGTATAATCACAGCCTTCAACCTCTTTTTCTCCAGCAAGTGAACCATCTTGTCCAAGACATTTTCTATTAACTCACTTAGCAAAAAAGTTGTCTTTCGGAGCTTTATAGTCCCGGATTCCAGCTTGGCTAAATCCAGCATATCCTTAACAAGGGTTTCCATTTTCTCGGACTCCTCTATAATTACCTTGACATAATGATCCTGTTTTCCGGCACTAACCCTGTCCTGCAAACCCTCAGCAAACCCCTTAATAATACTGAGTGGTGTTTTCAATTCATGGGAAGCGTTAGCAAAAAAGTCTTGTTGGACGATCTCCATTCTCTGCTTATGCTCCATATCTTCAACCAACTGCTGATTGGCTTCCTTTAACTCACGCAAAGCAACATCCAGATTCTGTGACATTGTAAACAGACTGTTGGACAGGCTGCCCAATTCATCATTTTGTCTAATCGGCAGTTGAACCGAAAAATCGAGATGAACCATTCGTTCTGCCGTCTTATTCAGACTAATCAATGGTCTAGTGACTAGCTTAGAAAAAGACAGCGAGAGAATGAGGATAAGTGCAAATCCTCCGATTCCTAGATACAGGTAGAACCAGCGCAAAGCTTCATTCGTATCACTAACCTCCTGCAAGGAGGTGACCGTGAACAATAAATCGATATTTCCTGCGCTTTGTTGTGCTGGTTGAATAATTACAGTATTCCGTATACCACTCCATGAATCTGTCCACTCTTCTTCCAGCATCTCAAGCCGTTTCAACTTCTCTGCCCGTGCCGGGGATAGAGGAAACCATTCTTCCAGCGCTTCGAACAACAGGCCCTGCCGCTGAATGGATTTGATATCGGGAAGTATAATTTCAGTGACCGTGCCCGAAATCGTAGTCAAATCTCCCTCTGTCAAATCTCCAACTTGTATAGATCCACGTTTATAAATACTTACGGGATAAATCTGATCAGAGTAAGATCCATCATCCATATCGCCTTCGCCTTGAATGGTCAACGGGTCACCTGCTTGAATACCGAGCGCTCTTAATTGATCTCCATACTGACTCATGAACAGGGATAGCGGCAGAACGACGAGGTTACCATCATCCTTTTTCAATTTTATTTGAAAGGGATCATCCAGTTTCACCTTGCCATCCAGTGTTACAATCGCTAATTGAGTTTTATTACGCAGCATAAAGCGGGCAGCCTCCCGAGAAACCGTGCTGCCGATTGACTGCTCACCTGCATAGCTTAAGGCAAAGTTCTTCAACTGCTTCTCTACCCGATTTGTTTTTTGATTTTGATAAAAATTATCAAAAAGTAATAACTGACTCAGAATAATCATTCCGTAAAAACAAAGAAAGCACACAACGGTCATAACAAAAAGTTTGAAGGTAACTCCCCGTTTCCTCATGCCTCCTCCTCAAACTTATAACCTGTACCAATCACTGTACGTATATGACGAGATTCGTTACCCAACTTGCTTCTTAGCTTTTTGATATGTGTATCTACCACACGAGAGTCACCATCAAACTCAATCCCCCATACCCTTCTGAGTATCGTATCCCGTGAAATGACAATTCCCTTATTATATATCAATAGCCGCAACACCTCATATTCCTTAGGTGTAAGCTCCACCTCGATCTGATTTACATCCAGACGATGAGCCATCGTGTTCAGAACGGCCGACCCAAACGACAGCATCTGTCCTTCCGGCAAATGACCGCCTTCTATCCGTTTCATCAGGGCATTTGCCCGGGCAACCAATACCTTGGGACTAAATGGCTTGGTCACATAATCATCTGCACCCAACTCAAACCCTTGGATTTTGTCGTCATCACCGGATTTAGCTGTAAGCAAAATAATAGGAACTCCTGAACAGCTCCGTACTTGTCGACACACCTCAAACCCATTCAGCTTGGGCATCATGATATCCAGGATGATAAGATCTGGATTCAGTGAATCAAACCAGATTAATGCATCCTTTCCATTATCAGCTTCATGTACCTCCCAATCGTTCTGAATGAAATAATCAGCAATAATTTCACGAATACGAATCTCATCCTCAACGAGAAGAACCCTCTTTTTCATCTCGTCCTCCCTTCTATCACGATATATATTATCATTTTAGTTAATAGATATGTTCTTCATGTGTCTCTCCGATGATCTTTTTTCCTGAACAGAAAAAAAGCCTGTCCACTAGGAACAAGCTCTAGATAACTGAATTTATCTCTTACTTTGCCAAGTGATAGAATCTGGCCCGGCTAGATCAGTCCGATCAAATCTCGGCAAGCGTCATTTTTCAGAAAGACAGGAATCACATCGAGAGGCGCGGCAGCGGTGATTCTCTGGCCGCCCTCGTACACAATCCCACTGTGCAGTTCCGTCCACTTCGCTCCCGCAGGCAGGTACACCTCACGCTCACAGACATCCTCTTCCATCACAGGGGCTACTAGAATATCTGCTCCGAACATGTACTGATCTTGCAATTCCCAACAGCATTCCTCTTGTGGAAACTCGTAGAACATCGGACGGATGAGCGGAGCTCCATTCTCATGTGCTTCCTGCATCAGCCTGCGGGTGTAAGGGCGCATAACCTCACGCAGATTCATATATTTCACAAGGATGGGGTAGACTTCCTCCCCGAAACTCCAAACCTCATTGTTTCCTCCAGAAAATAGAGCTTCACTCCCGTCTTTGCGATAGATGTTCTGCATGGACTTTCGGTCACCATGCAGACGCATCACCGGACAGAAGGCACCGAATTGGAACCAGCGCACCAGCAATTTTCGGAAACTTTCACTGTCCGGATCGCCACCGCCGAATCCTCCGATGTCCGTTGTCCACCAAGGAATACCTGCGATGCCCATGTTCAGCCCTGCACATACTTGGCGGCGGAGGGCTGTCCATGAGGAATGAATGTCGCCCGACCAGACCAACGCACCGTAGCGTTGACTGCCTGCCCACGCGCAGCGTACAAGATTTACAATATTCGGCTGTCCCTCAGCCACCATGCCGTCATAGAACGTTCGGGAGAATAATTGAGGGTAGATGTTGCCAATTTGCACATTGGGCCCCATCTTATAACGATAGTTGTCAAAGTCATACACACCATATTCTGGCTCCGCTTCATCCAGCCAAAATAAATGAATTCCACTATCATAGTAGTTCTTCTTGCACTTGTCCCAGACATACTTGCGTGCCTCCGGGTTTGTCGCATCATAGAAAACACTCTCGCCCCCAAAGCGCATGCAGATATTCACACCCATTTCGGGCTTTACAAGCAGATTTTTCTGCCGCATTTCCGCAAAATTTTCGCTTTCCAAATCGATTTGGGGCCACACGGACACCATGAGCTCAATCCCCATACTTTTGAGCTCATCTGCCATGGCTTTAGGATCAGGAAAAAATTCTTCTTCAAAGCGGAAATCGCCCATCTTAGGCCAGTGAAAAAAATCGCATACGATAACGTCGATCGGCAACCCTCGACGCTTGTATTCGCGTGCCACCTCTAAAAGCTGTTCTTGGTTCCAGTAACGCAGCTTGCATTGCCAGAAGCCGAGCCCATATTCAGGCATCATCGGCACATGACCGGTAGCATTCGCGTAATTGGCCTGAATGCTTGCGGGCGTGTCGCCTGCTGTAATCCAGTAATCCAGCTGTTTGGTGCTTTCGGCGACCCATTCGGTGACATTTCTTCCAAAGCTGACCCGGCCTATAGCAGGATTATGCCATAACAGCCCGTAACCCAGGCTCGACAGCACAAACGGTACACTCGCTTGCGAGTTGCGGTGCGCAAGTTCAAGATTGCAGTACTTTAAGTTCAGAATGTCCTGCTGGTACTGACCCATGCCGTACAGTTTTTCCGTATTGTCGGACTCAAAGCTGGCAGTCAAGCGGAAATCGCCACCGATAATAGGCTTAAACTTACGTGCAGAGAGATTGAGGCAACCGTTACCGTCCAGTTCTTGCAGAAGTAAACGCCCTTCTTGATTGTAATAACTAACCAGGCAATTTTTCGTCCAATCGTTTTGCTTCATTACCGCTTTAATATTTCCATTACGAATAAAAGCTTCACTGCCATCAATACCTATCTCAACCTCGTAAACCTCCTGCGCAAGCAGAGCAAAATCGGTGTCGATAATCTCACCCATCATCGCGCTGCGCACCCGAAAGCTATCCTTCCCCCAGGGTTCAATACAAAGGGTCTCTCCATTCCCCTGCCAAATCAGCTGGTTTCCTACTCTCTGATACATATCCATGATTCCACCTATCCCTTTCTATTTATTACCAATCATTATACGAATCTAAATCCTTATAAATCGGTATCTCGCCGAACGGTACAATCTATATTTTCCACTTTGTCCCGGATGGCATTTCGGTAACTTTTAGGCGTGTAGCCATAAAACTTCTTGAAGATTTCCGTAAACCGATTAATATTGCAAAATCCGGTCATCTCAGCAATCTCCATAATTTTTTTATCCGTTGTCTCCATCAGCGTGACGGCTTCCGATATTCTATATTCATTTAGAAAATCCATCGGTGTAAGATCAAATTGCTTTTTCATAAACCTGCAGAAATAGGAAGGACTCATATTGACCTGCTTCGACATTTCCGTAAGCGAAATATGCTTACTATAATTTTGCTGAACGTACCCCAGCATTTTTTTGGCCAGCAAAGAGTTTTGGCCCGCATTTGACCGCCTTAGGGTCTCATCGGTACCCTCAACAGCAACCTTTTCCAGAAGATAGAAAATCTCCAGCAGCCTCGCTTTTACTAACAGTTCATAACCCTGAGGCTCCTGCTGATAGATATCACGCACGCCCTCCAACAGTGAAAAAAGCTTCAGTTCTTGGTCCATCTCGCGCGTAATCAGCTTAGGGTAACATCTTTTCTGCAGAAATAACGGCAGGATATACTGCTGCTGAATCAGATCATTCTCGAGGCTGGAAACAAAATTAAAATGCACCAGCACCGCATAGAACACGATTTCCTCCCGCCCCTCCCGGCTTGCGGAATGCAACAGATTGGGTTGGATGAGAACGATCTCGCCACTGTGCACCGAGAACTTGTCTTGCCCCACGTGAAACTGTATGCTGCCCTTGACTACAAACAGCAGTTCAAGTTCTTCATGCCAATGTGAATATAATACCGAATTATTCATCGATGGGACCTGTGTCATGTGTACACTCATACGGAACTGACGGCTGCCATGAACCAGCATTTCCTCCATGTCCCTCGAAACAAGCTCTTCTATGATCTCCAATTGTTCAAGAGTTCTTTTCATAAGGCACCTACCTTCCTACTTGGCAAGGTTCTGTGCGCAAATGCGTATCAGCCCTTGACCGCGCCTATCATAACACCCTTTTCAAAATACTTCTGCAGAAATGGATAGATTATTAATACCGGCACAGTCGACACAATAATCACCGCATATTTAATTTGATCCGCAAACTGCTGGGCGTAGCTGCCCGCGCCTGCACCTGCACCTGAACCGGCTCCGCCGGCAAATGCCTGATTGGACAGCAGAATATTGCGCAGAATGATCTGCAGAGGCTGCAGCTCATCCGAGTTTATATACAGTAGTGCACTAAAAAAGTCATTCCAGTGACCCACCATATAATATAGGGAAATGACCGAGATGACCGCTTTGGAGAGCGGGATGACAACGGAAATAAAATAACGAAAATGTGAGCATCCATCCAATACAGCCGCCTCATAGAGCTCCTCTGGAATAGAACTCTCAAAAAAAGTTCGTGTAATGATTAAATTAAAAACACTGAGTGCACCGTTCACAATCATGATCCATGGCGTGTTCAGCAGATGCAAATCACGGATGAGTAAGTAGGTTGGGATCATTCCACCGCCAAAATACATCGTGAACACGAACAAAGGCATAATGATTCTGCGCGCCTTAAACTTTTTATGTGCAAGTGCATAAGCGCAAGGCAGCGTAACAATTAGATTCAGCAGTGTTCCAAGTACCGTATAGATAACGGTGTTGAGATACCCTTGCCAAATACGCGTGTCTTTAAAGATCTGCTCATAGCCGTAAAAATTTATATCTTTGGGCCAAAGAATGACCTGTCCTTGATTGACCATGGTGGAGTTGCTGAATGAAGCGATAACTATAAAATATAATGGATACGCCACAACTATAAAGGCAACAATGCTGACCACCACCACAACAGCCGTATACAGCCGGTCAGCCAAACTGCCTGAACTGACAATAGCGTGTGAGGTCTCTACTTTATTGCGAGTCATAGATTCCCCTCCTTTACATTAAGCTGATATTGGATTTTTTCTTGGCAAACGTATTTGCCAGAATCAGGAACAGGAAGTTAACAAGGGTATTGAATAAACCGACGGCCGAGCCAAAGCTGAATTGATTCGACTTGACTCCGACGTTGAACACATAAGTTGAGATAACCTCTGATACCGATTTGTTGAGACTGTTCTGCATGAGGAAGGTCTTTTCAAAACCCACACTCAAAACTCCACCCATATTCATAATCAGCAGAATAATAATGGTTGGAAGGATCGCAGGGATTTCCACATGCCAGACGATCTTCCAGCGGTTCGCACCATCGATTCTGGCTGCATCATACTGCTGGGTATCCACAGATGACAGGGCCGCGATGAAGATAATGCTGTTCCAGCCGCAAGACTGCCAAATGGCTGAAATAACGTAAACCGGAACAAACGCCCCCGGAGAGCCCAAAAGATTGATATCAGCGGGGATCAAATCCAGCGTTTTCAGAAGGTCATTGATGAGACCCGTAGTAGGCGAAAGCAGAATTTGCAGCAAAGCCACCAGAACAACGGTTGAAATGAAATACGGCATGTAAACGGTGGTTTGCAGTAAGCGCTTACGTCTATGGCCTCGAATCGAATTGACGACAAGAGCCAGAAGAATCGGCATCGGAAAACCTAACACAATGGAGAAAAAAGCAATCACAAATGTATTTCTAAGGGTGGGCCAGAACATTGGGCTATTGAAATACTGATCGAAATACTTCAAACCGACCCAGTCACCGCCCGTAAGCCCTTTGCTAAAATCAAAATCCCTAAAGGCAAGTTGAATGCCATACATCGGTCCATAGCAGAAAACTGCGATATAAATGACAGCAGGAAGAACCATGAGCCACAATTGATAATTAGCTGCCCATCCGTTCAAGAATCCTTTACCTGGAGCAGGTTGGATTTTTCTGGCCAAGAGTGCTGGTTTCATTGAAAGTTCCCCCTCATTTTACGGTCGACAAATACTCTTGGTAGGCTTTTTGACGAATTTCCAGGTTTTGGGCCAGACCGGATGTCTCGATAGATGTGACATACTCGTTCCATTCACTATCAATGTCCACATTTGTAGTCATCCACTGGGCCCACTTCTGATCGGTGATATTGTTAATGTTCGCCTGGTTCATGGCCATGGCATTGGTGTCCTCCATACTGTATTTCATGAACACCTGCGGATAGACGTTTGTTTGTGGATCGGCCTTCTTCAACAAATCATCATAAACGGACTTTTCTTTCAAAACACTCTGCATGTCCGTACCCAGAGTCAATTTGCTTTTTAAATCGTCCGCAATATACATGGGTCCATTATCTGCGAATGTACTGGTCCATTTCCAAGAACCGGGATCAAGTGAAGAATCCGCTGGAGGAAGGACCTGATACGTGCCATCTCCGTTATCCTTGATACCTTTATCCGTATCATTCATACCGCCAAACAGGACCTGCATGCTGACAGTTGGCTCATAGAACGCATCAATGAATCTCATAGCTGCATCTTTATTTTTGGATTTGGCACTAAGCGAAATCGCATTATCTCCATAGTTCTGATAGTAGTTGTCGTTGCTCCAGTACAGTTCTTCCGTGGAATCTGCATGCTGCTTGAGTTGTGGCATGGTGACGTACTGATCCTTCAACTCGTTGCCCACACGGTCACTGGTTTCCCAGCCCCACGTAAAACCGACCTTTGCGGTGGTACCACTGCCACGGGCAAGTGACTGGTATTTAGAGTAATCCTGTGTGACCACTTCTTTGTTGATGAGATTTTCACTGTACAACTTCTGCAGGAACTGCATCAACGTTTTGAAACGGTCATCCACATAGAAATCCTTGACCTGAGCGTCTTCTGTAAAATATCCATCGGTCACACCATTCGACAAAGGAAGTCCAAGGCTGCCTAGTAGAAGCTTGGGTGTGAAATCCCAGCCCATCGGGTTGAAATCCATCGGAACCTCGTCAGTGTTGTCGCCATTCTTATTGGGGTCGCCATCGCGGAAAGCGATAAGCACGTTCTCAAGCTCATCCCAGGTGGTGGGAACTTGCAGACCCAGATTGTCTAGCCAGGTTTTATTGATAAACATGGATGCGGTGGAGCTCGGCCAGATGCCTTTATATTTCGGAGTACCATATATTTTTCCATCTAATTGGGTAGCAAGCGCTTTCAATTCAGGGTGTTCGCTGAACATCTTTTGTATGTTGGTGCCGCTCTTGTCTATCAGTGGGCTAAGATCTTCAAATAATCCGTTAAACTGAACAAAATCCGAATTTTTGGTCGCATTAAACAGTAAATCCGGGATTTCACCGCTTGCAAATAGAGCACTTTTCTTCTGATCCCAGTCTGCAGAGATCTGTTGCCATTCGATTTCCACGTTGGCTTTCTCTTCTAAATCCGTAAGCCACTTCATTTCATTCACGTCTTTGGTTAACGAGTGTTTTACAAAAATGGCTGTCAGCTTTGTTTTTTTAGTAGCGGTGTTCGTGCCGGGATCACTAGTTTCTGAACGGTTTGTATTACTGCACCCCGCCAATGACGCGATTACGATACATCCAGTCAACAACGCCGTAAGGATTCCTCTTACTCTCATTACAGATGCCCCCTTAGTTTTCATAGCTGCTAATATTTAAGCGCTACCCTAATTTTACTCTCGCTTTTTGGCGTTGTCTCACCGTATATTGCCTTGTAATCATCGTATATTGACCTATTCAATCGTTTCAACAGTTGCACAATCGATTCTCTAACCTTTGTTTCTCCACCATCAGCAGAAAGAGCCCTCTATTAGCGGGCTCTTTCTGCTGAGTAAATATACAATTAATACCTTAAGTGCTTCACGATAGTTTGCGGATCAGAGTGGGAGCAAAACGCACTCTCTCCGATATCGAGTGCGCCCATTAATTATCAACGCTTACTGAGCTCCTACTACAGGATGCGGAACATACAGTTCTTCAAGGAATGAAATTTCTTCAGAAGTTAATTTCACCGATATAGCACCTGCTGCATCTTCGAGCTGCGATAGCTTTGTCGCCCCCACGATAGGGGCAGCTACAGATTCTTTCTGCAGCAGCCATGCAAGCGCGATATGAATGCGGGGAACGCCGCGCTTCTCTGCAAGTGATGCCACTCGCTCGATGATCAATCGGTCTGCATCCGCAGTCAAATCGTATTTTGATTTTTGAATCTGATCTGTTTCAGATCTATACGTGGTTTCTGCCCCCTCACGGATCAGTCTTCCTGATGCTAACGGACTGTACGGAGTTGACGCGATTTTTTGGTCCTTGCAAAGCGGCATCATTTCCCGTTCTTCTTCACGGTAGATGAGATTCATATGATTTTGCATGGATACAAATCGAGTCCAGCCATTCTTCTCCGCGACATGCAGGGCCTTTTGAAATTGCCAAGCGAACATGGCAGAAGCGCCGATATATCTGGCCTTTCCGGACTTCACCACATCGTGCAAAGCTTCCATGGTTTCTTCAATCGGTGTGCTGTAATCCCAACGGTGGATGATGTAGAGATCTACATAATCGGTCCCTAGTCTATTCAAGCTTTTATCGATTTCACTTAAAATGGACTTTCGGGAAAGCCCCGCACCATTTGGACCTTGATGCATCCGTCCCCAGACCTTTGTAGCGAGAACAATTTCATCCCGATTCGCATAATCCTTTAGCGCCCGTCCAGTAATCTCTTCACTGGTTCCACTGGCATAGACATTCGCTGTATCAAAGAAGTTTATACCGAGCTCCAGAGCTTTTTTGATGATAGTGCGGCTGCGCTCTTCGTCCAGCACCCATTGATGCCCTCCCGGCAGCACGTCTCCAAAGCTCATACAACCCAAGCAAATCCGGGAGACATCCATGCCCGTATTGCCAAATTTAGTGTATTCCACAGAACAACCCTCCATTTTCGAATGCTATAATCCCTACAGTTTAGCAAACCATTCATCATCGACTGCTTCCAACCAATCTGTCGGTCCTGGTGTCATGGCCAGGTGTACAAACCAGCTATCCTTTGTCGCACCATGCCAATGTTTCACATGAGGCGGAATATTGACCACTTCACCTGTTGTGAGCGAGCGGGCAGGTTGCCCCTCTTCCTGATACCAGCCATTGCCGCCGGTGACTAACAGAACTTGTCCAACCTGATGAGTGTGCCAGTTATTGCGTGCCCCTGGAGCAAAGGTTACATTTCCGATCGAGGTATTCAGAGGCGTTGGATCTGTAAACACCATTTGCAAGTAGGCGTCAAGCTTTTGTCCTAACGGAAAAATAGTACTATTGCTAAGTTGTTCATTTTTCATCAAAAATCCCTTCTTTCAATAATATTTAATTTCGCTTAAAACATCATCTGCCCGTAAATCTCTACGTTGTATTGTAATTACTTTAATGCGCGAATGTCTATTATTATAATCCAATTAGGATTGTTGCCTATTGTTAATTTCATGCGATTTGTATATTAATGAAAAGAAAGATGGAATGTGTTCATTATCTACAGTGTTACCTGAATTATCGATTCATTTATATTACAGTTATTGAACTTATGACGATGAAAAGCTTTGACGATATTACCATTCAGGATCTTTCAGATAGAGCAAACGTCAGGCGCAGCAGCAGTCGATTTCTGGAATTTCTTATTGAAGAGAATAAAAAAACCTGATGTGTTAACATCAGGAATTGAGTGAACTTGAAAGGGAGAGTGTTGTTATACTCCTTTATGTGAAATCATAATCGAACCAATCGAAATGAGCAGGTGAGCTAGATTTTTCACCATTACCTGTTGCATACATTGCCATAAACACACCCGTAAAGCCGCCGGCAACCTCTGTTCCCAACAGCCCACATTCTCCGTGACCGAACCAGACCGGTTCCTGACCGTTATCCGAATACCCAAAGGAATACTGCGTTTGGTCAGCATGAACGATCAGAACAATGGAGTCGGACGACCAGAGGATCTCATTCTCTACCTTCCACAGTGTGCCCAGCCGTCTGCGAAAGATAAGTTTGCGCTCTTCTTTGATTCGCGTTATGGCGATTTCATAATGAAATCGTTCATTCATAAACACAGTAATGCCTGCTTCTTCGCCATCCTGCTGTGGTGCGAATGTCATATGTGCAGCAGTGCGACATTCGAAATGCTGCTGTCTTCTGCCGACAAAAGCTGGCACACCCCCTTCATTCAGAGACACTTCGGAACCATATAGTGCTAGATAGCCTTTTTTCTCTGTGAGTGACCACCTCTCCGAATCAGGTGATCGTAAGAAGGTCCAGAAGGAAGCTAGTGTCGTACCATCGAAATGGTCCCTCACTGGAGAAACAGGCTGTGAATGTAGTGGAAGACTTCCGGCTGACATGATTTCGCTAACAGTTCCATGGTCTCCGATAATTGGCCAACCGTCCTCTGTCCAATGTACCGGTGCCAGAAAGGTTTCCCGGCCGAGGTGATGATGTTGGGGATATCCAATGGGTCGAATTCCAAGGAATACAGCCCACCAGTTGCCATCTTGTGTCTGGATTAAATCAGCGTGTCCTGTTGCATGAATGGATTGTTGCTGGCTCCGATGAGTTAGAATTGGATTATACGGACAGCTTTCAAAGGGTCCCTCCGGCTGTTTGCTCCGAGCCACAGTCACCATATGTCCGTATTCTGTTCCTCCCTCGGAAATCATGAGGTAATAATACTCTCCGATCCGGTAAAGATGCGGAGCCTCAGGATATTGGCCTCCAGTCCCTTTCCAAACTAGAATAACATCTGACAGACGCTCCCCTGTTTCTATATTAATTCGGCTCTGGTAAGCTCCTTGGCCCATGGCATCATGAGAGGTCGTATAATAGACTGTTCCTTCATCATCAAAGAACAGATCTGGATCAATGCCGGGTTGATCGACATAAACAGGATCGGACCAGGAACCGTGTATGTCATTGGTGTACACATAAAAGTTACCTCCACCCGACACATTAGTGGTAGTCATATAGAAGGTTCCTTTGTAATAACGGATCGTTGGGGCATAAATACCACCTGAGCTCCCAGCTGTTCTAAGATCTAGCTGTGCTGTGCGTGTCAAGACATGGCCGATCTGTTGCCAATGCACTAAATCTTTACTATGAAATAACGGTACACCAGGAAAGTATTCAAACGAACTGGTCACCAGATAGTAATCATCACCAACTCGGCAGACGCTGGGGTCGGGGTGAAAACCACTAATAACGGGATTATGATAATTCATATACGGGTTCTCCTCATCCATTACAATAGTGAACTACTCATTCCAAAGCTTAACACGATCTTGGACATATTTCGTAAATCCCTTTTCCATCTTCTCGACACCGGCCTTAATCAGGTCCTGCTGATAGTCATCCCAAATTTTGTCGAACTCTTCTGGTTTTGCAGTTACAGCCTCCGGGATTCTTTTCCAAGTAATATCCTTCATCTTATTAGCCAGAATATTGGATTCATCATCACTCGGCACCGGAATATTCCATGCTGCACCCCAAGCTTTAACCGGAAATTCGTCTTCTTGCGGAAAAAGATCTAACCAGGTCGTAGCATGATACGCTTGCAGCGTTTCCTTATCGGTAGCCGTATAGGCTTCAATAATTTGTTCTGGGTAATTCTTTGTAAAGTAGTTGCCGGTCGAATCTTTTACACCATCACCATAATGTGCTCCAATGTTAGTATAGAACCCGATGCCGGTCTCCTTACTGAATGCCGTGCTGTCATTTATGATGCGCTGCTGAACCCCTTCCGGCACGACACGTTTACCGTCTTGCATAGTATACTGCTTGCCCTCTATGCCCCAATTATTTAGAACCTGAACTTGTTCAGAAGCCATGAAATCCAGGAATTTAATCGCCCGAATAGGATCTTTGCAGTCCGTAGTAATACCAATACCCCAGCCGGCTATGAAGCCTGTGGACTGGAAGCGATTATCTTTATATTTGTCAGAGAGCATTACCGAGTAATGACCATAAGTCTGGTCAGATTTTCCTGCGGTCTTAAGGGATTTCTCTCCATCCGCATAACCCCAATCTGCATCGATCAAACCAATTACACGCCCCGAAGCAACCTTGGCCAAATATTGATCATTCTTTTGTACAAAAGTATCTTGCACGAGCAAGCCGGTGTTGTACATATGATTCAGCCATTGGAAATATTCCTTTTCGCCTTCCGTTCTAAAATGATAGGTCGCTTCATTAGTGTTGGAATCGATATAATATTCGCCATCACCTGACTTGCCAGTCGTTTCAGCTGCGGGATTGGTTACGGAAATATACATCCGCCAATCATCCGCATTAAGCATAAGCCCAATATTTTTATTCCCCGTTTCGTCGGTTGGATGTTTGTCTAGATAGGCTTTTATAACATTCTCGTAATCTTGAAGTGTTTTAATATCCGGATAGCCTGCTTCTTTCACAGCGCGGTGCTGCAGCTCAAATCCACCGCCTGCCACAAAGGTTTTTCCATCTACAGCCGAGTATGTCGGAATTACATAAATGGCCTTGTCATCATCGCTGTAACGAAGACGCTTAATTTGATCACCGAACATTTTCTTGATATTTGGAGCATATTGATCGATTAGATCGGTAAGGTCAAGCATAGCCCCGGCATCCACTAATTTGTTCAAATCTCCTTTGGGGTTGATGAGGTCAGGGTAGTCACCACTTGTTGCAATAAGCGCTACCTTTTGTGCAGGGTCGCCTACAGCAAATTCGGCATCAAGTGTAACGCCTGTCTGCTTTGTAATTTCTTTACTGATGTCATCTTGCATGTTTTGCCAATTTGGGTTTGCGTCTTCACCAAAATACGAGAATGTGATCGGTGATGTATCATTCTCATTTGTAGTCTCCGCCTTGTTGTTTGCCGCATTATTGCTGCACCCTACCACCAGTCCCAATGCAAGAGTTAAAACCAAACATAACTTTGGAAATTTCCCGATTTTACCCATTTTAATACCCCCATCTGTAATTGCATTATTGTTGTTGAATGCGCTTACGTCTTGTTCCAAGTTAACAGACTCACTTACACCACTTCTCTGTAAATTCAGCTCTCAGTTAGTATTATAGTTTTATTCTTAGTCCTTAAACCTTGATTTAAAAGACCAAAAATAGGATGATAGGGACAAATGTTCAACAATCCTAAGTGAAAGGGGAGTTTCGATTGCGAAGTGTTCCTCTACATTGGTTTACAGCCGACAAACAATTCGAGTTTTTTATTCAGTACGGAGGACATCAGGAAGATATGTATCTACATAATCATGTGGATTTCTCCGAGCTCGTTATCGTTCTGCATGGAAATGCTACACATATTGTCAATACGGAAGAATCCTTTATCAAGAGAGGGGATGTTTTTGTCATTGATGGCGCTACTTCTCATGCCTATAAAGACCCTCATGATTTTCAAATTTGCAACGTTATGTATAGCTCTGAGCTTCTGAAGTTAGCAGGTCCTGATCTGAGAAAATCAAATGGGTTTCAAGCTCTTTTTATTTTGGAACCGTTTTATCGAAATATTCAACATTTAACCAGTAAATTGAGCTTGCCGATTTCAAGTTTAGACTATATCTCATCAGTCCTGGATTTCATGATTGAGGAATATAAAAGTGAATTCCAGGGATATCAGACGATGCTACGTTCGCGGTTTATGGAGCTTGTCGTACATTTGTCCAGGCAGTATGAGAAGCAGGAAAGACAAGGGGTGCAAAGCAATCTGATGCATTTGGCAAATGCTATTTCTTACATGGAGGATAACTATTTGGAGCGGCTTTCACGTGAGGAGATTGCGGCTAAATCGAATATTTCCGTAAGGCATTTGAACCGGATCTTCCAATCTTATTATCAGACGACACCCTTCGCCTATCTTCAGCAGCTTCGCCTGGAACACGCATGTATGTTATTGAAGAAGACGAATCTGCCCATTTCAGAAATATCTTACAAAAGTGGTTTCAATGACAGCAACTATTTTACTCGCCAATTTACCAAGGTCTATGGCATGTCCCCCAAATTATACCGGAAGGATCTGTAATTACATTAGGTACACACGAATTACAATATCCTGGTCATGATTGCCGAACCCAGCCCCATAGAGTGTCAATCCACCCACGTTAATGGAATTCTCGTCAACCGCGAACCGAAGTGTCCAGAATTGTTCCCGTAGCTTAATATCCGCGATAGTCACATCCGACATCCACTCTTCATCTACAAATGTTCCTGAGTTATCAATACGGATCGTCTTCAATAAGCCGTATTGATTCACATTTCGATGCCACCATTCCGGTGTATATTTGCCCCGTGCAGCCCTTCCAAAGTCAGCCGGACTTGTCCAGGTTCCAAGCGTTATACCGTTGAATGTGAAGTGAATATCCGATGGCCAATGATCGTTCAAGCCAGGCGCTTCTGAGGCAATTTCCAGTGATATTTCGATGGACTCGGGAGTTTGATCAGGAAGCAGATAGTTAGGTGTCTTGTACTCGACGTACCCCCTCCCGAACCATAAAATAGCGGCGTTCACTCGCTCAGGGTCCAGAAAATAGCGTGGGTCATCCCAAACTCCAATTTCCATCTCAGGCGTGCCAAGCCCGCAGGTAGGATAAACTTCAAAAGAGGTATAATGTCCGATGGCAATTGTCTGCTCTCTGATCCTCGCGGTTCGGCTGGCAACGGGCAGCTCGATTTCAACATTTTTTTGTTTCAAGTAACACATTTTGTGTGTCCCTCCGTTTTGGCGTACCCTGCGGCTTCCGATTAGTCCGGCTACTTCCAGTTTGCGGATGTGCATGGTGACGATGGAGGGGCTAAGCTCTAACTTAGCCGCAATCTCCTTCACATTCATTTCGTTATCAGCAATAAAGCTCATAATCCGCCATCTGACTTCGCTTGCCAGTGCTTCATATAACGCCATGAATTTCGGTTCCCCGTTCGCTTTGATCATAATTATAATCTCCTGACTCATACCTATTGAAATCACATATATATTAATTTAATAAATTTCACCCAAACCTTCAACCCTTTTATATTGAAATCTCCTAGTCAATGGTGTTTAATTTTCATAACAGTTAATCCTATTGGATTCTTATATGTATGAATTTATCAATGAGGTGAAGAAATGAAATATAATAATCCGGTCATCAAAGGATTTTATCCTGACCCTAGCGTATGCAAAGTTGAAGATACCTATTATCTGGTTTGCAGTTCCTTTCAATATTTCCCCGGCGTTCCGATTTTTGAGAGCAAAGATCTGATTAATTGGACCCAAATGGGTCATTGCCTAACCCGAAAGAGTCAGGTTCAGCTGGGCACTGTTGACAGCTCCGGTGGTGTATTTGCTCCCACCCTGCGCTACAATAAGGGAAGATTCTACATGACAACCACAAATGACACTACACATCAGAACTTCTATGTCTGGACTGACGACATTTACGGCGAATGGTCTGATCCGATTAATGTCGATCAGGGAGGAATTGATCCGGATCTATATTTTGAAGACAACAAAGCGTATTTCATGAGCAATGGGACAGATGATAATGGAGTTAGCGGTGTCGTCCAGTGCGAAATCGAAATCGAATCTGGGCGCAAGCTGACGCCAAGCCGCTCAATATGGCAAGGTTCAGGCGGACGCTATTTGGAAAGCCCGCATCTCTACAAAATCAATGGACGGTATTATTTGCTGGCAGCTGAAGGCGGAACCGAATATGGCCATATGGTCACTTATGCGCGGGGAGATTCACCATCCGGCCCGTTCGAAGCCTATCCAGACAATCCCGTTCTGACCAATCGTAATTTGGGCGGTTACGAGCTGCAGGGGGTTGGCCACAGCGACCTAATTCAAGACCACGAAGGGAATTGGTGGCTTGTTCATCTTGGATTCCGGCAGACCGGACAGTATCTTACCTATCACCACCTGGGACGCGAAGTTTTCTTAACTCCGGTTATCTTTAGCGAAGACGGTTGGTTTACTGCGGGTCACAACGGTACCACTCTTATGAGCTTCGAGACGGATCGAATTGCAGACACAATCATTCAGCAGGAGAAACAAGTCTTTACATTCGAGAACACGGACTGGAATCTGGACTGGTGTTATCTACGGCATCCGGCCACAGAACATTATCTGTTAGCACCTGATAAAATAAAACTTATAGGAACGGAAGTTACGCTGGATGTTCCCGCATCCCCGACATTTATAGGTATTCGTCAAAAAGACTTTAACGCGGTTATTTCATGCGAAATCAGCCTTGCCAGCGGCGAAGCCGGTATTACTCTCTATATGGACGAAAACCATCATTATGATTTGGCGCTGCGCGAACATCAACAAGGATACGAGGTCATCGAAAGACTGAATATCGGGGATATTAAATCGATTGAAAAATCCATAGATCTGAGCCATTGCAGTCATACTACATTGGTAATTAAGGCTACTCCAACTCATTATTATTTCTATGTTCAGCTGGAAGGTACCGAGACCTTACTAGGAGCGGCGCAAACCAAATATCTCTCTTCTGAAGTAGCAGGCGGTTTTACGGGTGTACTGATCGGTTTGTATGTTACTGGAGAAACCCCAGAGTCTTATGCAGAGTTCACACATTTTAGCTGCGTGTATTCTTAAAGTTATCAAAGAAGTGGTACAGTTCAAATATAAATTAATATATTAATGCGCCATGAAGCACTAGTTTCGTGGCGCATCTTTATTAAAGAAAGGGGGGAAACCATGAAAAAACTTATTTCACTCGCTTTTTTTGTGTTTTATTTTTGATTGGATGTGCCGCTGATGAAACCAATAAAGCCAATACAGAAATATCAAATAGCGACCCAGTGACTTGGGTAACAATTGAAGACACAAATTATTATTATTCCTCTTATCACGATAGCATGGATGAAAGTACTCTTATTGATACTGAGACAGTAACCGGCACTGATGATGGCATACAATATGGACGTAAAATTTTTAAAAGTACAGTACTTAAAAATAGCTATTTTATTAAGAGTCCAGATCACGAAGGTGCATGGTTAGAATATAGAATTCGTGAATAAACAGTACCTTTCAATTCAATTCATTTTAAACCATTTCATTTAAACTTACGGAAAATCGATGAATTTAACCTGCTTAAGCAATCCGCAATAGACCAAAAACAAAAAGACAGTGAGTCTCCAATACCCGGAGACTCACTGTCTTCATTTACAATAAAAATCTAATTTTCGAGAAATCCCCTGCCGCTTGCCTATGACCGGGTGTCAGATTAAACCTGACAGCTTAAGCAGCTTCTCAATAATGGTTACTGCCTCAGCTCTGGTTGTCAGATCAGCGGGAGCAAGTTGCTTGCTGCCTTTTCCAGATACAAGTCCTGCGTCGATGCCTGCGGCAAAGCCATTTTTGGCATAATCGGCAATGCTTCCGCTATCGGTAAAGGTTTTCAGCAATTGTTCCTTACTGGCATCTGTCAACTCTGTTTGCAGGCCCGTGAGCTTCATGGCTCTGTAGAGAATGACCATCATCTGCTGGCGGCTGATTGGCTCCAGCGCACCAAAGCTGCCATCCGGATAACCGGATACCAGACCGTACTCAGATGCGATCTTGACATAAGAAGCATACCAGGCTCCGGCGCTCACATCGTGGAAGGTGGTACCATCTGCTGCAGCATTTCCGCCGAGACCCAATGCTTTCACGATGATGGTCGAGAATTCCGCCCGGGTAATGCTGCGGTCCGGTTCAAAGCTTCCTACGCCTACACCGCTCACAATCCACCGGTTGTTCAGGTTTGCAATGGCTGCCCGTGCCCAATGAGACTGAACATCGCGGAAAGAGGTTTCCGTTCGGCCAGTGACCATGGCAACCATGCCACTTCCCGACAAACTCTTGATAACCGCCGTCAGACTTTCGGCGTTCTCGGTGATTCGGGTAGGCAGCGGGTTGATGCTTCCGTCAGCCGCAACGCTCACTCCGATTGCATTCGAGGTATCCGTGGTCTTAGGTAAAGTAATCGTCCGCTCCACGTAAGCGTCAAACCGATCGATTTCCTTCTTCTGATCTCCAAGCGTATAAAAGGCTCGGAATACAATCGGCTTCACAAGGAAGTCATACGGTCCAGCCGCAACCACTTGCTCCAGCAGCTTCGCCTCCTGCTCATCCGGCGATGCGATCTCAAGATTCACCACCGCCTGCTCTGCCGCAGAAACATCCAGTAGCGCAGCGGGAACACGGAAGCCTGCCGTTCCGTTATCCACCAGGATCACTGCTTTGTGCTCCGCCATCAGCTTGACCAGCTTTCCGCTCAGCTCCACTTTGTTCACATCAGCCTTCTTGCTGAAGACGATGGCAATCTCGGCTGGGCCGTCTGCTTCCTGAAGCAGCTTTGTCAGAGCGGCCTCATCGACAACAATAGTTGTCGTCACTTTACCGTTCTCTGTTGTGTCCTTGGCTTGAGCGACAGCCGCAACTTTACCGTTCACCAGAATATCGAACGAGATCGCCTCCGTCTGTGTCGTACTGCCTCCACTTCCGGCGCCACCGCCGCCGCCGGTGCTGCCGCCTCCATTGCCACTACCGCCTCCATTATCGAAATTCGGTGTTTTCTTGAACTCCGCAATGAGCAGCCCGCTGTCATTCTTGCCCTCTGCCACCGTTATCGCCATGATTAGGGTGGAGTTGCTAAGCGGGATCGGCTTCGTGTACATCGGCGACACCTCGGAAGGAGTCGAACCATCAACGGTGTAATGAATCTGACCGTTCGCCTCGGTGCTTACCAACACCACCTCGGTCTTGTCCTTGAACTCAAGAGCTGTGGAACTTGTCGGCGTAGCCGCCGTTTCGCCATAAGCTAGCGGTGTTTTGTTAATGATGATAAGACGGCTCTGGCCGCTCTTCGAAGCAGTCAGGTAAATCGGGCCGGAGTCGCCCTGGGCCGTCCAGTGAATCGCAGACTCGGGAGTCGTGCTGTAGCTTCCTCTCACCTTATACGCCGTATCCCCCTCCTTCAGTACTACTGCAACGGTGGACAGATCGCTGTCCAGAGAGCCGGAGAAATACGCAAGTTGGGGATAAAAACCCTGGAGCGCCTTCCATTTGTAAGCACCCAACCCATCAGGCAATGTGCCACCTGTCAACTGTGAGGTGCCCATTCCTTCCGCTTGCCCTTCCACTCCAGTTACTTTGCTTCCCTCCGAAGTGTAATAGGCTGCCGGAGTCTGGAGCATCTGTGCATCAAAGTAATTGTGGACCAGAACCAATGCAGCTCCGGTCTGTCCGACCATGCCTCCGGCCAATGTTCTGCCCTTGACCAACTTGCCGTTGACATTGGCCGCAATCTGCCCCCCGTTCACATTGGCGGAGATCGTTCCCACCTCTGCATAACCGGCGATGCCTCCTGCCCGGGCAATGTCGTTGCCGACGGCTTCTACGGTTCCAGTATTATAGCTGTCGGCAATGGTTCCCGAGCTTGATCCGGCGATACCTCCCGCGCTTGAGTCCTTCGCTGACGCGGCGACATCGGAGTAAGAGAAGCTCCCATCAATAGAGCCTTTATCACCGTTGCGTCCGGCAATTCCACCGGCGACACTGGTTCCTACAGGATTGGAAGCCGTGACGACGGCTCTTGTATACGATGTCTCAACACTTCCCTCGTTGAGCCCCGTGATGCCTCCCGCCACGGAAGGGGAAGTGATGATCGTCAGGCCCTTTACAGCGACGTCTTCTATCTGGCCGTTATTGCTGCCTGCTACTCCACCGGCATACTCTTTGCCCGTAACCTTCAGGTTCTCCACAACAACGCCAGTCAGCCGGCCCTGATTATCACCGGCTACGCCTCCGGCCATCGCAGAAGATACGTTGCCGCCGCTTACTGTCACATTCTTGATGATCCCCTCCGGTTGGTTCACTCCGGCTGCAACGCCGGCACTGAGCTTCCCGGTTAAGGCCGCATCCTGCAGCTTCACATTGGTGATCGTACCGTAATTCTCAACGACTAGGCCGGAGTGGTCGAATGCATCGGTACGATAATTCAATCCGGAAATGACGTGCTCGCTGCCATCCAGCACACCTTTAAAGCTCGCCACAGGCAGCCACGGCTTGGCAGCCAGGGAAATATCTCCTGTCAGCGTGATGCTGTCGATTTCGAGTGGTGCGTCTGCAGCCAGATCAAACAGCGCATACTCAGCACCGCCATCATCGTAGAGAAGCGCCAATCCCGCCAATTCTTCCGCGGTGCCCGCCGTGAACGCAGTCTGATTCTTGTCGGCATGGGTAAGCACGTTCAGGTCAGGTAAGAAGCGCCAGTTGGAAATGCCCATCAGCGCCGGAGCATAAGGCTGCTCTCCATCGACAAAGCCCCATATCGGGTCATTGCCCGAGAAATTCCATCCCTGCGGCTGACTGTATTCGGCAATGGACAGCTGCTTTAGATTTCCGCTCTGCCCGTCGCTGCTTGTATCATGCCCGATGGGGGCCAGACTTCCTTCATAATAGGAGTTGTCTATTAGAGCATTCCGGAAATTATAGCCGATAAAAGCGCCCATGTAGGAGTTGGAGCCTCCGGCCACAGCCGAAACCGCAGATACTCGCTCATACACACGTGACAAGCTGCCGTCATTGTAACCGGCAAAACCTCCGGCATAGGAACGGGTTGCCCCATTGCTTCCGGCAACATTGACCTGTTCCTGGGCTGCATAAGCGTCTTTAATTTCGCTTCCATGGTAAATAACTCCGGCGAAACCTCCGCCTCTGGCATCAAAGGCCTTGTTGGACACATTCCCCGTGGCGTAGGCCTGCTCAATACGATACTGATTGACCGTGCCGGCGAAGCCGCCAGCATAAACCCCGGCTGCCCCACTAACTGTAACCCGGCCCGCCGCGTATGCTAACGAAATTGTGCCGCTTCCGGTCTCTCCCAAGAGACCGGCGAAGCCGCCAGCGTAGACGGTGGTATACGGATTGATACTGTCCATCCGAATATCCGGAGTGGCAGAGGAGGCATAAATATCCGTACCGTCCGCCAGCCCAATGAACCCGCCGATATGGGCATCGGATTCCGTTCTGCCGGCCGCGACGCTCTCTCCAATAACGATTGGCTTGTTGGCTGCCGCTTCCGCGCGGGCATAGGAAATGCTGCCACCGGACGACTGCCCCGCCAGGCCTCCCACATTATAATTTGTGCTGTCTTCAGCCTGAATTTGGCTTCCTGTGTCAATTCCGACCAGTCGGCTGTCCTCGGCATAGCCGACTGCCCCGCCCGCCGTCGTTGTCTTCGCTCCGCTCAGTTCAAGGGTGACCGCGGAGGAGGAATTGTACAGGGAGACGGAATCCAACTTCCCTGAAATGCCGCCGGCATACAGTTCCGCCGTCTGACCGGACGCGTCGATTGAGATTGTTCCTGCAGGAAGTTTCGCTTCATATATCCCAGGGTACAGCGGCACCAGCAGTCCGAAATCCAATGGAGTGTCTCTCTTCGAAGATTCCAGCGTTCCGGCAACACCACCGGCTGCAAGTACACCGGCCGATGCGCTCACCTTAATCTGCGGCGAAGATTCCAGCTTGTACAGAATTGAGTCCTTCGCCTGGCCGACGATACCACCGACTGTAGCACCGCTGCCTGTTGTCGAGAGGGTTCCGCTGAATACCGTCTCCTTCAGCGCGGCATCAGCCAGCTTGCCGGCAATACCGCCCACAATCCCACCTTCACCCGCCGAGGCAATCGTCACATCCCGAACCTCGACTTCCTCTATTTCAAACGTGTTACCGCCAAGACCGGTCTTAATTCCGACGATGCCGCCGGCTACCGCGTTTGCTGCGATGACCGCTCCGGGAGTCTGGTCACCTTGCACTTTGGCATTGCGGATCACCTGTCCAGCTGCCGAACGGCCGAACAGCCCCCCGGCAATGGAACCCGCAGCCGGGGCCTGCACGCCTCCGGCAGACAAGCTGACGTTGAGTCCGTCGGCCGTTCCGGATTCTGCCACACCGACCAAACCACCGGCCATACTGTCTTGGCCTACCCCTACAATTCTCCCTCCATCCTGCACGAAAAGGGACGCTGCTGTGAGGTCGCCGTTCATTCTTCCTGCAAGACCGCCTACAGCCGCATTGTCGCCTGTGGCTTCAATAGTTCCGGCCACCAATTTCAGACTGCCTTGGGCAAGGCCAGAGCGACTATCGCCGATCAGCCCGCCCACATATGCTCCATCAGCATTGCTGGACACCTTGCTTCCTTCACTGATCGTCATCGACAAGCCAGAGACCTGACCTTCATTTCGGCCGATAAGACCTCCGGTTACCGTCCCGCCAACAACCTCGGCGCCGCCTGACAAGCTTCCTTCCACCTGCTCAACCTTGCCCAGATTCAATCCCGCCAAGGCTCCAGCATAGCTGTTGCCGATTAAAGAGAGGGGCGCTACAGAGACTTGCTGGACAACAGCATCGCTTCCTATGACACCGAATAGCCCCGCATATTCTCCTTCAGTCACTCTGAAATCACCGATCAAGTTATGATTGCCGTTAAACGTTCCTTCAAAAGCATGACTGACATCCGCCCCAATAGGGGTCCATCGTGAGGCTCTGATACCGATCGGCCCCATCACGTCTATCGTTCTGCCGATGAAATTGAACGGCGCGACATCTGCCGCCGTACCGTTAACGATCGCTGCGAGGCCTGTCAGTTCTTCCTCCGTCTTGATGGTAAAGCGCAACGACTCAGGATTTTGGGTATACCAGTTCAAATTCATGCTTGGCGAAACACCGTCTCCATCGCTTGCATCAGCACTCAGGTTCAACTCTGGGTATTTGTAATCAGCGCCAGCTGAACTATACCGCCAGGGTGAACTACCGAACGTCCAGCCGGACAATGCCGGAAATGCTTTACGGTCGGCCAGAGCTGAGGAAAGGATAGGACTCAAGCGGGCGTAATTGTTCAGTTCATTATAGATTCCCCCGCCAAAATCCAAGACTCCGCTGTTGATCGACAGACTCTCATCCTTGACATAATACGTATCGTCAATGAGCTTCTTGCTTGCGCTGGCATAGTATCCTACCAAGCCGCCTGGATACGCGCCCTTGTCTCCGGTGATCCGGCCGGCGGAGTAGCTACTTGCCACTGTTCCCGTCGTTATCCGTCCGATCAGACCACCACTATAGGAGCCCTTTCCACTGGCGGATACATCCTTGCCTGCGTAGGAATTGACAACGGAGCCGGAATGCTCACCGATCAGACCGCCAACATACGTATAGGCCCCGTCACCCGTTACTTTTGACATTGTAAAGCTCTTGTCCACACTGCCGCTGTTTCTGCCGATCAGACCGCCCAGAAGGGAATAGCTACCCGCCGTGCCGGCCAGATCACTTTTCAGATCAGCTTCGATATAGGAGGAGGCGACTCGGCCTGTATTCTCGCCGACCAGTCCACCGATGATAGTAGATATGCCGCCAGCGGATAAAACCGCTTTGGAAGACATGTAATAGATCGTTCCGGTGTTTCTGCCGATGAGTCCGCCGACCAGGCCGTTACCACCGTCAGACACAACGGGAAGAAGACTGCTAATGCTGTTCTTGGCTATGAAGCCCCGGTTCTCGCCGACCAGGCCGCCAGTTACCGAAGAAGGTCCGTGTACCGCGATGCTCCCGATCAGCTTGCTGTCCTGAATGGAGCTTATGGAAGAAGCTACAGCCACTGCGGGATCTTCATCGCCTCTGACATCATTCAAGCCGACAAGACCACCGGTAATCGAGGAAGCGGCAGAAGCCGACAGGACTATCGACAGAGAACTCATCAAGTTATCCTTCAGCACTCTGGAAGCGGCAGGGTGACCATAGCCGGCCATACCCCGATTATAGCCGGCCACGCCGCCGGCAATAGTCCCGGTTCCTTTTAATGCAAGCTTGACAGTGGAGCCGGACATCTGCTCGATCGCACTATCCACGTTGTAGCCCACAATGCCGCCCGCATAAAGCCCAGTTGCCGCTGCCGTCCCGGTCAGAAGAAGATTCTCGGTAGCTGGAACCGTCACGCCGCTGCCGGTGAGGACCGCATTTTCTGCCCGTCCGACCAAGCCTCCGGCTCTAACCCCGCTGCCGGACACATTCACCATGGCATAGTCTGGGAGAACCCCTCTGACAACGGATTGTTCTACGTCCGCGCCGATAATCTGGCCGACCAGTCCACCGATCATACTGTCCGGACCCAGTGCATTCAACACAGGACTCTCTACAACCACACGCCGGATCGCGGAGGCATTGCTGTCTCCCACGATGCCGCCTATTCGTGAACCACTTGCCGATTTCGTAGAGGTAACGGTCAGTCCAGACACGTTGCTGTCCGTTCCGTTGCCGCTCACAGCAGCTCCAGCGCTGGTTCCTCCGGCAACGCCGCCCACAGCGGTGTTTGGCCCTTCTGCGGCAAGCTGCAATTGGCCGTCGCCCGGGGCAATAACAGGATTGCTAATGGCACCCGATGTAAATCCGGCCACCCCGCCCATTCGATTGACGCTGCCGACGGTCTTGATGGCTAAATCCATCGCTGTCAATTCTGTCAGCTGGCCGCTGTTTCTGCCCACAATTCCTCCCAGGTCCGAATGATCGCCCTGGGCGTCGATGGAAATTCCAGATACCGGCTGCAGGGTATCCGAATCAAGTTCCATGCCGTTGTCTCCAATTACACCGCCGATTGCATTGTTGTCGGCGGCCGAAGTAATCGCTATATTCCGGATTACGAACGACGTTCCCTGCACACTTGCCGTGGCTTGGGAAGAGATCTTGCCCGCCAGGCCGCCCAGACTGGAACGAAGGGCTTGTGGTCCTGCTGACAAGCTGATTCTGTTGACCGTAGCCGTCCCCAGCACCAAGGTGCCTCGTCCTTCGCCAACGACACCGCCCGCCACCGAATCGGCAGCGTCCGTGGAGACATGCACACTGTCAGTACTATCAGAATACGCGTCGCCTATGTCCGCATCCATGATCCGTCCAAGGGCCGTACCCGCGATGCCGCCCGCCGCACCACCGTTTCCGTAGGTGCGTATTTCCGTATATTTTACCGCCGCTGACTGAATAATGCCGTCCACGTAACCTGCCACGCCGCCAACATTGCCGCTCGACTGGATCAGAGCCGGCGTCTTCGCCGTGCGGCCGATTGTCGCACCAGCGATCACGCCGCCTCCCGTCGTATAGCCGGCCACGCCGCCGGTATGAACGCCGCTGCCCCCTGTAACTTTAATCTCGCCCGAGAAAATTGAATCGGCGATCACGCCGCCCAGCCCGTAATATCCTACGATGCCACCGGTGTACACCTGATTGTCAGTGCCGGATGCGATGGAGGCTACCGTGATTTTGCCACCGTAGGATTCGCCTTCTATCCCGGAGTCGCCGACCGACACATTCCCGACAAAACCACCGGTATAAAGTCTGCTGGCTGCCGTAACCTCAATGTCCCCTTCGCTGGAGACATTACTCGCCACCTTGTGATAGTTGCGGTTCGCGACAATGCCTCCGGTATGCACATCGGAGGCCGTGCCGGTTACGGCAATGCGGCCGGTGTTGCCATACGCTGCTGCAGCATTGCTGTGGAACAAAAGGCGCTGGCCTGAGAAGCCGACTAATCCACCGGTATACACACCGTTACCAGAAGCTTCTACCTGAATTGCGGCCTGATTCCTGACGCCTGCCTGGAACGTGGCCGCGCCTTCCACCTTGCCGGCTATGCCTCCGGTGTACACCTCCGACGAGCCACCGGTCGTCAGAGGCGAGCTGTTAAGTACGCTGTACCCCAAGGTGAAATCGCCGGCCACGCTGCCGACAATGCTGCCAGTGTATGTCCGCTGGCCTGCCTTGTTGACTATGGCAGGCGCTGTCTGCACAAAGGGGATAGATAAATTCAGCCCATCGGTATTTTCATAAGCTCCGACCAAACCGCCGGCGGATACGCCCGCAGACGCAGTCTCGGAATTCACGAGGATCTCCCCGGAGTTCGAGGTCTGAGCGGAGAAGGTGACGAAGGTATCCGCTGCCACTCGGCCCATAATCCCGCCAGCCGATCCGCTCCCGATATCCAGGAGCGTAATCCGTCCGCTGTTCCGCATGAAGGTCTCTTCCTCTGCCATGAATAGCGGTGCGGACGCCAGTCCGACAATGCCTCCGGCATCGGCTTTGTAGACGCTGCCCGTAACGCTGATGGGGCCGGTGTTCTCGTTCTTCTTCAGCGTCAGGCCAGCGTTGGTTGAAGCCACAATGCCTCCTGCCATGCCCCAATAAGAGCCGCTGAGCGCGATACTGCCGTGGTTGGCCACATTGGACAGCATCCCCGAACCGCTGCCGACGATCCCTCCGGCATATACGTTGCCCGTGACTGTTCCCGCCACCTGAATGGAAACCTCGCTGGTCACATCCAGGATCGTGCTGTCTTCATCCATGTAACCGGCAACTCCGCCCACGGCCGCATCGCCGGAGACCGTGCTCTGAATACTGCCCGACAGCGTAAACCGACCGACCGTGGCCCCGCTCATGCGGCCAATCAGCCCCCCATACACGCTGTCCATAACGCTCAGGCCAGTCAGAGCCGTGCTATGCCCGGCCTGACCGATAAGAATTCCCTTGAACGGATGCTCCGCGGTGCCAATCGGCACCCAATCGTAATCAGCCAACGACAGGGAATCGGAGGCTGCAATTTGAATTGTTTTGCCGCTGAAATCGGTAGTTCCGTCATTAACCAGCCTGGCGACTCCCGCCAGCTTGGCCGCCGAATCGATGATATAAGTAGAATAATTGGTTTCATACCAGCTTATATCCGCATGGTCCCCCCAGCTTCCGCCGCTGGCTTCCGCCGATTCTCCTGCGGGCAGCAGGGGAACCAGCAGCAACGCGCAGCATAACAGCTTGATCCATTTTTTTGAAAATAGCATAGGTCACCTTCCCGCTCTCTGAATATAATTACCTCTTCCGTACTCCTTACGGGGTGCCTACCGGTACAAGATCACCTAGTCTGATGGCAATGGCCGCAGCCTGGGCGCGGGTGAGTGCACCGTCAGGGAGAAGGGAACCGTCCTGTCCCGAGATCAGATTCTGCTTGACGCACAGGACAACTGCATCTCTGGCCCAATCCGGAATAGATTCCGCATCCTTGAACTTCGCTAGGATGGCAGCAGCCTCCGCATTCGTGACCTGCTTGTCCACTCCCAGCAGCTTCACCGCCCGGCCGGCCATCACCATGGCCGACAGCCGGGAAATCTCCTCATTCGGGTGGAAATTCCCATCCGCGAAGCCGGTAACCAATCCATTCTTGACGGCAATGGATAGAGCGCGGTTGTACCAGCTGTCCGTCTTCACATCGGCGAATGTAACCTGCTCCTGCTGGTTCATCAGCCCCAGTACCCGAAGCAATACTGCAGGATACTCTGCACGAGTGATTCGGGTGTTCGGCTCGAACCGCTCTTCGGAGCGGCCCTGCATGAACAGCTTAGCCGCCGCCTCCTGGATCGTCGTCTTGGCCCAGTGGGTGTCGCTCACATCGGCAAACGTCGGACTTTTGCTGATAAAACCAATGCTTCCGTTCCCAGTCAAAGTCAGATTGACATATACCTTGTTGCTGACAATATCCAGGGACCAAGGCACCGTAGTCCAGCTTCCGCTGCTATCCCGAAGCACAACCGCCGTAATGTCTCTTGCCGCAATCGTATCGGGCACAGCCACCTTCGCCGCAACCGAACGGTTCTTGTAAATGCCGGACTCCTGTATATCAAAGGTAACTCCATCGCCCTCGCCCAGCAGAGTGGAACCTAGCGTCTTGGCGATTTGCGCCAACTCTGCCTTCCGGCTACTGCTGTTCTTGTCGATGGCGATCTTCAGGTCTTCGCCGGTTGTTGCCGCCGCACCGGAAGGGAAGGACAGCTCCGCAAAAGGCAGAGCTATGCGGAGCAATTGCCCGCGATCGGCTGCCTGCGCCAGCACTTTGCGATCAATAGCGAATTCATATCCGCTGACCGCTGTATCCTTGCCTTCAATCAGCAGAGTCTTGGATGTGCCGTCGCCGGTGTCGGAGATTCTGGCAACCAGACGGTTATCCAGTTTCTCCGCCTTAACTGCGGAGCCGCCGACGAGAATACCAGAATCGCCGCCGGTGCCCACACTGCCACCTGCACCTGTTCCGCTACCACCTGCGCCACCACCACCGCCGCCACCTGTGCCGGAGCCGCTTCCGCTATCACTCCACAGCACCGCCGGCATTAACGCCGATACCGCCAGGGCCTGCTTGCCGCCGTCCGGGCGCTTGGCTACGGCAATCCGGACGCCGCTGACAGCCGGAATAACACCGTCGTCAGGAAGAAGAGTCCAGCCGCTTACGTCATCCTTGTAGCGTGGAGCAATCGTAACGCCGTCCGCCGCAGGATACACCTTGTAGACCAGCTTGGAGTCGTTTATGTCTCCCGCCGACAACACATTGACCTTCGTAGCCGCTCCATTGCCGGAAATAGCCGAGGTATAGACCATGATTTCGGTCACTACATTTACTACCGTCATTCCTTGAAGCGACTTGCTATCCGACAGCTTATAATCTGCGGACACAATCGCCGAGCCTTCGGCCAATCCCTTCACCTTTCCGTCTTCAGATACTTCGGCGGCTTCTCCCGTATACAAGGAGTAGGTCAGCTTCGCCAGATCACTGTCGGCTACAGGCACTTCCTTGTACTGAGCATTGCCGTTTGCATCCTTGCCGACCTGTACCCGCAGGAAAGCTTCCAGCTGCCGCTCATCTTTAACGCCAAGGCTGGTCACTTTCCGCAAAATCAGGCCAACTGGCACCTGATATCCGCCATTGGTCAGCACGACAGAGGCGCTGTTGCTGTTGCCGACCCGGTCTACAGCCTCAAACGTCAAATTCAGCGTCGGCTCAGTGCCAGTCGCAGTGACTTCGCCGTCAAAGCGTCCATTTTTCCCAACCGTTACTGGCTGCCCGTTCACTTTCAGCACAGCATCATTGCTCGTCTGTCCGGATACCCTGATCTTGCCGCCGGCCGTTCGTGTTCCCGGAAGCGGAGTATCAATGTACAGAACCGGATCAATAGTGTCCACGGTCAAATACAACATGGTAATAGTGAAATCGCCGGTCGTCTTGTTTCTCGTCCGTAGTTCCACTGCGTAAGTGCCGTCCGTAGTGAAGGTGGAGAAGTCCAGCGTTCCGGCGCTCCCGGCTGAATGGTCTGCAAGCCCTACTTTGCCGAGCGACTTGCCGTCATAAATCGCCTCCACCTCCACATTTTGTTGATCGGAAACTACCTTAACGCTCTGTTTCTTAGCGCTGCTTAGTGCCTCCGCATAAGCGGCGGTTGCCGTCCCCATCTGGGTTGAACCTACGCCCTGTATAGACAGAACGGGCTTCGCCGGAACCGGAAGCAGCGTGTTTGCTGTATCCACCCGCTTGGAATAATGCAGATTCTCATTCTTGTCCGCATCCTTGTCCGGCTTCACCGCCGCAGATACGCCAACGACATACTTCTCCCCGACTTTCAGCCCCTTGTAGTTGAGCGAATCGCCTTCGACCGCCTTGCCCTCCAGGCTGGAATGATCCACCTGGCTTGACTTGGAGGTCGGCGTCCAGCCGCCAAGCCGGATGCCTTCATATTTGCCGCTCTGCTCATTCCAGTACGGCTGTAATTCCTCCTCAGTGAACAGAAGGGAGCTGAAATTCTCGTACTCTGCAAGCTTCCCGTCCTTCTGCTGAAGCACCTCAATGCTGTAGCTATGCTCGTAATCGGTCTGCCCCGGCTTCTTCACCGCAGGCTTTAAGGACAACTCGAAATATCCATTGCCCGCAGGCTTGACCACCACGTCGCTAACCTCATCTGGAGCAAGTGGGTCCACCAGCTTGAACTTGTCCGCACTTGTCTTCGTTCCGAAGGTTGTGGAGGATTGCAGCTCCGCCCGCAGATAATAATCTCCCTGGGCCATCAGGCCTCTGATATCTTCCGTTGCTCCAAGCAATGAAACCTGGGTAGCGTCGATCCGGGTGCTGCCCGAAGTGACACTGCCGGATACGCCACCCCCTTGATCCACCAACAGGTCCTTCGCAATCAGCACGCCCGCATCTCCGGGCGCTATAATCGCTCCGTCCGCGGAAGTGGGAGGCAGCACTGCATCTTTCGTCAGATACAGGTTGATCGTATCATCCGGCTTGGCACTAGATACCTTCCATGAAGCGGTGAAGGCGTTCGCGTCTGCGCTGTCCTGATCCAGTCTGACCTCATCCAGCTTGGACACCTCGGGGATGTTGAACAACCGAGTCTCCACCGTCTGATCCGCATACAGCTTCCAAGTACCACTGCCGGCCCGACTGGCTGGAATGGCAATATATGCTTTTCGGATCGTTTCGTTCTGCCCGGCGATTTCCTGGGTGAACGCATTGGCGTTCGGATCGTTGATTTTACGTTCATCATAGATGATCTTGTAATCGCGGCTGCTGTTGTCCTTTAGTGCAAGCTGCGGCACGGAATCACCGTAATACTGCACTTCCAGGATCGCGTTTCCGCTCACTGCCGACATTGGAATTTCATGAAGCTTGCCATCGTCAGACACCTTGATGCCGCCGATGCCCACATCCAGCAACCCGTTGTCCAGAAGACTCACACCATCGGCGAGGCTGTGATACTCAATTTCATGCAGCACGTCTTCCTTCGTTACCCATGAAGTGGCCACCGCTTCCGCCCCCTGACCGAATACGACCAGCTTGGGCCCGGTTTCTGTGTCCTGAACCTGCAAGTAGAGCAGCCCATCCGGAAGCTTCTCGCCGGAGGTACCGAATTCAATATCGCCGTCAAAATAATAAGTTACGCCCAGATTGATGAACAGGATAGCAAAGCTGCCCCACATTTTGTCATTGTTTACACCCAGTGATACACCGGCCAGCGGCATTCCGCCAACCATTGGTACATCGGAAGGAATCTGCAGCTTCGCGCCTACGAAGCCTTCAAAATCAATCCGGTTCTTGATCAGATTCTCCCCGACGAACAGGGAGGCTTTGCCGACAATCACATCCCAGCCCAGAACGTCTACCGTCGCCGAGGCGCTGACGAACCATGGCGTCATCCATTGGGCCGCAATCTTGGCTTCGGTCAGCATGGCCAGTTTCTCCGATTCGGGTGAAGGGCTGTAGTCCATTTTGCCGACCAGCTTGATTCCCGACTTCTTGAGTGTCATGTCGATGCTGCCGTAGAACGTAGCCGGCTCTACCCCAAAGGTGATATCGGCACCGGCCTCAAGCGTCAGCGGCACATCGCCTTCACCGGCAATCGTATCCGCCAGCTCGCGGATCGCCCCCCGGATGCCGGTCAGATAGGTCGCGCCAGTAATCAGCACGCCCGGATCGCCAAGATCCGCCTCGAAGCCGATGGCATCCGGCAGAATCCGCTTGTCCGCCACCTGTTTGAAGGCAAGCTCCACGCCTACACCCACGCTGCTTACAGTCGCGTTGAATTTAATGCCATAGGTATTGGACACATCCTCCACTTCTTGCACATAATGAACAATTGTGATTTCACCTGATGGCATGTCGCCTTCTTCCTCATCGCCCTCCTTGGGCTTGGAAACCAGTCCGATATCCTCGTTCAGATCGAATTTGAGGTTGGCGTCAATCCCCACAAAACCGTTATCATTGAACATAACATTCTTGATCTCCGACTCCACAATTTTCAAGCTGATGCCGCCGCCGAACGAAATCCCCCCTGGACGCAGGATATAATCGTTAAACTTCATGCCAAAGCCGTTGATTGAGAAGCTTGGAGCAGCGAACAGGCTTCGCTGGTTGAAATACACATCAGGGATCATCAGCTGGCGCAAAGGATTCAGCCGATCGGCCAAAGCTCCCGCTGCCCATGTCAAAGTCCCGTTTAGCGAATCGTCTTCTTCGCCCCCGCCTTCATCTTCTTTCTTCTGCTCCTCTTCCTCGTCCGCTTCGTCGTCGCTTTCCCCCTGGGTCAGCGATTTATTGAAACCATTGAAGAAATCCAGCGTCCATTCGCCGTTGAAAAAGACAAAGCCGCTACCCGCCACGCTCAGGGTTCCGTCTCCTTTTGCACTCAATGTATCAAAAAAGGGCGTTTTCTCCGTATCGATTACGTTGTCAATTCCCAGCACATTGAGCTTGCCACTCGCAAATACCATGTCTTTGCCTTCATAGGCCACCGCATTGTTGATGATGGCTGGCTCGCTCTTCGTATCCACCACGTACTCGGCGTCATCACCGCTGCCGATTTGGTTGATCATCCCGCGAATTTCCAGCAGCACCTCGTCACCGGATGCTTCCTCATCCTCAGCGCTGCCCGTGCCGCTGTCTTCTTCAGCCAGGCTCTCCTTGAATGCCTCCAGGTCTTCCTCGCTCTCGAAGGCTTCCAGATGGTAAGCGGGAATCTCCTCCGCCTGCGCCAAATACTCTCCGCCAAATTCCGGATCTGTCACTTTGGCACCCAGTACCATAGCATTCATAGCTGTAGTAAAAGAGCTTTTCAGCCCCGCATAGGCCGCCTGGCCGGGAAGCGTATACCCCGGGAACGCCTCTGCGTAAGCTTCCTCCAAATCGCTCTTATTGGTGTTGTCATATGGAGTCGTCAGGTCGAAGGTTCTCTTGACGATGGCTAGAATACTCGCTTTTTTAATCCGCGTTTCCTCGTTATCACTGACGACAAACCGCTGGCTGGTGGTCAGATCATACAGACCGGCAGTATCCGCCGAGTCCTTATAGTCGATCTCGACCTGATATTCGCCAAGGGGTAAATCCGGCCCCAGATCCTTCTGCTCCTCGCCGTCATCATTCTTCAGGACATTGCCATCTTTATCTACCAGTTCCCCGGTTCGATAGGTGACCCGCATATCCCCTACCTGCCCGTCATTGGCGGGCTGGAGAATGACCGAATCCTTCACCGGCACTTTGTACCGGTTGCCGGTGGCGACTTCTTTGAAATAAAGGTCGAAATTGGGGTCCGTTGTAGCGTTTCCGGTGTTATACGCCTCAATGTTGGACAAGTTGAGGGTAATATACTTCACATCGGAGGTATACACTTCTTCCGGTGACATCGCGTATACATAGCTTGATGTAGCTTTGCCGACAGGCGGCAGCAGCACAAAATTGGCCTTACTCGACTTGTACTGTGCCTTGACCGTTTCATCCTGGATGCTCTCCAGCTTGGCTTCCGTCTCTGGACTGCTGACAGACATCAAATATTCCGGCGTTGTCGGCCAGGCCTTGCCTGTGGCGATGACTTTGAAGGAGGCCGTAACCGTCTCTCCGGGCTTGAACTTTGGCTGTATGCCCTGCTGCGCCTCCGCTGGCGTCGCTTCCTTGCGGAAGATCGCGGTCTGCGAATTGCCGGTTCGGGTCATGATCTTTCCGCTGGCATCCCGCTTGATCTTCCCGCTCGTATCCACATCGACGAATTTGAGCGCGTTATCGAGCTGCAGACTGACATTGATGCTGGATTGCTCCGTGTTGAAGGCCTCCAGATTCTCCACTTCGGCTGTGATATCAAAGACGCCTTCGTTCTCATAGCCGCTGCTGTCCTCCAGAGTCGCCAACTGATTCACAGGATCGATATAACGGATAGAAAATGCCTTGTCCGGCTGCACAATTTCCCCCAGACCGTATACCGTTTCATAGCTGTGTACAGCACCCGCAGCAATGGTATCCGGATTCCAGTACAGCGCAACCGCTGAATCTGCCGAGCCATAGTCGTTCGTGTCCGTAGTGAAATCCAGGTTCGGATTGACTTCATAGTCCCACTTGGTGTTGGCCATTTTGCTCCAGTGGCCTACTACCATTTCATTCACGATATTGATGTCATTCTCGGAAAAGTTGTTGAATCCATACGCCACTGCGCTAGTCGCCAGAGGGTCGGTGCTGTCATACTTGTCTTTCATGACCCAATAAGCCGGCAGCGTATAGAGCGATTTCTCATCCTCGCCAATACCGGGAGGAAGCTTATCCTCGTCCACCAGTCTCCGCTCTACCTGCAGTGGAGTCTTGTAGACCTTGCCCACTTGAAAGGCCGGACCGTCGTTGCTGCCGACCATGGTGTCCAGCAGAATACGAGAGCCTACCTCTACCGTGGATTTTGTGTTATTGACAACGAGATAGCTTACATTCACATTGCCGGCATTCATCACATCAGAAGTGTTCATATACAGCTTGATGATCTGCTTGATCTGGATGCCCTTAATCGTCCATACCGTTTCAATCTGCTTGGTTCCGTCGGTATTCTGTACAATCTGGGGAGTGCTGATCTCCGAAAAGAACGCTGCACCGAACTTGTACGGATTGCCAAAGATATAATCCGTTCCGTCAATGCGGAAGGTTGTAAAGGAAGTTTCCGGATCGTCCCCCTTGAACATCATGTTAATATTCTGATCCTTCTTGCGGATCGGTTGGCCGTCGACTGTGCGAATGGCGAAGCGCCCCGTATCATTATTGACGGTTACCTTGACGAGGGTGTTGCTCAGAACCGTTGTATCTGCCTTGCTGATCTCATTGGCAAACGCCGAGATAGGAGAACCAAAGGTGAGGAGCACTACCAGTAAAACCGTGATCGCCTGCTTTATTCCTCTCATCAATCTTGACCCCTTCATTCTTAGAATTTAAGAAGAAAGCCGACATCGGGAGAGGCTATTTTCCGCCTCTCCCGTTCGCCCGGCTTTATCCTTCGGCATAGCCACTTATGAATTGCTTATAATTCCATGCCGCCGATAAAGAAGGAGACGATCTCCCGCTCTCTCTCCTGTGTTCTGATGATAATGGTATACCAGCCTGTTTTCGGGAAAACGACCTGGTATTGATTCGCCGTCAGCTCTTTAAGCGGTATCTCCTCAGCGATATATTTCATCTGACCTTCCCGGTACAATCCGGAGTGATACAGAAGGGTGTACGTCGCCTGCTCATTGACAAGCTCATTCCCGCTTACGTTCATCTTGTCATAGCCAAGCACGCTGAAGGTAATTCGGTTGGTGTCGAACAACACGGTTTCCGCCAAGTTGGAGGACAGTACCTGTCCGTTGCCGGTAATAAGCAGCCCGCTGTCATTCATGACCACAACCTCCTGCGTGGTGTTTGCTGTATTGCCCACTTGATCGGTAACGGTATAAGTGACGGTCTGCTTGCCGGTCCGGGTTAGATCGACCTTGCTAACTGTGACCTTGAGTTTGTCCGCAGTGGATACATCATCTGAGACGCTGTAGCCGCCAAGATCCCGCAGCGGATCAAAATCCTTCTGACCCCGGACCACAGCAGTCACGGGATGCTTCAACTTGATCTCCGGCGCCGAATTATCCAGCCCATCCACCTGAATAGATGAAACAACAGTTCGGCCCAGAAGATCGCTAAGCACCGTTCTGGTGCTGCCGTTGGCATGGTAGGTAGCGGAATAGGAATAGCTGCCGTCTGCGCCACTGATCTTGTTGGCATAGCCGTTCCCCTGAATCACCGGTACAGCTCCCGCGAACATCTGGTTAGGCTCATCGATCAGGCCACTCAGCGTCACTTTCACCGCTCCCTTGGCATAGGTCTTGCCGCCAATGACCACCAGCTTGCTTGAAGCCAGTGGTTGCCCGTTCTCATCCACAAATTCTTGGCTGATCCGGGGCTGCCCCAGTCCGGGAGCAATGCTCTCAATGTTCTCCTCCAGAGCCGTGGTATTGCCCTGCGGATCCTGCACGATGATCCGGACCGGATCATTCTTTAGAAGAACCGTTGGATTTTTGCCCTGCACCACCTGGAAATTCTCGCTTCCAGGGGAACTTTTCCCTACCGTAAGCACAACCCCCACAGCCAGCACAACATTTCCCTGATCATCCAAAAGGGTCTTGAAAAACTTGGAGCCGCCCACCCCGTAGGCATAGGTCTTGACCAGCGACACTTCCGGCGGGGTTCTGTCAATATTAGCGACGGTCGCCGTAACAGAGCCCGTGTTCCCCGCTTCATCCTCAAACTCGAAGGTAAACAAGCCATTATCTTTGAAAATGTAGCTGTCTCTTCCGCCATTGTTCACCATGCGCACCGGCTCAGAAGCGATAAGCTTGGCGGTGACATTCCCCCTGGTCGGACCGGTGATGTTGTATTCAACGACTCCTTCCGGCGAGGTCAAATCGATGTTGCTCACCACAGCCAGTAATTCCGCTGTACGTTCTGGGTCCGTCAGGTCTACCAGGTCAAAGGTGTAGAGGCCATTCTGCGAAATTTTGAAATTGTTGCCCTTGACCCGCTCCGCAAGAGCCGGATTATCCGCCGCAGGGGTCACCTTTATTCCTGTCGACACGGCGATGCTAAGTGAAATGCCCCCGCTCTTCGTAGGCTTCAGTGTACTGTAAGAGGCCAGAGCATACAGCGGATCAGCCGCCGCATCGTATTGGCTCGTATCAATGGCTGCAGGACTGCTCTCCACTCCCGAGGGGGAGCGGAATTTGGCCTTCAGTTGAAGCTGCTCGGGAGCGGACTGCGCCACGGTAACCTGCACAAAGTTCGTGTACGGTCTCCACACGCTCCATGTGGCACCGTTGTCGCTGGAGACGGAGTATTGGAAACCGTCCTTAGAGACGCTCTTCAGCTCCAGTTGCAAAGTCGCCTTGCTCTCTTCGCCAGCTTTGCTCTGAAATGCAATCAGATCGGATTGCAGAACCTCCACAGGGGAGGTATCCGCCCGGAACAAGTGGAATGTTCCTGTGTGCGTAACGGCTCCATTGCCCAGTCCGTCCCGGGCGTATACATACAGAACAAAGCCTGCCGATGTGCCCGGAGCCAGCAGATCGCTGTCAAGAACCGCCTTGCCGTCAGCCGGAAGCGGTATCCAGCCGGCGGAAGACTCATCTGGCGGAGCGGCATTCTCAGGTACCCACTGGTACTGGACGGATGTGCCGGACGGAGTGTACAGATCGGTTGCCGTCACAAGCACCGTATAGGCAGAACGAGGATAGCTTACGCCGTTCAGGCTGAACGACACTATAGGGGCGGCATTGTCGAACCGATACAGTGAACTGTATTCATAGTAGCGGTCGGTCCCGTCTTCCTTGACCCGTACATGCAGGTACTGGTATCCATTCAGGCCGTACACTGCTGCAACAACGCTGCTGTAGACTGATTTCGTAACGCTTTCGCCCTCATAGACAGCCTCCACCACCGTTGTCTGGTAGAGATTATCCGCCGGCCGGACGGCCGATGGACTGAAGGCGTACAGCAGTTCCTGCACTCCCGTTCCGCTAACGATAACCTCAATGTCGCGGCTCTGGATGTAGGCTTCCGGTGCTTCGGGCGCGAAAGCGATGCTAACCTGACTCGTGGAGTCGACCACAACAGGCTCACTCATCTGAAACTCGGCCGTATTGCCTGCCCGGTCGGAAGTTCTCAGGTAGAGAATGTACTCCCCGTCTTCAATCACATGGTTCAGAGTCGTCACGATCCGGTCCGTGGGCACAACCCGCCAGTCTAACTCGCCGGGCGACTCACCCGCCTTGACCCACTGAAATTGCAGCGAATCCGGCTCAATGCCGCTATGTTCATCCGACGCCTCAACCGTAGCCTTGACCACCGCCGTATGGTTGACGCCGGAGATGGAAGCGCCTAGAACAGGAGCTTTGTTGTCTAGCAGTATGGCGGTCTTGCCATAAATCCAGTTGGAATCGTCAAGCTTGAAGTCTGCCGCCGTCCACAGCGACAGATCATTGTAATCGCCTACTGCTTCGAGGGCTTTGCCGCTCGCATACGTTTCGGCGTCTGCATCGGATGCGTCCGTGTGGCTAGCCTTATACTCATTCATCCAGCCGTTGTAAGTGTCGGCATGGCTGGTCTTGTATGTCTTCATCTTCTCGTACTGCATAAGCTCCCGGGCTGTATCCCAGGTCATATCCGCCGTCCATGTATGCAAGTACCAGGTCCCGCTACCATCAGCCATACGTGCCTGAGCGGGAGGAGAGAGCAGATTGGTGCTGTTGTTGCCCACCATCAGATTGAAATCCGCCAGCTCGCCGGGATACAGACCCTCCCGGGGCTGCTGCCCTGTAAGGGAATAGCGTTTGACCGCCGCGAACTCGTCGGCATCCTTCCCGGCTAGCGGATCATCCGGACTCTGACTCCAGTAATAGTAGACCAGACCCAGACCTGGGGAATCAGCTGAACTAGTCATGTTAAGCGGACGATAGATACCACGGCTTGGCCGGGTCTGTCCGGCCTCATCCGGGTCGAGCGCGGGAGCGATTACTCCAGGATCACGGGCATCAATGGTGATTCTGCCCGATTTGGCCCACACGTTATCAGTTGCTCCCGTTTCGTCGTAAACATAGTTGAAATTCGGGTCCGTGTTGTCAATGGACAGCTTCGCCCAATCAATCTTGGAGTTGGGCACCTGTTTGGATGGGTCTGTAGGCGCAGGGTTCGCCGACTTGCTGGTATTTACCGGGTCTATCAACAGATTACCGGCGTAATCCTGAATCACGCCCTTGTCCGCGTAGGCAGGCGTGTCACCGGCCCTAGACGAATGGGTTAGGGCAATGACCTTGAGCAGCGCCACATCCAGATCGTCCTCCGTCACAGTCGTCCGGAAGGTCCATAGGGATGAATTTTCTCCTTCCGTATAATAGGCCCTCATGCCATTGTTGAAGTACAGGAACAGCCCGTCGGCCGACAGGCCCTGCTTGGCGACAACGTCTTCCGTCATTCGCACCTTGAAATCCAGGGTGTCTCCCTTGTTCAGCGTGCTTCCCGTGACAATGTCCGGCTGAATGCCGTTGGCTGCGAAACTGTATTTGGGCGGTACGGCGTCGACGATCACCCGGTAGCCGTCATTGGCATTGCCCGGATCAATCGTCGTATCGAATGGATTAATGGTTTTTCCACGAATGAAGGTGTCACCCGCAGAGACGGCGGCCCGCTGGCCGAAATTGCTGACAATCAGCGGATTGCCGGCAGCATCGTGAAGATCGGCGTCGATGATCTTCTGCTTCAGCGATTTGTCGTTCATGTTGATCCCGGACGGAAGCGCGGTCAGCTCGCCGCCATTCATAATGGGCAAATTGCCTGTATGCTGGTAATTGACCGCCTCATAGGTATAGCTCAGCATGTCCGTATACTGACTCCAATTGGTGGCCGCGGGCAGCTTCATGCCCTGGTTCTCGCCCGCCGCAGGTAAACCTGTGCCAGCCGGATTAGTGAACAGATCGTGCCGGTTCAGATCGGAGGCTTCTCCGGAATAAGCCTTAAGCGGCTCACTAAACGGGTAGGTCAGATTCACCTTGTCTCCCCATTTCAACAGCAGCTCATTCTCTGCAATGCTTGAATTGTCGTGCTGTGTGCCGGTCGTATCAAAGATGTAGTCCTTGACGGTGGGACTAGAGATGTCGCGGAAATACAAGTGGACACCCACCATAGTAGCCGACCCGTCCACCACAATGTTGATATTAATGACGTCGTCAGGATCAAGCGTTTGCCAACCGGTGTTGAACTTATCATCATCGCCCTCGCCGTATTTGTGATAACCCGAGGCAGTGGTCGATATTTTGGCACTCACAAAATCATCGTCGGATTCATACAGATTGCGCACAAAAAAGCGGAACTCCCCCTGCCCACTCAGCGCAAGCTGCTTTAAGCCGGGGATTTGGGAAACTGTAATCGTTCCGTCAAAGTCATCATCGACCTTATCCGTACCATGAAGATCGTCCTTATCATCCATCGTGAAAGATACACCCGGTAGTGGAGACTGCTTCGATCTCTGAAACCACATAAAGGCGTCATACTCGCTGGTATCTACGCCCTCTTCATACTCATTGTCATAAGGTACGGGGGGATTGGAGGCTATCGTGCTCTGATTATAGATTGTGGTTCCGAAAATGTTCACATCCTCGTAGCTTCCCGCCGCTTTTACCCGCTCCGCGCCTAACCAAGGCACCCCCGCCGTCAGCATCACTGCGGCAAGTACAGCGGACATGCATTTTTTTGCCCATGTTCTCATTCATGCACCTTCTTGTACGAATTTTAGTTCTATGTAAAAATACCGCCGGAGCAACCCGCCGCTTCACAGCAGATTTGGGACGCTGCGCCGCCTCTCTAACTCCCCTTCCGGCTGACCACCCGCTTCACCGTTTCTGCATCCACGGCTAGATGAATGCCGCTCATGGTGCGAAGAGAGCCGGACAGAAGTCCCGCCGCATAACCATCCTGATCGACCAGCGGCCCTCCGGACATGCCGTTGACCAGCGTTGCCGACATCAAGATACGTTCTCTCCCGTTAATAGGAACGCCAGGCGCGTTCACAATTCCTTCGGTGATGATCTTCGTCCCTTTCATGGGATACCCGATGGCGAACACCTTCTCTCCGTGCTTAACCGGGCCTATGCGCAAAGGCAAATACGGGTAAGGACTATCCTTGCCGGGAGGTGGTAACATCAGCACCGCCGTGTCCGCCGCTTCATCCAGAACCAGGATCCGGCAAGCGGCCTCAGAGCCGTCATTCCGTACGCAGCCAAGCCGCGCCGCCCCTTCCACCACATGATAGGCGGTCAACGCCGTACCGTCCGGCTGAATCAGAAACCCGCTACCTACATCCTTTAACGTACCGTCATCACGATACGCCCGCACATAGAACACTGCCTCCTCCGCATAGGCGTAAATACTCTCCGCATCGTAACGCACCGGCGTCTCCGCTCGGGAGATAGACGCACGGTCCTGCAGCAATAACACGGCAAAGACCGCCAGAATGACCACTCCGACCTTTCGCCGCATTTGGCCACCATCCTTTCCATACATGACTTTAGTCACACTCTACGCTCTATTATAGAAATGCATTCTCTCAAATTTCTCTCAAATACGCGCTAGTGATGTCGAAATATATCAGAAGTAAGGAGGATGTATGCCATCAAGAACTCGGCACTCGGTATCTCTTGATACCTCCACCGGCCCGTTGTATCCCACATCTCTCTGAAGAAATATTCTTCTCTCAATACTCTTATACGAACAAAGAACCGTCAGCCTTAATCCGGCTGACGGTTCTTTGATTCGTAGGGTTCAGTACACGCACCACATTCTTATGAACAAACACGATTTACTCTTGTCGGACTCTAGCATAAGCATCAACGATTTCCTTCATTTCCCGAGGTGGGGCAATTCCATACTCTCTGCAGTAACTCTTCTCAAAATCAGCGTAATATCTGACCATTCTCTCCCACTTGCCGCTCGAAGCGTAAACTTTCATCAGCAAGAGACTAATATTCTCATCAAAGGGATATAGCGCCAAATACGCGCTTAACCTCTGCTCTGCGCTAACCCAATCCTCCCGAGCCAGGCAAAGCCGGCCTAAATTGAGGACCATAGACATAAATCGCTTGCAGTATTCTTCTTCAATCCGGTGCTTCCACAGATAATCCTTACGGTCAAACAGATGCCCTTGATACATCGCACACAAACTCTCCAGACGCGCTATATCCTCCTGTGCATCAGACAGAGCAGGGATATAACGCTGAAACTCCAATAAATCGTAGGAGGTCAAAAGCGTCACCAGCAGATAGCCCGCTCCTGTTTTCCCCACATCCAGACCCAGTTCATGCTCCTTCAAGAGCTTCTTCAGCCGGTAAACCGTATTATGTAAATTGTGCACGGCGCGCTCCTCATCCATGTCCGGCCACAGTGCATCTACCAGTTGCCACTTGCCAGCTTCCTGATTGGGATAACACAGCAGGTAGGCGAATAGTTCCTCCGTCTTACGGGTGGGCCAATGCACCAGAGTTCCCTTGGAATTACGAACCTCGAAACCGCCGAAACAGCGGATGGAGGCCCTTTTGGGGGGGAGATCGACAGTCAGCAAAGCGGAGCGCTCAACTTCCTTCAGAAGACGATCCGTAATCCGCTGGACACTGGCTGGAGTAATTGGCTTCAGAATGTAATCAAAAGCAAATACATTGAAAGCCTCCAGAGCATATTCTTTATAGGCCGTAGTGAACACAATACGCGTCTGCTCAGAGCATTCATTCACTCTGTGGGCCAACTCCAGGCCGGACAGTTTAGGCATTTCTATATCCAAAAAAGCAATATCCGGTTTAAGGGACGGAAAAGCCGCCAGAGCCTCCAGAGGATTGCTGAAAGCACCCACAACATGGCAATTGGGGTTTCTTCCAACCACTACCTTCATTAATTCCAGGATCGGTTTCTCATCCTCAACAACGACTACTCTGAACAAAAGTTACCTCCTCCTTTTCATCCTTCATCTTGTTCCATAGGCAGATACACAGTCACCTTGGTTCCCCGGCCTAGTCTGGAGCTCACAGTCAAAGTCGCTCCCGAAATCGAATCCAGTCTGCGCCGAATATTAAAAATTCCGATGCCTCCCTTTCCTTCCAGCGGCCTGCCCCCGCTAGAAATACGGTACATTATGTCATCTGAAATGCCCTCACCGTCATCCTCTACTGTTATTAGCAGGTAATTCTCTCCTTTAGAAACTGAGAGTGTGACATTGCCTTGCCCATCCTTATCAAAAAGACCGTGACGAATGGCATTTTCCACAAACGGCTGGATACTTAGGGAGGGGATCAGTAAGTTCTTCATGTGTTCGTCTACATAACTTACATATTCAAAACGGCCATCAAAACGGGCTTTCTCAATCTCTACGTATGCATCTATCAATTCCAGCTCTCTTCCCAAAGGAACGAATAACTCCCTATGATCCATATCCAGAATATAACGTAAATACTGGCTAAGGTTAGATAATAAGTAAGCAGCTTTCTCTCCGTCCGTATAGCAGAAGGAAATCACACTGCTCAGGGCATTATACAGAAAATGAGGCTTGATCTGGGCCTGGTAAAAAGCCAATTCATTCTGAATGGCCTGATGAATAGAGGTCTTCAAAGCTAATAACGTTTGAATTCTGGCGATCAGGGTCTCTCCATCAAATGGCTTAGTCAAATAATCGTTCGCTCCAGCCGCAAAACCCAGCGCAATATCCTGCGACCGGTCCTTGGCGGTAGCGAATAATATTGGCAGATCAAGGATAGTATACTTCTCGCGCAGCATACGGCACAGCTCAATGCCAGACATTTCCGGCATCATCACATCGAGAATGACTAAGTCAATTCGTGGATACCGACTGATTTTGGCTAACGCTTCTCTCCCAGACAGCGCGGTTAGCACATTGTAAGGATGTCTACGCAAAATGGTAAGCAGCGTGTGAATATTGGAGGCTTCGTCATCTACAATCAGAATCGTGTAGTCATATTGTTCCTTAATCTCAAGAGACCCAGAACTCCGAGGAGTCCGTAGCTTTGACTTTACCCCCTCACTTTCTACTGCAGACTCAGCCTCATTCGCACATGGCAGTGTAAATGCCATACATGTCCCCTGTCCCGCCTCTGTCCACTCAATACGGATTTGTCCACCCATCCCCTCCACCAGCTTGCGGCTGATATACAGCCCGACACCCATACCGGAGTAACGACCTTCGGGTGCGATTGAACCGAAGGGATCATCCCTTTCAAGTAAGTCGGACTGCCTGTCTCGGGATATGCCCTCGCCTGTATCCTGCACGAACAGATGAACCATGCTATCCATAACTGTGCTATCTACAGAGATCCTCCCTTTTTCCGTATGCTTGATAGCGTTATGGACTAGATTGTATAGAATCTGTCTGAAACGGTTTTCGTCCGCATGGACCCACAAGTTCAGTGGCACACAGTTCTCAAGTACAACATCCTTATCAGCTAACTCGAATTGCAGTACATCCAACACAATCTGCACCGCCGCCCGCGCATTAACTATAGTAATCTGCATTTGCAGATCCCCATGTTTCAACCGTGTGACGTCGATCAAATCCTGCATCAGCATAGTCAGCTTCATTGCCGTATCTTTCACCAGCCACAAATTCTCCATCTGTCCGGTAGACAAAGTACCCTCAACATTATCCAAAAGTGACGAAGAAATATTCATAATTCCATGCAGCGGAGTTCTGAATTCATGAGAGGTATGCATGAGGAACTCATCTTTTACCTGATTGGATACCATCAGTTCATGCGTTAAAGCTTTGGTTTTCTCAAAAGCTCGTGAGAAGCGAACAGCCATCAGAGTATTCATTAGCATGACAAAACCCAAACCAGCCAATTTGCTCAAAATATCGGAGGCAAGAATATTTTCTGAGGACAAGTAATCCCCCACCAAATAAATCATCATCGACATCATTGATGCAAAAAACAAGAGCAGCTCTTTCCTTTCATATGTACCCTTCCCGGTCGTGAAATATAGAGTAGCCAGCCTTATAATGATAAAAAGATCTACAAAAGCCAGATACAGCAGATACTCCGGCTTGACCTCGGTATATGTCCGGTAAGGCAACACGATTATGGCCGCAATATAAGCTGCGAATGGAGTAATCAGCAGCATCTTCCCCCGCCGGGACATGAGTCGGGCGTTGAGTGAAGCAAAGAACAGAATGCCCAGGATAGGGAGTATAAATATACTGAGATCCAGAAGCTTGTACAACACATAAAATGGAATATCCGGAAGTAGACGTTGGATGAGCTTCTCGTCCTGAAGCATTTGCCCCACCGAAAAAACCAGCAGAAATAATCCACAGTACAAGTTGCTTCTATCCAGGCGCTCGGGAAAGTACATAACCAGTTGGTGGGCTCCGAACATAATAAATATCAGGATGCAGGCCAAATCCGCACCGATGCCAAAACTGCCTAGCTGGAATATCTCTTTCTGTGCGCCAAACTGAATAGGACGGATGATGCCCCCGTAAATAAACTCGTAGTTGGCTATCTGAACGACAATATCAATTGCTCCCTCATCGGAATGAAAAAAAACAGTATATGGGGTATTGCCAGGACGGCTTAGTTCTCTGGAGGTCGCGGGTATGCCACTCTCTCCTACCAGACTCCCGTTGATGTACAATTTATGGGACATTCGGATATTGTTAATTTTAAGTCCGTAGACTGCATCTGCCTTCGGAACCAGCAGCTTGAGGTGATAGGTGCCAAAACCTTTCCGGTGCATGCCATCGCTCTTACCCTTCCATGCTCCGGGTACAGCTAAATAAACGTCCTGATCTGCCGTTTCTCCAACCAGATCAGCTGGTGCCAGCAGCTTGCCTTCATAGAAGGCCCATTCGCCATTCAAATTCACCAAGCCTTGATCCGGAAGGCCAATTCCCCTCAAGTCCAGCACTCCCTGCTTAGCTAAGGGCGCCTTCAAGTTCTTCATCGAATCCATATACAAAAACAGCAGCGCAACAGCAAGCAGCACCACCGCTACAATCAAAAATTTGCCCCAATTCTTCATTAGTAACCCCTCGTTCCAAATCATACCGAATGAATACATCATATAACAGCAGTCTCACAAGAAACTCACAACCGATACAATGCATAAGGACCGCCATAATAAATATTCGAATGATTGATCCCAGAGTCATTCTATCAGTTTTTTTTTTCCATTTCACTAACTTAAAAAGCAGTCTGATTTTTGCCTGGATAGATAAGGAAGATGCCATTGGTATTATCCCCTCCAAGTAGACACTCATAAAAAAACTGGTCTGTTAACATGAGGAAATGAGTGAACTTGGAGGGGAGAGTACGGTGTACTCGACGTCATGCTATCAATCTCAACCCATTACTCAGCCTGACTGAATTGATGTTGCCAATTCACCAAGGTTTATGGCATGTCCCCCAAATTATACCGGAAGGATTTGTAATTAAATTAGGTACACACGAATTAATATATCCTGGTCATGATTGCCGAACCCAGCCCCATAGAGTGTCAATCCACCCACGTTAACGGAAATCTCGTCAACCGCGAAACGAAATGTCCAGAATTGTTCCCGTAGCTTGATTTTGGATATGAGGTCATCGAAAGAGTTAATATCGGTGACATTAAATCTGTTGAAAAAGCCATAGATCTGGGCCATTGCAATCAAGTCACATTGCTTGTTAAGGCTACTCCAACTCATTATTATTTCTATGTACAGCTTGAAGGTACCGAGACCTTACTAGGAGCGGCGCAAACAAAATATCTCTCCTCTGAAGTAGCAGGCGGGTTCACTGGTGTACTTATCGGTTTGTATGTCACTGGAGAAACCCCTGAGACTAGTGCGGAGTTTACACATTTTAGCTGCGTGTATTCTTAAAGTTATCAAAGAAGTTCGTCCTAAGATAATAAAAAGCGGCAGCCATTGAAAATTAATTCAATAATGGCTGCCACTTCTTTGAGCTTCGCTGTACTTAGCTGTTGCGCTGTTCAGAAGATAATGTTTCATCGTCCGGAGCCCTCAGAACCATCGCACCCATTTGAGATTCCCCCCTTATAATACATAAGTTTATATTAAAGCAGGAGTAAGTCATACAGAAAGGAAAAATACAAACTGCCCATGATAATGCAAAAGACTGTAGAGGCTGTTTGAAAACTCGACACTTTCCGTCCGGTATACCACAAAGTAAAACAATGGCTGAAGCCAATGAAGATGTGGATAAATTCATTCGATTTTAGTGGAACTATTTCTAATGAAAAACGTCTAAATAGGAAGACAAAAAGGATAATAATTCCTTAATTGGCATTACTATTAACTGAAAACTTTAATTTTAGCTGTAGTTCCTGAAGGGATGGGGTAACGAATATGAATAAAATTGCTAATTTTTCTATTATTTTGTTGGCTTTGATATCTATACTGGGTTGTAACAATAACGCTACTTCAAAAGAATCGACTAATCAGAATAACGTATCTCAAAATAAAAGTGGAAACTCTAATCCTCAAAAAGTTGAGGTCAATGAGGCAGTAGGAAGCAATTTTAATAATTCATTTGATTCCTCGATATATTATGCTTCAGAAAACCATCCAATTATAAAGACCTCTAATAACCAAATTATTTGGAAAGAAGGGAACGTGGTGCTTACCGCCGCAATTTCTAAGGCAGAGGGGGAGCAGGCTTCCCAGTCCAATACAGTGATTAGTTCTATAACAATTGACAGTCGCAACGGAATTTATACTATTGAACTTGATAAAAAACCATTAGGTATTCAGTCAGTGAGTTTATCTAAAAACAACCAGTTAGCTGTTCATGTGAGAGATCATGAAGGGTCAAGATTAATTATTTTAAGTCTTTCAAGCGGAAAACAAAGTGTGCTCAACAGCCTTCCCAATAAAGTGACTTCTAGTGAAAAAATAGATAGTTACAATTGGTCTCCCGCAGGAAATACAATTGCTTTTGGCATTGGTGGCATAGGTTCTAGTTACATTGCATTGTACAATACGGAGGATAACTCCTTTTCGGAACTTACTAAAAAAACTTTATACTGATTACATCTGTAGTTTGGCATAAGGACGGACAAGGTTTCGATTTTTTAAGTAAGACCGATGATGCTGAGAATCCAGTGATTCTTTAACGGTATACGTTAAAAGATAATTTAATTAGCAAGGTAACTAATAATCTTACTAAAAACGAACAAACAACCTTAACAAAATTATTACCGATAAAGATATCAAATTTAATGGAGGAAGAGTAAAAAATGAAAAAATACTTAAAGATTAGTCTACTTGTCCTAATCTTGTTGACAACTGTGTCAGGAACAGCGATGGCAAACAATTCAGATATCATTTCTATCAATGTTAACAAGGACAGAATTGAGACAGACGCTACATCATATATTGATCATGGAACTACCATAGTTCCTTTAAATGTGATTCAAAAAATTCCGGGTATCAGCATTGTGTGGGACAACTCGAACAAAACTGTCACTATTGTTCATGATAGTAAGATTATTAAACTTGTAGCAGGTCACAACTCAGCAACTATTGGTTCAAATAAGGTGAAACTACCTGTGGCTTCCCTTATTAAAATGGACGTATAATGGTGCCTCTGCGCTTTATCGCTGAAGCAACTTTACAACTTCCAACTGTACGCTTACTTAAGTCAATAACTGAAGGTGCAGGAATTTCAAATCAATACTACTACTTTCCTGAAGGTAAGGCTGATCAAGTATTTATGACTATGGGGAATGGAGTAGAATATCTTGAAGCAATAAACGGGAGATTGGAGCAAAAGTGGGTAGGACGTTTTGGTGAGAAAGGAACGATAAAAGGACCGTTTTTTCTCTCGAACATTGAAGAAGAGGTAGGAAAACAGCCGACGATCGCTGTTGATCGCATAACCTTCTTTAAACAAATTTTACCTATTGGTGAGGCGGATTATGGTTTTATCAATAAAGATGGTAAAGCTACAACCATAGGGCATCATGATATGCCTGGATTATATGATTTTTTTATTATTCCAGAAGAGAAATGATTTGTTTCTTTAAGGCGCGTCCAGTAAGCTATTTTATAAAGAGTCCAGATCACGAAGGTGCATGGTTAGAATATAGGATTCGGGCATCAAAAAAATAAATTCCAGCTGAATCAAAATTCTGATTTTATAAATATAACAATAAATCGGATAGCTTTTTAATGCTTAGATATTTTATGCTTTCTTGAGAGTCTGGTCTTGAAAGAGTTAAGACAGATTGTATACCCATAGTTGATGCACCCTCTAAGTTCTTTTCATAATCGTCGATAAATACGGTTTCTATTGCTGGCAAATTCATAGCCTCAAGTGCGTGTCTAAACATGCCGGGACTTGGTTTGTTTTCTCCAAGTTCATAACTAAGTGTCATATTATCAAAATAATCATATAGACCTGCATTTTTTAAAACCCTTTTGATGGATGGGTCAGTATCTGAAATAACCCCAATCTTATACTTTTCCTTAAGAGCTTCAATTATCTTTTTGGTATTATCAAAAAAAACATAATTAGAATCGTTATACACTCTATCATATGCAATCATTTCAGCTTGTTCGTTTGTAATATCAATTTCAGGTAACATTTCAGCAATTGTTCTATAATAATTTGTATACCTTTCAAGCTCCTCCTCTTCAGTTTTGTAAATTTCATTTTTAACGTACTCATTTGCTTTTGAAATTGCAGTATTAAGTTTAGATTGTGGTAGTGACCATAGAATTTGTGGATTTATATATTCCAAAGCTTTTACTGTTATTCTCCAATCACCTGTTGCAGGGCGAAAAATCGTCCAACCAAGGTCAAAAAATATACCACGCACAGGTTTCTTTATAGTCATATCAAAACACCCCTTATTATTCAAATTATCTTTCCCTCCGTAACTTCTCTCACTTTTATCTTAGTAAAATGATAATGCTCAAAAACCTTTTGAAAAAGAGAATTTAATCTGTTTTTATTTCCTATTTTAGATTCTCATTGAACAATACAGCCTGCCTGCTAGAATCTTACACGCAAAAAAACTCTTGTCCGCGATATGGGCGGCAAGAGTTTTTGCTGTCGGCAGTTGCGAGTTACCAGGCGTAAACGCCCTTCTCATTCAAGAATTCTCCGTTATGACGTTGGCCATCTGTCGCATACCCTACTATAATCGCAGCGGCGCCTTCTTTCGATTTACCGCCTGGGGCATTGCCGTTAAGATCTGTTGAGGTGAATCCAGGCGTTACCGCGAATACTTGAGCGTTGCTGTTTTTGGCTTCATAAGCCATTGAGAGTGTCATGGCATTGTTTGCCGTTTTAGATGAGTTATAATCGAATGCGTTTAAAGTAAATTCAGCATTTTGCATATGGTCCAGAGAAGCCATGTCGGTCGATACATTGATGATTGTGCCTTCGTTATCTTTGATTAACGGGAACAAACGCTGGTTCAAACGGAAGGTTCCGAAAAAGTTAACTTCGAAGGCATTCCGCAGATCTTCCTCTTTGGTATCCGTAAAAGAAGGGGAGAAAGCGCCAGGCATACCCGCGTTATTGATCAGAAGCAACAAGTCCGGATAATTCTTGTTGATCATATCGGCTGCCTGTTCGATGCTTTTCAAGTCACTCATGTCGATTTGTATAAATTCTACGTCTAAGGAAGTTAACTCGGAAACTGCTGTTTCACCCCGTTCAGCACTACGTGCACCAAGGATAACTTTCCAGCCTGCTTCACTTAACTGTCTAACGATTTCAATTCCGATTCCTTTATTGGCTCCGGTTACAAAAGCGGTCTTTTTCATGTGAATCCTTCTTTCCCTCATTTGATTTTTCTTTAACAATTTATAAGTTACTATGCTACACTTAGTGTAGGTCAACAATTAATTTTTATAAAAGAGGGTTATTATGTTAACAATTGGAGAAGTGGCGAAGGAAGTCGGGATCAATATTGGAGCGATCCGCTTTTACGAAAGAAAGGGACTGCTGAAACCTGCTACCCGAAACGAGCAGAATAACCGTCTTTATACGGATGATGATCTGAGCTGGCTGGTTTTTATCAAATGTCTTCGCGAAACCGGGATGAGTGTGGAGGAAATCAAAAAGTATTATGATAAGGTGAACGAAGGAACCTCAACCCTGCCGGAGAGAATCAAACTGATTGAAGATCAAAAGCAAAAGCTTCTGGAAGATATTGAGGAGAAGAAAGCGCAGCTCGTTCATTTGGAAGAAAAACTGAAGCGCTATTATCGTGGGGAAAATTATTAATATAAGCATATAAGCCGGGTCATATAGACTAAATTTTTAAATCTCATATTCCTTATTACTACTTTGATTTGTTTAATTCTAACCAACATAAAGAACTTCTCTCCAGACCTTGTGGTTAGACAAGCACTGAAAAGGAGTCCTAGACTGCCAGTGTTTTGTTGAGCTATCGTTCCCGTTAGTTGAACAGTCATTGAGGCAAATCACTGCTTTTTTCTTACAAGTTTATAAATAATTACACTAGCCATTATCAGAATACCAACAATAATTATTGGAAACCAAGGCTTCCCAACAATAAAATAACTATCATGATATTGAAAGTATTCGCTAAAAGAATACATAGCCATCCTCCTTGTAGTTCCGCTGGCCTGCCCGGTTAGATAAGCGAAAACGTACAGAAATGAAAACAATCACATTTAGCGTATCACGATATACGTATTTTTACAAAACGGTACCCATGTCTTACATAATGTCTCAAAATCGCGGATTAATACTTTTCGGTTATAGCAGGTTTCGTAACAGTTAATGGTGTGTTCCAAAGAGTCTGCCAAGTAAAAATATTCGTCATCATAACCAACGACTGGTACAAAGTGCAAATTCCTTTGGTCAGGTAAAACCCGTATAAACGCAATGACCGGAATGCCTAGATTCACTTGTTTCTTTAAGGTATCAACATTACCTGAGCAAAAAAAAGCGTTATAACCATGCTTCTTAAAGAACAAGAGAATGCCCTTAGGCGTAACCGTTCCATCATATAACTTTCTAGGGTAGTCTTTATAGAGCTTGTTGCCATCCGACTTCATCCCAAAATGTCTCAGCACGTATGCGCTTGAAAATGCGGCGCATTCATAATTATGCTGAATGTCCATTCTATTCGAGGATTGGATAACATACGAATTCGGAATCGCTATGGTCGAGATGAAGTCCTTACTCGGGAGAACAAAATAATAATATAAAACTATGCCAGCCAGGCATATACCTATTGCTAGTGTCGAAATAAGATTAAAAAACATTGTATTCCTCCTATAAATTTCTATATTCGAGATATTCGTAAAATTAAATGTATATTCCCGCCAAGATTAGTTTAACCTTCCTGTTAGTTGAATGTTCACCTACTGGAATGAATAAAGGCACTTTGTATGAATGTTTTTAGTTCATCCAACTTTTCTTGAGGAATCTTCTTTCTTATACGCAGGACTATATCTTGGCCAGTTATGAAATGCTTATTGCGAAGTTATTGAGCGGAAATCTCGAACTTCGTGCCGGCATCTCCGGCGAAAACTATGGATCCTCCCAAGGGCAGTGCTACCTGATCCTTGCCTCCGATGACACTGAAGAAGAGGCATGTTCCCTTTGCATCATAAACAGCGAAGGAAGCGTTCGAGGACCTATTTACCTTAATGGCCTTGCCCCCGTCTTTGTCGCTTATCGTATACCACCTGGCGTATCCGCTGGGCGGAATCGTAACGATTGACTTCTTAGCGAAGTTAAAAGGCTTCACGGCGTCTTCATTCACTAAGAGGGTTTCACGTATATTCAGGTACTCAACCCCGTCTTGTGTAAAGAACGTAAGACCGGAGAGATCCCGCCCGCGCATTCCCGGAATTTGCAATTCGGAGACGGCTGAATTCGGGCCGGTTATTCGTTTATCCAGCACGTACCCCGGCAATTGTTTCGACATATTCAATTGGCTGGACGGCAACACCAAATAAGCAAGTGACGTATACTTCTCAGTCAGCAGGTAATACTTCTTCCCGTCGCGCTGAATCCATGCTTCCTTGGTCTCTGCCGGAAGCTCTTGGGGCTGGAGCCTCTCGGCGTTGTACATGGATATAGCCACCTGCCCAAGACCCGGTAACGAAGCGTATCGACGAAGCCATTCGTAGGTGCGACCGTTCTCCTCCGTGACGAAGCTGATCATCTCATTTCCATCCGAACTATGGAACATGCCGTCCGCCGAATATTTGTAGATCTGGTTCGGATTAGCGGATGGCTGCTCCGAAGTGATTGACATTACGCCGTCTTTGGTAATATCTATGTTTACCGTTGTATCGGATGCGCCATAAATTCCCGAATACTGCAGCATGGACTCCGGCATATCAGATTTTACCGGCGCGCCGTATGACTTTTCTGGCTTGAATTCAGTAATTGTCCCTTTCTCTTTCAGCGCCTGAAGCAGGATTTCGTTCGCCAGAAGCTGATCGTACGTGCTGGTCCCGCCGGAAGTGACAACAACTGCTGCCATATCCTGCTCGGGAAGCACAACGAGCGACGCGTGATAGAGATACGTGTCCCCGCCTTTGGTCAACGCCTTCATCCCGTATTCGCCGAAAGGATACAGATGGACGCTGTCCCAGCCGAGACCATAGTCGATTGAGTTGTCCGCATCTTCAGGCCACAAAGGCGTCTTGTACTCGTCTTGGGCAGTGGTCGCAGCCGATTTACCGGACAAGACTTCTTCCGCTTCCCCCGTAAAAATTGTTGAGAACCGAGCCAAATCTTCTGCCGTAGAATAGATACCTCCAGCTCCGATCAAGTTGATCGTCTCGTAAGGAAGTTGTCCTGTATAGGTAGGATAATAGAGTCCTGCCATCTTCGCTTCGTCCGGAGAATCGAGCGGCGTCTTCGTATTGACCATACCCAAAGGTTCGGTAATATATCGATGGATATAAGAGGTAAAGTCCATGCCGCTGACCTGCTCGACCAGAATCTCGGCCAGCGTAAATCCGTCATTGCAGTAAACCGAATAAGCCCCCGGGTCCGCTTTCAAGGTCTGACCGGACAGTTGCTTTAGCAGTGTGTCGTGGGCATAAGTATCATTATCTTCGAATAAACTGGCGTTCGTAGGCGAGGTTCCCGTCAGCCCGGAAGAATGATTCAGCAGCATGCGCGGCGTAATCTGCTTGTAGCGTTCATCCTTCATCGTAAATCCGGGGATATACTGTACGACCGGCGTATCGAGATCGATTTCCCCTTGATCGAGCAACTGCATAACGGCAACCGTGGTAAACATCTTACTTGTCGAGCCTATCCCGTACATCGTGTCTTTCGTGAGCGGTTTCAGTCCCTGCTCATCATTCTTGCCGGATTGGCCGGATACGACGATGTTGCCATGATCGATAAGGGCGTATTGCACGCTGTTCGTATCATAAGCTGTCGTGAGTAGTTCGGCTTTCTCCTTGGCATCTTTCCGGGTTACTTCGTAGGTGAGTCCAGCTTCATTAGAAGGTGAGTCCACTTCCGTCGTTGACACGGTTGCCGGAACAGCACTTGACTCGATCACCTCAGATGTATTCAGTGCCTCTGCTGTGTTCTGCATCTCAGCCACTGGTGTGTTGTCATTGCAGGCGCTTAGCAGCAGAAGCAGAAACAAAGATAGTACGGCTACAGTTATCCATCGACTTTTCATCATTTGTACTCTCCTTCTGGAGTTTTGGTAGATATGACTCCAAAGTGATATATTTATACATTAATATGATTTTGATAATTATGTAGTTCATTTCTTCTTAGCTTTAAAATAATAGTAAGTGTTTGTTTTCTTTCATCTTCTTCCGAATAAATTTAAATACACCTCTTAAAATAATCACTGATAAAATAATAAGCATAATTGGACCTATTTCTAAAAAAAATACTGGAACTAATGTAGATAATGAAATAAATAATTCATAAATAAAAAAATAATCAACAATTCCAACTACGACAACGGATAAAACAATGAATTGTAATTTTTGATAATAAAAAGCCATCGTATAAAGAACCCTTCTAAGGAAATAAAGTAACCTCATCACACACCTCATTGTAATATATTTACATACAATTACGGCTTGATCTTTAAATGGTTTCGTGTGTTTGAGCAATTAAAGTAGGTTAATTCACGGAGTTATATCCAGCATTGATTTTTTTCCCAAAAAAGGTTATTTTATAGACAGCTTAGTGATAAGCAAGTTCCTGACACGAAGGGAGATGTATTTAATGGCAACTACTTATATGGTGGTTTCGTCTTAAAACTGAATAGTAGGCATAGGTGAAAAAAGCGGGAAAACGCCCGGATTATTTGATATGCCTTCCAAAGTAACCTTTCGTGAATATTGCTGTTTGCAGATACGATGAAGGTCGTATCTTTTTTGCGTCCTGATGCCGCGCGACAGCAGCTTCTTTAGAGGCTGTTTGTCCGTGGCATTTTTGCGTCCAAAAAACAACATTAAAGGAGCTAACCAAAAAACATGATGGATTTGAAAACCTATGGATATACAGAAATAGAAGCAATTCCCCACGGTTTATTGCCCGGCAGGGTGACGGAGCTTCAGCGCGAGCGCTTCACGGTCATGACCAAGCGTGGCGAAATAACGGCGGTACTCAAAGGTACGTTCTATCACAGCGCGGAAACACGCGTGGACTATCCGTGCGTTGGTGATTTTGTCTTGCTGCACTACAACGAGAGCGGAAATTCTCTCATCGTTAGCCGTAAGCTTTACCGATGTGGAGGAACGGTTCCCTCAATGCCGTTTTGCAGATTGCAGCCATCAATCCGAGCCGGGCTGTTCCGTTCTTGCTGCGCTTGCTGACGGGTCGTTGCCGCGTGAAAGGTGGGAGCATTATATTACACAGCAGTATGAGAACAAGCAATCGAAGAAAAATGGAGGTTGGAAGAAATGAATATTAAATCCGAAACGCTGATCTATGTCTTAGGCCGATACTTGAAGAAGGATATCCTCTCAGCCGACTTCCTAACCACGCCGTTACAGGGCGGAACTGTGGGAAATGTGCATCTCGTAACGGGGATCGCCGAAACCGCAGATGGTGAAAAAATGCCGTACCGTATCGTGCTGAAAATTCAAAAGAAATGGGAACGTTACAACGATCCGGATTCCTGGCGCCGGGAATATGATCTCTATATGTCTGACTTGGGAAAGACATTCTCGGATACCTTCCGCTGGCCAACATGTTACCATGCGGAGATGAATACCGAAGAAAATGAATTCCAGCTGTGGCTGGAATATATCGATGGGGTATCTGGTTTAGAACTGACCGGTGACATGTATGAACAGGCCGCGCTGGAGTTGGGACGTTATCAAGGCAAGCTGCATACGGAGCAACCCGCTGCGCTGCTGAGCCTGACCAACTTGAGCCATGCGGATCTTATGAAAAATACGTATCTGCATTATCGGTCATGGCCAGTCGTTTACGATTATATACGCTCGGAGGACTGTGAATTTCCGCAGCACGTGCGGCAAATGCTCATCGACATCGATGAGCACGCAGACGAGATACTTGCTCGCATTGAGCAATTGCCCCTCGTGCTATGCCACCGGGACTTCTGGGTGACCAACCTGATCTATGCTAACGGGAAAATCGTGCTCATCGACTGGGATACATCCGGATGGGGCTACCTGGGCGAGGATCTCGCAAGCCTGATTGCAGATGAAGCGGATATCGATCATATGGTCGAATACTACCAGCGGTGTGTTCCCACGTATTACAAAGGCTTTTCGGAATATGCAGTTGCACCCCCTGTTGCCAACCATTGCGTCTACGAGATGTCCCTTCTCGTATTCGGGTACAGGCTTGTGGAGAGCTATCTCCACACAGAGGATGATGACGAGAAGACGAAGCTTCTCCATACGCTCCAAAAAATCTATGAAATGAAGACCAGCCCTGCGCAGGGTTGACTCTAAAAAAAGAACTCCGAGAACCCTTGAATGTAGTGGGTTTTCGGAGTTTCTTAAATGTCCCATTTCGATCGTCGCCGGCGGCTTGCTCGTCGTGTCGTAGAAGACACTATTGTCATGGTGCTATCGTTCTCCGTTAGTACAATCCATAAGGATTCGTTTCGCATAAGACTCCCAGTTTGCTTCATCCGTGTTTATTTCTAAAGTTGGAATCAAGGATTGTTTCGTACATCTACGAAGCTTTTCCTGACTTTCTAAGAAGTTATGACATGTTTCAGTTACAGTAGAGTGATTTCCCATCACATATGACTTCCAAGCTTCACCACGACTTTCAATAAACCTAGGCTCAACAGCATCTTGGGACAAGGTTAAGAGTACACAACGTGCATTCATCCTGAGTAGACGTTTTTCCAGCAACTCAATTTCTGGGGAAACTTCAAACGCAGCCCTATGATTTACATGAAACCTCTCTAATAGATAAAATACACCGTTCTGTAGTTTTGAATGACCAAGAGAATTAATCCAATCGTATTGTTGTTCAAGATAATCAATATGACGACTTAGAAGGGAAATATGTTCATCCTTATCCATGGATTTTAAGACACCATGGTATGAATGCAGAACCTGTGAATAATGTTCGCTTATTGCTATTATTGAATTTTCACAATTTTCCGTTTGATTTTGTAATCTTTTTATAGCAGAAAATAATGATGTTTTTCCTACAGTGGACATCCCTTCGATAATTACTCCTCGAATCATCTCTCTACTCTCCTCAGCTTTTTTTAAGCATCCTGAAAAAAGATTCTACAGTATTACCGAATTATCCTGCCCAATAGCTTAAAAGACTACCGATCTACTGGCAGCCTTCTGTCTTTACGCTATAGATCTGGTTGTTGAGCTATCGTTTCCCGTGAGCTCAATAGTCTTATGTTTTAATTAGAGTCGCTGCTTATAGTTGTGAGGCTTGCCGAACACCTAATGCAGTGACGTCCCGACGGGCTTAGGGGGCTGGATGTGGTCACTCGCTTCTCAGAGTGACCCGGAGCATCAATATGGTGTTAGCCGAGGGAAGTTCTGGAAGCAGCCATTGCATTTAAGGCGTTCTCAAAATAGCTATATACTTCATCTGCAATTCCCAGAAACTCTTCAACAAGTACATTACTATCCAAGTAACAAGCATACAGATAATTAACTAAAGCGGAGTCAATCTCACAATAGTTTAATATGGCATTCTTCATCTTAATAATGTCATCTTGCCATACACCTGTATCTTCTAAAACCAAAGAGTATAATGCACGAATTAATCTCTTAGAGTAACCTTTAATATATCTAGTTTTCATTGTGTTATCACTAGCATTAGAAAGTAAACTATGTATACGATCTACTTCCTCCTTGGTCTCTGTATTTAAGTCTAAAATGAACTCTGGAGAAATAATTATCGGTGGTACTTTTTCACCAACGTCATGACCATATATGCAAACACAAATTATCTTCACCCAAAAACCCCACTCATTTGGTTTACTTAATACATCGTCAATCGAGCAAATTATCGTATCAATCTTAGTTACTACTGGATATTCTTCCAAAAGCCTGTCTTTAATATTTGACAATCTTTCGTAATCAATATCTTTGGGATTTACACATACAATAGTAAAGTCTGCATCTGACTTAAAAGGTTTAGCAGTTCCTTTTGGAATCGAGCCACACATATAAATGCTATGAATCTTACCTTTAAATTCGGTAAGTATATTATCTATATACTTATCAACAAAATCCTTATATTCACTTTGTATTACAATTCTATTTATAACTTTTTCTAATATCATATAGACTCCTCCTAAACTAAGAACTTCTTTCGGCTAACGTCTTTTTTGCGAACTTCGTAAATTCGTCATGACTTAAGTTATTCGCGAAATCATTCAACTATCCTGCCAGTTAGCGTAACGAAGGACTGCCGTTTGGCAGTCCTTATGAATTTGAGCTAACGTAATCCGTTAGTTATAAAATTTGTTGTCTGTTTTATTGAGTGTCTCCGTCGTTTTTTTACTCCAAAATATCACCTGGCTGACAATCCAAAGTCTTACATATCGCTGCCAATGTTGAAAAACGAACCGCTTTTGCTTTCCCATCAATATTTATGATAATTGTCATTTCCTTCACCTCAGACCGTCAAATCATTTTCTGATTTTATATTAATCGCTTCTTGTAGAAGCCGTTGGAGGATAGCAGCAAAAACGGCGATAACCAACGAAGCAAAAATGATGATGAGTCCCATTAATCCAATAGGAGGGTCAACCTTCTTCGCTATAAACCGAAAGAGTGGCAAACCTAATACATACAACCCACTGATTGTAATCGCACAGCACTTTATGTTTTTTAACGCCTTTACCGATAATTCTGAGAACGCCGTGTTCTCGTCAATGTACCGTAAAAGATTGAAAGCCTGATAGAGCGCAAAGTAAAAAGGCACAGCCGCTCCATACATCACGATGAAAACGAGATATTTCATTAGGGTTATATTGGGATACATTTTTTACAGCAAAATTCGCCATATGGGGCACTAAAAATATACACAAAGCAAGCACTGCAATTCCAGCCAGAACAATAATTACCTTTAAGATATGGGTTGATCCTCGTTTAACATTCATTCAAAACACCTCATCACTTATTTAATGGCAAGATGATTTTAGCATGTAATTTATCGTTTTACAATAAATTTATATTGTTTTTATTATACTATTATTGTTTTTTTAATTTACAACGGGTTCAACAAAACTGCCGTTAGTTTAATATTATTTCATAGAAAAGCTATATGAGTGTTTTGGTCATTATAATATCTATTTGTTCTTCATCACCCATATAGAAAGAGTGGGCTCCTGTTTGAACAAAATCCATTTTTCCATAAAATGCAATTGCCTTCTCATTTTTTTCCCAAACTCCGAGCCAGATCTTCTCTTTATTCTGTCTCATCGCTATTTCTATAGCTTTATGGATTAGATAGCTACCAAGCCCCTGTTTATGAAATTTCTCTCTGACATAAATTCTCTCGATCTCAAGCGCAGTATTGCCCATTTTTTCAGATTGAGTATCATTAGTGTTTACCTTTAAATACCCGGCAATTTCCTCGGTAGAATAAATAAAATAAAATTCGGAAGAGATATATGATAATTCTTTTTCTAATTGGTTTAAGTTAAATGCTTTTTCCAAGTAGGCTTTCATATTTTCAGGTGAATTTTGATTCTTAAATGTCTCATTAAATGTTTCAACACTAATTTCTTGAAGTAATCCTAGATCATCAAATGTGCATTTTTTTATATTTATAGTCATTTATTTTTCCCCTTTTAATTCCTGATTTTTATATATTCGCACGAGATTGCAACTCCAATAATATTGTATTTTTCAAACGCAGTAAATCCATAAACTGTTATGCAGGGGTCAAATAGCAACTGGATTAATGCCTGCGGTGGATCGAATGTTAGAAACAATCCGCAGCAAATTCGTCCAGCTCCCCGCGCTGAAGAATCTGGAAATCCTCTTAACCTCTACACATTTTCCCAATCAGTTCACAATTCCGTAACTAATTGCTCATTGCGCATTTTTGCCCTTTGCGCAATAATAACATAAGTGAATAGAGTTCAGAGTGTTCTCTGGACCAAGAAAGGAGGATTCATCGAATTTGAACCCCAAACTGACGCTGCGCGATAAAAAAAAAGAAGCCACTGCCTATGCATTAAGCGAAGCTGCCTTTGAGCTTGCGTTAGAGAAGGGCATGGACAGTTTCATTGTCGATGACATTGTTCAGAAGGCTGGCTTTTCCCGGCGGACCTTTGCTAATTACTTCTCGTGCAAAGAGGAAGCAGTAGCAGAGTATTTTATAGGTAGTGTTACAAATGAAGATGACAAAATACTATTAGCGGGTTTGGCCCCGGATGCAACACCACTGGATGCCTTATACAAATTGCTCAAGCTGCAGTTTACCTCTGAGTTTCTGCATAAGTTGCAGCAGTTCGTATTGCTCGCAAATCAATATCCATCGCTGGAGCCTTATATTCTCAGTGTATTCCGCCGTTTGCAAGTCACTGCTCAAGAAGTGCTCGAGCAATTCTCCCATGGACGCTATGCAGACGGATATACCCATCTTCTTGCCGGTGCTGTCTACGGAGCATTTGTCCCCCTTCTGGACGGACGGCTTAACGTCATGCTGCCGGGCGAAGCACAGGGTGAAGACTCCGATGCCATATCGTTCGATCAGTATTTGAATTCCATGTTTACTTATTTGCGCAACGGCTTTTAAACCAGAGATAAAAAGGAGAAACCATCACATGTCTACATTTCTGTACCGATTAGGAAAATCAGCTTATTCCAAGCCATGGTACTTTCTCACGGCCTGGATCGTCATTCTCGGTGTTATAGGCGCCCTGCTCGGCGTCAATGGTATCCAGTCCAGCTCCGAAATGAAAATTGAGGGCACGGAATCACAAAAAGTACTGGATATGCTGGTTAAGGAGCTTCCTGCTGCTGCCGGCGGCCAGGCGAGCGTCGCTTTCACCGCACCGGACGGAGAACGTCTGGATACGCCCGAACGGTTAGCACTACTTCAAAAAGCCATTAATGATGTCTACAACATGGAGTACATCATCAACCCTGCTAAACTGGCAGCCCAAGCCGCTGCTGCAGGTCAATCCGCTACGGCGGATCAATCTGCTGCTGCAGATCCATCGGCTGCGGCAGGTCAGTCTGCTGCTGCAGATCCATCGGCTGCGGCGGGTCAGTCTGCTGCTGCAGATCCATCGGCTGCGGCAGGACAAACTGCCCCTTATGGTCCGCTGATGGCTGACGGCGTTCCTATTCCCGGCGTCATGCTTTCCGGGGACGGTAGCATCGCCTTGTTCCAGTTTCAATTCACTGTTCAGCAGACGTCGCTGCCCGCATCTGTACCGGATAACATCATCAACACCGTGACCGAAGTCGAGCAGGCAGGCTCCGGCATCACAGCCATTCCGAGCGATTCGCTGAAGAGCATTCCAGCCATCGGATCGACAGAAGTGGTCGGCGTTGTCGTTGCTGCAGTTGTGCTGTTTATTACGCTTGGCTCGGTCGTTGCCGCTGGACTGCCGCTACTCACCGCGCTCCTCGGTGTAGGAATTAGCGTCGGTGGTGCGTTTGCCCTCTCAAATATTATCCAGATGAATGACATAACGCCGATTCTCGCCGTTATGATCGGTCTGGCTGTCGGCATCGACTACTCTTTGTTCATCGTAAACAGACAGCGGCGACTCATTCTCGATGAGAAATTAAGCGCTAGCGAAGCTGCAAGCCGGGCATTGGGTACTGCCGGCAGCGCCGTATTCTTCGCCGGTCTGACCGTAATTATCGCCCTCTGCGGTATGCTAGTTATCGGCATCGGATTCTTGTCGACCATGGCACTTGTTGCCGCTGCCAGCGTTCTGGTCAATGTCTTGCTGGCACTAACCCTGCTGCCTGCGCTATTGGGTCTGGTCGGTGAACGAATCTGCACAGCCAAAGCCCGTACAAAAAGCACAGTCTCCGCAAATAAAGCCAGCCACGGATTCTCGCACCGTTGGGCGAACATTACAGTGAAATACCGTTGGGTCATCATTGTTTTGGTTGTCCTGGTTCTTGGAACAGCAGCAATTCCAGTTACGAAAATGGAACTGGGCATTCCATCCGGCGCCTCGGCCAACCTGGACACTCCGGCTCGCCAAAGCTATGACATTATTTCCAAAGGCTTCGGTGAAGGCTTCAATGGACCGCTGCTACTCGTAGCTCAGCCGAACAACCCATCCGATAAAATTTCAATGGAGCAACTCGGTAAGCTGGTTCAGGAGATCCAAATGCATGATAACGTCACACTTGTGTCCCCAATGGGCGTCAATGCAACTGGTGATATCGCCATTATCAGCCTGATCCCTAAAACAGGCCCGACAGATGCAGTGACAAGAGATCTGGTGCAGGATCTGCGCGATCCCGCTTCCAGTATCGCAACTGGGAATAACATCAAGCTTGGTGTGACCGGCTTCACCGCCATCAATATCGATATGTCATCCAAGCTTTCCGCCGCTTTCCCGCTGTATATCGGCATCATCGTGATCCTGTCACTGATCATCCTGCTGCTTGTCTTCCGGTCGATCATCGTTCCGATCAAAGCAACCGTCGGCTTTATTCTCAGCATTCTAGCTACCTTCGGTCTGACTACAGCTGTTTATCAGTGGGGTTGGCTGCACTCCCTGTTTGGTTTCGATACAGGAGGACCGCTGCTCAGCTTTATGCCGATTCTGGTCACCGGTATTCTGTACGGGCTGGCAATGGATTATCAGGTATTCCTGGTCAGCTCCATGCGTGAAGCTTATGTCCACGGACGCCATGGCAACGAAAGCGTCGTTCACGGCTATGATCTCGCCAGCCGTGTCGTGCTTGCCGCAGGCGTAATCATGGTCTCCGTCTTTGCCGGCTTTATCTTCGCTCCTGATGCGATGATCAAGCAGATCGGCTTCGCCTTAGCCTTCGGTATCCTGATCGATGCCTTCATCATCCGTATGACGCTCGTTCCGGCCGTAATGGCGGTCTTCGGCGATAAAGCCTGGTGGCTTCCGAAATGGCTGGACCGCTTGCTTCCGAATCTCGATGTTGAAGGCGATAAGCTGATCACCAAGCTGCATGCCGAGCGCGTACACAAGAAATAACAAAACGGACGGCATCATCGGCGTCCGTCCGAATTATTCAAGAGCAAAGCCTGCGGACAATGTCTGCAGGCTTTGCTCTTTTATATTACAGCTTGTCAATCCGGAATTCTTAATCTTCATCAGCTGGTGGACCTGAGCTCCTTACTTCTCCACTGTTCGTCATCTTGTAGGTAATTAACGATACCTGCTATCTTCGCAAACCCTGTGTCCTGGTAGACCTAGCGGCTTAGCCTCTATCGGTTTGACCTTCCTTATACTCTGTAGGACTGCAGCCTGTGTATTCCTTGAATACCTTGGAGAAATAGTGCTGATCTCCGAAAGACAGTACCTCCGACAACTCCTTCACCTTCATCTCCGGTTTGGCTGCAATCAGCCGGCAGGCTTCGGCAATCTTCAGCTGCATATAGTAATGCACGAAGGTTTGATGCGAATATTTTTTAATGATCCTGCTTATATAAGAGGGACTCACATGAAATTTGAGTGCCACATCGGTAATGGAGATCTGGGAGTAGATATGCTGCTGCAAGTATTGATCCAACTGCTGGAACAGCTCCTCGCCACTCTTTTTCTTCTGATGATTCAACCAATCAAAGCACCGCTCCGTCCAGTCGAGCACGGCTTCCACGAAAGCCTCATAGCTCTCACTCTTCAGCATCCGCTGCACTTCATCCTCCAGCTTCAGCCCATCCTCTGAATCCTGATAATAGCCTAAGCTACTGAAGGTCTCTGCCAGGGACCAGATGAACCTTTCCAGCTCGGTGATCCGGATATTAGCAGTATTAAAATTCAGCAGTTGCTGCCCCAACAGCAGCAAGCAGCGTTCCTTTTGCCGCTGTTCGATCATGTCTGTGAAATGCTTCGTCAACCTCTCAATTTCACCGCCTGGCAGCATTCCCTTAGGCATTGTATAAGCTGTGTCCATAAGACGGCTGGACACAGACAGCTGCTCATTCATCAACTTATCCAACTTCTCATAGACCTTACCCAGCATCCGGTTCACTACAGGCTGCGGCTCGGCCGCTATGGAAACCTCAATGCCTTGAAGCTGCAGCTCAGCATAGATTCTCTTCATACATTCATAAACAGACGGATAAGTCTCCAACACCGGACTGCCTATGACAGCGAGAAACTGTTCAGGCAGCAGGGTAGGAAACACCCAGCAATCATGTGGTGCACAGACCTCGCTCAGGCAAGACTGAATCACCTGCCCGTTCCAGCGGTCCGGTCCCGGCCATGGTGTAAACAGCTGCCTGCGGAGGATCAGCATAATCTTGTCTCCGGCAGCAAATTTTGCTTGAGGCTCCAAGGACAAGAGGAACTGAGGCTCTACAATTCCTTCCAGAAGATCTTTAACACTGCCCTGCTGCTCCTGAAGATGGGCAACCAGCCGCTGCATCACTTCGGCAAGCTGATGGCGCTCCACAGGCTTCAGCAGATAGTCGAACACTTGCAGGTTCAGTGCTTTGCGCGTATATTCGAAATCACTGTATCCGCTGATCAGCACAGCCTTCAGTTTCGGATTCACAAGCTTGCACTGTTCGATCAGCGCAAGTCCGTCCAGCTTGGGCATACGGATATCAGTCAGCAGGATATCAACGGGATGCGCCTTTATATATTCCAGTGCCTCCATCCCGTTCGACACAGTGGCTGTAATGCGGATGGGCAGTTCTGTTGACTGCATAAGTGCTTGGATATTCCGTAGAATCGGCTTGCTGTCTTCTGCAATGATAGCGGTGTACATCGCTGTCCCTCCCGGTTTAATAGAAGTCTTTGCTCATGGATGCGATAATCTGAACCGTGGCTCCCTTACCCTCCTCTGAATGGTGGTAGATGTTGAAGAAAAGTCGGTTCTTGTACATCAGCTTCAACCGGTTCACCGTATTTACAATGCCCATATTGCCGATCCCCGAAGTATTATTCTGAAGCTCGTACACCCCTGAATCCGAGCCATGGATATTGTCCAGAATTCCCTTAATCTTGCCCGGCTCGAAACCATCTCCGTTATCCCGGATTTCTATGGCCCACAGGCCGTTATACACCTTCACCCTCACCTGGATCTTCCATGGCGGGTCCGTGTTCTTAAAAGCATGTTCAATACAGTTCTCCACGAACGGTTGTATGACAAGACGGGGCAGCTCAATCAGATCAAACAGCTCATCCTCATCAATCTCCCACTCCAGATCATCCTCGAAATTGTGCTGAATCAGAGACAAATAATGCTGGGTATGCTTCAGTTCCTCCGTTAAAGTGACATGCTGATAGGGGGAAGACACAATATAGCGCAGGCTATCTGACAAATGTTTGCACATTTCTGTTACGACCACATTTTTACCTTCCTGTGCGGCAATACTGATGAGATACAGAACATTGTGTATGAAATGGGGGGCAATCTGCGCTTGAAGTGCTGAATTCCGCGACTTCACCTCTTCATGCAGCGCAAACTTTTCCCGTTCAATGGATTCCTGCAACCGTTCGAGCAGCTCCTGAAAGGCCCCATTCAGTTGAATCAACTCATTGTTGTGCGTGCGCGTGTCCGCCTTCACATTCATATTGCTGTAGTTAATCCGCAGAATCTGGCTGCGCAGCTTACGGATAGGAAGCAGCAGATTTTTCGTAGAGAAGTAGATAAAGATGAACGAGAACAGGATCAGCGCTGTAATCAGCAGAATGGAGATATATTTCACCGAATTGACAGGTCCTAGCACAAAGCTCTTCGACGTCACAACGTAAGTGGTCCAGCCGGTTTCAGCCGATCTATTATAGGCTACATAGTTCTGGTTGCTGTCCAGATAGATTCCGGTTACCGATGTGGAAGCTGCAAAATCCGGAACCTCTTCCCCTTGCTGAAGCACTGGGGAACTTGAGATCAGCTGATTTTCCATATCTACAATATAAACCTTGCTATTGGCAATGCCGGCTGCAGATCTTTTCAGATATTCCTGATCCAACTGGATCGCCAGATAGCCGAACACCTGACCATTCTGGTTCATAATCGCCCGCACAAAGGATATTACGTTCGTTGGCTGGCGGTACACAGCGTAACCGCTTGCACTCCAGGTCGTAAGCTTACCGCTTTCCTCCAGGAACGGTACAAGCGAAGTCGGATTGCCGGCGTATCCGATATAAGAGGCCACCTCCGCCCCTTTCAGGTTATAAATAATCATATCTTCAATATTCCGACTCGGGCCAAGTGCCTGGAACATGATATCCCTGAGCCTGCGGCTCCGTGTCAGTCCCTCAAGGGTAAGCTTCGAGTAATCACCAGCGGACAGCAGAGTGAATATGTCTTTATTCGACAGAATCCGCTGGGACAGCTGATTCTGATTATTAATATAGAGATTGAGCTGATCGCTGACTTTGGCGGCTGCCATCTTCATTTCATTCTCCGTTTTGTCCTTCAGCGGATGAATGACCATAATGTTAACATAGACCAGGAAACAGCCTAGCACAATCAGCAGCAAAAGCATGAAAGTCAGAAAAAACTTCGTTTGCAGACTGGCCTGAACCCTGCCCCTGCCAAATTTTCTGTACATGGTAGCCAAGTTGAATCCTCCCTGAACCTTTTGATGCTCCTACTTTACAACCAAACCGGTAAATGAACAAGCTGCTTTACAGTTCAGGATATTACACAGAAAGAGTCAAGTACAAACATGTACCTTACACAGACATCATTCTATAATCAAAATGTAAACGGATTCACAACGATAGAAAATTTCACTACGGGGGCGATCCACATGAATGACAAAATGAAAAAAATCGCAACAGGTCTGTTGGCTGGTGTAATGACACTGTCACTGGCTGCATGCGGCTCTAACAATTCAGGCTCCGGCAATGCTTCAGCAACTAACAATGGAACTGGAAACAGCAGCAACACCGGGGAAAAGGTAACCATTGAGCTTGCCATCTCCAAAAGCTCGCAAGATTCGGCATTTGTCGCTCAGGATCTGCTTGATGAGTTTGAACAGAAAACCAATATTAAAGTGAATCTTCAGCTGCTTCCGGCTGAACAGACAGCCACCGTCCTGCAAACCAAACTGGCCGTTGACGAGGTCCCTGACCTTATTCAATACAACCTGGCCAGTGCCGTAACGGATCTTAACCTGGAGCGCAACTTCGAAATTCTCGACAATGAGCCTTGGGTGGGCAGATTGCTGAACAAGGATGTGCTCTCCGCTAACGATCATGTCTACAGCTTCCATGTCAGCCAAGATACAGGAATGCAGGGAGTTGTGTATAACAAGGATATCTTCAAAGAACTGGGCCTTGCCATTCCGAACAGTTACGAGGAATTCCTCGCCGTATGCGAGAAGATCAAGGCCAGCGGCGTTACACCAGTCTTCATGCCATTCAAAGATAACTGGGCCGCGAATATCTGGCCGGCTGCCGCTTTTGCGGACTGGGCCGCAAAGAACGAACCCTCCCTTTTCGACGACATCAATGCCGGCCGTAAAAAATGGTCCGATGTTCCGGAATTCGCCACTTTCCTTCAGCAGCAATATGACGTCTACAAAAAAGGCTACACCAACACTGACATTCTCAGCGACAGCTACGATATGGCCGTTGGCAAATTCCTGAATAAAGAAACCGCGATGATGTTCATGGGAGACTGGCTGATTGTGAACGTGGCCGAAAAAGATCCGAGTATGCACCTGGGCCTGTTCGCCATTCCTTCTTCCGATGGCGCAAGTCTTGGCGCGAGCCCGCTGGGCGGCCAATTATTCATTCCGAAAAAAGCCAAGCACATGGATGAAGCCAAGAAATTCCTGGAGTTCATCGCCAGCAAAGAAGTAGCGCAGAAAATTGTCGACGCTCAGGGTTATGTATCCAACTTCAGCGATGTCACTACGCCGAAGCTTCCGGAATACAAGCAGGAAATTGTCGATCAATACATCACACCTAAGAAGACGGTGCTGACTACCGATGCTTACATGATCGTAGACCGCAGCGAGCTGTATCGTCTGCTTCAGGATGAGTTCGCCGGTGGCCTAGACCCTGCGGGCGTTCTTAAAGCCTGGGATGAGAAATTCAGCCAGCTGATGAAGGACAAAGGAGCAGAGGGATTCTAATTCATTCGAATTAACCATACAACAGGCAGAATAAAGTCCGCTCAGGGCTTTATTCTGTCCTAGCTATATAGGAGTGTGAAGAGATGAAAATATCAAAGAAACTATACTCGTATTACCTCATCTGGCCTGCACTATTGATCTATTCCATTTTTTTCGTGCTTCCTGCACTCACCGGGCTCTTCTATTCCTTCACCGATTGGCGGCTGGACCGGGAGTCCATCAAATTTATCGGCTTTGACAACTTTGAACGTATTTTCACCGACAGAACCCTGCTGCTCGCCATCAAGAATACAGCGATCTTCGCCGTAGTCACCGTGTTAGGCAAAAACCTGCTCGGGATCGCGCTTGCTGTCGGCTTAAACATGAAGCTAAAATCCAAAAATGTTCTGCGGGCTATTTTTTACTCTCCCTCAATCTTAAGCGTTTTGGTTATTAGCATTGTGTTTACTCCCATGCTGCGCTCCGATGGTACGATTAACCGCATATTCGATGCCGTGGGCCTGCATTCGTTGAACCAGGCCTGGCTGACCAATCCGTCGATCGTCATCTTGACCGTTGCCGCGGTCTCCATCTGGCAGCATACCGGATTCCAAATGGCCATCTACTTGGCCGGATTACAGTCCATTTCCAAAGAATACTATGAAGCAGCTACTATCGATGGGGCCGGGTCATGGCGGAGCTTCCGCAGCATCACCATTCCGCTCTTGCTCCCTGCGATCAACATCAATCTGATGCTCACCCTGATCGGCGGCCTCAAGGTGTTTTCCGAGGTATTCGTGCTCACCGGCGGGGGACCGGGCAATGCTTCGCAGGTTGTAGGCACCATCATCCTCCGCTCGTTCGGTGAAGGCAGTTGGGGCCTTGGTACAGCAGTCAACACACTGCTATTCGCTGCAGTAACCATCATTGCCATTCCACTGCTGATCTTCATGCGGCGTAAGGAGGTATCGGAATAATGAACTTTTCACGTAAAATGGCTTGGCGTAACTATCTGGTCGAAGGGTTCTTGATCTTGGCCTCACTGCTGATTATCCTGCCGCTGCTAATTATGATTTTTGGAAGTTTTATGACCAGTACGGAGGTGCTGAAGTTCTCGCTGCGGCTCCCAGACAAATGGATGTTCTCCAACTATTCAAAGGTCTTCAGCGAAGGCGGTCTAGGGCGTGCGTTTCTGAATGGAATGCTGATTACCGGCGTTTCTTCCATTTTGAATATCTTCATCTCTTCGGCGGCCTCCTTCATTCTAGTCCGCAGAGATACCAAATTATCTAATTTTATGTACATGTTCTTCTTTATGGGACTGATTGCTCCGATGTCCACCATCACTACGATCCGAGTCGTGCAGTGGATGGACTTCTACGGCAGCATCACCAGTGTAATCCTGATCTATGCCTCTCTCAACACCGCGTTCAGCGTGTTTCTCTACAGCGGATTCATCCGTTCCATCCCCAAAGCGCTGGATGAGGTTGCTTTCTTGGAGGGTGCCAATACGTTTGATGTTTTTTTCAAAATCGTGACGCCGCTGATCGTTCCGGTCAACGCAACCGTAGCGATCATGGTCTTCATGTCCGTCTGGAACGACATCACCATTCCGCTCTATTTCCTGACCGACAGCTCGAAATGGACGATGCCTCTCTCAGTATACAATTTCTACGGCAAATACAGCCGGGACTGGAACCTGATCTTCGCGGATCTGGTGCTGACCTCGCTGCCCGTGCTCATCCTGTACTTGTTCTGCCAAAAGTACATTGTGAGCGGACTTACCGCGGGTGCAGTCAAGGGGTAAATAGAATAACTCATGGAATCAAGAAAGGTGAGGTAGTGCCATTATGGCCTGCTTCACCTTTTTTTGATTCTGCGGGTTCTCCGGGACCGCTTGGGGGATTGTTAGACAGGGGCCCCGCTAAACGCAGTTAATCTATCTGCTCTGGTGATGACCTACAGCACCAACTCGTCCACCAATACCCTGATCACGAATTATTTCGTGTCAGTGAACCCGAGTCCCAAGGATGCGGTGTATTCAACTCGCTGCAAGAGGACTTCCGGATCAACCGCTCCAATAGCTACGTCGCCGCTTAATTGTTGCGGACAACAACGGAAAGTTCCTGGGTGGATAACTCCGCCGTTCCGCTTACCCTACACAATATCGGTCAAATTACCGGCCTTAATAACGATACTGAGGAGAAATGGGATCATAATAAAGACAACACCTTTAACGTTACCCAAGTGACATTTCTTTAATTGCTGATTTAATTTCTTCTCTTGGAACTCTCCTTTTATCATATAAACTGCTATATGTAGCATAAGGATATTGCTCGCCATTCATGACCTCTCTCCATAGTTCAAGCTTATCTACTGCCAATTCAGGTTTGACTCTTAGATTTAAAACTGCCTGAATGGCATACTCCTTGTTGTTCTGTGATGTACTTCGCTCGGCATAGTTACCTTTACAATACCTTTCACTATACCAACTTCACACAAGCCAAGAAAAGCATTCTTAGAACATGATTTTCGTTGTGCCCAAGTGCTTTCTCCAAATACATCTAAAGCAACTTCATTCCATGCATTAAGCGGTTCAGACCGTTCTTCATTCATTATCAACTCCACAGCTATTGTAGTTACTCAATAAACCCTGCTGACAATGCAGCAATCCTCCAGCGCCCTGGACAGCGCCTTACTCGGGATGGGCTGCAGTATATTATTTATGTTCTTAGATATTTACATGGTTCGTAAACCATAGAAGTACAGCCGGCAGAGGATCAATCCTCACATCAGGTGAACTGAGAGGGCAGGACGGTAGACAGTGGCTCTCTACCCTTGTTGCAAAAACAGCAAAACAGCGGTTCTCCTGCTACCGGAGAACCGCTGTTTTGCGCTGTGTTTTGCTGCTATATTCCGAATACTGATGTTCCCTGGCGGCTCAATGATCCATATGAAGCCTCATCTCTTGGTATAAGGTCTGCTCCAGATAATCATGCAGATAAAAACGCGAGCTTACAAAATGTGCGGCCATATCGGAAGGCTGATACCGTTCCAGAGCCGCTGTCATACGGGGGCGGACATCCTCCCGTCCACGGCGGTTGTGCTGATAATTGTTCATCAAGGACTGCCATTCGGCTTCATCCCCCGGATACATCTCCTGACGGTAAACGTATTTATGGATAGCCCGAGAACGGTCCGTGGCGTCTTCAAAATCATGCATCACCGCAATCAGCTCGGCTAAATCCTTGTTGATCCGCACTTCATCAACCAGCTCCCAGATCAGATCATAATAATCCTCCAGCCTGTACCGTCCATGAAGCTCACGCGTTTTCCCGGCAGGAATGCCATGGAACAGCTCCAGGAAGCGGTCTATATAAGTATCCGCATCCGCCTTCCGGTTCCAGGCCAGCTCGGCATGAAGCAGCATGGGATACCAGGTGGTTTCAAAAATTCCGTAAGGCACTCCAAGGCTGAAAGATCCTGTCCAGTTCGTAGCGACCACGCAACTGATGTGGAGACGTCCGCCCGTTTCCGCCCATTGCAGAAGATTATCCGTCCTATTGGCAAGCACGGGATAATTCTGATGCTCCGCCGAGTCGAAGCTGCGGACCGCTGGCGCGCCCATCACTTCAATGCCGAGGGCTCCGAATTTGCCCGCAAGCCCGGAGACTTCCGCTTCAACATTGCGGCCGTTATAGATCCAGATCATCGCCACACTCCGCGGGTCCAGCATCGCAAGCTCCTCGGGGGGGCATTTATCCAGCATATCATGCCAGAATACCGGTGTTTTGCCCCGGTTTGCCGTGAATTCAATCAGTTGGTTCAGGAAGGCGATGAACGCCCGCTCCCGGATTCCGCCGAAGGCTTCCCGGCATTGCCCGCACTCACACAAGCTATACACTTCGTCGCAGCCGAGATGAATATAGGGGGAGCTCGGGTGGGCCTCCATCATCTCCTCCAGCAAATCCGTAATAAGCTGGTAGGATTCCGGACGGGACGGGCAGATTTCTCCGGTGGACGACGCGGTTTCACGGAGATGCCGCCACCGATCGTGCCGGAGCACATATTCCAGATGCCCAAAGCTCTGCTGGAGCGGAATAATCTCGATAAAATGTTCCGCCGCCACGCGCTGCAGCGCCTCCAGCTGCTCCGGACTCAGCGCATGCTGCGGGTGTGTCAGCTCCGGATACTTCCGGAACGGAAACTTGTCCTCATATTCGATCAGGACCGCATTGATTTTGTAGATAGAGAAATCAGCCAGATAACTAATCAGCAATTCCGGCTTCGAGAAGGTCTGGCGAAGATCATAGTTCATCGCACGCAAACGGGTATCCGGCCAATCCATGATGGTTACGGGAGCGATCTCTCCCTGCGCATTCCGCAGCTGAAGCAGTGTCTGGAGTCCGTAGTACAGCCCGGCCGCATCCACGGCTTGGATGCTGACGCGATGCTCCGACACCTCAAGCATGTAGCCCTCCTTCCGGCCTTCCAGAAGCGAAAGCTCCGCTTCCGGCACTCCGGCTGGGCGAGGTCGCGCCGCGCCGATCTGCGGAAGCCCGCCGGTCGCCTCCCCTGCCGCGCCGTGCAGCAGCAGGGAATAGCCGCATCCCTGTGTGAAGCAGGATAGCTTCGTCCCGGGAAATGCACGGCGGCAATGCCGCTCAAGCCTCAGCTCCTCCTGCTCCATCATCAGACTCAGCGTGACACCGTCTTTGGTCTGAAAAGCGCTTCCGCCCTCTATCTTCAACTGTTGTGGTTCTGGCAGTAAATGATGCATGGCTCTCCCCCTAATCTTGCAGCTTCATTCTGTATTACACTGGCACTTCACACCGTTCTTCCAGCATTCCAGCAGCTTCAGCCGTGTTCCGTCCTCCGCAAGCTCGGTCACAGCGGCAATCTTCCCCCCCCGGCAACCATCAATTCAATCGGCTTGCCGGTTCTGTAGTGCCTTCCGGCAATGCTCTCCCGCTCTTCCGGCACAGCCGTCATAGGCCGAATGCCTCCCGGTCGGTGAACAAGACCATGTCCGGATGGGTGCGCAGTATCGTGGCCGGGCAATCGGTACTGACCGGGTCTTGGAGCGCTGCCTGAAGGGCGGTCCGCTTGGACGCGCCGGGCACAATGCCGAACAGCTGCCCGCCTGCCATCAGCGCCGGAATGGTCAGCGTCAGTGCATGGGTCGGCACCTCTTCCAGCCTGGAGAAGCAGCCGTCATTCACCTGTTGGCGGCGGCAGGCCTCCTCAAGCAGTACGGCCTTGACCAGGACCGGGTCGTTAAAGTCCGCCACGGGCGGATCATTGAAGGCAATATGGCCGTTCTCCCCGATCCCGAGGCAGACGATGTCAATTGGAGCCTCACGCAGCAGCTCCGAGTATCTCGCGCATTCCTGCCCTGCATCCGCCATTCCGCTCAGCAGCTCCACCCTGCCGGGCTTCACCCGGCTGAACAGCCTGTCGGTCAAAAAGGTTCCGAAGCTCTGCGGAGCCGCGCCGTTTAATCCGATATATTCATCCATATGAAAGGCGTCGACCCGGGACCAGTCAATCCTCTTCTCCCGCACCAGTCCTTCATACAGCTCGTTCTGCGAAGGCGCGGCGGCAAATACCATCCGCAGCCGCCGATCCTGGTCCAGCAGCCTGCGCATATTCTCTCCAACCCGTGCCGCCGCAGCTGCGCCCATGAGGCTGCGGCGGCTGTAGATATGGATGGACATCCGCTCCGCTGTTCTTACATCCAGCAGCCCTTCTCTATCGTCCATACCGCACTTCCTTTCCTGCTGCAATTCCTTGCCCTTCCCTATCGTCCATGCCGCAATCCTTAGTTCCGCACGCACCGACTCCAGCTATATTGACGCGCCAGCTAAATCTCATTACGAATTCCTCAATCCCCATTCAGCTGTACGTTCTGCATACGGTCGTAAGCATCCTTATAGACGGCAATCAGCTTGTCCACTCCCAGACTGTTCATTTCCTCCACATACATGTCCCATTCGGCCAGATTTCTGGAGCCGGTGACGAATTTGGCGAAGCTCTCATCCCGGTGCTTGTTGATCGCTTCTCCGGTAAGGGAGATCACTTCATTCTCCTGCTCGGTGAAGGCCGGGCGCGGCTGCATGGCGGACGGGTCATACTTGGCCGCTTCTTCATATGCATGCTTAAGGTTGTCGGAGAACAGTGACAGGTGGGCGTCGAAGTCAATCCAGGTGTACGTGCCGCTCGTCTGCAGCCCGGTCTGCTTGCGCATTTCGGTCACATCGGTGTATTCCGGCTTGAACTTGATGACATCGCCTTCCTTCACATAAGTCTCCCCTTCCTTGCCCCAGCTGGCAAGCGTACGCCCTTCCTCTGTATAGAAGAAATCCATATATGCCATGATGTCGTCGATCTGCTTGGAGGTCGAAGCCACCGTCAGACCGCTCTCCAGATAATGAAAATAAGGATTCAGCTGCTTCCCGTCCGGGAGACCAGCAGGCGGAGCCAGGAACTGCATGTTGAATTCAGGATTGTCCTTCTGCATCGCATTGTTGAAGAAATCGATCCGGCTGATATAATCGACGGTGACAAAGGACTTGCCGGTAGATACCATGTCCTGCCATTGCTTCGTCTGCAGCGAGAGGAAGTCCGGAGGAATCAGCCCTTCATCATAAAAGCTTTTCCACATGCCGAGCATTTCCTTATAGGCGGGCTCCGTTGGCCCGTAATGCCACTCACTTGTATCAAAATTATAATAAGCGCCCTCACTGGTCCCGAAGTTTATCGTCATGCTGGCATTCAGCTCATCGGGGTTCTGCCCGTAACGGATGGAGAGCGGGAAGCTGTCCGGGTATTTCGCCTTCAGCACCTTAAGGGCTTCATGCAGCTCCTCATAGGTCGTTGGAGCCTTCAAGCCTTCCTTGTCAAAAACATCCTTCCGGTACATCCAGACCAACCGATTCGTCTCCCCGAAGCCCTGGTTCGGGAACATGTACATCTTCCCGTCTGCGGACAGTGCCGCCTTTGCTTCGTCGGGATACTTCTCTATCCACTTGCTCAGGTTCGGCATTTTGTCCAGATGCTCCTTGATATCCACCAGAGCCCCTTGCTGGCCGAATTTGTTAGATTCCTTGCGGTTCGGCATATATAGGAGGTCCGGCAGGTTTTTGGAAGCAATCGCCAGATTGAGACTTTCTTCGAGTTCCCCGGAAGGCGTCTGAACCTCCAGGGTGACACCGGTCTTCTCCTTCAGCCAGCTCCAGACCGGCCAGGACTCCGAATAAGGAAACGTTGCATTGTTGTCCAGCAGAGCCGTGAAGGTCTTGGCCGGCACAGATGGGCTTCCCGAACCTTCACCGCCCTCCTGTACGGCGGCTTCCGGCGCGGCTGCATTATTATTGTTGCTGCTACAGCCGGACAGAAGCAGCAACGCCATTACGGTAAGCAGACTTGCAGTCATCCATTTTTTCATATAACCCACTCCCATTCCCATGAATTGTACAGTTCCTTGTTAGCCTTTAACGGCTCCAATCATTGCGCCTTGGACGAAATACTTCTGGATAAACGGATAAACGGCCAGAATCGGAAGCGTTGATACCATAATCGTTGCATATTTCAGTGATTCTTCAACAATCTGATTATCACCTCCAATACCGGCTACATCACCCGAGCTGGTGCTGCCGGCAAGGACCAGATTCCGCAGCAGCACCTGCAGCGGGAACAGCTCCGAGGAGCGCAGATACAAGAGCGGGCCGAGGAAATTATTCCACATGCTCACCGCATAGAAGAGCGCAATCGTCGCAAACGAGGCTTTAGACAAGGGCACGATGATACGGGCAAAAATACCGATGTCATGGAGCCCGTCCATACGTCCCGACTCCTCCAGTTCCTTCGGAATGCCCGCGAAGAACGTGCGCATCAGAATCAGATTCCAGGTGCTCACCGCACCCGGCAGTACCATTCCCCACACGGTATCGACCAGATTCAGAGAGCGGACCACGAGGAAGGTGGGAATCATCCCGCCGCTGAAGAACATGGTGACCACAATCATAAGGGTGAGGCTTTTGCGCAGCGCCATATCGCTCCGCGACAAGGCGTAGGCTCCCGTGGAGGTGATGAGCAGCGAGATCAGTGTACCCGTAACGGTGTAGATGATCGTGTTCTTGTAGGCTACCCAGATCTTGGAGTCCTCCAGCACCACTTTATACATATCGAGGTTAAAGCCCTTGGGCCAGATGGACACTTTATTCTGGATGACATTAGAATCACTGCTGAGCGATACCGCCAGCATGTGTACAAACGGGTACAGGGTAGCGACCACAACCAGCAGCAGCACAATCCCATTGATTATACTGAACAGGTTAATCCGGAATTTCATGATAAGCACCTCTTTTCTACCATAGACTGGTTTCACTTATGCGGCGGCTGATCCAGTTGGCACTATAGATGAAGACCAGACTGATAATTCCCATGAACAGGTCTATGGACGCGCCATAGCTGAAATTACCTTGCTGCATGCCGACTCTGTATACATAAGTGCTGATAATATCTGCAGTTTCATAGATAGCCGGATTCTGCATCAGAAAGACCTTCTCAAAGCCGATCTCCAGCACCTGCCCGATATTCAGAATGAGTGTAATGACAATCGCGGGCGAGATACCCGGCAGCGTAATATGCCAGATCCGGCGCAGCCTGCTTGCTCCGTCCATTTCTGCCGCTTCGTACAACTGCGGATCAATGGCGGTCAGCGCGGCCAGATAGATGATCGTCTCCCAGCCGATATGCTGCCAGATTTCCGAGAGCACATAGATGAGGCGGAAGAAGCCCGGCTCATTCATGAAATTGACCGGCCCGATGCCAAGCCCGCCGAGCAGATTGTTAATCAGCCCCCCCGTAGGCGAGAGGAACATAATCACCATACTGGCGACAATAACATTGGAGATGAAATGCGGAAGATAGCTTACCGTCTGAACCAGCCTTTTGAAGGAAGCCTTTCTTACCTCATTCAGCAGAATCGCGAGCAGGATAGGGGCCGGAAAGCCAAATACCAGCCTGTATAGTCCAAGAAGAAAGGTATTCTTCATCAGCAGCAGGAAGTCCGGGTTCTCCAGAAACAGCCGGTAATATTTGAAGCCTACCCATTCGCTGGCCCAGATCCCTTTGAACAGATTGAAATCCTTGAAGGTGATCACCAGCCCGAACATCGGCAAATACTTGAAAATCAGATAATACAGCAAACAAGGAAGAAACAGCAGCCATAATAATTTGTTCTTTCTCCAGGTCCTCATGACCCGTTCCCTAAGCTGCGGACGGCCCCGGTTATTCCCGGCAGATTCCTTCTGCAGTACACTTGTTTGACCCATACGCATTCCCCCTAAGTATAAATAGCGATGTCAGATTAATTCCCCCTCTAGGCTGGGTCTTATTCCTGAATTATACGGAGGAATTTTGTGATAGCGCTATCAGCATGTTATATTACATATCGCCCGATTCACGATTTTCTTGGAATTAGCTTATAAAAAGAAGAAAGTGCATATTGTCCGTGTGAGCTTTTGGGAGCTATGATGGAATAAAGGGAAGCTTCATTGGCTGAGGGGGAAACATTATGCGCACAAAAACAGACTCCAAATTCGCTTTCAACGCCTTGTTCGTGAAGCTGATGCTGAGCTTTCTCGGTGTCATCCTGCTTCTGGCTTCGTTCAATCTCTTCTCTCATATCTATCTGAGCAAAAAGGTCTATCAGGAGATGGTCCGCCAGAATGAGCTCGGCCTCCAACAGACTGCCCTTAGCTACGAAAATCATTTCCGGCTCACGCAAAACATCATCCTGGCCCTAAACCAGTCGGCAAAATGGACCGCCAACCTGGGCCTCCTGAGCCATATCGGGGAGAACAGGCGTTATGATGTGGTCAGTGAGGTGAAATCGGATCTGGTCACGATCTACTCCAATCCGTTCCTGCATATTGAGAACTTCATTCTCTATTTCAAGGAAGCGGATTATGTCCTGGAAAAGGACGGCACAAGCCGAATGAATGATATGTTCTCCAAATATTATGCCAGCAAAGAGTATCCGCCGGAGTATTGGAGGCAGCAGACGATGGACAAGCAGTATATGAAGATCCTTCCTGCAGCCGACTTTACAGAGACGACGATGAACTCCATGCGTCCGCTCGGGTCTCTTCTGCCGCTGGTCGTGGAGGTCCTGCCCTACAAGGAGGTCTATGGCATTGTCATGCTGAATGCACGTGAACTGCAAACGGCTTACGGGGATGGAAGCTCCAACCCCTTCTATATTCTGGACAGCAACGGCGATACGTTGTTCTCCACCTCCATAGACCATACGCCACCCGGCGCCGTCTCCGGGAACGGCAGTTATCATAAGCAGGTCGGGGACCAGTATTATTTCTATCAAAAAGGCGGGCATACCGGATTCACCTATGTCCGGGTTACACCGGCCGCCGCCATCACTTCCGGGATGCGCCAGATGCAGCTGCTGCTGGCCGCCCTGCTGACTGCCGCCGTGCTGGCCAGTATTCTGTGTTCGCTCTTCTTCAGCTTCCGTCTCAATCAGCCGCTGCAGCGTCTGATTGCAGCCCTGGAGCGCAAATCGGGTGCAGGCGCGGGTAAGCTGAGCAGCGTGAAGGAATTCGCCATCATCGGGGACCGCATGAGCCGTATTCTGGAGACCAATCAATTCATCCAGACCGACCTGGAGCATAAAAATTCACTGGTGCGCCAGTACGCCTACTCCCATAAAGTAAAGAACATCCCTCTGAATCCCAATCTCCTGGATCTGGAGGATACCCAAGCGGAGGACCAGCCGTATGCGGCCGTGCTGTTCAAGCTCAGCTTCAAGCAGCCGTCCCAGAGCCCGGAGAAGGATACCCTGATGCTGTGGCAGCTGATCCAGCGTCTGTTTTTGGGCAACGAAGGGGATATGGTGGCTGTGCAGCCGGAGCAGAACCAACTTCTTCTTCTGCTGTTCCGCTGCGGACCGCAGAGCGGCATTCTTCAGACTCTCCAGACCCTGAAGGAGCTGCTGGAGGAGGAGCCTGCCCTTTATTTGACTATCGCGGTAAGTCCTGTCTACTCCGGAGAGACTCCGATTACCGATGCTTACGGGAGTCTGTCCTCGCTGCTTAAAGAACGCAGGCTGAATAAAGAAACCCAAATTATAGTGGAGCCGCGGGCTTCATCGGCCCGTTCCTTTCATGTCAAAGTGACCCACGGGGAAGAGCTGTCTAACCTTCTGCTGTCGGGCAATGAGGAGGCGGTGCTGGGATGGCTGGACAGACAGCTGGAGCAGCTGAACCAGAAGGATGCGGCGGCCGAGGACTTCCGGGCCTTTGCCGCGGGGGCGGTGGAGCAGGCGGGCAAGACTGTGATGAAGCTGGGATTGCGGGAGGACGTGCTGATTCAGCCTGTTCTCAAGGAGAACTTCGAGAACTTCTATTCCACCGGGCAGTACAGGGCATGGCTGCACGCCCTGGTCCGGCCGATCCTTGCCGATATGCGGACGAAATCCGAGACCAAAGATCCGGTTCTTGCCTATGTGCTGGACTATCTGGACAAGCATTACGGGGAGAATATCAATCTGAATCTGGTTGCCGACAAGCTGAACCTGAGCCCTGGCTATCTGTCCACCTTCTTCAAAGAGAAGCAGGGCATCAATTTCAGCGACTATCTAAACAACCTGCGGATCGGGCATGCCAAGGAGCTGCTGATGAACCTCGACCTGCGCATTCAGGAGATCGCACTTCAGGTTGGCTATCTCAATGTCAATTCCTTCATCCGCATGTTCAAGCGTGCCTCCGGCCTCACTCCCGGCGAATACCGCAAAAGCCATGCCAGCGGAACGCCCGTATCAGGAGACGGGCCTGAATGAGTTCTATTCCTCTGCCCAGGTCTGATTGGATCTGCCCAGGCACACGCAAAGAAAAGGCTGCTGATAATGCACCGGCAGCCTTCCCGTTCAAGTTCTGTTTCCCTGTGTTTCCCCGTCTAACTCACTGTCAAAATCGGTTTATTGGATGTGTTTTCTTTGCTGTTAAAGCTTATACTTGCGCCGTTATTATTCTCAATCTGCATCTTGAAGGTCATTTTTTTGTCCCCCCTTATCTGGCTATTTACATAACCCGTTGCATCGATTGTGTACCAGCCTGCTGAAGGTACATTGATTGTACCAACCAGCACTGCGCCTGTACTGCCGGGTTGATTATTCCAGGTGATGCTTCCTGTTCCTGATTCAATCCATTCATCACTGCCGGTAAGTCCGTATATCTTTACAGGCGTTGACGCAGACGCGGCGTTACAATATACCTTCAAGAGAGCAGAAGCAACGGATGATCCGGAACGCCCGGTAAGATCAAATCTTACAAACCCTTTGCGGTTATATCCCTCATCAGGATCTCCTTTCACATCGATTGTTGCTGCGGTTCCATAGTTTGTTGCGGCATAGGTGCCGTCTCTTACATAGGCATCACCATTTGTAATATAGTCGGTTGAGGCATTCAAAGATGTTGTTGCGCTCACAATAGAGCTCCATGCACTTGTACCTGCGCTATTTTTAGCGCGTACCTTATAGTTATGGGTTGACCCTGCCGTCAAACCGCTGTGAGCATAGGGAGATGTCACGTTGCTTACGGTGGTTCCATCCACTTCAAGGTCATATCCTGTTGCACCGGATACTGCATCCCATGTCACATTGATTTGTGCCGGGCTTGCCGCAGCCGCTGACAATGCCATGGGTACAGCCGGTATGGCAGGCGATGCGCCTCCTCCCATAAAGGCAACCATTGCCATGCCCGCTGCATTACCTGATATTGTAACCTCATTGGTAGCATAGTCTCTGCGGTTATCATGCCAGATCATCCGGTTGTCATTGAACTGCACGATATTGGGGTCTTCTTGTCCCGCAAGCAACGGATCCTGCTGGTCTACAGCATATTGCGCACTGGTTTCAAACCCCTCGCTCCAGGCCCCGCGGAGTTGATAATTCGGATTATTCACACGGTTCAATGTGGTTACACGATGGCGGGGATTTTTAAACCAGGTTGTACCCGCACCATTTAACATACTTACACCCCATGGATTCCTCCCCAGCAGGTAATCAATCTGCTGCTGGGCCAGAACAGCATACGTGGTAATTCCGGTTAGTTCCTGATACATTAATGCTTCAATCGCATTATTGCTCATCGCTTCATACGTACCCCATTTGGGTTCACTGCTGGTATTCCAGAATTGCCCGTTGGCATAATTCTTTTTTAAGTTCAGATGATTATTCATACGGCTTGTGGCAGTATTCTTATAGGTCGGGTCAAGGGAGGCAACCTCATAGTTTGCCCAGTGATAGGCTCTGGACCAGTTAAGGCTTGTATTGCTTTTGTTGTACCATTCACCTGCACTGTCACAATAAGATTTTGCTTCTGTTAAATATGCAGCTGTACCTGTAGCCCGGTAGAGCTCGGCTGCCGCCCAGGCCATATCATCTTTATAATCCGTATCTACGTAGAATTCGTCCGCATCCCCTGCAATTCCAGTTCTTGTTTTACCCCATGTGTATATCTGCTGGGCCGCGGTCAGATAGCTGCCGGCCAATGCAGCATTATAGGACGGGCCGCTGGGGTCTCCCCAAATTTTAGCACCCAGTGCCAATGCAGCTGCTGCTTTTCCGGCAAGGTTTGCTCCTGTACCGGCAGGGCATGGATGCACCGGACGTGCCGCCCCATATATCGTATTATCATCCTGCGGCCAGGTTTTGCTGCGGGAATCCAGATCATCATTTTCAACATCATGGTCCAGACCATCTGCTACTTCCATATACAGGATCTGGTTGGTGTTGTCCCACATCTTGTGTATAAAATCAAGACCAGCCTTTGCTTCCGTCAATGCTCCGCCCGAGCTTGCGGGAGCAGGAAAAGCTTCCGGATGGTGGATATAAGTGGTAAGCATCACATCTGTAACATGTCCGATAGTGCTCATAAATTTTATATAATCCGATGCATCATGCCAGCCTCCGGTAAAGTCCTTTGTGCCGGACGCACCATCAGGCTTTCCATCAATGGATGAGTTCGTTCCCGGCGTGTGGCATACGCCATGATCCTGCGGATTGGTATTGCCGCATCGCTGAACCTTGAAAAACTGCATGGACAGATCGGACAGACTGCTGTAAACCGAATTGCTGATATCAAAGGCTGGAGATGTGTAGGCGTTGATTTTTATATAATATCCGCTTCCGGCTGTATTCAGTGAACTGAAATCTACAGCATAGGAATAAGCACAGTTTGCACCACCCGCGTCGCCCCAGCTCCCTTTACTGGCAGTGGAAATGGTACCATTCAATACGGAGGTGTTATTTGAATTGAAAACATCATATCTGACTCCGCTCAAGCTTGTGCTTGATAAGACAATGGCTATTTTACCCGCAGACGGACTGTATCCAACCTGGTTAACCCTTATAAATATGCCGCTTGCATTTGCTTGAACCGAACCCGATGAATTCATATATTTGTACACACCCTTTCAATCTCTTATCTCACGTGTTTTTCTGCTTTCTTTACTATGACCGCTAGCCCAACTTAGTATGAAGCTGCTTGCCTCCTCCAATCACCTCCACCTTGAAGTCATTTGAATCTCAGGATGTAAATCGCAGTGTCTTGGATCGATGTTTCCCCATTATAACCGGCCTATTTGTGGAAAATAAATCCTCATTTGTTATATTCTATCGTCACTTTTACGGAAAAAGGAGGAACTGAATACGAATATTGAAAAGTGCATATTGTTGGGAGACCGAAAAAAGGCTGAAGACACTGGCAGGTGTCTTCAGCCTAAAGAGTTCTTATATCTTGAAGCCCGGTACTTGCGCCGGGGAAATACTATCCTAAATACCCCTTAACCAGACCCAGCGGCAGCAGCTTCGGCTGCTCACAGCTGGTGGTCAGCTCCGCATACCGCTTACTGCCCGAGCTCGTATGGAACGCATGCATAATCTCAAGCACATGATTGGCGAGCTCGCCACTCGCGCGTGGGGTGTCTCCTGTCTCGATGCAGCGGGCCATATCGGCTACGCCAATCCCCCGACTGTTCCCGGCATAATTGTAGATCAGTGGAATCTCCTGGAATTCCGTGCTGTGGGCCGGACGCAGCAGGATCGGACCGCCGAAGGTATTCGGGTCCGGTACGATCAGCGTGCCGAGTGAGCCGTAGATTTCGATCCGCGGCAGCGTGCTGTGCCATACATCGAAGCTGGTGATCATCGTTGCCACAGCTCCGCCGGCAAACTCGATGGTTCCGGCCACATGCGTAGGCACTTCTACATCAATCACTTTGCCGAATTTCTTCTCACTCGTAATCGTCCGTGTGGCAAAAGAGGTTTTGGTGATACCGCATACCGTTTTGGCCGGACCGAGCAAGGATACCAGGGCCGTGAGATAATACGGTCCCATATCAAACATCGGGCCGCCTCCGGCCTGATAGTAGAATTCAGGGTCCGGGTGCCAGCTCTCATGCCCGTGGCAGAGCATGAAGGCAGTTGCTGCCACCGGCTCGCCAATATAGCCGTCGGCAATCAGCTTGGCGCAGGTCTGCAGACCGCCTCCGAGGAAGGTGTCCGGCGCGCAGCCGATGAACAGCTTCTTCTCTTTTGCCAGATTAACAAGCTCGGTGCCATTCTCAAGCGTCAGGGACAAAGGCTTCTCTACATACACATGCTTGCCGGCCAGCAAGGCTTGCTTGCACACATCAAAATGGAAATTAGGCGTCGTCAAATTAACAACAATCTCTATCTCCTCTGAAGCCAGCAGCTCTTCCGTTGACCAGACATTAGGTATACTGTATTTCTCCGCTGCCTGCGCCGCCCGCTCCTGATCCAGATCGGAACAGGCATAGACCTCCGTATTCACAAACGTTCCGCTCAAATTCTCGAAATAAATGCCGCTGATATTCCCGCAGCCGACGATGCCTACCTTCACTTTACGCACAATGATTCCCACCTTATCACAGTTTTAGTTGGCAGCCCACAAGAAGCCCCGGCGCATCAGTTCCTTGGCCTCCGGAATATCGAACACATCCGCATGATGTCCAAGGGAATTATAGAACACCTTGCCTTGGCCCCATTTCTTCGTATAGACTACCGGCATTGTGATCACACCGTTCGCCGAATGCTCGCCCTCGCTCAGCACGAAAGTGGTTGTAGCCAGGACGTCTACGGCTGGATCTACATGCAGGTAATACTGCTCCGAAGTCACCTTGAAATCCTGGATGCCTTCCACAATCGGACTGGAGCCGGACTTCACAATGTTCACCTCATACTCCACCCCATCATTGAAGGGATGCGCCACCCACTGTGATCCGGTCAAAAATTGCCATTCTGTATTATTGCGGAAGGAATCGCACATGCCTCCGTGACAGCCGGCAATTCCCACTCCGGAAGCTACAGCCGCAAGAACCGACGCGACCTGCTCACCGGCGATTTCGCCCATCGTCCACACCGGAACGATCAGGCTTAATTCCTTAAGCGCATCCGCGTTATTGAAGCTGCCCAACGTATCGGATACTTCTACTTCAAAACCCTCTGCCTCTAGGATGCGGCAAAAATCGCAGCTACCTCATTCGGCTCATGGCCGTCCCATCCGCCTTTTACAATCAGTGCCTTCTTCGTCATATTAATGTTCTCCTTTATCGTCATGAAATCAATCATCTGTCCACCTGTTGAAATTGTAATCCAATCGGGTAGCAGATGCTCGCCATTTCACTTGTATGAATGGTCATTTTTTGCTAAGTTTATATACAAATAGAACTCAGACAGGAGAACCCATGAGAGCCTTTCACGAGAACAGAACCTATCACTCGGCTTTTCCCTTCACTGCATTTAAGAGTCATAATATTGAATTTCTGGCCCATTGGCATCATGATCTGGAGATTGTCTATGTAATAGAGGGGGCGGTCCGGATGGGGATCAACTCGGAGACGCGGATATTGCAGGCAGGGGATCTGGCGATCTGCAGCAGCGGGGACATTCACTACTATGACAGCAAAGACAACAACTCCACGCTGCTGCTCGTTATTTTCAATCCTTCATTGCTCGGGTTTCCCGCAGGGTGGCCATTGAATGTAAGACTGACCTCTCCTTTTATTGAGCGAAGTTCCGCCACGGAGGGAGAGCAGACGGATATCGTCAACCGGATATCTGCGATTATGGAGGAGCTGCTGCGGGAGTATAATGCGAAGCTTGCGTATCATGAACAGCTGATATCCGGCCTGCTGCAGGAGCTGTGCGGACTATGGCTCAGGCATATCCCGCTGGATACCGTCAATCCGCATAAGGACAAGCGGCGCATCACTACCATGAAGATTATGCAGGAGGTTCTGGAATACCTCGACATCAACTACATGCATGCCATCACACTTGCCGACGCAGCACAGCAGGCTAACATGAGCCTGTTCTATTTCTCCCGTTTCTTCAAAAGCATCTCGGGCATGAGCTATATCGCCTATCTGAGCAGCATCCGGGTCAACCAGGCAGAACGCTTGCTGCTGAGTACAGACAAAAGCATTCTCGATATCGCGCTGGAATGCGGCTTCACCAATATCCGCACCTTCAACCGGGTATTCAAGCAGGTGAAGCAGCGGACACCGGGCGAATTACGCTAGATACGTCTTAACGTCTGCCTGGCTTATCCATACGGAGATCCTCATACAGCTGTCAGGAGGCTTCGATTTTCACGCGTCCTCCGCGATAATCGTTTCCCGGCGGCGTGAACGCGGATACGCACCTCTCCCGGACCGGCATGAAGCTCCTTGATCTCGATAGTCTCAAGAACCTCAGGGCCGCCATATTTAAGTAGTCCAATAACTTTCATTTCAATGCCCTCCCGTCGCCGATATTAGACATCGTAATATAAGGCATCTGGCTGTTCAATCGTCGAATTATCGTTGTCTGTCGATTAATCAACAAATCATCAATAATTGTATATTATCTTGAATACTTCTTATCAAAGAGTAGATCTGTTTGACAATCCATAACCCTTAAAGTATTATGGTTTCATGACTATTAAACTAATGAATGATGCAGAGCGTGTTCGGATTTTCCAAGCCCTGTCCGATGAGAAACGAATCGAAATTATCCGGTTTTTAAAAAAAACAGAGCAGCCCCCCATTTGTGGAGAGGTTGGCAAAAGCCTGGGGATCAGCAAATCCAATGGTTCTTATCACCTTAAGCTATTATCCGAGTCCCGGCTAGTCAATATAAAAAAGGAGGGAGTACAAAAGTACGTAAGTTTGAACTTGGAAATTTTCGAAAGCTATTTACCCGGCTTCATAGCTACTCTCTAAATAGTAGCTTTTTTTTGCCTATATAGTCATAATGTTTTAGAACTATTTGATAATTAAATGAATTTTAAGGAGACTGACTGATGAAAACAAATACTAAAGAGGCTGCACTACTGGCAACGTTATGTTTTTTGGTGCTTATGGGCGTTTCCAATGCTCTTTTATTTAATGTCGCGTTACCCAGTGTGATTAAGGATCTGAATATTTCGGCTACAAAAGCCAGTTTGATCATCACCTGCTATACCTGTATTATCTCTATCGGAGCGCTGATCTATGGTAAACTGTCTGAAAAATTCCAAATCAGAACTCTATTCCTTGTTGGTATCGTGTTATTTGTCAGCGGGTCTGTTCTTGGATATCTCACCCATGAGTATTCATTCTTGATTGCGGCACGCGTAATCCAAGCCAGCGGCGGGTCCGCCTTTATACCCTTATCCATGATTACCATTAACCATTATCTGAAGGCAGCCAATAAAAAGACAGGCCTGACTCTGATCAGTTCAATGATTGCACTGGGATCAGGCACTGGTTTTCTAATCGGTGGAGTAATCACTACATATTTTGGCTGGCATTCTCTGTTTCTCATTATGCTGATTATTGCATTTGCTTTCTTAGGCATCTATACCTTTATGCCAGCAGCCTACATCAAAGAAGATCACAGTCAGCAGCATTTTGATGCGGTAGGTGCCATCATTTTAATTATCCTGATTGTCTCCTTCCTATTGGCAATCTCCTTGAACCTTTGGCTGTTCATAGTCACGCTGTTGATGATTCTGGTCATGAATGCTTATGCAAAAGGAAACCGCGTAAATCCATTCGTCGACTTACATACGCTGAGTCTGAAACCTTTCCAAAGACTGCTCCTAGTATCTTTCCTCAACAGCGCTTCTATGGTTGCTGCCTTATATCTGTTTCCGTTGCTGCTTACGCGCAACTATTCAGTAACCCCTGTTGTTATTGGTTCAATTCTGTTTGCTGCTGCACTTGTTAGCGTAGGCATCAGCTTTTTGGCAGGACGTCTGCTTCGGACATGGAGCAGCAAACGATTGATCAGTATCTTCACCTGTGTATCTATAGCAGGATTTGTGCTTATGTCTGGAGGAACTGAACGATCGCTAACACTTCTAGTCCTTGCTCTGCTATGTATATATATTGGATACTCTGCCATCCAAGTAGGGCTTAATCATAGTGTTCCCCAGGTGATTCCAGTTTCAAAAAGTGCAGCGGGGTTCGGACTTTATAACATGATAAACTTCGTCGGCATGGCTTTCGGACCTGCACTGGCCAGCCGTATGCTCTCTTTGCACAGTGAATATTGGACTATTTTCTTAGTGTTTGCTGCCTTACTGGCAATGAACTTACTCTTTATGCGGAAGAACAGAGCGACTGTTCAATTGACAGGAGCTGAAGATTCCAGCCTCTAAAGCTACAAAAAAAAATAAATGGCTTCAAGTTCAGCGAACAAGTGGAAACGGCTTTGCCGTCCTTTTTGAGGACGGTACCGTTTCAGCGAGAAATATAAGGAACATTTATTGCGCAAAGCATATAAATTCATATTTCAAAAAAACCACGATTAACGTGGCTTTTTTGTTCGCTATTCTATTCCGCCAGTTGAAATCAATCAGCGGTCTGCTAGAAGTTGTCCCGCTACACCAATATTCTCCAGTTCATTTTCCTTTACCAAAACGATAAATGCCGACGCCGGTACATTCATGATGGATGAAGCAGATGACGTAACTTCGGTGACCAACATTTCCTTTTGCTCTTTACTTAATTTTGCGGCCTCAATAGTAATCACAGGCATGATAATTCCTCCTTCAGCTTGAAAAACGAGTTAAAATCGTCTTCTACAGAAAACAAATCCTTGCAATCCACCTTTTTACTAATGCATCGGATTTTCCCACGCGCCTTTGACCTCAACGCCGGTCTCTTTTGCTGCCGCTTCAAGATCGCGGATTTCTTGCTCGGTCAGACTGATTTCTGCTGCTTTTATAGCATCCTCAATGTGGGAAGTTTTCGTAACGCCGATAATCGGCACGGTTCCTTTCGCCATGGCCCAAGCTGTTGCAATTTGTGCAGTGGATGCATTGTGTTTACTTCCGATGTTTCTCATAGCTAGAATTAAGCCTTCCAGCTTGGTGAGCGTGTCAGAATCAAATGCTTCGCCTCTACGGGTACCGCTTGGTAAAGGATGTTGCGCACTGTACTTGTCAGTCAATGCCCCTTGTTCCAATACCATATATGAAAAGAACACAATATTTTGCTCTTTACAGTAATCTATAATTCCTGCTTCTTCTGATGAACGGTACAGCAGACTGTAATGGTTTTGTACTGCTGAAATTTCCAGTCCTTCTTCCGCCAAGATACTAGCTGCCAATTTGATTTCTTCCAGATTATGATTAGAGACACCGGCATATTTTACTTTTCCGCTTTTCATCAGAGGGATCAGTTTTGACGTCCATCTTTTCACATCTGCCGGATTGTGGATCCAATAAATGTCTGAATGCTCAACACCAAGCCGATTTAAGCTTCCGTCCAAAAGTTCCTCAACCGTGTTGTCATTATTACCGGCCATTTGAGGTGTGAATTTCGCTGAGATCAGTACATCATTGCGGCCTTTAGTGAAGCTTCCCAAAATAGTTTCTGAGGCGCCCATTCCATATACAGCTGCTGTATCCCATAGATTGAATCCGGCATCCATCGCGGCTTCAAATACCGGCTTCAGATCAGCTGCCGAAAGATGATTTCCAAAAATGGCATCTCCGCCGGCTGAACCGGTACCCCAAGACCAAGTACCAAGAGCGATTGAAGGAATCATCTCATTTTTCATTTTCACCAATTTCATTATCGTTCACGCCTTTCTATTCTGCGGCTGGTTTCAGTGCATGAGCCAAATAGTCTTTCACAGTTTGTTCAATTTGTTCATCGGTTAACTGCATGACTCCAAAGGCTGCGTAAGGTGTCAAATAACGTGTACCAATCATGTTGCTTGTTGCATGGAACGGCCGAAGCAGTTCTGTAAGAGTGAAGCTGAACGCACCTTCAGCCGTATAGGAGTCTTCTGAAGCACCTACGCTAACGGCAAGCAGGAGTTCTTTGCCATGCAGTTTGTTTCCTGTGCTTCCATAAGCCCATCCGTAAGTGAGTACAGTATCCTGCCATTTTTTCAGCAATGATGGTGAGCTGTACCAATAAATAGGGAATTGCAGAATGACCCGATCATGCTGCTCCATCAACTTTTGCTCGGCAGCAACGTCGATTTCCTCATTGGGATATGCTTCATAAACGCGGTGAATCGTTACATCAGGCTGTTTCTCCATTTCTTCAGCCCAGCGGCGGTTGAGACGGGAATCAGAAAGATTAGGGTGGAATACAAGAACCAGTGTTTTCATATGGTATCTCTCCTTATTTCTTTTTAGTGGATCAAGCTGTATTGCATGAATTAAGAATATCAAGAAAGACCCATTGTTTCTTTGCTGACAGGCCCATTTCATTTGTTCATTTAGCCCAAATATTTTGATATGACGGTTTGTCAAGCTAAGTGCGATACCTGTTCCATAAAAGATTCGTGAGCAGACTTCCAGCCTAGACATTTTCGAGGACGGCCGTTAATGAGGCGAATGGCATTCGCCAGATCTTCATCCGTGACCCCTGCGAAGTCATGCCCCTTGGGGAAAAACTCCCGTAGAAGCCCGTTTCCGTTTTCATTGGACCCGCGTTGCCAAGAAGAATAAGGGTCTGCGAAGTAGACCTTTATCGTATGAACGTTCTCTAGGGCGGTATAACAGGCAAATTCCTTTCCTCGATCCGTTGTAGCACTCTGAAATGTTGCTTGCGGATATTGGCTAGCCACAACACCAAAGGCAATCTCCATGGAGTGTGCGGTGCGATCTGGCATCTTTATGGCTACGTACATTCTTGTCTTCCGTTCAATAAAAGTAGCCGCACAAGCCTTGCTTTTACCACGACTGGAAACCACCGTATCGAGCTCCCAATGACCAAAAGTTTCCCGTTTACGAACCTCTTTTGGGCGCTGAGTGATTGGGGTTCCAACGAGGAATCGCCCGCGTGTTTCGACGGGTTTACGCCGTTTCCCTTTGTGGCGTAGGTGTTTTACTTCTCCAGCTACAAGAAGGCCCGCATAGAGCCATCTATAGATCGTCTTGAAGCACACAAAAGTCTTACCGTCTAACCTTCGTTTCTCTGCGATCTGCTCGGGTGACCACGTTTGGCGTAGCTTCTCCTGAAGCTCCTCAGCAAGTATAGCGGTGAACTTTCCGGTAGGTACGCTGGAGACTCTGCGCTGTTGATAGGATCTTTGAGCCGGTAGGGCTTCGTATGTCTCATTCAAACACGACCTTTTGATTTCACGAGCAATGGTGGCATGATGTCGATTGAGTTGTCGGCTGATTGCCCGGGCTGACCAGCCCAACCGATGCAAGGCCTCTAGTTGTCCGCGCTCGACTATGCTAAGATGACTGTAACCCATGGTGTGATTCTCCTTGTGTGAATGGTGTGTGGTAACTTCATTCTACACGAATCTCCCATGGGCTTTCTCTGTTTACCTGTCGCACTTCATTTTACAATCCGTCATAATCGAGTAGGAGGGGGCGGTGAGCCCCCGACCTCTCACACCACCGTACATACCGTTCGGTATACGGCGGTTCATGAAATATTCCGTATGGAGTTGTATCTGTCCAACAAGCTCTTAAGTCCATTGGATTCCCAGTATTGGTTATTCAATGCTCGCGACAAAATTGGACTCCCTGCAATTCGCCAGTACCCTTTACGGGTATTCCCCCACTCATAGGCTTTACCCTTGGGCATGCCTAGAGATAAAAGCCTTTTAACTTTGGTTCGTGGGTTCTTCCATTGCTTCCATAGGCACATTCTTAGCCTTCTTCGAATCCACGCATCCATCCTTTGAAAGATACTTGGCGTATCCGCAAGCGAGAAGTACCCACACCATCCCATTAGGTATTGGTTTAGTTCCTTCATTCGCTCTTCCATCCTCATCGGCTTCTTTCGGGAGGTTATCTCTCGAATTCTGACCTTCGCTTTCTGTAAGGACTGCTTTGCAATTCTCACTTTCGGCTCTATGTCTGTGCTAAAACTAAACCCTAGAAACTTCCGTTTCCATGGGTGGTCTACCGCACTCTTCGCTTGGTTGACCTTGAGTTTTAGCCTCGTCTCGATGAATCGGGTGACGGATGCCTTGACTCGTTCGCCTGCTCTTAGCGTTTTCACGTAGATATTACAGTCGTCCGCATAGCGGACGAAGCGGTGTCCACGTTTCTCTAATTCCTTGTCCAGTTCGTCTAGTACGATGTTAGATAATAACGGACTCAAAGGCCCCCCTTGCGGTGCGCCTTCTCGTGTCGGTTGAACTAACCCGTTCTCCATCACGCCCGATTGTAGGTATTTCCGAATTAGCAACAGGACTTTCTTGTCCTTCACTTTCTCCGCAATTTTCATCATTAGACGGTCATGGTTGACGCGGTCAAAGAACTTCTCCAAGTCCAGATCGACTACGAATCGATAGCCTTCTTTCATAAATGTTCTCGCTTTCCTTACGGCATCATGTCCCCGCCGTTTGGGGCGAAATCCATAACTGTGCTCGGAAAAGGGTGGATCGAACCATGGGGTTAACACCTGAGCGATCGCTTGTTGCAGCATTCGGTCTGTCACGGTAGGGATTCCCAGTTTCCTGACACCTCCGCCATTCGGTTTCGGGATTTCGACCCGACGTACGGGGCTCGGCTCATAGGTTCCTTCTTCTATCGCTTGCCGTATCTTCTGCCAGTTTTGTACGATGTGTTCGCGTAAGGATTTTACGGTCATCCCATCTACGCCATGGCTTCCTTTATTCGATTCGACTCGCTTTAACGCTTGTAGAAGATTTTCCCGTGACAGCAACTGCTCCAACATTTTTTTCCTCTCTTTACGTGATTTGTGCCTTCTTCTTGTGCCAAAGATGAATTCTGCCCTGCCGAAGCTCCACACGGGATTCACCGCTTCCTTCTTCAATCAGGTCCTTTCGGATTTTCTGCTGTCATGACTCATCTTGAACGCCTAGATGCACAAATGCCTATTTCATGTTCAGCCCTTCCGCTCGTGTTGCAACACGAAAGCGTACTATGGCGTCTGCTGACTTCTGTACGTTCAGCCTGTCCTCGCGGCCAGGGTTACGAAATATCTTCGCCATCCGTACAGATCTCCCCAGGTAAGAACGCTATCTTCCTCTCCATCTATCTGCTTCATTTACTCTCGTACGCCTTTGGCAGTATGGACTTTGGTTTGTTTAGCAACCTCATCCAACATACGCTAGCCTTATATGAAGTTCGTGTTCCTCAGACCGGAGATTTGCCGCCGGCTTCCTTCAGATTCCACCTCACGGTGGACACCCTTGCCTTAAGCTAATGACTACTACTGCCTTCGCCATTCGGGACTTCAACCCTAGAGATAGCGCCCATGCTGGGCGCACTAAAAAAACGTTTCACGGAAACAACCGCGAAACGTTATACGACTGAAGCGTGTTTTTCAGGTTTTCATTAGCTTGTACTTACCCTGTTCTTCACTCTATCATCCCTTAGCCTGGATTGTTGTCTATATTCCGACGGAGACTTTCCAAACCGAAGTTTGAACACTTTGGAGAAATGAGCGATGTTCTCGAATCCCACGGAGTAACAGATATCAGTGACGGAAAGCTTCGTTTCTAATAAAAGATTCTCGGCTTTATCAAGCCTCCGGTTGCGAATCCACTTCAACGGAGAAGTATCATACGTTGCCTGGAAATCACGCTTGAATGTAGACAGGCTTCTGCCCGACAAATAAGCCAGATCATGAAGAGAAACTGGATTAGTGAAATTCTCCTCCATGATTTTACCGATACCGTTACTGTCATTGTTGCTCGGCTGCAGCAACTGGTATAGGAATCGTTCATTTGAATCTGAAATATGAAACAGCAGCTCCATTAACTTGACTCGAACCAAGCCGTCGTTGATATGCTCCGGTTTGTCGAAATAAGGTTTTAAGGATTCAATATAAGCTGTAATGAGATTATTGACTGGGATAATGGACACCGGAATCATATCGCTCACGGGGTAGATTGGCTTCAGCTCTGCAAATTTGACGAAGTCCTCCAACGTTTTTTCGTTAAAAAAAAACATCATATAATCAAGCAAGTACTCGGAACCCTGTTCCCCTGATTTCTCGTATTCGATCACGATCGATTTGTGAAGAAACACCATTTCATTACTACGCACGGTATACTTCTGATCCCGGAAACGAACAGTATAACTACCTGACTTCACGTATAGCAGAAGATGCTCCTTCAAAAAATACGAGCCTATTCTGCCTTGGGTATGCAGACAAAATGTAATGACAGACATCCCATTCAGTTTTAAGTTCCCGTTTTGATCAGGCGCGTTGATCAGCTGCTCAGGCACCCTGATTAATCTACCTACACTTTTAGACATAGGTGTTCCTACCTTTTCTTGGGCTTCCATTTCAATTCAGCTTCCCCTCTAATCCATTCGTTCAATTGTAACTGTAAAATCCTCTTTCATGCCTGCAAAGGCTTCAATCCCTGAATCAATGCTGCCTAGTTGAATCAGACCGCTGGAATAACCAAAATCCTCATAGAAGATAGCCAAATTTCCCCAAGGAGCATAATACGTAATGTTCCCTACGGAGGGGTCACTGCCCGCCGGCATACCTTCAGTCGATAATTTTCTCGGCAGATCACTAATTTTCTCTGTTCCGGCGAAATCTTGCAACGTTAAGGTTAACGGTAGTTGGGAAATAAAATCACGGCTTGACACATTGTCGAGCATTGTAGCTGTAAATACTGTGTTGCCGGCCGTAAGTTTAATTTTCAGCATCTCTTTACCGTCTGGATGAGCACTCATAATATTTTCAGCACCTGTTTCTGCTGCAAACAATTCTTGTAGGGGTTGTGCAGCCTCTACGTCCACCACTTTGTCAGCAACTAATTCATCCAATAGCGTGCGGTCACTACCCTTCACTTTGACAGCTAAGGCAGAGTAAGAAACGGCAACCATGTCGCCGCGCAAGAAATTGCCGTTTTTTGTGATAGACGATAAAAGACCAAGTTCATCCGCTGCAACTATTGCTGTCTGATACGAAAATTCATTCCCGTAACCCAGCGCGCGCATCACAAAGGTGGTGTACATTTGCAGACTGCATAACCCGCCAGGATTAAACTTGTCGTGACTTGCACCCTGAGTAAAGTTTGAGCTGTACATATAAGCAATAGCATCCTCTGCCCAAGAAGGTACATCGGTGAAGGGATGACTGTAGTTGCCATTCCTCGCCTGATTTTCCGCCCCCAGTAGACGTACCAGCATGACTGCCGCTTGAGCACGGGTAACCTGACGGTCGAGCTCATAACCATTATTGGTGCCTTGAAATAATCCCAAACTATGGAGGGAGTCTGCCTGAACGTTATTGTCAGCTGCATAAGTTGGTTGTCCGAAAATACCTGATACCAGAACCATGGCGACTACAACGGCAATTCGTTTTAAGTATTGTTTCATTCAAATCCTCCCATTACTAGCTCAGTCTGCAAGTGACCATGTAACCTGTACAGAGCCTGAACCAAGAGCAGAAGCAAGGTTGGACGGATCATCCACATGTCCCAGCGGAATATAACCGCCGAAAGAATTAGAGAACGTTTGATAAAAAAGTACCAGAGTGTTTCCTGACCAGCTCATAATATCACCGGCATGAATGGTTGCAGGACGCTCCGTAGATTGTGCCGGAAGATCCTCGGACAGATTATAGTACTTCTCCAGTCCATTGAGTTCCTTCATCTGGAAGGTCAAAGGAAATTGTGCGACTAACGCCTGAGATGTTTCGTTGTCATGAAGTGTTGCTGTAAATGTAGTGCTGCCTACAGTAATATGGATGGGAATTATGCCGGTTTTCATGGAATCATTATCCCCTGTTTCATCTGATGCGTTCTCCGAAGGTAATGCAGATGGTGGTAGTGTTAAAGTCGGTGCGCTCTCCGCAGGTACTTGTGAATTTGTACTTTCCGCGCTTCCGCTTGGAAAAGCAGAGTCAGAATATTGTTCATTATGTGTTTTACTGCAGGCTGCCAATGCAAATATAAGCCAAGTGCATAACAGTACACTTAAGACTTGACGCATGTTGCACCTCCTTTCAAAAAATTACCCATTCGAGCTAACACCGTTCACGGCTAGCTCATGAAGGAGAGGTACCCATTAATCTGCCAGTTCGATCAGTACATCATAGCTTCCGGTCAGTTGGCTTATTACCGATAATTCACTGTCAATTTTCCCGATGTTCACCTGGTAACCATATTGCTCAGACTTCTTTCCTTCATCTTCAAAAAGAATAGTGAAATAATCTGCATCAGTGGCAAAGTCAATGTCACCATTGAGCCAGCCGTAATGAACATCTTCTTCATTGAACTCCAGCGGATCATCCATTACGCCGCAGAAGTCGTGGGAATAGCGGTTTACATGCACGGTATAAGGCAGCTTGGATATTAAGTCCTGTGCTGTAATGCTGTCGTTCAGTGTGCCAGGGATGATCACATCACCGAAATGCATATTGATTTTTGTACCGTTCTCCAGAACTCGAGAGGCCTTAGTAGGATCAAGGGTTTGCACCTGTGCACCGTCAGATGCCACACGCACCAGATTCTTATCAGCTTCTGTCGTGTTGCTGGTTTGTGGCTGAGAGATATCGTTGGTAGTGTTATTTCCGTTACTGCAGGCAACCAAAGTAAATATCATCATTAATGCGAGAGGTAGCGCAAAAAGTTTTTTCACAATACTCTTTTCCTTTCTAATCTATCTGCTTTATCATTTTTGCCGGAACGCCTGCCACAACCGTATTCGGCGGAACGTCTTTCGTGACCACAGCGCCGGCGGATACGATTGAATTTTCTCCAATCGTAACACCAGGCATCACCATGGCACCGATGCCTATCCAGGCATTTCTTTTTATTACGATAGGGGTGCAAATTGTAGATTGTCTTTGAGCGGGATTCAGCGGGTGGTTAATGGTAATCAAATTCACTTTCGGTCCGATGAGAACATGATCTTCGATTGTAATCCCACCTCTATCCATAAACGAACAAGCGTGATTGATAAATACATTTTTCCCTACCCTGATATTTCTGCCGAAGTCGGTGTAGAACGGCGGAAGGAGATCGAATGTGTCATCGATTTCTGCTCCCGTTAACTTCGAGAATAAACTTCTAACCCTTTCAGCTTCATAGGATGAGCTATTTAATTCAAAGGTGATTTTTTGTGCTTTGTTAATGACCTCCCGGATTTTATAATATTCCGGATCATCCAGAGAAATCAGTTCACCTGATTTCTCACGTTCAAAGATATCTTTTGGATTCATTTTGTTAGACCTCTTTTTGATTTAAGAATAGATCAATGGTAATCTCTGCAGCATTTCGTTGACTTCATTCAGTTAGACAACTTGGTTCGTTGGGCGAATCAGGATTTCGCTTACCGCGACACTATCAGGTGTGCTAATGGCATAGGCTACAGCATCGGCGATGTCGCTGGACTTCAATCCAAATCCTTCAATTTTCCCATTATTCTTTACCCACTCACGATTCTCAGGGTCGTTGATCGTTGTATACAGTTCAGTATCGACTAATCCTGGAGAGATAATTGTGCTCCGCAGATTGTTCTCGCGTTCTTCTTGACGCAATCCTTCCATGATGGCCCGGACAGCAAATTTAGTTCCACAATATACCGCAGAACCAGGATAGACGACATGTCCTGCTACGGAGTCAGTCGCAATGATATGGCCGGATTTTTGTTTTCTCATCACTGGCAATACTGCGGCAATCCCATTTAGAACCCCCATAATATTGATATCCAGCATCTGGCGCCATTCGTCAAAACGTGTTTCAGAAAGTGGCGCAGTGGGCATGACTCCAGCGTTATTATATAGGACATCTATACGGCCATACTTCGTAAGTGCCAGATCAATTACGGCCTGAACATCCTCTTTGTTAGCAACATCTGCAACCACATATGAAATTTCAGCATCAGGCAGTGTTTCAACAAGAGCCTGCAACCGGTCTTCTCTGCGGGCAGCAATTACTAACTTTGCTCCTTCTTGGGCAAGCTTCTTTGTCGTTGCCTCACCAATCCCACTGGAAGCCCCCATAATAACAACAACTTTTCCTTCAATCTTTGACATGATCATTTCCTCCTTATCGTTGTATAGCTTTGATTAATAGGACCTGCTGTTATCATTAGCTTGTCCGTAGATAACAAAATTAACGCTATCAATGTGTTACTTTTTTAACCGCCTCCTTTCGCGGGATGAAACACGTTGCATGCCTTTTGCAGTATAATAAGCAATGCAGATACAGAGTCCCATCATTGCTAAATGATCGGCAAAAAATAAAACGAGAAATTGTTCGAATTTAAAAGAGATGAACTTGGTTCTCAAAAAAAGATATGAGGTAATATCATGCTCTATAAAGGAATACACACCATAGGCAGCTATCAATACTGAGATGAGCTGTAATATAACCTTACGGATAACAGACGGCCGAGTCACCCTAAGCGCTTTGCGCATCATCATCATCATCATGTTCCAATGCAGCCCGACATGCGCAGACATACAGATAAAGCCCCAATAGGAAGCGAGCATATGCAATTCCCGTGCAAAGGACATTCCGCCGCTTATGGACAGAAAAGCAAAGGCATGGCGTGACATCATGATGCCGCTAATCATCAGCCCGATCATGCATACAAATACCGAAAAATTCACTACAGTTTGAAAGATACGAAACGCCGTATATTTTCCTTTTCGCAAATTTCTGTACCATTTGAAATTTAGCACGTTGTGGGTAATAAACATCACAAACATTGCAGTTCCAATCCATTCATGCGCTGTCTGCCCGGTCAGGATGAAAGCCATTGAAATCGGCAGCAACACCGTCATGATTAGATCAATTGATATTTTAATCATTGCTTTGGGTTTCATCATTTCTCCTTTATGCCTATCAGTTAGACAATCCAAGCTGCTGCAGCCAGTCCATAACATCTTGTTGCGCATCGCTGGCATCTCCGCCTCTGACAGCAAGGCCGTCCAAGACGGTTGCCCCGGTCAACATGCTTGTTATCGTATGGTCATTATTCGAAAACCGGCTGCCTTCATGGGTAGTAAAAGGGATTACAGTTTTACCCGCAAAGTCATATTCCTCCAGAAAGCTATACACCGCCATTGGAAGATCGTACCACCAATTGGGAAAGCCAATAAAGACGATATCATAATCCTCCATGTTGTCCACGTGAGCGCTCAGTTCCGGACGTTCATCCTCCTCCTTCTGCTGCTGGCCCAAATCTACAACCGTGTCATAATCGGCCGGGAATTTATTTGCAGTTGCAATGAGGAACAGCTCTCCGCCTATCGCTCTCTGGATCATATCCGCGATAATTTCCGTATTCCCAGCAAGCACGCTGTCTTGGAGGTTTAGACTTGCGCTGGTAACGGCGTCTATATTTGAATCGAAATCTGTATTACCGACGCGGGAAAAGTACGCTATGAGTATTTTCTGCTCACCTGTAACGAGTGGAGTGGCATTGTTATTTTCAGCAGGAATAATACCAGCAGTACTGCTCGGTATGTTGATTGCCGCAGTACTTTCCTCAGAACCGTTGTTTCCGCATGCCGCTAAGGAAAGAACAAGCAGAAATACCAGCACATACACAAGTGCTTTTTTCATGTATGATTCTCCCCTCTATGAATTACAGGAATGATCCCTGATAAATTGCTGTGAATTGATTTCAGAACCTGCTCGAGTCTTTCTAGTCCCTTATGCAATAGCACTCTTGGACAAGCAATATTTATGCGGATAAATCCCTCTCCTGTATCGCCATAGATGAGGCCTTCATTTATTCTTAGTTGTCCTTCTTCCAATAGCTTCTTACTCAACTCTGTTGAAGGGATACCAAGACTCCGGCAATCGATCCAGATTAAATAAGTTGCCTCTGGGAGTAGAGCCCTTAAGTCAGGCAGTCTTCCTTTTATAAAAGACATGATGTAATCCCTGTTCCCTGCAAGATAAACCAGCAATTGATCTAACCATTCTTCCCCATTGTTATAAGCGGCAATTAAAGCTTCAATTCCAAAAACATTAGGTTCAATGGCCTCATTAACATTAAGTGACCGGTTGACTTTTTTTCTGAATTCTTCGTTTGCCGATATAATATTAGATGTTTTAAGTCCAGCAAGATTGAAGGTTTTGCTAGGTGCCGTGCATGTTATTGAGTTCATTAGAAACTCTTCACCCATTGAGGCAAAAGGAATGAAATGATTATCTGTATATACCAAATCCCTATGAATTTCATCAGACACAACTACTACGTTATGCCGTAAACATATTTCGGCTAATCGCAGCAGCTCCGCTCTGCTCCATACTCTTCCAACAGGATTGTGAGGATTACAGAGAATAAAGAGTTTAACTTTTTCATGGGAAGCCTTTTGTTCAAAATCATCGAAATCAATTTCATAGGTATCGCCATTGTGCTTGAGTTCATTGACGACGACATGACAGCCGTTATTCGTTATAGAGGTATTGAAATAGTTGTAAACAGGGGATTGAATCAATACTTGATCTCCAGCCTCTGTAAAGGCTTGAACGATCGCTGAAAGCGAGGGTATAACACCGGTACTAACTTCGATCCATTCCTTATGGATTGTGAAATGATGGCGTCTCTGCCACCAGTGAACCTCCGCTTCATAATAAGCATCCGGTATACTTGCATAACCAAAAATCCCATGCCGCGCTCGTTCTTCTAGGGCTTTTATAATCGGTTCTGCGGTTGTAAAGTCCATATCGGCTACCCACATCGGTAAAGTATCGAATCTGTTGTCCGTATCCCATTTCGCACTATTTGTATGTTTCCGATTAATTATTTGGTCAAAATCATACTTCACACAATTAGCCTCCTTAAAGTGATTCGATCTTAGCATTTGTTATAATTTGCAGGTTTGATAGGTTTAGTTCCGGATCGTCTAGTACCAATGTTTTAATGCCTTCTGCCTTTATGACGCCGCTAATGGGATTCTTCACACTATCCAGGGTATTTATGATTTCAGCCTGAACGGTTGTATACTCAAAGCTCAAGTCGGTATTGATCATCTCACAGTTTTCTAAAATCAGGTTTTCTGCATAGCACAAAGGCTGTGTCCCGATAATTTTACAATTTACGAGTCTCAAATTTTTGGAATACCAGCCTAAGTATTCTCCTTCGAGTATGGAATCATATACCGTGATATCTTCTGTGTTCCAAAGTGCATCCTTGGATAGGATCATGCTATTCCTAATCACCCCTTGTTTCACATGCTGAAAGGAGTAATCACCGTCTAATCTGAAGTTATTAATTTCGATATTGTTACCATGCAATAACAAATAGTTGCCCTTGAATTCCGAATCAAGGATGCTCACATTGTTACAGTCCCATAAGGTTTCATTCGTATCCATAATTGTTTTGACGATGTTGATATTGCTGGAATCTCTAAATATCTTGGAGGCATCCACTTTGCAGTTGTTCATGACGATCCCATTTGTATACCAAATAGCTGCGCGGCTACCTTCAGAGAAATAGCTATCCTTAATTTCTATATTTTTATTATGCCAAAATGGATATTTACTTGAGAAACGACAACGAGATACGTGCACATTGCTACTTTCTTTTATTGCAGATTCCCCAGGCAGAAACTCGCTGTCTTTAATGTGTATATCGGAAATTTTGAATAACGGCCGTTCACCCTCAAATGTTCTATTTTCGATTAATCTCATGATGTTAATTCCTCTCTTATTGTTTATTTCTTTGAAATTCGATTGATTTGGAATGAAAACAACATTTCCAGTATATAATCGATATTGATCGATTAGACGACATGTGTATAATAATATATAGAAATAAGCTGGTTACAATCGTTAAAATAACGATATCTGTCGATTAATCTACAAATTATCATTAAATGTCGATTATTTAAGAAAGTATGGTGAGCTTAACCATGTCAAAAGTAGATAGAAGAATACTCAAATCGCAGGAAGCGATAAAGAAAGCTGTTATTGAACTGATGTCTGAAAAAAGTTTTGATAGCATTACCATTCAGGAAATTTCTGATAGGGCAAATGTTCACCGGGCAACAATATATCTTCATTACACGGATAAATTCGATCTATTGGATAAACTCATTGAAGAATATATTAACGAAATGCGGGAAATGAACGACTATGTATGTGAATTGGATTGGCGAGATGCTAATCTGGTCTACTTCGAATACTTTGAGCGTAATTATTTGTTTTTTTCAACGATGTTAGCGAGTAAAGGAGCCCCTTCTTTTCGTACGCGGTTCCTTGAATTTCTAATTGAAGAATACAAGGCTGAGGTAGATGTAAACGAAGAGAAAAATCACGGATTAAATGAAGAGATTATGGGCTGCTTTATGGGAACCGCGTTCGTAGGGATCGTGGAATGGTGGATCTCGAAAGGAATGCCTTATCCGCCTGAAGTCATGGCAAGTCAAGTGGGGATCTTGCTAGAGAGGGTTGTATAAATGTTTAAGAAGATATACAACAAAACCCCGCTAACTGTTTACGCTGCTCCTCCGAAAGTTTTGCAGGCTGTCCGAGGGGCTGATCCATGTTTTGACCATTCAACCCTTTCGACTGACAAGAATATCAGGATCGGCTGATGTAATGACTTCCACGGTTTATTAATTCGCCGATATCGTCGAACGTATGTCCTTCCAGATGGAGAAGGACCACCAGATCTCTCTCGTAGAGTTGTTTGATATGCAAAAAGGTACTTCCATAACAGGAGTACCTTTTTTGCGTTCATTTTCATCTAAACTTTTAGTATTTGATTTTATTCTGTGAGTCACCATTATTTTAAGATGATTAGTTGATGTCATTCTAACCCCACTACTGCTGCCTATTCGAAACTATCATATTGATCCATTGATATCTTCAACTCTGATTCCCGCGCTGAACATATTTTTTTTGAAATTCAGACATTGCATTAATGGCCCACTCTTTTATAGAGTCATTTTGATGTAACGTTAATTCGTTAAACAACGCAAATCTTCTTAGCATTAGTTCTAAGCGAGATCCGCTCCATGTTAATGGTAGGACTGTGGGTTTAAATTCTTCTAGAATCGCTACAGGATCTGCAGCTCTGTTAATGATTTCTAATGCCAAAGGTGTCCATCCTACTGAATTTTCATTAGTATTTCTGTAGGGAATAATTGACGCTGCCAATACTAGATAACTTGTATCTGGGGAGCCTCCACACCATTTAAGAATTAATTCATCATCAACGAAAGAGATCGGGAAGTATCTCATGTCTGAATGATAAACTCCGATTTTGAACACCATTATATCTGTTCTACTCTACTCCCCTCATAAAAGATAATTAACTAATTCAATACAAAAATCCTCTGAACAATATCTCTTACGGTTTATCTTTTGGATGGTTGGTCTACCGATATTTTTTCCTAAATTCTCTAGGTGTAACCTTTGTTTTATTTTTAAATGCAATTGTAAAATAATTTGCACTTTCAAAACCTGTCTCAAAAGCAATATCTATAATAGGCAGTTCGGTATGAATTAGCAAATTGGCTGCTTTATTAACTTTATAATGCATTAAGTAATCAATAGGCGTTTTTTGAAAATGTTTTTTGAAAATCCGGCAAAACTGTTCTTTGCTTACATCTATACTGGATGCCCAATCTGTTAAAGAAAATGGCTGCTGATAGCTATCTTCCAAAAAAGCGAGAATTTTCTTTAATCGGAGCGTAGTTAGTAAATCGTCTTTTCGGTAACTATCTGTTTTGTCTGATTGAAATTCAATGATGTAAAAAAGGAATTGAAGGATATAAGACTTAATCAGAAGCTCGAATCCGAAATCCTTGGAAATATAAGTTTCAATTATACTCGTTACATTGTGATGTATTTTATCCCATCCTTCTGATTTCCTATCAATGTAATAAAACTTCTTGTCTGTTTTCACAAAAAAAGGATCAATGTAACTCTGCTGAATACTATCATTCATCGCGCTGAATATAAAAGTAGGATGAAAGACGATTGCATAAAAATCACAAGCTGAATTCTTATAGCGTGATGCGCCATGAATCAGATTGGGAGGGACTAGAATAATATCTCCTTTGTTTACGATTAGGGTTTGCGTATCTATTTGAAATAGCATACTCCCCTCACGAATATATAAGATTTCCAGCTCTTCATGCCAATGCGTGTAAAGCATGATATCCGAAGCAATTTTGCATTCTGTTAAATGTACTGCAAGGTGAAACAGATTATTTCCATGTACGATCCTTTCTTTTAAAGCCTCTCTATTCATCCGTTTATCCCCCAAAGTTCTCCCGCCTTTTCCTCAAACTTCTCCAAGTATAAATGACACTATATTAATATTAATATGCAATTATCGTTATAGAATGGTTTTTAATATGCAATATAATTATATAGTAGCATATTTCATATAGAAGGTGATCATGATGAATGTTTTTACTGCCGACAATGGGAAGTTGATTTTTGAAAACAACGGAGAAACCTTGCAAATTGAAGCCTGGGGTGGAAATAGTTTACGTATTCGCTCTCGAATGATGGGTGAAATACTTGATACAGACTATGCCCTACTGCCTATCAGTGACGATGTAGAAGTTAAAGTTGAGATTGATCATGAAACTCGAACGGCTTCAATTAAAAACGGTAAAATAACAGCAGTGATTAAAAACTACTCAAGGTCAGAACCCGGAAGAATTTCTTTTTACAATGAACAGGGGGAATTATTGCTTCAAGAAATAGGCAGCGGCGGAGCTTTGAAGCTCTTGGCAAGAGCATTCAAACCGATTATTGGCGGAGATTATAAATTAACGGTTTCCTTTGCCGGAAATGATGGGGAAAGAATCTATGGGATGGGACAATATCAACAAGAAACTTTTGATTTGAAAGGCTCCACCCTTGAACTGGCTCATCGTAATTCTCAAGCCAGCGTCCCCTTTTTATATTCCAGTAAAGGGTATGGTTTCTTATGGCATAATCCGGCGATCGGCAAAGTTAATTTTGCTAATAATCAAACCGAATGGATTGCGGAAAGTACAAAACAGGTGGATTATTGGATTACAGCAGGCGATTCGCCTGCAGAGATAGAAGCTGCTTACGGAGAAGCAGTCGGTACCGTCCCCATGATGCCGGAATATGGACTCGGATTCTGGCAGTGCAAATTAAGATATTATAACCAGGAGCAGCTACTGGAAGTTGCGAGAGAATATAAGAGAAGAAAACTTCCGATCGATGTCATAGTAATCGACTTCTTCCACTGGCCTAAGCAGGGCGACTTTAGATTTGAGGAAGAATTTTTCCCGGATCCAAAGGCAATGGTAGACGAGCTGAAAGCAATGGGAATTGAGTTAATGGTATCCGTTTGGCCTCAAATTGACCGCTACAGCGAAAACTACAATGAAATGTATCAAAAAGGATATTTGATCAAGGCCGAAAGAGGAGTCAATTATGCGATGATGCATTGGTTCCCGGCCAGTATTTATTTTGATGCGACAAACCCAAGAGCCAGAGATTATGTATGGTCGAAATGCAAGAAGAATTATTTTGATTATGGAATCAAAATATTCTGGTTGGACGAAGCAGAACCCGAATATGATGTATATGACTTTGATAATTATCGTTATGCTCTTGGGCCGAATGTTCAAATAGGCAATATATATCCGCAGCACTATTCAAGAACATTTTATGAAGGAATGCAGGCCGAAGGACAGGACAATATCGTAAACTTGGTTCGCTGTGCTTGGGCAGGCAGCCAAAGATACGGCGCTTTGGTGTGGTCAGGAGACATTCATTCTTCCTTTGAGGATTTCAGAAAACAACTCGTTGCCGGACTTCATATGGGAATGGCAGGAATACCTTGGTGGACAACGGATATTGGCGGTTTTGGAGGAGGAGATCCAGACAATCCCAAATTCCGTGAATTATTAATCAGATGGTTCCAATGGGGTGCCTTCTGCCCTGTAATGAGATTACATGGAGCTCGCAGTCCGGGTAAGGATATATTCAGAAAAGATGGAAGCAAAGCGTTGGATACTGGTGGAAATAATGAAGTATGGAGTTTTGGAGAAGAAGTTTACGGTATTTTAGTTAAGTACCTTGAATTACGGGAAACCTTAAGAGATTATACTCGTAAGTTGATGAAAGAAGCTCATGAGAAAGGCGCACCGGTTATGAGACCACTCTTCTACGAATTCCAAAATGACGATAATGTCTGGGATATTAAGGATGAATATCTATACGGTTCAGATCTGTTAGTTGCTCCAATTCTATATGAGGGTTCGTTATCAAGAGAGGTATATCTGCCTAAAGGTTCACATTGGACTGAGGCACATACGGGAAGTATTTTCGAAGGTGGGCAAACCATTCATGTTGATGCTCCTTTGAATACAATTCCAGTATTTTTACGAGACGGAAAACAAGAGTACCTCATCGGTAAAATATAGTTCTAAACAACCCTGCACTAAAGTGCAGGGAATTTTTTTATAACTACTAAACATCGCAGTTCGGGTTAAAATGCCCGATGAAGAATCGTGATCTCCTCCGTTACCGCTTCCACTGTTCGGGAAAAATATCCTGGTGCTCAAAAATGCTTCCCTATTAAAAGGGAAGCATTCGTCTTATAAAATCAATGGCTCTGCAAAATGCATTCAATGTTCTTTCCGTGCTCTACTCGTTACAATCCCGCACGGTAGGTGAATTTACTGAAGGTGACATTCCCCTCACCGGTAGCGTTCAGCGCAATGCGCAGGCTCAGAAATAACCCGAGTACATTGTGATGGAAGCCAGACATTTCAAATCCGTAATCCAGCTTGCTCCATTCGCCATCCAAGCTGCGGAAATACAAGGCGATCTGATGCTCATCGTTGACGAGGCGGAGCGTCGTCGTTCCTCCGAATATCTCCGTACGCCCGCTGCGATTGTGATTGTGGAAAGAAAACACCTGCTTGCCGTCAAAACCGATGCCATAATAAAAGCCCGGCTTGTAGAATAAGCCCAGCGTGCCAACCGCCTCGTCTTCCACTGAAACCGTGACCTCCACCGTATACGTATGATGCACCGGAATGCACAGCAGCGGCTCGATTTGCTCGATGGGAGCGGCTTTAAGAATTAAGTAGTTCTCTTCAATATGATAATCTCCAAGACGGTTTCCGCCGAAAAAGTGCCAATGCAGCCCCAATTGTCCGGAGTCCGTACGTACCAAATCTCTATCCGCAGATGCGGAGGGAACAGCGGGTTCCTGAACTACATCGCCTTTCACTCCAGCTGCCGCGAACCAGCCATCGGCTGTCCAAGCAATCGGCTCGATCAGCGTTTGGCGTCCAAGGGGGTAATAGTCTTTTTCATAAGCATGGTATACAATATACCATTCACCTTCCGGTGTATCCACCAGCGTTCCGTGCCCTTTGGACCACCATCTTTCGCTGCGGTGCTCCGTGTGTACAATGGGGTTGTGCGGAGAATTCTCCCACGGTCCCTCCAATGATTTGGCGCGGGCGGAGACGATCATATGGCTGGTCGCCGGCCCGGCAGTCCCGCCTTGAGCGCTGGTCATATAGTAATACCCGTCCTTAAATGTTAGCTTGGGAGATTCAAGGTAAAAGCCTTCTGTCAGCCATTCCTTGGGATAACGCCAGCCCTCGTAGATCTGCTTCAGTTCTCCTTCGGTGGACATTCCGTCCTTGGAGAGTGGAATCATATACCCTTCGGACAAGAACAGGAATCGGTTCCCTTCGGAATCTATGGCATGTCCCGGGTCAATATAACCTACTTTCAAATCAACCGGCTTACTCCATGGTCCTGCGGGATGTTCTGCTGTGACCACATAATTGGTGCCTCCAGCCGGAAAATATATATAATACAGCCCTTCATAATATATCAGATCAGGAGCCATAATCGAACCGCCTACACTCTCGGAGACCGCATGCCCTATCGGCTTCCAATCTGTAAGGTTTCGGGAATGCCACACCAGCATGCCCGGTGTATAGTAGAAGGATGAATGTGTCATATAATAGTCCCGTCCAACCCGGACAATGGACGGGTCCGGATAATCACCGGCGAGTATAGCATGAACTCCTTGTATTTTCGACATTAGGTGAGCCTCCAGATTCATTGTGATGTATTTTTATTTTAGCGTCTGTCTACACCGATTTGTGGTCAGCATTCTCCTCATCCTAATAAAGAACAAACAGATAATCCTAGACTACTTGGGGGAGAGCTTGACCTCCACATCTTCCAGCGTCGCCGGAAGAGATCCTGATTCTCTAGCAGCAGCCGTCACACCAGGGGCACACTTCAACAGAAAGCTTGTTGAATAGGTTCTTACAATCTCTCTTCGCTGTTCCCTCTCATGCTGCTGCCTTAGGACTCCGGCAACAGCTTAAGCTGAAAATCTTCGTTACGGTCGCAAGTCAACATTCCGTCTAGCACATCCAAACGGGCAACCTGAATGGATGAACGGCGGCACGAATAGCTTCCGTCATCGAACCCGTTCATTCGTCCGGGATGTGTAAAATAGAAGATATAAGCCTGTTCTCCCTGGACTACGACATCAGCGTGATTGGCAATCGTTCCGTCCTCCTCGCGTGTTCCCGGCTGATCCAGAATTCGGCCTTGCCGTTCCCAATGTTCCAAATCTGCGGAACGGTATACTCCTTGCCCCATCCATTCGTCAATAATCAGCCAGTAATATCCTTTGAAGTGAAAAACATTCGGCCCCTCGTGCTTTACATCAGTAATGACTGGACCAATCCGCTTCCAGTTGTACAAGTCCACACTATCAGCGGCATAGGTATGGTTTCGCTCTTTAAACCACATCCGGAAAACACCGTTTGGCAGCCGGTACACGCAAGCATCGATGACATTGTGTTCGCTAATGTCAAGCGTAGACTCAAATTGCCAAGAGATCAGATTCGGACTTGTATAATGCCGGATAAGGGCCTTGCCCGACCAGTCCTTCGGCACGCCGAAGACATAGGTGACGAACATATGATAAAGCCCTTCATTCCAGATAATTTCAGGTGCCCAGAACGTATTTCTTCCCCATTCCGTTTCAAGCCCTTCCAGTGTTCCACGGTAAAGCCAGGTGGCGCCATCGTCCGCGGAAGAAGCGACCCCGAGATCAGTGCCATACACCCAGCCGAATTTCTGACCTTCCTGCGTGGCCCGGCGGTTGGTATATATCATCCACCAGCTCTGCTCATCCCGGTTCCAGATAAGAACTGGATCGGCGGCGCCATCGTACATCGGGTCTCTGAATAATGGAGCATTCATACATATTCCTCCTTAGTTAATCGTACCTTCCATAAGTCCTTCTTCAAACGCAGGACGGTAAATGGATAAATCTTGATAACGCTTGCGAAAATACTTCAGGCCAATGGCCTTCCACTTTCCTCATACAACGCAGTCATTTTAACACTGACGGAAATGTAGTTAAATCATACAATTGCAAGAATAATGATATATTTGAGTGGCTTTGTCAATGAACCGGAGAAAAAAGAACAGATACCCCGCCGAAATGTATCCAGGCAGGCCGACCGTTACTATACTTGCTTGTTTTTAAATCATCTACTTGTTTTTGCAGCTCCCCTGAATACTCCACTGGAAGGTCCATGCAATCATCACACTACCCTGTTCAACCTGGTTTACAGGACTGGCTTATCGCCAATCAGTGTCATGCGGTAAAGATGGAGAGTACAGGCGTATTATGGAAACCGGTATGGAATGTCAGGCCTGAACAATATCCAACAAATGGCCCCCACCTCTAATTGAGACGGGGACCATTTCTGATACTGTTTTTTTTTCCACGCTTTATAGCCCTGCATGGTAGGTGAATCTGCTAAAGTACACATTTCCTTCACCGGTTGCATTTAGTGCAATGCGGAGACTAAGAAAATCCCCAAGCACATTATGATGGAAGCCGGACATCTCAAACCCGTGATCCAGCTTGATCCATTGTCCCTTCGAGTCCAGAAAATACAAACTTACCTCATGCTCCTCATTGATGATACGAAGCGTAACCGATTCGCCGGATACTGCCGAACGTTCACTCGTATTATGATTCCGGACAGCAAATGCCTCTTTCCCGTCGAATCCAATTCCATAGTGAAAACCAGGTTTGTAAAACAAGCCGAGCGTGCCCACTGCCCCGCCTTCCACTGAAACAGTAACCTCAGCTGTATACGAATGGTGCACCGGAATACAAAGTAGTGGCTCTGAGTGTTCCTTCGGGACTGCCTTCAGCACTAGACGGGTATTGTCTATTCTATAATCTCCGGAACGTCCTCCTCCAAAGAAATGCCAGTGGAGACCCAATCTCTCGGAATCCGTATATACCAAAGTCCTATCCGCAGGTTCTGCATGTACAACAGCTTCAGCGACAAGTGAATCTTCAGCATCAGACGCAATAAACCAGCCGTCCGGTGTCCATTCAACCGGCTCAATAAGCGTCTGGCGGCCCAACGTATAATAGTCTTTTTCATAGGCATGATACACAACGTACCACTCCCCTTCGGGTGTATCCACCAGGGTACCGTGTCCTTTAGACCACCATCTTTCGCTGCGGTGCTTCGTGCGCACAATCGGGTTGTATGGCGAATTCTCCCAAGGCCCCTCCAGTGATCTTGCACGGGCGGAAACGATCATATGGCTGGTTGCCGGTCCGGCAGTCCCCCCTTGGGCGCTGGTCATATAGTAATAACCGTCCTTAAAGGTTAGCTTGGGGGATTCCAGATAAAATCCTTCCGTCAGCCATTCCTTGGGATAGCGCCAACCGTCGTATACCTTTTTTAATTCACCCGTTATAGACAGTCCGTCCTTAGACAATGGAGCCATGTATCCTTCGGACAAGAACAGAAAGCGATTCCCCTCCCGATCTACGGCATGTCCGGGATCAATATACCCAACCTTCAGATCTACCGGCTTGCTCCATGGGCCTGCCGGATCTTCTGCGGTGACAACCCAGTTCGTCTGCCCCGCCGGAAAATAAATATAATAAAATCCTCCGTGATAGATTAAATCCGGTGCCATAATCGAACCGCCTACATGTTCTGAAATGACATGGCCGATCGGCTCCCAGTCGATCAGATTAAGAGAATGCCATAGGAGTAACCCTGGTGTGTAGTGGAAGGATGAATGGGTCATATAGTAATGCTCTCGGACCCTAATAATAGATGGATCGGGGTAATCCCCAGCCATAATAGCATTAATCCCTTGAATTCGTGGCATGATTATCCTCCAGTAAAATAATGTACGTCTCTCTGTGAATGATAATTTCACCAAGCAATCTTTATCCTTTAACACCGCTGGAGGCAATTCCCTCTACAAAATACTTTTGAGCGAAGGTGAACAGGATAATCGGCAAAAGAACTACGATTGAAGCGCCTGCCATCTGGAGTGAATAATTTGCCCCGGCAATGGATGCAAAGTATTGCAGTCCCACCGTCACCAATTGCTTCCCCTGGCTTGAGATGAATATAAACGGACCAGCGAAATCATTCCAGATATAGACGAATGAGAAAATAACCATTGTCATCAGAGCCGGAACCGCCAGCGGAAGAATAATGCGGAAGTACACACGATAATGTGAGCATCCGTCAATGATAGCCGCTTCTGTAATTTCTTTAGGAATCCCCATAAAAAACTGCCGCAGGAGGAATAAAAAGAACACATCGAAGATTGCGGGAATAATAATCGCCCAGTGGGTGTCCAGCATATGCAGGTACTTATAAAGCAAGTATCGGGCTACAACGGTCGTATCTGACGGAATCGCCAACGTGGACATCGAGAAGAACAGCAGCAGCCCCTTGCCTTTAAAATTCAATCGGGCAAAAGCATAGGCTGCCATTGTAACCATGAATCCGCGCAGCAGGATTGAAATCACAACTACCTTAAATGAATTGCCTATCCAGATAAAGTAATCTGGCGATGAGAATAAGGTCTTATAGTTCTCCCAATAAATCGTTTTAGGAATAATGTGGGCCAGCGGGTCATCGAAGGCATCTGCAGTTGTCTTAAGTGAAGCAGAGAGCATGAACACAAATGGAGATATCATCGTAAGCGCTATGAATATAATTAGGATAGAGTACAGACCTTTAGACAGGTTCTTTCTCATTAATAATGCACCCATTTTTTCTGTCCTCCCCATTGGATCGCCGAAATCAGCAGGATGATTACAAACAAGACAATGGCTTGCGCCGCTGAATAGCTGTAATGATTAAGTGAAAATGCTTCTTCGTACATATTCAGCGAAGCAACCCGGGAGGCAATCCCCGGTCCCCCTCTGGTAAGCGCGTTAAATATCGTAAAGTTCTGAAAAGACCCAATTGTGGCTGTAATAACTAGGAAGAATGTAGTCGGCGAAACCATCGGCAGCGTAATCCTGCTCAGCTTCTGCCATCTGGTTGCTCCATCAATCTCGGCAGCTTCGTACAAATCGCGCGGAACACCTTGAAGTGCAGCCAGATATACGATCATCTGAAACGGAAAATTGGCCCATACTGCGACAAGTGCGGTAGTCAGAATAGCGGTTTGGGTGCCTGCGAACCATAATGGAGGATGATCCACGCCAATCTTTGTAAGGACGATATTGACTATTCCGCCAAAGGGATCGAACAGCATCGTAAACACGATAGAGATGGCAACGATATTGGCAACATACGGCATCAGAAACAAGGAACGGGAAAATGCTTTCAAGTAAAAGGACTTGTTCAACAAGACTGCCGCCAAAAATCCGGCCACTGTCAGCAATGGCACGTATATAATTGTGTAATAGAAGCTTTTGAAATACGAGGATATAGCCACTGAATCATTAAGAATAGCCTTGTAATTGGACAATCCGGTCCATTTCAATGAATCCAGTGATTTAAACGAATTAAAATCCATAAAGCTGATATAAAGCGCATAGAAAAATGGAGCTAATCCAAAAATAACGAACCCTATAAAGAAGGGCAGGACAAAGACTAGGGCTGCTCTTGCTTCTTGTTTTTCCAGGCTCAAGCGTCTTTTTTTATATATTTTTTCCGGGCTAAAGTCTGGCTTATTTCGATGTAGTATAGACATGCTTCTCACTCCCTGGATCAAAGGCCACTTATATCCATAGGTGGCCTTTTATTTACTTGCAAGGACAACTTGTTAATGTATTGTACTTTGTTTTTTGATAGCCTCATTTGCACGGGTCTTGATTGACGATATGGCATCATCCAGCGACTTTTGCCCTACGAGATACAGCTCGCCTTCCTGCAGAATGATATTTCCATAATCCGTCGGAATGGAGCCGGTGATTTTCTCTGGAACAGCCCCTAGGTTAGGTGTTACCAGGGCAGCTTTCAGATCTTCAGCAGTAATGCCGTCCAAAGCCGGAAATTTAGCTGCAATTTCAGTAAATATCTTGTTTGACTCCTCATCGTTCAAGTTCACCTGCGCAGTCATTCCACCGCTATACTTATAATTATTTTCGGCAAACCATCTAACAAAGTCAGCTGCCTCCTTCGAATGCTTCGATGCCTTATTTACCGCAATCCCTCCGGAGGTGCTTATACCATTTTTGCCCTGCGGATCAACCGGAATTTGAGTAAGCCCGATCTTCCAGTCCCGTGGATAGGTTTTCAAATCCTGCGGAGCAAAAGTATACCAGGAACCAATGAGCTGCATTCCGTATTTACCGGTCATAAAAGCATCATAAGGAATTTTTTTTGATTTAATTTCCAGCCAGCTCGGCTGAATTTTCAGCGTATTCCCCAATTCGCCATACCATTGCAAGGATTCTTTGAATGCAGGATCGTCGTAATTGGATGTACCATCTGCTTTATAAGCGTTTACACCCTGTTGCTGCGCCAAGAGATATAGAATAGTGTCGTAGTCCGGCATTGAGGAGCCGTAAATCCCTTTGCTTGGATCAGTTAACTTCTTTGCCGTCTCGATATATTGATCCCAGGTCCATTCGCCAGACGGATAAGGGACATTTGCATCGTCGAATATTTTTTTATTATAGAACACTACCCAAGACACTAAGCCGTCCGGAAGCGTATAAATCGTATCACCGTCAAATTTGTTCAGGTTCTTGCCGAACTTCGTTTCGTAATCGTAGCCTGCTTCTTTATAGATATCGTTTAGCGGCAGGAGCCAATCATTGGTGGCATATTTCGAGAGAACGATCGCATTTTGCATCGTTATTAGGTCCACATCACCACCGGCCGAAAGATCCACATCGACTTTTTTGTAAATCGCTTCCCCGTCACCGGGAACCACTTGAAGCTCCACGTTCACACCCGATTCCGCTTTGTAATCAGCCAGAAGCTGCTGGGTCACAGGCATATTCCCGTTGCCGGATGTCACATACCATTTAATTGTTACCGGATCTACACTCGCATTGGATGACGCCGGCGAATCCCCTGGCGAATTATTTGTTCCGCCGCAGCCAGCAAGGGAAGTTCCAACTAACCCAAGCAGCAGTGAAGATAAAATTGCTTTTTTTATAACCTTCATCGTTTAAGCCCCCTATATTGGTTATCAATTATCTCTTTCATAGTTCAAGTATAAATTTCTCAGACTGGACTTCACATGCAATATCTTTTATCTTTTTATCTTATCTTTCTAATTTTTCTGGACGGGCTCACACGAAATGGTCTGATTTAAAGAAAAAATGTACTTTTTTGAGATCAGCTTCATCCCGGAAAGTACATTTCATGATTTATCTATATTTCAGGGGGGACTCCCCTACATTTTTTTTGAATACTTTACTGAAATAGTATTCATCCCCATACCCGACTTCTCTGGCGATTTCCGAAATTTTGCAATCTGTTGTTTTGAGCAGAAATTTGGCTCGGCCGATTCTGACCTCCGTCACATAGTCGATGAAATTTTGCCCTGTTTCTTTTTTGAACAAATTGCTCAAATAGGAAGAGGACAGCTGCAAATATTCTGCTACTTTTTCCAGTGACAGTTCATCTTTGTAGTTCTTATTGATGAATTGCTTAGTCAGGTATACCCTCATGCTCTCATGGTTCTCAATCAAATGCGAGGTCATTCGGGTCTTCAATTGATTGATCCAGTCGATGAAGTCAACCTTCATGCTCATTTTGCTTATATTATCGTACATATCTCTGGTGAGTATTCCCTTTTCGGTTAGCTGATAGTTCTCTACAAAACTCTGGAATAGATAAAAGATAGTGAAGCTGATGCCCATCAGAATCTCTTTCGTCAGTCTGTTGTTTCCGTTTATCTCTACAGTTAACAGTTCCAATGCCTGCTTAATGTCAGCAATATCCCCGTCAGTAAATGCTTTCTCTATGCTCTTCATTTCAGCCGACAAATCATTCGTTTCCTGAGAAGAAATCGAACAGATATCACGATAATAAATATTCGTCCCTCGCGGATAAATAAATGCAAAGCGGATAGCTTCCTTAGCTTCCCTGTAGGCCTGTTGGATATGCTCATAGCCGTTATGAATCTCACTGATCCCGATGCTGACCGAAGTACTTAAATATTTACGCAGTGTTGTCCGTATATTACCAGTCAACTCTTCCAGCCCTTCATAGGACTTCTCCTCCTGCTTCCGAAGCGACAGGGCGGCAATAAACTGCCCCAGCTGAAGGCTGACTACATGCCCATAAGCGTAGCTGGATAGTACCTCTTCTAAAATATTCAATACCGAATAATCAAGGAGGTGCGGAGATTCACCGTATTTCTGATAAATGAGGTCATCATCCACTTGGACGATGAGGCAAACCAACTGCTGTTCGGGGAAGGTTATCCTGTTCACTTTTAACTGGCCGAAGATTTCTTCTCTTGTCTTTACCACTCCCAGTAGCATATCCTTGAAGAGCTTTTCTTTGTGCAACGGTGCGTGGCTGGCTGGCATTGCAGCAGCACCGACGGTATACACCTTTTTGCTTGATGCTGCAGTTAAGATCATCTCTTTTAAGTCCTTTAATATCCGGATGATTTGTTCGACTTCAAGCTCAAGCTTTAGAATGTAATCTTCGGCCCCGTTCTTCATAGCCTCTTTTACAAATTCCAGATCATCATGGGCACTTAGAATAATGAACTTCGCCGGATGATTTTCCTGCTTCAATATTTTAAGCAATTCGATTCCTGTCATTATAGGCATTTTGATATCCGTCAGAATAATATCAGGGACATGCTCCCTGGCTATCTCGAGGGCCTTCTTGCCGTTTTCCGCTTCCCCAATGAGTTCCAGCCCCAGCTCTTCCCACGGTATAATCGTTTTGATGCCAATTCGTACCAACGCTTCGTCATCAACAATAAGCACTTTTATCATCTGTCATCTCACCTATCCGAAGAGTCGTCTGTGTTATGGTTTAAATATAGAGGGAGTGTGATATGAACCTTCGTATAGCATGAGATCCTGCTGTCGATTTGTAAACCGTACTTCTCCCCGTAGATCATTTGAATGCGGTCATTCACATTTTGCACACCGATTCCATTATTGCTCTCCTGATCCCGGTGGTGGGCGTTTATAATCTCCGAAATTTGTTCATCAGACATGCCTACCCCGTTATCCTCCACCGTTATTTTGAGCACAGAATCCTTGGCAATAGCCTTGATTCTTATAACACCAGGCCCGTCCTTGGGTTCAATCCCGTGAAAAATCGAATTCTCAACAATCGGCTGCAGGATAAACTTGACACATTCCGCAGCATTCAGCTCATCTTCAACCTCATAATACACCTGAAATTTGTCCCGGTACCTCGTCTGCTGAATAAATACATAGTCTTTAAGCATGTTTATCTCTTCTTCTAACGTAATCCTTGCGGTAGGTTGTCTGAATGTATTGCGCAATAATCGGCCGAGCGCATCGACAACCTCTTTTATGCCATCCGCTTTCTGAATAATTGCCATCCAGCGGATCGTATTCAGCGTGTTATAGAGAAAATGAGGATTAATCTGTCCCTGAAGCGCTTTAATTTCAGCGTTCCTTTTTTGCCTTTCTTCCTCTACGACCTGATTGAACAATCCGTTAATCCGCTGGATCATATAGTTATAAGTTACAGTTAACAGACCGATTTCATCCGTACTCGTAACATTGGCTTTAACCTCCAGATTGGTGCCCCTCACGTCTTTCATTGTGGAGATCAGTTGTTTGATGGGGCGTACAATACTTCTTGAAACAAGGTACCACAGAATCCCCGACAAGAAGAACGAAATTAGAAACACAAGGGCTGTGACTTTGATGATAACTTTATTATCTTTGGTGAGCGCCTCTACGGGTACAATCTGAACAATTTTCCAGCCGTATTCCCCGATCTCATAAGAAGATGTCAGGAAGGTTTGTCCATCCTTCTTGATTTCAAGCCCGGCCTTATCGATATTGTCCGGAAGAACAATTCCTGCTGCCTCTAAAGTAGTGGTCGTCTGCTGTTCGGGAAACACGATTCTGCCCCGCTGGTCCACAACATAAATCTGACTTTGGACCTTTAACGATGCTTTGCTTAATATATCTGTGAATACCTTCGTACTCAGGTTTAAATATATCGCCCCTATATTATTGTGATTCGTATCATTGATGACTCTGGCAATAGAAAATACCTGATTTTTCCGGTAGCTGCTGTCATTGTCATGTACTCCAAGCCATAGTATTTTTCCGTTTAATTCATACATTGTTTTATACCATTCCGATGCCTTAAGCTCCCCGGTATTAATGGTATACGCATCGTTCCCGTAAATGAACTGGCTGCCGTTCTGCCCAAAGATGAAAAGGGAAGTGATATAAGAGTAATAGTTGGAGTAGAACGAGATGTTATTTAAAACCTGATCGACTTTTTTCATATTCATATAAAACTCAAGACCATTATTATTGTCAGCAGTGATCGCGCTCTGAATGTCCTCATTGATGTAGATCAGCTCTGTAATCTTCTCAATGCCGGCAAGTTCCTTCCTTGTGGAGTTACCGATATATAACAGGTTTTCCTGAAACGAATCGCTGACCTTTTCCTTCAAAATTTGAACGGATAAGACATACGCACTCATACTAAGCGCGGTGGTTGGAATGATCATGACGAGCAGAAAGGCAATGAAAAACTTGCTTTGGATACTTTTTCTAAACAACCGGGATTTCTTCATCTTTGCTCCCCTTATTCATCGTAACATTGGGTATGACTTATTAATCAACTGTAAACATATAATGATTTCAATATTCGCGCAAACCAGTTTTATGTATATGCCTCATGGTCCTCCTATTTAAAAAAGGTCAATTCAAGCAGATTCATCTGCCTGAATTGACCCGGTTAGCGCAGATTGCTCAATTGACCTTTACAATAATCGTGCCGCTGCTCGTCTCACCTGCCGCATTCACCAGGACTACGCGGTACTCGTATTCCCCCGCTGCCCTGCCGGTTATATTTGTAATTGCCTTCTGGGCATTTGGCGTCGCTTCGCGGAGCGATTGCGTATCGATTAGTATGCCGTCCTCATAAAGACGGTATTCAGTAGCATTCGTTCCCCACCATAAGTTCATGGTCATGCTGTAATTCCCATCACCATCCCAGTTGTCATGGGATAACACCGGCTTGCCCGGAGCAGCGTTAATAACGGTAACGGTCAACGGATCACTTGCAGTAGTGCCGAAGCTGTTCGTCAGCTCACCGATATACGTATACGTTCCATTCGTTTTGCCGGTAATATCCGTCTTGACGGTCTGGGCTTGCGGCGATTGGCTTGTCAGCTTCTGCGTGGAGATGAGGTTGCCGTTCTCGTACAGCTTGAACGTAGTTCCATTCTCTCCCCACCACATATTTATCGTGACGGTATAGCTGCCATCCTGAAGTCCAGTATCATAACCGTTGTTGTCTGCGAGCACCGGTTTGCCAGGAGCCTGTGTGGCCGCCACTTCCTTCTGAAGTGTAATCTTGTACAGCTTCTCCGTTCCATCCTCTGCCGTTACCAGCACTTGAAGCACTGTATTTCCATCATCAAGCTGAATACGCTGCGGGACTCCGCTTGTCACAGCTGCGCCGTTAATAGCTACTGAGGCCGCAGCATTACTCGTCACCGCAGTGACGTTGATGATGGAGACCCCCGCAGGCACATCCGCCGAATAGTCGGTGATATCCGCCTGAAATTCCGGACTCAGAGAGGCTCCGTCCAGCACCAGACTTGAGAGCGCGGCGTCGGATGATTCAGTTTCGCTGATTTTCCGGAATACTGCCTTCAGATTCCAGTTGCGCGTGACATTATAGCTCTTAACTCCGCCCAAGTACCCGCCTGCATAGGTTGTCAGATTAAAGAGCGGGTATGCTGTCCATAAATAATCTGCCGTTATTCCATAGCTGGTTCCCGGTTCAACCCATTTCACGAACTCATATCCTGGTGCCGGCTTAGCCACCACCGTAACCGCCGTCTGATCGCCCTGTACTGTTAACGAGGTTCCCTCATTTCCTGTCGGGGCCGGTGCAGGGGGAAGACCATTCGGATTGACATATACGAGGGTCGTTCCAGTTGCAGGATCACTGGCCGTTGTTGTAACCGTGTACTCTGGGTCGTAGGGCTTCAGATGGGTACCAACTGTACCGAAAATGCGTAGTTCTGAAATATTTCCATACCAGTTGCCACCGTATATACGGAAATACCGGAAGCTAGCCTCTTTGAATGAATCCAGAACTTTGACAGGTTGCCAGATATCGTAGCTGTAGCTCTTCGAGGTCTCTGAAATAGTCCGCCAGTTCACCCCGTCCACAGAGGCACTTACACTCACCGCCGCTGCTCTGCCAGGAAGTCCGTTTCTATTCAGAATCTCAATACGGTCAAGCTGCATCAGCTTGCTGCTGTCGTTCGCCCCGAAATCAATATTGTAATACCCATATCCGCTTCCGCCGTATCTCACATCAGAGAAGGTGGATATTTTACCGTCGGACAGATAGGTGATTTCAGCCGCATCCAGCGTATTGTCCGATCCGCTGCACTGCGCTTCGGCTGCAATATTGATTTCATTGGCTGTGTTTGAGATGAGTATCTTTTGGGATGATTGCGTATTATTTGCATTCGTTATTATTTTCTCCGGATAGCTGTATACGGTATCTGCCGGCGTGCCATCTACAAGGGTATAAGCTAGCGAAATTGCCACGTAGCCCGGCTTCGATCCAGTATGAACAGTATATTCGGCCGTATACGAGCCGTCATGGTTATCCCTCACCTGAACCGTTTCTCCTTGAATGGTTGCACGGATATTGCCGATTGCCTGATCAGCCGAGAAAGAAAGTATCAGCTTATCCCCAATGACAGCCCGAGGCGGGATGGGCATTGTATCCAGAACTGGCACAACGTTTTGCACGTCCAGGGAAATATCCTTAACAGCGCTAATCGTCTCGTACCGTTCGCCGAAAATATGCAGATCCGCAATGGTGAACGGCTGATCCTCCGTATAATCATCCTTGTTGAGTACACCGGAAGTAACGTCCTTCATACGGATATAACGAAATCCTGTATTCTTGAATTCTTCCTTTACCGTGTAATTGAACCAGTCTGTTGTGAGTGGCGATATGTCATCAGAGATACGTACCCAGTTCATATAGTCATTAGAGGCCAGAATAATCGCACCCTCAGAACGTGCCGGGAATCCGCCGTCAGGCAACAATTTGAACTCACTTGTCTTCACCTTAAAGCCCTCGCCAAAATCAATTGTGAACTTCTTTTCATCCACAATCCACCGGATGGGAATACCCGAAGCATGAAGGTCTACGAGTGAAGCTGCATTAATGCTAGTGCTGTCCGGCGCTCCTACGGCAATACCCGACAAATCAAGCGCACCGTCAGCAATGATCGGATTTAACAGGCGTAGTCCTATGACTGCCTCCTTCAGATCAAGTAGCGCCTGATTCTGGGCCGCCGCATCGCCGGAGCCGTCGAGAGCCAGCGCTGCTTCATATTTGCTCTGGAAAATGGTGTAGCTGGCCGTTTCATACTTTTTATCAGAATGATATGCCTTGATTACATTCTTGATGGCTTCACTGTAGAGGCCGGCAACCGTGACGGTAACCTCCAGTAGATTAATCGCTGTTCCGTTGGTTACGGTTACATAAAAGGAATACTCACCGGCGGACAGCGTTGCCGGAAGGCTTCCCGACAGGACTCCCGCGCTGCTTACTGTAATATTGGCCTCCCTCACAAAGCCTGCGTCATCTTCGACAATACCATAGGTGATGCTCTGTCCGGCATTGCCCGCGGCATTGGATACATCATATTGAAGCTGCGCTGACGGATAAACATCCAGATGGAGTGTATTTACACCTCCCTTGAAGAGCGGCGCTTTCACGGTTGTGCTGTTAACGAGCAGATGATCGAACTCAGCATAATCTCCCGCCCCGCCAGTTACCTTGAAATAAATAATCGAATCTGCCTGAAAAGCGGTGCCGGGCAGTCCTGAGAGATTAATGACCATATACTTCCATTCACCACCGGTATCTGGCAGCCGGACCGTCGTAAACGGCTCTTTTCCAAGGTTACCCAGAAGCTTCAGTGTGGTAATACTATTGCTCTTGATCCGGAACGCGAGATCGCCGTTCCTCCAGATACCGAGGCCATACACGGCGAAGGTGGATCCGGCTTCAGTAGCCTCAACACGGACGGCCCCATCAGTTCGTGTAATTCCACTATCAAAAGGTGTAAACCGCGTTTCCAGCTGGTAAGGAATGGTTCCCCCATTCTCCTGGGCTATCGCAGAAGGGGGAGATATACCCAATGCACCGTCAGGAATGTACAGCCATAAATCATTCACGGTTAATCCGTACACTTCCCAGCTCCGGTATAATTCTTCGGCAACATACTTAAAGTCGGGATCGTTATCCGTATAGCCCTTGCTGTACTTATAAATGTAGTAATAATCCTCTCGTCCGCTGATTCGTCCCCGTCTGTCCGGACTGATCGGCGCATTCAAGCCGTCATTAAAGGGAACATCATAACCCAAATTGTATTTGTAATAGTAATTGACTCCCTTAATCAGTCGGTCATTCATGAAGGAGTACACATCCACGCCGTCAGAAGCTGTCGTTGCTGTTCCTGTGACCGGATCAAGCTGTGTTCCCTGTGCTGAAATAATAGCAGCCAGTACAGCCAGGCCTTCAATGTTATCGAAGGAATGCGGCTGATCGCGCACCATCTCTTTGACCGCAACCGCCGGCTCATCCAGTGTGTTCCCATTACTGTCCACCGAGAATTCAAACAAGGCATTGGCAAATGCACCATTCTGGTACGGCAGTGTCGTACTGGCGTTTACGGTCACCCACTCCAGTACACGTTCATAATCCGACTTGCTGTCCATGAACACATAAGAGGATAATGTTGCCATTACCGAAGTCTGGTGCTGGTTCAGCCAGTTGTTGTTCCGTTCCATCCAGAGTCTTAGCGCCGGCTTTTGGAAGTTATCACTATATTTGCGGGAATACTCCTCCTTCCATTTCAGCTCTTCATGGCCTGTGCTGGTATACCGCAGCAATTCGGCTGCCGCATTCATCATGTACATGGGCGGTCCCTGATGAATATGTGCATCCGTTACATACTTGGCCAGCGATGGATCTAGGCTCCCCCACAGCAGGACAATCCGCATGGCTTTTTCACGGTAAGCAGGATCTCCGGTCATAAAATACATAATTGCTTGATAGTAAGCTGCAGTAGCATCCTGGGTCATCTGATTGTTAAAGAGGTTGGTGCTATAGCTGTTGTAACTGAATACCGGTACAAGATGATCCAGATCTGCAGACGGATTGCTGTCATTTCTGATCACATATGACTTGGAAGCAAAGTCGCTGGCTGCAAAACTAGTATAGTATCCGTACCAAGGCTGCTCCTTGTTCAAAATATGCTGGCGCACCCGCAGCAGCTCCTGCGGCGCAACGCTGACAGCCGGATGAACAAGCTGCGTCTCTGTATTATTAACGAACACCGGTAAAGCTTCGGCAAGACCCTGGATTGCAGCAAGCAGTGCAGCTGTTATAGCTTCGATCGCGGACGGAGTCGCGGACGGATCTTCCCTTAGCGCTTGGGCCTGCCCGAAAACCTCCAGCAGCTTGCTCCACGATTCATCCGAGTAATACCGCTGTCCGGCGTTAATAATCGTCTGGGCTTGAGCTATAATCGAGTCTGCATTGGAATCTTTATACATGGCTTGGATCTCATCCGCACCTAAAGCACGATTGTAGATGCGGAAATCGTCGATAGAACCGTTAAAGAGGGGGTCGTTAAACTGGCTTTTGCCGATATAGTTCAGGACCGGCTTAAAATCACTTGGCTTGATGGTAATACTCGCAGAGGCTTTGGCCTCGCCGTTTAGATACAGGCTCGCCTTTCCGCTCCCGAGTGTAAGTGCCACATGGACCCATTGCCCTACGGGAAGCTGCGCGGTCTGCACGATTTGCTCGCTACCGCCATTTTTCATAGCGAACCGCATATAGCTGCCCGTCTTGGGAGTCAGGAACATATATTGGTTCGTGCCGGTTCCGAAATCGAAGATCCGCTGCCAATCCTTACCGCCTTTCCAGTTCACCCAGGTGGATACAGTAATTTCATCGGAAATGGCAGACGGAAGACTTGGCGGGAGGGTCACATAGTTATCACTGCCGTTCAGACTGAGCGCTTGACCTACTCTTCCTTCCACATAAGCAGGTATGCCGGATACCGTGCCATCGGCCGACCCGTCTGCACTATAGGCATTTCCGTTGAAGGGATATAATGTTAATAATTCCGTATTATACGCAGCCTCGGTCACAGTAACGCTGGCATCGGATATCCCGCTCTCCTGAACCTCCAAATATGTGGCAGCTGTAATCCCCGAAGGCTGAACGGTATCAGGGACATTCGTATCTTCAATAGATTGCTGTATAACCGATGAAGAGCTTCCCGCTGCCTGTGCAGGCACAAGCAGCGTTATCATCAAGATCAATGAAACCGCCAGTGCTATCGTTTTACGCAGAGTGTTATTGATTTTCATTCTTCCCTCCTGGATAGTTATTATTGAAATGATTAGTTCAAAAAAATCAGAAAGCGCTTTCTATTTATTGTTGCAATTAAAGCCTGAATCTAAAAAGCCAGTAATGAATAATATAATCACCTCCCTGCCGAAGTTTAGCCGGTAGAGTCCATAACTCTGCCGGCTTACAGGATCAAAGTGCACACAATGTGATGATTGTATCGCATCAAGCATCAAAAGAAATCCTATGGACAAACTCATTAATGTCCATTATCCCTATTTCCGGCTGAAGGATTAATTTACCGTTTACTGATAGTCGGGTGAATCTTACATTGCTGATCGCGCGTTCATTATCATAGCCAAAGATCTGGCTTGGATTACGAGTATCGCCATTGTACGTGATATCCTCAAAGCTAATATTCTCAATCCGGCGCCCTGGTGCGGGATTATAATCCTTGTTCCACACCACTCTGAGGTCAATCAGACGGCCGAGTTCAAAGTCTTCGATGCGGATATTCCGGTACACTACATCCCGTACAGTATTAAGATCGCCAGCATTAATCGCCAGTGCCCCCATATAGTTCGGCTGCGGTTCATGGTGTTCCAGAATGTCAATGTTCTCAAACACAATGTCATGAATGGTGTCTCCATTGTCCTGATGGTTACCATGGGTTCCGATCATCAGAGGATGGGCGACATCCGCCCAGAAGACAGAGTTACGCACGGTAATATGGCTGGTATCACCATAGAAATCCCACCGTGAGCCGTAGATGGCAATACAATCATCTGATGTACGCAGAAAAACATCATTAATATCAATATGCGAGCAGGACATCATATCAATGCCATCGGACCAGCCACGAGTACTGAAAGATTTAAAATTCAGGATATTAACATGATGCGATTGCCCCAGATAAATGCTGTAATGAGGCGGGTCCAGCGTAATAATTCCCTCAACAGAGATATTCTCCGAGAAGACAATCCGGATGCCGCGGAACGCCGAGAAGCGGTGGAAACCAGACAAAAAAAGAATTCCCCTGCCGCGTATCGAGACGTCCTTCACGTGATCGCACACCATTGACCCTACGACAACAGCCCCACCAGCAATATAAACTGTTGTGCCCGAAGGGATCTGCAGCAGCGTCTCCTCCAAATAATGCATTCCCGGTGCAAAATAGATCGTATCCGGCGCCATGCCCCCTTCAGCCTTGGGAGTAGCCAGCATACGGTAAATATCATCCGTCCGGTGAATGGCAGGCTTAAGCAGAAGAACATTCTCAAGCTCTGGATTGGGCACATTTATCTCACAGGGATTTGCGAACAGATGCAGATTGCTGAACCGCTCTCCGTTAATTTCAACTGACAGCTTCTGCGGCCGGTCCAGAGTGAAGGTAAGGGTCTGGTCCGTATGCTCAAAGGGAAGGCTGACCGACAACGGGCGAATAACCGCATCTTGAATGGGTTGTTTCAGGCTCTCGATGCGAACTTCCACTGTCCCAGCCATATCAAAATACACCATTGAAGCTTGTCGGATATGATGCATATCCACCCTCACTTCATACACAAATAGCTTCTCCCAGGCCTGCCCAGGAATTCTTACATACACTGCAAAATCTTCTTTACCTACAGCACCCGATGGGGCAGTATAAACAATAATCTTATCCATAATTCCTCCATATTCCCACGTTTGATAACGTTTCCAAAAAAATCATAACACTAGCAAATTTTCAGCTCAGCTTATTTACGCAATCATTTTATCACTGGTAAAGATGCAGCATAAATCATACATTTGCAAGATTTGTTGTAAATTCGGAAGAGGATTGTCCTGCAGCCTGAAGCGGGAAAAAGAAAAGCCGTCCCGGTCAGGATAATTCCTGATCAGGACGACTCGGTATTATTATTTCGCTGTTTTGAAAGCATCTACTTGCTTCTGCAATTCAGACATGTAGGTATCGAAGCCTGCATCCTTCAGCTGTTTCTGCACTTTAGCCAGATCGCCGTCGATGTCGTTGGTCATCCCTACGCTTAATGGTTGAATATATTGTGTTTTTACCGTTTCCAGATTGGACAGCTCGGTTGCCAGTGAACTGGTGTCAAAGCTGAAGCCCTCGTAAGGATCTGTACCGCCGGCTTCTGCCCGTTTAATTCCCTCTACCTGTAAATTATCATAAATTGTCTTCCATTCACTCGGATAATTGACTTGAAGGCCCATGTAACCATCAGCCATGCCTGTCCAGGAAGGCTTGATATTATCGGTTGGAATACCTTCATAATTGATATAACCCGCTGAGTCAACCTTGTAATTCTCTCCTTCAACACCATAAGCCAGTAAATTAAAGTAGGTCTGATCCGTGTGCGCCTTCTCGATAAATTTCAGTGCCTGTAAGGCGTATTGTGAATTGGTCCCTACAGAAATCATAGTAGTAGTACTTGGCGACATTTTAGGCAGGAACGCCGGGGCGTTATTATCCATCACAAAATCGTACCAGCCATAGGTTGATTCCGGCAGAGCTTCTTTAAGCTGGTTAATATAGTTACCGCTGACCGCTCCGAACTGGTTATTGAATTCAAGCGGCTTTTGGTTAACTTTCATCAATTCCAGTGTTTCGGCGGTGGCGTTGCCCTGGGCGGCCAGAATATCATGATCCACTATGCCATCGTCATACCATTGCTTCGCTTTAGCTACTGCTTCTTTGTATTCCGGAGTATCATAAATGCTCATTACCTTATAAGGATCAGCATACGATGCTACAGCATAATCGGCAGCTACGATATAATATTTGCTGGCAATCAGTTGTGTGTAAATATTAGTGCCGAAGCGCTTGTCGTTCAGCATAGGTGTAGATGGATATTCTTCTTTGGCTTTGTAAAGATACTGCTCGGCTGTTTCTAGGCTGTTGATCTCCGGAAGTCCCCATTTCTGTCTCAGATCCTCACGGTAGAGCATCCCTTCGCCGCCACCACCCGGCTTATTGTATTGCGGAATACCGAATACCTTACCATCAATTTTCACTCGGTCGAGTGAGCCTTTATAATGCTCTACAAGATCAGGCGTTTCATTCAGCAGCGGAGTCAAGTCCGCAAAGGCATTTTTGGTGGCGAAATTGGCAAAATCAGACCACGCTCCGCCTACATACAGATCATATTCTTTAGCTGCAATTGCTCTACTGATCTGGTTCTTTTCATCTCCCCATGGAATATAGTCAAATCTGACCCGGATGCCCAGATCCTTTTCGGTTAGAGCATCCAGTTGCTTATAGAAGTTATCCAGTCCGCTTTTGGGCTCATTCCCCATCGTAATCGCTTTCAATTCAACGATTTCTTTCGACGCGTCTGTTGCAGCCGTATTCCCTGAATTTGCAGGTTCACCACTGGCATTATTGTTGCCCGAATTTGAGCAGGCTGCAGATAATCCCAGCATTAAGGCCATGGATGTAACTAACATTGTCTTTTTTAAATGCTTTCTTTTCAAGCTAAACCCCTCCATTGTTATAAACCATTATATGTGCAGTGGAGGAAACAGTAAATGTGCTTCCTCCAACTTGACACCAAACCCGCAATATCCTTAACCTTTCACACTGCCAACAACAAGTCCGCTGACGAAGTACCGCTGCACGAACGGATAGAACAGCAGGACCGGACCGGTAACCAGCATCGCCGTAGCCAGCTTCATTGTTTCACTCGGCAGTTGCTGAATAATAATGACATCTGAGCCCTTAACCGCATCCGTCACTCTCGACAGCATTCTGTAGAGCAAGTACTGCAGACCCCATTTATCCTTGTCGGTGATCAGATACAGGCTATAGGTAAACCAGTTATTCCAATAGCCGAGTGCGGTAAACAGGCCGATCGTAGCCATAGCCGGCTTCGTCAGCGGAATGATGATCTGCCAGTAAATCCGGAAATCTCCCGCCCCGTCAATCCTCGCTGATTCCATGAGCGCATCGGGTATACCTTTGATAAAGTTCCGGAAAAGGAACACGTTGAACGCCGACATCAGACCGCCCAGAATAACGGACCAGAGCGAATGGTTCAGATGCAGCACATTGGCTACAATGAGATAAGTCGGGATAAGCCCTCCGCTGAATAGCGTAGTGAAATATACGAAGAAGGATACTTTGTCTCTGTGTTTAAAATCAGGACGGGAAAGCACGTACCCTCCCATGGATGAGCATAACAAGCCTAGAAATGTGCCTACTGCTGTTACATAAATCGTAACCATATAGGCCCTGCCGATCGTATTTCCCAAGGAAGTTAAGACCACCCGGTAAGCTTCCAGCGTCAGCCCTTTAGGTATAATCGAGTATCCGCTCCGCACTACTTCTGACTCTGTGCTGAAAGAGCCGGAGAGCATAATTATAAATGGGATGACACAGACCAACGCACCGATAGACACTGCAATTATTGCGATGATATCGAATATTTTTGTTCCAGCGTCCTTGCGGATTTTACTGCCGTGTTTATCAACAATCACAGAACTCACGTTCAATCACTACCCTTTCTAGAATAAAGAATTTTCCTTGTCAAACTTTCTGAAGATAGCATTAACGGTAAGAATGAGAATCAGGCCGAAAAGGGATTGATATAATCCCGCTGCAGTCCCCAGATTAATACTGAAGTTAACGGTCAGAGAACGGTATACATAAGTATCAATAATATCCGTTGCATTAAGCAGTAGCCCGTTGTTGCCTACGATATTCCAGAAAAGATCAAATTGTCCTCTCAGAATCCCTCCGACGGCGAACAGCAGCAGAATAATTACAGTCGGTTTGAGCAGTGGAAGAGTAACATAGCGGATGCGCTGCCATTTCGAAGCACCATCCACATAAGCCGCTTCATAAATGCTCTCGTCGATCCCCATAATTGAAGCAAGATAGATTACAGTTCCATAACCTAAGCTCTTCCAGATCTCAACGACAACAATGATGATCGGCCAGACCCAAGGGGTGCGGTAGAAATCAAACTTCTCCATGCCAAGGGAAGTGAATAGATTATTGAAAACACCGTAGTTAAAATTGAACAGGTTATAAATGATCGAGCCTATGATAACCATCGAGACAAAGTAGGGCATGAACATCAACGTCTGCGATGTTTTCACGAATTTCTTAAATGTGATCTCTTTCAGCAGCACAGCCATACCAATCTGACATATATTGCTGAGCACGATGAAGGCCACATTGTAGAGGATCGTGTTACGGGTTAACCTCCAGATAATGGAGTCTGACCCACCCTTGAATAAGAACTCGAAATTCTGCAGACCTACAAATGGACTGAGTATGCCTTTACTGAAGTCGTAATTTGTAAAGGCATTGTAGAGTCCGAAAAGCGGCAAATAGTTAAAAGCTATAAAATAGACGAACAACGGAATGAGCATAAAATAATAGGTTTTGTGCGCTCTGAAGTCCGCAAATGGCTTCCCCCCCCGTTTAAGCGCTTTCTTATTAAGCGCTTTCGAAGCATCCGATGATACCTGGTACATGCAATCACTTCTCCTCTCACGATTAATTCTATAGCTACTACCCTGCGGAAAATATCAGAAATTCAGAAGATTCCTCGTAAAAAACAATGATATTCATGACGGAGAATCTTACCTCAACGCAAAAAAAAGAAGGCCGGCGGCCTTCTTTAACTCCGGACGGCGGGAACGTTGATCATAACGCATGTCCCTTCACCTTCTGTACTGGTAAACTGAATATCTCTGGATTCATCCCCAAAAAATAAGTTCAGCCGTTTGTTAATGTTCTCAACACCGTATCCGCTTCCCTGATACCTGGAGTGCGGTTCTTCCCGCTCCCGTATCCCCGCCCCGTTGTCTTCAATACTTACGATCAGTCTGTCCTGCTCAAGCCGGCCGTTGATCCGTATCGTTCCTCTGCGCTCTTCCGTTTCCATAATCCCGTGCACGATTGCATTCTCTATGAGCGGCTGCAGCGTAATCTTAGGAAGCATACAGCTTAAGGCTTCGTACTCTACTCTGACCTCAAGCTTAATCCTGTCTTTATAGCGGTTCTTTTGAATCTCCATGTAAATGCTACACATCCGCACTTCATCTCCAACAGTTACGAAATCCTTACCTTTATTGAGCACTAATTTATAGTAGTCCGACAGGGCATGGATCACCTTCTGGATATTCTCCACCTCATCCTTCTGAGCCATCCAGTTGACCATATCCAGCGTGTTATACAGGAAGTGAGGATTAATCTGCGATTGCAGCGCCTTTAGCTCCGCTCCTTTTTTTTCCTGCCCCAGCCTAAACTGCTCCTCCATAAGCTCTTGTACACTGTTAATCATGTAATTATAGCTTGAGATTAGATGGCCCAGTTCATCGGTACGCGGTTCCAGATCCAGCGTATTTAATCTTCCCTGTCGGACCTGGCTCATTTTGTTCATCAGCAGAAAGATGCGTTGTGTTATCGATCTGGTAATAGGGAATATAGACGCCACAATAAATAGACCGATCACGGCATAAATGCTCAGCATCTGCGCACGGATTTTTTGAATAATGGACATCGCTGCACGGGATGGGATAACAGATACGAGATAAAGGCCTGTGGAATCAAGCTGATTGCCCCGCGCCAGATAAGTCCCACTATCCAAATGTATCTCGGAATAACTTGCACCGCTGTTCAGCTTATAAGGCAGCCTTATCTTGGCCAGTTCTTCTTCACCTCCGCTACTAGCTACAATTTCTCCATCTGCGGTCTCCACATATACCAGTTGTCCGGGAACGGATGGCTGCAGTGCCTCGGTGATCTGCCCCAAATCTATGTTAATCATGACGAATCCGACAGACTCCATATAGTTATTCTCATTCCAAAGCGCCCGGCCCAGCGTTAGATACTTCTTAGGCTTGAGAAAATTAAATTTGTCCTCGAATATTAACCAGGTGGATCTTCCTTTTGCGGCCAGGAAGGTCTCCGTCCACTTCTGGCCCTGAACCTGGCTAAGCGGTCTATACAGGGAACTTTTTCCGGCCATGACGAATCTGTCATTGATGAAATACATGATGTTGTTGAACTGGGAGTCCGACTCCAGAATTTGAGTATAGGAGGTGATGTCCTCGAATATTGAGATTTGCTTCCATATTTCCAGCTGATCCGGATTCTTCGAGAAGATTGAGGTGATATCTTTGTTCACAACAATCATGGAGGCGATCTCTTCGATATGTGACATCCTGCCCTTCAGTACCGACAAGGTCTGCTCATAAGTCTGGTTATTTGCATAGCTCTGCCGATCCAGTGCGTATTTGCGTATCTCGTGCTGGGACACAAAGAACGTAATAATCAGCGGAATAATTCCTACCATAATGAACAGAAGGATTAGTTTTTTACGGATAGAAAGATTTCTGAGTTGTAAGAGGATCTTCATCTAAGCTTCATCCTTCTGAATTCAACCGGCGTTAAAGAGGTACATATCCTGAATACCTTCGCAAAATAACTTGGACTGGCAAAGCCGCACAGCTCTGAAATCGCATTCATTTTATAATGCTCATTCATAATTAGCTTCTTGGCCAGCTCGATCCTGTACTCCCTGATATATTGGGTGATGGTCGTTCCTGTTTCCTGCTTGAACAGCATATTCAGATGGGCAGAGGACATGAACATATGCTGGCCAATCTCCGGCAGGTCCAGATCCACCTTACCTACATGGGAAGCGATATAATCCATTACGCTGGTTATGGTATGGGAGTACCTGGAATCCTTCTCTATCTCCGCACAATAGATTCTGCAGACTTCCTGAATATACAACCTGATTTTCTCCAGTGTAGTGCACTCGGATATCCGTACATCGACATCATTAATATCATATATCCCATCCAGTTTAGCCAGCAGCGCACCTTTCTCCTGAATCATCGCCCGGCCCAGAGATGAAAACAGGGAATACACCTGCTCGCGCGGAGGATGCTCTTTCACAGTAAATTGCCTGCATAATGAATCAATCCATTCTATAAGCCCGGAAGGCTGGCTCTTCATCAGTATATAAAAATCCACAAACAACTGCGGGCTAATACCGGACTGGGCATTATGCGATTCCTGGTATGGGTAATAATGAAGATCTGGATAATAGAAAAAATGATCCAGTGCCTTTTGCACACTCGCATAGCTCTGGTTGAGCTCGTAAAGGCTTGATACCCGGCCTCCGGTTCCTACGTAGTGATGCTCGCTTCTCAAGACCAGCTGCTTCGCCAAGGCTTCGACCCGGTCCATCTTGAGCCTGTTAAGCGCCAGCACGAATACAAACTCTCCCCTGCCGAGATGATCCCCGACAGCATGAACGCCCTGCCCGCTCCAGAAGTCATTCACATATTCCAGCAGCTCCTGCTCGTGTCCCGCTTGTCCCGGGCTGTATACCAATAAGCATAGATAACCAGAGTTCACCGGAAACTCCGCCTCTTCACATTGCTTCCTGATCCATTCCGGATTCGCTGTACCTTCAATCAGCAGACGTGTGAGCTTTTGCTGCTGCAGGTTCTTTTTGGTACTGAGATCGTTTACGAGCCTTTTACTCCTGTGCACAGATTGGACTGTCTTGCGAATGGCTTCCTGCAAATCAAGGAGCTTGATCGGCTTCTCAATATAATCAACCGCGGACAGCCGTATCGCACTCTTCAAATAATTAACATCCAGGTATCCGCTCATGAACAGCAGCTTGCTGTCCGGGCAGAGCTCACCCAGCTTCTCCGCAAAATCAATCCCGTTAAGCTTCGGCATACGGATATCTGTCAGCACGATTTCGGGCTTATACTGGGTTGCCAGCCGAAGCGCTTCCGCCCCATCCCTGGCTTCGAGGATATTGCTGATCCCGAACTGCTCCCACTCAATCGAATCGATCAAGCCCTCTCTCGTGTAATCATCGTCATCTGCTATTATTATCCGCATATAAATGAACTCCTTAATCCAAGATTTCTTTGCTGTATCAGGACCTGCTGAGTACTTGAAAGCGCTTGTAAAAATATCTTTGCTGGTGAGGCTAGCCACAAGCGGTTACACCCTGCATTATCTACCTATTCTAAAAGTATAATTTTGAGATTACAATCACTCATTATGCGTATTTATAGCAAAATATGAAGAAAAAGCCGGCTCAATAGTAGATATTACCTAAGCGGCGGCTTCTGTGATAGGGAAATAAATGATGCGGAAATCCTCTTACAGCTATCTGGAGGACTCGGTTGAGAAGGAGTAGGCTAGTCCGCCGGCAGCAGCTCAATCTCAAACGACTCGTTGCGATCACAAACGAGTACACTATCAACAACGTCAAGCCTAGCGACCTGAATTGAGGAGCGGCGACATTCGTAACTTCCATCCAATGCTGCCTGCCCCCCCGTCTCATCTCTTCCTGGATGCGTAAAGTAGAAGATAAAAGCCGCTTCTCCTTGCACGACAACATCCGCATGCAAGCCGATCGCACCATCGTCCTCACGATCACCTGGCTCATTAAGGAGTAATCCGGTGCGCTCCCACGTATTCAAATCATCAGAACGGAATACCCCCTGTCCTCTCCATTCATCTACGATCATCCAGTAGAAGCCTTTGAAATGGAATACATTAGGCCCTTCGTGAGGGCGTTCAGTAAGAATCGGACCGACAACCTCCCAGAGATATAAATCTTTGCTATCCGCCGCATACGTGTGTGACTGATTCTCCTCGTCTTTGTACCACATGCGGAAGCCACCACAAGGCAGCTCATGGATACAAGCATCGATTACCCGGTTTGAGCTCAGCTCAAGCTTAGAACAGAATGTCCAATCAAGTAGGTTCGGACTCGTATAATGCATCATATCACGCCGGTTGCCGGCCCAACCTGTCGGCACACCTTGAATATAGCTGACATACATATGGTACAGGCCGTCATGCCAATATATTTCCGGTGCCCAGAAGGTATTACGGCCCCATTCAAGATCGAGTCCTTGTAGTGTACCGCGATATAGCCAGCTTTTACCGCCGTCCCGTGAGGAAGCGACACCAAGATCGGTGCCATGCACCCAGGCAACACGCTCTCCCTCAGCCGTCGCTCTGCGGTTCGTATATATCATCCACCATTCTTGCGCTTCCCGGTTCCAGATAACTACGGGATCTGCAGCTCCATCATAAATTGGATCACGAAATAAAGGTGCTTTCATTCTATCTATCCCCTTTCATTTTCTGTTATACTTTCCCCGGACACCTTGGTGCGTTCACTCGTGATGTGATTGCGGAAGGCAGACGCGGGATAGCAGAGACCAAAGTGAGAGAACATATCCGCTCACTTTAGGCCCCTGCAAATTAGTTTAATATCATTAAATCCCCAATTCCTTAGCTTTATCGTTCACTTCTTTAATTGCATCATTTAAACCTTTAGATTCATAACCCTTCAATACTTTTGTCCACATGGCCGCAGGATCGTCTTCTCCGAGGATCGTATTGACCATGTCATCAATCAGGGTCGATGTAGACAGCTTGTTTTTAGCAGGTGTGGACATCAGCATAATATCGAAATTAATTGGAGCAGGTGTATATTCTGCTTTGAATTTCTTGAAGGTCTCCTGATCATAGGCTTCCCACGCAGCTATATCGGGGTTGGAGTTGAGCACTGTCTTTCCAGCTTTGTATAAGGCACCATGCCACTGTGCCAGGGCATTCAGTGTATTGGTGACTGGATATTTTGTAGCCAACGACTCATCGCTGCTAAGCAGTGATACTGCCTTGCCATTTTCTATTTTGTAATCAACATTAAGAATGCCATTTTTAACAAGTACGGAATAATCTTCGGAAGCCATGAAGTCGATCAGTTGCAGAGCCCGATCAAATTGCTCATCACTCATCTTGTTATTGAAGTAAATCTCCGACCAATACGGAGTTTCCGCAAAAGTATAGCGCTTGCCATCACTTGCAGGCCAGATACTCATGAGACCAACTGCATCGCTTAAGTTCACGCCTGGATTGCCTTTATGGAATGCATCGACGTTAGCGAATGTACTAAATGTCCCACCGTAGTTAACAAAAGATTGACCATTCAAAAACTTGGATGTTCCGTCACTCGCTTTTTGAATAGCAAAGTCCTTATCCAGCAGTCCTTCACTGTACAGCGTTCTGAGCTGCTTCAGCCCCTCATTAATTCGGGGGGAATCATAAGAAGGTATCCACTCATCTTCTTCTTTGGTCCAGGATTTCGAATTGGCCATTTCCGGGAAGCTACCCAGGAACTGTGTATCAATATAGCTCTTATTCTCCAAAGTCACTCCGACCGCTTCGGGGTGCAGCTTCTTCACGGCCTTGATCATTGCGACAAATTCATCGAAAGAGTTAGGACTGGAAGTAAAACCTGCTTCCGACGCCCAGTCTTTGCGGTACAGAATTGGACGGTCCATGATCCAATCGCTGGAGTCGTTGTATGTCATTCTTGGGATCATATAAAACTTGCCGTCCACCTTCAGTGGCGTGACGGAAGGCAAACTCATAATTCGCTCGATGTTAGGATATTTGCTGAGATCTTCCGGTAGTGGTTTAATAATTCCTTGTTTCGCCCAGGAAGCATATAGCGCCTGGTTGTCCACTGCGATGACGTTCGGGAAAATATCCGGCAACTGCCCAGATGCCGCCCAAACCTTTGTCTTCTCCATATAGTCATTCCAGGTTAACTGGACCGGATTCAACGTCACATTAAATTGCTTCTCCAGATTGTTGAAAATCGTATCATTTGCAGCCCCAGGAGCATCAAAGCCATCCTGAATTCCCATGAACGAAACATTAAGTTTTATATTTTTTGAAGTGTCCTGCCCAGTTCCGTTCGAAGCGTTATCTGCTGGTGCGGACGAAGAGTTTGCCGAGTTACCATCGCTACTGCAGCCTGAGAAAACCGTGGTCACCGCCAGCATTAGCACCGCTAAGAGCAAAGTCTGTTTGTTCTTGTTCATGCTTGCTATCCCCTTTTGTTGTAAATTTATAATTATGGCATATGCCAGAATTAACTATTCATTGAATCAGCCCTTAACGGAACCAATCATAATCCCTTTGGCGAAATACTTCTGCACGAACGGGTAGATTAGAATAATGGGTACAGCTGAAATAATGATCATTGCTGATTTGACCGAATCCCCATAAATGTTCTGTGTCCCTTGTGCCAGTTGTGCTCCCGCTGTGCTGTTTATTATTTGGCTGATATTCGTGATTGCATTACGCAGCACCAGCTGCAGCGGATACAGCTTCGTGTCGTTGATGAACAGCGTTGGCAGCCACCACTCATTCCAGCGGTCCACCGCGTAGAACAAGGTCATCGTCGCGATAATCGGCATGGAGACCGGAACAACAATCCTCCATAAGATCGTGAGGTCATTTGCCCCGTCAATCTTAGCCGATTCCTCCAAAGAAGGAGATACCGTATTGAAGAAGTTTTTCATCAAGATGAGATAGAAGGTGTTCACGGCTGGCGGTATGATCATCACCAGTAAATTATTCTGCAGATGTAGCTTTTGCAGTGTCAGGAAGTAAGGAATCAGTCCTCCAGAGAAAAACATCGTGAAGATGATCGCATTAAAAATAATATTACGCCCCGGCAATGTCTTCTTCGACAGTGCATATGCACCCGCCGTACTGACCACGATGCTGAGAATCGTCCCTCCTATCGTTACTAACACCGAGATCCCCAGGCCACGCATTACTTTTCCTTCCAGAAACAGAAAACGGTACGCGGAGAAGTCAAATGTCTCCGGGAACAAGAATACCCGGCTTGTCCCAGAATCTGATACCGTCGAAAAGGACAACATGAGTGTCTGGTAGAACGGAAACAGCGCAATGATGGCTGTAATCCCCAAGAACAGAGTTATCAGCGTATTGGGCCAGTTGAATTTTTTAGTCGCCACTTATAATCCCTCCTCTTTACCAAACCGGGTCACAATATAGTTAGCCCCGAATAACAGGGTAAAGTTGATGACCGATTTCAATAGCCCAACCGTAGTGGAGAACCCGAAGCCAGTCGCATCTGTGAATGCACTGCGATACACGAAGGTATCAAGTATGTCCGAATATGCATACACTGCCGAATTGTACAAGTTGAATATCTGGTCGAACCCGCCGTTCATCACATTGCCGACTGCCAGAATGAACAATACTGCAGCAGTCGATTTCAGCACAGGCCAGGTGATCGCCTTCATCTGCTGAAGCCGATTTGCACCATCGACTTCTGCGGCTTCGTACAGCTCCAGATTAATTCCAGCAATTGCCGCCAAATACAGAATGCAGGACCAGCCTGCTTCTTTCCAGATGTTCGAGACAAATAGTACGATCGTAAAGCCGGGGCCGCTGGTCAGTACCGAAGATTTCTCAGCACCAAACAACGCCAATACTTGATTGTACAGACCTTGATCGTTAAAAATTCCAATGATGATCCCGCTTAGAACGACCCAGCTTATGAAATGCGGGAAGGTGAACACAGTCTGGAACACACGTGTCAGTCTGCCCTTCGAGATTTCGTTCAGTAGTATTGCCAGTACAATCGGAATCGGAAATTCAATGATCAGCCGGCCCATGCTGATTAGAAGAGTGTTGCGGAATGCAGTCCAGAAGCCGGGATTGCCGAAGACCGCGTTGAAATTGGCAAAATGGTTCCACGGGCTACCCAGAACTCCTTTGGAGTAATCGAATTCCTTGAAGGCCAACAGCACACCGTACATCGGAATATAAGTGAAAATAATATAAAAGATAACCAAGGGCGCCAGTAGTAAATACAAATACTTATGCTTAACAATTTCTTTCCACAAAATCCCGCTCCGCCGCCGTGCGGTCGTTTTTCCGGAATATTCAAGCTGAGTGGAGCTTTCCATTCTCTTCACCTCTGATGTTAGGATAACAAATAATAATGGATACTCTAGACCACAGGAGTGACCCTAGAGATCTATATGGAAGCGATTCCATTCCTTCTCTATCCATAATTATAGGCTGAGCCTACTGAGTGAAGTATTGACGCAACTTAGGGATAAATGTATTTTACTTATGAAATGAAAGCGTTTGAATACGTGAAGATTCTAATAAAAATCCATGTTCATATACAAATCCTCCTTGCATTTTAACGGCAAACAAAAAAACCATCCTCTAGAGGACAGAATTTAGGAAAAGCCAGCGCGGTAGCCACTTGGAGTCTGGCCCTTCATCCGCTTAAAAATTCGGCTGAAGTAGAAATAATCCGAATACCCAGTCTTCTCAGAAATTTCATTGATCGACAAGTCCGTGTTAATTAACAACCCGCAGGCATATTCTATTCGCAGATTTGAAAGATATTGTGTAAGAGTGACCCCGTTCTCCTTTTTGAACAGTTGGCTGATGTAGTTGCCATTTAAGTTGAATTGCGTTGAAAGGAATGAAATAGAAATATCCTCACGGAAGTGCTCATTAACATATTCATAGATAACCTTGAAATTCCGATTATGTCCATACGGACGCTGGGTTTGTTCATTCATCTTCATTCTTTCAATCAGCATGTTCTTCAGAAACAGCAGCATTTCGGCGGCATTCTTGAACATTTTTCCCAACTGGTCAAAGGTAAAGATGTAATCCTCATATACTTCGCTTTCGCTGCGGCCGACATACATCATCACCTGGTTATACACCATAATCGCGTGTTTGATATGCAGTTGACCCGTCGTGAACAGATCCTCCATTACCTGTAAGGAGGAATAGAGAGCATGCGTATCATTTTTGGCAATGGCTTCCTCCATCAGTTTCATCGTATACTGCTTTTCCGTTAAATCCAGCTCCCGCTCTACAATTGAATCATTATGATTTGACGTAAAAAAACGATAGGCATTGATTTTTGCTTCGTCCAGTGCAAGTTTAATCTCGTCAGCACGGTGAATAACCCTGCTTGCACCTACGCCCTTAATCCCTCCTGCACTCGCCGCCAGGTCAAAGTGCAGCTGTTCCTCATCCTTAACCTGTATCAGGTAGGCATACATTCCGTACCCAATGCGCAGCGTGATAGTTCCGCTGCGGCCCAAGAGACTAAGCCTGCTCTTACCCACTGAGACTACTACTTTCATACCAGCAGCAGAACCTGCCTCGATGCCCGCGTTTTTTAAGTACTTGTTCAGATATTCCACCGCCTCAACGTCAGCTTCTTCGATGTAATCCAGAATCCGTCCTTCGTCTGGACTTTTCCGGTTATCCAGCACCGTGCAGGCTTTCTTCAGAAACAATGCGATCTCCGTCTCATCAAACGGCTTCAGACAATAGCCGAACGCTCCGTAATTAATGGCTTTTTGAGCAAGAGCAAATTCAGCATAACCGCTGATGACACTTACCATCGGTTGGAATGGCAGTTTTTGCAGCTCTTTAATCAATTCCAGTCCACTCATGCCTGGCATGCGTATATCCGTGAACACCACCTCTGGCCTCAGCCGTTTAATAGCCTCGTAAGCCTCTACCCCACTTAAAGCATAGCCTGCAATTTCAAAGCCGTTCCCTTTCCAGTCCACGCTGGCAATGAGGCTTTTGATAACCAATTCTTCATCATCTACAAGAAATACCTTATACATATTAGAAGCACTCCTCTAGCGGTATGGTGATGATAATTTCTGTGCCCTCTCCTTCTTCGCTTCTAACATTAATACCGTACTTATCGCCATAGCTTAAGCGAATCCTGTTGTTTACATTTAGCAGCCCGATGCCTACCTCTGAGTGTTGCACCGGATTTTCGCGATCGGACAGCAGAGCCTGAATGATCTGAAGCCGCTCAGACTCAATTCCAGGCCCATTATCCTTCACCGACAGCAGTAGCGCCTCTTCCGAGCAGGTTCCGTTCAGTTCGAGCAGTCCTAATCCATTCTTCGTCTCCAGCCCGTGGACAATGGCGTTCTCTACGAGGGGCTGCAAAATCATCTTCGGCACTCTATAGTCGAGGATTTCATCCGGGAACAGAATGGATGTTTCAAACCGGCCGGCAAACCGGATTTGTTGAATGTAAAGATAGCCTTTAAGCATGGTGAGTTCTTCCCGGAGCGGCGCAACGTCCGTTCCTTTTACGCTATAGCGGAAGACCAGGCCGAGTGCGCGGGCCATGCTGAAAATTTTTTCTGAGCCTTCTTCCACCGCTATGCCTTTGATGGATTCAAGCGTATTGTATAGGAAATGCGGATTGATCTGGCTCTGCAGAAAAGCCAGTTCTGATTGTTTTTTTACCAATTCGACCTTATATAACCGAGTGTTGCTTGCTACCAATTGATTCGTCAAGAGCTGCAGCTCATCCAGCATCCGGTTGAAATGATTGGCCATCAGGTTGATCTCCGCATAACCCTGTAGACTAATTCGCTTATTCAAGTAACCTGCACGGCCCAACTTGAAATCACCCATAAACTGCATCAGTTTTTTGAGCGGACGGATGATATTATTGATGACAAGAAAGAACGGCACCGCCAGAAGCAGAAAGGCAATCAAAACTATAATGACAGACAGCCTTCGGATTTCATCTATTCCGCTGAGCAAATCACTTTTAGGCAATTTGAAAATGATTGCCCCGCCGATATCAGGAATTTCTCCATTCTGAACGAGATATTTAGTCTCTTGGCTTTCTGTCTGAGTTTCGCTAAACAGACTGCCTCTCCTAATCTCATCATCATTGGTATAGAACACCTTGCTGTTCCGGTCCAGCGCATAAATTTTATTGCCGGTTAGCCGGGTCTCTTTTGCTGGCGATCCAAGGATGGCATTAGCCTCTAGAACTACCATCAGCGTACCGATGCGTCCATTGTTCACAAAATCAGTAATCGAGTATATCGGGCAGCCGGCAACAAACACATCCTTCTCCACATTATTGAACGGCAGGGTGGTCAAACCTGTAAAAAAATACAGTTGCTTATCTGGAATCTCCTTCTCAAAAGGCAGCAACTCATTGATATCTCCCCTGATGTTGAATTTAGTGCCAGACGTGCCAATCAGGGCGATGTCCACAATCCCGTCCTTTAAGCTGATCATATCGGAGATATAGCCTTTAAGCTGTTCGTACTTCTCATATTTGGCAATCGGATTAGTCTCGGTTAAATAATCCTGTACAATTACAGAATTATAGGCAATATTCTGAATAATACGTTTAATGCCATCCGTGTTAGAGGAAACCGTCTGGTTCATCTGCGAAATCATCTCAGTGAAATATTCGTTATTCTTTTTTTCTACTACGTTGGCGGATTTTATATAGCTGGTAAAGATAATAAAGAGCACGATCATAATAATAAATACAACTAACAAGGACATCTGAATACCAATCGGCATTTTTTTGAAATAATTCATACATTCACGACCTCTATATGAAGTTGATTCCCAGTTGAGATGATTCCATCAGAGTTTCTCCACTTTCTTGTATCAGCATTTGTCCGTGTTTTCATTCAGCCACCTTGTCAAAATTCATTTTTTGATAACTCATCTTAAAAAGTATCACTGGCTAACTATCTGCTACTTAGAACCCTTGCTACACAATGCTCACGAGCATGACTAAATAGTCCGGCACTAATTGACATGATCCAATTGATGACGGACTATTCGCTTTATTAGCTATCGTTTTTTAAAGTATCAATACCGATTGTAAGCGATATCATTATTCCTAAATATGCACTTTTATTATAGAAATATGGACTAATCATAGGAGAAACAGAATTCCTTCTTAAACTGAACGTATCCATAGATAATAAGTAAGTAAACTGACTATTGATTTAACTAGTACTGAGCAAGAGCACTGATATCAGCAGCGGTAAGGACTTTGTTATAAATTCGAAAATCATCTATTCGTCCCATGAGGTAAGGATCGTTATATTGAGAACGACCAATCCAATTTTGCGTGGTAGATCCCATATCAGAAGGTTTAATCGTCATCGCGCTATTGCTCCCAACACTTACACCGTCTATATAAATGATTCCTGTAGCTCCATTTAAAACCACTGCCATATGATGCCAGCTACCAGTTTCCAACGCGGACGAGCCATCGATAATTTGTTCGCTTGAGCTATTATTCTTGATGGCAAAGCGGATTTTACCATTCGTTGCGTTTTTTGGCGTGAGGAACATATAGGTAGAGGTTCCCGAACCAAAATCAAATATACGCATCCAGTTGTTCGTCGAATCCAAATAAACCCAGGCGGCTACCGTGGCAGTGTCAGCGCTGGATACAACGCCTGCGGGAAGTGCAACATAGCCGTTTGTCCCTTCCAGCTTAACGGAGTTTCCACTTTTGCCGGATGCCCAAAGGATGCTACCTGTTAAAGTGCCATTTAAACCGTTACCAGTAGCATCAGCCGCCGCAGTACCGCCGGTCTCGTTGAACTTGAGCTGAGCAATCGGCAAAGTTACACTGGTTTCTGCAGAATTAGCACTCTCATGATCCGGATTTACGGCACTTACAACATAATAATACCTTGCACCAACATTCAGGCCTGAATCCGCATAGCTTGCGCCGATTACGCCTGCTGCAACGGTTGTATAAGGCCCCCCGCTAGCGGAAGACCGCTTAATGTTATAACCGGTAGCGTTTGAAGCAGTCTCCCAGTTCAAATTAACAGTCAGTCCGCTTATATTCTTAGAAGAGAGCGCTGTTGGCACCGCAGGCATAGCCAGAGTCTGCCCGTTCATCACGCTCACTATTTCGGATGCGCTGATCGCACGGTTGTAGATTCGGAAATCATCAACCTGCCCCTTCAGATATTTGTCCCCATTCCATTCTGATTTGCCAATGAAGTTACCGCTGTCAGTTGGCTTCAAATCGGACGGTTTCAGGGTCATCGCTGAGTTTCTTGCAGCCTCCACTCCATCGATATAGAGAATACCTGTACTACCTGATAAAGTTACTGCAACATGCTTCCACGTATTGTTTGCTAAATTGCCTCCCTTTGAAATGTTCTGCTCCGAAGTATTGCCACTTGCGGTAATTGAGAACCTGCTGCCGTTAAGCAGCATCATCATATATTTAGTTGGAACTGAAGCGGCAGGAGGTCCAGCTGTAAACAAGCTGACGGCATCAGATGTATTACTGGATTTAACCCAGGCTGCAAACGTCATACTGCTTAAATCATCGGTAAGATTACCCGGTAGAGACACGTAAGCCGCATCCGTACTGGCTCCTCCAAAAGTGATAGCATTGCCGGACTTACCGGTCGCCCATGTCGCATTGGATCCGCCAATAACAATACCGTTGTTCCCTTTTCCAGAGGAGTCAGGAACTGTAGTTCCGCCTGTTTCATCAAACTTATACCAGATGATTAGGCTTGAGTCCGGTGCTGCATTCGGCGTTGTCGCCGAAGCAATCGCCGATGGGCTGGATCCTCCCAGTGCATTCACTGACTTCACATAGAAGTAGTAGGTTCTTCCTTTTTTCAAACCCGTAAAAGTATATGAGGTTCCGGTAATACTATCCGTATTCATCTTTTGGTAAATGGCATTAACAGCAGAAGATTCACTCATAAATACTTGATAGCCCGTTGCTCCTGCTGCAGCAGACCAACTCAAATTAATTGTACTGTAATCCGTAGCGGCGGCACTTACATCTGACGGCGTTAAGGGGACTGTCGGCAAATTCTGCCCACTCACTACATTCGTAATTTCGGACGAGTTTAATGCACGATTATATATCCGGAAATCATCGATCTGTCCCTTCAAATATTTATCTCCCGTCCATTCCGATTTACCAATAAAGTTACCAGCTGTTGTCGGTGCCAAATCCGAAGGCTTTATGGTCATTGACGTATTAGTTGCGGCCTGTACCCCGTCAATATACAAGATGCCAGTACTGCCAGATAAAGTAACAGCAACATGCTTCCACATGTTGGCGGTCAAGTTCCCGCCAGCAGATATGTTCTGTTCTGCCGTATTGCCGCTGGCTGTCATTGAAAACCGGCTTCCATTAAGCAGCATCATCATATATTTAGTGGGAACGGCGGCGGCGGCAGGCCCAGCCGTAAACAAGCTTACGGCATCGGATGTGTTGCTGGCTTTCACCCATGCGGCAAACGTCATACTATTCAAATTATCTATAACATTGCTAGGCAAAGCTACATAAGTTGCCGTTGTATTCGTTCCTCCAAGACTAATGGCGTTACCAGCCTTACCTGAAGTCCAGGTTGCGTTGCTCCCTCCGACTATCGTAGCATTGTTTCCAAATCCCGAGGAATCTGCAGCTGTTGTTCCGCTTGTTTCGTCAAATTCATACCAAGTAATCAAGCTGACATCCCTGACTACTCTTACAATGGCATTATAAGAATTCCCGTTATAAGTAACTGTAATTGTGGTTAAACCAGGGTTAGTCCCTCGAACTGTACCTACCGCATCTACGGTTGCCACTGCCGAATCTGATGAGGAATAAACTGCTTGACTGGTGAGATCCTGACTGCTATTGTCTGCGGATACGGCTCTTAATCTTGTGTAATGCGTCTCATTTACCATAAGTGTATAGTTGCTTGCATCCAGATATGGGGTACCATCTCCACCAGTAGTTTCCGAAATAATTGGTGACGTCTGTCCACCCGCTACTTCAATCTTATAATAATAAATAGTATTGGGAATCAAACCTGTGTTACTATATGCGGTTCCCGTAATGGGCTCGCTGTTAAGCTTAACGAAACCTCCTTCTGGCTCCGTTGATCTGTACAGGTTATACCCCAGCGCCCCCTGTACAGTTGTCCAACTCAGATTGATTGTACTTGATCCAGCTTTCGTAGCAGACAATCCTGTAATTGCACTTAAAACTTTCTGGTTACTCATGCCAACAGTCTTCGCGGCATCAGGCGTGTACAGTAATGTTGCGAGTGGATAATCTTTGGAGGCTACTTCCGGCATTCTCGTTTCGTAGGCATAGGCCAGATATTTGTATTTATTCGCTGACATATCCCGCTGCTCGACATATTTGTAGTAGTTATATAGAACACTGAAGAATGCATCGATTCTACCTCTGCCATCCGCGTTAATACTGTCAAAATAGGCAGAACCAGCGGTATACCCGTCCGAGTATGCAGGCGTCCATAAAACATCGTAGCCCAGATGATATTTTAGAGCATAAGTTGTTCCCGCCAAGAGTCGGTCATCCAGAAAATTGAACGGATTTACCGCATTGGCAGCGCCAGACATGGTCCCGTTGACTGGATCTACCTTTGTGCCCTGTGCATAGATGGTTTGTGCCAATGTGGACAGTCCGGCAATATCTGCGTAAGAGTGCCCCACATCACGCCCCATTTCCATCAGTTGAACGTGTTGATCCGACGGAGACAGCGCTTCCCCGGTGATCTCATTAGCTGTCATTAGCCGCATCTGATATTTAATAGAGCCATTTCTTCCTCCCGGATTGCCTGAATCATTGACCATCGTTGCTTCTACAGCTTCCGCATATAGCTGCAGGTCATTAGTGAAGACGGCTCTGGCGATGGTTCCCATAACGCCAAATTGATGCTGATTCATAAAAAAAGTATGGGCATTGTAGGTGACCGAACAAAGATTCATCATATTAATAAAGTTAGCTGTATCCGTAGCGGTCCATTTCAAATTTCCTGTCGGGGTATCGGAATACCGTAATATTTCAGATGCCGCCGCTAATAAATAGGTCATCGTGGCAAATCGGAAGCTCGTGTGTGGAACCACCGATTGTATAGCGGAATACGACCGTATAATAGACATGGCATTGGCACGGTATGTTTCATCGCCAGTGATATACCACATTACCGCTTGTTTAAAGGCAGTCTCCGAATCCGTATTTGCCCGCGTTCCTACATATTCGCTGGGATCAGACCAATAAACGCCGTTCGCATCCGTAAACGCCCAAGGCCCTCGGATATTCACAAAAATATCATTACCGGACTCGTAATAAATCCGTGGAGTTTTACTAGATTGGGTATCACTCGCGAAAGCATTAAACGCCGTATTCCAAGGCTCATCTCCTGCTCTTGCATGATCCCTCATATTATCTAAGTCCGCTTGTGTTATAGCGATACCCGGATGATGAATAACACCTGATATCGTATTTCCAGATGAATCCACATAGGAAACGTTCACATTAACATTTTGAACCTGAGGTTTATACGAAGTAATTAACGGAGAAACGGCCGCGTTAACTTTACCAGCAAACCCAAGACCCAAAAATCCAGCAGAAGACAGAACAAAGCATAAGAACCAGATAAAAATCCGATGGCTACCTCTTCTATTAATCACTTGATCCATTATATTCCCTCCTTGGAATTAACCTTCACGGAACTTGGATACTCATGTGACTACCTTCAATGCGCTTGGAGTCTCTTTGCTTAGTGTCTGGGTGTCGATTAGAAAAAAAGTCTCGTATAACGTTAAAGTAAGCGCTCTCTAAAAGTAATATAAAACTCATTTTACTAGCCTTTAAGGACACCTAAATCGATAATAGATTGCTCATCACCCCTAACCGAAATGATCTTCAATGACTATAGAATACCAGCAGAGTCGTGCTCTGCTGGTATTTATGAATGTTCAGAGCACTAGTGAAACATACTATTGCGAACATATTTATAGATTTAAAGTGCTGAACGTCCGAAATCTTGTACTCGATACGTTTCTTAGATGACGAACAATTGTCTCATTTCAATCGCTTCGACGACTCACGCATGTTATGCATATCAACCTTCACTTCATAAACCGTTACGTTCGGTTATTCTCCGTTAACAGCTTTGAAATTTCAGGTTAGGAAAAGTGCTTTTGAATCCGGTAGTACTCCTCCAACGTAATTTCAAGCACAGTACCATGCTTGAAGCGGTAAGGGAAGCTGAAATTCTCATCGGAACGGATGAAGCGTCCGCTCTTCATGTCATCTGCAATAAACGGGACGTAGCCTTGCCCTTCGCCATGAACGCCGAAGAAATCGAGCATCAGGCACCATCTTCCGTCGCTCAGCTTAAATGCGGTCGGTCCTTCATATGAACTATGTCCGAGTTTAGCCATCTCTTCATTAAATGCCTGATTTTGCGTATATTCCCCGGTCAAAGTCTTGCCTTGCTGAAGAATAATCCCGTGCGGGTCAGCCTCACTCTTCAAAAAGCGGTTATACTCACCGTTCTCCTCATAGATTGCCGAATCGATGATACCGCTCCCGTCTTTCCTGCACAATAACTGCGGTTTATCAAAGCTAATAAAGTCCTTAGTCCGTGTATAGAAAATAGCCTTATGACCAAAATCATTCGATGCATGGGACGATGTCCAGTGAATAACATAGTCATCTCGGGTCTGATCGTACAGCACCTCAGGCGCCCATAGACAGCCAAAATCCTCATCGCCAAGCTTGATCATTCTCTGGTCTGACCAATTTACCAGATCGTCAGACTCCCATAAGACCAGATGCTTGCTCCCAATGCGCGCGATATTTTTCCATGCCCCTTCATACTTGGTGTTGAAGCAATTGGCCAGACCGAGGTCCGTAGACAGAATATAAAATTTACCATACTTCGTACGGACAATAGTATGATCCCGTACCCCCTTGTCACCTTTATCGCTCCAAAGTACAGGTTTACCGCCATTAACCTGTTCCCAGTTGAACCCATCCTTACTTAGTCCAAAGTAAACTTGCTCACCATCAGGTGTCTCTTTTTCCCGAAAATGAACGAATAAATAAGCGCTTGCCATTTAACTTCTCCCCTTTTCATTTACTTCTGCATTGGTATCGTTATTTCAATTGTTTCGCTCGCATAACGGTAAAAGAATGCTTTGGAACCTCGTATTCAAACTCATTGCCCTGCAGATGAAGTGTTGCAATCTTCGGCGCAATCCGAGTTGGTTCTTCGAAGCTGTTCTCAGCCTCAAGGGAATGTCCGGATAATTCCGAAACCTCGATCATAAGTTTTTGTTTCTCATCGAACCCTTCCAGCATAATTCCGGTATTTACCTGTGTATCTTGTAAATTGACAATCTTCAAAATTACGTCGCCAGTTGCTTCTTCGATGCTAGAAGAATAGTAAAGCGGCTCTAAGACGGGGAGCAAATCTTCCGTATCAGCAACGAGGACCCCATCAACGTAGGCCTGTATTCTTCTTCCGGTAATCTCTAGTAAAATGTGATAACAAACCTCGTCTATTACATCAAACAAGCAATGGGTTAGGACGCTGCCTGTTCCATTTACAATAGAGTTGATTACCAAGTCACCATTTTGCCATCCCCCGATCCTCAAAAGAAGCTCGTTACGATCATCGACCTTTCCAAAGTGAACCATGATGCCCCGGCCCCAGGTTATTTGTTTTGCAGTTATCGACAGCGTATAATGTTCGCTTTCAATCGATGCGAGTTCTTCTATTGTCCGGGCCTGTCCATTCTCCCGGTCCTCAGCTGTATCAGAAAGAAGTATCTTCCCGTCACCAAATTCTTTAGTTTCCCCGGTAACATGGTCGATGAGCTGAATCCGGGAATATTCGACTATTCCCCCTTCGGTTCCGACAGCTAGTCTTCCTGATATCGGCTTGTTTACGCTCAGAGCCTGCTGTCCGAAGCCTTCCGCTTGAACCGGAAGCACGTAATTTCCTTGATGATGCATAAATAGCTTCTGGACGTAATAGTTGGCCGTTCCGAACACATTATGATTATTGAACCAGATCAAATCCGGCTTCCAGTTCACGTAATCGACATTACAGAGCAGCGGGGCGTAGCAAGCAAGCCCAACTGCGTGGGCATTGCGTTCAAATCCAGTCATATAGGCGGCTTCTGCGAGTGCATTGTAATACGTATTGCCCCAGGAGGCGTATTCCCCGATGAATACTTTGGGATCTTCTGCCTTGAAGGAATCGTAACGGCGATGATGGGCCAGCATCCATTCCGGGGATTGATAGTAATGTTCGTCTACGAAGTCAGAACGGTTCTCGCGGGCCGATCTCCAGCCGCGCTCATACTCCTCTCCGGATGCGAACGGACCGCTGGAATTAATGATTTGGATATCCGGATACTTTGCCTTAATTGCCCGGTGGAAATACGCGTACCTCTCAAAGAACGGTTCACCCACCTCCTCATTCCCGATGCCAATATACTCCATATTGAAAGGTTCCGGATGACCAAGCTGTACCCGTAGTGCCCCCCAAGGACTCGAAGCCTCGCCATTTGCAAATTCAATCAGGTCAAGGGCGTCGTCAATCCAAGGCTGCAGTTCATTTAAAGGTACGCTCCGCTTATGATGTGGGTCGTAGCCCGCCGGAAGGACGGGAATCGGCTTGGCACCTATATCTTCACAGAATAGAAAATATTCATAATATCCGAGACCCAGCGTCTGATTGTACCGCCAATTGTTTCTCCGGGCAGGCCGCTCTGCAACAGCGCCGATCGTATTCTTCCACCGGTACATCGAATCACGGTCATCTGCATTCAGCGATCCGTCGTGAATGAGACAACCACCCGGAAACCGCATGAACTTGGGCTTCAAATCGGCAAGCAGTGTCGCGATATCCTTACGAAGACCATTAGGCCGATTAAGGAAGGTTTGCGACGGAAACAAGGAAACCATATCAAGACAAAATAAACCGGATCCTTTCGTCGTAAGAACCAATCTACCGCTGTAGTTGGTGGCGGAGGCGCTCAGGCATGCCTCGTATTTGGTCCATTCATTTGAAGTAACCACGATAGCTGTTTCCGCGTATACGCTTCCATCTATTCCCTCCAAGGTAATGTTGACAGGTATATCGAAGCTGCTATCCCTGCGCGCATACACTGAGAAGATATAGCTGTTCCCTTCCTTAACCGGAATGCCGGTGTTAAACCCTTGGTTCATCAGGCCAACTCCGTCGCCTGCCGTGCGAATATCAATTACTGCATAATTTCCCTTTTTGTTCAGAGGGGACTCACACTCAATGCGAATATTGCACTCTCCACCTCCACGCTCCACCTTCTCCCACGCCATTAGCGCATGATAATCCGGATGATCGATAGGATCAAAATCGAAGGAACGGTTCTGTACGAGTTCGGCATATAATCCTCCGTCGGCCGCATGGTTCAAATCTTCAAAAAAGATACCGAACAGATCACCCATAGCAGATCCCTGTTTGTCTGTATTTATAGTTAATTTTCCTTTTACGCTCATCAGCTCTCATCCTCTCCAGTCATAGCTTGAAACTTTATACACCCATGTATTTCCACAATTCAATCCCTTCATTGGTTAAAGTTAATATAAATATTAATTTATTTGTATTATTGTTAATATTATATTTTAGAATAAATTAACGAGTCAATGCAAAATTCCTTGTATTCCTGCAATTTTTGGAGGAATGTATTATAAAGAGCCTCTATTTAATTTACTAATATATTAATCAAATGATGAACTTCACCTTTTTCTTCTAAAGATAATTTAGGAGTTCTCCAGAAGCTCTAAGTATAGTTAGGTTTTATTGAGACTAAATCCTTTATTGTTGTCTTTGCGTGCTTAAAAACTCGATTCCAGGCAGGGCGACTCTTTCCCATTGAGGGAATTGCACCCACTGAAAGCACCGCACCGAAGTAACCTTGGATATCGATGTCAACTATCCAATTCCCTTTACGGTTGCAAGCTTTTCGCCTTCGTTCTAACGCTTTTTTTGCACTTCGTTTCGGGCGAAATCCGAAGGTACCGTCCTTTAAATTTGCTTTTAAGATGGGTTTTGTCAAAGTGCTTTTACACACAGATTTCGCAGGAATACAATTCAACTTCTGGAAAGCTAACGGGTTCGGTTCATGAGTTTTTTAAAGGTACACCAACAGGTGTAACTGAAGGCCCACAGCTCTACAAACGGGATGGCTACTATTACCTGCTTGTTGCTGAAAGCAGTACTGGGGTTAAACATATGGTTTCGATGGCTCGAAGCCACAGCCTGATAGGTCCTTACGAGACTGATCCCGATTATCCGATTATGAACACTGCGCATGATCTGACCTTTGCCTTACAGCAGGCAGGTCACGGATCACTGGTAGAGACACAGGACGGCGATTGGTATTTGGCTCATTTATGCACACATCCCATCCCGGGCACAGCTACAATGAATCCGCTCGGAAGAGAGACTGCTATTCAACGCAGCATATGGATTGAAGATGGCTGGCTGCGATTGGCTCATGGCGGAAAGCTACCCGCGCTTAATGTAGATGCGCCTGGTCTGCCGCCGCACCCGTTCGAGCCGTTTCCGGAACGGGATGATTTAGATTATTTGGAACTTGGATATCCATATGAGAGCCTTTCGTGCCATTCGATCCATCATGGGTTAGCTTGACTAACCGTCCAGGCTACCTGCGATTAACAGGCCGAGAATCGCTTGCCTCGCTGCATGACCAGAGTCTAATCGGTCGCCAAATCAGCATTTAGCGTGTGCAGTATCCACCTGCCTCGAATTCAAGCCGGACAGCTTCATGCAGATGGCTGGACTGGTTCTCAATTACGACGACAGTGACTATTACTTTCTGCGGGTGACAGCCGATGAGATCAGAGGAGTAGCCCTTGTCGTCGTAATGTGTGGAGCAGGGAAGTATGCTGAAATCTCTTTGATGCAAATTTCCGTGAAGGACTGGGAACGATATTATCTAAAGGCTGAATTAAACAACCGGGACATTATGTTTTATGCTTCTCCCAATGGAGAAGTCTGGATAGCCATGTGCACGCCGCTTGATTTAGGTACACTATCAGATGAATACGGCGGAAAGCTCGGCTTCACTGGATCCTATGCCGCGTTATGTGCACGGGATTTGGATCAAACAATCGAAAGAAGCATATTTCGACTGTTTCAAATACAAAGTGTTGATGGAATAGGATAATCTTAATTATGACAAGCAAAGTACCCCCACCTCTTTATTAGGGCGGGGGTACTTACTAATTGCTCAACAGCAAAGAGCACGTGATATGCCTTTCTATTCCTCTACAGTCAGTTCCATTTCAAACGGCTCATTAAGGTCGCAAATCAGAACACCATTAACCGCGTCAAGCCAGCAGCCTGGATCGAGGAGCAGCGGCTTTCGCAACTTCCTTCCAGGCCCACCTCATTCCCTGTCTCATCCCTTCCTAGATGGGTGAAATAGAAGATATAAGTCGCTTCGCCTTGCACGACAACATCAGCATACAGAACAATCCCGCCATCATCCTCGCGCTCACCTGGCTTATCAAGGATTAATCCTGTTTGCTCCCACGTATCCAGATCACTGGAACGGAATCCCCCTGTCCTCTCCACTCATCTACGATCATCCAATAGAAGTCTTTAAACAAGAATACATTCGGCCCCTCGTGGGGGCGTTGGGTAAGGACAAGACCAATTCCCTCCCAGTGGTACAAATCTTTGCTATCTGCAGCATAGGTATGTAACTGGTTCGCCTCGTCCTTGTACCACAATCGGAAACCGCCTCCAGGTAACTCATGAATACAGGCGTCGATCACCCGGTTTGAGCCCAGCAGAAGCTTAGTTATTGCAGCCCCATTCGAAATAGAGTCCCTGCAGTGTGCCGGAAGCGCAGGAATGGTGGGTGATTTATACGAATCGTAGAGCTACAACTGAGGGAGAACGGGTGGCATGAGTGCATGGCACCGACCTTGGTGTCGCTTCCCACGAGATGGAGGTAAAAACTGGGTTTATTGCCTATTTTAGACGACAGCTGGATCCGCTGCGTCATCATAAATTGGAACTCGAAATAAAGGCGCTTTCATATTATATATCCCCTTTCATTTGGTCTTCTTCCACTATCAATTGCGCTGCTTCCTAACTGAATTTTCTGAATGTTTCTCTTCGCTAGTGGAGTTCAGCGCAAGACGCAGACTCAGGATCCCTCCTAATACATTGTGATGGTAGTCGGACATTTCAAAGCCATGATCCAGTTTGATCTACTGTTCTTTTATATCGCGGATGTACAAGCTTACCTGATGCTCATCATTGACGATTCGGAGTGTTGCATTTACCCCGGACACTGCCGTGCGTTCACTCGTAATATGATTTCGACAGGCAAATACCACCTCACCGTCAAAGCCGATTCCATAGTGAAATCTTAGAACTTTAAAAAATCAGGATACCGAACTCCCTAACCATCTTCATGACCGATATGAACTTCTCAATTTGTATCAAGGATAAGGACCTTTTTTTATCGACAATATGCATAAAAATATGGATTTATTTTCTATTTTAGTAAAAAATATTCACAACTCCTTGCCTGACAATGATGAGCCTATCATATCATCAGCACTTTACTTTGCCTCTCTATTCACCGCCGAACCTCTAGATGATTCTTACTCAAGCCTGCTATGTAATGATTTAGCCCGCAAGAAAAAATCCTACAGACTGGAACTGCAGGACCATTTAAAATCTGTTGCCGAATCAGCATTAGAGAGCATGGTGAAGGAAATTGAGGAGTGTAGAACTGGCTACTATAAAAGCCATCAGGCTAATCATTTGCCAGTTGCTATTGCAGATCAATCGATTCATTTTGAGCGAAATTGACAGCCCTAAAGAAAATTTGCGAATGGCTCCTTTTGGGATGACGGCAGCTTTAGAACTGATTGAAGAGTACCAAATATGACCCTTAAATGTGATTTCTGATCAGTGTGGTTATGATACTCCTACTCATTATTATAGGGTGTTTAAACATCTTACTGGAGTTTACACCTAATAAGTACAGGAAGATAGGTGGTGTGACATATAAACAAAGCTGGGGAATTAGCGGCACCTTTTTATTTTCATCAATATATCAGTTATACAAATAAGAGGAAGTTTGCAAATTATTATATCGTTATTAGCAGTAAAATACTGAGATTAACTATAATCTGATTTTGCTATAAATCCTCGATATTTTCCATTCACTAAATCGATACATATTATTACAATTTAAGATATGTTTAGGTACAATTTGATACCTATCTAAGTTACGTATTATTAAATTAATAAATTATAGTAGTCCCCTGTGGTTGCCTCATTACAGGCATCAGTTAGGGGGCTTTTCTATTTATGTTATTAATCAAATTTAAATTTTCAACTAAGACTTGGACACATCACTTTAATAACACTTTATCCTATTTTGAAATATATTTGACAATTTTCTGATAAAGGTAGCATTTTACATCATTTTTCTCCATTTATAAAGAAAGGAGGAAGATTAATGAAAACTAATTCTAAAGAAGAATTATATTCATCGGTTGAAATGGCTTTCAGTAGCTATGTGAAATCGTGTATGACTTTTATGAGTCGTAACTTTTTTAAAATGCATGATCAAGAATTGTATCGTATAAAATCGTTAGAAGAAATTCAGGAGGGAACACTTGGGCAAATTAATTCTGAACATAATGATTTCGCTCTTATAGATGAGAAAGAATCATTATTTAAAGTTATTCTGACATTAAGCTCCTTCGAAAAAAAACTTCTTTTCTTAAAGTTTCATGAGGAAAAACCAGATTGGAAAGTTGCAGAAATACTAGGAGTCAGTAGGCAAGCAATAACAAAATCCAAGAAAAAACTATTACTAAAAATAAAAGATAGTTTAGATTCATAATCAAATTAATTCAATGTCATTTATTCGAAGTCCCCCATCCCTTTTATTGAATTGAGCCAATAGTTCTCTAAAAGGAGGAACAACAATGAGAGAAGTGCTGGATCTCCTAAAAATGTCCCAATCTGCTGATAAACATGCAGAAATAGAACTTATCAATAGATATGAAGGTCTGATAAATAAATTGTCCTGGCATAACGGAGTATTCAGTGAAGATTGCAAGCAACAATTAACTATAGAATTTATTATGGCTGTTAGTCGCTTCGATATTAAACGCTATATTGATAAATAATTTGGCAATTGAGTTGCTTTTTTTATTTATTTGCTCATTTTATAACGTAGGTGAATACACTCTCACCTCCAGTGCACATTGAAAATATTATAAATGAGTATTTCAAATACTTGACTCTTGTATCCGTAAATCGGAAAGCGACCAAGCGGAAACGCCATGAAACCTCACTATTCAATAAGGTTGAGCGATTACTTTCTGGCTTAAATCAATTTATGGTGGATTGATTCGCGATGATGTGCAAGAGTGATAATGATACTTCTGCCTGGCCAACGTAACTGTACTGGGGGCAGCCTGCTCGGATGAGGGGGAGTCTCTATATTACATAGAGCTATGATGTCGATTAACCAACGACAGTTTAAAATACTTCTTCTAACAATTTGTAAGAGCACTTATGTCTAATATTCTTCCATTTAAAAGTGAAGTGGAGGTTTAATATGAATTATTATGCCCTACAACAATAAATCAACAAGAGGCTTATGATTTGTTGTTTCAAAATTATCCGGATGTCGTCAACATTGAGGAGATGTGCGAAATGCTTGGAGGTATAAGCAGCAAAACTGCTTATACATTACTCCAAGAAAATAAAATCAGTCATTTTAAAATTGGCCGGGTTTACAAAATCCCAAAAATAAACATCCTGCTTTATCTTAATGTGCTTTCATTCACCTTCGACCGCCCTCACTGTGACGCTTTACTGCATTGAATCAACACTGCCATACGTGTTATGATTTATGCGTCAATGGTAGGATCAATGCGGGCTGCTATGAAAGAGGTATTTTCATGGTAGCAGGCCACCCACAAGAAAAAAAGGGTCTTTTTTATATGGTCTTAAATTGCAAGGATGAACACGGTAAGAGAAAACCAAAGTGGATTCCTACTGGCCTTTCGGTAAAAGGAAACAAAAAAAGAGCAGAGAGGCATTGCTATTAGAAACAAGGATGAGTTTTGGTCTTCTTTTAAATGCTGCTGAGGAAGAAACAATAGTTGAAGAGTCAGTCAATCAAGGCCCACTTTTTTCCGATTTCATGCTTCAGTGGCTTGCAATGATGAAACACCAGGTTGAATTTATCACTTACGCTTCGTACCACAATGTCATTACTAATCATGTTGTACCTTACTTTGAAGAAAAAGGGCTGTTTCTCAAAGAGCTATTACCATGTCACATTCAAGATTACTATCAGTATGAGCTTAACGAAAATGGAGTGACAACCAACACAATTCTCCATTATCACGCTAATATTCGCAAAGCGCTAAAACATGCTCTCCAAAATGATTTAATTAACACTAATCCGGCAGATAAGATTGAAAGACCAAAGAAAAATGATTTTGTCGGCAGTTTTTACAACAAGCAGGAGATTAATATTCTGTTTGAAAAAGTTAAGGGCGAACTGATAGAGCTAGCAGTCATTCTTGCCGCTTTTTATGGATTGCGGCGAAGTGAAGTAGTCGGATTGAAATGGACCGCTATAAATTTTGATAACAAAACGATTAGTATTAGGCACACTGTAACTCCGGTTTATTTTGAAGGTCAAGAACACATCATTGAAAAGGACCGGGCTAAAAACAAACCGAGTCGCCGCACTCTACCTCTTGTGCCGGCCTTTGAGGAATTACTGCTGAGGATTCGCGATCTACATGCACTTAACAAAGCAATATGCGGAAACTCTTACTGCACTGATTATGAGGAGTATATCTATTTGGATAAGTTGGGACAACGAGTTAAACCCGGCTATATCACACAAAACTTTACTAGAACTCTTAAAAAATGGTTTACGTCATATTCGCTATCACGACCTGTGTCATAGTTGTGCAAGCCTCTTACTCGCCAACGGAGTCAGTATGAAAGAAATTCAGGAATGGCTGGGACACAGCAACTATTCTACAACGGCCAACATTTATTCTCATCTAGAGTACAGTTCCAAAGTGTCTTCGGCATCAACAATGAGTGGTGTTTTGGTCTTTCAATAAAAAAAGATCACACTACCCTCAATATTTCATGAGAGTCATGCGATCTCCTCCTCGTTCTCTCCTTCGGAAAAAGCCCTTATAAATCAAGGATGCCAAGGACGGGGGTCGAACCCGTATGGTACTCACGTACCGCAGGATTTCAAGTCTGAAGTAGTCTTTATAGCCCCTTTTCTAAACCACAGAAAGTTCGGAAAGGGTGCTTTTTTGTATTCTATACTCTCTACGTTCAGGGATTTGTATATACAGCCATGTTAGCATAAAAACTTGAGCAGGAACTATACGCCCCTGCTTTTTACGTTTATTGAACTTTACTTTGGTCATCTATTAATCCTATATCTACTTTATATATAGGAAATGGAACTCAACATAGTTGTTAGCGGCTGATCTATCTGATCATCAATCACCGGTTTACCTTTTACGCTGATCCCAATCCTGGCCAGATTATTACCAGTTGATGCAATAGCATCCCCCTGTAGTGTGATCACTGCTTTGGTACCATGGAATGAAAATGCAACGCCGCCGCCCGAGAGGGCCAGCCACAGCACATCATTAAATTCTTCTGTCCTTGTGCATTTATAAGGTTTTGGAGTCCAGCACTTCTTCCATTTTCTTCAGCTTTCTGTAAATAACCGATCTGTCCACACTCAATTTCTTGGCCGCTTCTGTACCGTTCCCATAACAATCTTTCAGTACTTTTTTAATATAACGCCCCTCTGCTATTGCAGTGAAGTCTTTCAGAGCAGAAAGCTGATCTTTATTCTTTTCTATGAAGTGGTCGATTGTGAACCAATCCGCAACATCATCCTCTTCCTCTTGGCTGGTTCCCATGTATTCCGTAACCACAAGTCTTTCGACATAATTCCTTAACTCTCTCGCGTTCCCATGCCAAGGCTGACTAAGCATCTTATCAAATTCTTCAGCACTTAAGACATATTTCTTACCGTACATTTGATTGAAGCTGGCTATAAAACTGGAGATTAATCCTACAAGGTCTAGTTTGCGGTTGCGAAGCGGAGGAATATGAATCGGGATCACATTAATTCGGTAATATAAATCTTCCCGGAACAGCCCTTTCTTTACCAGACTCCACAGATCCCGATTAGTAGCTGAGATAACACGACAATTGATCGGTATATTCGAGATGCCGCCGACCCGTCTCACTTCATTATTCTCAAGAACCCGCAATAATTTGGCTTGCATCTCGAGGGGCAAATCCGCAATTTCATCCAGAAATAGAACCCCGTCATTGGCAATTTCAATCATGCCCGCCTTCACTTCCGCCTGCCCTTCAAAGGCTCCTTTTTCGTATCCAAACAATTCATATTCAAATACAGCCGGAGCAATAGCTGCGCAGTTAATCGCAATGAAGGGACCCTTCCACTTTTCACTCTTTAGATGAATATATTTCGCTATAACCTCTTTACCCGTTCCGGATTCACCATATAATAATACTTTACTGTCGTAGGATGCGATTTGGTTGCAGACTTTAATAATTTGTTTCATTGCCAAACTTTCGGCAACAATACCTTTCCCTTTCCCCGCTCCAGCTTCTCCTAATTGCTTGTTGATTTGCTGGGTTACAGGTACATTAGCTTCAAAATAGGTGTGTTCCTGTTTGAATTCATTTGAGGTGGTGACTACCAGCTGCACCTCCCCGTCCTTATCCAAAATAGGAATAGCTGTCGAGAACACATGAAACCCTCTTGACGTATCAATATTCTTAGATACTTTTTGTTTACTTTGAATGGCTTCCATCGTAATGGAATGACTATAATAGCCTGCCTTCACCAAATCCTGGACGTTGGCCTTTAGCAGCTCTTCTAATTGAACTCCAATGGTTAAAGCGGTAAATTCATTGGAAATTAATATATTTCCGTTTGGATCGGTGACAAATAAAGTAGAAGGCATTTCTTCAATAATTTCGTCTATCGAACGTTTACCTGATTTTTTATTTCTTTTAGTCAAATTTATCAGTCCTATACAGTTGTATTTCATCTTTAGAAAAAAAGCCAAGTGGTATCATTACGTAAATGATACCACTTGGCTATTATATATTACACTTTAATTATGCACCAACAACTGATAATTTACCCAGCTTCTCAAGGATTTCTTGAGCCTCTTCAAACATAGTGGTAATCATCTCTTCAACTGTGGTAATCTCATTAACCATCCCGCAAATTTGTCCTGCCATTACGGAGCCAGTATCTGTATCGCCTTCGAATACGGCTCTACGCAAAGATCCCAAGCTTAATTTCTCTAACTCTTCACGAGGAGCCTTTTCATTCTCAAGTCTAAGGAATTCAGCAATCATACTATTCTTAATACTTCTTACAGGACCACCCAGGCTGCGGCCAGTAACCGTTGTGCTCGTATCATCTGCTGTAATTACTGCCTGTTTGAAGTTCTCGTGAGTAGGGCATTCCACTGTAGCCAGGAACCTTGTTCCAACCTGGACGCCCTGTGCTCCGAGCGCAAATGCAGCTGCGACTCCACGGCCATCCGCAATCCCGCCGGCTCCAATAACCGGAATGGAAACCGCACTAACTACTTGAGGCAGAAGAGCCATCGTTGTTGTTTCACCAACATGTCCGCCTGCTTCTGTTCCCTCAGCAACAATCGCGTCAACACCTAACGCTTCCATTTTCTTGGCGATTTTCACAGAAGGTACTACCGGAATTACGATAATGCCATTTTCTTTGAGAGTTTTCATGTATGGAGCAGGCGTGCCTGCACCAGTGGTAACAATTTTCACGCCTTCTTCTACAATGACTTGAATAAGTTCAGGGATATTGTCCATCATCAACATCAAATTTACAGCGAAGGGTTTATTGGTGCTTTCTTTTGCCTTACGAATCTCGTCACGGAGACGGTCAGCACTAAATCCGCCTGAACCGATAATGCCTAACCCTCCCGCATTAGAAACAGCACCTACTAGAGGAGAAACGGCGATTTGAGCCATACCGCCCTGGAAAATCGGATATTTAATACCTAATAATTTTGTAATCGACATCTTATTAAACCTCCATTTTTTTAATCATTGCTGATCGTTAATGTAACTAAACTTCTTAAGCAGCTTTAGTAGCTTCCGGTTTTGGCTGTTGTTTTTCCATTGCTTTGTAAACAAAGGTTAAGGCAAAACCAACCAGGGAGATCACCAGAGCGATGTAAAAAGCATTCGTGAACATTCCGTCATTGGCTGCTGCAACCTTACCGGCAATTCTCGGTCCGAAGAATGCTGCTCCTGAATAACCGATAAAAGTTACACCATAGTTCACACCGTAATATTTCATCCCAAATTTCTCACCGACAATAGAAGGGAATATTCCCATGGTTCCGCCAAAGCATAAGCCAATTCCTACGATGGCTACGGCAAATCCGGCTATTGTTGTAGTTAATGCTATAGTCAGCATCATGCTCGCAATGACCAGATAGATCATGAGCAGACATTTTACCCGTCCAATTTTATCGGACACAGCGCCCCAGAATACACGGCCAATGCAGTTGCTGAGAGAGTATAAGCTTACATATAGCGCTGCGGCTGCGGCTGAAAGTCCAAACATCTTCTGACCGATTACGGAAGCATTAGCAGTTACCATCATTCCTGACAAGGCACCGATTAAGAACAGGCAGGCTATCACATAGAATAATGGCTTCTTTATCATTTCGTGCCACTGTACATTAACTCCACCCTTAGAAGCTCCAGCCGCCGGAGGCGTCCAGCCCTCAGGGGCATAACCCGCCGGAGCTGGTTTAACTAGCAGACCAAGGCTCAGAATGATGACCAAGAAGGTGACACCGAGCATTATCAATGCAGACTGGACCCCATTGCCGCTGATTAACGCGTTGGCTATCGGAGCTATAACGATGGTTCCGCCACCGTATCCCGCTGTAACAATTCCTGCAGCTAATCCTCTTTTATCCGGGAAGAGCTTTACACTGTTCCCAATGGTAGAGGAATACACAATCCCCTGCCCTATCCCCGTAATTACACCGTATGTGATATACAGCATCCAAGGTGCGGTTGCGAGTCCCGACAGAATGAAGCCAATCCCAAACATGGCCCCGCCAATGAAGATGGCCTTCTTGGCTCCCCCTTTATCCACCAATTTCCCACCCAGGATCATTGGAATTGGAGATATTGCCGCATTGATCGTAAAAGCCATCATAATATCCGGCATCGTAACATCAAATACTTTGGTTAGTGGCAGTGCAAAAATACTGAATGCGTATATTGCACCTACACAGATATTAATGATTGCTGATACGATCAATATCCTCCAGCGATTCAACGGTACATTCATGACATCATCCCTTTTCATAGTTTATTGGATCAATATTTAATTACTTCACTTCCAATAAAGCCCGGTTTTTCTCGGCAATAATAGACTTCAGTTTTCCCCAGTTTTCATGGAACATGGCTTGATCCATTTCTTTAAGATTTGGTGAGATATTCGGTTCAAATTCCATTTGATCCAGAATATGAGTTTGCAGGTCAATACCTGGTGCTATTTCAATTAATGTAACTTTTCCATCCTGCAGTTCGAATACTGCGCGCTCCGTAACATATACAACGGGTTGATGTACTTTGGCTGCATATGAACCGCTGAACGTGACTTGCTGCACCTTCTTAATGAACTTCTTCACTTTTCCCTCTTGGAGGATTTGCAACTTCCCGTCTTCAACCTTGATCTCTAGCCCGCCAGCAGTAAATGTACCTGCGAACACAAGCTTCTTGGCAGCTTGAGAGATATTAATGAACCCACCGCATCCAGCTACACGAGTTCCAAATTTGCTGACATTTACGTTCCCGGACTCGTCGGTTTGAGCCAAGCCAAGGACAGATAAATCGATTCCACCACCATCATAGAAATCGAACTGCGCGTCATGATCTACAATGGCCTCAGAGTTATAAGCATGACCGAAGTCTTTCAGACCTGCGGGAACCCCGCCAATCGAACCTGCCTCTGTGGTCAAAATCAGTTGGTCGCTTACTCCCTCTTCTGCTGCTATGTTTGCAACATTAACCGGAATTCCAACCCCAAGATTCAAGATCGCATTCGGTTGAAGCTCAACTGCAGTCCGGCGGGAGATGATTTTGCGCTCATCCAGCGGCAGGGATTCAATAGATTCGGTAGGTACTTTTACATGACCGGAGAATGCCGGATTATAATGAGTGTTTTCTGTCTGATAATGATTTTCTGGTTTAGAAACAACAATATAATCTACTAAAATCCCTGGTACTTTAACATCTTTAGGATGAAGGGTGCCACACTTTGCGACCGTCTCTACCTGGGCGATAACGATACCTCCCGAGTTGCGAACAGCCTGAGCGATAGGCAGAACCTCCATATGCAGACCTTCTTTTTCAAGAGTCAAATTGCCATTCTCATCAGCCACGGTTCCGCGGATCAAGCCGACGTTAATAGGAAACGATTTATAGAACAACCACTCTTCGCCCTCTAACTCAATAACCTTCACTATGTCTTCCTTCGTAGATGGGGACATTTTCCCGCCTTCGAGCCGAGGATCTACGAACGTCTCTATACCTACTTTGGTAATTACACCAGGACGCTTAGCTGCAATTTCCCGGTATAGCTGAGTAATTACACCTTGAGGCAAATTGTACGCTTCACATTTGTCTTCTTCGATGAGCTTTGCCATCCCAGGGGAAGCAATTGCAATTCCACCAATCCATCGTTTAGTTAATCCTTCATGGCCTAAGTGGCTCATTCCTTTGTCGCGGCGGTTGCCGACTGCACTGGCGTGCATTACAGTCAAATTCTTCGGTTGTCCTGTTTGCACGAAGCGATCTTCAATGGCTATCCCCATCTCTTCTGCCCAGCATGATAATCCAAACCCGCTGGCCGCAACTGTATCTCCATCTTTAATGAGTTCCGCTGCTTTTGCGGCTGAAATTACTTTTGTCATTTAATCTGCTCCCCCGCATGTGAATATTTTCACTTCAATGACTAAAAAAATAAAACTGTTGCTTCGTATACCTCAAATGTTTTGTGAAATATTTCGCAATGTCATCGTATTACAGAAAAAAGAACGGGTCAACAGGTCCGAAATGGCTCTAAATTAAGGTTTTTTTCTGTGGATTTTTTGCGACTCACTCTTTTGAACGCACTCTTTTTAAGCGCATTTTCTCTTAAATGATCAATAAGCGTGCCGGAAAAGATAGGGAAATTCAACTCTGACTTTTTCTTATTCAGATTGGAACTAACAGTCGCAAATTAACCACACTATTTCATTCATTTATGTTTGAACGTTATAACAACAACCTGTAGGTGACCCTTTCATATTCGGCGATTATACAAATTGATGCAGAATGCATATTACGATATTCAATACATCTCAAGAAAAAATAAAATATTTTTCACATATTGCGTAAATTGCATTTTTGCAACAGCTGATTAAAGCAAAGCCACTCCAAAAATATTACAAATCCTTATTATGTAATCATTGGTGGCAATCGCTACTACAGTTTGAAAGAGCATGGTCATTTATAAATCTCATTAACTCCCATTTGTATATTCTCAGATAATCAGATATAAAAACCTCTCTTAAATGCTTTTATCCACGGAAATTCTATCGTTTGATTAGGGGTGAAGGGAAATGAATAGCATCGAATCTATTGGGGAAAATATCAGGATTTCACACACATCTTACATTGGGCAGATCGAACGTGGGTTATTGAATTAGCTTATCCATCAAATTGGAGGAAATATAATGATGAACAGCGCTTCAGGAAAGCATATATTTTGACAAAAGAGAAAAGCACTCTCCCGAGTGCTCCTCTCTAGTAACCCCTATTCTCCCGGCACATATTCAATCAAATCAGACAGCTTGCATTGAAAAGTATCACAAAGTTTGAATAACGTCTCCAGCTTAATAGTCTCCAAGTGAGTTTCTCGATACAGTTTATTAATTGAATTTCGACTCAGGCCAGATTTCTCCATTAGTTCAGTGATATCGTCTATACCCTTGATTCGCATACGGGTTGAATCGGGTTTAAAGATACTCTTTATCTCTTCAATGAACTGCAGACTTCATCACATGCTTCATTCGATCCAATAACTTTTTGTAACCTATGTGCAAACAAAAGGGGCTGTCCCATAAGCCATGAAATGGCTGCTTGGGACACCCCTTGTTTTTGGAGTCGGATAAACGGTTGTGCTTGTGAGGACGCTCCGCGAACGGACCGTTGCTCCAATCGCTGTTGTGTCCAGATTTTTTGAATTCCCCTTAGCGGTGAAAATCCGGACACAAAGGCGACCGCTACCGCTTTTCCGCAATCATTCCGTCCTCTCCACTGGTTTCAGCGGAAAAATCATACTCAAAATCTTCATTGAAATCACAAAAAGAAATCGCCCTTTGGTAAAATGGAAGTACCAGCAACCATTTCAAAGGGGCGATTTCTTTGTACATTCAATATACCATGGACCAACTTTGCCTGCCAATGGATTTAGAAGAAGATATCCCGAGCCATCACCTCGTTCGTGTCGTCAATACCGCCGTCAACCGGCTAGACGACGCTATCTTTGCCGCAGCGTATCCCGGCGGTGGCCGCGACAGCTATCACCCCAAAATGCTAACCAAAGTCATTATTTATGCCTACACCCAGCGCATTTATTCCTCCCGTCAAATCGCCAAGGCTGTGCGAGAATCGATTCCCTTCATGTGGCTAGCCGGAAGGCAGCGCCCAGACTTTCGTACCCTCAATCGCTTCCGTTCCCAGCGGATGAAAGAGGTCCTCGAAACCGTGTTTACCGCCGTATTGCAGTTCTTGACCGAGGAAAAGTACGTCTCCCTAGATCATTATTTTGTAGACGGGACCAAGA
>NZ_WJXB01000004.1 GCF_009664975.1 Paenibacillus monticola
GTTGAAAGCAAGCTTTCAACAAAACTCCGCTCGACTTGCATGTATTAGGCATGCCGCCAGCGTTCGTCCTGAGCCAGGATCAAACTCTCCAATTTGTATTGAAAAGAGCGATTGCTCATTTTGAAACATCTGACGAGAATTTACATTCTCTAACCGACAAGTTCACTCAGCATAAATGCCGTGAAACTCATCTTCTTTTGGATTTTACTTTCGTAAAATCCCACTCACTCGTTGTTCAGTTTTCAAAGATCAAGTTCTCGTTGTCGGCGTTTAATGTCTCACCAGCAACTCTTATAATATATCATATTCATTCGTGTAATGCAAGCACTTTTTTTATTTCATTTTCGTGCTCGGCGTTGATGTCTCTCGGCCGGACTTAGAATATATCATGATTGGAGATCCATTGCAAGCTTTATTTGAATATTGTCTTCAAAGAAATAGCTGTACTTATCCGTTGCTGAGTATTCACCATCAACCATTGATAAAGTACAGCTACTTATAAGATCCCTCTATAGATACATTAAGCTATAATCTCCTGAATATGTAACTCACGTTCCTGTGCTAAGTTAACTATCTTACCTTCCACTTGCACCATAGGCCGCGTGGGGTTATTACGATCTGTGAATATGATTTCTGCATGTCGACCATCGCTTAAACGTATTCTTGTTCCATTATAGAACTCTGTGGTCTTTTGAATAAAGGTTTGAACAATAACCGGATCCAATTTGCCAAAGCTCTCTGTCAGTAACTGCTCTAATACCAAGTAAGGAGACTTGGCCTTTCTGTACGCTCTTTCCAGAGTCATTGCATGGAATATATCCGCCACCGCAACTATCTTGGCATAGAAATGAATCTGATTGCCCTCAAGCCTAAGCGGATAACCGGAACCGTCCACCTTCTCATGATGCTGAAGGGCCGCAAGTCTGACTCCCTCATTGATTGCCGTTACATTGCGTAACAACTGATATCCATAGGTAGTATGTCTGCGCACTTCTTCTATTTCAGCGCTGTTGAGACTGGCTGGCTTTTGCAAAAGCGAGGCATCCACCTTTACATTCCCAATATCATGCAGCAAGCCCCCGAAAGCAGCCTGCATCCAGTCTTTCTGTGGGTATCCACACCACTGGGCTATCTTGTAGGATGTTAATGCCGACAGTACTGCATTGTGATAGTTATAGTCCTGATCATTTAGCGTACGTGGTGCAAACTTCAGGATACTATAATCCTTTAAATGACTAATTAATATTTCTAGTTGGCTCCGCAATTCAAAAATGGGAAGAGACGCAGCTGCAACGGAAAAATAACTTTTTTTAATGAGTGCTAACATTTTGTCATATTCATCATGAAGAGGGGAATTGCTTTTAGCCAGTACTGATTCATTTATTATGGACCCTGCTTTAGACGGTGCTGGTTTGGAAGCTGCTTTTAGAGGATCGGAAGTTTTCGCCTCACCTTCACTGCCCTCGATCTCCACCTGTTGAATCAAGAAGGCTTGCAAAATATCCAAATCCCGCGGTAATAATACTTTTCCTTTAGTGAACAAAGTTCCTCCCAAAGGTGTTATTACATCTTTTAAAATCTTTGAACCTGGTTTAACTTCTCCAACCATTATGTTTGGCATATGCTCAGCCCCTTTATTTCTATAACCTAAGCCATGAAGGAACCCCATTTATGATACGGGTAATTTATTGGCCGACTGATGCATGCTCAGACACCTGGGTACTCTATGTATTTGATTATAGTACGGATAAATGCAAGCGACTAGTATGAAATGGAGCTATCTTTAAGAATATAAATAAACATTCGATTGATATTTCAAAAAAAACGGAAGTTTCTTATAAGAAACTTCCGTTTGGCATTATTTATTGTTATTCCAGGTTATCCGTTTCGCTCTCAGCGCCTGTCTGAGGCTGCTCAGTATCCCCTGCTTCTTCTGTTACACTTTGACCCTCTTCGCCTTCCACTAAGTCGGACAATTCGTCCTCCTCATTCTTATCAGCTCTGCAAAGGGTAGCCACTGCATCATCCTCACGGATGTTAATCAGCTTAACACCTTGGGCATAACGGCCCATTGTAGAGATACCATCCATACTTGTACGGATCAAGGTACCGCTAGTTGTAATAATCATCAGATCCTCGTCATTCTTAACAACCTTCAGACCAACTACTGGACCATTCTTTTCAGTAAGATTAATCGTCTTAATCCCTTTACCTCCACGGGTCTGGGAACGATAATCACCGGCTGGTGTCCGTTTGCCATAACCTTTGGAAGTAACAATCAGAACCTCAAGATCCTTATCTACACAGTCCATACCGATAACATGATCGCGGCTGTCGAGCGTGATGCCTTTGACACCAGTTGCACTGCGACCCATTGACCGCACATCGTTCTCGGAGAACGTAATTGACATCCCGCGTGCGGTACCAATAATCAAGTTCTGCTGGCCGTCGGTCAGCTTAACCTCAATTAGTGAATCCTCTTCACGAAGATTGATGGCAATCAGCCCACCCTTACGGATGTTATTATAGTCTTCTAGAGGAGTCTTCTTGACAATACCTTCCCGGGTAGAAAAGAATAGATACTTATCTTTATCTGCTTCCTGTACCTGGATCACGGCACTAATCTTCTCTCCTTGCTCGATTTGAATCAGGTTGATGATTGGCGTACCGCGTGCAGTGCGACCAAGCTCCGGAATCTCATAAGCCTTAATCCGGTATACTTTCCCCTTATCCGTAAAGAACAAGAGATAATTATGTGAGTTACTCACAAAGAGATGCTCTACAAAATCCGTATCTTTCGTATCCATACCAATAACACCCCGGCCACCACGCTTCTGGCTGCGGTAAGTGCTGACTGGCAATCGTTTGATATAGCCTGTATGCGTGATAGTAATAATAACCTCTTCACGTGGAATAAGGTCCTCATCGAGAATGCTTTCTTCCCCTACGGTGATTTCTGTACGACGGTCATCACTATATCTATCACGAATTTCTTGCAACTCGTTGCTGATAATATCCAATACGAGATGTTCATTAGCTAATATTTCACGGTATTCCGCAATTTTGATCATCAGCTCGTTATATTCATTCTCAATCTTTTCGCGTTCCAGACCGGTCAGGCGCTGCATCCGCATATCAAGGATAGCTTGAGCCTGCTCTTGACTAAGACTAAATGTTTCCATTAACCCTTCGCGGGCGATATCTGCCGTACGGGAGCTACGGATCAAAGCAATTACCTGATCCAAATGATCTAGCGCAATCCGCAGACCTTCCAAAATGTGCGCTCTTGCTTCAGCCTTCTTCAAATCAAATATCGTACGACGACGGATAACTTCAATTTGATGCTGCAAATAATGATAAAGCACATCACGTAAATTGAGTATCTTTGGCTCTTTGTTAACAATGGCTAACATATTAATACCAAATGTCGACTGCATAGAAGTATGTTTATACAGATTATTTAGTACAACACTAGGATTGACATCGCGTCTCAATTCAACAACAACGCGCATCCCATTACGGTCTGATTCATCACGAAGATCTGTGATACCCTCTATCCGCTTCTCGCGTACTAGTTCTGCAATCTTCTCAACTAACCTTGCTTTGTTTACCTGGTAAGGCAGCTCATGCACAAGTATACGTGCTTTGCCATTATTCTCTTCAATCGTCGCCTTTGCGCGCATTGTAACTGATCCGCGTCCCGTATTATACGCCTGACGAATGCCTTCACGACCCAGAATAAATCCGGCTGTTGGAAAGTCTGGACCTTGAATATATTCCATTAGCTCCATAGGTGTAATATCAGGATTCTTGATCATTGCCTGTACACCATCGATAACTTCACCCAAATTATGCGGCGGAATATTGGTAGCCATACCTACAGCGATACCAGATACCCCGTTTACAAGCAGATTGGGATAACGGGATGGCAATACTACAGGTTCATTTTCTTCACCATCGTAGTTGGGTTCAAAGTCAACAGTCTCTTTATTTAAATCACGAAGCATTTCACCGGCAATTTTGGACAACCGAGCCTCTGTATACCGCATTGCTGCAGCCATGTCTCCATCAACAGAACCAAAGTTCCCATGTCCGTCTACAAGCATATAACGCATCGAGAAATCCTGAGCCATCCGTACCATTGTTTCGTAAACTGCAGAGTCACCGTGAGGATGGTACTTACCAATAACTTCCCCAACGATTCTTGCCGATTTCTTGTGAGGTTTGTCCGAGGACATTCCTAGTTCCGACATTGCAAACAATATGCGTCGGTGAACCGGCTTCAAGCCGTCCCGCACATCTGGCAAAGCCCGGCTAACAATGATGCTCATCGCGTAATCCATAAAGGATTCACGCATTTCCTCACCAATGTCCCGATCTTTGACTTGCGGATTATTTTGTTCAGCCATGAGTTGCTGGACCTCCTTCAGTTAAAAACCGCTACCCATAATTATATTACTTTCACAAAAGTAGCACAATTAAACCTGATAGCCTTCTATCTTCTAATATTAATTTCTTTTGCCGTGATAAGGGTATATGCCCTTTCCGCAAATATCCGCAGTACATAGACTATACAGATAAGAAGAAACGTCTGCGCCGCACCCTACGGATGGCATCCGTTTCCCGGCAAAAATATAAGGATAAAGGATATCTTGAAATTTAAATATTCTTATATTTCAAGAATATCATCCTAAAATCGTCTCATAAGACATAGCCCCACATCCTCATATTATACCATTGTTTAAGTAGCTTGTCCTAAAATTTCAGCTGCTAAAAAATATGCTTCCGAAGTAAGTTTTGTACGAAGAAACTAAGGAGGAACAGATGCTGCGCAAAACTTTTAAGGAGGAAAAATAATGAGGATCCAACGGGTCTCCAGTAAATGGGCTAAAACAAAGGTTATTCTACAAAATCAATCTTTGTCCGCATATGTCCCAGATACCCGTCCATACAACTTGGCTTTCCTTAAGGAACTGCTTGGATTATATACAACGGTCTATATTAAACCAGACCGTGGAACTTATGGTATCGGTGTAATGAGAGCTGAACAACGAACTGTAGCCCTAAAACCGATCAATCAACAAGAAATCATTAATACTGACCCCATTCAGGTCATAGAAGAACAGGTAATGTATATTCTTAGATACGGTAAAGCTACTGAGGTTTTCACCTCACTTGAGGAAATGCATACGGTTTTGCTTAATCGATTTCAAGGAAGGTCCTACCTGATTCAAAAAGGGATCGATCTGCTTCATTACCGCAACCGGCCTTTTGATCTACGAGTGCTTACTCAAATGAGTCCGACAGGAGCATGGGAAACGACGGGAATGCTAGGCCGAGTGGCAGCTCCACAAAAAATCGTCACAAATTATCATAATGGGGGCACTATTCTTTCCGTAAATAAGTTGTTCAAGGATCATATGAATTCTCTTGAAACCAGTACAATGATTAACCAATTAAAAATATTAGGTGTTCAAATTGCCGGACAATTACAAATGGTCTACCCGAGAATCAGAGAAATTGGTCTTGATGTTGCTATAGATCAGCACCATGATATGTGGATTTTAGAGGTCAATACACTTCCCGCGATTTTTGTATTCAAGCGTTTCCCCAACAAATCCATCTATCGTAAAATCTATCGTTATGCTCTAGCTTACGGACGCCTGAAAGGAATTAAAGCCACTTATTCTTCTCACCGGAGAAAAACTACACGAATGTGCAAATAAGATAATAAAGAACCTCCTGCTATACTATTCCGTTAGGAACAGAAGCGGAGGTTCTTTTGGGATTAATCTAAACTGCTATATCAATTACACATCAAGGTTCTTTACGGATTTAGCATGTTCATGAATGAATTCGCGACGTGGCTCCACGTTATCACCCATAAGAGTGTCAAAAATACCGTCAGCCAAAATCGCATCTTCAATCGTTACCTGCAGCATCATCCGAGTCTCAGGGTCCATAGTCGTATCCCATAGCTGAGTTGCATTCATCTCACCCAGACCTTTATAGCGCTGAACATTTACTTTCACATTCTCGCCGAATGAAGCAATGATCTCATCGCGTTCTCTCTCCGAATTCGCATATCGGATCACCTTGTTACGTTCTACCTTGAACAGCGGCGGTTGGGCAATATAGATATATCCCGCATCTACCAGCTTACGCATGTAGCGGTAAAAGAACGTCAAGAGCAGTGTTCTAATATGGGCCCCATCTACGTCAGCATCTGTCATGATAACGATCTTATGGTAACGAGCTTTAGCAAGATCGAAGTCTTCACTGATCCCAGTACCCAGTGCTGTAATGATATTCCGAATTTCAGCATTGGATAAAATACGATCAAGACGTGCTTTCTCTACGTTCAGGATCTTGCCACGCAGCGGTAGAATCGCCTGGAAGTGGCGGTCGCGGCCTTGCTTGGCTGAACCTCCGGCAGAGTCACCTTCGACGATATACAATTCACTGATCGAGGCATCTTTGGATGAACAGTCAGCCAACTTGCCGGGTAAAGCGCTGACCTCAAGCGCACTCTTACGACGAGTTAGTTCACGTGCTTTGCGAGCAGCCTCTCGAGCGCGTGAAGCCGATAAGGATTTCTCCAGAACCTTGCGCGAAACTGCTGGGTTCTCCTCCAAAAATTGTTGCAGCTTCTCTCCAAACAACGATTCTACAATACCACGTACTTCACTGTTACCCAGTTTCGTTTTGGTCTGTCCTTCGAATTGTGGTTCTGGAATTTTGACGGAAATAATAGCCGTCAGACCTTCACGAACATCATCACCGGTCAGATTGGAGTTACTGTCCTTAATCACACCTGTCTTACGGGCATAATCGTTGATGATACGCGTTAGTGCACTTTTGAAACCAGACTCATGGGTTCCACCCTCATGGGTATTAATATTATTAGCAAAAGAATATATATTCTCTGTATAGGAATCATTGTACTGCAGTGCTACTTCAACCTGAATCGTATCTCGAGACCCTTCTACGTAGATAGGATCATCATGAAGGGCTTCTTTGTTCTCATTCAGATATTTAACGTATTCAACAATACCGCCTTCGTATCTGAAAACATTAGAGACTCCTGTACGTTCATCCATCAACGAGATCTCGATTCCCTTGTTAAGAAATGCCAACTCACGAATACGAGTAAGCAACGTTGAATATTCTATAACTCTTGTTTCGGTGAATATTTCAGGATCAGAATGAAAAGTTATTGCAGTACCCGTCTCATCCGTTTCACCGATAGTTTTGATTTCATACTCAGGTGCACCGCGTTTATACTCCTGCTGATAGATAAATCCCTCGCGTTTGACCGTAACCACGAGTTTCTCAGACAAGGCGTTAACTACAGATATACCTACACCGTGCAAACCGCCTGATACTTTATATCCGCCACCGCCGAACTTTCCTCCGGCATGCAGGACAGTCATAACGACTTCCAGTGTCGACTTCTTCAGCTTTTCATTCTCACCTACAGGGATACCGCGACCATTATCAATAACGGTTACGCTGTTATCCTCATGTATGACCACATCAATCCGGTCACAATAACCAGCTAGCGCTTCATCGATACTATTATCGACGACCTCCCATACCAAATGATGCAGACCTTTGGCGCTAGTGGAGCCAATATACATGCCCGGACGTTTCCGGACCGCTTCCAGCCCTTCCAGTACCTGAATCTGGCTCTCATCATATTTGGGTTGATTCATAGACATGCCTTCACCTACTTCTTTCAGATTATCTTTTAGTTCTTAAATGAATTCTATATTTCTAATAATATTTTGGCTCTCTTTTTGAGGGTGGAGGAAGAAATGGGGGAGTAGTACACGATATTTTTCGTTACGACTATAGATTTTGCTTCCTCTTCACCAATCCGCTCCAGCTTCTTATCCTGCTGAGACTGAATTACGAACTGTTTTGACACCTTAGAAGATTTCTCAATCGATATATCAAATATAGCGATCAACTCAGAGGATCGAATAATCTTTTCCCCGCCCAAATGAATATACATGGTCTTCCTCCGCTCTTTATAACTCGACTTTTCCATCATGAACATGGTAAAGGTTGGCGCCCTTTAATTTATCGGCATTCAGACCCTCAATACCGGTTGCGGTAATGAATGTCTGTACCTTGCTTTGAAAGGTTTCGATAAGCTGAGTCTGGCGGTAAGGATCAAGTTCGGACAAAACATCGTCAAGAAGCAGCACAGGATACTCCCCGATTTCCTCATGGATCAGCTCGATTTCCGCCAGCTTGAGTGATAACGCTGTCGTACGCTGCTGTCCTTGAGAACCGTAGACCTGAGCTTCTCTTCCGTTGATAAAAAAGGACAGGTCATCCCTATGGGGACCCGTCAGCGTCATGCCGCGCCTGATTTCTTGTTCTCTTGTTTGTGATAACTTTAACATAAAATTGTCTAATAAGACAGCTTCATCTTCCTCGTCTCTCTCCCCGAAAGAGGGAACATAAAGCAATTTCAGCTCTTCTCCGCCGTTCGTAATCCCGCGGTGAATGCTTTCAGCCCAAATTTGCAGCTTCTTTATGAATTGTTTCCTTTTTTTGACGATTTTAACACCATGCTCCACAAGTTGAACATCCCAAATCTCCAAAAGCTCTTTTTGAGCAGCATCTTTACCCCATAATTGCTTCAACAAATTGCCTCTTTGGAGCAGCACCTTCTGGTATTGCTGCAGATGAAACAAATAGCTTGGCTGCACTTGCCCAATCTCCATATCGAGAAAGCGCCGTCTAATGCCAGGTGTTCCTTTAACAATCTCTAGATCTTCGGGAGCAAACATTACCACATTGAGTGAACCGATAAATTCACTGAGCCGACGCTGCTCTAGTCCGTTAATCTTAGCTTTTTTGCCTTGAGCTGATAATAACAGTTCAAGTTTCAGATCGCCGTATTTTCGTTCTACCTCGGCATAAATTTGAGCAGAGCCTCCGGGAGCATTAAACGAGATGAGCTCGCGGTCTTTGGAGGTACGGTGGCTTTTGGTCATCGCCAGGACGAACAATGCCTCCATGAGGTTTGTTTTGCCTTGGGCATTCTGACCGAGAATCAGATTCACATCGCCCAAGCTCTCAAGACGCAGCAGCTCATAATTGCGATAATGCTGCATGCCGATATTTTTAACAAACACGAAATAGTTCCTCCTCGGATGCCCTACTCTTTAACTCCGCCGCCTTCAACTTCAAAAGCTCCGTTATCCTGAACCTCTATTTTATCACCAGGGTAGAGTTTTCTGCCGCGCCGTTCTTCTACTTCTCCGTTAACAAGAACATGACCTTCTTGCAGTAGGGCTTTGGCCATACCGCCTGTGGATACACATTCAGACAGCTTTAAAAACTGGTCAAGCTTAATGTATCCACTGTGGATAACTATTTTTTTCATGATTTTGATCCTTTCCACCACTTATCCACAGGCCGTGAACGATGGCGTTAATTTGTTGTGCGGTAAGGCAAAATGACATATAAGCTGCGGCTTTCATCCAGTGGTCTTAGTATAATTGGGCTCATCATTCCCGTAAAGGCAATGACCAGCTGCTCACTTTCTACGACCTTTAATACATCGAGCATGTATTTGGAGTTGAAGGAGATCTTCAACGGTTCACCTTTAAAATCAAGGACCTCAAGCTCTTCACGGACCTTACCAAGCTCTGACGAGCTTGAAGAGATCTCAATACTGCCATTCTCAAGCGTTTGCATCCGTACAATATTCGTTTTTTCTTCACGAGACAACAAATAAGCGCGGTCAATCGATTCGCTGAGTTTTTTTGTATCTAAAGTTAGTTCTGTTTTGTAGGCTGTCGGAATAATCCTAGAAGTATCCGGATAAATTCCATCCAAAATCCGTGAATAGAACAGTACCTTGTCAATTTTGAAGAGAACCTGGTTATCGGCTACAACAATATCCACTAGCATATTCTGGTCTGGAATAATTTTGCTAAGCTCATTGAGTGTTTTGCCGGCTATGACGACGTTAGCAAATTGAACACTTTCGGTACCTTCTAATCGGGCAGCTCTTGTAGCCAAACGGTGGCGATCAGTCGCTGTAAATTTAAATTCATTATCAGCCAAATTCCACAGTATTCCTGTTAGGATCGGTGTTGTTTCTTGAGTAGAAATCGAAAAAGCAGTTTGTTTAATCATATTTTTAAGCAAATCACCTGGTATAGAGATCGTCTCATTCTCTTCAATACTCGGCAGTACAGGAAATTCTTCAGGGTCAAGTCCTACAATCTGAATCTCTGTTGATCCGGAGGAAATATAGGTCTGGAAACCTTCCTTTACCTCCATCTGAATCTCTTTAGATGGCAATTTCTTGATAATTTCAACAAAAAATTTAGCGGGTAGAACAACACTGCCTGGTTGATCGACTTTCACAATGGTGAGACTGTCATTCTCCAGGGGAATAAATGATTGAATTGAAATATCAGTATCGCTGGCAGTTAGAGTCACTCCTTGGTGGGTGACTTCTAGTTTAATGCCCGTCAGGATAGGGATCGTTGTTCTGCTGGAAATAGCCTTTGATACATGTTGTATGGATTCGTTGAGTTCATTTTTAAGAATGCTTATTTTCATGATTTCACTCCTAGCTGAAAAATGGGAAATTGTGATGTTATTAGTGTCTTGAAAACACGCTTGTAGATGATGAATTATTATAGTTATTTAGTAGTATTAGTAGTAGGGGCACTGAATATGTGGATAACCCTCTCAAACCGCATGGAACTAAGCCTATTCACATGTGTATAGATTGTGCATAGGCTTATAGTTCATTTAGGAAGGATTTTTGATTTTCTCCGCAAGATTATTTACCACTTTGTACAACTCCTGATCAACCTTTAATTGCTGTGTTATCTTGTCATGGGCATGTATGACTGTCGTATGGTCACGTCCCCCAAATGCTTCGCCAATCTTAGGGAGTGAATAATCCGTTAATTCACGGGATAGATACATTGCGATCTGACGCGGAAAGGCTACGGCTTTAGTGCGCTTGCGTGCTTTGAAATCCTCAAGGCGTAAATTGTAATATTCGCCGACTTTTTGCTGAATGTCCCCCATCGTAATCATTTTGGGGCGGCTGGACGGGATGATGTCCTTCAATGCTTCAGCTGCCAGATGAGTAGTTACATCCTGGTTCGTTAGAGAGGAGTAGGCAACAACCCGGATCAACGCACCTTCCAGCTCACGGATATTTGTATCGATCTGATTGGCTATGTACATCATAGCTTCATTAGGGATATCAAGATTCTCGGCCTTCGCCTTTTTGCGCAAAATGGCAATCCGGGTCTCCAGATCTGGAGGTTGAATATCTGTAATCAAACCCCATTCGAACCGGGAGCGCAGCCGTTCTTCCAGTGTGGGAATTTCTTTTGGAGGCCGGTCGCTGGAGATGATAATTTGCTTGCGTTCTTCATGGAGCGCATTGAACGTATGGAAGAATTCCTCCTGTGTTGATTCTTTGCCGGCGAGGAATTGGATATCATCAATAAGCAAAATGTCAACGCTACGATACTTATTACGGAAGCTTTCGCCGCGGTTATCACGGATGGAATTAATGAATTCATTCGTGAATTTCTCAGACGAAATGTAGATAACCTTGTTGTTTGGGTTATGTTCCAGCACATAATGCCCAATGGCATGCATTAAATGGGTCTTGCCCAGACCTACTCCGCCGTATAAAAACAAAGGATTGTAGGCTTTGGCTGGTGCTTCGGCAACGGCCAGTGAGGCTGCGTGCGCGAAACGATTGCCTGAGCCGATCACAAAGGTGTCGAAAGTATACTTGGGATTGAGCAGATGCGTTTGAGCTTCTTCGCGTGATACTGCGGGAAAAGGCGCAGATTGTTGAATTATAAGCTCTGAAGGCTTGTTCTCCTCAATGACAAATTTGACGTCTACCTGTTTGCCGGTGACCTCGTAAACCGTAGCTCCTACCAGTTTGGTGTAACGACTTTCCAGCCATTCGACTGCAAATGTTGTAGGTGCCGAGATGATAAGAACCTGTGTGCTGAAAGTGATCGCTTTCGTAGCCTTAAACCAGGTATCAAAGCTCGGCTTGCTTAATTTGGTCTGAATAATCGATAAAATTTGCTGCCATAATTCGGAAGTATGGCTGTCCACAGACTGTCACTCCTTTAAATCTTCCAAATGTGGCATCAGCCATGAGTGGAAATGTCGAAGAAAATAGGTTAATGATGAGTTTTATCCCCAACATGCAATATGCAGAGACAAAAAAATATGGATAAATTTGAATTGTTCACAACGTTATCCACAACTTGTTGATAATATAGAGAACAAACAAATCTATTCACATTCAAAAGTAATACCATCATAGCAAAACTACCCTTGTTTTTCAATGATCAGGGCTATTTTATCCACAAATTCAAGCACTTGTGTATAATATTTAAGAACAACACTACATATTGTTGATAATTTGTTTATGGTTCGACAGTTTACGTCAAGGTTCCAATTTTTTTATACACAGGTTATTACCACCTGCAAATAGTTGGCTTAATTTTTTAGTAACAGGTGGATAACTTTTTAAGCCTGTGGATTACTTTTTTTCTGATCGGGGCTGTGGATAAACGCTTTAGCTTTAGGAGAGAAGAAGGTGGACGTGTTAGGTTGACTTTTATCCGTAAAATATGTTTTAATATATAAAGGTGTTTTCTGTGTGGATATGTCTCCAAATTATAATGATAATACTTGTAGATACTGTCCCTACTTAAAGGACGGCATAGTCCGTTTCTGCTTATAAGACAGTAATTTAGTACCTGTAAGGGAGGTGCAATACATGAGACCGACATTTAGACCTAATGTGAGCAAACGCAGCAAGGTGCATGGTTTTCGCAAAAGAATGAGCACGAAAAACGGCCGCAAAGTGCTGGCAGCCCGTCGCCTAAAAGGCAGAAAAGTTTTGAGTGCGTAAGTAAGGCCACCCGAGACCACTACGGTGGTCTTTTTTACTGTATTTTTATTTCTGGGGGCTCTGTAGAGGTTAGGATTACGCTTCGATGCGTTGGCTATACTTTGCGGGGTTATTTTACGTATACACTTATAAATATGAAACAACGAAGTTCAACCCCTATAGATGAAGTAGAGCAAAATGGGGTCAGCGGCCGTTTATGGCAGCTCAATAATGACTATACTAATTAGAAGGAAAAATTCCGGAGCGATCTTTGAGGCCGGTCTTTTTAATAAGGAGATTCTCGTGCACAAAAGATTACGTTTACGAAACCGTGCCGACTTCAGCCGCGTATACCGCCATGGGAAGTCATTTGCGAATCATCAGTTTGTAGTGTATTGGTTCAGCAGAAAAGAGGTGGAGCGGTTCCGACTTGGTGTATCAGTAAGTAAAAAGGTGGGAAATGCCGTTGTCCGCAACCGAATGAGGAGACTGGTGAAAGAAATTGTCCGTCTTCACGAGCCTGAAATTGCAGGTGGACTAGACATGGTGTTTATCGTAAGAAAAGGAGCCCTTACTATGGAATACGGAGAGCTCGAAAAAAGTGTGCTCCATGTGCTGCGCAAAGCCAAGCTACTAAAGGCTTCCCGTAAATAATGGAGCCCGAAGTGGCTTGTTTATTTGTATTCATAATTATGGTATGATTTACGGTGCAATGGAATGTTCAAGAGAGGGGTTTTGAAGTGTCTGTAATGAAGACTAGACGAGGAAAATGGTTTCTCCTCATCGCTGTGTTGATTTTATCGCTTGCTGTTTTATCGGGATGTACATCTTCAGTTTCAGTGACGCATACTACAGAGGATTTGAAAAATGGAGGATTCTGGCAGAGTAATGTTGTTTATTATTTTGCTTTAGCTCTCGATACGTTCGCAAAATGGTTTAATGGACAATACGGATTCGCCGTACTTGTGATGGTTATTATTGTCCGTACGTTGATTCTTCCGCTTACTATGAAACAGGTCAAAAGCTCGCGCGCAATGCAAGCCATACAGCCGGAACTCCAAAAGATCCAGAAAAAATATAAAGAAACACCTGAGAAGGTGCAGCAAGAAACCATGCGCCTGTTCCAGGAGAATAAGGTTAATCCAATGGCGGGCTGCCTGCCGCTAATCGTACAGATGCCAGTTTTTATCGCTCTATACAATTCAATCTACTACAACCCAAGTTTGCGTGAGCATACCTTCTTGTGGTTGCAGCTTGGTGAGCCAGATAAGCTGTTTATTCTACCGATACTTGCTGCTTTGACAACATTTATTCAAACCAGAATGATGACCAAAATGAATCCGACCCAAATGCAAGGACCTATGCAGTTTATGATGATGGTCTATCCGGTTCTGATTTTTGTCATGTCCTACAATTTCCCGGCAGCGTTACCTTTATACTGGGTATACAGTAATATATACACGATTATTCAGAACTATTTCTTATACCGCAACAATGGTAAAAACAAGTTAGCTGTTGCAGGTGCCGGTGTCATCGATGTTGGTCCTAATCTCGTGAAGAGTAAAGATGTCTCGAGCACTGGGAAAAACAAAAATGTTTCCAGCACTGTGAAAAATAATAGTGGCAAGGCATCGAAGGGGGCCAAAAAGTCAAAATGAGCAAAGTCGTCGCGACAGGGAAAACCATTGAAGAAGCTGTAGAACGTGGGCTTACACAGCTTGGAGTTCACCGGGATCGAGTTACGGTCAATGTACTTGAACAGCCATCAAGAGGATTCCTGGGATTGATCGGTGCGAAAGGTGCCAAGGTTGAATTAACCCTGTTTACCGAAGCTGCACCGGCATCAGCGGCGAGTGCTCCGTCACTGCCTCAGCAGTCAACAAGAGAGAGCAAACAGGAGGCTATTGGCGGCGTGCCGCGCCAAGATTCCGGACAACCGGTGGAGGAAGCTTACCAAGAGGCCGTTCATTTCATTGTGGATGTCGCCAAAAGCATGGGGCTTGAGGTGGAAGTGGAAATCATCCATACCAAGGAGTCAAATATTCTGCAGATATCCGGTCCGGATCTCGGATTGTTGATTGGCAGAAGGGGACAAACTCTCGATGCTCTGCAGTATTTGGCTAATATCGTAGCTAACCGATACTCAGACAGCTTTATACGGTTAGTGCTTGATGCGGAGAATTTTCGTGAACGCCGCAAGAAGACACTAGAAGAACTGGCTGATCGATTAGCAGGTCGTGTTATTCGTACCCGTAAAGAGGTTGTGCTGGAGCCAATGTCTCCGCAAGAGCGTAAGATTATTCATTCCAGACTACAGGATCACCGGCAAGTGAATACCCTTAGTAAGGGTGAAGAACCGAATCGCCGCGTCGTTATAACTTTGAAGTAAAGACCATATTGCCGCAATGACTCCTTGACCTATGAAAGGAGTCATTGTTTTTTAGTATATAAGAATATAAAGAGCAGATAAGACGAGGTGAATAACAGCATGCTTAGCGACACCATTGCTGCCGTATCAACGGCATTAGGTGAGGGCGGGATTGCTATAATCCGGGTCAGCGGCCCGCAGGCTATTACGCAGGTGACACCATTATTTCGCAGCCGGATATCACTTGCGGATGCGGAGTCACATACCGTTCATTACGGACATATTATTAGTCCGGTTGATGGTGAGAAAATGGAAGAAGTACTTGTAACTGTAATGAAAGGCCCGCGTTCTTTTACCACAGAGGATGTAGTGGAGATCAGTGCGCATGGTGGTATTATTTCGGTTAGAAGAGTAATGGATTTACTGCTGCAGCAGGAGATTAGATTGGCTGAGCCAGGTGAGTTCACCAAGCGCGCATTTTTGGGCGGACGTATAGATTTATCACAAGCAGAAGCAGTCATTGATCTTATCCGTTCCAAATCAGATCGAGCTTTCTCGGTAGCTTTAAAGCAGGTGAGTGGTTCACTATCCGAACAGATCCATATCTTGCGTCATTCGCTTATTGAAATGCTGGCTCATATTGAAGTGAATATTGATTACCCTGAACATGATGTGGAATCCGTAACAGCTGAATTTATTAAAGATAAAAGTACTGAGGTTATGGAAGGCATCAATAAGCTACTGAAGACTTCTAATGAAGGTAAAATTCTACGTGAAGGTATTACTACAGCCATTATAGGCCGTCCAAATGTGGGCAAATCATCGCTGCTTAATGCGCTCGCGCGCGATAATAAAGCGATTGTAACAGATATTCCAGGCACAACACGTGATGTTATAGAAGAGTATGTAACGATTAATAATATTCCGCTTAAGCTTCTCGACACTGCGGGTATTCGCGACACAATGGATGTGGTGGAGAAAATCGGCGTTGAACGTTCCCGAGCTGCCGTAGTTGATGCGGATCTTATTCTGCTTGTACTGAATTCAAATGACGAGCTGCATGCGGATGAATTGGCATTAATGGAACAATTCAAGGGTAGACAATGTATATGTTTGATGAATAAAATGGACTTACCGTCTAAAGTGGATAAGGAAACGTTACTTTCTTTTTTTGAAGAGTCGAGCATTGTACCCATGTCTATTCTGGAAGAGAAAGGTTTGGACAAATTGGAAGAGGCTATATCGACACTTTTTTTCGGCGGGAAGCTGGAATCGGGTGACTTGACATATGTTAGTAATGTAAGACATATTGCCTTGCTCAAAAAGGCGTACAGATCGCTTATGGATGCTTACGAGGCGGCAGAGTTGCATGTCCCGATTGATCTAATCCAAATCGATGTACGGCTGGCCTGGGAGCAGCTAGGCGAGATCATAGGCGATACAGCAGCCGACTCGTTGCTAGACCAGATTTTTTCACAGTTTTGTTTAGGTAAATAGGTTCTATAGGGGGAAACAAGATATGAGTTATGATGGAGGCAGTTATGACGTGATCGTCATTGGTGCTGGTCATGCCGGCTGTGAAGCCGCGCTCGCCTCAGCCAGAATGGGTTGTAGCACGTTAATGATTACGATTAACCTGGATATGGTAGCGTTTATGCCTTGTAATCCTTCCATTGGCGGACCTGCCAAGGGACATGTGGTGCGTGAAATTGATGCGCTCGGTGGAGAAATGGGCCGTAATATAGATAAGACTTTCATTCAATTAAGAATGCTTAATACAGGCAAGGGACCAGCTGTTCATGCTTTACGTGCTCAAGCGGATAAATTCCAGTATCAACATGCAATGAAGGAAACGATGGAAAAGACGCCGAAGCTGACACTTCGCCAAGGGATGGTAGAGCGCTTAATCGTAGAGGATGGACATTGCGTAGGTGTGATTACCAAGACAGGAACATCCTACCGCAGCAAGTCTGTTATTCTGACCACAGGTACTTATTTGCGTGGCAAGGTCATCATGGGTGAGTTGGCATATGAGAGCGGACCGAATAATCAGCAGCCTTCAATTAAACTGTCGGAGCATTTGCGTGAACTGGGCTTTGAACTGGTGCGCTTTAAGACAGGTACACCTCCACGTGTGCATAAGGATACGATTGATTTCTCCAAGACTGAAATACAGCCTGGAGACAATAAGCCGAAATTCTTTTCTTTTGAAACCAAGTCTTCGCAAAATGAACAGCTTCCTTGCTGGTTGACTTACACCTCTGAAGTAACTCATCAGATCATTAATGATAACCTGCATCGGGCACCTATGTTCACTGGAATAATTGAAGGAACAGGTCCGCGTTATTGTCCCTCTATAGAGGATAAAGTAGTACGGTTTAGCGATAAATCGAAACATCAAATCTTCTTGGAGCCAGAAGGAAAAAACACATCGGAATACTATGTACAGGGCTTGTCCACTAGTCTTCCCGAGGATGTACAGCTTGCGGTTCTCCGCTCTATACCAGGTATGGAAAAAGTAGAAATGATGCGCAATGGTTATGCCATAGAATACGATGCGATGGTCCCTACCCAGTTGTGGCCTTCACTGGAAACGAAACGTCTTCCAGGCCTGTTCACTGCCGGACAGATCAACGGTACTTCTGGTTATGAGGAAGCAGCAGGACAAGGGGTTATGGCGGGTATTAATGCAGCGCGCAAAGTACAGGATAAAGAGCCGATAGTATTGGATCGCTCACAGGGATATATCGGAGTATTAATTGATGATCTGGTGACAAAGGGGACTAATGAACCCTATCGTCTCTTGACCTCGCGTGCGGAATATCGTCTGTTGCTTCGTCATGATAATGCAGATCTACGCCTGACTCCTATTGGACATGAGATCGGTTTGATTCCTCAACAGCGTTATGAGACTTTTCTTGAAAAGAAGGAACTGGTGGAACGTGAGATAGCCCGTCTTCAGGAGACTAAGGTTAAACCCGTAGAAGTTAATGAACTCCTTGCACAATATGAATCTGCACCGATTGTTGATGGCAGCAACCTGCTTACACTAATGCGCCGTCCAGAGCTTACTTATAGTTTCGTTGATCAATTATCACCTTCTGCTGAGAATTTGGATGAGGATATGAAAGAACAAGTCGAAATTCAGATTAAATACGCAGGATATATAGAGAAGCAACTGCAACATGTAGAAAAACTGCAAAAGATGGAAAAAAAGAAAATTCCTGATGGAATTAATTACTATGAAATTCACGGGTTGGCGATTGAAGCCCGACAGAAGCTTACCAAGATTGTTCCTATCTCTATCGGCCAGGCCTCGCGGATATCCGGAGTGACGCCAGCAGATATTTCCATTCTTCTCGTACATCTGGAGCATTACAACCGGGTGACGGCGGCGAGAGGATAATTCATGGACAATATAACGACCCAATTCACAGAGCTTTTGCAGCAACAGGGAATTACACTTACACTGGAACAATTGGAGCAGTTCGAACTTTATTATCAGGAACTAGTATCCTGGAATGAAAAAATGAACCTAACCGGCATAACAGAGCGTGAGCAGGTATATATGAAGCATTTTTATGATTCGCTTTCATTGGCTTTTTATAAGGATATGAATGAAGTGAAAAGTATGGCGGATATTGGCTCGGGAGCAGGGTTCCCAGGGATTCCACTGAAGATATGTTTTCCACATCTAAAACTGACCATTATCGACTCGTTAAGCAAAAGAATTTCTTTTCTCCAGCATGTATGCAGTGAGCTCAAGCTTAGTGATGTACAGTTGATTCATGGCCGTGCTGAGGATATTGCCAGACAGTTCATTCATCGTGATGCTTATGATTTGGTCACTGCACGTGCAGTTGCGCGGTTATCATTACTCAATGAGTTTTGTCTACCATTCACTCGCAAGGACGGAATCTTCGCTGCGATGAAAGGCAATGATCCTTCTGAGGAATTGAATGAAGCTAAATACAGTTTGAAAGAACTTCGTGCTCAATTAGATAAAGTAGAGTCCTTCAGTCTTCCTGTAGAAGAGTCAGTCCGTCATATTATTATGATTCGAAAGACAGGAGCTACTCCTGCCAAATATCCGCGTAAAGCAGGTATTCCAGTAAAATCCCCACTAGTTTAAATGTTTCACGTGAAACATTTTAGCTCATATATTTCACACAACAACTCATCTCTATAGTCAAGAAAAACGGGTACCGTCCATTAATAGGACAGCACCCGTTTTTCTTGTATGCTTCTTCCATATATAATTGTCACTACAGAAACAGGTATTCTCGAAAAATTGAGAGCATCTTCATTTCTACACAAACTAGAGTGAAAATGTGAATTTTCGATCATAAATGCAGGAAAAATAGGTCTCTAAGGAGAATAGGATTATAAGCAAAAAAGTGATAGAATAATATAGTGAGACTTCCAATCTAGTTGGTTCCTTCTGATGCTATTGTTTCTTCGGAGGAGAGATTGTAACGCCTGGTGATTTGCAGGCTGGTTCATTGCTGTACGATATGCTTTCCCCTAAAGAAGGTCAAGAAGATCGTACTATAACGAAATTAGGTGGTTATGAACGGAATGAAAGAACAATTCACCAAGCTTTTTGGATTTACCGAGCGGAGCAGCGGAGAAGAAATCAAACAAATCCCGGTTCATGAGGTCATCAGCAGTCCGTATCAGCCTAGGACAATATTTGATGATGATAAGATAGATGAGCTATGTCAGACTATCAAAACTCATGGCGTTATCCAACCCATAGTTGTACGTTTTCGAGATTCACAGTACGAGATCATTGCAGGTGAACGGCGTTGGCGAGCAGTTAAAAAACTGGGTATGGAAACTATACCGGCTATTGTCCGCGAGTTTAATGATTCACAAGCTGCTTCAATTGCATTGATTGAAAATTTGCAACGTGAGAATTTGACTTCTATTGAAGAAGCAATGGCTTATCAAAAATTGATTGATCTGCACCAACTAACGCAGGAAAGTTTAGCGCAGCGGCTTGGTAAAAGTCAGTCAACAATTGCTAATAAGATACGATTGCTGCATCTACCACAAGAAGTCAAGACAGCATTGATGGAGCGTAAGATTACTGAAAGACATGCTCGTTCGTTACTGTCACTGGACAGCGTAGAAATGCAACTGAAGGTTCTATCAGAAGTTATTGCTAAGGGTTTAAATGTTAAGCAGACGGAAGCGCGTATAGCTTTCTATAAAGAGGTAACACATATAAAGAAGTCGAAGCGGGTCTCTTTTACTAAGGATGTTCGACTAGCACTTAATACAATTCGTCAATCTATTGATATGGTTTCAGGCTCAGGATTGGAAATCAAAACTTCGGAGAATGACCGTGGTGACCATTACGAAATTTTGATTCAAATCCCAAAAAGATAATGTAATCAACAGCTGAAGGCGGCCCTGAAGGTGATTGGCCGTCTTTTTATGTGGCTTAAGTCCATATATTAAAGAATTGCTTATACTTCTAGCAGAATATGATGTCGCCCGAAAGGGGCGGTAACATTATTCTTACTATCGACCTACAAGAAGATTCTTCCTAACTATTCGAGGTGAAATAAGTGTCCAAGATCATTGCCATAGCAAATCAAAAAGGTGGTGTCGGCAAAACAACAACCTCAGTGAACCTGGGTGCCGGCATGGCTGCTTTAGGAAAGAAAGTGCTTCTTGTCGATATTGATCCTCAAGGAAACACTACAAGCGGCGTTGGCATCAACAAAGCAGATGTAGCAGATTGTATTTATGATGTTCTTATTAATGAAGTAGATCCACAGGACACAATACTTGAAACCCAAAATGAAGGGTTGCATATTATCCCAGCAACGATTCAACTGGCCGGTGCAGAAATTGAATTGGTATCGATGATTTCAAGAGAACTGAAGCTGAAAAAGGCCTTGAATGCTGTTAAAGGGAATTATGATTATGTTATTATTGATTGCCCTCCATCACTTGGCATATTGACGATCAATTCGCTAACAGCAGCTGATTCCGTAATTATTCCAATTCAATGCGAATATTACGCCCTTGAGGGGTTGAGTCAACTTCTGAACACAGTACGTCTTGTTCAAAAAAATCTCAATCCTCATCTTAAAATAGAAGGGGTATTATTGACGATGCTTGATGCCCGCACAAATTTGGGGATCCAAGTTATTGAAGAGGTTAAAAAGTATTTTCAAGAAAAGGTATATAAGACGATTATCCCACGCAACGTGCGTCTTAGTGAGGCACCGTCTCATGGACAATCGATCATTACTTATGATCCCCGTTCAAAAGGAGCGGAAGTGTATTTAGAGTTGGCAAAGGAAGTGATTTCTTATGAGTAAGCGTTTAGGAAAAGGACTAGATGCATTAATTCCCTCCTTGTCTATTAATGAAGATGATAAGGTCGTAGAAATCCCTTTAGGACAATTACGAGCGAATCCTTATCAACCGCGCAAGGATTTTAATGAAGAAGCTATTCAAGAGTTGGCTGAATCTATTCGTCAGCACGGAGTAATTCAACCTATTATTGTTCGTAGTGTATTAAAAGGATTTGAAATTATTGCCGGTGAACGTAGATTCCGCGCTTCACAATATTGTGGTAAAGCTACTATTCCAGCTGTCGTGCGAAATCTAAGTGATCAACAGGTAATGGAGATTGCATTGATTGAGAACCTGCAAAGGGAAAATTTGAATGCAATGGAAATCGCTGTAGCTTATCAAGGCTTGATGGATCAATTCTCGCTTACTCAGGAGGAACTTTCATTGAAAGTTGGGAAATCGAGATCTCATATTGCCAATTTCCTACGTTTGCTTTCTTTGCCTGAGGAAGTTAAAGAATATGTTTCACGTGGAACAATTTCCATGGGGCATGCGCGGGCAATTGTTGCTTTGAAGGATACGGAGCTAGTATTGCAACTTGCGGAGCAATGTGTGGAGCAGCAATGGAGCGTAAGGGAATTAGAAGAAACTGTGAAAAACCTAGATCGCAAACCAGCCAATGGAGTTAAGGCCAAGGTGGTCAAACGTGATCCGTATATTGATAATGTTGAAGAAACATTGCGCGAAAGATTCAAAACAACGGTTAAGATTAAGCAAGGTAAAGAAAAAGGCAAGATTGAATTGAACTACTATAGCGCCCAAGACTTGGAAAGATTATTGGAATTATTGGGGAACTGATGGATATTTGCACCTAAAAACATATCCTGAGTTATCCCTAACCGGATAAGGAGGGGTATGTTTTTTAAAAAGATGAGAATTTGTATGTTTCACAGGATAAGGGGTGGAGGAGTGGGAAAACTCATATATTTGGATCATGCAGCAACTTCATGGCCGAAACCTCCAGAGGTGGCAACCGCAATGATGAATGCTTTACAACAGTCTGGGGCAAATGCTGGCCGAGGCAATCATTCAATGGCAATGGGTGCAGGTCGTGTATTAGTCAGAACGCGAGGCCTGTTGGCTGAATTGTTTGCTGTTCCCAATGCACAGGATATTGCCTTTACACACAATACAACTATGGCTCTGAATATGGGGATTAGAGGTACACTACAAGCAGGGGATCATGTGATATCGACAATGACAGAACATAACTCTGTGCGTAGGCCTCTAGAATATTTACGAAGAACTCAGGGAATAACAGTTGATTATCTGCAAGTGAATAAAGAAGGACAGTTGGATTTGCGCGAATTGCAGAATGCTTTTCGACATAATACTAAAATGGTTATCTGTAGTCACAGCTCCAATTTACTTGGCAGCATTCTTCCCATCGGTGATATTGGTGATATAGCTAAATCAAAAGGTGCCATGTTTATGGTAGATGCTGCTCAAAGTGCAGGTTCAATAGAAATAGATGTAGTATCAATGAATATCGACCTGCTTGCCTTCCCTGGGCACAAAGGGCTGCTGGGTCCACAAGGCACAGGTGGGCTATATATATCGCCTCAATTGGAGCTGGAGCCTCTGATGTATGGGGGGACGGGTAGTCAGTCTGAAAATAGTGAACAACCTTCTGTTCGTCCGGACAGGTACGAGGCGGGAACGCAAAATACAGTGGGTATTGCTGGTCTGATGGCTGGTGTTCAAAAGGTGAAGTCCATAGGGACGAACATCATACATGAGCGCGAATGGAAGTTGACACAATTGCTGATGGAAGGATTGCTGGAAATTCCGGGCATAAGATTGCTAGGGCCAGATCAGGGAGCGCCACGAACCGGGATCGTAGCTTTTGTGATCGCTGGACAGGAGTCAGCAGAAATTGCTCATCGTCTGGACCGTGAATATAATATTGCTGTGCGTGCCGGGATGCATTGTACGCCCTTAGCACATAAAGCAGTTGATACAATCGAGAGCGGTGCTGTTAGGGCAAGTGTGGGGTATGATTCGACAGAGCATGATATAAGCACAATGCTGGCAGCTATGGAAGAGCTATATGGCAATGCCGCAGCAGATAAATAAAAAGGATGGTCCATTTATGTCAGATATGAATCAATTCATCAGTGATCAATTGTTATGGTTTGTTGTTGCATTCGTTGTAATTGTGTTAGTGTTGGCAATCATCGTTATTGTACAGGGAGCCAACCTGCGTACAATGCGACGGAGATATGAAGCTATGATGTCAGGTAGCGGTGTGGAGGATTTGGAAAGTCTGCTGATCGATCTTAAAAACCAAGGTGAAATGCTGGAGGACGGGCAACGAGAACACAAAGCAATACTTGAAGCTACAACACTTAAAATCAGCGGAATGAAATCCAACGTGGCGATGAAACGTTACAATGCCTTCGGCGAACGCGGAAATGATTTGAGCTTCTCGTTGGCAATTTTAGACGATGCTAGCAATGGTGTAGTACTCAGCAGCCTGCATAACCGAGAGAATTCTTATATTTATTCAAAACCTATGCAAAAGGGAGAGTCGCAGTATCCTTTATCTCCAGAAGAAAAGGAAGTAGTTACTCTCGCGTTGCAGCAGACTTAGAATGAAGATGCCACTGCTTTAGTGCCGAGTAAAGGCTGGAAGCAATGATATCTGATAATCTCATAACCAAACTCAACCTTGTGTTTTGTAGTACAAAATATTCCATGAAGCCGCCGACATTAACGATACCCGTCAAATGGATATCGCCAACAGGCGGCAGTTGTTTATTTACACCCGCGCCAGGCTTTAACGGACCCTCTACGACTTGAATACATCCGACACTGGTAGAATGACCAAGACAAGCATCTATGCCAATAATGAAAGGATTGCTGTATCTTTCATTTATATGTGATAAGGTCTCTTCAAGATTAATGGCATGTACTGGTTCTTCAAGTGTGCCGTATATATGAAATAGAGGGCTGTGGAAACGGGCTAATGAAGTGCCAACAAGTGGGCCAAGTGAGTCTCCAGTAGAACGGTCCGTGCCAATGCAGACCACAATAATCTGTGTGTCCGGGCGTGTGCATGAGAAGTGAAAAAGCAGCCTGTGAGTAATGGCAGAATAGATATTTGGATCTGTATGTGATATTTTTAAACAGGACATTTCAGGTATTGGAGAAGCCTTAGATGAAGAGTTCATACCATCTTCCTTTCTGAAACTGATTCTATTTGTTGCTATCTAGTATATGGATGAAAGAGGAATTTTATACTACAGCGCAGAAGACTGGGCAAGAAACTATGAGGGAGGCGTGACGTATGGAGGAAGAACTGCTTATTTCATTTGATTCTACCCAGCAGGCGCTTCGGGCCGAAATGCTGCTTGAATATGCAGAAATAGAAATTGATATCTTTCCAACACCTAAGGAAATTACCGCTGGGTGTGCGATGTCGATCCAATTTTTTCGTGATGCACTGAGTGATGTGCGGAAGATTGTGGCTGAGCAAAATATTGAAATCAGAGGGATTTACGGTAAAGACGATAACAAGGGTTATGAATTGATCGAGTGATAAGGAGGATCCTATGAATAAATGGATATTAGATGCTTCCCTCACTGATGATCCCGTTGGACAGGCGCTCAAATTCAAGGATCAATTATGGAACTGGGTGTCAGATGCGGACATGTGGATGAGTGTATTGTTCACAGGGTTGCGAATTATTATAATTTTTATCTTGTCCCGGATTATAATTAAAGTTGTATATAATGTAATCGATCGGTCTATGGCTCGCAAAACCGGAGGCAGATTGTTAGCGAATACGCGCCGCTTTACTACTGTGGGAGAACTGCTCAAAAATGTTGTAACTGTCATCAGTAATTTTGTGATGATTATGTTGATTCTCTCCGAATTTCATTTTGATCTAGCACCGCTGTTGGCAGGGGCTGGTGTACTAGGCTTGGCTGTAGGTTTCGGGGCACAAAGTCTGGTGAAGGATATTATTACGGGTTTTTTCATCATTTTAGAGGATCAATTCGCGGTTGGTGATGTGATTCAGACCGGGATCTATAAAGGAACTGTTGAGGTAATTGGGTTGAGAACAACAAGATTACTTAGCAATACTGGTGAAGTGCATATCATCCCCAATGGTTCAATCATCAATGTAACGAACTATTCCCTTTCTAATGCGCTAGCCGTAGTGGATGTGCCTGTGAAGATTGAACGGGGATTGGAAGAGACATTAGGTTTGATTGGGGAAGCTTTGCAGGGAATAGAGGATCGTAATCCAAGTGTTCTTGCTTACCCTGATATTCTAGGAATCCAGTCTATGAGTACATCCGAATTTGTCATTCGAGTAGCAGCAAGCTGCATGCCAAATGCCAGAGATGCAGCGGAGCGGCAAATCCAGAGTGATATTAAAGAGGCCCTAGAGAAGCAAAGCAGCATGGAGGCTGCAGAGGCCGAACAACAGGCTCGTGAACGAGAGGAAGAGGAGTCCAGGGTTGCTCAAGAGGCAGATGCAATGAATGTAGCGCGGGAGGTTAGCGGATCTACAGGAGCAGCACCTAGACAGCAGGTGGCAGCCACACACGAGGGCGAAGAGGGGGAAGAATAGTGGAACGCAAAGTATTTCAGCTTGGAGATGTCGTGCAGATGAAAAAGCCGCATCCCTGCGGCACCAATGAGATGGAGATCATTCGTATGGGCATGGATATCCGGATTAAATGTACGGGCTGTCAGCACAGTGTCTTGGTTCCTCGTGCGAAGTTTGAGAAGAATTTAAAGAAGGTTCTGCGATCGACCGCGGGCAGTGCGGACAGTAATTAAGCTTGCAAAAGGCAGTGCTGCGTGATATGATAATTCTTGCTGCGGAGAGGTACCCAAGAGGCCCAAGGGGGCTGACTCGAAATCAGTTAGGCGTGTCACAGCGTGCGTGGGTTCGAATCCCACCCTCTCCGCCACTCATTTTACATATGCGATTTTAAATCCTTCGTTCTATAACGGAGGTTTTTTTGTCTCTAAATTTGGATATAAAAAAGGCATACAAAAGGAAGGACCTTTGCAGGTCCTTCCTCAGGAGGCAGCACATCAATGATGTTGGAATCTCTCTGTCTAAAGCCGCTAAAGTGATAAAAGGCTTTGCTGCGGTCACTGCCTTTTTAAGGGCGGCAACCAGCTACTCTTCCTTGCTTACCATAGTTGCTGAATCAGAATCCCTGTGATTTTGTTCGTCTACGACGTCCAACGGAACCACACCTCTCTTTTGTACTGCCTGAGAATAGTATGGGTAATGTCCTTTTTTTCTATACACATGATTCTAAAAATTAATGTACGCGCGCTTTCTCGACCTTTTTCCACTTGCGGTCCTTATTCGTGGTTTCAGGGAAGGTGTCTCCCTTCTCCATTTCAATTCGTTTGGGGTTCTGGATTTCCGTATGAAAGCTGCGTGCCTCGCCTACTTCTGTGTAGATGCCCGGATTTGGGGCCTTGTCACCTTTTTCATATTCGGTTTTCTCGCCCATGTGCTATTCCTCCTTCCCTAAGGGAAATGAAATCAGTTATATTGTGCGCAGATCAACTATTTTATATAACTTGCTTTATGCATATCGTTTTGGTATATTAAAGTGGTGCGAGTTTATGTATGTGCTCGTTCCTTGCTCCTGACGTGATTAGGGGCCTCAGACCATAAGGAGGTGAAAATTATGCGCAAATATGAAGTGATGTACATTATTCGTCCTGATATTGAACCAGAAGCCGTTCAAGCAGCAGTCGAAAAATTCCAAGGCATCATCTCCAATGGCGGGGAAATTACAAAGCACGATGTGCAAGGTAAACGCCGTCTTGCGTATGAGATCAAGAAATTCCGCGATGGCGTCTATGTTTTGGTTAACTTTACTGCAGAACCTGCAGTAGTTACTGAATTAGAACGTCTCATGAAGATTTCCGACGAAGTTATTCGTTATCTCATTACGAACGACGTTGCTTAAGAACTTGTCCAAGCTTTGTAATGAATCGCTCTAAAGGAGGGGATTGAATTGTTGAACCGTATCATATTGATCGGTCGGTTAACCCGTGACCCGGAACTTCGTTATACTCCCGCTGGTGTTGCCGTAACACAGTTTACGCTTGCCGTAGACCGTAACTTTACGGGCCAGAACGGTGAACGCGAGGCGGACTTCATCCCGGTTGTTACCTGGAGACAGCTGGCGGAAACCTGTGCCAATTACTTGCGCAAAGGTCGTCTGACAGCAGTGGAAGGACGTATCCAAATACGGAATTACGAGAATAACGAAGGTAAACGTGTATACGTAACCGAAGTCATTGCCGATAATGTCCGTTTTCTGGAATCTTCGCAGAATCGTGAAGGTGGAAATACATCTGGTGGTGCAAGTGTTCCTGAAGAGCCAGCCTTTGGTGGCGGCGGTAACAGTGGACGCGGAAATAGCAATAATGTTTCGCGTAACAACAATAATCAAGATCCTTTTTCGGGCGATGGAAAACCGATCGATATATCGGATGATGATTTGCCATTTTAATAAGGAAGGACTGAACTGACATGGCTTTTAAACCAAGAGAAGGCGCCGATAACGACAAAAGACCGGCTCGTCGTGGCGGACGCAACAAGCGTAAGAAAGTATGTTTCTTCACTGTGAACAAGATTACTCACATTGATTATAAAGATACAGAGCTTCTTAAGAAATTTGTCAGCGAACGCGGAAAGATTTTGCCGCGTCGTGTAACAGGCACAAGTGCAAAATACCAACGTGCTCTTACCATTGCTATCAAGCGCTCGCGTCAAATCGCGTTGCTGCCTTACACAACGGAATAGGACGTTTACTACAAGGGCAGCCGAGAAATTGGTTGCCTTTTTTGTGTTCATTGCTAAGATAAGCCTCGGGCATCAATTGACGTTCACTCTGGAATGTAGTAAGTTACAGATATCCTATACTAAAGGGGAAATTTTGATGTTGGTGAGTGTCCTTAACTAGTAATTTCATATTGCCTAATCAAGAAACTGCAGCTGGCTCGATTCGCATAAGAATACGTGCTCTATTAGAGTTCGTTGAACTGCGAGATCTGTAGTACTTGAAGGGTGAATGATTTAGTTAAGAACACACGAAGCGTCAAATGGCCTCTTTACGGCTATTGTTCTCTTTGTAACCCGTGCTCTTGCAGCACGGGTTTTTCTGTTTTCAATAACCTTTCTAAATTAGTGCTTAGAGGGAGTTGAGAGCAACAAGGGGATAGTAGCGGACAAATGGAGGGCAAGGACTGCCGATAGTGGCAGTCCTTGCCCTTTTTTGCGTTAGGGAGAATGAAGCAAAGATCTGAGTAGAAACAATAAGGAGGGAACGCTTTGAATTTACAAAATCTAAATACACTGGATTACGGGATCATTAAGGAGGAATTGGGGCATTTTGCAGTTTCTTATGCCGGTAGGAAGTATGTGAAAGAGCTTATGCCCATGACCTATCTGCCAGCTATACGAAGCGCCATGGAGGAAACGGCTGAAGCTAAAGAGCTATTGGAAAGAGGGGCGAGTGTACCCATTCCTTCATTAGAAGGAATAGAATGGATGATGTCATTAATGGGGACAGGATATCTATATAATGAACAAGATTTTATGGCAGTATCAACGTTCCTCCACAGCTGCAGTCAACTGCGCAAGTATATGGCCTCCAAGGAACAGTCTGCTCCAAGAATCGGCTCATACGCCTCCTCACTGCTGGAATTAATGTCAGTGCAAGAGGCGATTGATCGTTGTATTCGTTATGGTTCTATTGATGACGGGGCCAGTAAGGGGCTGGAAAAGGCCCGAAAACGGATGACCGTAACTAAGGAGAGGCTCCATAATAAATTAGAGGGTATCATGTCACGTTATCAGCCGATTCTGCAGGAGAATATTTATAGCCAACGTAATGGGCGATATGTTATCCCTGTGAAACGCGAATATTACAAGCAAGTGAAGGGCTCCGTGCTAGATCAGTCCACAAGTGGGCTCACTGTCTTCGTAGAGCCTAGCGAGATCGCAGACCTTCAGGGAGAACTAGATTTACTGTCTGCGGAGGAAGCGCGAGAGGAAGCTATTGTTTTGAGTATGCTGTCCGGCCTGGTGGAGCAGGAGCAGGTCGCATTGCGGCTTAATATTGAGGTGACAGGTACGTATGACTTTATCTTTGCCAAAGCAAAATATGCTCGCTCTATAGGTGGGAGTGCTATTTCTTTAAATGAGCGAGGTATTCTACGGATGAACGGCGGAAGACATCCGATGTTGAAGGATATGATTCCAATCAGTCTGGAATTCGGCAGAGGTTATCAATCACTCATTGTAACGGGACCCAATACAGGAGGTAAAACGGTAGTTCTTAAAACCCTCGGGTTACTGACTATAATGGCGCAGTCGGGTCTGCTGATCCCTGTAGATGAAGGTAGTGATTTCACCATATTCTCAGATGTATTGAGTGTTATTGGGGATGGTCAGAGTCTGGCACAGTCGCTAAGCACCTTTTCAGCCCAGATGAAGAGCATTGAGGAGATGTTGCGTAGTGCTTCTAGAGGGGTTCTGGTGTTGATTGATGAGCTGGCCGCAGGTACAGACCCCGGGGAAGGGATCGCCCTCTCCATCGCAATACTGGAGGAACTGAGCTATAAGGGAGTGAATATGGTCGTCACCACCCATTTTAACGAGCTGAAAACCTTTGCTGCTGCTACTCCCGACTTTCAAAATGCAAGGATGGAGTTTGATAAAGAAACACTGCAGCCGTTATACAGGCTGACGATAGGAGAAGCGGGCGAGAGCTATGCACTGCAGATTGCCGAGAAGCTGGGTATTCAGCAGAAAGTAATTGAGCGGTCACGGCAAATTGTGGAGGAGCAGAAGCATAAGCAAGGACTACAAAGAAACCAAGGAGCGTGGAAGGGTGCTAATCGGCCGAGTATGTCACAATCGGAAGAGGGGGAGCTGAACAGAGAACATAAAAGTTTTAATAATGAGACGAAGGGCAGGAAGGAACTTCCGCTTTCTTTTGAAATAGGCGATGCAGTGTATGTCAGTTCTCTGGGCAAAATGGGTATTGTCTACAGGCAGAAAGATAATCTGGGAATGGTTGGCGTGATGATACAGAAGCAAAAAATGAGTATCAATCATAAGCGGCTAAAGCCTTACCTGTCCAAGAACGAGTTGTATCCCGACGATTATGATTTGGACATTATTTTCGAGAGCAAGGTGAACCGCAAGAAAAGCAAACTGATGCAACGAAAACATATTGAGGGATTGACTATTGTTCATGAGGGGGAAGAGAACTGACCAATAGCTGGTAAAGCTGGGCCTGTCCGTAAGGATAGGCTTCTTTTATGCTCGATTTTGTTGCGGATCTTGGGAAATGCTGCTAATATGACCCTTCACTTTTAGATGGATATTGTATATATTTTCAAGAGGAATGTAATTAAATAAATAGACGTGAGATATCATACCATTGTAGGAAATTTAAAATTTTGTTAAAGTAAAAGCTTAATGCATCAAGAACGAGAAGGGAAAAAATACATGAATAACAAGAAAAGGAGCCGGGTCTTGCTATTGTTGCTCGTGGTGGCGACGATGCTATCTGCCTGTAATGGGTCAGGGTCAGGTAATAATTCAAATAATTTACGTTTATCCAAGACGGTCGTCGATGAACCACAGGTTGGTGGAATCGTTACTTATGGTTACCCCTCACCGTTTAAAGGCTTATTCGAACCTGCTTTTTATGAAGGTGATGATGACTTGAATGTCCTTGAGTTCACCACTGAAGCTATGTTTAAGGTTGAAGACGATTTATCTACGGTCCCGAATATTGCGACTTGGCTAGAATCGGATGATCACCGCACCTTCACCTTTAAGATTAAACCAGGCATACGTTGGCACAATGGGGATGAGTTGACCGTGGAAGACTGGAAGTTCGCGCTTGAAACCATCGCTAGTCCTGACTATACTGGGCCCCGTTATTACAGTGTAGAGATGATAGAGGGCGTGGAAGCTTACCATGCAGGGAAGACCCAGGGGATTACAGGAATCAAAGTCCTTGATCCATATACGTTGAAAATAACGGTGACGGCTGCACGTGTGAACACGATTGATAATTTATGGCCTTATCCGATGAATAAAAAATATTATACGGGCATAGCTGTCAAAGATATGCCGGAAAGCGATCAGGTTAGAAAACATCCGATTGGGATTGGACCTTTTGAGGTGACCCAAATTCAGCCTGGCGAGTCCGTAGAGATGAAACGGTTTGACGATTACTATCAGGGCAAGGCACTGCTGGATGGTATTGTATATAAGGTCTTTGATGATAAGCAGCTGACTTCCCTGTTTGAACAGGGCGTGGTGGATATGGAGACTGCTCCGCGTGATGCTTATGAAGGTCTGAGCAAACTGGATAATGTGAATATTATGCAGACAACAGAGCTGTCTTATGAATATATCGGTTTCAAATTTGGGCACTGGGATAATGAAGCAGAGAAGATTGTTATGGACAATGCCAAATTTAAGGATAAAAGATTGCGACAGGCTATGTATTATGCACTGGACCGTGAAGGGATTATTAATACTTTTTCCTATGGCTTGGGTCAGGTAGTGGAAAGTCCAATTCCAAGCGCAAGCTGGGCTAAAATACCGGATTCGGAGATTAATGCTTATCCGTATAGTCCGGAGAAGGCCAAAGCCTTATTAGATGAAGCTGGTTATGTGGATATTGATGGTGATGGTCTTCGTGAAGATCCCAAGGGCAAGAAATTTGTGATTCATTATGACGCTATGACAGGGAATACGAATACAGAACAGCGTACAGAGGCTATACTGCTAAACTGGCGTCAGGTTGGGCTGGATGTCCAGCTGAATGGTGGGGTATTGAAGGAAATGAATGTTTTCTATGATGCGGTAGAGAGCGATGAGCCTACTATTGATTTATTCAATGGAGTCTGGGGCTTGGCGAGTGATCCTGACCCATCCGGCCTGTGGCGAGCGAGTGACCTGTGGAATTATCCACGCTGGTCTTCGGAGCGGAACGAACAACTCATTCGCGATGGAGTCAGTATGAAATCTTATGACAGGAATTATCGCAAAGGCGTGTATTATGAGTGGCAGAAGCTTATCAATGAGGAAGTGCCTATGATTTTCTTTGCTGAGCGAGAGAGTATTACTCCCGTAAACAAGCGTTTGCAGGGAGTACACGTCAATTCCATGAGCAATATAATTGAACCGCAGAAATGGTGGGTAAAGCAAGCCAAGTGATTATTGCCTGGCCTGCTTTTTTATTTACTAAATAGGGGTTGCACAATCAAATTATGCCTTCAACCGGTACCAGATTGGATTAAATGTCGTTATTTGTTGTTTCTTTTTATCCGTTTAGTGATTACAATAGTAATATTGTTTCTACGGGCATAGGTATTAGGAACTGGATTACACTTTTTAAGCTTAGCCTGTGTCAAAGAAGATTTCCAAGTTTATTCTACAATAGGCGTGATCCGAAATTCCGAAAAGGGGGAACCATAAACCAGGAAGCAGAGCAGAGCTTTACAGATAAGAGAATTTAAAGTCATAACTGCCTGGAAGAACAGGTAAGTATTATAAATATAAGGTGAGTAATTTATATGTATATTCCACAATAAAGAAGGAATCAATCATGAAAAAATTAATAAAAAAGAAAAAAATTTATATTTCCCTTATTGTAATTGTGCTTATCATAGCTGGAGGCTTTCTGTTCCGTAAGTCGCTAACTGTGTTGGCATTTGATCTTTTTCTGTCAGATCAAGTTGAAGCCAAACTGCAAGAGAAATCCTACCAACCGCTTGTAAGTGAGGATAACAAAGTTAAGCCAGAACCAGTGGTTTACAAAAGTGATCCTTTCTCATTGATGTTGCTGGGTACGGACCAGCGAAAAAATGAAACAGCACGTTCGGATACAATGATCTATGCAGTTATTCGACCGGAGGATTCTAAAATTTTGCTTATTTCTATACCGCGTGATACCTATACCGAAATTATTGGACATGATGATAACAAAAAGGATAAAATCACACATGCTTATGCTTTTGGCGGTCAACAAATGTCCAAGGACACTCTTGAAGCTCTTTTAGGGCATGACATTCAATATTATGCTACCATTAATTTTCAAGGATTAAAGGATGCTGTTGATGCCATCGGAGGCGTACCCTTACCGATTCAAAAAGATATTGTAAATAAAGGTAAGGATCACGAGAAATTTACTATTGCCGGTGGTAAATCTAATTATAATGGGGAAGAAGCATTAAATTATACGCGTTATCGTGAAGATAGTGACTTTAACCGGACCAAACGTCAACAGGTATTTATTGACGTGGTAGCGAATAAGATGTTATCGATCAGCCAGATCGGCAATATTCCTGAGTTGCTGGATATTATGGGTGATAATTTCAAGACGGATTTACAGCCTTCTATGATTATTAGCCTGGCCAAGAAATTCATGGGTGGCAAAGCTATGGATATTTCCAGCTTTACGGTTATGGGCGAAGGGAAACGAATCGATGGTATATCTTATGATATCGCTGATGAAGAAGACCTGAGCGAGGCCACGGCAATGATCGATAACTGGATGAACGCTAGTACGCCAGTCGATCAATTAATTGAGCCGGGTAAAGCTGAAAATGCGCTGGAGCCCAAAGCGACGACTGCTGCACAATAATTTTGGATCAGATATAATGCCATATACCCTAATGCAGCAGCCATAGTGAAGGTTAGTGGCTGCTGCTTGTTGTGTCATGGTATAATGGTCTGGAACTATTTATTAGTCGCGACGTATTACTTTAAGGCCCTATAGGTAAGGGGAAGATAAGGGAACCGTAATTCCTTCGGAAATCTTTTAGGAGGATCAAGACATGAATATTGCATTTTTTTTACTTCCCAAACAGGAGGTAGCTTGTGTAACGCTGGATTCTACACTGCGCCAGACTTTAGAGCGGATGGAATATCACCGTTATAGCGCTGTGCCGATTCTTAATCGAAACGGAGAGTATGCAGGTACTATAACAGAAGGCGATTTATTGTGGTACATGAAGGATTCTAACGGTAAAATTACATTTGAGAATGCTTCTAAATTTTTGCTAAAGGATGTACCGCTGAGAATGAACAATAAGCCGGTCTCAATTGATGCGAATATGGAAGATTTAATTAATCTAGCCAAGGTACAAAATTTTGTGCCGGTGATCGACGACATGAACCGATTTATTGGTATTGTCCGACGGAGTCAGGTTATAGAATATTGCGAGAGATTTGTTTCACGGCAATCACAGGAATCGTTATAATTCATTTATTCACGGCTCGTGGAAGCAAACGAAGTCAAGAGGCCTGTATTTCCGGCGATAACGGAATGCAGGCTTTTTTTGAAAACAAGATTTCGGAGGCGGGAACCGTAAGTGGTGCACAGAAATATTTATGCTATAATGGAGAATAAAGCTTTTTGCCGGAGGTAGTGAAACGTGACCAATGTGCCGAAGGATCTGGATGTGGCTAAACGTGCGAAGGTAATTGAATGGCTGAAAACGGAAGTAATTGATCAAGTCTCGCGGTTATTTAAAGCGTTATGGGAAGGTAGTACTGCCCGTGTTGGTGACAGTCTGGCAAGCCTAATTATGAGTTCTTATATCCTGGGGCGAAGATTGGGCATCCCCTATAGTGAGCTGGATGGACTACTGCAAGAAAAGCTCAGGAAGCATAAGCAAGAAGGCCATCAATTGGAAGATTGGTATCAAGATATATCTACGTTAGAAGAACATATGCGTAAGAGGTGAATACTGTTGAAATTTCGTTGGACGTCTGTGGCTTGGAGCATCGCATATTTGTTATTGCTGCTCTCCTTATCAACCCCATTGCTTCTCATTACTACTCTATTTATGATTATTCCGGCCGTAGTGCTGTTCACTACTCTGAACACCAAACAGTTTATTGTACATGTATTGCCGATATTGTTAATTGTCGGTCTGATTACACCTATATATCCAGTGATAGCAGTGTATTTCTTGATACCGGCACTGGTTATGGGCCGCTTTTACAAAAAACGCGCCTCGGCGATGTCAACCCTGCTCGCAGGTACCGTTACAATTCTTGGAGAATTTCTGCTGCTCTTGCTTCTTGGAACAGCGCTATTTAATTTTGATCTGTCGAGCTATGTGAATGATGTGCTGCAAATGGTCACATCACCACTGTCGCAGTTAGGAACTGCCAATCCGCTGATAAGTGATCTTAACTTTACCTCAGAGGATGTAAACAAGATCAGTATCATGACTATTCAAATGATTCCTATGACTTTAATCGTGAGCTCGTTCATGATTGCTGTGATCACACACTCTATTGTCCGTCCGATTCTGAACAGTATGGAATATGCAGTTCCGAAGCTGAAGCCTGCGCGCGAATGGAGACTTCCAAGATCATTCATCTGGTATTATCTGCTTGGCGTTATTATTCAATTGTTGTTCTCCGGTTCGGATAGCAGCTATATGACAATGATTTCAGCTAATCTGTTGCCACTGCTGCGAATCGGTTTTATGATTCAGGCCATTGGATTTTTCTTCTTTGTAGCGCATGAGCGGAAATGGAATAAGATTATTCCGATTCTTCTGGCAATACCCATTATTCTTCTACCGCCGCTGCGGATTATCGGCATTATCGATTTGGTATTTCCGCTGCGAGCGTTTGTGACGAAATCGAAACGATAGGGTGAGGGTTCATGCCTAAATTTCTGCAAAGACGCTGGCACGGCTATCATACCGTATGGGCGTTCATGCTGTTACTAGTTCTTATAATAGTAGTCAGTATTTATAACTGGGCCCTTGGTGTCGCTAGTCTGTTTCTGGCTGGCACCTTGTGCTTCTCTATGTTGAAGGCCGAAATATCGTTTCGGCGCAATTTGGTGGAGTATATAAACGGGCTATCTTTTCGTATCAAGCGAGTAGAGGGCGAAGCGGTAAGCATGCTTCCGCTTGGGATTATCCTATATAGTGAGGATCGTACGGTAGAGTGGAATAACCGCAATGCAGGTGAGATCTTCGCCCGCAAGTCCTTGGTAGGCGAAGCGATTCAAGAGTTGCTACCTGATATGATGTCCTCCTTAGGGAATGCACAGGGAAAACGTGAGGTTTTTAAAGACGGTCTTTTGAAGGACTCAAGGTTGGAAATCACTGTGGATGAGCGGTATTATCAAGCGGTCATCATTCCAAGCGAACGTCTGCTTTACTTATACGATATAACGGAGCTTGTGGTGCTACGTGAACGCTATGAGGAAGAGAAGCTGGCAATAGGTATTGTGATGATGGACAATTTGGATGAATCCGCTCAAGGGATGGATGATCAGCAGCGAACTTCGCTAATCGCCAAAGTAGCCACTGAGATCACGGATTGGAGTAAGCAGTTTGATGTATATTTGCGCCGTTTATCTTCGGAACGTTATCTAATGCTACTGAATCATCGTAGTCTACAGGCATTGGAAGAAAGCCGTTTCGTTGTTCTTGATGAGGTTCGTGAGATGACTGCTGACTTAAAGGTCCCTATGACACTTAGTATTGGTCTGGCCTTTGGAGCGGAGTCCGCCAGTGAGCTTGGTGCGCTAGCGCAATCTAGTCTTGATATGGCCCTTGGACGGGGGGGCGATCAGGCAGCAGTAAAGGCAGGACAACGGCTGTCTTTCTATGGCGGCAAAAGCAATGCTGCGGAAAAGCGTACCCGGGTAAGAGCTCGAGTGATCGCCCATGCTCTGCGAGATTTGATGCAGGAGAGTGACCGCGTACTTATCATGGGACACCGGACGCCGGATATTGACGCTGTAGGTGCCGCAATCGGATTGCTCAAGGCTGCACAAATGTATAATGTGGAAGCGAATATTGTGATGGAGGACGCACCCAATCCTTCCATCACCCGCATGCTGGAGCAGATTCGAAAGGATGAGGAATTGAACAAATTCTTTATCTCTACGGAGCAAGCCATGCAAGTGATGACTGAGCATACGCTGCTAATTGTTGTGGATACACATAAAGCGTCTATGACGATGGAACCGCGACTTGTCCAATATGCCAGCCGGATTGTGGTCGTGGATCATCACCGGAGAGGCGAGGAGTTCATTAATGATGCAGTGCTTGTCTATCTGGAACCCTATGCTTCATCTACCTGTGAACTGGTGACGGAACTGCTGCAGTATATCCACGATAAGGTTAAGCTTAGCCCGCTGGAAGCGACAATGCTGCTTGCCGGGATTACGGTGGATACGAAACATTTTGCGCTTCATACAGGCTCGCGTACTTTTGAAGCAGCAGGCTTTCTACGCCGGATTGGTGCGGATACGATTCTCATTCAGCGCATGCTTAAAGAGGATCTGCAAGAGTACATTTCTAAAGCGGAGATTATCAAACATGCGCGAATGGTATATGATCATATTGCACTGGTTGTGACAGCGCCGGGAATGAAGATCCCGCAGCTGCTTATTGCCCAGACCGCGGATACGCTGCTCGGCATGACGAATGTAGTCGCTTCATTCGTCATCAGTGAGCGTCCTGATGGCCTAATCGGCATTAGTGCCCGATCACTCGGGCGCATGAACGTCCAGGTCGTTATGGAGCAAATGGGCGGCGGTGGACATCTGTCCAATGCGGCTGTACAGCTGGAGGGAACATGTAAGGAAGCAGAGGCCAGACTGATGGAAGTGCTGGCTGAAATTGAATCGAAAGAGGGGCTGTTCGAATGAAGGTTATTTTCATGAAAGATGTTAAGGGACAAGGTAAAAAAGGTCAGGTCAAAGAGGTGTCGGAAGGTTATGCAGCCAACTTCCTGCTGCCGCGGGGACTGGTTCGTCCGGCAACAGACGGCAATGTGAAGACGCTGGAGAATCAAGCAGCTGCGGAACAACGTCGCAAGGATAACGAAAAAGGGGATGCCCAGCAGCTTGGCAAGAAGTTGGACGAGCTAACCCTGAATATGAAAGCAAAAGCGGGTGAAGGCGGCCGTCTCTTTGGCGCTATTACAAGTAAACAGATTGCTGAAACTCTGTCTTCCACGGAGGGCATCGTTATTGACAAGCGTAAAATCGAGCTGAGTGACCCAATCCGTCACCTGGGTGTGACTGAGGTTGTTATAAAGCTGCATACTGAAGTAAAGGCTACGCTTAAGGTTCAGGTAACGGAGGAGTAATATGGGTGGAGATCTCTTTTTCGATCGGATTCCCCCGCAGAATCTGGAGGCCGAGCAAGCGGTAATTGGCGCTATTCTGCTGCAGGATGAAGCACTGCTCACCACTATGGAGCGGGTGAATACCGAAGACTTCTACGATAAACCGCATCAAATGATATTTGAGGCGATGGTGCAGCTCGGAGAAGAGAGCCAGCCGATTGACCTTGTTACGCTGACGTCCAGACTGCAGGACAAGGGACAGCTGGAGGATATAGGTGGTGTCAGCTATTTGGCTAAGCTGGCTCATGCGGTGCCGACGGCGGCGAACGTAGAGTATTATGCGCAGATTATCGAAGAGAAGGCCATGCTGCGACGTCTGATCCGTACAGCAACACAGATCGTAAGTGAAGGTTATACGGGCGGCGAAGATGTAGCCGGCATGTTGAGTGATGCTGAGCGGCGTATTCTTGAAATTTCGAATCGTCGCAGTGGCAGTGGATTTGTCGCCATTCGTGATGTGCTGATGCAGGTATTTGACCGGGTGGAGTTGTTGCACCAGAATAAGGGTGGGACTTCCGGTATTCCCTCTGGATTCGTGGATCTAGACAAAATGACCAATGGCTTTCAGCGAAACGATTTGATAATTGTGGCAGCCCGACCTTCCGTAGGGAAAACCGCATTTGCACTTAATATCGCCCAGAATGTATCTGTACGTGCCAAAGAGACTGTTGCGATATTCAGCTTAGAAATGTCAGCACCACAGCTGGTACAGCGTATGATTTGTGCCGAAGCCAACCTGGATGCCAATATTATGCGTACAGGGGACTTCAAGAGTGATGATGACTGGTCAAAGCTGACGATGGGGATTCAGTCGCTGTCGGAGGCGGAGATTTATATTGATGATTCACCTGGTATTACCGTAACGGAAATTCGCGCCAAATGCCGGAGACTTAAGAAGGAAAAGGGTCTTGGTATGATCGTCATTGACTATCTGCAGCTGATACAAGGTCGCGGAAAGGGCGGGGAGAACCGCCAACAGGAAGTATCGGAAATCTCGCGTACGCTGAAACAGATTGCCCGTGAGCTGGATGTGCCGGTTATTGCACTGTCTCAGCTTAGTCGGGGCGTGGAGCAACGTCAGGATAAACGCCCAATGATGAGTGACTTGCGTGAGTCCGGTTCGATTGAGCAGGATGCCGATATCGTAGCGTTTCTGTATCGTGATGATTATTACAATCAGGATACGGAGAAGAAAAATATTATCGAAATCATCATAGCCAAACAGCGTAACGGACCCGTAGGTACGGTGGAGCTTGTATTCTTAAAAAACTTTAACAAGTTCGTCAACTACGAGCGAGCGCATGCAGAACCATTTGCAGGTTAAGCTTATTCGTGACAATAACCGAACGATTGCACATTTACCCGTGTAATCGTTCGTTTTTATTTGACTTTAAAAATTACGGCTGTTACACTGGGTATTGTGCTTTAGCGGGGTAAAACCGCTGGCGTCCGGAGGGCTGCGTACATAAGAATGCCGTACAGGGCCCATATTATTATGAAAAATAATGGTGCTGGCAAGCACCTACGGAGGAATGAACATGTCAACGGTAGTCGTCGTGGGAACACAATGGGGAGACGAAGGCAAAGGGAAAATCACAGACTTTTTGGCAGAGAGCGCAGATGTGGTCGCCCGGTATCAAGGTGGTAATAATGCCGGTCACACGATTCTGATTGACGGTAAGAAGTATAAGCTCAGCTTGATTCCATCTGGTGTATTTTATAAAGAGAAAACTTGTGTAATTGGTAACGGAATGGTTATTAATCCGGAAGCGCTGATACAAGAAATTAATTATATTCACGAGAGCGGATTCGATACTACAAATTTGGTTATCAGCGATCGTGCTCACGTTATTATGCCTTATCATATGTTGTTGGATGCTTTGGAAGAAGACCGCAAAGGTCCGAACAAGATTGGGACAACCCGCAAGGGGATCGGCCCATGTTATATGGATAAAGCTGCACGCAACGGTATTCGTATTGCCGATCTGATGGATGCTGAGGAATTCGAGCTGAGACTTCGTCCATTAATGGAAGAGAAGAATCAGGTTATTACACAGGTCTATGGTGGTGAGGCTCTAGATGTTGAAGAGATTCTAACCCAATATCTGGCCTATGCCGAAGTGCTGCGCAACTATGTAACAGATACATCTGTTGTGCTCAATGATGCCATTGATGCTGGTTCGAGAGTGTTGTTTGAGGGTGCACAAGGGGTTATGCTTGATATTGATCAAGGCACATACCCGTACGTTACATCGTCTAATCCATCTGCTGGCGGTGTCTGCATCGGTTCTGGTGTTGGACCCTCCAAGATCAAACAGGTTATCGGGGTTGCCAAGGCTTATACCACTCGTGTGGGTGACGGCCCTTTCCCTACTGAACTGAATAATGAAATCGGGGAGTATATTCGGGAGACAGGCCATGAATATGGGACTGTAACGGGACGTGCGCGTCGCGTAGGTTGGTTCGACAGTGTTGTCGTACGCCATGCTCGTCGTGTCAGCGGTCTTACAGGCTTGTCACTTAACTCCTTGGATGTACTTAGCGGTCTTGAGACAGTAAAGATCTGTACGGGCTACAAATTCCGTGGGGAGATCATTAACCACTATCCGGCTAGTCTCAAAATGCTGGCGGAATGCGAAGCTGTATATGAAGAGCTTCCAGGCTGGAGCGAGGATATCACTTCTGCAAAAACACTGGAGGATTTGCCTGCGAATACCCGCCGATATGTAGAACGTGTATCGGAGCTGACCGGCATCCCGATCGCGATTTTCTCGGTTGGGCGTAACCGGGAACAGACCAATCAAGTGCTGCCAATCTATATCTAATAGTATGACCCTATGAGGGAGTCCCGTAAGCCATGTAAATGGCCTATGAGGCTTCCTCTTTTTTTTGAAATATAGGCAAGTAGAAGTTTCAAGATATCCTTATCTTCAGAGGTTTCCCAGAGCCCGTTCTAGTCAATACTTGAAAGATAGAAGCTACGGGCTGGATCATGCTCCTTCAGAGATAGGACATGAACATGAGTGAGGGGAGTGATGAAGATGAGGATAGTTAAGCGTACGCTTGGGGTGTGCCTAATTGTAGTGTTGGCGAGTGCACTTTCAATCCTGACAACAGGAGTGGTCGTGAATGCTTATATACAGTCAGTGTTGGCAAGCTTCGACATCAAGCTAGGTAGCTCTGCTCCGGGGCTAGGAGGGATGATGAAGAGTATCATTGGGATGGAGGATAAAGCTGCCTCGACCTCAACAGAGATAACAGAGAATACGAAAGAAACAAAATCTAGTTCGGGAGTACAGGATAAGGGCAGCACTCCAGATTCTTCGTCCCCTAAGAGTGAAGATCCTGAGGATGAAAAAGTTCCGGAGGATGCTGTACCTGCAATGGGACAACAAGCTTCAACAGATTCTGCGGCCTCCGACCAGAGTGAAAATTCGTTAGACCAACAATTGGTAATGACTCCCGAAGCCTTGGGTGACTTAAAGAATAATCTGCCATCTGATGAGAAGGCCAATATATTCAATATTCTGATGTCCAAGCTGCCTCAGGACGAAATGCAGAAGATCTCTACAGCAATGGAAGATGGATTAACAGAGGATGAAGTGAAGGAGCTGCAACAGGTAATTGCTAAGTATGTAGATCCAGAAGAATATGACACCTTAATGAAAATGCTTACACCAACTTTAGAGGAGTCTCCATAGCGGCAGAAAAGTGTCACAATTTGTACACCCACAAAAGGTTTAAAAGTCATATTTATACAAATAACCCGCGAATTTCGCGGGTTTTGTCATGATAACAAAGTTGAAATTTTTCACCCAGCTATGTTACAGTAAACAAGGATCATAATGTGTTAAAGTTTTGTAACCTTTTGAAACAATATTTACTGCAACTGAAATTAGACGAATCTATCTAGAGAAATCTTAAGCGAACTATATAAAAGGGGTCGTATAACAAGCTTGCCACTCTAAAGCGAGTGATTGGGTGACTGAAAGGGAGAGTTTCATGAATGGATTTAAATTCATGCGTCGGGTGGGGAAACTGCAGGACGGTCAAACCGCAACTGGAGAATCCGGCGTAGAGCAGGTCAGTAATGCCGCAAGTGATACAAAAGTCTTTCATCAAGCAACGGGAGCTCGAAAGGTAAGGCGTTCCTGGATTTTGGCTTCAGCCGGTCTGGTGCTTCTGGCTACCTTTTTGATCGGTGCAGAGAAGAAATATGTTGGAGCAAATACGGTAGCTTATTATCGAGTAATGGTGCAGGGGCAGGAGATTGGAAACCTCAACGAAGAGGCACAGCTGGACAAGCTATTTGAAGAGAAACGGCAGGCTTATCAGGCTAAATATCCGGGTGCGGTGATGGTACTGCAAACAGAAGGCATTTCCACAGAATCGGAGAAGGCGTACAAACCGGAGATTGACAGTGCGGCAACGCTGAAGAAGTTGGATGGCCTGCTCAAAGCTTATGCAGTAGGTGTACAGTTGATGGTAGATGGCAAAGCAGTGGGCGTTGTGAAGGACCAGGAGACGGCAAATGCAGTTCTGCAAGGGGTGAAGAACTATTATACCCCCCAGACTAAGGCTTCAAAGGGTGCGAATTTGAAGAAGACAGCAGCTTCAAGCTCAGCTATTGCGTCAGCGAAAGCCGTTGACAAGGTGGAATCAACCAAAATTCGTGAGGCAGTGACCATTGTCCCGATTAAGGCAGACCCCAACAAAGTACTGGATGTAGCGGAGGCAATCAAGGCATTTACGGAAGGTGAAGAGGAGCCCTTGCTCTATACCGTTGAGGAGGGCGACACGATCTCCGGTATTGCCAAACGTTTCAATATCACTCAGGCAGAAGTATTCCGTAATAACCCAGGAGCCAAAGAATTGGCCTTGCAAATCGGGGACGAGCTGCAGCTGAAGGTGGCACAACCGGATGTCACTGTAGTTACTGTGGAGCAAGTTACAGAGCAGGTCGTTACAGAACCGGAAGTTATTGTTCGTAAAAGCGATTTATTACCGGCGGGTAAGCGTAAAGTTGTCCGCGCAGGACAGACTGGGCTTAAAGAAATGCAGTATCGATTGACGAAGGAGAATGGCCTCGTTGTACAGGAGGAATGGCTGGGACAGACGGTGGTTAAAGATTCTCTGCCTGAGGTTGTATATAGTGGTACGAAGGTTGTTGGTGAAGGAACGGGCATGTTCGCTTGGCCTGTCACTGGGGCTGTAACTTCGAGTAGCTTCGGCGAGCGCTGGGGACGTGTTCATAAAGGCGTAGATTTGGTATCTGGCAATCGTACTATTATGGCTGCTGATGCGGGTACTGTATCATTCGCTGGTGTGCAAAGCGGATACGGAAATGTGGTCATTATCAATCATCTCAATGGATATGAAACGTATTATGGGCATATGAGCAGCATCTCCGTTTCCGTAGGGCAGCGACTGGAGCAGGGAGCCAAGGTTGGCATTATGGGAAGTACCGGTCGTTCAACCGGCACACATCTGCATTTTGAAATCCGTAAGAACGGAACAGCCATCAATCCAATGAAATATTTGAAATAGTTGAGTATAACCAGCCACCCGAATATATTCGGGTGGTTTCTTCTTGGAAACATAAGAATTTATAGGTTTCACACGATAAATCATCTTAATATTTCCCGAAGAAACGGGTGCCGTCCATATATAGGACGGTGAAGCCGTTTCTTCTTGGAAGTCATGCTTATTTCGTAGGATGTGACGTCAGGACAGGTATGTTAAAATAAAGGAATAAACGTTAGTTGGGATAGAAAGGTGAAGCGACAGACATGCAGATGGGGACGATTCTGGTAGTAGACGATGAACAGCCTATTGCTGACATATTGAAATTCAATTTGGAAAAAGAAGGCTATGAGGTTATCTGCGCCTTTGACGGGATCAGCGCTGTGGAGCTGGCTTTATCCATACGCCCCGATCTTATGCTGCTTGATCTCATGCTGCCGGGTAAGGACGGAATGGATGTTTGCCGTGAAGTGCGTTCCGCGCACCTGGATATTCCTATCATTATGCTAACCGCCAAGGACGGAGAGATTGACAAGGTGCTTGGTCTGGAGCTTGGTGCGGACGATTATGTGACCAAGCCGTTTAGTACGCGTGAACTGCTGGCCAGAGTAAAAGCCCAGATGCGGCGGCAGCATAAGCCAACCCCGTCCGAGGCACTCAGTGAGCCAGCAGAGAGCAAGCAGGGCATTCAACATTTTGATCTGTTTATAGATACAGACATGTATTTGGTATACAAAGACGGAGAGCCACTAGACTTGACACATCGTGAGTATGAGCTGATCTATTATATGATTAGGCATGCCGGCAAGGTAATGACCCGGGAGCATTTGTTGCAAGCCGTCTGGGGATTCGAATATTTCGGTGATGTGCGGACTGTAGATGTAACCATCCGACGTCTACGGGAGAAAATTGAGGAGAACCCCAGCAAGCCGGAATATATTTTCACCCGGCGTGGACTTGGTTATTTAATGCATAGCCCCAAAAGCGGAGGGCTGTGATGAAGGGACTGTCCTTTTTCCGGACGATTCAGGCCAAGCTAATTATTGTTTACGTCCTATTGATTCTGATCGCGATGCAGCTGATAGGTGTTTATTTTGTCAGCTCCATGAAGAATTCGTTAACAGATAACTTTACGAAGGATCTTAAAGCACGGGCAGAAATGTTATCGATTCTGACCGCGGATAAATTCGGCAGCGAAGCTGGAACGTCGGATGAGGAGACCGCAGTGGAAAGTCTGCGTGGCATGGTGAACAATCTATATATTAATGGTGCCGAGATTCAGGTGCTTGATGCCAACGGCAAAATTATTACTACATCCGTACCCTCACAAAGTGATTATGTCGGACAGCGCAATACACAGACTGTTGTCAGTCGCGCCTTACAGGGTATCAGTGATAACGAAGAATATATCATCGCTGATGATAATGTGCGTAAGAAGGTTGTGGCCAAACCCGTACTCTCGGGTGACAAGGTGGTAGGTGCCATTTATATCGCTGCGGACATGAAGGATCTATATGCTACGATGAGCCGCATCAACAGTGTCTTTATTTCGGGCATGCTGCTGGCTTTAGCGCTCACAGCTGTGTTGGGTGTAATTCTGGCCCATACCATTACTCAGCCTATCAAGGAAATGACCAGGCACGCTACCGCTGTTGCGGAAGGGCGATTTAATCGGAAGATGCCGGTATTCGGCAATGATGAAATAGGACAACTGAGTCAGGCCTTTAATTATATGACCGGAAGATTACGTGAAGCCTTATCGCAAAATGAGGAGGAAAAGGAAAAGCTGGCTTCCATCCTCACCAATATGAGCGATGGTGTGGTAGCTACGGATGAGAGCGGAGTAGTCATTCTGATGAACCGCCGCGCTGCCCTGATGTTGGGAGCGGAGGGGCCACTCCCGGAAGGCGCACCGCTTGCTGAGCTGCTGGGCCTTGATCAAGAGCAGTCCGTATCCTTGGCCAAAGGCAATGCCCAATCGGCCATGCTTCATCTGTCCCATCTTGGGGGTGAAGATCCTAACAGTGTTAGGGTAACCTTTACTCCAATCCACCGCCGGGAAGGGGTAGGAATTGCGGGTACGATTGCCGTGCTGCAGGATGTAACTGAACAAGAGAATCTGGAGGAGTCACGCCGGGAGTTTGTAGCGAATGTCTCGCATGAGCTGCGAACACCGCTTACGACAATTAAGAGCTACGCTGAGGCATTGGATGACGGAGCGCTCGATGATCCGCAGCTGGCTGTGCGTTTTGTTGGTGTGATAAGGAATGAGACCGAGCGCATGATTCGTCTGGTTACAGATCTGCTGCATCTGTCACGGCTGGATTCCAGGGAAGCTCGTCTCCGAATTCAGCAGACCGATATCACCGAGATGCTAGAGGATGTGGCAGACCGCTTTTCCTTTCAGATTCGGCAAAAACGTATCGATATTAGCACAAGGGTCCGCAAGGAAGTCTCTACTGCCTGGCTAGACCGAGATCAAATTGATCAGGTGCTGGGCAATCTGGTCTCCAATGCATTGAAATATACGCCAGAAGGCGGCACTATTGAATTGGAAGCTCTAAAGAGTGAGGAAGGTATGTTATCTATCTCCGTGCGCGATTCCGGGATCGGTATCCCGAAGAAAGATATCGAGCGCATTTTTGAACGCTTTTACCGAGTAGATAAAGCACGCTCACGTAACATGGGTGGGACTGGGCTTGGACTGTCCATTGCCCGGGAAATTGTGAAGGCGCATGGCGGTTCTATTTCCCTACAATCGGAGCTAAATGAGGGCTCACAGGTAACCTTTACACTGCCTCTACAGAGCCAAAGGGGGAGTGAGGCGTGAAGGAAAGAGTGAAATCCTGGATGCTGGCCTTGCTCGTGCTTGGGAGTCTCGTTGAGAGCTATTATTTGATTTATCGGCTGCCGGGTACTGACTCGGCCGTGCTCTCGGAGAATTTATATGTAAAGACAGACAACATGGGGCCTGAAGAGAAGGTTGAGAATCTGCTCTATCCGGATAAAATGATTATTCATATGGGAGACGGCAAGCACACTCTGTTTTATCCCAACTCCACCTTTTACAATCTGATCCTTAATCGGCTAAAGGGGCGCGGCTTTGAAAGCTTTCAACGGCGCTCAGTGCAGGACTTCAACTGGAATCAGATTCGCAAGGAGAATCCAGGTATTGAACTTTCCTTCGGAGCAGGAATTCCCGTAACGCTGCTACAGCGAATAATGCAGCTGTCACCGGATTCCCTGTTCGCCGGAGAAAGCATTGATAAGATCTGGATATACAATATCAAGAATGACTCCAAGGCACATGCCATCTTTTTCAGCACCCGGGGTGACATTGTATATGAAGCGGCTAAAGTCGATCTTACTGTGCAGGATATCCAGCAGCATGTGGATTTCGGCAAGAACCTGATCTCTTATACAACAGTGAATGGTGACTATTATGTACCTGACAGTAAGATATCGCTGGTCGAGGTGGAGATGCCATCGGGTATGTACACCATTGAACAGATGCAGAGCAATTTATTCTTTGACGCTGGGAGCACCCGATATATTCGTGAGAAAAATGGATCGGAGATTTACACGGATAGCAAACGTAGTCTGCAGGTTGATCAGGAGCAGAATTGGATGAGCTACAGTGACCCTGCTGCACTTCCGGCTGGTGAAAGCACATCGGCCAAGGACGCGCTTGAGGCTGTGGATTTTGTCAATCAGCATGGCGGTTGGAACGGAACTTACCGGCTGGCAGCAACGGAAGAAGGGAGACTGGAGCGAAAGGTTTCCTTTCAACAGTATTATGGCTCCTACCCTTATGGTTCCTATCCAATTATGAGTAAGCCGCAGCTCCAGTATGGCGTAATTAACTTGGAGCTGCAGCAAGGTACCGTGTCTTCTTATGATCGATCTTTAATTTATATTGATGAGAACAAATCCACGAAAAAAGTGGTGGAGTTATCGGGAGGCGAGGAGCTGCTGAATCAGCTTACGCAGATTGGCAAGGCTTCTTCTGTAAAAGATTTAACACCTGCTTATGTACCCGTAGAAAAGGGTGAGAAGCTACAACTGCTTCCAGTATGGCGTGTTACGCTGAGTGACGGCAGTGTGCTTACGCTGAACTAGCTGCTCATAAAACAAAGCGTATGCTTCCGAAGCGAGTTTTGTTCGAAGTGATTCAGGAAGTGGATGCTTACAAAACCAAGGCGTATGCTTCCGAAGCGAGTTTTATTCGAAGTGATTCAGGAAGTGGATGCTTACAAAACCAAGGCGTATGCTTCCGAAGTGAGTTTTATTGCGAAGAATACCAAGAAGTAAAGCTCCATAAAACAAAGCGTATGCTTCCGAAGTAGTTTTGTTGCAAAGCCGCATTCAATGAAGTTATGTTCCACAAAACAAAGCGTATGCTTCCGAAGCGAGTTTTGTTCGAAGTAATTCAGGAAGCAAATGCTCACAAAACTTTTGGGAGGTGAAAGTATGGATTGGGGAAGAGCCAAAAATGTGCTAATCTACGCTTTTCTGCTGCTGAATCTGCTGCTGTGTTATCAGCTGTGGAATGATCTGCATGATCAGGTCAGCGCCAATCTTGATTTCACCTCCCTTTCTGAAGAGACACAAGCAGTGATGGAACAGAAGGGAATCAGGGTGCTCTGCCCCATCCCGGCTGCGACACCACAACTGCCGGATATTACCTATAGTTATTCCGGTGAGGAGCAGAATGAAGCGCCGGTGCTGCTGAAGCTTCCGATAGACAGCAAACTGATCTATTCTTCATTCACCGAGCTTAGCGATCAATTGGTAGGCCAGATCCCGGACATTGCCAATTACCGCTTCGATTCCCAAGAAAGCGAGATAGGTAAATTTGTGCTTCACCCGCTAGTAGATAACCAGTGGTCGCTGTTTCGCGTGAGACTGGAACTAATTAATAGCAATCAGAAGATTGTGGCCTACCGTTGGCCACAGATCAAGATTGGAACCAGTAACAAAGAGGATTTACAGAAGGTACTTCCAGCATCCCAAGCACTGAGCAGTTTGATTGATAAATATTTTCCAGCCGATTCTGTAGTCAAGGAGATTGAGCTGGGGTATTACGGTGAATTGTTTAACTCGGAAAGTCAGGTCGCGTCTCCAATGTGGAGGTTCATGCTTGAGAATGGCAAAGCCTATTACGTAGATGCCATTAGTGCGGACATCATCAGTCCGAAGACAACAGAGTAGAGGGAGTAAGGAATATGGGAATTTCATTTACAGTACTGTCCAGCGGTTCTACTGGCAACGTAACAGTGGTGCGTAACGGGGAGACAACGCTAATGATTGATGCGGGCCTTAGTGCGAAGCGGATTGATGAGCTGCTGGGAATGCGTGAGCTGACGGGCAAGGATATCGATGGGATTCTGATTACACATGAGCATTCTGACCATATCAAAGGGTTAGGAGCGATGGCGCGCAAATACGATCTTCCGATCTACGCGAATACCAATACTTGGGGAGCGATTGAGAAGGGGATTGGCAAAATAGCTGAACATAACCGGATTATTATGGAATCCGGAGAACATATAGACTTTGGCAGTCTTAGGGTGGAATCCTTTGCGATTTCTCATGATGCGGCTGAGCCCGTAGCTTATAACTTCTATGACGGTAAAGAGAAGCTGTCTGTAGCTACAGATTTGGGGTATGTCAGCGATAAGGTGAGAGCGGCCATTGCAGATTCTGATGTCATGGTGCTGGAGGCTAATCATGATATTGAGATGCTCAGAATGGGACGTTATCCGTGGAACACGAAACGGCGTATTCTAGGCGATATGGGCCATCTATCGAACGAAGCAGCAGGTGCAGCGCTTAGCGAGATTCTTACTGGACGGACTAAACGTACCTACCTGGCGCATTTAAGTCGGGATCATAATATGATGGACCTGGCTAAGATGTCCGTTCGTTATGCGATGGAGGATCGGGGCTGTTTTTTCAAAGATAGCGAGTTTAAATTATGTGATACGTATTATGATCGTCCTACGCCATGGGATACGGTGAGCCAATCATAAGCTGGTCCAATTCAGTGGTCTTGCGCTCAAGTTCCTGGCGGGAGATAAGACCTTTTTCAATCAATAGCTCAATTATGGCACTAAGAGTGAGGGTCATATGATAGTGTTCATCCTTCAGATCGCCTAGTTTACCAATGAACTGTACCAGATCAATACTTGTGGAGAAAGATTCCATATTCAGCTGCTCCTTTCGAATTGAAAATTTAATGTAAAATGTAAAAAATTTGCAAGGTTTTCGCTTCAGAAAAGCCACGACTGAACGTCTGCCTGTGATACAATCATATAGAGAATAAGTTAAACGTAATTCTATAGTGCTTGCTATTATTGTAGTCTGTTAAGTTGAAAAATATTCCGAAATAAGAGAAACGGCTGCGTTCTTCTGGTCAAGATCGAGATCCGTTTTATAAAATAGCCTTACCTAACGCTTCATGTCGCTTTCTTGTGTTAAAGGGATAAAGTGAAACCTTTTAACACTATTTGGAGTCTAAAAGATAGATTGATATAGCTCGGGCGTTGTTGCTTGGCGTTCAGGTCTTGAATGCAGTAGCAATAGAGGGGAGAGGATTTCGGTGGGACTGTTTCAAGATGATTTCTATTCAACTAAAGTATCGCGGCGAAAAGAACGAAAAGGAACAAAGGGATCCACAACCCGCGGCTGGTCTGTTCGCAAATCACGCCGTAGTATGCCAACATGGCAGATATCTGCCATTTGCTCTTTACTTAGCGCGGTGTTTGCGGTGCTTCTCTTCAGTTTGCTTACGGGTCAACTAACACATGAGACGGCTCAGAATCCGGCAAAGATTGAGAATGTTACCTCGAGCAGCGGTGATCCGTATGACCGGATTATTCAGGCAGCAGCTCTGGTTCGTCCTGCCGTAGTGAGCATCATTAACCATAAGGAAGATAATAAGGAACTTAATATTCTGGATGAGTCTGCATTAGGCTCCGGGGTTATCTATAAGAAAGACGCTAAAAAGGCCTACATTATTACGAATAATCATGTCATCGAAGGTTCTAGTAAACTTGAGGTAGTTACCATTGACGGGGAGGCCCGCAAAGCAACGTTAGTTGGTGCTGATAAGGTTAGTGACATTGCCGTGCTCTCCATTGATGCTAAAGGAATAAATACGATCGCACAGATCGGGGATTCCTCGAAGCTACGTCTCGGCGAAACGGTAATTGCCATTGGCAATCCACTGGGTCTTGGCGATTCACTAACTTCTGGTATTGTCAGCTATACAGAACGGATGATTCCGGTGTCGCTTAATCAGGATGGCGTATATGATTGGGAGCAGGAAGTGATTCAGACGGATGCAGCAATTAATGAAGGCAATAGTGGTGGTGCGCTTGTAGATCTCGAGGGTAAGGTCATTGGCATTAATACAATGAAGATTTCTGATACGGGTGTAGAAGGACTCGGCTTTGCAATTCCGTCCAATCATGTGATGGAGAATGCAGATGAATTAGCTGAAAAAGGCAAGATTGCCCGTTCCTATCTGGGTGTCTATTCTGTAGATTTGAATAATCCCTATGTTCCACTCGCAGAGGATCAACGCAAGGAATTGAACCTGCCAGCAAGTATTAAAGACGGTGTAGTTGTTCTGGATGCTGTTGGACCTGCAAAGGATGCTGGACTGAAATTAAATGATGTCATTACGAAATTTGATAATGAGCCGATTACTTCGACGCTCTCGTTGCGCAAATATTTATATGATAGCACCAAGATTGGTGACGAGCTCAAGATTACCTATTATCGCAATGGAGTAGTGAAGCAGGTTGTAGTAAAACTTCTAGAGAAGCCAGAGGAATAAAAGCGATAAAGAGTGTATATACTGATATTGTAAGTGGGAAAAATTAACCGGCTGGTAACCCTTACATTGGGAAGTCAGCCTTATACGGGAAAATAAGGGGAAATACGGATACCTCTCTTGCCTTTGCTATTCAGGTGTGGTAATATGATAACAATCATACAGTTGATACCTAATTCTTGCATTGAAAAGGGCTGTCAAGTAGAGTAATACAACCTTTTTCAATGTGTGAATTTTTTCTTTGTCTGAAGATAAAAAGAACATATTAATTTAAATTTGTGGAGGTAACACACATGCAAACAGGTACAGTTAAATGGTTCAACGCAGAAAAAGGATTCGGATTCATCGAGGTTGAAGGCGGAAGCGACGTATTCGTTCACTTTAGCGCAATTACTGGCGACGGCTTCAAAACTTTGGACGAAGGCCAACGCGTTGAATTCAACGTTGTTCAAGGCAACCGCGGACCACAAGCCGAAAACGTTGTAAAACTGTAATAATAGAAGGTGCCGTCCCCGCTTGTGAAAGTTGGGACGGCCTTTTTTTACATTTCCATCGGTTTTCTCAACTTTTGACATAAAGGAAGGGAGGAACGGTAATGAACTACCGGAAGAAGCCTTTAGAAGAAATACCGGAAGAGGATACAGCAATCTGGGCCTGTACCAATGATGGATGTAACGGATGGATGAGGGATAATTTTGCATTCGAACATGCGCCTTCTTGCCGTCTGTGTCACTCCCCAATGGTTCGCAGCATGAAGATGCTACCGATTTTGCTTAATTCCAATGGCGATCTCAAGTCGCTGAAGAAAGGTACTTCTATCACCTAACTTACGCTTTATGAGCTGAGCATTTTATAGAATGACGTACAATAAAGAGACGGGTAAACCGTCTTATTTTTTTTGCTTTTTTTCGAAATATTGTGATATTTGTCACAAATATATTGTTTTTTGCCTCTAAATGGGGTGTATAATGTGATTATTATCACACTTAGTCCTTCGAATTTTTGACAAAATATAAGTACGAAAAGGGAAGAAGGAAGGGGAGAAATATGGATACAGTGATGCTGTCTCGGTTTCAGTTTGCATCGACGACGATTTTTCATTATTTCTTTGTGCCGGTGTCTATCGGACTAGCGCTCCTGATTGCGATCATGGAGACAATGTATGTTAGAAAAGGGAATGAAGAGTACAAGAAGATGGCTCAGTTCTGGGGAAAGCTGTTCCTCATTAACTTTGCAGTAGGTGTTGTAACGGGAATATTACAGGAATTCCAGTTTGGGATGAACTGGTCTGATTATTCGCGTTTTGTCGGTGATGTGTTCGGAGCACCACTGGCTATTGAAGCACTGTTGGCTTTTTTCCTGGAGTCTACATTCATAGGGCTGTGGATTTTTGGGTGGGATAAAGTCTCCAAGAGAGTGCATCTATTATCCATTTGGCTGGTAGCGTTCGGAACGATGTTGTCCGCTTTCTGGATCTTAGCCGCCAACTCCTTCATGCAGCACCCTGTGGGGTTCGCCATAAATAACGGACGGGCAGAGATGAATGATTTCTTCGCCCTGATAACAAACGGTCAGTTACTAGTGGAATTCCCACATACGGTGCTGGCTGCATATGCAACAGGAGCTTTTCTGGTAACAGGGATTAGTGCGTATAAACTGCTGAGAAAGCAGGAGGTTTCTTTTTTCAAAAAGTCATTTGAGATTGCTGCTATTGTAGGTATTGTATCTTCGATGGGTGTGGCTGTTGCAGGACATGCTCAAGCACAGTATTTGGTCAAAACCCAGCCGATGAAAATGGCAGCATCTGAAGGCTTGTGGGGTAAGAGTGGTGACCCGGCCCCTTGGACTATATATGCTAAAATTGATCCGAAGAACAAGGTGAGTAGCAATGAAATTCAAATACCGTATTTGCTAAGTTTTCTGTCTTACAGTACATTCTCTGGTGAAGTCAAAGGTATGAATGAGCTGCAAGCTGAATATGTGCAGAAATATGGTGAAGGGGATTATATCCCGCCAGTGCGCACAACCTTCTGGAGCTTCCGGATCATGGTTGCGGCTGGTACAGCGATGATCGTGTTGGGTCTGTATGCTATCTATCTGATTTGGCGCAAAAAAATGGACCGTCCGAATACTTGGTTCATGCGGTTCATGCTCTGGGGGCTGTTGCTTCCACCAATCGCCAATACTGCAGGCTGGATTATGACCGAAATTGGACGCCAGCCGTGGACGGTGTTCGGCTATATGCAGACCAAGGATAGTGTATCTCCTAATATCTCGAGTGGACAGGTGTTATTCTCGGTGATTTCTTTTACAACGATCTATTTAATCCTAGGATTAGTGATGGTTGGGTTGTTTATCAAAGTCATCAAAAAAGGCCCTTATGCCATGGATAACGATCACGATGTGTCGCATGATCCATATAACAAGGAGGTGTCCCCAAATGTCTCTTAATGAATTATGGTTCTTGCTGATTGCCGTGCTGTTCGTAGGATTCTTCTTCTTAGAGGGATTCGATTTCGGGGTGGGAATGGAAACACAGTTTCTAGCCAAGAATGATACGGAGCGCCGGGTGCTTATTAACTCGATCGGGCCTTTCTGGGATGCTAATGAGGTCTGGCTGATTACGGCTGCGGGGGCGATGTTTGCCGCTTTTCCTGATTGGTATGCTACGCTGTTCAGTGGATTCTACGTTCCTTTTGTCTTCGCTCTACTGGCTCTGATTGCTCGTGGAGTAGCCTTTGAATTCAGAGGCAAACGGGATTCGCAGGCTTGGAAAAAAACATGGGATGCCTGTATCTTCTTCGGCAGCGCCATTCCGCCGTTCCTGCTGGCTGTAGTCTTCGCCAGCTTCATCAAAGGCTTGCCGATTGATGGGGATATGCAGATGTATGCTGGATTTACGGATATCGTTAATGTGTATACAGTCGTGGCTGGTATTACGGTAGTTCTGCTCTGCCTGGTGCATGGTCTGATGTTCACTACTCTGCGTACGTCTGGCGATCTGCAGAACCGCGCGCGGAGCCTGGGTCAGAAATTACTGCTTCCACTGGGCGCACTACTGTTGGCCTTTGTAATTATGACCTACTATATGACAGATATATTTGATCAACATGGAGCCTGGCTGCTAATTATGGTAGTTCTGGGGATTGTGGCTTATCTACTGGCTGGATACTTCATGATGAAGAAGAAAGATAGTCTTGCCTTCGGAATGACCGGTGCTGTAATTGCACTGTCGGTAGCTTCAATCTTTGTAGGCCTGTTCCCACGGGTCATGATTAGTTCCATTGATCAAGCCTTCAATCTGACCATCACGAATGCGGCCTCGGGCCATTATTCCTTGAAGGTTATGACGATTGTGGCGTTGACGATGCTGCCGTTCGTATTGGGATATCAGATTTGGAGTTACTTTATCTTCCACAAACGGATTCACGAGAAGGAGCATCTTGAATACTAATGGATAAGAATTTGCTAAGGTATAAAGGAGTTATGCCGGTCTTTCTGATCGTGGGCTTCCTTACCCTGGTGCAAAGCGTGTCCATACTTCTGCTGGCCAAATGGCTGGCAGAAGTCATTTCTGCACTGTTTGCGGGAGAACCGCTGAAGGAACAATGGGGCACTGCGCTATTGTTCCTTCTTGCGTTTCTCGTGCGCCATGCCTGTGCTATGCTGATGGGCCGTGTCTCCTACCGTTTTGCGGAGATGACCGGCAGCAGCATGCGGAGAGAAATGATGGACAAGCTGTTCCAGCTTGGACCCAGAATGGTGGGCGACCGAGGAACAGGAAATTTGGTTACGCTTGTACTGGAAGGAGTAACGAAGTTCCGTACTTACCTGGAGCTGATTATTCCACGGATGGTAGGGATGTCTGTTACACCAGCCTTGCTGCTTATTTATGTCTACACACAGGACATGACGAGCGGTATTATTCTTACGGTGACGATGCCAATTATTATTGTCTTTATGATTCTGATCGGTATGACGGCCCGCAAGCAGATGGACCGCCAGTTGAAGTCATACCGCACCCTGTCCAATCACTTCGTCGATTCGCTGCGCGGCTTAGAAACGCTGAAATTTCTCGGGCGCAGCCGCAGTCATAGTCAGAGTATCTCCGATGTGAGCGATCGCTACCGCTCGGCGACCATGCGCACACTGCGCGTGGCGTTCATGTCCTCGTTCGCTATGGACTTCTTTACGATGCTGTCTGTAGCTACGGTTGCCGTAAGTTTAGGCCTTAGGCTCGTCAATGAACAGATGACACTGCTTACTGGCCTGACTATTCTGATTTTGGCTCCGGAATATTTTCTGCCAGTCCGGCTCGTAGGTACAGATTTCCATGCCACGCTGGACGGGAAGGAAGCAGGAGAGGCGATGAAGAGTATTATTGACCGGGATACAGTGAAGGCAGTGTTGCTGGAAGCTGAGGGGAATGAAGTGGCTATTGAAGCTGAATCTGCGGGATCCATCTTTAAATGGCATCCCGAGAGTACGCTTACGCTAAATGATCTCAGCGTGCAATATGAAGCTGGTGACCTTTCTTCACTCAAAGGTATTAGCCTGCAATTTAAAGGCGCCAGCAAAATCGGCATTATCGGGGAGAGCGGTGCGGGTAAATCTACACTCGTGGATGTGCTCGGTGGCTTCCTGCATCCAACCTCCGGTAGTATTACGATCAATGACAATCATGTTAGTGCGCTCACCGATGAGGCTTGGCGTAAGCAGACCTCCTATATTCCGCAGCGGCCTTATATTTTCAGTGGTACGCTGGCGGATAATGTACGCTTTTATTATCCAGAGGCTGCTCTGGAAGACATTGCCCGAGCGGTGGCTGCGACCGGATTATCAAGACTAGTGGCCTCTTTGCCGAATGGCCTGGATGAGATGATTGGGGGTGGCGGTCGTGCGCTGAGTGGTGGACAGGAGCAGCGGGTAGCGCTGGCCCGCGCTCTGTTAAGCAGCCGCCCGATCATGCTGCTGGATGAACCGACAGCCCATCTTGATATTGAAACAGAGGTCGAACTGAAAGAAACCATGCTGCCACTATTTGCTGGAAAGCTGGTCTTTCTGGCTACACATCGTCTGCACTGGATGGTCGACATGGACCTCATTATTGTGATGCAGCAGGGACAAGTGGCAGAGATCGGGACCCATGGGGAGCTAGTAGCCCGTAAAGGTGCATATTATGAGCTTATACAAGCGCAATTGGAGGGACTCCATTGAAACGTGAAGGATGGTTTGCTCCCTATGTATCGTCGTATTTTTGGCGCTTTCTACTTATTATCGCACTTGGAGCGCTGACGATTTTCTCAGCATCATCACTGATGTATACCTCAGGCTTTCTGATCTCCAAAGCCTCCATTCCACCGGAGAACATCTTAATGATCTATGTGCCGATTGTTGGTGTGCGCACGTTCGGAACGAGCCGCGCCGTTATTCACTACGTGGAGCGTCTTGTAGGACATGATACTATTCTGCGTATTCTTTCTAACATGCGGGTCCGTCTGTATCGTATTCTGGAGCCACAGGCACTGTTTCTGTCCTCGCGCTTTCGTACGGGAGATATTCTCGGCATGCTTGCGGATGATATTGAATATTTACAAAATGTCTATCTGCGCACCGTATTTCCTAGTGTAGTCGCCTTGCTGATTTATGCTGCTGCGGTTATTTCACTGGGCACCTTTGATATAGCCTTCGCGCTGCTAATGGCGCTGTACATGCTGGTGCTGGTGGTTGTGCTGCCCTTGATCTCACTGTTCTTCACCCAGAAGCGTCAACGTGAAGTGAAGCAGGCGCGCAATTCTCTCTATCAGAAGCTCACAGATGCCGTACTTGGCATGGGGGATTGGGTCATTAGCGGACGGCAAAGCCAGTTCGTGGAAACCTATGAAGCCGATGAGAAAAAGGTAGCCCGTACGGATGCCGCGCTACGCAGCTGGGCCCGCCTACGTATGTTCATTGGGCAGGCGATCGTTGGTATTGGCGTGCTTACACTAATCTCATGGGCGTCAGGTCAATATGCAGACGGCGCTTTTGCCGGGACGCTGATCGCGGCGTTTGTATTGGTTGTATTTCCAGTGGCAGATGCTTTTCTGCCAGTATCCGAAGCCGTTGAGAAAATTCCGCAGTACCGTAATTCTCTGGAGCGCCTGTCCGGTGTGGAAGAGGATAACGGGGCAACCGCTCACGCGGAACTGGAACAAGTGAACCTGGAGCCTGTCGAGCAGCTTAAAAGTTCCAGTACACACATTCAATTGAGAAATGCGGGTTACCGCTATGATACAGGAGAGGACTGGTCTATTCGCGATCTAACCCTCGACCTTCCACAAGGTAAAAAAATCGCCATCATCGGTCGCAGTGGTGCTGGTAAATCGACGCTGTTAAAGGTCATTCAAGGCGCGATTAAGCCGGCTATAGGTTCGGCTGTCATTAACGGAATCGATGCTGCAGCTTATGGCGAGAAGATTCCGGCGATTATTGCTGTGCTGAACCAGAGCCCGCATCTATTCGATACTACAGTGGCGAACAATATCCGTCTGGGAAATCCGCAGGCCTCTGACGAAGACCTTAAAGAGGCTGCTGCGCTGGCTAAACTGGATACACTGATCTCCACACTGCCTGAAGGCTATAACACACCCGTGCGTGAAGCAGGCCAACGCTTCTCCGGCGGGGAACGCCAGCGGATCGCGCTGGCCCGCATCCTGCTCCAGAATACGCCTGTTGTTATTCTCGATGAGCCAACCGTAGGGCTGGACCCCCGGACAGAGCGCGAGCTGCTGGCAACGATCTTTACAGCGATGGCTGGAAAGTCGCTGGTCTGGGTAACGCATCATCTCGTGGGCGCGGAGCAAATGGACGAAGTGATCTTTATGGAGAATGGTTCTGTGGAGATGCGCGGCACGCATGCCGAGCTGCTCAAGCGGGAGCCTCGTTACCGCAGATTGTATGAATTGGATCGACCGGTGAGCCTCTGATAAGAGAACGGAGTTTCCTTTTCCATGGAAGTGTGATAGAACAGTAGAAGGAGTATTAAGCCGCAGCGGCACAGAAAGGGATGCTTGGTTGAATGTATGTAGTGTGTAAGGAGCACGTGGAGCTGGCTATCGATAAGTTTGTGGACGAGTATGAAGATGCGCCCGACATTGTAGATTTGAAGGAAACGGAATTCTCTGACTGGGACCCGCCAGCGAAATGTGCGGAATGCGAGCAGAATGCAGAGTATTTGGTGGTCTGATCGTTGGCTGTTGCTTAGATGAAAGAGTATTAGACGTATTACAGGGATAGTGAGTGATGCGTCTAAAGTGAAAATGATGGTGCGGAAGGACGTGGTTCACGTCCTTTTTTTTGTTGGTTTGGGGAGTGGGGGGTGTTGCTCATGCGCTTGGTGAAGATAAATTGGGGTGAACCGTATCATGAGTAGGGGCAAGTTTTTTGAAGGGAAACTCGCAGGAGCTTGTATTTACAATATACAGACGATAGAAGCAGGATAGATCACACTCTGGTCGGAACGATGCATAAACAGGCTTCTGCGAGTTTAATTTGTACTACAAAATGATGATGTACCTCGAAGGTGATTTTTGCCGGTTCACAGCAAAAGTCCCTTCCGCCGTTTCGGCAGAAGGGGCCAGTTCAAAAAATGCTGTTGCATATGCGGGTTGATTCCAATTCAATGCTTCGCGTGTCCTTCGGAACACCGGTGTGAATCTAAGTAGTAATATTTTTGTATCAGTGTCCTCGTACAACTTGGATATTATTAATGAACCCGGCTGTAGGTGTAAATAGAGCAGTGAATTCCTTGCTCTTCACATCAAATTCGAATAACCCACGTTCATTTTTAACGATTGCTATCGTATATATTTTGCTACCATCGTTCGAGTAATTGGCCTCTCCTCTTTGTAATCTTGTAGTTCCCCAATTACTCACACTGGAGGTCTTGCTGGCAGTATCATAGTCAACAACCAAAGAGGGCACTTGGCCCTTATTATATTCCTTGTCACCAAATGCTATAACATGACCCTCTTTATTCATCAGCATACGAATCCAGTAATTTTCACTAAAGAGCTTTGTTTTCTCCTTTAAATCGTAATTCGTTTCGTATACGGTATACGTTGGCATTTTAAAATTGTTCTGTCCCGTGGGGCCATCTTGATGGGCTAGACTATAATTCCTTTCCTTCAACGAATAAGCAGAAGCATAAATTTTTTTGTTTTTATGATCTAATGTAATAGCTTCTACGAGCATGTCATCATCACCCCAGAGTGTCATCTCATTGGTGTTGAGATCAATAGCGCCTAATCGTATAGCTTGCTCTCCTTTTACATTAGCCACAAAAAATAATTGATCTCCTGAGGGAATAATATAGTTGACTGCAAATAAGTTATCTGTTAGTTGAGCGCTTTTTTCACTCGATAAATCTCTAACAAAGATCTGGTCTCCGTAATCCTTGTCTGTCCCTACCCTTTGGGTATAGTACACTAATTGATTAGGCTTATCATAAAAGCCCAACGGATATTGAGCTGTATAATCGAATTGAAAGACCGTTTTCATTTGCTTTGTAGCTGTATCATAGCTTAGTATTTGTGTCTTTATGGCTGCGTTTTCATCTGTAGTCGCATATTCTGAATAAGTCATCGTAATGTAATCAGCTGCAGTTGCTGGTGATTTCACCTCTGAACTAGCAGTAGGAGTAGTATTTGCTGTGCTTTCCGAACCAGCGTCCTTAGACGAGCACGAAATCAGTAATATTGCTATCAACAACAAACACATTAAAATCTTTGATTTTTTTTCCAAATCACTCTCTCCTTAATATCTGGTTCTATAATTAATTATGCCTATGGCTATAAGCCATAGGCATAATCTCTATAACTTAAAACTGATAATAGAATCTATCCGGGAAGGATAAAGTATCACTGTAAGTATGACCGAATTGTACATTATTCCAGCCCCAGAAATAGTTATCCATTACTGCATCAGGAAGAGAGCCAATGTCGTTCTTATATACAGTTTTAACAATATCAGTATCTAACGCTCTAGCAGTGATTGGAGTTCCATGAATTGCATTATCAATTTGTCGTTTTGTTGCGATATCACCTGCCCGGAAAACAGTAAATCTACCATCACCTGTTACAGCACCTGCCGAAATAATTACTGTTTGTCCTGATCCATATGTGTATGTACCTCCAGGCAAACGTCCTGGATAAGGGACTGTTGAACTTGGAACATCGGCTGCCACTGCTGCTTGTTTCGGAGCAATACTTTCATCTACATAGACACGATTGATATGTCCATCAGAACCATAGATAACTACAGTACCTGGAGATGGTTCTGGAAGATCAAATCCAAGATCTGTCACTGGTAAATGCTTAACAGATTCTGCTACAGCTTTGAAAAATTCATCCTCAGCAGCTCTTCCTTTAATATCTGGCACTTCTTCATAAGCTTGTAATGAACGTAATATGCCTTTTGTATCCCCAGAATGATCTGCTGCACTTGTATCATAGGTTATGATAGGTTCTTGCTCTGCATTATAAGTCAAAATTGCCCCTGGCACAAAAGCTGTTGGTATCTGATTCTTCACTGCTTCCAAATCAATTCGTAATTCTTTTGAAGTATTGCTATTCAGTTGAGAATTTTCAGTAGCATTTACCATCACAGCACATTCATAGTTATACCGGTAGTGAAATTGAAATGATCGCTGAAATGCTATCTGACTGTCTAAATCGCAGATTGGTCAAATGGGCAATGTGTAAATACAAGAGGTTCAGGGGACATCGCAGTCGAGCGGAAAAATGGCTGAAAGAACTTGCAAATAGAGAGCCCAATATGTTTCCACATTGGGCTCTCGGAATGAAACCATAACTGGCTGAATGATAAGAGCCGTAATGAGAGCCTGAAGGTGAAACTCCTTTGGGCTACTCGACTGTTTCAGGGAGTGGGGGCGTGGCTCAAGGGGCGAGAGGGATCGTATTTTGATGTAACGGGAACAATAGAAAAAGCTGCTTGGCGAGAAAAAGAGGCGTGTAGGGCATATCATTGCGAAGCCAATAGACAATTGTACCAATGAAGGCGGAGGAACCGTGCCAGATTGCAATATCGATTGGAACGCTTGCACCGGAAACAGATATAGAAGAGCCTGCTTTTTCGGCTCTGCTGGTGATGAGATCAACCATTAGCTTCGTAAGGCGATCGGTGAATACAGGTATACGTTTTGAAGCGAGCAGCACCTTGTAAAATTTCGAATTATCCGCGATATGCTCAAGCAGTTTGACCAATACGGACAAATCAATGTCTATGTCTAAACGAGTCTGATTCGGAGCATCACTTAGGATAGCCTGAATTTCATCAATCATTTGATTGGCCATCCTCTCCAGCATATCCGGTATATCCCGGTAATGAAGATAGAAGGTGGCCCGATTGATCGTAGCGCGTTCTGCAATACGATTCACGGTTATTTTCTCAAATTCAATCTCCTGAAGCAAATCAATAAATGCATCTCGAATCAATTGAAGCGTGCGAATGACACGCGGATCCGTCCGTGATGATGTTGTTGACATGGTAGGCCTCAGTTCCTTTCCCCATAAATGATTTATACGACAATTTCGTTCGATCTGTAAATTATATTTCCATTAGACAACAGATTGCTTTCAACCGTAAACTAATAAACATTTTCCGGGAATATGTTGCTTGTGAATTACAAGAGAGTTGATTATAATTCAACATTGAGTCTATTATACAACAACATGTTGATTGGCTCCATGATGAATGTAAAGGGAGTTGAGCAACATGAGTAATCAAGCAGCTTTTGACAGCAGTTCTATTAAGAAAGGTCCTCTGTTGTTTGTTATGATTCTGGGGGCGTTCATTGCCGTTTTGAATCAGACGATTATGAGCGTCGCGACACCGGGGCTGATGGTCGATTTTAACATTTTGGCGTCTACTGCCCAATGGCTGACGACCGGTTATATGTTGGTAAACGGAATTCTTATTCCGATCACCGCATTTTTAATGCAGCGGTTTACGACCCGTGAGCTATTTCAATCTTCCATGATTATTTTTCTAGCTGGAACCATTGTTTCGGCTACGGCGCATAGCTTCGATGCTTTGCTGGTAGGACGCCTGATTCAAGCAGCTGGAGCAGGTATTATTATGCCGCTACTGATGACCGTAATCCTGACTGTATTCCCACCTGACAAGCGAGGAGCTGCGATGGGGTTGGTCGGTTTCGCCATTATTTTTGCTCCTGCTATCGGGCCTACGCTCGCCGGTTATGTTATGGAGCATTATTCCTGGAATACGATGTTTTATGGAATGATCCCATTCGTTGTTATTGTTATTGGTATTGCCTTTATTTATTTGAAAAACGTATCTGAACGCAGCTATCCTAAGATTGACATCCTGAGTGTCATTCTTTCAACAATCGGATTCGGCGCTGTTCTTTACGGCTTCAGTAGTGCTGGAAGCAAAGGTTGGTCAAGCGCGGAAGTGGTTCTATTACTTGTTGCTGGTGTGGTCTCCTTGATTTTGTTTACCTGGAGACAGTTGGTCATCAAGAGTCCCCTTCTTGATCTCAGAGTGTTCAAATATAGCATGTTCTCCCTGACGACCGTTATTAATATTGCGGTTACCATGGTCATGTATGCAGATATGATGCTGCTTCCCCTGTATTTGCAGAATGCACGTGGATATACAGCTCTGGAGTCTGGTTTGCTTATGCTCCCTGGCGCACTTCTGATGGGAATTATGATGCCAGTGACAGGAAAGTTATTCGATCGGTTTGGAGCGAAATGGCTGTCCATTATCGGTATGGCTATTACAATCGTGACTACAATCGGGTTCGTTAATCTGACGGATTCCACCAGTTATACGTATTTAGTTCTAATGTCCACAGGACGACGCTTCGGGATGGCCATGTTCCTGATGCCAATCACAACGGCGGGCCTGAACCAACTGCCATCAAGACTGAATGCACATGGTACAGCCATCTCCAACACCATAAAGCAGGTCGCTGGTGCGATAGGTACGTCTTTACTTATCACGGTGATGACGAGCAGAACCAAGACCCACCTTGTGGATATGATGAGCGCAGGCGGCTCTTCTTCTAAGGAGCATTTGATCATGGAAGCTTCTATCCAGGGGATTAATGATGCGTATCTTCTTATTGTTGGAATTGGGATTGCCGGTCTCCTCCTTTCTTTCTTCATTAAACGTACGGAACCTTCGGAAGAGGATGGTAAGAGAGTAATCCTGCAATCCAAGGCAGTTAGATAATTTAAGATTAGAAAATATGTGAGAGAGCCCCTCCGCTTCGTAAAGCTGGAGGGGCTCTTCTGTGTACAATGCTGTTAGTGTGACAAGATGATGTGGAACAGCTGATTCCTGAAACAGGGTATCAGCCCGTTCTTTGTTTGGTTTATTTGCCATTACAGACAGCGGGAGAACTGTATATTGGGGTTTGAAATAGGGACTGGACTTGGTAGGTGGATATTGACATTACAAAGAAATAACATTTCGATAATACTCGTCTTATAAAACCGGTTTAATATGAAGTCTGTAGGAAAGAAAGCTGCATACAAAGAGACAAGGATTCATGGTGAGAACAGAATCAGGGGAGGAAGTATGTCCTTTCATTAAACCGGTTTAATGATATGGGATAAGAACATGAAAATTAGACTGCGTTCGCAGGAGATAAGAGAGGTTTTCTTCCTATGGCTACCATCGATGACGTAGCGAAAGCATCAGGCGTTTCAAAAGGCACCGTATCAAGCGTATTCAGCAAGAAAAGACCCATCAGTAAAGAAGTGACGGAACGAGTACTTGCGGCTGCGAAAGTGCTTAACTACAAGCCTAATTATTGGGCAAGAAGCCTGGCGAACAAGTCGACCCGCATTATCGGCCTTAATATTCAAGGAGAGAAATTCAAGTTCAGCCAGTTCCACCTCTCTCTTCTGAATGGTGTTCTAAGTGTCTGTTATGAGCACGGTTATAGGCTGCTCGTCAATACACTATCACATTCTTATCAGAACAAGTTGGAGCACATGGTTACAGGCCCGGCTAACGGAGAGATCTTGCTGAATCCGGAAAGCGAAGATGAACGGATCATTGAACGGTTATCCGGAGATGTGCCCATCGTCTTGATAGGCAGGCCCTCCTCTGACTTCGAGAACCATATCTCTTACGTGGACAATGACAACGTAAGCATGACCGAGCAAATCACCCGTTATTTGCTGGATCTTGGCCATCGGAACTTCTTGTTCCTAAACGCGCCGAAAGATAGAACTGTCGCAGTTGACCGAGCCCGTGGGTTTCTTGCCGCTGTCCAGGAAGCCGGGCTTCCACAGTCATCATATAGAATTGTATACAAACCTGATCCGGACAATTCTTCGCTCGATTTCGGTTATGAGACAACGCTCAAGGCACTTCAGGCAAATCAGGCAATTACAGCTATCATTGCGGATACAGACACCATGGCGCTCGGTGTTTATAAAGCGGCGGAATCGCTCAGAATCAACATTCCAAGTCAATTGTCCGTATTCGCGTTCAGTGACGATTCCGTGTTCTCACCAGAGTTCACGCCTCCGCTCACAGGTGTCCGCCTTCACGCCGAACGCTTGGGGCGGGAAGCAGCAGTCATGCTGATCGAACAGATGACAGGAAACGTAAATACAGTTAAGAGAACGATTGTGCCAACCGATATGGTCATCCGCAGCTCCTGCGCTGCACCCATTACGAACTTTGGAGGAAATTAATCATGAGTAAGAAGAACGTTGCAGTATCTTTGATCTTAGCCGGAACCGTGCTTTTGTCCGCATGTGGCAGCAACAACGACACATCTTCGTCGCCGGCTACGCCCGAATCGGCAGCTCCGACGGAGTCGACGGCGGGTATGAAGCTTGAGATTCTATCCGGTAACGTTGGAGGAAAGACGCCGGAAGGCAATACGAAATTCGCGCAAGCGATCAGCGACAAGACTGGTTTGGATGTGACGCTGGACAAGCCTGCTAGTGACTATGATCAGAAGGTGCTGACCGCGCTCAGCTCGGGAGCAAAATATGATTTGATCGAAGTCAGTGACTTGGCTAAGCTGGATGCATTCTTCAATCAAGGGGTTGTTACCGATCTGACCGATTTCGTGCAAAGCTCCAAGGTGCTTTCGGATCCTGCAGTTATCCCAACTGGTGAATGGGATCAACTTAAAGGTCCGGATGGCAAGATCTATGGGGTCTTCTCCAAATTCCAGGGCGCGACGATGCCTATCGTCCGTAAAGATTGGCTGAACAAGCTGAACCTGCAGGAACCGAAGACGCTAGATGAGCTTTACACCATCTTAAAGGCATTCAAGGAAGAAGACCCAGACGGGAACGGCCAAGCGGACACCTACGGATTGAGCACTTCGGGACTTTATGATATCCAAGGCATTATGAGCTCAGCCGGATTGAAATACAGGTATGTGATGGAGGACGGTAAACGTACGATTCCTTATGCAACCGATGCTGCGATTCCGATGTACGAATGGTTCGCCAAGCTCGTAAAGGAAGGCATTATGGATCCTAATTTCATTACGAACGATACAGCTAAAATGCGTAACCTGTTTCTCACCGACCGTGTCGGGATGGTCACATATTGGGATGCCTGGGTGGGGATGTTCAATAATTTGAAAAAGCAGGAAGATGCGAACACGGCTTTCCAGGCAGCGGGTATGGTGAGTCTCGAGGCTGCAGACGGTACGATTATCATGCGCCGGGGAGACCCGGATTTCTGGATTATTCCGGCAAATGCACCTCATCCGGAAGCAGCCAAGAAATTCCTTGAATTCTGGAATACGGAAGATGGTATTATTCTCGGGAGTTTGGGCGTTCAAGATCTCGACTATATCGTGGACAGCAATGGGTATTCACTGACAGAAACCGGTAAGGAGGCAAATATGGATCACGGCGTTCCATATTGGTACAACTCCACGGTTAAGCCGCTGTTCCCTGCTCTGCCTGGTGTCGAAGAAGCGATGGCGTTGTCCAAGCAGTATGCGACCCTCGAACTTTCTCTGTCTACTTGGCCGGATGCCGAGAAAATCGTGACGAACTACGCGCTTAAGGCAATGGCGGGCCAGATGCCGGCGAAGGACGCGGTTGAACAGATGCAGAAAGAATTGAAGGCTGCGAATTTAATCGACTAATCATCGGGAACATTCCGGAGTGACGGGCGGGAATATATTGTAGCTTCCTCATGGGTCATAGGACTTCATCTGGAGGCAGGAGGTGGAACAGCCATGAGAATGATCAAGAAGAACTCCATATTTTACGTCATGATGTTTCCGGTTATCATCTATTTTGCCTTGTTCGCTTATTATCCGCTTGTGAAAGGGCTCCAGACCAGTTTCCAGGACTACAAACTAATGGGTGAGCGGCCTTATATCGGATTCGACAATTATAATCAGGTTTTACATGATCCGAGCTTTTGGGATGCCCTATGGAATACGTTATATATAGGCGGGGGAATTCTCATCTTCGGTTTTATCGCCCCGCTGATTCTAGCACTCTCTTTGAACGAAGTCATGAAGAGTTGGTTCAAGAAAACCGCGCAACTCGTGCTGTACGTTCCGCATTTGTTATCTTGGGTGGTCATTGGGGGGATTTTCATCTTCCTCCTGTCCCCCGACAGCGGACTTGTTAATTTACTGTTGATCAAAATATTTGGTATCCAGCCAATTAACTTTATGGCAGAAGAAACCTGGGCCCGAATGATAATGATTGGTTCGGCTGTGTGGAAGGATATGGGCTACAACTGCATTTTGTTCCTGGCAGGCATCGCAGGCATTAGTCCCACCCTATACGAGGCCGCGCGAATGGACGAGGCGACAAGGTGGCAGCAAGTGCACTATGTGACGCTGCCGCAGTTGATGAACACGATGAAGGTAATCCTGCTGCTTAATACATTGGGGATTTTCCGGATTTTTGATCAAATCTTTGTGATGCGAAACCCGGCGATTGCCAGCAAGGTCGATGTGCTCATGGTGTATACGTTCCAGAAAGGAATTATGGAGATCCGTATAGGTCCTGCGGCGGCAGCCAGCTTCTTCGTTGTTTTATTCACGCTGCTGCTCACTTCTGTGGTTAGAAAAATGACGCGTTTTGATGAGGTGTAACAATGGATATCGAACGATTGGAGAGAAGGGGCTGGAGAAACAGGACGTTTGATGTCCTGAACGCGGCGTTCCTGATCTTGCTGATGCTGACGATGATTATCCCTTTTGCAAATGTAGTCGCGCTGGCCTTCTCATCTGGGATGGCTTCGATGAAGCCTGAGATCATCCTGTTTCCGAAAGATTTCAGTATAGAAGGATTCAGCACGGTGTGGAATAGTTTGGATCTCCGGCGTCCATTCATGAACAGTGTAATCGTCACCGTTTCCGGTACGATTCTTCATGTTCTGCTGTCCAGCTTGGCGGGATTTGTGCTCATTCAACCGCATTTGCCGGGCAAGAAATTTATGATTTCCTTCGTCCTGCTGACAATGATGATTCCGCAGGACGCGATCATGATTCCGCTCTATTTGGTGAATAAAGATTTGCATCTCATCAATACACTAAGTTCCCTAGTCTTATCAGGGATGATCTCCGGCTTCTCGATCCTGCTTATGCGCAATTTCTTCCTGAGCGTCCCTTACGAGATGTGCGAATCCGCGCAGATTGACGGCTTGGGGATGTTTCGCATCTTCACGACGATCTATATGCGTCTGGCGAAAACTGGGGTTGCTACAATCATGTTGTTCGAATTTGTGAGTCGCTGGAACATGCTGAGTGCTCCGGTTCTGTTCATAAATGACAGTTCCAAGATAACGCTTCAGGTGGCGCTCAAGTCGATGATTACGGATGCGAGTGCCACATCAAGCAATCTCCTGATCACGACGAACGTTCGAATGGCCGGGATCCTGATTTCGATTATCCCTTTGCTGGCAGTATACCCTTTCATTCAGAGATATTTCATGAAAGGACTTATGTTAGGTGCGAACAAAGAATAGAAAGGGTGAAATGTCTTGGAGATTCTCTCGACTCTTTCCTTGCACAGATCGATTGCTAAAGAAGAAGAAAAGACGTATATCGAGGTTCCCTTTGCAGTCGACAGTTTTGTTGAACGGATCGAAGTGAAGTATACGTACGAGCATCAGGATGGCACAACTGTAATTGATATCGGACTCCGTTCTCCGGAACGAATCATGGGTTGGAGCGGCGGGGCCAGGGACTCCTTCTTTGTCGGTCTCGGCAAAGCGACACCCGGTTATTTGGCTGGTCCGATACTGGCGGGCGAATGGAATGTCCTTCTGGGTGCCTACCGCGTGCCAGAAGGTGGGTGCGAGGTTAGGATTGAGTTGAAGCTCTTTCGTGAGCACCCGCGCTGGATGAAAGGCGACTTGCATATGCATAGCGTCCACAGTGACGGTACCTATACGATCGCGGAGGCCATTGAGTCGTGCAAGGAAAAGGGGCTTGAGTTCATGGCCTTCACAGATCACAATAATGCCTCACAGAATTTTTCTACATTGGCTGCCGATGATCAGATTGTGCTCATTCCCGGAGTGGAACTGACCAGCTACAAGGGACATTGCAACCTGTTGGGGGAATTAGACGCGCTGGATGACTTCCGTATCTTAACATCAGAGCAGGCAGTTGCTACATTGCAGCGGGCGGCGGACCATGGCGCATTCATTTCCTTAAATCACCCATTCTGCTCCAACTGCCCTTGGGAATTAGGATTTGACTTGCCTTATGACGCTATCGAGGTGTGGAATGGACCTTGGCGTCCGATTAACGAGACAGCCGTTCGCTGGTGGCACCAGCAATTGGTTTCCGGTCGCAAGCTTATCGCAGTTGGGGGAAGTGACACCCATAGACTTGATCTCCATGTCGCGCATGGAACGCCTACGTCTTATGTCCGTTCGGCAGCGGAATCGAAGGATGCGATTCTTCGTGGAATCAGGGCCGGGCATGTGGTGCTTTCTTTCAATACGAACGAGACTTTCATCGATTTGTCCATCGGGGAGGCAGGGGTGGGTGACACGGTGATTGTGGACCAACAGCAGAGATTTGAACTGGCGGTAAAGGTGATTGGTGCGGCAGGAGATCGTGTACAGCTATGGTCTGACCGTGGTGTAGAACAGGAATGGGTCGTGGAGACCGAAGGAGAATATGCCTTCCCTGTGTTGGCGGACCGCTTGTTCTATCGAGCGGAAGCGAGTCGTTACCTAGCGGAATGGAACATGACGATTACTTCTTGCCTGACTAATCCCGTCTACCTTCGTAAATTGCAGGAAGAGATATTGGTTTGAGTCTCCAGACTTTCACGGATACCCACGTAAACGTTGGCACGAAGCTGCCTGAATTGGTAAAGAAAGCGATTATGAAGAGGTTATTGGCTAATTAAGCAACGAACCGCGGTACGACCACTTTCATTCTTATAAAAACTGAGGATTGCCAAGAGATCGTTGATTTTTGAAGAGATGCCATAGAAGTAAAAGTCTCATATCAGTATAAAGAATATAATGGAAAACAGAATCCTGCTCTAACAGTGATACTTAATCTTCCTCAGAACCGGCATTCGTCTGGTTTTATGAAATCAGAAATTAATTCCTAATTTTCACGAGAAACAAAGTCCCTACGTCGATTAAGGGGCTTTTTTTGTCGAAGTTTGTCATTTTCTTGTCATTGGGTAAAGATATAATTCTCCTTAACAAGTATGAGATAACTCATATCTATAAGGAGGCGGTCCGATATTTCCCTAATAAGTGTAGGGATTTATAACTCCTTTGCTCAAGATGTGGACGGAAATATTTATTCTTGGGGTTACAATGGAGACGGGCAGCTTGGGTTTGGAAATTACGACAATACGAGTATTCCGGCCATCATTAGTGGCTTGACGAATGTTCTGGATATTACCGGTGGTGGCAATACTACAATTGCGCTAAAAGAGGATGGTAGTGTATGGACTTGGGGAGATGGTTATAATGGTCTGCTTGGTGATGGAGCGGATAATGGCCGTAACAAAGGTCTCGATAAGCATAGTTAATACAAAATAACAGGCTGCTATACGGCGGCCTGTTATTTTTTTTGCGTTACATGAAATCGAAAAAATAACGAATCACATGGAAAAAGACGGGTGCGGTATAGGTCAGACTGTCTACCCGGCTTAAGTAACTTTTTTTCAAAGCAACGAACTTGTCGTCATCGCCGATTAACAAATCCCGCTTCAGCACGGAGACGGTTAAGCTGCCGAAGAAACCGCTTAGGCTGATCAACATGCCGGAAAAGAGCCCGAAGGTCGGGTCAAGTGGTGTCAGGTAGGGATAGATTAGATAGGATACCCCTGTGGTGACAAGAAAAGCGCAGGCGAAGCCTTCCCAAGTTAATTGCGGGTTGGACGTGGGGACTATTTTTCGCTTACCGAAATAGATTGAGGCCAGATAATGGACAACATCATTCAGCTGCGTCAACACCACTAGAAACAACACAAGTCCTGCCCCGTACTCCGGTGTAGCAAATTGAAAATAAGCCAGATGACTAAGCCCGAAGACCATCAGCATAAGTCCCCACTGGGCTTGGCTGACGCTGCGCAGAAATCCAACCGTTCCTTTGTTGATCAATCGGGGAAGTGGCAGAAGCAAAAAGATATAGACAGGAATAAAGACAATAAACATCCCGTACCACTCAATGTAAATCCAGTAGAACTGCAAGGGAATTGACAAGTATGCCCACAGAAACAGTCTGCGGTCGGCTTTTCGCGATTTAATCATGGAGAAATATTCCTTAAGCGCGAAGAAGGTGAGTACCATTAGGGACAGCAGCGAAATGACTGGGTTGAATAAGGTAGCTAAGCAAAAGATGAAGAGCATGCCCCACCAGGTCTTAATGCGAAATCCAATGCCGGTATAGTCTTTGTTCGGCTGTACTCTGCTCACCCCATAATAAATGAGTTGGATGGCCGAAAGGGCTGCGAAAATTAGAATTAACGTGGATAGCGAGCGGTCCATTTCCAAATCACCAACTTGTCGTAAGGGTAGGATTCCATTAAAGGGATCATATGCTAAAATATAAGAAATTGTAGGTTTCACGTTATACTTTATCCTTATATTTTTCGAAGAGACGAATACCGTCCTTAAGTGGACGGTATATTCATTTCTTCTTATTATGAAGGAATAATTCAGACTTGATAAGGGGAAATTTTGTAAATGGAAGCTGATCGATCGGTCTTTATCTTGCTTACGAATACCGGAACATTTTTTACGAAGATCATTCAAGGCTATACGAAAGCACCATACAATCATGCCTCGATCTCCTTTAACCGGGAACTGTCTGAGTTGTACAGCTTTGGGAGAAAGCATCCTAACAATCCCCTGAATGGCGGATTTGTGCAGGAGGATCTCAAGACAGGCACGTTCAGTAAGTATCCGAATACGACATGCGTTATCTATGAGCTTCAGGTATCTGACCGCGAGGTCGAGAAAATGAAGCGGGTTCTGCACATCTTTATTCGAAGTCGTCAAAAGTATCTCTATAACTTTCTGGGACTGGTCGGCATCGCACTCAAGGAACCGGTGGAATTTAGTAACTCCTACTTTTGTTCGCAATTTGTTGCGGAAATACTAGTAAGGTCAGGTATTAAGTTATGGAACAAGCTGCCTGCACTCGTTACACCGGATGATTTTCGGCAAAGTGATCGGCTGCAGTTGATCTACGAAGGGAAATTAAGTGAGTACGAGCCTGAGACCTGAGGGGGAGTGCGGGTCAAGATAGACGGTACTTGCAGTGAAAGAGGTTTGCCGTATGGTCGGATGTTATTAGACCCTATGTCTCTCCATCCAGGCAGCAGCCCAATCGACAAGCGGCCTCTGTTCCAAAAATCGGATATCAGCATTCCCGATTTGATGTATCCTAATGTTTTTTTCCTTCTCGTATTCTTCCCCTAATGAGACAAAATCGCTGTCGTCCACAGCTAGGGTTTGGTAGGTCACCCATTTGCGAGTGCCGTCAGCCATGATCGCACTGCTTTCGTTGACCCTTTGCTTCGCAGGGAAGTCGGCTCTGGTTTCGGCTAAATGCAGAGATGTATTTTTATCATGGCCAACGCCTATTAACAGTACGTAACCATTCAGCTGATATAATTTATCCAATGGGGAGTCATCACCAAAAATATTGCTTAAATCATGAGTATTTGTAATATATGCAGCATGCTTGCCTACCGCGGCTATGGATCGTGCAGGGTGATCCGACCTTTTGGCTCCCGGCCATTTGCGAAACATTTCGGCCACGACGCCCATACCGATTGCCGGGGTAATATCCTTATCATAGGCAGGCCAGTGTTCCCGAATAATAGGCCACCATTCTACAGGTTCTTTCCAGTGTACACCCGTTGAAGGATCGAGATTCTTCCAAGTTTGGGAAGGCATCATCAAGGTTCCTTCTGTTCCTACAATTTCTAGAAGAGACCGAATTAACGTTTCGGCTCCTCCAACGACAAACCCCAGCTTGCTTAGCGAAGCATGAACAAATATGCTTTGTCCTTCCATCAGCCCGCAGCTTTTAAAGTGATGAACTAGGTCTTCTTTCGTTAAGAGGGCTCTTGATTCTTGTATGTCAGTCATATTAACCTCCACCTTTCGGGTTAAACTCTAATTCCAACCAAACCTTCTCAAGAAAGTTGAACATAGAACGTGGTCGATTCACCGACGGTGCTTTTGGCGTGAATCTTACCCTTGTGTTGATCAATGATGGATTTGGCGATGGCTAGACCTAGCCCATAACCTCCCTGTTTGCGTGCTCGGGAAGCATCGGTACGGTAGAATCGATCAAAGATTCGGGTCAGATGTTCCGCAGCAATGCCCTCACCGGTATTGGTAACCGAGAGCATAATATCGTTATGCTGTTTTTTGAGCGACAGGGTTACGGAGCCCTTGGGATTCGTATATTTCACGGCATTGTCTACGAGGATCATGACCACTTGCTTGATTTGTTCACTGTTGCCTTGCACCATCAAGTCAGGTTCAATCTCATAGTCAAGGGACACATGCTTCTCAAAGATCACGGCTTCCATCGTTAAAATAATATTCTCAACAGCCTCGCTCATATTGAACTTCGAAAAGACCATATTTGCTCTGGAATCATCCATTTCAGTCAAGTATAAAAGGTCATTGGTCAGTCTGGCCATTCTCTCTGTTTCCGATTTGATATAGTGCAGCCATTTGGCCTGATTATGAATCGTGTCTTCTGGATTGGATAAGAGAACATCCGCATTGGTGTTAATGATGGTGAGCGGAGTCTTTAGTTCATGGGAAGCATCGGCAATAAACTGCTTTTGTTTATCGAATGCTTCCTTGACCGGTGTAATTGAACGGTTGGCGAAGAACCGGCTAGTGAAGTATAGGATAATCAGCATCACCAATCCAACAACAGCGAAAGTATAGATTAAATTCGTCAGGATATTCTGCTGGGCAGTGATGTCAAGAAAGACAAGCATGGCCCCTTCATTCGTATGTTGTATGTTGAAGATCCACTGGCTCCCGTCCAGTGAGAACTTCCCGTTGTCCTTGTTCATGGCTACGGCTTCCTGTAACGCAGAGGCATAGAACTCATCATCCATATCGAGTTGAGAGATAGTGGCTGTACGAGTCCCTGCTTTATCCGTTTGCAGCGTGAATGAAACGGACCGTTCCGGAGGGGGGTTCCCGTTATCCATAAACCCATTGTCCTTAGTCGGTAATAGAGAAGAACCTTTGGTAGAGCCTTGTCGACCAGAATCACCAGGGGATTGTTGATGGAAATCCATGATTCTGTGAAGATCCATATCGATATCATTTTGCACATTCCGATAAGTAATTACGTAAATGGTGGTGAAGGCAATCAGCATCATCACAGAGATGGTGACTAGGTTAACAATAAGAAACCGATTTCTGAGCTTCGTAAACATCATGTGGTCACCTCTAATACATATCCTACATTTCTAATCGTATTAATGCGTACCGCCGAATTCAAGAAGGTCAGTTTTTTTCGCAAAAAAGAGATATAAACCTCCACATTGTTATGTTCTGCCTCCGAATCAAAGCCCCATAACTTCTCAATAATCTGCTCTTTGGAAGTTACGGCCTGTTTCCTTAATATCAGTAGCTCCAGCAATTCACATTCCTTCAAATTCATCTTGATCTCTTTCCCTTTGACAGATAGCTTCGGGTTCGCCGTATTGAGTTCGATATCCCCAAACTTTAAGGCATCGTCAGGGATCACTTCACCTTTACGTCGTAGCGCTGCCCGTATTCTTGCCAATAATTCCTCTGACGAGAAAGGTTTGGCTATATAGTCATCGGCTCCATAGTCCAGCCCCGTCACCATATCCGTGATTTCCCCCTTGGCGGTAAGAAGGATTACTGGGGTGGATACTCCCTCTTGGCGGAGCGCCTTCAACACGCTGATTCCATCCATTTCAGGCATCATAATGTCGAGCAGCAACAAATCATATATCCCGCTTAACGCGTGATCCAGACCGGATCTGCCATCATGGACTGCGTCTACGGAGTAATTATGTTTTTTTAATATTTGAGTTAAGGCTTCCGCAAGATGAAGCTCGTCTTCTACTATTAGTATCCTCATGGGTTTGCCCATCCTCTGCATAGGTTGTGTACTTGTTTACTTACGTCATTATAGCAAGTTTACCTTTAGTCAACCTTAATGAAGGTGACTAAATAGAAGCTGAATAAGGGAAACGGACAACAAGGTGAGAAGTAACGGAGGGGAATTTTGGAACTGGAGGAGCGGTAGCGTCCGCCTTTGTCTCCGGATTTCATCCGCGAGCAGCGGTATAAATCAAGAAATCTGGAGACAACAGCGGCCGGAAGTCCAACATTCACCGCAGTTACAATCAACACCTCGTTTGGAAGAGTCCTATTTCGGCTTCTATAGTAGGCACATGCAGAATTGTTAAACCAATGTAAAAGGATTAACGCAGTGTAAACTCATTTAAGATTCATTAAAGGTTCGGGGACTAAGATACATTCATAAGCAAGCGAGATAACACAGAAGACCTACCTAAACTGAAAGGATCTGAACCCCTATGGCTATTGAAGTGTTTAACCGTTATGAGAACAAATACTTGCTCGATAGTGAGTCTTACTACAAATTCTACAACCAACTGCTTGAATATATGGAACTGGACAATTACAACAAGCAGCATGAGTTTTATTCCATCACTAATATGTATTATGACACCGCACATGATGCTTTGATCCGGAATAGCCTAGCGAAGCCGAAATATAAGGAAAAACTTCGGATAAGAGCTTACGGTATCCCGAATCAGGATACGAGAGTGTATCTGGAAATCAAGAAAAAGGTGTTCGGTCTGGTCAACAAAAGAAGAACTTCGCTTCAATTAAATGAAGCTTATGATTTTGTCCGCACGGGTGTGGAGCCGGAATACAAAGACTACATGAACAAGCAGGTCATTGAAGAAATCAAATACTTCCTAACACGGTATGATTTACAGCCCAAGTTGTATCTGTCCTATGACCGGAAGGCGCTGTTCAGTAAAGAAAACCGTGATTTGAGAATTACGTTCGACACCAATATAAGATACAGACGGTATGATCTTCAGCTGGAACAAGGTACTTATGGCGAACTCTTGCTGGAGCCGGGACAATGGTTGATGGAGGTCAAGGCCGAGAAGACGATTCCGGTATGGTTGGCAAAAATGCTCTCTGAACATCAAATGTACCGTACCAGCTTCTCCAAGTATGGCAACGAGTACAAAAAAATGCTGAAGAACAGCAGAATAGAAAGTGAGAGTGCTCTCTATGCTTGATTCCATCTTTTCCGCAGCTTTGACTAGTACGGAATTAACATTCACCAATGCGATTCTAACCATTGTTATATCCATAGCACTAGGCGGAATCATTAGCTATACCTACATGAAAACTAATCCGGCAAGTTATTCGCAAAGCTTCACACTTACGATGGTGCTGCTGCCGGTAATTGTCGCGATCATCATTCTACTGATCGGCAGCAACGTAGCCAGAGCCTTCAGCCTTGCCGGTGCCTTCTCCATCATTCGCTTCAGAAGCGCACCAGGCGATCCGAAGGATATCACATTTGTACTGTTCACCATGGCGTCCGGACTTGCCTGCGGGGTTGGATCATTCGGGTACGCTGTATTATTCACACTTATCTTGTGCGTACTGATGTTTATCCTTAACCGCACGAAGTTTGGCGTAAGAACATCCCTACAGAAAACACTGAAAGTAACCATCCCGGAGGATCTGGGATATGAGGAAGCCTTTAATGAAGTTTTTGCCAAATACAACGTTGGATACGAGCTTAAAAAGATTAGAACCACCGAGCTTGGCAGCTTATATGAACTGGTCTACGCGGTAACCATCGATGAGCACACGAGCCAGAAGGAATTACTTGATGCTATCCGCTGCCGGAACGGCAATCTGGATCTCTCGCTAACCATGAATCCAACTACCACTGACTATTAAAATTTGAAGGGATTGATAAGATATGAAGAACTTAATAAAGAACGGTAAAATAGGGCTGGTGCTGTTGTGTATCGCTGTAATATCGGCCTGCAGCAGCAATACGACAGCCTCTGACACCTCTAGTGCAGCGGCAACAGCAATAACGACTACACAGAACGGGACAACTTCTAATGTACAACTAGCCAGTATCAAGCTGGCGGATCTGGTAACGTTCGACGAGGAGGATTCCACTACAGAGTGGAGCGCCGACAATTCAACAGCTATTGCTCTAAATGGAACAAGTGTTGTTGTTGATGGTTCCGGAGCTACAGCGAAGGATGGATCGGTGACGATTACAGCAGCAGGAACTTATGTCCTCAGCGGAACACTGAGTGAGGGGCAAGTTGTCGTCGATGTTCAGGATGAGGGAACGGTTCGTTTGGTATTAAACGGAGCAGAGCTTCATGACAGTAACAGCGCCCCAATCTACATTAAAGAAGCGGATAAGACGATCATTACGCTGCAAGAGGGTACGGAGAACAGCGTTACAGATGGACCAACCTATGTGTTCGCCGATGATTCCACCGATGAGCCAAGTGCGGCGATCTTCAGCAAATCGGATCTAACGATCAATGGAACGGGCAAGCTGACGGTTACGGCCAACTATAACGATGGAATATCAAGTAAAGACGATCTGAAAATCATGTCGGGTACGATTGAGGTTCAAGCTGCAGACGACGGCATTGTAGGCAAAGATCTCGTCGCCGTTCAGGACGGGAAGCTTACTATCAATGCTGGAGGAGACGGCATCAAATCAACAAATGACGAGGATACTTCCAAAGGTTTTATTGCCATTGCGGCAGGTACATTTGATATTACAGCCGTAAACGACGGCATTCAAGCGGAGACCTCAGTTGTCATTGACGGCGGTACCTACACGCTGGTCACAGGTGGAGGCCATGTGAACGCTGATGTGAAGATGGGCGATCAGGGCCCAGGCGGCATGGGCATGGGAGGGAATAAGAACCCCGAATCCAGTGCTGTGACAACGACAACAGAAACGACAGAAACAACAGCAACAACAGAAACCGAATCGACTAGCACTAAAGGGCTGAAAGCCGGTGGAGACATTACGGTTAATGGGGGCAGCTTTACGATTGATTCCGCAGATGACGCGGTGCATAGTAACAGTAATGTTTCGATAACGGCCGGAGATTTCAAGGTTACTGCTGGCGACGACGGAATTCATGCAGATGCCCTGTTGGCAATCATAGGCGGAACCATTGATATCACCAAGAGTTATGAAGGGATCGAAGGCGGGAATATCACGATTGCAGGCGGTGAAATCCATGTGGTTGCTTCCGATGACGGAGTAAATGTATCGGGAGGCAACGACGAAACATCTACCACAGGAACTCAAACACAAGATCAATTTACCAGCTCCGGCAGCAACATGCTCACCATCAGCGGCGGATATTTAACCGTAGATTCAACAGGTGATGGTCTAGATTCGAATGGATCGATCACAATGACCGGTGGTACTGTGATTGCCAATGGACCTACCAATAGTGGCAACGGCACCTTGGATTATGACGGTACCTTCGTGATGAGCGGTGGATTTCTGGTAGCGGCGGGCAGTTCAGGAATGGCTCAAGCGCCTGGTGAAGAATCCAGCCAATTCTCAGTCAGTATGACTTTCACAGAAACACAGCAGGCTGGAACGATGGTTCATCTGGAAGACAGCGAGGGCAACAATATCCTGACCTTTGCACCGTCCAAGACTTATCAAACCGTAGTGATTAACTCACCGGATCTGCAAGAGGGAGGTTCTTATACTCTCTATACAGGCGGAACATCCACAGGTAGCGAAGCGAGCGGATTGTATACGGATGGGGAATATGCAGGAGGAACAAAGGTAGTAGCCTTCGACATCTCCAGCAGCGTAACCTACTTGAACGAATCGGGAGTAACAACTGGCGGCAACACCATGGGTGGACCTGGTGGCGGCGGTGGCGGTAGAGGAACTAGACCTGAAGGTGGTGCGGGTCAAGGCACTATGCCTGATGGTGAAGGTGGCAGCCCGATGTAATGACCGGGTTATAGTATAACAATCAAAGAAGCTGGCGCATCCGCGGCAGCTTCTTTGATTGTTATCTGTGAGTCACCGTCCTCCTTTTGTTATGTAGGATGCAGGAGACCTGATCAAGAAACGGGAAGCCTAAAATAGCTCTTCAACATCTCATGAACCGCTTCATCCAAGTCAGGGTGAGTCGTCGAGACCAACCATTCGTCAGGAATGATGAGATAGCTGCCGGAGCTGCTTTTTAAATAACTGTAGATGATCTGAGCTTCGTCAAGCTTATGCCGGCTGAGTTCTTCCCTAACCTCGACCCCTTGATTCATGAACTGGTCTGTAATGGCAGACTGTATGACGGCATGAAGCTGCTTCGGGTCAGCGCTTTCGGTGTCCAGCTTAGCATGATAGAGGATGACACTGCCTTTGATCAGAATAAGCTTGAGGTTATACTCATTCATAGGTTCCAACACAACGATATTCTTGTTCTCTTCAGTGAAGCCGATGACCTTCTCTTTTTGCAGCAGAGAGCTGACTGCTCCGGTATAGTCCCGGTATTTGGCCGCAGTCTCAAAATCGTATTTCTCCGCAGCCTGACTCATGCGCCACTCCAGATCGCTTAATATGCTCGTATCCAATCCATGTAGCAGAGCGATAATTCTATCTATGATTTCATTGTATTTCTCCAGAGCTTCCCCGCCTGCGCACATTCCCAGGCATAAGCCAAGAGCGTGGTTAAGGCAGAGCGTATTCTTGTTACGGGGGCTGCTGCAAAGGATTTTCTGGTTCTCCTTGATGCCTAATACGGCTCTTTCCACGGTGCTCCTGCTGGTGTAGGGTCCGAAGTATAGGCTGTGCTCATCATCATTGGAGTCATAGGTGACTTCAAGCTGCCGATAAAGTCTGTCCATTCGAACCGCGATGTAGGTATAGGCCAACGGATTCTTCATTTTTTTATTGTACATGGGCTTGATCTCTTTAATTAAGTGGCATTCCAGCATAAAGGCCTCAAATTCCGTATCGGTGACAATATAATCGAGATCCTTAATGTTTCTTACCAGCTGCTTCACTTTAGGGGAATGCCCGGTGGAGTTGTAGAAATAGGATTGCACTCTTTTCTTCAGTCGTTTGGCTTTGCCGACATAAATGATATGCCCCAGACTATCCTTCATCAGATATACGCCGGGCGATAAAGGCAGTTCTGCTACCTTTTCTGTTAGATTCATAGGAATAGGACACCTCCGCTGCTCACGTTCGGCTAGTAAATTTAGTATAGACGATGGGTCCACGGAGATAAAGAAGTTGATATAGCGGAGTGATTTAGAAGGGAGGAGTCTACTTCTCTCGCAAAAAAATAAAGCAAACTCAGTCGCTTAGACGGAGTTTGCTTTATTTGTTCTACAATAAAATAATCTCTTGCACTTATGGAAGTATATTGCCTGCTGCAAGGAAGATAGCATACCATTCTTCACGAGTAAGCTGAACTTCACTAGCCTTAATGCAATCCTTTAGGCGATCAATGTTCATCGTGCCGATGACCGGTTGCATATGTGCCGGATGACGCAAAATCCAAGCGATGGCAATTGTGGTGTTACTTACTTCATATTTGGTGGCAATTTCATCAATCTTTTGGTTCAATTCCGGGAATTTGTCGCTTCCCAGGAACACACCTTCAAAGAATCCGTATTGGAACGGCGACCAAGGTTGAATCGTGATATCGTTCAGTCTACAATAATCCAGAATGAGGCCATCACGGTTAACGGCGGAGTGATTATCCATATTCACATTAAAGCCTTGGGAGATCATATTGGCGTTAGTGATACTTAATTGCAGCTGGTTGGCAACAATCGGTTGTTTCACCGATTTCTGCAGCAGTTGGATCTGCATTGGAGTCTGATTGGATACGCCGAAGTGTCTTACTTTTCCTGAGCTTTCCAGGATATTAAAGGCTTCTGCTACTTCATCCGGTTCTACCAAGGTATCCGGGCGATGCAGAAGTAGAACATCCAGATATTCGGTTTTCAGACGCGCCAGAATGTTGTCTACAGACTCCAAGATATGTTCTTTGGAGAAGTCGAACATTCCTTTGCGAATGCCGCATTTGGATTGCAGGATAATCTTTTCACGAATATTGGCATTCATATGGATGGCATCTGCGAATATTTCCTCACAGGCCCCAGCGCCGTATATATCTGCATGGTCGAAGAAATTGGCACCTTCGTCCAAGGCAGTTTGAATAAATTGTTCAGCCTCGGCTTTCTCAAGCGAATTAATACGCATGCAGCCGACTGCTACAACTGGCACCTCTAATGTGCTGGTACCTAGTTTCATTGTCTTCATGAATAACGTCCTCCTTAGTGATTGGGTAATCCGGTTTGCAGATGTAGAAGAATTCAAGAAAAGTATAACTGAATAAATACGCTTACGTAAGTGGTGAAATATTATATAGTAAGTGAAAGGAATGTTACTAAGGAATTATATTGCCTTTATATCACCAGATTTATGTATAAAGAAAGGGTGAGCTTATGAGGAAAATTATCGTATTTAACAGTATGTCTCTAGATGGTTATTATACAGGACCCAATGGAGAAATCGATTGGTTTATCCATGACCCCGAGGTCGACAAAACCTCACATGAGCTGATGAATCCGGACACGATATTATTTGGCAGAGCAACCTATCAGATGTTTGAGAGCTATTGGCCCCATGTCGCCAGAAATTCCAACGCTCCCGAAGGAGCCCGGCGAATGGCAGAGGAATTGAATCAGATGACTAAGGTGGTATTCTCCACAACGCTGACCGAAGTAACCTGGGAGAACTCCAAGCTGTTACACGACAATCTAGCAGAAGAAGTACGAAAGTTAAAGACAGACGAAGGTGCGGATATTACGATATTTGGCAGCGGTACACTCGTGCAGCAGCTTGCGCAGGAAGGTTTGATTGATGAATACTTGCTCCTTGTCATGCCAGTTGTTGTGGGTGGGGGCAAGCTGCTTTTTAAAGATGTCCAGAGAACTAAGCTTGTACTGCTAGAAACAAAGAGCTTCAAGTCAGGAGTAGCCCTGCTTCATTATAGAATTGGACAAGATGTCGGATGAATTCCATTCAGGAAATCATTGGAAAGTTTAAGCTCAATGTCCTGCATATAGCCGAGGTTCCTGAGTCGTATAGTTCTGAAGTATATAAGCTTACGCTTGTGGACCAAGAAGACGTCTATGTGAAGATCCCTTTTAATAAGGACAAATTATTTCGTGAATATGAGATGTTGGAAAAGTTAACAGGGATTATCCCCGTTCCGAAGGTGCTGGACATTTGGGATGGAGACGACAGGACTGCGGGTGCATTGCTTTTGTCAGCCATTGAGGGCATGCCTTGCACTGGTGTGGTGGATCAGCAGCTTGCGTATCAAATCGGGGTGGTTCATGCCAAGCTGCACAATGTGACTATGCCGGGTTATGGTGTTCAAGAAACTGCGGGGTTCAGAACGCTTGAAGATAATAATTGGAGATTATATATAAAAGGTAATTTTGAGAAGTGGCAGGAACCTTGTCAGGAAATCCTCAAGCCTGAGTTATTTGCGAAATGTGTGGCTCACTTTGACGGTGTATTTGCAGCTTTACCCGAGCCTGACGGCCCTTGTGTCGTACATATGGATTTCCGGCCTGGCAATATCTTAATCAAAGATAACCAAGTCGTAGGGATCATTGATTACGAGAGTGCGCGTGCGGGTTCCTCGGAAATTGATTTTACCAAAATCAATACATATGTTTGGGAAGTAGACCCGCGCGTGAAGCTGCCTTATCTGCAAGGATATGAAACCATTCGTCCTCTGCTGGATCTGGAGAGAGTATTACCGTTTTATAGTTTCTATGATGCTTTCTGTGCGGTGGCTTGGTGCAGGAAAAGAGGGCTCGAAAAAAATAAAGCGTATCTCCAGGAAAGTTTATCTGTTTTGGAGAAGTTGGTAGGTGATTGACGGATATTCGTACCTTTTGAAAAAAAGGCGATCTTGCCCCAGTTGAACTTGGGTGGGATCGCCTTTGTACCACTACTCCTCTGAATGCGCGGCTTCGTCCTTCACTTCCTCCCGAAAACCTTTGATGCTCTCCCTGCGCCGTTCATTCTTGTCTTCGATTTGGCTACGCTTCTCACTGCTGATTTCAGAGGAGAATTCTTCTAAATAATCCTCAGCTTCATCTAGATTCCGCAGTGTATCCTGAATACTGTTCTGCAAATGCTCGACATTATCTGCCCGATTATCCGGTTTTGCCATTCGAGTATCGCCTCCTGATAGTTGAAGCGCCGCTTAAGTGCGCTAATCATTAGCCTGAGCGTTAGCGGAGGATATTATGCACGAACGGGGGCAGTCCCATTTTATAGCGTTTGTCAATATGAAAAGACTATGGCAGAATATATAAGAACTAACAATAACGAATGGAGAATTGCTGATGATTGATTTACCCCATTGCCCGAAATGTAACTCAGAATATACTTATGAAGATGGGAGCTTGTTGGTCTGCCCGGAATGTGCCCATGAATGGACAGCAGGAGCAGATACAACAACCAGTGAAGATACTAAGATAATCAAGGATGCGAATGGAAATGTCTTAACCGATGGTGACTCTATAACCGTAATCAAAGACCTTAAAGTCAAAGGCACTTCATTAGTTGTCAAAATAGGGACAAAAGTGAAAAACATCCGTTTGATTGATGGAGATCATGATATTGATTGTAAAATTGATGGTTTTGGAGCTATGAAACTGAAATCCGAATTTGTGAAAAAGATATAAGTGAAAGGACCTTGTGACAGCCCTAGCTTGTAAGTGAAGCTGGGGCTGTTTTTGCCATATAACTTTACTGAAGCGTAAACATCCGTGTAAATCTCGGATGGTTTTTTTCTGGTTAGGGCTAGGAAGCATCTTTGCTTCCAATTCGAACTGCTGGCGCATTATGTTACACTAAAGATATGATAACCCCACTGAATTGGGGATGCTAACTACAATTAAGGATGGACCACTATAACAGCTATGGGGGTATGGATATGACAGAAATTAGCTACACCACCTCGCATCTTGAGACACCAGAACAGCTGCATGTTGCGCTTGCCGAAATCGCGAAGTGGGAGAAGGATCAGCATAAACTAATGATCTGGGATCGCCTTTCCCGCCTTCCCTTCAAGCTGCTGGATAAGATTACACCACAAATTATTCATGAGAAAATAGGCCTGCTGCTCGACGAGCTGGGGAGTTATATTCAGAACGGCGGAAACTACCTGGTCTCTCAGGGTAGAGTAGGTAACCTTGTGGCTGCTCACAGTCGTGCGCAGGGAGGACTGAATAGCGGTCCCTTTCCCCTGGCGGTGATGAATTCGGCAGCACTTCAGCTCTCCCATAGCCGCCGGAACATCGCAACCGCGCAGGGAGCGACCACAGGCTTTGGCGGCCTATTCACACTTGCGGCGGATATTCCCGCCATTCTAGGTCTGTCGCTAAAGGTTATTCAAGAGATCGGCCTCTGTTATGGTTACGATCCTAAGGAAAAAGCGGAACGGATATTCACGGTGAAGGTCATGCAGTTTGCCTCCTCGGATATCGTGGGTAAGCGGGCGATTCTGGAAGAATTGAATCTGCAAGCTGGCGGAGATGGGGATATCTCTAACGGGACAAGCACCGCTGTATCGAAGATACAGGGCTGGAGAGAAGTGGTTACCATGTACCGCGACAATTGGGGCTGGAAGAAGTTGCTGCAGACTATTCCAGTGGCTGGGATGTTCTTTGGTGCTTACACCAATCGAAAGGCATTGGAGGATGTCGCCGAGGCCGCGCGTATGTTATATCGGAAGCGAAGAATCCTGGAAAGATTGGCGCAGATCCAGAGCAAGCAGAGTGAATTATAGAGCTACAGAAGTTATCAGACGGAGGCATATATGTTTATTCAAATTATTGGCGTAGGCAAATTAAAAGAGAAGTATTTGGTGGATGGCATCGCGGAGTATGCCAAACGGCTGACACCATACCTCAAGTTCCAGATCATAGAGGTGGCAGATGAAAAAGCTCCCGACTCGATGAGCGAAGCCGAGGTCGCTATTGTAAAGGCACGCGAGGGCGAACGCATCCTCGCGCATATCAAGAGCGAGGCGCATGTCATTGCGCTCGCGATCGACGGCAAGCTCTGGAGCTCGGAAGAGCTTGCCGCCGAAATTGACCGACTCGGCACCTACGGGACGAGCCATGTCGTCTTCATCATCGGAGGGAGCCACGGGCTCTCCGACGACGTACTGCGCCGCGCGCAGCAGCGCATGAGCTTCGGGCGCATGACGCTGCCCCACCAGCTCATGCGCCTGGTCCTCACCGAGCAGATTTATCGCGCGGTGAAGATTAATCGGGGGGAACCGTACCATAAGTGACGCGAATTTTATGCAGGAAGAGAGTCGTTGAGCTAAATTATTAGGAGGTAAGAATGAACAGATTTGCGATATTTGGATATGACCCGGGTGGTATGGAATATCGAAATGGTGCTGCTGTATTAATTCTGTGTAGCAAAATGAGAGTACAGGGTATGCACTTAAAGGCAACGCAATCCGTTAATGAAACATTGGATTTTTACCGAGATACATTAAAAATTTATCCTGATAATATAGAAGTGTTAGGAGTAGGATCAGATACTTGTTTAAGTTGGGCGACAATAGCAGGTGGAAGTCGTCCGATGGATATTTATTTGAGAAGTAGGTATGGAGTAAATGTACAATCGCCCAATAGTTTACAGGGGGCGATGCTTACACAAGGGATGAGTATGGCTATAAAGGTTTGTGAGGCATATGGGAACGCTACATTTATATTAAACGAGAGTCATCCTAAAGTAGGTTATTATGCAGAATTTAATAAACCTTATAACTACAATTTAGGTATGTGGTGGGATCTAATCGGACTAATTAGTAAATATAATCGTAATATTATTAACAGTGATTATATAGAAAGCATTCCCAATGCATTTTTCGACCAAAACCAATTTAAAATAATTTATGATAATGATCATGTTTGGGATGCGCTGTTTGCTGCTTTTACAGTAGTGAATTACAGGTTCAATCCGACAAAACAGAGAATTAATGATTTAATGATAGATACAAAAACAAATAGTACATACACAGATTTGGTGATACCGACCGACACGAAGGAATATGCACACTATTATTGGATATAGGTGCTTTATCATGATTGGCTGGAAGTTGTTGAGGAGGTACTAAAGAGTCACTTATATATGATTGTTGAAAAAATTTAAAAACATGTGTTTAGTAGACAGGAAAAGCCATTCCTTTTGCAGGAGTATGGTCCAATTGCTTTTTCCAATGTTGCTCCACGACTTTTATAAGGCAACTACGTCTGCCCGTGCACTCGCGGCTGTTGGCATAACGGAAACAATCATCATCGTTGCAATTATGCTTTTAGCATCGTTCTTGTAGTGGCTGACAGTATTGAAGCGTGGTTTTTCCAACATGTTCGAGAGATAGTAACCAACCCTACGTTACTCAAAGAAGTTATCGCGGCAGTGAATGCCAAAAAGAATACAGAGCGCAAGCCGCGGGAAGATGCACGAAAATGGTTAGAAAAGGAACAGAGTCGAAGGGAATTGGTAAAAGCCAATCCCCTTATATAAGCCCGATAACTCCGTTAAGGTGGACCGTATCATAAGCGAAGTCGTATGTTCAAAAACATCGTGAAATTTAGTTTTCCTCCTTCGTGCATTTAATTTTTAAAATGTTCAAAGATGAACATTTTGCACCAAAAGACTTGTCATTATTTGTAACTAGGTGTAATATCCACATTGAATAAGTGTGTTGGAGGGGGTTATTTAAATTGAAAGAGAGAACTGAAGTAATTAATCTTTGTAAGCAAGTACTAGAAAATAGCGAACAAATTAAGGTTAGTAATGATAATCATGAAATAATTCGGAAAGTAGCTGAATTTATATTTAATCGTACACGTGAAATATATGATATCTGCAATGTGGAAAAATATAATGTATTTTTTAATGGAATTGTAGGTGTAGGTAAATCAACTGCTATTTGTAACCTATTCAATTTAATTGATAAAAGACATTTAAAGCCTGATGAAGAAATTTCAAATTTGGTTTTATTAAGGACATCTAGCGGGAGAACTACTGCGTGTGAAACAGAGATTATACAAAGCATTGAAGAAACAAGTAAAGTTATCGTCACAGCAGTAACAGGTGATGAATTTAAAGCTATGTTAGAAGAATATGTGTCATACCTTATTAACAAAAGTTCCTATCTCTCAGTAGAATCTATTCGTATTCTTGATAATATGCTTGAACTATCTCCAAGTGATTCTATAGAAGAACGGTTCTCTGCAATAAAAGACCGATTTGATTTGCATGATGAAGCATCATCTAGTGACAAGGGTATTTTACTTAATTATTTGATAAATTATATAAAGTACGAAGAAAGAACTCTCTGTGAATATACTATAGAAGATGCAAACACCGAATACTCTTTAAAAGAGCTTTTCCAAAAAATCAACAATGGATTACTAAAAAGCTGCCCTTATCCCAAGCAGATAAGGATTAGTTTATCCAAAAAACATTTTGATCTAAAGTTGCCCGAATTTATTGACAAAGTAGTTGATACACGTGGAATAGATAGTGGTGACCGTAAAGATATTCAAGACTCTATTAAATCACACAATAATATCACTATTATGTGTGATAGGATAAGTGATTTTTCAAGCAACCCTAACATCCTTAGCATTATGAAACAGGTCTTGATTCCAGAAAATAAAGATGATAATAAAAGAGTGTTTTTAGTTGGCTTGGAACGTGGAAATGAATTGAGAAATGTGGAAAGTTCAAAAAAAGATAAAGATATTGGTATTAAGAAAAAAACTGGTGATGCATTGACAATTTTTAATACTGAAAAAATAAATTTTCAGTTTAAAAATATTTTTTTCTATACACCTTTTAACGGATTGAAAATTGTTGATGGTGAAGAAATTTCCACTGTTGATGAAAATAAATATATTGAAGAGCAAAATCTATTTTTTACACATCTAAAAAAACAATTGGTTAGTATGTATCTTGACTATAGTGATGAATTATCAGATTTTATTAAGATGATTAATTCTTTAAGAAAAAATTATATTTCAGAACTTACTTTGCAAAAATTTGACAAAGTAAAAGGATTTACTCACAGTTTAGCAAAACAACTTCAAGATATAACGATTCAATTCAACACTGAATTAGAAAGTGACATTAAGAAAACCCATGCTTCAAAAGTTAGAGCAATGGTAAATAATGATGGAGAATATGGAAATTATAGTATATACACTGTATCAGAAAGACTTGGTGGTGAAAGCTTCCAATTAAGGGTATCTAATTTGAAATCACAACTACTCGGCAATATTGAAGCGGTTTTTGAAGATGATGATGAAATAGAGGTTATATGTAAGAAAACACTATATGCAAAAATAGAAGAAGCGTATTTGACCATGTATATGAAAAATCGTACATATTATTATAATAGTGTAAAAAACCCTTTAAATATTTCCTCGCATTGGCAAGAACCCAAAAAGTACTGGGGTCAAAAAGATTCATATGGCAATAAAATTGGTAATTACAGAAATAGAGTGGTAAAGAATGTACTGGAAAATATAACAAAATTACATATCGACATTATAATTAATGCTTCAAAAAACTATGATGAATTTTTTGTTGATGTAATTGATTTTTTACAATTTGAATAGTATAAAAACACCAGTCATAGTACTAATTTATATAAATAAATGATACGACGAAATTTTTTGAGCGACTAACTTTTGTTGCAAGAACTAACCAACGGAGTGAGTCATACGTTACCATATTTAGAACTTCATAACAATATATATTCTAGAGAATATACTGAAATTAACGGTAATGATAATATTCTTAAGAATAAAGGGGGAGACAAGAAATTAGTGTCGAATCCATAATATACAAAACATCCCAAGGGAGTGTGTATATTGACGTATTTTATGGAAATTGTCCCAAATATTATTGAGAACAAAAAACTTAGAGAACCACAAATCGAAGCGTATATTAAGATTAAAGAATACTTTGAAAGTAATCCTGTAGGAGAGGCATTAGTGGTATTACCCACTGGTACGGGTAAAAGTGGTTTAATCTCAATCGCTCCATATGGAGTCTCTAACAAGAGGGTTCTTGTAATTACACCTGGACTGGTAACAAAAAAGAGCGTGGTCAAAACACTACATCCCTTAGAGGATAACTTTTGGTTGAATCAAGATGTGATATTCTCACCTGAAGACATGCCAGTTGTAGAAGAATATGAATCTGATATGTTAATGTCCAGCTTAGAGAAATGCAATTTTGTTATTACAAATGTACATAAATTAAATAAATCTAGCCAAAAATCTTTATTGAATAATGTACCAAGAGATTTTTTTGACTTAGTTATTATTGATGAAGCGCATCATTCCGTAGCAAATACTTGGGTCGAGGCTTTAGAATACTTTTCGGAAGCAAAGAAACTGCACGTCACAGGGACCCCATATAGAGGAGATCATCAAGAACTGCCCGGTGAGGAAATTCACAATACATCATTATCTGAAGTTATGGCGCTAAAGTATGTTAAATGGCTAAGAAAGGCTACCATTAACAATGGGAACTTATACTTTTCTATTCCGGGCGACCAAAAAAAATATAGTAAGGATGAAGTTCTCGAAATAAAAGAAAAGGAGTGGGTTGAAAAATCCATTGCCCTTTCAGAAGAATGTTCAATAGATGTTATAGATGAAAGTATAAAACAGTTAAAAATAATTAAAGACGCGTCACCAAATGTTCCTCATAAAATTCTTGCTGTGGCTTGTAGCATCAAACATGCAAGAGATGTGGCACACTGGTACAGGGATAAGGGCTCGTTAGTCAGAATTGTTCATAGTGCAATGAAGCCAGACGAACTTGAACAAGCATTCCTGGATATTGAGGATCATAAGTGTGACGTTGTTGTTTCTGTTAATATGTTGATGGAGGGGTACGATCATAAGTATTTAACAGTACTTTCTCTATTCAGACCTTATCGTAGTTTAAATGCATTTGCTCAAGTTATTGGTAGAGTTTTGAGAGCTATTCCTAACGAGGAGATAACTGATTTCGCAATTGATAATAATGCAGTGGTTATATTCCACGAAGAAATAGGCTTGAATTTAATGTGGGAGATATTTTCAAAAGAAGTAGAGAAGAGCAAGAAGATCCCTGTGAAAGAATATGTAATATCAGATAGAGAATATGAGAAACGAGAAATTGTTTATGCCTCTATTGAAAAGGATCAGTATTTTATAAGTGATAAGGATTCCTACCTTTCTGGTCTTGATTTTAACGAAATGTTTGAACAAGCAAGGTCTCAAATCGAATCAGAACTTGAGAGCAAGATTCAAAAACTTAGAGATGCAGGACTTAGTGAAGAAGACGTACAGGCTGCTAAGGAGGCAATTAAGAAACAATCAATTACATCGAAAAAGAATGAGATTGATGAACTTTTATTATCAAAGCGACCGGAATTACTTAGAAAAAAAACCCGTGGACTTTTATATAACAATGCCAATGAGGCTGTTCAAGTAGTTCTTGAAGAAAAGGGTATAAACCCTAAAGACACCGATCTATATTTGAAGTTCAATAAAATTGTTCATAATCTAAATAGTGATTGTACCAATGATGGAATATTGGTAAGATACATTAATGCAAGACTCTATAACAAATATGGACCTGTAAAAAAGAGAGAACCTGAGGCTTTGCTTGATTCACAGAAGTACCTTGGTGTAATAATTGAGGAACTAAGGAGGATGATTTAAATGAAAGCAACGATTGAAATAAAAAGTAAGATTGACGAGCTAATACACTTATTACTCACTGACGGTGTACAGCCTAGCGATTTGACCGATAATATTTTTCTGGATGACTATAGCAATATTTCCTATAGAAGACAAAACCAAATGATTATTGGAGAACTTGTTTTTAAGGAAGAGATGGTAAATAAATTAGTGGAGACTAAGCTTAGATACTACTATAATTTGGATAAGAAGTTATTAAGAATTGAAGAAGAAATCTATAAGGGAACAAACGTGATTTGGGATAGAGCTATTACCGAAGCGAATATTCTTGATGAGCTACTTGTTTTATTGACTAAATCATACGATCAAGAACAAATCTCAAGGTTTTTATCAACATTACCTAGTAATCTTAAAGCAAAGATTGAGAAAAAGGTACATTCTTTAATTGCATAAAAGTAAGAGGCGCCCCTGACCTAAAGGAGCGTCTTTTTTTTAATTAAAACTTAATAATCCGATTTTTATGTTCTATTCTAGTATTTAGAGTGGGACACAGTAAAAATGAAATTCGCCCTACAAATGATACGCTGAACCGTATCATTTGTAGGGGCAAATTTTTTATAATTTATGGATCATAAGGAGGAAAAAATGACTGAATTATTAGCTCCAGCAGGAAGTATGGAAGCTTTAAAAGCTGCAATTTCTAATGGTTGTGATGCAATATACTTAGGAATGCAAAAATTTGGTGCACGTGCATACTCATCTAATTTTGATTTTGAATCGTTAAAAGAGGCTGTTACGTATGCGCACCTGAGGGACGTTAAAATCTATGTTACAATGAATACCATCGTTTTTGAAAACGAAGTTGAAGAGATGAAAGAGCAGATACGCGAATTAAATGATATCGGTGTGGATGGCATTATCGTCCAGGACCTGACTGCTCTCGATTATATCGTTAACAACTTTCTTGATATGGAAGCACATTGTTCAACTCAAATGGGAATAGACGATGTAGACGGAACATTATTATTTAAAGAACTTGGTGCTAAAAGAGTTGTTCTGTCCCGTGAGGTTGAGGTTGAAAAAGTAAAAGAGATCAAAAGAATAGCTGAAATACCCTTAGAAATTTTCGTTCACGGTGCTTTATGTGTATCTTATTCGGGAAACTGTCTAATGTCAGGGTTAATGGGCAATCGAAGCGCAAACCGCGGAAGATGTGTGGGTTCATGCCGTAAGGAGTATGAACTCATGGATAAGACAACAGGTACATCTTTAGGGAAAAACCATATTCTATCTACCAAGGACTTAAACACAATCGACTATATCGAGGATTTAAAAGAAATCGATTCTTTAAAAATCGAAGGTCGAATGAAAGTGCCTACGTATGTTGCGAATGTTGTATCCAAATATCGACTGGCCTTAGATCATAAAATAACCGAAGAAGATAAAGAAAATCTGAAAAAAACATTCAATCGAACATTTACTAAAGGATATTTGTTTCACGAAGATAGGAGAAATATTACAAACATTTTAAGACCTAATCACTTTGGTTATGAAATTGGAACAATCAGTAAGATTATTAAAGATACGTATGAAATAACACTTACACGTCCTTTAAATCAGAACGATACCATTCGAATAAGTCACAACAATGAAGATGTTAATTTAACGGTTGCAAAACTGTACGATAAAGATGGCGAATTAATCAACAAAGCAGATGATGTCTGCTATATCAAAATCAAAGAAAAGATGTCTACGGGAGATTTAGTATATAAAACGAAGGATTATTTCTATAACAAAGAATTAGAATCATTACTGGAAAAAGAATTTAAGCGGTTTAACCTCGATATTAGAGTATATGCACGTCCAGATTCAAAGCTTTTCATAGATGCGGAGGGCTTAGGCTTTCATTATTCATATGAAAGCGAGGAAATACTAGGCGAAGCCATTAATAATCCAACAACAAAAGACCAGGTAATCAAGCAATTTTCAAGATTAAATGATACTATATTCGAACTTAATGACGTCGATTTTGAGGAATGCAATGCATTTATTCCAGCTAAACTGTTAAATGCAGCAAGAAGAGATATTGTGCTGGGCTTATATGAATTAAAGCTTAACAGCCAGAAGAAAAGAACCAAGGCATTGGAAGCAAAAGAAAAAATAAGCTTTGCCCCTGTACAACCATACCTTACGGCCACTGTAACGACTAGGGAGCAGTATGATGCTTGCGTGAGCTGTGGAATTAAGGGAATCTATTTTGAAAATGTGGTTAGAAGAAATCAGAATGATTATAAGGAAAAAGAAGGGCAGCTCCTAATCGGAGGATATGGAGGAATTAACCACTACAGAGAAACGAATCCGTTTGTTACGGACTATTCTCTAAATGTTGTTAATGCTACCAGTTGCTATGAATTATATAAATTAGGTGCAAAACGAGTCACTTTATCTTATGAATTGAATAAGAGCCAAATTGAAGATTTAAGGAATGCCTATTATGAAGACAATGACGGCTATCCTGCACTGGAAATGATTGTATATGGCAGAGCTCCTTTGATGTTTACAAAATATTGTCCGATGAAAAAAATGAATCAATGCAGAATTTGCAAAACGAAGAGCTATGAGTTAAAAGATGAGCAAGGAACGTTCCCTATCATTTCCCATGATGATTGTACAACGACTCTCCTTAATGGGAGGACGCTTAATCTTTTAGATGAGCTACCAAACATCAAAGGAATCGAGGCATTCAGATTAAACTTCACAGTCGAATCTAAAGATCAGGTTGTGAAAGTCATTAATATGGCCTCAGGCAAATTAAATGACTCAATGAATAGTGCTGTCTTTAATCAGGAAACAGACACAAGAGGACATTTTAATAAAGAGATTGTGTAGGTAGCTAAAGGGATGGTTCTGGCGATATGATGGCGGGAGCGAAACCAACAGCGGCAGCGATCAGATTATGGCGTACATAAATGCCCGGACGGCAGACTCTGCGATTGGGGTATTCCGCGTACAGGCACCGGTTGCTGCTTTGATACTTCCCCGGGGAGGATCATTTACTTTTTTTTAATCCGGAACGGTTTTTAGGAATATTAGACCAGTGCGCAGGTGCTTTACTGTATAGGATAACGTCCTGACATCTCTCCTTCACTGAAGAAGCCATATAAGATTCAGACAGCGCGGATAACCCTACCATAAGTAGGGCAAAATTTCGAAGTGAGAGTGAGTAAGGGCTACAAATGGTCTGATCTTGGTGATAGACAGTGTTTACGCTGAAAAATGGTAAACTCGCAATTCTTGTTCTACAATACATCCAATAATAGTCACCACTTTAGCTGTCAAGAAAGGTAACACTATGATAAAAGTTGATAATTTATCCTTCTCGTTTCCGCAAAAAGAACTATATAAGGACATTTCGTTTACGATTGAAGAGGGGCAACATTGTGCTTTTATCGGAACAAGCGGCAGCGGGAAAAGTACATTGATCGATATACTGATAGATCCGGAAAGGTATTTGTTCGAGGGCGCAGCAGCGCCGGGTCTATCTCTGAAGCAAACCCCAAAAAGCCCAAACGTCACAACAGCGACTCTCCGGTAACGGGGAGTCGCTGCTTTTGTATTATCGGTCCTGAAGTGAAGGAGGCTGTCTATGATTACTTAATAGGGCAGGAGTCATTCAGACATCCGGGTTCGGTTGCGGATTCGGTATTTTCAACTGACACAGTCTCAAGCTTGGACCATGCTTGATTCAACACTTCTTTGAATAGAGAGGAATCCCGGGCGCCCGATACGGAATACGTTTCATTAAACAGAAAATACGGCATTCCCCCTACAGTGGCAAGGCGGCTATCTTTTGCATCCTTATGGACGTCTGTTGCGTATTGGTTACTCTCCAGAATCGCCAGTGATTTTGTTTCATCCAGACCTGTTTCTGCTGCCAGTAAGGCAAGGGTTGTATGGTCATTTATGTTGAGTCCATCCGTAAAATATGCTCTGAAGATACGTTCCGAGAGTTCATAAGCTTTCCCGTGGGCGGCTGCATAATGCGTTAGGCGGTGTGCGGCAAAAGTATTTGCCGGAATGGTTTGATCAAAACGATAATTGAGGCCGACCATTCTCGCCATGTCTGTAACCTGTATATAGGCATGCCTTGCTTGAGAAGCACTCATCCCTGCAAGTTTAGAAGCGAATTCGTAAATCGATTCTCCTGCCTGCGGATATTCATCCGGTGTCATTTCAAAGCTGTGGAGCACGATTTCTACCTCGTTTTTGTAATCAAACTGTTCCAGTGCAGCTTCAAACTTTTTTTTCCCAATATAGCAGAATGGGCAGGTATAGTCGAACCATATTTCTACTTTCATCTTCCTCTCACCCTCATTCCTTATTTTCTTATCCAACAACCTCTACTTTGAAATCACGATCTTCCCGCGTTTAGGCTGCATTTCACTTTTACGGTATGCCTGGTATAGGCCTTGGGCAGTAAATGGGTACATTTCATCTACATGAATGTGGAATTTTTCATCCTGTATATTACGGATTATTGACTCCAGATCGGCACGGTTAGCTCTTGCTTGGAAAAAGATTGAGTCTATATCACGGACCTTTGGACGTTGTCCAATAGCAAAGGCGACGATTGAGATATATTTTCCGCCATTTTTCAGAACAGCATAGCTTCCATTTCCGGCTTCTCCTGGTAATCCTGTGTCAAATGTGGATTTGTCCGCGATGGTATCCAGAACGATATCCACAGGCTCGGAAATTTGGTTTACCAATTCATCTTTTGTATAATCAATGACTTCATCCGCACCCAATTCCATGACGAATTGACGATTGACTTCCCTAGCTGTCGTAATTACATACGCTCCGTGTTGCTTCGCTAATTGAATGGCCGCATGACCTACGCCCCCTGCGCCGCCATGAATTAAAATACGTTGACCCTGCTGAAGTCCGCCATGCTCAAACAGGGCTTGCCAGGCCGTTAATGCAACCGTAGGTAGGGCACCAGCCTTTTCAAAGGACAGACTCTCCGGGATGGCGGCAAGGTGATCCTCTTCCACAGCAACGTAATTCATGTAGGAGCCTGTGGGAACCATTCCCATAACACGGTCACCTGGTTTGAAATGCTGCACCAATTTGCCAACTTCCTTTACAATACCGGCCACATCGAAACCAAGAATATACGGAAACTGGACTTGAAACATTGCCCCCATCGGACCCTGCTGAATGGCACCCGAGCGTATATGAACATCACCGGGATTTATGGATGAGGCATACATTTCCACAAGCACCTGTGTATCTTTAATTACAGGAACGGACACCTCCTGCTCCTCCAACGATTCAGGTATTCCGAAGCCAGTCAGCACAATTGCTTTCATCGTTATTCCCCTTCCTTTCCTTCAAAAAGTAGTCAAAAGTTGTTTAAGCAACATTTGTTTAAGCAACAGTTGTTTGATATGATCTTAGTATTATATTCTCATGACTTCAACCAGCAGATATAGGCGAAAAGTACCTTAAACAACAGATTTTGAAATTTGATGTCTTAGAAAGGGACTTAATTATGTTAAATCAGGATGACCCCAGAGTTCAACGCACACAAAAGTTAATAAGAGAAACGTTCAGAGAGCTGTTGCAGAATAAAGAGTTTGAAGAAATCACCATTAAAGATATCGCACAAAAGGCATCCATTAACCGAGCCACCTTCTATAATCATTATGCAGATAAATATGCTTTGCTGGAAGAAATTACCTTTATGGCATTTGATAACATGATTCCTGAACAAATTGCTCAGGCTCAAGGATTTACAGAGGATGTTTGCCGCCAGTTTATTGAATTGACTTATAGCTACATTATTTCGTTTTACCGGACATGCAGGTTTAGTACCAAGTCAGTTGCTGCACAAGTTGATGGTCAAATGAAGCGGAATTTACATCGGAGCATAGAATCTCTTCTGAGAAAAGGCGGGGATTCTGTCCATGTAACTATCAATGCGGCCATGATAAGTGCCGCCATTTACAATGCTGCCTACTACTGGTATGAGACAAACAAGGATGATAATGTTGAACAGCTCACAGATGCGGTTATTCTGTTCCTAAATAACGGCTTGCAAATGAAAAATTCCTGATCATGGCCGAGGTGCAGCAGCGACTTCCCGTCACCGGAGAGTTACTTCTATAAATCCATTCATGTGTCCGGGGATTTCTTCTTCAATTAGGTACTGGATATGATACATACGTGGGCTTATTCTCGCAAGCTGATCATAGTGACGGTAATAGTAGAAGTTATTTCTTTGGTGCTGTAATCACGCTCAAACGAGAAAAAAGCGAGACCTCGATTTATCATTAGGTCTCGCTTACATTCTACACATAGTAAAAATTCAAGGCTGGTTAAGGAGAAGTACACCTAGTTTTTGAAGCTGGCCCTTAAATTGCGCTCGTAGTTGTCAAAGAATTCTATAAACATCTTGCGTGGCATTTCAGTCATCCCAGTTTCCTCTCCAAGTACCATTACCTGATCCGTTGCAGCATCAAACGGCGTCCATGGAGGTAACATATTGCTGTTGGGATCGCCGTTTTTGGCGAAATTAACCCAATATGAAGACATTCGATCGGCCACGTCCCTGTCTACAGAGGTGTAAGGCAAGTTCACTTTGTCCAAATTATTGTAGGCATAAACAATTTCTCCGAAGTGGTAGGCTCCCAATTGAGTAAATCGAGAGGGTCCAGGCTGCCCTTTATCAAAATAATAGTAGTAGACCCTTGAGTTACCTGTTTGGTTTTGGAGTTGTGCCCAAGTGTGCATTTGCCAAGTAAAGAGCTTGTCTGTTGAAAGATCCAATTGGGCTTGTTTTGCTTCGCTATCGTTACTGGCAGGATACAACTGGAGTACTTCATCCGCCTTGTCTCCGAAACGCTCTCGCACGGACGCCTGGAATTTATCTGCGCCTTCTATGGCATATAGAGGCCACGGCAACGTTAAGAGGGATCCTTCATCCGCATTGCTTCCGACTAAGGTAGGCACATCATTTTGTTGACCGGCTTCAAAGATGTTATATACGGTATCTGGTAACACATAGCCATCTATAACCGGAGCGATTGTCTCTGCTGAGGAAGCGTCAAGCAACTCTTCTGCGGGCATTTGACGCATTTCTTTAATAGAAGCCTTGTTGAGTGATGCTTGAAATTCAACCCCTTGCTGCTCGGCCTGTGCTAGTGTTTGTGAGGAAATCCCCCCGGATTTTTCGCCCTCTGCGTCAAATGCAGCTCCGCTTTCGGCAATTGCTTTATTGAATAATCCCTTAGCCAGGGGAGATGCAGTAAGAATGTTAACCGAACCTGCCCCCGCCGATTCACCTGCAATCGTCACATTGTCCGGGTCGCCGCCGAATGATTCGATGTTATTCTTAACCCACTTCAATGCGGCGATTTGATCAAGAATTCCGTAGTTTCCTGACGCGCCGTAATCGGATTCCTCTGTTAGCTCTGGATTAGCCATGAAACCGAAAATGCCGAGTCGGTAATTAATAGTTACGAACAAAACGCCTTTTTGCGCCATATTTTCTCCATTGTACAAATCCATAGATCCTGATCCGTTTTTATAAGCCCCTCCATGGATAAACACCATGACCGGTTGTTTCTCTTGATTTGATTTAGCATTGGACCATACGTTCAAATACAGACTGTCCTCACTCATTTTTTCATTATTTTCAATTCCAAAATTATCAAGAAATTCACTTGTGCCAAGGCGTAAGCTAATGTAGCTTTTCAGAAAATTCGGTGTCCTACTTTGCATCTCCGCGTCGGAGAAACGCTCCAACTGGAGTACGCCATCCCACGGCTGGACCGGCTGTGGTGCTTTCCACCTTAAGTCACCAATTGGCGGGGCGGCGTAAGGAATTCCAGCGAACACTCGAACGGATTTGTCTTTGTTATATATTCCTGCAACCAAACCGTCTTGCGTTTCGATGGCTTCGGTGGATACGGATTCTCCTGAGCCTGTCCATACCGGCTTGTTTTCAATAACAGGTCCAGTCCATATAACCGTCAGGAATAAAAGAGTAATTATTAGCACCCAGCTGGCGATTCCGGGCAAAATCCTGATACGCAGGAGAGTTTTTCTCAAAGCAACTGTTACGACTATAATCATCACTAACAATACCCAGCCCAGCGGTCTGTTATCCCGAATTAATTGTGCCAGAATCGTGATTACTGTTAGGATAGTAAGTGGAATCCAGAATTGAATAATTGAGCGTTTCTTCCCATTGGGCTTGATTAAATTGTTGTGAACTTTACTCAAGTTGTTTACCTCCATACAAGATGTGATATGATACAGTTGTTTCTTATTTGCGTAGTATACAATTGCCTAAATAGAGTGTCAATTAATTGCAGAGATGTGAAACAGGAGGCGTTTTTTTGTACCATATAAGTAAAGATAAAAGATCGATCCAATCCAGTGAATGGATTTTTGAATCTTTGCAGGCGTTGTCCATGGAAATGGCTTATGAGGAGATAAGCATTACAGATATTGTTAATCGCGCAGGTATTGGAAGATCGACTTTTTATCGAAATTTTGACCATAAAGATGACGTATTAAGATTCAAATGCAACCAAGTATGCGTACAATTGAAGGATTATCTTATAAATTATCAAACTCGGCATGGCGTAGCTCCCGGTCCGGCCTCAACCAAGCCGTTTCTTGAATTCTGGTCCGGGAACTCCTACCTTATTGAAACGATAACTAGAATTAATAGGATTGATATTTTAAACAATTCTTATATTGAAGTACTGCAGCAATATTACTACAACCATGCTTATCTTATTGAGGGTATACCCGCAGAGTATGTAGAATATGTGATAGCTGCGAATGTTGGTTCGACCATCGGTGTGTTGGTCCAGTGGATTAAGAATAAAAAGCATGAATCCCCTGAAGATTTGTCTAAATTTCTCCTTCAGCACTACATATCCAGTTCAAATAGACCAGGGTCTGTCTTCAAACCTAGCGAACCTCTTATACCACGGTGATAATTCCGCCGCAACATTGGGTATTGCTCTTTTGATTGTCTTGTGACCATAACCAGGAGGGAATCTTAAAATGCCAAATAAAAACTGGGCGCTTCTCAATTCCTTGCAACTTGGACGATATGCTGAGTATTTTGCTAAGATGGATTTTGCCTCTTATGGACTTGAGGTGTTCTCATCGGAGGTTGATGATCGGGGAATCGACTTTGTTGTGAAGAATAAAGCGGGAATCTTTTCGGAAATTCAAGTCAAATCACTGAGGGGAACGGGGTATGTATTTGCTCATCTTTAGAAACGATATGATGCCGGACTTCTTTTTAATTCCTGCGAAGACATGGGCAAATCCAGATGCGGTTTTTGTTGATCGAGATTATAGCAAACCGGGTCAGACAAGCAAGCCTGAGTATGGCATCAATATATCTGTCAAAAACTACAGTATTCTTCAAGCTTTTAATTTTGAAAGTTCTATTCAAAGCTTTTTATAGTTGCCCCCATCATTTAGCGCTTGCCGCCAAACTCCCGCGTACATTCCCGTATGAGAGAGAGTAGCCTGACATTGTACGGGCAACTGCAGACAAGTCAGACACCATTAACTCTATGTGTGGTTTTTTGGGGAATTAGTTTTTTCTTGGTTGCCGAAATCGGGAAAATAATAATTTAACATTGTACGTTAAAGTGAGCTGCTTCGAGTTCAGTCAGGGGAATTGCCGCACCCGGAGTATGGAAATCATTCAGAATTCATACTCGCATCAGGGTGTCTGATCTTCTACATCAGGCACCCTGCAGTGTTCACATAGGATTACGCCTCTATTATCTAGTATTTACTCTGTCTTCTTTCGTAAGTTCTTGGTATAGGGTAAGTTTCTCTTCGGCGAGAGAAATCATGTAATCAATTTCTTGTCGCCTGGATTCCAGTCCCATCAGATGCTTCTCAAGGATTGCAATCCGTTTTTTTAAGGTGGGATTATAATTAGAAGGATACTCACCTTGTTGAATTTTATCCATCACACAGCCCTCACGAGTAAATTCCGTAATCTCCTCAAGCGATAAGCCTAATTTTTTCAGTTTATTTAGACATTGAATGTAGGAAACCTCGCTTTCTTTGTAGACACGTGCCCCTCCATTACTACGCTTGGGTTCATGTAGTACCCCGATTTTTTCATAATAACGAATCGTATAAGGAGTTAATCCCGTTTTTTCTGACACTTGACTTATCGTAAGCATCCGATTTCTGTCCCTCCTTTTTAATGCTGGTATTGAAAAATATTATACAGCTTTCAGTTAACTTAAAGCCAATGTTTACAATTGCCCCTAACTTCACCCTGAAAATTCACTTGACTTCCAGTTGACTCTAACTTGTAAGTTAACTTTACTAATTGAAATTCAGGAACAAACACTAAAGGGGTGTAACAATGAACAACGAATATTTCACGATTCAACAAGCATCGGAAGGTATCTGGGGTGCTATTTCGGTTCCAGGCAGCGGTTCTCTGGGGAATGCAGCAATTATTGATCTTGGGGATTTAACCGTTGTAGTGGATACAACCAACCTGCCGCATTCTGGTGTTTTGTTACGTCATACTGCTGAACAATTAACAAACAAACCGGTTAAATATGTAGTGAATACACATTTTCATGGAGATCATGTCAACGGCAATCAGGAATTTATGCAAAGCGAATTTATATCTACCGTTTGGACAAGAGATTTGCTTTCTGATATGGGTGAAGTGAATATTGATCTCATGCAGCAAAACATTCAAAAGTTAATAACTAGCCTAAATCATGTACGTTCAAAGCAAAGAGATCCCCACATGCTAACTGAAATCGACTATGATCTTTCCGTACAGCGAGCCCTTTATGATGCCATCCCTTCCCTTTGCAGGGTGATTCCCACGATAACTTTTGACGATAAACTCGTTATTCAAGGAACAAAGCGAACAATCGAAGTTTTATCTTACGGAGGCGGTCATTCTTTAAGTGATGCTGTTGTGTACGTTCCAGAAGAGCAAACTTTGATCGCTGGTGATTTAATATCGACTAAGACAATTCCGGTCATACCATACGGTAATCCATACGCTTGGATACGCATCCTTAAACGCATTCAAAAAGACCTCAAGGTCGATACTGTCGTTCCGGGACACGGAGATGTATCTAATTCAGATCGAATCACGGATGTCATACGCTTTTTGGAGAAAACGATCACTTATGTTTCTGGAGCTGTAAAAAGCGGGAAATCAGAGTCTTACTGGCTGGAACAAGGGGTATTAAAAGGCTATGAGGATTGGCATCTGCCCCAGTATTTCAGATGGAACTTTCGCTGGCTCTTTAACAGTATGCTTGTTCAAAACAACAGATGAGACAACAAGCAACACTGTTTGCAAAATAAATATAGAAAAGAGGATAAGTATGAAGTATACCTTATAAAGTTACGCGAAGAAGGCACCCATCGTGTGCCTTTCGATTTCGCTCAATAGATGATACGGTGAACCGTATCATAAGTAGGGGCAAGTTTTTTGAAGAAAAGCTCGCAGGAACCTGTATTTACAGCATACCGACCGTAGGAGCAGGGTAGGTCAAACTCTGGTTGGAATGTTACGTAGATATTTTTCCTGCGAGCTTGTTTATGCTACAGAATAATGATTTACCTTGAAGAAGGGACTTTTACCAGTCCTCGATGGGTCTTTGGTATGGTAGAAACAAGCGCTGACTGAGACTATGTGACGATTTTTTTCCTATATGCGGTTAGATTGTTGTCATGGCGAGGGCGGTGGGGTAATAGGAATGACTAGAACTTTTAAACTTGGCTGAATTTGGAGTGGGAGCTAAGGAAACGGAGGGACACATCATGGCGGCACAGACAATATCAGGCATCAGCCCGGTACAGGCCATTGCAGCTTACGGTGGCACACAAAGCGAGGTCAGTTCCTTGGAGAAGCAGCGGAATTTGTTGCAGATGGAACTGGACAAGGTGAATGCAGCGCAGGGCGGAGAGAGGCAGACTCCTTATCGCCGGGAGCAGCTGCAGCTGAGAATTCGATTGCTGGAGGCCCAACAGATGCAGAAAAGTGGGAGTAGCACCTCAGTCAATTTTGTACTGGCTCCTCCGCTTCAAGACCTTCCCCCACTCTTGCGGACTGAAGGAAAGGGAGGCCTCAAGGGCATCGGTCTGACTGATCCCCGGACGGCAACGGTAAACTCAGAGGGCCATTTCAACGCGTTAATTTAGACAAGAAAAAGAAGGTGCGAAAAGCGTCCGGTGATGAATCGGCTTCTCGCATCTTCTTTTTTAAAGAGGCAGCAGTGTATCGTGTATACTGAGGCCGCAGAACTACAAGGTTGGCTGATCCGTTAATATAGTTAATATAGATATATGTCTTTGTCTTCGCTATAACTTAAATGCAAAACTTGCTGCTTCAGACAGCGCGGTGAACCGTATCATAAACAGGGCGAACTTCTTAGCTTAATATCATTCCTGCACATAAACTGCAATACGTTATGGTGGATCACGCACCCATTATCAAAGAACTACCTTAAGTGGGTCTCTCAATGTTCTTTGGGGCGCGTGATGCGTTCCATTATCATAGCTACTCTGTGCCGGGGAAGAAAACGACCCATCTGAGCTGCCATGTGATTATTTCGCCCATCGACGATATAACTGCTACCTTTGTCGATTCCGCGAAATCCAGCTTGAACGACTTTCTCCGGAGTGGACAATGCGCTACCCGCCGCCATGTCCTTGCTACCGACAGCATCGAAAAAGCCTGTATCCGTCGCACCAGGGCACAGGGTAAGGACGCGCACACCGCGTCCACGGGTTTCGGCCCACAACGCTTCGGAGAAAGATAACACGAAAGCCTTGGTTGCACCATAAACAGCCGAATAGGCGCAAGGGGCAAACGCGGCCATTGAAGCCACATTGACGACGACTCCATCCTTGCGTTCCAGCATGCCGGGCAGAAAATGATGCGTCAGGTCGACAAGAGCAGCGGTGTTCAGCATAATTTCCTCCTGCTCGCGCTCTGGATCGATCTCCTCAAAGCGGCCATGCGTGCCAATGCCTGCATTATTGATTAGAATATCTACCGTTAGGCCGAGCTGGGCGATGGATTCGGCTAGTTGGCGCGGGGCACCTGCTTTGGACAAATCGCAGGGCAGGGCATACGCCTGCACTCCATGCTTACGTTGAATTTCGCCGGCCAATGCTTTCAGCTTCTTTTCTGAGCGTGCGGCTAATACCACATGGCAGCCTCGTGCAGCCAGCGCCCAAGCATACACTTCGCCAATTCCGGATGAAGCACCGGTGACCACTGCCAACTTGCCCTGATATGGATAGGTATTCATGACATAGCCCCCTCGTCTTGATATGGTTATCATAATACCAACGATAGAAGGGGCTAACCACTGTGCCTTTATACTATTAACGGAACTAACAGGCTAAGATTGCGGCGGCCATTCGGCGTCTTGCTTCAGCAAGATTGCTAGTCGCTCTTCCGTTCCCGAACCTGGTGTAGGAACGAAGAAGCACCATTGCAATCCCGGATTATTGTCGATGGCAGCGCAATGGATCGTGAACGCCAATTCCTGTCCGTCTGGAAGGAGATAATGAACCGGGGCAGAGCTTTTTTGCCGGATCTCATGCCACTCCCACAAACGTACGAAGTCTTCGCTGTTCCGTCTAAGACGCTCATATCGTTCCATGTACATGGGGTTGTTTTTGTTACTGTCGAAGCCTGCCCGGATTAACGCTGCCATGTAACGAGCAAATTCTTCCCAGTTTACAAGCCTCTTCGGGTACTCCGGATCCAGAAACAGCAGCGTCACCATGTTTCGTTCGCTTTCCGGCAATCGGCCGAAGTCCGCGACAACGAGCTCCGATCCTCGATTCCAGACGATCATATCGGCAAACTCATTGGCAATGAAAGAAGGATAACGCATTTGATCCACAAGGTTTTGCAAAAATCGGGTATCGGGTTTATCTGATCTCTGGGTCATGCTGAAGCTGATTGGATCGGGTGCGGCCAGGTCGAATAAGTGCTTCCGCTCGTCTGCATCCAGTTGCAGCGCTTCGCTGATGTGGGACAAGATTTCTGGGGAAGGATTCCTCTCTCGGCCCTGCTCCAGCCAGGTATAGTAAGTTATGCTGACATTGGCCAGATAGGCGACTTCTTCCCTTCGAAGACCCGGAGTACGTCTTCGGCCAGGCAAGGGCTTGATTCCCGCATTTTCAGGCTGAAGCCGATGTCTGCGCGATTTGATGAATTCCCCCAAAGCGGATGAAAAGTCATGGTTCTCCATATAGGCTCTGCCTCCTCTATTAACTAATACAATTTCGTGGATATGAGCAGAAGTCACCACTTGATCGAATCATGTTGCGTTCCATCTTTAGTGTGACATACATAGAGTATACTCGTTGAAGTAAGGTCAATTATAAGGAAAGTTTCTAGATTTCTCAAAATTGTTGTTCAAGAGAGGATCATCCCATAAAGGGTGTCCTTAGAAAAAAACTTGCTGCTAAAGAAAGTGCGGGGAACCCTACCATAAGTAACACGAAAAAAAGGGAGTGTGCGGACACTCTCTTTGAGCTAACATTGTCTGTTATCAAATGTCTACTTCACATTAATCAATAAGGCGAACCACATAGACCACTTAATTTGCCGTCTTATTGACGAAATCAATCTCATTTCTGATCCCTTTATGGGCGTCATTCCACAGGCCCTTTGTCAGGCGAATGCGCAGCAGGCATGTGTTAGGGTCTTCGTCGTTATTGGCTTCGTTATACCACTCGGCAAATATAGTGCGCAGCTTTGTCATCATCTCCGCATTTTTCTCGTCACATACCCAACCCAGGTTTTCACCGATACCATCGGCCGTAAAGTTTTCGATGATGATACAAACAGCGACTTCGGGGTTTTGGGCGATCTGCTGCATCTTGCCTGAGGTCGCGTTAGTGACGGTGTAGAATGCACCGTCCTCATAATAGGCGTCCACAATGCGGGCGGCGGGACGACTTTTGCCATTGGCCCCCGGTTCCAGTGCGATGGTGGACAGAGAGATTAGGCCGTCCTTGTTACCCACTTGTTCTTCCAGCAGCTTCATGGCTTCGTCGTACTTGCTCATTATATTACCTCCTAAAGTGTCATAAGGCATATAATGTTAAGCTTATCATTGTGAAATCTTAGTGCATGTGAGGAATAATACGATAAAATATTAAATCGCTATCATAATCCTCTGCTCGATTTAGGTATGGTTCAACTGATAGAGTCTTAAAATAGTGCACTTAACAAGTGTATATGGTACCCGAACTGGAGCCCTTCGATTTCGCTCTATAGATGTTACGGTGAACCGTATCATAAGCAGCTGCAAGTTTTTTTTATGGAACTCCTCGCGGGGCATAATGGGAAATCGGGATCTTTGTCAAGAAGATTGAATTCCCTTCTCCTTGCATGATAGCAGGCTTGCCTTTACTGTTTATCAGCGTGTTATCATGAGGTATTCTGGTCTACAGAGCACTTTCGAATAAAGGAGCAGATAATGAATACCAAGCATCGTAAAGTTATTTTAGCCATAACCCTATGCTATACCGTTTTGATTCTTTATTTTATGTTTATTGCTTTCGGCAGAGCAGATACCGTAGGTCGGGAGACAGGTTACACCTTTCTATTTTTACCGGATGATTTTTTCAAGCTGCCGGATCTATCGGATCTTCTACATCCAACGATGATGGATGCTGTGGGTTTTGGAAACATCGCAGCCTTCATCCCTTTCGGTATCTTGATCCCGTTGTTATATCGAACCGGCTTCATTCGATTCATGATCCTATTCATCCTGTGTATCCTTGTGCTTGAGACTGTTCAGGCGCTCACTTTGCTCGGCAGCTTCAATATGAACGACGTTATTCAAAACTCTTTAGGCGCAGCAGTCGGATTCGGGGCGTTTAGATTCGGATTTCGTACAAAAAAGGTCCGGAGAAACCTGGCCGCTACGGGCATCTCCGCGATTGTCCTGATGATCGGGATTTGGGGGAGCTTCGGGATCATCGACAAAGCGTTTACTAAAGAACTAGGCCCCTTCGTTGCATTAAACGAGTTGAAAAACAGCGGTGCAAGTTCATCGACGGGAACAACGCGAGACAGCTTCCAAATCGGCGGACAAAACGTAGAGCCCCAGTATAATGCGTACAGCACCGAAGGTAAAAGTACGGTGACGTACACATATACGTTAGGCAAAAAGGAGCTTTATCTCTACTTGAATTTTGGGATTCCCGATCAAGAGGATGCTCATGGGAGTCTGCGCATCTCTGCCGATGGCCAGGAGTATCTGTCCACGTCCGTAGAAGATCCAAGCCATGAACCGGGGATGTCCTCCATTTATCTTCAAGGGGCCCATGAGCTCACGATCACTCTGGAGGGAAATGAGAGAATATGGGATGTCGGATTCAGGGAGATGAGGTACACCTGGAATAAGTAAAGGGGCAAGGTCAGGTGCGACTGGGAGAGAGAGGCTGGGTTGAGTCCCAAACTGGTCGAGAAGCTGCATTAGATGTGGTTTTACGCGTACGCTAACTGGATGAATTGCTGCAATGGGTGCTCGGCTGGGGAGCGGGTGTAATCGTATTGGAGCCTGAACCATTCCGGAATAAGATTCGTGAGGAAGCCCAAAAAATTTCAGAACGCTACTGACATAACGCTGTCAGTAGCGTTGTTTTATTATTGGCTATGTAAACATAAAGGAGTATAGGAAGGATGGTATTTTGTGAATTTTGCTTCTGTACGCATCATTACCGACGATGTGAATCGTCTCGTCGAGTTCTATGAAAAAGTCCTGGGTGTTTCGGCGGTGCACCCCGCGCCTGTTTTTGCCGAACTCGTTATGCCAGCATGTACCCTGGCAATCGGCCACTCCCAAACGGCGCAGCTATTCGGCGCTGGTTCCGTAGTGGCAGCGAGCAATCACACTGTCATCCTCGAATTCCGCGTCGACGATGTCGAAGCCGAATACGCACGCTTGAAGCCAATTGTCTATGATTGGGTAAAAGAACCGACCACGATGCCGTGGGGGAACCGTTCTATGCTGTTCCGTGATCCCGACGGCAACCTTGTAAACCTCTTCGAGCCGGTGACCGAGGAAGCGATTAAACGGTTCAGTGGCAGGCATTGATTAACTGATCTTCATGAGGGTCATGTCGAGGTCGTAGCTAATTAATAGGCAAGCGTACTCGATCTCCTCCATTTTTCTCGCAAAGATTGGGCCAGGGAGTCCAGCGTATAGCGGAGTTTTCGCATGTTGTCATCGAGAATTTTGCCGTTCTCGATGACGGTCGGAGTGCCGGATACCAACCGGTTCCATGTCCTATTTTCAAGCGCGGTCTTGGACACGAGGAAAGAGATGCCGAAGAAGGTCAGCAGCGATACGGCGATGAGCTAATGGTTGAGCTTATCGTAAACGCCTTTTTAGGCCTATCATATAAGTAGGACGAAAAAAGCCGCGATCTGGATTATATATCCATTCGCGGCTTTTTGTTATCACAGATTCTCAGATTTCCCTATGCGTTTGAGGATACTGGTCCTTGGCATTTCCCGCAACATAGAAGTAGCTTCTACTATTCCAGCTGATTTTGCTTCGCTCATATGAGCATGAAAGGCTTTTACGCTTTCCCACTCCTGAGTTGAGTAAAAAGTTCCGGGTGCATTGCTGTCTTCGAAGATTTCATAGCTAATGAGACCCGGTTTATTTGAAGTTTCAATTGTAGTCTTGAAAGTCTGCTTTGTAAACTCCTCTTCGCCAGCTTTTGCATGGATTTCAATGAATATCGTTATACTTTCGGGATATTGGTTTTTTGTATTCATCGCATAGTCACTCCTAACAATTATGTGTTATTGAACTTGGTTAACAGTTTTTTCATTGCTTGAGTCGTTTGTTTTATTAGCTCCCGATCCTCGTCATCAAGAGTTTTTAAAATTTCAGAGGAGGAATTAATTAGCGTTTCAGCTGTTTTGTTAATAAGCCTTTGCCCAGCATCTGTAAGGCGAATCAAAGACACTCTTCTGTCATTGCTGCTGTTTACCCGCTCAACATAGTCAAGCTTTACAAGCTTATCGATTAAAACGGTTATGTTTGGTTTTGTAACATGCAGAATTTTACTTAAATCACTCATTGAGCGTTCTTTTCCGTCCGCCAACTCATGCAGAATGCCAAAATGTGTTCGAACCAAACCTGTTGTATTTAGTTGCTCGTCAACGAATTTTATAATTTTACTGTTGAGTTCATGAAGAACGTTTGAAAACTCCTTAATCATTAACAGCATCGGCTCGTTCTGTATTTTGTATCCCTCCTTTCAATTTCATACGGATGGCGTGTGCAATATAGTTAAACGTTTAATAGTTAAACGTTTAACTATTAATAGAATAATACTAACTTTTACAAATGTCAAGATTGTTCGATATGAAAATCGCCAGAATTGGAAGGATGGAATATATGATCCGATTAAGATTTTTTGGTTACCTCAGCTGAGAGCGATATTCAGGATATCGTGAGTATGCTTCGTGATGCCAAGATACGTGTGGCGAAAAATGTACTTAAAGAATCATTATGAAGCAGAGAAATTGAAAACGTTAGAAAACAAAAGCACAAGCCCTTGGCTTGTGCTTTTTGCTGTAGCTTAAGTGTAGTTCTTATTTTATGATTAATGGCAATAGTCTGAAATTTTATTTTCTAATAATCTTTTTAATTTACTAAGGAGCAGCCATGACATCATTTATTGGATTTATAGTAGTTATTATCGTTTATCCATCTTAACCGGTAATAAATATAAGTGACCCTTTAAATGAATGCGATTCTGAAAATGCCTGTGAATATAATTTGCGCTTCTTCATTTCTTCTTTTTTGTAAATTTCTATCATATGAAAATGCTTTGCTGACTAGTTTTGAATAAGTATCAATGGTATTTCAGCCCTGGATTTGGTGATGTAACGGATAAATTCGGTGTGACCTTTCAAATCCGATACAGACAGCGCGGGCTAACTTATCTTATTTTAAACATTTGATAAATCACACGGTCAAACATTCTATCGGACAAGATTTTCCGCATGAACAAAGCTAATTTGGCATTGCCCGCCACATATCTTGTTTTCGGCTTTTTGGATTGAATCGCTTTTAAAACCAATCGGGCAATAACATCAGGGGAAGAAGTACCACTTGGATTCTCAAATGTTTTTATAAAGGCGGCGGCCATTTTACTGTAGGCTGTATTCCCTGAGGTCTTCTCCACATGCTGGGACGCAACCCCTGCCCATTCACTTTCCGTTGCTCCCGGCTGGATAATGACCACATCGATACCGAAGGGCTTGACTTCCAGACGAAGGCAATCGGAGAATCCTTCCAGGGCGTGTTTTGCAGCGTGGTACCATGCGCCGAGCAGAGTGTAGATTTTCCCGCCGGCAGAAGAAGTATTGATGATTTTCCCTGATTTTTGTTTTCTCATCTGAGGGAGCACCAATTGTGTCAAACGGCTTAATCCAAAAAGGTTAACTTCGAATTGGCGCCGTGCTTCTTCCATCGGCACATCTTCGACTGCACCGTAGGAACCGTATCCCGCATTATTGAACAAAATGTCGATTCTACCCTGTTCCTGTATGATGCGGTTAACGCCATTCTTCATGGATGTTTCATCCGTGACGTCCATTTCCATAATATGTGCGCCTTTAGTTTCAATATCTCGCATCTGCTCCACACGTCTGGCGGCCCCATATACAATGAACCCTTCCTGTAAAAGCAACTTTACGGTAGCTTTACCTATTCCTGCCGATGCACCAGTGACTAAAACAACACCTTGCGTATTCAATGTTCATTCCTCCTCGTTTCTTCTCAAACAAACACCTTTTATTGACGTGACGTCACGTTACTTAAGGGCTATTATAGTGTAGTCTTTATGGTTACGCAAGATTTTTATGCTATAATTTTTTCGAAGGGAGTCTAAACTAATGGAATTTGATCGGGTACGAAATGATACACAGCGAAAGATCAGAGTGGAGCAAATTAAAAATGCAGCTATTAAGCTCTTTGATACAGAGCAATTTCATGAAATTGATTTAGCTAAAATCGCAAAAGAAACCACGTTTACGCGTGGCAATTTATATAAGTATATTTCTTCAAAAGAAGAGATTTTTCTTCTTGTCGTTCTGGATGAATTCAAGGATTGGATTAGTGACCTCAAAAAAAACTTCACTATTGAAATGACTCATGAAATCCAGGCTTTTTCACAAAGCTGGGCAGAGGTTGTGTATCGGCATCAACGGTTCCTAAAATTAATTTCGATGCTTTTTACAATGATTGAGAGGAATGTGACTCTGGAGAAGCTTGTTAGCTTTAAAAAACAATTCTCCATTGAAACGGTTGATTTAAATCATGTAATTAAATGCGTTTTCCCTGTATGGGATGATAAAACGATCGATAAATTTTTTCAGGTGCAAACGCACTATTTAATTGGATTATTTCCGTATACATCACCGACACCGATCCAAAAAGAGGCCATGGAGCAGTTGGAGATTGATTATAAATCTCTTGATTTCATTGACGAGTTTTCTGAGTTCATTTCCTTTACGGTGAGTTATTTAAATCATAATTTGAAGGCAAACAAATAAGTGCAGTACCCGTATAGTAGCAAGCTGCCGATTCACAGCATCTCAGGAGGCGAAGAGTGCGGAAGCGAGTGGAATGGACCCAGAAATCACTGGACCTGCTGCCTGAAGGATGGGAAGCTTATCGGTGATGTCGGCATTCACTTTATGGCTGATGATTACCAGGCTGAAATAGGCTTTACTCTTTCTCCTGAATTTCAAGGTAAAGCCATTTTATCAAAAGTTATCGGTTGAATGATCAATGGTATGACGATTGCATTTATGTCATTTTAGAGGATGATTGGAAGTTATTACCACGTTCGGCAGAAGAAGCCATAGTGATCATGATCGTGACAACGAAAGGGCCATCCTACAAAGGATGGCTCTAATTATTTCGGCGTCGAACTGTAAACGTATGGTTGCTGATTTGGCAGTTATTCATGCGAATTAAACTTCGACTTTTCCAATCTACTCTGTTCACGCATGGCGTTCATCTGCCTGGCATGTCTTACATTACGGCGGCTTTCTTTTGCTCTGAGTTGGCTCAACATAATGAGCAACCCAAAAGCGCCCAACACATAAGAAACCATATGATTCACTTCGTTCCACATGTTTGCAGCAGTCAGAAAAGATACCGCGCCAATGATTGTTGCAATAATCCGCCCTGTATTCTTATTTTGTGTCTCTATTAATTTTTTCTCAAAGGAAATTGATAACTTTACCCGTAGATTTCCGCTATCCATTTTATCTACTGCAGAAATGAACTTTTTTGTCGTAGGAAGGATTCCTTTGAGAAGATTTTTGCCTTCATCTACAACGTTGGAGAAGACACTTCCCCTTAGATCGCCACGCATAACCTCTTCAACATAAGGCTTAACGACCCCAATCAAATCAAGCTCAGGGTCCAGTCCAGTACAAAGTCCATACACCGTGCCTATGGCTTTTCCCAAAAATGTTGTATTTGCAGGTAACTGAAAGGGCTGGGAATAGAAGAAATCACGTAACTCCTCAACATTGTCACCTGACGTCACAAAACTCAAGTCAAACGTATCCCCGTTTATTTGTTCAAATAATGACGTGAGATTCCTTGCAAATACCTCTAAATCTACATTCCGTCTTAAAAATCTCAAACGATTAAGGGCATCGATGGCGCCGTGAGCATCTTTTAAATACACTGCCATTACAAGTGCTACCATTTGCGTCTTCATATCATCTGCAATTCGTCTGACCATTCCAAAATCGATTAAGGCTATGGTACCGTCAGGCTGCACGAGAACATTGCCCGGGTGCGGGTCTGCGTGAAAAAATCCTTCTAATAGAATCTGTTCTACGAAAATTTCTATCAGTGACTTCGCTAATTCAGTCCGATCCACACCCCAAGCATCAAGCTGGGCAAAGTCGTTGATTTTTACACCTTCCAAAAACTCCATGGTTAAAACCTTTGAAGTGGTATAGGACCAATGAATGGCTGGAACGACGACATCATCCCGATGGATAAACTGCAGCTGGAATTCTTCTGCATTATGCCCCTCTTTTTGATAATCGAGCTCTTCCATAATGGTTTCGCGAAACTCATCATACACAGCATCCAAGTCCATGAAGTCTGCAATCTTTGTCCAGCGTTTTAATAATCGAACAGCAATTTGGAGGGACTTGAAATCAATTGCAATAATGTCCTCGACCCCAGGACGCATAACTTTCACTGCGACTTCTTCACCTGTTCGTAAGGTCGCCCGATGTACCTGTCCTAAGGAAGCCGCTGCGATAGGAGTTGTACTAAACTCAGAAAAAATCTCGCTAATGGATGCTCCGAGTTCACTCTCTACCTTTTGCTGTATCTCGGAAAAATCTACGGAATCTACGGAATCCTGCAGCTTTGACAATTCATCAATAATTTCCTTCGGCAAAATATCCGCTTGTGCACTAACATGCTGCCCAAGCTTGATAATTAATCCACCCATATCCATTGCAGTATTCGTAAAATAGGTTGCCTGTTTTCGGTATAATGCTTTTGTTTTCGCTTCTAAGCGGCGGCTCGGAATAAAATGCTTTTGCTTGCCCAGCCACCAGAAATCCCAAGCGAACTTAAAAATCATCCGCATGGTTCTTCTGAACCGGACATCCTTCATCAATTTAAAGAATTCGCTCATTCTTTTTCATCTACCTCAGGTCTTTTTTCATCTACTACAGGCTCCTCATCCTCATCTTCAGAGATAGTAGTGTTTTTATCAAAGATCGCTTGGGCCATACTTTCAAACTTTTTCGAAGCGCTCATGAAGAAATCCGCAAATTTGTTGAACATTTCTGCTTTGACCAGAATGACAGCACCCTTGCGCTTATTCCCAAAAACGATGAATTTCTCACCTGGCTTGAGTTCAAGTTCTTCCCTAGCTTCTCTAGGAATAACAATTTGTCCTCTCTCACCCATTGATGTTGTTCCCAGCACTTTGCCATGCCCGAATCCATGACCATTTTCTTTTTTATGATTCATCATAATCTCTCCTTTGATAATCAATCTACACAATAGTATGATATTTCATACTAATCATATTATCAATGATAGTGTTGACTTTTTCAAATAGTTTCGGAGAGTTGACCCATGAAACTCCCAGCTTTACTTGCTACATGGTCGCTTTAACTTTGATTAATAACTTCATGAAGGTCTCGCTTTCTTCTTCGGTAAGGCCCTTGGTAATGCTTTTTTCTACTTCCATGAATATTTCGTCAAATTCTTCGACGAGGTCGGTCCCTTTTTTCAATAAGTATATTTTTTTTTGCCGCTCGTTATCTTTTGGAATCACCCTCTTGATGTATCCTTTTTTCTCCAAACCCTGAAGCATACTTGTAATGGTAGCTCCTGTACGGTTAAAGTGAATGGCCAAATCCTTCTGGATCACACCTTCGTCCTGATTTTCAAAAATGTAGCCCATCATCTGTCCTTGTTGAGCGTTCAGTCCCAGTTCTGATAATCTGGTATTCGCCATGCTTCTGACTTTCATTCCGATGTCTCGGATTGAATCTGAGTAGGGGGTAAGCAAACCTTGTTTCGTCATCCTGCGCTGGACTCCCTTGCTATAGTTTGAGTTCTAATTATAAGATCATCTTAATTTTCGAGACCCAAATAGTCAATTAATTTGTTAGATCTCGTTTAGTTTGAATGTTGACAGTTAGATATCTAACTGTTATAGTTCAAACATTAAATGAAATATATTATTCTAGGAGGCTAACAGAATGATTACTGCAATTACTAATGTGCGTATCTTTGACGGTGAGAAAGTGATCGGAGCCACGAAGGTTCTGATCGAAGATGAAAAGATCTTATCGGTGGGCGGGGAAATACCGGAGCATGCAGTCATTATCGATGCGGGAGGAGGGACTTTGATTCCGGGTCTGATTGATGCTCACGTTCATACATCCATAGACGGCTTGCGCGACGCACTGAAATTCGGAGTTACGACTGAATTGGAAATGATGGGCGGGTTTACGAGAAACGGCCGCGAGGCACAGTTGAAAGGGATCGAGGATATTGCCGACGTACGATCTGCTGGGATGGGGGTCACACCTCCGGGCGGACACCCGGATGAACTCATGCCAGGGGATGGGGAAATTCCAGATTTTGTACTGAAAGAAATGGAAAAGATGAGCGAGGAAGATCGTAACGCCATGCTGGTTGCCCATGCGCATGATCATGGGGAGGCGCCCACGGTAACGAACCGGGACGAAGCGGTGGCATTCGTAGGCGAACAAGTTAGAGATGGAGCGGACTATATCAAGATTATGATCGAAGAAGGGACGGTATTAGCAGCGCCCGGACTGCCTGTCTTAAGCCAAGATATTCTGAAAGCAGCTGTAGAGGAAGCACATCGGCATCACAAAATCGCGATTGCCCATGTATTGACTGCCGAATCTTCCCGGCAAGCCATAGAAGTTGGGGTCGAGGGACTTGCTCACTTATTTATCGATCGTCCTGAAAATACTCCGGATTTGGTGAGAATGATTGCTGAAGCTGGCGCTTTCGTTACGCCATGTCTCGTCTTAAACTCCTCCATTATCGGTAAACCCGCATCTGAAATGGCGCAGGATTCTCGTGTGAGTTCCAAGCTCAGTCCAGAATGGCTGGATACTCTAAATTCCAGTTTCCATACTTACCCGCAAGGCAGCATGGAAGATAACTATCGAAATGTGATGGATCTTCATCGTGCGGGCGTAGATATCCTGGTAGGTACGGATGTCTCTGTACCGGTTCCATCACTGGGGGGACTTGCCCATGGAGTCAGCGTACACCACGAGATGCAGCTATTGGTGGAAGCGGGATTCACGCCTGTAGAAGCTCTTCAGTCGGCTACTTCGAAGACAGCTCGCCGCTTCAGCCTAGACGATCGCGGACGTATCGTTGAGGGGGCAAGAGCAGACTTGGTCTTGGTCGACGGGGACCCGACAACGAATATCTCCGATACGTTATCAATTCGCGAAGTTTGGCAGCGCGGTGTTCGCAAAATAGGAGGGTGACTGCTACGACGCCACAGCCTCAGAACGTACAAGCAGAATTTTCGCTGAGCAGATATTGCCGGTTGGCATCTTCCTGAGGGATCCAGTTCCTGGAATTTTTTGATACTGCCAATGTTAGAGCTTATTGATGGTTTTCAGTGAAAATAAAACGCTCAAGAATAAAAAGGCGGCTAATTTTCTTCACTACCGTTTAACTTTGGTTGGGCAGGGATTTTTATTTGGCTTTCGCCCAGTCGCCCTTTCCGCGAATGCATATGATGATTATGCCTACTCATTGAAAGGAGCGATCACATATGGGATATTATCCAACGACGGGAACCGGCGGAGGATTTCCGGGAATCCCGGGCGGACCTGGCGTACCGGGCGGACCGGGAGGACCGGGGTCTCCAGGTGGATTTCCCGGAGGATTTCCAGGGGGTGCACCGGGAGGCGTTCAAGCGCCGACGGCTCCTCCACCGCAATTTGTACCGCAAATGCAGGCCACCACATTTGCCATCGACCCCGGTGGGATCAGACGCTGCCTATTCCGCAACACATACATTTGGCTGAACAACGGCGAGCAATTCTGGTTCTTCCCTGTATTCGTCGGGCGTAATTCTGTTGCAGGGTTCAGATGGTTCGGTTTCTTCTGGGGATACTTCGGTATCGATTTGAATCGGATTAGCTCGTTCACGTGCTTCTAAGACAGACAGCGAAAGAGAACAGCCAGTGGCCTGTTCTCTTTGTTGTGGATCTAATCATAAATAAAGGCATGAGACCTTGCTACTACTCAACATGGCTCGAATTGGAATTTGGAAAATGTTATTTCACACTTTAGGAGAATTTACCTCGCTGGACTGTATTCTTCATCGAGAAATTGCTGCACTGCCTGGAAGACCTGTAATCTGTTCTTCTCAAGCATGACCATATGCGTTCCTTCTCCGATTTCGACCCAACGCCGATAGGGAGCGCCTGTTATCTCGGAGAATATCTCTTTTGCCAATTCGATCGGAACATCGATGTCCCATTCTGCATGAACCAAAAGGACCGGAACCTTGATATCTTTGGGTTCATAGAACTTTTTGCCTGCGCCCCAATATTCGCGTACATCTTGTATGGGACCGTTAGTGGCTTGGATACTCAGGGGGGTCCGCATCTTGCTAGTGGGGTCAGAAGCAAGTGTGGCTTCCGACCACTTCTCGAACCAGCCGTCTGGGAGGAGGTTGTCTCTCTTATGTTCCGGAGCAGCACTTAACCATCTAACCTTCATTTGGTTTGTCGGAACGAAGCGATATGCTCCAAGCTGACCGCCGGGATCAAGCGGAATAGGCTCTGAGCTAATCCATTGCGGCGCGACTAGGGTAAGCTTATTCACTTTATTGTTATGCATGCTGGTGTAAGCGGCCGCTACGGTCCCGCCCCAGGACATGCCGAACACATTGATTTTGGATATTTTCTTTCGATTCAAGATAAAATCAACCGCAGTACCAAAATCTCGAACGGCTGTTTCGGTTCGGACGAGCGGAGGATTGTGATCAGCAGGCTGCTCCATCTCGGGTGGGTGAGTCGATCCACCATAACCGCGTACGTTCACGGCATACACATCATAACCATGACTGGCGAGAAAATCCAAAAAGGTAAAGCCGTCGAGTTCGACATCGAATAGACTTTCGATTGGATAGGTTGCACCATGTACGATCAATATTGTCCGTTCTGCGGAAAAGCTTTCACTGGAAGCCAAGCGTTTATTTCTAACCAGCAGTTCAATGCCCGGTGTATCGCTTTGAATTCTAAAGTCTTCCTTCACAATGAATTGCTTGTTTAATAATAGATTTGTATTCATGTTAATACACCTGCCATTTAACCAGATTTAATTACTCATAGCGCCATTTGAAGCCGTCTCCATCCCGACTCACATAACCTGCAGAAGTGCTAGGAAAATGCGTGCCGAAATAAAGGGCGTTGCGATCCGCTGCATAGGCAAGCGCCAAAAGCCGCGACTCACGTGCTTGTTCATCGAATTCACAGAAGCAAGAGTTCCATTCCGGACGATATACCTGGATCGGATGATGCAAGACATCGGAGGCGAAGAAGGCTTCTTCCCCGCGTGATGTTATACTGATCGACATTTGACCGATGCTATGGCCTGCCGATGGGATGAATTTGATTCCATCCATAAAGTCTCCGCCCTCTGGTCCGATGAATTCGGCTAATCCCACTTGGATAATCGGTAAAACACTTTCCTCGTAGGCATTAATGCTTACCTTGTTTGCCTCGTTATGGCTTTCCGAACTACCAAAGAATTTTTCCTCTATCTTCGGCATAATGTATTTGGCATTTGGGAAGGTCGGAACCCATTTGCCGTCAACTAACTTAGTGTTCCAGCCGACGTGATCATAATGGAGATGCGTCAGCAAGACATAGTCCACTTCCTCGGGGATTACGCCAGCTTCCTCCAACCATTGAAGATAGGGAAGCTGAAGATTGGAAAGACCCGGATTATTGGGCAAGTTTTTATCATTTCCAGTAGACGTATCTATTAAAATCGTATGCTCGGGAGTTTTTACGATCCAATTTCCGATCGTAATGATGACATGTTCCAGATCCTCATCCATACTTCCTTTAACCAACCAGTCTTTATGCTGTTCTAAGAAGGATGGATCCCAATCAGGAATAAGATCCTTCGCCGTATATCCGTTTGTTTCCAATTCATTTATACGTCTGACAGTGATATCTCCCACCTTATAGATCTTTGAGCCTAGTGCCATGATTGTTTCTCTCCCTCTATGATTTATTTAAGAGCGTAAATTACGCTAGCAACGAATATTATCTAGATAGGTCTGAAAAATTTCCTTTCAATGGTGTTCTGTCTGAAGACAATGCTTACTAGTGTCCCGGGAGCTAGCTTTACATCAACCTTGATATAAATACTAAGGCAATCATGTTCACAAATCAACGTTTTTAGAACGTAATCTTGACCCACTTCAAATGCTTGTAAATGCACAAATTGAGACATATAATAATAATATAATTTCGCTGTCAGCGTAAAAAATATCGAGGGGGAGAAATATCTACATGAATTCAATAGGCGGTTCCATCCGTAAAGTAAGAAAAGAGAAAAAATTAACTCTCCATGACGTGTCCGAAGCAGCCTCAATCTCGCCATCGTTTCTCAGCGAGATTGAGCGGGATAAGGCAAATCCTTCCATGAGCGTATTAAAACGGATCGGCAATGCATTGCAAATCAATTTCAGGGATTTATTAGCAAATGACGAACGAAGCCTTGTCATAAGAAAAAACGAACGAAAACCTCTTGTTCAATCCGAAGGCTCCAGGATTACCTGGTTTGCGCTTAGTCAGGGAAAGAGCAACAAAATGGGTCCGCTTTATGGGGTGCTTGAAGAAGGTGGCACTTCTGGGGAGATCGGTGTGGGTCACAGTGAAGGGGAAGAATTTACATTTGTCGTTTCAGGGAAATTGGAAATTATTGTTGGTAATGATCGATATGTTCTAGAAGAAGGAGATAGCATTTACTATGATGCTACCCTCCCTCATCGCTATAAAAATATCTGGAAAGGCGAAACCATACTTCTTTCCGTTTCGACTCCCCCGTTCTAAGGTGAGCCGTATCATTTGTAGCCTGAAATGAGAGGAAGATCAAATACATAACAAAGTGATTAAATGATCTTTTAAAATAAAGGATCTGAGTCGAAATAGACTTTGGGCCTTCCTTCCTCTTGCCAGCCCTTAACCTAATTTCCTAAATACACTTAAGGTATATTCCCTGTTTGAAGGATATGATGTTATTTAAGCGAATACAGCATAGGGATAAAATTATATGTATAAAGGTAGTGATAAGGCTGCATAACGGGCATATTCTGTTAGTTGATGACGAAAAAGGTATTTTAACTATGTTAGAACTGCTATTGGAGAAAGAAGGATTCAAACAAATTGCTACGGCAACCACGGGAAGGGAAGCTATGCGCCTTGTGGAAACAGCTTCATTCGATCTCATTGTGCTTGATGTGATGCTTCCGGATACAGATGGATTCGAACTGTGCCAACAGATCCGCAGGTTTACATCGGTGCCTATACTATTTCTGACCGCACGGTCTGGGGATCTTGATAAATTAATGGGACTTGGCATCGGAGGGGATGACTATATCACGAAGCCGTTCAATCCCTTGGAAGTTGTGGCGAGAATCCGGGCTCAATTGCGTCGACAAAACCTGTATAGATCGCCTACTCAACAGAAATCAAGTATTATGGATTTCGGTTTATTTGCTGTTAATAAAAGCGCCGCTCAACTGACCGTAAATGGAATAGACATCCCTTGTCCAGCTAAAGAATTTGAGCTGCTACTCTTTCTATGTGAGCATCCGAACCAGGTATTTACCGCGCTTCAACTATATGAACAGGTTTGGGGAAAGGCTCTTATGGGCGATGAGAAAACAGTGGTTATTCATATTTCCAGACTTAGAAAAAGACTTGAAGCCGATCCGTCCGATCCACAAACCATTGTGAATTTGCGTGGCATCGGTTATAAATTTATTCCAGCCCGGAAGGTTAGCTGCCCATGAAGACTAATTTTCGTCTGAGCCTCCGTCTCGTCGTATATCTAATGATCAGTCTTGTTATACTTACTCTGGTCATAGCTGCTGGGTTAGCGATTCTAACGGAATTGATTATTCCGCAAGAGGGGGATAATCAAGATCTTACGGTACTTATAAGTCTGTTCGTCATTATCGTAGGCTTCATGATCGTTTCCGGCTGGTCATTAGGAAGGCCACTTTATTATATTATTGGCTGGATTGACCGTCTGGCGAATGGAACATACGCTGATTCAGATGCTGAACAGAAGATCTACGCTAGCAAAGAGAAAAAACTAAAAAGACCGTACCACTTATATAAAGAGCTGATTATTCAACTTCATACCTTATCTGACGTTTTGGAGAAAAGTAAGCAAGATAGAATCCAACTGGATGAGATGAAGAGGGAGTGGATCGCTGGCATTTCCCATGATTTAAAAACCCCGCTTACGTACATCAAAGGGTATTCTTCGATGATGCTTTCCCCCCAATATGATTGGACCACGGAAGAAAAAACAAAATTTCTAATGGAGATCGAGCAAAAAGCCGACCATATGCAGGATCTGATTGGTGATTTAAATCTATCTTTTCGACTGGATGAACAGCAAACTCCTTTAAAGTGGGAACAAACGGATCTGATTGAATTTGTTCGGCGAATTGTAGCTGATGTGACTAACGATCCTCGTGCTGCTGGATACAATCTGTCACTCGAAACCACAGGATCGCATATTGAAACGATGTTGGATGTCAAGCTGCTGCAGCGGGCATTGCACAATTTGATCCTCAACGCTATTCTTCACAATCCTCCAGGTACAAATGTTACCATTCATATCCTACAAGACACTCACCTGCACATTGTTATCGCGGATGACGGAAAAGGGATGAGCGAGGAGGGAGTGGACCGTCTATTCGATAAATATTACCGCGGTACCTCCACAGATATACTTTCGGAGGGAACCGGCCTTGGGATGGCTATTGCTAGACAGTTGGTGTTGGCGCACGGGGGAGACATTAATGTGACTAGCCGTCTTAATGAAGGCACCTCAATATCCGTAACGTTGCCACTACATAATTAAGCTGAAGTTTGTTTGCCGTTTACTTCGATGTTACTTTCATGCTCTACAATATTCCATATAAGCCAATCGGATTATATTAGAGCTGTATGGGAGGTAAGGGTATGCTTCTGGAGATACATCAAGTAGGTAAACAATATAAAAAAGGTGTCTGGGCACTGCGAGAGATTAACCTGCAACTCAGGCCTGGAATTGTAGGTTTACTTGGGCCTAATGGTGCCGGTAAATCTACGCTCATGCGTATTCTTGCGACGATCTCCCAACCGACGGCTGGGACGGTCACTTGGAATGGAGTAGATATTCGGAAGAAACCTGATGAACTACGCTGCACACTGGGTTATTTGCCTCAAGACTTTGGCGTATATCCCCATTTGAATCCTATTGAATTTCTGGAATATGCAGCCGCTTTGAAGGGCCTGGGCGGTCGTCAGATGAAGACTCGAATATTGGAAATCCTCGAACTTTTAAATCTACATCATGTTTTGAAGCACCCAATCGGTAGTTTCTCAGGGGGAATGCGCCAGCGGATTGGCATTGCACAGGCGCTGTTGAATGATCCAAGATTGCTCATCGTCGATGAACCGACCGTCGGGCTGGATCCGGAAGAGCGGATGCGGTTTCGCAGCCTGCTAACAGACTTGTCTGGCGAACGAATTATCATTTTTTCAACGCATATTCTCTCGGATATTGAGGCGACCGCCGATCAGATTGCAATTATGTCTAAAGGCCAGTTGCTGACGAATTCTGATCCTACTGTACTCTTGCGCAATGTGCAGGGAAAGGTGTGGTCAGTCATTATCCCGGACGAAGAAATCCAGGAAGCACGCACAAGATGGACTATCAGCGGCACCATCCGGCGAGAGGACGGACTGCACCTTCGCATCGTCTCGGAGACACCACCTCTTCCACAAGCGATAGAAGTATCTCCAAGTCTTGAAGATGCCTACTTGTACGTTAGGGCAAATCAGGAGGGAGCATAACGTGAAAGTTATCCATATGATCTATCATATTGCACGTGCTGATCTTCTCGAAAGGATCAGACAATATGCATTTCTGATCATCCTAGGTATTACCATGCTGGCAGCTTATTTCTTTGTCCCCCCAGTAGAAGCCCGGTATGTCACGTTGTATCTAGATGAGTATCGGGGTGTCTATAACTCGGCTTGGATAGGCAGTTCTGTCGCCATTTCCACCACTTTGTTTCTGGCTTTGTTTGGCTTCTATTTGGTTAAGAACAGCATTCAGCGGGACGAAGTAACCAGAGTCGGTCAAATTATTGCAACTACCTCTGTGAAGAAGCTGTATTACTTGATCGGAAAGTGGATCAGTAACTTCGCCGCTCTGTCTATCATCGTATTTGTCGTCATTGTAATCGCGCTAATCATGCAATGGGTTCGTGGGGAGGAGATGGTGGTTGAACTATGGCCTCTGGTGTCTCCATTTCTGTTTCTGACACTTCCTACTATGTCTATCGTTGCTGCCATGGCGGTGCTGTTTGAGACACGTCAGGCATTGAAAGGCGGACTGGGTAATGTTATTTACTTCGTCCTCTACCTTATTTTTATTGCTAGTTCGAGATTTATGGTATTCGGACCTAACGTCATTATTTCGGATATGCTAAAGGAGCTCACTACCATCAGACCGGACTTTTCCGGTACGTACGGATTGGGTATTGTCTTTCAGGAGACACCGCTCCAGCTCTTTGAATGGCATGGCGTGAAATGGACCGGGGGTCTTCTGCAGCAGCAGTTATCGCTCTTCCTATTTGCCTTCTTGCTAATTCTTGTAGCGGTGTTGTTGTTCCATGGATTTAGGGATCAAGCAGCGAAAGGAAGGGGGAAACGAAAGCCATTCGCGGAAGTTACGATCGATGCGAAGACACACATTGATTTAGATAATGCTGGAGTTGATCTGAAGGGAAATTATGTGCGCTCGGATGCCCGAGTCCGTATGTCGGCACTTACCTCTGCGACCGTTCGTGATTCCTTTTTGTCCCTAGTGTATGCAGAATGGCGCTTGATGATGAAAAGCGCTTCGCTTGCTTGGTATGTAGTTGCCGGCATCTTATTCGTCCTTTGTCTTGTTTTCCCCGTTACAACCTCAGCCCAATGGATGATATGGCCCATAACCTGGATATGGCCGCTGGTGTTTTGGTCCGGAATGGGAAGTCGGGAAACACGCTACCAAACACAATACCTTGTAGCCTCGAGCCCGCGGTTTGCCACCCGCCAGTTGTCAGCGATGTGGATCTCTGGTGTTATGCTGACCTGTATTACAGGGGGAGGCGTGATCATACGAATGATCATGGAGGGAGATCCTGAATATTTAATGGCTTTTATCTCTGCTGTCATTCTAATTCCAAGTTTGGCTCTCGCATCCGGGGTGTTGACCAAGACAAATCGAACCTTTGAAGTAATATACATGATCGTCTGGTATCTGGGTCCATTCAACAAGATACCCTATCTTGATTTTCTGGGCACAAGGTTATCAGAAGGGGGTTCATTGATTCCGAGTCTAAGTTATATGTTAATTAGTAGCGGATTATTAATGGCGGCGTATGTGTCAAGAAGACGCTTAGCTCAAACCTTCTAGCTGTGGCTGGATCGAAAAAATCATTTGAATGGAAAGAATAATGGAGGGGGAAAACATGAAATCAAAATCATTTGCCGGTTTTATGATTAAGATGGCTCTGCTTGGACTTTGCATAGGTCTGTTGCTGTTCATACTCACGCAGTCGGGGGTTTTTGAGCTTCCGATTGTCATCGGTACAACCTCTTATGAAGGGATGAAGTCTTCACTTCTGCTGCTGATCGGTTCACCAATCGTACTGATCATCATTGGTTTTGTTATTTCGATTTTTATGCGTTCAGAAAGTGAGAAATAGCTAGGTTTTATTTTCCCAATATGATGCCTTTTGATTTTGCCCTGAAAGAAGAGACTCGAGGTGTACTTTGTTACGTAATTATCTCTAAGGTAATGAGAAGGACCCGAGATTGCACATCCCGACAAACAATATGTTGAGGAATTATACAATTTAAAAACATTAAAGTAAACCGTTCTTGTAAAGGATAAAAGCGGAGATGTTGTGCTTGATGATACCGGAAATCAAAAAACGGAAGAACAATCTATTGAATTCAAATCAGACTTAAGTGAAATCACAAAAAAAGCTCTTAGAGGTATTAACGTAGACATCAAGCGGGTTCAATTCACGATGGATCAATCTAAACAGAAAGTGGCTGAACAACTCCAGACTGTAGAACAAACGAATCAAGCGTTCCAAGAAATCGCATACTCCGTTATGAGTATTACAGAAAGAACCAATCACATTGTGATGTAGCTACAGAAGAGCAGCAGCGGCTACGGATAAAATACAAAAAATGTCAGTGTTATTCAATGACAACGTACTACTGGTGGAACGTAGAATTAATGCCTTTAAGCTAGGTCAATAAGGCCTTTTTAGTTCAATACCCTTAGTCGAGTGTTTTCCTGATTTATGAAGCTGGTCAAGTCCCCATTCAGTAGACATTGAAAAAATACCTAGAATACAAGCTGATTCCTGTACTCAACAGGAGTCAGCTTGTTTAGTTTTCGTTGTACTATATCCTCGTTGCAAAAAAAACTGTCCAACGGCGATAGGGAGCGCTTGTTATTTCGGAGAATAACTCTTTTGCCGAATCGATCGGGGCATCGATGTCTCATTCTGCATGAACAAGAGGACAGGAACCGTTTGTACCCACAAACATGGTCACAAATCAGCGTTTTTAGAATGTAATCCTGCACCACTTCAAATGCTTGTGAAAGTACAAACTGAGGCATATAATCGTAATAATATTTCGCTGACACTGTGAAAAATAGTGGAGGAGAAATATCTAGATGAATTCAATAGGTGATTCCATCCGCAAAACAAGAAAAAAGAAAAAATTAACTCTCCATGACGCAGCAACAAAATGGGTCCGTTTTGGGGGGGGCTAGAAGAAAGAAATAGCATTTATTATGACGCTACCATTCCTCATCGCTATAAAAATATCTGGAAAGGCGAAACCATACTGCTTTCCGTCTCGACCCCGCCGTTCTAATTAACAATATGTATTTTTCATCATTATTTTTGATCAAGAGGAGTAAGGTCTATGGATACAAATAATAGGTTATATGCATTTAAGTCTATTTCCCGATTTTCTTGCAGTCGCATTCAGTTGGAGCAACGGGTCAGCACTCGATTTGGATGGATGCTGATCACAATAGCAGGAACTGGAGCGGTTATTACCGATCATCAGCGTCATGTTATGTCATTCGGCAGTGCTTTGTTAGGGCAGTCAGGAAACCTTGTACTTCAAGCGGAACGATATGATGAAGAGAGTATATTTTTTTTTATTGAGTTCATTGCTGTTCCATTACCCGAATTTTTAGATGAGGACAGTCTGACTAAGAAGGAATCTCATTGGGCCAAAGTCAAGGAGGCATCGCATGCTAATGAGTTAGTGACATTGGCGGAACGGTTGTTTTCGGTCATGAATATGAATGCTGAATCCACGCAGCGCAGTTTGACCACACATATATTCATACAACAGATGATGCTTTGGTGGCTGAGCTATGATCACAACGAGCATAATCAACAACGGACGACAGATCAGGCAGTATTGTCAACTATGCATTACATGGAAGTTCATTTTACAGAAACTTTGACGAGAGAACAATTAGCTGCAATAGCAGGGATAGCCAGCACTTATTTCTCGGTTCTCTGCAAGAGATTAACCGGAATAAGTCCTTCCGACTATCTGGAGCGGCTTCGTGTCCATCGTGTAGCCGAGCTGCTGCTGCAAGGAAGAGAAAACAAGGGGGATCTGGCTGAGGTATCACGTCATTCCGGCTTTCGCGATCCGTGGTACATGAGTAAAAGGTTTCGAAAGCTTCAGGGCATGAGCCCCACGGTTTATAGGAGCAGTTTCATTCCTGAACGGGTGGCTTCACTGGAGTATCCATATACCTATCATTTGATTGCACTTGGCATCCTTCCATCTGCTGCACGCTTCAACAATTATAACGATGTAATCCCGCGAACCATACACGAAGCTATTGTAGAGCTTCCCTCTTTAATGTCTATTGAAAGTCAAATACAATTGCTCATTAAGAGTAAACCACAAGTCATTCTTACTTACGATATGGAGAATGTTCGTGAAAGACTTAGATGGGTCGCACCGGTAGTTTATATCCCTTGGTTATCGATGAACTGGCGGGAACATATGAAGACCATTGGTCGGTTATTTCTAAGAGAAGCCGAAGCAGTCCATTGTATAGAAGTATTGGATCGGCAGGCGGAGCAGGTCAGGCTTCAAGTATACGCCAAGATAGCACCTGGCACGAGGATTAGTGTGTTCAAAATCGAAAATAAACATTGTTATTTGTATGGCATTAGAGATACAGGCTGCATTTTCTATGAATTTCTCGGGTATTCTCCTCATCCTCATATCCAACAGCGTATTGCTCAAAATCCGAATTTTCATAGTATGGAGATTTCGATAAAGCAAATGACGGAATATGCAGGAGAAGTGAATTTTGTCATCCTGAATCCGGATTTGAGCGAGCAAAGCGATTATCTGCGAATGAACGAACATTGGAGGCAGTTCGAAATTGCGATTAAGCATCCGGTGATCTATCTCGATTATCGTGAGTGGCTACACTATGATCCGATCAATATTGCGGCTCAATTGCAAAAAATCAATGGTTTACTAGCCGGAGTAGCGCAGGTTCGTTAACAATATGACCAATTGCTTTTAATAATCGGATATAGTAGCTTTCCGTATTCCAAACTATAATGATAATGATAATGATTATCAGTTTCAATAGATGATGCGGAGGGAATCGAAGAGATGCGTACTGGGAAAATGGTTATCGCTAGCATGCTATTTATATTTATCATGTCATTAACGGCGTGTGGTCAGAAGAATATAACCGACACCAAAGGAACAGAGACACCAGCTGCAACAGGCACGACAGTGGAGCCATCACTAGAACCGAAAGAAAGTGCAGCAGAGGAACCAAAGGTGCGAACAGTAAATACTGTGAATGGGGACGTGACCATCCCAGTTAATCCACAGCGAATCGTGGCAACTTATTATGTTGGCGAACTAGCAGCTCTTGGCATCAAGCCGATCGGTACTGTAATCCGTCAGCTGGGAGATAAAAATCCCAATCTGGCTGCATATACAGAAGGAATAGTGGACATCGGCGAATTCCCTCCAAGTCTGGAGGCTATTGCCGCATTGGAGCCTGATTTAATCATTGCGACTGATTTTGATGGTATCGAATATGAGGATTATTCCAAGATCGCCCCTACGATTATCATTCCATGGGTAGCTGAAGATGTTACAACTAAGCTGCGTACCTTTGCGACACTTTTCAATAAAGAACAAGAAGCTGAGAAATTTATCGCTGAATCAGAAGCGAAAGTCGTCGAAGCCAGAGAGGCAATCAAGGGTTATGTATCTGAGGGCGAGACCTTCTCAATCATTAGGTTCTTTGGTAAATCTATTAGAGTGTATGGAGGGCGCGATATTGGCCATTCCCTATATAACAGTCTGCAGTTGACGCCGTCACCGCTTATTAAAGAAGCTATGGAGCAGAATCCGAACTTCACAAGCACGGAGGATGTCTCTTTGGAAGTGATCTCAAAATATGCGGCTGATCGTATATTTGTTGTAGTGACTGATGAAGATGGTGACAAGTACTATGATGAATTGCAAAAATTATCTGTCTGGACAGACCTGCCAGCAGTCAAGAATAATAAAGTGTACAAAATTCCAGCCGATAAGTGGTTCACCTATGACCCTATTTCCAACAATGTAACGTTGGACGAAGCTGTTCGTATTCTGAAAGAGGACGGTCTGAAATAGAGGAGATAATCAATATGGCAGTTGAATTGGAGCTATATGACGTTATTATTGTTGGGGGCGGTCCAGCTGGATTGTATGCTGCATTCTATAGCGGGATGCGGAATATGAAGACGAAGCTTATTGAGGCAAAGGATGAACTTGGCGGCTGGATGTTAATCTATCCGGATTCCCTGGGATACACTTGGTCTTGAATTGTCGGCTTCGTGCTCGGATGGCAAACAGGCCTGGGAAGCCTGCCAGCTGCACCAGCCCGATATTCTGCTCACAGATATCGGCATGCCGGCGATGAATGGATTGGAGTTAATCCAGAGAGCCCGTGAAGTAAATCCCCAGCTTCAGACGATTATATTGTCCTGTCACGGGGAATTTGAATATGCCCAAAAGGCCGTGAAATTGAATGTTGCCGAATATATATTGAAAGAAAGCCTGCAAATCGATCAGGTGATTTCTGTATTGGCCGAGGCGGTCTCCCGTTTAGAGGTTAAAATGATATCCCAAAATAATTACCTCCAGATGCAAAAGCTGGTCAGTCAAAATCACTCAGCCATCCGGACGAGATTCATCCGCATGTTCGTGGAGCAACCGGTTTGGGATGAAGCAGAGTGGTTCGGACAAGCCGAAGTTATGGGGGTCCGGCTGCAAAAAGGTATCCCATACTTGCCCGTGTTGGCAATCCCGGAACGCTCCTATGAACTGGAAAGACGTTTTGGCGGGATCGTGAACATGCAGTTTGTAATTGATAATGTGTTACAGGAATTTCTGGGAATTGACGGAATCATCCAGTTCGCTTTAACAGAACGGCAGTTCATACTATTCATACCCTTTCCGCATAGTATCATTCGAAATCTCTATGAGGATTTCAGAAATAAATTCCTGTATGTACAGAAGATGTCGAAGCTGCACTTGCGTATGGGTATTTCATTTTTTTACGGCGATGCCACTCCCAGCCTTATCGAAATAAAGAAACAGATTCAGGCGTTACTGGATTCCCATGCTCTACGCTTTTATACTGCTGAAGGAGCTATTATGAAGCTGGAACCTGTTAAGACGACCAACGAGGACCTGTTTATTCACTACTCTGAAATCCTTCAGCAGTTAAGAGACTGTATCCAAAATGAAGATAGTTCACGGATTTCTGCTACTGTCACAGATATCAAAAATTATATCAGCGCCATGAAATATCCGGTAGAAAGCGTAAAAAGCTGGTTGCTCAAAATGGTTATGGAACTAGAATTAAAATATATAGTAATGCAAAACTTTGTTAATAATTTCAATAGTGAAAGGTATCAGCGCTCTATACGGGAATTCGAAACCCTCAATCAGCTGATGGAATGGCTTGAAGGATTCTTGAAAGATAAAATAGTGATGCTGAAATCTATATGGAAACAAAATGTAAGAAAAGAAGTGGCCGAAGCAAAACGTTATGTTATGAACCATATTGGGGAGAAGGTTGGAATGGATGAAATGGCCAAACGTCTGGGGTTGAACCCTACCCATTTTAGCCGGTTATTTAAAATCGAGACAGGTCTCACCTTTATTGAGTATGTTACCAAACTAAAAATGGAACGTGCTCAGGATCTGTTAAATCAAACAAACATCACCATTGTAGATATTGCAGAGCAGTTAGGGTATGACAATGCCAGCTATTTCATAAAACTCTTCCGTAATTTCTCTGGTGTGACTCCTGTGGAATTCCGAAAATCCATCTAAAAAAATACTAAAACCGAACTGTGCTCGCGTGTCATAATCAACAAAATTTCCCACTGAATGTCTTATCAGCTCCTGTCTGCATTACTGGGCGGGGCTATTTGATGCTCAGTATATCCTGAAGCTTCAAGGTTCTTTTCAAGCAATGCCCCCAATCGCTGAGCCATAAAGGAAGGAGGGAGAGGCATACCATTCTTGAACCACCATTCCACAACCCCTACGATAGCCGCTCCTAAGAATTGAATATCCACATACTCACCGTCAGTTAATCCTTGATTGCTCCCTTCGGGCACATTATCCCCTAATTCTTGGAGAAAAAATGCAAGGAATCGATTGCGGAAAAATGGGCTTCCTTTACTGGCTAGTAATGCCGAGAAGAATAAAGAATGACTCTCAAAATACTCGAACCATACCAACCCCATATCTTTATAATCGGCGTCATCGTCTGTCGAATTGCAGAGTTCCCGTATATCGTCAATATGTTCTTCGATGAGCTTATCCAGAAGATCAAATTTATCCGTGTAGTGAAGATAGATAGTTCTTCGGCTAACATCTGCCCGGTCAGAAATATCTTGTATTGTAATCTGATCAAATTTCTTCTCAATCATCAGTTCAATAACAGCCATTTTGATTGCTTCTTGGGATTTGCGTATCCTTCGATCCATCTTTAACACTTGAGAATCACCAGCTTTCCTGAAAATAAATACACAATAATAAAGGATCTGTGAACTAATGCACGGAACCTGCCTTTTTAAGAATTGTAGACTTTCTATTTCTGTTTACAATTATACATAGTTGTTCCTTAATACACTAATGTGCATTTTATGTACATATATGGGGATGAAGTTATCATGATTACTAGTCGAGGGGGAACATTTCAATGAAAATTGCGATTATTGGAGCAACAGGGGGGACGGGAAGGAAAGTGCTGGAGCGTGCACTTGAATTGGGACATGAGGTTGTAGCTGTAGCCCGCCGGCCGGAAGGCATTACCTCTGCAGAGCGGCTCATCATTCGGCAGGGGGATGTATTCGATGTGTCAAGTATGGCCAAAGCCATTGCCGGTACAGATGTGGTAATCAGCTGCATTGGTCCAACCAGTAACTTCTCGCGGGGTAACGGCACGTCGAAGGGAGTCCTGAATGTCCTGGCGGCAAACTTCTCACCCGGTACCGTCATGTCGAAGGGAATTCCGAATATTATTGCAGCCTGTCAGGAGGCTGGAGTTAAGCGACTAGTCATGCAGAGTGGCATTGGGTTGAGCGATGGGAAGGAGCTTTCCGCAGGTAATCGGTGGGCTATAGGCATGAATCGCTGCATCTTATCGAAGGCGATCGAGGATAAGGCGATGGCTGAGCATGCGGTGCAACGGAGTGGCTTGGATTGGGTCATTGTACGACCGGCAGGGCTGAATAACGCAGCTGCCACTCTGAACTATACAGCAGGCCCATTAGCACGCATCGCTCCATTCCGGCCGCTATCTTTTATGGACTGTGCCGACTGCCTTGTACGGGCGGCGGGTGAGCCCGCATGGGTCGGTAAGATCGTAAATGTTGGACGAGGAATGAGAAAATAATCATTAAGGTTTCAAACATGGTTCATTACAGAGACAAGTTGGATAAAGCTCAAGCTGGTGAGACTTCCTAAAAGCGTGGGATCGCTCAGCATCCGCAACAATTATTAAGCGAAAATCGTGCCGTGAAAAATCTGGTCGCTCTCATAAGGATTGGTTTATATGAATGCGAGAAGGCCATCCTTTACGGGATGGCCTTCAAACTTGCCGCTTCAGCCATCGTGGGGAACTCCACAAGTGATGGTAAAGGAAAGATTTGAGTTGACGATACCAGCGACTTACCAAAGATGGGAAACTGTCTTTTAGTCATGCTTCCTAACTCGTTTTAACGTCTGTTAATGTGGTATATGTTGCTTAAGCAAAATAAAGGAAACTTTTACAGCATAGAGTTCCATTCGATTGGCTCAATCCCTTCATTTATGTTGCTATACTATTCTTAAAATACCAGAATAACCCTAATCGCCAATTTCAATAATGTTTCCCTCCGGGTCCGCAATGAAGAAGTTCCGCTGACCCCATGGCTTGGTAGATAATTCTTCAATGATTCTCACATTCAGCGCACTCAGCCGCTCATATTCCTGATCCACCTCATTCGTGGCAAAACGCATGTACATTTCCATAGTCAGGTTGATGCCGCTGGGTGGAACATAGGTTTCGCCAATGGACTCGGCAAAATGCTTACGGTCAAACATAAACAGCTGATCCGTGTCCTTCTTAAACGTCGCAAACAGGCCGCCGTCCCAACCGGTTTCAAAGTTCAAAACGTCACGGTAGAAAGTTACCATCTTTTCCATATTTCCCACGAATAGACCAACATCAATCATGCTGTGCAACCTCCCTCTAATCATCTAAAATCATCATATACCAAATCACTTTTTTTTACTTGGATAGTCTTGTCGGGATAACGGTCTGTCCTAGCAAGAACCCCCCCCCCCCAAAGATTGTGCTAAAATAATGTAGTAACCATTTTAACAATGATGAGGGATTTCATGTATAGAATAATGATGATTGAGGACGATGAAAAAATTAGACGGATTGTCGCTGATGCTTTGATCAAGTGGCAGTACGATGTGGTGGAAGTGACCCAATTTGACCAGGTGCTAACGGAATTTAAGCAGACAGATCCACACCTCATTTTATTGGATATTAATCTTCCGGTTTATGATGGATACTACTGGTGCCAGCAAATACGTGCGGTTTCCAAGGTGCCGATTATATTCCTTTCATCCAGAAATCAGAATATGGATATCATTATGGCGATTAATATGGGTGGGGATGATTTTATCCAGAAACCATTTGATTTGGATATTCTTGTCGCGAAAATCAGTGCGCTCATCCGCCGGAAATATACCTATCAGGAAGACGAGAACATCAGATTCATCCATCGGGGTTTGAAATTAAATATAACCAATTCAACTATTGAATATAAAGGGCAAAGCACGGAGTTAAGCCGGAATGAATTCATCCTTTTACAATTGCTGATGCGGAATGTCGGGAAAATTATTTCGCGCGAGGACTTCATGCAGGCACTATGGAATGAAGAACAGTTCGTCGATGATAACACGCTGACCGTAAATGTGAACCGGATGCGCAGGACAATCGCTGAGCTTGGCTTGGAGGAGTTCATTATCACCCGGAAAGGAATGGGGTATTTGATCGAATGACCTTCCTACGCTTTCTAACCTATGAAAAACCTTATATTTATGTGTATCTAGTCTGCTTCCTGATCTCGGCCGTGGTTCTGGTTACCGATAGCAATGGGGGCTGGACATGGGGGACATTATTCTATGCCTTCACCCTATCTTCGCTGGTGTTGCTCGGATTTTTAGTGCTTCGCTACCTGCAAAATGTTAGTGTGATCCGACAAATGAAAAGTGAGGATTATGACAGCTTGTCGCTGGAAGGAGAATTCGCTAAAGCGCACATCAATGAGCTGAAGAAGCAGCATATCCATGAAATGAATCGGACTCAAGATAGGCAGAATGAGCATTATGATTTTATCGTCTCCTGGTTCCATGAGATAAAAACACCGATTGCGGTTATTCGCTTACTGCAGCAAACCGAGATGGACGCGGGTAGTTTAAGAGAAGAGATTACAAGGATTGAAAATTACGTCGATCAAGCTCTCTATTACGCCAAACTCGATAGCTTTAATCAGGATTACGATATTCAAAATTGTGATATTATTCAGATTTCGAAAGAGATCGTTAAGGCTCATTCGAAAACCTTTTTTTCAAAAAAAATCCGCATTGACATGCAGGCAGAACCAATGGAGGTTCAAAGTGATCCTAAATGGCTGCAGTTTATCGTTAATCAGTTATTGACGAATAGTTTAAAATATACAGAGCATGGCGGGGAGATTACCATCTCAGCATTCGAAACCCCGCAGGATAAACAGCTGCTGATTCGGGACAGCGGAATTGGTATTAGTCAGAAAGATTTGCCGCGAATTTACAATCGAGGTTTTACTGGAGAAAATGGACGGACGTATACGAAGTCAACGGGAATGGGGTTATATTTAGCCCAACAGTTAAGTAACAAATTAGGACATTACATTAGTTGTACGTCGGTAGTGGGGGAGTTCACCCAATTCATTATTCACTTCCCGCTAGATAGCGATCCGTATTTAATACTACAAAAAAACACACGATGAGTAACTCACCGTGTGTTTTTTTCGTTAATAATTTTGTAGTAAATAGATGTTGATGATACATAAAAGATTAGATACGTTAACACATATACTCCCATGACAGAAAAAATAATCGTCGTTAAGGAAGGTGAATCTTTGATTACTAGGATGACTGTGTAGTATAAAAGAAACCAACTGTGTACCAATCCAAGTATTAGCGGCGGTAAAAATACGAACAGCAATTGTTTCCGAATAATCTTTTTTATTTCTTTGTCGTCCACACCAATTTTTCGTAAAATGGCGTAGTGTTCGCGCGCTTCTGTCGCTTCTCGCAGCTGTTTAAAGTATATGACACTTCCTAAAGCAAATAATGCAATGACTGCAAAAAATGCAACGGAGAACAATACTAAAGAGGATGATTCCGTATCAACAGAATACATATCTATATAGGCTGAATAATAGGCTCCTTCTGTTTTCATCACAATATCGTATATCTTTCGGGATATGTCATTGGATGTTTTCGGATCTTCGATTTGATAAATTTCATATGAAGTAAGGGTACGATTTTCTTTTAAGTCCTCAAAAGCTTCATCTGAAATAACGAGTACAGAAGGCTGAAGATCGGTATCTCCACCAGGACTCGTGGGGATACTTAACAACGGGTATCGTATTTTCTCGACTACACGAAATGTATGGTCTTCCAAAAGGGTGATTTCAAGCTGAGGACTTGTATACTTCGTTGGTTCATCTAATCCTCTTGCTAAAACAATCACTTCTTCCCCTTCTAAATCTACTTTTTCACCAACTCCACGTAAATCAACAACCGCATTGAATTGTGACTCAGGGAAAAGGTAAAACTCCTCTGTGTAATATTCGGGATAGCTATACAACATTTTTCTATTTGGGATTTTTTCTGTTTGAATTCCGGTAATTGATTTATGACCCATAATTGGATGTGAGCCATTCATAATTTGTTCAATTTGTTGTTGTGTTGCATCATCTTGCGTCGAAAAAGCAAAATGGTTTGGAAATTCTTTTTTTACAACATCAGCTTTCACAGCGTAATCTACGGCAATAAATCCAACTGCAAAGATGATAATAGCACTAATCAGTGAATTAAAAGTAAAGTTAATCGTATTTCCGCGAATAGAAAAACGGAGGGAGGAAATCCATAACATTTTGTTGCCACTAAAGTAATTTTTACTTTGACTCATCTTTTGTAAAATCCAACCGGAAAACTGGCGGAAAAATAAATATGTTCCGATAATCAATGCCACGGCTGTCGCAATTAATGTTTCTTCCAAATGATTCTTCCATATGTCTGTATCGTCAGCTATGGTAATCGTGAAGTAGGACGCTACGATCAATAGGATGGACAATAGCGCCAAAGGCATGGAAAACTTAAGCGGTTTGTCCATTTTTTCTTTTGCATGAAACAATTCAACTAACTGCACACGACGGACATTAAAATAACTTTGAATGGTAATGATACCGATTAATAAAGCGAATAACAGAATGGTTAAGGCGATTGCTTCCAGTGGAAAAGCAAAAGAAATATTGTCATTGTAGTGCATTAAGTTCATTAATACCGCGCCGAAAAATTTCGATAGCAATCCACCGATTACTATACCGCTCGATACAGAAATGGTGCTCAAGAATAATGTTTCAAAGAAGACCATTGTGGCAATTTGTCTTTCTTTCATCCCGTAAAGTAAATACATACCAAATTCTTTTTTTCGCTGCTTCATGAAAAATGAGTTCGCGTACAAAATAAAGAACACAATAAACAAAAAGACGATAATTGAGGCAATGAAAATAACCGTTTTGTAGTTTTCTTTATTTTGAATGGCTGCAACTACGTCCTCGTTAAACATTAAACCGGAAAAGGTAAAGTAAATGACAACCCCGACAAACATGGAAATGAAATATATGGTATAGAGTCGGAAGTTCCGCTTCATATTCCTCCATGATAAATCAATTAGGTTCATCGCTGGTCACTCCCTATAGCACTTTGAATCGTTAGGATTCTATCGAAGAATTCCTTTTCCGACTGTTCTCCTTTAAACATTTCATTGACGATTTTTCCATCACGAAGAAAAACCACGCGCTGGCAGTAGCTCGCTGCATACGAATCGTGAGTAATCATCAGAACCGTTGTCATAAATGTTCTATTTAACGATTGAATTTGTTCGAGCAGCTGGGTTGCAGATCGGGAATCAAGTGAACCCGTCGGCTCATCCGCAAACACAATCGCTGGCTTGGTAATAAGTGCCCGCGCTGCAGCCGTGCGCTGCTTTTGCCCACCGGAAATTTCCGACGGATATTGATGTAAAATCGATTCGATATTTAACGCTTCAAGCAATTTCGCTAATCGCTGCTCCATTTCCGCGACAGGTGTTTTTTGTAAGGAGAGCGGCAGCAGGATATTCTCTTTCACCGTTAATGTATCCAGTAAGTTGTAATCTTGAAAAATAAATCCCATGCGTTTCTGGCGGAATTCTCGTAAGGCTTTCTTCTTCATATCCAACAGCGATTTTCCTTCGATCCAAACCTCACCGCCGTTAAAGCTGTCAATTGTTGAGAGGGTATTCATTAATGTCGTTTTCCCAGAGCCGGATGGCCCCATAATCGCTGTAAATTCTCCTTCTTCAATGATCAAATCGATACTTTTTAAGACCTGTGTTTTTCCATACGATTTCGATAAGTTCTTTGTTTGAATAATTTTAGCCATGGTTACGGCCTCCTTCACCTCCATACTATATCGACTATTTTGCTGTCCAACCATCGAGTTAATACAATCTAAAGTGACATCTTTGTCATGTTGAGTCATTAGGATTGCGGATAGTTCGGTGCATCTGCTTGTAGTCGGGATAACCACGGAAGCCTCGCCAGAGATTCCTTATCTAAGCCTTCAATTATGCTGCACAAGTATTTTAAAAAGGTCACAGCAATATGCCCCCTGCAGTATCAGAAGGTCATTCGGCTGCAAATCGCACGCCGTTTGCTTCTCTCAGAGGGGAGTATAGCCGCATGTTCGGCCGCCCGCAGAACTGTTATTCCATTACAGGCGCCAGTCCCGCTGCCACAACTACCAAAACATCTCGCACGATCATTTCGATCGTACGATCTTGAGAATCTCGACTCCACTGTAAGGCTGAACCGAATATGCCCCAGCTTATGATTTGGGCCGTAGCCTCCACAATTTCTTTTGAAGGGGAGCTTGATGCTTCGCTCAGCCATTTGAACAGTAATTGATAAAGTTCCCTTTGCATAGCGCTTTCGAACAGGCGTTCATACTGGCTGTCCGCCGGTGTCATGTGCTGCCGGATACGAGAGATGAAATCGAAGACGGCTAAGATAAGAGTTCGCAGGCTGCCCATATCCGAGATGGAGGAATCGGGCAGTGCTTCGTTCAATCTCTTCTGGAATTTCTCTCTCATCCAGCTCTCCAAAAATGCATATCTATCTTCGAAATGTGCATAAAATGTGGTACGATTGACGGTCGCTTTAGCGGCTATGTCTTGCACGGAAATGGAATGGAGATTCTTTCTCTCGATGAGCAGTTCTGTAAAGGACTGCATCAGTAATTGACGCGTGCGTCTAACGCGGGGGTCATCAATATTCACTGGCATGCATAATCTCCTCCTATGGGATGGCTGGAAAGGCAACAAAGGCCTGAAGATGTTGGGAAAGCAACGATCGCGGTTCTTTGTTCATTGCCCGGATTACGTAATCCACCTATGATTCATGTGTAGTATACATGATACAAGGAGGGTTTGTTTACATGATCATTATAACCGGAGCGAATGGACAATTGGGTCGGGCGGTAGTAGAGGAGTTGCTGAGAACTGTCCCTGCTGAGCAGATTGGAGCGAGTGTCCGTGATCCGGAAAAGGCACAGGAACTTAAGGCGCAGGGGGTTCGTGTCCGCCGGGGCGATTTCACCGATGCGGACAGTCTTCTCCACGCTTTTGAAGGGGCATCAAAGGTTTTCATTGTTTCAACCGACAATGTAGGCGAGATAGCTGTCCAGCAGCGTGGGACGGCGATTGCCATGGCCAAGCAGGCTGGCGCCGATCGAATTGTCTATACCAGCCATATGGGTTCGTCCCTGACGTCGCATTTCCCTCCGATGGTCGCGCATGCCGCTATCGAAAACGTACTCCAAGCTTCTGGTATGGCGCATACTTCGCTTCGAAACGGCTTTTATGCCAATTCTGCGATCATGATGTTGGGTAATGCACTCCAAACCGGGGTGCTGGCAGCACCTATGGATGGGCCTGTTGCCTGGACGTCTCATCCCGATCTGGCCCAAGCGGCTGCGGCCCTCCTTAGTAACCAAAGTCTTGAGGGTATAACTCCTAATCTTACTGCCGCAGAGGCGATTGATTTGGAGGAGATCGCCGCGATTGCCTCTGAGTTAGCGGGGCGCTCGATACGCCGGATTGTCGTGCCGGATGACGAATATCGGGCGAATCTGGTCGCTCGCGGTGTTCCTGAGGCGAGGGCAGACATGCTCATGGGCCTCTTCCGCGCGAGCCGTGCTGGAGAATTCTCAGATGCGGATCCAATAATGCTTGCTCACTTGATCGGCCATCCACCGCTAACCTTTCGAGACTTCCTAAAAGCGTGGATCGCTCAGCATCCGCAATAATGATTAAGTGAAAATCGTGCCGTGAGAATTCTGGTCGCTCTCATAAGAAGTGGTTTATATGAATGCGAGAAGGCCATCCCGTAAAGGATGGCCTTCAAACTTGCCGCTTCAGCCATCGTGGGGAAACCTTATCATACCCACAACCGGTCCCCTCGCACCCAGCAGCGCAGTACCTAGCCACGAGCCGATAAAGCCTGCGATGATATTCCCCAGCACGCCTCCCGGAACGTCCCTACCCATCAGATTGCCGCTTAGCCAGCCGATCAACCCACCGACGATTAACACCCAGATCAGAAACATTGATTTGTCCCCTTTCCCCTCTATAGTGAATTCTATAAAATTTCACTTCTGAGAAGGGAATACTGGTCATTCCCGCATATCTCGCTAAGGGAGTTGGATTCGACGCGGTACTGATGTACCATGCTTCTTCGCGAACGATAATCAAAACTTGCCGCTTTGGCCAACGCAGTTGGCCAAAGCGGCAAGTTTTAGGGAAATAAGCTCACAGAGCTCTAGAGTCTACTCATTTTCGGATTGCTTCATATATAAATATCTGTTTTCCATTCCTTGGTGTTTGGTTGTAGTCGAAATCGGCGGATACCACGACCTCTGAAAAGCCGATGCTTTCTAAAATGAGCTTGAATTCTTCGACGCCATACCAACGTATGGCGAAACGTTGCAGTTCGGTCTGGATAAGGGCACCGTTGCGCCACTTTTCATATTTTAAATAGGTAACTTTGCATTGACTGTATATATCAGCTTCAACCAGTGTGCTGTCCATGGTGATGCTGTCTCCATTCGGCAAGCTGAATGTCGATGTACCACCAACTGGACCACACTCGAAATTCGTATCCGGCAGGAAAAAATCAAGGATAAGTCGTCCCCCTGGCTGGAGATGTTCGTACAGGCGCTTTAGTACTTTTATCGACACTTCCCGGTTCTCAATTAACATGAATGAACCACCTGGTATAATGATAGCTTCGTATGATTCAGGCAAAGAAAGCTCCTCAAGATCTGACTGGTATAAATGGGCAACTAACCCTCGTTCCTCGCATCGTTGACGGCAAGAAGCTAACATTTCGGGAGAATAATCAATTCCATCCACAATAAGTCCAGATTCGAGAAGCGGAATGAGTACACGCCCGGAACCGGTCATTGCTTCAAGAATACGCCCCTCACATTGTTTCAGTCTGTTGCGGTAATACTCTATATCACGATCCGAGTTTTGACCTATTTTCTTAGTGAGATCATAGACTTCTGTACAAAGTTCTCCATAATAGCTGAAAGACATATATTTTCCCTCCGTGATGAACTTGTAGGAAAATCACTCAAGTTCATTTACAATTACTTAATTATAGATTTAAGGGAATATATGGTCAACGCACAAAATAATTATAAAAAAACTTGCCGTACATCCCACGAAAGTAAATAGTGTCGAAGTCCATCTCATGAAAATTACTTAGTTGAACCTGTAAGACCGAACAAACCCAAAAGGAATGTTCAATCATGAAAAACCAAGTGTTCATCAAAAAAGCCGTTCTCTCCGTCATGCTGCTGTCCGCCGCTATCAGCCCCGTTGCCGCCTATGCCGCTGACGGAACTAGCAAAATCCCAACACCGAAGCCAGGTGCAGCGTCCTCCGCCCTGACCAAAGTTCCGGGTACCTACAACTTCCTCTCCGTTGATCATATTGATCCACCAGAATGGGGCGACCGTAGGAATCGGTAGCGCCCGGATACCAGTTTGGTCCCCCGTTGTAATTCACTAAACCTCTCCATATGTTATTTGCGCCCGCCAGGTTGATCATATCATTTAGAATCATAGCCCCCATATAGACTTGATCCTGCTGATCGCTGTGGTTGTAGGCATGTCCAAATGTGGAGCTGAATTTACCGGAATAACCATTTCTTGTATTTGGTTCAACTTGCATTAATCCATCCCCACCGGAGGGACCGCTTGAATCTGCCCCGTAGCTTGTTTCCTGCTTGATAACGGCACAAATCAACAAAGCAAAATCCCCATTTTTGCCAAACCGGTTATCCGCATTCACTGCATAGTTCCATATATAGCTGGGAGCTTCAGCAGGTTTGGATACGGTTGAAGAGCCGCCTGTTACAAGGTTAAATGCTTCCCATGCACCGCCTACAGCGGCTTTGTTCGCACTCAAAACCGCGCCGTTATTTAAATCCGTAGATACATACTGATGATTATTGGCCATGGCTTGAAGCGAGATGGTTCCATCCGCTAAGGTAGCTTTCATGAATTTCTCCCATATTTTCGATGGCAGATTCGAACAACTTTCAGCAGCATTGTTCAACAAGAGTCGATATATCTATGCTCATGCAAAGAGCAAGCTGAACACGAAGTAGGATGTGTTCGAACTTGCTCTCGTGGATAAATAAGCAGAAATATAAAGGGAATACTAATAAGCTAATTAAACGGCTGTACGGCCTCCATCAACAGGAAGAATGGCTCCATGAATAAAGCTGGAACTATCAGTTGCCAGAAAAATAATTGCAGCAGAGATCTCGTCGGGTGTAGCAGGACGTCCAGCAGGGGCCTGAGCGGCCAATTGGTCAAGCATACCACCCATTTGAACAGTACCTTCTGTGCGGGTTGGTCCCGGACTAACTGCATTAACTCGAACTCCACTAGGGCCATATTCAGCAGCCCATGATTTTGTAAGCAGACTGAGTGCTGCTTTGCTAGATCCATAAAGGCCCAGGACGGACGTGCCTAACTCCGCTACCATAGTCGTAATGTTGACGATTGCTCCTTTACCACGTTCGGCCATTAAGGGTGCAAGTTCGGCCACAAGAAAGTAAGGAACTTTGACATTCACTCCAAACACATTATCGAAGTCGGACTCCGTAGTTTCATGGGTTGGACCGATCGCACCGATCGCAGCGTTATTGATCAGAATGTCAATATGACCGCCTCCGAGCTCAATTGCTTTTTTCGCAAGTGTACGTGCACTCGCCTCGTCTTTAAGATCTGATGCTACGAAATCGACCCTTCCGCCAACAGCACGTATATCGTTTACTGTTTGCTCTCCACGTTCGATATTGCGTCCAGCAACGATGACATGAATGCCAAGCTCAGCTAGTGCTTTTGCGGTAGTTCGGCCAATCCCGCTTGTTCCTCCTGTAATAAGAGCTGTGGTTCCGGTTTGTTCTGAAATCATAAGTAATTACCTCTTCTCATCATTTTATGGATCATTTGATCCATTTTTTGTGGATCGAATAATCCAATAATAGTGATTATTTTCTGGATTGTCAACTCCATTTTTGCTATAATTAAATTATGAAAACTTCAGACGATTTAAACAAAACTTTATATAAGCTGAAACTTACCTCGAAGGGACAGGCTACACGAAATCGAATTGTTGAAGCTGCAGCTGATTTAATGTCCGAGCGAGGCATTGGTCGTACATCTGTGGAAGATGTCCAGCGTCTGGCAAAAGTAAGCGCCTCTCAGCTATATCACTATTTCAGTGACAAAAAAGAGCTGGTACGTGCCGTAATCGCACATCAGACCGAGGCAGTTCTAGATGCCCAGCAGCCTTACTTAAGTAAGCTCGATAGCTTTGAAGCACTGCAATCATGGAGAGATCTTATTATTGAAATCCAGACTCAACGGCAGTGCAAAACTGGTTGTCCCATCGGCTCTTTAGTGGGTGAAATATCCGAGACGGAGGAAGAAGCCCGTTCTGAACTTGTGTCTTGCTTTGCACAATGGGAGGCTGAAATTTCCAGAGGATTACATGAAATGTACAATCGCGGTGAGCTACGATCCGAATCAAATCCTGCTAGCTTAGCGTTGGCTCTTCTCACGGCACTTCAGGGTGGTCTTTTGCTCTCACAGGTGCGTCGAGAAGTTGCACCACTTGCTGCCGGATTAGATGCTGTGCTGGATCATATCCGTTCATTTGCCACTTAACTCCTTCAATATGGCTTGTACAACATTATGGTATGGCCTTTTACAGTTGTAGAAGTCTCAAATTAGAGTATGCCAACCCAACGAAAAAGCCCCTTCCGCTGAAATTTCTGCAGAAGGGGCTTTAGTTTTGAAAAATAGTTAGTTTATTTTACGCCATCGTTTAGAGTCACCGGAGTCAACGTAATCCCATTCGTATTAAAAAGGGTTCCGTCGTCGTCCTTCACATACTTATATTCGTTAGTAGTGGAGCTGAACAGCTTCGCCTGACCGGTCGAATCTTCGAACTGCTCTTCCTTCACCGGCATTCCTGTGGCTTTATCAGCATAGCCGAATAGCTGTATGTTGGCTTCCGTGGTGTCGTTAATATAAGCACGGTAGCTTTGAGAATATTTGCCGAGTGTTTTTCCATCCGGGGATTGTTCATCGCCAACATAAGTCCAGCTATTGTCGGTATACAGGGCTTTCTCATTTTGGAAATCAAATCTTTCGGCACCTGGCTTCTCCGCTTTCACAATCTTTCCGCTCACAGCATGTCCATCCGGCTCTCTTTGGATTACAATCATGTCGTCTTGCCCTTCAGTTTGATACGAACTATGATAATTTCGTACCTGATGATCAGCCGTATATTCCTTGGAGTCCATTCTTAACTGTTTCGTCACCGGGTTGTACCAATATTCGGAGTCTAAGGTCTGGCTTCCATCGGCTCTTGTATAAGACATTTTTGAGTACTGGATGGTTCCCTGCTCTTGATCAACCGCAGGTGTAGAAGTTGCTACTACCGGGGCCGTGATCAATACATTCTTGGATACTACATCGTTGCTGTCAGCTGCGTATGCAGCAATTGAACCCAGACTTGCGACGACCAATGCAGATGCCAGAGCCATCCCGGCGATTTTATTCCTTTTTCCGATTACCTTGAATTTCATGTGATCTACCTCCGCTTTTTTATGATGATTAGGAATTTGTAATTCCTGCTTGCATCCCTATTATAAAAAAGCAATATTGCATAACTATCGAAGAGTTGTAAATTAGTTGTTACTTATGGGGAAGAGGAGCTTTACTTTGGTACCGATATTTAAACGGCTGGTGATTTCAATCTTCCCGTCATGCAGGGTTATAATTTCTGAACATATAGCCAGACCCAGGCCAGCGCTGTGATGGGACTTCGATTGGGTTTTATCCACCATGAAAAACGGTTCAAATATATGAGGTACGTCCTGCTCCGGAATTCCAATCCCCTCGTCCTCTACTTCAAACACATAGAACCGATCACTGTCACTATAACCTCTGAAAAAAATTCGGCTACCTTCTGTGGATGCTTTCATCGCATTATCCAGCAGGTTGGTGCACAGCAGGATGAACAAATCCTTCTCTATCATGAGCTTATGAGGTTCAACGGAAACGACCAATTCAATATCTGATTTCTCAAGTCGAGGCTTTAAAGCTTCCTCTATCGCCACGCAGAGCGGTGTGATCTCTTCCATTTCAAGAATAGGCTTTTCTTTACCGACCAGGATCAGATCCATGAGTTTAAACGACAGGCTCTCCAGTCGCTTTCCCTCGGAGTATATATAATTTAATGCTTTGAAATAGACAGCTTCATTGTATTTGGTTGTACGTAAGAGGTCAGCATATCCGATAATTGAGGTGAGGGGTGTTTTTAATTCATGTGTCAGGTAATCAATGAAGTTCTGGCGCTGTCTTGCTAGCACCTCTAGCTCATCAACCTTGTCCTCCACTGCGTCCGCCATCTGGTTAAAGTTCTGTGCCAGAATGCCAATCTCATCATTAGAGAGCACGCTTACCCTTTGTGAGTAATCCCCTCGCGTTATGGTCTGAGCCGATTTAGTGAGAGAACGAACGGAGCGCGTCAGGTACCAGATCATCAGATACAATCCAACAGCCAGAATCAAAGTAATGACGATATAATCGTCGGCCCCGAGCTTAAGACCTTTGACTTTATCGGTAATGCTATTTCGGGCAGTCAAAAAAATAACGAGAATTCCTCCCGGCTCCAATTTACTCATGATTTCAAAACCATCTTGATCAGGCATATTGATATCCAGAAGGACCAGGTCTGGAGCATACGTGTTTATGTGCTCAAGCGCCTCTGATCCGTTGAATACCTGCTTGCTCGCATAACCTGCAATATCAAGATTCGTCTGGATCAAATCGGAAATCGCCTGATCATCTTCAACGATTAGTATTTTTTCCATAGTCAGCCTCTTTGTTCGATCATAGGTTAGCCCATACTAGTATTCAGGATAATGGCTTCCCTTGAATTATAGCTTACATGTAAGTCGGGAAACTATTTAAAAGATGTAAAATAGTTGTAAAGAATCCTACGCCTATTCATCAATTAAGGTTGGGTGGATGGCTTGCGAGATATGCTAAGATAGGTAACAAGTTTAAGGTGGAGGTGATTTATGAAGATCGAGCTTAACAGGCAAACCGCTAGGAAAATAGGTATTATGCTTGAATCTAATCTTATTTGGTATAAGCACTATTTCTTATTTTGTGATGAAGTCATTGAAAAAATGGATAAACCTCCGTATTGGATTATCGAACTTGCAACAAAAAAGTATATAGGGGATGCAGTGAGAATTGTAAATGGCTACGCCTTTTCGGAACCATTTGAAGCTTTCCCGGATTCGTTATATGATTTTCATATAGGCTGTCTGTATGTAAGATATGAACGGAAGGAACTATCATGGGCATCATTTCTGGAAGAATCCGGTGATTTTGCAGATGGTTATCAAGCAGTGAAAAAGGACTGTCAATTTTTCTACTATATGTTCAATGATTATCACGACAGTGAATATTCACTGGATTTAGAACTTAAACAAGCTGAGCTAGTGAAGAAAGAGTTTATGAATGAAATTTATGAGGTGCAGGGTATTTATACCCCATTTGTTGATTATTTTCGTAAGTATGTGTTATCCCAAAAGTAAATGGCTCTGTCGAAATCAGATATCATCCCCATATAATTCGTTCAAATGAGCGATATGATCCACTCCCCAATCATTCATGGCCTGCAATAAGGGGGTCATTCGTTGGCCGTATGACGTAATGGAATATTCGACTTTGGGAGGGACTTGCGGATAGACCTCGCGATGGATGATATCTTGATACTCTAATTCCCTTAGTTGCTGAGTGAGCATTTTTCGGGTAATGTCCGGGAGCGGAAGAATCATGAATATAACCTTATGGATTGTGCAGGGGATCTTGGGAGTAGGCTTTATTTTTTCCGGTTGGATGAAGGCGTTCCAGTATGAAAAAGCAAAAACGTCCTGGCCTTGGGTGAATGAGGTTTCGAAAGAATTAGTTTTCTTTATTGGAATCGTGGAATTGTTTGGCGTACTAGGGATCGTTTTGCCTCAAGCGACGAATATTGCACCTGTACTGACGCCGATTGCCGCAATCGGGCTTGTCCTAGTTGTTCTCTTTGGAGCGTTATTCCATATGAAGCGAAAAGAATATCAAGAAATTGGCGTGAACTTGGTTTTCTTGGTTCTAGCCCTAATTGTCGCAATTGGCCGCATGTGAGTAGTTGAAGATAAAAAAAATCCCCTCCGCCATTTCGGCAGAAGGGACCCTTCAATTCTTAATGATTCGCGAATCCTTTTAAGATCTCATGCACTTGGCTAACCATAGCGGTCGCGTCTGCACGGGTGATCCCGTCCTTCGGATTAAAATTGCCGTTTGCGTCCAGCTTCACGATCTTCAAGGAAATTGCCGTCTGAATAGCTCCTGAGTTTAAGATATCGATCTTGCCGTTATCTTTGATCTCAACCGGAATCAGATTAAGCAACGGAAGTTGGCCGCTCGTTTGGAGCGTATGAACCAGCAGATACGTGAACGATTCACGGGTCATTTCGGCTTTTGGATCGATCTTGATTTGCAGGTCCGCCTTAGATCCAACGGCTTCTTTGATCAATTGAATAGCTTGCTCTGCCGTAAGGATCTCGCTCACAGCTTCAGGTGCGGGGTGAGCTTTCAAGAATTCCACGGCTTTGTTAACGATGGCAGTGCCAGCAGTACGGGTAATATCGGCCTTCGGATTAAAGTTCCCAGCCTCGTCTAAGGTAACGAAACCAAGGGCGATTGCCGTTTGAATGGCACCCGAATTTGAGATATCCATCTGATTCTCATCCTTCACTTCGACCGGAATGACATTGATCATCGGCAGTTGACCGCTCGTTTGGAGGGTATGAACCAGCAGGTACGTGAACGATTCACGGCTCATCCTGGATTTCGGATCGATCTTGATCTGCAGGTCAGCATCCGGTCCAGCGGCTTGCTTGATCAATTGAACGGCTTGTTCTGCTGTAAGGGTCTCGTTCACAGCGACCGGCGCCGGATGTGCCTTCAGGTATGCCAGTGCATTGCTAATCTCTACGGCAGCCTCGGCCCGGGTAATTTCTTTCTTGGGGTTAAGTTTTCCGTTTGTATCCAGCTGCACAACACCATAGTTCAACGCGCGCTGGATCGAACCGGAATAATCGACCTTGACTTGATCCTGGTCTTTAAATTCAACAACAACAGGCTTCACCATAGGCAGTTGGCCGCTTATCTCGATCGCATGAATGAGCTGATATGTGAATTCTTCGCGCGTTAACTTCTGGTTTGGCTTCAAATCAGTGGGCAGATCCAGTCCGTTAACAGCAGCAATAATGAGGGCTTGTGAGTACCAAGCGGAATTACTGGCATTTGCAAAATAGTCTGTAGCCTTGGGCTCTTTAATGAATCGGACCAGATCCAGATTCAGTCCCATCGCATTGACGATCATCTGAACGCCTTCAGCCTCCGAAATGGCCATGTGCGGACCAAACAGGTAGGTGCTGATCCCTTTGATCAAGCCGCTGTTTTGCAGGGCAATGATCTTCTCTTTGTCTTGAACGTTATTTAAATCTTTGAAGGTTGCGGCGGAAGCAAATTGTTGCCCAGCAAAACTGAGAGTCAGGGCAGCAGCAGCGGTTATCGTTATCATCTTGAATGTTTTCTTCATTTCTTTCACCTCGTGTTGTAGTTTGTTGGTTATTTGTGATCTTAGACGTGCCATTGTACAAAAAGGTTACAACAAGATTTATTCCCTTATAACATCTAAAAAAACGAAGTGAGAGTAAGAATCCCGTTGACTTTGACGTCGTGTCGTACTTTAAGCTGTTCATTGAAGGGAGGAGCTATGGAGCTGCAGACCATAAGCGAGGTTACCAAGAACTATCAGATCTCAACAAGAACACTCAGATATTATGAGCAAATTGGATTGCTTCAGAGCTTGAAGAAGGAAGGATATGCTTATCGCACTTATGATGAGTGTTCGTTAAAAAGACTGGAACAGATATTGATCTTACGAAAGCTGAGAATTCCATTAAAAGAAATTCAGAGAATTTTGCAAAGTGAAGAGACACAAGTAGCACTAAACGTTTTTCAAGGAAAAATCCAAGAGCTATCGAATGAAATATGGACATTGTCTGCAATTCAGAGGGTTTTAAATCAATTGGTAATCTATCTAAGTGAACATGTAGAAGTGAAAATGAACCCTGAATATTTGTCTGAAGAATCAATACTGCAGGTCATTGAAGCCCTCCCCGTTACAAAAAATAAGCTTAAGGAGGAACCAACCATGAATGACTTGAATCTAGCCGACAATTATTTATCCCAACTTAAAGATGTGAGAATTGTATATTTAGCCCCCGTATCAGTTGCCTCGATACACTGTGCAGGTGGGTCACCGGAATACGACACAGGGAATGAACTACGGAAATTTATGATACAAACAAATCTGAAAGAGGTGAAGCCCGATCTACGGCATTTTGGTTTTAATCATCCCAATGGGCTTAAACCGGACGGAAGTGATCACGGATATGAGAGATGGGTAACCATTCCCGACAATATGGAGGTGCCGGAACCCTTCGTGAAAAAGATATTTCCTGGCGGCTTATATGCGGCCCACATGATACCCATGGGAAACTTCGAGGAATGGGGCTGGCTTACGGATTGGGTGAGAAACAGTAATGAGTATGAACCGAACTGGGGCGATCCAGATTGTATGAATGGTTCATTGGAAGAACATTTGAATTATATTAATCAATATCACTTGAGCAATGAGGAAATTGATAAAAGTTTGCAGTTGGACCTGCTGCTTCCGATAAAATCAAAGGGGTAATTTATCAAAGAAACGACTGCGCCGTCCATATAAAGGACGATGCAGCCGTTTCTTCTTGTCAAAAGTTGTTCCTTCAGCCATTGTCGCTAGCCGTCAGGGCTTTTTCCCAGACATGGCTTCTAAAAATCGCCTTAAAGCCAAGTCTTTTATAGAAGTCCATAGTAGATCCTACGTAAGCGGATTTTGCCCCGTATCCGGCGATTCGGTGGAGTCCTTCCCTAATGACGGCGCGAGCTAACCCTTTCTTACGGGCAGCAGCTATGGTCCCGACAGGCTCTAGAACACCGTGCTGATTTAGGGTGTCGTACCATAGCGTACAGAATGAAACAACTTCTCCTGAGACGTCGACAACAGACAGATCCAAGTCCGGTCGATAATCGGGAGCTAGCTTCATCCGTTCGAAAGCTAAGGGGAAAGTTCGATCATGGGCTTCTTCAAAGTAACCGAATGCTTTGGCATGAGCAAGAGCCTTGGCTTCGCTCGAAACGTCCAGTCCTGATTGAATGCGATAACCCTGTGGGAGATCAACGGACCCAAGATTGCGTAAGGAAAGAGTTGACATGGAGTCATCCCAATCTAATTTTTTGTAGCCTCTCGCAAGCGCGATGGCCTCCCGTATGGGGTCACCCTCTGGAATTCGTAAACGGATGACGCGCAAGCCCTTGTCCTGTATAGTTAAGCTACTCTCTGCAAAAACGAACATTTCTTCAAGTATCGCTGAAGACAAAGGGAATCTCACCTGGAAAAAGGCTTCACCGCTCTCTTCGCCTTCCGAATTAACGACTCCGACGATCATACCCGTTTCATCTTCCCAAACGCCCACAGTTTTTTCCCAGGAGTCGAACGTTCCATGCATCGTATGGCTGACCATTCTGCAGAAGTTCCATCTGTCGATAAGCCAATTTCCTTGATTGCCTGATTCCTTGAAGCTGGTAACAAGCATGTCACGGACTTTTAAGAAATCTTCTGTCTGGTAACTGCGAAATTTCACGTTCATCTTTTCACCGCTTTCGTATGCTCAAGATCATGTTCATCATACCAAGAAATGGAAACGTCCGGGATGTAGCAAATAATTAAATAAAAACTTGCCGTTACAGACATCACTGAGAACCGTATCATAAGTAGCTCTGGTATAAAATAATTACTCAGGGAAGGGTGCTGCCGTATGAACAAAACGGATCGTTTGCTGGCCATAGTACTTGAGCTCCAGCGTAACAAAGTGTTACGCGCTGAGGATTTGGCGGCCATATTTGAAACAAGCGTAAGAACCATTTATAGGGATATTCAGGCTTTGAGTGAAGCGGGCGTATCCGTGATAGGGGCGCCAGGACAGGGATACTCCTTAATAGAAGGGTATTTCCTACCGCCGGTCAGCTTTACAGTGGAAGAAGCCGTGACGTTACTCATCGGGACAGATTTTATCGAGCAGTGGTTTGATGCCCATTATGGCAGTAAGTCTCGAACTTCTAGAAGGAAGATTGAAGCTATTCTGCCGGAATCGGTCCGCAGTGAGGCAACCCGGATTCGCAAGAGCTTTCGTCTGATTGCAACTGCTGAAGATGCAGCACGAATACAAGAGAAGGCCTATATAGAAGTGATTCGTCGAGCGATATCGGAGGAAAAGAAAATTAGCTTCCATTATTCCAAAAGAATCGCTGAAGCCGACGGGAACCGTCAAAGTGTTCGTACTGTTGCCCCTTATGGACTTGTTCTTTTGAATGGGGCATGGGTGGTTACCGGATGGTGTGAATTGCGTCAAGACATCCGACATTTCCGATTATCCCGGATGACGGAGCTTATCGATCTGGAAGCCAGATTTGAGCTGCCAGCAGATTTTCAGTTAGATGAGTACCAGCCTCCAGATGATCGCCACGTTCTTGTGCGCATCCAGGTCCAACCTGATATTGCCGATAAGGTAAGGGAGTCTAACCATTTCTATACAGAAACCATAGAGGAGCATCCGGAAGGGTTGCTGATAACCTTTCGTGTTCGGCAGCCGGAGGAATTGCTGCAATCCGTGCTTGGCTGGGGAAGCGGAGTGGTTGTGCTGGAGCCGGAATCCCTCCGGCATCGGGTTAGAAATGAACTAGAGAACATGTTAAAACGCTACTGACATAATGGTGTCAGTAGCGTTTTTGTATACTTGGATAAAAAGATAGCTAAAGGAGCTAATAGATGATGATTACAACAAAGGAAGCATTACAACGGTTCGAGGAAACTGCGACATATTATATAGATGAACTGGATCAATACAATATGGAGCAACTGAAGCAAAAACCAAGTGAAGACGAGTGGTCCATAGGACAGATGGTTCAACATCTCATTAACTCAGCGCTTAATATGCATCTTCCTAATATGGATCAATGCCTGGTGCCAAGCCTAGATACCTTGCAATCTCTATCAGAAAAAACCGAGGCAGGTGCGGCTGCATTCGCTCAAGAAAGTTTCCCGCCCATTCGTATTCAGGTTCCGCCTTCCCCGCAATATACGCCGGCACAGCCGGAAAGCAAAGAGCAGCTAATTCAAGGATTACAGACGGTCATCCAGAGAATGCAGGAGATTGAACCCACTCTTGAACATGTGTCCACACAAACTACAGTGGCTCATCCGTCATTCGGCGGACTGTGTGCGGAAGAATGGTTCCTGCTTGTTGAAATGCACTATCGTCATCATCTTCTGCAGCTGAACCGCTTAAAAACAAACTTTGGTTCTTGAAAGAGACACCATCATTTCTTGAAAATGAGATAAGCTAACAAAGCCGCTTCAGGATTGGTGTTGTGTCTGCATCCCACAAAATCAGTCTTTAGCGATCCAAACAAATAGTAAAAAGACTCCTGACCATTCGTGGTCAGGAGTCTTTTGTTGTTTTCTGTCGAAGTTTGTCATTTTCCCGTCATTGGGGGTTGATATATTGGTATTAACTCATATGAAGGAGGAAATGAAATGCGTAGTCTATACAAAAAGGGAATTTCTATTATATTGGTGATGTTAATGGTGTTCAGTGGAGTTAGTGGGCTCCTCATTGGAGGAGACAAAGCGCATGCAGCAGGATTTGCAGGGGGTACAGGTACGGTAACTGATCCGTATTTGATTGCAAATGCGGCACAACTTGACGAGGTCAGAAATCATCTGGATGCAGGTCTTTATTTTAAACTGACAGCAGAGATTGATTTGAGTGGGTACGTTAATTGGGAGCCAATAGGGTATTATAATTTTATTAATTATGGCTGGGATGATCAAAGATTTCAAGGAAATATAGATGGTAATGGTTTTGAAATTAAGAATTTAACAATAGATAAAGAGTCAAATAATGTAGGGCTTTTCGGAATTGTGGTGGGTGGGTCGTTCAGCAATATGATCCTTAGAAATGTTAATGTTAGAGGTCTAAAGTCGGATTCAACGGGTAGCTTCGTGGGTGCCTTGGTTGGGAACAACTATGGTTCAACTATTAGTAATAGCTATGTCACAGGAACAGGTAGCGTAACGGGAGCAGGACCTGCTAATAGAGTAGGCGGATTGGTTGGAACAAACACCGGAACCATTGTAAACAGCTATACTACCATAAATGTAACTGGATTAGGTTATGTTGCTGGACTGGTTGGACAAAACCAAGGAACCATCAGCAATAGCTATGCTACGGGAAGTATAACTGGAACAGAGGATAATATTGGGGGTTTGGTAGGATATAACATGGAGGGACCGATAAGCAACAGTTATGCCACGGGAAGTGTAACAGGTAGAAGTGCCGTAGGCGGTTTAGCAGGAGTAAATAATGGTTATTGGGGTGCGGCAGTCATCAATAGCTACTCTACAGGAGCAGTGACGGGGACTGGAGCTGATGTAGGCGGCTTGCTAGGGGTTTATCCTGGAATTGGAAGCTTCAATAACAGCTTCTACGACAGTACAACATCAGGGAAATCAGATACTGGAAGAGGTACACCTGAAACAACCACACAGATGCAAGATGCAACTACATTTAGTAGCTGGGATAGTTCGATTTGGTATTTTGCTCCTGGCCAATACCCTCAATTGTGGAAGGGTTTATTGACACAAGGAACGAATGGTGGGACAACGAAGCTGACCCAGTTTATCGAGGGTATGGAATATTCGACGGATGGTGTTACGTATATCCCCTTCACGGGTTCTTCCGATGATATTAATGTAAATACAGGCGATATGATCACGGTACGTTTATCGACAAATCATTTAATAGCGAAGACATTTACAGTCAGTAACTCGGACATTAGACCAGCAGCGGCACCGGAAGCGGAATTGCAAGCTGGAACAAATCCGGGAACAACGGAGTTAATAGAGGTAACCGATGAGATGGAGTATAAAATTAACACAGGCATTTATATACCAGTTAGCACTGGAGAAATAAGCGTGGACAACCTTTCTGTGATTGTAGGAGATACGATTTATGTCCGAACAGCGCAAACCGGCGATCAACCGGCATCCAATGAACAAGTGTTGAATGTAATTGGAGAGAATATCAAGGTTGTCACCATTACAAGCTCAGTGATCGATGGCGTAACAGTGCCAGTAGCAGGTGAAACGCCAGTAGCAACCTTACCGGAAACCACCGAGTACACAGCAACGATTGCTTGGTTACCGGAACATAGCACATTTGCTACAAATACAGCATATACAGCAACAATTTCAATTACACCGAAGGTTGGGTATACGTTAACAGGTGTAACCAAAGACTCCATTGAGGTCTTTGGAGCAACAGCATCTAATGATGCGGATACAGGCGTTATCACAGCGGTATTCCCAGCCACAGACGCGACAGTCGCTGCAGCTATTACTGGAATAACAGTGCCAGTAGCAGGAGCAACGCCAGTAACAAACTTTAATACAGAAGAGTATACAGCAACGGTAAACTGGTCTCCATACCATACAACCTTTGCTCCTAGCACAGCATATACCGCGACAATATCACTTCTTCCAACAGCTGGTTATACATTAAAAGGTGTAACGGAGGACTTCTATACAGTTGCTGGAATTGAAGCTTCAAATGATGCTGGATCAGGCGAGTTAACAGTGTTATTTCCAGCAACAGGTGCGACAATCACAACTGCTGCTATTGCCGGCGTTACAGCACCTGAGGCAGGAGGGGCACCAGTAACAGTCTTGACAGATACAACCGAATATACAGCAACGATAGCTTGGTCGCCTGTTTCTGTGACCTTTGCTACTTACACAGCATATACCGCGACAATAACTCTTACACCAAAAGAGGGATACACATTCGCCGGTGTAGCTGAAGACTTCTTTACAGTAGATGGAGCATTACTGACAACAAATGCTGCGGATTCGGGTGTTATTACAGCGATATTCCCAGAAACAGCTGCGACCATTACAACAGCAGCCATTACGGGTGTTACAGTGCCAGTAACAGGAGCAACGCCAGTATCAGAGCTTGCCGATACGGATGATTACACCGCAACGATTACTTGGTTACCGGCAGACAGCACATTTGCTGCAAATACAATATATACAGCAGCTATAACAATCACACCCAAAGAAGGACACACATTAACAGGTGTGGATGAAGATTTCTATACCGTATTTGGAGCAACGACTACAACAAATAACGTGGAGACAGGGGTTGTAACAGCGGTATTCCCGGCAACCGAAGCGGTAATTGGGACAACAACGATATCAGGAGTAACTGTGCCAGTCTTTGGGCAGGTCCCAGTTAAGACTCTAGCCGATACTACGGAATATACAGCAACGATTAATTGGTTACCAGAGGCTGTGATGTATGCTCCAAGCACAGCATACACAGCAACAATCACGATCACACCGAAGGCAGGCTACACATTGGTAGGTGTGGGAGAGAACAGCTTTACAGTAGCAGGAGCATTAGCTACAAACTCAGTTAATTCAGGTTTTGTCACTGCGGTATTCCCAACAACAGCAGCAGCGAGCAATATTGCACTGCTGACATCGATAATTGGCACAGTAAGTGCAGGCGGAACAGCGAACGAAACCATTACGAGCATTCCCTACGGAACAACGTTAGCAGCGCTTAAGGCAGCGATTACAACATCCGTGAATGCAACGTTCGATGTGTTCGATGCAGATGGAACGACGATAGCTACTACTTTGGCAACAGGTAAGAAAGTTATTGTGACAGCGCAGGATGGAATAACGAAGGTCACATACACAGTGACAGTGAGTTCAGCAACACCAACACCAACACCGACACCGACACCAGCACCAGCATCAGTACCAACACCGACAACAACAACTAATGCTACCGTTATCTCTACAGATGGTTCTATCAAACTGCCCGCAGGCAGTGCCGGCCAAGTTAGCCTAAAGGATGACCTCACGGTTACTATTCCAGCAGATGCAACAGGTAAGGAACTAAATGTAACTATTGAGAAAGTTCAGAACACACAAAACCTGTTAACGAAGCAAGAGGTTCTACTCAGCCCGGTTTTTGAGATCCTGAAGAATTTCAAGGAGAACTTTAATGCGCCTGTATCGTTGATCTTTCTTTTCGATCCGACAAGCTTAACGGGCAACCAAAGAGCAGCCGTATTCTACTATGACGAAGTGAACAAGGTCTGGGTGGAAGTCGTCGGTAGCAAGGTAAGTGGCAATAAAATCACCGTAGATGTTAATCACTTCACAAAGTTTGCGGTATTGGCTGCTGGCGTTAAGGCAGACAACGCAACACCAGATCCACTAAAAGTTAACTTTAGCGATATCTCTGGACATTGGGCAGAGGCAAATATCAAGCAAGCGGTAAGCAGTGGTATAGTAAAAGGGTATGTAGACGGCACGTTTAAGCCGAGTGGAATTGTAACACGTGCGGAATTTGCTGTCATGATGATGAATACGTTGAAGTCGCAAGGAGAAGGAACGGCTCTGACTTTCACGGATACGTCTAAGATTGGAGCTTGGGCGCAGCAAGCAGTCGCTCAAGCCGTACAAGCAGGCATTATTAATGGTTATGAGGATGGAAGCTTCCGTCCAAACGCAGAAATTACACGTGCCGAGATGGCAGTAATGATCGCGACTGCATTAGGTCATTCTGATGAACCAAATGCTGACACTGGATTTGTAGACGCGGGAATTCCAACATGGGCGAAAAACAGCATTGCTTATATGAAGCTATCAAGTCTTATGCAGGGAAAAGGTAATAATGTTTTCGCCCCTCAAGACTTTGCAACAAGAGCTGAGGCGGCTACTGTTCTCTTGAATGTATTGGCACAGAAGATTAAATAAAAATGAGGTGGTATGCGTAAAGTAAATAATAGAGTATTAATAATAAAAGGGTGCCTGAGAAGGCACTCTTTTATTTCGTTGTTATAGTGTTAAGTGGGGAGAACATTTTCTTGGGATACATTAAGCGGCTTTTGCTTTCAAAGGTTCCTTGCGTTTGATGAAAAAAGCTAAGACCAACGCGATAACAGCAGCTCCGGTAGTGACCATCGAAGAAACATTCATCCCGTGTATTAAACTGTGTACATCACTTGTATTTCCCAAGCTTCCTCCATTATAGCTCATCATGATGGTGATGAGCAGCGCGGTCCCGATGGAACCGGCTACGGTTCGCAAGGTCGTGTTAACGGGAATCCCGTGCCGGATCAACTCGGGAGCTAGTGAATTCATGCCACTAGTTATGACCGGCATTATGGTTAGACTCACTCCAATCATCCGGAACGAATAACCAACCATCAAGAAAGCATAGGAAGTTGTCTCCGTTAAATGGGTAAATAACAAGGTGGATATTACTGTTAAGCTTAGCCCTGTAATGACCAGGAATCGGGCACCGAATTTATCGAATAACTTCCCTGCTATGGGCGACATGGCCCCCATCAGGATCGCACCGGGCAGCAGCATGAGTCCTGATTTAAGCGCCGAGTAACCAAGCATGGTCTGCATATAGATGGGCAGCAGCAGTTGTGCGCTAAGCATAATAATCATCAAAATCATACTGATTACCGTGGCTAAGGTGAACGAGGTACTCTTAAATACTCTTAATTCCAGTAGGGGGTTATCCAGCATGAATTGCCGCCATACGAACAGACCGAGCGCTAGGAAACCAACCGCTAAGGAGATAAGAACCTCCGTACTTTCCCAGCCTTTACTGCCAGAGATGCTGAACCCGTATAATACCCCGCTGAATCCAAGAGAGGACAGCATCACGGATAAAGAATCTATTTTACTCTTCACTTGCTTCGTTACATTCTTAAGTAAAAAGATGCCGACGAGTGTAATTAATAGTGTGCACGGGAACAGAATATAAAATAACAAACGCCATGAATGGTCTGCTACAAGCCATCCGCTCAGGACAGGCCCAATCGCCGGAGCAAAATTAATGGCAAGCCCAATAATCCCCATGGAGAAACCACGTTTAGCAACCGGGATCAGAATGAAGGCCAACGTTTGCACCAAGGGAAGCATAATCCCAACCCCAACCGCTTGCACAATTCGTCCGCTGAGCAGCAGACCAAAGTTTGGTGAGACCGCGCACAGTAGAGTACCTACAGTAAGCATCCCCATGGCAAATACGAATACTTGTTTTGTTGTGAATCTCTGGATTAGAAAAGCCGTAATCGGGACGACAATGCCGGTCACCAAGGCAAAAGCCGTCGTAAGCCATTGGGCTGAACTCGTCGAGATTTGAAAATCGCCCATAATGCTCGGCAGTGCGGTATTGAGTGAAGACTGATTCAGTAGCCCCAGCATAGCGCCGATAATTAGGATCGCCATGATAAACATTGTTCCTTTTGGTGCCTGTTCCATTCTGTTTCCCTCCAAGAGCAAATTGTAAAATGAATTAGTCAGTTGTGGTTTTCTCCTGCATCCTTAGGTTTGGTCAGCATAACGCCACCAGGCAAGTGTGCCTATAAAACCAATGCATCCAGTCAAATAAGGAAGCGTAAGGCTAAACGCTTGCAAATGGATGCTTTCGTCTCCGGAACCGACGGCGAGAAGAGCGGGAACTGCCCATGGAATATATTCAGCGATACCCATGCTCCCGCTGAGATTAGCAACTACCATGGTAAGTACGACAAATCCTAGAGGGGAGAGATAACCACGCCCAACACTGGCCATCCAGGCTACGGGTATGCATAAACAGATAACCATAAGAGCGAGCCTTGCATACGCTGTAAAGCTTTGAACAATGGTCTCAAGACTCCAGCCATCCAAGTGGACGAACCAGGCAGTTAACCCTCCTACAGCGAACATAAGCACTGCCAGTACCGCGCACCAAACGGTGGCAACGATCAATTTAGCGGCTGCCACTCCGTAACGGGACAGCGGAAGTGCCAGCAAATCCTTGATCGTGCGGTCGGAATATTCCCGGCCAAAAATCCAGCTATACACAAAACCAAATCCGATCAATCCCCCGATCGAAACAGCAGTACCAAGGTGATTCATGAAACCGGGCACATCGGTTTCCCCCTCAATAGCGTTCTGGGAGCCAATTAAGCCGGAAAAGGTGAGTCCGAGCATGACCGGCAGCAGTGTGCTGGCGAGTAATGAAATCCAGAGTAGTTTGGAGCGGCGAATTTTCAGGCTTTCTGTCCATATTGCAGTTGAAAATGGGTTCATCCTTTGCTTCCTCCCTCGATTTCAATCATTCTAAGAAAATAGGTCTCCAGATCCTCTTCCTGGACGGTAAGCTGGATTGGCGGCATATGCGCATTCACCAGCAGCTTGGCGATTCGGTCTGGATTCGCTATCGAGTGATCCTCAGAGAGCAGCAGCCCATCCGCGGACATCTTCACCTGATAGCCTTCCTGAATCAGCTTTAACCGCGCAGCTTCAGGATTCCGGGTCTGTACAAGCAGACGTTTTTGGAGTAAATGCTGCAAATTTTTTACATCTGTTTCCTGCAGCAGCTTGCCACGGTGAACAATTCCAATCCGCGTCGTCAGCCTCGCGACCTCGCCCAGAATATGACTGGAGATAAAAATCGTCACACCGTGATTGGCAGCAAGCTCGAGGAGCAGCTGTCGGACCTCAACAATTCCTGCCGGATCTAGTCCATTGGTAGGCTCATCCAGAATCAGCACTTTCGGATTATGTAGCAGCGCCTTGGCCAAACCCAGCCGCTGCCCGTTGCCAAGTGACAAATTCCCGGCTTTACGGTCCCGGTAGGGGGTAAGCTGAAGCTTATCCATTACCGTATCGATGGCATCGCGATCAGGGATGCCCCGCAAACGGCGGATGATCTCCAGATTCTCCAGAACGGTCAGCTCAGGATAGGAGTAGGGTGTTTCCACCATGTATCCTACATCTGCCCACAGCTTATGACTGCCGGCATCCACACGTTGTCCGAACAAATAAGAAGAACCGGAGTCGGGTCGGATCATGCCTAGCAGCATTCGTATGGTTGTGGTTTTGCCTGCCCCGTTCAGTCCCAGGAACCCGTAGATCTCTCCTTTGTTAACATGCAGTGAGAGGCCGTCAACCGCTGGATTGTTCCGAAAATGTTTAGTTAGACCTTCTGTCCGAATAATCGCATTCATCTACCCATCTCCTTTAAATCTAACTAGTTGTTTATATTTTGTGAAAATAAAAACCATCTTTTAAAGTAAAGACGGCTCCATGACACCATGAATTATGAATTTTGAAATCTGCTCAATGGTTTGTTCTCTTATCTGTGGTGAGTCCAGCTTACCCAGCACATTCCCATACCGGGAGAAAGCCTGAATAGTCGCTGTGGTCATATTCAGAATCAGTATTGGAAACATTGCCGGATCAAAATCCTGCCGGATGATTCCATTCTTCTTAGCGGCTGCGGCGAGCTCATATAGTTGGGTGATATCATCAGGACGGTATGTGATTTGATTCCAAGTCTTCCAGTCTTCCGCAGCCTCCCAAAAAAGAATCTTCAGATGGCGCGGGTGCTCCAGAAGAAACTCATATATTTCTTTTGTGATTTTTTCCAGGAATAACCGGAATACTATAGGATCTTTTACAAGATTGTCATTCTTCATGAAATCAGTAATTGTCGATCCTGTCGCCTGTTCACTGATTTGGTCAGCTCGTTTGATGACTTCTGTATAAAGTCCCAACTTGTCGCCAAAATATTGATAGATCATACTTTTATTGTACCCGGATGCCTTCGCAATTCCATCAATTCGTGCCGCCGAATAACCAAGCTCAGCAAACATCTCCTCAGCAGCATCAAGGATAATCACTTTGGTTCGGGCGGCATCGTAGGTTCGCGAACTTTTTTTACTCTCTGTGGGCTCTATTATTTCCACTTCCTTTACTTAAAACTAACTAGTTGGTTGAATTATATTGCGATATTGAAGAGAAGTCAAGTAGAAGTAACGAAGCAGAGGAATTATTGCAAGTCACACTTGAATTTTTGAAAATAGCCATTTTCGTAGTAAGATGAGGATGATGGAAATAAAATGAAATAATGGGGGCGTTCTTTGTTGAGAAGGTTGTCGATTCTAGCAATAATATGTGTTTTGGTATGTAGTGTAGTTCTTATTCCCGCTCCCGCATCCGCAGCTTCTAAGGGGTCCCATATTTTTGTGGACGGGGTGCCGTTGAATTCGAGATCCGTGAGCAAGAGCGGGGTATCGTTCGTCCCTTTCCGGGAATTGTTCGAGAAGCTGAAAATGAATATCGGCTATGATGCAAAACTGCAACAAGTCACGGGTACCAAAGGCGATTTGAAGATAATGTTTACGATTGGCAGCAAAACAGCATACGTTAATGGACAGAGAAAAGCACTGCAAGCAGCGCCTTTCTCCCAGAATGGCACAACGTTAATTCCGATTCGAATCGTTGGGGAAGCCACGGGAAACGCCGTCTATTATTCGGCGGCAGCAGATGTGATACAAATTAACAGCCCGTCCTTTAAAGGTGCCTCTTATACCATTGATGAGATTCCTATCTTATTCAATGCTAATGGAACCGTCTTATTCGGTCCCGACGCCTTGAAGGACATGAATCAGCAAAAAGAATTAGCCGAGATGGATGCCATTAAGGAGTTCACCGCCAACGCTCCCAAAATCCGTGTTGTTGGAGTACCACCAACACAGGAGCAAGCCAAAGAACCCGGCTATAAGGGATATCCCAATTATTTTGACGCCAATTATGTAACTGCAGCCGGAAACAAGGAAACGTTGCCTCCACTGATGAGCGAAGGCTGGATTTCTTTAGCTATGCTCTCAGAAATAGAAAACATCAGCAATCTTGGCAATAGTAATTCCAATATTCTTAGCATAGGCAAATATGTGGGAATAAATATTGTTAGGTATAATATCGTTTTGACAGATGAGTATAAAAAAGCACAAAAAGGCGATTTTACATTAAGCGATATACATATCAAAAAGTATAAAGGCACGATGTATCTGAACATCGAAGATTTAAAGACGGCTGGCCTGATTGAGTCTAATTAAGTTTTGTGGAAATAGTGAATGAATAGCTTACATGAAATGGCGACCCTACTTGGGTCGCCATTTTAATAATTCTAGAATGTGAACCTTATTGGCAGATCGAGCCAATATCTGTTGTAAGACCCGAATGGAGGCCGGCCATTATGAAGGACTTAGACTTAACCCCGTGGCTTATCCGGATGAGCCAGGGTGATGAACAAGCATTCCAAGTCGTTTACGAAGCAACGCGCGATCATGCTTACAGATTAATCAGCTATCTTGCTCCGAACAAAGAAGATATTGGCGATATCATGAGCGAAGTGTATTTGGAACTGTTCAGAAGTCTGAATACGTACGATTCGGAACAAAATTTTGCTTCATGGTTTAGCGGTTTGATTGTCAGACAAGTGCGGAACTGGAAGCGGAAGGAGTGGCGCTTTTTTCGTATCACGGAAAAGCTGAAGCTCAGCACCACCAAATCGTCCGATCCAGCGGCAGAGTTACGGTTGACGGCGCTGAGCGACCGATTGGACTTGCTTCCAATCCTGCAGACGCTACCGCTCAAATTCAAGGAGGTCATCGTCCTTCGCTACTACCAGGATTGCACTTTGGAGGACATTGCCGAATTGTTGAAGATTCCGTTAGGTACCGTAAAATCCAGACATCATCATGCACTTAAGCATTTACGCCGCCGATTTGATCAACAGGGTTTGCGAAAGGAGGGGGATGGCTTTGTCTATTGAGCAGCAACTAATAGCGGCGTTCGAACAAGATTCCCGGAAGTGTCCTTCCGACCTGGATACTCGAATTGCGGTGGAATACAGGCAGCAGGTGATGCAACAAAGGGGAAAACCATTCATGCCTAGAACAAGAAAAATGCCGAAATTTGTATTTATCGCCATCATATTTGTCCTGATTTGCGGATTCAGCTATGCAGGGAGCAAGCTCCTATTCGAAGATAAAACGGATACGTTCTCTATCAACTATCAAACAGCGCAGGAGTTGCACTTTGAGCAAGGCGATATAGAGAAGATTCGCGGTTCGCTAGAGGAAGTTAAAGCACAATTGAACCCCGGAGATACAGCAGTCGTATTTCTCCAAGATTATGACATACAGGTTGCAGGAACACCGCTTGTCTTTGGCATCAATAAACCGATTCCTCTCCCGTTAGAGGATTGGAAAGCGACATTGCAACAACACAGCATTGAGGAGAAGCTTCCCGAATCCATTCTTGGAACATTCAACTTCGTGGAGGGCATGGAAAACTCGCCATACCAATTTAGTTTTGGTCTGGATGGTTACCGGCTTCTCGATGAGATGAAAGCTGAAAACAAGAAGACAGGAAGTGAGTTATTGTGGCGAAAGGCGGATCTATCCAAAGATGAACCTGTTGTCCCCTATACTTCCGTATATCGTAATGCGGATAATGACACGATCTATTTAACTTGGCAAATTGCCAACGGTAACCCTGATCTTAAGATGTTCCAAGTAGCTCCACCCAACACTACCTTCGAGGAGATTAATCTAAGCGGCTTAACAGCACATTATATGTTGGACGATCAATCGCTGTTCGGGCAGAGCAATATTCATCAAGATGTGATGTGGCTCAAAGAAAGCAGAGGCAAGTCGGTTATCTATCATGTACAGACCGATTCTACGAAGCTGACCAAAGAACAATTGATTGAAGCAGCAAAAAGCTTGTTATAAGCATTCAATAGAACAGACCGCAGCTGTAAAAGGCTGCGGTCTGTTCTATATCGAAATAGGTCTCCAACACAATCAAACAATGCTGCCTCAAAGTATATGATAGACTGGACGTAGTGGTGTGAAGTCATAGAATGGAGAGCAACTATGAATATGAAATCATGGATTGTTATAATTATTTCAATACTAATCATTAGCGGATGTGCCAATCCCGAAGCCAAAAGATTTAAGAACAATGAAGTTGTGCAAGACGAAATTAAAGAATTGATTGTCTCCAAGGGAGCGGAAATGTACGATCTAGAACTCAACCCTATGATGGCAGAAATGGAGTTCGGTCGCGGACCTGCGCTCCCTTCCGTGGATAGTACTAAACTGGTTGTTCCAGTAAAAACAATAGGAATCCCTGAATTTAAATTTAACGCTATCGTGGATATTGGGGAAACAGAAGCTGGGGAAATTGGCATAAAGAGTGTAGATATTTATGGTAACCCCAATGGATTAGGTTATCTAGGTAACTTTCTGATGTCTTATGTCTTTCAGACAAAGTTCCACAATGAGCTGGATGAACTACTGAATTATGATAAAGGTATCTATTTAGATAGAGTGATGGTTCAGTCCAAGGCATCTATCTATATTGAGGATGAAGAGGAACTAGAGCAAATGATGCGAGCAATAACTGCAGACTATAATGCTGGAAAGTTCAATAATCCAGACGAATACACTTATCTAATAGATACGTATGGACTCGGGGGGCTGCCACAAGTATTTATCAAAATGGATCAAGCCTCTGATTCAGCAGCAACCGAGAAGAAATTCAATAATCTTGTCGCTTACATGACGAACAATAAGGATCTTCCCGCTGCTGAATATCATATTAAGACCTACTCTACCAATAAGAATGTGTCCACCTTCTCGAAATTTCTGGTAATCGGTGATTAACAGTAACCCTTTTACGTTCCATTATCTATAAACAATACATCCCTTTTGCTCTAATAACTCTAAGGTTCTAGTTACTTTCAGGTTGTGGTTCCATCGCAGATCGAGTTTCTCCAAACGTTCAAGGTTTAGAATGGAAGTTGGAATCTCCACTAACTGGTTATCTCTCAAATCCAGTTCAATGAGATTCTCTAACCCGCCTATTTCTTCAGGGAGTTCCTTTAATTTATTCTTTCTAAGGGTTAGCCGTCTTAACTTTTTTAATTTACCAATGGATGTAGGAAGGCCGCTTAATTGATTATCACTTATATCTATGACTCGGATTTCTTGCAAAGCTCCCAGATTTTCCGGCAGCCCTATGAATTGGTTACCATAGAGATGCAGTTCTCTTAACCCTATTATCTCCGTTATCGAATCGGGCAAGCTTTCAAGTTGATTATTATATAATCGCAATTCAATAAGTCTGTTCATTTTACCTATATCGAGCGGCAGCTTTTTTAGTTTATTATCCGTTACATTTAAATATTGTAGTTGCTGAAGAGCACAAAGCTGCTCCGGAAGATGTTCAAACTGATTATTACTGAGGTATAAAAAGGAATCCAATCCCTGTAGCTTTCCAATCGCTGCAGGCAATTCCTTCAACTTATTGTGTCCTAAATCTAGCATTCTTAAGTGGATTAAACGTTCGATCTCATCCGGCACTATTTCAATATCATTACCCGCATAATTTAATACTTCTAATTCCTCATGAAAGAACAGTTTCTTGGGGATCTCTTTAATACGGTTGTTATAGAGACTTAGCTCTATGAGCTCTTTGCTTTCTAATACAACCTCCGGTGTTTCTAATAGTCCTTTTCCGTCAAAATTATACCTCATGAAATTCCTCTCCTTTGATATTCAATCATCGGAACACTCTTTTTTCCTGAATAACGCTGTCCACAAAAAAGATTCACCGAATAACGGGTTGGGTTGTTCCATTTGGTGCATACGTCTGAACTCAATGATCTCAAAATCCTTAAAGATGGCTTTGATTTTGTCCTCAGTATAACCTAATCCATCCTTAAGGCTTCGTTGCCGATATACCTCCCAATCGGTCATATCTGCACCCATGCTGCCTAAGGCAAAGCACACTAGACCGAAGTATCCCCCCGGTTTCAAACCTTTGTTCACGATATCAAAGAAGCTAATTCTACGAATATCTTCCGTATTATGAATAGTTTCAGCAGTCATAGAGTCTATTCCTCCCTATAATCGATGTTATTTAATCATGAATATGGATGGAGAGATTTGGATAAGCCGTTAAAAGTTCATTTTTACGTAGATCCAGTTTAGTACGATCAAAACCTACTCCAAACAACTCGGCATCCGACTTGAAAGTAACACTTGTTCCGGTTTCATTCGATATGCCAACGGTCATTAATCCGGATTGCGGGATACCTTGTCTGTACTCTTGACGATAAATCTTGCCATCACGACGAATTTCAACGGTCAGCTTTTGTGATAGGGCATTAACCACTGCAATGCTAATCCCTCTCTCAGCCCCAGGAACTTGGAATTGAGCACTACTGCTAAACCGATTGATATCGGTCAGAATGGATTGAACAAGTGCTTCAACTGGAATACCTCTGCCATTATCAGTTACGGTCACGCTCCCATCATCGTGTAGGAACAGGTCTATTTCACTACAAAATCCCGCTTGGTGCTCAAGGATTGAATTCTCAACAACCGCCCACAGCAGGTGGTGGACATCGAAGTCTTGTGATGTTCCGAAATAAACCCCTGCGTTATTCCTTGTTTCCATCATGTCCATATAATCACTTGTATCTAGTAGGTCACCAGCCGCAGCTAATAGCAGAAGAAACGGGAGGCATCGATGCATGGGGAAGCCATACCGTCCTCCAGGTTCTTGCACTAATAAATTGGCTCCGATCAATGCCTTAAGATGGTGATAAAGCTGACCCGTTGTCCCCATGTTTAAGCGGTCCACAAGCTCGGCCCCCGTAAGTGGTTCATTAAGAACAGTCCTTAAAATGTCTAACCGTTGCTTGTTGCCAAGCGCAGCTAGAACTTTTGCCACTTTATCACTATTCAGTCCAAGCAATTGTTGTATCCGACGTTCTTGGGGCTCCCATCTTAGTCCTTGTCCGTTTAGATGAACGTAACCGGAATAGAAAACAGAACTGGAGTCAGGGTCCTTAATAACTGAGTCTTCGTAAAGAGGATCTCCAAGGTTCAGATTTGCTGCGGGTTTTCGTTCTAAAACCATATGCTGGACTAGTTGATGAAGCTCAGCCATTTGTTTCTTTAGTGCGTCAATCTCACTGCTTAAGTCACGGCTCATAAAAGGAAACCACCAACCTTTTCTTTTGCATGTTATTGTATTACGTAATTATTATAATACGTAATTCCTTATAGTCAACAGTTTTAACTTTACAGATAATATTAGATTAGCGTAATGTCTATATTAAAGCCCAAAACCTGACATGGATCATCTTTTTGTAATAGAGGCGAAAGGAAAATGTCCCTTGATTGAAACGTTACTCATAAATGTTTTGTTTTTACTGTTTCCAGTTCTAATCGTGCTAATTTTCTTTGAAAATAGGCCCTTTTCTTATAATAAAAAGATTCTTGTATTACTTTCCGTAGTGACGATGATTCTATGTATAGCCAAACCCATCAAATTGGAAATTGGATTTATTTTTGATTTAAGATATGTCCCGTTTATTATCGTAGCTCTATTTGGCGGCTATAAGAATGTGGTTTCGTTATATTTAATATTAAATATCTACCGTTTCTATATAGGTGGAGATGGAACCATGCAATCCTTGCTTTTTTCAACGGCTGTATTCATTCTGGTACCTCTATATAGCAAAAGGTTTTTGAAGCTTAACTCTAAAAATCGAATCATAATGGCAACTGTTATTTCTTTTTTTACGATGGGATTCTACCTAATCATTTTAAGTAGGATTATGGGTTCCTTAGATAGACAATTCTGGCTGCTCACGTTTGATGCCTTAACGACTTATGTTGGGGTGACGAGTATCATAATGATTTTATTAGAGCAGATCATTACCAATATCAAGAATCGCGATCGAATTTTACAATCGGAAAGATTAAATGTCGTCAGTGAGCTAGCAGCTAGTGTGTCACACGAAATAAGAAATCCACTTACCGTGACCAGCGGTTTTCTGCAGCTTTTATATAAGTCAACGAATATATCGCTGGAAGAGAAAGGATATGTAGAATTATCTCTGCAAGAACTAAATCGAGCAGAAAAGATAGTCAGTGATTATCTTTTATTTGCCAAGCCACAATCCGAGAATATGGTTTATTCCAATATGAGGGAAGAGTCTGAGTATACCAGGAATGTCATCATGCCCTATGCCGCCATACATAAAGTAGAAGTAATATTTAGTTTCAATAACTCGTTAAATAAAAGCTATGATCGGAACCAACTCCAGCAGTGTTTAATTAATTTATATAAAAACGGTATTGAAGCGATGAAAGAAAAGGGTGGCGGTTCGCTGTTCATTGAGATATCAGAAAGTAAGCAAAATATTATCATCAGTATCCAAGATACTGGAGTTGGAATGACGAAAGAGGAAATAGCACGTCTAGGTAAGCCGTACTATTCTACCAAAGAAGAAGGAACCGGTCTTGGCATGCTTATGGTCTACAGTACAATTCATAAAGTTAAAGGGAACATTGAAGTCAATAGTGAAAAAGGCAAAGGTACCACCTTCCTCATCACAATTCCTACTTAAATATGAATGGAACCTATACTTCCCGAATCATAGTTTAATAGGTCTTTGTTGCTTAATATATACCCAAGCTCCCTTATAGCTTGTGCATAAAATATAAAGAGCTCATTTGCACTGAGTTCGGAAGATTGCTGATTTTATGAGTAGGGGGGTGTGTTTATGAAAGGATTAATCTTATGTGCTGGCCGAGGAACAAGACTGCAGCCTTCGACGTATACCAAACCAAAGTGTATGTTGCCCGTTAACGGGGAGTATATTATTGTCTCCATTATTAATAAACTTGTTGCGGCCGGAATTACCGATATTGGTATTGTAGTAAACTCGTCGCAAGGAGAGATCCGGGAAACGATCGGAGATGGGGAACAGTGGAACGCTTCTTTAACCTTTCTGCTGCAAAACGAAGCTAAAGGTCTGGCGGATGCGGTCAAAAGTGCAAAGGATTTTATGGCGGATTCCCCTTTTGTATTGATGCTTGGCGATAATTTGTATGAGGGTGAACTCGAGCCATTGATTGAATCACTAGAGGCAGAACAATCGGAAGCTTCGATTCTGCTACAGCGGGTCAAAGACCCTCGTCAATTTGGTGTTGCCGTTATCGAGGGTGGGCAAATTGTCAGTCTCGAAGAGAAACCCCGCTATCCCCAATCAGATTTGGCTATTGTTGGCGTGTACGCCTTGACTGCGGCAATCTGGTCGATCATTGAGAGACTTACGCCTTCCCCACGCGGAGAATACGAGCTAACAGATGCAATTCAAATGTTAATTTCTGTGGGTGGCCATGTTGCGTACAGCGTAACGACAGCACCATTTTTTGATATCGGGACCCATGAACGCTGGCTTGAGGCGAATCGTTACAAGATGGATCATGATCCCAAGAACTTTGCGATGCCATCCGGCCTTAACTTCGTACAGTGCATCCCTCCGGTCAAGGTTGATCTCACCGCTCGCGTAACGAATAGTGTAATTGGTCCTCATGTGTATATTGGTCCGAATAGCGTTGTCGAAGATTGCATTCTAACCAATAGTATTTTGACAGATCAGGTGCGATTGTCCCATGTTCATGCAGAAGGAAGTGTATTTGGATCACATGTTCATCTAGCTGAACAAGAAATCCAGGAGCAACCTGCCCGTCATATCCTGGGTGATCGTGCGACAGTTACAAGAATCAATCCTGATTTGCCGAACGATTCAAAATAAAATGGATGCCTACTGGGGAATAGTCCAATCCAGTCTCTGGGTTAAACATACACTTAAAGTGTCTAATGCATCAGACGGCTATGCAAAAGTATACTTTAAAGGGTAGGTGAACTTCGAGAATGATTGAGCTGGTTTTGACGATTAATGATAAAGACGGGAGCTATACGGAGCATGCGGGTGTTGTCCTTGCATCAATCTTTTCCAATACCCAGCAAATGATCAACGTGCACATTGTGCATGACGATTCTCTTAGCGAAGAAAACAAGTCAAAGCTCACCCAACTGGTGGATGTATTTCATCACAATATCTTTTTTTATCATGTTACAGTGCCTGGGGATCTGCAAGAAGTTGCAGCTGGCGTGCATAAAATTGACTATTGGACAATGGCTAGTATGTACCGTTTGTTGCTCCCAACATTTATTCAGGCAGACAGGGTTATTTATCTGGACTGCGATATTTTGGTCAATATGGATATTAATGAATTGTGGAACATCGACCTGGGAGATCGCTATTTGGGTGCAGTACTGGATCAAGGCCAAAATTTGCTGGAGTACTTTATCTCACTTGGGTTAAGTGCGGAGCTGTATTTTAACTCAGGGGTTATTCTGTTTCAGCTGGACAATATCCGTAATAAACAGAACTGGTATGGAGAAATGCTCGATTTCTTACGTAATTATCCAATAATGACTATGCCGGATCAGGATGTTCTGAATGCCGTTTTCAGCTCCAACTATTTGCAAATGGATCAGCGGTTTAATACATTCGCTCATAACGAACTTGATTTAGAGAATAAGATTGTTCATTTCGCCGGAGATAGCAAATGGTGGGATATAGATTCACCCCATATACCACTGTACAATAATTACCTCGCCATGACCCCATGGGCTAGAGGACTTGCAGCACCAGAGCCAGTGTCTGAACCGGAGCAAACCTTCAGCCTGCCTGAGCCGCCCACTCCAGAAATACAGCCTGCAGAAATACAGCCTCCGGAAACTCCGGTTCTTGAAATCCCAGCTCCTGAAGTGGCAGCCCCAGCCCCAGAGAACGTTCCCGTAAAGCCACACAGACGGAGACGCCGCAGATCGTTGCGACTACGGTTGCGGTTAATAAGACTTAGATTGAGTAGAAAAAGAATGATCCGCGCCAAATACCGTTCCATCAAGCGGGTGAAACTGATCAAGCGTCGCCAGATGAAGAAGAAAAGAGTAATGCATTCGACGAAGAAGAAACTGCATCCAGTCAGAAGAAAGCACAAACATGTGATAAAAAGGGTACTCTCCAAAAGAAGCACATCCCATTTGAAGCGTACCTCATAAAGAGTCAATGGTGAGCGATCCGCCCGGTAATCTGGGTGGATCGTTCACGGTTAAAGGTAGTCCGGTAAACTTGGCCAAAGCGTTGTTCGCTTGGCTTAGGTGGGAAATGGTATAATTTCTATTAGGTATTAGAGGTAGTGTACTAAGGAGGCAGAAATGATGAGTGATGATCTTATGGAACAACTGGATTTGTGGCATGAAGAAGATGAATATCAAGAAATCGTAGATGCAATAATGGAGATTCCTCCGGAGGACAGAGATTATGTACTGATTAGTCATTTAGGTAGAGCGTTCAATAATCTCGGGAATTACGAAGAGGCACTTCAACAGTTTATGACCATTGCAGAAGAGGGCAAGGAGGATCCGCTGTGGCATTACCGAGTTGGGGTTTCCTATTATTATCTGGAGCAATATGATGAGGCCTTAAGAGAATTTAAAATCACAGATGAAATGGACCCCGAAGATGAGGATACCTTGGAGTTTCTGGAATGGATTCGGCGTAAAACCGCTAAGAGAACCACTAAGAAACCTGCTAAAGAAGCTTTGCGAGCATTCGATTTCTCCAACTTTTGGGATGACAGCGAGTATGCATTAGAGGAATATGTTTCTGAGCCGCCTACAGCTGAGCTGATTGAGTCCGTGGAAGAAGAACTGGTCTTCAAATTGCCGGCTTTCTATGTGGCCATGATGAAGTTACATAATGGGGGTATTCCTCAAAATACATCTTACCCTACAGGTGCAGAAGATTATATTTCGATTTCGGGTATCCGGGGAATTGGACGAGACAAGAAAAATTCGCTGTGCGGAGCTTCTGGTAGCCGGGTTGTGATTGAAACTGGGGGTTACCCTGAAATTGGCGTGGTTATTTGTGATTGTTCTTCTGCAGACCATGGTGTAGTGATGCTGGATTACCGTTCTTCTGGAAATGACGGCGAACCTGAAGTTGTTCATGTAGGTCAAGAGAAGAATCACAAGATTACAAAGTTGGCAAAAAACTATGAGACCTTTATTCGCGGACTGGTGAGTAAGGCTTAATAAGTGGAAGTTCTCTATTAAGAATAGGATAAGATTTTATATGTTTCACATGATAACTTATCCTTATATTTCTCGAAAAAGCGGGTGACGTCCATATAAAGGACAGCACCCGTTTCTTTTTTGTATGCCGCAATAAGGCTGCATATGCAGAACATCGCTACCACTCAGCGTGGATTTACTTTCACCTGCGAACCTTTACCGCCCGACTGAATGCCCGTATCTTTCACTCCGGCTTCCTTCAGATCGGTGAGCAGCCGCTCCAGCACCGCCTTGGCGGCGAGCCCGTCTTTGGCGCCGGATGAGGTCACGACCAATTGTACCGGTTTGCCAGAGCGAAGATGCTTGTCCGCCTGACGGAGCTTTGTGTCGTAATCATGCTCCTCGATATGAGCGGTGAAGCGAAGCTCCTTGAGCTTCTCCTTGCCGCCGCCTCCCTTATTAGCCTGGCCTGCACCTGTCTTGTGCACTGCCGCTTCCTTCTGCGCTATTGCTTTTCCTTTGCCCTTGGCAACCAGGCTGCAGGGTGGAGGACTGCTCATCAGCGAAGTGCAGACCAAGTCCACGCCAACAGCTCTAGCCATAGCCAGAGCTTCTGCTCTGGAGACGATGCCGAGCTTCTCACCTTTAAGTCCGGTTAACACCACCTCGGATGCTTTGATTTGCTCATTGATTAATACTGCCACGTATTCGTTGCCTCCCCTTAAAGAACATGATGAATGTATCATATACGGAACCTGAGTGCGGTTCAATGATTGGTTCAAATGTCCGGATAGCACCTTTAAGATGTCCAGATAACACTATAAAAAGGATTTATGATAAAAATACATGGATTTCCATGAGTTTAACGATTCGGATTATATAAAATAATGGAGGTAATCGAATGTTGAAAAAGTTAAGGGTCAATAAGCTCCTGGTTTATCTTTTAGCGATATCCTTATTGGTAGTTCAAGCCCCTTTAGGAACTGTTGTATCTGCAGCGTCACAGACCTATGAAACGGAATCCGCAACACTTTCAGGCGGTGCCGTTGTAGCTTCAGACCACACAGGATTCACCGGAACAGGCTTTGTGGGTGGGTATACCGATACCAATAAGGGAAAAGCCTCTACAGCACTTTCTGTAAGCGCTTCCTCTACTGGGAGTTATACGACTGCATTAAGATATACGAATGGTTCCGGAGCAACTCAAACCTTAAGCTTGTACGTTAACGGGACTAAGCTCAAACAAATATCACTTCCAGCGACTTCAGACTGGAACACGTGGGCTGTTGAAACAGAGACTGTAACGTTAAATACAGGAAGTAACACGATAACGTATAAGTTTGATACCACAGATACAGGTAACGTAAATTTAGACAATATTATAGTGAATGCCTCCATCGGTACAAATCTGGCCCTGAATAAAACAATCACCGCCAATAATACGTTCGCCGGTTTCCCAGCTGCGAATGCAGTTGACGGCAATGCTTCAACCTATTACGAAGGTGCCGCTAACACTTATCCCAATACGCTAACCGTAGATCTTGGCAGTGCGCAGAGTATTGGAACCGTAGTTGTTAAGCTTCCTGCAACGTGGGGGTCAAGAATTCAGACGTTATCTGTATTAGGAAGTACTGATAACACTGCCTACAATACGCTTGTAGCTTCCCAGGCCTATACGTTTAACCCAACTTCAAATAATGCGGTCACCCTTACTTTTACAGCAGTATCTACAAGATATGTAAGGTTGAATATTACCGCTAATACAGGTTCGACTGCAGGCCAGATCGCAGAATTTGAAATATACGGATCGGGCGTGGTTACTCCTACACCAACACCAACGGCGACCGCGACACCAACGGCCACTGCAACCGCAACGCCATCGCCAACGGCAACCGTAACACCAACCGTAACACCAACCGCAACACCGGCTGGAACCTATGAAGCTGAAGTGGCGACACTAGCAGGGGGTGCAACTGTAGCAACGGATCACATCGGTTATAGTGGGGCAGGTTTTGTAGGTGGATTTACGGATGCCAATAAAGGTAATGTGTCCGTGAAATTTAATATTAATGTAGCTGCGGCTACGAACTACAATGTAACCCTAAAATATGCCAACGGCTCTTCGGCCACGCAAACCTTAAGTATTTATGTTAATGGTACCAAGGTCACTCAGACTTCACTAATCGCCACTGCCAATTGGGATACTTGGACAACTAAGCTCGATACCGTGGCTTTAAACGCAGGCAGTAATACGATTATGTACAAATATGACACCACCGACACTGGAAATGTAAACCTTGATAAGATTGACGTAGCCACCACGCCACCACCGACACCAACTCCGGTACCTACAGCGACGTCGATGCCTACTCCGACACCAGCTCCAGGTACTTATGGAGCAACAATGCCTTATGACACCTATGAGGCGGAAAGTGCAGTTTATTCAGGAACTGTCGTGGGTTCTTCAACTACTGCCGGAAATATAGCCTCAGAAGCCTCCGGAAGAAAAGCAGTACAGCTTACCGCTGCGGGGCAATATGTTCAGATTACTTTAGCTAAAGCGGCCCAAGGGCTAACGATCAGATATTCTTTACCTGATAACGCTGCGGGTACTGGCATTGATTCCGCCGTCAGTATGTATATCGGTGGAACCTTATATAAAGATATTAATTTAACTTCAAAATACAGCTGGAATTATGGAGAATGGGGTACGGAAGGTGGACAAATTCGCTGGTCCAACAACCCTAATGCTGTTTCTACCTCTCCACATCATATGTATGATGAAGTTTCAATAGTGCTGGATAAGCAGTATGCAGCTGGAACTATCATCAAACTGCAAAGAAATTCTTCGAATCTAAACTTTAGCTCTACAGCAAATGTAACGGTAGATTTAATTGAAACGGAAGCCATCCCGGCGGCATTAACGATACCATCAGGCTATCTTTCAATACTAAGCTATGGTGCAGTAGCCAACGATGGCGTAGATGATACCACGGCATTCAATAACGCTATCAATGCGGTTAAAAACTCTGGTGGAACATATAAAGGGGTATGGATTCCAGCAGGCACCTTTACTTTAAACACTGGAAATAGAGGCGCTGGTTATGACGGATCGGGTACAAGACTATATCTGGATAGCGGCGTATCCATGAAGGGGGCCGGCATTTGGTATTCAACCCTTTCAGGTAATTATGCGGGTTTCTACTTGAGAGGTGGGAATGTTACCCTATCGGACTTCAAGATCAGTGCAAATGATCTCATCAGAGATGATTACAACGGGGTTTCAGGGGTTGAAGGAAATGCAACTAACTCCACCTTGACCAACCTTTGGATTGAGCATACCAAAGTAGGCTTTTGGCTTACAAACCAGACGAATGCTGCAACGATTTCCAACACTAGAATAAGGGATGTCTGGGCAGATGGAATCAATCTCCACTATGGCACGTCTAATACAACCGTTACCAATAACTCTATTCGCAACAGTGGTGACGATGGATTAGCCATGTGGTCGGATACCTACCTGGATACAAATAATACATTCAGCTACAATACGGTACAAATTCCTACGCTGGCGAATAACATCGCTATTTACGGGGGGAAGGACAATAAGGTAATCGGAAACTTATGTACAGATACCATACTCAGTGGTTCAGGCATATCTTTTGGAACTAACTTTAGTCCTCCATCCATGACGGGCAACTTAACGATTCAGAACAATATGCTCTTAAGAACGGGCTCCGCTCACCGGGATTATGGATATCAGATTGGCGCCATTTGGGCCTATTGGGTGAACAACGATGGGAAGGCCCAGAATCTGACGGTAAATGTATCGGGCAATACCATTCAAGACAGTACCTATGCTGGCATATTTATTGAAGAACCAGCACCGGGAATATCGGTTACGTATGCTTCCAATTCAATCATTAATTCCGGCACCTATGGTGTTTATGTTAGAGGATCAGCAACCGGAACTTCAATCTTTAACAATAATACAGTTACGGGAGCACCATCAGGTAAATTCCTGAATACATCGCCGAGCTTCACGGTTACGGGTACAGGAAATAACTGGTAGACGAAAAGAGAAATAGGCATTACTAGGAGCTGCCCTGAAATGATGAAGAAATCATTTCAGAGCAGCTTTTTTAATAGATTTCCTCGAAGGTGTACAATCTGGAATCATTTGAATCCTATCCATTCTGTATGATTACGTGTAATATTTAATATATTATTGATCACCAATTATACAGGAGTGGAATAGGCATGAGGCGTATCACGATTCTGATAGCAGATGATGAGCCAGAGATCGCGGATCTGGTGGCCTTACATTTACAAAAAGAGGGATATCATATTGTCAAAGCAGCCGATGGGAAAGCCGCTATGCAGGCTATTCAATCGCAATCGATAGATTTAGCCATTTTGGATATTATGATGCCTGAACTGGATGGCTATGAGGTTACCCGTAAAATTCGGGAGCAATATCATTTGCCCATCATTTTTTTGAGTGCCAAGACCTCGGATCTCGATAAAATCACAGGATTGGTGATGGGGGCAGACGACTATATGACCAAGCCTTTCAATCCGATGGAATTGGTAGCCCGGGTGAATTCTCAGTTGCGCCGCTCCATGTTGTTCAATCAACCTACAGCCCTGAATAGATCCGTATTAGAAATGGGTGGATTGATTATCTCACCAGATCAGCACACGGTTACCCTATATGGTGAAACAGTAGAGTTAACACCGAAGGAGTTTGACATCCTTTATCTATTAGCCAGTCATTCCAAGCAAGTCTTTAGCGCCGAGAATATTTTTCAGCAGGTGTGGGGCGAAGCCTACTATGAGAGCGGCAATACGGTTATGGTGCATATCCGAACCCTGCGCAAGAAGCTTGGAGAAGATATCAATAAGAATAAATTCATCAAGACCATTTGGGGTGTGGGGTATACATTCAATGAATAAGAGCAACCGCAGCTTTCGGACAACGATGATTCTGCTGCTGGGCTTAAGTATGCTTTTGTCCGGTGGGATCACGTATGGGGTCTATCGAATTCTTCAACACTATTATGCAGGTGTACGCCGTGAAGATCAGCTGGCCGAGTATCGTCATATCATGGGTAACATCGGAGATATTTATTTTTTTCTGATCCTGTTCATTCCATTGGCTATTCTTTTTTTCTTTTTGTTAACTAAGCCGTATCTTACCTACTTTAATGAAATCTCCAAGGGAATCCATCATCTTGCCAATGGTGAATTTAAGAATCGGGTGCATATTTCCTCAAGAGATGAGTTCAGAATCATTGCTGAGGATCTTAATCTGGCGAGTGAAAAGCTGCAAGAGGCCGTGGAAAAAGGGGATTTTGCCGAGAACAGCAAGGATCAATTGGTCGTGAATTTGGCTCATGATTTACGCACACCCCTTACTTCAGTATTGGGTTATTTAGATTTAATTCTTAAGGATGAAGGGCTGACAGAGGAGCAAATCAAACATTTTATCTCGATTGCCTTCAACAAATCTCAACGTCTGGAGAAGCTGATTGATGGCTTGTTCGATATTACTAGAATGAACTATGGCATGCTGCCTGTCGAAAAGAAACGAATAGACGTTAGTGAGCTGCTGAGGCAATTAAATGAGGAACTGTACCCTGTATTTGAGAAGAATCATCTGATTTCCAGGCTCACTATTACGCCTAACCTATACATTTCTGGCGATGGAGAGCTGTTGGCACGTGTATTCGAGAATTTATTGACCAACGCCACCCGTTACGGGAAGGATGGACTGTATGTAGATATCAATTGCCATCTGGATTCAGGGCATGTAATCATTCAGGTTGTCAACTACGGTGGACATATTGCTCCAGAAGATTTGCCGCATATTTTCGATATGTATTATACGAGTGATCGGGCACGAACACACCAAGAGGGCAGTACGGGTCTTGGCCTGTTCATTGCTAGAAATATTGTGGTGCAGCATGAGGGGACCCTTTCGGTCGAGAGTAGTGTGGTGCGGACCTTGTTTGAGGTTCAATTGCCGCTAGCGTCTAACATTTAAGAAAAACTTTATCTTTGCCCTGCTTTTTTTTAACTAGTTTTCTCTATCCTGATTGTATGAGGAGTTAAGGGGGAAATAGTTGATGAAGAAGTGGGGCTTTTTTCTATTTATAGTAGTGCTCTTAGGATATGCAATTTTTGGTGCCAAAGAATATCTCCAACAGAAACTGGAGGACTTCGATGGAAAATATGAGAATCAGGGAATGAGTAGTATAAACAATTCCAAGACGATCGAAATTGTGCCACAGGATCAACTGTATCAAGGGGATTTAATACTGGTTAACAAGGATTACCCTGTGCATCAGGAAGGCGTGAAATCCGACATTGTGAATGTCTCTGATCATGCCGATTTGATGCAGGGCTATGTACTGCTGGACCAGCATATCCGTCTGTCTACCTATGTAGTGCAGAAGTTTCAGAAGATGATTGAGGCAGCCGGTAAAGAGGGCGTGAATCATTTTATGATCAGCAGCGGGTATAGGAATTCTGAAGAACAAGATAAGCTTTATCAGGAAAAAGGCGCGGACTATGCGTTGCCAGCGGGTTATAGCGAACACAACCTCGGTTTATCGCTGGATATAGGATCTACCCAGAGTGAGATGAGTAAAGCACCTGAAGGAAGTTGGCTGCAAAAAAACGCTTGGAAATACGGATTTGTATTACGTTATCCCAAGGATAAAACCGACATCACCGGGATTCAATTTGAACCGTGGCATTTTCGTTATGTCGGGTTACCTCATAGTGCCATCATGCAGGAAAACAAACTTGTGCTGGAGCAATATATGGATTACATCAGAGAAAACAAGAGCATTTCGACAGTTGTAGAGGGTGAAGCCTATAACGTCAGTTATTATCCGATTTCGCAAAATATCATCAAGGTACCGGAAAACGGCCAATATGAGATCTCAGGGAACAACATAGATGGAGTGATTGTGACTGTGCAGAAATGAATCCATATACAACGAAGGAGGTTCACTATTGAAGCATATGACAGCAATCATGAGGTTGGTTACAGTAGCAGGGTTTGTGGTGTATCTGTATGTGTTAATCAAGTTGATCCTATTTAAATGGGGTTCTGTTGACATGCATGTTCTGCTGTACCAGCTTCAGAGTACTTTACAACAGCCTGATAGAATCTTCAATCGGTCCGGCAACTATATCCCATTCCAGGAGATTCTTAGAGAGATTCATCGCATGTCTATGTCGAGTCCATTTTCGTCTACGAATCTGATAGGCAATATTCTAGCCTTTATTCCCCTGGGGCTCTTCATCCCTAAACTCCTCACATCAAGAGGGGCGTCATTCATAAGCGTATTTATGTTCTCCCTGCTCCTAAGCCTCTGTTTTGAAGTGACGCAACTACTATTGCGGATGGGTACATTTGATGTAGATGATCTTATATTGAACACATTCGGCGGCATCATGGGTTATTGTATCTTCAAATTTCTTGTGTGGTTGATTAAACCCCAACCCCATGAAGATGACGGAGTTGGGGTCGTTACTTATAATTGAATTGTCATGGGTAGTCGCAGTTTTCCAATTCTTCTATGGCTGCTGCAAAATGAATCTCCAGCACCTCAATATTCTCCTGCTCTGCCCCCAGTTCACCGCCTCGTCCGATCAGCATCTCTTCTGAATACTCAGCTACGTAGCGTCACCTGCAAGCATTGATTGCGAGGGGATTACTTGATCTTAACTCGTGGATATTGTACATGCTCAATGGATACCATATAAAAAAACGGCTGCAGCACCAATAGGCGCTGTAGCCGTTTTATTGAAATTGTTCTGCAGGGAATTTAGTTTCGAGCGGGAGCAATGAAGCTAGCGGCTCTCTGCTCTGCAGCAGCAGTAACGGAGTCAGCACGAACCTTAACCTCAGAGGCTCTCTGCTCTGCAACAGGAGCAGTGGAGTCAGCACGAACCTTAATCTCAGAGGCACTCTGCTCTGCAACAGCAGCAGTAACGGAGTCAGCACGAACCTTAACCTCAGAGGCTCTCTGCTCTGCAGCAGCAGTAACGGAGTCAGCACGAACCTTAATCTCAGCAGCTCTCTGCTCGGTTACAGGAGCAGTGAAGCTAGAGCGTTCATCGGATGCAGCAGCTCTCAGCTCTGGTACAGGAGGCGCGGAGCTTGGCTGGTCAACCTTTGTGGTAGGTTCTGATTCTACAGGAACCAACGAGCTCGACTTGTCATTAGTTGGGGGTGAGACGGGTTCTACAAGCTCATCTGTGTTTGATTTGTCAACCGAAATCGTTAAGTTCGATCCTGTAAGAGTCGAAGGGCTCTGTGTCTCTTCAGTAATGATTTTATTTGGGGGTTGGGTAGCGTTCTGACTAGCTTTGGGATTTGTTAAGGTGCAGCCACTAATGATGAGTAAGGTTGCTATTCCCAGAAACGACCAACGATACGAATTGGATTTAAACTGTGTAATCATTTTAATTCTCCTTTTTAGCTGTGTCTTATTTCCGGTGAGATTCACATTTCCGGCGATTTTGAAGGGTTGTGAGAAGTCCTCCAGCAGTTTGATGAGCGTGTATCCATAGTTCCGGCTTTGATCAGGAGTCAGGCAGCTAAGTGCAAGCGCGTCGCTCGCGATTTCCTGATCTTCCTGCATTCGACGAGAGGCATACCAAAGAACGGGATTAAACCAATGAATGATTAGTAGGGCCTGCATGAACCCGTTTACCCAGATATCGTTGCGTTTCCGGTGCGCCAATTCATGAAGGAATACATGCTGCAGCTGATCGTCATCTAAGCGGGTTAGAATCGCTGTGGGCATGATCAATTGCGGGTGCAGGAATCCGAACAATGACGGTGTTCCGAGATGGTGAGATTCAACAAGAGAAACGTGTTTGTGAATCGACATCATTTTCTTACACTGATCGAACAGCTGTAATACTCTTGCATCGGTAATCGCAACGGTTTCTTTTTTTATCCTCCGGGCAAATTTCCAGTTGATGCGGATGCTGTATGTACCCAATAAGCATGCTCCCACCAACCAGACAATAAATAAGTCCTGATATAGGGTCGGGGCAGCAGTTTCCGGTACAGCTTCTCTAGCAAGTATTTCTGCCGGATTAACGGGCATGACCGACTCGATGGAATCCGTAGTACCGATCCAATTATAAATACTGAATTCGCTCTCGGGACCCCACGGTAGAATTAATCGCACAATAACTAACAGCCACATCAGGTAATGCCATCGTGGTTTCAAATGATGCTTAAGTACGCGCTGCAGCACTATAATTAGGACAACCAAGACACTCGCCATCGCCGAGACAGACCAAACCCAATCAAAGAGAGCAATAAGGCGTTCTAGGATTTGATTCATTTTGTTTTATCATCTAGAATGTTTTTCAATTCTTTAATATCTTCCGGAGATAGGTGCTCTTCTTTCAAAAAATTAACAAGCAGCGGTTTAAATGCGCCACCGTAGATTCTCTTCAGGAAGGAATCAGTCTCGGACTTCATACACTCATCTTCGGATACTAACGGAAAATAGGAATAAACTCGGTTATCCTGCGAATATGAAATGGCTTCTTTCTGGGTTAAGCGGTTCAAAAGCGTTCTTATTGTCTTGGGTTTCCAATCCGTATGATCTTCCAAAGCCTCAATCACTTCATTAGCCGTACGGGGTGTTCGGGCCCAAAGCACCTTCATGACTTCCCATTCCGCATCGGATATATGTGGAACATTGTTCATAGATTTACCTCCTGAATATGTGGATTACACGTGTAATACAAAACCAATATTACACATGTAATCCATGGTTGTCAAATGCACATGAAACAAGCCAGTCTCCAATAATCGGAGACTGGCTTGTTTGTAGCTTTTGATGCAGTGTCTGTTCTAGAATATTCTGCGGGCGGTAACGAAGCGTTTCTTCCACTTGCTATCGAAGGCCTCTACATGCACGCCGAGTTCTTTCGAATACGTATGCAAAAGCTGATTGTCTCCTGCATAGATGGCCACATGTCCGATATCCAGATCGCGTGCACTGAAGAACAATAAGTCTCCTTTACGCAGCTCGTCGATCTCGACTTTCTTGCCTATGTTGGCCTGATCGTAGGATACACGCGGGAGATCGATCGACAGTGTATCCTGAAACACACGCTTAACGAACGAGGAGCAGTCGAAAGTGTCTGTCTGATCTGGTGAAGCACCGAAGACGTATGGTGTGCCCAGATATTTTTTTCCGTACGCTATCAGCTCGTCCGCTTGTTTCTCAATCAGAGTGGGGCTTGTGTAATCGCTATATTTCGGTTTCGCAGATATGTATCCAGTTCTATTATCCTGAGTCCGAATTTCCAGCCATGAAGCGTTAACTTCGCGGATCACATGAACTTTGGCCCCTGCAGACAGCATTTCCAAGCTGACGGAGCTGCTTCCAGAGTCTGGGGAGCTTCGTAAATTGACGCCCCACAGGACGGACGTATCATAATCTACAGATGAGGAGATTTGAACCGAACGAGTGCCCTGAACCCACTTCACAGTGCTTCCCAGAGCCTCGCTAACGAAGCGTAAGGGGATCATCGTGTAACCTTTACTAATTTGACCGGGTGTGGTTAGAGTTAGCTTTTGACCATTTAGAGTAGCTGTGAGCTCGCCTATGTGATAAGTAAGCGTTGTATCTCCTTTAGTTGCTGTGACCGTTTTGCTCGCGTTATTCCAAGATAGCTTGGCGCCCTGTACTTCGAAGAGTCCGCGCATAGGAACGAGAACCGTGCCGTTGATATTGAGCGGCTGAACCTCTGGTTGAAGTTGTTGGCCATCCAAATAGATGGACACATTCTGGGGAGTCAACGGAGCTTGAGGGGCCGTCTCTGCATGAGCAGAGGTAGAATATAACAGGGATACGGCCAGTAGAGTTTTACTTTTCGTCATGCGTTCATCACCTTGTTGATAGATTTGTTTCATATAGTTGGACGAAGGTAAGACGAAATGGTTCTGTTCCAATTATTTACACCCATTTATTCCCCTATTATTTAGAGGTTATAAGTTCAATGCTTTTGGGTAAAAGCTTATATAAAATGGGGGAGGACACGCTATGAAATGGAGAGGTAGAAGCGGTAGTTCGAATGTTGAGGATCGCAGAGGCATGGGTGGAGGAAAAAGGCTGGTTGGCGGTGGAATTGGCGGCATAATCGTAGTCATTATTGTGACTTTGTTAAGTGGTGGCAGTCCAGGAGATATTCTGAATAACTTGACGAATACAGGGTCGGAATCGAATGTGCCTTACGAGCAAACGGCTCAAGAAGAGGAGCTGTCACAGTTCGTATCTGTTGTACTTAAGGATACTGAGGATATATGGAGTGATCTCTTCAAGCAAAAAGGCTTAACTTACGAAGATCCAACACTCGTTTTGTATACAGGTAGCGTCCAATCTGCTTGTGGAGAAGCAGGTGCATCGGTAGGGCCTTTCTATTGTCCAGGTGATCACAAGCTATACATTGACTTAAGTTTCTATGATGAGCTTCGTCAGGAATTTCAGGCTCCAGGTGATTTTGCTATGGCTTATGTGATTGCTCATGAAGTGGGCCACCATGTTCAAACACTGTTGGGCACCACTGAGAAGATTATGCCGCTTCGTGAACAACTTAGTGAAACGGAGTTTAATAAATATCTGGTTAACTTTGAATTGCAGGCTGATTATCTGGCAGGCGTATGGGCCCATCATGCCCAAGGAATGGGTGTACTTGAAGCTGGTGATATTGAAGAAGCTTTAACGGCAGCGAGCGCAGTCGGTGATGATAGCATCCAGAAAAAGGCTCAGGGGTATGTTGTACCCGAGAGCTTTACCCATGGAACTTCCGCGCAGAGGAAGCAATGGTTCAATAAAGGCTTCCAAACCGGAAATATAGAAGGTGGAGATACGTTTCAACAGGCAAGTTAGTGTGATGTAAGGAGTGTTGGAGGAAATCAGTCCTCTTCAGGTACAATCACTTGGATATGTCGAGGTATAATACTGAGCTCGATGGGTAAAGGGGGTCCCTCTTCGCCATCTACATTAGTCCTAACAGATTCTACCGAGTGCACACTCAAATTTTTAGCAGTAAAGTAAACCACATCTTTATGATCCTTCAGGCTGCCAACCAATAAAGAGATACCGATCGTAATGGTATTGAGTACTGTAAGATCTTTAATAATGAAACAGTGAAGCAAACCATCGTCGACAGTAGCATCGGGTGCCAGCTTCTCAAATCCGCCCACCGAGTTCGTTAAAGCAGCGAGAAAAAGCGGGGAATGTCCTTCCCATGTTTCCCCATCATGATGAATGACGAGGGGCTGGGCAGGATTACGGAGATCTTTAATTCCTTCTTTGAAGTAGGCCAAAGCACCAAATTTGGATTTATCGTCTGAGGATACGGAAGACAGTGTTTCAGCGAGTGAACCTGTGGCAACGACGTTGGCGAAAACTCTACCATTTAATCGGCCCATATCTACGTTCTTTACCCTAGTAGAAGTAAGTGTCTGGATCGCTTCTGCAGGATTCAGTGGAATTTGCAAGGCACGCGCAAAGTCATTAACTGTCCCAAGAGGGACTACACCTAGTTTCGGGCGAGGGTCTTGATCGCTGAGTCCGTTAATGGTCTCGTTGAGCGTGCCATCACCGCCAATGGATACGACCAGGTCATAACCATTCTCACATGCAGTGATACAAAAATGAGTGGCATCCCCTTCTTTTGCTGTCTCCTTGACCGTAACATTATATCCTGCATCATGTAAAACTTCTTCTACATTTCTGACATGTTGGGGCGCATCTTCTTTGCCGGAGGTGGGGTTAATGATGATCATGGCTTGCTTCATACTCATATTCCTCTCTTTCGGGATGGATAGTCACTTCTATCCTCTTACCCCAAAAGAATAGTTTTGATAGTGCTGTTTCTATACATATTTCAGGTACTTCCGTTACATGGCGTTATGTTTCGCCAATGAAGGTTGTGCTGCGGATACACTGGTGCTAATTGAAGCATAAATATCCTCCACCAGCTGGTCAAGCTGTGGTATTTGCTCCTGCTTCATCGCAGATTTAATCTCTAGCGGCTCTCCGATGAACTCAATTTTTCTCATATCGCCAATGATTTCCGTCATCTCTTTAATAGAGGCGTTCGCCCAAGTATAGTTTCCGACCAATGATACCTTGCGGCTCTGGAGATTCAAGGCTGCCATCTCGTGGAGCAGGGCTTGCATTCCGTGGTAGAGGCTCATGTTGTAGGTGGGTGAACCAAAGATTAAATGGCTGAATTTCCAGGCATCCGAAATAATGTACGAAGAATGCGTCTTGGACACATCATACATACGAATATCCTGCACCCCTTTGGAGGATAGCTTGGACGCGAGCATGTTCATCACATTCTCTGTGTTGCCGTACATGGAGGCATAGGCTAGCACAACGCCCTGTTTCTCCGGCTGATAGCTGCTCCACAGGTTATACTTGCCCAGAATATAAGATAGGTTCTCCCGCCAGACCGGCCCATGGAGCGGGCAGATCATGTTAATCTCAAGCTGCGCCAGCTTGCTCAGAACCTTCTGAACCTGCGGGCCGTATTTACCAACGATATTGGCATAATAACGCCGAGTCTCCTCAAGAAATACCCCCTCGAAATCGGTCTGGTCGCAAAAGATATTCCCCGAGAGGGAACCGAAACAGCCAAAAGCATCTGCGGAGAACAGGATTTTGTCCGTAGTTTCATAGGTGAACATCACCTCCGGCCAATGGACGAAAGGCGTCAGATAGAAACGTAAGGTCCGGGTGCCAAGGGATAATTCATCCCCTTCGTTTACAATATAATAATTCTCCGGTTTGCTGAAGGTATAGAACTGTTCCATAAACTGAAACGTTTTTTTGTTGCCGACAATCTTCAGATCCGGATAACGTTTCAGTAGTTCTTCAATATTGGCGCAATGATCCGGCTCCATATGATTGACCACCAAATAATCCAAGGCTCTTCCCTGCAGGACATGTTCAACATTCTCTAGGAATTGGGCGGTGATGGCGGAATCAACGGTATCCATCAGTGCGGTTTGCTCGTCTAAGATTAAATACGAATTATACGCGATGCCCTTTGGTAGTGGAAACATATTCTCGAACCGTTCCAGCCGCTTGTCGCTACCCCCAACCCACACAATTGCGGGTGCTATCTCTTGTACACAGTACATCGGTATTCCCTCCATGGTAATAATTTTTTTCAACAATATATCAGCATATGATGGCAAAGAAATTGACATAAATCATAAGGACTTACGATCTGAGAGCGTAGAATCAATACCCACGTAAGGTAATATTACATTAACTTAGTCATTACAAGGAGGATATGAGAAGATTACGTATCATTCTGCTGTTTTAGGGTCTTATTGAACCTGAACGTACAGGTTTTCTAAACATATTTGACAATCTGATGAAGTGGTAATATATGTTTATAAAATTGAGGGGAATAGGCAACAGATCATATGTAACAGTATGCTAACGGTACCTGCAAAAAGATTTTGACAAATACAACAGGTACCGTTATAATAAAAACCAACAGGTACGGTAAGGAAAATTAGATAGCCCAATTTAAGGAGGATTCATTATGAATATGAATACTGAATTGTACGAAAAACTCGCGAAACTGCAATGGCTGTTACAGAGGCAACACTTGAAAGCCCACGCAGCTGTTGGCCCTATGGCCGACACTTCACGCGGGCAAGGCAGGTTACTGGCGTTTCTCCGGATGAAAGACGGGATCAGCACAAAAGATTTATCCTATATGCTCGATATCCGTGTATCATCCCTTAATGAATTGCTTGCGAAGTTGGAGAAAGCCGAATACATTACCCGTAAACCTTCAGAGACAGACAAACGCATCATGCTGATTTACCTGACGCAAAAAGGACGAGACGAAGAGGGACAAGAGATAGACAGCGGCAACATATTTTCCCGCCTATCGTCAGAAGAGCAGGCTACTTTCGGGGAGTACCTAGTCCGCGTCATTACGACTTTAGAGGAAGAACTTGGAACGGATGCAGATCGTGACGTAATGGCTCTCTGGATGGAGGCCGCAAAGGAACGTATAGGTACAGAGGAATTTGAAAAACTAATGTCCATGCGCGGAAAAATGAACGGAATGTGGGGAAATTTGGGGGACGAGCGCTTTAGCGGTAGGTTCCCTGGATTTGGTGGGGAAGGTCACGGCAGAGGCATGCACGGATTTGGCTGGCCTTCCAGAGATGAAAGAAATTCGTCACCGGACAACTCACAGAACCCGGAAGATAAGTAAAGTAGAACATTTTTAACAAGCAGCATTGGCGCTGCCTTTCCAAAAGAGATAGATGAGTGGCAGAGGCAGCGCAATGACGTTTTTCCTTGGAACGACCAAATCATCCAAAGCTCGCAAACTAAACCCGCAATGTCCTCGTTACGGGTTAGTTTGTGCTGCGGCGAGAGATCGATATTCAGTTAATAGTTAGAATTCTAAGTAATTTGAAGACAAAAATAATTGAAGAAAGTGGTGACCCGCATGAATGCAGAAAACCTTCATTACTTTGAAAAGGCGCCGGTCGCAAAAGCCGTAGCTCACTTCGCTCTACCGATGATGCTAGGCATGTCAATGAGTGTCATATATTCCATTTTGAATGCCTATTTCCTTGGTACACTGGGCAATACTGCCATGTTAACTGCACTCGCATTAACCTTACCATTATTCGCGGCCATTATGGCGTTAGGCAACTTGATTGGCATTGGTAGCGGTACATTCATTTCCCGTTTGCTGGGAGAGAAAAGAGTTGATGATGTAAAGCATGTGTCTTCATTCGCCTTTTATAGTAGTTTAGTTCTCGGTCTTATCTTGATGGCTGTCGGCCTCCCATTGATCGATCCAATCGTTCATGGCCTGGGAGCGACGAATGACTCCTTCGGATTCACAAAGGACTATGTCACGATTATGATTATGGGTTCACCCTTCATCGTATTATTCTTCACATTGGAGAATATCGTGCGCGCGGAGGGTGCAGCAATGACGTCGATGATCGGTATGATTCTCAGTGTTGTCGTAAATATTATTCTCGATGCGCTAGTGATCTTCGTCTTCCATTGGGGCGTGATCGGCGTTGCGTCGGCTACGGTCATTTCTAACATGGTTGCGAGTGCATTCTACGCCTTCCATATAGGATATAAGAGCCAATTCTTAACCGTCTCCATCAAATGGTTCAAGGCTAGCAAGGAAATTCTCAGCAATGTAGTCAAAATCGGAGTTCCCGTCTTTGTTATGAGTATCTTCTTGGGTGCAATGTCGCTCATCTTTAACCGTTTTCTGGTCGAATATGGGGAGCAGGCCATAGCGGCCTTCGGAATTTCATCACGTTTATTGCAATTTCCTGAGGTTATTCTAATGGGCTTAAGCGAGGGAGTCGTACCGTTGATTGCCTTCTCTTTTACAGCGAACAAATTACGCACGAAGCATACCATTGCTTTTACGATCAAAGCGATTGTGGCCCTAGCAGTCGTGTTCGGCGTTATCGTCTATCTGATTTCCGACCACTTAATTGGTTTATTTACGAATGACCCGCTATTAATTGACATGGGCAGCTACATTCTACATGTGACCTTCTTATCCTTATTTATTACAGGAATGACCGCGTTGTTTACGGGGATCTTTCAAGCAACAGCGCAAGGAACCGCCGCGTTTATTATGTCAATTATTCAAGGGATTACTCTGATTCCTGTGTTGTATATCGCCAATCGAATGAACGGCTTCCACGGGGTAGTCTGGTCACTCGTCATTTCGGATGCCGTCGCGTTCCTTGTTGGTGCTACTATGCTGTATGTTCTGCGGAACAAATTGCAGCCTGATTTGGAAAATTTAGTACAGTAGAAAAAATATAACATGCAAAAGCCCTAACCAATTTCGGTCAGGGCTTTATCCTTTTGAAGTTACTTATTCGAATGATCTCCGTACCTCTTTGTTAATCCGTTTCAATGAATTAATCTGTTCCACAGTCAACTCACTAATGGTGGCCGCATATTCATCAATGGCTTTTCGTTGGGCAACCTCATTTTCATCCAGGATATTCTGAGTATAGAATAGTTCTGACGGCTGGATTCTTAGTGCGATAATAATCTTCTGCAGTGTATCTATAGAAAAGTTCCGTTCCCCTCGTTCCAATGATCCAACATAGGCATCATCCAAGTTCGAAAGCTCCGCTAGTTGTTGTTGGGTTAATCCCTTTGCCTTACGTATGGCTCGAATTCTGTCTCCAACCGAATTTCTTAAATCCATCATGCTAGTCACCTCTCCTAAAGGTTAGGAGAGTATGGGTACAAATGGCAGGGTCATAGAGACGGTAAAATATATTAATAGTACTGCGTATAAGTAGTATGTTAAGCTCATTGTACTCCTTCTCTAGTGGAAGTAAAGCAAAAGGAACATATTGGAGGGTTATAGAGTCAGGCTTGACGATAAAGGAGGAATCAGCTCTTGCGTAGTTCCATTCTAAAGTCACTGAAGCCGGATATCATGGTTGAAATGTTGGAAAATGCTTTTTTATCAGAGAACTGGGACAGGATACTGAATACTTCGGACATTCTATTCAGCTATGCACAATGCATCTATGAAGAGCGTCAGGATCTCAAGTCAAAGGGCTTGCCTTTATCTCTTGGCGTAGTGATGCCACATTCGCTTGTTTATTATTTCGGGTTCAGCCATCTTATGCGCGGAATTGCTCATCAGAAGCAGGGTCACTATAATCAAGCAAGAGAATGCATGAGTAAATATGCCGATCTGGGCTGGTTGGATGGTTTAGATGAGGAAGGTCTGCAACTGGTTGAGGAATTCCGGTTCCTAGCGAAGACTAATTTATATACATTGGATATTTTGGTGGGCAAGACAGATCAGTTAGAGGAATATGTGGTCTTTCTGCAAGATTATCCGGAAGAATTGTTGCCGGGTCTGGATTCGATATTACAAGCGGTGTTTCGTCATGTTATGAATGTCTATGAGCTTCTGCGTACGTTCGCACAACAGTTTACCGAGTTTGGAGAGTCCAGGGAAGAGGCTAATCCCTCTTACTATTACAACTATTGTTATTACTTGGCTGTATATCATAAACGGGCCGGGCGACACTCAGAGGCACTGGAATGCATTCTGCAGTGTATTATATTAGCCCATAAGTCGCACAATGACGGGGATTTCAGAAACTGTATGGCCTTGTTCGAATCCTTGCGAGATAGGGCTACAGAGGAGCAGATCAGGCAATATCAAGAAGTGCTGACAGCAGTCTTGGAATAAGAAGATGACGGTGTAATTAGGGCCCAGATTTCGTGGGCTCTTTTTGCTGTCGAAGTTTGTCATTTTCCCGTCATTGCCTTGAGATATAGTTATATTAATTCTTAATAATGATAATCTAAGGGAATGAGGAATAATGATGAAAAAAACTTCCGTATGGAAACTTTTGTTAATTTCGGCTTTGGTTTTAGTTGTATTAAGCGGGTGTGTTATAAATACAAATTCAGTGAACATTATCTATTCAAGTGATAAGCCAGGCAGTTCAGAGCATGTGTTCTTAAGATATTCAGATGGAAAGGTGGTTCAGGCACCTGATGATGAAGGAGCTAGTACCGTAACTGTCGAGACTTACTCCGATAAGACTATTGTAGGCGGGTATGTTAGCGATAATCATGTAAGCTGGGTTCCTGATTATGAGTATGGCTACTCTACAGACGTAACATTATCCAATTTTCAGTCAAACAAACCAGCATATGCTGTAGACCATGTTGCGCTGGCTAAAGAACCGGAACTGGATATCAATCATCTAGGGTTTGTAAATGTAACACTTGCTGTTTATGGTACAGATGGTAAACTTGTGAGCGGCCGAACAGAGATGTTCGCGCATGCAAGTGATCCCAATGTAATATTTCACAGTATGGATAGTGGAGTAGCTACAGCAAATGAGGGTTACTCCTCGTATACAGTTGGCGGACAGGTTACCTTTCTGATCCAAGGGAGCACTAAGAATATCCAGACAGCGATATCCTTGTATTCGGGTTCACATTTAATCACAGATAATTTTTTGAAGAAGGTAACTGGCATTGAAGTAAGTAGTTCCGGTGATGTGGATAGCCTACTAGTAGGCGATTCATTGGTTATGAGTGCTGGAATATTGCCGATAGATACTGCTTACCGGGCAGTTACTTGGTCAGTTCTTGATGGAACAGGAACAGCTACGATAGATGCTGATGGTTTGTTAACAGGTATTTCAGCGGGCACAGTCACTGTCAAGGCTACGGCTACAGATGGTTCTGCTGTTTATGGAACAAAGGAGATAGAAGTTAAACCCTTCATACCAGTGGCTACCCTTTCATTAACTGCTGAGGGCGGAGTTTCCACAGTAGTAACAGGTGCTCTACTAGATATGAGTGCAGTAGTAGCGCCTGCCAACGCTACAAACCAAGTAGTCACTTGGTCGGTGTTGAACGGAACAGGTTCTGCCACCATTAACGAAACCAGCGGTGAACTTACTGCCGGCAATCCCGGTACAATAACGGTACAAGCTACAGCTACCGATGGAAGTGGAATTATCGGCAGTACACAGTTATTTATAACTGTTGCTCCTACACCTACTCCAATTCTAGTCTCTGCGATTACAATAAACGGAGATTCTTCGGTGCTTCTGGGCCAATCGTTACAGCTGGCTAAGAGCATTGCTCCCGTAGAGGCCGCTAATCAAACGGTTGTGTGGTCTGTTGAGAATGGTACAGGCGCAGCCAGTGTGGATGCAAACGGTACACTGACAGGGAATTCAGTAGGCACGGTAACCGTGAAGGCAACGGCAACGGATGGTTCTGCGGTCTATGGAACAAAAGCAGTTCAAATAGTAGCGGTAAGCGGAGGTGGCATCATCAGCGGGCCAACGACACCAACAGTAACACCAACAGTAACACCAACGCCGACAGCAATACCAACACCAACGCCAACATCTGTGGCACAGCCAGTAGTGAAATTTGATGACAAAGTAGTTAGCATTGAGAATCTGCTTACTAGCCTCAACAAGAAAATAGAGGAAGCTAAAGCTCATCCAATTACAATGCAGTTCGCAGATACCCCTGCACACTGGGCGAATGCGACTGTCGGTATTTTTGTTAAATTAGGTGTGGTTAACGGGTATAAGGACGGTACCTTCCATCCCGATGCAAGTATCACTCGCGCAGAGTTTGCCACAATCCTTGCCAAAGTCTTGGATCTTTCAAGTACGGTTACTGGAAGTGCATTAAGTGATATTTCTGGTCATTGGGCTGAAGCTTCTATTCGTACTTTGAAAGATAAGGGAATTATCTCAGGGTACCCGAATGGTACCTTTAAACCCAATGATGAAATTAGTCGTGCCGAGATTATCGCTATGATTTCCAAGATTATTAATCTTAATAGTGTGAATGCTACCGCATCCTCTAGTTTCTCTGATGTTGAGGGTACATGGAACAAGGATCAAATTCAGAAAGCGGCAGCTGCTGGAATTATAAGCGGTGATGGATCAGGAGAATTTCTGCCTAATAAGCAGGCTTCACGTGCCGAAGCGTTAACGATTGTGTTGCATCTTCTGCAGACCAATCCAGAGCTTAGTGCTCTTCTGGAATCCATTAAATAATTAATAGTTCTGCAATTTGCTGAAAGCTCGCCCCACCCTTGTTAAGAGGCTGGAGCGGGCTTTTTTTTGAAAATATGGTCAAGTAGAAGCACTCTAATATTAAATTGAAATTATCCCTATAGGAACGTATGTTTTTTAAAGGGTTTCTGATAAAATAGGAGGCACAGAATGAACGAATATTTCCTAAATAGGGGTCAACCATCTATGAACTATAATCTGTATTTATCGGCACTACTGATGGCTGCTACCTGTTGTTCTCTGATGTTGGTCTATCTATGTTGGAAAAGAAGAAATCTACCGATAGCCATAAGCTATGGCTTAGGGTTGTTAACCGGCTCTTTTTACACTTTTGGCTATGCCTTTGAAATTACTAGTACTACCTTGGAGCAAATACGTTTCTGGCTGCGCATTGAATATATCGGTATTCCCTTCGGTACGGTGCTGTGGTTTATTATGGTTCTGCAATATACGGGGCGGCAATCATGGGTGCGTACCAAGTACGTTGCCCTTCTGATGGTTGTTCCCATGCTAACCTTTATTGCTCATAACACAAATGACTGGCATCACTTGTTCTACAAGAGTATGACGATCAATACTTCAGAGGGATTCCCATTGGTCACCTTGGTTAAAGGTCCCTTATATGAACTTCATGTTATGTATTCCTATAGCTTCTTTATTGTAGGAATGGTTTTTTTGATTCAGATGTTCCGCAAAGCGGCCCCCCGTATGAAGAAACAAGTAGCTCTTATGATCATAGGATCTTGGGGACCCTTTGGTTTTACGCTTGTTTACTTAAGTGGATTGATTTATATGCCCCTCGATTTATCTCCATTCGGGTTCTTGTTCTCTGGTGTTTTTTTTATGTGGGGGATTTATCAATTTAATATGCTGAGGTTAGCCCCCTTAGCTTTACAAAATGTGTTTGAGTCGATGAGAGATGCAGTCATTGTATTTGATCTGGATAACAGACTAATCAGCTTCAACAAAGCGGCCAACTGGGTGGTTGGAGGTTTGCATAAAAAAATGCTTGGACAGCCGGCTGCTCAAGTCTTACTCCATTATCCACTATTGCTGGAAATCGTCATGAAAGATCCTTCTTCGGTGAGTAGGGTCCAAATCACAGGTCTGCCGGATGGACAATTTTATAATATCCATATGTCATATGTGAGTGGCAACAACCCCAATCCGGTTGGCAAATTACTTTTGTTAAGCGATGTAACGGAAACAGTGCGTGTAGAGGAAAGACTCCATGATAATGCCAGACAATTGAGTGAATTGAATACGTTCAAGGACAGGATGTTTAGTGTAGTTGCCCATGATATTCGTGATCCCATAGCGGTACTTGTCAATCTGATGGAATTGCTTGAGGAGGAAATTCAGGCCTCAGGGGAGGACCATGAGGAGATTGTCCGCGAGATGGGGCAGCAGATTCAGAATACATTTTCCTTAGTAGAAGGCTTGCTGGATTGGTTTCGGAGTCAAACAGGGGGGATGATCTTTAATCCGGTGGAACGGGATCTGGCCCATACGGTTCAAACCAATTTGAGTCTAGTGCGTCTCCGTGGTGAGAAAAAGAATATCAACATCCTATCCGAAATACCTAACGGTACCTATGTTTATGCCGATAAAGAAATGCTTGAGTTGATTATCCGCAATCTACTGTCCAATGCTATTAAATTTACAGACTACGGTGGAACCATTCGCTTAAAGGCAGTGCAGAAAGATCATCAAATGGTTATCTCTGTAAGCGATACAGGCGAAGGAATACCTTCAGAACAGGCTCATTCTTTGCTGCAGGATGATTATCCGGTTTCTTCGGTAGGAACAGCGGGAGAGCGGGGCATCGGGTTGGGACTTATCTTATGTAGGGAATTTGTACACTTAAATGGGGGAGAGATTTGGTTTGACAGTATACCAGCACATGGCAGCACTTTTTATTTCTCTATTCCTACTGCCACTGAAGCTTCAACCAGACGATCAGGCAGCATGGAAGGTGAAGTGAGATGAAGGTTATTCTTATTGATGATGAGAAGGCGATGCATTTAATTATGAAGCGGATGCTTGCCAAGATTACGGATGTTGAAATTGTGGGGAGTTTTCAAGAAGTAGCAACCGCTTTTTCCTACTTGGAGAATCATGAGGTAGATTTGATATTTGCTGATATCAGTATGCCAAGGGAAAATGGGTTGGAGTTTGCTGAACGTTTACGGGCAAGTGGCAGACACACCAAGCTGGTATTTATAACCTCACATAAGGAACATGCGTTATATGCCTTTGATGTGCAAGCCTTCGATTATATTTTGAAGCCTGTTGTGCAAGAGAGATTACATCAAACGGTCCAAAGAGTAATGGCCGCGAAGCAGGCACCCGCTTTGAATGAAGTTAAGTTTAACTGCTTAGGCGGGATTGATATTCAAAGCACACAGGGTGTGCGGGTCAAGTGGAAATCAAGTAAAAGTGCGGAGCTCTTTGGATATTTACTAATAAATAAAGGCAGACTTGTCTCCAGAGCGAGGCTGATTGAGGATATGTTTGGCAACATGCTGCCAAAGAATGCCGAAATGTATTTAAATACGACGGTCTATCAGCTGCGTAAGGTCTTGGAAACATTTGAACTGAAGGAGAGTCTGCACTCCGACAGCAATCATTATGCGCTCAGTCTTAAAGATATACATGTGGATCTGCTCAGCTTTGAAGAGGGCTGTAGACAGATGCCTGTAGTAGATGAGAGCAATATCGAACAGGCGATAGGGATCGAACAGCTCTACACGGGCGAATTATTTGGTGATCGAGCCTTCGCCTGGGCGTGGAACGAGGCCGAACGTATTGCCGCGCTGTATAATTCTTTTACCCAGCGATTATGTGTAGCCTTGTTAAACAGAGGGGAGACACATGCAGCGATTCGGCTGTTGCGTAAACTCATGGCACACAATGAGCTGGACGAAGAGCCCTTCTTGCTGCTTATGGAGGCTTTGGCGCTACAGGAGAATAAAGAGGAGTTAACCCAGCAATACGAGAAGTTTGTGGAAACCCTACATAAAGAAATTGGAATAACCCCCTCACCTGTAGCGGTCTCCTTGTATGTGCAACTGATATCAGGGCTGGATAAATAATGAGGACTGGCCTTTCTGTCGATATATGACAATAAAGGCCAGTCTTCTATTTTTTCTGGCATCTATTACAATAGTATGAATGCGAATGTCAATTTATAATGAAGGAAGTTATCACTTTTTTCTAGTACATAGTCTAACGATTGATGAATTGTTTCAGCAGATGGAGACCAAAGGAAATCAGATTTACTAGAACCTTAGGGGGGCTGTGTCAGTGGATACGAAAATATTAATCGTGGACGATTCCAAGTCAGATGTTACTTTAATCAAAATTATGCTGCATGATTATCAGCTAATTTATGCGGCCAATGGATATGAAGCTATGCAAATGATTGATCATGATCCTTCTATTGAACTAATCGTACTGGATTTGAACATGCCTGTGATGAATGGTTTTGAAGTATTGAATGCTCTGAAACAACCCCAATATTCGAAGATTGTCACCATTATTCTGACCAATCACGATGAGATCGAGAATGAAGTGAAGGGCTTAGCATTAGGCGCAATGGATTACATACGAAAACCTTTGAACATGGAAGCCTTAAGAAAACGGATTGAAATCCAGCTTGCCTTACGAAATTCAAGAGTCATGATGGAGGACTACAATCTTCGCTTACAGAATGAGGTAGAGATCCGAACCAAAGAGCTTGTCCTAAGCCGAGATATCTCGATCAATGTATTGGTTGGATTATTGGAAGTGAGAAACTTAGAAAGCAGTAATCATACGATAAGAACTCAATATATGGTGAGGAAATTGTGTGATCACTTAAAGCTAAAGGCTGAATATTGCGATATTTTCACAGATGATTATATTCAAGAACTGTTCAGAACGACGCCGCTGCATGATATTGGGAAAGTGGGCATACCTGATCATATTCTTTTGAAACCTGGAAAGTTAACTCCTGAGGAATTTGAAATTATGAAAAAACATGTGGACTACGGTGTGGATGCCCTGATGTATAATCTCAAAGGTAATGACGCTCCCAGCTTTATCCGTACAGCTCTTGAAATTATTGGGACACACCATGAAAGATATGATGGTACGGGTTATCCGCATGGACTAAAAGGAGAAGAGATTCCTCTATGTGGCCGATTGGTCGCTATTGTGGATGTCTACGATGCTTTGGTGCATCCAAGAGTGTATAAGGCAGCTTTTTCGCATGAAAGAGCATTAGAGATTATTAATCAGGAACGTGGCTGTCACTTCGATCCCAACATTGTTGATGCCTTTATGGAAATTCATAACGAAATGCTGAAAATTACTCAAGAATTCGAGCAAACCCCAGAAATTGAGGTAGAGTAGGGTGAAAATGACTAGAATCATACTACTTACTTGTTGTTTTCTATTCTTGTTTCCGGCACTGATCCTTCACGGTAGTGCAGCAAAGGTGGATTTATCGGCCGAAGAGAAACGATTTATTACAGAACATCCTATTATCCATTTAGGGGTGGACCCTCAGTTTGTTCCTTTCGAGTTTATTGATTCAGACGGGACTTATAAGGGGATTGCGCATGATTATATTGAATTAATTAATGCGAGAACAGGCCTGAACCTAGCCGTTGTACCTGGTTTGACGTGGACACAGGCCTATGAGAAGGCTGTCGAACGAGAAATTGATGTACTGCCGAGTGTTTCCAAAACAGTGGATCGAGAAAACTACTTTTCATTCTCGATGCCCTACTATAGCTTTCAAAGAGTAATTATTACTAAGGATAATAACGATGCTATCCAGTCTTTCGAGGATTTAAATACGCAGATGATAGCCGTACAAGAAAACAGCTCCCATGATACCTATTTAAAAAGTATTGGTCATACGGAGTTGAGTTTGTACTCTACGGTGGGAGAAGCTTTAGAGGCAGTATCTAATGGCACTGAACAAGCCTTCATCGGAAACTTGGCTACAACCGCTTATTTGATCAGGGAGAACGGAATTACCGATCTGAAGGTAGTTAAAATGAATGATCCTGGGAATCAATCCCTTTATTTTGCCGTAAGAAAGGATTGGCCAGAGCTAGTAAGTATTATCAATAAGGGGATTTCCAGTATTACATCCGAGGAAAAAATTCAAATCAATAATCAGTGGATCGGAATTGAGAATAAGGTCGATTATAGCAATTTGATTCAGGTTCTGGTTGTTGCTATTATCTTTGTGCTGATCGTATTTGGTGTTTCTTGGTATTGGATTAGAAGGCTAAAAAAAGAGATTCGGGAGCGGAAACGGATTCAGGAGGATTTGGTTCTGGCGAAAGAAGAAGCCGAGATTGCTAACAATATTAAATCGAGTTTCTTGGCTCGCATGTCTCATGAAATCAGAACCCCTTTAAACGGGATTACGGGCATGACTTATCTAATGAAGAGAACGGATATTTCGGTCACCCAGAAGTTGTATATGGACAAAATAAGCCATGCCTCTAAAAGTATGGAGGCTATAATCAATGATATTTTGGACTTTGCAAAGATCGAAGCGGATAGAATTGAAATTGAACGCATTTCTTTTAATCTGGATACCGTTCTTCAGAAGGTGATAAATATTGTTTCCTTCAAGATTGAAGAGCAAGGGATCGACTTTTTTATCGATAAGGATCCAGAACTGCCGTCTATTTTCTTCGGCGACCCTAAGCGAATTGAACAAATTCTAATCAATCTAATTAACAATGCTGTGAAGTTCACTCCAACAGGTCAGGTTTCGTTGATGATAAGACTGGTAGCTGAACACTCTGATTTATTTCATATCGAGTTTACCGTTAAAGATACGGGTATTGGAATAGCAGAGGAACAGATAAAGTATTTATTTGAGCCCTTTAATCAAGCTGATATCTCTATTAATAGACGGTTTGGGGGTACAGGACTAGGTTTGTCCATTGTAAAGAGCCTGCTGGATCGGATGAAGGGTGAAATTAAAGTGTATAGTGCTCTTGATGAGGGTTCAACCTTTGTTATTCAGTTAGCATTCGAGGTGGATCGAGAACAGGAGTATATAGAGAAACAAAAGAATAGCTCGCTCTTTATTCAGAAAATAAGAGTGGTCGTGTTAGAAAAAAATCAAACCTATACTCATCTTATGCGACAATATTTAAACTCATTTGGAATCATTTCAGAGTTCACCTTGTCCGAGAAAAAGGTATTTGAGCTACTTCAGAGCACAACGGATCATGGAGCCAAGCCCTATGATTTAATCATAGTAGATTATGATACCCCAATGTTCAAAGGAATTGAATTTATACAGAAGATTAACCAGGACCCGACCATTCTCGTAAAGCCAAAGTTTATTTTAATGTTTCCGCTGGCTAGAGAGGATTTGTTCGACAAATTAGCGGAATTTTCGATTGACCTTGGCATAACCAAACCGATCATTCCTTCTGTTCTGTATAATGGTATTTTAGAAATATTTAAGGATAAAATCATGGATGAACATGAATTTACGATTATTGAAGAACAAGCGCAAGTCCTGAAAGCAAAGCCCAATCAACATATTTTGGTTGTAGAAGACAACAAAACAAATCAATTTATTGCTCAATCGATCTTGGAACAAGCGGGGTTTAATGTATATTTAGCCGATGATGGCAAAGAAGGATACGACTTTTTTGTACAGCATGCCGATCAGATCGACTTAATCTTAATGGATTTACATATGCCAGTCCTGGATGGGTATGAGGCGACACGATTAATCCGAAGAGAGAACCAGACTCTTCCTATCATTGCCATGACAGCGGATGCGATAACAGGAGTGGAAGAGAGGTGTAGAATAGCGGGCATCACGGACTTTGTGAGTAAACCCTTTGAACCGGATCTTTTAGTAGCTAGATTGAAGGAGATTCTAGGCTCTTTACCCAAAAATCCGGAAAAGGGTGGAGTGGGAACAGTGGACAAACCGATATTGGATGTAGCCTATGGGATGATTCTGCTGGGTCATAGAGAGGAATTATATAAATCCGTATTACGTACCTTTATTAATGAGAATGAACATGTCTCCACTCAACTACAGGAAAGCTTACAAGTTAAGGATTATATACAAGCTAAACAAATTGTTCATAAGATCATGGGCAGCTCTGGAAATATTGGTGCAAAAAAAATATATGAAATAGCTTCCAGATTACAAAAAGCTATTGTGGACCAAAGTGAAAGCGAAATCCAGTTTATGCATCCTATATTTAATAGCGCTTTGAGCGAATTATTACAAGAAATGGATAGGTATATTAAGGTGTCCATTGATCGTGAATAATACCTACGAGGGCGTGATCCTGGCCCATTTTCTCAAAGACAAGTCGCAAACTACGCCAGTCCATACCTTCATTCGCTGGATCAATGCCATCGATATGGTATTCAACGAAGTCGTAGCTATCCTTTGGGTATACTTCATTTAAGTTATTGATGGTCGTTCCTTGTCCAAGTCCCTCATTCAATGAGATCTTGGCATCCTTCATAAAGTCGGCATCGTAGACGAATTGTTTATAATATTGTGCAAAAGTCAGCTCGATTAATTCGCCCGTTCCGGCAAACGTCCGCCATACACGCTTTGTAGGATCCTTCATCAACCCTTCAAGCTCTTCCCGTGTAAACACGAGGTCGGCCTTCGTGTCAACGTAAGCATAGGGAGAGAAGCGGACTCCTTTCTGCGGATGTGCCCAAGCTGCGAGCGTCTTCATATTGCCATTACTAAGCGCCCTCATGACCGTAGCTGCTGCTTCCAGCGCTGTAGGGGGGGAACCTTCTTCTATAGGCTGTTCGGTCGATTCTGGTGTTTGGGTAACCCCAGTCGCTTCAGATGTCGCTATTTCTTGTGTCTGGCTTGGGGTCTGACTTGGTGTTTGTTGCGGCTTTATTGCCGCATTGGGCCCTCCATTACAGGCCGTGAGCAGGAATATTACGGCGACCAGGACGATCCATCCCTTATTTCTTATAGTGTACATAGGCACGCTCCTTATCTTATACCTTCACCCTTTCAGACGCACCTTAAACACCATATGTTGCAAAACCCAAAAGCCCGCCTCAGACTAACCTGAGAGCGGGCTTTCATATCCTATGAGAATGAAATTCGGGCATGCGCTGCCCTCCTTCACAACTTGTCTTGTAGAAATTCTTTGATCTTCTCAATTGTAGCTGCCGGTTCAATATTTTGTAGCAGATACTCCGACTCTTTTTTATAGATCACTTGTTCCGTATAATTATGTAGATATTCTTCCATAATCTCGTCTGGAGCTTCTTCCCGCTCTAGTCGAAGCCGAATATCGTCTTTGGTGACGTACAGGAAGATCCGAATGGCCTCATTTCCATAATGCTTCCGAAAGGCTTGCGCCCCTTCCCGGTTTACAACAACAATAGCGGGTTGAGACAGCTCCTCCTCCGCAATTCCATAGCTGCCCCGCTCCAGATATACAGTTTGGAAGAATACGTGCTTCTCTACCATGCTCTGAAATTGGTCCGAGGTGATGAAATGATAATGTACTCCATCTTGTTCGTGGGGCCGAATGGCACGGGTTGTGTACGGAAGAATGTAGGGAATCCCTAGATCTGTACTTAGCCTTTTAGCCATCCCTTTGCGCCCTGAGCCGCTCGTTCCGGTAATCACGATCACCTTGATTTTCGAAGCTTCGCCTTGTTCTGTTTCGAAGACTGCGTTATCCAGCTCTTGTTTCAGTGCTAATGTTTTGGATGATTTTAGCCAGTTCCACATCGCTTCTCCCGTACGCTTGTCAGGACGATTCCTGCCGTACGGGACTCACCTCCTCTACAGGCTAGCTTCTTACTAATTCGACAGGAATCAACAAAATCCCTGCGCAACGATAGAAGAGAGGAGAACGATGGGCAGGTGGTCTATCCAAGGAGGTTTTAGGCCAGTTGGTAGGTTTCAGCATTCTCCCAGCTATTCAATAACTGCTCCAAATCCTCGGCCACTAGCGGCTTGCTGAACAAATAGCCCTGAATTTTATCACAGCCCTGCTCCTGTAAATACTCCAGCTGTTCCTTAGTTTCCACGCCCTCGGCAATCACAGTCATATTCATTCGCTTGCCAATCATAATAATCTGTTCCACTAGCGTTGCTTGATTGTCTTCTGCGGGAATCGAATCAATAAAGGACTTGTCTATTTTCAAAGTGGAGATCGGCAAATGGGTCAGGTAGCTAAGTGAAGAATAACCAGTACCGAAATCGTCCAACGCAATCTTGATGTTGTGATCTCTGAGTTGATTCAATTTGCTACTGACATGACTATAGGATTCCACTAACACTGTTTCGGTAATTTCCAATTCAAGGTGTTGAGGCGCAAGGCCGGAGAATTTCAGTGTATCCATGACCAGGGTATTGAAATCAGATTGCAGTAGCTGCAGCATCGAAATATTAACGGACATGGTTAAGTGCTCGAATCCCTGTTCATGAAGATGTTTCAGAAACTTGCAGGCTTCGATGAGAACCCAGGTCCCCAAAGGAATAATTAGATGGGAATCCTCAGCGACCTTAATGAATTTAAGTGGTGGGATATACCCTAAATCCGGACAATTCCAGCGTAGAAGAGCTTCCAGACCCGTAACTTGGTTAGATACCAGATCTACCTGAGGCTGATAAAAGAGCTCGAACTCATCCTGTTCCATAGCTGCATATAAGCGATGTTCAATCTCCATCCTTTCAGAGAATAACTCATTCAAAGGATAATCAAATACAACAAAGTTATCTTTCCCTGCTTCTTTCGCTTTGTACATAGCAATATCTGCGCGTTTAACTAACTCCATAATCTCTCTTCCGTGATTCGGGTAAATACTGATTCCAATACTGATGCTAATATGTAGTAGACTGGTGTCTATCTCAACGACCTCTTTAAATCCAGCAAGAATCTGGCCTGCAAACCTGTCTATATCTGTTCGATCCTGCAGGGGGTGCATGAGAATAATAAATTCATCGCCTCCAAAGCGATAAAGAACACCCGCTTGTCCCAAGATGGAGAGCAGTCGCTCACTGGTCTTCACAATTAGACGGTCACCAAAGCTGTGCCCCATGGTATCGTTGATATATTTAAAGTTATCAATATCAATTAACATTAAGACAGCATGACGGCCTGAATCCATCAGGACTGCATCAACCTCAGTTGCATATAAGGCTCGCTTATTAGGTAGGTCTGTCAGTACATCATGAAAGGTCAAGTGATGTAGCTTGTCCTCCATTTTTTTAATGCGCTTAAGAGAGCTCAGAACAAGAGTGAAGATAAGGATGGCTGTAATGAGAACAAAGGACCACCCTTTGATCATACTAAGGTTAGTAATTACTTTAATATTAGCTGAATAAGCGTCTAAAGCTTTATCGCTAAGGAAGATCCATAAGCAGCCTGCAGATAAATAAACACCGGAAATTTTGAAGGCTCCCCAAAGTGATTTAGAGGAAAACATGAGTATTCCTCCCTCTTATTTGAGTAACCCTAGCTCATGAAGAACAAGAATGAACTTATCTGTGTTAATGGGTTTGGCAGCGTAAGCTTCACATCCATATTCAAAGGATTGTTTAACATTATCTGCTTCTGCTAAGGCCGTGGTCATGATAACTTTGAGGCGATTCTCCGGACTAAATCCTTTTTGCGTCTCATAGTCACGTATCACCTTAAGTACCTTCACACCATCTACCCGTGGCATCATAATATCCAGACATAATAGATCATAAGGGGCATTATCTTTCAGGGATAACAGATACGCATCCAGCGCTTCTAAGCCATCCACAACCGTATCCACTTCCCCATAGGGGGCGAGGAACTTACTTAAAAATTTACGACTAACCAAATCATCTTCTGCAATTAGAATCTTCATCTATCCATCATTCCTTCTTGTCTATTGATAATACCGAGCATACTCCAGCTGAGCTTTACTAACATATCCTAGTACCTCATCTATTTTCCCTCGTCGGGCCGCTAATTCAATCCGGAAAAAGGTCGCTTTAAGCTCTTCATTCCCTAACAGAATACACTTGTTTTTGATGCAATGAGCCAAATCTTCTATTTGGGTTAAATCAGGGTCCTGTATAATGAGCTCCAGTTCCTCGATACAACGTTGTAATTCAAGAAGTGCTTCACCATCATTCATCATTTTAAGAGACAGATTTGCTTCAGCCAGGATTAACTCGCCGTCAGCAGAGATCTTAATGGTAGGTCCAGTCCATTTTTCCAGGAAAAGCTGTAATTCTTCCATGCGAATCGGTTTGGGAATATAATCATCCATCCCTGCGGATAAGCATTTTTCCCGGTCGCCATGTAAGGCATAGGCTGTTATGGCGATAATCGGAGTATGGCGAATAGACCCCTCGGATTGTCTTATCTTGCGGGTCACTTCAATTCCATCCATAAGCGGCATTTGGACATCCATAAGGATTAAATCGTAGTTCTTGTGTTCCAGACGCCTCAGGACTTCTATCCCATTCTCTGCTACTTCGACTTGATAGTTAAGGGATTTTAGCATTCGGGTTAAGACCAGCCGGTTTACAGGATCATCCTCGGCAACCAGAATAGATAATGAATGATGCGGGACGGTTAAGGCTGGCAACTTCGGCTGTTCAATAACAACGGAGAGAGCGGATTTAAATTGTATTGTGAAGAGAAAAGCACTGCCCTGTCCCTTAACACTTTCCACCCAAACGCGTCCGCCCATATTCTCGACTAGCTGCTTGGAGATGGCCAGACCTAACCCTGTGCCACCGTACCTTCTAGTTATAGAACTATCAACCTGACTGAACGTCTTGAACAGCTCTTTTTGTTCATGCTCAGCAATGCCAATCCCTGTATCGTTTACTATAAACAACAGCGTTAGGGAATCCCCGTGTACTTCCTGGCATTTTACGGAAAGAGAAATCCGGCCGTTATCCGTAAACTTAATCGCATTGTTCAGCAGATTATTCAGTACTTGCTGCAAGCGGTTCGGGTCCCCGTTCACAAAGGCGGGCACCTCTGAAGAAAAGGTATAATCAAAATTTAACCGTTTGGCATGGGCCGTAGGAGAAAGCGTCTTGATGATCTTTTCGATTAATTCTTTAAGTGAGAAATTGATCTGGTCGATTCTCATTTTCCCTACTTCCAGTTTTGAATAATCAAGTACATCATTAATGAGTACAAGGAGAGCGTTGGCACAAGACTTTGCCGCATGCAGATTCTCCGCTTGTTCATCATTGATCGGGGTTAATAGAGTGAGGTCGATCATACCGATCATTCCATTGAGTGGAGTGCGGATTTCGTGACTCATATTGGCTAAAAATTCACTTTTGGCCTTATTGGCCCGCTCTGCCTCATCTCGAGTCACTTTTAATTCATTTTCAACTTTTTTTCTTTCCGTAGTATCTCTCACCATGGAGAGCAGGACCTTTTTCCCCATGAGATTGAAGCAATGCACATTAATCTCTACGGGAATCTCCTTACCCTTCTTCGTGACGTGTACGGAATCATAGGTGAAATGAGCACCTACCTTCAGAGTGGCTCTCATGCTTTTTAGCTTATCACGGTAGGACACACTATTGATATCATGTGGAGACATCCCAATAAGCTCATCTCTGGAATAACCAAGCCATAAACAGGCTACTTCATTCACATCGATAAAACGACTGAATTTTGGATTATCCTCCATAATCTCATGAAGGTATATAGCCTCTGTCGAATTATTGAAGAGCTGGCGATATTTCTCTTCACTGTCCCGCAGAGCTACCTCGGAATGCTTACGCTCAGTGATATCCCGAATGATACTCATAATGACTCGTTGGCCGCCTATGGTAGTGCCTGTTGAGCTCACTTCGACTGGAAACGGGCTGCCATCTTTTTTATGATGGATGGTCTCGAAAAATGCATTTTCCTGCTCTGCCATACTTAACTGGTCTATAATAACCGATTCATCGACACGCAACTGAAACACAGTGAGCTCCAGAAGTTCCTGTCGGGTATACCCATATTTATGAGTGGCGGCCTCGTTAACATCTAATATTTGTCCTTGGGAATTCACAAAAAGGATCGTATCATGCGCCTCTTCAGACAATATTCTATACTTATCCAATACTTCTTCCGCCAGTTTCCGCTCAGTGATATCAAATACAGCTCCAATAAACCCGAGGAATACTCCGTCCATATCATAGAATGGACTTCCCGCATCCAATACCCAGCGATATTCGCCATCGTAACGGAGAAGGCGATGCTCATTTTCAAAGGATTTACGTTGTTCAAAGGCTTGAAGATAGGTGCTTATACTGGTGGAACGATCTTCCGGATGAATCCGCTCTGCCCAGCCAAAGCCCAGCTCCTTGCGTGGTTTGCGTCCTGTGAACTGACTCCATCTTTTATTGATGTAATCATATTTTTTGTCTAAGCCTGATCTCCAGACCAGCGTTGGGAACTTCTCAAACATACTCAAGTAATAATCCTTGGCTTGAATCAATTGTTCCTCTGTTTTTCTCTGTAGAGTAATATCATCCAAGATGACTAGAACCTGCTTCTCCTTTGGGGAGGTCATCGGTACGATGCTGATCTTATACCAATAGTGTTGAGCAATCCCATTCTCTAACTGGATATAAGGAATGACAAGATTCAGACGGGATAAGCCTGTTTGCATGACCTGCCTGATGCTTCTGTGTAAATCACAGTTACCACACGCAACTGCACTGCCACACTCGCTCTCAAAGCTATGGATACAACCCAGATGATCACCAATTCTCATCTTATTAGACTCACTTAAGGGATTCAGCGTAATAAAATGCTTTGCTGCTGCATTCGCTTGCTTGAGGTTAAGGGTCCCATCGACCAAAATCATTCCAATCGGTGCAGATTCGAAATAAGCTTGGAAATTATTGCGCTCCAAAAGTAATTGATCTTCCATTTTCTTAATGGTTGTAATATCACGGAATACGACCACAGCTCCGGTTACCTGCTCATCAGACGTCTTAATGAGGGCACAGCTTGCGGATACGTACATCCTTTTTTCTAGCTTGTTGATAAGCATGGAATGTTTATGCAGCCCTTTGAAGATTTCGTTCTGTTGAATTAGAACAATAGGAGAGATACAGGGTTCTTCCGTAAGACCATTGATAAGCGGGAAAACACGATCAAAAGGGGCTCCAACGGCCTCTAGCATACTCCAACCCGTTAATTGTTCAGCGACAGGGTTCATATAGTTAATACTGCCCGCTAAGTCAGTAGTAATGACACCATCACCAATACACGCTAATACAGCGGTAATTTGATCTATATTTAATGTGGATGTCGGTAGATCCGTAGGTTTGTTATCCATTATTCTCACCATACTTCTGCATTAGATTTAGACATCATTGCTGTAACAGCTTGTTAATGAGTTGTGGGATTTGCTGTAATGAAGCTTGTCGTTCTACAGCTCCAACATCAAATGCAGCCTTAGGCATACCGTAAACAGTGGAGGAATGAGCATCTTGTCCAATAGTTCTGGCACCCTTACGCCTCATCATCAGTAGACCTTTTGCACCATCGTATCCCATACCGGTGAGAATGATGCCGATGGCCTTATTCCCTGCTGCTTTAGCTACCGAATCAAATAACACATCCACTGAAGGGCAATGCCCCGTTATTCTTTCCCCCTCATAGATCTCCACTTTGAAGAGGTCTCCTACTCTATGGACTCGCATTTGATGGTCTCCAGGAGCGATTAACACAGATCCAGGCAATACATAATCCCCGGTCTGCGCTTCTTTAACAGAAACTTTACATAGCTGGTTTAATCGGTCGGCGAACATTCGAGAGAACCCTGAAGGGATATGCTGAACAATAACTACCCCAGGCACGGTAACCGGGAGTGTTGTTAGAATACTGCTAATGGCTTCAATTCCTCCAGTGGATGCCCCAATGGCAATCATGCGGATAGAAGAAGGTGTTCCTGTCCTTGGTTCTATAGGTTTTAGGGTACCTTGCTGCTGTCTTATTTCCTCGAGATGAATGCTTGAGGCGACCACTATCTTTTGAATCAGTTCATCGAAGAAAATATTCGCACTACCGGCTACCAAGTTTGAGGGTTTGGCTACAAAATCAACGGCTCCTGCCTTCAAGGCATCGAACACACTATAACTCATGGTACTAATCATAATAATGGGTATAGGATATTGCGGAAGCAGTCTGCGTATGAATTCCAATCCGTTCATCTTTGGCATCTCGACATCACAGGTCATAACATCCGGCTCGAAAGCTAATATTTTGTCACGTGCGTCAAAAGCGTCTGCAGCAGTTGCGACCACTTCAATACTTGGATGATTTGAGAGTCCTTTTCTTAACCATTCACGAAAGAGGAGAGAATCGTCTACGATCAGTACTTTTATTTTCTTCATCTACCTATTCCTTTCGATAAACAGCAGGCATCACGTATTTAAACGGACTGGTTTCCCGGTTAATAGATTCGGAATGCCCGATGAAGAGATAACCCCCGCTTTCTAAGGATTGATAGAGTTTCTGCAGCAGCGTTTTTTTGGTTTCCGAATCGAAGTAAATCATCACATTTCTGCAAAAGATCATATGGAACTTGCGCTTGAAAGGGTAGTGAGGTTCCATCAGATTAAATTTCCGGAAGATGATCTCTTTACGGATTGGGTCGGTAAACGTAAAATTCCCATTCTCAGTCTTCCTAAGATATTGGGTCCTCCAAAGCGCTGGGAGGGGAAGGACCTGATCATGAGTATACTCCGCAGTGTTGGCCACTTCCAACACTCGATTCGAAAGATCGGTAGCAAGAATTTGTTTATCCCAGCCTTGACTCTCATTCTGAAAAAAGTCATTCAGCAGCATAGCTAGCGTATAGGGTTCCTCTCCAGTGGAACAGCCAGCACACCATATGCGCAAATCCCTCTCCACCAGCGTATCTGAAAGCTGTGGGAGAAGGATATCCTTTAAGAATGAAAAATGTGCGGTTTCACGCATGAAATAAGTATGGTTTGTTGTAATTTTATTTATTAAAGCATTGACCGTAGTTCCTGTTCGATCTTCCAGCAGGTAATCGATATACTCCCCAAACGAGTTTACCTGCATATTCGCTAGTTCGTTCTGTAGCCTGCCAACTACGAGGGAACGCTTCTCTTCACTTAGATAGATGCCGAAATGCGTATAAATATACGAGCTGAGACGGCGGAACTCTTGATTACTTATAGAGATCACATTAGTACTTCCCGAAGTCATTATCACTTAAGGATATTTTAGTGGGCCGTTTGGTTTTATTCGTAGCGTTGGCTCTAATGTAAGATTCGTTAGTCTGAAGTGTACTAGGCCGAGCTTCACTGAAGTTTTCCCGAGCATAATCCATTTTTTTAAGCTGGAAGCGATTGACTTGTTCCTGAAGCATTAGGGCTTGATGAGTCAATTCCTCGCTGGAGGCCGCACTTTCTTCAGAAGTTGCTGAATTGGTCTGTACAACATGCGAGACTTGAAGAATCCCTTGATTAATTTGAGCTACTCCGATGGCCTGTTCATTGGAAGAGATGGTAATATTGCTTATCAGCTCGGCTACCTGGGCAACATCGTTTACAATATTCTGTAACGCTACTGCTGTATTATTAGCAATTTTAGTACCAATATCTACTTTTTTAATGGAGCCTTCAATCATCGCGGTTGTTTCTTTTGCGGCATTGGCCGATCTGGCAGCTAGATTTCGCACTTCTTCTGCAACAACGGCAAAACCCTTGCCATGTTGTCCGGCACGTGCAGCTTCAACTGCTGCATTTAGCGCCAGGATGTTGGTTTGAAAAGCGATTTCGTCAATTACCTTAATGATTTTGGAGATATTAATAGAGGAATCATTTATTTCTTCCATTGCGCGAAGCATACTGCCCATCTGTTCGTTTCCATGGACTGCATTTTTCTGTGCGGCTTCAGCTAATTGATTTGCGTTATTGGAATGTTGTGCATTTAGTTTCGTTTGCGAGGAAATTTCCTCTAAGGATGCTGACAGCTCCTCTACAGAACTAGCCTGTTCAGTGGCCCCTTCCGACAAAGCAATGCTAGATTCGGACATTTGTCTTGCACCCGAAGCTACTTGATCCGCTGCAGAATTGATATTCTGCATTACTTCATTCATATTATTAGACATTCTCAGGAAAGAGGTGGCTAAAATCCCAACTTCATCTTTAGTATCGGCTTGAATTGTTACATTAAGATCACCGTCAGCCATTTGTTCAGATACAGCAACTAGACGATTAATAGGCTTACTAATAATACGGGAGACGAAGATACCAATGGAAATCGCCAGTATCATGGTCACGCCAACGATCACGAACATTGTATTCACCGTACTATTGACGTCAGCAGAGTATTCTTCAGACTTCTTAAGTCCTCCGACTTCCATCAGTTTGATTAACTTATCCAGATTTTCGTTGGCTACAATAGATGGCTGCAGTGCATCGCCGTAGAATAAGGTCTCGGCTGCCTCAACCTTATTGTCTTGTGCCAAGCTGCTTACTTGCTCCCTCACCGTTTTATAATCTTTAAGAGAGGCGGTTAAGGTATTGAAGGCAGTGCGTACGTCCTCAGTTTGAATACTGGTTTCGAATTTGCCGAGATAGCTATCCATATCGGTATCTAATGTTTTGATCTTGGTTATGTAGGGCTCTCGCTCTTTGTTGGTTGTCTTAATAAGAACATCTCTTATTGCAGCGCGGATATTGTGGAAGTCCATGCCCACATGCCCCAGGTCGCCAGAGGCCACACCATAATTCACATATAAGTTTGAGTAGTCTTGATTGACCTGTTTAATATTGGTAATCCCAATCACTCCAACTACACCCGCCATTAAAGCAATTAGAATAAAAGCAGAAATCAGTCTAGTCCCAATTTTTAAATTATTAATCCATCTCATTTGTGTATCCCCCTTATTTCTCGTCGAACTGAGTGCTCTCATCCCATGAAGCTTTTACCAGAAGCGTCTTACAATCCAATAACAGCTTGACCTCTGCTCCGACCTTGCCAATTCCTTTAATGAAGTTGTTGCCGCCCTTATTCATCTCTGGAGGAGCTACGATTTCAGTGTCAGGTATCGAAAGCACCTCCGAAACGCCGTCAACGATTAGTCCTAACGATATATTCTCGATATCCACTACAATGATGCAGGTTCTGTCGTTATAATCCCGAAACGTTTTCCCGAAACGCAATCGAATATCCATGACCGGGATGATCTTGCCCCGCAGATTAATGATTCCCCGGAGATACTCAGGCTGATCCGGGACTTGTGTGATGGGTTGAATCCCAATAATCTCCCTAACATGATTAATTTCAATTCCATAGCAATCTTCACCCATCGTAAAGGTTAAGAATTTTCCCTTCTGCGTATCTTCCTCTAGCTCGTCCTGAATATCTGTGGACATGAACCCATCAACTCCTTTGTGAATGAATGTTATTCTGGTTTTATAGTTATCCTGATAATTTCGGAATATCTAGGATGAGACTAATACTCCCATCACCTAGCAAGGTGCAGCCGGCTAGGACTGAGACCTTATGGGAACCTTGAAAGAAGCTTGGAAGTGCTTTAACAACAACTTGTTTTTGACCCAGCAGTTCATCGGCCAGAATACAAAAGCTCTTATCATCATTTTCGAGGATTATGACAATTCCATCCAATAAACTGCTGCGCTCTGCTGCATGATGTAGGCGCTCGTGCAAGCGAATTAAGGGGTAAAAAAGGCCACGCACTATAATCATCTCATTGCCATTCGGGTCAACAATAAGATCCGAGGTTTTGGGTCTCAATGATTCTTTGATGTATGAAGTAGGTATAGTGTACTTGGATTGTCCCACCCGAATATTCATTGCATCAACAATGGCTAATGTTATCGGAATCCGGATGGTAATAACCGTTCCTTTATCCTCGGTACTGTCCACTTGAAGGGAACCGCCAATGGTTTCAACATTGTTCGCTACCACATCCATGCCCACGCCTCTGCCGGAAAACTCTGTGACTTGTTCTTTGGTAGAAAAGCCGGGGTGAAGGATTAGATTGAAAATCTCTTTATGGGTATATTCACTCTCTGCTTTCCTCAGCAGACCGTTGCTATGTGCTTTTTGTAATATTTTACTTTTGTTTAATCCTCTGCCATCATCTTTAACAATAATGAGTACATCACTGCCGACATTTTTGGCTTCGAGAGTTAATGTGCCTGTTCGCGGTTTATTATTTTGCTCACGTTCAGCAGGAGATTCGAATCCGTGATCCATTGAATTCCGGATCAAATGCATAAGCGGATCAGAGAGGTGTTCAATAATATTCTTATCTACTTCTGTGTCTTCGCCAATCAGACTCAATTTGACTTCTTTATTCAATTTCTTGCACATATCCCGAACAGGCCGGTTCATCTTCTGGAAGGTCGTGGATAACGAAATCATGCGGATAGACATCACCATATCTTGAATCTCACTCGTGATCTTTTTGAGCTGGCGGGCTGCCTTCTGAAAATTGTCTAGTTCCAGATCCATTAGATCAGGGTTCTCGGTGACCATGGCTTCGGCGATGACCATTTCACCCACCAGATCGAGTAAACGGTCCAGCTTTTGTACCTGAACGCTAATGATAGTGGCTGCCACATTTCCGGTCTTCTGTTCTTCTTGCCCGAGGAACTTCTTCACAGGTGGGTCACTGCCAAGCTCTAATTCACTATCCTCAAGAACTAGCTCGGTTAATTCCAAATCCCTTAAGAAGATCGTTTGTGAAAAGAATTGAAACATCTCGTCATAGGTTCGATTCGTTTTGAAGGAAACCAGGAACCCCGTATCTCTTATTATGTCTACACTGTCTTCAGACTCAATGATGTCACTCGGCTCATACTGCAGGTTAGTCGTGAAGTCTTTGAGGTTATGAATGATCGTAAATGCCCGGATATTCTCCATCTCGCAACCCTCTTCAAAAAATACACGAGCTTGATACGAATGCTGATGGACGGTCTTTTCTACCTTTTTATTATTAGAGATATAGAATTGCTGTTTTTTTGGCGAATCTACTTTTGCCTGTTCTACTCTTGCAAGACTTGGATTCAGTTCCTTCAATTGTTCTAGATAACGCTTTATACGTTGGATTAATTCAGAGGCATCCGCAGAGGCGTCAGCCCCTTCTTTAATTTTGAGAATTTCTATCTTGATGAAGTCAATCCCCTCAAAGACAAGGTCAGAAAGCATTGAATAATCAATCTGGACAGGTTTCTCCTCGCGGATCACATAGAAAAGATCCTCAATGGAATGTGCGAGTTTAGAGATTTCATTGAAAAGCATCATTGATGAGGCGCTTTTAATACTATGCATGTGTCGGAAAATTTCATTGATGACTTCCTCTTTATAGAAAGTATCTTCGTTCTCTAACATTTTTTGTTCCAATTGTTCAAGCTGGAGAGAAGTCTCATAAATGAATATTTCCAGCATGGGTTCGTTAATGTATTCCTCCGACATTTTGCATCACCTTAACTCTCTTTTGCTATTGATGCTTCACGCAGAAAGCATCCAAGAACATACTTGTTGCTTCATGTACACGATCTCTTAGTGAGAACGCTAATCCACTCATACGCCACTGCATACAGATCTCCCGGAAGTAACCCCACATCATCGTGGCTAATTGTTCACTGTTCACATAGGGGGCGATCTCATTGTTGGTTATGGCATCATCGATTAGTCCTTTCATGAAATTCATGCGATTCGCGATAAGGCTATCGATCTTCGTCCGGAGTTCAGGTTCATAACGAAGAACTTCGTATATTTGTGTAATGGCTGTGATGGCAGAGTAGTTCTCGTAATAAGTAGCATAGGTATTGAAACAATAATGAATGGACTCTGTGGCAGTTAACTTATTTAACTGCACCGTAACAAACACGTCGGAATCATACTTTGAGAAATAATCCAGTACCGCCAGCAAAAGCTCATTTTTAGATTTATAGTGACGAAAGATTGCTCCTTCGGATACTCCTTGTTGCATGGCTACTTTTCGAATGGACAGATTATTAATCCCAATGTCATTGATTACCTCAATCGTAGATAACACCAATCCTTCTTTTGTATGAATGAGAGACTTGACCATATTTATTTCACTCCTTGCAGAAAGTAAACACTCACTTACCTGACACCTTACATGACGTAGTATACCCGACTTAATAGTTAGAAAGGACGATATTTGTCGAATAATGTGTGAACATATTGGGAATTTCTCTCTATTAACATAGAATTCATGGTTCAAATGGCATAGTCGACGAGGTCCCTTGTACTACAAGTGAGTTAGAAGAAGGAAATACCCGGATTATATAGAATAAGTTCCAGTAATAAATTTGATTAGCGCGCTGTATGGGGGTCGATAAGTATGGATGATTTTGAGCGGTTAATTGAAAAGGAGTTTAGGGATAACCTGCAAGCTTACTTTATCGTACCGCATATGTATGAACTGGGAATTGCCTGTGTAGAGGAGAAGCTGCGGGAATCGATGCTATTTGGCAAGCTGACCGTACTTCACTATCGTATTTTTGAGGGAACTGGGGATGGGATATTCCGTGCGGCGGCGGCGGTGGAGCTGATGGTTCTTAGTCTTGATATTATTGATGATCTTCAGGACAAGGATAACAAGGGTATGGCCTGGAACCAGATGGCCCCGGAAATTGCACTTAACATTGCCCTAGGACTATTGACGTTGTCACAGCAAATGCTATTAACTAGCGAATTCGCTCTGGAGCGGACGCATGAAGCTGCACAGGTGATGAGTAAACAGATTCTGACGGCCATAAATGGTCAAACGACAGATTTGCAGAATGATATAACGAATGAAGAGGACTATTTGTGTATGGTTAGGCAGAAATCAGCGGCTCTGCTTGTTGCTGCCTGTATGATCGGCACGCTGCTCGCAACAGGTGAATGGAACGCACAGGTGAGGGATTATGCTGAAGAGCTTGGGATCGCCGCGCAGATCAAGAATGATATTGGTGACCTGCTGAATTGGGAGAATAAAAATGATTTCTGGAACCGCAAGAAGACGCTGCCCACATTGTATCTGCTGGAGTCCATCTCGGAGGAAGAGAGCTGGATTCTAGATTATTTCGAGAAGCGCCTCCAACTGGAGGATGTGTTTCACCGCAGGGAAGAGATTGAGAAGATCCTAGAACAGACAGGAACGCTTCTCTATACTTCGGTACGAATGAGAACGCACTATTACAATTATCTGGAGCTAGTAAATAAGCTGGGTATGGACTCCTATTGGACGGACCAAATCATTGCTTTAGCTGAATAGATTCAGTATCAACCACACATCACATTAAGAACCGCAAGGATTTGCGGGAAATACTAGTGCACTTAGCGTTTCTAGTAATAGTTGGGAATGCTATATTTAATCTAAGAGGCTAACCTCTTAAAAACCGATTGGAGGAATGTAATATGTTAAAGGAATTGATTCAAAATTTGATGAAAGATCCAGGGATGTATGCTCGTTTACAGAGCAATCAACTTCAATTGGCAGGAATTAGCGAAGTGGAACAAAGAGCATTAGTCGATGTAATTGGCAGCAGAAGTGATAAGAATGAAGTGATGAAGTCAATGTTTTGGGCGAAATTCTAGATAGACTGGGAGGCAGCAGTTTTGTTGAAACTATCCAGAGTTGCTGTATTCTCGTTAATGATTACAATCCTAACGGTTTACTTATCTTATAGCATTCTACAGCATAGAATGATTGGTACGGATGTTGAAAAAGATAATACAGGTCAATATGTGGTAACTAAAGATACTCCCGCTGGATATTGGGGATATGGCCGTATTCTAGCGGGAGATATTATCATGGAAGTGGATGGAGAAATTCCATCCTCCGTATTCTTTATAAAGAATTATAACGCTATAGAAGGGGCATCCACCATTCGTTTAATCCGAACTAACGCTGGCGGCGCTCAGCAAGACATTACTCTTACTGTAGATAAGGGGATTGGTCCAGAAGATCTTTTGTTGGAGTTTATTATACCCTTATGCTCCGTATTATTGTTTGCGGGATTTTCGTGGTTTGTTTACCATCGGAAGCAAGGCGATATGGCAGCTATCTACCTCATTCTATTTTTCTTATCCACTGGCTTGGCTTATTTCAGCTCCTTCTCATCAGGGAGAGCGAATCCGGTAGGAATGCTGACCTTCTATTCTACATTCTCTTTAGTTCCTATTTTCTTCCTGCAATTTCTAAATCAATATCTCAAGCGTTATGAAGAGCCATTAGTCCGCAGAGGACTATTTGTGGCTTTGTATTGCGTTGTCACTGTTATCCTCTCTCTTCTAGTCATAAGAATGCTGACGGGCTTCGACTTTTATTTTTTTGCAGGCGTTCCGCTGATTCTACCTTTTTTTATAACTGTAAATTTGTATATTATTTATAGGCTAATCGAGAAATTTGTTAGACATCGCCGGGATTATCTGAGGACACTATTTAAGTTCACGTTAATTGGGCATATGATCGGCTTTCTACCGTTTATTCTCTTTTTTGGTATGCCTCAACTGGTGGGTGTAAATCTTATTACTTCGCAGGTGGCCTCTATTTTTCTATTAGGGATTCCAATTGTATATTTGTACATGTTTATGAACCGACAGTTATTTGATATTGATTTTCTATTAAATCGTTTTTTATACTTTACAATTATTTCTTTTATTCCAACTTTGCTAATTACCACCTTTGGTGTGCTTATTTTGAACCAGCATGATTTTTCGTGGGTCAGATGTATACAGATGCTTCTGGTGGTTTACCTTATGCTCACTCTTTTTCTGTTTTGTAAGGAATATGCGGACTTCCGTCTAAGACCGAATTTCAATAAAGATCTGTATAACTTTCAGGGAAGTTTGGATCGTTTCTCGACTCGCATCTCACGTGTAATGAAGCGTGCAGACCTGGAGCGGGTCTTGGAACAAGAGATCCTGTCTACCTTACTAGTCAAAAAGATGACCTTTCTGGAAGTGAGCAAAGAGCGCGTGCATGCTTCCCAGTCCAATACAGGGGCTAAGGGCATCCATCCTTCGGTGATATCTGCACTGCAGAACTCGGTCCATCAACTGACGGTCGGAGAGACAGTATCAGTTCCCTATGGGTTGTGTATCGTTATGGGACACAAGGGCTCAACCTTTCATGTGCTCTGGCTGGATGATAAAGAGAACCAGACGAAATATAATCTGGATGAGTTGGGCTGGTTGAAGACTTTGGCTAATTATACCGCTATCGTCTATGAGAACCTGTACCTGATTGAAAGCTTGATTGAGGATCTGGAACTGGAATTCCAGAAGCAGAAGGGTGCTTCGCCTTGGGTGATGCGGTTGATCTTTAATTTGTCGGAGATTGAACGGCGTAGACTGGCTGCAGACCTGCACGACTCAGCGCTGCAGGACCAGCTAATCTGGTACCGTAAGCTTGAATCCGTCATGCTGGATCATGTCATATCTGCTGAGCTATATCAGGAGCTTGAGACGATTCACGAAGGTCTGCTGGATGTGATTCACCAGATTCGTGAGACCTGCAACGAGATGAGACCCCCACTTCTCAAGGAAATGGGGATTGTGGAGGCGCTAGGGCATCTGTTCGAACAGACCCAAATCCGTTCGGATTATGCCATTGATTTCCGTGTGAAGCGGTTCACCGCAGAATTGAATGATGAACAGACGTTAGCCCTATTCCGCATTGTTCAGGAGTTGCTGCGCAATGCCAGCAAGCATGCGAGTGCCTCAACCGTTATTATTGAGCTAGAGCAGAGGGAGAGCATTCGGCTTTTGTACAAAGATAATGGAATTGGCATGGAGCTGGGCGAATTAAGTGACTCCTATCAGCACATGGGCTTATCGGGTATTAAGGAGAGAGTTCGCAGTCTAGAAGGGGAGATTGAGTTCCAATCCGTGGTGGGTGAAGGACTGGAAATCAGCATTAGTCTGCCGTTAGAGTCAGTGAGTACAGCAATGGAGGGTAAGGATGAATCGGATGATAAATATCTTGTTGGTTGATGACCATCCTTCCGTAGGCGAAGGAACCAAAAATATGATTGAGCAGGATGCAGAGATGCAGGTGACCGTTATTTTATCGGCCATGGAAGCGCTGGAGCTGGTCAAGACGGAAACCTTCGACGTGATGCTGTTCGATCTGAATATGCCGGTAATTAGCGGTCTCGAACTGACCAAGAGGATGATGAGCGCTCACCCAGATAGCCGGGTATTAATCTATACGGGCTATGAGATTAGCCCTCATTTCAATCTGCTGATTGAATCTGGAGTCTCGGGCTTTGTAAGCAAGACGGTCACCCGAGTGCAGCTTCTTAACGCCATACGCTGCGCGCTCCGAGATGAAGCAGTGATTCCGGTATCGCTGCTGCGGCAGCTTCGCCGTCGGGAGATTCGCTTAAACGAATCCAGGGAAGAGAGGGCCCTGGAAGCTGTATCGATCAATGAGCGCGAGCAGGAAATTCTGCAAGAGGTAGCTAGCGGGAGTGCGAATAAGGATATTGCTGGCAAGCTGCTGATGAGTCAACGGACGGTTGAATATAACCTGACGCGGATATTTGAGAAGCTGGGCGTTCGTTCGCGGGCAGAGGCGGTAGTTGAGGCCAGACGACTGAACTTGATTCATTCTAGTGATTTTTTGTGAACGAATGAGCTGAAACTGAAATGTATAAGAAGCCGTCACCTTAAACATCCTATAGAGGAGCAGGAGCATTTCAGAAGGGAGATATTCTCATTTATGAAACGTTACGATACTACTCTGCAGGATAGCAGCACTGCGGCTCAGACGAAGAATTCAGTTAATAAACTGCATGACTCTGTCTCGCAGGCTTTGAGCCATCCGAATGAACAGACCATTTCCCAGGCTGAGAATAGCTTGGAACATGCAGAAGAAGCCGTTCGTGTAGCCGGTCGCTCCTTAAATGATCAAGGTGTAGAATTTGCCGAACAAATATTAGATGACGAGAAGACTAGACTGGCTGCGCTGGATAAGCCAGATAGTCCACTTAATCGCTAAACGATCCTTACTTGCAGCCTGTGAAGCCTATGCGCTTCGCAGGCTGTTCTTTCTTTCGACAGGCTGGGTTGCGTTGAAAAGATGTGGTAACCATAGCTCAATGTTATACTTTATTTATGGCAAGACTGGCAAAAGATCAGGGAGTGAGCAGGGTGGGTAACAAGAGTATCGAAGAGTTGACAGCTCAGGCAGAGGCATTCATTGAGCTTTGTTATACAGAGCTGGAGAAGTCTGAGGCTGAAATAGAGCAACGTATTCTGGAAATACGTTCTGAGATACATGCATCTGGCACCTATCACCATACACAAGAGGAACTGGTGCACGGAGCACGAATGGCTTGGCGCCATAATAGTCGCTGTATCGGTCGCCTGTTCTGGCACACTTTGGAGGTGTTGGATGCCCGCGAGGCGAAGACCGAGGAGCAGGTAGCGGAAGAACTGCTGCAGCACTTGAAGCAGGCGAATAACGGAGGACGTATTCGTCCGGTAATTACTGTCTTTCATAGTGGTGAAGACGCCGCTCAGCGTATCCGCATCTGGAACCATCAGTTAGTTCGCTATGCCGGTTATCCAGAGACTGCTAATAAGTCCCGTTCCGGCGATCCGGTATCGGACGCCTTCACTCGTGTCTGCCAGCAGCTCGGTTGGCAGGGAACAGGCGGAGACTTTGATGTGCTGCCGTTGGTTATTAGTATCGGGGACGGCCAACCTCGCTGGTTTCCCATTCCCAGACACCTTGTACAAGAGGTGCCTTTAAGTCATCCCGAGATCTCCCGTTTTCCAGAGCTGCAGCTGCGCTGGTATTCCGTTCCCATCGTTTCGGATATGCAGCTGGAGATCGGTGGGATTTCTTACTCGGCTGCTCCTTTTAACGGCTGGTATATGGAAACCGAAATCGGTTCCCGCAATCTGGGAGATACCGGACGTTATAACCGTTTGCCCGCTGTTGCTGATTTACTGGGACTGGATCGTTCCACCAACACTTCGTTATGGAAGGATCGGGCTCTGCTTGAATTGAACCGTGCGGTGCTGTACTCTTTCAAGCAGGCAGGTGTCAGTATTGTTGACCATCACACCGCAGCTGATCAGTTTGTGCGTTTCCAACAGCAAGAAGAGGAACGTGGACGGCAGGTATCCGGCCGCTGGTCCTGGCTTATTCCACCTATGTCCCCATCGGCTACTCCGATCTGGCATGACCGCACCATAAAGGAACTTGATCTCAGCCCCCGCTTTCTTTACCAAAAGTCGGCCTATGCGGGCTGGTTGAAGGAGACAGACCAGCAGCAGGGTAGAGATGGCGTGGAGAAATCCGAGATAGACATGCAACCAGTGGAAATGGCTTGTCCCTTTCACCATAAGACTGATACATAGCCGTATTCCTTTTGGGAATGAGATTGTTGAAGCATGATATAATGAGGCAAAATAGAATCTGGTGAGGAGAGCTACTTATGATAGGTCGCAGCGGAAATCCGGCGTTAAATGACAAAACCTTTGATCGGACGGATCGTTATTCCGGACAAGAGCGAATGACAATCAATGGAACTGTAAACAGAGCGTTTATAACACTTATTATGCTGCTCGGCGGTGCGTTTAGCATCTGGATGTTGTATTTTGAAGGTCAGAATGTATTTCCTTATGTAATAGGAGGGGCAATTCTTGGCTTTATCCTGGCTTTAATTGTAAGCTTCAAGCCTACAGCGGCTCCTTATCTGGTGCCGATCTATGCAATAGCTGAAGGGGTGTTTCTGGGTGGGCTTTCAGCATCGTATGAATCTTTATACAACGGGATCACTTTACAGGCAGCATTACTAACCATCTGCGTATTCTTCGCTTTGCTTTTGGCGTACAAGACTAGAGTCATTAAGGCCACGGAGAAATTTAAGCTTGGCGTATTAGCGGCTACAGGCGGAATTGCCTTGGTCTACCTGCTTAGCTTTGTACTTGGGATGTTCGGCGTTACGGTTCCATATCTGCACGACAACAGCTTAATCGGTATTGGCATATCGGTGGTTATCGTGATCGTTGCCGCCCTAAATCTCGTATTGGATTTCAATTTCATCGAGACCGGAGCGGAGCAAGGTGCGCCGAAGTACATGGAATGGTATGGGGCATTTGGCTTAACAGTTACGCTCGTCTGGTTATATGTTGAGATCCTGCGTCTGCTGTCCAAGCTGCGGAGCCGCAACTAATCTATGCTCCTCAATTAAAAAAGCCCTCTGGCCTTTGTGAAATATCTTTCACAGAGTACCAGAGGGCTTTTGAACTTTAATCAGCTAGTTTAGGCTACCGCACACCCTTCATAAAGCCTTGAATCTTGGCAGAAAGCATGAAGAGCAGCAGACTCAGCAGGAGCGCGGCTCCGCCGATGACACCAAAGTACAACATTTCGGTATCAGCGTTGTAGAATTTAACAATCTGGGCATTGATAGCCTGGGCCGCGGCGTTGGATAGGAACCACAAGCTCATTGTTTGGGCGGAGAAGGCCACAGGTGCTAATTTGGTAGTGACTGACAGTCCTACTGGTGACAGGCATAACTCCCCAATCACTACGATGAGATAGCTTAGAACGAGCCAAAGCGGGTTAACCAACGAGTTATTACCGCCAAAGTAAGCCGGTACAAGAATGACCAGGAAGGATAAGCCGGCGAATAGCAGGCCTAGCGAGAATTTGGTGGGAACAGAGGGCTGACGAGCCCCAAGCTTCACCCAAAGCCAAGCAAATACAGGTGCGAGTATAATAATAAACAACGGATTAAGCGATTGGAACCAGGCAGGAGAAAGCTGGATTCCAGCAAACTCCAGTTGGGTACGCTTGTCTGCATAATTAGCAAGAATGGTTGATCCCTGCTCTTGAATAGCCCAGAACATCACCGATGCAATAAATAGCGGAATATAAGCGAGGATTCTGGAACGCTCAATAACAGTTGTTTTTGGGCTGCGGTACATGACAATGAAATATAGAGTCGGAATTAGAATCCCTAAGATGCCGATAAGAGCGATAAAGGTATCAAAGGTTAATAACCCCATTGGAATGGCGATAGCGATCAGGATAATAATTACTGCTGCACCAATTCCCATGAAGCTGAAGGTTTTTTTCTTTTCAGTGGCGGAAAGCGGATTCGCTATGATAGTACCAGCCAGACCTAGATTTTTTTTCTTGGTCAGGATAAAGATCAGCAATCCCGCAAACATCCCGACAGCAGCAATAGCAAAACCTAAGTGGAAGTTGTCATAATTCATCCCTATAGTTCCTACAATTAAAGGAGCAAGGAATCCCCCGAGATTAATTCCCATGTAAAAGATACTGAATCCTGCATCCCGGCGATGGTCTTTTTCACTGTAAATTTCACCTACAACGCTGGATACATTTGGTTTCAGTAGTCCAGTACCCATTACAATCAAGAGCATGGACAGGAAGAACATTGCTGTGCCCGCAGGAATTGCCAAAGCAATATGCCCGAACATAATCAATATTCCACCGTAAAAAATCGATTTTGAAGGTCCTAATATTCTGTCGGCAAACCAGCCACCGATAATGCCAGACATATACACAAGTGATCCATAGATGGACATAATCGCTAGAGCGGTATTTTCAGCAAAACCCAAGCCGCCTTTGGATACCTCGTAATACATAAAATAAACAAGGATAGCTCTCATCCCATAATAGGAGAAGCGCTCCCAGAACTCTGTGAAGAAAAGAGTGAACAGACCTTTGGGATGTCCAAAAAATCCTTTTTGTGGCACACTCTCTACAATGGTTTGTCTGTTTATATCTGTCAATCGGACAACCTCCCTGTCGTAAATCGAAAAAAGACATCCCTAAAAGGATATGCCCTAGTATCATGTTACAGTTGTGTCAGCCTATCGTCAAGTTCATTTCCCTTCCAGAAAGTGAATCTAAACCTGCTGTGGAGAGTCAAATAGGGTTGAATTATAAAAAAGCAACGGTTATAATGAATTATATAGTGATTGATCAATAACTAAAATCCCTGTGAGGAGGACACTATGACTAAAGAATTAAACTCGGTGCAACCAAAATCGGATGAAGTTATCGTAGTAAATCGCCGAGAGCAGATATTAGAGGCCGCTGTTATTGTTTTTGCTGAACATGGTTACTTTAGGGCTACAACAGCACAGGTAGCCGAGAAGGTCGGCATCTCGCAGCCCTATATCTTTAAGATATTCAAGAACAAAGAAGAGTTATTTGTCGCTACCTTAGAACGGGCTTTTGAGCGAATTACCCGCTCCTTTAAGGGAGTAAATGCTCCTGCAGATCAAATCGTCTGGGAAGCGATCAGGGTATATGAACGATTGATGGAGACGCATCCCAATGAGATTATTTTGCAGGTTCAGGCCTTAGGCATCCGGGACGAAGCCATTCGCCAGGTGATACGGCAGGGAATGCGGGACATAACAGAGCTTGTGAAACAGATATTTGTAACAGCCGGGATGGAGCATCCCGAGGTAGAAGTAAGCACCTTTATGGCTAACGGTATGTTGTGCAACATTTCCATGACACTTGGAATGCCTGAACTAAAGCCTAAGCATTTGGATCGTGGGTAAGGTTTATCAGCTCTAGGTAATATCGAAGGGATGAGATCCTGGATATTACTACATGTTGGGTAGTGATTGATCAATAAATAAATTAAATGGAGGGATATGCATGTTGAAAAAAGCATTAGTGTTGGGTGCAACAGGTGGAACAGGAACGGTAATTATCGCAGAACTCTTAAGAAGAGGCATAGAAGCTGTCGCCTTTGGACGGTCGCTTCCCAAGCTGGAGTTGCTGGCGGCAACACTAGGAAATCCAGTCGGACTTACCCTAAAGACCGGCGATGTATTTAATGAGAAAGATATTTCTGCAGCTTCGCTCGGGGTGGATACTATTTTTCATAGTGCTTCAGTACCTTATAACGAAATGAGTACACGGCTGCTGCCCATGGGAGAGGCGGTTATGCAGGCGGCGAATATGCTGGGCATCAAGGTCGTCGCTGTAGATGGGATTTATCCGTATGGCAGAAGAACAAATGAGCAGCCTATAGATGAAGATTATCCGAAGAACCCACATACTAAGAAGGGGAAAGTAAAGCTTGAGTTCGAGCAGATGTTCTTTAGCACACGCTGGAACCGAGCGCAAAGGATGATTGTGCGCTTGCCGGATTATTTCGGCCCTTCCGCCAATGAAGCCTCGTATTTAGGCTCAACGCTGGAGTCGATCGCTGCCGGTAAACCGGCGCTTTTTGTAGGGAATATGAAGGTGGCCCGTGAATATGTGTATCTGCCCGATGCGGCGATCATGATTGTGGAGTTAGCCAGCAGAGATGAGGCTTATGGACAGAACTGGAACATTCCAGGTGGGGGTATCATCTCCGGCCGTGAAATCGTCCACATTGCGCAACGAGTGAGTGGCAAATCCAAGCTGGTTCTACCTATGGGAAGGATTGGCTTATCCCTACTGGGTTTATTCATTCCAGTCATGAAGGAGATCGTTGAAATGCTCTATTTGACCGAAGAGCCTGTAGTACTGAGCGGAAAGAAGTATGAACGTTTAGTTGGCCCTATCCCCACAACTTCCCTTGAGCAAGGGTTTACAGAGACGATGCAGGCGATAATGAGCCGGAAGGCAAATGTATAGCATATTCATAATTAACGGCATATTTGTGAAAGATAGAAATAGTCATGAACTCCAATCTGTGATAATATTTAGTCCTATATACAAAGAGGAAGTGAGCTATAAATGATAAACATAACCATTCCCAAGCCGGATGTTAGTATGACCAAACAGGTTGCTCCTGAGCTGAGCAATATTTACGGATTCATTGATTTCCACCTGATCCCTAGAGATTTGGGCGGTATCTTTATGTTCTACAATGACAATGAAGAGCTATTGTTTGTCGGCAAGGCAAGAAAGCTGAGACCACGCATTAAGAAGTGTTTTGAGGATAGCGTATCGGTCATGAAGATGCATCGGGACGAAGTCTACAAAATTGATGTTTGTCTGATTGAAGATCCGGTCCATAGAGAAATTTATGAGACCTATCTTATCAATACACAAAAGGCTAAATATAATGTGGATAAAGTGTTCTACAAGTAAATAGCTGAGTTAGAGCAAAGAGCGCAGTCCTTAGGGATTGCGCTCTTTGCTGTTTAAGAGTTCAAGCGAATGAAATAAGCGAAGTAGTCCATAATACAATAGGTTGTTTAATCCCCAGTTAAAGGAGTAGAAATTCATGAAAAGGATTCTGAAGCTAATATTGATAGGGGTGTTCTTAACAGTCAGTTTGCTGCCGATCACGACCCAGGCCGCAGAGAGTGAGTACGGTCACGGCCTTGATATGAACAAGCAATATTTGGGTCCAGCAGGGGTACAACTGCAAGGGGACCTTCGAAAGCTCTGGATTGACCATGTGACATGGACAAGGGCTTATGCTGTAAGCGCCCTTGCAGGTTTGGAGGATCAGAAGCAGGTACTAGTTAGGTTATTGAAGAATCAGCAGGACATTGGCAATGCCATCAAGCCGTATTACGGAGAAGCAGCTGGTAATAAGCTGGCTGAGTTGCTGCGAGAGCATATTCTTATTGCCGGTAAGATCGTCGAGGTACTGAAAGCCGGAAATCAGGCGGATGTAGATAAGTATAATAAAGACTGGTATAAAAATGCGGATGATATTGCTGCGTTTCTCAGCAAAGCAAACCCTCATTGGTCGAATAAAGAATTACAGGCAATGTTCTACAAGCATTTGCAATTGCTTACTGATGATCTTACAGCAAGAGTGAAGAAGGATTATGATGCAGAGATCGTTGCTTTTGATAAAGGGGAAGAGCATATGATTAAGTTTGCAGATACCCTTACAGAGGGAATCATCAAACAATTTCCAGAGCGTTTTAAATAATTCAAGGAGAGGCACCTGAAAAGGTGCCTTTTTTTGGTTTTGGAGCCAAATTGTTAATAATTTATCCGCGAAAAATCATTCTTAAGACATGGATTATACTTCTGTTAGCAGAAAATTAGGCCTTAAGATACATTTGAATAAATTAGATATAAAGGCTCACTAACATATAGAATATATACTCTATAATAGACTCGTAAGAGTACTCGACATTTTTTGACATTTGTAACGAGGTGAGAGGATAGATGTCCTTTTTTAAAAAGAAAGAAACTGCTGAGAAACCATTGCAGCCTAATGTGTATCAAATGATACAAATGACGGAAGAACCTGTTCAAGAAGAAGATCATGTGGCGGCCGAGACTATCAGCGGTCTAATCTCCACGGGTAAAGCACAACTCGACAAGAAATCATTAGATTTGATCTTCTCCGTAGAGCAGATCATTCAGGCACGACAGCATGCCGAGACCAATATTAATGAGCTTCAGGATCGATTGACCCATTCGAGTAGCCATGTTGATCGATTGAACCGGGACTTAAAGAATCTTAACAAAGTTATTGAAGAGCGAGAGAAGAACATCTTAGAGCTTGAGCATAAATTGATTGAGAAGAACCTTAAAGTAGATCAAGTAATGGAAGATTATCGCGAAATCCAGACATCGATGTCACATGAGGTCGAAGAATTAAAAAGTACGATTGATCTTGAGCAGCAAAAGTACACTAGTCTGGTACAGAAGCACAATGAGGTACATGCAGACAGAAATAAAAAGATTAATGATCTGGAAGAAAAGATCGGCCGGATAGAAATCGAGAATTCGCATTTAAGACAGAAATACGATACGGTCCGGCAAGAAAAAGCATATCTTTCCAATATGATCAGTGACTTCACTAATCGGATGACTTTACCCTTTGCCAACAACCTGACAGAGCGTAAAGATGGAAACGGAGATACATAGGATTAATGTCATCTATTGAACCCAACACCATTCTGATGCTTGAGTTACTGTCGCTTGAGCATAAGTCAGTCGGTTATCAGCTTGAGGTAGGTTTAACCCGTAATGAAGGGTATACAAAATGCGTTCTCACCATTGACGAATTTACATATAATCAGCTGGACCAGTTGGGTCCCTTTTTCGGTGAAAGAGTGAGGTTATCGATCTATCCGAAGCGGGACCCCTTTCGACAAACGTATTACAGCACACTTGTCAAAATAAACAGAAGCTTCAGTGAAACGATGTATTTTGCTTGTTCTGAAGATTATGTATCACAGCTTCTCCAATTCAAACAGTATGATCTTACCCACGTGGAAGAAGAGGGGGAATATCAGGCTGTGGTTCCTGCTGCTGCGGTTAATCTTCCGAAGAACCAGTCAGCATGGCAGGGAGGACAAATCGTTTGGCGATGCCTAATGTTCAGTTTCTTGTTCTTTATACTGAGTCTGCAATTAGATCAGAATTTGTTAATGGAAAGCGCTGATGCTCAAGACAATTCGGTGTTTGGAGTAAGCTCCAAAGTTATCAGCTCTAAGCCACTTCCTTTAATTCCTTCCCCAGAACCCTCAGAGCCCCCAAAGGAACAGACTCAGTTGTACTATGATATTAATATAGACGAGAACAAATATGAATATGGCTTGCCGGATGGTTATGTGGCTCTATCCTTTGATGATGGTCCGTCTCATTATACGAAGCAGATCGTGGATATTCTAACAGAACACAAAGTAGCTGCAACATTTCTGTTCGTTGGCAAGAATGTATTAAAGCATCCGGATGAGGTAAGGTATGCGAACGAGCATGGGATGCTGATCGGGAACCATTCCTGGGATCACAGTGATTTAGTGAAGAATAGTATCGAGGAGAATCAGGATAATCTAGCCAAAGCAAATCAGGCTCTGGGACAAATTATTCAAACGCCAATTACTATCTTTCGTCCGCCATATGGCTCAATTAATGATAAGCTGGCGAACAAGGTGAAGGAACAGCATATGAAGGTTCTGTTATGGAACCGAGATCCACAGGATTGGAAGGCCGAGAGTAAGGAAGAGATTCTGCAATATTTTCAAGCAGAGGACCCCTCCGGAGGAATCTATCTCCTGCATGAGAAGAGTATTACCGTTAAGGCACTGCCTGAGATTATCGAATATCTGAAGAGCAAGAACATGAAGTTTGCGATTTTTAAATAGATTATTAAACTTGGAAAATCTAAAAAGCGTACCCGTACAGGGGTGCGCTTTTTAGATATCACAGCTAGAATACGGCAAACCCTCTTGTTTTAATAAAAAAAATTTGAGACAATAAGCAGGACTGAACTTTAATGTTTTGAAAAGAGGATATAAAATGAATAAACAATCCATTTATGGATTAACTTTGGAACAATTGACGGCATGGCTTTTGGAATATGGACATAAAAGATTTCGGGCAACCCAGGTCTGGGATTGGCTGTATCGGAAGCGGATCACCAATTTCGCGGAGATGCTCGATGTAAATAAAGAGTGCGTTCTATTATTGGCCGACCATTTTGTAATCGATACTATGGAAGAACATGTGAAGCAGGAATCCGAGGATGGAACGATTAAGTTTCTGTTCCGCTTAAAGGACGGCAACCTGATCGAAACGGTGCTCATGAGACAGAAATATGGCTTGTCCGTATGTGTTACGACTCAGGTAGGCTGTAATATCGGCTGCAGCTTCTGTGCGAGCGGATTGCTGGCTAAGAGCCGGGACCTGTCCAGCGGTGAGATTGTGGAGCAGATCATGAAGGTACAGTTGTATCTGGATACAGTGAACCCTGAACACAAAGTCACCCACGTTGTAGTAATGGGAATTGGGGAGCCATTTGATAACTTTACGAACCTGCTTAATTTTCTAACGATTATTAAGGATCATAAGGGATTGGCGATTGCTGGCAGAGGGATCACTGTATCGACGAGCGGACTTGCTGATAAAATTGTAGAATTCGCCGATGCGAATATGCAGGTGAATCTGGCCGTTTCGCTGCATGCGCCTAATAATGAGCTGCGGACACGGATTATGAAGATTAACCGGGCTATTCCTATAGAGAAATTAATGTCAGCCATTGATTACTATCTGGAGAAAAGCAATCGGAGAATTACATTCGAATATATCCTGATGAAGGATGTTAATGACGGCAGGGAGCATGCGCTGGAGCTTGCGGAACTGATCGGCCATCGGCGGCAACTGGTTAACGTGAACTTGATTCCTTATAATCCGGTTGATGAGCACAGCCAATATCAAAGAAGTGAGCTGGAATCCATACGGGCCTTTTTTGACACCTTGAAGAAGCAGGATGTGAGCGTGAGCACCCGCCTGGAGCATGGGGTAGATATTGACGCTGCTTGCGGGCAACTCAGAAGCAAACAAATCAAGAAGTCTAAAGAGAACAGCTTGACTAAGGATAGCATGGTAGCAGGCTGAAATAAGTTTTAGCAAAAGAAGTGTATCCCTCGGGGTACGCTTTTTTTGGCGAGTTCTTTTACAGAGTATCAAAAGGAAGTATGCTTCACTTTAACCCCTACCGGGTATACATTGTGGGAGCTTCATGAAGAGGGTCATCAGAAACCCGTACAGCAGCTGTTACAGCTTCTTAGTAGATATCGTCCAGATGAGCTTGAGGTGATTGGACGTTTTCTCGATGATTTAGTGAATCGGACGGAGTAGGCATACCCGATACGAGGGATAAAGTAGGACTTCCCTGGAAAAACTGGTTGATATCATGTGCTAAACCTACAGATTGCGAAGAAATCCTGATTGTAAGGAATCATTCGCTGATCTTTTTGTGATACAATTACGTTTGGTAGTTATAAGGAAAAGAGGTTGATTAAAGCAATGCTGAAATTTACGAGTTATAAAGTGGACAACTTAAAGGACCCATTTGGTATTCTAACCGGCAAGAGATATGAATTCGTCATTAATCTGGACGTTCCAGAGGATGATGAGCTGTACGTAGAGAATGGGGTATCCGCTCGTGTGATTGTTAAAGTGGAAGACGAGCAGACTAGTATCGTCAGCTACGATTTGCAGGAAACAACAACAGGTAATGTTCTGGAATTCGATTTTGAAGAAGATGAGGAAGCAGCACTGGTCCTTTTCTGTAAAGAGCATTTACCGGAATAAAGAAATGTAAGAAAGCAACGGCTTCACCGTCCTATATATAGGACGGCGAAGCCGTTGCTTTTGTATTATAGGCAGCTATCCACATAATGCTGGATCTGTTTATTCCACCAAGGCCAGTCATGGTCGACATCCTTGCCCCAATATTCAATCCGGGCCGGGATTTTTTTGTGGTGCAGCAGGTCCTGAAGCAGGCGGGTTTCATGCAGCATCTCATCTTCATAAGCTCCCTGTCCGACGCAGAGGATAATGTTGCTATGTCTGTATTGCTCCAGATAATATTCATCATGCAGCCCAGGCAAGTAGTGTAAGGGTGAATTCAGGTACACCTGTTCACTTACATAGTCACCGAAGAAGTAATGGGTGGAATAAACACCGCTAAGGGCGATTAAGGTATCAAAGTACTGCGGGTAACGGAAGAAGAAGCTGGCACCGTAATAAGCTCCCATCGAGCAGCCGGAGATTAGAATTTTCTGGTCGGCTCCACCATTGTTCCATTTACTTTGATGAAGAATGCCAGGAATCAATTCCTGTGAGATATATTTATCATATTGCTCGTGCCGGTTGATTTTGTCTTCGACATTCCAGTGGGAGGAGAAGAATGTCTCCTCATCGATACTGTCACAGGCCCAAATCTGCAGCTTGCCAGCTTCGATGAATGACTGAAGCGTGTCCACCATTCCTGAATCCTCATATTGATAAAATCTCCCTAACGATGTAGGAAACACAAGCATTGGTTTTCCGGCATGACCATATATTTTATATTCCATCTCTCGATCTAAAAAGTGACTGTACTCTTTATGGTAGCTGATCTTCATCCCTTAACACACCCTATCCCTCTTCTTGTTGAACATAATTCACAATGTTCCGAACCTCTTCTAATTGGCCAGAACGGAATTGATATGCACTATTCCCCATGGCTCTGCTGAATACTTCCTCGATCTCATTATAATTTACGATTTGTGGACCAAAGGTGTGAAGTATATCTTCGTGGCTATGGGTATAATGCTTATGTTGTTTGCGGCTGGCATATCCGGTGTAATATTTACCCTCATAAGGTCCGCCAACCTCATTATGTACAATCATACTAGCCCATTCTTTATAAATATTTACGTCATAGGTGAAATTGATCGCATCGGTCATCCAGGCTCCGGGGGGTCTCATATTAACCTCAAGGGCAATAATCCGTCCGTCCTTATTCGACTTGAATAATTCGATATGGAAGAAACGTTCTTTGATCTCAAAAGCCTTCAATATGCCTCTGCCGGCACTTTCAACCTCAGGACTGATGTCCTTCAGACAGTAATAGGAGAGATGATCATTGTTATTCACTACATCCATTACACTGTTCTCGAACCGATGGCTTACAGCAAACCGTACTTCACCGTTAATATCTACTAGTCCGTCATAGGTAAGAATGATCCCGTCGATGAATTCTTCAATAATAAAGGCAATATCAGCAGGTTTCGTGGTGAAAAAGTGGTCTAGCTCCTCAAGATTATTAATCTTATAGGTCATGCTGGCTCCGGAGCCGAGATCTGGTTTGACGACTAGCGGGAAGCCGGTGGTCTGTATAAAGGCCTCTACGCTTTCGCGAGTGGTTCCCGTTGAGAATTGAACCGTACTCACACCGCTTTTATGAAAAAACTCTTTCATTTTAGACTTTTGCTTCAGATTATAGACAAAATCTGTTTTGGTGCCATAAATATTAAAGTCTGTACGAATTTGGGCGTCCAGCTCCAGCCAATATTCATTGAGAGACTCGAATCGGTCGATTTTGCCATATTTATGCGTAAAGAAGCCTACAGCTCTTAGAATCTCCTCGTAGTCCTCCAGATCATTAACTTTGTAATATTCGGTTAGTGAAGCTTTCAGCTTGTCCTCAAGATGTGTATATTCAATATCTCCGATTCCTAATACCGTTGCTCCCTGTGCTTGTAAGTGGTAACAAAATTCGGCGCTATTCTTAGGGAAATGAGGGGAAAAAAATATAAAGTTAATGCGAACCAGCCCCTTTGCTCAAATATAATTCCGAGTTAATTTGTATGATTAATTTAATCTACCAGTTTCGTCAACTTTCGTCAATCCTCAACGCTGTTATTCAAGGTGTGTTCGGTTTAGCCGGGCCAGCAAGGTACCAAAGGTCTGACGTTCTTCGGCGGTCCAGTCTGCCAGTAATAGTTCATATCGTTCCAGTCTGACCTTTTTGGCTTCGCTGAGCTTCTCTGCACCTAACTGGGTAATCTGAAAGTTACTGGACCTGCCATCCTGTGGGTCCGGTAGACGTACTACGTAGCCTTTCGATTCGAGAACACTTGTCTGTCTGCTCAGGGTAGATATATCTAAGCGGAAATCATCGGCAAGTGCCTTCACACCCAGCGGCTGATGAATAGACAAATGCTGGAGCAGGGTATAGGTAGAGCGGTCCAGTCCTCCATGCTTCCTATCCAAAGAAGCACGGCGAATGAGCGCGATCAGTTCATTATTAATGAGTTCAAGATTCTTATCCTCCATTGAAAGTTTCCTCCAAGATAAATTTCGGTGCTTGTCTATACATTATAAATGAAAATCATAAATGAAAGCGCATAATGATGTAAAGCATATTGACTTTCATTATTGTAGTTGTATAATACAATTACATATAACTCATTGTATCATACAACTAATTTGTGATGGAGTACAGAGGAGAGAATTTTGATGAATATGCAAGCTGTAAAGAATCCGGCTTTTTGGCCGATTATCTTCGCCATCTTTTTTGGGAATTTCATGGCCATCTTGAGCACCACTACAATCAATGTGGCCTTTCCAGTATTTATGAAAGACTTTCATGCAGATATTAGTACGGTTCAATGGATGATTACCGGGTATTTACTGGCTACAGGGATCGTCGCGCCGGTCGTTGGCTATTTTGGTGACAAGTGGAGCTATAAACGACTGTATATATTTGCGTTATCAGGCTTTACGATATTTTCTGCGTTATGTACGATCGCCTGGAATATTGATTCTCTAATTACCTTTCGCATTCTGCAGGGAGTGTTCGGCGGGTTGATTATTCCCACAACACTGACGATGATCTATCAATTTATTGGCAAAGGAAAACAGGCTTTTGCGCTGAGCCTATGGAGTCTCTCCTCGATGCTTGCTCCAGCTTTCGGACCTACGCTCGGCGGCTGGCTTACGGGTTATTTTGGCTGGGAATCCTTATTTATTATCAATCTGCCGATTGGTATTATTGCCATTATTGTAGCGTTTAAATGCTTGCCCAATCTCCGGGGTTCTATCGTACCCAAAATATTTGACTTGCCCGGCTTTGTCACTGTCGTGCTGAGCAGTGCCTTCATTATTCTGGCTTTTAGTAAAGGGAATGCTTGGGGCTGGACCTCTTGGCAGACGTTAGGTCTCCTATTTGTTGGAGCGGTTATACTGGCATATTTCATATGCAGGGAACTGTCTATTAAAGACCCACTGCTTAATTTGAAAGTGTTTCAACAGAAACAGTTTACGTATAGCCTGATTATTAACTGTATTATTACCATCGCTTTATACGCGGGGACCTTTTTAATTCCAATTTTCCTGCAGGATGTTCAGCAGTCTACGCCTTTAAATACAGCATTGGTACTGCTGCCAGGCTCGATAGTGATGGCTATATTGTCTCCGATTGTAGGCAAGCTTTATTCTAGAATTGGACCCTTCTGGCTTATTCTTAGCGGTATGGTGCTGCTGATTATTTCGACCTGGGAGCTAAGCCATATTACACTGAGTGCTACGCATGTATATGTGGCTTCATGGATGGGGCTTCGGTCTGTAGGGATTGCTTTGGCTTTTATGCCGGTCACCAATGCCGGGATGTCCGCCATTCCCAAAGAATATTCTGGTCACGCTTCTTCAGTCACAAGTTGGGTACGTCAGGCCACAGGGGCGCTGTCTATAGCAATCTTTAGCTCTGTACTCGCCGCCAGAGCGTTGACCCATCAGAAGGAACTAAGCGAAGGCGCCACCGCCACATCAGCTTTTATCAAAGCTCAAGGGATGACATTTAGTGTGCAGGACGTGTTCCTTGTAGCTACGTTTATTGGAGTGATTGCGATTCCGCTTACGTTCCTTTTAAGAGAGGGAAAGAAACAATCAATTCCGGTACTTAAGATTTCAACAGTAAGAAAAGTACAATGAATCCAGACAATTATTGGGTAAATGAGGAATGAATCCGAAAGTCCAAGAATCCAGAAGAAAATCTTAGACTCCATATGATTTAGATGGTGGTAGCGGAGAATAGCAGGGATTATGGCGAAATATTGAATATTATGCGAGTTTAATATTTTGCTGTAATGCGTTATGCTCTATACATCACCAATGGAACCGCATTCATTACGCTAAAGGCGGTTGCCGAGGTGGTTGATTTGTAAGGAATAAGCTTTTCAAGCAAGAAATATCTTGCGGTCGAAGGAGCGTGATTCCGTTGCAAAAGGTAAGCGAAGCGTACTGAAACGATTGTTCACACTAGGAGAAACGTCCGTGAAAACGTTTTTCGTGAAATCGTGTACGCGGGAACTCATCCCATATGCAAGACATGGAGAAGAACTCCGAACAGGAGTGCACGGGGAATTCGAAAGCGCACGGTAACAATGTTAAGTTGAATAATGAATAAGGGTCACCATGTCAAGGATATGGATTGATGTTGGAGGAAAGATTGAATTGATTAGTGGAATAAACACATAAGTCCCCGTTGCCTTATTAATTAAGGAGAGCGGGGATTTGTGCGTTCAGAAGCTAGAAAATAATTGCAGGTAATATATAACTACTCCTAATGTTGGAGTTCAATCTTATAATCTTTCTCTAGATACTTATGTATTCTGTTGAAGTCGGCTTGATTCAAATCAACCAGGCGCTTGTTCTTCTCTCGTCCAAGAATAATGCCGATGGTCTGTGCTGCCAAAGCGGTAGTTGGCATAATACGGGCACTGCCATAGGCTTTGATGTTAGCTCCTACGTTTTTACCTACAACTAGTACATTATCATAGGATTTGAGTTCAAATGAACGTAGCGGTAGGCCGTAGTGATCGGGCTTACCAAAGCCTATTCCTTTTGGCATGGTTTTGGTTCCTTGCAGATCTATTGCATATCCACCAATGCTAACATTATCCCAGAACATTCGCGCTCCCATTAAATCTGGATAATCAAGTATATACTTGGTTTCATAACGGTTATAGTCGCGGATATATAGGTAATCGGGGAATCCGTTAAGTTCTGCTTTGGCGAAGCCTGGTATATTTTTACGTAAAAAGGTTAAAATTCGGGGTATCTCGGCCTTAGATTTTGCAATCGCTGTCTGTACTGATTCAGGATCTGAAGGGTTCACATCATAAATAAGCAGACCGTTAATGGTAACCTCACCGTTCCTCTGATCGGTCACATTTAAGCCTCGTAGCCTTAACATCTTATCCAGGGTGATATATTTATTAGTAATATTGCTGAATCCAGTTGCAAAATTCCAATCCACATAGGTGGTGGAACCATATTTCTTTCGCACATTGGTTAGTGGGTAATCATCCAGAACGGCCTGATGGAGTTTATTCCAATTTATTTTTTTGAAATTCATCATATAAGTAGCTGTCATATAATCTGGCTGTTTACCATTATAGAGTGATTCCATTCCGGGAATGCGCTTGTCACCCAGTTTAGCGCTCAGGGCATTGAAATCGGTATTTTCCACCCAGTACCTAGATTGAATTGTATAACTAAATCCATCTTTGGCGCGATAAGTCATAGTTTGCAGAGATTTTCCCTTGTCTAATGCGATGGCATTAACTGAATCGATAACGATCCCACTCTTAATTGGTATTCCTTTAATAAGCTTGTCATAATAGCTACTGAATTCCGCTGTTTTTCGAATGGAACCCACTTTATATTTGGTATAAAGGTTCTTGATCTCTCCTTGAACCAGATTTTTATGCTTATTGTCATTCACATCATCGAGAACCAGCATTTGCCCCTGAATTAACTCACCACCGGGCTTGCTTCGTGGATCCAGAATAATAACTTTGAGTCCTAGACTCCGTGCTTCCTTGGCTAACAATACGCCCTGAATCTCACTTCCAATCACAACAACATCATAGCTTGCTGCTGCGGATGGAGCTTTGGATTGCGCAATTACTGCGTGCGGATTAGATACGAGTAACTGTAGGGTAAATATTAAAATTAGAATTCCTTGGATACTACGAAAACCATTCTTCGTCGTCAACATTTTTGCTCACTGTGCCCCTTACTGTTTGTTAGATTTAACAAGTACACTTTGAAAGAAACATACTAGAGTACTTTATAAATATCATACAACAAATGGGCAATTTTTCCTCCAATAATTATTATTAACTATCTAGTGAGATGATTTGTTCTAAAGCTTATTAAGGAGAAAACTACTAAAGATATGCTGCTTAGCGCATTCTTTTCGCATGTTTGTGTAATATAAGGTAAAATACAATAAAGGCGAGCTAAATAGGAGTTGTAAACATGTCTAACGAAGAAGTGTTCTTGACCGAAGAGGGATTGGCTAAATTAGAGGCAGAGCTTAAAGATTTAAAGACTGTCAAACGTAAGGAATTAGCGGCTCGGCTTAAATTGGCGATTAGCTACGGAGATCTGAAGGAGAATAGTGAATACCACTCTGCCAAGAATGATCAGTCGTTCATGGAGACCCGAGTGATCATATTGGAAAAGATGTTAACCAAAGCTCGAGTGGTAGATGCAAAAAGCATAAGCAGTACCTCAGTCAGCGTTGGCTCCATTGTTATTCTGAATGATATTGAATATTCCGAAAAGATTGAGTATAGAATTGTAGGTCCTGCTGAAGCAGATGTTCTGGATAACAAGATTTCCTATGAGAGCCCGTTGGGCAAGGAATTGCTGAACAAAAAAGTAGGCAGCATTATTAGTGTCAATGCACCTATGGGCGTTATCAAATATGAACTGCTTGAGATCAGAGCTCTATAAGAGGCTGTCTTGAAAATCCCTGTCCCCTTATCACTAAGAGGACAGGGATTTTTTAGAAGCAAACAACTTGTTAAGTAAGGATATGACCACCCTCTACGTGAAGAACCGTTCCGGTTACGAACTCGTTATGAATCAGATAAAGTACGCTCTGGGCGACGTCCACTGCTGTGCCAACTCGTTCTACTGGCAGCTTGGCAGCAATTTTAGTATAGAAGTCATTTCGTGCTTCTACTGGCATTTTCTCACGGGATGGAGTATCTATGATCCCCGGAGAAACGATATTCACCCGGAGGGGAGCCAGCTCCAGAGCCAAGGTTTGGCCGAGATTGGAAACGGCTGCATTGACTGCACCGAGGGTGGAAGAGCCGATCATTGATTTATAGGCAACAACACCGGAGAAGAGTGTGATAGAGCCTTGCGGAGATAACTTCGGCGCACCGTATTTGGCAGCATAGTATTGGCCCCAGAATTTATTCTCAAACAGCTGGCGCGCAGCGCTAGTAGGAGTTTCCAGAAAAGGACCTCCGCTTGTTTCCGCCGCACTTACCACCAAATGCTGGAATGCCCCTACTTTTTCAAAGAAGGATTGTACCTGTTCTTCATTGGTTATATCCAGGATATATGCAGTAATAGCTGCTCCTAACACTTCTTTGGCCTTCTCCAGCTTATCCTTGGAACGACTGGCAATAATAATCTCTGCACCTTCGATTGCCGCGAGTCTGGCCGTCTCCAGACCGATTCCAGAACTACCTCCAATAATAACAACCCTTTGTCCTATTAACATTAGGTTACCTCCTCCACAAAGTATAATGCTCTCTGGGAAGTAGTATATTCCTATAACTTTCCTTAGGGAAGTAGTTACAATTAATACATATAGTTTCAAAAAGTATAGTTTTGTGCGGCTGTAGATATTATAGCGTGAGACCATATCGTTTTAATTCAATAAAAATCGCTTCCAAGCGTAGCCCCTTTTCAGTCAGTGTATATTCTACTCGTGGTGGAACCTCGGGATAAACGGTCCGCTCCAGAATGCCATGACTTTCCAGCTCCCTAAGCCTTAACGCAAGCGTCTTTGGACTGATACCCTCTAATGATCTCAAGAGATCACTAAAGCGTTTCGTTCCGTCCATCAGTAGGTCACGGATAATTAGAAAGGTCCATTTCGTCCCGATGACATCCAGAGTTTTGGCAATAGGGCAGGGTTCGCCTGGGGTGCCCTTGGTTAGAATAACGGGTTCTACCATACAAGTCATCCTCCTGACCCAATTACGGATTTTCCTAATCATAACAATACTATCCTTGAGAAAGCCAGCTGCTGTCATAGGTAATCACTATTAAACATATTGCTTCCGTGTCTTAGACGATCCTTCCTGCTTTGGTTATAGTTATGAAGTAACTAAAGAACAGAGGGGTCCTGCTTCTTGATCCAGACCGTATTATTGACTTTATATCAAGTCATCGTGCCATTGTCCATCCCGGTCATCGCGGGAGCGCTGCTCGGGCGGTTTAAGAATCTTGATACTAAGCCCTTGTTGACGCTGTATTTATACTTTTTGAGTCCGGCAATCATTCTGGATACATTGGCTACGGCGGATATTTCCTTTGACGACGTGTATAAGACGTTGGCCTTTTCGCTACTTAATCTGTTCCTGTTGTGGGTGCTTGCAAATGTATTGGGGAAAATACTGAAGCTGGCTCCACCCGAACTAGCGGGGCTGACACTGGTCTCAACGTTCACCAATAGTGTGAATTATGGTCTGCCGCTTGTGCTGCTTGCCTTTGGACAGCTTGGACTAGACAAAGCCTCGGTCTATGTTATTGGACAGATGGTCATTGTTAATACGGTGGGGGTATACTTCGCTGCGAGATCACAGTTCTCTGTAAAAAATGCAGTCAGATCCGTGTTTTCTCTGCCTGCCATCTATGCGGCTATTCTAGCTTTGGGGCTCAGAGCCTTCCATCTGCATATGCCGCACGAGGTCGCGTCAGGGGTCGCCATGGTGGCAGGGGCTTACTCACCTGTGGTATTGGCGATACTGGGCGCACAGATGGTCAAAGTCAGAGTAGCTCAAGTGGAGCGCAAACTGCAGTCTGCTTTTTGGACAGGACTTATGGTTCGCTTATTTCTGGCACCGCTGATTGCCTATCTCGGGTTAACCATTCTGCACATTACGGGGCCTTTATTCTCAGTGCTGCTGATTCTGGCTTCTATGCCTGTTGCGGTAAATGCCGTTGTGCTGGCCGAGCGGTTTAATGCCTCCGCAGATTTGGTCTCTAGATGTATTTTATGGACGACGCTGGCCTCTTTTCTAGTGCTGCCAACTCTCATTGCCCTAGTGGGCGCTTAAGACTATTCCCAATAGCTCTCATCACCGAAATCAGTGCTTGTTGATATTTCCTTCCAGCTTTCGATATCGGCCTTTATGTCCTGCAATTGCTTCTCAGCATAATCCTCAATCATTTCTGTACGGTCCACAGCTGACCGGTCCAGACCAGTCTGTTCTAAAGGCCCCCGGCTCCACCAGCGTAACGTTAATGCCAAGCGGTTGAACTTCTTTAGCTAAGGACTGTGACAAGCCTTCAACCGCAAATTTGGTCGCATGATAATAACCAAAAGCTGGGAACGCGGTTAATCCGCCGATGGAGGATACATTTACAATGTGACCGCTGTGTTGTTTACGTAAGGTTGGGAGAACTTCTCGGGTTAAATCACTGAGTCCCCAAAATATAGATGCTGGAGTTCACTCCATGTCAAGCAGTCAGGACTCAGTATCGATTTAGAAATCGAAGTTGTCAGGGTCTGGACCGACCCGTTGGTCTTGGTTCAGGCTGGCAATCAAGGTCATATCCTCTTCCGTTAACTGAAAATCAAACAGAGTTGCATTTTCGATGATCCGCTGCTCTTTGGTAGATTTGGGTATCGTTACAATGCCACGCTGCAAATCCCAGCGCAGAATAACCTGGGCCACGGATTTGTCGTGTTTAGCAGCAATATCCTGTATTAGAGGCTGCTCTAGCAATTGACCCTGCATCAAAGGTGACCAAGCTTCCAACTGAATGCCTTGCTCCTTGCAGAAGCTGAGCAGATCCTGTTGGGTTAGGTAGGGATGAAGCTCAACCTGATTGACCATGGGTTTGATTTCGCTATCCTTCATGACATCCTCCAGATGATGGATTTGGAAGTTGCTGACCCCGATCGCTTTAACCCGGCCTTCTTTATATAATGTCTCCAGCGCTCTCCAGGCTTCTTGGTATTTTCCTTCCACTGGCCAGTGAATAAGATATAAATCAAGATAGTCCAGACCAAGCTTCGCCAGACTAGTCTCGTAGGCGGCAAGGGTTGATTCGTAGCCCAAATCCGCATTCCATACTTTTGAAGTGACGAAGAGTTCCTCTCTTAACAGCTTGTTCTCCAGTAGGGCCTCGCGGATTCCCTGACCGACGCCGGTTTCATTCTCATAAATCGCTGCTGTATCGATGCTGCGGTAGCCATGGGAAATGGCCGACTTTACAGCCTGCACCAGCTCTGCACCTTCTTCTACTTTAAATACTCCGAGTCCAAACCACGGCATCTTCACACCATTGTGCAGTGTAGTTGTATCTTGTAAATTCTTAGCCATATTAAATAACCTCCCAGGTTGTATTGAACTTATGAATAAGCAGTTTCACTCTTAAGCTGAGTCTCATCTTTTCGTTCCAGAGCACGGCTCCAAGCCGTTAAGAATACAGCTCCCAGCACCATAATTCCCCCTACCCAAGCCGTATGAATCAATCCCAAATGGTCAGTTACGACACCCCCGAGGTAAGCGCCAATTGCAATGCCAGCGTTAAACGCAGCAATATTAACAGCAGAGGCTATATCTCGGGCTCCTGGAGCAAACCGATCAGCCAGCATGACTACATAAACCTGTAATCCGGGAACGTTCATAAAGGCGAGCAGTCCCATAAAGAAAATTGTAATTAAGGCCGGACCCTTAAAAGGAGCTGTAAAAGCTAAGACGAATAACACAATAGCTTGTAAGGCAAACATGTAGAACAAAGCGTTCATCGGTTTGTGGTTGGCTGCTTTGCCGCCAATCATGTTGCCAATCGCAATGGCAATTCCATAGACCAACAGAATGACGGCAACCGTCTTTTCTTGGAAACCGCTAATATCATGGAGGAGAGGCGATAAGTAGGTGAAGACGACAAATGTACCCCCATAGCCCAGAGCGGTAATGGTAAAAGCCAGTAGTAAGCGCCCATTGGTCATAAGCTTAACTTGCTCACGCAGTGGTGTACGGGTTCCTCGGCGCAGACCTGTCGGAATTAAGATCAAGTTAGCGATAAGCGCTACAATGCCTATGCCAACAATGGCAACAAAGGCAGCGCGCCAGCCCAACTGCTGTCCAAGGAATGTACCCAGCGGGACTCCGGTAACGGTAGCTACAGTCAGTCCGGTGAACATAATCGAGATTGCACTGGCTCTGCGATTCTCAGGAACGAGATCGGCTGCAATCGTAGAGGCGATCGACATGAAGAGACCGTGCGCTAAGGCGGATATCACACGGGCGGTCAGCAGTACTGTAATTCCATTCGCCCCGGCGGCGAGACTGTTGCCGGCAATGAACACCAGCATAATCGCGAGTAGTAATGTCTTCCGGGAGAACGTTGTGGTCAGGGAAGTTAGGACGGGGGCACCAAAGGTTACCCCTAAAGCGTATAAAGTAACGGTTAACCCGGCTGTCGTCACGGATATGTTCAAGTCATTAGAGATGAGTGGCAGAAGGCCAACACTGATAAACTCGGTTGTTCCTATCGCAAAGGCACTAACTGCTAGGGCAAGCAGTGCCAGCGTACTTCTTTTTTTATCCAAAGTCATATTGTTTCACTCCTGCACTATGGTAATCATCGGCCGATAAGTGCTATTATGAGTTATAGAGATAATAATGAATAGTACGTACTTTTTGGTGCTGTAGGTACTAAAAAGTACCTATACATCTAACATAGATGGCTCTTACTTAGGAGGGAAATAGATATTATGGTGAAGAAATATAATATTTCGGTAGAGGCAACGCTGGAAGTCATCGGTGGGAAGTGGAAATGTGTCATTCTCTGCCATTTAACACATGGGAAGATGCGGACGAGCGATTTAAAACGCCATATGCCGAATATCACGCAAAAAATGCTGACCCAGCAGCTTAGAGAATTGGAGCAGGATGGTATTGTAAATCGGATTGTCTACAATCAGGTCCCTCCCAAAGTGGAGTATGAGCTTAGTGAGTATGGCCAGAGCTTAGGATCTATATTGGATTCGCTCTGTGCATGGGGAGAGAAGCACATTATTAAAGAATATGGTGATAGATCCAGCATGCTGGAGGATAATGTTCTCAATAACAAGAAGCTAGAGGTAGAAGCATCCAGCGTGGAATAGGCGAAGATCGCGGATAAGCGATTTCATTCATCCGTTCAATAATAGCCCGAGGGTCTAAGCGATACTGCGTAGAACCTTGGGCTATTTATGTAAAAATAAGAGTGTATATGTTTCTTCTTGATTCATAGGGTTGTTTACGTAGACTGCAACTTTTTTTTGCGTTATTCCGTCTGGAAGAAAGTAGAAGAAATTAAGCATCGAAAAACTTACAAGAGGTGAACGAGATGAACAATACATTAAGAAAACTTACAGTATCGGCAACAGCACTGCTAACCCTGGCCTTTGCAGGACAGAGTTTTGCCGCATCGTTACCTTTTGCAGACCTGGCCAATATACCAGCCAAAGATAAAATCGTAGACTTACAGCAAAAGGGAGTTATACATGGTGTGGGTGGCGATAAGTTTCTACCCAACGCATCGATTACAGCAGCACAGGGAATACAGATGTTCGTTAATGCTTTTGATCTGAATATTGATCAGCTACGGTTCTTTAAAGCCCCACAAGCAACGGATTATTATGCGAATGCTAATAACGATGCCTGGTACGCGGAAGCTCTGATTATTGCTGCCAATAATGATATCGGCTTGCCTGCTGATCTGGACCCGGGAAAGAATTGGAGCCGTGAGGAATTTACACACCAGCTTATCCAGGCTATAGAGAAACGTAGTAATCTGCCCATGATCAAAATCATGCCGGTAGATATTGCGGATGTATCTGAATTTACCAATGGGTATGACGGTTCCATACAACTGGCTCTTGCTATCGGCATTGCCCACCTGGATACTGCAGGTGATTTCAATCCTACGGATGATATTACCCGTGCCGATGCCGCGGAAATGATCTACAATGCACTGAAATATATAGAAGCACATCCGGCACCAGCCGGTGGCTACCCGGAATAAAGACGGAGTAGCAACGTTATTTGCTCTATACGGGCAACACTACAACAGCCATCCTCAAGGGATGGCTGTTTCTCGTTTGGAAGCTAAACGTAGGGATTGGACCCCCGCTGCTCTAAATTTTATTAAGTTGTTTCTTTCCCTAACGAGATCGCCTTTTGTTGTGTTTCTGTTTGGCTGTAGCCTTGTTCAGCGCGTGCCCGCCTGTACCTCCACCGACCGCTTGCTGCTGACGTGTACCAGGACTCTCAATAGCGGCGTTCGTTCCACCTGTGCTGTATAATCCGCCGCCGCTGGCCACCTGTGTAGCAGAGGAGGCCCCATTGCGTTTAGAGAGCTTAACCGTTTGGGTATTAATAACGACTACAACTTCCTTGCCGCAGGGATAGAATGTGGAGTTCTTGGAATTCTTGTACTTGCTGCGTGTTCTGCCTTGTTTCCCTAAATTGGTGGCGTCTCCACCTGCACCAACGCTCTGCTGCTGGCGTGTATAAGGGGAAGCAATAGCTGCATTATTGCCGCTTGCACTGCTTCGCCCTGCCCCGCTGGAAATTTGTGTCGTGTTGGGCGCATTGGTGTACTGATTATTAATGACGAATACCAGTCGGTCCACTCCCCGGAGTGGTGTCTTGGTAATCAGACGTCTGTTCCCTTTTTGTATAATGACCACAATTCGATCACTTGCTTTTGCCATCGTATCCTTCCTCCTTACATAGCTTTTCCTTACCATTAATGCAATGTGAGGGGATTGGTGAGCAAAATGAGTGTTTACGCGGCAAAAACAAACGTCTGCCTACTCTTCATGAAACAGCGCTAAAAAGCAGGGCTTATCCTTAAAATTTTGCTTGTAAGGAGCGGACAGACCGTATAAGATATACAAAGTATTTATTTTCGATGATTCATATAATCTCATATAATCTTGGGGATATGGCCCATAAGTTTCTACCGGATGACCACTGTAATTGTCCGACTATGAGTGAAGTAGCGGGTCTCAAAGACCCAGAAGGACAGATTCACTTGAGAGAACGACTCAAGGGATCTGTCCTTTTTGTTTTTCTAACCAAGAAGGAGCGATCAGATTCACAATGAAAGTACTACAAGAACGCATTAGACAAGAAGGTCTCATCCTGTCGGATACGGTGTTGAAGGTAGACTCATTTCTGAACCATCAAGTCGATACGGAGCTAGCACTACAAATCGGGCAGGAATTTAAGCGGGTATTTGGACATCTGCCAATCAATAAAATAATTACAATTGAAGCCAGCGGGATTCAGTTCGCGATGGCTGCGGCGATAGCGCTGGGCGTTCCGTTTATTTATGCCAAGAAAAAGAAAGCAGTAACTCTCTCCGAAGCGGTATATTCAGCCCCGGTGCATTCTTTTACCCGGCAAGAAGAATATCTGATCAGCATTTCACAGAAATATCTTGGATCTGGCGATAAAGTGCTTATCGTCGATGATTTCTTGGCTACTGGTGCTGCTCTTATAGGTTTGGTTGATATTGTGAATGAGGCGGGAGCAGAGCTTTTGGGCGTTGGTTGTGTGATCGAGAAGAGCTTTCAGGAAGGACGCAGCCTGCTGGAGAAACGGGGTATTCCTGTTTACTCACTGGCTCGGATTGCCTCCATGGCTCCGGGAGAGGTCCACTTTATTGATAATAACCCTGCAGTTGATCCAATCCAGGATAAGGCGATTGCTGCGGTACAGGAAGCATAATAATCGGCCAATCCGTTGGTGTGGTCATCAATTTAGTATCCTATAAAGAGGACCTGACCGGTATACGGTTCGGGTCCTTTTGGTGTGGGATGCTGTCAGAAAATACATACTATTTCAATTGCCAAGCCCATTACAGTGGACTAGAATTAGTGGAGTGATTACAGATAATTGATAGGATGGAATAGAAATGAATGATAAAATCGTAATGCCGCTATGGACCTTCTGTCTCTTTATTGTGGTCATGAACACAACGATGTTTAACGTATCGCTGCCAACCATCATTCAGGATCTGCATATTTCTGCTGATCTCGGCTCATGGGTGATTTCCAGCTATTCTATCGGCTACGCGCTGTCGACCGTTATTTATAGCAGATTATCCGACCTGGTGCCAATCCGTAGGCTGCTGACCATCGGACTGACTACGCTTGGACTAGCATCAGTCTTTGGGCTATTTGCCCATGATTTTCAGGCTCTTTTGTTCACAAGAATTTTACAATCGGCAGGTGCCGGAGCTATGGCGGGATTGGGTCTTGTGCTGGCGAGTCGCTATGTTCCTGTCGCCAGACGCGGTGGGGCTATAGCTATGATCTCCGTAGGCAGCGCTATGGCTTTTGGTCTGGGACCGATTGTCGGCGGGATCATCAGCCAATATTTCGGCTGGAATGGTTTATTCGGGATCACCTGTCTTGTGCTAATCGTTCTGCCAGTGCTGCTGCGTTTACTGCCGAAGGAACAGCCCCAGGCGGGAAACTTTGATATTGTGGGCGCTGCACTGACTGTTATCAATGCGGCAAGCCTGCTGTTGGCAGTAACTAGCCAGTCTCTGATGTGGTTAGCTGTAAGCATAGTATCTTTCTTCGCTCATGCTTGGCATCTGAAACGGGCAAAGGAATCGTTTATTAACCCGCAGCTGCTGAAGATGCCCGGATATGGCAAGCTTGTGACCATCGGTTTTTGCATTCTGGTGCTGAATCTGGGTAATTTGTTCCTAATGCCGCTCGCTTTGGCTAATTTGTTCCATAAATCAGCTTTAATGATCGGGCTGTTCATCGCTCCAGGGGCGATTCTTTCCGCCTTTCTAACTAGGTTTGTTGGACACTGGATTGACCGGTATGGGAATTTACGGTTCTTACTGATCGGCCATGGCATTCTGGTCAGTATTATGGCTATTTTTGCCTTGAATTTATCTGCGTCTCCGGCCGTATTACTGTTTGGGTACCTGTGTTTCTCTCCAGCATTTTCGGCGACTATGGCTTCCTTGAATAATGAAACCTCCATGATTCTGCCCAGAACATGGATTGGCTCCGGGATGGGCCTGTTGCAGCTGGTTCAGTTCTTTGGCGGCTCTGTATCTGTTGCAGTGTGTGGCCTACTCTTACATGTAGGGCGGGATCTTGTGCCGGCAACAGCCTACCAGCATGTATACGTGCTATTGTTCATTGTAAGCTTATGCTCTTTGGGCGTAGTGTTCTTATATAGACGTTCGCGTTCACAGGAGCCTATTGGGCAATCCACTGAGGCTAGCTTGAGATATGAAACGAAAAGGTGCTAATACCGTATCATATGCATAATAGTGTTGAGGAAGGATGGTAAAAGGTGGATAATGGAATGAGTGTCATCTTGTTCGAGAAAATGCCGGAAGGCGGTCTGCGTCTAATTGAGGAACGTACGTGGAGCATGAATATGATTGCTGCACTTGAGCATGTCAATTATCTAGTAGTTGGCAGCCTTGAATATGAGACGGTGGAAGGGCGGTTGAATGTAGACGAAGGCAAGCTGGAGCTTTTGCTTGTTCCAATGCGCACCGAATGATTGATATTAAGGAAGGAGGACCCCGCGTTGTCTAAAGATGAGAAAGCTAAAGAACTAGCTGTATCGAAACTGTTCACATCTGAAGGAAAGCCGCTTCGTGTACTATCCACTTCACTCGGCATTGCCCTGTTGGCTAATGCCATGTTTATTCCGGGTGGTGCAGGTGCCAGTGGCAATACCTCAGGTGAGGAACCGAAGCTTGTATCTTGGTCGACAGATGAGGTTAAAGCTTATTTTGATAAAAATGTTGACTGGAACATTCCATATCCGGTTGAGGGTACAGAAGAGGTTGTCGAGCAGGGAGAGGGGGTAGTGACCTCTAATGGAACGACAGTAGTGAATAACTATGGCGGTTATAATTCAGGCTTCGGCTGGGACGATATGCTGTTGTACCACATGCTGTTCAATAGTGGCTCCAATTACTCCTCAAGAGGATGGTATAACGATCGACCAACCTATTATGGAGGTACTCAAAATACTTATAAGCCCCCAACTTATAGCAGCGACAAGTTCCAGAATAAAACGGTACCCGGCTCTGTAGTGAAACCGAAGACCTCTACTTCTTCTACCGGCTCCATTACCAGAAGGGGATCTTCGTCAAAGACGGGCGGTATCGGAGGTAACTCCAGCGGTCTAGGCTCTTCCAAAAGCTCAAAGTCCAGCTCTGGTTCCTCCTCCTCGAAGTCTGGCTCCAGCAAGAGCGGCTTCGGCGGATGATTCACAATCAGTGTGCATTTGAGATTAGGGTTCAGTCCACTCTTGAGCGGGCACCCCGGGTAGAGCAGCTGAAGGAGCTTGGGTTTACCTGGGCAGACCTTAAGGAAGAGGAATACTGGTTGGATGCGGTGGCAGTGATGCGCAACGAGACCTATAAGGAGCTTGAAGAGGCTTCTGCGAAGCTCTGGGCTATACTCGATAAAGCTGCCCGTTATGTTCACCTCAAGCACGATCTATATGATCTTCTCGGTATTCCACAAGTATTGTGGGTGATGCTCGATGAATGCCCACTTCCTGCGCAGGGAGTCATCAGCCGGTATGCAAGATTCGATTTTGCCGTGGCTGATGACGGAACTATCAAGTTGCTGGAGCTGAATGCGGATACACCAACCGGTTACGTGGAAGCCTCTATAGCTACCCCCTGGATATGTCAGCAGGCCGGCATCGCAAGCCCAAATACGGCAATGAAAGAACTACTAGCGGCAGCCTGGCAGGAAGAACGTCCGGATACGGCGGCTTGTGTTGGTTACGGAACTCATCTTGAGGATTCCGGCACCATTGAAGCCCTTGTAAAGCATAGCGGTCTTGATATTCAGTGTGTTGACTGTCTTGACTTATGGGTCGATAAGGGAATTCTTAAGGATGGGGAAGACCGCATAATTAAGCGTATGTTTGCCCTGTACCCTAAGGAATGGATGGCCGTAGATGAGGGTGGAGATGCCCTTGCCTATGCAGTGGAACAAGGTCATCTTCAGTTATTTAATGGTCCGCACAGTATAATTTTGCAGTCTAAAGGGCTTATTGCAGCGGTATGGGGAATGTATGAGCTGGGTCTTCTTTTTGATAAAGAGGAACGTGAGACCATCTCAAGCTATGTCCTGCCGACTTATAATAAACCCGTGTTCTCCGGGAACTTTGTGTCCAAATCCGTATTTGGCCGCGAGGGAGGTTCGGTGCGTCTTTTTGATGACAGCGGAACGCTGGAGCTGCAGGATGAGGAAGGCTTTGATAGCAGCGTGTTATTTCCTACTGTTTATCAAAAAAGAGCCGAAATGGCCCGCGTACAGACCGCAGAGGGTGAGCTTCATCTGTTGACCGGTATGTTCGTTATTAACGGGAAGCCCTGCGGGCTGCTCGGTCGGGCAGGCGGGCTAATTACAGGCAATGCCAGTCATTTTATCGCGTTAGGAGTGAGTTAATTGGATATCGGCAAAGGTAGAAAAACGCGGAATAAAAGAGGTTCAAGAGCCAGGTTCGGAGCATTCATATGTCTGATGTTCTTAACGATGTTGTTGTTAGGGGCATGTGGCAACCAGGATAGTGTATTTCATACTGACCCCTCTACAGAAACGTCAGATAGTACATCGCGGGTTCCTTGGGATTACCGGGTTGTAGAGAGCACAGTGGGTGACTTAATCGGCAGCGATATGACGGTGTTGCCAGATAACGAGTTGCTCCCGAATGATGGTAATTATGCGACAGGCGACAAAATATGGACACTGCAGTTCATGGACGCCGAGTTGGTTACCGATGCCGATCAGCGCAACGAAATTCGCCTGTCTTCATGGACTACGCTCAAGTCCTATGGAGACCAGAAGACGGCAGCAGAGGATCTGAAGAACCTTAAAGTATCGATCACAACCGATGTCGATCTTGTGGGTGTATATAAGACCCAGTATAAGGATAAGACTAGAAACTTTGCCGTGCTTGAGCTGCCTTCGGGCAACCGGATCAAACAGCCGATTGACGACAAGCGTTACACGGCATTGGAGAAAGCTAAGACTGCATCAGTAGTGCTTGAGGAAGTTCATGATTTTGCCGATTATGATTCGGCCTATGCTAAATTTCGGGGGTGGGCTAAATGACGACGATTGTAAATTTATTGGTAAGTGTTGTTGTAATTATTGTACTGCAATTGTTGGGCGTGTTCATATTCAGCTTGATGACACCATTTAAGGATATGGAAGAACTCAAGAAAGGCAATGTAGCTGTAGCCTTGGCGTTAGGCGGCAAGTTTCTAGCAACGGCAATTATTCTTGGAGTAGCGGCGTATACGAATACATCGATCTGGTTTATGATGCTCTGGTTTGCGGTTGGCTATCTGTGCTTGGTAGCAGCTTATTGGATCTTCGAGCTAGTTACCCCCGGCTTTACCATTTCCGAGCACCTGCAAAAAGGGAATGTGGCCGTAGGGACGATGCTGTGTATGGTATTTATCGGAACAGCGTTTGTGATCAGCAGCTTGATTATTTAAATCCGGAAGAGGGGTGAGCAGGTGCATTTTCTGCTCAGAATATCCACGAGGATGATGCGCTTAAGAAAACAATCCATTGGGCTGATTATCCTGATGTTTATTGTAATAAGTGCAACCATAGCTTTTGTGCTTGAGCCAGATACTTTTCATAACTGGTTTAATGCCTTTTACTGGGTCATGACAACGATGGCTACTGTTGGATACGGTGATTATTTTGCAGAAACGATAGGCGGTAAGGTGTTTACTATCTTTCTGTATATTTTCGGGATCGGTCTGCTCAGTTTGGTTATCGGTAAGATCATTGACTCTATCGCAGAGATGCAGAGAAGAAGGGGGGCAGGCACTTTGAGCTTTCGGGGTGGGAATCATGTCATTCTAATCAATTGGAGCAAAAAAACGCAGGCCGCCGTAGAGGAGATTTTGTGCTATTTACCGGAATGCCAGATCGTGATCATTGATGAGACGGGACGACATCCGCTGGAGTATATGGATCAGGTTCACTTCATTAGTGGGGACGCTTCCAGTGATGAGATTCTTCTTAAGGCTAATATTCTTGAGGCTAAGGCGGCGATTGTGTTCGGGGATACGCGGATTGACGAAGCTTCGCTGATCGATGGCAAATCATTGCTCATTGCCTCTAGCATTGAACGTATTGCGCCGAAGGTACATAGCACTGTAGAAATTATGCAGGAGAAGAATATTCGGAATTTCCAGCATATCCATGTTAATGAGTTCGTGCTGTCACATGATGCTATCTCCAGATTGGCTGTGCGATCTGCTCTGCAGGAAGGGAACTCCGAGGTGATTACGCAGCTGCTGAGCCGGCAGCATGGTGACGATATCTATGAAATTCCGCTGAATGTTGCATGGAAGACGTATGGAGAGGCCTTTCAGGATCTGCTACTTCAGGGAGCCACCTTATTGTCTGACCGCAACGATCTAAGCATCAACAGGAAGCTTGACCAACCCATTCCTACAGAGGCGAGATTGTATATTGTCTCGGATGACGAGACTTATCGACGGATTAAAGGGTAATAAATAAGAAGCTGTCACGGTCTGAAAAGGCGGAGGGGCAGCTCTCTTTTTATTCTGGAGAGGTAGATGAACATCAATAATTTATTAGATATATCTGAAATTAAAGGTTTAGCGAATATATGTTAACTTTGTGACTAATGTTACCGTTATATTAGTATAATTACAGAATCTAAAATTGGATGGAGGGAGTGATGAATTGAACAGTAAGAACAGCACAGTCATAGTGCTCCTAATGAGTCTGGTCTTGCTGGCAGCCTGCAGTGGCAATAAGGCAGAACCTTCGCCTACTTCAAGTCATTCAGTCACTCAAAGTGACGAGCAAGTGTTATATAACTTTATTAATACGAAGCTTACAGGTCCCTATGGGGTATTTACAAATTTTCAGGAGACAGACCAGAACGGAGAGGCTGCAAGCGGTCATGAGATCTTAAGCGAGTCTGCGGGACTTATGATGCGAGTGGCAGTGCTTACCGGCAATAAGGAGCTATTCGCCGCACAATGGAAGCTTGCCCAACAAACATTCGACATGAAGGATGGCTTCAGTTACCGTTACAGCCCTAAACTGGACAAGCAATATCCTGTGAATGCCGCTGTTGATGACCTGCGCTTAATCCGAGCGTTATATGAAGCGGGTGAGATTTTCGGGGAAACTCAGTATACAGAGCAGGCGGATAAATATGGTCGGAGATTCTATGATAACAATGTTGAAAATGGGTATTTGAGGGATTTTTATGATGAAAATTACAAAATAGCAAATGAGTCTATTACATTATGTTATATTAATTTAAGCACAATGCAAAAGTTGTCGATTTCTGACGAATTACGCGGTATATTATTGGGTAATATGAACGATATTTTAAAAGGCGGCTATTTGTCCGATCAGTTCCCTTTCTATGAAACACGGTTTGATTATAAGACGGACAAGTATGGCTCGGAGAATATTAATACGGTTGAATCGCTGCTGTCCATTCTATCTTTGGCAGAGGTAGATCAGCAGAAAGCCTCCAGCATTAAATATATAAAGCAGCAGGTCGATGCCGGAACGCTGTTTGGACAATACACAAAAGAAGGCGTACCGGCGAATGATATCCATTCCACGGCGATCTATGCTATTACAGCGATGATTGGCTCGGAAATTGGAGATGAAATACTTTATCGCCAAAGCATTGCCAGAATGAACGAGCTTAGAGTATCAGATTCCAGCAGTGCGTTGTACGGCGGTTTCGGCGATGTACATAATAAACAGGCCTATTCTTTTGACAACCTGATGGCATTATTAGCTTATTCCTACTAATTCCAACTGAAAGTAATGAAGGTGATCCGTATGACAGACAACCCTTTGAAACCGTCCCTGCGACCGGGCTTCGCGCTCGCTAGCCTTCCGCTGTCACCTGCCTTAATATCAGCCTTTGGGGTACTGCTCATTACGGTCATTGCCCTCTTTACTGCTCCCTATGTGGGCATGGCGGACAACGGTGACTACTTCCGTAATATTTATAGCAACGGGCTATATTTCAACCTGCCGGATTATGACAGTAAATACTTTGGTTATTTTGTGAAGCAGTATGGAATCTATCAATATTTCAACGAGAATGGCGCAACACTGGATTCCTCGCAATCCTTGTTTATCAAGTTGGCTATAGGGCTCAATAAGCTGTTGTTCAGCAGCAAGGTATTTGATATCCGTTTTCAGGCGGCTATTTATACGATTCTTTATGTGGTAGCTGTGTATATGTTAATAGAGGCTATTACGTGGAAGATGTCCAAGAAGCAGGGTTTGGTCATTGCAGTTATTGCTATTTTTATATTTGGAGATACGGGCTATACGGCATATTTCAATTCTTTTTACAGTGAGAGTGTCGTCATGATTATGATGATCTTCGTATTCGCTTCGTGGCTGTCCATTTATCGCAAAAGATATAATGACTATGCTATGCTGGCTGTGCTCGTTATCAGCAGTCTCATTCTTACTACCTCCAAACAGCAGAACGCTCCCGTGGGTATGGTTATTGCTATGCTTGCAGTACCGCTCATCTGGATTCGCCGAGACCGTATATTCCGCTACCTAGTGATGGGTTCAATTGCGCTGTTGATGTTCACCGGAATCGCGACATATCTGAACATTTCCAAGGAATTTGTGAACATTAACCAGTATCATGCCATGACCCGTGGAGTTCTGAAAGAGTCTACTAATCCGGAAACCACCCTGAAATCCTTTGGGATCAATGATCAATACTCTATTCTCAAGGGCAATATCTATTACGAACAGTATGGGACCGTGGATGTGAACTCTCCGATTCTGGAAAAGGATTTCTACAGCCGCTACGGATTCGGTTCGATTCTCAAATATTATGTTGCTAATCCAGGTCAGCTGGGTGCTATTCTCAATATAGCAGCTGACAGTGCGTTCACGATCAAGCCAGTGGCTATGGGGAACTATGAGGAATCTGCGGGAAAGGTTTTCCGGGCACAAAGTCATTTTTTCTCCATCTACAGTCTGCTCAAAAAAACGCTTGTACCCAAGACATTCGGCTTTATCCTCATCTGGATGGTGCTTATCATCGGTCTATATATTCCTTCTTTCATAGTCGCGGTCAAATCGCGGAATATCAGAAGGATGCAACGAATGGCGCTGATTCTGACAACAATCGCTGTGGGACTGTCCGGTATTTTTGTTTCGATTATTGGAGCAGGTGATGCCGATATCGCTAAGCATGAATTCTTATTTACCCTATCGTTTGATTTGGTTACATTCCTGACCTTTTCCAGTGTAATAGCCCGCAGATTAGCGGGAAGCCGTCAGATATCAAGCAATACTACTAGCGAGTATCCGGCAGAGGCTCAAAAGGGTGTGAGCATTTGAATAAAAGAGTTCAAAGTATCCTGCTCCTGCTGATTGTTGCTGTCCTGCTGCTTCCAGCATCACTTGTACATTCTGCCGCAGCTCCACAGCAGCAGGTCCTGCTGCTGTTCGACAGTCTGGCAATAGGAACAGCCAGAGAAGGCAACGTTAACGAGCTCCAGCGACAGCTGGCGTCCTTGAATGCCAAGGTTACACTGGTAAGTCTGGACCAATACGAGCGTGGGGCCATGGCGCCTTACTCCAATGTGATTACAGTAATTAATGCGCCTGATTTGGCTATTGCAAACAAGTCCTATCTCGGTGATCTGGAGCGCTATAAAGGACAATATTTACATATCGGTTACAGTCCTCCTGCCAGTCTAAAGAAGGCTTTACAGTTAACTACGGGGGTAATGTACGGTGCAAGTGCCGATCTGCAAATAGGGGAGTTCCAAGAGACAGGCTTACAAGTGCAAGATATGCCCTATATTGCTGCAAGTAAGGCCGTACAGGCATACGGAACGGTATCGTTTCGGGACAGAAGTCTCCAGGTACCTTATGCCGTGAGCAGCGGAAAGTATACCTATGTGCCTTATTTGGTACAAGGGAATGCCAGTATCTTGGCCATAGCCAACGTGCTGAAGGACTGGCTTCATCCAAACGTTTCTCCTCAAACGTATTTAGTTCTCAAAGAAATTTATCCGTTCTCTGATCTGGAACTGCTGGAAAAAACCGCGGATGAGTTATATCAGGACGGTATTCCTTTTATCGCCAGCGTGCGGCCGGTGTTCAGTAATACTGATTTTCCGGCAATGCAGCGTTACTTGGAAGCACTGAAGATTGTCCAATCTAGAAACGGCAGCATCCTGGTTAACGCACCGGTAATCATGCCGTCAATCAACAGTAGTGACCATACGCTGCAGGAGAAAATGAATGGGTTTATAAATCTGTTGATCAATAACAGGATAGCCCCACTCGGCATCGGTGCGGATTCCTACTGGTCCTATGATAAAGAGTATGCTAATGCAGGAATGGGTTTTTTTGACTCAGCGGTGTTGTTTCAAGATGATAAACAGGTACTTTATATGGAGCAGACGAATACATCCAAGACATTCGCCTCATCCCTGTACAGTCTGCCGCTGGATTTCTTGCAGAGCGTGCAGCATAAGGCTAGTAAGGCTATGCCGGCTTTCCCGCTGAATACAGCAATTACCGTCGATTTTCCGCAGGATGAAGCTGAACTTGAGAACATGCTGCACAGTCTGGAGCAGTACTGGATTCCTTTTGCCGACTATAAACAGGGAGCACATCGGGTAGTCACGGATACAAGTACCATTTCTTCGTTGCAAGGGGTTATTTCGATCAATGGCCAGGAACTGAACATAGACTACACGCCGGAAACTGTGAATGATGACTTTCAATATACACAAGAGCAAAAGAAAAGTTTTACCAAGCTGTTCAATGTGCAGAACCAATTCTTCATAGTAGTTATTATTATCTCTTTGCTGCTCTTTGGCGGATTGCTGATTATCGGAAACCGGATGTATAGAAAGAAATATATGAAGTGAGAAAAAGAATAGTGACTAGGAGAAAATGATGAATATACCAGACGTGCTAATGGTAATAGCTGTGATCTGTATCTGGTCCCTGCTGCTGGTGAATGTGACCCTCATTATAGCGGGATACCTGTATTACATTAAATCCGAGAATGAGGAAATGCCAGAGATTAAGGGGGAGGTGCCGTTTGTTACGATCATGGTTCCCGCCCATAACGAAGGTGTGGTCATTAGCAAGACGGTAGAATCTCTGCTGGCCCTCGATTATCCGCATGACCGTTATGAGATTATTGTGATTAATGATAATTCCTCCGATAACAGCGCTCTTCTTCTGGGGAATATTCAGAGTCGGTACCCGAACCGCAATCTGATTGTCATTAGCACAGATGCGATCACAGGCGGCAAAGGAAAGTCGAATGCGCTCAATATAGGATTTGCCCGCAGTAGTGGTGAACTCATTGCCATTTATGATGCGGACAACACCCCGGAGAAAATGGCGCTACGTTATCTGGTGGCTGAGATTATGAACGATTCCAGCCTCGGAGCGGTGATCGGCAAGTTTCGAACCCGCAACCGTGATGCGAGCCTATTGACCCGGTTTATTAATATCGAAACCCTGTCTTTTCAATGGATGGCTCAAGCAGGACGCTGGAAGCTATTCAAGTTATGCACGATTCCCGGAACCAATTTCATTATGCGCAGATCTATTGTCGAGAGCATCGGGGGCTGGGACGTGAAGGCCATTGCAGAGGATACGGAAATCAGCTTTCGCATCTATATGATGGGCTACCGGATCAAATTCCAACCGAAATCCGTGACCTGGGAGCAAGAACCCCAGACCTTAAAGGTCTGGTTCAAGCAGCGAACGCGCTGGGCCAAGGGAAATATTTATGTCATTGTCAAAAATATCCCTCTGCTCTTCGACAAGTCTGCTTCGCGCATCCGTTTCGACATTCTTTATTATCTATCGATCTATTTCCTGCTGCTGCTGTCGCTGATTACCTCTGATACGCTGCTCATTCTGCATGCGCTCGGGTATGTGCACACCACAATAGCCGGACTTAGTGGATTTCTCTGGTTGCTCGCCATCATTCTGTTCGTCGTAGGAACCTTCATTACGCTGACTACCGAGAAAGGCGAAATGAGCTTGTCTAATCTATGGATCATCTTATTAATGTATGTCTCCTACTGCCAGTTATGGATGCTCGTCGCCGCTTACGGATTATACAACTACATCAAAGATCTTATTTTTAAAAGAGAAGCAAAATGGTACAAGACCGAGCGTTATTAAAGTGCCAGCGGGAAAGAAAATGTAATTACAGGAGACACAGAACATGAAAAAACAATTAGCTATGCTAGTACTCTGCCTCTCTCTTTTCTTTATTCAAATCGATGGCGCTGCAGCCGCAGTTCTGCAGAAAGACAGCAACCTGACGTATGAGACATTATTTACTGGAACAGATGTCTCCTTGTCAGGCTCAAGCTCCCAGCAGCAATATTTTAAAGTCATGAATTATTGGAATGTGGATGAACTAAGAATTAATCTGCATTTTCAAATCTCGCAAATTACCGAGGATCAGAACTCAAGTGTGACCCTCTCGCTTAATGGTAGCCCGTTCTATACGTTCAGACCCTCCGTGCAGAACAATGGGGAACAGCAACTCACCATCACAGCACCCAAGGGATTTCTGAAAGAGGGCAGCAATACGCTCACCATTCAGGGTTATCTGCGTACAGCAAGAGTGGATAATCAAATCTGCTCTGTGGATAATTCACCTGATAATTGGCTGCATCTTTTTAATACATCCAGTATCGCTGTTCGCTATACTCCGAAAGCATTAAGCGGAGGCATCAGTGATTTCAGTGAGCGCTTCTCCGGGATCGATACCTTAACAGACAATCACAGCCTGCTCGCTGTACCGGATAAGAGCACTGCCGTCGAATTGGAATCGGCAACCTATGCCCTTTCGGGGCTGGCGAGCACGAATACCTTGAGCGACAGGACAATCCCGCTGCTTCCTTACCGCGGGGATACCGTGAAGACAAAAGAGGCTGTTGTGCTGATCGCTATGTATGATCATGTGCCAGCCTCGCTAAAGGCTCAACTCAGCACCACTGAAGATTTAGGAACTCATGCGCTGATTCAACTGGTGAATAAGGATACTCAGCCGACGCTGGTGGTGACCTCGAAGGATGAAAGTTTACTGATTAAAGCTGGGCGTTTGCTCGGTAATAGGGATTTAATGGGGCAGATCAGCAGTGAACTGTTGGTCATAGATGATGCTACAGAGGTTGCGACTCCAGCTTTTTCCCTCAGCTCTGATATCACCTTCACAGAGACGGGCGATAAACTGACTGGACCGAATCATCAAGAGCAGACCTATTTCGTCTCGCTGCCGTCCAACCGGTCTATTGCTGATTCCGGCAAAATCAGTCTGGATTTCCGCTACGCCGAGAATCTTGATTTCGATCGTTCCCTGGTTACAGTGAGCATCAATGGTACTCCGATCGGCAGCAAGAAGCTGACGCAGGAGTTGGCGAATGAGGATACTCTGAATTTCTCCATTCCGCAGAATCTAAATATCTCCGGTAACTTCTCAGTGAATGTTGCCTTTGATTTGGAGCTGCCAAGTGCTATATGTACACCAAATACACAGCAAATGCCTTGGGCCTATATCAGCAAGGACTCTGGGCTGCATTTGAATACAAAGGACCGGACGGATCTGCTGTTTAATAACTATCCTTACCCTTTCCTGCGTGATGAAGTCTATAACCACGTGGCCGTCGTTCTACCAGATGAGATGGATGATTACTCTTACCAAAGCTTGTCCAATGTGTTCAATCTGCTGGGCCAATATGCCAGTGGGAATACAGGGGATGTTCACTTTTACACCGACAGTGTTTCTGCAGATAACTTAAAGAACAATAATATAATTGCTATTGGTACCTATAAGAATAATAAAGTCATTCGGGATAATAACGATAAGCTCTATTTTCAATATAACAGCGAGGGGACCACGTTCCACTCTAATGAGAAGATGAGTATTGAAGAGCAATATGGTGCGCAGATGGGTACTTTGCAACTGATTGATTCGCCCTATGAGGGTGGGCATGGTCTGCTTGCTGTAACAGGTGTCAGCTCAGAAGAGTACTATTTGGCTTCTAAACTGATCGCCAGCGAGAGTAGTAAGTGGAAGGTATACGGGGACGGTGTAGTTACGGATAAGGATGGCAACATCAGTGCCTATCGTTTCAAAACTGCCAGTGGCGCAGCCAAGGACTCGGTGGTACAGAGAATTATTGACCGCAGTGATATGCTTGCCTTTGTTGTAGCCATTGTTTTGGTGCTTACTATGGTCATTCTATCGCTCATTCTGCTGCTTCGTAAACATATGAAGAAACGTGGTGATAAAGGGTGAGACGCAACCGCAGCAACTTAATATCGGATGTCGCCTTTCTGTTATTTCTGGTGTTGATTTATATATGTATTGTCTTCATAGCCGGAGCGCCGGACAGTTATATCCAGAATATCATCATTTTGAATGTCGCCTTCTTGCTTGCTATAGTTACGTATTTCACAACAGTAACTGCCGGGCTGGTTCTTAATCTCGTGTTTATCTTCAGCTATGGGTTCTTCATTCTGTATCAGACCGTTTCACAGGGCGCGACGATTGGCGTGAATACGTATTTCTGGCTGCTGATGACTCCATTGCTTACGGTTGTTGTCTGGATATTTACCTTAAGCGGTCGTCAGCTGCAGACAGAGAATGAACGGTTGGTGAAAAAGACAGCCAATCTGGCCACAGTTGACGAGAATACGGATCTGCGGAATAGCTTCTCTTTTCAGAAGGACGCCGTCCTGTTTACAGGCATTTCGACCAGATATAAGATTCCGTTAACGCTGCTAGTCGTCAAAGTGAAATATTGGAATGAGATTCGGCGCCTGATTCCGGAAGAGCAACTGGCGGAAGCCATCTACGATGTCTCCCAGATCAACCAATCCAGTATTCGTACCAATGACGCTCTATATTTACTGGACAAAGAGGATGCCACATGGGGCTTGCTGCTATTTACGGACAACGATGGGGCTAAAATCGTCATAGAGCGTCTTAAATACAAGCTTCAGGAGTTAAACGACACCGAGTTCTCCCGTAAATACAAAGTTAGCCTCGGCCTAAAGATTGGAGCGGTGGAATATCAGGCGGATACCATCGAGAATCCATTCGATTTCATTGTTCAGGCTAAAAAACAGCTGGAGTATGATGTATAGGCAAATAATCTTGATGAGGAGGAAGATTTTATGGATCTGGGCCTTATGAACAAGTCGGTTTTTGTAGCTGCGGCCAGCAAGGGACTGGGACTCGCAACAGCGCTGGAGTTCGCCCGTGAAGGGGCTAGAGTGACGATTGCCAGTCGGAGCCTGGAACAGCTGGAAGCTGCCCAGCAGGCCATTGTGGAGGCTACCGGACAACGGGTTGGCATTGTGCAGATGGATGTGACTAACCCGGAAGATACCAAGCGTGCCATACATGCAGCAGTTGAGCATAACGGCGGTCTGAATGTCTTGGTCACCAATGCAGGGGGCCCTCCCGGAGGAGGCTTCGCCGATATGGAGGATGAGGATTGGAACGGTGGTTTTGAGCTTACGCTGATGAGTACCATCCGCCTGATTCGGGAGGCGCTGCCATATCTTCGCTCCGCGGGCGAGGGACGCATTGTCAATGTGAGCTCAGTCTCCATCAAACAGCCTATTCAGGGGCTTATTCTCTCTAATGTGTTCCGTGCTGGTGTCCATGCATTGACGAAAAGTCTGGCAACAGAGCTTGCTCCGGATGGAATTCTGATCAATACAATTGCTCCCGGCCGCATCGGCACCGATCGAATTTTGCAATTGGACCGCAAGCGTGCCGATCTGCATGAGATTCCCTTGGAGCAGGTTCAGCGAGAGGCGATGAAGCAAATTCCGCTCGGTAGAACAGGCACGCCGCAGGAGTTCGGCAAGGCTGCCGTATTCCTGGGATCTTTCGCCAATACGTATATCACAGGACAATCGCTGCTGGTTGACGGGGGAATGGTCAAGTCACTATAATTTGAACAGTATTTGATCTTGACTTTGACAAGTGATTTAACTTATGATGAAGTGGTGGCCTAAATCGTGAGATTTGCTTAATTTTCTACGTATAATAGGTTATACTTATAGATAAACCTAGAGATCCTTTGGTTAAGTTACCATAAAGAATCATTAATTTGTTAAGAAGGAGGACTATCAGAATGAGAGAAGGCATACATCCTAAATACAACCAGGTTATTTTTCTGGATGCAAGCGTAGGTTTCAAATTCCTGAGCGCATCTACTAAATCATCCGGTGAAACAATGGAATGGGAAGATGGCAACACGTATCCAGTGATCCGTGTGGACGCAAGTTCCGCATCACACCCTTTCTACACAGGTAAACAAAGAGATTCCGAAACAGGCGGTCGCGTAGACAAGTTCAAACAACGTCTGGCACAGAAGAAATAGGTTTTAATCATTATGTTAGAAAGGGACAACCCCGTATGAAGTATTCGCTTCATACGGGGTGTCCCTTTTTTTTATTCATAATTACCAAGAATGATTCATTTGTAGGAAATAGTAGGATATAATGAGTCAAAGTCATCTGATAATAGGGGAAATTTGACATGCCGTGGATGCAAGGTTATCCGTATTATTTATTATTGGGCAGTGTTCTAACTCTCTATATGGGCGTCAGCTCGCACAAATACCGGAAGACACCAGGAAGACGCTATTTATGGTTTTTAATGCTGCTGATCAGCTGTATATTTGCCGTTACAGCGGCAGAGATCATGTCCTTATCTTTTCATACCAAGCTATGGTGGAAGAACGTACAGCAGGTTCCGCTTTTTTTGAGCACGTTATTTACCTATGCCGTCATCAAGGACTATGTTTCCCGTTCCAATGAGGGATTGTCGAGAAGGCTTATTTACTTTTCCATTCCCGTCGTTCTGGATGTTATCCTAATCTTTACAGACTCGTTTCACCACCTCATGCGCAGTGAAGTAAGTGTGGGAACCGTTGCTGGGGTTAGCGGGATTGTTGTTCAGCCGACGCTCTTGAGTATGGGTTTCATCGCATATGATCAGCTGTTCGGTCTATACGCTGCTTATCTGCTGCTGGTTTCCCTGTTAAATGCCCCAAAGTATTATTTCAGACGAAATTCACTGCTGATGATCGGGCTGATGATTCCGGTGGTTTGTTCTTTTTTGCTGCCGATTCTGAAAATCACAATTACAGGCTTTACAGCATTCACCTATCTTCCAGCTGTTCTGGCTACTTATTTTTCATTATTTCGTGACGCTCGTCTGTCTATTTATCCTTTGGCTAAGAGTGAAATATTGGAGAATATGAAAGATGGTATCATTCTCACGGATCGTTATGACATCATTATTGATGTGAATGAAGCTGGACATGTGATGCTGAGTGATCTTATTGGAGAAATGCCAGAAACGTGGCAAGGGAGGAGCATCCAGCCCTTACTGGAGCTTCACCTCGAAATTGGTTATAATTACACCCAACGATCTGAGGGTCAGTTTGAAATTGAGTCTCCCCGCTCAGCGGACATCTGCTACGGTGTATCTCTGATTGCGACGGATCAGACCAAAACGGAGACAACAGGGATGCTGATCGTCTTCAGTGATCATAGTGAGAAGAAACGTTATGAACGTGAGCTTCTGCATCAAGCGACAGTAGATGATTTAACCGGGCTGTACAACCGCAGGCATTTTATGCGAATGGTGCAAAGCCACGGAATTCAGGACGGGGCGGGAATGGCCCTGCTGCTGTTCGACATAGACGATTTTAAGTTGATTAATGATACATATGGACATTTGGCTGGCGATCAGGCGCTAGTTAATTTTTCCCAAAAAATACTTAAGGTTTATAAGAATAATGGTATTGCCGGAAGAGTCGGTGGTGAGGAATTCGCAGTCTGCTTTTTTGCCAGTAATGAACGCGCTGCGCTTGAGGAAGCAGAGAACTTTCGGGCGATGATGAGTGACCATGTATGTATTCTGGATGAGGGTCAGAGTATTCAGCTTACGGTGAGCATTGGGATTGCCTTCACAGAGCATAGTAATGTAACCTACGAGGATTTGTACCGGCAAGCTGACGAAGCATTATATTTATCCAAGGCTACTGGGAAGAATAGAGTTACACTAGGCGGCCAACCTATTCCTAGAGAGGCGATCAAGGGTTAACTATACAGGACCACAGTGCTACATTTTGTAGCAGCTGTGGTCTTTTTAATAGATTCCTTGCTCATTTGTAGTATTATGAAAATAAAAACAATACTTGACATTAGGAGGCGCTATGGAGCCATTCAAGGATCGGCTAAGGTCTATGAAAATGCAGCAAGACGGGCTGGTTAAGGAATATCAGACTTTGATTGCCGAATATGAGAGCCATGACTTGGTGAACGAAAATGACGTTTTGAGGAAACAATACGAGGAACATAAGTTGGCTTTGGCGGATCTAAGACTAGAGGTAGGGAAGCTTCGGCAGGAGAACTCAGAGTTAAGGACCACTCTAACGGAACAGATTCTGGATGAGAAGCTTAATATACTGAGAATATCCCGCCAAAAGCTGCAGACCTATTTTTCAGTATATGGCCTTGCCTATACAGACCGGTTGACGGCCTTTGAGCAGGAGGCGAAACATCGTATTCAACGTCTGCATACTACGCTCACTCGTCAGTTGAGTGATGATAAGGAGGAGATTGCTGGACGCCTTGGAGCGATCACTGCTGAAGTAAATGAGGTAATCCGGCTGCGTCGTCAGCAGCAAAAGGAAGCAGAGAATGGTCTGTTGTCCGGAATGGACAGCCGCTTGAATGAATTTGCCGCAGAGGAAGTCACTGAGGAGATCATGCAGCGTAGAAGAAAGCAGAACCAGATCGAGATGAAGATTGGCCTGGGCTGGATTAACCGGCTGGGTATTCTGCTTCTGATCCTGGCCGTGGGCGCGGCATTCCGATATAGCTACTCCACTTGGTTCAATGGGTATATGAAGGGGAGTGCCTTTTTCCTGCTGGGAGCACTTATGCTGGGTGGTGGAGAGTGGCTATTCAGTAAGGGGAGAGGGACCTTTGCTTTAGGCTTGCTCGGCGGAGGGATTTCAGTGCTGTACGGTTCAATCTTCTACAGCTACTTTTTGCTGGATATCATCAGTATTTATGTCGGCTTGTCTTTATCTATACTCGTTACCTTTACGGCAGTGCTGCTATCGCTAAGGTATGAGTCGCGGACGATCTGTTCACTCGGTCTTGTTGGTGGTTACTTGCCGTTATATTCTTATCTATTCGCCTTTGGACTTACAGGCAGTGCTGTTTATGTAGCCATGGGTTACTTATTTGTGTTGAATATCTTTATTCTGCTGATTTCCTTCCGCAAACGTTGGAGCATTGTCAATTACATTAGCTTTCTGTTCAATACACCTTCGATGCTGGTGCTGATACTCCTGTCGGATAGTCACGCGGTTAACATGCTGTATGCCATTCTGACCTTTGCGATGTATCTCGGAATAACACTCTGGTATCCGTTTAAATACCGCTCAAAGCTATCCTGGTGGGATTTCTCACTACTAAGCTGTAACACGTTAGTCAGCTGTCTTACCTTGTATAGTTTATTTCTTTCTGCAGGGTTGGAGGATTACAAAGGAGCGCTTGCACTGCTCTTTTGTCTAATGTATCTGGGATTGGGACGGTTGCTTGAGAAGCGTATGCCGCAGGAGAAGCAGAGTATGCTATTGTTCTATGCGACCTCGTTGACCTTTGCAGTCCTGATGATTCCATTCCAGCTTGGGTCAGCATGGTGGTCCATAGGCTGGCTGGTGGAGGCAGTTGTTCTTGTTGTTTATGGAAATCTCGGACGATTCAAAGGAGTGGAACGGGCCGGTTGGGGGATCTTGCTGCTTTGTCTGGGGGTATTCTTTGGAATGAATGTACCGCTGCAGGCAGCAGGTGGCAATAGCTTCCTGTACTACAGTGATTCGTACTTTCCCCTGAAATATAGCTTCATTACAGCAGGGATGCTCATCGTAGCCGTATTATATGCAGTTCAGCACAGTCGGAAAGATTGCTTGCTCTATAGTGGGCCGCTAGAGATTCAGTTGGCAGTTTGGTTCAAATATGCGGCATTGTTAAATTTTTGGACCTTTATTTTATATGAATCAGGACGGCTGTATGACTGGCTCGTACCGCAGGATTTCTCTCATACCGTCTTCTATAATTGGCTTCTGTCTGCATTGGTATCTATTATTCTGGCTTATGTTCTGCCCAAGGTGAAGGTACTGTTTGACAGGGTTGTCAGTTACTTTACGATGTTTCTGTATGGAATCAGTTACATTATTTGTCTTGTAATTACCGTCGAGCTGCCAAGTCTGCAGAGCGACTTCTCCCAGAATAACGGGGCAGATTATCTCGCACTGGGGATACTGATTGTCTTTAATATCTTCGTATGGTTTAGCGGCAGAGACCTGCTGATCACCGTCATCAACCGTCACTACAAGAGCATTGAGCTGTATCCAGTTATTATGGGTGTCTATCTGCTGGGAATCATTACGGCTTTCCTAGGTGTTCAGCTGCAACTGAATGATGCGGGCTTAATCTTCAGTCTCGCCTATCTGCTGATGGCAGTGCTATTTATTATGTACGGCTTCGCCAAACGGTATGTATATATTCGACGGTTCGGCCTGGGTCTGACTCTGCTGGCCACAGGAAAGCTGCTGCTCTATGATTTAAGTCTGTTGAATACAGGTAGCAAAATCATTGCGTATGCCAGCTTTGGATTGTGCCTATTAGGTATTTCCTACTTGTATCAAAGGGTATCTAACAGAATGGAGGAGGCCAATGCAGCGGGGCAGAATGATACTTCAAGCTAGTCTGGCGGGGTTGCTCTGTCTGGTCTCTTTAAACTTTCCTGGACAAGATATTGCTGTCGCCGCTACGGTGGATCGTAATTCTCAATGGGGGTTCACGAAACCCATTGAGATTGCGGGAAAAGCACCCTATCACGCGCTATATTTGGATGAAGAGGTCTATAGGCAGGCGTCCAATGATTTAAGGGACCTGCGTATTGTGGATGGAAACGGGGGATTTGTCCCCTTTTATAAGGACAGTGGTATCACGGCTGCAGAAGAGCAGAGCCTTACTTATTCCTCAGTGCTGGTCCATACCGCTAAGAAGGGGGTGAATACTTCCTTCGATTACAAAATAACCCCGATTCGTGAGGACGCTGACATTCAGGGGAATAAGCTGGTATTCACGCTTCCAGATGAAGCATTCCTGAAGCATGTGCAGGTATTGGGAAGCTATGATGGCAACGTATGGGAGCCTCTAACTAAGGGAGATTTATATTCTACTGACGGTGGTGTGGAGCAGAACAGTATCGAATTGGGCACGGCTTATAAATTCAGTTATTACCGCTTAGTAGTAGCGAATAACAGTGAGAATCTTAACTTCAGCACATTGCTGCTGCTTCATAATAGTACAGAGCTGAAGACAACAGACTATAGGCGGCTGCGAACCCCTGCCTATGAGATTAAAAAGATGGGGGATCAGACGCAGATCCTTGTTCATAACAGCGACCACTTGAAGGTATCCAAGATTATGCTGAAAAGCACAGGCAATTTTATCCGTAAGTATGAGCTGCTTGATGGAAGTGAGCGGAATATCGAAACGCAAGGAGATGGAATGCTGTATCGGCTGGATTTCCAGGATGCTCAGGATGCCCAGATTGCGGCCACAGATATTGTGCCCTTTACAACGGTTACTGCTCCTTCCTTTACGATTGTAATTTATAATCATGATGATGCCCCTCTTTCTATTTCCGGCTTATCTATGGAATATTTGATCGACAAGCTAGTGTTTGCAGAAGAGGGGGTGGGACCTTACCGGTTGCTCTATGGCAACCCAGGGGCTTCTACACCACAGTATGACATTGTTAATTTCAAAGCCCATATTGAAGTTGAGGGAGTGGCGCTTGCCAAGCTCGGAGCAGAAAGTGTTGTGCCTAAGACTAGCGTGGATTCCTCTTCACAGGTAGGCTGGTTTCAGAGTAGGATTTGGTTTAACGGTGTAATTATCGCAGTCTCTTTATTGCTCATTATTATGCTGATACGGAAGATGAATCGAACTTAGGAAAAGAGGACGTTTGGATGTACCAGACCTATATTTTTGATCTGTACGGCACACTTATTGATATTCAGACGGATGAGGACCGCCCTGAAGTATGGGAACGCTTGGCCCTTCATTTCAGTTATCAGGGGCTGCGCGTCTCCGGAGTAGAACTTATGGCGCTTTTTCTACAGGAAAGAGATAGTCAGCTCGCTGAAGCTGCGAAGAAATGCCAGTTCCCTGATTTCGTAATGGAGAAGGTCTTCTTGTCTGTGGCGCGGCAACTGGGTGGAGAACCAGTACTACCTTGGCTGCATGAAACTGTAAGGTGGTTACGAACATTATCTATGCAATACATCTCTCTGTATGACGGAGTTTTTGAGATTCTAAGAGCCTTACGAGCACGAGGTAAAAAAGTATTCCTGCTCTCCAATGGTCAGAAGACGTTTATCGAAGCAGAGTTAACGATGTTGGGTATTTTACATTTATTCGATGGCATTGCAATCTCTTCAGTGGCTGGCATAAGCAAGCCTGATCCGCTCTTCTATCAATATCTAGCCAGTACCTATGGGGCCGATCTAAGCTCGGCGCTTATGATCGGCAATGATCCACGCACGGATATTGAAGGTGCTAGAGCGATTGGGATTGATTCTTGTTACATTCAGACAGCTTCCTCGCCCTCCAACATCCCGGTGAACAGTACCGTGCAAATATGGGACGGTGATTTGCGGAAGATTCCGGGTTGGAACCAATAGCTGATAGACACGAGTCCCCTTATCCGGCTAAACAAGAAGCTGGATAAGGGGACTCTCTTTAATCTCAGACGCTGAGCGTCAGAACGGATTTAAGAACTTAAATAACACCTTCGGCCAGCATGGCCTCGGCTACTTTTATGAATCCGGCAATGTTAGCACCGACAAGAAGATTACCAGGTTGTCCGTAAGCCTCAGCAGCATCGACGGTTTGACGGTAAATATTACGTATGATTTCATGCAATTTCCCATCGACCTCTTCGAAGCTCCATGATTGCCTCATGCTGTTCTGGGCCATTTCCAATGCGGATACAGCTACGCCTCCGGCATTAGCAGCTTTAGCTGGGGCGAACAGGACTGCTGCCTGTTGGAACAGAGCAATAGCCCCCAGAGTGGATGGCATATTGGCTCCCTCGCCAACAGCTTTTACACCATTGGTGATCAAGAGCTTAGCCATTTCCTCATTAATTTCATTCTGAGTAGCACACGGAAGCGCAATATCACATGGAATCGTCCAGATCTGTGGGGAACCCGCAGTATATACCGCACCAGGATGTTCGAGTACATATTCACTAATCCGCTTTCGTTCCACTTCCTTAATCCGCCGGACCGTCTCAATATGAATTCCATCCTCATCATGGAGATAGCCGTCAGAATCGCTGCAAGCCACTACTTTCGCTCCCAACTGTTCCGCCTTCTGCATGGCATAGATGGCCACATTACCGGAGCCAGATACGATCACACGACTGCCTTTGATCTCCATTCCCTTGGTCTTCAGCATTTCGTTAACAAAATAAACAGCCCCATAACCGGTAGCTTCTGTCCGTGCCTCACTACCCCCGTATACAATGCCCTTTCCGGTTAGCACACCAGCCGGGTAACCTCCGTGGATTCGCTTGTATTGTCCGAACAAGTATCCGATCTCACGGGCGCCTACGCCAATATCACCTGCAGGCACATCTTGGTCCGACCCGATGTAGCGCTGCAATTCGGTCATGAAGCTTTGGGCAAATCGCATGATCTCCCCATCCGATTTACCCTTTGGATCAAAATCTGAACCCCCCTTGCCCCCACCGATGTGTTGGCCGGTCAGCGCGTTCTTGAATATTTGTTCGAAGCCGAGGAATTTAATAATACTGGCATTAACGGATGGATGAAAGCGGAGTCCACCTTTGTAAGGTCCGAGCGCGCTGCTGAATTGTACACGATAACCTCGGTTAACCCTTATTTTGCCGACATCATCCGTCCAAGGAACGCGAAAGGAAATCATCCGTTCCGGTTCGACCAGCCGTTCTAGAATGGAATGCTTCTGATATTTCGGTTCTGCGACAAGGATAGGGAGCAAGGTTTCCAGAAATTCTTTCACAGCTTGGTGGAACTCGGTCTCCTGTGGATTGCGTGCAACAACGCCTAAGTATGTATTTTCAATGTAACGCTGGGCCTCAGAACTCATGAACGCAACCACCTTTAATTAGAATGTAGGTTAGATAAAATCAATTCCTGCAGGTAAATAACGTTAAGTTAACGTTTGCAAAGTACTCAACTATATTGTGAAATTGAAGACAAACCCTGTTCTGCCGTATAATGAATCCACACTCATAATATAGTTAACGGGAAGAAGGGAATCTATGATGAGCTTAATCATCATCTTGGCATCCATCGTAGTCTTAATAGCTGCTGCATATATCATGATGACTTTTTACCCTTTATTTGGAGGTCAGGCATCCAAGAAGGATAGAGCGCTCATTAAGAAGTCTGCTCACTATGATCAAGGTAAGTTTATTAATTTGCTCCCGGAAGATACAATCAATAGTCTGGGCAGCAATATGTCCATCTTGAAGGACTTTATCAAAGGCAATCCACGCGCTAAGCCTACTGTGCCCCTGCTGCCCAAGTCCATGCTTCATGCAGCACTCCAGCATAATAAAGAAACCAAGGTAACCTGGTTCGGACATTCAGCGGTATTGCTGGAGATCAATGGAGTTACATTATTTCTTGATCCCATGCTAGGCAGCTCCCCGTCCCCTTTTCCATTTATTGGCGGAAAACGCTTCAGCAAGCAATTGCCGATTGAGATCTCGGATCTTCCATTAGTAGACATCGTACTACTGTCCCATGATCATTATGACCATCTAGACTATGGTTCAATTAAGCAACTGAAGCACAAGGCTTCGATGTTTATCGTACCGCTTGGATTAGGTGCCCATCTGGAACGTTGGGGAGTGCCGCGCGAGAAGATTCAGGAGCATGATTGGTGGGATGAGTTTCAGTATGCTGGACTGACTTTTGCCAGCACTCCAGCCCGGCATTTTTCTGGAAGGAGTCTTCTGGACCGTAACTCAACACTCTGGTGTTCCTGGGTGATTCAAGGGGAGAATACTAAGGTATTCTTTAGCGGGGACAGTGGTTACGGCCCACACTTCAAGGAGATCGGCAATAAATATGGGCCTTTTGATCTGACATTAATGGAGTGTGGTCAATATGATAAACGTTGGTCTTCCATCCATATGATGCCGGAGCAGACGATTCAGGCGCATTTGGATGTGCAGGGCAAGCTAATGATTCCGATTCATTGGGCAGCCTTTACGCTCTCTATGCATGATTGGAATGATCCGGTGGAGCGGGCCTGGAAGGCTGCAAAAGAGCGGGGGACGTTATTGGCGACACCTCGGATCGGAGAGACAGTCTATGTAGGTTCAATGGAATATCCCTCCTCAACCTGGTGGCGATAAGCGTTAAGGACGCAGACATGGGCCAAAGTGTGCTACAATGTTTTTGCAAAATGGACTTGAGGGAGCTGACAATATGAGTGATGAAGTAAACGAGCAGGAAATGGTAACGGTGATATCCGCTGAGACTAAGGTTGACCCGACACTGATTAGATTAGTGCTGAAGCATGAGCTGGCTTTTATCAATAAAGCCAAGGCTAATGCTAAGGGTGAAGTTGATATCGACAATGATGATCTGGTTGATTATGTTACTTCCCAACGTGATGTACAGCTGGATGAACTGACTGTAGAGACTATACTTGATGCCGAAATGGATTATCTGATGGACAAAGGGTTGGCTGGTTATATCGATTAAACCCTTGTAGCATGCGGCTCATTGCCCAAATTCAAGGGACTGTGAGCCGAGCTTAATAATTAAATTATAAAATAGTTTGCCTTGTCCTTTGCTTTCGCAAAATAAGTGTGATACAATGAAGTCAGTCATAAATAACCCTTAATTCACATATTGTAAAAGGTTATCATTGTGAGTATGAATCCTTTTCCAATGTGTGAATTTTTATTTGTTCGTACAATACGTAGGAATAAAAGGACATGTGTTAAATAAAATATTGGAGGTAATTATTATGCAAACAGGAACAGTGAAATGGTTTAACGCAGACAAAGGATTTGGCTTTATCGAGGTTGAAGGTGGAAGTGACGTATTCGTACATTTCTCCGCAATCACTGGCGACGGTTTCAAATCTTTGGACGAAGGCCAACGTGTTGAGTTCAACGTAACTCAAGGCGCTCGTGGACCACAGGCAGAAAACGTAGTAAAACTGTAATTTCAAATTCAAGCTGTCCTTAACTCAAGTTGAGGGCAGCTTTTTTTTCTCTGTAATTCTCGTCGCAGCATGTCATGGCATCCTGTAGGGATGGTGAAATCGTCTCGATTCGAACCAAGGAGGGGTATTTATGTATTTTCGTAAAAAAGCGCTAGAGGATCTTCCGCAAGAAGACACAGCGATTTGGTCCTGCACAAAGGATGATTGCACAGGTTGGATGCGCGATAATTTTGCGTTCCAATATATTCCCACCTGCTGGCAATGTAACTCTCCTATGACTAGAAGTATGAAGATACTGCCTATGCTTGTGAATACGAATTTTGAAATGAAGGCTATTAAGAAGGGTATTACGATTAAGTAAACTTTTCTTACCCCTTAAAATAGAATTAGAACCTACAAATAGATCCTTCAATGGCCTGTCCCCTTAGTAACGGGCAGTCTTTTTTTTTGCTGTTTAACTCTATTTTTCTGATTGGATTAGCGTCTAACCGTGAACCTTAAATAGACACTTTGCAAAAGGTGCGCTGTTTAAGGTTTTTTTTCTGTTTTTTAATGCAACTAGGCAAGTTTCCCTTGACAATGGATGGTACTTCGGCACAATAGAGTTGGAAACGCTAACAGAGTAAGAAGAAATTTAGGTCGTTATTATTGCAAAAGCGAGATCGCGCAACTTAAAAATGGGGGTTAAAGAAAATGTCTAAGAACAAAGTGACTAAGGGGTTGATCCTGTCTTTTGTCCTGACACTCGTTCTGTCCGGATGTGGTGGCGGAGCAAAGAACAACAACACTGTTGCGGCGAAGAAAGTCACCATCAATATGATGCACTTATGGCCAGCAGGAACCTCAGCCCAACAGTATAAATTAGTTAGCCAGATCCTAGATGACTACCAGAAAGAGCATCCCAATGTAACCGTGAAGACGGAAGTTCTAGAGAACGAGCAATATAAAAATAAACTTAAAGTGCTATCAGCTTCCAACGAGCTTCCAGATGTGGGTATCACTTGGGCAGCGGGATTCATGGAGCCCTATGTGAAGGGTGGATTATTCGCACCACTCGATGACATTCTGAATGGAGAGGCGCTTAAAGATAAATTTGTTTCAGGCACTACTGAAGGCTTCCAAATGGATGGTAAAACCTACGGGCTGCCCATTGAGCTCAACATTACTCCAATTTACTACAACAAAGAGATATTCAATAAATATAAACTGGAAGTACCAACCACTTACGATCAATTTAAGAAAGTGGTGCGGACGCTAGCAGATAATAGCGTAGTTCCAATCGCGCTGGGTAATAAAGACCGCTGGACAGGTTCCTTGTGGTATATGTATCTGGCTGACCGGATCGCCGGCAGCGATACACTGAAGAAAGCGATTGACGGATCAGGTTCGTTTGAAGATCCAGGCCTGATTAAAGCGGCTGCTGAAGTACAGAGCCTGGTCGACAGGAACGCATTCAACAGAGGCTTCAATGGGTTGTCCAATGATGAAGGCAAAGCTGAATTCATGAATGAACATGCGGCGATGTATTTAATGGGCTCATGGGAGCTGGCGAACTTCACCACCAATCCTGAGATCCCGCAAGAATTTAAAGACAAGGTTGGCTTCTTCAAATTCCCTACAGTGGATGGCGGTAAAGGAAACATTAACAGCTGGGTTGGCGGTCCTGGGGTTGCCTTATTTGTAGCTGAGAATTCCAATGTAAAAGAAGAAGCGAAAGCCTTCGTTGAATATTTTGTATCCAAATGGGGCGAAGATGCGGTAACAACAGCAGGCGTAATTCCAGCTACTAAAGTGGACACAACAAAAGCCGGTCTGCCGCAAATGTATATAGATGTCCTAAATGAGCTGAATAACGCAAGCAGTATTACTCTTTTTGCAGACGTGCAAATGAAACCGAATGCTGCGCAGATCCATCTGGATATGATTCAAGCGCTGTTCGGCAAAGCGGTGACACCGGAAGAATTTGTAGCTAAACACAAGGCAGCTGTTGAAAAAGGAAACTGATGGAGTAAGGCTAATTCACAATTGCAGCAGGAGGACCATCAGGCTCCGCAGCCTCGTGTTCAATGAGTCCGTGCTTCTCCCAAGCTCGGCTCTTCCAGCGGAAGAACATAATGACAGCTCTTACCCACTCATCAAACGCAGTGGCGATCCACACCCCGGCAAGGCCGAGATGAAGCTGGAATACCAGTACATAGCCAAGGGGCAAGCTCAGGCAGACCATGGAGATCAGACCCATATAGACAGGAAACTTTGCATCTCCCGAAGCGCGTAAAGAGTTGATGATGACCAGATTACAGGTCCGACCGGTCTCGAGGAAGAAGCTGAGCAGAATCACCTGAGAGCCCATTGTAATAATGCTCTCGTTATTGGTGAAGAGGCCAAATAGCGGTACCCGGAAGAAGATTACTATGGCGTCCATGATCACCGTAATCAGTAAAGCCCACTTCACACTAGAGAACACACGTGAATAGGCTTCTTGAGGCCGTCTTGCTCCGACCAGATGACCGACAATAATGGAGGTTCCCATCGACACTGCTACACTGAATAGAAAAATATAACTGGAGATGTTGAGCGCATATTGGCGGGTAGCCATTGCCTCCGCACCTAAATATGTAATATACAGTGTAAATACAAGCTGGCAGGACTGATAGGTTATCGATTCAAAAGCGGATGGGATGCCAATCTTGAGAATTTGCAGTACATATTTCTTGGATAGATGAATGTAATAGCTCCACTTCACCCGCACCTCCAGAATTCTATAGAGCAGCAGGAAGAACAAGATCAAGCAGATAAATCGGCTGGTGATCGTAGAGATGGCCGCACCTTGTACACCGAGCGCTGGAAAGCCGAAATGTCCAAAGATTAAGGTGTAATTCCCGACCACATGAATGACGTTCATCAGCAGGGAAACTACCATGGTCTGTTTAGTGAAGCCATGAGTGCGGATGGTGGTGGCTAGAGCATTAATCAAGGCCTGGAGAAAAATACCACCCCCGACGATATTCATGTATGCTTTGGCATGGACAAGAATATCACCTTTTACATTCAGGGCGGATAGCAGACTACCCCCGAACGACAATAGAAATGTACTTAAAATAATACCAACCAACAGATTTAAGGTTATGGCATTGCCAGTCACCTGTGCCGCTTCTTGCGGTTTTTTCGAGCCGAGATATTGGGAGACAACAATGGCCGCTCCGTTTCCGATTACACTGAGTATCAGAATGGCCATGACAATAATCTGATTCGCCGCACCCACACCGGCTACGGCATCGTCAGACACGGAACTGATCATAAACGTATCTACGCTGCCCATGAGCATAAACAGGAACAGTTCCAGAAAAATCGGCCAGGTCAGCTTTAATAGATTAAACTCCTGAAGTTTGTTTTCCTCCATCGTGCACCTTCTTATTTACTATGATTTCTTTACTAAACAAATTTAAATGTTAGCACAGCTTCTATAATAAATCAGCAAATTTACCGAAATAATACAAAATAATATTATAGTTTCTCATTCCCTATGATGAAGCCTTTGACAGCACAGTAGTATCCTACAGGTAACTACCTCACAATAAAGTGCCTACTTTCTTTATCGACTGTATAGACCTACAATAAGTATAATACTTACTAAAATAAATTAAACGAGGAGATTATACTTAATATGAAATTGCAGTTAGCGCTCGATCTAGTGGATATTGCCGGAGCCAAAGAAATTGTCGCTCAAGTAGCCGAATATATAGATGTTGTTGAAATAGGAACACCGATCGTGATTAACGAAGGGCTGCATGCAGTGAGAGCCATCAAGGATGCTTTTCCATCGCTGACCGTTTTGGCTGATTTGAAAATAATGGATGCAGGTGGATATGAAGTGATGAAGGCTGTAGAAGCAGGCGCAGACATCGTTACTGTACTTGGCGTTTCCGCGGATTCGACCATTAGAGGCGCTGTTCTGGAGGCTAAAAAGACGAATAAATTGATCCTGGTTGATCTAATCAGTGTAAAAGATATTAAGACTAGAGCGGCTGAAGTGGACGCACTTGGCGTAGATTATATCTGTGTCCATTCTGGGTATGACCATCAGGCTGAAGGCATAAACTCCTTCGCCGATTTGCAAGCCATCAAGAGTGTTGTCAAGAATGCTAAAACGGCGATTGCTGGCGGCATTAAACTGAGCACGTTGCCGGAAGTCATTGCAGCGAATCCCGACCTTGTGATCGTTGGTGGCGGCATCACTGGTGAAGCTGATATTAGAGCGGCGGCAGCCGAAATGAAACGCCTCGTTAGCCAAGCGTAAAACGGTATGAATACAGTGGAATATGCACAAGTGATAATAAATGAACTGCAGAGTTCAGTATCTCAGCTCGGTGAAGCAGATACAGAGCAAATGGCGGATTTACTTCTGCGCTCGGGCAAGGTGTTCGTGGCTGGTGCAGGCCGATCTGGGCTGATGGGGCGGGCCTTCGCCATGCGGCTCATGCAGGCCGGTAAAGACGCCTATGTCGTTGGTGAAACCATAACGCCGGGCATTGCTGCGGAAGATGTGCTGGTGCTCGGCACAGGCTCAGGTGAAACACAGGGACTGGTCTCTATGGCGGAAAAAGCCCAATCGCTGGGTGCAGCAGTTGTGGCGGTCACGCTTACGCCGGAATCGACAATCGGGCAGTTGGCGGATTATACAGTGAAGCTGCCGGGTGCGCCCAAGGATCAGACTGGTGGCAGTTCTATCACTATTCAGCCCATGGCCTCTTTATTTGAACAGACACTGCTGGTATTTTATGATGCAGTCATCCTGCGGATGATGGAGAAGACCGGACAGACTACTCAGCGGATGTTCGGTAAACATGCCAATCTGGAGTAACGCAAAAGACGGATAACCTTCCTCATGGAGTGGTTGTTCGTCTTTTGTAGTATGATGAAGTGTGAGAGGAGGTCACTAAAATATGGCTACTGAGATTAAAGACCGTATCAATCTGAAGGAAATCAATTGTGAGAAGGAATTGACGCTTGCCGTAATCGGTGGGAAGTGGAAGCTGATTATTTTGTGGCATCTCGGCCTTGAAGGAACCAAACGGTTTAGTGAACTCAAGCGGCTGATTCCGCATATTACGCAAAAGATGTTAACGAATCAATTGCGTGAGTTGGAAGAGGATCAACTTGTACTAAGGAAAGTTTATGCGGAGGTTCCACCAAAAGTGGAATATTCCTTGACAGAGTATGGCGACAGTTTGCTGCCGGTCTTACGTATGATGTATGATTGGGGCAAAAGCTATGGTGAGAATGTGATTTGGAAAGATGCACCACCCACTGATAAGTGCTGAGTGCATTTATATAAAAATAAGCTATATCATTCGAAAATGGAGGGATTTATTCAAATGTCGAAGACGGATTATACCCCACTCTTGGAGTCTTTCCAATTTAAGACCGGATTTACATTGAAGAACCGCGTGGTCATGGCACCCATGACGAATTTCTCTTCTCTTCCTGACGGATCAGTTTCTGATGAAGAAGTGGCCTACTATATTCGCCGCTCTAAAGGAGCTGGAATGGTTATTACAGCTTGTGTGTATGTATCTGCTGGCGGGAAAGGTTTTCCAGGCGAATTCGGTGCGGACAAGGATGAAATGCTTCCGAGTCTCCGTAAATTAGCAGCGGCCATTAAGGGTGAGGGAGCAAAGGCGATCCTGCAAATCTTCCATGGCGGCCGTCAATGTCCACCTGAGTTACTGCCTGATGGACAAGCTGTTAGCGCAAGCAACGTTCCGGCAGAACTGCCGAGTGGCGGGAATGGACCGATTCCCCGTGCCCTAAGTGAAGCTGAAATCTTAAGCATCATCTCTGATTTCGGTGAGGCTACACTCCGGGCTATCACAGCTGGCTTTGATGGTGTGGAAATTCACGGAGCGAACGGTTATTTGCTGCAGCAATTCTTCTCTCCGCATTCTAACACCCGCGAGGATCGTTGGGGCGGAAGTCTGGAGAAACGTCTGACTTTCCCGCTTGCAGTTGTAGATGAAGTGAAACGAGTGGTAAAGGAGCATGCCAAGACGCCCTTTCTCTTGGGCTACCGCTTCTCTCCAGAAGAGCCGGAAACACCAGGGATCACGATGGCCGAAACCTTTGCGCTGATTGATGCTCTGAGCGGTCGAGGACTTGATTATCTGCATGTTTCACTGATGGATTTCTGGTCTCTGCCCCGCCGTGGTACCGAAGATAGCCGGCCGCGCATGGAACAGATTGTTGATCGTGTCGCAGGCAAGCTGCCGGTCATCGGAGTGGGATCGCTCTACAGTGCTGACGATGCGCTTAAAGCTCTACAGACGGGGATCGCACTTGTTGCACTAGGTCGGCCACTCTTGATTGATCCGGATTGGGTTCAAAAAGTAGCGGAAGGACGTCAAACGGAAATTCAGACCGCATTGGATCTTTCTGCTCAATCAACACTAGTGATACCTAATCCGCTGTGGGGTGCTTTAACCCATACGCCGGGCTGGCTGCCAATTAAGGCCTAAGATATAAGTATTATAATAGGAGCTTATACTCCAGTTGCAAACCAAAGTAACCCCTGAATACCACTGTACTAGGGTATTCAGGGGTTACTTTGGTCTGTACTCTTAAAGGGCAATAGAGGTACTACGCTTTTTGCTCAAACAGCTTGGCAATTTCAACGATAACGTTGACGGCCTTAACCATATTATCTGCGGAGACATATTCGAACTTGCCATGGAAGTTCTCGCCACCGGTAAAAATATTAGGCGTCGGCAGTCCCATATAGGACAGCTGTGAGCCGTCTGTTCCTCCGCGTATCGGGCGGATAATCGGCGCTATTCCAAGGTTCTCCATCGCCTCATGGGCAATGTCGACGATATGGCGCACCGGTTCTATTTTCTCACGCATATTGTAATATTGGTCATTCATTTCAAGCACGACATTATTGTCGCCATAGGTTGTTTTAAATTCATCAACGATGGCTGCGATATGACCTTTGCGTGTCTCGAATTGCTGGTGGTCGAAGTCACGGATGATATAATGCAGCTTACTATGCTCAGCGGTGCCCTGCATGGAAATCAGATGGTAGAAGCCTTCATACCCTTCGGTGAACTCTGGTGCTTCACCAGCTGGCAGTCTAAGGTGGAAAGCCAGGGCAATCTTCGCAGAATGGATCATTTTTCCTTTTGCTGTACCGGGATGTACGTTAACCCCATGAAAGGTGATTTTGGCAGCAGCAGCATTGAAGCTTTCATACTCAAGCTCTCCGAGCGGTCCGCCATCCACGGTGTAGGCATAGGTTGCACCGAAGGCGGCCACATCAAATTTATGTGGTCCACGTCCGATCTCCTCATCAGGAGTAAATGCGACCCTAATCTTGCCATGCTTAATTTCCGGATGTGCTAGAAGATAGACCATGGCTGTTATAATCTCGGCAATTCCGGCCTTGTTGTCTGCTCCAAGCAGGGTTGTGCCATCGGTGGTAATCAGTGTATGCCCTTTATACTCCAATAGCTCAGGAAAGCTCTCCGTGGACATTACTACGTTCAAGTTTTTGTTCAAAACAATATCGGTACCCTCATAGTTCTCGATGATTTGCGGCTTTACATCCTTACCGGTGAAATCAGTTGCAGTATCCAGATGCGCCAGGAATCCGAGGGTCGGAACTTCCTTCTCACTGTTAGCCGGGAGAGTGGCCATGACATAACCATACTCGTCCACTTGTACTTCTACCAGACCGATTTGCTTAAGCTCCTCAACCAGCTTATGCGCAAGCACCAGCTGTCCTGGAGTGGAAGGACAGACCTCATTATCCTCATTCGATTGTGTATCCATTTGAGCATAGGAAATAAAACGTGCCATAACTTCTTGCTTCAATCTTGTCATCTCCTCTTCATCTTCGTATGTATATAGTATCACGATCCAGGCAAGGTCTCATCCCCTTCAACCAGTTTCGCCGTAAGCAAATATCTATCCGGGGCTGAGCCAACATAAGAGAATGGGTAACAAGTAATCAGGGTAAGGATTGGTTCAGCACTTTGCTTGATAGCGCCTCGTTCCTGCCCATCTACGATGCTGCTGCCAGTGACCTTGTATACAAATTTCCCGTCTGCGGTTTCTACCTCAATCAGATCATTTTTATTCAGCTCTCCCAAGCCGCGGAATACAGTATCGCGGTGACCAGCCAGTACACTGTTACCAATACCACCTAAAGCTGCGCTGCCTTTGTAATGTCCGGCTCCTTTCTTTAATTGTCGACTTCCGGTACCTTCCACAATTGCAACTTTCTTATGGATAGAGGGGAATGAGATCTCCCCTATAATTTCTCCTTCGGTATAGCTTGGAGCGGAGCTTGAGTTTCGTTGGACAGGACTGACCATGCCTTCGGGAAGAGGTGTTTCTTCGCGCGACAAAGTGTGTACGGAGGCTTCCTCCCTCTTTTTCGACCATTCATTCAAGGCATTGTGTGCTTCAATTGGTGCTCTGATCACCTGAACCACTGAATATAACAACACACACAAAGAAAGTATGAAGATGAGTTTCACGGCAATTAAGAGACCGGAACGCTTCTTCATACTCTCTCCTCCAGACTTTGAGCTGCATGTTTTTTATCTTTTAGTTCTCAGCCTGCGCAGAATCATTACGCTAATAATAGCTATTGGCAAACTGATGAGAATCAGGTTATACCAAGGCTCAGCGGTGTTCGGCAGTTTATCCCCTGCATCAGAGGTGCCGAGCGGAAGCTCATCATCGGGCACTGCGATCTCATTGTCAGGTGATGGTGTTGTTACATTGTCGGTCGTAGTGCTGCCTGCGACTGGTGTAGCAGTAGGAGTATTCCCTCCATTACTATCGCTGCCTCCCAGTGGAACTGGTGCGTCGGTGACGACAATTTCACCTACTATCGGAGTAGGCGAGGGAGAGAGTGTTGGTGTTGATGTTGGTGTTAGGCTGTTTACAGGCGTAACCTGCGGACTGGTCGGTCCCTCTGGAGAAACGGTTGCTGTAGGTCCGGTACTAGGCTCGGTTGATGGAACAGGTGATGCAGTTGCGGTTGGTGCAGCACTAGGTTCGGTTGGCGGACTTGATTCCCCAGAAGCTGAGAAATCAAAAACTACAGTCACAGCCTTCCCCTGATACTCGTTGCCTGCCTCTGCCGGGAAGATCACCTTCATTTCGATTACGTTCTGTGCTCCTCCGGCCAAAGAACCAATGGCTACTCTGCCGGTAGCCTTGCTCATAACTCCTGAATAGATGATTACTCCCTCTTTTTCAAGTGTCATCTGCAGAATATCGTACAATTCTACATCTCCAGACAACATTTTGAAGTCCACATAATAATTGAAGGCCTCATTTCCTGCATTGATGATCGTGTATTCCGATTGCGTCTCGTCACCCGGTTCCATATTGTTCATGGTTGCGGTACTTGTCGTATGCGAATTTACGGTAAGCTTAATGGTATCCTCTGCACTTACCCCACCAGCGTGCCATATGAGGCCTGCCAGAACGATCAGGACATAAGCGAATATTATCGCCGAGCGATATTTTTTCTTCACTCCCCGCTCCTTTCTGCTGCGGCCCCAAATCCTACGGGCTTCCGGCAAAATACTCTGTTTAGAATTTCTGCACACTTTGTCGAAAGGTGGTTCCTACCGGAACTACTATAAACATAAAGTGTTATTATCCCCGGTGGAACAGAAGTCGATTAAGATAGACAAAGGTGCGGATTGTTCGTTATAACGAATATCTCCAGTATAATCAAAATGTATTATAAAGAAAAATAGCATATATGTAAAAAAATCAGCAAAAACAACGATTATATAAACATAATATAATGTTTACTGAAGATTGCTCCGAATTAATCTTTATTTTTACACTTTTTATGTTCTGTATGCGTTTTATAAAGAACGAACTCAGGTTTGGCGTATTCAAAAAAAAGGCAAGACGGATATCGGAAGCGAAGTCAAACCTTCGCGTTCAAATTCCATCTTGCCTGAACCTCTAGTTGAATAATTAACTCATGAACCTTAGCTTTCTTTAATAGCCTCTGCCACAAGCTCATAAGAGCGCAAACGGGCGGAATGGTCATAAATCTGTGAGGCTATAATCCATTCATCGGCATCCGTTTCCGCTTGGATCTGTTGGAGTCTTTCTTTAACTGCGGCCTTATCGCCGGAGATGGAGTACTGCTGTTTCTCCAGCATGATCGCTTTCTCCTGCATAGTCCATAGTCCATCCATGCTATCTACCGGAGGCTGCAGCTTACCGGTACGACCGCGGATAATATTAAGGAACTGCTGCTGTTGGGAGGTAGCTAATTTGCGGGCTTCCTCCGTAGTCTCTGCTGCTGTAATTCCCAGCCCGACCATGACATGTGGTTTAGCAAGCGCTGCTGATGGCTGGAAGCTATTGCGGTATAGGTCTAGTGCAGGAAGCAGGTATTCAGGCGCAAAGTGGCTGGCAAAAGCGAACGGCAAGCCCAACTGGCCAGCCAGACGGGCACTGAAGCCGCTGGAGCCAAGCAGCCAGATCGGCACATCCAAGCCTTCGCCGGGAACCGCTCGTACTCCTGGGGGACGTGAACCGGCACCTTCAGGGTCGAAATAAGCTCTAAGTTCACTTAGCTGCTCGGGGAATTCACCACCATCATGTCCGAGGCCACGGCGAAGTGCCCGTGACGCTGGCTGATCAGAACCCGGAGCTCTGCCCAAGCCAAGGTCGATGCGGCCAGGATATAGGGATTCAAGTGTACCGAACTGTTCAGCTATGACAAGCGGCGCATGATTGGATAACATGATGCCGCCGGAGCCTACGCGTATGCTGCTTGTGCCGGCAGCTATATGCCCAATAACAAGTGAAGTGGCTGAGCTGGCGATTCCAGTCATATTATGATGCTCCGCCAGCCAATAACGGTGATAGCCCCACTCTTCGGCATGTCGGGCCAAGTCTAAAGAGTTATGAAAAGAATCCGCCGCTGTCCCGCCTTCCACAATTGGAGCCAAGTCCAGCACGGAGATAGGAATGTTCCGCAGTTGTTTCAATGTAATCCCTCCATTAATGATGCGTCCGCATCTTTTATTATTATTAGCAGATAGGTATAGATCTACCCAATAACTATACCATGTTATTTAATTATTTACACACTTTTAGTAAGCTAATAGTACTTTGGAGGTAGATTGAGAAGCTTTTCAAATAATCAATAAAAGTAGGATTTATATTCACAAAGGAGAGGGTTTTGCACTCCGTAGACTGATAAAAAATATATTTGTAAGCGTTTTACAGATACTCTTGTCATTTTCTAAAGGCCTTGCTATAATAATTTTGAAAAGGTTTTCTAAAAAGGAAGTTAACATTATGAAGCCAACAATAAGAGATGTCGCCAAAATGGCAGAGGTATCTATCAGCACTGTTTCTCGTGTAATGAATGCGCCGAACACAGTAGTGGAGAGCAAGCGAAACCGAGTAATAGAAGCAATCGAGCAGTTGCAATATCAACCGAATGCGTTCGCACGTGGTCTGATTTATAAGAAGTCATTTACACTAGGCTTACTTATCCCGGATATCGAGAACCTTTATTTCGCTGGTTTGATCCGGGGAATGCAGGATGCATGCATCAAGCTAGGTTATAGTCTAATGATTTGTAATACTGACCGTGATAAGGAACGGCTGTTGTCGTACATTGATACCTTCCATGAGAAGCAGGTGGATGGAATTGTGTTCGCCAGTGATGTCCTTTATCCGGAGTACCATGATAAGCTGGTTGGCTGCAGGATTCCTTTTGTGTTGGTATCCTCGCATTCCGATGAGTTCGACATTCCTTCTGTAGAGATTGATGATGAAATAGCTGCGTATGACGCTGTTCGGTTTCTGATTGAACTGGGGCACAAAGAGATCGGCATGATTGGGTTCAACCACGATAATTCAGTTTCCGGTCCACCCCGTTATGAAGGATTTAGAAGAGCCTTAACTGAATATGGACTTCAGCATAATATTGAGAAAATCAGATATGCCAATCACCGCTTTGAACATGCCTATCAAGCTGCTCATGAGTTGTTTACTGCATATCCTGAATTGACAGCTGTTTTCTGTGTGGCTGATGAGTTTGCGATGGGTACGATTTCTTATTTGAAGGATCGCAACGTTCTTGTTCCAGGGCAGGTGTCAGTCATCGGTTTTGATAATCTGCGGATGTCGAGCATGTTCATTCCAAAGTTAACGACAATTGCACAACCGATGTACGAGTTAGGCTACCGTGCTGCAGAGAAGCTGCATGAGCTGCTGACTACCGGCACAGTTGAGATACAACGCGAGAATTTGGAGCATAAGCTGATTGTAAGGGAATCGTCACGGGAAAAATGAGATCATCTCATTTCTCTCAGGCTATTTTGAAAAGCTTTTCAATACTACGAGAATAATAGTTGATTTGGTGGCATATTAGTAATTCTGTAGAAACAAGACCGATAAAACTTATTGCAACAATCAAGAAATTAGGGTTGAAACATGGGCTTTCTATGATATGATGGAAATGTAAGCGTTATTAATGTATTATTTTGTCGGATAGACGAATGATCGATAATCTGTTTGATCTTTTTGTGAAAAGCTTTGCAAGGGGGTGATCACCAGCCAATCGGAGATAAAACCGTGATGCTAGGAATAAAATGAGATTCTCTATTACAAATGATAAGGGGATGTATGAAAAAATGAAAAAAGTTTCGGGACGTACAATGTCATTGGCTTTGGCGCTGTGTTTATCCTTCTCAGTAATGCTGAGTGCATGCGGCGGGGGTAATAATAACAATACGGCTGCAGCGACTGACCCACCAGCGGCAACTAATGCTGCAACAACTGATAACAACCAAGCATCAACAGACAATGCCAGTGCGGACACTGCGGGCACTCCACTGGAACTAGCGATGAAGGGTGACTATAAAGGAACAAAGGTAACCATGTTCGGACCATTCGTAGATGCCGACCAAGTGAAATTTGAGAGCAGCATCAAAGACTTTGAAGCAAAAACAGGAATCGATATCCAGTATGAAGGCTCGAAAGAGTTCGAAGCTACGATCAACATACGGGTTGATGGCGGCAATGCGCCTGATATCGCGGATTTCCCGCAACCAGGACTGTTGGCTTCTATTGCTAAGACCGGCAAGGTTGTGGATCTGACCAGCGTGCTGGATCAGGCCAAATTGGCAGCTAACTACAATAAGAGTTGGCTTGATATGTCGACAATGGACGGCAAAGACGGCAAGATTATGGCCGGTATCTGGAACCGCAGTAACGTGAAGAGCTTGGTGTGGTATCCGAAGAAACAATTTGATGAAGCAGGCTATAAGGTTCCTGAAACTTGGGATGAAATGATGGCTTTGACTGAACAAATTGCTAAAGACGGTGATCCTGCCTGGAGTATTGGTATTGAAAGCGGCGCAGCAACTGGCTGGGCAGCAACGGACTGGGTAGAAAACATTATGCTGCGTACCACTACACCAGAGAATTATGACAAATGGGTTAAAGGCGAATTGTCATTCACCTCTCCTGAAGTGAAAAACGCGGTTGAAGTCATGTCCAAAATTTGGCTCAACAAGGATTATGTATATGGCGGCACTAAATCAATCGTAACTACAGCCTTTGGGGATGCTCCAAAACCGATGTTCGAGAATCCGCCTAAAGCCTGGTTCAACTTGATGGGTAACTTCATTACAAGTTTCTTCCCAGAAACGGCGAAGGTTGATGAAGATTATGATTGGTTCTACCTTCCTTCCATTGATCCGCAATATGGCAAGCCAGTACTTGTAGCAGGCGATATTTACGCTATGTTCAATGATCGTCCTGAAGTTCGTGCGGTAATGGAATTCTTCACAACGGGTGAATCCATCAAGACTTGGGTACAATCCGGTGGCGTAATCGCGCCAATGAACGATGCTTCCCTAGACTGGTACAGCTCTGAATCCGACCGTCGGATGGCGAAACTGGTACAAGATGCTTCTACCCTTCGTTTCGACGGATCTGACTTGATGCCAGGTAAAGTAGGCGCAGGTACTTTCTGGAAAGGTATGACCGACTATGTAAGTGGTACAGCTACGTTGGATCAGGCACTTGAACAAATTCAATCCGGCTGGAAAAACTAAGCGGTAGAAGTTAGAACACTTTATTCAAAAAGAGGGGCAGCGAGCAGCGATGGTAATCCGCCCCTCTTTTTGTTTTTTTAAAGATGATCTTCAATGCTTATTTCGAAGAGAGTTTTGCTCTGCAAAACTTAGAGGAGGAAGCTAATATGGCACAAACAAAGCAAAGAGTCAGCCTTCGGGCGGTGCTGTTATCTATTGGAATATTGTTAGCCAATATCGTTGTTAATGGCCTGATCTTTATGTTTTTTCGTGATTCGACAATAAATCCGCTACTGACAGCGGTGCTTGCTGTTCTTTGGGGTGTTCTGGGTGTGTATCTGATTTACTATACCCTCACCTGGGCGGTAGAGCAGTACCCTGATTATATTCGCAAAAGGGTTCTCCCTTATGTCTTTATAGGGCCGGCGGTTATTATATTGGGCTGGCTGCTGGTACTACCGGCGCTGCGCACATTGTATTTGAGTTTCTTCGATGCCTCTTCTGAGAAGTTCGTAGGCCTTAGCAACTATGCGGCTATCTTCACTGATCACCTGATGGCGACAGCGCTGCGCAATAATCTACTTTGGGTATTCGTAGGAACGCTGGCCTGTGTGACCTTCGGGCTGTTAATTGCCATTCTTGCTGACCGCAGCAGTTATGAGAAACTTGCCAAGTCCATTATTTTCATGCCTATGGCGATCTCCTTTGTAGCTGCGGGTGTAATCTGGAAATTCATTTACTACTATCAACCAGGCGATAGCCAAATCGGATTGTTTAATGCAATTGTTACTTATTTCGGTGGTGAACCACAGGCGTGGACGAGTATGATTCAGCCGTGGAATAACTTCTTCCTCATCATTATTCTGATCTGGATGCAGACGGGTTTCGCAATGGTAATCTTCTCAGCAGCAATTAAAGGAGTTCCCGAAGATATTATGGAAGCCGCCCGAGTGGACGGCGCTAAAGAAGTATCCATCTTTTTCAAGATTATGATTCCATACATCTCAGCCACAATTCTGACGGTCACAACGACGATTATCGTCTTTACGTTGAAAATATTTGACGTCGTCATGGTGATGACGGGTGGTCAATACGATACAGAAGTGGTAGCGACCCAGTTCTACCGGCAATTCTTTATGTACCGTAATTTCGGTTATGGTTCAACGCTGGCTATCGTTCTGCTGATCGCAGTCTTGCCGGTAATTATTATTAATCTGCGTCAGTTCCGCAAGCAGGGGGGATTCTAATGGTCGGCAAAAAGAAGAAAAAGGGCAGTAAGACGGTTGTTAATATCGTACTTGGAATCATCTGTGTGATCTGGCTGCTTCCGACACTTGGACTGTTTGTCTCGTCCTTCCGTCCAGCGGCTGATATTCTGCAAACAGGTTGGTGGAAGGTATTCCCTCATCAGGAATGGAAGGCCGGGGATACCATCCAGCTGTCCAAGGATGTGGATTTACGGGGGCCGATTGAGGTAAATGGCAAGACATATACAGACGACCAGCTAAAAGCTGGCGTTAAGGCAGACGACAGCCGTCTGATCTGGGAGAACCGCAGAGCGCGCACGGTTAACTCCCAGGAGCAGGGCTGGAAGGTGAAGCCAGACCTTACGCTGGACAATTACAATAATGTGCTAACCGGTAAGGAATACAAGCTCAAAGAAGCTGACGGTAGTGAAACTATACAGAAGGGCACAGGCTTGTCGCAAGCCTTCTGGAATACACTCACGATTGCCGTTCCAGCAACGGTTATTCCGGTGCTGATCGCCTCCTTTGCCGCATACGCTTTTGCCTGGCTGCGTTTTCCGGGCCGTAAAACCCTATTCGTCATCATTATCGCCATGCTCGTAATCCCGATTCAGGTTGCTCTTATTCCTGTGCTTAAGGATTATACCGCGCTTGGCCTAAACGGAAGTTATTTGGGCATCTGGCTGGCGCATACCGCCTTTGGTTTACCGCTCGTTACGTACTTTATGTATAACTTTATCAGCCAATTGCCGAAGGATCTGTTCGAATCGGCATTTATGGACGGCGCAAGTCATTTCACCATCTTTAGCAAGCTGATTCTTCCGTTGTCTGTGCCTGCACTAGCTTCCATCGGAATCTTCCAGTTTCTCTGGGTGTGGAATGATTATCTGGTGTCGCTCATTTTCATTGGCAACCAGCCGTCCGTGCAGGTTATGTCGATGAAAATCGCTGATCTCGTCGGTTCACGCGGCAATGACTGGCATTTGCTCACTTCAGCTGCTTTTATCTCCATGCTGATGCCGCTCGCTATTTTCTTCCTGCTGCAAAAGTATTTCGTCAGAGGCCTTATGGGCGGATCGATCAAAGGCTGATTTCAATCAATTGAATATGTATAAAAGATGTCCGCTATCAGGAGGAGCGTTATAGAGATGAAGATGAAACCATACGAACATCCGGCAGCATTATACCCTTACCGGGAGTGGAGCCTCGGTGAGGATGCCTATGATGATGAGAACAATCAACGAAGCGAGAGCGTATTCGCTCTCGGCAATGGATATATTGGCCTGCGTGGTAATTTTGAAGAAGGATATCACGGGCAGGCAGGGTCATCGGTTACAGGGAATTATTTGAATGGATTTTTCGATTCTGAACCGATTGTATATCCGGAAGGAGCCTATGGATATCCTTCCCGTAACCAAGCGATGCTTAATGTTACCAATGCCCAGATTATCGAGCTGAACATTGAGGGCCAGCCTTTTCATTTGAACAGCGGGCAGGTACATCGCTTTGAGCGAAAGCTGGACATGAAGAGCGGCATTCTACACCGGGTGATTGAGTGGGAATCGCCCGCCGGTCATCGCGTGTTACTTACAATTCGACGGATGGTGGCGCTGCAGCATAAGCATTTGGCTGCGATCCATTATGCGGTCACTGCATTGAATTTTGCGGGAACAATCACGTTTACCTCGGCAATGGAAGGCCATATTGAAAGACCGGAGGTTACGGATGATCCCCGTCTAGGAGCGGGTAGTTCCGAACCCAGCCTGCTGCTTGAAGCTACAGGATTAGGGGAAGACGACTCATTAGTATGGATGAAGCAGCGAACGCGGCATACCCAGTTCGCACTGCTAACAGCGATGAGTCACCAGCTGCAATCAGCTTCTGGTTATGAAATGAGTAAGCAGCTGGAGGAAGAACGGCTGTCTGTGCAGTTTGTTGTTCCGGTAACAAGCGGTGAGACCGTCTCACTAACCAAATACATTACTTATCATACTTCGAAGGATTATGCCGAAGATGAGCTGATGGACCGGAGTGTTGATGTGCTGCATCTGGCGGCGGAGAGCGGTTTTGAGGATCTTGCCAAGGAGCAGCAGGCATATCTGGATACCTTCTGGAGCCATAGTGATGTGGAGATCAACGGTGACCCGGCACTTCAGCAGGGAATTCGGTTCAACGCCTTCCAGCTGCTGCAATCGGTAGGACGCGACAGCGTGACGAACATCGGGGCCAAAGGCTTAACTGGTGAAGGATACGAAGGACATTATTTCTGGGATACCGAGATGTATATGCTGCCCTTCTTCACATCTACCCAACCGGAGATCAGCCGTTCTCTACTGGACTTCCGTTATGCTACGCTTGGCAAGGCAAGGGAGCGGGCCGTAGTGATGTCGCAGAAGGGAGCCCTCTATCCTTGGCGTACGATTGACGGGGAAGAGAACTCTTCGTATTTCCCGGCAGGCACAGCGCAAGCGCATATCAACGCCGATATCGCTTATGGCATTAAGCAGTATGTGCTTGCTACGGGCGATAATGAGTTTCTCGTGACCAAAGGTGCGGAGATGCTGTTCGAAACCTCCCGCTTCTGGGCTGATCTGGGTCATTTTAATCCAGCTAGAGACGGAGCCTTCTGCATAGATGCCGTAACGGGTCCTGATGAATACACGGCTATTGTCAACAACAATGCCTATACTAATCTGATGGTACAAGATCAGTTCAACTACGCATATGAGACGGCAGAATTCCTGCGGCATCAGTACCCACAGGATTATGGACGTCTGCAGCGTGAGATTGGTCTCACAGAGGAAGAAGTAGAGGGCTGGTTAGAAGCCGCCGCCAAGATGTTTATTCCATTTGATGAGCAGTTGGGTATCTATGCACAGGACGATACCTTCCTAACCAAGAGGAAATGGGATTTTGACAACACGCCAGCTGATAAATATCCGCTCCTGTTGAACTACCACCCCCTTGTAATCTATCGTCATCAGGTACTGAAGCAGGCGGATCTGGTGATGGCGATGTTTCTATTGGGAGATCAATTCAGCTTAGCGGATAAGATTCGTAATTATAATTATTACGAGCCGCTTACGACACACGACTCTTCATTATCACCTTGCATCCATAGTATTATGTCTGCTGAAATCGGTGATTTGGAGGGTGCTTACTCCTATTTCGATCGTACGGTACGAATGGATCTGGATGACATTAACCACAATGCCAAGGACGGATTGCACATGGCAGCGATGTCAGGCTCATGGATGTCCATCGTGAACGGCTTTGGGGGCATGCGCCTCTATAATGGACAATTGTCCTTTAATCCAGTGCTGCCTTTACAATGGGATAGCTACCGTTTTAAGATAACCAATCACGGTCAACTGCTCGAAATATTTGTGGATCGGCAGGCAGTAGTCTATACGCTGCTGGAAGGGGACGGATTAGAGATCAGTCATAAGGGACATCCGATTATGTTATCGCAAGCGGAGCCGGTACGTTATCCAATTACTAAGCACCTGGAAGCTGTTATCTTTGATCTTGATGGTGTCATCACCGATTCTGCGGAGTATCACTATCAGGCGTGGAAAACACTGGCAGACGGGTTGGACGTGCCTTTCGACCGGGACAAGAATGAAAGGCTCAAAGGCGTAAGCCGAATGGAATCGCTGGAGATCATTCTGGAAAATAGCGGTCTCAGCTTCACCAAGGCAGAGAAGGAGCGGCTCGCGAAGCAGAAGAATGATAACTATAAGCTGATGATTCAGCGCATTACTCCGGCTGATCTGCTGCCAGGTATCGCCGAACTGTTAACTAGCCTTCAGGAGCAGGGAATAGCTGTCGGATTGGCCTCGGCCAGTCAGAATGCAGCATTGATACTGGAACGTCTAGAGGCCGGACATTGGTTTCAGGCCGTAGCAGACCCGGGGGACATTCGTAAGGGCAAGCCTGATCCGGAGATTTTCTTGAGGGCCGCAGAGATGTTGGATGTTCCACCTTGTAACTGTATCGGTGTTGAGGATGCAGCGGCAGGGGTTATGGCGATCCAAGCCGCCGGAATGAAAGCAGTCGGTATTGGAAGCGTTGAGCAGTTGGGCGCTGCAGATCTGCTGCTAGCCTCAACGATTGAACTGACTGTGACCAAGCTACAGAAGCTGCTAGCATAGACGAATACCCCGGCTCTTCATCCGACAAGGGAAGATGAGACGGGGTATTTATGATGTGCTACTTACCCTAAGCATTCTCCGGAATTATCTGTTCCAGATGGTGCTTCATATGTTGAAGATAATCTTCAATTAACCATTCGAGTGTGACAGTGCCGCCTTGAGGGAGCTGAAAAACTAGGGATAACTGAGTAGGCGTCAGATTTGAAATCACTCTCAGGACCGTTTGATTCAGACTGACCCAAAGATTTAAGATGTCTTCGGGAGAAGTTTTGCTATACTGCTGAGCGTCCATCCATTGGTTTTGATCATATGGAGTGAGGGGGAGAGGTTGAGGCTCGTACTGAACCTTTATGAAGCGGGATAAATTGTTAATGGCAGAGTCGCACAGGTGGCCAAGAATTTGCAGTCTTGACCACTTTCCTTCCGCATGTGGTTCCGTTACCTCAGCATAAGTTAAGCTACAAAAGGAAGCGGGAAATTCCGATAACAATAAGTATAGATTGTCGATAGGGGGCATAAACAGCACTACCTCTCTTTAAAGAATTAAATCGTTTACTAAGTGAAGTAACTATACGTTAAATAAACATATGATTAGAGATATGAAGCTATCAATCCATAAATTTTCTTCATATAATGAAATGAAGAGGTACCGAATGAATAGAATGTCGAACTTCCCGTTTTATTTGATAGAAGCATAACTTTGAGCATAGATGAATGGGAGTGTGCTTATGGGTATAGAAAGAACACATCAGGGGATTACAAGAGTTTGGCTGATATTATTACTAATTTTGCTTACTGTAACACTCTATCAGCCAATGTTGGCAAGCGCAGAAGAGACCGATTCCTCCACCCAGAATGTGTTGATTCTTAATTCGTATCACAATGGTTTTGCCTGGACAGATGATCAGAGTAACGGGATAGAAGAGCAGCTTAAGAGTGCTGAGAAGATACCGATTATTTACACTGAATATATGGACTGGAAACGTTATCCGAGCGACGCCAGCTGGGAGCAGTTCTACGAAATGATCCAATTCAAATATGCTGCTATACATATTGACGTTATCATGACCACAGATGATAGCGCTCTGAATTTCGCCATAAAATACCGTGAAGATATTCTGGACAATGCTCCGATTATATTCAGTGGTGTCAATCAACTTGGCTATGACGGTATTAAAGACCCCAGTAATATTACTGGGATCATTGAAGAAATTGATCCTACAGAAACTATAAGAATGGCGCTGGAGATTAATCCCTCCATACAGAACGTTTATGTTGTATTTGATAATTCAGAAAGTGGACTAACCACGGGTAAAATAGTTACTGATAAGCTCTTGTCTCTGAATCTTGGGCTGCAAATTTTCCCCATGAATCATTTCTCCAATGAACAAATTATGCAGAAAGCATCTACTCTTTCTTCGGATAGCATTATTCTCATGACTACATATTTTAGTGACTCTACTGGTAGAATTACTGAATTCGACCGTTTCTCCAGTGAGCTTGGCCAGAACAGCAGCGTCCCTGTCTATCACATGTATGATTTCGGCTTAAATCATGGAGCATTTGGTGGGAGCATGATCAGTGGGAAAATCCAGGGACATACAGCTTCTAATATGGCACTTCGTGTCCTACAGGGTGAAAGCACATACCAGATCCCGATTGTCACAGACAATATAGCACGGAAAGTATTTGATTATCGGGAGTTGCAGCGTTTCGATATTTCACTGCAACAGCTGCCGAAGGGCAGCGAGGTCGTGAATAAACCTTTTTCTTTTTATGACACCTATAAAGGTCTGGTACTTAGCATCATCGGTGCATTCACTATACTACTAGCGTTCATACTTATCCTGCTATTTTATGTACAGTTGGTTAAACGCATGCGCAAAAATTTGGAAAGAAGCAATGAACGCTTTAGCTTGGCTGCATTTGGGGCTGATGCGGTTATCTGGGATGTGGATATGTCGACGATGATCTACTATTTCTCTGATAGCTGGTACGAGCTGTTGGGCTACGAACGGGATGAGATTGACGAAAGCCATAAGGGCTGGAAGGATATTATTCATCCTGAAGATGCCGATCAGGAGGCCCGTAGGAGAAGTGAACATTTGGAGGGTCTTTCCACCTATTATTACAGCGAGTATCGGCTGCGGAGCAAGTTGGGTGAATATAAGTGGTTTCAGGCTAGAGGCAAGATATTGCGGAATGCAACTGGTGGTTATATCCGCTTCGCAGGCTCCATGACGGATGTGACGGACCGCAAGGGTGTTGAGAACAAGCTGCAGATGAGCTATCAGGAACTTGAATCGACTTACGAGGAGCTCACGGCTCTGCAGGATGAACTGGTGGAGCAGTATAACAAGGTAGTGGAGAATCAGGAACTGCTGCAGAATAGTGAAGAGAAATATCGGGTGCTGGCCTATAATGACGTGGTAAGTGGTCTGCCAAATCGGCTTTCGTTATCTGAGGAATTGGAAAATTTTGTACAGGAACATTCCGGTGGACGAGGTGCCTTGTTCTTTCTGGATATCGACGATTTCAAATATATAAATGATACGATGGGACATAGCTTTGGCGACGAACTGCTGGTTAAGGTTGGGGAGCGGCTGCTAGAACTGTCGGATGGAAGAAGTAGTCATTTCCGTTTCGGCGGTGATGAATTTGTGATTTTATTAAAAGATTTAAATAATTCTGCCGAAGTCCTCACCTATGCGGAGTCCCTGGTTCAGGGCTTTAAGGAACCCTTCAAGCTGCATGAAAGTATTGTTCATATTTCTACGAGTATTGGGATTTCCCAATATCCCGAGGATGGAGATAATGCGGAGGAGTTGCTTAAGAATGCTGATATCGCGATGTACAAAGCAAAAGAGGCGGGTAAAGGCTCTTACGTTCTTTATGGAAAAGCGATGCAGCAGCATTTCGATGATCGGATGATTATTGAGAAGAACTTAAGAAATGTGATCTCGAATAATGAGCTTTCCTTGCATTATCAGCCGTTAGTTGATGTCGGTTCAGATCAACTCTGGGGATTTGAAGCTTTGTTACGCTGGCATAGTCCGGTGCTCGGGTTTATGTCGCCACTCTCTTTTATCAAAATTGCGGAGGATAGCCGCTTGATCGTACCTATCGGAGAATGGGTGCTGCGGACCGCCTGCCAGTTCATTAAAGACCTGCATGGGAAAGGGTATGAAGGTTATCATATATCAGTCAATATCTCGGTGATTCAGCTGATGCTGGATAACTTTACGGAGATGGTGCTAGCTGTTCTGCAGGAAACAGGATTAGCGCCTGAATATCTCGAATTGGAAATCACAGAGTCGATCTTTATGGAATCCTTTGAGATCATCAGCACTAAGTTGAATTTTCTGAAGAAAAAAGGGATCGGGATTGCCTTGGACGATTTCGGAACAGGATATTCCTCCCTCAGCTATTTGAAGCAACTGCCCATCACTACGCTGAAGATTGATAAATCCTTTATTGACAGCATTGACTCACCGAATAGTATGTCCTTGGCCCGGTCAATCGTGACGATAGGACATGACATGGGGTTAAAGGTTACGGCAGAAGGGGTGGAAACGCCAGAACAGCTGGCCTTCCTCGAGCGCACCAGCTGCGATAAGATCCAAGGCTACTTTATCAGCAGGCCGATCCCGCAGAACGATGTTATGGAATGGGTTGATGGGAGAAAGGTAAGCTAAGACAATCTGTGTAATATGACAAAAGAAACGGGTGTTCCAGCAGCCAGTTGTGGCTGAGGGACAACCGTTTCTTTTGTTGAAATATAATCTTATTTTAACAGCCTCCGCGCCAGCTTTACTTTGTTGCCGTAGGGTGGGTAAACGATGCCGAAGTCTATTCTAGTGCTTCTCTTGACGATGCTCTTGCGATGGGAAAATACAGCAAAGCTATGTTGCCCATGGTATCCGCCGATGCCCGAGTTGCCAACGCCGCCAAAGGGCATATAAGTGTTCGAAACATGCGAGATTGTATCGTTGATACAACCTCCCCCGAAAGAAACCCGGCCAAGTACCTCTTGCTCCACCTGTTTATCCTCTGTAAACAGATATAATGCCAGTGGTTTCGGGTGATCGTTAATACTCTGTATGGCTTCATCCAGTTCACGATATTCTATAATAGGCAAAATAGGTCCGAAGATTTCATCCTCCATTGAACGGTCATTCCAGGTCACAGGGTAGAGCAGAGTGGGTTCAATATAAAGATCCGCTTCTACAACGGTGCCGCCCATGATAACCTTCGTTCGATCTGCTTCAATCATGCTCTCGAGCCTGTGCAACTGGCGTTCGTTTACGATGCGCCCATAATCAGGATTCTGCTGAATATCTGTTCCATAGAAATTGGTGATGCATTGTTTGATGTTGGAGATCAGCTCGCCTGCGATTTCACTATGGACCAGCATATAATCCGGTGCGATACAGGTCTGACCTGCATTGACTAACTTTCCCCAAACAATTCGTTTCGCGGCTACGTCAAGATTAGCCGTCTTATCGACAATAACCGGGCTTTTCCCGCCAAGCTCAAGCGTTACGGGTACAAGATTATGGGCTGCTGCTGCCATTACAAGCTTGCCTACAGGCACACTCCCGGTAAAGAAAATATAATCAAACTTGGCATGGATCAATAAGTGTGTTGTTTCTTTCTCACCTTGCACAAGTCGGATGTACTGTGGCTCAAAGGCCTCTTTGATCAATTCCTCGATTATTGCTGAGACGTTGGGTGTACTCTCGGAAGGCTTGAGGACGGCACAGTTTCCGGCGGCGATCGCGCCAATTAACGGTTCAATCAGCAATTGAAACGGATAATTAAAGGGGCCGATAATAAGCGCTGTTCCATAGGGCTCGCTGATTACATAACTTTTGGAAGGGAACAAATGCAGTGGTGATCGGGCCTTTATGGGCTTGGCCCAGCGCCTTAGATGCTTCATCATAGAACCAATGCTGTCCAGCGTGAAGCCAATTTCTGTAGCATAGGCCTCAAACTCACTTTTGCGCAAATCCTGATATAAGGCGGTAATGATACGACCCTCGTATTTCTTAATGCTGTCTTTAAGCTTCTGCAGCTGCTGAAGCCGGAAGGTAATTTCTTTCGTACGCCCGCCGTTGTAGAACTGTTTATGCTCCGCAAGCATCTTGTCTATGCTCTCGGCTGTCTGTTGTATCATTTATATCCCTCCACCTAATGCTCTCTTAACAGCATTCCTTATTCATTGTTCTCCAACCAGTTCTGCATCTGCTTCCGGTCCAACAGAGTAATGATGCGACCTCGAAAATCAATCCAAGCGCTATCGCGCAGATACCCGATTTCACGGGATAGAGAGGGTCGTGCTGTGTTCAGCTGCTCCGCCCATTCCTTTCTGCCGAAAGGAAGTCTGATCGAGTCGGAGGATTGTAGTTTCGCTTGCTCCAGCAGATAAAAGACAATCCGCCGCCGCAGGGTCCCGGCAGAGAGGATTTCTATTTTGCGATTGACCATCACCAGGCGCTCCGACAGGTTCTCTATATAGTGAGATAGCATATCTGTATCGGCAGAGAACAGTCGCAGCAACTCTTGCTTGCTGATGAACATGACGTGGCACGGTTCCGCTGCGGTCACCGTGGCCGGGAAAAAGTTCTCTTTGCGAAACAATACAGCCTCACCAAAAGTCTGCCCCTCACCCAAGCGGGCAATCGTGACACTGTTGCCATTAGGATAGATTTTCTGGACTTCTACTCGACCGGACAGAACGATACCCAGCCTATCGGCTGTTTCACCTTCAGAGAGGATCAACTCGTTCTTATTGCAGAATCTGACATTGTAAACCATGGTTTGCAGTAGAGTTTGAATTTCTTCGACCGACTTTCCGCGGAATAGAAGACAGGCTTGCAGTGTGGCAGGGTCTGGGCTCATATATCCTCCGAGTTTATCCTCTTTGGTAACAACTGTTACCGATTGTTTGACGCCAGTCTACTACAATGGATAACAGATGTAAACATTAGGTTAACAGAGGAGCGAACGTACAATGAGCAGCATGTTTTGTTTTCAATGTCAGGAAGCAGCTAAAGGAACAGGCTGTACCATTCAAGGAGTCTGCGGTAAGACCAGTGAGGTTGCCAATCTGCAGGACCTTTTGCTGTATACGCTGAAGGGGATCTCCATTTATGCAATACAAGGCCGGGAGCTCGGCCTAACAGATTTGGCAACGGAAAGATTCATCGCTGAGAGTATGTTCGCCACGATAACCAATGCTAACTTTGATCGTGAAGGATTTATTGTTAGAGTAAGAGAGGGCATTGCGCTGCGGAACCAGTGGAAGTCCAGATTGGACGGCACGGAAGCAACGATTCCTTTGGGAGCTCATGATGCTGCATTATGGACTCCGGGAACCGATGCAGAGCTGGAAGCTAAAGCGGCAAACATAGGTGTTCTGTCCACAGGTGATGAGGATATCCGTTCCTTACGCGAGCTGTTGACCTATGGGCTGAAGGGTATGGCAGCTTATATGGAGCATGCGGCTGTACTCGGTTATCACGAAGATAGCGTACATGTGTTTATGGAAAAAGGATTAGCGGCCACCTTGGATAACGATTTGGGCGTGGCAGAGCTGATCGCTCTCGTTATGGAATGTGGTAAATTTGGCGTCGATGTGATGGCGCTGCTGGACCGGGCCAATACAACCACTTACGGAAATCCGGAAATTACCAAGGTCAACATCGGGGTAGGTAGCCGTCCTGGGATTCTGATCAGCGGGCATGATCTATTGGATATGGAAGAGCTGCTGAAGCAGACAGAAGGTACCGGAGTCGATGTATACACACACAGCGAAATGCTGCCTGGCCATTATTACCCGGCTTTCAAGAAATACGATCATCTCGTAGGCAACTATGGTAATGCCTGGTGGAAGCAGACGGAGGAATTCGCAAGCTTTAATGGACCGATTCTGATGACTACCAATTGTATCGTGCCGCCAAAGGATAGCTATGTAGACCGTCTGTATACAACAGGTCATACCGGATACCCTGGTGTGAAGCATATTCCGGCCGGTGCTGACGGAGCGAAGGATTTCTCTGCTCTCGTGGAGCAGGCCAAACGTTGTGCGGCTCCAACTGAAATTGAAACTGGTGAAATTATTGGTGGCTTTGCCCATGCAGCTGTCATAGGCCTGGCAGATCAGGTCGTAGATGCTGTGAAAACAGGTGCCATCAAACAGTTCTTTGTGATGGCAGGCTGTGACGGCCGGATGAAGAGTCGGGATTATTACACAGATTTTGCTTCCGAACTGCCGGAAGATACAGTGATTCTTACGGCGGGCTGTGCGAAGTATAAATATAATAAGCTGGAGCTTGGGAGTATAGGTGGCATTCCGCGTGTGCTTGATGCCGGTCAGTGCAACGATTCTTATTCTTTGGTCGTCATTGCGATGAAGCTGAAGGAAGTTTTTGGCCTGGAGGATATTAATGAGCTGCCGATTTCCTACAACATTGCCTGGTATGAGCAGAAGGCGGTAATCGTATTGCTGGCGCTGCTGCATCTGGGTGTGAAGAATATTCATCTTGGCCCAACTCTGCCAGCGTTCTTATCCCCTAATGTGGCTAAAGTGCTGGTCGATAACTTTGGAATAAGTGGTATTGGTAGTGTAGAAGAGGATATGAAGCAATTTATGGCAGTGGTATAACCTTATAATAACAACGAAATCGGTCTGTGATTCTGTACGCTCCCTGTTGGAGCTGCAGACCATAGGCCGATTTTTTGTTTGAGATTATAGCGAGGTACCATTCATTTTCGGTTAGAGGCCAGCTTATTGCTTAGGAAGTCGGTAGACCGCGAACGGCTCGCCGTGACGGAAAGGTTGGCTGGCTTCATCCAGTTTATTCAAGGTTTCAGTACTTAGAGTAAGCTTGCTGCTCTGCAAATTCTCCTCTAACTGTTGTACGCGTGTGGCGCCAACGATTACAGTGGAAACAGTGGGCCGATTCATTAGCCAGGCTAAAGATAACGCTGTGGAGGAGGTACCCAGCTCCTGGGCCATTCCGCTAATCGTATCTCCAAGCTCTATTCGGTCAGCGCTCAGGAATCTGTTGAAATTAGGATCGGTATCGGCTCTAGAACCAACAGGTACTGCGCCGTTAATCGAATATTTTCCTGTGAGAATCCCGCCAGCCAGCGGGAAGTAAGGGATCACTCCAACTCCCTGATCGAGACACAGCGGGATTAACTCATTCTCTGGTGTACGATCAGCAAGGGAGTAACTACACTGGATGGAAATGAATCTGGTGAAATTTCGTGCTTCAGCAATTCCAAGTGCCTTCATCAATTCCCACGCTGCATAATTGGAGGCCCCGATATAACGTACTTTCCCCGCAGAAACCATATCATCGAGCGCACGCAGTGTTTCTTCCAGTGGTGTGTTGGGATCAAAGGTATGGATCTGGTACAGATCGACATAGTCAGTCTTCAGACGACGGAGACTGTCCTCCAGTTCATGCATCAGATGATGGCGCGAGGAGCCGCTTCCGTTGGGGCCAACACTACGTATCAAACCTGCTTTGGTGGTCAGCACCGTATTTTGCCGTCTGCCCATAAGGGCCAGACCTATAATCCGCTCCGACTCGCTGCCTGCATAAATATTGGCGGTGTCGATAAAGTTAATTCCGTGCTCCAGCGCCGCATGAATAATTCCGATTGAAGTCTCCTGGTCCGCCCGTTTGCCAAAGGCATTCGTCCCGAGACCCAAAGCGGATACTTGCAGTCCGCTGTTTCCAAGCCGATGAAATTTCATAGTTTACACTCCTTTTTTAAATTACTTATTGGTGAATAGCTGCAAGGCAGTTTCTATGAATAACTTAACCGCAATCGACGACTCTGCCAGTGAATTTACCGCGAGATGGATATCTCTGTAGGCTTCAGGCTCCAGCTCCCGGACCACTACATTAGGAGGCAATGATAACAATGACAGTTCAGACATCACGCCAACAGCCAAGCCCTCCTGAATCATATTAAGCGCTGTAGCATAATTATTGACCTCATATTTCACCTTCAGAATGCTGCCGCTTCGGTTAAATAAATCTACCACCGGCGTTTCATAGCCAGCTCTGCAGAGCAAAATCGGTTCATTCGCCAGATCCTGGACACAGACGACGGATTTCTGCTGCAAGGGGTGGTCGTCTCTTAATACTGCATAAAGCTTTTCTCTATATAAGGGAATGGTTTCAAATTCCCCATACGGGGAGATAATTAAACCAATATCAATGATGCGGGATTCCAGCCATTCCTTGACCTCGGCGATGGAGCCTTCATGCAATTGGATCTCAATATGGGGATATTTTCGGGCGATCGAGCTAATAATTTTTGGGGAAAAATGAGCGGATGCCGCCGGAAACGCACCAACCCGGATACTCCCTTGCTCCAGGCCTTTTTCTGCGCAGATCTCCTGATGAACCTTATCGAAGCCCATGAGAATTTCCCGGAAAACAACAAGGATGCGCTTGCCGATATCAGTCAGCATCAGGCCATTACGACGATCACGCAGCAGCAGCTTCACCTCTAGCTCTGATTCGAGGGAGGCGATAGCCCGACTGACTGCGGGTTGGGTCATATTCAATTCCTGGCCGGCTTTGGTGAAGCTGCCGCTCTCAGCAATTTTGACAAATAAGCGGATTTGGTTGTTGTTCATATCAGAAATGGTATGCCCCTTATGATTATAATTCATTTTATTTATGAGTACATGTATTGTATCATTTGGAATGAATCATAGACAAGGAGTGAGCACATGTCTCAGCAGCAGAAATCCGTTATGCTTCTTATCTTTCTGGTAGTAGTATGGGGCATCAATTGGCCTCTTTCCAAAATTGCTCTGGACTACTCTCCGCCCTTGTTATTTGCAGGAATCCGGACGGTCATTGGCGGCCTCATTCTAATCCTGATCGCACTGCCGAAGCTACAAGCGCTTCGCTTCAAGGAGCTTTGGCCGATTTATCTTACCTCGGCGGTATTAAGCATTGTTTTCTATTATGGTTTTCAGACCATTGGTTTGCAATATGTACCTGCAGGGCTGTTCTCGTCAATCGTATTTCTGCAGCCTGTGCTGCTCGGTATCTTCTCCTGGCTCTGGCTGGGAGAAAGTATGTACGGCCTCAAAATGACCGGTCTGCTGCTTGGTTTCCTCGGGGTAGCTTCACTCAGTATCGGAGGCATTACCGGCAGTATTTCACTTTCCGGTATTATACTTGCACTGGCCAGTGCTTTGAGTTGGGCTTTGGGTACGATCTATCTGAAACGGAACGCAGCAAGAGTGGATATGTTATGGATGACAGCGATGCAGATTACAATCGGCGGGGTTGTTCTGCTAATCTTCGGTTCGGTGACAGAGCAATGGACGGATATCACCTGGAATTCTTCCTTTGTTTTAAACACGCTGTTTATTGCCATTTTCGTTATTGCATTGGGTTGGCTGGTTTACTTTAAGCTGATTAATGAAGGAGAAGCCGGTAAGGTAGGCTCGTTCACTTTTTTGATCCCATTGATTTCCATAGGCGCAAGCGTAGTATTATTAAATGAACAGATCACCTGGAATCTGGTGGTTGGCCTACTGCTGATAGTCAGCAGTATTGTTATGGTGAATGTAAGAATAGGGCGGACCGCTAAGCAGTTCCGTACTTAGAAAAAGGGGGAACTTTCATGTTTATTCGTACGGACGAGCAAACGGTTCATGACAACTACAAGCTGCTGATCGGCAGCATTGTGCCAAGACCGATAGCTTTTGTAACCTCGCTAGATGAAGCAGGGGTGGTCAACGCCGCCCCGTTCAGTTTTTTTAATATAGTGAATGATGATCCAGCGATGATTATGTTCTCATGTGTGCGGAAGCCAAATAGAGAAATGAAGGATACTGCCCGTAACATTCTGGCCAGCAAGGAGTTTATCGTGCATATCGTAGACGAGGATAATGTCGCCGCTATTAACCATACCTCCATTAATGCGCCCAGCGGGATTAGTGAAATTGAACTTGCTGGACTTACTACAACTCCCGGACAAGCGGTAAAGGTTCCGCGGGTTCAGGAATGCAAAATCGCCATGGAGTGCCGCTTGGCACAGCATGTGGAATTAGGTCACTGTGACATGATCATTGGTGAGGTCATTGGTTTCTATATTGACGATGAGCTTTATGAGAATGGCCGCATCGATATCGGCAAGCTGAAGCCGGTAAGCCGTCTGGCAGGTGCTTCCTATGCTGCGATTGGCCGAATCTTTGATATGGACAGACCGCAGTTCAAAGCTTGAAGGAGTAGGACGCTGGATGTGGAAGGCGAATAACTGTTTATTGGCAAAACAAAAGACGCTCTCAAGCTATTGCTTGTGGAGCGTCCTTCTTATTTCTCCGAGAAACGGGTGCGCTCGGTAAAGCCGTTTCTGCTTGGAAAACGTAAGGCATGTGCTTTTTCAGCTTTGGCAGTGGCACGCTGCGGTGCGGCCGAAAGCGCGGCGAAGTCAGCCTGTTCAACTTCTTCAAGCACGCGGTTTAAGTGAGAGAAGACGGCACCAAGGTCACGGATGACACTTAGCGAGCATTGTCCTTGCAGCTCTGCAAAGCAGGCTAGCTGCAGGTCACGGGCACGGTGCAGACATTCTGGCAGGGAACGTTGGCATTCAGCGTCAGACAAGGTTTTGGTCCCGAAAAGGGCAATACAATCAGCGGTAGCCTCTACGACCTCGGCCATCCAATCAGTAGCGGCATAACGCGCTGGCAGAAGCTGGAGCTCTGTGGAGATTTCCTTAACATAGGAATGGATCACCTTCAGATGTTTCGTGGCCTGTGTCAAGCTGTTTAGCTCACCGCGATATTGGTAATGGGACACGGTATAGTGCATTTCTTTCTGTTGTTGGCCGCTGCGCGCCAGTCGTTCTCCCGAGCGTTCCAAAATTGCGGAAGCCTGAGAGAACCCCCGTCCACCGGGAACCAAGCCGCTTAACGCATCGGCTAGCAGCAAGCTTCCTTCGAATGCTAGGCCTTTGATCTTGACGAATCCTTTAGGAGGCACAATAATCATATTTATAACGAGGGCAATTGCCACACCGATTAAGGTCTCTGCCACTCTCCATAGTACATAATTATCCTGATAAAAGGTAAGAGCCAGCACGGAAGTGACACCAATCTGCGAGACAGCTTGCATATTCAGACGACAAGCTGTGGCGATCCCGATTCCGATCAGCAGGATCAGCAGAATGGATAGCCCCCCTACATTAAGGAACTGGCCCACGATCAGACTGACGGTACCGCCGAGCACAATGCCGAGCAGTCGGTAAACCCCTTTTTCCAGTGAAGCTTTAACACTCCCTTGCGTAATGAGAATGGCTGCAAGGGGTGCAAAGTATAAAAAACGGTCGCCATAAAGGCTGTGCACCGCGACCCATGAGAGAGAAGCAGCCAGTGTAACCCGTATCATATAAAGCGAGAATCCATATTTTTCAAGGCGGTCTTGTAACCCCTCGTTCATAACTTTCATCTTCTTTCACGAAAATAAGAAAACATCATCCACTTTCATTCATTTTCATTATAGCACCGCAAATCATGTTGTAAGGACTGAAGTCTTTACGAAGTTGTTAAGTTTCCAGGTTCATTTTAACAATGTAAACTATGGCATAAAAGGAACTCATCCTATATGCTATAACTATTGAAGTGTGTCGAACTAAGGGAGGAATTGTCGCTTACCAGCGCTCAGCATGCTCTTGTTCGATTGTTCCCCGTCAGAAACGGGTAAAATAGTTTGTACTACATAAGGTAAGGGAGGTCGTTAGCTATAACTACCCTGGAAGGCACTATTATTTCATTTGACGAGGTCATCAAGCAATATGACGATGAAGAGGCAGTATTAAAGGGAGTCAGTTTCGAGATTGAACGTGGTAAATTCTATACGCTGCTCGGCCCATCTGGCTGCGGCAAAACGACTATACTGCGTCTGATCGCCGGATTCGCGGAGCCGACTGCAGGCTCTATTTATCTAAACGGTAAAGTCATTAACCACATTCCCGCCAACGAACGGCAGGTCAATACGGTGTTTCAGGATTATGCGTTATTTCCACATCTGAACGTATTCGAGAATGTGGCTTTCGGACTGCGCATTAAGAAGCTTAAGAAGGATGTTATCACGCAAAAGGTGCAGGAAGCGCTGCGCTTTGTTAACCTTGTCGGTTACGAGCAGCGCGGTGTGAGCGAAATGTCCGGCGGACAGCGGCAGCGTGTCGCGATTGCCCGGGCTATCGTCAACGAGCCGCAGGTGCTGCTGCTTGATGAGCCTTTGTCTGCGCTTGATCTGAAGCTGCGCACGGAGATGCAGTATATTTTGCGGGAAATGCAACAGCGTCTGGGGATTACGTTTATCTTCGTAACCCATGATCAGGAAGAGGCTTTAGCCATGTCGGACTGGATCTTTGTCATGAATGAAGGCCGGATTGAGCAAAGCGGTACACCTAACGATATTTATGATGAGCCAATTAACCGGTTCGTGGCGGATTTCATTGGGGAGTCCAACATCGTACCCGGCGTAATGATTGAAGACTATGTGGTAGAGTGGGGCGGCCACCGTTTTGAATGCGTCGATGCCGGACTTAAAGCTAATGAAGCCGTGGAGGTCGTGATCCGGCCGGAGGATTTGGAGATTGCCACACTGGAGCAGGGCAAACTGAAAGTGCGTGTGGATTCCCAGCTGTTCCGGGGCGTGCATTACGAGATCTGCTGCTATGATGAATCCGGGCATGAATGGCTGGTCCATTCCACACGGAAAGTAACAGTAGGCAGTGAAATTGGCCTTTATTTTGATCCGGAAGCCATTCATGTCATGCGTTTTGGCGAAACGGAGGAAGAGTTCGACAGACGTCTGGAAGCTTATGGCGAGGTGGAGAGTCATGAAGAATAAGGGCCGGTCGTATTATCTCATCCCTTATTATTTATGGATCGCTTTGTTTGTAATTGCACCGGTGCTCCTAATTATCTATTATTCTCTATTTGATCTGGACGGGCATCTTACCATAGACAATTACATAAATTTCTTTACGCCTGTGTATCTCAAAATGACGCTAAATTCCTTCTGGTATGCGTTTCTGATCACGGCGTTCTCCTTGCTGATTGCATATCCGGCAGCTTATTTACTAACAAGAACCAAGCACAAGCAGCTATGGCTGCTGCTGATTATTTTGCCTACATGGATTAATCTGCTACTGAAGACGTATGCGTTCATTGGGATCTTCGGCAAGTTCGGACCGGTTAATAATTTCTTTGACCTGCTCGGGCTTGGTGAACAACAGATTCTGTTCACGGGCTTCAGCTTTGTATTTGTGTCCGTCTATATCTTTATCCCATTCATGATTCTGCCAATTTATAGCGCACTTGAAGAGCTTAACTTGTCGTTGCTCGATGCGGCCCGCGATCTGGGCGCTTCCGGCTGGACAACGTTCCGGCGGGTGATTTTCCCCCTGACGATCTCGGGGGTGCGTTCGGGCTGTATGGCGGTATTCATACCGGCACTTTCTCTGTTTATGATCACCCGGCTCATCGCAGGCAGCCAGGTAATTACGCTTGGCACCGCGATTGAGCAACACTTTCTGGTCACACAGGATTGGGGCATGGGCTCTACGGTTGCGGTATTCCTTATTGCCATTATGGCGTTGTTCATGATTCTTACCGGCGGCTCGCGGAAAGGGGTGCAGAAATGAGAAATAAAAATGGATTCTCCAATCTGTATCTGGTTCTGGTGTTTGCCGTGCTCTACGCGCCTATCTTCTATCTAATGTACTATTCGTTCAACAGCGGCGGGACCATGCATGAATTTGAAGGCTTTACGCTGGATTATTATCGTGAGGTGATTCAGGATACCCGGCTGATTATCATCGTGATTAATACGCTGGTGATCGCACTGTTGTCCTCTGCTATAGCAACCTTGATTGCCATTGTCGGAGCGCTAGCCATTCAACGTACCCGTAGCCGACGGGCCAAAAATAGTCTGCTGTCGCTAAACAACGTGTTAATCGTCAGTCCGGATGTCATTATTGGAGCATCCTTCCTGATTCTGTTCACCATTGTCGGCATTAAGCTCGGATTCGTCTCTGTACTGCTCTCGCATGTGGCATTTAGCGTGCCGATTGCGGTACTGATGATTCTGCCGCATTTGCAGGATATGAGTCCAACGCTGACCGACGCGGCACGTGATCTTGGGGCCAGTCGTCGGGATGTGTTGACCAAAGTCATCTTGCCGATTATTAAGCCAGGGATATTCAGTGGGTTCTTTATGGCATTGACCTACTCACTGGACGACTTTGCGGTTACGTTCTTCGTGACAGGCAACGGGTATTCGACCTTGTCGGTGGAGATTTATTCCCGAGCGCGGCAAGGGGTATCCTTGTCAATCAACGCACTCTCGACGATGATCTTTCTGTTTACAATTCTGCTGGTTGTTGGTTATTACTTCCTGACACTCCGGAAACATCGCGCTCGCATCGCAGAGCCTGTCGCTGAAGTGGGGGTGCCTAGATGAAACAGCTGGTTAATACTTTTCTAGCGATCCTGATTGCCGCCTTTGCTCTGATGTATCTGGGGGCATGGATGAACTCGAATGAGGGGTATTCGGGCACCAATACACTGACTATCTACAATTGGGGCGATTATATCGAGCCTGAGCTACTGAAGGAATTCGAGACAGAGACCGGCATCACAGTCATCTACCAGACCTTTGATTCCAATGAAGCGATGCTGACCAAAGTGGAGCAGGGTGGAACGACATTTGATGTCGTCATCCCTTCCGACTATGCCATCGCCAAGATGAGAGAAGAGAAGCTCTTGCTGCCGCTGGACCATAGCAAGCTTCCGAATCTGGTCAATATAGATTCACGGTTCATGGATCTTTCGTTCGATCCTGGCAACGAGTATTCGGTACCTTATTTCTGGGGAACGGTAGGTATTATCTATAACCCTGAAATGACCAAGGGGATGACCTTTGACAGCTGGGATTCCCTATGGGACAGCAGGCTGAAGAATAATATCCTGCTGGTTGATGGCGCGCGCGAGGTGATGGGCATGGCACTGAACAGCCTACATTATTCAGTGAATGACCAGAATGAAGCTCATTTGCAGGCAGCACTCACTAAGCTGAACAAGCTGTCTCCTAACGTGAAGGCGATCGTCGGCGATGAGATCAAAATGCTGCTGGCTAATGAAGAAGCCGCTGTAGGTATTGTCTGGTCGGGCGATGCCGCCGAGATTATGGATGAGAACGATAAGCTGGATTATGTCGTGCCGCAGGAAGGCTCGAACAAATGGTTCGATAATATGGTCATTCCACGCACGGCGGCAAATGTAGATGGAGCGCATCAGTTCATTAACTTTATGCTCCGCCCGGACGTGGCCGCGAAAAATGCTGAATATGTCGGTTATTCCACACCTAACGTCCCTGCGTTGAAACTTCTGCCAGCTGAGGTCTCTGAGGACACACGCTTCTATCCGCCTGCTTCGCTGACGGATCGGCTTGAAGTCTATGACAATCTCGGAAAACGGATGCTCGCTCACTACAATGAGTTGTTCTTGAAGTTCAAAATGAATAAATAATGAGTGTCTGAGTTAAAAAGCGTCTAATTTGCGGTCTTCCGCTATTGGGCGCTTTTGTTCTAATATTCACCCTGCCACCACACTATTATCTCAATCCCCGAATACCGGATCGTCGGACGTCGAGAACGCCGAACCCCGTCAGATTCGCTTTGCTGGGATTATTGACCTTGGATTTAACATGAATTTCTGCCGTTAATTGAGTCGGTCTGAGCTGAAATACAGGATTAACTGCATTTTGTGCCTCTAAATCGGTGATAAATAGAGTAATCAGCTATTATAGATAGAATTAACGGCATTATATGCATTTATTTACTCGAAAACCGTGAAAATGAGCGAATTAGATGCACTAATTGCCGTTAATCAAAATAGTCTAGCACTCCCCGTGCTAACTCGTAGCGGACGATTCTTTTCTGATTGCCACTATAGGAAGGTAACAGCCACCCTTTATCACACATTTTGTGTAGCAGGTGGACTGCGGTTCTGTGATGAACCTCAAAATGCATCTCGACATCCTTAGGGCGAAGCGGGCGGACTAGTCCAAGGGCTAGACGGATAACTTCTTTTTCCTTCAAAAGCAAGGGCGAAACTGGCACTTGTGCGGCTTGATATTTGCTCAAAACCATGCGCAGCAAGGTGATACAGAGGTCGGGGTGTTGTTCAACATCGTCGTAAGCGAAGGAAATGATTTGATACCCCATGGCGTATAGAAAAGTTTCGCGATTTAATTCATTGCAATATTTCTGCCGATCCATGTCACGTACGTGCGTGGCAAAGCCTTTTATTTCAATTAAAATCTTAATGTGTCCAGGTAACCAAGCGAAATCGGCGAAATATGATCTGCCCCGCCAGTCAGCAACTTCGTATTCGGGGTGAAGATCCTCAAAGTCCCCGCGGAGCGGCCACCACACATTGCGTAGAAATAGAACTTCAGCGTGGCGATGTCCTCTTTCCAGCCGACCCAGCCGCTCACCACTCCTCCTTGCGAGGTGTTTTTCGATGAATTCACAATGTACTTCTTCAAATGCCAAATCGCTCACCCTCTTCTCCAAAAAATAGAAAACGCCCCGACTCTCCTCACTAGAGGGAAATCGGGACGTTCTTCGTCTCTTCATTGCAAGTATAGGATAAACTCTGGCCTATGACTAGCTTTGGCCGCTATTTTATTCCAATTCTCATTCGATAACATATCAGAACCTGCAGCGTCCGTCCCTGAAAATATTGCTCCACCGCAGTCGTGAAAGCTGCGATATCCTGAACCAGGCTAGACGGGTCAAGCTTAAGTACAGATTGTATCCCACCTTGACTAAGAGTCAGACCCACATAACGTTCTGCATTACAGGACTCGGTATTATGGAACACAATTTCTCTGGCGAAGGAGAAGGCTTGACTGGATTTGATCTGGGTCAGATGTTTCTCTTTGTCCCACTTATGTGCTCTCTCCGTTTCGGGGAGCAGGACAGTTAGAAGCTCATCGGCTTTGCTAATCAGAAGGTTGTACTGATCCTCTATGTCTTGCTGAAGCACTAGTGGCCAGTCGCAATCATAGGCGGCAAAGACTCCGCCTGGTCTCAAGCAGCGTGCTATTTCCTGCAGTGTACTTACCGGCTCCATCCAATGAAAAGACTGCGAGCTGGTTATAATATCTACACTTTCGGATACGAGTGGAAGCTGATTGGAATAGCCCTGTACAAAAGATAAAGAAGCAGCAGCCTGCGGATCCTGGCCAAGCTTCTCAAGTGCTTTTCCCAGCATGTCTGTGTTGGGCTCTATACCGATTACAGAGTCGGCAGCATCCTTCCACAAAAAGGTGGATAGGCCTGTTCCACAGCCAATATCGGCAACACGCGAAGGTCTGCTTCCCAAGTAATTCGTCAGCACTTCTATAACAAGCGCTGGAGCCGTGGGGCGGTGGCGGTCATAGTCATTTTGAAATCCCAAGAAGCGGTCGATATTCTGCTTGCTGTTTCCTTTTGGCAGCATATAATCCTCCTTTATTCTTCATGCACAAACCGAAATAGAATTCATCCTTATATAGTATGAGATATATGCAGTGGAATAAGCAAAAATCCCCAGGGCACTTTAAAAGGGCAGCCTGGGAACTATTGAATAGTTATAGCTCATAAAAAGAGCGTTTGCCTATCTATCGCAGCAGCGCGGGATCAACGGCAGGGACTAATCCCACTGCAGCCGCACGATCCAGCAGAGCTGATATAGCTGCATAGCCGTCCTCGCCGAGATTCATGGAGAAATCATTCACATAAAGATCAATATGTGATTTGGCTACTTCAGGCTCGAGCTCCTGTGCATGGCTCAGGACATACTCTCTTGATTCCAGTGGATGATCCCAAGCATATTGCAGAGAGCTGCGAATCCAGCCGGTGATGGCTTCTGTATTGAGATCGCGGCGGGCGATAATAGCGCCAAGTGGTATCGGCAGTCCAGTATCACTCTCCCACCAACTGCCAAGGTCGGTTAGCATGTGGAGTCCATAGGAAGGGTAGGTGAAGCGGGCTTCATGGATCACTAATCCAGCATCGATATGACCGTCCCGTACAGCAGGCATGATCTCATCAAAAGGCATAACGACGATTTCGCCGATGCCGCCCGGCACATGTTGGGCGGCCCAGAGCCGGAACAGCAGATAGGCGGTAGAACGTTCACTTGGAACGGCAATCCTGCGTCCAGTTAGTCCTGCTGGTCGTTTCACAGATGTAGGTCCGCCAGCGGTCAGCAGCAGAGGGCCACAGCCTCGACCCAGTGCGCCGCCGCACGGGAGCAGTTTGTAGCGGTCCAAGACCCAGGGGAGGGCGGCGTAGGAGATTTTGAGTACCTCCGGTCCAACACCATCGGCAGCGAGGTTGTTCGTAATATCAATGTCGGCATAGGTTACATTAAGCTTGGGTGCATTCGGTACAAGACCATGCGCCAAAGCGTGGAAGACAAACGTATCATTAGGGCAGGGCGAGAAAGCAATATTCAGCTCAGTTGTCATTACAGCACCTCCAGTAATATTGCGGCGGCAGCCTCTAAGGCTTCCAAGGCTTCGCCGATCTTCCAAGCTGCGCGGTCGCGTGGTCCGACCGCGTTTGAGATCGCGCGGAGCTCCAGTACCGGGAGCCCTAGCGCCACGGCGGCCACGGCTACTCCGTGGCCTTCCATCGCTTCAGCCGCCGCGCCCGGGTGGCGCGCGGCGAGTGCGGCGGCCGTCTCCGCCGTGCCGGTCGCCGTCGAGACGGTCAGCACGGGGCCCGTGCTGACGTTAAGCCCGGCCGCTGCCAGCGCGGCCGTTACCGCCTGTACCGTGCCGGAGTCTGCCGGCACGGTCACGCTGCCGAAGCCAAGCTCAGCAGCGGAGCGGAAGCCCTCCGGCGTCTCGGCCCCGAGGTCGGCGGCAATCATCTCGCTGGCTACGACCAGCGAGCCTATGGATGCCACTCCCGGGAATCCGCCGCCGATCCCGGCGCTGATAACGCAGCCGTAGGAACCGGCTGCGAGTGCAGCGGCGGTACCCGCCGCCGCTGCGGCTGTGCCAGCGCCAGCCGCCACAACATGGAACCTGCCGCTGCCCTGCAGGCCGCGCAGGACCGCATCCCGCTCGGCTGCGACCGCAGTCACGATCAGCACTCGCGGCGCCGAGGCTTGTCCCTCCACAGCTGCGCCAGTGGAGGAGTTATTAGGGAATGTTCTCATCGTCCAACCTCCTTCTATCATATAGAGACATGCGCCTAGCTGAAAGTTTTCCTCATAAGTGAGGATATGCCGATGAATAAGATTAGTCAGATGACAAGCAACCTCTTTCATTGCAGAAAGTACAGTAGAATCTTCGGATTTGACCTGAAAGAACGATTCTGTTGTATTTCATACTTTAGATTCCGGCAAATAATGTGTATAAGAGCGATTCTGATTAATTCTACTGTATGAAATACATTAGAATCGAAATTCCTGCCCATATGAGTGTATTCTAATGTACTAAGTACAGTAGAATAGGGTTTCTGTCGGCAAAATCAGAGATTGACCCAGTGGACCTTAGAAAAGGTAAGGTGGCTTGTTGAGCTAAAGAGAGCACAAACCGGGACCGGACTGAGAAGCAGCTATTTGCCCGAAATCAGGCGATATGGGAGTTTGGCGGACTCCATGGACGCTATTGCCCCAATTTTTTCGCAAAAGATCCAGTTTCTAATTCAATAGCGTTTTCTGAGTCCGCTTCCTATCCCGTAATCCCTTTCGAATGTAAAATAGCGGATCTACAGTCCGCCTGGATTGATCTGCAACTATTCAGGCTTTATATGTTTGCCTCGGTGTTGGTTCGCATCAAACGCTAATTTTGGTTTTGAGCCAGAATGGGCAGTAGCACCATGAAGACGCTTGCCAAACCAGTATCGCAAGGAAAAGGATACGCCGTTTTGGAGGTCAGGTCAATTCGCGCCTTTTTTTGCAGAGGCTGTTGACAAAGTTGGCGGTATAGATTATATTTATCTTAACTTAAAGATACTTAACTTAAAGACAAGTGAAAGTGGAAGCGGAGGTGTGAATGATGAGCGAATTCAAGGAGACAATAAATAAGACTGACAGTCTTGCTGAGCAGGATGAAGCAGCGTCACTGAAATTATTCGTTGTCTTGTCTAAGGCCTATAAGAGCCTGATGGACCACGCGGTTAAGGATATGAAGAGTCACGGATTAGCCTCTGCTGAATTCATGGTGCTTGAGGTGTTATATCATAGAACGCGTATTCCACTGCAGCAGATTGGCGAGAAGATCCTCGTCACCAGCGGCAGCATTACGTACAATATTGATAAGCTGGAGAGTAAGGGACTACTGAAGCGTGTACCGTGCAGCGATGATCGGCGCGTGACTTATGCAGAGATTACTGAAGCGGGCCGTGCGCTTTTTGATGAAATATTCCCCCAACATGTATCTTCCATCCATAATCTGATGGGCGGACTGAACAATGAAGAGAAGGATCAGGCCATAGAATTACTGAAGAAACTTGGCAAAGGCGTGTAGAATCGGCAAAGATACTAACTACTAGCACCTAAAGTATTTATCATATAAAGCGAATTTCTACAGTCGACATATCCAACGGAGCAAGTAAATCACAGGCGTTTCGTTAAGGCTTATAGTCAAAGTATAAACACAAAATTTTTTACCTAATATCTTAACGTTAAGATAATTAAATCAAAGAGAATGGAGAGTGTTGAAAATGGTAAGTGTAGCATTATTGTTGTTAAGAGTGGTTATCGGGGTTGCGTTCGTAGGGCATGGAGCACAAAAGCTATTTGGTTGGTTTGGTGGATATGGTCCAAAAGGGACCGGCGGGTATATGGAGTCGATCGGCATGAAACCCGGTGTCGCAATGGCGGTGCTGGCCGGACTGATGGAGTTAGTTGGAGGAATACTATTTGTAGCGGGTCTGTTTACTCCGGTTGCAGCCGTACTGATTATAGCAACTATGCTTGGAGCAATTATCAAGGTTCATGCACCTAATGGTTTCTGGTCTACGTCTAACGGTGTTGAATTTCCGCTGACTGTGCTGGTGATTGCACTTGCTGTAGCACTAGCTGGTCCAGGTTCGATTTCACTCGACGCACTGTTTTTTAACTAAGAAGTTTCTCGTGAAAATATTCTTATATTTTGAGAAAGGGGATAATACTAATGACATTACAAACTTCAGGAATACACCATATTACGGCCTTTGTGGGAGATGCACAGCGCAACGCTGACTTCTATGCGGGGATTCTCGGGCTGCGGCTGGTCAAAAAAACAATTAACTTCGATGCTCCAGAGGTCTACCATCTGTATTTTGGGAATGAACAGGGTGCACCGGGCACGATTATTACCTTCTTCCCTTGGTCCACAGGACGTAAAGGCAGAATTGGCGGCGGGCAGGTTGGCGTAACCACTTATGCGATACCGGTAGGCTCATTGGACTTCTGGGAGCAGCGGCTTGCTACTTACCGGATACCTGTTACTGAAGTGAGCCGAATCTCGGAATCCTATCTTTCCTTCGCCGATTATGACGGCTTGCGGATAGAACTGGTGGAACGTGAAGAAGGTGCTCCTAGTACGTGGTCCTTCGCCGGAGTACCTGTGGAACACGCGATCAAAGGTTTCGGCGGCGCCGTTCTCTACAGCACGAACCCGCTGAAAACAGCGGATACGCTTGGTCATACACTGGGCATGGTGCGTATCGCTGAGGGCGACGGGTATATACGGTACAGATCAACTGGAAATATAGGCAATATTATTGACCTGAAGGCTACTCCAGTTCCGCAGGGAGCGGGAGGCACCGGAACAGTACATCATATCGCTTGGCGTGCCATAGATGATTCTGAACAGCTGGAGTGGGGGATTCTGGTACAAAGCCATGGTTATCAGCCTACACCGGTTCAAGACCGCCAGTACTTTAATGCGATCTACTTCCGTGAAGAGGGTGGAATCCTGTTCGAGATCGCTACCGATCCTCCGGGTTTTGCTAATGATGAAGAGCCGGATGCACTGGGGCTGAAGCTGATGCTTCCATCCTGGTTTGAACCGCACCGTGCGGCTATCGAAGAGAATCTCAGTCCTTTTCAAATTCGTGAAATTGAGGTGAAGCAGGGATGATCCATGTATTCCGTAAGGGTACAGACGAAACCAAGCCAACATTAGTATTATTCCATGGCACTGGCGGTACTGAGAACGACCTGCTGCCGCTGGCTGATCTGCTGTCGCCTGAATCTTCCGTACTAGGTATCCGGGGCAACGTGCTGGAGAACGGGATGCCTCGTTTCTTCCGGCGGTTAGCTGAAGGCGTGTTCGATGAACCGGACCTGATCTTCCGCACACATGAGATCAAGCAATTTCTGGATGAGGCAGCGGCACAATACGACTTCGACGCTACGCAGCTAATTGCTGTCGGCTACTCCAATGGTGCGAACATTGCTGGCAGCCTGTTGTTTCATTATAAGGATATCTTCCACTCTTCTATTCTGCTGCATCCGATGGTGCCGCTGCGAAATGTGGAGATTCCTTCTCTTGAAGGTCATGCCATCTTCATAGGAGCGGGTAAGAATGATCCGATTATTGCTACTGCGGAAACCCAGGAGCTGGAGTCCTTATTGCAGGGAGCCGGTGCTGAGGTGACCACACTTTGGGGCAATCAGGGGCATCGCCTGAGTGCTGAAGAAGCAGAGGCAGCTAGAGATTGGCTGCAGCAGATTTAAGTTGATGAATAGTACAAAGCCCCCTATAGGCAGGCACTTTGTTCAAAGTGTCCGACTTAGGGGGCTTTTTTGTGCAGAGGTAGCGGTAAGGTTGTACTTCTAAAGCGTTATTAGGTTAGTTTTGTCTGCTGCATTAATTAAAAAGTGGCGGTTCCGATAAAATTTTGATACACTTATTCGTAATTATTACTATCTGATAATAGATAAACAGGGAGCAAATAAAGTGAATAGCAAAACTAAAAGCAGTACCGCAGCTCGTCTTCCACGCGCCAAAGGCATTGATATGGCCACTATTTATACGCCTAAGGAATGTGCTCGCAAGGTGAAGCGTATTGTTCTGAATGATAAGAATCGTACGATTGTCGATGAATTTATAACCATCCTGGGGATGAAGGAGAAATTTGAGGAGCAGGATGTGCCTATGCCGAATAAGATCGTCATGTTTGGGCCTCCAGGAACAGGGAAAACGCTGACCGCCTTCTACATCGCACAACGTTTGGAGCTCCCTCTTGTACTGGTCCGGCTGGATGCAATCATTCACAGCCACTTAGGTGAAACGGGCAGCAATGTACGTAAGATATTTGATTTTGCCAATGCCACACCTTGTGTACTGTTTCTCGATGAATTTGACGCGTTGGGCCGGATGCGTGATTCCAGCGATGAAGTCAAGGAAATGGCTAGGGTAGTGAACACACTGCTGCAGTGTCTGGATGAGTTCGAGGGAGATAGTATTTTTGTAGCTGCAACCAATCTGGAGGATGAGCTGGATACCGCTATATGGCGTCGTTTTGATACTAAAATGACCTATGGTATGCCTACCGAAGCGGATCGTCTGAAGTATATTGAACTACTCGTTGGTTCCGAGCTGAGTGAGACGGGTCTTTCACGGCAGGCAGCAGACCTGCTTACAGGCTGCAGCTTTGCCGATATTGAGCAAATCGTGTTGAAGGCCAAACGTAAATCGATTATTGAAGATGGCGTGCTCGACTATAATAATATTGAAAATGCACTGTCGGAGTACAGTCCGCGAATAGGGCATGAACACGAAAAAGACCTCCGGGATTACTTGGTTCAGTGATAACGGAGGTCTTCTTTTTATAAATTAGCTGGAGACGGCTGCAGCCGCCGGGAGCTGTGTTTCATTAAGCTCTTTTTTGCGAGAGAGATCCCACATGATCTTTACAAGCAGTACGCACATCGCGAGATTTAACAGAGAAGCGGCAAACATCGTGAAATTGTAGGCACTTCCGCGGCTAAGAGTACCGTAATAGACGGCATAGGTATTGAGGAAAATCGTTGTACTGAACCCGAACACCAGCCATAGCAGGCGTTTGTCCCGCCAATAGGTGTAGGCCAGCAAGGTGAGTGCAGCTGCCGGGAATAAATACCGTTCATGCATGCTGGACGATAGTGTGAAGACACCGGCAATCTGCAGCAGAGCTCCAAGAGCGGCAATGGCCGCATTTTTGCTCCGCAGGTACATCCATCCGGTAAATAGTGTGGTCAGCACGATAAATATCATCCCCCAGTCATGGTAGCTTAAGAAGGCTAGTGTGGAGGAGGATTCGGTATAATTGTCTCCCAGCAAGGCGAACAGATTATAGGCATTCACTGATGCAAATGGATATTCATTGACCGTACCCGTGTAGAGGGTATACAGCCATAATGGACTCTGTCCTGAAGAGAAAGGCAGGACGACGATCAAGAGGGTCAATATGCCTGCGCCCGCTGCTTTAAGCCACGCTTTGAGTGAACCTGAGCGCACCGTTGCGAAGAATAGCACAGGCACATAGATGATCCCTTGTGGCTTCATGAGAACAGACAAAGTCAGCACAGCTGTTGCCCAGCCATATTTGCGTTGACAGAGCAGCCATATGGCAGAAACTACAATCAGCGTGAAGAAGGAATCAACCTGTCCCCAGAAGGTCGCGTTGATGAGCACGGCTGGATTAAACATGTAAAAAGCAGCAATAAGCAAGCCCGTCTCGAACGAGAAGTATCGGCGCGCAGCCTTGTAGAGCAAATAAGCAGTGGCCGTATCGGCGAGAATAGAGGGCAGCTTGATCAGCGTCATAAAATAGGGAGTTGCCGCCGGTAGCGTGACGATTTTGCCGGTAAGATAAAGAACATACATATAGAGAGGCGGATAATCGCTTGTGCTATTCAGATAAAAGCCGCTCAGGCTATCCGCAGCCTGTGTTGCCCAGGTCTTGAAGAAATTAATGTCACTCTGATACCCGCTGATCCATGGGGCTGCGGCTAGTTTGAGGCAGAGTCCGATAGCGAGAAGCAGACCGACAAGCATTGTTTTACGATGCTCCTTAATGTGAAGCTTGCCGCGCAGGGTATAGTAGAAGGCTGCGATAAATAATACGGCAAAAATAACAGCATACCAGGCCAGCGGTGTTCCATAATCTCTGCTTGCCGAGGCACCGCCAAAGCTATTGCCACCCATACCCCCGCCGCCCATCTGTCCGCCGCCGGATGGACGGGTGAAGCCTGCGCCGCTGCCATCCGTGGTGCCTTGACCACGAGCAGGGCGTTCACCGCTACTGTCGGAAGCAGACGTATCACCCTGAGCTGCGCCGGATGGCGTGTTGCCACCTGCTGCGGAAGACGTACCGTCTGGCGATACTCCTGGTGTTTGGGAGCCGCTGTCAGCAGCATCAGGAGTTGTTGTACCTTCGCTCTGTCCTGCGGTTCCCGGTGTCGCGGCATTACTGTCTGCACCGGGGGCAGCCATACCGGCAGTCCCCCCCTCTCTCTGGTTAAAACCTCCACCTCTATTTCCCCATTGAGTATCGAGAGTGGTAGAAGTATTCGTTGTATCCACATTCGCTAAGGAGTAGACGCTTAATCCAAGGGAGAGCAGCAGGGCCAGGCTAAGTATGATTTTGAGCTTGTGATTGTGGATAAAGGACAAGGGATGCACTCCTCTCTTACATATGATTTTATTATGAACAGCCCACCTGAAAATACACTGAAGGTCCAAATCATAAATCACAAAAGGATTGAAAATTCCAGTTCCTTTCAGGTAGTATGAAGAATACAAAAAAAACTGCCGCAAGGGTATCAACGGAAAGGTTGGCGTAAGTACTGTGATTAACAAACTTAGCAATAATAATATTCTTGCCGCTACGGGTCCAACACGTAAACAGAGATTGCAATTGGCACTTATTCTAGGCGCTATTGCTACGATCGGCCCTCTGTCGATTGATATGTATTTGCCGGCGCTGCCTGCACTTGCCGTGCATTTTGGGACAACCGCTGCCTTTGTACAGCTTAGTCTGACCCTCTTTTTGCTGGGATTAGCCTCGGGGCAGCTGATTGCAGGACCACTGAGCGATGTCTATGGCCGCCGCCGTCCGCTGCTGATTGGGATGTTGATCTATGCCATCTCCTCGCTGCTCTGCGCGTTTAGTCCCTCAATCGGACTGCTGGTCGTGTTGCGCTTTATTCAGGGACTGGCGGGTTCGGTAGGTGTGGTTATTTCGCGCGCTGCCGTCCGTGACTTGTACAGCGGCTCCGAATTAACAAGGTTCTTCTCTCTCTTGATGATCGTCAACGGTCTGGGTCCAATCGTAGCACCAGTCATCGGTGGCCAACTGCTGAGATTGACAACGTGGCAAGGTGTGTTCGTCGTATTATGTATCGTTGGCATTCTCTTTTTCGTGACCATTCTGCTGCGATTGCCGGAGACACTGCCGAAGGATAGGCGTTCCAAGAGTGGAATTAAGGGTACTTTGTCAACCTTCCGCATATTGCTTGGTAATCGGAAATTTATGGGCTATGCGCTCTCTCAAGGTTTTGTTACTGCGGCTATGTTTGCTTATATCTCCGGCTCTTCCTTCGTACTGCAAAATATTTTTGGGGTCTCACCACAAATCTACAGCTTGATCTTTGCTATGAACGGACTTGGAATTATACTCACGGGCCAATTGGCAGGCCGATTGTCTGGAAGACTGGGGGAGGAAAAACTGCTCATTAGCGGTCTTCTGCTCAGTACATTGGGTGGTCTTCTACTGTTGGTTACCATTCTTGTTGGAGGGGGCCTGCTGCCCATCCTGATCTGCTTGTTTGCTGTGGTTTCCAGCGTGGGGTTAGTGGGAACAACCAGTTTCTCACTGGCGATGCAGGATCAGGGGGAAACCGCAGGCAGCGCCTCGGCGTTGCTGGGACTACTGCCACTGCTGCTTGGCGGGTGCGTAGCTCCGCTCGTGGGTCTTGGCGGTGGAGAAACAGCGCTTCCGATGGCGATTGTCATAGCAGCGGCCGGAACTTGCTCTATTTTATCTTATAAATTGCTTGTAAGAGGAGGAAAGTCATAGAATGAGCCGTAAAGATCTATCAACGCTGCTATTGCTCGCCCTAATCTGGGGAGCTTCCTTTTTATTCATGAGAATCGCTTCTCCTGAGTTTGGGCCGGTCTTTACGACAGAACTTCGGGTCAGCCTGGCTGCGGCTGCGCTGCTTATCTATGCTAGGTTTACCAGACGACAGCTTGATATTTGGCGACACTGGAAGAAATTCCTCATACTCGGAGGCCTCAATGCTGCACTACCCTTTACGCTAATCTGCATGGCGGAATTGAACCTCAGTGCTTCGCTGGCAGCCATTCTGAACGCGACTACACCGATGTTCACAGCTTTGGCTGCTTGGGGCACTCTGCAGGAAAGACCCGGCTGGGCCAAAACCGTAGGTCTCGGCGTGGGGCTGTTCGGAGTTGTCGTTCTCGTCGGTTGGAGTCCGGTGCCTATGGAGGGCAAGATCCTGCTGTCCGTGTTGTTTTCACTAGGAGCTGCATTGTCCTATGGATTTGGCGGGTTGTATGCTTCACGTGCCAGTCAAGGCTTAGAGCCGTTGACACTGGCCGTAGGACAGCAGCTCGGAGCGAGTGTACTGCTGCTGCCGCTGGCCGTTATTTTTACTCCCCGACATATGCCGTCCTCTGCCGCAGTTTTTTCCGTAATCGGCCTCTCGCTACTTTGTACTTCCATTGCCTATCTGTTGTATTTCCGGCTCATTCGCAATGTAGGCGCTGTGAAGACGGTAAGTGTAACTTTTCTCGTGCCCATCTTCGGCATACTGTGGGGGGCTATATTCCTGAATGAACAGATCTATCTGAACACAATCATTGGACTTATTATCATTCTCCTGAGTGTAACACTCGTTAACCGCAAGGCCCGTCCCAAGGGCGGGAATAGAGTGGAACTAGCGGACCAGAGAAGGGTGTAAGGCGGCCATGTTTCTACAACTCTTCCCAACATACTTTCAGCAAACTTTCAGCGGGCTTTAACGTTCCTTTCCTGCAAAAGGATTATAGTGGAAGTATGAAAGGGGGGGGAATGATGAATGTATCATCAGTAGCAAGTACTACAACTTATACAGCTTCCAGTGCAACCGATACTAGCGCGCTTGAGAAACAAAAAACAAAGCTGGAATCCGATCTGGAAAAAGTGAGTTCTAGCAAGGATGATGAGAAGACTAAGGCAGCAAAGACTAAGCAAATTGAGGCACAGATCAAGCAGATTGAAGCCCAAATTGCCCAGAAGGCCAAAAACAGCTCATCCTCCGCAAGCAGTACTGCGCAAGCGCCGGAGAAACCTGTGAATAACAATGCCATTGTCGCAGCCAGTGCTCAAGACATAGCTACCGCAACCACGGATAGTGAAGGGAAATTTGATATTCGGGTATAAGTGCGGTTGTAATTAGTATTACATAAAAAGAGGACATCCTTTGCTGTGAAGGGTGTCCTCTTTTTATGCTGTACATTTTCGGAAAAGTCACAAATTATTCTTCAATGCTGCAGGGAAATTAGCTCTGCCGGCGGTCTTATATAGGAGGACTTCCTTGTCGCGAGCCTTCTGTTGTAGGTATTGTTATAATGGACAAAGCTGGAATTTTAATGTGCACACGAACCATCCGGTTGTTCAGGTAAAGGCAGGTATAGAACATGCATTCAATGAAACAGACATTAGAACGATTCAGAATTGTAAGACTAGTCTTATTCATTTACCGGATACGTGCGGTTAGAGCGCTTTTTCCAGTAGCCATCATAGCTCTTGTGTACTGGGAGGGGCAGCAGGAGCTGAAGCGGGTTCATTTAAGTCGTACCGTACATGAGCTAAGAAACGTGCCGGCATCTGCCATTCTGCAAATGATTGGAATCTCACTGCTTTCGGTGGCAGTCATGAGTGCCTATGACTATTTAATCAGGTTTCATTTTCGTTTAAAAATAAGTCTATGGAGCACCTTCCGCTATGCCTGGATTGCGAACACGTTCAATAATCTGATTGGCTTTGCTGGTCTGGCCGGAGTAGGCTTGCGGACACTTCTATATAAGAAGAGTGGTGTGCCAACCTCGGTGCTGACACCAGCCATAGTCTTTCTTTCCCCGCTAATGATTACAGGCTTGTCCTTGCTGTCTTGGGGGAATATCTTCGGTCTCCTTCCGGCAACGACACTTTTGCATGAGCATCGCTGGCTGGTGTTCGCCGTATGGAGCATGGCGCTTTATTTACCTGTTTTTGTGATTATACAGCGCTCATCGTTATATGCGAAATGGATTAACGGGGGGCAAGGAAGAACACCGTGGATTACGGTAGCCGCCTCAGTCAGTGCCTCATTTCTGGAATGGAGCTTTGCCGGGTTGACGTTCTGGACGATCGGTCATCACCTACTGGGTGGAGCCGATTTCGTGACTCTCTTCAGCATTTATACAGTGGCCGCGATTGCTGGCATCCTGAGCATGGCACCTGGCGGAATTGGCGCTTTTGATCTGATTGCACTGCTGGGACTTACCCAGCTTGGGCATGGAACCGACCAGGCGATGGCCGTGCTTGTCATTTACAGGCTGTTCTACTATGTCATTCCATGGCTTATCGGGCTGGTGCTGGCGGCACTGGAGATCGGACTGCAGGGAAAAAAACAGCTGGATCGAACAGCAGCGGGGCTAGAGCCCTCGCTCAATCTGTGGCAAAAAATTTGGGGATGGCCGGAACAATATTCCTTCCTGAGCGATCTTGGGATGTGGGCGCTCGGCAAGCTGGTACTGGCCAGCGGCCTTATCATGCTGCTGTCGGCAGCCACACCTGAGCTTCTCTACAGGCTTCGTATCACAGAAGAACTGTTGTCGCTGCCCATGATGAAGCTTTCGCACCTGCTGTCTGTATTGATCGGCTTTATGCTCATTCTTTTATCGCGAGGCATTTCACTGCAGATTCGCAGGGCCTACATATGGACCAGTATTTTGTTGTTCGGCGGAGCTGTGTTTACGTTCACCAAAGGCTTCGATTATGAAGAGGCCCTGTTCCTGCTCTTAGTAGCCCTGATCTTATGGATATCGAAAGCCCGTTTCTATCGGATCAGTGCACCGGTCAGCAAGCAAAGCACGATTTGGTGGTTTGTGCTGTCCTCTATTATTGCCCTCAGTTATTATCTGCTGGGAAGCTATGCGCATCGCGGTTTTATGAAGCATCTTCCGCCTGGTATGCAGCCCGAGTGGCTGCAGCAGCATAGTAATGTCGCCTTTACGGCAGTAGGCGGGCTGGTCTTCTCCTGGTTATTGCTCACGATGCTGATTACCCTCCGACCCCAACACAAAGTGGAGGCGCTGTTCGGTACTGCGGATATGGAGAGACTGAGGATTTTTTTGAACGATGTGCCAGGTAATCCCTTGACCCACATGCTGTTTCTGGGTGACAAAAGCTTCTTCTGGGCGCAAGGTGGAACAGTGCTTTTTGCTTTTGCCAGAGTGAGGGACAAACTTGTCGTACTGAGTGACCCGCTCGGGCAGAAGAGTCTGATTAATGAAGGAATTAGTGAGTTTCGACAGACCGCTGACAATTATGGTTTGGCTGTAGTCTTTTATCAGGCTACACCTGCTCTTTTGCCGATCTATCACGAGCAAGGCTACCGCTTCTTTAAGCTGGGTGAGGAGGCCTTGGTACCGTTGGATACATTTACGCTTAGCGGCAAGAAGTTCAGCGATTTTCGCAGTATAAGCAAGCGTTTTGAGCGGGAGGGTTACCTGTTTGAGGTTGTTGAAGCGCCGCATGCTGAGAGTTTATTGCGAGAGCTGCGGTCAATCTCGGATGAATGGCTGAACGGACGGACGGAGAAGGGATACTCGCTTGGCTGGTTCAAGGAGGCCTATCTGCAGTTAGCCCCGATAGCGCTGCTGCGCAGCACTGAGGGTGCTGTGTTGGCTTTTGCCTCGATTGCACCGGGATATGATGAGCAATTGACGGTCTCTATTGATCTGATGCGCCACCGGAAGGTCACGCCAAACGGAACGATGGATTATCTATTTGTCCGTCTTCTGGATTGGGCGAAGTCTGAAGGCTATCACAGATTTAATCTTGGCAATGCCCCGTTGTCCAGCGTGGGTGAGAATTCTGGTGCGCTGCGGGAGGAGAAGCTGGCCCACCTTGTGTATAAACGGGGAGGACATTGGTACGGCTTCTCCGGTCTGCGCAAGTATAAGGAAAAGTTCGCTCCAGACTGGGAGCCGCGTTATTTGGCTTATCCCGCTACGCTAGCGCTGCCGATCCTGACACTGGACTTGGTAAGGCTTGTATCCCGTCATCCTGAGGCAGAGGAATAGAGCATGTGTGGAATATGCCCTAGACGATAAGGTGGAAATCGGCCATACTAATGCTGCCATGATACAGATTGAAGAATAAACAACTATAGAGGATACAGCATCTTTTTGACGGCTCTTGCATGATGCAGGTGCTTTTTTTAATGAAAATCTGCAAGAAGAGAGGAGTATACGGAGATGAGTAACTCAGTGATCGAAGTGATTGAGAAGCGTAAATCTGTACGTACTTATGAATCGACACCGCTTGAAGAGGTTGTTCACACTTCCATAATGGATTACCTGAACAATGAGGAGAAGCTGGCCGGACCCCTTGGCGGAAGAGCAGACATTGAATGGATATGGGCTAAAGGGGAAGGTAATGACAAGGGGATTAAGCTGGGGGCGTACGGAATCATTAAGAACCCGCAAGCCTATTTGGTGGGCAGAATAAAAAATGATAAGCAGTCGCTATTGGAATTTGGTTATATTTTTCAGAAGCTGATTCTTTATGCGACCAGCCTTGGCCTGGGCACTTGCTGGATCGGGGGAACTTTCAACCGTAATTCCTTCGCGCGTGAGATTAAGCTGGGAGCCGATGAGCTCATTCCTTGTATTACACCAGTGGGTTATGCCCGGGAGAAACATAGCGTGGTGGAGTCCACCATGCGTTTTGTAGTAAAAGCGGATCAAAGAAAACCGTGGTCAGAGCTGTTTTATGATTCTGAATTCAAGGTGGAATTAACCCGTGAAGAAGCTGGGAACTTGGCCGTTCCGCTGGAGATGGTCCGACTTGGACCTTCAGCCTCTAACAAGCAGCCATGGAGAGTAGTGCTGTCTCCCGACCGGAAGCAAGCGCATTTTTATTTAGTGATGACTCCGAATTACAGCGGCAACAAGGTGGGCTTTGAGATGCAGCGGATTGATGTTGGGATTGCCGCCTGTGATTTTGAACTGGCTTGTCAGGAGCTGGGGATTTCAGGCTCATGGGTCATTAATGATCCGCAGATTGAAGCTCCACAAGCCGAATATATGTTAAGTTACGCAATTAAGTAGCTAGGGAACACCACCAGAGTAAGCCCGTTACTAGCAAAATGCAGATTAGCGACAACGTATCGCTTCTCCGCCAGATCAGGGCATACGTTGGAGTCCGGTCTTTCTTGGAGTCATACCCACGGGACTCAATCGCTGTCGCCAGCTCATCACCCATGCTAATGACAAGGATAAGCAAAGGCACAAGGAGCATGTAAATCTGGCGAGGTGTCCATTGCTTAAGCTTGTTCTGCTGTCTTCCGCGTGAGCGCAGCGCTAACTGCAGCTGTGACAGCTTGCCGAGTATCCAGGGAACGAACTGCAGCGTGATGGATACGGCCAGCGACACATTGCGGGTGCGGATGCCAAGCTTCTTAAGCGGCGCAATGGCCCATTCCAACCCTTCACGCAGTGGGGCACCTGTAGTGGTCTCCGTAAAAAGGAACCCGATGGCGACTAGCAGCAGAAACCGGAGCACACTTAAGCCACCCAGAATGATGCCCTCGTTGGTGAATCCAATCGGACCCAGACTATAATCGGGAGAACTCCAGGTTATCGCCGACAGAATCCAGAGGAACAGGAACATCAGAAGGAACGGCTTGAAGAACCATACCGTTCTTGCCCAGGAAAGGCCGGCGGAGCCTAGAAGTCCGGCTATAATTCCAGTAGTCAGCAGCAAAGGTAACAGAGAATGCATTCCCAGAATGATAAAAGAGCCCAATACCATCCCCAGCCATTTGACGCGGGGGTCCCGCTCCTGCCACCTTGATTTTAGGGTGGTAGTTTTGCTGTGTATTACCTCGCTGTACGCCTGAAAGCGATTGTCCTCAGTGGGAAGAACGTCGGCATCGGCATCCTCAACAACCTCCATTATATTACGGGAAATGACTGGGATAGCCAGCGGATGGGCTTGAAGCTCCGTGAGCACATCCTCCAAGGAAGCGGGTGTTTTTTTGATAAGGCCTTTTTCCTTGAGGGTTGCTCCGATTCGTACATATGCAGGAGGCTCCAGTCCAGCTGCGCTAAGCTTGGCGGGATCAGTGGTTAACGGGTGGATGGGACCGCTGTAATAAACAGAACCCTGGGACATGACTACAGCTTGGTCGGCTATCGGGAAGAACGCATCCAAATCATGGGTGCCAGTCACGATTGTCAGTCCGCTCTGCTGCAGTTTCTGGACCAATTCCAAGAGAGCCTGTGCAGCTGGAGGATCGAGACCGGCTGTGGGCTCATCCAGAATAAGCAGCCTAGGCTGTACGGCAATAGCTCCAGCGATACAAAGACGCCGTTTCTCGCCACCGCTCAAGAGAAAGGGCGAGCGTTCGCTATATTCCTCAAAGGGGAGTCCCACTTTAGCTAGAGCACTCTGAATAAGCTCGCTCCGGCTAGCTTTCGGAACGCCATGTTGTTCCAGACCATATTCAATATCCTTATACACACTACTCGCAAACAGCTGTGTTTCCGGCTGCTGGAAGACCATGGAGATGCGTTTAGGGTTAACGTCTCCGCCATACGAAATACTTCCAGTTGAAGGTTTAACCAGACCTGAAATTAAACGCAGCAGCGTAGATTTGCCGCTGCCGGTAATCCCGCACAGGACGGTGAGGCTACCTTGTGGAATCTCCAGTTGGATATCGCAGAGCGCTGGTGTTTTATCATACTGAAAGGATACGCCTTCCATCTGAACGATCATAGGACGCCCTCCAGATCAGCCTCTGTCAACGGCAACAGATGAGCAGGCTAATCTTGTGTCTGCAGCAGACGCCCGATACGGACAACCGGAGGAGGTTGCCATCCCAAGGTCTCCGGGAGTGTAGAGCTATAGAAGAGAGTCCTTGGGTCTCCATCATAGATTATCTTCCCGGACTCCATAACCAGGATGCGTGGGCTTTCTGCCAGCTCTTCCATGCGTTGGGTAACCCAGAGCACGGTGGTACCCTGTTGCCATAGTTCCTTAGCGAGAGCAAGAATGTCTCGCCGTCCGGCAGGGTCCAGCATAGAGGTAGCCTCATCGAACAGGATCATCTCTGCCTCCAGAGCAAGACAGCTGGCTACGGCCAGCCGTTGCCGCTCGCCACCGGAAAGGGTTGAAACCTCATGCTCTGCTTTATGAGCTAATCCCACCTTCTGTAAGACACGCTTAATGCGCTCTCCCATCTCAGTGCGAGAAAGACCCCGGTTCTCCAGGCCAAAGGCGATATCCTCGAACGGAGTAGAACCCACAGTCTGAGACTCTGGATTCTGGAACACGAGCTGAATCTTCTGTTTGACAGCGGAGCGATGGGACGGAGAACGCAAATCAAGTCCGGCCGCGATCAGGCTGCCGCCAGAAGGAACATTCAGACCGTTAAAGGTACGAATTAGGGCTGATTTGCCGCAGCCGTTAGGTCCTGTTAGTGCCACCCATTCTCCCTGTTCAATATGTATTGTGACGCCTTGCAATACCGGCAGCCTACGCTGGCCATCTCGGAAGGACAAGGTTAATTGATGTGTCTGAATCATTATCATGCCTGCTTCCCTGCCAGTTTTCTGAACATTTGTAATCGATTATAACAAATATTTAAACATTGATGTATGTGAAAAGGGATGTTATAGTGATCCTAAAAAATGGGGGTAAGCCTGCAAATGAAGAAATGGACGACTCGAGGCCTGATATTTAGTGCATTATTCGCTGGTATTATGATAGCCATGAGCTATTTGAAATTTATATTACCTTTCTCAGCCGTACCAATCACGCTTCAGACCCTGGCCGTTATGCTGGCTGGGTCCATCTTGGGCGCACGCTATGGCACGCTGGCGGTACTGATAGTAATTGGGCTTGCTGCGGTTGGGTTCCCTGTTCTGGGCGGAAGAGGGGGGATAGCTGTGTTGGTTGGGCCGACAGGGGGATATATTTTCTCATGGCCCTTCACTGCCCTGCTGGTGGGCCTGTTCGCTCAGCGCATGAAACAGAATAAATATACCTTTGTTAAGCTGTTATTGGTTAATTTCATCTTCGGTGCGCTGTTTGCCTATCCTGGGGGAGTAGGCTGGCTGGCCTATAATACCGGGATGGAATCTCTATCTAAGGCACTGACTGCGGGTATGTGGCCTTTCCTGCCAGGTGATTTCGTCAAGGCTGTGTTATGTGCAGCTGTCGTATCAGCTGTATGGAAAGTATATCCTATCGAGCGTATTTTAGGTCGGGACAGCGGCGTCTGGCTTGATGAGGAGAAAGCAACGGTCTGAGGCGCACATCCATTTATACAAAAAAGGAGTACCCAAGAGCCACGTGGCCGTTGGAGTACTCCTTTTTCTTCATTAATTAGTGCTATTATTTCTTAATCTCGGCATCCGGAAGGGCCCAGACTGAGACGCTCCCGCCTTTTACCGGGAAGGTAGCCCATCCATCTTGTTCAATCGTTATCGTTCCTTCTTGATTATGGGTGAAATCTACCCAGACTTCTCCGGCCCGTTGCTCTCCGACAAGCATTCTTTTATTGCCATTATCGCCATTAGAGACGACTACCGCGCAACCGGAATGCTCGATTTCCTCAATGCCGCGGCGCACCCAGCCAATGGTATTGGGGTGATCAAAGTAATCATCCTGTTCTCCGTAGGCTTTGTGATTTCGGGCATACAGCAGGGGATCAATCGCCGTTTTTTTGCCCGCAATGGGTGCGGGTCCTGCTACTCCATAATAATCACCGTAAAAGATAACTGGATAACCGTCCCGACGCAGCAGGGTGAGTGCATACGCACTTTGCTTGAACCAGTCGCCTACCCATGACTCCAGCGCTTCATGAGGTTGGGAATCGTGATTATCCACGAAGGTAACAGCATTGGCCGGGTGTGACTGTACCAGAGTATCATCAAAAATCTTAGATAGATCAAAGTCCCTGCCACCTAAGGAAGCAGAATAAAGCTTGTAATGGAGAGAGACATCGAATAGATCAATCTTATAATCGATCGTATTCAGAAACTCCTGGCAGGCCTCCAGATTGGAATTCCAGAATTCCCCGACCATGTAAAAGTCCTCACCGCGCTTCTTGATCATCTCTGCCGCGAATTCCTTGATGAAATCATGGTTAATATGCTTGATGGCATCCAGACGGTAACCGCTGCACTGAAGCGTATCTACCAACCATCCTCCCCACCGCAGCATCTCTTCTTGGACTTCCGGCTCACTATAATCAATATTGGCGAACATTAGATAATCATAGTTCCCGAATTCATCATCGACATTCTGGTTCCAGGTCTTGTTCTCGCCCGCAATTCGGAATACACCGCTTCGAGCTCCCTTGGCATCATAATCAGTGCCATTAAAATGATTAAAGTTCCACTTAAAGGAGGAATGTTCATCTCCCCGGCCTGGAAAGGTGAATTTGGTCCAGCCCTCAATTTCGAAGGGCTCCGAGATTTCCTTCATACGATCATTAGGATCGACCTCGATAACCGTGAATACTTCAGTCTCATCTGCACCAGCCTTATGGTTCATCACAAGGTCGACATAAACGGCGATGCCGTTTTTTTGACACTCGCCAATCGCATCGAGCAGCTCCTGTTTGTTGCCGTATTTAGTGCGTATGGTTCCTTTTTGATCATATTCGCCCAGATCATAGAGATCGTAGACACCGTAACCGGTATCGTCGCCTGAGACTGCTTTGGTAACCGGTGGAACCCACACGGCATCAATTCCGAGTTCCTTTAATTCCGGCGCCATCTCTGCTAAGTGCTTCCAATGATTCCCGTCCGCGGCCACATGCCACTCAAAAAACTGCATCATAGTATGGTTTCTCTTCATGCCCAACTGCCTCCTCCAACATCATGCGTGTATCTTTTCTCTGATGTATTGTTATGTATACAAATAAAATGCTGTTTCCTAATATACTAATACCCCCAGGGCTGCCTCTTTAAATCATGATGTTAATAAACATTATTCCATCATTGGGTAATATGCATAACCCTGGGAATTTACCTATTGAAATAAATCAAGTTGCAAAGGGGCTAGTCCGCCATCAATGCCAAGTAAAGCCTGCAATTCCTTGGCATTGGCCGTAGCATCGCCCCCGGAATTATTATTGAAAACTACGTACAACTCGCGGCAGGTCTTCTCAAGCTCTAGCAGTCGGTCCCGCCACTCAGTCAGCTCATCCGTATTATAACGATAAAGGTAACGCAGCTTGCGCCAATCCGGGTGATTGCTCTGCTGCCAGCCGCCGATATTGCGGCCATGTAAACGTACGTAGGTAGCTTCTGCTGAAGTGGCTATGGCAACTATGGGAATAGAGCCCGTTCCTGCTTGAGGTTCATCGGCCACTGTATGAATCCACCCTTCCCGCTCCATGAACTGTAAGGTCTTCTCTCGCAGTCCGGGACTATACCAAGAATCATTGCGGAATTCAATTGCACAGGGAACATCCAACATCCGTTCCTTGGTTTCGCGCAGCAGTTCAACGTTTTCTTTGGTGCAATCAAACCAAGGCGGAAACTGAAACAAGGTCATGGCCAGCTTGCCCGCTTCCCGGACAGGCTGAATGGAGGTATGGAACGCGCTGAACATTTCCTCTGTGGATGCAAAATAATTCTTTTTGTCACGCAGATGTCCGGTCATGCCTTGATAAGCTTTAACAATAAATTCAAATCCATCAGGGGTCTGATTGACCCATTTGGCATAATTCTTGACTGGCTGTACTGCGTAAAAAGAACTATCGATCTCTACAATTGAGAAATGCGCGCTGTACGTGGGCAGGCGCTCGGCGGGTTTGATTTTGCCATACAGCTCCTCATGGTCACCGAAACCGGTTAGCCCAATCTTAATCATAGGCCCTCCTCCTTCCTGAGACATATCGTAAACGATGACTTGGTGCTAAAAGTTGCTTAATGCTCCGATTTGATGCAACATAAGGATAGATAAATAGCTGCAGATACGCAGCAAAAACTCCCAAACTGATTGTCCTGTCTGGGAGTTGCTGTGATACAAAGAATGGAAGCTTCTCTTATCAATAAGCTATTCCTTCAGCTTACCGATTTTTTGCTGAATTGCACCCTTCAACTTGTCTTTTTTGCCATCGGCTTGAAGAGATGTATTGTCAGTGGCGTTTCCCACTTGGTCTTTAATTTCACCTTTGATTTTGGATACTCCACCTTTGATCTTGTCGCTAAGTCCATCTGTATTTGTCATCCGTATTCAGCTCCTATAGTAGATTTAGTATAAACGATGTTCTAATTACAATTTACCCCCTGTGCTATTAAATTAAACAACCGGGTGGAAGCGGAAGGCACGAAAGCCGCTAGGGCAGTTAGTGGGAAAGGAGCTACATAATGAAGCATAAATTTCAGCTACTGAGTCCACATATTTTGATTATGCACGCAGAACATGAGACGGATCGACCCATTTTGGCAGCCATCTTGGGGGAACGACGTACGCTTTTGCTGGATGCGGGAAATTCTCCTGCCCATGCTGAGCTGTTTCGCAAGGAACTGTCTGAATATGGCTACCGGCAGCCGGATATGATTGCCTTGACACATTGGCATTGGGATCATACCTTTGGGCTGTCAGCTTGGGACCTACCCACAGTTGCGCACGAGGGAACTGCCGAGGCCTTGACTCGCCTTAGTGGATTGGATTGGTCTGATGAAGGCCTTGAAGGACTTGCCGTCCAAGGGATAATCAGTGACGAGAGCATCCTGCATATCCGCAAGGAATACGGCAGTCATCGAACGATTCGCTTCATGAAACCGGATATTGTGTTCGCTGACAAGATCACGATTGATCTGGGCGGAATTACGTGTGAGCTGAATCATGTGGGTGGAGACCATTCAGCAGATTCGTGTGTCCTTTATGTTAAAGAAGACAATGTGTTGTTTCTTGGCGATGCGCTGGGTCCTTCCGTATATGGTGGCCCACGGCAATACAGCAGCACCGGCTTTCTGAAGCTGCTTAACTTAGCCTATAAATATGATGCTCAGTGGTATGTAGAGTCTCATGGAGTACCCATGAGTGGCACGGAATTCCGCGCTGATCTTGCCTCTTGGGAGCGGCTGGCCCGTGTCGTGGATGTTTTCGGACAAGACCGTGAACGGGTTGTGCTGGAAATGAAGACGTACCTGAAGCTCGAGGAGCTCCCGAAGGACTTGCAGCAGGGCGTCGAATATTTTATAGCGGGTACGAAATAACGAGTGTGGTTACTAGCAATGAACTATGACCCGTAAGATGGAGACTTTGAGAAAAAGCCCCTCTAGCGGGTCATCTGAATTTTTAAGGACTATTGAATAGAATATGAAGTTATCGAAGCTTGACCAGATGCGTAATCTAGGAAATAGGCAGTTTTTACACTTGAGTTGTAACTTAAAAATTTAGAAGTGCTTTCTTTAGGCCAAGTTTGATTAGCCAAGATTTGACTTCCTTTCTGAGAATATAAAGACCAAGTATGCTTCAATAAGTTCCCTACAAACACTTGGTCATTAATTAACTCCGTTTGCCATCCCGAAATATCGCCTTCTTCTTTATAAATATCCTTTAATGATGCAATTTCTACTCCACTTACAGTATTGATTAATCTATATACCTTTTGCGATTCAGTAGCTATAGGACGACTTGCGTTAGCGGGAGTGGCTTGGTAAGTATACGATGTAAATAAGGCAAGGTTGCCTCCATTATATTTAAGATTAATGTCAGTATTGAAGTCTTTGATCAGCTGCACTTTTTTAGTATATAGATTAACTGTTTTTACGAAAAAATCATCACTCATAATGCCTTGCGCCTGATATTTTATAGCTAAATCAGGGTACCCCACAAAATCCCAATCCTGCACGTTAACAAATTCGTATCCTTTATCAATGATTGTAGCATTATAGCTTACATTTGGTTTGCTCCAAGGATACTGATAAAGGTTAAATGAGTTATTCGATTGAACCATTATTCGTTCATTTACTGTTCCAGTAGGAGCAACCCATTTAATTTTATTCCCTGTATTTTTTAGGGCTATTTTAGCTTTGCTAATAACCGTTCCCTTATAAGAAAGGACTGTTTTAGAAATTGTAGTACCATTATCTTTTTTTAGCAGAACAATTTTCTGTGGATTTTTCATAACGTTTAAATCTAAAATAGTATTTGCATCATTAGAAATATTTGTGATCATATTTGTTGTTAATTCTACTAAATCTGCTTTGTTATTAGCGTAGTCAATTAATACCACTACATTTTCACTAACATAGACTACATCCGTTTTGTCGTTACTTGGAGGTAAATAATTCGAACTGGCATAGGACGTATTAGAAAATATCAGTATCCCTATCAGCATAGAAAAAATAATTATTAATTTCTTACTCATATCAGCGCTTCCCCTTTGACTTAAGAATCTATAATTCCTCAATTGGCTTGAATGGTGTAATCTCAGAACCTTGCGACAGATGCACCGTGTTGCGCCCGCCTCGTTTAGAAGTGTAGAGCGCGTGGTCGGCATCTGAAAGCAATTCTTCAAGTGAAGTATCGCGGCTGCCAGCCTCAACTACCCCAAAACTGGCTGTTACTTTAATGGAACCAACCAGGGTATGCAGACTACTCTGCTCAATATCTGCCCGGATAATATTAGACAGCTGCCCAGCTTGCGTAAGCGTGGTGTTGGGCAGACTCATCACAAACTCCTCGCCGCCATAACGGCCGAATATATCCCCATCCCGTAAATTCCTGCTGCATATCTCAACAATATGTTGAAGCGCTATATCTCCATATTCATGACCATAGCGGTCGTTGATACTCTTAAAGAAGTCAATATCAAGCAAAATAATCGAGAATGGAGTCTTGTTGTCTACGGCTTGAATCAACAGGTCGTTACTCATTTCCAGGAAGTGAGTCCGGTTATAGATGCCTGTAAGGCTGTCGATCGTGGCCAACTGCTGCAGCTTCTCCTGAAGCAGCGTCCGTTCGGTCACATCAATCAGCATAATCATCCGACCCGCTAAGTGGCCGCCTCGTTTCATCACCGGGGAGGAACGAACCTGATAATAACAAACCTCGGCACCTTTGATCCAAGCCACTTCTCGTTCTTCGTGTTGAAGTAGATCGGCATCCATCACATACGAGACCGCCTCCTTGCCTGCGGGAAGAAACAGCTGGGCTAGTGGTTTGCCGATCGCGGCGGAGTCAAGGCCCTGCATCATTTCTGCGGCGGCCCGATTATAATCGACGAGCATATCAGACAGGTCTGTGACCAGCACGCCATCCAGCATGCTCTCGAACAGATTTTCACGGGCAATGGGAGCAGCGGTCAACATTCCTCTAGAAAGAATTGCCCAAATATATAGTAGAGAGGTCAAACTCATAATAACCGGTACGGGGTCCATGCCATAAGGGGTTTTGCCTAGCAGATACAGAAAGGAACCCAGAGTAGGCATGCAAAGACCGATGAGGAAGGTTGTTAATTGTCTGCGGTACACCCGCTTCATCCGGCTCCATTGCCAAAGAATAAGAGAGGTTGCCGTGAGTAAACAGCCAAAGGTGAAGCTGCCATGCACTATATACCAAGGGCCAATTATCACATCAACGAGTGGAGAGGGAGTTCCCTGCCGTAAATAAATGGATTGGTAAAATAAATGGTGGGTTTGGTTAGTCCACACCATCAATGTTGTGATCACCGGAATCGCAAATAACACGCTCCGCATCCCTCTTTTGATCAACCTCTCCAGCCCCACAAAGTGCATGACCATGATCAGACTCGCAGGTGCAATGAAGGGAAGACCCAGATACTCTACCTTAATCCAAAGGTTTATTTCCTGCAGTGTATTTCCCGACAGTTCTAACGCGAAGCCAAACGTGTATATGGCTGAAGCCCAAGAGCTCAGAATAAAAGCCTTGATTCCGGCAAAATCCGTTTCTTTATAGTAGGCGAAGAGGGCAAGCAAGGCACTCAGCACGCCGGATATAGTAACGATTACAATATAATTTGAGATTAGAGTATCAAACATAAACTTGTTGTCTCCTACTTAAGAAAAGATGTAGTGGAATATGATCACTATGCTCAATACATAACATCTTTATCGGCAGAAATCTCAATTCTTAACAATAAAAGCGCAATCCTAGACAAAATGACGGAATTTCACGAGAGCTATTTTACTATTTGTCTAGTGTGAGTCCGAAGAGCAAAGTGTAACATGTTAGTTAATACTACATCGAAGAAGAATATGTATCGAATAGCACTCATATATGTTATGTTATATAACATTAAACAATTTATTCGGGAATCGAGGAGGGCATAGGAATGTCATTATTAGCGACTGAAATTCCTGAAATACTACTGGAAAATGTTGAAATGCGCTATCAGACAGATACGGCTGATGTGCTTGCACTGCATAATGTGAGTCTTGATATCGCGAAGGGAGAGTTTGTCTCTCTGCTTGGTCCTTCCGGATGCGGCAAGACAACGCTGCTCAGACTGATGGCAGATCTTATAACGCCAACTGGCGGCAATATTACCGTGGCTGGTAAAAGCGCACGAGAAGCCAGGTTAGCTCAGAAATATGGGATTGTATTCCAGAGTCCGGTGTTATACGACTGGCGGAAGGTGAAGCATAATATCACTTTGCCGCTTGAACTTTTGGGTGTTAAGAAGTCTATCCGCGAGGACAAAGCAATGGAGCTATTGGAACTGGTTGGCTTGCAGGGCTTCGCGGACAAATATCCATGGCAGCTCAGCGGAGGTATGCAGCAGCGGGTAGCTATCGCCAGAGCGCTGTCGATGGAGCCGGAAATACTGCTAATGGATGAACCGTTCTCCGCGCTTGATGAATTTACACGTGAGCGCTTGAATGAAGAGCTGCTGTCTGTCTGGTCCAAGGTCAAGAGCACCATTGTATTTGTAACGCACAGTATTCCTGAATCCATTTTTCTATCAGATCGGGTCTTCGTGCTTTCCCCTCATCCGGGACGGCTGTCTGCAATTGTAGATATTCCTCTGCCGCGTCCGCGTACGGCGGAGATGAGAAACAGCCCGCAGTTTTTCGAACTGATCGCGCGTATTCGCGACAGCTTCGAAGGGGTGTGAGGATGAAGGGCAATAGTGTATTTTTGCGGGACCGTGTACTGCCGCTCTTCGTTTGGGTATTTGGACTGCTTGTGGTATGGGAGGCGGCGTCCTGGATGTTGCTGCATGTGGCGAAAGCCCCGCTGGCTCAGTCCAAGCTGCCTTATGTTCATGAAGTGATATCTACCCTGTGGAATTATGGGGGTACGCTGCTGAAGGAAGGGTCGGCCACCTTCGGGAATGCTGGGGTCGGGTTCTTAATCGGTGCAGCGGCTGGTGTTGTGCTAGCCGTGCTGATGAGTCTGTCCAAGACGATAGAACAGTTGACCTTTCCTTATGCTGTTGCCTCACAAATGATTCCGATACTCGGTCTTGCGCCAATCATTTACGGTATTGTGCGTGATGAGCAAATCTCGCGGGTTATTATCTCCGGCTATATCACGTTCTTCCCAGTTTCACTTAATATGCTGCGTGGTTTGCGCAGTGTCGATCTCTCCGCACTGGAATTAATGCACTCTTACGCTGCCAAACCTTGGGCAGTGTACTGGAAGCTGCGTTTTCCGGCTGCACTGCCTGGTCTGTTCAGCGGCCTCAAGATTGCTGCTCCTCTCGCTGTGACGGGTGCAATTCTGGTAGAACTCATGGGTGCACAGCATGGGATAGGTGTCATTATGCTGCGCAATCTCTACTATGGTCCTTCAAATACCTATATGTTCTGGTCTACGGTGATTGTAAGTGCTTTGCTCGGTATTGTGAGCTATGGTCTGATGACCTTAATAGAACGTCTGGTGGCACCTTGGCAGCCGGAATTCCGCCCGAAAGGAGGTAGCCACTAATGGAAAGCAACGCTGTAAGGGAACCCTCACTTCTAGCCGCTTCTGGTAAAGAGGTGCTCCAGACTCCTTCCGTAACGGTGAGGGAGAAGCGCCCTATGGAGCCTGGGCTTACCGCAGGCCCTGATAAACAAGGGAAAGCGCGGCGTCCCTTGAAATGGCTGAACACCGGTGTGATTTTACCTTTGCTCGCTGGTATTCTGTTTCTTGTCTTGTGGGAGCAGGAAATCTTTCATAAAATATTTGATCTGAAGAAATATCAGTTGCCTATACCGTCAGCGATAGTGGCGGCGATGAGAGAGAACTTCAGCTTACTGTTGTCCTTTACAGGCTACACGCTGACAGAAGCAGTACTGGGAATGCTGGTCGGTTCCGCCTGTGGTTTCCTGATTGCTTTGGCAGCTACAGCCTGGCCTCGTTGGGGTGGTGGCAGCCTGACGATGGTCGCGGCGCTAAACGCTGTACCTATCGTTGCGCTAGCCCCCATTATGAACTTGTGGTTCGGGGACGGAATTGGGTCGAGAGTAGCCATAGTGACTGCAACAACTATGGCTGCGATGGCAATTAATGCTTACAAAGGAATGGCGGCAGTTGATCCGCTAGCGCTTGACCTGATGCATTCCTACGCTGCGAATAAACCAGCGGTGTTCCGCTACTTGCGTATTCAGAACAGTCTGCCCTACGTGTTCACGGCATTGAAGATTAATGCTACAGCCAGTATGATCGGGGCCATTGTCGGAGAATTCTTCTTCTCTTCACGCGGTCTTGGGTATCTGCTCTCTAACTCCATTAAAGTAGCCAAGATGCCGCTCGGCTGGTCTTGCATCGTTCTAGCCGCTATCGCCGGAGTGATCTTCTACCTGATCGTGGAACGGCTGGAGAAAGTGTTCATTAAATGGCATCCTTCTCAACGGGCATAAATCCATAACGTTATTACATCCGGTCACAGTGGACAGGGAATAGAGAAACCTCCCACAGCCGTATGCATAGATCACCACGATGGTAACCATACTGTGCTTTCATCATTACACACTTAAACTTACGGTAGGGGGAGTTCGATTGAAGAACGGGAAAAAAAGAAATTTTCGTGGTGGGCTGTTGGCGGTAACAATGATATTGGTGGTCTCTTTGATGGCAGGTTGTGGAGGGAATAATAACAATTCGGCGGCTGAAACCACTGCTGCTCCGGCAGCAAATGCTACTACTGAACCTACTACGGCACCAACGACTGAACCTGCGGCTGATCCAGTGACGGTTAAGCTGCAACTGAAATGGGTGCCGCAGGCGCAATTCGCTGGTTATTTTGTCGCACAGGATAAAGGATATTACACAGAAGAAGGCCTTAATGTAGAAATCTTGCCCGGCGGTCCGGATATCGTGCCAGAACAACAGGTGGCAGGCGGATCTGCGGACATCGGTGTGGACTGGGTAGCGAGCTTGCTGACCAGCCAAGAACAAGAGATGCCGTTGGTACAGATCGCTCAGATCTTCCAAAAGAGTGGACTTGTCCTAGTTTCCAATAAAGATGCCGGTATAGCTACACCTGCTGACCTGAAGGACAAAAAAGTCGGCAACTGGATGGGTGGCAATGAGTTTGAAATCCTGGCGCTCTTTGATAAATACAAGTTGGACTCCAATAAAGATATCAAGTTTACAAAACAGGGCTTCACGATGGACCAGTTCCTGGGTGGCGACATTGATGTAGCTTCGGCAATGACCTATAACGAATATCAGATCATACTAGAGTCTGGTATCAAGGCTGAAGACCTGAATGTCATTGACATGAATGACGAAGGTGTAGCTATGTTGGAGGATAATCTGTTTGCCAATAAGGAATGGCTTGCTGCCAACAAAGAGACAGCTGCGAAGTTTGTCCGTGCATCCCTGAAAGGCTGGAAAGATGCTATCGCCGATCCGGCAGCGGCTGTAGACAGTGTGATGAAGCTGGCTGAAGCAGGTAGCACTACGAAAGAGCATCAGTTGACCATGATGAATGAAGTTGCCAAGTTGATTTTGCCAGAAGGCTTTGACAGTGCCAAGATGGGCTATACCGATGCTGCGGCATTTAAGCAGACTGCAGACATTGCGCTCCAGTTTGGTGTAATTAAAAAGGCTTCGAATGTGGATGAAGCCTATACGAATGAAATTGTAGAGATGGCGGCTAAATAAAGGGTTTTGCTCATATGCATAAGGGATGGCCGCCGGTTTTGGCGGTCATCTATTATAATCAGTCATTTCAGAAGTTTGGTGGCGTAACAGGCTTCTTAGAATAGAGAAAGAGGTGCGGACTATGTCCCTATTGGTGACGCAGACCGAAAGAGTTAAGAATTTCGTGAATGGAGTTTGGGTAGAGTCATCGTCTGGACGGGATGAGGAAGTGTTTAATCCGGCGACAGGCGAAGTGATCGCCTACGTACCCATCTCTAGCCGGGAAGAGTTAGATGCCGCGGTGGAGGTTGCTGCGCTGGCTTATCAATCTTGGAAAAGAATAGCCGTACCCCGGCGCGCACGTTATTTCTTCCAATATCAGCAGTTGTTGGTGCAGCACTGGAACGAGCTGGCAGAGTTGATTACGCTGGAGAACGGCAAAAGTCTGGAAGAAGCACAGGGCGAGGTGCTGCGTGGTATCGAATGTGTTGAATTTGCCGCAGGCATTCCTACTCTGATGATGGGCAGCCAACTGCCGGACATTGCCACCGGCGTTGAATCCGGGATGTACCGCTATCCCTTGGGTGTAATTGGTGGGATTGCACCGTTTAATTTCCCAATGATGGTGCCGTGCTGGATGTTTCCACTGGCTATTGCCTGCGGAAATACCTTTGTACTGAAGCCTTCAGAACGCACACCGCTCTTGGTGAATCGGCTGGCCGAACTATTCGCGGAGGCGGGTTTTCCGCCAGGTGTACTGAATGTAGTCCACGGGGCGCATGATGTTGTGAATGGAATGCTGGAGCATGAGGATGTGAAGGCCATCTCCTTTGTGGGCTCGCAGCCGGTTGCGGAGTATGTATATAAGCATGGGACGTCGCAGGGTAAACGTGTTCAAGCGTTGGCTGGAGCCAAGAATCATTCCATTGTACTTCCGGATGCTGATCTCGATAATGCGGTTAAGAACATTATTTCCGCCGCTTTCGGCTCTGCAGGTGAACGTTGTATGGCTTGTTCGGTGGTCGTTGTGCATGAGAATATCGCTGACGAACTCGTGAGTCGTCTGAAGTCTGCTGCAGATGAGCTCAAGATCGGCAACGGCATGGATAAAGGCGTGTTTCTCGGGCCGGTGATCCGTCAGTCCAATAAGGAACGCACACTTTCGTACATTGAGACAGGCGAACGTGAGGATGCTGTGCTGGTAAGGGATGGCAGGAAAGATGAGGCGGTAGCTGGAGCAGGTTATTTTATCGGGCCTACGATCTTCGATCAGGTACAGCCGGGGATGACGATTTGGCGTGATGAGATCTTCGCACCAGTGCTGGCGGTGATTCGAGTCAAGGATCTCGGTGAAGCAATTGCGGTAACGAATCTATCACCATTTGCAAACGGAGCATGTATCTATACAGACAGTGCCAAGGCCATCCGGGAATTCCGTGAGGAGATCGATGCGGGGATGTTGGGTGTGAATCTGGGTGTTCCTGCACCTATGGCTTTTTTTCCATTCTCTGGATACAAGAAATCGTTCTATGGGGATCTGCATGCTAATGGTCGTGATGGTGTTGAATTTTATACCCGCAAAAAGATGATTACTGCCCGTTACTAGGCAGACATAGGAGTTTGAGAGGAGAGAGAGTTATGCTCAACCTGGGGACGGATAGCGAACTTGCCATTAAGAAGGATCAGCAATATTTATGGCACAACATTACACCTTACAGTGAAGCCAATCCACCAATGATTGCCACTTCGGCAAGCGGCTCGTGGGTGACGGATATTAATGGAGATAAATTTTTGGATGGAATGTCAGGATTATGGTGTGTGAATGTCGGTTATGGCCGTAAGGAACTGGCGGAAGCGGCTTATAATCAGTTGCTGACCTTGCCGTATTTTCCACTGACACAGAGCCATCTGCCAGCGATCGCACTGGCGGAGAAGCTGAATGAGTGGCTGGGAGACGACTATGTGATCTTCTTCTCCAACAGCGGCTCGGAAGCGAATGAAGCAGCTTTCAAAATGGCACGCCAATATCAGCAGCAGATCGGCCAGCATTACCGGCACAAGTTCATTGCCCGCTACCGCGGCTATCACGGCAGTACGCTCGGTTCCCTGTCGGCAACAGGCCAGGCTCAGCGTAAATTTAAATACGAACCCCTCGCTGGCGGTTTTCTGCATGTAGCTCCACCAGACAGCTACCGCCGTCCGGCAGGCATGACTGTAGAAGAATTTAACCTCCAATGTGCGCAGACGATTGAGGATACGATTGTCTGGGAAGGCGTAGAAACGATGGCGGCAGTGATCATGGAACCTGTGATTACGGGCGGCGGTGTAATCGTCCCTCATCAAATCTATCTGGATCGGGTACAGGAAATCTGTACCAAACATGGTGTGCTGCTCATTATTGATGAAGTGATCTGCGGGTTCGGGCGCTCCGGGCGCAACTTCGGACACCATAATTACAATGTGAAGCCTGATATTGTGACCATGGCTAAAGGATTAACCAGTGCCTACCTCCCGCTGTCTGCAACTGCAGTTCGCAAGGATATTTATGAGGCTTTTAAGGATAACAGTGATGACTATGGTCACTTCCGTCATGTGAATACATTCGGGGGCAATCCGGCAGCATGTGCACTTGCTCTGCGCAACCTCGAAATTCTTGAGCAGGAGAATCTGGTGGAACGTGCGGATATCCTCGGTGAAAGAATATATAGTGAGTTCTCCGAACTACTTGACCATAAGCTGGTTGGCGATATTCGCCGCTTCGGCTTGGTGATTGGTATCGAGCTGGTTGAGGATAAAGTGAGCAAGAAGCCTGCTGACCTGAGCATAGTTAAAGGGATTATTGCCGAGTGTAAATCGAAGGGGCTGATCATCGGCAAGAATGGAGATACAGTAGCGGGCTTCAATAATGTACTTACCTTCGCTCCGCCGCTATCCTCCACCGATGAAGATGTGCAGTTTATCGTAGATACCTTTAAATCTGTGCTGAACGGGAGCTGGGCACAGTAGATTTCTCCGGGTATAGGAACTGATAGGCACGCAGTGCGACCTGGATGGAGATGCGGTTCTCGGGCAACATGAAGTCTTCGCCCAATAGTTCGGTAATTTTGTCCAACCGATAATAGAGGGATTGTCTGACGATGAACAGGTTCCGGGCCGCAATCTGCTTGGAGCCGTCATGGTCCAGATAGACACGCAGGGTGAGCATCAGCTCACTGCCTTTGGTTTGATCGTGATCGATCAGTGGGCCCAGGTAGCTGCGAATGAAGTTCTCCAGCGTTTTCCCGTCATTCAGGTTCAGCAACAGTTGAAAAACACCAAGCTCCTCGTAGAATAGCAAGGATTTCTGGTAACAAGAGTAGAGGGACAACGCTTGAACGGCTTCTTGATAACCGGCATAAGCGTGCTTGAGACCCCGCTGGGACTTGCTGACTCCGATGATGAGCTGCAGGTCCTTCAGTTTCTCATCAGAGCGAATATGCTGCAAGGAATCCAGGGCTTGTTGTAAGCGCAGCTTGCCTGGCAACTTGGACTGGATATCCAGCGCGATGACGGTCAAGCGGTTATTTTTCAATGTGATCAGCGGACGCAGGGAATATTTCTCGAAGATGGAACGCAGGATGAGCGACAGGTGAAAGGTGATGGACTCCCATTCGTTCTCTGAACTGTTCCATTTGACGTCACGGGGGTTCTCAATCTCAATAAGGCAGACACGGTAAGGTAGCTCATTTACAACATTGAAGTCAGGGCCGATCAAGCTCTTGAGTCGATTATCATCTTCAATCCGGCCGTTGATTAGCTCATCCACCCACAGATTCTCGGAAAAGAGCTTGCGCTCCTCCATATATCGCGTGCGCAGCAGTTCCTGGGCAATAGACAGAGAAGCGGAATCAAGCAGCATACAGTCGAACTCCTGTGGCTTGTGATTACAGACCATCAGGATATAGGCCCAAGTCTGATCCAGAGCACCTACAGGCTTCACGGCGATCGTCTTGTTTCCGTATTCACGGAAGTGAGGGGCGGCATCCGGTTGAACGCCTTCCATTTCTTCACTGAAGGAAGCGAAGAAATTTAGCAGTGGGCTTTGCTCCTCGGGCGAAATGGCCGGGAAGAACAGCGGTTTGCCTTGCAACTGCATGTAGACGATCTGCGTGCGGGTGCTTTTACACAATAATTGCAGTACTTTCAGTGTTCCTTGCGAGGTCAGCGTTAGACGATGGAATTCACGGGAGATGCTCTCCAGCTCCTGCAGCATCCGGTGATGGCGGTTAATGATGAGGGAATGCAGGTCAAGTGTGATGTCCACAAACCGCACGGTACGCGGGAATATTATCAGTGGGAAATCGTGGCTATTCGCCAGGTCGATCATTTCTTGTGGGACATCATTGAAATATGCACCTAGCTCAATGCATAGACAGGCAGCACTCTTATCGATCAGATTTTGCATAAATGCCAAAGAAGAGGGCAGATCCATACCTACACCAATTCCGGTAGTTAAGATCATCTCTTCTCCATGGATCAGACTTTCGAAGCTTGCACTCTCAAGCACATGAACCCAACGGATGGCCCGGTTCAGACCGCTTTTTCCTCCGACGACTTCCGATTCCGCAAACAGTGGTCTCTTCAGTGCATCGCGAATTGTAAATACTAGCTCCCAATCCATTGCTCTTCCCCCTCGCTCTTCGGTATTGCACAGGCGCCTTGGACTTATTCTATTCTCAGCCCATTCTCACACGTAAAAAATACTGTTTTGAAATTAGACAAAGTGTCTAGTGCAACGAAAATACGAATTGACTATAGTTTGAATATAATATGTCAGTATATATGACCTAAATGGATAGAGTTTAAATATATATTTGTGTTATTTCTTATATTACTACATTAATCCTTAGAAGTAAGTAATTTATTAAGGCAATTCTCGTAATAATGTTATATTATATAACATAACACGAACATGAGTATCTTGCCCAGAGGAGGGACAACGGATGGATCACACTTCTCCATTAACAACTTTTACACCAGATATGTTCATGCGTAACTTTGCTGAGGCTGAGCCGGGCTTGACCCGCAAAGGTGCAATCGAAGAGTCCAATCGCTGTTTGTATTGTTATGATGCTCCCTGCATTAAGGCTTGCCCAACCAGCATTAATATTCCTTCTTTTATAAAGCGGATTGCTACCGATAACATGAAAGGTTCAGCCCAGACCATTATGGACTCCAATCCCGTAGGTGCGAGTTGTGCACGTGTCTGTCCTACAGAGGAATTGTGCGAAGGAGCTTGTGTATTAAATGATGCTTCAGCACCGATCCAAATTGGACTGCTGCAGCGATATGCGACCGATTGGGCAATCAATAGTGGTGTGCAGCTATTTACAGCTGGTGTGTCTAATGGTAAAAAAGTTGCTATTATTGGTGGCGGCCCAGCCGGACTGTCCGCAGCAAGAGAACTGGCGCGTGAAGGTTTTGGAGTGGTGATCTATGAAGCGAAATCGCTGGCAGGAGGCCTTGATACGCATGGTATTGTGTCGTTCCGGCTGCCACAGTCGATCTCACTCTGGGAAGTAGAGCAGGTGGAGAAGCTGGGCGTTGAGATACGGACAGGTGTGAAGGTTGGTATTGATATCACTGTAGAAGAGCTGAAGGCTAACTATGATGCCATTGTACTGGCGGCCGGGATGGGTTATGTTCCTCCGATCGGTATCGAGGGCGAGAAGCTGGCAGGCGTGTACGACGCAATTGAGCTGGTAGAATCCACAAAGACAGGTATTCCAACCCTGGAGCTGATGGGTCAGCGGGTGGCTGTCATCGGTGCAGGCAACACGGCCATTGATGCGGCTACCTGTTCTGTAAGACTGGGAGCTGCTAATGTGAAGATGGTTTATCGCCGGACCCGTGAGGAGATGACGGCTTATGACTTCGAATATGAATTCGCTAAGCAGGATGGTGTGGAATTTAGCTGGCTTACCTTGCCGAAGCGTATCGTTGGCGACGAACTGGGCAATGTGACCGGATTGGAATGCGTACAGATGAAGCTGACTGGAGAGACCGGGAAGGATGGACGCCTTGTGCCGATGCCGGTAGAGGGTTCCGAGTTCATCATGCCGCTAGAGGCTGTTGTGGTAGCTATTGGGCAAAAGCGGCGCACCGATCTGATCGATGCTCTCGGCCTGAAGCATAACTGGGGTATCGTGGATATTGACGAAGCCACCTATAGAACCTCCGACCCGCAGATCTACGCTGCTGGCGATATTGTTTTTGGCTCCGGTAAAGGTGAAGCCATGGTGGTATCCGCTGCCCAGCAAGGCAAGGAAGCCGCTTATGCGATAGTTAAGCAATATTTGGGACAGCAGGATAGCGTTGTTGGATCAGCAGTCTAGGTAGTGAGATATAATAGGGAGGGAACATCAATGGCAGATTTGAGTATTAATCTCGCAGGAATCAAGTCACCCAATCCGTTCTGGCTGGCCTCGGCGCCACCTACCAATACAGGCTATCAAGTGCAGCGGGCATTCGAGGCCGGTTGGGGAGGCGCTGTATGGAAGACGCTCGGTGAACCGATCATTAATGTCTCTTCCCGTTTTGCAGCAGTACATTTCAATGGCCAGCGGGTAGCTGGATTCAATAATATTGAACTGATTACGGATCGCCCGCTCGAGGTGAACCTGAAGGAAATATACGAAACGAAGAAAAGATTTCCGAATCATGCGATTATCGCTTCTCTGATGGTGGAACCGACGCAGGAGAAATGGCATGAGATCGTCAAGCGTGTAGAAGCTATCGGTGTAGATGGGCTTGAGTTAAACTTTGGCTGTCCGCACGGTATGGCAGAGCGTGGAATGGGGGCGGCCTCCGGGCAGCAGCCCGATCTGGTCCAGGCGCAGACGACCTGGGTGAAGGAAGTGGCAACAACACCAGTTATTGTGAAGCTTACCCCGAACATTACGGATATTACAGTTGTGGCCCGGAGTGCTGTTCAAGGCGGTGCCGATGCGATCAGCATGATCAATACGATCAATAGTTTGGCGGGCGTTGATATTCACAGCTGGAATACGCTGCCTAATGTCGGAGGCCAAGGAGCGCATGGTGGATATTGTGGACCCGCCGTGAAGCCGATTGCGCTGAGTATGGTAGCCGAGTGTGCGCGCGATCTCGGTGTGGGCGTACCTATTTCTGGAATTGGCGGCATTTCCACTTGGCAGGATGTCGTTGAATTTATGCTGATGGGTGCCACCGGCATTCAGGTATGTACAGCGGTTATGCATCACGGTTTCCGGATTGTGGAGGAAATGATCGACGGGTTGAACAACTACCTGGATGATAAGGGCCTGGCCTCCGTGACGGAGCTGATCGGAAAGTCTGTGTCCAGATACTCCAATTGGGGTGATCTGGATCTTAACTATAAAGTGGTTGCGCGGATTAACGAGGAGAACTGCATCAACTGCAACAAATGCCATATCGCCTGCGAGGATGCTTCGCATCAATGTATAGATATGTTAACGAATGCCGACGGCAAAGCTATTTTGCAGGTGCGTGAAGAAGACTGTGTGGGTTGTAATCTTTGTTCTATTGTCTGTCCGGCTGAGGGTGCGATTGATATGATCCCGCTGGAAAATGGGGCTGCGCCGTTGACTTGGAATGAGCGTCAAAAGGTGATCAGCTCGTTGAATGGCTCCTACTCAGAAGCAGAGGTGGTGTAAGGATGAAGAAGATCATCAAGAACGGAATCATTGTTACCGCAGCAGACACTTATACAGGGGATGTAGCCCTAGAGAACGGTATTATTACAGAGATCGGTCTCAACCTGTTGGCTGAGGGTGCGGAGATTATTGATGCGTCTGGATGTTATGTATTTCCTGGAGGCATTGACCCGCATACGCATCTGGATATGCCTTTTGGCGGAACGGTTACAGCAGATGATTTCGAGACCGGGACCATTGCCGCTGCTTACGGGGGTACGACAACCGTTATTGATTTCTGTCTGACCACCAAAGGCCAGCCACTGCAGCAGGCGGTAGATACTTGGCATCATAAATCGCAGGATAAGGCTGTTATTGATTATAGCTTCCATCTTATGGTGTCCGAGCTGAATGATAAGGTGCTCGGGGAGCTTCCGCAGATCATTGAGAACGAAGGCATCACCTCACTCAAAGTGTTTATGGCCTATAAGAACACCTTTCAGGCCGATGACGGAACACTCTTTAAGACCCTGCAAGTCGCTAAAAGAGAAGGCGCACTGGTCATGGTGCATGCCGAGAACGGCGATGTGATTGAGTATTTGGTGGAGCAGGCTTTAGCTGCGGGCAATACTGACCCTATCTATCATGCGTTGACCCGCCCGCCGGAGCTAGAAGGCGAAGCTACTGGCCGGGCCGCCTATTTGACGGAGCTGACCGATTCGCAGCTCTATGTTGTGCATGTGACCTGTGCGGAAGCGGTAGGTAAGATTGCTGAAGCACGTAAAAAGGGACTGCGTATTTATGGCGAGACCTGTCCGCAATACTTGGTGCTGGATCAGACAGCACTGGAAAAACCGAATTTTGAGGGTGCTAAATATGTCTGGTCCCCGCCGCTGCGTGAGCAGTGGAATCAGGATGTGCTCTGGGACGCCTTATGGAGTGGAAGTCTGCAAACGATCGGCTCGGATCAGTGTTCTTTTAACTTCAAAGGGCAGAAGGATCTGGGGCTGGGCGATTTCTCCAAAATTCCGAACGGTGGACCGACCATTGAGGACCGGTTCAGCATTTTATATTCGGAAGGCGTGCAAAAGGGCCGGATTTCACTGAATAAATTCGTAGACATCATTTCAACCTCGAGCGCCAAACTATTTGGCCTGTTCCCGCAAAAAGGGACTATCGCTGTAGGCAGTGACGCTGACATTGTCATCTTTGATCCGTCTATAGAAAGAACCATTTCTGCCGAAAGCCATCATATGAACGTCGATTATAATGCCTTTGAAGGTTTCGAGGTCAAAGGTGAGCCAGTCTCCGTACTGAGCCGTGGTGAATTTGTGATCCGCAATAAGGAGTTCGTCGGCAAAGCAGGCTCTGGCAAATATCTGCAACGGAAACGGTTTGCAGCGGAGGCTCCGCGTCCGTCCAAAACAGCAATTAGTGGAGGAGTGGTCTAATGTCCGCATTCGCTGAGTTTGCCAAGGAACAGCAGGAAGTTGATGGGCTTTTGTTCAAAGGTTATACTATTGCCGGTATCCTGGAGGATCTGGACGGTGCCAGAATTAAGTTCGTTCGCGCCGAACCGGCGAAGAGTGCGGTGGAGCTTATGCTCCTTACTGCGGATGCACGGAAGTATGTGACCACACTTATTTTTGCCGGGCACGGAGTATCGGAGAAATAAAGGTCGGAACATCCATCTATCTATCTATTGTTACAAAGAAACGTCTGTCCCCCACAAAGGGTGACAGGCGTTTCTTCTTGATACCTAAAGCGATGTCGAGATATTCCACTCATACCCGCTCCAGAAACTCCTGCCGCAGGATGGACATTATTTGCAGGGATTCGAAGACTTTCCCTACCTTTATGCATTCGCGCAGTGTACCTTCAAGTCTAAAGCCAACACCTTCATATACGTGGCGTGCTCTAAGGTTATGATCCTTGACATCCAGCCACAGCCGATGCGTCTCGGTATGGACAAAGATCCAATCAATCAGTAACTGTAACGTCATGGTGCCGTAGCCACGCCCTTTGGACTGGATGACGATTCGTTTAATGTTGACGGTAAGATTAGGGTCCTGAAGCCCTGTTAGAATAATATATCCCATCTGTTCTCCTAAAGTCTCCTGAATAATGAAATGTAGGATGTCCCCGTCATCAATAGCAGCCGCATGCTGCTCCCTACTCCATTGACCAATAAAGCTGCGGTTAGCCTCACCCTGCTCAGCCACGAGCACAAAATCCAAATCCTGCTTGGTAGTGCTTCGTAAATCTAGACCCTCTGAATGGAGTATCATAATGCTCCTCTTTCTTAGACGTTTTATTACATATTATACGGATTCAAACCCAAATTACAGTTGAAGAATTTGAACAAATGAACAAAGAGATAAATACAAAGTCTGAATAGTTTTCATTTAAAACTGGCGGACTGTATAGACGCTATTTCACTTGATAGAGTGTGGGGAAAAAGGAAGCGGACTTAGGAGATGCTATTGAAGTAAAAACAGGTTCTTTTAGGAAGAAATTTAGGTAATAGCGTACGTGGAGTCCGTCAAACTCCCAAATAGTCTGATTTTGAGAAAATAAGGGCTTCTCAGTCTGGTCCCGGCTGTACTCTCTTTACGCCTTATCCATTCCGATGGAATAGCTGAATATAAGGATAATTTATGTTGTATAATTCTTATCTTATCAAAAAAAGCCGGCCAGTCACCTGGTCGGCTTTGCAAATGAGGTCTATTATAAAGGTTAGCGTTTAGGCTAAAGGGTTGTTAGGTAAATATTGTGAATAAGTTGAGACTGTTATTGAAGGAAGAATGGTCGTAGGTTCAGAAGGAATGGACGTAACGTCAGGTGAATATAAATAGACACTGCTGTTGGATATCGACGTTCTAATTCTTGTGAATTCATTGGCCAGACTAATCAGAGAAGAGGAAGCGAGGGTGTCCTCTTTGATACGCAGCTTGAAAGTTACTAGCGTCTGATCGACCGCTGGGATGAGGGCTTGCTTATTATTGGCCTCGACCTGAATATCGATTCCGCGCATACTGGTATTTTTTCCGAAATATATACTTCCGTCGACTGGACTGATGAAATTAAATTGAAATGAATTGTCAACCTCATTCCCCGCAGTGTAGCAGTCCTCTTTATAGCAGGAATGATGAAGATATTCGGTATTGTCGAATATATTGCTGTCATATTGAACTATGAAATTCAAATAACTGTAGCCATGGTCATTTGGTGAGAAATTTTTTAAATGAACCTGTACAGTTACTTCCTCTCCGGGGGTGTAAGCAGGTTTATCTGTAGTCACCTCAACGGACATGGCAGGAGGTGTGGTGTCTGCGGTTACCTCGTGTATTGTAGTGAACATGAGGGTAAGAAGCCTCGAACTTCTAAAATAATTTTTGAAACTAAATAATTTTATCATGTTACTACCTCCGTATAGTATGAATACAATCAGGTATGTAATCTTGTTGTCTATGTCTATAGTAACGGGTGTCACTGATAAATCGCTGATAAATGTCGAAGATTAGCAGAAAAAAAAGAATAAAAAGCCCGAAAAAGCCATGAAAACGGCTTGTAGGGCTTTTTTTAGACTTTTTTTATTTTAAATTAGGGGTTTGGTGCAACTATGTACCTAGCTGGCTATACTCTTCCAAAAACCGTTCTGGCAATTTCTCACCCAGCTCTGCCTCATAGATATCTCTGAACTGAGTAAACCTGCGCTGTGCTTTGAAGGGCTTTCCGATACTATAGTAAATAGAGATTAACTGCAGACAATATCCCTCTTCCAGTGGCTCCAGCTCAGCAAGGCGTATAGCATATTCTTCAGCCTCATAAGCACGCCCATGTTGCAGAAGACTTAATGTAAGCTGTTCCAATAGGTTGATGTAGAGTGTACGAAATTTGTCGCGGATGGAATAAAGCCACAAACTGTCATTGGATAGCAGAAGTTCTCCTGCATATAGAGCGGCTGCAGCCTGCAGTCCATCAGTGTGGTTGTCATGAAGGGCAGTCGTTGCAGCTTCTAGAAATATTTCGGTATCGCTTATAATTCCTCTGGACTCCAGTCGGTAGTTCTCTCTGTCAAAGATTAGCTCGATATTCTCACCAAGACTTGCATTCTTTAGTGTTTTACGGATCTGATAGACGGTAGTATGCAGGTATTGCTTGCCCTTCTCGTAATTCGATTGAGGGAATAAGTCATTTAGAATTACGCTTACATTGCCTTGTCTATGAATCCATAAGTAAGCGAATAATTCACCTGCTTTATGGGTACTCCACTTCACTACACCCTGAGGGCCGGTTAATTCATAACCTCCCATGAGTTGAAACTGGATCTTAGTATTTTGCTGCTCCACAGATTCGATCGGCAATCTCTTGGCTAAGAATTTAGTCCATGTCTTCAGCAGACGTGAGGGATCGACAGGCTTGAGCAAATAGTCTACAGCCGACAATTCAAAGGCTTCGACAGCATAATTCCGGTATGCACTAACAAATACAATGTCCGTTGCCGGAGAGAACGGAAGCAGCTTCTCGGCAAAAGCTAAGCCTGAAAGCTCAGGCATCTGGATATCCAGGAACAGAATATCCGGCTTCAGCTCAACTGCGGCTATAAAAGCCTCCCGTGGGTTGTTGTGTATATGAACGAAGGAGATCCCTTCACACCGCAGCAGCAATTCCTGCATTTGTTCAAGCGCAGGCCATTCATCATCTACTACCATTACTGTATAATTCAGGAGAGTTCACCCTTCCATGGAATTGTAATTTTTACCTCTATGCCGCCATTTTCCCCCCGGACAATCTGTAATGGCTGACCAAACTGCTTCAATAATCTGCGATTAATGTTCTTGAGACCAATTCCCGTCCCTTCCCCCTGAGTGGAAACATAGCCGTCCTTCATCAAGGAGGCCAGCTTGTCGTCGCTCATTCCTTTTCCGTTATCCGAAACCGTAATAACTGCCTGATCCCCCACCCGTCTAGTTGCCAGGGTCACCGTCCCACCGTCCATCTTCTCCATGAGGCCATGCCGAACCGCATTCTCGACAATAGGCTGGACGATTAATGGAGGTAGGGAGAACTCCGAAATTCCAATATCGTATTGAACCGTGAGTCTTTTTCCGAAGCGAGCTTGTTCCAGTGATAAATAGGCTTCAATCAACTCAAGCTCTTTCTCGAATGGGACAGCTGTCTCCTGATTGCCAAAATCGAAGCTTCCCCGCAGAAAATGACTAAGATCATAAAGTAATTGCCGTGTCTTATCGTTATCCCGTGAGCTCATCCAAATAATAGTATTGATCGCATTATAAAGAAAATGTGGTTTAATCTGTGCACGCAGCATGGAAATTTCGGAGTCGAGGCGATCGGATACGGATCTTCTCAACTGTACAAGTGTCTTGACCCGACCCTTAAGATCGCTCCAGGCATAGGGCTTATGAATAAAGTCATTGGCACCTGCGCTGAAGGCGGCCTCATTAAAGTGGAGCTGCTGTCCTGCCGTAGCCATAAGAATGGGCAGATCCAACGGACTATAGGTTCGACGGATGATCCGACATAACTCGAGACCAGACATCTCGGGCATCATGACATCCAGAATACAGAGGTCGAAATCACGCTCATCGGTGAGGATAGTAAGTGCCTCTTTGCCGCTTCTGGCACTTGAAATTAGATAATTCTCCAGGGATAGCAGGTTGGTTAATGCCTTCAAGTTGGCATAATCGTCATCTACAATGAGAATTCGTGGAGCATAGTAGCCCACGTCTTCAGTTCGTGTGACAGTAGCCGCGCTCTCTCCGAATGCTGCGCCATCGACTAGAGATTCAATGGGTGATTTTACCGGAGTTAGAAGCAGCTGGCGGTCTTCTGGCTCCTCCCAGTAGGTTCCCTTTTGTGAAAAAGGTATGGCAAAGGTAAAGCTGCTGCCCCGGCCTAAGGTGGAGGAGACCTTGATCGTACCTCCGTGCAATTCAATTAGCTTCCTCGTAATAGCAAGTCCAAGGCCGAGTCCGCCATTTTCCAGTGAATCGGCTTCATTGACCTGTTCATAGTCGCGAAAGATACTCTCCAGCCGCTCCTTCGGAATCCCTCGTCCGGTGTCTGTGACGGTAAGATGGACGTAATCATCAACCTGCTCGGCTTCGAATACTACGCTGCCGCGATCGGTGAATTTGAGTGCATTATCCAGCAGATTGTATAAGACCTGCATTAGCCGGTGTTCGTCCGCCTCGACAATGAAGACGCCAGGGGGGATGTGGTTTTTAATGCGTATCTCACCTTTTTTGTTCAGAAATTGAAAGACCTCAATCACGATGTTGACGACACTTTGAATATCAATCGGTTTCCAGTAAAGCTTGATGCGCTGTCCTCGAATCTGCTCATAATCCAGAATGTCCCGAACCAGAAAGGCAAGCCGTCTTCCGGTACCTAGAATGAGCCTAATGTCTTCACGTTGCGACGAGCTCATAGCGGGGCTAGAGCCTTCAAACAATGATAATGAAATATTAATAATTGCATTTAGCGGAGTACGCAGCTCATTTGAGATTTTGAGTAGGAACTCATCCTTGTCTTTATCCTTGCGCTCCAATTGCTGTGACAATTCCTTTATGGTTTCATAGGCATGGGCGTGGCGGGTAGAAATAAACAAGCCTTGGGTCAAGACGAAAATCGGAGCTGCCACAGGTAAGGTTGAATATAGATTAGTGCCATAGGCTAGGTTGGCAAATAAGGAAAATGAAAATTCGCCTATAGCGATGATACTTATGAGCAGATATGAGGAGCCTATTTCTTTGTGCAGAACGGCCCGGATCATCACGTAAATGGCGTACCCTATGGGCAGCATGTTAAGAGCAAGAAGATAATCCAATGGCTGTGAGTAATAGTGCATTTGGCTAACTAAGGTAAAGATGCCAAAGATTAAGGAAGTACCAATTATGATTCTCAGCACCCAACGGGAGTACAGCTTAGGGAATAGGGAATATATATAGCTCGAAAGCGAATAGTATCCAATAAGGGTTGAGAAAATTTGCAGTTTACTGAACCATTCATAGGAGATCGTTGGAATAAGGTTAAAAAGCAGCTTTTCACTATGTGTGATCAGATACACTGCGAAAGAGAAACAGAACAATGCAAGCTCTAAAGAGGAACGGTCTTCTTTACGCTGTAGACCCTGGCCTAAGAAATAAAAGCCTATGAAGGCAAAACCGGATAAACGGATCGTATCGTATGTTCTGTTCCGCTGTTCTAGACGCAGGATAGCTTTTGAGGTCCCGACCTGAATGGAGTTGGCAATACCTCCATTTGTATAAGTGAAATTGGAGGCTTGGATAACAATTTCGGCTCTTCCTGCGGGAGCTTTAAACTGGACGATGTAAGGAGCATTCTGAGGATTGGCAGTTTGGCGGGATAATCCCGGCTGACCGCTTCTTCCAAGCCGCTCTCCATTAACATAGACAATACTTGCCGTACGGATGCTGCTCACTTTGAGTGCGTAGTCTTGGGCTCCTGAAGGCAGTATAACGAGAAGCTTATAAGTGGCAGCTCCATACCTGGGATATTCTTCACCATGTGGGAGAGAGGACCAAACTGCGGGTACGGGAATATATTTGATATCCTGTTTGGCCGCAGAGTTAATGGAGGAAGGGGTCAACAGCTGATTCCAATAGAACTCCCATTTTCCGTCCAAATTGACGTTCAGAGAATCATCGAAGGGACATCCAGTCAGGTCTATTATACCTGGGTTATTACGGGAACAGGCTGCGGCTGAACTGCGCAGTAGAGGCAGCAGCAAGGTAACGGCAAGCAAGCAAATACAAACCAAGCCAAAGCTCCGTTTAGCCAGCATTCTATAATCGAAGAATTTCATAGAGACCTCTCTTTGGTGATGCTCAACCGTTAAATTTTGTTAGTATTCATCATAGCCTTCGCAGCTTCAGCTTGTCTAGGCTTATTACAGCTTCAGCTTCAAGCTTTGGATAAAAAACTATTGTATAATCGAGTTTAGATGTTAAGAATTTGGAACCAGATGGGGAGAACACCAAGCTATGTACCTTTTAGATGTAATGTCATGGCTGACTGAGGACAAGCTGCGGCACATGCTGGAACAATATCGTTCTCTTGGACCGCTTCCTGGTATCGGGCTGGCTTTTATGAAATCTTTTGTGCCACCACTGCCAACTATCGCTATTGTGGGTTTAAACGCAGCTGTGTATGGATTATGGCTGGGGTTTCTGTACTCTTGGATCGGCCTGTTAGCCGGTTGTGTAACCACCTTCCTGATTATCCGCAAAATAGCCTCCCACCCGTATCTACGGAAATGGGCCATGCGGCCAAAGGTTGCCAAAAGCATGACCTGGGTACGCCAGAGTGGCTTTAGCTATGTTTTTCTGCTCAGCCTTTTTCCGGTGGGGCCGTTTGTGGTCATTAATATGGCTGCTGGACTTGCTGGAATGAAGTTGCGTTCTTATTTAATTGCTCTGTTTGCAGGCAAAGCCATCATGGTATTCGCAGTTTCGTATATTGGGAATGATGTTGAACGGTTTATCCGCCACCCGGGTGAAGTGATCTATGTGCTGCTGTTTATTGGATTGTCACTTTGGGGAGTTAAGGCCATAGAGGCCCGCTTCGCCAAAGCAGCAGAGGACACTGAAAAAGTTAATCTGTAATGGTCGGAAATTTTGAGGAAGAGGTGTTTTATGAAATATCGTAAGCTCGGAAGTACAGGGATGGATGTATCGGTTATTGGTCTGGGTACTTGGCAGTTTGGTGGCGAGTGGGGTAAGGATTTTACGCAAGTAGAAGTGGATGCCATGCTGGACAAGGCGGGGGAGCTAGGTATTAATCTGTTGGATACTGCAGAGTGTTATGGGGATCATCTGTCAGAGAGATTCATCGGCAACTATCTGGCCCGGCGAAAGCGCGCAGACTGGAAGGTGGCGACGAAGTTCGGACACCATTTCGAGGGCCACCTGCTGCGCGGGCAGCTGTGGAGTGCGGCAGATGTATTAAAGCAGCTGGATGATTCCTTGCGTGCACTCCAGAGCGAATATATAGATCTGTATCAATTCCACTCTGGAACGGATAATGAGTTCAACAATGACAAACTATGGAGCATGCTGGATAGACAAGTTCAGGCCGGCAAGATCCGGCATTTGGGAGTGTCCATTAGTGCCTCCAATGATGGAGTATTTCAGACCGGTTCGGCGCCTGATGTCAAGGCAGAGGCGATACAGGTAGTCTATAACCGGCTGGATCGTAAGCCGGAGGAGAATATCTTTCCGCTGTGCATCGAGCATAACTTGGGAGTGCTGGCTCGTGTACCCCTGGCGAGCGGTTATTTAAGTGGCAAGTATAAGCCAGATGCTGTCTTCCAGCCGGGTGATGTGCGAGCTAACCATAACGCTGATACGAGAAACAAGCAGTTGAAGGCTGTGGCTGAGATTGCTGCTAATGAGGTGCCGCGTGATATTCCTATGGCACAATGGGCGCTGGCCTGGTGCCTTCAGCATGCTGCAGTAACCAGTGTAATTCCGGGCTGCAAAAATGTAGAGCAGGTCATCTCCAACGCTGAGGCTGCTGATTGGGTAGGGAATCTCTAGAAAGTGAACATACGGCGAACCTGTGCTTCGGTCTCATCCGTGCTGCGCGTATGAACCCAGCTATTGGTTGAGGCATTATAACAATAATCTTGTTGCCATTCATTAATATGACTGATAATGCTACGGACGGCCTCTAGAATCCGTTCCACTTCTTTGTTAGTCATAATCGGATGAAGTGAGAGGCGGACCCATCCCGGCTTTAGGGATTGGTTACCGGCATTTAGTGCTTCTACGAAGCGTGAGGAGAACTCTGGACTAAGGCCCAGCAGATGATGGCCGTATGGACCAGCGCAAGAGCAGCCTCCGCGGGCCTGAATACCGAAACGGTCATTCAGCAGCTTGACCGCCAGGTTGTAATGGATATTATGCAGGTTGAAAGATACAATTCCGTGACGGCGAGTGTGACTTCCTGCCAATAGCGATAGACCGGGTATCTTGCGGAGACCCCTTAATAATGCCTGGCATAGCTCCTGCTCACGGAGCACCATATAGTGTCCAACCCCATTCATTTGCTCTTTCAGATTCAGGCATAGGGCAGTTCGAAAGGCTTGCATAAAGCCAGGGGTCCCTCCATCCTCACGGATCTCAACAGTATCTATGTAGCGGCGTCCACCCCAGGGGTTTACCCATACCACTGTACCTCCACCAGGTTCATCGGGTAGTTGATTTCGGCAAAGGGCAGTATCCAGTACAAGGATTCCACCTGTACCTGGACCACCGAGGAACTTATGCGGAGAGAAGAATATGGCATCCAGCTTCTCCAGTGGTGAAGCTGGATGCATGTCAATAGGTTCATAGGGAGCGCTGGCGGCGAAATCGACAAAGCAAACCCCACCATGCCTGTGCATGGCTGCAGCCAGCTTCGGATAAGGAGTTTGAATCCCGGTGACGTTGGAGCAGGCGGTAAACGAGCCGATCTTAAAGCGGCGGTGCCGATAGGCTAACAGCAAAGTCTCCAACTGTGTAACATCTATATTTCCCTCCGCATCGGGGGGTACGGTGACAACATCGCCCAACCCTTCCTGCCAAGGCAGCAGATTGGAATGATGCTCCATGTGGCTGATGAAGATTACCGGACGATCTTCTGCAGAGGCAGCTTGATCGTCCGGCAGCCATTCTGGCAGCTTTAAGCCCAATAAACGCTGCAGCTTGTTCACGGCTCCGGTGGTCCCGTTGCCGCAAAAGAGCAATGCGTCCTGCGGCTCGGCATTGACATGCTTTTTGATAATACGGCGTGCTTCGGCGTAAGCCAAGGTCATGGTTAGTCCAGTAGTATTGGATTCTGTATGCGGATTGCTGACATAAGGGCCGAAGCTCTCCTGCAATCTGCGCTCAATCGGCTCATATAAGCGTCCACTTGCCGTCCAATCCGCATACAGCAGCGGTTGTCTGCCATAGGGAGTGGTAATATATTGGCCGATGCCGATGGTATGTTCACGAAAAGTTTCAAAGTGCTCTTGCAGTGAAGCTGGCGTCTCTTCTGAAAAGGCGCGGTTGATACTCAGCACGGACAATCCCTCCCGCCGAAATGGATGCCGTCCATATAAAGGACAACAAAGCCATTTCTTCTTGGCCTCAGTATATGCAGGCAGGGAGGAATAGGTTAAAGCCCATGACCGAGATCTAAATGAACAGCTGCATATCGCTTTCCAGCGCATCCTTCAAATAGGTAGCAGCATCAATGATTTCTACCTCAGGCAGCAGTTCCTCCGGCTTGAAGCCCATAATATCTACAGACAGCTTGCAGGCGTAGAACTTGATGTTTTTTTTGCGAGCGCCTTTGAGAAAATGAATGAGCTTGGGTGCGCCTTGATCTTCCATCATTTCCTCCAGCATTATTCGTCCCAAGCCACTGAAATTCAGATGGGAGAGCGGCAGCTGCTGAGGACCCTTCGGCGTGATGACATCCATCAGTTTTTCATAAATAGTCTTGTCCTCCAGGGACATCTTCTCCGGGTCACGCACTAGAAACAATCCCCAAAAAGAGAAAAACATCGTCACTTCCACGTCAATATCCCGTGCTGCATTAGCAAGGATTAACCCCGCCATCGCTTTATCATATTCTCCGCTGAACATCAGCAGATTCATTTTTTTGCCCATATGATGTCCCCTCCATGATCGTTATGGAATGTACATAGTATGGTTAGTGTATCTGAGAAGTATGCTTCGATCTATCCAGTGAACCTGCGAAAAAAGCCCCCTTGCGGGGGCTTAAATATTCGCTGCTATTCATGTTTAGTTATTTTGAGGTACTTTCGGAATCGGCTGATTCCGGATCAACAGGGCGGAGGCGGTCATAATGGCGCGCAGCATACCAGACGCTGCCAGTAAACAGCACAATGAGTCCCAGAATAATAGCGAACCGCCAATCGCCTGCTTTGAAATTCAGCTGCAGTACGGTCAGTACGAGCGCAACCTGGGTCCATACAAGTGTTCTTTTGCGAAAAGCCGAAATATCTCCAGTCATCGTTGGCATGCCGCGGATAACACGATAAGCAATAATGGCCAGGATCAGCGCGAATATAGCGGTTCCAGCTAATTCTGCAGGTGATAATACATTCATCGTCTCAAAATCCTTTCAGGTTATCTAATCTTTATTATAGCGATCCTCGGCTACATTACCAACTCGCTCTAGTGTCAATTATGAGACTAGTTTCCGGATTTCTGCCGGAGGGAGCGCTGGGAAGAATAGAAAGCCCTGAATATAAGGGCAATTATGCTGAATTAAGAAATCAGCTTGTTCCACAGTCTCCACGCCTTCGGCAATAAGATCATAGCCTAGCTGTGAGGCAACATAGACGATCGATTTAATAATGGTCTCATCAATCGTGCTGACTCCAATGCCTGTGATAAACGTGCGATCAATCTTAATTTTGTTGACAGGGAAATGTTTTAAATAGTTCAAAGAGGAATATTTGGTGCCAAAATCGTCAATGGACACCACAATTCCGCGATCGCGCATTTGTTGCAACAGTGGATAATGCTCTTCTAATAGGGCAGTGCTTTCCGTAATCTCAAACTCCAGCACTTCCGTCCCTAATTGATATTGATCGAGTACGGCGAAGAGGTTCTCCAGAAGATTGCGATTATAGAACCAGCTGTTGGAGATATTGATAGACGTACGCAGCAAGGTCATTCCATCTGCTCTCCACGCACAGAGCTGTCTGCATACTTCACGCAGCACCCAATCTGTAAGCTGAATCATTAAACCAGCCTCTTCTACGGCGGCAATAAAGGTTCCTGGTCCGATTAGCCCCTTCTCCGGATGATTCCAGCGGATCAGGGCTTCCATACCAATCATTTCTCCAGTTATGGCATTGATCTGCGGCTGATAATGGAGCACGAACTCGTTGCGCTCCAGCGCAAAATGCAGGTATTTGGCAATCATCGTCCGCTGCAGCAGCTTCTCCCGCAGCTCCCAGTTGAAGAGGAAATAATCGGCATCTTCCTGAGATTTGGCCTGATACATCGACATGTCGGCAAATTTCAATAGATCATCCTTATCTAGCGAGTGCTCCGGGTATAGAGAAACTCCTATACTAGTAGACAAGCTAAGCTGGGCCCCGGCGATATTCAGCGTCTCAGAGATGAGGGTACTAATCTTCCCGGCAATATCAGGGATACTCTCTGGAGGAATATTTTCAAACAGCATGATGAATTCATCACCGCCTGTGCGTGCGAACATGGTGAAGGGCAGATTTCCATTAGCCAGTCGTCCGGCCAGTACCTTAATCACCTGATCGCCAATGGAATGGCCGAGGGTATCGTTAATCTCCTTGAAGCGATTCAGATCGAAGAAGAACAAGGTATAGGTCTGAGTAGGTTCGGCAGACTGCAGAAGGCGCTCGAATTCCTCCATGAAATAACGTCGATTCGGAATATCTGTCAGAGAGTCATAATGAGCCAGCTTCTCATACAATCGCTTGGAAATGCGCAGATCCCGGGTACGGATGCTGACTATACGCTCCAGATCTCGGTTAAAGCGATTCTGATGCCACATGATATAGAGGATGAACGCGATGATAAGCAGGAAGGCCACATCGATCCAGAGAAGGCTTCTCAGCACCTCCCATTTCTTGTTCGTATTCAAGGCGACACCCATCAGCCAATGTTGATTATAAATTTCGAGAGGCGCGGTAAGTTGTTGCTCGGGGTTATGGTTCTGGTTTCCGAACAGGAAGGTATGATCCGCTTTAGTCACATAAACCTCAGAACTTGTGAGTAGGAAGTCCACGATATCATCTATTCGCATAGTAACCGACACGATGCCCTTAACGGAGTCGCCGTTATACAAAGCCTGTCTGATCACCATGCCATAATTACCCTGAGCTAGCGTCCGGGGACCATCCACTGTTATTTTACGAGAGCGAAGGGTCTCTTGGATCAAGCCTGGTGAGGATAATGCAGAATCCAGAAATAGACTTTTATTCAGAATCGCAGTATTGCCCGCGAGGGGATAGACATACCGGATAAGACCATCCGGAGCGATCATAATATTCATAATATCGCTTGAATTGCCGTAGGCCACAGCCAGATAATGATTAATAATCGCAGGGTCAGCATCAAAGCCAACTGCCTGGATAAAAGCACTGACGCCTTTTACAATCGAGACTCTCTCTTCAATGTTCGATGTCAGCATCACCGCCTGAGACGAAAGGTCAGCTTGTTCAGCCCGGTATTCACGATCCATCGATAAGGAATAGTAATAAAATAGTGAGAGCTGAAGAGCAACTAAGAAGCCGAGGATGATGGTTAAGTGCTTTTTACTAATGAAAGCCATGGAGTGCCTCCGATATCGGAAAAGTTCAACATGAGTACTGGAATGAATAAAGGATAGATTACCATGCTGGTAAAAAAAATATGTCGAGAAATGTCGTAGGTACTATTACAGCATGTCATTTTTATGGGCTTTGCGCAAGGGAAATCATGCTAAATACAGTTTAGAATTAAAAACGGATAAACACGTTCCGCCAAAGGGCAGTTTTGCGCTTATCCGTCGCTCTTGATATATGCAATTTCGTAAGATTACTACAAGGCAGTTACCTACTTCTTGAAGATACCAAGTGGAGCTCCAACAGGTAGGAAGGTACGTCCAAAATGAGCGTTAAGCACAGAAGCGCCACAGCCGTAAAGTGAAACAATACCAATCCCAAGCTCGGCACAGGCAGCAAGTTTATGGAATACTTCAGCAGCAATGCCGAAGGAATCGAAAGTCAGGCCCAGAAAGAGGAAATCGATCAATATAAAGATGATGAGTAGTACTTTATTAGCCTCTACCGCGCCAAGCGTCATAAATAGTGTAAAGACCAGATAACCTAGAAATACAAAACCGAGTTGCTTGGGATCAATACCAGCGGCCAGAGTAGCACCGAATACGCCAAGTTTGATTAACCAGCTAGCCGCCATACCAAACCAGAAGAAGGCATAAGCGGAAAATGCGGTCATTCCGAAGGTATTATTGTGTTTGGCATCCTGGATAGCAGCAAATAGCTGGGCAAAGGCGCCAAGGAAAATTGCCCATGGAATTGCATAGCTGAGACCTGTTGTGATTTCGAGCTTTTGTGAAGAAGCGACCAAGGTGACGATAGCCAGTCCGAATAGGCCGATGGCACTGGGATCCGCAGTGATGATTTTGACGGATTGAGTAGATGGGGATTGCGCTGACATGACAGTTAAAGCCTCCAATATTCAAAAGTGTTCGCTCATAGCAACAGCACCCAGAGGGTGCTGTATAAGCTTGGCCTATCATATCATATCGCCAAGAACTTGCCTATAAATTTGGAATCATTTTTTGTCATAAAATAGAGCATCCTGTGACAAAAAAGCAGGAATAGCCGATGATTTAATCGGCTTGCTAATATAGTAACCTTGCAGCTCATCGCTTCCCAACTGGCGCAGCAGGTCGAATTGTTCCTGCCACTCAATGCCTTCGGAGATAACCTTGAGGCCAAGGTTGTGACTTAGCTCAATAATAGCTTTGACTAGCACATCGCCCTTAGGCTCCGATGTAATCTCGGAGATGAAGGAGCGGTCAATCTTGATCACATCAACAGGGAAACGTCGTAGATAACTTAGGGAAGAAAAGCCTGTGCCGAAATCATCCAGTGAAATGCGGAATCCATGCTCTCTAAGCTGCTGCAGCGACTGGAAGATATTATCCCCAGATACCAATACACTTTCTGTGATTTCCAATTCCAGACAAGAGGCGGGAAGATTATATTCCTGAAGCAGTTTTAACAGGATTTCTAAAAGTCCAGGCTGCATCAGCTGCCTAGCCGAAATATTGACCGCAGCACTTAACTCAAGACCCTTAAGTCGGAACTCCCGCAGATCGGAGCATACTTGAGCCAGCACCCAATTGCCAATGCTGATAATGGAGGCGCTGGTTTCGGCCAGCGGAATGAACTCTGAGGGAAGCACCGCGCCATAAGTTGGACTTGTCCAGCGCAGCAGCGCTTCTACCTTGGTTATCTTCAGTGTGTCTGAGGATAGAATCGGCTGGTAATGAACTTCAAATTCATTGTTCGCTATGGCAGATAGCAACTGCTGTACGATTACCTTTTTACGTCTTACGCTTTCCTCCAGCACCGTTGAGTATTGAAATATATTGTTGCGTCCTGACTCTTTTACATGGAACATCGCCAGATCTGCCTGCTTGACGAGTAAGTTAGCGTCCTCACCATTCTGAGGATAGACGCTGATCCCAATACTGGCCGTATTATACAGGAGATGCCCATGAATCTGATGTGGTGCGGCTAAAGTCTCTTGAATTCGCGATAGCTGTTCTGTAGCCTCGCCATTTTCCGGAATGTCTGCTAAAAGAATAGTGAATTCATCGCCGCCAAGGCGGGAGACTACATCATTCTGACCCATGACGCTTGAGATCCGGGCAGCGATTTCCCTTAACATAACATCGCCAAAATCATGCCCCAAGGTATCATTGACGGTCTTAAAATGATCAAGATCAATAAAGAGCAGCACAATTTGTCGCTGTTCTTCTTTTGCTGCCGCAATGGCTTGATTTAGCTTTGTGAAGAAATGGGAGCGGTTAGGCAACTGGGTGAGCGGGTCGAGCATCGTTTGTAGCCGCAGTTCTTCCTGTGCCTCTTCCAGGGAGGAGAGCATGCGATTGAATTCATGCTCCACATCGCTGAATTCATCTCTACCCTTAATGCGGATGCGGATGGATAAATCCTGACTGTTGCCGATGCTGCGGATATTTCTTATTAATGAAGACATCCGCTGCAGAACGGAGCGGTTGACAAAGACTAGGCTGGCGACGCACATCAGCAATGTTGTTCCTAAAAAGAACAGGCGAAAGTTAATAATAGATCGCATACCGTTGTTATAAATCTCACGTGGCTGTTCCACTGAGATGACTATACCGGGATTTCCGAATAGGTCATAAATAACGGTATGAATGGAATTGAAATTCTTAGAAACTGCGGTAATCCAGGTATCTTTTCCCCCGCTCTTGGCAAGCGATAAGGAGGAAGCCGGAACCATCGTAGCTCCATACCCGATTCGTGTGATTTCTTTCGGGTCCAGCATTCTTCCGGCAATAGCCATTCCTCCCAGCGGAGGCACCTTCTCATTATTTAGAATAGGTGTAAGGGTGATCAGCATGGGACCCTCATCTAACATCACAATTCCTGTCCTGCTATCCTCTAATCCTGCAAAGGTCGGAAAATGGCTGTTAATCAAGGAGATTTGATTTAGAAGCTCGGGGGTTAGTGGAGAAATAACTCCAGCATGTTGATCATATGTACCTCCATAAATCGGCTGCCCTAACTTGTTCAACAACGCAATCATATCGAAATGATTGATTTGATAGGTGAGCTCATCATAATTACTTTTAATGTAGGGGGCGTTAAAAATATCTTTTGGGATGGGTGATTCCACGAAGTGGTAGGTTTCATCCCATACTGAATAATTGAGCAGGTTGGACTTCATAGTCTCCAGTTCATTCTGGTAGGAAGAGACTGCAGTTGTCATTTTATCCTTTAAGAGGGCCTCATCAAGCTTATCGAAGCGGTTCAATAATATATAATGCACCAATATGTAAATCACGCTTATTCCAAAGAAAGCCACGATAGAGATGAATATCAATATTTTTTTGCGCAACTTCATGATGCTCTCCTTAAGATTTCATAGATTCAAGAGGGAAAAAGTTCCAACTAGGACAGTGTACCATGATTATGGAACAATTTGAATCGTGAACCCACCCCCAAATTGTCGAAATTTGATGTATAATAATAGCTATTAATAATCATTCTTAAATGATAATAGGAGGCGTTAAGCTCAATATGAAGAAGTGGACGTTATTTAAGAATGCCTCCCGGTTTGGAGTCATTCCAGTTATGCTAATACCCATTGTCCTGGGAACCGTTGGGGCCTATGTGTGGGAAGGAACATTCCATCCGTTTTTGTTCATCATAACCTTTGTAGGTGGTGCAGCTGCACATTTATTCTCCAATATGGTGAATGATCTTTGGGATTTTCGTAATGGAGCAGATGTGGAGGCCCATAATACACCTGATGTAATCACAACAAACTCGGGCTTTCTGTCTGGTGGTGTGCTCTCTGAGTCCATATTCGCGTTTATGACGTGGAGCTTGCTTGCTATTGCTGTGCTTTGTGGCGCAGTTCTTAGTATATATAGTGGCTTAGAGCTTCTCTGGTTTGTAGCTGGCGGTGCATTAATCGCCTATTTCTATGTAGCCCCACCGTTGCGCTTTGGCTATCGGGGTAAAGGATATAGCGAGTTGTCCATCTTTATTGCCTTTGGTTTGATGCCCGTTCTGGGTGCTTATTTCGTACAGACCGGCGAGTTCAGCATCAAGCCTGTGCTTTTGTCGTTTCCTGTAGGTCTTCTGACCACATTGCTGCTGTTCAATCATCATTTTTTACACTGGAAATCGGATAAACAGGCTGGCAAGCGGACGTTAGTTGTAGTCTGGGGAGAACGGAGAGCACTGGTATTCTCGCATGTGCTGCTCTATATCTCTTATGCTTCCTTGGTAGCCTGTGTCATTCTCGGTGTGCTTCCGGTCTATGCCTTGCTTGCCCTGCTTACAGCGATTGCACCGGTGCATGTCTACCGCAGTCTGCAGCCGCAGAATGCCTCTCCAGCCTATTTGCCGCTGATGGGTGCGTCTTTGCAAGCGTCTGTGCGTTGTGGTGCGATTATGGCCGTGGCTTTACTGATCCAGGGATTGATTTGATGTAGTGCTCATTTGACAGATAAGGGTGAATGCTGTGAATGTACGAAGTTTTCTGAGGTTTGTTGAGCTCCCCACGAAGGTTGCCAGTATCATTCCATTACTAATGGGAACGTTGTATGCCCTGTATCGGTTCGAGGACTTTTATGTTCTGCGCTTTCTGCTGATGTTCGTATCATTGCTGAGCTTTGATATGGCCACAACGGCCATTAACAACTATTATGATTTCAAAAAAGCGGCAAAAACCAAAGGCTATGGTTATGAGACCCACAATGCCATTGTTCACTTTAAGCTGAAGGAAAGTGTTGTGGTTGCGACCATAGTAATCCTGTTGGTGCTAGCGGTGGGCTGCGGAATAGTACTCGTTGCTCAGACGGGGCTGCTAGTTTTTTTGCTGGGTGGACTGTCGTTCCTGATTGGAATTCTATACTCCTTCGGACCCATACCCATCTCGCGGATGCCCTTGGGAGAGCTGTTCTCGGGCTTATTTATGGGATTTGTCATCATCTTTATCTCTGCCTACATTCACACGGATGATACTGTTGTAGCGCTGCTGATTCAGGGGGGCTGGATTAATCTACACATTAATATGGTGGAGGTACTGTATCTCTTCTGGTTCTCGGTTCCGGCAATTCTGGGGATTGCAGGCATTATGCTGGCCAATAACATTTGCGATATAGAGGATGATATGGAGAACCGTAGATATACATTACCCGTCTACATCGGACGCAAAAATGCGCTTCTGCTGTTCAAGCTGCTCTATTATGCCTCTTATCTAGATCTTGTTGTACTGCTTATTTTAGGAGTGAATCCGCTGCTGGTGCTGCTGATCTTGCTTACCCTGATTCCGCTCCGTCGCAATATCGCTTTATTTACCGGAAAGCAGGATAAGGCAACTACCTTCATTCTGGCTGTGAAGAACTTTGTGCTGATGAATGCAGCACGTATACTGATTCTGGGTGTGGCTGTCTTGCTGAATGTGATAATGTGACGAATAGAGATTCATTGCATTTTGTGATAATGTGTCAGTATTGAATAGTGATCTATACCAAGAAAGAGGTGCACCTATGACGCAAAAGCTTCGTTGGGGAGTAATGGGCTGTGCGCAAATCGCCACAGGTTCAGTTATGCCGGCTATCGTAGATTCAGAGACTGGCATGATTAAGGCGATAGCTAGCCGTGGAATAGAAAAAAGCACTGCGGTAGCCGCAGAGTTCGGCGTGGAAAAGGCTTATGGCAGCTATGAGGAGCTACTGGCTGATTCTGAGATTGATGCTGTATATATTCCGCTGCCCAATCATCTTCATCGAGAATGGGTTCTTCGGGCTGCTGAAGCAGGCAAGCATGTCCTGTGTGAGAAGCCAATTGCACTGAGTAGCCAAGAAGCGGGAGAAATGGTAGAGGCCTGCAACAAGGCGGGTGTTCATCTGGCAGAAGCCTATATGTACCGGCATCATCCACGAATAGCGGAGCTGAGAGCTATCATCGCCGCAGGTGAGATCGGGGCGCTTCGCTCGATCCGGGGCACTTTTACATATAATGATGCTGCTGACAACACTAATATTCGCTTCAAATCGGCCTGGGGTGGAGGTTCGTTGTTCGATGTTGGCTGTTATCCGCTTAGTGCAGCACGGCTACTGTTTGATGCTGAGCCGGAAGCGGTAACCGTACAGGCGATCTTCTCGCCGGAGCATGACAATGTTGATATGATGGCATCCGGACTGGTGGAGTTTCCGGGGGGCGTAAGTCTGATTTTTGACTGCGGCATGTGGGCCTATAACCGCCAGCTGCTGGAGATTCTCGGCACAGAAGGACGAATTGAGGTCCCTATGCCGTTTAATGCCCGAGAAGAAGATGCTGAATTCTTCGTCTATACCGGTGACGGGACAAGACGCGTTGAAGCTACTGGCGCTAATCCCTATGTACGACAGGTGGATGATTTTGCAGCCACTGTGTTCGAAGGAAAACGGTTCATTGCTTCAGAGGACCCGGTATACAATATGAGGTTGATCGAGGCTTGTCTGGCTTCTGCCAAGCGGCGGGAGAGAGTTAGTCTGCTGTAGAAGAAATAAGTTTCCAAACACGATTCTGAAGGGTGACCAATGGTCACCTTTTTTTGATTTTTTATGAACGATACTTTTGTGTTAATTGAGCAAAAATTTGATAAAATAGGAATTGGATTGAAACTGATGCTAGCATTAGATTTCGAAGGGAGATTATGAAATGGGACTCGTAGAAGAACCAGTTATTTCAATTTCCGGCCTATGGATGAACTACTCAGACAGGATGGTACTTCGGGGGATTGATCTGAAGGTATTTCAGGGACAGATTATTGGCTATATCGGCCCTAACGGGGCGGGCAAGAGTACAACGGTCAAGATTATGCTCGGTCTGGTTGAGGGGTATAACGGCAAAGTGGAAATCTTCGGACGGGACATTGCGGATGGAGATACTGCCTACAAAAGAAGGATTGGCTATGTGCCTGAGGTTGCTGAATTATATGACAGCCTGACGGCCAGGGAATATTTGACCTTTATCGGTGAGCTGTATGGCTTGAAACGGAGTAGTGCGGATAATAAGGCGGAAAGGCTAATGACGCTGCTGGGTCTGGAGAAGTCATATGATATGCGGATTGCCTCGTATTCCAAAGGAATGAAGCAAAAGGTGCTGCTGATCTCCAGCATGTTGCATGATCCTGATATTTTATTTCTGGATGAGCCGCTTAGCGGACTAGATGCTAATAGTGTAATGATCGTGAAGGAAATCTTTGCCTCACTGGCTGCAAGAGGTAAGACCATCTTCTACTCGTCGCATATTATGGATGTGGTTGAGAAGATTAGCAGCAGGATCATTCTGATCGACGCAGGGAGTATTGTAGCGGACGGAAGCTTCGCGGAATTAAAGGAGAAGAGTGCTGAGGGCTCGCTTGAAGAGATTTTTAATCAACTAACAGGCTTTGATAAGTACCGGGATATTGCCGGTGAATTTGTCGCTTGTATGCAAGAGGTGTCTCCAGTATGAATGATTTTCTTGTACTCAAGCTACTGGATAGGCTACGGAGTGGGTTCAGAAGAATCGGTGTAGATTACGACTTGATGCGGAGTATCTTGCAGGTCAAGCTGACGATGGACGGAAGAAGAACACCTACAGTACTCGCAGGAGCGCAAAAGCGTGAGCAGAACAAGGATAGCTCTCCGATACGTGTGCATTGGTTATATTTACTGCTAGGGCTGGTGCTGATCGCTCTTATTGTGCAGAAGGATCACTATATGATGCAGATGAGTCTTATATTTGGTGTAGTGATGTTTATGATAACGACTACGCTAATATCTGATTTCTCGTCAGTCATGCTCGATCTGCGGGACAAAAATATACTGTTCTCTAAGCCAGTAAACCGTATTACCCTGAATATGGCGAAGAGTATCCATGTCATGATTTATTTAGTTACCATTACCTTAACATTAACAGGTCCTTCACTGGTGGTCTCTTTATTCAGTCAAGGGATACTATTCTTCGTGATCTATGGGATTATAATTATCCTGATGGACTGCCTCATTCTAGTGATTACTGCGCTGCTCTATTTGCTGATCATGAAGTTTTTTGACGGAGAGAAGCTCAAAGATATTATAAATTACGTACAGATCCTGCTGACTATCGGAATCACGGTCGGTTACCAGCTCATTTCCCGGTTATTTAATATCACTGAGCTGGGCTTATCTTTCAAGCCGGCATGGTGGCAATACTTTATCGCTCCGGTTTGGTTCGCAGCCCCCTTTGAGCTGCTGCTTGGTGGAGGGAGGGCAACCTATCTCATAGTGCTTACAGTGCTGGCTGTAGTCATTCCACTCCTGCTGATGGCCGTGTATCTTAAGCTAATACCACTCTTCGAACGGAGTTTGCAAAAGCTTGCAGAGCAAGGCTCCAGCGGTAGAGACAGTGCACGCTTGGCAGGCTGGCTATCCAACGTATTTTGCAGGAATCGGGAAGAGGGAATGTTCTTCCGTTTTACTTGGTCAATGATGAAGAATGAGCGGGATTTCAAGCTGAAGGTATATCCTTCGATTGGCTTTTCCATCGTCTTTCCATTCATCTTTTTGTTTAATATGGTCTGGGGTGAAGGTTCGGGGATAGCCAAAGATTCTAAGGCCTATCTTTTTATTTATTTCAGTGCACTGCTGATGCAGACCGTTGTACTGATGCTGAGATATTCGGCAAGCTATAAGGGCGCTTGGATTTATAAGCTTATTCCACTGCCAGAAACAGTTCCTATTTATCGCGGTATGCTCAAGGCAGCGTTGCTCCGGCTGTTGCTGCCGTTGTTTGCCGTGGAGGCGGTATTGTTCATTTGGTTATTCGGAATGCGTATAATACCGGACTTGGCAGCGGTGCTATGCGCACTGCTAATCTATTCGGTTATATGCTTCCGTGTGTTGCCACAGGCTTTGCCCTTCTCAGAGCGTTTTGAGGCTGTCAAACAGAAGGAATTCACTACAAGTTCGTTTATCTTGATTGCTATTTTGATGGTTCTGGCAGGCATTCATTATATCTTTACTACGTTCTCGGCTGGTGTTTACATCTATTTGGTAATTTTGGTTATTGCCAATATATTAATATGGCGAATTACCTTCCCGCAGAGTGATTCACACACAGGACATATTTCGCATTTTCAAGGATGAACCTAACGGCAAATATGGACATTTGATGCCGACCTTCAAAAAAGGTGGCAAGTTCCAGTATTTACTTAGACAGTCCGCCAAATACAAGGTAAAATACACAATAAAGTTGCCTTTCAGGGATTGCCTATAATCTTTACGCACTCTTCCTTTATTTGATATTTGTGTACTGATTTTTACTTGAGAAATGCACTCTAGCAAGTAGATATATCATAACGAGTGAAGAGGTTGACTATGGATCAAATGGGAATCCACTATAATTTTTGGGTTGTTTTGTTATCTTTCGCACTGGCGGCGACCGCTGCTTATTCAGCTCTTAATCTTACTTCTCAAGTATTTCGTTCTGCAGGCAAGGTTCGCAGGTTATGGCTGCTGTCGGGAGCCTGCGTACTCGGAAGCGGGATATGGGCCATGCACTTCGTGGGCATTATGGCCAGTCGACTTCCATTTGAAGTTAGTTACCACCCAGGTAAAGCTATTGTATCTCTATTAATCAGTATATTCTCCTGTTATATTGCACTCTGGATGGCCTCTGAGTCCCGCCAAGGAATATGGCGAATGATGATTAGCGGTTTATTCCTCGGAGTTGGTGTTTCGGTGATGCATTATGTCGGAATGTCCTCCATGGAGATGAAAGCGACTATTCATTATGATTGGCTAGCTCAAGGGTTGTCCATAATGCTCGCCGCGTTATCCGCTTATATCGGAGTGTTTCTGTTCCGCAAGTTTAAGGAATTCCCTAACTTCAGCCGCTGGAAGCTTTATTCAGCACTCTTCATAGGGACGGCTGTCACCGGAATGCACTACATTAGCATCAGGGCGAGTCATTTTGAATTTGACAGTTTGCTTGGAAGCAAGCCCTTCCTGATGGAGACTGACGTTATTCTACTTACGGGTGTTTCACTTGTTACCTTATTAATGCTTGGTATTTCTGGTGGTGCTGTGTTCTTGGATCGTCACGTACTTGAACGTATGGCTTACCATGATCCGCTTACCGAGCTACCAAATCGTCATGGTCTGGAGCGGTATTTCAAAGGTGATTTCTTCAGTAATATTTCAGGAGCTGTATTTTTTGTGGATCTGGACCGCTTTAAGTCGATTAATGATACGTTGGGTCATGATATCGGAGACATGCTTCTGCAAGAGGTTGCTGGTCGATTAAGGCGTTCTGTAAGCGATGAGGGGAAAGTCTTCCGCTTGGGGGGCGATGAATTCCTGATCGCTCTGCCAGATTGTACTGTGGAAGCAGCACAGGAAGCAGCAGAGCATATTTTGGATGAGGTCAAGAAATCCTACAGCATACAGGGAAATGAGTTATATGTCACCGCAAGTGTGGGAATCAGCATGTCTCCGGAGCATGGTACGGACCGTTCAGCTCTAATGAAGGCCGCGGATACGGCACTTTACACCTCAAAGGATTCTGGAAAGAATAAGTTCAGTGTGTTCGATCAGGAGATGAACCGGCATCAGCTTCGCCGGATGTCACTAGAGAAGGATCTTCGCAAAGCGCTGGCCCTCTCGGAGTTTATGGTTGTATATCAGCCTAAATGGGATTCTCTGATGAATGTTACTGTTGGTCTTGAGGCATTATTGCGTTGGAGACACCCGGAGCATGGTATTATTTCCCCGGTGGAGTTCATTCCGATAGCAGAGGAGACCGGACTCATCGTCCCCATCACGAACTGGATGTTATATGTGGTATGCAGCCAGAATATGCGCTGGCATAACGAAGGAGTGGCTAACGTTGCTGTCTCCATTAACATGTCTGCACGGATGTTCGAAGGCGGGAGCTTGTACGAGGTTGTAGAGGAAGCGCTCACGCGCTCCGGTCTTGCACCCCATTTTCTAGAATTGGAGATTACAGAATCCATTGCTATGAATAATATGGAGGAGACGGTGGCGCAGCTCACCAAGCTCCGAAAGATTGGAGTCAGAGTATCACTCGATGATTTCGGAACGGGCTTCTCATCACTTGGTAATCTGGATGAAATTCCGGTCAACACGCTCAAGATTGATCAGGTATTTATTCGCAAGAGCAAGATGCATTCCAAGAAAGCGATTATTAGCAACATTATTGCTATTGCCAGTAACCTCAATATGGAGGTGGTTGCCGAAGGTGTGGAGACTACCGAACAGATTGAATTGCTGCAATCCCTGGGCTGTCGGGTCATGCAGGGCTACTATTATGGACGACCTATGCCAGTGCATGAACTAGGCCAGTGGTTTATCGAGAATACAGCTTCTTGAATTGAAATGAATACATAGAAGATGGCGTACAGGAAGAGCGAAAAAATGGCAGGTCAGGGAATAATTCCCTTGACCTGCCATTTGCTTTATATGTGATCTTAAACCTTGAAGTTCTCGACGAGTACTTGCAGTTTCTCGGCCAATGAGGACAGGAATGTTGCAGAGGACTCTACTTCTTCCATAGCGGCCAGCTGCTGTTGTGAGGAAGCAGACAAAGTCTCCGCACCTTCTGCAGTTTGATTGGAGATGGAGACGATATGCTGGATGGATGTAACCAACTTAGTGGCTAGATCTCCCAACTCACTGACAGTAACGGAGATTGCCTGGCTCTGCTCCGCCATGCCAGATACTGACAGCTCAATCTCGGCAAAGGAGGTACCAGCTGTATCAATCATTTCTGAACTTTGTTCCATTTCCTTTGTGGAAGAAGCCATCATCTCGGTAGCCTTATCCATCTGATTAACGATCAAATTGATCAGTTGACCAATCTGGGCAGCTGATTGAGACGAACGTTCGGCCAGCTTACGTACGGACTGGGCGACAACGGCGAAACCACGGCCTTCATCGCCAGCACGAGCTGCCTCAATAGCTGCATTTAGTGATAAAAGATTCGTTTCTTCGGCAATACTGGCTATTACTCCGACAATACTCTCAATTTCTTTGGAATGACTGGAGAGTCGATTGATAATGCCGGATAACATACTGATGCTGCCGCTCATGATCATCATCTGCTCTGTAGTGGAATCCATGGATTCCCGACCGACCCGGGCCTTCTCTGCGTTCACATTTGCATGGCTCAGAGCTATACCAGCACTGGAAGCAATCTCTGAGATGAAGCGGGACATGTCCTGCACTGCCTGATAGCTTCCCTCTAGATTCTGTAATTGTACGTTTGCTCCATCGGCAAGCTCTATCGTAACATTGACGCTATGCTCGCCCGCCCGGTTCGTTTCTTGTGCGCTGGCGGAGAGCTCCTGGGATGAGGAGGCGACTAGCATTGAGGTATCGTTCACTTGTGTGATGAGCGTGCGCAGGTTCAGTGTCATCTCATTAAAGTCACGTGCCAAAGTGCCAATCTCATCCTTGCTTTTGAATAAAATGGGGTCATGGGTAAGATCACCCTGGGCCACGAGATTAACAGAACTGGACAGTCTGGTCAGTGGGCTAATCATGCGGCGAATTAACAGATAGGCAGCAATAATAGCAATCACCAGAATGGAAGCACCGATAATAAAAGGCTGAAGAATGATATCGTTAGTCCGTTCCTGAATTAAAGGGCCGTCAAAATTAATGGCCATTAATGCTATGATGGGTTTGGTAGGGTCATGATCCTGATAAATAGGGCCATAACCGGTCTTGAGGGAAGAACCCTCGTATGTATAGACCTTGGAGTATGCTGAATGCTGCATTTTAGTAATCATTTCTTTATCTTCTTTATTGAAATAGAAGGAATCTCCTGCTTTATACCCTCTTTTCTTAAAGCTGGCATCTGCGGCCAATACCTTGCCATCCAGAGATAAAATAAATGCTTCTTTAAAAATTGGCTTATGTTCAATAATCCAACCAATCCGATCTTCTATAGCAGACAGCTTACTATTATCTCCTGCGGCCAAGGCAGAGATATCTTTCGGATCAATAAGGCCAGTAGTGATATTGGCACAACCTACCAATTCTATTCCGGCTGCTTCGTCGATTTGCTGATAAGCAGCACGATATCCGAAGAAACCAATAGATGATCCCACAACAAGTAATACGACGAGCATCATCCAAGTTAATTTTGTAGCCAATTTCATCTTTTCACCAACCTCGGAAAATAGTTTTGACGTGACTCCTGCTGTCACTGCTACGATTATAGCTTATCGGTGACAATAGATCATTAGCTAGAATAAATTTATTTTGTGTCGGATAATGCCAGAATATGACAGGGAATGTTACTTTCGTAATGTCTAAATGATGTGCTAGACAAATCAATTGAATCATGACCTGATAAAATGGTACCCTTGTATTAGGACAAACGGACTGGGAGCTGAGTGGGATGACGCAACAAATAGATCCGTTAGTAGAAGAGATTGGAATGTCCATGTGGAGAGTACAGCGCAAAATAATCTCACAAATGTCATTACATAAAGAAATCGGCCTTACTGTACCTCAATTCGGCTTGCTTCATATGATTGCTCAAGAGAAGAAATCGCGAGTGGTACAGCTGGCGGAGAAGATGGAAGTGAAGTCCAGCGCGGTTACTGTAATGCTGGATCGCCTAGAGATGCTTAATCTTATCGCACGCGTGCAGGATGAGAATGATCGACGCGCTGTAGCGGTTACCCTTACAGATAAGGGCGAAGGTGTGCTAAAAGAGGCGCAGTATCGTTCGAATCTATTGATATCCGATTGCTTGTCTATATTGGAGCCAGAAGAACTGCAATTCTTTGCTAAGTGTTTCCGAATGCTGGAGAAGCAGGAAAGATAGTTACAGTTCCCCTATAAATGTAAGAAAGCCACGCTCCCAATGGGGGAACGTGGCTTTCTTGTTGTTCTATTTGGAAATTTTTTCAGGTAGCTGAGTTACATAGTTATCGGACAGCAACAGCAATCTTAACGCTCGATTGTATTCATCCTCCGTTGCAGAGGGTTTCTGTCCTCCCGTAGCGAGCTGAAATTGTGTGTTATCCTCAAAGCTGTTACCGGGAATCAGCAATCCGGAGTTGGCAATGAAGGAGCCGGAGGGCAGATAATAACGTTCTGGCAATAGATTATATTTCTCACTGAGCAGATCCTGGCCGAAATGCAGATTGTTCTTCATGGAAACACCCAGCAGTCCAGCAGCGGTTGGCATAATATCCACTTCTCCACCAACCTGTTCCAGCGTCTGCGAATCCGTATTGCCTCCACCATGGATAATGAGCGGGATATTCAGCATATTAGCGTAGCTATAATCATGGCCATATATTTCCGTCATCAATTCCTTATCATCGTGATCCAGCGAATAAATCGGCAATCCCATATGATCACCATAAATCATAATCACACTGTTATCCCATAAGCCATTAGCTTTCAGCTCTTCTACGAATTGCCCGAACGCAACATCGGCGTAATTCTGAGCCCGGATATAATCACCGACAAAGGTCCCCTCGTAACGTTCCGGCATCTTCATCCGGAACTTCTCCTCAGGTATTGTGAACGGGTGGTGGGCAGACATGGAGATGACCTGCGCGTAAAAAGGTTGACCGCCCGCACTCATATCTTTCAGCTTATCCGCTGTTTTACGATAGAGCACTTCATCTGAGGCTCCGAAGAAAAAGGTATCTTCATCACCAAAGAAATCATGATCATAATAATGCTCCCAACCGAGTGAGCTGTACAGTTCACTCCGGTTCCAGAATTTCACATCATTAGTATGAAAGGTGGCAGTCTGGTAGCCATTCTCCTGTAACAAGCGGGGTAGACTCGGCAGCACCCTATCGACATAAGACGTTGTAGCCGCTCCACGTGGAGGAATGTAAAAGGAAGTGTTCACTACGAACTCGGCATCTGAGGTATTTCCCTGACCTACCATCTGATAGAAGTTAGGGAAGTACAGGCTATTATCCCCTAACAGCCGATTCAGGTTAGGTGTGATCTCTTGGCCATCAATCTTAAGTCCCAGCAGAAAGTTCTGAAATGCCTCCATCTGGAGGATAATCAGATTCTTGCCTTTAGCTGCACCCTGGAACGAAGAGCTGTCGGTTGTGCCGATACCTTTTAGTTTATCTACAACATCCTGTGTAATCTCTTTAGCATTCACAACCTCTGGTTTACCTTGAGCAAAAATAGTATAAGCCTCATAATTGAGAATACCCATTTCCTGTGCTTTCTTGATCTCATTCATACTGGCTTTGTTGGGTAAAATATTGAAAAAGCATAACCCTAGAGAAACGGCGAACAGAAGGCTGTATTTCAGCTTTGCGCCACTGCGATTAATGTTTTCCTTTTTATAATTCCGGCCTTTTTTGTTGAAAAAGAAATAGAAACCGAGGCCAATAATGTCTATGAAGATCAGCAGATAATAAGGGTCCATGAGCGAGAATACACTGTCGCCGACTTCCGTGACCTGACCTACCTGTTCCGCTGCATGATAAGTGACAATGACTCCGAAATATTTGAAATACATAATGGCGGCAAAAAAGATTGCGGTTACGACAAAATTGACGGTCATATAATAGCCAAGTTTACGTTTGGAGGCAAAGCGCTCAATAATACAAAAGAGAGCCCAGGCAAAAGGGATTTCTGTCAATAATGATTTCCAAGGCAACAGGTCTCCAAAAATGACACCCCAGGCCAAGAAGCTTTTGAGTATGATTACAATTGTAAAAAATACAAATGGTTTAACAATCCACCGTTTGATATTTAGGGACGACACAGCTTCGCCTTCTTTCTACATGATGAAACGCTTGTTTCTCGGCTAGGAAGAAGCAGCGTAAAGACAAGGGAATTCCATAGTAATAGAATTTATTATGCAGCGCTAGACAGGGAATGTCAAAAACAGAATAGGAAGTAAAGTCTTTGTGGAAAGCGTAAACTCAATGAAGCGGGGTTAAAGCTGTTGCTCCTGTCATCAGATGGGATTATATAGTGCAATGAGAACGGAAATGCTCATTGCAAGAAAAAAGGATGTCCAGAAAATACATGGGGAGGGCATGAAATGAAGCATGAGGTTGCTATATCCGTTAGAGCACTTGTGGAGTATGCCTTTCGCAGTGGCAGTATCGAGCCGGGGTTTCACAGTGCTGCATCAATGGCGGAAGGAACGCGTATCCATCAAAAAATACAGAAACAGTATAAAGAGGAAGATCAAAAGGAGGTCTATTTAAGGATCGAAATCCCTCACAAAGAACTGTTGTTCATTGTCGATGGACGGTGTGACGGTCTGCTCGTATCGGAGGATGGAGAGCTTATCGTTGAGGAGATCAAGTCAACCTTTGGACCGCTGGACCTGTTGGGTGAGGGGCGTGAAGTGCATTGGGCACAGGCGCTGATGTATGGCTTTATGATCTCGCATGAGCAAGGTCTTCCTTCTATACAAGTAAGACTTACATACGTTCGTCGGGATGGAGAAGAGCAGAGAAGCTTGCACAGGAGAGTATCTATAGAAGAGCTTAGCACCTTTGCCGCTGATACGGTAGCAAGGTATGCGCCTTATGCAGAAATGCTGCTCGCGCATGAGATGCGAAAGGAAAGCAGCATCCGGGAGCTTTCTTTTCCATTTCCTGCCTACAGACAGGGACAGCGGCATTTGGCTGGAGCAGTCTACAAGACTGTTTCAGAAGGAGTCAGTCTGTTCGCCCAGGCACCAACCGGAATCGGCAAGACGATGTCCACCCTGTTTCCGGTAATCAAAGCGATGGGGGAAGGACAGGTCCGGGGTTTATTTTACTTAACGGCCAAGACGGTTACCCGACTTGCTGCACAGGAAGCTATATCGCAGCTGTTGGCGCAAGGCCTTCAGCTGCATGTCATTACACTGACTGCTAAAGATAAGGCCTGTTTTCGGGAAGAGGGGCTCTGCAGTAAGGCTGCCTGTCCATTTACGGACGGGTATTATGATCGGATTAACGGTGCTCTGATGGACATACTGGAGCAGGAAACGTTGATGACACAAGAGATTATTGCAAGGTATGCCTTGAAGCATCAAGTGTGCCCCTTTGAGTTCTCACTGGATGTAGCCTATGTCTGCGATGCGGTAATCTGTGATTACAACTATATCTACGATCCCCGGATCAGCTTAAAACGGCTGTCGGAGGTGCAGAAGAAACAGACGGTACTGCTTATTGATGAGGCGCACAATCTGGTCGACCGGGGACGGGAGATGTTCTCCGCTTCCTTACAGAAGGCACCATTTCTAGGGCTGCAGCGTGAATACAAGGTTGTGAACAAGAACTTAAGTGTCGCTGCCAAGGAGATAAACGCGTTCTTTATTGCTCTGCGCAAAACCTGTAACGAAGAAGGACAGGGGAAGTGGACTTTTTTTCCAGACGAGCTGCCAGCTCTGCTAGAGACGTTTACCGCAGAAGCGGAACAGGAACTGGTCAGCCCTTCTTCTGTCCTTATTAATCCTGAAGGAGAAGACGAGGAGAGTCTTCTTGATACTTATTATGCAGCACAGGGGATGTTGCGTACATTCAAGATCTATGATGAGCGCTACATTACTTATGCGGAGGTTCGGCGCGGCGATGTGTTTTTGAAGCTGTTCAATCTGGACCCTTCGTATCTGTTGCAGCAAATGGCGAAGCGTTTTCGCAGCCGGATTCTATTCTCCGCGACGCTCTCCCCGTTGTCCTACTATAGAGATATGATTGGTGCAGCAGAGGAGGATTACAGCGTAGTTGTGGCCTCGCCCTTTCATAAGGAGCAATGGGAAGTATCCATCCTGCCTGTGTCTACAAGGTATCGTGACCGGGCGGAATCTCTGCTGCCGCTCAGTGATGCCCTGAAGGGGATGGTCGCTAGGAAAGGGAATTATCTTGTTTTTTTCCCTTCTTACTTGTATTTGCAGAATGTATACGAGGTGTTTGCTGAGAAATATCCTGAAATAGTAACACAGGTGCAAGGGACCGGCATGAGTGAACGGGAAAGAGAGGATTTTCTGGCTGCTTTTCGTCTCGACAATCCTGAAACCTTGCTTGGCTTCGCTGTACTGGGAGGAATTTTCTCCGAGGGTGTAGATCTGCCGGGCAACCGTTTGAATGGCGTGATGGTCGTAGGAGTGGGCCTGCCACAGCTTGGACTAGAACGCAATCTGCTACGCGGGTATTTCAATGCCCTTGGCAAGAATGGCTTTGATTACGCCTATGTCTACCCAGGGATGAGTAAAGTGCTTCAGGCCGGAGGACGTCTGATTCGCAGCGAGAATGATACAGGGATTATCATATTGGCGGATGACCGTTTTTTACAAAGTCCCTATCTGCATTTGCTTCCTGAGGAATGGGGGGACTTTCCTTCTACAGAGATAACATCGTATACTTAATGAAAAGGCATACATTACAGAGTCACAGGAGGTAAGAGAATGACATTAAATATCGGGATTATTGGGACAGGCTGGTTCTCCAAGGTACATGCAGATTTGCTGGCAGGTATGGCGGATGTTTCGTTGACGGCTGTTTGTGGCAGCAGTAAGCAAAAGGGAGAAGAGATAGCCCGGCCTTATAATGCCGCTGGATATGGTGATGTAACGGAGATGCTCGACGCCCATAAGCTGGACGCTGTTTATATTTGTGTGCCTCCACAGTCGCATGGAGCTATTGAGCGTGCACTCATCCGCAGGGACATTCCTTTTTTCATAGAAAAACCACTGGGCTCCAGCACCGAAATTCCAGCGAGTCTGCTGCAGGAAATTAAGGAGCATAATTTATTGACCTCGGTAGGTTATCATTTCCGGTATCAGGAAAATATAAAACGGTTGAAAGATATTTTGAAAGGTGACAAGGTAGGGATGATTGTCGGTCAATGGATGGGCGGCATGCCGGGAGTGGCATGGTGGCGTAATCAGGAGCAGTCAGGCGGGCAGTTCACAGAGCAGACCACTCATATCGTAGATTTACTGCGTTACTTGGCTGGTGAAGTGAAGGAAGTTTACGGCATGTTTGGCAACCGTATTGTACATGAGCAGCATGAAGGCGTAAGTGTTGCCGATGTAGGCACCGTATCCCTGAAGCTTGAGAACGGCATTATTGCCAATATCTCCAATACATGTGTATTGCCAGATGGGGTAGGCAGTGCGGGTCTCAGCTTCTACAACGACCGAGGTCTGCTGGACTGGAATCCGGAGCGCCTTCTGGAAGTGCGCAGCGGCAACAGCAACGAATATGCTAATACAGGCAATCCTTATTTAGTTGAAAGTGAAGCTTTCCTGTATGCCGTGCGCACAGGCGATCGCTCACGTATTCTTAGTGATTATGAGGATGGCTATAAGACGCTTAAAGTCACTTGTGCAGCGTATGATTCCGCACAGAGTGGACAGCCAGTGACACTCTAACGCTAAAAGTAGAGTTCCATATAACAAAAAAAGACACGACCGCCCAGTTAAACTGCAGCGATCATGTCTATGGCCCAAGCCGGGTCGGCCTAGTGGAGGAAAACCGCGAGCATGGCCGGAGCTACACCTATTGTGAATAGCGCCGTCAGGATCATCGCGATACTGGAGATGGTTCCGGTCAACGAACTTAGCTCGAAAGCTTTGGACGTACCCGTACCGTGCGCAGCGGTTCCCAGCGATACACCGCGTGCGATTTCATTGTCAATGCGGAAGAGGCGAAGCACACTAGGACCCATCATCGTACCCAATACTCCGGTCATAATGACGAAGACTGCCGTAATACTGGGTATGCCGCCGATACTTTGCGATATGCTCATAGCGATCGGAGTAGTCACCGAACGCGGTACCAGGCTGGCCGTCAGATCGCTGCTGAGATGCAGCCATTTCGCGAGAAACATGGATGAGATTACTGCAACTACCGTACCAGAAAGCACGCCTGCCGCAATTTCGGCGGCGTGTTTTTTGAGTACCTTGAAGTTTTTATGCAGAGGGATCGCAAAGGCGATGGTTGCTGGTTGCAATAAGTCCGTCAGCCATTTGCCTCCCGCATTGTAAGATTCATAGGGAATTCCTGTCATCAGCAGGAAGCCGATAATAAGTAACGGCGTAATGATTAGCGGTGAGGTATACATTTTGGCACGTGAAGTATAAATACGCTTTGCCAATAAATAAACACCGATAGTAAGCGCGAGAAATATCAGGCCAAACATCATGACACTCTCCGCTCTTTCGCTTTAGAGATAGCGCCTGTAAGCAGACCGGAACTAGCCATGACTACAAAAGTGCCCACGAGTACAACCGCCAGCACACGCAGGCCATCTGTTTCCAGCAGTTTGGAATAATTCATAACACCTATAGCAGAAGGAATAAAGAACAGCAGCAGTTCAGCCAGCAGCCAGGATGCACCAAGCTCTACCCAATGGAGAGAAATGACCCCCGACTCTAGTAATAGAAACAATAGGACCATACCGAGAATGCTTCCGGGAATGGGAATATGCATTAATGAAGTCAATGTATTAATAAGTAGTGAGAACAATGTAAGCCCCGCCACCTGCAGCAAGCCTAAAGTAATCTTTTTCATAAGGCTTCGCTCCTTTCATGGTAATGAAAGTTTACATCTATTTCTTTCATAGGTAAAATGAATAGATCGAATAGCTGACATTCTATTTATCTATACATTGGAGGCAGAACAGTGGATATCCGACAATTACAATATTTCGTTCAAGTAGCAAGACTAAATAGTTTTTCCAATGCCGCCAAGTCGTTGTATATTTCTCAACCCACAATAAGCAAAATGATCCGCAACCTGGAGGTTGAACTGGGGGCAGATCTATTTTATCGTGAAGGTAAAAGTATCCGGCTGACGGATGCAGGCCAGATATTGCTAACCAAGGCGCAGAATATTGTAGAATCTTTTGGCAGCTTGTCCTCCGAGCTTGATAGTTTACGTAACTTGAAGCAGGGTCATATCCGAATCGGATTGCCACCTATGGTAGGTGCAAGCTTCTTTCCTGCAGTCATCGGCCAATTTCACAAGCGGTATCCTGAGGTCACCATTCGGCTGCATGAGGATGGGGCGAAGAAAGTGGAGAATGATGTAGAAACCGGTCTAATCGACATTGGTGTAGTTGTGCTGCCGGTGAATATGGCCAAGTTTCACTGCTTCACCTTTATTGAAGAGAAGCTGGAGCTTTTGGTACCAATAGGGCACCGTCTGGCGGGAGTGAGCAATGTTCGCTTGGGAGAATTGGCAGAAGAGGAGTTCGTGTTGTTTCGTGAGGACTTTGCGCTGCATGACCGGATCATTACGGCTTGCGTGAAGGCTGGATTTCAACCAAATGTTGTATATGAGAGCTCTCAGTGGGACTTGATCAGTCGGATGGTTGCTGCGGGCCTAGGAATTGCCTTGCTGCCAGAGACCATCTGCCGTGATATGGACCGTTCACGGATCGAGATCATTCCTTTGACGAAGCCCGCTATTCCTTGGCAGCTTGGGATGATCTGGCGCCGGGATCGCTATCTGTCTTTTGCGGCACGTGAATGGATTTCTTTTGCAAAGGGGCTGCTGGGTGAGCAGTTTCTCCCCTCGGATTATATTGATATTTCTGATACATAAAGAACTGTATTTCTTACTCTAGGATCGACATATTTTTCTTTTTTTTCAAAATATGTTTTTTGGCATCATGAATTATGATAGGGAAGAAGTGATAGAGAGAAGGTGAGTGGAAGTGATATTTTACCAAGCATATTCCCTGGATGATCATAGGAGCGAATATAGAGAAGATGAGTTATTTATGACTATTGAGAGTCTTAGATGTGAATTGCTTGAGGTAGCGCAACAACGCAGTCTCAGTGACCGCGCGGTATTAGAGCTGAGTGAACGGCTGGACGGTTATATTCTATTGGCACAGAATAAGATGATGGAAAGCTTGCGCAACCGCAATAAAGAGGCTGACACTCGCGCGAAGTCTATGATAAGAAACAAAACAACATTTCAGCAATAATAATCGGAACTAGATGATAAATAGAATATCCAAGAGGAGGGCGTAATCTCCTCTTTTTGTTGTGCTTTCTATAAGGTTCACCTATAATGTCAATTAATAGAAGCTTATTAATAACAATTGAGGGGGTGCCGGGTGGAGGCGAAGCTGACAACATTACGATCAGAAATAGAGAAGAATCTGTCCCGCTCGGGCCATAATCTCGCCTCGTTTGCCAAAGTCTCTGGGTTAAACCGCGGTAGTCTTAGCGCAATACTCCATGGCAATCCGCATAAGCCCCTTTCCTTGGGACAATTAGATTCGATCACCAAGGCCTTTGCTTTTCCGGAGGGCTGGCTGTATCCCCTATATGTGGATGAATGCTTTAGCGAAGAACGGGTATCACGCCGTAGAGTAGAACCCTTTTTGATTCGTTGTGCCGAAATCGGCAAACAGCAATGCATAGATGAAATACTAAGCAGGACATTGGAATATTCCAAATCACTGGATATTATTTTTTCGGTAGCTGAGAAGCTGTTCAGAAATGGAAAAGTTCAAGAGTCACTAATCTTTTACAAAATTATAGCCGCGAATGAGCCGGACAACTATTCTGAACGACTAGCAATTAGCCAGTACCGCATTTTCAATTCGTTGCAAGCGGTTGTCGATGCTGAGGATAACTTGCGCGCAGTGATCACCTTTGAACCGTTTCGCGGCCGTCTCCCAGAAGCTATGCAGCTGGATGGCCTGTTGAAGCTGGGCAAGGTATGCTTTCTTCTGAATATGTGGAAGGACGTTGAGAAATATGCGGACGAGCTGAGAGCGCTCGCGAATGGCGTGTACCGCGAAGAACTGCAACTGCGCAAGAAGAATGGCAGACGCAGTGAGGAATTGCAGACGGAGCGTCCTTTGGTAGTTTATTATGGCCATGGCTACCTGCTCAAAGCCTCTGCTCTCACGAAGCTAGGACGATACGAGGAAGCCAAAAAGTATACTGCTGGGTACTCTGATTTGAGCTGGTTTGAAATACTGGATGAGGTAGGCCGTCAAGCCGTAGAAACCTTCCGTCTGTACGCCATAGCGAATAGCTACACCCTAGAAATGCTAGTCGGCAATATTAAGGCTTTGCCTGCGTATATTTCTTTTTTGGCAGAGCATCCTGGAGAAATTCTGCCGGGCATGCTTATCATTATGGAATCAGCTAATCGGTATGGATTTTCTGCGGATGCTGCACTTACGCGATTTTCACGGGAAATGCTCCGATTTGGACAATTTCAGGACCCTATTAATGTAGATCGGTTATTCAGATTGAACTATGAGGTAGCCATGTACCTAATAGATCGGCAGGAGTATGCAAAGGGAATCGAGCATACGATACAGAGTCTCCAACTTTCCATGAAATTGAATACTGAAAGAGGTATTATTAAATGTGTAACTTTATTTGAGATTAATAGAGTTCACGCCAGCGACAAACAGCAGCAAATGTACACAGACCTTATGAAGGAGATGAGACAAAATGAAAAAAACGTTACTAATGATGACCGCAGTTTTGGCATTGTTTAGCTTCATCCTCATCGGAAACTCGGTAGATCGGGCTGGCACTGGTGGAGGAATGACAACTCAGGAGCACGGTGTTGAATTTTAGGGAATCTGAGGTTGTCCTATAAGAAATCAATATTTATTTGTATATTAGACTCCTTTGCCTGTAGGCAAGGGAGCTTTTTTTATTAGTTGTTCTTTATTTCGTAATAATTGATAACGTATTCATTATTTGACAAAGTCATGTACGAAAAATATAATTAGGTTACCTAATTAATATACTATTTAATTATTAGTAAACCTAACTAATCTTGGAGGTGAACAAAATTGAGATGAATCCAAAAAAACCAGAAAATCCAGAAAATCCAGAAACCTCAGAAAATTTCGAAGCCACAGAAAATCCAGTCGCCCATCAGCTTTTTGCAGCACTGAGACAGCTGCGCAAATCTCATTGGCAGCATTCGGTGGAAGGACACAAGCCAAGTGAGATGACTTTATTGATAACTATCGCAAGGCGAGGCCATTCTACAAAGGAGGGACTTAAAGTATCTGAAATCAGCCGGTTTCTAGGGTTGACTCCTCCCACAGTTACACAGTTGATTAACAGTCTTGAGGCTAAGAATATGGTGGCAAGACAAGCAGATCCAAAAGACCGTAGGGTAGTGCGCATTACGCTTACCGAGCAAGGGAAAGCCGTTACACGCAAAGCGAAAGGCTATATGGATGTTATGCTGAACAAGCTGGTGGAATATTTGGGCGAAGATGAGAGCATCCTGCTTGCAGAACTGCTGCTGAAGATGCATGCGTTCATAGAGGACAATCCGCCGCCTAATTTGGACCGGTTACAAATGAACGGAGATGAGAAACTTTGATTAAATTAATGAAACAATTGCAGCCCTTTAAGCTAGCTGTTGCGGCAGTATTGATACTTGTGTTCCTCCAGTCAATGGGCGACTTATATCTGCCAACCTTAATGTCCGACATTGTGGATAAAGGGATTGTGCAGGGAGACCGCAGCTATATTTGGAAAATCGGTGGATTCATGCTGCTTGTAGCGGGCGGGGGTGCATTATGCTCCGTGATTGCCAGTTATCTGTCTTCGAAGGTCGCTGCAGGCTTTGGTAAAAATACCCGTTCGCGTGTATTCAATCATGTAGAGAATTTTACACTACATGAGTTCGATAAGCTAGGTACAGCTTCTCTAATTACACGGACAACAAATGATATTACACAGGTCCAGACTGTACTAACCATGATGCTGCGCATGATGATTGGCGCTCCGATGATGATGATCGGTGGGATCATCATGGCAGTATCAGAGGATGCTAAGCTTTCCCTGATCTTTGTAGTTGTTATTCCATTGCTAGTTGGTGCGATATTCTTCATCGGTATGAAAGGTTTGCCGTTGTTCAAGGCGATCCAAATTAAGCTGGATAAATTGAATCTTGTACTGCGTGAGCATTTAACCGGTATTCGGGTTATCCGTTCATTCAACCGGATTGGTCATGAGAATAAACGCTTTAGTGAAGCGAATCATGATTTGACAGAGACGGCCATTAAAGTTAACAAAGTTATGGCTGGCTTGATGCCTTTAATGATGATTGTGATGAACTTTTCAATGATCGCCATTCTTTACTTCGGTGGCATACGAATCAATGAAGGTAACATGCAGGTTGGTTCTTTGATGGCGTTCATTCAATATGCTATGCAAATCATGTTCTCCCTGATTATGGTATCCATGATGTTCGTACTTATTCCTCGCGCTTCGGCTTCGGCTCTGCGTATTAATGAAGTGTTGGATATGCAGCCAGAATTCTCAGACCCAACGCAAGGTGAACTTCAAACAACCGCTACAGCTACCCATAAAGATGGACGGGATACGATGCGCGGTTTTGTCGAGTTCGATAACGTATCCTTCTCCTATCCTGGTGCGGAACAACCTGCTCTGTCTAGAATCAGCTTCAGTGCACGTCCAGGTGAGGTAACGGCTATTATCGGCGGTACCGGCTCGGGTAAATCTACGCTGCTTAGCTTGATTCCAAGATTCTATGATGTGAATGAAGGTGCAGTGCGTGTAGACGGAGTCGATGTGCGTGAGATGACACAGGAAGAGCTGCGGAGCAAGATTGGATATATTCCGCAAAAAGCAGTGTTATTCACCGGAACGATCAATGAGAATATCCGCTACGGCAAAGAAGATGCAACCGATGAAGAGATTCTTCATGCAGCCAGAGTTTCTCAATCCTTCGACTTCGTGTCTGAAATGAAGGAAGGTTTTAACTCGGAGATCGCTCAGGGCGGAAATAATGTCTCCGGTGGTCAGAAGCAGCGTCTATCTATTGCCCGTGCACTTATTAAGAAGCCTGAAGTATATTTGTTCGATGATAGCTTCTCTGCACTTGACTTCAAGACAGATGCCAAACTCCGCGCTGCACTTAAGGGTGAAACGATAGAATCTACCGTTCTGATCGTAGCCCAACGAGTTAGTACGGTTATGGATGCAGACCGGATTATCGTTATAGATGATGGTGAGATCGTCGGAATGGGAACTCACCGCGAGCTGCTGGATAACAATGAAGTCTATCGCGAGATCGTATCCTCGCAGCTGTCAGAGGAGGAAATAGCATGAGTGAAGAAAAAGAGTACAAACGCCCTGATCCTGCTCCGCGTCGTAGAGGACCCGGGGGTCCTGGAGGTCCTGGGGGCCCTGGAATGATGATGCCTGCGGAGAAAGCTAAGGATTTCAAAGGCACACTTCGCCGCTTGATCCGTTACTTACGTCCGCGTCAAGTTCAATTGTTCTTTGTATTTATTTTGGCGATTGCTAGTACTGTTTTCAGTATTTTCAGCCCTAAGGTTATGGGTAAAGCTACTACCGAGCTCTTTAAGGGTGCATACGCTAAAATGACTGGCGTAGAAGGTGCAGCCATTGACTTCGGATATATTAATGAAATTCTGATTATTCTCGCTGGGTTGTATCTATTTAGTGCTCTATTCAGCTACATTCAGCAGTATGTGATGGCTGGCGTAGCCCAGAAGGTTGTTTATGATATGCGTGAGCAGATCAACAGCAAGCTGGAGCGACTGCCTCTCAAATATTTTGACTCTCGGACCCATGGTGAAATTCTTAGCCGTGCGACCAATGACGTGGATAACATCAGCACCACGTTGCAGCAGAGCTTAACGCAACTGATTACGGCTATTATTACGATTATTGGGGTCATTGTTATGATGTTGACCATCAGTCCGTGGCTGACCCTGATTACTGTGATTACCTTACCGCTGAGCTTTTTGGTGATCATGGCCATTTCGAAGCGTTCACAGACCTACTTTATTAATCAGCAGAGATCGCTAGGACAGCTGAACGGACATGTAGAGGAAATGTATACCGGACACCGGATCATCAAGGCGTTTGGGCGTGAACGGCAGTCGCTTAAGGATTTCAACGATATTAACGACAAGCTTTATGATTCCGGCTGGCGGGCTCAATTTATGTCCGGGATGATTATGCCGCTGATGATGTTTATTGGTAACATAGGGTATGTACTTGTCTGTGTAGTTGGAGGTATCTTTGTAACTAAAAAAGCGATCGAGGTTGGTGATATCCAGGCATTTATTCAGTATTCACGCCAGTTCACCATGCCGATTACGCAAACGGCTAACATCGCCAATATTATTCAATCCACGATTGCTTCCGCAGAACGCGTGTTTGAGCTCCTCGATGAAGAGGAAGAAGTTCCGGAAATCAGTACTTCATTGATCAAGCAGGGAGCAGTTACTGACGAAGGATCGGTTGAGTTCCGTCATGTGAAGTTTGGATACAAAGAGGATGCTATTCTGATCGAAGATATGAATATTGAGGTCAGCCCAGGGCAGACCATTGCCATTGTAGGGCCGACCGGTGCCGGCAAAACAACGCTGATCAATCTATTGATGCGCTTCTATGAGCTGAACAGCGGTGAAATCATCATTGATGGTGTGAATATTACCGATATGAAACGCAGCGAGCTGCGCAGTAAGTTTGGTATGGTGCTGCAGGATACCTGGCTCTTTAACGGTACGATTCGTGACAATATTGCTTATGGTCGCGAAGGAGCAACCGAAGCAGATGTAGTGCGGGCTGCCAAGGCTGCGCATGCAGATCATTTTATTCGCACACTTCCACTGGGTTATAACACCGTGTTGAATGAAGAAGCTTCCAATATCTCGCAAGGCCAGAAGCAGTTGCTTACGATCGCGCGGGCGATTCTGGCTGATCCGGCCATCCTGATACTGGATGAAGCAACGAGCAGCGTCGATACGCGGACGGAAGTGCTGATCCAGAAGGCGATGAATACGCTGATGAGCAATAGAACCAGCTTTGTTATCGCTCATCGCCTATCCACCATTCGTGATGCGGATCTCATACTTGTAATGAATCATGGTAGTGTAATCGAGAAAGGCAACCATGAAGAGTTACTGGAAAAAGACGGATTCTATGCGGATCTATATAACAGCCAATTCTCCGATGAAGGATTGCCGGGTGTAGGCTAAAGTACGACAGCATAGCACAATTGAATATGCTTTGGGCCAACGCCCCTTTGTTCACAGCTTGCTTAGGCATGTTTGTGAACAGAGGGGCGTTTGGTATGTTTTTAAGTGATATGTTGCGGGAAGAATAAAAAAGATTTGATAAAAATAAAAAGGAAATATATGATAGGAATATGAAATGACCCACGGCTCATTTTTGGGGCAATGAGTACAAAAGAGAGGGTGAAGGGGATGACAGGCTACGGTAAATGGGTGGCAGGCAGCAAGACGAAGTGGATTACACTTCTCGTATGGATTGCGGTAGTTGGAGCACTTACTATGTTATGGCCTGCTGTAAATTCACAGGTGGATAATAATGCTGCAAACCTTCCAGAAGATTCACAGTCCGTGCAGGCAGCAAAGATTTCCGAAAGAGAATTTCCAACCGGAAGCGGTATACCGGCACTGCTCGTATGGCATAGAGAAGGTGGACTTACCGAGAAAGATCTGACGCATGTCGGAGCAATATACAACAAGCTTACACAAGAGCCCTTGCCACATCAAAATTTTGTTCCGCCATTAGGGAATTTGCCGCCACAGGCACTTCAGGCTTCGTTGTCTGAGGATGACAGCACGCTAGTGACTCCTGTTCTTTTCGATAAAACTGCAGATAGTGAACAACTAGGTGTTGCTGTTACACAGCTGAAGGAGATGATCCGCACCGAGACAGGTGGAGATCCTACCGCAGCTAAGGTGGAAGGCAGTGACTTAAGCTTGCGCGTTACCGGTCCTGTTGGTATTTCTATTGATGCTACAGGCTTATTCCAGAACGCAGATGTTGCCTTGCTTATGGCGACTGTAATTCTGGTACTGGTGTTTCTGTTACTTATATACCGTTCACCCATTTTGGCCTTTATACCACTCATTGCGGTGGGCTTTGCTTACGGGGTAACAAGCCCGCTACTTGGCAAAATGGCACAGGAGGGCTGGATCACCGTCGATTCCCAAGCGGTCTCAATTATGACGGTACTCCTGTTCGGCGCAGGTACCGACTATTGTCTGTTCCTGATTTCACGGTTCCGCCAGATTTTGAAGATAGAGAACAGCAAGAGCCGTGCGCTGCTACGCTCCATTACAGATTCGTCAGGCGCTATCGCCATGAGTGGATTCACTGTAGTGCTGGCTCTGTTTGCACTACTGCTGGCCCAGTCGGGTGCGTACCATCGCTTTGCGATTCCGTTTAGCCTCGCTATCTTTATCATGGGTATTGCGAGTCTGACTCTAGTACCAGCCTTACTGGCAATCTTCGGACGGACCTCGTTCTTCCCGTTCATTCCACGGACTCCGCAAATGGAGGTTAACCGGGCCAAGGCTAAAGGTAAGCCAGCTCCAAAGGTGAAGTCTTCCCATATTCGCAACAGAGGAATCGGCGGACTGGTTGTCTCCCGGCCTTGGGCTATTGTCGGGGTGACCGTTGTGGCGCTGGGGATTCTGGCTTCTTTCTCCAGTGGGATAAAATTCACGTATGATATTCTCTCCTCTTTTCCAAAGGATATGGAATCACGTCAAGGATTTGATCTTATTGGCAAACAATTCTCCCCGGGAGAGTTGGCTCCGGCCAAGTTGATGATTGATACAAAGGGGAAAGCTGATGGAGCGGACCTTAAGGTCATGCTTGGCGGTATTTCTTATGTGGACACCGTTTCTGATCCGCAGCAGGGAGCCATTGACAAGAACATTCTAGGCTTTGATATTGAATTCAAAAACAACCCGTACTCGCTTGAAGCTATGAGCCACATCCCGGCGCTTCTATCCACAACAGAGCAGGCACTGCTGGAAGTTGGGATTGAGAATCCTGCAGATAACGTATGGGTAAGTGGCCAAACGGCCACGCAGCATGATACCAAACAGGTTGGAGAGCGAGATACCGATCTTATTATACCAGTCGTTATCGGGATGATTACCTTGCTGCTGCTGCTGTACTTACGTTCCGTGATCGCAACGGTATACCTGGTGGGGACTGTGATCTTGTCTTTCTTCTCAGCCCTGGGCTTAGGCTGGATTATTATTCATTACGTACTCGGTGCAGATGCCATTCAGGGCGCTATCCCGCTGTACTCCTTCGTTTTCCTGGTGGCGCTGGGCGAGGACTATAATATTTTTATGATCTCAAATATCTGGAAGAAGCGGAAGAAGATGCCGCTGAAACAAGCGATCTCAGAGGGCGTAAATGAGACCAGCTCAGTGATAACCTCTGCAGGCCTCATTCTGGCGGGTACCTTTGCCGTCTTGGCATCCTTGCCGATTCAGGTGCTGGTACAATTCGGGATCATTACCGCTATTGGTATTTTATTAGACACATTCGTAGTTCGCCCGTTCCTCGTGCCCGCGATTACGATGCTCTTCGGCCGGCTTGCGTTCTGGCCGGGTAAGCATCAAGAAGTGGAGAAACCTCTGCCTGTTCATGAGAGCAGCGGGGACTAACGGAGTTTAGCACAACAGGGAAGCCCATGCAGCCAGATTTGGCTGTCGGACTTCCCTGTTTTTTTGAAATATAAGAATTTATATGTTCACACGGAGTTCAGTTCTCTGGTGTACGGCTAAGCAGTAGCTCGTACTTGTCGAGAGAGGCACCCAGGATGGCTTCGTTGCCGCCGGCACCCCGATGCGACTGACGGAAGGAGTCGCTTGAGGTCCAGCCTTTGAAGGCTTCTTCATTCTCCCAGACTGTACAAATCTTCAGTTCCTCTACACCCTCTTTAGGGCTGCCATGCCAGACCTCCATACGAACAAAGCCAGGCATTTCCTGTACGCCGTTCGTTCCACCGAAACGCTGGGCCATAGCTTCCCCATGGCCTTCTTTAATCTTGATCGTGTTCGTTACTACCAGCATACTCATCGAACCTCCAATCAGTGTGATATACAGGTGATGCAGTACATTCGAGTGTGGGCTTCTTTCGCATCTTATTGCGGATTGGTTGTCCAGATGCCAGCGGTTTTCAGGAAGACCCGATCCGGAAGCTTGAGCGCTGTCAGTGCCAGTTCGGCAACATCCTCAGGCTGCATCATCCGGTCTTCATCGCCAATCTTAAGGCCGGCATCGACCGCCAATCCCGTATTGACGGTGCTTGGAGTCAAGGCAACCACACGGATATTGTGTTTGCGCACCTCTTGTGCCAGTGCTTCGGTCATGCCCATCAGGGCAAACTTGGAAGCGCAGTAGGCAGAGCCTGTCGCGAAGCCACGTTCTCCGGCTGTGGATGAGATATTAATAATATTGCCGCTGTTCTGCTCAATCATCGCGGGCAGAGCTGCACGGGTCACATAATAAGTACCGAACAGATTAATTTGGATGTGGCGCTCCCAGTCAGCAGGGTCCATTTCTACTAGGGTACCGAACTGAGCAATACCGGCGTTGTTAATCAGTGCGTCAAATGCGCCTAGGTCATTCTGCAGGGAGGCTACGGCCCGCTCGGCCTCTTCACGTACAGAGACATCGGCTACGGCAATGCTAACCTTTACGTCATAGACTTCGGTCAAGGCTGATTTCAAAGCTTCGAGATCGGCTGAGGTTCTGGAGATCAGGCCCAGATTAGCGCCTTCTTTAGCCAACGCCAGGGCCAGGGCTTTTCCGATTCCTTTGCCTGCGCCGGTAATTACAACACTTTTTCCTCTTAAATCCATAACTTGTCGTCACTCTCCCTTGAACTATTCTGAAGCAAATCTTTCTTCAGGTCCTATTATAACCGAGTAGGCTTAGACAATCACGCTACGACCGATGAGAATGAAAGTGATCTGCCTCCATTTGGGGGTTGGTGGATGACAGCGCTGAGCCTTGCCTTTAAGGCTGGGAAATCAGCAGGCCGGGACTCAGATTTTCGCGTCGAGCCTTCGATTATCCCTCCTCTGTTACAATCCTCCTCCTATTTATTACCACTGTCCTGTCAAAAGAAACGCTGTGGATAGTATTGTAAATATTCGAGGAGCAGGAGTCTGTTAATACTCGGAGTCAGAGGCAGGGGAATTGATAGATACTCTGTTGCGGCCAGTGTTCTTGGCATGGTAAAGGGCCTGATCCGCAGACTGGACCAAGAGCCTGCCATCTGCCCCTGGCACCGTCTCAGGGTAGCAAGCAAGCCCGATGGAAACTGTAATGGTTATTCTGTTGTCGGGAGGCAGCAGGAAAAGTTCGTTCTCCACAGCTTCTCTAAGCCGTTCGGCGGCGCTCTTCGCTTGAAGCAACGGGCAATCGGGTAGCAGTACGGTAAACTCCTCTCCGCCATTGCGGGATACGATATCATGGGAGCGGGAGTGTTGACAGAGCCGGCGGGTAAGCTGTCTTAACACCTCGTCTCCGGCAGGATGCCCGTAGGTATCATTGATAACCTTGAAATGATCAATATCAATGGCTAGCAGGGACAGGCTTTCCTGATGGCGCTCGGCTTGAGCCATTTCTGTCTCCAGATGCCGATGAAACTGCTGCAAGTTATTCAATCCAGTCAAATAATCAGTGGTTGCCCGAACTTCAAGCTGGGTGAACACTTCGTTGGAACGCTGGATATGTTCAGCAATGTAATAAATAATAAGCACGGCGCCGAGTGAGAAAATGAGTTGCAACGGATAGAAAGAAATAATAGAGAGGTTACCCTTAGTATTTAGCAGTAAGGCGAGAAAGAGTCCCATCCAGAGCAGATTTCCAACCATCATCTTACGCAGGCGCGACCAAGGAAACACAGAAATCCAGCCGCAAAGAATTCCATTGAACAAAAGAGTGATTGCTGTAGTGACGGAGTTATAGGAAGAATCATAAAAAATAACCCTGCAGATGGCCAGAATAAGTGCGCAGACAAGTGTGGGCAGCCAGCCTAGATAGGAGGCGATAATTACGATGGTTAAGTGGAGTAAGTTAACGTAGGTCCCAGGTCCAGCAAGAAAGGAATAGCTCATCAGGATCATGCCAAACAGGCCGAATAGAACCCCTGCACTCACACCAGCAAGCGGAGTCACCTTCGTCCCATTTAGAAAAGCATACTTTTTGGCAAGTCGGCCGGAAAAAAACACAAACGTCACCAGTATGCAAAAGTTAGCAAATAAGCTGGCGATTAGATCGATCATCATCATTAAAATTTATAACCCCTTACTAAAGTATTAGCGTAGTCAGATAAACTGGCTAGATTCAGTTTATCTGGAATTTTAGTAATGATATAGAGGGAAAAATGAATCTTTCATGGATTTAATGAAATAAAAGCACTTTTTAGTGCTTAATGACTATTTAATTGACGCCGTTATACTCAAGACTTATACTTGATCTAAAAATAAGTTAAAGGATGATAAAGATGAGAAACCTGAATTTGACTTCTCAACGTCAAGCCGTTTATGATATCGTCCGGAATTCGCATGATCATCCTACCGCTGCAGAAGTGATGAATCGGCTGGTAGAGCAGGGACATAACTTAGCATATGGTACTGTATATAACTCATTGCGCTACCTTTCGGATAAACAAATGATCCGTGAGTTGAAGCTCGGTGAAGCCGCCAGCAGATATGATGCCCGAATGGATGATCATCAACACATTATTTGTGAGGTGTGCGGCAAAGTGGATGAAGTTATGAGCCAGGTTCCACAGGATTGGATGAATACGGTAGCCAAGGAGACAGGTTATATTATTGGGCATGCCCATGTTGTATTCGGCGGAGTCTGTCCGGCCTGCAAGAGCCAGAGCAAGAGCAAGCTTATGAACTAGGTTATACAATAATCATATAAGAAAAGACCGTTTTCAATAAAACGGTCTTTTTTGACGTTTATATTATAATTATCTAGAAACACAGGAGAATAATGAAGAAACTTAGGAGAAAAATGGGTTTTCAAAGTGGATATATAATTATATATTTAGTCTGGGGAATATATTGTATTGAAGATTTGAAAGAAAGCGAGTGACAACACCCATGCACAAGAAAACGCGTATGAACATCCGTTCGAAGCTAGTTCTTACATACCTTCTCGTCCTGCTGGTACCCAGTTTGATTATCGGCTGGCAGACCTATCAAACAGCTAGCACTGAGGTGGGAAATCAGCTCATGAACAATGCTACTGAAAGCGTATCGGCCGTTAATGGAATCATTAATGCTAATATTCAAGCTAAAATAGACGATATTAATTATTTTGCTTCGCAGATATCATCCGATGCAGTAAACAGTGAGGCCAATGGTGAAACCTCGGCTGCTCTGAAGGCTAGAATGAAGGAGTATGCTACGCTGCATCCTGATGTCATGGATATTTATGTTGGGACAAGCCGTGGGAAAACAATCCATGCCACAGATACCAGACTTCCGGATGGGTATGACCCGCGGAAAGATAATTCTTATGTGGATGCGCTTAAACATGGCAAGGGGATAGTGATCTCACCTGCATTTCAAACGGTTAATAATGAAATCGTTATCGCAATCTCGTCGGTGCTTGAGGGTGGAAACGGAGTCATGGCGATGAATCTCAACCTATCCAAGCTGAGTGAGCTAACCAGCCTCAAGGTAGGGGAGAAAGGATATATTTTTATCATTGACAGCAGTAAGAAATTTCTTGTTCATCCTACTGAAACTATTGGCAAAGAGAGCAACCTGGACTTTATCAAGAAAATGTTCGAGAAAGAAGCTGGAACCTTTGATTATGTCTACAAGGATGCTCAGAAGAAGATGACTTATGAGCAAAATGCTCTTACGGGCTGGAGAATTGGGGGAACCATCAGCAAAGATGAAGTTCTAACTGCGACAGACGGTATTCGTAACAAGGCGTTCATCGTCATAGCTATCTCTGTGCTGTTTGCACTGGTGCTGATTTATATCAATGTTCGTTCCATTCTACAGCCGATCCATCGACTTGGGAAAGCGACAGAGGTTATAGCTAAAGGGGATCTGTCAGAGGATATTGGAGCGTTCCGCAAGGATGAGATCGGTATGCTGGCGGAGAATTTCCGGACTATGGTTTCAAATCTCCGTGAGATGATTATTGGTGTACAGGAGATGACAGACAATGTGTCTTCCTCTGCTGAGGAACTGACAGCCGGTGCTGATCAGACAACGCAGGCTATTGAGCATGTCACCATAGCAATACAAGAAGTGGCGGCAGGTACTGAACGGCAGGTTAACAGCGTGCAAAGAGGGATGGACAGTACAGCGGCAACAACTAACGAAGTAGGGCAAATTTCCGAGTTGATGCAACAGGTATCCGTTATGATGGACAAAACCTCGCTTTCCGCTGCGGAAGGTAACGAATCAGTCATCAGCGTTGTGGACAAAATCAACAGCATCCATCAAACAGTGGAAGAGCTTGGTGGTGTAATTGATAATCTCAATGATCGCGCCAGCCACATTGTCGGAATCGTCGATGTGATTACGGGTATTGCACGGCAGACGAATCTGCTTGCACTGAATGCTTCGATTGAGGCTGCCAGAGCCGGGGAGCATGGCCGCGGGTTTGCTGTAGTTGCCACAGAGGTACGCAAGCTGGCAGAAGAATCGGAGAAATCAGCAAGACTGATCTCCGAGCAAATTGCTTCGATCAATGGGGAGATGAAACAGGCAACAGCTACCATGGAGAATGCGAAGGAACGGGTATCTGAGGGGATTATGGCAGTCGATACCACCGGACGATCCTTCTCCCGAATCCGCAGAGCAGTAAAGGGTGCTGCAGAGAAGATCGTAGATATGGGTGGTGCTGTACACACACTAACAGCCGAGGCAGATAGTATGGATAAAGCTATTCAGGAGATTCGCAGCATTACCGAGGAATCAGCAAGCAATGCGGAGACCATATCAGCCGCTGCCCAGGAGCAGCTGGCATCTGTAGAAGAGATTGCCTCTTCGTCAGCAGACCTCAGCCATCTAGCAGATGAGCTGCAGAAGTTGGTCGGCCGTTTCAAATTGTACGCTATAAACGGTGAAGCAGAGGCAATACCTATTTTACAGCCAACAACCGAGCAGGAGCCTGAACGCGAGTCTGCGTTCTGAAAATATTGTACATCATCTGCGAGAAACGGTTCCCGTTCCTAAAAGGACAGCGAAACCGTTTCTTCTTATGTAAATGTATTACTCTGCTTTCCTTTTTCGCCCCTTTGCAAGTATACTGATAAACAACAATAAGGGGTTCCGGAAAAGGAGAGTCGATTACATGGCAGAACAATTAAAAGGTCTGATTATCGCCCTTGCGGGTCCGCGTAAATCGGAGGAAATGGCCAAGCTAGTGCAGAACATGGGTGGAACGGCAGTATACCGTCCTGCACAGGGTACTGTATTTCTGGATGATGAGGCGCTGCGTGAAGGCTTAACCTCTTGGATAAATAACCCGCCACAATGGACCATTCTGACAACAGGGATGGGCTTGGATGCCTTGTTCGAAATGGCCGATCGAATGGAGATCGCAGAACATTTTTTGGAGGTTCTTTCGGGGTCCCTAATTGCAGCACGCGGCTACAAAACAGTCAATGCGCTCAAGAGACGTGGACTGGCTCCAGAGGTTCGTGACGACGATGGGAGTACAATCGGATTAATCCGCGGACTTCAACCCTTTGATATGCAAGGCAAAGAGGTAGTGCTGCAACTGCATGGGGATCCGGCTCCACGTATGGTCTCTTGGCTGAGTGAGGTTGGCGCGAATACCCGCCAGATTTTGCCTTACCGCCATACACCGCCGGAGCCAGGAGAACTGGAAAGATTGCTTGCGGAAGTTATAGAAGGCCGTGTGGATGCTGTTGCTTTTACAAGCGCACCGCAGTTTCGGTTTCTGGTAGAGTTCGCCCGAGAGCAAGGGAAGCTTGCAGAGCTGCTGAATGCCTTTGAAGAAAAGGTATTAGCCGTTTCGGTAGGCAGAATTACTTCGGAGGCGCTGAAAGAAGAAGGCATTCAGCGGATTGTTATGCCTGAGCATGAACGGATGGGCAGCATGTTCGTGGAGCTAGGTCGGTATGTGGCTGCGAACCGCTAAGGAGAACCTATTTGCGGTATGCAGGCGGACAGTATCTAGAAAAGAGTTCCTGCCCAGTGATGGTATGAAAATGGACATCTGCAGCAGTTTTCCTTAGAATAAAAGCAATGTGTAACTACTAATGATTACGAAATAAGGAGGAGGACACCTATGGACAAGCGAAAATGTCTGTTACTGGGTGACTATACCCATCCCCGGTTTCATCCACTGCAGGGAGTGGACCAACAAGTCAGCGAGATTCTAAATGATTTGCTGATTGTACAGTGTTCGGAGAATAAAAAATTGCTGCGTAGTGAGCATTTGGCTGGCTATGATTTATGTATTGCTTATAATGAGCTATGGAATGAAACGGTCTCGCCTCGGCAGACAGCCGGACTACTTAGCTATGTGAGTGGAGGTGGAGGTTTGATCGTGCTTCACACCGGGATCTCACTGGCCAAGCGTTATGAGCTGGCCCAGCTGATCGGCGGTCGATTCACTGGCCATCCAGCATACACTAGCTTGAACTTTAAGGTATTGGAGCATGACATTACGGAAGGCATTGAGGATTTCCAACTAGACGAAGAGCCGTATCGTTTTGAATTTGATCCTTTTACGGAGAAGACCATACTGCTTGAGTACGAGGAAGACGGAGAAAGACTGCCAGCAGCCTGGTGCCATAGCTATGGACTTGGCAGGGTAGTTGTCCTTATGCCGGGCCATCATGAGCCATCCTTTCGCCATCCGGCGGTACGGAAATTGATTTTGCAGGCCGCCACATGGGCTGCACGTATTCCAAGATAAAAATAAATTAGGCTATGAAACGTGTAACTTTGGAAAAGCAGGGTTAGTGGGGTATACTTTAACCATAACTTCTGTTTGTAACGAAACGGAATCTTTGGGAGGAAAGTGCCATGAGTGATTTGTTTAAAAAAGCGATCTCTTTAGGAGTGGGCCTCACCATTGTCAGCAAGGAAAAAGTCGAGAAGGTTGTCGAAGAACTGGTAAAACGCGGAGAGCTTGCTCCCTCTGAATCGAAAGCGCTAGTTGACCGTCTGGTTGAACGCGGTGACGAGGAACGCGGAGTCTTTAAATCTACAGTGCAGGAGCAGGTTCAGCGTGTGTTAAAGGAATTGAAGGTACCCGTACAAAGCGATATAGCCGAGTTGGAAGTACGAATTGCAGGTTTGGAGCGTCGTGTGGCCGAGCTGGAGGGCACTGCTCCCCTAGTGGGAACATTGCCGGAAACGCGTACAGAATAAATGGCGGTCCGCATCAGACATGCTGGACGTTACCAAGCAATTGCCATGGCGCTTATGCGTCATGGCTTCGGTTATATGGTCGAGGAGCTGGGGCTCTATCATCTTTTATCCCTTCCGCGCCGGCTCGTGACGCAGGAAGTTCACTTAAGTCTTACACTCGGGGAGCGGATTCGCCTTGTACTGGAGGAGTTGGGCCCAACCTTTATTAAACTGGGTCAACTCGCCAGTACAAGATCTGATCTGCTGCCTGATTCCATAATTCAAGAACTGGTGAAGCTGCAGGATAATGTGCCGCCGTTCTCTGCGGAGAGTGCTCGTGCAATCGTCGAGCAGGAATTGGATCAGCATCTGGAGGAGATCTTCGCTTCCTTTGATAATAAACCGCTTGCCGCAGCCTCGATTGGTCAGGTCCATCGCGCAGTACTGCATAATGGACAAGCTGTCGCCATCAAAATTCAGCGTCCCGGTGTTCTGCGGACGATGAGCCGTGATTTAGAGATTCTGCGTGACCTAGGCGCTCTTGCCGAGAGAAGAATGGACTGGGCGAAGCAGTATGGACTATCACGGATGACAGAAGAGTTCACGAAGTCGCTGCTTGCTGAGCTTGATTACAGTCAAGAAGGTCGTAATGCGGAGAAAATAGCTTTGCAGCTAACCGATCAAGACGGGATCTATATTCCGTCGATCCATTGGGACTACACCTCCACACGGGTCCTGACGATGGATTTCGTGGAGGGCATTACCTTAAACCGCCGTGATGAACTGATCAGCAAAGGCTTTAAGCTTAAGGATGTTGCCCAGAAACTCGTGGAGATGATGCTGAAGCAAATCTTTATTCACGGCTTCTTTCATGCCGATCCTCATCCCGGTAATGTAATGCTGATGGGTAATGGCAAGCTGGCACTGATTGATTTCGGCATGGTGGGACGGCTGAGCGAGGAGATGAAGGATCATTTATCTGCGCTCATTATCGCACTTATGCGTAAAAATACAGATTCTATGGTGCGGGCGATTCTACGTCTTGGAGTTATTAGTGAGGACGCTGATCGAGCTGCGCTACATGATGATATGGACCGGATGCGGGAAGAATATTATGATGTCCCTTTCCATAAAGTTAGCATCGGCAAGGCGCTAAATGATCTATTCGGAATTGCACGCAAGCATCGGCTCGTCATCCCGCCGGATTTGGCTATGCTAGGCAAAACAATGCTGACCCTAGAAGGCGTTGTCGGGAATATGGACCCTTCCTTCAGTATTGTGCAGATGGCCGAGCCCTTTGGCCGCCAGTTGGTGAAGCAGCGCTTCAGCAGCAATAGGTTGCAGCGCAAGCTTTGGGGTGGCGTTGCGGATCTAGTGGAAAGTCTGGTAGAGCTTCCGGCTCAGGCACGGCAGCTGTCCTCATTGATCAGCAAGGGAAAGCTTAAGGTAGAGGTTGGCGTGCCGGAGCTGCAGAGTCTTATGCGCAAGATCGACCGGGTGGGCAACCGTTTGTCCTTCAGCATTGTGCTGCTGGCGTTCAGCATTATTATGGTGGGCCTGATTATAGGCTCCTCGCTGCGCGGCGAACCTTCGCTAATCTGGGACTTCCCTTCGGTAGAGATCGGTGGTGTAGTGGCGCTGCTGCTGTTCCTGTGGTTGTTATTCTCGATTTTTAAATCGGGAAGGTTCTAGGAGCTAAAGGGATTTAATAATAATTCTTCGGCAGTTACACACAAATGACATTGGATCAAGTACAATGTAAAGGATGACTTTCACTTCTATACGTATAAAATGTTGCAGAATCTAAAATTCTCTATAAAAGCCCCATTTGATTGGATTGTAAGTCTGAATGTCCGGTGGATCACTGCCCCAGAAACCGAACTTTGACCGCACCTTTCAATGGGTCAAGGATAAAATGGGACGGAAGGACTCCTGTGGGGTTCTTCCGCTTTTGTTTGAATATACGCCGTACTTGCTTATATTAATCCGGGAAATGGATACTTATAAGTTATGCCTTGCATAGCTGCATCGGAAGCATACGCTTTATAAGGAACGCCAGGCTCTAAGGCATGGAGCAGGTCTTTTGAGGAAGATGGAAAGTTTGGGGAAAGTAGTAATCAAATTAAAATGAGGAAAAGCGAGGTGGACAATTTGCCGGGTTTTAAAGAATTAGGAGTTTCAGAATTATTGAGCACATTGCTTCAGGGTCAAGGTATTGTTAAGCCTACACCAGTACAGGAAGAAGCGATTCCGCCATTGGTACAAGGCTTGGATGTTATTGCCAGAGCAAAGACGGGAACAGGCAAAACGTTGGCTTTCCTGTTGCCAATTATGGACAAGATCTATATCGAGCGGGCCTATCCGCAAGCGCTGATCTTGGCTCCGACACGCGAGCTGGCGCTGCAGATTACGGAAGAGGCACGCAAGCTGGCACGGCACACTGAGGTAAAGATATTGGCTGTTTATGGTGGACAGGATGTAGAGAAACAGCTGCGCAAGCTTGAAGGTGGCAGACATCTTATTATCGGGACACCGGGCAGAATTCTGGATCATATGCGCCGGGGAACGCTTGATTTGGATAATGTCAAAATGCTCGTTCTAGATGAAGCCGACCAAATGCTGCATATGGGCTTCCTGGAGGATGTAGAGACGATTATTACGGCCGTTCCTTACCGCCGTCAAACAATGCTGTTCTCCGCTACGATGCCTGATCCGGTTAAGCGCCTTGCTGCTAATTATATGAAAGAGCCACTGGATATCGTTATTAAGAGCGGCTCACCGATTCCACTGGATAATATACAACAGCAGGTTATAGAATGTTCAGACCGCAACAAAGAGGAAGCCCTTAAAGGATTAATCGAACGGGATCGTCCGTATTTGGCGATTGTGTTCTGCCGGACGAAACGTCGGGTATCCAAGCTGAATGAGGCCTTGCGTGAAGCTGGTTATGATTGTGACGAGTTGCACGGTGATTTGTCGCAGGGCAAACGCGAAGCAGTGATGAAGAGATTCCGCGAAGCGAAGCTGCAGATTCTTGTAGCAACCGATGTTGCGGCTCGTGGCCTAGATGTTGAGGGAATTACCCATATTTTCAACTACGACTTGCCGCTTGATGCGGATAGCTATATTCACCGGATCGGTCGGACAGGCCGTGCCGGTGGCAAAGGATTGGCCATCACTTTCGTCTCCCCACGGGAGCAAGGCGGTCTGGATTTGATCGAGCATGGCATCTCGCAGCGGCTGGATCGCCGCCGTTACGAGAAGGATGAATTCGGAGTCGGCGAATTCAGCAATGTTCAAGTCGGCGGTGGCCGTCATGGCGGAAGTCGCCAAGGCGCGGCTCCCGAGTCGGCGCGGGCCGGACGTGGACCGAAGACCGCGAGCCGTGGTCAAGGACGCAGCGGCGGAGCTCCGCGTGCAGACGGCAGTGCGCGTCAGGGTGGACGCGGCCGTGGCAAGGATGCAGGCGGCTGGGCAGCGCCTGCGGAGCAAGGACAACGCAGCCGTCCAGAAGCGGCAGCAGGCGGCAAGCGCAGCGCTTATAGCGCAGCGAGCGCACCACGCGGCGGTCAGGCCAGCGGTGGCGCAGGCGCAGCCAAATCGGGTGGACAAGCCAGCGGTAAAACAGCTGGTGTACCAAGAGTAGGCGGCGGCTACGGTGCCTTTGCCTCTAGAGGCGACAGCCCGGCAGCAGCTAGTGCCGGCGGCCAGCGCGGTGCGAACAGACCTGGAGCTTCTGCAAAAGGTGCACCAAGCAGCGGCTATAGCGAGAATGTAACCAGAGGTGCAGACGGCGGTGCTTATGCTGGAGGCACACCACGTGGTGGATTGGGCAGCGGTTACGGTACGGGTCCATCCAAAGGTAAAGGCAAAGGCGGCAGCTACAGTTCCGGTGGTCCTTCAAAGGGTGGCAGCAAAGGCGGGTATGGCGCTAAGGGCGGTTCGGGCGCAGGTAAAAGTACTCGCAATAGCACGGGTGGCGGCGGAGCTTCACGCAGTACTCGCAGTACGGGTTCCGGTGGCTTCAAGAGCGGCGGACGTGGCACATCCAGATAAAGGTGCTAGACATAGATAGATCAAATTGTTACCATAGGGCAGTTAGCAGAATGCTAATGACCTATGGTAACCTTTGTTTTGAGATCATATTTATCTGCTATTATCTGATTAATGCTGAAACATTTTGGGCCTTAAGCCTGTCTAATAGTTAAATAGATTATCCCGCTCATAGGAGGAATACGTTTACCCATGTCCAAAAAAGCTAGAGTTCTTATCTTATTCATTGTTGTGATCGCTATCGGTTGGGGTATAGGGAAGTATGCGACTCCTTCTGCCTCGCAGGAAGAAGGAACTAATATAAGTCAACAGGACGATCTTCAGGGTCAGCCTGCGGCAACTCCGGACCCTTCGACTGTTGTGGGTGAAGCATCGACTGCGCCGGACCCTACTGTGACTACTAGTGGTGCTCCAGACGAAACGGCTACGCCTCCTGAAGTATCTGCAGTACCAGCAATGACAGTAAAGGCAACCGCAACAGCTAAGCCTACGAATAAGCCAACCAATCACTCCGGAAATGATGCAGAGCAGACGGCTGCTGAGCCGGATAGTATAACGGTGATGGTAAACAAGCAGTACAAGCTGCCTAATCACTATAAACCGACTGATCTGGTATATCCGAATGTACCCTTTACCTTCACCGAGAAGATTGAGAAGCGCATGATGCGAAGTGCTGCTGCCAAGGCGTTGGAGAAAATGTTCGCAGGTGCAAAGTCTGACGGCATTTATTTGGCCGGTGTTTCGGCCTATCGTTCCGAAGCGACGCAGACAACGTTATTCAATCGTTATGTAGCGAAGGATGGAGAAGCGAAGGCTCGCACCTACAGCGCAGTGCCTGGCCATAGCGAGCATCAGACAGGACTATCTATCGATGTCTCGGGTAGTACTGGTAAATGTGCTGCAGAAAGCTGCTTTGGCGGAACAAAGGAAGCAAAATGGCTAGCCAAGCATGCGTCGGAATATGGATTCATCATTCGTTATCCACTAGGTAAAGAGGCTATAACGGGATATATGTATGAACCATGGCATGTTCGTTATGTTGGCAAGGATATTGCAACTTCGATCGCTAAGAGTAACAGTACGCTGGAAGAATATTTTGATGCAGTACCAGTATCTAAATAACAATACAGTACAGTCGAATAAGACAAGCAGTCCTGAGAAATTGACAGGGCTGCTTCTTTTTGTCCACTCCTCGTCTAGGGATGAGAGGCCCGTGATATAATAAGGGGGATGTAAATCCGGAATCCATCTTTCGTAATTGGAGAGCTGTCCTAATGATAAAATTAAGTGTGCTTGACCAGTCTCCGGTATCGGAGGGAACTTCACCAGCCGAGGCTTTAGCTCAAACAGCGATATTGGCGCGGGAAGCCGAACGGCTTGGATATCACCGCTTTTGGGTATCTGAGCATCATTCTGCTGCGGGTCTGGCGGGTTCAAGTCCAGAAGTATTGATGGCTCACCTAGCTGCGGTGACCACAACGATTCGCATCGGTTCAGGCGGTGTTTTGCTTCCGCATTACAGTGCCTATAAGGTAGCCGAGAATTTCCGCGTGCTGGAGGCACTATACCCGAGACGGATTGATCTGGGTGTCGGACGGGCACCGGGTGGAGCGGCTTTGGTGACTAGAGCTCTTCAGGAGCAGCATCAGCTCCGCAGCTCAGACCACTACGAGCAGCAGGTCGAGGACTTGATCACCTATTTATACAACAAGGTTGATCCGGCTCACCGTTTTGCGGGGCTTACCGCTACTCCTGCGATTGCTACGGCACCGGAAATTTGGCTGCTCGGCTCCAGTAAAGACAGTGCTGCCCTTTCTGCTAAGCTTGGAACCGGCTTTGCTTTCGCCCAATTTATTAATGGTGCTGGCGGTAGTGAGGCAGTAAAGGCCTACCAGCATAGATTCCAGCCTTCTCCTGTCACGCAGAATCCTCGTTCATTGGTTGCTGTATTCGCAGTATGTGCCGAGACCTCAGAGCAGGCGGACCAACTGGCGTCCAGCATGGATCTTTCCCTTGTTTTGTTGGAGAAAGGACATGTCTCAACCGGTACTCCCTCTGTAGAGAAAGCGCAGAGCTATCCCTATACGCCTTATGATATGTTCCGCATTCAAGATAATCGGAAGCGAATGGTTATCGGTTCGCCTGAGGATGTGAGGGCGCAGCTTGAAGCACTGGCAGAGCAATATCAATGTGAAGAGGTTATGATCGCGAGCATCATGTACAGCTTTGCCGACAAGCTGAAATCACTTCAACTTATTGCTGAGGTCTGTGGCCTTCAACAACGAAGTACAACTTCTTTATAGCTGTGGATGAATATGGCGATAATTTGCATTCCAGTGGGGATAAGGTAAGATGGAAATGAATTGCAGCGATGCTGCTATCAAGGCTTACCACTTACAAAAGAGAGAAGGGAACAAGGATGTCGATCTACAGTTTCGCCGGAGTTACACCTTCGGGCAAAGAAGTATCTTTTACAGAATATGAAGGCAAGGTGCTGCTGATTGCCAATACAGCCAGCAAATGCGGGCTGACGCCGCAATACGGTGATCTCCAAAAGTTGTACGAGCAATATGGAGAGCAGGGACTTGTGGTCTTAGGATTTCCTTGTAACCAATTTGCCGGCCAAGAGCCGGGGACGAGCGAAGAAGCAGAAGAGTTCTGTAAGATCAATTATGGAGTTACCTTTCCGGTATTTGCCAAGGTTGATGTTAATGGACCAGACGCCAGTCCTCTTTTTGAATATTTGAAGAGTCAGCAGCCGGGTTCCGGTGAGAGCAGTGATATTGGCTGGAATTTCACGAAATTTCTCGTTGATCGCACGGGCAATGTAGTGGCCCGCTTTGAACCGAAGCAAGCACCAGAAACAATGAAGGAAAATATTGAGTCACTATTATAGAGTATTAACGTCCCATAAATAGGTAAATAATCCTTTCAGGTTCGCTATAAACGCGGCTTGGGAGGCTTTTTTCTGAAAATAATACTTGACGCTTTTCAAAGACCTTGTATCCTTTGAATAGAGCTATATGAATCAGGATAATAACGGCAGGAGGGTTCTTTTCAAGCATGAGGTTAATTACAGAGATCGCATCAGAAACAGGGATTGACGAGCAACATCTGGAACTGTACGGCAAATATAAAAGCAAGCTGTCACCATCCCTATGGGAGGATTTGAAGCATAAGCCCGATGGCAAGCTGGTATTGGTCACTGCGGTGAATCCAACTCCAGCTGGGGAAGGCAAGACGTTAACGACGATTGGATTGGCTCAGGCCTTGAATGCTGCGGGCGTAAAGACCGTTGCAGCTCTGCGCGAGCCGTCGCTTGGCCCGTGCCTTGGCATGAAGGGCGGCGCTACTGGTGGCGGCAAATCGCAGATCGTGCCTGCGGATGAGATTAACCTGCACTTTACCGGTGATATTCATGCGGTTACGTCCGCGCATAATCTCTTGTCGGCCATGATCGACAATCATATATTCCAAGGCAATGAGCTGGGTCTTGATCCGCAGCGTATCGTGTGGAAACGCGTGATGGATATGAATGACCGCAGTCTGCGCAGCATTGTGACCGGTCTTGGAGATGGCAACGGAACGGTACGAGAGAGTGGATTCCAGATTACGACCGCATCCGAGATTATGGCCGTACTCTGCCTCTGCGATAACCTTGCTGATTTGAAGAAGCGCTTGAGCCGGATGCTGATCGGATATGATCAGTTGGGACGGCCGGTGGCTGCCAAAGAGCTAGGGGCTGTTGAAGCTATGACTGCGCTGCTCAAAGAAGCGGTTAAGCCCAATCTGGTGCAGACCTTGGAGGGAACTCCGGTCATCGTGCACGGTGGACCGTTTGCTAATATTGCCCATGGCTGTAGCAGTGTTATTGGTACCCGTTATGCATTGAAGCTGGGAGATGTTGTGGTAACGGAGGCAGGCTTCGGTGCCGATCTGGGCGCAGAGAAATTTATGGATATTAAATGCCGCCAAGCTGGACTTGTACCTTCCGCAGCGGTGCTTGTCGTAACGGTGAAATCACTGAAGTATAACGGTGGCGTTCGCAAGGATGAGCTGCAAACCGAGAATCGGGAAGCACTGCTCACCGGATTGTCCAATATGGAGCGCCATATTGAGAATCTTGGTAAATTTGGCGTACCAGTTCTGGTGGCCATTAATCATTTTGCAGGTGACAGCGAGCAAGAGATCAATGATGTGCGGGAAGCTTGCCGCCGTCTAAATGTACCAGCTGCTGTATCCAAGGTATGGGCCGAAGGCGGAGCTGGCGGATTGGAGCTGGCTGCGGAATTGAAGAAGCTGCTGGATCATAGCGACACTGACAGTTTTGCTCCTTTATATGAGGATAGCCTGGATATTCCGTCCAAGATCAACAAGATAGTCCGTGAAATCTATCGCGGTGCGGACGTGGCCTTCTCTCCTGCGGCGAAACGCAGCTTAGCGATCATTGAACGGCTTGGACTGCATGATCTTCAGGTGTGCATGGCGAAGACACCCTACTCCTTCTCTGATCAGCCTCGGCTGCTCGGTGCGCCTGTAGGCTTCACGATGGGTGTTCGTGATATTACTTTATCACTGGGAGCAGGGTTTGCTGTTGTGATTACAGGTAATATTGTAACCATGCCCGGTCTTCCAGCTAAACCAGCCGCAGAGTCATTGCGGATCGACGAGGATGGAGAGCTGCACGGGCTCGTGTAAACCATTTTAATCTGTTTTGTTCTGTCTATTCCTTTCCCTGTGCTAACCGTGATGTTCTAACGGTGAGCTCGGGTTTTTTTTGCTTTTTTCCGATAAACATAATGTCGAGCTGATGTGGAAAAGCTAAGAAAGTCGCATGTTGCAGAACTGGCATCATCCACTTTAAGTTGTGAACAATCTGGGAATATAGTGAAAAAGACTTGCAATGTGATATTAATCACAATATAATCAGCGTATGAAGTGAAATAAATCACATACAAATTTAAAATCACAGTATACAGTAGTCAAATTGGAGGAGGAAGAAATCATGAAAGTAGCAGTCATTGGATGTACCCATGCCGGAACCGCCGCAATTGTAAATACCGCCCAGTTATACCCTGATGCCGAGATCACCGTATATGAGCGTAATGATAATATTTCCTTTCTATCGTGTGGAATTGCCCTGTACGTTGGTGGAGTGGTCAAAGACCCGCAGGGATTGTTCTATTCTTCGCCGGAACAGCTTGCAGAGCTGGGCGTGAAGACGAATATGCGCCATGAAGTGATCGCGATCGATACGGTGCGCAAAACCTTACGTGCCCGTAACTTGGCAACTGGCCTGGAATTCGACGATATGTATGACAAGCTAATCATGACAACCGGTTCGTGGCCGATTGTTCCGAAGCTGGAAGGTATAGAACTGGATGGCATTCTGCTTTCCAAGAATTATAACCACTCCAACACCATTATTGAAAAAGCGCAGCAGGTGGACAGAATTACCGTTGTGGGTGCCGGATATATCGGTGTGGAACTGGTAGAAGCTTTTCAGATGAATGGTAAACAGGTGACGCTGATTGATGGAGAAGAGCGCATCCTGAGTAAATATCTGGACGAAGAATTCACTACACCTATACAACAATCGCTGCAGGATCATGGAATTAAATTGGCTTTGGGCGAGAAGGTCAGCTCTTTTGCCGGTGTTGGTGGTAAAGTAACGAAGGTGATTACAAGCAAAGGGGAGCATGAGACGGATCTGGTTATTCTCTGCATCGGTTTCCGCCCGAATACAGATCTGCTGAAGGGTCAAGTGGACATGTTGCCTAATGGGGCCATTATCGTCAATGACTATATGCGGACCAGTATCCCGGATGTTTATGCAGCTGGTGACAGCTGCGCGATTCATTACAATCCTACAGGCAAACATGCTTATATCCCGTTAGCTACTAACGCTGTCCGGATGGGAACCTTGGTCGCACGCAATCTGGTTGCAGAAACGATTCCTTATATGGGAACCCAAGGCACTTCAGGCATAAAGATTTATGAAGACAATATTGCAGGCACCGGACTTACTGAAGACGCGGCTAAGGCTGAGGGAATGGATGTAGAAACCGTATTAATAAACGATAATTACCGTCCGGAATTCATGCCGACGTTCGAACAGGTTCAGCTAAAGGTTGTATTTGATCGGGCAACCCGCCGTATACTCGGGGCGCAGATTATGTCCAAAATGGATCTGACGCAATCGATCAACACTGTATCGGTATGTATTCAGAACAATATGACAATAGATCAGCTGGCCTTCATTGATTTCTTCTTCCAGCCACACTACAACAAACCTTGGAATTTCTTGAACACCGCTGGCCTCCAAGCGTTGCCGAAAACAATCGTACACAAAGAAACAGTAACTGTATAAACTATTTGGAAATGACGCTATAATGATATAGCATTGGGACCGAGGCCATTTTAATGCTTCGGTCTTTTTTGTTGTTTTCTACTTGTACAATAAATTTGACATGTCAGTGAAAACTTTCACTTAGGTTTTCTAAGAGTGACAATTATCACGTTATTGTGTTTTGTGACACGATACAATGGCATAAAGGAACAAATTTGAAGTAAATAGACGAAGGAGATAGGAACCATGGCTTATAACAAACCACAGCAGATTGCCGAAGTAACCGTAGAGAACGGGATTAAGAAGGCTCGTAATCCGTTGAGTACCGTGCTTATTCTGGGCTTTCTGGGAGGAGCGTTTATTGCGCTCGGATTTTTGCTGGATATTCGTGTTATTGCAGGTGCACCTAAAGAATGGAGTACTATTGCCAACTTTATAGGAGCCTCCATATTCCCAGTAGGATTGGTACTGGTCTTGCTTGCAGGAGGGGAATTACTCACTGGTAATATGATGGCGGTGCCGCTCGCGTTTATTGCGAAGAAGATTTCGTTCTGGGAAGTCATCAAGAATCTTGTCCTGATCACACTTAGTAATTTGGCGGGGGCCTTATTTGTTGCCTATTTCTTCGGCCATATTGTGGGTTTAACGGCAGATGGAGTGTATTTGGATAAATTGGTGGATATGGCTGAGCATAAGATTGATGTAACCTTTTTACAGGCTTTCATCTCCGGTATTGGCTGTAACTGGCTCGTAGCGCTGGCTGTTTGGTTATCCTATGGAGCAGATAACTTCAGCGGTAAGATTCTTGGTATTTGGTTTCCGACTATGGCTTTTGTTGCCATCGGCTTCCAGCACGTTGTTGCGAATATGTTCCTTATTCCGGCGGCTATCTTTGAAGGCCATTTCACTTGGGGCCAATACTTTACTAACTTTGTTCCGGTCTGGCTCGGTAACTTGGTAGGTGGAGCGATATTTGTCGGTGCGGCTTATTATCTATCGTTCTTGCACAAAGCACCTTCAGCAATTCAATCCGTGGACACCTTGGCTCCAGCGAGTGTGAAGAAACACGCTTAATCAGTCCTCTTATATATGCATAAACCATTAGTATCGTTAGCTTAATGAGCACTCCTTAGAACATTTATTTCCAAGGCCTTCGGGTAAGTGGAGATGAAGTTTCTGAGGGGTGTTTTTGCGAAATATAAGAATTTATATGCTTCACGCAATAATTTATCCTTATATTTCTCGAAGAAACGGGTGCCGTCCATATAAAGGACGGCACCCGTTTCATCTTATTCAGACATAACAAAATTCGCCGTGCAGATCCGACTCGGGGGAACGAAATCGGGCTCACGGCGAATGAAGAATAGGGAGTGTTTCATAGTTATGATTACCCGCACTATTCAAGATCGAATCAGTACATTTCAATACTCCGCCTTTACGGACGACTCCACCAACTATAAAATATAAATATCTTACGAAACGAGGGGAGCCTGCGGTTATGAGCCAGAATGGGAACGGGATATTCCCGGCGGTATGTCCGCTGGATTGCCCTGATACATGTGGACTTTTAGTGCATAAGCGAGATGGGAAGATTATAAAAGTAGAAGGTAATCCGCAGCATCCGATAACCCAGGGAGCTATTTGCAATAAGGTGCGGCATATGGCCGAGCGGGTTCAGCATCCCGAACGACTGATGCATCCGCTTAGACGTGTGGGTCCCAAAGGGGAAGGCTCATTTGAGATTATAAGTTGGGAGGAAGCGATTCGTGAGATTGCCGGTAAGTTCAGCCAGCTCTCCACGGAGTATGGAGCGGAGAGTATTCTGCCTTACAGCTTCTATGGAAATATGGGTGTACTCAGTGTAGATGGAATGGACCGGCGGTTCTTTAATGCGCTCGGGGCAAGTCGCCTGCAGCAGACGATATGTAATTCAGCAGGCACTGCTGGCTGGAAGTATACGATGGGCTTCAACGGGGGCACAAGTCCGGAAGATACGGTGAACGCTGATGTGATCATTGTTTGGGGTGGGAATATTGTCAGTACAAATATGCATCAGGTAGTCTTGGCTGAGAAGGCCCGCAAGCGCGGCGCACAGGTTATCGTAATTGACGTACACCGCAACAGGACTGCACAGTGGGCGGACTGGTTCCTGCCGTTGTATCCGGGAACGGACACGGCGTTGGCGCTGGGTCTGATGCATATTCTGTTTCGGGACGGGCTAACCGACGAGTTGTTCATGGAACGCTATACCGTGGGCCATCAGGAGCTGCGAGAGCATGTTGAAGCGTATCCTCCTGAGCGGGTCGCGGAAATTACGGGTATTCCTGTAGCTGATATTGAGAGGCTGGCTAAGTTGTACGGTGAGGCTGAAATTTCACATATTCATATTGGCAACGGCCTGCAGCATCATGACAACGGCGGCATGAACGTGCGTACAATTGCCTGTCTGCCTGCGCTGACCGGACAATGGCAGAAGACTGGCGGTGGTGCGTATAAGTCTAACAGTGGTTATACTTCCATGAATTCACGCGCATTGACACGGCCGGATTTGCGTCCGGATTCACAGGTGCGCAGCATTAATATGAATAAGATTGGCGAGGCACTGGAAATGACGGATCGACCTGTGAAGGCATTATTCGTCTATTGCAGCAATCCGGTCGTTGTCGCTCCGGACGCGGAGCGGGTACGGACAGGCTTTGCTCGTGAGGACTTGTTCACAGTAGTCCATGATTTGTTTCTGACAGATACGGCGCGTTATGCTGATATCGTACTGCCAGCGACTTCGTCTTTTGAGAATACGGATATCTTCGGCTCGTATTGGCATCATTACATTCAGCTTCAAGAGCCTATCATGGAGGCTCCCGGAGAATGTAAGAGCAACGCAGAGCTATTCTCACTGCTGGGCCAGGCTATGGGCTTTGACTCGGAAATCTTCAGCCAGTCTGAGCATGAGATGATCCGGGAAGCGCTAGACTATCCGCGCAATCCGTATTTAAACGGCGTGACACTGGAACGGTTGCTGGCCGAGAGCTACGTGAAGCTGGATATGACGCCTAAGGAATCATTTCTGGAGCGCCTGTCTACCGAGTCAGGTAAGATCGAACTGTACTCCAAATCTATGGAACGGGCAGGCTTGCCTGCCTTGCCAACCTACACGCCGCTGAAGGAAGGTTATGATGGGTTGCGGAGACCGGAGGTGGGAACCCCCTATCCACTGATGTTCATCTCTCCACCGAATCATAATTTCTTGAACTCTACTTTCTCCAACCTGGAGAAGCATCAAAAATTGGAAAAAGGTCCTCTGCTGCAAATTCATCCAGAGGATGCGGCAGCGCGGGGCATAACCGACGGCGATGAGGTTACCCTATTCAATGACCGGGGTATCGTAGAACTTACAGCTAGGGTAACAGATAAAATGCTTCCCGGTACCGTTATCAGCCAAGGGCTGTGGTGGGAAGGGAAAGAGCGCAGGCAAAGAGTGAATGTACTGACCCCGGACCGGCTTAGCGATATGGGGAACGGAGCCACCTTTTTCTCGACGACAGTAGAAGTGAAGCGACGGTAATATTGCGTATTAATGCGATAAAGCGTCAATGTGAAGGCTTGCTCTGAACTCTATTTTCAGATAATACTGGATGGGATTAATGACATATAGATTACAGGGGATGTACACTACCAATGAAGTTTTTAGATGCTTATCCTAAAGAAGTAAAAGTATTTCTGATTGCCAGCCTTATAAATGCAATAGGTAGTGCGATCATGTGGCCGCTGGTGACGATGTATGTATTTGACGAGCTTGGCCGCAGCATGAAGGATGCCGCACTTATTATCGTTATCCAATCTATTGGCGGAATTGCAGGCCAATTGCTCGGCGGTTCTCTTTATCATAAAATAGGCGTAAATAAGCTGATTGTTGGAGCGTTGGTGATGAATGCTTTGGCCTTGTTCACTTTACCGGCCGCAAGCACTAACTGGACCTTATTCATGGCAACGATGGGACTGGTAGGATTATTTAATTCACTTTCGCTACCGGCTATACAAGCGTTCATCGGCTTCCGATTCGCGGAGCAGCGCGGTGAGCTGTTCAATGTTATTTATGTCGCCAATAATATAGGAGTAGCCATCGGTACAGCGCTCAGCGGGTTCCTGGCGGACTTCTCCTATATGCTGAGTTTTGTACTGAATGGCGTGTCATCGGCTGTATTTGCGGTTTTTTTCTTTGTTTATTTGCGGAAGGTTGGCACAGGTTCCTCCTCGGAGAAGATGGATCACATAAAAGTCCATCCACGTGCTCAGTCCAATTGGAAGCTAATGGGTCATACACGTATTTATTTGTACATGGCTATTGGCTCGCTCTTTCTGCTGATCGGCAATTCCATCTGGAATACAGGCGTATCGCCGTTTATTATTTCCGAGGGCTGGCCCAAAAGAATTTATGGTTTTCTCTGGACGCTAAACGGGGTGCTTATCTTCGTAGCGCAGCCACTCGTTAGCCTGATTAAACGCTGGTTCGCGTCAACGTCAACGGCCCAAATGACAGCTAGTGCTGTATTTTACTTTAGTGGCTACGCCGTTATCCTATTGCTGCCGAGTTACCCCGGTCTGCTGCTGGCGATGGTGCTGACTACGCTCGGCGAAATGCTTATCTCGCCAGCAATGCCCTCCTTTATTTCGGATCATGCCGACCGCAGCGCTCCGTTCTACCTCGGCCTAACTGGAGGGATTGGCGCCTGTGGCCGCGTAATTGGACCCTATTTCATGGGCAGTCTGTATGATAGCGGAGGATTAGCCCCTACAGCTTGGCTGGCCTGTGCAATGGCAGTGCTGTCCGTAGGATTCTTCATTTTACATGCGTTTGTCAACCGGCGAGGTCGTAAAGCATGGACTAATAGTATGGAACAATCCGCTTAGAATGATTTAAGCAGTAACGCAAGGGGTGCAATAAGGAATGCAACACATCAATAGGGATACACTCGATATTAGACCATCTGAGTTCAAGGATGCTCGTGAACTGATTACACTGGACAATATGATCTGGACGGAGGAGACTACTCCGGGTCCTTTAATGTGGCGTTCACGTGAGGATTATCTGCTGCATGCTCCCCCGGGCTCTCAGCTCGTGGCTATGCAGGAGGGCCAGCTCTGTGGATATGTCGGCTTTGGCTGTCCGAGTGGAATGGTGAGCAATAGACATGTCTGCGAGGTGAATATTGCCGTTCATCCGCGCTGCCAGCGTGTGGGTATTGGGCAGCAGCTGATGGTAGCGATCAAGCAGCATGCTGCGAACAACGGAATTCGCAAGCTTCGTCTGCGTGTATTATCCTGTAACACGCCAGCACTTTCCTTCTATCAAAAATGTGGATTTCAGGAAGAGGGGCGTTTGCGGGAGGAATTTTATCTTGGCGGTCGTTATGTGGATGAGGTATTTATGAGCTGTATGCTGACAGGAGGCCAGGAACATGGAAATCATCTCGCTTAATTTGGGGCGGCCGATAACGGTTGACTATCGCGGCAAACCGGTGGAGACAGGAATCTATAAAATGCCTGTGAAAGGACCGGTACAACTGTACAGTAACGGCTTCGAGGGAGACGGACAGGCGGATTTGGTAAATCACGGAGGCCCCGACAAGGCAGTATGTGTATATCCGATTGAGCATTATTCGTATTGGGAGGAACGCTTAGGCAAGAAGCTGGAATTCTCCGCCTTCGGTGAGAATATAACAACAAGTGGGTTATTGGAGACAGAGGTTAACATTGGGGACATCTATGAAATGGGAACGGCCCTGCTGCAGGTGAGTCAGCCGCGTTATCCTTGCTTCAAGCTCTCGCAAAAGCACGGTCCTGCTGATATGCCTGCCCAGGTGCTGCAAACGGGGTATAGTGGTTTCTACTTTCGCGTGCTGCGTGAAGGCAAGATCTCTGCAGGGGACGATATCTTGAAAAAGGAAAGCGGAACGGGCGGTATAGCGGTGTCGCGGGTATTGCATTCCATGGAGGTTGGACGTACGGACAAGACGGATTTGGCCGAGCTGCTGGAGCTTGAGAGTCTGGCCGATGGTATCCGCACGAAGTTTCGCAACTGGCTGGAGATAGTGGAGGGTTAGGTTTCACCCGATAACGTATCCTTATATTTCTCGAAAAAACGGGTGCCATCCATGTAAAGGACGGCACCCGTATCTTCTTGCATGTCTTATGCCGGTGAGTCCGAGGCTGGAAGCTTCAGCTTAGCAATCTCCATTCGCTGCGCAGCAAGCCATATACGGCATGATTCACATAACCGGAGGGCAGCTTCTCCGCCTGACGAACTATACCTTCGAGCACGAAGCCCAACCGCTCGGGAATGGCACGACTGGGAGTGTTACTGGTGGCGCAACGAATTTCCACGCGGTTCAGCTCTAATTCCAGCAGCGCGTAATCCACAAGGACCCGGCAGGCACTGGTCATATAGCCTTTTCCTTCATAGCCCTCACCCAGCCAGTAACCAATGCCGACAGAACGGTTGCTCCAGTCGATCTCGTGATACCCGATAATACCGGCTAGCTCGCCGCGGACCCACAATCCGGCGGTAAATCCACCGTTGTCTGCGCCTTGCTTAATCGCATTTTTGACAAAGCTGACGATGTGGGTCTGCTCCGTGACGGCATCCACCCAAGGCAGCCATTGCCGCAGCCGAATCCGCGAGCGCTGTACCAGCGCGAACATTTGACGGGTATGCTCCAGCACCAGTGGCTTTAGCATAAGCTCTTCATCTATAGGATAATTGAACAAGCAGCAGCCTCCTCAGTGGCATAAGACTTGTTGTGCTTACTTGCGCTTCTTCCATTCCAGTGCGTAAATATCTTCCTCCAATGACTGCATTCGCTGTCCTACAAGGGTGCGGCAATCGCCCAATGCTCCATTATAAATGGTGGGTCCAAGTTCATTTAAGAAGAATTCCAGCAGGCTGTCTGCTGCCAGATGGCCGATACTCTCCCCACGCTCGCTCTCGAAGTAAGCGCGGATGTTCTCTACAATGTCTTCCCGTTGCTCCTTAGGCAGTTTGATTAACTTCACGGATAAGCTCCCCTTTTATGCAGATAAAAGCTAAAAGTCCCTATGTCCTCCATGCTACTCCATCGCCGGGAAAGAAGTCAAAAGATAGGGCGATTAACTTGGGATTGGTGTTTGCCCTGTGTCTGCTTTTATTGAACAATCCCTGTTTAACGGGTATATTAGTAGGAAACATGTTTATACAAGAAAAGTGATGTAATATTCCAGAACGAAAGGTTGATAACTGTGGAGAACCGTAGCACCCCCTCCAATTTCATTAAGAATGTCATTACCGAAGATCTACGCTCGGGTAAAGTAAAGGAAGTTGTTACCCGCTTTCCACCAGAGCCAAACGGCTATTTACATATCGGACATGCCAAGGCGATTTGGATTAACTTTACACTGGCTGATGAGTTCGGTGGGAAGACTAACCTAAGATTTGATGATACTAATCCAGCTAAAGAGGATACGGAATATGTGAATTCCATTCAAGAAGATGTGAAATGGCTAGGCTACGAATGGGATGAGCTGCGCTTTGCCTCGGATTATTTCGATGAGATGTACAAGCGGGCTGAGCTGTTGGTGACCAAAGGCAAGGCTTATGTAGATGACCTTAGTGCCGACGAAATTCGTCAACTGCGGGGTACGCTGACGCAGCCAGGCCAGAACAGCCCGCATCGCGAACGCAGCATCGAGGAGAATCTGGATTTATTCCGGCGAATGCAAGCAGGTGATTTCAAGGACGGCGAGAAGGTGCTTCGCGCCAAGATCGATATGTCCTCTCCGAATATTAACCTGCGTGATCCCGTTCTTTATCGTATTTCTCATACGCATCACCATAATACAGGCGATAAGTGGTGTATCTATCCCATGTATGCCTTTGCCCACCCGCTGGAGGATGCTATCGAAAGCGTGACCCATTCCCTCTGTTCGCTGGAGTTCGAAGACCAACGGCCGTTCTATGATTGGGTCGTAGCAGAATGTGAGATGCCGTCCGTGCCACATCAATATGAATTTGGACGTCTTAATGTAGCTCAGACGATGACCAGCAAGCGCAAGCTGAAGCTGCTGGTTGACGAGGGACATGTAGACGGCTGGGATGATCCGCGTATGCCAACGATTTCCGGCCTGCGTCGTCGGGGCTATACACCGGAAGCTATTCGCAGCTTTGTCTACGAAGCAGGGATTTCCAAGAGCCAGGGTCTAGTGGATCTGCAGATGCTGGAGCACTTTATCCGTGAGGATCTTAAGCTTACCGTGCCGCGTACAATGGCTGTACTGCGTCCGCTCAAGGTCGTCATCACGAACTATCCTGAGGGCCAAACCGAAATGTTTGAAGTGGAGAATAACATTGAGAATGAAGAAATGGGCAACCGCCAGGTTCTGTTCTCACGTGAGCTTTACATTGAACGCGACGACTTCATGGAGAATCCAGCGCACAAATATTTCCGGTTGTTCCCTGGCAATGAAGTACGTCTGAAGAATGCCTACTTCATCAAATGCAATGAGTTTATCAAAGACGAGCACGGTGAGGTTGTCGAGCTGCATTGCACGTACGACCCGGAAACCAAAAGCGGAAGCGGCTTTACGGGCCGCAAAGTGAAGGGGACATTGCACTGGGTAGAAGCAAGTCAGGCTGTTCCCGCAGAGTTTCGTCTCTACGAGCCGCTGATTTCTGCTGAGGCGCCGGATGAGGTAGTAGTGGATCTGGAAGGACTGGATGCTCCTGTGGAGAAAGCAGAGCCAAGTTTCCTCGATCAGATCAACCCGAAATCCATTGAAATTCTGCAAGGATTCGTAGAGCCAGCGCTTAGAGAAAGTGTGGCGCAGGATAAATATCAATTTTTCCGGCATGGCTATTTCAATGTGGACAGCAAGTATTCCGCTCCAGGCCATCTTGTATTTAATCTCGTTGTTCCACTGAAGAGTTCATTTCAGCCGCCTAAACAGGGCTAAGCGGAGTGAAATGTAGGTAAGTGTTCTGGGAGGTCACTCCACGGGAACCATTCAAGCAACAGACCAACAACAAAAACTAGCAAGTCCCCAATGACCGGAGACTTGCTAGTTTTTTAGCTTTATTGTGTTTTAAGAAAGTTGCCTTAGCCTCAGCAGAGGATCACAGCTCGGTTTCCGTATGTTCTTCCTCAGCCTCAGATGGCGGTCGATACCCGCCGCGAATGACAAAGAGCCACATTGAGCCGAAACCGAGAGCACCAATCAGTGCTAGAAATACTCCAGACTGGTACATGCTTTGTGCGCCGAGATTCTGAAACAGCCAGCCGCCAAGAACACCGCCAAGAATGCCGGATATACCGCTCCAGGTTAGCGTATAGAGGGCTTGTCCGGAAGAACGGTAAGCACGCGGGACCAGTAGCATTGTTAGCTGGGTACCGACATAGAAGAAGCCCCCGAACGTGATGCAGTGCAGGATCTGAATAAGCGCAACCTGAAGTGCTGTTGTCGCATCAGCCATCAGCCACCAGCGCAGTGCGAATAAGGCACTGACGAACGCCAGCCAGCCTAGAAGCACGGAGATCTTACGCTTGAGGAACCGGCCACAGAGGATAAACACGCCTACTTCCAGAATGGAAGAGAGGAATACAGCGAGCCCGATCATTGATTTAGAGCCGCCAAGGTCCGTAATATACAGTGACATAAATGTATTGTTCATCGTATTAGGAATAGAGACTAGAATGCCGAAGAGAATAAAACACAGGAAAAAGGGATTGTAGAAATTTCGACTGAACCCTTTAAACGGCAGTGGAGCCATTCCAATCGACTGGTCCAGCTTTGGCAACGCAAGCAGGGCTACCATCGAGGCGCATAGCAGCGCTGTAAATAGATAAGACAATACAGATACTCCAGCCCATTCCAGAATCGGCCCGGCGATAACCGCAGTCAGCGCCCATCCCATTGAACCCCACAGCCGGAAGGAGCCGAAACGGTGAGTCGTGCCGTTAATGTAGCTTAGAATCATCGTGTTGCTCTGGGCAAACAGAGGGCCTTGAAAGAAATAGAATAAAATAATGGAGACGTAGATCATCTCATATGTATTGGCCTGAAAAACAAGTTGGGATATCACAAGTGTTCCCGTCAGCATAAGCATTACGATTCTTCGAATATTCTGAGACCGATCTGTCCATATGCCCCAGAATGGATTAGCAAAAATCGATACAAGCGCTCCAATGGACATTACACTGCCGATCTCCAGCTTGTTCATCCCGGCATCCTGCAGGTATAGTTGGAAGAAGCTGGTGAAGAGGACTATCGTACCATATACAAAAAAATTGAACCATTTCAAAGACGTGAAAGAAGGTTGCTTATCAAGGTTTTCCCGCAAATTGGGCACTCCTTTCCCGCTAAATGCTTGGTAACAGCAGCGCGGCATTTAAGGCCGCTTCTATCACTGTAACACGTGTTGAAAGGGGATACAAACCAACTTTTGAGCAGTTTTCCAAATGTCTGGTAAAGAGGGGACTAAAGATGCAGATTACCGGAATCATTTTAGCTGGAGGACGTTCCCGACGAATGGGTACTGACAAGGCACTGCTGGAGTTTGGTGGAGTTCCTCTCATCGCACACCTGGCAGTCCGGTTATCACAAGTAGCGGATACGGTCTTAATCGCTTGTGGTGAAGAGGAAAGGGAAGACTACCAGTTTCTTAAATTGCCCATGGTCACCGACTGTTATCCAGGTCTCGGTCCACTCGCGGGCTTGTATGCTGCACTGAACCTATCACATACGGAATGGAGCGCTGTCGTGGCCTGCGATTTGCCCTTTACAAGTATAGAGCTTCTTAACTATATGAAAGAGCTTGCCGCAGCAGAGCCTTCGGTTCAAGCGGTCGTCCCCGTGAATGCCGCGGGTAAAGTCCAGCCTCTATTGGCTTTGTACCATAGAAGCGTCCTCCCAAGTTTACATGAATCGCTGGAGCAGAAAAGTCTGAGGGTAATGGAATGGCTCGGCTGCCTGAAGGTTCGATATGTTCAGGAGAGAGACTTTCCAGTAAGTTATAGATCGCATGACAAAGCGCTGTTAAATATGAATACGCCTGCGGAATATTTTGCTGCTGTAAAGCTTGCCTCATTTCTTCTCAAGGGTGATTCTGAAAATTAATCAGAAATGTTCAATCGTTTAACTTCAGTTTACAAAGCAGGGGTATTGTAGATTTATCGCAGGACAGAAGCAGTAAGGCTCCTGTCATCTATGCAAGTAGAAAAGGGGAACAAAATATGAGCAGCATAACAACAAAGCGGGGGAAGGGAATAGCGATCAAGCCTTTCCTGACCTTGCTGAAGGATACCAAACCTTCCTATGGCCTACTGGCTATAGCGATTGGTCTTAGCATAATATCAACATTGGTGGGACTGATAATTCCTATGTTCACCAAGAATTTAGTAGACGGTTTCTCGCTGGCCTCCATCAGCAAACTGCAGATTGTTGGAATAGTTGGGGCTTTTATTGCCCAGACCATTGCCGCTGGTGTCTCCATTTATCTGCTGAATTACGCCGGACAAAAAATGGTTGCCGGTTTGCGGGACCGGCTGTGGCGCAAGTTCCTTGTTCTCCCGGTAGCTTATTATAATGAGAACCGGACCGGAGAAAGTGTCAGCCGTATGACTAACGATACAGGGATCATTAAGACCTTGATATCTGAGCATCTAGCCAGCCTATTTACGGGAGTAATCTCCATTGTGGGTTCGATTTCAGTTCTGCTCTACCTAAACTGGAAAATGACCCTGGTCTTGTTCACCGTGCTGCCGCTCTCTGCACTGATTCTGGTACCGCTCGGACGACAGATGTACAAGATCTCAAAGGGGATGCAGGACGAGACGGCCTCTTTTACCGCGACACTCAGCGGGGTATTGTCAGAGATTAGATTGGTGAAATCCTCCGGGGCAGAAGATCGTGAATATGTAGCCGGCAAGACTGGAATTATGAATTTGCTCTCCTTCGGTATCCGTGAGGGTAAGATCAGCGCAATGATTAGTCCATTAGTCTCCTTCGTGTTTATGCTGTTGCTGGTTGTCATTATCGGCTACGGCGGGATGCAGGTATCTGCAGGTGTTTTGACAGCGGGGGAGCTCGTGGCTTTTATTCTATATCTGATTCAGATTATCATGCCGCTTACCCAATTGACGACGTTTTTCACACAAATGCAGAAGGCTAAGGGTGCATCTGAGCGTATTATTGAAACATTGGCCGAAGCTGAGGAAATCTATGAAGGGGAAGAGGAAGCGAGCGGTACAGAGGGGCCGATCACTGTAGAAGACTTGAGCTTTGGCTACAAAAACGGCGAGAATGTGCTGAGCAATGTGAGCTTCCGTATGCATCCAGGTGAGGTGACGGCTATTGTAGGACCGAGCGGAGGCGGAAAAACAACCTTATTTTCCCTGTTGGAGCGCTTCTATGAGCCGCAGATGGGTATGATCAGACTTGGCGAGAAGCCTGTAGCGGCGTTCTCACTGCGTTCCTGGCGTAACCTGATCGGCTACGTATCACAGGAGAGTCCTCTACTGGCAGGTACGATCGCTGAGAATCTTAGCTATGGTCTGGAACGGGAAATCAGCAGCGATGAAATGCGCAGCGCAGCAGCAATGGCTTATGCTGACGGCTTTATCAACGAGCTGCCGGATGGATATAATACCGATGTCGGTGAACGTGGTGTGAAGCTGTCTGGTGGACAGCGGCAACGGATTGCGATCGCCAGAGCGTTATTGCGTAATCCGCGGATTCTGATGCTTGACGAGGCGACTTCCAGTCTGGACAGTCAATCGGAAGCGGTAGTGCAAAAGGCACTTTCCAATCTGATGGTGGGCCGGACAACGATCGTGATTGCCCATCGCCTGGCGACAGTCGTGAATGCAGACCAGATTATTTTTATGGAAAAAGGGCAAATCACCGGCACGGGAACACATGCGGAGCTGCTGCAGACTCATGAGCTTTATAAGGAATTCGCTACCCAGCAGCTGCAGCTGAATACACCAGAGATTCTCGCTGGCAGTGAAGAGGAGGTTGCGGTAGCAGATGACAAGAATACTGGTAGTGGACGACGATCCGCACATTCGCGAATTGGTGGAAGTCTTTCTGAGGGCTGAAGGGATAGATGAGGTTCATGGGGCTTCCGATGGCTTGGAGGCTCTACATTATCTAGAAAGTGCCAGTGTAGACATGGCTATTCTTGATGTGATGATGCCGAATATGGATGGCTGGGAGCTGTGCCGACGCTTGCGGAAGAGCTACGAATTTCCAATTCTGATGCTGACTGCTAAAGGCGAAGCCACACAAATTGTAAAAGGTTTTGAGCTGGGCACGGATGATTATCTGGTGAAGCCGTTTGAGCCGACGGTGCTTATTGCCAGGGTGAAGGCGTTGCTCAAGCGCTACCAGATCTCGGCCGCACAAAGTGTGACCATTGGTCATTTGCACATGAACCGCAAGACGTATGAAGCGTCCTCTGAACATGGGGAGATAACACTGCCGCTCAAGGAGTACGAGCTTCTGTTCAAGCTGGGCAGCTATCCGGGACAGACATTGACAAGAGACCGACTGATTGAAGAGATCTGGGGTTACGATTTCGAAGGTAATGAGCGGACGCTGGATGTGCATATTAATCGCCTGCGTGAACGCTTTCCTCGGGAGAAGTATGGATTCGCCATCCGTACGATCCGCGGGCTGGGTTACCGGCTGGAGGGGGATATGGAATGAGAAAATTCAGATTGATTCCTAAGATTTTATTGGGTATATTGGGCGTTTCAACAGTGATTGCGGCCGCTTGGACGGGGGCCTATTTCGCGTCTAAACTGATTTTCCACAGCTTTGGAACACCATCTACGGAATATGTATCACAGCTGATTCTTATGCTGCTTCAGCTTGTGATTCTTTTTTGCTTGATGGCGATCATCGGCTCTGCTACCAACGGAAAAGAGAGAGCCTTCTATACTCCAATAATTACCGCGATCCGGCAAATTTCCAAAGGTGATTTCAAGGTGGTATTAGATAATGATAGAAGATATGGTCAGTTTAATGGAATCGTGGAGGGGATCAATGAAATGGCCAGTGAGTTAAGCCGGATGGAGACGATGCGCCAGGATTTTATCTCCAATGTATCGCACGAGATTCAATCGCCGCTAACTTCTATTCGCGGATTCGCACAGGCACTGCGCAATGAGAGCTTGAGTTCCGGCAGCAGGAGGCATTATCTTGACATCATTGAAGCGGAAAGTACACGTCTATCGGGTTTAAGCGAGAATCTGTTGAAGCTGTCAGCACTGGAAGCAGACAGCTTTCCGTTCGAGCGCAAGGCTTACCGTCTGGACAAGCAACTACGGGAGATGATTCTGGTCGCCGAGCCGCAGTGGCTCGGAAAAACTATAGAAGTCGAGGCAGAGCTGGAAGAGATTCATGTTTACGCGGTGGAGGATCTGATGAGCCAGGTCTGGACCAATTTGCTGCATAACAGCATCAAATTCACCCCGGAGGGTGGCTGCATCCATATTCGGCTGTACTCCTTGGAGAAGACGATTGAGGTGGAGATCAAGGATAGCGGTATCGGGATTGCTGAAGAGGAACTGCCCCGTATCTTCGAACGCTTCTACAAGGTGGACCAGGCCAGAACAGCCAGTGAGGGCGGTAGCGGGCTTGGTTTGTCACTCGTGAAGAAGATTGTTGAAATTCATGAAGGAAACGTAGCTGTAAGGAGCCGTCCCGGTGAAGGAACGGTATTTGTGGTGAGCCTGCCGCTGCAGATGAAATAGATTACTTTGCGGGTGCAGTAAGTCCCTTCTCCAACAGGTACCATAATCCGCTGAATTCCTGCTCGATGTCTGTACTCAGCCACTGATAGGCATGGGCGGGGTGGTGGAAACGGGCAGTAGCATTAAAAATTGAACGTGCTAAGACTTCGGTCTGAAGCGTTGTATGAATGAGATTAGTCTCAATACCCATAGCGATAAGGGTAATCATCTGCTCAATAATGCGCCTTACATGGGCGTCAATGAGATCAGCAGATTCTGCGGTGACATCCGCATACATCTTGAACATCTCAGGGTCTTGCTCAGCGTATAGATGTTTCAGCTCTATTAACTTCATTATATAATTCTTCAGTTGCTCCAGAGGATTCTCCGCAATATGGTTTACTATTTCTGTAAGGGGAACGAGGATACTCTCCTCCAGCCATCTTTCCGTTACAGCCTCTCTTAAAATCGCTTTGCTCGGAAAATGCCTGTACAGCGTGCCATGACTGACTCCCAGCAGCTTAGCCACATCGGTTACGGAAGTCTTGTCAGGGCCGAAACGGCGCAGGCTTTGTTCAGCGGCATCCAAAATTTCAGTTTTACTCAAAAACATACTTGGTTTAGTCATAATCCTTCTCTCCTCTCTGTGAAAATAGCTTAGCACAATTATTTGATGAATGACAATGATTATTATTTGTCATTTGATTTGTTCTTTTAGCACAGCGGACAGAGTAATCAACCCTGCCTCCAGCTCAGAGAGCGGTGCATACGCATAAGAGAGCCGCAGGTGTCTGCCATCGCGGCGATCGTAGAGATCACCTGTGTTGAGCAGCAATCCTGCTTGCAGCGCTTTTTTGAATAGTTGCGGCAGCGGCAATGGCTTGTGGAGGGACAGCCAAATATAGAAGCCTCCTGCCGGGTGGTTCCACGAAGCCAGGTCAGTAAAATAAGCGTGAAGGATGTCCAGTACAACAGTTCGTCGCTTTCGCAGCTCCTGCCGTAAGGAATTACAGTGTAGTTCATGATAACCGCTCTCCAGCCATTTCGCGGCTGTGAGCTGCGACAGAGAGCTTGCACCATAATCACTCTGCATCTTGATGTCGGCCAACCGCCGAACCACCGGCTCAGGACCAACTACCCAACCGATGCGCAGACCCGGGCTGGCCGATTTGGACAACGTGCCGAGATACAGGACACGACCTTCATTGTCTAGTGCTTTTAGCGGTAAAGGTGGTGGATTATCCAACCATAATTCCTGATAGGCAGCGTCTTCGAGAATGGGCAGTCCAAGGCTGCTGGTGACCGCCATCAACTCCTGCCGTCGTCTTGCATCCATCAGAATTCCGGTAGGGTTGTGGAAGGTAGGAATGCTGTAGAGCATGGCGGCAGCGGTCTGCTGTACTTCTGGTGTGATGCTCTCTGTAAGCACTCCACGTTCATCCATGGGCAGACCGCTAAATTTCACGCCTGCAGATTGAAATGAATGAATAGAGTACAGATAGGAAGGTTTCTCCAGTAGAATTGTTGAACCGCGTGGCAACAGCCCCAGGGCAATCAGTTGAAGGCCCTGCAGTGACCCCGAGGTGATCAGAATAGAGGCTGGTGTTGCTGATATCCCTATCTTGGACAATTGGTGGCTTATAGCTGTCCGCAATTGAAGACTGCCAAGTGGCTCTTCATAGGATAGAGGTAGGTGTGTTTGCTGTGAAAGATCAGCCAGAATGCTTTGCATCATGGCACTAGGCAGCAGCTCAGGGGCCAGTTCACCTGTGCCGAGACGAATCAGCCCGCGTTCATATTCCAAGCGATTTATAGCCTGTATGGTGGGCAAATTGGGATAGTGGACGCCTTCCTCGACATAATCATTCCAGTTGCCCGCCTGGCTCCTGGAGTCAACAGATTTTGGAATTACGACGATGGTCCCGCCGCCCCGCTTACCCTCGATCAGACCCAAAGCCGTTAGCTGTCCCAGTGCAGTTACAATAGTACTGCGGTTGACTCCAAACTGTCTGGCGAGCTCACGCTGTGGTGCCAGACGCATCCCTGCGGGCCAAGCGCCACTCCTGATTTTGCCCAGAAAATAAGTGGAGATTTGGGTATGGAGTGGCAGCGGTGATGTATTATCCAGTTTCCAGCTTTCTGTAGTAGAGGTGGAGAGAGGGGGAACAGACACAGCATGCACTCCTTTTTTTGCTTGAGTATATCATGATTTGTTTGTTAATTTTAGTTTGGTTGGGCCTTCTGCAATCATTTGGATGGTTACGAATGCTGTGCAAGAAAGTACTATCAGTGTTACGGCCAGAGAGACCGAGCCGAGGCTGGTTAAGCTGAAGTACTTAGATTGTGCAGAGGAGCATCTATCATGATCGTAGCCATCATACATGGAATTATATTGGCCCTGGGACTTATTTTACCGCTGGGAGTGCAAAATATATTCGTATTTAATCAGGGAGCCTTACACCCCAAATTCCGCAGTGTACTGCCGGTTATTCTGACCGCCGCTATGTGCGACACGTTGCTTATTGCTGCCGCTGTGGGTGGTGTTTCACTGGTTATCATTTCACTGAACTGGGTTAGGCCTGTTGTTTATGGGGCAGGGATTCTGTTTCTATCTTTTATGGGCTGGAAAATATGGAGAAGTGTGCCGGCAAAGAGAGAAACGAAGCTGCTTTCATTAAAAGGGCAGGTAGGATATGCGCTGTCGGTATCACTCCTGAATCCGCATGCATTAATGGATACGGTAGGGGTTATCGGCACCAATTCCTTGCAATACACAGGTGGAGAACGTTGGGCGTTCGCCGTTGCCACCGCAGGAGTTTCCTGGATTTGGTTCATCGGACTTGCCGCAGCCGGAAGAATGCTTGGGAAGGCTGATTCTTCTGGACGAGCTATTCGGCTGCTGAATGTTATTTCTGCATTGCTAATCTGGGGGATCGCGTTTTATATGGGCATTCAACTCTTCGGAAGCCTCTAGCCGTGAATGATTAGCATGAATTTGACAGTAATACGACAATTATAGGGAATGGACATAGAATGCTCACGGAAAGCGCTTTGAATGTTCGTTATAATTTTGAGTGTAGAATATTAGTTTCACTTTTGCGAAGAGCACAGCTACGATCTCGGAATGCGTTGCGGCGACCATGGCTATACTGGCGCGGCGCCCGAGCAAACCAATTGAGGAGGATTTGCAGAATGACCAATCAAACAGTTCCATTACTTGCCGTGCCCGAGGCGCTTAGCCGGTGGCTGGAAAGCCGGGGATTAATATACCAACTGCTAGTAGATTTCTTTGGAAGAAAACCAACACTTTCACTGGTTGCCCAGTGGAGCCGTAAAGCACAAATGGGCGTTGCGGCAGAGATGACTGAAGGTGGACGGGAGCTGAAACGCTACCTCTGCAGCCAGGAGCCAGGTGAGCTGATGCACATCTGTGAGAAAGAGACGCTTGAATATAAGCGACTGATGAATGAGCGGGCCGCCATTGTCCCGCGTGAAGCTGCCCACATGGGCTGTGCGGATGAATTCTGTAACGTGCTGTCCGATGTCTACGCTTCAGCAGGAATTGTGTTTAAGAAATGCAACGGTGATGAATCCGATGATCATATTGCCATTGAACTGGAGTTCATGGCAGTGCTGCATGAACGTATGCTCTACAACAGCTTTTCCATTAGAAGTGCTATGGAACTGCTGGAAATTCAGGAAACCTTTCTGGATGAGCATTTACTGAAGTGGACGCCGCAGTTCTGCGAAAGACTGAATGCTGCTACAGAAAGTCCATTGTATCTTGGACTCAGCCATATGCTTGCGGAATTTTTGCCTCAGGATCTGCAAATGCTGCGGATCTGGAAGGCTTCGCTGGAGAGCAGCGCAACTTCAATGGCCTAGGCAAGCTATAGGCATTGCATGTGCCGGGTTCTAATTCGTAAATAGACAAATAAAAGGCGCCTTCCCTAATCGGAAAGGCGCCTTTTGCTTGAGTTGTTATTCTTCTACCCGTTTGCTGCGGAATTTCATCAAGAATTCGTACACAACCGGTACAACAACTAGTGTCAGCAGCGTGGAACTGATCAATCCGCCAATAACAGTTACGCCAAGTCCTTTGGAGATGATTCCGGCACTGTTTTCCAGTCCGGTAACTAGCGGCAACAGAGCACCTATGGTAGCGAGAGCTGTCATCAGAATTGGACGCAGGCGGGTTCCCCCAGCTTCAAGCAACGCTTGACGGGTGGATAGTCCTTCCTTCTCCTTATGAATAACACGGTCGATTAACACGATCGCATTTGTGACGACGATGCCAATTAGCATCAGCGCACCCATGAGGGAGGAGACGTTCAGGGTTTCACCTGCCAGCAACAGAGCAACGAGAGCTCCGATCACGGTGAAGGGAAGCGAGAACAGAATTGCGAATGGTGCCAGCCCGCCACCAAAAGTAACAACAAGCACGAAATACACAATGGCGATAGCGGCTGCCATGGCAATGCCCAGTTGGCCAAAGGTATCGTTGATTTGCTCGGTCACACCACCGAAGGTAATGGTTACACCATCGGGCAGATCCATAGCATCAATCTTATCCTTTACGTTATTCGAAGCACTGTTGACGTCAGTCGCTATAATCTCAGCAGTAACGTCCACCTTCATTTTACCGTCCATACGAGTAATGGAGTCAGGGGAAGTACCGTTTTTGATGGTCGCAACTTCTCCAATAGGGACTGTGAAGCCTAAAGGCGAAGTCAATGTAGCCTTTTCCATTTCCTGAATACTGCTATACGTATCTTTATCAGTCTCGATGTAGACATTGTAGTTCTTACCGTCCACAGCCACCTCAGTCAGAACAGGAAGTGCACCGGCAGGACTTAGCTTCATAGCAATTTGTCCAGCTGTTAGGCCGAGAGCACTAAGTTTCTTCTGATTCGCTACAATCGTGTATTGATCATAAGATTCCTTGAGGCTTGTTTCCCCGTCTTTAAAGTTAGCTTTGTCGGCCTGGACGATCCCAGCGATCTCATCGGCAACCGGCTTCAGCTGCTCCAGAGTATCACCGAAGATATTTACGGTTAGTGTGCTGCCGCCAAGGCCCCCACCGGACATGCCGGACAGATCACCCCATACACCTTCTGGAACTTCTTTGGTCAATCCTTCGATCAACTTCTCTTTAACGGTATCAAAATCAGCAGTGTCACTATCATAAGCAACGTAGAACAGGCCAGAATTGCCGGAGCCTATACCGAACGGGCTGCTGCCACCGATGGAATATTGCATTTTGTCTAAATGCTGTTGGGCCAAGATATATTTTTCGGCCTTCAGCCCCTGTTCCTTCACGTCTTCCAGCCGCTGTCCGGCTTTTGGGGAGTAGGTCAGTGTAATATTCTTCTCTTCTTGGGAGGGCAGGAAGCTGACACCGATTGGTTTGATCAGGAGCAAGCTGCCGGCAAGCAGAAGTACTGCTACCCCGAGCGTAATCAGCTTATGAGACAGACACCAGTTCAGTATTTTTTGGTAGCCAGTTGCCATTCTTCCAGGTTTTTCACTGTGAATCTTCTTACTGTTCTTCAGTCCATTGCGGAACAGCGTGTGAGCCAATGCTGGAACCAGCGTAATTGCAACCACCAGTGAAGCCAGCAGAGCAAATACCATAGTGAGGGCAAAAGGCAGGAACAGCTCACCCACCATACCGCTGACAAAAGCAAGTGGCAGGAATACGGCGATCGTTACAATCGTGGAGGAGAGGATGGGTACGAACATTTCGCGTGTCGCTGCGCTAATCAATTCCCGACCACGCAGTTTCTCGCCGGATAGCGACAGCCGCCTGAATATATTCTCTATGACGACAATTGAGTCATCGACTACCCGCCCGATGGCTACGGTCATCGCCCCGAGTGTCATCATGTTAAGGGTAATATCCATCTGTCGCAAGCACAGAATAGCGATGAGGAGCGACAAGGGAATGGAGATAATTGAAATAATGGTAGAGCGGATATTCCGCAGGAAGACCAATATAATAATAACAGCGAACAGGGCTCCAAAAGCTGCTTTGGACAGCATCGTTCTTACGGAATCCTCAATCGGCTTGCCTTGATCCAACAGTACTGTCAGGTCAAGCCCTTTGTACTGCTGCTTCAGCTCCTCCGTCTTGTCCTTGACGCTGTTCACAACGTCGACGGTGTTGGCATCATTGCCTTTGACAATTTGAATGCCGATGGATTCTTTACCGTTCGTGCGGGAGATGGATTCAGACTTTCCAGTAACCTCAATCGTTGCCAGATCTCCTAGCTTAACTGTTGGCAGTCCTAGATTAGCTGAAGCCCCAGTGGGAGTACCAACGCCAGCAGCGCCATTACCTGCAGCTTTTGGCACAATCGGGATACTTACATTTTTAAGATCTTCAACGGTAGTGATGTTGCCATCCACGACCACTGCTTTCTGAGACTTCTCCATCTCAAACAGTCCAAGTGGAACGCGGATAGAAGAGCCTTGGACGATACCTTTAATAGTATCTTCTGTCAGCCCATATTCCTTCAGCTTGTCTTGGTCGAACTTGAGTGTGACTTCCTTGACATATTGTCCGGCAATTTGCACGGAGGCTACGCCTTCAAGATCTTCCAGGGCCGGGCGAATATCATTCTCGGCAATCTTCGTCAGCGCTTCAAGGTCCTGGGAGTCGTCATCGGAAAGACTTAATGAGAGGACGGGCAGTGAGCTCAGGCTGAAACGGGTTATGGAAGGCTTCTGCACATTTTCTGGCAGAGTGACCTCATTCAATGCCTCGCGCACAGCAGCCGTTGCGTTATCTAGATTGGTACCATAAGCGAATTCAATTTGAATGCTGGAGGCGTTCTCCAGTGAAGTGGAGGTCAGTGTCTTGACACCATCCACATTGCGCAGCTTCTGCTCCAGCGGTTTGCTGACATCATTAACGACGCCCTCTGGCGCAGCACCCGGATAAATCGTTGTAATGCTGAGATAGGGTATATTAATATTGGGCAAAGTCTCTTGCTTCATGGTCAGGCCGCTGTATAAACCGGCAAATACAATAATGATGGTCAGAAGCCAAATGGCGAATTTGTTTCTGAGCGAGAAATTAATTAAGTTTTTCATAAGTTACGTTTCTGCTCCTTTGTAGACCTTCCGCATACGGAAGAGTCATCTTTTTTGGACTGGCATACGAAGCTCGCTATCCGTATTGAACTCTATATATAAGTTTCTGCAGTTCTCACTGTTAGTTAAATGCACATAAGTTGTTCTTGTAGGATGTGATCAGCTTCTGCAGCTCCTCCAATTCTTTGGCCAACTCAGGAAAGGTACGCAGATTGGACAGCATCCCTTGGATAATAGCTCTCCGGGGATGGGGAACTAGCACTTCTCCCTCCAAAATAGTGAGTGATTCCAGCATATCCTCCTTAGCTTGTGGCGGTATGGCAGTTGATGCGCTCAATAGATCCTTCATCTCTTTGATCAATTGAAGTGGATTTCTGCGTTGGTTGCCTTCGTGAACTTCCATCCAGCCCGATAGAATCGAAGAGGAGATGAGCGGGTCCGGATGGCGGGTGAGCAGACCCGACACCATGATATTCAATAGATCTACCAGATGATCAGCCATGCGGGCTATCGATATAGGAGTCTCTTGATAAAACATCACACGCACATAGGAGCTGATCGTGCCATGAGCAATCAGGCACAAGTCACCGGTGTATGGCAGAATTTCTTTTCCATAAAGGCTCTCGAGCTTTGCCTGAAACCAATTGAAAAGGGTTAAGTTGCTGTTGCGCAGCCAATCCGGCACCTCGGTTTGCTCTCTTCCGGACAGCTCCTGAATCTGTCGCTGTAGAAACTCTCGTAGCTCATAGACGTGATGCAACAGGATTTCAATTTGATTGCGCAGCTTCTCTTGGGGGGTTCTGCGACTTTCCTGCTCCTCACGTAACAGGGGATCACGAATCATCCGGAAGCAATATATGTAAATGCTGCGCTTCAGCTCTTCCTTGGATTTGAACACCAGATATAGACTGCCCTTGGAGATCCCACATAGCTCGGCAATCTCCTGCATAGAGGTGGAGGAGGAGCCTTTCACGGCGAATAATTGCATTGCTGTTTTGATAATCTGTTCTTTTTTATCTACGCTTCGCTCAGCCACTAAGCTACTAGCTCCTTTCTGACTATGGAGTTCTCTAATTGACTAATAAGTCAAATCGATTATATTATATTATTTGTGGCATTACAAATCTTCCATAGAAGAGGTTACAGTATTGACGCAATTCTATTTTGTAAGCTTTTCCGATAGGAAGAAAGAGCTTCTTCAGGTAATATATAAATGTGTCGATTACGTGAGGCTTGCTAGAAAGAGAAGGTAGGTTGGCAAATGAGAAGAGGATTACAGTCTACAGTCATTATTGGGGCTTTATTAGCATTTTATTACTTCGGGTTCGGGCTATTTGGCAGTACCGGAGGTACAATTATTAGTATTTTTTCTACATTGACGGTCATTTCTATTGGCTTGGCTATTTTTATGGAGAATCGTAATCCTTCTACAACGATGGCATGGATTCTATTGCTTGCCCTGATTCCGGTACTGGGACTTGTCTTCTATTTCCTGTTCGGACAAAATGTGTTCAAACGCCGTAAGTATGACAAAAAAGCCCAGCGCGACCTGATGGCTTACGAACGGATCGAGAATGACGCGCTACGGATGCATCAGGACTGGTCCATTTTTGATCCTTCACGCCAAAAGCTGCTTGGACTGGCTCAAAAATTGGCACGTACGCCTATATCGTTTACTTCGGAGACGCGTATACTGACCAACGGTGAAGAGACATTTGGCACCCTGCTGCTGGAACTGCGTCAGGCTCAGCATCATATTCACATGGAATATTATATTTTTCGTGCGGATCATATCGGAACCCGTATTCAGCAAATTCTGATCGATAAGGCCCGTGCAGGTGTGGTCGTCCGATTTATGTATGATGCAGTCGGCAGCATTCAACTCTCCAAAGCTTTTCTGAAGGAAATGAGTGATGCGGGGGTGCGGGTTGCGGCATACGGTAGTTCCAAATCCTTCTTTTCCTTTTTCTCCAGTCGGGTGAATTACCGGAATCACCGCAAGATTGTTGTTATTGATGGCGATGTTGGATTTATGGGTGGACTTAATGTGGGTGATGAATATCTGAGCCGCAGCAAGACATACGGCTTCTGGCGGGACACGCATATGCTCGTCAGAGGTGAGGCGGTGCGTACGATGCAGATTATCTTTTTACAGGATTGGATGCATACAACGGGTGAGAAGATTCTGGAGCAGGATTATCTTTCCCCGCAGCTGCGGTTTATGTCAGGTGATGGAGCGGTGCAGATCATAGCGAGCGGACCGGATAACGAACGCCGGGCGCTCAAAAATATATTTTTCTCCATGATCACCTCTGCCGAGAAATCGGTGTGGATTGCCAGCCCCTATTTCATTCCCGATGAGGATATTCTAACGGCGATCAGAGTCGCGGCGATGTCCGGGCTTGATGTACGATTGTTATTCCCGGCCAAACCGGACAAATGGATTCCGTTTCTGGCCTCACATTCCTATTTCCCGTCTCTGCTGGAAGCAGGCGTGAAGATTTATGAATATGAGAAGGGCTTTATTCATTCCAAACTGCTGATTATTGACAGTGAAATAGCCACGATAGGCACAGCAAATATGGATATGCGCAGCTTCCACCTTAATTTTGAGGTCAATGCACTGCTGCTTAAGACAGAGAGTGTAGCTCGGATTGTAGCTGATTTCGAGCGGGATTTATTATCCACCAGCCAGATCGTGCAAACAGAGTTCATGAACAAGCGTTTGATAGAACGGCTGCTTGAATCAGGAGCCAGACTGATGTCGCCGTTACTCTAACCAGAAATATATACCGCCTACTTAGAGGCACAATATACACCACCGGGGAAAGAGTGTCCTCGGTGGTGTTTTATTTTACATTCTTCGATATGTCCTAAAATGTGGTGAAACCTAAAGTGGTCTGCAGCCGGAACACCAGGTATTTAAGCCATGTCACATCACTTTGATAATCTTGGAGCGGAAGACTGTATTCCGCACCTTCATTGTTCCATAACCGGTTGAAATAGGCATCCATCTCGGCATAAAGCGGCTGGTCCTGTTTCACTGCTACCCACAAATCGTTCTCCAGATTGTAATCATCCAGATTCCGTGTCGTAAAATTAGTGGAGCCGCCAAGGATAATGGAATTGCCGCTTGGCTTAGCAATGAAGAGCAGTTTAGGGTGGAATTGCTCTTTGGTTGTATTGTACCAGCGGATCGAAATCTTTCCTGCGGAACGTCGGTTTAGGTCCATGGCTACCGGACGGTTCGGAATGCCGATTTTGTCCCGGCCAAAGGCGTTCTGGTTCGGGTCCAATAGGAGATTGACTTTAGCACCACGGGTCGAGGCATCCAGCAGCGCGTTAATGATGCCGTCATCGGCAAGATAGAACATAGCCATCCATACGGTTTCACCCTTTTGGGCAGCTCGGATTTCCTGCAGTGCATACTTGTACACTTTCCCCTCTGTCACATAACGCACCTCCGCCAGTCCTTCTACTTCTCCCTTGTCTTCCTGCGTGAATACAGGTTCTTTGCTCAGCAGGGGACCTGCTCCAGACAAATTGGCTGCTGCCTGCTCCGTTTGTAGAATATCAGCTAGTATAGGACCCTGTACCTCAAGGGCAATATTGGAATGATAGGCACTGGCATCATGTACGTTCCCGGAGGAGATTAGTGCGGTCTTCTCGCTGACAATCACTTTGCGGTGATTTGCCTTCACATTTAGCAGTTTAAGATAGGAGCGCGCCGTGATATCAGGACCTTCGCTTGCCATGAGGTTCGGAATCCAGCCCGTTCCATCTTGTCCGAACCACTGGACGAAGGTACGCCATACGGCCGAATAGGCAGGGGTAGAGTCGCGCAACGCATCAACGTCAGTCATAATGACGTTAATGCCCGCAGCCTTCATTTCCTCCAAGAGAGCGTTGGGAGCAGAACCGTAATTGGTGTTAACCTCGTCTGTAATGAAGACAATGTCCATCTCTGGATAAGCTAATTTTTGCGCGATAAGCTTAGTAGTTAGCGTTCGGCTGACTGGCGGAAACAGCTGGTCTTTATGGGTATAATCATTGAACAAAAACAGGTCGATCACCAAAAACTCCCTAGATTCCCCAATAATCTGTAGTATTCTCGGTAAAATCTGACTCTCTTGTTTCCCTGTGGGGCTGCCATCCGCATAAGTTAAGTCATGCCAGAAGCTCACATGATTAACCTGGTATAGAGGACTCTCGTAAGAAATCCCCTGAGGAAGAGGTTTATGTGTCTGATATATCATTACACCCGTTAGCCAGAGAATGAGCATAAGGGCTAATCGTAGTATCCAGGTGCGGCGGCTTAGTTTCATGGAGTCCTCCTGTAGGTGTGTAGGAGCATATCCCTCCTCTCGGTAGGTTATGGTTATGCTCGGTAATTTATCAACTTCTATATAACCTCCAGAGGTGATAATTGAAGCAACTGGGACCCCTGACTAACGTCGGATGACATTATACTTAGGCTTATGTATAATGAGTGTAAATAATTTGTATAAGGTTTGAGACATTAAATACATATAGCAGTAAGTGGGAAAGAGAGTGAGATACAACGTGTACTCCATCAAACAGGTCGTTGAAATGCTGGATATTCCATCGGTTACGTTAAGAGCCTGGGAAAGCAGGTATCAGGCGGTGACGCCGGAGCGAACCGAGTCCGGATATAGGCTATACAGCCGTGATAATGTGGAGGATTTGCGCTGGTTGAAGGATCAGATCGAGCAACAAGGCATCAGTATCTCGCATGCGGTTCGATTGTTGAAGGTGCAGAAGGAGAAACATCTAGAGGATAATGTGGTCATTAGTGGAACTCCGGAGGATGCCTTTGAGAAGATGAAAGAGCAAATTTATACTGCGCTGCATGAATTTCAAGGGGAGCGGGCCAATGCGTTAATTGATTTTGGTTTCTCTATGTATGGTTACGAAGCTATGTTCCATCAGGTATTGGTGCCTGTTCTAATCAAGGTCGGGGATGCATGGGAAGTGGGCAAGGCGACTGTAGCGCAGGAGCATTATATGACACATATGATTTCTAATCGATTTTATCAATTTTTCAACGTCTTTCCCGTTTATGCGCATTTGCCAAAGGTGCTGGCGTTTTGTCCGGCTGGTGAGCATCATCAGGTTGGATTACTGTTATTTTCACTCTTTTTACGGAAGAATGGAGTGGAGGTTATCTATCTCGGTGCCAATACGCCTGAGGAAGGTATCTTGTCGATACTAGAGCAGCAAAAGCGTATTGGAGCGATCTGTCTGTCAGTTACTGATAAAGCGCTAATTCCATACTGTGAGGGGCTAATCCAGCATCTAAAAGGGGCTTGTCCAGAAGCGGAGTTCATCGTGGGTGGTAAAGCGTACGAAGCTTTCCCCAATTCGGTCGGTGCGCGTTTCATTATGAATGAGCCGCCTGAGCAGTGGCAATCATGGTTTGATAAAATGTTTATTGGCATGAAGAGCAAGATTTAAGGCCAACTAGCGTTGCTGAAAAGGAAATGTAGAGTCCGTTGCGTCACTTATTAGTGATGCTAGGGGCTCTTTTTTTGAATCTAAATATAGATTATTAAACTGGGACATCTATCCTATTGGAATAGTAAAAACTAGCTATATTGGCCTCTGGCTTCGCTGAATGAGATAGCTATAGTTGGTCATTTACATAAGTATTTAATAATTGTATAATGTTTGTAAAGAACTTGTATAATGTTTAGAGATTGTGGGATTTGAGGGGGAGTAGGCTTGATCAGTACAAAGAGTGCCGCAAAGGTTGCTGTTGTCGGAGCTGGGCCAGGTGGACTTGCCGCCGCTATGCTGCTTGCTGCAGAAGGATATCATGTTGAAGTTTATGAGAAGCAGGAGGTAGTTGGCGGGCGTTCGGGAGAGCTTCGACTTGGGAAGTATACCTTTGACCGCGGCGCAACTTTTCTGATGATGCCACACCTGCTGAGAGAGTTGTTTACCTCTGCAGGCCGCTCTATAGATGATTACGTTTCCTTGAAAGAGCTTGATCCGCTGTATTCACTGCATTTCGGCGATACCGTATTCAAACCTTCTACAAATCAGGACCAAACCGCGAATGAGGTCGAAAGGTTGTTTCCGGGTAACGGTGAAGGTTACCGTCGATTCATGGCCAATGAAGGAGATAAGCTGGACAGAGTGCAGCCTTTGTTACAGCGTCCGTTTCAATCTCTTGGTGATTATCTCAAAAAAGATGTTTTGCATGCCCTGCCTAAGCTGCATGCCACTGATACTGTGTACAATCGTCTTTCTAAATATTTTTCGGATGAACGCCTCCGGTTTGCCTTTGCCTTTCAAGCTAAATATTTAGGGATGTCGCCTTGGGAATGTCCAGGTACCTTTACGATTCTTTCCTACATGGAGCATCGTTATGGATTGTATCATCCGATTGGCGGAATCAACCAGGTCTTTCAAGCGATGGCAGATGTGCTGAAAGAGCATGGCGGAAGGGTTCATACCTCCTGCGGGGTGAAGCGTGTGCTGGTCCATAATGGGCAGGCAACGGGGCTGTTGCTCGACAATGGGGACAAAGTAGATGCGGACTATGTCGTGATTGGTGCTGATTTCGGTTCAGCCATGACGGAGATGTTCGAGCCTGGGATATTAAAAAAATACACGCCGAAGAAGGTAGCCATCAAACGATATTCATGTTCTACAGCGATGTTGTATCTGGGAGTGGATGGTGCCGTTGATCTCGGCCATCATTCCGTTCATTTCGCCGAGGATTATCGGCGAAATGTGGAAGAAATCACGAAATTGGGAACCTTGTCTGCGGATCCTTCAATTTATGTGCATAATCCATCCGTTCTCGATCCAACATTGGCACCAGCCGGCAAATCTTCGCTGTATGTGCTGATGCCAGTTCCTAACCTGACAGCAGATATCAACTGGGAGAAGGAAAGTGAGCGGGTAGAAGAAGAAATGCTTGAACGCTTGCAACGTATTCCGGGGCTGGCGAATTTATCCCAGCGGATCGAGGAGAAGCTGTTCTTCTCACCGCGGGATTGGCAGGCAAAGCTGGGCGTGTATAACGGCGCAACGTTTAATCTGGCCCATAATCTGGGCCAGATGATGTATCTGCGACCGCACAATACCTTTCAGGAGGCGCGGGGGATATGGTTGGTCGGGGGCGGAACCCATCCCGGCAGCGGATTGCCGACGATATTCGAGTCGGCCAAGATCAGTGTGCGACTGCTGAAGGAACATGACCGCGCAGCCCGCTCCAGAACGTTCAAGGCCGGAGTAGCCGGAACAAGGGCATCACTGTGAGCCGGGTCGCCATCGTCGGCGGCGGTATCGGCGGGCTTACGGCAGCGCTGCTGCTTAGCCGTATTGGGCAGGAAGTTACGCTGTACGAACGCGCTTCACAGGTCGGTGGGCGTGTAGCTTTTGAAGAGCATGGACCCTACCGGATCGATCGCGGACCCACGATTGTGCTGCTACCAGACATGCTGCGCAGCATCCTTGAGGAAGGGGGTCTACCACCGGAAAGTGTAGAGCTGCTGCGCTGTGATCCACTGTACCGAGTTCATTTTAAGAGCGGTCGGACCTTAACCAAGGTGAATGGAATTCAGGAGCAGGCTGCAGAGGTTGAACGTTGTTTTCCCGGTGAGGGTAAAGGATTTATCCGCTTTATGCATGATATGTCGATCTTATATCCATTAGGTAAAGCTTCTTTTCTTGAGCGGGGCTTTAAGAGCCGCAGTGAGTTCTTCAGTTTTGGCAACCTGTCGCTGATGGTCCGCCTACAAGCCTATAAGAGTCTGAAAGAAGCAGTTGGACGCTATTTTCAAAGTGAAGAGCTGAAGGATGCCTTCTCCCTACAAAGCTTATATATCGGCGGTGCTCCTTTCCGTACCCCCGGAATCTATACCATGCTTCCTTATGCGGAGCAGGCCTTCGGCATCTGGATGTTGAAGGGTGGCTACGGCGAACTGCCGCGAATTATGCTCCGGGAGCTGAAAAGCCGCGGGGTCACTATTCATACACATACTGAAGTTCAATCTCTGCTGGTAAGTGGCGGACAATGCCATGGAGTAGTCATTGAGGGAGAAGCCATTTCATATGATGCTGTGTTATATAACGGCGACTTTCCGCATTTAGAAGGGCTCCTGCCACAGGGGGTTACCAAGAAAGTCCGTAACACGCAAAAAGCCAGCCAGCCTCAACTTTTAACTAGGACGGATTCAAGCCCGGCATTAAACCAGCCGGCCAGCAAGTTTCTCCCCTCATCAGGTTGTTTGCTTATTTACGTGGCAGCCTCCAAAAGATGGGAGGAATCGCTGACACACCAGTTTTTTCTGCCTGATAGTCTAAATGACAGCTTGCGGGAGGTATTTGATCGGAATATCATTCCCGATAAGCCTTCCTATTATGTCTTCAACCCGGCGGCGCTGGATGAGAGTGCCGCTCCGCCAGGAGAAAGTATATTGTACTTTCTTGTTCCAGTTCCTGCGGCGCAAGAAATTAACTGGGAAACTGCCGCTGGCCCGTTGGCCGACAAAGTACTAGCGGATGCAGAGTCTCGCGGATTTCCCGGACTTGCTGACAGTATGGTTTGGCGCAAAGTCCGTACTCCTATGGATGCTAAGCAGGAAGGGATGTTCGGTGGAGGGAGCTTTGGGATTGCCCCAGTGCTGTCTCAATCGGGCGTATTCCGACCTCAGCCCAAGCCTTTTAAGATAGAAGGATTGTATGCGGCTGGCGCTTCTGTGCATCCCGGGGGTGGGGTGCCGATTGTAATGCAGGGAGCCAGACTGGCCGTCCATGAACTGATAAAGGAGCTGAGTATAAATGAAGGAAGACGTATTGCAAAAGTGTGAGGAAATGATCAGAATTGGGTCCTCATCGTTTTACCGGGCATTTGACGGACTGCCCAGCCCGCGCCGTGAGGCGGTGCATGTTATATATGCTTTTTGCCGCATCATTGATGATAGTGTGGATGAGCCGGAGAAGTCGCCGTTCACTATTCATGAGCTCCGCAATCAGTTTCAGGACTTGGAGCGTGCAGATGGACACTTTATCTGGCCTGCGCTGCGCTGGCTGTTCCGCAGTTTCCCGCAACTGGGGAAGGAACCGTTTCTATTGCAGATGGAAGGCCAGCTAAATGACCTCACCTTCACTCATTATGAAACGATGGAGCAGCTCGAATCCTATTGTTATCTCGTAGCGGGTACCGTCGGAGAAATGCTGCTTCCTGTTCTTAGAGATGACGGCAGCGAAGAAGCGCAGGCAGCAGGTATTGCTCTCGGGATAGGAATGCAGTTTGTGAACATCATTCGTGATGTGGGCGAGGATCTGGGACGTGGGCGCCGATATCTTCCACTTGAGGTGATGAAGAAGAACGGATATAGCCAGCCGGAACTGGAAAAGGGCGTAGTGAACAAGCCGTTTATAGCTGTATTGCATGAGCTTAAAGAAAGTGCGCTATATTGGTTCGAAAAAGGGCTGGACAATCTCGATACCTATCCACCGGAGAGTGGTATGGCAGTAGAATTAGCAGCAGCCTTCTATGCGGGCATACTCGATGCCGTGGCAGCGATGAGGCTAAGCTGCAAATGTATCGGCGCACGGCTGCACGTTATGCTTCAGGTTTTAGCAGCAAGGGCAAGACGGCGGCATTTTAATGATCAGATATTTATTCTGGGCTTGGTATTTTATAGGTGCGCTGCTCTTAATCGTGTTCAGCATACCGGAAAGCTTACAATTCTCCAATGGCCTATTTCTTATTTTTTATGCCGTATATGCTCTGGATTTAACGAACAAGGGGCTAGAACGCCCCTTCCTGTCCGACCAGTCAGTCATTTATTGGTGTGGCCTTCCAATCTGGCTGTCCGCTATCGTGATTTGGACAGGAGGCATGGGTGTGGAGTGGCTTGGTGTTCATTCCGGCAGGCTGTTTGGCAGTTACGAATATTCTGATATTTTGGGGCCATTGTTATTTGGTGTCCCTATTACTTTAGGTTTTGCTTGGATTGCTGTCGTATGCGGTGCAGTCTTGATCAGTAATGATTTCGGCCTGACTGGGGTCCGGTTGTCTTTGGTCCGGGCTGTACAAACAGGCTTCTGGAGCGTTTTATTAGATTTGGTTCTCGATCCTGTGGCTCATGCCAAGGGCTTTTGGCATTGGGGGAGCAGTGGGGGACTGTACGGCGTTCCCTGGAGTAATTTTCTCGGCTGGTTCATCGTCAGTGCAGCTTTGTCGTTGTCCTTGCAGGTCTTTAAAATATCCCGCCTGAGCGCGCGTCGGGGGACCCGATTGTATCAGGCTATTCTAATTATGTTCGGGCTCATAGCCGTGCGTGAGGGATTATCACTCTGTGCTTGGATAGCGGGGCTGGGAGCTTTGCTGGCAGAAGGGAGTTTGTATTATGCTGGAAGCCGTCAGATCAAGAAGCTTTGATAAGTTGTTCTACCGTTACAATTACCATTATTTAATTCGTAGACATTTCCGTTATTTTGGGGTGGCCGGAGAGCTGCAGCCACCTTCTATAGAGGGCAGACCTGTGCTGTACATTATGAATCACAGTTCATGGTGGGACGGATTGCTCGCATACCATGCGGCTAGAACGCTGACGAATCGGGTGCACTATTTCATGATGGAGGAAGAGCAGCTGCGCAAGTATGCTTTTTTTCGCAAGTTGGGAGCGTATTCAATGAATCGGCATAGTACGGGAGATATCAGTGCCTCGCTGCGTTACACCTCGAGACTGCTCCGGGCTGGAGGCAGTGTATGGATGTATCCAGAGGGGGAAATCCAACCCTTAGAGCATCGTCCGATGGTATTGAAGGCAGGCGCTGGCCTTGTGCTGCGCCTGTGTCCGGAAGCGGTCGTTGTGCCGGTAACGTTGTATCATGGCTTATTTCGTCATCCCAAGCCGGAGGCGACATTGTTGGCCGGGGTTCCGCTTGCCCATTCCTGGAAGGATATGAACCGCAACAGCATTGGGGATGAGCTGCAGACTGTGCTGGAAGAACAATTGAATAACCACCGCCAAATGATCATCAATAATGGTGGTTATGTACCTGAACAATTCCAACCTCTGATGAAGCAGGGCCGTTCCACCAATGAATGGTTTGATGCCGTACTTGGCAGGAGAAGACGATGATACTACTGCTGCAGATTATCAGTGGCTGTCTGCTGCTGCAACTGCTGTTTGCGCTATGGAACACTACACGGCTGCCGAAGCTTGGGGTGGTAAAGCGGGCCGTACATTCAATTTCCGGTCCACCTTTGATTCAAAAGGGAGTTCCACGATTGTCCGTACTGATTCCAGCTCGTGACGAGGCTGATAATATTGCCGCTTGTCTGGCATCTGTGCTGGCTTGTAGAAGCGTCGGCTGGGACTTTGAGGTGCTCGTGCTGGATGATCGTTCCAGTGATGGAACTGGAGAACTTGCTGCTGCGACTGGAGATCACCGGGTTAAGGTGCTAGCCGGTCGGGAGCTGCCAGAGGGTTGGTTGGGCAAGTCCAATGCTTGCGTTCAGTTAGCGGAAGCAGCGAGTGGGACTTGGTTGCTCTTCTTGGACGCAGATATCAGACTCCGTCCAGAGGCGCTGGAAGCGGCTATATTGACAGCTACTGCTCAAGGAGGCGGCTTGGTGACTGGCTTCCCCTGGCAGGTAACGAGGACATGGCTCGAAAAGCTGATTGTGCCGTTAATGAACTTCACCATCATCTGCCATCTGCCAATTCCACTGGTTCGTGGCTCCAAAGATTCCCGATTTGTAGCCGCACATGGAGGATTTATGCTGATTCATCGGGACAGTTATTCACGTAGTGGAGGCCATGCCGGCATCCGTGCCGAGCTTGTCGATGATATGGCTTTAGCTCGCGCAGTAAAGATTTCGGGAGATCCTGTGACACTGGCTAACGTTGTGGATTATACGGAAATGCGCATGTATCATAACGCACAAGAGGTGTGGAAGGGCTATCGCAAGAACATTTATGCCGGTCTGGGTCGCCGTCCTCTTTTGCTGCTAGGCTTATTAACTGTCTATACAATGCTATATGTATTGCCTATTGTGACACTTACTTTTGCTTGTCTGGCAAATCAGGGAACACTGACGTTATGGGCGCTACTTGCAGCCCTGTTAGGTATAGCTATCAAACGGACCAGTGATGCATCTGCTAAACAAGCGGTTTGGTTGTGCCTGCTGGTATCCGTAAGCATGCTTGGCCTGATCGCTATTGCGATCAGCTCTTGGCGGGGCGCTAAGGTCGGGCAAGGCTATGAATGGAAAGGGAGATGGTACCGTTGAAATCGAAAGCTGTGATTATCGGTGCCGGGTTCGGTGGACTGTCCTGTGCGGTAACTCTTGCTTCCAAAGGTTGGGATGTAACTGTGCTGGAACGTCAGCATCATCCCGGTGGCAAGCTGCAGCGTATTCAGACTGGCGGGTATACCTTTGACCGTGGACCCAGCACCATTACAATGCCTCAGGTTTTTCGCTCATTGTATGAGCTTGCTGGGGTCGCAATGGAGGATCATGTCCAGCTCTATGAACTAGAACCGCGCACACGCAATGTATTTGCAGATGGAAGAGTGGTGGATTTGTCTCGGGATGCCAGATATATGAAAGAACAAATTGCTGCATACAGTCCAGCCGATGCTGCCCGTTACACGGATTTTATGACTGAAGCTGCTGTAATGTATCGCCTCAGTGAGAAGCGGTTTCTGAACAAGTTGTTACTCTCCTGGCGGGACAAAATCTCTCCGGCACTTGTGCGTGACCTGCTTCGTGTACGGCCTTTTCTTAGCCTGCAGGCACTGCTGTTGCGATACTTCAGTCACCCACATACGCTCGCAATGTTGGGGCGTTATGCTACTTATGTTGGATCATCGCCTTACCGTTCCCCTGCTATCTTTGCCATGCTGGGATATGTGGAGAGTGAAGAGGGCGTATTTGGTGTGAAGGGCGGTACATACAAGCTGGTGGAGGGTCTCGTGTCCCTGGCTGAACGATTGGGTGTGAACATCGTAACCGATACGGAAGTAACAGCGATCTCGGTGGTGAATGGTGCGGTAGAAGGGGTGGAGACGGAAAAAGGTTTCTACGCTGCCAAAACGGTGATCGCCGGGGGCGATGTGCTTAGTATTAACCGGATGCTGCTGCCGGAGCGCAGTCGTCCAGCCATGAGCAACCGCAAAATCGCTTCCTATGAGCCCTCTCTCTCAGGTCTGGTTACGCTCGCTGGCGTCCCACAGAAGTATTCTGCACTGCTGCATCATACGGTATTTTTCCCGGAGCAATATGAGCCGGAATTTAAGGATGTTTTTGAACAGAAGCGCCCTCCGCAGAACCCCACCGTTTATGTATGTCACTCCGGGTATTCCGAGCCGGGTATGGCCCCGGAAGGCGGCAGCAATCTGTTTATACTTGCTAATGCGCCGTATGTGAATGAGGCTTGTGACTGGCGGGAAGAGACATCTATCTATGGAGCGAGAGTCTTATCGACACTTGCCGGACATGGTATTTCCGGTGTGGATCAAGGAGATGTTATGCTGCATTACACGCCACAGGATATCGCCGATGATACGCTCTCGCATAAAGGAGCCATCTATGGGATTTCTTCGAACTCCATTCGCCAGACTTTCTCTAGACCAAGCAACCGTTCCAGTGATGTGTTAGGTCTCTGGTATGTAGGCGGCACCACACATCCCGGTGGAGGAACACCGGTTGTATCATTGTCCGGTCGGCTTGTAGGTGAACATATTGCCAATAAATCGTAGATTGGAAGTACACAAGCGATATCCTCTTATTGTAAATTCAGACTCGCGGATGTGTTATAATGAAGCGTATTGCGTAGAAAAACAGTATGGAGATGGGCCAAACGCCAGCTATCGTACTTCAAATATAGGCTGAGGAACGGGAGGAAGATATCATGAATGATACGCCACAGGATGCCGTGCCGCAGGAAGTGAAGGGGCAGCCTGGCGCGGATCATGGCGGTTCCCTGCTGCCAACCTCCAAGACAGGTGAACGAAAGATTGAGCATGTTCGTCTCTGCCTGAATGAGGAAGTAGGCGGTAGCGGCATTACTACTGGTTTTGAGCATTACCGGTTCCGGCATAACGCTCTTCCAGAACTGGATTTTAACAACATCTCGCTGCGCACAGTCTTTCTGGAACGTCAGTTGCGTACACCGCTGTTAATCAGTTCCATGACGGGTGGCAGTGCAGCTACCGGGGCCATCAACGCCCGGCTGGCCGAGGCTGCTGAACGTCGGGGCTGGGCGCTTGGTGTAGGCTCTGTTCGAGCGGCGGTAGAGCGCTCTGAACTTGCTTCTTCCTTTCGTGTACGGGACAATGCGCCGAGCATTCCTGTGATCGCCAATATCGGTGCTGTACAGTTGTCTTATGGCTTTGGTGTAGAAGAATGCCGCCGGGCTGTAGAGATTGTTGGCGCAGATTATCTGGTACTGCATTTGAACGGACTTCAGGAGGTCTTTCAACCGGAAGGCAACACTGGCTTTGCTTCTCTGCTGTCGCAGATTGAGCAGGTATGCCGCAGGCTTGAAATTCCGGTAGGTGTGAAGGAGGTCGGCTGGGGTATAGATGGCGAGACAGCAGCCAGGCTCTATAATGCCGGAGCGGCCTTTATTGACGTAGCTGGTGCAGGCGGCACCTCCTGGAGTCAGGTGGAGAAGTTCCGCAGCACGGACCCTGTTCGCCGCGCTGCGGCTGAGGCCTTTGCCGATTGGGGGATTCCTACTGCAGAATGCATCGCTGAGGTGCGGGCGGTGTCTCCGAACGGCGCTTTGATTGGCAGCGGTGGATTAAAGCATGGTGTGGACGCGGCTAAAGCATTGGCACTGGGTGCGGATCTCGCTGGTTTCGGTCGGAATCTGCTCGGTCCAGCAGTTCATTCGGAAGAAGCGCTGGATGCGGCGCTGGCTCAGATTGAGCTGGAGCTGCGAACGGCCATGTTCGGCATCGGCGTATCGGATCTCGCAGCACTGCGTGGTACTTCCCGCCTAGTCCGCCGCTAGAAATAAGAAGCTGAATACACTGAAGTAAGGAAAGGGTCTAACAATCATGATCAAACTGGTCCAAATGGACGAAACAACATTTCAATTTTTTCTAGGACAATCTACTCGCGATTATGCGGAAGGTAAGATGAAAGCAGGGGCTTGGGATGTAGTTAGTGCGCTGAAGCAATCCAAGGAAGAAATGACGCAATTTCTGCCTAAAGGTTTGAATACGGAAGGCGCTTATTTATATTCTGTAGTGGAGCTCGAAAGCGACACTCAGGCCGGATACATCTGGTTCAATGTCAATGAAGGACGCAGTGGGCTGGAAGCCTTCATTTATGATATTTATATTTTTGAACCCTTTCAGGGTAAGGGGTATGGCAAGCTAGCGATACTGGCACTGGATGAAGAAGCACGGGCGATGAATATCACCAAAATCGGCCTGCATGTCTTCGGCCAGAACAACCGTGCCTTCGAGCTGTACCAAAAAATGGGCTATATCGTAACCGATATTTCGATGTCTAAAGAGCTGTGAAAAACAGAGGGCAGTACATCGAAATAGAGGGATTTTTCCCCTCTAATTCCTCTAATATAAAGTTTTAAGCGAAATTCTATCTCAAAATCAGGGGTTAACCCAGTGAAGCGGACTGAGAAGTCCCTATTTGTTCAAAACCAGGCGATTTGGGAATTTGACGGACACTAGCGACGTTATTGACCCCATATCTTCTCAAAAGAAACTGTTTTTGCGTCAATAGCGTCATCTGAGTCCGCTTCCTGTTCCCAAACCCTGTTCAAAAGTGAAATAGCGGCGCTACAGTCCGCCAAGTTTGAACTTCCACTATTCCGGCTTTGTATGTTTTTGCTTTGTTGTTCGCTCGCTTGAATTTGTCAGCCACTAATTTTGGGTTTAAACCAATAAAGTTTTGCATTTTAAAAAGGACCTCTGGAAAGAGGTCTTTTTTGTGTGCTGTCTCGACGAAATTTGTAAATAATTGTGACATATATCTTTGAAATAGAATTAATAGAAAAATATTATTAAAGGATTGAATTCCTTAAAATGGATTTGTTTATAAATCAAAGGTAAAGGGTGGTCTGAATTGAGAAAAAAAATTATCTGGCTGCTAATTTCAGCTGTAGCTGCTTTAGCAGTGGTCGGATGCAGAAGCGGAAATTCTTCCGGTGGGAACGATTCTGTTAAGGCATCAGCTTCAATTAGCGAAACTCCGCTAGCCAGCGCCCCGGCCCTGACGATGGAGCAAAAGCTACAGGATTTTGAGTACATGTGGACGATTATGGAAGAGAATTATCCTTTCTTTGAAGTGAACAAGCGTCTGAACGGTGTGGATTGGCTGGCGAATAAGGAGAAATACCGCAGTGAAATTGCAGCAACAAGGACGGATGAGGAGTTTTTTAAAGGGATAAACTCTGTGTTGAGCGAGCTAAATAACTTACATACGGAATTTATCAATGAACAAGGGTACAACATGTTGACGGAGATTTATACACAGGTGGGGGCGATAATGGAGCCGTGGCTTCAGGTGCTTCAACAGCCAGAAGTCTTGGCACGCTATAACAAGAAATCCCTATTGAAGCAGCAAAGTACGACAGAGGCAAGTCCTGTTGAAGGTGCTGATGGCACTGAGAATGTAGAAGCTGGAGCAAACGAGCAGACCAGTGGAAACGTGAAGAAAACTATTATTAAACCCTATCAAATAGCTTACCTCGGCTTAAGTAGCTTTGCGGGACAATTTATGGAGCAGGATGCGCCTGAGATCCGTGAGTTCTTGACAGAGGTTAAGGATTACAAGACTCTTCTTATAGATATCCGCGGAAATGGAGGAGGCAGTACTAATTACTGGCGGTTATATATCGTACCTCTGCTGATCAATAAACCCGTAAACTATAGCACTTATTATTTATATAGAGGTGGGGAATATGCGGAGGCTTTTTTACAGCCACGCCATTTAGTAGGTCTGGATCCTATTGTCGAGATTAGTAAAAAGAATTTGCCTAATATTCCGCCTGAGGCGACAACAATGTTTAAGGATTTTATGACTGTCAGCGATGATGTGCAGCCCATTAAATCTGTTGGATTCAAAGGGAAAATATACTTGCTTGTGGACCATGCCGTTTTTTCTGCTTCCGAGGGATTTGCTGCGTTTGCCAAAGGAAGTGGATTTGCCACAGTAGTAGGTGCACAGACAGGGGGAGACGGTTTAGGAGCAGATCCATTATTGGCGGCCTTGCCGAACAGCGGGTATGTGTTCAGGTTTTCTCTGGAAATGGGCCTTACCTCTGACGGAAGCTGTAACGAGGAGGTGAAGACGATCCCTGATGTGGAAGTCGAACCCGATACCACTAAGCCCTTATTGGAGCAGCCGGCAATTCAGAAGGTGCTGGAGCTTGCAGGATCTTAGGTGAGCGGAGCGGTTTGGATTGGCTTTATTTTCGCAACTTATAGCCGTAATACATGCCTATTTGTCCCTTTCGTGGCCTTGACACCGCCTTATCCCGGACACACAAGCTTGACATCCGGTGTTGCTGGAGCATATGTTCTAATATATAATGGTTTAGATCGTGTGGTTTGTTCGGATGATCAATCCAACTGAAAATAGGAGTTGTCATATAAATGGCTTTGAAAGCTGGAATCGTTGGACTTCCCAACGTCGGGAAATCTACATTGTTTAATGCTATAACGCAAGCAGGAGCAGAAGCTGCTAACTATCCGTTTTGCACTATTGACCCTAACGTGGGCGTCGTTGAAGTTCCGGACGAACGTCTGGTAAAGCTGACTGAATTGGTTCAGCCTAAGAAAGTGGTTCCGACCGCTTTTGAATTTGTAGATATTGCCGGGCTTGTGCGCGGTGCTAGTAAAGGTGAAGGTCTTGGCAACAAGTTTCTGGCTCATATCCGCGAAGTGGATGCTATCGTACATGTTGTGCGTTGTTTTGAAGACGAGAACGTTACGCACGTTGATGGTAAAGTGAATCCGCTTAGCGACATTGAGACGATTAATCTGGAACTGATCCTTGCGGATCTGGAGAGTATCGAGAAACGGATTGATCGTGCCCGCAAAAACCTCAAGGGCGGCGAGAAGAAAATCGTTCAGGAAGTCGAGCTGCTGGAGCGCATTAAGGAAGCTCTTTATAAAGACAAGCCCGCACGCAGCCTGGAGTTGTCTGAAGAGGAACAACTTATTGTGCGCGATCTTCATCTGCTGACGCTGAAGCCGGTACTCTATGCGGCTAATGTGGGCGAAGATGAAGTGGCCGATGCCGACAATAATCCATTTGTACAACAGGTGCGTGAGTTTGCGGCTTCCGAGAATGCGGAAGTTGTGCCAATCAGTGCCAAGATGGAAGCAGAAATTGCCGAACTGGAAGGCGAAGACAAGGCGATGTTCCTGGAAGAGCTTGGACTACAGGAATCCGGTCTGAACCGTTTGATCAAAGTAGCTTATAAACAGCTTGGCTTGTATACGTATTTCACAGCAGGCGTACAGGAAGTTCGCGCTTGGACGATCCACCGCGGAACCAAAGCGCCTGGAGCAGCTGGTGTCATTCACACCGACTTTGAGCGTGGTTTTATCCGTGCGGAAGTTGTGGCCTATGCGGATCTGCTGGCAGCCGGTTCGATGAACGGGGCCAAGGAACGTGGTCAATTGCGTCTGGAAGGTAAAGAATATTTGGTGCAGGACGGCGATGTTATGCATTTCCGGTTCAACGTATAAACTGCTACCAGCCATATAAAAAGATAAACAGGTCATCCCATGATAAGGCTCATGGGATGGTCTTTTTTTGTAATATAGGATTCCTTTATAACAGCAAGAAAAAACTTTATGATACCCACTGTAGCCAATTCGACATATCAGTGGTATAATATAAAGTCGTATATCTATTTTTATTAGATAACGATATAAAAGCTTAATTTGTCAATATGAAATTGAAACAGGAGAGGTGAATTCCCTTGTTGGACCGATTGCAATCCCTGGCGGGCCGCTACGAGAAACTCAGTGAACTGCTTTGTGATCCGGATGTTGCAAGCGATAGTAAGAAACTGAGGGACTATTCCAAAGAACAATCAGACCTGCAGCCAGCCTATGAGGCGTATGCTGAATATAAAAATGTAATGGAAGAGCTTGAAGCCGCTAAGATTATGCAGGGCGAGAAGCTTGATGATGACATGAAGGAAATGGTCAAGATGGAGATTGATGACCTTTCTTCGCGTCAAGTGGAGCTGGAGGCTAAGATTCATCTGCTGCTGCTGCCTAAAGACCCTAATGATGACAAGAACGTGATCGTGGAAATCCGCGGTGCGGCTGGCGGAGACGAAGCGGCCTTGTTCGCGTCTGATCTCTACCGGATGTACACTCGTTTTGCCGATACCCAAGGCTGGCGCGTCGAGTTAATGGATGCGAACACGAATGACCTCGGCGGATTTAAAGAGGTGATCTTCCTCATCAACGGACGTGGTGCTTACAGCAAATTGAAATATGAAAGTGGCGCACATCGGGTACAGCGTATTCCAACGACTGAATCGGGTGGACGTATTCATACCTCTACCTCTACGGTTTCGGTGATGCCGGAAGCAGAGGAGTTTGAAATCGAAATTCACGATAAAGATATTCGTGTAGATACCTTCTGTTCCAGTGGCGCGGGCGGCCAGTCCGTTAATACAACCAAATCTGCAGTTCGTGTAACCCATATCCCAACGGGTATCATGGCTACCTGTCAGGATGGCAAGTCGCAGAACTCCAATAAAGACAAGGCATTGCAAGTGCTTCGTGCCCGGATCTCGGATATGAAGCGTCAGGAGGAAGAAGCGAAGTATGCCGGAGAACGGAAAAGCAAAGTCGGCACCGGTGACCGCAGTGAGCGTATTCGGACTTATAACTTCCCGCAGAGCCGGGTTACGGATCACCGGATCGGCCTTACCTTGCACCGTTTGGAGCAGGTCATGAATGGAGATATTGCCGATATTATCTCGGCGCTGTCGATTGCAGAGCAAGCAGATTTGATGGAAAAAGGAGAATAATGCTTTGAAACACGACGCATATGTCATGTCGGAAGTGCAAAGCATCCGGGAAGCCTTTGCGGAGGCTTCTTCTTTTTTAAGCAGGAGCGGCGTGAATGAGCCGCAGCGCAGTGCTCAGCTATTGCTTGAGCACGTGCTTGGCTTGTCCGGCGCAGCGTATTACATGGCGCTGGCTGATCCTTTTCCGGCGGCGGATCGGGAAGCCTGGGAAGTCATGGTTACCCGCCGCGGCGCAGGCGAACCTGTGCAATATATTATAGGCGAGCAAGAATTCTACGGGCGGGTCTTTGAAGTAACACCGGAGGTGTTGATTCCCCGTCCGGAGACTGAGCTGCTCGTCGAAGCCATTCTGCGCTACAGCGCGGAGCTGTGGCCTGCGGCGCAGTCGCTGACCGCCGTCGACATCGGCGCCGGCAGCGGAGCGATCTCCGTCACGCTGGCGGCCGAAGCGCCGGCGTGGCGGGTCTGCGCTGGCGACATCTCGCCGGCAGCGCTAACCGTGGCTGCGCGCAACGCAGCGCGTCACGGCACAGCCGTGGACTTTCGGCTCGGCGACCTGCTCGAGCCGTTCGCGGGGATGGAGACGGATATTCTCGTCTCCAATCCGCCCTACATTCCCGGCGCAGAGATCGCCGGGCTGCAGCGTGAGGTGCGCGACCATGAGCCGCGCACGGCGCTGGATGGCGGCGCGGACGGGCTGGACCCGTACCGCCGCATGATGGAGCAGTTGCCGCTCTTCCCGGCACCACCGCGGCTAGTCGGCTTCGAGCTTGGCCTCGGCCAGGCGGAACAGGTGGCCGCGCTGCTGGAAGCGACCGGCCACTGGAGCGAGATCATCACGATTCATGACCTCGCGGGGATCGCGCGGCATGTATTAGGTATAACGCGCTGAGGCTAGTTCTAGTAGCGCAGAAATTGCATTTTTACGGAACCTTCCTTTACAATAGAAATATCTATGCGCAAGATGCGTATCCGGATAGCCCACTCTAGAGCAAGGAGGCACAGCATGCTTCAGAAGATAAAAAAGATCGATGGCGTCATCATACTTATATTAGTATTACTGATGGTCGTCAGCATCTTCTCCATATACAGTGTCACCCATGGGAGAGACAAGCTGGATGGGTCCCATATTAAAATGATCAAATTTTATATCCTTGGCTTTATTGCCTTTTTTGGCCTGACTTTTGTAGATTATCGATTGATTGTGAAATATGCTCTCTATATATATGCTTTTGGTATTGGAATCCTGGTGCTAGTCAGCTTCATTGGTAAGGAACAGAACGGAGCCCAAGGCTGGATTAAGTTCGGAGGACAGAGTCTTCAGCCTGCTGAGTTGTTCAAGCTGATTTTGATTCTTTTTTTGGCAGCCGTGCTTGTCCGGAAAAATAAAAACAAACTCTTATTCTGGCGTGATGTATTTCCGCTTGGATTGATCACCATCGTCCCTTTTCTCCTTGTCATTTCCCAAAATGACTTAGGAAACGCACTCTCCTATATCGTAATTCTGGTCGGGCTGTTATGGATTGGGAATATCAAGTTTACGCATGCACTGATCGGGTTGCTTATTATTGGTTGCTCTGCGGCAGCCGGAATTATGAGCTATATCCATTATCATGATGAAATCAAAGATTTTCTTACCGATATCGGCCGATCCCACTGGGTGGAGCGCTTTGATCCTTGGCTTGTGCCGGATAAGGCGACAGCAAAAGCGAGCTATCATACGAAGAACGCCAAGCTAGCAATTGCTTCAGGTGGAATGAGCGGGGAAGGTTACATGGAAGGCAGCTCTGTCCAAACAGACCGAGTACCGTATACTTACTCTGACTCTATCTTTGTGCAGATTGCCGAAGAGTTTGGATTTGTAGGCTCTGCGCTGGTATTGCTGCTGTATTTTATCCTCATTCACCGAATGATTCTGATTGCTCTAGAAAGTCGAGATAGGGGTGGGCCATTTCTGATTGTAGGTGTGGTTGCCATGATGCTGTACCAGATATTTGAGAACATCGGCGCATTCCTCGGACTCATGCCGTTAACAGGAATTACCTTGCCCTTCATCAGCTTCGGAGGTACGTCATTGCTTATCAACATGGCCAGTATCGGGCTGGTAATGAGTGTACGCCTGCATGGACAAGAAGTAGAAGATGACATGCCGAAGTCAAGCCTTTATTCAGCGCCAGCCAAACTGGGTTAAGCTACTAGCAGGCTAACTAATTTAAACCATGGGATCTCATTGTTGTGGATGAGGTCTTGTGGTTTTTTGTTTATTTATGGATATTATTCCTATAGAATGTAAAGAGGGGCTATTCGATCATTAGGGTAGTTATGAATCTAGCGGAATTGGGAGCGTCCATATGCTGCAAAAGCTTAAGAAAATCGATGGTGTAATTGTAATTGTGCTGATTATGCTAATGTGTGTCAGTATATTTTCTATATTCAGTGTAACCCATGGCAGGGAATTGGACGGCTTTCATCTGCGAATGCTCAAGTATTACATATTGGGTTTTGCCGTTTTTGTGGTGCTTGCCTTTGTCGATTACCGGATATTTATCAAATATGCCCTCTATTTATATCTATTTGGAGTTGGACTATTGGCGCTGGTGAACCTATTTGGCCAAGTACATAATGGGGCTCGAGGTTGGGTGGAGATAGGAGGATTAAGTCTTCAACCGGCTGAATTGTTCAAACTGGTGTTGATTCTTTTTCTGTCCTCTGTAATAGCCCGTAAACAAGGTTCCGCGCTTACCTTCTGGAAAGGGATTGTTCCCTTAGGTTTGTTGACGCTGCTCCCCTTTGCAATAGTTATTGTGCAGAATGATCTGGGCAACGCGCTCAGCTACATTGTTATTCTACTGGGTCTGCTATGGATAGGAAACATTAAATTTTCCCATGCCCTCATAGGCTTAATTATTGTGGGTGGATTGAGTCTGATGTTCGTCTTTAGCTATATTCACTATCATGATCAAGTGGTGGAGTTTATTGTAGAAACTACGGGTCGGGATCATTTGATTGACCGGTTTGATCCTTGGCTTGTCCCGGATCTGGCAACTGATGATGCAAGCTATCATACCCGGCATGCCAAGCTAGCTATTGCCTCGGGTGGTATGAGCGGTGAAGGATATATGCAGGGAAGCTCTGTGCAGTCCAATCAGGTGCCGTATACCTATACCGATGCCATTTTTGTGCAGATTGCCGAAGAGTTTGGATTTTTAGGTGCCGCACTCTTGCTTCTGCTCTTCTTCATTCTGATCCACCGGATGATCCTGATTGCTCTGGAAAGCAAGGATCGCAGTGGGAAGTTTCTGATCATCGGGATGGTGGCCATGTTGCTGTATCAGATTCTTGAGAATATCGGTGCCTTTATAGGTCTGATGCCGTTGACGGGGATTACGCTGCCTTTTATCAGTTATGGAGGGACTTCAGTGCTGATTAATATGTCCAGTATGGGAATAGTGATGAGCGTGCATCTTTATGGACAGGAAATAGAGGATGAGCTGCCAAGAGCCAGGGATTATGCGGCACAGGTTAAGGGACTAAAGGGCTGAAATCAATATTTAGTAGATTGCTAGGTTTGCAGACTCTCTTCTCCGGGCATACTGACTCACATAAGAGTTCAGAGGGAGAGGGGCCGTTTTACATGGATATGAACCAACCGAATCACGGCGATTCGTTACAAGATTCCATACGCACAACCTTTAAGTATACTGCCATTTTAATTTGTTTCTTTATGGTTATCATGATGGCCTGGGAAGGTCAAAAAAGCGATGCTGCAGTGGCGGAGGTAGCGATTCCTAAGGATTCGATCCGGCTGCGCATTCTGGCTAATTCAGATGGAACACAGGATCAATTGGTCAAGCGGCAAATCCGCGACACAATCGTCGAGCAAATGAACCAATGGGTGTCCGGGCTTGCCGATCCGCAGAGCTTGGAACAAGCGCGAACCTTGATTAGAAGCCATCTGCCGGAGCTAAACGCGCTGGTTGGAGCGGAGCTTGCGAAACGGGGAATAGAGTATTCTTTTAATGTCGAGTTAGGAGTCGTCCCTTTTCCAACCAAAATGTATGGGGGCACGGTGTACCCGGCTGGTGATTATGAAGCGGTACGCATCACCTTGGGTGCGGGCCAGGGACAAAATTGGTGGTGCGTATTATTTCCTCCATTATGCTTCATAGATGCAGGTTCAGGAGATGCGGCCGCTCCTGCTGCGACCAAAGGGGCGAAGACAGTCGCTGCTTCCGCAGCAGACGATAACAAAGTGCAACCAGCGGTTGGTAAAGCTGTGCAGAAGGCTTCAGTAACTGAGGATGATTCATCAACTGCGGGCAAGGAGCCCAAAGTGCGTTTCTTCTTCTGGGAGCTGCTGCAAAACATCTGGAGCTGGATCAGTGGATTATGGTCTTAAGTCCTGTTCTTGGATCTACAGTTTTGCTTCAAGATATGTTACTCTTTTCTTAGTAGATCCTTAACGGCTCCCCTTGGGGGCCGTTTCTTCTTGAATAAGAGCAAGTAATTATTTAGAAAGCCTGTGATGAGTATGGAACAACCTAAAGATTCTTTATTTGCTGTTCAGCGGCAGAGCGGCGATATAAGCACTACCGTATATTGGGAGCTGAAGTCAGCAGTGGAGGCTTCTTTATTAGTGCAGACGGAGGAAGACCGTTCAGCTATAGCGGAAGCGGCGAAAATGCTACGCGCGGGTGGCACTGTGGCATTTCCCACCGAGACGGTTTACGGTCTGGGTGCAGACGCCCGGAATACAGCAGCTGTTGAAGCCGTATTCGCGGCAAAAGGACGCCCGTCCGACAATCCCTTAATCGTGCATATTGCCGATCGAAGTGCTCTGGACGGGCTTGTTACTGCTGTGCACCCTACGGCTCAGGCGCTGATTGATGCTTTTTGGCCCGGCCCTTTAACGCTGGTTCTGCCGGTCCGGTCTGGTGTTCTATCGCCCCTCGTGACGGCAGGTCTGGATACGGTCGGCGTACGCATGCCTGATCATCCGGTGGCCTTGGCACTATTAAGTGCGGCGGCCTGTCCGGTTGCCGCACCTAGCGCCAATCGCTCCGGCCGGCCAAGTCCGACCCTGGCCTCGCACGTACTGGACGACTTGGCCGGCTATATCGGCGGCGTCCTGGACGGCGGCGCTGCCGGGGTCGGTCTGGAATCAACCGTCGTGCAGGTGCAGCCTGACGGCATGATCGCTGTGCTGCGTCCCGGTGGCATCACCACCGAGCAGCTCGCTTCTGTAGCGGGCGCGGATGCTGTAGATACAGCGCCTGCCGCTGTTGTGGAGCTGGCAGCTGCGGCAGCAGCAGATGCTAGCTCTGCCTCCGGCCCGGAATTCGCGGCCGGTGGGAGCAGCCCCGGCCCGCGCGCGCCGGGCATGAAGTACACGCACTACGCGCCGCGCGGCTGGCTCGGCGTAGTGCGCGGCGCTTCGCCGCAACGCGTGGCGGCGGAGGCCACGCTTCTGCTGCAGGCGGCGCAGCAGGCCGGCGAGAATACGGGCCTGCTCCTCTTTGCGGAGCATAAGGCCCTGTATCCCGCCGAAGCTGCCGCCTGCGTTGTATCTCTTGGCTCATTATCCTCGCCAGAGGAGGGAGCCCGCTCCCTGTATGCCGCGCTGCGGCGCTTCGATGAAGCGGGAGCCACCTACATTCTGGCCGAGGCATGTCCGGAGACCGGCCTCGGCGCAGCCATCATGAACCGGCTGATGAAAGCAGCCGGTGGCTCCGTAATCGAAGCCGGCTAAACACGGCTCTCTAACCCTACCTAGCTAGGCTCTTCCCGAATTCCTGACCCAGTCATGATTGCCATCTTGTCCGCATATCGTTGTAGTACAAGATATAACGGACTTGGGGGTAGGGGAATGGGCATGGGTGAAGTATATGCCGGATGGGGGCAGACCCTAACAATTGCTATAATGGCAATTGCGCTGGGCATGGATGCTTTTTCACTCGGTGTAGGCATCGGGATGAAGGGCATTCGTCTGCTGCATGTGCTGCAAATGAGCCTGCTTATTGCCTTTTTTCATGTGCTTATGCCACTTCTGGGCTTACTTACGGGAAGTTACGTTGGGCATTTGCTCGGTCAGGTAACGGCTTATGCAGCTGGCGGTCTGCTTGTCCTACTGGGGACGCATATGGTTTTTAACTCCTTTCGTCCGATTTCCAGTGAGATGCGGGGAACGAGTCACCGGACATTTTGGGGCATGCTGCTCATTTCTTTAAGTGTAAGTGTAGATTCGTTTTCCGTGGGAGTATCATTAGGAATGTTTGTAAATAGTGTATTTTTGACCGTGCTGGCCTTTGGAATTTGCGGCGGCTTAATGTCGACTGTCGGCTTGCTGCTAGGGCGGCATGTTAGCCGCGGACTTGGTGAATACGGTGAAGCCTTGGGTGGGGCAATACTTTTGGCGTTTGGCTTACTGTTCATCTTCTGATACAATAACGGCGAAAGTATCTTTCAATATTCATGGGGGTGGAAAGCATGCTGCATATTTTATTCGTCTGCACCGGAAATACGTGCCGTAGTCCAATGGCCGAAGGGCTTCTACGGAAACTAGCAAAGGAACGCGGAATCGACCTGGAAGTGCGGTCTGCAGGTGTATCTGCCATTTCCGGTACTTCGATTTCACGACATGCCGCAGCTATTCTGCGGGATGAAGGTATTAATGACCATATTCTATCCTCTCAGCTAACGGGGCAAACTGTTTCTTGGGCAGATCTTGTATTGACGCTGACCGGTGGGCATAAAAGGCATTTGCTGCAGTATTTCCCGGACGCGGTAACGAAGACTTACACACTGAAGGAATACGTGCATGACGAAGACGCTGTAACTGAAGATATTAAAGAGCTGGATAGCCTATATGCGGATGCAGAACTTAGCCTAGCGCTTGGTGGGGAACCGAATGCTGAAGATTTGCAGCGGATTATTGAGATCCGCCAACGGATTCCAAGCTTCGATATTTCTGATCCCTTTGGAGGGAACCGCGAAGATTATGAGCTAACGGCTGCCGAGATCCGTACAGCATTGTTCGGTCTGCTGGATAAGTTGGAATCCTTACGCCGTTTGTAATGAAGGTTGATTTTCAGTGGCCTTTGCATTAATATGAAAGAACAAATATCGGTTCCGGTGTAACTGGCGACAAGTGTGGATCAAACCACGATGGAGCATCGGAATAAACGGCCGGTCGCCTGGGCAAAAGAGCAAATCCGCAGCTACCTGCGGACTGCTCTTTTTTGTTTAAAATGAACCTGATTACAACTAGTCTATGTTTATGATGTGAGGAGGTAAGGAGATGGACGAAGTCGTGAAGCAGGACCCTTGGGAAAAATGTGCATCCACTAATGTAACCGAAAGTACAGAACATCCGGCGGAAGTAGAGCTTTCTTGGACTGCCGTAACTGCCACCGTGGTACGTGAGCTGGCGAAGATTGGCAAGCTTGGGCCTGGAAAAGTTCTTGTTGTCGGAGTCAGTACTAGCGAGGTCGCTGGTGTTCGAATTGGTACTGGAGGCGCGCTGGAAGTGGCAGAACAGCTGCTTGAAGGGGTACGCCAAGTTGCTGAAGAATGGGGCTTTCAACCGGTATACCAGTGCTGTGAGCACTTGAACCGTGCGCTTGTAATGGAACGCTCTTTGCTTGCGTCACTTGGGTTGAAGGAAGTTGCTGCTGTACCTATACCCGGAGCCGGGGGCTCTATGGCTGCCGCTGCTTACCGTTCGATGGCGGATCCTGTTCTGGCCGAAAGCGTACAAGCTCATGCCGGAATAGATATTGGGGAGACGTTGATTGGTATGCATTTGCGCGCTGTGGCAGTCCCTTTCCGGCCCACACAACGCTACATTGGTGCGGCTAGAGTGAATGCGGCTTGGACTAGGCCGGCGTTGATCGGCGGCGAACGTGCAGTATACCATACACCTGAAGTTAGTGGTTCTCAGCTCTGCGATTGACCAGCGAGCTTCAATAAAATATAAACACAAACACTAGGAGGAAATAAGAATCATGGAACAATTGCGTAAGAGTGACCCGGCAGTACTGGAAGCGATGGGACTGGAGTTAAGACGTCAGCGTGCCAATATTGAGCTTATTGCCTCAGAAAATATCGTCAGTGAAGCCGTTATGGAAGCAATGGGCTCCGTGCTTACGAACAAGTATGCAGAAGGCTATCCCGGCAAAAGATATTATGGTGGTTGTGAAGATGTGGATATTGTGGAGAACCTGGCCCGTGATCGTGCAAAACAACTGTTTGGTGCCGATCATGTAAACGTGCAGCCGCATTCCGGCGCTCAGGCGAATATGGCAGTGTATCTGGCCGCACTTAACCCAGGGGATACTGTGCTGGGCATGAACCTGGCACATGGTGGCCATTTAACGCACGGCAGTCCGGTCAATGCCTCCGGTTTGCTGTATAACTTTGTAGCCTATGGTGTTCAAGAGAATACATTCCTCATCGATTATGATGAAGTGCGCAAAGCAGCATTTAAGCACCGTCCTAAACTAATTGTAGCTGGTGCGAGTGCATACCCGCGTATTATTGATTTTGAAGCGCTAGGCTCTATTGCAAATGATGTCGGAGCTCTGTTTATGGTAGATATGGCACATATCGCCGGTTTGGTTGCGGCAGGTCTTCATCCGAGTCCGGTTCCATATGCCCATTTTGTTACAACTACAACACATAAGACTTTGCGCGGTCCACGCGGAGGTATGATTATGTGTAGACAGCCATGGGCGGCTGCAATCGATAAGGCGGTATTCCCTGGTTCTCAAGGTGGCCCTCTTATGCATGTGATTGCATCCAAAGCTGTGGCATTTGGAGAAGCGCTGCTGCCATCCTTTAAGACTTATGCTGAGAATGTAGTGAAGAATGCGAAAATACTGGCAGAAACACTTATAGGTGAAGGAGTAAACATTGTATCAGGCGGGACGGACAATCATTTGATGCTGCTCGATACCCGTAATCTCAATATCACTGGCAAAGTAGCGGAAAAAGTACTGGATTCCGTCGGCATCACTGTGAATAAGAATGCTATACCATTTGACCCTACAAGTCCATTTGTAACCAGTGGCATCCGGATAGGTACACCTGCAGTCACCTCGCGTGGTATGGACGAGCAGGCCATGGTAATCATCGGCCGTATTATTGCCAACGTTCTGAAGAATCCAGAGGACGAAGTGAAATTGACTGAAGCTGCCCGCCAAGTAGCGGAACTTACGGAGCAATACCCACTGTACACCGACCTAAAATATTAAGATTAGCTGCGGTATCGTATGTATATTCGAGTGTTTCTTTTTGCAAATATAAGAATGTATATGCTTCAGACGATAACTTATCCTTATATTTCTCGAAGAAACGGGTGCCATCCCTAAAAGGACGGCAAAGCCGTTTCTTCTTGCTCCGCGAGGTCAGCTTATTGACCTTGGCGGAGTTTTTTTGTTGTTGCATAATGTTCACACTTTAGGTTTAAAAATCTTAGCTTCCCCAAATGATTGGTTCCATGAAAGTTCATGAAATTTTCATTAAATTAATGAAAATCAGTGAAAGAAATGTGAAAAGTATAAAATTTTTGAATTCAAGCAAATTTAAACACGAGATTTATCCAGCAAGTTGAGCAAACTCCTAATCTTTACCGAGTATCTTGCGGGCTGCAGCAGATTGCAGTAAATGGCGGCGTCTGCTTCCTAACTAAAAGTGTCAGTTCCTTCATAGGTGAAAAGCGGTGAAGGGAATGATATAATGAACAAGATTTAGCCGCAGAGAAGTATAAACGCTTTCTATGGCTATAAGACTCACAATTACCGGAGGGACAAGTTAATGGGAAAATTGGTGATTTGCGATCATCCTTTGATTCAGCACAAACTAACATTTATACGCGATGTGAGAACGAACACGAAAGAATTTAGAGAGCATGTCGATGAAGTAGCTACCTTGATGGCTTATGAGATTACACGTGATATTCCGCTCGAGACCATTACAGTGCAGACACCGGTTGCTGAGACACAGAGTAAGGTGATTTCCGGAAGAATGCTGGGTCTTATTCCAATTCTTCGGGCAGGGCTGGGTATGCTTGAAGGCGTACTGAAGCTGCTTCCCGCAGCTAAGGTAGGACATGTAGGATTGTTCCGCGATCCAGACACACTTCTACCGGTTGAGTATTATATTAAACTTCCTACTGATGTGCAAGAACGCGAGCTGATCGTAATCGATCCGATGCTGGCCACTGGCGGCTCGGCAATTGCTGCTATTACAGCGCTAAAGAAGCGGGGATGTACCCAGATTAAGATGATGAACCTGATTGCTGCTCCAGAAGGGGTTGCGGCTGTGCAAGCGGCTCATCCCGATGTTGATATTTATGTAGCTGCACTTGATGATCATTTAAATGAGCATGGTTATATCGTACCAGGACTCGGCGATGCTGGAGATCGCCTGTACGGAACGAAGTAATACACATAAGGTCTTTATTCAACAAGGCAACTTCGAAGGGTTTAAAGAAAGGGTAGGGGTTATGTCTAAAATTAAAGTAATGACGATTTTTGGTGTGCGCCCCGAGGCGATCAAGATGGCGCCCTTGGTGTTGGAACTGAAAAAACATTCCGAGCATATTGAAACGATTGTATGTGTAACGGCCCAGCATCGCGAGCTGCTCGATCAGGTTTTGGAAGTGTTCAAGATCACCCCGGATTACGATCTGGATGTAATGAAGGACCGTCAAACATTGAATGAGATTACCATTCGTGTGCTGGAAGGATTGGAGCCTGTGCTGAAGGAGGCCAAACCTGACCTTGTGCTTGTACATGGGGATACACTGACTACATTTCTGGCCAGCTATGCTTCATTTCTGCAGCAAATTCAGGTAGGGCATGTAGAAGCAGGACTTCGGACCTGGAATAAGCTGTCTCCATACCCAGAGGAAATGAACCGTCAATTGACAGGAGTGTTAGCTGATTTACATTTTGCTCCAACCGATCTTTCAGCTGATAACCTGAGACACGAGAACAAAAAAGAATCAAGTATTTATATCACAGGCAACACGGTAACCGATGTGTTTCAATATACCGTACAGCCGGACTATCGGCATCCTGTACTGGACTTTGCTTCAGGAAAAAGACTTATTTTAATGACGGCGCACCGCAGAGAATCACAAGGCGAACCGCACCGTCATATTTTCCGTGCTATCAGAAGAATCGCTGATGAATTTGAAGATGTGGCCATTGTTTATCCTGTGCATCCGAGTCCTGCGGTTAGGGAACCGGCACATGAAATTTTAGGCGGGCACCCGAGAATTAAGCTAATTGATCCACTGGATGTCGTAGATCTGCACAATTTTTATCCACATACCCACTTGATTTTAACCGATTCCGGCGGCCTGCAGGAGGAAGCTCCCTCTTACGGAATTCCTGTGCTTGTGCTGCGTGATACGACCGAGCGCCCGGAAGGGATAGAAGCCGGAACGCTGGAGCTGGTGGGAACGGACGAGGAGAAGGTGTATCAACGGACACATGCTCTGCTGACTGATCAAGTGCTCTATCAGTCCATGAGCCGGGCCGCCAACCCGTATGGAGATGGTAAAGCATCCGAAAGAATTGTCAATGCGATTTTGCACCATTTCGGAGTGAACGAAAAACGCCCTGAAGAATTTCACAGAATGTTCACAAATTAATTTATGGACATTGTAAGCGATATTTTCAAAGACCAAATTCAACATACAGTAGAACTGTACGGTTTATATGGTTTTGGAATGTTTTGCTGTGATTATTTTCATCTTTTCAGAGTTTTTTTGAGTAATGTTTGACGAATTGACAAACTGTCTGGAAATTCAGTAAAATTAGTTGGGATTGTAGCCATGAAGGAACAAAAAAACATGGACAGCTTAGGACGTGCTGCACTAGTACTTGGAAGCGCAGGGACTTTACTAGCTTCTTACATTATTATGGGTTTTTTTGTGGCAAGGTGGTTGAGAGACCGCTTGGCCGGTCCGGATTATTGGTTAGCCATCGGAACTATAGCCGGAATGGTTCTGGGTATTGTAAACGTCGTCCTGTTAGTCAAAAAATTTTTGGGGGAGCAGAATGGATAATATGACTCCCGTGATAAACACGGTCACCAAATTGACGTTAGCGCTCATGGTAGGATTGCTGATAGGTTGGGCACTTCATCATGAAACTCGCGACGTTACGCTGGGCATGACTTTGGGTCTGGTGGCGGGACTTGCAAACTTCCGTTATCTGGCTGTAAAGGTTCGACGGGTGACGCAGTCGATAGCGAGCAATAAGGGGAATGCATTCAGCCTAGGTTTTGTCACAAGGATATGCTTTGCGATTTTGGTCACCATGTTCGCGGTGAAGATTAATCTCTCGTTGGGAGCAACCATTCTAGGTTTATTCATTCCTCAGCTTCTTGCCATACCTACAGGGATATATCTGGGTATCAGAAACAAGCTTTAACCAGAGTAAAGAGAAAGGGGGATGATGCTATGCATGATATGCCGAAAATCTTTGTCGGAGGAATACCGATAGATTTGTCTGCTGTTCTGATGCTTCTGATCAGTTCGATAGTAGTATTCGGTCTGGTTATGCTGTCAGTTCGTAATCTTTCGGTTGAGAATCCTTCCAAACTTCAGAATTTTATGGAATGGGTTGTGGAATTTGTAGAGGGGTTAATCAGCAGTGCGATGGATCTGAAGAAAGGGAAGCCCTACATATCTTTGGGGTTGACGTTGATTCTGTTCATTTTTGTTTCTAACCTGCTTGGATTACCGTTCTCAGTCGTTACAGAAGTTACTGAGGGTCCAGTTTCAGTATTCGGGCATGTAATTGAGGCAACGCGGAATATGGTTCCTGGAGATCACGTTGAACTTTTATGGTATAAGTCACCGACTGCCGACATCAACGTTACCGCAGGACTAGCCATCATCGTGTTTGTATTGATGAATTATCTGGGCATCAAGCTTAATGGCAAACACTACTTTAAGCATTATATCGAACCGTTTCCAATTTTTCTGCCGCTCAATATTATTGAGAATTTGTCCAAGCCGGTGGCGCTGGCCATTCGTCTATTTGCCAATATTTTTGCGGGCGAGGTGCTCATAACCGTTATTTTGAAGTTGGGAGTAGCGAGTATACCGTTTCTGGCCATTTGGCAGGGCTTCAGTATTTTTGTAGCTGCACTGCAGGCTTTTATTTTCACAATTCTGACGATGGTGTATATCGCACAGATGACGATCCACGAGGAAGAAGCTCATTAATGAACTGTCGTAAAGAATGGCAGTAAGCCGTATTCTCTTTGCGGGAGATATTTTATATCATTAAGCACAATAGAACCGAAATTTGAAGGAGGATATTTACAAATGGAATTTTTGGCAGCAGCAATAGCAGTAGGTTTGGGTGCACTTGGTGCAGGTATTGGTAACGGTATGATCGTAAGTAAAACAGTAGAATCTATTGCTCGTCAACCGGAAGCTCGCAACATCTTGCAAACAACAATGTTTATCGGTGTAGGTATCGTCGAAGTTATTCCTTTGGCAGCAACAGTTATTGCATTCCTGATCATGTTTACTTAATAAACCGTATTTACGGTTTGGCGGGGACGGCCGATGCCATCCGCGCCTTACTTTTGTATACGTCCGCATGCTGCGGTAACGGAAGGGAGTGACCTCAAGTGGAAATAGTTTACACAAATATTATCTTTACGATTGTCGCCTTTGGGATTCTATATTTTCTACTTAGCAAATATGCCTTCAGCAAATTGTTTGCAGTAATGGAGACGCGCCGTGAGCTGGTTATGCAGCAAATGGATGAAGCTACGAAGACCAGAGAACAGGCGGTCGCATATGTAGAAGAGCAGAAACAGGCACTGAACAGCGCGCGTAAAGAGGCTCAGACAATTATTCAGCAATCCCAGATTACCAGCAGTCAACAGGTAGAACGGATTCTGGAGCAAGCCAAAGCTGATGCATCACGCGTGAAGGACGAAGCAGTCCGGGATATCGAGAACGAGAAGAAGAAAGCTGTCGAGGAGCTGCGCAGCGAAATCGGCACAGTATCCGTTCGCATCGCTTCCAAGCTCTTGCAAAAAGAAGTTAGTGTGAGTGGTGAACAAGAACAGCTCGTTGATCAATACCTCAAAGAGGTAGGAGGCCAATCATGAGCCGCGATACGGTAGTTGCCAAACGTTACGCTAAAGCGCTATACAGTGCGGCGGTGGATAAGGGCATTACGCTTGAAGTAGAAGAACAGTTGCGAGCAGTTGTCGAAGTGCTTCACTACGACCAAGAGGTGAAACGGTTTATCATTGCGCCGCGTATCTCGGAGTCCGACAAGCTGAATGTGCTGCGCACAGTACTTCAAGATAAGGTGTCGCCAACGGTAATGAACACTGTAGAACTGCTGGTTGAACGGGGCAGAACCGATATTTTTGCTGAACTGCTGGAAACGTATATCAAGATTGAAGGAGACGCTCTCGGTATCGGTGATGCCACAGTGTACTCCACATATGCTCTGAGTCCAGAGGAGCAGGCAAGTGTAGCTGCCGAATTTGGCCAATTGGTGAAACGGACAATCCGTGTCAAGAATGTGGTTGATGAAAGCTTATTGGGCGGACTTAAGGTTTTGATTGGCGATACGCTGTACGACGGTAGTCTATCCGGCAAATTAGAGCGTCTCGAGAAATCCTTTAATGTTAAGTAATGTTAAGTATAGAAGATAGGGGTGAGGATATTGGGCATCAGACCTGAAGAGATCAGCACTTTGATCAAAAGTCAAATTGAGCAATATAAATCCGATATCGAAGTTGCCGAAATTGGCACCGTTATTCAAGTCGGCGACGGTATCGCCCGTGTCTACGGTCTGGAAAACGCAATGGCAGGCGAACTGCTTGAGTTCTCCAACGGAGTAGTGGGTATGGCACTGAATCTAGAAGAAAGCAACGTTGGTGTTGTTATTCTGGGTGAGTACACAGCAATTCGTGAAGGCGACCAAGTAAAGCGCACAGGACAAATTATGCAGGTTCCAGTTGGCGATGCGCTGCTGGGCCGTGTAGTCAACGCGCTTGGTCAGCCACTTGATGGCAAAGGTCCAATCGTTACGACTGAATTCCGTCCGGTAGAGAACAATGCTCCGGGTGTTATCGATCGTAAATCGGTTCATGAACCGATGCAGACTGGTCTAAAAGCCATTGACGCCATGGTGCCGATTGGTCGGGGACAACGCGAGCTTATCATCGGTGACCGTCAAACAGGTAAAACAGCGATCGCAATTGATGCAATTATTAACCAAAAAGGCAACGGGATGAAATGTATCTATGTTGCCATCGGCCAAAAACAATCTACGGTGGCACAGGTTGTAGAAACTTTACGCAAGCATGGCGCTTTGGATTATACGATTATCGTAACCGCTTCGGCTTCTGAGCCGTCCCCGCTGTTGTATATTGCTCCATATGCAGGTTGTGCAATGGGTGAATATTTCATGTACAAAGGTGAGCATGTGCTTATCATTTATGATGACCTTTCGAAGCAAGCCTCCGCTTATCGCGAATTATCCTTGCTGCTTCGTCGTCCACCGGGCCGGGAAGCTTTCCCTGGTGACGTGTTCTACTTGCACTCCCGTCTTCTGGAACGTGCAGCTAAGCTTAGCGATGAGCTTGGTGGTGGTTCATTAACCGCTCTGCCATTTATCGAAACACAGGCCTCCGATGTATCGGCTTACATTCCAACGAACGTAATTTCGATTACAGACGGTCAGATTTTCCTTGAATCAGACCTGTTCTACTCCGGTCAACGTCCTGCCATTAACGTTGGTATCTCTGTATCGCGTGTAGGTGGTTCTGCGCAGATCAAAGCAATGAAGAAGGTTGCTGGCTCCCTCCGTCTGGATCTTGCCCAATACCGTGAACTTCAGGCGTTCTCACAGTTCGGTTCTGATCTCGATAAATCTACACTAGCCCGTCTAAACCGTGGTGCCCGCATGATGGAAGTTCTGAAGCAAGGCGTGAACCAGCCTTTGTCTGTTGAGCATCAGGTCCTCAGCTTGTACACGGCTGTAAAGGGTCACCTCGATGATATTCCAGTTAAGGACGTAAAACGTTTTGAAAAGGAATTTCTGGCATTCATGGAAAGCAGTGTGGCTGAAGTCATTAAATCCATCACGGATACAAAGGATTTAACTGCAGATAACGAAGCTGCTCTAATAGCCGCTATTGATAAGTTTAAAAAGGGCTTTGCTACTAGCTAAGTTTTAGTCGATGATTGAGAACTTATAAAGAGAGCTTTGGTTCGCCAAAGTTTAGAATATGCTTACGAAGCTAGCTCTTCGTCAAAGCTAAGAATATGCTTACGAAGTTAGCTCTTCGTCAAAGCTAAGAATATGCTTACGAAGTTAGCTTTGACTTCGTCAAAGCTTTGAGGTGGTGAAATCATGGCAAGAAGCATGCGTGATATTAAACGTCAAATCAAGAGCGTTCAGAACACCCGACAGATCACAAAGGCGATGGAGATGGTAGCTGCCTCCAAGCTGAGAAAAGCGCAGGAGAAAGCAGAAGCGGCCCGTCCTTACTCAGAGAAGCTTAAGGAGGTCGTAACGAGTATCGCTGGTAGTTCAGAGGGCATCAAGCATCCTATGCTGGTCAGCCGCCCTGTGAAGAAAACAGCTTATCTTATCGTTACCTCAGATAGAGGGCTTGCGGGAGGATATAACGCTAATATTTTGCGTAAATTGACATTGCTCATCGCGGAGAAACACAAATCCAAAGACGAGTACGGCATATTTGTGATCGGCCGTAAGGGCCGTGATTTTCTGCGCCGCCGTGAGTACCCGATTGTTGAGGAAGTAACCGAGCTTTCTGATGCACCAACGTTTGCTGACATCAAGTCGATTGCCTACTCCGCAGTGCAGCAGTTTGAATCGGGTGTATTTGATGAGTTGTACCTTTGTTATAATCATTTTGTTAATGCAATGACTCAAGAACCAACCGTAGATCGGCTACTGCCGATGGAGACTGTTGGGAAGAAAGAGCAGCATGGAGTAAGTGCAATGTATGAATATGAGCCATCACCGGAAGGTGTATTGGAAGTATTGCTTCCCAAATATGCCGAAACTTTGATTTATAGCGCAATTCTGAATGGCAAGGCCAGTGAGCTGGGTGCGAAGATGACAGCGATGGGTAGTGCTACGAAGAACGCCTCGAAAATGATCGGAGAACTTACACTTACGTACAACCGCGCTCGTCAGGCGGCAATTACGCAGGAAATTACCGAGATCGTGGCCGGTGCGAACGCGCAGTCCTAAAGTATTAGAGAGGTAGAGCTGAGTGCTTGACTTTGCCTTTTATTTTATGAGAAACGAGTGCCGTACAATCAGATGCGCTGTAATACTCCCTTCGGGAGAGGATGCTCCTAACTTGCGGTACAGTAGTTTCTTCTTAAGTAACAGCTTTCAAGGAGGGAATTTAAGATGAATAAAGGACGCGTTGTAAGCATTATGGGTCCGGTTGTGGATATTGAATTCGAACGCGGCCAGCTGCCCGAGATATTCAACGCTATTAAAATTGAAACAAGCTTGGATAATGGCCGCAAGATTGATCTGACCCTTGAAGTTTCCAATCATCTGGGAGATAACGTGGTACGTTGTATTGCCATGTCTTCCACAGATGGACTGGTTCGCGGTCTGGATGCGTTTGACCAGGGAAGTCCAATTTCGGTTCCGGTGGGTGTCGCGACGTTAGGTCGAGTGTTTAACGTGCTGGGCAATCCTATTGATAACGGTGGCGAAGTTGTTGCTGAAAGAAACCCAATTCACCGTCTTGCTCCGACATTCGATGAATTGTCGACACAAGCGGAGATTCTGGAAACTGGAATAAAGGTTATCGATCTGCTCGCGCCGTATGCCAAGGGTGGTAAGGTTGGCCTGTTCGGTGGTGCTGGTGTTGGTAAAACGGTAACCATTCAGGAGCTAATCAATAACATCGCTCAAGAACACGGCGGTATCTCCGTATTCGCAGGTGTTGGTGAACGTACGCGTGAAGGTAATGACTTGTACCATGAAATGACGGAGTCTGGCGTTATCAAGAAGACAGCAATGGTATTCGGACAAATGAATGAGCCTCCAGGCGCACGTCTGCGTGTAGCTCTGACAGGTCTGACTATGGCGGAATATTTCCGTGATGTAGAAGGCCGCGATACGTTGCTCTTCATCGATAATATATTCCGCTTTACTCAGGCGGGTTCCGAAGTATCTGCACTGCTTGGCCGTATGCCATCTGCAGTAGGATATCAACCAACGTTGGCTACAGAAATGGGTCAGTTGCAGGAACGTATTACTTCCACCAAAAAAGGTTCTGTTACTTCCATTCAAGCGATCTACGTACCAGCGGATGATTATACTGACCCCGCTCCGGCAACGGCGTTTGCCCACTTGGATGCAACTACCAACTTGGAACGTAAAATTTCTGAAAAAGGGATCTTCCCGGCGGTTGATCCATTGGCTTCCAGCTCGCGTTTGTTGGCTCCGGAAATTGTTGGTGAAGAGCATTATAATGTGGCTCAAGGCGTTAAGCAGCTGCTTCAGCGCTACACCGAGCTTCAGGACATCATTGCCATTTTGGGTATGGATGAATTGAGTGAAGAAGATAAGGTTATTGTGGCTCGCGCTCGTAAGGTTGAGCGTTTCTTATCACAGCCTTTCCACGTAGCTGAGCAGTTCACAGGTTTCAAAGGTAAATATGTGCCGATTAAAGAAACCGTACGCAGCTTTAAGGAAATTCTAGAAGGTAAGCATGATGATCTTCCAGAAGTAGCTTTCCTTTTTGTGGGCGTTATTGAAGAAGCAGTTGAAAAGGCAAAAACGCTGTAACCTGAGCAAAGACGATGCTTTCGAAGTGAATATTACTTCGTGAGGCTAAGATATTGTTTTCGAAGTAAGTATTACTTCGTAAAGCTAAGATGATGCTTTCGATGCGAGCTTTACTTCGTAAAGCTTTAAGGAGGAATGGAAGTGAATACCTTTTTGTTGGAAATTGTCACGCCGGAGCGTCTTGTCTACTCCAAGCAGGTTAATAGCTTGACGGTAAAGGGAGCCGATGGCGATTTGGGTATTTTGCCGGGACACATTCCGCTTGTGACTCCACTTCAGGTTGCTCCGTTGTCCGTCAAAGCGGATGGTGTTACAATCATTGTTGCCGTTCATGGCGGTTTCGTTGAAGTGCACAAAGACAAGGTAACGGTACTGGCTGAAAGTGCTGAGCTGCCTAAAGATATCGACATTGAGCGTGCTGAAGCTGCTAAAGAGCGGGCACAACGCCGTCTGCAGACGCGGAGTAAACAGGATGATGTTGATCACCGCCGTGCAGAATTGGCGCTGCAACGCGCTGTTACACGGATTAAAGTGTCCACAGGAAAAGGGCAACAGTAGAATACTTAGCAGTCAAGCCTATGGCTTGGCTGTTTTTTTAAAATATAATAATTTATATGTTTCACACAATAAATTATCCTTCTATTTCTCGAAGAAACGGGTGCCGTCCTTATAAAGGGCGCCAAAGCCGTATCTTCTTACCGTTTTCATCGGTAATGAAAGTGAACATCTCGTGTTTTCCTTGGATATTGCGGGTAAATTGTTTAAAATTGTGTAAAAGTACTGGATTCTTTTCCCCTACGCAAGTATGATGTAAGAGTCGATTTCCGAGTAATGTAGAGACACGGGGGGTTAACATGGAGTTGTTAAGCACAATCGGCAGCAGTGGTGTGGTCTCAATGACCGTATCTCTGTTCTGTGTGGCAATATCTTGGTGGGCTTTGCAGAACCTTAAGCTCGAGTTGGTCATAAGATATCCCAAGAGTCCTCAGGGGCGGCTGTTGCATTTGCTGCTAGCTATTGTCCTGGGCCACTTCGTGGCGGGGTTTCTGCTGGAGTACATGGGCTGGAGCGGACAGATCCGTAATATGTTTTAATAGCTGGTGGTTTGGTTATATGTCTCATAGACCTATGATGCAAAAAGGTGTCGAATAATAATATTTTATTATGTCAACACTGAACTTTAAGGAATGTATTTGACTCATGACAGGAATATTCATTTATTTAGTAATTGATGTATGAACAGGGAATTTAACATTGTATTCGAGAATAATGAACGCGGAGGGAAACCGAAAATGAGTAAATTTATCGTCCGCGGTGGCAACAGATTGACCGGGACCGTGAAAGTTAGCGGCGCGAAAAATTCCGTACTACCGATCATAGCCGCCTCTTTATTGGCCGAAGAAGGAATAAGCATCATTGTGGACGCACCTCCTCTTGATGATGTAATGACAATTAGCAAGGTGTTAGAGTCTCTGGGTGCGGGTGTTACATACCACAATGATATTATTGAGGTCGATGCCAGAAATATCACCTCTTGTGAAGCAGATTATGAATGGGTACGTAAGATGAGAGCTTCTTTTTTAGTAATGGGTCCTCTTTTATCAAGATTTGGTCATACACGTATTTCCTTGCCTGGCGGCTGTGCAATCGGCACACGACCCATTGACCAGCATTTAAAAGGATTTGAAGCGCTTGGTGCTGAGATTAGTCTTGGCCAGGGCTACATTGAAGCGAAAATTAACGGTCGGCTGCGCGGAGCTAAATTGTACTTGGATGTAGCGAGCGTAGGAGCGACCGAAAATATAATGATGGCGGCATCATTGGCTGAAGGCGTGACCGTATTAGAGAATGCTGCTAAAGAGCCGGAGATTGTTGATTTAGCGAATTATATTAACGGCATGGGCGGTATTGTCCGTGGTGCTGGAACAGGCGTTATCCGTATTGAAGGCGTCGAGCGGCTTCATGGCACAAGACATCATGTGATTCCTGACCGCATTGAGGCGGGCACTTATATGGCAGCTGCAGCAATTACGGGCGGCGATGTATATGTGGAAGGCGCCATTGCTGATCATCTAGGTCCAGTTATCTCCAAGATGGAAGAAATGGGTGTAACCATTATTCCTGATGAGAACGGCATTCGCGTAATTAGTGACAAGCCGCTTAAGGCTGTGGATTTGAAGACACTCCCTTATCCTGGTTTTCCTACGGATATGCAGTCACAAATGATGGCCTTGCTGCTCCGTTCGGAAGGTACCAGCGTAGTTACAGAAACGGTATTTGAGAATCGTTTTATGCATGTAGATGAATTTCATAACATGAATGCAGAAATTAAGATCGAAGGTCGCTCTGCGATTGTTACGGGCAATGCCAATTTGGTTGGAGCTAAGGTATGTGCTACAGACCTGCGTGCAGGTGCGGCACTTATTCTGGCTGGTCTTGTGGCCGACGGCACTACGGAAGTTAGCGGCACACATCATATTGATCGCGGATATGTGCATTTGGCAGAGAAGTTGTCAGGCCTTGGTGCTGATATTTGGCGTATTTCAATGGAAGAGACAGCAGTACCTACTGTGAAAGAAGAAACTTTTAAAGTGGAAGCTGTCAAAAGTGAATCGTACAAAAGCGAAGAGGCTAAGCCACGCTTTCAGATTCAACCGTCCTGGGTATAATATCAATTAATTTGTCGATCAGACCAAGCTGCAATCATGCGGCTTGGTCTTTTTTGCGTGTTTATACAGAGTTTCCGTCTACTCTCTTTCTCTTAGATGTGTTCTAGCAGTTGTTAGAAATTCATATCTATAAGAATCACCATTGAGCGAGGAAGGAGCCATAGAGATGAAAGATTCCCGCTATTTCCGGCGTAAAATGACAACGCCGTGGCATTCGCACAGAGGCGCTCCCCGCTTCAGGCGACTGCGAGCTGCCGCCTGGCTCGCAGCGCCTCTCCTGGCGGCGCTGCTGCTGCCACTGGCGGTTGTCCCGCTGCGCCATGGACAACCCGTGCCTGTGGCCGTGCCGTCCGCCACGGCCGACCCGGCGCAGCCGGGAACGGCTGCGGAGGAAGCCGCGCAGCCGCAGGTCTCTGTCTATTTGTCGCAGAGCGGACAAATAGAGACGTTGCCGCTGGAAGAGTACGTCAGCGGCGTGATTGCGGCCGAGATGCCGGCCGACTTTGAGCTCGAAGCGCTCAAAGCGCAGGCCGTAGCGGCCCGCACCTTTATCGTCCGCCGCCTGCTGGCAGGCGACGTCAGCGGCGTTCCCGTTCCGGGTGCGGATGTAACCGATACAATAAGCCATCAGGCTTATATATCGGCGGCCACGCTGGAACGGAAGTGGCCGCACGGCGGCAAGAGCGCCGAGCTGGCGAAACTTCGCCGCGCGGTTCTGGAGACGCGCGGGATCATAATGACCTATAAAGGACAGCCGATCACGGCATCCTTTTTCGCCTCTAGTGGCGGATACACCGAGAACTCGGAGGATTACTGGAATGCGGCTGTACCGTACCTGCGGAGCGTGGAGAGCCCTTGGGAGAAAGAGATAACACCTAATTTAGCAGTGACTTATACATTCAGCAATTCAGAACTACTAAGCAAGCTTGGTGTGGCGAATACAGCAATCCCCGCTTCTAAGGATATTGCCCACTCTGTAAAAGCGCAGTCAGTCTCTTCATCCGGATTAAGCATGGAGTTGCTATCCCTCACTACCGGACACCGGATCAAGGAAATCTCGATCGGGGGGACTGTGTTCACCGGGCGGGAGGTTCGCGAGAAGCTGGGACTTCGGTCCAGCCAGTTTACCTGGAAGCGCAAAGGCAATGAAATTTACATTACCACATACGGCAATGGGCATGGAGTAGGCATGAGTCAGTGGGGGGCGAACGGGATGGCCAAAGAAGGCAGCACGGCAACTCAGATTCTCAAACACTACTATAGCGGAATATCATTTTGCCAAGTCTCAACTCTTCTGAAAAAATAACTTGGAAGATACGTATAAAAGACGAACACCCGGTAACACTGGTTACTGAGGTGATAAACATATGAATGAACAAGACAAAAACAAATCAAACCATGATGAATCTCTCAAAAAAGTGCAGGGAGATTTAGGCGCAAAGCCTTCTTCATGGAGCAGACTGTTATCCAAACGGTGGGTATTTCCGGCAGTCTACACGGCGGCAGCGGCAATTATACTAACCATGGTGTGGGTCTATCAGGATAATGCGGCCCAGAAGCCGCTGACTCCGGACACCGCCGCCGTCGGTTCACAAGATGCGGGGACTACCGCTGGAGAGACTGGCGCTGTGAACAGCGATCCAGATGCTTTGGAGGTTGTTGCTTCAGCAGAAAGCCTGGCTTGGCCAGTTGACAATCCAGGTGATGTAGAAGTAGTTAAGCCATTCTATGATGAGAATGGTTCGGAAGAGAATCATGTTGAGGCCATGGTGCAATATAACGACACCTTCGTGCCGAATGTCGGAGTTGATATTGCCCGTGAAGACAATAAGACGTTTGACGTTAAGGCAGCGCTCAGCGGTGAGGTAACCAGAGTAGAGAAAGATGCCACAATCTTCGGAACCATTATCGAAATTACCCATCCGGGTAGTCTGAAGACGGTATATCAAAGTTTGGGTGATGCCAAGGTCAAGCAAGGTGATGTAGTGAAGCAGGGAGACAGTCTTGCTACAGCTGGACGCAGTGAGATTGAGAAGAGCCTTGGAAATCATGTGCACTTTGAGGTATACGAGGATGGTAAGGTAGTAAATCCTACAGATTTGTTGCCGCAGCGTTAATACATTATCCGCAGGAAGCGAAAGCTTCCTGTTTTTTTGCGTCCCAAATGACTTTTTTACGATTTAAGCAGGCTTATTTTGCCATTTCTATAGTTGTCCATTAAATAAAATGAGCCTCCCCCAGCTTGTCATGTCCTGAAAGCGTGAATATATAGGCCCGCCCCTCATATAATGTACCAAACTATCCACAGTTGGGAGGCGGGAGCGTGCACGATTACATCAAGGAACGTACGATCAAAATCGGACGCTGCATCGTGGAAACCAGGCACACGGTCCGGACCATAGCCAAGGAATTTGGCGTTTCAAAAAGCACGGTGCATAAAGATTTGACCGAGCGTCTGCCAGAGATCAACCCAGATCTGGCCGATCAAGTAAAGCACATTCTTGAATATCACAAATCAATCCGTCATCTTCGGGGGGGAGAAGCCACAAAAATTAAATATAAAAAAACGACAGGTAAAAAGCGCGAAGTTGCAGTAGCCTCAAAGCAATAACATTTTCGGAAATATTAAGCAATAATTCAGTTTTAATGCATTGTATACTTCCCCTAAAGTATGGTATTTTTAAATTTAGTACTATATATGATGAACTCTGGAATAAGGCAGGGCGTTTACGGATTTTTCAAAGCTAGATAGTGTCCCCAAACGCTAGGATTTACATTCTTGAGTTCAGTCTATATAACTTCTGTTTTTATCTAAAATAACACTTTGGGGGCTCTTTCATTATGTTTAGCAAGGATATCGGAATCGATCTCGGCACGGCCAATGTGCTCATTCATGTTAAAGGGAGGGGAGTCGTTCTGGATGAACCCTCCGTGGTCACACTTGAAAGTGATACGAAGAAAGTCCTTGCGGTGGGAGAGCAGGCACGTCGCATGGTTGGACGCACACCTGGGAATATCATAACGATCCGTCCTCTTCGAGATGGTGTTATTGCTGATTTTGAAATCACAGAAATGATGCTGAAGTATTTCATCGACCGCGTTGGCGGCCGTACTTGGTATTCGCGACCCCGTATATTGATTTGTGCCCCTACGAATATAACATCCGTCGAACAGAAATCCATCCGGGAAGCGGCGGAACGCAGCGGAGCTAAGGAAGTCTTCTTAGAGGAAGAGCCTAAAGCCGCTGCGATCGGAGCGGGAATGGATATTTATCAGCCAAGCGGAAACATGGTCGTCGACATCGGCGGCGGAACGACGGATGTAGCCGTACTGTCTATGGGCGACGTCGTTACCGCCTCCTCTATTAAAGTCGCAGGGGACAAGTTCGATGAGGCCATTTTAAGATATATCAAACAGAAGTATAAATTGTTAATTGGTGAACGCACTGCAGAGGATATCAAAGTTACAATCGGTTCTGTTCGTCCTGGAGGTATGAAGGCTGAGATGGACATTCGTGGTCGGGATATGGTTAGCGGCCTTCCCCAGACGCTTACCATTTCTTCTAGCGAGGTAAAAGAAGCGCTGTGGGACCCTATTTCCGCTATCGTAGCGGCAGCCAAATCCGTGTTGGAGCGTACACCACCAGAGCTGTCTGCGGATATTATTGATCGTGGGGTAGTTCTAACTGGCGGCGGAGCATTGCTTAACGGGTTGGACGAGCTATTGTCTCAGGAATTGCGTGTTCCGGTTTGGGTGGCGGAAGATCCAATGCACTGTGTAGTAAAGGGAACTGGAATTATGTTGGATCATTTGGACAAGGTCGTTAAGAAAAAGTTCTAAGCAGCCGATAATATAAGATATCAGGAGAATTAGGAAGGGGAATTGCCTTCAATGATAAGAGGATTATATACGGCCGCTGCTGGTATGATTACGCAACAGCGTAGACATGATACAGCAACTCAAAATATTGCCAATTTAAATACAACAGGCTACAAGCAAGTTGACAGCATAAGCCATGCTTTTCCGGATGTACTGATCTCCGCTATGAATAACAATGGTACAAGTAAAACAATCGGACGTCTGAATACAGGCGTATTCGCAGAACAATCGGTATCTCAATATTTGCAGGGTGATTTGATTCAGAGCGGCAAATCGATAGATTTCGCTTTATCTACCGATCTGCAGGTGGCAGATCCTACTACCGGTGCCAATATGTCTTTTGATGGTTCAGGCAAGAATATAAATGCTAATGGCGAGGTTACCTATCAGCCGCAGGCCTTTTTCACTGTTCAAGATAATGAGGGTAACAACTTGTATACACGAAACGGCAGCTTTTCGGTGACTGCTACCGGCGATGTACTTAGTGCAGGCGGTTTCAAGGTCCTTGATGCTAACGGTAAACCGATAGTCTTGACAGAGCCGCAGGACAACCTTAAAGTGGACGGACAGGGTAATTTGCTGAATTCGGCTACAGGGCTTCCCTCAGGGATTAAGCTAGGTGTTAGTGTAGTCATGAAACCACAGGAGCTGGTGCGTGACGGTAACGGTGTATTCCACGCTGATGACGCTGGCGCTGCTGGTATCCGGAATTCTGCTGCCACGGATAATATGCAGGTGCGTCAAGGATATCTGGAGAATTCTAATGTAGATGCTACCCAGGCTACCGTAGATTTAAATGCTGCGTACCGTGCGTATGAAGCGAATCAGAAGGTTATACAGTTTTATGATTCTAGCCTGCAGAAGGCTGTTAATGAAGTTGGTAGAGTATAGCTCACAAAGTGAGCTTTATTCGTAAAGCTTTGAGGAGGTTTGATCAATGAACAATTCGACGATCGGTGCAACAGTCTCTATGTCCAGTCTTCAGCAACGGCTCGATATTATTGCAGACAACATAGCCAATGTAAATACGAACGGCTATAAGAGCAAAGAGGGCTCGTTTGAAGATGTGCTAACCCGTGTACAGCAACAGTCGGCTGATTATGAGCAACCAGGCCGAGGCACGCCGCTCGGCTTTAACATCGGCTATGGTGTCCGTGTACCCACGGTTTCAAGCAATTGGGATGAGGGGCCATTGAAGGAAACGGGTAAACCGACCGATTTGGCGCTGCAGGGCAACGGTTTGTTCGGAGTTCAGGTCAATGGTGCTACCGCCTATACTCGCCAAGGTGATTTTCATTTTATTCCGGATACAACGAATGCAAAGAATATGGTACTGGTAGATAATACGGGCAATAAGGTATTGAACACAGATGGCAATCCATTAACAGTACCTGTGGGTGTAAGTGCTGCTATTGATGAGAGTGGACAGGTATTGACGAAGAAAAACGAGAGCGATACTGTTCAGGTAGCAGGTAGAATAATGATTGTAGAGCCGCTGAGCAAGAATGCTCTACAGGCAGTAGATGGTAATTTCTATGTGCTCGCTGACGGAGTCACGGCACAGCAGGCTTTTATACAAAGAGCTGCAGGTGAGGCTTCGGCAGTTGGAGTGCGATCAGGATGGCTGGAGCAATCCAACGTCGATTTGAGTAAGGAAATGACCGAATTGATGCAGATCCAGCGCACATACCAGCTGGCGGCGCGGGCGCTTACCTCCAGTGACCAAATGGCTGGTCTGGCTAATAACTTGCGCGGGTAGGTGAAGGAATGAATCGTCAGGAAAATGACAAACCGGAAGTTGACAAAGAGCCGGTGCGGAAGCGCGGAATATCGAAATGGACTATTATCCAGTGGTTTTTGATTCCTTTGCTGCTTGTAGCGGCTCTGGCAGGCGGTCTGGTGACCGGTTATGTCGTGCTCGGTAAGAGAGAATTTAGTGATGTGCTTCTATGGAGCACTTGGAAGCATGTCTATGATTTAGTTTTTGCTCCATAAATATGGCTGATTCAGAACTCCCTTTTTGTATAAGGGAGTTTTCTTTTTTATACTGAAAAATGTATAATGATGGGGGACTTAGGCCAAGCAAAAAGGGCCCTCTCCGCCAGGCTGCCGCGTGCGGTGGAGAAAGCCCCTTATCTCAACCTCCACTTCTGCAGGTGGTGAAGGATATATATAATTTTTGCCGAAGCTGCCTATATTTATGCAGACCGGTATAGAATAACTGTAAAAAGTTGCAGCGGCAGCTTGTTCTAAGACGCGGTTACATCCGAAAGGAGTTTTGTTATAATGCTGGATATTAAACAAATTCAAGAAATAATCCCCCATCGTCCCCCATTTCTGCTTGTGGACAAGATCACCGAAATTGAAATGGGTAAAAGAGCTGTCGGGATCAAGAATGTAACAGTAAATGAACCCTTTTTTGCAGGTCATTTTCCGGGATACCCGGTTATGCCAGGTGTACTGATTACAGAAGCACTGGCTCAGGTTGGGGCAGTTGCTATTTTGGGACTGGAAGCTAATCGGGGAAGAATCGGCTTTCTGGCAGGCTTGGACGGTTTCCGGTTCCGCGGTCAGGTAGTGCCAGGAGATACACTTGTACTGGAAGTAGAGATTACCCGACTTAAAGGCAGCATCGGGAAAGGACAAGCTACAGCCAAGGTAGACGGGAAAGTTGTGGCTTCTGGAGAAATTATGTTTGCGCTTAGCTAAACACATATTATTAAATCATACCTGGAGAAGGAGAGATTTTCATATGACTCAATTAAGCCCAAAAGCCGCAGAGACGTTAGCACGCTGGCTGCAGGACCCTTCTATTGATGACAACACTAAGGCGGAGCTGAATGCTCTGGAGAATGAGCCTCAGGAGCTGGAGGAACGCTTTTACAGAGATCTGGAGTTTGGTACAGGCGGTTTACGAGGTGTTATTGGTGCAGGCAGCAACCGCATCAACCGGTACACAGTAGGCCGGGCAACTCAAGGCTTCGCTAAGTATATTCTGGAGAAACATACTGGAGAAGGCAGACCCTCTGTGGTGATTGCCCACGATTCCCGCCGCTTCTCACCGGAATTCACATTGGAAGCTGCCCTGGTACTGGCAGGCAATGGAATTGAAACTCACCTTTTCCCATCCCTGCGCTCTACACCACAGCTATCGTACAGTGTTCGATATCTGAAGGCAACAGGTGGCATAGTTATTACTGCAAGCCATAATCCTCCTGAATATAATGGATATAAGGTATACAATGCAGAAGGCGGACAGCTTGTGCCAGACGAAGCAGAGAAGGTCATTTCCTACATACTACAGGTCGATTCTTTCGATGCCGTGAAACGCATCTCTCAGGAAGAGGCAGAGAGACAAGGTATGCTGCACTGGCTGGATGAGAGGGAAGATGAAGCATTTACAGATACCGTGGCTGCAGTTAGTGTTGCCCACGAAGAGATTGCTGCTACTCTAGGCCGTGATTTCAAGATTGTTTATACTCCATTGCATGGCACGGGTAATCTTCCGGTCCGCCGTGTACTTAAGAAAATCGGCTTCACAGAGGTGTATGTTGTACCTGAACAAGAGCAACCTGATTCCGAGTTCTCTACAGTGAAATCACCGAATCCCGAGGAGCGGGAGGCTTTTACACTGGGTATGAAGCTGGGTGAAGAATTGAATGCCGATCTTCTGATTGGTACCGATCCTGATGCAGACCGGATGGGAGCTGTAGTCCGCGATAACGAAGGCAAGTTTGTAGTTCTGTCTGGCAATCAATCTGGCGCGCTGATGATTCATTACTATCTAAGCCGTTTGCAGGAACAAGGCAAGCTGCCCGATAACGGTGCTGTTGTGAAGACCATCGTGACGAGCGAGATGGGCGCGGCTGTAGCTGCCCATTATGGCGCTACTGTATTCAATACATTGACCGGTTTCAAATACATTGGGGAAAAGATGACCCAATTTGAACAGTTCGGTGAGTATACCTTCCTTTTTGGCTATGAAGAGAGCTATGGTTACCTTGCCGGTAACTATGCTCGAGATAAGGATGCCGTTCTAGCCGCAATGCTTATTTCTGAAGCGGGGGCTTATTACAAGGCGCAGGGGAAAACCTTATATGAAGTTCTTCAAGAGCTGTACGAGCAGTTCGGTTATTTCCTAGAAAGCTTGGAATCCCGTACTTTAAAGGGCAAAGATGGAGTTGCACAAATCCAAGGAATCATGAATGATTGGCGCAGTAATCCGCCGCAGGAAATGGCAGGTTCAGCCGTAAGCGAGATTTTGGATTATTCGTTAGGACTTAATGGGCTGCCGAAAGAGAATGTATTGAAATATTTGCTGGCTGACGGTTCGTGGTTCTGCTTGCGCCCTTCCGGTACAGAGCCGAAGATCAAGGTCTATTTTGCGGTACGTGGGGAATCCCTGCAGAATGCCAAGGACAAGGTAGCCACGCTCGCGCAGCAGGTTATGGCCCGTGTTGACGGGAACTAATAAACAATAAATGATCTTTTCCCTAAAAAGTCTGGTGCTGACGTGGTGAAGCAGGGGGCCTGAGCTGAAAACACAACAATATGCTCACAACTTCTTGGTAGCTGCGCTCGGTACACCAGGCTTTTGCCCTGAATATAAACAATTATCTAGAAGGAGGTACATTTGGTGCAACAGAAATGGAAACGTTGGAGTATATCTTCGCGGAAATGGCTATGGATTATAGTCGTGGTTGGCGTAATAGCAGCCTTGCCTGTCGTCTATGACCGCCTGCAGACGGAGAAATCTTCCAAAACGGTTGAATTTGTATTTGATTATCGCGATTTGGTTGAAGTTGCCAGTTACCGCGTTAATCCACAGACTTATATTGCCGAGCAGCTTGTTCGCTTGAAGGATGCTGGCGTACAGAGTATGGCAATTTATGAGAGCACACTTGATGATTTACGCAAGGCCCGCCGACTAATGCTCTGGGGTGCAACAGATATAGCAAATCTTACAGAGAGCGTTATCCCGGAGAACGAGAACTATACATACGTCCTCTTTAGCAGTCCGGAGAATAATACGGCCTTGTCGCCGCTAATTCGGGAAGCATTTAGTTCTCTGGGTATCGCTACAAAAGATTGGACCTTTCGCGGACAGCAGGGGCTTATCATCGAGACTCCACTTGAAGATGCCACACTGAAACCGCTACAGCCAGATCCGTTCACACTGGAGATGCTGCATGACCAAGGCTTCAATATCGTCCCTCGTCTGGTTGACTCTCTGACGTACAATGAGGCCTCTGTGGAGAAGCTGTTGAATCGTTACGAGGAGCTGGGCGTCAAACGGATCCTGTTTGAAGGTGAATCTGTCAAAGGTTACACAGATGACGAGGATTTGAACAGTGTGACCCAATTCGCGGATCTCCTTAAGCAGCATGGAATGGGAATTGCGGCCATTGAAAATATTAAGAAACAGCAAAAGGGTTTTAATAAGCTAGCCTATCTGCTGGATTATAATGTGACACGGCTGTATTCACTTAGTGAAGGTGATTCCTCCTTGTCTCCGGAAGTGATTTCCGACCGCTTCGCACTTGCGACTAAGGATCGTAATATTCGGATGATCTATCTGAATACAATTCCGTCGCGTGATACTACGAAGGCGCAGATTACAGATTCCCTCGATAACCTGATTACAAGTCTTAGCGAACCTGGGGGAGCTGTTGAGCAAATAAAAGATAATGGCTTTAGCTTAGGACAAGCTACTGCCTTTGAGGTTGTTGATTCATCCTTTCAGCGTTATTTCAAGCTAATTTCGGTTGTTGGTGCAGTTGCATTAGTATCCTTGATGATTTCTTATTTCATTCCATTGCTTACACTTGCAGCTTTTGTGTTGGGGCTGCTTGGAGGAGCAGGGCTGATGGTATTGAAGCCAGACCTTTTTGCACAAGCTCTTGCCCTTGCTGCAGCGATTAGTGCACCGACAGTGGCTACCGTGCTTGCGATTCGTAAAATCAATGAAAACGGCCCTCCGCTGCGAAGCAACGCGCTTACCTATGTGGTTATGAGCCCACAGCGGCGATTAGCCCACAGTTTGGTGCTTTATGTGAAGACAGCACTGATCTCACTGAGTGCAGTACCTTTTGTGATAGCCCTGCTTAATAATATTACTTACAGTCTGGTGTTGGACCAGTTTCGTGGGGTGAGTCTTTTGCATATAGCCCCTATTGGTCTCGTTGCCCTGTATGTGCTTTTGTACCGTGGTGAGTTTGCCTTTAATAAGACGGGTAAACTACTGCGTACACCAATAACACTATCTTGGGTAATCGCAGCGGGTATTCTGGGAATTCTCGGCATGTACTATTTAAGCCGTACCGGTAACGGAGGCAGCGTAAGTTCTTTGGAAATGTCATTCCGTACGTTCCTGGAGAATACCGTTGGCGTCCGGCCACGTAATAAGGAATTCCTATTGGCACATCCGTTGTTTATTCTTGGAGCATTTCTTGCCTATAAATACCGGAATGCCGCTTTCATCATGATTATCGCTGTGATAGGCCAGCTTTCTATGGTAGATACATTTGCGCATATTCATTCACCGGCGCTGATCTCCTTGGTCCGCGGATTATTGGGCCTTGGACTCGGTCTAATCCTCGGTGTAATAGCAATAATCATTTGGCAAATGGCAGAAGGGTGTTGGAAAAGATGGTCGCCGCTCCTCAAAAGGTAGTTATCTCCGGTTATTACGGCTTCCATAACAGCGGAGATGAGGCGGTACTGCAATCTATTCTGATTGCGCTGCAGAAACAGTCCCAAGCTGCGGGTATATCAATAACGCCTGTAGTGTTGTCTATAGATCCTGAATGGACAACTGCAGCTTATGGTGTCGAATCTGTACACCGGATGAAGCTTGGCGAGGTCCGGCGGGCAATCTCGGAGAGTGTCGGTCTGATCAGTGGCGGTGGCAGTCTGCTGCAGGATGTAACGGGCAGTAAAAGTATTCCTTATTATCTGGGTGTGATCAAACTTGCACAGTGGATGGGTAAACCAACCTTTATCTATGCTCAAGGAATAGGTCCGGTGAACCGTAAGTTGTTCCATCCTCTCATCAAAGCAGTGTTCCGCAAATGTGCCTATGTATCCGTGCGGGATGAACAATCCCGCCAGCTTTTGCAATCCATGGGATTACGGCAGGAGAAGATAGAGGTGGTACCTGATCCGGTAATGGGATTGACCCTGCCAGAGGATAAGGAAACAGATGAGACTCTGGAAGCTACTGCTCAACTTATCGATACATTACCAGTAGTAGGAGTATCGGTGCGGTATTGGGAACAGGATCGTAGAGAACTGGATATCATTGCTCAAGGCCTGATAGAGGCATGCAGTGTGGCTCCGTTTCATGTACGCTTTCTACCATTTCATCAGCCTATCGATAATGATGCTTCGTGTTATGTGATGGATAAGCTGGAGAAAGGGATCGCACAGCATGGGGGTATCATCAGCATTTGTGAGGATGCACTTCATCCGCAGAAGATGCTGAGTGAGGTTGGTCGATGTGATGTATTGATTGGGATGCGCCTCCACAGTCTGATCTACGCTGCCGGAAGGTATGTGCCGCTTATTGGGATTTCCTATGATCCCAAAATTGATCATTTTCTGGACAGAATTCATTGTCGTCCCGTGGGTACAACCGCTGAATTAAGAAGTGGAGATGTGGCTTCCGAGGTACTTCATCTCTTGAAAGCAGGAGGCGATTGGAGAAGTGAACGCGAGCTGCTCATTGCCACTTTAATTCAAGAGGCCGAGGCTCCAGCTCGGCAGATTGTTCAATATTTAGCTCATAAAGGGTGATATATTAGTGAAAGCTGAAAGTATGATTCCCACAGTTCCGATTTTTGGCATCCGGGTATCCAAAGTCGATATGGCGGCAACAGTTTCTTTTTTGACCGAGGCGGTTCATACGCGTGAGCCGCATCAAGTCATTACTGCAAATCCAATCATGGTTATGGCCGCATTGGAGAATCCGGCTTACATGGATATCATGAAGTCGGCAGAGCTTGTTGTACCTGACGGTACTGGAGTAGTATGGGCAGCTGGTTATTGTCGTGAACCTGTGGCCGAACGTGTGGCAGGTTTTGATCTCTTACATGAATTGCTGCGGCAAGGAGAAAGATATAGCTGGAAGGTATATCTGCTTGGCTCTACGCCAGAAGTGATTCAGGAAACAGCACGTAGGTTACAACTACAATATCCGGGTATCATCATTGCCGGCTACCGCGACGGATTTTTCAGACCGGAGGAAGATGAGCAAGTCGTAGAGGCAATTGTTGCTGCCGGACCTGATCTGTTATTCGTGGCAAGAGGTGCGGATAGTCAGGAGCCTTGGATTGCCAAGTACAAATCTCAGCTCGCTGTACCGATCATGATGGGAGTTGGCGGCAGCTTTGATGTCATTTCAGGTAAGAGCCGCCGTGCTCCTAAATTGTTCCAAAGTTTGAGAGCTGAGTGGTTATATCGTCTATTGAAAGAACCTACTCGTTACAAAAGAATGCTTGCGCTGCCGAAATTCGCAGTAAAAGTGCTGCGAGAGAAAGATAAGGTAACAAAAGTAGGCTGAAATGCGGATATTCACTGAGAAAATCAAAGAAATAGCCTAAAAACGGAATTGGAATTTGTTTTCCTAACAGCGTATAATTCAATGCGGTAGAGAAATGGGGGTCGACTGATCAAATGTTAATTATATACATCGCCGGATTTATCGTGTGCATGGGACTCGCACTGTGCTTGACGCCTTTGGTGAAGAGATTCGCTATTAAGATAGGTGCAACTGATGTGCCGAATGCCCGCAAGGTGCATACGAAGATTATGCCCCGCCTTGGCGGATTAGGTATTTTTCTGGCGTTTGTGTTAGGCCTGCTTGCCGTATTACCGATTATTCCTTATGAGTTTACTCCGCGGGAGGTCAACTTCATCAAAGCGCTGCTGTGTGGTGGCGGACTAATTGTTCTAATTGGTGCTCTGGATGACCGTTTTGAACTTTCAGCAAAAGTGAAGCTACTGGGCCAAATTGCCGCAGCTTGTATCGTTGTTTTTGGTTTTGGCATTACTGTTTCTTTCGTGAATATTCCATTTAATAATACGTACTCTTCACTGGAAAGCTGGATATCTATCCCGTTGACGATTTTCTGGATTGTTGGTGTGACGAATGCTGTGAATCTGATTGATGGATTGGACGGGCTTGCTGCTGGTGTATCGGGGATTGCAATCGCAACAATTGCTGTGATGGCTTTGCTAATGGGTAATACCATGGTAGCGCTCCTCTGCCTGTTGCTCCTAGGTAGCATCATAGGTTTTCTGTTCTTCAACTTTCATCCTGCCAAAATCTTCATGGGTGATACCGGTTCCTTATTCCTGGGCTTTTGTTTGGCGCTCTTGGCGCTCCTCGGATTTAAGCAGATAGCGTTGGTATCTTTTATTACTCCGTTGCTTATTATCGGTGTGCCATTATCGGATACGTTCTTTGCTATTGTGCGCCGCAAGCTACAGAAGAAACCTATTTTCGCACCGGATAAAGGTCATCTCCATCACTGTCTCCGCGAGCTGGGCTTTAGCCACCGTCAGACAGTACTAATCATTTACGGTATTGCTGCTTTCTTTGGTATTCTAGCTGTTATTCAATCATCTGCAGCGCTTTATGAAGCCAACTGGGTGACTTTCGTTGTTATTTGCGTAATGTTGTTCTTCCTGCAGATAGGCGCGGAAATCACTGGCGTGATCAGCAAGACCAAACGTCCTCTGATTAACTTCTTTCTAAGAATGCGTATGAAGCTTGATCCAGAAAGAAGCTCTAAATCTTAAGTGATAAAGGTTTCAATTTTGTATTATTTTCCTTTATTAACAAAACTCATCCGATTTCGGGTGAGTTTTTTGCTGTTATCTCTAAAAATATGACTTGCCGTGACCGATATAGAACACAGTGATGATTTACGAGAACCTATACTCAAAGGAGAGATATACACATGCAACGCTTTAAGAGACCATTCGTTTGGCTGCTGCTGGCGGCTCTGATTGTTTCTATGTTTCCCGGCAACTACACTCCCCAAGCGGCGGCAGCTTCCACGACTTATTTTAGCCCGGATGATCTCACGCTGCGCAATACAGTGGCTTTGGATCAGGATGTCGTAGCGACTACCCCTGTTCCTAATCCAGCAGGTTTGATTAGCCGAAGTAGCGTATACAAGACAAGTAATCAGAACTTATCCGTTACAGGGACCTATTCGCAGGTAACAGCATCAACGATGCAAGTGACGGTAGAACAACTTACCCAGAACAGTACAACATTAAAATGGACAACGGATTCTACTCGATTGACTAATGGAACAGTTACGACAGATAGCAACAGTCCAAGCAATCGTTTCACCACTAGTGGTGTTGTTTTGTACGCAGGTTTTAATAAAGTCACCTTTTCCGGTATGCAGGGGAATCTGAAACGGTCCGAATCCTTTTATGTTCTTTATGATAAGGTTCCTTATGTAAGCTCGCTGAAGGTATTGGGTGGGCCAACTGCACTTAACCTGAACGAAGGTACACAGGTTGTTGTGCCAGTCTCTTCAATTACTGTCCAAGGTAGTGTAACAAATGCTACTAGCGTAAGTGTTTCTGTGAATGGCGGAGTTGCGCTGCAGACTTCTCTATTGGAAGACGGAACATTCTTTACACCTGCTTTGACCTTAAAGCCAGGGCTTAGCACGTTAAGAATTATTGTGAAGAATGCTTCAGATTCCATTACGATAGACCGCTCCGTATATTTCTTTGATACGGATCAACCCTATGCTTCACTAAATATTGATCATGATGGAACAGCTTACAATATTCTAGATAACATACCGACATTAACGTCCAAAATTACTACGATAGCTAGCTTCTCCGGACAGATTCTGGTGCCTTACAATACAGCATCATTTGCATCGACTGCCAAGTTTACAATTAATAAAGGGACTACAAATGCAGTGCCTGTTACTACAATTAATGTGGTTCCTTCAAAAGAATTAACAATTCCGGGTGCTGATGGTGTGACAGCAGCATATAAACTGGTAACCTTTACAACTTCAATTGATTTACCCATTATTTCGGGTTCCAATGATTTTACACTTTCCGTTGATTACGGTACCTACAGCAGTTCAATAGTGTATTCTTATAAATATTTACCCGGCGAAACAGTAATTACGGATATGTATTATTTACCAGACTATACTACTGGCAGCGTGGGATCAAAATTACCTTTGAGCGGTCAGGAAATGGAAAAAGATAATTTTTATATTCTGGTCAAGACAAATAGAGCCCCTGATACAGGAGTGAAATTAACTGCTAATTATTTGCCCTTGAGTGACAAAGCTCTAACCTTGGGTGCTCCAATTCCGGGTCCGGGAACGAATGAATATATATACCAGATCACCGGATTTTCAAACGGACAGCAGAAGGTGCAGTTCCGGTATGAATTGTCTCAGTCTTTCTACAATGCAGATATTTCTTATGTGTCCAAGAATTATATTTATGTAAGTAATCTGCAGGATGGCCAAACATATGAATTCGATTCCAACAAAACTACTAATAAATTGACTGTAGAAGGAGAATATATTGGATTTGAGAATATCGCCAGTGCACAGGTGCAAATCAATGGTATTGATAGTGCATCTTTGCCAAATAACGGACCGACTCCAACTAAATTCGATATTGAAGATACTGATTTAATATTTCCTAAATTCAGTTTCAGCTTGCCTATCAGCCAATCAGGCCCGTATGTATATGGTGAGAACAAAATTGTATTTACTGGGGTTTCCATGGATGCAGCGGGAAATCAACGGTTAATCACCAAAGAACTACGCATTTACATTGTTGATACTAATGTTTCAAATCTGACTCAGTTTCATCCTGCTCTAGGAGAAGGTCGTACCCAATTCACAACAAATTCTCTAACAAATGAAACGGAACGAAATAAGATTCTGGCATTGCCTGCAGAGTTTGTGTATAAGGATGAGAAATACACAACAAGCCAGGAGAAATACGATCTGGTCCTGCGGGGTGGTGGGGCTACCATCGTTAATTTATATCAGGGATCTGATCTTGTTTTCTCCTCAGTTGGGCTACCAAAGCTTCTTACAAACGATAACGAGAGTGAGGGGCCAGCGCCCTATGCGGGAACTGGTAAATATTTTGATTATCGGGGCAGCAATAAAGATTTTCTGTTGCGTATTCGTGATATTGAATTTGACGCACCAGGGAGTCATGTCTACACGTTGGAGCTTATCAACAAGACAGGAGCAAGAACAACTCAAAGACTTGAAGTTGTTCGTGAAGTTTCCCCATATCGCATACTATCACCTGTAGCGACGGTGGGTGATCAAATTGTCGTTAACAAAAACTTTGTTCGGTTCGACATTGAAGCAGAGGGTGCTACTAAGGTTATTATTGATAAGTTCGAAGCTATACCGCGTACGGATCTGGTCAATCGTTTTACTTACGACTATGTGGGTTTGAAGCCGGACAAGGCAACAACGATAAAAATTCAAATCGTTCGTGCGGGTTCGACCTTAAGTGATACGATTAGTGTTTATTATGCAAGTTCGGTTCAGGTTGACACACAGTTCATGGCAGAGAAAGTAGCTACTAAGTACAGTATATTTAATAAAGGACTTCAATTGTCATTCCCGAAAGGTACAATCATGAAAGGCTACACCACTACGGGTGCAGCTAAATACTATCCAGATACCAAACTGTTATTCGGCATAGCGGATCCGGTTGATGGTGTAGTTGAACGGAAAAATGATTATGGGAATATCATTAATGTCAGTGCTGCAGATGCCAGAACGCCTGAGGGCAAGAGTCCGCTAGTTATTCCACAGGATTTGGTGTTGCGCTTTACTTCAACGGCTTCAACCAATAATTTTTCGAGAATATCTGATGTCTACTGGCTTAATGGTGGTCTGGGAGAAGTGGGAACTAAAGGGACAGCGAACTATACCCCTGCGACCAACGGGATTGCTCCTTATTCTATAGAAGGTTATTTTACTCAGTACAGTCAGACTCGAAAGATTATCCCTTCTCAGCGGGGTGAACTAACCCTTACTTTCAACGCTAACGTTGTAGATGAAGTGGGTTCCTCAGTAACGGTTTTCCGATATTCAGATGCAGGGAAATGGGAGAATATCGGGGGTGAGGTTGATACCAAGAATCACACGGTTACAGTTCCGTTTGATGAATTCGGTTATTACACTGTTATGAAACTTCGTCGAGGCTACACGGATATAACCAATCATCCTTGGGCTAGAAATATATTGAACGGTCTTTATTCCAAAGGGATTATGACTAACCTTCGTGCTGATACTTTTGGTGCAGACGACACAACAACTCGTGGTGAGTTTGCTACCCTGTTGATCAAAGGTTTGAATATTCCGTTAAACTATGATGCTAACAAGCAAACGTTCTTCGATATTGTTCCTGAGGCAGTTTCGACTACCTGGAATTTTAAAAGTATTGAGACGGCAGCAAGAGCAGGGATTGTGACAGGGCTAAGTGATGGTTTCTTTGGCCCGGATCAGCCGCTTACTCGTGAACAGGCAGCAGTTATGATCGCTCGGGCGCTTAAGTTGAAAATGTCCACTAATGATGCCAAGTTGTTAACCAGTCTTTCCAAATCCTTTGTAGACAGCGGTAGTATGGATTTCTATTCTCGTCCAGCTGTTGAAGCAGTCTCCAAAGCTAAAATCATGGAAGGCAGTGCATTGACCATCACGGGGCAGACGAAGCCAGTTTATAACTTCAACCCTAAAGGCAAGCTAACGCGTGCAGAAGCTGGTAAGATTGCCGTAGAGCTCCTGAAGAAGAGTACAGCTATTTTCCCGAAAACTTTTAACTAAGAGTAATGAAGTGGAAAACGACCAATCTCGTAGATATCCTTTGCGAGGTGGTCGTTTTTAGTATTATATTGAAATTGAATTCAGTCATCGATAGCTTTGTATGCAAGTCTGAATTGTAGGATTGGATTATTTTAATGAATTTCACATAAGATACAGGAGTATCCAAAAATAAAGCTTAAACTTACCAATGACAATAGTTTTGTAATCTGCTCAGGTTTACGTTACAATAACCTAAGAAGATAATATTTTCCGAAAGGTGAAAGCTATCGATGAAACCGATTTTATCTAAAGCACAGCTGGATTACTTGAAAGCAAAGAATACGTTTGAGAATAGAGCAAAAGTCATGGAGAAGGATATTGCGGCAAAGCGGGCTCTGCAGGAGATTACGCAGGAAGTAATGGAAGAGCTTGTACAAGCTACGGGTTTCCACGATGCCTACAATGATCTTGTTGTTGCTGAGAACGCATTGATCGAATGGTCGCATTCCACGATTAAGCATGAGAAGAGCTACCGAGAGAATCGGGGAGCGATTGATGCCATGTATGACAATGTGAATGCTACTCCTGAGAAGCGTCAGGAATTAATTCAGCTATCCATGAAGATTCGTTAGACCATATGCTATAGAAGTGAGCGCCGGCAACGGCGCTTTTTACTATGTATTGGGTCTTTCTGGAATTAGGTACGGTATCTATTTCGTTTGAAAAAGTCGCATTGTGGGTATTAACTTAACATATATTGTTTAATGACGCTTGGTGGAAAGCTATGTTATACTAATTCCCGTAGTCCCCCATCATTAACAATACTTAGTAGAATATACATATGTATCTTCTATGAGTGAGGAAACTTAAGAAAATTAATTTTTTTTTTGAGGGAACCGCAACTTTTCCAAACCATCTGCGTTTAAGGTGTAGAGTCATTTACACATGAGGTTGAAATCAACATCATATGTAAAGAGTAAAGCCAATTTGACCAATTGGAAAAATTAAGCTTTACGTGACTTGAGGCGCATTATATAATACTTAGGTGGAATTAGTAATCTAGTATTGTTATGCCTTGAATTCGTTTACCAGTTTCTGTGATACCCGTCACAGACATTATTTATACTTAATATGCTCAACTCGGGAAAGGGGGTGCGTATGCTAATGAGTGACATGAGCTACCCATCTAAAGAAGAAACTAAGTTTATGAACGTCCAAGGAGGAGAAAAAAAGGTTATGAAGAAAATTTTATCCGTAGCTTTATCTACAGCAATGGCATTCTCAATGTTTGCTTCTGTAGCGTTTGGTGAAACAGCAACAACTCCGCAAGCTAAATTTGATGCTTTGGCAGCTAAGGGTGTTCTTAACGGATATCCGGATGGTCAAGCTCACCTTGAAAAAGATCTTACACGCGCTGAATTCGCTAAGATCGTTACTAAATTGTTCGATCTTACTGAAGTAACTAACAAATTGTCTTACAAAGACAAAGGTTACACAGCTAAGAACTGGGCTGTTCCTTACATCGAAGCTGTTACTGCAGCTAACTTGATGCAAGGTAAAGATACTGTTAAAGGTATCTTCGACTACAATGGTAAAGTAACAGTTGAAGAAGTAGCGGCTGTATTGTTCCGCGCTTTGAAACTTGAAACACCAACAACAACTGACAACTCTGCATCAGCATGGGCTAAAGGCTATGCTCAAGCAGTAATCAACAAAGGTCTAGTTGCTCAGAACACTAACTTCAAGAGCAATGCATCCCGCTCTTTGGTAGTAGAAACAGCTTATGCAGTTGATCAACTTGGTCAAGTTGCTATGTTGACTGTAACTTCTGCTGAAGCAACAAGTCCAACAAGTGTAGTAGTAACTTTCTCAGATAAAACAACTCAAACTGTAACTTTGACAACTGCTCTGGTAGCAGGCGTTGAAACTACAATCAGCTTCAAACATATGGAAAAAGATTACACAGCTAAAGTAACTCTGCTAGCACCTAAGGTTGTTTCCGTAACAGCTCCAAATGCTAAACAATTGGTTGTTAAATTCAACCGTGCTATTGACGGAGAAACTCTTGTTGAAAACACAACTTCTGGTTCATCGTTGATTGACGATGTAATCAAAGTAACTCGTGTTAACAGCAGTGACCAATTGGTTAATGCTAACAACGCTAGCGTTGTTCTGGCTTCCAATGGTACTGAAGCTTGGATCACTTTTGCTGGCAACGAATACCTCAAAGGTACTTACACTGTTGTAGTTAATGACAGCGTTAAAACAACTGCAGGAGAAGCTATCCCAGCTTTCACTAACTTGGTGACTGTTGCTGATACCACTGCTCCAACTGTTGCTTCTGTATCTTCTGTTGCTAAAACAACAACTAACAAAGTTTATGTTAAATTGAGCGAGCCAGTTAAAACTGCTGGATTGATCGCATACGTTAACGGTTCCCCTGCAAGTGTAAGCCGTGACACATATGCACCGCTTGATGAAGTAACATTGAATACTGGTGCTACATTAACTAGTGGCGCTACTTATGATGTTTCCCTGACTAACCTGACTGATTTTGCAGGAAACGTTGCAAGCCCTAACCCAACTAAAACTTCTGTTACTGTAACGTCTGATGCTGCTGCTCCTACAATCGTAAGCGCGACTGCAATCGGCGACAAGAAGGTCCAAATTGTTTTCAACAAAAATGTTGATTTCAATTCTTTGGTAGGTAGTGTTCGTTTGCTCGATCCTAACGGCGAAAGCAAAGGTGTATTCCAAATCAATGCTGGTACAGACGGTAAAACGTTTATCTTGGGTTCCCCATTGGCAGCTTTGCCTGACAACGGAACATTCACAGGAACAATCGTATTTGGAGCAAGTGTACGTGATACACTTGGTAACACTCTGGGTACTGCTTTGTCCCAACCAATTACTTTCACTAAAGACACAGTAGCTCCAACAGTTACTAGCGTAACTTACAAAGCGGGAACTGGTATCACTATCAAGTTCTCTGAAGAAGTTACTTACGCTAATGTTTCTGGCTTGACTTTGATCACAGATTCTACTGGTGTTGCTAACACTGACCTGACTTATACTAGCCGTTCGAATGACGGTAAATCCTTGACATTCTTTGTAGGTACGGCTGCTGTATCTGGCGCTCAAACTCTACGTTTGCCAGCTGGTCTGGTAACTGATGCTAGCTTTGCAAAGAACAAATCAGCTGCAACAGTATTGCCTGTATCTGGAAGCACTGTTTCCACTGATGCTGACAGACCTACAGTTATCAGCGCAGTATATCAAACAGAAGTTGCTACCAGCGCTGATTATGTTATCAATGTGACTGCAACTGACAACACGGAGCTGAACACTAAGGTGCTTCAAGATGTTAACAGCTACACATTGGCTGACACTGCACTGCCAATTGGTTCTTATGTAACACTATTGCCAGCAGGTTCAACTCCTACAAGAGTTGCTCAAGTTCACATTCCTAAGTCCGGCATTAATGCAACTAAAGACTATAAGTTCACAGTTGCTGGTGTTGTTGACACTGCTGGAAACGGTCTGGAAAATGCATTCATTGCTACAATCAAACTGGGTGACAGAGTAAGTCCTACCCTGTCCACTGCTGTGGTATCTACTTCAGACACCAACACATTGGTTCTGACATTCTCCGAAGCAGTTAAGAATGCTCAACTTGATGACCTTGAATTCAAACTTAACAGTACTGTTGTAACTCCAGCATCGTTTGCCACTATCGGCAATGCAACATTGGCTGACAAATACTATGTAACATTCAAAGATGCTAATGGCAATGTTATCGACCTTAACGGTAACACTGTATACACTCTGACTGTTAAAGTTAAAGACGCTGATGCTACTACTGGATTCAAAAACTCCATCACTGATGATGAAGGAAACAAAGTTAACACTGGTACTTCTATCCAGGTTAAATAATTTTTAATACCGAAACACAGAATAGCCTCTTCGGAGGCTATTCTTTTTTTTAGGCATTTTACATTTTACAAGGAGGAACACCATGAAACCAATTTGGAAAGTTTCAGTAGCAGCAGTTTTATTAGCTGGTGGTATTTGGGCGGGATCACTGGTTAATGTTACAGCAGAAGGCGCAGGCGTGGGCTCTCAGCCTGGCACAGCGGACGACCCAGTTGTCACTAAGAGTTATGTGGATCAACAAATTCAGAAAGCTCTGCAAGGCGGGGGACTCACAACACCTATTGCCACAGTTGCTCCAACTGCAACCCCTAGCCCCGGAGCTACTACACCAGTTACTACTCCCAGTCAGAACACGAGTGATGAATCTAAGATTGTTGATGTAAAACCAGGTCAAACCTTAATTGCATCTGCAGGAGCAGAATTTATTGTTCGTGCGGGTAAAGCTGTTATTTATTCTCAAGATAGTAATGGTGTTGCGGATTTAACAGATGGAAAAGATCTTACGAACGGTCAGGCTGCACCATCGAATCATTTATTGTCTTTTCCCCGTGATGGACGTGGGATAGCAGTCCAGACTGATCAAACTCTGGGGCTTGTTGTAATGGTTCGCGGTGGATATACGCTAAAGTGATTTAACCATTAATATAGATTAAGTTTGCCCTTTAAGCTGGAAATCATACCATAACTGAATATACGATATACGGGACTCTTTTCCACACTTAACAAACATTGAGACGATTGAAGGCATCTTAATCTGCGCACAATATTCCTGTAATCTTAAAAAACTCAGGAGGTGCAGCTCATGGCACGTAACAATCGCGTGGTTATACCAGAAAGTCGGACAATGTTGAAACAAATGAAATATGAAATTGCTGCTGAATTTGGTTTATATGGGGCTAATTATGGAGGGGGAGCAGATACAGAGTTTGCTTCGGAATTGGGAGCTCTTGGGGACTCCGGTAGCTCTAATCATAGTCCATACCTCGGACATCTTTCATCCAGGGATAATGGTTCCGTTGGCGGTGAAATAACGAAGAGACTTGTAAAGCAAGCCGAGCAAGCCCTTTTTCTATAATTATTGAAGAATTGTTGTTGGAATAAGTTCCTGATAATTTTGTAATGAATATCCATTTATTAGAGCTTAGTTATTCTTAATAAACAACCTGCTAAAAATTGACACCATCTCATAAATAAGATAATATGATTTTTGAGGAAAGCCATAAACCTTTTCCACTATGGGAAAGGTTCATTTTTTGCAGAAATTGCAGGAATATTAGGGAAATGGCCATCCGGGAATCTAGCAATTTTATTCACCTATAAACTGTTAGGTTCAAGGCACTTATACATCATCATACTATCCATATAGGAGGTTGTTATACATGTCTATTACAGGGCGCCATTTATTCACTTCCGAGTCTGTAACGGAAGGGCATCCGGATAAAATCTGTGACCAGATATCTGATGCGGTTCTAGACGCATTTCTGGCTAATGATCCAAACGCACGTGTTGCCTGCGAAGTAGCAGTAGCAACGGGACTTGTATTGGTTATCGGAGAGATTAGTACCAAATCGGAATATGTTGATATTCCAGCGATTGTGCGAAATACGATTAAAGAAATAGGTTACACCAATGCCACCTATGGCTTTGACTACAACACATGTGCAGTATTAACTTCTCTTAATGAGCAATCCGCAGATATTGCCCAGGGAGTAAATGCAGCTCTGGAGAACCGCGATCCGGCACAGCTAGCCCAAGAAACGGCTAATATCGGCGCTGGCGATCAAGGTTTGATGTTTGGTTTTGCTACTAACGAGACTCCAGAATTGATGCCATTACCTATTGCTTTGTCTCATCGCATAGCTCGTCGTTTAGCAGAAGTACGTAAGAATGGAACTTTAGAATACCTACGCCCCGATGGCAAAACTCAAGTAACTATTGAATATTTTAATGAAAAGCCAGTTCGTGTAGATACCATCGTTGTATCCACGCAACATGCGGAAGAAATTACACTTGAGCAAATTCAGGCAGATATCAAAGAACATGTTATTTTGCCAGTTGTCCCAGCGGTACTGCTTGATGAGGATACTAAGTACTTTATTAATCCTACCGGTCGTTTTGTTATTGGTGGGCCTCAAGGGGATGCTGGCTTAACTGGCCGTAAGATTATTGTAGATACGTATGGCGGTTATGCTCGTCATGGCGGCGGTGCATTTTCTGGTAAAGATCCAACAAAAGTTGACCGTTCTGCAGCCTATGCAGCCCGTTATGTGGCTAAGAATCTTGTAGCTGCTGGCCTTGCGGATAAGTGTGAGATTCAATTAGCTTATGCCATTGGTGTTGCTAATCCGGTTTCAATTAGTGTAGATACATATGGAACAGGTAAGATCAGCGAAGAAAAGCTGGCCCAGATGATCAGTGATAACTTTGATCTTCGACCTGCCGGTATTATCTCTATGCTTGATTTGCGTAAACCTATATATAAACAAACTGCTGCGTATGGCCATTTTGGGCGTACGGATTTAGATTTGCCTTGGGAACGTGTCGATAAGGCAGAACTGCTGAGATCACAGGCGGGTTTGTAGCACGTTTCGTTAAATGTTTATTGTTTAAAGATTAACTCGTTCATATTATAGACCCGCGAGGAAGGCACTTCGATAGAAGTACTTAACTTGCGGGTTATTTTGTGTGCTGATATGGAATAAGCTTAGTGTTTTCTCTCCGGATGAGATGATTACTAAACTTTGGAAGTCGTTTAACCGAAATAAAAGAATATATACATAAAGATGACAGTATGGCTTGAGAGGAGTTTATCACGGCATGAAAAGAAAAATTTCAATATGGACGGTTCTCATTCTGGCTGGAGATTTGTTGCTAGGGGTAGGGAGTGCGTCAGTCGGAATTGGAGCATCTGCAGTATATGCTGCATCTGAGTTTGGCATGGTAACCACACCATCTGCAGGAGCATCCTATGTAAGTATAGGCTCATCTCTTAGATTGAGTTTTGATCGGCAGGTGAATCCGCAAACTGGAAATATTATTATTACCCCGCAAGGCTCCAGTGACCCCTTTGTGACTATTCCTATCGGTACCTCAGGATTAATCGGCAGCTCCAAAGACTATGAAATTAAATGGGATGCTAGTCTGCATTTCATACCCAATAAGACATATATAGTAACCGTACCAAAGGGCTTATTTAAGGATAGTACTGGAGCTGAATCCTCATTAACAAGTTGGTCGTTTACAACCGCACCTGAGATCAATACAGGAATTACAGTGAGTAATTTCACACCTGCTAATAATGCCAGGGTTGATTCTGGAGCATTAGCGCAGATTAGCTTGAAGTTGGATAAACCATTGCAAAAGGGTGGGGGGGCCATCAGACTTCTTTCTTCTGCTGACAATTCTATTATTCAGGAATTTATAATGAAGGATGGAGAGTCAGGTGTTGCTATGGTGAGTGACACTGCGTCCACAACAGTTACCTTAAGCCTAACAAATAAATTAGCGACCGGAAGTAATTATTATGTACTTATTGATTCCTACGCCTTTAAGGATGCAGATGATAAGACCTTCTCAGGCATATCCAGTGGTAATGTATGGAGTTTTTCCACTATAGGTGCAGCAGCTATCCCAGTCACGTTAAATCCGGCAGCAGGAGCAGTAAGTGTATCTGCTTCCGGAGCGCTACAGCTCAACTTTGATCGTCCTATGATGCCTGCAACGGGCTATATTACTGTATCTCCTGGTACTGCCGATGATGCCAGGACACGATGGGTCAACGTGAATTCCACAGCAGTAACGGGTGGCGGGAGTAAGAATATTCTACTTTCTCCGGCATCTACAGCAAACCCGCTTCTCAGTAATACACTATATACAGTTACTATACCTCAAGGGGCTTTCTACGATCAGGATGGAAATGTTTTTCCTGCTACCGCTCCTTATACTTGGAGCTTTACCACGGCGTCCTTGACGAGTGTTGGAGTAACCTCTTTGATACCTGCAGACCGAAGTGAGTCTGTGGATATTAACAAAGCTATTACGCTTACCTTTAACCGAGATGTAATTTATAACAGCTCTATTGTGAAAAGTGTAGCACTCTACAAAAGCAGCGGGATACAGACTCCTGTAACTATAACACAGAGCGGGACTACGGCCGGAGCAAAAGAATATACTATAAAGCCTACCGCCGCTCTGGAGTATAATTCAACCTATTACATTGACATTGCTAAGGGTGCCTTCTCCGATGCTACTGATCCAGCCTCTATATATGGTGGGCTGAGTGGTGCTAATTCCTGGAGTTTCCGTACCCTTGCTCTGGATTCAACAGCACCTATACTTACATCGGCACAACTGGATAATAACCGAACGATTCGCTTGAAGTATAATGAAACACTCAATTCAGCGGTTGCTCTGCTACCCTCGAGCTTCCAGGTAACTGTTAATGATGAAAATCGTGCAATAGAAAGCGTCTCTATTCAGGGTGATAGTGTCTTAGTGATACTCAGTACAGGGATTGCTGTGGGCCAAGTCGTGAAGCTTAGCTATACCGGGGGGTTGCGGACCATTCAGGATTCCAGCGGGAATCCAGTGAGCACCTTTTCTTTAAAGTCAATTACTAATTCTATCGAGTCTTCAATGCCATTACCCCAGGAAGGTAGGATCACGGGCAAATCAGTAGCATTAAAATTTAATGATTCGCTAAAAGCGGTCTCTACGTATGCCCAAAGCCAATTTTTAGTGACCGCTGATGGATATTCACTTGGAGTAAACTCCATCAGCTTGAGCGGGAATACTGTATATCTGGGGCTGAATAGCGAAGCTTCAAGTGGACAGACCGTTCGCGTATCCTATAATGCAGGCTCGTATCCACTACAGAATACTTTGGGGCAAAATATTGCAGATTTCGCTGACTTCTATATTCGTAATAGCAACGATGCGACGTTGCCGCTGTTTCAAAGTGCGGAAGGGGCCGGCACTAAAATTGTACTTACCTATAATGAGGGGATGTCTGTAACGAGTTTACCGATGATTAGCCAGTTCTCCGTACTTGTGGGCACTACTCCCAATTATGTGACTAATGTAGCAGTGAGTGGGAACCTGGTTACGTTAACTCTTACAAGTTCCTTGACAGTGGGCCAGAACGCTACATTATCCTATGTACCGGGTGTAGCTGGGCTAAGTGATCTGAATGGTAATCGTGCGGGATATATTAATCTGAAGCCGGTGACTGTATCATCGTCAACGTCCGTGGCTGAAATCAGCAGTGCAACAGTAACTGGAGATGAACTCACCGTTACTTTTAACAAGAGTATGCAGGCTTCCACCAACCTCTATGTAAATCAGTTCGGGGTGAGAGCAGATGGAAACAATTTGGGCGTACAATCTTATGATTTATCAGGCAAGATTCTAAAGCTAACCCTTTCAAGTGTTGTGAAGACGGGTCAAACCGTTGACTTGTCTTATATGTCAGGTTCGACACCGATCAACGATTCCAGCGGTAAGTTACTTTCCTCATTCTCTGTACTCTCTGTGCAAAATCTTACTGGTACCTCAACAGGGACGGGCAGCCGCCCAACTTATCTGGGGACATTGGCAGCAAGTGAGTTCGGAGAGGAGTATCCACTCTTGAAAAGTGACTCTTCAAATGCAACGGATGAACGATCCGTATACAGCCAGTCCGTTAAAAAATATAACCTGACAACTGAACGTTTAAGCTCCAGTTATGATTATTTATATAAACTGGGTACATCAACACTAGCCTTTGAAGTGCCTTCCACAGAACTGGCAGCTTATGTGACTATACCGCTGAAACCACTGCTTGATGCAGTAAATCGTAACAGTAGCGCTAAACTAGCGATACGCTATGGGGACAGTCTTTATAGTGTGGCTCTAGGGGATATCGATATGAGTGGACTGGCTGCTAGTTTAATTGCGGACAGCAATAATATCTCGCTTGTATTCCGCATGGAAAAGGTTCCAACAGGGACCTTCACCCCACTGGAACAAAAGCTGCAAGCGCAAGGCTTGCAGAATGTAACTAGTCTTGTTGATTTTCGTCTGACAGCTATGATCACCGGGAACACCTCTAGTGTGAATGTGCTGAGTGTACCTGGAGAGTATACCGTGCGCACTACTTCTATTTTGAATAGTGCGCAATCTTCAATTGCCCGGTTGGATCTGACTTATAATGATGCAGCCTATCTTCCTACAAAAAGCAGTACTTTGGGTAGTTATACTATTCTACGTGCTCGTACTGTCGGAAATCAGGTTGTAGGAACTTTTTTATCAACGCGGACCTTTACGGATATGAGTAAGCATTGGAGTAATACCATTGTTGCCGAGCTTGCCGCCAAGAATATCATTGACAGCAGTTATGGAAACACATTCAAGCCGGAGCAAAAGATCACCCGAGCTGAGTTTGCAGTTATGCTCAGTCGAGGCCTCGGACTGCAAGGTGACCGTGACACAGCACAACGTTTCAGGGATATACAACCCTCTACGCAAACAGGGGATTACATTGGAGCGGCGGCCAAAGCGGGTATTATCACTGGGAATACAGATGCAACCTTTCGCCCCAATGAGAATATAACCCGTGAGCAGCTGGCAATTATGATGATTCGGGCAATGGAATATACCAAGAATCCGATAACATTAAGCAGTACCTCTGCATCTGCGTTGACAGCTTTCAAGGATAAATCCAAAATCCAGAGCCAGAGTGCTGAGTTCGTTGCCAAAGCTGTACAATCAGGTATTATTCTGGGCATGACAACGACAGAATTCCAGCCACAGGGAAACGCCACCCGTGCTCAAGCTGCTGTTATGCTGCAAAGAATGTTAGATAAAGCAGATTATTTATAGAAGATAATGTAACACCCGGCTTGTATCAGTCGGGTGTTTTTTGTGCTGCCGTCCCTGCTAATCTGCAGTTTGTCGCAACTTTTTCACTAGAATTCAGTCTATTAAAAGAGTAATAGGAAAATAGAGTCCGGATTTCCAGACTTTGAAACTTACCAAATGAGTAAAGAGATGGGAGAGTTACGCCGAAATGAATGAAGCTTTTATGGAGAAGAAGACTAGAGAAATGTTGCGGGAGATCAGAACAGCGTCTGCAAAAAAATGGGTTGCCGCCTCATTGGCGGGTGTGTTATGGATTATGCCAGTGATCGGCAGTGAGGGAATTACTCAATTCGGGCAAGGACCTTCACCAGTGGCTTCTGCGGCTGCCTCCGCTTTTACGGTAACCAAACTAGGCGAAGAAGTTATTACTTCAGGCGCCATTATGATGAAATATAAATATACAACTTCTCGTTCCGGTAAGCAGGCTACCGGACTGGCAGACGTAATTCGAGTGGATCTGAATAACCCCTATGTTTCAATGGATGTTATGACTGGCAAAGGCGGCGATTTGACCACACGCCAGAGCACCGGTGGTATGGCTAAAGAAACAGGAGCAGTGGCTGCAGTAAATGGTGATTATTTTAATACGGGCGGCGAAGGGGTACCCATTGGGGGTCAGGTTTCTGCGGGGGTTGTTGTTTCTACTCCCTCACAGTTGAACGGAATGTATGCTTTTGCAGTAACGAAGGATCGGCAGCCTGTTATTGATGAATTTACTTTTGAAGGAACAATAACGGCAGCGGACGGTGCCCAGTTTGCTCTCTCCGGGATCAACAAAGGTGCCTATATTCCAGAAGGCGGAACCTCTACGTATAGCCATGCCAATGCGATGTACATCTATACAGATGCCTGGACAGCGCTCGAGCGGCCCAAGAATAGCTCAACTACTCCTACAGAGGTGCTTGTTGAGAACGGTATAATTACACAAATCTCTCCGAATGCTGCGCTGCCAATGGCTGTTCCTGAGGGCGCCTATATTCTGCGTACGCACGGACTCGCCGCTCAGTTTGTCGCAGCACATCTGGCTGTAGGGCAACCATTGACGAGTTCTTCATCGCTGCGATCCCAAACCACGCAGCAAGCGCTGGACCCGGCTAGTTTGCAAATGATGATCGGAGGACATACCATTCTTGTGAACAATGGCAAAGCGGCAACGTTCTCGCGCTCGACCAGCAGCATTGGCGGCTATCGTGCACGGACAGCTCTTGGCTATTCACAGGATGGACGTTATGCATATGTTGTAACTGCTCAGAAGAATGACAACAGTGCAGGGATGTCGCTAACCGAACTGCAATCCTTTATGACGAACATTGGCGTCTGGAAAGGCTTGAATCTCGATGGTGGGGGTTCTACGACGATGGTCGATCGGCCCCTTGCCGAGACAACCGCTACACTCACCTTTAATACGGAGTATGGTACGGAACAGCGCAGTATTGTTAATGGACTTGGTGTCTATACATCTGCTCCGCAGGGTGAAGTAAAGGGAATTACAATCAGCGGAAATTCTGTACTTCTGATCGGACAAAAGGCAGCTTATTCGTTAAAAGGCTATGATACTTACTATAATCCAATTGATGTAGCAGCAGGAAATCCGGCATGGGTTTCAAGCAGCGGCAGTGCAACTGTCAGCGCGGGGGAAGTGACAGCAGTGAAGCCAGGCGCTGTGACTTTGACAGCCACCAGCGGCACGGCTAGTGCTTCGACAAAGGTTACTGTACTTGGAGGAGATGATCTGAGCAGTATGACGGTAGGTACAGCTACAGCGCCGTTGATAGCGGGCTCATCTGTCTCTGTTCCTGTAACAGCAACTGCAAAGAGCGGCGCGAAGATTGCCGTTCCAGATTCTGCACTGAAGTGGGAATTTGTTGGCTTTAAGGGCAATGTGCAGGCTGGTAAGCTTACAGTGGATACCGTGGATACGGGGGTTACGACAGGCTACGCCATCGCCCGTTATAACGGCTTTAGTACTGTGGTTGTTCTATCGGCTGTGGCCGCCACACCTTGGGAAGATTTCGAGAATGCGAGTTATCCGGTCGCATTTACTACAAATGTAGCAAGTGTACAAGGGACGGCTGCAATAATGGCTGGTAGTGCTGAACGTGCAGGCTCTAAAGTGCTGTCACTCAGTTACGATATGACCGCTGGCAGCGGCAAAATGTATGCTTATGCCCAACTCAATGGTACGACCGGTAAAACAATTCCAGCGGCGGCTACGTCGATGTCGCTTGATGTGATGGGGGATATGAGTCTGAACTGGTTGCGGGCTGAACTGGTAGACAGCAGCGGAGCCACGGTTTATGTCGATCTTGCCAAGATCATCGATTGGAACGGTTGGAAGAGCCTTAATCTTGATTTGTCAGGTTCTGGAATCAAATTTCCAGCAACCCTAAAGAGACTCTATGTTGTAAATGTAGAGGAAGGTCAGGATGAACGTGCTAAGACGGGAACCGTTGCTTTTGATAACATTTCGTTTACAATGCCTTCCCTTTCCAGTGAAGCAGGACTTCCAAAAGGTACAGCATCAATGGTCATTGGTTCCAAATCAATCCTGGTAAACGGTACAAAGCAAGCTATAGATGTAGCGCCAATTGTTAAGAATGGTAGCACGTATGTGCCGATTCGTTATGTGCTGGATGCCTTTGGTGGCCAAGCAATGTGGGACCAGGCAACCAAGAAGATTATGGTGTTGCGCGGAGCCAAGGCATTGGATCTTACTGTAAATAAAAAGGAATATTTGTTAAATGGTAAGCTTCAAAGTGCGGAAGTAGCGCCTTTAATCCTACAAGGCAGGACTTTAGTACCCCTTAGATTGGTTTCAGAACAGTTAGGATTGATTGTAAAATGGGAACAGAAAACGAAGACCGTAACTATCGAATCGTGATATGTTAATATAAAGGTAAGCCTTTAATATGATTCGATAGAAATGGGGCAAGCATCCGTGGAATTTCAAGCCGATGCGATTGATCGCGTGATTAAAAATACCATCGAAGTGATGGTCAGCAGCAAGTATCAGATTTTTGAAATATTGCAGGTTGCACGCGATGAGCTTGTCGCACTAACCAAAGAACTGCAGAGAGTTTTGGAAGAAACGGATGAAACAATACTTAAGGTAGACAAACTGGAGATGAACTATCACCGCTCCCGAATCCGGCTGACCGAAGTCAGCCGGGATTTTGTCCGCTTTTCGGAGAAGGATATCCGTATTGCTTATGAGAAGGCGACGGAGCTACAGCTAGAGCTCATGATGACTAGGGAGAGAGAAGTCTATCTTCGTAGCAGGCGTGATGAGCTGCAATTGCGGGTACGCAGTGTAGAGAACTCGGTGGAACGTGCGGAATCGATAGGTTCGCAAATGAGTGTTGTTGTAGAATATTTATCTGGTGAACTGGGACAAGTGACGAGAATTGTCGAATCCGCCAAGAATCGACAAATGATCGGGCTCAAGATAATCCTGGCTCAAGAGGAAGAACGTAAAAGAATTGCCCGGGAAATTCATGATGGTCCTGCTCAAATGCTGGCGAATCTAGTCCTTAGGACGGAAATTGTAGAAAGAATGCTGGTAAAGCAGGAATTTGGGCTAGTGCAAGCCGAAGTAGTAGACTTGAAAGGGCAAGTTCGTAATAGCCTGGAGGAAATGCGTAAGGTTATTTTTAATTTGCGTCCGATGGCACTCGACGATTTAGGACTGATTCCGACAATGCGGAAGTATGTGCACGACTATGAGGAGAAGACGAAGATCCGGACCACTTTTGAAACAAGGGGGAAGGAACATAGGCTGTCGTCAGCGATGGAAGCAGCTGTATATCGTCTCATTCAGGAAGCACTATCCAATGCGGCGAAACATGCCTACCCGAGTTATGTATTGGTGGAAATAACATACCAAGCGCAGTTGATCAAGATCGTCGTCAAAGATAACGGTTTAGGCTTTAATGTGCAAAAAGTGAAGACTGACTCAGGCAACCGCGAGAGCTTCGGTCTTGTAGGGATGCGGGAGCGTGTGGAACTGCTTGAAGGAAGACTTGAAATCGAATCAGCAGAGAATCAAGGGACAACAATCGTAATCCATATTCCGACGAATGTGGAAATGGGAAAGGAGTAATGTTATGGAGAATCAAAGTATAGTGAAATCGCCCATTAAAGTGCTTTTGGCGGATGATCATCAACTGTTTCGTGAAGGTCTCAAACGCATTTTGAATATGGAGGATGATATTGAGGTCATCGGTGAGTGTGGTGACGGAATACAGGTATTGGAGTTCTGTAATGGGAATAAACCTGATATTGTTCTGATGGACATCAATATGCCTATTGAGAACGGTGTGGAGGCCACGCAAAAGCTGCGGGAGATGTTCCCCGACGTTAAAGTTATTATTTTGTCGATTCACGATGATGAAAGCTATGTCTTCGAAACACTGCGTAAAGGCGCTAATGGATATTTACTGAAGGATATGGAGGCGGAGTCACTCATTAATGCGATTCGTTCGGTCCATGAGGGGCATGCTTTTATTCATCCTAAGGTTACGGGTAAGCTCATTAATCAGTTGCGGCGCATGACGTATCTTAACGAAACGGGTGCTATGACGGAGACTCCGGTTAAGGAAGCTGGTGTTAAATTCGTAGCAGGTGACAATAATCCTTTGACTCGCCGTGAAGCAGAGGTGCTGCGGTTGATGGCGGAAGGCAAGAGCAACAAGATGATAGGCGAACACTTGTTTATTAGTGAAAAAACCGTCAAAAACCATGTCAGTAGTATTTTGCAAAAAATGGAAGTTGACGATCGTACACAAGCTGTTATCAATTCCATTAAATTTGGCTGGGTTACCTTGTAAGCTAGCATAATCTTTAACTGAGCGTTTTGGAGAATCCAAATAGTCTGGGAATACGTTACATATATTCGAGTACGATTTACGCATAAATTCGAATTTTGCAAAATGCTGATTTAAATGATGATCCGGAATATTGCAGCAGAAATCTGGCATCAGTTCATAAGAGCAGGCTTCAAAGCAGCATCAGGCGTATCTGCATTTAGAAGAGCACAAAGCAATGATTTAGACCATGCAGTGTATTCGCCAGATTGAACAATAAGGGAGAACAAAGGTTGTTTTCCCTTAGGAACGTTGGGCAGTCACCGACCTTTTGTAGCCGGCATATATTGTCGGTATACAGAGGAGGTGCATCTCTATGGTAGCCCAGTTGATATGGATTGCGGCTGTATATGCATCCGCGGTAGCTATTATTCATATGCTGCATAGCCGGGAGCAGACGCGGCAGACACCGCGAGCCAGGAAATGGATTCATTATATTCTCATTACCCGTAATCATGAAACTGTTGTGGAAGGATATATCCGGGCACTGAATGTTTGTGCGTTGCTAACGGGAAAGCGGTTGCGTATGACCTGTATGGATGATAGCTCAAGTGATGGAACTCTGGAGATTGTATCCAGAATGGCCCGAAGTGGCAGCCCTATTGATCTGGTCATATCAATGCCTACTCTTCAAGCGGATGAAGTCATGATGCATCAGGGAATTGTAGTTGACTTGCGATTGTCCGAGCAGCAGGTTAAGCTGCCTTTTATGCGGACGACAGGAAGTAGGGGATACAGATCGAAGCGTGGCGGCAGGTAAATAAATATGGTAGTAACGGGTGAAGCACACTCTCCATTTGGATAGGGGGGTGTGCTTTTTTGCGTTATAAACAAACTGATTCAATAGCGTCTTTTGCAGTCCGCATGTACTGAAGAGTGGTGAGAATATTAATTTTTTGTGCTTAAGTATAGAAATTCTGGGGGATCGACTTGTACGTTTGTCAGGTTTGAATTGCATCTATTCAGGTTTTGATCTCTAAGATGGGGGAGATTTCATGAAGGTAGCTGTATATGCAGTTAAGGAAAATAGGGGCTGGAGTCTCTGGATTTCATTAAATCTGGCTGTGGACAGGTTATGGTGGTCTGGAGCTTTGGGAGGGAGTAAAGGCTGGAACAGCCGAGCAGTCAGCATGGTTATTCTAGCAACTTCTCTGCCACTCGGCTGGGCAGTGAAACTTCGGGATAGCTTTAAATCGAGGACCTCTATGCAGGCATGGGGAAATATGGAGTGGAGAGATTATATTGCTAGAGAATTAGCGCCAGAAGTACAGGAGGAGATGGCTACGGGAGGGAGGGGAGGTTGGTCCCATAATGAGGGTTCATTATGCCAGCCAGTATTGAATGGCTGGACCTCAATAGAGTTGATGGAGGATGGTCATGAACGACAAGAGAACATATTTGGAGCCACTTTAGACCATTTGTCACATCAGGAGGATCTAGAAAGATTAAATCTGGCCTTAGCAGCCGAACAATTGGCCGGAGCGTTAGCCGGTCGTTCTTTGCTGCAGCCGGAATTGGAAGCAATGCTGGCAGAACAGTTGCCGAATCTGTCGGGTGACTGGCGCAGCACGGCCCAATTGGTGCATTTGCAGGGTAGGCTAGTGCTAACGGCTGGTATCTTGGCTACAACGGAGCGCAAGGATGGGGCGACAGCTTGGCTGTCACGCGTAGCAATGCCCTGGCGCGGCTTCGCCAAGCGCCGCGTACTCCCACGCTGCCAGCGCTGCGGCAGCGTCGCCACAGGCCACACGGCGTGCGCCGCGTGTGGCCTCATGGGCTGCGCCTATTGCGAGGCCTGCCTCGCACTCGGGCGCAGCCGGGCTTGCGCGCTGCTGCTGCGCAGCGCAGCGCTTCCTGCCGTGCGGTGCACGGCAGGTTCTGCCCCCACCGCGGCCCGCCGGTGGGGGCTTAGCGCGGCGCAGGCGGGAGCCGTAAGCGCCGCGCTGGGATTTCTGGCGGAGCCGCGTCAGCGCTCCGCGGGCCAGGGCCCAGAGCGGTTCCTGCTCTGGGCTGTGACGGGAGCCGGGAAGACGGAGATGGTCTTTCCGCTCCTGGAGGCTGTGCTCGCTGCCGGAGGGCGAGCGCTCATAGCGACGCCACGGCGCGACGTCGTGCTGGAGCTGGCGCCGCGGCTAGCCAAGGCATTCCCGGCGGAGACCCTCGCCGTGCTCTATGGCGGTAGCCCTGATCGCTGGGTAAGTGGCCGCTTAACGCTCGCGACCACTCATCAGTTGCTGCGGTTCAACCAGGGATTTGATCTAGTTATCATTGATGAGCTAGATGCATATCCCTATCATAATGACCCCATGCTGGCCTACGCTGCCGGACAAGCCAGTAAGAAGGATGGCTCTTTCCTCTTTCTATCCGCAACACCGCCCAAGGAAATGCAACGGGAGGCTAATTCCGGTCGTCTTCCTCATGCTAAAGTACCTGTCCGCTTCCATGGACAGCCCTTACCGGTGCCACTGCATTTAACGATCATACCTGTTCGTATATTCCTGAAGCGTGGTACCCTACCGAAGTCGCTCACACAGGTGCTGCGTAGGTCCTTAGCAAGAGAGGCTCAGATCTTTCTGTTTGTGTCACGTATTGCTCATATTGCTGGACTGATTAAGCTTCTCCGCCAGAGCTTTCCTGAAGTCGCTATTGAGGGTACTTCCTCTCAAGATCCAGCAAGGGCAGAGAAAGTAGCTGCATTTCGCAGCCGGATCATCTCTCTGCTGGTGACAACTACAATTCTGGAACGGGGTGTGACTGTCCCACGCAGTGATGTGTTCATTCTAGATGCAGATAGTGGTCTGTTTGACGAAGCCTCGTTAGTACAGATGGCTGGGCGCGCTGGACGCTCCAAAGACGATCCCGCAGGAACTGTCGTATTCGCTTCCCCTCAGTGGAGCCGATCACAGCGAGGAGCGATCTCCCACATCCGGGCTATGAACGGTAATGCCCAACGCAACGGTTATATTAGCAGAAAGAGTTCCTTATGAATACCAAGTCGATATGGTTAAAAGGGCTCCAGTCACTGCTCACTTCGTCCGTACCCCAGTGTCTAATCTGCGGCAAGCACAGGCAAGCTTCATCGCAGTTGCCTAGTATTTGTGTAAACTGTGCAGCAGCCATTCCGTGGATCGTCTCCCCTCGCTGTCTCAAATGCGGCCGTCATGTCGGCTGCCCCGACTGCAACCGTGGTGGGGAGACTTCGCCGATTATCTGCAACCGGAGCGCAGTAGCGTATAATAGTGTAATGCGTGAAATGCTAGGCCAGTATAAATATCGTGGGAATGAACGTTATTCCGCCCTGCTTGGCTTAATGCTGGACAGAGCGTATTTGATACTGAAGGAGGAAAGGGAGAAAGAGCAAAGAGTCCAACGATCTTCTCCTCATTCAACTATAAGTTCTTTCTTTCAAAATAAACGGGCTGCCTCGGGAATCCTCTGGCAGGCTGACTTGCTAGTGCCGGTTCCTGTTAGCGATTCCCAGCTGGAAGAACGCGGTTTTAACCAAGCTGAGAGACTTGCCGATGTCGTATCCCAGCGTAGGGGTATTCCACAGCTTCCGCTGCTGGTTCGCAAGCATCATACGGGTAAGCAGAGCTTTAAAGGCCGAGCGGAACGGCTAGCAGATATGAAGCATGCTTTTGCCGCCAGTCCCGCGATGATAGAACTATTTCCTAATTGGTTGGGAGCAATGAAACCCATGGACCGTCCCCTGCAGATAATTATTATAGATGATATATATACAACTGGCAGTACCCTCCGTGCCTGTGCAGAAGTCATACAGCAAATGACGGAAGCTTACAGATATGATGTGGAAATCTATAGCTTGACTTGGGCTCGTTCATGACTTGAACCTATTCATCTAATTTCCAAGATAGACGAAATCCCTGCTATCATGTAATCTAGGAGCATAAGAATACTATACGTTGCACAAAATGTAAGGGGAGGAGCCGCTGCGTTTATGAATCTAGACAATTGTCCAAGGTGCGGCCGGTTGTATGTAAAGAATGTCATGGATTTATGCCAACCTTGCATCAAAGAACTGGAATATGAATATGAGACCTGCGTGAATTATTTGCGTGAGTTCAGAGGAACTACCATTCAGGAATTATCCGATGCCACGGAAATTTCCATTAAAGAAATAACCCGTTTTATTCGGGAGGGCCGCATTTCTATAGCAAATGCACCTAATATGATGTACCCCTGTGAGGTGTGCGGAACACTAATCCGCGACGGGCATATGTGCGACAATTGCCGTAACCGTCTACGGAAGGATCTTACGAGTCTCACCAGGGAAATTAATGAAAAGGAACCCCCTAAAAAGACCTCCGAGGGTGCCTATCGTGCCCTTGACAAACGCAACGACTAATAAAATCTGCAAAAAAAACGTTTGCAGCTATAAAGAATGTTTCAATACAAGCCGATAAACTTATTAAAGATTATCGGTTTTTTTATATTAGAAGGAAGGTGGAAGTTATGAAAATTAACGAGACCGGACGAATTAACGCGATTAATCCGTACCAACGCAGCGCGGAGTCGCAAAGGCAGGAACAGATGAAGAAGAGTACACGCAAGGATGAAGTATCTATCTCTGATGAGGCTCTTAAACTGCAACAGGCACAGAACAGCGGCAAGATTGACACTGATCGTGCCCTCAAGATCGATGGTCTGAAGCAACAGGTCTCCGCAGGTACCTATCAAGTAGACGCAGCCAAACTCGCAGAGAAACTCGCCCCTTATTTCAAGCAATCCTCCGAGAATTAGGTGAAACCATCCATGGCATTAACAACATTGTTAGAACTTCTTGAGCGGTTGGACGAAGCACATATTCAAATGCTGAATCTGGCCGCTAGCAAGAAACAGAGCATTATGGACAACAAGGTGGATGCTCTAATCGAAATCCTAAACCGTGAGTCTAAATTTATGAAGCTGATTGGACAGCTGGAGGAACAGCGCGCACAGGCGGCATATGCCTTCCTGCAAGGGGTTGGTATTCGCTCCAACCTGCAACTGAACCTAAGTGAGCTGTCCCGGCTTGTATTTGATCCCGATGACAAATCGCGACTGCTGCATATTCAGCAGAAGCTTTCAGGCACATTGCAGCAACTGAAAGCTGCTAACGAACTAAATCAGAAGCTGATCGAGCAGTCGCTTACGTTTATAGATTATTCCCTGGATCTGTTAGTCGGAAGACCTAACCAGGAGATCACCTACCATCATCCATCCGATAAGGGCAGCAGCGCGAAACGGCCTGGCCTTTTTGATGCCCGTGGTTGAATGATGTTTAGTAATTTACCAGAGCAAAATGCAAGGGAGGAACCAATAACATGACATCCACTTTTCATGCTATGGAGACTGCGAGACGCAGTCTCTTTACCCAGACCGCAGCGCTAAACACGACTGGACATAATATCGCTAACGCTAATACGGAAGGTTACACCCGCCAGCGTGTCAACATGACTGCATCCAAACCTATTGAAGCTTACGGCTTTAGTAATTCTACGGCTCCGGGTCAGCTTGGAACAGGTGTGGAATTTGGCTCTATTGATCGCATTCGTGAGAACTTTTTGGATAACCAGTTCCGCGATGAGAACTCTGCTCTAGGGGGTTGGACCATTAAGTCGGATACCATGGACAAGCTGGAAGCAATCTTTAATGAGCCTTCGGATACAGGTATCAGCACTGTAATGGATAACTTCTGGAAGTCTTGGTCAGATCTAAGCAAGAATCCCGAAGATAGTACATCACGCAAAATTGTGGCACAGACAGCACAATCCATGACAGATGCTTTGAACTATATGAGCAGACAGCTCGACAATCTGGATAGTGACTTATCCTCCAATATTGCCGTTAAAGGTACAGAAGTACAGACCTACCTTACTTCTATTGCTAACCTGAATCAGTCCATTTATAAGATTGAAAGCATGGGCGACAAAGCTAATGATCTGCGCGATCAACGCGATCTCATCACAGATAAACTTTCCAAGATTATTAATGTAAATGTAGTGGAGACGGATAGCGGATACAATGTTTCGTTGGGTGGTCAACAGCTTGTCCAAGGTAATGCGGTAACGGCAACCGTAGATAGTGCATTTTTGACAAGTGCTTACGGCGATGGCAGCACAGGTGATCTGAAATCGGGTGAAGTCTATGGCATGTTAGCCTCAAGTAAGGTTTATGTAGCCGATTTTAAGAAGCAGCTTGACAATATAGCTAATACTATTGCTACTGGTGAGGTTGCAATTACTCTTCCTAAAGGCTCTATGCCTCCAGCGGGAACCATTCTAACCAATGATGCTGCAGTCATCAATGCAGATGGAACATCTTCAACGATTACAGCTGGAACAGCGTTTCCTGCAGGCGCTACATTGAATGCTGACGTGAAGACAACGGTAAAAGGATTGAATGGTCTTCATCAGTTGGGTTATACCATGGACGGAACGCTTAATCCCGGCAAGCCCTTGTTCACAATTACGGGAGATGGATCTACTATAACAGCAGGTAATATTACTTTTAATCCATTAATTGCTGGAGACACTAACCTTTTAGCCACTTCTATCCGAACTACCGGAACCGGTACTTCTGAAAAGGTCGTTAACGGAAATAATACCTTGGCTCTCTTACTAGCCACTCAGCAGGTAGGTTCTTTCAAATCCGCATCAACGGGTATTACGGCAACGCCAGGAACTTTCTATAAATCACTGGTGGGACAGTTGGGTGTCCAATCACAAGAAGCTACACGCCAGACCGATAACGCCAACTATTTGGTGGAACAGGTGGATGCGCGCCGTCAATCGGTAAGTGGAGTATCCCTCGACGAAGAAATGTCTAATATGCTTGTCTACCAGCATGCGTATAGTGCCGCAGCGCGGTTTATGACTACTTATGACGAATTGCTTGACAAATTAATTAACTCTACCGGAACCGTAGGCAGATAATATAAAACAAGGGAAGGGGAAATGACCTATGTTGAGAGTAACCTCCAATATGATGAACTCACAGCTGCTGCTTAACCTGAACCGTAATGCCCGTACTATGAATCATACCCAGGTACAGTTGGCTACTGGCCGCAAGCTGAATACTCCATCCGATGATCCGGTGGGCATTACGTATTCGCTGCGTTATCGTGCGGAGCTGTCAGCTAATGAGCAATATCAGGATAATGTCGATGGCGCCGTTTCCTGGTTGGAATTTAATGATACGGTATTGACTCAGACAGGTTCTGTTATGCAACGCCTGCGTGAACTAGCCGTCCAGGGAGCGAATGGAAGTAATCCGCAAACTGCGCTCAACAGTATCAATGAAGAGGTTAAACAGCTTAAAGAGCAGCTTGTTGATATTGGCAACAGTCAATTTAATGGGAAATATATCTTTAATGGCCAGCAGTATGATGTGAAGCCTTTTGATTTCTCAACAGGTGTAGATGGGGTTCTGGACACCTCCGGAGCTGCTCTAGTCACCACAGATGATGGACTAGTGAATTATTCAGTGGGAGAGAGCGTTCAACTGCCCATTAATAATACGGGAAATGAAGTTTTTGGTGGGACTGACGCTGATAATATCTTTAAAGTTATTGACAGGATATCTACTGCCTTGACCACTGGAGACACGACTGGATTATCTGGCGAGTTGGCCAATATAGATACGCGCACTAACAAAATGTTAACCGTGCAGGCTAATATTGGTGCCAAGACCAATCGGATTCAACTGATGCAGAATCGTTTGAGTGATTTGGGCGTTAACCTGACAGACCAGCAATCCAAAACCGAAGACGCCGATTATGCCGAGTTGGTAATGAATTCCAAAGTCCAGGAGAACGTATATAGTGCATCGCTAAGTGTGGGTGCTAAGATTATTCAAACATCATTGGTTGATTTTATAAGATAACAATTATTAATGGCTACCTAATTCAAACATATATCCAAAGCTATAGATTAGGTTGCTAATGACCAAACGTCTATAGCTTTTTTGTTAAACAAATGATAAAGGAGTGTTCATAATAATGATTATAGAAACGTTGACATGGGGAACGCTTGATATAAACGAGGATCAGGTGTACCACTTCTCCAAAGGAATCCCCGGTTTTGAGGAAGAAACGGAGTTTGCCGTAATCATAGGGGAGGAGGGACCCTTCTCTTATCTCCAATCTTTAAACAATCAGAGCTTATCCTTTCTCTTAAGTGATCCCTTTGTCTTCTACCCAGCCTATGAATTTCAGCTGCCAGAGAGTGATAAGGAAGAGTTGGAGCTAGAAGATGATGTTATCGTTTGCTGTATCGTGACTATTAAAGACGAACTGGAGCAAGCAACGTTGAATCTACTGGCTCCTATTGTACTGAATCCGGTTAAACATACCGGTAAACAGGTAGTGTTGCACAAATCGTCCTACGGGACTAAACACCGTTTGTGGAATGCTGTGGAAGAGGTACTTCAGAAGGGTGGCGAATGAGATGCTTGTACTTACACGTAAAAAGGGCGAATCCATCATCATCCAGGATAATATTGAAATCACCATTCTAAGTGTGGATGGGGATAGTATTAGGGTAGGGATTTCTGCGCCCAAGCATGTCGATATCTTTCGCCAGGAAGTCTATTTATCGATCAAGGAATCTAACAAGGAATCGGCTACTTCAGGTACCACTAATCTAAGCGCACTCATGGATCGCTTACGTGAGCAAAAATAAATTAAAGAAATTTCATAATAGCTATAAACAATACGATGCTGAGGTCGATATATATAACAGGTGCTGAATCGAAAGGGACGGCCGGCCTGATCGGCAGCACTTACCACATGGATGTGGACAAACTATTTCAAGGAGGAATTTTATTATGATTATCAACCACAATATGGGCTCCATCAATGCTAACAGAAACATGAACATCAACGCAGGTAACGCCAGCAAATCAATGGAAAAGCTTTCTTCAGGTCTTCGCATTAACAAAGCCGGCGACGATGCAGCAGGTCTTGCTATTTCCGAAAAAATGAGAGGCCAGATTCGTGGTCTTGATCAAGCTTCTAGTAACTCCCAAGATGCAATTTCTCTCTTGCAAACGGCTGAAGGCGCATTGAGCGAAACAACTTCCATTCTGCAAAGAATGAGAGAACTGGCTGTTCAAGGATCGAATGACACATTGAACTCCAACGATAGAGGCCAAGTACAAAAAGAATTGGATCAGTTGACTTCTGAAATAGATAGAATTGGTAACAACACAGAGTTCAATACTAAGAAACTACTTAATGGTGGAGCTAATGTAACGGGTGTATCTACTGTTGATGCACTTGCTACTGTCACTGGAGGAACTGGCGATACAGTAGTAGGTACTGTAGTAACTCTTACTGGCTCAACTCTTGCAACTAAGGCAACTGCTACAAGAGCTGCTGCATTTACAGGAAATGTTACTACTGCATTATCTGCTGATGTTACTGTAAATGGTACTCAGTTTAAATTTGCTGTTGGTACTACTCAAGCCGATGTAATAAAAACCATTAATGATGCAGCTGTTGGAGTTAAGGCATCAGAAGTAGCAGGTGGATTAGTATTGACATCTACCAACGAAGGAAGTGCCGCGAAATTCACATCTAATGCGGCTGCTGCTGCTACTCAGGTAGCTTCTGTTGGTATTGATGCTACTGTAGCTGGTGCAGGTAGTTACACAGCACAGGGTAACACTGTAACTATTACAAGTGGTAATGCTAAGGGATTGCAATTTGAAGTAAATGGTGCGGCTGCTGCTACAGTTATGACTGTAACTGGAAACGGAACATTGAACTTCCAAATCGGTGCTAATGAAAATCAAATGATGAACGTTGGCGTTGCAGATATGAGAGCAACTGCACTTGGAGTTTCAGGAGTTCAAGTAACTGATTCCGCAACAGCAACTACAGCGATCACTACAATCCAAACTGCAATTGATTCTGTTTCTTCCGAAAGATCCAAGCTTGGTGCATACACAAACAGACTTGAACACACCATTGCCAACTTGGGTACTGCTTCCGAGAACATGACTTCTGCTGAATCCCGTATCAGAGACGTTGACATGGCTAAAGAAATGTCAACATTCTCCAAGAACAACATTCTTTCGCAGGCTGCTCAAGCAATGTTGGCTCAAGCTAACCAACAGCCACAACAGGTTCTGCAGTTGTTGAGATAATTAGTTGGAAACATACTAGCAATAGTATGGAGTCAGAGCGAAAGCTCTGGCTTTTTTTATTATTATTAATCATGTTGAACAAACACCAGTAGCTGGAAAGTAGCTACTGGTGTTTGTTTTTTTATCGAAGTCGGTGGAGACTTAACAAGAAACTGTTGGAAAGTTATAATTCTAAGCTTTTTTATCAATCTGCAGGATAATTCTTCCGCTGTATATTCATCTAACGCACCGAATAACCGATAAATAGAGTATGAATGAAAGCTATCGGGGGGATTCGGTATGGAGATTCGTCTTTCGGGTTCAGGGAACTATAGTAATAAATCAATAGATACGGTGAGTGCACCTATTACACCTCCTAAGAGCGAGGTCAAAGAAGACAGTAGCGCGATAGCACAATTACCCAGCTATGTGGAAATAAGGGGATTGGAGAATCAGGGTGTCTCTGTTTCAACAGCAGATGAACAGGTTGTCAAAGCACTTGATCGTGCGCTCAAAGCGTTGCAGGGACCGACAGTTGATTTTGAAGTTAGTATGCACAAACCAACCAATACAATAATGATCAAAATGCGGAATAAGGATACCGGCGAGTTGATCAGAGAAATCCCTGCTGAGAAGACGCTTGATCTTGTGGCTAGTATGATGAAGATTGCAGGAATATTAATTGATGAAAGAATATAAATAGGAGGGTATGATATGGTAACTCGAATAAGTGGGTTGGCTTCTGGTATGGATGTGGACACACTAGTGAAACAAATGATGACCGCAAAACGCGTGCCTTTGGACAAATTATCTCAACAAAAACAGACGCTCACGTGGCAGAGAGACAATTATCGTGATATAAACAGTAAACTTGTCGATTTCCGTAACTCTAAGCTAATGACGTATAATAAATCTACGGAGTTGAATACTCAGACGGCTGTTGTAAGCGGAAATACAACTGCAATGAAGGCTGAAGCAACAGCCGATGCTAACGGGATTCCTATCTCAATGGAAATCACCCAACTTGCCAAGCCAGCTTCATGGGAGTCCGGGATTGTACCAGCTCCTTCGACGGGTACAGCCAAGACTACTTCACAATCCAAACTAAGTGCACTTACAGGCGCCGACCCTGCAACTCAAACTTATAATATCGTAATCAATGGTAAAACTTTGGATTTTGACAAGGACCTGACCATAGGGGAAGTCGTATCCAAGATTAATACAAGTGCAGCTAATGTGACGGCTACATTTGATGAAGTTTCAGGCAAGTTCTCCATCGCTTCGAAGACTTATGGATCTGAAGGTAAGGTTGTAATCAGTGATCCAAGTACTCTGTTGACGGTATTGGGATCAACTGGACCATACACTCAAGTTAATTCTCAGCCTGCACTGGTGAAAATCAATGGTAGTGCATCAACTACAAGCTTTGATAGTAACCGCTTTAGTCTGAATGGCGTTCAGTTTACATTACTGGCAGTTTCAGGTGGTAACGCTACAACAGTAACAACACAATCAGATCCCGCAAAGGCAATAGAGACGATTACTAGTTTTGTGAAGGATTACAACGATTTGTTAGGTGCACTACAAACCAAGGTTGACGAAGCACGTTATAAGGATTTTCCTCCCCTCACGGATGAGCAGAAGAAAGATATGAGTGATAGTGATATTACACAATGGGAAGCCAAAGCAAAAAGTGGATTGCTGAAGAATGATGACATTCTGAAATCTACTATCTCTTCAATGCGTGAAGAACTAACGAAGAAAATTGGCGATCTGAGTGCCATTGGAATAACAGCAGGGCCTTATTACGAGAATGGGAAACTGCATATTGACCAAACCGTTTTGAAAAAAGCAATACTGGACGATCCACAAAAAGTTACCTCTATCTTTCAAAGCTCTACAGGCGGCTCAGATGGATTATTTGATAAATTAACTACAAAAGTCGATGCTGCTCTGGACAAGATTGTAACCAAAGCAGGGACTTCGAAGTTCTCATCAGACATAACCATTGCTTACAAGAAGGACAGCCTGATAGGGAAAAGTTTATCGGATTATACTAATCGAATTAGCGCATTTCAGGACAGACTAACCGATTTAGAGACTAGCTACTACAAAAAGTTTACGTCCATGGAGACTGCTATGAATAAATACAATAACCAGTCCAGTATGATTACTAACTTCATGGCACAATAATTGATAGAGGTGAATTCACATGATGACTTCTCCATATGAGAAATATCGTCAGTCTTCTGTTCAGACAGCAACGCCTGCACAATTGCTAATTATGCTTTATGATGGAGCGATACGCTTCGCTAGAACGGCAATGGATGGAATCAGCAAACAGGATTATGAGAAGTCCAATTTGAATTTTGGCAAGGCACAGAATATTGTAAAGGAACTAATGATTACATTGGACCAGACTTACGAGGTTTCCAAGGGCCTATACGCACTTTATGAATATATTAATTATTTGCTTGTCGAAGCGAATGTCCACAAGAGTCAAGAGAAAACCGAAGAAGCCATAGGCTATCTCACAGACCTTCGAGAAACTTGGTTTCAGGCTTCCAAAATCGCTGCGAGTCAGCCTGAAATTACCCATGGATGAACTCATTCGGAGTTTAGAACAGTTGACCCAGGGGATTATGGGCCGCCTGAATGAAGCCCCTTACGAGGAGCTTGAGTCCTTCGTGGAGAAACGACAGAATATTGTCGATTCTATGGGGGAAAGAGCGGCAATATTCCAACCAACGCCTGCGCAGAAACAGGAAATTAATCGAATCTTGGAAGACGATGCTGCAATTCTCGCCGCAATGAATTCTCATCGCCTCGAAGCCCAAGACTGGCTGCAGAAGCGTAATCAGGCCAAGGCACAGCATAACGCATACGATACACATTACGCTCCAGATAGTATTTTAATGGATCGCAAAAAATAATACATTCTTCTTGATTCACCTCAGGAGCAGATGGGTATTTATAAACCATCTGCTCCTTTTTTTTGCTGTTAAGCCGTTTTTTTATTCTATTTATTGTTAAATTAAGGAATGGTAATTTATTGCATGTAAACATTTACTATTCCAATTGACAATTGAGAAGTTGCGGTGGTATAGTCGATTTGTGAGCAAGACTCACGTTCATCTGATGACGAAGGGAATGTTTATCAATGGAAGGTAAAGTAAAGTGGTTTAATGCAGAAAAGGGTTATGGTTTTATCGAGACTTCAGATGGTGGCGACGTATTCGTACATTTCTCCGCAATTCAAACAGATGGTTTCAAGACATTGGATGAAGGTCAATCCGTAGAATTCGACATCGTTGAAGGCGCACGCGGACCACAAGCAGCTAACGTAATCAAATTATAATCATCCGGCGAAGCCGACCTACATATATGGTAGATGGTTAGCAATTGAGGACAACGCTAGCGAGGACTTTGGGACTATTCCCAGGGTCCTTTTTTCATGGAGTATTATCTTTTTTATAATAAATGTTAACATCCGCTAAAATATGGGTAATGAAGAAGGTTGGGCTTTTTATCTTGCCTCGACGTACTCTAACTTTAGCACAGGAGGATGATTAGCAGTATGAACAAGAAGTGGCGTGGTATTATGACCGGAATATTGGGGATCAGTATGTTATTGGGATCTCTTGGCAGTGTTTCCGCTGCACCGGTACCAAAGGATATTCAAGGTCATTGGGCACAAAGTCAGCTGCAGGAATGGCTGGATGCAGGTTACTTGCACGGGTACCAGGATGGTACCGTCAAACCAAACAAAGCTATTACTCGAGGGGAGTATGTAGCACTTGTAAACCGTCTGTTCGGTTTCACAGAAACAACGACTATCAGCTTTAAGGATCTTAAGAGCTCTAACTGGGCTTACGCTGAAGTTGCCAAGGCTGTAAAAGCAGGATATATCGGTGGGTATGAAAATAATACGTTCCGTTCGAACAATGCATTGACCCGACAGGAAGCCGCTGTCATTGTGGCAAAGGTACTTGGCTTAAATACAAATTCAACCACTACCAATTTCAAGGACAATGCTCAAATTGCTTCGTGGAGCCGGGGTGCAGTGTCTGCTGCAGCAGCAAAGAGGATCATTAACGGATATCCGGACGGAACTTTTGGTCCAAAGAAAGCGTTAACACGTGCAGAAGCGGTTGGTATTATTAGCAACTCGGTTATTTATAAACCAACAAGCCCAGGTGGTGTAGTTACACCTACGCCAACTCCTACTGCAACACCAACACCAACGGCTAGCCCAGTACCAACTGCTACAACTGCTCCAGGCAGTGGATCAGGTGGCGGAGGATCCGGAGGAGGTGGAGGAGGAACAGTCACTACTCCGACAGTAAGCGGTGCAACCTACGGTAATGTTGGCGTCGTTACGGCGGATGTCTATCTAACTCCTTCCGTAACTGGCGCAGTATACTATGTAGTCGCACCTTCTAATAGCGGTGTACCAACTGCCTTTCAGGTGCGGGATGGACTGAAGAGTGACGGAACATTAGGAGTGAATCACGGAAACAAGGCGACTTTAGCCAATACAACGGTTTCTTTCTCTGTTTACGGTTTATCAGCTGGCACTGAGTATGCAACTTATGTGACAGTTGCTGATGCTTCCGGCAATTGGTCTGCTGTTTCAACAGTCCAATTTACGACTGTCTCAGTCTCAGGTCCTGCAACCTCGATTTCACAGTTTGAACCGGGTAATGTAGGCACTGTAACTGCAGATGTGTATGTTACTTATGGACAGATTAGTGGCCCTACAGAGTCATTAAGTTATGTTATATTGCCTGATAGTGCTGTAGACCCTAGTGCAGCGCAAATAGCGGCTGGGCAGGATAGCACAGGTGTGGTATCGCCATTGAAGGGAACGATTTCAACCGCTCCGGCGGGAGTTGAGTACACACTTTCATTGAGCGGGCTAGCGGCCAACACCGGATATAAGATTTATCTTATAAAGGGATCGGTTAGTCCTTGGTCGCCCATAGAAATCATTCGTATCCATACGAAATAAACGTTAACTGTTAGAAAATGTGTCCGGAACAGGCGATTTGCCCATTCCGGACTTTTTTTAAAAATTTTTAGAGATTCATAGGTTTCGCATGATAACGTATCTTTATATTTTCCACAGAAATCGGTGCCACCCATCTAAAGGACTGCGAAGCCATTTCTTTTTGTTTTCGGCATATTTCGCCTGCTTTTGTCAGCGTTGTGTCACCTTTTATTAACTAAATGTAAAGGCTGTCATCTTTTGCTTTTTACTTAGCTCTAACAATTTGGTATACTGATCTTGTACAACAAAGGAGGAGTGCCCATGCAATTCAGCATTCGAGGTCAACAAATTGAAGTGACCGAGGCTTTGAGAGAATATGTTGATAAGAAGCTCAGCAGACTTGAGAAGTATTTCGATGCACCCCCTACCTCAGAAGGATATGTGACGCTTGGCGTCGTTCGTGGCCTTCATACGGTGGAAGTAACAATACCACTAGCGGGTGTGACACTTCGTGCCGAAGATCGTAGCGATGACATGTATGCATCAACAGACGCTGTAGTGGACAAGCTGGAACGCCAGATTCGTAAACACAAGACCAAGCTTAATCGTAAGTTCCGCCAGGAAGGAAGCCTGAAGACATTATTTGTGGAAGGAGCTAATGGCGCTGTTGCTTTAGATGAACAGGATTACGATGATTTGGAAGTTGTACGGAATAAGCGCTTTATCTTGAAACCTATGGATGTGGAAGAAGCGATTCTGCAGATGAACATGGTTGGTCATACATTTTTTGTATTTTCCAATATTGACACTTCTGAAGTGAGCGTTGTTTATAAACGCAATGATGGTAAATATGGATTAATTGAGCAGGACTAGGCCGGAGCACTGCCAGTAATGCGGCGAGTGGCCAAGGTTTGATGAAGAAAATTAAAACGAGCCCCTATTCGCATGAAGCGAATAGGGCTCTTGTGCGTATATATAGAAGTTGTGAAAACAAAGCTTCATATTGCTTGTATTGCGGCATCTCTTACAAACTGTTACAATTTATGAAGCAGCGGAATCGAATTTATAAATGGCCCTTTCAATTCTATGAGGATGGGCTCGATTCCACCATCTGTGTTGCATGAAAGGGGTTAACCATGCTAGGACTTGTGAAGAAAATATTCGGCGACACCAACGAACGCGATGTCAAACGTCTAATGAAGACGGTCGATGTAATTAATGGATTGGAATCGGAATTTGCGGTGCTCTCGGATGAAGCACTGATGGCTAAAACAGACGAATTCCGTGCCCGTATTGAAAAAGGCGAAAAGCTGGAAGAGATTCTTCCCGAAGCATTTGCTACTGTACGTGAGGCTTCCAAACGGACGCTTGGCATGCGGCATTTTGATGTACAGTTAGTCGGAGGTATGGCACTGCATGAAGGCAGAATCTCCGAGATGAAGACCGGTGAAGGTAAGACACTGGTAGGTACTTTGCCAGTTTATTTGAATGCGTTGCTCGGTAAAGGGGTACACGTTGTAACCGTTAATGATTATCTGGCTCAGCGCGATAGCGCGCAAATGGGACAAATCTATAACTTTCTGGGCATGACGGTTGGGGTGAACCTGAGCGGAATGGACCATGATGATAAACAAGCAGCGTACGCCTGCGATGTTACGTATGGCACGAATAACGAATTTGGCTTTGATTACTTGCGTGACAACATGGTGCTCTATAAAGAGCAAATGGTACAACGTCCTTTGTATTTCTGTATTATCGATGAAGTGGATTCTATCCTTATCGATGAAGCGCGGACTCCTCTTATTATTTCAGGTCAGGCAGAGAAATCTACTGAGCTGTATTTTGCAGCAGACCGTTTCGTGAAGAAATTGACTGCAGAAGAGGATTATACCGTAGATATTAAGGTGAAATCCATTGCTCTTACAGAGAAGGGCGTAGCTATTGCTGAACGCGCTTTTGGAATCGAGAACCTCTATGACCATAGTAATGTCACTCTGAATCATCATATTGTTCAAGCCCTCAAGGCGAATGTTATTATGCGTCGTGATGTGGATTACGTTGTGAATGAGGAAGAAGAAGTCGTTATTGTGGATGAATTCACAGGCCGCCTTATGGCGGGACGGCGTTACAGTGATGGACTGCATCAGGCTATTGAAGCAAAGGAAGAAATCGAGGTGCAGAACGAGAGCATGACGCTGGCCACGATAACCTTCCAGAACTACTTCCGGATGTATCGTAAGCTGGGTGGTATGACCGGTACTGCGAAGACGGAAGAAGAGGAATTGAAGAACATTTACGGCCTGGAAGTTCTGCAGGTCCCAACGAATAAACCCAACCAGCGTCTGGATCATCCTGACGTGGTCTACAAGAGTGAGAACGGTAAGTTTAACGCTGTTGTGGAAGAAATTGTTGAGCGGCATAAGAAGAACCAACCGGTGCTTGTAGGTACTGTCTCCATCGAGAACTCGGAGCGTGTCTCTGAAATGCTCAAACGCAAAGGCGTCAAACACCAAGTTCTTAACGCCAAGCATCATGCTGCGGAAGCGGAGATCATTTCCTACGCTGGGCAACCAGGTACAGTTACTATTGCGACTAATATGGCTGGACGTGGTACGGATATCGTTCTGGGTGAAGGAGTTACGGATCTTGGGGGTCTGCATATTATTGGTACAGAGCGCCATGAATCTCGGCGAATTGATAACCAGTTACGCGGACGGGCTGGACGTCAAGGCGACCCGGGTTCTACACAATTTTATTTATCACTCGGTGATGTACTGATGAAACGTTTTGGCGCAGACAATGTACTGAACATGATGGATCGCCTTGGCTTCGAGGAAGATCAGCCGATTGAGAGCCGGATGATTAGCCGTGCGGTTGAATCTGCACAGAAGCGGGTTGAAGGTAATAACTTTGATGTTCGTAAAGTTGTACTGCAATATGATGACGTTATGAACCAGCAGCGTGGCATTATTTATAAACAACGCCGCGAAATTCTGGAGTCTGATAATATCAAAGATGTGGTAATCGAGATGATTAAGCCGGTCATTGAACGTATTGTCAATGCGCATTGCAGCGACGATATCCCTGAGAACTGGGAGTTGCAGGAGGTTGCTGATTACGTGAATAGCAAGCTGCTGGATGAAGGCTCTCTGACCCGTGATGATATGTGGGGCAAGGAAGTAGAAGAGATTATCGAATATATCTTTGGGCTCGTGCTGGAGAAGTATGCTGCTCGTGAAGAACGTCTTGGCTCAGAGCTGGTACGCGAATTTGAGAAAGTAATCGTTCTGCGCTCCGTAGACAGCAAATGGATGGATCATATCGATGCTATGGATCAATTGCGTCAAGGGATTCACCTGCGTGCATACGGCGGTACAGATCCGCTGCGCGAATATCAGTTCGAAGGTTTCGAAATGTTCAATGAGATGACTGCTACGATTCAGGAAGAAGTGGCGACTTATATTATGAAGGCGCACATTGAGACGAATCAGGAACGGCAGTCGGTTGTGGAAGAAGATAAAATTTCCACAAACAGTGAACCTGTTGAGAAACGTCCGGTGCACATTGAGTCAACGGTTGGACGTAACGACCCATGTCCTTGTGGAAGTGGCAAGAAATATAAGAATTGCCACGGTCAGAACGCGTAAGAAGAACCACCAGATAAGTCTTGAGTATTATTCTTATAGGGTATAATGACAATAAGAGCGGCTGGGCCCGGGGTTACCCGTTTGCGGCCCAGCCGCTTTTTTGGACTTTATGCATTTTGGTGATCGTGCAGCGCAGCAGGCGGAATTGTTCTGGAGAAGCGTAGCGTTTGCCTTTATCCCCGGATTTCATTCATTGGATATTAATTCGAGAAATCCGGGGATAACAGCAATCGGAAGAATAATCCGCCAGCGAAGCGGCATTCGATCACAAAGGGCTTCCAAAGAGTCCAATAGCGCAAGACGCAACAACCTATTTTGAAAGGTGAAGTGAACTCCCATGATAGATCCGAATGTAAAGCACGACCTGCGTGAAATAGGCAAGAAACTAACTAATCTTAGGGGGTCACTTTGACTTAGACCTGAAGCAGGAGATTATTGCCAACTTCGAGGAGAAGATGGCGGCTCCCGGTTTTTGGGATGATAGTGACAAGGCACAAGGCGTAATCGCCGAGATGAATGCGGTAAAGCTATCAGTGGATCAATACGAGAAGCTGCAGCAGGAGTATGATGATGCCGAGATGATGACTGAGCTGGCGGATGATGAGGGTGACGAGGATCTGGCAGCCGAGACGGGAGCAACCATCCGTGAATTGATGAAGCGACTGGATGAATTCGAGCTGCAGCTGCTATTGAATCAGCCTTACGATAAGCTTAATGCGATTCTGGAGTTACATCCGGGTGCAGGGGGAACGGAGTCTCAGGACTGGGGTCAAATGCTGCTGCGTATGTATACTCGCTGGGCAGAGAAGCATGGCTTTAAGGTTGAGGTTCTCGATTATCTTGCGGGTGACGAGGCTGGAATCAAGAGTGTAACTCTTCTTATAAAAGGCTTCAATGCTTATGGATACCTGAAGACGGAGAAAGGTGTGCATCGTTTAGTGCGTATTTCTCCTTTTGACGGCTCTGGACGACGCCATACCTCCTTTGTATCCTGCGATGTTGTGCCGGAAATTCTGGATGATGTAGAAGTGGAAATTCGTACGGAGGATTTGAAGATCGATACTTACCGCGCTACAGGCGCAGGCGGTCAGCATATTAATACAACGGACTCTGCGGTGCGGATTACCCATCTTCCATCAGGTATTGTAGTGACCTGCCAGAATGAACGCTCCCAGATCAAGAACAGGGAACAAGCCATGACGATGCTGCGCTCCAAGCTGTATGAACGTAAGCTGCAGGAGCAGCAGGCGCATTTGGATGAGATTCGGGGCGAACAATCGGATATTGCCTGGGGCAGTCAGATTCGTTCTTATGTGTTCCATCCGTATAGTATGGTCAAAGATCACCGGACCTCCGTGGAAACAGGGAATGTAGGAGCGGTAATGGATGGCGATTTGGATGCATTTATCGATGGTTATTTGCGCAGCCAGATTAAGACAGAGGCAGAATAAGGAGATCCATGCATGCAAAAAATCAAATCGCGCAACAAGCCCCCGTTTATTCCCCTAAATGGACCGTTGCGTCATACCACTGATATCGCATTAATTCTGATTGGTTCGCTAATCACTGCACTTGCTTTTAATCTGTTTTTTCTGCCGAATCGTATTGCTTCGGGGGGCGTATCCGGTCTGTCGGTGCTGGCTGAGGCTTGGTTTGGAGCAGAACCGGCCTTTACCCAATGGGCGCTGAATATTCCTTTGTTTGTGCTCGGGATATTGTTCCTTGGCAAACAATACGGAATTCGTTCTTTGCTGGGGAGTTTCGTCTTGCCGTTGTTTATCTTTTTGACGAAGGACGGACCGATTCCAACGATGAATCCACTACTCGCTTCTATTTATGGCGGGATTGGCGTGGGATTGGGACTTGGATTAGTATTCCGCGGGCGTGGTTCGACAGGCGGGTTGACGATTTTGGCACAAATTATTCAAAAGATATCCGGCCTCAGCTTCTCCATGTCTGTTGTCCTGCTGGATGGTACGGTAATCACTCTGGCTGCCTTTGTACTAGGCATGGAGCAGGCGTTGTATGCACTAATCGGACTGTTCGTCACGGGCAGGGTCATTAATGCCTTGGAGGTTGGCTTCAGCAGTACAAAGGTTGCGTATATTATCTCGGATCAGACGGAGGAAATATCACAGGCTATCTTGAATGATCTGGATCGTGGTTTAACGAAGCTGAACGCTCAAGGTGGCTATACGGGCGATGACCGTACGGTGCTGATGGTAGTAGTAGGCCAGAACGAGATTGCAAGGCTTAAAGCGATTGTCCGTTCAGTGGACCCGGGAGCATTCGTTATTATTACTGAAGCACATGAAGTGCTGGGCGAAGGATTCAAAAGAGAAGCATAAATTCTCCTTTAAGGAGGGGTTATGCTTCTCTTTTTTAAAATATAAGAATTCATATGTTTCACACGATAACTTATCCTTATATTTCTCGAAGAAACGGGTACCGTCCATATAAAGGACGGCAAAGCCGTTTCATCTTGTAGGAAAGTTAACTTAACGTGTTGTATTTATATTAATTCAGTCGTATAATAATACATATTTGCAGGATGGTATACATGGGTTAATATCCGGGAATGAAGCTGCTTGGCAGCCTTTAGATAGATTCTAGTTTTTGGTAAATTAGAAGCAGAAAGCGGGGATGACAGTGGAAGGCAAGCTGAGGGCGGCAATTGTGGGGTCAACGGGGTATGGGGGCGTGGAGCTGATTCGGCTGCTGCAAAACCATCCTATGGTAGAGATTACTTCGGTAATTTCCTCGTCGAGTGCTGGTGCTCCTATTGAGGAAGGTTTTCCGCATTTGACTGGGGTTATTGAGCGCAATCTGGATGGCGTCGACCCGGCTGAGATCGCCGGTAGGGCGGATGTGGTCTTTACGGCAACGCCGTCAGGAGTGAGCGCCAAATTGGTGCCGCAGCTGCTCGAAGCTGGACTCAAGGTAGTGGATCTGTCCGGCGATTTCCGGCTGAAGGATGGTGCTGAATATGAGCATTGGTATAAGCATCCGGCTCCAGCAGATGTCTATCTGCAACAGGCTGTATACGGACTGTGTGAAGTATTTGGCGAACGAGTGGCAGGTGTGGATTTCGTGTCCAATCCCGGCTGTTATTCAACAGCTGCGCTGCTGGGATTAATTCCGGCTCTTCAGGCAGGCTGGATTAAGCATGACAGTATCATTATTGATGCTAAATCCGGAGTGTCCGGAGCAGGTCGGGGAACGAGCCTGACGGTCCATTTTGCGGAGATCAATGAGAACTTCAAAGCTTATAAAATGAACAAACACCAGCACATCCCGGAAATCGAACAGACGCTTACTGAGATCGCAGGGGAAAAAGTTACGGTAACGTTCACCACCCATCTCGTGCCGATGAACCGTGGAATTATGAATACGATGTATGCAGGGATGAATAGCCATTATACCGAGCAGGATTTTGTGGAATTATATCGTGAATATTATGCAGGGCGACCGTATGTGCGTGTTCGGGATGTTGGTGTGGTTCCGGCAACGAAGGAAGTTAGCGGCTCTAATTATTGTGATATTGGTTTTGCAACAGATGCCCGTACAGGACGGGTTACGATTGTGTCCGTCATTGATAACCTCGTGAAGGGTGCAGCAGGGCAAGCGATACAGAACCTGAATTTGATGATGGGATGGGAGGAAACCCTTGGACTTGGCTACACACCTGTGTATCCATAAGGTTCAGTGGTAACGATAATTATGAGCAATATTGATCTATATACCGTCGTCGAAGGCGGAAGTATTACAACACCCAAAGGGTTTACGTCCGGAGGTCTGCACTGTGGCTTGAAAAAAACAGAGCGTAACGATCTCGGCGTTATCGTGTGCGAGGTTCCGGCAACGGCAGCGGCAGTGTATACGACGAACATATTTCAGGCGGCTCCACTGAAGGTGACGCGGGAAAGCCTGGTTAACGGCACATTGCGTGCAATTATTGTGAACAGCGGGAATGCGAATGCCTGCACAGGTGAACAGGGTGAACAGGATGCATACGAGATGCGCGCAGAAGCTGCCCGTTATTTGGGCGTAGCTGAGAGTGACGTTGCTGTAGCATCGACGGGCGTCATCGGTGAGCTGTTGAAGATGGATCGTGTTCGCAGCGGCATTGCCGGATTGCCGGAGAAATTGAACGGAGGCGCCAGCGGAGCGGATGATTTCTGCCAGGCAATTCTGACCACAGATCTGATCAAAAAAGAATGTTGCGTGAAGGTACTTGTTGGCGGTGAGGAAGTTACGATTGCCGGGGCCGCAAAGGGCTCGGGAATGATTCATCCCAATATGGCGACCATGCTGGGCTTTATGACCACAGATGCGGTCATTGCAGCGGAAGATCTGCACAGCCTGCTGCGGGCCGCTACGAATGTTACTTTTAATATGATCACAGTAGATGGGGATACAAGCACCAATGATATGCTGGTCACGATGGCTAGTGGGCTCGCCGGCAATGAGACACTGACTCGGTTTCATCCGGATTGGGCTGCTTTTGCTGCTGCGTTCACCCATGTCTGCCAGAGTCTCGCTAAAGCGATCGCCCGTGATGGAGAAGGTGCGACTCATCTAATTGAAGTTCAAGTGAATGGTGCGGTAGACGACGATGCGGCGGCAGCTATTGCCAAGACGGTTGTCGGGTCCAGCCTGGTGAAGTCAGCCATATTTGGCGCGGATGCGAACTGGGGGCGGATCATTGCTGCGGTTGGACGCGCGGGAGTTCCGGTATCTCCGGACCGGGTAGATATTTCACTCGGCGACATTGAGGTGCTGCTGCAGTCGCGGCCGGTTGCTTTTGATGAAGAGAAGGCCTTGGTCTATTTACAAAAAAGCGAGACGGTGCTCATTACAGTAGATTTGCATGATGGAAGCGGAACGGCAACAGCCTGGGGCTGTGACCTCACCTATGATTATGTGCGTATCAACGCTGCTTACCGTACCTGAGGTGTGGTTTTCGTAAGGCCAAAGGGGAAGGATACCAATACTATGACGCAAAATTCAACTAATGAACTTATAGAAAAGAATGACACGAAGAGCTTGTTCGTGATGAAATGCGGCGGCAGTACGCTGGCGGCATTGCCCGATTCATTCTTCGATGATCTGCGGGAATTGCAGCAAGTGGGCGTTCAGCCAGTCATTGTGCACGGTGGCGGTCCGGCAATTTCGGAGAATCTCGCCAAGCTGGGTATTGAGAGCAGTTTCGTCGATGGTTTGCGGGTGACGACGGAGGCTATTCTGGATGTAGTAGAGATGACGCTCGCCGGAAGCATCAATAAAGTGATTGTACGGCGGATTCAAGGACGCGGAGGCAAGGCTCTGGGACTTTCGGGTGTCGATGGCAACCTTATTGTGGCTCGTCCAGTAGCTAATAGTGCTGAGATAGGATTCGTTGGAGAGGTGACTGGGGTGAATACCGAGATTGTGACGGGTATCCTTGCCATGGGTTACATTCCTGTAATTGCACCTATTGGTGTAGATGCAGTAGGCCAACGCTATAATATTAATGCAGATACAGCAGCAGGGGCCGTAGCTTCATTTGTCCAGTCCTCTAAAATGATCGTAGTTACAGATGTTCCAGGTATTATGCGTTCGGTAGAAGGCCGGAAGGAAGTGCTTCCGCGAGTGACGATACAGCAAATAGAAGATTTAATTGAAAGCGGCGAAATCTACGGCGGAATGATTCCCAAGGTGCGCGCGGCGATGGATTGTATCCAAGGGAACGTCTCAGAGGTCGTCATTGTAGACGGCAAAGAGCCGCGGGTGCTTAGTCGGGTGCTGCAGGGTGAAGAGCTGGGCACGCGGATCGTGCGACGATAAAAGGCCAATTTCTGATTGGGGAAGTATCAAGTTCAGTTTGGGTAGTACAAATTATAAGCGCTGCCGGGAACCCGGAACAGCCGTTGGGAGAGTGACTTAGAATGAGTAAGCTTACGCAAGCAGAGCAGGATTCCTTGATAGAAGCACAGCAGACTCACACCGCAGAAGCGGGTAATCCGAATACAGCTAAGAAGAAGCTGAGTTCGATATTCCCCTCTTACGCCAGATATGATCTTAGTTTGGTCAAAGGCAAGGGCAGCTGGGTATGGGATGATAAGGGCAACAAGTATCTCGACTTCACCTGCGGATTGGCAGTAACCAGTCTAGGTCACGCTCCGGAAAAAGTGGGTGCGAAGCTGAAGGAGCAGATCGATACGTTGTGGCATGTGTCGAACCTATTTCACATCCCAGGACAGGATAAGGTTGCAGAGCTACTCACCGATAATAGCTGTGCAGACCAAGTATTCTTCTGCAACAGTGGAGCAGAGGCGAATGAGGCAGCGATTAAGCTGGCGCGCCGTTACCATCAGAAAGTGAAGGGCGCTGACCGTTACGAGGTTATTACGTTCGAACAATCCTTTCATGGCCGGACACTGGCCACTTTGACGGCGACTGGACAGGCCAAAGTTAAGGAAGGTTTTTTGCCGCTTCCAGCAGGCTTCAAGACTGTGCCACTGTATGATCTTCCGGCACTGGAAGCAGCCATTGGAGAGCATACAGCAGCAATTATGATCGAGATGATCTTGGCTGAAGGCGGCGTGCTTGTGGTGGAGCCGGAGTTCCTGCATGCTGTAGCCCAGCTGTGTAAGGACAAAGGACTACTGCTGATCATAGACGAGGTGCAGACAGGCATGGGCCGTACAGGCAAGCTGTTCGCACATCAGCATTACGATCTGGAGCCGGATATCTTCACACTGGCCAAAGGGGTGGCTAGCGGCTTCCCGGCCGGTGTGATGCTGGGTAAGGGTTATCTGCGCGAGGCGTTCTCACCGGGCAGTCATGCGACCACCTTCGGCGGAACACCGCTGGCGGCAGCGGTGATGGCAGCGACAATCGAGACGATGCTTGAGGATGAGCTGCCACAGCGCGCAGCTGAAATGGGCGAATACCTGACCGGACTGCTGAAAGAGAAGCTGGCAGATTGTTCTTTTGTTATAGATATTCGTGGCAAAGGCTTGCTGATCGGGATTGAATGCCAGACACCGGTAAGCGATATTGTGCTGGCAGGACAAAAACGGGGTCTACTGTTCGTAAACGCAGGACCCAATGTTCTTCGTCTACTTCCTAATCTATATGTAAGCACAGAGGAGATCGACCAAGCGGTGGACATCCTTTCGGAACTCATTCATACTTATGCTAAACAAGTAAACGGGGAGGCAAGTTCATGAGCCAGGGCGTACAGAGCGATCCGCAAAAGATTGCTGAGCAGCTGAAAGGCCGCGACTTACTGGAGCTGAACGACTACAGTACGGAAGAAATCAACTATTTGATTGAGCTTGCGATCGAACTGAAGCGTAAGCAGAAGAACGGTGAGGAATACCAGCCATTGAAGGGTAAGACGATTGGACTTATTTTTGAGAAATCCTCTACCCGTACACGCGTTTCGTTCGAGGTCGGAATGTATCAACTCGGCGGACATGCGTTGTTCTTAAGCAGCAATGACATTCAACTTGGACGCGGGGAGACGATTGGTGATACAGCACAGGTAATGTCCCGATATCTCGATGGCATCATGATCCGCACCTTCGGCCATGACAAAGTTGAGGATCTTGCGCGGTTCGCTTCTGTTCCTGTAATCAATGGTCTTAGCGACCAGGCACATCCGTGCCAGGTACTGGCGGACTACCAGACTGTGTATGAGCATAAGGGACGGCTTAAGGGCCTGAAGCTTGCCTATATCGGTGACGGCAACAATATGGCCCATTCCCTCTTAATTGGCGGTGCCAAGTTGGGTGTGCATGTATCGATTGCTGGACCGGAAGGTTATGAGCCGGATGCTGCTGTTGTAGCGGAGGCCCGTGAGATCGCTAAAGAGACTGGAGCACAAATCGTTATCACCCGCAGTCCGCAGGAAGCGGTGCTGGATGCCGACATCATCTACACGGATGTATGGGCGAGCATGGGTTTTGAAGCAGAGCAGCTGGCGCGCGAAGCGGCGTTCAAAGATTATCAGGTTAACGAGGAGCTTGTACAGGGCGCGAAGAGCGATTACCTGTTCCTGCATTGCCTGCCGGCCCACCGTGAGGAAGAAGTCAGCACAGGCATCATTGACGGTCCGCACTCGGTTATTTTTGACCAGGCCGAGAACCGCCTACACGCACAGAAAGCACTGATGGCCGCATTGATGGGTTAAGACTCAGGGCTAAAAGGAAATTAGGATTGATCTTGTATGGCTCTTAAATTATATAAAATACTATATAAGATGAACTTGATCTGGAGCGTTAGAATTCTGGTGAAGTAACGAAGTGAAGGTTTGGAACTGGAGGAGCGTAGCGTTCGCCTTTGTCTCCGGATGTTATCCGCTAACAGCGATATAATTAAAAACATCTGGAGACAACAGCGGCCGGAAGTCCAAACAATTCACGCAGTTACGTCATATCACCAGATTTCTATAAGCATAAATCTTTTCATCTTACACTCCCCCACACGAAAGGAAGTTGCAGATTCATGGCTAAAGAAAAAATTGTACTCGCCTATTCCGGCGGGTTGGATACGTCGGTCATTCTGAAATGGCTGAAAGAAACTTATGATGCGGAGATTATTGCCTTCACAGCCGATATCGGCCAGAAGGAAGAGTTGGACGGTTTGGAGGAAAAAGCGCTCGCTACCGGCGCGTCGAAGGTATACATCGACGACTTGCGCGACGAGTTCGCGAATGATTTCATCTACCCGATGTTCCAATCGGGCGCACTGTATGAAGGCCAGTACTTGCTCGGCACTAGCATCGCACGTCCGTTGATCGCCAAACGTATGGTTGAAATCGCCATCGCCGAAGGCGCAACAGCTATCGCGCATGGCGCGACTGGCAAAGGCAACGACCAGGTGCGTTTTGAACTTGGCGCAGCAGCACTTGCTCCTAATATCAAGGTGATCGCACCTTGGCGTCTGGAGGAATTCCGCAACCAATTCCCCGGCCGTGCGGAAATGATCGCCTATGCGGAAGCCAATGGCATTCCGGTACAAGCCTCAGCGGCGAAGCCGTATTCGATGGACCGCAATCTGTTACATATCAGCTATGAGAGCGGCGTGCTGGAAGATCCATGGTTTGATCCAAGCGCACCGGAGAACAAAGAAATGTTCCTGCTGAGCAACGCTCCTGAGGATGCTCCGGATCAATCCGAATATTTGGAGCTGGATTTCCTGAAGGGCGAGTGTGTAGCGCTGAATGGTATAACTTTAACTCCTTTACAGGTGATGGAAAAGCTGAATGAGCTGGGCGGCAAGCATGGTATCGGCCGGGTAGATATGGTGGAGAACCGTTTTGTTGGCATGAAGAGCCGCGGCGTGTATGAAACTCCGGGTGGAACGATCCTATTCACAGCTCATCGCAAAATGGAGTCCATTACGATGGACCGTGAGGTAATGAATCTGCGCGACAGCTTGATTACCCGTTACAGTACCTTAGTGTATAACGGCTTCTGGTTCGCGCCTGAGCGTCTTGCACTGCAAGCTCTTGTAACAGAGAGCCAGAATAATGTAACTGGCACCGTGCGCCTTAAGCTGTACAAAGGCAACATCATCGGCGCGGGTGTAAAGAGTCCAGTCAGCCTGTATAATCCGGATATCGCCACCATGGAAGCTGATCCGACACAAGCCTATGACCAAGGCGATGCTACAGGCTTCATCCGCTTGAATGCACTGCGTCTTAAGGTCTCAGCAGGTGTTGCAGAGTCAGCGAAGTAAAGCGGGCGTAAATTCTTTATCAATCAATTAAACGGATACACTAGAGAAGGCCGTTCCTCCCGTCAGGATAGGAGCGGCCCTCTGGCGTCATAAGAGGAGGAAGCAACGGGTGAGCAAGCTGTGGGGTGGACGTTTTACGAAAGGCACAAACAAGCTGGTGGAGGAGTATACGGCTTCCATTGGATTCGATAAGGCTTTGGCGGAAGAAGATGTGCAGGGCAGTCTGGCACATGTTACGATGCTGGGGAAATGCGGGATCTTGCCGCAAGATGATGTGGAGATTATTAAGAATGGCCTGAATAAGGTGCTGGGCAAAGTACGCGCGGGCGAGGTTCTGTTCTCCGTAGCGGATGAAGATATTCATATGAATATCGAGAAACAGCTCATCGAGGAAATTGGTCCAGTCGGCGGCAAGCTGCACACAGGACGCAGTCGGAATGATCAGGTGGCGACCGATATGCATCTCTATTTGCGTAACCGTGTGGTAGAGCTGGTTGCTCTGTTGCATGAACTACAGGAAGCCTTGATCGAACAGGCTAAAGATAACGTGGAGACGATCATTCCCGGCTACACGCATTTGCAGCGTGCCCAGCCTATCCTGTTCGCCCATCACCTGTTAGCTTATGTATCGATGTTCCGCCGCGACGCAGAGCGCCTGACGGACAGCTACAAGCGTATTAACGTACTGCCGCTGGGAGCGGGAGCACTTGCCGGAACAACGTTCCCGATTGACCGTCATTATGTGGCCGAACTACTGGGCTTTGACAGCGTCTATGAGAACAGCCTGGATGCCGTCAGCGACCGTGACTTTATTGTCGAGTTTCTGGCGAATGCAGCGCTTGTAATGACCCATCTCTCCCGGTTCAGTGAAGAACTGGTGCTGTGGAGTAGCACGGAATTTAACTTCGTTGAGCTGGATGATGCTTTCTGCACAGGCAGCAGCATTATGCCGCAGAAGAAGAATCCGGACGTGCCGGAGTTGGTGCGGGGCAAGACAGGACGTGTATACGGCAACCTGATCGGTCTATTGACTGTGCTGAAATCACTGCCGTTAGCCTATAACAAGGATATGCAGGAAGACAAGGAAGGCATGTTCGACACTGTGGCGACGCTGACAGGCGCACTGCAGCTGTTTGCCCCGATGATTACCACTATGAAGGTGAACAAGCTTCGCATGCGTGAGGCGGTCAATACGGACTTCTCCAACGCTACTGACATCGCCGATTTCCTTGTGGGTAAAGGTCTTCCGTTCCGTCAAGCACATGAAGTTATCGGCAAAACGGTGCTGTACTGCATCAACGAAGGGAAATTCCTGCTGGACTTGAAGCTTGAGGAGTTTAAGCAGTTCTCGCCGTTATTCGACGATAACATCTATGCTGTGCTGCAGCCAGAGGCAGTAGTGAATGCGCGTAACGTCTACGGAGGTACAGCTACTGTTCAAGTGAAAGCAGCAATTGAACGGGCCGAGGCAGCACTGCATGAAGCTAATGAATGGGTAGTGAAGCACGGGGATAGACTTTTGTAAGTGAAGCTGCTATAAAAGAAGCCCGATAGAGAGTGACCTTAAACAGAAAGACTGTCTTTCCGCCACATCTTGAAGATGAGGAGGGAAACAGTCTTTTTTATGGTTTCCTTCGGGAAGTTGTGAATTAGCGGTATTTTTAGTTGTAAATAAACACTAGTCGTGACTAAAGCCATTAAAGTGGCGAAGCATTTGCATGAAATCATTCAGCTCGGCATCACTCCAAGTGGAAATCCGTTCGAAAAAGACGGATCCTTTCTCCTTAAGCGCGCTAGTAATTTTTTGTTGACCTGTCTCCGTCAGGGAAATCACTACGCCTCGGCGATCATTAGGAGCCGCCTCTTTTTTTACATATCCCAAGGTTTCTAACTGTTTGATAAGACGGCTGACCGAACTACGATCCATAGCGGTGGATTCCGCTAAAGTCGCAGCACTTGACGGTCCGTAGGCATAGAGCCAACGAACAATATGGAATGCAGCAGGCTGCAGGGAGGAATCAAAGCGCGCTGAGGTTGTAACATTTAGAGCATGTGAAGCGCTGAGAAGTGCATTAAGCTGCTCGCCTAGCGCTATCTCCAGCAGCTCTCTCCGGTTATTTGGGCTGTCTTCATCTGTCATCTTCATTCACCTTTCCGTAACTAAAATAAAACACTTGAATATAGTTGACATATATCCATTAAATTATTATAGTGGATATATGTTAACTATATACTTATATCTCTATTAAAAATAGTATCACATAAAGGAGAATGATTATGAGTGAAAAATCAACTGTAGTTATCACTGGTGCCACTAGTGGTCTGGGGCAGCTTGTTGCAATAGAATTGGCGAAACGCGGCTTTGATCTTGTTTTGACAGCTAGAAGCAAGGAACGTGCGGAGGTTACCAGACAAATTATTCAAGCCAACAACTCTTCGGTTAAGATCGACTTTTTCTTCGGGGATTTATCCTTGATGAAGGATGTAGAGCGTGTTGGTAAACAAATCGTGGCTGCATATCCGAAGATCGACGTGCTTTTGAATAATGCAGGTATTCATGCTTTTGAGCCACGTACCACTTCCGAAGGGTTTCCGGAAATGATCGCTGTGAATTATTTAGCGCCATGGCTATTGTCACATACACTGAAGCCTTCTCTACAGAACGCAGACGGTGCAAGAGTGGTCAATGTGGCCTCTGAGGCTTCACGCAATCATGGTGTGTTGAATTTGCCAGATGATCTAACAGATACAGCCCCCTTTACAGCTCGGGGTTCATCGCCCATCTACGGCAAAACCAAATTGTTGAATATTATGTTCACTGCCGAATTGGCTCGGCAATGGGAAGGCACCAAGATTAGCGTCAATGCACTAAATCCGGGATTTAATGTGACCGGACTTGGACGCGAGCTCAGATTTGCCTCCGTCATCGAACGTATTTTGAAATTTCTACATCTTGGAGATCCCCGTAGAGGTACAGATATTATTACCAGATTAATCGTAGAGCCGACATATGGAAAAGTGACTGGCGGGTATTTTAACGTTGGAACCGGAAATTTAATTGAACCGGTATCACCAGGCGGTGATGCTGCGATGCAGAAAAAATTGTGGGAGGTCACACAGGATTTACTGGAGCAAAAAGTTGAGCATCAAATTCGTTGAATAATCCATCCCCTTCCACATATTGCTTGAAAAAACGGATACCGTCCATAAAGACGATACCCGTTTCTTCTTGATATCTCTCTACTTGCCCAAAGGCAGCCAATTCAGCACATCGCGGATTTTGGTGTCCCAATAACCCCATTCATGTGAACCAGGCCCTTCCTCGTAGGTCAGAGACAGTGATGTTCCTTGACAGGCCTCGCGGAAAATTTGGTTATCAGCATACAGGAAATCCTCTGTGCCGCAGCATTGATATAGTGCTGGCTTAGGTCCCTTGGAGCGGTCCCGTTCCTTTAGCAGCCATAATAGATCTTCTTGGGTTCCGGTAATGTCTTCTTTGCCAAAAATCTGCTCGTATTCTTTCGTCTTAGCGGTAGGATCATCCCAGTTCATGAAATGATGCGCCATATCAAGCGCCCCTGACAGACTGGCAGCAGCGGAGAAAACCTCCGGCTTACGCAATCCCAGCTTGATCGCTCCATACCCGCCCATCGACAGTCCGGCTACAAAGTTATCCTCACGCTTAGGTGACAGCGGAAAGAACGAACGTGCCAATGCCGGCAGTTCCTCACTAATGAAGGTCCAGTACTTGCCACCTTCTGCCATATCCGTGTAAAAACTGCGATGCACCTGAGGCATAACTACCGCAATCCCCATTTCCGCCACATACCGTTCAATCGAAGTCCGGCGCAGCCAGATCGAATCATCATCTGATAGCCCGTGTAGCAAGTACAGTGTAGGGTGAAGCTTCCCTCTGGTAACGTTGCTCATGCCAATCTGTGTTGTTGTTTTTTGCGGTAAAATGACGGTCATCGAGGTGCTAAGCCCCAATACCTCTGAATAAAATTTGCATTCTATTAAAGCCATTTTCTTTCATCCCCCTCTCAGCACAAATGATAGCATAATCGAAAAGCGAGTGACATTGGATAAATCTCTGAAATAATGGGAGGAGGCCCCTTTTCAATTCTCTATGGATTGGGTATTTCTACTTACGGGGTAACGTAGCACGTTACGATACCTATCGTCCGTATTCGGAAATTTGGAGGAGATTTAAGATGAATAAAAAGTTGATGATTGGTTCATTGGCACTTTCACTGGGTTTGGTATCTGCAGGGAGCGGAGCGATGGCAGCTTCAGCATCAGTGGGGAGCACTACCGCGATAAAGACTGTAGCTGTGGCATCCGTTCCAGGCAAGGAAGGACCAGCCACCATTAATAATTTGACGGTGAAGAGTATTATTTCGCTCGTAGTTCATGCGAAAAAGTTGTATATCTATTCTAATCATGGTGGGAATGATTATAAACCGGAGACTTTTCAATATAAGGGTACAGAATATCGCTATATATCGAGCGACATTGGCACGAAGCAGAAGCTGATGAATTACATAAAACGGGCTTATACCTCAAATGCGGCAGCTTTTTATGTACAAACACAGTACCTGGAGCAGAACGGGAGACTAGCGCAGGTCAATACAGATTTAGGGAATTCCTTGGTCTATGAGAAGGCAACCGCAAGAATGGTCTCGAAGAATGCAACAGCAGCTGTATTTGAGCTGACAGTTCCACAACAAGAAGGCCAAGGTGGTAGCGAGGTAGTTACAGTTAAGCTGAAGAAGGTGAGTGGGTTCTGGAGAATAGATATGTCTCCCGATACCCTTTTCTAAAGGATGAACTAAGGGGAAGTTTAACTGTGGGTGGACGAGGGGAAAGCTTTACTGCTGGATGCGGAGCAGATCTGAGGTATAGGCAACTCCGGCGAACTTACCGTTTCTGGTGATAATGACGCAGTCATTCTTCAGGGGTTCAGGGCGTTTCAGGGCTTCGGCAAGTATAAACTCTGGTGAGGCGGAGATGTCAAAGATCAATGGTTTTGTGTTCATAAGCTTCATTATTGGCTCTCGGTAGAACAAATCTATACCATTCCGTCCTGAAGCCTTCAGGAAAAAGCGTTCGCTCATAAGTAGTCCAAGGGGTTCATTAGTAGCATCGCATACAACGATGCATTTGGATTCCGGATGCTGGAACATGACACGCATAGTTTCCCGGCAAGTACGGGTGGCAAAAACGGCAGGAGCGCTGCGGATAATATCAGCTAGTTCATTTAGTTGGGCTGTAGCCATTAAAGATTCATCCTTTCTAATGTAAGTCTAACTTCTATTATACTCCTTGATCGTAAATTCTACTGGTTGCGCAGGTAAGTTGCATGTAAAGTATGGCCTGGAATCTTTGTATTAAATGACGGTCAGACCTCTCACTTGTTGAGGTCTGACCGTTTCTTTTGGTTAGTGGAAAATATTTATTCGCTGCGTATTCCATCTTCCACTAGTGGCTTTCTTAAATTTTCCGGTGATCCAGATTTACTGGTACCGGCACGATTTACGGCAATTAGCCGTTTTTGTGCGGGATAGACATCACGGGACAGCTTTTTCTTCTCTACAGCTTTGCCGTCAATAAACCGGGTAATGTAGGTCTCAACAACATATCCGGTTTTACCGCTCTGTATCACCCGCGAGCTTCCTGGAGAGAGCGAAGAGTCACTGATGTATTTATCGCTTGCAGCTAATATCTCAACCGTCTGCGAGTGTACTTGATAGCTGGTATTCTGCGGAAATGTGCCAAACAGCTTCACGGTCAGTGATCGTCCCTGTACGGCGGCTTTGATGATGAGATATTTGCCGGTGGTATTGCGAAATCGGAAGTTAATATACCCTTCTGCAAAGGTAGCATCCTGTCCTTTGGGCAGATAGCTGACCGGAAGCGAATGATTGTGCCGCTCGACGATTTCCAGTCCCGAGCGCAGCGCTGCATTATATAGGGTGCTCGAAACCTGGCAAATCCCTCCGCCCATTCCTGGCTGCAACTTTCCGTTCACAATTACAGGTGCTTGGCGAAAACCGTATTTGGTTTTGGCTTCTTCAATAGCTTTGCCATAATCAAAAATGGCGCCTGGCGGGAGGACGGTACCATTCACGGCTTTGGCGGCTGAATCAACATTGAATGTTCGCCCGGGTCCGCTGGCGCCGAGATTGGTGCTGAATTGTGCTATTTTTCGTTCAATTCCTTGGCCTTTCAATGCCTTTAAGGTTACATCTGGCAGCAGAACTGCTAAAGGGACCTCCAGGGTAATTCCCATGCCCTGCAAGGCTTCCAGCCGACTTAGTCTTGTGGGGATAGCCGCTCGCATCGTTGTCTCAAGAGTGGTCCAATCCACCTCATACGAGGTAGTCTCAGGTGTATATAATACTCGGTCATCAACGGTAATCCGCCGCGTAGCATCCACTGGAACGCCAAAGGTTTCTCTTTCCCAGGCTGGACTGAGACTGGCCTGCAGCTCTTTAATTTCCAGGTGCGCTCCAAGACTCCAACTCTGCGGGAAGCTGCGGCGTGCCTTCACCCGCTTCATAAGCTTGCCCTCATCGAGCTCTTTAAGACCCCGCAGAAAGTCCTCTGCTTCAAATGTAACTCCAGCCTGCTTCAGTGTAAGGGTCAGCTCCGTATTTCCCTCTGCCCTCAGTACCAGGGGGAGTGCTTGAATAGCCTTCAGTCGTTCATCGAGACCGGCACGGACTTCAACAAAGCTCATTCCACTTATGTCCCAGCCGGCAAGGTCGGTGTCTTTGGGCAATGTATTCTGACTGCCATATAGATGAAGCCCTCCCAATACAAGTGAGCCGGCCAAGAGGAGGCCGATCACTCCGCTGAGGGCGATGTGAATTTTTTTCATGAAACAATCTCCTTATAGGGTCTAATTTGCGCTAAGGCAGGCGCAGCCCATGATTACCTAGCTGAAAAGATCATATTTCTATGTATATGTGAGCTAGTAGCAAAACTTTCGGGTACTCAAGCAGTTACGGATTTGTTACAATAGATACGTTGCGGTAATATTGCAGTTTATGGAAACCTGCGCTGGACCTTGTCGAAAGGCCAAGCAGCGGAGAATGTCAAAATCGGGAAGTGATAAAATGATTGAAATGCAGGATGTGTGGAAGACCTACCCAAATGGAACCCATGCTTTGCAAGGTGTATCTGTCAAAATCGCTCGCAACGAATTCGTGTATATCGTCGGACCGTCCGGCGCAGGTAAATCAACTTTCATGAAATTAATTTATAGAGAAGAAGTTCCAACCAAGGGGCAGATTTCTGTAGGCGGCTTTAATATTGGTAAGCTTAAGCCTCGTAAGATTCCTTATGTCCGCCGCAATATTGGCGTTGTGTTTCAGGATTTCAGGCTGCTGCCAAGGATGACGGCTTTTGAGAATATTGCTTTTGCCATGGAAGTTATTGAAGCCCCGAAGAAGGTCATCAAGAAACGTGTGAATGAGGTGCTCGATCTCGTTGGTTTGCGGAGCAAGGCTAATCGCGAGCCCTCGCAGCTGTCAGGTGGAGAGCAGCAACGGATTGCTATTGCCAGGGCAATCGTCAATAGCCCTTCTGTAATTATTGCGGACGAGCCTACGGGTAACCTCGACCCGGAGACCTCATGGGGCATTATGCAGCTGCTTGATGAAATTAATTTTCGGGGGACAACCATCGTAATGGCAACTCACAACAGAGATATTGTGAATCGCATGCGTAAACGGGTGCTCGCCATTGAGAACGGAAACATTGTTAGAGACCAAGTGAGAGGGGATTACGGTTATGAGTTTTAAGACCTTCTTGCGGCATGTGCGGGAAGGCTTCAAAAACGTATTCCGCAACGGGTGGATGTCGATAGCATCCATTACCTCCATCGTCGTTTCCCTTTTCGTACTAGGCGTATTTATACTGCTTGTGCTCAATGTGAATGCTGTAGCTGATAAGGCGGACAGTCAGGTCCAGATCAATGTACATTTGGCTCTGAATACCGATCAGAAGATGCGTGAGACATTAGAGAACGAAATTGGCAGTATGCCGGAAGTCAGCAAGATTGAATTCATCTCCAAGGAGCAAGGGCTAAAGGATTTCCGCGAAGACATGGGCAAGGATGCTGCCGAGCTTCTGGATGGGTTCGATACTGACAATAATCCGCTGCCGGACAAGCTGCTGGTAGAGGTTGTCGAGCCGACGACGGTGGCGTTTGTATCTGAGAAGATTGAAGCGCTCAACAAAATCCACCCCGAGCAGCCGATATTTAAAGTGAACTATGGTAAGGGCTCCATTGAGACCTTGTTTAAGGTCACACGTGCTGTACGTAACATCGGTTTTATTTTTGTAGCAGGACTGGCACTGATGTCGATGTTCCTGATCTCGAATACGATTCGGGTTACGATTCTGGCCCGGCGTAAGGAGATTGGCATTATGAAGCTGGTAGGTGCAACAAATTATTTTATTCGCTGGCCCTTTTTTATCGAAGGTGCACTGATTGGGATGATTGGATCATTAGTCACCTCAGGTGCTTTGTATATTGGTTACACCAGCTTAGTAGCGTCAGTACAGGGAGATCCAATGCTTGGACTCGAGTTAGTTCCCTTTAATGATATATGGATGCAGTTATGCGGTTTGCTGGTAGGTCTCGGCGTGCTGATAGGTGTCTGGGGAAGTACCGTATCTATTCGCAAGTTTTTGAAAGTATAACAAGATCCAATTTGAAATGATCTATACTTATAATTAAAGGATGGGGAGTGCGAGTTGAAGAAGATTGCCGCCGGCTTAGCTGTGTTGTTACTGGCTGTCACTATATTCCAACCCACTGACGGTTATGCCAAGAAGACTAGTGTTACTGAGATCGACAAGCAACTGAAGCAGCTGAAGCAAGAAGTACAGGCTGCCAAGGCACAGCAGGAAAAAGCCGCTTCGCGCAATCAGGAAGCACAGCACTACAAGAACAAGACCAATCTCAATCTGCAGTATGTACTGGAGCAAGTGGATCTCGTAAAGGGTAAAATGACCGATATTTCCTCCAAAATCGCTAAGACGGAAGATTCATTGAACGTTACGGCGACCGAATTGGACGAAGCGGAGGCTCGTGTGGCTTCAAGGGAGAAGCTGCTGGAGTCCCGTGTTCGGCTCATGTATACGGATGGGGCAGTCTCTTACCTAGATGTCTTGCTCTCATCGACGAGCTTTTCCGACTTTCTGGATCGAGCGGACTCCCTGAAGATGATTGTGGATCAGGATCAGGATCTGTTAGTGCAGCATAAACAGGACAAGCAGACCGTTGTTGTCAAGAAGCAGCAGCTTGAAGGGCAATATGCGCAAGCTAAACAGCTGTATACAGACTTGGAATCCCAGCGCAGCATGCTGAAGGAGAAGGAAGACGAGAAGCAGGAGCTTATCGCTTACTATGACAAGGAAATTCAGGAGTCTGATGAAGTCAGCGAAGAGCAGAATGCCAAGCTGGTAGAGCTTGCGAGCAATCGTTCTGCCCTGGAGCAGCAAAAGGATAAGATAAAGGCTGAGGAAGCGGCCCGCAAAGCAGCGGCGGTCAAAGCGGCTGCGGCCAAAGCAGAAGCGGCCCGCAAAGCTAAAGCGAATTCTTCCAGTAGTGGAAGCAGCGGTTTCAGTTCAGCCTATGAAGGTGGAGATGGACCTTTCCTGCTTCCGGTAGGGTCTGTGCGAATTTCGTCAGGCTACGGCAAACGGACACATCCAGTTACGGGTGAGGTAGGCAAGATGCATACCGGAGTTGACTTTGCAGTTTCACAAGGAACCAATATTCATGCGGCTGATGCCGGAACGGTGATTGTGGCTGAATGGTGGAGCGGTTACGGATATTGTGTGATTATTGACCATGGCGGAGGCATGTGGACGCTGTATGGACATATCCGCGAGGGCGGCATTAAGGTTAAGGTAGGCGATCACGTTGATCGCGGTCAGACGATTGCCGAATCGGGTGCGACAGGTCGTGTAACCGGCCCGCATCTTCATTTCGAAGTGCGGATTGACGGTCAACCGGTTAATCCTATGCCTTATCTCTAATTTAAAGCGTGCATAAATATTAATTGAACTCGCGGCATATACTGGAAGAGATACCGTCCCATCGAAGGATGGGTTTGGGTTGTTATGGTCAAGATGGACAAGAGGGGACGGTGGAACATTATGTTAAAAAAAAGCACAGCGGCGTTTATGATCATCGCTGCCTTGCTGTGCGGCAGCTTATTGACCCTGAGCGTGACTGGTTACAGTCATGTATTCGGACAAGCCGCAGGTGAAGGGATCACATCGGTTTTGCAGGCGACTGGACTGCAGGCTAAGGAATCCAAGAAGCTCGGAACCGCTCTGGATCTGATTGAGAGCAATTATTATGAGACTGTAGATCGGGACAAGCTGATAGATGGTGCTGTCAATGGGATGATGGAAGCATTGGGCGATCCCTATTCCAACTATATGGGTAAGGAAACGGCAGCACAGTTTGAGGAAAGTATTGAAGGTTCCTTTACAGGGATAGGCGCGGAAGTCTCCTCGGATAACGGCAAGGTAGTTGTGGTTTCGCCGATTAAGGGCTCCCCGGCTGAGACCTCCGGGATTCAGGCCAAAGATGTAATTCTGTCTGTTAATGGAGAATCGCTTGAAGGCATGGAGCTAAATGCTGCAGTGGCCAAGATACGTGGTCCTAAAGGCAGCAAGGCGACCTTGAAGGTACAACGAGCTGGCTCTACAGAGCCGCTGGAATTTGTGATTACCCGGGATGACGTGAAGCTGGAAACCGTGTATGCCACTATGGAGAAGGATGGGGTAGGCGTAATCGAGGTCACCCAATTCTCACTGAACACCGCGGAGCGTTTCAAGGAAGAGCTAGGCAAACTGGAGAAGAAGGGCATGAAGGGCCTTGTCATCGATGTTCGTAATGACCCGGGTGGTGTTCTTCCAATTGTCATTCAGATGGCAGAAGAGTTCGTACCGTCAGGCAAAACAATCGTGCAGGTAGAGTATAAGACCAAAGAGCGTGAGGTTAGTAAATCCAAGGGCTCAAGCAAAGCTTATCCAGTTGTTGTCCTAATGAATAAGGGTAGCGCAAGCGCTTCGGAGATACTGGCAGGAGCATTGCAGCAATCAGCCGGAGCCAAGCTGATCGGGGATAATTCCTTCGGCAAAGGCACCGTGCAGACCAGCTTTGACAAGCAGCTGCAGGACGGCAGCTTACTGAAGATTACCATTGCCAAATGGTTAACACCTGATGGTACGTGGATTCACGGCAAAGGGATTAAACCCGATATTGCCGTTGCACAGCCGGATTACTTCTCAGTAGCACCGATTAACAAAACTGCAATTCTGCAATATAACATGAATAGTGCAGATGTGAAGAGTGCCCAAACGATGCTGGATGGTTTGGGGTATAAGCCAGGGCGTAAAGATGGCTACTTCGACGTGGGTACGAAGAATTCAGTTAAGAAATTCCAAAGTACAGCGAAGCTGAAAGTCACGGGTATTATTGACGCGAAAACAGCGGAGGCACTTGAACTTTCATTGATCAAGGTCATTCAGGACCCTGTCAATGACAACCAGCGGAATAAGGGAATTGCAGAGATTCAGAAGGAAATCAAGGCGGCAGCGTCGAAAAAGTAAGAAGGCTGAGTTCAGCCTTCTTTTTTCTTTACTGGAAAATGAGTAACACTAGCAGCTTTATATTTCTGTGGTCCACTTATTGATTTCATAGGCTAAGGAGTGTGACGAAAGGTTTGAATGGGATAACCGAACTGTTGGGAAGCTTGGGTAATGCGCTTTTACATTTGCTTATTCAGCCTTATTACTATATTGCTCTTGTATTCATAGCACTGTATTACCGCCGGCAGGTAGCATTGGAACGAAAGTTAATTCATGTGAAGCTGCATAGCTGGGCTCAGGAGACGTGGCGAACGGTCTGGAGTGGTCTCGTTATGGGGCTTGTGGTTTCAATCGCTGCTGTCCTGTTAGGGATATCTTTATCCGGCACTGCTGTAGCCTGCATTTGGGTAGTCAGTTTACTGCTGCTGCTGGTACGAGTGCGCTATTTATGTTTTGCCTATTCTATAGGTTTGCTTGGTATCATTCAATTTGTACTCTCTTTTTTTCCAGATGCGTTGCAGAGTGGTGAAATAGGTACTATTGCTGTTGCGCTACGTGAGATGGATATCCCGGCACTGCTAGTGCTGGCAGCCTTGCTGCACATGGCCGAAGCCTTGCTGGCCCGTTGGCAGGGGGCTAGACTCGCCACGCCACTGTTTCTGAAGGGCAAGCGCGGCAAGGTCGTCGGCGGCTATCAGCTGCAGGCCTTCTGGCCGCTGCCGTTGTTCCTCCTGGTTCCCGCGGGAGCCGGAACCGAGGCTTTGCCATGGCAGACGCTGCTCGGCGGCGGGCTTGGCATCGTATCCCTGCCCGTCATCATCGGTTTCAGCGAGATGACGCAGAGCATGCTGCCAGGGCGCAAGGCGGCCCGTACATCAGGACGACTGCTGCTGTACAGCATCGTCCTGATGGGCTTAAGCCTACTTGCGTTCTGGTGGAGCCCGCTGACCGTGGTCGCGGCGCTCGCAGCAATTACGCTGCACGAAGGCTTAAGCTGGTACAGCGCTCTGGAGGAGCGCAGTGTCAGCCCCGTCTTCGTGCATCCGTTGGCCGGCCGCAAAGTGCTGGCCGTGCTGCCGGGCAGTCCCGCGCAGGATATGGGCATCCTGCCAGGCGAGATCCTACTGAAGGTCAACGGGGTCCTGTTGACCAATGCCTCGCAGCTGCATGAGGCGCTGCGGATGAACCCGGCGTTCTGCAAGCTGGAGCTGCTGAATGCCGAAGGCGAGAGCAAGTACCTGCAGCGGGCTATCTTTGATGGCGATCATCATCAGCTTGGCATCATTCTCGTGCCGGAGCAAGATGGGTATCTTACAGCGGAGACGAAACCCTCAAGCATCTTCAGCATTGTTATGATGAAGACGGGTACACGCAACCGGAGTCTACCTGTGGGCGAACTCAAACGAACAAAAAGCGCAAAGTCCAAGGCAGATTCAGCCGAGGTCTGACGCGCTAAGATGGATTGGCCTTTTTAACGATAAGCCCGGACTCCTAGACCAGTGGAGTCCGGGCTTTTATGTATTTTGAAATGGATCAAAGTACCTTACTCCTGGCGGTTTTTTAAATAAAAAATAGCAATTTGTGTACGATCGCGCAAGCCCAACTTGCTTAAAATATCGGTGATGTAATTTTTGATGGTCCCCTCGCTCAGAAACAGCACCGCGGAAATTTCCTTATTAGAATGTCCCTCCGCTATGGAGGCAACAACGGCAATCTCTGCCTTGGTTAACCCGTAGCTCATAAGCGGCGGATACACTTGCTCGGCTTCAGGACGAGAGACAGGCTGCAGAAAGGTTGCCAGCTTACGGGCAATATCGGGATGGATCAGCATGTTGCCCTCTTGTACAGTCTTGATGCCTTGTATAATACGGTCAGGTGGAATGTTCTTCAATAAATAGCCGCTGGCTCCGTTTCGCAAGGCTTCAATAATATATTCATCATCATCAAAGGTAGTCAGCATCAGTACCGACACCTGGGGGAATGACTTCTTAATGGCTAGGGTGCCTTCTACTCCACCGCAGCCTGGCATGCGAATATCCATGAGTATTACATCTACTTCAAGACCCTCCATAAGCAAGGCTAAGGCCTCGTTGCCGTCACTAGCCGTGCCTGCGATTTCAATTTCAGAGTCCAGGCCCATTAGCACCTTAAGGCTTTCGCGAATAAAAGAATCGTCGTCAACAATTAGAAGCTTGATCATCAGTTGGTTATACTCCTTTCGTTCCAATTAAACCCTCTTGATTACATAATTTCTCCCTGCTTATATACCGGCAATCTGGTCACTACTGCGAACTGCGGCACCTGCTGTAGCTCAAGGGTTCCACCGATCAGCCGCGTTCGTTCTGTCATTCCCTTCAAGCCAGTTCCGCCACTACTCTGCAGTTTATGCAGCGCTTCTCCTGCGGGAAGGACTCCGTTGTTACTAACCTCCATAATAATCTCAACTTCACTATAGGTTAGATGAATCCATACTGCTGTAGCTCTTCCGTGACGGAGGCCATTGGTGATGGCTTCCTGGGCATTTTTGAACAGAACAACTTGAATACTGGGATACAGGGGATAGGGTATGCCTTGAACAAGGTATGAGGTCTCTATTCCTGTATCGCGGCCAATCTCCTCTAGCAGCCGGTCTAGCGCATAAGCACCCTCCAATTGCGGGGCGTAGTTGATACGCTTCACAGCTGCACGCATATCGTCCATACTGGCCGACACTTGGTCACGAATCTGGCCCATCAGCTGCATGCCGGTTTCGGGTGCAGCAGGAAGGGTCTGAATCGCGGCCTCCATCATCATTTTGATGCGGATCAGGCGATGGCCGATATCATCATGCAGCTGGCGGGAGATCCGCACTCGCTCTTCAGATTGGGCGGCAGTTTCCACTTGGGCGGTGAATTGCTGCAACCGGCTGCGGGCTTCTTCCAGCTCGAAATGTTTTTTGCGCAGCGCATCATACACTAGCAACGTTTCTGCCCGGCCGCGTCCAGCCTTCCGCAGAAGCTCATTTAGGGAGAGGGTGAGCAGGAAGGTAATATTCATGTAGACCCACAGAAGCGGAATGGAATGTTTGAAGGCAAGATTCAACGCAGTCAGGTGAATAATGGTGAACAAGACCGGCACAGAGTACGGTTTCAGCCGGGAATAACAAAGCAATGCGGAGAGCGCTGGGAAGATCATCAGACTGCCATACTGGTAGCACAACCAAGCGGTGAACAGCATTTCTAAGGCACTAGCCAGCGCGGATAGCGAATCCGGCAGCTTGGCACCAAGCGTCACCAACAGCATAAGCAATAAAAGGTGCATGGTGAATAATTCGTAATCATCATATTGGTAGACGTAAATGGTAATAGAAGCAGGAATAATAATGAGTCCGTAACGCAATAGGTTCAGTTCTCTGGTCACGCCGGTTCATCCTTTTTGTCGATATATAAGATAAACGCGAGATTTCTCAGGTGTCGGTTGTAACTACGAGAAATGTTTGGACTTTCGGCCGCTGTTGTCTCCAGATTTCTTAGATTTTACCGCTTTTTGCGGATGAAATCCGGAGACAAAGGCGGTCGCTATCGCTCCTCCAGTTCCAAAATTTCCCTTCGTTACTTCTCCCCTGTTGTTTTTTCCCCAGTTTATCTTATATAGACAGTTTTCTTAGCCTTTATCTTAGCATATTTACCCGCTGCTTCAGGAGATGACTTTAGTCACCTTCAGAAGATGACCTTTTGTACGTACGGTGGAGCTTCTTGTGAGCTACAATTTAGAATATAGAAGCACACAGAAGACAGGAGCGAAACAATATGTCACTTGCGGTATTAACGGATGTAGTGAAACGGTATAATGACAAACTAACAGTGGATCATGTGAATGTTACGATTCAGGCTGGTGAGATCTTCGGTCTGTTGGGTCCGAACGGAGCGGGCAAGAGCACTACAATCAGCATGATTTGCGGCCTGCTTAAGATCGACGGTGGCGACATTAGGATTGACGGCCTGTCGGTATCTGCGAACCCGCTGGAGGTCAAGAAAAGAATTGGCCTGGTCCCCCAAGAGCTGGCACTGTACGATATGTTGACGGCAGAGGAGAATGCGACTTTTTTCGGGAGGTTATACGGCTTGCGCGGCAAGCTGCTGAAGGAGCGGGTAGCGGAAGCATTAGCGTTTACAGGTCTCAGTGACCGGGCCAAGGAGAAACCATCGACCTTCTCGGGAGGAATGAAAAGACGGCTGAATATCGCCTGCGCCATTATGCATCGCCCCAAGCTGATCATTATGGATGAGCCGACCGTAGGGATTGATCCCCAGTCACGCAATCATATTCTGGATTCGGTTAAGGCACTGAATAAGCTCGGTTCAACGATCATCTACACAAGTCATTATATGGAGGAGGTCGCAGCCATTTGTGATCGGGTCGCCATTATGGATAAAGGTCATATTATTGCCTGCGGCACGGAAAAAGAGTTGCGGGAACGAGTTGCCCAGGAAGAGAAAATCGTGATCAAAGCTGGGCAGATTACTCCTGAGCTAATCCATGAGCTTAAGCTGCATCCGCGGATCAGTCGGGTAGATGTGAAGGATGGGTTAATAGAGCTTTATCTGCCTTCTTCGCAAGGGGAGCTGCAGGATATTCTCTTTATTTTTGCCAAACATGAGGGGATTATTGGTTCCCTGCATATTGAGGAGCCGGATCTGGAGACATTGTTCCTGAGCCTGACCGGACGGACCTTGCGCGATTAAAAGAGGAGGGGGGAAAGCTCTGATGAATACATGGACAATTATGAGCTATGAGCTGCGCAGGCTGCTTCGGTCACGCTCGATGCTGCTGAATATGTTTCTCCTGCCGTTGGTATTAATCTTTCTGCTCGGCTCCTCGCTTTCTGGTGTCATGGGAAACGGTAAGGATTCTACTATTGAGCCAGTAAACGTAGGCATTATCAGCCAATCTGGAGAGGGACTCGCCAGCTCAGCAATGGTAGCAAGCTTTCTGAAGACACCGGAGATTTCGAAGATTATCGTTCCGCTGGAGGTAGAGAGCCGAAAGACTGTGGAAAGCGGGCTGCGCAGTGGGAAATATGGCTATGCCGTTGTCATTCCTGCTAACTTCGACAGCGAAGTGCAGAGCGGTGGGGCAGCAAAGCTTGAATATATTTTGGGCAAAGATCGTACGGACAATATGGTTGTAGGGACCGTATTTGATAATTTTTTGAGCAGTATCAATGCTAAACAGGCTGTGGCGCTGACGCTAGGACCGGAAGCTTTAACGGCTGAGGCAACAACTTCTGGAGATCACGCGCTGGTTACACTGGGTAAGCTTAGTGAAGGAGGGATGACGTATACGGCTTCGCAATTCTATGCGGTCTCGATGATGCTGATGTTTTTGCTGTATAGCGGGCTTACCGTAACTACGTCTCTTTTTAATGAAAAAGAGAACCACACCCTCTTCCGAATCAACTCGATGCCGGTTACAGGATCACAGCTGTTCATAGGTAAAATGCTGGGGGTAGGCATCGTTTCTATTTTCCAATGTATTGCTATTCTTCTCTTGTCACACTGGTTCTTCGGCGTGGATTGGGGCAATCGTCCAGGTCTGCTGCTGCTGTTCTGTCTGTTAATGATCATAGCATCCATGACGTTATCCATTATTATTTCTTTGTTTAGTAAGAATTTGGCCGGTGCAAGAAGCCTAATCACAGTAATCACAGTAATCATGACCTTTATTAGTGGGGGGATGGCCCCACTTCCAGAATCGTGGGTGAACTCTGTCGGCGTCTATACGCTGAACCATTGGGCAATGCAGGCTATTCTAAGGATGATGCTCCATTCTGGACTGTCGCAGATCCTGCCAAATTTAGCGGTTCTGTCGTTGATCTGTCTTGTACTGTTCAGTGCGGCGGTTATCTCATACCGGAGGGTGGGTTATCATGAATAATATCATTACGATCAGCTTAAATATGGTTAAGCGAATTATTGGTTCCCGGAGGGGGATTCTTACTTTTATTATTCTGCCCAGTGTTGTATTGGCTGGGGTTGTATCGATTTCCGGAGGTATGGGCGAGAACCCCGCGATTGTGTTATATACGAATATGGACAACGGTGCTGGTGGTAAACACCTTCTTGCCGAATTGGAGAGTACCGGTGATTATAAGCTTCTGCAGAAGTCGGATGAAGCGGTTCTGAAGGAGAGTATCATTGGGCAGACGGGGGAGGCCGGGGTCATGATTCCGGCTGGATACACCTCGGAGTTGTTGGCCGGAAAACAGCCGCAAATTAGCATATATGAACTCAAAACGAGCGAAACTTCGATCATGGTCAAAATGAAAACAAATGCGATTGCTGATGAGATGCTGAGTACCGCCACACTTATTCGGTCTGCTGATGGAGGTTCCATCGACCCTGAGGCACAGTTCGCTGCTATTCTGGCAAAAACGGAGCAGCATAGTGTAGGCAGCATCCGAACGGATTATAATTTGTATCCCCGAGAGGGTTTGGGGGTAGTAGTCGGCTTAACGTTAATGTTTCTGATGGGGTTGGTGACCAGCTCTGTATCAATTATTATGGATGACCGCAGAGGGCGCACCATGATGCGGATGTTCAGTGCTCCTGTACGCTCTTACGAAATTGCTTTAGGTAATTTTCTGGGGAGCTTTATGGTAGGACTAATTCAGATTATTGTAGTCCTTACCTTAGGCCGTTGGGTGCTGCACTATGATTATGAAATACCGCTTTATCTTTATTTCTTGGTGCTTGCGGCATTCATGCTGGTATCCATGGGCATTGCCAGCACAGTAGCTGGGTTGGTCCGTAATCCGAATAATGCCGGCATGCTGAATATGTTGATCTTAACTCCGACCTGTATGCTGGGCGGCTGCTTCTGGCCGCTAGCCATTATGCCGGACTACATGCAGAAAGCTGCCAACTTTGTTCCGCAAAAATGGGCGATTCAGGCCGTTGATATCGCCGCAACCGGCGGAGGTTGGAATGAGCTATGGCTGCCCTTCGCCATTCTGGGTTTGATGGCCGCAGTACTGCTGGCAATAGGCTCTGCTATTCTTCGCCCTAGTGAGGCGGGAATAAGCGCTTAAGATACTGCGCTTCCCGATGAACTGGATTTTCGACTGCCCCTTCTCGGTCATCCCCTTGACCTAGAGGGGCAGTTTTTATTTAAAGATAAGACACCCATGCCGCTGCGCGGAGGTTGCTGCCCTTAACCAATAGCTTTCCAGTGAAAATATTGTATAAAATACAACAATATTTGTTATATCTACTCCGCAAGTAGTGAATGTTGTATGAAATACAACTTTCACTAGCTGTGGAGTCTGTTTTGAATTAAATTGTTGTATTACATACAACAATTTAACAATAAGGGTATATTTTTGAGAGGAATGTTGCAAAGAATACAACATTTAGCCGAAATCCGCTGCTCCAGTCTATCTCTCTCGACTCCTTTACTTTCCTGCTCAGAAAGTATGGATGTAGGCAAGTACCTGAAGCAGAGCTTCAGGTACTTCTTGAAATATAAGAATTTATATGTTTCACGCAATAATTTATCCTTCTATTTCTCGAAGAAACGGGTGCCGTCCATATAAAGGACGGAAAAACCGTTTATTCTTACTGGTTAGGGTTTGATGACACTACGTGATCCACTAGTAGGCAGAAAATTGGGCATTTTCAGGTTCAAGCTGAAATGATATGATCACAGTAATTGAGTTTAGTGGAAGCGATATCATTATAGGTGATAAAAGTTTGTTCAGCTGTATTGTTAGTTCGGTGTAACCTTATTGGTCTGGTTGCACTTTTAGAGTCAATAGAGCTTGGCTCTTAATATCAGCTAGACAAGACGAGGAGGAAATAATAATGTCTTTTGTAATTGATTATAATGTACGAAAGAATCGAATTGAGGTAATTACTAACGGAATTACCGAAGAGAATGCACATGACTATAATGAACAATTTGCAGAAATTATTGAAATAGTAAAACCAGGCTTTACTGGTATTACTGATGTACGTACATCCAAATCTGTATTATCTCCTGAGGTTGCTGCTTTGTTGGCACCCACTGGGGAGATGGCTACTGTAGCGGGTGTAGCGGGTTGGGTATACATTGCTGATGCTCCTATTTGGATCATACAGATGAATAGGCTTTTTGGTAAATTTGCGGTACACTATAAAACTCGTGAAGAGGCAATTGCCTATCTAGATAGTCTTGTGTAAATACGATTTGTAATTAGGAGGATGAGAAGATGAGCAGCAACAAACTGGCTTGGACATGGAAGGTAAAGGAAGAATGTCTGGAAGAGTACGTGGCGATGCATTTAAACCCATGGACAGAAATATTGGAGGAACACAGTAAAGCTGGGATTACGAATTATTCAATTTTCCAGAATGGCAATCAATTTTTTTACTGCTTTGAATGTGAGGATACGGAAGCGGCTTTTGCTTACATAGCTCAGAGTGAGGCCTGCAATAGATGGAATGATATTACCTCGAAGATGGTAGAGGGGTCCTTTGATTTCAATGAGGAGACGCCTATGGTTCCGCTTCGCGAGGTGTTTTATCTGAAATAAAGGCATAATTCGTAGCCTTCAGTTTACAATAATTCTAAATAAGGTTATAATTAAATTACATTGTTTAACTGAATATTTATTTGTTTTTTGGAGGAGCCTGTCAACAAGGGCTCCTCTTTGTGTTTTTTAGGGAGAAGGGGAGAAAAAGGAGTGGATGACCATGGAATTTATTTTTTATCTTGTGCTAATCTTATTGTTTACCAAGCTGGCCGGGGATTTATCTGTGCGGCTGGGACAACCGGCTGTGCTGGGCAAGCTGATTGTAGGCATCGTGCTGGGTCCTGCCGTGCTGGGCTGGATTCAAGAGGGTGAGTTTATTCATTACATGTCGGAGATTGGAGTACTCCTGCTGATGTTCATTGCCGGTCTGGAGACCGATCTGGATCAGCTTCGCAAGAACTGGAAATCGGCCTTCGCAGTAGCGGTTGGCGGTATCGTGTTACCCTTTTTTGGGGGCCTAGCCATTGGGGAGTTGTTTGGCTTTGCCTACTATAACGCTTTATTTATGGGTGTCCTGCTGAGTGCGACCTCTGTCAGTATATCTGTGCAGGTGCTGAAGGATATGAACAAGTTGAATTCTCGTGAAGGCTCTACCATTCTGGGAGCCGCCGTGGTGGACGATATATTAGTAGTCATTTTGCTGGCTGTGCTAATGAGCTTTTTCGGGACAGGAGCAGAAATATCCCTAGGCCTTCTTATTGGCAAAAAAGTGTTGTTCTTTGTAGTCGCCATTGTCGCCGGCTGGTTCCTTGTGCCACTGGTGATGAAAGTACTGGCTCCACTGAAGGTAACAGAAGCGACAATTACGGCGGCGCTGGTAGTTTGTTTTTCTTTTGCCTACTTTGCCGAACTAATGGGTATGGCCGGGATTATTGGTGCTTTTGCCGCCGGGATTGCCATCTCACAAACGCCCTTTAAGCATACCGTAGAAGAGAAGCTGGAGCCGATTGCGTATTCGATTTTTGTACCGATCTTTTTTGTGAGTATTGGACTCAGCGTATCCTTTACTGGTGTAGGAAGTCAGATCGGGTTCGTTATCGCTCTTACACTCCTTGCAGTAGTAACCAAGATGCTAGGTGGCGGGCTGGGTGCGCGGCTTACCGGTTTTAATAACCGCTCCTCGGCAATTATTGGCTCAGGGATGATCTCGCGAGGGGAAGTGGCCTTAATCATCGCTGCAACAGGCCTGCAAAGCGGACTGTTGCTTCCGGAATATTTCACCTCTGCAATTATTGTAGTTATTGTAACTACACTTGTAACACCGCCACTGCTGAAGTATCTGTTCCGTGAACCTGCCCGGCGAGGTGCAGAATGAGTCGCTGAGAGGCATGGTATTGCTTATCCGATCTTAACTCGAGAATAAATATATGTACGCTACTTAGTAGCTGTCCCTCTGTAGGGGCAGCTTTTTGTGCTTTCTGACCTCAGAGGGGGGAGAATCCCCGCCTTAAGGCTGAGAGCGAAACCCGCCGCCGGACCGTTTTGACACTTGCCAAAAGACCGTAAACTTAAATCAAGGGATGGCGAATTATACATAAGTTAGCAGTCATACAATAGAAACCACAAATTAGAGCGTGGAAGGGGTAAGAAAAGAATGAATTGGTTAACCAAATGGTCGTTTGGAAACAAAGGTGCGGTGGGGTTATTGGTCGTGATGGCGTTAATAGTAGGGGGATTGAGTTATACCTCGCTGCCGATGGAATTTATGCCGGAGGCGGATAATCCTCAGGTTACCGTAACTGTACTGGGGCCCGGACAGGATGCCCAATCGATGGAGAAGAACGTCACTAAACCGATTGAGGCTGCAACCGCATTGGTCAAGGGCAAGACAGAGCAGCAGTCGACTTCCGGAGATGGATATGCGAAGGTAGATATTTATTTTGAAGGCACAACCAATATGAAGGATGCCGCGCAGGAAGTTCAACAGGCGGTTGATTCCTTACAATTCCCTGAGGGTGTTATGGACCCCTTCGTTCTGCAATTGAATACTTCGATGATTCCGATATCCCAAGTAACTCTTTCATTTGATGAAGGATTAACTAAAGATAACGTAGAGCTTGCGGAGAACAAGATTATTCCTGAGTTTCAGAAGCTTGACGGAGTATCGAATGTGGCTTTATACGGAAAAGTGGACCCGCAAGTCAAGGTTAAGCTTGATCCGAAATTAATGGCTGACAAGGGTGTATCCTCAACGCAGGTAATGGGCTTACTCCAAGGGCGCAATGTATCGGCTTCGCTTGGAGAGCAGACGATCGGTGGGCAGACAGGTAACGTAAACGTGATTTCCACCATCGATAGTATCGATACCTTGAAAAAGCTTCCTGTAGCCCCTGGAGTTGCCTTGCAGGATATTGCTGCGGTGACCTTGAAGCAGGACCAGCAAAGCGTTAGCCGTTCGAACGGCAAAGATGTGCTGTTCGCAGTTATAACCAAAGAAGCTAATGCGAATGCGGTCGATGTCGGCGATAAAGTGCAGACTACTGTGGACAAAATTAATGACACAGAAAAAAATGCAGAGGTAGCCGTAGTGTTCAGTACCTCGGACATGGTTGTCACTTCGGTGAATAGTATGATGCGTGAAGTATTGCTGGGTGCTTTATTCGCAACGATCGTAATTCTATTATTCTTGCGCAACATACGGGCAACGCTCATTACAGCAATATCCATCCCGCTGTCCCTAGCTGTCACCTTGTACTTGCTGAATATCTCCGGCATAACCTTAAACATTATTACACTCGGGGGCGTAGCCGTTGCGGTTGGGCGTCTGGTTGATGACAGCATCGTGGTCATTGAGAATATTTACCGCAGATTGCAAAAGGAGCCCTTTTCCCGTGAAATGATTATTAGTGCCACTGGGGAAGTAGCCAGAGCCATTACTTCATCGACCATTGCAACGGTCGCCGTGTTCCTGCCCATGGGTCTTTTACGCGGCAGTTTACAGGACTTCCTGCTTCCGTTTGCGCTAACGGTTACCTATTCCTTGCTCACCTCGCTGGTGGTGGCGTTAACCGTGGTTCCTCTGTTAAGTGCAGTTCTGCTGCGAAAGTCTTCTATGAAAGAGCATGAACCATCCAAATGGTTTACCCGCTTCCTGAGTTGGAATCTTCAGCGCAAATGGGTAACGTTGTCTTTGGGGCTTATCCTGCTTATTGGTTCAATTGCTGCCTATGTATCGATGCCCAAGGCTGCGCTGGATGCTTCTGATGCCAGCTATGTCTCGATTCAGCTGAACTACCCCAATGATGTTCCCGTTACTGAGGTAATGGAGAAAGGGAAACAGCTGGAACAGGAGCTAATGCAGCAGCCACAGGCCGAAACCGTTCTGATGCAGTCCGGCAACAGTGCCGATTCGGCGAAGTGGGGAAGTGTTACCTCTGTGACGTTGGTTGACTTCACGGTTGTCATGAAAAAAGATGCAGATGCACAAGCCTTTATTGACTATGTCCGCGGTGCAGCGAAGTCTTATACTGGCGCTACCTTAACAGCTAACGAAGCCAGTATGATGGGCTCAGGCTCAACCAATGAATACATCGATATTGTCGGTGATGATCTGGCCGCTGTGACGTCGGTAGCCCAAGAGGTTGCGGCTAAAGTGAAGGCTGTGAAAGGCGTTCAAAAGGTCAGCAGCAATATGGAGGATACCAAGCCGGTATTTGCCTTCAATGTTGACCCTACACAGGCTAACGCGCAGGAAATCTCGATGCAGCTAGGTGGGATGTTAAGACCGATTCCGCTGGGACAGATGGAGCTGGACGGATCGCCAACCACAGTGATATTAGACCCGCTTGTGGAGCCGAAGACACAGCAGGATTTAGAAGGAATCACACTGATGACCGCCAGTGGCCCGCAGCCATTGTCTCAATTAGCTACCCTGAAGGTTAGCAATGAGCCAGCTATGTTGTACCATAAAGATGGTAAGCCTTATGTAAGAATTACTGCAGATGTTGATCCGAAGAAGGTTTCGGAGATCGGTGCTGATATTGCCAAGCAAACAGATAGCATGAAACTTCCTGAGGGTGTTACTTTATATGCAGGCGGAGCTTCTGTGGATCAATCAGGCGACTTCAATGACCTGGGAATGACAGCGCTGATCTCTATCGGCCTGGTCTATCTGATCATGGTGCTTACTTTCAAAACTCTGCGTGCACCACTGGCTATTATGTTCTCTCTGCCACTTGCAGCGATTGGGGCCATTGTTGGATTGATCGTCTCAGGTGTTACACCTGACTTTACCGCATTGTTCGGGGCACTGATGCTAATCGGGATCGTGGTCACGAATGCGATTGTGCTGATAGACCGGATCAAGCATAACGAGGAGCGTATGAGTGTTCGTGAAGCAATTCTTGAAGCGGCCGGAACGCGGATGCGTCCGATCCTGATGACGGCTATTGCCACGATATGCGCCATGCTCCCATTACTGTTCGGACATCCCGAGCAGGGCAGCATCGTTTCGCAAAGTCTGGCTATTGTAGTCATCGGCGGCTTAACCGCCGCAACGCTGTTGACACTGGTTGTCGTACCAGCTATATATGAACTGTTCTACTTCCGTAAATCGGCTAAAGAGCGCAAAGGAGTCGTTAAGGCAGAAGTTGAGGCGCTTTAACAGAGAGATAGACAGCAGTTGAATCAACAAAAGGAGTGCCTCCAGCCAATAGGGTTGAGGGCACTCTTTTTGTTGAGAATTTATAGAGGTTATTTTACTTAGCAGTCCATAACGTAACTCGATCCTGTACGTATTTAGTGTAACCCGCTTCCATTTTTTTCACGCCTGCTTTTTCCAGATCCGCCATGTACGAATCCCAAATCTTATCAAAGTCGGTCGGTTTGGCTAAGATGGCTTCCGGGATACGTTTCCAAGTAATATCTTTCATTTTGTTGCCCAAAATGGATACTTCATCTTCGCCTGGAATTGCGATGTTCCATGCCGCACCATAAGCTTTTTCTGTGAATTCTTCTTCTTTCGGGAATAGGTCCTTCCAAGTAGTTGCCTTGTAAGCGGCAAGAGTTTCTTTTTCAACATCACTATAGCCCAGTACCAGTTGCTCAGGGAAGTTCTTAGTATAGTAATTGTCTGTTGAATCTTTGGCCCCATCGCCATAATGCACCATCATATTCCAGTAGAAGCCGATTCCGGATTCCTTGGTGAAAGCGGTGTTGTCATTGTTGATGCGATCTTGAATGGCTGCAGGCACGGTGCGTTTGCCATTCTCCACCGTGTAATGCTTGCCTTCAATTCCCCAGTTGTTAAGAATTTGGCCCTCGTCAGAAGCGAGGTAGTCTAAGAATTTAATAGTGCGAACCGGATCAGGATTCGTACTGGAAATGGAGATTCCATAGCCGCCCATGAAGCCGGTTGGCCAGAAGCTTGTTTCTTTATATTCTGCTGACAGAGTTACAGGGAAGTGGCCGTAAGTCTGCTCGAATTTGCCTGCTGTCTTCAAAGCCTGCTGAGCATCATTGTAATCCCAGTCCTGATCAATCAGACCAAGCACCCGGCCTGTGGCTACTTTTGCTTTGTATTGATCGTATTTTTGCACAAAGCTTTCTCTATCGAGTAAGCCAATATCGTTCATATGATTGAGCCAACGGAAGTATTCTTTTTCTTCAGGACGGCGGAAATGGTATATGGCTTCATGCGTTTCCTGATTAACGAAATATTCACCATCATCAGATCCACCTGTAGTCGCAACCGCAGGGTTAGTAACGGAGATGTACATATGCCAATCATCCGCATTTAAGGATACCCCGATGTTCTTGTTTCCATTTTCATCGGTAGGATGTTTTTCCAGATAGGCTTTAATCACATTCTCATAATCTTGCACGGTACGAATCTCTGGATATCCAGCTTCTTTAAGCACCCGATGCTGTAGCTCGAAACCCCCGCCAGCAACGAACTTCTTCTCATTTACGGCAGCCCACGTAGGAATGGAGTAGATAGACTGGTCTTCATTGGTATATTTGGCCCGAGCCAGATTGTCTCCGAGCACCTTCTTGATGTTTGGGGCATATTTATCAATAAGCTCCGTCAGGTCGACAACCGCACCTGCATCGACAAGTTTCCCTATATCGCCTTTGGCGGAAATAATATCGGGATATTCGCCACCAGCGGCAATTAAGGCAATCTTCTGTTGTGGATCACCTACAGCGAATTCCGCATCCAATGTGACGCCTGTTTTCTCAGTAATGACTTTACTGATGTCATCCTTCATATTATTCCAATTGGGATTCGGATCTTCAGCGAAGAAGGAAAGTGTAAGTGGAGATAAATCCTCAGGCGCCGCTGTTGATTCTGCTTCTGCCGTTGGTTCATTGGTGCTTTTTCCGGCATTGCTTTCTTTATTCTCTGCGTTGTTACCACCACCGCAGCCAGACAATAAGCTGAGAAGTAGAACGAACAGAAGAAGTGCAATGTACGGTTTGGTTGTCTTAGTCTTCATGAATATAAACCCTCCCTTTATGGACTGAATTAATATTGTATAAACAGGCTAACCTGCAGATACCGCAAGTGAACTAACTCTTAACTGAACCCAGGGTCATACCCTTCACGAAATAGCGCTGCAGGAAAGGATAGACGATCAGGATCGGAACCGTAACGACGATTGTAATCGCCATTTTGACGGATTCAGGCGAGATTTGGGCCATGACCTGTGTCATATTCCGGCCGCGAAAACTGTCCGCGTTCGTTGTCGTACTCTGAATGACCTTCATTAATTCATATTGCAGGGTAGTTAGGGAATCCTTGGAGCCGTTATACAGATAAGTATCGAACCAGGCATTCCATTGCCCTACGGCTAGAAACAAAGCGATCGTAGCCAGAGCCGGTTTGGTCAGTGGGAGAATGATTCGCCAATAAATTGTAAAGTCGTTCGCTCCATCGAGCTTGGCGGATTCCTGAAGAGCGTAAGGCAGGCCGTCAATAAAGGAGCGGATGACGAATACATTGAAAGCGCTGACAAGACTCGGTAAGACATAAACTGCGAAGGTACCCATCATATCGAGATTTTTGATCAGAATATAAAAGGGGATCAGACCTCCTGAGACATACATCGTCAGCGCAAGAAAAGTGGATACGAATTTGCGGGCCTGGAAATCAACCCGGCTTAAGGTAAAAGCAAGCATGGAGGCACTAATTAAGCCGAGGATAGTGCCAATCACAGTGCGCAGAATTGAAATCTTCAGTCCGGTCATTAGCCCGGAGAAGGCAAAGATGGTCTCATAATTCTTCAAGGTGAAGACACGGGGGAAGATGGTGATTCCGCCCTTGATACTGTCTGTCGAGTCATTGAAGGAAATGGCCAGTACATTGAGAAAGGGATACAATGTGGCTATAGTGACTATAGTTATGGCAACATAGACAACGAGATCGAAGAGACGATCTTGCCAAGATGTGGCGGACAGTTTTTTGCTAAGCATAGAAGTACCTCCTTTAGATGATGCTTTCCTTCGTGATTTTCTTGAAGATCCCGTTAGCGAGAAGGAGCAAGAACACACTGACCACGGAATTGAAGATGTTGATGGCTGTACCGAACGAAAAGCGCCCCATGCCAAGCCCGTAGTTCAGAGCGTATAAATCAAGGGTTTGTGAATAGTCGCGGACCAGATTGTTGCCAAGCAGAAACTGCTTCTCAAATCCGATGCTGATCAAATGCCCGATAGAGATGATCAGAAGGATAATAATTGTGGTCCGTATACCCGGCAGTGTAATATTCCGCACCTGTTGCAGTCGGCTGGCACCATCTACTCTGGCCGCTTCATAAAGCTCTGGACCAATTCCGGAAATGGCGGCTAGATAGATGATCGTGTTCCAGCCAGTTTCCTTCCAGACATCAGAGACGGTCACAATTCCCCAGAAGAAATTTCCTTTGGCCATAAACTGGATCGGTTCACTGATCAGATGCAGGCTCATTAGCAGATCATTCACGGCGCCGTTGTCCGTAGACAACATCTTGGAAATAATTCCAGCCGCCACGACCCAGGAGACAAAGTGGGGCAAGTAGGACACAGTTTGCACAAAACGTTTGAGAGTCTGAAGTCTGAGTTCATTGAGAAGTACGGCGAAGATGATAGGTATGATAAAGCCGGCCAGCAAGCCCATGATGCTCATGGCTAATGTATTGCGCAGCGCATTATAGAACTGCTCGTCATGGAACAGTTCGCGGAAATATTGCAGGCCAACCCACTTCTGTTCGAAAAAAGATTTTCCCGGTTTGTACTTTTGAAAAGCCATGGTCCAGCCCCATAAAGGTAAATAACTGAACACAAAAGCCCAGGCTACAAAGGGCATAGCCATCATATAGAGGTATTTTTGTTGTGAAAAGATAGGCCAGAAACGTGCTGCCTTTGGCTTCGGCTCCAATTGTTTTTTTTCGGTAATCGCTTTCATTTATGTCCCTCCTCCTATATAAGCCAATCATAATTAGAAAAAGGATAAGGAAACACCCGAAGATTTTATCTAAAAAACAGGGAGAAATCAGCTCTTTTCGTAAGCGCTTACAGAAAATAGTGCAAAAAAAGACGCCCTAATGAAAAAGGCGTATGTTCGTAATCACTTATTTTTTTCGATACACAGAGGGGGAAATCCCTTCATACTTTTTAAACTTTTCGCGAAAATAGTCCACGTCGCTGAACCCTGCCTCCTTCGCAGCCTGATGAATCTTACAGCCTTCGCTCAAGCGCTCTTTGGCCTTCTCCATGCGTACTTTATCCAAGTAGGTGTTAAAAGAATAACCGGAAATGTTTTTGAACAGCTTCCCTAAATAAGCGCTGCTATAATTAAATACGTCTGCTAAGGCTTCCAATTTTAAATTTTCCGAATAATGGCGGTTAATAAAATCTAACATTCTCTTCATCAAGATGTCCATATCATCACGGTTAATTTCGCCTACATTATGATGGAGCAGTTGAATGATATAACGCTGTAATACGGGCAGTGAGATATGTTTATAGATCTGTTGTACCTGTTCCTCCAAGAGGTTGTTCCCTGATTCCAGCTGTCTGTATTGAATCGATAGTTTATTGAATAGGCAGGTGACGATTCTCACATATCTGGATTTGATAGCCATTTCGGATAATCCGGCGGCAATCATGATAGCTCCAGCCTCTCTAATCAAGGCAGCCAGCACCTCTGTATTGCCCACATCCATCGCAAAATATAGTCTGTCGGTTACCGCTTCCAGCTTCGTTTCCAGCTCCCTAGTGCTTACTGGCAGCAGCTCTTTCAGCTTTAAGGAGTCCGGTCCAATGATCCCAGATTCTTCGTAGAAAAAATGATCCATCATCCGAGCAAGCGCAGTATTGTAGGATTGGCGGAGGTGGTCAAAGCTGCCCACGGTATCCCCTGCGGTTATAATACATTCCAGTCCTTGACCTGTTACAGCTTCCTGTACATCCTGATACATCAATTTACGAACCAACTCCTTCTGGAAGGAGGGCTGAAACAATATGCCTAAATAAGAATCCATGGAAAAGATAATGCCGCGGTCATGATCTTCAAAGCTCTTCGCCAACCGTGCCTTAACAGCTGTAGACGGTCCACTATCCGCATAGTCCTGCAGCAAGAGCTTGATTAATACAATTTGGTAGGAATCCCAGGTCAAACCGGATTCAATGACGGATAATTCCAGAGAAGAGAGGGTCTGGCTATTATTTTCCAGCAGTGCAGATTGGACCAGCATCTCCCGGCTCCACTCTTTAACTGCATCATTTTTTCGGTGTGCCGCGCTTCTCTGCATAAGCTCTCCGGCGAGCTTAACTAAATATAGTTGCAGCTCATCCTCATCGACAGGCTTTAGTAAATAACAGTCGATACCGAAGGTCAACGCACGTTTGGCATAGCTGAAATCAGCAAATCCACTAAGAATGATGATGTGGAGCTCCGCATCGCCAGCGCGTAGCTCTTCTATTAACTCTAAACCATCCTTACCGGGCATGCGGATATCGATAATCATTAAATCAGGGGAGTAGAGATCGTATTTCTGCTTAGCCTCAATGGCGTTTGCTGCTGTATCAACAACCCTGAAGCCGAGTGCAGCCCAATCCAATAAGCTGCGGAGTCCTTCGCGGATGGATAGTTCATCATCGACAATTAATACGCTATACAAATGAATCACTCCTCAGGGGAAGCGCAAAGCTAATTTGCGTTCCGAATCCGATTTGACTGGCAATGCTCAGACCATAGTCGGGGCCATAAGTTAATTGGAGCCGCAGATGAACATTGCGAAGTCCGATATTATTCGTCTCAAAGTCATCCTTGCTCTCCAGCAACTGCTGGATTTCAGACATGCGCGGCTCAGAGATGCCTGCTCCATTGTCGGAAACCTGCACCCTAACCTGCTGTCCCTCTACCCGCACATCCACCCGGACGATTCCGCCTGTGATCTGGCGCTCCAAGCCATGAATGACAGAGTTCTCAACCAGCGGCTGAATGATCAGTGGAGGAATCGGTATATGTGCAGCTCTTGGATCTACATGCAGCTCATAAGTAAGCCTGTCATCATACCGGAATTTCTGAATGACCAAATAACAATTTACCGTCTCCATTTCGCGTTGCAACTCGATTTTACCATTCCCGACTTCCAGATTATTGCGCATCATTTTACCTAGCAGACGGACGACCTGGGCGATATCTCCATGTCCCCGCAAATGGATTTTCATTCGTATGGACTCCAGGGCGTTGAATAGAAAATGAGGATTAATCTGGCTGGCCATCATTTTAAATTTGATTTCATTCTGTCGCAGTTCAATCTCGCTCTTCTGACGGTTGGATTCTTGTACCTCCACCACCAATTCATTGATATTACGGACCATATGATTAAATTGCCGGGCTAACTGGCCGATTTCGTCTTTGCCGTCAATGACAAGGGTAACCCCGAGGTTCCCGGAGGCAACCTTCGAGATATGTTTGCTTAAGTGAAGCATTCGCCTAGCCAGCAATCGCGAGAAGTAGTAAATGAGCACAATGGCCATGACCAAAGCGGCTGATATGACCGAAAATGCCAAGAGAATAATATGATTAGCTTCACTTACAATATTTTCGACGGAAAAAATGGAGATGATCCGTAAGGAGTTCAGGCTTGCTCCGGGATGCCAGTCATCAATCAGCATCTTCGAATGTTTACCTTCTATAGTGACGTCATAGGGTCCTTGCCCGGCAAGATGACTTACAGACTTTAAGTTAATATCGAGCAGGGTTTTGCCTAGCATATCCGAGCGGTTAGAAGCAACGATATTATCATGCTCATCAACAATTATCGTTTCAAAAGCTTCCTGATTCAGGATTGAATTCAGCATATCCGTATTCACATTAATAATCAGAACACCCTGTGTCCGCTGCTCCAGAAAATCAATCTTTCGGATTAAACTCAGATAATATTTATTGTTTCGGCTATCCCGAATATAATTCCAAGAGATCAACCCTCTCTGAGCGAGTGCCGTCGTATACCAGTCTTGTTGAGTCACGGCTTCATCCGGTTGCAGGAACTCCCAATTATTAATAATTGTCGGATTGTCTACATAGAGGCGGACACTGGATACTTCCTTATATAGCCTGACAAATTCACGGAAGTCAGGGTAATTCCAGTAGGCTTGAACCACATCATAGACTGTCTCATAACGGTGATTTGCCGCTTCCTCCAGCCGATTGTCATTAGAAAGGCGGTAGGAAATATCGTAGGGTACATTGAGCATATCGCCAGTTCTTTTCTTAACACGTTCAACATTTGCTGTGATTTGCTCCAGGGCATTATTCAGGGCCATATTTCGCAGCTCGCGGGTCAAGAACACGCCAACAATCAATACGGGAATAAGGACGACACATCCAAATGACAAAAAAAGTTTTGTCCTGAGCTTCAGATCATTCATAAAACGGATGATATTGGTATACACAGCAGGACCATCCTTTGGCTTGATGGAATGGGTAATCTATTTGTTAGGCTGATCAGACAATAATAAATCTAACTAATTAATCAGAAACGCCTCCATTCTCTAAAATGAAGATAACGCTTACAATGTATTATATCCTTAAACTCTTAATCTTGAAATATAGTCGAATATACATTCATTGTATTATTTTATCTATTTTGTATTGGACGAGAGTGCTTTATAGATGATAGAGAGGATCTGAATTGCAGCCCCAGTATCAACTCATTCCTTGCTTTAATTCCTTGAATAACCAATGACCAGAGCTCTAATACAGAAGCCGATAAGGCAAGGCAATACCAGTTGTACACTAATTCTCCAATTCACCGCATATAAATCGATTACACTTATTTTTAACAGAATGATATATAGGATGTTGTAGAGGTTGAAGAAGATGTGGATCGTAAGCATGGGAATCAATTCGGATGGCGGGTGCCCTTTGAGAAATCTATAGCCGATCAGAAACAAGAGGGGGAAGCAGACCATCACCAAGAAGGCATAGTTTCCACCTAGTAATATATAAGAAAGAGCAGCAGTAATTATACTTAAAGCTACGAGTAAATAGCCGGCACGAAGCATTTTGCACCACCTTCTTTAAGATCTAATATAAACCTTCACGGAAGGTGAGGACATGAGCTAGTGATATAGATGCAAAAAGGACATTGGCCGACCTAGGTGGACACAGCAGACGCTATTCACTCCAAATACTCCCTATTTCTATTTTGGCGGACAGAGAATCCGCTATGGAGCTAAATTTGGCTCAAGAAGGCGCTGTATCCACGAAATAACGGAATCTCAGTCCGCAAGAGTACTGAAATAGAAGTATTTATGGAAATAGTGGATTCTCTGTCCGCCTATGAACTTACATGTCCTATACCCTAATTCCCCGTACTCTCATAACGCGTAAGTCCGAACCGGAAAATGCAATAGGCTGCGGCTGCACTCCCAAATGCAACGACAGGGGCTAGCATCCACCAGCCGGACCATCCGCTTTTCTCAAAAATATAAGTCGCAGGATAAAAGCTGATGAAGGCATAAGGAAGCACCGTGGAAATAAGGATGCGTACTCCCTGATTGAACAGGGTAACCGGATATTTAGCCAGATCAGCCATACTATGAACCATTAATGGGAAGGCGTTGCCGGCATTACGAATCCAGAAGGCCGCCGAGTTGCCGACCAAATTGATGGATACCCGGATAATCACGGCGGACACCAGAAGCAATAAAGTAATAGCAATTTTGGCAATAGACCAATGAATATGACTATGAATCAGAGATTGCCAGATAATCACTCCACCAATAAGCAGATTGCCCAATCCATTAACGCCAATCCCCGTACAGAATACTTGGAGAACGATGGGTACAGGTCGAAGCAGATACCGATCCAGCTCTCCGCGGTTCACCAAACCACTTAATCTCCAGGTTCCCTCGAAAAACAACGAGCCAATTCCCTCCGTAAGAAAGATCATCGCGTACATAAACGAGACTTCCCAGAACTTCCAGCCGTTGATATCGGGTATTTGATTATAGATAACGTTTAGAAAAATAAATCCGAGCACCTGAGTTAATGCGGCAGAACACAATAATATGTAGAAATCCTTGTTATATTCCATAATCGCTTTTAGCTGTTGGGCATACATTCTCTTATAGAGATAAATGATTCGCGAAAGCTGCATTGTATATTTCCTCCCCCTCTAACCCCCATGAATGGTCACTTGCCGAACCGCCCAGTTCCACATGCATTTCCCAGCGATCCACAAGGCAATCCCCCAGAAGCATTGGACACCAATCAACGATAAACTCTCCCAGGCAGTAGCTTGCTCCAGAAAAATGACTGTAGGGGTGTGAATGATACTCTGAAATGGCAGCAGTAACGCCACCCGCTCCAACCAGTCCGGAAAAAAAGCCAACGGAACCAACGCCCCAGATAAGAGATTTGTGACGGCAATGCGTGCCCAGACAATGCCCATAGAACCTGTGGACCAGAAGCATAATAAAGCGGCTAGATAAACAACGCCAAACTTCACGAGCATGGCCCCCAGTAGACTAAGCGCAAATAAAACATAGACCAAAGGCGAATGCGGAAAGTTCACGCCTGAAGTGAATAGGATAAATATACCGATAAGGACTGTGCTCATGCCCCCTTCAAGCAGGCTTGTGCCCAACGTTTCAGCGAAACGGGCACTTTGGAAATCTATAGGTTTTAGTAAATCGGCAGCGACACTTCCATCCAGAATCTTCCCAGAAATAGCGGTTTCGGAATACCAGGATAGAACAGAATTCGCGAGGAAGGTAATGAGCAAATAGGTCCTCATCTGATCCCACGTATAACCACCGACTGAGGCACGGCCATTAAAGATCCCTTGCCATAAGAAATAGATTGCCAGCAGGTTGACGAAATTAGATAAAAAGGTAATGACATAAGAAGTTCGGTAAGCCAGCACATTCTGCAACGAACGATTTGTAATACTGCTGTATTTCTTGACTACGGACATGGAGATTAGGCTCCTTCCTGTGGTCTGCTGTGCTTCAGATCCAAATTTCCGTCATAAACGGTTTTGATCACTTGCTCAATGTTGGCATCTTCCATTCTGAAGTCGACTACCTCACCATGTTTCATGACTCGGCCTACTATTTCACTGGCGGTATATTCAAACCGGTCAAAGGATAGCGAGAATTCCAGCTCCCCTTGAATATCCAGCTTAATATCTGGTGCTTGTGCTAATTGGTTAAGCAGGGCGGGCAGTGGTGAGGCAACCTGGAAGAAAACGACGCGTTCTCTGGCGAAATTAGACTTCACATCTTTCAAACTGCCATCATAGATGATCGCTCCGTGATCGATAATTATAAGCCGTTTGCATAAATCCTCTATGTCACCCAGATCATGGGTAGTCAACATAACGGTGGTCTGCTGCTCTTGATTAATCTTTTTAATGAACTCGCGTATTTTCTGTTTGACAGATACATCTAGTCCGATAGTAGGTTCATCCAGATAGAGAATCGGTGGATTATGTAATAAGGAGGCAGCGAGATCTGCGCGCATCCGTTGCCCTAAGGAGAGTTTTCTTGCCGATAAGTGAATAAATTCACTCATACCCAGCAGCTCAATAAACTGATTCATATTCGTCTTATAGACAGCCTCAGGAATTTGATAAATATCTTTAAGCAATGAAAAGGATTCTAGTATCGGAATGTCCCACCATAATTGTGTGCGTTGTCCGAAGACAGCCCCGATTTGCGCGGCATTCTCCATTCTTTTTTTATAAGGATTGATACCGTTTACAGAAATGGTGCCTGATGATGGTGTCAGTATTCCGGTTAGCATTTTGATCGTGGTTGATTTGCCTGCACCATTAGGTCCTAAGTAAGCGACCGTTTCTCCTGCTTCAACAGTGAGGTCAAGCGGTTGGACCGCAATCTTCTCAATGTATCGGGGTGCAAATAGATGCTTGGCCGCACCCTTTAATCCAGGTTCTTTCACCGCTTGCCTAAAGGATTTCGTTAGCTGTCTGGCTTCAATAATACGCACAAGAGACTCCTCCTATATGATATTAATCCCAAAAAATGATCATTAAGTAAATATAGCACAGGGAAATTGTCGGAAACTAGCACTTTTTATCCACTGCATAAACATATTTACTTGAACATGATAAGTCTAAATACACAAAAGCGGCTAATCTCCATGTCTACTACTGACATGGGCGATTAGCCGCCTTGGTTTCACACTATACTAATTCTTTATCCATTGCCTTACTGACCAATGTGGCGAAGAGACTGTTGGACCAGGCAAACCATTCCCGTGAGAAATCGAAAGGATCGTCCGGGTGAAAACCTTCGTGCATATAACCAGTATCCGCATCCGTATTAATCAGCATATCGATCAGTTTTTGTATTTCCTCATCATTGTCTGCAGTTAGAGCTTGCATGGACAGTGCCATATGCCAGACGTAACCTCCTGGTGTATGCGGACTGCCGATGCCTTGGGCATATTTTCCTTCAAAATAGAAGGGATTGTCAATACTCAGAGCAAATCGGCGTGTGTTTTGGTAGATCGGATCGTCAACACCCACATAACCAATATAAGGGATAGACAGCAGCCCTGGCGTGCCTGCATCGTCAATCAGAGAGTAATTGCCGTAGCCATCTGTCTCATAGGCATATATTTTCCCGTATTTTGGATGATTGACAATGCCGTAAGTACGGATGCCAAAGTCAATTTCCTTGCGTAGCTGAGCTGCTTGAGCCGCTAGTCTTTCGTCTTTGTATATTTCGCTTGCGATCTCCTGAATGTATCCCAAAATAACGACTGCGAACATATTAGAAGGGATGTTATATCCGAATTCGCAGCTATCATCGCTTGGACGAAAGCCGGACCAGCTCATGCCCGTATAATTAACCGGCATGCCGCGCCCGTTATTCTGTAAAGTCTCCGTATCCTTATCCGTTTGGCGGACAAAATGGTATGCTGATTTCTCCATATGCTTTTGCTCGGTTGTGATGACGTTTACGATGGAAGTCAGCGCCTGATAGCAGGCGGCATCGAACATGTCCGTCTGCTCCGCTTCTTTCCAGTACATATAGACAAGCTGTACCACAAAGCAGAGTGAATCAAGCTCATATTTGCGTTCCCACATCCATGGATTCAAGTTGCAGTCGTCAGTGTCTCTGTAATGCTTATCACTTGCAGTTTCGTTAAAAGCATTCGTGTAAGGGTCAATGTTGACATAGAACATCTGCCGGGCAATCAGTCCGCGTAGGATGCGCTGCAGCTCGGGATCATTCTTCGCAAACGGTATATAATGACGGACCTGCTCCGTGGAATCACGCAGCCACATGGCCGGGATATCTCCGGTAAAGACGAAGGTGGTGCCATCATCCAGTAGTTTGGTCGTTGTCTCAAGGGTGTTCGGGAAGCAGTTTTTGAACAGCTTCTGTAGTTTGGGATGATGGGCAAGCCGCTCGTCTGCTTCATTCAGATACTGAGTGATGGATGGTGGCAAGGTCATAATGGAATTCCTCCTGATATCATTTTGATTGATTGTTGAACTGGGCTCAACGCATACGTAATAATCTGAGCTTTACCTACAGTGGTGTGAAGTTTATCTACTTCAGCAAGCTCAATTCGCTGCTGCTGTCGTTCCAAAATGTCGCTTGAATAGAGGCATTCCAGCGGGAAGTTAGTCTCAAGCTTCAATTCCTCGCTCTTATGCGCCAGATTGTACCACCGCAATACGATATCCTCATGCTGCTGCGACATTTTAAATGCGGAGAGGGCCAGGGATTCACCCTGCCATTTCAGCGGCTGATAAGTTGCAGGCAATGAACCGTTGTGCCAGTCCGTCTGAATATTGAACCACGGTGTCTGAAATTGATAGGCCCAGGCAAAGGCTAAGGATTCAATAGCGTCACCTTCATGGGGATAGATTGCAAATTCTACGGTATGTTCTCCCAGACACTGGGCTTCCGGAGTTGGAAACACTCCCCAGTCCCCTAACTCCGATACACTGCGAAGCAGGGTTACGGCGATCGTATTCATTCCGTCGCGAAGTACTTCATATTCATTGAGTCCTTTATTAGCCACAGTCAGACCGTGTTTGCTGTCAGATACACTAACAAATGCATGCTGGTGCTGTGCATTGCTCGGATTGATCCAATCGGGCGCAGGATGAATATCGCGCTCTGTTGCCTCAAACACAGAATCAGCCAGATGGGTTGCGGCCGTAAGACCAGTTGGGAATAGGACGCGAAGACGGTGATCCTTGGCTTGGTTGTTGAAGGTAGCAGACACTTGAATGCCTTTTGCACTTGCCTCCAAGCTCACTCTGGTCACCATTCGCAGCGGTGATTGTTCCGTTGCTCGTGCAGCCTTACGTTTTCGGAAGGAAACCATTTTACGCTTCTCTTCATCGAACGAGGCATCGGCTGCAGCCGGGATTTCCCACTCATGCACGATTTCGTAAGTGATCCGGTAGGGTTCATCCTCGACCCGAGAAATTTGAGCAGGCATGCCGCGGGTAGTCAGCGAAACGTCGTTGTCCGGCTGGCGAAATACATATTCGTTGCCGAGATCGCCGCAGTCCTCGTATACTCCGAGTCCTTCAAAGGTTGTGCCACTGTGCTTGTCCGTCACATTGTAGGAGCCATCTTCATTAATATGAACGGCAATGAAGGCATTGGCCATCCCTGTTTCCGTGACCGTCAGAGAACTCGCGGCAGGCTGCACGGGCAGGCTGGACGAAATTTTCCAGGCGAATGTTTTGAACCCCAGAGCAGGCACTTGCCCTACTTCAAAGGTTAGGCGAATTTTACGCGCCATGTAGGGCTTACGAAATTCATCCTTAGGCAGGTCATATCCGAAATGGCTGCCCAAATCTTCCACTTTCGCGGCAATGATCTGGCCGCTGTCATCTAGGAGTCGGCCTGAATCTAGCTGAAGATCCAGCTGTTCGAGTTGTTCGAATATCGCTGTAGGATTAGGACCTTCCTTGAAATAGCGTTTGGCGGCAATAAGCTCAACGCAGACTACACCGCTGCGCTCCCAGCCGGTCATGTTAAAGATGACCACGGGTATAGCGGTCTCTCCCCAAGCCTTTACAGCAGAAGTTTCGATTTGCCCAGCGACTGCTTTTAAGCTTTCTTCAATAATCGTTTCAGTTACTTGTCTGCTCTTGTCAAAGCGCCCCACCATTTCGCGGTGGACCTCATCCACGCTGCAGCCGCAAATACTGTCATGCGGATGGTTCTGCATGAGTATCTTCCAGGCGTAAGTTAACAGCTGGTGGGGATAGGGCCGGCCGCTGACAAGGTGAGCCAGCGTGGCCAAAGGCTCGGCTCCTTTCTCAAGCAGGGTCTGCCCAAGCTGATTCAACTGCTTAAGGTAGACACGGGCTGAAGCGGTATTGACCAGGGTGCCCCAGCCGTCCGTATGCTGGCTGCGCAATTCACCGTTCACAGTAATCCAATCGGCAGGAACCTTCTGCTTAAGGGCGTCCAAATATTGCTCGAAGTTGGAATGAACAAATTGGACATCCGGGAATAGCAATTTGGCTGTCTCCAGAGCGTCTCCAAGATTTTTTTGGACCGGCTGATGATCACAGCCATTCATGAACAGCAGCTCCGACGTGGACGCATACTTCTCCGCATCACCCAAGCGTTTATTCCAGTAAGTCTTGGCTTCCTCCGGATCTACAGGAACCTCGTTGCCGTTGCTGTACCAGTTGGCCAATAACAGACCGATTACGGTAGACCCATCCGGCGAGGTCCAGAACATTTCAGAATAAGGCGATTCATAGCTAGTACTGGTCGATTCACCGACCATATTGTCAAACCCTGTCGGCTTCACCCCGCGACCAAATACAGCGGTATCAATATCGGCCTGTTTAAGCATCTGGGGCGCCTGTCCCATATTGCCGAAGGAATCAGGGAAATATCCAAGCTTGGAGATCACTCCATAATGGGCAGCATCTTGGTGGCCGATCAGCAGATTGCGAACGTTGGCCTCCGAACTGGTCAGGAATTCGTCTTGCAGCACATACCAAGGGCCAATAATGATGCGCCCTTCGCGGATGAATTTCTCCAGGGTTTCTCTTTTCTCCGGATGAACCTGCAGATAGTCATCAATAATAATAGTCTGTCCGTCCAGATGAAAGGAACGGTAACGTTCATCTTTGTCCAGTGTGTCCAGAAGTTCATTCATTAGCTCAGTTAGCAGAACATGATGATATTCGTAAGGCATATACCATTCCCGATCCCAATGGCTATGGGAAATCAGGTGAGCGGTTTTACCCGTCATCACAAAACCCTCCTTATCGTCAGTGGATTATTTAGTCAAGCGTTCGTAAGAAATATTTGCACAACTCCACTGCGATCACAATATGTAACTTTTGCAGCGGGTGGAGCAGTTCATAATTCACACATTATCGGCAGAAGCACTTCTTGGGGAGGTGACGATAATTGCAGTGAAGAATGCTGTTCTACCGCGACTTTAGCGTGCGTTTATTTGACAGTGCAGATCTTACATATATACGGTGTCAAGTTTAGTTGTCTACACTTTGGGATGTAAGCGTTAGCAAATATCGAATGAAATCACTAATCGAAGGAGAAAGGAGGGGGAGAATGAAGGGGAAGAGACAACTTACTAGAGTATCGGAAAGTCATTCTTCAAATAACAATTCCCTTGGCAAAAGGATTGTACAGAACTGGGAGCTCTACCTGTTCATGGTTCCGGCCATGCTGTACTTTTTCGTATTTCATTACGGACCTATGTACGGCATTCAGATTGCTTTCAAGAACTTTATTCCATCTAAAGGAATCGCAGGCAGTCCATGGGTTGGCTTGGAGCATTTTGAACGATTTTTTAATTCCTATTACTTCTGGGATCTGCTCTGGAATACATTCAGCATCAGCTTCTATGAGCTGGCTATCGGATTTCCTTTGCCGATCATTCTGGCACTGGCCTTTAATGAGGTCCGCAACGGACCCTTCAAAAAGACTGTCCAGACGGTTACTTATGCACCGCATTTCATTTCTGTAGTCGTTATGGCGGGGATGATCATTACCTTTTTATCACCTTCCAGCGGAATGATTGTCCGGGTGATCGAAGGGCTCGGATTGCAGCCTGCAGCTTTTCTTACGGATCCTGCCTGGTTCAAGACAGTCTACGTGTTCTCAGGGGTTTGGCAAAGCACGGGCTGGGGTACCATTATTTATCTTGCGGCTCTATCGGGCGTAGATCCTCAGCTACATGAGGCTGCGATCGTCGATGGAGCAAGCCGCTTCAAACGGGTGTTACATATTAATCTACCGACGATTATACCCACGATTACGATCATGTTGATTCTGAACATGGGTAATATTCTGGGCGTAGGCTTCGAGAAAATTCTGCTTCTGCAGAATTCACTCAATATGGAGGCCTCTGATGTGATATCCACCTATGTGTATCGAGCCGGTCTGGTGAACGCTCAATACAGCTTCTCAACAGCTGTCGGCTTGTTCAACTCAGTCGTAAACGTCATCCTGCTGGTTACTGTGAATAAGATTGCCAAACGCACCAGTGAGAACAGCCTCTGGTAGAAAGGAGTTGAAATCAATGATTACGGCTATGAAAGAATCCAGGGGGGACAAGGTGTTTCTTGTCAGCACCTACATTTACTTGTGCCTAGCACTAACTGTTGTAGTCTACCCGCTCATTTATATTCTCAGCGCATCGATTAGTGATCCACAAGCGGTCAATTCAGGAGCCATGTGGCTGTTTCCCAAGAATGTGACATTGGACGGTTACAAGCTCGTCTTCGAAAATCCTAAGATATGGAATGGATATTTGAACACCATCATTTATACAGTAATCGGAACCTCACTGAATCTTTTTGTTACTTTGCCGGCAGCCTATGCGCTTAGCCGCTCCGATTTTGTCGGTCGTCAATTGTTCATGGGTCTCATTTTATTTACGATGTTCTTTAGCGGTGGCTTGGTGCCCAGCTATCTCTTAATCAAGAACCTGGGCCTTATTAACAGTATGGGTGCACTGATTCTACCTGTTGCCGCTTCCGTCTGGAATATTGTTGTAGCCCGCACCTTTTTTCAATCTACGATTCCAAAGGAACTTCAGGAAGCAGCGCATATGGATGGCTGTACAAATCTCAAGCTGTTCATTCGTATTATTTTACCGTTGTCCGCACCGATCGTTGCCGTTATGGCCCTTTTCTATGGGGTAGGCCACTGGAATAGCTATTTCCCGGCTTTGATCTATTTAAATGATGAGAGCAAGTATCCACTGCAGATGGTATTGCGGCAAATTCTAGTTCTTCAGGAAATGTCGGCAGAAACTACGGGCGCTGCGATCAGCGGAGAGGTAGCTATAGCCATGAACTCCAAGGCTGAAACAGCTTCACTGATTAAATACGGGGTCATTGTGGTATCTACGCTACCGATTGTTGCCGTATATCCCTTCTTGCAACGTTATTTTGTCCAAGGGGTTATGATTGGCTCTGTAAAGGGATAACAAAGTGCTGGATAGTATCGAGGGTATTATACAATTTAATTATCGAAATGGAGGAACTATCAATGCATACAAGAAGTAAACCCTGGAAGCTGATGTTGACTGGAGCCATAAGTTTGACGTTACTGGCCGGCTGCGGTACGTCCAACAATGCAGAGACAAACGGAGCCAGTAGTGGAGATGTCGTCGTAAGCAAGGAAGATTTCCCAATTGTGAGTAAACCCGTGACGCTGTCACTAATGGCTCCTGACGTAGGGATTCAAAACTGGGAGGATATGGCTGTTCTTCAGCAGATGGAAAAGAAGACAGGCATTTCTTTTAAATATCTGAATGTACCTAAAGACAGTTTTGACACTAAGAAGAATTTGGTCTTCGCTAGCGGAGAATACCCGGATGTTTTTTATGCCTCAGGTTTGACTACCGCAGAGCAGATGAACTATGGAGAGCAGGGAATTTTGATTCCACTTGAAGATCTCATTGAAGAATATGCCCCTAATTTCAAGGCTCTAATGGAGGAGAATCCTGATGTCCGCAAATCCATTACCGCACCAGATGGACATATTTATTCCTTGCCTGTAGTGGAATATAGCCAACACTGGTACCGCAACCCGATGTGGTACAACGGGGATTTCCTGAAAGCATTGAAGATAGACAAGCTTCCGGAAACGACTGAGGAATTATATACCTACCTAAAGCGTGTTAAAGAGGAGGACCCGAACGGTAACGGACTCGCGGATGAAATTCCAATCTCCTCTGTTACGGTCACCGCCGCTAACCTTAGAGATATTCGCACCTGGCTTCTTGGAGCCTTCGGCATCTATGATGATGAGATCTATATAGATGATGTGGACAAGGTGCATTATACCGCGATGGAAGAAGGCTATAAGCAATATTTGATCTATATGAACCGTCTGTGGTCCGAGGAGCTGCTTGATCATGAGAGTTTCTCACAGACAGCAGAGCAGAAAAAAGCCAAAGCGCAGAATAATCGGGTGGCCCTTTTCTCGGATTGGCATGCTTATATGACCAAAGGTGGAGAGCCGTCCATGGAAGATCCAATGTTTGCCCCTGTAAAAAGCGATATGGTTGATGCACCCGCAATATCTAAGAATAGAGGAATTACAACTGGAGCATTTGCTATTACAAAAAGCAATAAGCAGCCGGAGGCTTCCATGCGCTGGGTTGACTATTTATATTCCTACGAAGGTGCTCTATTCTTCAATAAGGGCCCTGAAGGAACGCTCTGGGAATATACAGATGAAGCAGCTAGAATCAAGCAATATCTGCCTGTTCCGGGCGGAGTTGAAATGGAAGACTACCGGGCTACACTAACACCTAACTATGGAATCCCTGCACCTACGCTATCCATGGATGATATCAACAAAGGTCTGAAGACAGATTTTGATTTGTGGGTTGAAAAAGAAACGAAAGAGAAACTTCTTGATAAGGGCGCGAGAATTCCTTTTCCAGTCTTGTTTCTTACCGGAGAAGAGCAGACTGAAATCAATAGTTTGAACTCTGACTTAAGCACTTATGTAAAACAAATGGAAGCGAAATTTATTATCGGAGCAGAGCCGATTGCCAACTGGGCCAAATACCTGGAGACGCTCAAGAAAATGGGCGGAGAACGTGTAACTGAAATCTACCAGAATGCTTATGACCGCTGGGAATCCAGCTAACAGTTAACCATATCTATAACATTAGAGAGGTGCTCCTGAATGAATTATAAGAATAAGAATCTGCCTGTACCGGATCGGGTTCATGATCTGTTGCAGCGCATGACTCTGGAAGAGAAGGCTGGACAACTAGTCCAGCCTTTCGGTTGGAAGTGCTTTGAGAAGAGGGCCGATGGAACCGTCGAAATGACGGAAGTGTTCAAGAATCAGATGGCCCGGGGCGGCGTGGGCTCTCTCTACGGCACCTTGCGGGCCGATCCATGGACGGGTGTCACTCTGGAGAGTGGACTGTCGCCCAAAGAAGGGGCTGCAGCCATCAACACCATTCAAGCTTATGCGATGAAGGAGAGCCGGCTAGGCATCCCTATTCTATTTGGTGAGGAGTGCTCACATGGGCATATGGCCATCGGCGCTACCGTATTTCCTGTTCCGCTGGCAGTAGGCAGTACATGGAATCCTGAGCTTTACCGGGAGATGTGCCGCGTGGTCGCACTCGAAACCCGTAGTCAGGGTGGTGCTGCAACGTACTCGCCGGTGTTGGATGTGGTGCGTGATCCCAGGTGGGGGCGGACAGAGGAATCTTTTGGAGAAGATCCGTATCTTATCGCGACGATGGGAGTCGAGGCTGTCAAAGGCCTGCAGGGAGAGAGATTGGATGCAGACGATGTGATCCTGGCCACGCTGAAGCATTTTGCCGCATACGGCAGCTCAGAAGGTGGGCGGAATTCCGCCGCAGTGCACATGGGGCTTAGAGAGCTTCATGAAGTAGATCTTCTTCCCTTCCGTAAAGCGGTTGAGGCTGGGGCACGCTCGATTATGACCGCTTACAATGAAATTGATGGTGTACCCTGTACGACCAATCGTTATTTATTGCAGGAAATCCTCCGGGAACAATGGGGATTTGACGGGTTTGTCATTACGGATTGTGGTGCTTTGGGTATGCTGGTACAGGGGCATAACACAGCAGACAGTGGAGAAGTCGCTGTTGCACAGGCACTCTTGGCGGGAATAGATATGGAGATGTCGGGAGAGATGTTCGAGGAGTTTCTGTCTTCTGCCATAAGGAATGGGCTGCTGCAGGAAGCTGATCTGGACCGCGCTGCTGCCAGAATTCTTGACATGAAATTCACCCTGGGACTGTTCGATCAGCCCTATGTTGATCCTGAACGAGCCCAGCAAGTGATTGGGAAAAAGGAGCACCGCGATCTGGCCAGACAATTGGCTAATGAGAGTATTATCTTGCTTAAGAACTCGGCAGGAACCCTTCCTTTGCCTAAAAATATCGGTTCTATTGCTGTTATTGGTCCTAATGCAGATGCGCCTTACAATCAGTTGGGAGACTACACCTCCCCTCAGCCCAAAGGGGCAATTGTAACGGTGTTGGATGGCATTCGTACCGCCCTTGGCGGAGATGCAGACAAAGTGCTGTATGCACCGGGTTGCCGAATTAAAGGAGACTCGAAAGAAGGTTTCCCTTATGCTCTGGATTGTGCCGCTCGAGCGGATGCCGTTGTTATGGTGATTGGAGGCTCGAGTGCACGTGATTTTGGCGAAGGGTCTATAGATTTGCTGACTGGGGCATCCGTTGTCACTGACCACCCATGGAGTGATATGGAGTGCGGAGAGGGGATTGACCGATCCACCTTGAACCTTCTGGGTGCGCAGTTGGAGCTCGTTCAGGAAATCTGCAAGCTGGGTAAACAGGTGATTGTGGTCTACATCAATGGGCGCCCAATTGCGGAGCCTTGGATCACACAGCACGTAGATGCGATTCTGGAAGCCTGGTATCCGGGACAGGCAGGAGGACAAGCGGTAGCGGATATCCTGTTTGGTGAAGTGAATCCTTCCGGGCGGCTGACGATCAGCATTCCGAAGCATGTAGGACAGCTTCCGGTTTATTACTATAAGCGGCGGACTAGAGGCAAACGATATTTGGAAACAGATTTCAATGCTGAATATCCATTTGGTTTTGGGCTCAGCTATAGCGAATTTAATTATAGCAATTTGCAGGTAGAACCGAAAATTATCGATGCAGACGGGGAAGCGCTTGTTTCGGTCGATGTGACCAATTCAAGCGGAGTACCTGGAGCTGAGGTTGTCCAAATGTACATTTCGGATTTGGCGGCGTCACTCACCCGGCCTGAGAAATCACTGAAGGGTTTCCGTAAAATCAGCCTCCAACCGGGAGAGACGAAAAAGGTCTCTTTCAGCGTAGGAAGAGAGCAGCTTGAATTCGTCTCCTTGGATCTTTCACGGATCGTTGAAGATGGTGATTTCACAATTATGGTTGGACCTCATTCCGAAGAATATTTGACAGCACCTCTGTGTGTTAAGACCGGAAAGGATTCGGAATGAAGCGTATAAACCGCTTTATAGATTGGCTAGCGCAGGGGCAGTGGACACAGTATATAGAAATCGGGGAATGGTCACTTCGCAAGTCCCGTTATATGGTTCCAGGACTATACGAGCATGAAACCGAAAAGTGGCAGAGCCAGAAAGTGGCCCACTTGGATGGAGGTCATGGAACGACATATTTTCTGCATCAAGATATTTCAATTCCAGCGGAATGGTCTGGGGAGGAGGCTGCACTGCTGTATAAGGGCGGTGGAGAGGGCCTTCTCCGAATTGACGGCGAAGCATACCACGGGCTGGATAAGAATCACTGGTTCATCTCTTTGCCTGTGGGTGCCCCCGGCAAGGTGCTTGCCCTGGATATCGAGCTGTATGATCCAATACCTGAGCCTGAGGATGCGCTCAATCATCAGGCGACAATCAACCCTCCCATGGCGGGTGTGTCCATCTCGCTGGTGCGCGTGAACCTTCCGGTATACAGCTTGCTGCATACGGTAAAGGTGGTGCTTGAAGCAGCCGTCCTTCTCCCTGAGGGAGATATGCGTCGGATTCGTATCATGCAGGCGCTTAACCATGCCATGGATTCGTTATACACGGAATCGGAAGGACTGGCTCAGAGCAATAAAGTCACTGAGGTGGAAAGCCGGTTGCGGGAGGCCGTGTCTTCGCACAGGCTGCCTGCGCAGCTTGATGGAACGATGCATATGGTGGGACAGTCGCATATTGACATCGCCTGGCTGTGGCCGGTAAGGGAAACCGTACGCAAAGTAAGCCGAACCTTCTCTACTATATGTGCATTGATGGACAAGTATCCGGATTTTCGCTATTCCCAAAGCCAGCCTCAGCTTTATGCCTTTGCCAAAGAGCATTACCCTGAGCTATATCAACGCATTAAGGCGAAGGTGGCTGAAGGAAGATGGGAACTGGTCGGGGGAATGTGGGTGGAGCCTGATCTGAATATTCCGGGCGGTGAATCGCTGGTGAGGCAGATGTTGTACGGACAAGGCTTCTACCAAAAAGAATTTGGCAAAATGTCCACGATTGAGTGGCTGCCGGATACATTTGGCTATTGCGCCTCCCTTCCCCAACTGCTGAAGCAGGCGGGAGTTGATTATTTCATGACGACTAAGCTGGGCTGGAATGATACGAATACGTTCCCGCACACGCTGTTTCACTGGGTAGGCATTGATGGAACATCAATCGTAGCCTATCAGAATCATGGGGTGAATGAGCATACACATCCGAAGGATGTTCATGAACACTGGCAGTCCTACGGTAATAAAGATCAGCATGATGAGCTGATGCTGCTGTACGGTCATGGCGATGGTGGCGGAGGCGTAACGCATGAGATGCTGGAGTATATCGGGCGAACAGAGCTTATGGTGGGACAGCCTGTAAGCAAGTATTCTACAGCAGAGGCCTTTTTCTCAGAAATCGGCAAGCGGCAGCCGGAGCTTCCCATGTGGCATGGCGATCTTTACCTAGAGCTTCATCGAGGAACGTTCACGACACATGCCTACAATAAGCGCAATAACCGCAAAGCTGAAATATTGTACCGAAGTGCCGAGATCTGGAGCCAGTTGGCTGATCCTGAAGGCGGCACCGAACAGACAGAGCCGGCGCTGCAGGAGGGCTGGAAGCTGATCCTGCTCAATCAGTTCCACGACATTATTCCGGGGACCTCGATACCTGAAGTGTACGAAACCTCAAAGGCACAATATCTAGAAGTTTTCAAACAAGGCCATCAAGTGCTGAATACCTCCATGAATGCATTGGCCACACAGATGAATACCACTGGAAAAGGTCAGCCGTATGTAGTGTTTAATAGCTTTGGCTGGGAGCGTGAGGGTGTTGTGCATGTTAAGGGAGACAGCAGTCTTGCTTCAGTACAAGCCTTCGATGATGAGGGTCCGCTGGACAGTGATGTCTGGATTCCCGATGAAGCAGGAGTGCAGTACGACTTAGCCGTTCATGTCTCGGGCATTCCGGCATTTGGCTGCCGCGTATTCTGGCTGCGTAACGGACCGGGGAACACAGGTAGAGTGGAGCCTAGAGCAGAGGCGTTTCCGGATAGTTGGGAGACGCCTCACTATATCCTCGATTTTAATGGAAATGGTGAAATCATTCGCTGGTTTGATAAAGAAGCTGAGCATGAGCTGCTTCAGGCGGGGCAGATCGCCAATAAGCTACAATTTTTCCATGATACTCCGACCTTGTGGGATGCGTGGGATCTGGACCCCCGTTTTGAACAGCAGCCAGCAGGAGAGGCGAAGCTGCTGGATAAGGAAATTCTCGTAAATGGACAGGTTCTAGTAATCCTGAAATTCCGTTGGCAGCTTAACGATTCTGTCATTGAACAGAAGGTGATTCTCTCCAAATTTAGCCGCCGAGTCGATTTTCAGACAAAAGTGGTTTGGAAGGAAGAACACAAGTTGCTCAAAGTTGCTTTTCCAGTAAATGTGCTGGCGACTAAGGCGACTTATGAGATTCCCTTTGGAGCGCTGGAGAGACCTACGCACAGGAACACTAGCTGGGAGCAGGCACAGTTTGAAGTGTGTGGGCACCGGTGGGCTGACCTGTCGGAGGATGGCTATGGCGTGAGCCTCTTAAACGATTGTAAATATGGATACGATATCCATAATGGGATTATGCGTCTTTCATTGCTGCGTTCCCCCTCTTGGCCGGACAAAGAGGCAGATCGCGGCGAGCATCTGTTTACTTATTCCTTGTACCCGCATGCCGAAGATTGGCGCAAGGCGCATGTGGTCAGGGAAGCTGCAGATCTGAATGAACCACTGCAGGCCTGTTATGAGGAATCACATCCAGGGATTCATCCGAGTACTTACGCTTGGCTAGGCTTTCAGAGCGAGCATGTTGTGCTGGATACGATTAAAGGCGCTGAGGATGGTAGCGGGACAATTGTCAGACTATACGAATCTGCGGGCGGAAGGGGCACGGTTACACTGGATTGGAAGATAGCAGATATCCGTGTCAGCTCGGTGAATTTGCTGGAGGCAGAGAATGGACGGCTGGAAACTACCAACGGAGCGATTACACTGTCCTTTAAGCCCTACGAGATCAAGACGATCAAAATTAACCATAAATATTATTCTCAGGAGGTAACTCATGAAGATCACAAGACATCCGAACAATCCGATTGTAGTTCCAGGAGGTTATGAGTGGCGGAAAGTCACGGTGTTCAACCCTGCGGTTATTATAGATAACGATAAGTTCTATATGATTGAGCGCACGGCAGGTTCGCTAACCCCGTGCAAGAATGTTCTAGGCCTGCTGGAAAGTGAGGACGGTGTGAATTTCACACATGTTCAAAGCGAACCGATTGTGACCCCAGATATGCTGGGTTTCCCTTATGGAAGCGTACAGGACCCCCGAATTGTAAAAATTGAGGGTACATATTACTTGAACTATGCCCTACGGCCGTGTGCCATGAACTACTATCCTACAGGAGCCGGAGTGCCAGAGCGTTCAATTCCGAAGTATCCGGATGGCTGGGGCGAAGAGGAAGGGCATTGGCTGACCCGCTCTTCCATTCTGAAGTCGGACAACCTGATAGATTGGGAGTTCGTAGCGGATACGACACCACTGGATATCAATGACCGGGACAACATCTTGTTCCCAGAGAAGATTAATGGCAAGTATGTGCTGCTGCGTCGTCCAGAGGAATATGTGGGAGAAGTTTACGGAACGGAAACGGCGGCGATGTGGATTACCTACTCTGAGGACCTCATTCATTGGGAGGAGCCGAAACTTCTAGCCAAGGCAGAAAATTCCACCTGGGAATCGAGGAAGATCGGGGGCTCAACGCCGCCGGTACGCACGGATAAGGGCTGGTTAGTGCTCTACCACGGCGTCGATGAGAACATCATATACCGCGTAGGAGCAATGCTGTTGGATCTGGACAACCCGGAAAAGGTTATCGCCCGAACGAACAACTTCATTATGGAACCGGAAACGTATTATGAGAAGTTTGGTTACCAAATTCCTAATGTGGTGTTCCCAACTGGAAATGTGGTCAAGGACGGACTGCTCTACATCTATTACGGGGTTACCGATACTGCCATCGCGCTTGCTACCGTTCCCTTGGATCAACTGGTAGAGCATATATTGAATGAGCTATCCTAAGGCTGGATTCATCAATTTATTTCATTCACACTACTTCTTCAAAGCCTTTGTAGCATGCAGCTTGCGGTATTGCCCCGGAGTATATCCGGTTTCCTTCTTGAATTTACGGATGAAATTGGGTGCATCCAGATAGCCGACCTGTTCAATGATTTCCTTAAGGGGGGCGCTGGTGCTCTCAAGCAGCCGGATGACTTCATCCACACGTCGTAGCCAGATGTACTGCGAGAAATTGTAGCTGGTTTTTTCTTTGAAGCTGCGGCTTAGGTAAGAGGTAGAGATGGAATACTTCAGCGCTACGTGCTCGAGGCTAAGTGTATAATCGGCGAACTGTTGATTCACATAAATAACAATATCATCGATTAATGTGGATTGATTAGTCTCTTGGTTCCGTTCCACTTGCTGGCAAATTTCTGTCGCTAGGAACAACAGCTTATCCTCCAGTTCTTCCAGCGTCTCAAAGGATGTGTAGGCGGAAATATTTGCGAATACTCGATTCATTCCGAGCTCGGAGGCAGTTCGCAGGAGAGAGTTCAACAGGTCAAAACAAATGCAGCGTAGTAGCTGTAATGGCAGTGGTTCCTCCTTAATGGTATTCATGTTATGTGTAATCATCTGGATGGTTACCGATTCATTGCCTTGTTTGAGACTCTGCTCCAGTTTTAGCATCGACTTCTTGGGAATCCAGAAACCTTCCGCATCAGGAGAAGTAAGCTCTGTCAAAAGTTCAAAATAGGTAACGTGGTTGCTGCCGATCATACGATGCTCCAAGGCTGTAGCCGCTTCGATAAAGGACTGGTTCAATTGTGCCAGATCCGGATACACGTTTCCTACTCCGATACTTGGGATCTGTTGGGAATGATTAATAATCATAGCTTTAATAGCATCGATGATTTCTTCTATCCTATTCTTCACCGATCCACTGCCTTCAGCAGGAAATGAAATGATCAGCGCGAATTGAGCTTCTGCGGAGAACTCGACACCGGAGATGTGTACTCCCCATTCAGGGAATTCCACTTTGCTGAGTAGCTCCAGCAAATGAGGTCGTTCATTGGACGACTTCTCATCTTCAACCGCATCTTCCCAGGATAGAATGACTGAGAAATACAGTCCTCGTCCAGAAGGGAACTCAAGTCCTGCGTTAGCAATCATCTGCGCAATTTCAGGATCATCAGGTTTGCCGTGCTTCAGCAGAAGCAGCATGCACTGGTTGCGGACGAAAGGCTCTTGCATGTCGATTCTGGTGCTGTAATCGTGAATGGTTTGCCGGATCCATTCCCATTCATTGTGTGTTTTGAAGGGTTCAGCACTGCTGTTTCTCAGCTTGGTAAATTCCATCAGATCCTTAATCGGATGATACTGACGTTTGGCAAGTAGAAAGGCTGCGAGGACTCCGGTGATGACGACTACACTGAACACCAGTAGGATTAAAGTCTGGACTTGGGCAACGCGGCTGAAAAATTGATGGCTCGGCATGGTGGTCATATAGGTCCAGTCATTCTGCTCGGATTTGACGGAAACAACAGAATGCTGTTCACCATTAAGAATCAAGTTGTGAATCCCTGGCTCAAGGACAGATAAGGTGCTCAGATCTTCCTTCGGCAGGGCTAGTCCGTGATTGTTAGCGGTGAGCACTTCGCCGCTCTGGCTAAAAATATAGCTGCTGCCAGTGAAGTCACTGAGGATGGAGTCCATAACACCAGTGAGTTTGGATTCTTTCATTAAATAAACAACCGTTCCATAAGGAAAGGGATCATTGGGTTTAATGGGTACGAGTAGAGTCAGCATAGAGTCCTTGCGGGAGTAGACTGTAACATTCTCAGCAGGGCGCATCAACGGCTGTTTCGTTTCATTAAGTGCCCGGATCAAATCCTCCCGCTTCCAATGCTCAAACTGATAGAGGGTGTCGAAGACTACATTTAAATTCGTCAAGCCGCGGTAGGAATAAATGATAGAGTCGTTGTGGAAATACAGGAACAAGTCTTCTATTATACTGTTGTTAGCTTTATAGTTGGCTAAAGCCTGAATGGCCTCGAGGCTATAGTAAGGGTGCCGGACCATGTAAGGAGTTAGATACTTGTCATAAGCGATTCTGCCGGATATCTCCTGTAGTTCAGTCATGCGGGCGTCAATCGTAAATTTAACTTGATTCAATTGATTGATATTGGATTGTTCGATTTCGAAACGAAGGCCTTTAACAGCGCTCTCATAAACGAATATGGTTACACCAGTCAGTGGGATTAGGAAAATGAGGATATATGAAAGGGCATATTTCAGGAGCAATTTGGATTTAAAATGATTCCAATTCATTTGAAATTTGGATACTATGGATGACTTGATAGTCCGCTTTGTCAACGATGTAGTCCCTCCAGTGCAATAGTGTATCTACTCATTAAACATTATAACATTATAATTATTTGAATTGGAACGATGTTAATTTTATTCCCATGGAATGATTCAAAGCTGACATGATTTAGAAAAAAAGCGGCCCATCCTCCAAGTCTACTAAAGACTTGGAGGATGGGCCGCTGGTGTACTGTTTATTCGTCAGTATAGCTGCTCAACCGCAAGAACAATTCAGCACCGGCTTACGCGCTGCCTGCGTCTCATCCAAACGGCTGATCTCCGTGGTATGAGGCGCGTTGATGACGATCTCCGGCGTTTCCTGGGCTTCCTTGACGATCTGAATCATCGTATCGATGAAGCCATCGAGTGTTTCTTTGCTTTCCGTTTCGGTTGGCTCAATCATCATGCATTCCTCCACCGTAATCGGGAAATAGATGGTTGGCGGGTGGTAGCCGAAGTCGAGCAGCCGTTTAGCAACATCTAATGTGCGCACGCCGTATTGCTTGAGGTTTCTGCCAGACATGACGAATTCATGCTTGCAGATGCCTGGAAAGGGAATTTCAAAATAGGGCGCCAAACGGTGCATCATATAGTTGGCGTTCAGTACAGCATTTTCGGATACCTCACGCAGACCATCCGGACCGTAGGTGCGGATGTAGGCATACGCCCGAACTAGAATGCCGAAGTTGCCATAGAAAGCTTTAACACGGCCGATGGACTGCGGGCCGCCAAAGTCGAGTGTGAAGCTGCCATCTTCTTTTTTCGCTACTGTTGGCTGTGGCAGGAAAGGAATGAGTCTAGCCTTCACGCCAACAGGTCCGGCTCCTGGACCCCCGCCGCCATGCGGGGTGCTCATTGTCTTGTGCAGATTCAAATGCACCACGTCAAAGCCCATATCGCCGGGGCGGGTAATGCCCATAATGGCATTTGAGTTGGCTCCGTCGTAATAGAGCAAGCCGCCTGCTTCGTGCACGATCGTAGCAATCTCGACGATTTGCGTCTCGAATAATCCTAATGTACTGGGGTTGGTCAGCATCAGTGCAGCGGTGTCGCTGCCGACGGCGGCTCTGAGGGCCACAAGATCGACCATTCCCTTATCATTGGAAGGAATCGTTACCGTATCCAGTCCGGCAGCAGAGGCGCTGGCTGGGTTGGTACCGTGCGAGGAATCGGGCACGATAACCTTGGTGCGGGTCTCGCCACGGCTCTCGTGATAGGCGCGGATCATCATCAGGCCGGTCCATTCCCCGTGAGCGCCTGCGGCAGGCTGCAGGGAGACGGCATCCATGCCGGTCAGCGCGGTGAGATCTTTTTGCAGAGTATACATAAGTTCAAGTGCACCCTGAATACTTTCTTCCGGCTGGTAAGGGTGGATCTTGGCTAAGCCTGGGAAACGGGCAACATCTTCATTGATCTTCGGATTGTATTTCATCGTACAAGAACCGAGCGGATAGAAGCCGTTGTCGACCCCGAAGTTACGGCGGGAAAGAGCAGTGTAGTGGCGGATGACATCCACTTCGGACACTTCCGGCAGGACTACCGGCTGGCTGCGCAGCAGCCCTTCAGGAATCATGGAGGATATACTCTGTTCCTCAGGCACATCACATAGAGGCAAGGAATAGGCCGAGCGGCCCGGGCGACTTAATTCAAAGATCAGACTTTGTTCCGGTTTCATACACAGCCCTCCAGTACACTAGCGAATTGGTCGATTTCAGTCTTGCTTCTTTTTTCCGTGACGGCAATCAGCATATGTCCAGCAAGCTCAGGATAATCGAGGCCCAGATCATAGCCTCCAATATAACCTTCCTTAATCAGCTTGGAATTGATAGCTTTGACATTGCTTCCTTCAGGAAGCTTCAAGACGAATTCATTAAAGAAAGGAGCGGAGAAGGTTAGCGTAGCACCAGTTAGTTCGCCGAGCTTGCCGGCGGCATAATGGCTTTTGCGAATGTTCAGCTCGCCCACCTCACGCATGCCTTCCTTGCCCATCACGGACAAGTAAACTGAAGCGCAAAGTGCCAGCAGTGCCTGATTCGAGCAGATGTTCGATGTCGCTTTCTCGCGGCGGATATGCTGCTCACGCGCTTGCAGGGTAAGTACGAAACCACGTTTACCGTTACGGTCAACGGTCTGGCCCACGATCCGGCCCGGCATACGGCGCATCAGCGGCTCAGCTACGGCGAAGAAGCCGCAGGTTGGACCGCCAAGCGAAGCCGGAATGCCAAGCGGCTGGGCATCGCCGACTACGATGTCGGCGCCAAGCTTGCCTGGAGTTTCCAGCACGCCAAGCGCAATCGGGTTGGCACTGACGACGAGCAGGCCTTTAACAGCGTGGATCAGCGGCTCGACTGCGCGAAGATCCTCGATGCCGCCGAAGAAGTTCGGCGATTGCACCAGTACGGCGGCGGTATCGCCATCGATGGCGGCAGCCAGCTTAGCCAGATCGGTCACGCCATCTTTATAATCAATTTCCACAACCTCAAGACCCCAAGCATTGGCCGAAGTGCGCAGCACTTGGCGAGCTTCGGGATGAACGGTGCGGGAAACAATCAGTTTTTTACGTTTTGTCGCACCAGCCGCGAGGACCGCAGCTTCGGAGAAGGCGGTAGCGCCATCATACATACTGGCATTGGCTACTTTCATACCCGTTAACTCGCAAATATAGGATTGGAATTCAAAGATCGCCTGCAGCTCACCCTGGCTAATCTCCGGCTGGTAAGGCGTATAAGCGGTATAGAATTCGGAGCGGGAAATGACATGGTTGATCACAACCGGGATATGATGATCATAAAGTCCGGCTCCGAGGAAGCTGGCATGGGTATCAAAGTCGGCATTCTGGTCAGCCAAAGCTTTCATATGGCGCAGCAGTGCGTACTCGTCCAGCGGTTCTGACATCGCCATCGTTCCCTTGTAGCGAACGGCCTCTGGAATATCGGAGAACAGCTCATCGATGGACTGAATCCCGACAACTTCCATCATTTCGCTGCGGTCTTGCTCGGTCATAGGCAGATAACGGTGCTTCATTTATGGGTTCACTCCTTGACTTTTTTTGTAAAAAGGGGCCTTGATCACAACAGCCTTAAGCTGCTTGCCGCGGATCTCTACAAGAATTTCTGTGCCTATCTCAGTGTAGGCGGCATCCAGCAGTGCCAATCCAAGATTACGTTTCAACGTAGGGGATTGAGTTCCGGTTGTGACTTCACCGATCTTCACGCCATCAGCGTACACGGGATAGTGCGAACGCGCGATACCGCGGTCAATCATCTCCAGACCGACGAGGCGGCGGGGAAGACCTGCTGCTTTTTGCTGCAATAGAGCCTCGCGGCCGATGAAGTCCACTTTATCCAGCTTCACAAAAAACTGCACTCCTGCTTCAAGTGGCGTAATGTCAGCTGAAAGCTCCTGACCGTAGAGCGGCAGCTTCGCTTCAAAGCGCAGCGTGTCGCGGGCGCCAAGACCTGTCGGCGTTAAGCCGTGTGGAGCACCGGCTGTCAGCAGGCCATTCCATAGGGTTGCTGCAGTATTAAGTGGTGCGTAAAGCTCAAAACCGTCTTCACCGGTATAGCCGGTACGGGACAGTAGTACTTCAACGCCACAGACTGTAGCATGTTCGATAAAATGAAAGGGCTTCAGCTCACCGAGCGGAGCGTCGGTAACCGTAGCGAGAATCTTCTCCGCGAGCGGACCCTGCAGCGCCAGCAGCAGCGTATCGTCAGAGACATTGATAAGCGTGACGTCACCGAAGTCAGGGGTTAGATGTTCTTGCAGCCATTGAAAGTCCTTGTCAATATTCGAGGCATTTACCACCAGCATATAACGGCCTTCAGCGAGGCGGTATACCAGCAAATCGTCTACTACGCCACCTGTCGGATAGCAGAGCAGCGTATATTGCGCCCCGCCGTCTTGGAGGCGGCTGACATCATTGGTTGTCATTTTTTGCAAAAAAGCCTCTGCGTCACTGCCTGTTACCATGAACTCACCCATATGTGATACATCGAACAGCCCAGCCTGCTGGCGGACCGCATCATGCTCCTTCACGATACCTGTAAACTGAACGGGCAGTTCCCAGCCGCCGAAATCAATACACCTGGACTCGGGAAACTGCGCGTAGAGATCATAAAAAGGCGTTCTTTTCAAAGCATCCATGTTGTCACTCCCCTTGGTTGATTACAGACAAAAAAGGACAGGCGGAAGACAAATATGCTAACGCATATTTTAATCTTCCGCTCTGTCCTTTGTACCTGAGAGTTACCCTGCCGCAAGCCATAACCCAGGCAGGTTTCCCCGTTGGTGACCAGAACGCTGCTGTATAGCAGCACCTGATGCTCTCCAGAGATGCGTCCGGCAAAGGTCCTTTTGCCTGAGAGATTCACCCGTATCAGGCTTACTCCTTCGGCGCTGTCTTCTTGTTGAGACAGTCTCTCCCTATGCCATCATTCGCAAACCGTATAATTTTCTACTGTCTCCATTAAACTTGGTATATAGTACCGCTGTCAACAAAAAAACGTCAAAAAGATGACAAATTTAATTTTCCTGTTAGTTATGTTGACATGTTGCAGGTGGATAACTTAGGCTATAACTAAATTTGTAACTCCACATTTACGAAAAGAGGCGGCTTGGAATGAGCGAAGTGTTAGACAATCTGCTATACAGCGAAGAGCATGAATGGGCAGAGGGACAAGGACGGGTTGTTCGTGTAGGAATTACGGATCATGCCCAGCATTTATTAGGCGACATCGTATTTGTAGAATTTCCGGAGATCGGAGCAGCCATAACAGCCGGTGACAGCGTAGGTAGCATTGAATCCGTCAAGACCGTATCGGAATTATATTCGCCTGTATCGGGCACAGTGACCAAGATTAACGATGCACTGGAAGCCAGCCCCGAGCTGATTAACGATCAGCCATACAGCGGTGGATGGATCTTTGAATTGGAGCTTGAAGGTGACTTTGCGGAGGCTACTTCGGGTTTGCTAAACGCGGCTGCTTATCGTGAATTGGTGGGCGAATAATTTACTTTATGAGCTGAATTTTATTAAAAAAGACAACTCTCTCACATTGGATGTCACTAATGTTTGAGCGCTGTCTTTTTGTGTTTTATATATTCTACTGATCTGGGAATCTTGTCTTAGTTGCAGCTTATTCTTCTGCCTGTAGCTGTCGCAGAACTGTGATGGCTACGCGGCGGTTTTTCTGCCGACCCGTAGGCGTAGTGTTGTTCGCGGCTGGTCGGGTATCTGCATATCCTGCATATTGAAAGTTGGCCGGATTCAGCCCTTCAGTGTTCAGAAAGAAGCGCAGTACAGATAGCGCGCGGGCACCGGACAGCTCCCAGTTGTCGTTATAACGCGAACCCGCGGATACCGGTATATTATCGGTATGCCCTTCGATGCTGATCGTAGCACCAATTCCGTTGAACAGACTGCCTAACTGGCGGAGAGCAGGGAAGGAGAGGGGTTTCAGGTCCGCCTTACCTACATCGAACAGAAAGCGGTCGCTCAGCGTAATAGCGATGCCCTGTGGCTTATCAGCTACGAAAATCTGGTCCCCCAGATTATTATCCTTCACATACTTGGTGATAACACCCATTAAGTCAGCAAGCTTGGCCTCTTGTTCGCGAAAGGCTTGCTCCCGTGCCGAAGGCGACTCCGTATCGTCTTCTCCTGCAGTACTTCCCGCTCCATTACCGGTGCTATTACTAGAAGTTGGTTTAGCTCCGCTATTGTCTTTTCCTTGTCCGCCCTCCAAAATTCCGTTTCCACCGTCTAAAATAGACCCTCCAGCCTTAAAGGTCTCTGATAGTGAACCCGTTACAATATTATATTTCTCGGTGTCCAGGCTGCTCATTGCAAACAAAATCACGAAAAAAATAAGTAAAAGTGTAATCAGATCAGCATATGTGATCATCCAGCGGTCACGGCTTTCATGGCCGCCTGATCGCCGGTTGCGCCGTTCTCTTCGTCTCATAGGAAGCCTCTTGCTACCGATCGCTCATCACTGGCAGATTCTGACATGAAGGAGCTCAGCTTTTTGCGTACCAAATGCTGTGGATCTCCATTCTGCAGAGAAAGAATACCGACGAGCAGCATCTCCATGGTATGAATCTGACTTTGGCTCTGAGCCCTAATCTTGGAGGCGATGGGAAGGAATAGTAGATTAGCGCTTGCGACGCCATAGAGTGTGGCTGTAAAGGCCACAGCGATGGAAGCTCCCAAATTTGAGGGGTCGGAAAGATTGCTTAGTACACGTATAAGTCCCATAACCGTACCAATTATGCCCATTGTAGGAGCGTAACCGCCGGCTGCTTCAAAGATTTTGGCGTAGCTCTCATGTTTTAGTTCCCTAGCGTCCATCTCCAGCTCCAAAATCTGCCGGACTTGATCAGGATCAGTACCATCGATAATAAGCAGCAGTCCTTCGCGGGTAAAGGGATCAGGATGCGCTTCCGCCCTTTTTTCTAAGGCCAAAACACCACCGCGGCGGGTAATAGCTGCCATGGAGATGATTTCTTCGGCTTTCTCTTCATCATTATTGGGATTGCTGCCGAAGGCCAAGCGTAATGCTGCAGGAATGGAACGCAGTCTGGAAGCCGTAAAGCTGATCATAACAGCGGCGAATGTACCTCCAAACACAATTAATGCAGCATTCAGCTGCAACAGGCCGGATAAGCTGCCGCCCTCCCAGATAAAACCGCCGATTAATGCAACTGCGCCGGCTAATAAACCAATTATTGAGGTGATATCCATGATTCAAGCTCCTTAAATTTCTATATATTATGGTTTGCATCGATCTGGGCAACAATGTATAATGAACGGGAACACGTATTCCTATCTTCCATATTTTTCACATTAGTATGGAGTGGTAACATTCAGACAACAATTATAATATATTCATATATTTTAGACGATAGAGGGGAGACGGGCAAATGAATGATATTGTCGTTAGTACGAAGACTTTTGAACTGGAGTCCGAGTACACACCCCAGGGCGATCAGCCTCGTGCCATTGAGGAGTTATTAGAAGGCATCCGGCAGGGCAAGAGAGAACAGACGCTGCTGGGAGCGACGGGTACAGGCAAGACCTTTACCATCGCACAAGTGATTTCCAAGTTAAACCGTCCAACGCTGGTGATTGCACACAATAAGACTTTGGCTGCACAGCTAGCTAGTGAGTTCAAGGAATTTTTCCCGCATAATTCGGTAGACTACTTCGTCAGCTATTACGATTATTACCAGCCAGAAGCGTACATTCCCTCCTCCGACACTTACATCGAGAAAGACTCCAGCATAAACGAAGAGATTGATAAGCTGCGCCACTCCGCGACCAGTTCTTTATTTGAACGGCGCGATGTGATCATAGTAGCCAGTGTATCATGTATTTATGGTCTCGGTTCACCAGAAGAATACGGAAGTTTGCTGTTGTCACTTCGAGTGGGAATGGAGAAGCCGCGCGCTCAGATTCTGAGCCGGCTTGTAGACATTCAGTACCAGCGTAATGATATCAATTTTGTGCGCGGAACCTTCCGTGTGCGCGGTGACGTGGTAGAAATCTTCCCAGCTTCACAAGGGGAACATGCTATCCGCGTAGAGCTGTTCGGTGATGAGGTTGAGCGGATTACCGAGATTGATGTGTTGACCGGGGAGTTAATTGCGGAACGCGACCATATCGCTATTTTTCCGGCTTCTCACTTTGTAACCAAAGAAGAAACGATGCGTGTGGCGCTGGTCAACATTGAGCGGGAACTGGAAGAACGCTTGACGGTGCTCCGTGATGCCGGCAAGCTGCTGGAAGCCCAACGGTTGGAGCAGCGGACACGGTATGATATTGAGATGATGAACGAGGTCGGTTTCTGCTCTGGGATCGAGAACTATTCCGGCCCTCTCACCTTCCGTGAGCCAGGTGCAACCCCTTTTACCTTAATGGACTATTTCCCTGAGGACCTGCTGATCGTTGTGGATGAGTCTCATGTAACCCTGCCGCAGATTCGCGGAATGTATAATGGTGACCGGGCGCGTAAGACGGTCTTGGTAGAGCATGGCTTCCGTCTCCCGTCTGCGCTTGATAATCGTCCGCTCCAGTTCGAGGAATTTGAGAAAAAAGTGAAGCAGGTCATCTATGTCTCAGCTACACCTGGACCTTATGAATTAGAGCACTGCGAGACGATGGTGCAGCAGATTATCCGGCCTACCGGCCTCTTAGACCCTACGATAGAGGTTCGCCCTTCAGAAGGTCAGATCGATGATCTGATCAGTGAAATCCACGATCGGGTTGCGCGTGACGAGCGTGTGCTGGTTACGACCCTGACGAAGAAGATGTCTGAGGATCTGACCGATTACTTTAAGGAAATTGGCATTAAGGTGCGCTACATGCACTCTGATATCAAGACCCTGGAGCGGATGGCGATCCTGCGTGATCTCCGCCTCGGTACATTTCATGTTCTCGTGGGTATTAACTTGTTAAGAGAGGGATTGGACCTACCGGAAGTGTCATTGGTCGCTATTCTGGATGCCGATAAAGAGGGCTTTCTTCGCTCAGAGCGTTCACTAATCCAGACCATGGGCCGTGCTGCCCGTAACTCTGAGGGTCGCGTAATCATGTATGCAGACCGTATAACCGACTCTATGGAAAAGGCTATCGGTGAAACCACACGCCGCCGTATCATTCAGGCTGCGCATAATGAGGAGCATGGCATTACACCTACAACGATCAATAAGAAAGTACGCGATATTATCGAAGCTACAAAGGTTGCTGAAGCCAAAGCCGATTACCTCACAGGTGTCGGCGGCAAGATGAGCAAGAAGGACCGCCAGAGTCTCATAGTGCGTCTGGAAGCCGAGATGAAGAAAGCTGCCAAGGACCTGCAATTCGAACGCGCAGCCGAGCTGCGTGATGCATTGATGGAGCTGCGAGCCGAGTGATTACTTCTACCATCGCGTTTGCTGTTAAAGTCCGAACGGCGCTGTCCAGGCCGTTCTTTTTAAATAATGATGTCCTGTGCTCAAACTTTAGCGTTTCCCGTAGGGAGAGCGATCTTAGCACGTAGTATTTCAACGTCGCCGGTACTCGACGTCAGCCGATTCCCGCAGGGAGAGCGTTCTTGCCGTTGGCGATTCCCGTAGGGAGAGCGCCCTTAGCACTTAACCGCGACTAACGTTCAAGCGGTCCCGTAGGGACAAGCGTTCCTAGCACCAAAGTAACTAACAACGTCCCTACCAATCTCCTTCGCCAACCTTGTGGGTGTCCAGAGGGCGCAGCCCTTGGGGCCCTCCCTTGGCTAAGGGAGGGTTTGGGAGGGATCGAAAATATTTTAAAATAGCACTGAAATAGCTCTAAAGGAGATGTTATACCGTTGGCGATCGAAAATATAGTAATTAAGGGCGCGAGGGCGCACAATCTCAAGAATATCGATGTGACGATTCCACGCGACCGCTTCGTCGTGCTGACGGGGCTAAGCGGTTCAGGCAAATCCTCACTCGCGTTCGATACCATTTATGCTGAAGGCCAACGGCGTTATGTCGAATCCTTATCGTCTTATGCGCGCCAGTTCCTAGGCCAAATGGAGAAGCCGGATGTCGATTCTATAGAAGGTTTATCCCCGGCTATATCCATTGACCAGAAAACCACGAGCCGTAACCCGCGCTCGACGGTAGGTACAGTAACGGAGATTTATGATTATTTACGGCTGCTGTTTGCCCGGATTGGTCATCCTCATTGTCCGGATCACGGCATTGAGATAACCTCCCAGACCGTTGAACAAATGGTTGATCGGATTACGCAGTATCCTGAGAAGACGCGTCTACAGATTCTAGCTCCGATTATTTCGGGGCGTAAAGGCGAACACAAGGGTCTTTTTACCGACATTTCCAAGCAAGGCTTCGTCCGCGTTCGTGTGGATGGCGAGCTGCGTGATTTATCTGAGGATATTGAACTGGAGAAGAATAAGAAGCATACGATCGAAGTGGTTGTGGACCGTATTGTGATTAAGGATGATGTTGAGACACGTCTGACGGATTCGATCGAAACGGCGCTGAAGCTATCTGGAGGCAGGATTCTTGTCGATATTATCGGCCAGGAGGAGCTGTTGTTCAGTTCTAACTTTGCTTGTCCGGTCTGCGGGTTTAGTATCGAAGAACTGGCTCCGCGTATGTTCTCTTTTAACAGTCCGTTCGGGGCTTGCACAGAGTGTGACGGTCTTGGATTGAAGATGGTAGTTGATCCTGATTTACTGATCCCGGATGCCGAAAAAAGCATCGCAGAAGGCGCGTTTCTAGCCTGGACGGGCAGTACATCCAATTATTATCCGCAGTTTCTGAAGTCGGTCTGTGAGCATTTTGAGATTCCCCAGAACGTTCCGGTTAGCAGCCTGACCCCGGAGCAAATGACTAAGCTGCTGAACGGTACGGGCAGCGAGAAAATTCGTTTTCGTTATGAGAATGACTTTGGCCAGAAGAAGGATGCGATGGTTGCTTTTGAAGGCATTATTCCCAATCTGGAACGGCGTTACCGCGAGACTGCGTCCGACGGCATACGTGAATTCATCGAAGGCTTTATGAGCGCTAAACCTTGTCACGTCTGCAAAGGTAAACGTCTGAAGAAAGAGATTTTGGCAGTGACGATCAACGATCAGAATGTTGCCGATGTGACGGATCTTTCTATTGGGGATTGCTTGGGATTTTTTGAAGAGATTATGCTCAGTGAAAAAGAGACGGCTATCGCTAACCTTATCCTCAAGGAAATTCGTAGTCGGCTCGGCTTCCTGGTAAATGTGGGGCTGGATTATTTATCGTTAAGCCGTGCGGCAGGTTCGTTATCTGGCGGTGAAGCACAGCGTATCCGCTTGGCTACCCAGATTGGTTCGAGTCTGATGGGAGTGCTATATATTCTGGATGAGCCCAGCATTGGTCTGCATCAACGAGATAATGAACGTCTCATCTCCACACTGGCGCATATGCGCGACCTTGGCAATACACTGATCGTTGTTGAGCATGACGAGGATACGATGATGGCTGCCGACTATATCATAGATATCGGTCCAGGCGCTGGCATCCATGGCGGGCAGATTATTGCTCAAGGGACACCAGCGGAGATTATGAATGATCCGAATTCCTTGACCGGTGATTATTTAAGTGGACGCAAGTTCATCCCCGTCACCTCCAAACGGCGTCCTACCGACGACCGGTGGCTGGAAATCCGTGGTGCCAGAGAGAACAACCTGAAGAATGTGAATGTTAAGATCCCACTCGGCGTCTTTACTGCGGTGACTGGTGTGTCTGGCTCTGGTAAATCCTCGCTTATTAACGAGATTCTGTATAAGAGTCTGGCGCGGCAGCTGAATAAGGCTGTGAAGGTACGTCCGGGTCTGCATAAGGAAATCAGAGGGCTGGAGCATCTGGACAAGGTGATCGAGATTGACCAGTCACCGATCGGGCGTACACCACGCTCCAATCCGGCAACCTATACAGGAGTGTTCGACGATATCCGTGATTTGTTCTCCAAGACTAATGAGGCCAAGATTCGCGGCTTCCAGAAGGGCCGGTTCAGCTTTAACGTGAAGGGCGGCCGCTGTGAAGCTTGCCGTGGAGACGGAATTATCAAGATCGAGATGCACTTCTTGCCGGATGTATACGTTCCTTGCGAAATCTGTAAAGGCAAACGGTATAACCGCGAAACTATGGAAGTGAAGTATAAAGGTAAAAATATTTCGGACGTCCTGGAAATGACTGTAGAGGATGCAGTAGACTTTTTTCAAAATATTCCCCGTATTCACCGTAAAATGCAGACTCTGCTGGATGTCGGTCTCGGTTATATTAAGATTGGTCAATCGGGAACAACCCTGTCCGGTGGGGAAGCGCAGCGCGTGAAGCTTGCTTCCGAGCTGTACCGCCGCAGTACGGGCAAGACACTCTATATTTTGGATGAGCCAACAACAGGTCTGCATGTGGATGACATTGGCCGTCTGCTTGAGGTGCTGCATCGCTTAGTAGACTCTGGTGAAACCGTGCTCGTGATTGAGCATAATCTGGATGTCATTAAGACAGCCGATTATATCATCGATATGGGCCCCGAAGGTGGCAGTGGCGGGGGAACCGTGCTAGCGACAGGAACACCAGAGAAGATTATAACGGTTACGGAGTCTTACACCGGCAGGTATCTGAAGCCTGTGCTGATCCGAGATACAGAGCGGACCGAAGCCCTTATGCTGCAGACCTCGGAAACAGTTTGAGAAGAGGGCTGAAGTACTAAAGCAGCAAATGCAGCTCGTTTAGTTGCACTTTGTACTGTTATAAATGGTAAGGCCGTTCTTATCCATTGATTATTTGGTATGTATATAAAGTTGAACTAAAGAAAGCTTGTCCATAGGGGAATGGGGCGGTCAGAAGGATCATTCGGATGAATCCTGTATTTTTTACAACATTCCTCTGGGAAAAAGCTTGATAAAGTTAAATTATTGTATGAAATACAACATTCCGGTTCGAAAAAGACTCCATTGCTAGTGAAAGTTGTATTTTATACAACAATGACTGATTGTGGAGTATATGTAACAACTATTGTTGTATTTTATCCAGCATTTTCACTGGTGAGTGAGGTGATTCAATAGTTCAACTTATGTAGTTGTATGAACTGCAGTTAAGTGATTCAAGTGGTTCAAATCATCACTTTTAACTGCATGATCTGCAATTAAGGGTGGTCAATCTCGCTGATTGGATGAGAGTACCCAAACCAATAAATAATTGGCCAACATAAATAGGAGGGCCACGGCGAGATTGCCGCGGCCCTTTATATGCTGTATCCGATACTAATTTAGAAGGTCATTCAACCCAGTGTGAAACAGATTAGGAAGCAAGGCCAAACCCAAAACAAGTCTGGGCAGGTACTAGTTCTTCGCAGCAGCTAAGTCACCTCCTCAAGAGGCCTCAGCCGCTAGAATAGCGGTCAGTTGTTCCTGAATAGCGGGGATGCCTACTCGTTCGGTAAACTCTTGGAAGTTCTCGCCAGCGGTACGTTGCTCTTTGTAGAACGAGATTAGCTGCACTAGCACGGGTGCCACCCGGTCTCCCTGTACGCGCCCCTTCAGTGGGCGGGCGAATTGGGCCGGAGGACGCAGATCGCCACCGCCTAACGTACCGCCAACGGCGATGTCGAAGGCATCAATCATACCGTCAGGTGTCTTGATCAGTGAACCTTGAAGTCCAATGTCAGCTACCTGCTTTTGTCCGCAGGCATTAGGGCAGCCGATGAAGTGAATGCGCAGCTTCTCATCAAGCTCCACATGCTCGTCCAGATATTCAGCAACACTGACGGCACGTTTCTTCGTCTCAACGATAGCGAGACTGCAGAACTCGTTGCCGGTGCAGGATACCGTACGGCTAATGAAGTTTTTGGGTGTTGGACTCAGACGCTGTAGGACCGGCGCTTGCAGCAAGGCCGTAAGTTTATCGTCTGCTATACCGCTAAGAATGATATTTTGCGACATGGTGGTGCGGAGTCTGCCGTCACCGTAAACTTCAGCCAGCTCTGCCAGTTGCAGCAGCTCTTCTGTATTTAAACGTCCGACCGGAACATTCAGGCCAACATAGTTGAGCCCTTCCTGCCGCTGTGGATGGATACCATCGAAGTAAGCGGCTTGCCAGCCGATTGTCTTGTCTTCACCGCGTGTTGGAAGCTCACCGACAAGCTGAATCAGCTCTTCCTTGAATTTCTCTGCACCCCAGTCAGCGACAAGGAATTTCAGGCGGGCATGATGCCGTTTCTCACGATATCCATGATCCCGGAAGAGGGTAATGACGCCAATGGCAACCTTGAGTGTTTCCTCTGGCCGAACGAACACATCGAGTTTTTGGGCCAAATGCGGTTTGGCGGACAATCCACCACCCACCATCAGATGGAAGCCGGCAACTTCGTTTCCGTCGATGATTTTGACAGCTGGAGTATAGGCAAGGTCATTGATCTCCGCTTGCGCGTTGTTGTAGATATTGGCTGAGATGGACATTTTGAATTTGCGCGGCAGGTTAGAGAAGTCGCGATTCAACACGAAAAAGCTATTGATCTCTTCCACAATCTCTGTAGTGTCCATGAGCTCATTCTTGTCGATACCTGCGAGCGGATTGCCCACGATCGTACGCGGACAATCGCCGCAGGCTTCGTAGGAATAAAGAGAAACAGCTTCCAGGCGTTTAAAAATATCCGGCAGATTCTCAACTGTCAGCCAGTGGAATTGGATCGCTTGGCGGGTTGTAATGTCGATGAGCTCTCTCCCGTACAATCTGGCGATCTCGGCAAGAGCCCGCGCTTGCGCAGCAGTCATGATGCCTGTATTGATGCGCACTCGCATCATGAAGTGGCCATCTCTTGGTTTCTGTTGATAGACACCGGCCCATTTGAAGCGGTCCATATCTTCAGCGGTGATGGAGTCATAGCCGTTTATTGCATATTCTTCGATAATGGTGCGAATTACGTCCAGACCGTCTTTTTCCAGCTTAACTAATTCAAACTTGCTCAGTTTATCCGGATTAGCAGTCCAAATCGGATCGTAAGCCATAGGTGAACCCTCCTCAAATCTAGCATGAATCAATATAATTACTCTATATTTCTCGCTGAAATCAGTAAGATAACATGTTCGATGTTAACATAATTAGGATTTACCGTATGTGAAAGTTGTAGCAATGGGCATAACGATTCCTTATACCGAATTAAGGACTTGCTAATAAATGAAATAGGCATATCTGGAGCCTGTCCGTAGTAAGATTCATAGAAAGACTTTGTTCTTTGATAAATGAATGGTTTATTTAACTCGTCAATGATTAATGTCATTACTGATGTTAAAAAAGCTGCTCAAAAATATATTTTTGCGACAAATTGATGTTTTTTTATGAATTAACTATTGCGTCACCGAAATGGTAGCGATAACATAGAAGGTAATATGGGGACTTTGACAAAACTTTCGAGGAGGTAATGCCATGCTGCTTGCAGAAGCTGCCGCGCAAGGACCGTCTAAATTTCATACCTTCGATGTATTTATGATTTTGTTCACCATTCTTATCTTAGTCGGTGTCGTCCGGTTGTTGAAAGCCCCCCAGAAGAATAAATTTGCGATTGCCTTCGGAGCTGTAAGCTTGCTTGTGTTTGTGATCTCCGATTACGCCATGGTTATGAACTGGGTGAGTTAACTTAAGAGCACCGCTTGCCTATGCGGCAATAATTGCACAGTTTTCTACTAAAAGACACCTTTAGCGCCCTCGGCGGCAGTTAAAGGCGTCTTTTAAAAATGTAGGGAGTTATATATTTCATACGATCGATGTATCAGGGATAAAGAGAGAGGGTCCGGTGAAGGGTGATGGAGAGAGAGAAGCGCATGAGGAAGACGGGTTTAAGCCTATTGCTGTGCGGAATGCTGCTAACCGTGGGTTGGGGAGGAAATGCTTCAGCGTTTGGCTCCGTTGCTACAAATGGGTTACAGCTGAGCGAAGGGATCTCAGGAAAGGCAATCAAGGAGCTTGGCGTTGCTGCATCTGTTAGCAAGTTGAAGAATCTAGTAAGTTCCGAGGACTTAGTGCCACAAATCATAGAAGCTGCTGCTCCTTCAGTAGTTGGCATTATCGGCAAATCCTCGGGAGAACATTCCAGTGGACCCGATGACCGTTACAATCTAACCCATGGCTCTGGCATTATTATCAAAAGCAATGGCTGGATTATAACCAACGCGCATGTGATCAAGGATCTGCAGAATGTCGTAGTGGTGACCTCGGATGCTAAAAAGTACAGCATTACAGAGAGTTATGCAGATGAGTATAGCGATTTGGCGCTGATCAAGATCAATGCCAAGTCCCTGAAGCCAGCGAAATTTGCCTCAGCGGCAGTCGATCCTCTAGTTGGAGAAAAGGTTATTGCTATCGGGACACCGATATCCTTTTCGCTAAGGAACTCGGCTACCGTAGGCGTTATTAGCGGACTTGATCGCAAAGTAGATGCAGCCTATCGGCTTATCCAGAGTGATACGGCGATCAATCCTGGCAATAGCGGGGGACCCCTGCTTAATATGAAAGGCGAAGTGCTGGGAATTAACAGCTTGAAGTATTCTGCGGTTGGTGTGGAGAATATGGGCTTTGCTATCCCGACTGAGACTGTGCAATATATTATGAATCAGCTGTTCAAGTATGGAGAGGTCAAACGCCCAAGTCTGGGGATGGAGCTGGAGGAAAGCTGGTCCGCCATAGTGGGGATTCCTACGGGAGACCCGTTGACAGTAACCAAAGTGGATACTGCATCAGCGCGTAAGTCAGGTATAACTGAAGGGGATGTCCTGTACAGCATTGATGGTCACCGGGTCACCTCCTTGATTGATATTAACGAATTGTTCAAAAGCTACGTGCCGGGCGCAACTGTTCGGTTATTGATGCAGAGTGATGGCGATATCATTGTCCGCAAGCTGGTGCTCGGTCAGGGCGATCCCCTGATGAGCGTAGAGGACTCGGGAGCAGATGGCGATGAGCAACCGGAAGAGTAAGATGGATGCGGATCAGGGGGAATGGAAGATGGGAAGCAAAATCATAGTGCGGGGGATGTCTGTTCTGCTGGCTTTACTATTGCTGCTAACTCTGTTGCCGGCAAAGACAGTGCAAGCGGCAGAGGTTGCTAAGCTTCAGTTAAGTCTTAAGGTCGGCAGTACTGCGGCTACGGTAAATGGAAAAAAAGTTGTGATCCAGCAGCCTTTTATAGAGAACGGTACCGTCATGGTCCCTCTTGGTGTTTTTAAAAAAGCATTTGGCAGCACAGTTTCTCTGGAACAGGATGATGTAGTGAAAGTCATGTATGGCCCGCACACAGGGGCGATGACGATTGGCAGCTTAACTGCTTGGAAGGATGGAGTCAAGATTAAGCTGACTGCACCTCCGCGTATAGCTGGGGATGTGCTGATGGTGCCGCTGCGTTACGTAGCAGGAGTGCTGGGGGCGAGAATTTCTCCAGGGAACGGTGGAGAGCTTCTGGTTACTCTGGTGCCAACTGAAGTCGATGAGGAGACTCCAGTTGAGAATGGAATAGACAGCGATGTAGGCAAGACTCGAATAGGGAATAGCTATTTCCATTGGAGTATGAATTATCCCTCTGGACTTATTGTGGGCGACAGTGGCGGAAATGAGAGTGTAGCTACTTTTATGAGTGCGGAAAACCTTTATTATTTGGAGGTCCATGCAACACAGCAGGAGGTTTCGGTAGAACCTGAAGAAATGCTGGAACAGCTGGTGCGTGACGCGGAGGAAGGCGGGGAAACTGTATTTGACCGGGAGACATTCCCACAAGGACCTGTTCCGTATGCACGAATTGTCAGTAAAGATACCAGCGGTGCCATATGGGAAGGCAGACAATACTACGCTGACGGGAGATTGTATGAGATTTATCTGACGGACGATAAAGCCGTTAATTATAAAGATCTCGATAAATATAACGGACTGCTGAACTCCTTCCAGCCTTCTTTTGACACCAAGGATAAAAAAATCCGTGATCTTTCCACCGTAGTGAAAGGCCTGCGTCCAGCCTACAATGAAGATTATGGCCTCTCACTGCAAATTCCCGCCAACTGGAGCATGGATGAGCAGCATCTGATTTTTGAGAGTAACCAGGGTAGCCAGCTAAAAGTAAAGGTGACTTCAGCGCCCTCCGGCTCTACTCTGAGCACCTGGTCGCAAGAGCTGGAAAGGAAGACCCGCGAGAGTTTTGTCCCAACTGCATACGCACTGAAAGGAACCACAATGGCGGATGTCTCCGGTGTGCAGGCGCAGATCAATGAAATGCAGCTCAATTTCGGCAATGGTTGGGCAACAGAATATCAGGTGCTGCTGTTGAAGAATGGATACCGCTATTATTTTCAATATATGACACCTGCGGATGAGGAAGCCGATAAGGCTCGATTCGCGGATATTTTAGCTGCTATTGATATTGATTTTGACCTAATTAAAGAGAACTTTGGGCGGCTGGACGTGGATGATTATACCGCACTCAAAAATAAATCAATCACCAAAATATCCAAAACCTACGGCTTCGTCGTGGATATTCCGCGTCTATGGACCCCTTATCAGGATGCCTTTGAGATGCAAAATGTGGAATATCGTTTCACCGGCGGGCGGTTCCAGATCTATGCGAACCCGGAAGGGTCAGTAGAATATGCTGTGAATCTGCTAAAGGATTACTATCAGAACAAAAATGCTGATCCTAAGGGTCCGCGAATTGAAAGTGTAGTGGAGTCTACTTTTGCCGGTCAACCAGCTACGACCCTGACCGTGCATCAGAGCAAAAACGGCATTCCTAGTCTTATCAAGCAAATAGTTTTTAGTAATAATGAAGTGGTCTATACGATCACCCTATCGCTGGATGATGCCAATGCTACTGCTGAGCAGCAGGCCATCCTCGACCAAACACTACAATCGTTCCGGTTTACGGGGGATGGGAGCTGAGGGGCACAGATCATTGCCGCTCTAATTAGCAAGTGATATAATTTGCTCAGACGAAGAACGTCCTTTCATGCCAAATTTGGCAGAGGGGCGTTCTTTTTTTATGGAGAAAAAAGGAAAGAACGAGGAGGATGCCTGTGGAATTCGAAGAGGAGCATCAATTATTGCTGGATCGCCATTTAGCCCTTAGAACAGGGGAACGGAGAGGGCGATTGCGGAGAGGACATTTGTATGCGGAAAAGTTATTTCTGCAAAATGTCTGGTGGCCATTGTTCGGTAACTTCAACGATTTGCATCCCGAATACGAGGTGTACGATTGGAACCGGAAGTCGCAATTTATGGATTTTGCTTTCCTTCCGCCCTTTGGCCGCTTTGGCCTGGAGTGTGATGGATTTCAAAGTCACATCAAGGACATGGATCGGGAGAGATTCAGTTACTCCTTAAACAGGGACACTTTTTTGGCGGGGATGGGCTGGAGAGTCATTCACTTCTCAGTCGATGACGTTCAGAATCGCCCCGAGATCTGCCGGATGCTGCTGCAGATGGTGGTTGGCCCTTCGTTGATGAGGAATAGTACTACAAATCCGGTTACTCCTGTAGAGCATGAACTTATACGTCTGGCGTGGAATTTGGGGAAGTCGATCCGCCCCAAGGATGTCATGAATCGTTATGAGGTGGATTTTCGTACAGCCCGCAAGTGGCTGCAGAGCATGGTAACTAAGGGCATGTTACGACCGATTATCAAGAATAAATATACTTGTGCTTATGAACCGGTGGAAGGGCTCTCCTCGAAGCTTTTTTAAGAGGGGGGAGTTGAGGCTCTGAGGCTGAGGCTAGCAGAGCGCTATTGATATTCAGCATAAATCCTGTATTTTTTACAACATTCCATATGAGATAAGCCGTGATTCAACGTATTGTTGTACTAAATACAGGATTCACCTCTATCGAAGCTATCGAAAAATGAGGAATGTTGGATTTCGTACAGTATTTAAGCGCAGTAGGCAAAAATTGCATCGCAAAGCTGGATTTCATACAACATTTATAGAGAGATTAAGGGATCAGGGGCTTGAGACAAAATTAGATTTGTTTTAAAAGGGCTAAAGAGGAATCTCTCTAGCCCTGATTGGCGTGTCGGTAGAAATCCTGTATTTTTTACAACATTCCATATGAGATAAGCCGTGATTTAACGCATTGTTGTACTAAATACAGGATTCACCTCTATCGAAGCTACCGGAGAATGAGAATGTTGGATTTCATACAATATTTAAGCGTAGTAGGCAAAAATTGCATCGCAAAGTTGGATTTCATACAACATTTTCAGGAAAGCGAGATAAAATCAGGTTACTTATAGGGTAGTTTATGAGATGCATAAGTCTGCGCTTCTAATGAGGGAGGCTGAGTGGCAAATAACAGCATGTGCTAATTATTTTGGGGAATTTAGGAAGTTTAAGCCGATGGTGTCACTGGATCATTTCTATAGGGATGTTAAATGTGTCATTGCAGATACAAATGCAAATGATTGTCTGCGAATCGCCACTTTTTCTATTAAAATGTGGTAAACACATGGCGCGGAGGTGTGATATTTGATACAATCAATAAGTTAAACATCTAGAAATGACCCGCCTCGCGGCGGTTTGGGAGGATATAAATGAATAAGCAAGAAATACGCAGACAAGACGTGGAGCTGTTAGCTCCAGCGGGTGACTGGGAGTGCATGCGTGCAGCGGTGGCGAATGGGGCGGACGCGGTCTTTTTTGGCGTAGAGAAATTTAATGCACGGGCTAGAGCGAACAACTTTCGCTCAGATGAGCTGCCGGAGATCATGGCGTTCCTGCACAGTTATGGTGTGAAAGGGTTCCTGACCTTTAATATATTGGTGTTCGAGAATGAGCTGCTGGAGGCAAAGGAACTGATTGATATCTGCGTAGATGCGGGTGTGGATGCAGTGATTGTGCAGGATTTAGGTCTAGTTAAAATGATCCGTGAAATCTCACCGGATTTCCCGATTCATGGCTCAACGCAGATGACGATTACTTCGCCAGAGGCGGTGGAGTTTACGAAGCCGTTCTCGCTGGAACGCGTTGTGCTAGGCCGCGAGAACAATCTGAAGCAGATCCGTACGATTGGCGAACAAGCACGCCTGCCCATGGAAGTATTCGTGCATGGTGCGCTGTGCGTCTCTTATTCGGGTCAATGTCTGACCTCGGAGATGTGGGGTGGACGTTCCGCGAACCGTGGCGAATGTGCGCAAGCTTGCCGCTTGCCGTATGATCTGATGGTGGACGGAGTAATTAAGCCGATGGGTGATGTGACTTATTTACTCTCCCCTAAGGATTTGGCGGCTATTGATCTTATGCCGGAGCTGATCGAGGCTGGCGTCACGTCTTTTAAGATCGAAGGCCGGCTCAAAAGCCCGGAATATGTAGCCAACGTGGTCAGCAAATACCGCAAGGCGATCGACCGTTATTTTGACGGAGTCTGGTCCGAGCCGTCCAAGGAGGAAATGCGCGAGCTGGAGCAGAGCTTCTCCCGTGGATTCACGCATGGCTTCCTGGATGGCACGAACAATAAAATGCTGGTGGACGGCACCTTTCCGAAAAGCCGGGGTGTCTATATGGGAACCGTGGAGCAAATTTTGCGCGATGGCGTAGTCTGCCGTATTCATGCCCCACTGAAGCGGGGGGATGGTATTGTTTTTGACGCAGGCGATCCGGCCAAAAAAGAAGAAGGCGGACGCGTCTACGATCTGCGCCGTAAAGGCGTGAAGCTGGAAGGCGAAGCCGGAGAAGGTTGGATCGTCGATATCGTTGCTGGCCGCAACGATGTGGACCTGCGCCGCCTGCATGTCGGCGACCGCATCTGGAAGACGAATGACCCAGCACTCGACAAGGCGCTGCGTCAGACGTATGAGACCGAGAAGCCGTACCGGGTCTTCCCGGTCGATATTAAGGTCGAAGGCCGCATCGGCGAGCCGCTCGCGACCTGGTGGACGGACGTGCAGAAGAACACGACCGTCCGTGTGGACTCGGAGCTTGCGCTGGAATATGCGCAAAAGCGCCCGATGGACGCAGCGCTGCTGGAAGAACAATTCGGCCGCCTCGGCGGGACCGTCTTCCAGCTTGGCGCTTTGGAGTCGCATCTGGAAGGCGACGTCATTGTGCCCATGCGCGAGCTGAACAGCATCCGCCGCCGCGCGGTGGAGCTGCTTGCGGGCGAGCGCCCGAAACCTCCCGTCTACGTGAAACGGGAGGTCGAGATCTACAGCGACGCGGCCCCTCGGGGCGTCGCGGGTGTCCCGCACGGTGAAGCGGAGCTCACCGTGCTATGCCGCAGCCTGCCGCAGGTGCAGGCTGCTCTCGACGTCGGCGTGCACAGCATTTACGCCGACTTCGAATTCATCAAGCAGTTCCCGGCAGCAGTCGATGCTGTACGGGCTGCGGGGGCCAGCATTACGCTGGCGACGCCACGCATTCATATGCCGGGCGAGAATGGCTACCACGCCAATATTCTTCGCCTGCAGCCGGATGCGGTGCTCGTCCGCAACACTGGCGCGCTGTATTATTATCTGCGCAGCCGCATGGAGCACCCGGATGTTGTTCATCCGCGCCTCATTGGCGACTTCTCACTGAACATCGCCAATCATAAGGCAGTAAGCCTGTTCCTGGAAGCAGGCTGTGATGTGGTAACTCCATCTTATGACCTGAACATCCAACAGATGGTCGATCTGCTGGGCCACAGTGATACGTCACGCATGGAGATTGTCATCCACCAGCATTTGCCGATGTTCCATACGGAGCACTGCGTATACTGTACTTTTATGAGTGAAGGTACAGACTTCACGAACTGCGGCCGTCCTTGCGAAGAGCAACGAGCTTCGCTGCAGGACCGGATCGGGATGGCTCATCCTGTTCGTGTGGATGAAGGCTGCCGCAACACCGTGTTCAACGCGGTTGAACAGTCAGGTGCTGAATACCTGAGCAATTTCCGCGAACATGGAGTTTCTTCTTTCCGTGTTGAGTTTCTAGAAGAGACGCCGGAGCAGGTGGCGGAGGTTATCAGTCTGTACAGCCGTGCGTTGCGCGGCGAAATCTCCGGTACGCAGGTATGGAAGAGTCTGAAAGCCACCAACCAGCTTGGAGTTACACGCGGACAATTGGTGAACGCCAAATAGTAATGAGTTGATAAATAAAGAGTCAGGCGGACACAAGGGAAGCAATTCCCACATGTCCACCTGACTCATTTTTGTATCCATATCTAGCAATCACCCTGCCAAATACAGGCCATAACTGCTATAATTAAAAGTAATATGCCATGATATTATATGTGAAGGGTTAAAGATCTGAGATAGAAGGAGCCTATGTCATGAAAATCCGTAAAGCCATTATCCCTGCTGCCGGGTTGGGCACGCGCTTTCTGCCCGCCACCAAAGCTATGCCTAAAGAAATGCTGCCCATTGTAGATAAACCGACGATCCAATATATTGTCGAAGAAGCTGTTGCTTCCGGAATTGAGGATATCATTATCGTCACAGGCAAGGGCAAACGTGCCATTGAAGACCACTTCGATACCTCTTTTGAACTGGAGTTCGGTTTAGCGGAGAAGCAGAAGTGGGAGTTGCTTGAATCCGTCCGCAAGTCTTCTGAAATGGCCGACATTCATTATATCCGCCAAAAAGAACCCCGTGGCCTCGGACATGCGATTTGGTGCGCCCGCAAATTCATCGGTGATGAACCCTTTGCTGTACTGCTTGGCGATGATATTGTTGAAGCGGACACGCCTTGCCTAAAGCAGATGATTGATATTTATGACCAATATAAATCTTCAATCGTCGGCGTTCAACCCGTGCCTTGGGATGAAGTATCACGCTACGGTGTCGTAGACGGCACACTCTTGGCTGACCGTGTCTACAAAGCCAATCGGCTTGTGGAGAAACCGAAGAGAGAAGAGGCGCCTTCCAATCTGGCCATATTGGGCCGCTACATATTGACTCCACGGATCTTTGATTTACTTGGTGAGCAGCAAGTGGGTGTAGGTGGAGAAATCCAGCTTACAGATGCCATAGCCCGCCTAAGCGAAGTGGAGCGGATTATTGCCTATGATTTCATAGGCCAGCGTCATGATGTCGGTGAGAAAATGGGTTTCATCAAGACAAGCATTCATTACGCGCTCCAACGTGAGGAGCTTAGAGAGGGCTTACTCCGTTACCTTAAAGATGTTATCGATAGCGAAGCGGAGAAAGCGACTAACCAATAAAATATGTACAAAAGAACACAAAAAGAGCGATTCCCTGTGATTAACAGAGAGTCGCTCTTTTTCATTTAATCTGTAGCAATGCTCTAGAGAACCTAGTACTTCTCCGCTACTATTTCATCAATCCGCGTGGCTTCTGTAGGTTCAGCTGCGATCAGCAGATCATAGACTGCCTGATCCTGAGCGTTATCCTTTTTCAGCGCCGCCAGATACCAACGAGCGATCTCACGGTTGTTCAAATCTGTATAATCCGCACTCAGGCCTAGCTTCAAGGTTGCGGCAGCATCCGCAGCTTGTCCTGACATTAACTTCATTTTGCCTGCATTAAGGGCGATGGTTGGTGTAACCGAGAATGGACGTCCCTGCAACTGCTCTGGAGGGAGAGTCTTCAGATGCTCCACACCGTCAACTACGTGTTGGTAGGCTTCCAGCCCTGTTTTGAAATATTGTTGTTTCTTGGCATCGTCCTTTTGTACAAGGGCCGCATTTCCTAACGTAAAGGAGCGGCTGATCAGAGTATCATACCATTCAATATCCCAATTGTACTTGTCCGCATTGTCGAGGTATACGCCGTAAGCCAGGTCACCTTGTCCTTTCAGATCATAGTAACTTGCCAATTGGGCCAATAGATTTTTATTGTATGACTCATCCTTCAGAGCGCGTGTTAACACACTGTAGGACTCGGCAAGATACTTGTCATCTTTGGTTTGAGTAAATACTTGTTGATCCAACGATGAAAGATACAAGGCCGACTCAGGATGGTATGGACGATCCTTCAAAGACTCAACCAAAGGTGCTTTGATCTCTTCATAAGATTGGCTGACACCCAGTAAGTTTTTCGCCTTAAGAGCAGCAGTACTGGAGCTGATAGAGCCAATCGACAGGAAGAGCAGAAATACAGTACCGATCGCAATGACAGCGAAGTAACTGTTACGCAGCCAAGCTGTATTCCAATTTCGGCGCAGAGGTTTACTTTCCATGACAGCTGCCATTCCAGCCAATCCGACAAAGACCAGAATACCCATGAACGCATAACTCATATTGAAATCCAGTAGACTGTGGATGAGAATCGACAATGCAATAATCAGATAAAAGAAACCATTGTTGAACTCATCTTTATCCCGTTTCACATATCCACGAATATATTTATAGAAAATATACAGGATAAAGCCCATAAACACGATAAATCCGAGAATACCGACCTCAATCAAGTATTGTAAGAAAAAGTTATGAACCTGGCGGCTTGTATAAGGATTGTTCTGATAATGCTCATACAGTGAGGCCCAGCCCCCACCTCCGGTACCCAGAATCGGATAATCTTTAATAACCTTTACGGCATCCTTATAAAAAGTAATTCGTTCGAGTACACTGTGCTGCTTGAAGTTGATATTTTCCAGACGAGTTTCCATATTCGCAGGCAATATCTTGCTTGCACTCGTACCGATGAGCAGGAAGGCTACAATACCGACCAGCACAACCGATCCGAGTGGAATCCATAAGCCTGTCCGCTTACGTGAACCCCAGCCTCCTAGCTTCTGTTGCAGCCATGGGGCCACAAAACGCTGAATGACCCAGCCTATGCCGGCCACAATCACTGAAGCCCCCAGCAGGTACCCCCAGCCTTTTAGGGCAGCGGAAGAAGAGTACTTTGTATTCAACTCTGTTCCCAGATTAGTAATTGGAGTTGTAATTGCCAACGCGGCAATACCCGCTACTCCAAGCTGAAGAATCCACAAGAGCTGCTGTGCGGGCTTCAGGAACAATAATAGCAAGATGAACACGACAGGCAACATTACAAGTCCACCGCGTGAGAGCGTCAGCAGGATCGATACAATGATGGGTACAAGCATGAAGCCATGCGTCAGCGTTCCATACCATTTACGGGAGCGAACCAGTGCAAAGACAGCCACAAACAGAAATGCCATCAGGAAGGCCGCATATGTATTCGCATATTGGAAGATAGAGGTAAGGCGCAGACCATTGGAGTCAGTCATTACCGCATCCAAATATTTACCACTCCGCACTGTGTTTGAGAACCAGCCCACTAATGAACCGGCGAAACTCCAGCTACCAAGCCAATTTAGGAGTCCAAAACCCACGATAAAGTAAGCAATGGCCAGCACGGCATTCTGAATGACAACATTTAGTTGCTTTTGCTTCATGAGATATAAAGCTATAATGAATATTGCGACATACATGCTCTGGGTAAACAGCATATTCATCGCCATATAATGCGAAACAGCGACAAACAGCGACAGGGCATACGTTAGAGGCAGCAAAAGTGCGGCTACCGCTACCAAGTCCCGCTGCTCATCCAGTTTGAACTTTTTGTAGTAGATGCCAACCCAGACGAGCAGCATAAGCCCGCTGAGTAAGGCTGCTACATACATTGGCTTCTCAAAATCCACCTGTTGTCCATTAAACAATCCTACTTGAAACGGGGTCCAGATCAAAAACAAAATTAAAGCAACAACCAACGCCCATATCGAGGCTGGGATTTTTTCAACAATTCTCGACTGAGCGGCATTTTTACCGTATACTGGTTTCGACACGTTTATAATCTCCTTTTCCTGTAGGTACGAGGATATTTTAGCATATTGGATAAACATTGAGCTACTTTTATCCGATTCTATAATGTTACTAACTATGTGTAAATGGAATAACTTACCTTGAAAGCGCATGGAGGCTCTATAAATGAAATTTAATTATAAGCTGGATGTTGGCTATGACTAGTGCCAAATCTCTTATTTATAAAAGGCTTTATAAACTTGCAATTAGATTTAAACCTATATCGGTAAGAATATTTTCTTTTGAGACAAGGCAGCGCGTTAAGCAAAGGTTGCTTAAGACGGCTTTTCCTATCCATAGGAGCGCTAAGTTGGCACCAACAAAGGAAGAGTTTACAGGTGTGAATCTTGTGGGGTATTCCAGAGCAGAGATGGGAATTGGTGAGTCTTGCAGAATAGCGGCTAGAAGTATGAGCGCTGTTGATATCCCATTTGGAATTATAAATTTCATAGGCACGAATTCGGCCAGCATGAATGATGATACTTGGGTACAAAAGGAAATAAGAGAGCCTAAGTATAATCTTAATATCTTTCATATTAATGCTGAACAAATGATTGAAATCTATGCTCATTATGGAAACTCTATTTTTAAAGATCGTTATAACATCGGTTATTGGCATTGGGAACTGCCTGATTTCCCTGATGAGTGGAAAGAAAGCTTTAATTTAGTAGATGAGATCTGGGCTCCTTCAACATTTGTTGTGGACTCTATTGCTATGAAAAGTCCAGTTCCTGTGGTTAAGATACCACATAGCATCGAAGTTAGGATCAGCAATAAACGAGATCGCTCTTACTTTCAACTACCTGAACACACTTTTCTCTTTCTTTCTATGTACGACTTGAAAAGTTATCAGGACAGAAAAAATCCTCAGGCGTCTATTAAAGCGTTTCAATTAGCTTTTTTACCTGATGATCAATCTGTGGGTCTGGTGATTAAAGTAAACAGTGCTCAGCAACAGCGATCATCCGAATTGGATGAGCTTCACTCACTAATTGGGAATTACAAGAATATTTATTTGATAGAAAAGACGTTATCGAGAAATGACACCAATGCTTTGATTTCCGTAACTGATAGTTACATATCACTTCACCGGAGTGAAGGCTTTGGTCTTGGACTGGCCGAGGCAATGTACCTAGGTAAACCAGTAATCGGTACCAACTGGTCATCAAATATTGATTTTATGAATCACAGCAATTCTTGCTTGGTAGATTATAATTTAGTACAGCTTAACCATGATCATGGTCCCTATAAAGCTTATCAGTATTGGGCTGATCCTGACGTAGAGCACGCAAGTCGATATATGCGTAAACTTTGTGACGACAAGAACTTTTATGAAGAAATATCGTCAAAAGGTGAGGAACATATAAAGAAGAATTTCTCTCCACAAGCAATAGGTGAACTGATAAAGAGTAGACTACAGTATATTTCTTTGTGGAAATTTGGAGGATGAAATGACAATTACATGTGTAATCATGGCAGGTGGCAAAGGGGAACGCTTTTGGCCTAAAAGCCGGACTAATCTCCCCAAACAGTTTTTAAATATCTCAGGCACCAAATCAATGATTCAACAATCGATTGCGCGACTGGAGAAGTTGATTGATATTAGTCAAATCTTCATTGTTACCAATGAACTTTATGCTGAATTGATTAAGGCTCAAATCCCACATTTACCTCTTGCAAATATTATTATTGAACCAGTGGGACGCAATACAGCACCTTGCATTGGGCTTGCTTCCATAATTATTGAAGACAGGTTTCCGGATAGCACCATGATAGTAATTCCTTCTGATCACATTATCGAGAATGAAGAAGGTTTTGTGAGAATCTTAAAAACCGCAGTAGAGGTTGCACAGGATAATAGTAACTTGGTAACACTGGGTATTCAACCTACATACCCTGAAACAGGATACGGATATATTGAGAGCAGCGATGAATCGCAGCAAATTAATGAATTGCCTGTTCACAAAGTTAATAAGTTCGTTGAGAAACCTGATCTTGCAACAGCCCAATCCTATCTGGAATCGGGTAATTTCTATTGGAATAGTGGAATTTTCATTTGGAAAATAGAGACGATTAGAGGTTACATAAAAGAACTCATGCCTGAAATGCATGATATATTAGAGACAATGAAGACCGTTCTTAAATCCAAAGACCGCGATGCAATCATTCGGTCGGAATTTCTAAAAATGCCAGACCAGTCCATTGACTATGGAATCATGGAAAAGGTCAATAATATATATGTTATCCCTTGTGTATTTGGCTGGGATGATGTCGGTAGCTGGACCGCTCTAGAACGAATTAGCGACCTGGACGAGAACGGAAATGTTATTAAAGGAAATATTTTAAACCTCGATACTAAGCGCTGCATCATAGAGAGTAATGGGAAATTGATTGCAACTCTTGGAATTGAGGATCTAATCATTGTAGATACTGAAGATGTTACATTGATTTGTACTAAAGACAAGGCTCAAGAGGTTAAACTGTTGCTCAAAGAGTTACGTATGCAGAAGCTTGAACAATATCTATAATATAGAGCTTTTCAATTATTTTAAATGATAAAGGGGAACTATGAAAATGACTAAACACGCACTAATTACAGGAATCACGGGACAAGATGGTTCATATTTGGCAGAGCTTTTGCTCTCTAAAGGTTATAAGGTATTCGGTTTGCGTCGCAGAACGAGTGTGCCGATTCTTGAGAATCTTGAACACCTGAAGAATGAAATAGAATTTATTGACGGTGATTTGTTAGATATGGGCTCTCTGATTAATGCGGTGCGCATTTCTAATCCCGATGAAGTGTATAACTTGGCAGCTCAATCATTTGTAGCAACTTCTTGGATTCAACCAGTTTCAACAGGACTAGCGACAGGTATTGGTGTAACTAATATGCTAGAGGCTGTACGCCTAACGAAACCCGATGCAAGATTCTATCAGGCCTCAAGTAGTGAAATGTTTGGTAAAGTAGTAGAAACACCACAAAAAGAAACAACACCTTTCTACCCCCGCAGCCCGTATGGAGTAGCAAAAGTATATGGTCATTGGATAACTGTTAACTATAGAGAAAGCTACAATATGTATGCCTGCTCAGGCATACTGTTCAATCATGAATCCCCACGTCGCGGTATTGAATTCGTAACTCGTAAGGTTACTGATGCTGCTGTAAGAATCAAGTTGGGATTGCAAACTGAGCTGCGCATGGGCAACTTGGATGCACAAAGAGACTGGGGTTTTGCTGGCGACTATGTAAAAGCTATGTGGCTTATGCTTCAACAGGACAAACCAGAGGATTTCGTGATTTCAACTGGCGAAACTCACAGTATTGAAGAATTGGTGGAAATCGCCTTTACTCATGTTGGCTTGAACTGGAGAGATTATATCGTTGTTGACCAGAAGTTTGTAAGACCAGCTGAAGTAGATCTATTGCTTGGTGATTGCACCAAGGCTAAAGAGAAGTTGGGCTGGGAACTTGAGGTTGGGTTTGAGCAGTTGGTGAAAATGATGGTAGATAGTGATATGAAGAAGATATCCAATATTAAATAATCTTTCAAAACTATACTATCCAAAGGGGCTAACTAATGAAGGCTTTAATAACAGGTGCAACAGGGTTTGTTGGGCAATATTTGGCAAGCTACTTAATTAATAATGGATATGAGGTTTGGGGAACGACTCGAATTAATTCAAGAGAGATTAATGATATTCAGGCGATGGAAATAGTGTCTGTTGATTTTGACGATATAGCAGGCACTATTGAAGTGCTAGATAAGATACAACCGGATCAAATTTTTCATCTTGCAGGTCAAAGCTCTGTCAGAGATTCTTGGACAAATAAAATGGAAACCTTTCAGAGTAACGTTAATCTTACGATACAGCTTTTAGAAGCCGTAATGCAGAGTGTAGTAAAAGAAAAAGTGAGTATTCTAACAATTGGGTCATCTGAAGAGTATGGAGGCTTTGACACAAGCGGTACTCCTATATCGGAAGAGACTCTTTTGAAACCAACATCTCCATATGGGATTTCTAAAGCCACTGTAGGTATGTTGGTAAGACACTATTTTACTGCTTATAATTTGAAGATTATTCACGCAAGACCATTCAATCATATTGGGCCTGGACAACGACTCGGGTTTGTAGTGGCTGATTTTTCAAATCAAATTGTGGAAATTGAAAGAGGGCATCAAGAGAATATTATATCTGTAGGTAATCTTAGTGCAAAAAGAGATTTTACTGACGTTCGAGATATAGTAAGAGCCTATCACCTTTTATTGAATCAAAAAGAGAATTTTGCTTGGGGTGAGAGTGTTAATGTGTGCTCTGGTATTGCAACTTCTATCCAGAATATACTGGATAGCTTACTCTCGCTTTCTCATTCCTCAATTGATGTTGTTGTAGATAGTGAAAAATTAAGACCTGTGGATATTCCTTTATTCACAGGGGATAACTCTAAACTCAAGAGTTTAACTGGATGGCATCCAGCTATTGGCTTGACTCAAACGCTTAATGATGTTTTAAAAATACTGAGAGATCAAAGTTAAGGTGAGAAACCGAATGATAAATGACTGGATTGATATTTATAAATATAGAGAGTTCCTAAAAAACTCTGTTTCTAAGGACTTGAAAACCCGTTACAGAGGTTCGGTCTTTGGCTTTTTATGGACGTTTCTTAATCCGCTTATGATGCTTGTTGTATACTCAATACTTTTTTCAATCGTGGTTAGAATGAATGTGGAGAATTACCCCTTGTTCTTATTTAGTACATTACTTTCATGGAATTTCTTTTCGGGCTCAATTCTAGGTAGTTCCTCGGTTATTGTTGGATCGGCAAACCTAATAAAAAAAATATATTTTCCACATGAAGTTCTCCCGATTTCTATAGTTCTTGGGGGATTAGTCAATTATATTTATGGGCTGGTAATCCTCATACCTGCTTTATGCATTTATGGATACTATCCCAATGTGTATTATTTGTATTTACCTTTAATTCTCTTAGTACAGGTCATATTAACTCTGGCTATTTCTCTCATAGTTTCATCATTGACAGTTTTCTTTAGAGATTTAGAGCATATGCTTATCATAATCATGAACGCTTTGTTTTATTTGTCCGGAGTTCTATTCCCGTTGACGGCTGTACCTGAGAAGGTTAGATGGATTTTTAGTTACAATCCTATAGCGATTATGATGGATTCATATCGAGATGTATTCTACTATAATAAGATGCCAGATATGTTCTCTATTTCAATGCTCGGATTATTTTCTTTAGTGTTGCTTGTTGTTGCTCAACGTATATTCGCAAAATTAAAGTTCAGATTTATTGAGGAAATTTAGAGGTGAATATGATGTCTGGAATTGCAATTAAGGTTTCAAATGTTTCGAAAAAATTTAAAATATTTGAGGACAAGCCAGCTACTTTAAAAGATCGTATCATATTTAGAAGTAAGGGAGTATATCAAGAAAAATGGGTCCTTCGGGATATTTCTTTTGATGTTCCAAAAGGGAAAATGATTGGCTTAATTGGGAGAAATGGATCGGGTAAAAGCACCTTGCTAAAAATACTTACCCGAATCTTACAGCCAGATAAAGGGTCTGTAGAGATTGTAGGCCGCGTCTCCAGCTTGCTTGAGTTAGGGGCAGGTTTCCATATGGATTTTACAGGGCGTGAGAACATTTATATGAATGCTTCTATTTTTGGTTTGTCACGAAAAGAGATTGATGGAAAAATAGATGAAATTATACGTTTTGCCGAATTAGGTCCATTCATTGAGAATCCAGTAAGGACCTATTCTTCGGGTATGTATATGAGATTAGCCTTCTCAATTGCTGTTCATGTTGATCCAGATATATTGTTAATAGATGAAATATTAGCAGTGGGTGACAATGCATTTCAAAAAAAATGTATAAGTCGGATTGAAAGCTTTAAGAGTCAGGGGAAAACCATTGTGTTTGTTTCTCATGATAATGGAGTAATGGAGAGACTTTGCGATGAACTTTATTGGATTCATGAATCAGAGATAGTTCAACATGGTGAGCCCCGAAAAGTAGTTCGGGATTATATGGACTTTCTTAACGATAGTGAGGAAAGACGATTAACGGAAGAATCAGAAATAGTCGCAACATTGATGGAAAATGCAGAAATAGTGGACATAGCAGAAAAAGTGGAAAAATCAGAGAAAACAGAGAAAACAGAGAAAACAGAGAAAGCAGGCCGTTGGGGAAATAAATTAGCAGAGATCACCCGTGTGACTATGGTAGATTCAAAGGGTGAAGAAAAGCATTTCTTCGACAAAGGGAAGCCTGTAACAATATTTATCGCCTATGCTGCTTTAAAAGCTCAAATTGATAAACCTGTTTTTGGGATTGGCATTTACAAAATGGATGGATACTGCTGTTATGGAACTAATACGCATATTGATAATGAGAAAATCAGTTTGGATAATACCGGAGTCATAGAAGTATCCATTGAAAACTTGAACTTGGTTGCAGGTGAATATTATTTAGATGTTGCGTGTCATCATGAGGATGGAACCCCTTATGATTATATTACTAAAGCATTAACGTTTAATGTTAAGTCATATGAAGAAGAGATAGGTGTAGCGTATTTAGCGCATCAATGGGTGCATAAAGGAGGGAATGTAAACAATGAGTAACGACTTTAGTACAGCAGAAGAGTTAATGGAGCATTTAAAGAAACAAATTGTTCAATACTCTAATGGTGAAGATGTCACGGTTAATTATAACTTTAAGCCAAACTTTAGAGAAATGAATCTGGCTAATGATGTTGATTTAACTCGCCTGAAACATGAGATTGAAGGGAATAATTTGCTTTGGAATGTAAGCGCAGATCATCCGATCACATCTCACCGGAAGTATATTGGGAAATTTATAGTTTTTGGGAAAAAGGCTGTTAGAAAGTTATTAAAATGGTATGTTTCTAATCCCTTCAATTTGCAAGCTTCTTTTAACGGTTCGGTTACAAGATCTATTAATGAAATGACAAATTTATTAATAGTATCAAAGACAAGGATTGAAGAGCTTGAAGTTATTCAAAATAATTTAAGTGCTAAAATTTCTGAACTGAACGCGCAAATATCTTTACAGAATGACTATATCGGTAGAGAATATAGTGAACTAAAGCAAGAACAAATCATTAAATTAAATACTTATAATAATGAGTACAATAATACTATATCCAATGTGATTTTCCCTAAGCTTGATGAGATTAACGGCAGGGTTCATTTTAATGAACAAAAGTTTAGATCGGAGATGGATTTTGTTAATTACAGAATTCGTAAACTTAAAACTGCTGAACCATTAGGCATTTCCGAAGAATTCTTGCATAATACAGACGAAGTAAACAATCAGCCGATTAACTCGAATTTAAAGTTTGATTATCTCTTATTTGAAAATAGATTCAGAGGATCTAATGATGACATTAGAAATAGGCAGATGAAATACTTGGATTATTACAAAAACAAGAAAAATGTTTTAGATATTGGTTGTGGAAGAGGAGAATTTATAGAACTTCTACTGGAAAATAATATTACTGCCAAGGGAATAGATCTGACTGATGAAATGGTGGAATATTGTCAAGACTTGGGATTACCAGTAGAAAAGCAAGAAGCGATTCATTATTTGGAGCAACAAGAGGATAATTCTCTTGGAGGGATTTTTTTAGGTCAAGTAATAGAACATATTCCATTTGAAAGTATTATTAGACTAGTAGAGCTTGCACGTGCGAAGCTAATGCCAGGCTCTTATCTTATTATGGAGACCCCAAACCCACAAACGTTGGCTATTTTTAGTCGCTCCTTTTATATGGATCCCACGCATGTTAAGCCAGTTCATCCTCTGACAGTACAATTTTTAGCCGAATCTGTAGGATTTAGAGAAACCAATCTTGTTTATTCAGGTAGAGTTGAGAAGGAAGCGAGTATTCCGAGAATTCAAGAAACAACTAGTTCCATTATGAATATTGAAGAGATCAATAAATCAATTGATAAACTTAATGATTTGTTATTCGGAGATCAAGATTACGCCTTGATTGCGCGTAAATAAAGGGCTGAGAGAGATGAAAATAGGAATTATTAAACCTGATTACAAAATTACTGGTGGATTCGAAGTTGTTGTAAATCATATCAAGGCTGAGTTGGAGTACAGAGGGCATAATGTGGATATAGTAAATGTCGACGCGACTAAACGTACTCTAAATGACATACCATGTTCTATAGATTCTCATATATTTCAACAGAATGCTGATTTTTTTAGATATATTAATTATTTTTGGAAATATCTAAAGATGGATCTTTCCATGTACGATATTGTAATAAGTACACAGCCCCCATCCTTTGCTATTCAGCATCCGCGACACATTGCTCTTTTTTATCATCATAGTAAAGCTCATTATGATTTATCAGAGCTTTTTCAGGAGGTTGGATTACATCAGCCCTATCATCGTAAAGCTCAAGAAGTAATCAGAGAAATAGATTCTCTTAGCTTATCTAAGGTTTCTATCATTTTAGCGGGAAGTAATACTATTAAAGAGCGTATTGCAAAATTTAATAACTTGTCAGTTAATGTGGATTTGTTTTATGCAGGAATTGATAAAGATATTTATAATTATTCGGGACCACTTTCCTACAATTATCCTATCGTTGTGGGAAGACACGAATTTCCTAAACGACCAGAATTATTTGTGAATGCCATGAAGAAGTTGCCGAACTCTTATGGACGTATAATTGGGGAGGGAGGGCGGACAGACGATTTAAAGAGAATCGATCAACTCCTTACTTATACAAGTATAGAGGGTATTTATATTCCTGATGATGTTATATGGAAGAAATTGTCCAATGGTTTCTTTGAGGAGGCTCACTCAGAACTATTACGAAAATCAAAAAGGTTTAAACATAAGTCGAATGTTGTTTTTACAGGTCGAGTATCTCGGGAACAATTGTTTAAGGAATATGCTGATGCATTATGTGTAGTATGTCCTGCATTTGAAGAGGATTATGGCTTGACGGCAATTGAAGCGATGGCGTTTAGTAAGCCTGTAATCGCTTGTGCGGATGGTGGAGGATATGTGGAGCTTATTAAAGATGGTGTGAATGGGTTCATAGTAGAACCTAATTCAGTAGCTCTAGCAGAAGCAATACGTAAATTAGTTGACGACCCTGAACTAGCGCGAACAATGGGAGAAAACGCCTTTCAAACTAGTAGATTATATTCTTGGGATAACGCTATAAATAAAATTTCAGAAACAATCCTAAAGTAGGAGGTTCTTATGAATATTGCTATTGTTTCTCCCAGTCCCAAGCCTTTTGCTGTTGGGGGCATCGAAAAATTGATGTTAGGATTATATTATAATATAGATAAGCTGACGGATCACCGTGTTGAATTATTTAAGATACCAGTTGAGGAAAATGATTTTTGGTCATTGATTAACAGCTATGAAAGCTTTTACAGACTCAATCTCGATCATTTCGATATGATCATTAGTTTTAAATATCCTGCATGGATGGTCAAGCATAAGAATCATGTGATATATATGGCCCATCATCTTAGAGGATTATTTGATACATATCATTTTATGAATATGCCCGAGACAATTTCTAACACTAAGTATGCAATTGTGAATGAGGTCATTGAATATACAAAACAACCATCCAATATAGATAAGGATTTAGATTCTTTTTTTGCATTGTTAAAACAACTATATAAAGAAAAAAATTCACTTCCAGATTCTATATTCTCATTTCCAGGACCTTTCATTAGAACTATAATTCACTTTTTAGATAAGTGGGCACTATCTCCTCAGAAAATAACTAGATTTGCATCTATTTCAAATACAGTGAAAGAGAGAATTGATTATTTCCCTCTTAATGCAAATGTTGATGTTATTTATCCACCAACTTCGTTAGAGAATTTAGAAACAGGTGCTTATGAATATTTTTTAATTGTTGGAAGGTTGGATACGGCAAAGCGTACTGATATTGTTATCGAGGCAATGAAACAAGTTAACAATCCTAAAGCTAAGCTATTAGTGGCAGGAACAGGGCCTGAAGAATATAGATTGAAGAGCTTAGCTGGTGATGATTCAAGAATTACTTTTCTTGGATACATTAATAACGAAAAGCTGATAGCTTTATATCGTGACGCTTTAGCCGTAATATATGTCCCTTACGATGAGGATTATGGCCTTGTAACAATAGAGGCAATGCATTGTAAGAAGCCAGTAATTACGTGTATTGATTCAGGTGGAACAACCGAATTTGTCAAACATGAAATTACAGGACTAATTGCTCAGAACAATGCTAAGAGTCTAGCCCAACAAATAGAGTGTTTAATTGATAACGTTCCTTTCGCAATGGAGATGGGAGAGAATGCAGCTAATTTTGTTAGCGGCATATCGTGGGCAAATACAATTAACAAAATATTATCTATAGATAATATTAAGAGGGAAATGACTATTCCAGTAAGAATAAAAAAGAAAATCACAATATTATCCACGTATCCCGTATTCCCCAAAAAACATGGTGGGCAATTAAGAATATTTAATCTGTATAGTAATCTCCAAGATGATTTTGATATAACTATTGTAAGTGTTAATGATCAAGGACAGTACTATAAAAAAGAATATGGTAGTCTTATAGAAATTAGTATTCCTAAAAGTCAAAAGCATCAGGAGAAAGAATGGGCCATTGAGAAAGAAGTAGGTATTCCTATCACTGATATAGCTATGCAAGAACTTTCATTTCACTCACCTGAATATCATGCTATTGCTAAGGAATATATAGAAAAGAGTGACATTCTGATAGCTGCGCAGCCATATTTATTTCACCTTTTCAATGAACATATTGGATCCAAAACAATTATTTATGATTCACAGAATGTTGAATATGAGCTGAAAAAGTCAATGCTTCCCCCTAATAAAATGACGAGTAAATTGATACAAAAGTTATATGAAATTGAGAAAAATGCTTGCCTAAATAGTGATCTAATACTTGCATGTTCAAAAGAAGATATTTTAAAGTTCACTCAAGTCTATGATGGAATAGATGAGGGGAAATTTATGTTGACTCCAAATGGTGTGGATTTAAAAGTGAATCAATATGTGAGCCCTGAATTGAGGGAGATAAAGAAGACGGAACTGGGGCTGACTGATCAGAAAATAATTGTTTTTATAGGCAGTTGGCATAAACCAAATCTTGAAGCGGTAGAAGAAATTTTAAAAATGGCTCCTGATCTGCCTTCATGTAAGTTTATAATTATGGGGGGACAATGTGAGGCTTTCAAAAGCGTAACTCCGCCATCTAATGTAGCTTTTGCAGGGATTGTAAGTGAGGAAATGAAACAGTTGATTTACTCTGTAGCAGACATTGCAATAAATCCAATGGTAAATGGCTCAGGTACAAACTTGAAAATTGCCGAGTACATGGCTAATGGGGTTCCTGTTATCTCAACAGAAGTAGGGGCTAGAGGATATGATTTTCAAAAAACTCATTTAGTAATTGCTGAATTAGTTGATTTCAGTAAAACTATTGAAGGGTTAATGCTAAACAAAGATAGGAAATCTAATTTCTCCGAAAAAGCGTATGAGTACATTAGAATTAATTATTCATGGAGCGAGATATCTGAAAAATTGAAAAAGATCATTACTGACTGATTTTACATGGTTAGTAGAAATGAAGAGGTGAGAAATGAAAAGAAAAGAAATATACACATATATTTGTACATTTGCATTATGTTTTTTTATACTATACCTTAATTTACATGGTGCGAATTTATCCATTCCTCTTATATATGCTGGTGATGGTCTTTTAAACCTTATATGGATTAAAAGTGTTTTGGAAAATGGATGGTATCTTCATAATACGTTATTAGGGGCTCCTTTTTGGCTGGATATGCATGACTTTCCAATGTCAGAGGGATTCAACTTTTTAATTATTAAGTTAATGTCATTATTTACATCAAACGCTTCGATAGTTATTAATCTTTTTTATTTATTGACTTATCCCTTGACTGCAGCTACTTCTTTATTTGTAATGCGGTTCATGAAGTTGAGGGCACCCATAGCAATTGTTGGGAGCTTATTGTTTACTTTTTTGCCGTATCATTATCTCCGTGGAGAAGCTCATTTATTCTTAGCGGGATATTATATGATTCCATTAATAACCTTAGTTATTTTTTGGGTATGGCAAGGAGATTTTAATCGTAAAAAGTGGATAACATCTATACTTTTACTGGCTATTGTGGGGTCATCAGGAATTTACTACGCCTTCTTTTCATGCTTTTTATTAATTATGGTGGGATTAATAATGTCATTCAACAAAAGAAATATAAAACAATTATTGATCCCTATATGTCTTATTTTAGTTATCTTGTTAGTTGGTTTAATTAATCTTGCACCAAACATAATATATAGTTTTCAAAATGGTGCTAATCCAGAGGCAGTAAAACGAAGTTATATTGAATCTGAAATTTATGGATTGAAAATTACGAACTTAATCTTGCCTGTAAATGATCATCGAGTTGGTATATTGGCGAAAATAAAAGATCAATATAATACAATTGCACCTTTAAATAATGAAAACACTACAGCAACACTTGGTTTGGTTGGAACACTTGGATTTATAGTACTTATTTGCTCATTATTTATTAATAATGTGAGAGATGATTTGAAAAAACTTGGTATATTAAACATAATAACCCTCTTATTAACTTCGATTGGAGGAATCGGAACCTTAGTTTCTATTTTTCTAACTTCAGAGATTAGGGGATATAATAGGTTTGGTGTGTTTATAGCTTTCTATTCTATCTTAGCAATTTGTATATTAATCAACAAATGGAAATCAAATTACGTATTTTTGCTTACATTATTTATTTTAATTATAGGTATTTATGATCAAACAAGCACCAAGTTTAATCCGCAGAATGATTATATGCGCTCTGAATATGTAAGTGATGAAGAATTTGTGAATAGTATAGAAAATATAATGCCTCGCTCATCAATGGTATTTCAACTTCCATATATGCAATTTCCTGAAAATGGTCCTATTTTTAATATGGGCGATTATGACCTTGCAAAAGCATACCTTCATTCAAAAAGCTTGAAATGGAGTTATGGGGCAATGAAGGGTAGAAGTCAGGATATTTGGATAAGAAATGTTTCAAACAAAACAACTGAAGAGATGTTACAAACGCTTTCCTTTGCTGGATTTAATGGAATTTATATCGATAGAAATGGATATGAAGACAATGCGAACTTAATAGTTAAGGAATTGAAGGGGATATTGAAAGTTGAACCTATCAAAAGTAACAACGAAAGATTAGTTTTTTTTAGCATGAAAGAGTATAACAAAATTCAGCGTAATTTATATGATCAGGATAACTGGGAGTTGAAAAAGGAAAATGCGTTAAACCCAGTTATTGTAAGCTGGGGCAAAGGGTTTTATGGATTGGAAACTGATAACTCAAAGAATTGGAGATGGAGTTCTCAGCAAGGAGATATGCTTATTAATAATCTTTCAGCCCACAGCAAAACTGTGAATTTAGATATGACTTTTGTATCAGGATCAGAAGTGAACTCGGATCTAACAATTAGTGGAGATTTGATTAGCGAATCTATAAAGATTAATTCAAAAGGATTACACTATAAAAAAACTTTGGAGATTCCTCCTGGGGAACATTTGATATCATTTGAATGTAATGCTGCTAAAATTGATGTGAAAGAGGACCCAAGAGATTTGGTATTTCGTGTTGTTGATTTTAAGCTTTTAAACAAAAATTAATTATTCAAGAATCTGGATACTATAAAGAGTGAATTGAGAATTAGAATACAATGGGGAGTAATCTCAATTCTACTTGTTGATAAGTGAAAAACTAATTATGTATGAATTTTTTTTGCATCTGAAAAGGGCATAGACCTAAGAGAAAGCTTCGATCCTAAACGGGGTTCCAAACCCTGAAAGGAGATTAGGTGCCTTAATGGGTCTGGAAATGAATCATTCTATATGAGATCATCGTACTTTAAACAAAGAGCAACACAGGCTATTACGGTACCGTAATAGCCTGTACACTTATTTGCACTGATTCCAAAATTGAATAAAAATCAATATTTTAAGGAGTGCCACTTGAATGATTGCTTTCAAAAGGAATCATGGTAATCGTATTAACTTTATAATATTTATTGTTCTTGCATTGACGCTAAATATAGCGGTAATATATCCAATGATATTCAGTGGATATATTAGTGATGACTCTATTAACTCTTTTGCCTACGGAATAGCACATGAAAAGAGTATAAGTATTCTAGAATTTTATAATTCAATAAATCTTTCTTGGATGAAAAATGAGGGACGTTTTTTCCCTCTTGCCTTCTATATGTATTTTTTATTTTTTGTTATTAAAAGTGTTGTAGTGTACAAAATATCAATATTAATTATGGTTCTTATTAATATTTCTCTGTTTGGATTTTTTATTAAGTTGTTAACTCGATCAACATTACTAACTATGATCTCACTAGTTCTTCCTTCATGGCTTTTTCAATTTAGAATGCCTCATGATCCTATATTAGGATTCCACTGGCTTTTAGAACTAGTATTCTTATTAACCTTATCATCTCTAATATTTTTGTTTTACTTCTTGAAGTCTTCAAAATATAAATATATATTTTATTCTCTAAGTATAGCTATGTATTTAATCAGTATCCTCATATATGAGATAACTTATTTATTTATTGTTTTACACTTGGTTCTTATTTTAATTTATTCTTCAAAAAAAAGTTTGAAAGCATATGTGACGCAATTATTCCCATATATTATGGTACTATCTATAGTAGGGGGAATATCGGTAGTATTACGAATAATTAAAAGAATAGCCGAAACCTCTATTAATGCGGTGACATATGAACCTAATTTTGATATGGGAAAATATATACTTACATTATTAAAGCAAATATATGCATCGTTCCCTTTAAGTTATCTTTCATTTAACCCTGCTAATTTACAATATTTAAAGAATGCCGACCGTAGCTCGGTCATCATATCTGCTATATTCATAATCCTCATTAATTTCCTGATTTTTAGAAATCTTTTGAAAAAAAGAGATACTCCATTTAAAACCAGCTATAAAGTGTTGTTGGTAATAGGGATTTCATTTCTTGTTCTCCCTAATGTACTTGTTGCGTTATCACCAAAATATCAACAGGAAATAGCTTGGGGATATGGTTACCTTCCAGTGTATATCTCTTACTTTGGTTTAATTATGATATTATTATCTGGAATATTAGTAGTATTCAAGAAAATCGGAAGCAATGGTCGTAAAATGGTTTTATTCGCTTTTATGATAGTAAGCATTATTCTTGGGATTTTGAATTTTATTAATAATAGCGTAGTAGTTCGTGAACTCAATCGTACTTATCTTTATCCTAGGGAGGTTATTCAAAATTCTATTAAGGGTGGTTTGTTTAGCGAATTACCTGAAAACTCAAAACTAATAGTTGATATTGTCTACCCATGGGATGTTACTGCATTTTATAATATATATTCACCTAAAAAGTTAGCATATGTTGATAGCTTGAGTAACTATACTAATAATTCTGTTCCTGCAACTCAATACTATCTGGACTATAAACCTTTTAATGAAGGTAAGGTGGGGTATTCGATCATAAGTAGAGTTGATGAAATAAGTGTATATAATAGTAAGGTTTTCGGTATGACAGGTAATAATTTTAAAATCTACATATCGGGTGAAAAACAGATAAGGAATCTTTCAATAAGTGGATATTGGGCGAGTAAAGATGATTCGGAGAAATTCGAAACATTTCAACTTACTAGCGAAGATTTGAAGTTGGAAGAATCAAACAATGAGGGATATTTATATTCATATACAAACAATCAAAAGGTCTTTGATATTAAATCGTTAAGCGTTAATAAAATGACTAAGTTAACACCTTCCTTTTTCATTAAAGAAAGATCTAAGAGAGATATGTTTTTAGATGATACTAATACTGAGAACATTGTCTTACACACAGGTTTTTACAATAAAGAATTTGGTGCTGGAATTCCTTTAGTTCCAATGACCCTAGAAACAGGTTTTAGTATAGAGGCATTGGTTAATCCTGGGGAAAAGCAAGTGGGTTATGCCAATATATTTGGTAATCACCCTGGCTATAATAATTTCGAGGGATTTGTATTTCAACAAAAAAATAATGAAAATAATGTATTCACTTTAAGTTATGGGGATGGGAGAAAGTTTAATGAATTGGTTGATTTGAATCTTATCCCGGGACAAGTCAATTACATTGTTTTTTCTTTTGATGATAAGAAGGTCTCAATATATTTAGATGGCTTATTTAAGAAGGAGGTTGTAATGGAAGGAGTATTTAGGAATAGTAGTATGCCACTTTATGTAGGAAACTGGATGAATGGTGATCGACCGTTTTCTGGAGTAATAAGTGAATTGAAGATTTCAAATCAGATTACTGGAATTGATAAGGTCGCATTAAACTGGAAATTAATTCAAGAATCAAAATGATAATGGAGTGGTTAATATTCAAATTCCAAAATATTTCAATAGATTCTTATCGAAACAATCTATAAAGTTCGTAGTTGTTGGAGTTTTTAATACTATCGTTGGTTTTCTAGCATATGCTTTATATATTTATTTCATTCACAACAATTATCTACAAGCACTAGTTTTTTCACATGTAATTGGTGTGGCAAATAGCTATCTATGGAATAATAGATGGACCTTTCAACAAAGGAAGTATAATGCAAGAAGTGCTGTTAAATTCATGTCGGTTTACGCTGTCACTTTTTTTGTTAATTTGTTTCTATTAACTATATTAGTTGATACAATAGAAATGAATAAATTAATAGCTCAGGCGATAGCTCTTTTCTTAACAACTTTGGTTAGCTTTTTTGGCCACAAATACTGGAGTTTTAGAACCTCCAAAAATTTATAAGGGGTGTAGTAATGTTAAAGCAAGGTAATATTGTATCACTACAAGAAACAAGAGAATATGCATTAATCTGCAGTACTGAAGGAAATCAAATTCAAGCGTATTCACTAACTAGTGTATATCCAGAAATATTTCTAGATAAATACCACTTTGAAGTTCAACATTCGGACTTGAAAGTGAATTTATATTTAGATATTCGATTGAAATTGAACTTGTCACCAGTCAATGTTGATTTTTTCGCTGAACTAGACAAAAATGAATTCGAAAAACTCGTAAGACTCGATATTCTATCAAAAGTCGAAAATTACTACGAGCTTTTCCATTCTGAGAGAAATAAAGATTTTAACCCAGAAAAAACACAAGTATCTTATGGTGGTAGAGTTTATGATGAAAAGGAAATGAGAAGTTTGGTGGATTCATCACTAGATTTTTGGCTTACTGCTGGCCGATACAATAAACAGTTTGAGAAAGAATATGCAGAGTTTCTAGGGGTAAGATATGCACTGCTAACTAACTCTGGTTCTTCTGCCAATTTACTTGCCTTCTCTGCATTAACATCTCCCAAATTGAAGGAGCGTCAAATCAAGCCGGGGGATGAAGTAATAACTGTAGCTGCCGGTTTCCCTACTACTGTTACTCCTATCGTTCAGAATGGTGCAATTCCAGTGTTTATTGATGTGGAATTGGGAACATATAACATAATAGTAGATCGCATTGAAGAAGCGATCTCACCCAAAACAAAGGCAATAATGGTTGCACATACAATGGGAAATCCATTTGAATTAGATAAAGTGATGGAGATTGCAGCTAAACATAACCTATGGGTCATAGAAGACAATTGTGACGCTCTAGGGTCTACCTTTAACGGGAAATTAACAGGTACGCATGGACATATTGGTACTTCGAGTTTCTACCCTCCACATCATATGACAATGGGTGAAGGCGGAGCTGTCTACACTAATAATGCCCAATTGAAGTCAATTATAGAATCCTTCAGAGATTGGGGCAGAGATTGTTGGTGCCCTTCAGGGTGTGATAATACTTGTAATAAGCGCTTTGGATGGGAATTAGGATCTTTACCCTATGGTTATGATCACAAATACACGTATTCTCATATAGGCTACAATCTGCGGGTTACTGAAATGCAAGCGGCAATAGGTGTAGAACAACTTAAGAAAGTTCCAACCTTTACTCAGGCGCGTAAAAATAACTTTCTCCGATTATTTGAAGGTTTGAAGGATCTGAGCGACTACTTCATTCTCCCAAGAGCTACTAGGAACTCTGATCCCAGTTGGTTTGGATTTATGTTAACTGTACAGGATGGAGTGAAGTTTACTAAGAACGAGATTGTTGAATATTTGGAAGCTAATCGTATTCAAACAAGAATGCTCTTCGCCGGTAATTTGACTCGTCAGCCCGCTTTCCATGATGTTAATTATCGTATAAGTGGGGACTTGAAAAATACGGATAAAATTATGCATGATACCTTCTTAGTCGGAGTTTATCCAGGATTGACAAATGAAAAGATTGACTATGTTATAGAAAAGATTAGAAGCTTTGTGCTAGATAAATAATATACTTCGGGGGTTATATTATGAAAGTAGTTATTCTTGCAGGTGGTTATGGATCACGAATCAGTGAGGAATCTCATCTTAGACCAAAACCGATGATTGAAATTGGTCAAAAACCAATTTTGTGGCACATTATGAAATTATATTCACATTATGGTTTTAATGATTTTGTTATTTGTTTAGGGTATAAAGGGTTTTACATCAAAGAATATTTTGCTCACTATTTCTTACATGAGTCGGATGTTACTTTCGATTTTACTAGTGACAATCAATTAGTTACCCATAATCATACAGCGGAACCTTGGAAGGTAACTCTTGTAAATACAGGCGTAGATACCATGACAGGTGGACGAGTGAAGCGAATTCAGAAATATATTGGAAATGAACCATTTATGTTAACTTATGGTGATGGCGTATCAGATGTTAATATTTCGGAATTAGTTAAACAGCACAAATTGCATGGACGGTTGGCAACTGTTACTACTGTTCAGCCAAGTGGTCGTTTTGGAGCACTAGATATTGCTGAGAATAATGAGGTTAAAGGTTTTCAAGAGAAGCCTAAAGGTGATGGTTCTTGGATTAACGCTGGTTTTTTTGTACTACAACCTGAAATCTTTAATTACATTGATGGCGATGAAACCTTTTTTGAAAAGGAGCCATTAGAAGGCATAGCGCGTGACGGGGAATTGTTCGGCTTTAAGCATGAGGGATTCTGGCAGCCGATGGATACGTTACGCGATAAAAATCACTTGGAAGATCTTTGGAGTAGTGGAAAGGCGCCTTGGAAAACCTGGGATGCAGAATCGGTGAAATTATAATGGTCGATCACCAATTTTGGAATGGGAAGAAAGTATTTGTAACTGGTCATACAGGCTTTAAAGGCTCGTGGTTATGTTTATGGTTAAGTTCAATGGGAGCAGAAATTACAGGGTATTCTCTAGAACCTTCCACCTCACCGAGTCTATTTGAATTGTGTGAAATCGGTAAACTACTTCAAAATAATGTGATTGCAGATATAAGAGATTATCAGCAACTGAGTGCTGCCATGCAGAAATCACAACCTGAAATAGTAATTCATATGGCAGCTCAGCCTTTAGTTCGTGAGTCTTACAAAAATCCTGTTGAAACTTATGAAATTAATGTTATGGGAACGATCAATCTGCTTGAAGCAATTCGGAATTGTCAGAGTGTTACTGCCGTTGTAAATGTAACAACAGACAAATGCTATGAGAACAAAGAATGGAATTGGGGATACAGAGAAAATGAACCGCTGGGAGGCTATGATCCTTATTCAAGTAGTAAGGCATGCTCTGAGTTAGTGACTAGTGCTTATCGGAGTTCATTTTTGAATAATCAAATTGAAGGCAGAAAGATAGCTGTCGCATCAGCAAGAGCCGGCAATGTAATTGGCGGTGGAGACTGGGCGGCAGATCGACTTGTGCCGGATAGTATAAGATCTATTCTAAACAATCAAAAAATTATTATAAGAAATCCATCTTCAATTAGACCATGGCAGCATGTTCTTGAACCATTGAGTGGTTATTTGCAATTAGCTGAAAAGCTGTATTTACAAGGTGAGGAATACGCCAGTGCATGGAATTTTGGGCCAGCTGACGTAGATGCTAAACCAGTTGAATGGATTGTTCAGGAGATTTGTCGTAGATGGGATGGTGCTAGTTATGAAGTGGATAACGGTATGCATCCTCACGAAGCTAAGTATCTTAAATTGGATTGTTCTAAAGCAAAAGTGGAATTGAACTGGTTTCCTCGATGGGATCTGGGTCAGGCTATTGATAAAATTGTAGAGTTTACATTTGCCTATCAAGAAGGCGCTGATTTAAGAGAAGTTTGTGCGAAACAAATACTGGATTATCGGCAATCTATAAAGGAGTGATAACATTTGAAACTATCTGATTATGTCATAGACTGTATAAAGGAACAGGGCGTTTCTCATGTATTTGAATTTATAGGTGGGGCAATTGTCCACTTATTGGATTCGATTTCGTTTAGAGATGATATAGAGTGTATATCGGTGCGTCATGAACAGGCTGGAGCATTTGCAGCAGAAGCCTATGCAAGAATAAATGGTAAACTTGGAGTAGCTATGGCAACTAGTGGACCAGGAGCTTTGAATTTATTGACAGGAATAGGGAGTTGCTACTTCGATTCCGTTCCTTGTTTGTTTATAACTGGACAGGTAAATACGTATGAGTACAAATTTGACAGATCCGTTAGACAAATTGGATTTCAAGAAACAGATATTGTAAGTGTAGCAAAACCGTTAACTAAATATGCTGTATTGGTTACTGAGCCAGATCAAATTAGATATGAGTTAGAAAAGTCAATATATCTGGCTCAAAGTGGCCGCCCAGGTCCTGTTCTGCTTGATATTCCTATGAACCTTCAAAGAGCACAAATTGAACCTGAAACGTTAGTTAGTTTTTATGATAGTGAGGAATATAAAGAACTCTGTAAAGATTCTGAAGTAGACGACTCAATAATTGCAGATATTATTAATTTGTTGAGTAAAGCAAAGAGACCTTTAATATTAGCAGGTGGTGGTGTCAGAGTTAGTAATTCAACAGAACTACTTTCACAATTTATTGAGAAAACTGGGATTCCAATAGTCAGTTCTTTAATGGGTCTGGATGTTGTTTCACATGACAATCCTTTATATTCAGGACTTATCGGATCATATGGCAATCGATATAGCAATTTGATTCTGGCTAACTGCGATTTATTACTGATCTTAGGATCAAGATTGGATAGCAGACAGACGGGGACTCGGCCAGATACCTTTGCTCGTGGAGCACAAAAAATACATGTTGATATTGATAATAACGAGCTTAATAGTAAGGTTGAAGCAACTCTTGCTGTAAAGGCAAGCTTAACTGGATTTTTAACAAAAATGAATAGTAAATTAGACGGACTTGCAAAGCCTGAGATTACAGAATGGCTAGAATCAATCGGAAGCTTAAAAGCCCTTTTCCCAACTTACTCATTTAAGCCGGAAGCAGATGAAATTGAACCGAACCGGTTTATGGAATACTTATCTTCAAAATCCGGGCAATTCGGAACCATATGTCTAGATGTTGGACAGCATCAGATGTGGGCTTCACAATCTTTCAAATTATCTAAGAAACAAAGGTTATTGAATTCTGGTGGTATGGGGGCAATGGGTTTTGCTCTTCCGGCAGCAATAGGTGCTTCCTTAGCATCAGGTGATGAAACTCTCGTCATCGCTGGAGATGGTGGTATTCAGTTGAATATTCAAGAAATGGATACACTTGTAAGGTTGAATCTTCCAATAAAGATTGTAGTTATCAATAACAGTTCACTAGGGATGGTAAGACAATTCCAAGATTTGTATTTTGAAGGAAGACAGCAGTCGACGGTGAATCCCAATCCTTCTTTTATAGACATTGCGAATGCTTACAAAATTCCTTCTTTTCAAATGAATTCAATGAAGGATGTTCAACAGCTTGATCTATTTCTAAATACGGAGGGGCCTGCTTTTATTGAAGTCCGTTTAGAAAAGAAAACTGAGGTACAGCCAAAGCTAGTAGTTAATAGACCGATAGAAGATATGTATCCATACTTAGATCGGGAAGAATTGAAAAGAATAATGTTGATTGATCTTGTGGATGAAATGGATATTCCTACTTAAAGGGGTTCTAAATAAGTGGTTACTGAGAATCGGAAAAAGGTCGCTATACTGGGAGCAACAGGACATATTGCAAAGAACCTAATCATGGGACTATCATCGTTAAAAGATTATCAAATGTATTTATTTGCTCGCACAAGAGAGAAGCTTGTTACTTTTTTAAATGTGAATAATATCGTAGATGGAATATCTATTTGTGATTATGAACAATTTGAATTAGCAGATGCATATGATGTTATCATTAATTGTATAGGAATTGGAAATCCTCAAGAGTTAGTAGAAAGTCCATATAGTGTTTTCCAAATCACCGAAAAATATGATAATTTGATATTAAATTATCTCGTGGGCTCACCAACTACTATATATATTAATCTTAGTAGTGGAGCTGCCTATGGATCGGATTTTACAGAACCCGCTATTCAAGATAAAGTTTTGAGTTTGAATATTAACCACTTATCAGTTAAAGATTTTTATGGAATTTCTAAACTCAATATGGAAGCCAAACATCGAAGCCTTAACAAGCATAAGATTATAGACTTACGTATTTTTGGATTCTTTAGCAGCTATATTGATTTGAATTCTAAATTTTTGTTAACTGATGTATTAGGTTGTATCGAGAGGAATACTATACTCCAGACTTCAGCAGAAGATATTATACGAGACTATGTGCATCCGCAGGATTTTCTTAAATTAATTATTCTTTGTATGGGTAAGGATACAGGAAATGATGTTTACGATGTATATTCGCTAAAGCCTGTTTCTAAATTTAAGATGCTAGAATATTTCTCAACAGAACATGGATTAAGATTTAAGATTTTATCTGAAGCAATATGTGACTCAGTAACAGGCTCTAAGAAGAACTATTATTCTATGAATCACAAAGCATTAGATATAGGTTATAAACCTCAATATACAGCTCTGCAAAGCGTAATTGATGGTTACCAACAATTCAGAATGAGGAATAAAAATGAAAACGATTAGTATCGTTACACCTTGTTACAATGAGGAAGAAAATGTTCTTGAACTATATACGCAGGTAAAGGCTGTTTTTGCTGAAATGCCTGATTATGTTTATGAACATATTTTTATTGATAATGCGTCTAAAGATAATACTGTAGCCATTTTAAAAGATATTGCAAAGAATGACCCGAATGCAAAAATCATTGTTAACTCGCGGAACTTTGGTCATATTCGTTCCCCATACCATGCTTTATTGCAGACTGAGGGTGACGCCGCTATATTATTGGTTGCGGACTTACAAGATCCGCCTGGTATGATTAAGGATTTTGTTACGAAATGGGAAGAAGGATATAAAGTTGTCTTAGGTGTTAAGTCGCAAAGCCATGAAAGTCCGGTAATGTTTGCGATTCGTAAAATGTATTATAACTTTATAAATCGCGTCTCTGAAATTGAGTTAACTAAGAATAATACAGGTTTTGGATTATATGACAAACAAATTATTCAGATCCTAAGAGACATCGGCGACCCGTATCCGTATTTCCGAGGTTTGATTTCTGATATTGGTTTCGAAAGCTATAAAATTGAATATACCCAGCCTATTAGAAAACGTGGAATAACGAAAAACAACTTTTATACTTTATACGATATTGCAATGTTGGGAATTACCAATCATTCTAAGATTCCTTTAAGATTGGCTGCCATGTTAGGATTTCTCATGTCTGCATTAAGTCTCCTGGTGGCTCTGGGATACTTGCTTGCAAAAGTCTTCTTTTGGAATTATTTCTCCTTAGGTACCGCTCCACTTATTATTGGACTTTTCTTATTTTCTTCAGTGCAATTATTTTTCATAGGAATAATTGGGGAATATATTGGATCTATTCATACTCAGGTCCTGAAAAGACCACTGGTTGTTGAGAAGGAAAGAATAAATTTCAAATGACTCGTGAGGAGTAGGTACAGATGAAAGGTATAATCCTAGCGGGCGGAACAGGTTCCCGTCTTTATCCATTAACGAAGGTGACCAACAAGCATCTCCTTCCCGTGGGCAAGTACCCGATGATCTTCCACTCTATTTATAAGCTTAAGCAGGCCAATGTTCTTGATATCCTCATTGTTACCGGCAAAGAGCATATGGGGGATGTAGTGAATTTGCTTGGCAGTGGAAATTCCATGGGTGTTTCCTTTACATACAAAGTACAGGATGAAGCTGGTGGTATAGCTCAGGCTTTAGGTTTAGCAGAGCAATTCGTTGGAGAAGACCAGAGCATAGTTATCCTTGGTGATAACGTTTTTGAAGATAACATATCCCCACATATTGAGAACTTTATGACTCAAGAAAACGGTGCTAAGATTTTGATTCAAGAAGTTACTGATCCACAGCGCTTCGGTGTGCCAGAGTTATACTTGGGTAAAATCATCTCTATCGAGGAGAAACCGTCTGTTCCAAAGAGTAATTACGCCGTTACAGGGATTTACATGTTTGATAGTAATGTTTTTGAGATTATTAAGAAACTTTCTCCTTCAAATCGTGGGGAATTGGAAATAACGGATGTGAACAATGCATATATTATAAGAAATGAATTAACTTATGATATCCTCCATGGTTGGTGGACCGATGCGGGAACGCATTCTTCTCTAGCTAGAGCGAATGAATTGGCCAAAGAGTTAATATTTGGCGATGAATTTGGAGAAATGAAATTATAAGAATTTATATAATGAGGAGGAACACCCAGAATGAAGGTCACTCCTTTACGATTACAAGGCGCAAGCCTACTTGACCCGGCTGTCCACGGCGACAACCGGGGCTTTTTCATGGAGAGTTACAATGAGAAAATCATGCATCAACTCGGTGTGAACCATCATTTCATCCAAGACAACCAATCTTTGTCTGCTGAGGTAGGTGTGCTGCGTGGTCTGCATTACCAGTTGAACCCAAAGGCTCAAACTAAATTAATCCGTGTATTATCGGGTGTTATTTACGATGTGATCGTTGATATCCGCCGTAGCTCTCCAACGTTTGGACAATGGGTTGGTGTTATTCTCAGTGAATACAACAAGCGGCAGCTGCTCGTACCTAAGGGCTTCGCCCACGGATTCTGTACTTTGGTTCCGAACACCCAAGTCTTATATAAGGTGGACGAATACTATTCCCCGGAGAATGACCGCGGCATATTATGGAATGATCCGGCACTGGGTATTGATTGGCCTGCTTCTAGTCCTGTACTATCGGACAAAGATCAACGTCATCCTTTACTGAAGGACGCAGAGCTGAACTTTGAATAGTAAATTATTTTAAAGAATAAAAGGTGGGTTTTCACATGAAACTGCTAGTTACCGGCGGAGCCGGGTTTATCGGCAGCAATTTTGTAATATATATGCTGCAGCAGCATCCGGAATATAAGATCCTCAATGTAGATGCGTTAACTTATGCTGGTAATTTGGAAAACCTGAAATCGGTTGAAGGCAACCCGAATTATACTTTCGCTAAAGCAGATATTACCGATGTACAGGCGATGGATGCATTATTTAGTCAAGGTGTAGACGTAGTTGTCAATTTTGCAGCTGAATCTCATGTGGACCGGAGTATTTTGGAGCCAGAGGTGTTTGTGAAGACGAACGTACTGGGTACACAGGTGCTCCTGGATGCGGCTAAGAAGTATAGCGTAACCAAGTTTGTTCAGGTATCCACGGATGAGGTTTATGGTTCGTTGGGAGCTACAGGTTTATTTACGGAGCAGACCCCGTTAACTCCGAACAGTCCCTATTCCGCCAGTAAGGCCGGTGGAGATCTGCTCGTGCGTGCCTACCATGAAACGTTTGGATTACCAGTTAACATTACCCGCTGCTCGAACAATTACGGTCCATACCAATTCCCTGAGAAGCTGATTCCGCTGATGATCTCACGTGCACTTGCTGATCAAGCTTTACCAGTTTACGGTGATGGCCTGAATATCCGTGACTGGCTGTATGTTGAGGATCATTGCAGTGCGATTGATCTGGTTATTCATGAAGGTGTGAATGGTGAAGTTTATAATATTGGTGGTAATAATGAACGTACGAATGTGCATATCGTGAATACAGTACTACAGGAACTGGGCAAGCCTGATTCATTGATTACTTATGTTCAGGACCGTCCAGGTCATGACCTTCGTTATGGAATTGACCCAACCAAGATTACTAAAGAACTGGGCTGGAAACCAAAACATACGTTCGAGACGGGAATTAAAGAAACCATTCAATGGTATCTGAATAACAAAGACTGGTGGACCCGTATTCAATCTGGCGAATACCAGAAATATGCGGAACTGCAATACGGCAGTCGTTTAGGAGACTCGCTATAATGTCTACTATGAAGGTATTTGTTACAGGCTCAGCCGGACAGTTAGGTCAGGATGTTGTTCTATTGCTGCAGCAGCAGGGGCATGAAGTTCTAGGCTGCGACCGTCAAGAGATGGATATTACTGATCTTGATCAATGTCAAAAAGTCATTGGCGACTTTGCACCTGAGGTTGTCATTCACTGTGCTGCTCATACCGCAGTAGATGCGGCAGAAAGTGATATTGATGCAGCTTATCTAATTAATGCTACCGGAACGCGCAACGTAGCACTTGCTGCAGAGAAAGCTGGAGCTAAGCTGGTGTATATCAGTACGGATTATGTTTTTGACGGTTTGGGAACACTGCCTTACCATGAGTACGATAATACAAATCCACAGAGTATATATGGCAAGTCGAAGCGGGCTGGAGAAATATTAGTTCAAAGCTTCTCCTCCAAGTATTTTATTGTACGCACCTCTTGGGTTTATGGTAAATACGGGAATAACTTTGTGAAGACGATGTTGAAGCTGGGTCAGGAGAAGCCTTTACTGCAAGTGGTAAATGACCAGAAGGGTTCGCCTACGTATACCGTGGATTTGACGAAATTCATTCTTGAGCTGATCCAGACGGAGAAATACGGGGTCTACCATGCTTCTAACAGTGGAGCCTGCACGTGGTATGAGTTTACGGGTGCTATTTTTGCCGAGGCAGAGGATATTCTGGGCTTAAGCTTTACAGCCAAGATTGAACCTTGCGGAACAGAGCAGTTTCCACGTCCAGCGCCACGTCCGCGCAATTCGGTAATGGACCATTTGTCCATCCGGACAAATGGTTTTCAGGATATACGCCACTGGCGTGAGGGTTTAAGAGATTTTTTGCTGGAACTAAAGGAATAGTAGAGTATCATGTACAACTCCCTATCGTTTATAACGGTACGGGAGTTTTTTGTTTATTTTCGCTATAATAGAAAGAAACAGCCAGAGAATAACAGCTTCAGCATTTGAAATAAAGAATTCGAGGATGAGTATGAACAACAAATCAGTAAGCATACATATCGTTACCTACAATAGCGCGGACGATATTATCGAATGTCTGACAGCTGTACTAGCACAGGATTATCCGATTGAACAAATAGTTGTGGTGGATAATGCATCGGGAGATGGCTGTGTTGAGAAAGTCAGAGCATTCTATAACAAGCTAGAGGCTGCTTCCGCACCAAGTGTCGAAGTCAACTGTCCCAGCTTCCTACTCTTGCCAAACCCAACCAATACCGGCTTCGCCCCTGCCCATAACCAGGCTATAGATGCTACTAAATCAGACTATTGCCTTATCCTTAATCCTGACCTGACGCTTGCACCTGACTATGTATCCAGACTCGTTGCGAGGATGGAGGCCAATCCGTTAATCGGAAGTGCTACAGGCAAGCTTTTATTGAAGGCTGATCCTCAGCTTGTCGATAGCACAGGACTGCGAATGAATAAGGCTCGGCGTGCATTTGACCGAGGTGCTGGGGAACTGGCGGTTAATTGGCAGCAATCTGGACCTGTATTCGGAGTATCCGGGGCAGCGGCGATGTACTCCAGGCGTTTGATCGATGATGTCAGTGTCGATGGTGAGTTTTTTGATGGTGACTTTTTTGCCTATAAGGAAGATGTGGATGTGGCTTGGCGTGCGCAACTGCTGGGCTGGCAGGGGTATTACGATGCGGAAGCAATCGGATACCATGAGCGCGGCTGGAAAACGTCTGGGCGGGATAGCAAGCCGATGTTTATCCGACGAATTTCTTATATTAACCGCTATAAAATGATCTATAAAAATGAACGAGCGCGCACATTGCTGAAGACGCTAGTAGTCTCGCTACCCTATGAGCTTGCAGCACACGGTTATATGCTAATAAAGGAGCCGCAGTTAATCAAGGCGTGGACATCCTTTTTTAGACAGTTGCCACAGCTTAGACAGAAGCGGAAGATTATACAGGCTAGAGTAAAGCTGCTGCGCAGAGGTTAATAGGCAAGAGTCTAAACTCAATACACTTATGGAAAAACCTCCCTGAAAAGGACTCTCTTTTCAAGGAGGTTTTGTGTTATAATATTTGTCGATAGATTACTATTTTTGTCAGGAGATTATTACATTGAATGTAGATGTCAGCATACTAATTCTCAATTACAACACGTGCCGGTTGACGATGGATTGTTTGAGGTCGGTGTATGACTCGGAAACGAACTTTTCCTATGAGATTATTTTGATAGACAACAATTCCCATGATGATTCAGTAGAGACGATAAGTAGAGAGTTTCCAGGCGTGATGCTGATTGCTAACCAAGAGAATATCGGTTTTGCCCGTGGTAATAACCAGGGGATTGAGGTTGCTTCCGGGCGGTATGTACTGCTGCTCAATTCAGATACGGTGGTGCGCAGGGATACGCTAGAGACGATGGTTGCCTTCATGGACAGCCGACCTGATCTGGGGGCGTCTGGCTGCAAGGTTATTTTGCCGGATGGTTCGCTGGACAAGGCATGCAAGCGGGGTTTTCCAACACCGTCAGCCTCCTTCTATTATGCTTTTGGCTTTAGTAAGCTTTTTCCGGACCGTCCTAAGTTCAATGGCTATCAACTGGGTTATCTGGACCCCGATCTTGATTATCCGGTAGATTGTCTCGTCGGTGCGTTTATGCTGCTGCGGCGGAAGACGATAGACCAGGTTGGTGGGCTGGACGAGGAATTTTTTATGTACGGTGAGGATCTCGACTGGTGCTACAGAATTAAAGAGGCGGGCTGGGGGATTCATTATTATCCGCAGACCTCCATCATCCATCTTAAGGGTGGAAGTGCAAGACGTAGACCCTTCAAGATCGTTTATGAATTCCATCGGGCCATGATTTTATTTCATCGTAAGCATTATAGCAAGCGGTACAACAGTATGATAAATGGAGCAGTATATGCCGGAGTGGGTGTAAAGTTTACCGTTTCACTGTTGCGTAACGCGTTAACCGTTCCAAAAACAGTTCCTCTTCCTGCACAAAGCCTGTCTGCTTCTGCAGATACCCGTACTGAATCGAATACTGAGGTGAGATTATGATCCGCCGTAATCAGAGGTTTTTAACACAGCTGTATATGATTACCGACTTTATTGTCATCCAGCTGTCCTTTCTGGCGGCCTGGTGGCTGAAGTTCAAGAGCGGTTGGATGGATTTTGAGAATCCGCTACCCGTTGAGTCCTACTCGTATTGGAGCCTTATTTATGGTGGTATTGCCGTGCTGATTGGCATTATATTATCACTGTATTTGCCGAAGCGTAAGAAACGTTTTGTCGATGAATTTCTGAAGATTTTCCAGGTGCATGTTATAGGGATCTTTATCTTGCTGGGCCTGATGTTCTTTGTCAAAGAAATCGATATCTCCCGTACCTATCTTACAATTTATATGGGCTTCAATATACTTTCAATTATGCTGTACCGCTATGTATTGAAGAAGATGCTGAAGTCTTTGCGTGAGAAAGGTTTTAACCGTCAGTTTGTGCTCATTCTCGGCGCAGGTACACTTGGCAAAAGATTCTACAATAACTTGGAGCAGTATCCTGAGCTTGGTTATGAAGCCATTGGTTTCCTGGATGATTATCATACCTGGGATGGCATTGAGGAGCAGCGGTATAAGCCTATTCTCGGAACGGTAGATCAGCTGTCAGGAATGCTTGAACTGTTGCCTGTGGATGAGGTCATTCTGGCGCTGCCGCTGGATGCACACTCCAAGTATCCTGCTATTATTGGAGCTTGTGAGCAAGCCGGAGTGCGTACGCTGATTATCCCGGACTTTTTTGATTATTTGCCGGCCCGTCCCTATTTCGATAACTTCGCAGGTATGCCTATGATTAATGTGCGTGATATTCCGCTGGATATGGCAGGCAACCAGATGGCCAAGCGACTGTTTGATATTGTGTTCTCCCTGTTTGCGATTATTATGTTGTCGCCTGTAATGCTGATCGTTGCGCTGGGTGTACGTCTGACGTCTCCGGGTGCGGTAATATTCAGACAGGAACGAGTGGGCTTGAATCGACGCCATTTCTTTATGTATAAATTCAGATCAATGAAGATGCAGCAGGATGGCATCGAAGATACGGGCTGGAGCACGCCAATAGACCCTCGTAGAACTCGGTTCGGCACTTTTATCCGCAAGACGAGTCTGGATGAGCTTCCGCAATTTTTTAATGTATTGATGGGACATATGAGTGTTGTAGGTCCACGGCCGGAACGCCCTTTCTTTGTGGAGCAATTCCGTGACGAGATTCCCAAGTATATGGTGAAGCACCATGTGCGTCCTGGTATTACGGGCTGGGCTCAGAGCAACGGATTACGGGGAGACACCTCGATTGAAGAGCGAATTAACCATGATATCTTTTATATCGAGAATTGGTCGCTGCTGTTCGATATTCGCATTATTTTCAAAACGATCTGGAATGGATTTAGGAACAAGAATGCCTATTGAATTCTCATACTACTGCAATCATAATTGACGTTTGATATAAATTCCCTGTTTTGCCTATGGCAGAGCGGGGTATTGTTCTTTTATTATGAGAAACTACAAAACTGTTACTTCTGTGATTGCCGTGTTGGGACTGGCACTTCTACTTATTGTTACTCTGGGAAAAGAAGATGATAAACAACCGGCCACCGGCTTCGCGGCTACTCGAATCGTAGCTCATGCTATGGGCGGAATCGATGGTCATGCCTATACGAATGCTTTTGAGGCCTTTGTGGCTAACTACGAGCAGGGAACCCGGGTATTTGAAACGGATTTGCTGTTCACCTCCGATGATAAGCTAGTCGCTCGTCATGAATGGACGGGCAATATGAGCAAAGAACTGGGACAACAGAAGGTTCTATCTGCCAAGGAGCAGGGATCGGCACTCGGGTATGCAGAATTCATGAACAGTCCGATCCTGGATCTCTACTCACCGCTGGATTTGGAGAAGATTCTCGATCTCCTGCAGCATTATCCTGATGCCTATATCGTTACGGACACGAAGGAGTTCGATTCGGGTCTAGTGATGAAGGAGTTCAAAAGGTTGACAGAAGCTGCTAAGCGTCGAGACCCGGCACTGCTAAATAGGATCGTTCCACAAATTTACAGTCGTGCTATGCTGGCAGAGCTTAAGGCTGTATATTCTTTTCCTACGGTGATTTATACACTTTACCAATCGCAGGATACGGATGAACAGGTCATTGATTTTGTCCGCGATACAGGGGTGGATATTACAATGCCTGTCGAACGGGCTACAACCAGCTTTGTGAATAAGCTGCAGCAGGCTGGATCCCGGGTGTATGTGCATACTGTTAATGATGAAGAAGAGATTCAGAAGATGGACAAGTTGGGTGTGGACGGTTTCTATAGCGATTTCATCTCCGAGGATGATTTGGATTTATTATTTTAATCATTCATACTACTAATTCAAAAAAAAGGCGAAAAAACGTTCGCCTTTTTTTGCTGTTTAAATTGACACTCCCCTTTGTACTGGCTTAGACTAGAGTTATATCTTTTGCGGGCAGCAAGGGAATTTTTGATCTGCCCATATTGAATAATGAGGATGGACGATCATGAAATTAGTGCAGCAAATGATAAAGCCTTGGCGGCACGTATTTAAGCTAGACCCGGACCGTGAGCTGGGGGATCAGGATCTTGAGGCGATCTGCCTTTCGGGAACGGATGCTCTGCTGATCGGTGGCTCAACGGGTATAACCTATGCGAACACAGTTAAGCTACTGTCTAGAGTTAGGCAATATGATCTGCCATGTGCCTTGGAGGTATCTGATCTGGAAGCGGCAGTACCTGGGTTTGATCTATACTTAATTCCCATGGTGCTGAATACGCCGGACCCGGATTGGATTGTAGGCCAGCATCGTAGAGCTATCGAACGTTATGGTTTCCTTATTCCGTGGGACCTGCTGCTGACCGAAGGTTACATTGTGCTGAACGGCGATTCCTCTGTCGCTCGCCTCACAAGTGCTGAAACCTCCCTTAGTGCTGCCGAAGCGGCTGCTTATGCGCAGGTTGCGGACAAGCTGATGTCGCTGCCGATCGTCTATCTGGAATACAGCGGGATGTTCGGAGATATGGATACAGTGCGCACGGTGCGTGAGACCGTAGAATATGGTCAGCTTTTTTATGGAGGCGGAATTACTTCCGTGCATGAGGCTGAACAGGCGGCAGCCCTGTGCGATACCGTAGTTGTTGGAAATATAATTTATCGTGATATGCAGCAGGCGCTGCTTACTGTTGAGACTGTGCAGAAGACGCAGCAATTGAAATATGATTAGTAGTTTATTCAGAGAGGAGCATGTTACACATGCAACCTGTTAACATACAAGAGGCCGTAAGCCGGCTGAATCCCCCGCAGCGGCAGGCTGTCGAAGCCACCGAAGGTCCATTGCTAATTATGGCCGGCGCGGGCAGCGGCAAGACGAGAGTCCTGACCCACCGCATTGCTTGGTTGATAGCGAATCGCAAAGCTCCACCTTGGGCGATTCTCGCGATTACATTTACGAATAAAGCAGCTCGGGAGATGCAGGAGCGTGTATCCAAGCTGGTCGGACCTGAGGGCAGGGATATTTGGGTATCTACCTTTCACTCCATGTGCGTACGTATTTTGCGAAAGGATATCGAGCGGATTGGATTCACTTCCAATTTCTCTATTCTGGATTCAACAGACCAATTATCCGTTATCCGCAATTGTATGAAGGACCTGAACATAGATACGAAGAAATTTGAGCCAAAAGCTGTGCAGGCTGCCATCAGTGCATCCAAGAATGAACTCATCACTCCAGCCCAATATGAGCAGAAGGTCGGCGATTATTTTGAAGGCCTGATTGCCAAAGTGTACGCACTGTACCAGAAGAAGCTAAGATTTAACAACTCGCTGGATTTTGACGATCTGATCATGAAGACGATCCAATTGTTCGATGAAGTACCAGAAGTGCTGGACTTCTATCAGAAGAAATTCAAATATATTCATGTCGATGAGTATCAGGATACGAATAGAGCGCAATATATGCTGTGCAAGATGCTGGCTGAAGGCCATCACCGGATTTGCGTCGTAGGCGATAGTGATCAGTCCATTTATCGCTGGCGCGGAGCGGATATTACGAACATTCTTAATTTCGAGCAGGATTATCCCGAAGCCAAGACCATTTTGCTGGAGCAGAACTATCGATCAACTTCTAATATTCTGAATGCGGCTAATGGGGTTATCGCGCTGAATACCGGCCGTAAGCCGAAGAAGCTGTGGACAGACTCGGAGGAAGGCCAGAAGATCAAGGTATACCGCGCCGACTCGGAGCATGATGAAGGCTATTTTGTAACCGGAGAGATTAGTAAAAGTGTCAAAAAAGGCCAGGCCTATCAGAATCACGCGATTCTGTATCGTACAAATGCTCAGTCGCGCGTGATCGAGGAAATTCTGATCAAATCAGATATCCCCTATCAGATCGTGGGCGGCATCAAGTTCTACGATCGTAAAGAAATCAAGGACATCCTGGGTTACCTGCGTTTGTTGTCCAATCCCGATGATGATATCAGTTTGACGCGTATTATCAATGTTCCTAAGCGGGGTCTTGGCGATACAACGGTTGGTAAGCTGGCCGCAGCGGCTGGTGAGCGAGGCATTTCGATCTTCCGGTTGTTGCAAACGGTGGATGATCTAGGTTTTGCGGGACGGACGCGGAATACGCTGGTCGAGTTCTATGACATGATTGAAGCCTTGCACCGCATGGTGGAGTTTCTGTCCGTGACCGAACTGACGGAGAAAATACTAGAGCTCTCCCAATATCGACTGGAGCTGCAAAATGAGAACACACTCGAATCCCGTTCCCGGCTGGAGAATATTGATGAGTTTCTGTCCGTGACCATGGAGTTTGAGAAAAATAACGAGGACAAGTCGTTGGTCTCCTTCCTTACGGATCTGGCGCTCATCGCCGACATCGACAGTGTGAACGACGATGAAGAGGATCGCAGCGATGCAGTGGTCCTGATGACGATGCATAGCGCGAAGGGACTGGAGTTCCCAACGGTATTTATCGTTGGGATGGAGGAAGGCGTGTTCCCGCACAGCCGCGCCTTTCAGGATAACGACGAGCTGGAGGAAGAGCGACGGCTCGCGTATGTAGGCATCACCCGCGCAGAGAAACAGTTGTTTCTCTCTTGTGCAAGGGTGCGTACCCTATTCGGACGGACGAATGCCAATCCGCCGTCCCGTTTTCTGGAGGAGATTCCGGAGGAACTGAAGGAAGATACCGACATGAAATCAGACCGCTTCCGGCGCGGAGGCGCGGAGGTAGGCGGTGCCTATGGCGGCCGCGGCTTCAGCGGCGGCGGCCGAGGGAACTTTGGCGGCCAAGGCGGGGCCGCAGGGGCAACGCCAGCAGGCGGCGGGCGTGCCGGTTCTAGCGGAAGCACGGCGTCAGCGGCGCCGGGTCAGGGCCGCGTGGTCGTGACCACCGGGGCGCAGCGCGCTCCTGGTGAGGCGGGGGCAGCAGCTTCCGGCGACTACAAGGCCAGTGACAAGGTATCTCACGGCAAATGGGGCATCGGCACTGTGGTGTCCGTGAAAGGCAGCGGCAACGATACGGAGCTGCAGATTGCTTTTCCGGCACCTGTTGGTGTGAAGCGCCTCTTAGCAGGGTTTGCACCGATCACCAAAGTCGAATAATGGGTCTGCGATTACCGAATGTGTTTTTGAAATATAATAACCGCAGGGAACTTATTGACGGAGGGATGTGCCTGTATGGATGATATGCATACAATGGAAGAGCTTGTAGAGGAACTGAATCAGTATAACTATCATTATTACACGCTGGATGCACCACAAATCAGCGATAAAGAATACGATGTTCTATATGACAAACTTGTGGCGCTGGAAGCAGAGAGTGGTTTTGTGTTGCCGGATTCGCCAACTCAGCGTGTAGGGGGCGAACTACTGAAGGGCTTTACGCCGCATCGGCATCTGGCACCGCTCTGGAGTCTGGACAAGGCACAGAATATTGAACAGCTGCGCAGCTGGAATACTCGGGTGCTCCGCTTGGTCAATGATTACAATAGCAAAAACCCCGAGAATCCTCTGCCCGAACCCTGTTATGCGGTAGAGCTGAAGTTCGATGGTCTGACTCTTAATCTGACTTATCGTGGGGGTGTGCTTGTTCAGGCGGCGACACGGGGCAACGGGGTAACGGGTGAAGGTATACTGGCGCAGGTGAAGACGATCCAATCGGTACCGTTAACGATTCCTTATAAAGCAGGCGTTATTGAAGTACAAGGCGAGGGAATGATGAATCTGTCTGTGCTGGCCGATTACAACACACGGGCGGCTGAACCGCTGAAAAATGCACGTAACGGTGCAGCCGGTGCACTGCGCAACCTTAATCCCAAGACGACTGCCAGTCGGCGGCTGACCGCATTTTTTTATAATGTAGGTTATGTAGAGGGACAACAGTTCGCAGATCATCAGGAAATGATGGCTTTTCTGCGGAATAATCGCTTTAAAGTGAATCCGTATCTTACCTACTATAATACCTTTGATGAAGTCACTGAGCAGTTAGCTGAGATCGAAGAGAGTCGCGCGGGTCTCGACTACCTTATTGATGGCGCGGTGATCAAGGTGACGGATTTCCGCATTCGTGAAGTCCTTGGCTACACAGATAAGTTCCCACGCTGGGCGGTCGCTTACAAATTCGAGGCTGAAGAAACAACGACCATATTGGAGTCCGTGAGCTGGAATGTAGGCCGTACCGGTAAAGTCACTCCGCTGGCCCGAGTAGAGGCGGTAGAGCTTGCTGGTGTAACTGTCCAGAATTGTACGCTGAACAATGTTGGCGATATTGAACGTAAGAACCTGAAGCATGCGCTGGGAACACGGGTCTTCATTCGGCGTTCTAATGATGTTATCCCGGAAATTCTGGGCAAGGTAACCGAAGAGAGCGATGGAGAGGAGATTATTTTCCCTGAGAATTGCCCCTCCTGCGGGTTCCCGCTGGAAATGCGCGGTGCGCATCTCTTCTGCAATAACAAGCTGGACTGCAAGCCGCAGATCATTGGCCGGATCACTCATTTTGCTTCACGGGATGCGATGGATATTGAGACCTTCAGCGACAAGACGGCAGGACTGCTGAACGAGGAACTGAATGTACGTGAGCCTGCCGATCTGTACGAGCTGAACTTTGAGCAACTGGTAAAGTTGGATCGTTTCGGAGAGAAGAAGGCGGATAATCTACTGAAGGCCTTGGAGGATAGTAAAGGGCGGGATCTTGCTTCGTTCCTCTTTGCGCTCGGGATTCCGAACACAGGCAAAGCTACGACCAAGATGCTGGCTGAACATTACCGTGATTTGCATGCTGTGATGAACGCAAGTGCGGAAGAGTTGGCCGGCTTGCCGGACATCGGAGGTATTGTTGCTGAGAGCATTGTGAACTTTTTTGCAGATCCTTTCGTGGTAACAAGTATTAACCGGATGCTGGACTTGGGTGTACAGGCGAAGGCGCCAGAGGCCCCGCGTCTAGTGAGTACGAATTCTTTCTTCAGCGGCAAAACAGTAGTCTTAACCGGCTCCTTACAAAAGCTTACGCGCGAGGAAGCCGCAGAACGTCTGGAGGCGCTTGGTGCGAAGGTATCCGGCAGTGTTTCTAAGAAAACGGATCTGGTCATCGCCGGCGAGAAGGCAGGCAGCAAGCTAGCCAAAGCACAGCAGCTGGGCATTCAGGTAATAGATGATGAGGATGAACTAATCAGGCTGCTGGAAGGTTAAGCAAGCAATGTCATAGATCCACACAAGCAGAGGCCCCGCTTCTCATTCGTTCTAGACGAATGAGAAGCGGGGCCCTTTTTTTTATAAAACCAAAACTCGAAGAACTAAACGCTTCATATTGAGAAGTTAATGTATGAATATATGCTGATTTAATACAAAGACATACTTGTTTTGACAATTGCTTAATATTTGGAAGTTAAGCTTGATGAAGATCTTGATCATTAGGAAGGGGAATGAAATGAATAAATTCATGAAAAGTATGGTCATCGGGGGATTGGCTGTTGCAGTAGTTTCAGGTACTACAATTGTCGGAGCGGCGCAAAGCCAGAATACGAAAATGGTCACTGTTAAAGCCCAGTCCAAAAACCTTATCGTTCTGATTGGCGATGGCATGGGACCCGCTCAAGTCTCCGCCACACGTTATTTCCAGCAATATACAAAGGGAACCAGTCATCTTAACCTTGATCCTTATTATGTCGGACAGGCAACCACATATGCAGATCGTGGTGAGGACGGCGGCAAAATTGTCTCAGGTATTGTAACGGATTCCGCTTCTGCGGGAACCGCCTTTGCAACAGGCCACAAGACCTATAACGCAGGCATCAGTGTCTCAAATGAGGATGTATCTAAACCTTTTGCTTCTATTATTGAAGCGGCTGAGAATAACGGCAAGGCGACCGGACTTGTTACTACTGCCCGAATTACTCATGCTACTCCTGCTGTATATGCTTCCCATGTCCGTAGCCGTGACAACGAATCGGCCATCGCTTCACAATATTTGGAGAGTGGCGTCGACGTTTTAATGGGTGGAGGCAAACAGTTTTTTATAACGAAAGACGAGAAAGGTAAACGCACAGACAAGAACATTCTTGCTGATTTTCAAGCCAAAGGATATACCCTTGTCGAGAACACAAGCAGCCTGAATGCTTTGACTTCCAAAACCACCAAAGTACTCGGTTTGTTCGGTAGCTCCCACGTGGCTTATGTCCCAGATCGCACACCGGAAATTCCAAGTTTAGCGGCAATGACATCCAAGGCACTCAATATATTGTCCACAGATAAAGACGGCTTTGTAATGATGATCGAGGGCGGTCGTATTGACCACGCTGGACATGCCAACGATCTGCCGACGATGGTGCAGGAGACGCTGGATTTCGATGCTGCCTTCAAAGCAGCTATTGATTTTGCGAAGAAAGACGGAAATACTTCTGTTGTGGTCACAGCAGATCACGAAACAGGTGGACTTTCTTTATCTCGTGATAACATTTATGAAATTAACATCGATCTATGGGATAAGCAAAAACACTCTTCGGAAAGCCTTGCTGCCGCCCTTGAAGCTGCAATCACTCCTGAAGAAATCCGCAGTATTGTAACTGCTAATACATGGATCACTGACCTTACCGATGAAGAGGTCCAACAGATCATGGCTGGAGATGGTTCCTCGTATAAACGCGAAGGAGCATACAATGCGGTGATATCCAAACGGCTATTGGTTGGCTGGTCTGGACATGGACACTCCGCTGTTGATGTGGGAATTTGGGCATATGGTCCAATTGCAGATCAAGTGGATGGTCAAGTGGATAATACACAAATCGCCAAAGCAAGCGCCGCTATTCTTGGTTTGGATTTAAACAAACGCTCTACAGAACTGCAATCCAAATATTTGTATCCTAAGTTTAAAATCAGCCGCGACAATGAGGTTCTCTATCCTGCTGAAGCATTAGCTATCGCTTTGGGAGGAACTTATAAGGGAGATACGGCAGCTGCGAAACTGACACTTGCCAAAAATTCAATTGAGGTTAACCTTACTGCCACAACCGCTAAACTTAACGGCAAAGACGCGGCTTATACGGTGGACATTGATAATGGAAAACTGTATCTACCCCTGGCAGCCTTCAGCCAATTGACGGGTAAAACGTTGAAGTGGGACGCACTGTCCGAGCGAATTGTACTGCGATAAAATATTAAGTCCGTTATTTAGCGATAGGAGGGAAGGGATTGCTGCATATTCGTGCATTGGAGAAACAATTTAAAGTGGACGGCCGAGCAGTCCCCATTCTGAATATTCCTGAATGGAGAGTCGCCAAAGGGGAGAAGTTGGCCATTACTGGACCCAGTGGTTCTGGTAAAAGCACGCTTCTTCACCTGGTGAGCGGTATTTTGCGGCCGGATCGCGGTGAGATATATATGGAGGGCCAGCCGCTTCATGATCTGAAAGAGTCAGAGTGGGATGCCTTCCGCGCCCACAATATCGGATATGTGCTGCAGGATTTCCATCTCATTCCTTCGCTGACAGCGAGACAAAACGTGGAGATTGCCATGACTGGCCGGATGCCGTCCAAGGTGAAAAAAGCTAAAGTAGATGGCTGGTTAGAGCGGGTAGGACTGCAGGACCGCGGCAGTCATCTTCCATCCCAGTTGTCGCGTGGGCAGCAGCAACGTGTGGCGATTGTGCGTGCGCTTGTCAATGAACCGCCGCTTTTGCTCGCTGATGAGCCAACCGGTAGTCTGGACTGGGAGACGGCGGACGAAATAGCCTCTCTTTTGCTGGATCTCAGTAGTTCCGGCGCTCATACGTTAATTGTTGTAACTCATGATCTGAATATGGCGAACCGGTTCCCCAAATGTTTACACATTCATGATATCAACCGGATGCGAGAAGCAACTGGAAGTATGCCGGCCAAACTTGAAATGCACAAAGAGGTCAGTGTATGAGCCTCTTTAGATTAACGCTTCGTAATGTGCTGCATCGACGGTTCCTATCATTGCTTACAGTTTGTGCAGTGGCAATCACGGTATCTTTTATTGTTCTGTTGTCGCTGTCTCGGGATAGCGTTGAAGAGGGAGCCAAAAAGGGATACGGTCCATTTGATCTCGTAATTGGTGCAGAGGGCAGTGAAACCCAACTGGTACTGAATACCTTTTATCATATTGGCGCTCCCACCGGGAATATTCCGCTTGCTGTACTGGATCAGGTAGGATTGGATAGTGGGGTCGACAAGGCGTATGCAATGACAACGGGCGATAACTATAACGGATTTCCCGTTGTGGGTATTGATCCTGGATATTTCATGACGCGATATGGAGACCGCAAGCTTCAAGAAGGAGCAATCTACGCACATACGGGCGAAACGATCGTCGGCTCTTATGTAGCACAGACGCTTGGATTAAAGATAGGGGATACGTTCACGGGTGCACATGGGCTTGTTCAAGAGGAGAGCCTAGCAGGTGAAGAGATAGAACATGATGATTTTGAAGATAGTGCAGCTGTCGAGCATGAGCATGAAGATGAGGTAGCGGGTGAGGAACATGATCACAAAAGCTTTCTTTACACCGTTGTCGGCATTCTCCCGACGCTCTATTCCCCCGACGACCGTGCGGTATTTACCACTGTGGATTATGCCTGGGCTGTACACAACCTCGCGGAAGAGGAACGGGAAATTACGGCTGTACTGGTGAAACCGAACAGTTTGCTCGGAGCCCATAACCTGAAGCAGACGCTGGATGGATCTAATGGAGTCCAAGCAGCATATACAAGCAAAGCTGTTTCGGATGTCCTGAATGCTGTGGATCAGGGTTCGCGACTGATCGGGGTGCTGACTGCTCTATGTATCCTGCTGGCCGCTATATCCATCCTGCTGTCACTTATCGCAGCTGTGGGTGAACGTACCAAGGATGTTGGACTTTTGCGCCTTCTTGGCAAATCGAGAGCTTATGTGTGGATGACCTTAACAACTGAAGGTCTGCTGATTACGGCAACGGGACTTATAGTCGGTCTGCTGCTGGGACATTTGGGGGCATTCCTATTGAAGGATGCTTTCTTCTCCCAAGCAGGCATTCAAATCGATCCTTATCATTGGACGACGAATCATGGGTGGATAGTATTAGGTACTCTCTGTATTGGCCTCTTCTCTTCGCTTGGGCCTGCCTTCAGAATGTATAGACTCCATCCGCTGGCTTTGTTCAAATCGTAGGAGGTACTCAGGTTGAATATAAAACGGAGATGGTTCATCCTGATCGCGGTGGCGTCATTAGGGGCGCTCCTGCTTCAGGGATGCGGCCAAGATACTAAGACCGAAGGTGAAGGAGAGTCATTTGCTTCCGGAGTTGAAACTTTCCAAGAGACCGAGGCAGCTGTTAAATCAACTACGGTTGAAGCTAATACCACTAACGGTAGCATTACGCCTTCTCCTGTTATACCAGAGCGATCGATGCCTGTTCAAGAAAAGGTTCCCCCGCCGGTTCTTAAGCCTAGTCAAGATACTGGAGCTTTAGAACAAGTAGGATCTTCTGCTGCGGAATCCTTGCAGATTGAGGTGCAACCATCGCCCGAACCCTCTGCGAAGACTACACTTAAACCGACGTCTAAAGTTGTAGCCCAATCAACATCGGGTTCACCCCAAAAAACTGAAGTGCCTGTAAACGCTAAGAGCACTGATGAAGTCACGGTCAGCAGTCCAACGGATAACGAATTGATCACAACAAAGGACCCAGCCACTACTGTTGTATCGGAGCCCTCCCCAAGCAAAGATAGTTCCCCTACGTCAGGGACTACAGACATTAGCTGGGAATATTTCTTTGATGGCAGTGACCAGAGCAGACCTTCGGAGCGATTTTGGGATCTTAGCGGCAGCAAGGTTACGATCAAGGGATTTATGGGTGAGGTTCTTTCGTTCGATAAGAACTGGTTCTTGCTGATTCCAGAGCCGGGCGCCGAGTGTCCTTTCGATAATGGTGATGAGACTTACTGGAACAAGATCATGATCGTGTTTGTACCCGACGACGTCAAACTCAGGTATACATCGGGTCCGCTGCAGATCACTGGAAGGCTGGACGTAGGCATCAAAATAGATGAATCGGGTTACAAAACCATGTTTCGACTATACGATGCATCCTTTAAAGCAATGTAATATACAACAAACAACAAAGCCTCTAACGCCTTATATTGGCGAATAGAGGCTTTGTATTATTTCGCATTAATCGGAAGAGATGCATCCTTCTGCTACACTTTATTCGCACCAGGTAACCAAGCATCATTATCATAGCCCCGCTGCTCCCAATAGCCGATATGCTCCTCCTGGATCAGTTCAATCCGGTTCAGCCATTTAACCGACTTATAAGCATACATTTGTGGGGTAACAAGACGTACAGGGCCGCCAAGTTGATTCGAGATCGGCTTGCCGTCATGCATTACAGCAACCATAACATCTTCCATGCGAGCTTGGGCCATGGTTAGAGAGTCCGTATAGACTCCATCACCGGAGTATAGCTTGACGGTTGCTGCTTGATTCTGAACACCTGCCATGTCAATTAGCTTGGAGAGGGGAATGCCCTCCCATGTATTTTTGTAGACGGACCAGCCGGTAACACAGTGGAAATCGCTGACTTGGACTTCGCGCTGTAAGGCCACGAATTGCTCCCAATTCCAGCTTAGCTTCTTGTCGACCAGACCGTCGATGGTAAATGACCAGTTAGAGTTATCAAAGGAAGGAATATCCGTTACAGTATATACCCTGAAGCTGCCTTCTGCGCCTCCGCCGATGGGTGGAGCAGACTGGGGCAGCGGAACAGGTTCGGGCAGCAGAGAGTTGGCATTATCAGCTGCATATTCTTCCATACTAGGAAGCTGAAAAGCTCTTCCCATCCAACGAACAAAGGTAGGACCTAAAGTAACTGCTATTCCTGCCCCAACGGCGATTTTAATGAAGCCACGGCGTGTGTAGACAGGCTGGGGTTTGGAAGGTGGAGTGGAGTTTCCATGTACACCTTTGTGGACCTCTCCGGTGACATCCTTTTCCGAGGTAATAGTTCGTTTTTGTGGCTCTTTCAACCATTTGGTTCTAGTGATGGAATGGTAGATGATGACTGGAAGTCCGACCCAGGTTAGAAGATCATGTATAAATAGCGCAGCGTTGGAAGCTCTTGGCCCGGTAAGTCTGAATTGCCAGAGCACAATGCCGGATACAATCCATCCAACCAGTAGTATAAGCACGAAGATTACATTGGCCTTTTGCGAGGTTTTCCCCTTTAGCCTGCGCCAATGCTTGACTGCCAGCAGCAAATAATAGACTACCGGAATAAGCAGCACTAGTCCCAAATATATATGAGCCCATTTTAGCCATACCCGTCCTTCACCCAGTATTTCCCGCCAGAAGCCTCCCAGCAGTAATAAACCACTCAAAGCCAGAAATAGGACTAACCATGCATTCCACATATGAATAGAGACCAGTTTTTTTCCATAGCCTTTACGGAGCCGCTCTAATCCTTTTTTCATCTGTTATTCCTCCTCTCCTGCTCGAACTATGACGATCATTAAAGTTTTAACTAATTGTACAGCAAAAATCGGCTATTGAATAATTTCTTCTCATCAATCAGCCGCCCATCCTTCCAGCTTCTTATCACTAGGGAGCCGCAGAGCAAGCAAGCCAAGCAGTGGGAGGAAGCCACAGGCGACGAATACCTTCGAAATGCCAATGTAGTCAATGAGATTGCCGATGACCAGCGAACCGATCCCTCCAAGCCCAAAAGCTAGACCTGTGATAAGACCGGAAACAGTACCGATATTACCTGGATAAAGCATCTGTGCGTATATAACGGTAACGGAGAAGCTGGACAAGAGCACGAAACCACCGATCAGCAGTAGAACAGCCGCCCAGAATGGATTGACAAAAGGCAGGGCCAGCGCGAATGGCACCGTACCCACCATGGAGATCAGGATGAGGTTTCGTCGTCCGAAACGGTCAGCAAGTGGGCCACCGAAAAAAGTTCCCACAGCCCCAGCCGCTAGATACATGAAAATATAGATTTGTGCGTCATCCAGTTTCATGTTGTATTGATCCATTAAGTAGAAGCTATAATAACTTCCTATAGATGCACCATACCAAGACCGGACAAAGACGAGAAAGACGAGAATAATAGTTGCACTCAGAATACTTTTGCTACGGGCAGCATCCAGTTTATGTGTCGTAGACTTTTTGCGGAAGGTGTAGCCCGAATCCAACATTTGCCGATACCACCGTGCAACATAGGTTTGAACAGCGATTCCGGCAGCAGCAACCAAAGTGAAGCCCAGTGCTCCAATTTGTCCGTAAGGAATGAAGATCCATTTCATTAGAAGGGGGCCGAGAGATTGTCCAGCATTACCACCCACCTGAAAGATAGACTGTGAAAGTCCCTTCCGCAAGCCTGCAGCCATATGAGCGACACGCATACCCTCCGGATGAAAAGCAGCAGAGCCGAATCCGACAAGCATGACCGAAAAGATCACCAGTATATAATTGTCGGCAAAAGCCAAGAGCAGCACACCCGCGAAGGTGCAACACATGCCCAGTGGCAGCAAAATAGGGCGGGGTTTGCGGTCTGCTGCATAACCGATCACGGGTTGAATCACTGAGGACGTCATGTTCAGAGCAAATGAAATCCAGCCGATCTGGGCATAGCTGAGCAGCAGATTGTTTTTGAGAATAGGAAACATCGCAGGGATCAGGGCTTGAATAGAATCATTAAATAGATGAACAAAACTTACGGCCAGCAAAATACGATATATAGTAGCCTGCTGTAAATTACGCTGCTCCTGGTCCACTCCACTTGAATGAGATGTAGCGGGGCTAGAATTGTTTTTCATTTGAACTCCTCTCGGTGCTGTTTATAGAATGCAATGAAATGAAATTACGATAAACTCTATTTTAGCCATATGTAATGGAGTATGGGAATCAATTTGTGCTGTATCAAGGCTGTTTATACGCCATGATATTTAATTTCAGAAAAAGGTTGCAATCATCCAATCAACATGATATATTATCTCTTGTGCTTACGAGACATTGCATATACGAAACACAAGCGATGAGGAAATAAGTTGACAAGATATAGCTTAACATGATATGATCTAATTCCTGTGCAAGAAACGAAGCATTCATTTGCCGGGAGCAAGTTCTTTGAAAACTGAACAAATGGAACGCGTTAATTTTTAAGGATTCATTTAATGAATCGTCAGTTTCAAAATGAGCAATCGCTCTTTTCAATACAAATTGGAGAGTTTGATCCTGGCTCAGGACGAACGCTGGCGGCATGCCTAATACATGCAAGTCGAGCGGAGTTTTGTTGAAAGCTTGCTTTCAAC
>NZ_WJXB01000005.1 GCF_009664975.1 Paenibacillus monticola
CGCTATGATTAAAAGTCAACTCCAGCACTGGATCTCTGCTTTGCCCAGCTACATCAAGGCTTATCTGCCGATTTCATGCTGCGAAAGTTGAGTTACATAAGAACCATATAGAATAAACAGATAGACGATTCCAGTCAATCCTATCAGCTGCAGATGATCCTGTACCTGTATATGGAGCATTTTAGTGAGCAGCGGCGATTGTTGAACTGAGCTTCCCGCATTAATCGTAGCTAGGACTATAACCACATTGAAGATGATATTCACCTGCGAACCTTTGTGACCGATCCAGTAATGGATGGGTAGGTAAATGGCTGCGAACAATGGAATGAGAAATAAGGTTAAACCTACAGCTCGCCAATAGTCGGGGTCTATCGAATGTCCTAGTATATTAAGCACGATGTATAGGACTACTGAGCAAGCTACACCAAACGTTGCAAACGGAACAAGCGTTAAATACTTGGCTCGAACAATTTCACGTCTTCTTAGGGGTAGGCTGATTACAAAACGCTGATTGTGATGTTGTGTATCGTACGAACAGGAACAGGTTAGGAGCAAAAGCGATGGGAAGGCGGCATACATGCAGTAGTTATCTATTTGAATAGCTGCCATAAATAGATTGTATAGGAGCACAAACAGAATAAAACTTTTAAGCAGTACGAAGTCTTTTCGCAGCAGATACAATAGATTATGCATGCATAACGCTTCCTTTTACGGTAAAATACATAATTTCCTCTAACGTCGGCGTTTCACAAATGGCGATATTCTTAAAATACGGTTCACCTTCCATTCGATTGGCCACCAGCCCTTCAAAACCATGTGCCGTCTCACGAATGCCAGTAAACCATTTACGTACATCACGGTCTAACAGCTCTTTGCCACCTTTGACGAGCATATATTTCTCTGGCAGGGCCTCCTTCGTTTCATTAAACACAAGCCTGCCATCATTTATAAACACTATGTAATCTGCAATGCGATCCAAGTCCGCTGTATTGTGTGTAGAGAACAAAATGGATTTCTTCTCATCCTGAATATGTTCACTTAGCAGCTCCAGCAGCTCTCGGCGAAACACAGGGTCTAGACCTGCGGTAGGCTCATCCATAATTAATAGCTCCGAACCATGCGACAGAGCAACTGCGAGTGAGAACTTCATTTTCATGCCTTTGGATAATTCCTTAATCTTCTTAAGCTCAGGGAGCTTGAACAACTCCAAGTACTTACGGTAAGCTTCTTCATCCCAGCGGCTATAAAAAGGGGCTATGACCTTCTTCATCTGCTTCAGGGTCAGCTGTTCATAGAAGAAATTCTCGTCTGAGACATACCCGATTCGGTCCTTGACTGAAGCCTCATCTGAGGAATTCTCTTGGCCGAATATCGAAATGGAGCCCTGATCGGGATGAACCATCCCCATGATCATTTTGATTATTGTTGTCTTACCTGCCCCATTAGGCCCAATCAGCCCGGTAATATATCCTTCTTTAATGGAAAATGTAAGATCCCGCAGCGCAAAGCGGTCATAATTCTTGTGCAGATGATTCAGTTGTATAGAGTCACTCATCCCTTCTCCTCCTCATAGAGTAGTTTCATCATTTCGGTGATTTCAGTAAAATTGATACGGAGTAGCCTGCTCTCGTCGATAACCTCCTTCATCTTGTGCTCCATAATCCGCAGACGCTGCTCTCGGATGAATTCCTGATCTGCACCAGATACGAAGGAGCCCTTCCCGACGATCGAATTGATCAGCCCTTCCCGTTCCAACTCTTCATAAGCCCGTTTAGTGGTAATGACACTGATCTGCAGGTCCTTCGCCAATAACCGGATCGACGGAAGTGCGGTTCCAGAGACTAGCTCCCCCTGCAAAATCAGTTGGCGAACCTGACTTACAATTTGGGCATAGATGGGCTCTCCCGAGGTGCCCGTTATCAATATGTTCATGTGATCGCACCATCATCCTTCGGAGTGATTGTATTTAATGTATATGTGTAATATATACACTATAGACAATGGTGTCAATATAAAATGTAACAAAAAAACCACGATCCCCGCTCACCTAAAATGTTTCCGCAAACAACATTTAGAGAGAACTCAAGATGTGGCTGTATCGTATTCCGTCATTAAGCTTCTTTACGATCAAAGAGAATATAGCCTAGGGTGAAAAACAAGATTAATCCGGATGTGACAAACAAAGATGAAGTGATCAGCTTTCCAGCAGATACGGAATGACTTAACCAGAGCATATACCAGTCCGTATAGGAGGCTAGAGAAAAGGAGGAGAAACCCTTTAGGAAGAAGGGGGTCACTTTGGCTGCCGCATAAAGAAGAATGGAAAATACCAGAAATCCACTAGCGCTTCGGAAAAATTGAGCAACGAACACAAATACTGCGGAGAGTGCCCACATTGAGAAAAAGGCGGCAATATATGCTTTTCCGTAGCTAAGCCAGTCTATCGTTCCCAGTTCCTGACTCCCAAGAAAGGCATTACAGGCGCTTGTTACTATTGCCAAAATAAGAAGTAAAGCGGCAATTGTTATCCCCAAAGCAAGAATTTTGGCCGTGTACACACTAAACCGATGGATGGGCCGCAGAAGGACTATTTTGAGCGTCCGTGCCGAAATTTCCTGGGGGAACAGGTCAGCAATCGTTAGGAATAGAAACAGCGGTATTATAAAGATCGTGTAAAGGTTCAGCATTTGTATAGGGTAAGAGGAGCTGGCCGCGACTAGTCCCAACATGGGCTGCAGCGCATGGAAAGTCAGGGCCAGCAGAATTGGAATAGCAGCAGCTAGGATGAAGAAGAACAGAGTCTTCCGGCGATACAGCATGAGCATTAATTCATTCTTAAGTCCCGCGCGTAAATTATACAATCCGTGGCCCCCCTTTCGCCTTTTGCAGCTCACCGATATAGAACTGCTCCAGTGAGGGAATATCCTGTAGTAATTCTGACACGTTTCCTTCCTGAATCAGCGCACCTTCATAGATAATACCCACCCGATTGCACAATTGCTCCAGCTCATGAATCATGTGACTGGATATGATAAAAGTGATCCCCTCCGTTTTCGACAAACGAGTTACCAGTTCACGAAAGAGTACGATTCCTTCAATATCTAAGCCATTCGTCGGCTCATCCAGAATGACCAGCTCGGGGTATGGCATAATAGCAGCGGCCAAAGCCAGCTTTTGCTTCATGCCCGTGGAGAAGTGTCTTATTTTTTCTTTAACATTAGCAGTGAGGCCAACGATTTCAAGCACCTCGTGAATTCGTTCCTTTTGTACATTGGGGTAGAAACTAGCCACCGATTTCAAATATTGACCTGCTGTAACATAATCATAGAAATCTGCGGATTCGATCATACAGCCTACCTTGCTCATGGCTGCAGCAAAGGATTGCTCCGTATTGTGGCCAAATAAGGTTACAGAGCCTTGCTTTGGGGCAATCAGTCCCGTCATCATCTTGAGCAGGGTCGTCTTGCCGGCACCATTCGGGCCAAGCAAACCATAAATGTCACCCTTATATAACTCAAGCCCAACATTCCTAATGCCTCGGCCATTCCGATATTCTTTCGTCAAACCGCTTAATTTAGCGATACATTCCAAGCTTATCTCCCCTTTGGTAATAAACAGGCGGATAAAGCAAAACGCACCTTATCCGCTGTTTATTGCTTAGAATTGCAACTTGCTTTTCGTTTATTCGTGAAAACGATCCCCATGATGCATAGGCAATGGCTTCACTTGTTTACCCGTCAGATCAATAGAATCAGGAGTGGTTCCATTGAAGCCAGATAGCTGTACATCCAGATTGGAGGTAAGTGTATGCGTTGTACCGCTGGCATCTTTACCTGTAATCGTAACGATAAGCTGTTGGCTTTCAAGCTCATTTGCAGCGTTAATGTCAGCATTCAAGCTTACGCTTTGAATTTGCACACCTTCGGTCAGTGATAGATCTTTGAAGTCAAACAGGCTTTGGTGAAAAAGTTCCTGTGGATCAGTCTGTTTATTCTCAGTCTGTTTTTCTTCTACAGCAGAAGCATGTTTAAAAGCGATCGGAACTAAAGCTTGGACAACCGTAGGAATCTGCGCACTTTCTAGTTGCAGCGAAATGTGCTTGGAGCCATCGGATGCAGTGGTTGATGTGACCTCATTCTGTAAATTGCCTACCAATGCATCAATTACGGTCTCTGCTTCATTATTAATCCATGTTGCATCTTTGCTCTTGGAGTTCTTATCTTTCTGCTCGGACTTGTCCTGCATGACGTAGTAAATGTCGGAAGCATCACTTTTCAATACGGCTCCGTCAGTCTGATTATAAAGACTAAGGGACTCTGTACCTTTTGTGCCGCTAATCTTAACAGTTCCACTTACAGCTTCATTCTGCAAATTGGCCTTTAAGCTTCCTTGAGCCTGACTGAGCAGATTGCCATTATCTTTAAGAACTGCAGATACCTGAGCTGTTACACTCTCTAATCCCTGTGTATTCTTAAGCGCCGCCTTATAATCATCATAACCCGAGGTGCCTGCAAACGCTGTTAAACCGGTAGCCAGCATGATCACACCACTGATTCCGACAGCGCCTCCTGTCATAAGCCACTTCTTCTTCATCTCTTTAGCCTGCCTCTCACACAAATTTAGCCTTACTCTACCAGTCTAGACTCTAAATATAAATCCCTAGTGAAGAGAATATTAAATAAATCTTAAGTGATGATGCAACTCAGCCTCGAAGGCGGTAGCCTGCTCCCCAAACGGTTTCAATATAGACGGGATTAGCCGAATCGGCCTCGATTTTCTCTCTCAGCTTGCGTATATGAACAGTGACGGTCTGGGTATCCCCTATGGAGTCAATTCCCCACAGTCTTTCAAACAATTGATCCTTGCTGAATACCCGGTTCGGATGCAGCGCCAGGAAATGAAGCAGGTCGAATTCCTTGGTTGTCAGCATCACTTCCTCATCGCGCATAAAGGTGCAGCGGGTGTCTGGGTCCAGTCTCAGCTCACGGACTTCCACCTCATTGGATGCGGAACGGCCGCCCTTCAGTCTATCATAACGCGATAGATGAGCCTTCACTCGCGCAACGAGCTCCGCAGGCTTGAACGGTTTGGTTATATAATCATCGGCTCCAAGTCCCAGCCCACGGACGATATCGATATCCTCCCGGCGGGCAGTAACCATAAGAATGGGTATATCTAGTGCGTCGCGAATTCTTTTGCATACCTCAAATCCATTCAGTTTGGGCAGCATTACGTCAAGTACAATAAGATCGTATTTGCCGGATAGTCCCTTCTCCAGTCCCTCTTCGCCGTTCACCGCGATTTCAGTCAGGAATCCGCTCATCTCCAGATAATCACGCTGCAATTCAGCAATTGCCGGTTCATCTTCAACAATTAGAATGTTCTTATTCATCATTGCGAGCTTCCTTCCTCTTCAATCGGTAAGACAACATAAATTCTTGTGCCTTCCCCTTCTACACTTTCTGCGTAGATGTCCCCCTGATGTCCCAGCATGATGCCTTTGGCGATCGCCAATCCAAGTCCACTGCCACCGGTATAGCTATTTCTTGATTGCTCCGCTCGATAAAATCGTTCGAAGATATGTCGAACTGCTTCTTTCGGTATGCCTGGACCATTATCTTCAATGACGAGGATGATTTTATTATTCTGGGCAAAGGACTGTAAAGAGATTCTCTTCTGCTCTTTGTTCATGTACTTTATGCTGTTCTGTATCACATTACTCAACACACGCTTAAAGGAATCACGGTCAACCGCAACGTGTATTCCCTCTTCAATTGAAATCTCCGCATCTAGTCTGACGCCCTGCTTCTCCAGTTCCATTTGCAACTCCTCCGCCCAATCCAGCAAAAAGGCGTAAATCGGTACGGACTCGAACGTAAAGGGCAACTTTTGCATATCCAGCTTGGAGTACAAAAATAATTCATCAATCAGGCGATCCATTTCTCCCGCTTTCGTGGCAATGGTCCGCATGTACTTTTCACTTTTTTCCGGGGAGTCTGCCACTCCTTCCAGAATACCGTCCACATAACCTTTGATAGCTGTAAGTGGTGTTTTCAAATCGTGGGAGATATTCGTGATCAGTTCCTTGCGATTGGATTCATACTGTTGCTGCAGCTGGATGGATTCTTGTAAGCGTGAGCGCATTTCTTCAAAAGCCATCCCCAACTGACCAATCTCATCCTTGCCGCTAACCCGGACCTGAAAATCAAGGTTTCCCTCAGAAACCTGCTGTGCCGCCTTGCGCAGCTCAAGCAATGGCCTAATAATCCTCTTGGACATGAAATAGGTCAGCAGTGTATGTGTCAGCACCAGTATGACCAACGTGGAGAGAAACAGAATCGGGAAAAAGCTGCGGGCAAAATGTACGAGCGGGTCAATCTCAGTCAGGAGGAACAAGCTGACTGGCTGTTGACCCTTAGTGGAGACATCGTACTGCACGATCTGATACCATTCATTTCCGTCTGCTTTATTTTTCAATTCACTCCAGGTACCGGCGTGATTGAAGGATGGAAGTCCGGCGATCAGCTTTTTTTTGGAGGAGATATCATCCGACGAATAGAGTACATCGCTTCCCGAGCGGATATACAGATGGGTGTTTTTATTCAGCATATCCGCAGATATATCATCCAGAAAGCTCTTATCTGTCAGAAAAACCGGGTCCTTCAGAATCGTATACTTGATCAGGCTATGATAATCACTTTCTTCCAGCCCCTCAAACTTCATCTCATGGGCACTCTTCAGACTTTGTAAATCACCGCGAAAGACGACTGCAAGCAGCAGGGAGGTTGCGATTAGCAGAGTAAGCGGAATAATTAACATGGCCGCATAGGATAAGAGCAGTTTCATACGAATTGACATCACTGGAGTTCCTCTCTAACAATATTCTATCACTACCCTATAATCATACGACAGAAAGCAAGGAATGAGATAGTCCTAGCTCATCTATCTGTCAACGATTACTATGGAGTGTCAGTACTTCAGAAACAATGGTTTGAGACGATTCTTCACGTGTGAGGGTATGCATGAATCGCTGCATTTCTTCCCGGCACGGCTGTATCTCCAGTTGGCGCAATCTATGGATTAATTCATGCTTGTTATAGGCAGTATATATAACTCTAAGTCCAGTTAACAGATGTGCATTGCCTTCCTCCTGACCAGGGAGCGGACGATATACGATAACAGGCAGTGACATAGCCATAGCCTCGGTAAGTGTAATCCCTCCAGCTTTAGTCAGTAGACCAGAGGAAACCGCCATGAGTTCATGCATTTCCTCTGTATAACCCAAGATATGAATACGGGGATTGTGAAGATAAAGATTTACTAGAGATACCCGTAGTCCATCGTTATTCCCGCAAAGTACAATTAAATCAAAGTCAGAATATTCATGTACGGTATTTATCAGCATGCTGATGTTGGACATTACGCCATAGGCTCCGGCTGCCAGCAGAATATAACGTCGGCTCTCGCTGAATCCATGCTTGATCAAGAGCTTTCCCCGATCCATGGGTTTACGAAAAGCAGCCCGAATCGGGATCCCGCTAATCGTGATCCTCTCCTCTGGAACACCTGCTGCCAGCAATTCCTGTTTCATGCTCTCCGTAGCGGTGAAATACTTCATCGTATATGGGTGAAGCCATCTACCATGCAGGACGTAATCCGTCAGTACGGTGAATATGGATACCTCATTCCCTGCTTCTTCACTCAGCCTTGAGGCCACAAGATAGGGAAAGGTATGGATGATAATATCCGGCTGTAACTCATCCAACAGGGCCTTTGCTTTTTTTTGGCCTATGGAATGCAGAAACTGACTGAGGGGCTGCTGAGGCTTCATCCTGCTCGTAATTCTGTATAGTATTCCATATAGTTTGGGTACATAGACGGCAGCCCTCATATAGAACCTCCGGGATATCTCATTTAGATAGGGATGAACTTCAGCGAAGAGGTCTACAATAAATACCTGATCTATTCCTTTTGCTATAAAGGACTGTTCAATTGCCTCAGCTACCTTGGCATGACCGTCTCCGAAGCCAGCAGATACAATAAGCACAACAGGATTGGGTTTCATGAGAGGGCTCCTTTTTATCTAGGCTCCCCTTTACTTTAATCCTCAATCATAAACGGAGCGTGAAACAACTCTTAACAATTTATTAATTTACTTACACAGGGGGGATTCATTCTCATGAAACCACAAGGGTTCAAATTTCTTTACGGAGTTCTAATTATTATTGTCGTCATGTTAATGATCCCTAAATATTCTTACAATGATCCAGATACCTTCTGGCACATTGAAGTGGGGCGCTATATGCTCAAACACGGAACCATATTGCACCATGCCATACATACCTTTTATGGAGACAAGCTGCCCTATGTTCCACATGAATTCGGATTTCAGTTGCTGGTGGCCCCTTTATATCAAACCTTTGGGTGGCCTGGCGTTTATCTACTGACAGCCGTTTGTTTGTTCTTTCTACTCCTTGGGCTACTGCGGTTAGGCAGAGTCTCACGTAAAGAACTGGGACTTCCGGAGGCGCACCCGCTATTGCTTCCTTTTGTACTCCTCATCTCCTGCTGGATTTATTACAACTACTTTAAAGGAAGACCACAGATGATCTCCTCATTTATGATTGTGTGGTTCTTCGTTTATTTGCGGGAATTCCAGCTGCTGACCCGAACCAAATACGCTATAGCGATGATCGCTCTCTCCTGTGCGATCGCCAACTTTCATGCGGGTGTGTGGCTTGTTATTGTTGTGTTTACGGGAATGGCCTTGCTTGAAGCACTAATTGCAAAGAAGCTTACTGTGCGACGGATTGTAGTCTTCATTCTCGTAGGGCTGGTCGGACTGCTGAATCCGGGCGGGATCAAGAGCCTGCTCTATATTCTGACGGTAACCCATAAGAACTTTAACATGCTGATCAATGAGTGGCAGCCGATTCAGTTCAACCGACCGGACAATTTACCTATTCTACTGTTGCTGTTATTCTTTGCGGTGACGTTACCTTTTGCCCTTTATCGCAAGCCCTTCCGTTTCTTTATGATGCTTGGCATCTTATATTTAGGGGTTTCCAATTTCAAGCAAAATCTGTTCATGTGGCTGTTCATCCCTTATTTTGCAGCGGTGTTCTTCGAAGTGATTCCCAATTTACGTTCGCTCAGCATCTTTCAATTGCGCAAGCGTACCCTTATCCTCTGTCTTTCATTGGGACTAATCTTTAATATGGCTTATGTATTTATCGTACCGCCCGTTATTGATGCCAAAGACTATCCAGTAGATGAGATGACGTATATTCTGGACCGCACCCCCGATGGGAACCATCCCAAAGTGCTGGCGAAGTACGGTTCATCCGGATATGTCATGTTCCGGGGAGGTGATGTCCTCTGTGACGGAAGACAGGACCCTTTTGTCACCAAAGCATCGCTTGGGGCTATGGGCTGGACCGCTTTCGAACGTTCGATGTATGGATTCTCTGATTATCTGCCGGACATTGTGAAATACGACCATCCTGAATATGTCATTGTGCAGAGCAGTGTCTCTGGAAATCTGTATAGAGAATGGGTGGGGAAATTTGGACAGCCGGTGTTCAAGGGAAGCTACGGAAGTGTGTTTTATTTCAAAAAACAAGCTGATACGGGTTGATACTGTATCAGCTTGTTGAATGGCTATACCAGCCTCTTTAGCTCATTAAACCAGCTATTTTCAAAAAACGACACACGATGTCTTTCTGATAGTTAACCCGCAATGCATGCTCCAGACTCCAACAGGTTTCTACGGTGACTGCTTTAGCTCCAATTATCCGGGCCGTAGCCGTACGTGAAGAACCTGGCAATTCCCGCAGACGGAGGTTAAATCGATAAGCTGGGTTAGCGATCGAGGAATTGATATTTTTAATAATATGCCTCACTATAGATACGCCACGGCTACCAGGTTGAATAATTAATGTCTGACCGAGCCGTTTAGCATTTCTTTGCGATAGACCATTCGCTTCATGAAGATCCAAATACCATGCAGGACGATATCGCTGTACTAATTGAAACAACGCTGCGGCTAACGGATGGCGTGCAGTTGTATTGCTTTTGCGCGGGAAAGTCCGGTTCAGATCCGGAACTCCTCTGCTGCGCTTGCGGTAAGCTTTAATATTAACAAGCGGCACGATGATTAAGGTTCCTTTTTGAATCGACAACTCTCTGCGCATAAGCATGTTTACTAATTCCTGAGCTGCTCGTATACTGCCGGTTTCGTTGCCATGGATCCCAGATACCACCATGAAGACAGGCCCCGGAAACTGACCCGTAAAGATATAATATGGTGTGGCAAAAGGAGTAGCCGATGCTAAAATGTACTTTTTAACGAACACCGTATCTCACCTCCGCATGGTTTCAATCGGACTTCTCTGGCGTAACCTTCCGCGTTTCTAAGCCTCAATGTTATTAGATTATTAGTATGCTGTTGCAGCTTTACTGTTTGGACTAAAAGACAAAAAGACCACAAGGAATATCCCTATGGTCTACTTCGAGTACCCGTTCAAAATCTTGTCAAGGAGAAAAGCAACTTAATTTTCTCATCATATTTTAATAAACAGACCCAAACACTTGCTGGCCTTGAATTGTTGCAGCAGGTGGTAATTTCTGTGAAGTGATAATGTGATAAGGTTTGTACAGGTAGTTACCCAGTATTTCAAACAAACAGGAGGTTAAGATATGACTACAACAAATAGCCACAATCGACTCCGCAAAGTATGTATCGGTGTCAGTCTGAGTATTGCATTGGCCGCATCAAGTATCGGAATGTTCGACAACTCCAATACAGCCTTCGCTGCAACTGCATCAACAACTAAAAGTGTAGCTAGGCAGACCACTGCGGATCAGATCATCGCTACTGGACTCCGTCTACAAGGTGTTCCCTATGAATTTGGAGCCGAAGCAGGTAGAAGCTCCAGCTTTGATTGCTCATCTTTCACCCAATATATCTTCGCACAGAATAACATCACCCTACCCCGTTCTTCCACACAACAATCCACTGCTGGGACGTTTGTAGCCAGAAGTCAGCTTCAGCCGGGAGATTTGGTGTTCTTCTACTCCCCTATTCATCATGTAGCCGTCTATATAGGCGATGGTAAAATACTGCATACTTTTGGCGAGGGTGGAGTGACTGTTACTGACTTGAACGCCGGCTGGTGGGACGAGCATTATACTACAGCCCGCCACGTCTTGTCGGTGAGCGCTAACTGAGCACTTTAATATTTATGATCTGGCTGTCGCTTTTAGTTATACTGTGGCAGCCATTTTCCATGAGCAGAGATCAGCTCATCGCACATATTTACAATATCGTCCATCGAGAGCTCGGCTGCTGTATGAGGGTCCAACATTGCGGCATGATAAATATGCTCTCTCTTTCGTGTAATAGCCGCTTCGATCGTAAGCAGCTGTGTATTGATATTTGTGCGGTTTAATGCCGCGCATTGCGGAGGCAAATCACCGACGAAGGTTGGAGTTACTCCACTGCTGTCTACCAGACAGGGAACTTCTACACAAGCTTCTCTCGGCAGGTTGGTAATAAGTCCTGTATTCATCACATTGCCGCCGATCTTGAAGGGAATATTGGTTTCGATGGCTTCCATAATGTAAGATGCGTACTCATGTGAGCGTTCATGCTGTAGCTCTTTATTGTTGACCAATTCCTCACGCATTTGCTGCCAGCGTCCGATTTGCTCCACACAGCGGCGGGGATACTCATCGAGTGGAATTTGAAAGCGTTCGATAAGCTCTGGATAATTGCGTTTAATGAAATAAGGATGGTACTCCGCATTATGCTCTGACGACTCCGTAATATAATAGCCGAATTTCAGCATCATTTCATAGCGAACCATATCACCGTGAGGCTCCAGTTGCTTAGCGGCAGCCCGCCGTTTGATCTCCGGATATAGATCCTCCCCGTCTTTAGATACCTCCAAGAGCCAGGCCATATGGTTAATTCCAGCGATCTTGGCTTGCACTCCCGTCTGATCTAACCCAAGATGCTCGAATAATCCAGGAATACATTGCTGGACGCTATGACATAGCCCTACCGTCTGCACACCTCCATAAGTGTTCATAACATTCGTCAGCACCGCCATCGGGTTCGTATAATTCAGAAAGAGTGCATCCGGGCAAACCTCTTGAATATCTGCAGCAAAATCCAGCATGACCGGAATCGTGCGCAGATTTCGGAAGATCCCTCCAATACCGGCCGTATCGGCAATCGTCTGACGTAGGCCATATTTCTTTGGAATTTCAAAATCGGTAATCGTACAAGGATCATAGCCGCCGACTTGTATGGCATTAATAACATATTTCGCACCACGCAGTGCTTCTTTGCGATCCGTATAAGCTTTGACCTTACACGTACTCCCGCTGCTGCTTTTGATATTATTCAGCATATTTTCCGAATCGGTAAGGCGCTGAAGATCAATATCAAACAAGGCCAGCTCAAAACCCTGAAGCGCTGGTGTTCCCATACAGTCACCCAATACGTTTTTGGCGAATACGGTACTTCCTGCACCGATAAATGTAATTTTAGACATAACAAATACTCCTCCTTATTGTTGAGGCGATCCTGCGCAGTCATCGCAATTAAAGGTACTGTTAAAGCAACCAAATAGCTCGTAAGCACCGGATTGGCAGGTATTATTCGCTGCTCTCTTCACTACCAACTATAAATTAAAGAGCCAACAATGAGTATGGAGAAATACAAGAGAGATATGGATATTTGTTGCATCTGAACGAGGTTTGTTATACTCTCAGGGTAAAACTTTCTATAGAGGAGGCTGTCCATGAATCCGGAGCATTATCAGTTTTCTGCGGGTTTTAATCTCTTGCCGGATGAACGTGATCTAGCCGTATTATTCAGCGGTGAAGGCAAACCACACCCAGCGCATAAGATCGGACCGTCCGTTCATGATTATTATCTCATTCATACCGTACTGGACGGAGTAGGAACGTTCCAAAGTGGGAATATCTCGCAAACATGCACTGCGGGTGACACCTTTGTGATCTTCCCCGGCTCGCTTTTCAGCTATCAGGCGGACCTGAACACACCCTGGCATTATGTCTGGGTTGGCCTGCAAGGTGATATAGCCCAGCAACTGCTCAGTGAGGTAGGCATTACAAGAGATAAGCCGCTAATCCACATAGAGGACACGAGTGAGCTCTATCGCTTCTATGAACGGATTCGGTTATCATTTCAGCAGTCGGCCTATCCCCGGCTGGAAAGTCTGGAGGCCTCGGGGTGGCTCCGGCTGCTGCTTCATCATTTTGGATTAGTCAACCGCAGCATCCTACCCGTCCATCCGTTGGAAATGCCGGATGTGATTGACCGCCAGATTGATCAAGCAATTCGCTGGATCTCACTGCAATTCTATCAGCAGATCAGCATTGATCATATGGCCTCAACCCTCGGCTATCACCGCGCACATCTGTCCAAGGTCTTCAAGCAGAAGACGGGACTGTCACCCAAGCAATACTTACTCAAGGTGCGAATGGATAAAGCTAAGGATTTGCTGGGCGGATCACTAACCATCGACCAAGTTTCTTCTTCCGTTGGATTTAATGATGCGCTTTATTTCTCCAAACAGTTTCGCAAATGGAGCGGAATGTCGCCAAGCGAATTCCGAAATAAGTTAAGAATGAATAAGGGCTAAAGGCGTAGGAATTTCTACTTACGCAACACGCTCTTTTTTTCTGCGTACTAGCCAAACTATTAACAAAAGCACTACAGCTGCACCGATGACGTAACTGACAGGACGCAGATAGGTCTCCACTATGCTCCAATTATCCCCCAAACGGTACCCTAGATACACAAGCGCCATGTTCCAGGGTAAAGAGCCCAGAAAGGTAAAGAGGACGAACCTCCATGCCTTCATGCCCGCAATCCCGGCTGGCAAAGATATAAAGGTACGGATAAACGGCAGCATGCGCGTGAAAAAAACAGTACTTTCCCCATAACGGTCGAACCATCGCTGCGATTGTTCCAGGTGGCGGGCATTAAAGAAGATATACTTCCCGTATTTCTCCAGCAATCTTCGACCACCGACAGCTCCAACGTAAAAAGCGATGATCGAACCTATAAGATTCCCCAATACACCCACCGCCACCACTTCGGTAAACGTTAACTTTCCTTGAGCAACCAGCAAACCCCCGCTTAGCATAATTACCTCGCTCGGAATCGGTATACAGGCACTCTCCAGAATCATTCCGATCCAAATGCCCCATAAACCCATGGTATTAACAAGGTTCAGGGCCGTATCTGATATCCAGGCTACGATTTGATGCATGCTTCCTCACTCCATCCTACAACGTTGACTCTCTCTTTACTCTCTTATGCATATAACGTGGAATGCAAAAGAATGCTAATCCCGATCCCAAATATCGCACCAGCAAGCACTTCAATCGGACGATGCCCAAGCAGTTCCTTTAGCTCAATCACCTTTGGACCATCATCCTTGAGCAGTGAGGGAGAAGATTTCGATATGCGATTCAAGAATGAAGCGTGCAGCCCGGCATGTCGGCGGATTCCTGCTGCATCGTACATGGTAATGGCACTAAGTACAGTAGCAATAGCAAAAGTAGAAGAATCCAGTCCCTCGCTTATGCCAATTGCCGCCGTTAGTGAGGCAGCAGCAGCCGAATGAGAGCTAGGCATACCTCCCGTTCCGATAGCTAGCGCAACATTCCAGGATTTACTCCACACTAGATTAAATGGAACTTTAATGAGCTGCGCGGCAATCATTGCGAGCAGAGCAGCCATAAGGGGGAAATTGTGAACAATTTGCACGGTAGGTTTCTCCTTTGTGGTAACGTCTATTTAGATTTACAATACATCCCAATGATTAACTGCTTGTGAAACAATCATTAAGAACATATAAATTTAGAGCGGCTGATTACTGTTTTGCCCGGAAAGAGAAAAGGATAAGGTTACGATGGTTCCCTTGCCAGAAATACTGGCAATACTGATCTGGCCATCATATCTGGCAACCAGCCGTTCTGCGATGGCCAGACCCAGACCCGTGCCTCCCTGCTCGCGACTTCTTGATTTATCCACACGGTAAAAGCGCTGGAACACATAAGGCATATCCTCATAACGAAATTCTTCAAGGTATATTCTATTGTATCTCTAATAACTGCCGAAAAGTGATATCCGGAGGAAAGTTCTGCTTCCGCTCGCGTAATTTTTTTTTCGAATCACATACCCCAAGCCACACAGTGTCTGCACTACGCTCGGTTGTCCCCGTCTCATCTATTTTGCTTCGAATATAGCTGATATACACATCAACCACCTTCATATTCGTCGGCACAACTCCAGGCCATTCAGACCCGGCAGCATTAAATCCAGCTAGATCAAGTCCCACGCTTTAATTCTCGGATACATTCCTTATCTTTGAACAAAAAAGACAAGCCGGAACATTACAGAAATGTCCGAATCGTCTTTAGCAATAATTACTATTCTATTTCATTGCTTTTTTAAGGATAGAAGTGACAATTGCGGTCTTCCCTTCACCATAGGCATCAATGTCATATCGGTATTGCTCCGCCAACCGCAACTTCACCGCTTCATACTCCAGCCGGGCCGCGGCATTTGAATGCAGATAGTCACGAAAAGCGATATGCTCCACATAGCCTTTACCATTCTTCGGGCATACATACAGATGATAGTTCATAAATCCGTCATTCTCACTTCTCCGGAAATACCTCATAGCTCTCCATCACGAGATCAATATCAATAATGGGGTTTCCTAATTCTGTCGAATTCCGTCTTCCATACGGGATTATAGGGAAGAACCTCTATTCTCTTAAACGATGCACTCCCCCAAACCATTAGAGCTGCAGCAATGAAGGTTCCCCCTGTCCAGCAGACACCACTCCAGCCCCATAGATGCCAAGCATAGCTTCCCAGTGTAGAGCCAGCAGCACCTCCTGCAAAGGTACTGACCATAAACACCGTATTGATCCGGCTGCGAGCGGCCGGCTCCAACGCGTATATTCGTGTCTGATTGCTAACCTGTGTTCCCTGCACTCCAAGATCGAGCACAATCACTCCGGCAATCAGACTCCAAATGGATAGCCCGGATAATCCAAACAATCCGTAAGCGAGCAATGTCAGTACAATTAGAACGCCGATAATCTTCTTAGGTGCAACCTTATCTGCCAGCCTGCCGACGAAAGGAGCACCTGCTGCACCAGCAACGCCTACCAGCCCAAACAATCCGGCAATCGAGCTGCTATAATGGTAGGGTGAGCCTTCCAGGTAGAAAGCGAGTGAGGTCCAGAACACACTGAAGCCACCAAAATAATGGCTGCAGCGATCCAGTACATGGCTCTCCAGCCAAAGACATCACCTATAATTCCAGAGACGGTACGAGCCAACAGAATGCCGAATAATAGACCACTCATTACCGTCCCTATAACCTTGCCACGTTCCTCTGGCAAAGCCAGCTGTGCTGAGAGAGGCACAATAATCTGCGGCACTACCGTTGTGATTCCAATTGCAAAGCTCGCGATATAGAGCCAGATCAGGCTAGGAGCCGTGGCGAAGCCAATCAGCGAGAGCGATACAGCCACTAGGAGAATTGTGATCAAAGTCCGGCGCTCGCGGATATCACCTAAAGGTACGAATAAAAGCATTCCAAGCGCATATCCGATCTGTGTCAGCATCGAGACATAGCCGATAGCGCTCGAGGAAGCGTGAAACGTCCGCCCAATATCAGCCAAGAGTGGCTGATTATAGTACAGGTTAGCTACAGCAAGACCTGAGGTTGCAGCCAGTATCAGAATGAGACTTTTGGATAAGCCTGCTCCTCCCGCTTTACTTGCAGTGACTGCATTGGGTTGTGACATATGTATGAGTTCCTCCGATCATCTAGGCTGCAACAAACAGCAAGCTCTAATTGTATGTTTATTATATCAATCACTGTCAACCCGTTGTATTATATACTAAATCTATTGATCCCATATCATTACGAATCAGGAGTTGAATGAAGTGGAGCAAATTCCTTTAATTATCGAGCGATTAGGTACTAACCCCTTGCGAAATATAAGCCTGTTAAAAATGCTAAGCGCATACCCTGATGTAATGGATGTTCATCTTGTTGAACAAGGGGAGCAATGGGGAATACTTCTGCTTCTACCCTCAACGGCCTATTCATACGATAATCGGGTATATTCTGAAGCTGATTTCATTGTATTTATGGATTACAGCAGCCCCATTGTTTTCCTTGCTATGCTGGATCTGCTGCCTGTACAGGCCAAACTCGTCTTCAAGCTGCAGGAGGAAGAATACAGAGTTGCACTTGCGGAACATTTTTCGCTGCACAAAGTCCGCGGTTTCATCTCTTATAGTACTCCGGCTGGCCAAGTTTTCCCACAGGATATAGAAACCGTATTAAATCACAGCATCGATGAAAGACTGATTCCGCTATGGGAAGCAAACCAATATAATATCGAGGAAATAACAGAGTATTTTCAAGAAGGTGCGTTCTCTGTGTCGGTATTTCAAGAGGGCGTAGCTGTTAGCACCTGTCTCGCTTTCAGGAATACGAAGCTGATATGGGAAATCGGAGCGGTTCATACAGTGGAGTCTGCAAGAAGACAAAGGTTGGCGCAAAATGTGGTCCGCACTGCGATATTTCATACTTTAAATAGAGGTTATATCCCACGTTACCATGTGCTTGAGGACAACTATGCCTCTATCCAGCTAGCAGAATCCATTGGACTAAAACCAGCCGTAAAGCTGGAACATTGGATTAACTACTTAATTACCCTACCTTAGTAAATAAAATACATATTTTTGATGAGAAATCATTTATTATGAAGTAAGAGATAATTTGGGAGGTATTGTATAATGAGTTATCAGCCCTACGGAAATCAGGAATTTTATTCACCCCAACCTCCACCGGCACGTACTAACGGCAAATCAATTGCTGCTCTGGTGCTCGGTATCTTGTCCATTGTTATCCCGTACATCGGCCTACTGTTTGGAATTATCGCCATCATTTTCTCCGCTATCTCCTTTAAGGAAATCCGGATGGGGAATGAACAAGGAAGAGGGTTGGCTATAGCGGGTCTGGTCTGTGGAATTGTAGGCACCATTCTCTATGCAGTTATAATTGTATTGATTATTTTGGCGTTTGTAGTTTTCAACTTAGATCCCATAAGTAATATTAGTAACTTTAGTAACATTTAGATTAGTACAGTTCCTCACTCAAAAAAAAGAAGCTAGTTCCGATACCCATCGGTGCTAGATTCTTTGTCATTGCTGAGATGTCCCATTGGCCATGTGAATATTAATGTTCTGCTGCTGCCGATACTCTGTTGGAGTTAGCTGGAATCGTTTACGGAACATTTGAGTGAAATGCCGCATGTCCTGATACCCTACACGTTCAGCTATTTCTGCCAGCTTCAGCTTAGGATTTAACAACAGCTGCTGCGCTTGTTCCAGTCGCAGTGTAGTAACATATTCCTTATACCCCTGGCCTGTCTTCTGCTTGAACAATTGGCTGAAATAAGCCGGATTCAAGAACACTACTGAAGCCATTTTCTCTAATGTGAGATCCTCATAATAGTGTTCTTTTATATAGTGAAGAGCAACATCGATAGCTTTCTCGCCGCTTCCTTTTATCGGTTCAAATTCAAAGGCTTGCGAAGCCGAGGCTTTCCTCATCCGTGTCACTACTTGCGGAACCGTACTGAAATCTACACATAAACCTGAATGAATAATCTGGAATGGTATCTTCAAGTAATGCTTCAGATGAACCATTATCTCTTCTTGAAATTGCTCAATCTGAAAGTCATCTTTGAAAGTGACCAGACCTAGCAGACTTTGCCGGTCATAGCTGACCACAAAACCGCCCCCACGCTGCTCGATCAGTTCGGACAACACATTCTCAACAATAAAATGTTCCAAACGGACACTTTTATCTCCGGCATCCAACTGCACCATAATTAAATAATAGTTGTCGAAGTCTTCAACGAAAGAGGCAATGTCGAGATTTCCGATATCGAGTCCAGAAGCTAACCGCTGAAACACGCCTTCCCGCAGGAATTTCAGGCTTACTTTCAGTCGTTCACCTTTCTTCGATATTTCAGTATCCTGTTGAATTTCTACAGCAAGGTTGTTGATGATCTCTAACAAGCGATTTTTACCGATCGGCTTCAGCAAATAATCTTTTGCTCCGAGACGCACAGCTTCTTGCGCGTAGGAGAACTCACTGTGCGCCGAAATAACGACCCATTTCACATAGGGATACCGGCGTTTGGAAATCTTCATGAACTCCAAGCCGTTCATCCCCGGCATTAGAATATCGGTCAGCACGATATGAATTCGCTGTTCCTCCATGATTTTGATTGCTTCTTCAGTTGAAGCAGCTATAAACACTTCATATTCAGGGCACAGTTGTCTGATGCTTCGCTTGATACCTTCCCGAATAACTCGTTCATCGTCAGCAATCAGAATGTTCACGAATGTATTTCTCCTTCCGTTGGAATCGGCAGCACAATGGCTACCTGTGTTCCTTCTCCCGGGAAACTTTGAATTTGCAGACCATAACTCTCTCCGAACATATGCTGAAGTCTGCGGTGTAGGTTCTGGAGTCCGATTCCATTTTTGCCCGACTCTTTAGGACTCTGCCCATATAGAGAATCAAGCATATGATTCAGTTGCTCTTCATCCATACCCACACCATTATCTTCAACAATTATTTTTAGGGAAGAGCCTTCTTCTTGGGTGTACAGCTTCAGGATTCCCTGGCGACCCAATGATTCTAAGCCATGTTTGACCGCGTTCTCAATGACAGGTTGCACTGTCATCTTGGGAATACGTATATTCAAAAAACGCTCGTCGATATCCATCACAATTTGTACCCGGCCTTCTAGCCGGATTGAGATAATTTTTAAATAGTGGCCGATTTGTTCCAATTCTTCACGAAGTGTTACCTCGACCCCGTCTTCCCACTGGCTGCTGTACCGGAACATCGAGGAAAGTGAGAGCACAAGTTCACCCAACTGCTCATTACCTTCCTCATCGAGCATCCAATAGATCATATCCAGTGTATTGTATAGAAAATGGGGATTCACCTGAGATTGCAAAGCGTGGAGCTCGGCATTCTTCTCACTAACAGAGGAAAGCTTCACCCGTTCAATTAACTCTTCAATACGGTTAACCATTCGATTGAACGAAGCGACCAGAATATTGATCTCCTGATAGGAAGACACATTCACCATCCCACGAAAATTCCCGATCTCCACCTGTTTCATCTCACGAATCAGCTTCTTGAGTGGCGAGGATATCGTCTTCGAGACGATGGAAGCAATCAAGGTCGAGACAATAATAAGTATAGAGATCACAATCAGCAGATAACGCTTCATCTCCACCAATTCTACATTCAAATCACGGTTAGGCGTTATACTTAATACCCACCAACCAGAAAAGGACAGCTTGGAAGCGACGATCAGACGTCCCTTCTCTTGCTTAACAACAACATTGCTGGAATTCTGCAAAGAAGGCAAAGTCTTCAGATCTGGTGCCGGATCTGTAGATGACGATACAAAACGACCATCCGGAGACATCAGATAAACCTGACTATGCTCGCCGATCTTCAGATTGTCCAAGGCATCCAGCACAGGCTGAGGATTCGTTTCATACAGCACGATCCCAATCGGCTTATGCTCATTCAGGTCATAGATTTGCCGACCAAAGGCAAAGACCGGACTGTCCTCCACTTGATCTATGAGAGAATGTTTATACACGCCAAGCCAGACCATTTTGCCTGAAGAAGCCTGAATCTGACGATACCACTCCTCGGTCTTGTAGTTTGGGTCCATTACATTCAAGTAGTTACCATAATTATAAATTTTTCCTTTATCGGAAATAACGTGAATACCAATCAGGTCATCGCGTGAATAAAAGATGGCACCGATAATATTCGTAATCGTTTGCTCATTGATATAGGCTACTGCCGGTTCATCTGTTGTTTCATTTAGCAAACGAATCATCTCGAAATTATTGCTGAGCGATTTGGAAAGACTATCATAACCCTTGTAGAGTAAACTGAACAAACCGGCGGTTTGAGCCACATTTTTCTGCGATAGATCACTAATCTTCTCATGAATCTGCACCGTAGTCCGGCTATAGTACAGCAGACTGACAATCAACAGAATTCCTGACATGCAAAAAAGAAACAGCATGAACAAACGATGGTGAATGGAATGAAAGCCATTAAGCATAGGACTCTCCTCCTTTCAACACCCTGTCCTGCCGTTCCTTTATTATAAAGCTATTTCGATTTTGTTTGCAATGAAGTTTATCCTTTTACTGCCCCAGCCACCATACCTTTTGTGATTTGATTGGATAGGAAGAAATAGATCAAGATGACTGGCAGCGCGCCCATAACCAGAAAGGCACCGATGTTTCCATAATTGACTGAATACTGACTGACGAAAGTGTAGACCCCGAAAGGCAAAGTCTTCAACTTCTCCGAAGAAATAAAGGTTGCTGCCAAGATGTATTCATTCCAAATGTTAATGAAGGTCAGAATACATACGGTCATTACTGGTGGAACCGAAACCGGAAGAATAATACTGCGGAAGATCCGGTAAATATTAGCTCCATCAATAAACGCCGATTCTTCGATTTCATGAGGGATGGCCTTCATAAATCCGGTTAAGATGAATACGGCAATTGGAGTGGAGAAAGCAACGTATGGCAAGATCAAGGACCAATGCGTATTAAGTACATGAATATTTTTGAAGATGATCATTAGTGGTAACAAAGTTGCCTGCATAGGAATCATCATTCCCATTAGGAAGATCGTCATTACCAAATTTCCGTACTTCCAGCGGAACCGTGAGATCGCATAAGCCGCCATCGAAGCCAGTAGAATAACGAATATCATGGTTACACCCGTAACGAAAACGCTATTGGTGAGATACTTCAGATAGCTTCCTGATGTATAAGCCTCGGTGTAATTATGCCATTGAATAGATTTTGGAAAGGAAAAAAAGCTGCCATCCATAATCTCTTCATTGGTTTTCAAAGAATACAGCACCAACCATAGCAATGGATACAGTTGGGTTACTACTGGGATTGCAAAAAGAAGATACACGACTCCTTTTTTTAATTTCGACATGTTCGCGCACTCCTTTCTTAAGTGTATTTTCTCTCGAGTTTATTGAATATGGTATTAATGAATGCGGTGAAGACAAGGCAGACAACAACCAGGAAGGTAGCAATAGCACTGCCGTACCCGTACTTGAAGGACATGAAGGAACTGTTATACATATGTGTGGAGATTACATCGGTCGCATGTGCGGGTCCGCCGGCGGTCATAACCATAACCAGATCGAAAGCCTGCAAAGAACCGATAAACGCCAGGATAATAGATATTTTAAAGATCGGAACGATCAGCGGAAGTGTGATGTAACGATCCGCTTTGAATCCATCCGCTCCGTCGATTTTTGCCGCTTCATAAAGTTCATCCGGTATATTCTGTACCCCAGTATATTGAATTAGCAGATGGTAGCCAAAATACTGCCACAGAGACACTACATAAAGTGCGAACATGGCGATATTGGGTTCAGTAAGCCAGTTGTGTGTCCAACTGTCCAGTCCCAGTGAAATCAGAACTCCGTTCAACATACCTCCCATGGAGGCTGGGTTGTAGATCGTTTTCCAAAGTTGTCCGATGATTACAACGGAAAGAATAACTGGTGTGAAATAGATCGATACCAAGGTATTACCTTTTTTCAAATTACGGTTAAGTAAAATTGCCATTCCAAGACATAATGGAATTTCCAGCATGGATGCTACTGAGTACAGCAATGTTCTTTTTACCGAAGGCCAGAAAACAGGGTCATGAAAGAACATTTCTTTAAAGTTGCCAAATCCGATAAAATGCGCTGAAGTAAGACCATCCCACTTCAATAAGCCTGTATACAATGAAACCAATATGGGAACAAACACAAGGCACACATACAAGAGCAGACATGGCACTATGAAGACGGCTATTGTGCGTGCTGGTACCTTAAGTACTTTCATCTTTCCCGCCTCCTAAACAAGCAGATTCTTTTTTTCTATCTCTATCATAATTCGATGCGAAGAAGCTTGGGTCAGCTCGCTTCGCATCGATTAAGTCAATCATTCTATTACTTATTTATTAGCTTCAAATGCAGTTTGGTGTTCTTTGGCAACACTTGCGGAATCTACTTTTTGTACGAATAGATTTTGAATGCTGCTCAAGTGTACTTGTGATGTTGCAGGGTTCATCGTATTGTCAAAAGATAGGTCGCCGCCTTTAACTTGGTTGAACAAGCCAGCAACAGTGATAGCCAGATCAGAGTAACCAGCAGCTTTCAGGTCGCCGTCAACTTTTTGTCCCAGACCTACAGCATTTTTAAGTTCAAATTGTTTTTTAGGGTAGCTGGATGCGAAGAAGTTGAGGAAATCTTTAGTTTCTTGCAGGTGTTCGCTGTTAGCGGATACCGCAAACGCACTACCTGGTGCAAGCATGAATTCATTTGGATCGCCTTTACCGTCTACTGTAGGGAATTGGAAAGCTCCAACTTTACCAGCTACAGAAGAAGCGTCAATTGCGCCAGTTTCCCAAGTACCAATTACCCACATAGCTGCTTTACCGGATTTGAAGATGTTACCGCCGGCATTGGCATCGATGGAAGTTGCACCGTCAGGGAATGCGCCAGCTGCAACCAGTTTCTGGAATGCATCAACGGCTTCAACGAATGCTGGATCTTCAAATGTTTTCTTGCCGTCTACAACGTCTTTCAGGAAGCCAGGGCCGCCGTTCGTACGAAGCAGGATATTCATGAACAGGAATGAACCCGTCCAGGAATCTTTTTCGCCGATTGCCAGTGGTGTGATGCCTTTGTCTTTCAGGAGTTTAACGTCCTGGAGCAATTCATCAAAAGTTGTCGGAGGTGCTGCAATTCCGGCTTGGGCGAACAGATCTTTGTTGTAGTACACAACTTCGATATTGTTACCGTCAGGAAGTGCGTAGACATTGTTGTCAAAGCTGTAATAGTCGAGCAATCCTGCTTGGTAAGTATCTTTCAGACCATTTTGATCGAGCATGTCGTTCAGTGGTGAGAACAATCCTGCATCTACAAAAGGCTTCATTTGTGCAGCTGGGTTAACGATCGTGATATCAGGTATTTCTTTTGAGGCAGCTTGTGTTTTCAATTTCACTTTTTGCTGATCCGTATTCAAAGTATCTAGCTCTATTGTTACATTCGGATGAGCCTTGTGATACTCGTCAGACAGCTCATGAATCATTTTGTAAGCTGGTGTTGCAGGGTCAGGATAAATATTTTGGAATGTAATGGTGACCTTTTTGTCACTTGGAGCAGTTGTAGCGGCAGCAGCGTTATCAGGTGCCTTTGTAGCTTCGTTAGTGCTGGTGTTAGCGTTGTTGTTTGAATTTCCACAAGCCGCTAAACTTAATGCCATGGCTGCTGATAATGCTAAAGTAACTGATTGTTTTACTCTTTTTTTATCCATTCGTTAATGCCCCCTGTTATTGATGTTTTAGTGATAGGTTTATTATCATTCTTTGAAGCGCTTCCATCAAGGTAGGAAATGTAGGTTTAAGGTTTGTTTTTTCTATATTATTTAAACAACAAATATTTGGAAATTATTAGTTATCTAGAGTTCAAGTAAAACTGGCTATATTATCCTTATATTTAAAGAAAACAGCAAGTCACCGAATAAACGGCAACTTGCTGTATGACACGCCCTTAACTCCTTCATAGAGAAAAGTATGGTCTGGAGCTAAGTCTCTGATATTGAAGTCAGTTAAGTCAGACTATTCAGGTACGAAATTACAGCAGCCTCGGCTTCATCCACATTATTCACCGAGAAGACAATCTTCTCGATGTCTTCATATTGATTAGTCGAGTGCTCATATTTAGGATCGTAATAATACTCAAGCAATAAAGCTACAGCCTCACCAAACAGATCAGCCTGTAAGTTTCGTTCGATCTCTACTGCTACTGGAATATGGATTTGGGATTTAATATTCCGGAACGCAGCGATATATTCCTCTTTGAATTGTTCTGGCTTATAATCCGCAAGGATTTGCTGCACCCTGGACTGCAGTGGCATATCGATCCAAATCTGTGTTCCGGTTTCTTTCTGCTGGGCCATGAACGGCGGCATGACAATCTTCCCGATTCTTTTGCTCTCCGCTTCAAATAGAACATAAGGAGAAGGCCCGAGCGTAATCAAATCCTCCAATAACAGACTATCGAATGTTTTTTGATTATTCGCATGCAGACCGATCTGCCCGAAGATCGAACCTCTATGTCCAGCCATACCTTCCAAATCTAAAACTGGATATCCCTGTGCCTTCAAACGATGTAAAAGGTTTGTTTTACCCGTTCCAGTATTGCCATGAATAACGTATGACTTTGGCTTGAAATTATGCTTTTCCAGTTCTTCCAAAACCCATGTCCGGTATGCTTTGTAACCACCAACAAGTCGATAAGTGTGAATGTCCATTAAAGAAAGAACAGTCGCGGTGGTTCGGCTGCGCATGCCTCCCCTCCAACAAAAGACAACCTTATCTCCTTGGATTGTTGCAAACTTTTTAATGAAAGTGGGCAGCTTGGCAGAGATGATCTCCAAACCGCGATCCTTGGCTGCCTGTACACTAGTCTGTTTGTAGAGTGTGCCAATTTCTGCTCGCTCCTGATCATCAAAAAAAGGAATATTGATACAATGGGGCAACGTTGAATCCCTATATTCAGAAGGAGCCCGGACGTCAATAACCGTCATTTGCTTCTTCTCTTGAAGTGCTCTTAACTCTTCCAACGTAATATCCTGAAACAAATGGCTTCTCTCTCCTCTTAAAATCTAACTATCTTCACATTCACTTCCGACTAGTTGGATTCTTACTTTGAAGCTGTGACCGTAATCAAGCCAGGATGGTCCTTCGTTACTTCTCCAATCCATGCAGCTTCTACACCAGCATCCGTAAGTTCCTGTAATAATTTCTCCATTTGTTCTGGAGCTACAGAAATCAACAGACCGCCTGAAGTTACCGCATCACAGAGAATGTACCGGTTAATCTGGTCCATGTCTTCCGGATACACAATGGAGCCTTCGAGATGGGTAAAGTTGTTCTTAGTCCCTCCGGGGACGAAACCCTTCTCAGCAAGTTCTCTTACTCTTGGCAGCATAGGCACTGTATCATGGTGAATAATCAGACCTACGCCGCTTCCTTTTGCCATTTCTGAGGCATGACCGAGTAATCCGAATCCGGTAACGTCCGTGCAGGCATGTACCTCATAGGGTGTCATAATCTCGGCAGCTGTTTTGTTGAGCATTGACATTACAGCCGTAAGGCGTGTTGTCTCTTCTGGAGACAACTGATCCTTTTTGATTGATGTAGTTAGGATACCTACACCAATAGGTTTCGTTAAGATAAGCATGTCACCCGGTCGTGCGGCCGCATTTGTTCTTACTTTGTCCGGATGAACAAGCCCTGTTACAGCTAATCCGAATTTAGGCTCCTGATCGTCAATGGAATGACCCCCTACAAGGGTCGCTCCGGCTTCTGCAACTTTATCGGCTGCTCCGCGCAGAATATCTGCAAGGATGCTTTTGTCCAGAACTGAAATAGGAAAGGCAACGATATTAAGCACCGTAAGAGGTTTCCCACCCATAGCATAAATATCGCTTAAAGCATTCGCGGCGGCAATTTGCCCAAAGGAATACGGATCATCCACTATGGGTGTGAAAAAATCAACGGTTTGCACTAACGCTAACTCGTCAGTTAAGCGATATACTCCCGCATCATCGCTCGTATCAAGTCCAACTAACAGATTAGGGTTGGGAACGGTAGGTGGCAGGCTCCGAAGAACTTGCATCAGATCAGCAGGCCCGATTTTGCAACCGCAGCCTCCTTTTGAAGAAAATGAAGTAAGTTTTATAGTTTCAGCTTGAGACATGTTGACTCAGCTCCTTTAGTATTCAATGATTTAACATATTAATACTACACGAGACCGCTGCCAAAGTACAAAATATTAAGTCACTTCGTTTAATCTGCTATGTTATAATTGTAAACTTGAAGTTTAGAAAATATGGGGGTAAATAATAATGTCACCAATTTCAGATGGTTCCTCGCTTGGCTATAAGCGTCCTGCTAGTTATAAAGCTATACTATTGACGGTAATCTTCATACTCGTTGCGGTTGCCGGTCTATCCTATGTCAAATGGTGGCCTTACTATCACAAAGCAATAAAGGCCGCAGCCGAGCATACGATCGGCTCATCTATTTTGACCGGCGACTCTTCAGTTGCCCCAGACCCTTCTCTGCAGGTTGCCTGGGACTATGCTGTTGGTTATTTTAAATCGGTGTGGAAAGCTGCAGTTCTTGGTATTTTACTCGGCTCTTTGGTACAGGTGCTAATTCCTTCGGGGTGGCTGCTGCGAGTTCTGGGTAAGACGGATTTTAAAAGCACTGCGTATGGCGGTCTCGCCTCTATTCCAGGCATGATGTGTACCTGCTGTGCTGCTCCAATTGTCGTAGGTATGCGCAAGAAAAATGTTTCAGTAGGCGCCAGCCTGGCCTTCTGGCTTGGTAATCCGGTGCTTAATCCAGCTACACTTATCTTTATGACGTTTGTGCTATCATGGAAATTCACATTATTGCGGTTAGTGTTTGGCCTGATACTTACCTTTGCTGTTAGTTATTTCGCTAATCGATTCGCTGGAAATTCCTCAGTCCCTCAACCTGTTGATGAACTGATTAACGATAACATCGAACCGGAAGGATCGCTTCTTAGTCGTTGGTTAAAGGGGGCAGGTTCGATGCTGCTGACGGTTGTTCCCGCCTATATTATAAGTGTCCTTTTGCTTGGGGCAACACGTGCCTGGATGTTTCCAGTTCTCGGAGAAGGCGCTGCCAATGGCATTCTCGCTGTTGTTATTTTTTCGATTGCTGGCACACTGTTCGTCATTCCGACCGCTGCCGAAATCCCGATTATTGGAACATTTCTTTCCTTTGGTTTTGGCACGGGTGTTGCAGGAGCACTGCTTGTAACTCTTCCATCCATCAGCCTGCCCTCTTTGCTTATGGTTTACCGGTCCTTCCCGCGTCGGGTAGTCTGGTTCGTACTCGTGTCTGTTATTGCATTAGGTTTACTGAGTGGGGCAGTAGGCTCGTTAATCTTATAATCCGTAATGGACCTCAAACACAAAGAGCAAGTCACCCGTTTACCAGGTGACTTGCTCTTTGTGTTTCACTCTAATTAGACTACCGCCATTGTTTCAGCACATTAATTAATCCTGGAACATCAAGCCCGTCCAGTGAAAATGCTTTGCGCAGAAGTTCGTGTGGAATGAACTCATCATACTTTCCGAGATAAGGTGCTTCATCCGGTGACAATAGAGATAGGGGATCTGTTGCGGCAGCACTCTCGGCCAGGATCTCCGCTTCCAGTGTTTCGGCATCCGTTTTCCCGGCGACAACCATATAATACGGCTCCATTGGGACAATCGAACGGAGCCCAAGCGGACCTTTCAGATTGTTCTTAAGCAAACGTTCCAAGGTGCGGAACTGGCGGCTACCCGCCCAAGGCAGGACGAACATGGAATCACCGCCTGCTGGCAGAACGGATCGCGTGAGCAAGCCACTCTCTTTGGCTAAGCGGCGGGCCCGTTCCAGCCGTGCTGCTGCACTTGGGGCCAAATAAGAGTACAAGGTTGTCTCTCCCAGAACTTCACGGATCTTCGTCATAATGCGGGTATGCACATCTCCTCCCGCTCCAAGCCACAAGGTATCCACTTTACCACGTGAACTCTTGACATACACCGCCTTATGACGAGTGTCTACCTCCTCAACCTTCCACAGTTTGCCAGCCAAAGTGAAACAATAACCTGGAGGTGGAACCGTGGTAATGGAGCCAATCTCCTCAGTTCCGTTATAGACGACATGCTCCTCATCGTCCTTAAACACAGCGTAGAAGCGGAAATTGTTGACGATCTTTTCTCCAGCAAGCCCAATGAGCAAGTTTCCTTCATCCATCCTCTCAATCTGTCCCATGCCCAGCATGTAGGTCATGAAGGTCTCATAGTCTTCAGGATCGATTCCTTGGAAAGATGGCAGGCTCAACACTGCCTCTCTTAAATCGTCAGGTTCGGCTTCGCCCATGCTCTTCAATATGCTCATCGTCTGGTGATATAGTAACCCGACAGGCAATTGTCGTACGAGCAGCGGCTCGACCCATTTCTCCTTTACATACAGCTCAATGACCGCAATCGCTCGCAGCAAGCTCCATGGCATGCGAGCGGGCAGCTGTGCTTCCTCATCCTCTTCCTCTGGTGTCACGAAGATCATCTCAGATGCTGCACCATCGCGCCTGCCGGAGCGTCCCAGCCGCTGCACAAAGCTGGCGCAGCTGTAAGGTGCACCAATCTGCAGCACCCGCTCCAGATCGCCAAGATCGATACCTAGTTCCAAGGTCAACGTTGCTGCGGCGACCGCTGGGCCTATGCCTTGTCGCAGTGCAGCTTCCGTCTCTTCACGCAGCATTGCGGAAATGCTGCCATGGTGAACGTGAAATACATCTCGTTCCCCTCGTTTTGCGGCTATCCGCCGCATTTCCAGAATAGCACTCTCGGCATCCGAGCGGCTATTAGTGAAGATTAGAGCTTTCTTGAGATAGGTATGATCGTAAATAAAATCGAAATAAGCCCGCTGGGCCCGTTCTAAATGCTCAGCCTGTACCTCATCTCGCGCGTCTGGGAATGAGAAATGCTCCACACTTAGTCGTAGTTTACGACCTCCTTGCGGAGCGGATACTTCCACGCTTTCTCTCGTCCCTGCTCTCAGCCACTCCGTCACTGAAGCGTAATCACTTAGCGTGGCGGAGAGCCCGATTCTACGCGGAGTACACCCAGCCATCCGTGAGATTCTCGCCAGTTGGCTAAGAACCTGTATCCCGCGATCCGCTCCCATGAACGCATGCACTTCATCGACTACGATGAATCTTAAATCATGGAATAAGGCCGGAATGGCATTCGGACGGTTCATCAGCAAGCCTTCCAGCGATTCTGGCGTGATCTGTAAGACTCCGGAGGGATTCTGCATTAGCTTCGTCTTGTCTGCCTGTGGCACATCCCCATGCCAATGCCAGACTGGAATGTTACCTTCACGCAATAAATCATTCAGCCGCGTAAATTGATCATTGATCAACGCTTTGAGTGGAGCAATATAGAGTATCCCGACAGAGGTGGATGGCCGTTCATACAGCTCTGTAAGCGCCGGAAAAAAAGCCGCTTCTGTCTTCCCCGAGGCCGTGCCAGAGGCAATCAGCAGATGATGCGTCGTGTCGAATAACACACGGCAGGCATCAACCTGCGCCTCACGCAATGTCTCCCAACGGTTCTTATATATAAATTCCTTAATGAAAGGAGCCAGCCGATAAAACGGATTATCGCTCATAATTCAAACTCCGCCAGAAACCCGTCTAGCTCACTTTGTTCAGCCTCGGCGGGACTTGAGGTTCGTTCGCCAACGAGCTTCTCAAAGGAGATCTCCGGATGTTGGCGCAAGGTATGCAGCAGATCCATGAAATCGCGGACGATCTCGCGCGGAGTGAGCAGCTCGTCCGCACCCAATCTCCCTACGGCTTCCTCCATAAAATGCACCAGCTGATCTTGATTCAGCAACGCTTCATATCCATAATGCAGGGCATGAATATCTCTTAGCTTAGTGAGCAGCACAAGAATTTCTTCATGAGAAAGCATGTCCAGCGCAATGATCGGTCCGGTGAAATTATTCATGCTCGTTCCGCCGTAACGGCCCGCCACTAGCCTGGATCGCAGTGCCTCATAGCTGAACAACCCGCGCCGTGAATCCTCAACAAATTGTGGGGTTCCCCCCAGAAAGATGCCCAGACTCTCGGCTTTGCCTTGCATCGTATCATTAAACATGGTGAGCAGCTTCTCATAGTTGCTCTGACGGGAAATACTATTGGTGATTTTGTATAGATTAACACCCTCATCAATAAACAACAGTAATCCTTTATAGCCGATAGCAGCCGTGAATTCCGCCCATAACTTCATATACTCATACCAATTATCGTCGTCGATAATAACACCTACACCCAGAGCCTTCCGCGCTTCGGTACGAGTGGCAAATTCACCGCGCAGCCAGCGTAGCGCATCCTGCTTCAGCTCGTCATCAGCCAGCTTGTGGGCGTTCCAGTATGAAGCCAGTACCTTGGCAAAATCAAAGCCATGCACTAGTCCCCGCATTTCGGAAGTTACCGCATATATCCGCTTCTCTACCTCTTCACCGAGCAGCGGTGCATCAGGACTATACCCCTGTTCTTGCATGACAGCTTGCTGCAGTGAGAAAATCCATTTCTGCAGGATGATCTCCAGCGCCCCGCCGTCTGGACGTGTACGGGTGGATAAATGGCTCATTAACTCCCGATATGTAGCTAAACCTTGCCCCTTTGTCCCCACCAGCCGCCGTTCTGGTGAAAGATCGGCATCCGCGACTACAAAGTCCCGGTCCATGGCGTGGTTACGAATAATCTGCAAAAGAAAGCTTTTGCCACTGCCGAATTTTCCGGTAATCAGCTTAAAGGCGGCTCCGCCTTCGGCGATATTGTCCATATCTCTTAAGATGGCTTCCACCTCAGGACGGCGTCCTACAGCTATATGCTCCAGTCCAATTCGCGGGACTACACCTGCGGTCAGCGAGTTAACGATTGCTGTCGTCATTCGTTTTGGTATTTTCAATTCATTCATCGTAGTGGGTCACCTCTTAATATATAAAAGCATAGGCACAAATTCCTCGGAAATCTCTTCCCCATCGATTAGCAGGTCACCGAGATTGTCCATTGCAAGTTCATTAATCTCGTCGATCAGCAGCTCCGGCATAGTTCCGCTCTCAGCAGCCAGCTGCTGCAGCGTAATCAAGCCATTGTCACCCATCAGGGTTAGCAAGGCTTCCCGCTGCAGCGGACTGAGCGCAATCGTAAATTGCTCCCATTCTGTAATAGCGTCTGTTTGCTTACTGGCAGCTACATCTTCGACAACTGACTCGGACAAGAGTTCTTCATCATGCCGGTCCTCTACGAGGTCTGTTACAGGAACATCAGTCGCATCAGAGCTTTCATTGGACTCATCAGGATCAGTAACGACATCCGTATCATTAACCGTAAGCAATGTGCGGACAATCTCCGAGTCGGTCTGAAGACGCTCCAGCTTCCCTTGATCGATAACAACAACCGGACCTGCCTCCTCCTGCTCGCGCTTATGGAACTCCCTCTGTAAAAAGCGGGTCACAAGGTCGGCCATATCATCGTCTACGTTAACGCCCTTAAGTCTTCCTCTATATCCCAGCAATTCCCGCAGCTTATTCTCAGTTAGGCGGAACAGGCGTGTAATCAGGCTGCGCAGCGGTGCGGATTTACTGATGCGTACAACGGGTACAAGCACAGAATACCCATACAGCGAAATGTCATATACTGCACTACGGAATAAAAAACGTTCACGCAGCACTGGAGGAGCAGGCGGAAACATTTGGATCAGATTCGATCCATGTTTCCGAGTAACGTAAGCGTCGATCAAGGCGATAACCTGAGGAATATATAACTCAGCTGCTTCTTTACCCTCACCCATATAGAATTTGGACTTGCTGATATCATAATCCGACATGGCTGTTAAAACTGCAAAAGACAGTTGCTCTGGTGCAGAAGACAAACAACGCATCAATTCAAGCTCAGCAAGATCTCCAGCAAGTCCGCGAGAACGAGCAACGATTACCGAGAGTGGGACATCGAGCTTATGAACAAGGGAGAAATCAGCGATCCAGCCGCCGAGATATTGATCCAGCCTCTTATACTTATCCCGATAAGCCTCCCATATTTGGCAGAGCTTCCTATAGCCATCAGCAGGTTCTTCCCAGCCTACTCCATTTATGAGCTCATATACATGCAGAAAAATATAGGAAAGATCTGTCTTATGAAATCTGCCTTGCCTCACTTCAGTACGCCAATAGAAATACCAGTTGCTCTGCGCACCTGTCATATGACCATAAGTAGGCCAATAGCTTTTAAAAGGAACAAAGAGGGCCGCCACAGTTTCGCTTCGCTGTACCAGTTCCTTGGCCCGCAGCACGAACTGACCTTCCGTTGTAGTTACCGGTTCCGGCGTGGTTTCTATATCCCACAATTTCAGCTGTACGGTATCCTCAGAAGTTGACTTTATTCTAATAGTAGAAGTCTGCTGTGGCGGAGCTTCTTCAGCGGAATCTCGCGGAGGGATGGCCACATTCTGTTCCAGGCTTTCCCAGACCAATTCAGTGAAATGTGGTTGCTTCCCGTCATTACTCATGTTCCATCACCCCATTCTGGAAAAGAAAAGTAAAAAACGGTCCTGTTCACAGTTGTGAAGGAACCGTTTTGCACTTCTGTCGAATTCATCCGAAAAACTTCTCATATCTGTAATATTAGCATTGTTGGTAGAACAACTTCAAGTAAAGTTAACGAAGAATTTGCTCTATAGAAGTTCAGTTCCTTTGGTTTCTTTACCCAGGAATAACACGGCCAACGCACCAATGATAATCGTCACGAAAAATATCATAAAGATAGAGCCGATGGCCATATCACGTCCTACGAGAACTCCAACCAATAGAGGAGCAATAATGCCGCCAATCCGCCCAAAAGATGTCGCCAATCCTGCTCCCGTAGAGCGGATAGCAGTCGGATACAACTCCGGTGTATAGGCGTACATCCCGCCCCAAGCCCCAAGATTAAAGAAAGAAAGACAAATCCCCGCCGCCAGAAGCATTCCTTCCGTCGTAGCGTTTCCGAACCAGGCAGCACTTACTGCCGTAAATAATAGATAGACTACAAGTACAAACTTACGTCCGAATTTCTCTATCAAATAGGCGGCTGTAAAATATCCAGGCAATTGAGCCAAGGTCATGATCAGTACATACTCAAAGCTTCTGACCAGACTGAATCCCTTGAGAACCATCACCGTAGGAAGCCACAGAAACATTCCATAATAGGAAAAGACAACAGTAAACCACAGAATCCAGAGCATAATCGTCGAACGGCGATATTCTGAAGACCAGACAGCAATTACACGGTTGCGCAAAGAGACTGGCGCTTTCTTAATCTCGGCAAACCGGGGAGAATCATCAATTGCGCGCCGTAAGTATAGAGCATATAAAGCTGGAACCGCACCAATCGCAAAAGCAATACGCCAGCCGTAATCAGGAATAATGAAGAAAGCGATTAAGGCTGACACGATCCAGCCGACTGCCCAGAAGCTCTCCAACAGGACAACGGCCCGCCCTCTCTCAGCTGCAGGCATACTTTCGGAAACTAAGGTAGAAGCGACTGGCAGTTCACCGCCTAATCCAAAACCTGCCACAAACCGCAACACACACAGTATAGCGAAGCCAGCGGCGAAAGCAGATAATCCACTCGCCACAGAAAAAATCAACAGCGTCCACAGCAGCACAGGCTTCCGTCCGAAACGATCCGCCAGAATACCTGCTGCCGCAGCACCTGCGGCCATCCCTAAAGAGTTAATACTCGTCAATAGCCCGATCTGCTCCGGTCCGAGCTTCCATTCCTTCGCCAGAGCGGCAACTACAAAAGATATCATCCCGACGTCCATCGCGTCGAACATCCAACTCAAGCCTGCACTAAAGAGCAGCTTTCTTTGCTTGGGATTCCGCAGCAGCGTCATTTGATTCACTTTCAGGACCTCTCTTTCCCAACTCCGTCTGTTAAAGCTATCTACAGCTTGTTTCTCTTACACATTCTAAAATTGCTGCGCTCAAAAATCAAGGAATAACGCCGCATTAAAGTATTGTCTGGCCAGTGCTTGAAAATAACAGGTCTGCACAGATATAGCCGCGATGAGCAGCATATTATGAACAGCTTCCCGTTGTGTTCGTGTGAGATGGGTTAGCCTCATCATGATTTTACGAGAAGAAGCTCTGAGTAGACTATCTTCCTTCACTGAATATTTCTGGTGTAAACTCCGTTCATCCAGCCCTTGGACTTGTTGGGAGGGATCACGCTTGATCTCTTCAAAAAGACTGGCGTATGCGTAGTAAAGCTGTGCGGGCTCGATTAAATCATCATCATCCCGATCCGGTTTCAGGAACAACATACGGAACAGCTGGCGGATACTCTCAAAATCAAGCGCTGCCTTTAGATCATCAATCATAAACAGCAGCGCGGCCTGATTCACCGAATATTTCTTTCCTTCCATTGGCGAGCCCAGATATTCCTTAAAATCGCGTTTCACCCAATTTTGCATAGCGGTAACCGAAAGTGTGGAATACTCTATGAGGTGGCCCAGCGTGGCAATATCCCCAAGGGATAAACCTTTCGCGCAGCCGCCTTTAATTATTTTTTGCAGAATGGGTGGGACATCTGTGGATAAAAAGGCTGGTAGGGACATGCCCTTCTGAATCTCTTCATGATGAAACTTGGTCCAAGCCTCCTTTAGAATATGTAACGGCTTCTGGTCTGAAACCCCTGCCAGTGAATGCATCAAGCAGGACATTTCTATTCGGCTTAAAGTGAATGCTTCCATATTGGATAGCCCTCCCTATTTGATATTTCATTGAAAAGTTCGTAGAATAGGTTCATAAGAACTCATAATTTGAGTATAACCTATTTTATAGAACGAGAGGGATGGTAAAGATTTTATGGGTATAGGACTTAGTTTGATGTTGGTGGCCATTTTGATTATTTTAACCGCTTTTTTTGTAGCTACGGAATTTGCATTGGTAAAGATACGAGGAAGTCAGGTTAGCCAATTGGTGATTGACGGACGCAAGAATGCATTAGCCGTTCAACGTGTGGCTGCCAATCTGGATGGATATTTATCCGCTTGCCAATTGGGTATCACGATTACAGCACTGGGAATTGGTGCGCTCGCGGAGCCAGCCTTCGAACATTTACTGCTTCCTTTTTTTGATTGGAGCGGTATTAATAGAAGCTTAAGTCTTCCTCTTTCTTTTGCCTTAGCTTTCTTTATTGCAACATTCCTGCACGTTGTAGTTGGAGAACTTGCTCCAAAGACTGCAGCTATTAATAAACCGGAAGAAATCAGTCTCTTTACGGCTCCATTGATCATTTTGTTCTACAAAATCCTGTATCCTCTCATTTGGCTCCTAAACGGCTCTGCCAATTTATTGGTTCGTGTGTTTGGAATGAAGCCTGCCAGTGAGCATGAGGAAGCACACTCCGAGGACGAGATTCGACTGATCTTGTCCGAGAGCTATGAGAGCGGCAAAATTAATAAAGCAGAATACGGTTATGTGAACCGGATCTTTGCTTTTGATGAAATGCTAGGCAAAGAAATCATGGTTCCCCGCACAGATATGGTATGTCTTTACAGTAATAATTCACTTAAAGAGAATTTCGATATTATTCGCAAGGAGCAGTATACGCGCTTTCCCATTGCGGAAGGCAGTAAAGATAATATCATTGGGATGATTAATACGAAGCAACTGTATTTACAGTACGACAACAATCCGGATTTCGATTTCAAAAGCTTGATTCAGCCAGTCCTGACCGTATCTGAAGTCACACCGGTCAAAACCCTGTTGACCCGCATGCAGCTCGAGCGTGTGCATATCGCCCTCTTGTTGGATGAGTACGGCGGGACCTCCGGTCTGATTACGATTGAGGATATCTTGGAAGAAATCGTCGGTGAGATTCGCGATGAATTCGACGGGGATGAACGCAAAAATGTAGAAAAGCTGAGTGAGTCCAATTATTTGTTCGACGGAAAGGTCTCCTTGCTTGAGATTAAGCAGCTAACGGGGCTGGATTTCGATGATGCAGAGGTTACTACCGTGGGTGGATGGTTATATAGTCACCTGCCAGACCCAGCGGTGGGTAAGAGCATTGTCCTTAATCATGTAAAGCTGACCATTCGTGAGATGAACAGGCACCGCATTCGTAAGGTCGAGCTTGTTATGGAGCAGGCTGGTAGTGCGAAATAAAAACTATAGACAGAATTAGTAAAAGTAATAAGCTAATCAAAATAAAACAGGCGTTCCGTCAGCGGAGCGCCTGTTCTGCTATTCAATTTTCTAGACATAGCTCTCACCTTCTTCTAAAAAGTCTGTCTACTATAAACCTAGTCTAAAATTTTACTCATGTAATATTCGTCTACCCATTGTCCATCCACTTTAAGTGCTTTCCGCTTAGTTCCTTCGATCTCGAAGCCACTTTTGGTGTATAAGGCCAAGGCTCTTTGATTATGAGTCATGACCGAAAGCTCCAGACGACTTATTCCGTTGCCCAAAGCCCAAGTATCCAATTCCCGGAACAATCCACTACCGATGCCCATGCCTTGGAATTGCTGCAGAATCCCAATCACAATATAAGCAGTATGCCGATTGCGGTTCACGCTTCCCCCTCTGACAGACATGAATCCAGCCAGACTTCCATCCGCTTCAGCACCAATTAGGATTGAAGTTTCCGCCTTCGCAAAGCTCTCAATCATCTCTACTACCTGCTGCAGACCTGTCTGTCTCTCCTCTGGCTCCAGAAGCATGAAGCTTGATTCCAGGTCTAATCGATGCTGAAGACGAAGCAGGTCACCAGCATCCTCTGGAACAAGCTTCCTCAGCGTAATAATCATATAACTCACTCCCTGAATGTCTCATCTAAATACGGCAAATCATCAGAACATTACCGTCCGGGTCTTTGAAGTTAAACCAATGATCATGCTCAATATCGGTTAGAATCTCTGCTCCGCTCGCTTTTACAAAGTCATAAGCGGCATCAATATCTTCAGTAAGGAGGTGAAAGGTAGGTAAGTTCAAGACAGACTCAGAAGTGAAAATTTTGCTGTCCAATACTATTCCCGGACCCTTCATGGGAACCACATACAAATGCCCGAACAGTACATCTCCATCGAGCGGCAGTCCGAGCAAGCTGCAATACCATATCTTTGACCTTTCAATGTCACTAACCGAAATGAAGACAGCGCCAATCTGATTTACAATCGGACTTGTCACAGTAAGTAAACCTCCTCTTTGTAGTTGCAGGGTGGGATATACTCTAAACCAATTCGATATAATATGTCATTTTCCTTCTCTTGGAGAAGCTATAAACAGTTGTGTTATACTCTTGTCAGCATATTTCTAATAAAAACGTCAGGAGAATATCATTGGCCAACCTAAACTTCGGCGACTTAAGACTAACACCGCCCAAAATATTATCACTTGGCTTTATGTTGCTTATCGCTGTTGGGACTGCACTGTTAAGTCTGCCTGCCGCAGCTGTTGAAGGAAGAATTTCCTTCATCGATGCTTTGTTCATGGCTACCTCAGCGACCTGCGTTACAGGTCTTGCCGTTATTGATACCGGAACGCAATTGACCACTTTCGGACAAGTAGTATTGCTCGTGCTGTTTCAATTCGGTGGTCTTGGATTCGTGACGATGGCAACCTTGATCACCTTTGTGCTAAATAAACGCATCTCACTAAAGGAACGATTGCTGCTGCAAGAATCCATGAATCAACATTCCATGCAGGGCATCGTCCTGCTGATACGCCGAGTACTGATCTATTCACTTATCATTCAACTCAGTGGAGCTATATTACTTGCGGGAAGATTTATGGCGGATATGCCTTTTGGCAAAGCCATATATTACGGGCTATTCCATAGCGTCTCCATCTTCAATAATGCTGGCTTTGATCTCTTTGGGGATATACATGGACCGTTTAGTGGGCTGACACGTTATGTGGAAGATCCGATTGTCAATCTTACCTCCATGCTGTTAATATTCCTTGGCGGCATCGGCTTTATTGTACTGTCTGATGTAATTGATTTCCCGAAACGCAAACGGCTGACTCTTCACTCCAAGGTTGTGCTCACAACCTCTGTAATCTTAGTCTTGGCCGGTGCGGCAGTATTCTTCTTGCTGGAGTTGAATCACACCCTGAAACCTCTACATACCGGTGGTAAAATTATGGCCTCTTTCTTGCAAGCCATTACGCCGCGTTCCGGAGGTGTTACTACCATTGAAATTCCATTATTGCGTGAATCCACTCAATTTCTGATGATTCTGCTGATGTTCATTGGCGCGGCACCTGGATCAACTGGCGGGGGCATCAAGATTACAACCTTTGCCATTCTGGTGACTGCTGTGTACGCCAAGTTGCGGGGTAGAGAGGATATTGTATTGTTCCGCAATAGAATTGCTAAAGGGAATGTCTACAAAGCTATTACCATGACTTTACTATCTCTAATGCTAGTAGTTATCGCGACCATGTTGCTGTCTGTAACAGAAAATGCTGATTTTCTGAGTGTGCTGTTTGAAGCCGTATCCGCCTTTGGTACCTCTGGCATCACAATGGGTCTTACTACTGAGCTTACTGCGATCGGCAAGGTGCTTGTGATTATTCTGATGTTTGTTGGACGGATAGGCCCACTCACCCTAGCTTACGCACTTAAACCCAAGAATAGTAAGGAACTTTACCGTTATCCCGAAGGCAATATTACCATTGGATAAAGCTCTTACAAAGCCAGGTAACGATCAAGCGGTGTTGTTTAACCGTTAATCGTTACCTGGCTTGTTTAGTTTCTATTCTTCTTCTGGAATTTCCTGGGTATCGAGTGCTGCATCCAGCAATTGATTGTAAACATCATCATCATTTTCCAGTAAGGCGTCTGTTTCCAGAAATTGGTCTTCATTTCCTGGCTCCCCGGCAAAGCTGAGACTATAATCCCATTCCGTACCTCTCGTACTGAAAAAAGTGATTTCATATTGGGCTTTATGATTTTCAAGAGTAAATATGGTTCTTCCTACATAACTCCGGTCCTCTTTGCGGCCCATCTCTGCACTAAATATCTCAACCTTCATGCAATTTCCTTCCTTTCGTCTAATCATTCTAACCCTCTCATTATATCATTGAACGGGCTGTAATTGCCTCTCTTTAAGCTGTAATTGACTTTTTTCATCCGGCGGTTAATAATTTAGAGCAACGCTTGTAAAGATCTAGATTATTAACAAATGGAGGAAATAACAATGACTGATTTCAAGGCTCAGCTTAGCAAATACGCAGATTTGGCTGTCCAAATAGGTGTGAACATTCAACCCGGACAGATTTTGGTCGTGAATGCACCGATTACAGCTGCAGAATTTGTACGCCTCATTACAGCCAAGGCCTATGCCGTAGGTGCAAGTTTAGTCAAAGTAAACTGGAGTGACGAGAGTATTACGCGCCAGCAATTCGAGCATGCAGCGCCAGAGGTGTTCACTAAAGCTCCGACCTGGTTAGCGGGTGAGATGACCGAGTTTGCCGAGAATGGTGCCGCTATCCTTGCCGTTGTAGCTGAAAATCCAGATGCCCTTAAAGGCATTGATCCCGAACGGATTGCCAATTTTCAAAAAACGCGGGGAACGGCCATGTCCAAATTCCGTGAATACCAAATGTCGGATAAGATTAGCTGGAGTGTCGTAGCCGTACCTTCGCAGGCTTGGGCAGACAAAGTATTTCCCGACGTGCCTGCCGAAGAACGAATGAGTACTCTTTGGGAGGCTATTTTTCATACGGTGCGTCTTGACCGTGAAGATCCATTGGCAGCCTGGCAAGAGCATTTGGATACGTTGGAGCAAAAGGCCAATGTTCTCAATGCCAAGCAATATAAGAAGCTGCACTACATAGCACCAGGCACTGACCTTAGTATTGAGCTGCCTGAAGGACATATCTGGGCGCAAGGAGACAGCGTTAACGCTAAAGGCCACTCTTTTGTAGCTAATATGCCGACAGAAGAAGTATTTACAGCTCCGCTCAAGACAGGAGTTAATGGTACTGTCCACAGCACGAAACCGCTGAGCTACGGTGGCAACATCATTGACGATTTCTCCATTACCTTTGAGAACGGCAAAATTGTAAGTGTAAGTGCCGAAAAGGGACAGGAAGCACTGGAGTACCTGATCAGTCTGGATGAAGGTGCGAAATACCTCGGCGAGGTCGCGCTGGTTCCGCACAAGTCTCCCATTTCCGAATCCAATATTTTATACTACAACACACTGTTTGACGAGAATGCCTCCAATCACTTGGCCATTGGTACAGCTTATCCATTCTGTCTAGAGGGTGGCAAAGAAATGACTCAAGAGGAACTGATCGAACACGGACTGAACACCAGCGTGACTCATGTTGATTTCATGATCGGTTCACCGGAGATGGATATTTACGGGATTACTGCTGACGGCAGCAAGGAGCCCGTATTCCTGAAAGGGAATTGGGCGTTTTAGGATCGCAAATAGAGAGATCAGAGTTATTAGGAGGAGCAGAAACCATGTTGGATTTCAAGCAAAAGTTGGAGAATTACGCACTTCTGGCTGTGAAAATCGGAGTTAATATCCAACCCGGACAGACACTTGTCGTAAATGCCGATATTGTAGCCTCAGAACTGGTACGCTTAGTGGTGCGCAAGGCTTATGAAGAAGGCGCCAAGCTTGTCAAAGTTATTTATAGTGATGAATTCGTTACACGCGCCCGCTACGAGCTGGCTCCCTCCGCTTCCTTTCTGGAAGCACCACAATGGCATGCGGATGAGATGGAGGATCTTGCCAAGAAGGGTGCCGCGATTCTGACGATCATCTCCACCAATCCGGATTTACTAAATGGAATTGAAGCTGGACGGATTGCTGACAACCAACGGACGACTGGCCAGGCTATGACTCCTTACCGTGAGCTAATGATGGGAAATCATATCAGTTGGAACGGCCTTGCGTTCTCTTCACCTTCTTGGGCGGCCAAAGTCTTCCCTGATGCTCCGCCTGAGCAACAGGTTGATCTATTATGGGATGCCATTTTCAAAGCGGTCCGTGCGGACCAGGAGGACCCTATCGCCGCCTGGACGCAACATCTTGATGGATTACAGAAACGTTGCAATACCTTAAACAATAGAAAATACCGCAAATTGCACTATACAGCGCCGGGAACAGATCTGACAATCGAATTGCCCGAAGGACATATTTGGTGTCAAGCCGGTGCCGTGAACGGCCGTGGAGTCCCTTTTGTGGCTAATATTCCGACAGAAGAAGTATTTACGGCTCCGCTCAAGACAGGTGTTAACGGCAAGGTCAGCAGCACGAAGCCACTCAGCTATGGTGGCCACATCATTGATCGATTTACCCTTACCTTGGAGAACGGAAAGGTAACGGACTATACTGCAGAAGAAGGCAGTGAAACGTTAGCTGCGCTACTTTCCATGGACGAAGGTTCTGCTTTTCTTGGTGAAGTAGCATTGGTGACCTTCCACTCGCCAATCTCGGAAAGCGGAATTCTTTACTACACCACGTTGTTTGACGAGAATGCTTCCTGCCATCTGGCAATAGGTGCAGCCTACGCCTTCACCCTGCAAGAAGGTATCCATATGACTAAAGAGCAGTTAGCGGATAAAGGCATGAACCAAAGCCTTACCCATGTTGACTTCATGATGGGTTCTCCGGACATGAATATTGATGGGATCACCGACGATGGAGTAAGTGAACCGATATTCCGAAATGGCAATTGGGCCTAAACGTCTAAATCTCTATATAGCTTAATTAGAAAACAACCCGCGTTTCCTTCTTACAAAGGGAAATGTGGGTTGTTTTTTTGTGTGCAAACGATTATCCGCAGTACAAATACATCAAATTTGAATATTTGTTCAAAAAATGTTCACAATATCGTTGATTTTTATTCACAAATATGTCACAATACAGTTAAGGATTGAATTTCCAAGGAGGAGATCAACATGATTAAGGATCCATCATCAAAAGACATGGATTTGGTAGAAACAGAACGGACTGATGACCAAAAGCCCACTGATTCAAGTATCGTTGCATCTAATGCAATTAAATATACCGCCTTTGTCATGCTGCTATTCGGATTTCTGTACTTCGTTATTGAATACTTGGCGCCTATGCTGTAATCGTTGACTATGTATATACAACTCAATAGAGAACGCTTACGGCTAATCTCGCTCACCCTGGGCAATGACTAGCCGTTTTTATGTTTACCAGGATAATGCCTTATTGATCCACGCTATCGCAGCCGGTGACCATACGCCATCCATTCTTGTATGCAGCCACTGAATGGCTTCCTCCCTGCTGCCGGGATACGTGGACAACCCACTCTCCTTCAACCAGTGACTCGCCGTCTCGAAAGAAGTACTGTTCCAGCCATTCTTCTCTCCCTCCGCATTATGGCGCTCCTTCACTCCCGAAATAACGATATCGAGTGATCCTTGCAGCTCTGTAACCGCATTATCAAACAACGACTTCTTTTCTTTCGCCTTCATCTCTGCTTCGGCACGCAAGCTGCGTGTATCAATTCCTTGATTCGCACGAATGATCTTCAGCAAGGTCAGTGCTTCTCGGCTAGATAGACCATTATTGTATCGTTCTTCAAGAGCTAGAGTACTTCCGGATGCTGCTACGAATACGGGAAACCACTCTTTAGTTACTAATACTGCCTTTTTCTTGATAAACTTTCCGTATCCGGCCAGACCCTCACCTGGAAATCGTGCACGCCACGCCCATGGGTCCAGCTCAGTTCCGGTATGCCAATTCTCAGCCTTTGTGATACCACTTATCGAAGGATGCTCAGGGATTAGCGGGGCTAGTGGCAAAACACCGACCTTCGCTAATATTTCCGCCGCCTCTTCATAAGTGGTAATTCTAATCTGTTCTTCCATACTCTTCATTGCACGTTCATCCCTTTCCTACATCCTTCATATTTCCTATACCAGCAATAAACGTACTGATGAGTCGGGATAAGCTGATATTGGCGTCAAGCGGCATACCAAACCCTCCTTTATGCTCCAATGAAGTGAAGCCGTGCAGAATACTGCGCAGCCCCCGAATGGCATGCAGTTCTCCCTCTTCTCCCAGGTCATAAGCTTTTAGCGCATGAATCATCAGCGACAAAATAAGATTGCCTGCCAATTCCAGTGGAACATTCTCCAATTCTGGTGCCCGCAGTGTCGTTTCATACAGACCCGGACGACTTCTTGCAAAATCGACATACGCTTGGCTCATAGCGTGAACTGCGATATCACCACTAACTCCCTCTACAGCCGCTGACATCATAGTGTAGAGCTGCTCCAATCCGTAAATAGCCAGTAAAGTCCGCAAACCTTGCAACCCATTGATATGATTGTACAAGGATGGGGAACGTACGCCCAGCTTGGCTGCTAGTGCAGCCAGGGTTACTGCTTCGATTCCTTGTTCATCAGCTATATCTGCTGCAGCAATTACAAGGGTATGGGTGTCCAAGCCTGCTCTTGGTGACATGTTGATCTACTCCTATCCCTATATAGTTTGTGCTTTGCGAATAGCTTCCTTAATCTTGTGAACGGGCTCTTTAAGCAAATCCCCATGACCTACCGCGAGTAATGACGGTGCAGTCTCTAGAAGCTTGAGGGCGCTGGTCAGGGCCAAGCCTTTATTCCAGGTAGCCATGGCCGGAAAAGGAAACCACGGAACAATCGTTCCCGCTACCGCCGTCCCACGGAAGGTCTGAAAAGCATCTCCGACGATAACAGCGCCGCTGCGGCTATCCAGAAATGACATCGAACCTGGAGTATGACCCGGTGTACTAATCGCAGTCAATGATCCAATCGTATCCCCTTCATAAAGCAATACATCCGCTTGAGTCATAACCTTCTTGGGCACACCACCCTTTATAGGACTCTGGGGCTCTCCATCCCGTAAAGAACGGTCTCCACGTAGTAAACCCGCATCCCTCTCCGAAATATAAACTTGTGCATTAGGAAACTTTTTCTTAAGTCCGTCTAACCCGCCCACATGGTCATCATGAGCGTGAGTTAAGACGATTCTGGTGATATCCTTATTTAAATTCGCTGCTGTACGGACAATCCCTTTCACACTAAAGGGCATCGCCGCATCAATTAGTGTCAGGTCCAGCTCTTCTTCCACAATGTAACAATTCACTGGAAACAGTCTTGGCATCCAAGTAAGCTGCAGCAATTGACCTTCACGAGTAACTCTCATAGGTATCCCTCCAATAAACTAATTACATTAGCTTAAATATAAACTAATGTAATTAGTTTTGCAATATAGAAATTCCCTCTTGGATAGGAACCTCTATACTTCAATTTTCATTTTTCCCAATAGAGAAATATTCCTCAATAAGTTCGAAATTATCCTGCAAGCTTTTGACCCCATCTACCTTTAACAAATTCAGCTTTAAATGATTGGCTTCCTGTTGGATAAGCTCAGCAAATAAAACATCTCTCGACATCCAATTATTAAAAGATACTGTAGGATCTTCTGTTTGCTGTAATAACTCTTGTATCCAAGATCTCTGGCTATAATGTTCCCTTTGAAAACGCTCCGAAGGAATAATCCATATGCCCTTATGATTGGGTCTCAAATGGGGCAGCACCAAATGGGGTAATAATTGATTTCCTTCTACGACAATAGGAACGTTAGGTCTGGCAGCAAGGTCTTCCAAGACCAATAAGAAATCCTCCTTAAAGAATTGAAGATATACTCTTAATTGTTCTTGGACATCCCTGGTATAGAAAGCTTCGTTCGGATTCATCATAGACACTTTATGCATAGCGGGCTGTTTATCCCGTGAAATGTTCTGCATATGTTTATCATAGTACTCATCACATGCATAAAGTTCAAGCCCATACTTATCTGCATACCTCTTGGCTAACGTACTTTTCCCTGAACATGCCGAGCCGCCGATCCAGTAAATGATTTGATCTATTGCCATAGTCCCACTCACTCCATGTTTATTATTCTACTACTCCACTCTCCGGATAACTGTCTACAATCTTCAGCAGCTTGGAGGCTTCGGTACGTGGGCGGCTGCCCGGCACGGTCTCCGGATATCCAGCGTGGACCATGGCTACGATCTTTTCACCCGGCTGTACACCAAGCTTGTTACGGAATTCCGGTGCATAAATATAGGGATCAGTCTTCCAGATTGTGCCGACACCCTGTTCCCATGCGGCGAGCTGAAAATTCTGCACAAGTGCGGATACGGCGGCATAATCCTCGTCCCATTCCCGCTGCCGCGGATCTTCCGGCATGATCACAATTAAGGTCAACGGAACGCTTGAGAGATATTCTTTGCGCTTCACTGCAAAATCCGAGTCAGCTACTGTACGTTTCATAAACGAAAAGGCAGCCTCGCCCAAGAACTTCGCACCCTCTCCCTGAAAAGCAATAAACCGCCACGGCTCGCGCAGCCCATGATTTGGTGCCCATACAGCGACATTAAGCAGCTCTTCCAGAAGTCCCACAGGGAGTGGATCAGGCTTGAATTGTTTAATAGAGCGCCGTTCCTTAATCACAGCAGCAATGCCGGAAACCGGTGTCGATTGGATCTGATTCATAGGATGTCCTCCAATTATGATAGTGAGAATGATTATCATAAATATTACAACATCCTTAATTTTTTAGCAAATTCTCAAAACGCAAAAAAAATATAGGGGCTGTCTCAAAAGTAGATATTTTTGAAGAATGAGATAGCTTATTTCAAAGCCTTAAAAGCAAAAAAAATGAGCCAGTCTTCGGGTTATTGGAGACTGGCCCGTTTTCGTTTTTGATCCGTAGTGACCTGGCCTTCCGGCTAGCCACATGAAGGGAATATATTCTCGCACAGTCTTGGCCATTTGACGGGAGGAATAGAGGCGCTGGGTGTAGGCGTAAATAATGACTTTGGTTAGCATTTTGGCGTGATAGTTGTCCCGATCGCCACCGGGATACGCTGCGGAAAAGATAGTGTCGTCTAGCCGGTTGACGGCGGTATTGACGACACGAACGAGGTGATGGCTCGGGATATCTTCTTCTAAATCCATTGGCAAGCCAAGTGGGTCCATGGACAATGGATTGTACAAAGAAATCGCTCCGTTGAACGGGTTGCTGGTCCTTCCATTTTACCAAAGGACGATTTCTTTTTGTGATTTCAATGAAGATTTTGAGTATGATTTTTCCGCTGAAACCAGCGGAGAGGACGGAATGATTGCGGAAAAGCGATAGCGGTCGCCTTGATGTCCGGATTTTCACCGCTAAGGGGAATGAAAAAAACCTGGAGACCACAGCGATTGGAGCAACGGTCCGTTCGCGGAACGTCCTCACAAGCGCAACCGTCTATCTGACTCCAAAAAAAAGCTGTCCCAAGCAGCCATTTCATGGCTTATGGGACAGCCCCCTCTTCCATCAGCCGAACCGGCCCATGATATATTCCTGAGTCATTTGATTCGTTGGATTCGTAAAGACCTTCTCAGTCTTATCATATTCAACAAGCGAGCCTAAGTAAAAGTAGGCGGTATAATCAGATATACGCGCTGCCTGCTGCATGTTGTGCGTCACAATGACAATACGTAGATCTTCCTTCAGCTCTTTGATTAGCTCCTCTATTTTACCAGTAGAGACAGGGTCAAGCGCCGAAGCTGGCTCATCCAAAAGCAATATTTGTGGATTAACCGATAATGCTCTGGCAATACATAGCCGCTGCTGCTGTCCACCGGACAGAGCCAACGCCGAATCCTTCAGTCGGTCCTTCACTTCATCCCACAGTGCGGCGCGGCGCAGGCTGCTCTCCACAATCTCATCCAAGGCTTTTTTGCCTTTAATTCCATGATATTTGGGTCCAAAAGCGACGTTGTCATAAATAGATTTATAGAACGGATTGGGCTTCTGCCAGACCATGCCAATCTTTTGCCGCAGCTTGATCACATCCGTGCCTGGAGCATTAATATCGATACCATCGATCCAGATGCTGCCTTTGGTTGTCGATCCGGAGATTTCGTCATTCATCCGGTTCAGTGAACGAAGAAAGGTGGATTTACCGCAGCCCGAAGGGCCGATTAACGCCGTAACTGTATTCTGGGCAAAAGGTAAGCTAATTCCTTTAACCGCTTCATAGGTTCCGTAATAAATACTCAACTGCTCAGTTTGAAAAGCTTCACCAACTGGTGTTTCTATCGCCGTCGCTCCCATGTCTTACTCCTCCTAAAGGTATCTGCTATAAGCCCGCATTAGTCCATGCTTTTTGATGCAGTGAGCTTGCGGTATATCAATCTGCCAAAGTAACGCGCAGCCAGATTAAAGATTAATACGGTTAATACGAGCACAGCTGAAGCCCCGGCGGCAATTTGAGCCGCATCGGGAGCCAATCCTTCACTGTTGATCTTCCAAATATGCACAGCCAGTGTTTCAGCTGGACGGAATGGATTTAGCGGCGAAGAAGGGCTTAACGGGTTCCAATTGGTGAAATCCAGCCGTGGACTGCTCATACCTGCAGTGAACATCAGCGCGGCGGCTTCCCCAAATACACGACCTGCGGACAGTATAGTTCCGGTTATAATTGTAGGCAAAGCCACCGGTAACAATACGGAAGTTACGATTTTCCACTTGGATAGTCCAAGCGCAAAGCCTGCCTCCTTTTGCTGGTTCGGTACACTTCGGAAGGCCTGCTCCGTAATCCGCACCATCAGCGGCAGATTGAATACCGTCAGCGCCAGCGCACCGGATATTAAGGAGAAGCCCAGATTAAAGTAATTGACAATCAACAACAGTCCGAACAAGCCGACTACGATGGAAGGGAAAGAAGACAATACTTCCACGATCAGGCGGATGAAGCCGGTAAGCTTGCCAGGGCGAGCATATTCGGCCATAAAAATACCGGCGCCCAACCCAAGTGGTACCGTAATAATCAATGTCAATACGAGCAAAAAAATGGAGTTGAACAGCTGTGGCCCAACCCCACCGCCTGCACGAATCTTTTGTGGTGCAGAGGTAAGGAAGTCCCAACTGACATGACTTAAACCCCGGAATAGAATATATCCTAATAGACCTACAAGAATGGCTACGATAAAAAGTGCGAAAAATACAATCACGCTAGTGGCAATCTTGTCTACAGTTCTCGGCTTCAAATTTTATTTCTCCTTTCAAGCAGTCTTACGAGGAAGACGAATACAAAGGTCATCAGCATTAACACAAGCGCCATACTCCACAGTGCGTTATTATGCGCCGAGCCCATAGTGGTGTTCCCCATTCCGAGTGTAATCACACTTGTTAAGGTAGAAGCCGATTCGAAAAGCGAGCGCGGTATGAATGGTGCATTACCGATAACCATCTGTACAGCAAGTGCTTCACCGAATGCACGAGCCATGCCAAGAACAATCCCTGTCATGATGGCAGGAAACGTGGTTGGGATGATGACCCGGGATATCGTCTGCCACCGGGTGGCACCAAGCGCAAAGGAAGATTCTTTCAAATTTTGCGGCAATGAAGCCAGCGCGTCTGCAGCCACGCTTGTAATGGTTGGCAGTATCATTACAGCCAGCACAAGCGCGCCTGCAGCTACCCCGATGCCCTGACCAGGCAGCGTGTTGCGCAGAAACGGAACAATAACACTCAATCCGATAAATCCGTAAACCACTGAAGGGATACCAGCCAGCAGCTCAATTACAGGCTGCAGGAGCTTTTTGCCCCAGCCCGGAACAATCTCGGTCATAAATAAAGCGGCACATAAACTAAGCGGACTGGCAATAAGTGCAGCAAGCAGTGTAACTAAGAAAGAGCCCGCAATAAATGGAAAGGCTCCGAAGGATGGCGTGTCCCCTTCAGGTGACCACTTGGTACCGAATAAAAAATCAGAAACAGTAACATCACCGCCAATAAAGGTAGAAATCCCTTTAGATGCTACAAAATATACCATCGATACAATAATTATGATCAATAGCGCCACACAAAAGGACATATATGTACGTCCTATAAAGTCTTCAATATGATGTTTTTCAATACGTGCTTTCTTTGGTTTCACCCTCAAGCTGCTCCCTCTTTCTAAAGTGAAAAGAGAGGCAGATAAATCCCGCCTCTAATCACTTGAAATTCTGATGTAAATCTTAACATGATGTTGTATTATTTTGTTGTAACAGTACCTGCTACATCGCGTGATACCTGCATTTGTGAAGCAGGAATGTATCCAAGTTCCACAACATCACCTGTTTGCACTTCATCAGTTAAGAAGTAATCAAGGAATGCTTTAACTGTTTCATTGGGTTCGCCGTTTGTATACATATGCTCGTAAGCCCATACTGGATATTTACCAGAAATCACATTGTCTACAGATGGATCAACACCGTCATAGCTAAGTGTTTTGACAGAATCATCAAGGTAAGAGAGCCCCAAATAACCAATAGCGCCTGGTGTTTCTCCGATCATTTTCTTAACTGTACCCGAGGAATCTTCTTGAATGGAGCCTTGAACATCTTCGGTTTTAGTTCCAAGTGCAAAGCTTTCAAAGGTTGCACGTGTTCCTGAGCTGCTTGGACGGTTGATAATTTGAATCTTTTGGTCTGCGCCGCCAACTTCATTCCAGTTGGTCACTTTGCCAGTGAAAATATCTACCAGCTGTTGTTTGGTCAAGGTAGTTACACCTGCATCCGGATGGGTTACCGCTGCAATGGCTACAACGGCTACTTGATGATCAACCAGTGCTGCTGCTTTTTCTGCATCTGCATCTTTTAATTTCTCTTCAGCAAACACATCAGAGTTACCAATATCCACTTGTTTCTCAGCTACTTGAGTCAGGCCAGTTCCGCTGCCGCCGCCTTGCACTTGAATATCAACACCTGCATTGGTATCCATGAATTTCTCAGCTACTTGCTCTACCAGTGGTTGCAAGGCTGTGGAACCTGAAGCCAGAATCGAACCGCTTAATTCAGCGCCGCTGCTTGTTTCTGTAGGTGCATTAGTTGCAGCTGCATTAGTACCCCCATTATTGGTTGTTGCATTATTTCCACCATTATTGTTACCACATGCCGAAAGTGCCAATACACTTGTTAAAGCCAAAGTCATGACCCACGTTTTTTTAAATTGCATTTGTTTGTCTCCTCCTGATTGTTTTAATGACGCTTCTGACTCTTCTTATTCTAGAGCTCGTTCGTTAGGTAAACATCTGAGTTATGTAAAGGGAAGGATAAAAATACTAATAGAATATGTATATCGTTATAGATATAATCTATAATAAAGATATAATTTGTAATATAGCTAATCATTCAGTCGGAGGAAAGCCATGAATATTATGAAGCTTCAGATTGTAGTACTAATCGAGAAATATAAAAAAGTGACGGATGTTGCCGCCGAATTAGGCTTGAAGCAACCCACTGTGTCTTTTCATATGAAGAACCTGGAAAGTGAACTTGGAACCTCTTTATTCGAATATCGAAGCGGCAGAGTGCTGCTAACAGATGCTGGACGGGCCCTTCACCAATATGCAGTCAAAATCGTAAGTCTTGCGGCCGATGCCGAGCGTAGTGTGAAACAATCCACTTCAACTTCTCAGGGAAGCCTAGAGCTCGAAGCTGGATATATTCCTGCTACTTATATTTTACCTAAATCAATATCCCAATTCATGAATATAAATCTGGGAGTTCAATTCTCCCTTTCGGTGCAATCAGATGCTCTTGTTCGAGAGCGGTTACGGAGCAGGGAGATACAATTGGCGGTTCTACATAGTACGGATTGGAGTGATGAATCATTCAGCTTCCAGTTAATTGCCCGCGATGAAGCTGTGCTCATCTTTGCCCCTGGACATCATTTTGAGGGTGTACGTAACCTTACTCCGGAGCAGGTCGCCCGTGAGCCATGGATTCAGCATGTAAGCGGATCATCCTTACGAGGGACTGCCGATAGATGGGCACAGTTAAACAATGTCCGCCTGTGGAACCGTGCAGAGTTAAATTCTCCGGCAAGCGTTAAAGGGATTATCCGTGAAGGGGGAACTGTTGGCATCTATTCTAGAGCAGGAATTGAAGCTGAACTAGCACTTGGTCAGTTAAAATTCACTTCTCTGCCAGGAATTTTGCCGGAGAACAGTGGTTTTGTACTGGCCTGGCGGAAAGACCACACGCTTACACCGGTGCAGCAGGCTTTTGCAGATCTATTAACGGACTCCAGATGATGAATAACCAAAAAAACCGGTACGACCAAACTAGCTCTTTAACAGAACATAGCATGGATCTACCGGTGATGCTCATTCTTTTTATTAACGTTCGGATTTCCCTGCCACTATTGTAAATGTCTTGGGAATCCCTTTATCATATACATCCGATGATAAATTGGGCTCCTCTACCAGCTTGCTGATGACTAGTCCGCTGGACGCTGCTGCTGTAACGATTTCGCCAAGCGTCCAGCGACGCCAGTACACAACACTATGCTCAGGTTGCTCTGAATTCTCCCCTGTTGCAGGCAAATACTTGGAGTAAGATACTTTCTTCTCTTGCAGCGTTGTATCGAAGTAATCACCAGTCACTTTATGTTTGCGCACCTTTGCTGTCGATCCCTTGGAGGAGATCAACTTGGTCGTAATCGGATGAAAATCACGCAGAATAAATTTCCCTCCTGGGGCAAGCAACCGATACACGGTATCCATAAAAGGGGTGAGATCGGTAAAATAGTGCACAATCCCCTGCTCGGCAAATACGGTATCATACGATCCGTCCATAATCTCTTCCGGCAGCTTGAGTACATCAGACACGATATAAGTAAGCTGAACCCCTGCTTCTTGCGCCAGATCAGCTGCATAGCGGGCATTAGCCTCGGAGAAATCTGCCACACTCACCTCTGCACCCAGCAGGCCGAGCGCGACCGCTTTCATGCCATTGGAGCCCATTAGGTTCATTATCTTCCTGCCGTTTACCTCACCCAGATAGGATGCCAGCGGATAAAGTCTGCCGAGCGGATCTTTCACCAGTTTCGCGGCGGCTTCAGCCGGCGTTCCAAAGCGGCTTGTCCAAGCCGTATAGGTGTCCTCGTTCCACAGTTCCTCACTTGTTGGACCTGAGTTGTTAACCAAATCCGTTTCTTGTTCTTTATCCTGTTCTTCCATTACCTATGACCCCTTTGTTATATAAATATCTGTTATGAAACGTTCTGTAGAGTCGCAGACGCCTTCGCCGCTTTCTTCCGTCCTCCGTACAAATAAACAGCGAGTCCAAACATGACCAAGACTCCTCCGGCCCATTGTAGAGCGCTTAGTTGTTCACCCAGTAGCAAATAGGCCAGGATACTCGCCCCTACTGGCTCTCCTAAAATATTCATGGATACTGTTGTAGCTGAGACATACTGCAGCAACCAGTTAAAGAGAATATGCCCGAATACGGTTGGAACTACAGCCAGTAGTACAAATATTCCCCAATCCCTCGCTGGATAATTAAAGAAGGGAACTCCCATGAAAAAATTATAGACGGCAAAGACGATAACAGCCGATAGGAAGACGATTAAGCTATATAAGTACGAAGGCATGCGTACTACCAGCTTTTGGCCGATTAACATATGTACCGCTACTGCAGCTGTTCCTCCGATAGATAATAGGTCACCTTTAAGGTTGTCTGCAGAAACACCCACATCTCCCCAGCCGATAAAAAGCACACCACCAATGGCTATGGCCATGCCAAGGAGTGCTGATAATGCAGTCCTTTCCTTATACAAAAAATAGGCGCCCAGCATAATAAACACAGGCTCCAATGCCATAATCATCGTCGAGCTGGCCACAGAAGTATACTTCAACGAACCCATCCATAGCAAAAAGTGCAATGCCAGCATGGTGCCGGACAAACCAAGCATGAACCAGTCCTTTTTACGCAGAGCAAAAGCTGCACCACTATAAGGCCGGGCGAAAGGGAGCATCAACAGTGAAGTAAACAGCAGCCTGTACATACCCTGCACAGATGCCGGAGCCGCTGACCATTTAATAAAGATGGAAGAAAAAGATACAGCCACAATCCCAATAATCATCAGCAACGGAACGGGGACGGGCGGGTTTTTTCGATTCACAGGAGTAGCGTCCTTTCCGTATCATAAAGTCACATATGTAAATGTAACGCAGACCGCCGAAAATTGCAGCCCTTTTTCATAAAAAAGCATAGTCCTCCACTCCAGATGAAGGTCTATGCAATATATTCAAGCGATTTGATTCTTTAGCTTGTTCCATGCAGCAGCGGAGAATACATCATTAGAGCGTGATTGTCAGTTACGTCTTCAACGCCGGCCAGCTCACCGGTGCGAGTGAATACTTTTCGCTGAATCCGGTTGCTTCGTACATAACCACCCCACGGCTCAAGACTAATCATATGTTCACTTTCATAAATCTCATACTCATACAGCTGCTGTGCATCACATCTCCATGCACCATGCAGATGCGTATCATCCAACCACAGCTTCAGTTGGTATTTGTTTTCCGTGTTATTCTGTAGTTGAAGATCAAGATAATTATAGGAGCAGGTCGCACCGCTGCCAAAAGGCTGAGTCCGTTGTTCATCGGGAAAAACATCGTAGCTGTGTCGATGTCTTTCCGTAACCGTGAGCGGAGTATGCAACGTCATCCAGTAGATTAGATTGGACAGCTGACATAATCCGCCTCCAACACCAGAATGAAATCCCCCATAATACAGAACCATACCGTCCACATAACCTTTGCGTCTAGTGGGCTTGCCAATGCTTCTCCAGTAAGAGAAGGTCTCCCCAGGTCGAATAAGCAAACCCTCCAGCCTTCCTATAGCCAACCGTAGATTCGTTATTTTATTATATTGCAGCTCCATATCTACATTTCGAAGACTGCGCAGTAGCGGGGTTGCGTGCTTCATGACCTCATAAGGTAAATTATTAGCAGTGTGTGATATCGCCAGCTTGCTCCGGTGCGTATACCATTGATAGTATCTTTTCCAGGTAAAATATCGCTTGCCGGCAAATAATCTCAAGCGCGAGCGCCGAATGGGCTTCATGGCTGCTTTTACCGTGATCATCTAGAATAACACCTCACTCTCCGCAAGCAATGCCGCAAATCTCCCTCCCAACACCGAATTATGATGCTTCACAATGTCTCCACCCGTTAAGTTCGCATTATCAAAGGTACTGTGTGCATCCTTAACCAATACACTTGTATAACCGAGACTGTAGGCGCGTCTGGTAGTGGTATCTAGACAGAACTCACTTTGCATCCCTGCGATCACAAGACCCGTTATCTCCCGACGCTGCAGCTCCTCATGCAGTGCCGTACGGTGAAAGGCATCCCAAGTCGGTTTCTCAATAATAAGATCCCCTTCCAGCGGAGTGATGCGGCTGCTGATCTGCCAGGTGGCTAAACCTTTAGTATACTCCTCGTCTTCTGTATGCTGAATATATACAACTGGCGTACCTGCCAACCGAGCCTTGTTCAGAAGCGAGACTATTCTTTCCATCACGCCTTCCTCATCGTGCAGCTTAAGGTCGGGATAGGAGAACATCGCTTCTTGTACGTCAATAAGTAATAGTGCAGTTTTTCCGCTCATTAAATAAACACTCCCCTCGTTCGTCTTTACATATTTCCATAAAGACGATTATAGCAGAATGTGGGATTGCTGGTCATTTGAAAATTCGGTCTGTCTTCTGCGTTTCTCTAAAACAAGCAAAAACGGATACTCTCCTTTTATGGACAGTACCCGTTTCTGCTTTAATTACTTACCTCTTTTATTATGCCAGATCAGTGCGTGCAGTTGTGGAAGCACACGCGCCAGATTCATCTCTTTATCAACGATGACTTTATTAAACAACCACTCCAGCCTTTCCAGCAGTCTACCCGAGATATCGCCCTCTTCTGTGACATCCTCATTACCTGGCTGGAGAAAGAACGGTATCAACGGATATCTCCGGTGAATACTTTTCGCATATTCATAATCCATATCATCGAATACAACGACCTTTAAGCTCTGGGTAACCTTGTTGCGCGCACTTAGATTATTCATGATGCTGTCCAACACTTCCCAATTCGTGGACATTCCCGAGCTTGGGGGTTTGGGGCTGATCGTCAGAACGTCAACCTCATAGAACCATTCCTGCCATCTGCTGCCTTGCGTTTCAATAGCGGCTTGAAGACCCCGAGCGTGAAGCATGCTTATAAACTCCCCCATGCCCTCGCCAATTAAAGCTGGATTGCCTCCAGAAATGGTCACACAGTTAAAGTTGTCCCCGGCAAGCTCCAGCAGCTCCGCCATAATCTCAGCTGGTTCCATCATTCGTACTTTTGCCTTCGCTGATCCATCCCAAGTAAAAGCAGAATCACACCAGCTGCAATGATAATCACAGCCGTAGGTACGGACGAACATCGTCTTCACACCGATTACTGCGCCTTCACCCTGAATAGTCGGCCCGAACATTTCAATTACAGGTATCTTACTCACAATCGCAGCCTCCATACAGGCGGTAGGAAGGCCCCTCTTCTGGAATATCCGCAGCCAGCACTTCTGCCCAAGAAGTTGGCGTCTCCCATAGCTTCACAGAGTACAGTGGCAGGCTGGCTTGCTTTAGCTTATAAGCAATATAACAAGACATATTTTCTACCGTAGTCCGAAATGACAAGAGCGCAACTTTCGAGCCTGTCTTTATTAATGTCTCCAGTACAGGTTCATTGCCCATAGCCAGAAAAGCATGATCCAAATGGTCGATGAGACTCTGCTGGACACTATTTTTGATGTCGCTGAAATCAATGACAAAACCCTCATCAGAATGGCCTTCTTCTACTAAAGGTTTACCTTTCAGTACAACCTCAAGCTTATACGTGTGACCGTGCAGATTGCTGCATTTCCCTTTATGTCCAACCAGTTGATGCGCGGAATCAAAGGTGAATATTTTACATACCGAAACCTCATTAAGCATTTAAGAACTAACCTTCTTTCTTTCCGCCTCATACTGCTCGAGGCCTCTGCTGCGCAGCAGACAGGCTGGGCAGGTTCCGCAGCCGCTGCCAATGATTCCGTTATAACAGGTCAAGGTATGCTCACGAACATAATCGAAATAGCCCAGTTCATCGGCCATTTTCCACGTTTCTTTTTTATCCAGCCACATCAGCGGGGTGTGAATTGCGAACTCATAGTCCATAGACAGGTTCAGCGTAACATTCAGTGACTTCACAAATACATCGCGGCAATCTGGATAACCACTGAAATCCGTCTGGCATACCCCTGTCACAATATGAGAATAACCCAGCTGTTTAGCTAAAATCGCGGCAAAGGATAAAAATAACAGGTTGCGTCCATCCACAAATGTGCTAGGAAGCTCATCCCCTTCGCCTGCGGCAATCTCTATGTCATCACGGGTTAATGCGTTCGGTGCCAGCTGGTTAAGCAGGGCTAAATCAAGAATATGCTGCTTCACGTTAAACTTCGCGGCAATCTCAGTAGCGACTTCAATTTCAGCGGCATGACGCTGGTTATAATTAAAGGTCACTACCTGAACTTCCTCAAACTGCTGCAGCGCCCAGATTAGACAGGTCGTGCTATCTTGTCCGCCGCTGAATACGACGAGTGCTTTTTTGTTCATCATTAGATTATCTCCTTCTCATTCCTTGGGAATTAGCGATTGCCGACTTTTTCCGGATACAGGTCATGATTGATCAAGCGATGCTCAGCCATCGACTCATACTTCGTTCCAGGTCGTCCCCAATTACAATAAGGATCAATCGAAATGCCACCACGCGGTGTGAATTTGCCCCACACTTCAATATAGCGCGGCTCCATCAGAGCAATCAGATCATTCATAATGATGTTGACACAGTCCTCGTGAAAGTCGCCATGATTGCGGAAACTGAATAGATAGAGTTTCAGCGATTTGGATTCGACCATTTTTTGCTCCGGAATATACGAGATATACATAGTTCCAAAATCCGGTTGGCCTGTTACAGGGCATAAGCTTGTAAATTCAGGGCAGTTAAATTTAACGAAATAATCCCGACCGGGGTGTTTATTATCAAAGACCTCCAGAATCTCCGGATCATAGCCGAACTTGTATGACGTTCCCTGGTTGCCCAGTAAAGTAACTTCTGGCATTTCCTCTTTCAATCTACCGTCTGACATAACAAAAAACCCCTCTCTTTTCCTTCGGCTGATCGCCGGAACTGGAAAGAAGAACGAGATTTCGAAAACCTGGCTCTACTAAAAACCGCAGTACCGTCCTATAAGGTCGGCATTTCTTTAGATGCAGCAAAATAGGAAATAAAGCAAAGGCCTGATGCCTCTACTTCTTGGAATCCCCTTTCCGGAGACCTCCCTATAGCAAAATAGCGGTCTTAGTTTTTTATAGAGGGAGTTTGCGAACCTCTCCTGCGTGATTTCACGCAGAAATCTTCTTACTTCTGTATGTTAAAAACAAAGCTATTGCGTCTTGAACTATACCATGGCAGAAGGGCTCATGACAAGCTTAAGCCCCTGGAATCCTCTTGTTTATTCTTCACCTATCCTAGAAATCCATAAAGAAAGTCCGACTATCCACAAAGGTAAGAGTAGGCTCTCCATGAGTAGCAAGCCATCTCCTTTCAGAATGCTGTTCAGATTCTGGGAAATTTCAATACTGGGCCATGCAACGAAGAAGGGATATGTCCAATTCGGCAGTGCCTCATAAACGGTAACTACCAAGAAGAAAATGATCATCACCGCGGAGCTGACAGCTGAGCCATTTTGGGAGGAGTTAACTAGAAATCCAATGATGATACCCATTTCCACGAACACAATACCACCCAATATCATGTATAGCAAGGAAGGCCAGAATGCCCATGACAGCCCATAATTCAGCAAAAAGACGATTGTTTGGGACAACAAAGATAAGATTAACACCGTTAATCCTTTAGCAACAATAATCTGACCCTTACTCAGTGGCGATATCAGCAACGCATCAAATGTTTTGCTCTCCCTCTCCTCGATTAATCCAGGACCAGTGATCATAATACCAACCATGACCTGAGCGAATAATATCCAGGTAGATAACAACATGAAATTAAGTCCGCTTTGATCCATTACAGTAATGATCACCTTGGACATAAAGATTGGCAGTACAACAAGTATGATTATAGACGGATTGCGTAATAGATCTCTAAACTCATGCTGAGTGAGCTTTAGTACGTTATTCAACTCAGTTCACTTCCAGTCAATACAGCGAACACATCAGCCAGAGAGGCTTCCTTACTATGGAGACTAATCATCTGACCGCTAGTCATAAGCTGATAAATATGGTCTTTGGTAGCTTCGTCAGCCAAGGGCCAAGAAGTCTTAATGATCTCTCCATCCTGCCAATACTCCGTCTCGATCTCCGCCTTGCCATAATCATTCTTTAAGCTCTGGGGATTATCTAGTGCCACCATTCTGCCCGCATGCATAATTCCTACTCTATCACTCAGTTCTTCAGCCTCATGCATATCATGAGTTGTCAACACGATTGTGGTTCCTTCGGTCTTAATGATCTTGATATATTCCCTGATTAATGCTGCTGAATTGGGGTCAAGACCGCTGGTCGGCTCATCCAGAAATAACACTTTAGGTTTATGGAGCAATGCTCTGGCGATTAAGACTCGCTGCTTCCAGCCTTTAGACAAGCTGTCTACTCTTACCCTCTGTCGTTCCAGCAACTGAAGACTATCCATAACTTCAATTACACGATTTGACGTTACTCCGTAAAGGTCTGCAAACAATATCAGGTTGTCTCTGACTGAACTGCGGGCATATAGGTTCGGAAGCTCAAAAACAACGCCAATCTGGGCGTGTAAATTCTTTTTATGTAATGAAATATTCATGCCATTAATTAATATTTCACCATTCGTTGGTTGCAGCAGGCCGGTCATCATTCGGAGCGTCGTCGTCTTGCCTGCGCCGTTGGGACCCAAGAAGCCAAACACCTCTCCCTTCCCGACTGAAAAAGATAGCCGGTCTACCGCCAACTTTTTCTGAAAAGATTTCGAAACCTCTGTGAGCTGTATCATTGGTTAAACCACCTTTGCTTATAGATGACAATGACCTCACTTCAAGCATATTCCTGACTATAGCGAATCATCCCTACAATGATATGGATTCAATTTCACGGAAAGGGGTAAGGTAACTTAAAGCTACTTATCTCCTAGAAGGATGGGATCATGATATGGAACGAACCGAACAGCAACTTTTGGATTGGCTTAATGAGCATGTGAACGAAACCGTTGTACTTGAAAAGCAGGAGCTCGATGATCTGGATACGATCCATTTCAACCTGGAATCTGTTGATTATCGGAATGCAGAGGCTGTTATCGATGAATATCTCGGCAGTGCGCTGATCTTAAGAGGTTCCGGCAGTACACTGAATGGGGATAATGAGTTGGTGCCACTACCACAGCATAATTACGAAATTGCCGTCGCGGGACTGCAAATTGAGAGCATCCGTGAGGATAAAGTCGAGCTAAAGACTGATAGAGCTAAATATGCTCTCTCATTAACGTAACTTTCAAAGCATAATAAAATAATCGAGGCCGTAGGTATGAAGTTACCTGCAGCCTCGCTTATTTATTCTTCCCCAATGATTTCCACTTCGGTCTCCAGCTCAATATCAAATTTATCCTTAACAGTTGCTCTTACATGCTGGATAAGTCCGATATAATCGCTGGCTGTTGCATTATCCATATTTACGATAAATCCGGCATGTTTCTTCGATACTTCCGCTCCGCCCAATCTTGTCCCTTGCAGACCGCTTTCTTGAATTAATTGGCCTGCGTATCGCCCCGGCGGTCGTTTAAAGACACTCCCACAGGATGGATACTCCAGCGGTTGCTTCGATTCACGCTTGTAGGTCAAATCATCCATAGCAGACTTAATGTCAGCCGCCGCCGCAGGCTTCAAGACAAAACGGGCTTCTAGGACAATAAACTCTCCGCTGGCAAATACACTTTGTCTGTATCCCCATTGCAGATCGTCACCTTGGAGCGTGACTACTTGACCCGACTTATTAATAGCTAACGCACTATGCAGAACATCCTTTACTTCACCGCCATAAGCACCCGCATTCATGTATAGAGCGCCGCCAACTGTTCCCGGGATACCACAGGCGAACTCAAGCCCGGATAGCTCCTGCTCCAGTGCATACCGGGAGACATCGATAATTGTGGCACCACATTGAGCATACAGGTAATCTCCGCGGACCCCCATCTCGATTAAGTCGGAGGTTTGCAGAACAATCCCGCGTATGCCCCCATCTCGAATAATCACATTCGAACCATTTCCAAGCACCGTAAGCGGAATAAGCTGCTGATGGGCATAGGTAACAACTTGTTGTAATTCTTCATATGTGGCGGGAGCTACCAGAATATCAGCCTGCCCACCCATTTTGGTAAACACGTGATCCTTAAGAACTTCATGAATCTTCACTGTTCCCGCAGTAACAATATGCTGTAGATCTCTTTGGATTTTGCTAATATTCATCTTTCATGCTCCTTTAATGATGTGAAAATGCTATTCTTGATAATCCATACTCTACTTCAATCTTGAAAGGGAGTTCAATGCATGGCAACGTTAGTTATCATCACAACAAACCGTATGGTAAGGAATGCAGTTTGTTGCTAGATCTACCGGAGCCCCTCAAGAAGCTTATCAACCGGGTGGTCGTAATAAATTTACTTTAGAAGAGATTCGAATACCTATGAAAGTTACAGCTAACCTAATTGGTATGAAGATGCTGCCTTACTTTGCTATCAATAGTGCAAGGTTAGTCACGGATGAAGAACTGAGCCAGTCCGCGGTGGCTTATGCTGCAATCATTACAGCTTAAATGAGTTGTAGGCAACCACAACTTTAACAACGAACAGGCTCCCTTGTCAATGACGGGAGCCTATTCGTTGGTGTGATTCAATTATTAATAAAAATATTAATATAAAGTTTCCGCTTAAATTAAATCTATTCTTTAGCCAAAGCTGCCTTTTCCCGATACACTCTTCTGCGAGCGATTCTCTCTTCTTCTTTCAGACGGGGACAAGTATAGCAATAGCTTCCCCCCTCTGTGCGGTAGTACAAGCAGCAGCGGTTGCGCATCTGTACATTTTTATCAGGATCAGCTAGATCTTCGATTGTGCGAACCGTTACCTGAAAGGGATTTCTTGAGATCCCGAACACTTCAGCTGGCACATTATTGATCAGATATTGATAATCTTCTTGTAAACGGCGGACCACAGTAGGGTCCCCGATCTCTTTTACCAAAATCTCAACATAATAATTGAACTTTGTCGGCAACTGGCCCCATACCTCACTTGCCACCAAACCGCTGACCTCAGCCATTGTATTCAATAAAGGTGCCATCGTATCACGATAAAAGCGGACAAGGGTTTCATTCCTCCATGTTTCCCGCCTCAACTCATCAGCTAGAGGGGCTTCAGTCATCTGCCAATCCTTCAAAGAAAAGGCAACTCGGCAGTAACCATTAGCAGGTATTAGATGAATTTGCAGATTAGACAAATTTATATCCGGAACAGAATCATAGAGAGTGACAGAGTATTGCACCGAAAGCGCCAGCATGGATAACCAATTGGCAAAATAAGCAGCAACCGCTCGATCGTCCAAAGCCTTCATCAAGGGTCCGTAAATCCCCACAAAAGCTCTCATCTTCTCTTCATTTGTCAGCTCTAAAGCCACGAAACAATGCAGTGTTCCCTCAGGTGGAGTAGGTTGTAGATCAAATTTAGAGCTTATATCTTTCAGCTGTGTTTCATTCATCTCAGGACCTCCTGTCTCCGGCTGGTGCAGCTGTCAGAGCTTAAGTTACATTCCCACAGCTTTATAGGCTGCAAGCTCGTAAGGCAGACAAAGCGGAACGCCTGTACGCGGATCAGGGATAATATCAGCTTCGATTCCGAACACTTCCCGCAATACCGCAGGAGTCATTACTTCAACAGGTGGGCCTTCACTAATGACATTGCCTGATTTAATCGCCACCATATGCTGTGCATAGCGGGAAGCGTGATTCAAATCATGAACAACCATAATAATCGTGCGGCTTTCCTCTTCATTCAGCTTCTGCAGCAGTTGAAGCACTTCCAGTTGATGGGCCATATCCAGGAATGTAGTCGGCTCGTCCAGGAACAAAATATCAGTCTGCTGGGCCAGAGCCATAGCAATCCAGGCACGCTGCCGCTGTCCTCCGGAGAGGCGGTCAATCGGACGGTCATGGAATTCATCCATTCCGGTAACGGTGATTGCAGAAGCAATGATACTCCGGTCTTCCGGAGTCATTGTTCCGAAGCCTTTTTGGTGCGGGTAGCGGCCATAGCTGACCAGCTCAGAAACAGTCAGACCATCAGGAGCCGTGGGATTCTGCGGCAGAATCGCCAATTGGCGGGCGACCTCTTTTGTAGATAACGAATGGATCGATTTCCCATCCAGCATAACAGTACCGCTCTTTGGTTTCATGATCCGCGCCATCGTCTTAAGAATAGTCGATTTCCCAGAACCGTTAGCACCAACAAGTGCCGTTATTTTCCCTGTAGGGAGGGTTAGATTAAGGCCTTTAACTATCATGGCTTCCGCGTAACCAATACTCAACTCTTCTGTATTCAATCGTTCCGACATGACTTCACTCCTTAAAAGTTTTATGGAGCATTTGCTCCTTGATATATCATCGCAATAAAACTACTTCGGAAGCATACGCTTAAGTTTTATGGAGCTTCCGCTCCTATGAATTAACTTCGCAATAAAACTACTTCGGAAGCATACGCTTAAGTTTTATGGAGCTTCTGCTCCTCTAATAGAACTGCTGCTAAGCCTTGGATTTGGCCAGTAGGTAAAGAAAGTAAGGTGCCCCGATGATTGCTACTACGATGCCTGTTGGTATTTCTGCAGGCTGCAGGACCCAGCGTCCAAGCGTATCGGCCGTAAGAAGCAGCAAAGCGCCGATCAAGGCACAGGCGGGCAGCAGTACTTGATGCCGTGGGCCTACCAGCCTGCGCGCCAGATGCGGTGCGATCAGGCCGACGAAGCCGATCCCACCGCTTACGGCGACACAGGAGCCTGCAAGCGCGACTGCCGCTGCTAACAGAAGAATCCGCTCCTTCTCTACTGGCGCTCCGAGTCCGGCCGAGGTCTGGTCCCCCAGATTCAGAACATTGAGTACCCGAGCCTTGTAGAAGGAAAATGGAAGTAGAATTAACAGCCACGGCAGCAGAGCAAGTACAAATCTCCAATCACCACCCCAAATCTTGCCGGCAATCCAAGTAGCAACAAACTGGTAATTTCGCGGATCAAGTCGGAGTGACAAGATTAGCTGAAAAGCATAGATTCCTGCGGATACCGCAATCCCGATCAGAATAAGTCTTGTTGGAGACAGGCCGTCTTCCTTCCGATAGGACAGGAAATAAATGAGGGTCGCTGTAAGACCTGCACCCGCCAGTGCCAATAGTGGCAGCAAGAATACAGAGGCCGTTGTTGACGCTGGAAAGAATGAGATATAGATAATAACAGCAAATCCTGCACCGGCGTTTATTCCTAATGTTCCAGGCTCAGCGAGAGCATTACGCGACAGGCTTTGCAGAATACAGCCGGAAACTGCAAAGCCCGCCCCTACCAGCAATGAAATCACTATCCTCGGCAGTCGGAATTCAAAAAGAATAAGCTTCTGCTGATGAGTTCCTTCGCCTGCTAAAGTATGTAGCACGTCCAGCGGTGACAATCGCATAAATCCGGTATTCATACTGACGATAAAAACAGCTAGGATAAGAATTCCAAGCGACGATAATACGGTAATTCCCCGAGTTCGGCGCTGCCTTTCATATGGAGAGAGTACTATTTTACTCATGATAGTTCTCCCTTGCGTTTACTCGCTAAATAAATGAAGAATGGAACGCCGATCAACGCTATTAAAGCTCCTAAAGGTGTTTCATACGGCGCGTTAATCATTCTGGCAGCAATATCTGCAAATACAATTAACAGACTGCCGAGAACTGCCGAGCAAGGAATGATCCAACGATAGTCAACCCCGACCAGGTAACGCACCACATGCGGAATGATGAGTCCTACAAAAGCAACCGGACCCACTGTAGATACTGCTGTTCCGGCAAGAATGACGACAACAAGCATTCCGGTGGTTTGTACCAGCCGTGTTCGCTGCCCCAGCCCAGCTGCTACATCCCTTCCTAAGCTAAGCAGAGTAATGGAACGTGATAACATCATTGCGGCGATAAGAGCCACAACAACAAATGGAAACATTATCTTTAACTGAATCCAGTTCGTCCCTCCCATTCCACCGGCTAACCAAAAAGCTATGTCTTGCGAAAGATTGAAGAGGATCGCTACACCCTGACTAATAGCAAGCAACAATGCACTCACTGCCGCGCCAGCAAGCGTCAAACGTAAAGGTGTCAGACCATTATAGGATAGTGATCCGATACCGAAGACGATCAGGGCTGCTGTAGCAGCACCGACGAAGCAGTACAGCATGATATAAATAAAAGAAAGCGACGGTGCAAATGCAAAAGCTACTGCCAGCGCTACCCCTGCTCCAGCATTCAAGCCAAGCAGACCGGAATCGGCAAGCGGGTTACGGGTCATCCCCTGCATAATAGCTCCTGCTACAGCAAAGCAAGCGCCAACTAGAGCCCCCGCTACAGCGCGTGGGATTCGCAGTTCTCTAATCACTTGGTGCTGCTGAAGCTGAGGATTAAAGCGAAATACGGCTTCCCATACGGTTGCCAGCTTAATATCTGCTGCACCAACAGAGACAGAGAGCGCTAGACCAAAGACGATGGCGGCAAGTCCGAATATAATGATGCTTACTGCCGCCGCCGGATGTGATCGTAAAGGCTTGTTTCCTACAGTTTTCTGAATTTTGTGTGTGGATTCTGGGGATGGGACCATGAGTCGTCTCCTTATAATGAGTTACAAAATTTCAATTGATAACAACTATCATTCTCATTATCGCAAAAATATCAATTATGTACAATGAAGATGCAGAATTTCTGCTGTATAAGTATACTAAAGTCTATAATTTTCAAAAAAAGGTGCAGGTCAGTGTATCCGGGGATACACTGACCTGCACACATCTTGTATCCTCATGAACTAGTCACTTTCGGCTGATGGAATGATTATTTCTTATTTCACAAGACTGGCCAATACATCATCTATAGTCTGGGAGCCCGCAGTCGCACCGCTGTAAAGCCAGCTGGCTGTGGAGCTAAGCTCATGTACTTTTCCCGCTTTGACGGCTGGAATGCCCTTCCAGATTGCACTATCCAGAATAGCCGATCCCTCAGTCTTATCACTATTCACCAGGAAGATATGATCTGCTGTCAACTCAGCGAGTTTTTCCAGAGAAATAGGATTCCAGGTAGCTCTTGTTCCCTCAGGAATCTCTGTTACAAGGTTAGGAAGCGTTACGCCAAGATCTGTATACAACACCGCGCCACTGCTGCGGGTTTCATCAACAATATAGAAGTTCTTCTGCACCAGCCAGAGAATTGCTGCGGATTCTTTACCAATAGCTCCAGCAAGCTTTTCTTTTGCGTCAGCTGCTTTCTGATCGTAATCTTTAATGGCTTGCTCTGCCTCTGGAGTCTTATTCAGAATCTCACCGATGGTGAGCAGCGCTTTACGCCAGTCCTTGCTAAGTGCGTCTCCCACAACATAAGTAGGGGCAATTTTGTTCAATTGATCGTACAGCCCATTTTGAACTTCAGACTCCGATTGAATGAGAATTAAATCTGGGGTAAAACTCGTTACAGCCTCCAATGGAAGGTCGTAGCTGATCTTTGGGACATCTTTCAAATCAGCAGCTAAATAATCCTGAATACCGTTAGGAACTGACCATTGCGCTACCGGTGTCACACCGAGTGTTACCAAATAATCTTCCAGATACGATCCCAGAACCCGTTGTGGGTTAGCTGGAATAATAACCTTATGTCCCATGGAGTCCGTTACAGTCTTCTCTACAGCTGGTGCAGTTGTTTCTGCCGGGGCTGTTGAAGCCTCTACTGTAGGTGCTGCAGAAACCTCTGCTCCACTATTTGCTGAATTCCCAGCATTATTATTACCGCAGGCGGATAAAAACAATACCATCACCATTAGTCCGCTCATTGCTAGTTTCATGCTTCCCAAGCTCTTTTTCTTAAACGAAAACATTAAAATACCCCTCCTGTTATGTATCTGCATTGTTGGTCAAAGGTGTGTTTGCCTTCGCCTCACTTTCTTAAATGATATTGATTCTCATTCTCTATGTCAACATAAATATTTAATTATGTGTATAATTACATTTTTTCTTAAATGAAATTTAACCAAATAAACTAATGTAAGCGCAAGCAAAGTTAATAAGCTGGAGAATTAGAATAGTAGCCCTTACCACCATAATCATACGCAAAAAGCGGCTAGTTCCGATACTTCCGGAACTAGCCGCTAGGGATGAACAAGCTTATTATTTGTTAAGATGATAAGGAACTGTGGCCACAACAATATCTTTTTGATTCATAAGATAAGTGCGAATGAAGATACTCGTCTGATTGTGTAGTATAGCCTGCCACCAGTGCTTTGTAATGAACTGAGGGATCAGGATCGTAATATGATCGGTCGTTGCTGTCTTCCATTCTACTGTATCAATAAACTTGATCAGCGGACGGATAACGCTGCGGTAACGGGAACGAAGAACGATCAGACGCACACCTGGGTCCCATTCCTTCCATTTAAGCTCCATCTTCTGAATATCTTCTTCATCAAAACCTACATAAACAGCTACTACATTATCTGTTAACGATTTGGCATAGCTGAGTGAATGCAGTACAGCTCGTGTTACACCCGATACTGGAACTACAACTGTGCTTCCTTTGATGCAAGGTTTATCTGTATCCATGCAAATACGAAGCTGGTCAGCAGTATTCATATAATGTTGATGAATTCGGTAAAACACGAACATAACAGCAGGTAAGAAAAGAAAGATCATCCATATACTAGTGAATTTAGTGATGATAAATATAAGGGTAATCGTCAAAGTGGTCAACATACCGACTGTATTGACAGCGAACTTCCCCTGCCAACCCTGTGGCTTCAGCTTAAACCAGTGCACCATCATACCGAGCTGTGATAACGTGAATGGAATAAAAACCCCCACCGCATACAGAGGAATCAATCCCCCCGTATCCCCGTGAAATGCCGCTACAAGTACGGCTGACAACACACCGAGAAAAATAATACCATTGGAAAAGCCCAAGCGGTCACCGCGAACCATAAAAGCATGCGGCAGGTATTTATCTTTAGCGAACATAAAGGCAAGTAATGGAAAAGCAGAGTATGCTGTATTTGCAGCCAAGAACAAGATTACCGCTGTTATGCCTTGAATGAAGAAGTATAATCCGCCACGACCAAAGGTTGATTCGGCAATTTGAGAAATAACTGTAGCTTTCTCGTCCGGCATAACGCCATACCAATAAGCCAAGAGTGTAATCCCTGTAAACATAGCACCCAAGATAATTCCCATCATCATCAAAGTCTTGGCTGCATTCTTATCCGCCGGGGCTTTGAAATTGGGGATGGCATTCGATACCGCCTCTACCCCAGTCAGTGCTGAACAACCGGAGCTAAAAGCTTTGAGCAATAGAAACAGGCTGACATTAGACACGACAGTACCCATCTCTGGAATATTGGCGTGAGCACCGCCTGTAGCATATTTAATAAAGCCACTAATAATTAGTACGAAAATGGAGACTACAAACAAATAAACCGGAATGGCAATAAATGATGCTGATTCTGTCACTCCGCGTAAGTTGACTATAGTTAGTAGAAGAATAACGGTAACTGCGATCAGAACAGAGTGATTATGCAGATTTGGAAAAGCTGATGTAATCGCATCTGTTCCGGCCGAGGCGCTTACTGCAACGGTTAGGATGTAATCTACTAGCAGGGAGCCGCCAGCTAACAGTCCTGTCGAAATGCCCAGATTACTTTTAGCTACGATGTAGGCACCACCGCCTTGAGGATAAGCAAAGATTGTCTGCTTGTAAGAAAAAATCAGAATGGCCAGCAGACCCAATACGGCTAGTGCAATTGGCAATGAGTACCAAATGGCTGTGAAACCTGCTGCCACCAGTACAATCAAAATTTGTTCCGTTCCGTAGGCCACAGACGATAGCGCATCTGAAGACAGAACAGCCAGTGCTTTCACCTTGGATAACTTTTCATGATCGAGTTCGTTCGACTTCATCGGACGCCCGATCAATAGTCGTTTTACCTTGCTTACCATCGTAGAAACAGTTCCTCTCTTTGTGAGTTGAATCGGTATTACCGTGCGCTATTTTCTTGGTGGATTTCATAAATGCAGGCACAAAAATAAGCATACGGAAATGATCCGCATGCTTATGCATGGTCATTATCCCACCTTTGCTTACGAGGTTAGCTGGCGGATTCGGGCTGTGGAAAGCCCTACAGATTGGTCATGATGACCTCTTCTGATTCACCCCTTTGACCCTAAGGGTCAAGTTTGGTTCCCCCGTTTTTCCTTCGGAAAATTCAGCGCATATTCAACTTCTCACAAGGTCTAATAATAGTCTACAAAGACCTTACAGTAAAGTCGTGAAAGAAATGAAAAAATAATGAAAAAACATCCAATTTGCGCAAATATGAGATCTGACATAACACTCTCTTTCAATAGCTTCGATTATCCCAACGTCCCGTGTGTTTATGATGTTTTCCCTAATATATGTGACAGTTCATCAAGCAATAATTAGTATGTTGAGATTTCAACCTCTTCTTCTGTCTCCGCTTCATTACTCTTCCGTCCAGTCCACAGTAAAACAGCAATCAAAACGAAGGCAATCAAAGCTAGCAAGGGGATTGTAATGAAGCCGAAAAAATTCAAATAATCCTTATTGCAGGGTACTCCGATCGTACAAGGAATGACTTTGCTGAGTACAGGAATCTTTTGCTCTGCGTAATGATAAATAGAGATACTCCCACCAATTAGACTTAGAGGCAGCACATAAGGAATAATCTTTTTATCTCCCCGAAAAGTAGCGATTCCAAGCAGTATTAGCTGCGGATACATAAAGATACGCTGGAACCAGCAGAGCTTGCAGGGCTCGTATTTCAGGACCTCACTCAAGTAGAGGCTACCTGCAACAGCAATTAAAGAAACGAACCAGGCCAGATAGAGACAGTTACGACGGCAAAAAGAAGAGAATCTCGTCACTTTGCTTCCACCACTTTAGTTGCGGCATCAATATCTGCAGAAATAGCCTCAATATTAAACGGCTCTTCTGACACAACTCCATTAATAAAGAGGGTCGGTGTATTTGTGACGGAAGAGTCACTTGCCACCTTAATATCTCTGGTCAATTCATCCGCATACGTACGATCTTCAATGTCCTTACGCAGCAGATCATAATCAATCGCCAGTTTTTCCTTCTCCGCCAAGCTTACAAGGAAGTCTGCGGTCGCCCACTCTATATCCTCCTTGCCTTGGTTCGCATAAATAGCGTCATAGTACTTCCAGAATTCATCATTACTTTGATGATATACAGATAATGCAGCTAACGACGCTGTCTCCGAATCCGGCCCGATAAAGGCCATATTCACGAAGTATAAGGCTGCTTTACCTGTTTCCACATATTCCTGAACGATCTGTGGTTTAATAACACCGGAGAATTGTGCACATGCTGGACATTTAAAATCTCCAAATTCCACAATCTTCACCGGAGCATCTTCTTCACCGAGTCTGGGCAGATCACTGTAATTAAAGTTGACTGGTTCAGCAGTTGTCGCTTTTGAAGAGGTATCGTTAGAAGCAATCATAAATAATACTACAAAAATAATGACTACTAAAGCTACTGCACTAACAATAAGAATCCTTGTTTTTTGCTGCTGTTGTTCCTGTTCTTTCCGGTTCTTCTCCTGTTTACTTAATTGAGAAATCGGGGGGCTGTGTTTTTTGGGTTTGCTCAAGGAAAATTCCTTTCTGTCCTATGCAGGACGGGCGTAGTTTTAATTTGAATTATATAGTTAAAGGACTCTTCTTGGCAAACCTCACAACTTCAGAGTTCAACTGCTCTCCCGACTGTTCAGTCTCCTTGCGCAACATTGGGCCCATATAGTCATCTATAGGTTGAAGCATAATTCTAAATGTAAACTCGGTGCCCCCTCCTGCTGCGGGTTCCACCCAAATCTCCCCATCCATCAGGTCAACCAGCTTTTTACATATGGCCAAGCCCAACCCGGTTCCTGAATATTTGCGATTATGCGAAGCATCCAGTTGGGAGAACGGCTTAAACAGTAGATGTAGCTTATCTGGATCAATTCCAATACCTGTATCACTGACTCGAAATTGCAGGCATCTAGACTTACTGTCAGTACCATAGGGCTTCACAGTAATTGTTACAGCTCCGGAAGGGGTAAACTTAACAGCATTCCCGATTAAATGAACCAGGATCTGACGAATGCGTGCACAATCACCAACCAGCAGATCAGGAATAACAGGATCGACAAATAGCAGCAGACTCAAATCTTTATTTCGTGCAAACCCTTGGAACATCTCGGTACTTTGCTGCATCAGCTGAGATAATTGAAAAGGCTCTCTGTACAGCCGCAATGAATCTGCTTCCAATCCGGACAAGTCCAAAATATCATTGATCACATTAAGTAAGACTCCACTGCTTTCAGCCTGTACTTTTAGCATTTCCAGATGCTCAGGGGTTGTTAAATCATCTGCAAGCAGCTGATTGATCCCAAGAATCCCATTTAGGGGGGTGCGAATTTCGTGACTCATCGTAGCCAGAAACTCACTTTTCATCCGGACTGCGCTTTCTGCTGCATCCTTGGCAATAACCAGCTCCTGCTGGAACTGCATGAGTTCAGTCACGTCTTTTGAGACTATATATACAAGGTGTTGTTTGTCCGTAACTAGCGGAAACACGGTTGAACTACAATACATTCTTCTGCCCGCTTTCGTTCTGATCGAATGGTCCAATTTACTGGAATGCCCTTGAAAAGCCTGCTCTATTGCAGCATTAATAGCCAGCATATCTTGTTGTCTGTCTATGATATTCTTGGATCCCAGCAAATCCTCTCTACTATAACCCGTTGTCTCATGTACGGTTGGATTTGCACTCACTATATTTCGGTGAACTGGATCAATACAAATCACCATATCCGGACTGAATTCGAAAAGCGCCATATAACGTTGTTCATTAAATCTGGCCGAGGTCAGCACCTGTTGACGTTCTCTGTAAAGGAGACCCAACACAATTACTACTATGATCAAGAAGGCACCACCCACCAGTAAGCCCAATAAGGAATCATTCAATAGCGGGGCTCTTCCGTTGTAATTCACACTATCTGTCACCACAAAGGAAGCCCCTGTCATGGCGGTATAATGCATTGCAGTAAGTGAACCCGTCAGCAACAGAGCTAACGGAATATTTTGGAAGGAAAACATATTATAGGAATTCTTCAGCCATTTTTGTTGAAAGAACACCATACCTAGGGGCACCACAAGCGCGAAAAGTGTTGAAAGGAGCGCATAGGAAATATTTTGCTCGTTACGTGCAGATATTTTCATAGCGAATATTCCACTATAATGCATAAATAGAATGCCTGAAGTAAACAACAGACCTCCAATAAATAGATGAGGCTTGCTTCGAGTACGAGGATTATTTATTAAAGTGAGGAGTGCGTAGGACACAGCAATAGGAATCAAGAGGGTGAAGATCAAAAGTGGAAGGTGATAATAGACCATCATATTCATTTCCATCGCTAGCATACCCATAAAATGCATACTCCACAGACCAATTCCGAGAATGCTGGACGTTAGTAAAATATAGGGATGCCCTCTTCTCCCTCTGACAAGGCGTTCCGCCAAATCGAAAGCCGTGAAACAGGATAATAACGCTATAATAATAGAAAGGAAAACAAGCAGGTCATTATAATGACCTTGATACGGTTGCATGTGTTCCTCTCCCTTCTCAATATAGATATATTTGCAGACAAATATCTTTATCTACCCATTACCCTAGGTGAATCGACACGAATCGGAGATATGGCTCAAATCAGATGAATATAACCTGGGACCTTTTTCCAATCTGCGCAAAAAAAAGCATAGCGCCCATTCGAGGCACCATACCTTATTGTCTTATGCACCAGCTTCTTCAGTTAACATCTGAATCTTCAGCAGTTTAATCCGTGAAATCCGTTTACTGTCCATTTCATCTACGATGAACAGATGACTGTCAAATTCTACCGATTGGCCTTTTTGTGGAGGATTGACCTCCAGTTTGGAATACAGCCAGCCGCCTAAAGTATCATAATCATCGGTCTCCATATTTAAACCCAGCAGATCATTAATTTCCTCAATCAGCATCAAACCGTCGATCGAGAATTCATCCTCTGCCAACTTCTCCACACCCGCACGTTCCTCGTCGAATTCGTCTTGAATTTCGCCGACAATTTCCTCCATAATATCTTCCAATGTCACCATGCCGGAGGTTCCGCCATATTCGTCAATCAGAATAGCAATCTGCGTCTTAGCCCGCTGCATTACTTTTAGCAGAGCACTGATCTGAATCGATTCTGGAACTGTAAGAATAGGACGCAGTAATTCAATATACAACGGTGCATTATCCCTAATTAAATCCTTGATATGAATAAAGCCCAAAATATGGTCCTTATCGCCATCGCAGACAGGGTAACGCGTCCGCATTCCTTCATACGCAATTTCCAGGTTCTCCTCCGCAGAAAGATGATTATTGAGACAAATCATTTCAGTACGCGGAATCATAATCTCTCTGGCCATTGTATCTACAAATTCAAAAATGTTATCAACCAAAGCCATTTCGGTATTATCAATCAGTCCGCTCTTGTTGCTTTCCTGCATTAGAATACGAATTTCTTCCTCCGTGTGTGCGATTCCCAGCTCAGAAGCTGGCGCAAGATGGAAGATCCGAAGCAACCCGCGTGCCATACTATTGACGATCCAAATAAAAGGATACATCAGCTTGTAAAACACATTCATTGGACCCGCTGTTAGAAGAAGGACCGCTTCAGCTTTGTTCACTGCAATAGTCTTAGGTGCAAGTTCACCGAGCACAATATGCAGAACTGTAATAAACATAAAAGCAATAATTAGGGAAATAACATAAACAGAGCTCTCGCCAAACCCTATGCCTTCCATAATGGGTCCTACAATCGATGCAATGGCTGGCTCACCCAGCCAACCCAGTGCAAGCGAAGCTAGTGTAATCCCAAGCTGGCAGGCGGACAGATAGGCATCCAGATGATGTACGATATTTCTTGCCGCTAATGCTCTTTTACTTCCTTCCTCAATCAGGGAATCAATACGACCGCTGCGTACCTTCACCATCGCATACTCGACCGAAACAAAAAATCCATTCAAAAGCACCAATAAAATAATCAGACTTACGTTTAATATACCGGGTAAAGGGTCGCTCAATGTATACTCCTATCCACCGTTTTCCACATCGGGCGGATAGGCCCACCTCCTTCGTTTACTTAGAATGACAGCTTGTAACTCATCAGCTATTCCTTTCAGTATCAATTTCCCAATGCCTTCAGCTCCTGACTAGAATCACGGATACAAATATATACTTTATTATATTATTACAGAGACCACAAAAACAGGTCTAAAACAGTATTGAAAATATGATCTATTTTTGCGGCTCATGGACATATATCTCTCAATAGTAGAAACAGCAACAAACTAATGAAAAGAGATTATGTGATTTTCACGTGATTATATTGGGTGATTTTCTTTTTGTATTAGTTTGTATTTACGTGTTCCTTCTATTATATATGTTTATGTTAAATCTTTGGCGCCACCCCGTCAACCTCAGTACCTCCTGTTTACGCTACATATCAAGCTGCCATTCATGATCTTGCGCCTGCCTTACAAACTAGGATTGATTCTCCATCATGGAAAAACCTCAACAGTACCGAGTGTTCTCCCAAAGACAAAACAACCCCGCCAGTATAATCACTGACGGGGAATTTCTTATATGTTATTCCTTTTTTAAGTTGTTTTTCAGCAACTCACCTACCTCAAATGTATATAATCATCAGGAATTAAGTCCAATCTATTATTGCGAATTCACAATATTATAATGTATACCTTGAAATGGAGTGATGATAAATGGCAACAGTTATAAGTTATGGTTCACAGGCAAAAATCCCGTTAGACCCGTTTAGTAGTGTTATAACGGTTGCGGGGATTAATGGAGCTGGAGCGGGTCTAGCCACAGCTCAAGTAAATATTAGTCCGGCTAATCCTTCCTCTTTCTCCAGTAGAGTCGAGTTAAATGGTAGTTTTAGTGTTACTGCACTTGCTAATAGTCAATTTCTTGTTATAATCCGACGTGCTGGAGTCGATATTTATCAATCCTTCTATCGTTTTACTACAACTACCGATATTCAATTAAATGTTCAATGGGTTGATGGTCCTTATCTGGGAATCCACAACTATGAATTGGTAATTCAAAATGATAGCAACTTGCCTATAAATCTATTTGGCCCAATATCATTCACAGCAACTGCTATTGGAGGAGAGGGCGTAATTTAAGTTATAGAGCTAGATTTGGGTATAATCAGATAACAAACGCGAAATCTTTTTATGCTCAAAATTAGCGGGTCTAAAAAAATATACGAAAAATTGAAAAATCCCCACCGACCAATTAAGGTTGATGGGGTAATACTTCATAGGTTATTAAAATTCATTCCAATCAAACCCGCAATAACACTAACCAATACATATAGAATGATCATGGTTAGCGCTATGTTAAAAAGGTTAATTGAACGCTTCATCCACCCACCTCCTGATTGGCATAATACTTATCTCAGTGCTTCTTAGGTAGGTCACTCTAAATTCATATCCATTACGAATATAGTATGTATCAGCGATCTTCACCGTTTCTGACGTGTACTACTGGATCGGTCCACCGAATCTATAATGCTATCCAGGCCATACTCTGTAATTTGAACGACAGTTTATCTTGAATATATTCTGATTCTAATCTAATCGGGCCTTATCCGAAATCACAAGAAAAAATGTAGCCAGTGGACCACAAAGCAAAGAAAGTAAAAACCAATTTAGTCCACTTCTATTTTTTCCTTGCGCCAGCCCCGCATTAATTAGAGCCAGCGTCCCCCAACCCACAAAATATCCGTTATCCATCACTCACACAACCTTTCGTCGTAATTTAAAGGAATACGAATGTTGAATATATCGGTTCCATTCACGGAGGCTTACACCGCAGATTTTGAATTCAAATAACTAATTTCAATATATCCCATTTGGAATATTATGTATATTAACTCTGTATCACTGGTAAGGAAAAGTTCCCTGAACACAAAAACCCCAGCAACCTTTAAGGTCAAATAGATTCTGGCTTATTTAAAAATCAGAACGGCATAACGTTTACGTCTATTGGAATTATACCCCAGTAGCTAAAAGATACCCGTTGTTAACTTCACTTAAAGATGAAGTGTTTGAAATAGTAAACATTATTAAAGAAGCATAACCTTTTAGGGCGGGAAATAAAAAAGAAGTCCCCCGTACCTCAAAGGTTCAGGAGACTTAAGAAATTAGCGAAAATTCCGGGTTGGAGGATTGCCGATTGTACCTGGGTACTGATAAGTAAGGGGTTCGTCAAAGGTAGCATAATCGAAATAAATCATAAGTAAGACAGTGCGCTGTCCAGTTGCCGGATCACTGATGATAATATGGTCACGACCCGCAGCCTCTAGCTTCCCTTTATAGATTTTGGCATTCCAATCCTTATTATTCTCATACGTAAAATAGAAGGTGCCTACCTTGCCAAGATTCAGGCGAAAAATATTCTCAATGTAAGATTGCTCAAAAACGGGAGCTGTTGTTGGAACCACCGTTCCGGTTGGGGTCATCGGAGCTCCACTACTCACTTGAGGGGGTACACTACCCATCCCTGGCATCCCAGACATTCCGGGCATTCCACTCATCCCGGGCATGCCGCTCATTCCACCCATTCCACCCATTCCCGACATTCCACCCATGCCGCTCGTTCCAGGCATATTATTTGAAGACATTGTACCAATTGTGTAAGTAACGGGGCGATAAGGTTGAGCTATCATTTACTAAAACCTCCTAAAAGTATTGTGAAGCAGTTGCTCCTAAAGCCTTTACTGTACAAACATTACTTTTATGACAGACACTCTTTTTAGAAAGAAGTGTCTGTCTCTGCATAACTGAATAGCTACATTGCCTAATATACCGCCGGGCAATCTGTAACTGTCGGAGTAAAGAAGCAATGGGCTTTGAAGCGTCCGGTATTCTGCTGGTCATACCATGTAGCTGGGCAGTCTCCAACGGGTCGGAAGAACCAAAGCGCATTGGATGCAGGCCAGGTTCTCTCACCCGCAATCGCCCGCTTAGCCAGACGAATATCAGCCTCCCTAGCCCGTTGATAGAAATATCCCTTCTGCGGTGCTTCGAAGCCTCCTGGACTTTGAAATACCATATCGTTCATATTGCGGATGTTATTAAAATCCAGGCAATTGCCAAGAATACGGTTGACGCCGACATTGCCGACCATCAGCATGCCAGATTGTCCATCCTCTTCGGCTTCTGCCCTCATCAGCCGCGCAAGCACCTTCACTTCTTCCGAGTTCGCTTTGATGACGGCCACACTGTCTCCTCCTTGTAATTGTTCCTTGACAAGTAAGTCTGCTCTTTACTGCACGCTGTATTGTATGTGCATTCGCCTAAGTGGTGACAGTCCTCACTTAAATTTCATTCGTACTTTAGGGCTCGTAAATCATTTTGCGTGTCATACCCCCATCAATCACTAATTCTGTCCCTGTTACAAAACGATTGTCCGAGGCCGTCAGATAAAGACATGCACGAGCAATATCCTGCGGTTTACCGACACGTCCTGACGGATGTTGTGTATGGTCAATTTCACGAAGCTCATTATAGTCCCCTGTATCAATCCATCCTGGACTGATACTATTAACGGTTATTCCGTCTTTCCCCAAAGTGATTGCCATTGCATGTGTCAGCGCGGAGATGGCCCCCTTAGCTGCATAAGCTTCTGTATTGGGCTCAGACATCTTTGAACGCGTTGAAGAGAGATTCACCACTGTCCCACCATCCCTATTATTTCGCATTACCTTAGCAGCCTCACGGGTGGCGAGGAAGCAGCTGCGGACATTCGTACCTTTCAACTGTGAGCCATCAGTGCGATGATTTGTTCTTCCTTGCTGACATCACAAGCGATAAAAGCTACTGATCCACCCTTGTGCATAATGTCAGCCGCCACTTGCTTTCCCTGTTCTTCATTTAGCTCTGCAATCACGACATTTGCTCCTTTAACCGCATAGGGTTCGGCAATCGCCTTACCTATTCCGCTTCCTGCACCGGTTACAATCACTGTTCTTCGTTTATCCATCATCATGAACTCACTCCCAGTTTAAGTTTATACTTCCTAATATTATAAATACCCCCTTGTTCCACTAACTGGAATCAAGGGGATATTTCAAGCAAAATATTGTAATGCAAATATAGGTCATTAGAGTTGCTCAGCAGAGGAATAATGGGGATGCCTCTGAAATCCATAATACCGGGTCCCTTGATAAGACAGCATTCCTCGGTCGCCTTCTGCACTCATACCATACTCGTTACCTTCTACTTTGAATTCGACTCGAGTACCATTATCCACTTCGAACGTCAGATAATAAGTTGTGCTTGTACGGCTTGAACCTCCCTCTTCCTGAAGCTGCTGGTGCTGTACTTCACTGCGTTTACTGACTATACGGGCAGGAATAGTTAGCATGGGCGAGCTGTTGTTACGGCTCCACTGAAGCAAGCCCCTGCCAGCAGATACAGCGATAATACCAATCATCACAGCAAGAAAGATCGGGAGCACTGTTCCGGAAAAATCAAACATCCATGAAGAATCCGGGCCCATTCCCATGACTTCCCTCCTTATCACCCTTTATTCAGCCCAATTTTACATATGGACACTACTGTACATGTATATGCCTCTCTCCGTCCAGACAGCATCGAAAATAAACAATCTAGTGAATATTCAAGGAATTTATAGAACGCAAAAAGACCACTACGATTTCTTAGGTTCAAGAAAACATGTGGTCTCTAATCATACATTTTAGTAGTCAGATTAAGCATGAACAAGATCAAGTAACTGTTTGGTTTCATCTTGCTCTGGCATCATACCATTTTCAGCCCAACAAGCTTTACATTGTTCTTCAGTTTCACACAGGTGAGCGTCAGCACAGTTGTAGCACAATTGTAGCAAGTTCTTAGTCATATAATCCGTTTCAAAAGTTGTCATCATAATCTCTCCCATTCGGATATTAGTTTGTGAAATAATGTACTTGTTCCATGTGTTAAATATATCACACTAAAATCCATTTGTCATGTGATTTATTTCACATTTTTAAAAAAATTTTAAATAAGTTTTTTAGATGTATTTAAAACAAAAAAAGCCGCCACAAAGGGCAGCTTCTTCTTATTGCCTTTCACATCACTTTCCAGCTGAGCCCACCATTCGTGGTTTGCAGCAGTATGGACCGTCTATCCTCTTTCTTCTCAATCAAAAGCCAGCCCACCTTAGCAGAGAAAAATTGCAGCTTCACAATTTCCGGATATTCGAGTAACTTGGACTGCAGAACACTGCTGGCTGGGAGTGCCTTCCAAATTAGCCCCTGGTTAGTTGTGTAGTAAAGTGTACTCCCATCCAAGGTCCAACCGGTCTCGGAATTCAGGAACGTTGGAGCAATATGGCGATTGATGCCTGTCCGGCTAGTAAGATTAAAGGATCTGAATTGCCAATTCTCTCCCCCATCCGCCGTAAAATAACCATGATACCTAATGCTGTTATCCTTATCCTTTTGACAGCCCACAGCCATCCAGCCTGTAACCTTGCCACCATCGAAGAATTCAGGCTTGCCGGTGATGACTCTATCACAGCTCTCGAATCGTTCATTCACCAAAAAGGCAGGGCCTAAACGCCAGGTCACACCACCGTCTTTCGTCAGATAGACCTTGGGCAGAGCACCAGTCTGCAGCGATACAAAGCCATGGGTACTATCCTTGAACACCATTCCAGTAGTAACTCCCGCCATGGGAATCGCTTTGTTCTGGAGGTTTGGATTATATTGTTCGTTCTGCATAACCGCTTTCCAGGTCGCTCCACCGTCAATGGTTGAATAGAGCGCTTTACTCTCTTTAGTAGAAGAAGAATCCCAAGAAGTCATTAACCATCCATGTGTTGGTGAAAGAAAATATATGGAAGAGATCGTATTCGCGTCTGCTAATGAGGATATTTTCCAGCTTTGTCCCCCATCTTTGGTGCGTAGCACAATCGTCTCCGTCAACCCGAAGGAACTGCGTATAATCCACCCATTGCTGGGGTCTGTGAAAAAGATTTCTTTTCCATACACAGGATTTGAAAGAAACTGCACGTTAGCAGCCGGAGAAATATTAGTCCAGGTCTTCCCGTTATTCCGGGTCATGTACATGCGAAGCTCATTTTTCGTTACTCCCCAAGCTAGTCCTTCGGATGCGCTCAGAAGCTGAAAATCTGTAAGTCGGGTCTGAATTTGGTATTTCGTTACGTTATTGCTGTCCACATTCTTGGCATCCGGAGTAATTACCGTAATCGTCTGCCCCACCTCCGGAGCTTCAGTTGGCTGTGGCGGCTGAGAAGGCTCCGGTGGAGGAGAGGAACAAGCCGAGAGTATCAGTGTGGTTAAGAGTACCATAAAAAGAATTCTCAGAGCCTTCCAGCCTATAGTTGCGGTTGACAATGTTCTCTCTCCTCTCCCGTCTATAATTGTTGATTCTTATTTGTTCTTATTCAGCTTACTGCTGCGATAACCATAAAGTGCATAGATCAGGAGTCCGATGAACAGCCAGATAAAGAATCCCGTCCAAGTTTCACTTCCCAGATTATACATCAAATACCCGCAAGCCGCCGCACTAAGCAATGGGATAAAGGGAACCCAAGGTACAGTGAAACCTCTTTTTAAGTTCGGATGCGTATATCGCAGGGCTATAATCCCCAAGGATACTACTAAAAAGGCAAACAAAGTGCCTATGCTAGTGAGATTCGCCAGCCGATCCAGAGGCACAAATCCGGTCAATAGCGCAATAATCCCCCCTACCATCCATGTACTTCGAACTGGGGTATGGGTCTTAGCGCTTATCTTAGATAAGGCTTGCGGCAACAGTCCATCCCGTGAGATCGCAAATAGTAGACGGGACTGTCCGAATAGCAAGACCAGTAAAACCGTAGTCATTCCGGCAATTGCACCAACTGAGATAAGGCCAGCGATCATATTCTGATCTACATAGCGGAGAGCAAATGATACGGGATCACTTACATTTAAAAATTGATAAGGAACAATACCAGTCAATACGAGCGATACAGCAATGTACAGCACCGTACAAATCGCAAGTGAAGAGATAATCCCAATCGGCAGGTCGCGCTGAGGCCTCTTCACCTCTTCAGCAGCAGTAGAGATGGCATCAAAGCCTATATAGGCAAAAAATACGGTAGCCGCCCCGTTAACAACACCATGGAAACCAAAGGGCATAAAAGGTGTCCAGTTCTCCGGTTTAACATAGAAAACACCTGTGATGATAAATAGTAAGACCACAGACAGCTTGATAACAACCATAATCGCATTAAATCGGGCCGTTTCTTTGATTCCCCGGGTCAGTAAGTAGGAAATAAGTAAAATTATAATTACTGCAGGCAAATTAATGAAAGTGCCTTTGTCCGCATTATACGCCCCGGACAGCGCTGTGGGCAAATGAACGCCAAAGCCGTCCAGCAGGCCTTGGAAATAACCGGACCATCCACTGCTTACTGCAGCAGCCGCAACTCCATATTCCAGCACCAGGTCCCAGCCGAGTATCCAGGCCAAGAGTTCGCCGAAGGCCACATAGCTATAAGCATACGCACTGCCGGATACTGGAAGTGTAGAGGCGAACTCAGAATAACAAAGCGCCGAGAGCACACAGGCAAAACCAGCCAAAACAAATGAAAGAACAAGCCCTGGTCCGGCATGCTCTGCAGCTGCAACTCCTGTCATTACAAAAATTCCGGTGCCGATAATGGCACCAACACCTAGTGTCGTTAGATCAAATGCACCTAGTGTTTTGCTAAGATTGTTTGCTTCAGTGCTTATAGGGGCACTGAGCGGTTTTTTGCGAAATAAATCCATGCTTTAATTCTCTCCTGTCAAAGTTATGTATTGCTATCTGTTAAAGGGATGTTGTTAATGCTGGCAGCAACATTAGCTCCCTTCTGAACACGTAGGCTTCACAAACAATCCAGCGGTATCTATCCATATTCATAATTTGCTCCAGAAATTTGAATATCATAAACAGGATAAGCGAAGACTTAACTATTATGGATATTCACAGTGATGCCTTCTAACCAAGAAAGTACCGGATAGGCTAACATCTTACATTACCTTTCTGAAATATAGTTCGCTTAGTCTGTTTCGGGGTAATGGATTAAAAGGACTCCGCATGAAAACACTAAGGATAGCAACTAAGATGGATAAGATTGGTTACCAAAAATTCGAAATTTAGAGGAGATATTACTTATGGCCCCCTCATTCAAGCCTAACCGCGTCGTAGTAATCGGTACTGGTGCAGTCGGTGCAACTACAGCTTATACTCTGTTATTGCGCAAACGCATGCCTGAGTTAGTGTTAATAGACGTCAACCATCAGAAGGCGCTGGGAGAAGCGCTGGATATGAACCATGGCATGCCTTTTGTTGGTGGAGTAAAGCTATGGGCAGGTAGCTATGAAGATTGCCGGGATGCTGATATTATTATCGTCACCGCTGGCGCCTCCCAGAAGCCTGGTGAAACCCGGATTGATCTACTGAAGAAGAATATTTCGATCTTTGAAGATATCATTCAGAAAATAACCAAATATAATCATCATGCCATTCTGCTGATTGCAACGAATCCAGTTGATATTTTGTCCTATGCTACCTTAAAAATAAGCGGCTTCGACCGCAGACGCGTCATCGGTTCCGGTACGGTGCTGGATAGTGCCCGCTTCCGATACTTGATTGGACTTCATAAGGAAATTGACCCGCGCAGCATTCACGGACAAATTATCGGCGAGCATGGTGATTCGGAATTGCCGGTCTGGAGCCTGGCTAACGTGGCCGGGATTGACCTTGGCTTTGATGAAGCGGAGCGCAATGATATTTTTGAAGATACCAAGAAGGCCGCTTATGAAATTATCGATGCCAAGGGTTCTACCTCTTATGCAATTGCGCTGGCCCTGGATCGAATCGTTGTTGCAATATTGAACAATGAAGGGGCTGTCCTAAACGTTTCCACATTATTAAATAACTATAATGGAGTTTCAGATGTCTTTCTTGGTGCACCCTGCGTGGTAGATCGCTCCGGTGTACGCGAGGTGCTAGATCTGCCACTCAGTAAGGATGAGCAAGCACTGTTCCAGCAATCCGCGGAGAAACTAAAGGAGCAGATAGCCACGCTAGAATTGTAATACCATTTCTCGAAGAAACGGGTGCCGTCCATTCAGGACAGCGTAGCCGTTTCTTCTTGCTGGACAGCAGACCAAAAAAACCGCCCTTCAGGTAGAATGGAGGGCTACCACCATTACGAAAAGGCCGGGTTTCCTTAACATAAATATAACATGGATCAACTTACCCTGCCAATGGATTTGATTTCTAAAAAAGTAGTCTTAGTCAGTATCCTCTTCGGAACTGAATTTCAAACTACAATTAATGCTGTAAGGTATTCTCCGGTATACGAATTTGCAGCCTCGACATAGCCTCTTCTTTCTCCCTACTCGTGATATGAGTGTATACCGTGGTAGTCTGAATTGAAGAATGTCCCAGCAACTCCTGTACCGTGCGCAGATCCGCTCCTTTGCGCAGCAGCATCGTGGCAAATGAATGGCGCAGCTTATGGCTGGAGTAGGGACGCCGATGAGCAACAGGCACTTGCGCTTGGAAGCGCTCAAAGGTCTGCGCAGCAATCTGCTGAATCCCGCGAATAGAGAGTCGGCGCCCTTTTTGTGAAATGAACATCGCTTCTTCTTTACTACGCCAGGGGTCCAGACGTTCTTCCAAGGCCTGATCCAGAAAAGGAGCAACGTCCTCCGGTACCGGAACATTCCGCCATTTACGCCCCTTCCCGAACACGCGAAGCGAACGTCTTTCAACATTATAATCATTCATATTCAGCGTATGAACTTCACCAACCCTTAGCCCCATGTAGGACATGAGTAAAAAGACTGCCAAATTCCGGCCTTTATATTTCCCCTCAACAGCAGACAAAAACCGCTGCAGGTCATTCTCATCCAAATAGACTGGCTCACGATTTTTATCTGTTTTGGATTTCTTGATCCCAGCTGCTGGATTAACGGAGTACAGTTCAAGCTCAATCAACGCCTTGAAAAAACAGGTGACCGAAGCATGCTTCCGGTTCCGAGTTGCATCGCTTACCCCGCTTTCACGGACTGAGGTCAGGTATGAAACGACATGCAGCTTTTTGACTATCTCCAGCTTTTTGCCGCCCAGACTAGCCAGAAACTGTCTGACATCAGCGAGATAGGATTTCTGCGTATACGGGGTGTAGCCGGCATCCTTCATCCAGATTAGAAAGGCCTCACGCTCTTCCTCGTAGTCTTCCATCCAGTCATTCACGGCTTTGGCCTCCCCTTGGTTTTCGACAACCTATTGTATCATAGATTAGCTTTGAAAACTCAACCCAATCAGCTTGTTCAGCAGATCGTCGGTTCTTTCCTCCACTCTACTGCATGCTTTTGTACTGTAAGTAAAAATTCAGAAAGCGCTGGAGACATCCACTTCTTATGATGATAAGCTACTTGCGTGGCGACCCGCTGTGATTCATCATTCCAGTTCAATTTAACCAGCTTGCCTTCGGATAGTTCATTTCTAACGGTGACAAGTGGTAGGAATGAGATACCGAGCCCAGCCATCACACATTGCTTAATCGCCTCAATACTCCAGAATTCCAGCTTAGGGTCTGGAAACACACCATGATGATTTAGATGCCGTTCGAATAAGATGCGATAGGAACAACCAGTCTCCGTATGCAAGATGGTTTCACCTTTGAGATGATGCGGTTCGACCTGTATAAGGTTATGCAGTGGATGTAGGAGCGGTGCTACCAGGGCCATTTCCTCGTGAATGAGTGTTTCTATATGAATATCCTTGAATTCTGTCTCCGGCTGTAATAATAACACCAGATCCAGTTCACCAGAACGAATGAAATCGGTTAGTTCCCAGCAAGCGCCTGGCTTGAGGATGATCTGCACCTGCGGATAACGCCCGCGGAATTCTTTAATAATCCCCGGCAAGCGAAAAGCGGCTAGAGATTCAGGTGCTCCAATTCGCAGCGTTCCGGACAGCTCACTGTCAAAGCGTAGAGCATCCTGTGCCAAAGCATGCATCTTGGAAATTTCCTGGGCATAGGGCAGCAGTCGCCGCCCGGCATCGGTAAGTGTGATTTTTTTGCTGATCCGGTCAAATAAAGGCTGGCCCAACTCTGCCTCCAAAGCTTGAATCTGTGCGGTTATACTTGACTGGGCATAGTCTAACTTCTGCGCAGCACGCGTGAAGCTGCCTACTTCAACTACCACTAAAAAGGTGAATAAATGTCGTGATTCCATAAGATCCTCCTGACGATACGCTACCATCGGAAATTTGAATGGATGCGATTCGATAATTCCGTTTTTCCAATGGGTCTATTATCTGTTAATCTATAATAAAACACAAGGAAAGTTGGTTTACATATATATGAAGGAAACAAATGCGCTACAGAGAAATATTGGTCTGCCACAGGCCATTGCACTCTACATCGGGGCTGTGCTCGGATCGGGGGTGCTGATCGTGCCCGGTCTGGCTGCCGAAATGGCTGGCCCTGCTTCGCTGCTGGCTTGGGGCTTCATGACGCTGCTGATCCTGCCGATGGCCTTATCGATGGGGCTGCTATCCGCCAAGTTTCCGAATGCCGGAGGAGTTTCGCATTTCGTTACCCTCGCTTTTGGTCCAAGAGCTGGAGCTTTAGTAGGCTGGTTCTTTCTGATGTCCGTTCCTATTGGTGGCCCCGTGGCTGCACTGACCGGAGCAGGTTATATGACAGCCGCCATGGGCTGGGGCGATGGTGCAAGAATTGCCATAGCTGCTGCTATGCTGGCTATTGGACTCCTCACGAACTGGATCGGAATGCAGGTCGCTGGCAAAGTACAGATTGCCGTTGTTATCGCGATCGTTGCCGTGCTGGTCTTCTCGTTTGCCGCAGCCCTTCCTCGGATGGAGGTTCAACACTTCACCCCTTTCGCACCTCACGGCTGGATGAGTGTCGGTCGGGCAGCGGCGATTCTGTTCTGGTGTTTTATTGGCTGGGAAGCGGTCTCTCACCTCTCTGAAGAGTTCAAAGACCCGCAGCGCGCAGCGGTAACAGGCGTCACCGTTGCAGCCATCATTGTGGGCATACTGTATTTCTTATCTGCTCTGGCTACAGTAGGAACGCAAAGCTATCTGAAGGGCGGATCTAGCACTTCGCTCGTCTGGATTATCAGCCAACCACTCGGAGCCTGGGGCGGATTCATTGCCGGAGTTACTGGGCTCTTTATCTGTACAGCCACCATTATTGCCTATACGGGCGCTGCTTCACGTGTCGCTTTTGCCTTAGCCCGTCAAGAATATGCACCGAAATGGATGGGCAAACTGTCCAAGCGCTATCATACACCAACAGGTGCAATCGGATTTCTGCTAGTATGTTTTGTAAGTGTACTTTTCCTCTATGGAAGCGGCCTTCTCTCCATCACCACCTTGATCCAGTTCCCTAACGCTACATTCATTCTTACCTATATGGGCGGTTGTGCAGCTGGTATCCGATTATTAAAAGATAGTCGTTTAGGCGTAACGATCAGTTGGATTTCTTTTCTGGCGACAGCAGCCGTGTTTCCTTTTACTGGCTGGGCGATTGGTTATCCGCTGCTCATCACCATATTATTTATATTGATCGTCTACTTCAAAAACAAACAAAGGAGCTCCGGACAAGAGGTTCAGATAATTGGAATAAATGAGGTGAAACGAAAAGCATAATAAACCCAAATAACCGCAGTAGACTCTTTTTTAAAGAGCTACTGCGGTTTTTGCATAATGTTTGCAATTAATTTAACAATTCATCAATCCCGTAAGGAAACACAGGTTTAGTCAGCTCTAATATTGCTTTTGCATAATCTTGTATTTCTCGCTGGGCATCATGGGCTAAACGCTGATTGAGAAAATGACTTACCGACTGTAAGGAAGCTGTCCAGTACCATCTAACATATAAACCATACGAAGGTAAAAATAATCTCGCTTGCTCGGCACAAATTCCGTCCTCTAATGCTGCTTCGTATTTCTTTACACCAAGCTCTATGTAGTCCATTAATTCTTTTGTGTGCTTATGACCTATTTCCCATTCTACGATATCCCCACTGCCTTGCTTACTGTTAGCAGGTTTCCCCCTCCATTGTTCAGCCGCAGGAATATAAAAAGTAGGTTCCTCCGTTATATATCGTCTACTGGATTCATTCCATGCGTCTAGGCTATCTCCAGTCCCCTCAAAATGAGCAGAGCCAATGACATACTTCCACCACTGTCTGGCGACCATTAGAGGAGCATAGATTTCATATTGTACTAACACATGCCGAAACGGTGAAGTATGCCCTTCACGAGCAAGAAATTGGATTAACTTTATATCCCGATCCGTAAGTTCATTGGATTCCTTTGCATAGGATACTCTGGCTGCATTCGCTATGGTTAGATCAGATCCCATGTGATTTACAAGTCGGACATATCCTTTATCTAATACTTGAATAGAATTCAAATTAAACCCCTCCGCATTCTCAGTAGATATTGTTTGTTCACTTCCATTATTTTACTCATTCCCGCTTTCAATGTATATGGCTAAATAGGCTGATCTTCTTAACGATGTTGTATCATTCGTTTCAGGTTGCTCTCAGTTGGTTATGTTTTGAAGAGAGGGAACTTGACTATGATATTACAAAGGAGACGATAAATATGCCCCAAAATATTAAGATAGTGCTTGAAGACGCAGCACAGAAATTTGCCGACGATAATGCTAAACCCCCGTTTCTGTCTGACCTAGGTCCTGCTAAAGGTCGTGAAGTCGTTGATACCGTCCAGTCCGGTGAAATTAATAAACCAGAGGCTGAAATCGAAGATATGATGATCCCTGGTGGTCCAAACGGCGAGGTTTCCGTGCGGATTGTCCGCCCGCAGAATTCTATATCATCAGTTCTTCCAGTTATCATCTATATCCATGGTGCTGGCTGGGTGTTTGGTAATGCCCATACGCATGATCGCTTAATTCGTGAATTGGCTGTTGGTGCTGAAGCAGCAGTCGTGTTTCCCAACTATAGTCTATCGCCTGAAGCCAAATATCCGACTGCTATCGAAGAAGTCTATGCCGTGTTAGAGTGGGTTGCTGAAAAAGGACCGGAGAATCGTCTTGACCCTAATAAACTTACTGTTGGCGGAGACAGTGTCGGTGGGAATATGGCCGCAGCGATTACCCTAATGGCTAAAGAACGCAGCGGTCCCAAAATCTCCAAACAGCTGTTGTTCTATCCTGTGACCGATGCCTCTTTTGATACCGAATCCTATCATCAGTTCGCTGAAGGATACTTCCTACAGCGCGATGGGATGAAATGGTTCTGGGATCAATACACAACCGATCCACAACAACGCGCACAGATTACCGCTTCTCCGCTTCGTGCTACCCTTGACCAACTGCGGGATTTGCCTGAAGCTTTGGTCATTACTGCCGAAGCTGACGTATTGCGTGACGAAGGCGAAGCCTATGCTGCCAAATTGCTTGAAGCAGGAGTACCTGTAAAAGCTGTACGTTTCCAAGGGATCATTCATGATTTTGTGATGCTGAACGTGCTGGCTGAGACCAACGCCAAAAAAGGTGCCATCAAGCTGGCTACTGAGTGGTTACAGGATGTTCCTGAGTAACGAATCTCAAATGAATCTCAAATCGAACATGCAAAAAAAGGTAGCCAGATGGCTACCTTTTTTTAATGAATGTCATTTTTAAACTTAATAATCAATCCTATCACGGTTTTATTTACGCTGAGTATAGTATTCGGCGGCTTTTGACAGCATGTCTTTAAACGAACCAAATGATGTCGACTGGTTAACATGCTCATTTAACTGGTCCAGCGGCAGCGACTTTACATCCTCGACAGAGGCAGCAGAGAATCCGCCTTGTTGCAGCATATCCTGAAGTGATTCAAATGATGTGAATTCCTGCAAAAAAGAGCTGGACAGCAGCTGGTCAAGCGGCAGTTTCTCCAACAGTTGGTCCAGGGGAAGCTGATCTAGAGGAAGGTTTTGCAACAGCTCACCAATCCCGCCTTCTTTTACTGTATCTATTAAACCCTTTAAGTTAAATCCACCTAAGTTAAATCCCATGTAAGTAACCTCCAGTTGAAATGATTTATATTCTTGTATTACCCTGTTTCAGCTTAATTGAATTATTGGTTAACATAATTATAGTTATGTTAACTAATAATTCAATTGGAATAAAATGCAACTCCGCTATCATCAGATTTCAGGCCGAATAAGATAAATCATTATGCATTAGGAGAATTCGCCTGTTTTATCTCCCGAGTACGACTTTTCAGGTCGATAGAATCACAATCGCCGATCTGAAAGGTAGTCCCGCTGGAAATGGACAAGACTTTGATGCCCTCTATTCTCACAATCGATTCCGAGGGGGAATTCAGTATCTCACATTCAGCTTCCTCCCCCTGCTCGTACTCACCAACAAGCCCAATTAAGTAAGGCCTTGCACACAAAGTATCAAAAGCTTCATCCCTGGCATCGTTGTCAACTGAATGTTCGCTAAACTGGGCAGTTTCTTTTCTCCCGGCAAAACTCGATTTGATGTTCCCCGCAGACCCACAAATAAATAGGGAGCTGTTCGACAGGTCATTAATATAGATATTTTGAATACTGAAAGTGCGCATGGGTTAAAAGTCTTTATTGGGAACAGTGGAATCAGACGCAATCACACCATTTTGTGCTGGATCTTTTGTTCCTTGCTCCGTTATGCTGTCAACAATAGAAGAACAGTGAATATTCTGCGTATCTCCAACTAAAAATACCGATGAGCCTGAAATCGAAACCACCTTTACTGCCCCCACGTTTAGTTCCTTGTTCACAACAAGCATTTTCATACTAATCCCGCCTTCCGTTTATCTTCCAATTCCATATGCCGCTGCACGGCTGTGTCTATATCCCGTTTAATTTGGGCAACGATCGATGCACAGACCTCTTCAATGTTGTCACGGCCCTCCTGTGCAACAGGAAGCTGACTCAGATACTCCTCGATCCGCCCGTCCATTTGCTGCTCAAGGTCCTGAGTAACCATTTGGAGATACTGCGGGTTTATGTTTGCATTCCGCTCTCTTGCCCGGCGAACGAACTGTTCAGGAACCTCATTCTGCAGATAAGCTGCAAGCGGCGGACTGATTTTTTCAGATAAGGCCTGTTTCTCCGCATCCTGTGACTGTGATCCAATCGTTTGACCGTTCACTACGGCCTCGTCCAGATTATTCCCCTCATTCGGTGTTATTCCTATGTTTAGGGTACCTTCCAATTTTTCAATCTTCAGCTGCTCAAAATGATAATTAATAGGTCCGATAGCAGCAGATTTATTATTTTTTAGAATTTCCACATCTTTTTGCAGCTCTTCAAGCTGTTTCTCAAGCTGCTGCAGCTTCAGAGCTTGCGTTCTTAACTCATTAAAGACCTGTTGAACGTAATACGGGTGCATACAACCCCCTCCTATGGTTTATTGTATGCGAAGCCAGAGAGCCTAATTCAACGGGGATATAGTTCAGCCGGCGCCGGCAAAGGAACAAGAGGTGGTGAGTCGTCTTTAGCTACCGGAGAAAAAGCTGGCATTGCTGCCCCCGAGTTCTGATAGCTATGTGACAAGGCGTTGATTTTCCCGGAAGTGCCAATCTGCAGAATGGAGGAGGCCGAGAGGGTTCCGATGCTAAGACTATGGACCGATATACACTGATATACCGAAAGATTCATTACACCACACCCCTTAAGGCGGCGATACCTGATCCACCACATCTGAATCCATCGTATTGGTACTGCTGGCCGCGTTATTCGTAATATTCGTACCGATGGAATCTCCAATAGAGAAAGAGTTGGCACCGGCATAGATTTTCGAGTTGCTGCTTAAGATAACGGATGCCGTATTTCCTACTAAGACTGTGGAACTGGGGCCCACGCTGTTGATTTTAATGTTGCCAATGATGGAAACCACGATTCCACCTCCTTTCAGAAGGATACGCCATTCTATGTAGATATTAGCCCAAGTGTCACTAAAAAAGTCGCTCGCCCATACAATGGATAAAAATGAAGGAGGCTATAGACTCTATGAGTTCAAAAAAGTCGAACCCTTTGGATTGGCTGAGTGAGGATCCCTTTTTCAAAAAACAATTATCTCTCAAAGCTCTAGAGGAACAGTGGAAGCTTGACCCGAACCAAATCGACAGCTATGTGGAAAAAATAATCAAAGAGGCTACCTCCTCTTCCTTGAACAATGAGGGTGAATCGGGCGGCCTGCACTATGAACATGTCGATACCCACAACTTCCTGATTTCCAAAATCACCATTCCCAGCCGAGTCCATCCTGAGAATATTTGGGTACAGCTGAACCGGACGCAGATAAAGATCAACGGTCTGGGCAAAGAGCAGAGTGAAATTATCCAGCTTCCATTTCCTGTTAATCCGGAACAGAGCAAAGCGACTTTTAAGCAAGGTTCATTACAACTCCGCATGCCCAAAATGTTGTCTGGTCGGTTTAGAGATATTGATGTCCGTTATTTGTAAATTTTCGCAAAAAAAGAGACGAATTATCATGTCCAGTTGCCCTACTAGACCTATAAAAATGTCTTAGACACGAAACAGCGTATAATTTAAGTTATACGCTGTTTTTTTGTGCCTGATTTACGGCTTTTCCACTTACAATTTCATAGTTTATTATGTATGATAAGCATAGCTATTCATTTGAGACAAGAAGGAAGGTAAACCCCCTATGATTTACGAGCTGCGGACCTATCACGTCCATCCCGGCAAGATGCAGGACATCCTGACAAGGTTCAAGGATCATACGGTTCAACTGTTTGCGAACCACGGGATGAACATAACAGAATTTTGGGAAGACGTAGATGCTAGTAATAACCGTCTTTATTATGTCGTCGAGCATCCGGACCTGGAGACGAGAAATCGCAACTTTGAAAACTTCCAGAATGACCCTGAATGGATTGAAGTTAAACGCTTGTCAGAATTAAACGGGCCTTTAGTAGATAGACTCGATAGTTCGTTTATGAAAAAAGCGCCTGTCTTATAATGCCCCTCTCTCGATGCAAAAGAACCCTTAAGCCTGCTTCCAAGTGGCTTAAGGGTTCTTTTATGGTATATATCCATTTAAGTAGCTCCACAAGACTCAATTTGTTGTGTTATCTTTTTGCAGCCCTGTTTTTATCCATAGCTTAGAAATATCTAGGAAACCAAATGATCCGGCATGCAGGCCAAACAGGCTTTGATTGAGCTGCGCTCTTTTGTTAATATGACAGCCATGCAGCACCCAATAATTATCTCGCAGTACCCCTTCTGCTGTATTGAGTAGTTCTCCCCTCTCCTCTCTAGGTAATTGTGAGAAATGTTCCAGCTCGCGATAAAGAACTGCCCGTTGAGTGTCCCGCAGCAAAAAACATAAGGAATTGGATTCATTCCTAAAGTAATTGATCATTCCCCACTGCCAATCATCCTCCAGCACCTCTTCAGCAATTAACAAATCAGCGTTGTTCTGTATAGTCTCCTGATTATATTCATTCAGTGGGTGTAATTCTATTCGCAGTCCAACTAATGCTCCGCGTGCTTGCAGCCATCCTGCTTCCTCTTGTTCTTCCTTTTTGGCCATAAAAGCAATGGTTATGCTCTCTCCTTCGTACCCGCTAACCCGCAACAGTTCCTTTACCTGCTCAAAAGAAGACTCCGTCCACTGTCGTTGACTACTATTCCATGGCAATAGGCTGTCAGCTGGCGTGATCCGATTACCACCCAATTCCCTAACCAGAGCCACTTGATTGTATAGGATACGCATGACTTGCCTAAAGGCAATATGGTGATGAACCCCTTTGTTGTGGAAATTGAACAACAAATATCGGCAACCCAAGGCCGGATAGTCAATACTATTGTTATCACACACATTAGACGGGAGATTCTGCTGGTCGACATCGGGCAGCTGATATTGGCGTTCGTTGGTGCCGAGCTCTGGTAAATACCAAATCTCAACCCGGTCCAGAAGCGGACGGATTCCATAGTAATAATCAAATGCAGTCAGAACCAAGACATCTTCATTAAGATCAGTTAGCTGGTATGGCCCTGTCCCCACCGCTCCTTGAGCGAAGTCTACATCAAAAGGAACAATCGACATATGAATACAGCTGAACAAATGCAGAAAAAAAAGATTTGGACGGTGCAGCTCGAAGCGGATACGGTGATCACCCTCAAGCTCAACCGCTGCAATATCCCGATAGTGGCATAAGGCTGGACTGTTTAGGTCGGTCAACCGCTGCAGTGTTTCTTTCACATCCCGGGAGGTCATGCTCCTGCCATGATGAAAGCGCACACCCTTGCGCAAATAAAAAGTATAGCGAGTATGCTCTTCATTCGATTCCCACATATGAGCCAGACCCGGAAGAAACGTACGGCTGGCTGCATCATAGGACACTAAGGTACTACAAATGTGTCCCAGTAAATACGATTCAAAAGCAGTGTATACCAAAGCCGGGTCCAGCTTCTCCATATGGCGATTGCGGGTAATGCGCAACACATCCAATCCTGAGGTGGACTCGGCTTCCCCACGAAACCCCATCTGCTTGTTTAATGCCGTTAATAATCGCTCCTTCAAAGCTCCATTCACGTCAATGTTTCCGATGAATTCGATCGCATCCTTAATTCTCCCTTTGTTGATTAATTCCTGAAAGCTGTCCTCAAGGACTTCTTCAACACTCCGTAAAAAAGTTAGCTGAGAGGTATGACCCCTCCCACGTCCGGGCAGCCACGCAATAAATGCTTGTTCCTCCAGCTTTCGCAGAATAAACTTCACATTCCGCGGAGTACAGCAAAGAATGGCGGCTAGTCCTTCAATGGTTGTTGAAATAGGCTCATGTATTCTGGAAGGGATATTAATGGCAGCTGCCAATCGCACAAAATGAGCGGTAATATTGTCCATTCGTATTAGCTCCTTTAAAGGTGAAAGACAAGATGTAAACCTTACACTTTTACTTCCCCCTTTTACCTTTACAATTATACCTAAAGCAGCGCAACATTTGCAGTCCCCATATTATAGTCTTAGAGTAGGAGATCCCCTTTATTATGAATCAACACTTGCGCCATATTCACCCTTTAGCCTGGACCATCATTCTAGGTACGATGTTCGGACGGCTTGTAACTTCCATGAGCATACCCTTCTTATCTATCTATTTGACCCAAGTGCTTGGCGCTACGCCTACACAAACCGGTTTTACAGTCGCTGTGAGTTCACTGGCTGGGGTCATGATCAGCTTCTACGGAGGTTATATCTCCGATATTATTGGTCGTAAAACCGTTATGCTAATTTCTGTATTCTGCTGGGCTGGTGTATTTTTCGGTTTCTCTGCGGCTCAGCATTTGTGGGTGTTCTTTCTGGTAAATACGCTGAACGGGCTATGCCGGGCTGTCTTCGAACCTACTTCACGCGCACTTCTGTCTGATATTACTCCACCTGATCATAAGCTACTGGTCTTTAATCTGAGATATGCAGCCGTTAATTTAGGTGTTGTCTTTGGTCCAATCATCGGCCTGCAGCTTGGTTCTGCCAAGTCTACCTTCCCCTTTATGATTGCCGGAATCGTCTATATCGCCTATGGGCTGGTGCTGTTCCTACAGTTCTCGGTTCACCACTCGAGCCTGCCCGCCCGTTCCGTGGTCCAAGCTCCACGCTTACGCGAAGCACTGGCGACGACCGGACGTGACCGTGTGTTCTTGCCTGTACTGCTGGGCACTACCTTTTGTGTGCTGGGTTACGGCCATTTCAGTTCAACATTGGCGCAATATTTAGCAATGAACACTCACTTTTCCGATGGCAGACAGTTATTCTCTTATATGCTGTCGTTAAATGCAGTGACCGTGCTGGTGGTCCAGTATCCCATTGTCCGTACTGCCAGTAAATTCCCACCGCTAATTCCCTTAATTCTAGGGAATGCCTGTGTTGCTCTGAGTCTATTGCTATTTGGAGTGGCTGGAGGGGTCGCTCTGCTGATGTTTAGCGTTGTATTGTTCACCATTGGAGAGGTATTGCTCTTTACCATGATGGATATGCTGATCGATCGGATTGCCCAGCCGGAATGGAAAGGCACGTACTTTGGTACGATTGGATTTAATAATTTTGGCAACGTGATGGCTCCTATATTCGGGGGGCTGCTGCTGGATCAATTCGGGGCTAGCAATGGCCCTGCTGTCTTTATTCCGTTGGCTTTAACTACGGCGTTAGGCCTGCCTTTTCTCATTACTGCTCATAGGAGGCTTACTGCCAGAGAAAAAAGCTCATCTATAGGCGAGTCGGCAATAAAGCTGTAGTGCTAAATGAATTCACCTTATAGTACAGAGAAATGGCGACCCATTGGGCCGCCATTTTTATTTAAAAAGATAAGAATTTTCACACGATAACTTATTCCTATTGTTGCTATGCTTACAAATCGAACTTCACACCTGTAAGTTTCTCGCTCAGCTGCCAGAGCTGCTCTGCATATTCGGAGTTTATCGCCCACGGACGTACCCCAGTACCCTGCAGGCTGTCAGCAGGAACAGCTTCAGCAATATCAGCATCCTCGCAGTAGACACCACCTAGACCTTCAAGCTGTGGGCTTACTGCACACCAGACATTGGTGGATGCTCCTTGCGAAGTTGACTTCAAATACTCGCCCTTTCCCTCTACAGCAGGCTTAACCTGTTCATTCTGTAAGACAGGTTTAGGAGCTACGTCTTCTTCTGTTAAGAAACGGCCGACATCTGATGAAGGGATCAGTCCGGGGTGCACAGAGAAAGCACGAACGCCATGTGCTCTACCTTTTGTATCCAGGGCAACGGCGAACAATACATTTGCCGATTTAGACTGGGCATAAGCCTGCCATTTATCGTATTCTCTATGCTCAAAGTTTGGGTCACTAAAGTCTACGCCACCCATGCGATGTGCACGCGAGGAAACGGAGACGACTCTTGCATTTCCAGCTTGTCTTAAAGCGGGCCAGAGGCGGGCTGTTAATTGGAAATGGCCCAGATGATTCGTAGCAAACTGAGATTCGTAGCCTCGTGCATCTCGTGAGAGTGGAGCAGCCATAATACCGGCACTATTAATTAGCATGTGTAGCGGTCGCCCTGACTCGAGGAAGCGCTGGGCAAAGCCATCAATCGAAGCCGGGTCCATAAGATCCAATGCCTCCAGTTCCAGCCGTGGAATATTTGCCACTGCCGCCCGAGCCTTCTCCGGCGTTCTCGCCGGCACAATAACTGTAGCGCCAGCCTCCGCCAGTACACGCGATGTCTCCAGTCCAATGCCGGAATAACCGCCTGTAACAATCACTATCTTTCCTGTCAGATCAAGATCACCCACTACTTCCTGCGCCGTTGTCTGGGGACCAAAGCCCGAGGAGATTGGGGCTTGAAGGGTCTCTTCATTACTTAAAGAAGTTTTCATTTTGAAATTCCTCATTTCTGCATTTTAGAAGCTCTAAAAAGAGCATACGCCTTAAAGTTAACTTTAAGGCAAGCACTATTTATTAGCACTGAGAATACCAGGGAATTATTGTATATGTACATTTCTTAGAATATATCATACGGCATGCTTAATTAGTTAACATAATATATAATATGTTAACTAATTAAAAAACTATTTTTTTGAAGTAAATATAGCTAACGATACACTTTTTGCAGCACCCTTAGTTTCCCCACAATATACTGCCTTAATTCCAGTGGTTCCACAATTTCGGCTTGGCTTATGATATGCATAATATCGGAGCAGGCCCTTTCGTAACTATACATATTCACAGTCAAAATGAGCTGCGCTCCATCAGTTACAGTCTCTGTAACCTCCAATCTATTCAACAAATCCTTATTCATTCTATCTGTTCTCAGGACTACTGGGTACACTTCTTCCTCACTGCGCGTCTGCTTAAAAGACCTTTCCCGGTCCTTCCAATGTTCCTCTAAGGTGAACTCCGCAGGGATCAAATAGTGTTCATCCGTGAGCTTTACTGAAGTGATTCGCTCGCATTTGAAGGTCCGAAGTTGTCCTGCTCCCTCGCAAAAGGCCACAAGATACCAATCCATCTTCTTCACCACTAGACCATACGGATGTAATGTACGAGAAGATGAGTCTCCATTAACCTTACTGTACTGAATGATGATCTTTCGGGAGTTCCAAACTGCTGTCCGCACTGCTTCAAGACACGGTATAGCAATACGTTCTGTCCACCAAGGCGTATCATCATAATAAAAGCGGTGTTTGGCTTTCTCAACATCTATTTGATAGTTCGCAGGCAACGTCTTTTCCAGCTTTAGGAGAGTATTATTGAGCTTCACAGCTGACTCATGCCCCCCTCCTGCATACATCCCCATACCTGTTAAATACAGATTGATGACCTCTTCTCCGTGCAACTGTTTGAGATTGACCGTATAACCCTCCATTAATGAAATTCCACCCTGAGGACCTGGTGTTGTGACCATTGGAATCCCTGCTTCCGCCAGCACATCAATATCCCTATAGATAGAACGGACAGAAGTCTCCAGCGCAAGGGCCAGCTCGTGTGCCTTCATCCTCCCTCTGGATTCTATTAATAACAAAATAGCAATTAAGCGATGTAATCTCATTATGGAACCCTCCAATGTAGTCCAGCGATATATCTTTCTAATCCTCAAATAATTGTTGCCAATCTGTTGTCAACATTAGAAGTATATCATTATATACATAAGATGGAAGGAGCGAATAGATATGAACATTGGTGTATTGGGAACCGGCTTTGGAGCCTATCATGTCGAGTTACTAAGTAAAATGGAGCACATCGGCAGAGTTGTCGTCTTCGGAAGGAACGAAGTTAAGTTGCAGAAGCTGCAGGAAGAGTTGAAAGTTGAGGTTACTACAGATATCGATGATATTTTGTTTGATGCCGACATTGATGTTATTGATATTTGCTTGCCCACTCCCCTACATAAACACTACGCCATTGAAGCACTAAAGAACGGGAAGCATGTATTCTGTGAGACACCGGTTTGCTATGAATTAGCAGATGCCTTGGACATGAAGCAAGCAGAAGTACAATACGGTAAAAAAATATTGGTCAACCAGTTTATCAAATTCGATCCTGCCTATAAATACCTTTACGAGGCTGTTCAGCAGCAGAAATACGGAAAGCTCTTATCCTTCACCTTAAAAAGAGAGACCTCCCCGATGTGGGGAGACCTGGGACTTGACTCCATCACTACAAATCTGATGATCCATGAGTTGGATTTTCTAACCTGGCTGCTGGGAGCAGCAGACAAATTTACAGTTTGGGGCAATAATGCGGGTACAGATGGTGAAGCGCTGGTGCGGGTATTTTTTGAACAATCGGATGTGTCCGCAGAGATCCTTGTTTCTTCCCAAATGCCAGAGACTTATCCCTTTACGGTTGGGTATGAGGCGTTCTTCGAGCATGCCAAGCTTATATTTCATGAAAGTGACGATATGAATGGCGTTATTGAATCAACATTATACGAATATACCTCATCCGGAAGAGAATCAATCATCTTAGAAAAGGCAAATCCGTACGAACAGAGTATCAAATATGCCCTTCAGTGCTTGCGCGAGGGTAGCGAATCCACTTTATCTCTCCATAACGCGATGTTGGCTTTGGAAATAGCCATTGCAATAAAGCATAGACTAGTCTGATGGAATGTGTTATTTCATCTTTTAAACTGGGTTTAGGATATGGATAGCTGTGTAGTTGATATTTGAATTAAAGTGGATAAGGAGGTGATTTTTATTTGAGTTTTCTATTGTGAATTTTTCATATAATGAATTTTTATAAAATTAAGTTCGTTGGCACTACTTTGCTTGGTCAAGTACGTTATCCTACTTTATCGGACATAACCTTAGCAAAGGTCTCTATGGTTGTCGTCGACAATCCCGCAGCTTCATGCTTCTTCCCTTTCACCATTCGCAGGATGAATTTGTCCAGTAAGGTTAGCTTCTCTGCATAAACCTCATCCCCAAATGTTTCCTTGGCAAGTGCCCTATTGTACACCTCTACAGGATAAGCTGCAGTTAATTCTTGTGCCACTTGTTCCCCTTTCATTCCAGCACAGATAAATAATCCTACTCTTTTAGTCAAAAGCTCCTGCTGATACTTATTCGCAAAGGCAGACATTTCCTTCTGAATTTTCCCGAAATAGATAGACCCGCCCAAGACAACTGTGTCATATGGAGCAAGCGATGGCTCTTTGGCATGCATAAGATTGACTACCTCGGTCTCTCCGGACAGCCGGGTCTTCAATTCGTAAGCCGCCTTCTCAGTACATCCATATTTCGAGGTATATACGATAATTGTCTTCATCACACAATCTCCTTTTCAGCCTGTTGGCCTTGTTTATTGTCTTGCAGGTTCAATCACATTTCGCAATAAAATAATCATACAGACGATGACGCCAACATTAAAAACCGGAAATATAACCAGCTCTGCCGATGAAACCTCCTCACCTGCAACAACCATTGCCACAAGCATAGCTGAAATTGCAGTTAGCAATGTTACGGCTTTGAAGATGACAACAGCTGCCATCAGATAGCCAATCGGTTGTCTACGGATAAGCAGAATTCCGGTAACAGTGGCGACTGGAACTACGATCGCTAGATCCAACGCCTGAATAACCAGCGTGCTGTAGTGCTCCAATCCTTCCGGTACAGTGCCGCTTAACAGCGGATTTATTATTTTACCTAGCCACAGCATCAGAATCATAAAGGCTATAAATAGCAGAAAGGAGCCTAAAGCCTTGGCAGGAAAAGATTTCTTGAAATAGGTATGCAGCCGATCTTTATCAAAGGACAACAGTGTTAAGATAAAGGCGAAGAAGCTAGCCGAAAGCAGCATTACGTAAACCAAAAACAAGGGGTTGAACATCGCCAGAAAGCTGTAAGAAGCATAGGTATATAAAAAATAACCGAGTGTTCCAGCTAACAGCAGCCTTCCCTTCACCAATCCTTTAGCTGTCATTAGGAGTGAGATAAGTAGTAAAGGAATGGCCATTAATAGGGTGACAGCATCCTGACCCTTGGCCTGGGCAGCCATAGATACAGATTCGTGACTATATACACCCGTTCCATAGATCTGCACCGCTTCGCCCCATAGGGTTGTAAAGGTATATTCATCCCCGCTGCCACTGCTGCCTGAAAAGAGACCATAACCTGCAGCAACCGCTGCAAGGACACTAATTAGTACAGATAGAATAGTAACTGTTCTCATATGTTTCATTACTAGCCTCCTCCGTCCTTAGTCGAAATGCTATGCCTTACTTCGTAACAATAGCCAGCATCGCCTCCAGGTAGTGAGCGATCAGCGCCTCCCTCTGCTCCTCCGGCAAACCCTTCTCTATTGTTATCCGCAAAATCAATCCAAACGCTGCACTCCAGATCACCTGTGCCGTCCGTTCCACATAAATGTCTTCGCGGGTGGACATCTGCTCAAATTGTCGAAGACACTGGCAGAGCATCCCTAACGCTTGTCGTTCCTGCGCAGCGCCCTTGAAGAGCACCGCTGTATGACTCAAGATAGAAGGAGAGTCATTAAGCATCACATTCCTGTATTGTGATCCTTCAGCTAATGACATCTTAATGAATTGCCGTAAAGATTGTTTCAATAGCTCTTCTGGCGATTGTTCTATTTGCTCACGGGCTGGCCCTGAATTCAATCCGGTTAACATATCACGGTAGCCTTTTTGCAGCACCTGCTCGATAATATCCTCTTTGCCCTGGAAATAATGATAGATAATCCCTGGGGAGTACTCTATTTTGTCAGCAATTTTGCGAATGGACAGTTTTTCTATCCCTCCCTCAGCAATCAGCTGGCTGGCAGTATCGAGAATCAATACCCGCATTTCCTCTCGTTCCCGCTCTTGCCTTTCCTCCTTGGTCATGGATAAACCTCCCCTTAACGTAATTTAACACTGTTCAACTATTGAACAGTGTTAAATATACATTTTATGGTGTTGAAAGTCAATCCATTTAAGGGGGTTTTCATTTATCACATTCAGTTAACATAATATTAGTTATGTTAACTAATCGTAGAGGTCTGTTTTTTTTTGATGCCGAAGATCAATTTAAACAACGGTGGGACCGCAAAGAAAATGAAAAACGTACGAAATAACTGATACCCAGCCACTGTAGACAAATCTGCATTCACTTCATGGGCGATCAGGCTCATTTGGTCCATTCCGCCAGGTGCTAAACTAAGTAGAGCCGTTGAACCTGAAACAGCTACAACATAAGAGAAAAGTAAGCTAAGTCCATATGAGCCCGCAATGAGCAGGATACCACTGCCTATGGCCAGGGATATAGTCTGTAGCTTATTGGGCAGCTTGCGAGGGTCAAGGAGCAGCCCAACGAATACACCGATCATCAGCTGAGCGGCATTAATCATAGAGAACGGAAGTGCAGGGCCATGTACACCGCTTATTTGGATAACGGCCGTAATAATTGCCGGACCCAGTAAATAGGCCGTGGGAAACTTAATTTTTTGGCCTAGTATCCCACAAAGAGTACAAGCAATCGCAAATAGAATCATATTCGGAAACAAGTCACTCCAAATGGCCGATGTAGCCGACAATAACGGTGTGACATCTGTGGCTCCGCTACTGTTGCCAAATAGCGGACTGAATATTAACAAGGGTACACACACAATGATCATCATCAGCCGAACAACCTGGATGACGGTCACAACTGTAAGATTGATATCCTCTGTTTCTTCCGCTAAGACGAGCATCTGCGTCAATCCACCGGGAATACTCCCTAGCAGAATTGTTTTATAATTAATTCCGGATATTTTGGATACTACGAGCGCTATACCTGCACAGAACAACAGCAGTAGAACTGTCATGAGAAGCATGGAGGGTAGCTGCCTGGCCATCTCCCTTAGCGCTGAGGCTGTAAGTGACAAGCCGATGGTATAACCTACAATAATCATTCCTGTATTTCTGATCGGGCCTGGCCACACATAATACTTTTTGGCAATATTGGAGCCTATCAGTGTGGCAATCATCGGTCCGAGCAACCAAGGAATAGGCAGATGCAGGAGCATGAACAAGGCACCTCCAGTCAGTGCGCTGAGCAAAGTGAAGGCGATTTTAACAGAATTTCGGGATGAAGTGAATTTAGAAGCCATTGCCGTTCCTCTTCTCTTGCCGCTGATTATTTATACTGAAAGGTAACTACGCCTCGGTAGTCCTCGAGTGTCTCTTGGGAGATATTTAGTTCTTTAACCTCAGTACCGGGATAACCGGCGGCTCTCAGAAATTTGTCTTCACGGTCAAAAAGTATTTTGCCGAAGAGGCCTAAGGCCTTTGTACTGTAATGCATAGGTATAGCAACTGTTGGCTGCAACTGCCGCATCACCTCTGCTGCTCCTACTCCATCAAGGGTCTTTCCCCCACCGCCAACAGGCAGCATAAGAACATCCACTTTACCGATACTCTGTACCTGCTCCGCGGTCAGGATATGACCCAGATCTCCGGTATGGCAGATTCTCAGCCCATCTACGGTGAACACAAAAACAATATTTTTGCCTCGCTTCGCCCCACCTACATTATCGTGAAACGTTGGAATTCCCTGAATCTCTACATCTTTAATTGTGTAATGTTCTGGCTTATTCACGAGTTCTACCTTACCTTGAACCACCTTAACTTGATTGTGGTCACGGTGATCATGTGTCACAGCAACAATATCCGCCTGAAGCTCAGGTATACGATAACCTAGAAAACGTCTTCCAAACGGATCAATTAAGATCACAGTACCCTGTTGTGAAGTAAGCAGAAATGCAGATTGACCAAACCATTTAATTTTCATTATAACCATTCTCTTCCTTAAGTAAGATCATATTTTATGATATGTGCAAAATTCAGCACACTTTAACCAAAAAAATTACTCCATTAGATCCGCAATTGTATATGAAAGTAACACATGATCTACCTGTGTATGAATATCCATAATGATCTGTTCAAAGGATTCACGCACCTTTTTACCAAAAAAATTGTTGCCTGTTGTATCGAGCATCCGCTCCCACTGTGCCCCATCATCCTGAAGTGTTCGGTAGACCTCCGCTAACGTAATATCCTCCGGTTTTCTGGCTAACGTATACCCGCCCCCTCTACCCTGACTAACTTCAATAAATCCGGCATCCGTAAGTCTGGAAAGGATTTTGCGTAGAGCTGTAGCCTCACCGTTAATAAGCTCAGCGATTTCTGTACTGGAGTATTGCCCAGAACGTGAAGCCAGAACAACTAATGCCTGCAGACCGTATCCGAATCGTTTTAGTTCCGCCATGGGTTCTCAAGGTTCCTCTCTCACTTATTTATATGTGCGAATTATAGCACACTTAAATTTCATTATCAATTTAGAAGTTGTTAAAAACTAAAAGAAGTACTGCTATTTCGCAGTACTTCTTCGTGTACCCTTGCTGATTACAGCCAACTCACGTCTGGCCTACCCAGTCACTGCCGGCGATTTCCTGCCAGCGTGAGCGAATCTGGTCATATTGTTCTTGGGGTAAGTTGCCCTTCGTAAGCAGGGTAGCATTTTGGGCCCAGCGGTCTGGATTTCTTGTACCTACAATCGCCGTATGAACACCGGTTGTGCTGAGCGCAAAGCGCAGAGCAACCTCAACCCCTTTTTGCACATCCTCAAGGAAACTGTAATTTAGCTCTTGTAGACGTTTCCAATAAGTATAAGGGTACTCTTCTTGCTTCATGGTCTCGAATGCCCAGGCAACATTAGCGATTGGACGTTTGGCTGTTACGCCCATGCCGCGCCGTGCCGCCTCACCAAGAGTCAGCTGGATAACCTCCTGGTCTGCTATATTCACCGAAGTTTCCAGACTATCAAATAGTCCAGTCTGTACTGCATATAAAGCATCATTGCGATCGCCACTATACCCGATGTACCGTGTTTTCCCCGCTTGCTTCGCGCGCTCAAGCACCTGAATAACTTCACCCCGGCGGAGGATTTCCTCGCTGCAGCTATGAAGATGGATTACATCGACATACTCTGTGTTCAGCCGCTTCAAGCTGCGGTCAATACTTTGCTCAAGCAGCAATGGTCCCAATCTGCAAATTCGAGACCTGCGGCATGCCCACATTTTGTAAACAAATAATAATCATCGCGGCGACCCGCAAGTACTTTGCCGATCAATTCCTCACTATGGCCGTAACATTCCGCCGTATCAATAAGATTAAGTCCGGCCTCGAGTGCACCACTCAGCAGCCGATTTACAGTTTGTTCATCCTGATCGCCAATCTCGGAGCCGCCAAAGCCCAGTATGCTAACTTCCATATCCGTGCTGCCATATTTCCGTTTCTCCATATGTAATGCCTCCCGATGAAGCTTTAGTTTACTTGACCTTATTGATACTTAAAGTACTAAAGTACTGGCTGGGGTTACCCAGTTTAGGATTAAAGCGCTCTTCAAACGTACCACCCGTATAGTCTTCAATTACCCGATGCCAAAAATTACGCGCAGGTGTATTAGCACGAATCTGTGAAACCTTCCAGTCTCCTGGATACATATCAAAAAGCTTGTGCGCAGCCCATGTTCCTATACCGCTTCGACGGTATTTCTGCAGCACAAAAAATTCTGTCATATAATACTGCCCCTCAGGATTGCGCAGCAAGCGGTCAACGAGCGCAAATCCGGCGATTTCACCCTCTACTCTAAAAACGTATGGACATTTATTAATCCCACTGCACCAGTAGGCTTCAAGTCCGGGATACGCTGGATAAGCCCCATCCTGATCAACATGAAGATCCAGATAACGGCTAAAATCATACAAATAGAACTGCATTAGTCTGCTGATTATCTGCTTCCGCTCTTTGGGAACCAGTTCAATCCCAAGCTCCATTAGGTTCACCTCTGTACATTTTGTGAATAAGAACATTTTATCATAATAATCAGTCTAAACCACATTCCGCATATGCTAATGCTGAGATCATCAGACTTTTTGCAGGATTTCCCTAATAATTGTTCTATCCACCTCAATGTCAAACTTCCGTCCCCAGAAGCATTCCGTTCCTTTACTCTGAATCCGTTCATTATCTTCCACCGTCAAGGTTCTTGGAAATTCCGGTCCTGATGTCCAGTCTGTGTATCTCTTTACTTCATTCACTACCTGCTCCTTAAAGTGGCTATTCAAAATAATCGAATGGAAAAATATTTCATCCCCACAAAAGGAATGTCTATAGAAATCCACATATCCGGGGTTATTCTTAGTGAATTCCAGAATATAATCCATACATTCACCGGTAATCGACATCCAATTTGAGCCCTTATACAGCTTGTTAGGCAGACTGCTTAAGTTTCTCTTCAGCTTGGGAACCGACATGATCAGGTTGATGTAGCGGTTTCTAAGCGCGGTAACCCGCTTGTGCCGTGATAATATAAATTTCGGATAATATACGGATACTCTGTACAAACATCCCCACATCTCCGCTGCATTCGGTAATTCCACATGCTTAACATACTGTTTCCCTTGGTTTTCCTTAAAGAAATCTACAATAATCCCATTGGATACGAGAGGCAGATCCTGCCCACTAATGACGTGAATATAACTGAATACTCCATGTTCTTGGATTAAGGCAAAACATTTCAGAATACACTCAATCTGGCTATAATGCCCCCAATGCACGTTAATACGCTGCTCCACAAAATGAATATTGTTCTGATGTAAAATCTCATGCTGGATATTACTTTTTTTGTCCACATGCAGAAAGAACTCAACATTCTCATCGGTTAAGCTATGGATTAACATATTTATCTGCTCAGGATTCTTATGACAAAGGATTACATATGCCATTTTGAAGTTTCGCAATAACATTCATCCTTTCTCTCATTTTTTCCATATAATTATAGAATAGATAAACCAAATTAGATAGAGGAATGATCGAACTGAAATAAAACATGATAAGATAGAGGAAAGAACTAACAGGAAAACTACGAAAAAGGTGAATCTCATGAGCATCCAGAAAATTAGCGATCGTAGAAATCTAGAATTAAAGATGCCACACATACCCTGGTTTGTGCAGCAGTTTATAGACTTCAAGCGTCCGGATCTATCTCCATCTACATTGCTGGAGTATATTCGGGACTACGAGTCTTTTTTCGGTTGGCTGCGCGGTGAGGGCTTGACGGTAGCCACCAATAATACAGAGCTAACCCTCTTAGATCTCGAAACTTTGCATATGGACAATATTGTTGGTTACCGGCTATATCTGACTACTCGAACAGTAGGAACGAACACGCGGGTGACTGTATCCCGCAAACTGTCTGCGTTACGCTCCTTGTTTCACTATTTGAGCCAGATTGCCGAGGATGAAAACTTCTATCCGCTGCTCAAACGTAACATCATGGCCAAGGTTGAAATCAAACGTTTACATAAGCCGAAGGATACCGCAGCCAAGCTAAAGGGCAAAATTCTGGAGGATGAGGAACTGCTGGAATTTGTAGGCTACATCTATGAAGGCTATGGACGTGATATCGAAGCTAACAAACAAGCCTATTACTCCTTCTTGTTAAACCGTGAACGCGATGCCTGCATTGCCAGCCTAATCCTGAATTCCGGTCTCCGCGTCTCCGAGGTTGTCAATCTCAACGTAGATGATGTGGATGTCAATAATAAGCTGATGTATGTCACTCGCAAGGGCAACAATGATGAAACGTTCAAGACCCCTGTCTATTTCCGGGAGCAAGCCAAGGATGATATAGCCCTTTATCTAAATCTGCGTCAGTCCCGTTATAAAACACCAAAAAGGGAAAAAGCAATGTTTATCGCTCTACCTAACGGGCAGCAAGAAGGTAAACGGATGACTAAACGAGCCATCCAGGAAATGATTATTAAATACGCCAAGCGTTTTGGCAAACCTTATCTAACGGTGCACAAGCTTCGCCACTCTTTTGCAACTGATTATTATCTGCAGAATGATATTTATAAAACCAAAGAGCAACTTGGACACGCTTCTACCGAGACCACAGAAATATATGCACACCTTACGGACAAAACGATGTCTGAAGCCATTGAACGGCGCTTGGAATCATAGTTTCAATAGATTTTTGTATAAAAATCGGCGGTGCTTGCTTTTTGGGATTCCGGAATGGCACGGCCGCCGTTCCTTATGACCCGATCTATAGAAACAGAGCTAGATTGCAGCAGGTGATTAATTTGGCTTTTCTATTGTGAATTTTTCATATGATGAAATTTTGAAAATAAGAACGTTGTTGGCACAAATGACTTGCAATCGTTGGAACATCGTTGATGTCATATTGCATGAAGCCTTTTGGAACCTCAAGGGTTACAGCATTCCTCATCGGTGCCCAGATACCGGCAGCCCAGATGTTATTTAGCTTCTTCAGTAGCTCTAAATCCTCTTCTTGTTGAATCAGTACGATTTTGGGATAAGCTTCGTTCTTGAAACCTTCAACTAGTATGAAATCGTAGCCGGAAAAGGATGCGACCAGTTCTGCTAAACTGCTGCCGCGCTCTTCGATCCGCACAGTCCGTGCTCCTCCTGTGATAGCAACCGCAGAGGAACCCGCCTCCCTTTGCCGCCAGGTATCCGTACCCTCGTGATCGATTTCAAAGCTGTGCGCATCATGTTTAATTACAGCTACTGTGTAACCTTTCTTCTGCAACAGCGGAATAAGTGCACAGATCAGCGTAGTTTTGCCACTATTTTTGTAGCCTACGATCTGAAGAACAGCGGGTTGCTCTGAAGAAATCGGCGATGGATGGTCCCCTAGTTGTTGAAATCCCAGTTGTTTGTTGCGATAGATGCTCCCACTGCGGGTTGTACTGCTTCTGCTACGTTTCATCCTGAACCTCCCCCTGTTCTGGCTTCAAAATAGTCTTACTAATAATTATCCCCGTATTTCTCCGGGCAGCTTAAGTACTGTTACCTTCGCTCCAGCCGTTAGGCCCCGCTCCTCGGGTGGCACAATGATCAGACAATCACTATCTTTGATCGTTACCATCACAGAGGATTCATCCAATGTGGCCGGAAAAGCATACAAACTCCCCTCACGGATCTCCAGTCGTGCACGCACAAACCGGGTATAGTTATTCACTTTAGGATAATCCGCCCCTAACGTTGCGGTCCATTCTGGCAGAAAAGGCTGTGCTGCACCTTGCATCAGGCCAATTACCGGACGGGCGAACAATTGAAAGCCAACAAAGCAGGCTCCAGGATTGCCCGATAACGCCAGCAATAGCTTTCCTTCGCGAACAGCAGCAGTAGTTACACTACCCGGACGCATCGTCACCTTGTTAAATAGCATATCTCCACTTTGCTCGCGCACCAAATCACCCATAATGTCATAGTCCCCTACTGAAACACCGCCTGTAGTGATCACAAAATCATAGTTCTCCATTGCCAGCTTCAGTTTACCGCGAGCCAGCTCCAAGTCATCCACAATCGCTCCAAGCATGATTGGCTCTCCTCCAGTCTCACGTACCAGCGCTTCCAGCATGGGGGAGTTGCTATTGCGGATTTTGCCAGGCTGCAGCGGTTCATGTACCTCCAACAGTTCTGTGCCCGTTGCAAAAATACCAACCTTAGGCCGTCGGTGTACCTTGACCATATCCATGCCAAAGGCTGCCAGAACAGCAATTTCCCCAGCCGAAATCATCCCGCCAGCAGGGAGTACAAGATCACCCTGACTTAGCTCCTGACCACGCGGCGTAATATTACGCTTGGCATCCTGTTTTTTACTTATGCCAACATATGTAATTCCCGCGGTCACACGAGTCTCTGTAACTTCCAGCATCACAACAGTATCTGCACCCTCAGGCACCTGAGCTCCCGTCATAATTCTGGCAGCTGTGCCCGTTGTGATCTCAACTGTGGATACAGCACCACATGGAATATTGTCCACGATTTCTAGCCAAACACGATTTCCGTTTCCACAGTTCTTAATATCTGCCGCCTGTAAGGCAAAGCCGTCCATACCTGAGCGGTTAAATGCCGGAAAGGGGTGTGGTGCGATAACCCGCTCTGCCAAATAACGTCCGCAGCTTTGATTAAGCGGCACATCCTCAAATTCAAGTACATTGGCAACCTCCGTTATTCTAGCTTGTGCCTCTGAAACCTGAAGTGCTCTTCTCTGAAATTTATGATCTACTGATTCCTGATTTCCGTTCATATAGCACCTCCATTTTCCATCTAATCATGATGTCTCAACAGAACTATTCTAACTATAAACAAAAAAAAAGGATAGCATCCCTAGGGTAGGGCGATATCCTTCACGAATTTACAATTATTAAATAAATCTGTTATATTTCGCAGCTCGCTTTAGTTCTTCCATTTCTTGTTCTGACAGTTGTTCTTTCCCGGTAACATGATTTATGACTTGTTGGGTGGAGAATTCCGGTGTAGCTTTTACTTTCTCTTCCGTCATATCCGGATCAAATACCGAACCAAATGTCGCACCTTTAATTATATTTTTAACAAACTCTTTAGGACTTATCGCTTGCTCCTTCTTGGAATCCATTGCAAATTCCTCCTTTTTCTCACTATTCCGTACTACGATTCGGCTTAAGATAAGTTTCATTTCTTATCCATCATCTGGTAAATCCACCACAATACTGCAAGGAATATACCTCTTTACCTTTCAGCAAAATCTTCTCCGTCCCAAAAAACCTCTCCAAAGTACCCTGGTTGTCATTCAGATATTGATATTCGGCTTGCACATAGGTGGAAGGACCACGATAAGGACTCTCCTGTGAAACTACACTCAGTGCTTCTCTCAGAAAGGTATAGATGGCCCGGACTTCAAATACCCTCTGTTCATTGCCCGTTCCCCCTCCATAAGTCATCGTCCATATTGGTTCATTACGAAAGTAAACGCTCTCCTGTCCCGCAAAAAAAGACATCCCTACGTACAAATCTCTATAGAAATACTCTCCTTTTTGATATTCTAACTGGCGGAAGCCTGCTAGCAGCGGTTCGACGGACGCCTCATCTCCTTGGGATGCATAGGTAGCCTTTTTAGCCGTTAATAGAAAGCCTACAAATTCATCCAATGCAAAATCCATCAATCTCATCCATCCCTTCCTGACAACAATATACAATAATATTACCATGTAGGAATATACGTTCGCAAATTTATCATGAAAAAGAGGCGCAATCGCTCAGATTACACCTCTTCCCTTCACTATGTGTTCAAACGTCATATTAAGAAGCACGGATGACCTTTACATCGGCTGGAATGACTGACTCCCCTTCATACAACATAAATCGTCCATTCTGCCATTCCACCCGGAGGAGGCGGGAATCATCTGACTGATACTGCCATACATGCTGCTCCCCACCATTGATAAAAGGAGTTTGACCGACTACCTCAGCATATCCTTCATATTCTTCTTCTAAGAAATAAGTATAATCATCCAATTGAAGCGTAGTCGGCACCTCAGCCGGATCATCTAGCCGCCCGTCGATCGCTCGATATAATGCATATCGCAGCCGCTCCCGCTCCTCAATATGCAAATAGGCAATCTGGCTTCCATCACGCAAGGTTAGAACCACTGCATTGCGTCCATTGGTATGGGTCCGTCCGGTGACCTCATACGAAGCAAGCGACACCTCGCAAATGTCTCCGGGAGCCAGGTTTAACATACTCTTTGTTATACCCGAAGCCGCAGGCTTGGAAAATAGATTCCCAATACGTTTCCATATACTCAATTTCGTTCCTCCTAAAAGTTTGTGAGCGTAAGCTTCCTTGAATTACTTCAAACAAACTTGCTTCGTAAGCATAGACCTTAGTTTTGTAAGCATAGTCCTCTATGAATAGCTTCGTACAAAACTGCCTCGTAAGCATTAACTTAAGTTTGTGAGCGTAGGCTTACAAAAAAGCCGAAATTAATAAAGCTCCTACAATATGCAATGAGCCTGAAAATAATCCATACCCTATTTTGCCAAGCTGAGTGCCGTGATCCAGCTCAATCTTTCCCCATTTGCTAAGCAAGAGATGAATTGTTTTTTCAAGAGCAAATAATAGCAGAAAGGAGAATACGGAGACAAGCAGAGCTTCTCCCAAACTGCTTGCGGCAGCAATCGAAGAAGATAATATATATGCTTGCGCCAAGAGCTTCAGCACAAACCTTGTAGTAACCGCCATATTGCCTGCTTTTAGCTCTTCCAAATCATTATATCGGGTAAACAGTGAATCCACGTACATCAGCACAAACAGCAGCACAGCGCTGCTCACCGTCCATACGACCATGGACACCAGGACATGGAGATCCATTTTTTTGCCCCCGTATATTCAATTTAGATACTAGGATAAGCATAGATAAAGCGAAGGAGAAACGTTACTACTGTCTCCCCTTCGCCTATGGAACATCAGCCGTGCTCTTGGCTAAGGTCGTATATTATTGTTTGTCGTATTGCTTCATCAGTGCGGCCAGCTCGTCTTCGACTCCCTGATCCTTGTTTAACTTCTCAAATTCATCATCCAGCGATTTATTACCGGAGCTCATTTCGTTGCTGGCTTCAGCCTGTGCTTCGGCCTGCAGCATTTTGTCTTCCATACGCTTAAGTCCTGCCGATGCTGAATCGGAGCTAAATCCGCTCATTGCTTTATTGATTTCCGTTTGGGCCTTGGCTGCGTTGAAGCGCGCTACAAGCGTCTCACGTTTGTTCTTCATCTGAGTGAGTTGTTTACGCATTTCATCCAGTTTGCCACGCAGATTATCTGCAGACGCTTTGTTCTGGTCAAAGCTGCTCTTATACTCAACGAGCTTGACTTCAGCAGACTTCTTCTCTTCCAGGGCACGACGGGCAAGGTCGGCGTTACCAGCCTGAGCAGCAGCATGTGCCTGCTGGTTGCGCTTAGTAACAAGGGCTTCCTGTTCTTCATAGAGCTGCTTAAATTTCTTTTCAATAGCGATTTGGGCAGCTACAGCTTTCTCAGCATCCTCTAAATCCTCTGCCATATCGCGGATATACTGATCGGTCATTTTTATAGGATCTTCTGCTTTGTCAATAATCGCATTCACATTGGACATGGTTAAATCGCGTAATCGTTTAAATATAGACATCTTGACATTCCTCCTAAAATTTTGTAAGCATACGCTTAAGTTTGGTGAGCGTTACTTTCCTGACCTCGCTTTGTAAGTCAATGCTTAGTTAAAAGCTCATTTGTTATCTTTTACGCAGGGAATTCAATACCGTTTCATATTATTGCCCTAAATATTGATCAACTTTAGCATTTACAATCTCCACAACTTCCAGGATGCCTTCCTTCGTCAGATCATCATAGTGAATTCCCATTACAACGGTTACTGTTTTGCGCAGCTTTGCTGCAACTTTGCGCGCGATGGCTTCGCTGATCGTATGTTCCTTGTGGTGAGGAACGGCAGAGGTTAATACTTCGACGTTCTCCCCGTCCAGATAGGCCGTGCTAGCTGCACCGATATGGCGAACACCTCCGGTGATGAGCAGCAGAATATCCCGGCCAACTACTGTTACGGACAATTCAATATCATCAGGAAGAATCATGAAGCAGCTTTCCCCCTTCCATCTATATTAGTCCTTTAGATGATTCCGCGAATTTCGTCCAATGAACTAATGCTTTCTTGAATCATAAACTGCTCCAGCTCTTCAACTAGTGAACTACCCGCTCGCAGATTCATGAAATTATAGGTTCCTACTTGAATAACCGTCGCTCCAGCCATAATAAATTCGATGATATCCGTAGCAGAGGTAATCCCACCCATTCCGATGATCGGAATCGTAACTCGCTGTGCAACCTGATGCACCATACGCAACGCCACCGGTTTAATAGCCGGTCCAGACAATCCAGCATACAGATTATTAAACACGCTGCTGCGCCGGCGGACATCAATCTTCATACCGGAGATCGTATTAATGAGTGAAACTGCGTCTGCACCCTCCTCCTGACACATCTGAGCCATCACAGCAATATCCTCAGCATTTGGAGAAAGCTTCACGGCAAGCGGCAGCTTCGTAGCTCGTCTCACAGCCCGAACTACCTCTTGTGCTGCCACGGTCTTAATACCAAATGCGATGCCGCCTTCCTTTACGTTAGGACAGGAAATATTCAGCTCGATCATATCTACTGCAACGTTACCTGAGCGTTCACGAGCATCAGCATCACGCTGGATCATCTCTGCTCCCGTGACATAATCCTGAAGGGTATTGCCACCCAGGTTAACGATGCGCGCTGTGTCGAGAGTCTCCCAGTGCGGGCACTCTTTTTCCAGAAATGCAGCCACACCCGGATTCTCCAGCCCGACACTATTCAGCATACCTGATGCCGTTTCATATACACGTGTACCAGGATTCCCAGCCTTGGGATTTAGTGTAAGCCCTTTACCGGAAATTCCGCCTAAGCAGGATAAATCATATAACTTGCCATATTCCCGGCCAAAGCCGAACGTCCCGGAGGCCATCACAATCGGATTCTTGAAATGAACATTACCAATGCTTGCGCTCATATTAGTCATGGAATATTACCTCCTCTGACCGAAAGACTGGGCCGTCCGCACAAGCCTTCCGTTGACCATCACGACAGGACACGCTGCAGACAAGACAAGCACCAATCCCGCAGGCCATCCGGTTCTCTAACGACAGATAGACATTGGTCTGGCTGCCTGCGCTTTCAGCAGCAATTGCTTTTAGCTGTGCCGCCTTTAACATCGGATGTGGGCCGCAGACAAATATGTGATCATATTGTGTGAAATCAACACTATCCAAAATTAATCCACCGACATTCACCATAAGTTCAGCTGCCAGAGGACGGAAAGCTTCCTCCCGAAAAGCTTGGCGGCTAAAGCCCAGAAACACATCACAGCCGGGTAGTTCTTGAGCGCAATAATAAAGCGGGGCAATCCCGATCCCCCCACCCACGAGTGCAACTTTACCTTCCACCTGAGGGAACCCACTGCCAAATGGACCTTCAAGCCCAATAGGATCTCCGGGGTTTAATTCAGCCATGAGCTTCGTTCCTTCACCTACAACATGATACAAAAATTCAACACCATCATCGTGCACTTGATGTATGCTAAGCGGTCTGGACAGAAGTGGATAGGCTCCCCATGCCCGCAACATGTAGAATTGACCCATTTCACCGCCGTAATTCCCTGCTACCCTGAGATGGTATACTCCGTCTGTTAGCCGCTCGTTACTTATAACCGTCGCCACGTTATCAAGCTCCTTCAAATTTAATCTTAATAAACATGCCTTAGAAGGAACTTAAAATCTGTGACTTACTTCACACAAATTAGAGTCTACTTCTATTCCATATGCCACGTTCATAGGGCTTAGGGACGCTTTGTACGCCTCCCAGCGCTTCTTCCGCATGTAACGCCCAATAAGGATCACTGAGCATCCCGCGGCCAATAGCTACAAGCTCTGCTTGTTCTTCAGCGATAATAGACTGGGCAACCTGATACGAATCCAGACGACCCACCGCTATCACAGGTATCTGTAAGCCGCTACGGATATATTCTGCAAGATTCACCTGGTAAGCAGTCCCAGCGTTAGGAACGCCATTCGAACCAATCGGACCTTCTCCTCCTGAGGAAACATGGAACATGTCTACACCTGCATCTTTATAGCGGCGGCAGATTTCCAGAGCATAGCCCTCATCATACCCTCCGTCCACATATTCCTTAGCAGAAATTCTCATCAGCAAAGGCATATCAGCAGGCAGAACATCTCTAACGGCTCTGACAACCTGTTCACCAAAAAGGGCAAGGTCAGCTCCGTATTCATCTTCTCTGATATTTGTCAGCGGCGAATGGAACTGGTGAATTAAGTAGCCATGAGCTCCGTGGATTTCTACAGTATCAAATCCGGCTTGTACCGCTCTGCGCGCTCCCTCAGCATAAGCTTCGATCAACTCGGCGATTTCTTTCTTGGAAAGAGCCTGCGGCGTCTTGGAATTCGCATCGAACGCAATTGAGGATGGTGCGACAGGCGGCTCGGCATCTATTGCTTTGCGACCGGCATGTCCCAACTGAACAGCGATCTTAGCGCCAGAGGCGTGAACGCTATCCGTAATCTTTCGATAAGCCTCAACATGGTCATCACTCCAGATTCCTGTGTCGTTCTTCGTGATACGCCCATCCGGATGTATACCGGTCATTTCCACTATTAAAAAGCCGGTACCTCCAACGGCACGGCTGACATAATGGACAAAATGCCACTCGTTAGGCATACCATCCTGTGTCTCCACAGCATATTGGCACATCGGTGGCATAACGATCCGATTCTTTAAGGTTAGACCTCTTAATTCATAAGGAGTAAACAAATCCGTCATTCCTGTCTCCATCCTTTCCGTCCCTTATTTAGTAGTACTGGCAACTGTTCCTTAAGATTTAGTATACAGGAAGAAATATTAACCGAAAAGGTTGCTAGCAAGCATAAATTCCTTCGTCCATGGAGATAACAAAGGTAGAAAATTACAGCACTAAGGGTTAACGGGAGGCATTAGGAGATGGATAACCGACATAGAGGTTGGAAGCACTTCATCGTAGTGGGCATAATAATCATCCTACTCTGTCCATTATCTGCTTCAGGGCTAGCATCAGCCTCCTTGCAGGGATCTGGAGAAGCTCAGGATTATAAGTTCTCTACTTCTCCTGAAGAACAGGCTGTCCAGGCAGGTACCTCAGCTGCTGCATCGACTGTCCAATCCCGCAAAAATTCTAAAGGGCTCTCCCTAAGCCAGCTACTGCGTAAATATCCCGAGACGATTATGACCAAAGGCCCCCGTAGTAAAATAATCGCTCTTACTTTTGATGATGTGCCTGACCCAAGGTTTACCCCACAACTGCTAGACGTTCTGCAGAAGTACCACGTTAAGGCGACCTTTTTCGTAGTGGGCAGTCGGGCGAAGAAACACCCTGAGCTGGTATCACGAATGATTCGTGAAGGTCATGTTGTCGGCAACCATTCTTATAACCATCCACAGTTCGTTAAGCTTACGCTGAATGATTTCAGATCCGAGATTATTCGAACCGAGAACATCCTGCAAGCGCTGGCCGGGTACAAGCCCCGGCTGATTCGGCCACCCTATGGAGATATCAGTGAGCAGCAGCTAAGGTGGGCGAAAGCACGTGGTTATAAGCTTGTGAATTGGAACGTGGACTCCCTGGATTGGAGGGGACTCTCCAAAGCGCAGGTAAGGAACAATATTCTGGCACATGCAGGAAAAGGATCAATCATCCTGCAGCATGGTGGCGGTGGACAAGGGAGCAATCTCAGAGGGACAATTCAAGCACTCCCCGAAGTGATCACGATTATGCGTAAACGGGGATATACTTTTGTGACAGTACCGCAAATGCTGCAAGTATCCAAAAATAAATAAAAGAAACGGAGACGCCGCTAAGGGCATCCTCCGTTTCTTTTGCAACTTTATACGACAATTTGCAGGAATTTCACGTCTCTTTATTGAATTACATATAGTTGAACATACTGAAATCCGAAATCGGACACAAAGCTTTGGCTTCCAGGAATAAAGATATCAATACGGTTACCCTTAATTGCGCTTCCTTGATCGGTTGCTGTGGCCACGAAAGCAAGCTTAGGCAGACCCGGGTGTGAATAACCCGTCACTAACACCTTGGTGCCCATTGGAATTACACTAGGATCAACGGCGATTGTTCCCAATTTCAGTGCGTTACCAAAGTAATCGACCGCACCCCATATTCCATTCTCGCTGCTTGCGGAGGAATAAGCTGAAGCTTTAACCTGCAAGGTTTTGTCGTAATTGAATACCTTGCCCCATGCCTCAACCTTCTTCGAATCAGGCTCTACATTGAAGCTGGCTGAGATTGCTGAGGAACTATTAGTTATTACTTGAGCAGATGCAACCGCCTTGGCTGCCAGATGACCAGGAACTGTTATTTTCAATCCAGGGTACATATTTAAGGATGCAACCTTAGGGTTAGCCTTCATCAATTCATTCGTACCGACTCCGTATTGTTTAGAAAGTGAGTAAAAGGTATTTCCTTCTTTTACAATATGAATGCTGTCTGCTTGAGCAGGAACTGCGTGCAGCAATGCACTGATTCCCACAACAGCCGCTATAGCTTTAATCGTCGTTCTGAATTTAATTTTCATGCTTACCTCCTAGTTTCTATGCGCTTTGAATCTATGTACTGCTTCATTCAGGTGTAGAACTGTGTAAAACTTACAAAAATCAATATATCACAATTTTGTAACCTATGCACTTGAAATTGTTACCACTTTGAAATAAATAGCCTTTTCGCAGCGATTTCTCACTAAAAAGGTTACATAACTTTAATTATGTCAACTAATTATCAATTTATTTATAAAATTCAAATAAAGTACCTAAATATTTTACACAGCGTTAACAATTCCCCCTTTGTCAAAAGGTAGAATAATAGAATACGATAGAGAATATTAGATAATGAATCATACTTGGAGGGTCCATGAATACAGAAGAGATAAAAATCAACCAGAGTAGTCCAGCTACTGCTTACCTCAACAGGGATTTAAGCTGGATCGAATTTAACCGTCGCGTGCTGCAGGAGGCACAGGACCCAGACAATCCACTTATGGAGCGGGCCAAGTTTCTGGCGATCGTATCCAGCAACCTGGATGAATTCATCAGTGTCCGTGTAGCCGGAATTCAGGATCAGATCAGAGCGGGCTACATGAAAAAAGATTTCACGGGTTACACGCCATCAGGACTGCATAAACGCTTGATCAAACGTGTCAGCAAAATTATTGCCGACCAATACCGCACGTACCAGGGCATCACACGGGGTTTACATAAAGAAGGTGTGGTATTTGTTAATTACGCGGATATGACCAACGCCCAGGAGCAGTCTATCGAACAGTATTACCGAGACATCATATACCCAGTGCTTACGCCGATGGCTGTCGATCAAAGCCGGCCTTTTCCGCTTGTCCACAGCCAATTCATTTATCTGGCAGTTGTTCTTACAAGCAAGAACAGCAATGAAGAGGAGCCATATTTTGCTATTTTGCAAATACCGTCCAACTTGCCAAGGTGTATCCCTCTTCCCTACCGCGCTAATAGCAAGAAACGGCAGTTTGTCTTCATCGAGGATGTAATCAGACAGCACATTCAGACGTTATTTAGCGGCTATGAGCCAGTGGCTGTTAATGAGTTCCGTCTGACCCGTAACTCTGACCTGACCATCGATGAGGAAGGTGCAGAGGATCTGCTGGAGGAAATCGAAAAAGAACTGCGCAAACGGCGGCGAGGCGTTCCTGCCCGTCTGGAGGTACAAAAAGGCATTCATCCCTACGCCTTGGAACAACTGCAGGCCGAATTTGAAATCGAAGACTTCGTTTTTGAAATTGAAGGACCGCTTGATCTGAGCTTCCTGCGTAATTTTGCCGGAAGTCTGAAAGGCTTCAGCTATTTGCATTACCCGCCCATCGAGCCTCTCTATCCGGCTGAATTTGATGAGAACGAGGATTTCTTCGAGGTACTGCGCGAACGTGATGTGTTGGTCTACCACCCTTATGAATCGTTTGACGCCATGACAGACTTCATCACTCAAGCTTCCGAGGATGAACAGGTAATGGCCATTAAAATGACACTCTATCGGGTAAGCGGCAAATCTCCACTAATCACCGCTCTGGCGAACGCCGCAGAATCAGGCAAGCAAGTAACGGTAGTAGTAGAGCTGAAGGCCCGCTTTGATGAAGAACGGAACATTGCTTGGGCACGTAAGCTTGAGCAATCGGGCTGTCACGTTGTTTATGGTCTGGTCGGTCTCAAAACTCATGCCAAAATTACGCTGATTGTCCGTCAAGAAGGCAATGAGTTACGTCGTTACGTGCATGTAGGCACAGGCAACTACAATGATAGTACGGCCAAGGCCTATACCGACATTAGTTTGTTCACCGCCCAAGCAGACATCGGACTTGATGCTTCAGAATTGTTCAATCAGATGACCGGTTATTCCGCTAATTATGACTGGAATTCCTTCATCGTTGCACCAACCAATATGAGCCAGTCCTTGCAGAACTTAATGCATCGAGAAGCTGAGCATGCTGCTGCGGGTCGGCCTGCACGCATCATTGCCAAGATGAATTCACTGTCGAATCAACAGGTTATTGATGATTTGTACAGCTCAGCTCAGGCTGGTGTGTCCATAGATTTGATTGTACGTGGCGTTTGCTGTCTGCGTCCGGGGATCGAAGGCTTAAGCGAGCGAATTACTGTTCGCAGTATCGTTGACCGTTTTCTGGAACACTCGCGTATTTATTATTTCGAGAATGGTGGCAACCCAGAGGTTTATCTATCAAGTGCTGACTGGATGACGCGTAACCTTACCCGGCGGATCGAGCTGATGTGCCCTGTGCGTGACACCAACATTCGGAAACAGATTGTCAAGATTCTCGAACTGTCTCTCAAAGATAATGTGAAATCCAGCTTCCTGCAGGCTAATGGATATTATGTACGTGCGGACGACAAAAAGGCCCCATTCCGGAGCCAGTTCGTTGCCATGGATGTTACCCGTTGGAAGGAAAGCCGAGCTTTACCTTTACCGACCAAGCACTCCTGAATGCCTTCAGAGCGTTCTCAATGTCTTCCAGACCGATCAGAAGTGCTGGAGCGCCCTGCAATTCAAGACTAAGGTTATTGCCGTGCAGATCAGCCTTCAAGTCGCTGACAATACCAATCTCGCTACTGTCCAGTGCAATACTTAGTTGGACAAGAGCACCTAGCTTATGAATCAACTCATCGTCGGAAGCTAACAAGATGTCCTTATGCAAGTTGGACATTTTCTGCTTCCGGCTTTTTGTGCTATAGGAAGCAATCAATGCGCAGAGGATGAGCTGGCGGTGCGTGAGTCCGCGAATTGGTGAATTCATCAACCAGTACCGCGTATGCCGCTTGGATTGATAATAATTAATATTGGTTCCGGTGCGATGAAGCATTGTGGCCACATAAATCAACATATCCTGTTCTACCTTATCTCCCTCTACCGTAAAGGCTTCAAACAGACTATGAGCCAGCTTGTAAATGTGATCCAAATGCCTTTTTGAGGTGCGGATATCAAAGCGGATGATAGTATTTAGGCTATATTCCAGCGCACTGTCCCTTACCGGCTCCTCTGGCTTCAGCAGATCATGCAGCATGCCCTCCCGTAAACCTTCCCCACTGATCACCGAAGAACTGGCTCCTATATACTGATATACCGTATGAAAAATAATTAGGCCCGACACGATGATATCGGCACGGCTCTTGGACAGCCCGTCCAGCTCCTTGCGCTTCTCAAAAGGTGTTAAGGGCAAAGTCGCCATAAAGTGCTCAATGGTCTCGGTAGGCATGGTATACCCATGCGAATTCTGCAATGAATAATCCCGTGTTTTTTGATCCAGCTTACCCAATGAACGAAGTGTCCCTCCTAGACCGAATAAAGGTAGTTCCGAACCTGTGCTCAACCATTCATGCTCGACCAGCCTGCCGATAACATAAGCCTGAAGCTTATGTACTTGCTCAGCAGTCCAATTGCCGCCTTGGCCGAACATACTATTAGTGTTCACAGCTCCGAATGGGAATGAGATACTATGCTGATAACGCCGTCCACGAAAAAGCGTAATCTCCGTACTGCCGCCGCCAATATCGATGACGAAACCATCTTCTACATCAAAGGCATTGATAACACCAAGGAAACCAAAATAGGCCTCCTGATGTCCGCTGATTACTTCGATGGGGATGGAGGTTGCCTCAGATAAAAATGTAATAATCTCCGCCGAGTTTGCCGCATTGCGAATCGCCGCTGTAGCTCCAGCACGGACTTTATCGACTTCAAATTCATCACAGATCTCCTTAAACTGGCGCAGGACCGGAATAATCGTCTCCATGTCACGCTGCTCCAGCCTGCCCTCCTTCGTAATCTTCTCACTCAGGCGAGCAGAATACTTACACTCCTTGATAATCTTGTAACCGCCTTCCGAGGTCGTATCATAGATCACTAGGCGGATGGAGTTGGAACCAATATCGATAATGCCTATTCGGCAAAGATCATCTCTCATGCGTATGTACTCCTTTACAAGTTGTTTGACCCCTAATTATACATGGTTTGGGTCTATAAACCAAAAATAAAACGACCGCCGGAAGCCATCTCCGAGGCCGTTCAATTATATTTATAGAACCTTGCTCAAAAAATCTTTTGTGCGAACATGCTTAGGGCTGCCGAATACTTCTGTCGGTGTTCCCTGCTCGACGATCACACCGTCATCCATGAAGAGGATACGATCACCCACTTCGCGTGCAAAGCCCATCTCATGGGTGACTATAACCATAGTCATACCAGCCTCTGCCAGCTTCTTCATGACTTCCAGCACCTCGCCGACCATTTCCGGGTCCAGCGCCGAGGTAGGTTCATCAAAGAGCATCACATGCGGCTGCATCGCCAGCGCCCGGGCGATAGCGATCCGTTGCTTCTGTCCACCGGACAATTGGGCTGGATACACATCCTTTTTATCCTCCAGACCTACGGTGCGTAGCAGTTCAACAGCAATTTTTTCTGCTTCACTGTGCTGTTGTTTTTTCACTTTAAGCGGAGCCAGCATAATATTTTGCAGCACGGTTTTGTGTGGGAACAGGTTGAATTGCTGAAAGACCATCCCCATTTTCTCACGAGTCACATTGATATCATGCTTCTTGGTTGTAATGGAATGACCTTCGAAGGCAATTTCACCACTTGTAGGCTGCTCAAGCAGATTCAAGCAGCGTAGCAAGGTGCTCTTTCCAGAGCCACTGGGGCCGATAACTACGACAACCTCACCCTTTTTAACCTCCAGATCAATACCTTTCAATATTTCTAGCTTTCCGAAATACTTATGCAGGTTCTTAACGGCGATCATCCGTATTCAGCCTCCTTTCCAGTCTGCCTAATATCTTGGACAAAGTAAAAGTCATCACAAAATACATAAATGCGATAATGAGTAAGGGTGTTAATGCTTCATAAGTAATGGTTGTGACCGTTCTCGACTGGAATAACAGATCGGCCACTCCAATCATGGAGACGATGGATGATTCTTTAATAATGGTAATAAACTCGTTGCCAATCGCTGGCAGGACGTTTTTCAGCGCTTGTGGCAGGATAATATAACGCATGGTCATGCCTTGTCTCATTCCGAGCGAACGGGCGGCTTCCATTTGACCACGGTCAACCCCTTGTATTCCTGCCCGAAAGGTCTCAGCCAGATAAGCGGAGCTGTTGATCGATAAAGTAATGGCCCCGGATTCTATTGGGGAGAATTCAATACCAAACACCGGCAAACCGTAGTGAATGAGAAACAGCTGCACCAGCATTGGTGTACCGCGCAGGAATTCCACCCAGGCGGTGGCTATGAACCGTAGTGGCCAGAAACGTGACATTCTCAACAGAGCGACAGCAATTCCCAATACAAATCCACAAAAGACACCAATGACTGCCAGCAGCAGCGTGTACTGCAGACCGGATAAGAAGAAATTCCGGTATTCATAAGCAAGATTAAATATATTCATGATTTCAGCGTGACCTCCTATCTCCAAAAAAATAGAAAACAGCGGATCACCGCTATTTTCTGTATGGTATAACCCTTATCTGCAAGCTGCTATCATTTGAACTCAAATTATTTGCTTACAGAAAGTTCGCTTGCTGCCGTTACATATTGCTCAATCTTACCTTCCGATATCAGGTGGGTCAACGTCCCATTTACTTTATCAAGCAACTCTGTATTGCCTTTCTTAATCCCAATAACATAACCGTTGTCTTCAACGACAGGTACAGCGTCTGTAATCACAAGTCCTGGAACATTCTTCACAAAAGCCTTTGCTACAGGTCCTTCCATAATAGAAGCATCTACACGGTTAGACTGGAGCTGCAGAATGATCTCGGAAATTTTGCCTAGAGATGTCAGTTTGGCACCTTCAATCCCTTTGGCGATATCTTCCTGGATTGAACCGGTCTGAATACCGATTTTGGCGTTCTTCAAGGAATCCATCGTCGCAAATTTATCTTTATCCGCTTCCCGCACCACAACTGCTTGATCGGCTTTATAATAAATATCTGAAAGCTCAACGGCTTTTCTACGATCTTCGGTTGGACTCAGTCCAGAAATAACAATATCCACTCGTCCACTCGACAGTTCATTCAACAGTGAATCAAACGGCAAATCCTTGATTACCAGCTCAGCACCCATATCCTTAGCGATATCCTTGGCGATATCAATATCAAAACCAACGATTGTATCCTTGCCATCTACTACTTTGTGAAATTCATAGGGTGGAAAATCTGCGCTTGTACCCATCGTAAGCGTCTTGGTCGCTCCAGTGTTAGTATTGCCAGTTGCAGCAGAATCATTATCATTCTTATTAGAACCACAGCCGGAAAGCAGGCCTACCGCCAATAACATTCCTAATGATAGTTTACCCCATTTGTTCATTTCTATATCTCCCCTATTCTCTTAAGTTCTCTATGTTGTCGCATTGACCGATTTATTATAAATCACAACGCATGAATATGCAAAGGCATTTTTGTGACAACCTCTGTCAGTTTTTGAGTAAAAATTCAGAGAAAGGAATTTAATTGTGCTGAAACAGCTATTTTGCACACACTATTAAAAGAAGTATATACTGATTTCATAACCTTTTATTCCTCATTGAAGTATCCGCATTTGGTTCATACTGCGACTCTCCAGGGTATTAACTTGCTAATGCGACAGTTGCCGGGACGCCATCTTAAGCCCCTTATGTCTTTTCCGTACATTCATTTTGGAGGTGCTGTCATGCTTTTGGAAGCTTTGTACCATGTTCCCCGTGACAAGTGGGCTTACGCCTACGATACAGAAACTATACACCTGCGCGTTCGCACCAAACGGAATGATGTAGACTGTGTTGTGGCCTTGACTGGGGATAAATATGATTGGGACCCTACTTATTATGAGATTATGATGGAAAAAGCGGCTTCAGACGATATGTTCGATTATTGGGAAGCAGCGGTCCGTCCGAAATACAAACGTTTGTGCTATACCTTTCGCATCAGCGCCGGTTCTGAGAATATTTATTTACTGGATAATGGTGTCCACCAGGAATGTCCACAACCGCCGAATCATTACTACGAATTCCCTTACATACACAGTATTGATTTGTTCACGGTGCCTGATTGGGCTAAGGACGCCGTCTTTTATCAGATTATGACTGAGCGGTTCGCTAAAGGTGATCCTACTATTGACCCGGAGGGTACGGAGGAGTGGGGTGGCATACCAAAGCTGGATAACTTTTTTGGCGGGGATCTGCTGGGAGTTCTGAACCACCTGGACGATCTGCAGGAGCTTGGTATCAACGCTATTTATTTCACCCCCCTGTTCCTCTCCCCCTCCAATCACAAATACGACATCGTAGACTATAAAAAAGTTGACCCTCACTTCGGGAGCAATCAACTATTGAAGCAGCTTGTAGCGGAGTGCCACAAAAAAGGAATCCGCGTCATGCTGGACGCCGTATTCAATCATTGCAGCGATAAATTCCCGCCGTTTCAGGATGTTTTGGAGAAGGGTGAATATTCCGTTTATAAGGATTGGTTTCACATGAACTCTTTTCCGGCCGAGATTATCGACGGTATTCCTACGTATGACACGTTTGGTTTTTTTGGTAATATGCCCAAGTTCAATACCGCTAATCCCGAGGTTAAATCTTATTTGCTGGAGGTCGCCGAATATTGGATTAAGGAAATTAAAGTGGACGGCTGGCGGCTGGATGTGGCTAATGAAGTGGACCATCATTTCTGGCGCGATTTCCGCAAAGTCGTGAAGAATGCCAATCCGGAAGCCTATATTGTCGGCGAGGTTTGGAGTGATTCCTTGACCTGGCTGCTCGGAGACCAATTTGATTCCGTGATGAATTATCCATTCTCTGGAACGGTGCTGGAGTTCTTCAACGGCGGCATGAACGGAGTTACGTTCGGTCACCGGATTGGGGCTCTGCTGATGCGATACCCGCAACAGACGAATGAAGTCGTCTTTAATCTACTGGGCAGCCATGATACGCCTCGCCTGCTCACCTGCGTAGGTGAAGATAAACGCCGTCTGAAGCTGGCTGTTGTCTTCCTCTTCACCTTTATGGGAACACCCTGCATTTATTATGGCGATGAAATTGGCCTGAGTGGGAACCAAGATCCCGATTGCCGTAAATGTATGGAATGGGAGGAAGAGAAGCAGGACCGTGAGCTGTATAACTTCTACCGGGGGATGATTGCTCTGCGCAAAAAGAACAAAGCCCTGCGGGAAGGTCGCTTCCGCATCCTGCAGGCCCATGAGAGCAACTCCTGCATCGTGTATGAACGGGCCGATACAGTCAGTCATTTTACGATCTGGATGAACAATGGATCGGAGCCCCGCACACTTAGCCATCCGATGGAGACAGATGATTGGCTGGATGCAATGACGGGTCACCCTGTTGTCCCTCAAGACGGAATGATGAATATATCCCTTGATCCGTATGGTTACCAGATATTATGCCGTTCTCTTGAGTAGATTCACACTCGCAACGAAACAGCAAACAGCAAGCTTCCATTTCTCGGAAGCTTGCTGTTTTTTGAGCTATAATTCAGAACTTTCTGAAATTTGTCGTCATTCCGTAATATCCTCGTAAATATCAATGTACTGCTGTGCGGATACGTTCCAGCTGTAATCACCGGAGAAGGCATTTTTGGTGACCTTTTTCCAATGTTCAGGTTTGCTGTAAAAAGATAGAGCACGGCGAAGTGTGAACATCATATCATGAGCGTTGTAGTCTTTGAACGTAAAGCCGTTGCCTGTACCCGTCTCCTCATCGTACGCGTGCACGGTATCATTAAGTCCACCCGTCTCCCGCACGACCGGAATGCTGCCATAACGCAGGGCAAGCAGCTGGCTGATGCCGCAAGGCTCGAACTTCGAGGGCATCAGGAACAGATCGCTGGCTGCATATATTTTGCGGGATAATGCATCGTTAAACAGGATTTGTGCCGACAGCTTTGTTGGATAACGCAACGCGGCCTCACGGAACCAACGCTCATACACTTCGTCTCCTGTTCCGAGCATCACGAACTGAACATCATCATAGTACAGAAGTTCATCCAAGACGCGAGTCAATAGATCGAGTCCCTTGGAATCAACCAGTCGAGTCACCATCGCAACCATTGGTATATATGGAGCTACAGGCAAGCCCAATTCTTGCTGCAGACCCAATTTGTTTTCTGTCTTCTTCGCCAGATTGGAGCGGTAGCGTGAGAAGATTTGCGGGTCCGTTGCCGGGTTATAGCTCTTAGTATCGATGCCGTTAACAATACCCGTCAGATGATCCGCACGTGAGGTCAGCAACCCCTCCAGTCCATACCCATAATACGGGGTACGGATTTCTTCCGCATAGGTTGGACTAACTGTGGTTACGTGATCGCTATACACGATACCACCCTTCATGAAGTTAATGCCCCCATAATATTCCACTCCGCCAAAGTAGCTGCTGTTTAGTCCAAGCAGCTCACCCAGCACCTCATAGGGGAACACCCCTTGGTATAACAGGTTGTGTATAGTGAATACAGTGCGTATATTGCTGTAAAAAGGATTGTGGCGATAATGTCCTTGCAGCAGCATTGGAATTACCGCGGCATGCCAGTCATGACAGTGGAGCACATCAGGCTGGAAATCGATGGCCTCCAGGCATTCCAGCACCGCCCGGTTATAGAACGCAAAACGTTCTCCATCGTCCATATAGCCATAAATTCCATCTCTTCCGAAATAATACTCATTGTCAACAAAATATACCGGTATACCCTCATACACTAAACGCTCGATACCACAGTATTGATTGCGCCAGCCCAAGGGAACATAGACTTCAGTGATATGCTCCATTTGTGAGGTGAATTTTTCTGGAATGCCACGATATTTAGGTATTATCACCCGTACATCTACTCCGGCGCTCTTCAGCGCCTTGGGTAAGGCACCAATGACATCGGCCAGCCCGCCCGTTTTGATAAATGGATGTGCTTCAGCTGCAGCAAATAACACTTTCATTTGTTATCCCCCTAAAATTTACAGTTTCTGAACTAAGTCAATAACTAGCTATGATTTACCTTTACGTCCAACTTTCTTTAACACCAGAAAGCTTAACGCCGGTAGTGTTAGCTCGATACTATTCAACTGATTATGCCATTCCAGCTTGCTGCTCTGTATTGGAGCATTATGCACTCCTGAACCGCCGAACTCTGTATTCTCAGAGCTGAAGATCTCTTCGTAAGCCCCTGGACGGGGAACACCAATACGGTAGTTGAGACGTTGCATCGGTTGGAAGTTAATAATAAATATCAGCGTATCCACAGGCTTCTTGCCCCTACGGATGTACGAGACAATACTTTGTCCGCTATCGTCCGCGTCAATCCACTGATACCCCTCCAGATCATGATCCAGCTCCCATAATGCTTTTTCAGAGAGGTAGAGCTTGTTGAGTTCTTTAGTATAGGCTAGCATACGTTGATGGCTCTCATATTCAAGCAGCAGCCAATCCAACTGCTCCTGATCCTTCCACTCGATAAATTGGCCGAATTCACTACCCATGAACAGCAGCTTTTTGCCGGGATGGGACATCTGATAACCAAGCAGTTGCCGTAATCCAGCGAATTTCTGTTCATAGGAACCTGGCATCTTGTCCAACAAAGACTTCTTGCCATGCACAACCTCATCATGCGATAAAGGCAAGGTATAATTCTCCGCGTACGCATAACAAATCGGGAATGTCAGCAGATTATGATGATGCGGACGCGCGCTGAATTCATGTTCTATGTAACCCAGTGTGTCATTCATCCAGCCCATATTCCATTTGTAGTTAAAGCCTAACCCACCCTCATGAACAGGGGCAGTAACCCCAGGCCAAGCACTTGATTCCTCAGCCATCATCAATGCTTTAGGATAATAATGAAAGATAGCCTTGTTCAGGCGCTGAATAAAGCTGATGGCTTCAAGATTCTCCAAACCGCCATTCGCATTATGACGATATTGATGGCTCTTCTTCTCAAAGTCAAGGCGCAACATACTCGTGACAGCATCCACACGCATTCCGTCAATATGGTATAGATCAAACCAAAATAGCGCATTGGAGATCAGAAATGAGGATATTTCAGGCTTGCTGAAATCAAAGGAAAGGGTCCCCCAGCCTGGCTTCTCAGCTAACATCGGATCGGCATATTCATAAAGCGCGGAACCGTCAAACATTCGCAGACCATGAGCGTCCTTGGCAAAATGGGCCGGAACCCAATCCAATATCACACCTATGCCTGCCTGATGAAGATGATCAATCAAATACATTAGTTCATGCGGCTCACCATAACGGCTTGTTGCTGCAAAATAACCTGTTCCCTGATAGCCCCATGATAAGTCGTATGGATGCTCTGCGAGCGGCATGAATTCTACGTGGGTATAGCCCATTTCCACCAAATAGGGGATTAACAGTCCAGCAAGTTCCTGATAAGTGTAGAATTCACCGTCTTCCTTCTGACGCCAGGTTCCAAAATGCATTTCGTAAATATTCACTGGTTGATTGTACGGGGACTTATTCTTGCGCCGCCAAGCTGCGTCTCCCCACTGGTAGCCACCAAGCTCTGCAACAACGGATGCAGTAGCTGGACGGACCTCAGCTTTGAAGGCAAATGGATCAGCTTTTAGGAAGCTTGTACCCTCTGCGGTCGTAATCCTGTATTTGTAAAAAGTTCCCGGCTCAATCCCCGGAAAAAAACGACTCCAAAATCCTGAATCGGGTATCTTATATAACGAGTCCATGTTCTGCGTTCCGTCCCAGCCATTATGGTTGCCCGCTAGTCCTACATATGTCGCATGAGGAGCCCACACGGTAAAGCGTACGCCGGAAATGCCTTCTTCAGCGGCAGTGTGCGCGCCCAGCATTGAATAGCTGCGATAATTCGTGCCTTCATGAAACAAGAAAATATCATCAGATGACGGGAGGGTTTCTGTTGTTGGTGTCTCAGCCAATTCATCACCACCTTTTCATATAGGATGCACCTATTACATTACCCGAATCTAATCCATTTGAAAATGATTTGCTGGTGAAAAGCTATGTTTTATGGTTGAAAAAAAGGTTCCTGTAATTTTTTCTGATTCATAGCAATATATTTCACCTATGCCGTTTCAAGCGCTTGTCGAAAGTTTATATTACAAGCATTGACAAAAAAATGGGAGGGATAACAAATGAGTAAAAAACAATGTATCGCCATGTTATTGGCAGGTGGAGAGGGTCGCAGATTGGCACCTTTAACCGCCAATATGGCTAAGCCTGCAGTCCCTTTCGGTGGACAGTATAGAATCATTGATTTTCCCCTAAGCAATTGTGTGAATTCCAATATTGATACTGTCGGCGTACTGACACAGTACGCAGCCGAATCCCTGCATCAACATATTGGAGAAGGTGAGCCGTGGGGGCTCAACTCCAATGTAGACCATGGAGTCACCTTGCTTCCTTCAGGTATTGAAGGTAGAGAGAACTATTTGGGAACCGCCGATGCCATTTATAAAAACCTTGAATTTATCGACAGTCATAATCCAGAACATGTATTAATCCTGTCGGCAGATCATATTTACCATATGGATTACCGCACAATGCTTGATTATCATCACAGTAAAGGCGCGAAGGCTACGATCTCCGTCATGGAGGTTCCATGGGAGGAAGCCAGCCGCTTTGGTGTAATGAACGTGAATGATGAACTGAAAATCTCTGAATTTGCGGAAAAACCAAAGGTTCCAAAGAGCAATTTAGCTTCAATGGGCATCTATCTGTTTCGTTGGGACTATCTGAAGGAATATTTGCTGCGCGATGCTGCAAATCCAGCTTCCAGCCATGATTTTGGTAAAGACATCATCCCAAGTATGCTTGACAGTAATGACGACTTGTTCGCCTACCGCTTCGAAGGCTACTGGAGAGATGTAGGAACTGTGAGCAGTCTCTGGGAGGCCCACATGGATCTGTTACAGGCTGATAACGGCTTTCAGATCGATAATACACGCTGGCCAATGTATAGCCGGGCCCGCCGTCCCAAGCTTGCCGTTCATAAAGCACGTGTTCAACTTCCAGCTACAGATTGCCTTGTGAATGAATTCAGCACCATGGAAGGCAGCCTATTCCGTTCGGTCATCTTCGGAGGTGTGGAGATTGGTAAACTGTCCCAGATTAAACAGAGCGTGATTATGCCTGGTGTACGTATAGGCCGTGGTGTACAGATCGAAAATGCCATTATCGGCGAAGGCGCCGTCATCAAAGATGGAGCCATTATCAAAGGCAGTTCAGACAACATTGTTGTTGTAGGGCCTCATGAGATCGTAGCTGCTAAACCGGTCATCCGTACCCAACCTTCCCGTCTGCTTCAGGATGTATATGAGAAAACTGGACGACTGCGGGCCGAAGGCCTTCCATCATAAATAATCACAACACATCTGAGTTCCAAAAAATATAAAGGGGCTGCTGCAACGGTCGTACCAGACCTATGCAGTAGCCCCTTCGTTTATCTATATACCTCTCCACTCTCGATCCAACAGGCTCATCTCAATGCAATCCACATATTGCTCGCCGAACAATGCTGCTTCTCGTTGTATCCCTTCACGCACAAAACCCGATGCTTCGTAGCATTTCAATGCTGCGGTATTAAAGGCGAAGGCACCAAGCGACAGGCGGTGAAGACCTAAGCTGTCAAAGCCAATCCGCAGGACTTCTTGAATCATACGCTGTCCAAATCCTCGCCCTTGATACTGTGGATCTACCACCACCCGGCCGATCCGGGCGGAACCATTAACCCGATCAATTCCAGCAAGACTTAAATGACCGACCACTTGCTGTGTTTCTTTGTGCACTGCACTGTAGATTAATATAGTGGATTGCCCGGTATCGTTAGCACCATTCATATATTCTTTAAGCTGCTTATCGACCAAAGGAAACGAAAGTGAAGGGCCTGCCCACTGCTTGAGAAACTCTGGCGAAATGCTCCAGCTTTTCACAGAATCAAAATCAGCCTCAGCAAAATAGCGCAGAAGTAGTTCATCTGAATCAGCTGATTTTTTAAAATGCTCATACAGATTAACTAAACGGCCCCCGCCAACATCATTTATCCCCATATAGTGAAAACCCAGACCCTGATAAAAACGGTTGAGCTTTATATTACTAGCTAAGGTATCAAATCGAAGCGACTTATACCCTAGCTCCTGAGCTAGATCCGCAGCATACATCAGCAATTGCCGCCCAAGCCCTGCTCCACGATAGGGCTCAGCTACGGCCAAACGGTGTAAATAGGCATATGCTTCATCATTTCTAGGGCCCCAGTACTGTGGATCACTGAACTGCAAGGTGAACATTCCAGCTACATTCTCACCATCCAAAGCCATATAAACATGTCTATCCATAAAGTATCCGGCAATATCCAGCTCATTAAATTGAGTGGGTGACCATTGCTTAATCCCCTTGCTCTCCATCCACATTGCTGCTTCTCGCAGTAGCTTCAGGACATCTCCCGCTCGATCGATATCTGCGCGAATTATGCTAATTGAGCTATGCGGAGAATGACTGTCTCCGGAAGCCTGCACATTCATTTCTTCGCCTCCTAATTCCCTCACAAAATTCACGTTATAATTGGCCTTCAGTGACTATCATTGAACTGGGAAGTTCATCCGTTAGAGGCAAGATGACAGTGACCTGCGTTCCTTTGCCAAGCTCACTGTTCATCTCAATTTTGCCGTGATGAAGCTCTACAAGCTGCTGAGAGATCGCCAGTCCAAGTCCGGTCCCCCCATTTAAAGCATCCACTTGAAAAAAGCGGTCTCTTACTCTGGAAATATGATCGTCACTGATGCCAATTCCGCTATCACGGACAATAATGGCAGTCTCGCTAGCTGAAAAGCGCTGTGCGGTAAGTACAATGCTGGAATCTTCGTGGGAAAACTTCACAGCATTATCAACCAGATTTAAAAATACTTGTTTCAGTCGATTGGCATCACCTTTGACATAGATCGCTTCGTCGCATTCAAGCAGCAAGACAATCCGCTTTTTCTCTGCTTTGGCCCAAATGTTAAGTATCGTCTCTTGCAGCAATACCTTAACATTCACAATGCCGATTGAAAGCTTCATCTCATTCTGTTGCAGCTTGGAGAAATCCAGTATCTCTTCTACCAGACCAATCAACCGATCGCTTTCTCTGGAGATAATTCCCATACCAAGCTTAGTTTCTTCCGGATCATAACCACCTGAGATTAAGGTCTCACTCCAGCCTTTGATACTGGTCAGTGGTGTTCGAAGTTCATGAGAGATCGAGGAAATAAAATCATCCTTAGTCTGATTGCTTCGCACAATTTCCTCGGCCATATAATTCAGCGTAGCCGCCAAATCAGCGATCTCATATTTGTAATTACCTTTAATACGTGTATTAAATCTGCCCTTTGCCATTTGCGCCGAAACCGCCGTAATATTATTGAGCGGCTTCACTATAGAGTTAGCCAGTCCAAAACTGAAAAGAACAACTATGGCCAGTACAGCAACACCGATACCTATGGACAGCAGTGTAAGATTCAGCAGGTCTTCGTTAATACCTTCAACTGAAGTGAGGTACCGAAGGATATAAGCATCACGGCCGTGGATTTGCAGTATTTTGGAAACCGCCATCACACTCTCATTGGTTCCAGGCTGTTTGCCTACCCAACGACCGATGCTGCCACCTGCTGCTTCCGGTACATCGCTGGTTGTAATGGTGCGGTCTGGTTGAAAACCGGTAGAACTGGTGACCATATCACCTTTTAACGTCAGCACTTCCAGCTCCGTATTGCTCAGCGAAAACCTGTCCAGCAGGTCCTGCAGCTGAAACGGCGCATGCTCACCCAAAATCTGATATTTCTGGAAATATTCAGCCGTACTGATATGTGTCGTGATTTTGTTATATACACTGTCATAATAATTCGTTCGAATGGCAAGCAAAAAGATAACTTCCACCAGGAGAAGCGCTAAAGAGACTACAAGTATATAGTGCAGTACGATCTGTCTGCGCATCCCCTTCTTTATCATTGTCCTTGCCCTTTCCATTTGTAACCGTGCCCCCATACCGTTTGTAAGAATTCGGGCTCTGACGGATTATTCTCTATCTTCTGGCGAAGACGGCGGATGTTAACATCCACAATCTTAGGATCGCCCATATACTCCTTGCCCCACACATGATCAAGCAGCAGATCGCGGCTAAGCGGTGTGTTTTCTTTTTCAAGGAAAAATTGGATAAGTGAGAATTCAGTAGGCGTAAGTTCGATCGCGTCACCGTTGCGTTTAAATTGCTTGGAAATAAGATCTAGTGTAAAGGGTCCCGAATGAAAAGAAACTTTGGCCGACTGCTCCCGATGCACATTAACCCGGCGCAGCAGTGACTGAATACGAGCGATCAGTTCCGTTGGACTGAAAGGTTTGCTGATGTGGTCATCAGCACCTACGGACAAGGCATAGACCTTATCTTGCTCCTGAACCTTGGCCGTTAGAAAAATAATACCCAACCGTTCGTTGGTCTCCCGTATCCGTCGACACACTTCAAACCCGTCAATACCTGGAACCATTACATCCAGCAGAGCAATATCAATATCAGGGATTGTGGTCAGCTTGTGCAATGCTTCATTGCCGTCAGCCGCCTCTAATACTTCAAAGCCATTTCGTTTCAGGTTAATTACAATAAAACTGCGGATGGACTCCTCATCCTCTAGGATCAGAACTTTACTCATCTATTCCCTTCCTCTCGATAGGTGAAGCAATCTTGTTGCTGCTTCCCCCATTTGTACTCTGTTCCAGCTTCCCGCGGTACCCAATGATTTTATCGGCGTCACGACCCAACATCTCCCAGCCTGCACCTTTGACCCGCTCCCACTCCAGCGATGAAAAGAATGAAACCTCAGCAACCGTCTCTCCAGTATCTGACATGATGAACTTGAGTGATTTATTCTGAACGGACTTGGTATCCACCGTCAGATTCCCATGCCATTCCGGAGAGAACTTGATAATGAAGCGGTCCGCAGGATCACGATATTGCTGCGATGTAAAGACCAGACCGTCTTTTCCATCCCACTTGTAATAGGAATTGAAATAAGGGATCGTCTCTGGGTCAAAATACTCCCAACCCTTCGGTGGCTCAAGCAGGCCAATCTCAATGATGCCATCCCCATCAATATCTTCACTGTCGATACGCTGATCCTTAAAGGTACGGGCATCACCAGGGATTACTACACGCAGCATGTTATTCTCCATAACTACCATATAAGTATAAGCAGAATGGGAATCTACTGCGGCATCCAGTACGATACCTTCTTTGTCCTCGGCAACTTTTCCTGCGACAATATTGTAATAATTATTAAAATAAGGGTCTAGATCGTCCAGCTTATCCAGTACATTGAAACCATCGTTATATTGATATGTCGTTATAGTTGCAAATTCATTACGTTTAAAAGAGACCACCGTAATATCTTCAATGCCGTCTTCATTTAAATCATCCATTATATATTTCGTATAAGGCAGTGTCAGCACTTCTTCCAGTGATCCGCTGGAATAACTGTAGACTACCAGTCCTTTTTCTTCACCGCGGGAATACCCCGTAATAATATCCAGCTTGCCATCGCCCGTGACATCTTTCAAATCAACCGATTCCAGTACCGTTCCGTCACCATCGAAGACAAGCTTCTTTACCCAGGAATCCCCTTTCTTCTCCAGTATCATTCCATGTATCTGTACAGCTTCGTCCGGCGTCTCGTAAAAGACTATAGTCTCCATAACTCCATCCTTATTCAGATCTTCAGTGAAGATTGAACTGTCGTCGTCATTGGCCGGACGGATCAGTGTAGAGCCTGGTGGATTAAATGAATTAATAGCAGCCATAAGCGTAGCTTTATCTGCAGACAGCTGCGGCAATTTCATCTTGGAAACAGGATCACTGATGAAAGTACAACCCGACAGGACGGTTAGCGTCAAGGATACGACCGCAAGGCGCCTCAGACTTCGTATATTCAATTTCATCACTCTTTCCATGTTCGTAATTCACAGATTGATACGCTCCTGAGAGGTTAGGCGACGTCCTTTAACATCATGTTTGATACGGCCGTCCTCCAGCACCCACAGACGCGTTGCATAACGTTCAGCCAATTCTATAGGCAATACCGTCACTATGGTAAGGCCTGTCTCCTTACATAGCTTGCGCAAGGTTTCCATAACGCTATCCGCTGATTTCGGATCAAGCCCTGTTACCGGCTCATCTGCCAATATCACCTTGGCACCATGAGTCAATGCACGAGCTATCGCTACACGCTGGCGTTCTCCGCCGCTGAGCTGGCTCGTCTTCATCTTCGCTTTATCGAGCAGACCAAGCGCATCCAGTTCATCCATCGCGCCCATATAATTGTCTGAGCGCACCCTACCCGTAACCATACGCCACAATGGGGTCTGAGCAGATTGGCCGATCAACACATTCTTCAATGCCGTTCGGTTGGGGTTCAGCTCCGCATTCTGCTCCAGATAAGCCCACTCCCGACGAATCTTGCGTTTACCCCCGAACATATTCCCCAGAATATTGGTACCATCAACCCTGAAATTCCCTCTGTCCCATTTCTCTCGCAGTGCAAGACAACGCAGCAGCGTGGTTTTGCCGCTTCCGCTACCTCCAAGTAGGGCTACAAGCTCACCTGTTTCTAATTGAAAGCCAATATCTTGCAGAACCGGGTTCTTTTCTTCCCCTACTGCTTTGGCTAAATGTTCAACTGTAATCATTTATCAGCCTCTCCTGTCCTCATCGTTACTTCTATAGTGTACTCTGAAAGCGAGATCAAATTCCATGCGATCATTCGTTCTTATCTTACCTCAAATTTGCTGCCGTGGCGAGAATAATAACCCCATTAGTCCGAACATGATATATAAAAGGCCCATTAAAGCAAATACACCACTCCCCCAGCCATATTCCAGCAATAAGCCGCCGACGCCCGGACCTAGAATGCTGCCTATACTATAATGAAAGGAGGATACCACATTGGCGGCAGGAAGCAAGTTACGCGGTAAGATATCTGCAGCAAAGCTGAGACCCAATGAGAAAAACGACCCTACCAGTCCACCTGCGAACATAAGCAGCACTAATGTCGGCAGGAATCTGTCAGCTGCGAGCGGCAGCAGGGCAAACGCCAACCCTCCACCGACCCCGGAGAGAATCAGAATCTTTTGGCGCCCATACCGATCACTCCATATCCCGAGCGGAAGCTGCAGCAGCAGCCCTCCAATGCCTGCAAAAGGCAGCAATGCAGCAATCTGATCAGCAGTATAGCCGATGCGCAGACCATATACCGGAAAATTACTGTTCAGACTTGCCTCCATATAGCCGTATAAAAGTGCCGGAATTAAGGCATACCATGCGAGACTATAGCTGCGACCAAATCGGCGGGCTTGCCCTTCTCCACCTGCCACTTTCTCCGGATGGGAATCTGGCAGCTTCGCGGCAACTAGCAGCAGTACAAGCAGAAATAGAAAGGCAATCACAAGAAACGGTGCCGCTTGGCCGAAACGCAACAGGCTGATTCCAAGTGGCCCCAAGCTAAAGCCTAGACCATAGGACATCCCGTACAAAGAAATATTACGTCCGCGGTGCTCGGATGGTGTCATAAGCAGCACCCATAACTGAGCAGCATAATTAATAGCAGCATCGCCGATCCCTACTAGCAGGCGCAGCAAGAACCATGCCTTAACGCCCGGAAGCAGCGGAAACAGAAGCAAACTAACGAATACCAGGCTAAGTCCCGCGGCAATCAGTTTTTTGAAACCGATGGCACCAAGCGTCCGCTCAGCGACCAAAGTCATGCCAAATGAGCCAATATATAAGGCTGCAGCATTCAGCCCGTTGATGGACGAAGTGACCCCTTTTTGCTCCAAAAGAATGGACAACACAGGAAGCAGCAGCCCTTGGCTGAGTCCTGCAGCGATAATTACGGTAATAAGAATCATGTAATTCCGTTTGCTATTGAGATGAACTGATGTTGAATGCCTGTCTGACACGGATGAATCCCCCTATGATCTACAATGGTTATAATAAGTTACGCAATTGGCAAACACGGAACATTATAGTGGACAACCCTCTTCAAAACAAGAGATAATATATAGAAGTGACGGATTTCTCAGGGGGTGCAAGCTTACATGAACTATGAATTAAAAATTGATGTATCACCGGTCTATGAACTGCTGGACAGTTTCATGTTATATGTAACCAAGAAATGGATGTCGAACCTGGATCTCGGTCCAGACTGGATACGCGATCTGGAAAGTCGAATCCCACCCCAGAAAGTAACAGAACTGCTGCAGGCATCCGAGTGGCCTTTTGACGATTATGATGTGCTATACGCTTGGACTTACAGCCGGGGTCCAGCTATAAAGGTGCTGCAATTCTTGGACGAACTGGATGCGGCCTCATTGGAAGATTGCTATCAGCAGACTTTGCCGTTTCTTCCTAACTTCACACTTGAAGAATGCCACCGAATTAAATCCGGCTATATTCCGCTCCTGCGACTATGGCATGATCAATATTTCCGTCATGTGGAGAACAAGATTCTGCCGTTATTAATTGCCGATGCCTCAGAGAAGAAGATGCTTGAGAGCAAGATGGACCCCGAGGCTTTAATCGAGTACGCCTCTAATGGTGTTATCTATGAAGATATTCCAGATCTTAAGACCATTGTACTGCTGCCCACGGTACATAATCGACCCATTAATACTTATTGCTTCTACAAAACACTAGTGATGGTTCAGTACCCCGTAGATGTTCCTTTAGATAACGAGGATGAGCCTCCTACAATGCTGCTGCGTATGACCAAAGCACTGTCAGATCCAACACGGCTCAGGCTGCTGCGTTATGTCGCCCACGAACCCAAAACGTTATCGGAGATGCAGTCCGATCTGAACCAGTCCAGGGAAATGCTGATGCACCACCTTATGATCCTGCGGGTGGCCGGCCTGCTGCGCATCCATGTGCGAGGAGAATATAACGAACGCTTCAGTATCCGTCCAGACGGAGCTTCAGAGCTCCAGATGTTCTTAGAATCCTATATTCGTTTATAATAACTAAAGACGCACTTAGAGATATAGATTGGAGGAGTGAGCAACATGAAATATTTAACACAACAAGTTATCTTTGATCTGGATGATACCCTAGTCCATTGCAACAAATATTTCGATCTCATTCTGGGGCAATATTTAGAAATGATGACTGACTGGTTTCAAGACTTTGAACCCACCACCAGTGAGATCAGGAGTAAACAGACCGAAATTGATGTTGAAACGGTCAGCTCCAGTGGATTGGCCAGCGACAATTTCCCTAAATCCCTGATTGCTACCTACCGATATTTCTGCGCTAAATATGGCCGGCCGGCCGAATCTTTTCAGGAGCAGCAATTAATGAAGCTTGGTCTTAGCGTCTATGATCAGGAAATCGAAGCCTATCCAGGCATGGTGGAAACACTCGATACCTTGAAACAAGACGGTCATGACTTGTATTTATATACCGGCGGGGACGATACCATCCAGCAGCGCAAGATTGAACAGATGAAACTTGATATTTATTTCGATGATCGGATCTATATCCGCAAGCATAAAAATGTGGAGTCGCTTGAGAGCATACTTTCCTCCCGCAGTTTCGACCGTAAACGGACCTGGATGATTGGCAACTCCTTGCGGACGGACATCCTGCCTGCAGTGACTGCCGGCATCAATAGCATCTATTTGAAGCAGCAAAAAGAATGGCTGTACAATCTAATTGAGCTGCAGCATGAAGTACAGCAAGCTATTTTGACCATTTCATCCATCAACGAGGTTCCACCAGTTATACGTACAGCCATTCAACAGCAGAATAAAAGTCACGGATAAAGCATTCAAAGCTTAGTGTTACAAATGACATAGGCTTTCTGCCGCCGGTATGTTTATACTATTTGAGTAGTTTTCATATGGCGCAGGAGGAATGCAAATGAATAAGAAAGCAAATAAGAATGTGAACCGGAACAGAAATTCCAAGGGAGTTTCGAACAACAAGAATTTGATGCTCATGCTTTCAGCAGTCGTTGTTGTTATCTTGATTGCGGTATTTTTCTACTTCAACATCACCAACACACCCACCAAAAACAGCGATTCTTCCGACCTGGATAGTTTACCTAACTACACGGATGTAAAGGGCACTATTGTTGTGGATGGGCTGAAATATGAGAAGCAACCCCATCTGGGCAACACTGAGGCCAAGGTAAAGATTATCGAATTCGCAGATTTCAAATGTCCTGCCTGCAAAAAATGGACTGAGCAGTATCAAGACACCTTTATTAAGGATTATGTAGACACTGGTAAGGTTGAGTTCTTCTTCATGAACTTCGCCTTCATTGACCGGGACTCCTATCTTGCTGCAAGTGCGGGTGAGGCTATTTATACGCAAAGCAATGAGAAGTTCTGGGAATATATGCACAAGCTGTACGCCAATCAGGGTGATGAGACCAAAATTTGGGCAACGCAGAAGTTCATTCTAAAATTCGTTAAAAATAATATTGATGGCATTAATTATAACCAGTTCGAGACAGACCTCAAGAACCAGACCTATATGTATGATGTTAAAGAAGATTTCAAAATCGCTGGTTCCTATGGCGTCAATGGTACGCCTAAATTTATGGTCAATGGTGTTTTGCTGCCGGACTCCTCCTACGAGGGTTTGACTGCGGCTATTGATGCCCAACTGGCTGCGGCGGCAAATTAATTGTTTTTTCGCGATGAACCCCACATGTAAAAAGCAAGTCTCCACTACACTGGAGACTTGCTTTTTTTGTTGCTATGCTTGTTTATACTTACTCAACTATCAGTTGGCCCGTATCCTTATTGTTCAGCACAAGCTTGCCCTCCAGAGGCGATCCATCTTCAGCAGCAAGCTTAAGTTTCCCCGTACGACCTTTCTCAATTAACGCTTTAACCTGCGTGTCACTAAGAATTCGTCCATGATTCTCTTTCCAAATCACAAACTTACAGCCTTCTTTATAATGTGAGCAGCCGTAGCCTTTGCGACCCATAAAGATCATCCCGCCACAGCCGGGTCGTGGACAATTTCCGATGATGGTTGGGCCTTGGTATGGGGCAGCTGTGCCAACTTCCCCATCCACTTTGCGCTTTCGCGGCGCTACCGGTTTATCCGCTGCTTTACGGGGGGAAGCACTACTGCTTCCACCTTTAGCAGTGGTTTTCGTAGAGGGTGTTTCTCCTTCAAAGGAGGTTTTGGCCGCTCGGGATTGCACTCGGACCTTATCTACAATCATGGAGGCAAACCTTTTGACATTCTCCATAAATTGTCCGTCCGAGGCCGTCCCTCTAGAAATTTCATTCAAGCGGCGCTCCCATTGTCCGGTCATCTCCGGTGAAGTCAGGAGCTCAATACCGGCCCCGCGAATAAGTTCGATAACCATCCTGCCTTTTTGAGTAAGCGCGATTTTTTTGCCCTGCATTTCGATGTAACCGACATTTTTGAGCCGTTCAATCGTAGCTGCACGTGTAGCAGGAGTGCCCAGTCCTGAGTCCTTCATGGCATCGCGCAGTTCTTCATCCTCAATCTGCTTGCCCGCACTTTCCATCGCTTTTAGCAAGGTTCCCTCATTAAAATGTTTGGGAGGTTGAGTATCCTTCTCTTTGACTACAGCATCACTACAAAAGATTTCTTCCGTCGGCGCGATGGAGAATGGCTCGTTGACCTCTATTTCCTCATCCTCTTCATCATCCTTCGACTTCCCCTTAGCAGGCTTTACCTTGTCCTTCTTCTGGTCCGCATAGATAACTTTCCAGCCCAGGCTTAACAATTCTTTCACTGTAGTTTTGAACTTCTCATCCTCTACGTCGGTAATAACGGTATGCACCTTATATTCTGCGGCTGGATAGAACTGCGACAGAAAGCGGCGCACGATTAAATCGTACAGCTTTTGTTCATCTGAACTTAAGCCTGAAGGTCTCCGGTTCGTAGGCATGATGGCATGGTGATCCTCAACCTTGGTGGGGTTGCAGATGAATTTGTTGCCTTTATGGACCAGATTCCGGTTCGCGCCCTTCACCCATTCGTCATAAGTCGTTCCTTGCAGCGCCGAAAGTGTTTTGTGCATTTCCGGAATATTGGCTTCCGTCACATAGTTGGAGTTCGTCCGCGGGTACGAGATGGCCTTATGCTTCTCATAGAGCGCCTGCGCAATATCCAACGTTTTTTTGGCGGAAAAAGCGTACTTGCCATTCGCCTCCCGCTGCAGCAACGTCAAATCGTAGAGCTTGTTCGGATATTCCTTAGTTTCTTTGACCTCATAAGAGGCTATCCGCCCCGGTTTCCCCTTTACCTTAGCAGCTACAGCCTCCGCCTTCGCCCCATCAGTTAATCGATCTCCCTGCCACATCCCTTTATAGGTAATGTCATTCTGCGTGAAATGACCTTCCACTTCAAAAAATTTCAGTGACGAGAACGCCTCAATGATCTTCTGGCGGTCATAGATCAGGGCAAGCACCGGGGTCTGCACTCTACCCACCGACAGCAGCACATTATGCTTCGTGGTGAAGGCACGTGAACCATTCATTCCGATCAGCCAGTCTGCTTCGCTACGCGCTTTGGCGGCCTTGGTCAGGTTCTCGTACTCTGCCCCATCCTTCAGTTCCTGAAACCCTTTGCGGATCGTCTCCGGCGTCAAGTCGGAGATCCACAGCCGCTTCACAGGCTGGTCCAGCTGCAAATGCCGCTGAATGAGCGAAAAGATATGTTGTCCTTCCCGCCCGGCATCGCAGGAATTCACCAGCAGATCACTGCGTTTAGCTAGCTCACCGATGACCTTAAGCTGGTCTATTGTCCTTGCATTAGGCACCAGCTTGAACGTCTCGGGAATGATTGGCAGATCATTAATATTCCACTTTTTGTATTTAACATCGTAAGCTTCCGGCTCCGCCAGGCCGATCAGATGCCCGATAGCCCAGGTGATAATGTATTGCTCCCCTTCGAGATAGGAACGGTAATTCTTGGCCTGCGGTTCTATTGCGGCGGCGATATTCCGCCCCATATCCGGCTTTTCCGCAATAATGAGTATCTTCAAAAACAATCGCTCCTTACCTTTTCGTTCTCAAGTCCAAAATACGTCCAGTAGTCTATTATACCATCAACCTCTGTATTTTCTAATGTATTCCTCAAGAGAGGCAAGCTCAATTTCTAGTCATGTTACTGTATGATCGCCTGTTTGGCATGAGAAACAAATGATTACTCTTATATATTTATAGCGTTTTTTATATATATTTTCTTCATTTTTGTAGATTATCATTTGAAATAAGCAGATTGACCTAATAGATTAATGAAATATAATCCAATTACATTTTTCAGTAATTAATGCAACCAAGGGGGAAATCAACATGAATAACAAATTCAAACGCCTTACTCAAGCTCTAGCATCTCAATCACTGCAGAAAAAAATGATGATCATCTTCTCCATCATGCTCATCATTCCAGTCGTCCTAGTGAGCTATTTTTCCTATTCCAGCTCCAAAAAGCAATTGGAACTTAAAATGCAGGAGTCTACCCGTTCAAGTGTCGAATTGCTACGCATAACCATTGATCAGACAGTTTCTGCGGCAGCTCGTAATGTACAACAGCTTACCCAGCAAATAACATCAGGAGACATAGACGCCAAAAATCCTGCGACTAGGCACCTTATTGACTTATTCATGAAAGAGCATCCAGAGCTTGAAGTTATTACCTTAGGAAATGAGAATGGAGCATGGATGAAGTCACCCGATCCAGGTAAACAAGACTATGATCCACGTAAAAGAGATTGGTATATATCCTCCCTCAGCAATACTAAAGAAGGCACAGTAATTGATCCCTATATAGCAACCACCACTGGAAATTACAACTTGTATATTTCCGAGAGATTTTCAGATAATAACGGTGCGATGAATACCAGCTTAAATCTCAGCAAATTAGCAGTAACGATCAATAATATCAAATTAGGTAAAGACGGATATATATTTATAGTAGACCGAAACCACGATTACGTTTCTCACCCTAATAAAAAAGCTGGTGTTGATGTACCTGGAAGTGTGATTTCCGCACTTGGCACTAGCACAAATGGTCCTGTTTCCTATACTGATCCTGATACAGGCAAAAGTATGCGTGGGTATTATACCACCGATGCTATTAGCGGATTTACTATTGTGGGAATCCTCTCTGTACAGGAATTCTCAGATGCCTCTGCTCCAATTTTGGTTAATGGATTAGTTGTACTAGGTATTTCACTTGTATTGGCCCTGATTCTGATGTTCTTCTACATCCGTGGCATTACCAGACCCATTATTAGCTTGAATCGTTCCGCTCGCCGCGTCACTGAGGGCTTCCTGAATGAACACATACAAATTAACCGCACCGATGAAATCGGACAGCTAGCTGAGAACTATAATCTCATGGTGAATTCACTCCGTGAAATCGTTGTAGATATCTCAAACACCTCCAGTATGCTCGCATCCTCAAGCCAGGAGTTATCTTCTATAACCGAAGAAAACTCAAACGCAGTTGTTTACGTTACTGAGCTCGTTCAAGATTCTTCAAATGGAGCCGAAACCCAAACGGCGGCCATGGTCGAAACATCACGGGCTATGGAGGAAATGTCCACAGGAATCCAAAAAATTGCCGAAGCTGCTGCTATGATCGTAGAGTCTTCAGGTGCGACCGAGCTGGATGTGAAGTCCGGAAGCCGCAAGGTAGAGCTTGTCAGTCAACAAATGGAGGCTATTCAAAAATCCACCCTTCACTCATCAGAGCTGATTGGACAATTAAATGCATTGAACTCCAAAGTTTCTCAAATGAGCACATCTATTTCTAATATAGCTGTACAGACTAACCTATTATCCCTAAATGCAGGGATTGAGGCCGCACGTGCAGGTGAGCATGGTAAAGGATTTGCAGTTGTAGCAAGCGAAGTCCGGAAGCTGGCCGATCAGTCAAAGAAGACTGTCGGCAATATCCAAGATACTATCGAGGAGATGACAGCGCTAATTAATCAGAGCTATGACGCTATCCATAACGGGGTTTCTGCAGATGTGATACTCGGTATCAAAGTGACCGACGAAGCCAAAGAAGCGTTCATTAGAATTGAGCATTCGACTACCAAAATCAATGGTCAGATCCATGACATCTCTGCCGTTACAGAACAAATGTCAGCTGGCGCTGAAGAGATCGCTGCTTCGGTAATAGAAATATCTAGTATCTCACAAGCCACATCCGAATCCTTCCAAAGTGTAACTGCGGCAACCGAACAGCAATTAGCCTCTATGGAAGAGATCTCCACATCTTCTACAGAGCTATCTCAGTTGGCAGGAGACCTACAGCATAAGATTGAACACTTTATTCTGGAATAATGGATTTCACTAAAAAACTGACTTCTATTCAACCCATAAAAAGAAGCTTCATCAACAGCAAAGTAACTGTTGATAAAGCTTCTTTTTATGCTGAATGAATCGACTACTACATAATATATCCCTCAATTCGCGAAATAGCTTCTGAAAGTTCGAGATTCTCCTTATTGTTGGTCCTCCGTTCAATATATTCAACCCGGCCTTCTCCAGCGTCCTTGCCTACAATGACAGATAATGGGATACCAATCAGGCTAGAGTCTTTAAATTTAACCCCTGCTCGTTCATCTCTATCATCAAGCAGCGTCTCAATCCCCAATTCATTAAGCTGATGATACAGAGCTTCCGCGAGTTCTACTTGAACAAGGTCCTTAGTGGACATAAGCAAAATGTGCACCTGATAAGGTGCCAGTGCCACCGGCCAGATGATGCCATGATCATCATGGTTCTGTTCGACAACTGCCGCCAGCAGGCGTGAGATGCCGATACCATAACAACCCATAATCATTGGCTGGCTTTTACCTGAGGTATCCAAATAAGTTGCTCCGAGCTTCTCACTATATTTTGTACCTAGTTTAAATACATGCCCGATTTCAATGCCAAGATGGAATTCAAGACGGCCTTCTCCACAGTGTAGACAGGCTTCACCCTTTGTTACATTCCGAAAATCACCTATATGCGAAAGCTCAAAATCCCGACCAGGCACAACATTGCGGATATGATAATCTTTCTGTCCGGCTCCGGCTATGCCGTGTGGCAAAGCCGCAACTGCAGCATCTACCAGTACCGTTAGTGCCAGTCCGACAGGACCAACAAATCCACTCTCTACCCCTGACATCTGTTTCACTGACTCATAATCGGCTAAGCTAATATCGGCAACCCCAAGATATTTTCCCACCTTAAGCTCATTTACCTCATGATCCCCTCTAACCAGAACAGCAAAGATTTTCTCGCCACCCTGATAAATTAACGTTTTGATCACTTGCTCTGGTTGAATCTGTAACTCCTGCTTCAGTTGATCAATGGTACGCAGGCCTGGAGTATGAAATTTAGTGATTGGCAACAGCTCAAGGTTAGGCTCCTGTGTACTATAGGCCAATGCCTCCGCCTGCTCCAAATTAGCCGCATAGTCACATGAGGTACAGGCAACAATCGTATCCTCTCCAATATCGGCTAGAGCCATAAATTCATGGCTTCCCCCTTCCCCCCCTATGGCCCCGGAGTCCGCATACACGGACCGAAACTGCAAATCGCAACGGCTGAATATCCGCCGATAGGCATTGAACATTGTCCAATAAGATTCATCAAGACCTTCCCAGGACGTATCGAATGAATAGGCATCCTTCATCAAAAATTCTCTGCCCCGCAGCAGTCCTGAACGTGGACGCCGCTCGTCGCGGAACTTGGTTTGAATTTGGTACAGAGTAACTGGCAACTTTCGATACGAGGTTATCTCATCCCGCACTAAAGAAGTTACTACTTCTTCATGGGTAGGCCCTAGTATAAATTCCCGATCATGCCGGTCTTGAAAGCTCATCAGCTCCTTGCCATATACCTCATAGCGACCCGACTCTTTCCACAGCTCAGCAGGCTGCATTGTGGGCATGAGAATCTCCTGCGCCCCTGCCCTGTCCATTTCCTCCCGTACAAGGCTTTCGATCTTCCGTAGAACACGCCGACCGAGCGGCAGGTATGTATAAACTCCAGCAGCCAGCTGACGGATATACCCTGCTCGCAGCAGCAACTGGTGATTTATCGTCTCTGCCTCCGCAGGAGCCTCACGCAGTGTGTTTAACAACAGTTTACTTTGGCGCATCATTAGCGACCTCCCCTATGTTCATAACCTTCAACGAATCCATACCCATTACTCAAAACACAAAAAGACACATTCGTCAGGGACGAATGTGTCGTGATACCACCCTAGTTCAACCACCAATATAATTATTGGCAGTCCTCAATCGAATAACGGCCGATACCGGTAGCGGTTATACTCTCTTGCGCTACAGCTTCCAAGGCAGGGTACCCTTCACTCGCTCCTGAGGGACCTTTCAGCCGGTGAGCCCCTTCTCTGTCCTAGCGATTCTTGAACGGTAAATCCTTAGTCAATGCTTTTTGAATATAAATAATGTATTTAATCTATATGATTCTGTTGATTACGTCAAGGCATGATTAGATCGTGATAATTATCAAATCTATATAAAATGTATTCATTTTTATAGATTTAAAGCTAATGATGTATATAATTTTTCCATATTTCTATTTTACTATTGTGAATATAGAAAGAAAAGAAATGAATTGCCAACTAGGGGGAACCTTTAAATGAACCATCTAAAAAAAACTACTGCCTACCACGTATCCTTTCGAATACCACAGAAACCACTGTTGATTATCTCATCAATGATGCCCATCCCGTTTGGCCTACTTGCTGGGTGCTTCTCTATAACAAGTGAAAACTCACTACATACCCTATCGGAGGTAGATCTTAATGAAAAAGCTAACTAATCTTTCCTTATCCGCTAAACTAGTGTCCATAGTCGTTCTGTTGCTTATTGTTACGTTCACTTCTATCATCTTGTTTAATTTAAAGCAACTACGGTCAGTTAGTATCGAGAATAGTGGGCTGCAATCCTGGTCAGCTGGTGATGAATATTCCGAAAGTCTCCAGAACAAACTAGTCAATTTAAGAGGCACCTTGCAAACACTCTCAACTACACTTCAGGAAGTCCAAGCACAACATTCACTAACTCGAGATGAAGTCGTTGGTTTACTACAGAGTACATTAAAGGTAAACACTAACCTCTCTGGACTATATATGGCTTGGGAACCTAACGCATTTGACGGAAACGATAAGGCTTTGGCAAAAAGTAATGCCTACACGGATGCCACAGGAAGATTCATTGCATCAGTTAACATCGATAAAGACCAGTTCACCATCACAGCACTTGGTGATCTAAGTACGCCAGGGTTAGCAGATTACTATCTAAAACCTAAAGAAACCAAAAAGTTCAATGTCATTAAACCGACCAACTACGGAACTGCAGATGCGCCATCTCTATTCTCCTCAGTCACATTTCCAATCCTGGACAAGGACGGGAATTTCCTAGGGATTATAGGCACCGGGCTCCCATTAGCTGATTTGCAGACACAGGCAGAAGCCTTTAAGATGGAAGCCGGTTATGTAACACTAATTGCTCAAGATGGAAGCTACGCTGCTAACGCCGCTAATCCAGATTTGTTAGCGAAACCTTATGTTGACACTCCTGAAAAAACTGCACTTTGGGCTGATCTTCAAGTAGGGAACCCAGTCAGCGCTTATACTCAGGAACCAGATGGTGAACGTGTAATGCGCTCCATCAGACCATTCGACTTAGAAGCAAACGGAGAACATTGGTATGTAGAAACTGTCATTCCTGAAAGTTTTATCAATCAAACATACAATGATAGCCGCTTGATCTCATTGCTGATCACCCTTGGAGCGTTACTACTGCTAAGTGCATTAATCACACTAGTAATCCGCTTGTGGGTAGTGCGGCCACTTGCAAAATTCGGTGAGAAGATGAAGCTGATGGCTGATGGCGACTTAACACAGACCATACAGGTCAAAGGAAGAGATGAGTTCAGCCAATTAGCAGGCCATTTCAATGAAATGACCACCAAATTGAAATCCATGTTCCATTCCATAAATGAATTGGCACTGACCGTTGGGGCAACTTCCCAGCAGCTTACCTCCAGTTCGGAGCAGACGGGCAAAGCCTCTGAGTCGATTGCTGAAGCCATTCAAGATGTTGCACAGGGTGCAGAAACGCAATATCGACACTCCGGTGAAACTGTTAAGGAAATCATGGAGATGACATTAGGCATAAAACGGATTGCTGAATCATCGCTGACCGCTTCAGCTTCAGCAAATGTCGCTTCGAGTCAGACAAGAACAGGGAGTGTAAAGGTTCAGCAAGCTATTACTCAAATGGGCTCGATGAAGCAAGCCGCTGACCATTCTGAACAAGCGCTTCGCATACTTGGAACCAAGTCGGAAGAAATCGGTGGAATCGTTGGCTTAATTACAACCATCAGTCAACAAACAAACCTGTTGGCCCTCAATGCAGCCATTGAGGCAGCGCGGGTTGGAGAACACGGCAGAGGTTTCGGTGTGGTTGCAGACGAGGTACGGAAGTTGGCAGATCAGACGAAACAAGCAGCCACTCAAATAGCCGAGCTCATTAGTGAAATTAAGGATGGAACGGGCAATGCCATCCGCAATATGAGCGTCGGTACCGAAGAAATGAACAAAGGTGTGAATATCGTTGTAGAAAGTGGACAGCTATTTCAGTCCATAATGGTTGAAATTGAACGTGTTAATGATCAAATTCAAGAAGTATCCTCAGCTTCAGAGCAGATGTCAGCTAGCTCTCAGCAGGTCTCTACATCCGTTGAACAACTAACCGTAATCGCTAGTGATGCGATGGAGAACTCGAGTAGTGTCGCCGCAGCAGCAGAAGAACAGTTGGCCACCATGGAAGAGATTTCTTCCTCTTCGGAATCACTTTCTCATATGGTTCAAGAGCTGCTTGATAAACTATCCAAGTTCAAGATCTAAAAAACAAAAAATCCGTTTCACCAGCAGCAGCTGTTGAGACGGATTTTTTGGTTATATTTATAGCTACACCTAAATGAGTACAGTCGAACCCATCAGGAATTTGTCCACTTCACGAGCAGCTTCGCGTCCTTCATTGATTGCCCACACTACAAGGCTTTGTCCACGCCGCATATCACCAGCTGCAAATACCTTGTCTACGTTAGTGTTGAATTTGCCATAGCGCGCCTTCACATTCGTACGACGATTTGTATCCAGCTTTAACTCTTGAATAATTTCCTGTTCCGGTCCGTCGAAGCCAATTGCGATCAGCGCCAACTGGGCTGGGTACACAGCTTCAGTTCCAGGGACGGGCTGATAGATCTTACGGCCTGTCTCATCCACGATACGACGGATTTGCACAGTATGCAGCTCCTTCAAATTGCCCTCATCATCACCGACAAACTTGGTAGTCATGATAGAGAATTCACGCGGGTCGTCGCCAAAAAGAGCTTTGGCTTCTTGTTGTGCATAATCAAGCGTGTATACATTAGGGAATTGCGGCCAAGGATTAGCAATAGGATCACGCTCAAGGGGGGCTTTATCATGTGTCCCGAACTGTGTGATGCTGCTGCAACCATGACGAAGCGCCGTAGCCACACAGTCAGAACCCGTATCTCCGCCACCAAGAACGATAACATCCTTGCCTGCTGCATTTATATAGTTTCCATCTTCAAGGTTCGAATTCAGATAGCTCTTGATCGTATCGGTCAAGTAGTCCATAGCATACGTTACACCTTTAAGTTCACTACCCTCTACATTGAAGCGGCGCGCCTTCGTTGCTCCACCACACAGAACGACAGCATCGAATTGATCTACCAGCTGTTGAGCCGGTATGTCTTTGCCGATTTCCGTGTTCACTACAAAGTTAACACCTTCTGCAGCCAGCAGATCCACACGCCGCTGCACAACTCTCTTGTCCAGCTTCATAGTTGGAATGCCGTAAGTCAATAAACCGCCGAGACGGTCGCTGCGTTCATATACAGTCACAGTATGTCCAGCCTTGTTCAATTGCGCTGCAGCTGCCAATCCTGCAGGACCTGAACCCACAATCGCAATAGTCTTGCCAGTACGTTTCTCAGGCGGTGCAGGTACGACCCAACCTTCTTCGAAACCTTTATCTATGATAGCCAATTCAATCGTCTTGATTGTAACTGGCTGACCGATCAGTCCCACTGTACATGAGCCTTCACAAGGTGCTGGGCAGATACTGCCCGTGAATTCGGGAAAATTATTCGTCTTATGCAGACGCTCCAGCGCTTCCTTCCACAATCCGCGATAAACCAGATTGTTCCATTCCGGGATCAGATTGTGCACCGGGCAGCCAGAGGTGCCCCCTTCCATATCGATACCGGTATGGCAATAAGGAGTTCCGCAATCCATACAACGCGCACCCTGTGTTTGAAGCTCTTCTTCGGATAAGTGATGGTGGAACTCTTCCCAATCCTTAACGCGCTGCTCAGGATCCCGATCACCTGGGAGCTGTCGTTTATACTCCATAAATCCAGTAGGTGTAGACATATTTACGTATCCCCCATCCGTTCTCTTCATGTGATGTATAGTACATTGTAACATAATGCGGCAGGATCATGTCGTGAACAGCGCAATTAAGTACCTGTACATTCTATACTTTTAAATGCATTATCATTTCTAATTTTAATTATATTAGCATTCATCACTTTTGCACAGTAATGGATTAATCTACTGATTTTTTGTACTATTTAACATGTTGTGTCAGAAGTTCTCTTTTCCGTACGATTATACACGAGAAAACGGTAATCATACGGGTTTTTATCGTCGCGAATCCCCATCTTATTGGAAATCTCCTGCCATTGACTCCAGTCAATATTAGGAAATAGCGTATCTCCAGCAAAATCCTGCTCGATCTGAGTCACGATCAGCTTATCTGCATAAGGCAGCATCATCCTGTAGATCTCCGCGCCACCGATAACCATCAGTTCATCAGCTTTCTGCCCCTCACTGAGAGCCTCCTGCAGCGTGTGTATAACCTCCGCACCCTCAGGAGCAAAGCTCGTATCCCGCGTCATAACCAGGCTCGTCCTGCCCTTAAGGGGCTTCCCACCGAGAGAGTCCCAGGTTTTGCGACCCATCAGCATTCTTTTACCTAATGTCTCCGCTTTAAAGAAGGCAAAATCCCGAGGCAAATGCCAAGGCATATCATTATCTTTACCAATCACACCATTAGAGCCCATCGCCCAAATCAAGCTTATACTCATCTCATTGCCCACTCTCTCCGAAATTTATCCATACACATTTCACAAGAGATAATCCTGTCTTACTATATCGCTACTGGCGCTTTGATCGCCGGATGATAGACGTAATCTGTAAATGCAAAATCATCGAAGTTGTAGTCAAAAATAGAATCAGGCTTTCGGCTTATAACCAGCTTTGGCAGTTCATAAGGCTCTCTCGTTAATTGAGTTGCCACCTGCTCGAGATGATTGGTATAAATGTGCACATCTCCACCCGACCAGATGAATTCACCTACCTCAAGTCCGGTTTGCTGCGCGACCATATGGGTCAGTAGGGCATAACTGGCAATGTTGAAAGGCAACCCCAAAAAGGAGTCCACGGAGCGCATTGTCAGCATACAGGAAAGTTTGCCGTCTGCTACATAGAACTGAAATACAAAATGGCAAGGCGGTAGCTTCATCTGGTCAATCTCGCCAACATTCCAGGCACTGACGATATGACGCCGCGAATCCGGATTGTTCTTGATGGCTTCGATCACATTCGTAATTTGGTCGATATGGCGACCGTCGGCACTCTCCCAAGCTCGCCACTGTGATCCGTATACCGGTCCCAGTTCACCGTTCTCGTCAGCCCATTCATCCCAGATGGATACACCATTTGCCTTTAAATAAGCAGTATTCGTCTCACCCTTCAGGAACCACAGTAGCTCATGCACAACTGATTTCAGATGAATACGTTTAGTAGTCATTAGTGGAAAACCCTCAGCCAGATCAAACCGAAGCTGGCGACCAAAGACAGAGTAAGTACCAGTTCCTGTCCGGTCACTTTTTGCACTGCCATGATCCAATATATCCTGAAGTAACTCTAAATATTTACGCAACGGGCAACGCTCCTCTATCCTATTTTCTTTTATCAGTTTACCATGACCTTGCAGTCTGTGTAACCTTACACTCAGCATATCCGCAAAAAATCAGCAGCATGCATTTGTGCTGCATACTGCTGATTCATAAGTTGGCTAATGTACTCAATTATACTTAGGCTGACCCAACCATACTTCGGTAGCGTATTTTACCGTTATCAGACCGTTATTTTCCAGAAGAGCAAATCGTTCTTTATGCTTATCGCGGAAAGATTCGAACCATTCCTCATTCTCTTCAGGCGATTCCATACCAGAATTATTCGCTCCCCAATATCAGCAACAACTCCTTGACTGACATCGGTTGCATCAATAATGTATTTACAGGCACTTGACGAGTACGGCAAGCGATATTTGGCATAGCTTAGAACTTTTTCTCGTGACATAGAAGACATTACTAGGCCTCCTTTAAATGGTCGACAGGCGACCTTCCAGTTCTCTAACCACTTTTAGCCACTCAGCAAATTCATCCGAATCTTCCCATAATTCCTTTAACTCAGAGTCTGTTTTAATTCTTTTAACCGCTATTTTGGCGGCTTCGATTAGACCCTCACCTTGACCTGCATACAATTTAATCCATCCATCCAAACCTTCCACATATATGTTTTTATTCCTGATTTCCACGCCCGGTTTACCCTGTAAAGCTGCGACAATCTCGATTGCACCTAGACCATTTGATGATAAATCCGCTTCTATATAATCTGCTTTAATCACATTATCAAGCGTTGCTTCAATAAAATCTAAGCCCTTCGTTTCCAATAATTCCGCTTTCCAATCCAATACATCATCGTTCTCAAAAATCCCATAACCCCATGATCCCATAACAGCACACTCCATTTCATTAATTTATTATTGATGTTATGTGGTTTGGCTTAATTCCATCTTCTGTTCTGTACGCCGCTATTCCATATTGTTAATATAATCTATGTATTGCAGATTATCTATAAAAGATGCTTAGCCTATACAGCATCATTGGTACTTTCTCGCAATTTCCGCCTTAAATACTTCTATAGGATGTTGATAATCATTTGCTTTATAGATAAAGCGATTATTCCATTGATTTTGTTCCAAAGTATCAGAGAAATCACTATAATCTCCACATATTATAAAAGTAATTTCAACCATTGTTCCTATTACGCTTCGATTATTGGTAGTCGAATAAACAAGCTTCTCCGCTTCTTCTAGATAGGAATCTATCCATTGTGCTTTAATACCTTCACTTAATAAATAGAGCCTTAATTCTTGCCTAAAGATATCATGAAGGTGCTTATACTGCACCTTTTTAATTCCAAATATAGAGAGACTGACTCGCGAGAGATCATTCATAAAAACTATATTCTTCTTGCGTTTATGCAGAAAGATATTCGCATGCCAACTATTAAAAGGTGCCGAGATATCCACCTTTGTCGGTTCAACATTTAGTTCTTTAAGCAGCTTCTGTGTAGCACGAATTATAAACACAATATCACCCCTTCCTTAGAAATGTAATTTGCGTTTAAGGATCATTTATTGCTGCTTTACAGTATATCAATCACAATATTAGGAATCAACTCTCAGTAAGTCACTTAAGAAGAAACGGAATCGCCGTCCTTTAAATAGACGGTATCCGTTTCTTCGAGAAATATAAGGATAAATTGTCGTGTGCAACCTATAAACTCTTATATTTAAAAAAAGGCTGCCCCTAGCCACTACTGGCATCGGGACAACCTCATAAAGTTTACTAAAGCATTTATTTCATCACATGAATTGGATGGCCTTCTACCAGCTCAGCTGCTTCCATGACAATTTCGCCAAGGGTTGGATGGGCATGGATAGTCAAAGCGATATCTTCAAGCGTTGCGCCCATTTCAATCGCCAGACCCAGCTCAGCAATCAGATTGGAAGCTTCAATACCGACGATTTGCGCGCCGAGAACCAGATTGTTCTCTTCGTTAGCTACAAGTCTGATAAAGCCATCAGGAGCGTTTAAAGAAACTGCGCGGCCGTTACCAGCGAACGGGAACTTGCCACTCTTCACTTTAAAGCCTTTGTCCTTCGCTTCTTTCTCAGTCAGGCCTACGCTAGAGCATTCAGGATCGGTGAACACGACAGCCGGGATAACTTTGTAGTCAACCACAGATTTGTGTCCAGAGATCGCTTCTGCAGCGATTTTACCTTCGTAAGAAGCTTTGTGAGCCAATGCCAGACCAGGAACAATATCCCCGATAGCATAGATATGTGGAATGCTAGTGCGACCCTGATGGTCAACCTTAATCAATCCACGTTCGTCAAGTTCCAGACCGATCAAATCCAGACCCAGCTCGCCATCTGTATTCGGACGACGGCCGACAGTAACAAGCAGGTATTCCGCAGTAACTTCTTTGGCTTCGCCGCCAACGGAGTATTTCACGGTTACTTCCTTGTCATTCTGTACAGCACTTTCAGCTTTGGCATTAGTGACGATTTCGATGCCAGTCTTAGCCATGTTCTTGGCAACCAGACGAGTCATATCCTTATCGAAGCCTGGCAGAACAGTATCCAGACCTTCAATAATTGTTACTTTAGTGCCGAATTTGGAGTACATTTGGCCAAGTTCAGCGCCGATATATCCGCCGCCGATAACGATCATGCTCTTCGGAATTTCCGGAAGTTCAAGCGCTTCGGTCGAGGAAAGAATACGGCCCCCGAATGGAAAAGGCTTAAGCTCGATCGGGCGTGATCCGGTCGCAATGATACAGTTCTTGAAACGGTAACGTGGGGATTCATGTTCATTGAATACACGTGCTTCCGTGTCGCTGATGAACATGCACTCACCGTTGAACACTTCTATTTTGTTGCCTTTTAAGAGGCTGGACACACCGCTGGTCATTCTTTTGACAACGCTGTTCTTAAATTCTTGAGTCTTGGCGAAATCCACCTTAACGTTCTCAGCAGTAACACCGAACACTACACCATGTTGAGCAGATTCGTATTGATGTGCTGCAGCAATCAGCGCTTTGGAAGGAATACAACCACGGTTTAAGCACACGCCGCCGACTTCCGATTTATCCACGATTATAACTTTCTGACCGAGCTGTGCGGCACGAATAGCTGCCACATACCCACCAGGACCTGCACCAATAATCAAAGTATCAATATCGAGTGAAGCATCTCCAACTACCATATGTTACACCTCCATAACTAGCATATCAGGATTAGCAAGCAGCATTTTGATGTAGTTCATGAAGTTCTGTGCTGTTGCGCCATCAATAATACGGTGATCAAAGCTCAGGGACAAGGCCATTACAGGAGCCGCTACGATTTCGCCATTCTTCACAACTGGTTTCTCCGTGATGCGGCCGGTTCCGAGGATAGCCACTTCCGGGAAATTAATGATTGGGGTGAAGAACATACCGCCGGCAGAGCCGATGTTGCTGATCGAGATCGTACTGCCTTTCATTTCATGCGAAGCAAGCTTGCCATCGCGTCCACGCAAAGCCAGGTCGCTGATGCTGCTGGCGATCATCCAGATGCTCTTACGGTCAGCATCCTTGATAACTGGAACAATCAAGCCGTTATCTGTATCGGTAGCGATACCGATATTGTAATATTTCTTATAGACAATTTCATTGGATTCTTCATCAATCATGGCATTAAGCGCAGGGAATTGACGGGAAGCTGCCACGAGTGCTTTGACGATAAACGGAAGGTAGGTTACCTTGACGCCTTTTTTCTCAGCAACTGGTTTCATACGGGTACGGAAAGCAACCAGTTCAGTTACGTCTACTTCATCCATGATGGTAACATGTGGTGCTGTGTAAGCCGATTTAACCATAGCATTAGCGATAGCTTTGCGAATGCCCTTGAACGGTACACGTTCTTCTTCAAGACTCACATTGCCAGCGGCTGGTGCAGATACTGCTGCTTTTGTTTCTGTTTTAGGAGCTGCTGCTTCAGTTGCTGTAACTGCTGCAGCAGGTGCTGAACCACCGCTCAAGAAGGCTTCAACATCTTCGTGAGTGATTTTGCCATTTTTGCCGCTGCCATTCACTTTCGAAATGTCTACACTTTGATCGCGGGCAAATTTACGGACACTTGGCGTTGCCAGAACATCACGGTCAGGCGCCGGTACGGCTGAAACTGCTGCTCCGCCTTCTTTAGCGTCTGCAGGACTCGTTGCTGCTGGGGAAGAAGTGGTATCTGCGCTTCCTTTTGCGGCATCCGCTTCTTGGGAACCGTGGTCTCCAGCCGGAGCTTCCTGTTCAGGAACATCGCCCTCAGCATCAATAATAGCCACTACGTCACCAACACGGCAAACCTGTCCATCCTTAGTCAATACTTCTAGCACCGTGCCGTTTACCGGACAAGGTACTTCTACTACTGCTTTATCATTCTGAACTTCCATAACAATATCATCGTCAGTTACTTTATCTCCGGCCTTGATGTGCATTTTGATGATTTCGCCTTCATGCAGGCCTTCACCTAGTTCAGGGAACCGGTACTCAAATTTTGCCAACTCGAAAACCTCCCAAAAATTTTGTAAGCATTCACTTCATGTTAATAGTTTATTAAAATTCCATAACTTTCTTCACGCCTGCAATAATACGTGCAGGGTTAGGGAGCCAGGTATCTTCGATTTGCGCGAACGGATACACGGTATCAGGACCTGCAATACGAAGGACTGGAGCTTCCAGATGGAGTATGCCTTTTTCATTAATTTGTGCGATAACTTCAGCAGCTACGCCTGCACTCTTCTGTGCTTCCTGTACAACAATGACACGATTGGTTTTCTTTACAGAAGTCATGATCGTATCGATATCGATAGGACTAACCGTGCGCAGATCAATGATCTCAACACTGATGCCCTCTTTTTCAAGCTGCTCGGCCGCTTTGGTAGATGTATGTACCATCAGGCCGTAGGTAACAATGGTGACGTCAGTGCCTTCACGAACAATGTTCGCTTTACCAAGCTCAATGGTATATTCGCCTTCCGGCACTTCAGCGCGGAATGCATGGTACAAGTTCAAATGCTCCATGAAGAATACAGGATCATTGTCACGGATAGCCGCGATCAACAGTCCTTTTGCATCATAAGGATTGGACGGAATGACTACTTTGATACCTGGACTTTGAGCAATCAAACCTTCCAGGGAATCGGTGTGTAGTTCAGCAGCCTTAACCCCACCGCCAAAAGGTGTGCGGAAAACGATTGGTGCGTTATATTTACCGCCTGAACGCCAGCGCAAGCGCGCGGCCTGGATGACGATCTGATCAAGAGCTTCAAAAATGAAACCTACGAACTGAATCTCGGCGATCGGACGGAAACCCTGTATACCAAGACCCACGGCCAAACCGCCGATTGCGGATTCTGCCAGCGGTGTATCAAATACACGATCTTCGCCAAATTCCTTCTGCAGCCCTTCCGTTACACGGAATACGCCACCTACATTACCTACATCCTCTCCGAAGATAAGAACGTTAGGGTCACGATTCAGTTCAACGCGCATTGCGTCGCGGATCGCTTCTTTCATATTCATTTGTGCCATTGCCTGTTATCCCCCTTATTCAAAATCGGCTTTTTGCTCTTCCAGATACTGTGGAGTTGTTTCGTACATCGTATCAATCAGACCGGAAATGGTCATTTTCGGTGTTTGCTCTGCTTTTTTAATCTGCTCATTTACAGTTGCTTTTGCTTCTTCTCTCACACGTGCTGTATCTTCATCAGTCCAAAGGCCTTTCTTCTCCAAGTACTTGGCAAGACGGGCGATTGGGTCCTTCTCGTTCCATTGTCCTTCTTCTTCTTTAGAACGATATTTACTGGCATCGTCAGAAAGGGAATGTGGGCGGAAACGGTAAGTCACAGCTTCAATCAGTGTTGCGCCTTCGCCATTACGAGCGCGTACTGCAGCGTCTTGTACTGCACTGATAACTGCAAAGATGTCCATACCATCAACTTTGACACCGGGAATACCCGCTGCAATAGCTTTGTGAGCGATCGATTTGGCAGCCGTTTGTTTAGCAAACGGTGTCGTAATCGCATAACCATTATTTTGAACAAAGAAGATAACTGGCAGTTTGAAGCGTCCTGCAAAGTTCATACCTTCATAGAAATCACCTTCGGAGGAACCGCCATCACCTGTATAGGCAATTGCAACACTCTTCTGTTTCTTCAGTTTGAAGCCCATTGCGATCCCTGTAGCGTGCAAAATCTGCGCACCAATGATAATCTGAGGCATCAGCACATTTACACCTTCAGGAATTTCTCCACCATGCTGGTGGCCGCGAGAATACAAGAAAGCTTGGTATAATGGAAGTCCGTGCCAGACGAGCTGCGGAATGTCGCGGTAACCCGGGCAGACGAAATCTTCTTTCTCCAAAGCGAATTCACTACCCACCATCGTTGCTTCCTGACCGGATACCGGTGCATAGAAACCCAGACGGCCTTGACGACCCAGATTAACTGCGCGATCATCCCAAGTACGGGTAAACACCATTCTGAACATAATTTCTTTCAATTGATCGTCAGTAAGTGTAGGCATTTTATCTTTATTGATAATTTCACCTTCCGGAGAAAGCACCGAAAGAGCCTCCACATCCTCTGTATACACTTCATAAGGAACTTTGCTCATTATCTTCACCTCAATAAAAATATTTGAATATCAGCTGCCTCTGTTATAATATTATTATACACCTGTTTTGTCCATTTCGTCAAAGGAATACGTATAAAATTTATGTTTCCATATATTTTGTATGTATAACAGATGAATGATTATTGTATAACAGATAACATTTTTCTCGACGAGTAAATGACATATGACACACTTGACGCTGGAATAATTTTAACGTAATGCTAGAACTATTGCAAAAATCGACAAGAAAGCTGAGGAAACAACTATGAGCGAACCTGTTTTTCTGAAACGTACAATTGTTAAGCAAACCATCTGGAGCGAACACCTACAAGAGGACCGAAAGCTACGCATCTACCTCCCGCCTGGCTACAACGAAGTTCTTAGTTATCCTGTTGTCTATTGCCAGGACGGTGAGGAGTTCTTCAACTTTGGCCGTATAGCCACGCTGGCAGGACGCCTGATTCTCGAAGAAGACATCGAACCCTTTATTATTGTAGGTGTTGAAGTAGACGTTGCAGTTAGGACGCAAGAATATGCTCCTTTTGGCAGCCGGTTCAAGCAGTACCTCTCTTGCTTTGGCGAAGAGATTATTCCCTACATTGAACACAATTATCCAGTGCGCCGCACCCCTGCTGAACGCATCCTTGCCGGAGATTCGCTCGGAGGCAGTGTTTCACTTCATCTCGCCTTGGCTTATCCGTCCATTTTCAATCGCATACTGAGCCTTTCCGGTGCATTTTATCCTGAATCCCGTGAAATGTTGGCTCAGGAAGAGGATCTCTCCTGGCTTAACATCAACATGGTAGTTGGATTGCAGGAAACGGATTACAAGACCGATACCGGAATCTACAATTTTGTTGAAATGAACCGCGAAACCAAGGCTTTGCTGGAGTCACGCGGAGCGACTGTTTCTTACCGAGAAAAGGACGGACGCCACCTCTGGGGTTTCTGGCAGAATGAACTCTCAGAATCATTACTCTATTTCTTAAACACTTAAAGGCTCATTGATAGAAGGAAAAAGTGAACATCTTAAGAACAGTATGTACGTTATTCCCAGTGATCACGCTTTCAAATTCTCTTTGATTATTTTCTCCAAAAGCACATCACAGCCAGCATTAATCAAATCATATACTTGCTCGAAATTTCCTGTAAAATAAGGGTCCGGTACTTCCCGCAGTTCTTCCTCGGGCAGCAAGTCCATAAAGAACAACAGCTTGGCTTGCTCTCCGCCGGGGAGCTTGCGTACATTATCCCCATTTGATCTGTCCATGCAGACAATATAATCAAACTTTTGAAAGTCATCACTAATCACTAGGCGGGCCGTCATATCTTTATATCCGATCCCATTTTGATCAAGGATATGCCGAGTCCCCTCATGTGGCACTTTGCCAATATGCCAGTCTCCAGTCCCAGCAGAGTCAACGATAATTGCCTGCGATAGATCGCGTTCATTAATTTTGTGACGCAGAACAGCTTCAGCCATGGGCGAACGACAAATATTGCCGAGACATACAAAAAGCACTCTTACGATCTCTTTCACCTCCAGGCCGTTTTTCCCTATTAAGATTACAATATTCTACAATAACTTTCTTACACTAATCATTTTAGCGCTGTCTAAGTCAATTGTACAACTTTTCAATCTGCATTATACTTGGACAGGATGACAAACTATAGATCTAAGTAAAGGAGAGGATTGTTATGCCGTCCAAACGAGTCGTTATTTTTGCTGGCGGAGAACTGTCTCCGGAGTATTTGACCCTATTAGATGAAGAAGATTTTATTATCGGTGCGGATCGGGGAGCCTTGTTCCTGATTACCCACGGATATACCCCTGATATTTCAGTTGGTGATTTTGACTCCATCCCGCCGGGTACGTTTGAAGAGATTCAATCTGGAAGTAGAGAGACCATTACTTGCGATGCAGTAAACAAAGATTTAACAGATAGTGAGATGGCGCTTGATCTGGCGTTGAATACCCAGCCTGAATTCATATTAATGTTGGGTGTAACAGGGACAAGAATTGACCATACGCTAGCGAGCATTCAAATGATGACGCGTGCACTTCAACGGCAAGTTAGCTGCTCTGTAATGGATTCCCATAACTATGTAACCCTTACAGGCTCACAGGCCCTCGTTGAAGAGCGGGGATATACTTATGTATCTCTACTGCCCTTAACTCCAGAAGTGACTGGAATTACGCTTCAGGGTTTTCAATATCCGCTGACTGACGCCACCCTGAAACTTGGACAATCGCTCGGAGTAAGCAATAAGCTAGCAGCGCCAGTGGGTACAGTCACCATTGAGAGTGGATTGCTGCTTATTATTCAGAGTAAGGACTAAGTACATAATCATTCGGATACATCGTTGTAACCTTTGTTTAAAATTCAAAAAGTCGGTAATCCTTTGCTGTTGAAGGATTTATCGGCTTTATTTTTTTCGGAATCATGTAAATATTAAAATTTTGTAACTTTTAATGAAATTTTAATATAACGCTTACAACCTAGGCTCAGCCTGCATTTGGAGCCTCTTAACCAATATTTAGGGCATAGAGAACCTGCTATACTACGAATCAGGCAAGCTAGCAAGATAGACAGATAATCATACTAACAAACCTGGGAGGTATTACAGCATGATAAAGCACCAATGGTTTAAAAAAGCAATTGTAGTAGGAATGTGTACTACGATTGGAATGAGTACTCTGATGGCAACTGGAGCTGGCACAGCACCCGTTGCAGCAGCATCCGTTACTTCTTCAACAGGACAAGCAATTGTTAATCTCGGCAAAAAATATATGGGAGTCCGCTACGTATTCGGGGCATCTACTTCAACAACCCGATCTTTCGATTGCTCTTCGTTCATGAAATATATTTTTAGTAAATATGGTGTTAATCTGCCCCGTTCTTCTGTAGCACAATCAAAAGTTGGCAAAGCTGTATCGAAAGCTAGTCTTCGCGTTGGCGATCTGGTCTTTTTCTCCAGTGGCAGCAGAGCAAACGGCAAGAATGTAACGCACGTAGCCGTTTATGCTGGCAATGGTAAGATTCTGCACACCTACGGATCTCCAGGTGTAACTATCTCTGACCTCAACTCAGGCAATTGGAAAAGAACATACCTGAAGGCCCGCCGCGTTCTGTAACAGCTCTTAATCATAGAGTTATGTCTATATTAGAGATTTGGGATCAGCATGTGGTGCTGCTTACTGGCGCCCTCATTACATACCCGGTCCCGCGTACCGTATGAATCAGTTTATTACGGTAGCCCTTATCAACCTTCAGACGAAGGTGCCTGATATAGACATCGACAACATTAGTATCTGCTTGGAAGTGATATCCCCATATATGCCTCAATATTTCATCCCGTGGACATACTACTTCAAGATTTTCTGCGAGATAATAGAGCAGATCAAATTCTTTGGGAGTCATGGTCATCTCTTTCCCCTCCCGGCTTACAAGCCGGCGGCTGGGATCGAGTATCAATCCATCGATTTTGAGTAGATTATGAAGTCCAAGTCTTCGACGGGTGAGCCCTAATACATTAAGAATTCTACATTTGAATTCACCAAGATGCACAGGTTTCGCCAGATAGTCATTACCTCCCGCTTCAAAAGCCGCCACAGCCCCTTCACCGGAACGGTTATCGGAAATAACTATGACCGGCAGCACTATCCCTTCCTCTCTTATAGCGGATATGATGTCCCATCCTTCCCATCCACCTGCATTATGCAGCTCTGTTAGCAGTAAAACAGGCTCTACTCTGGATAGCAATGAGCGAAGATCCTCGAGATCTTCGCTCATTGTTGCCTCCAGTCCAAGCTCCTCTAAGACCCGTTCAAGAGCAACATGCTCCTCCTCTCGGTGCTCAGACACATACCATACCACTCGTTCATTCACGGATATCCCCCGCATCCAGATCAGCCTTGCGCCGGCAAAACCGTCGCAGATAGGCTAGGATTCCCCCAATGCTGACAAGACATTCTCTAGATTTACTTTGTTAAATCGATCTCTTGAAATTTCACAACCTCTGTATCCCAACGTCCCTTCACAAAAGCCTGATGACTGGGATGGTTATTATATGTCTCGTAAGCTCCCTGATTCTCGAATTCCATCGAAAAGCCAAAATCATATTCACACTTCGCACTTACTTGACGCAGCACCTCGAAATTCTGCACAACCGGGATAACACTCAAAATGTCTGCTCCATCCTTCAGGAAATCTTGGATCTCCGGTGCACCTGCCGAATATTTTAATGTAAATAGAGCTATATGTCTGATCGTTCCGTTGTTCATACTGTTCTCCTCCTCGATTTCAATTACCCAAAATAACGGTGATAAAAGCTGCGCGCAGCCGCAATATCACTGGTTCCATGAATTAATGCCCTACCGTCGGCGAAAATTACCATACGATAGTCGCCTTCTCTAAAGGATACCAGATAGGGATTACTATCTACCTTAGCATTTTCGATCCGGGATAAACGGCTGGCCGTCTCCTCCAGATTAATCTGCTGACGCCGGGCTGGACGGATCTGTACAGTATCTCTCCCGCAGAGCACATCGCTCCGCTCCGTATTGGCCGCAGTAAGGTACGGATAAATAGGCTGGCTACCGCATGAAGGACAATGCTCCTTCTTGGCTGCACCCACACCGATCTCCTGATGTTCGTTGCGCCATACGTCGAACGTAAGCAGTTTGCCTCTCAACTGTTCCCTGCGTCCGCCTAACAGTTTAAGCGCCTCGGCCGTACCATTTGCTGTGACCAGTTGTACAGCCTGCGGGAGGATGCCGACCGTGTCACAAGTATCTCCACCCAGTGGCACAGTACCGAGCAGACAATTCAGGCAGGGAGTCTCACCTGGAAGAATCGTGTAAGTGATGCCATAGCTGCCTACACAAGCTCCATAAATCCAAGGGATTTTGTACTTCTGGGCCATGTCATTGATAATCAATCGGGTATCAAAATTATCCGTGCCATCCATAATGAGATCCACTCCCGGCAGCAAGCTCTCCAGCTCTTCTGCACGCACATCCAGAACATGGGCCTCTATCGTTATATCAGAGTTAATCTGCTGAAGTCTTGCCTTGGCTGCAGCAGCCTTCGGCATACGCTGTCTGGCATCTTCCTCCGTATACAGCTGCTGACGCTGCAAGTTGCTCCACTCCACATAATCACGGTCCGCAATAATGATACGCCCAACACCACAACGGGCCAACGTCTCAGCAATTCCTGTGCCCAGCGCACCAGCGCCTACCACTAGCACACTGGATCGAGCAAGCCCAAGCTGGCCTTCTGCACCAAACGGTGTAAACCGAACCTGCCGCGAATAGCGGCCATCCCGTCCTTCTGCGGATGCTGGCGCTGCCTTTTTACCTTCTTCATTATGGATCATTCTGGAGGCCCCCTATATGTAAAAGCCGGAGAGCAGCAGTAATACCTGCTCCTCTCCGGATTCTGATTAACTTATACAGACTGTTGTGACCACTGCTCAACATCCCAAATTTTGGTTACCCAATCTTCATAAAATTCCGGTTCATGGGATACCAGTAGAATCGTGCCCTTATACTCCTTCAACGCTCGTTTCAACTCTGCCTTGGCCACGATATCAAGGTGATTCGTCGGCTCATCAAACAGAACCCAGTTGCTCTCGCGCATCAACAGCTTACACAGACGAACCTTCGCCTGTTCCCCCCCACTGAGCATGCTTAGTGGACGTGTAATATGATCGTTCTTCAGTCCGCAGCGTGCCAGGTGAGAGCGCACTTCATTCTGTGTTAGACTGGAGAATTCATTCCAGACATCATCAATAGGTGTAATATTGGCTGCCTTAACCTCTTGCTCGAAGTACGAAGCATTCAGTAAATCACCGAGATAAGTCTTACCACTGTAAACTGGAATTACACCCAGAATAGATTTCAGCAGTGTCGATTTACCCACACCATTACAGCCTACGATGGCAATCTTCTCGCCGCGTTCAATCGTCATATTCAGCTTCGGCAGCAGCGGACGGTCATACCCAATCTCGAAATCCACGCCTTCGAAGACCATTTTCGCACTAGCCCGGCTTTCCTTGAACTGGAATGTCGGCTTCGCAGCTTCCTCAGGACGATCGATCCGCTCCATCCGGTCAAGCTGCTTCTCACGGCTCTTCGCCCGGCTTGAAGTGGACAGACGCGCTTTATTCCGCTGAATGAAGTCCTCTTGCTTTTTAATAAATTCCTGCTGCTTCTCATAAGCATCAATGTGCGCGGATTTGTTCATTCCTGCCATTTCCAAGAATTTCTCATAGTTGGCTGAGTAGCGTGTCAGCTTCGTAAACTCCAAATGATAAATGATATCCACAACTTTATTCATGAATTCAGTATCATGGGAGATCAGCATGAACGCGTACGGGTACTGTCTCAAATAGTTGGTCAGCCAATCGATATGCTCCACATCCAAATAGTTGGTAGGCTCATCGAGCAGCAGTACTGTTGGTTTCTCCAGCAGCAGCTTCGCAAGCAGAACCTTAGTCCGTTGTCCACCACTGAGTGTAGATACATCGCGATCCAAACCTATAGCCGAGAGGCCCAGACCGTTGCCCATATCCTCTACTTTGACATCGATCATATAGAAATCGCCGATATCCAGCTGTTCCTGAATATCACCCATTTGCTCCAGCAGTAAATCCAGCTCGTCAGGCGTAGCATCGCCCATTTTCTCCGTGATTTCTAGCATTTCCTGCTCCAAGTCCAGCAGTGGCAAGAACGCATCCTTAAGTACATCGCGTACGGTTTTGCCTGGAGTAAGCAACGTATGCTGATCAAGATATCCGAAACGCACTCTTGGTGTCCATTCTACTTTACCGCTATCTTTCAACAGAGTTCCTGTTAAAATATTCATCAATGTTGACTTGCCGACCCCATTTGCACCCACTAGTCCTACATGCTCGCCGGCCAGCAAACGAAAGGTTACATCTTTGAACAACGTACGGCCCCCAAAATCATGGGAAACGTCTTCTACTGTAAGTAAACTCATAAATTCTCCGCAAGCTCCTATCTATATTTAAAATCTTCGAGATTATATTATACATACAATTATCTATTTTATCACAAGTGAGCTCAACACAGAACAGGTATTTAGCGGAATAGTCGGCTTTTGCAAGCAATGAAAGCTTTATTATGTTCTTTTCTGAAAAAAATGTCTTCTTTTTCCGCGAATCTGCAATCCAGTGATATCACCCAGTAGTTCGTGCAGAACCTCAATAAGCTTTCCCTTAGGCAGAAATGGATCTCGTTGTAGTGGAAGTGCATAAACCTTGCCCACACCGAAATGGAGCTGCAAAAGGGTTACCGCAGCGCGGCCAGACATCGGTAAAACTATTCGCCAATTGGGGTGGGGTGCTAGTCCGCTGCGGCGCATCCAGAGCAGTGTCTCTTCAAGCCTCCAGTCAGCACCTGAAGCCACCAATATCGGCACAGCACTACTCGCGAATGCCTCTAGGGCTCCCTCATAATCCCCTATACCCAGATCCAATACTATATATCGATAATCACCCTTCAGTATCTCTGCAATATTCCCTTGAGCGGGGCGTTTCCAATAATGAACCCCGTTCCATATTAAGGGCATACCACTTTCGCTTTCAACGTCATAACCTGTTTCTTCAGGGAGCTCAAGCATACTCCGAATCCGGTCATAGATAGGTGAATCTGGTCTTAGGTCCAGCCACACTGTAGAACCAAACTGTGAAAGGTAACGGGCAATAGCAAACGAAGTATGTGTTGTTCCAAGACCCGCAGCTACTCCGAGCAGGGCAACTACTGCTGGGTTACACCCTTTTGCTTGTATAACTGAATCTGAGAAAAAGGATCTTCCAGCTTCACCAGTACTTATGTTAGTCTTCGCAATATGTTTCGTCTTAACTTTAACTTGAGCTTTGTCTTTACCTTTGGCTGCAAATTCAGCTGCTATAGGCTCAAGCACCTGCTGAACGGTGTCTGCATCCTGATATCGTTCTTCGGGGTGATGACGCAACAGCCGTCGGAGAACAGGAATCAATCTATCCGGAATATGCCCGCGCAACCTGCCTTCCATTCCCGCCTCCCATCTGCTGCATTGGCCTCCGGTAGCCATGTAGAGCAGTAAGGCTCCGAGCGCATATAAATCAGAAGCCGGCTGACTTTGTCCACTGCCATATTGCTCCGGAGCCGCGAAACCAACCGTTCCAAGTTTGACTGTATCCTCACTAGCTCCCTTCCGATAACTGCGGGCAATCCCAAAATCGATCAATACCAACTCATCCTCATAGGTCAGCATAACGTTGGCAGGCTTCAGATCACGGTAAACAATCGGCGGATGCTGCCCATGCAGGTATTGCAGCACCTCTAGCAATTGTCTAGCTAAAGACAAGATTAGTTCAGCTGGCGGAGGTCCTGAATTAACCGTCATAAGTTGGCTTAAGGTTACACCCTCAATGTAATCCATTATAAGATAAGCATAACCGTCCTCGTCCGGACGATAGAAATCAACGATTCGCGGCAGTCGGTGATGGTTCAATGAGATGAGCAGCTCTGCCTCTGCGATCACATCTCGATACAATTCTCCTGAAATCACGTTTTCTTTAACCGCCCAGCGCTGACCTGGCAGCCGCAAATCCTCAGCCAAATACACATAACTCATCCCGCCTGTTCCCAGCAATTCTATAATTCTATACCGATCGCCGATGATCTGTCCTTTAGCCAGCTTAGATATGAATTGCATATTATTCTCTCCTTTTCAGCATGAAAAAAGGGAAAGCCCCGCGATTAACATACCAACCAGCAATGAGCCGGCAAGTGTTAATAACGGGATGCTTTCCCTTAAAATATTCTGTAGTTAGTTACTCAGTACTTAATCATATAAAGCGTGATTTCATCACGGTTATGAACTAACTGCTTAGCCCGCTGAATCTGCATCCGCTCTTCTTCGAACATACCCACAATTTCCTTAATCATGGCCAGTGGCTTCTTGTGCATCAGCTTAACGGTTACGATGGCCGTTCCTCCAGGAGCAAGGCTGTACAACAGGCCTGTTACCAGCTTGGCCATCAGCTTGGGACTCCAGCTCATATCACAGACAAGCAGATCAAATTCATTATTCTTGAATTTGACTTCTCCGGCATTTTTGCGGAGCACTTTAAGTCCAGGAGCGTTCCGAAGTGACTCGTGCATCAGCGCCGGGTCAACCGCCGTTACTTTCATTCCACGTTCCAGCAAAAAGGAAGTCCAACCGCCAGGTGACGCGCCAATATCGACCGCATTCCGGAAACTGGAAAACGGAATATCAAATTCCTTTTCCGCCTCCATAAGCTTGAACTTCGCACGCGAGATCTGTCCATCATCTTTACGGAAGCGAATAGCCCCACCGTTCCAGCTGGATAGGTTATCCTCAGGAAGGGATACACCGGCATACAAAGCCTCACCGTCTGCATAGACAGAAATGACCCAGTCCGGGTCCTGCACGGTAAATTCAGCATTTAGAGATTGCAGCTGATCTTGCAGCCACTCACGCAGTTCGCCTGCACTCTCCTGCCAAAAGTAATCCCCGCTCTTACGTAGATGCAGGGCGACCTTCTTGCCTTCAAGCTCACTTTGCTGGCTTAAATACTCAGCCAAGCGCTGCAGCGCAGGCATGTCACCTTCATCTTGGAACTGAATAGGCTGAATATGCCGTAGAAAGATCGGCAGATTCTGTAGTAATGCCCGTGATACCTCTGCTGGCTCCACCTGCAGCGTTGCAATAAACACTTCACCTGGCAGCAGTTGTGTGCTCTTCACGGCTCCAAACAGGCGGAAGAGCTCCTCCTGTGCATACGGAGCAAACCCGTGATTAGCCGTACATATATATCGTGAATACACTATTTCTTCCGGAGCAGGAGTCTGCTCTGCGGTTTCTTGTCTAATTTCGTTCAAATCATTTGCCTCCAGGTCTTATTTTAATCCAGGGACGACCACTATCCCATTCTACATCAACAGGAATATCATAGGTAGCCAAGATCATTTCTTTGGTCAATATCTCTGCTTTGGGTCCAGCTCCGGCCAACTTACCACCGCGGATTAGCGCCACATGTGTGAACAATGGCACAATTTCCTCAACATGATGAGTAACATAAACGACGGAAACATTACGCTGTCTCAGCTTGTCTACTTCGGCCAGCATCTTTTCCCGTTCGAACAGATCAAGACCCGCACATGGCTCATCCATAATCAGCAGTTTAGGATTGGCGATCAGACAACGGGCCAGCATTGCTTTTTTACGTTCACCCTGCGACAGTGTTCCAAAGGGATGGTATGCCATGGAACCCAGATTCATGTCTTCAAGAAGGTTTATTGCTTGTTTCTTCACTTTAGCCGGAATGTCCTGGTAGAAGCGCAGATAAGCATAAGCGCCGGTTGCCACAACCTCCCACACGGGATCTGTCAGCGACATTTTTTCCATCAGAGAGGGACCGATATAACCAATCTCCTTACGCACCTCGCGCAAATCACATTGGCCGTATTTATACCCCAGTACCTCAACAGATCCACTACTAGGAAATAGGTAACCAGTCATCATCTCTAACAGTGTTGTTTTGCCAGAACCATTACGCCCCAGAATGGCCCAATTCTCTCCATCCTTCATCTCAAGCGAGACGTCATCAAGAATTAAACTTTCTTCCCTGCGTAGGGTAAGATGTTGTAAAGATATCATTATGAGGTCACACTCCTTATGTAATCCAGCATCCGTTCTACAGAGCCCATAGAATAATAAATGGCCGGTTCAGCAATACGATCCGCAGTAGCCACTAACAGTGCGGGCACACTCGAAATACGGTACTGGTTCACAATGCCCTGCATCCTATTCACATCTCCGGTTGCAATCACAAGCTCAGCAGGCAGCAAATGTTCTGCCACCTCCAGCATTCGCCGGGCAACCTTGCAAGTACCACAAAGCGGTGTATAAAATAACACGGCTAGAGGTTCACCTGTACTCTGCAGCACATCAAGCAGTTCCCGTTCATTCATTTCCTTCATAACGTTTCGTCTCCCACCAAGTAAGAACGGTTGCAATATCTTCCCGATGGCTGCCATCCGGTCCTTTTTCCGTTTCCATGACGACGGCCGCTCCTGACAGCAGCTCCGAGGTCAGCAGGTCTCTTAATGCTTTACCTCCAATGTGACCCTGCCCAATTCTGGCATGCCTGTCCCGGCGTGAATTATACGGATATTTGGAATCATTCAGATGAATAGCAACGAGATGAGGCCAGTAGTCCAGTGCTTGTCCCCGCAACAGAAGCTCCACTGTCTGTTCAGGATTCCAAATGCCCGCAGCGAATGCATGGCAGGTGTCCAAACAAAAGCCTATTCTTTCCGGAAACTGACTCAATTCACGTACCTTGACCAATTCTTCGAGTGTCATACCTGCACTGCCATGATTGCCAGCCTGATTCTCGATCAGAAGTTTGGCCTGACCTTCCCAGTTCAGCAGCGTTTCATTCATACATTGTATAATATTTTGATAACCTTGTAACGGCTCCATACCAGCAAATTGTCCAAAATGAACCACAATGCCCAGCGAGCCACAAGCCTCTGCTATTTCCAGATCGTTACGCAGTGATGCCACAATAACCTTCCTAGGGGTAGTATCATCGACTCCCGCCGCCATATTGGTTGGATAGGGAGTATGCGCGATAGACACCATATCTTTCTCCCGACAAAAGGAGGCACAGTCTAGGGTGCCCTGGACATCCACTGGTTTAAGCTTCAGACTGCGCGGGTTCTTTGGAAAATATTGAAAACATGCCGCACCGCTCTCCCAGGCGAAACGGGCAGCTCTCCCGTATCCACCGCGAGTACTGACATGAGCCCCAATTCTGGGACTATTGCTCATGCTGACAGTCAGGACAATAGAACACCTTGCGTCCGGTCAGCTCAATTTTGACAATGGTTCCCCCACCGCGTAGACAAGGCTCTCCCTCACGGTCATACACTTTACACTGATCATTATAGGAACCCGTAATGGTGTCGCCAGTCATAAATGGCATTTCCATATAACCGCCAATTTCTGTCGCTTCAGTCAATACCCTACGAATACTTTCATACAGCCTTGCTATAGATTCCTGCGTCAAATTCTGCACAAGCGTCGAAGGCAGCAACCGGGCATCATAGGCAATTTCATCGGCGTAACAATTTCCGATTCCAGCAATCACATGCTGGTTAACGAGTAGACTTTTGAGCGCTCCACGACGTCCCTTAAGCAGTCCAGTGAACCGTTCTAGGTTCATCCGGTGATCCAACAGTTCTGGTCCCAGCTTGCCCATCGCAGCCTCGGCTTCCTTCACGGATAACAAATGCAGATATCCCAGTCGAAGTCCCATAAAATACAGAATCCGTTCTCCAAACGCGAGTTCGACTTGTGTCGTACGATCTGGACGTTCCTCTTCGGTTCCGTAGAACAGTATTCCACCCAACATTAAATGCAGCAACAACCTGCGCCCGTCATGTAAGTGAAACAAAATATGCTTGGCACGCCGCTCAATAAAAACAATACGGGCGCCGATTAATGCTTTGGCAAAAGCCTCGGTGTCCATATTAATGGTTTTCTCTCTATTTACGGTTACACCCGTAATTGGCACATTTATAAGATGCTGACTTAGCAGCCTTCTGTAATTCTCCATTTCCGGAAGTTCCGGCATATACAATCGTCCCTTCTAAGTTGATCTATATTTAAGCCTCTGCCATTATACACCGAGCAGCGTCATTAGTTCAGTTAAATCACTACAAATTTTATCCGGTGTAACTCCAGTAACTTTTTTATAGTAATCAAGATTGTCCTTTGTGGTCAATCCAGTAAGCACCAGTATGGTCTGACAGCCAGCACCTGCTCCTGCTGCAATGTCTGTACGCATGTTGTCTCCAACCATAACAGCCTGGTTGGAATCTATTCCGAGTATAGACGCTGCATAGGTGATCAGATGAGACTCGGGCTTGCCAATGACGATGGGAGCTACCCCGCTAGCCGCTTCAATCGCTGCGCCGATCGTCCCCGCACCCGGCAGAATACCATCATCGGATGGGAGCATCAGATCTGGATTCGTGAGTACAAACTTTGCACCGCCACGAATCCAGCGAGATGCCTGTGTAAGTGCAGCGTATGTAAAAGAGCGGTCTATACCCTGTACCACATACTGCGGGAACTCTGTTACTAGTGTAAGGCCTGCGTCAGCACAGGCTTCATGCAGTCCCGCTTCTCCAAGTATCGCCACCGTCGCCCCTGGTGATTCCTCCGCAATGTAACGTGCAGCCGCCAGCGATGAGGTGCATACTTCCTCCGCTTTCGCTTCGATACCCATTCCTTGTAAATGTTCCGCTACACCGCCCGCTGTCCGCGAGGAGTTGTTAGTGACAAACAAAAAGGGAATGCCCGCCTTGCGTAGAGCCTTGATTAGCAGATCAGCACCTGGAATCATTTGATGTCCGTGGTATAAGGTTCCGTCCAGATCAATCAATAATCCTTTGATTGTGTCTATTGCAATTCACCTCAAAAATTCAACCGATTTTAATTAATATCATGAATTAATAATACTATGAACTATATTAATGTTTCTCCTCATGTTGAAGCCGCATACGATGATCTTCCTCGTAAGTATACTGCATTTCGGCAAATTCTCTATTTGTTCGGAGCTATTTCAGCAAGCTAATCCTTTAAATTTAACATACTTCGTCGAACTTCATCGAACTACTGTGTGGGAAGGCTTTTTTTGGCATAAGACTGTCATTTCCTGCGCTTTCCCGGAAAATAATTAATTTCTCAGCACTCTCCTATATACGGGAAAGGCACAAAATTCCTCAGCGAGCAACGTCTCAGGAAAGATCATTTGCGCTTCCTCAAGCAGTGGAATGAGCGCTTCCGGGTTGCTGTAACGGGAACTAAAATGAGTCAGCAGCAGCTGATGGGCACCCGCTTCTTTGGCAAGTTCAGCAGCCTGACGAGCAGTGCTATGATGATATTGGTAGGCCATATCTGCCAAGTCATGAGCAAAGGTCGCCTCGTGAACGACTAGATCTGCATTTACTGACAATGGAAGTGTACCCTCACACGGTCTTGTATCGCCAAGTATTGTAACAATCCGTCCCCGCTTAGGCTCGCTTACTACCTCAGCAGCGTAAATTACAATACCTTCTTCTGTAGTGACATTCTCGCCCTTCTTCAATTTGCCGTAAAGAGGCCCTGGTTTCAAGCCATAGCTCTGTAACAGCTCTGTGTTAAGGCTGCCCGGACTATCCTTTTCCGTTACCCGGTAGCCGTAGCTATCAATTCGATGCTCCAGCAATCCAGCTTCTACCTTAAAACTGTCATCCTCGAACACCAAACCTCCGGTATGCTCTACAATCTCAAGTTTGTATGGGATACGGGACTGACTTACTGACAGAGAGATATCCAAATAATTCTTCAAACCCGGAGGTCCGTAAACGGTCAGCGGCGCAATACCGCCCTGATAACCACGGCTGGATAACAATCCAGGCAGCCCGAACAAGTGGTCACCATGCAGGTGAGTGATAAACAGCTTTTCCAACTTGCCTAGCCGCAGTGGTGAACGTAGAATCTGATGCTGCGTAGCTTCTCCGCAATCGAACATCCAGAAGCTGCGCCGTTCTTCAAGTAGCCGCAAAGCCACAGATGTCACATTGCGCTGCAGAGTCGGTACTCCAGCATTTGTACCCAAAAAATATAATTCCATAACCATCCTCCTCTCTTGTCTTTTTTTCGATTGTTCTTCTATTACCAGCAAGAAGAAACGGCTTCACCGTCCTTAAATGGACGGCACCCGTTTCTTCAAGAAATATAAGGATAAATTATTGCGAATAAATTCTTAAATTTCCAAAAAACCTCCCGTAACCGGGAGGTTCCGCTGAAGGGGTTTAGCCCCACCTTCAGACAGGGATTATAGCTAAAAGATTATTACAGCTTCTCTACATTGAAATACTGGGCCTCGGGATGAGCGAATACCATCGCTGATACAGAAGCCTCAGGCTCCATCATAAAGCCTTCTGTAAGCTCAACTCCAATATCCTCTGGTGACAGCAGTTTAAACAGTGGACCCTGATCTTCCAGATCCGGACAAGCTGGATAGCCGAAGGATACGCGGATACCTTGATATCTCGCACCATGTCTTTTCTTCATGGTCATATCTGCCGAATCGGGGAAACCCCAAGTATCCCGCATCATATGATGAACACGCTCAGCCAGTCCTTCGGCTACTTCAAGCGCCACTGCCTGGAGAGCATGGGATCGTAAGTAATCTCCCTTGTCCTTAAGCACTGTCGATCGTTCACGGACACCGTGCCCCGCTGTTACTACCAAGAATCCAACGTAATCCATAATACCACTATCTACCGACTTCAAAAAATCAGCCAAACATAAGTAAGGTTCTACTCCCTGTCGCGGGAATGTGAAAGTATGCAGTATTTTACTGACATCCTGTGGATCATAGATCAGGATGTCGTTGCCACGTGACTGCGCCGGAAAGAAGCGGTACAGCGCATGGGGTGTAATTGTACCTTCGACCATGGCTTGTTGGATAATGTCATCCACTGTTTCCTTTAGTTCTAAAGTGCGCTTATCCCCCGCACTGAGCAGGGTCTCAACTGAACCTCGCAGTCCCAGATGATGTCCAAGCAGCATTTGCATATTCACATAGGGGATAATATGCCCCAAAGGATAATTACGTAGCACGTGACGGTCCAAATCCGGTGGGATAAATACAGGAGCATCCGGAGAAATCTTCGAGCGAACCGCTCTTGTCAATACTGGAAGTTCCTGTTTCGGGGCAACTGCAACTGCAGCGTCTTCTTCGGTACGAACCTCTTCCTCAATTTTGAGCCGTTCGTCGGGATTCATCAGACGGTTAGCAATGGCCAACCCATCCATAGCATCCTTCGCATACAGCACCAAGCCTTCATATTCAGGTCGAATACGTGTTTTGGTGAACTTACGCGTTAAAGCTGCTCCACCGACCATGATCGGGACATCAATACCCGCTGAACGCAAATCCTGAGCAGTCAGCACCATCTGCTGAGCAGACTTCACCAGCAAGCCAGATAAACCAATGGCATCCGCTTTCTCACGTTTGAAGGCTTCAATAATCGCCTGTGGTGGTACTTTTATACCCAAATTAATAATTTGGTAACCATTATTGGAGAGAATGATCTCTACCAGATTCTTGCCTATATCATGTACATCACCCTTGACAGTGGCAAGCATAATCTTCCCTTTTACAGAAGTCTCATCTTTTTTCATAAACTGCTCTAGATGACCTACAGAGGCCTTCATCACCTCAGCACTTTGCAGTACTTCAGCAACAATCAGTTCGTTATTGTTAAACAGCCGCCCAACCTCAGACATTCCCGCCATTAACGGGCCGTTAATAATCTCTAACGCACCTGATTTGAGCAATGCTTCATTGAGATCGGGAATGAGTCCTTCCTTCGTCCCTTCAACCACATAAGAAGCCAGACGTTCCTCCAAGGAAAGATTGGAGATTTTCTCTTTCTTATCTACCTTTTTACCACGGTATGCAGCTACAAAAGTCGCAAGCGTCTCGTCATTCGTATTATAAATCAACTGCTCGGCTAAATAACGTTCCTCTTCAGGTATAGAGGCATAGCGTTCCAGCTTCTCCGTATTAACAATCGCATAATCAAGACCCGCCTTGGTGCACTCATACAGGAATACAGAATTCAGCACCTCGCGCCCCGCTTCCGGCAGACCGAAGGAGACGTTACTGATCCCCAGAATCGTATGCACAGCTGGCAGTGCTTCTTTAATTAAGCGAATCCCGTCAATGGTTTCTTTGGCCGAACCGATATATTGCTCATCACCAGTGCCCACAGGAAAGACTAGTGTATCAAAAATAATATCCTCTGCGGCCAGACCGTACTTGTTGACCAGCAAATCGTGGGAGCGTATAGCGACTGCCAGCTTGTCGGTCGCTTTAATAGCCTGTCCTGTCTCATCAATAGTACCTACCACAATAGCTGCGCCATATTTATGAATAAGTGGAGTTACCAACTCGAATTTTTCTTCACCATCTTCAAGGTTAATAGAGTTAATTATTGCTTTACCTTGGCAGTACTGCAAGGCCAAGTCAATAACCTTGGGATCAGTGGTGTCAATCATTAAGGGTACCTTAACCTTTTTCACAACCAAATCCAGAAAAAGCTTAATATCCTCAGTCTCATCACGGTCAGGGTCCTGTACACACACATCTATGACCTGTGCTCCACTCTTGACCTGAGCACGGGCGATTTCTGCCGCTTCCTCATACTTACCTTCAACGATCAAACGTTTGAACTTCCGTGAACCAAGTACATTCGTGCGTTCTCCGACCATATATGGACGATTATCGCTTTCAATATAGATAGGCTCAATACCTGACAATGCAGGTGGATGACTTCCCGTAAGTGGACGTGGAGGGAATTGGGAAAGTGCTTCTGCCATTTTGCGAATATGTTCTGGTGTTGTTCCGCAGCAGCCTCCGGCAATATTAAGCCAGCCCTTCTCAGCAAAAGCTGCAACCTTATGGGCAAGTGATTCCGGTGATTCATGATAGTTCCCATTCTCATCCGGCAATCCCGCATTAGGGTAGCAGCTTACTGCTGCTGACGAAATTTCAGATAACGAACGAATATGATCACGCATGAACTCCGGTCCGGTCGCACAATTCAGTCCAAACGAAATCGGCTTCAAGTGCTCCAGTGAAATGTAAAAGGATTCTATATTCTGTCCAGCCAATGTTGTGCCCATAGGCTCTATTGTGCCCGAGATCATGATTGGGAGCGTGATACCCGTCTTCTCAAAAGCATTACGGATACCAATACTTCCGGCTTTCACATTTAAAGTATCTTGAGAAGTCTCCAATAGCAAAGCGTCAACCTTACCATCAATCAGCGCCACAGCCTGCTCCTCATAGCTGTCTACAAGCTCCTGAAAGGTTACACCACCGGTAACGGAAAGCGTCTTAGTTGTTGGACCCATGGCCCCTATAACATAACGGGGACGATCAGGCGTATCATATTTATCTGCGGCGTTCCGAGCCAATTGCGCGGCCACCAGATTGATCTCGCGTGCCCGCTGCGGAATATCATATTCAGCAAGAACTACTGACGTTGCACCGAATGTATTAGTCTCGATGAGATCAGCACCAGCTTCCAGGTACTGCTCATGTATTTTCTGAATAACCTCCGGCCGGGTAAGCACCAGCATTTCATTACAACCATCAAGGTCTTCTCCGCCGAAATCTTCGCCGGTAAGTGGCACCTGTTGGATCATGGTACCCATAGCACCATCAAGAATTAATATGCGTTGCTGCAAGCTTTCAGCAAGTGTAAATTTAGCCAACTTCAAATCCCCCCAGTAAAACAATAAAGTAAGTTTAGCAGAATTAAGGGAATTCGGAAAGCCTTCCTTTCCACCCTGCATAATCCGTATTCTGTGGCGGATAATCCCGCCCTTTCCATTTATGGTTGTACGGTAAGCTCTTTACTTGGCATAGAATGCTGCGTTCGTGCAGTTACATGGGAAGTGACCGTATACAAACCTTCTAGCTTGAGTACACCCTCGGCCTTATACAACCCGTTTCCCGCAGACTTCCCATTCAGCTCCAGGTTCTGTGTAGCATCAGCTTTATTAACAATTTCGAACTTAACCTCTTTCGCGTCATCAACTGGCTGATCATCTTGTGTCACCGCAGCTTCAAAAGTCACCTTTTGATTGACGGAAACCTCATCTGGATTCCAATGTAACTCCACCTTAATCGCAACCATGGAAAGATCCGCGCTATTCATATGGGACTGTCCATGACTACCTGAGGAGCAACCCCCAAGCCCCAAAATAGTGACAACTGATAATAGAAAGACCATTTTCCTGCGGATCATCATTTGTTATCCTCCCGGTTTAAGTGTAGGGCGGATCTATACTGACATCTGGCGTAATGCTTTCTTGTTCTATTATACACATATGTTTAACGAGTGACTCAGCATAAATCAGTGTAAATCAAGTGCCTATTTTAACTGGTTATGGATACTAACGAGCTATTTTTATCATTTAAGATAAAGTGGCGAAAAGCATTATAGTGATCTTTTTGTGATTTCATTAACCAAAAGCACTCAAAAAAAGCTGTAATTCACGTTCCTTCTATTATACAGACTAAATCTTTGGGACCCGCCCCGTCAACCATAGTACTTCTAGTTTCCGCTGCAAATCGAGTTGCCACTCATGATACCGAGCATTCTCCCAAAGACAAAACATCCCCGTCAGTATAATCACTGACAGGGAATTTTTATATAGCTAATCCTTTTTTGAATTATTTTTCAACAGTTCACCTACCTCCGCTGTATACTTTGTCAGCCGCAGGCTTATCTCAGATCGAATAACATCACGTGTTAAGCCAAAACGTTCCTGATAGCCTCGGCAAAAAATTTTGTAATACACTAAGAATTCCTCCTGTTCATCCGCTAGCACCCTGATATTCCGCTGCTTCAGCTCTTTTTGCAACTGATAGGTATCCTGCATAATCCTGCGTTGGATGGTTTGACCGGCCATCAAATAGGCGCGTTTGAGGATGTTGCTGGAGTGCTCGATCTCCTTCAGGCTCTTACTAACCATGGTATCAATGTAAGGAAGTAAAATGAGGTCACGAACCATCGTTCGCTCATCAATAGTTATCAACTTCCTTACCTCATCCTCTTGCTTTTGCTCATATTGCTCAACGTGCTCTGTCATTACCATTTTGGATTTCCATCTTTCATTTTCATCTAATTTACTCATTTATAGTGTCCTCCGATCTGTTCGGCCCTTTCCAGGGCAACTCCAGATTCGAGTAACGAGGATGCGCGAATGAGCGCTCGGCTACCGTATCGGGTTTTGATCTGATCAATGGCTCGCTCGCGGTTGTATGTTCGGATACGGTCATCGAATAAGGTGAGTTGCATGACTCTGTCATCGGTCAACTGAGATATAGATATAGCTAATCGACTTACAGGCATACCGGTCCAATGATTGACAAATAAGCGATATGCCGCCGCTGCCACCTCATGAGTTAAAGAGGAAGGCTCTGGCATTGTCATTTGTCTGCTATATGAGTTTGATTTGTTGCCGTCCGTCTCTGACACCGCGATAGAGACCACCGCTCCCATATACCGGTATTTCCGCGCCCGCTGGCAAACCTCGATCACCAGTTCCAGCAAGACGACCTCAATTTCAGGTAGTCGGGTATACAAATTCCAGCGCAAAGCCTTGCCATGCCCGACCGATTTGATTTGGTGCCGTATTCCAGTTACTACGGGGCTAGGATCTATTCCACGGGCAGTCTGCCAATAATATTCCGCTTGGATATCGCTCTGCTTGCCCATGGTCGTGCGCATTCTCCGCTTAAACTCTCCCAGCTCCATGCGGGCAATATCTCCAACTGTGGTAATACCCATGCGCCAAAAATTCCTGGTCATTCTGCCTGCAACCATAAACATATCCTGTACCGGCAATGTCCAAAGCGTGGACTCCAGCCGGTCATACGTAAGTTCATAAATTCCGCCCGCTGCTTTTTTAGCGTAATTATCAGTTGCTGTCTTAGCAAGTGTCTTTGTCGGTCCAATACCTACCCGAGTCCAAACTCCTGTTGAAAGCAAAACATGATGCTGAATTTTCCGAATCATATCTTGTAGCGATCCTCCAAAATAAGCAAGTGAACCCGTAACATCTAAGAACTGCTCGTCGATGCTGTAGGGTTCTACCAGGTCGGTATAGGTCCGATATATCTCCGATATCAAGAGTGATACTTTAATGTAAGTCCCCATGCGGGGCCGGACAACGATCAACCCCGGGCATTTTGTCATGGCTTCCCCTACTCTAGATGCCGTTGTTACTCCCTGGGCTTTGGCGATGGGGCAGGCAGCCAACACAATGCCGTTCATGCGGGTTGGGTCTCCTACAGCGATTGGTCTATCTCGATATTCGGGATGGGCTGCCTTCTCCACTGAGGCATAGAAACTTTGGCAATCAGACAGCAGGATAACACGATCTTTAAGCATAGCGTTTCTGTGTCACCTGTTGCCAGGCCAGAATACTCGAAACCAAAAACACCCGGGGGGCTCCAGTGGTCAAACAGTTCGCCCGGATACGTCCGTCTCGGATGCCTATGATCTCAATCTTCCGCTGCGTGATCTTCCCGGCTTTGCTTTGGTATATAATTTCAATGGTTTGACCGACATTCATTTTCATAATGGGTCGCCTCCGAATATAGGAACGTCTGTTTGTATTATAACCAAACATATGTTCTATGTATACGCAGTAACTTTTTACTTATATGTAATATATATATGTATAAATCATGAATAAAGAAATCCAATCCCAAATATAGACATTTATGTTTAGACAGAATCATCAATTAAAACTAAAATTTCGATGTTAGATACAGTCATTTCTTTACAAATCACAAAAAATTGTAGTACAATCTTATTGCCGAAACGCTTAAAGTGTCTGTACAGGATGGCTACTCTGCACTGATGATGGCAAGCCAAAAGCTCTATATTGTTGTCTTGATGTTTATTTTCACTGTAGGAGCGTGGTTATCTATGAATATTAATATTGCCGCAAATTTCAACATTAATATTAATGTATCTATTCATTTGTTTGCCGTAGCCGGTCTTGCTTTTGAACTCAGTTCACTGACGAGCTCGTGAGATCCGAGCGAAAAGCATCTGTACTAAGACACCTTATGGTGTCTTTTTTTGATCAGATATTCCAAGCATCTGCCTTTCCACAGTCTGACTACTAAACGTCGCGCACGTTCCAAATCATCTTCTGCAGATTCATAGCTCTGATAATATTCCTGCCTCGAGTGCGGGGACTTGCTGCCAGGATAGTGCAACCTTCATGTGTCATATCCTTTCTGGGGCTATGCCCTCATTTGTGTTACGCCGTACCAGTCATGCCTTACTTGGACTCTGAAAGGATTTTTTATAATGAAAATAAAAAAAGTGAAGCTATTGTATATCTGATTTTGAAATATATCGAGCAAGAAGAACAACCTGAATTCCGAGAAATAGGCGTTGAAAAGAAAGATTTCCATGCTGCTTTAGAACAGATCAACAAAGCAGACTTTGCAACAAATATTACTTTCAGTCGAGGCGGCTTACTAAATCGAATTAAGATGGTCTTTGTTAATGAAAGTAGGCTAACTCAAGCAGGGCGCTACTTCATCACAGATTTTGAGAGCAGAGTTGAATAAGGCTTGATAAAATGTTCTTTTTTTGTTTATTACTTGGTAGTGCTATGATGATCGTGAACCTAGCGATTCGTGGATAGGGTATATAAAATTTGCTGGAACAATAACAATAGGACTAGGTGCAAATGATTATCATACTTGGCGCACAATATCTCATTGTTTAATCAATCGTACATAATCTATAGAGGACTGCTGCTTAATTTGAGGTACTCACATCGCCAACGATGCATTTTCAGAATTCTTCCGCTTTGCAAGCCGTCTTTTAGCCCCACATATTTTCCGCATACACATATTACATTACTAATCGAGGCAAGCCTGGAAGCAGGCTCTTAAATTGATTCAAAAACCAATATGGACCGCGTCAGACATGATGACCCAAAAACAAGCTTGGACATATATACTCACGTAACGAATATTCGCTTAAAAACTCTTTATAAACATTGATGTTATACGGGTTTTCAGAATCTCAATCACTTAGTTATTAATGACATAATTCACACAATTGTTGAGCAATCTTAATATGTACTTTCAAAAAAAAGTCAGTATCCCTATAAGGGACACTGACTTTCTAACTGTTCATTATAGAGATTGTACTAGCGGAAGGAGCTCAGAAAGATGTCCAATTTCATAGTCGGGGTGGATCGCCGGGTCTGGAATTTTGGCAGTCCGATTAATCCAGACTGTAGTCAAACCCGCTGCCAGTCCTCCACGAATATCCGTGGTGAGTTTATCACCAACCATTATTCCTTGCTCCGGTGTTATCTCAAGCAGTTCAAGCGCATGTAAGAAGATATCCTTGTCAGGCTTGCCTTTGCCAAAATCCCCCGAAATAACAACATGGTCAAAGTATGGAATCAACTCCGGTACACCATCTAGCTTCTCCTGCTGCAGGGCTGGGCAGCCATTTGTAAGCAGTAGTAGCTTCACTTCTCCACGTAGCTGTTCTAGCACCTGGATCGTTTCCTCATAAATATAAGGGCGACTGCGGCGCTCTGCGGCAAATTTAGCAGCTAGCGTCTCAGCTAACGCTTCATCATTCACACCCAGAGCTGCAAGTCCACGTCTCCAAGATTCTTTCCGATACGCCGGTGCAAGCTGCTCCAACTTGCGGAATTCCGGTTGCTCCCCTGCAGTGAAGTTAGCCCAAAGAGCTTCAAAGGGATTAATCCCGATCATCTGAGTGAACGGAAAGGTCTCATAAGATTCATACAGACCTCTTGCTTCCCTGCGGACAGCAACTTCAAGTTCCTGAGGATTAATGGAGTCTCCAGCCGCTTCACAGGCAAACCGGAACGCTTCTTCAATACTCCGGTCATCCCATAACAGTGTATCATCAAGGTCAAATAGTACAGCGGCAATCGGCATTATAGCGCTCCTTCTCCCTAAGATGGACTCTAATGTTATAGGTGTTCGATTTCAATGTTGTTAGCCTTTGCAAACTGCTCCAGCCGTTCACCCATGGCGGACGTGTTATAACGGTTAATCAGTCTGGTGAAAACCCATCTTGTCCGTTTGCCTTTATGCTTAATCGTAACCGCACCACGCGAAAGAGTGATGTTCTCAATTTCAGCAGCAGGCAGAAAACGTTCACGATTGAATTTGGACGTGGAGAGTTTGTTGCGATCTACTTTTAAGTATGGCCGACGGAAATAGATAAGTGCCGCCAGAACAAAGTAAAGTACAACACCCAGCCAGTTGGCTAGAAGACCCTCAGACCTTTGCGAATCTATCGTTCCCACTGCCCAAAACATCACACCAAGCGCAAATAAAACGACTGGAAACACAATATTGCGTCCTTTAAAAACATCAACATTCTTTGCAGGGGTTTTCGTAGCGTAAAGAGTCTCCTTGCCCTGTTTCTTTCTTTGCTTATTAATATTCTGCGTGTTGCGTTGAACCATTCTTTCCCAAGAACGGGCCATGTCATTTCCCCCTAGTCATACTGTAATATCTATGAAAAGGTACAAAGGAGCTAATGCTTTAGCCCCTTGTTGCCTTGTCCATGCTCATCATTATCTACAACTTCAATAGTATTCAGCTGAGTACGGAAATTACTGCGGAAATTAGCAAGATACAATTCGCGGAGCTTGGCGCGTTCAGCCGTTTCCTCTTCACTAAGGCCATCACTCTTCTGCTTGCGTGCTAATTCGTTAATGCGTGCGACCATTTTATCGAAGTCCAAAACTTTCCCCTCCCCTAATAAATTCATTCTAACTTTGCCATGAGAAAAAGAGCTTGTCAAGGTCTACTCCCTGCAAGCTCTGTCTTATTCATGTGTGCTGTTCATAATAAATTAATAAATAGGCAATGTAATAATATCTCCAGCCTTAATATTGCTGTCCTCTAATCCACTGAATCGTTTAATTCCTTCTATATATACAGCCGTTTTCATATCAGACGGTTTATTCTCAAGTGCGATACTCCAAAGGGTATCTCCACGTTCCACAACAACCCGCTTCTCTTGTTTCATTAAAGACACTGATCCTGCAAAAACATTGCCAACCACCGTAAAGCCAGATACCACAAGTAGGATTATTAAGGCTAACTTTACCAATTGATCTTGTTTGAACATCTTCAACACTCTATCTACCAGTCGACCCGTAATTTCTCTACTTAATTTCAATCTATCAGATACAGAAATCTGCCCAACTGCTTCGACCTTCTGAGCCTCATCATAGATACTGCGGTATGTGCTATACTTCATCATCAAACATCGCCCTCCAAACACTTGTTCTTACTTTCAAAAATAATATAACACGAACATGTGTTTTGATCAATAGCTTTTTTCGAACAATTGTTCTCTTTTTTCAGGATGCCAATTTCCCAGTTCTATATTATAAAATATCAATATTTAGCCACTCTTCTTCATTTTAAATGGGTAGATTAGAACTTATGTTTGTGCGAACGGTAGTTCTATGTTATAATTTTCCCAAACATTACTATATGGGGTTGATTCCGATGTCCAAGATTTCGAGTCGCCAGCTGGCGATCCTGGAATTTATACGTAACGAAGTCCGCAGCAAGGGTTATCCACCTTCCGTCCGCGAAATTGGTGAAGCCGTTGGCCTTGCCTCCAGTTCAACAGTACACGGTCACTTGGACCGGCTCGAGAAGAAAGGTCTAATCCGTCGTGACCCAACGAAACCACGTGCGATTGAAGTGCTTGGTCAAGATGATTCCGATAATGTTCATCAATTTTCCCAAACAGTTACCCGTGTTCCTGTTCTCGGTAAAGTCACAGCCGGAATTCCAATTACAGCCACAGAGAATATTGAAGATTACTTTCCACTACCTGCTCATTTCATTGGTGACAACAAAGTATTTATGTTATCTGTACTTGGTGACAGTATGATAGACGCTGGTATTTTGAATGGTGATTATGTTATCGTGCGTCAACAGCAAACTGCCGATAACGGAGATATCGTTGTAGCTATGACCGAAGAAGATGAGGCAACCGTTAAGACTTTTTATAAAGAACGTGATCATATACGCCTGCAACCAGAGAATTCCGCCTATGAACCCTTACGTCTAAACCGCGTTACCATCTTGGGCAGAGTGATCGGATTGTTCCGCGATATCCACTAGTATCATGCCCTCCTCCAATAAAGACTAAAGGCTGTTTCGCTTCTATGCGGAACAGCCTTTAGTCTTTATTTAGATAATGAATATATGTTTAACAAATCTTCACTACGCGCAACCTTACAATGCCCTTATTGTATTAACAGCCCTGACACTCCACACATACTCTATCCTGAAGGGAGTGACGAATACGTTGCCAAATTATCGAATTATCGTTGACTTATCACAACGTATGTTATATCTGCTTGATGATAATACCGTTGTCAGAGGGTTTCCTGTAGGGATTGGTAAAATGCTGACCCAATCTCCCTTGGGCGATTATACTATAATCAACAAGCAGCCTAACCCTGGTGGCCCGTTCGGAGCCTTTTGGATGGGATTATCGAAACCGCATTACGGTATCCACGGAACCAATGACCCTGCCTCCATCGGAAAAGAGGTCTCCCATGGCTGCATACGCATGTATAATGAGGACGTTACAGCTCTCGCAGCCATACTTCCTGTAGGAACCCGAGTGACCATAAGAGATTAAAAAAGGGGCCTGTCCTACAATACATGGAAATGGCTTCTAGGGCAGCCTCTTGCAACTTCTAAATATTTTTACTGATCCGCGAGGACTTTTGCAATTATATGTCGAATATTGTAACTGGTATAAATACTTGAAGGGAAGTGTCAGGATTGAATAATTCAAAAATAAGAACCCTCGTGGATTTTAAGGTGGATACACTGGGGAAGCTCTCCAATTTATTATTAAACAACGAGCTCGTTAGTGAGCGAAAGGTTAACCTGCTTACGGCCTTTGGCAGTATTCAAGGAAATGTATCTCCCAACAGTTCCAATAAGGATGATCTATTCAACCTAAAATCGTTAATGGATGATGTCATTGTAGACGAGTACATATCGTATCTGGAGTCTGAGCATCCGGACAAGAACTTCAATTATAACTTCATAGTCCTAGATAACGTTATTGTAAGACCATTCGCCAACCATGAGCTCGCGATTGAATATAAGCAGTTGATTGTTTATGCTGATCAAATAACAGCTTTTAATTTCTTGTAATCTATTTTGTGCGCGTCCCTCTGAAAACTTGCTCATCTGATATTTTCCGAGGGATGCTCAAAATGCTTTTTTAGGAATATGAACACGGAATTCAAATCCAGCTCTTCTATAATTAATATCACCCATATTCACAAAATCCGGTGTATACTCTCGAATCGGTCCACAATAATCTACAATACAATCCGGCTGCTCCTTGTTCTTCTGGATAACATATACTTGAACTTGTGCGAGCGCTGCGGTGAACAGGTCGGCATCTGTAGACAGGACTTTATAGGTATTACTCATGATATCACTCCTATATGAACATAGTTCGGATGTTATAACTTCACAAAAGAGTATATCACTTCCTGCATTCAGGTTGTACACTCTTATAAATAATGTCAAATCGTCTGACGTTTGTTCATCAGGCTATTTATTCTCTCTGAACTAATGAGCATAATAATAATATAGGCTACAATGACAAACGGAAATATAATAAAAGAGGTATGGGCAGCCACCCATCCCAGCAGCGGCGGTAAGATTGCTCCTCCTACATAGGCGACAGCCATTTGATAGCCCATGATCTTTTGGGAGTGCTTTTTCCCAAAGCGGACTGGTGTTTCATGCAGCATACAAGGAAATATTGGGGCAGATCCTAAGCCAACCAAAATAAAACCAATTAGCGAAAATATCTCCGGTAACGGTATTACCAGTAATATAGCCCCTAGTAAAGCTATCATTTGTCCCGCACGGATAAGATCCCGGTTGCTGAATCTAAAAGTTACGAATCCGGTGAGCAACCTGCCTACTGTTATGCCTGCATAATACATAGATACCCATTGCGCTGCCGATGAGGCAGACAGTCCTTTCACATTCACAAGAAAACTACTCCCCCACAACCCCATCGTAGCTTCAACGCCCACATAAAATAAAAAAGTAAATAGGGCAAACTTAACACCTTTAATCTTCAAGGGTTTCTCATGGGTCTCAGGAAGAAATGTATCGATGGATATGTTTTGTTCCTCTTTTTCCACTGTATGGTTCGTTTGCTCAACCCGTTTCCATAATGGTAGTGTGAGGAATAACACCACAACCAATCCGAACTGAATCATGCTAACGACAGTATAGCCATCTCTCCAAGAATGCCCGCCTGCTATATTATGGGACATAATTATAGGTCCGAGCATAGCTCCAACCCCCCAGAAACAGTGCAGCCAGCTCATATGGTGCGCTTTGTAGTGGGTAGCCACATAGTTGTTCAACCCGGCATCAATTGACCCCGCACCTAGTCCAAGCGGCAAGGCGCAGATAGCAAGCCATAGAATAGAGGGTGATAGGGAGAAGCCTAACAGCGAAACAGCAGTGATTGCAACACTAATAAAAGTGACCTTTCCAGTACCCAATCGATTGAGCACAGCCTCACTTGCTAAGCTGGAGATGATCGTACCAGCCACAATGACCATGGAGAGCACACCAGCCATTTCAATGGGTGTTCCATACTCGATTTGCATGACCGGCCACGCACTTCCCAGCATAGAATCAGGCAATCCCAAACTAATGAAAGCTAAATAGATAATGATTAAGAATAATGTAGCCATTAGCGATTCCCACCCATACTGTCATATTTAATTAAATGTAACTCTGGTTCCAGCGTACTTAGCGTTTGCACAATCATTCCCTCTCTATAATCAGCTGCAAAATCCTCGGAAAGCAACAGCTTTGGCATCGCACTTGCAGGAAGTTGTGTACTGCATCTTTGGGTGAGGTCATGGAGGATATGCTCCCTACTTAAAAAACTTCCATACAGCACTACAGCATCAGGATTCAGCACACTACAGATTGCCACCGTAAGTTTTGCTATCGCTTCACATAGCCGTTCTGGTGAGCTCAGCAAGGCTGCTTCCCCCCACGCTATCCCCAATGGTATATTGGCAACTTCACCGGCGAAATTCCGTCTCCCCCTGTATAGCTTCCCATGAAGATAAATACCGGCACCCGGAGGGAATTTCTCAGGAAAATACAAATAGACTATGGAAGCATCAGTAGCCACCTGCGTACGTCTGCAGAACCCAATAACTGCAGCATTCACATCATTTTCCATGACAACTGGTTTTTGATAGCGCGTTCTAAAATGCTCTGTAACCGGAATGCCCAGTAAGGCTTCATAGTCTGACACAATCATTTTCCCATCATATTCTGCACCGGGTAAACCGAAGCCAAGCGCCTGTATTGAAGGATACAGATTAATACATTGATCTATGATTTGTTCAAAGCTTTCCAAATCTACATATTCCACCAATACATCTGTTTCGTACATGCTTTTTCCAGAAAGATTAACAACGGTGCCATGAATAAAGGTACAACCTTCCTTCTCATACGGATAGACAATGAAGACAAGCGCGTACTCCTCGTTGTATGTATATTGTTGCGCAGGTCTTCCTCCACTGGATGAAATCACCCCAGACTCGAGAACTTCATTGTGCTTCACCAAATGCTGCAGCACTGTAGCGACTGTCACCACACTCAAGCCTGTTGTCTCAGCAATTTCTCGTTTGGTTGCTTGCTGTTTCTCCTTCAAGACTCTGCGCACCAAATTGACGTTAACCTCCCTAGTGACAAGAGCATTTCCTCCGATATTCTCCATACTACAATAATCACCTCACTTAATATAATACTTTATAAAAGTATTTTAATAAATCATTATTTTTCAAAATTTTATTCTATGCCCGCTCTATTGGGTAATTATCAGATATGAGAGAGATAATAATTATACAACCAATTATTTATACTTAATTTAGTTTATCTCATAGAAACTTAAATCAGGAGATGAATTAACATGGATGACAGTAGGTTTCTGAATGAACCTTTAAAGTTTCACATACCCGTTGCTACTGTATTCTTCCCTCTGATCACCCTGAGCTTATTCTAGAAACAGAAAAGCTGGGGCACGCTTTTGGCCTCGAAATATAACTCACAGAGCTCTGTTCAATAAGAGAAGATCCTACCAAATGTTTGGTAGGATCTAGGAAAGAATGAATCCACCGGGGAGTGGAGGCCTTAACTATAACCCCTGAACCTTAAAGGCACATAAATCTCCGCTGAATTTTACCTAAATATTTTTTTGGAAGAACAAATGGCTATCCCACGACTTCATTGGTAAACTGGATTAAGAATGAGCGTTAGACATAGGGAGGAACAACATGAAAATTCCATTTTACAGAAAGTGGTTGTTCTGGTGTATCATCATTGTGCTTGTAGGATTCTTGGTCATCACCAATGGAGGCAAGAAGACAACAATAGACCAGGCAGTTCCTACTGCTACTATTGAACCAACACAAACAACAGAACCCCCTACAAATGTGCCAAGCGATATACCAGCAACGACTGAACAGACGAATGAAAACTGGGAATCCACGCTAAAAAGACTTGCTCAATCAGATGCATCGGCTACAGAAAAATCTACAGCTGCTGAAGCATTAGCAAGGAATTACAAACCGAGTAAAGATGAATTACTGGATTTCGAATCGTCCATTGTTGAGGAATACACATCCGAGAACTATCTGGCTAATATCAAAGATGCCGAGTATATGCTGAACAATATATTTAAAGCTATTGTTGTAGGAGATCAGCATAGTGATGATGAAGCGATAAGTGATTTTGCCGTCGATTTTTATCAAAACACAAAATATACGTACCAAGGTGTACATGCCGCCGATAGTGACAGTATTAAATCAAATGAAGAGCAAATGAATAAAGCTTTGGCAAAACTGAAGAAATAGCATCCTATTCTCATTAAAAAATCCGTCAGTCCATAGTGGATTGACGGAAATAGGAAATGGGCTATGAATTAGGTTAGATCAAGAAAGCCTTAGAAATGATTACTAACAAGATAAATAGCACCAGAATTGCACTCGTTGAAGTAAACCCTCCAGCAAAGTCACCCATCATATTCCCTCCTTATAATTAAATACAACTTAGAATATGAAGAATCACTCAGGTACGTTTGGGTATTATGGAATGTAATTGCCTCTCTTTAGTGAATTCAGCTATATCTTCCACACACAAAAACCCTAGACGCTGCATTCAGCATCTAGGGTTTAGTCTTTAATCTTCTAGTAAAGAGTCATGTACTGCGCTCTTTCCCATTCATGGACTTGGGTGCGGTAGATATCCCATTCGATTTCTTTCAGTTCATAAAAATGTGCAAGCGCATGTTCGCCGAGTGCTTCTGTAATCACATGACTGCGAATCATTTCGCTCAACGCTTCTTTCAAATCTCCTGGCAAGCTTGGAATACCTTCTTCAATACGTTCTTCCTCAGACATGATGTAGATGTTACGGTCAATTGGAGCTGGAAGATCAAGTTTGCGCTTAATGCCATCGAGCCCTGCCTTCAACATTACAGCAAGTGCGAGATACGGGTTAGCTGCCGGGTCTGGATTGCGGACCTCAACGCGTGTGCTAAGCCCTCTTGAAGCTGGAATACGAATCATTGGACTACGATTGCTCGCGGACCAAGCTACATAACAAGGCGCTTCATAACCAGGAACAAGACGTTTGTAAGAGTTCACTGTCGGGTTCGTAATGGCAGCAAAAGCACGTGCATGCTTCAATATGCCAGCCATGTAGTACCGTGCAGTTTTACTCAAACCAAGAGAATCGCTTTCATCATAGAACATATTCTCTTCGCCCTTGAACAAGGATTGGTGAGCGTGCATGCCTGATCCGTTCATTCCAAATAAAGGTTTAGGCATAAATGTTGCATGCAAGCCGTGCTGGCGGGCAACCGTCTTCACGACAAGCTTAAAGGTTTGAATTTGGTCAGCAGCTTTGATTGCGTCAGCATATTTGAAGTCGATCTCATGCTGGCCATAAGCTACCTCGTGATGAGAGGCTTCAACTTCAAAGCCCATTTCTTCAAGTGTCAATACGATTTCGCGGCGGCAGTTCTCCCCAAGATCCATCGGCGCCAAATCAAAATATCCACCCTGATCATTTAATTCCGTGGTAGGATTACCTTTTTCATCCGTTCTGAATAAGAAGAATTCAGGTTCAGGTCCTACGTTCATAGCAGTGAAACCCATTTCTTTGGCTTCATTTAAGCAACGTTTGAGAATACCTCGTGGATCTCCAGCAAAAGGAGTACCATCAGGCATGTACACATCACAAATCATACGTGCCACACGATTATCGGTCACCCACGGGAAGATTACCCAAGTACTAAGGTCAGGATACAGGTACATGTCAGATTCCTCGATACGTACATAACCTTCGATGGAAGAGCCATCGAACATCATTTTGTTATCAAGTGCTTTCTCTAACTGACTTACTGGAATTTCTACATTCTTGATTGTACCGAGCAGGTCGGTAAATTGCAGACGAATAAAACGGACATTTTCTTCCTTGGCAATGCGCACTATATCCTCTTTAGAAAAGCTCACTTTACCCTCTCCCTTTCAAGCTTCTTTATCTTATTTATTAAAAAACCGGGATAGCTCACCTTGAATCAGAGAAACTTGTCCCGGTCTTTTACCGGAAACCAGTTCTTGCTTCAACAGACGATGGAGCTGGGAGTCGGACAATTCTCTACGTCTAACCTCTGTGTCAGGGGTTATAACTGTAGCTTCATCAGATTCCTTAGAGACAGGATTCATCACTTGCTTGATGCCAGCAATATTGACGCCCTTCTCAATCAAAGCTTTAATCTCCAACAATCGTTCTACATCATTAAACGAGAACAAACGCTGGTTGCCTGAAGTACGCGCTGGTACGATCAGGCCGTGCTGCTCATAATAACGAATTTGTCGCGCAGATAAATCGGTTAGCTTCATTACGATTCCTATAGGGAATAATGCCATATTTCTGCGGATTTCATCACCCATGACTCATCCAACCTTCCAATGATCTTTTTCTCATCTCATTGTACATTTCCTGTTCTGGCGTGTCAATGGTGTGTAAGATATTCTCACAACATCAATTGTAATCTACAGGAATCCAGGTGAAGTGAGTGTGAGCTATATAGGACTGGACTTTTCCGCAGTATATCACATTGAACGATCGACAAGCAAAAATACCCATCTACTAAGTGGGCGAATGGTGTGTAGCCAAAAAAAGATCCAAGCATTAAGATGCTGGATCTTCTACACTCCATATTTCTAAGAAGGGAATTTTAAACAATCCTTGTTCTTCCGTTTGCAGGTGAATCTTTCGGGTTGTGGCATCCATCTTTTCAATAACTCCAGTTACCTCCCCTATCTTAAAAACCATCAATGTAGTTGGCCTTTTGCTACTCGCTGCTGCTTCTAGTGATTCTCCAAGTTCCTGCAATGCAAACTCATCGTAGTTGGGAAGATCGTAATATTTCAAGTTCAAGTCTGCGGTCATAACCACTCACCCCTTTCGAACGTCCGTCACTTTATTATATACGAATAAACGTTCGTAGTACAATGCACATTTCATAATGGCCCATAGTTATGTTTTAAAAAGGTTAAGTGCTATAATTTACCGTAGAGGCCCTTACATATGTTGGGCTATTAAATTTCGAAGAAGGAGACTGAAATGAGTAAATTAAACATCGGAATTATATTGGGAAGCACACGACAAGGCCGCGTGAGTCCACAAGTAGGCGAATGGGTAAAAGGGATTGCGGATCAGCGTGGAGATGCAAATTATGAAATCGTAGATATCGCAGACTTCAAACTTCCGCTTTTAGGAGAAGTTGATGCTACAGAGCAAGCCACTGCTTGGAATTCAAAACTCGCCGGCCTGGATGGATTCGTATTCATTGTTCAAGAATATAACCATAGTATTTCAGCATCTCTGAAAAATGCACTGGATTATGCACGTGATGCATGGATCAATAAAGCTGCAGGTATCGTAAGCTATGGTTCAGCTGGCGGAGCTCGTGCAGCAGAACATTTACGCGGTATTCTGGGAGAATTACAAATAGCCGACGTTCGTGTACACCCACTATTGTCATTGTTCACAGACTTTGAAAACGGAACTGTTTTTAAACCCGCTGAATTACATGTTGCTAATGTGAATGCCATGCTGGATCAAGTGCTCGCTTGGAGTGGGGCATTAAAGACTTTACGTCAATAATCACTATTTACCTAAGAGTAGTTCCTTTATAATAAAAGATAGCCACTTCAAACAACGAAGTGGCTTTTTTTGTTGATGACAATCCATTATCCTGCTAATAATCAACTCTGCAATTTCAGCAAATTTTGATCTCGCATACTTTGTAGCGCCATTAGGACTCCGTATTTGACATGGGAATACGTTAAACCGCCTTGCATATATCCGATATATGGAGCACGAATAGGCGCATCTGCAGATAACTCCAAGCTCCCGCCCTGGATGAAGGTACCGGCCGCCATAATAACAGGATGCTCATATCCAGGCATGTCCCACGGCTCTGGAACCACATGACTGTCTACAGCTGCAGCACGCTGAATTCCCTGTACAAAGGCTATCAGGTGCTCCGGACCGTCAAAGGCTACAGCCTGAATCAGATCCGTGCGGGGTTCGTACCAGGCGGGTTTTGTCGTGAATCCACATCGTTCAAATACAGCCGCAGCAAAAATACTCCCCTTAACGGCTTGTCCAACCGTATGAGGTGCCATGAACAGCCCTTGGTAAATCCCCCGGGTTGTTCCCAGCATCGCTCCTACTTCTGCTCCGATACCCGGAGCTGTCAAGCGGTAGGCTGAGAGTTCGACAAGATCGCGGCGACCACATATATAGCCACCTGTCTCAGCAATACCTCCGCCTGGATTCTTGATTAATGATCCGGCGACAAGATCAGCACCCACCTGCGGTGGCTCCAGCTCTTCGGTAAACTCGCCATAACAGTTGTCCACAAACACTATAACATCGGATTTTAGTGCTTTTACCTGAGACGTCATCTCACCGATTTCAGCAATAGTAAAGGAAGACCGCCAATCATAACCACGCGACCGCTGAATGCCGATCACCTTAGTCTTTGCATGAATAGATAGAGCCACTTCAGCCCAGTCCACTTTCCCATCGTCTGTAAGGGCCACCTCGCGGTAGGTAATGCCAAAATCAGCTAGTGACCCCGTTCCGTCACCTGACTTGCCTACAACCTTGTGCAGCGTATCATAGGGACGTCCGGTGATGTAGAGCAGTTCGTCCCCTGGTCGAAGCACGCCAAAGAGCGCTGTTGAAATGGTGTGTGTTCCAGAAGCAAAATGAGGACGTACTAATGCCGCCTCTGCACCGAATACGTCCGCATAGACGAGATCCAGCACTTCCCGCCCCCGGTCATTATATGCATAACCCGTAGAGCCAGCAAAGTGGAAATCACTGACCTGATGCCGTTGAAACGCTTCTATTACCTTCCACTGGTTCTTGTCTACCACGCGGTCCAGCAGCTTTACCGCACTCTCTATTTCGATTTCCGCTTGCTCTGCTGCCTGTAAGATATCCTCTGCAAATACTACCATTTCCCCTATTCTCTCCTTACATTCACATGCCATCATAATGACAGGAAAGCGTCAGTTTCCTGACGCTTTCCTGTGTGAGTTAACGCTATAATGTGGTTCAATAATTAGTTTACTATTTGTTGTGAGCTGCTTTGTTAGTTCGGTTCCACAAAATCGACTAACTTATAACCCCATTTTTCATAATCCTCTTTATTCAAGCGGACGCTGTAGAGAACATCATTCTCGTCAAAATTTTGTTCTAAGATCTCACCCACTCTATACAATAATGCGGACAAATCTCCACGATCTCCGGGAATACGGAAAACCAACGTTTCACCGGCCAGTTCATCTGAGATGATCCCTGTAAGCCGGGTCAGATCTTCAGGATTATAAGCACTGATCTTCAGATAGCCCGTACCTGTCGGCAACATTTCCAGTTGTTCTGGTTGACACAAATCAATTTTGTTAAACAGGACAATCTGCGGTTTACTTGCTGCACCAAGATCCTGCAGAATGGACTGCACTACATCCATCTGCTCCTGGCGCATCGGTGAAGAAGAATCCACTACGTGCAGCACCAGATCCGCTTCATTCACTTCTTCCAGCGTCGCCCGGAAGGAGGCTACCAGATCATGGGGCAGATTCTGAATAAACCCAACGGTATCCGTTAATACGACTTCCTTGCCGCCGGGCAGCTGCAATACACGCGAAGTAGGATCTAGTGTAGCGAATAACTGGTTCTCAATATATACATCCGCATTCGTAAGTTGTTTCAGAAGTGTTGATTTACCGGCATTGGTATAGCCAACCAAAGCAACCTGTACCGCCCCGCTTTTACGACGGCGTTCACGATGCAGCTCACGTGTCTTCACAACTTCATCCAGTAGCCGTTTCAGCTCGACAATCTGATCGCGGATGTGGCGACGGTCTGTCTCAAGCTTGGTTTCCCCTGGACCTCTTGTGCCCACACCGCCACCTAGTCTGGATAAATTCTTACCTTGGCCAGACAAGCGGGGCAGCAGATACGACATTTGGGCCAGTTCCACTTGGATGATACCCTCGCGTGTTTTCGCGCGCCCAGCGAATATATCTAGAATTAGCTGCGTCCGGTCGATGATTTTCAAATCCAAAGCTTCTTCCAAATTTCGCACCTGAGCGCCTGAAAGCTCTTGATCAAATATAGCTGTTGTAGCTCCTAGTCCATCAGCGATCATCCTAAGCTCTTCAACCTTACCTTTACCAATAAACCATTTCGAATCAGGGGTTGCTTTATTCTGGCGTAACACATCCAGCACTTCAACTCCTGCAGTCTCCGCCAACTGAACTAATTCCTGCAGAGAAAGCTCTGGATCGATTCCAGTACGTTTGATCTTATCTGTGACAAGACTGACCAGTATAGCCCTGTCTTGAAATTCTGTTTCCGTGTCATGCGTGGTTATTGCCATGAATGCCGTGCTCCTTATGACTTAATATTGTCCATATTACATTATCTACAGCTTAAAGTCTTCTGTTCGCAAGCTCATCAGCTCCTGTTTCCCAGGGCTAATGCTCTCATACTGGTTCAACAGGCGCACAGCTTGAGCGCGTACGGCCTTCTCAATGGCGTTGCGTACATATCGAGCATTGCTGAAAGCGTGCACGCCTTCGGTTCTCTCCAGCAGCAAATGCTGCTTTAACTTGAGTATCGCCTGTGGCATCAAAATATAATCGCGCTCCTTGGCCATCAATTCCGCAATCTGCAGCAGCTGGTCAAGTGTATAGTCAGGAAATTCGACCTGAATCGGAAAGCGCGAGGGCAGGCCAGGATTACTCATCAGAAAATAATCAATTTCACCAGAGTAGCCCGCCAGAATCAGCACAAATTGACTCCGATGATCCTCCATGGACTTTACAAGTGTATCAATTGCTTCTTTGCCAAAGTCTTTATCACCACCGCGGGCCAGACTATAAGCTTCGTCGATAAAAAGGATGCCTCCCAGCGCCTTCTTAACTAGATCCCTTGTCTTTTGTGCGGTGTGTCCAATATATTCACCTACTAGATCTGCTCTTTCTACCTCAATGAGATGACCTTTACTTAATACACCCATGCGTTGAAACAACTTGGCGATAATTCGCGCCACAGTCGTTTTTCCGGTACCTGGATTGCCCTTAAACACCATATGATACGCTTGACCACCACTCGCTAGCCCAGCTTCGCTGCGCATCTGGGCAACCTGCAGTAGCGCATATATTTCAAATACCAGTTCCTTGATATTATCCAAACCTACCAAGGCATCAAGTTCTTGGCTTAATTCTTGAAACAAGCTACTGTGGCCTGGCGTCTTGGGAGGTCCCACCTGACTATCTCCAACTATATGGGTAATAGCCGGAGGCTCCTGATTCCGCAATACTACATTGATTTGTCGTGACGGTCTGCCTTCCTCCCGCCCGCTTGCCGCCGCTACGCGTCCGTTCATCGGGTTCACCTCATTATCCAGGGCTGACTTCTCTAATCAAGTCTATTCCAGCATATGAAGTCTTATTAGCAGATTCGGGATTTTCTCGGACAAATCACAAGAATAACTGTTGGAGCTTCCATTTAGTGTAGGCCAACACCTCGCGTGTCTTATGGCGGAGCATAGACAGAACCTGAGAATCCGTTAGTCCAAGTTGAGGCTTATTGTAGTCAAGCTCGTCCGCAATTTCCTGAGCCCGTCGACCATGGTAAGTATGGGTAATGATAATCGCCGTAGATAAACCTTCACGATTCATAATCTCTTTGCTAAATGAAAGATTCTCGTAAGTGCTGGTAGCCTTATTCTCCATATAAATGGCGCTGTCCGGTACTCCTTGCTTAACTAAATAATTACGCATTCCTTGAGCCTCGGTGTATTTGAGATCAGCTTGATCCAAACCACCAGTTACAATAATATGCGAGAATTTACCTGCCTGATAAAGCTTAAGCCCGTAATCCAGACGTTCCTGTAACCCGGGACTGGGTTCATCTCCCCACATAGACATCCCTAGAATAATGCCTGCATCCGCTTGATTCATTGGGTCGGTTGTAGCTGCACGATTAATATTCCATAGGGCAAAAGCACCCCAAAGCAACCCCAAAATCACAAGAGCTGCTAAAACAATCAACCAAAAGCGTCTAGACCAAAACCGGCGTTTTCGGTTCACCCTCCGAATCGGGGATGAGCCTCTTTCGTAGACATACCAATCCATTTTATTTCCTCCTGAATTCTCCATGATGAAACAATTCCGCACGATGCTTCAAAGAGAGGGAGAAATAAGGAAAGGCGTGAGCGTCGATGCTGTGAAGAATAGCGTTAGCTGTATTCCAGGCCAAATTGTAATCGCTATCCGAAATATCTTCCCGTTCCAACGCTTCCTCGAGCTCATCCTCATCAAGTAAAAAAACCTCTCCATTCCACAGTACTACAACATCCAGATATAAATCATCAAACCACGGAACTCCCTGATCGGTGACACCCTGAACTTTGCAGGTATCTATATACCATTGAATGATATTCTGCCTTTCATCGAACATAGCCGTCACAATATAGTGACTGTCTTTAGGGAAATATTGCAGCCACGAATACCCTTTGTCCGCAATGCGGTATGTATGCCTGCCATAGCTCTTCCACAGTGGTTCTTTCAATCCGTAGATGGTGTACAGCGTGATGTAACCGTTGAATTCCCGGCTCTCCACATAACGGCAGGCAAAATGGCGGCGCGTAATCCGGCGCCAGTTGGCCCGGTCTCCGAATTTACGTTTCATAGATATAACCCTCTCCAGTATGGTGTCTTCAGCTTACCACATTTAGCGGATACACTCAAAATATCCCTGTATTATACAACTTTTAATTCCTATCACTCATAAATAAGCCCCGGCAGAGCCTATACTCCTATGTAACCAGAGCACAAGGTCTGCCAGGGCAGTGTAATTCATCTTTAAAACAGCTGTTGAGTATTATGGTGCAGTGACCCCATTGTCAACTATCCCCGTTGTCGGATCAGGATTGGCAATAGCACCATTATCGGCACCGGGATTCCCTGGGTCTGACGTTGCCGCAGGGGGTGGGGTAGGGATAGGCGTCTCTAGTACAGGAGGTGGCGTAGCATCTGGTGGTGTTCCTTCTCCACCATTTCCGCCTCCATGATTACCGCCATTTCCGTTATTGCCATTTCCGTTATTGCCATTTCCGTTATTACCTCCATTTCCATTACCTGGGCCACCGTTGTTACCACCATTCTCAGGTGTTGCCGTTGGCAGGTTTGGATCAAGTGTGGCTTCTGGCTCTTGCGTCGGCAGTTCATCCTGCACAGATAAAGAAGCGGTGTTGGAAGGTTCGCTTTCTATATCCAATTCAGGATAATATACCTTCACATAATACTCATACGTCAAACCTGGCATGGCGCTAATATCCCCTGCATTTGTAGATACCGTATTTAACAATGGGCTAAAGTCTGCCTCAGACGTCTCACGGCGATAAACTCGGTATTCCACGCCTGCAGTAGGGACAGCCTGCCAGTTAAGGTTAACAGTCATTATCGTTGGATCATACTCTGCTGTCAGTCCACTAACCGCCTGAGCAGTCTCAGGGGTTGCGGTAGGTTCAGAGGCATCGACATTATCCGGATGTGGGAAAGATTTCGCCGGAATATCTCGGAGTGCCTCCTCCATGACCTTACCCCAGAATGCAGCCGCAAGAGGGCTGCTGTTCTTGAGCAAGTGCTGCTTACTAGGCTTGTCATAGCCCATCCACACAGCAGCGGTCCATTCCGGTGTATACCCCACGAACCAGACATCGCGGTTCGAGCTGATACCCGTATATCCACTTTGGGTCGTACCGGTTTTACCGGCAACAGGACGGTTAATTTTCGCTTTTTTACCGGTACCGTCTTCCACGACCTTCTGCATCATTTGCGTCATTTGGTAAGCCGTTACTTCGCTCATGACACGTTCTGGTGTCGTATCAGCTTTATAAACCGTCTCACCCGTACTATCCGTGATAGATTTGATAGTATAAGCATCTCGTAACTCTCCGCCATTCGCAAAGGCACTGTAGGCTTGAGCCATTTCCAGCGTGTTCGTTCCTTTGCTCATACCTCCGAGTGCCAGAGAGAGATTCTTATCCTCATCTGCCAGACCAATGCCCATCTTCTTGGCGAATTCAAAACCGGTATCCACACCGATCTCATTCAGAAGCCATACAGCCGGAATATTTTCCGACTTCTGCAAGGCATCACTCATACTGATGGTCGAAGAATATCCATGCAGGTTGTTTGGACAGTATTTACCGAAACATTGTTTCTCATTGCTAAGACTAGAATCTGGTGTAAACTTGCCGGACTCCAGCGCAGGTGCATAAGCAACGAGTGGCTTGAAGGCCGATCCAGGAGAACGCCGGCTGCCGTTAACGCGGCTGTAGCCTTTTTTCTCATAGTTCCGTCCGCCCAATAATGCCACAATACTGCCATTCTCCTGATTAATGATGGTCATAGAACCTTGTACCGGCTCATCGTCCACACTCTTCTCAAAGTTGTCACTATCGGCAAAAGCATCCTCAACAGTCTCCTGGGCATGCTTATCCATCGTGGTATAAATTTTGTATCCGCCGATATTCAGATCGTCTTCGGACAGACCAAACTTGTCTTCTGCCTCGTCAACTGCATAATCAATAAATGCCTGATAGCGCTGCTTGCTTTCCGGCGGTTTATAATTGTAATCTACGGCCTTAGCCTCATTCATCTCCTGTTCAGTAATGAAACCCTGCTCGTTCATGAGCTGAAGTACCACCGCACGGCGTTCCTTGGAAAGCTCCGGATTGCGGAGTGGGTTATAGCGTGAAGGCCCTTTTGGCATCGCAGCCAGCGTGGCAATCTCCCATATCTCGAGCTTATTCAAATCACTTTTACCAAAATAACGGATGGATGCTGCTTTGATTCCGTAAATGGTCCCCCCGAAGTTAATCCGGTTCAGATACATCGTAATGATCTGCTCTTTAGTATTGTTATTCTCCAAAGCTACTGCGATTGAAACTTCCGTCGCTTTGCGAAAAAAAGTTTTATCCCGCGTCAGGAAAATATTTTTGGCCAGCTGCTGCGTAATGGTACTGCCGCCTTCAACCATGCTTCGTGCCGCAATATCCTTGACTGCTGCGCGTCCGATCGACCAAAAGTCGACTCCACTGTGCTCAAGAAAGCGTTTATCCTCTGTAGCGATAAAGGCACTGACCAGCAGCGGAGGGAGATTCTCATATTCCACAGGATCGCTCTTCTCGAGTGATAATTCACCGATAAGATTCGCATTGCGATCGTATACCTTCGTTGTTGGATTTATTGTTAATTTATCCTGATTCTCCTCAAGCAGCTTCTCTCCGCTAAGCATAATGAAGAGATAACCCCCAAGCGCACAAAAAATCGCCAACGCCGTTGCAAAGAATAGACTCCATAGCACACGTTTCTTAGTCAAAAACTTCTTTTTCTTTTTAGGTTTCGATGGATTCGATCCTCTATCTCTATTGCGGTTCGGTCTTGTTATATCTTCTCTGGACATGTTGCCTCCTGACTCCCTTTCGGAACCATTTATAAATGGTCATCCACGAATGAAAAGAACAACCTTCTCAGGTTGCTCTCTCATCTACCCTATTTAAACGATTTATAAACAAAAAGGTTTCACTTCAAGCTTGTAAAATATTACTCTTCGCTTCCGCTATCCTGCATAAGTGAAACACTACGCTGCGGTGTAAAGGTCGAGATTGCGTGCTTGTACACCATTTGCTGCCGACCGTCACTGTCAATGACAATGGTAAAATTGTCGAAAGCTTTAATAATCCCTCGGATCTGAAAACCGTTGGTCAAATATACTGTAGCAGGGATATTCTCTTTACGCAGTTGGTTCAAGAACGTATCTTGGATGTTAATGGACTTGTTCATATGACGTACCCCCAATGGTTCAATTAGATTGTTCAGATGTATATTCAAGACCTGAGAGAAACTTTCCTGCTATTATAGCACGTATTTTTGCAAAATTCTCAGAAAAGTTTTGTTCGCCTTCGACGTCAATCCACTGAATTTCGTTCATGTGGCGAAACCATGACAACTGTCTCTTGGCGAATCGGCGAGTATCGCGCTTCAGCAGTGTCACAGCCTCAGCAAGCGTCATTTCGCCTTCGAGATAGGAGGCAATCTCCTTGTAGCCCAGTCCCTGCATAGATACAAGGCTTCTGCCGTAGCCATGTTCGAGCAGCCCTTTCACCTCGGCGACAAGTCCCTCCGCCAGCATGCTGTCAATTCGGTCTTCAATACGTTTATATAGTATTTTCCGGTCCATTGTCAAACCTATGAGGCATAAATCATAGGGTGATTCCTTATTTTGGGCCGCATGAGAAGCTGAAAGAGTGGTGTCCGTCTGGAGATGAATCTCCAGGGCACGAATAATTCTCCGGCGGTCATTCGGATGTAATCTGGCTGCGCTGACCGGGTCCACAAGCTCAAGCCGGGCATGCAGTGCAAGCGCTCCCTCCCTTTCCGCAAAGTCATCCATCTCCTTGCGGAAGGCTTCATCTGCCACAGCTTCAGAGAAGCGAAATCCGTAGCACAAGGACTCAATATACAACCCTGTCCCCCCCACAATAAAGGGAAGTTTGCCCTTGTCGCTAATCTCTTCAATCAGATGACCACCCTGCTCCTGAAATTCAGCTGCGGAGTAGGCATCCTGCGGATCATGAATATCGATCAGATGGTGTGGAATCCCCTGCATCTCTGCCGGTGATATTTTCGCCGTACCAATATCCATCCCCCGATAGACCTGCATGGAATCGCCGGAAATGATCTCTGCGCCGTATGCAGCAGCAAGCTCCAAACTCAGTCTTGTTTTGCCGACAGCAGTTGGCCCCAGAAGCACCAGCACCTTGCGTCTAGTTTCACTGGTCAATTTGTATCACCCCGTACGATGTTTTAGAATTACTACGGAGCAGCTCGGTGAAGCCCAGCCGTGCAAATTCACCACTTAAAGCTTTTTCCTTCAAAAGAACGGTTTTGCGGGCTACTCTCACCGCCTCAGCAACACTCACCATCGACAATGCGTCTCCGTTTGCGAACTGGCGTAGCGGAGAAATCGCCGCCGAATCGGTCAGCGGCACGCGGAACATGGGATCAAAGTAAATGATATCAACGCTGCGATCCGGCTGTGCCCGCAAATAGTCCAAATGATCACTATGCACCACATGAATACGACGCAGAGCTGCATTCACTTTCTCTTGTCCAGAGATATAATGACTCATCCCCTCCAGCAGCAGTCCGTATAACGGGAGTGAACTCTCAAGAGCGGTTACTATAGAGCTCTCGCTGCCATAGACCGCAAACAGCAAAGAATCCGTACCCAGACCTGCAGTACAATCAAGTACACTGTCCCCGGGAAGCATCCCGGCAGCGGTAAGCATGGGGTCAACCTCGCCCTTCAGTATCCGTTTAGCGCGGACAAACCCCATACTGGGATGGAACTCCATCGTTGCCATTCCTGGCCGCAAGAGACGGACTGCTTCCTGCAGTACAACCAGAACCTCTTCGTCCTTGCTACGTTCGACAAGCTTGGGTAAGGAAAGAGTACCACGAGGAGCATAAACACAGCCCGTACGTTCCGCAAGACTCTGTGCCCGCTGTACAATTTCCGGTATCGGGTTAGTACCCGTTGTTATAATCATGATGCCTCCTGTCTTGCTCTCTTCTTTAAGTAGCAGCACTGCAATTACATTACACGCTTGAACAGCTTCTCTAAATCATAGGATGAAAAAGAGACCACGATCGGCCGTCCATGTGGGCAGGTATACGGCTGGCGACAGGCCGCCAAACGCGACAGCAGTGAATCCACTTCCAACTCAGTGAGTTTCTGATTAGCCTTAATGGAGGCTTTGCAGGAGCAGAGGATGGATGATTTCTCGCGCAGCTTCGCCAGATCTATAAACCTTTCACTCAGCACCCACTCAGCCATCTCTTCGATCACAGCCTTCTCGTCCCCTTCCGGGAACCAATACGGCAAAGATCGGACCAGAAATGTCTGGCCTCCAAAATGCTCCAGATACACACCAGCCTGCTGGAACCAATGCAGCCGTTCACTAAGCTGCCGGCTCTCGGAAGGTGTGAACTCCAAGGTTATCGGCAGGAGCAGTTCCTGCGAAGCCTCTTCTGGACGGCCAAATTTCTCATAATAGTATTCATAATTAATCCGTTCATGTGCTGCATGCTGATCGATCAGGTACAATCCTCCGTCATTCTGGGCAATAATATACGTGCCGTGATGCTGGCCGATATAATTCAGCTCCGGAAATTCCGGAAGACTGGAGGCTTCGCTGTTTGCGGGCGCCCACAGCTCTTCTGCTGCAGGCATCTGCCCACGCGGTAATGATGCTGCCATCGGACGGTAGCTATTGCCCATGACACTCTGAGGGCCTCGTGAAGGAGACTGTTGGGTACTGCTGCCATAGGATGCTGCCGACTCACGCGTTTGATGGAGTCCTGCCTGTTCCGCTGATTGGCTATTTCCACCAGTGTAGCGATTACTTGCTGGATTCCCAGCGCTATTCATATCAGGTGCTGCTTTATTGTTACTGAACTGCTCGAATGTCGAATCTAGACGGCCTCCACTCGGCAAATCTCCTGATACCTGCGATTCTTGATTTGGAACTTCGCCTGTTGGAGCCTGGGGAATATTCCCCTTGGAGAAAGCAAACTGTTCTTGAATAAAAGAACTGCTCCCCTTCTGTCCGATCATTTCTTTACCCGGACGGAGGATCAGACTTTGACCCAGCAGCACCTTGCGGATCTCATCCTCCACAAATTTATACAGCTCAATCTCCTTGCTGAAGCGAACCTCCAACTTGGCTGGATGTACATTAACATCCACAAGAGAAGGATGCATATCAAGCTGCAGCACCAGCAGCGGGTAGCGGTTGATCGGTAGGAGTGTATGGTAGGCGCGTAGAATTGCTGCGTTCAGACCATTGTTGCGGATATATCGACCACCCACAATGGTAGTAATCCCATTCCGATTAGAACGCGTCCATTCCGGGCGGCTGATAAAGCCGGAGATCCGGTAATCGAGATCCTCTGCTGCTATCGGCAGCATCGCCTTCGCCGCAGAGGTGCCGTATACGGCGGCAATCACTTGCAGTTGATCTCCATTGCCCAGCGTGTGCAGCAGTTGGTTGCCGTTATGATGCAGCGTAAACGAGATCGTTGGATGAGCCAACGCCATCCGGTACATCGCATCCGAGATATGCCCAAGCTCGGTTTGAATACTCTTCATATATTTCAACCTTGCCGGCGTATTAAAAAACAATTCCCGTACGGCAAGATCACTGCCTACACCGGATGGTGAATCCTCATTACGGATCAGTTTGCCACCTTCAATATCAATAAGGCGGCCCTTGCCGTCATCAGCGGTTGCGGTAAGCAAAGATACCTTGGATACCGCAGCGATACTGGGCAGTGCCTCGCCGCGGAAGCCGAGGCTCGTTATGAGGAACAGATCGCGCCCGTTCGCTATTTTACTTGTCGCATGGCGGTAAAAAGCAGTCTCGCAATCCTCAGGCTCAATGCCTGAACCATTGTCCTTGACCCGGATGCTCTGCAGGCCACCTTCCTCAACAGTCACTTCAATTCGGGTACTGCCTGCATCAATGGCATTCTCCACCAGTTCCTTCACGACCGAAGCAGGTCGTTCTACAACTTCCCCGGCAGCAATCTGGTTGGCAATATGCTCATCCAATATATGAATTTTGGCCAATTTCTTTCACCTCAATCTTAGGCAATTTACTTCTTAAAGATCTTTGGCTTTCATCTTCAAATCGTTCAACAGGCCCATCGCCTGCAGAGGGGTCATGTTCATCAGATCCACACTCTGAACGGCTGCGATTAATTCTTTGAGCACTGGATTTTCTTTCACTCCAACTGCAGCAATAACACCGGCACCGCCTTTGCGGCTCTTGCGCGGCTCTTCCTCACCGAAAATAGACAGCTGCACCACTTCACGTTCCACAACTTGCTCCGAAGGAGCCAGTGTTACCGCGGCTTCAGCATAAGCAGATTTATTCTCTTTCGCTCCTGCTTGTCCTTCATAACCCACACCATAATTAAGGCTCACTGCACCGGGTGCAGCCGCTAGCTCGATGTTCTGAAGCAACCCATAGGCACGGTCGATAATCCCTTCGGGCAGTCCGGCTAATCGAGCGCAATATATACCATAGCTGCTGTCTGCAGCTCCTGGCACAAGCTTGCGCAGGAAGTTTACTTTGTCGCCACTTTCTTGGACGGCCATAGAATAATTGCGCAAGCCCTGCAGGCTCTGCTCCAAATGGGCCAGCTCATGAAAATGAGTCGAGACAAGTGCTTTGCAGGCAATGGTATCGTGCACGTATTCAATTACCGCTTGAGCGATTGCCATCCCCTCGCTAGTAGAAGTACCCCGTCCCAACTCATCAATAATGATCAGACTGCGGGCGGTTGCTTTCTCCGTCATAACCTGAATGTCAGCCATTTCCACCATGAACGTGCTCTGCCCGCCAATTAGATCATCAGCCGCCCCGATACGCGTAAAGATACGGTCAATCAGCGACACCTCTGCACTTGCCGCAGGCACAAAGCAGCCGATCTGCGCCAAAATACAAATAAGAGCAACCTGACGCATATAGGTGCTTTTGCCCGCCATATTAGGACCGGTAATCAGCAGAATGTTTCCTTCAGCCTTACTGAGATGACTCCCATTGGCAATAAAAGCAGAATCCTTCAGTACAGCCTCGACTACGGGATGCCGTCCACCTTCAATATGCATATCATAGCTGTCTGTCAGCTTCGGCTTCACAAAGCGGTGCTCCGCACTGACCGCTGCAAGACATTGGTATACATCTATCTCTGCTACCTTCTCCGCAAGGCTCTGTAGACGCGGAATCTCGCCGCTAATTCGTTCACGCAGTTCTGTAAACAGGCTATACTCCAGATCAGTCATCTTGTCCTGTGCTTCCAGAATAAGTGCTTCCTTCTCTTTCAGCTCCGGGGTAACATAACGCTCTGCATTTGCCAGCGTCTGTTTGCGTTCATACCGACCTTCCGGCAATGAAGCCAGGTTTGAACGAGTAATTTCTATATAATAGCCAAAAATTTTGTTGTAACCGATCTTCAGTGACTTAATGCCTGTCGCCAGGCGTTCCTTCGCTTCGAGTTCGGCAATCCAGCGCTTGCCGTTTGTGCTCGCTTCCCGGAGTTCATCCAGTCGAGCATGATAACCCGAACGGATCATCCCGCCGTCACGGACGGATACTGGCGCATCCTCAACGATAGCGCGGTCAATATCCTCTCGCAGTTCAGCGCATTCGTCCATCGCTGCCCCGATCTCCCGCAGCGTTGCTGAACCGGAAGACAGGCACATTTCCTTCAGCGTCGGGATCTGCAGCAGTGACAGCTTCAGGGCATTCAGATCCCGGCCATTGGCGCTGCCAAAGGCGATACGTCCGACCAGCCGCTCCAGATCATAAATTTCTTTGAGTGCAAGACGCAAGTCCTCACGGACGATAAACTGGTTGTACAAGAAATCCACCGCTTCTAGCCGTCGTTCAATCGGTGCCCGCTGCAGCAGTGGCTTATCAATTCTGCGCCGCAACAGCCGCGCGCCCATCGACGTTTCGGTATGGTCCAGCAACCAGAGCAGGGAACCCTTCTTGGACCGTTCCCGCACTGTTTCCGTAAGCTCCAGATTCCGCCGTGTGAACGGATCAAGAATCATATAATTGCCAGGCTCATAAGGAGATATCTGGCTCAGCTGTCCAAGTGAACGCCGCTGGGTCTCGCTTAAATAGGAGATCAGCAAGGCTAGATTGTGGCCCCGTTCTTTCTCCAGTCGTACCCAGGCCGCTTCACCAAACTGCCGGCGCGCCATTTCCTCATCACGTTTCTCCCAGGGAGTGTATACTACAGGTTTCGCCAGAAGTGGTGTATCCCTACGCAAAAGCTCCAAAAGAGCAGGATCGCCAATAATCTCAGCAGGCTCATAAATGCCAATCTCATCCCGCAGCCATTCTGCTCCCGAGAGTACGGAGGTTACATACAGCTCACCTGTAGTTAAGTCACAAGCCGCTAGAGCCATCATCCCGTCGTTCTCTGTGACACAGACCAGGTAATTGTTACTCTTGTCACTAATGATCTTGCCATCCATGACCGTTCCCGGAGTTACGACACGCACGATATCCCGCCGTACCATGCCCTTGGTTGTCGTCGGATCATCAAGCTGCTCACAGATAGCAACCTTGTAGCCTTTTTCAATCAATCGTTGAATATAGCCCTCTGCAGCATGGTAAGGCACGCCACACATCGGAATACGCTCATCGCCTCCACCCGCGCGAGCTGTCAATGTTATTTCAAGTTCCTTCGAAGCAAGCAGAGCATCCTCAAAGAACATTTCATAGAAATCGCCCAACCGAAAAAATAGAAAGGCGTCCTTTGCCCCTTCTTTTACCCGTAAATATTGCTCTATCATCGGTGTATATTCTGCCATGGTCAACCTCCACGCCTATTTAATACTGTCCTCTATTATAGCAGAAAGTTGCCACACTACGATATCCGGTGAAGATAAGCAAACCTTTAGTCCACTGATTGAGAGAAGGTTACTGCTCATTCGTCAGAACACTTAGTCGATGCTATTATAGCTGCATTTATCTTTGTCGGTTAGGATGAATCCTAATATCTGTGCTTTTTACGGTCATGTAATGTAAAATAATAACAAGCAGCAGTTCTAATTATACATAGTGAATTATTATTACTGAAGGAGATTGTGAAATGATTCGCAAACTAACAGAGATTGACAGGAAACCATTGATGGCATTGTTAATTAAAGAACCTGCATTAAATTTATTTTTGATTGGCGATGTGGAGAATTTCGGGTTTGAACAAGAATTCATGGAATTATGGGGGGAATTTGATCCTGTAGATTTCCATATTAAAGCAGTTCTGCTGCGTTTCTACAAAAGCTATTTGCCCTATGCAGAAGGACCTTTTGATGTAGAGGGCTTTGCCGCACTTCTGAGGAAAGATAAGGACGTCGAAATGATCTCTGGATCGTCGGAGATAGTGAAGGCATTTGGCAGAATCATGAGCTTTCGCAAAGAAAAACATTTATATTTCGCAGAGTTAAAAGAAATGAATGCGGAAATATATAGCGGATTATCGGCCCCAGGCACTATCAAAAAAGCTACAATATCTGAAGTGAACGCGATTTGTGCACTTACGGATGGCATCCAGGAATTTGAGAGTAGCTCGGAAGGCTCGCGCAAAAGCTTACACCAAACGCTAGTGAGTGGCACCGGTCGCACTTATTATGTAGAATGCCAAGGCGAGGTGGTGGCAACCGCGTCCACAGCGGCGGAAAATTCCATGTCGGCGATGGTTATTGCTGTAGCCACTCACCAGGCCTATCGAGAACAAGGATTAGCTACACGTGTAGTTGTTCAGCTATGTGCAGATCTCCTCGCTGAAGGAAGATCATTATGTTTATTCTATGACAACCCGCGAGCTGGAGCCATTTATAAACGGCTTGGCTTCCAAGATATCGGTGCATGGTCCATGATGTATTTCTAGGTTGGTCATCGAAACATTATCTATGAGCAAATCCTTATTTATGTGTAGGTGAAATTGTGTGTGGTTCCCGCTGTATCCACAGCTCCCGGATATCACGGGATTCATCCCACGTCCGTTCTGCGGCTATATAGTGAAACAGCGGCTCGATGTAACGGGCGGCCTGCTCGTAGCCGCTTAAAGCGCGCAGTTGTGCCAGCAGGGGAGTAAATGCGGCGCGTAGCGGGGGTTTGTCGCCGCTGTAATAGGCGGCATGCAGCTCTTCCCGGTCGAGCGGGCGCAGCGGAAGCTCCTCATAATGGCTCACTATAAGGTGAGCCAGATAGACCGCACCCTTGGCGACGACCGGAGAGACCAGAAAGCTCGGCAGGGTGCGGTACTCAAAGCCGCCATGCGGCTGATACCTGAAATCGCCGAGCACTCCGTAACGCGGACGCCGCGCCCCGGCCCGGGCGTCCTCCAGCAGTAGCATCGGCAGCGCGAGATAGTTGTCGAGCGCACGCAATAGCGGCCCGCTCAGCGTCACGCCGCTGAAGTGCAGGTGGCCGCCAAGGGCCCAGCCCCGCAGCGGCATGCCTCCCGCCCGCCAGCGGAGCGAGCGGTCGGTGATGAGCCGGTCCGCCGCGGCGACGGCGGACATCAGCTGCGCCAAGAGCGCGCGCGGTTCCCCGCGCGGCTCCGGGCGCAGCTCGGCGACCGGGAACGCGCCGCGCGTTCCCGGAGGCCCGGCGTCGCAGCCCGCGACGCCAGCCATAGGCAGGAACCGCGACGCACGCACGACGCGGTCCGAGGTCTCCCGGAGTAGTAGAAACTCCGGGTCCATGCCCATGAGCAGCCCAGGACGGCCGGGCTGCTCCAGAGCGAGCTTCCTTGCCAGCACCTGCGCAGCAGTGCGGTAAGGCTCTGGCAACGTTGTGCTGGGCTGCTCTAGCAGTGGAGTGATTGCCTCCACCACATATCTGCGGCTACCCATATCCGTTAGCAGTACTTCCCCGCTGTCTAGCCCTAAGCTGTATAACGTCCGAACTGCCAGCTCCTGGAGCAGCTTTGTCACTCCACGTTGCTCTATTGGAGGAGCTAAGGTTAGTGAGCTATTCCCTTCGTTTTGTAAGCTTGCGCTAACTGGATTGCTGGAGGCAGCAATCATAGCCGGGCCTGCTCCAAGTGGCACAATCTCCAGTACGGTTAGATTATAAACTAAAATTCGATATCGCTGTCTATGGCTACGCTGAGTTAAACCTGCTTTATATGTATGATTGGCATGCTCCAACTCGATATGCTCATGCTCATTAAGCGCCCGCTGTTGATTATAAAGACCGGATATTCCCAGCAGCTTCTTCCTGCTAGCCGGTGTTAAGGCAACTTCCAGGCCACTGCGCTGCAGTCTTTGTTCTCTCTGCTCTATAGACCATGCGCGATAACCCTGAACTCCCTCATTCATGGACATGCCCTCCCTCAAAGCACCGCCGAATACGGCAGCACGCACCTGACAACAAGAAACCTTGCCTCAAATAGAATCTTGACTATGAAGCTTATTTCATTACAATATTGATGCCATGAAGCAACCTGAGCATCCATCCTACCCGCCGTCTTTACAACAACAGCAAAAAACGGCCTTCCGTCCAAGGGACGGCACCGTTTTTGCATCGCAGAGTAAGCTGAATAATCCCCCTAGCGAAGTCATTCCCGAACGCAAAAAAATTTTCAAAAAAAGGAGGGCATTAGCCCTCTTCGCCGCCGCCCTTCCTACATATAATGGGAGCATAACCCATTGCTATTCAGTTAGCGGCGGCGAAACCTTCCTTACAACTCATCATCCAGGGCGTCAGGGTCCAAATCATCATAATCAAAGCTTTCACCATCAAAATCATAATCCTTGTCTTCCAGATCATCACTTTGATCGCTGACATACACGCGGACTTTGGTCTCAGCCACCATCTCCGCCTCGAATTCGCGCTCTACACGGAGCGTTACACTGCCACCACCTGGAGATACGCCAGCTTCCACACAGTTTGGTTCCTGCGTTGCATCCGCAGATACCTCTACCGTGGAAGCACGGTGTCTTGGGTCCAGATACGACAGCGGAATAAGCTCCACATAGGAGACCGTTTCTTTGGCTACCTCGGTCTGCTTGTTTTTGTCGTACGAGTACCAGATGTTAACATCATAAGTACCAATTACTTCGATTCCGTTCCCGGCGGCAACCGCTTCGTATTGGTGGTTGATAATCCAAGCCCCCAGAATACTAGTCGGATGATGTGGCGGAGTCACGGTATGGGTTGCGGTAGAGAACTTACGACCTTTGCCGCAAATTGCCTTCGTAATGATCTCCCTTGTTTGACGTTTATGGCTTAATGACATCTTTGAACCTCCTCCATACAATCATTCACTATCAAGTGTATGCAGGATCTGGGCATTTGTTGATTGTTAGTCTATAAATAAATTTGGGTAAGCCCTCAAACGGCCTTCATCCTGAGACTCATAGTACATTTCAGAAGAAAAACATGTAGTCTATTGCGGGATTACTCGTACAATCCCTAGTGTTCTTTCCCTGCTAAGATCAACGAAATCCTCCCCGATGTTCACAAGTGGACGCAATGGATCATGAGAAAGAATTAGAATAATCTTCCCGATCCTACCATCCGTCAGTTCGACCTCGTTCCCTAGCATCGACTGCATCAACTTATCTATAAATACTCTGGAAATATAAGGGTCAAGCTTGCCAAATACATCATCCTGCATCTGAATTAGAACCTGATATAGTGGTGATGCTTTTCGGTAGAAACGATCAGAGGTCATCGCATGAAAAATATCGACTACCGCAACAATTTTGCTGAAATCCGTTATTCGATGTCCGAGCAGGCCAAATGGATATCCACTGCCATCCATTCGTTCATGATGCTGCAGAGCCACAAGCGCCTGCAAATGATTGGTGCCCACCGTATCTCTGATCATCTCGTATCCGTAAGTGGTATGCTTCTTCATCAACTGGTATTCTTCATCCGTTAAGGGTCCCTCTTTGCTCAGTATTTCCGCAGGGATCATCATTTTTCCAATATCATGAAGAGTAGCGGCGATAGTCAGCATGCCGAGATCTTCCGGCTTTAATTTGAGCCATTTGCCAAGCAGTGTGGACAATATACCCACTGCAACGTTATGCCTGTATGTATAATCATCCTTGGACTGCAGGGCAGCCAAAATTCCGTAGAAATCATTCCGCTCAGACACCTGTTGGATAAAAGGAATAACCTCATTCCTGAGCTCAATCATCGGCAGACGTTTACTTTTGTTATAACGAATCTGTTCAAAAATGTTTTCCATTGCCGACGTGCAATCATCTACAGCAATCTGAAAAAAAGCCGCTTTATCCAGCTGAATGACATCACTAGCATCCAAAATAATCTTATGCTGCTTGATCAGTCGTATATGGTCTGTGCTTAATAAAGTATTTGCGGGTAAAACAAATACACCCTTTTCATTAAAGAGGTTGGTTATAAGCTGTTTACCAATAAAGTTGTCATTGCTTTTGTCCATACTCTTCACCTGCCAGAGCGGAAAATTCGCTTGTGGCGAACCCCTGCTGTATTGGAACCCTCACTATTTATTTTATTATTCACAGTATTCTCGTCTCCTGAACGTAAACTGAATAAAAAATCATAGTCAGCAACAATAGATTTTAGTTCATACATATTCTATCGTTCTTTCACTAAAGAATGTTAATACTTGATTGGTTATTAACAATCCTCAGGTCCATCATTTGCCTGCAGTGAGTGTTCGATTCTCCTGCTTCAGTCCTACCGGCATTTTATGCCGCTTGGCAATTTTCAAATACAGTGCCAGTTCCCGACACAACTGCAAAATAGCAGATCGCACTTCAAATTCCTCACGAGTCTCTGGCAGCTCCATTTTTTGAAACTCCTCCTCCAGACCATAGAGCAGTCGTTCTGTCCGGCCTGTGTATTCTTCTGCCAGAACATCTCCGCTGAGCTGATCGAACAATTCAGCGACCATATCACCGTGCGGCAGTTGGCGATAGACCTGCGACAACAGCTGCAGCATATTTTGAATCGATTCCAGCTGTTCCTTCCGCATGTAGAAGTAAACATTCCACGCCGCATCCGGATTTATCACATGATTCTCCATTTCCCTGGCTGCAGCGCTCAGACCGCGTTGTACCGCCGTGTTCGCCCCAATAAGCTCTTTTCCATCCCAGATATATCCAGGTTCACGCAGTGTCCGTGCCAGTTGGGTGAAAATAACTGAAAAGAAGCCATCGACTTCCTTGCGGATGACATACATCGCCCCTTCGGTCTGCGGCATGTAGATCAGATTCACCAGCCCGGCGGAGCCGAGACCAATTACCAACAATTCAATCTGCTGAAGCAGGATATGCAGCGTAATCTCAGCTTGTCCAAATACACGAAAGACGATAACGGAGCTAGTAACGATACCTTCCTTAAAGCCAGATTTCACAATAAGCGGAAAGCCGAACAGCACGTACATTCCAAGCACCCAATAATGAAAACCCAAGACCCAGAATAAAATACAGCCAAAAAAGAGTCCCACGAGCGAGGCCGTAAAACGTGCCGTTATCGTCCGGAGACTCCTCTTGCGGGTGGTTTCCACACCCAGAATCGCTAACAGACCCGCACTCTGCGCATTTGGTATTCCTACAGCAGCTGCCAACAATACGGACAGGACGGTTGCAGCCGCTGTTTTGATAATTCGAAATCCCATGAAGATATCTCTCCTTGAAAGTTTTGTAAGTCATGCTTCTCCGAAATAGCTTCATACAAAACTCGCTTCGGAAGCTTAGGTAAAGATATAGTCATGGTACAAGATTTTCCGCAGAGACACAATAAGACATTATTTTCATTGTCTCGACAATAGAATCTTTTCCATATATAAGACCAACTGATACATTGCCGTTGCCACTGCTGCGATGATAAGCAGACTGGACATGACCAGCGTGAAATTAAATACCTGAAAGCCATAAATAATCAGATAGCCAAGCCCTGACTTCGCGACCAGAAACTCACCAACAATGACCCCCACCCAGGACATGCCCACATTCACTTTTAGTGTAGAGACAACCGTTGGGAAGGATGCAGGTAAAATAACCTTGAAGAATACCTGTACCCGAGTTGCTCCGAAGGAGCGGACTACCTTGATTAAATTAGGGTCCACGCTGCAGAAACTGTTATACACAACCAGCGTGGTTATGATGACTGTAATCGATAATGTAGTGACAACGATAGCAGTGAATCCCGCACCAAACATTACGATAAATATTGGGCCGAGCGCCACTTTCGGCATGCTGTTAAAGACGACCATATACGGATCAAGGACTGCTGATAGAAAAGGCGACCACCAGATGATAACAGCCAGCAGAGTCCCAAGCAGAGTACCCAACACAAAGCCTACGGCAGTCTCGCCTACTGTTATCCCGAGATGCGGCCAGAGACTGCCGCTAACCATATCCCCCCAGATCTGCCGGAAGACCTTAGTCGGATAGCTGAACAACAACTCATCAATATAGCCCAGTCTGGCCCCCGCTTCCCAAAGGACGAAGAACAGCAGCAGCACACCGCTGCGCACAGCAAGAACCTGATTGCGCCGCCGCTGCTTTTTCTTCTTAAATTCTCCATGCATTTGCTGCAGCCATAACTCTCGGGAAGCTGCGTCCCCGGTTTGCCCGTTATGCTTCACTAGCTTTCCCTCCCTGCAGACTCCATTTCCTGCCATATTTCATGAAAAAGCTCCGCGAAGCCTGCCTGATCACGCGCATATAAAGGAGGTGCGGCCCGGATAACCTCCGGTACTGGAAAGACTTTGCGGATCTTGCCCGGATTCCGCTGCAACAGAATAACCCGGCTGCTGACCGCAATCGCCTCGGACAGGTCATGTGTTACCAGCACTGCCGTTGTCCCGCGGCGGCGCAGTGTCTCTGACACCAGGTCCTCAAGCTGCAGCTTGATCTGGTAATCCAGCGCCGAGAAGGGTTCATCCAGCAGCAGCAGTCCAGGGTCAGTGGCCAAGGTGCGCACCAGCGCCACCCTTTGGCGCATGCCTCCAGACAGCTGCGCTGGGTAAGCTTGAGCCTTATCCTTAAGCCCCATGTCTTGGAGCAGCTCCAAAGTCTTCTTTTTTGTATCATCATTCAAACATCCCGTTAACTCCAGACCTAGCACCGCATTGTCCAATATGCTGCGCCAGGGAAAAAGATAGTCCTGCTGCAGCATATACCCTACCTCTGGAGAGGGTCCATTCATGGGCCGGCCATTGATAACCACTTCACCGCGCGAAGGTTGTAGCAGCCCGGCTATGATCGATAATATAGTTGTCTTACCGCAACCACTGGGACCAACCAGGCTGACGAATTCTCCCTTTTCAACAGTAAGATTCAGGTCCTCAACGGCTAATGAAGCCTCAAGATCGCCAAGATAGGCATGCGTAACTCCCTTTAGCTGCACTACTGGAAGCATATCGGCCCCTCCTTTTAGGTTGTAGTGCTTGAACCCCCCTCTAATGTTGTGTAACTTGTTATTTTGAGACGTCAGCCTTAAGGCTTGCTTCTGCTTTTTCGGCAAAGCTGTTATTGACAATTTTCTCTACTGGAACACGTGCTTTCAATTCCCCGGCATTCTCCATGACATCCAACAGATTGTTCCATTCCTCGTTATCCACAACCGGATTAACGGCATAGGTATCCTGTTCCTTGTAACGCTTGACCGACGAGACTACAATATCCCGGTCTGTATTCTCAAAAAAGGGAAGAATTGCATCGGTAATCTCCTCTGGACTGTGCTCCTTCACCCATAGCTGTGCACGCTGGATCGCATTGGTGAACTTCTGGACGGTGTCTCCATTTTTGCTGATATAGCTGTCTTTGGACATAAATACCGTATAAGGTAAATAGCCGCTCTCTATCCCGAACGAAGCTACAACTTTACCCCGGCCTTCACGTTCGAAGATGGATGCCTGAGGTTCAAACAGCTGCACGTAATCCCCTGTCCCCGAAGCAAAGGCTCCGGCAATGTTAGCGAAGTCGATATTCTGAATTAGAGTAATATCCTTGGCAGGATCTATCCCTTTTTGCAATAAGCTATACGCCCCGGCCATTTGTGGCATTCCGCCTTTTCTTTGGCCGAGAAAGGTTGAGCCCTCCACTTTATCCCAGCTGAAATCATCTACATCCTTACGGGCGAACAGAAATGTCCCATCCCGTTGAGTCAACTGCGCAAAGTTAATGACAGGATCATCCGCACCCTGCTGGTACACATAAATGGAAGTTTCCGAGCCTACCAGCGCCACATCAATGGCTCCCGAGAGAAGCGCAGTCATAGTCTTGTCTCCGCCTGGAATCGTCTGTAGTTCTACCTCCAACCCCTCATCCTTAAAAAAGTTCTGCGACAAAGCCACATATTCTGGCGCATAAAAGACAGAGCGGGTAACTTCGCCAATCTTCACCTTTACCCCCGTTGAATCTCCACCACAGCCGGCAAGTATTGAAAAACATAATGTAATGAGCATGAGTGACAGGGACCTCTTGTTCCTTCTCTTCATTCTTCATTCTCCTTTCTTACCGGGTCTATTACCCTTATCTAAAGCATATGCTGCTGCCTAGTGAAAGGTTAAGAAGAGCTAATGATACCGTTTGCACAGATTTATTGTGATTTACAGAGCTGAATACAGCTGAGATCATTTATCTCCTTCGTTAATACTGAACCTTATTTGAGATATTCCTATTAATCACGGGGAATTTATAGAATATCAAAGTAAATAAGAAGATATTTAGAACAGATGCCAGATTATTAGACTATTCCGGATTTTTAGAGTTGTGCAAACGTTTTAATATTGTGGGTATTTTCAGGTAATATTAATGATAAAGCGCTTACCTTACTATAAAAAGCGAACTTGCCATGAAAGAGGTTGTCTACTATGTATCCACAGTTTACATATCTACCTTCAAAACGCACCCTCCAGACTGTTACTGCCACAGCCTTAACTGCTGTAATGCTGGTCGGTTGCTCTGGTAATCCTCCGAAAGGATCTGCTCTATCGACCGCCTCTCCTCAAACGACAGCACAGCAGAATCACACAGTTGCTCCAGCAGTTACCCAACAGAGTACTAACAAATCTGTGACGGCTGTTGATGAGCAGCCCTCCACTGTCTTTTATGAAATATTTGTGCGTTCCTTCTTTGACTCGGATGGCGACGGAATTGGTGATTTGCAGGGAGTTACGGAGAAACTCGATTATTTGAATGATGGCGATCCCGCTACCACAGATGATCTAGGCATTGGAGGTATTTGGCTTATGCCTATTAATCCTTCCCCAAGTTATCATGGCTACGATGTAACCGATTATCGCAATATTAATCCTGATTACGGAACTCTAGAGGATCTGCAGGAGCTTATTCAAGCGGCACATCAAAGAGGCATCAAAGTGATTATGGATTTGGTGGTGAATCACACCTCGAAGGAACATCCGTGGTTTGTTGATTCTGCTAAGAATGAAGAGGGTAAATACCGAGACTGGTATATTTGGGCAGAGGATCAGAATCGACCAGCAAGCGGAACCAGTGCTGCGGGCAGTGGCAATCCGTGGCATAGCCTGCTTGGGAGTCACTATATGGGCACTTTTTGGGAGGGGATGCCTGATTTGAATTTCGATAATCCAGCAGTTCGCAGTGAAATGTTGGACATCGGACAATTCTGGCTGGAAAAAGGCGTAGATGGCTTTCGACTGGATGCAGCCAAACATATCTATGAGGATCTGCTAACAGACAAAAGTGCAGCTACAACCGCTAAAAATGTAACCTGGTGGCAGGAATTCCGCAAAGCTATGAATGCGGTCAATCCGCAGGCTTATATTGTAGGCGAGGTATGGGAGAATTCTGCCGTTTCTGTTGGTGCTTATCTGAATCAGGCTTTCGATTCGGGCTTTAACTTTGGCTTGGCAGAGACCTTGCTCCATTCCGTAGAAGCAGAGAAAGACAGTGGGGCAGCCTATACGCTAGAACGTACGTATAAGCTTTACTCACAAATCTCAAAGAACGCTTTTACCGATGCCATATTTCTAACAAATCATGATCAGAATAGAGTTATGAGCCAGCTGCAAGACAACTTGGATCATGCTAAAATGGCTGCAGCCATGCTGCTAACCCTACCCGGAAATCCTTTCATCTATTATGGTGAGGAGATTGGGATGCTCGGTGTGAAGCCGGATGAAGGCATCCGCGAGCCTATGAGATGGGTACCTGAGGAAGATGGCAAAGGTCAAACAACCTGGGAAGACAGCAACAATAACATATTTAACGCAGAAAATAATGTGAAAAGTCAAAGTAAAGATGACCACTCGCTGCTGGAGCGATACCGTGAGCTCATCTCCCTCCGTAATGAAGTGCCTGCCTTGCGTGACGGAGGAATTCGTGATTATACCTCTGGCAATCCCGGTGTTATGGCTTATGAAAGAGTGACCGCTCAGGAACAAGTACTAGTTGTGCATAATCTTACCGGTAAAGAACAACAGGTCTCGCTCCATCCCAATGTGAATGGAGACAGTTATCACAAAGTTCTTAAGTACATCTCCGACGTAGCCGTCTTGAAGGGAGAATCCCTAAACTTACCTCCCTATTCATCTGCCATTCTGAACTAAAGAATAGAAGCGGGTTGCCAGACCCATTCTGTAAAAGTATTGCATAGCTGAGATTTATTCATCGGAAAAGCAATCATCCAGTCCTCTGCAGCACTGCAGTTCATGCGCAGCAGCCAACCAGAGGAGAAATCACCGATATAGGCAGCATAATGTACTTCCCAACCGCTATCGCTCCGAGAACAGAGCCGCAATTCACCCTCGGTGCAATAATATTTAATGACCTTGGCAAGTTGGACGGAGTGCTCATATTCTCCGGTTTCAGCAAATAAACTTTGAGTTAAACTATGTAGAGTGGATGAAACTGAGCTCTCTTTGAGCTCTTCATACTTATGTTTGGACATCATCAGAGCTGGAACAAGCGGGTAACTCGGCTCAAGTGGTTCAATTATATTGAACAGCTGAAGGCAGGCCTGCTCTACTGCTGCAAGTTCAATCCGTTCAAACTTTATGGCGCCACCCTTTTGATTAGAGATCAACAGAATCCTATCCTTATATACTTGCAGACATACGTCTTGAACATGCTCGCCTTCACTATATCGCAATCGGCACATTCGTTCCGCGGCTGTCGCCGTACGCAGCTGTTCCATTACATTTTCATTCATAGCACAATCAGGGAACAGAAAATGCGCTAAATATACGCTGTCTTTATCATTCACACCATCGTATCCTTCCTTAAATCAATAAAAATTTAAAATCCAAGCAAAATAAATGCGTCTTCGTGATATAAATCGCAATCTTTATGTTATCATAAGCTAATTTTAAGGTAAAATTAAGAAATAAAGGTTAAGATCAAAACATGAAATACTTGTAGCGAGGTGATTTCAAAATGAGAATGGTCATAACATTTCAGAACAAACTTGTACCTGTGTATTTCACAACAGAAAATAAACAGCCCACTCAAAAAGTACTTAGATTACTTAACAGTACGCTGGAGCTCAAAATTCAAAAAGGCAAAACTGCCCTCAAGAAATGTCTCAATTCTCTGATTAGTATCGAAATTAAAGGCTCTGAAGCTATATTGCACAGTTACAGTGAAAACGATTCATTAGCTCTATCCCTCTATTAATAGAGGGATATTTTTTTGCCTAACTACAGCACATATAATAAGGCATACTCCTTAAAGTTACAGGAATATGCCTTATTATATTTTAACACCGCTCTATTTGATTGGCGGCTGCTCTTCAGCCGGTTTTATAATTCGCATTTTCTGCTTTTTCGGCTTTTTGAATCCGCAGCTTGAATAACTTCACTAAATTCAGACGTGTGCGTTCTTCATGACAGCTGTCCAATTTCTTTATTATGAAACGGTCAATGGACATGTCCTTCGCTTCCTTTCATACTTCCATTCTTCCTAATCAGGTTAATAGGGAATAATTCCCTGCCCCCGTATCTCCTATATAAACGTGAATTCAACGATCTAAACGCACTTATTCTAACTAATTTTATCATTCGAAAAAAGTTATTTACAAACAAAAAATTAAGTGCTATATTAAATAAAGTAAATACCTATTATATATATAAGGAGAAATCATAATGACAAATGTCCTTTTTATCAAAGCTAATAACCGCCCTGTTGAACAATCCGTAAGTGTTAAGTTGTACCACGAATTTCTGGAGAGCTACAAACAAAGTCATCCACAAGATGAAATTACTGAATTGGATCTGTTTGCAGAACAACTTCCGTATTATGACAACACATTAATTACCGGAATGTACAAAGCAGCCCAAGGTTATGAAGCAACACCTGAAGAAGCTGCAGGCGCTGCGCTGGTCAACAAATATCTGGAACAATTTATTGCTGCTGAAAAAGTAGTCATCGCGTTCCCGCTGTGGAACATGACTGTTCCGGCTGTATTGCATACTTATATTGACTACCTGAGCCAAGCCGGCAAAACGTTCCAGTACACTGCTGAAGGACCAAATGGTCTGCTAGGCGGCAAAAAAGTCGTTCTTTTGAATGCCAGAGGTGGTATTTATTCCGAAGGACCTGCTGCTGGTGCTGAAATGGCCGTAAACTTTATCTTGGGAATGTTAGGCTTCTGGGGAGTTACGGATATTGAGCAAGTCATCATTGAAGGACATAACCAGCTTCCACAACAAGCCACAGAAATCATCGAAAAAGGCTTGCAATTGGCTAAGACTACGGCAGTATCATTCTAATCTGCCTCCAGTATTAAAAGTCTGGTTATAGTGATATACCGCAACTTTTTCAGATAGATTTTCTGCATCAACCGGACTTTTATTTATATATAGATTCACAAGGGGGTTTCTCATAAGCCATGCAAATGGTTGCTGGGATATCCCTTTTTTTTGAGCAATTCGTAAGTAAGTGTTCGGAGAGACGCTCCGCGAATGGCACGTTGCTCCAATCGCTGTTGTCTCCAGATGTATTGAATTACACTTGTCCGTGTACATCCGGAGACAAAGGCGAACGCTACCGCTTTTCCGCAATCGTTCCGTCCTCTCCGCTGATTTCAGCGGAAAAATCATACTCAAAATCTTCTTAAAAATCACAAAAAAGAGAGCGTCCTTTGGTAAAATGAACGTCTATTAACCATTCTAAGGAGCAATTTCTTTGTACATTCAATAGACCATGGACCCACTACACTTGCCAATAGAATTAGAAAAAGAATACCGAGCCAACACCTCGTTCGTGGTCGTCAATACAGCCGTCACCCAGCTAAACGTCGCCTATCTTTGCTGCAGCATTTCCGGACGGACGGCAGGCAGGGCAACTATCCTCCAAAAATGCTAACCAATGTCTTTAATTACGCCTGCACCCAACGTATTTACTAGTCAGAAAGGCCGCGGGAAACCGAGAAGTCACCATCAGCATGAAGTCCTTACGTTACCGAAGCCCGGCATGGAAATACGCTTGCGGTTCGAAAACGAGCCAGTCTCCAATAACCCAGAGAATGGCTCGTTTTTTAGCTTTTACAGCTTTGAAGTTTTCAACTAACTGTCTCATACGTGAAAAATATCTTTTTTGGGGACAGCACTCTTTCCTTTTACATAGAATATCTTGAGTTCTGCTTAAAAATCATCCAGTCCACTGCGCCAACCTCTGGACCGTGATGGACTGACTTTTAAGGAAGTGTTGGCGTTTTTCCGCTTTGTCTTCTTTTCTTTGCTGCTTTGGTACAGAAGCTCACGTTGTGTTTTGCGATAATTCAACAGCCGGTTCTGTTCCAGCACACCGCTCTGCACCGCCTCCAGCACAGCACAGCCTTCTTCGCGGTCATGGCTGCAATCCTTGTAACGGCATTCTGCCGCCAAGCTGTTTATATCAGCAAAAGCCCGTTCCAGTCCGCCGTCATCCTCCCACAACTGCAGCTCCCGCATGCCTGGTGTGTCCACGATAATGCCTCCATCCGGCATTACAAACAGCTCACGATGCGTCGTTGTGTGCCGACCTCGACTGTCACCCTCTCTTATATCCTGGGTTACTTGCAGGTCCTTTCCGCACAACCGGTTGACCATTGTCGATTTACCACAGCCGGAGGAACCTGTCAGGGCAACGGTCTGGCCACTGCCAAGATAAGGAAGAAGACTCTCTAGCCCTTCACCTTGTAAGGCACTGACCGCATGCACAGCCACGCCTGGAGCAGCTCGTTCCATCTCGGCTATCTTGCTCTCTGCATCCGTACAGAGGTCTGCTTTTGTAAGCAGAATAACCGGATTCGCTCCACTGTTCCACGCCATAATGAGATATCTCTCCATCCGCCGCACATTAAAGTCATCGTTCAAGGCGCTGACCAGAAATAAAGTATCCACATTAGCGGCCACGATTTGCTCCTCTTGAGACGTTCCCGCTACTTTGCGTGAGATGACACTATGCCGCGGTAGAACACCATGAATTACCGCATGCTCACCGCCATCCTGCATGGAGAGCCCCACCCAGTCACCGATAGCCGGATAATCCCCCGATACTACTAGCCCATGCCTCAGCTTGCCCGCAAGTTCACCCCAGGTCTCCCCCGACTCCGCCATTACACGGTACTTAGTGCCAAAATCACCGACAATCCGGCCAGGTACAAGCTCTGGTCCTCCAGTATCAAGCCACTTCTCATTCCATTTTCTACTCCAATTTTCATTCCAGCCATATTGCTTAATACTCATCCAATTCCTCCTAAATGATGTGGTTATAGCCCTTACCTGCATTCAAATCAACCTGTCTTCGGGAACATAAACTTTGCCACAAAGCAAAAAACCGCCGGAACGTTTAGGTTCCGGCGGCTGGTCTGCTATAGACTGCTCCCTTTGTAAGAAAGTAGAGCGAATCTTAGATAGACACGCAAAAAAAGCCGCCGGAACCGATACGGTCCCCGACGGCTCTAATAGTTAAATTAGAGTTTACGCGCTAAACTGCACTAATTCTTACTGCGCAGTAGCTGTTCCCGGAAGACACGTATCCACAACAGTTGCAACCGATAATGTATAGACTGTCATAAATATCATCCCCTTCCGAAATAATCTGTTGTTAGCATAAACGGTGATCCCACATAATGTCAACCTAATCTTCAATACACAGCCGAAATTTACAAAATGTCCTTAAGCTCATCCAGCTCGTTAATGGTCTTCCATGGATGTACAACCAGCGAATCGTCCCAGTCATGGTTCCTTCGCAGCCATATGCTTTCCATCCCGGCTTTACCCGCTCCCCAGATATCATTCACAGGATGATCGCCGATAAACAAGGTCTGTCCAGCCTTTGTGCCCAGCCGTGCAAGAGCCAGTAGATAAATATCCGGGTCCGGCTTGCTGATCCCTACTTCTCCAGAGATAACGATGGTTTTAAAGTAGTCGCGCAGATTGATGGAGTCGATTTTGCCATATTGGATATCCGTCTTTCCGTTAGTAACCAGTCCGAGGATATAACCACGATCCCGGCAGTAACTCAATACATCAAGAGCATGCTTCATCAATGCTCCATGCTTTATATAGCTTTCATCATAATACTCACGGATGGCTGAAGCTGAGACTGGTGTTCGCCAAGGCAGCTCCTGAGCGAGCTCCGCAAAAAAGCCGTCTTTATCTCTGTAACCATCAGCGTCCCGGAGAATGATATCTTCGATTACCTCTTGCGCCTGCTTGGGATTCAAATATCCAAGAAAATCACGGACGAATTGTGTGCTAAAACTGCGAAAGGTATGATCACGATCCATTAATGTATTGTCCAGATCAAATAACAAGGCTTGTATATCTTTCATGCAATGATTCCCCTTATGTACTTAATTTCAATCCGCCACTTCAGGAATTCATTGTACTATGCCTTTACAAACAAAGAAAAGACCATTCTGAAAAAAGGAATTCGATCCTCCTCTTTTCAAAACAGTCTTACTGATCAAATTCATTAATCATTTGCATAGATCCATCGGTCACTTCCTTACTCAAAATGCTCCGGCCTGTGTGTCAGCATCATTTCCTCGTCCGTGATATATAATGGAAAAGGTGGGGTTTCCTTAAGATAACTTTCTGTGGAGAGCAGTCGGTAATGTACCTCAGGTAACCATGCATCCTCGATTAGCGGCAGCTTACCTGTGTCATTAATATAATTGTCCACCGCAGACTGAACCAAATCGAGATAATAAGGGACTAGCTTGTCTTCTTCGGCAAAGATTTCGAATGTTTCACGCGACATGTAGAACTTTTGCTGCGGTACACCACCCAAATAACGTTTTAGACGAGCAAGATCTATACTTTTATCTGCCATGATAAGAACCGTGCGATTAATCGGAGTGGGCATATCGGCTTCGAATTGCTTTACAGCCTGCTTGACCTGTGGCAATGTGACCCTTACTTGATCTGAATTGGTATTTTTCTTCGAGCGTTTAAATATCATACTGAAAGTCTCCTTTCGAAGGATATGTCAGATAACGCTTACAATTCCATTTTATTCGTTTTCTGAATATTTAATCAGTATTATTCCCAATATTCACAGAAAGTTACCATTTATAAGATCATTATTTGACATATTCCCAGTGAGTCCACATCTCCTGCGGGTTAAGTTCATATTTATCATTCTCCCTGTACATGAACTGATGCATGATAAACTCACGGCGGATGGTCGCAAAATCATCATGAAAGGGCTTAATAAACTCATTTATTTCTTTTTCCGTGTAGATGACTCCGGGCTCCAGTTTCTCCACAATACATTGCAGGGCGATCAATTTTTTCTTATACTGTGCGGGAATTTGCCGCAGACGGCCATCCTTGGAAAAAAAATTGCGCAGCACCGTTTCTTTGAGACTGTTATCCGATGATTGTTCTTCCATACCTTCTACCCCCTTAGCAAAAATAAATTGCAATGAAGCCTCTGCTGAAGCCGTAATAAATTCAGGGTTCAGCTTGAAATATACTGTGTTCTTATCACGACGTTCTTTAATCAGCGCAGCCTCACGCAATTTGGAGGCATGATGAGTTACCGTAGGCTGCGATAAATTCAATTTCTCAGCTAGAGCATGTCCATGCATTTCTCCCTGGGACAGAATCAGCATCATGCGCAGACGGGTAGGATCAGCTAAAGCTTTATGATATTTCACAATTTTATCAAGTTGCACAGGTAGACACTCCTCTAATATTCATAAACTGAATATAACGCCATGAAACAGTTTAGATATATATCTAATTATAAGACAATTAATACTGCTTATCAACCACTGCCACAATAAAATTCGCTCTTTATGGAAAAAAACTTGTGTTTGGGGTAGGATTTAAAGAAACGAACAGGAATTATCGGGAGGTTGCCAGCAAAATGAAAGATGTAATTATTATCGGAGCAGGTCCCTGTGGGCTCTCGACAGCCATGGAGTGCCAGCGCCAAGGGCTTACCAGCTTGATCATCGAGAAAAATTTTATCGTACATTCCATTTATTTATACCCGACCAATATGCAATTTTTCAGTACAGCCGAGCTGCTGGAAATCGGTGGTGTCCCTTTTACATCGCCAAATGATAAGCCCTTCCGTCATGAAGCACTAGTCTATTATCGTCGCGCTGCACAGCAGCATGGTCTGGAAATCGCCGCCTATGAAGAAGCTTTATCTGTTGAGCCTCTAGATGATGGAACGTTTGCCATCCATACTTCAAATTCGCGAGGTGAGCACAAGACCCGGCAGGCTGCCCACGTTGTGATCGCGACAGGTTACTTTGACCAGCCCAATATGATCGGAATCCCCGGTGAAGAGCTGCCCAAAGTGACTCATTATTTTGGAGAAGCCCATCCTTATACCGGTATGAAGGTTACCGTTATTGGCGGCAGCAATTCGGCAGTGGATGCTGCGCTTGAGCTGATCCGTGTAGGAGCTACCGTAGACATGGTGTATCGCGGAGATAGTATCTCAGAGAATATTAAACCCTGGGTTCGGCCAATCTTTGAAAGCCTGGTGAAAAAAGAAAAAATCACGCTGCATATTCAATCACGTGTAGTCGAAATTACACCACATTCTGTAATCATTCAGTTGCCTAATGGAGAAACTGAAGTTGTGGATAATGATTTTGTGCTGGCCTTAACCGGTTTCCGTCCTAGTCGCACCCTCCTGACTTCAGCAGGCGTTGTCATGGATGACGAGCTGGAGAAACCAGCATTCGATCACTCCACCATGGAGAGTAATGTGCCCGGACTGTATGTAGCAGGCGTAATCGCTTCCGGCCGCAATGCTAATGAGGTCTTTATTGAGACCGGTCGGGGACATGGCAAGCTTATTGTGGACCATATCCTCATGAAACAGTCGAGTAAAGAGAAGGAGATGGATCACTAACATGGACTTGACCTCTTTACTTTTACTTGGACTAGCGGCACTGGGTATTATCAGCAGCAATTCACCTGTGACCATCGCCATGGTCGTCCTTTTGCTGCTGCGAGTGCTCGGATTGCAGCAGGCCTTCCCGTGGCTGGAGAAGTATGGCCTGACCGTCGGGATCATCGTATTGACCATCGGTGTGATGACACCGCTGGCCAGCGGTAAAATATCGCTGCAGATGGTTGGCCAGTCATTCCTGAACTGGAAATCTCTGTTGGCGATCGCCATCGGTATTCTTGTCGCCTACCTCGGTGGACGAGGAGCGGTACTTATGGGCAGCCAGCCTACTGTTGTTGCCGGGCTCCTGATCGGTACAGTTATCGGGGTGGCCTTCTTCAAGGGTGTCCCGGTGGGCCCGCTTATCGCGGCTGGCATTTTGTCACTGGTAATTGGGAGAATGTAATTTACGCTGAGTAGACGCTCCGCGAACGGACCGTTGCTCCAATCACTGTTGTGTCCAGATTTTTTTGATTTCGGGACACAGCATATGCTTTCGAAGTGAGCTTTCCTTCGGAAAGCTTTCGGGCGAACGCTTCGCTTTTCCACAATCGTCCCGTCCTCTCCACTACTTTCAGTGTGAGCCGTTCAATGCAAAAAAATGGCCGCCTTCATCAGGCGACCCGTAAATGTATGAGATGAATTTCTCATTCTAACACCTTACTATCAGTAGTCAAGCATCCAACCGCTGTACATTAAACAGTCTGGCGTAACTTCCCTCCACAGCCATCAGCTGCTCGTGTGAACCTCGCTCTGTAATTTCACCGTTCTCCAGCACCACAATCTGGTCAGCGTGTGTTATTGTTGACAACCTATGAGCAACTATCAAGGTGGTGCGCTCGGAAGCTAGCGCCTGCAAGGCTTGCTGGATCAGATACTCCGACTCCAAATCCAGGGCCGAGGTAGCTTCGTCCAGAATGAGCACCTTCGGGTCCTTAAGAAATACCCGCGCGATAGCTACCCTCTGCTTCTGTCCACCGGACAGCTTTACTCCCCGCTCGCCAACCTCGGTGTCATATCCCTGTGGCAGTTGCAGAATGAAATCATGGGCATTGGCCGCCTGAGCAGCAGCAATAATATCTTCCTCCGGAGCTTCCGGATTGCCAAACAGAATATTGTCACGCACCGAGCCGCTGAACAGGAAGTTATCCTGAAGCACCATACCGACGGTCCTGCGCAGACTCTCCTGCGTCAGCTCCCTTATATCGTGCCCGTCCATTTGGAGGCTGCCTTCGCTAATATCATAGAAACGCGGAATCAAGCTGATCAAGGATGACTTGCCGCCACCGCTCATTCCAACAAAAGCTATCGTCTGCCCCGGCTTGATGCTTAAAGAAATATCCTTCAGCACCCATTCGTTCTCATCGTTGTATTTAAACCAAACATCCTTGAAATCAATGGCCCCTGTTGCACCAAGCAGTGGTTTTGCTCCAGGCGCATCCACGATATCATAAGGCTCGTCCAACAGCTCAAGCACGCGCTCCAGCGAAGCAGAGGCTTGGGTCAACACTGTCGAGGAGTTGATCAAGCGGCGCAAGGGCGCATACATACGGTCAAGGTAACCGAAGAACGCAACAAAGGTTCCCAAGGTCAAATTCCCTAGAATAACCTGATATCCCCCATAACCAATGACGAGCAGCGGTGCAATATCTGTCAACGTATTGATAATAGCGAAGGTGATCGCATTCCAGCGCGTTTGGGCCATCGCTTTTTCCAAAAAATGTTTATTGATAGATTCGAATTGTTTATGATCCACTTGTTCCATTGTGAAGCTGCGAATGATCGCAATGCCCTGAATCCGTTCATGCAGATAACCCTGAATCCCGGCTAGTGCCTGTGAACGATCTTTGGTCAGTACCTTGAGCCGCTTGTAAAGTGTATTTACAGCAATCGCGTAAAACGGCAAAATGGCGATAGATACAAGGGCAAGCGTCGGATTAAGATAGAACATAAACGCCAATGCGAACACAAGTGTGAACATATCCAGCCATATGTTCATCATCCCCACTTCTACCAAATTCTTGGTCTGCTCCACATCATTAATGAATCTGGAGATGGCCTCTCCCACCTTGGTATTCTGGTAATACCGCAGCGATAAACGCTGCAAGTGGCTGTACAGCTTGTTTCGCATGTCGAAAAGTACTTTGCTGGTAATCAGCTGGGCAAAATATTGACGGAAGTATTCCACCGGCCCCCTAACGATTACAAACAAAATAAAAGCTCCACCCAAAATAAGCATTAGCTGGGACACCCGCTCCTCAATCGTCATATTCGGATTCAACAGCAGATCATCCACAATATATTTCAGGATCATGGGTAGGGTTAGGGGAATGCTGAATTTAATCATGCCAATAATGAGCGTAATTATTATCAATTTCATATAGGGCCGAACAAAAGGGTAATAGGATTTCCATTGCTTCACTGAATTGTTCTGTCCCTTCACTTCATCGAGATTACAAGGTGTTGTTGACTTTTGCGCTCTACAATGTTTTTATATTTTTAAGTCCATAAGTACGATTGCAGTACCCGAACTTCAGGAGGATAACGATGTCTAGACAATTTGTGACGGAAGCCGTCATGATGGCGATCTACGGTCAACTGCTCGTTCCGAGCAGCCCTGTGGAATATATAGTGCCTTACACAACTATAATGGAATTGTATGAATTGCGGGATAGCGATGAACCGTTAATGAACCGTCCGGACGATGACAAGCATGTCAAACTTAAGATTCGTGAGCTGATCAATTATTTCGAAGAGCCGCTGAATTCCAAGAAAATCAATCGATGCCTCTCCATCCCCTGGGCCAAAAGCTCCGCCATCCTGCTCGGTGGACAGGCGCAGATCACAATCATTAACAGCATGGATACTGAAACCTATGGAGAAGTATTCGATCCGATCGAAACCGAACTTCTGTTGTCATCTCAGCGTGAGAAGGTGCCTATCCTAACCGATCAATTTGAGCTGATCCAGCGCATTATTGAGGGTGGGATTCCAGTTCAGGTATACGATATTGATGATTTCGATTTCGCCATGGAAGAAGAATCCTTTCGCAGTTCACCTTAACACAAATATGTATAATAGCCCATGCCTTTTGGCAAGGGCTTTTATATTATGCATAAACTACCCATTTCCGGAATATTAATCTGTATATTTACTCCCGTAAAGTTTCGGTTGCTGGCAATGCTTTGTACTTATACTCAATATCATCCTCAGCCTCAGAGTACTCGATAGAAAGGCTGTGTCCATCCATATACCATAAGTCCTGCTCTTCCATATAGAACACTATTCCTTCTTGTTCCACTCTGTTCGCCGGGCGTCCCGGAGCTTCAGTAGCTATACCCAGTGAGAATCCAGGGTGAAGTCCACCACCCGAACTATATCGGGGAAATAAACGAATATAATCTCCATTTGCTAGGCCAAGCTCTCTTCTGAACCAGGCAGCCGCAGCTTGACTTATTTCCATACACATCTCTCTCAGCTCCTTTGTGATTCTTATCATACTGAAAAAATGCTAATAATCCAAATTACTTTATACAATAAGGGATTCGCAATTTGTTCAAAAATACATTTGACAAGGTCTCGAAGTGAGTGATAAACTCGTTTCATAACGAAGCGTCTTCAAGTTATTACCAAATGAAAGAAAGGGTGAGAGCGGTGTTTAATATTGTACCAGTGCAATCTTATACTATTGTCGGCAATTACACACAACCAAATACCGAAGCAGCCCAAGTGGTGGAACCATCCTGAATATCTAGCGATATACGCGTAGCGCTTGATTTCAGTACATGACAATCTCTCCATGCCTGGTGCTGTCTTAGCACCGTGCGCATGATAAGCTGTAAATTACAGGCATATCGTCCGTTTTCGGATGATATGCCTTTTTGTATGCTTTTGAGCGGACCACTATTCTGACTTCCCTGCAAACAGCCGACAACCATTTAACTCGAAAGGAAGGGATTTACCTTGTTCTCTGTTCTCAAAAATCTCGGGTGGTTCTTTCGCCGGGAGAAAAAACGTTATTTTATCGGCCTTATTCTGCTTATCATTGCCGGTGTACTTGAACTTCTTCCTCCACGTCTCCTCGGTAATGCCATCGACGAGATTGTAAGTGGCTCCATTACAGCTACATCTTTGATTAAGTATATTTCGGCAATCATCGCTATGCTGCTCATCATCTATTGGATCACTTACATATGGATGCATAAGCTGTTCGGTGGTTCCAACCTTGTAGAGCGCTTGCTGCGCTCCCGCTACATGAACCGTCTTATGAGCATGACTCCATCCTTCTTTGAACGCAATCGTACCGGAGACTTGATGGCGCGAGCTACCAATGATATCCGTGCGGTCTCAGCAACGGTGGGCTTCGGGATGCTGACACTGTGTGATTCTACGATCTTTCTGTCAGTCGTGCTGCTGGCGATGGGCTCTCTGGTCAGTTGGAAGCTTACACTAGCTGCCGTATTACCACTACCGCTAATAGCGGTAGCAATGATTTTTTATGGCAGAGCTATTCATGACCGGTATAGCCTGGCACAGGACGCTTTTGGCGATATGAATGACCAAGTGCTTGAATCCGTCTCTGGAGTGCGGGTTATCCGTGCGTATGTACAGGAACGACTGGATGAGCAGCGTTTCTCGGACATTACAGAAGATGTATACCGCAAAAATATGGCCGTGGCCCGTGTCGATGCCTTTTTTGAACCGACGATCCGCTTCTGTGTCGGACTGAGCTACATTATTGGGCTCACTTACGGTATTTATCTCGTCTTCCGCAATCAAATCACCCTTGGGGATCTTGTCTCCTTTAATATGTACCTTGGAATGATTGTGTGGCCGATGTTCGCCATCGGTGAGCTGATCAATATCATGCAACGGGGTGGCGCTTCACTCGAACGCATTGATGAAACGTTGAATTCAGTACCAGATGTACAGGATGTAGCGCAGCCAGTAGAGGTTGCCAGTCCAAGCAGTATCGAACTCAAAAATGTGACCTTCCGCTATCCCACATCAACCATTGATAACCTTAGTGGAGTTAGCCTGTCTTTATCCCAAGGTCAGACACTAGGTGTAGTAGGTCGTACTGGTAGCGGCAAATCAACACTGTTGAAGCAGCTGCTGCATGAATATCCGAGTGGCAGTGGTGAACTCCTTATCTCTGGTGTGCCGATAGGCAATATCGCACTCGACCGCTTGCACAGCTGGATGGGTTATGTTCCGCAGGAGCAGATCCTATTCTCCAAAAGCGTGCGCCAGAACATTCAGTTCGGTCTCGATAACGCTGATGATGATACGATAATGGAAGCCATAACCGCCGCTGCCTTCCAGAACGACCTCGGAACCTTGTCCGAAGGTCTGGATACCTTGGTAGGAGAACGGGGTGTCTCCCTCTCCGGCGGGCAGAAACAACGTGTCTCCCTCTCCAGAGCTTTTATCGCCAATCCCGATATTCTGATTCTGGATGATGCCTTGTCAGCAGTGGATGCACGCACGGAAGCTCGAATCATCGAGAACATCCGGCAAGAGCGTTCAGGTAAGACAACGTTAATCTCAACGCACCGCCTCTCCGCCATCGAACATGCTGACATCATCGTTGTTCTCGATAACGGACATATTATTGAACGGGGCACACATCAAGAGCTGCTTGGTATGAATGGCTGGTATCGTGAACAGTACGATCGGCAACAACTTGAGAATAACTTAACAAATGAATAATTACTTTTAGGGGGTGTCACCGTTGACACAAAGTACAGGCAAACGCCTGCTGCAATACGCATTAACAGCCAAAAAAACCTTTATCGCCGCCCTGCTCCTCCTATCCATCGGAGTTGCAGCTGAGCTTGCCGGCCCTTTTATCGCCAAAAGCATGATCGACAATCATATGCTAGCGATTGAGAAGCCCTATTTCCAGACCGTAGATTCCTCCAAAGAGGCCGCGGAATATAACGATACTTATTATAAACGTGGCGATCGGTTTGAACCGGGAGAAGCCAAGGGTCAGGAAATCCGCCTGCTTCAGGAGGGACGAAGCTTCTATTTCATTAATGAAGCAGTAGCACAGCCAGAAGGACAAAGAACGTACCGTGACGGAGTGCTATATATTCAGCGCGGTGACAACGAGCTAAGCTACCCTGCAGTCAAGCTTTCCGCAACTGAATTGTTTTCCTTTTACAAGCCTGAGTTGCCCGGTATTTATGAGCTGGTAGGATTATACGCTCTGTTTCTGGTCATCTCGATCTTCGCAGAGTTTGGTAAAACCTACTGGCTTCAATCCTCGGCCAATCAGGTCATCCGCAAGCTGCGGACCGATGTATATGCGCATATCCAGCGCCTGCCCGTTTACTTTTTTGACAATTTGCCAGCGGGCAAGGTCGTTTCCCGGGTAACCAATGATACGGAAGCGATCAAAGATCTATTTATTGCCGTTCTATCCAATTTCAGCACAGGTATTATCAATATTATTGGGGTCTATGTGGCGATGTTCCTGCTTGACGTCCGTCTCGGCCTGCTCAGCCTGTTTCTCATCCCCATTCTTGTGCTCTGGATCATTCTATACCGCAAAATCGCCACCAAATACAACACGATTATCCGCTCACGTCTCAGTGAGATCAACGCCATTATTAATGAATCGATTCAGGGGATGTCGATCATCCGAATTTTCCGCCGCCAGAAGCAGCGCAGAGAAGAATTCGAGGGACTGAACGATGATTACTTGAAATATCAGAATAAAATGCTCAATCTAAATGCCTTTACGTCCCACAATCTGGTTAATTCCTTACGCAGTCTCTCTTTTGTATTGGTCTTGTGGTATTTCGGCTTTGGCAGCCTCAACGGCACGACTTTTGTGTCACTTGGTGTACTGTATGCCTTCGTCGATGTCTTGGGTCGGATGTTCCAGCCTATTACCGGTATGGTCAATCAGCTAGCCAACCTCGATTCCTCTATGGTGTCAGCCGGACGTGTATTTACGTTGATGGACGAACCCGGAGAACTGGTCACCGACGGCTCCATGCCGCGCTACAAAGGGAAAGTAGTCTTCAAGGATGTCTCATTTGCTTATAAAAAAGACTTCGTGCTGCGCGATATCTCCTTTGAGGCTCGTCCAGGCGAAACGGTAGCGCTCGTCGGACATACCGGCTCTGGCAAAAGCTCGATCATTAACCTGCTGTTCCGTTTCTATGATCCGCAACGCGGATCGATCACGATTGACGGGCAAGAGGTTACCGATATGCCGAAACAGTGGCTGCGCAGCCACATGGGCATTGTATTGCAAGACCCTTACCTCTTCACGGGTACCATCGCCTCCAATGTCAGTCTGGGAGACAACCGGATTTCCCGTGAACGGGTGGAACGGGCCTTGCGCGAGGTCGGTGCCGATAAGCTGTTATCCCATCTTCCCCAAGGGTTTGATGAGCCGGTTGTAGAGAAAGGAAGTACTCTTTCCGCCGGTCAGCGCCAGTTGATTTCTTTTGCCAGAGCCTTGTCCTTCGATCCAGCCATTCTCATTCTGGATGAAGCAACCTCCAACATTGATACGGAAACGGAGAGCGTCATTCAAGATGCACTGGAAGTGCTTAAGAAAGGACGCACCACCTTCATCATCGCGCATCGCCTGTCCACGATCCGTAGCGCAGACCAGATCCTGGTGCTGCATCGCGGCGAGATCGTAGAACGCGGCAGCCATGAGGAACTGATGGCGATTGGCGGAAGATACTTCAATATGTACCAGTTGCAAGTTGGTGCTGGAGCCGCAGGAGGAGCAGGCATCTCTGCTGTTCCCATAACTCCGGCGATAGCAGCAAGCTCACCGTTGTAATCAAACCAGCTTAACATTTGTTAGCCCTTGGTACTGCCTCGTTGCAGTCCAAGGGCTTTTTTTAAAATAAGAAATCTTGCTGCTTGAACCCAGAACGTTTGTTCCGTATAATGGGAATATATACATAAGAGCGGAGTGATAGTTGATGATTTCCTATACATTAACCAAGAGGCAGGCCCGACTTTTTCTGCTGCGTCACCAGAAATTAACCTCCGAGGCATTACCAGAAGGCAAACAAAGCATTTATGATTACGTCCGCCATGTGGGCTGTATTCAATATGATCCACTCAGCATCGCCGGGCATAATCACGAGCTTGTACTGCAGGCGCGTGTTCCCGGATTTACGCCAGAGCTGGTACAAGAGCTGCTTTACAAGGACAGGCTGCTGGTGGACGGATGGGATAAGAATATGTCCATTTATTGCACAGAGGACTGGCCTTATTTTCACAGGCTTAGGGTACCTGCCTCCACACGCCATGAAGGAAATGATATCTTAATGTCCACTGTCTCCGAGGTCCGCGAAGCGCTGTTAAAGCGCGGCCCCCTCTGCTCGCTTGATTTCGAACGGACGGAGAAGATCAACTGGGCCTGGGCTCCAGCCAGATTGTCGCGGGCCGCGCTGGAGAGTATGTTTTATTGGGGCGAGCTGGTTGTACACCATCGGGTGCATACGCGCCGCTATTACGACTTTGCCGCTAAGCTACTGCCTGAACATCTGCTTCAGGCTGACGAGCCTAATCCTACGCCGGAGCAGTATCATGACTGGTATGTGCTGCGGCGGATCGGCAGTATAGGGCTGCAATGGAATAAATCCGGTGACGGCTGGCTGGGCATCTCCGGTCTAAAGAGCAAGGAACGGACCGCTGCGGTCGAGCGGCTGTTGCTGCAGGACAGGCTCAGAGAAGTGAGAGTCGAAGACGTAAAGCTGCCGTTATACATGCGCACCATGGATGCCCCCACCTTGGATCATATTCTGCAGGAAGAAGCAGAAAGTATAGGTATCCAGCCTACCCATATCCCATTCGCAGCAGCTTTGGCACCGCTCGACAATCTGATATGGGATCGTGAACTAATCCGTCAGTTGTTCGGTTTCCACTACCGCTGGGAGGTATATAAGCCTGCGATTGAACGAGAATACGGCTATTATGTGCTTCCTCTGCTGTACGAGGATCGTTTCGTCGGCCGATTCGAGCCAGTTATGGATAAGAAGAGCAGTATTCTGAATATTGTGAATTGGTGGTGGGAACCCGGAGAAGCTCTAACAGCGGACATGATTCCAGCGCTTAAGAATGCCCTCTCTTCGCTAGCTCACTGCATAGGGGCTGCGTCGATACAGTTTCTCCCCATCGTTGCTGCTGACTGCGGACTTGAGAAATTAGAAGAAGCACTTCACTCATCCCGTGTTTAACAGAGATTAGAGAAATGCTTAGGAGGACCTCCAACGTAAATAAACGTCAAATCTCCAGAAGGTTGGGGGTTTGACGTTTATTTGCTTATTTCTTCATAATATAATCCACAAAACCCTGCCGTATCTGTGTTCCTTCATAAATCCTCTCCAGCACCCGATCTTCCTTGTAGAGAAGCTCCATATCGCTGAACATAACATCCGGTTCATCAGAGCTGTAGTAGGAATGAATTACGGGCAGATCATCATCGAACTGTTCATATTGATTCTCTCCCAGATCACCACCATCACCACAGCGGAAATCGTTGACTGTCAGAAAGTTGGCGAATAACAGTCCACCTGGTTTCAATACCCGCTTCAATTCTTGTATGGACTGATTAACCTCTTTTTTTCTCATATGAAATATAGAGTTGTAGGAATAGACGAAACTGAATGAGTGGTCTGCAAAATCAAGCTTCCGCATGTCTCCCTGATTAATGTTAAGAGTGTATCCCTTTTCCCTAGCATATGTATTGGCGATCTCAATTTGCACTGGATCACACTCAATACCATAAGTCGTATACCCATGCTCTGCAAACAAGCCTAACGGTGGGGTCTCTCCTCCCGCTCCACAGTCCAGAATAGTTCTTTCCAGATTGGTTTCATTACAGAACATCAAAAAACGGTATAACGGTGTTTGCTTGTATATCATGTTCACATTAAATGCTCCTCTTCAAGCCCTAATTTAGTGTACATTTCCGTGCAATATCCCTGTAATTTGATCTCCAGCCTGCTGGCTTTATTCTTGAACCGTTTCAGCTCACGAATCATTTGGGCCCGGCCTGCTGGCGTAAAGGTCTCCTGAATCCGTTCTTTAAAATAATCATGTACAATATGGTTCCGTTGCTTCCAGACCTCCTGCAATTGGGCTGTCTCTTGTTCTGAGAAAGGAAAATGATGCTGGATTTCTTTGATGAGCTGGCCGAGTGAGTTGCTGAGCTTACGCTGATATAGATCAGCGAGTTCCGCTTCCGTAGGTGTCTTTCCTTGAGACATCTTGGTAAGCAGCAGTAGATTCGTTAACTGTTGTTCCAATGCCTGACAATAGTAGACTGCCAATCCGAAATAAGCGAATAACTCTTTGGACTGCTCACTCCCCGGTATTTGTGTATCCTTCATCTTTCCTCCCACTTTAGTCACTTGTTTATTTTTGTTACTGTTCTTTGGATTCATTAGTGTTAGTTCTTATTATTATCCTTACGACCCGAGAGATAGATATGTAAAGCGACAAGCACTGCTGTATATAGAAAAATATGAATGAAAGACAGCAGTACACCGGATACCAGCAGGGTGTCGGCATTCATTAAAGCATCCATCACCGGTGATACCGGTGGCAGAAGCAGAGTAAGCATTAGCCACTGAGCGGGTAAAAGACTGCTTATCTTAGTCGCTCCAATCGATATAGCGATGATTGCTAACAAGATACCGACGGCATGGCTGCTTTTTTTTACCCAAGAGGCTTGTAGGTAAAGGGCGATCGCTACACCAATCATACCCAATAATCCATGACCTGCTAAAGCTATTAAAATCCGATATCCACCTGCTGGTTCGTCAAACCGATCGCTTACTAACGGATAGACTACGATCAGTAGATCGAGCAGCCAGGTCAGCAGGGCAAGTGTTAATAATCTGCCAGCGGTATATTTCCTGGCACTGCGCAGGTGAACAATCGTGATCTGTGTCTGCACGGAATGCTCATGGTTCAGAAAACTAAGCCCCATCCAAGCACAGCCGATAAATAACAACACCGCGGTTGCTGCATAACTATTCATAACCGGATTAGGCTTATAAGAATACAGAACCAATACGGCTATTACCAGGCCCGTAAAAGGAGCAAAATACCGCTGTGAGCGGGTATAACTTCGCAGTAAATAAGCTATTAGGGCCATCATATTCCCGACTCCCCTTGGGGCTCCACAGAAACAATAGAACCGCCAGCACCCAGCACCTGCCGTAGAAAATCATCTGTGGCTTCCGGTTGGACAGTCAAACCAACCCCTTCGCCCCTGTCAGCATCCATAATTATATTTAAAGAAATGAAGCCGGGTCTATCCGTCAGTTCCATCTGTTCAGAGGAAGATAAGCCTGTACAGTATATGTATGTAGTTGGTTTAACCCACAAGTTCTCTGTACCTTTTATATTCCTTATCATCTTCCCCGCTTGGAGCACAAGGACTTGGTCTGCCAAAGCCTCAACCATTTGCGGTTCATGAGCGGAGAATATAATAGCCGTTCCCTCTTTTTGTAGCTCGCGCAGCAGAGCAATTAATTGATCTATAGCTGGAAGATCCAGACCTGATAAGGGCTCGTCTAGCAAAAGAAGCGCTGGTGATACCAGCAGGGCTTGAATCAGATTTATTTTTTGCAGCATCCCTTTAGAGAAATTCATCATAATCTCATGACGAAATTGTTCCAGATAAAAGCCCGCAAGAAGCTCCTGAATGCGATGCTCTAATTCTCCCGCTGCCAGTCCGCTGATCCGGCCCATGCTGCGTAAATATTGCTCTGGTGTAACCTTCAGTCCCGGGAACATCTCTGGTGCATAACCGATTATGACGTTAGGTTGTCTGATCAAGCGACCAGATGAGGTATGGATCAATCCAGCGAGAATCGAGAGTAGCGTACTTTTGCCAGAACCATTCCGGCCAATAAGTGCAGTTGCAGTCCCTTGCTCAATACTCATCGACACTTCATCCAGTACCCGTTGACCTCCATAAAGTTTACTAGCTTGCTTCAGCTCTATTAAAGGAACCCTCACACTCATACGCTGTGCTCCCTTCACCTCCTTCTTTTATTCGCCAGATCTTTGTCTTTTCCCTCTTAGAAAAACAAATTAACATAGCCTTAATAAAAAACAACCAGACTCCTACAGTAGAAAAAACTGTAAAAAGTCTGGTTGTTTTTTGAAGAATAGAGGCTCTTCTCAGCCTTATGCATACACTTCAACGACTTCACTAATGGAGCGGCAGGCTTCGGCGCAACTTCGGCAGGCATCAATACACGCTTGGCAGTGGATATGTATGTGGTTACTGTTCTCCGCGGCACAGGCATCGCAAATCTCAGCACAGAGTCGAAGAATACTACCCACAAACGGACTTTGCCGGGTCATCGCCTGAATGGCGAAGGAACAAATATCAGCACATTCCCGGTCCAGCCGGATGCTGTGGCGAAGCACGGCAAGATCGTATTCCTTCAGACTAGCAACATAGCTATGGTTACAGGCATTCATACTTTTGAGACAAGCATCAATACATTCCTGATATAGAATTGGGGTCATTGCAACAACCTCCTGCAATTTTTTTATAGGTATGCCTATCTATTAACCTGCACAAAAAGGAACGAACCACACTTTATGACTTCCGAATTCGAACTATAAACTTCTTCTGATGGTGCCGGGCCGGACTAATGTACGCTTCTCCAACACCAGCAACTTGCTGCGAAGCTCACTTGACGAGAAATGCTCGCCGATGAATACGGCAACGTCTGGCACCTCGCCTTGAGGGGTGATTTTCATGAAATCCGATTCCCGATAAGCATATTGAAAAAGAAAGCGACTAGACGTGTCATTAAAGGTCACGATTCCTTTAGCCCGATATACATCACGCGGCAGATCCTTGACGAATTGCTCAAATTCCTCACTATTGACCGGACGTTTGAAATAATGGGTATATGCCATTACGTGATCATGTGATGCATGTGTAGAACCTGTTTCTTGGTCAACTCCAGCTTGTTCAGTCGTCTCCGTAGCAGCACTATTATCTTCTATATCCTCTTCCATCTGATCTTCGGTGAGAACTCCTCCAGCGACGCTCAACAGCTCCTCTGTATCCACCTCACAGCGCACAGCAGGCATGATTGTCGCATACGCATTCCATTTTCGCAGCACAGTGGTTATCTCTTCCGCCTCTGCTGGCGATATCCGGTCCGTCTTGTTCAATAACAGGACGGAGGCGCAGCGGATCTGCTCCTGCATCAGCCTGTAGGTGGCACCCTGCTGTGCACGATATAATCCTAACAGATGCGCGGCATCAACGACTGTAATCAGACTCTTTAGCTCTACTCTCTGGTACAACGAGGTCTCGGTCACACCGTCGACAATTTCCAACGGATTCGCAGCTCCAGTCGCTTCGATCACCACCACGTCCGGCGATTCTTTTTTGACCAGGGTAGCTAGCTCTGTACTGAGATCACCACGAATGGAGCAACAGATACAACCGCCCAACAATTCCGCCATAGGAATAGATTGCTCTAATAACAAGCCATCGAGGTTCACCTCGCCCAGCTCATTCATCACCACAGCCGGACGCAGTCCCTGCTCCTTCCAATGATCCAGGAGCCGCTGCAACAGCGTTGTTTTGCCGCTCCCCAGAAATCCTGACAATATATACACAGGTACAACCTGTTCCATGTTTCATCTCTCCCCTAAAATACGGTTATGGTAGCGAGTGTACTACATGTGGTCACTTCCGTGCAAGCACACCCTTACCTCAGAACAATCATGACCGCTGACACCGGACTGACTTGTCTTTGCCACAGTCATCACCTATCATAGATACCAATAGCGATTATCCCTTATCAAGGAGTTGGTAAATATGTCATCTGTTGATGAGCATCGCCGGGAGGCGCCGCAAACAGTTTCCTGTTATATCATTACCGTCTCAGACACCCGAACCCTTGAAACCGATACGGGCGGAGCGTTAATTCAATCTCTGCTGGAACAAGCCGGTTATACGGTTACAGGCCGCACTATCGTTAAAGATGATTACGAGGAGATTCGTGAGTTGGTTTATAAGAACTCTGTTCACTCTGGAATAGAAGCCTTACTACTGACCGGTGGAACCGGCATTTCTCCCCGGGATACAACCTATGAGGCCGTTGCCTCCCTGCTCGATAAATCGATGCCGGGCTTTGGTGAAATTTTCCGGCATCTCAGCTTTACGGAGGACATTGGCTCTGCCGCGATCCTGAGCCGAGCCATCGCCGGTACGATTGGGCACACTGCCATCTTCTCCATGCCCGGCTCTGAAGGAGCGGTTAGGCTGGCCATGGAACGGCTGATCATCCCTGAGCTGCGCCATGTAATGAGGGAGATTTACAAACGCTCTTAACACAGAAAATCTGCCGAATACAATGAAGGCGAAAGAACCACAGTTGTGCGCTAAATGCACAAGGGTTCTCTCGCCTTTTTTAATTTCAATTGACAATAACAGTGATCCAACCTATAATTTTGAACACTTTACGCGAAAGTGGTTTTTGATTAACCAAATGGTTAATCGGAAAGGAAAGAGATGAGCTCACTCCCAACATTAAACCGTAAGATTAAGACGATTGTTAGCCCTTTTCATGAATTGTTATGCAGTCTGCATGTCTTGGATCAGCCGGAGCATCACCCGAAACGTTTGCAATGGGCACTGGGACTCAAAGCGCAAATGCCACTTCCTCTGCAAGAGGCAATACACTCTGTAGGGAAATTGTCGGATAGCTGGACAGCTCTCATCGATCTACCGGATCATGCCGGGACACCCGTGTCCTGTGTTGACGGAATCATCGAACTTAGCCAACTGCCGGATGCAGAGCTTGTACTTCTATTACTCAATAACAAGGTTTCCCTAAGCACTATTATTTACAAAATGCACGGGACAGAGGGGTTACTGCCTAAAGAGGAAATGGATGCAGATGTGCAGTACCTGCTTGCGAACGTAAATACTGTCCGTAAGCTGCTCATATCAACGCTGGAGACGTATGAACGGGATTATTTTCGCCAGGAATGGCACTATATTGAGCCGTGGATGAACCTAGCTGCCGCAGAGTTTCAGGAAACTGCCACCCGAACTCCGGAAAAAGCAATAAATACCCTGCATCCCCGCCTACATGCGGAGAACGGAACGGTAACCGCGCAAAAAGCGGTCACTTATTACTATCCTTATGAGCGTCTGCAGCATGTCTATGTGTTTCCTTCGACATTTATTTTTCCACATCTGCTGATCGGTTCAAGTGAGGATACATTATACCTGCCGCTTGCGGTGGACATTCCCGGCCTATCCTACAGTGATGGTCCACCTGCTGATCTGCTGCGCCAGCTCAAGGCACTAGGCGACGATACGCGTCTGCGTATCTTGAAGCTGCTATGGAAGGGACCATATTGCACCAAGCAGCTGGCTCCCATCCTGGGCATCTCTGAAGCAGCAGTCTCCAAACAGCTGAAGCAGCTCAGTGAAGCAGGGTTCGCCAGGTCTGAACGAAAGGGAAACTACCTATTCTACAGTGGCTGCAAAGATGCCTTTGATGCGCTTATCGTCCTGCAGAGGCAATTTCTTGAACAATGAAACTTTATCAATATTGACTAAAAAGGAGCTGTCGCTAGTGTGGCAAACCGCTATCGCGACCTTGGTCAGGAACCAGCGGGCTAATCGCCGAGCCTATCCCTGGACTTTTACCTTAGGTCATATCATTGATGGGGCATATCTTGTCCTCATCTCTTTTTTCTCTTATGTCTATCTCATTCAAGGAGATGTAGATTCACAATTTGCAGTTTATACAGGCAGCAATGATTATTTAACCTACGTCATTATCGGAGGTCTGCTAAATATTTTCTCCATCAGCATGATGATGAATATATCGAGAGCACTGATCACCGAATGGCGGGAAGGCACATTGGAAGCGCTGCTGCTCTCACCTTCCAATCGAAGCGGGTATTTTGTGGGCAATGCCATTCAACAGCTATACCGCAGCGGCTTGGAGTTACTCGTAGTGCTCAGTTTCGGGCTTCTGGCAGGTCTACGGCTGCCCTTCCCCCATTTGTGGTCCGTCATTGTCGGAGGATTAATTTATTTACTCTCCTGTTATGCGATGGCGCTGGTACTAGGGAGCATCATGCTCTTCACACGGGATACGTACATTGTGCAGAACACCTTATTTGCAGTTACCGCTCTGCTATGCGGTTTTCAATTTCCGCGGCAGTATTTACCTGAAATGTTGCAGCACGCAGGTGAGATCTTTCCGTTGACGCACTCGCTTCAATTACTGCGGGGCGCTCTCCTTACCGGAGATGTGATTAGGTTAATGGATATCTTGCCAATCGTACTACTAAGTACGGTATATATTGCGGTAGGTCTATGGAGCAATCGACTGGTGGAACGAAGGTTGTTTGAGCGGTTCTAGATACAGGAGGGATAATCTGAAGATGATTAAATTAAATGAAGTCAGCAAAATTTATGAAACCAAACATAGACAGGGCTGGTTCCACTCTGAGAAAAGATCGGTAAGTGCGGTAAAATCTCTGAGTATGACCATCGCTTCCGGGGAGATTGTAGGCCTTCTCGGGCTCAATGGTGCAGGCAAAACTACTACGATCCGCATGCTGTCTACACTCCTCGAACCTACCTCCGGCAGCATTGAGGTAGACGGCGTTTCCATGGCTACGAACCGACAGGTTATCCAGCAAAAGGTGAATATGATCGCCGGAGGTGAACGGATGCTGTACTGGCGGCTCACCGGCCGTGAGAATCTCCAATACTTCGGTAAGCTATATGGTCTTAAGCGCTCCCAGATTGAGCGGGAAGCTGAAGCACTGCTGCGCGAAGTTGGATTAACAGATGCCGCCGACCAGCCGGTTGAGCAATATTCAAAAGGCATGAAGCAACGCCTGCAGATTGCCCGTGGCTTAATCAACGACCCGATGTACTTATTCCTGGATGAACCAACGCTGGGCTTGGATGCGCCTATTGCCAGACAACTGCGCAGTACCGTGCGGAAGCTTGCACTGGAGAAGGGCAAGGGCATCCTGCTGACCAGCCATTATCTGCAGGAGGTCGAAGAGCTCTGTGACCGGGTCTATGTGCTGAACCAAGGTGAACTATTACTGTGTGATACGCCTGAGCGTATTGTCCAGCAGGTCGCGGGCACGCAAACCGCCCATCTGGATGTCACAGGCTGGAGCGAACAGCTGCGCCCGCTGCTGGCTGAGCAGCTTGCCGCAAGGGAGTATCCTGCTGCACTGGTCAGTGCTGACTCTGTAGGAATCAACACCCTAAGAAGTGATGAGCCTTATCGTATCTCGGTTCAGACCCCTTCTGCCGACCGCCTGATTACGGAACTGCTGCCGTGGACAACCTTGCATGGACTACATATAACCGGCTTTGCCTCCGAAAAGCCTAATCTGGAGGACGCCATTATCCTGCTCTCGGAGGGGAAGAAATCATGATATCCAGAGGTTTCTGGCTGACAGTCCGCGCGGAGGTGAGCAAGCAGCACCAGAATCGTACGAAGGGGCGGGCCGTATTTTTCTCGCTGCTCTTGTGGCCTGCGCTGACTTTTCTGACTTCCTATTATACGATGCTGCCTTACAGAACCGGTGCAGGTTCTGTCCTCTCACGCGTGATACCGGATGGTCGGGTACCGTTATTTTTGCTAAGCGGTTATCTGGTATTCCAGCTATTCTGGACCGTCGTTCAGGCGGCCTGGCTTTTTGAACTAGAGCGTAAAGGGGGCACGCTGGAGATGGTTTTTCTCAGTCCGGCTTCCAAAATGGCGTTTCTGTACGGCCGCTCCCTGTATTCCCTTTTCCACGGAATCTGGATGTTTGCCGTCTTTTCGGGACTGACATTCGTCTTCGTAGCAGATATTTCGACCATTAATTGGCTAGCTTTACTTCCAGCATTACTGCTTATTATGGTGTCGGCAATAATCTGGGGAGCGGCACTCTGTGCGATATCGCTGTTCTCCAGAGATTCCGGGCTGCTGTATTACATTTTCCAAGCTCCGATGGAGCTGTTTGGTGGCGTGCGTATTCCTCCTGCAGTATTCCCAGCGTGGGCAACCGGACTCTCGTTGCTCTTTCCGCTAACCTATAGTCTGATCCTCGTGCGCGGAGCCTTAAACAACCATATAGGCAGCAGTTGGTGGTGGTCACTTTCTATTCTTATCTTAGGCAACATTGCGCTTATAGCCGCCACACGTTATATACTGATCCGCGCGGAAAAACATGCACGAGTGAAAGGAAACTGGACTTTATTCTGAGCACCAGTGTGAGGTAATGTGAAATATTCTCAGACGCAAGTTAACCCAAACCACTTCCTGAGAGGAGTAGTTTGGGTTTTTATATATGTCGGTATAGGCAAAGATGCAGATTGTACACCATGCTATAAATTTGATCCTAGCGATAGGTTCCCAACACGATTATTCTCGCCGCATAGATCGCCCTGAAATCCGCTGATGTGACCGTATAGACATGCTCAGTAATCCCCTCACGAATCGGTACGGCGAAACCGCCACCACTCCTGAAGGAACGGCATCTACAAAGATGCTGACCGGCCTGCGGTTAACCGCTTGGCTAATTAAACATGTGCGATCAAAAATGTGTATCCATTCGTTCAAACAGATTTGTGAATAATGCTTTGACCTTTTTCGAATATTTCCCCTTCTCTTTTCCCATTGAGGTATACACGAGCGAAGCATTATCTTTAGTATATATCTCTGTCTTTGTGGTCGTGGTTTCGGCGATTTGTTCATTTCCATACCAGCTTGGAATCTTATTCAGCAGCATCTGTGGACTTGAGAATACATGCAGTGTAATCGTTTGTGAAGGCTTGCTATTAATCAGGAACTGATAGCTGATATTGCCTCTGCTGTCTTCGGCGAACATATCGTGGGTCAGCTTAATCTTCTCTCTGGCAAAAGAGTGCCGCATTTCGTTGATAAAACGTCCATTCAGACCTTTCCCCTGGGATTGCGCGAGCATTACACCATCTTGATAAGACTGCAGCTTATATCTTCCAGCTTCTTTCTGTACTTGCTCTTGACTGCAGCCTGCCAGGACCATGCCTAGCACCATTACAGCAGCCAATAAACTTGCTATGCGTTGCATCGTGTCAACCACCCTCTTCCTCTCTTCTAGCTACAATCCTGTTATCTATAGGATGGCTGAGAACATGACTTATATACTTTCTTTGAAAAAAGTTAAATGAAGAAGCACGGGCTTGCTATTCCCATTCTATGAATATTTCCTACTTGAAAAGTAAAAGTTATAGTTGAACAAGGGAGGCCTGTGCCAATGCATTGGATGAAGACTATACTAAAACCCGCCAAACGTCGTCCACTAAAGAACACAAATCCAATAACACAGACTCCTGAACCCATAAATTCTTCATTACCTCACACATTGACTTTACTTCATAAAATACTTGGTGATAGCCCTGACTTTATCATGCGTAATTTTAGCGACAGCCCCTCCGAGCCCGGTCCTATTGCCATTTGTTATATTGAGGGGCTAATCGAACAAAACCTGCTCTCGGATTTAATGGAAGCCTTAATTGCAGAACAGGCCTCTAAAACCTCTTTTACATCTGACGTACACAGTACAATTAATGCCCTAAAGCAAAAAATACCTACGGGAAATATAAAAATCATCCATGCAGAAAATCAAATGATCGCGGCTATCCTTGCTGGAAATGTCGTAATTCTGGTGGATGGTGTTCAAGTTGCTTTGGCCGCCTCCATCCAAGGCGGGATTAGGAGAGCCGTTGAAGAACCCACCACACAAACTGTAATTCGTGGCCCGAAAGAAGGGTTTACAGAGGAGCTTTCCACCAACATAACATTGCTTAGACGAAAGCTGCGGACACCCGACCTCAAGTTCGCTAGTCGCAATATCGGTCGATACACACAAACCAGAGTCGTATTGGCCTATATTGAAGGACTTGCCCAGCCAGAAGTGATAGAAGAAGCGAAAAAACGTCTGGAATCCATAGATACGGACAGCATACTTGAAAGTGGGTATATAGAAGAGTTCATTCAAGATGCGCCGCTTTCTCCATTCCCGACACTCTTAAATACAGAGCGCCCTGATACCGTAGCAGGAAGCTTATTGGATGGACAAATAGCTATCTTCATTGATGGAACGCCTTTTGTACTGCTTGCACCTGTTACCTTTATTAAATTCTTTCATTCGAGTGAAGATTATTACCAGCGATATGACATTTCATCCTTTCTACGGATTATCCGTTTGTTCTCTTTCCTAATTGCCCTACTGCTTCCGTCCTTGTATATTGCCATCACGACCTTTCACCAAGAAATGCTGCCTACTACCCTTTTGATTACTCTAGCCTCACAGCGGGAGGGAACGCCATTCCCTGCTTTATTGGAGGCCCTGATCATGGAATTAATCTTTGAAGTTATTCGTGAAGCCGGTGTTCGGATGCCCCGGGTCATTGGCCCAGCTATATCCATAGTAGGAGCACTTGTCATTGGCCAAGCAGCAGTGCAAGCCGGTCTGGTCTCTGCTGCAATGGTTATCGTAGTCTCCTTTACGGCAATATCAAACTTTGTAATCCCTTCTTTTAATATGGCATCGACTGTCCGGCTTATCCGTTTTTTTCTCATGCTTATGGCAGGAATGCTCGGATTATTTGGGATATTGGCCGGGCTTATCCCTATTTTATTTCATCTTGTCGCGCTCCAATCTTTCGGCGTTAGATATCTTACGCCCTTCGCTCCTTTCACTAAATCCAATATGAAGGACTTTTTCATTAGAGTACCTTGGTGGGCCATGAAGACCAGACCCAATGGTATATCTGGTCCCAACAAGACCAGACAAGCACCTCATCAATATCCCGTCAATTCAGCTAAAAAAGAGCGTTGTGATGAACCCAATAAACAGAAATAAGGAGAGAAACTATGCGTCGACTGTGGGTTATTTCCGCTGTGCTTATTATAGGGTCATTGCTCACAGGATGCGGAAGCCGTATCGAGTTGAACGAATTAGGGATTACAACAGCAACCGGAATAGATGGTCATAAAGGGGAATGGACGGTAACTTATCAGGTTATTGTTCCTTCGGCAATGTCCTCCAGCTTAGGCGGATCTGCAGGTGGAGGTTCTTCTCAAGCCGCCGTGCACACCTTCTCAACTCAAGGAAAGACCATTCGAGATGCTATTGATATCAGTAACCTGGAGAATCCACGCAAGCTGTATTTTGCCCATAATAATGTGTTAGTCATAGGTAAAGAGGCTGCGGAAGCAGGTATTGAGGAAGTTATTGATAACTATTTCCGTAATCCTGACGCCAGGGAAACCGTGAAGGTATTAGTAGCTGACCGGAAAGCTCGTGAACTCCTAATGCAGCTCATCCCACCGGAAAAGATTCCTGGTCAAGCACTCTCAAAAATCCTGCAAAAAGATGATCAAACAGGCTCATTTTACCCCTCTATCTCTATATATGAATTAGCTCTGAAGCTCAGCTCCGACAGCGGTGCGGCAGGAGTTCCTGAGGTATCTATAGTAGGCTCTGATAGGGAAACACTGGAATCCTCCGATATTTTCAAAAAAACATCTTCCAAGGCAAATTTAAAGTTATCCGGACTATGTATATTCGATAGGGCCAGGAAGGTCAAGACATTAAACCAAAAGGAAAGTCTGGGTATTTCGTGGCTAACCAACCATGTGAAGAGCAACACCCTGTCATTTGAAGATGAGAATGCCAAGAACGCTGAAAAGGCACTATCCTCTTTCCGGATCAATACAGCTAAAGTTAAAGTTACCCCTGTAAAGGGCCCGCTGCATTTCTCCTTAGAGGTTAAGGTAAAAGTGGCCGGAGAGTTGGTCATATCTAATTCCGAAGAAGATCCCGCTAAGACGAATAATATAAAAAAAATGCAACAGCAAGTGGAAAAGGTCATAGAGCAGCAAATTGAGGAGGGCTGGAAAACCGTTCAGAAGCTGCAGATCGATCTTGTGGGAATCGCCGATAAAATCCATCGAAAGTATCCGGAGTATTGGAAAGAAAATAGGGATACCTGGCCTGAAGAATTATCTAGAATGGATATTAACATTGATGTACAAGCCTCCATTAAACGACCTGGACTTTTTCAGAAGTCTTTTAGCAGTCTATTAAAGTCCAAGTCCGATCAATAAAGCCTGAACAGCAAATCAACGAAAGGAGATGACAAGAACCCAATGAATCAAAATATAACCCGTGTCTCCGAGCTGATCATTTGTCTTGTATTATTTGAGGTTGGCAGTACCACATTATTTCTTCTAGGTGGGGAAGCTAAACAAGATGCTTGGTTAGCCGTGTTGATTGGGGCATTATTGGGCCTGTTCCTTCTTTTACTTCATCTGGCTATCCACCGTCAGAACCCTAGTCTGGATTTGTTTCTCTTGTTCCGCCGTTATATGGGCAAGTATCTGGGTACGTGCATAAACCTAATGTTTGTTGGCTACTTCACCTATGAGACTTCCCGAAATTTACGTGATTTAGGCGAGCTGACCGTAATGACTTTACTGAACCAAACACCAATGTGGATTATTATTTTGATAACAATCCTGGTTATCAGCAATAATGTCCGCTACGGGCCTGAAATATTCTTTCTAATTTGTGTGGTTCTTTTTCCCTTTATGTTATTCACTTATATGGTAATTGGTATATTAATACCGGCCTCTGGCCTTATTCATTATGATTTCATGTTTCCGATTCTGGAGAATGGGCTAAAGCCGGTTCTAAAAACAGCAATTCCCGATATCGTCTCTTTTCCGTTCGGACAGACGGTATTATTCCTTGTTTTTTACCCGCTGGCAACGAAAGGACGGAATCTCTCTAGAGCGGTAATCATTTCCTATATAGTTGTTGCGCTTTTTCTGACTCTATTTAATCAGCTGAACATACTTGTTCTGGGACCCAAAATTGCGGCTAACAGCACTCTTCCTCTTCTGGAAACGGTACAATTGATTCAATTAGCGGAGGTTTTCGAACGGATGGATGCACTGTTTATCATGATTCTCTTTCTCGGTTTAGGAATCAAGATGACCGCCTTTTTCAATGGTGCAGTAATAGGGTTAGAAAGAATAACCGGGGTTCGTTCTAAAAAATGGATACTTCCTTTGGGAGCTATCATTTTGGGGCTTTCCTTTCTATCGCCCAATTACACCTATCACATGGAGATCGGCCGAGTTGTTGCGGTCAAATACTGGTGGCCCATCTTCCAGTTTGTTCTGCCTTTGTTGCTCTTTGTAATCATGTTAATTCGCAAACCCAAGAAGAAATAACCTTCACTTAAATAAAATCTATCTCCACGATATACTGACCGAAACATAAAACAGCCAGCCTCCAATAACTTGGAGACTGGCTATTCATCTTCTCAATCGTAGATTATGAAATGATAACAACTGCTTTGATCTTACAAATCTGGATGCTCATGTTTCACTTTCAGACGGTTCCAGCGGCGCTGTACTTCATCTTCAAAGATGTGCAGGGCAGGTTCATTCTCTGGTTTAAGCAGATGGCGGGTCTTGCCCATCGTCTTGAGCCAAGCAGAAAGCTCGACACGTTTATCTTTCTCTTCCGGATTGTACGTGATATTCGTAATTCCCTGTTCTACTTCATACAGAGGGAAGAAGCAGGTTTCTACGGCCAGGGATACAATGTTAGAGCCCTCTTTATCTTCGGACATCCAGTTTAGCGGACAAGCCGTTAAGATTTTACCATACACCAGACCTTCATTCTGCGCATACCACTGTGCTTTAGCCGCTTTCTTCACGAGATCCTGTGGAAATGCCTCAGAGCCAGTGAACACGTAAGGAATGTTGGTAGCCGCCATAATCTGCGCTGTATCCTTATGTTGTGTCGATTTACCTTGCTGGAACTTACCAATGCTCGAGGTTGTAGTACGGTGACCGAGCGGCGTAGAATAAGTCTGCTGAGCACCAGTATTCATATAACCCTCATTATCATACTCAATGATAATCATCTTGTGACCACGCAGTGCAGCCCCTATTGCGGGTCCCATACCGATGTCCATCCCACCATCACCTGTAACCATAACGAACGTGAAGTCCTCTTGAATACCAAGTTCATCAAGCTCACCACGGCGTTTGCGCTCCCAGAACATCTCTACTACACCAGACAGCGTAGCTGCACCATTCTGGAACAGGTTATGAATAAATGTTGATTTATGCGAAGAATACGGATAGCCCGTAGTCGTTACCATTGCACAGCCTGTGTGATAGAGGGCTACAATATCTCCTTCAATCCCTTTGAAGAATGTTTCCAAGCCTGAGAAAATTCCGCAGCCCGGACATGCACCATGACCAGGGGATACACGCTTAGGTTTCTTCGTTAAGCTGCGCAGCGGTGGAATCTTTACACTCAACTTGCCTGTAACTTCATCCTGCTTCACAGTAATCAGACCTGTTTTGAGTGACTCAAAGTTCATCGGCTTCAACAGACGTTGTGGTGCTTTTTCTGGAGCACCAGCATTATGACCATAATAATCAAAAGGTACTTCGACCTTACCTGCGGCAACAGCATCCATTGCCAATTGGAAGAAGTTATGACCGTCCTCAGCGTAGAAATCCTTGCCACCCAACCCGTAAATCCGGCTGATGACTTGGGTAGTCGTATTGTTGTAAGTGAACAATGCAGCTTTAATCTCATTCACCATGTTGCCGCCATGTCCGCCAATAGAATCTGCACGATCGCCTACTGTGATAGCTTTAACATTCTTCAGGGCTTCAGCAATTTGCTTCTGCGGAAAAGGACGGATCATATTCGGGGAGATTGAACCGGCTTTGACACCTTGCAGGCGAAGCTGATCTACAACGTCCTTGATAATCTCCGAAGCGGAGTTCATCAGGAATACGGCTACATCAGCATCCTCCATACGATATTCTTCAACGATCGGATAATGACGTCCGGTTAATTCACCGAATTCTTTGGATATTTCTTCAAAAACATCGCCAGCATTATACATGGCTACTGATTGCTGATAGCTGTTATTGATAGAGTCAGGTTCATTCATGTAAGCACCAACAGAAACCGGATTATTACGATCCAATGTATCTGTAAAGCCCGTTGGTGGTTGTTCTCCCACAAATTTTTGCACATCTGCACGGTGGGCGAAAGCCTGCACCCGTCGTTTTTGGTGAGAAGTAAAGTAGCCGTCTGAAGCAATCATCACTGGCAGGCGGACCTTGGCATGCTCAGCAAGCTTAAGCGCCATCAGGTTCATATCATAGACGGACTGTGGGTCACGACACATCAGAATCGGCCAGCCTGTATTTAATGCGAAGTATAAATCGGAATGGTCACCGTGGATGTTAAGTGGTCCAGAAATCGCGCGGCAAATCAAATTCATAACCATTGGCATACGTGATCCAGACTGTACTGGCAATTGCTCAAGCATAAACATATAGCCTTGCGCGCTGGTCGCATTGAATACTCGTCCACCAGCTGTAGAAGCACCATAACAAATACCGGCAGAGCTGTGCTCACCGTCTGAAGGAATCAGCTTAATATCATGCTGTCCATTAGCCTTCATTGTATCCAGAAACTGGGCAACTTCTGTCGATGGCGAAATCGGAAAGTATCCCATAACATGATAATTGATCTGATGAGCAGCATAGGCTGCCATTTCATTGCCGGATTCATATAGAGATTTCTGCTCTACCTTGGCAGAGCCGATTTCTTTTTCATAATCGATAGCCATGTGTTGTTCCACCTTTCTTCCCAATATTAAGACTGTGTAATAAGATCAAACTGATGGTGCACGGTATGACTGTCGGCGTAGCCTTCGTGTTCACGCTGACTTGCCAGGGCTGAGGTTGGGCAAGCTTCCACACATTTCAAGCAGCCTTTGCAATATTGGTAATCGATGCCCTGCAGGTACATTTGCGACCGGCCCTTCTTATCAATCCGTTCTTCCCACACAAAACACATATCCGGACAAACCGTGTCGCATTGCGCGCAGTTAATACAAGACTCTTGGTCGTAGGTTGGCAGCATTCCGGAACGGGAAATGCTTAGGTTCTTTAAGAAACTGTTCCCCGGATTGATAATGACGCCACCAATCGGCTGCGTATCATATCCAAGCGCCGAAATATCAGAACGGACATACTGCGGCATGCTCTCACCTGCTGGCAGATCGAAATGCAGAAACTTCACTTCATTAAATCCACGATCAAAAGTAGTAATAGCCGACTGCACCGCTTGCGGATATTTCTTGCCAAGCGATTTCTCGATGACTTCCTTCATAATGTCCGGATCGAGAAAATCACACATCCGGAACAACGCGCCCAACATGGCCATGTTTACACGGTTCTTCTCTTTCAGTGCAATGCTTGTCGCATCAATAACAGCTATCGTACCTGCCTTCATATTCAATAATTCTTTCAGTTCCTCAGGCGATTTGTTTGAATTGATCAGCACGGTGCTGTCTGCATAGATTCCACTTGTTACATTTACGGTCTTGGCCAACGACTCATGAAATATCCCAACAACATGAGGACGTTCTACTGGAGTGGTATCGCGGATATGTGTGTTCATATCACAGAAGCGGATATGCGCTTTAACAGCAGATCCTTTCTTCTCCGAACCATAAGATGAGAAACTCACCCCATTCATTCCGGCACCGACAACGCCTGCTTCAGCAAGCATTTTCCCAGCCAAGTTTGCACCCAGGCCTCCTATTGATTCCAGACGAATCTCAAAAAATCCGAGCTCGTTTACTTTTGGCAACTGTACCACCGACATAGCCCCTTTCAAAATGTCATTTTAAATAACATACTTTGACTTTTTCAACGATTGTAACTTGAATTTGCAGGTAAGGAAGTGACAAATCTTGCATTCTCTACCCTTTAGGAATCACAATTTTTTATAGATTTCAATCGATTTCTTTATATGCGACAGAGCTGCGTTACTTTAATAGAAGATAATCTGCCACAAAAACAACATTGTGTGAAAATTGTGTGAAAACTATATGAAAACGGATGTTTTTACAGGTTATCATAGAGTTACCTGCAACCTTAATTTAGCAATTAATTAAAAATTAAGATGTTAAATTTGTCACAGTAAACATGATATAAATCACACTAAAGAGACGCTCCTGAATAACACAGGAGCGTCTCTTAGTTTCTTTATTTATTATGTCCAGCATCTATTCTATGTCAGGTTCCATATGCTGAGCCAGCAACTGCTGCTTGCGTGACCATACCTGCTGGCTAAGGTTCACCCGGTAAACCTCGGGATTCAGCTTACGCAGATACTCCGGCCAGAACAAGTCGAGCTGTTCCTTGTGATAGCGGCGAATTTCACTGAGGTCAGGTAACGAATACACCTGAAAACCATTGACGTAAATCGGCTCCAGCATCGAGAGTGCCTCATAGCGGTCGACACGCTTTTGCATATAAGGGTGCAGTGGATTAAACAGCTTCAGCTTTGCACCGCTTCGCGGTGCTGCCTCTTCAGGAAAGCTGATGTAATCAGCTAGCGCTTTTCCGTTGGTGCCAATAATACGAAAGACATCTTTTTTGCCGGGAGTAGATACTTTCTCAGGGTTGGAGGAAATCTTGATCGTTGGCACCATTTCTCCACTCGCTGATTCTATTTCCACCAGCTTGTAGACTCCTCCTAGAGACGGTTGATCGGAAGCTGTAATAAGCTGCGTACCCACGCCCCAGGTATCTATAGCCGCTCCTTGCAGCTTCAAATCCATAATCGTATTCTCATCCAGATCATTGGAAGCCACTATCTTGACATACGGCAACCCTGCCTCATCCAGCATCTTCCGCGCTTGCCGCGATAAATAGGCCAAGTCACCGCTGTCCAGACGGATGGCATTCATCCGTTTGCCCTGCGCCTCCAGCTTCTTAGCGGTAATAATCGCATTCGGAACGCCGCTGCGTAGGGTATCAAAGGTATCCACCAGCAGCGTAACCAAATCCGGCATTACCTTGGCATAGGCGTCAAAGGCCTCCAGCTCGCTATTGAAGCTCTGGACCCAGGAATGCGCGTGTGTCCCTTTGGTAGGGATACCGAACAATTTGCCGGCAAGCATATTCGAGGTTGCATCGAAGCCGCCGATATAGGTCGCACGAGCACCCCACACCGCCGCATCCGCTTCCTGTGCACGCCGAGTACCGAATTCAAGCAGAATATCATTAGGGGCCACCTGCTTGATCCGGGACGCCTTGGTTGCTATCAGTGTCTGATAATTCATAAAGTTCAGAATTGCCGTCTCCACCAGCTGTGCTTCCATAATTGTACCTTCAACGCGGATCAACGGTTCATCAGGGAAGACCAGAGCCCCTTCTTTCATCGAATGGATGGTCCCCTGGAAATGGAACTGCAGCAGCTCCTCCAGAAAAGCAGGTGCGTAGTTCTCCTCCTGCTCCGATAAGTAGCGGATATCATCCTCACTGAAGCGTAAGGACCCAATATATCCGATGATGCGCTCCAAACCCGCGAATACGGCAAAGCCGTTGCCAAACGGCAGCTTGCGGAAGTAGGCCTCGAACACAGCCTTGCGTTTGTGGGTCCCGTTCACCCAATGGGCATACATCATGTTGATTTGATATTTATCAGTATGTAGAGCAAGTTCTCTTCTCAAGTGCTCATCTCCTAGTTGCTGTGCTACGCCTTCACAATCCTTGCTCCCAGACTGTTCTCGAAGTGTCCAAGCGCCCAGGTATGACCTTCGGCGTTAAAGCTGGCTACTGCGTCCTGGTGAACAGTGATAGCAAATCCTTGATTATAGGCGTCAACTGCTGTGTGCAGCACACAGATATCCGTACAGACACCGCAAAGATGCAGTTCAGTGATGCCCCGCTCCCGCAGCTTCAATTCCAAATCGGTGCCACTAAATGCACTGTACCGGGTCTTGTCCATCCAATAGATATAAGCGCGGTTATCCTCATAAACATTCTTCAAGCTTCCGTACAGCTCACGGCCTCTGCTGCCCCGCAGATTATGCGGTGGAAACAGCTTACTCTCCGGATGAAAGGTGTCATTCTCATCATGGAGATCTACAGCCATAACGACATAATCGCCTTGCTGTACAAATTCTGCGGTCAATTGAGCTATCCTAGGTTCAATATCAATACCCGGCTGTCCAACCGGCAGACTTCCATCCACAAAATCATTCGTAAAATCAATCACGATCAATGCTTTCATGAGTTGAACCCCCTAAGAAACTAAGTATAGATGGATAATAAAGGCTCATGATCTGTGAACATGTACAGCTGAGCCGGACGCTGTGAGTACTGGTTGGAGCTGAGCGAATTGCCCGCTTCATCATTCACTTCTACTAATATACCCTGGCGGCTGCGGGTTGAAGTGATTTTGCGAATAAAGTTAGGTTCCTTGAACTCAGGCACTACCGTCTGGATAACCTGATACAGCTCACTGAGCGTAAAATGCTGAGGTAGAAACTGTCTCGCAATCGTTGTCTGCAGCATTTGCTGCTGAATACGCAAGTAGGCGTCTGTAATAATATTATGATGATCGAACGCTAATTCCAACTCCTCAAGCGCTTCCTGCAGGGTGAATAAACCGACTTCGCCTGCGTCATCGGAGGCCTGTCTTTGCTCTAGCATCCACTCTTCAACCAACGCGAAGAAGGCGTGGCTGATGATCCAACCGCGGGGATCGCGGCCCGGTGTGCTATAGACTCCAAGATACTCCAAATGCCCACCGTTCACACCCGTCTCTTCCTTCAGTTCACGGGTTGCTGCATCGTATATGGATTCGTCCTCCTGACAAAACCCACCTGGTAAAGCCCACATCCCGGCATAAGGCCATTTCTTACGTCTGATCAGCATTACCTTCAATTCACGCAGAGGCAGTGTCTTGGTAACCGTCTTCCGCTCGCGCTTGGTCAATGTAAACATAACAATATCAGCCGGAACACCATCCGGCGTGCGGTACTTTTTGGCGTTATAGGTTTGTTCCCCGTTCTCGCTCACTATAGATCCATCCTTTGCCGCAGCTTTAGTTTACTATTCGTATCTTTAAATGTACCAAACTTGAACTGATAAAATCAACTACCCTATGTAACATAGTTTACATCATTCAGCGAGATTTAAAAATAAAGGAGCGGATCTATATCCGCCCCTGATCTATTCTGAGTTAATCGCCGCATGTGGATGGAGGTGCTTCAGTGCCGGCTTCCACATTGATTTTGTCCGAAACCGTGTCTCTGATTACAGAAATAACAAGCTGCAGCAAATAATTGATATCGGTCTGGCTTTGCTGGAATTCATTCACCACGGGAATCCCGTCGATTTCATCCTGCAACACCTCGATCTCGGCTTCAATCTTGGCCACCATGGCTTTATTCTTGAAGCTTTCGAAGGCAACAATCTCCTTCTGTTTCTTCTTAATCGTCGCGATCAATCCCTGTACCCGTTCGTGGTTATTGACTTTTAACTCGGCCTGCTGAAAATGCCGTACTTCCTCACTGGTCGAGATCAAGGAAGCTAGCTCTTTCGCCTTGCCCATAATATCTTCGCGGACGATTAGATCACGGGTATTGTGGGACTGCATTCCGTATTCATTCAGATGCTGTTCCTTCTGGCTCACTGCTCACACGCCCCTTTTCGTATATGATTAATGGATCACAGCAGCTTCGACTACGCGATCGCCTTTAATGTACCAAGTCTTAGTATCTGTAATTTTCACCTGCACAAAGGTACCGATAAGCTCTTTCGTACCTTCAAAATGCACGAGCTTGTTCGTGCGGGAACGACCGGAGAGCATGTTAGCGTTGTTCTTACTCTCACCCTCTACCAGAACCTCGACGACCTCTCCCAGCATTCCGTCATTAATGATCCGGCTATTCTCTTTAATGAGACTATTCAGCCTTTGCAGACGTTCACTCTTAACATCCATTGGTACATTATCCTCCATAGCCGCTGCAGGGGTACCCTCGCGTGGAGAATAAATGAACGTGTAAGCCATATCATAACCTACCTCGCGAACAAGCGATAGCGTATCCTCGAACTGTTCCTCCGTTTCACCGGGGAAGCCGACAATGATATCGGTAGACAGCACAGCACCTGGTACATTGGCCTTGATCTTGCGGACAAGTTCCTGATAAGCTTCGCGGGTATATTTGCGGCTCATTTTCTTCAACACAGCTGTGCTCCCGGATTGAACCGGCAGATGGATATGCTCCACCAGATTGCCACCTTTGCCGAGCACTTGAATCAATTTATCATCAAAATCACGGGGATGTGAGGTCATGAAGCGGATGCGCGGAATGTCGATTAGCCGCATGTCATCCATCAGATCGCCGAATGTATAATCGATATCCGTAAAATCCTTGCCATAGGCGTTCACATTCTGCCCCAGCAGGGTCACTTCCTTAAAGCCTTGACGGGCCAGCTCCCGCACCTCGGCAATGACGTCCTCTGGACGTCTGCTGCGCTCCTTGCCACGTGTAAAAGGTACGATACAGTAGGTACAGAACTTATCGCAGCCATACATGATGTTTACCCAAGCGCGCATACCTTCACGCTTCTTCGGCAGATTCTCAATAATGTCGCCTTCCTTGGACCATACTTCCACGACCAGCTCTTTGCTGAACAAAGCTTCCTTAATCAGCTGCGGCAGCCGGTGAATGTTATGCGTACCGAAGATCATATCCACGAAGCTGTGCTTTTGCATGATCCGGTTCACAACGCCTTCTTCCTGCGACATGCAGCCGCAGATGCCGAGCAGTAGTCCCGGTTTCTCGATCTTCAGTACTTTAAGATGACCGAGTTCGCCAAACACTTTATCCTCTGCGTTCTCGCGAATCGCGCAGGTATTAAGCAAAATAATATCCGCCAGATTCCGATCAGGGGTGCTGCTATAGCCCATCTGCTCCAGCAGGCCCTTCATTGTTTCTGTGTCATGCTCGTTCATTTGGCAGCCATAGGTTGTGATATGGTAGAATTTATTCTCCCCAATATCAACCATATCAGCCGGAATTTCGAAGTCATAATGGACTTCAATATCTTCCTTGCCCCGTCGTTTGCCTTCCTTATAGTCAGGCTGGCTATTGATCTGCACGTTTCTGCCCTTAATCCGGTAAGTAGTCTTGCCTTCAGTTTCACTGATCAGCTTGGCATCACTGAAATCAAAATATTGCGCGTAATCTTTGGCACCCTTGCCGGATTTTAAGTCCGGTGAGTTATTGTTCCCCTTAGTCATGCTGCTCACGTCCTCTATTGATAAACAATTATTTTTATTCTGCTAATTTAAAATTATAACATATCTACTTATTCATAGGTATGGTCGGAGTTGATAATCCTTCACTGAAGATTCAATCGCTTACAAATTTATAGATAAAAAAGAGCTGCCCACCAAGCAGAAATCGCCTATGGACAGCTCTTTTCCTTTATATAGCTGCATTGCATGCAGTTCAGCAATGTGGGATTTCGTTATTTAAGCTCAGTATAACGTTTTGGTCGACTCGGAAGTAAATGGAAGAATCTCGTCTGTTCTGCCACTCTGAACCTTTGCAGGCCACTCGGGATCACTGATCAGTGCTCTGCCTACTGCGACTAGATCGAATTCCTCTTTCTCCAGCTTCTCTACCAGACGATCCAGATTATCCTCTTCATTCTCATCGGGAACCGCGGATACAAACTCGCTGTTCAGGCCAACGGAGCCGACAGTGATGCTTGGTTTGCCTGTTATTTTCTTCGTCCAACCTGCCAAATTCAGCTCAGAGCCTTCGAATTCAGGCAGCCAGAAACGGCGGGTGGAGCAATGGAAAATATCTACGCCAGCATTGCTGAGCGGCGCCAGGAAACGGGTTAACTCTTCGGGATTCCGAGCGAGCTTAGCATTATAATCCCCAGATTTCCACTGTGAGAAACGCAGCACAATCGGGAAGTCCGGTCCGACTGCGCGGCGGCAGGCGTCAACGATCTCTACGGCAAACGTAGTACGCGCTTCCATGTCGCCACCATAACGGTCTGTGCGCAGGTTTGTTTTTTCCCAAAAGAACTGGTCGATTAAATAACCATGCGCGCCATGCAGCTCGATACCGTCAAAACCAATTCGTTTGGCATCTGCCGCCGCTTGTGCGAAAGCTGTGATAATTCCCTGAATTTCATCCTCAGTCATTGGCTCTGTAACCTGTTCTCCAGCCAGATTCAAGCCGGAAGGCCCAATCGGCAGAGCCTCAGCATTAGGTAATGAACCTACGGAACGCGCCATTCCCACATGCCACAGTTGCGGAATAATTTTGCCACCTGCTGCATGGACTTCTTCAACCACATGTGCCCAGCCCTTCAAGGCTTCTTCCCCGTGAAAGTTAGGAATGTTCGCATGGCTGACTGCCGAAGGATGGTTAATCGCTGTACCTTCAGTAATGATTAGACCGACCCCACCTTCCGCCCGGCGGCGGTAATAGGCGGCAACTTCACTACCGGGAACTCCGTTAGGGGAAAACACCCGTGTCATCGGTGCCATAACAATCCGGTTGGAGAGGCTTAGATTGCCTGCCTGAAAAGGTGTAAATAAAATTTCTGTATTCATAAATTGGCCTCCGTATCATAATTTGATTACTTTAAGTAAGTCTTATTATCGCTCTCTTTGAGATCATTTGCAAATTGAGATATAACAAAAAGCCGGGCATAGCAGTTTAGTCTGCCGATGCCCGGCTTGCACCGAGAAGAATAGGAATGAATTCAAGTTGAAGCTACGAATTAGACGTTAAGAATCCCAGCCTTAGGCGTAACGTTAAAAGCTTTTGCCAAATCTGCCAGCTGTTGGTCGGTGATTTTTTGTTTGATCTCTCTGCCACCGATCAGGTTATACACAATTGCTGCCTTCTCTACAGTTTCAACCAATCCGAATGTGGAATCCATAGTTGAACCTGTGCCGAAAATACCATGTTGCGGCCAGATCACTACACGGTGATCCTTCATTTTCTTAGCGGTTTCACGGCCAATTTCGCTGCTGCCCGGAACGATCCAAGGAATAACACTTACGCCATCTGGAAATACAACGAGGCATTCGGTGCACATTTCCCAGAGTGTCTTGGTGAACTTCAGTTCATCCAAATCATGGGTGAAGGTCATAGCGATAACATTAGTAGCATGTGTGTGCAGCACGATACGGTGCGTTGGATCAACCTTCAACCGTTCGATATGGCTCATGAAATGGGAAGCAAGTTCACTTGTTGGCACTGCTCCGTTACGCAGCCCCCACAGCACTTCTACACTCTCGCCGTTTTTGCTGACCCGAAGTACGCCCATATTAGCTTCAGGGTCTTTGATTACATTTCTAAAATATTTGCCGGAACCCGTTACGATAAAATATTTACCGGCTAGTTCCGTTACCGGAAAAGTAAGGTTAATAACACGCAGCGGCTCCAGAATGTTGATATACTTGGCAACCTCTTCTTCATCCAGCAGATAGCTGACGTTACCGCCGTTCAGCTCATCCCAACCCAGTTCCCACATATGGTGGGTAATTTCAGCCATTTCCTGGATAAACGGTGCTTCAATGCTGGCAATATAACCTTTGGATTCAATCACGGATGTACTCATTTCGTATCTCTCCTTTTTATAGGTATTACTCCATGTCCTTGTGTTGCCTTCTATACCCTTCTTATCTTGCAGACAGTACTTCCTGCTCATAGCTCTTCACATCAGCCAGCCATTGCTCGCGTACCGGTGTATTTTGCGTTGCACAATAATAATCCCAGATCGCTCCAAATGGATAGGATTTGAATTCTTCGACTAGTGCCAGACGTGAGGTGTAATCTCCATCCAGCTCGATCTGCTTAAGCACGGCAATAGGCTCCAGCATCGCACGCAGCAACGCCTTAATCGTATTGCGTGTGCCAATGACCCAAGCAGCGATATGATTGATGCTGCCATCGAAGAAATCGAGACCGATATTCGTGCGGGAGAGCAAATCTCCACGTACCAGTTCACGGGCAATTTCCAGCAATTCATCATCCATCGTAACTACATGGTCACTGTCCCAGCGTACGGGTCTGCTGACATGCAGCAAGAGTTGCTCGCTGAACATGAGAATCGAGGACAGTTTATTGGAGATAACCTCTGTGGGATGGAAATGTCCGGCATCCAGGCAGATCGCTACGCCACGGGTCATTCCATAACCCATGTAGAATTCATGCGAACCGACTACATAACTCTCCGAACCTAGGCCAAACAACTTACTCTCTACAGCATCAATGTTGTATTGTGGATCAATTTGCTCACTAAAAATTTCATCCAGCGATTCTTTCAAGCGAACTCTTGGGGATAAGCGATCAACTGGAGTATCCTTATATCCATCCGGAATCCAGAAATTAGTTACACAAGGCTGTCCCAGTTCCCGGCCGAAATGTTCAGCAATTTTGCGGGAGGCTTTGCAGTGGGTAATCCAGAAATTGCGGATTTCATCATCTACATGGCTTAAGGTGAAGCCGTCCGCCGCTTTTGGATGAGAGAAGCAGGTTGGGTTGAAATCAAGCCCCAGTCCCTGTTCCTTAGCCCAGTCAACCCATGAAGCAAAATGGCGTGGTTCTAATTCGTCCAAGTCTACCTCTTCATCCGTGTCAGCATAGATCGCATGTAAATTCACTTTGTGTTTACCGGGGATCAGCGATAGCGCCTTTTCCAAATCCTGCCGCAGCTCATCCGGTGTACCTGCACGGCCTGGATAGCTGCCAGTTACAGCAATTCCACCACTTAGTGCTTTATCCTTGAAAAGAAAACCTTTTACATCGTCACCCTGCCAGCAATGCAGGGAAATTTTGATCTGCGCCAGCTTCTCCAATACTTCTTCTACGTTGATTCCGTGTGCTTCGTACAATTTTTTGGCTTCGTTATAACTGTTCATTAGGCTCTGATCCATGCTGCTACCTCCTAAAAGTTTGAGCTTATATAGTTTCGCTTACTGTACCTGGTTGAAGCGTCTCCCAAAGGCTAAGAATCTCTTCTAACTGTGGAAGTGGCCGTGGCGCATAGGATTTAATCTCAAAAGAGTTCCTGATTATCGTTCTGGCTTCCGTAATATTGGCAATATTACCTGCTCTGATGATCTGTACCGCCAGATTGCCAAGCGCCGTTGATTCCACGGGTCCGGCCTGTACCTCTCTGCCAATAATATCGGCAGTCAGCTGGCAGAGCAGCTCGTTGTTGGCACCGCCACCGCCAATTTGCAGCACCTCAATCGCTGTTCCAGTCAGCGTTTCCAGTTCCAACAGATAAGTAAGATAGGATAAGGCCAGACTGTCAAAAATACAGCGTGCCAGCTGCCCCACCGTCTCAGGGACGGGCTGTCCGCTCTCCATACAAGCTTTACGGATCTCTTCAATCATGTTGTCCGGATTCATAAATCGCGGGTCATTGCATGGAATAAGACTGCGGAACGCGTCCGCTTCTCCGGCAAGCTCAGCCAGCTTAGCAAAGCTGTAACGATCACCATCCAGCCGGCGCACCTCCTGGATGAGCCAGAGTCCCATAATATTTTTGAGAAACCGGTAGGTGCCGAAGGCACCCCATTCATTCGTATAGTTGGCTTCCATGGCTTGTTTATTATTAATCGGCTGACTCAGCTCCACACCAAGTAATGACCACGTACCGCTGCTGATATATGCCGATGACTTGTCACTTGCAAGGGGAATGCCCAGTACTGCTGAAGCTGTGTCATGGGTTGCCGCACAGATCAACAGACACTCCTGTGGAAGATCATATTGCTGGACAAGAATCTCGCTCATAAAGCCAAGCACCTCACCCGGTTCTGTCAATGCAGCGAACTGCTCTCTTCTGAGATGCAGTAGTTTCAGCAAATCCTCATCATAATCACGGGTTGCCAAGTTTAGCAACTGCGTCGTAGACGCGTTAGTAACCTCATTGATCTTGCGCCCACATAGTCTGTAGTAGAGGTAATCAGGCACGAGCAGAATTTGGTCTGCCAGGGCCAGCTCCTCCGGACTATGAGCATACAACTGGTATAACGTATTAAAGGTAAGCTGTTGTATCCCTGTTTTCCCATACACGATAGTAGGGGAAATATGCTTCGCCACCTCTTCCATCACATGCTCCGTACGGCGGTCGCGGTAAGCATAGACTTCCTGGACACGGTTGCCTTCCGCATCCAGAAGCACATAATCTACAGCCCAGGTATCAATTCCAAGGGTACATTTATTTATGCCTTTGGCTTTCGCTTTCTGTAGGCCGACTATAATCTGTTCGTATAAATAATCAATATCCCAGAAGCAGGAACCGTCCCGTTCTGAGAAAGCATTGCTGAACCTGTGAATCTCCTCCAGAGAGAGCGTCCCATTATCGAATGTTCCGAGCACAAGCCGCCCGCTGGAGGCGCCGATATCGACGGCGATATGATTGTTCATAGGGAATCTCCTTATTCAATGGAATGGAATTTATGGCTCAAAACCAAAATCAGCGGTTGACCTGTTGTGAGTATAGCCGCTACGGTTCGGAGGGTTCTTACGATCGCTGTTAAAGCCCGATTTCCTGATTGAATAATGAATATAGGGTGAAATCGGGCTTTAAAGGCGACCCCTTCGTTTCTCCAGAATCCCTCCGACCCTCCGCTCCATCCGCACGTTTAGTCAACCTCTGTTTTTTAGATAGAGCCAAATTTATTGCTAAAGAATTTTTTTAAACATAGCAATGGCTTCTGCTTTAGTAGGGATAAACGGATTTCCGGGAGCGCAGGCGTCTTTCATGGAATTCTCGGCAAGCAGATCCAGATCAACCTCGTTCACACCCAGCTCGGACAATTTGGATGGAATACCCACTTCTTTGGACAACGCCTTAATCGATTCAATTACAAAATCTGCGCATTCCTTGTCACCTTTACCTAATACATCGAAGCCAATCACCTTGGCGATCGATCTGAATTTCTCTGGTACGTATTTGGCGTTCTCTTCTTCCACAATCGGCAGCAGCATGGCATTACAGACACCATGTGGCAAGTCGTACACGCCACCAAGCTGATGCGCCATCGCATGTACATAACCAAGTCCGGCATTGTTAAAAGCCAGGCCACCCAAGAAGATCGCATAAACCATTTGTTCGCGGGCTTCAATGTCATGTCCATTCTTTACAGTGCGGGCCAGATTGCCAAAAATAAGCTCCACTGCCGCCAGTGCCGTCGCATCTGTTACCGGATATGCACCCGGAGTTACCAATGCTTCAATAGCATGTGTCAAGGCATCCATACCGGTTGCCGCCGTAAGAGCAGCTGGTTTATCTACCATTAACTCAGGATCATTAACCGAAATGGTAGCGATGCTATTCTTATCAACCATAACCATCTTCACTTTACGTTCTTCATCCGTAATTACATAGTTAATCGTCACTTCACTGGAGGTTCCAGCCGTTGTATTTACTGCCACTATGGGCAGTGATTTATATTTGGATTTGTGTACGCCTTCGTATTCAGAAATATGTCCGCCGTTCGTAGCGATAATGCCGATGGCCTTGGCCGTATCCTGTGGCGAGCCGCCGCCAATGGAGATGAGATAATCACAGTTATGCGCTTTGAGGAAATCCACGCCGTCATGAACATTTTTACAGGTTGGGTTAGGTTTTACTTCATCATAAACGACATATTCAACATCCGCTGCATCCAATACTGTTAGCAATCTGCCGGCAATTCCACTGCTCACCAGAAATTTGTCGGTTACGACGAGCGCCTTCTTCAATTGTAGTTCTTGAATGAAAGGACCTATTTCCTGCAAACAGCCTTTGCCCATAATGTTGATCGATGGCACATAATACACATGAGTACTCATTGCTTGACCAGCCTCCTGATAATTTTGGTGAGAAACCTATCCATATCCATGCTTCTGCTCAGCTCTTCAGGCTGGCCTCTGAATGAATCGCAGCTGGCCGGCTCTGATATCCTTCAATAATAGTATGCGTTTTCAAAGGTGCTTATCTACTCATCCATCGTAGCTTCCCGAATCTTTGTTGTCAACAAATAAAATATTAATAATGTTGTATTTATTTGTTTACTGTCTGTTTTGTGAAGATTATAATAAAATAGTTGTTGATTATCTTTGTTTTATTGCAAAACACAGATATACAGAGCTATGATTAGGGAATATGACTCGGAAAGGTGATTACGATGCTGGCAGCCGAAAGACGCAAGAAAATCATAGATCTAGTCCATCAGGATAAACGGGTGCTCGTCTCCGATTTAAGCCGGATGTTTGAGGTGACAGAAGAAACGATCCGCCGGGATCTGGAGAAATTGGAGAAGGACGGCATTCTAAGCCGCACCTATGGAGGGGCGATGCTGAATCGTCATACGAATGAGGATTTGCCTTTTGTAACACGCAACGCTCTGAATACAGATATCAAACGCAATATTGCGCTCAAAGCGCTCGATTTAATTAATGATGGGGACACGCTGATGGTTGATCCCAGCTCCACTGCCTTTGAATTCCTAAAGCTGCTGGGCAACAAAAACAATCTGACGATCATTACGAACTCGATCAATATTTTGCATGAATTTGCGAATTCCGGTCTAAACATTATCTCATCCGGCGGCTCCCTGCGTTACCGCTCCCTCTCGCTGGTCGGTCCTATCGCTCATGACACTATCGAGCGCTATAATGTAGATACGGCTGTCATTAGCTGTAAAGGTATTGATTTGGAGCGAGGTGTCACCGATTCTAACGAGCCCGAATGTGAGCTCAAAAAATATATGCTGCGCCAAGCCAGCAAGGTTGTGCTGCTCGCCGATCACACCAAGTTCGACAAAACCGCTTTTACGAAGCTGGTTGAACTGAACAGAATTGATGTACTGATAACTGACCGTAAACCGTCTGAGGCTTGGATGAAACGACTGAAAGAGGATAATATTGAGGTTTTGTACTAAAGAAATAGAAATAGGCCGTCTCCAATTTAATTAGGAAACGGCCTATTTAAAGATTATTCTCTGGTTAAAAAATGATTATAACCGATGATATTTACCGTATGGATTGAAACTTATCCAATCAGTGAATCATACTTTATCAAAATCCCTTTCATCATCAAACCCGAATAAAATGTTCATTTCCCAAAGACAATGAGCGATGAAACTTCTATTCGTCATTCGTCAAAAATGCTTTTAAAGTACTCTCTCCAATAATCTACGAGCCAAACGTTGTGCTTTATATAAATAGGTTTCTCTCATCATACATATTAAACACAAGATCCTTTTCAATATTCACAAAATAAATGGATTGACCGATTGACCTACGAACCCGTAGGAGCTTGATTCACAAGCGGTCAACCGTTAATTTAGGTTTTGAGCCAGATAACAACAAAAAAATAACCCCGCCAACATCCGGCAGGGTCAACATATATTATAAGGGGGGTATGTGTTTACTATAATCCTCCTAGCTTAAGCCAGCATGAAGACTATATAAAGATTACCTTAAGCTGTTACTCACCACGAGCATCTCATAATCCGATTATCTTTCGAGGAAGACCAGATTATTTGCAGGGACAAGCGATAGTGATCTTCCAGTCTGCTGTTTGGCATTAGCTGCAGTCTTCTTCCGGCAAATATAAACTATGGCGGGCGGGAAATTCAGTGGCACGTACTGGATGCTCAAGATATCGAAATGCTGCTGCAACTCTCTCTTCATCCGAGGGAAGAAATACTCAAAGGCTATGAACAAGCCCTCCTCCTTCAAGGAGGCCGTAATCTGCTCCATAAACTGGACACGGCCGACCATAGAGAAATTACGAAAAGATAAACTGCTAACAATACAATCCAGCTTCTCAAGGTTGCTGTTGTGCAACGCAAGCCGCAGCCGCAAGCAATCTTTATAGAGCCTGTAGCCTGGAAAGCGAAGATGTAATTGACGGCGAAGATCAGAGTCCTTCTCAAAAAGAATGACGTTCGTCCGCTTCGTAGTCACAGCTTTCAAATATTTGGTGATGGCTCCCGTACCTGCTCCCAGCTCGGCAATATTAAACAGCTCATTCCACGGTAACGGAGAGATTATCGCTCGAGCCAACCATCGTGAACTTGGAGTCATACTGCCGAATTGCCGGGGTGAGCGCAGAAATTTATACAGGAACAGAAGTCTGTCGCGAATTCCGTTACGCATTTTAAAAATTCTCCTTAACCTTCACTTTCCGCTTCTTCCATACCAGTTCGTATAGTACCGGTACAACAATAAGAGTCAGTAGTGTTGAAGAGAACAGACCACCGATTACTGTGACTGCTAAACCTCCAGAGATCAAGCTTGTTGAGGAGCCTGACAAGGCCAGTGGCAACAAAGCCAGCATTGTCGCAAGTGCAGTCATCAGGATAGGTCTGAGACGGGTGGTGCTGGCTTCCACAATAGCTTCAGTAATGGGTTGTCCTGATTTGCGGTTCTTCTCAACGCGATCTAGCAGTACCACTGCGTTGGTTACGACGATACCCACCAGCATCAGCATGCCGATCATCGAGCTCATGGATAAGGCTTGCCCTGTTATCAATAGTGCTCCCAGTGAACCCACTGGGATGAACACCAGTGAAGATAAGATAATCAGCGGTGTAACTACACCACCGAAGGTGAAGCTCATAACCAGAAATACGAGACCCACAGCCACGGCCATAGCAATTCCCAGATTCGTAAAGCCCTCTGTTATCATGGCTAATCCACCGCCATAATTAATCTCTACATCCTTCGGCAAAGTAAGACTGCCAATGTCCGCTTTGACAGCTTTCGTCACTGCAGCAGTATCTTCACCCTTGACGGTACCACTAACCTGGGCATACGTCTTGCCTTCGCTATGATTAACGGTTACTAGCGCATCCTCAACCGTCACATCTGCCACTTCACTCAGCGTTCTCATTCCACCAGCTGTTGGCAGTTGAATTCCTTTCAGTTCTTCCAGAGAAGTAATCTTTTGCTGATAAGATAACACAATTGCTCTTGTCTGATTGTCCAGCGTGAAAGTACCCGCGTTAACCGGCTTTAGCTGTTCGGTAACGGCCTGCATAAGAACGAACGGGCTAATCTTCTCGTCGATCCCCTTCTGATTCAGCGTCAATTCCCATTTGGGCGTTACTTCATTCATATTATTGGTAACATCTTTTAGATCAACACTTTGTTTCATCAAGGCTTCCACCTGTTTAGAAGCCTTCGAGAGATCATCTATATTATCTGAATACAGACTAACATCAATATTATTGCCTGATGGCAAGCCCTGCTGTTCTCCTTCTTTGACAGCCACTGTAGTCCCAGATACACTCGCTTCTACAAGGGCTGGGAGCGTAGCTTTCGCTTTATCAATGATCCCGTCCATGTCTGTTCCATCGGCAAATTGCACTGTAACCGATGCTTGGTTTCCTCCACCCGAGGATCTAAAAGGATTATCGGCAGAACCCCCAATGGAGACCTGGTAATTGTTCACACCTTCAAGCTTGCTTATATATTTCTCCACTTCCTGGCTAACCTTATTGCTCTGCTCTAGCCCGCTTCCTGCTGGCAGTGTCAAATTAATCGAAGCTGTCGGCAAGGAGTCAGCCGGTAGGAAAGCCACACCAATTAGCGGAATGGTACTAAGTGAGCCGACAAGCAGCACAAGAGCTAGGCTTATAACGAGCCATTTGCGCTTCAGGGACACATGAATAATCCGTGCGTAATATCCCGTGAGTTTACTTTCCTTCTTGTGCGGCTTAACGTTATTAAAGAACGCGGCCCCAAGTACCGGAATAAGCATCACTGCCACCAGCAGACTGGTCACAATGGAAATAACCACAGCTAAAGAGAAGGGGCGGAAGAACTCGCCGATAATGCCGCTGACAAAAGCCAACGGAGCAAATACAACAACCGTGGCTAAGGTCGAGGAAAAGACCGGACTAATAACTTCCTTCGTTGCCCGATAAGCTAATTCCTTGCCCTTAAGGGTATTTCCTTTTTCCTGGCGCCATCTGTAAATATTCTCGATGACGACGATACTGTCATCGACAATACGCCCAATCGAGACAGCGATTCCGCCCAGCGTCATAATATTCAGGGTATAGCCCAGCTGATTCATCACAGCCATTGTGGCAAAGATGGAAATCGGTAAGGATAGAATTGAAATTAATGTCGCACGCACATTGCGCAAGAAGAGGAAGATGATAATGATGCAGAATAAAGCTCCATATAGGCCTTCACGAATGAGCGAGGATACGGACGCTTTAATCTCATCTCCCTGATTCATAATGACATGGATATCCAAATTGTCGCCTTTATAGGAATCCAGCTGACTTTGCACGGCATCCGCAACATCAGCAGTATTGGCGTCCTGATTCTTGATAACTTCCAGCATATAGCTTGGCTCACCATTAAAGCGAGTGATCTCATCAGCTGTAGAAACCGTTGTTATCGTCGCCAAATCGGAGAGTTTAATAGCTGCTGTAGAGCCTAATGCTAAATCCTGAATCTGCTGCAGGGTAGATACAGAACCAGAGAGGCGAATAGGAATGGTGATTTCATTCTCACTGACTGATCCTAACGGAAGTGCATAATTCAAGCCCTGTAAAGCACTTTGAATCGCACTTAATGTAATGCCTAAACTAGCGGCCTTTTCCTTATCAACGACAATTTGCAGTTTATCGCTGGAAATACCCTTCAGCGTAACCGAGCTGACTCCATTCAGCTTTTGCAGGGAAGGAACGATTTCCTCCTCCAGCTTCTTGCTGAGCGCCTGCGAATCGTTGTTGTCTGAGAATAAAGCTGCTTGATAAATGGGCGACGCTCCAGCTGACAGACGATGAAGGGTTACGTTCGCATTCTCCGGCAAATTCAGCTTGGCCAGCAGCGCTTCGATATCTGCGGAGAGCTTATCCATATCAGAGCCAAACGGATATTGAATTGAAATGCTGGCAGCGTTCTCGGACGTTGTACTGGTGAAAGAATCATATCCAGTCATTGCCTTCAAGGTGTCCTCTATGGGCTTTGTAATACCCGTTTCTATTTCCTCTGTGGAAGCTCCAGGGTCGACCGCTTGAATAAATACTGCTGGGAATTCAATGTCCGGGTAGGTTTGCTGCTTAATCTGTGTGGCGGAGAACGCACCATAACCTAGAATAAGGGCAAATAAAATAATGACTGCTACTGAATTTTTTAAACTTAATTTACTTAGAAAGCTCATAGCTCTTTCTCCCTCCTCTATCTGAGCACAGTATAAAGCCCGAATTTGTCCTCAGTGTGTACTGAGGATTACAATTCGAGCTTGGTGTAGATTAGGGGGAGCCATACGGTAAAGGTTGTTCCCTTGCCCGGCTTGGAGCTTACTTCAATCTGACCATGATGCAGATCAACAATTCTTTTGACGATTGACAATCCGATTCCACTGCCGCCTACTAGCCGGTCTCTTGATTTATCAATTTTATAAAAAGGCTTGAAAATATGGCTGAGCTCTTCTTCTGGCACTCCAACACCATTATCGGCAATCTGAACTACGAGCTGGTCCCCCTTTTCGGCAGCTGTGATCGTGATCCTCCCGCCTGAACCGGTGAATTTGATGCTGTTACTAATCAGGTTAGTCCAGATCTGGCTAAGCTTATCCTCATCGGCTACGATGTTTAGCGGCTGTAGTTCGAGCTCAACATCAATGAGCTTGACTGACCATTGCGGTTCAAAGGCAATCACAATTTTGCGAAGCTGTTCATCTAAAGAGTAGCGATCCGACTCTAGCTCAAGATGCTCATATTCTAGCGTAGATAATTGCAGCAGATCTCCACTGAGGCGGGATAGACGATCACTTTCCTCTTCAATAATATTCAGCAGTCGCATCCGACTGGGTTCATCTAATTGCTTGTGCTTCAGTGCTTGCGTAAAGCCTTTAATAGAAGTTAATGGGGACTGGATTTCATGGGACACATCCGAGACAAACTGTTTGCGGATAGCCTCAAGCGTTCCTAACTCTTGAGCCATGACATTAAAGCTGCGGGTCAATTCGCCAATTTCATCCTTCCGCTTCGTGTGCAGGCTGACTTTGAAGTCCCCCTTCGACATCCTTCGGGTCGCGCGGGTCAATTGCTGCAGAGGTCGCACGATATAGGTGGCTGCGATGATAATGAGTACACTACCGAAACCTAGTATCAACAGCAGTTGGGTCTTCAAGAAACCAGCTATCATACTAAATAGTTCTCCTAATTCTGGGGTGATAAACAAGGCTCTGGAGGAACCGTTCACGGAAAAAGGCAATCCGACAGTCAGGCCTCCATTTCCTTGATGCAGGTTACTGCGATACACGCCACCCTGCAGCACACTCTGAAGATGGACTGAGTCCCTTACATTTTGCTTGTCCGGTGCTTCCCCGCTGGTATATAACTGTATTCCTTCGCTATCATACATACGAACCGAGTATAACGGCAGAGATGAAATCCCCTTCATCAGAGATTCTAGATTATGGTCGTCTCCTTGCTCATAGGCCTGAATAATCATCTTGCCGCTTGAGATCATATTATCCTGTACCGCTGACTGAATCTGCCCCACATATAATCGGTTAATCAACAGTGAGGCCGCAATAATACTGATGATTACGGCACCCAAAAAGATGCCTACCACACGGAAGTACAGCGATTTAATCATGAAGCACCTCCAGCCGGTAGCCCATTCCTCTCAGCGTAACAATTTTGAAATCAGCATTATATTTCTGAAACCGTTCCCGCAGCCGTTTGATATGTGTATCTATAGTCCGCTCATCGCCATCATATTCGTAGCCCCAGATTTGGCGAATTAACATGTCCCGGGTGAAAATTTGGCCGGGATTGCTAGCTAGCTGGCAGAGCAGCTCGAACTCTTTTAGCGGAATGACCACTGATTCACTGGAGTCTGCAAAATGTACTTGATAGCTTTTCTTATCCAAAATAACTCCACCTAGTCTGATCGTGTGCGAGGTCGATATGCCGTAACGTTTGAGCAGAGCTTTCACCCGCATGACCATTTCCATCGGATCAAAAGGCTTCACCAGATAATCATCCGTACCTAAGCGAAAGCCTTTAATCTTATCGGCTGGCTCGCCTTTTGCCGTAATCATCAGTATGGGCTTATCCCCTGCCTCCCTGAGTCTCCTGCACAGCTCCCAGCCATCCATTCCGGGCATCATAATATCGATAATGATCAAATCCACTGAATTATTCTCATAATATTCCCAGGCTGACGTGCCATTGCTTTTCTCTATAATCTCCATACCTTCATCTTCCAGAAAAAGCCTCACCAGCTCGCGGATATGCGCCTCATCATCCACCACCATAATTGCCGTCATTCCAACTTCACCTCATGCTTCTATTGTTCGCCCATGTTATCACTCCATTCTACCCTACTATTTTGAACTAAGGGTGAACGGAATATTACATTCGTACAGTTAGAAATGAAGATGAATAATCTTTACAAGATGAAACGGCTTCGCCGTCCTAATATATGGACGGCACCCGTTTCTTCGAGAAATATAAGGATAAATTATTGCGTGAAGCATATAAATTCTTATATTTTCAAAAAAAACCAGGGGCTTAAGCCCCTGGCCGTATAGATTGTTGCTCTTTTGCTGGTAATGGAATTACATTATCCTCTACTGAATCAGAAACGTCGTCCTGCCACCAGCGATCATTCCCCAGCAGCTCCATCGCTGCGTCCGGACCATAAGTGCCGGAGGAATAAGGATGTAAGGGTAAATTACCCTCTTCAATGGCATCAATAATCGGCTGTACCCACTGCCAGGATAATTCCACTTCTCGCCAATGAGCGAAAAAGGTTGCATCCCCACGCAGCGCATCATAGATCAGGTTCTCGTAAGCCTCAGGCATATCCGCGTTGCCTGATTGATATTTAATCGGAACAGGCTCCAGTTCACCATGCCGCAGAGGATCTTTGGTATTGAGCTGCAAGGTAAGCGCTTCGTCAGGTCCAATATCAATGATCAGCAGATTGGGGTCCTGAGTGCTTCTATTTAAGTTATGGTAATCATTAAAAGGCTCTTTGAATTCTATGACAATCCGTGTAGATTTCTCTTTCATGCGTTTACCGGTGCGAATGTAAAAAGGTACTTCGCTCCACAAGGGATCTTCAATCCATAAGCGGGCCGCAATAAAGGTCTCAATCTGCGAGGTAGGCGCAATATTGGGCTCTTCCGTATAACCAACAACTGATTTACCTTGAATTTCACCAGCGGTATATTGTCCGCGAACAACATGCTGTGCCAAATCTTCCTTCATCAAGGGCCGCAAAGACTCCATTACATGTCTCTTTTTACTGCGTATCTCTTCTGGTGTACTTCCCTTGGGAAGCTGCATGGCGATCATCATCAACAGTTGTAGCATATGGTTCTGGAACATATCACGCAGTGCACCAGCCTTATCGTAATAACCCGCCCGTTCTTCAACTCCAACCGTCTCACTGGCTGTAATCTGGACATTGGCAATATAGCGATTTTTCCACAAAGCTCGGAGCACGGGGTTCGAATACTTCAGCACTTCAAGATTCTGCACCATCGGTTTCCCCAAGAAATGATCAATCCGGAAGATCTCTTCTTCCTTAAAAGTAGTGCTCAGGCTGTCATTCAGTACTCTTGCCGATTTCAAATCTGTTCCAAAGGGCTTCTCGATAATCAGACGTTTCCAGCCCTTGGTCGAACCGAGGCCGCTTGAATTAATATTGGAGGCTATTTCTTCAAAATATTCAGGACCGACGGATAAGTAGAACATTCTATTCTCCTGTAAATGAAGCTGTTGTTCCCGTTGACGGACATGCTGTAACAACTTCTTATAATCCTCTGGTCGCCCTACATCAAGAACGCTATATTCAAAGGCCTGTAAGAATTCCTGCAATTCTGCGGAATCAGCTATTGGCCGTCTAGAAAAGGTCTGCAAGGAATTCAGCACTTGTGCCTGAAAAGCATCTTTTGAAATCTCACGTCTGCCGAGACCGATTACTGAGAAGGGAGTGGAAATTTTTTGATCAACGTACAGATTATACAAAGCCGGATATATTTTTCGTTTCGCCAAATCTCCGGTAGCGCCAAACAGCACAAAAGTTGATGATTCCACTTTCATTCCTCCCGTTGTTAAGAAATATTTATATGCTTACAATTTATTACTCGCAAACTTTATAACACTCATCATACGACTGTAACTTTCATTCGTCAACCTCATTTCGACATTTACGGAAGTTCTTCTTTTCACAATGTTTTTTCGAGTATCCTATCTCAAATAAACCAGTGAGAGACTGGGACGTGAAAATAGTGTCCTAGTCTGTCGCTGGTTTATTAGTCTGCTGGCTTCAATAGATTAAGTTCATAGAAAGGTTATTACTACCCTTGCGCAGTGGGACGAACAACGATTTCACCCACATCAATATCGGCTGGCTGCTCGATCGCGAACACAATAGCGCGGGCGATCGCATCAGGTGACATCGCGAAAGAGTCCCGTGACTCTTCAAGCTTCGCTTTCACATCCGGATTTGTCATTGATTCCGCGAAGTTCGTCCGCGTCATGCCAGGGGATACGATCGTCACACGCAGCTTATCGCCAGCCTCCTGGCGCAGCCCCTCGGAGATCGCACGCACAGCGAATTTCGTGCCAGCATAAACCGACATGTTCGGTAAAATGCGAAAAGCAGCTGTTGAAGCGATGTTGACGAAATGCCCAAACTCCTGCTTGCGGAAGACAGGCAGGGCTGCCGCGATACCGTACAGAACACCTTTAATGTTGACGTCAATCATCGCTTCCCAATCTTCCACGCGCAGATCGTCAAGGGGGGAAATCGGCATAACGCCAGCATTGCTGACGAGAACGTCAAGCTTGCCATACCGCTCACATGCCAATTGGACGAGGTCAGATACGTCGTCGCGCTGCCTCACGTCGGTGCGTGCATAAGCGACTTCACCACCCGTATCCGTGATGCGATCCGCCAGATTCTTAAGGCGATCCAATCCTCGTGCTCCAAGTACGACTTTCGCACCGCGCTCAGCAAGCATGAGCGCAGTCGCCTCGCCAATTCCGCTGCTTGCACCTGTGATTACAACGACCTTGTCCTTGATTCCCGATAACGATATCCCGGTGCTGATGTTCATGTTAACCCTTCTTTCCGTTGATTCATCTTGCAGATGGAAGCCTTTCAACATCCAAACAATATCACAAATAAAATATTATGTATACATTTATAATCTTTTTTGTCTATTTTGTCTTATTTGTATTTTGTATATACATCATACTTTTCATGTATAATATTAAGAAATAAAGCTTGTAGGAGGAACGGAATGAGCACACATACAGAGGATCAGCATGATAGAAGCCGAAGCAAGCTGCTGAAAAAATTGATTGCCTCTATGATGAAGAATGGCTTTCAGCAACTGAGAATGGATGACATCGCCAAACATATGGATGTAAGTAGAGCCACCATGTATAAACACTTTTCTTCCAAAGAGGAAGTGATTGAGGGCGTAGTCCAAGTTTTTGTGAATTATATAGAGACGTTGGAGGAACGGGCCCCGGAGGAAGACGAGACATCGTTTGGAACTTGGTTTCAGCAATGGTTTGGGCAGACCGTGTCGCTCGTCGGGCACATTACGGATGTATTTCTGAAAGACCTTCAGACAGCTTATCCGGATTTGTACGATCTATTAAAAGCCGCTTTAACTAAGCGCGAACAGCAGACCCTGGCGTTTTATAGGGATGGAATAACCAAAGGCATCTTCAATCCGATTAACGAGAATTTCATGCTGCTTCAAGACGATCTTTTGCTGCGGGAAATTATCAATGCTAAATATTTGCTATATAACCAAATCTCCATCAGACAGGTACTCCATGATTACTACCAATTCAAAAAAATACAATTGTTCAAAGCTGAAAAACTGCCGATGCTCGACGACTCTAAAATGGAGCCTGTTATTGAACTTCTTGTGGAAAAGTTTAATCGAGCCTTGTAGTCTAACATACAAACCATATGGAAAAATAAAGCCTCACAAGCTTTTGTACCGCGCTTGTGAGGCTTTACTTTTTGGCTCAGTATATAATACAAGAAAACTAAGGGGTGAACTAACGTTGAACAAAAACGCTGTTATTAGATCTATCCAACAAGATGAAGTACATAAACTACTAGAGTTATATAAATACTTACATGAAGAAGATCCTGAACTTAACCTATTGGAGATACAATCACTGTGGGAGCAAATATACAATGACAAGAATTTGCATTACTTGGTAGTCGATGTAGAGGGGCGATTGGTGGCCTCATGTGTGTTAATCCTCATTCCAAATTTAACCAGAAACGCCCGTCCATACGGGATAATAGAAAATGTTGTAGCTCATCCTGATTTCCAAAGAAAAGGTTATGGAACCAAACTGTTAAGAAAATCACTAGATATTGCATGGGAGCATAATTGCTATAAGGTAATGCTGCTGACAGGTTCAAAAGAAGAAGGAACATTAAAATTCTATGAAAATGCAGGTTTCCAAATGGGTGTGAAAACAGGCTTTATTGCTACTCCATAGTGATATTTTTATATTCAAAATAGTCAAAATATGCCGGTTTCGCCTGTTGATCCATATCCTGAGCACAAATGCCGGCATATGCGCCGGTAAAACCCAACTTCCCGCCATATTCATCCGAAAGGGTACCGAAATCAAGCGGTGTACAGACAGCCGTCCATTGTTCGCCGTCTGGGGAAGCGTAGAATATTAGCTCACGCCCGGAAATCTCCGCTCGTAAATAGTAACGAGCCCAATCCTTGACCGAAATTTGCATCGAGGAGATTTCATCATATTTGCCTCCTTTGCACAGTACGACACCCAGACTTGTCCCTCTGATTTCGTCAGCCGTCACACGCAAATAATAATAATCGCTATCATCGTAATAGAGCACCAACCCCGCCATTTGCAGGAAATTATCCGGTTTGAATTCCAGACAGGTCGATATGGAGCATTCAAAATGCTGGATCGGCCTGCCCACCAGACTCTGATCAAACAACGAAGCTAGTGACTCTCTCCCTCTAAGCCGCAAGAATCCCGGGCGCTCGCTCAGGCTCACCCACGATTCCGCAAAGGGAACGCGCAAGCTCTGATACGGATAACCCAGCTCTGTGGCCTCAAAATCATCTCGATCGGGCAGCACAGGAAAAGGACACTCCGGCAGGTCCGGCGCCTGTGTCTTGAGCGCAGGCAACTTACCGCCATGTGCCAGACGCAGCCAGCCGTCTTCTGTCCATTCGCAGCGTTGAATCGCTGTCTCACGCCCCAACGGATTCATCGTTGCCGTTCCCGGAATCGGACGTGTACACAAATGAGCCATGTACCATTCACCAGACTGCGTCTCTACGAGTGATCCGTGACCTGCTTGCTGAAATGGAAAAGTCAGATCATGAGCCGTTGTCATAATAGGATAGTTAGGGTCCGTTTCATAAGGTCCGGTTAAGCAGCGGCTTCTCGCCAACGTGACCATATGATTCACTCCGGTGCCGCCTTCAGCTGCCAGCAAATAATAATAGCCGTCACGCTTATACAACTGTGGGCCTTCCGTTACGCCTATAGGCGTTCCTTTATATATTTCATGAATAGGCCCGGTCAGTTGACCTGCCTCCGAATCGTATTCCTGCATAATAATGCCGGAGAAGCTGCTATGATTCTTGCGGAAATCCCAGCGCATGTTCAGCAGCCATTTTCTGCCGTCACTGTCGTGGAATAGGAACGGATCAAATCCGCTGCCATTCAGCCTTACGGGTTCACTCCACGGCCCCATAATATCAGTCGCCGTAATCAAATAGTTATGTAGATCCTTGTATACACTTTTCCGGGATTTCACGTCAGTAAACAGCAAATAATAAATGCCATGATCAAAGGAAAGTGCTGGCGCCCAAATCGAACCTGAGCTTCCGTTACCACGCAGGTCAACCTGTACAGACTCGGTGAGCACACGTGAAAGAGAATGCCAATGCACCAAATCTCGGGAATGATGGATTTCTACGCCTGGAAACCATTCAAAGGTTGATGTAGCAATATAATAGTCATCACCTACGCGTATAAAAGACGGATCGGGATGAAAGCCGGTCAGCACCGGATTAACTATCATTTGAGCCATGATAAATTCCTCCTAAATTTTTGAACAGATTATTTTGATTTTATTGTATCGCTTACATTGAGAATGAAGTTATACTAAGATATAAGAAAATGTTTATATTTTGTCATGATGGAGGAGCTATGAAGCAGCTATTTGAACCTGTCTTATTCGTGGATCACCAAACTTTAATATTGGATTACAAAATTTATACGGACGACTATTACAAAGGCTACTATCACTGGCATCAATGCTGTGAAATTATGTATGTGCACGCTGGACAAGGAAACGTGGTCGTCAATCAACAAATGTATGATATCCGCGCAGGCATGCTGTTTTTTTTCCAGCCTTATCAGCTGCACCGGATTTATTCAGATGTTTCTCCCGATTCTCCTTTTGAACGTTCTATCTTTTATATCGATCCCCATATTGCCGAGAATCTCCTGCAAGGCTTTGCCAAACGCAAAACTCTATTCACAGCATTATGGCAGGGTCAGGAGACCCCCAGTGCATTCGATCTTCAGGACCGTAGGGATATTGTGGAGTGGATATACGAGAATTATGAGCAGTGCAGTCGCAGTACAGAAGAAGATACAGAGAACATCACCGTGTTTCTATTGCAACTATTAAGCAGCATAGGCACCGGAGACCAAGCCCTACTCCATTCAGGTGAACTACGGGCCCTCCGTTATTCCGAGAAAATCATGAGCTGGATCGAGGAGAATTACCACGAGGAGGTTAATCTGGAGCAGCTGGCTGAGGAAACCCATTTGTCCAAGTCCTATGTCTCACGGATATTCCATCAGGAAACAGGCGGCCGGCTTGTTGACTACCTGACTGCACGACGAATTAAACAGGCCTGCCGTCTACTGGGAACAACAGACCTGCCTGTGGAGCAGATTGGCATTGCTGTTGGTTTTCCGAATGCCTCCTACTTCAATCAGCTATTCAAAAGAGTGCTCGGGACGACTCCGCTAAAATACAGAAAAAGTAATTAGCGAGCGATTATTCAACAACAAACTTTATCTCCTCTGTGTAGGAATTGATCTCTATCCACTCCGACCGTGGCGCTGCCAGCAGCTCCCCATTGATCTTCAAATTGATAAAGGTTACACCCTTAACTACTCTCTCATCGTCAAATCCGTAAATTCTTGAGGGATTGACGTTGTTCCCGTTAAACTGGACATCACGAAAGGTAATATTCTCGATCAATGTCCCTGGTTCAGGATTATAATCCTTGTTGCGGATGACGCGTAGATCGAACAGCTGCCCCATCGCGATCCGCTCCACCCGGATATTATTGTAGAGGACATTGCGCACTGTATTACGGTCGCCAGCGTTGATTGCCAATGCCCCCCAATAATTCTCCTGTGGCTCGTGATGCTCCAGAATATCGATGTTCTCAAATATGATATTTTCAATAACATCCCCATTGCGCTGATGTTCACCATGTGTGCCGATCATCAGCGGATGAGCAACATCTGCCCAGAGAATGGAATCGCGTACGTTAATATTGCGGCTATCCCCATAGAAATCCCACCGTGAACCGTATATAGCGATGCAATCATCTGAATTGCGCATAAAGACATCCCGGATCATAATATCAGAACTGGACATGATATCGATGCCGTCCGACCAGCCCCGCGTGCTGAACGATTTGAAATTAGTAATCTCTATCTTCTCTGACTGTCCAATAAAAATACTATAATGTGGCGGATCGATAACCATAATCCCCTCTACACTTACATTGTGCGAGAATATAATTCGTACACCACGGAAGGCCGAGTAACGGTGAAAGGCGGCCAGATAAATCACTCCGCGCCCACGGATGTTGACATCCTGAACACCTTCGCAGACCAAAGAGCCCACCAACACTGAACCTCCCGCAAGATAAACCGTTGTTCCTGAGGGAATCGGCAGTACTGTTTCTTCTATATAGTGTGCGCCTGAAGTGAAATACAGCACCTCTGGTTTAACACCTGTGCTCAATGCTGGAGTATTCAGCAACCGCAATAAATCTGCTATGCGGTGAATGCCCGGTTGCACTAGAACTACATTAGACTCACCCGGCAGCGGTGGTTCCACCTCACGTGGATTAGCGAAGAGATGCAGATTTCTAAAGAGATCCCCATTGATTTCAATCGAGAGCTTTTGCGGACCGCTTAGACTAAAGCTAAAGGTCTGTCCGCTCTGTACGAAGGCAATGTTCCGTGAGGCCGGAGCGATATTTACGCTTTTGACTTCTGTGTACAGGCATGTAATTTCCACCTCAGCAGCACCCTCCAGATCAAAAGAAACCACAGATGCAGGACGAACCTCATGCATGTCTACCTTAACTTCATAGATAAACAGTGGTTGCCACTCTCCTCCAGTCTGGCGTACCCTGACCTTAAAATCCTCTCGTTCCGGTACACCTTTGAAGGTTTCATATACTTGTAAATAACTCATAAGGCTATTCTCTCCCTTGCTGATTAACTAGTACAATTCCCCACGAAGGCAGTTCCAGCTGAAGCTTGAGAGTGCCCTGTGCATCGGCTTGGCATTCTCCACTGGAAGTATTATTTGCACGAGCCCTAAGACTTTGCAGTTGTTCGCGTGTCGGAGGCTCCGGCGTTCCTTGCTCCTCCCATAAAGGCACCGCATAACCATGATTAGAGTCAACTATCTCCTGATCGAACACCGCATAGGGTGGCAAATCACGAATCTCAAGAGTGAACGCCAGCGATGTCCCTTTTTGTTGAATTTTCAGTGCGTCTTTCAAGCTACCAGTAAGCGGTACGGCTGTCGGAGTAACCTCCTCATCATATCGATAGAGAAGCGCTGTAATTCTTCCGTTCACCGCATGCCGCGTAACAATTCCTGCTTCACTGCGGCATAGCTCTTCTTCGCCCAGTGCATTTAAGAAACGATAGGCATGGTAGGTCGGTTTGGCTATTCCCTGAAAATTAATCATCCCGAATCCGCCATGGAAGATGCTATCTCCAGCACCCGATTCTTCGAATACATCGGTAAAGACCCAATATGAGAGTGAGTCCGCCAAACCGGAGGCGTCCAGATTTGTTTTGACGACAAAAGCAGCTGCTGGTAGATGATCGTGACTGTGATCACGTGGTGAAGGGCTGGAGCTCCATTCTGTCAAATGAATTTCAGCAGTAGGATAAGCACTTGCAGCTACAATCTCTTTAAGTAACTTTAAGTCATTGCGAGTAGAATCAACTGAACGACTGAATCCCCGCGTCTTCCCATAGCCGTCCAGGGCAAAATCTGTAGGATAAGGGTGGGTGGAAACGAAATCCACTGGAAGACCTTCCGTCTGACAATAAATCAGAAAGTCTCGAACCCACACCGGACGCCATTTCGCATGGTCAATATTGCTGTCCTGAAAGGTTCTGTGCTTGGAAGGATCCTCCTTATCCCCCTCAAAACGCTCATCTGGCACAAAATTGCTAGTTGCCGGACCTCCGACCCGAAGTCCTGCATCAAGCGCTTTAAGAGTTATGACGGTCTCTTTGTAGAGCCGGAAGTATTCACTTTTGGTCCCTTTCCAGAAAGCAGAGAGATTGGGTTCATTCCATACTTCAAAATACCAGTTACGAACTTCTTCAAGTCCGTAACGATCGATCCAATGCTGAGTGATGCTGCGGATCAACAAATTCCACTCGCTATAATCGGCAGGTGGTGTAACGTTCCCCTTCCACCAGAACTGTGTATCTTTTGCTGAAGCAAGCTCCTTAGGCATAAAGCCAAATTCTACAAACGGACGGATGCCGATGTGGAGCAGACGGTCAAACAGTTCATCTACATACTGCCAGTTAAATACCATTTTTCCATCCCGTTTCTTGCAGATAAACATTTCATCATGCAGCAGTCCGTGAAAGCGGATATACTTGAAACCACATTCCTTAACCGCCCGTTTCAACTGCTCCAGCCAGTTCACCCGCAGCCCCTCGTGAGCACGGCCTGCACCCACACAGTGGCTCCAATAAGGAACCAATGTCTTGGCCTTATCTTTGGCTCCAGCGTAAATAATATGAGTCATTTTCAAACATTCCTCCTAGTTACGTAACGCTCTATTTGTCCACTTTTTCATACATCTTAGTATCAGTTCCTGTATTTCGTCCTCATTATATCGCTTACTTATGGAACAAAGTTTCAATGTGTTATGAAGAAATGTTGCTATATTGTTATTATCAGCATCATGACAATATTAGAATATTTTCTAATATAAAATTACAACTTCCACAGCCATTTGCGGGCTATACTCATGACACAATCTAAAATACTGGAGGCAGCAATAATGAATTTACCGTATTGGCAGGAAATGATGAGCAAGCTTGATACGAAGGTTGAACGCATGATAGAGCAAATCGGTGATAAATGTCCCCATTTCGCCGGTGAAGACGGCAAATTTGACGATATCGGCTCCGACTGGTGGACAACCGGATTCTGGCCGGGTATCCTCTGGATTATGCATGACATGACCGGAAAAGATTCCTACAAAGAGGCGGCTTGGCACTGGGATGGTACTTTAGAGGAATGGTTTGTTAAGCCCACGGTTGAGCTGCATCATGATGTAGGCTTTCAGTTTCTCCCGACCGCCGTTATCAAACACACCCTCACTGGTGATGAGGATGCACTGCGTAGAGGAATTGAAGCTGCCAACTTCTTGGCTGCCCGTTATAATCCTGTTGGCAAGTTCATTCGAGCCTGGAATGAAGATAAATACGGCTGGGTCATCATTGACTGTATGTTAAACATCTCTCTGCTGTTCTGGGCTAGTAAAGTAACAGGTGATCCCCGCTATAAGCATATTGCCACCAGCCATGCTGAAACGGCTATGCAGTATGGAATCCGTGAAGATGGCTCAACCAAGCATATCCTCTCCTTCGATGCTGAAACAGGAGCATACATCGAGAACTTTGGGGGTCAGGGCTACTCTCCTGAATCGTCGTGGAGCCGTGGAACGGCTTGGGGCTTATATGGCTTCATCAACACCTACCGTCATACAGGGGATGAACGTTTCCTGAATACGGCCAAACGGATTGCCCATTATTTCATTTCTGCCCTGCCTGAGGATCAAGTTCCCTATTGGGATTTTCGGCTTGAGGATGATGAACGGATGTTCAGAGACAGCTCGGCGGCCGCGATAGCTGCATCGGGTCTACTTGAGCTTGCCGATATCGTACCTCTGGGAGAACAAAATCTGTATGCTTGCGCAGCAGAGCGCATTCTGCGTTCACTGACCGAGAACTATGCTACCTGGGATCAGCCGGAGCATGAAGCTATTCTGCTGCATGCAACAGGCAGCGGTACCTCCTTCATAGATGTGTCGGTCATTTATGGAGATTACTATTACGTCGAAGCTGTTGCCAAATTAAACGGCTGGAAGCACCGGATTTTCTAAGAAGAATATCCAGGGCATAAACATTCAGCTCAGCTAAACAAATACAGGCTGTCCCATAAGCCATGAAATGGCTGCTTGGGACAGCTCTTTTTTTGGAGTCAGATAGACGTTGCGCTTGTGAGGACGCTCCGCGAACGGACCGTTGTTTCAATCGCTGTGGTCTCCAGATTTTTTTCATTCCCCTTAGCGGTGAAAATCCGGAGACCAAGGCGAACGCTATCGCTTTTCCACAATCGTTCCGTCCTCTCCGCTGTTTAAGCGGGACTCGTATCTACAGTCCTTCTAAAAATCATAAAAAAAGAAACCTTTCTTTGGTAAAATGGAAGTGCGACCAACCATTTTAAATCAAGGAGAGGTTTCTTTTGTACATTCAATATACCATGGACCAACTTTGCTTGCCAATGGATTTAGAGGACGACATTCCAGAAAATCATCTCGTTCGTGTCGTCAATACCGCCGTTAACCGGCTGGATGACGCCATCTTTGACGCTGCCTATCCCGGCGGTGGCCGCGACAGCTACCACCCCAAAATGCTCACCAAAATCATCATCTACGCCTACACTCAGCGCATCTACTCCTCTCGACAAATCGCCAAAGCGGTACGCGAAAACATTCCCTTCATGTGGCTGGCCGGACGGCAACGTCCAGACTTCCGCACGATCAACCGTTTTCGTTCCCAGCGGATGAAAGACGTCCTTCAAACCGTATTTACCGCCGTGCTTCAATTTCTGGCTGACGAAAAATACGTTTCCCTGGAGCATTACTTTGTGGACGGAACCAAAATCGAGGCGAACGCCAATCGCTACACGTTTGTTTGGGGGAAAGCCGTCAGTAAACACAAAGTCAAACTGCAAGATAAGGTGCAGGCCCTGTTCGCTGACATTGAAACGGCAGAAGAACAGGAAGAACAAGAGAATTCAGGCAAAGACCTGGCTGAACTCGGCACAGATTCCGAAGTGAGCAGCGTGAAACTTGAACAGGTGGTGCAAAAGCTCGAAGCTCAGCTGGCTCAAAAACCGAAAGATAGGCCCTTAAAAAAGGCTGTTCGGACGCTGCGCAAGGATTGGCTTCCGCGACTGCTGAAGTACGAACAATACCAAAAGCTCCTTGGTGACCGGAACAGTTTCAGTAAGACAGATCCAGATGCAACGTTTATGCGGATGAAAGAAGACCACATGCGAAATGGCCAGCTGAAACCGGGATACAATGTGCAAATCGGGACCGAAAACCAATTTATTTTAGCCTACAGTTTACACCAAAGACTGACCGACACCCGCTGTTTAGAGCCGCATATGGAAAAAGCGAAGCAGATCCTCGGAAAACTGCCAAAGACAGTCATTGCGGATGCAGGCTACGGCAGCGAAGAAAACTACGCCTACCTGGAAAAGAAAGAGATTCAGGCGGTGGTGAAATACGGCAGCTACCACAAGGAAAAGAGCAAAGCCTGGAAAGCGAATGTTGGTAAAATCGAGAACTGGACATACGATGCAGCCGAGGATAACTGGACGTGCCCCGCCGGGAAAGTGCTGCATTTCCGCAGAGAAAGCAAGGAAATCTCACAGAGTGGATATGAAATTCACAAACGTCATTACCGAAGTCAGAGCTGCGAGGGCTGTCCGCTGAAGGAACGCTGCACGAAGGCAGCCGGAGATCGGGAAGTGGTTGTTAGTTTAGAACGACTGCGTTATCAAAAGCAGGCTCGTGAGATCTTGCGAAGTGAGGAAGGTTACGCTCTGGCCGTACGCCGAATGACGGAACCGGAAAGTGTATTTGGACAACTGAAAAATAACCGGGGCTTCCGGCGCTTTCTGCTTCGCGGCATGGAAAAAGTGACGCTTGAGGTCGGGTGGCTTTCGCTTGCCCACAATTTACTGAAGCGAGCAGCCATAGACCAAAAACATAGAGCAGCACTCCTCCAATAACAGGAGGTGTGCTGCTCTGTTGACTTTTATGCTTTTGAGATTGAAGGTGGCCTGTCTCTGCTCGTAGAAAATCTACTTTTGAGACAGCCCCTTTTTACTATTTCCGTTGCTCTTCCCTGCTTATTCCGTCATTTTTTGAAGGGCGGCTGCACCCTCCAGCAGCATAAGCCCACTGAGCTGGACGCTCAACTGTGTGGGCAACACTGGCACCTTCTCCCACGACGGACTGCACAAACCCAGCTCTTTGTTCAGGCCTTTCTCCCATAACTGCCCGGCATTGAGCAGGATTACCTCACGGATCTCTGTATTCTGCGGAAATTCCCGGTACAGCTGCAAGAAGTAGCGGATCAGAATGCCTTTGAACAAACCGGTGTCGTCAATGCCCTCATCAGGAAGCATCCGTGTAACGGGATCACACAGCCGATTCATACAGGCTTCAGCGGTCCTAGTTGCGTCCTCCGCGTACTTACTGTCCCCTGTGTTTCGGTACAATTCCAGGCCAGCACCCAGAAATACTCCCTGACAGTAAGTGAATTCCCAGTCGTAATCAATCCGGCCATCGCCAAGCCTGTTCATTCCGTCCCAGACAAAGCCAGTGACTGGATCAACCAGATGGGCTTTATTCCACTCGTAAATGCGGATCGCCCATTTTAAATATTCCTCTTCCTGTAATATTTCGTACAAGCGGGCAGCTAGTATGACTGCTGGAGCGTTGGCCGGAGTGTTTTTATAATCGATCTGATCCTTCTTCCACGCCATTCCGCCACCGAAATGATCGTTCCAAGCTGTCTTGATATCAGACCACAACTCAAGCACATCATGTTTATATTGTTCATTGCCTGTAACCTGATAAGCACGCAATAACGCAAGTGCGGTCCATTCCATATCGTCATAGTAATTATGAGAGAACGTTCCACCGTTATATAACCGAAGACTTCGGCTGAGATCCTGAATTCTAAGGGCGTAGACAGAATTATGCGTCCGTTCATAGGCATCGACCAGAATATCAATAACATGAGCCTGCCACCAATAATAAAAATTATCGTCTTTCTTGTTGTAATCCCGGGGATACCACTGGTTCATGATGCCAGTCTCTTCATTGAAATAGTTATGCTGCAGGCATTGCTGGAACCACTCGGCTCGCTCCTTCCAGTTATTAGTCAGCCCAACCCTCATCTCCAGCAGCATGATGCCGCTGAGCTGTGAGCTAAGTGAGATGACTCCTACAGGAGTAGAACTCCAATCTGTTCCAAACAACGTCTTATCTGCGGATTTCCCTTTTTCCCATAGAATCTTGGCATTCGTCTGAAGCACACTGACTGCCCCATCCGCCGCAGGATCTGCTTTCGCCAGCTCAGCCGTATAGCGGACCAGAATGCCTTTAAAAAGTCCAGCATCTCCATTCCCCTCGTCCGGCAGCAACCCAAAGTCGGTATCAACAAGCTCCTGTATAGCCGCAGCCAAGGTTCGACGGGCATCGTCCAGATAGGCAGGATCATTAGTGATTCGATAGAGCTCTACAGCCGCGCCGATAAACACCCCTTGGTTATAGGTGTATTTCCACTCTTTGTCGATTGAACCATCGCCTGTACGGTTCATCCCATCCCATACAAAACCCGTCTCAATGTCTACCAGATGCTCTTTTTCCCAAGTATAAATGGTCTGTGCCCATTCTAGGTCCTTAACATCCCCGAACGCTTGATACAGGCGCGCTGCCAGAATGACAGCCGGAGCATTAGCCGGTGTGTTCTTATAATCCAGCTGTGACTTTTGCCAAGCGATGCCGCCGCCCATATGCCCATTCCAGCCGGTCTGAATATCCTTCCAGAGAATAATTGCCGTTTCTTTATACGTTTCCTGTCCTGTTGCTTGATATGCACGAAGCCAGGCCAGAGCCATCCATTCCATATCGTCATATAGCTCGTTAGGCCAACTCCCGCCATTACGCTTTCGAAGACCTTCATGCAAGGCTGCCAGCCGCTCCGTATACCGCTTATCACCCGTCCGCTGTAGACCATCCACCAGCACATCTACAGCATGCGCCATCCACCAATAATGAAAAATCGTGTCGCTCTCCCCGTTTGGGCATGGGGTCTCAATGTTGTACATACCGATCGATTCATTCCAAAATAAAGTATCCAGCGCTTCCTGCGCCTGATCTGCCCGTTCCTCCCAATCACCAAACTTCAATGGGTTCATATGTTTTCTCTCCCTAGTCTCTAATTATTCTGTTGGTCTAGAATTCCTTATCCTTTGATACCGCTGAACGCTATTCCCTGTACAAAATAACGCTGCAATGCCAGGAACAGCACTAGAATGGGCAGGATCGCCACCAGAGCACCGGCCATCATCGGCCCGTAATCGGTCTGGAAATTATAAGAGAAGGCTTGCAGTCCCATCTGAATGGTGGCCTTGTCGGGATCATTAAGCACAATCATCGGCCACAAAAAGCTGTTCCAGCCTGCCTGAAAGGTGAAGATACTCAGCGTTGCAAGCGCAGGCTTCGTCAGCGGCAGATAGATGCGCCAGAAAATCTTGAATTCCCCACAGCCCTCGATCCGGGCCATTTCCATCATGTCGCTGGGCAACGTCAGGAAAAACTGGCGCATAAAGAACACGGCAAAGGTCCCGGAAGCTCCCGGCAGAATAATACCCCAGAAGGAGTTCATCAGCCCATTTCCGCCGCTTCCCAGAAGATCATTGCCTCCTGCCAGCGGAATATGCCGCATGACAAAGACTGTCGGAATCATCGTCACGATGCCGGGAATCATCATCGCTGCCAGCAGAATACGGAAAATGGGTTTATTCAGCTTAAATTTCAGCTTCGCAAAAGCATAGCCGCTGAGCGAGCCGAAGAATAAATTCGCCAGCACACCGGATACGGCAAGCACTAATGAGTTCCAGAAAAACAAAGCGAATGGAACCGTAGTAAAGGCTTTGCGGTAATGTTCGAAGGTCAGATGACTTGGAAACCACTTGATCGGCATCGCGAAGATGTCCTCATCCGGCTTCAAGGACGTAAGTACACTCCAGTAAAACGGTAGAAACATCGCGGCCGCAATGACGGTACATACGATATAATAGATTGCTTTACCCAGCCCCCGCTTCAATGCGGAATTTCCGGATGTATTCATTCCTGTGATCCTCCTTCTCCATGGCAAACCGCTCTAGACAATCGACTCTTCCGATTTACTGATCCGCATATTAAGCAACGAGAAGACGAGTATCGCTACAGCAAGAACGAAGGCCTGTGCGGACGCATAACCCATCTGCAGCTGATTAAACCCCTGCTGATAGATCAGGTAGACCGGTGTTTTGGTCATATTGGCCGGACCACCCTGCGTGAGTACAAAAGCCTGATCAAACAGCTGCAGCGCGCCGATGATCGACATCGTGCTGACCAGAAAGGTTGTTGGCCGGAGCTGCGGCCATGTAATAAAGCGGAAGCAAGCTAGCTTCCCCGCGCCATCAAGCCGCGCCGATTCATACAGATAATCCGGAACGCCCTGCAGACCCGCCAAATAGATAATCATATTGGAGCCGACCGTCTGCCACAACGTAAGCATAATAATCGACAGCATCGCTGTTCTCGTCTCGGACAACCAAGCAGGACCTGTAATTCCGATATAGGACAACAGCCCGTTAACCAGGCCGAATTCCGGGTGCAACAGCCAGATCCATACAGTTGCCGCAGCTACGGCTGAGGTAAGCGTAGGCAGATAATTCAGCGTGCGGAACAGCTTGACCCCGCGCCATGACCGGCTCAGCAATATCGCCAGAAGCAGCGAGATAAGAATGTTAAGCGGCACAAAAATAACGGCATATAAAAATACGTTCCGGAACGTTTTCCACAGCAGATCATCCTCAATCAAACGGCGGTAATTATCAAAACCGATCCAATCATTTCTGCTAAGCACATCGTAATTCGTGAAACTTAAATATAAAGCCATCACCACGGGAATTACCGTGAACACCGCAAACAGCAGCACTGTTGGGGTAATGAACAGATAGGCCGTCCTTGCCTGGTGCTTTTCAATCTTTCTGACGGAAGCCATTTAACTCCCCCTCTTTACTCTTACAATAATTTGCCTACCCTGCGAATATTGAAACTTGCGACTCATTCCTAATCGGTAGCAAAAGGGAGGTTTGCCCCTCCCCCTCGCTGCAAGCGCATTAGTATTACTGCACAACTTCGTTATCTTTCAGCATCTTGTCGCCCTGCTCCTGAGCTTTCTTCAGAGTAGCTTCGATACTCTGCTTATTCTGCTGGTTAAGCTGAAGATTCGGAGCCAGCGCATCGGTTTCCATAACGGAGTAGCCGGGATGAGTAGGACGGATCTTCGCGAATTCCAAGGTATCCATAAATGGCTTCCATTGGGGGTCATCCTTGAAGAAGGGGTCTTCTAGCGATGGCTTGAAACCAGGCAGGTTTAGACTGGTCTTGGCCCACAGCAGGGCGTTATCCTTGTTGGCTGTCCACCATTTGATAAATTCCCACGCTTCATCCTGATGCTTAGAGCCTTCCGGAATAACCAGACCAAATCCACCCATTACACTGCCTTTATCACCGTTCGGGCCTGCCGGAGGTGGGACGATCCCGTAATCGAGATCTTTGCCGTACTTATTGTAGGTGCTGAGCATCCACGGACCGGAATACAACATAGCCACTTTACCGGTGACAAAAGCATCCTGCCCTTCGCCGAGTCCCAGCTCAAAGCCAACCTTGTAAACCTTATCCTTGTTCATCAGGCGATCCCAGAACTCCAGAACCTGCTTGCCCTGCTCATTGTTGAAGTTGGTCTTGCCATCATCAGTCAGCATGGTGCCGCCAGCCTGCTGGAGATACATATTAAACAATCCGAGATCCCCCATAGAGAAGCCTGCTACTTCAAGCTTATCTCCTTTCCATTTGGTCAACTTCGTGGCTGCTGCCTCAAGTTCATCCCATGTCGTTGGAGGCTGGAGTCCGGCTTCCGCAAGCAGCTTCTTGTTATAGAATAAGGCCCGGGCATCCACCGTAAGTGGCAAGCCGTATAATTTATCCTCGTAGGAAAGCTCTGTCAGCGATTCACTATAAAAGTCGTCTTTAGAAATGCCATCGCGGGCCAAATATTCATCCACTGGATGCAGGACATTTTTGGGAGCATAGAGCGAAGTCCGCCAGCGGTCCCAGAATAGTACATCGGGAGCGCCGCCATTGGTCGCTGCGGTCAGAAATTTGGTGATCATATCCTGTTGCAGCACGTATTTAACATGGATTTTATCCTGTGATTTATTAAAAGCATCGACCATGGTCTCAAATTGCTTCTGGCCCTCTCCTCCCCAGTCACCCCAGAATGTAAGCTCTGTTTTCTTCCCGTCATTGTTGCTCGCGGGTGCTTTAGTCGCTCCTGTGTTTCCTTTATTAGCAGATTCCTTATTACCGCTACAGCCTGCGGCAAGAACAGTAATCATAACCAGTGCAATCGCCGTAACCAACCATTTCTTCATCTTTTCATCCCCTTTAGTGTGGTTGTACTTTCCCAGCTTAGCTTCGATTAACGCTAATTCCGCAATACATCAGCACAAACTCGCAAAACATCATATTAGCCCAGGAAAACCAAGGTCTCGTATACAGTCCCGGATCATCCACATGGAAACCTTCATGCATAAAGCCAGTTCCGGCATCGGTGTGCTCCAACCAAGCAAGCAGAGTCTCCTGTTCTTCCCTACTTGTTGAGGTCATCCCTTGAATCGCCAAAGCGATATGCCATATATACTCGCGAGGGGTATGAGGACTACCCACACCTGAAGCTGCCTTGCCCTCATAGAAATAAGGGTTCGTTTTGCTTAAAATAAGCCTGCGAGTATTCAGATAAATAGGGTCATCTGCACTCACATAGTCAAGGTAAGGAATGGACAGCAGACTGGGAACGTTGGCATCATCCATTACATTCACGTGTCCAAGCCCATCCGTCTCATAAATGTAAACAGAGCCGAATTCCGGATGATCCATAATGCCATACTGGTGAATCCCTGCATCAATCTGTTCCGAGAGCCGCTTCGCCGCTGCCGCCAATTCGCGATTACCCAAAATAACTGTAGCGATTTCATACACATACCGCAGTACCACTGCGGCAAACATATTGGCTGGAACCAGATAACCATATTCACAGGCATCATCGCTTGGGCGGAAACCAGACCAGGTCATTCCTGTATAGGAGGTCTCTGCTCCTTTGCCTTCACGAGGCAGCGTATCCGTGGGTGGACAGTTCATCCGCTGAAACCGATAATTGGAACCGTTCTCATGATTCTGTTCTATAGTCCATACTTCAATAATTCTCTTTACCCCAGCCACGAAATTCTCGTTGAATTGAGTGGTTCGGCCGGTATTCTTCCAGAGCAAATAGCTCAGCTGAATCGGATAACATAAGGAATCAATTTCATACTTCCGTTCCCAAACCCCTGGGTTCATCTCTGTCTTATCCTCTTGGTGTCCCTGTCCGCTAGCTGATTCATTAAAAGCATTAGCGTAAGGATCGAGCAGGATGCAGGCAAATTGACGTTCCACAAGTCCTTGAATCATATCCGCGATCTGTTCGTCTGCTGAAGCGAGCATTAAATAAGGTCTAACCTGAGCAGCGGAATCCCGTAGCCACATCGCCGGAATATCACCGGTGATAACGAAAGTCGTGCCATCCGGTTTACGCTTTATGGTCGTATTCCATGTATTCGCCAAGCATTTTTCAAACATCTCTGACAATTTTGGACGTTCCGTCAGCTTATCCCGTACACGGGCGACTAGTTCATTCATCGCTTCCGGTATTTCTTTGGTTGATCTCAGCTTGAGTACCTCCCCTTCTTATTTAAACTTTAAAGCGCTTTCAAAAATTAGTATATTGGCATGTTGTTAATATGTCAATATGTTTTATTATCAATAATAATATACTATTATGGCGTAGAGCAGAGTGATATGCTCAAAATAAAAAACAAAGAAAACCCATCCATGGAGATAGGGCTTTCAAGGAAAATTTCGGCTCAGAACTAAAAATCAGCGGTTGACCTTTTGATCGGGTCGCTACGGGTTCGAAGGGTTCTTACGATCGCTGTTAAAGCCCGATTTCTTGATTGTACGTTGATATAGGTTGAAATCGGGCTTTAAAGGCGAACACTTCCGTTTCTCCAGAATCCCTCCGACCCTTCGCTCTCTTCACATGTAGAGTCAACCTCTGATTTTGAGATAGGTTCAAAATTATAAAGACGTATATTATTTTAAGGGCGTAGGAGTTGCTGAAAAGCTTAAGATAATTTAACAGGACCGGTGGATTCCCCGGGAACCAATCTGGCTTCAAGCATTACTTTATGAGGAACAGCATGCCCGTTCATTATAATAAGCACATTTTCCACAGCAATCCGCCCCATCTCTTCTTCGTTCTGTCGCATATGGGTAAAGGAGTAACCCCCCCCAAGATGTGTAGGCGGACTGTCGAAGCAAATAATCGAAATATCCTCCGGTATCCGAAGGCCTAGCCTTTCTACAGCTGTTTTAGCCAGCAACGCGATGTTGTATTCAATGGCAAACAGCCCTGTTATGGAGGGATTATTCTGCAAATGGGAAACAAGCCGCGAGATATCGCGCTCAATATTCTGCTCATTAAAGGAATTAGGCAGCGTGGAGGTCAAATCACTGACCCAAAGCTCCTTATTAACCATGATTCCCCGCTGGGCATGCGCTTGAATGAAGCCTTCTATCCGATCCTCAACTGCTGTTGTATCTACAGGAGGCGGTGAAAGAAATGATATATGCGTATGCCCCAGATCAAACAGATACTCCGTACCCTTAAGCGCAGCTTTTACATTATCAGAGCTAATAGAAGCGGCTGCAACCCCCTTCAGATGCCGGTCTACCAGAACAAGCGGGAAACGGCCAATCACCAGCTTCAGAATTTCCGCATTAAAATACTCGCCTTGAGCCGGAAATACAATAAGCCCGTCTACTCCCAGATTGAGCAGCTTCAGAATGGATTGCTCCTCATTTTCCGGAATGCCAAAAGTTCTTCTCAGCACCAGAAAACAGTCATTATCACGGGCAGCCTGCTCCATCCCATATATCAAGCCTGTACCATAGCTATTGCCAAAGTCAGTAATGATCAGGCCAATCGTCTTCTCTTCATGATTAATTGTGGCCGAAGTCAACTCACCTGAATTTATGGCTGATGAAGCCTCTGCTTCTAAATAATCAATAACGGGGTCAGCTACAAACGAACCTCGGCCCGGCTTTCGAACAATTAATCGCTCGGCGGCGAGCATTTCGAGGGCTTTTTTACTAGTGATACGGCTTACATGAAAGGCTTCCGCCAGCTCTTTCTCGGAAGGAACACGCTCTCCAAGTTCATATTCTTTGGTAACGATACGTTGCTTCACTTCGTCAAATATTTTCTCGTACATCGGCTTGGAAGACGTCGTCTCACTCATGACTCTCATTGTCTCCTGACTCTGATTTTTTCATTTTATACATAATAATATATCATGATATACTCAGCTTGTCGACACCTCTGGAAAAGGGGCTGCATACATGCATATCAAAAGTAATAGACCGCCCTTAAAAAAAGGATTACGGTCTATTTCTAACTGATATTCGGGGTGCAAATCAGCTAATATTTATTTTTTATATAATCTGCGACATCATCTATTTCAGGAAACAGCGAAGCTTTATTGATAGAGAACGTCTCCAGCTGCTTCAGAATACCCTTCTTGTTAGTAATAATATAGAGTTGGGTTTTGCCGGAGTCTTCTTTATAGCGGAGTTTATTGATAGTTGCAGGATTACTGTCGGATAGTCCGCATAATATAAACGCGCCATCTTGTTTAAGAATACGGCTATTGTTCTTTGTGGGAAGAACAACGTAACAGTTCAGCAGATCCGCCTGGTCTATCTCATCTCTAAATGCAGGCTTTTCAAGTTTAACCTCATGCAGCAGCCGGTCAATTCGTTTGTTGAATTCAGCTTTACCTAGTTCGGAGTTAGCGGCATGTTCATAGAACATCTGCTGATCTGTATAGTTGAATAGCGGCAGGCTAGCTAAAATAGACACGGTATCGCTTTGTGGATACTTGATGTTGGTACTATTCTCTTGAAACACTATGATTTCACCAAAAGTATTTTCTTCCCGCTCACAGGCAAAATACAAAGCGACCAAGGGATTATGGGTGATATCCAGCAGTCTGGTGGGCAAACCGTAATGCTGCATCTGCACCAGACAATCCAAATGAGATTTCAACTTTTCGAACTCCCGGGGACATTGAATCAGTAATTCATTATACATATCGCGCTCATGCATCCTCCATTGGTTATTGCGCATAACAGAAGGAACAAGCACATGGTTAACATTGGTATGTCCGCGATACAACAACTCTTTGCCCGCAGCACTTATTTCGCTGACAGCTTTATAGAAGTCATTTACCGAGGATATCAATTGCAGATCCATTTCTGAGCTTACATATATAATTCCCTGGACAAATGTCAGGCTGCCCTTTATTGCGAAGGCCTCCTCCAGCATCTTCGTTAATTCTCTGGCTGCTTCCATTCGATCCGTCACATTTCCATACGTTCGGAACATCCAATTAAGAACTGCTTGCGCCTCAACATACTGCATATCATCAGGAGATGAATTTTGCAGATATTGCTGATGATAGCTCGACCATTTGCTTTCTATGGACATCTCTTTCGGGTAGGACGTTGCATATAATTCCGTAAACGGTGAATCTATGCTTCTCAATGCCATTTGTAACTCTTCTTTTTTGAGCCGGCCATGGATATATTCCCCAATATCACAGTATCTATCAGGAATAAGCTTATCCTTGCAAATGATTTGATAAGCTTTTTTTATAAATGGATCTTTATACATCTCCTCAAAGAAAAAGAAAAAAAAGAAGGTAATCATCTCCTTTACTCGACTGCATTAATTCTACTATATTATGAAATTATAGGGAAACGTTTTACTTCTTACCTTTCAATTCTTCTAAAGACATACAAAAAGCCCCCAACTTCTAAGGGGGGCAAGCAAGTTCTAAAATATTGTACTCCTACCGCGCCCAACGTTGCCGCGGCGCAATAATAGTCTCTCCGCTCTGAATCGCTTTCTCGATCATCATACCCAGATAATAATCCTGAGCAGCTTCTGCCAGGCTATAAAATTCCGGACCGCCAGAGACGTAATCAGCCATTTTTTGCAGACAGCTGGCGATGGCGATTTCATCATCGTATAGTCTGGCGGGAGCAAACGGATTGTCGTAGAGCCATTGTTCACCGCACAGGATACCTTGCAGAAAATAGCCTTCCGCGTTCTCCTGCTCTCCTTTATTGATTCGCTTCAGCTCTAAATGAAGTGGAATCAGGTTGTCCTGTTGAATCAAGACGCGATTATCGAAAATTTCACCCCGCTCGCCTTTGACGGATAGATGATTCGAACGAGTCCAGGAACGATGCTGATCCTTGGTGAAATCGTAAATTCCCAAGCGGTCACCAAAATCCAACCAGGCTAAGTCCCTTTGCGAAGGAATCAGCTTATCTTCCGTTGGAGGGCCACTGCGTGTAGGTCCATTAATCCACTTGGATTCAAAGCGCATTGCTCTTATTCGCACTTCCTCAAAGGTAACCCCAAGCATTTTGCGAATTAAGCTGACACCATGATATAGATGGGAGATAGAGACAGTCGTTTCTGTAATTCTCCCTAACTTTCCCGAACGAATGAGTGCCAAACGTGCCTCTTGTATAGGATGAAGATGATATTGTTCTGCTACTTGAATACGTGCATCCGTAACGATAAGTTTGTCATAAAGAAGCTCAAGTCCTGGCAGATCAGGCGCAGGCGGCGTTTCCGACAAGGCCGGAATTCCTGCCTCAGCCAGCTTCAATAAATATTCGAATCCTTGAGCCCCGCTTACCGAAACGACAACGAAGTCAGGGCTTTCATGCTTCAGTAGCTCTTCCAGAGAACGGTAGGTAGGGACCCCCCATTTCACTTCCATGTCTCTGCCTTTGGCCTCATCCCTCACGACCATCCCGCTGATCTGGAAGCGTTCGGGCAAGGCTTGGACGATTCTGAGGAAATATTGCGCCCGAAAGCCTGCTCCGCCAATAATGCTGAATTTCACCATATTATTTGCCCCCAAGTGAATGAAAGTGTGGTGCGTTCGCCAGAAAGCCTTCCCTCGTATACAATTTACTTTCTTTCGTTAACGGGAGACTTACAGGCCGCGCCGTAATAGCTGCTTCATAGATGGCTGTTATTAGCTCTAGCATTTTCCGTCCTTCATGACCATCAATAAGCACCTGCAGCGAGTTATTCTCGATCGCTGTCATAACATTGTCAATTTGTCCAGTGTGTCCTTTATATCGTAACGGTTCAAAGCTATTGTAATACTGCTCCAACTCTTCCTCCAGTGCCGCATTCCGCTCCGGAAACCCGTCTGGTTGTGAAGTGGATGCGTACACTTTCCAAGGAGCCGAGATTCGCGCCCGCTCCCCTTGAAAGATCATCTGCTGCTCTTGCCCATGAGAAACGACCGAGCTTGTGATTTGCGCCAGACTGCCATCGGGATAGGAAAGAATAGCAATAGAAAGATCCTCCACTTCGGCATTATCATGCGAAGTATTACTCATGACTGCCTGAACGGTTTGCGGCATGCCCAGCATCCATTGCAGCAGATCTATATGATGAACCCCATGGTTAAGGGTACAGCCACCGCCTTCCTTTTCCCAGGTCCCTCTCCACCATACGTCATAATAGCTGTGGCCTCTCCACCAAAGGGAGTCTACCTGAGTATGAACAATTTTGCCTGCTAAGCCGGAATCAAGTGTTGCTTTCAGCTTCATATGGGGATCGAGGAAACGATTTTGCCCGACCACAGACAGAATACATCCGGATTCAGCCGCCGCTTCCAACATTAGATCGCACTCCTCAAGCGACATGGCCATCGGTTTCTCAACCAGAACATGCTTTCCTGCCCGCAAACAATCGATAACAATGCTGGCATGCGAATGGGGAGGCGTACAAATAGAGACTAAATCCACTTCCTCATCCTCAAGCAATTCATGATAATCTTGCATAAACTTGCTATCTAGTTGAAACTTGTCTTTTAGTTGATTTGCCCGCTCTTCACGACTGTCAACCAAGGCAACCACCTGACAACGCTCTGAGAACAATGTATAGGCTTCCAAATGAGCATTTGCAATGGAACCCGTCCCGATTATAGCTACACGAATCATGAGGTTTCACTCCCTGAAATGATTTTCTGTCTTATTTAATTAGCTCTGTCGGATTCATTTCGGTAATTTATACAGAAAGTTCGCGGGCAGGTTAATCACGGAAAAGAACTCTTTTACCGTGTGTTCTCAGCGCGGTTTGTTATAACGGCTGTGGAACGATTCAAGTGTGGTCAACTCTTGCAGTCAATTTAATAGCTTAAGTATATAGGTGGCTGCCTATGGACTAAAGGAGGGCTATGCTCGAATTCTTTCAAAATATAACGAAAAAAGAAGTTCAATCTAAACTGGAAAGCGGGCGGAGAAGGTGTTATAGGCTAGAAATCGAGGGGGAAATCAATCCTTATGCTTTTTTGTTATAGAATAATATACAAGACTAATAATTCCGCCTACTAGGATCGCCAAAAAACAGACTCCCCCCGTCCAACTTCCAACTTGCAGAAAGGACATATTACGAAATGACGTTGCCGAAATGATCAAACACATCATTCCCATGGCTATGATAAATATGGCTGCCAGCCAATCCGTCTTTTTCATGTCCATTCCTCCTGTAATTATTGCTTAAGCCGAATCTTGAACTGGTTTTATTAGATGGCTACGCTTGAAAAAGTACAGCATGAATACTAAAGAAATCAGTAAAACGGTTATACTCGTCCATTGTCCCGCAGTCCATTGCAAAGCATATCGAGGGGAGTCACCGCGAAGAAATTCAAGCATAAACCGTACAATGGAATACAAGATATTATAGCTTAGAAACAGGGTTCCTAGAGGGAGTTTGATATTTTTCATGGCCATAAGAATACCGAAAATCACAAGATCCAACTGCCCTTCCCAAATTTCTGCCGGCCATAATGGAGCTGAACCATATCTATCAAACGCGATGGTTCCTTCCGGATAGACAATTCCGAACCCCAACCCCGTTGGAGACCCAAAGGCATCGCCGTTTAATAAACAAGCAATTCGTCCGATAGCCTGTCCAAGTATAATGGCTGGTGCTAATATATCCGCCAGTTCCCAGAAGGAGAGTTTGTGTTTCCTTGCATAAATGACTGCACTAAAGAATCCGCCCACCAGTGCTCCCTGAATGGCGATTCCACCTTTCCAAACGGCAAATATCTCTGTTAAATGATCTGAAAAGTACCACCATTGAAAAAAGAACACATGCCATATTCTTGCCCCAAGAATCGCACCTAATAGTAAATACACAACTAGATTGGGGAGATGTTTCTGATATTGAGTTCCTCGTGCCAGATAATAAGCAACTCCAAAAGCAATTACAATCGCTAATGCGACGATAACTCCATAAGACCTCAGAGAAAACCCTCCGATTTCGAACAATATAACTCTCATGTAGCACTGACCTCTCTTCTGAATTTATATATTCTCTAACTATAGATCGCTCCAGGTTAAGCTTACGTTTTTCGCATCTGGCCCCATAATTTTCATTTGGACCGGCGTTGTTTCCACTTTTGTAAACCAAGCTAAGAAGGTCGGATGATGCGAATCCTTATTTACGGAAAGCCAGCGGAATATAGATATATTTTCACCAGTTGGACTAAGCAAAGTGACCTTTTCTTTATCCAGAAACTCGGAAATATCACCCGAATGAGCAGTTAACGAAAGTTCATAAATATCATATTGTTCAACATCCGATCCCTTCACTTCCGCTAAATTGGAATCATCGGCGAGATCACTCTCTTGTATTCTATGTACCGTTAACTGAACAGAACCCAGTGTTCCACTCTGAATGAAATCAGGTGTTCTGTCTCTTTGTTTAATAAAAAACCAGATTCCTGCAACTAACAGGAAAAGAACAAACAAGAATATCCCAAGATGGTATTTACTTCTCATAACCCCTACCCCCTCATTGTGGCAATGTGTTCAATTTGTCATTCATTAATCATTTTACGATAGCTTGTTTCGCCCACAACACGTCGGGCAGTCACATATCGATCGCGATAATAAGATTCAGAGAGTTTACTTATTCTTACACCTTTACTGCTTGTGGAATGAGCAAATTGATCGTCACCGATATAAATGCCTGCATGGGATATCCCCTGGCCAAAAGTATCGAAAAACACCAAATCTCCTAAACGGAGATCATTTTTTGATACGGGTACCCCAACTTTGGCTTGGGATTGTGATGTGCGTGGTAAATTACCAGCATTGAATTTATCCAAAATAAATAAGATGAAGCCAGAACAATCAAAGCCGGATGCCGTAGTACCACCCCATAAATACGGAGTTCCCAATACCTCATTCACTTCGCTTTTAAGACTTACATCACTTGCAAATGTGCTTGCTGGGGTAGAAGTGAATAATACAGCAGCTACAAATACGGACAAGACAAACTTTTTCAAAGCCCTTTCTCCCTTCAAAACCTACGAAGTTTTTAAGATAAATAGATAGATAGATAGATAGATAGATAGATAGATAGATAGATAGATAGATAGATAGATAGATAGATAGATAGATAGATAGATAGATAGATAGATAGATA
>NZ_WJXB01000006.1 GCF_009664975.1 Paenibacillus monticola
TAACAGTCCCATTAGAATTGTCACGATTGCTATGATTCTTTTCAATACTTTTGGAGAGATCAGAAAGTCCTTACTGAGTACTTGAAGAAGCTTCTTATTAGCCAATATCGATGCGAACAACAGAACTGGAACAATAAAGCCCAGAATGAATGGAATAACAGCAAGAATAAGAACAATTAAAAACACCCATTCCATTTTTCCATCCTAACGTAAGAATGTGTGGAAATTATGTATTCTCTTCAATCCTAATAAACGACAAATGATATACAATCGGAACTGTACGTGAACCTCTCGCATTTACACATTGCCCATTTGACCAGTCTGCGATTATTCAGTCTATGGGGTATATCCCAAATACTCAAAATCGGTGACTGGAAACTCCTTCTTTCGTCATTCGGGACTTTAACCCTAGAGATAGCGCCCATGCTGGGCGCACTAAAAAAGCTGACATCAGGTATCTCTGACATCAGCTTGATTTTGACCTGCAAATTAATAAATCCCTCTTCCCCCTTGATCAGCAATATCGTTCTTCCGGTATCGCGAAGCCGGTGTAGCTGGGTAGGAGTTGAAAGTAAATACAGCTGGACACTGTTATAAAATAGTCCGAAAATAGCCGTGAAAAAGGGTGACGCCTATTACGGATTATATCGCATAGGAAAAAACCGCCAAACACCAAACGGTGAATTAACGGCCTTATTCAGTTATTCTCTTCCCGTTTCAATCCCGTTCTGCCAATATTTAATTTCCGTTATCGAATAGGTAAATGAACAACCACTGTCGTACCTTGGCCTACCTGACTTTTCATCTCGATGTTTCCATGATGAAGACTCACGATTTTCTTGGCAATGGCAAGTCCTAGACCATTACCGCCAATGTTACGGTTCCGCGACAGATCTGTTTTGTAAAACCGTTCGAAAACATGATCGAGCTGCTCCGGTGCTATTCCGATTCCCGAGTCGGTTATGGCGACGAAAATTTCATTCACCGAATGGGTAATACGTATTTCGATATGCCCACCCACAGGGGTAAACTTGATGCCGTTGCCGAGTAAATTCATCCATACTTGGTTAAGCTGGTCCCGATCTGCCGTTATTTTGACTGCCTCAGCCCATTCTAACTCGATGCGAATGCCCTTGGCCGACCATTGGGGCTCGCAAGTAACAACTATTAGCCTGATTTGCTCGTCGAGGTTATATGTAATCTCCTCGAATGGATGATGCTCCGAATCTAGCGAAGCGAGCTTCAGCAGATTATCACTAAGTCTGGATAGTCTTCCGCTCTCCGCGATAACGATATCTAGATAATAATTACGCTCGTTCTCCGCTACCAAGTTGCTGTTTTTCATGGCCAGAGCAAAACCAGAAATAGACGTTAGCGGGGTTTGAATTTCGTGAGAGATGTTCGAAACGAAATCTTGCCTCATCTGCTCCAGCTGTTTAAGCTCGCTCGCCATCTCATTAAAGCTACGAGTTAGGGCTCCCATTTCGTCAACGTGTTTCGTTTTTATCTCCACGTCGAAATCGCCCTTTGCAAGTCGTTTGGTCGCTTGCGTCAAGGCTTGGATCGGTTTCACCAAATACCGGGCCGCAATGAGAATGCATAGGCTTCCAATCAGCAGGCCAAACAGTAACATGAGCAGCATCATCCGATTAAGGACATTTTCGTTCTGTGGGGAGAACTGCATAAACATGGCATGCGGCTCCCCGTCAAATAAAAAGGGAAGACCTATGAAAGTTTGTTCTACCTTAGCGGGAGACGTATAAGATTGTCCCCCCAGCACCTGACGAACCACTTCTGGCGCTATTTTGACAATATTCGTTTTGGGTAAACCATATATCTTTACCTTGCCGGAAGCGTTATACATATGAATCGGATAGGAGGATATCTTCACCATTCGTTTTATGAACGTATCTACTTCATCAGGTCTTGTTTGTTTATAGAGACTTATAATATCCTCTCCTACTGCAATCATGTCGTTCTGTCCTATATGGTTTATTTCTTTCTGGAATAGAAAGTGCGCAATAAAGAAAGAGGACACTAAGCTGAAGATAATGACTACCAGAAACGTGAAAATAATACGGACGTATAAGGTTTTAATCATGTAATCACTAACCTGTACCCCAGACTACGGGCCGTTTCAATTTGAAAATGTTGCGAATCACCGGCAAACCTTTCCCTTAACCGCTTAATATGAACATCGACGGTTCGGTCATCACCTTCGTAGCTTTTCCCCCAAATATGCGAGATCAACTGTTCCCGGGTGTAAATTTGCCCGGGCTGGCTAGCCAGCTTGAACAGTAGCTCGAACTCTTTTAACGGCAGATTAAGCGTTTCATCTCCACGTATAACTTGAAAGCCACGGCGATTCAGTACGATGCCGCCCAGCTGTATGGTTTGTGAAGAGACAATCATATAACGTTTCAGCAACGCTTTCACTCTCATCACAAGCTCGAGCGGATCGAATGGCTTCGTTAAATAATCGTCTGTTCCAAGCTCAAACCCCTTCACCTTATGCCCCGATTCTCCCTTGGCCGTGACCATCAAGAGAGGGATATTGGAATCTACGCTCCTGATCTCCCTGCACAACTCCCAGCCGTCTAATTGGGGCATCATAATGTCGAGGATAACCAAATCCACTTGAGAATTTTCCACAATCGCTAGCGCTTCCGCACCGTCGCTTGCCTCCAATATCTCGAATCCTTCTTTTCGCAAAAATAAGGTGATCAGCTCGCGAATGAGCGCATCGTCATCCGCAATAAGGATTTTGGCCATGAGAATACACTCCTCCAATCTCTATCGTGTTCCTCCCGAATGGGCGGATTGTTGCTTCAACCAAAATGCCATCCCAATAGATTCCAATGATAAAAAAACAAACTCATTACAACTGCCGATAGCGACACAAGCGTGTAATGCACACGCTTCAGCACGGTCCAATACTTGTTTTTCCATGCCATTACGCTTAAAGCCAGTATCACCACGGTCAATCCCACAAGTATGATGGGCATGAACAAGTAGAGATTTAACGATTGTGTAATGCGGCTAAGCCGATCAATCAATCCCATGTTCAACACCACGACGAACGTCGCGACCGACGTCATTAGCGCCCAAGCAGCGGTAGCCACCGACACCCGAACTGCCCACCTCTGCGCTTTGGGCATCACTTTGATTTCACGTCTGCGATAAGCGAACCCCGTCAATACAGTGATAAACAGAACTGCCGATATTCCCAGCAAAGGAAGCCAGAACTTGGGTTGATCGATCAGAGGCGTGGGCTCAAGCGGCATGGGATTAAGTTCATCAAGAAACAGATAAGTGACCTTTCCCGATGCATCGGTGCGGAATCCCATCTTATGGGTGCCTCCGACTTCTTGGAATAAATCTGGTCCTATTGGAGCATAAACTTGTTGATCCGCTCCACTTCCAATAGATAGTCGGTTATCGGAAACCGTAATGTTAAGCTTGACCAGGAAATTGAAAAACTTATCTATATCACTGTGGTTACGGCGTGTAAATTGATAGGAACCTGCGTATTTTTGCAAGGAATTCCCAAGAACAGCGGAGGCAGGAGACAGCTTGACTTCCTGCAGAGGAAAGTAACGATCGAAAAAGGCTCGCGCCAATCCTGTCGCTGCTGCTCCACCGTCACCACCGCTATAGGAAACGAAAATTCCGATTTGCTTATCGGGTACAAGATAAACCTCCGTATTGAATAGCTCGTCGGAGCCCCCATGGGAAATAACGCGGAGACCGTTCATGTTCAGATCGGAAAAGCCAAGGTCCATTGCCGGTAAATGCTTGTTAAATACAAAAGCCGGCGAATGCATTAATTGGGCAGTTTTGGGTTCGAGAATTTGTTGGTCTCCATAACGTCCGTCCTGAAGATGGGCGATCATGAAATGAGCCATATCATCTGCTGAGACGGATCCTGATCCCGCGGGGCGAAATCCTCCTTCGAACGTAGGCGGCCTGGTTGCGAATTGGCCGTTCTCTCTGGCATATCCGAGCACTGCGTAGGGCTCTAAAGACGCTGGAACAGGCTCCTGAACCGTGGCATATTTCATATCGAGCGGATCGAAAATGTTTTTCTGGATATAGTCATTATACGCAATTCCGCTAACTTCCTCGACGATTAATCCCGCCAACGAAGCGCCATAGTTCGAATAGGACATCATCTCGCCTGGAGGCATGACCCGAGCTGGCATATGTTTGGCAAGAGTTTCAGAAATCGAAACCGGCAGCTTCTTAGGATCCGTAGTAATTTGATAACCGACGCCCCCCTCTTCGAACCCAGCGGTATGGGTCATGAGATGACGCATAGTAATCGGCTGCGGATAGGTTTTTGGTATGATCACTGTTTCCAAATAGGTATTGACGTCAGTATCAAGATCGATTCTACCCTGCTCGACCAATTGCATCACTGCCGTCCAAGTAAACAGCTTCGTTGTCGAAGCGATCCGAAATAGGCTGGTCTCGGGATCGACTAGTGTGGCTTCTTCGACGTTGGAGTGTCCATAACCCTTAGAGAGCAGGATTTTCCCATCCTTGACGATTGAGATGACCGCGCCTGGAATTTTGAAATTGTCCATATGCCCTTCCATGATCCCATCAATGAATGCTGATAGCTGAGCGGGGTCGTTCAAATCCGCCGCTGGTCCCTCCGGTTTAACGGATAGTAATGTAGCTGTTGGAGGTGCTGCCGATGCGGACGTTTGAGCCCCTAACAAACTCGCCCCAACCGTAGCAACCAGTAACGCCAGTAAAATCTTTGTGCATAATATTTTCCTTATAGATGATGACATGATAATCCTCCAACATTCAGTGTATTATTGATAACTAACTCTCGCTATTTAATTGAAAGCATATCATAAACATATGAACGGAGAGTGAACCTCGCTGGTACTCACAAAAGCGGAGAGTCGTCAGATTGAATTTTAAGTGGACGGACAAAAGTATAATGCGCGTAACAATCGTATATTCACATATCGAAAAACCTCCCTACGGGTAGGAAGGTTATCGTTACTGGACTGTGAAAAGTTCTATGGGAGCGCAATCTCATACTCATCTCATTAGCTTGTCTCAGGAGCAGCTCCTGACCGTAAAGTCTCTAGGAAAAAAACACCCTATCCAGCTCAAAAGCTGAAAAACGGTGTGATAAGATCCATGCTAGTTTTTTCTTTTACAATAAACCGCAATTTTACTTTTATTTGTATAGCTCAATATTAGTAAATTTAGGAACCAAAAGCAGAAATACGGCGTGGAGAAATTCCTGAGGTACAAATATACAGATACAAGCAGCATCCCGAATACAGCCTGAAACGCATTGGCTTCCGTCGAAACTGGCTTGCCTTTCTTGATTATAGTAGATATGGCGAGCAATATAGCCAAGATGATTGCATAAACAAGGGATACCTCAAACCGGGTTAGGGCACTCCAGACACCAAAGGTGACGGCAATTGCTTTTCCCCCTTTAAATTTCATAAACGGTGAGAAAGCATGCCCAACAATAGGCGCTGCTGAAATAAGCACTATCCCATATCCTTGCATCATCCCGCTCTCGATGAACAGGGCGAGGGGCAGATACCCCTTCATGAAATCAAGCAGGACACCGGCTAGGCCCAGTTTATATCCTGCAGCACTCCACAGGTTGAACGCACCGGGGTTGCCATCCCCTACCGTCTTTAGATCTTTACGGGCAAGTCGGCCCAGCCAATACGAGAACATAAGAGATCCGCACAGAAACTCCACAAGAGTCAGCAAAATAATCATTTGTCTCTTTGGCCCCCTACTTCAATCGCCCTGCCTTTCCACGACACATGCCCCAGAAATAGGACCTGGTACGCTGAATAAAGAAGAACGGCCAGGAAAAAGAGTGTAGAGAAAATGTGGAGGAATGGCATAATTTTCCCGAAATAACCCACATCTCTGACCAAATAATAGATGTGAAACACATAGAGCATGTATCCAAAGATCAATGGAAATGCCCAAGATGTATTCCAGAGAAAAATCGCACCTAACGAAGCAATTAGCCCCAGAAACCATAGCGCTACCAGCATAATTGTCCAGATGCTTAATTTAGCTGTGCTTAATACCGCTCCCTTGCCAAAGCCCTGTAATTCACTCTTCAGGCCTTGCGGATACATGCGGAAGGAGACCAGACCGCGTCCGATAAAGTTGGTGACAGGGATACCCGCCTCCCGATAGCGAGCACCCAAATTCAGGTCATCCAATAGTTCGGAGCGTATGCTGCTATGTCCATTGATTGTTTCATAATCAGTTCTGGAGGTGATAATGCAGGACCCGTATAGGCCTTTACTTGGATTGTTATGTTCAAACAACGAGGTGAAGGCAAACACACCCAAGATATTAGGAATTAACGCCAAGCGCTCGTAAAATTTCTCCGTTTGATGAAACGGAACAACTGAAATCACGCCACCAGCTTTAGCCCGTGCTTTCAGCAGAGATTCCAGCGCCTGCGTAGACAGGCGAATATCCGCATCCAGAAAAGCGATCGTGTCGCCCGAAGAATTCAGGAATCCGTTCCATACCGCCCAAGTTTTCCCCGTCCAGCCCACAGGTAAAGCTGGGTTCTCAATTACTGTAACCCCATAGCTTGCGGCAATTTCTTTGGTTCGATCCTCCGAACAATCATCAACGACAATGATTTCATAAGGCTTAACCGTTTGAGCCCGGAGAGAGTCCAGTATATTGGACAGATTCTTCGCTTCATTTCTTGCCGGAATAATGATAGACAATTTCTCATTGCCTGGATTCACTTCCGCACCCAGGGGAATGAGCTTTCTGCGAAACAGTACTATACCCGAAAGGCAGCCAATGACGAAGAACAAGTAAAGACCCATGATCAACCCCGTCTCTCTAAAGTAGCTGGAATGATAAGAGCCATTCAGTAGACAATATACAATAGGTTATTCCATGTCCTGTCCTTACATGCCCGCTAATCTCGAGTGGGTAAAATTAAATGTTCTAAAAAGACCGAACTACAGTATTATAAATTCCGCAGCGATCTCCTGATTGGTTTTCCCCTCGGCTATGAGACGAATAACCGCACTTCAATGGATCAGCCTATCGGTTTCCTTATATCCTTCCTTATTATCCACTCGATTTTTGTATGTATGGCAGCCATTTAACGGTAAATACCCGCAGATCATCTCTGCGGGTGCTTCATTATCTCACTGACAATCTGTGTTGCTCTCTAGTGGCTTCTCAAGATTAAATAAGATTCCAGAACATTGCAGTGTTAGCTGCGGTAATGATTGTGAACAATAGAGTGTTCAAGAAAGAGGCTAGCCACACATTGTTGGTTTTATCAAAAATCTTACGGGCATATATTGCCGCCAATACGAGGCATGGTACCAATGCGAACAGCAATATACCATTTAAGGCTTGCCCTGGGTAAAGCGCAACACCCGTAATAAAATCCTTACCGTATTGAGCTGCCATCCAAAGGATAAGCCCACCCACATTCAGAATAATGGACAGGATATAATCTCCTTTTCGACCTCGTGTATTCGCATTCAGCGCCACAACACTGACAAAGTAGTAAATTTGGAAAAATGGCATATACCGCAGCGCGGTAATCAAATGCTCTATTTGAAAGGTTCGTACGGCGAAGGTCCAGATTCGGAAGTCTGTGCCAAATACCGCCTGTACCGTGAACAGCAGCAGATAGCCCAAAAATACTGCAGCAAGTGCTGTACATAAGCTGGAGATAATTGTAACTATATTAAGATTGATTCCATAGTCACTGAATTTCGTACCTGCCGGCTTTTTCGAGAAAAAGTAGAAAGCAAATGTTAGGAATGCAATAATTAGTCCGGAAACAATCGCCCAATAAGCTACCTGGTTCGTTGTCGGTTCATTAAAGAAAGAACTTGTTGAGAGAATATGATTTGCATTGTTAAAGATCAGCCACATCAGCATTGCAACTACTGCCAGCAGCGCACTTCCATAACCAATATTCTTCATATTGGAACGGAGTTCAGGGGTTGCCTTTTGGGTGTTCGCCAGACTAAAACCTACTACTGCTGCCACTACACAAGCAACTAGCAAAATAACGGCAATCGTGCTAAGGACATTCATTCCATTCGCTTGTTTATCCATCAGTGTTGGGAACAAAATGGCCGGGATTAAGGTACTGAATACGATAGCTGCCCAGTATACGATTCTCTGCTTACCGGTTGATGGCGCACTTACGGTTGCAATGGATGCCGTGACTGAGCGCTTCAAGAATGGAGCTTTCAGCAGCAAGCTGATAAGTGGAACTATGATTAGGAAGAAACCGATTAAGGCAATAAAGTTGCCGGCTTCTTTTAACCACCAGATTTGATGGCCTGAACCAAGATCAACATTTGTCTGATTTGGAGAAGTCACACCTTTAAATGCTTGGGCGTAGAAATCAATAAAATGGGCTGTTGTAGTTTTGGAAAAGTGGTTCCATGGGTGAGTTTGGTTAGGTGTAAACAGGATGCGCTCACCCGCCTGTGATTGACGTACCACAGAATCGTCGAGACTTAACTCGCCAGATTGCACCGTGTAGAACTTGCTGCTCTCAGCTGCCTGTTTATCCGCAGAAAGACCGAGGAACATCTTGCCTGAGAGGGTTGACGCGAAATCCTTACTCGTAACTGTACCTTGCACTTTCTTCTCGGCAGCACTTTTCTCACCGTCAGACTTATTGAAGAAGAACTCATCATATTTACCGGCAATCATCCCGACTGTACGGCTGCCAAATGCCGCTTGAAGCTGGTCCTGAGGAGCAACTGCCGTAGAGTAAGAGAAATCGGCGCCTGCTGAAATTCCTGCATAAATCATGCGCTGGCCAGTCTGCAAAGAGTTTAGTTCGTCCATATACATAGCCAGCAAGGAGGAGAAGCCGCCCATGGAATGGCCGCTGACAGCGACATATGCATTACCGCTATCATCCTTTTTGGTGTAATCCTGTTGGAAAATGTACTTCGATGCGTCAAATTGGGAATAGATCCAAAAGGTACCGAATAGATCTTTCACCGGTATGTCATTGTCCCAGCGGGAATCACCGTGATCATACATATCCAATGCCAAGACGATATAACCTCTTCTGGACATTTCAATCGCAGGAGCATCCTGCATTTCTTTGGTATTCAGATATCCATGTGTCGTGATGATCACCGGTCGGGGATCATCTGCACCTGCTCCTTTGGGCATATAGAGCAACCCGGAGAGTGTACCGTGGTCCGCCTTAAATGTAATTTCTTTAACATTCACTGAATAAAATGAGGTGTTAAACATACTAGCAAAAAGGCTGCCAATGATGATTAACACTAAAGATAGGGCCAGCAAGCCCTGTGGTTTTTTTAAAAACGAACCCATTTTCCTCATTATAGATTTCTCCTTTGTCATAGTTATATCGATCAGCACATCCTATATGAAAGCGTTATCATCTCTTATCGCAGGTAAATCAGCGCTAAGTATCGTAACGCTGAAACCTTTTCCACAACCGCTATATATTTATTTCATTTGTTCGGAAAGCTCTTTGAAAATAACGCCCAGCGCATATGCTCCGGCATCCGGATAACCAAGACTTCTGTCTCCAACGGTGCCTGCACGTCCCATTCTTGCCGCGAAATCTTCTGTTTTCTTAGCTCCTTCAATGGCTGCATCAGCACCTTTCGCAAATGCGGATTTGAAGTCATCTCCAGTCTGACTGCTCTTCGACCAGGAATCTGCACAAGGCACCAGAGCATCAATCAGTGTTTTATCTCCGACCACAGCTCCCCGTCCAAACGAACGTTCACCCGTAGATTGGATGCCTTGTACACTTGCCTGCATCATATCAGCAAATTCAGCTATGGTTAATTCTTTTTTTCCAGCAACAGCCTTGCTCGCAGACCGGAACGCGGAACCCCAGATTGGACCAGACGCCCCTCCACAATACTCCATAATCACCAATGAACATGCATTCAAAAAGCTTCCAATGTCCATCTGGCCATCCGTCAGAATCTGCTTCCACTCTCGTTTCAACTGCCGGAAGCCTTTGGCAATGCTCATCCCAAAATCACCATCACCGGCCTGGGAATCCAGCTCGCAGAAAGGAACTTCATTCTTGATAATAATTTCGCTCATCTTATCTACCAGATAAACCATATTGTCCAGCGTGATCGTATTGCCCTTCATTTCGGAATATTCTGCTGGTGTTTCAGTTTCATAGGAAATAGAAGTTTCTTCTGTACCCGCATCGGTGATTCCAACATACTGGACACTATCTGTAGGTCCTGAAACTTTGAAGGCAGGTGTATCACTTTCTTTGAACAGCAGCGCTTTCAGTTCTTCATCCAATTTCATAAGGGTTACGGACGCCCCAGCCATATCAATACTTGTCATGTAGTTCCCGACGAATGTTACACATACCTTAATGCTTTTGTGTTGTGCCAACTCTCGCGCAACTGCGTTATTTAATAGATACAGCTCTTGTAAAGGCGTTCCACCAAAACCGTTAATTAATAATGCAATCTCGGCAGACTTACTGCTATCGATCTTTAAGTCTGCTAAAAGTGCTTCCAACATTCGCTTGGCTAACACATTGGCTGTGGCCATTTTTTCCCGCCGAATCCCTGGCTCCCCATGAATACCCACGCCATATTCAATTTCATCTTCAGCAAGCTCGAACGTCGGCGTGCCCTTCGCAGGAACCGTACTTGAAGTTAAAGCGAAACCGATACTGCGCACATTTGCAGCTGCTTTCTCTGCTGCAGCTTTCACCTGCTGCAAACTCTGTCCTTCTTCTGCTGCAGCCCCGGCAATTTTATGGACCAATACGGTTCCCGCAACTCCTCTGCGCCCTACTGTATATAAACTATCTTGCACTGAGATGTCATCATTCACTACAACATAATCCACTTGCAGCCCATCTTCTTCTGCCATAAAGGCAGCATTTCTAAAGTTCATCATGTCCCCGGTGTAGTTCTTAATAATCATCAGAGCACCTTTGTTACCAGCAGTTGCTTTAAGGGCTTGATACACTTGAATTTGGGACGGCGAAGCGAATATATCTCCACATACAGCTGCATCCAGCATCCCTTTGCCAACATAGCCTGCATGTGCAGGCTCATGACCGCTGCCACCACCACTGATCAGGCTAACCTTGTTCTGATTGATTTCTTTTTTCTTGATAATCTTATACTTCTTCACAAATTCCAGCTCCGGATGAGCCATAACCATACCGTTACACATTTCAATCACTATATCTTCCGTTTTATTGATGATCTTCTTCATTTACTTGGCCTCCCGGCGCGCTTTATAGTCTTTGCCCATTCGGTCTGCCGTTGCAAGCGCCGCTGCAACTTCCTTTACGGTGACAGGGAATGGCATAGCATGAATAGATTCTTCCGGAATGCAGGCCTTTTCAGCTACTTGGAGCAGTTCCTCCATAGTAATATGCTCTACGCCGATATCGGCCAGACACACCGGCAATCCTACCTCCAGACAAAAATCCAGTACCTGATGCAGCTCCGCAGTCGGGGCGTTCTCCAGCACCAATTGGGCGATCGTCCCAAAGGCAACTTTTTCACCATGATAAAAGGCATGTGTCCCTTCGAGGATCGTTAAGCCATCATGGATCGCATGTGCCCCACCCAAGCCAGCGCTTTCAAAGCCAAGCCCGGATAATAAAATATTCGTCTCGATTATATTCTCTAAGGCTTGTGTAACCATATTACAATCACAGGCAGTTTTTGCTTTGGCTCCATCCTTCAGGAGCATTTCATAACATAAAGTCGCCAGCGCAAGTGCCGCATGAGTGCCCACAGCCGGAGCAGTGAACCCTTCTCTTGAACCCATTGGAAGACTGGCATTCACTCTGGAGAAGGATTTGGCAGTCGCTCTTGCTTCAAAATAAGTAGATAAGGCATCGCCCATTCCTGATACGAGGAAGCGTGTTGGCGCATTAGCAATAACCGTCGTATCCACTAGAACAACACTTGGACTTTGCTTGAAATACGCATAATCATCAAAAGCCCCCTCCGGCGTATACAACACGGCCGAATGACTCGTTGGTGCATCTGTGGCAGCAATCGTTGGACAAATGATCAGAGCCTCACCCTCAGCTACACATTTGGCCGCATCAATCGCTTTGCCTCCGCCTAAGCCAATAATACAGCTGCAACCTTTTTCCTTGGCAATTCCCTGCAATCTGGCTACTTCCTGACGCGAACATTCCCCATTGAAATCGCTCCCAATAAAGGTAACTGCAAATCTTTCAGCTGTCGCCTCCAGCTTATCCTTTACACGCGACACATCGTCCGGATGGGCAATTAACAGGGCAGATGATCCAAATGATTTTACAAAATACCCCAGATTTAATAACTCGTCCTCGCCTTGCACATATTTTGACGGACTAATGAATGCTTTTCTCATAATGTTCATATCCTCCCGTTTTCATGAAATTTAATTATTCATTTATTAAAGTATATAGCAGGTATTGACTCTTTAAAGTGGAATTTAATAGCTAATAATTATAATTTTCAGTTGTAATTTTTTGTGCTCGGTTCTCAAATTTTCACCATTCTCCTCATTTTAGCTCAACTTAAAGCTATTCATACTTCATTCTTGCTGCGGAGGTGTAATTTTATGATACAGGAATCATTACGTATAAATAAAATATTAGATCTGAATAAATGGAAGCGCCTTCAGGACTCTCTAGCAACCGTTACCAAACTCGCTATTCTCACCGTTGATTATAAAGGCAACCCAGTGACAAGTCACAGCAGCTGCCAGGCCTTCTGTCAAAATGTACGCAAGGACCCTGAGTTGCTGCCTTATTGTCAAAAGTGTGATTCTCGTGGGGGTCTAGAAGCGGTTCGCTTAAATGCGCCTTACGTTTATCTGTGCCATTTTAATATCGTGGATATTGCGATTCCGATCACCATTGATGATAAATACATCGGTGCAGTTATGGCAGGACAAGTAAAGCTTTCAGATCCAGAAAACGGCAAGGACCTGGAGCAAATTGTAACCTCGATGAACAAATCATCACATCATATTAAGGCGAATAACTTGAAGGAATATTATGATAATATCCCTACCATGACTTATGAAGAAGTCATCAAAATCTCCAATATGTTATTTCTGCTCTGCAATTATATTATTGAGGAAGCACTTAACAAAAATCTGCTTGTTGAAATGTTCGAAAAAGCTGCAGGAAACGATGAAGGCATAAATATTTCCACCATACTGCCTGGCTACACGATAAAAAATATTGAATCTATAAAAAAAGAAATGACCAATGCTATTGCAGAGGCCTTTCTAAAAAACTCAAATGATTCCAATGTTTGGACAAACTCCGTTTTGAAACCGGCCGGTGACTATATTTACAATCACAAAAGTGAAAATATTTCATTAACACATATGGCTACGCTATGTCATATAAGTCCCAGCTACTTTAGCAGACTGTTTGCCAAAGAAACCGGGGAGAACTTCTCGAGTTATTTGGCCCGGCTCAAGGTTAAATGGGCAAAACAGCTGTTAGAAGTAACCGATATGCCGATTGCGCAAATCAGTGATGAACTTGGCTTTAATGAGCCTGGTTATTTTATTAAGACCTTTAAGAAATTCGAGGAGATAACACCTGCACTGTATCGAAAATATTATAAAGAGAACCAGATAGAAAAAGAAGAAACAGCTTTGCCGTCCTTTTATGGACCGCATCCGTTTCTTCGAGAAATAATCAAACAGTGATTCCCGTGCCATAAGCGTAGCCACCCACAGTTACCGGGAGCACACCGCGAGCCTGAAGTTGACCGGTCAGTACTTTGGCAACGGACTGCATTGCTAATGGTTTGTTCTCATAGCAAGCAAGATACGTGCGGATTTCGGGGACAGCTGAATAATCAAACGGATCACGGGCCGCCACGACTATCAACTTAACCCCTGCTCTTTGGGTGAGCTCTTCAAGAATCCGCTGCTGGCCGGAAGAGAATCCGGCATTGTACGTCACTGCCACCACTTGGTTGTATGCGAGACTCTCGGCAAGCACAAGTCCAATCTCCTCTTCGGAAGGATCGACGTCGATGATTCTCTCTTCAACTGCGGTCATCAAATCCAGCAATACCCGGCCCAGCGTCATCTTCTCTTGCAGCGCCTCTACCACCTCATGAGGGGTGTGGACCTCCGGCCAGATTACATAGGTACGTTCAGTTGCTGCCAGTGGCAGTTGTCCTTCGTCCTTCACTAGGGTAATACTGTGTTCACTCAGTTCCTGCGCGACTTCATAAGAAGCTTTTGTGCCCAGATGATCTTGAATCGACACGAAGGTTTGAGGTTCCCCCTTATGAATGCCGCGTTTCGCTTTGAGATCCCGCAATCGCCGGATCGAGTGGTCAATCCGGGATTCAGTAATGTCACCCCGCTCTACTGCTGCAATTACCGCTTCGATAGCTTCGACCTGCCAGTCGAACTGGTGGCTGACGAGGATCAGGTCGGCCCCCGCCTGTACAGCCATTACCGCTCCCCGCCCGACGCCAACGGTCTTTGAGATTGCGTTCATCTCCAGGCAGTCCGTCACAATGACGCCTTCAAAGCCCATATCCTCCCGTAAAAGGCCGGTGAGAATGCTTTCGGACAAGGTCGCGGGAATTTCCTGCTCCTCGTAAGCCGGGAAGACGACATGCGCAGTCATAATGGCATCCACACCTGTTTCGATGATGTGGCGGAAAGGCGCAAGTTCAATTTTTTCCAGCCGCTGCCGGTTATGACGGATAAACGGAAGTCCCAGATGCGAGTCAGTATCCGTATCCCCATGTCCGGGGAAATGTTTAATCGTCGCGGCCACCCCAGCCTGTTGATAGCCGTCCGCGGCAGCCGCTCCCATGTCCCCGACAAGCTCTGGGGATTCTCCGTACGACCTGACACCGATTACTGGATTAGCTGGGTTGTTATTAATATCTACACACGGCGCAAAGTTCATATTGATTCCCAGATGACGCAGCTCCGAGCCGACAATTCTCGCACTCTCACGGACACCTTCTAGATCACGGGTCGCTCCGAGCGCCATATTGCCTGGCATCAAAGTGATCCCGTCCTCTATTCGGGCGACCATCCCGCCCTCCTGATCAATCGCAATCAGCAGCGGTTCTGCCGCAGCCCGCTGCAGGCTCGCCGAGCATTCATACACTTCTTCGGGCGTGCCAATGTTTCGCCGGAAATAGATGATCCCACCCAGGTTATAATCTGTAATCAGCTTGAGTATATTTTCGTTTGGATGGGTTTCCATGAACCCGCACATAAACATCTGCCCGACCTTCTTCCGGATTTCTCCGCTTTGTTCTGATGCAGCACTCATTAGCTAGTCAACCCCTTTGTACTATTCTGTACACTCTGTCAGCAGATCGGCCAAAGCTTCCAGCGAGTATTCTGATGTAGAACAGACTAGAATCTGGGCGGCCGTCTTCGGAAGCCGCTGCGCATCGTATGGATTACGCAGAACTGCCGCAATCAGCGGTTTACTCTTCGCCACTGCTTCGGCTAGTGCGAGCTGACCGATAAAGATATGCGCGTTCAAGGTTAACTGGATGACGACATCGCAATCTTCCATTCGCGCAATCGCATATGCAATATCCTCCGGATCGGGATTGCTTGGAATTACCACTTCCGAAACTTCCAATCCTCTGGACTCCAGCCGCATCTTCAGTTGGATAACTCCGGTGTGCGAATTATCCGCCATCGTCAATCGCTCAGGCTGCGGCAACAGTAATCCATAGCGTTTGCCTCTTTGCAGTGGCAGCAACTTCTGCGGATCGCTTTCCAGCATCAACGTGCGGCGGGTTAACCCGGCGGTTTGAATCTCCCACTCTGCCTGCGGTATAGGAGAAGCCTCATGGCGGTAAAACCGCATCCGCTCATGCAGCCGTTCGATCCGCACCAGTGATTCATTGAGCTTCGACTCCGGAATCCGCCCTTCGGAAACTGCGTTCACAATCCCCTGAATAACACGTGTCTGAAAATCCGGAGTGTGGCACATGAGTATCAGGTCATTCCCGGCTTTGATCGCCATTTCACCAATGAATTCTGGTTCGTAGGTATTACGGATCGCCCCCATTTCCACATCGTCCGTACAGATGACTCCCTCATAACCCATCTCTTCCCGCAGCAGCCGGGTGATGAAGAACGGACTTAACGAAGCAGGTAAATCTTCCGCTTCGAGAATGGACGGAAATACGATATGTGCCATCATGATGACATCTGTATCCGCCGAAATTGCTGCCTTAAACGGCAGCAGAGGCCCTCGCCGCAGCTCTTCCAGTGTCAGTCCGCAAAAGGGCAGCTCAATATGGGAATCCCCGTCAACCTGCCCATGACCGGGAAAATGCTTGCACGTTACGGCGACGCCGGCGTCATGCATGCCGCGGATATAAGCGGCCCCGAATTCAGCAACCTGCGCAGGCTCTTCACCGAAAGACCTGATCCCGACGACGGGATTGGCAATATTCGTATTAACGTCCAGTACAGGCGCCCAATCCATTGGAATACCCAGCGCAGAAAGCTGGCTGCCGATCAACTTCCCCTGCTGATAAGCAGCCCCGGGGTCCATGGTCAATCCAACCGCACGATTGCTCGGCAACTGTGGAAAAAATCGTTTCAGATTGGAGAGGCTGCCCCCTTCTTCATCGATGGATATCATATAAGGCGCAGGCAATCCCTGCTTATGGGTTGAATCCATTATACCCCCGACAAGCTCGCGAAGCTGTTCTTCATCTTCAATGTTATGCGGAAACAAGCCGATTCCACCAAAGGGTTGACGGAGCAGCCTTTCTTCAAATTCCGAATCCATCCTCAGGACAGGAAGACCGGCGACGCATAAACGCGCCGCCTTTTGCTCAAGTGTCAAGGCTGATATAGCTGTCTGTTTCATGGAGTGTTCATCTTCTTCCTCTGCTTACTGTGCAATATGCTGAAAGAATTGCGGCAGATAAGCCTTATTCTTCTCCAGCATTTCATTCAACATGGCTTCCGCATCATTGACAGACGGTACCAGAGGATGATGGGCCAATGCTGTCAGTGCAGTATCCCTGCTGCCGCTGACAGCCGCTTCAATCGCAAGCTGCTCATAGGTTTTGACGGCATGAATTAGCCCTTTGACCGCCGGGGGTATCCATGTTACCGGCATCGGAACTGGCCCATCCTTCAGTACTTTACAGTTCACCTCGATGCAGGCATCATCCGGCAAGAAATCCAGAATTCCCTGATTTGCCACATTGAGCGTCTGAATGTCCCCCGAATTGTTATACAGCGAATTCATTAGCCGGACAGCGGCTTCCGAGTAATAAGCTCCGCCGCGTTGTTCAAGCTGCTTCGGCTTCTCAGCCAGATTCACATCCTGATACAGCTCGAACAGCTCATCTTCAAGCCGTTTCACGATTTCCGCCCGGGTTTCACCTTTGGCTGCCGCTACCTGCTGCTCTGCCAGTATCTCTCTGTGCAGATAGAAATATTTTAAATAATACGAAGGAATCGCCCCAAGCGAACGCAGCAGACTAGCGTTCCATTCATACTGCGGCACATTGCGAGCCGAATACCCATCCCTGTTGGCCAGCAGCTCCGGAAGCTTGGATTCCCCGTCAATGGTGATCTTGCTGATAAAGTGCAGATGATTCAGACCCGCAAATTCGCAGTAGATACGGTCCGCCGGAACCTCGTACAATGACGACAGCCATTTATAAGCAGCAATCGGCGAATTGCACAGACCGATCGACTTAATCTTAGAATGCTTAGTGATCGCCTCGGTCACCATACCTGCCGGATTTGTGAAATTAAGCAGCCAGGCATCCGGACACAACTCTTCCATATCCTTGGCTATCTCCAGTAATACCGGAATCGTGCGCAGCGCCTTCATCATGCCTCCGGGACCTGTCGTCTCCTGTCCAATCATGCCGTATTTCAACGGGATTGTCTCATCCCACCCGCGGGCTTCCAGCATGCCGATGCGCATCTGAGTCGAGACAAAGTCCGCTCCCGCCAGTGCCGAACGGCGGTCAAGTGTCAGCTTCACTTCGATCGGCAGCCCCGATTTAGCGACCATTCGCTTCGCAAGCTGTCCAACAATCGTCAGCTTGCGAAGTCCTTCCTGAATGTCGACCAGTACGATCTCACTTACGGGAAATGTAGAATAATTCTGGATTATGCCTTCAATCAACTCCGGAGTGTAAGAGGAACCTCCGCCAATCACGGCCACTTTCAGTCTTTGATCCATACCGCATTCGCCGCCTTTACAGATAATTGATGGTCTAACGCTTCATAAACCGTTTCTTCCACAGAACCGCCGCTACGTTCCATCGCCATGAACAACGCGCCCGCCACAGGCTCAAGAGTAAGCACCGTCAGTCTACAGCCTGGAGCCAATCCGGTAATCTCCGCTTCGATAAAAGGGACAATATAACGGCTCTCCCCTCTGGTCAGAATGCTTCCAGCCATCACCAGATCAAAGTTGTCCTGCTGCATGCCTAATTTACGGATAACCGCACTTGCAGCAATACCCAGCTCCCGACCCTGCCTGCGCAAAATATCTCTCGCGATTCCATCGTGTTCAGCTACTTCAAACAGCAGTTTGGCGATTCTATTTGGAACGCGCAAACCATGATCCAAATAATGATGGAACATTTCTTCTGTCGACGCGAATCCCAGCAGCGTTAGCGTAGCTTGAGATAACCTCGTTGGTTGTTCTCGCCCTTCCCAAGCACGTATAACCGAGCGGAACACCTCCACTGCAAGATCGCCTCCACCGCCGAAATCGCCGAAGGAATAACCGAAGCCGCCAACCTGCAGCTCCTGCCCGATTCTGTTGATTCCGTAACAGTTGGTTCCTGTCCCGCAGATCACCACCACGCCGTGGGACTGCCGCGTTCCGGCGCGCAGACCGATGATCGTATCACAGACAATGTGATACCGCTGCATCCCAAGGCCTAATATCATCGGCCGCAAAATCTGATAATCGGCCTCCCGGTCAGCTCCCGCCAGCCCGAATACGGAATAGGTGATCTGCTCTTTGGTCAAATTCGCCGAACGCAGTGCTTTATCCACCGCCTGCCGGATATTTTGTTCGGCATTCACGGCTCCGGTCTGATGGTTGCCGCATCCGCTCGTCGCACCACCTATAATGTTTCCTTTCTGGTCTGATATGACCGCTAATGTCTTGCTGCCTCCACCGTCCACGCCCAAATAGTAGTTCAAATTCTTCCGCTCCCGTATCACGTGTTGGACCCGGAATATCAAATTCTATTCCAAACCGGAACCGACACGCTCAGTGTTGTAGTGTTGATGGCATTATTTTTTCGTGGTTACACGCTGCATTACTGCAGTTTACTCAGGTTTTCCTGCCATTTTGTCGTCTTGAACGCCAGCAGCTCCGCATACCCTACCTTTTGAGCATCCTGCTCTGCCTTGTCCAGAATAGCTAGAACTTCCGCTTCACTGCCTGCATTAAGGACAGCCTGGGCTCTGGCTTTTTCATAAATCTCGCCCACGCTTTGCGAGATAATCCCTTCCTGGGAATCTCCAGGCGGCGCCAGGTTTACAAATTGCGTCGTATCATACTGCGTTTTCCAGGTAATCTCCGACTGCCACTTCGTCTCCCAGCTCTTCAGTTCATCAGGCAGCGTTGACTCAAACTTCATTTTGGAATTGTCCACATATACTGTATTGCCGTTCCATTGCAGGTTGACTGTGGAGTTCATCAACTCATCGCGTCCCTTAGTATCTGAGGTGAAAGCATCGGTGAAAAGGGGAGCTCCTTCATCATCCGTTCCGTCCCAATACAAGCCTTCAGGTCCCCACATAACGGTCCGCTGACCAACAGGTCCAGTAAACCAATCGAGGAAAGCGAATACAGCTTCCGGATCCTTAGCCGCCGTGGTGATTACACTAACGTTCCAGCCCAACTGATTATAGGAGCCGGGGAAAATCTTATTCTTGTCGAGCCCTTCCTTATGAATCGGCCAGACCATAATGTAGCCTGCTTCCGGATCCTCTGCCTTTAACAGCGAATTGCCGATTGCACCAAATTCAGTTGGACTGGATGCCGCATATACAGCCGCTCTGCCCGTAATAATCTTCTGTTCAACCTGTTCCAGCTTCTGTGTAAATGCATCCTGACTAATCAACCGTTCTTTGAACAGTCTGTTAGCATAGACCAGAGACTCACGGAAAACAGGATCAGTAAACACCGATGTCAGTTCATTTCCATTGGGGATAGCCATCATGCTAAGGGAGCTGTATTGATAAGGGCGATTTTCAGCGAATGCCGATGATATAACGTCAATGCCTTCTGCCCCCTGGCCGACTTCCAACGGTACGACATCAGGATAAGTCTGTTTTACCTGCAGCAGATATTGGTATAGATCTTCCGTTGTTTCCAGACTCGGAGCACCAAGCTCATTATAAATTTTCTTATTTACCAAATATCCGGTGTTCCCATTGGGCTGAGTAGTATACCAGTTCGGGAATTGATATAACTTGCCGTCTTCGGACCGCAGCATATTCAACGTTTCTTCTCCCGCCCACTTTTTTAGGTTTGGGTATTTGTCCAAATAATCATCGAAAGGAACAAGTGCCCCAGCCTGCCGCAGCTGTTCAACATCCGCTCCGCGTTCCATCCAGATTACATCCGGCATTTCACCTGATACGATCATTGTGCTGAGCTTCTGCTTCGCGTTGCCGCCTGAGCTGATTGGAAGGACATTGACCTTCTTGTTTTCCTTAATCCATTTGGATGAAGGATCCTCGCCCCAATTCGGCATAGTATACCAGTCATAATGACCGTAGAATGAAAATTCCAAAGGTTGTTCTCCAAGAACATAAACCCCATCCGCGGCAGTGTTGGTCGATGGTGCATCCGTACCGGCCGGTTTGGCCGTAGTATTGGAGCCTGATGGAACATTTTCATTCAAGCATCCCGTCAAGCCGATGGTAAGTGTGAGAACAGTAGCTAAGGAAAAGGCCATTTTTTTAGCAGATTTCATTTCAAAATTCCCCCTTCGATTTTCCGGTTCAACGTTAAAGCGTTCGCCTCATGCCTGCTATTCTTTCAGAGACCCGACCATTACACCTTTGACAAAATATTTCTGCACGAAGGGATATACACACAGGATCGGGAGAGTAGCAACCATCATTGTCGCCATTGACAACGATTTGCTCGTTACGGCTTTCATTCTGTTCATTCGCCCCTGAGCCGCCGAATCCATTTGAGCCATCTGTTCGCTCATAATATTCGAGTTGAGGATTTGCTGCAATTTGGTCTGGATGGGCATCAATGTGCTATCACTGATGTAGATACTGGGCGTAAACCAATCGTTCCAGTGAGAAACAGCGGTGAACAGTGCCAGTGTGGCTACAACAGGACCCGACAGAGGCAGAATGATCCGAAACAGCACTCCCCAGTTAGAGCAACCGTCGATTTTGGACGATTCTTCTAATCCTGCCGGGATGCCTTTGAAAAAGGTTCGGAATATGATCATATTCCATACACTGATCAAACCTGGGATGACCATGACCCAGAATGTATTGAACATATGGAGCTCACGAATCAGGAGAAAGGTAGGAATCAAACCTCCACTAAAGTACATCGTAATTACGCAGAGCACCATATAGGGCTTGCGGCCGATCAGTTCTGACTTGCTCATTCCGTATGCAAAAATAGCGGTAACGGCAATAGAAGAAATAGTCCCTATGACCGTTCTCAATACGGAAATGATAAACCCGTTAATCAGACGGTTGTCTTCAAAAACTACCCTGTAGTTTTCCAGCGAAAATTGTCTGGGCCAAAAAGTAATGCCGCCCTTCATTGTATCTGTTCCGTTGTTAAAGGAAATAACAGCGGCATTCCAGAATGGATAAAAGGAGAGAAATGCCAGGAGGGCCAGCAGAGTGTATATTGACGATAGCAAAATTTTATCGCCGGTAGAGGATTTCATTTAAGCTCGCCTCCATTCATGCTTACCATAGGCTGTTGCCAGACTTGCGGGCCGCATAATTCGCACCCACCAGCAGGAACACCCCGATCAGTGACTTAAAGAGTCCCGCCGCTGTGGCGTAAGAATAACGGTTGTTCTGTATACCAATTCGATATACATACGTATCGATTACATCACCAACGTCGCGCAGCACGGGGTTTGAACCGAGCAGCAAGATGTCTTCAAACCCAGCACTGAGCAGATTGCCTACAGCTAGAATAAGGAAGATAATGATTACCGGCAGAATGGAGGGAAGAGTGATCGAGAACATTTGTCTCAACCTGCTAGCACCGTCTATTGCTGCTGCTTCATGCATATGGGGATCTACACCGGCAATAGCCGCCAGGTATACGATCGAAGAGAAGCCGATTTCCTTCCACACACCAGTAGTAACGAGAATCGACCAGAAGTACTTTGGAAGGGACAGAAAATTAACTGGATCCTGAATCAAGCTCAGCTTTTGCAGCAGCATATTGACGCTGCCGTTCTCCGTAGAGAGCATGGACATTACGAAACCGGAGACGATCACCCAAGATAAGAAATGCGGCAAATAACTGATAGTCTGAACCGTGCGCTTAAACACCCGGCTTTTGATCTCGTTCAGCATAAGTGCCAGTATAATCGGGGCCGGAAAGCCAATCAGAAGCTTGAGCAGACTAATGACAATCGTATTACGGATAATAGTCCAGAATTCCGGGGCCTTAAAGAACATTTCAAAATGTTTGAACCCGACCCACGGACTGCCTGCGAAACCTTTAAAGAGGTTGTAATCCTGAAATGCCATCAGCACGCCATACATCGGGATATAGCTAAACACGATGATAAAGAGCAATGCAGGCAGCACCATTAGCTGAAGATCCCACTGCATAATGAAACGTTTCATCAGCGAATCTGTGCGAATCTTCTGCTCCCGTTCGACCTGATAAGCGACTTTTTGCATCTTATCCTCCCTTCCTCATATTATGTGAGTTGGAATAACCTATGAAGTTATATTATCTAACTTCACATTAACACTACTCCACCTCGATCTCTCCGCTTAATCGCTCAATAACTAACACTATCTTACTGCAAGATGTATTTGCTTTACTTCGGATATTTCTCGGCTCAGTTCCAATATGGCGCTTGAACAGCCGGTTGAAATTGGATAATGAGCGAAACCCACAGTCCATGGAAATATCGACGATTTTACGGTCCGATGACTCCAAAAGCGTATAGGCGTTCTCCAAACGCAGATGAATAAGATACATGAGTGGAGACATTCCGACCGTGCGGCGGAAAATATCACTGAAGCGCGAGGGGCTTAAATAGATCAGGGCAGCCAGTTCTTCCAGCGTCCAGGGATAAGCAAAGCGGATTTCCATAATTTCGGTGACAATCCGCATCTTTTCAAGCTGTGGGGCGGGGATTGTGCTTTTGTTGGTCTTCGGGTTGTTCAGTCGAAAGAATCGGTTGACATAAACGAGGAATTGCAGCAGGTGGGCATAAACGATGGAGGTATACGAACGCCGTTCCGCCTCGTGCTCCTCTTGCACAAGCAGCAGCAGCGAACGAAGAGATTCTATCTTCGGATGGTTGCGATCAAGCAGGTTGTTAAAGTACACTCCCATTTCCTTAAAAGGACACAGGATGTCCGGGTCGCAGCGCAGACTGCCTATAAACCAGGAAGGATCAAAAGTAATGACCTGCATGACCAGGTTATCTGTCTCATAAGCGCAATGAAGATCGTTCGAATTGATCAGCAGAATATCCCCTTCTTTGAAATCGTAACGCTCCCCATTAATCATGTAATAGCCGGTTCCAGACTTGATCATGTTGATTTCCAGTGCGTCATGGGAATGCAGCCTCTGGTAGTGGGAGGTGACACCGATCGTGTCCCCAAGGTAGATTGGATAATGTCTGGAGAACAATACTTTTTCCCTGAGCTTGTTTTCGGTACGTATAATCTCCATTACAACTCACTCCAATAAGATATTTTGAGGAATAACCTACTGTATCTTGCTGAAAACTTAGTCTTCTAGAATTAAATTATTACCATCCTAAGTTATTTGGGTTTTTGTGTCAACTATAGTTACATTTGCAGTTCATTCTGAAAACATAACAACAATGTGACATTATTTTCATAAAAAAACATTTTTCTTCATCCACAACGGAGGACGTTTATACAAAAAAAAGAGAGGCTCGTGGCCCCCCTATACTATATCCACCAATACATCACTTCACAGTCAGCGTCTTTACATGAATCCATCCTTTTCCAGACAATCCTGACGGTAAAACCTCTTTCCCATATAGATTCGCAAGCGTGTTAGCGACTTGAATCCGAATTTCATTTGAGCCCGGGCGCAAGGCCTTGGTAATGTCCCAGCGATAAGGCGGCCAGAGGCGCGTTCCTACGAATTGTCCATTGATTAGTACCGATGCTGATTCCCTTACATTCTCAAGTTCCAGTTCGAACTGCTGCGCTTCGTCAACCTTAATGTCACTCATCATAAAGCTCTGCATATAATCTGCCTTGCCCGATAAATGAGGATATCCTTGCTCACTCCAATAACCGGTTATGGGTTGATGACTGGAGATCACAACTCCCTCTTCATTTAGAGCGAAATCTCCAATCAGAAACAAAGGAGACGCTACCCGAATCATCGGCTCCAGGAGTGAAATGGTTAGCAGCTCGATCACATTTTCACCCGAATGCACATAAGGCGTCAAATTCACACTTTTATAAAAATGATCCTGCCAGCCTGCTGGCTCAAGCGCCGGCAGGCGATGCCCATTTATATAAATCTCTACACTGCGGCGCCTGGACAAAAACCCGATATGAGAAGGCACATACTGATCGATATCGTCGGTCACCAAACTCATCTCTTTGCCTACTGCTGAAGCATTGATCATGATCCGGGTCCGATAGGTGTTGGTTTGACCAGGCATTACAGCGTTCATACGCGATTCGCGGTCATTGAATATAACTTCCCAGCGATCCAGGATTTTCACGTTGGGATCTTCTAGCTCAAACTCCCAAGCTGCGGGCAGCTCAATTGTCTTCTCTATGGAGTAGAATGGTTCCAGCACTTTCTGGGAATCAGATTCAACAACGCTAACAATCCGCAGTTCCCCTGGTTCTAGACGAAATTCATTCGACTCCCTCTGCGCAAGCAGAATGCGCTCGCCGTTTTCCAGCTTCCACTCCTCTACTCTTTCCAGCGGTTTGACCAGACATTGGATTTCCGCCGAAACCTCTGACCAATTCATCACCCAGTAGTATAGTTTCTCCTCTATCAAACGGCATGACACGATTACCCGTTCTTTCTCCGCCTCCGGTATGAACCAGCGACTGGCGAATTGATCGACACCCGGGAACAAGCTCAACTGTTCACACAAATATCGAGCATCATCAGCAGTCACCTTGAGTTCGGACAGGAACAGCGTTTTTCCTTGTCCATACTCATGCCATTCCAATCCCCCTGAATGCGGGAACAGCGGCTTCAAATACTCCTTCAGTACCGGGTCGTCTGCCTGGTTAAAGCTGTGCGAAGGCACCTCTCCGATAGCAACCAGCAGACCTCCTCCTTGAACGAATTCATTCAGCTTGGCTGCCGATGCAACAGACATCACCTTCATACCAGGCAAAATAACAGCTCTATACCTCTCCCGTGACTTGGCAAATGTTAAATTCCCCTGTGCAACAAGACTCTCGGTGAGCTGACTATCATCCAAGTAATCGTAATCAAGCTGGTTGCGAATTAAACGATCGGACAGCAGGGCGTGCAGCACATCCGAGGTGGGTGCAAGCTCAGCCATTCCATTCTCGAACATTTCCTGATAGACCGTATGCACAGGACTGAGCAGCAAAATATGGGCATTATGATGGCCTAGGCTTCCCATCAAGCTGAGTCTGGCAATATAATCCGCAAAAACATGATAATGCTCCCAATGGGGCGCATGATAAAATTCCGTCTGTGGAAAGTCCGTCTTGCGATAGCCTTCGAATGAATAATAAAATGCATGGGGAATAAACAAGTTAACACCTAGAAAAGCCATGAAATTGGCATCAAGCCGCCGTTGCCGCATCGAATACCCGTGGTCGCTTGCTCCAAACGCCTCGCAAATAACGCGCTCCTTACCTTCAAGATGGGCGACTGAGGACGCACATTTGACGGACAAAATACGATAAGGGTTCTCTTTGGTCCCAATGCCTGCTTGTAAATAATCGACACCCGGATAATCAAACTCCCGCAGCACCTGCGTCTGATTGCCCTGCGAACGCGCCTGGCCCCAGATGGGCTCTTCCAGCGTATGGCCGATATAGGCTAACCCACGAGCTTCGCACCATGAGTGCAATCCCCGATGATACGCATCGATATACCAATACGTAAGAGCCGCATAATAATCCTCACGTACTTTATGACTTGTCTCTTCCACCTGATAGAGCAGGGAGCCAAGATTGGAGGTAAGCGAATAACCGCAGTGCTGCTCGAAACGTTCCGGAAGGTTCCGTGTCCATGCAAGAATCATCCCTGGCAAGTTTCTATCCAAATGCTCTACACTCGTCTTAATCGCTTCCACTCCACCAAATCCATCGTGAATCATGAGCCCGGGCTCATCCGTAAAAACGCCCTGAATATTCTTGCCGAAATGTGCGGACAATCGATCGAATGGTCCATAGCCAAGTTCGATAAATTTGTTCACGGCTTCCGGATTCATCGTATCCAAATAATAACCGCGGGCAAACGTTACCTTTTCAGCAACTTCGCATTCCCAAAACACGAGAATCACAAAATCTCCTTCTTCTTTCGGTTGCCAAGACCCATCGTACAAAGGGGTCAAATCTTGCGGATTATCCTGCAAAATAACAGTGTCTCCATCCTGCTGTTTGATCCGGTAAGCCAGAATAGAAATCAATGAGTGACCGTCTTCCAAAGCAAAGTCTATTAAACACTCCTGTTGTCCATCCGCTGAGGAGTATCTCTTCTCCTCCACCCGCAAGTAACGCATCCTGTATTCAGGAAATTGCTGGGTCAGCTTGCCTCCAAATGTCCCACTTGGCCAATTATCCTCATCATATAGCCAGGTCTGCATACCAAGCTTGATGCATTCCTCGATACAAGTCTCCAACATGTCAAAGTAAGCATCGGAGAAGTACTCTTCGGTCTTGCCGTGCCTAGAGTGAAGTACAACTCCACCAACACCCTTCTCGGACATTTCCTGCAATTGTGATCGCAGCAATTCCGGCTTGTAATCATGGTTTAGGAACCAGAATGGTTGGGGTCTGTAAGTCATGCTCGGATTCTGGAATAGGTTCTCCAGTCCCTGTGTATCTATCATTTCGTACCTCCATGGTTGTATGATTACAAGCCAGTTATTTCTCAACAATCGGCTTAGTTAACCGTTATCTTATCTACGGTTATAGTAGCAACATCATTGTAATAGACTCTGTATTCTAATTGATGGTTGAGAGTGGTTTGGTTAAATGACAGCGTGAAATTCTGGTACTGGTTCGCTGATGTAAACTGCTGTCTTAATATATTCTGCGAAGCCACAGATACCCCTGCTGTCGCATCCCATACATCAATGGAAGCCACCTGCAGGTTATTTAAGGTGTTGTTATCTACCTTCAACTTGAAAGTAACGCTTCGATTACCGATCGGCACATTAGAATCATAAGGTCCATATACCATATGACTTGCATTGTCTTGGGTAGGATTAGCTTCCCAGCCGTCCCCAACCGCACGTCCTGCGCCATATCCTAAGACCGTGCCTTCAGCTTCATATTTACCTAGGCTGGTTGTTGTCGTAACCTTATCAATACTAATCTTTGCATTATCCTTGTAGCCTGCTCTGAATTCCAACGGATGGCCAGCGACGTTAGTGTAGCTCAAGCTGAAATCCTGGTAAGAATCATTAGCTTTGAACTGGTTTCTGTAGATATCAAAGGCTGCCAAATCCTGCCCCGTTGTACCATCTCTTACATCAAGTCTAATTACTTTATCGTTAGCACCCACAATGGAATCAATCTTCATTTTGAAGGTAGTCGTAAGTGGACCTGCCGGGAATGTGGTAACATATGGACCCCACAGCATAAATCCTGCATTGTCTTGGGCTACATTGGCCGACCATGAATCGCCGTCTACCCGGCCTACATCATGGCTAAATGGTGTTGTGGCATAGCTGGTATTCTCTGCTTCATAAGTTTTGACAACCGTTGACGGATCGACAGGCAAGTTGTTATTTTCCCTCATAAGCTGGAAGTAGTTATCCGGTGTTACGAAAACAATGTCGGTATTGCTGTTAAAATGATTCACTGCATTTACTAACATCTGGTAGGATACGTCCCATGGATTTGCTTGGATCGATACAAATTTTGGAGCCGTCCCATTCCACCCTGCGACCGCGCCACTTATTTCGGAAATTACAGTAGCTTCTGAATAACAATAAGTAGCGTTAAGTGCCTGTGCTGGCAAAATATTATTATATTGCGTAATCTGGCCACCTGACTTCATGCCTGTCAATCCCAAGAGTGAAGGTGCATTCGTGGCAAAGCTATTCCCGACATTTGTGTTAATTCCGCCAACGATTGTGTTCCAAACTGTAATTACTTTTAGACCTGAACGGTTGGAATAGTCATTACTAAGTGCAACATAGTTATCAAGATAGGCTTGATTTTCCCAAAAATTCGGATACGTATATCCAACCCCTGTTGGCCCGCCTATCAAGTTGTCATTCGGCGTAGCCGAATTGTATAGGTAGTTCAATACTCCGGGCATGGCATCCAGCATAGCAGGTGATACTGTCCAACCTACCGGAATCGTACCCCTGAGAGGATTATCCCACAGCCAGCTTGTTTTAAAACGATGCTCTAAATACTGTAGATTATCTCCATCGCTTAATATCAATGAGATATATATTTTGTTTCGTAACACCGGCTTATTAGCAAGTGGCTTCACATTGACAGCTCTCGAAGTCCCACCAAAAACAGTCAAATTGGAAGCGAAGTCGCTTGCAATCGTAGTAACCCCATACTCTGATGTTCTAGTTACGCCTACGCCTTCATCCGGCCACCAGCCCATATACGTTCCGGTTCCATCGTGCGGCATAGAAGAAAGAAACTGTCTTAACACGGCATCTTCTGCAGGCACACTCGGATTAAGCCATATCGCGGCAGCCCCTACGGAAGTGGCATAATCACGTAGGAACCCTTTGATTTGCGGGTTCAATCCGACAATGACCTTATGAGACACCTGTGACCAATAATTATTATATAAATACTCATACACTTGAACTTTAGTCGTAAACATTCCGCGCAAATCGTTCAGTATGGGCAGGTTGTAAGGTGCAGTGGTTAACTTGGATACCAATGAAGGCGCAGCTACAATACCCCCATTCAGAGAAGCAATCGTTGTAGCTAAATTAACGGTGTCCGGGACCGCTTCATCGTAGATCACGATACCGTTGATCTCATTTCTATATTTGGTAATGAGACTATAGTTGTCTGTCACATCCGTGTATCCTAAACCTAGTGTATTTAACCAATTATATTTCCCATCCTCCCCCCGAACAGCATTGTCATAGGTGTAAATTCGGGGTTGGGTTTTATTAACCAAGCCTTTTAGGGTAGAGAAAAGAACAGCATCATCTTCCATTGACTTCGGATTTGTACCCACGGCACCCGCCCGGACAAAGGACCCTCCATACCAGAACACCCTAAATTCGAGAGCATGCCCTGCTGTAGGATTGTTGAATGTGAGATTAAAAGTCTGCATGGTGTAAGTACCAGTCCACTCCTGCCTTGTTATATCTCTGGCAGCCAAAGTCTGTCCGGAAGTATTATCTCTTACATCAATCCTCACGATCGCGTCGTTATTGGCGGTATTGTTATCAACGGCCAATTCAAAGAATGCCGAATTGGTTCCTGTGGGAATATCTGTTTCATAGGGTCCATAGATCATAAAATTATTCCCAGGATCAATACCGGTTTGTACAATCCAATTATTTCCGTCTAGATGACCGGTCGAATGCGATACTTCTGTACCATTTGACTGATATTTGAATTCCGTTATTGTATCCATTACATCAAGTGTAGCTGCAGGAGTCGGAAACGAAGGGAGAACCTGTCCTGAAGGCCAACTAATCGCTGCTTTCGCAAAAGGTACGGATACCGTCAAATTCACGGTCGCGACTAACATAATGACAATGAGTAACATTAGACCCGTTTTCTTTGATTTCATTTACTTACCTCCTAAAATAGTCTTGTAAGCGTTATCATAATGCTTGAAGAAGAACAAATCATGTGCAACGGTTTATATCCAGAAGGAGCGAGCTGCCGTATTGTCCAATAATTCGGGCATAACAGCATACTTGCTCCTAATTGCCAAGCATGTAAAGCCTTTTGTTTAAAAAGCCTTCTTGCCAGCCTTCGCCCACTTGTCCTTCAGGAGTTTGATATAGATTCCGCCTACAACGCTGCGATGCTGAAAATTAATCTGCCGGGCTGTATTCGTGTCATACCAATCCGAAAAGGGCACGCGGTCCAGCGTTTCATTTAATGCGTCCCATAAGGGTTCAATCAAGCTGACGAAATCCTCCCGCTCGGAGGCTAGCGAGGCCGCCCAAACGAGCCAATCCGCCTTGGTATAGGCTGCTCTGCTATCCATCGGAATCCCGTATTTATCCTGCTTCTTTAAGTACCAGGAGACTTCTTTTTGAATGATGGTTTCATCAAATATATGTGTGTCAAAGAGGATATCCCAGATCAGATTATACTTCAGGCTCCACGTGCCATCCTGGCCGAAAGCAAGCTTATAATGATCCTGATCACTAGCAAGTTCCTCCCATTTAATCGCCATCTCTTTAGCCGCTTTCTTATAGCGTTCAGCTTCAGCAGAATGTCCCATCATTCCCTTAAGAATGGCATAGCTCGCTACGCCCATAATAGCCTTTACCGATAAATTGGCGTTTCGGGCCAAGTGTCCGGCAAAGTCATCTGTGCATAATTGATTCTCAGGATCGAGCCCGTACTCCAGCAAATAATCGGCCCAACTGGACAAAAGCTCCCCGTGTTCTGCTGCGAAATCGGCATGACCATCCGTCAAACAGACCGCGGCTGCCATAATCAACATGTTGCCGCATTCCTCTACCGGCATCTGCCCTTCTCTGGCATTCTCCGCATAAACCTGACCATTGGCAATTGGATACTGGCCGACATCATGTGGCGCAAATTCGAACGGCCAAGCCTCACTGCGCGCGTATTTAAAGATCGGTCTCATCATGGCTTTAACTAGTTCGGGATTATAGAGCAGGAACAACGGAATCGAGGGATAACTCACATCAACTGTAGCAATACAGCCATTGCTATAGCATTCCTTGGACATAAACAGGAGCTTACCCTCACGATCTGCCACCAGCTTGTGTGCAGCAATAGCCTGCCGATAAGCCAGCACCAGCAGCTCTGCGTATTTCTCTCCGCCTGCAAGCACACCATCGGTCCACAGCTTTTGGTCGAATTCCGTACACCGCTGCATGAGTTCAGGATACTCTCCGAACGCAGCGGCGATCATCCCGAGGGCAGTCATTCCGCTCTTTTTCCAGTAGGCCTTCAGCTTATCACCGAAATACTCAATGGCATAAACATCATCATAAGCCAGCACGAACAGATTTGAAACCTCGGCAGCACCCACTTCCCCGCAATCCCAAGTACAGGCCAAGACAGGCTGATGATCGCGAACAGCTTGCGGCATACCCCCTTTATGGACGGGGACAATCTCACCATTACGCACAAATTGCTTTCTGATTTCAGCCGAATCCAGATAGGTTCGCGTTTCAGGGGATTGTTCAACAGCCAGATAGAACTGACCCCAATCCATACGCAAATCGTCCCCGGAACGGTTTAAGTAAGCTTGTTCCTCATGACTCACCTCAAGGATAGCCAGTTGGCCCTCCTCATGCCGCTGCCAAAGAACCCGCTGCTCACTGGAATCGACGCACCATTCTGCGGTGACATCGAAGTAAATATGCACGTTATGAGGTTTGCCATCCACCGCACAGACGGAAAGCTGCACATATGAGGCCGGTCTTGATAAGAGCTCCAGGTTATCCATCAGTAGCGGCGTGGTAAAGCGCACCTGCAAGCGAATCCCCGCTTCTTCATATTCATAGGTGCTGGAGAGAGAGGTTAGTTGAACATTTTGCTGCTTCATTGCCTGCGGTTCGGTGTAGTAGTTCTCCGCATTCGGCTCTACCCGGCCGGCAAATCGATAGGGATTCCCGTCAATGATCACTAATCCCGTCATTGCATTTCGTTTACCGGTCCAATGTCTTGTAAAGTCGTCACTCAAACTGTCAGCCATCGACCATACGCTAAAATACGGATCAACCGTCACCAAAGGTATTGCTGGAGGGCGTATTGTACTCTTCATCTTCATCCTGATCCATCTCCAATCATTGTTTGTTAATCTGAATACGTACGCTCCCTGCCTGATGCTCGTAACGGATAAGCAGGGTTTGGGTCTCCGCATCCCACACAAAAGGAAGTGCGGCTTCCTGCCCGTTAACATGGATCGTTGCACTCACCGGTTTAGCTGAACAGTAGATTCTCGCTGCTGCACGTACAGCTTGCGGCCCTTTGACGAAGAATACGATTTCTCGCGAATCCTCTGTGAAGCCCTCTGTTCTCGATGAAGCTGCGATAATTCCATGGTTACCCGCATGCTCATATTCGAGGTCATACAAGAGGCCCTGTTGACCCGGCTCTATCGTGACATGGCGTACAATTGGCAACTCGGAATCAAACAGATTCACATAACAACCCTTTAAGTCCAGAGAATGCTCATGGATGGACTCTTTCATTACTGATGCTATGACATAAGGGCCTCGCCGCAGCATGAAGTAATTGGCAGGTGTCCAGCTTATTCGAGGATCATTTAAGCCAGCCATCGCTTTCCGCACCCCATCACGGAATCTGTTTCCCGCAACTGCACTCTCCGCAAAACTTTCCGGTCGAACCGGTAAATACAGCAGCAATCCCTTGCCAATCGCCGTCATGCCTCCTGGAGAATCAGGAGATAGTCCCAGACATTCAAAGAGATGCTCGCGCGGGGATTGATAGTGACGTTTGCCTTGGTTCCACCATTCCTTAACCTGATGATACGGATCACTGTCATCACCGACATAGATCAAGGCCCCACCATCCCTAACCCATTGTGCCAGTGCACTGTGAAGATCGGGGTACTCCGGCTTCATAAACTCATAACTCAGAATCAACAAGCGATACTCATCCAGATAACTTGGGAACCGTCTAACATTATCGAGCTGTACTGGTCTTACTGGCAGGCCATGTTTGACTAACGGAAGCGTTAATCCATAAAAAGATGAAAAGTTCAGTAAATCAAGCGCATATTCATCCGTCAGCTCAACCTCGTTCGTCCCGTCATACTTTAACATGCTGCCAGCGGTTTCTACCCCTGTACGCATACGTTGATACATGGCCGAATCCGCCAATAGGACGCCTACTTTGACATCGTTGCCAATGACGTGAATATCCGGTTGATCCATATTGCCAAGCGCATGTATCAGAGTTAGCAGCACGGTCGCGTAGTCGACAGGAATCCCTTCCTTGCCGGAACCGTCTGCACCCGGATATTGCCCCTCGAAGATCCGTTTGGGCCAAGGGGCAACCTCATAATGAGATACACCGGGATGCAGCAGGGATGCCGTCAGCGTCTTGAAATAATTCACTCTGTAGTCCTCCCAAGTATGTTTGGGATCATCTTCAATAGGGTCGTGTAGGAACCACATTCGGCGATCGGTTCCACGTACCAACTCCTGCATGATTCCATATTCCAGGAAGGCAGTTTCAAAGGTTCTCTCCGCGCGAACGCCTTCATAAACGTTGGCTGTGCGGGAGGTTCCGGTCCATATTTGGGCGATATACCCATTGATGGAGGGCAGATCAAGCAGCCGCGATTCCGGACTGACAATTCTCCACTGCGTATAATTAATCAAGCTGTGTGTCGGCACAAAAAACCGCAGGGGTCGATCATAGCGAACCAGCGAATATTCCTTGAGTGCTGAACAAAGTCGATCCAGACATCTTGCGTACAAATAGGCTTTGAGCTTGGAGGCATGATACTGGGCATTCTCTGATTCGTGCGGTGGAATCCATGGCTCGTTATAATAATTGCGCCATTCCCGTTTAAAGGCCTCAGAGTACCCACCTTCCACCCAAAATTCCGGCTCCTCCAGATGAATGGCATCCACTCCCGCATCTACAGCAGGACGAATCTGTTGGATCAAATAATCAGAGTAAGCAACCGTAGGTACCATGTATGGGATGTCAACCGAGGTTCCATGGATGATATTCTCACCATCCTTATATCTTTGCGCTTCGTCCCAGTGGGACCGGCCATCAAATTGGCCATTCAAGTAATCCTGATAGCCACCCCAGGATACTCCTGTCATCAAGTGGACCTGATAGCCCTGTGCTTTCCATTGTTGAATCCGATCTGGCATTGATGAATTAATTCCGTAAACCATCACAAAATCTGTCTGCAGATCGTAATCCTCTCCATAAGCGCTGCCTTCCTGAAACCCGGTATGCTCTTCCTCCCGACTCCTTCTCTTCATTGCTTCCATCCCCCTTACGCATTAACAAGATGATGTAGCTGAACACGAATGGTCTTAATCTCAAAAGGTGTAAAATGTAATTCCGCCTGAGAATCGTTACTCTGCAGGACCCCGATCGGGTTCTCCATCAAATCTGCTTCCTCAATGGAAAGGCACTCCAGACCGAAGGAAATGACCCCTCGCGCCTCCGTCCCGGCCGTTTCGTACAGACGAATGATCAAATGATTGCTGTCCTCCGCTTTTTTTACGGATTCCACCATTACATAAGGATGGTCGATTTGAATCAACTGTATAGGTTCACATTTCGTCGCCTCTGTCTGATGCGCTTCAACTATAGTCAAAGGAGTATTTAGTTCATAACCTTTTCGGTATACGATTGCCTGAATGAAATTTCCCGCATGCGGATACAAAGCATAAGTAAATTTGTGCTGTGCTCTATCTGCAGTGGGGTCTGGATAAGCAGGACTTCTGAGCAAATTTAGATCAAGAACATTGTGCAGAACGCTATATCCGTATTTGCAGTCATTCAGCAATGCTACACCATAATCCGGCTGTGAAAGGTCGATATATTGATGTGCGCAAATCTCATCCTTGGCAAATTCGATCAAGGTATTACGAGTGGTTGGCCGCTTTATATAGCCAAATTGGATTTCACAATTGACTTGATCGCTGGATACGCTGGTAGGAAAGGATACACGCAGCATTTTGCCCGATTCCCGCCAGTCCACCTCGGTTTCGAACTCAATCGTCGAACCGCCCATAGTCAAAACAATCTTCTGCACGAGTATAGATTCACCATAGTGATACTCTTGCTCGACAACTGCCGTTGGCCCCACTACATGGGCTGTACTTCTCACCAGCCTCATGGCTCCGGCAACCGTCTCGCGGTAATCATGCGGAAAGTCCCATGCATCCCCATTATCATGGTAAATCATAAAGACATTTGCTTGGGTTCCTGGGCGAATGGCCTCTCGACTCAGCAGCTTATCGTACACAGAGACAATACTGCCGTTCTCGTCGAAGATGACCTTCAGCTTTTCATTCTCCAGCTCGTGCTCGCTCGCCATCAACCCTGCAACAGACATCACATGAACAGAATCTTCAAGGGATCTATAACTCATTGCAGGGACGCTGGCTAAATGCCATTTGCCGTTCCATTCCACCCACTCCTGCCGTTCCCAGGGCAGCGAATTAAAGATGAAGGGTTGCTTGGACCCTCCTGACAGGCTAGCAATTTCTTCAAAGGTATCTTTCGCCATCGTGCGAACCTCTGCGAGCAGTAAGGCATAACGCTCAAGCGACTCGTCATACACTCTCGTAATCGAGGAACCCGGCAAAATATCATGGAACTGGTAGAGTAAGACTTCCTTCCAGATCTCTTCAAGCCTTGCTGCGGGATAGGAACCTCCGTGGACGGCCCATAGCAGCGATGCTGCATACTCCAGCTCCCTGAGGGCTTTTTCCATCTTCCGGTTATACCATTTATTGCGCCCTTGTGTGGTTAACGTCCCCTGATGCTTCTCCAGGTACAGTTCTCCCTTATACGTCTGGAAGCGTGAGGCCTCTTGATCCAGCCGGTGGAAAAAGTCGATAGACGGCTCTTGAATTACCGGTGGGACACCGGATAGATTCTTCACACGAGCCAATCGCTCCAAATGCTCTTCACCAGGACCGCCTCCCCCGTCGCCGATACCAAATAGCATAAGGGCATACGCGGACACATTCCTGTCTAAGTAGCTGTTCTCAATCTTAACGAGTGACCTTGGCGCAGCAGGACTGTTATAGGTATCCTCCGGAGGAAGATGTGTCAACACCTGAGTACCGTCAATTCCTTCCCAGATAAAGCTGTGATGCGGGTGTGTATTATATTCACTCCATGACAATTTCTGGGTCATCATATAATCAACCCCCGACTTTTTTAACAACTGAGGAAGGCTCCCCGAATAGCCAAAAACGTCTGGCAGCCACAGTACTTTCATTTCCTGACCAAATTCCTGTTGAAAAAAGCGTTTTCCATATAAGATTTGCCGCACAAGTGCTTCGCCACCAGAGATATTTGTGTCCGGTTCAACCCACATTGCACCCTGAGGTTCCCAGCGGCCTTCTCGTATGCGTTCCTTTATCTTGTCGTACAGCAATGGATAACTTTCCTTCATCCATTGATAAAGCTGCGGTTGGCTTGCTCCAAACCTGTAATCTGGATACTTTTCCATATTGTACAGCGCTGTCGAGAACGTACGCGCACCCTTGCGAATCGTTTCCCGAATTGGCCACAACCAGGCAAGGTCCATATGGGCATGTCCGATTGCACTTATCGTCACGGAGGGATCTCCCCCGCGTTTACTCAGTTCCCCGTTTATTCGCTCGCTTGCACGGCGAACATTATCCGTATTCATCTCTGTCAATTGATTCGCTGCATCATATAAGCATTGATAGATTTGCGTCTTTCTGGCGCTGGTTTCCGGCAACTGCTCAGCTAAATCGATCAACACTTCAAAGTCATAGTACAGACTTCGTGTTTCCTCATAACAAACAGCAATAACAGCTTCCTTTAATCTGCCGCTGCGATAATTGCCGAATAGATCATTGCAGCCTCCATCTGCCCATAGGTTAATAACTTCCCCACCCTCTGCAGACGGGCTGATATCTACGACTCTTTTGCCGGGAAGCCCCAGGATGTAATCGAATTGCGAGTTGATGTTGGTTAGCCCCTGGCAAGGAGTCCCTTCGTGATCCACTAGGCAAAGCTCTCCATTCACATCGATCAGGAGGACAATTTTGCGGCCAGCCTGTGCTTCGGGGACCTTTCCTTCAAAGTGAAACCACGCACAGTCCCACAAGTCTCCCCACTTATCTCCCGGCTCCAACTTTATTTGTTGTCCGGATGTCCGCTCCGTATAAGCGACGGGCTCCGGGGTTACCCAGGCCGTTACTGACAATAAAGCTATCGGCTCATAAATAGATTGTTCCAATTGCGACATCGCAAACTTAGCCTTTTTCAAGAAAATAGCATTGGTTTCATACGGCATTCTCTATCTCTCCTTCAGCATATATACCTGGCACAAGGATAACGAAGACTATCATCCATTGACCGCTCTTTCCATCTGTGAAATAAAGAGGACTCACCAAGGGCAGTCCTCCTCATCCATCCCATAGAAGCATTTTATTTCGTTATGGCTTCCGCCTTTTTCTGAGCATCGTCCATAATAGCTTTGATATCACCATTTGTCATGACCGATTTCGTTACGGCATCACCGAATATTTGCCAAACTTTGGAGCTCTCCTTTGAGAATGTTGGCAGACCTTGTACGTTTCCGGCCATAGCTAAGAAATGCTGATACATCTCCGGATGTTTCGTTTTATAATCATCCGATTCCGCAATCGTCTTCAGAACTGGGGATCTTACACCTGTATCCGCGATAAGCGTCTGAACTTCCTCACTGTACATCGCCCGAATATATTCAAATGCAGCATCTTTGTTCTTAGCATCCTTAGGTACGGAGTGGAAGGCCGCTCCAATTGTAATATTGCCTGCGTTGCCATCAGAAGACAGTGGAATTGGAGCCATGCCATAGTCGATGCCAAGCGTCGAACTTTCGATAGCACGCCACGGTCCGTCGATCAGATAAGCAATTTGCCCTTTCTTAAAAGCATCAAAGTAAGTGCCTTCATTGGTGTTCATCATTAATCCAGCCGGATGATAGCCGTTCAGCTGTTTCATATAGGCAATCGTCTCAAGGTTAGCCTCGCTGTTGAATGTAGGATTACCTTGAGCATCTGCGAACCCACCGACATTGATGACCAGCAACGTACCATACCGTAAATATCCGCCAGCGTTCGGTCCACCGTACACACCGCCGCCATAGAATTTACCTTTGCCGGCTTCAGTTACCTTCTCCAGATTAGCAGCCAGCTCATCCCATGTAGCAGGAGCCTTCTCTGGGTCCAAGCCGGCTTCCTTCACCAGCTTCTTGTTCCAGAACAAGCTGTTTACGCCAGGTTGGGAGGCGAAGCCGTAAATTTTACCGTCATACTCCATAGGTTTCCAGGCAGCAGGAGCGATATTCTCGCGGATGTATTGCTCCATATCCGCCGGGAAGGGCTCAAGCAAACCTTGCTGTGCAAAACCTGGCATTTGGGTTTCTCCAACGATAATATCGGGCATATTTTTGGCAAGGAAGCCTGCAGTCTGCTTCTGAATCAGCGGCTCACCCCAGCCCCAGTCCTCTGTCTTCAACGTAATATTCTTACTCTTCATCTTGTCGTTGATGATGTTCTGATACAGATAAGGAAACACATTTGAATTCACCTTACTGCCTTCCGTATACGTAAAATCAGCATCTACAGGACGAGGACTTAGAGTTTCGTCTGCAATTAACGCTTTCTTCTTCACTCCGAGCAAATCAGACACGATGCCGACGCCAACAGCGACAGCGCCTTCATTTAAAACCGTAAGGGTAACACCTTCCTCCGTCTTGGGAGTTTCTGTTGCAGCTCCATTATCCGTTGTTTGAGGTTTCTCCTGATTGATGTTTGCCGCCTCATTGTTTCCTGAAGAACAGGCCACCAACCCAATCGTCATCATGATTACTAGTGCAGCGTTCGTTATTTTTCTCGCTTGCATCCTTTAACCCCTCCAATATGAAAAATGTTTTACATGTAGACAATATCACGAAGACTAAATATATTCAATATATTTATATATATTTAATATGTCATATTAGTTTATCCCTTTATCCCTGTACTAGCTAACCCTTGAACGATATACTTTTGAAAAAAGAAGAAGATCAACAGTGCAGGTAGGGTGACACCTAGGCTTAACGTGATAATTAATGGATAATTGATAACAGCACCGGGACTGGCTCCAACAGAGGACAATTTTGTTATCGCTGCCGGAAGCGTTTGCAAGCTGTCGCTTGAAGTATAAAAGAAAGGTGTGATAAAGTCATTCCAGGTACCCAAGGCAGTAGTGATTGCTATAAATGCCATAATAGGAAGCTGTAAAGGGAATAAGATTTGAAAAATCAGTCTGAAGGTACCTGCTCCATCCATTCGCGCTGCTTCATCTAACTCGATCGGAACCTTCTCCAGTGATTGCTTCACCAGGAATGTGCCCATGATATTAATAGCCGGCCCGCCGATTAAATAAATCCACCACGTGTTTAAAATACCAGTCCCGCCAGTAAATATACGGTTTCCTCCGGCGAAGGGGAATCTTGCATATTCGAGATAGGTTGGAATAATAGCCAGGGTCGTCGGAATCATTTGAGTCGCCAGCATGATCAAGAATAAAGTTTCTTTTCCTTTAAATTTAAGGCGTGCAAATACATAACCTGCCAAGAATGAGGTGATTAGTGCCCAGAACGTATTGTAAGCGGTGCGGATAATTGAATTCCGGAAGTAAACCGTCACCGCCGTATCAATCGACCCCATAACCAATGCTTTATAGTTAGCTAAAGTTGGTGCTTTAGGAATCGGGAATACTCCCAGCACCGTTGATGTGAATTCAGTTTTGCTAAAGAAACCTGCCAGTACCATAAAGATAAGAGGATAAAGCAGCACCAGACCTACACCAAGGAGGACGATGTGACTGATCAGATGAACCGGAGTGAATTGGTTTTTAATCTTGATGCGCAGCGGTTCGGACATGGCTTATCGCCCCCTCTTGATTGGTTTATTGGGAATAGTCATTCGTTTGTCCGATCCGGTTGACCATTTATAATAAAATACCGTAGCTACGATGACGATTACCGCCATGATCAGCGACGATGCTCCTGCCATTCCCAGGTTGAAATCCCAGAAGCCGTCACGATAAATCCGGAATACAAGCACCTCTGTCTGCCCATAAGGCCCACCGTTGGTAATAAAAAGTACCTGTTCGTAGATTTGTATGGCTCCAATCAAACTGGTAATGACAATGTAGGTGGCAATTGGCTTCAGTCCAGGCATTGTGACAAATTTCAATTTTGCCCATCGGCCTGCGCCATCGATATCCGCCGCTTCATATAACGTCTGATCCACCGATTGCAGTCCGGCAAGCCAGATAAGCGCTGCTCCCCCGACACCTTTCCATGCTGAGTAGACTACAATCCAGAAAATCCCCCACCCGGCAGAGTATTGCCAAATGATCGGTTCTTTTCCAATCGATTTCAAAAAATTATTAATGACCCCGTTATTGGTATCGAGTAAAATATTAAATACCTGAGTGGTTGCCACAGTCGAAGTAACTGCTGGAATATACCAAAGCGACCGATAAAAGCCTTTGCCGATCAACGGCATATTCATCAGAATAGCTGCTCCAAAGCCTGATATTAATGTAACCGCTGTCACTAATCCTCCCAACCAAATTGATCTCCATAATGCACCAGTGTATACCGGGTCCTTAAAGAAACGAATAAAATTATCAAACCAGATAAAGTCCGGAGTATCGTTTAAACCTACCCAATTAAAGAAACCCAGAAAAAATCCGAATATCGTCGGAACCCCGGAAAGAATCAACCAAAACAATAACATCGGTGTAAGGATGACCGCTGCAATGACAGCATCCCTATGCCTTCTCATCACCCGTTTGAAAGAAGATTTCCCCAAGATCTGAGCCGTTTTATCCATATTCCAGTACCCCCATTGCTATAATTAAAACGCCATATTCCTTTATTTATAATCACACACCTTCCGGATCTATGTATTTGTACCACAAATATATATCACTATATCATTTATGTCAAGATGTTTGATATATCATTTAATGCAAATAAAAAAGCACTTTCTGAGTTCTTCAGGAAAGTGCTTTTATGGATTTATTGGGTTTACATTATACTACGCATACAGCTGTCGACTCGCCTTCTATCAACTCCGGCTTTAAAATCACCTTGTGATATTTATGGTCCAAGTTCTGCGGTTCCTCCAGCATATTCAACAATATATTGACCGCCTCTTCGCCCATAATCCCTTCGGATTGAGAGATGTAGGTCAAAGCTCCTGACTCGTTCAGACCCGGAGAGGGATCATCGAAGGTGAGGATGGAGATATCCTCTGGAACCCGGAGTCCAAGTTCTCTACAAATAGACCGGATATGCAATCCTAGTCTGCCGTTTAGAGTAATAAAGGCGGTGGCCATCCGATTTTTGATAAATCGATAGAGCGGATGCTCCGCATTAATCCCCTTATACTCCACGTGAAAGTCTGTCAGGATCAGCGCCGGATTGATCAGCGCCTCCTTCTTCTTCAAACCATCCATATAGCCATTAATTCGGTCCTCTACTGTAGTGATTGGAAGTGGAGAATCGGAGCAGATGGCAATATCACGGTGACCGAGATCCCACAGGTAGTCCACAGCAAGCTTTCCACCGATCATGCCATCGCTGCGCACAATATTGGTTTCCACTCCAGGAAAATACCGGTCAATCAGGACAAAAGGAAACTTGATTTGTTTAAGAGACAGAATCTCTTCATTATAGGTTTCTGTATCACAAGGAAAAATAATCAAGCCTACAGCACCATTCTTAATAAGGTCGAGAATAGCTTCTTCTTCCCGTTCAATCGAATTGAAGCTTTGAATAATGTACAGGCTGTATTGGCTTTCCTCCAATATATTATTGATCCCCTGGATCAACCGGATGGAGAAATAATCGACCAGACCTGGCATGATTAGACCAATTATTTTCCTTCCACCACTTGCAAGTGAAATGACGGTGTTCTCTGTCTTGTTGACAGATACAGCAGTTGATCCCAATGATGTGTAGGATTTATCGGCTGGCACAATCTGCAACCGAAATTCAGATTCAAGCACGGCCTTATGATTGGCTACAATTCCTTGAATTTCTTCGCTGACAAAACTGCCCCTTCCGGGAACACGATATATCCAACCGTCTTTCGCCAATTGCATAAGCGCATTGGCAACCGTAATCCGGCTGACAGAGAATTGTTCCATTACTTCTTTTTCCGAAGGAATCTTATCATTTTCCTTCAATTCATTATTTAGGATGAGATTCTTAAAATGCTCCTGGATTTGTACATATAGTGGCTGTCTGTCATTATACATAATGTTGTTCTCCTAACCTTCTTCAATTAATGTATACGTTATATCATTTATGTCATTTAGTCAATGTTTATCATCATTCAACCGAACCTTTGCTTCCAGAAATATCTTCAGTCAATTCGTATTTACAGTACCCCCGCCTTAAGAAGAATCAGCATATTGTCCGCTGCAAAGGTCGCGCGTGCACTGATTTCGGAGCTGTCCGGTGTATGCAGACCATGAAGCGCATCTTCAAAAATATCCGCAAGCTGCAATGCAGCAAACGTTACTGCTGCACGCCGAGTGTCCTTGATCTCCCAGTGTTCCACTTCCGCCCAGCGGATCAGATAACAGGTAAAAATATCATTCCGTCTTTGCAATACCTCTTCCCGGTAAATGCTGCCAAGTCCCGGAAAACGATGTGCATCTTGAGTAACGACTCGATATAACGCTAATTGTTCTTTCATGAGCGCATGCTGCAAATAATCGATGCCCGCCATAACAAATACAATCCCAGGAGGCTCTGAGAATCAGGGCTTCTCGGGCAAGGGCTCCTCCTCCACCGTCAGGTCTGAACATCTCTGGTACGCAAGACGGTTATTTCAAAGATTCAGATCGTGTCATCCAAGAAATCAATCAATCTGGAACGGATATCCTTTTAGTTGGAATGGGGATTCCTTTGCAGGAGAAGTGGGTCACAGAGCAAAGTCATAAGATAGAGGCCAGAATCATTCTCGCGATAGGAGCCTATCTGGATTTTGCATCTGGGCGCATAAGAAGGGCACCTAAGTGGGTCAGAATCCTGCGACTGGAATGGTTATTCCATATAGCCCTAGAACCCAAACGTTTATGGAAGAGGTACTTAGTGGGTAACATCATGTTCTTTATTTACATACTTAGAAACCGTTTGAAATTTCATAATATGAAGTAGCCGAGAAAAAAGACCCGTAAGATAGACGCTTTGAAACAAGCGATCTTCTTACGGGTCTTTCTATGGTTACACCAACAACGGATCAATGTATACGCTTACCAGCCTATCCTTAATCTCCTCTTTTGTTAAACCGCGCTCGCTTCTCATAAATAGAAATAGCTCGGGGTTCATAGAGGCGAGTATCATATCCGCAATAAAGTTCGTATCCTTAGATAATTCTTTGGTAGCAGATTCAGTTTCATTGAGCAAATTACAAAAGACGTCATGCATGAAACTATATAAAGGTGAATGATAATAGAGCGATTGCCGCCCTTCACAGGTTGGAGCCTGGATAGACACCAGCAAAGGGGAATAACTTTCAATGAAATCAAAAGAGATTTCGAGTGCTTTTGTAATACGATCTTTTAGCGGGAGATCCTTATTCTGGTCCAAATAGCTTTGAATCGTATTACATATCTCATCACTGCTATCTTTCATTAAATCCTGACAAATCTCACCCTTATGCGCATAACGTCGATAGAGCGTCCCTTGTCCAATTCCAGCCGTTTTAGCAATCTGATTCATCGTTACACCCTCAACACCATGTTCAATAAAAAGGGTCTGTGCATTTAGTAAAATAAGACGGCGATGTTCGATCGCATCTTTACGTTCCTTCCGAATTTTCATGGAACAAAACCCCTTTTCCAAAAGTTGCTGCCTATACAATTGACAAGTGGACATTTGTCCGGTATTATCAGAATCACGAAACGGACAAATGTCCACTTAACGAACTAAATGTAAATGTTGCTTGATATAGCCGTATTGTACCCTTGAAGACTAATAGGGTCAAGTGAGCGATATGGACTATACGTGACAAGCTATTTACAATTTATTTCAAAAAAAACTAGGGGGTTGAGTATGTCAGCTGGAACAGCAAAAGATTTATCTAAAGAACGGCCCGAATCAATTACAGCCATATTAGTCCCCCTAATCACCATTATTCTGGGATTGTTCATGGTAGTTCTGGATGGATCAGCTGTAAATGTAGCGCTTCCTAAGCTCTCAAGCGCATTTAATTCTTCCTTAACCACTTTGCAGTGGACGGTCACCGGTTATGTTCTTGCCAACGCAGCAGTGATTCCACTTGCCGGATGGTTATCCGACCGATTTGGCGCCAAGCAAATTTTCTTGTTCTCTGTCGGATTCTTCACTCTCGGTTCCTTGCTCTGCTCCATAGCAACTGACCCCACACAATTAATTATTTACCGCATTATTCAAGGTGTTGGCGGCGGAATGGTAATGCCCATTGCTTTCGCATTTGTTTATCAGCTTGCTCCACCCCATAAAGTCGGTGCCGTAATGGGTATTATGGGTATTCCTGTCCTGCTCGCCCCTGCTCTTGGTCCGCTATTAGCTGGATGGTTAGTCGATTATGCGGCATGGCAGTGGATTTTCATCATTAACATCCCAATTGGTATCCTTGCCGTTATCATTGGTATTCGTTTTCTCCCCAACATTAAACGTCAGCCTGTTACAGCCCTTGATATCTGGGGGATGATCTTAGCTCCGATCGCTTTTGCCGGTTTATCCTATGGGGTTAGCGAAGGTATTAATGGCTGGACCTCTACCAAAACAGTTACTGGATTAGGTGTTGGATTCGTGGCCTTAGTATTATTTATCATTGTTGAGCTACGCCATAAACAACCGATTCTGGAGCTGCGTGTCTTTAAATCCATGGATTTCAGCAAAGGAATTGTCATCCAATGGATTTCTCAAATTGCCCTGTTTGGCTCCATGTTCATTGTCCCTCTGTTCCTTCAACAAGCTCAGAACTACAGTGCCTTTGATACCGGTTTAATCATGTTGCCACAAGCGATAGCTGCAGGTATATTCATGCCCATCAGTGGCGCATTATTCGATAGAATCGGCGCTCGCCCTTTAGTCATGGCTGGTATGGCCTTTGTTACAGCCGCAACCTTTATGCTTACTCAAGTCTCCGCAGCGGATGGAATATCCTCTCTAATCCTCCCACTTTCTTTACTGGGTGCTGGAATGGGACTTTCCCTAATGCCTCTGAATACGCATCTGATTCAAGCTTCACCGCAAAACCTGGTAGGTCGGGTCACTTCACTCACCAATGCCGCTCAACAAGTAATGAGTTCATTCGCTATTGCGGGTCTGATGACGATCCTCACCAGTAACATGAAAGGATTCATGCCTGCCGATGGCATACCTACTATTGAAACATGGACGAATTCTTTCTCAGGTACATTTGAAGTACTGGTGTACATCGCCATTGTAGGTGTGGTCTTAGGGGTTCTGCTTAAGAAACCCAAAACCGTAGGGGATGCCAAAAGTGCAGAGCACTTGGAAGCCAGCAAAATGTTTATGTAATAGAAGTAGAACAAATAGGAACAGATTGAAAAACCGTTTTGCGCGACAGAAATCTGCCGTGTAAAACGGTTTTTTTGCTCAAATATAAGAATTTATATGCTTCACGCAATAACTTATCCTTATATTTCTCGTAGAAATGGATGCCATCCCTAAAAGGACGACGAAGCCGTTTCATCTTAGTTGATGCTATTGTATTTCTTTATTGAAAAATCCTTTGACTATAATCCTTGTTTCGATAGATACTCCAACACCGAATTTTTCTCATCTGTTTGCTCATTGCTTAATTCTGAAAGTCTGGCAGCAGCGGTTACTAATAACCACTCGGACAAACACTCTCGATTAACACCTATTTCCTGCAGATAAATATCAGTTGCCTGTTTTTTCATAAAAAGAATACGTTCGGTATTATGAATTTGGGCTGCTGGCACAGGCGTCATTTCGATTAAGTATACGGTTCTGGCAATATCTCCATATTCATGCCCACGACAAACATTCATGTAGTCAATGATATAATTCTGTTCTTGCTCGATAATAACATTGCCGAAGTGAAAATCCCCATGGCAAAAACAGTCGCCATCCGGCAAGCTATCAAGCATATTAATAAGCTTTGCTTTGTTTGGCATACTTAAATGATCCGTATATTCAATATTTCTCTTTAAAATAAACTTTAAACTAACGGCGCCGCCCAATTTGCAGGCCAGCATCTGTTTTTGCAATTTGGCTAAAGTATTTGCGTATTTTTCATAATCCTCGGTATGCAGTAGGATATCCAGCATAGACTCCCCATCTATCCTGTCATATAGGATGCCATTTCTTCCTTCGTATGTAACCATTTCATAGCTTTTGACGGTTGGAAGTTCTAAACCATGAAGTAATTTTGAATTTTCAAACTCTTTACACACACTATCTAATGGATAACCCCTATTAAAAAGCTTAACCACCTTGCCATCGCCTACTGCAATAACTTCAGCTGTATTTCCTTTGCCAATCAACTTCCCTATCATTCCATCACATCCCATATTACTGATCAGATATCAGAATTTGCACTTCGCCTTCAGCGAAAGTTTGCTCCGCATAATCGTCGCCCCATTCACAAAGTGATCTTAGAATGGGTTCAAGCGATTGGCCTAACTCTGTAGTTGAATATTCAACCTTTGGAGGGACCTGATTGAACATTTTCCGGCTAATAAGTCCACTAGCCTCCAATTCTCTGAGCGTTTGGATAAGCATTTTTTGTGTGATACTATGCACCAGTCGCTTTAATTCGCTCGTTCGTTTCGGACCTTTGATCAGGTAGTAGAGAACTAGCCCTTTCCACTTCCCCCCGATGACCTCCAGGGTCACTTCTAAGTTACAATAATAAACTTTCATGTTATAGAACCCCTTTCATATACAATTATCTCTTTTTGGTTACTATGTAACAAATAAGTGGGTACTTACATTAAAATTACTTATGATACATAATAACACTTATAAGAAGGAATCAAAATATTTTTTTAAAAGGAGAGTCATACCATGGGAAAGTTTACGGGTAAAGTAGCAGTGGTAACAGGAGGTACTAGCGGGATCGGTCTTGCAGCAGCACAGCAATTTGTAAAAGAAGGGGCACATGTCTTTATTACCGGACGCAGACAAAGCGAGCTAGATGCAGCAGTGAAACTGATTGGTGAGAATGTAACGGGTATTCAAGGCGACGTGTCGAATTTGGCGGATTTGGATAAGCTCTACGAAGCTGTGAAGCAAGAGAAAGGTCACCTGGACATTCTGTTTGCTAATGCTGGACTGGGATCATTACTCCCACTGGGGGAGATTACGGAAGAGCAATATTACCAAACCTTCGACGTTAACGTAAAAGGAACGATCTTTACGGTTCAAAAGGCATTACCTTTGTTCCCAAACAATGGAGGTTCGATTATCCTAACTGGGTCCACGGCAGGTTCAAGGGGCATGCCCGCATTCAGCGTCTACAGCGCGACAAAAGCAGCCATTAGACAGTTAATTCGCAGTTGGGCGCTAGATCTGAAAGGTTCTCAAATTAGGTTGAATGTTGTGAGCCCTGGAAACATTCTGACACCCGCTTATGATGACTTATTTGGAGCAGAGCTCGACAACGTTCTGGAAAATATGAAGGCTACAACTCCCTTAGGCAGAATAGGAACAGCTGAAGAAATCGCAGATGCTGTAATGTTCTTGGCCTCTAATGAAAGCAGTTATATTACTGGAACAGAATTGTTCGTAGATGGCGGAGCCGCTCAAATTTAATTCAAGAATCAAAAGCAAAAGCCGTCTGGATTGGAAGAATCCTCAATCCAGACGGCTGATTCATTAACCCATTAGTTAACTTTGGTAAATAACCACTTCTGTGCATCCGTTCCGTTGTCGGTCCATTGCTGTACTGCCGCGCCATCTGCCGCAGAAGATCCAGATACGTCCATAGCCAATCCACTCACTTTAGAAATAAGTTTGTAGTAGCCCCCACCTGCGTCCACGATGCTCCACCTTTGGGCACTAGTTCCATTGTCATCCCACTGCTGCAATTGTACTCCTGTGGATGTTGATGAGTTTGGCACATCCAGCACTTTTCCACTGTGTATTGCCGTTAGTTTGTAGTATCCGTCTCCCGTGCTCTCCACCTTGAACTGCTGATTACTCGCTGTGTAATTAGTCCACTGCTGCATTTTTGCCCCGCTCGCTGTAGATACATCTGCTACATCCATTACCTTTCCGCTAGCTTTATCGGTTAAGGTGTAAATACCACCGCTGACGATACTGGTGGCCGCAGAAGCCTGATACACCCGTACATAGTCAACCAACATTTGCGCCGGAAAAGCAGTTGAGCTGTTAGGACTTCCAGGCCAATTTCCACCCACGGCAAGATTCAGCAGAATGAAGAATGGCTTCTGAAATTCCTCCGTATTTCCGGTTCCGTTCTCAATATAGAAAGCGTTAAACTGCGTACCATCTACAAACCATTTTATATAATTCGCATCCCACTCAATGCTGTACACATGATATTGGGAAAAATCAAGATTTGCAGATACCTGCCCGTATTCGGCATGGCCATTAGCATCCCAGTGCACAGTCCCATTGACAAAAGCGTTGTTATTTACGCGTTCCATGATGTCCGTTTCCCCGCAGAAAGGCCAACCGAGCGGATTAATATTCGTTCCCAGCATCCAGAATGCCGGCCATAGTCCTTGCCCCGAAGGCAGCTTGATTCTTGCTTCGATTTTCCCATATGTAAAGCTCTTTAATCCCTGTGTCTTGATCCGTGCAGAGGTATAATTCATACCACCATAGGATTCTTTTTGCGCGGTAATCACGAGATTCCCACCCGTAACCTGCAGGTTCTGCGTACGATTGGTATAGTACTGCAGCTCATTGTTTCCCCAGCCACCGCTGCCGGTTCCGATTTCAGCAGACCAATTTCCAGTATTCAGAGAAGTCCCATCGAATTCGTCGCTCCATGCCAGATTCCAGCTTGAAGCTGCACTTGAACTCGCAGGGGGGATCAGAGAAATTAAAAGTGTAAACAACATAAGTAAACTTAGCACTTTTCCTCTTTTCAACATCATCTTCCTCTCCTTTTCATGATTCAAATGATAGCGCTACCATTCATTGCATACCTATTATAAACCGGTTTCGATTCTGCTCATAGCCTAAATTTTGTCTATTTTTCAAATAATATTCTTGAGATACTCCCTAAACAAAAGAATTAAAAACCCAGCTTGCTTTTGGAACGTTTGTCGTATAATGCAATCTTATCGAGCGGAGGAATTAGGAACTAAACATGGTGCCTACGGAGCCGTGGACCAATTATCTGGCGCCCTTGGTGTCCCAGTTACTCCAGAACAAAGGGAGAATGCAACACAATGGCTGATGCAAGCCGAGTCAATCCTCATAATCGTGCACAGCGTCATGCCATGTGGGATATGCTTAACCGTTACTAAACCCTCTTAACTAAAAACAGACATCTGTTTGCTACTATTGGACTATATTATTTACAACATCTCCTATTGTCCATTCTATATCTGAGATTACATAAGTACGCTGTTGAGCGAATGTATGCTTGCTTGCAATGGTGCTATAATAAAAAGATACAGATTATACTCCAGTTCACAATAGAGAAAGGAACAACATTCATGAATATGGAACAATTGGAACGAATCCGCACAGGAAAGGGCTTTATCGCTGCTTTGGATCAAAGCGGTGGAAGCACTCCAAAAGCTTTACTGCAGTATGGCATTAAGGAAGATCGTTATTCCAATGAGGAAGAGATGTATGGATTAGTGCACGGCATGAGAACACGTATTATCAAGAGTCCTGCCTTCAATTCCAAGCATATTCTGGGTTCCATCTTATTTGAGAACACGATGGATCGTTTCATAGATGGTCGATTAACCGCCGATTATCTGTGGGAAGAGAAAGGCATCGTGCCTTTTCTAAAAATCGATCAAGGGCTGGCCGAACTTGAAGACGGGGTTCAACTGATGAAACCCATTCCCGGTCTGGACGACCTTTTGAAGCAGGCGGTTAAGAGAAACATCTTTGGTACCAAGATGCGTTCGCTAATTAAAGAAGCCAACCCTATTGGCATCAAAAAAATCGTTGAGCAACAGTTTGCCATCGCTAAACAAATCGCTGGGTATGGTCTGGTACCGATTATCGAACCAGAAGTGGATATCCTCAGCGCAGACAAGGAACAATCGGAAAAGCTATTAAGAGACGAGCTTTCCACTCAGTTATCTGCCCTTGGCAAAGACGTAAAAGTTATGCTCAAGCTGTCCATACCGACAGAAGACAATTTCTACAGTGATTTAATTGGGGAACCACATGTAGTACGGGTCGTCGCTTTATCAGGAGGCTATACTCAAGCAGAAGCCAATGAAAAGCTGGCTCATAATCACGGCCTAATCGCCAGTTTCTCACGCGCCTTATCACAGGGATTGACCGACCAACTTACGGACGACGAATTCAATGCAATGCTCGCAAAATCTACTCAGGACATCTACGAAGCCTCCATTAAATAAAGGGAATTATAGAACGACCCCGAGCTGTGGAAAGCTCGGGGTCGTTTTGTGATTATTGATTATTTTTTTCCCAACGGGCTACTTCTTCTCGCACCCGAGGGGCTACTTCTGTTCCGAGAAGTCTAATCGCCTGCATAACATCCGCATGAGGCATCGTGCCATGTGGCACGTGCAGTAAGAATCTCGTAATTCCCACATGCTTGCGCAAATGAATGATTTTGTTAGCCACCGTCTCTGGATCTCCTACATACAAGGCACCATCAAAGCTGCAAGCTGCATCATAGTCTGAGCGATGATAGGGAGGCAGACCTTTCTCCAATGCCCGCACATTCGTTCTAGCATGAGTTGAAGGGAAAAACTTCTCTTCAGCCGTTTGTTTATTCTCTGCTATAAAACCATGGGAGTGCGACGCTATGGGCAGCTGTGAAACATCATAACCGGCCTTAAGCGCTGATTCCTTGTAGAGACGCACCTGCGACTCATAATGGGATGGATTCACATTTCCGATAATAGCAAGAGCAAAAGGCAATCCTAAGGCCCCCGCACGGACCGCAGACGCCGGACTCCCGGCACTAGCAATCCATACCGGTAAGGGAGTTTGCACAGAGCGTGGATAAACGCCAAGATTATGTATTGCAGGTCTGTGTTTACCACTCCAAGTTACTTTCTCCGACTCCTGGATTTTTAACAACAAAGCCAATTTCTCCTCGAACAACTCTTCATAGTCTTTTAGATCATATCCGAATAACGGAAACGACTCTGTAAACGAACCACGACCTACCATGATCTCTGCACGTCCGTTCGAAATTCCGTCTAGCGTAGCGAAATCCTGAAATACACGCACTGGATCGGCTGACGATAGGATCATTACCGCACTGGTCAACCGTATTCTAGTCGTCTGTGATGCAGCTGCAGCCAATAAAACCGCTGGAGAGGAAGCACCGAAATCATGCCGATGATGTTCACCCACGCCGAATACATCCAGTCCTACCTGATCAGCGAGCACGATTTCTTCCACCACTTCACGTAATCGCGTTGCGTGACTCATCGTCTCACCCGTCTCCACATCAGGTGTTGTCTCGACAAAGGTGCTTACACCAAGTTCCACTTTTCGGTTCCTCCTAATTCGTATTTATTCGATTCCATGTTCTTTACGGATATTGTACATACCTTGAATCAAAAGCTCCGCAGGATCGCGATTCAACTGCAGATGTGTCAACAATAGATGTAAAGGAACAGCACACACGTTATTCCCTTCCGTTATCGCTGGAAATCCAGCTTCGAGGACAGGTCCGTGTTCTTGATTCAAAGCTAGATCCGCATGTATTTGCTCTGGGGCAAATTCTTCACGAATTGCAGCTATACATTGCGGAACTAACACATTGTCTATCATCGCTTTGGCTTCCTCTTCACTGGCAACTGGTTTTGGAAGGGGTTGACCTCCCTTGTTCTTCATCAGATCAACGAAGAACGAAGCCATCCAAACTGTAGGATCATTGCCTGACTGGAATCTTGTGAGCAACTCGCGCAGAAAAAACCCGCAGGAATATACATCATCTGAATCAGCCTTTACATGATAAATAAAAACCGGACCATAGGCCTCCAAGTTCAATACTTGTCCCTCAACATATTGAAAATGCAATTTCATAGCTGCGAGGCCGTTATGGTAAACATTATTTACTAGTTCAGCCATCTTCTCTTCAGTCATTTCAACTGGGGTACTACTCTCTTCGTCATTTACTATCTCTTTATTCATAATAAATCCCTCCGTTTACTATCATACCACCCAACACTTAAGGTGACATAAGCTATTTTAGTTAATAAGTTACATAAGGACAAGTGGTAAAAAAATGTCATCAACAATCCCTATGACCGTATAATCAGATATCGGCTCATGGGTAGTAAGTAATTTATACATCAGTAAGTCAAAGGGAAGTGAAATCACTTGGGGATTCATTTTCTCCAGGCTTACCTCTCCGCGCTTCTCAGCGTTTTTCAAAATCTCCATCGTCGCCGTTGCCAACTTGTCTTCGGTTCTCGCTGTTTTATTTGTCTTTGCCCGTGCGGCGATTCCCGGCGGATAAAGCTGCAACGAGTAAACAGTCTCTCGACGTTACTGGCCTCCTGCTGCTGTCTCCTGCCTTCGCCCTACTCATTTATGGCATTGCCCAGATCAGCAAATATGGCGGTTTAAATAGTAGTAGAGTGGTAGTTTCGCTGGTGGTTGGTCTGGCCCTCATGGCCGCGTTTATCTTCCACGCCTTACGTACCACAAAAGCACCCCTGCTTGACCTGCGTTTGTTCAAATCGCGCACTTTTTTCGCTTCAAATGTTACGGTCTTTCTTGCCGGCATGGTCATGAACGGAGCCTTGCTCCTTCTCCCCTTATATTATCAGCAGGTGCGCGGTGAAACGGTATTGTTTACCGGAATATTGTTGATTCCCCAAAGCAACGACTCCGATTGACAAGGCACCAACAGCAACATTGCCAATGGCCAGAATTCCTCTGGCTACGTAAAAGCCACGTCCGATATTAACATAAATCAACGGAACACCGAACAAGATTCTCTTGCTTTTGTATTCATAACGAAACATGGATTTCAAATCTACGATGTGAGGCTTACAGTAGGGTCAGCTATTCCAATATTGTTGGGAACGTCCTTGACCAGATGATCCACACTTACTTGAAACAACTCGCTTAACCCAATCAACTTATCCATTTCAGGATAGGATTGCCCCGATTCCCACTTTGATACGGCTTGCCGTGATACACCCATAACCTCTGCCAAATTCTCCTGGGACAAACCCGTTCAGGTATCAAGCAATTGAAACGCCGCGTTGCCTACGATATGCGTAATCATTAAAGCAATTGCACTTGGGGGTTGTTGCCTGCCGGTTTCAATCCAATGCTGCAGGATGCTAAGATTTGCTGAAGCAATGGAGGTGACCATATAGTCATATGGAATAATCGTATTCGATATATCCAAGTCTATCTGGAGTACCTTGGATAAATGCTGAGTTTTCAGGAATTCCTTGATTCGAATAGCAAAGGATGGGTCACCTTTCGGGCCTAGAATAACTCGAAAGAAATCAGCGTTTTCTCCAAAATACTCTACAACCTTCACCATGGCGGGATAGGGCTCTCTTTTTTCAGCATATTGAAGATATTCATGAGAATCGAGCTTGTCCATCCGCTGTCTCAGACCTTCCCAGATCTCTTCCTTAACCTGTTTGAGCATATCCATGGAATCCATATAATGCAAATAAAAGGTCCCCCGGTTGATATCCGCTTCCTTCGTTAAATCACTGACCGTTATCCGCTCGGCGCCCTTTCTCTCCATCACCTCAATCAAGGCTTTACGCAAAAGCTTCTTCGTTCTTACCTTTCGACGGTCTATTTTTTCCGACATCTATTCTACTCCCCATAATTTTTTTGAAGATAATCAACATCTTTCCGAATTTGTATTCATTACAGTACAACTCTCCACAATTCTGATTATTGAGTTCATTTTACCCCTATTATATGATTCAACTAGAGAAATAATCAACATTGATGTTCAATAAAATACGAGAGGTGAGTGCAGCATGGATCATTCAGATCAAAGGGTAATTGTTATGGTCACTGGAGCAAATTCCGGATTAGGTAAAGCAACCGCCCTTACTTTAGCGAAGCAAAACGCACATGTCGTGATGGTCTGTCGGGATCGGAACAGAGGGGAACTGGCAAGAAAAGACATTATGAGGGAAAGCGGAAATCCGCATGTGGATTTGCATATTTGCGATTTTTCCGGGTTGGATAATATTAAGAGATTTGCACAACTGTACAATGAAAAATACGATCGGTTAGATGTCCTGATTAATAATGCAGGAGTGATCACACGGGAGCGGCTTTTGACAAAGGAAGGCTTTGAAATGCAATTTGGCGTCAATCATCTGGCCCCATTTTTATTAACCAACTTATTGTTGGAATCACTCCAAAGAAGTAAAGCCGGACGAATCGTAACGGTATCCTCTCTTGGCCATGTATCATGTATATGGTAAGATTTTTTTCAATGATTTGCACTTTTCTAAAAAATATCGTTTTTTCAAAGCTTATGCGCAATCCAAACTCGCTAATATTTTGTTCACCTATGAACTGGCTCGTCGTTTGAAAGATACCAAGGTTACAGCGAATTGCCTCAATCCCGGCGAGACTAAGACCAATATTAGCGTATATACGGAAGGAGGGTTGGCACAATTTATAACTCGTCTCTTTCAACCCTTGTTAAAAACACCGGAGGCGGCAGCGGATACATCCGTTTACTTAGCTTTATCACCAGATGTTCAAGGTGTAACCGGAAAATATTTCAAAAACCGAAAAAAAAAATCAAAATCAATGACCTATGATCCAAAATTGGCAGCACGCTTATGGGAGGTCAGCTCTGAACTGGTTGACCTTGATCAACGCTAATCCAGCATGAGTTTATGGATTTTCTGAATGGTATTGATGTTTCTTGAAGTCAGTTTACTTTTATATTTTTTGTTCCCCAATACTTTGGAACCAAAATCAGAACTGAGTGTAGAGCCTTTTGGAACCGTCCAAAAGACTCCGCATTCTAGTACCCTTAGTTGCTCCTGTGGCGTTTGGGGCATGGAATCAAAAAGCTCTTTTAAATCCAAAACCATTTCCTTATCATCACACAGCAAGAGGTAATTGTGGCATTCCTCCGCAACATCCATGGTTTGCGCGGCAATAACTATATCCTGAATGTCTCTGCTGCTGCGGATAATCACATGGGCCTCATAAGAAAAATACTTACTCAGCTCTTCTTCAATAAAAGACTTAGAATCCTGTCCTCCATTTATCCCTTCAGCTATAGTGAAAATCACATTGCCTGTGGCAAGTATAGTTTTAGCGTCTCTAAAACCCATCTTGATAAAAGCCTCTTTCAAGGCATCCATTTTAATATTTATTCCGTTTACATTAATCCCACGTAGGAATGCACAATATTTGTCCTCCATACCCCATCACCAGCTTCCGTTCATTGGATTAGTGTATTCCCTACACCTGTAAGCCCTTTTATTATAGAGTACTATATACACCCGAGCAATCAAACACAAATGCCTGGGAGTAGTGCTGGGATCTATATGATGAGAAAGTATAAAAGCAGATTGATTGATCACCCAAGTGACCCTCAATCTGCTTCTTCTGTTAACGTTCCCCTCTACTCGTCTTATGGTTTAGTAACCAGTTCAGATGCCAGCTTGTCCGCTCCGTCAAATATGGAGTAGCTGTACCCCCAGAACTGGTTGAAATCGATCACGTAAATCGTTTTGTTCTTGATAGCATTCAGACTTTGTAGTGAAGCATCTGCGTAGAAAGCCCCCAGTGTCTGCTCCGAATCAGGTCCTCCGGTATACGATGAGAGCAACAGAACATCTGGGTTGGTCGCGATTAGCTGCTCCTTGCTGATGTCACCTGTAACCGTGCCGAAGCTGTTTTTGAGTCCAAGTAGACCAAGCACATCGCCCGCAAAAGTGTCTGTATTCCCACTGTAAATCGCGATTGCCCCCTCTCCGCCATCCGAAACATACGCAAAGGTCTTCTCTCCACTGGCTGCTGTAGCATCCTTAAGTGTTTGTGCGCGCTTGTTCAATTCCTCAATATAGGCAGATGCCTTCTCCTGTACGTCAAAGATCTGGCCGAGCTGTTCAATATCTTTGTACAGACTTTCAAGTGTAGCTCCCTTGACGCTGGTGTTCTGTACGAACGTCTTAATGCCCAACTCGTTTAGCCCTTCTACAGTCCCGACACCCCAATCCGCATCCGCATACAGATCACTTCGTCCCAGCACCAGATCAGGACTTGCACCAACAACCAGCTCTTTACTGGCATATTCTTTGGAGATTACCGGAATCTTCTTAAATTCCTCTGCCACAGCCGGATCTCCCTCACCGTATAGTGCGGCTACCCCTACCATTTTGTCGGTCAGTCCCAGCTTGATCAGCAGCTCAGCAGCTCCCTGAGTATTGGCCACTACCTTTTCAGGAGCCTTGTCAAAAATTTGCGATTTGGCCTTCCATTCCGTTCCTTCGCCGTTGTTCGTAAAGTTCTCAACCGTGAGTGGATATACCGTCTTGCTGCTTGGAGCAGCTTCCTCTGCCTGTGTATTACTGTCCGCACCCGCTGTTGAGTTTGCAGCTTCATTCTGATTCTGCGTGTTCGACGAACAGGCTGCTATCATAACTGCCATTAACAAAACCGCTGTCAGCGGCACATATTTACTAAATACATTCTTCATCATTCCAAACCCCTTTTCGTTATGTAAGTTTGCTCACTGGATTACACTCGTAAGAATATAGAAGGTTGGATAGTCTGTCAATGAGAATAATTATCATTGACAATCATTCTCATTATGAAATATAGTTAAAATTAAACACATTAAGGAGAATGTTGCGTGCCATGCAAACTGCTCTAGTACCACCATCAGAACCAAAACCTAAGCAATCCATGATTCATTCCCGTTCCGGTTTTATGGCAATAATTGCTGTCCTGCTGATTATTGCTGTATTGTCTGTTGGCGCAGCCGTTTCCTTTGGACAGGTGGCCATCCCCTTCTCACAATCCTACCGGATTCTGCTCTACCACATCACCAGCATTCAAATCGGAGACATCCATGACCTGTCTTCCGGTTCATTCGTCGATATCATCTGGAAGATCCGTTTACCCCGAGTCCTAATGGCTATGTTCATCGGGGCCGGCCTGACGTTATGCGGAACTATCATGCAAGCTGCCGTCCAGAATCCTTTGGCAGATCCTTACATACTCGGCATTTCGTCCGGCGCTTCTCTCGGCGCAACGTTTGCCATCTTAATCGGCTTTGGCTCAATGGGTTTATTGGGTCAAACGGGGCTGGCCTTCTGGGCCTTTGCTGGTGCGGTTGGCGCTTCACTGTTGGTACTGATTCTGGCAAGCGCAGGCAGTAAAATGACTTCGGTTAAGTTAGTACTGGCCGGTATGGTCATTAATGCTTTATGTACAGCCTTCGCCAATTTCATTGTTTATTTTGCCAATAATGCTGAGGGCATCAAGACCGTAACCTTCTGGACGATGGGCAGCCTGGCCGCTTCAAGCTGGGACAAGCTGCCGCTGATCTCCATATCCGTCGCGTTGGCTATATTCTTTTTCCTACTGCAATTCCGCGTATTGAACGCCATGCTGCTCGGGGATGAGACAGCGGTCACCTTGGGAATTCATCTGGGCGCTTACCGCAGAGCTTACATGATCATAACCGCGCTGATTACCGGGGTGATGGTGGCGAGCTGTGGCATGATTGGATTCGTGGGATTGATTATCCCCCATTTGGTTAGAGGACTCGTCGGCTCCGATCACCGAAGACTGCTACCAGCATCCGTATTGTTCGGTGCCATCTTCCTAATCTGGACAGATGTGATCGCCCGAACCATTGTTCCGAATGTGGAGCTGCCGATTGGGATCATTACCGCTCTTATTGGCGCCCCGATGTTCATGTACATGCTGATCAAAAAAGGCTATGCGTTTGGAGGCCAATCCTAATGAATCTGAACGTTGAACATCTGTGTGTATCTTTTTCCGAGGCGAATATTGTAAGGGATGTGTCCCTGAGGGTTAACAACAAGCAATTCGTAGGCCTGATCGGGCCAAATGGCTGCGGAAAGTCCACACTGCTTAAAAGTATCTATAAAGTCATCAAACCACGCCAAGGCGATGTTTATTTATCTGAATTGGACGTTATCAAATCAAGCCCCCGAAAAGTGGCGCAAAAGCTGGGCGTAGTCGGCCAGTTCAATGAACTGAGCTTTGACTTCACGGTACGCGAAATGGTCGCGATGGGCCGAACTCCGCATAAAGGAATGCTGGAAACCGACAACCAAGAGGACGACAGCATCGTCACAGCCGCTCTGCACAAGGTGAATCTGGACACCTATGCTGGACGCAGCTATAATTCTTTGTCCGGTGGTGAGAAACAACGTGTCATCCTGGCCCGCGTGCTGGCCCAGCAGCCCGAATTCATGATTCTGGATGAACCGACCAACCATCTGGACATTAAATATCAGTTGCAAATTTTGAATATCGTAAAAAGACTGGACATCGGCATTCTGGCTGCGCTCCATGATCTCACGCTGGCCGCGCAATATTGCGACTACCTCTATGTGATGAAGGAAGGTCAAGTCGCAGCCAGTGGCAAGCCAGAGGATATTTTGACGAAGGAATTGATCGGGGAAGTATTTGATGTAGCCTGTGAGACTTACCGCAACCCCGTGACCGGCGCGCTTGGAATAGCTTATTTGGAGACTAGATAACTGTTCTTATACAAGTTGATTAGCTCAACAAAAACAGACCGCCACCTAGTCCAACGGATGCGGTCTATTTTTGCGTGTATATATTCAGTCAGCGTTCTTTCAGTCAGTGTTCTTCCGTACATAGCCCCCCCAGCGATATCTCACTCTCGCCATGATCGCGCATCTTCTCCGCAAATTTAGCGATAGTATCCATGACTCTCGTACTTTGGACCGGATAATTCCCTACTGAGCTTTCTGCTGACAGCATCACGGCATCCGTCCCGTCCAGTACAGCCTGAGAAATATCCATTACCTCCGCGCGTGTCGGTACCGGGTGATCGACCATGGATTGAAGCATTTGGGTAGCAGTGATCACATAGGTCTTCGCTCGGCTGCATTCGCGCAGAATCGCTTTCTCTATGAAAGGGATTCGCTCGAACGGTAACTCTACGCCAAGATCCCCTCTCGCAATCATGATCCCATCTGACGACTCCATAATAGATGTAAAGTTACGCACAGCTTGAACAGTTTCGATCTTGGACATGAGTTTAGGTTGACTGTATTTCCTAAGAGTAGATACAAACTCGCGAATCCCCTCCAGATGAGACGCCTCACGGATAAACGAACATGCGATCCAATCCACATGATGCTCCAGCAGAAACTGAAGATCCCGTTTGTCTTTTTCAGTAATGGCAGGCAAGTGAAGTCTTGTTCCTGGAAGGTTGACGCCTTTATGGCTGCCGATAGTTCCTCCTACTACAACTCTTGTAGTGATGCTATCCGAATGCTTGTCCGTCACCTCAAGCTTGACTTCCCCGTCATTGATTAAGATTACGGCTCCTAGTTGAATATCTTCCATTACACCTGGATTATCGAGCGCCGCTCGTTCTCTGCCACCCGGCTCATCCGACTGATCGAGGGTAAACGTGTGGCCCTCTACTAATCGAACTGCATCCCCTTGCACAATCTTCAGCCGAATTTTGGGTCCTTGCAAGTCACCCAAGATCCGTACGGGCTGTCCCAATTCGGCAGCGGCTGCCTGCAAAATGTCGATAACCTGTTTATGCTCCTCATGGCTTCCGTGTGACATATTAAGCCGTGCGATCGTCATCCCGCTGCGCAGCAATTCCTTTAGCACAGCAGATGAAGAACTTGCTGGACCTATCGTGCAGACCAAATCAATACTCATGTGAACTCAGCTCCCCTACCTAATTTACATCCCTGTCACCTTTAATATCTGTTTGCATTGTACGTTTATTGTAACTAAACTATACATGATAGCAGTAGTTTCCACTTCATCACGTAGAAGGAGATATTAAATCATGAAATTGAGCCTGAATTGGATTACACTCAGGGTGCGCGATCTGGAGAAATCCCTTCATTTTTATCACAGTATTCTGGGGCTTCCGATCGAACGCAGATTTGTTAGCAATGGAAAACAGATTGTCATGTTAGGTTCAGCGGGGCAGCCCAAGATCGAGCTTATCCAAGGAAATGACCAGATTTTGAAGCTGGATTGCGGTGTTTCTGTTGGTTTTGAGATAGAGTCGCTCGATGCGGCCATAGAGCATTTGACAAGCCAGGGTATCCCGATAGAGCGCGGACCGATCACGCCAAACCCACACCTGCGGTTCTTTTATGTACTGGACCCGGACGGCTTTGAAGTGCAGCTTGCGAAGCACAGCCAGAGTGGGGCTTTTCAAGATAACAATGCTTGACCTATGCATAACCCTTAGTTTGTTTTCTCATCTTCCTCATCTTCTTCAAAACCGCCATATTGATCGGTTGCTTCTCCTTTGCTCTCCATAATCAGGGGTAGTTTCTCGTTCGGCTGCACTTCCGCGTCTCCCAGATACTGAACAATAATACGCCATTCATCACCATAGTCGAATAAGAGCAACAGCTTTTGTTTGGGTGTATGGAATACTTTGTTGATTTTCGCCCTTTTCACACCGGGGAACTCCATCTTCTCACCGATATCAGCATTACCGCAAGATCGTACAAGGAAGCTCCATCAGCAATTGCAATTTTACGAAAAGGCCGCCCACGAACGGTACTGTTCCAATCGTTTAAGGATACTTTAAATAATTAAGTTTAATTATTCATTGTCATATTCCACTTTATTTAATCTGACCTTCTTGTAGCAAATATTGCACCGCATTCTGGAGTTCTGCCTGCACCTTCTTGTATTCTATGGCATGCCAGGCTCTAAGCAGCGGCACAAACCGAACATTGCCTGTCTCTTTGATCTTCTCAATCAATAGAAGGATCATTCCACGGTTCCGGTCCTTAAGCGTTTCAACGTATATATAGTCACGCTCATCCAGCATTGAAGTAAGCTTGAGGAGCAATTCCTCAGCATATGTCTCACGTTCAATCGCCCACCCTATATCAGAAAAAACAATCATAGGTAATCTGTCGCTATATTCAATTTTCAGATATCTGTTGCGGATCATCCAATCTATTCGGTGCATAATCTCATCCAACTTCAAGTCCTGATAATAGCCATAAACTGGAGACCGTTGAAGCTCATGCTGTAAGATCCGCTTGTCTTTGGAGCCTTTTAGTATTAAGGCCAGCATGTTTCTCCCACCTGTCATGATCAGTTCTTCGGCAGCACGAAGGATCGCTCTGATCTCTTGCTCTGTCAGACTCTTAATATCGCCAGAATCCAGGTGCACTTCAACTTTCGGGCTTCTTCTACCCATCACTTATCCTCCTTCTATTATTGAATGTCACTGTACTTATATCCCCACGTTGGAGAATTAGAATATTTTCGTCGTCCAGGATTCGCAATTCCAAATATCTGTGGCAATATCACGATAAAACTCAGGTTCGTGGGAAATTAACAGCATGCTTCCTTTGTACGCTTTCAAAGCTCGTTTGAGCTCTTCTTTCGCATCCACGTCCAAATGGTTCGTAGGCTCATCCAGCACGAGTATATTAGTTTCGCGGTTAATGAGTTTGCATAGACGTACCTTGGCTTTCTCTCCACCGCTGAGAACCGAGAGTTTGCTCTCGATGTGCTTCGTGGTGAGTCCACATTTTGCCAATGCAGCACGTACTTCGAATTGAGACATGGAGGGGAACGTATCCCATATTTCCTCTAAACAGGTATTGTTCTTGCCTTCCTTTGATTCCTGTTCAAAATAGCCGATCTCCTGATTGTATCCAAGCTCTACCGAACCGGACAATGCCGGGATTTCGCCCAGGATACTGCGCAGAAGAGTCGTCTTCCCGATCCCGTTCGCACCAACAAGCGCTACTCTTTGACCACGTTCCATCAGCAAATCCAGTGGCCGAGATAGCGGTTCCTCATACCCGATAACCAGTCCTTTAGCTTCAAAAATAACTTTGCCTGCCGTTTTGCCATCTTTGAAATTAAACTGCGGCTTGGGCTTGTCCTTCGACATTTCGATGATGTCCATCTTGTCGAGCTTCTTCTGCCTGGACATCGCCATATTGCGGGTAGCCACACTGGCCTTATTGCGGGCAACAAAGTCCTTCAGCTCGGAAATTTCCTGCTGCTGCCGGTTAAAGGCCGATTCATGCTGCTGCTTGCGCATTTCATAGATCTGCTGAAATTGATTATAATCGCCAACATAACGGGATAGCTTCAGGTTTTCCATATGGTAAATCAGGTTGATTACGCTGTTTAAGAAAGGAATGTCATGTGAGATAAGGATAAAAGCATTCTCATACTCCTGAAGATAACGCTTCAGCCATTCAATATGCAACTCATCCAGATAGTTCGTAGGCTCATCGAGGAGCAGAATATCCGGTTTCTCCAGCAGCAGCTTGGCCAGCAATATCTTCGTGCGCTGTCCTCCACTAAGCTCGGATACATCGCGGTCCAGTCCTATGTCAGTAATTCCCAAGCCACGCGCCGTCTCCTGAACCTTCGCATCGATCATGTAGAAATCCTGACTGGTTAGGGTATCCTGGATCGTACCCACTTCTTCAAGCATCTTCTCCAGCTCTTCCGGGGAAACGTCACCCATCCGGCCGTACATATCGTTCATTTCTTGCTCAAGATCAAACAAGTATTGGAATGCACCCCGCAATACATCCTGAATTGTTAACCCCTGGGTCAATGCCGCATGCTGATCAAGGTAGCCGACACGTACCCGCTTGGACCATTCAACTTTACCTTCATCGGGCTGCAGCTTGCCTGTAACAATGTTCATAAACGTGGATTTACCTTCGCCATTCGCGCCGATCAATCCGATATGCTCTCCTTTGAGCAGGCGGAACGAAACATCCTTGAAGATCGCCCGATCCCCAAAACCATGACTTAAAGCTTCAACATTTAATATGCTCATTCATAGACACCTTTTTTTCTGTATTTTATCGTTTATATTATAAGCAGGAATGCGGGGGAATTCAATGGAATGTTTGATTTGTAACATTGTCACAGTGTTAATCCCCTGTAAGTGATAAAATGCAACTGCCAAACTAAACTTCGGTATAAGGAGCTGAGATATATTGAGTCCAAGCGTATTTGAACATCTCTCCCAAATCGTTGCTCTTTTTCCCTGCTTGTCCGAAATCAGTACAGTGGATTGGACCCGGGACGGGATAGAGGTCATGAAGGTGGAAGCTAATCTAGTCATTGAAGAAGGCCAGTTTCTCGAATATGCAGTATTGGTGCTGGAGGGAACGATACGGATGTACAAAATCAGTGCTAGCGGCAGAGAAATTACCCTGTACCGCATTCATGGCGGCGAGTGCTGTCCGCTAATGACGACAAGCATATTAGGAGAAAGTGAATATGAAGCATCTGCCTGCGTGGAAGAAGACGGGCTGGCTCTGCTGATTCCGGTAAACATCTTCCGGGAATGGACAGACCGTTATCAGGGCTTCCGCCAGTTTATATTTAAATCTTTTGCGAACAGGATCATCCTTATGTCCAACCTGCTGGACAGCATCCATTTCAAATCCATCCGTGGACGGATCGCCGAATATTTGATTCAGCATAGCCAAGACAGTGGAGACTTGCTGAATATTACCCATGACACTCTGTCCGTGGAGCTTGGAACGGCGCGGGAAGTGATCAGCAGATCGCTCAAACAATTGGAACGAGAAGGGCTGATCAAACTTTCCAGAGGACAGATTGCACTGATCAGCCGTGAAGGAATGGAGCAGTATCTGGAGCTCTGACTCTGATAATAAACCTAGCAAACCAAACGCCTGGCTAATCGCCAGGCGTTTTTATTTTGAATTCCTGTCTTCATTTTATTTCTGTGTGACAAAGTTACGGTTGTTCCTCGCTGCAATTGGTAAGATCGGTCCTGTAGACACAACCACAATGAAACGGAGGAACAGAAAATGAAAAATGTAGGTGGATCAGATCGTGCTGTAAGAATTATTGCCGGGGTGGCGCTTTTGTCGCTATTTTATTTTCTCCCAGGCTACTGGAAGCTGTTCGGCTTGACGGCCATCCCTTTCCTGGTTACCGGCTTAACACAGCGCTGTGGAATCAACAAGCTGCTTGGCCGGAATACCTGCAGAATCAACTGATAAACCAACTGAAACACCCAATCCAAAGGAGGTAATAATAATGATTATTATGAAAAAGAAACTCACCGCAACAGTTCTTACAGGGATCGTTCTTCTCGCAGGTATGCAATTAGGTAGCGGCGCCACGGCAAATGCCGCAGACAGCTCATTGCCCGTAATTCAGACCTTAAGCACACAATATGATATCAGTCCGAACCGCGTCTTCTACAATGCCAGCACCCGTTATATTCAAATCGACGGCGAAGATGTCCTTAAACCAAATACCATCAAGAATGGTCGGGCTTATGCTCCCAGTGAGAGCATTGCTGCAGCGGTTGCCAAAGCCCAAACACAGCAGCCTTTAACCTTCGTCCTAATCCATGGTGCCTGGGCAGATGCCTCCTTCTGGGATAAAACCGCAGCCGAGCTGCGGAAAGCAGGGCATACCGTCTACGCTCCTGAATATGCCGGTCATGGCACCCTATATGATCCCAATGTGACCCATGAGCAAATTGTCACTTCTGTTGTGGACTATATCAAGTCCAAGAAGCTTACCAATATCGTCCTCGTGGGCCATAGCTTCGGAGGAACGATCATTCAAAAGGTGGCGGAGCAAATTCCGGAACGTATTCACCGACTGGTATTTTTTGATGCTTTTGTGCCGCTTGACGGACAAAGCGTCGTCGATCAGGCTCCTGGACTCGAAGCTGGATTTGGACATTTGCGAGAGGCGTCCGGCAATAATACGCTACCTCTACCCTTCTCCATGTTCCGCGACAGCTTCGTAAATACCGCAAGCCTCAGCTTGGCTAAAGAGATCTATCAAAACGCCAAACCCGAACCTGCAGGACCCTTATTCGAAAAGCTGGATTTAAAAACATTCTATACGCTTGAGCTGCCCAAAAGCTATTTGTATCTGACCTCCGATACCGCCTTGCCACAAGGCAGTTATGGCTGGAACCCGACACAGGCCAGTCACCTTGGACAGTTCCGCCTCATCACCGGCGAAGGCGACCATATGACTACGGCCTTTGCAGCACCTAAATATTTAGAAGAAAAGCTGTATGAAGCTTCCAGAGATTGAAGTGGGTAGACAGCCCAACAGGCCCGGCATATTGCCAGGGCCTGTTGGGCTGTCTGCTTGAAAAACTACTCTATATCTAAGGAATGCTCAAGACTGACATTTAACATACGTAAGATCATGAGTATTGACTCGTATCTCGTAGCACTAGCACTTGGTTTGAACGAACCATCCGTTCCACCTTTTACGATTCCCATCTTGGATAACGTATTAATCTCATGCTCTGCCCAGTTACCCGAAACATCCTTGAACTTATCACTTTTCACTAGTGTAATATTCATTACTTTTGAAAGCATCACCACTATTTCCGCTCTGGAGATACTCTGGTTCGGTTTGAACGTGCCATCCAAGTAACCTTTGATAATACCACTTGCTTTTAATGTAGCAATTGCTTCTGTTGCCCAGTGAACTTTGGTGTCCTTAAAGCTTGAATTACCTTCAAAGGTTAAGCCAAGCGCTTTTACCAACATTGTGGCAAATTCCGCTCTAGTTATACTCACATTTGCGCGGAATGAACCATCCTCGTAACCCTTGATAATACCAAGCTTAGTGGCTAACTCGATTGTTTTAGCCATTCGAGAATCTTTGGGTACATCGTTAAATGTTACTGCTGGTAAAGTATTTGCTTTTTCTACTAGAGCCTTGATTACATCCATATTCACTTTTTCATTGTAGAATGATTTAGCTGTTGGTGCAGGCGTTGGTGATACAGTAGGTATAGGTGTTGCGGTGGGAACTGTTGTTGGTGTTGTAATAGCTGGGGAAGTTTCATGGGTCTCACTTGTTAAAATCGTATAACTGATGCTCATAATCTCACTATTTATCATTCCCGCATGAACCGCAATGGCTTTGATCGTTTGTTCTCTGTTGATCACAATTGCTTCACCATACAGCTTGCTGGCTGTGCTTGGGTCAGTGTCATCTGTAGTGTAATAAATTGCCGCTCCCGTTGTCGTGCTTCTCAGTACTACACTTGTACCCGCCGCTACAGCTCCACTTGATACGCTTGCTGTTGGTGCTACTGCTTGCTCCACTGTGTAACTTGTAGTGATAATCTCACTATCCACGTATCCCATTTTCACGGCTATCGCCTTGATTGTTTGCGTGTTGTTAACTACAATTGCCCCTGTATACAAAGTGCTCACCGTTGTTGGATCACTTCCATCTCTCGTGTAATAGATGGAAGCCCCCTCTGTTGTGCTGCTCAATGTCACACTTGTTCCAGACGATACAATTCCACTTGATACGCTTGCTGTTGGTGCTGCTACTTGCTCTACTGTATAACTTGCAGTGATAATCTCACTATCCTCGTATCCTATTTTCACGGCTATCGCCTTGATAGCTTGCGTATTGTTGACTACAATTGCTCCTGTATACAAAGTGCTCGCCGTTATTGGATCGCTGCCATCTCTCGTGTAATAGATAGAAGCTCCCTCTGTTGCACTGCTCAATTCCACACTTGTTCCAGACGCTACAGTTCCACTTGGTACGCTTGCAGTAGGTGCCGCTACTTGTTCTACTGTATAATTTTCAGTGATAATCTCACTTTCCGCGTATCCCATTTTCACGGCTATCGCCTTGATGGTTTGCGTGTTGTTAACTAGAATTGCTCCTGTATACAAAGTGCTCGTCGTTGTTGGATCGCTGCCATCTCTCGTGTAATAGATAGAAGCTCCCTCTATTGCACTGCTCAATTCCACACTTGTTCCTGCCGCTACAGTTCCACCAGATAGGTTTGCTGTAGGATCTCCCGTTATTCCAGAAAATAATTTAGGATATTGGTCTACATCCATATACCAAGTGAAGCGGAAGTCCCAACCCTCATAAGTGCTTAGCGTTTTCATTTCAACTGTAGTTTTCCCACTAGCTCCTAGGCCTGCTTTTCCAGTTGTTTGAGCGTCATAGTAGTTGTTGGAGGTGGTTCTGTTACTGTCATTACCCATAAAACCACCTGTATTACTAACTCCAGTCACAAGTCCAGCAGCATAGTTATTGGCGATATACCCATCAATCATTTCACCAACCAAGCCACCAACATACGAATTTCCGCTAACAGCTGATGTAGAATAATTTTCACTAATCCATCCATCCGTACTTCCAGCTAAACCGCCAACCCTGCTGTTTCCATTCACAGATCCCGTCGTGTAGCTGTTACTGATATATCCATTGTTTAAACCTACCAGCCCACCTACTCCGCCAACTCCATTCACAACTGCCGAAGCGTAGCTGTACCTTATTACTCCATTACTATCATTAAAGCCCACTAAACTGCCTACATTTGACTTGCCCTTAATAATTCCAGCTTCCAGTTTAATGTTTAGAATAGTACCCATATTATCACCAAATAGACCTACACCATTGTCGCTATCTCTATCAATTAACAACCCCGTTATAGTGTAACCATCGCCATTCATATTTCCAACAAACGGTGCTGCTGCATTCCCTATCGGACTCCAACCCTTATCCTCTTGGTAATCAATTAGACTAATATCCTCAGTAAGCTTGAAAAAGGCACCCTCTTCCCCTAGATGATCTCTGACCTTATTCAGTTGATCAGCCGTGGCAATTAGATATGGATTATCCTCACTTCCTGTTCCCTCAAAATCTGCTGCATATGCTTTGCTTCCACCAATATCCAGCAAATTCAATCCACCTAGCACCATTAGTATTACTAAAATAATAGACATTCTCTTTTTTAAGATAATATTCAATGCAGCACCTCCAGCAAACTTTTACACTAAGATTATCACACCATTATGATGGAAAAATGATAAACTTCGACAAAAAGTCTTAGGAATGAATAAATATCAAAATCAGCGGTTGACGTGTTGTAAGTAGATCCGCTACGGTTCGGAGGGTTCTTACGATCGCTGTTAAAGCCCGATTTCCTGATTGAACAATAAGTATAGGGTGAAATCGGGCTTTAAAGGCGACCACTTTGTTTCTCCAGAATCCCTCCGACCTCCGCTCCATCCGCACGGTTAGTCAACCTCTAATTTTTAGTTAGAGCCTTATTTCCTCTCATAAAATTTTCTTTTCACAAGAAGACTTTCAAATCACAGCTGTGAGAGAAATTTGGATCGATTGGATTTCAAAAAAACAAGCCCAAGCGATAATATCGCCTGAGCCAGATAGCTTATACATTAATGGTATTTTCTCTCTGTAGTTGAGGATGCAATTGCTCAAGGAGCTGAGCTTATTACCGTAAGAGTGATGGGGAAAAACAAATATCCGCTGCCGAAGCTTGGATTCGTATTTAATTAGAAACTCATCCAATAGGAAAGTGCTCCTCAGCAAGAGTAACCTTTTCCTTAGGTAAAGCTAAAAATACAATTAACCCAATAATAAATAAGGGGATAATCGATAAAATACTGTATTTGGCATTGCCTGTCATCGTAGTCGTTAAAGACATTACAAAAGGTCCGATAATCGCAGCGAACTTGCCAAAAATATTATAAAAGCCAAAAAATTCATTAGATCTTTCTTTGGGAATAATCCTGCCATAATAAGACCTGCTTAATGCCTGAATTCCTCCCTGTGCGGAACCAATCAAAGCACCTAGAATGAATATATGCCAGACAGACGATATATAAAAAGCAGCTATACAAGAAATGATGTAGGTGAGAATACCGACGATAATCATGGTTCGTGTCGAATACTTTTTCGCCAAATTCCCGTAAATGAGCGCACATGGAAAGGCAATAATCTGAATAACTAATAAAATTCCCAGTAAGGTGAAAGTATCTAGCGCACCAGCACCTAGAACTGACGTAGCATACGGAACGACCATCTTAATAATCGTATCTACTCCATCTATATAACAAAAGTAGGCGATTAAAAAAATAAATACTGTTTTGTAATTTCTAATATGCTTAAATGTTTGTCCTAACCTTTTGAAGCTGTTGATCACCGGTTGAGGTTCAGGCTCAATATAATACCGCTGCTTTACATCCCTGATCATTGGAATAGTCAGCAGACCCCACCAAAGAGCAGTAATAATAAACCCAATCTGATAACCAATGGCCTCATCCATTCCCAAAACAAAGATCAACGCAAGACTGATGCCAAAAGGAATAACACTGGAGATATAACCAAAAGCAAAACCTCTTGAAGAAACCTTGTCCATCCTGTCATCGCTTGTAATATCCACCAAAAACGAATCATAAAAAATATTAGAGCCAGCAAAACCTATTGCTGATAAAACATAGAAAACAATCAGTAACTGCCACTGTCCGCTTGCGGGTGATACAAATGCAAGAGAAAGCGTGGATATTAAACCAATCAAAGCAAAAAACAGGAAGAAGCGTTTTTTCTTATCCTTATAATCTGCCAAGGTACCCAAAATCGGACTAATGATTGCAACAAGAATACTGGCTAACGAATTAAAATACCCCAGATCCATACTGCTATTTACATTCTCAAACATACCGAACACAATCGGCAATAATGCGGTGGTAACAGCCATGGAATACGCTGAATTCCCACAATCATATAAAATCCAAGATCTTTCTTCCTTACTTAGCTTCATACACTCAGCCCCCGCATAAGATACTTGCCGACATTATAGCATTTTGTTGGAGGGGGTAAGGTAATCTTAATGTTAAATATAGTAAAGGTTTAGTAAAGCGACGGTAAAGAGGGACTAATTTAAAAGGTTCAATATCTTTATTCTTCCGTTGACGTTACGTTTCTCTCGCACGACTAGTGCAGATACCGTAAGGAGACTGCACTCCCGAAGCGATAATTGCTCTCTCCTCCATACATCCCCGGAGAGCACTTCTTCCGAATAACGGGCAAACGCAGGGGCAATATCCCAAACGCTTGATCTATCAAAACGCCAAACCAGAGCCTGCAGGACCTTTATTCGAAAAGCTCGATTTAAAAACATTCTATACGCTTGAGCTGCCCAAAAGCTATTTGTATCTGACCTCCGATACAGCTTTGCCACAAGGCAGCTATGGCTGGAACCCGACTCAGGCCAGTCACCTTGGACAGTTCCGCCTCATTACCGGAGATGGCGACCATATGACTACTGCCTATGCAGCACCTAAATATTTAGAAGAAAAGCTGTATGAAGCTTCCAGAGATTGAAGCGGGTAGACAGCACAACAGACCCGGCATATTGCCTGAACCTGTTGCGCTGTCTGTATAAAACCAACAAATAAGAGTAGTGAAACCAGCCTTGCTCGATAGAAGAAGAGGACTATGACGAAGGCATTACCTTCTGAGTGCCCTCCTGATTCCTCGGGAAGGTTTTTTTTATGTGCTAACTTTGTCGCATTATTACAATGAATATATTATATTGGTCAGAAAGACTAAACTATGAAATGACTTAAGCGTTAAATCTTCTAATGAGTATTTTGAAATACTCCCACCTACGATTTCTACATGTCAGTTGCGATTATACAGAATAGTAATAATAAAAAATGGCATCTCTGCCGTTTTCTCACCCTAATTTTTTGGAGTTTATAGGCTTTAACCCCTGGCCTCATCGCTGCCAGCGATGCGTTCTCCCACAATAGTTAGTTGCACTACCCCAAATATATAAAAGTAAACAGAACTACTGACTGAAACACCAGAAATACACTTGAGATATTTCTAAAGCATTTATACTCGGATTATGTAGCACTTAATTAATATTGTTTAATTGCTTTCTTATTTTCTACATATGTCTTCTACGTACAAGACCAATAGCTTTTTTCATTTTTAAATATTCTCGCAGCTAATTTTTCTGCCATCCTCTTTTAAAGGTGGCACCAATATATAGAACAAATTAAGTATGTCTATTCGGTCAAATAAAGTTGAATGCCTTTGCAAATGCATCAAGGTCATCAATGATAAACAAATCGCTGCTCCAATTACCTGGCCACACAGCATACAACGTTGTGGTTTTATTCATAACCCTTTGATAGGCCTCCAGAACCTTCCGCCTATCCGACTTATTTTTATGATAAACTCGCGACACATCACCATTTTTATCCACCTCAAAATAACAAACTGTACTCGTGCCATACGGAAAGTTATCAGCTTCTTTAGCGCTTCTCATCAATAACACTCCTTTGAGTTTGCCGTAACTTCATAATATTCATCCGGATTCATTTTTTCAACAAAATTCATGAAACAGAAGCAGTCTTGCGCTTACGTAAATCTAATATGGATATATTTATATACAGTTGTATTGTATCGGTGTAGACATGATTTCTAATAAATTGTTCGGCTTTTTCAAACTCGCTATCAGTAAAACATGCAATTAAATAAAAAGCGTTTTTATAATTAGTTGACAACATATAATCTGTCAATTGTTTTTCATATCCTTTTTTTAAATATGAACTGCTTGCTCTTTTAATTTCAATTAATACTTTTTCATCTTCTTTTTTATTTCTATACAGTTTAAAATCTACTTTACCATTTCCTAATAAAGCTTCTCTAGTAATATCAATTTCTTGATTATAAAAATATGCATCCATAATATTTTCTAAAATTAATTGTATACGTTCTTCTTTAACAGGAGTATTATTTTCCCAAAATAATTTATATAAATTCCCAAAGTTTAATCTATGTCCAATATAATTAAGCATTCCAGAGACTTCACCTGAAAGTGTGATATAGTTGGATTTATATTCACTCTGAATATCTAATGGCAAAATGTCATAATAAAAGTCCATATTGATACCAAAATATTCTTCTAAATTAGTATTACCAAGCTTACGACTATTATATAATTTATCAATTAATAAAAAATCTGTCTCTTCGAATAAATAATCAGAATAATAAAAAACGTTATAGTAATTATCCTTGTATTCTTCTAATGACATATCATCATATTCGTTAAAGTCTGATTGACTAGCCTCCTTGATTAATGAATGACATTTGTCATCAAAATATATATTATCAAATTCTTCCACATCCTCCCTCATATCTGCCAAATAATTAACGAAATTATACAAAGCTAACTCGTGAAAAGCTCCCATGTTGTGGTAAAACTCGTCTTCTGTCCATCTAAATAATTCTTCAAAGATTTTTATGCATTTATGATATTGTTCTCTGAACAAATATTTGGGTAATATTATTTCAAGTTTGTCTCCAATATCTATGTATTCATCTCCATTGAAAATCTCCAATTCTAAAAAATGATGGATAATATAGTTATAAGCCTTTAAATGATTAGTATTAAACAATATCATATATTCACTCCCTAATTAAAACTTTTTTGTTATATCCTTCTATAAATTCTATATTTCGTATCTCTACTATATCACGATTTTTGGTGGAATTTGGTATTAAAAATAAGCCCACAGATAAGTCTGTAGGCCTACTAAGCGTTAGTGATAGGCTGTAGTTATAAATTCAGGAACTTGTCATTTTGGGATTACTTCTTCTTTTTAAGATTAATCTCTTGGTCAACACTTTACTTACCGGCTTAGCGACATCCTCGAACAGTTCAACGCCGTTATAGGTTACCCCTGCCGTACTCAGCAAAGAACCAATATCCAGCTTGAAAGAAAGTTTGATTGTATCCCGGAAGACGGTGACACGCTCAATGATGGTGCTGAGCATCATTTTCTTTTTGGGAGTGGAAGCATTCTTAAATACGTTACGCCATACTGGAATATGCTTCTGAAGAGACTCTACTTCTTTCTGACGGATCTCCTTGGTCTCTTTAGTTCGGCTTCTGCCTTGGAAACCTTGGTCTGTTGCACAAGGAGCTTCTCTTCGGTCTGTAGAATCAGTGGACTCAATACATCTGGAGTAAACTCACTTTCACCCATAAGTACCTTGATGACCTCTTCCTTGAATTTCTCCAACTGCTTGTTCACCTTGACATTTCGGTCTGTGCTGCTCGTAAAGCAGTCATTTCCAGTACGATATCCCCCTTTTTTAGATCCTTGATTTCATCGGCCAGATTGTAGCTTTCCAGCCAGTCCAGATAAGCGTAAACCTCGTCCAGAACCACTCCTTCAATACGTTTGGGCGAATAGAGAGTTTGTCCTGTACATTTCACTTTATGCTCGGCTTTACCCGAGCATCTATATTTAGCAGAACTCCATTGGCGCAGAATACCATCTGCTGTCAGATAAGATTTCTTATTGTAAGTCGTAGTTAGCGGATGACCACAATACCCACAGCGGATCATACCAACCAGAAGTAGTTCGCCTTTGATCGTATTGATCACATAATGATTTTCTTCTTTCTTGCGGTTAACGGGATTTCGTGCATTGCGAATTTGCTGAGCGCGTTCCCATACCTCTTCGCTTACAATAATTAAATCCTTAATGGCTTCTTTCGAATAAATTTCTCGGTTTGTTCCTTTGCTATATCGCGTCAGATGTTATGTAGCAGTTCAGGGAATCGATGACTAGTTTGCGGAAGCCGGATATGATTAATTGTTAGGGTGGACGCGGATGGGTCTCAACGTTGTTAGTCGCTATTGGTATCTTCTGTGAGCAGCCCTGCCAGTGGTGGTTGCAGGTCAGTAATCCCCCTCTACTCCCTGCTTGCTCCTCACAATCCCCGAAACAGCAAAAGAACGGCATCTCTGCCGTTCTTTCTGTGATGGACTCTCAGGAATTCGAACCCTGGACCAATTGATTAAGAGTCAACTGCTCTACCAAATGAGCTAAGAGTCCATGATATTGGTGGAGAATAGGGGGATCGAACCCCTGACCTCATCGCTGCCAGCAATGCGCTCTCCCAATCGATCTAAATCCCCCAACCAAAAACCATAACAATTCTCAATCCTCTCCATACACAAACCAAACGGGCCCCCTCGGAGGCCCGTCCATCATTCCTATTCAGCTTCTCATTCTATTTCTCACTTCTCATCCAACCACAATATCGCCGTTACACCCCGCGGATAATACTTGCTGCCAGCGATTTCGCCGGAGATGATCTGGTCGCTCCAGCTCCAGATGGACAGCTCTGGATGGGTCAGCCAAGTTACATGTGCCGCATCCGCTTTGCGTCCACTCTCTTCCCATTTCAGACCCAGAATACTTCTGGCGATGAACTGGCAGAGATACACCTTGCTCAACCAGCTGTTGTTGCTGGTGGAGGAGATTTTCCAGCCGCCATCTTCAAAGAGGCAGATGCCTGGCTGAAGTACAGCATGCAGATGTTTGTCGAGTGCGCCAATATAGGCGGCGAATCGGCCATTGCGATCCAGCGCTTCTTTGCAGCCGGTAAAGTATGGGAACACCAGGCCTTCGATCGCTGGAATGATTTTGGAATCATTGCCTTCGCCGATAACGGCTGGGATATAGCCATCCGCTGTGACACTTGCCACAATGGTTGCTGCACACTTCTCTGCCTGAGTTCCTGCAATAGCAGACAATTCTGTGCGATCATATTCATTGAATATTTTCTCCATGGCTAGATAAGCTGCCCAGCATTTCCCTGCCAAATAAATATTGTTCCGTGCTTGACCCAGCGACACATCGAGACTGTCATAGGTCGTAATCTCAGCTCCACCCATCGTGCGGGAGCTGTCGAGTGCCATCACACCGTTTCTGAGTGCAGGGTCGGGATGATCGCGGTTCAACATACTGTCTAGGCAGCTCTCCAAAACCTTAAGATTGCGCTCCATCCAGGCAGAATCGCCGGTATGCTCAACATAGGTTGCCGCAGTCAGCACCCAGTTGACCAGTTGTTCATGTGTCATATGGGAGAAACAGTCATCAATCCCATATAGCTCATATGCAGAATAACCGGGACGGGAGACGGCATTGGCAACCCCCATATCATGAGTAAAACTGATTCCGCCTGGGTATTCCGTAGCATCACCTGGGAAGCGGACGGTGTCTTCATAGCTAAATCGGTCCACGAACATATCCAGCTCATTGCGCACGGTCCAAGGATTCAGACGCAGTTCGTAGAACAGCTGATCGACGGTAAGATCGAAGGTATTCATCATCCGGTATTCGCCTTCGTTGACGATCCAGAAAGGCTTATCGTTATATTCCAAAAGCTGAGTCGAACCGTAATAGCTGCGAATCGCATGAGCCAGCATAAAGGACTGGTCTTCGGACAGCTTGGAATCCACAAACATTTGGTTAGCTTGCTCCGCTTCATTTTTTAAGACATCGAATCTGGATAAGGCGTGTTCCGCCACGGACTCTACATTGCTAAAATAGCGATTATAGTAGTAAGAGGCGTCCATTCCGGAGGTTACAAACCCTGAACGATGGAAGCTCACGGCAAAGCGATAAGTTTCCCGCACACCTGCTGGCACGTCCATAATCAACGCCCCAACCTGCCCCAGTCCGAAGGACCAATTCTCCTGCAGCTTTGCCGACAGAATATCCTCCATCGTGAAATGCAGGGCTGACTTGACTGTTCCCTGCTCAGTTGCGATTGCCAGAAATCTCCCTTGACCAATCCCTGTAAGTGTAGGTGAACCGTCCAGCCTTCTCATCGCACTATAAGCATCATTTCCTTGGAAACCAAAGAATGCGCGCCGTTCGGATGTCGATGCGGTGTTGTCCACTTCAATCTCAACCAGCACCGCAGGCAACAGAATATCTTTAAGTTCTTCATCGGAGGCAGTTTCGGGATTAGGGATAGGACGTACCGGCGACAGAATACGGAAGGTTAGATCCCCTGCACTCCAGCTATCTGTAGATAAGCGGAAGTCTCTAGTGATTTCTTGTTCCGAAAAAGGAAAGAGGATATGCGGCTTGTTGGGATTAGGATCAGGGTTCTCGATGTCGTAGCGTTTACTCTCATCCTCCCCATCCTCCGCATGGAATGGGAGCGTATCAAAGCCTGTGCCATCCTTGCGTTCCAAGCCAATAAATATATTCTGTTTAGGCGGTTTACCCTGCTCTAGGTCAAAGCCCCCACTGGCCCCCTTAAACCCTAAAGTAAAGCTTGCAAATGCACCGATCGGTGAATGATGGGCATTAAAAAATTGATTGTGTGACATAACGTAAATGCACTCCCTCCAGCATTGTTCCCGCAAAGATCCGGGCTCTACTTCAATGGTATCCGCATTGCTCCAGGCATAACAGGGTTAAAGCATTCTATTATTTGGGCAAATCAAACCTGAGCATAGTGCTATGTTATAATGAAGCTATAATTCCATTGTAAAAGAGGATTACTAGTGAACCTAATTGAACCCGGGATACAAAATTCCATTGACGGCCGGATGTCAGCTGACATCCAGGTGGCCTTTCACATCTTTGCCGCACACTGGCGCAAGGTAAATGCGTTATGGCAATATCCTGAACATACCCATCCTATGTTTGAGATCAACGTAGCTCTTCAAGGACAGCAGCATATGTTGGTCGGGGGCCAATCTTTTGTACAGCACAGCGGCGATATTCTGTTTATCCGCCCTGGTGTCAAGCATTCGAGCCTCGGCACAGACCCGGGTTGTGAAATGACCTACTATTGTTTGCATTTTGATATCGATGATCTGACTTTACGGCGTTCTTTACTAACCGCTGATTCGGTCAGCCTCAGTGGGGACACTCCCGAGCTTAGGGAGATCCGTTCGGCGCTGGATGGGATTATCAGCTCGACCATACTATCTGAATCGGAAGATTCGCACCGGAACCGCTTGGTTACACTCCATGCCTCACTGCAACTCTTAACCGCACTGAGCGGCTGGGTGCTGGCGGAAATGCCTAATGCAGCAGGAAGTACACAGTCTGGGGTTTCGGAAAATACTGTTGCCCTGGCAAATGCCATTGAAGGGTTGCTCCAAGCCTCCGTTTTCTCAGCGGCAGCTACAGGAGAGCGAAACGGGGGCATTGAAGGCATTGCCGCAAGCCTAGGCTACAGTTCTACTCATTGTAATCGCACCTTCCACCAAATCTATGGCATGTCCCCACGGCAATATTTGTCTGGCCTGATTATTCGGCAAGCCAAGCTGCTGCTAATGGACAACAGCCTATCTGTGGATTCTATCGCCCACCAGCTCGGATATCGAGACGTCTCCCATTTCAGCAAACAGTTCAAACGTTGGACTGGCCTACCACCCATGGGGTATCGGCGACTTACAGCCGAGTCCTAAACGGGTAAAATAATATGTCGCAACAATAGCACTATTCCGACGTTCCTGAACGTATAAAGAGCAGTCCCATTGTGAGGGCTGCTCTTTATACACCAATTTTTTTATTAGCATCACTTGCGCCTTACACTATAATACCTCATCGCTCGCGGTACCCCCTTGATCTCCAGTTCACCCTTGTAGATAAGATTCCTCAGTCGATATTCGAAATAGGAATCACCAATATATTGATCACAATATCCGAGTGCTTCGCCAATTATCCTTGCTGCTTTAATAAAGTCTTGATTTGACCTTTCATTATGTAGTTTTTCTACAGTCTCTAGTAGATAGGAATCAAAATAATTCTCATCGACGTTTAGGATCTGTTCTCCATTCCATATACGCAGTACATCATGGTGTTGTGCAAGCGCTAACCATTCACGCTCCAGTATGTGTCTTGTTTCGTAAGCGATAGGCCCCCCTTCCTCTATTTCTCCAAAAATAACCTGCAGCTTTTCATGGGGAATTTCACCTGTGTGTGAATAGTCAATGGATCGATTCGAATGATTGAACCTTCTGTTGCAAACCTCACCAGCATTAAATACGAATAGACCATTTCGACGGTTTCTTAGCAAATAAACAGCATACCGCAACCCAACCTGCTCGTAAGCATTGTTACCACTCCATATCACAATAGAGGCTTGATCAGGAATTCCAGCCATTTGTTCCGTTAAGATTCGATAATAAGATTCAGCTCCATCATTATCAACATCATCGTAACCATCATTAATATTGTCCCTGAACCACTGGCTTCTATTCAACCGTCCAGCTTCCTTATCAAGCTGCCATAGCGGCCCCATAGAAAAACGATCATGGAGCGAAATCACCTTGTTCGTGTCCGTATATCCTTGTTGCTTAATGGCTAATTTCAAACCTCCAGCCATAGAATCTCCAAAAACAATATGTATTGTAGTGGCAGCAGTATCCAACTCACAGGGCAGCCGTATACTTTTGGGAACAAGAAGCTCGTTGTAGAGTTCCTTCAAGCTTTCATATACATCAGCTTTGGCATCATTGTTTGTTTCATCCAAATCCAGTTGTAGCATGATAATCAAGAGGGCTTGTTTTACTTCCCGAGAGGATAGTTCCTCGATTGCCTTTCGTATTTCTGAAAGTCTATTCAATAGCTTCTGCCTCTCTCTCATTAGCCCATTCCGCAAATTATTTCTCGCTTTTCATTCCACATGAAATTGAGATCTCGTTTCCCGTCCGTTTGCCCAGATCTATTCTAGTGATATAGTTAATGTGTAATATATTCTTATAACATTGAAAGGGATCTTTCAAACATGACAACAAAAGTGAAACGACAGTTGAATGATGGTCCTAAAATTCGCAGAGAAAAAGAACTCGTTTCAAAAATGATTCGTATATATTGCAAGAAAAAACATCATCTGAAAACGTTCTGCGAGGAATGTCAGGACTTAAATGATTATGCTAGGAATAGACTAACTCTCTGCCCATTCGGTGAGGAGAAAACGGCTTGTGCCAAGTGCCCTATCCATTGTTACAAACGGGATTCCCGACAAAAAATTAAGGTTGTTATGCGTTTCTCAGGTCCATGGATGCTACTATATCATCCAATTGAGTCCATTAAGCATATCCCAATACCAGGTAAGTTAAGAAAATAACCTGTGAAGAAGTGGATTCATTAACTTTAGTTTACTTTGCAATTTCTCATGCATACTTCCTTTGAATTCTAAGCGCAATATATTGTTTGCCCGGAAGCTCCAAACGGAATTTCCCATTATATGTCCCCTCAAGCGGAGTAATCGTCATGTTCCAGCTATCAATCACTTCAATAGAGAACTCACGGTCCTCGGGCAGATCAAGAATTTTGAAGGCTGGACGCTGACTCCCATAATAATACAAATAATATTCACCCGGCTCGCCTGCTCGTCCATCCAACATTGACATCGGGACAGGATTCAGACCACCGACAGGACCTTCATTGACAATTCGCCGCAAAAATTCAATCCGTTCCGGGCTTGTTCCATGCAGCTTGCCGCCATGCGACCACCATAGAACTTCATCAAGGCCTTCGCTATCTCCTTTATGACCAACATAGGTTTCGCCATGGCCGACATAACCCCCTCGCACCATTCCGTCCCAGAAGCGTCGGACCATATCTTCAGCTGTGATGTTGCCCCAGTCATGATTGATATCCCCTTCATAACGGCATTCATCGACCACCACCGGCTTGTGGAATTGCTCTCTCCATTCTTTGGTAAGCAATAACTCTGTATGCTGAATGCTGCAGTGCGTCACCCAAGGTTTGTTATAATCGTAGAAGACAATCCAGTTATGAATCGAACGCAGATGCTGGTACGGATCATTTTCCTGCACAATTTTGAAGAAACGATCCCAATCCTCCATCTGCTTCTCCTTCAATAATTCATATTCATTGGCCATCGACCACCAGATATTGCGGAATGCAGCCAATCGCGCAACGATGTACCGCAAATAAAAGTCATCGGTTTCAGCGTCCATTGTGGAGAATCCCCATCGGTCATACGGGTGGAAGAGGATCAGATCGGCTTCGATTCCCAACTGCTGCAACTGAATAATCCGCTGCTCCAAGGCGGCAAAATATTCAGTGTCAAACCGGCTGAAATCCCATCCGTCTGCGATTGAACCGGGAAAGACAAAATGCTCAGGCTCGTTAGAGTTGTAATCATAATGCTTGGGGAACAGGCACATGCGAATCTTATTGAACGGCGCAGCTTTAAGGCTCTCCAGCGTTTGTTCCTGAAGCTCCTGGCTCTGATGGTTCCAGACATAACACGTTGTGCCAAAAGAAAAGTGTGGCGTCCCATCCTCGTAGGCAAAATGATAACGGTTCTTCACGCGAACCGGGCCATGATTGTCTTCAGTCGGCTCCACGCAGGAGAATTCTCCGCAGATTCCGTCCAGTTCCTGAACCGTGCTGTGCGTGATATACGTCCATTCGCCCACTGTATCAGGCATAAAGCGAACTTTATAAACGCCATTTCCATCATAAAAGCCCTCGGGGGTAAGCGTCCGGTTCATATATTTGAACGTTGCGGACAACTTAACGTCCATGAATGGATTGCCGCCCGACGGCCCCTGCAAAGTCAATTCAAAGATACCCCAACGTTCGGTTTGCGTTAACATTAGAAATCCCTCCACTTTGACTGTTATTACTGCAAGAGGGATGCCCTCTGACCAAAAATCTGGCTAACAGAGACATCCCATTTGGATTAAATGTATACTTACTTACCGTAGATATTAGCCTTTAGTCGCCCCGGAAGCAATCCCTTTGACAAAATACTTTTGCAGCGAAATAAACACAATAAGCACTGGCATTACGGACATTGCCGTTCCGGCAAAAATCATGTCCCAACGCGAGGAGAACTCACCGATATAACGGTAGATTTCTACGACCATCGTCTTCGCCTCACCGGAGGGTAGGACCAGCATTGGCATCAGGAAGTCATTCCAGATTCCCAGTCCGTTCAACACGACCATACTTGCCGTTACCGGCCCTAGCAGAGGAAATACAATTTTCCAAAAAATGCCGTAGCGGGAACAGCCGTCAATCTCAGCTGCTTCCTCAATCTCACGCGGGATGCCTTTTACAAAGCTCGTGTACAACAGACAGCCAAAGCCTACCGCACCAGCCACGTAAATGAAGATGGGCCCTGCAAGATTGCCATACAGCCCCAGCATTCTCAGCTCTTTGAACAAGGGAATCATATAAGCCTGAAAAGGAATCATCATCCCTGCCAGAAAGTAGACGAATATAAAACGGGTCCATCTTACATTTCTGCGCTCGATGGCATATCCAGCCATCGGAATAATCAATACTTGGGCAACAATAGATACTCCAGTCAGAATCAAACTGTTCAAGATCGCCCGTGGGAATTCTGTCTCCGTTAACAGGTATTTAAAGCTATCCAGATAAAGTGTCTTCGGAAAAGCAACCGCATCACGCATAATTTCCGCATTGCTCTTAAACGCTGACATCAGGTTATAGAAGATAGGAAAGAAAAATAAGATCGCAACTATAAGCGTAATGAGGAACAGTGAGATTTCGGCTATTCTTCGGCGAGTCTGCATGGTCATCTTAGAGCTGCACCTCCCTCTTCTGGAGAAATTTCACTTGAATAACAGTAATGATCAGAATAATTAAGAACAGGACCATCGCCAGTGCAGTACCAAATCCCTGCCTTAATTCACCAAAGCCTACCTTGTAAATAATATAAGTTAACGTCTCAGTCTCAAAGCCTGGACCTCCATCGGTCATTACAGCAATCTGATCAAAAATTTTCAATGCGCTGATCATGGAGAGCACCAAGCACACCGTCATTGATCCCGCGAGCAGCGGGAAGGTAATATGGCGGAATTGCTGTCTTCCGTTTGCGCCATCTATGCTGGCCGCTTCGTTAAGCTCCTGTGGTATTCCCTGCAATCCAGCAAGATAGATGATCATATAGTAGCCCGCGCCTTTCCAGGCCGTAGACAGAATAATCGAAATCATGGCATATTTGGGGTTACCCAACCAGTCAACGATATAGCTTCCCAATCCAATTCGATCCAAAATCTGATTAAACACACCGAAGTTATAGTTCAGAATCATCGACCAGACAAAACCCATGACAATCCCGCTTAGCAGTGTTGGGAAATAAAATACACTTCGGAATAAATTGCGGAACCAACGCACTTTATCAACCATCATCGCCAAGGCAATTGCCGCGATATTCTCTAGTAACACCAGGGAAATGGTCATGACCATTGTATTCTTAAGTGCATTATGAACCCGTGGACTATTCCAGATTTCCACGAAGTTGGCGAAGCCGATGTAACGAACGTCTGAGCTAATACCATCCCATGAGGTAAAGCTTAAATAGATACTCCCCACTGTAGGAACAATAACGAATAATGTGTACAGTATGAATGATGGCAAGATGAACAGCAGTGCGTAAGACTGCCACTTTTTCTTTTTCTTTTTATGAGTGGCAATTACTGACTTGTCCGCATTTATTATGGATGTTGCCATGGTTGTGCTCTCCCTCCTAAGGACACGCTTGGTAGAAAGAGAACCTCCGCTTGGTAGCAGAGGATTCTCTTCTTAAGCGTAACTATTACATCTGATTAGCTTTCACTTGGGTGTCATACTCTGTATCTGCTTTTTTCATATAATCGGTGACGTCACCATTCTCTAGGACAAGCTCCTGCAACAGCTTATAGTACCAATTGCGGAACTGTGGAGGAATCAGGTTGTCACCCCACCAGTTGTTAATGGCCAAGGATTTGACTACATTCGGATCAGCAACAAGATCAAGGGCCACTTGCATTTGCTCGCTTGTTTCATAAGTTACGTTCTCTTTAGTAGCTGGGATGGCGTTGATTGTAGCCAAATATACGGAATATTGTTCAGGTGCGAAGAAGAAACGGATAAACTCTTTAATCGCTTCGGTTTTGTCTGCATCCTTAACTGCGTCGGTCGATAAAGACCAACCGGCCGGAGAGGGTAGACCAATTACATTCACTTTTCCTTCACGGTCAGGGATTGCATAGAAACCGAACTCAAAGCTTGGATCGGCTTCGGCAATCTGTGTGAACATCCAAGTACCGGAATACAATTGTGCCGCTTTGCCCGAGACTAGAATCGAAGCCGTTTGGTTGTCACCGGTGCTCAACCAGCCTTTATCGACATACTTACTGAAAAGATCTTTATAATCAGTCATGGCCTGCACTACGTTGGCATCTGTGAAACTTACGGTTTTGGCTGTGCGTTTGGAGTTCCAATCCGGATCTTTGGAATATACATCGTCAATCAGGAATTTGTTGACCCAGAAGCCCATATGGAAGATATCCTTGCCGCCTACAACTAGCGGAGTAATACCTGATGTTTTCAATTTTTCTTGAATGGCTATGAATTCGTCATAGGTTTTGGGAAGCACAGTGATACCAGCATCGGTGTACGCCTTTTTACTGTAAATAATGCCCTGAGGTGCATTCACCTGCATGGGTGCATTCCACACCTTGCCCTCTACTTGCGGTGGAGCTTCGAATAAATCAAGCAGATCCGCTGGGAGTTCCACGATTTTACCGGCATCGGCAAACACTTGAGTGTCCCGCATTTCAACCAGATCCGGGAATTCGCCAACCGCATCTTTTGTCTTCAGCCAGTCTAGATAAGCTGCGGATGAAGTTTCACTTAAATCCTTGATGGTCACGTTTGGATTCGCTTCCGTGAATTTTTTAACCGTATCCGCGATGGCTTTTTTCGTGGCCGGATCACCGGATGCATAGCCGATAGTGAAGCTGACATCTTTTTTGGCAACCTCTGTAGCAGGTGTATCTGAGTCTGGTGCATTTGTCGCATTGCCGGTCGTATTGTTATTGTTTCCACCGCAGGCAGTCAGTACTGTTGTTGTGGCAAGCAGCAATACGGACAATTTCGTCATTGTTTGTTTTAACATTTTATAGTTGCCTCCCCTTTTAGTAAACCGCGGAAACATAAAGACCGATGTGCGCATCATCGCTTAGAAAGCGTTTCCTTCTGTAAATAGAATAGCATTCATCATTCGTTGTTAGAATGAACTTTTTTAAGCCGGATATGCGGTGAATTTAAGAAGTATTTACGAAATAACCCCACAACATAAAAGAACGAAGGACCTCAATCAGTCCTCCATTCGCGTAGTGGTACTTATAAAGTTTGGGTTGTCCACGATTGGAAAGGATAGCAGGATCGAAGTCCCGATATGCTCGCGGCTGCTGATGGATAAACCGTATTCTTCCCCATAGAGTGAACGCATTCGTTCATGCACATTTTTGAGCCCGACATTTTTCCCTGGTGTAGTATGATCCTCCAAGGCTTCAGTTAGCTGCTGGACCTTCTCCTTGCTCATCCCAATTCCATCATCATAGATAGTAACCAGCAGCTTGTTGTCTTGTTTCTCAAGGGTCAGGCCCACCGTGCCTTTACCCTGCTGGCGAAGTCCATGTTGGATAGCATTCTCCACAATCGGCTGCAAGGACAGCTTCAGAATATACCACTCCACATCCACTTCCGGCGAGATATCGCAGCGGAGCTCATATTTGTTCTCGAACCGAACAGAAATGATATAGAAATAATCGCGTAGATGTTCAAGTTCACCCCGTATACTTACCCGGTCCTCCCCGTAGTCGATCACATATTTCAGTTGGTTGGAGAGCGCTAGAATCATATCCGCCACTTCATCCATATCCTTATCAACCGCATTCATGCGGATGACTTCCAGCGTGTTATATAAATAATGTGGGCGAATCTGACTTTTCAAGGCATTCAGTTCTGTTTGCTTCTGCTTGATCTGGGCAACATACGCTTCATCTATATATACCTGCAAGCGCTCCACCATTCGATTGAAGCCATGGCTGAGTCTGCCCATCTCATCGTTGCTCTCTACAACCATCTGAGTATCGAGATTGCCGGATTCGACAACGGCCATTTGCTTGATTAAATTTCTGATTGGTGCGGCCAGCCGCCGCGAGAACCACGTCCCCATCACGATCAAGACAATCGAACACAGGATGATCGCAATGAATACGGTCAAACGGGCGGATAACAGCTGCTCGAACAGATTATCCCGGTGAATGCGGGCAATCACGTTCCCTTTTAAGAATGGAATAGCTTCCTTCAGGACGATCATTTCCTTATCCTCTTTGGTTCGATATCCTTCAGTGCTCTTTACGGAATCCTCATTGGTGAAATAGATATTCCCCTCACCATCCAATAGGAACAGCTCATCTTTAACTCCCAGATTAAGCTCTCTGAAAAATTGGTTGAACATGGCGGTATCCACATCCAGAAATAAGGTTCCGACAATCTTTGGCTCCTTGGTGACCCGGCCAGAAATATCGATCAGACTTCGCCCAACTGTAAAGACACTTCGTTTCGAACCAGCGTAATAATTCTCGGGATGGGTCGGAAATATGCCTACTTGGGAAGGATTTGGAGCCATTACCGTCAGCCAATCTTTATAGGGTAGAGCATCATATGTAATTCCCCGGTTCTCCTTATCCTGATAATAAATCTTATCATCCAAGGCTCTTTGAAAATAAACACTCGTGATATAAGGGTCACTGTAGAGCACAGTCTTCAGAAAGGATTCGATCGGAATGGAATTAATCTGCTCCAGTTCATTCACATTATAGGTTTGATTCTGCGTGTAGCTCTCAATAAACCCCTCATAACGGCCCGTATACATCAGCTTGGAGACCTCGTTGTATTGATTGAAGGCAGAGTTCAGATTATAGCCCATATACAGCACCATTTGCTGCAGATTGCTGGTGGTATAACGTTCAACATAGCCGGAAAAGGTCTGAACTGAAAAAAAACTGAGCGCAAATAGCGGAATCAGACCCACCAGTATAAAGGAGGCGGAGAATTTAACAAATATACTTTTGGATCTGCGGCCCCAGATGAACATGTAATAAGGCATCCCCTTTCCTTCTTACGGCTGCTGTTGGTTTTTGAAGGATTGTTTGTATTCCTGCGGCAGTTTGCCGTATTTCTTCTTGAACATGTCACTGAAATGCCGGGCATTGTTATACCCTACACTTTCGGCAATTTCGTAGACCATCATATCGCTCTGCAGCAGCAGTTGGAGCGCACGGTTCATACGAACCTCAGTCACATAATTCTTAAAGTTCTGTCCGGTGTGTTTCTTAAAAAAACTGCTGAAATAGTAGGGATTCATGAACATCATGCCTGCTATGGATTCCAGTGTGATGTTCTCCGCGTAATGCTCCTCAATAAATATTTTGACTTGGGACAGCTGCACCATTTCCTTATTAACCATGCGGCGGCCAATTTGCTCGGACATCTTATCCAGGATTACAGTAAATGCTTGCTCGACCTCTGTATACGTTGCATAATTAGTTAATTTCTCCAGCATCGGACTGCTATCCTGACCCGCAAGATTAGCCTCGACGCCAAAATCAGCCAATTCTTGCTCCAGCTGCACAATCGTATTATACACACTGGATACGGCTTGATTCTTACTGTCGACGGCTAACCATCGGATCGTCTGCAGCAACTGGTTCGTGCATTCAACAATCTGCTCTTTATCCTGACACTTCAATGCCGTTCTCAGCGCGGACTGAAGCTCATTTAGAGAGGTTAATGTCTGTGCTTCGCCTTCGAACTGTTCCACCAGACTTGAGATTACATGATTCAAGCCTACAAAATACTTGCGATTTAGCGCTTTCAATGCACTGCGATAAGACTCATCGGCATTATCCATTCCCTCTACATTATTGCCGACTCCAATCGAAACCGGCAATTTCAGAAAGTTGTTTATTTTGCCGTGCAGGTCTTCAGCCAATCTCTCCGGCTCTCCCGAATGCTCATGCTGAAGCAAAATACAAAAGCGCTCACCTTTGCGGAACATATAGCTGTTGTCGATCTGATCTACGGTTTCTTTAATAATGTTGGACAGCGCGAATTCAACCAGCTTGCGTTCCCGCTCTTCCCAGCGCGAGGGCTGTCCCGTATATTCATCCGTCTCCAATACACAGATGCTCACATAACGACTTATAGCGGTGATCCCCAATTCCAGCAGCGTTTCTGCTGTCCCCTTGTTCCCATCGGTCAGCCGGTCTAACAACTCTTCAATGGTTAATCTGAGATTTTTTTGTTCATAAGATTTAAGCATTTTTTTATTGCGTTCGCCTTCGGTTTCCTGCCGAATGAGAGAAACGGCACGGCTTACGACCTGCTCCAGCTGGTTTTTATTAACCGGTTTGACCAGATAATCCATTGCACCGTACTGAATGGCCTGCCGTGCGTAGGCGAATTCCTGATAAGCACTGATGAAAATTACTTTTATCGGCTTACCAGAATCATGAATTTCCCGAATAATATCAATTCCTGTGAATCCGGGCATGCTTATATCACTGATGATCAGATCAGGATTGCATAATTCGATCTGCTGCTTCAATTCATAACCATCACTGGCTTCGCCTACAATGGTCAACCCTAGTTGCTCCCAAGCAAGCAGCTTTTTTAAGCCCCGTATAATAACCGGTTCATCATCGGCCAAGATTACCCGAATCGTGTGCATACTGCAGTCCTCCTACTTAGCTCTATTCTTATGATACCAGACAAGATAGACCTCATGCATCGAGTCGGAATGAAGTTTCTTAAGAGCGAACCGCAGTTTCTATAGAAGTTGGACTCAATCGCTTAGCACTCACCGGAAAATACACCGTGTAGGCTTCATCCTTCACCTCAAACAGCGGAATAAAGCGGATTCCTCGTTCCTGGCCGATCGTCCGGTAATAGCCCTGATTCCACCAGCTATGGTTTCGTTCTCGATCTACTGTAAGCATACTGCCCGGCTCCTCTTGAATGCCAAACAATGTTCTTTCCTCATCGACGAGACCAGCCAGCACGATGGGCCCGTCCATAAAAGCTACTACATCCGGACGATCTGGTAGTGATTCGGTAACCAGCGTTTTGGGCAACTCCACACAAACAATATCCCCACTGCTCCACACCCGATGGATCTCATAAAAGAAGGACGGTGCAAATAGCCCAGTCTCTTGCACACCATTTACGGTAATGCTCGCTCCTTCTCGGACCCACCAGGGGAGTCTGAGCTTCAGTGTGAATTCTGTCTCTTGATTGGTGGTAAGGGTCAACTTATATATGAAAGCATCTGGACGATGCCGCGGAATTGGCGGTATATTCACCTTCGTGATCGCCGTCATGCCTGTCACAGACCAACCGCTAAGTGGATGCAGCCCATACTGGCCATCCTGCTCCAGCTGCAGACTCAATTTGGCCTCTCCCCGTTTGAAGTGAACCGTTGCCGGAATCCACTGGCAAACCGCCAGCCCCGCTTGCTCTTCCATAACAATCATCGGTTCGTAAGCCGCATTCGCTTGCATCAGCGTCCCATGGCAGCACCAGAAGTGTCCGGTCTCCGAGCCCCAATTCTTCCGGCTGCCCGCACCCATCCCCAGAAAATAAGAGATTCTACCATTCTCCCCATGTTGGTGTGCCAGCACACCATTATAGAAGCGCCGCTCCCAGTAATCCCCGTAGGCTGCATCGCCACTCCAGCGCAGTAGGGTATGTGCCAGCCTCATCATATTGTAATTCACACAATGCTCTTGCCCCACGCCCATGCGTGACGACATCTCTCCCGCGGGCATCCACAGCTCCGCATCATCCCCCGCACCTGTGCAGACATAACTACGATCAGTGACGGCACACTTCCAGAATGCCTCGACAATTTCTCGGTAGCGCACCTCCCCCGTCACTTCAAAGGCCTTCGCAGCGCCCAAAATCTCCGGAATTTGCGTATTGGCATGCTTATTCGTTAGCACATCCTCCCCCGCCAACAGCGCGTCGAAGAAGCGACGGCGGTCATATCGGCGGATCAGCTCCAAATGCTGTTCGTTTCCGGTAATTCCATATAGATCGGCCCAAGTTTCCAGCATGCCACCCGTTTCCAGATCCAGTAGATCAGCCATTTGCTCACCGCTAAATTTAGTCGTCCAGCGATAAAACCAGGCGGCGATTCCCTTCATGATTTCCAGCGCCTGCCCGTTACCAGCAATGGAATACATCTCATACAATCCCATCAGCAGCTTATGAATTGTGTAATGAGGTGCCCAGACATATTTGCCATTGGCAATCCGGTGCATATACGTCTCTGGAAAAGCAGCCAACCATTCTCCCCCATTAGCTTCTTGGCACTTGGCTAGTTCATTGACGATATGATCGGCTTTGGCCTTTACCAGCATATCTTCAGTCTGGGCGTAAATACGTGCGGCAGCAGATAACCAATGCCCCATGATATGACCTCTTAATTCACAGGTCGGCGATTCCCAACCCCAATGCCACTGGTCAGGGCTATCCATACTTGTGGTCGAAGCTGCTGTCGTCCCGCCATTCCCGCTATAGCTCCATAATCCCGCCTCCAGATAAAAATTCCGCAACAGATTGGCATTGCTCAGACTCATTACATAGTGTTTATTCAGTTCGAATCGCGCTTGGATGGGGCCAGGCGACAGCCGGACTTGTCCGGCAGGAAAAGTTGACATAACTTTACTCATTTATTGCACCCTCTCTTTATTTTGGATATACAACTAATTATATCTCCTTGATTTAGAGGGTGAATGGACGTAATATCAGATTACATATCCTTTTTTGTGGTTATTTAATTCATCGTGACGATAGATCGAAGGGGCGTGTTAATGTGGATGAGTCTACTTATTTGGGTGCGGACCGTTTTCCGCTCGTGCGCGATATGGGCTGGAATCAGACTACTAGCCTCTACACCCATCCTGACCGGACGCTTGATTATGACGTATTTATTTACGTTACCGCAGGCACAATGCAGGTGATTGAAGAGGGACAGGAGTATGTTGTTCAGCAGGGGCAATTTCTTTTTTTGCGACAAGGACGGCATCATTGGGGGCTGCCCCAAACTCCGGCTGGTACGGCCTGGTACTGGATTCATTTCCATACTGTATTTGAGGAATCCATAGCTTACAAGGACTATCCTCCCCTGCCTGAATTAGGGTTCTATTATCCTAATTATTACGAGTATCGGTTTCCGTTGCCCAAGTACGGTTATTCGCCTGTTCAGCTGGCACTGGAGAACCGTTTGCAGCTACTGTTAGAGCATTATGATTACTTGAAAGAGCATTGGATGACACAGAGTAGTCTCCGGGTGTATCAGCTATTGATGGACCTGCAAGAAGCATGGAACTTAGGCGAGCAAGAGAGTGTTCGCGGAAAAAGTGAACATACGGCCCGGAAAGTCATGGCCTATCTGACGGAGCATTGCGGGGAAGAATTCGCAGGAGACAAGCTCAGCTTATATATGAAGATGAACTATAGCTACCTGTCCGCAATGTTTAAGCAAAGAACGGGCCAGACCATTATTGAGACCCACACCAAGCTTAGAATGAACAAAGCCATCGGACTGATGCGCAGCACTTCATTGAATATATCCGAAATCAGCGAGTCTTTAGGCTATCCGAATCCTTATTATTTCAGCCGTGTATTCAAAAAGGTGTTAGGTGAAGCACCCTCCGCTTACTTGAAGCATCTATATAGATGAAGCATGGTACAATACTATCCATAATCATTCTTAAAAAGGCGGTTGATCCCTTTGATCTACTTTATCAAAATTGCCTATAGCTTCGTGCTTCCTCCCGGAATCTTCCTCGTCCTGCTGTTAGGACTCGTGCTGTGGATTTGGAAAAAGAACCGTCGTCCAGCACTCGTACTGCTCGGTGTGACACTGCTGCTGTATCTGTCGATGACTAATCTGGTAAGCGATACGCTGATTGGCAGCCTCGAACAAAAATATGCACAGCCAGATATTACGGCCGTGCAGGGCGATGTTATTCTCGTGCTCGGTGGAGGTGCCACCGCTGGCACACCGGATCTTGATGGGGAAGGCAACCTGCTAGGCTCGGCAGCCAATCGGCTGTTAACCGCTGTGCGTCTTTATCGGCAGACCGGGCTGCCGATCCTCTTCTCCGGTGGTCAGGTATTTGCGGACAGCGGCAATGAAGCTGACATTGCCAAACGGCAACTGCTGGAGCTCGGCATCCCTGCGCAAGATATTTTGACCGATAATCAGTCCTTGAACACGGAGCAAAATGCCGTCAACACGGCCGCAATCATGCAAGCGAACAAGCTCAACCGACCGGTGTTGGTAACCTCCGGCTTTCATATGTGGCGGGCGATGCTGCAATTTAAGCATGTCGGACTAGAGCCTCTAGCGTATCCCACCGATTACATAGCCAGCAGACCCATGGCACTGTATCTCAGCAAGTTTGTCCCCTCACCGGGCGCGGTCTCCACAACTGGGTTGGCACTGAAGGAATATTTGGGCATACTTGCCGCACAGTTCTAAGATTGCAGCAATAATCATGAATTCGCACTTAAAGGACTTTAGGGATACTCAACATCACATGAAATAACTCATCTTTTATTTCAGCAGATAGAGCGGATCTCATTGATTTAGCAATATTATCAGCAATATGCAAGCCGATCCCTAAATGTCCTTTGGGATTCCCGATCTCATTTTCCTTGGTATAGAAACGTTCAAACACCTGTTTAACCTCACTATTTGAGAGGGTGTAACCATCGTTAGCTATGTCTAAACAAATTTTGTCAGGTGTTTCAAATACCTTTAATACTAATACGTCCTTCTGATATCTGAGAGCGTTATCCAGCAGATTATTCAAAAGCCGTTTTAAGTCTTGTGAATTAGCTGAAATTAAAGAGTGTGGATCAACTTCGATAGACGTGTGGAAATTGGAATGCTGGTACAATGGTTTCTCCAGTTCTGACACGAGGTTATCCTCTAGCCATGTTCGAAAAGCAATTTTTTCTGGTTTTCCTGCCCAATGTATCGGTTCACCAACATCAATGAGCTTTAGTTGATCTATTAAAGATTCGATTTCGATGGCCTTTCGGTCAATAATCTCCAGATACTTGGTCTGTTCCTGTTCCGTTTTTGCTATGCCCTCTTGAAGTCCTTCTACATAAGCGCGTATGGAGGATAAGGGTGTTTTTAGATCATGGGTTATATTGGTGATAAACTGCATGCGTTCCTCCTCGAACCTTAGCTTTGATTGCTCATTTTCCAGGAGTTGGTCTTTCATTTGTTTGAAAATTAGCGCAAACTGCCCGATTTCATCATCACTATGATAATCTATTTCCTCCGACATATTGCCTTTCATGATATTTTTGGCATTTTCACCTAAAACGGAGATTGGATCAATGATCTTGTGCTTAATATAGAAGCTAGTTATCAAGACTAACATCACATATAAAAACCCTATAAAAAAAATAGGGAACAAGTTTGTTGGATATTCACTGATAAGAAACATTAAAGAGAATGTCGGTATAACCATCGTGACAATAATTAAACCGCGTAGATGACTGACGATACTTTTCTTCATAACATTGCACCATTAAACCGATAGCCTACACCTCTTACAGTCACAATACTTTCTGCATCATTAAGCTTTTCACGAATTTTCTGAATATGTACTGTAATCGTATTTAGATCCCCTACCTCCCAGGTTCCCCAGATATGCTCGAACATTTGCTCTCGTGTAAACACTTGGTTGGGATGCTGTAGTAAAAAAACGAGAATATCATATTCCTTAACCGTTAAAAAGATTTCCGCTTCACCATTCATAATCTGCCTGGATTTCAAATCGATTTTAATATTTTGAAAGCCAATAACATGCTCTGTATTTGATAATTTCTCATTAAAATAAAACGATCGACGTAGCTGTGCTTTAACACGAGCTACCATTTCTTTGATCGAAAAGGGTTTGGTCATATAGTCATCCGCACCCAATCCCAGACCTAAGATCCGATCGAATTCAGACTCCTTCGCACTGGTAATGATCACAATCGCTGTCGATTCGGTTCTGACTCTCCGTAAGATCTCGATTCCATCGGTTCCGGGGAGCATAATGTCTAGAAGCAGAATATCCGGTTGGTATTGTTGAAAGAGCCCAAAGGCCGTGTTCCCGTCATGACATAACAACACATCATATTGTTCAGCCAACAGAAAATCTCGTTCAATCTCTGCCAACTCCACTTCATCCTCGACGATCATAATTTTATATTTCACTGGACTGACTATACCTCCTGATCAGATATACATGTCTTGTTTATTGAACATGCTCACACTACATGATACACCAACAATAATCAGTATAAGAAACAGAGTGATACCGGGCAAATGGTAAAGAGTTGAACCCTTCATCATATGCAGGGGTAACTCTATAATCTGTTTTGAAATTAGAAAGGGTGACAGCTTGGCATCTGTTTCCAATAGCAACATGAGAAAAATAAGCGACATCCCTAACCCTAACGATATGGATGCTTTTTGTGAAGCCACAATTATGCATAAGCAAATGGCCGTAAATGCGCCGATCGTTAATAACGATGAACCAATGAGACCCACTAAAAATAACAGGACTACATTTCCAGAAAATAGAGTGGATCCATCATTAATCAATAGCTTCCATCCATGGAATAACCCTCCTATTCCTCCGGCTGACAACATTATAAATAAAAATAAAGCTTCCACAGTAGCTACAGACACAAGAAATTTTGAAAAAAGATATTCAGTTCGAGTGATTTTTCTTGTTAGGGCTGTTTTCATCATTTCGTAGTGGTAATCTTCATTGATGATATCGCAGATAAAATAGACTGCCAGAATCCAAAAGAATGGACGAATGCTTTGGAAAAACTCATATGATATTTGTATTCCAGAAATATACTGCTCTGGATTGCCCCCCTTACTTATGCGGTAATAGTAAAGCAGCTCGGCCACAAATAGGATGAATAGAACCCCAAGAAACTTTTTTCTCCAGATGATTTTTTTGATTTCATTTATTAATGCTATTTTCACTTGAGATCACCTATACTTTCAAATTCTGTTTGCGAAAAGTTACCAACCCCAGGATGAAGAAAACAAGAATGTATAATCCTATAACAAATCCATTCAATATCACAACTGCCTGTGATTCTTGGAATAAGTCTATATGGTAAAACAGCATTTGATGCATAATGACTCCAGCCTTCATATTAGGTAAAACCTCAGCGTATTGTCCCACCATAATCAGCAGAGTCATCACTGTTACACTAGTGATCATTTGATCCATAAACATGGACACCACTAAAGCCATCATTCCATAACCTATATACGCGTAGCTAAAGGCAAGAGCAGCTTTTAGAGTTTGAAATAGTCCTTCGATGGGCGTATAACGCACCTCAGCAAATTCCATATAATCTCCCCAGCCAAAACAAGCAGTCCCAACAATGTAGCCTATAACGATCATCATAAAGCTAATGAAGATGACAAATACGGTCAGGGATAACGCGCGAGATACAAAAAATTCACCTCGTGTAACGGGTCTTGTCAGTATATTTTTAATCGTACCTTTAGTTCTCTCCTGCAGAATTAAACTAGAAGCATAAATGGCTACAAATACACCTGTAAACAAAAAGCTGGCTTGTAAATGTTGTATAGCAAAAGATTGACCATTGGACGTGACGAGAACAGATCCTTCAGAACCGTACATGGAATAAAAATAGGCAGAGATCAGAAAACATATTCCGTAGATCACGGCGTATAGCAAGGAAATCTTCGATCTCAGCAACCTCTTTGTTTCAAATCTCAAGAGTGTTACGATATTTGTCATTGTTGATGTCCCCCTGTATGATCTGTAAGAATAAATCTTCTAAATTTACAACAGAATAAGCAGCCAGCAAACTCGACACTTGCCCTTGTGCTAAGATTTCCCCCTTTTGAATGATCGCTACTTTGTTGCATAGATCCTCCATTTCTCTAAGCATATGGCTGGAGATGAAAAATGTAATTTTCTCTTTGTTTGCAAGTTCTTTGATTAATGCCTTCATTTCTCTCAACCCTATTGGATCAACTCCATTTGTTGGTTCATCTAGGATGACAAGCTTGGGGTACCCTAAAATAGCATTAGCAATACCTAGTCTTTGCTTCATTCCCAGCGAAAAGGTTCCGACCTTTTGTTTCAACTGGCTGGCTAGTCCGACAATTGTAAGCACTTCTTCAATTCGCTCGTTTTGTATATTCCCTAAAAGAGCGGCGCTTAATTTCAAATTCTGATATGCAGATAGATTGGGATAAAATGTCGGATTTTCGACGATACACCCCACTTTTGAAATAGCTTCTTTAAAATGCTCTCTTAATGAAAGACCACTGATCCATATCTCCCCTGATGTTGGAAAAACCAGATGAGTAATCATGCGAATTGTCGTTGTTTTCCCAGCCCCGTTTGGTCCTAGAAAACCAAATATATCACCAGTACTCACTTGGATATTTACATTTGATACGATAGGTTTTCCATGTATAACCTTTGTTAAATCCTTTGTCTCAAGAACGATGTTTGTCATACTTCTTCCTCCTCTTTGAGTTGATTGTAGCAACTCAGAATAGAATCCTTATGCCAAAATGATAAAGAACCGCCTTGAGTTTCATAAAGTTTTGATAAAGTGCAAACGTCAAATAGCCCCCCTCTATTAAATAGAGGAGAACGATGACAAACTGGATTAAGGTCTAGCCACGAACCAACCCGCAGAATTCCGCAGCAACAATTCCGGCAAGCTGCGACGGTGCAAGTTCCATTTGCATACCGATCTTTCCGGCGCTAACTGCCATTTTGTCCAATGCCGCTGCGCTACTGTCTATGTAAGTGGGATACAGCTTTTTCATGCCAACTGGCGAGCAGCCGCCACGAATATAACCTGTCCATTTCTGCAATTCTTTTACCGGCAGCATCTCAATTTTCTTCTCCCCGGCTGCCTTGGCAGCCTTTTTGAGATCCAACTCCTCCGCAACTGGTATTACAAACACATAAAGATGGGGACCGCTATGGGAAACTAATGTCTTAAATACAACCTCCGGCGGTCGACCAACCTTCTCAGCTACAGCTGTTCCGTGAATATTTCCATCTTCATTGTCATAGATCAGGACTTCATACTCTATTTTCTTGGCATCCAGTATCCGCATGGCATTTGTTTTGGTAACTTGCACGATCTATCCACCTCTTTTGACTATTCATTTAATACAACTATAGCAAGAAAGTGGATTGCGCACTAGCCGACTAGTTGGTTCTTGGTACACCTCGCCAAATCAGCATTATATAGAGTGATTTGGGAGAATACTTTCGTGTATTTCCGGCATACTAAACTTGTTTGAAATTAAAGAACAAAGGAGCATGGTTATGACAGGTATTTTAGGCGGTAATTCCAAAGAAGAACCCATGCATTATGGAGAAATCTTTAGTGTCTGGCAAGCTTCTATGGTAGCAAAAGGCGCAATATCTTGTTACCGGGCTTATGGATATCACAGCGGTGACCACGATCTGAAGAAAGTACTAGGAGATCTTATTGACCAAGCGGAGCTTGAAAGTAGTGAATGTGATAAATTACTTGCGGATAACGGTATTGCATCCGCTCCAGTTATGCCTGAGCGGCCTCAAACCAAACTTGAAGATATTCCGGTAGGTGCAAGATTTACAGATCCTGAGATAGCTGCAAAAATCGCTGCTGACATTGCCGTAGGATTAGTCGCCTGCAGTCAGGTAATGGGGCAATCTATCCGTGAGGATATTGGGGCTTTATTTGCTAAGTATCACCTCACTAAAGCAGCACTAGGAGTTAAAATCCTGCATATGAACAAGGAAAAGGGTTGGCTTATCCCTCCTCCACTACAAGTAAAGAGACCAGAAACAGTTAAGGCGTAAACATTTAGCGGGTGTCCCGAAGCCATTTTGGCAGTAGGGACACCCGCTCTATTTATCAACCGTTATTATTCAAATTCCGCTCGAATAGGCAGCTGTTGTACATATTTATCTGACTTCTTCATCCATTGAATGATATGGTCATAATCAGTCTTATAGGGTGTAATGTCTTCTAAGAGCTGATGGGTTCTGAGCGATGTTGCCTTTCCATCCTCAAAACCTTTTTTTCCAGGAATAAAGAGAACCTCATTGTTAAAAAATGTTCCTGTTGGCATATAATATCGCATCCCAATAATATTGTGATCTATATTTATTAAGTCCTGCCCAAAAGTTATAAACCCTTCTTCCCTCAGGTCGATGCCCATGATATTGGCAAGGGTCGGCAGAATATCAATTTGACCTCCGGTCTGATCTATAATTTTTCCGTGGTGGTGTCCAGGAATATGAATCAAAAGCGGCACATTAAATGTACTTATTTGTTTATGATAATTAATCCCTAAGGCTGTACTAATCTCCTTTGGATTAAATTTCTTTTTATGAAGACCAAAATGATCCCCATATACGACTACTACACTCTTTTCCCACAATCCTGCTACTTTCAGTTGATCGATAAAGGTGCCAAGCGCATAGTCGGCATAGTTTATAGCAGTAAAGTAATCTCTTAACGGTTTCTTACATAATTCTGGGTTCAGCTTAAGTCGCTTGTTGTCATCTGGTATCGTAAAAGGAGCATGACTGGACACGGACACAAACTGAGCATAAAATTTTTGGTGACGCTGTTTTAAAGACTTCAGTTTATGGATGCCTACCCGATATAATTCCTCATCTGAGGCACCAAAACGATTAAATTTCGCTTGTTGATAATACGGTTTATCATAATACCTATCAAAACCCAGTGCTGGGTACATTAGATTTCTATTCCAAAAGCTCACATCATTTACATGAAACGTATTCGCAACATAATCCCGTTGATGCAGCAACCTCGCCATACTGGGAAGTAACCGATCTCCATATTTGGATGACATGGGAGTTGCCCCCACTGGATAAATTGAGGTATTGCTTATAAATTCCGCATCCGAGGTATTTCCAGAACCTATTTGTTGGAAGATATGAGGGAAATATAAACTTTCTGACGATAACTTATTCATAACAGGTGTTAATAGTTGACCTTGGATAGACGTATTCAGCACGAAATTTTGAAAAGATTCAAGCTGAACTACAATCAAATTGTATCCTTTTCCTGTTCCAAAGAATGTTTCGGGGTGAGCCCTCTCATATTTATACCAAATGAATACTCCTATAGTAATAAGGATTGCTGTTAATATCATACGGGCTTTCCGTACGCATAAATTTCCAAATCGATTCATGCTTTCAGAATCGCTCCTTTAAGGTAAACCACCTTTTTCATAGTCCTATCCTGTTTATTGTGGTTTCTCTAGGCGTATTTATACTTAGTTTTTTCACGATTTTCACATAACAAAGGGCCCTTTGCCATTTATGGCTTAAAGGACCCCTTTACCGTACCAACTAATCTCTGGGATAATTGACTTGCATAATATCCATAAAAGGAACTTTTGTGATCTCTTCGGATCGGCTGATGTGTACTTTGCCTGTGCGCGAATCCATTAACACAATGTGTCCGCGTACCAGTTCTTCTTTTCCCCATACAGTCAATACGATCTCAGAATCCTCTTGTTTTGCTTCGGTCAATTGATTGCCTATTTCCTCCAGCACAAATTCATCTCTGGTCGGACGCTTGGACACTTTTGGTTTTGCCACACGATTCCTCCAATAAGTCATTACAGGTTACGGTAGTACTGCGTATGAATGCTCCCAATGATTATAACATGCCTGCACCTTTTCTGGCATCCGTCAACTGCTCTGCTTACGTTCCAAAAGCAACAGTTGCTGCTTCATATCCCGGTATAGTAAGCGTTCCCATATCCCACAAACTCGATCGAGTTTTCTTTAAAAATAGATATTTAATACAACAAACTATATGATATTATAGGGATAATCAACTAGGTCATAATGACTATTTCCTGGAATCAACAATCTTTTTTGGGAGTGAAACTATGCGAATATCTGTGGCTGAACTTAAAATCGGAGATGTATTGGGTGGTGATGTATATAATTTATCTGGCTTGCATCTTTTACCTACCGATAAGGTTATTAGTGAAGAAGATAGAGGGAAATTGTTGAAGCACAATATTGACTATATCGAAATCAAAAAGGATAAAAATCCAAAATCCAAATACCGCATGCAAGCGTTATATCCCAAGCATTTGCAGATTTATAAAAATGCCATTCAGGGCATTAGGGATTTATTTCAGTCCGTCCGGACGGAGGGCATTATCTCTAAAGATTTTGTTAATGAAAGGTATTCGGAGTTGTTATTGCAATTTCAGGATGAACAGGATCTCCTCTCTTTCTTACTCCACTTGAATAAAAAAGATGAATATACTTATGAGCATTGTGTTCAGGTCGGTATATTCTCCTATTTCATTGCTACCTGGCTAGGATTGGATAATGAGGAAGCAACATTAATTGGTGAAACCGGGTATCTCCATGACATTGGAAAAAGTAAAGTCGATAATGCTATTCTCTTGAAACCGGATAGACTTACGAATGATGAATTCGCTGAAATGAAAAAACATACTACATACGGCTATGAGATCCTGCAAGAATCGCTTGGGGACAATAACATTTTCGCTATTGTTGCTCTAGAACATCACGAACGACTAAATGGTTCAGGCTATCCTTTGCAAAAAAAATACGATGATATCCACTTCTATTCTAAAATAGTGGCTGTAGCTGATATCTTTGATGCCATGACCTCAAACCGAGTGTATCAGGAGAGAAAGAATCTCCTCTATGTACTCAGAGAACTTCATCGGATGAGCTTTGGTGAATTAGACGCTGCCATCACACATACCTTTATCAAAAATCTGCTGCCTCACTTAATTGGGAAACAAGTGGTGCTAAATAACGGGCAGACAGGGACGATTGTCCTGACAAACCTCTTGGATTTCTTTAGACCCTTGATTCAATTGAATAATGAATTTCTTGACTTATCAGTTCATACCTATATTGATATTGTTTCAATAATTATGGATTAGAAAAAGGGACAGTACTGCAAGCCATAATCATGACTTACAGAAACTGTCCCTTATCCTTATACCAAATATCCGTCGAATGAACGTAGGACTCCATTCATGAGCGCTTTAGCAGTTTCTGTCCCACTAGCAATTAACTGCAGCCGCTCACCCGCCAAACTTCTATATTCCACCTGAAGAGAACTTTTTACCTCCAACCTGAAATCCGGAGCTTTCAAATCCATGGCCTCTGCAAATGGCTCCAGCCCACCGATTCCAAGCTCAACCGCTTTATTCACACTTAGTGCCTCTATTACGACTCCGCCAGGCATATTTTCAGCAGAGACTTCCATATATCTTGAACGTTCAAGCAATTGATACGGATGTGACAAGTAAATGGCAAAATAGACCTCGCCCGCCTGCCCGAATAGGGCCTTGGGCCGCTCCAGCCATCTCCCCTGCGGAAGTACACCGATAATTGTATTCTGCTCCCCGTCCGGGATCGGGTAAAGTGCTATAATCACACTCTGGTGGTATAAAACCTCCGTATAACGACTCTGATGGCGGGGGTCTCCTTCATGGTAGCCTTGACCGGGGTGGAAGAAATACAACTGGTTAACTCCGCTCTGGCCGCTCAGTGGTAAGGAGAAGGCCCAACGCTGCTGTTCATTATCGAATTCCTCTACCCGCTCCCACATGCCACCTGTTGCGAAGTGCTCTGTAATATAAGCATAAGAATGCAATAAGGGCTGAGGATTGGGGTCACTTGGAACTATCTTTTGCGTAAGCTTCTTTACTTCTACTGGTGACTGACGGTTCAGTGCAGCAGCACGGACCTGCTTCGGTGCTTCATAGAACAAAAATCCGGCATATTCCGTGCGCGGCATTTCTTCTGGCAGCGGGAAATCTCCGAACTGCACGTAATCGTGAAGTGCATTAACGTCACCTGGAACATCATGCGGCCAGCCCCGTGAATGGGAACCAACCCAGGCACCCTGCAGATAGAAATCAGCCCGCACACTCCAGAGGTGATCCAGCATTTCCTGAAGTGCTGTTTGCAAATCTTCATCTGTACCATCACCAAGCTCCAGCGCACAGGTAAAAGCCTGAATCCAATGCCAGAACCAAGGTAGGCTTCCGTATTCCGGCATCCCTTTGGATTGTATGTAGAACAGCGTATCCTTCAAGCTCTGGCGCCCGTCCTCCACTAGCTCGTCATCCTCGAACATCTTACCGAATATGAGCTTCGCAGCCGTATATTTGGCTTCATGATGCCCGAAAGTCACTACAGGCTTGCGGAAGAAATCACTGCGATAAATATGCCCGAAAGCCGTATTGAAAGCTACACGCAATTGACCGCTGAGCAGCGCTCCGTACTTCTTATAGAAGTAAACCATCAGACTGCCCATAATTTCTACGGGCAACTCATGTGGTGCCGCTTCTCTGGGAACAGGGTTTAAGCCTAACGGCCAATGACCGTAGAGTACGGTCCCTGGTACTCTATTTTGCAGCAGCAGTGTCGTAAGCATCACGTCCTGAGCTTTCTGCTTCGCTTCATCCCTGTCAAAAGACAGGTCGAGCGAAGCTTCTACCGTGGCAGCAAATAGATAGGAAGCATAATAGAAGTTATTGCGCACATCATCGTGAAACCATAAGCCACTTTCCAGTAACGGTCTGTTCGCTGCTTCCAGCGCTATTGCGTAAATAATCTCTGTTTGCCGTTCCTTATAAGGACTTTGCATACTATTCAAATCCGCCATCGAAGATTATCCCTCCATCATTTTATAGATCCATTGCTTTTTAGCTCTATTGTGCACGCTTTCAGTTCATATGGCAATCACTATACCAAATTACACACTAAAATAAACCTAATAAAAAAGATTATCACTTGCTAAATGAACTGATATGGAGTAAATTGTACCTATACGAACGAAAATATGTTTGCGAAGGAGATTGAATAGTCAATGGAAAGACGTTTCGCTTCCCATCCTAATGAGGTTAAGCAGTTTGATACCGAACGCCTACGCGAGGAATTTCATATTCCTGTCATTTTTGCTCCAGATGAATTGAAACTTGTTCTGACACATGAGGATCGCATGATTGTTGGCGGTGCGAATCCCGTAACAAAAGATGTTGTTCTGACCACTGATCTTAAAGAGCTTGGTGTTACTTATTTTCTGGAACGCCGGGAACTCGGTATTATCAATGTTGGCGGTAAGGGTACCGTTGTGGTCGATGGAACAGAATTTGAAGTAGATACGAAAGAATGTCTGTATGTAGGTCAAGGTTCCAAGGATGTAGTATTTAAGAGCGCGGACGCAGCTAAACCTGCAAAGTTCTACTTGAATTCCGCACCGGCTCACCAATCCTACCCTACTGCAAAAGCTACACTAAGCGAGTCCGAATCCGGTGCAATGGGCGGTATTGAGAACTCTAATGAACGTACTATACACCGCTTCATCCATGCCAATGGCGTGCAAAGTGCACAACTGGTTATGGGCATGACCCAACTTAAACCAGGCAGCATGTGGAACACTATGCCCTCCCATACTCATCCACGCCGGATGGAAGCGTATTTCTACTTCGACCTTCCAGACGATTCTATCGTGTTTCATTTGATGGGTCAGCCAACAGAAACTCGCCATATCGTTATGCATAATGAGCAAGCTGTTATTTCACCAAGCTGGTCCATTCATAGCGGTGTTGGTACTCATAACTACACTTTTATCTGGAGCATGGCTGGCGACAACAAAAGATATGATGATATGGACCCCGTATCCATGAAAGAATTACAATAGAGGTAAATCACTTACGGAAAGATGAGGCAGGCGGATGAACCCGATACGACGGCACGAGATGATTATGGAAGTTCTGCTGAACCAGAAAGATGTAACGGTAAATGAGCTAAGCGACAAGCTCCAGGTCACAGGAAAAACAATTCGTGAGGATTTAAGCAAGCTGGAGGAGCAAGGATTGATTATGCGTGTACACGGCGGTGCTGTGCTGGCGCAAAGCGATCAATTTGGTATTCTGCCCTCTAAAGATCCTTTGGATAAATATTCTGAGGAAAAAACGGAGATTGCCCTGCGCGCACTAGCCCATATTGTGAAGGATGATATCGTGGCTCTGGACGGCGGAAGCACGACGCTTGAAATTGCCCGGAGGCTGGACAACATGCCTCTAACGGTAATCACCAATGATGTGTACATCATCAGCGAACTGGTTTCCAAAGATAACATCCGCCTCGTTGTACCTGGTGGGTACCGTGTCCGCAATATGCTGGCCGGACCCGAAGCGGTCTCATATGTGAAGAACCTGAACATTCAAAAAGCTTTTCTCTCCGCAACAGCGGTTAATATCGAGCAAGGGCTCTCTATCTATACCGGAGATTTCATTGAATATAAGCAAGCACTTGTATCTACAGCACGTATAGTATTTGCGGTTGTAGATCATCATAAATTCGGACAAACTGCTCTGCGTACCTTCGCTTCCCTGCAGCAGGTAGACGTCATCTTAACAGATAAGGGGCTCTCCCCTGAGATAGCGGCACAGTTTCGCAACATAGGGATAACCATCGAATGCGGATAAGAAGTACACCAATCCAACTATTAAAGGGGTAATTTATTATGTCATCATTATTCAGTTTGGCAGGAAAAACAGCAATCGTAACCGGTGCTGCTCAAGGTCTTGGACAAGGTATCGCTCTAGCCTTCGCGGAAGCGGGCGCAGATGTAATCTCTGCTTCCCTTAATACAAGTGAAGAAACAGTAAAAGCTGCTGAAGCCTATGGCGTTAAGGCGCTTAGTATCGAAGCCGATCTTAGTGACCATAGCACCCTTCAAGCGATGTTTGACAAAGCGCTTGAACTGACTGGACACGTTGACATTCTCGTCAACTGCGCAGGTATGATCCGTCGTGCCCCGGCTAAAGACCATAGCGAAAAAGACTGGTTCGATGTGATTAACTTGAACATGAATACCGTCTTCCTGCTGTCGCAAATTGCCGGCCGCCACTTCCTGGAAAGAGGAAACGGTAAAATTATCAACATCTGTTCTATGCTTTCCTACCAGGGCGGCATCAATGTTCCTGGGTACACGGCCAGCAAGCATGCCGTTGCCGGATTGACCAAAGCTTTTGCCAATGAATGGGCAGGTTCCGGTCTGAACATCAATGCGATTGCACCTGGTTACATGGCTACAGAAAATACCGCACCGATTCGTGCCGATCAGAACCGTTCCGACTCTATCTTGGACCGTATTCCGGCTGGACGTTGGGGCACTCCTGAAGATGTTAAAGGCCCTGCGGTCTTCTTGGCTTCCGCAGCTTCCGATTACCTGAACGGCCACATCCTTAATGTTGATGGCGGATGGTTGGCTAGATAATTGTTGTTAAACGAAAGAGGTATCCCAGTGGGATACCTCTTTTTTGCGTGTTAACAAATCTTCAAAAAAAATCAAATGATTATTTTTTTATATCATGATAGCATTCGAAATGTATTAAATATAATACAGAAAGGAACAAGAAAATATGAATATTAAAATCGAAAAGCTTCCAAGATATCGCATCGCATATGTGCGGCAAGTGGGTCCATATGGTCCTGCAAACATTCAAGTAATGAAAAAGTTAAAAAACTGGGCTAAGGAGAAAAATCTACTTACTGAATCTGCAATAATACTCGGAATTACGCAAGATAACCCAGAGACGACACCTCCTGAAAGCTGTCGATATGATGCTTGTATTGTCATTTCAAACGATTATCGAATTGATAATTCTATCAGTGAAAGTGAACTTTCCGCTGGGGAGTATGTTATTTGCAAAGTAAAACATACAGCGGAAGATATTCAAAATGCATGGGCTGAAATTTTTACAAATTTACAAAACAGTAAATATCAAATTGACAACAGACCGATTTTTGAAAGATACACTGGTGATATGATTAACAACGATTATTGCGAAATATGTGTACCTGTATTTTTTAAAAAATAGTCGGTACCATTCCCCCATCCATACGGATTGGAGCACCTTTAAATGCAGATGCATTAGGACTACACACAAATGTTGTTAGTCTTCCTATTTCAATAGGCTTGATAAATCGCTGTATTTCAGATTGAGGTAGGTTTGTGGTCATAAATTTTTTCTCTTTTTCGGAAAAAGTCAACCCTTCATTAGGGTACTGAGCATCAATGATTTGATGCACATTTTCAGAGAGTGTGGGTCCTGGCATGATTGTATTCACGGTAACTTCTGTTCCTATTGTTAATTTAGATAAGCTTTTTGACAAGGATAATAGCATGGATTTGGTCATTGCATACTGAGGCATTTGTCCTGAAGGTTTCAATGCTTCTTCACTCGCAATAAAGATAATGCGGCCATAATCATTTTTCAACATTTTAGGTAAATAAAATTTAGATAATCCATTTGCTGCAAGAACATTGGTACGGAAGTATTTTTCCCATATTTCATCGTCAATGTCCTCATATTTCATAATTTCATAAATACCCATATTATTAACTAAAATATCTATATTGGGGTACTTTGCAAATAAGGCTTCTCTTTGCTGAGTATCCACAATATCGGCTGTAGCATTTTGAGGAGAGGTAGCTGGGAAATCTAACTTCAGTTCAGTTACAGTTCGTTCTACCTCTTCATAATTCCGTCCATTAATCAGGACATTAACGCCTTCTTTGGCAAGTTCAATGGCAATTGCTTTACCTATTCCTTTTGTTGATCCTGTAATTAAAGCTGTTTTATTGTTTAATCCCATATCCATTATCCATTTCCCCTTTTACGAACAGTGTTGTGCTCCGGATAGAGATTATATTACCTTGTCTGGAAGGTTCAGTAACTAGCAGATTACGCCAAAATTATTGCTGAACACGCCAAGCGATAATACTCAGTCTATGCTAGCATCCTGCAGGATGGGTTAGGTTGGGAGTGCACCTAAATGTTCAGTACGCCAATTTGTTGGAGTATCCCCTTCCCAAAGGCGGAAGGCGCGGTAGAACGAGTTCTGGTCTTCATATCCAATTAAGAAAGCCACTTCTTTAATATCGAGTGAGGGGTCTGCCAAGTACCCCCGTGCCTGTTCATGTCTGGCTTGTGTCAACAGATGCTTGAAGCTCGTATTCTCGTTAGTAAGCCGGCGCTGCAAGGTACGATCGCTCATACTGAGCTCCTTCGCGATAGCGTGAATGTCGGGGTGCCCTCCTGTGAGGGTGCGTTTCATGATCCATTTGACCAACTCGGGAATGGAGCGGCTGCGCTGCTGTTCACCCAGCGATCGATCCAGAATGGGAGTCAGGATCTCCAGCAACTCTTCGTTGTACGAGACAAAGGAGCGATCCAGATCTCTTCGACGTAACGTCAATCGGTTACATTTTGCACCTACCTGGATATTGCAGCCAAAGTAAGTTTCAAGAGCTTGTACATCGCCCATAGGATGCGAGAATTCGACGGACAGCGCCGTCAATGGTTGACCTGTGCCCCGGCGCCCAAGCTCCAGGAGAAATGCCAGCGTGATACCAACCAGCACCGTCGGACCGGGTTGCTCGGTATTCAGCCATTCCAGTTCGATTGTACAGTGCTCACCCTCCTCGGTGATACGTAAGCTTTCAGGGGGGCACATTTGTTTGTAGCGAGCCATACGGTTAAGCGCGTCGCGGTAGTCACGAGCATGGTAAGTCGCTAAGACGGTCGGGGGGTACTTCGCTGTTTCAAAAACAGTCGCAAGCTTGATAATGCCTTGTGCAGTGTCACCCATAAGATCGGAATAAGCCTGCCAGATCGCGAAATACTGAGTGGTGGTGACTACTGGTTCCGTAATAATAGTGAGCGGCAGGCCTGCTGTGCGAGCAACGTCGTGCGCGGCAATCCCTAATTGACATAAGCCCGCCCAAAATCCTGGCGGGAGTTTAATACGGTCAGAAGATTGAGACTTCATACAGATGGAACTCCTTTAGCTGCATCGTTTAGACTAAGCGCCTTTTCTGTTAAAGTATGGACTTCATGCAGAAGCTCTGGATTGTCCATTAGTGACACACCATATGAAGGAATCATTTCTTTGATTTTTGGTTCCCATTGTTTCATATGTTGCGGGAAGCATTTGTTAATGACCTCAAGCATAACGTGAACAGCAGTAGAAGCACCGGGAGAAGCACCTAATAATGCTGCTATTGAGCCATCCGCAGCAGTAATAACTTCCGTCCCAAATTGCAGTGTACCCTTGCCGCCAGCTTCTGTATCTTTGATAACTTGCACACGTTGACCCGCCACTACTAAATCCCATTCCTCGATTCTAGCATTCGGGATAAACTCTCGTAACTCTTCCATACGCTTTTCTTTTGATAACATCACTTGCTCGATCAGGTATTTTGTTAATGACATACTTTTTGCACCTGCCGCCAACATCGTTATGAGATTATTCGGTTTTACGGAAGTTATCAAATCAAACATAGACCCGGTCTTCAAAAACTTGGGTGAGAAGCCAGCATACGGTCCAAATAGCAACGATTTTTTATGGTCGATAAATCTGGTGTCAAGATGTGGTACCGACATTGGAGGAGCTCCAACCTTAGCTTTGCCGTACACTTTTGCATGATGCTGCGCGACAACATCTGGATTATTACACACCATAAACATTCCGCTTACCGGGAATCCTCCAATATGTTTTCCTTCAGGAATACCGGATTTTTGCAGTAAATGCAGACTCCCTCCCCCGCCTCCAATAAAGACGAATTTTGCTGCATGGCGTTCAATGTTACCGCTGTCATTTCGCACTTTCAATTCCCATGAACCATCACTAGTACGTTTGATATTATCAACGCTATGTTTGTATTTGATATTGACGTTTTTACTCTTTAAGTGATCAAACAACATGCGCGTTAAAGCACCAAAATTGACATCCGTTCCAGTATCGATTTTGGTTGCTGCTATAGGCTCATGCGCTGGACGATCACGTATAATAAGGGGAATCCATTCCATCAGCTTGGCAGGGACATCCGAAAATTCCATCCCTTGAAACAAAGGATGATTTGACATCGCTTCAAAACGTTTCTTTAAAAACGTTACATTGTGTTCCCCTTGAACCAGACTCATATGAGGCAATGGCATGATAAAGTCTTGCGGATTACGGATCAGCTCACTGTTTACAAGATAAGACCAAAACTGCATGGAAAGCTGAAATTGTTCATTAATCTGGATTGCTTTGCTTATATCTATAGATCCGTCTGGTTGTTCGACAGTGTAGTTTAGCTCGCACAGTGCCGCATGCCCTGTTCCTGCATTATTCCATTCGTTAGAGCTCTCTTCTCCAGCATGTTCGAGCTTCTCAAACACGGTAATTTCCCATTCTGGCGCTAATTCTTTCAGAAATGTCGCTAAGGTCGCACTCATGATTCCGGCACCAATTAAGATAACGTCTGTTTTAGTTTCTCTATTGCTCATATATACCATCCTTATACTCTGAAATTTGCAGAAAGGATGTAAGCGCTCCTGTTTAGGGTCATACCAAACCAAGGCACTATCTAGTAACACACCTATTCTGTTTCAATTATAACCAAAACATAGTGTATTACAATTATTTATAAATTAAAATAAAATATCTACTCACTACGAAACAGACGAAAACCTTGATCGGGACCCATGCCGTTTGCCTCGAACTTACCCCGATAAGATAACTCGCTGCTGCTGACATCGCCCATCCAACCGCCGCCCTTCAAAACCCGTAAAGACCCGCTATTACTATCAAAGTCTCCGTACCAGTTCCAGCACCATTCCCTTATATTACCTGACATATCATAAAGCCCTAACTCATTCGGTTTCTTGTCACCGACAGGTTTTGTTTTATTATGATTGTTCTCGATCAGAGGCCAGTTCCAATCACCTGATAAGTAATTATCACCGGCATTTTTCCAATACCATGCTACTTCATCGGCATTATTGCTTCCGCTGTATGTGTAACTCTTGCTCATTTGACCTCCACTTGCCGCATATTCCCATTCTGCTTCTGTCGGCAAGCGGTAACCCTTAGCTCCCACATTGATCGTTACTGTCCATTTCATATTATCGTTATCACTCTTATTATTGGGGTCTATTTTTATCTTTTCTATATTGTAATAAGGTTTTAACCCTTCTTGTATGCTCCTTTTGTTACTATACTCAACAGCGTCGTACCAACTTACCATTTCTACCGGCAAATTGTCGCCTTTGAATTCTGAGGGATTACTGCCCATTACCTCTATCCACTCTTTTTGAGTTACCTCATATTTCCCGACATAAAAATTCGTTATGGTTACACTTTTTCCATAGTAGTTAGACTTTGTGTTCATAAAAGTCCCGCCTTTAACTAATACAAAGTGTTCAGACTTTTCTAATGAGTTATTATCGGGTTTTGCTTGCGAACAAGCGCTGATAACAACCACAATTACCATTAAGAAGTAAATGAATAGTTTTCTCATTGTTATATCTCCTTAGGTAGTATCCGTTATTGAAATAGATAAAGCCGCCGGCTGTGAGACCGGCAGGCCTTAGCAATATCAATTGACTTGTTACCAAACCGTTACGTTTGAGCTCCCACTACTTTGATATCCCTCTGTCGCTAACACCTGGTAAGCCCAACTGCTCCCCAGATTCATTCCTTTACTCTTCCATGCGTTAACGTGGTTGCTAAAAGTGATAGCGACGCTGCTCCCAGTCGGTCTCTTCGACTGTCGGACACTCCAGAACTGCGTGAAAGTTGCAGTACCGTCAATGGAAGGTGCGTTGGTTCGCGTAGTTGTATATATGTCATAGGTACCTCCATCACTGGTCACGGTGCCTTTATAATTCCCAGTAGGTCTATATGTGCCCCAGCTATCAACGACGTAATATTCTATAAGTGAGTTTCTTGTCCATCCATAGAGAGTCAAATACCCATTGCCAGACGGCGCCCAGACACCGGCATTGTAGTTTATTACCCTAGAGGCTGATCCGGTATTCCAGCCTTTACCCACAACAAAATTCCCGGTATTTGACCAGTTCACACTATAATTGCCGCCAGTTCCATTGGTAGCATTTACTGTCCCACCACCATCAGTCCAATTTTGCCAGTAGTCTGTCGCTGCATTTGCGGTTACTGCAAACAAACTTGAACAACTCAGTGAAGCTGCAAGAACTAACGTCATCATTTTCTTGTTTAACTTAAACATAATTTACCTCCTCATATTTTTTTGCTTGTCACTACTTCCCTAAATATCTAAATGCAACTTGAACATTACCTTTCATAAATCACTCCCTTTCGTTTTTTCGGTTACAAGATAATTCACGTCTTGTATATAGTAAATTATAGGAAGTAAGCGCATACATTGCTAGTTACCAAATTAAAGGTTTGTCCCCTATTTTCTCACATACTTTTAGAAAGTATAACGCCTCATAGTGACTCCAAAATGCAAAAATCCGCCCTATACAAGGACGGATTTTTGCATTTTGAAACTTTTAAGGAGATTGGACTCCATTTCTCAGCGTGCCAGTGTTGCTACAGCGAATACCGCAGAATTCCAGTGCAACACTGGTGATTGGGGTCAAGTTCTGTTTTATTTATCACTCTGCTTTATGCCTTACGCTTCAGCATAACTAGGCCGTTCACCGGTAGATCTATTACACTTGCCGCGACTGCGCCGGATTCCAGATCGGTATACGCTCTCTCGTCCAGCTCCACAGATTGTTGAATACCGCTGAAGTTCTGTACGAAAATATATTCGTTCTCTCCATCTGTCCGCAGCTGCGCCGTTACTCCCGTTGGTAATTCACTATTCATAGTACGAGTGATGCCCGCCTTACTCGTAATTGCAGCATATAGCTCCACATAGAATGTTGGGTCTTTTACACGTGTAGCCAGATGGTAAGCTAGTCCGGCACCCAATTTATTCAGTGTAAGTGCTGGTTGTCCGGCATAGAAATCATTACGGTAAGCTCCCAGCATCTCTGCTCCTTCAAGATGAATCAGTTCAGCAATCTCATGCGCATCATAGTCGCCACTTAAGCTTAGGGCATTCCCTGTCTGCATTACAATCCCATTCAGATCGCGGCTATGCAGACCTTCGGTCTCCTCGGCCCAAATGCCGAGTGTTCTGCGAAGTGGCCCCGGGAACCCACCCAAATGGCATAAATCGGTCTCCCCGACAACACCGGACCAGTAAGTAGCGAGGAAAGTCCCCCCCTGCTCCACATATTTTTCAATTTTTTTGCCATTCACTTCACTGATCAGATACAGCATTGGAGCTATGACCAGCTTGTAGGCCGACAGGTCATCCCCTGAACTGATGATATCAACAGGAATGCCTAACTCCCATAACCCGCGGTAATGCTGGAGCACGGTCTCCTCATAGCGTAGTGCAGAATTATTGATCCCTTGAGCATCCTTAATGGCCCAGCGGTTGTCCCAGTCAAAGATGATAGCCGTCTGCACGGGTGTGGATGTGCCTACTACATCCGTAAGACCTGCTAGAGTTCTGCCCACTTCTGCTACATCGCGGAATACGCGGGTCTCAGCGTGACCACTGTGGTCTACAACAGCCCCGTGGAACTTCTCGCTGGAGCCGCGGCTTTTGCGCCACTGAAAGTATTGTACGGAATCTGAGCCATGCGCTACTGCCTGGAGCGAGGATAGCTTATGCATACCAGGCCGCTTTAGCTTGCTGACGGATTGCCAGTTCGTGAGTGAAGGAGTGCTCTCCATGAGCAGGAACGGTTTCTTTTTAAATGAACGGAACAGATCATGGTGCATCGCGATCCAGGCCGCCAGCCGGGCATCGTCATCATCCGCGGTATAACCCCAATCCGGATAGGCATCCCATGAGACAACATCCAGAATCTTGGCCAGTTCGCGATAATCAATCCCATCAATCATATGCATATTGGTCGTCACAGGCAGTTCTGGGTTATAGCTGCGTACCGAAGTGATCTCATGTTGGCAAAAGTTGATTGTCTGCTCGCTGACAAACCGCCGCCAATCAAGATTCAGTCCGTGCACTTGCGTTTCTCCATGTGGGGCTGGAGACTCAATCTGCTCCCAAGATGTATACGTATGACTCCAGAAGGTTGCCCACCAGGCATGGTTCAACTCCTCGAGATTGTTATCATATTTAACCTTGAGCCAGTCTCTAAACGCGGTTTGGCATAGATCACAATGGCATTCTCCGCCGAACTCATTGGAGATGTGCCAACCAATGACCGCCGGATGATGCGCATAACGCTCAGCCAGCTTCGAATTCAGCAGGGCTGTTTTGTCCCGATAAACAGGGGAAGTAAAGCAGTGGTTATGGCGTACTCCATGCAGATTGCGAACCCGATTGCGTTCTACTCTAAGCACCTCGGGGTATTTCTCCGACATCCAGGCCGGACGTGCTCCGCTCGGGGTAGCCAGAAACGCGTAAATTCCATTCTCTGAAAAAGTGTCCAGTAGAGAATCGAGCCAATCGAAGGTAAAGACACCCTCTTCCTTCTCCAGTGAAACCCAGGAAAAGATTCCTACAGACATTACGTTACAGCCAGCCAGCTTCATTAACCGCAGGTCCTCACGCAAAATTTCCGGGTACTTCAGCCATTGTTCAGGATTATAATCGGCACCGTGTAGCATTACAGGTGCTTTGCTGCTGATTGAAGGGAATTTAGTAATCATTGCTATATATCATCCTCTCAGATTCAGGTCCAAGAGCCGATGGGACTATTCTCTGATGAAATTCAATCAGACCCACTATCCAACTCCTGAATCATTCTTTATACTATTAATAATATAAGAATATTCAATTCAGGCAGTAGGAATATAGTAGCGTTATACTAGTACAAAATGAATATGAGGTGAATATATGTGCTTCCCTTCTCACTGATTGAAATGCCGCGCAATCCTGATGACTATCCGTTATATCCCTATTCTGTGGGCCGTCATATCCAGTACCATCATGTACGCCCGACAGGTTTCCCCGTACACCAGATCTTTCTGATCCGCAGCGGAAACGGATTGTTCCGTGACCTGGAGAGTGGCACAGAAACCATATTAGAGCCAGGAATGGCCTTTGTATTTCCACCGGATCGCGGACATGAATATTACCCACTCTCCCATGAACCCTGGCATGTGGGCTTTATTGGCTTTCATGGAACACAGTCTCGCGAAATTCTGGAAGGCATTCACCTGCTGCCGTCCGCTCCCTTCCGGCCGGACCGCTTTGAAGAGTGCTGGAGAGAGATTGGGGGAATCTGGCATACCGTAAGCCTACAAACTACAAACCGTCAAGACGAACAGGTGATGCAGGAGCTGTCCGTAACTATGTATCGGCTGCTGTTAATGCTGCGCCGTATCGTAACTTCAACAGGGGTCGTTAGCCGTATCGAGTTCGAAACGGTCCGAAACGATGCACTGCAAAAAGCTGTCGGTCTAATTAACGAGCATTTTACCGAGCCGCTGCTGATCTCCAATCTCGCTGGAGCCGTTGGCTATTCGGTACAGCATTTCCAGCGGCTGTTCCTGCAGGAGTATAGCGTAACTCCGCATAAGTACTTGCAGAATCTGCGCCTGCAGCGGGCACTGCAGCTAATGAGAGAAAACGCCGCTACCCCCGTGCAGGAAATTGCGCTGCAGCTAGGCATGGAGACGAATTATTTTATTAGGGTCTTCCGTAAAACCTACGGATGTACTCCCGGTGTTATGAGAAATAAGTTGAATGAAGCTGATGAAACATAGATATAAGGACTCTATTCAAACAACTCCGGTAGTTACTCCGGAGTTGTTTGGTATTAGATGAAAATAAAGTAATGGGATGCTGCGGTTAACCTTTTATGCAAGAAAGAGTTAGTTAGCCTTCCACATAAACGGCGTAATCCGTGGCGTACTTCTCCAGCTGTTCATCGGTCACTTCGCGAATTTGGCTTACTATAAAAGGTGGCTGATAAATCATCCCGACCAAGTTAGCGGTCTGCTGGAACGGACGCAGAAGTTCACTGTAGGAGTAGTTGTGAAAACCTCCGGCTTGGTACATGCTTTGGGCTCCTCCTGAAGAGAGAGCTATGAGAAGCTCCTTGCCTTTTAGCTTATCGCCACCTTTACCATGAGCATAGCCGAGCTCGAAGACTTCATCTATCCATTTCTTCAGCAAGGAAGGCGAACTATACCAGAACAATGGAAATTGCAGCACAACACGGTCGTGAGCCGACAAAAGCGCCTGCTCGCGAGCAACGTCGATCTTTTCATCAGGGTAAGTTTCATACAGTCTGTGGACGGTAACCTTACCTCTTCGTTCAAGTTCTGCTGTCAAACGTTTGTTAATCCTGGACTTCTCCAACTCTGGATGAACAACGATAACGAGCGTTGTGGCACTACCAGTTGGAGTGGATTGATTGGACATGGACATGTGGAACAACTCCTTTTTTGAGTGGATTTAGGCGATGAGGACCTAACCGAATACATTAACATTGGCACAATTCTAGATATGTCGAGTCGATATATAGATAAAAAACACAATTACATATCTAGAATTGTCGATATATATTTTATAATAAAACTGAATCCAATATTTGAATCCAGTCTTTACTACCTACAGATTTTGCTGAATGTTAGAAGTGATTTTCTTTATTGCTTCTTCATCTCTTTTGTAATATGTCCATTTCCCCAGTCGAGTCGCCGATACAAGCCCTGCCCGCTGTAAGATAGATAAATATTGAGATGCTGTTGATTGTGTCATATTAAGTTTTTCAGTAATCTGACTAACACATACCCCAATCTCGACAAGATCAACCCCTTCTTGGGGCCTAAAATAGGCTGTTGGATCTTTTAACCACTCTAAGATTTGAAGACGCGCTTCATTAGAGAGTGCCTTAAAAACTTCAATTGTGTCCATTGGTTTCATATGTTCATTATATCGACGTTTTCCGATATGTCAACACATTACTTTTCTAAATACTCTTTACTGCTTAACCAAGACGGATAAATCGCCTTCAAAAACCTTCTCATCTTTGTTGTTGAAAGTGGACAGCAGTACAGTAACAAGTCCCGTTTCATTCTTCTTCTCTCGTACTTCAATTACCTCAACAATGGTATACAATTCATCCTCTGGATACACAGGATTTATAAATTTCAGATTATTCATAGCTGTTCCGGCAATAACATCATCACCGTAAATACCTGTCTCAACCCATAGTTTAAATGAAACCGCTATTGTTTGTATTCCGGAAGCAATGATCCCATTAAATCTTCCTCGTTTTGCTTTATCTTCATCCAAATGCATATATTGCGGGTCAAACTCCGCTGCAAATCTCGTAATACTCTCTTTTGTGATTGTTATAGACTTGGTTTTAAATACTTGTCCGACAAAAAAATCATTATACTTCATTAATACACCTCTTAGTTTAGATTTGTTTTTGTTAAGTCCAGAAGGTCAAAGTAATAAACTAACTTCTCGTTCATCGAATTCCTGGTCGAGATAGGGCATAACAGCGATTTAGTGCCTGTCTACAACTTCCAATTAGAACTAGGCTGATTTAAGATACGGAGTATAGGAACTACCTCCACCGGAAACCCGCAGGAACATCAGATGTTGTTGAATGTAAGCACGGAATCCGTAACAATAAGGTCTGAAAGGAGGAAAGACTTATGCCCAAAGGAATACTACTGTTCCCGATGCTTATTTTTGGTCTTATATTTGTTAGCGGGTTGTTAAATGCTATATCTCCAAGGTTGATGTGGAAAACGTTTGAAAGCTGGAAAGCGACTAAAGAGCCAAGCAATACTTATTTCATGGCCCGAAGAATTTCAGGTATTCTTGCTATGCTTATCGTTTCTGGCCTGTTATTATTTCCATACTTCATGAGTAGACAATAAAAAAGTATGCATTAAATGCAGCTCTATTTAAAAATCAGAGGTTGACTAAACATGCGGGTTGAGCGGAGGGTCGGAGGGATTCTGGAGAAACGAAGTGTTCGCCTTTAAAGCCCAATTTCACCCTATACTCATTGTTCAATCAGGAAATTGGGCTTTAACAGCGATCGTAAGAACTCTCCGAACCGTAGCGGTTCTACTCACAATAGGTCAACCGCTGATTTTGGCTTTGAGCCTTAAATGCCCCTACCAAATACAGCTATACAGCTGCAAATTGACTGTTATACAACTGGGCATAATACCCGCCGCTCTCCAGCAGCCCATCATGTGTGCCACTCTCGACGATATCGCCATCCTTCATAAAGAGAATCAGGTCCGATTCACGGATCGTCGAGAGCCGGTGGGCGATCACAAAGCTGGTGCGCCCAGCGATCATGGTCAGAAAAGCCTTCTGGATGCGTAATTCTGTCAGTGTATCGATGCTGCTGGTGGCTTCATCCAGGATAAGCATTGGCGGATCAGCGAGCATGACACGTGCTATCGTTAGCAGCTGTTTCTGTCCTTGAGACAGATTGTCCCCCGAACCGGTAATCTTCGTCGCATAGCCCTCCGGCAGACGTTTGATAAAGCTGTGCGCATTAGCTGCTTTGGCGGCGGCAATAACTTCCTGCTCTGTCGCTTCAGGCTTGCCATACACAATATTCTCCTTAATACTGCCTCCAAAAAGCCACGTATCCTGCAGCACCATACCGAAATTACGCCGCAGACTGTCACGGGTAAGGGTAGTTATGTCAATGCCATCAATAGAGATCGAACCACTATCCACTTCATAAAAACGCATCAGCAGGTTGACCAGTGTTGTCTTGCCAGCACCAGTCTGTCCGACAATCGCCACTCGAGTCCCTGACTTCACTTCCAGACTGAATCCAGTAATCAGCGGGCGCTCCGGATTGTAAGCGAACTTCACCTTGTCAAACCGAATTGTGCCTTGACTCGACTCCAGCTGCAACGCCGATTTAGGTTCAGGTCGTTCTGGTGGCAGATCAAGGATACTGAAAATACGCTGCGCCGAAGCCGTTGCGGATTGCAGTTGCGTAATCACCCCGGTAATTTCATTAAAGGGCTTGGCGAACAGGTTCGAATAGATCAGAAAGCTGGACAGATCTCCTACCGTCAAATGGTTCATAATAACCAATACACTGCCGATCATAGCAATGACAGAGAAGGTAATATTGTTGACCAGACGAGTCGTCGGATTCGACAAAGAGCCGTAGAACTGCGATTTCACACCCGTTTGGTATAAGGTCTCATTCCGTTCCACGAACTGGGTGTATGCACGATCTTCGTAGTGATATGCCTGCACTACCTTTTGTCCGCCGATCATCTCTTCCACATAACCGTTCAGTCCGCCGAGAATCTTGGCTTGTTCGCGGAACAGCGCTTGCGAGCGCATGGTAATAAAGCGAGCCACAAAAAAGGTGGCCGGAGCCGATAACAGCACAACCACCGTCATCAGCGGGCTGATGTAGAGCATAAGTCCGATTGCACCTGCGATAGTGACCACACCCGTTAGCAGCGTGGAGAAGCCTTGCAGCAGCCCGTCAGAGACGGCATCCATATCATTCACAAAGCGGCTGATGCTGTCCCCTTGCGGATGATTATCATGGAACTTCAGCGGCAGTACATTCAATTTGTCAAAAAGCTGGCGCCGAAGGTCATACACTGTCCGGTAAGCAATCCGATTTGTGTAATACGTCAGCAGCCAGCCGAAGAAGCTGCCGACTACATAAACAACTGCCAAAATAGCAAGCAGCTTGAGCACACCAGTGAAGTCCACCTGACCTGGACCCACCATATGGTCTACAGCCCGCCCTATGAGCAACGGGCCAATCAAGCTGGCAATCACACTGAGTAGCGCGCAGGTCACTGCTCCTATAGCTATATTTTTATATTGTCCGGTATATCCTAAGACTCTTTTCCAAGTATCCTTGTTATTCATTGTCCCGACTCCTCACTGGATAGCTGCGACAGGCAGATTTCCTTGTACTCCACACAGCTGATCATCAGTTCCTCATGGGTTCCAACGCCAGCAATCCTGCCTTCCTCAAACACCAATATTTTATCCGCTTGCCGCACCGTGCTGACCCGTTGGGATACAAGAAGCACCGTCATTTCCTGACTGCTCTGCTGCAGTGCCCGCCGAAGCGCCGCATCGGTCGCAAAATCCAATGCGCTTGAGGAGTCGTCGAGAATCAGAACCTGTGGCTGACCGACCACTGCGCGGGCAATCGTCAAGCGCTGTTTCTGTCCGCCGGATAGATTCGTTCCTCCACGGGATACTTCTGTAGCCAGACCTTCAGGAAGCTTTTGAACAAATTCCTCCGCCTGTGCTACAGACAAGGCCAGCTTGAGCTCGTCATCCGTCGCATCCTCCTTGCCCCAGCGGATATTGTCGGCTATTGAGCCGGTAAACAACACTGCTTTTTGCGGAACAATCCCGATTTCCGCACGCAGCTGCCGCAGGGGATACTCCTTCACATTGACACCCTCAACGTAGATATCACCCTGCACAGCATCATAGAAGCGGGGAATTAGATTTACAAAAGTAGACTTGCCAGAGCCTGTACTGCCGATTAGTCCGACCGTCTCCCCACGGTTAATCATAACGGAGATATCATTCAGCGCCAGTTCGCCGGTTGTGTTATAACCAAAGGATACATGATCAAATGAAATGACCGGAACCGCCTTATCTAACTTACTCAAGACCGCATTTCCCTTGTCTGCTACGGAAGCTGTGACAGCCAGCACCTCGTTCACACGGTTGGCGGAAGAGGCAGCTTTGGTAAAAATAATGACCAGATTCGAAACCACGATCAACGCCAGCAGAATTTGGGTGATGTAATTGATAAAAGCAATAATCTCACCCTGTGAGAGTCTTCCTCCATCAATATGAATCCCGCCAACCCAGAGAATAGCTATGATTGCAGCATTCACCACTAATGTTGTCAACGGACCTAGCCAAGCAGAAATGCGGCTGACCCGAATAGCCGTTGCGGTCAGATCTTCGGAGGCTTCATTAAATCGGGCTCTCTCCTCCCGGCTCTTCGCGAAGGCACGGATAACCCTAATCCCGGATAGATTCTCGCTCAGCACGACCGCAAGTCGATCCAGCTTCTGCTGATACTTGCGGTACATGGGTGAAGTGCGAGTGATAATAAAGTATAAAATAAGTGCAAACACCGGGGTTGCCGCCAGCAAAACCAGAGACAGCCGAAAATCGAGAATCATCGACATGATAATGGCCCCGATAAAGATAAACGGAGCACGGATAACCAGCCGAATCAACATCGCTACAGCTAGTTGGAGCTGGTTAACATCGTTCGTTATGCGGTTAATCAACGTAGGCGTACCAAAGATATCCAGTTCAGCGTACGAAAAAGAGGAAATGTGCTGGAACATTTTATTCCGCAGCGTTGTGCCAAAGCCCTGTGAAGCCCGGGCCGCGTAAAACTGGCAGACCATGGAACAGCCAAAGCCCAGTATGGACATCAGCACCATGAGTCCTCCCATACGATACACATACACCGAATCGTGTTTGCCAATGCCATTGTTAATAATCAGGGCCACGATCGTCGGCAGCAGCAGCTCCAGAATCGCTTCGAACAGCTTGAATATAGGACCAATAATAGCTTCTTTTCGATACGGCTTTAAGAATACAGCAATTTTCAGCAAAGTTATCCACACCCAACCTAAGATTTATGTAATTTGATTTATGAACAAGACCCGTTATGATTATGTCATATCTTCTTTCATATTAATAATATTGGATTCGTCTTATTCCGATATGAATAGCATATACCAAATTCGGAGGTTTTCGCATGGATATCAGACAACTCAGATATTTTCTGGCTATCGCTGAGGAAGGACAGATTACCTCAGCTGCGCGGAAGCTGCAAATGGCTCAGCCCCCGCTCAGTCAGCAGCTCAAGCTGCTGGAGGAAGAGCTTGGGGTAAAGCTGGTCGAGCGAGGGGCTCGTAGCGTACAACTGACAGATGCAGGCATTATTTTGCGCAACCGGGCACAACAAATCCTTGAATTGACCGATTCGACCACTAGAGAGATTAATGATTTTGTGAAAGGCTTGAAGGGGAGCCTCTCGATTGGCACCGTGTCTTCTTCCGGAACTACATTGCTGCAGGATCGGCTGGGCGAATTCCACAAGAACTATTTAGGCGTCACTTTTGAAATTCATGAAGGGAATACCTTTATGGTCATCGATTTGCTCAACAAAGGCATTGTCGAAATCGGTATTGTCCGCACCCCTTTTAACACTAGCAATCTGGAATGCCTTTACATCAATTCGGAACCTATGATCGCTGTTATGACCCCTGATTATGAATGGAATCCGAGCGATACTGGCATTGACCTCGGGCAGCTACAAGATAAGCCGCTCATTATTTACCGCCGGTTCGAGCAGCTCATTCGTGAGACTTGTCTGGAGCATGGCTTCGAGCCACTCGTCTTCTGTATGAACGATGATGCGCGCACTACGCTGCTCTGGGCAAACGCTGGACTTGGTATCGGAATCATTCCCAAATCTGCTTTTGAGCTGGCTAACCATGGCAATCTGCTCTATAAGGAAATCAGGTGCGAAGCACTGCATACCCGTGTGGCCGCAGTCTGGATCAAGCACAAGTATTTGTCAACGCTTGCTACCAAGTTTATCGAAAGCTTTCAGATTTAGCTGCAAAATATGAAAAGTTGCAGTTTAAAGCTGGCGGACTATATAGCTGCTATTTCACTTTCGAAGGGTGTAGGGAACACCAAGCGGACTCAGGCGACGCTATTGAAGCAAAGATAGGTTCTTTTGGAAAGAAATGTGGTCAATAACGTCCCTGGTGTCCGTCAAACTCCGAAATCGCCTGATTTCGAGCAAATAGGGGCTTCACAGTCCGGTTCCTACCTTGTACTCTCTTACTCATTATCTCTTCCTATGAAGTCCACTAGGTCAACCTCTGTTTCTGAGATAGAGCCATATAAATTCCCGAAAAAAATACCCCACCCTGGTCAAAGCACCAGTCGCGGGGTATTTATGTTGCTCATAGATGTATGTTCGGCAAATGCGCCGGTTTAGACCATGATTTTGCAAATATCATTAGTGAATTGTACAGGGTCACTGACCTGCAGACCTTCGATCAATAGCGCCTGGTTATACAGCAAATGTGTATAGAGGCTCAATTTCTCTTTATCTGTTTCAGACGCGGCCTTCAAGGAGTGGAATACTTCATGGTTGATGTTGATTTCCAGTACCTTGTCTGCTTGCACATCTTGGCCAGTAGACATGGATTTTAATATTTTCTCCATCTCAATTGTCAGTTCACCCTCAGTGGACAGGCACACCGGATGTGTCTTCAGTCGCTTGGAGGCTTTGACGTTCTTCACTTTACCGGACAGAATGCCCTTCATCGCTTCAAAAAGCTCTTTATTCTCGCTTTCTTCCGCTTCTGTAGGCTTCTCGCTCTCATCCGCTTCAATGCCGAGGTCGCCGCTGGATACCGATTTGAATTCCTTCTCTTTATAGGTCGCAATAACCTTGATCGCGAACTCATCAATATCATCCGTCAGGTACAGCATTTCATAGCCCTTATCCGCCACGATTTCAGTTTGCGGCAGCTTCTCGATGCGTTCAACCGATTCACCGGAAGCATAATAGATAAATTTCTGCTCTTCAGGCATTCTGGCAATGTACTCATCCAAGGTAACAAGTTTCTTCTCAGTGGAGGAGTAGAACATTAGCAGGTCCTGCAGTGTTTCTTTATTGATGCCATAATCGTTGTATACGCCAAATTTCAGCTGTCTGCCAAACGCTTTGTAGAACAACTCGTATTTATCTCTTTCATCCTTCAATAGACTTTGCAGCTGACTCTTGATCTTGTTCTTGATGTTCTTGGCGATCAGTGTCAACTGGCGGTCATGCTGCAGCATTTCGCGGGAGATGTTCAGGGAAAGATCCGAAGAATCTACCATCCCTTTAACGAAGCTGAAGTAATCCGGCAGCAGATCCGCACTCTTGCTCATAATCAGCACGCCATTGGAATACAGCTCTAAGCCCTTCTCATATTCCTTCGTATAGTAATCATACGGTGTGCTTTCGGGAATAAAGAGAATCGCATTATACTCTACCGCGCCATCAGCACTGATATGAATATGCTTCAACGGTTTATCGTAACCATAACGTTTCTCAGCATAGAAGTTGTCATAATCTTCTGTGGTGAGCTCATTCTTATTCTTCCGCCAGATGGGCACCATGCTGTTCACGATTTGTTCTTCGATAACTTCCTCGAATTCCGTCTCACTGCCTTCTTTAGGCTGGCTGCCGGTAACGTCCATCTTGATCGGGAAACGGATGAAATCAGAATATTTTTTGATAATGGATTTGAGGCGGTACTCTTCCAGATAATCATCGTATTGTTCATCTTCGGTATTCTCTTTAATGGTCAAAATAACCTCGGTACCAACTGTTTCCTTCTCGTAAGGCTCAATGGTGTAGCCATCTGCGCCTAGGGATTCCCATTTGAACGCCTTGTCACTGCCCAGAGCCTTACTGATTACAACAACATCATCTGCTACCATAAAAGCGGAATAGAAACCAACCCCGAACTGTCCGATGATATCGTGGCCATCTTTAGCCTCGTTCTCATTCTTAAAGGCCAATGAGCCGCTTCTCGCGATAATACCGAGGTTACTCTCCATCTCTTCTTCGGTCATACCAATACCCGTATCAGAGATCGTCAAGGTTCTGCTGGCTTTATCCACAGTCACTTTAACGTAATAATCCTCTTTATTGAACACCAATTCTTCATCAGACAGTGCTTTGTAATAGATTTTGTCAATCGCATCACTGGCATTGGAGATCAGCTCCCGCAGGAAAATTTCCTTTTGCGTATAAATGGAGTTAATCATCATTTCCAGCATTCTTTTCGATTCTGCTTTAAATTCTTTTTTAGCCATGAATAAATAGATCTCCCTTCAAAATGAACATCTTGTCCAGCACAGAAACATTAGCACTCCAATAGCCTGAGTGCTAATCCTACCTTTTATATAACATAAACTCAAATTTGCTGTCAATATATTATGGAAAACTCCTGTATTTTGTTAAATTTGCGGCTCTACATAGTAACATAGCAATAACCCAGCTCCGTCCGCATCGAAGATGCTGGGAGCTGGGTTGAGCAATGCTAAGGTTATTTATATAACACCCTTACGATGAACGGCCGCTCCCTGATGATTCGAGTCCAATACCAACGCACGCTCCAGCTCCTGTAAGGACTCCTCCTGATTACCAAGCCCTAACAGACCTAGTCCCCGCATATAACGGCAGTGAACTTCATTACGGCGGTTCAAGTCATCCTCGAACACGAGGAAGTCGGGCAGTGAGACCGCGAAATAGTCAATCTTGACCGTGGCAAACAGATTTTTCTCGGCGAAGTCGATCAGCTTATTGAAACGACGCTTCGCTTCTTTGTCATTGTTGAGCTTCAACCAAGCCATACCCTGATAAAAAATCATATCCGGTGGCTGATCGTTATAGAACATCGCACTAGCCGGCTCCTCCAAACCTTGCGAGGCCAGCGCAAAGCTTTCCTGCGCTTCATGGTGTTTCTCCAGCGCTTCATAAGCACAGCCCAGATAGTAATTAATATTGTTCTCCTGAGCACCGGCAAGTTTGCCTTCGCCCAAGTTATGCGGATACACCAGCGCTTGCTGCAGCAAAGCCACCGCCTCAGGATAGCGGGCCTCTTTAAGCGACTGCTTCCCTAGCTCGACATGAGCAAGCTTATATTGGCCGGTAACCTTGCCTTCCCCGCCCTCCCAAGGATGGAAGTTGCGGCTCTCCAGTGCTTCGACCGCAGTCCCATAACGCTCCAGACTATTTAACAGCGTCACATATTCAACGTAGAGATCATCCCGTTCTTCGACTAGATGGTGGAATTGCTCCAGCTTCGCCAATCGCCGTCCTGCAGGATAAGCCAGCTTCTTATACAGCTGATCCAGCTCGAACAGCACACGTGCATCTTCCTGACAACAATCGAAAGCTTTTTCCAGTGAAACTAACGCCGCTTCAGCATTATTACGTTTGTTGAAATATGCCAAGGCCAGATTGCGATGGACTGTGGCAAAATCGTCGGAGACTGCTCGGGACGCCTCCCAGAACGAAATAGCATCCTCCGAGCGTTTCTTGTCATAGCAGAGGTTTCCCAAATAATACAGTGCCATGGCATCCTCTGGTTGTGCCTGCACCGCTTGCTCCAGCACCTGCAGCTCGAACAGGCTGTTCGGGAAACAATAGGTCGGATCGGCTTGCTGCCCTGCTGCACGTTGTTCAGCAGCCTTGCCATACTCTCCGGCACGATCATACAACTCGCCAAGTGCATAATGCAGCATCGGGTAAACTGCGCCGCCCTGCTGTACGATATGCCCGGCTACGGCAATCGCCTCTTCAACCAAACCGCAACCGGCATAGTCAGCCAGCAGATTCAGATAGTTGTGCGCGTCTCCACGCATCAGGCGTGACAGCTCACTCCATACAGCTTCTGCCGCAGCGGTATCGCCCAATTCCACTAGCGCCAGTGCCTGCTCGTTATAGGCCCCAAAGTCGGCGACATCCAGTCCAAGTGTCTCTGCAGCGAAATCCTTCGCCTGTGCTGCGTGACCCAGCTTACGCAGCATCGCTGTCTTCAAATTGCGAGCCTTATAGTTCCGAGCATTGCGGATCAGGGAGCGCTCTACAAGCTCTAGCGCTTCGTCATATGACTCTCTTTCGTTAGCGATCTGTGCCAGTGAGAAGTATCCGGCATCTTGCCACGCAACAGACCAAACCGCTTTATAAAATGCGGCAAATGCTTCATCTAAACGCCCCTGAAGTTTAAGCGAAACGCCCAGCTGATAATAGGCTTCACTATCGTAAGGATTCGTATTGCGCCAAGTCATCGTCTTGATCGCTCTGCGGAAATGCTTGTCGCTCTCTACGAAGAGCCCCCTGCGCAACAGCAAGGTTCCATACGCCACATTAATGCGGATATCGCCCGGACTCCGCTTTAGGCCTTCCAGATAATAAGCCTCTGGCTCAAATGTGGCATGTCGGTATTGCTCCAAATGCAGACCTGCTAGGTACAGCTCTTCTGTGGTCTGCAGCTCTTCCGGCTCGGCAAGTGGCTTAGCCGCCTCCGGCACCTGCTCGATCTCTGGGCGCTTCGGCTGATACGTGATCAGCAGTCGGCCATCGGCAGCACGCACAGACAATAACAGATCATGCGGCTGGTCGATTTCGTTCAGTGTAATGACTGAACTAAACGTTAGTGCTGGCGAGAGGGTGACCGTTTCCAACAGATAAACTTGTTGACTTCCACGGAGTTCCACAACCGCACCCTCCATTAATGAGGTTGTGTAGGCTAGCACCTGTGCTTCACGCGTATTCTCGTCAACCTCCAGATTGACAGCAACTTCAATAGAAGCATTCTTGACGACGCCAATATTTTTGTAGGGCATAAAATATTGGGTAAAGGTCTTTTCTTCATACGGCTGCAACCAGGAGAAATCTGGTTGGTTGTCTGTATATACGCCGGTCATCAGCTCAATGTACGGGCCGTCTTCGTCGGTAAGCTGGCGGTCCCAAGCTTGGCCGAATTCTCCATTGCCCCAAGTCCATTGCTTTTTACCTGGTGAGATATGGTGATTGGCGACATGTAGCAGACCTGCATTTACGCCATGGTCGTACCCTCCGACAAAGTTGTATTCCGATTTATAAGCCATGTAGGAAGTAGGAACAGGAATATTTTTGTAACGGGAAATGTCTACACCTTCAGAGTAATCCATCTTATAATAGGTGCCTGTTGCAATCGGGAATCGCGATACATCGCGTTTGCCGTGGTCGAACACCGCTGTAACATCTGGCGGGAATACCGACTGGGTATGGTCGTTAACCGCCACCGCTGGGTTAGCCCACCAGAGAAAGGTTTGCGGCTCAGGCGTACGATTGTATAGCTGGGCTTTAATCTCCAGATAGGCTTTGCCCGGATAAAGCTTGAAACCTGCCGTCACCTTCGTCCCATGCATCCGGTCAATCTCACTGACCCATACTGTAGCACTTCCATCCTCATTCTGATCGTAGCGGTACTCCACAGGCCCGAAAGTGTTCGGACGATGATGCTGCGGCCAGTTGAATTCAATGCCACCTGAGATCCACGGACCCGCCAGACCCACCAAAGCGGGTTTGATTACCCGATTATAATAGACGAAATCATAGTTGTTAGTCTTGTCCAGCGCCCGGTAAATCCGGCCACCAATCTCCGGCATAATCTCGATGCGGACATATTCATTCTCGAGGATGACCAGCTTATAGTTCTGAGCGATCTTCTCATTGGAGATACTCTCAATAACCGGATGCGGATAGACGCGCCCGGAGCTGCCCTGATACACTCTTTTCTCCAAAAACATCGGATTGCGGTCCGGCTTTCCCACACTGTAGGTAGGAATGGAGACCTGTTCCTCCCAGACGCGCACCTTAGCCTTGTTCAATTCATTTATTTCACTCATTGGGCTTTCCTCCTTGCCTTAATAGCTTTACTATAACGCCAGGCAAAGTGGAATCCAATTGACGAAATGCGGTATATGATGGATTATATTCTTATATCAATCATTACAATTGAAGGAGGATCAGAAGATGGAGAATGAAAAGGAGAACCATCGTAAACCGGAGGGGTTCATACAGGAGCGTTTATTTGTTTTGCCTGAATATCAGATCAGGGAGCTTGGCGAATGTGAGCTGACCGCCTCGCTCTTTGTAAGTGACATGGGATATTTCCCCCATGCCCAATATCATTTTCGCGAACGCCCGGACGGTTGTGATTCCCATATCTTTATCTACTGCGCCGTGGGTGAAGGGTGGGTTCAGTTCGACAGCGAAGGACCTATTCCAGTTAAGGAACACCAACTATTGGTCATTCCTGCCGGTGTGCCGCACCGTTACGGCGCCTCCACTACTGACCCATGGAGCATTTACTGGTTTCATCTGAAGGGTGGACATGCTCTGGCCCTGATCACAATGTACGGACTCGATCAAGGTCCACTTGCCCTGCCCATCAGCAGCGCTGGACGCTTTATAGAATGGTTCGATCCTGTATACGATATGCTGATCGACAAGACCTATAATCTGGGCACCCATGTTCATATTTCGCAGACGATGCGTCATCTTTTGTCCAGCATCGGCATTGGTGCCGGACAATCCTCGCAGGACAAGAAGCGGGAGCGATATCTGGAACAAGCTATTCAGTTTATGAATGAACACCTGACTGATCCCATCAAGCTGACAGATCTGGCCAAGCATGCCGGGTTATCGAAGCAGCACTTGATTCATCTTTTCAATCAAGAGACCGGAGTGCCGCCCATCGAATATTTTTTGCGGATGAAAATGCAACGTGCCGGGCAATATCTTGATCTGACAGATCTGAGTATCAAGGAAATCAGCGGTGCTGTTGGTATTGCCGACCCCTATTACTTCTCACGACTCTTTAAGAAAATGATCGGTTATTCCCCCTCGCAGTATCGCAGCATCCCCAAAGGTTAAAATGCAACCTGCGGTATAATTATTTGCTCAAATCGAATTCCTCAGCTAACCAATGGATTAAATTCGGTCTTATAGACCAAGTGTACCTGCCTTAGCCTCAGCCATGACCATCTCGATTAAATATTGCAACGGCTGCGATTTCCACTTCTTCGGATGGAGCAGAAGCTGCAGATCAAAGTGTATTTCGGGATGATAAAACGGGAGCTCTGCCAGATGGCCCCGTTCAATCTCTTCCTGCGCGACAATTCGCGGCAGCAGAGCAATGCCAAGCTCATTCATCACACAACGCTTAATCGCCTCCAGATTCGAAAGCTCAAAGCCGACCCGAAAGATAATCCCATGCTCTTTTAGCAGATTCTCGAATAGGCTTCGGTAAATGCAGCTTTCCTCAGAAACAATGAGCTCACAGTTATTAAGATCACTCAGCTGAACAGTCTTGAGCTGGGCTAGCTTATGACCTACGGGCGCGATCAGCACCAGCGGCTCCTCTCTGATAATCGTCCGGTGCAGCATAGAATCCGCCGTGCTGCGATCGAGCATTAAGCCAATATCGACTTCCCCGTCTTTTATTTTGGACACCAGTTTAGCTTCCTGTTCCGTCTGTAGATGAATGTTAAGCCCGGGAAAGCGCGTCCGTAGCTGCTGCAGAAAGGGTGGCAAATAAAAAGCAGCCAAAGAATCTATCGTTCCGATGGTCAAAGTCCCCCCGATTTGCTGGGCAATCGTTTCTTTGGAGCGATCATATAAATCCAGTATTTCCACGAATAGCTTCAGCAGCTCCTCCCCGGGAGGGGTAAGACGCAGCTGGCGTCCATGTCTTTCGATTAACGGAACTCCGTATTCCTTCTCTATCTTCTGAATCTGCATAGTGACACTGGATTGTGCATATCCGAGCTCTTCGGCTGCACGAGTAAAACTTTGACGTTTAGCGACCTCGCGAAATGTTCTTAAGTATGTTAAATCCATAAACCCCACCCTAACATCAATAATAATGATGACACTTATTACTTATTATAGATAACGCCGATGCGATATTCCATGGTAAAGTAGGATTATAGCAAAAAATATAATGGAGGCCGATAATAAATGCTTACAGAGCAACAGATTTATGGAATCTATGTCCCCGTTGTAACCCCGTTCAGTGCTGCCGGTGAAGTTGATCTGGATTCGTACCAGCATTATGTGAATAACATCATTGGCAATAACATTCAGGGCCTGGTCGTTAACGGAACCACTGGAGAATCACCTACTGTAACCATTAATGAACTGCAGCTCCTGATAAATACATCGCGCGAATTATTACAATCATCGACTATCCCCTTGATAGTTGGCACTGGAACCAATGACACAGCTTCGACGATTGCACGGACAGAGCTTGCCGGGAACCTCGGGGCTGATGCCGTGCTTGTTGTTGTTCCTTACTATAGCCGTCCTTCCCAAGAGGGAATTATCGCCCACTTCCGTAAAGCAGCTGAGGTAGGCGTGCCCGTCATCGCCTATGATATTCCGGGCCGCGCAGGTGTCGGCATGTCTGTGGATACGGCCCGCACCATTCTGGAAATGAATAACGTCGTCGGCCTGAAAGACTGCTCCGGTAGTCCAACGCTAGTGTCCGAGTTGTCACGCCTGGGTTCAAAGCCTGTGCTGTGCGGGGATGATTTGCACTTTTATGATATGCTGGGCTGCGGAGCAGCTGGAGGCATGCTTGCTTCAGCTAATGTACACACGGCAGAGTTCATCAAAGTTTACGAATACTTCGCTTCTGGTCAGCTCGACCTAGCCAAAGAAACCTTTACAAATTTGCTTCCTTTGATGCGCCTATTGTTCAAGGAATCTAATCCCGCCCCTATTAAATGGATTCTTAGCAAATATGGTGAAATTGCTTCTGATACCCTGCGGTTACCCATGACATCGATCAGCCAAGGTCTGCAGCAGGAGCTAAGCGTACATCTTTCCAGATAAATCAAATTTTTATATTTCGACAAAAGACCGCCGTAACTTCGTCAATGACGGAGTTACGGCGGTCTTTGCTGTCTTTCGACCCTAAAAAAACGGCTTGTCATTTCACTTTACGTTATATAATATAAATATTATACTAATTCACCAGACCTATAAGGAGGGAGTCTATCATGAATAAGAGTGCTAACGCGGTAGTGAACGGTCGTCATATCCAGACTGGACAACCCATCCAAATCTCACTAAATAATAGCCTAATCGCAGGAATAGAGAGTCTGTCCGATACGGAGGACTTACCTTGGATTGGACCTGGCCTTGTGGATCTACAAGTGAACGGGTATGCTGGCTTTGATTTCAATACACTCTCCCTCTCAAGCGATGACATTTGCAATGTTGCACTGAAGATTGCAGCGCTTGGAGTCACTTCCTTTTATCCAACTATTATTACAAATAGCGATCATACCTTGGAGAAATTACTCGGGGCCATCGCTCAGGCATGTGCCGAGCATCCCTGGCTTCAGCGGATTCTGCGAGGCATACACCTGGAAGGCCCGTTCATTTCACCAGAGGATGGAGTCAGGGGCGCACATGACATACAATATGTTAAGGCACCGGATTGGGAGCAGTTTCAACGCTGGCAACAGGCCGCGCAAGGAATGATCCGGGTGGTAACCCTATCTCCTGAGTGGAACAGTGCCCCAGCTTTTATAGCAGAGTGCATTCGACACCATATCGTCGTATCCATCGGTCACACCTCTGCTACTCCAGAGCAGATTAATAGCGCCGTTGTTGCCGGAGCAAGGATGTGCACGCATCTTGGCAACGGAGCTCATCTGTTACTGCCCCGTCATCCCAACTATATCTGGGAGCAGCTTGCCCAGGATGAGCTGTACCCATGTGTAATTGCCGATGGCTTTCACCTGCCTGATCAAGTATTGAAGGTGTTCCACAAGGTGAAGCCGGACAAGCTGATGATAGCTAGTGACGCCGTATCTTTAAGTGGTCTGGCACCAGGAACATACAAAAGCTTTATTGGGGGGAACGTAGTGCTCACGACAGAGGGACGTCTTCATATGGCGGACAATCCTGACCTGCTGGCAGGATCGGCACAGATGCTGCCTTACGGGGTGGAGCATTTGGTCCGCAATAATCTGTGTGGACTAGCTGAAGCATGGGCCATGGCCTCTACACGGCCGGCGTCATTCATGAAGCTGCCGGAAGCCCACGGTCTACAAGTGGGTGCGCCGGGTGATCTAGTCGTCTTCGATTGGCATCAAGAGCAGCTCGTTATTCATCAGGTGTATAAGGACGGTCAACCGCTCACCAGCTCCAATGGATCAACATTCGATTCCCAGTCCTGAATAGCACTTGCTGCCGCTCCGATACAGCCTGTATACGGATACAGTGTAGAGCAGACTAACTGAACATGGCGATAGGCTGGAGGTGTGGAGCAGGCAGCCAACTCCTCCCCGATAATCGGGAACAAATAATCAGCAATCAGCATTAGCGGACCATCACAAATGATCAGCTTGGGATTAATCAGATTGACAATATGACTAAATGCCCGTCCAATAGCCATACCTGTACGTCTTATATCCTGTTCTACTGCAGGGTTCCCTGCTCTAAGCTGCTCCTGCAGCCAGTTCATATTATGGGTGTTCTGCTCTCTTTCGCCAGTCTGATCAAGCCGTCCTAGGATCGCCGGAATTCCGGCGATTGCTTCTAGGCAACCTTGATTACCGCAGCGGCATACTGGCCCCTGTGGGTCTACCACTATATGACCCAATTCCCCGGCCAAATTGCCTTCTCCGCGGATCAGCGTTCCTCCCATTACGATTCCACAGCCAATCCCGTCCCCAAAAGAACAGTAGGCAAAATGATCTGCTTCTCTGCCGTGTCCATGCCAGAGTTCTCCTAATGCCGCAAGCTTGACGCTATGATCCAGCCGAAATGGCACAGTCAGACGCGAACCCAGAAGTGCTGCCAAAGGCACCTGATTCCAATGCAGATGGCTGGATTGCAAGACAATTTTCCGCTCGGAATCCAGCTGTCCGGGGATTCCAATATCGAAGCCAACCCAAGCTGTTGCAGGATAACGCTCCAGTAATTGCTGAACTCCTTCACAGAGTGTATCCACTATCGATTCAGGAGAGCAATTTTGAAGCTCCGTTGTAAATGTCTCCATTGGCTTCGCATATAGATCAGTCACCGCCCAATGAATGGCAGCCGAGCTGAGTGTTGCTCCAACGGAATATTTATTAGCTGCATGAAACGCAATCATTACCGGCTTGCGACCTAAACCAAGCGTAGTGCTAAGCCCCTTCTCGTTGACATACCCAGCAGTAATTAGTTCGTCTATTATACTGTTAATCGTATTCTTGTTTAGTTGAAGCACAGTGGACAGCTCTACGCGAGTGGTCGACCTCATTTGTTTCAGCTGCCTGTATATAAGCATGCGGTTTACATCTTTGGCCAACGTTGGCCCCCTGCCTCGGGATTTTGCCATACCTAACCTCCTAACACTCTTTTCAACTGCTCGGTAATTCTTATCATTTTGTAACACAATTAATTTGTTGTGTCCACCTCTGCATCTCTCAAAAAAAAGGCTACCCCCTTAACCAGTCTGTTCGACTGTCAAGAGAATAACCTTTATTCGACGTGCCTATTTATTTAAATGCTTCACTACTTTGGCCCAAGCCTCCTTCGTATTTTCGAAATCTTGATAATGCTCTTCCACATGATCATGATAGAATTCAAGCTCATTTAATATATTTTTAAATTCATTGTTTCCAAAGTAAGCACAAATTTTCGGAAGTACAAGCGTAAGATTTTCTCTCATTTTCATAATTTCTGCTTCATAATTGTCTCTTTGCGTAATGTACAGTAAAAGTGGCTTGTACCGGATCCAACCGATTGTAGCTTTTAAGAATCTTTTCGTATTGACGTTGGAATCAGCCTTCATCGCCTTCAATTGGTTAGGCAGCACACCCAGCAGCAAATGCTCATAATTCGAAAAGCCATCATGGAAGGTATAACAAGGGACCTTGCGAATATTAGCTTCAGCAATACAGGTGCTTAAGAACGTATCTTCACCTCTAGCCCCCGGCGGGTTGTAGAAGGGGAATATTTTATCAATCGTCTTCAGATTAAAACCCAGATTAGCTCCCGATATAAACTTCATACCGTTGACCTCTTCCACGACTTCCGTAATCTCACTATTCATCGTATCAAGATCCGCATAGGTAACTCCCCCATCATCCATAATGCTTTTTACTGAAGCCCAGTTAATAATATCATTGCTGATTGACTCTATGAATATGCGGAATTCATCTTCAGATAACTTGTCGTTGAAGTCCAAATAAGGGATTGGCGATATGTATCCACAATGATGTCCATGAGTCATATCTGCATGTTTAATATTATTGATGTGCGTGGAGATAACCTCTTGGCCCTTCCAGAGCAGGCTGTCCTTGATCTTAATATTGGCGATAGGGTATTCGTCATCATCCAGAAAGATGAGATAGTCCATTTTATTCTTAATGGCAAAGTACAATACAGCATTTCTTTTCATGGCATACCCTTCGCCAAAGATCAATTTCGCTTCTTTTAAAGTAATCACTTTCTTTTCCACTAAATATTGCGCTTCAGTGGCGATGGAGGAATTCCCTAAATAATAAGCTGAATCGACCATATCCAATATTTCTTCATCCGTGACTTTATAATCACTCACTTTTGTACCTTTATACTTCAAATCATAGGCAACAAACAGGTGGAGTGCATTTTTTTTATTGTCAACCAGTCTGGATTCCGTCCAGTCATCAAAATATGCCTTCACTACATTTTTGAAATTTTTGCGCCCGGTTACGAACCCTACACCTACATTTATTTTCTTTTTTGCAATCTTCATATGTCTTCGCCCATTTCCGTCTTTATGTTCTATTACCCAATTTGTCCACCAGTGCCCCAATATATACGGTACTACTCAGACAGACGATTCCATTCGCGCATAAAAAAAGAACCATCAGTAGAGTTTCACTGACGGTTCTTCAGACTTATTCAAGAATATACACGACCATTATCTACTGGTCTTACTGCTTGTTTTACTGCTAGGTTTGCTGCTGGGTCTACCACTTGTATTACTTCCCTTTTTAAACCACTCGGATTTAGGCTTGAGCGGCGGGTTTGCTTTAGGTTTGGCAGGCTTGGCTGCCGCAGGCTTCGACGAGGTCTTGAACGTACGCGCCGATTTGGGCATCGGATAGGCATGATCTTTTACTTCTGGGATTGTCTTTCCGATCAATTTCTCAATATCCTTCAGAAATGGAAGTTCATCAATTTCGCAAAAGGAAATCGCGGTTCCGCTCAGTCCGGCTCTGCCCGTACGGCCAATTCGGTGAACGTACGTTTCTGGAATGTTAGGGAGATTAAAGTTGATTACATGCGAAAGCTCATCAATATCAATCCCTCTTGCCGCGATATCCGTCGCCACCAACACACGTGTTGCCCCACTCTTGAAATTCCTCAATGCATTCTGCCGATCATTTTGTGATTTGTTGCCATGAATGGCCTGGGCGGAAACGTTAATTTTCGCCAGATCACGCGTAACACGGTCAGCCCCACGTTTGGTACGAGTAAACACCAGTGCCGAAACAATGGCTTTATCCTCCAAAAGACGATTTAATTGGTTTTGCTTATTTCCCATTTCCAATAAATAAATAGATTGTTCAATTCTATCTACAGTAGAGGATACCGGAGTAATTTCTACTTTTACTGGATTAACTAATAGAGACTTGACCATTTTATCTATTTCTGGAGGCATGGTCGCCGAGAAGAATAGCGTTTGTTTTTTGACAGGCATTTTGGCAATAATCTTCTTCACGTCATGGATAAAGCCCATGTCCAACATTCTGTCAGCCTCATCAAGCACCAATATCTTCACGAATTGCAAATCAACCCGCTTCTGGTTCATTAAATCAATGAGTCGGCCTGGAGTTGCGATAAGAATATCCGCACCTTGAGCTAGCGCCCGTTCCTGAGCTTTTTGAGAAACACCACCTACGATTGCTGTACAACGAATATCGGTGTATTGGCTATAGGCTTTGATGTTGTCCGAAATCTGCAGTGCCAGTTCTCTAGTCGGTGTTAATATTAATGAACGAATCTTGCGTCCTGAGTTAGGAGTAGTCTTTTGTTCAGTTAGCAGTTGGATAATAGGTACCGCAAAAGCGGCGGTCTTCCCGGTTCCTGTCTGTGCACAGCCCAGTAAATCTCGGCCGGCTAACACTGCTGGAATCGCCTGTTCCTGTATAGGTGTTGGCTCTGTATAGTTTTCTTTGCTTAGTGCTTTTAGAATGGCAGGCATAATATTTAATTCGTTAAATGTCATTTTTTCTCCCTAATTTCATGTACATATATTTTTGTAAATCAAGTAACTTATCTATCTTTGGCTATCAGCGTTTCCACAAAGCGCGTCGCAACATATAATTATAGCACATTATATCAGAAAAAAGAAGCAGATATTCATCTACTTCTCGTGTGAAACCTATAAATTCTTATATTTGAACGTATATTAATAGCCTATGTGTTAATAATTCTTTATTTTCTTCGCCTTCTCCTTAATTCTATTTATCGGATTTCCGACAAATATTTGGGTATGGGCTGGAACTCCTTCAAGGATTTTGATAGCTAGCAGATTTAAATTTTGAGCTAATGCGGATTGCTCATTTTCCTCTATTTGAAATTGCACACCGTATTCGTAAACTTCGCCACCTTCAATTTCATTGCTCCACGTAATATTTCCTTGTAGCTCATAAGTCTGATTTAATATTTCCGTTTCAAATATCAACGTAATCTCATCATTCATCGGTAATTTAAAGCCCATCAGAAACTTCAGTCCCTCCGGGCCAATGCTAGTAACGTATACATCCGTAGTGCCCAGATCAACCTTCCTACCCTTAAACATATCAATCGTCATTCCGGCAACTAACGGATCATCCATATGAACTCTAAAGTTTTTTCTACGGTTTAATATTAATTCCTGTTGTTTAATGGGCACGGTCGGACTAAATATATACTTATTTTTCAATAGATTTGCAAGCTCTGTGGGTCCAATAGGACGGCTAAAATAAAAACCTTGAATTTCATCACAATGTTGCGCCTTCAAGAAATCATATTGTTCAACCGTTTCTACACCTTCGGCAACCACATTCATTTTTAGCGCTTTGGCTAAATTCAAGATACATTCAATAATACTTCTATTCACATCATTGGTCAGAATTTCCTCAACGAATGATTTATCTATCTTAATCGTATCCAGCGCCAAACGTTTAAGCATATATAAGGATGAATAGCCTGTCCCAAAATCATCCAGCGAAACTTTAATTCTCCGCTTCCTTAACTCCAGCAGCAACTGAGTCACTTCTTTTTCGTGACTAATAAAAGAGCTTTCCGTGATTTCAATCTCCAAGCAATCTGGAGCTAGTCCTGACTCATGAATAATTCCATCGATGATCTGTAATATATTTTGCTTGAATAACTGTTGTACAGAGAAATTAACCGAGACTACAATAGGCGGAAGCCCCATATCCTGCCAGCGCCTATTCTGTTCACAAGCTTCACGTAAGACCCATTCACCGATGGGTACAATAAGTCCGGTTTCTTCAGCAAGCGGAATGAACTCACTCGGTGAAACAAGACCCCAATCCGGATGGTTCCACCTGATTAAAGCTTCTACCCCCAGGATTTGCTTGGTCTGAGCGTCTACACGTGGCATATATTGCAGGAAAAATTCTTTATTCTCAAGAGCTTTGCGAAGATCATTTCTCATCGTAAAGATCTTAAAGGACTGAATATTTAATGCCGAGTAATAATATTGGGCCTGATCCCTGCCTTCGGACTTCGCAAAGAAGAGCGCTGTATCTGCACTTTTGAGTAAAATATCCATATTGATGCCATCTTCAGGGAACATACTTATGCCAATACTGACCGTAATTTTTAATTCATAACCTTCAATTATATAAACCTCGCCGTTTATTTGCATGATTTTATCTGCAAGGGACATGGGGTCACGATGATTATCCACATCAGATAGAACAATACCAAATTCATCACCACTAAGACGATACACAATTTGATCCTCACCTAAGCAGTTCTGCAGTTTTTTGGCAAACTGCTGTAGCAAAGTATCTCCAATGGAATGGCCTAGAGCGTCATTCACTGATTTAAAGCGATCCAGATCAATTAATATAACTGCCAGTTTCTTGTTGTAGACTTGAGCCATCCGCAATTCAATCTCCAACTGATCTTCAAACAAACGGCGATTAGGAAGATCTGTCAAGTAATCGTGATATGCCAAATATTGATTTTGCTCTTCTGTATGACGCCGTTCTGTAATATCCAAGACAGTAGCAACCGTTGCTAATTCACCGTTATGAAGTATCTTTGTGAAATGAACCTCACATATTAAGACGGTTCCGTCTCTTTTCACAGCCCTATGGCTTATACTCTGGTTAAATTGTCCTTCGCTTAAATTCAGGATCTTGCTTGAAAAGAGTTCTCTATCTTCAATGTGTACCGTCACCAATACATTTACGCCTATTAAAGAGTTATAACCTAACATGGTATTGAATTGCGGATTTGTATATACAAACAACCCCTTCTGGGCAATAAATACGCCTACTATAGATTGCTCGACAATCCCTCTATATTTTGCTTCCGCTTCCTGGAGATCTCGCTCCATCCCTTTTTTCTCTGATATATTTTTAGCGATTCCATAAATTCCTACCAGTTCATCATTGATAATGATAGGAATATTTGTAAGTATAAACTCAATAACTTCCCCATTCTTATGAATACCTGCTATCTCATAATTTTGGGGTAAGAGTGATTTAATTGCTTCCTTAAAGTAGGTTTGGATGGTTCCCAAAGATGCCGGTTCCACAAAATTCTTTAAATTTATTTCTAGTATTTCTTCCTTAGAATATCCAAACAGATCCTCTAGTGCTGAATTACAGGATAAGAAGTTACCTTCCAGGTCCATAGAATAGACTGCGTCCACATTATTTTCAAACAGCGCTTTGTAATATTGGCCTTCTTCTATTAATTGCAGCTTCAAATTTCTATTTTCCGAGATATCTTGAATCGTACCTATGACTCCCTTTGGGTAAAATTCGGTAATCTCGATAACATGTCGTTCTTCCCCACTTGGCCGGATGATGCGATATTCAATGGTATAGGGAGCCTTAGCCTTCGACGCTATGATAAACATGTCATGAACCCGGTCTCGGTCATCCGGATGGATACAATTAGAAATAGATTTTGAATCCAGGGCTAATTGATCATCGATCGCAAAAATAATAAACATTTGTTTGGACCATGTGACTTTGTCTAGCAATTGGTCATACTCCCAATACCCTACGTTTGCTACCTTTTGAGCCAGCTCTGAACTTTTATCTTTTCTACGCAGCACATCAATTAATTCGATGTTGTCCGTGATCGACAAAATCTCATCTAATGTTATTTTAAATTTCCGCGCCAGTTCCATTTCCATTGGTATCACCACTCCTAATTTCGCACTTTAAAAAGCTAAAGGAGGATAACAACGAATATTCCTCATACTTAACTAATAACCCTTTTCAGGTGAAAATACTCACTTTAGTTAAAATATAAAGTTATATTATCTCTTTGTAAGCAATTCAAAGGGCTTCCAGAAACATCAATAAATGCAAAAAGAGCGGAGGATTTCTCCCCCGCTCTCATTCGTTATGAATAAAAAAGACTAGTCTACAATTTCAGCAGTATCGCCATTGTTGGCACCTGCAGCGTTAGCTTCGTCGGTGTCGATATGCATGTCGAGTGCAAAGTTGTCGGATACACGCGCCAGTACGTTCTCCAGTACGAGTCCACGATCTCCACCAAGACGAACTTTCAGCAATTGCTTATCAGCAATGCCCCAAGCTTCAGCTTCGGAAGTATGAAAGTGAATGTGACGTGCTGCAATAATAACGCCTGTTTCCAGTACTACTTCGCCAGCAGGACCTTTAAGAGTAATACCTGGTGTGCCTTCGATATTACCGGATTCGCGTACAGGTGCTTTCACGCCGAGGCTGAAAGAGTCAGTGCGCGAAATTTCCAGTTGGGATGCTGGACGCACGGGTCCAAGAATTCTTACTTTGTCGAATTTACTCTTGGTGCCGATTACTGCTACTTGTTCATTGGCTGCAAATTGTCCGGGTTGGGAGAGGGGTTTGAACTCAGTCAATTGATAGCCTGGGCCAAACAACGCTTCCACATGCTCCTGCGTTAGGTGAATATGTCGGGCCGACACACCTACGGGTACAGTCTTGCTCATTGTAAAGTCACTCCTTGTATTTTCTCTAGTATCTGTACAAGCCATTGAACATTATACATCTTATTCAGCAAAAATAAAAAGGAAGCTCCTCACTTTCAGGTCCCTTTTTTCGACATTTTGTGATTTCGGAACAGGATTGTCACGGTTTAGAGGCTTTAGACGGCAAATGTAGCTTCAAATAGGACACAGCATTTCCAGATAACCAACCTTTCACCGAATCTTCCGGATAATGCGCAAGCAATAGCTCTGCAAACTCCGGATATTTTCCCGGATGCTCCAGATTCTCCAACCAGGAATCGATCCCGTCAAAATCGGAGCCAAACATCAGCTGCTTATCACCACCAAGACTGCAGACATGATCAATGTGCTTCAGTAAATCCTCAGCCTTCGCCGTACCTTCGTCACATACAAAGCTCGGAAAAAAGGTCAGGCCTATGCGACCGTCCATAGCAATCAACGCTTTAATCTGCTCATCGCTCAAATTACGCGGGTGCTTGCAGATTGCAGCTGCATTGGAGTGGGAGGCGATAAAGGGACGTTTACTAAGCTCCTTTAGCTCCCAGAAGCCTGCTGGTGACAGATGCGACACATCCAGCAGCATTCCACTATGATTGCACCACTCTACCAGTTCCCGCCCTTTTTCCGTGAATCCACCATTCCGCTTCTCCAAGACCCCATCTGCGGCCCAGTTGGCATAGTTCCACGTTACCCCGAGGAAACGTACCCCAAGCTCGAAGCATAGCTCAGCATAGAACAGATTGCCCTCCAGACCGTCCACGCCCTCCAAAGAGAGCATTCCCCAGCTAGGGGGCATACTTATCTGATTCTCTAGTTCTTCCCTCCAGCGCAGCCACTGCAGGCCCCCTGAGCCTGCTATCTTATCCCGAAACAAAACGATTTGTCCCAGAACACTCTCAAAGCTAGGTCTTCCTCTGGCGGCAGACAGATAGATTGCAAAGCATTGCAGCCCTACCCCACCCGCCAGCAGGCGCTCAGCAGTGACATCAAGACGATGATCGTCTTCGAAAAGAATATCCGGAAGTGCCTGCATCTTGCTCAGTACATCACAGTGAAAATCTGCCACCTTCAGCTTATCGGCTCTATTCAAGAGAATCCCTCTCTTTCCTACGCTCGTCTATGTACCGAGTAACCCTTACTCTAAACTCTATGCAACAACTTCAGCAGCTATAAATACAAAAGAAAAAAACCTGTCTACAAAAGCAAACAGGCTTCTATCCATACTGCTAATCTATTATCTGGGCTCGACAATCAGCTTAATCGCCGTCCGATCTTCTCCATCAATCTTAATATCTGTAAAGGCTGGAATACAAATCAAGTCGACGCCGCTTGGTGCGACGAATCCCCGGGCGATAGCGACAGCTTTAACTGCTTGATTCAGTGCTCCTGCTCCAATAGCCTGTAGCTCGGCCGTTCCACGTTCACGAAGAACACCTGCTAATGCACCGGCGACGGAATTTGGATTGGATTTAGCTGATACTTTTAATACATCCATAGTAAGTACCTCCCCTGGGAAAAATGTTGGTGTTCTTCCACTACAGTAGATGTTATTCGCGAGAGAAGAAATAATTCCTTCTTTTTGCGGACCCCTTTGGAGAAAATGGTACAAAAGATACTCTTTTCTGCTATAAAAAATATCACACTTCGCCTAAATCCATCATTTTTCCCGACTTACCTGCTAACCTTACAACAATTGAACTAGCTCATGACCCACTCATCTTCACGCAGGCGGATCTTCTCTAGACGTTTTGCCGCACCGGTATCCTCATCCAACTCTACAAATAAACCGTTAAGCTGCCACTTGCCTTCGTCCACAACAAATCGTGCCGGAAGCTGTGTTGTGAACTTATACAAGACAGCGTCTTTTTCCATGCCGAGAATCCCTTCTCTAGAACCAACCATGCCGGCATCGGTCAAAAAAGCAGTTCCGCCTGGCAAAATTACATCATCATTGCTCTGCACATGAGTATGAGTCCCTACCACGATCGACACCTGTCCATCCATAAAGTAACCCATCGCTATTTTCTCCGAAGTGGCCTCCGCATGGAAATCAACAAGAATACACTTATGCTCCTTGCGCAACTCATCAACAATTTCTTCACCTACACGGAAAGGACAATCGATAGGCGGTAAAAAAGTTCGGCCCTGCAAATTGACAATCGCCAGTTCCTTGCCATTGGCTTTAACGACAGTATACCCTCGGCCTGGTGTTCCTGGCGGGAAATTAGCGGGACGGATAATACGTGGCTCATCATCGATGAATTCAAAGATGTCCTTGTTGTCCCAAGTGTGATTGCCCAAGGTGATGCCATGAACTCCCCAATTGAAAAATTCATTGGCAATGGAGGCAGTAATGCCTCTGCCGGCAGCAGAGTTCTCCCCATTGACAATTATGATGTGCGGCTGGTATTTGGTTTTGAGGGAAGGCAGCATCTCGCGCAGTGCCTTTCTTCCTGTGTTGCCTACGATATCCCCAATAAATAATACGTTTATGATTTTCTCCTCCTAAACTGAACCACTTTGTATTTCATGCTGAGTCTTCTATATTTAAAGAAAAAAGGCCCCCGCTTAGGGGCCAATTTTCTTTAAATATAAGAAAGTATAAGTTTCACTTAAACTTTATCCTTATATTTCCCGTAGAAACGGATGCAATCCTGATTAGGGCACGGCACCGTTTCTGCTTGTTTGCTTATTTAGCGTATTCTACAGCCCGTGTCTCGCGGATAACGGTAACCTTGATATGTCCTGGATAATCCAGTTCACTCTCAATCATCTTCGTAATATCGCGGGCCAGACGGAATGCTTCAGCATCGTCTATCTTCTCAGGCTGTACCATTACGCGAACCTCGCGGCCCGCCTGAATGGCGTAGGATTTCTCGACGCCTTCGAAGGACTCGGAGATTTCCTCCAGCTTTTCCAGACGCTTGATATACGTTTCCAGCGTTTCACGGCGTGCACCAGGTCTTGCGGCTGATAAAGCATCAGCTGCACCAACCAGCATGGCAATAACCGAGGTAGCTTCGCAGTCTCCATGATGGGATGCGATACTGTTAAGCACAACTGGATGCTCTTTGTATTTCTTCGCAAGTTCAGCACCGATCTCGACATGCGAACCTTCTACTTCATGATCAAGCGCTTTGCCGATATCATGGAGCAGTCCGGCACGTTTTGCAAGCACGATGTCTTCCCCTAGCTCACCGGCCATCAGTCCAGTCAAATAAGCAACCTCCATAGAGTGCTTCAATACATTTTGACCGTAGCTTGTACGGAATTTCAGACGGCCCAGAATTTTGATCAGATCCGGATGCAATCCATGAACACCTACCTCAAAGGTAGCCTGCTCACCGTATTCCCGAATCCGTTCATCGACTTCTTTACGGGATTTCTCAACCATTTCTTCAATTCGAGCTGGATGGATACGTCCATCAGCCACAAGCTTCTCAAGTGCTGTACGAGCCACTTCGCGGCGAATTGGATCAAATCCTGACAAAATAACGGCTTCCGGCGTATCATCAATAATGAGGTCAATACCAGTGAGAGTTTCCAATGCGCGAATATTCCGACCTTCACGACCAATAATCCGGCCCTTCATCTCTTCATTCGGCAACGTAACCACCGAAACCGTTGTTTCCGCTACATGATCAGCTGCGCAACGTTGAATAGCGAGTGTAATGATTTCACGGGCTTTCTTATCCGCTTCCTCTTTTGCTTGCTGTTCAATTTCCTTAATCATTTGTGCAGTTTCATGGCGAACTTCTTGCTCTACATTACTAAGAATGATACTTCTTGCGTCTTCGATGCTCAAATTGGAGATACGCTCCAATTCCGTGACTTGATTTTTGTAAATGACATCAATTTGCTGTTGGGTTTCATCAATTCGTTTCTCTTTGTTCGCTACTTGTTCTTCTTTTCGTTCAAGCGATTCCATTTTTTTATCCAGCGATTCTTCCTTTTGCAGCAAACGTCTCTCTTGTCGTTGGATTTCATTCCGACGTTCACGAGTTTCTTTCTCAGCTTCGGTACGGATTCTGTGGATTTCGTCCTTAGCTTCCAATACCGTTTCCTTCTTCAGCGCTTCCGCCTCTTTCTTCGCGTTCTCCACGATGACGAGGGCTTCTTTCTCTGCGCTTGAAATTTTAGCTTCTGCAATGGATTTACGAATAAAATAACCGAACCCAAAGAATAAGGCAGCTACAACGAGAACGATAATGATCCAGATGATAATTGGCATCTGTTCACCTCCTCGTTGATTCCTCCAAGAGTTACCTTGGGAATTGTGCAGTTGTTAAACTATCCGTTCCATCACCATACAAAAAACCGGTAAATTCACCGATTGCCATTACTGCACATGATTACATGCACACTGCCCGCCTTATCCGGCGTTTACATTTCATATGAGTTGTACGCGAATCGCGAGTAAGAGTTACCTTTTTGGGAAGGAAAAAGGATTCTTACTTTATGCCGATTCATGTTATATTTTATTATTTATAAAAAGACATTGTCAAGAGAGACGATATACTCATTAAAGTCAAGAGAATCAGTCATTGTAGTATATTTCCTTTTCTTCACCCTCAAAATCCTCTTCCTGAAGCAAAGTATTCAGAACTTGGCGTACCATTTCACCTGTAAATCCCCGCCGCATTAAGAAGGCTCCCGTCTTATTTCGTTTGCCAGCAGCATCATCGCGAATCAGGTTCCATTTCTTCCGTCCTGTCTCAAGTGCGATCTCCAGTTCCTGTTCGGGACTAATATTCTCCAACACTTCAGAGATCAAAGATTTGTCGATGCCCTTCTCTCGCAACTCCTGGCGAATCCGCATCTTACCCTTGCGCTGGTTCATAATGCGCTGTTCTGCCCATTGCTTGGCATATAAAGAATCATCTATCAGACGTTCCTGCTGCAAACGCTGCAGCACTTCCGCGATAATAGTCTCCCCTATTTCCTTCTCCCGTAAACGGCGAGTCATCTCCAGCGCTGTACGCGCCTTACGTTCCAGATAACGCAGTCCTTCAACATAGGCTCGTTGGCGCTCGTCCGCCACAATAATTTCCTCTAGGTCAGCTTTAATAAAAGTATTCCCATTTATCATTCGATATTTAATCATGACATCTTCATGAACAGTCATGTTATAGGCCCCGAAATGAATGATATAACGATGTTTCGACTTTTTCTGCAGTTCTACTCGTGTAATTTCTAGAAGCTCATTTTCAGGAAAATGGGCCAGTACCTGCTCTTCTTGCTCTTCTGGTTCAGGATTCAATTGAATTACCATGGCTGCTTGTCACCTCATAGCTGTGTATCCTTATTCTTCATAGTTCACCATTAGGAAAAAGCACCCTGCTACAGTCTTTCACAGGGCGCTCGTACCACAAATGTTATTATATTCCACGTTCAACGAGTACTATTATTCAATTTCAAGCAAGAGATTTGCTTCTTCTTTTTGTTCTGCTTCAATCTCCGCTGCCTTCGGCGCAGCAACAAGAGTTGATAAATTGCTTGCCTCACGAATCTTATTCTCAATTTCAAGCGCCATTTCCTGATGTTCTTTCAGAAACTGCTTGGCATTTTCCCGTCCTTGGCCTAAACGTTCGCCCTCGTAGGAATACCATGCGCCACTCTTGTTAACGATATCCAAGTCAATTCCAATGTCTACCAGACTTCCTTCTTTGGAAATCCCTTCACCGTACATGATATCTACATCCGCCTGCTTAAACGGAGGCGCTACCTTGTTCTTCACGACTTTGATCTTTGTACGGTTACCCACGACATCGTTACCCATCTTAATACTCTCTACACGACGTACATCCAAACGCACCGAAGAGTAGAATTTCAGGGCCCGGCCACCTGGAGTGGTCTCAGGATTACCGAACATCACTCCAATTTTCTCACGGAGCTGATTAATGAAAATTGCAATCGTATTCGATTTACTGATTACACCATTTAGCTTACGCAATGCCTGAGACATTAAGCGAGCCTGTAAACCCATATGAGAATCACCCATATCGCCTTCAATCTCAGCCTTAGGCACCAATGCCGCTACGGAGTCGATGACAATAATATCTACAGCTCCACTGCGAACGAGTGCTTCAGCAATTTCAAGCGCCTGCTCACCCGTATCTGGCTGAGACAGGAGAAGCTCATCAATGTTTACACCCAAAGCCTTGGCATATTTAGGGTCAAGCGCATGCTCAGCATCGATAAATGCAGCTTGTCCTCCATACCGTTGTACTTCTGCAATAGCATGAAGAGCAACGGTTGTCTTACCAGAAGATTCTGGTCCATACACTTCAATAATCCGTCCCTTGGGAAGTCCGCCAATACCTAACGCAATATCAAGTGCCAAAGATCCACTAGGTACAACTTCCACTTGCATATGAGTGGACTCTCCCAGTTTCATAATCGAACCTTTACCAAATTGTTTTTCTATTTGACGAAGCGCTATCTCCAACGCTGCACTACGATCTGACAATCAGACCACTTCCTTCACTGTTTATAGTAATATAATAGCGTGTTTTGGAAGTCTTGCCAAGCTTTTTTTCGAACATACATTCGTTTTTTTTGATCCCTAGGTTAATTATCCCTTTTATTGTAAGTTAATCACAGGAAGCTAACCCAAATAACAAAGAACCATAAAAAACAAAAAACCGCGGCAAAGAAAGCTCAGTGCCACGGTTCTTCCGTATGGGTCAATTATATACCTAAACTGAATGTCATTGCAAGACCGTTCCCTCTAGCGGGGTTTCAACTTTACGTTCCTCCAACCTGCGCCAGAGACGGTAAAGCAAAGCCTTAACAGTGCGTAGCCGTATATTCTCGCGAGTACCTTTAAGATTAAGCTCGTACACCTCTGTCTTCCGGCCCCGCTCAGCTAAGCCGACAAATACCAAGCCAACGGGTTTGCGTTCGGAATACCCCGGTCCGGCTACACCCGTAACGGATAATCCAAAGTCGGTATCCGCGATCATTCTCACCTGATCTGCCAGCACCTCAGCCACTTCACGGCTGACAGCTCCGGGAGCATCTTTACCTTCGAGTAAAGCACTTGGCACGTTCAACAGCTTTTTCTTCATGTCATTAGAATAGCAGACGATGCCTCCTGCAAACATTGTAGCGCTACCAGGTACATTTGTGATGCTTTCCATCAGCAGCCCCCCTGTGCAGCTCTCCGCTGCGCTTAGGGTCAATCCTGCGTCTGCCATCCAGTCCACAATTAGTTGTTCCAACGGTACGTCTATATTCGCATACATATGCTCAGGAAGGATTTCCTTGATTTTCTGTTCCATAACCTCCAGCTTCTTCATTGCTTCTCGCTCGGAAGGAGCCTTTGTCGAAATACGGACTGTGACCTCGCCTTCTTTGGCGTAAGGTGCAATTGTAGGATCAGTCTGGCTGTGAATAAGATCAATCAGCTTATCCTCCAGCAGCGATTCTCCAATACCAGCGAATTTAAGCATTTTGGAGTAAATCGGCATTTCATCAGTCAAGGCATGTTGCTGCAGCCACGGTTTGGCCTGATCTGTAAACATCGGCTTCATTTCCCGCGGCGGACCAGGAAGTACGATGTAATATTTATTGTCTTGTGCAAAAGCTATACCAACAGCAAGACCGATCTCGTTAGGAAGCGGTGTAGTACCTTCAATAATTAAGGCCTGCTTGCGGTTATTCTCTGTCATTACAATCTTCCGCTCATCAAAAAAACGCTGCACATGATCCATCGCCAGCTGATCAATATGAACCGTTCTACCCAGCGCAGCAGCTAAAGCATCTTTAGTAAGATCGTCCTCAGTTGGACCGATTCCGCCAGTGAATAGAATAACATCTGCACGGCTTTGTGCGATCTTGATGGCCTCCTGAAGTCGGCTACTATTGTCACCAACCACGGTTTGAAAATACACATCAATTCCTAATGCGGCAAGCTCTACCGATAAAAATTGAGCATTGCTATTAACGATCTGGCCGAGTAGAAGTTCTGTACCGACTGCAATAATTTCTGCCTTCATAGCTGGCTTTCGCCTCCTAGTTGTAGAGTTGATGGTTTGCTTTTGCATATTCTAATATTCAACATGAAACGGCTTCACCGTCCTTTTATGGAGGGTACCCGCTTCTTCGAGAAATATAAGGATAAGGTATTGTGTGAAACATATAAATTCTTATATTTTGAAAAAAAAGCAATAGGTGCTATACCTATTGCCTTACACACTTCTCCAGCCTATGCATTGTGAAGTTGAAGCAAATCCTTGTTCTTCACGAAATAATCAATACCAGAATAAATAGTGATGATTGCTGCGGCCCAAATAGCAATATCATCTACAGGAATGCTAATGAACTGAAATGGAAAGTTATTAAGCAACAGCAGAGAAATCGCGACAATTTGGACAACTGTCTTTACTTTCCCCCATTTACTGGCGGCTACTACCTTTCCTTCAAGCAGCGCTACCTGGCGAAGTCCAGTTACGGCAAACTCCCGGCTGATAATCACAATCACAATCCATGAATCACATCTACCCAGCTCCACTAAAGAAATCAATACTGCGGATACCAACAGCTTGTCCGCAAGCGGGTCGAGCAGTTTGCCCAGATTAGTGACCATATTATATTTCCTAGCGATGTAACCATCTATCCCGTCCGTGCTGGCAGCAAGCAAGAATATTACAGCCGCTATCAGATGGTTAATGGAAAGCTGGAATGAGCCCCAATGTATTGGCTCTGGATAAAAGCTAAAATTCACCAGCAAAAAAAACATCATAATTGGAATAAGACAAATGCGAGCAAGCGTGATGCGGTTGGGCAAATTCACTGAAGTTCCTCCCCTGATCATTCATACAAAACCGTAATTTCACATTTCATAAGCAAGTATATTATAGCCACAAAAGAGTGTCAAAAAAACAGAAAGCACCCCGCAAAAGTAGGTGCTGGCAAGCACTGCGGGGTACGAGACCTTACTTGAAATTGTTAAACTGCAAATCCAACGGCAAATCAGCTTTTCGCAGAAGTTGCATGATCTCCTGCATATCATCACGGCTTTTTCCAGTAACGCGGATTTGATCGCCCTGAATTTGACTCTTTACCTTCAGCTTGGAATCGCGAATCAGGATGTTGATCTTCTTGGCATTCTCTTGATCAATACCTTGCTTGAGACCCAAACGCTGGCGGACACTTCCTAAAGAGGCAGGTTCTATTGTGCCAAAATCTAGATTCTTGAGCGTAATTCCTCTCTTAACCATCTTGGTTTGTAAAATATCAATGACGGCGTTTAGTTTAAATTCATCCTCAGAGGCGATAATTAGCGCATCCTTCTCCAGCTTGAGGCTGCTCTTGCTGTTCTTAAAGTCAAACCGGTTATCGATTTCCTTTTCGGTCTGATGGATTGCATTGGTCAGTTCCTGCATATCCATCTTAGATAAGATGTCAAATGAACATTCCGAACTCATTACTCCACGTCCTTTGCTTGCGTTTATTCTGCTACTATTATATGAGAAAGGGTCTCTCAAGTCTAATTATGGAAAGAGAAAAGCAACCTAGCATAGAAAACAGCCCCACCAAAGTGGAGCTTTTACGCTGAAGCTAGCACCTGCTCATCTACTGAGGCAGATATACAGGCTTAACCACATAAAACACGCCTCCAAGAGATTCCCTCTTCCCTAGGAGACGTTCAATACTCCGGCTGCTATCTACTGCGGGCAGGATTCCGGAACATATCCAGAATTCCAAGATAGATATGCGCCAGTCCAAAACCAAGAATTCCATAGCCCCAGGCGCCCGGTGTCAGGTAATACCCGAGGAGACTGACGATAACACCTAATCCTGCTACGATCCAGCTGACGGTCATGAGAGAATACACCTCACTTTAGCGTAAGAACTGTAAGTCATTCTTAGGTTCCCCAGAAAGCCAAAGTCTATACGTGTCTATCCTTTATTGACTTGTTTCGCTATCCAGTCCGGCATCAGGTGTACTGCTGGCTGTTCCCTCATCAAGCTTAACAAGAAACCGTGAAGAGGTTTTCCCATCGGTAATGGCTTGACCATTAATCGTAACCGTTGTAGCAGGTGAATAACCTGATTTAATATACATCCCTGCACTTCCTAGAGTAAAGCTCATGGTATCTCCTGCAGCAGTATTGCCAAAAGAAAGCTTCTCACCCTTGGAGTTCTCGCCATTATAGACTTCAAGCCAGCTAACTCCAGTGGCAGCAATCTCTACTTGCACAGCACTGCCTGGGGGAGCAGAGACCTTGAATATCGTTGTTTTTCCCGATTTTCCATCCTCCGTTACTGTAACTGCCTGCGGGGAAGGAGACGGGGTTGCTGTTGGCTCTGTAGTCGTTTGCGCAGTAGCACCGCCAACATCTGTTCCTGATGAGGCTGAAGGCGCCACTACACCCCCACCAGCCGCTGGCGGGGAGGTTTGAGCGGTCTGTGGGTCCTGCTCTGTATCTGTCAGTTTGACCGGATCGATCTGATTGGAATCTGATTTATTAAGCTGTGAGGCATACATATAAATCACTACAATTATTAATATAGGGAAAGTCCACATTAACAGTGTAGGCAGCCACTTCGCATTCCGCTCCGTTTCCGGCCTGCGGCTGCGCTTTTGAATCACCGTTTCCATAGTCGAATCCACAGGAGGTACAGGTACGTTACCATGTTCCTCTAACAGTTCATCGGGATTAACACCCACTGCCTCCGCGTAGGTTTTGATAAACGCCCGTACATAAAAACTACCGGGGAGCACCTTATAATCCTCCGCCTCGATGGCTTCCAAATATTTTTTGCGAATTTTTGTTACTTCCTGGACATCATCAAGGCTCATCCCTTTTTGCAGACGAGCTTCTTTCAAATGCCGGCCCAGTTCCGACATACCATCACCTCCTAAAGTTTTGTTAGCATACTCTTCGATGTACAACTTCGTACAAAACACTTCGTAAGCATTCGCTCAGTTTTGTTAGCTCATCTTGATTTAGGTTATAGATCATCGCTATAGCTTGCTGTGAAAGATTCATACAGTATTTCTTCTGTGGGATTATTGCGCAGCTCAATAATGATATCAAAATCATCGAACGTGTAATCAGACTCACGCACAAAAATATCTGGGTGCTCAATAACCTTTGTGCTAGGCATACTCATAACCTTCTGCAGCAAGTTGTAATGCTTCTCATTGGAACGTATTGTACTTACTATACCATCAATAATGAAAACATTGTTCGGGTTTAGCTCATCTTCAGCAAGCTGACTGCGGACAGTCTGCCGCAAAAGTGTTGAGGATACAAACGTCCAACGCTTCATCGAGCAGACACTTCCTGCGATAATGGATTCCGTTTTACCAACACGTGGCATCCCCCGCAGACCGATAACCTGGTTGCCCTCTCTTTTAAAAAGCTCACCGAGGAAATCTACCAGTAGACCTAGCTCATCGCGTGTGAAGCGGAAGGTCTTACGGTCATCAGAATCCCTGTCTATATAGCGTCCATGCCGGACAGCCAGCTTGTCCACAAGTCTTGGAGTACGCAGAGCTGTAACCGTAATATTATCTACCTTCTTGAGCATTTCGCCCATCAGCATGATTTTCTCATCGTCATTCGTTTCCAGCAGCATTCCGCGAGTTTTGCCTTCAACTCCATTAATCGTCAGAATGTTAACCTCAAGCATTCCCAGCATAGAAGCGATATCCCCGAGCAGACCCGGTCTGTTCTTATGTATCTTATATTCCATATACCATTGTTTATACTCCACCTGTACACCTCATAGATTCCTTTTCCCTATACTTTGCCAGACGTAAAAAAAGCTCTGATTCAACAAAGCGATCTGAAACAAGGGTCTTGTTAATGATATATAAAAAAAAATTGAAAGGCAAGGTCAGTCTGTAAAATTGCAGAAAAGCTCCCGCGAGGGGAGCTTGTTCCGCAAGCTTATGCGTTATTCTTCGCCAGCTTGACCATGAGTTTGGCAATGGTCTTCTTATCTCCGTCATCGCCAACATCCCATAGTTCTTTGATCGCGCGGTTCGAAGAGTTCGCTGGATCGACCTTATTGTCGAGGAATTCCCCGATTTCAAAAGCCAGCTTAGTGATCGTCTCTTCGCTCATCCCAATTTTCTCCGCCTGTACGACCCGTTCACCCAGAAATTTTTTCCAGGTATCAAAATTCTTGATTACGGTATTTTCTGTTGACATCTTAAATCCTCCTTCATGTTTACGGTCTGCCACTCGAATACAAGTACCAGCCGCCTTACGTGAGATTTAAAATCAACAGTTATAATATGTCTCAGGTCCGGAGTTCTTATACTGGAGCATTTCTCCAGCTTAAAGCATCAGGTTATCCAGCCACCATTAGGACTAATAATCTGCCCCGTGATATAACCCGATTCGGGCAGGGCCAGAAAATAAACAAGCGAAGATATTTCATGGGGAGAAGCCAGGCGTCCTGCAGGAATCTCTTCCTCCAGCATACGCATCTCATCCTCTTGAAGATTGGCCAGCATGGCCGTATTAACAGCTCCTGGCGCTACTGCATTCACTGTCACACCGGATGGCGCAAGCTCTTTGGCCAATGCTTTGGTAAAAGCGTTGACTCCCCCCTTACTAGCCGAATAGGCTACTTCGCAGGAGGCACCGGAAATTCCCCACACCGACGAGACGTTCACAATTCGTCCATACCGCTGGGAAACCATATAGGGCATGAAAATCTGGCTGCACAGAAAGGTCCCTTTCAGGTTGACAGCCATAATATCATCCCATTCTTCTTCAGTCACATCGGCTAGCATCCCGTAATGCGATTTGCCAGCATTATTTACAAGAATATCAGGCTGCATTCCGCTACTTTCGAGTCTTTCGGCCATACGCAAAAGCTGACTGCGGTCTTTCATATCCGCAGTCACTGTCATCACCTTTGCGCCAAGGGCCATACACCGCCGGGCTACATCATTTGCTGCTTCGTGCGAATTCATGTAATGAATGACAATATTCATACCTACAGAAGCAAAGCGCTCAGCAATAGCTCCACCGATTCCTCCACTGCCTCCAGTAACTAACACTGTCATTTCCCCTATAGGCTTGCTGTTCTCTCCCATAATAGCCACCTAAGGACTCACCACCAGCGAAACTGCGAGCTGCTCCCAATCCACATGATCCTGCAGGCGCTTATTAACCTCATCAAGTGTAATGGATTCATAAACCGGCAACACTTCGAACAGATCACCACCACGGAACTGGTAACGCGTGAATTCGTGGGCAATACTTTCCGGTGAATTCAACATGCGCAAGTAGCCGCCGATTTTCTTTTTGCGAGCACGCTCAAAATCCTTCTCCGCGAAGCCTGACTCCAGCAGTAGATTCACTTCTTCCTTAATTCGCTGAAGGAGTAAATCCGGGTCCTTAGTATCCCCTCCAATCGCTGAAAAAGCATATTGTGGAGAGCTGTTAAACTCATGTCCAAAGCTGTCGGAGATCAGATCGGCATCATATAAGTTCTGATACAACGCCGTGCTGCTTCCAAGCAGCAGATCCAGCATCAGCTTGGTCGTAAGATCACGACGTACCGCAGCTTCACCCGTAAGTCCTTCTTCTTTTTCCTTAAACCCAAACATGATTTTAGGCATCGAAACCGCAAGTTTGCTCTCCAAACGTTTCTTAGCGACTTCTTTAGGCTCTTCTTCAAAAATACGTTTGATTTCGCCCTGCTTCTGGTATGATTTCTTACCCTGATTAGCGCGAATGAGCGAGAATACCTTCTCTGGTTCCACGCCGCCTACAACGAATAACAGCATATTGCTGGGATGATAAAAGGAGTGGTAACACGTATACAGCGTCTCCTTTGTAATCGTATCTATTGACTCTATCGTACCGGCAATATCAATATGAACCGGATGCTTGGCATACATCGCTTCAATCAAGCCGAAGTATACACGCCAGTCTGGATTGTCCGCATACATATTGATTTCCTGTCCAATAATGCCTTTTTCCTTCTCCACATTCTCATCCGTGAAATAAGGGTTCTGGACAAAGTCTACAAGGGTGCTGAGGTTCGTCTCAATATTCTCGGTGGCTGAGAACAAATATACAGTCTGATCAAAGCTTGTAAAAGCATTCGCAGAAGCTCCATTTGAAGCAAAGGTTGCGAAAATATCACCTTCGGGTTCCTCAAACATTTTGTGTTCCAGAAAATGAGCTATCCCGTCAGGGACCTGAGTCTCTTCTCCATCAGCAACACGAAAGTGATTGTCAACCGAACCAAATTTTGTTGCAAAAGTAGCATAGGTTTTCAGGAAGTCCGGCTTTGGAAGCACATATACCTGAAGACCATTATCCATAACCTCGTGATAGAGTGTTTCTTGAAGTCTCTCGTAATGAATCTTTTCCATCGCTATTCCTCCTTCTGCCCTGTCAGGAAATAAATCGTATCGAGCTGAAAAGTATCAGCAGCAGCCTTCACTTCTTCAGCTCCTATTGCTTCCACCTGCTCAATCAGCTCCAGCGTTGAACGATCTTTCCCGGATATCTGGCGATTAAAATCGAAGGAAATCATTTCAAAAGCGGAATCCTGAATTTCGGAGAGCAGATTGCGGATCATCGCTTTAGTCTGGCTTAGCTCTAAATCGCTGATATTTCCAGCCTTCATCTCATCAAGCTGCTTGCGTATGATATCAACTGCTTTGCCGTAATTTTTAGCTTCGATACCCGATTGGATTGTTCCAATTCCCTTGTGGCCGTCATAGCGGGAAGAGGCATAATAAGCCAAGCTTTCCTTCTCACGTACATTGACGAACAGCTTTGAGTGTGGGTATCCTCCGAATATTCCGTTGTACATAAGCGCAGTCGCATATGTATCATCTTTGTAGGTAATAGAGGTTCGCAGTCCCATATTCAGCTTGCCTTGATTGACATCCAGCTTCTCTTCGATCGTCCGGACCTCATTTACAGCAACAGGCGTAAATTTAGAAGAGTATGCTCCTGTATCCGACTTATCACCGCCGAAGTGACGTTTGACTAGCTTCTCCACTTCCTCGGGTGTAGTATCACCAACTACATAGAGATCAAGAATCGCTCCATCGAGCCAGGATTTGTAAGACTGGTATAGATTCTCCGGTGTAATCCCCTCAAGATCGGCTCTTTGACCGAGCGGATGCAGACGGTAGGGTTCAAAGCGGCACATTTCCTCAATACAGCGTTCAGCTGCATAACGGGCCTTATCGTTTACGATAGCTTCGAGTTTTTTACGTACCGTTTCACGTTCGGTTGCCACGTAAGACGGGCGGAAGCTTCCATCCTCCAGCAAAGGTTGCGTTAATACATCCCCTAGAAAAGCAAACGATTCAGCAAGCAGGCTCTCCTTGCTTTGTACAAAGGAATCATTAATCGTATCCATCCGAAATTGAACGATCTGGTAATCGCCTCTTTTGTATACATCAAAACCGAAGCCTGCCCCGTACAGCTCTTCCAGACGTTCACGGAACTGGGTTGTCTCCGGATAGGTAGCCGTACCCCGGCGAAGCACAAAAGGAACCAGCGCTGTTGGAGTAACTGTGTCCTCATCAAGCGGAACACCGGCATAAAGTGAGATGGCGAAAGTCTTGAAAGCCTTTGTCGGCAATACATGAATGCGCATGCCTGCGGCATTGCCATGATGAAACCCATTATTAGTCAAGTCCAAAACTCCTTTACGGCGTGGATAGATGCTTTACAAATAGTTTATGAAGTATTATCCATTCTAAACCATTCCAAAGTAAGGAAGCAACCGGAAGTCCATAACCGGTTGCTCCACACTTCTACATACAGAAAATATGCTCACCAATCGTCTTTACCTGCGGACGACCCCAAATCCATTTGGAGGTAGCTGTCTCAGGGTTAAAGTAATAAAGGCATCCGCCCGATGGATCCCACCCATTCAGTGCCTGCTGCACCGCCTTTCGAGCCTGTTCATTCGGCTCCAAATAAATCTGCCCATCAGCTACAGCAGTAAAAGCTCCTGGTTGGAAGATAACTCCCGATGGCGTATTGGGAAAACTCGGTGATTTCACACGATTAAGTATCACTGCAGCTACTGCAACCTGACCTTCAAAGGGCTCTCCTCTGGATTCTCCATAAACAGCATTAGCCATAATTTTGAGATCGTTATCAGTTAAGCCCATGGTATTGCCTGATGTTAGCTCAGCGGTATTCGACTTCTTCGTGGTGTTTTTGTTAGCGCTGCTATTATTAGCGGTCTTATTTGAAGCAGAGGGTTCAGTCGGCCTCCAACTTTTGCTTGCGTTATACAGCTTCAGCTTTGTTTTGGCACCCACAACACCATCTGCCTTCAACCCAAATTTCCATTGAAACCAGGTTACTGAATTTTTGGTTTTGGCTCCGAATTGGCTGTCTATTTTCCCCTCATAATAACCGAGATATTTCAGACGCCCCTGCAGTTCATAGACGTCCTGTCCGGTTGCTCCATATTTAACTGCTGTTGTGCTGAAGGCGGGTATAGCCTCATGCTCAATGACAATAGTCTCCGGTACTAGAGGTTCATCGTTGCTTTGATTCGTGTGAACAACACGAGGTTCCAGAACAAGTCTTCCTGCAAATGGAGCGGCGGCCAAGGCAAGGGTTAATGCGGCAAGTATCCACATCTTTTGTTTCTTCATAGGGTTCGCTCTACCTTTCTCTTGTGAGTTCTGCATGGATGGCTAAAGTTATTATGACGACAGTCAGCTTTTCCTATGCATGGCAGTTTAAGAAGGCAGTGTTCCATCAAGAAGAACAGCCAGCCTCCGAGTTATGGAGACTGGCTGTTTGATGTTGTTGAGCTACGAACTGATCTTATTATGATGATACTGTTCAAGAGAGATCAGCACCTCACGTGGCTTGCTGCCTTCGTAAGGCCCGATAACCCCCCGCGCCTCCATAGAGTCAACTAGGCGTGCGGCACGGGTGTACCCGACGCGCATGCGCCGCTGAAGCAAGGATACGGATGCCTGCTTCGCTTCTAATACAATTTGTACTGCCTGTTCATACAATTCATCCTGTGGCTCCTGATCGTCTGCTGTGGTATCATCAATTTCCGGAACAATGGATTCATCATAGTTGGCTTCACCTTGACTGCTGACATATTGAACGATGTCCTCAACCTCTTGGTCGCTCATAAAAGCACCTTGTACCCGAACCGGTTTGGAGGCTCCCATAGGCAGGAAAAGCATATCCCCGCGTCCAAGCAGCTTCTCCGCACCAGGCATATCCAGAATCGTACGTGAATCCACATTAGAGGATACACCAAACGCAATACGGGAAGGTATATTCGCCTTAATAAGACCCGTAATAACATCTACCGAAGGTCGTTGAGTAGCAATAATTAAATGTATACCTGCTGCCCGTGCCATCTGGGCAAGTCGGCAAATCGCATCCTCCACATCATTGGCTGCAACCATCATTAGGTCTGCAAGCTCATCCACTACAACAACGATATAAGGCAACACGGCGGCCGGATTATCCTTCATCAGTTTATTGTAGCCTTCCAAATTCCGCGTTCCCGATTTGGAGAAGAGATCATATCGCTTCTCCATTTCCACAACAATCTTCTTCAGGGCAAGACTGGCCCGCTTCGGATCGGTGACAACCGGTGCCAATAGATGCGGAATCCCGTTATAAATATTGAGTTCCACCATCTTGGGATCAACCATCAGGAATTTGACCTCATTAGGCTTCGCTTTATACAAAATGCTAGTAATAATACCGTTGATGCAGACGGACTTTCCTGATCCAGTCGCTCCAGCAACCAGCAAATGGGGCATCTTGGCCAGATTGCCGATAATAGTCTGCCCGGAAATATCCCGCCCAAAAGCAATCGTTAATTTCGATTCAGCCTCCTGAAAGATCTGCGTCTCCATGACTTCACGCATAGTCACAATGGACACCTCAGCATTCGGCACCTCAATCCCTATGGCCGACTTGCCCGGGATAGGCGCTTCCATCCGGATATCCTTGGCTGCAAGCGCAAGTGCAATATCATCGGTGAGATTAACAATCCGGCTAACCTTTACACCAATATCCGGTTGAATCTCGTAGCGGGTAACCGCAGGTCCTCTTACTACTTCAAGTACCTTTGCTCTTACTCCAAAACTCTCCAACGTTGCTTCGAGCTTACGGGCCGTCTGCATATAATCATTCTGGTCTCCGGCCTTGATTCCCGCAGGCTTGGCCAAAAGACGAAAAGATGGAAGTTTATAGGGCTTTGGCGGAGGTGGAAGTGGCGGCACAGGAATAATATCTCCATCAGCCGTTGTAACTAATAACCCGGCCAAGTCTAGAGTCACATCGCCCTCGTCTGGATTATCCAGCGCATCCGCCGTACTTGACGCTCTATCCCTTCCGCTAATAACTACCTTAGGACCGGCACTACGGGCAGCTGGTGAGAACTCACTCCACTCCTCGCGGTCTGCTGCATTCAGCCCTTCGGAACGAATATGCTCAAAGAAATCGCGAATGATCGGGGTATCAGGCTCACTATCCTCATCGTCAAGATCATTATCCAGTTGACCATGAGAAGAAGGCCCGCTACCTGAGGCCATACCCGAGATAATAGGTCCCGATTGCGCACTTCTTAGGATGGGTTCTTGAAACTCTTCATCTTGATCATCATCAGGATGTCCCACCGTTCGTGGAGTACCGGAAATCCACCCGGCAAGCTTTTGGAACAAGAACGGCTGCTTGCGGTTAGGCAAAGATTGTTCATCTTCGTCGTCATCATCATCATTTTGCATAGCCTGCTGCGCAGCAGAAACCTTATTGGATTTCACAACTCGTGTTGTCACCGGAACCGCCTGAGGACGGTTTGCCGCCTTAAGACGGATGCCTTCTACAAGCTTCACAGCACGGACCCGCAGCAACCCAAACAGTTCCACATAGGACAAATTAGTTACGAGCATGAAACTTATAGCCAGCATGACGATCATGAGCAGCTTGGCTCCAAGACTTCCAAACAGCCATAATAGAGCAGCATATTCCAGCCCGCCAATGTATCCTCCGCTGATGTCCTTACCCAACATATAAACACTGCTATTGTCGTTGGAACTAGGTGAAAGTGATCCCGCAAGATCATTATGTATTTGTGCCAGCACATTGCCCGGATGTAACATGGATAAAGGACCCAGTTTCTGTTCCATCGCAGAGATCGTGCTCATCAGGCACATCGACAGCACCAACAGCAGCACGCCTGTATGACGGCTGTTCCACTTAGATGGCCACCTCCGGTGTATCATGACCATCAGTCCATAAAAAATACCGGCCAACGGCAGCACAAAATAAAATCTACCCAACAAATAACCCGCCATGCTTGACAATGAGCGTCCAACAGCTGCCTCACCGGACAACGCAATGACAGAGATTGTGATCAACATAATTCCGTATATTTCATATTTTAAAACACTGCCCAGCAGCGCTTTTTTCTTTTTCTTTTTTCGCTTAGCCACGCCAGCCACCCCCGGAACAATATTATACCATATAATGGCGTGGCGTACCTATGTTCTCTTTTGTCAGAAATTGCATCATTATGTTAACGAAATAATCGCTCCGGGAGAGAGCGCTGGATCCAAATAACGGTCTAGCGAACAATCTAGAAGACGTACAATACGGGCTCGTCCTTCCTCCAGTGGTTCAACCTGCATCAACACTCCCTTAATGCTTATCTCGCGTACAGGCGGGAACGTATGGAGTGCTCCTTCCCATACCTGCTCCATTGGCATAACTGTATAAAGAATCATTGGGTAAGCCCCCCTGTTATCGCTTCTGAAGAGTCTATAGTGCTGTTCCCGGCAATCATGCGGTTCAGTCGAGCGAGCGCAGCTCCAATTCCTCCAACCTCATCCATAAGGCCATATTTAACGGCATCCATCCCGCCAACAGCCGTCCCAATATCACGGTTGAGTTCTCCAGTCGTGAACATCAAATGCTTGAATTTCTTCTCGGTAATACGTGAATGTGAGGTAACAAACTTAACTACTCGCTCCTGCATCTTCTCCATATATTCAAAGCTCTGAGGCACTCCGATAACCAAACCATTCATGCGGATTGGATGAATGGTCATCGTCGCACTTTCTGCAATGATGGAATAGCTGGAAGACACCGCGATTGGGACCCCGATACTATGACCGCCTCCAATGACCACGGTTACCGTTGGCTTGGACAATGAGGAGATCATTTCGGCAATCGCCAGTCCTGCTTCCACATCTCCGCCTACCGTATTTAAAATAATTAGCAGCCCCTTAATGCTTTTGCTCTGCTCAGCCGCTACCAGTTGTGGAATAATATGTTCATATTTAGTTGTTTTATTATGGGGAGGCAGCACGAAATGACCTTCAATCTGGCCGATAATCGTCATACAAAAGATATCCGGCTCTCCGTTTGGAACCGCTGTTTGGCCTAACTCCTTCAGTGCCCCGATTGTGCTGGGAGGCATCATCTCATTGAGATCAGGTCTCACCTCACCGGGAATAACTTCCTCATTCTTGCCTGGATTAGATCCTTCTGTGTACTCCATAGTTCGCAGCTCTCCCTTTTACGCTTGCAGCTCTCTGTTGCTGCAGCCATATTAACTTTCATTAGTATGACATTTCAGGGTGCTGCATTATGCAAAAACTCAACACAAAAACCCCTCTCCCCCTGGAAACCGTCCAATATTTCCGGGGAAAAGGGGCCTTGGCCCTACAAAATATATTTAAGGAGGAGTTCTCCTTACACTTCCATAATAATTGGCAGAATCATCGGTCTACGGCGAGTCTGCTCATAGAGGAAACGGCCAAGTGAATCTTTGACACTTGTTTTGAGTGAAGCCCACTCATTTACTTTCTCACTCATGAGGCGTTGCAGTGTACTGGATACAATACGGTTCGCTTCATCCAGTAGTCCTTCAGACTCCCGTACGTATACAAAACCGCGTGAGATGATATCCGGTCCAGAGACAATTGCTCCATTCTGCTTGCTCAATGTTACAACAACTACAAGAATACCATCCTGAGACAGCAGCTTGCGGTCGCGCAAGACAATATTACCAACATCCCCTACACCTAAGCCATCAATCAGTACGTTGCCTGCAGTTACCTTACCTGCTCTGCGAGCAGCACCGTTCTGAATTTCAACAATCTCACCGATTTCTGTGATGAAAATGTTCTGTGGCTCAACGCCAACGGCTTCTGCAAGGATTGCATGTCTGCGCTGCATTCTGAATTCACCATGAATAGGAATAAAGAATTTAGGTTTCATCAGGTTGAGCATAAGCTTCAGCTCTTCCTGGCTACCGTGACCGGAGACGTGAACACCAGAATTGGAGCCGCTGTAGATAACGTTAGCGCCAAGACGGAATAATTCATCTATCGTACGGCCTACATACTTCTCATTACCCGGTACTGGTGTTGCTGCAATAATAACGGTATCGCCCGGCATGATATCCACCTTGCGGTGGCTGGAGCGTGCCATACGCGTCAATGCAGACATGGGTTCGCCTTGACTGCCTGTGCAAAGAACTACTACGCGGTTACCCGCCATTCTATTCATTTCCTCAGGTTCAATCAGCATACCATCCGGCACGTTGAGATACCCAAGCTCAGAAGCAATGGATACAACGTTAACCATACTGCGGCCGATTACCGTAATCTTACGGCCTGTCGATTCAGCAGCATTAACCACTTGTTGAATACGGTGCACATTGGAAGCAAATGTGGCTACAACAACACGTTGCTCAGCCTTGCGGAAAATATCTTCCAAAACAATACCGACATTTCTTTCCGAAGGTGTAAAGCCTGGTTTCTCAGCATTGGTGCTATCGGACAAGAGTGCAAGTACACCCTTAGTTCCGATTTCAGCCATCCGGTGCAGATTTGCAAATTGACCGTTAACAGGGGTATGGTCGAACTTGAAATCGCCTGTATGAACAACGTTACCTTCTGGTGTTTCGATGCATACGCCGACTGAATCGGGAATACTGTGATTGGTTCTGAAGAAGGTTGCTGTGAGATTGCCCAATTGAATTTCTGAATCTTCATCAATCAGAATTCGTTTGGTATCGCCAAGCAGGTTTGCTTCCTTCAATTTGTTCTCCACAAGGCCTAAAGTGAGTCTTGTTCCATAAATCGGAACATTCAGATTCTTCAAGACATAAGGGAGACCACCGATGTGATCTTCGTGTCCGTGTGTGAGCACAATGCCTCTTACCTTGTCGCGGTTCTCCGTCAAGTACGAGATGTCTGGGATAACGATATCAATACCGAGCATGTCTTCTTCTGGGAACTTTAGTCCTGAATCAATGACTACAATGTCAGCTCCATATTGAATGACATACATGTTTTTCCCGATTTCTCCGACTCCGCCCAAAGCGAAAATCATCAATTTATCGTTATTATTTTTTTTGGACAAATGAATCTAACCCTCCTATGATGTTGGACGTCATACTTTTTATTTGTAAACATGAACTTCAAATATTTCAGCGGTGCTGAACACAATCTTCAAACAGCTGATAGCTTCCACAAATCAACATGGAAATTCCGAAAGTCTGTAAAATTATTCAATGCGAAAGCTCCCGACTCCGGGCAGTAAAGTTCATATTTGAAGCGAACAACGCCGTCAAAAACTTCATCGCCGCGCCCCTTGCGCGAAGTTCTGGCACGAAAGAACAGACTCATCCAAGGACCTATCCTGTCTCACAATGTAAAACATTGACGGAAGATTATCGCATATTTAATTTAGCCGCACTCAGTCACTTAAGAATCATTATACATGATTTTTTTGGCAAAAGACAAGTCATCGACTGCGTTCCTTAATTCTTTGCTTAAAATATCTCCATAATTTCAGAAAAATATTATAAATATTCAAACTAAAAACCGGCTCTCCAGAGAGATGCCGGTTAATCTTGATAAATCTGTGTAAGTTGTCATACACCCGCCTAATTAAGCAGCGCCTCAATAAATGCCGCCTCAGCCTCGGTCGGTGCAATTAGCGGCAACCTGACTGATCCAACGTTCAAGCCCCGAAGTCCCAGCGCATATTTGACGGCTGACGGGTTCGGCAACGGCTGCGGACATTCGAACAATCCCTTAAATACAGGAAATAATCTCCGGTGAATCTCCCCAGCAAGCTTTACATCACCGCTAGTAAAAGCATCGATCATCTCTGACATCTGTGCTCCTACTATATGGCTGGCTACACTAATAATACCGTGCCCCCCCACTGCCAGTGCTGCCAAACCAGCTGAATCATCACCGGAATAGACACGGAAATCAGCCGGACAGGCCGAAGCAATCAGCGTGATCTGATCAACAGACACACATTCTTTTGTAGCCACGATATTCGGAATTTCCGCCAGTCGAAGTGTTGTAGCCACACTCATGCTTATACCGGTACGACTGGGAACATTGTACAAAATAGCTGGAAGTGACGTTCCCGCAGCAATGGCTGCAAAGTGTTGGTAAAGACCTTCCTGGTTTGGTTTATTATAATAGGGAACTACCAGAAGTACACCATCTACGCCAATGCTCTCTGCTTTTTGGGTCAGCTGAATCGAATGTCTGGTGCTGTTGCTGCCCGTTCCTGCAATGATTTTACAGCGGCCAGCGGCCTTCTCCAATACGAAAGAGAACAGTTGCAGCTTCTCATCATCGCTTAAGGTTGGAGATTCACCTGTCGTTCCACAGACAACTAAAGCATCTGATCTCTGCTCTTCAATTAAATAATCGACAAGCTGTGAAGTTGCTTCCCAGTTGATTTCTCCATCTCTGTCAAAAGGGGTTACCATAGCGGTGATTAATCTTCCAAAATCCACTTTGAATTCCTCCTTGTCAGCGGTGTAATTCAAACTTGGTATGCAATGCGCGCAGCGACTGCACCATATCTTCCTTCTTCACAAGCACCCATATCGTTGTATTCGAATCCGCTGATTGCAGGATCTGAATATTCTGAGAACTAAGCGCCTCTACGATCCGGGCCATGATACCAGGCACTCCGTTTATTCCTCCACCAATTACGGATACCTTGGCACAGCCGGACAGGCTCTTAGGACGCAAACCCTGCTCCTGCAGAACTGTAATAGCTCGTTCTGATTTATCGTCGAAGACAGTATATAAGGCTTCCGTTGGCGTCACATTGATAAAATCAACACTGATCCCGTTGTCAGCCATACTTTTGAAAATCTGTAATTGAACACCAGTTCCATTCCCTTCCGGACATTCCACTGAAATTTGGGTGATGTTGCTAACATAAGCAATACCTGTCACGAAACGGTCTACAATACCGTTCTGAATATCCCTAAACCCTTCTGGATTCGTTACCAGTGTACCTTCAGTCTCAGAAAAAGTAGACCGTACGCGTACCGGAATCTGCGCCTGCATGGCAATTTCTACTGCGCGGGGATGAATTACTTTTGCCCCTTGATAGGCCATATTGCATATTTCGGTGTAGCTAACGACGGTTAATGGCCTGGCATCTTCAACGATACGCGGGTCCGCTGTGAGAATTCCGTTAACATCTGTATAGATATCAACCATATCTGCACGCAGTGCAGCACCCAGTGCAGTTGCCGAGGTATCGCTTCCCCCCCGGCCCAGAGTTGTGAAATCACCAGCTTCGGTCTGACCCTGAAACCCGGTTACGATCACTACTTTATGCTCGCGCAACTCACGTAGAATACGTTCTGGACGCACATCCAGTATTCTGGCATTCCCGTAGCTGTTATCAGTCACAAATCCTGCTTGGGCCCCTGTTAATACAGTCGAGAGGATCCCTTCATTTACTAGCAGCCCGCACAACGTAGTTGCGGAGATAATCTCGCCACAGCACATCAATAGATCCTTTTCCCGGTCTGGAAGCGCGTCGCCGTTCTGAACGGCCCAATCCAGTAGTGTATCCGTCGCATAGGGCTCGCCACGGCGGCCCATGGCTGAAACTACAATAACCAGGCTATAACCGCTCGCCAGTTCTCTTTTGACATGACGAATGACGTGTTCCCTAGCCCCAGCTGTCGAAAGCGAAGTCCCACCAAATTTTTGCACCAAAATACCCATGTATAATTCCTCCATTACTTTCAAAGCAAACAAACTAACAGAAACGCAGGGAGATCCCCCCACAAAATGGAACGAGGTTTCCATACGCAAGTTTCGCCTTAGATTATGTTAATAAATGGTTGTACCGCCTCCAGAGTGGGGGCGGCAGCTAAAAAAGACTATGTTTGTTGGGAATCGACGATTCCAGCTACTTGCACGGCGTTCCATGCCGCAACATGGATGCTCATTTGGCTCATCTCCCCTTTTAGTATACAGCTGGATCAGTTAATTCATCTAGGAGTACTATGCTGAATGAAACCGTTCGATAATCATCGGCTGCAGCTGATTACCCTGTAGAGCAGCATAACAGGCCTCCGGGATAAGATCCATACGCGCCACTAGTGAGTTCGGCTTACCTTGCGGGTTATCCTGGCCAAACGGAACAAAATAAATATTTTTGGTCACTAGAAGCTTTGCAATATTCGCAGCATTCAGTCCCAATCCGTCGTTGGTCGAAATGGCCAGTACGAGGGGGCGTCCGTTACGCATTTGCGACTTGGCGGCCATAAGCACCGGACTATCTGTCATGGCATTAGCCAATTTGCTCGTTGTATTCCCAGTGCAGGGCGCTATGGTCAGCACATCCAGCAGCTTGGAAGGACCCAGTGGTTCCGCTTCAACAATTGTAGAAATGATATCATTCCCTGTTATATCTTTCAACTGTTTTAGCCAATTTTCCGATGTGCCAAAGCGAGTATCCGTTCCCAGCACTGATGCGGAAACAATTGGCACCACGTTCGCCCCCCCATCCATAAAGCGCTGGATTTGAGGCATTACTTCAGCAAACGTGCAGTGTGATCCGGTTATCGCATAACCTACTGTAATTCCGTGCCAATCCATTTATTCATCCCCCCTGTTTAGAGTGTCGTCGGAAATCGACTGGATCAGCGCATTTGCCATAATAATTCCAGCGCTCTTAGGGGCAACGATTCCAGGCAGTCCCGGAGCCAGTATCGCCTTAATTCCACGCTTCTCCGCATATCGGAAATCGCATCCGCCCGGAGCGGAAGCCAAATCGATAATTACGCAATGTCGTGAGAGACGTGAAAGGATCTGCGCGTTAATAATCATGCTCGGAATCGTATTAAATATGAGATCAACATCCGGCACATGCAACAGCAGCTCTTCAGTCATAAAGGGCTTCCAGCCCATTTCCTCTGCACGAGCATAATGCTCCTGTCTTCTTACACCTATCTTTACACTTGAACCCAATCCCTGAAGACTTCTTGCCATTGTGAATCCAGTCCTGCCCATCCCGAGCACCATGGATGTAGAGCCATGAATAGTAAAATCGGTATTCTGGATCGCCATAACAAGCGCTCCCTCTGCAGTAGGGATGGAGTTATAAATGGCTACATCATCACGATTTAGCAGTTCTACCAGCTTTAACGAATGCCTGACGCACAGGTTACGGAGGTAGCTCTTGGCCATACCGGTATAAACCTTACAATGTGACGGCAATGCAGCAATATGCGCTTCGAGTAATTGCAGGGGATGGGAAGACAGCAGAGCGTTAATATTTCCCACATCATCACAGCCTACCGTAGGCAGCACAAGTACATCTGCATTACTTAACAGCTCCACCGACATTTGTTCAAGGCTCACCCCTGGGCTTGGGGCCTCCCACTTATCGAACCCGGCAGCGCTTACCGTAGCATCCATTTCCACACATTTGCGAATCACTTCAATCTGTCTCGCGTCCCCGCCCAGGAACACGATCCTGATGCCAGTAAGCATAGGGATGACGCTCCTTTCAAACTTACACTTTTCGACTATAGAGCATCTTATGCTGGGCTAACAGGATGGGTGAAAAGCCGTCAGAAGGAAATCATCGGGACCAGCTTGAGATGAAATATAGCCCTCTTATATTCCAAAAAAAGCTTGCGAATCGAGCCCTAAGGCATGATTTCGCAAGCTTTTTATAATAAAAATATTATTTCCCAGTATGACCAAAGCCTCCGGCGCCGCGTTCGGTATCGGTTAGCTGCTCTACTTCTACCAAGGTTACGGAAGGTACAGCCTGAAATACCATTTGGGCAATCCGTTCATTGCGGACGATAGCAAAAGGCTCCTGCCCCAGGTTGATCAGCAGCACCTTAATTTCTCCGCGATAATCTGCATCAATGGTTCCTGGTGTATTTAGGCAGGTAATGCCATGTTTCAACGCCAGTCCACTGCGTGGACGAATCTGTGCCTCCAGTCCATCCGGCATGGCCAGTGAAATTCCCGTTGGAATCAACACTCGCGCACCCGGCACAAGTACAACTTCACTCTCCACCGCGGCGTACAGATCATAACCCGAGGCTTGTTCTGACATCTTACGGGGGATGAATACATCTTCATTTCCTGGAAGCTTATTAATTTGTACGTAGTAAGACAAGATCATCTCTCCTAACATTTGCAATGGCTTTGTCTGTTGATCCTACCATGGCTAGTGCAAGTGGCTCAGCGAACATTAGGTTCAGCACACGATCCACATCCTCCATGGTGACCTCTTGAATTTTGGATATCATATCATCCAGCGTATCGTGTCTTCCAAGCATAAGCTCATTTTTACCAATACGGTTCATCCGGCTGCTTGTGCTTTCGAGACTAAGAATGAGACTACCTTTAAGCTGTTCCTTGCCTTTTCTCAGTTCATCCTCACTAAGGCCCTTTGTAGCCAGGTCGTACATCATTTCTTTAATTAACTCCATAACAGCCTTAGTCTGCTTAGGCGCAGTCCCTGCATACACAGTAAACAAACCACTGTCCGCTTGGGAACTGTGATAGGAATAGACAGAATAGGCCAATCCGCGCTTTTCTCGGATTTCCTGGAACATCCGTGAGCTCATCCCGCCCCCGATAGCATTATTCAGCAGCACCATCGCATATTGCAGCGGATCGCCCGACTTAACACCTGGAAGGGATAGACAGATGTGATTTTGCTCTGTTTTTTTACGATGGTATACCAGCTCGCCATGAAAAACGGGTGGAGACAGCAGTGCAGCGGTGCCATGATTAGTGAACGAACCAAAATGCTGCTCCAGCAGCTCGATCAGCCCATCATTAATATTACCAGCTACGCTGATCACCGTATTTTCGATCGTATATTGATCTTTCATATAGCTTCGGAGATGGTCCGGCGTCATTTCCTGCAACCGTTCTTTCAGCCCGAGTATTGTATAGGCAAGTGGGTGATCGCCATAAGCGGCTGCACACATCAGGTCGTGCACCAGGTCATCCGGCGTATCTTCACACATGGAAATTTCCTCAAGAATGACGTTCTTTTCCTTCGCCAGCTCTTCAGCATCCATTCGTGAACGGAAGAACATGTCAGCCAGCACATCTACTGCAATCGGAAGATGCTCATCCAACACTTTTGCATAATAACATGTATATTCTTTAGAGGTAAAGGCATTAACGTTGCCGCCAATGGCATCAAATTGCTCAGCGATATCCTTGGCGCTATAACGATCCGTACCCTTAAAAAGCATATGTTCAACAAAATGGGAAACCCCATTGTTTTCGGGAATCTCATTTCGGGAGCCAGTCTTCACCCAGATTCCGAAGGAGACGGATCGCCCAGTCGGAATTTTCTCCAGAACTACTCGTAAACCGTTGGATAACAGTATTTTTTCCAATTCAAAATCCTCCTGGCATAGCCATGTTTCTATTCGTTATTATGACGCATTTATTCATCCTACCAGAACCTGCCCATTCACTCAACTGTAGAGGGCGTCAGACGCTCCGCTGACAGAGTTTGACTGACTGTGCCTAGCATTAATCCTTTTCCTTTAATCCCGCGAATCATGCCCCTCAGCGCCTTAGAAGACGAGGCTGTCGGATGCATTAGAATCAGCGTACCCGGCTCCACCTTGGCTGTAATCTTAGCAATGACCGATTCAGGTGTCGGATTGCGCCAATCAACGGTATCCAATGTCCAAAGCACCGTTTTCAATCCCAATCTGGTGGCAATATCCACCGTTTCTTGGTCAAAATCACCAGAAGGCGGTGCAAACCATTTATTGGTCACTCCAAGGGATTGCTTTAGCAGTTTTTGTGTTTTCTCAATTTCCGCAGTGGCCCGGTCATGGCTTAAAGTACTCATATTCGGGTGTGTATAGGCGTGGTTCTCCATTTCATGTCCGCGCTTCAGCATTTCTGCTGCAAGCTCAACATTATGGCTTAACCAGCTGCCATCCAGAAAAAAAGTAACCTTTACCTGCTCTTCATCCAGAATATCCAGCATTGGTTTAATATATTGATTCCCCCATGCTACATTGATCATAAGCGACACCATTGGCTTAGCCGGATTCCCCCGGTAAATAGGCTGCGCTCCCAGATCATCCAGGGATACCTTCGGTGCGATTTGCCGATATACATATTTGACCGGGGTATTCCCCCCCTGCAAAAGAGCATCCCTATACGTAGTCTCGACATCTACCTCTAACCCGTTGTACCCTGGAATCGCCTTCCACACCCGGTCAACGGTTGCATCTACGGGAGAAGCAGAAAGCTTGGCTGCTGTGCTCTCAATCTGCCTGCGCAAAGTATCGTCCTGTTGCTTAGGAGCATTACTCCAGACAGGTAGTCCACTCTGCGCCCTCATTTGAGCCAGCATATCCTTGACGGGCCCACGACTGCTCCCAATTCCTATTACTATGGCAATACAGGCTAGTACTAGCGCTGCTTTTTCCGTCTTCATGACAAACTTCCTCCCCAGCAGAAACTGATCAATTAGTGTCTAGTACAACCACTATGACGCTAGTCCCAGCCTATGAGCCTTCAGAAGAAAATATGCAGAACGGATTGCCTAATCTTAATCAAGAAGAAACGGATTCGCCGTCCTTCTATGGATGGCATCCGTTTCTTCGAGAAATGTAGGATAAGTTATCGGGTGGAACATATAATTTCTTATATTTAAAAAAAGAGCCAGAACGTATTCGTCTCTGTCTCTTTTCAAACATGCAATTGGACTAAATCAGTCTTAAGCCTTAGCTCCGCTTTCCGAGGTCAATACAGCTTTGCGCGACAAGTTGACGCGGCCCTGCTGATCAATTTCGGTTACCTTCACAGTGATCTTGTCGCCGATGGCTACAACATCTTCCACATTAGCTACGCGTTCAGTGGACAGTTGGGAAATGTGTACCAATCCATCTTTACCTGGAATCAGTTCGACAAATGCACCGAATTTCTCAATGCGTCTCACCGTACCCACGTAGATCTCGCCGACTTGCACTTCACGTACAATGCCTTCGATAATCGAACGAGCCTTTTGGATCATTTCTTCATTAGAAGAACCGATGAATACACGGCCATCCTGTTCGATGTCGATTTTCACGCCGGTTTCTTCGATAATCTTATTAATAATTTTACCGCCAGCACCAATAACATCACGGATTTTGTCCGGATTGATGTTGATGATAATAATCTTCGGAGCGTATTTGGACAGGTTAGGTCTTGGTTCTGCAATCACTTCGAGCATTTTGTCCAAGATGAACAAACGTCCTTCTTTAGCCTGCTGCAATGCTTCCTGCAGAATTTTGCGGTCGATGCCATCAATCTTAATGTCCATCTGAATAGCTGTAATTCCTTCTGCTGTTCCTGCTACCTTAAAGTCCATATCACCGAGGTGATCTTCCATGCCTTGAATATCAGTCAGGATCGAAACGTGATCTCCGTCCTTAATGAGACCCATAGCTACTCCGGCTACCGGTGCTTTGATAGGTACACCTGCATCCATCATTGCCAGTATGCTGGCACAGATACTTGCCTGGGAAGTAGAACCGTTAGATTCAATAGCTTCAGATACTAGACGAATGGTGTACGGGAATTCGGTTTCACTAGGAATAACCTTGGACAATGCACGTTCGCCCAATGCTCCGTGACCGATTTCACGACGACCCGGTGCTCTTAGTGGACGGGCTTCACCTACGCTGAACGGAGGGAAGTTGTAATGATGCATAAACCGTTTCGTTTCGGCCAGATCAATACCATCCAGAATTTGCACATCACCCAATGCACCAAGCGTACATACGCTGAGTACTTGAGTTTGACCGCGAGTAAACAGACCGGAGCCGTGTGTACGCGGCAGCAGACCTGTGTCACATTCAATTGGACGAATTTCGTCAAGCTTACGACCGTCTGGACGAACTTTATCATGGGTAATGAGACGTCTTACTTCTTCTTTAACAATGTCATGCAATGCTTCCTTGACATCCTTCAGAAGTTCCGGCGCTTCTATGTATTTCTCAGCGAAATACGCTACCGCTTCATCATTCACAACATCTATAGCTTCCTGACGGGCATGCTTCTCAGCAATTTTCACTGCATCCACCAAGCGGCTTTCTGCAAAAGCACGAACTTCAGTGTTAACAACAGCATCCACAGCGTGCAGCTTCACAGCCATCTTTTCTTTACCGGCAAGCTTCACCAGTTCTTCAATAGTTGTGACAATTTTACGGATTTCTTCATGTCCGAACATGATCGCTTCGAGCATAACATCTTCCGTTAATTCATTAGCTTCCGCTTCAACCATCATAATAGCGTTATAGGTACCTGCAACAACCAGATATAGATCACTTGCAGCTTGTTGAGCAATATCAGGATTAATTACGAACTCTCCGTTGACCCGGCCTACAGCCACGCCTCCGATTGGACCGCTAAAAGGAACATCAGAAATACTCAGTGCCGCAGAAGTACCAATCATAGCAGCAATTTCCGGTGAGCAGTCTTGGTCCACACTCATAACCATATTCAGTACCTGGACGTCATTACGGAAGCCTTCTGGGAACAAAGGACGAATGGGGCGGTCAGTCAGACGGCAAGACAGAATAGCCTTCTCACTAGGTCTGCCTTCGCGTTTAATAAATCCGCCCGGAATTTTACCTACCGCATATAATTTTTCTTCATAGTTCACTGTAAGCGGGAAAAAATCCAAATCCTTTGGTTCCTTTGAAGCTGTAACCGTACACAATACTGCAGTATCACCATAACGAACCATTACAGCTGCATTGGCTTGCTTGGCCAAGCGGCCGGTTTCCAGCACAAGGCGTCTTCCGCCCAATTGCATTTCCACACGTTGTTCCATAAAACCCCTCCTTGAATGGTAGTAGACCCGCTGTTCAATATAGCAGGTTAACGAGATAATCTAATTGAACCGAATAACTGTCGAAGTAGCCGGTACTGTATGCAATACAAGCAAAAACGGCTTGGCCTCACGATAGAGGTAAAGCAGCCGTTTTTGCGAATAATATCATCTTGCTTGTAAAAGTTTACCCTAAATTTTCAAAAAGCAACCCGGCTGTCCCGCTGTCGCTCCGAGAAGGACATACGGTATACAACCAGGCTGCTTTAAGGTTAATCTTATTGGATATTAACGACGCAATCCCAATCTTTCGATCAGGGCGCTATAACGTCTGATATCTTTATTCTTCAAATATGCCAAAAGTTTACGACGTTGTCCAACCATCTTCAACAATCCACGACGAGAATGATGATCCTTCTTGTGTGTACGCAAGTGGTCAGTCAAATTAAGAATGTTCTCCGTAAGGATAGCAACTTGCACCTCAGGGGATCCAGTATCGGATTCATGAGTTTTGTGCTCGTCAATCAATTGGTGTTTACGTTCTTGAGTCAAAGCCATCCTGTTCACCTCCTTCAATATAATCGCCTGTAGCCTCGTTACCGTCGGTGAGAACGAACAACCAAGCTAAGGTTATGTTGCCGTCAGTCCAGCAACGTTAATCAGTATAGCACCTTCATTGACAAAAGTAAACGACTTGTCTGATGCAGTTTATGAATTAGTTTCCAAAAGCTTTTTGGAGGTTTCGGCATCCGCAGTGATCTGCGCGATCAAAGTTTCTATAGAATCAAATTTACGCTCAGGACGAATGTATGAAACCAATTCTACCTTGAGTTCCTGATAATATAAGTCCCCGGCAAAATCGAACAGATGCACCTCGAAAGTCGGAGCAATTACGCCATCGTGAAAGGTAGGCTTCACACCCACATTCATGACGCCGGGCAGAATTTTACCATCATGAAAGACTCTGACCGCATAAACACCCTTTGCAGGAATGACAAAAGGATCATCCAGTTGAATATTTGCGGTCGGGAATCCGATGGTACGCCCCCGCTTTTCACCATGTCCTACCACCCCACGCAGATGATAGTTGCGTCCGAACCATGCATTTGCAAGCGCAAGTTCGCCGTTCTGGAGGGATTTCCGAATCCCAGAGCTACTTACCTTCTGTCCTTCAAGCAGGAACGGCGGTACCGTCTCCACAGCCATAATGCCTTCACCCAGCATACGAAGCATGTCCGCATCGCCTTCACCCTTGTAGCCAAAGCGGAAATCAAATCCGATCACTGCTGTTACAATTTGCAGCGGCAGCAGCATGATATTGACAAAATTCTTCGGGCTCACTTGGGATAATAGTTCATTGAATTCAACAATATACAGAATATCGACGCCCATTCCGGCAAGCAGCTGCTGCTTGTCCCTTTGTGGTGTCAAGTATCCCTCATAATCTCCCTTGCCCATAACATCCTTCGGATGAGGGTGGAAAGTTATGACTGCAGCCGGTACGCCTTCTTTACGAGCCATAGCTACAGCGGAACTAATGACACTGGCATGTCCGCGATGCAGGCCATCAAACTGCCCTAGGGCAGCCACTTGAGGCTGCGCCCAATGTGCAGCAGTCTCCGACGACATTGGATAGGTTAACGTTACAGTTCTCACGCTGGTAATCACCTACAATTCACTTGGAAAGTTGATTTTAAATTTGTGCAAATACCTTAACCGGAGCAATGGCTCCCGAATCTTCCAGTTCATAAATACCCAGAAATTCACTTTGCAGGTCGTATAGCCGGAAATGACCTGAACTCTCTACCTCAGGTAACACAAACCGGGACGAAAGGCGTTGTCCCTGCAATGCCGACTTTCTCTTCTCATCTACAACAGTATGACGTGGCAAATGTGAGATCGCTTCGTCAGCTGCTATAAGATGAGCTTCCAAGGTTCCTGCTTCCATATGGAAAGCAATTTCTTCCAGAGTGAGACAGTGGCTGGCTCTAATTCCTGCAGACATCGTTCTTTCCAGCTTCACCATTACACCTGGCAGCCCTAAAGCCCGGCCGATATCCACGCATAGTGTGCGAATATAGGTGCCTTTAGAGCAAAGTGCACGAAAAGTAATATCAGGATAATTGCCGCTCCAACTCATTCCTAGCATTTCAATCTCATAGATCTCTACTTCACGACTTTTGCGTTCTACGGTTTTGCCTTCTCTGGCTAATTCGTACAAGCGCTTGCCGTCAATTTTCACCGCTGAATACATAGGAGGAACCTGAGAGATTACTCCTCGGAAAGAACCAAGCACAGCCCGAACCTCTTCCTCGGTAACATGAACCTCATCTACCGTTTCCGTGATCGTTCCAGTCATGTCTTCCGTATCGCTGGCTAATCCTAGTCTAAGCGTTGCGACATATTCCTTAGGCAACTCCTGAATGTATTCCACTACCCGAGTAGCTCGTCCGAGACAAAGGGGCAACACACCAGTCACCTGGGGATCGAGTGTCCCCGTGTGACCAATCCGTTTCATTCCAAGAATGCGGCGTGCTTTAGCTACAACGTCATGTGATGTGAATCCTGCTGGCTTGTAGACAGCCAATACACCTGTAAGTTCACTCATAAATGACGTTTTACCTCCTCAAGTACCAAGGGAATAACCTTCTCCAATGTAGCTTCTATGCGCGCACCCGCAGCACGGGTATGACCCCCACCACCGAAGGTTTGAGCTAGCGCAGCTACATCCACCTTGCCAGCGGAGCGCAAACTGACCTTTACTGCTTGCTCATGAATGACCTTGAACAGAATGCCAACTTCCACGCCGCGTATATTGCGCGGATAGTTCACAATCCCTTCCAAATCTTCATTAGCTGCATCACAGTCAAGCATATCCTGAGGGGTAACGTGAACCCAAGCTATATCACCTTCTGGCGATAACTGTAAGGTGTTCAACGCCCGGTTCAGAACCTTAACTTGCGCAAGTGTCATTTCTTCAAGCAATGTTTCCGCCAGTTCAGGACCTTTAACACCAAGTGCCAATAGTTCTGATACAGCTGCCATTACCTTGGGTGAAGTATTGGCGTAGCGGAAGCCTCCGGTATCTGTCAACAGTCCCGTATAAATAGCTGTAGCAATATGAATATCCCACTCGATCCCAAACACTTTCAGCAGGTCGAATAGAATTTCTGCCGTGGCTGCTGCATCTGGCTTGATGAGATTAACGAGGCCATATCCATTGTTGGTCGGATGATGATCTATATTTACGATGAGCGCATCATCTGCAAAATAACATTGCGTCAGACCTACACGCTGGAAATCGGCACAATCGACACATATAACATTACTGTATTTACGTGTTTGCTCACTAGCAGCCAAATTGATAATTTCGTCGGCATGCCACAAGTATTCCATTCGTTTGGGAATCGGGCCTTCGTTCAGCATCGAATAATTCTTGCCCAGACATGAGAGAAGCCAGCCCACCGCGAGGGTGGAGCTGACTGCGTCTCCGTCCGGCTGAACATGCGACACTACAAGGTAATCGTCGTGTTCCAGCAGAAATTCACGGGTCTGCTGGAGACTTTGTTCATAGCTCTGCATTCGCCGTCTCCTTATTAACAAGGTTGCCTAAATCTACTCTGTCTTCCCGATGTCTCCAAGCAGCTTCTCAATATGACTGCCGTAAGCTACGGATTCATCCGTCTTAAAGACCAGCTCCGGTGTATGCCGGAGGCGGATAGCTTTACCAAGCTCTGAGCGAAGGAAGCCATGTGCCTTCTCAATCGCCTTAAGCGAAGCTGTCTTCTGATCTTCATCCCCTAATACGCTTAGGTATACTTTGGCCTGCGTCAAGTCATTAGTGACTTCTACGCCGGTTACTGTTACAAAACCGATTCGAGGATCTTTCATTTCTTTTTGGATCAGTAGGCTTAGTTCTTTTTTAATCTGTTCGCCTACACGTCCAGCTCTGATTTTAGACATCTATATCCACCTCTTCTTAGCGCTCTACAGTTTCCATAATGAACGCTTCGATAATGTCGCCCTCTTTGAGGTCATTATAGCGTTCCAATGTAATCCCGCATTCATACCCCTGCGCGACTTCTTTGGCATCGTCTTTAAAGCGTTTCAAGGTGTCAATCTTACCTTCGAAAACAACGATACCGCTACGAATCAAGCGCATTTCAGCATTGCGGGCAATTTTGCCGGAAGTAACCATACATCCTGCAATGGTACCCACTTTACTAATTGTAAAGACGTTGCGTACTTCAGCATGGCCGATAATGCTCTCTTTGAAGATAGGATCCAGCATACCTTTCATGGCCTGCTCAATTTCTTCAATGACGTTGTAGATGATGCGATGCAAACGAACATCTACCTTTTCTTGATCAGCCGCTGCCTTAGTCTGAGCGTCCGGACGAACGTTAAAACCGATAACGATGGCGTTGGATGCCGCTGCCAGCGTAATATCCGATTCCGTAATTGCTCCAGCTCCGCTGTGAAGAATCTTCACGCGTACGCCTTCGACTTCAATTTTAGCCAAAGAACCTTTAAGTGCTTCAACCGAACCCTGTACATCACCTTTAATGATAACGTTCAGGTCTTTGATTTCACCGTCTTTAATGTGCTTGAACAGATCATCCAAAGTTACACGGGTGTTAACGTTCAACTCGGATTGACGCTGAGTAATAGCCCGTCTGTCAGCAATCGCACGAGCTTTACGCTCATCCTCAAAGGCCATAAACGGATCTCCAGCTTGCGGCACTTCAGTCAAACCGGTAATTTCCACTGGTGTGGAAGGTCCCGCTTCTTTGATCTTGCGACCTTTGTCATTCACCATGGCACGAACACGTCCGAAGCAGTTACCTGCTACAAAAGCGTCTCCCACTCTCAGGGTACCATGTTGTACGAGAATACGTGCGACTGGTCCACGGTTCTTATCAAGTTCCGCTTCAATCACTGTACCACGCGCCCGTTTGTCTGGGTTCGCTTTGTATTCATTCACTTCAGCTACAAGTAAAATCATTTCCAGCAGTTCTTCCAGATTCGTGCGCTGTTTAGCAGACAAGTTTACAAAGATTGTATCGCCGCCCCACTCTTCAGGAACTAGGCCATATCCAGTAAGCTCTTGCTTCACCTTGTCAGGATCAGCGCCCACTTTATCAATTTTGTTAACAGCTACAATGATTGGTAGTCCTGCTGCCTTAGCATGGTTAATGGCTTCTACCGTCTGAGGCATAACACCATCATCCGCTGCCACCACAATTATGGTCATATCTGTAACCTGTGCTCCACGGGCACGCATTGCGGTAAACGCTTCGTGACCTGGAGTATCCAGGAACGTAATTTTCTTGTGGTTGATTTCGACCTGATACGCACCGATGTGCTGAGTGATCCCACCGGCTTCGCCGCTGGTCACATTTGTAGAACGGATAGCATCCAACAATGTTGTTTTACCATGATCGACGTGACCCATGATCGTTACAACCGGAGGACGGCTCTGCAGTTCTTCTTCAGTATCGTTCTCTTCAACGGTTTCAAAGCTGTCCTCATCAACAGGAATCTTCACTTCTACTTCTACACCAAATTCACCAGCAAGAAGTAAAATAGTGTCAAGATCAAGCTCTTGATTTATGGTAGCCATAACACCCATCGAGATCAGTTTTTTGATAACTTCCGAAGCATCCTTATGCAGCAGTTTCGCTGTTTCGCCAACAGTCATGCTGCCACGAACAATAATTTTCTTCGGCGTATTATCAACCTTCTCGCGACGTTCCATTTGTTGATTCTTACCGCGGCCGTTTTTGCCTCCGCGTCCGCGGAAGTTCCCGCCCTTACCATCATCAAAGCGTCTTTGGCCTGTACCCGTAGTTGGTCTGCTACCACCAGTAGCACCACTCTTCTTAGGACCACCTTTGGAGAAATCTCCGCCTGCGCCGCCTTGACCTTGTGGACCCGCTGAACGAGGCGCTCCGCCTTGACCTTGCGGACGATCGCCGGTGCGAGGAGCTGCACCTTGGGTCGGCGGACGGTTACCAGCTGGTGAGCTACCTTGTGGGCGGCTTCCAGTTGTACTGCTGCCTTGCGGGCGACTTCCAGTAGTTCCGCTACCTTGTGGGCGGCTACCTGTTGTACTGCTACCCTGTGGGCGACTTCCGGTAGTGCTGCTGCCTTGTGGGCGGCTTCCAGTTGTACTGCCTTGCGGACGACTACCAGTTGTACTGCTGCCTTGTGGGCGGCTTCCAGTAGTGCTGCCTTGTGGGCGGCTACCTGTTGTACTGCCTTGCGGACGTGCATTCTGTGTGGAACCTGTTTGTGCTGTGCGGGAATCTTGTCCGCTTTGGGGCCTTGGGGACGTCGTCGATTGGTTGTTGTTTTGGTTACTGTTCATACCTACCTGCTTTTCCGGTTGATTTTGGTTGGCGTTCTGAGCACTCTGGGGTTCGGCGGTTACCGCTCCGGTGGTTGTCACTGGGCGGCTGCTAGTACCGGGTTCCCGCTTGGCTGCAGCGTTTGACTTAATATCCTTAAAGAACTGTTCTACTTTGTTCACGGAACCATTCTCCATGACACTCATATGATTGTTCACAGGGACATCCAAACGCTTCAGAATGGTAATAATTTCTTTACTACTCATGTTCAATGATTTCGCGTATTCGTAAACACGCAGTTTATCTTTATTGTCTTCTTTAGTCAATAACTCCACCTCCGACAGTATCTCCAAGTTGCTTGGAGATCATTTCCGCGAATCCTTTATCCGTAACGGCCAGCACAACGCGCTGAACTTTACCAATACTTGCACCGAGACTGTCTCGATGAAATGCGATTACTAGTGGAATATCGTAGGTTCCGCATTTATCGCGGAACTTTTTCTGGGTATTATCTGAAGCGTCACCCGCCAGAACGACCAGCTTCGCTTCTGAAGACCGCACTGCCTTAAGTACAGCCTCATCGCCGGTGACAATCTTGCCTGCTCTCATTGCAAGCCCTAAATAAGAAAGTGCCTTACTCATTGTCCTCACTATCCTTTGCTGCTAAAAACTGCTCCTCCACGGATACAAAATCCCGGGCAAGCTGGGCATAGATTTCAGGACTCACTTGACATTTTAACGCACGATCAAGTGCTTTATTCTTTTGCGCCAATTTAAAACATTCCAGTTTCCCGCATATATAAGCACCTCGACCTGATTTCTTACCTGTCAGATCGATAAGCACCTCGCCCTCCGGCGTTCTAACCACACGAATCAGCTCTTTCTTGGGCTTCATCTCCTGGCTAACAACGCATTTGCGCAGCGGTACCTTCTTTTGTTTCATAACATAAGCCTCCCGTCAACAGGTTAATTAATCAATGGAGACGGAATCCTGATGCATTTCATCAACTGAAGTTCTCGCTCTGCCGTATTCCTGCTCCGCTTGGCTTTCGCTCTTGATATCAATTTTCCAGCCGGTAAGTTTGGCAGCAAGACGTGCGTTCTGCCCTTTAATGCCGATAGCCAGTGACAATTGATAATCAGGAACAATGACCCGTGCCATTTTCTCCGGTTCAAAGATCTGTACTTCAAGCACTTTGGATGGACTAAGCGCGTTCGCCACATATTCTTGAACAAGATCAGAATAACGGACGATATCGATCTTCTCGCCGCGAAGTTCTGTAACGATCGTCTGAACTCGTGTGCCTCTTGGACCTACGCAGGAACCGACAGGATCGACTTCCGGATTGCGGGAATACACAGCAATTTTGGAACGGAAGCCAGCTTCACGTGCAACGGAACGAATTTCAACCACGCCATCAAAAATTTCTGGAACCTCCAGCTCGAACAAACGCTTCAGCAGACCAGGATGACTACGGGACAGCATAATCTGCGGTCCTTTGGTTGTGTTCTCAACCTTGGTAATGTAGGCTTTGATGCGCTCGCTTTGCTTGAACTTCTCACCAGGCATCAATTCGCCAAGCGGGAGAACCGCCTCGATTTTGCCAAGATCGATGTAGATGTTGCGCATATCCTGACGCTGTACAAGGCCGGTAACGATATCATCTTCCTTGTCAATAAAAGCGTTATAGATGAGTCCACGCTCTGCTTCGCGAATACGCTGGGTCACAACCTGCTTAGCGGTCTGGGCGGCAATACGTCCGAAATCACGAGGTGTCACTTCAAGCTCAGCGATATCTTCAAGCTGGAAGTGCGGGTTAATCTCCCGAGCAGATGGCAGTGAGATTTCAGTCCGGATATCCAAGACTTCTTCTACAATCAGCTTGCGAGCATAAACCCTGATCACACCTGTTGCGCGATTCATGTCGACACGCACGTTTTGCGCTGCATTAAAATTACGTTTATAACTGGAGATCAGTGCAGCTTCGATGGCTTCAAATAGCACATCCTTGCTGATGCCTCTCTCCCTTTCCAGTTCATTCATAGCATCAATAAACTCCATACTCATGAAATTCCGGTCCCCCTTTCAAGACGTTAAAAAATAATGGCCAATCTCGCGCTGGCAACTTTGGCATATGGTATTGTTTGTTCTTTTTTGCCCGCGGAGATGAGCAGTTCCTCGTTCTCGAACGAGAGCAACCGACCTTCGAATTCTTTGAGTCCTTGAATCGGCTCATAAACAGTCACATACACGTCCTTGCCTACCGCTTTAGCAACATCCGCAGCTTTTTTGAGCGGACGTTCAGCTCCCGGCGAAGAAACCTCAAGGAAATAAGCCTCAGGGATAGGATCATTCTCATCCAATTTTTGACTGAAATATTCGCTGATACTTCCGCAGTCATCAATATCGATGCCGCCTTCTTTATCTACGAATATGCGCAGAAACCAATTGGAGCCTTCCTTCACGTATTCAACGTCCACCAGTTCGAAACCATTGTCGTCGAGATAGGGCCCGAGCATCTGCTCTACCGTTTGTTTAATATTTGATTTGGGTGTGCTCAAAAGAAAATAACCTCCACGAACTTGTCTTTTGCTATATACCAAAGATAAAGAGTGGGTTTCCCCACTCTTTACACAACGGACTTATCTCATTATTACCAAAGAAATTATACCATACAGCGGTAGCACTGACAAGTGCTAGCCCTTGACTGCCTCTTTTGAACATTCATTTTCTAGATATTATGAGGTCTTAGAATAAGGAAAGTTGATTACTTTCCGGTAATCCGCGGAAGCAGCCCATCCCGGTTAGGAGCTCAATAACCGTCTTGCTCGCCTTTGATTTCTGTTGGAAATCTTCGATGGAAAGAAATTCACCAGCCTCTTTGGCGGCAGCAACGTTATAGGCTGCATTATCACCAATACCCTGTAATGCAGAGAAGGGGGGGATAAGACTGTTGCCGTCAACTATAAAGTTGATAGCATCGGACCGGTAAAGATCAATATTTTTGAAAACAAAACCACGTGCGGTCATTTCCAGTGCCATTTCAAGAATAGGCAGCATGGCTTTTTCTTTCGGCAAGGCCTGAAATCCTTTTTGCTCAATTTCGACAATCTGACGGGTAATGGCATCATACCCCTTGCAGCAAAGCTCAATGTCAAAATCCGCTGCTCTTACCGAGAAATAGGTCGCATAATATTCTATCGGGTAATAGAGTTTAAAGTAGGCGGTACGGACAGCAGATATAACATAAGCCGCAGCATGCGCCTTTGGAAACATGTACTGGATCTTCAAGCAAGAATCAATATACCACTGCGGAACTTTGCATTTCTTCATTTCATCGATCCATTCGGCCGACAGACCTTTACCTTTACGCACGCTTTCCGTAATTTTGAAGGCAAGACCTGCATCCATACCCGCTTTATATATTAAGAAAAGCATGATATCATCCCGACAACCAATAACGGTCTTGATGTTACAGGTGTTGTTCTTGATGAGATCCTGGGCATTGCCCAACCATACACCGGTACCATGCGACAACCCGGAAATTTGCAATAAATCGGCAAAGCTCGAAGGTTGGGACTCGATAAGCATCTGGCGGACAAAACGTGTGCCCATCTCTGGAACGCCATAGGTTGCAACTGGCGTGCGTATCTGATCGGGTCTTACCCCAAGTGAATCCGTAGAGTTGAACATGCTCATTACTTTGGGATCGTTCATCGGGATCGACGTAGGATCAACACCTGTTAAATCCTGCAGCATACGCATCATCGTCGGATCATCGTGACCCAGAATATCAAGCTTAAGCAAATTGGCATCAAACGCATGATAATCAAAATGAGTCGTCTTCCACTCGGAGTTGACATCATCGGCTGGAAACTGCACAGGCGTAATATCTTCTATTTCCATATAGTCCGGCAAAACGACTATCCCACCGGGATGCTGGCCCGTGCTTCGCTTCACACCCGTACAGCCAGCCGCTAGACGGCCGACCTCAGCGCCGCGCCAACGTTTCTGATGATGTTCCTCATATTTCTTGGTAAAGCCAAAGGCGGTCTTCTCAGCCACCGTACCGATCGTCCCCGCACGGAATACGTTGTCCGGTCCAAACATCGTCTTGGTGAAATTATGGGCATTCGGCTGATAAGCACCTGAAAAGTTAAGATCGATATCGGGAACCTTATCACCCTTAAATCCAAGGAAGGTCTCAAAAGGAATATCCTGTCCTTCGCCTCTCAACTTTCCGCCGCAATCCGGACAGGTCTTATCCGGCAAGTCGAACCCGCTCGGCACACTGCCGTCAAGGAACCATTCGCTGTGCCGACATTCAGAATTACCGCAAATATAATGAGCCGGAAGCGGATTAACCTCGGATATCCCGAGAAAGGTCGCTACCACTGAAGAGCCAACAGATCCTCGAGACCCAACAAGATAACCGTCCTGATTCGATTTTTTGACGAGACGTTCAGAGATCAGATAGTTGGCAGAGAAACCAAATTTGATGATTGGCGCCAGTTCTTTCTCCAATCGAGCTATCACTACTTCTGGCAGCTCCTCGCCGTAAATGGACTTGGCTGTGCTGTAGCAGGTCTCACGAATCTCTTCATCGGCACCCTCGATAACGGGCGTAAACAGCTTTTCCGGGAATAACTCATAGTCCTCGAAGCGTTCGGCTAACTCCACTGTATTGGTGACGACGACTTCCAGCGCTTTTTCAGAACCTAGAAATTCAAACTCAGTCAGCATTTCATCCGTTGTCCGAAAATGGGCATCCGGTTTACGCAAATCCTTCAATGGGCTAAAGCCCGTAATTCCATTAATGGTGATATCGCGGAACAGCTTATCACGTGGTTCAAGATAATGGACGTTACCCGTAGCAATAACCGGCTTATTCAGCTGTTCGCCAATTTCGCAGACCTTGCGTACCGCACCCCGCAGCTCCTCTGGACTGGCCACAAAACCTTTGTCCACCAAATGCATGTACATCGTCAGCGGTTGAATCTCCAGAACATCGTAGAATTGGGCAACCTCCGTCGCTTCCTCCGTAGTTTTGTTCAGCACAGCCTCAAAGAATTCCCCACGTTCACAGCCAGAAATAATCAGCAGACCATCTCGCAACTCTTCTAGTTTCGACTTTGGAATACAAGGTACACGTTTAAAGTACTCCGTATGCGACATCGAAATCAGCTTGTACAGATTCTTCTTGCCAATAGGGTTGAGCGCATAAATGCAGCAATGAAACGGACGCACGGTTGAAAGATCATTACCTACATAATCATTTAGGCGATCAAGTCGTGTCATGCCTTTTAGCTTCTGCGCATCCACCAGCAAACCGTTTAGAATCCCGCCCAAAGCAACAGTATCATCTATCGCACGGTGATGGCTCTCCAACAAAACTTTATATTTGTCGGCCAAAGTGTTCAGCCTGTGATTTTTCATAGTCGGATACAGCAGACGTGCCAGTTCAAGGGTATCCAGCGTGGGATTAGTCAGCTTTGGCAGTCCCAACTTTACTAGTGATGCTTGAATAAATCCCATATCAAATCTGGCGTTATGCGCAACTAGTATGCTGTCCCCTACAAAATCCACAAACTGATGTAACACGGGTTCCAGATCAGGGGCATCCTTGACCATTTCATCTGTTATGCTCGTCAACTGCGTGATATGATAAGGAATCTTCTCATGCGGATTAACAAAAGTAGAATAACGGCCAAGTTCCTTACCCTCGCACATTTTAATGGCTGCCAGCTCGGTAATATTATTGCGAGTAATCGACAAACCCGTGGTCTCGATATCAAACACGACATAGGTTGCCGTCTTGAGCTCCAGCTCCTGAGCGTTCTCGACTATATTCACAGCGTCATTAACTACATTGGCTTCGACCCCATAGATCATCTTGATCTTGTTCTTATGTGCAGAATGCGCCGCGTCCGGAAAAGCTTGAACCACACCATGATCGGTGACGGCAATTGCTGGATGACCCCATTTCGAAGCTGTTTTGACATAAGCATCAATGGAAGCCACCGCATCCATCGCGCTCATCTTCGTATGAAGATGGAATTCCACCCGCTTCAGTGGAGCATTATCTTTGCGTGCAGGCGGAGCCTGTACCTCCGACAAATCGGATGGAATCATGACCAGCTCGGGAATCTGCATAAAACGATCGAATTCCACCTTGCCGCGTGCTCTCACCCATTTGCCGTTTGCAAGCTGGCTCATTACCTTTAAATCCTCTTTGTTCTTGGCAAACATCTTCATCTGCAGTGAATCGCTGAAATCGGTCAAACTAAAGGTGAACAGTGTACTGCCGTTACGCAATTCCTTGCGGTCCAGCCCAAAGATCGTACCCTGAATGGTAATCTTCTTCTCTTCATCCTGTATATCCACCATTGGAACAGCTTGCTCCTTGATCTCATAGCCAACCTGCAGCCGGACTACCTCACCTGAGTCACTCTCTTCAGAAGAAACCTCTGGCTCGCTGGCGGACATCATAAGCTCTACTAGCTCCCGCTCTTCCTGCTGAACCTTTTGCTGCAATTCTTCATAGACGTTGACGTTACTCACATTTTCCGCCATTTGTACTTTAACCTTAAGAACAAGACCAAAGTACTTCTCGTAAAATTTGATAATTGCCGCGTCAATCCCTTTTTTGCGGGCCAGTTCCAGCGAAGTGGAATCACTCATCGTCAGCAATAATATATCGCCTTTAAGCTCTTGAGTTGAACGCGTCATCCAACCGTTAACGGAAGGAATCTCGCGGTGCACCCACTCCAGAAACAGCCCCCAGTACTCCCCAACAAGGTCTGCTCTGTTAACTTTCTCATCATATAGAAACAAAAAACTCACTTTGGCAATATGCTGCAACTTCTCGCGCATCCTGAGGCAGAATGTTCGGTAGGTCTGTGCCGGAATCAGTGTTTCCTTAGTGATCACAATATGCCAATCCCGGTTGCCACGGCTGATCTCCACACGTTCTATATACCCGTCCAAAAAGTAGGGATCAATCAGCGCGGGTGGTATTTCTCCCTGCTTCATCAGCAACTCGAACCGTTTTCTTCTCTCCATGTTCTGTTCCATGCTATCCCCCTTACCTGACTGAAGCATAAACTCTCTGACATTATGATAAAAAGCTCCCGGGATAAAAAGCATTGGGTTCTTTCGGCCCGCCGACTCCTCTCGCCAGAAGCTACATTTGAGAACATCATAATAAGTTGATTAAATTTAGTAAGCCTTAGCAAAAACAACTGTATGCTTAGCAGGCTCTCCACAGCAGATACAAATTTCTTTAACTTCTGAAGGGTTAAAAGGAATGTTGCGGCTGCCTGCCCCGGTTTCTTCCTTAACCTTGGTCTCGCATTCCTCCGAGCCACACCAGCCTGCCAGCGCAAAGCCACGTTTCTCTTCCATGGAAGCCTTCATTTCTTCCAGTGTATCTACAGAATAGAAGTTATCCTCACGGAACTTCAGCGCACGCTCGAACATATCTGTATGGACTTGCTCCAGCATGGCATTGACTTCTTCCACGAGGTTCTCCTGCTGAACGATCTTCTTCTCGCCGGTAATGCGTGAGACTAGCACACACACACCATTCTCCATATCACGTGGTCCAAGTTCCAGACGGACAGGTACACCACGCATTTCGTATTCGTTGAACTTCCAGCCAGGTGTTACATCCGCACGATCATCCACACGCACGCGAATTCCAGCACTTTTCAGCTCCTGGAACAGCTCGTCCGTCCGTCCAATCACAGCTTCACGAGTCTTAGGAGGTCCAATCGGAATCATTATCACCTGAGTTGGAGCAACTTTTGGTGGCAAGACAAGACCACGGTCATCACCATGCACCATGATTAACGAACCGATCAGGCGCGTACTAGTTCCCCATGAAGTAGTGTGTACATACTCAAGCACGTTCTCACGACTTAAATATTGAATATCAAAAGCGACGGCGAACTTTGTACCCAAATAATGTGAGGTTCCCGCTTGGACAGCACGTCCATCCTTCATCATCGCTTCAATGGAGTAGGTATCCACTGCTCCGGCAAATCTCTCCGAAGGCGTCTTCTGTCCAGTGATAACCGGGATGGCCAAGTAGCCCTCAACGAAGTCACGATAAATCTCCAGCATACGCATAGTTTCTTCACGAGCTTCGGTTTCTTCCTCATGCGCCGTATGCCCTTCCTGCCAGAGGAATTCACTAGTGCGAATAAACGGTAGAGTCCGTTTCTCCCAGCGGACAACATTAGCCCATTGGTTGATCAGAACTGGTAGGTCACGATACGATTGAATCCACTTGGAGTACATATGACCAAACATGGTTTCCGAAGTCGGACGAATCGCCAGACGCTCTTCCAGCTTATCTCCACCTGCTTCAGTGACCCAAGGGAGTTCCGGATTGAAGCCCTCAATATGTTCCTTTTCCTTTTGAAAAAAGCTTTCTGGAATAAACAGCGGGAAATAGGCGTTACGGTGACCGGTTGCCTTGAACCGACGGTTCATTTCCTCTTGAATATGCTCCCAAATTTCATAGCCGTCCGGCTTAAAAACAATACAGCCCCGTACCGGAGAGTAATCCATCAGGTCTGCCTTTTTAATAACATCAATGTACCAGCGTGAGAAATCCTGCGCCTGTGGTGTGATTTCTGTAACAAACTGCTTATCTTTTGACATGTAATGAAGTTCCTCCCCAAAAAAATTATCCAGTGATCAAGCGCAATATATCATTATAAGTAACAGCAATCATTAGCAAGAACAGCATCGCGAATCCGACAAAATGGACCATACCTTCATGTCCTGGATCGACTGGCTTGCCGCGCAGTGCCTCTACTCCAAGGAAGGCCAAACGGCTTCCATCAAGTGCAGGAATTGGTAGCAGGTTGAAAATACCCAGATACAAGCTCAGAATAGCAGCCCAATAGGTAAGATATTCAATGCCCTGCTGGGCAATCTGGCCAGTCAATTCAAATGTGCGAACCGGACCTCCGATATCATCCATATTAAATTTATTTACTAGCTGTTTGAATCCCAGAAAAATCGCCTTGGTTGTGTCGACCATAGCCACACCGGAACCCTTTACAGTCTCGCCTATGCCAGCCTTACGACTAGGAAGTTCAGGAGTAATCCCAACCTTGCCACCGTCTTCACCCTCCATACCTCGAGGTACCATAGTCACGTTAATCGTCTCGTCGCCGCGCAGCAAAGTCCATTTCATTTCCTTGCCCTTAGACTTCGAGGTTAGGGTAATCATCTTTTGATAATCGGCGCCGATCTTTTCTCCATTAATAGATTCTACAATGTCACCTTTTTGCAGACCTGCCTCTTGTGCAGGCATCCCTTGGCTAACATCACCTATCTTAACGAAGGTAGGATTCTCGACTGGAATTCCTACCATTTGTAAATGGATGGCGAATAGAACAAAAGCTAACAGGAAGTTCATCACAGGACCTGCAACAATCGCCAATGCACGCTGTCCAACCGTTTTACTGCCAAATTGACGGTCCTTAGGAGCAATTTGGGTCTGTTGTGTCCCTCTGATCATCATCGCTTGTGGGTTGACATCATAGGTAGTAACTTCTCCATCTACATCCAGCCGAATCACCAGTTCAACCTCAAGGTCAGTATATTGTGCCTCACCACGGATAACATTTCTGCGGGTGTCGAGAGCATCCAGATAAATATTCTTAACCTTGTTATCCTGCCCGAGTCTCACAGCGATGGTCTGACCTGAACCGATCTCGATAATCTCAGGATCTTCACCAGCCATACGCGCATACCCTCCAAACGGGAGTAAGCGAAGGGTAAACTGGGTTTCATTGCGTTTATAAGAAAACAGTTTCGGGCCGAAACCGATAGCGAATTCTCTGACGAGAATACCTGCGCGTTTAGCGAAATAGTAATGTCCCCATTCATGTACGGTCACAAGTACAAAAAACATGAGCACCGTTAAAAAAACAACTTGAACCATTTCCAAGCGTAACAACCCCCTTTAGGTGTAAGACCGAAGTATGTCCTCTTAATTTATCATTATTCTCTGATCAGGCACAAGAGAATCAACAGTCCATACCTATTTTTAGGGCAACACAAGTATTTCCAGCTGTAAAACAAACCTTAAGCCTATTAAAGACTAGACGCCAGCTCGCGGACAGTCCGGTCAGTGAACTCAATTTGCTCCAAATCCGGAGATCCTGAATTGATATGTCGCTGCAGTACCTCCGAAATAATCTCCTCGATACGTAGAAATGGAATTTCACCCCGCAGAAAACGAGCAACCGCAATTTCATTAGCAGCATTAAAAGCAGTTGTAGCTGTTCCACCAGCCTTGCCACAGTCTATAGCCAGTCTAAGGGCTGGGTAGCGTTCATAATCCATCTCCCGAAAAGTGAGCCGCCCTACCTCAGCAAGTGACAGACGCTGTGCCGGTGATTCCCAACGCTCGGGATAGGTCAGTGCATATTGGATGGGTACACGCATATCAGGTGTGCCCAACTGAGCAATAATGCTGCAGTCACGGAATTCTACATAAGAATGGATAATGCTCTCCGGATGCAGCAATACATTAATCTGCTCATAAGAGAGTCCGAACAACCAATGGGCTTCGATCACCTCAAGGCCTTTATTCACCATCGTTGCGGAATCGATTGTTATTTTGGCGCCCATACTCCAATTGGGATGACGAAGTGCATCTTCCACCGTTACATTTTTTAGTTGATCCCGGGTGTAATCCCGAAAAGAACCACCTGATGCAGTTATTGTAATCGAAGCAACATCTTCACGATTCTCGCCATTCATACATTGAAAAATAGCGGAGTGCTCACTGTCCACGGGCAGCAGCTTAACACCCTTACGAACTGCAAGTGCTTTCACCAAATGTCCGGCCGTTACAAGTGTCTCTTTATTCGCAAGCCCAATATGTCTGCCAGCTTCGATTGCAGCTAGGGTTGACTGCAGTCCCACGCTGCCCATTACAGCAGTAACGACCATTTCTGCATCTCCACCTGCAGCGATCTCAACCAGGCCCTCGTTACCGCTAAACACTTCTATTCCAGAGGGCAGGCTGGCTCTTATTTCCGCTGCCAACTCCTTTGTGGCAACAGAGACACGCCGTGGCTTGAACCGGCGAACCTGTTCCAACAGCAACGCTATGTTGCTGCCCGCCGCCAAACCTTCTATTTCAAAAGATTCCGGGTGCATGGCCACAACATCAAGTGTTTGAGTGCCAATTGAACCTGTGGAACCGAGAATACTTATTTTTTTCACAGTTGTACCCCTCCGTTAATAGTAAGGCATGAGCATTACAATATGTACGAACGGAAATACGATAATCCAGCTGTCGCAGCGGTCTAGAATACCACCATGACCGGGCAAAAGCGAGCCCGAATCCTTAATACCGTACACCCTCTTATAGGCAGACTGTACAAGATCTCCAAGTTGACCCAGAACTGCGCAGGAAAGACCAATAAGCAGCGCTCGTCCAATCGTCAGCAGATCAGGAACAAATATCGCAAAAGCTAAGGAAATGATCATCGAGATCAGAACTCCACCAATTGCACCCTCTATTGTTTTGTTGGGGCTAATCGCTGGCCATAGCTTATTCTTTCCAAAGCTCCTGCCCACGAAATAGGCTCCAGCATCACTTCCCCATATACAAAAGAGGAGCAGGAATGTCCAGAATAAACCATGTCCGTCATTAGATGCACGAGCCACAGCCATGTAGGAGAAACCCATCCCTAGATATACGATACCCGTAAACAGCAACGCCGTAATGCGAATATCTAATTTATTCTTAGTGAATACAGTAACCAGAAGAAATAGCAGCAACAGCAGCCAAATCCCTTGTTCCCACGATAAAGGTGCCGAAACTCCAAGCAAACCCCATGGAATCATAAAAATAAGAACCGCAGCATAACCAAGTAAAGCACTGCCTCTAAGCGCAGGCGTGCCTGTCATTTTCACAAACTCATAATACCCCATAAGAGCCATGGCAGTTAACAAAAGCTGATACGACCAGCCTCCCAAAAGGCATAAACCTAAAAATAATGCACCGGCAATAATTCCGGTAATTAAGCGCTGCTTCAAAGGTTCTCATCTCCCATCAGGCTACTTCAGTCCACCATAGCGCCGTGTGCGCCGCTGATATTCAGCCACTGCCTGAAGCAAATGCTCTTTGTCGAACTCCGGCCAGTATACATCTGTAAACCATAGTTCACTGTAGGCAAGCTGCCATAACATGAAATTGCTGAGCCGCATTTCACCACTTGTGCGAATAAGCAGATCAGGATCAGGTATGCCGCTGGATAATAAGCGACTGTCAATCAGTGCTGAAGTAATTTCTTCTGGTGACAGCAAGCCCGCTTGAATGTCCCGTCCCAAGTCTTGCATGCAGTCCGTAATTTCCTTGCGTCCCCCATAATTCAAGGCAAAATTCAGTATAAGTCCAGTATTTCCTTCCGTACGTGCCACTGCCTCTTCCATAGCTTTACGGGTATAAGAAGGCACTTCTTCCATATCGCCCATCACGCGTACCTGAACGTTCTTTTCGATCAACTCATCCAGCTCAATCGCCAAGAACTCCACCGGTAAACGCATCAAGAAATCAACTTCCTCCTTAGGACGCTTCCAATTTTCCGTTGAGAATGCGTACATGGTCAAAAATTGAACACCCAGCTCATCTGCAGCAATGGTAGCGCGTTTGACGGCCTTCATCCCATTCCGATGACCGACAATACGTGGCAAACCGCGTCGTTTGGCCCATCGCCCATTGCCGTCCATAATTATAGCCACATGTCGGGGAATGTTATCCGGTGAAATCTCGACTGGCTGATGCTTCTCTTTACGGCCCAGCCATGCTTGAACCCGTTTAATCATTTCCTTTTCCTCCAAGCTCTTATCAGAAAGAGACAAACCCCACCATTAGCGGAGGGGCTTTTCGTCTCTTGAATATCATTAAACTTCCATAATCTCTTTTTCTTTGGACAGGAGCACTTTATCGACTTCAGCTATGAACTTATCCGTAGTTTTCTGGATGTCTTCCTGATGTCCATGGGATTCGTCTTCGGATATCCCGTTTTTTTCCATTTTCTTGATATCATCATTAGCATCACGGCGAATGTTGCGGATCGCAATCTTTGCCTCTTCGCCAAACTTCTTCGTGAACTTCACTAGCTCAGTCCGACGCTCTTCAGTCAGTGCAGGAATAGAAAGACGAATGATTGTGCCGTCATTTGCAGGAGTTATTCCAATATCCGACTTCATAATCGCCCGTTCGATGTCTGACATCGATGTTTTATCCCATGGTTGGATTAGCAACGTCCGGGAATCCGGCGTGCTAATATTGGCCAACTGATTAATAGGTGTAGGGGAACCATAATATTCAACCTGAATACGATCCAATAGCGATGTTGATGCACGACCTGCACGCAATGAAGCTAAGTCACGTCTCAGCGACAAAATCGCTTTTTCCATACGCTCTTCAGCACTTTGTTTGATTGCTTGTGGCATTAATCTACACTCCCTTTAACAATAGTCCCGATCTTCTCACCGAGAACAACACGTTTGATATTACCTTGTTGCGTAATGGCAAACACAATGAGTGGTATATTGTTGTCCATGCATAGAGAAGAAGCAGTAGAATCCATCACGCCAAGATTTTTGTTCAGAATATCCATATAGGTCAGCTGATCATATTTCACCGCAGTGCTGTCTTTGAAAGGATCGGCAGAATATACACCGTCTACTTTGTTCTTTGCCATCAGGATGACTTCAGCTTCGATCTCAGCTGCTCTTAGTGCCGCTGTCGTATCGGTGGAGAAGAACGGATTACCTGTACCCGCTGCAAAAATAACTACTCGGCCTTTTTCTAGATGCCGAATAGCACGGCGGCGAATGTAAGGCTCAGCGATTTGCTGCATGGAAATAGAAGTTTGCACTCTCGTTGGCACATCAATTTGCTCTAATGCATCTTGCAGAGCAAGTGAATTCATGACTGTAGCCAACATGCCCATGTAATCAGCAGTAGCACGATCAATACCGCTTGCACTACCTGCTATTCCGCGCCATATATTACCACCGCCGCAGACTATTGCGATTTGCACTCCAAGCTCAACCACTTCTTTGACCTGTTCTGCGATCGAAAGAATCATCTCTGCATCAATGCCGTATCCGTTGGGTCCTGCCAATGACTCTCCGCTAACCTTAAGCACTACTCTTTTAAAAACCGGCTGTTCCAAATGTATACCCTCACTTTCTTACAAAAGACGGAACACTACTTGTACGTGTTCCGCTCTTCTGATGCTTGCCTATATTCTGTTCTTCAAAACTTCGAACATTTATTTACTTATTTATTAACTTGTGCCATTACTTCTTCGACAAAGTTGTCAACTTTCTTTTCCAAACCTTCGCCCAGCTCATAACGAACAAAACGACGGATGGAGATGTTCTCACCAATAGTGCTGACTTTTTCATTCAACAATTGGGAGATCGTTTTGTCAGGGTCTTTTACGAAAGTTTGCTCAAGCAAACAATATTCTTCATAGAACTTGCTGATTCTTCCTTCTACCATTTTCGCCACAATTTTCTCAGGCTTGCCTTCGTTCAGGGCTTGAGCAGTCAAAATTTCTTTCTCTTTGTCTACTTCTGATTGCGGTACTTCTTCACGACGAACATAGCGAGGATTTGCAGCTGCGATTTGCATAGCAATGTCGCGGGCAAAGTCTTTAAATTGATCTGTTTTACCTACGAAGTCAGTTTCGCAGTTAATTTCTACGAGTACGCCAATTTTACCGCCAGCGTGGATGTACGATTGAACAACACCTTCAGTTGCAATACGTCCTGCTTTGCTTGCAGCTGCGGATAATCCTTTTTCACGAAGCAATTCAGCGGCTTTAGTAATATCGTTATTAGCTTCTTCCAGTGCATGTTTACAATCAAGCATACCCGCGCCTGTTCTTTCACGAAGTTCTTTTACTGCTTTTGCGTCTACTGCCATTGTTTATTCCCTCCAGATTAATTGTCGTTTGATTTCATTATTGATGTTTCGTTACTCGAAAATAATAGAAAGAATAGCTGAAGCATATTCTTTCTATTATTTTAAAAAAAGGGCAGTGAGAGGTTATCCACCTGCCAACCACCCTTTTCATTTATGTTCTTGTTTAAGTTGTGTTGCTACTTAAGCTGTAGTTGTTTCTTCGCCCTGGTGAGCTTCTACAACAGCATCAGCCATCTTACCAGTCAACAATTTCACGGCGCGAATGGCGTCGTCGTTGCCCGGAATAACATAGTCGATTTCGTCAGGATCACAGTTAGTATCAACAATAGCAACGATAGGAATTCCCAGTTTGCGAGCTTCCGCAACAGCGATACGCTCTTTACGCGGGTCAATAATGAACAGCGCGCTTGGCAATCCTTTCATGTTCTTGATACCGCCCAAGAATTTTTCAAGACGATCTTTCTCTTTGCGGAGAATGATAACTTCTTTCTTAGGTAGAACTGCAAAGGTACCGTCTTCTTCCCAAGCTTCCAATTTCTTCAGGCGATCAATACGCTTCTGAATAGTCTGGAAGTTAGTCAGTGTACCACCCAACCAACGTTGGTTAATGAAGAACATACCTGAACGTTCAGCTTCTTCTTTAACGGAATCCTGTGCTTGTTTCTTTGTTCCTACGAATAGGATTGTACCGCCGTCACCAGCAATACTTTTCACAAAGTTGTAAGCTTCTTCTACCTTCTTGACCGTTTTTTGCAGGTCAATAATGTAAATTCCGTTTCTTTCAGTGAAGATATAACGATCCATTTTCGGATTCCAACGTCGAGTCTGATGACCGAAGTGTACCCCAGCTTCGAGAAGCTGCTTCATGGAGATTACTGCCATCTTCACACACCTCCTAGTTTTGGTTTATTGTGTGTCTCCTCCGCCGCGTGTCATCTTTCAGCAAGACTTTCTTCAGAAGAAAGCACCTCTTGTCGAAATCAACCGGCGTGTGTTATAACACCGTCAATTACTATACCATAATAATTTCACGTATGCAACAAAAAATCAGAATGCCTTTAGCTACTTCACGGTTACGAGCATATCTATAATGTTGCTTATACTCTCATTATCAGCAAAGCTGTAGGTTCCATACTGTATAATTTTATTAACTTTACGCTCATTGGCAGCCTGTAGAAAAATACTTTTATCCTGAATGACTCCAGCTTCAGCTAATAGATTTGCGGTCTCAGTTAATGTGGTCCCATTTGGAATTCTTACGGAAATGGTTCCGCTTACTGATATCTTCGGTGGAGCAGGAGAAACCGTATTTGCCGAAGAGGGGGCTGTTACCTTCGGCTGCTGCATTTCTACTTCAGCAGGTTGAGAGGGCGTCACAGGCTCTTTAGGAGCCGTAGCAGCACTAGGTTCCCCAGCAGTGACTGGTGATACTGCCGGAGATGGAGAAACAGCGACAGCGGGCTCTGAAGGAGCAGGCGTGGCTAGAGTCGCCTCCGAATTCGCTTTCCACTCCTCAGCGGTGAGTAGTTTAGCCGTTTCATCAGTTACTTTTAAATCGAGTTTTGCCGCGCCTTTTACAACCTGATCCTTCGTAAGTGGGGCAGCGCCACTTGATATTACCAACTGAAGCAGCAGTGCGCCTGCAATAAGTCCTGAACCCATACCAAGCATGAAGGAGCGATTCTTAATCATAGTGCTTCCTCCTGTTTGGCAAGCTGCAGGATTAATTGTACTTCACCCCGTTGGAGTCCTGCCGTCTTGGCAATGGAATCTATGGACTTCCCCTGCTCATGCAATTCAAACAAGCGTGGATAGCGCAGTTTAATAGAACTGACTGGTTTAGATTTTTCTTTAGCCTGTTCCAGATGCGAATCATTTCGCGGAACTGAGCTTTCCGCTGTTGCTGCAGCTGTTGAAGAACTATTTCCATACGAAACGGCTAGCTGAAGCAGACCTTTCTCTTCCGCAGCCATTCGCGCCTCAAGCTGATGTGAACTCTTCTGCAGTTCAGTGAATTGACCCCGAAGCTCATTTAGCTGCTCTTGCAAGGATGTCTGATTACTTTGAGACTGCTGTTTGAGACTGCCAATCAATTGTACCAATTCATTGTTCTCACGCTCAATATCTGCCATATACAGTTCAAGAGCAGTTTCTATCTCTTTCAGACCTTGTTTCTCTGTTTTTCCTTGCCGTGCACGCGCCGGCAGTATCAGGGCGTAAACGATAGCAACGGCGCCCACCAGCACAATATATACCCATGGTTGCAAGTACCTTATCTCCTTCTATATACGGAATATAAGCTGAAGCTTAAAGACTCAAATCGATACGGTGTCCCTTGTAGGGATGTTCCGCATCATGTTCAGCGTCTGAATTATGACGTTTTTCTGAAGAAGAGTTGTTTCCTGAATGTTTTCCCCGTTGACCATCATCCCGCAAGGCAGTTTCAGAAGTATCATCTACTTCGGTATTTCGCTGACTCATTTCCAAGCTGTGCTTCACATTTTGCCCTGCCAAATGCTGCTGATCTAAGGCTGGACGATGCTGCAACTCATTCTGGATTTTTCCGGCATCGGTTGTTCGGGGGATAGCAACTTGCAATTCTACAGGTCTCAGGCTCATATTAACCCTCTTCTCACAAGTAATAACCGGCTAAAACTCATTTAAAAGTAGCTTTAAATGTAAGGTGATATAGAAATATCACCTTCGTTATAGGTAAACACAACACGTTCCGTAGCATCCTTGACAAATCTGGTATATCTGCCAATTACTATTTTGGAACCGCCATATATCGTCTTAATGACTTCCACTCTAGCTCTGCCTGTATCTTCAAGCATTTTTTCAATCTCCAGCACTCGTTCTTTGATTCTTTTCTCCTCACGCTGGTGTGATTGTTTGGTAGCGTTAAGTTTAATACGTAGTGCTACTTTATCAGGTGAGAGCTGCCCGTTATTCGCTAATTGACTCAATAGATATAATGCTTTAGTAGTTTTATCTTCATTATCCAGCAACTGCCGCAGCTCTTGTCGCAGCTCATTAATCTCGTTTCTTAATTCAGGAACAACACCAACCTCAATCGCAGTTGCTGTTGACATCGAGTTCCCGATAGTTCGTGCGACAACTTTTTCTCCAGCCTGAACAGTACCACCCACAATTAATCCCTTGGCGCCACTGCAAATGACATCTCTGCCTGCCCGTATATTAGAATGCATGATGCTTTGGGATACGATAACATCTTCTCCAGCATTCACATTTCCATCCTGAATGAACGAGACCTTTACATTTTTCCCAGCGCTTACATGACCTTTGTTGTAACCTATAATTCCTCCAGTAATCTCGATGGAACCACCAGATATTAACTCGGCACCTTCCACTCCACCAATTACGCGGATATCACCAACAGACTTCACGCTGAATCCAGAAAGCACATTCCCTCGGATAACAACCGTACCAACAAAATCAATATTGCCTGTGTTGTAATCAACATCGCCGTTAACCTCATATACAGGGAATACATTAATCTTGCCTTTATCCGTGAGTGTTACAAGACCATCAATGGCTGCATACATTGCGATTTCGTCTTTGTCGATCAGCACGTTCTTACCGATTTTGAAGTAGGCTTCTTTTCCTGCCTTGAACGTAAGTTCCTCACCCGTAACTGTCTTACCAACCTTCCCAGGCAGTGGAGGAATGATTTTGGCAATCAACTGGCCTTTACGGACATTATGCAGCCGAATTAAATCCTTGTAATCCACCTTACCATCAGCTTTTTCAAGTGGTTTGCGGTCCACTTCCAGATCAACAGTAAGCATAACCTGTCCATCTTCACCTTTTACAGCGGATTCACCAATAGCAATAGGTACTCTATTAAAGAAATATTCTTCTGGATGTTCACTAAGGCGTTTAACTATATCGTGCTGGATACCAAATTTAATATTGTGACTGTGCAGGAAGCCTTCAAGATCTTCAACTGAGCAGGAAAAATTTTCATCTTTTTTGGAGAATTGAAGATAAGCGATCTCTTTATCCTCCGAAAACGTAATGCTTAAATATTGATTCAAAGCGTACTGACCGATCATTCTATGCTCCCCCTTGTCACCGCCGCCGGTTAATCGTTTTGCATGAGAAGATCGCGGTTTTTTTCAAGCGTTCCTCTCAGCCGCAAAATAGCCTTGGAATGAAGCTGCGAAATACGTGAGGGGGATAGAGACATAACCTCAGCGATCTCGCTTAAAGATAAATCCTCATAATATAAAAGGGACACAACGGTCCGTTCTTTCACCGTTAATTTCTCAATTCCTTTGGTGAGCATTTCACGTAAATAGAACTCATTTACCTTACGGTCCGGATTCTTAGCTTTATCGTCCACCAGTATGGACATCCGGGTTTCCGATTCTTCTTCACGAATGGGATCTTCCAGTGAGCAGAGTGTCATAACCGCCACATCCTGCAGCATATTTTGAAATTCAAGTTCGCTAATATCCAGATACTGGCTCATTTCCTCGTCACTGACTGATCTTAAATATTTCTGTTCCAATTGCTGATAAGCATCCTCAATTTTTCTCGCTTTTTCGCGTACTGATCTAGGGACCCAGTCACTTTGGCGCAAAGAATCCAAAATTGCTCCACGTACCCGCCAAGAGGCGTATGTCTGAAACTGCAGGCCTCTTTTGTAGTCGAATTTCTCGATCGCATCTATCAGTCCCATAATACCATTGCTTGACAAATCATCTTTGGATACATTTTTGGGCAAACCCACAGCCAAACGACTAGATACATAATCTACAATATGAAGATAACTCTCAATCAACTTTTTTTTGGCTTCAGGATCACCGTGTTCTTTCCACTGTTCCCATAACCCGTCAGTTTCCAATTGAGAAACTTTACGCTCGCTCAATGGCTTTCACCCTTCCCAAAGTTTAGTCAACGCGCTTTTTCGCGGTGAAGCGTTCCTTGCTATAGGATGACCGGTTCCACCGCAGCACTCGCTTATTCTTCTTTCAGGTGACGAACGGCCTTGGCCAATTCTTCAGGATCTTTCAGCGACACCAGTTTCGGTGGCTGCAGTGGTGTGAATCCTTCACTCTTTCCGCTTCCTAGTCCCGGCTGCGGTTTAAGAAGGTTTATTAATTCCTCATCCTCATTAGGAGTACTAATATCCAATTGAGAACCAAGCTCCTCATCACCGACCTCATGGTTAAAATCGGAGGCTATGGGAGGCAAGTTTTGTTGAACAATAGAACCTAATACCCATCTCAAGAGGAAAGCAAGCACAAACCAAATGATAAATCCCATAATACTCCGAATAAAGCTGGTCATCAGTAAATTATTCCCTAAATTGACCAATAAAGTAAAAATGAAACCTATCAATCCAAAGATAAGGTTTATCAAAATGTTTCCAATCATAATTATAATTCCTTAGCGCCCTTTTGCACACTACGGATATATAAAACTCCGGTGTTGCAGGCGATTTCAATCGTACGGCCATAATTGCCGCCTGTGTCTTCCGCGATTAACGGAATTCTTAATAACTCGAGCGCAAGTTTACAAGATTCCACATTTCGAGGCCCGATCCTCATGGTATCACTCCCCCCGGCAAAGGCAAACATTTGTGAGCCTCCTGCCATCTTAGCCACAATCCGACTCCGGACCGCTCCAAGTTCCAACAGACGGGATAAGAGCTCCGGCACTGCCGTATCTGCAAACTTTGCTATGTTAAGTTGTCCTTCACGGGCAATATCGGACGATGGCAGCATAACATGCGCCATCCCCGCAAGTTTTTTCCCGGGATCGAACAACGTCAACCCTACGCAGGAACCAAGGCCAGTGGTGCGGATTAAACTCTCTTGGCTCCCCACGTTAAGATCAGCCATCCCTACTTTAATAATGCTCTGTTCTTCAATCATCTTCAAACGGGACTCCAAGAGATTTGAAGATTTTCGGGAATGATTCTGGATCGGGAATCAGGAAGAACTGCCCTTCAATTTCATTTTTTCCTTCTAGAAAGGTGGTGTCAATCAACAAGGCATTATCTCCCATTTGACCGAATTGCAGTAAACCATAACTCAGAATTGCCCCCGCCATGTCCATCGCCAGTGCTGGCACTGTAGGATACATAGACAGCGAGGTGAAGTCTGCAAGAGAAGTGAGATAGGAACCTGCTAGAATATTACCTATTTCACTTAATGCAGACAGTTCCATCTCGGTAAGTTCTTCATTGTCTGACATTTCGAGACCTGCAACTCGACTAAGTAAGCTCCTTGCTGCATCAGGTGTAAGAATAAAGAATAGATTGCCTGGTGCTTCACCTTCAACACGTAAGAATATAGCATATACAAGTTCTTCTGCTCCGCCAACTTTATCGGTAATCTCTTCAAAACTCAGCAATTGTACTTTTGGAACCGCCATATCAATCGGTTTGTTCAAGAGTTGGGATAATGCAGTGGCTGCATTACCCGCTCCGATATTACCGATTTCCTTGAGCACATCCATTTTAAAATCCTTGAAGTGCTTGAATAATTCCACAGGCTAGCCCTCAAGACTTTCTAAATGAACGATTTCGCCCTTGTTAAGCACCTCAGACAAGTTAAGCATGATGAGTAGACGTTCTTCTCCGATTTTGGCAACCCCGTCCAGATACTTAGCTTTGATTCCGCCTACAACGTCCGGAGGTGTGTCAATAGAGTCCCTGTTTAAATCTATAACATCATTTGCAGAGTCAACGATGAAGCCAACTTCCATATCATTTACGGATACAATAATTACACGGGTCTGATCCGTGTGTTCACCCTCTTCAATGCCAAAACGCCCCCGCAAATCAATAACAGGAATAACTACGCCGCGCAAATTAATAACACCTTTGATAAAAGAATAGGTTTTGGGTACGCGGGTAATCGGCATCATACGCTCAATGGTTTGTACCTTTTCTACTTCAATACCATATTCCTCTGATCCCAATTTGAATACGATCACTTTAATATCTTCAGCCATGGAATGAACCTCCCTGTTCTATCCTAGTTATTTAATAAAAGCATTTGGATCGATAATAAGTGCAACTTGCCCGTCACCAAGAATTGTAGCACCTGATATTCCTTGAATGTCCGGCAAATATTTTCCGAGATTCTTAATAACGATTTCGTTCTGCCCGATAAAATCTTGGACTGCCATGGCAACTAAACGTTCTCCCTTGCGAACCACAACAATTTCGGTTTCCTCTTCGTCGCTCTCGTCATAATCAGGAACTGAGAAAATGCGACTTAATGAAAGAAGTGGAATATTCTTATTGCGGAACTCAAGCATTTTATTTCCGTGTATGGTACGAATTTGAGCTTTTTTCACAATCCCCGTTTCTACAATAGAAGACAATGGAATTGCATATTTCTCAGAACCAAGCCGAATGAGCATGGCAGCGATGATAGATAGAGTAAGTGGTAACTGTACAGAGAAGTTGGTGCCTTTACCTAAGGTGGAATATATCGTTACATTTCCCCCAAGCGAAGAAATCTTCGACTTCACTACATCCAACCCTACCCCACGTCCAGAGACATCGGAAATCACTTCTGCGGTACTAAAACCTGCCGCAAAGAGCATCTGGTGTGCTTCTTCATCATTCATAGTCGCCGCTTGCTCTTGTGTAATGACGCCTTTTTTCACAGCTGACTTCAATACTTTTTGCGAATCTATTCCAGCCCCATCTTCCTCAATTTCAATAAAGACATGGTTACCACTATGAAAAGCCCGCAGATTGATCGTACCCATCTCTGGTTTACCGGCAGCAATCCGATCAGACACGGATTCAATACCATGATCAACGGCATTACGCAGTAGATGCACTAACGGATCACCGATCTCATCAATAACTGTCCGATCTAGTTCTGTTTCGGCACCAGTGACTACTAAATCTATTTTCTTATCCAGCGACTTAGCGAGATCCCGCACCATACGTGGAAAGCGATTGAATACAGTATCTACTGGAACCATCCGCAGCTTCATTACAATATTCTGCAAATCCCCACTGACCCGGCTCATGTGCTCAACGGTTTCGGTCAGATCACCATTCTGTACTTCTGAAGCAAGCTGTTCCAATCGGACACGGTCGATCAACAATTCACTAAATAGATTCATCAGCACATCAAGACGTTCGATATCTACACGAATCGTCCGAGAAGGTGCTCCGCCAGTTTTGGCTGGTGCTGCTTTCCCTCCTTCTTCTCTAGCTGCCGACATATTCGACGAGCCTGCAGAAGAATCTGAGACTGATGAAATTACTGGAGCAGTAGTGAGTACTTCCGCAGTTGCAGCAACCGAATCTTGCCCTAACTGTCGTAATGATTCTTGATCAAGTCCTACAGACGTTACTTTCTCGATCTCCGACAAGTTCAGAATCATAGCCTGTATTTCGCTTGCGCCCTTTTGAGTTATGTAATAGAGTGAGAAACTTTGGTCGAATTTCTCTTGCTCTATGTCCTGTACCGAAGGGAAGGATTTAATTACTTCACCTGAACGTTCCAAGAGATCAAATACCATATATGCGCGTACCGCTTTAAGTTGACAATCCTTGCGAATCGTTACCTCCACATATATTACATTATGGCCTTCTTGCATGGACTGTTCCAGCACTGAGAATTGGAACTCATCCAGAAAAACTGGAGCGTCTGATGCTTTAGCTACAGGCTTCGAGACTTCAGCCACAGTTCCTCCCGCGTTAGGAATCTCACCCCGAACAATTGCTTGAAGGGAAGTTACAATTGCCGACACATCAGCTTTGCCATCTCCGCCTCCCATAATATCCTCAACCATAGATTCTAAAGCATCAATACTTTTGAATAATGTGTCAAAGATGAAATCCTGCATCCGCAGTTTATTATTGCGAACCAGATCAAGCACATTTTCCATTTGATGTGTGAGTGAAGCCAAATCCTCAAAGCCCATTGTGGCAGCCATGCCCTTTAACGTATGTGCAGAGCGGAATATCACCTGTACAATACTAAGATCATCAGGATTTGCTTCTAGTCCCATCATACTCTCGTTTAAAGACTGTAGATGATCATTTGACTCATCAATAAACATGGATAAGTATTGGTTCATGTCCATTGTGAGCACCTCCCCTTCGAGTTCGCTTTTCCGTTATTTAACGGCTTGCACCAGCCTTGGAGCAATTTCTTGCAACGGCAGGACGTATTTAACACATTGTAATTCGACTGCCGATCGCGGCATCCCGTAGACAACACAGGTTTCTTCACTTTCAGCAAAAGTCGATGTAACACCAGAATCGTAAAGGGACTTCATCATTTTTGCGCCATCACTCCCCATACCGGTCATCAACACTGCATGACGTTCCAAAGAGGTAAGGGAAAGCACTGATTCGAATAGCACGTCCACCGAAGGCCGATGGCCATTCCTCATTTCTTCCTTTGTAAGTGTAACTGCATATTGCCCGCCGGGAATTGGAACAACCTTCATATGGTAACCACCGGGGGCAATGTAAGCAACTCCTTGACGCAATGTCATCCCCTGCTCTGCTTCTGTCACTTCAAGTGGACTGAAGGTATTCAGACGCTGCGCTAACGATTTGGTGAAATTGGGCGGCATATGCTGCACAATAACAATTGGCGCTGGGAAATCGGCAGGAATATTCTCCAACAGTGCCTTTAGAGCACGCGGTCCTCCTGTTGAACAGCCTACAGCAACTAACTTACGAAGACCTTTGACACCAGACTTCCGGTCTGTAACAGCCGCAGGAGGCTCAGAATAAGCTTCAAAAATGGGTTCAGGCACCAACCGTGAGATGGGTGGAACTGGATGATTATCCGCTTTAGAGCGATTTAGGAACTTCTCGGATGGCTTCGATGGAGAAGGTAAAGGCTTGGCTACTTTTTGGGTGACATTGTTGTCTGCTGGTAGCTTTTCCTTCAATCGTCTTGCCGCTTCTATTTCTGGAGAAGGTTTAGCATCTTTAAGCGGTTTGTCAGCAGCTTTCTTTGGAACATTCAGGCTACTCTTGGATTCTTCCAATGATGGTTTTAGGACTGGTATTGACGGCAATACAATGTCCGAAGGCTTGATCTCCGGAGCTTTGATAGCCGCTGCCCGCGCCTCACGCTGCTGACGGGCCAACATAGCTTCTCTCATTTGTTCTTTTAAGGATTCTCCCACAGCCATAATATCTTGGGAATTTGAAATTGAAGGCTTGCGAATAAAATCGAAAGCTCCCCATTCAAGTGCAAGTATGGTTTCCTTCATGCCCTCTTCATTGATACCCGAAACCATGATTACTGGCAACGGATGAGAGGCCATTATTATTTTCAGCGCTTCCAGGCCGTTCATTTCCGGCATTTCTACATCCATAGTAACCAAATCCGGACGGAGTTCATTCACCTTTTCAATAGCCTCACGACCATTTGCAGCTGTAGCCGTTACCTGAAAGTCAGCATCATTTTCTATTAAATCAGATATAATCTTGCGCATAAAGGCAGAATCATCAACAACCAAAACTTTATATGGCTTCATATCATTTCCACCTCTGTTCTTAAATTCAGAACAATTATTTGCTTCGCTTTAACCATTTGCTAATAAAACCCTTAATACCTTGCACCTTTGATACTTCTATATTACCACTTGCTAGGTAACTAAGTGCGAGTCGCTGTATATCTTTTGCTGCAGCACTGTTCGGAAAGGCGATTGAGAATGGAACTTGCCGTTTGACCGACTGCACAACATGCACATCACTGCTTATATAACCCAGAAAAGGAACATCTAATTGTAAAAATCGACTGGCAGCCATCCGAATTTTGTCACTGGTTACTACCGCCTCCCTCTCATCAACGGCTTGATTAACAATCAGCCTAAAGGAAAGTCCAGGATTAGAATTATTCACGACCTTCATCAGAGCGTAGGCATCTGTTATTGCCGTGGGTTCAGGCGTTGTCACGACAAGACAATCGTCAGCTGAGGTAATGAATTTCATTGTTTCTTTGGATAGTCCCGCTCCTGTATCGAACAAAATGAAATCCATAGTGTCCGCGATTTGAGCGATTTGTGCAGTGAAATAATTAAGGTCAGATTCAGAGAGTGAGAATAACTCATCCATGCCTGACCCCCCAGCAATAAAAGGGAGTGCGTTCGGCCCCAACTGAATGATCTGTCCAATATCCGCTTCTCTTTTCAACAAATGATACAGGTTATACTTGGCGGTTACTCCCATCAACACATCTATGTTAGCCATGCCAATATCTGCATCGAATAATAATACCCTTCTACCCATCGCTTTCAGTGCCAAAGCAAAGTTTAGAGTGAAATTAGACTTACCGACACCACCTTTACCACTACAGACAGTAATGATGCGGGCAGTGGATTCACCACCAGCAATATGTTTGGGGTCCTGACTTGATACAAGCCGTCTTAAGGATTGTGCTTGATCCATTATGGCCCCCCTGTTCCCAGCAGCAAGTCGCACAGCTGCTCCTTAGAAACCATCAGCAGATCGTCAGGAACATTCTGCCCGTTAGTCACATACGACAATGCCAAAGGGTAATCATTCAGAACATTGAAAAGCGGACCATAACTACCCGTTTCATCAAGCTTAGTAAATATGACTTTATCAAGCTGATATCTGCCGAAATGTTCAGCAATCATTTTCATATCTCGGCTCTTAGAGGTTAAGCTTAGCACCAGGAACGTTTCGCTTTTGAGTTCCTTGGCAAGCAGGCTCTGTAATTCTGCAACGAGCATCTCATTACGGTAGTTGCGTCCTGCAGTATCCATTAGCACAAGGTCACAACTCTCGAGACGGAACAACGCTCTCTGCAAATCTCCAGGCGACTGCACTACCTCCAAGGGTATATTCAAAATGGCTGCGTAAGTCCGTAATTGCTCCACTGCTGATATACGATAGGTATCAGAAGTGATAAGACCCACTTTGCGCCCCTGACGGAATAGCTGCTCAGCCGCCAGTTTTGCTATCGTCGTTGTCTTGCCAACACCAGTAGGACCTGCAATATAGACGATCCGTGTATCCGACGCAATACCATAGCCGATCCTATTCGACAAGAATTTGTCCAATTGCTCCCTCAGACATTCATCAAATTGTTCTGGAATCCATGTACGCCCATCCTCATTCCAGCGTTCAACGACTGTTTCGACCCACTCCTCAACAAGCACAGTGTCCGTTTCCTGTTCAATTAAACGATCTCGCAATTGCTCCAGCCTCGATGGCAGATCCCTTGTCACTGATGAGTGTCGAGCAATCCGTTCCATCCACTGCTTCATATCCCTAATCTCTCGGAGAACATCATTTTCTGGCCCTGTGGCGACAGCAGGTACTGGTTCCAATCCTAGCGATTCATGCAGCGCTTGAGTAAATGCCAATGATTCCTTACTCGGTGCAGATTGCTGCAAATTAGATGCCGTTGCATGGGTTTCTTCCAAAGTAGGCTCTGATAGTACAGCAACTGAACTTTGAATCCCCACAGCTTCAGATAATGCTGCTGCAATCTCAGCAAATGTGCGATTCTCCGCAGGCTTATCTGCGAATGCAAGAGCATTGGCTGAGGCTTTTTGGTAGGCCTGCGGCACTGCACTACGCGGTACGCTGAGTGAAGGAGTTGGGCGCTTTTCAGGAACAATAGCCTTTTGCTCTTTTTCAACAGCAGCTACTACCTCTATTTTCTTCTTTGTGAACAGACCCATAAAACCACCAATTTTGATCTCTTTCGTACTTAAAATGACGGCATCGCTTCCAAGCTCGCTGCGAATGGAATGCATGGCGTCCGGCATCGTGTCGACCACGTAACGCTTCACTCTCATAAATTCACCACTCCAACGCTTTGAATTTCAATATTTGGTTCTAGCTCACTGTAGGACAGCACCGGAATATCCTGCATGGTTCGTTCAATGACTTGCCGTAAATACATACGGATGGTCGGTGAAGTCAGAACAATAGGCTGATGTCCCGACTGCAGAAGCCGGTTAATCTGTTCGGTAAGCCGCTGGTAGACCGTTTGAGTTGACACTGGATCAAGTGCAAGATAACTTCCCTGCTCCGATTGTTGTACGCTTTCGGTAATTTTCTTCTCCAGTGTCGGTCCTACAGTAATTACACGCAACGTCTCCCCAGCCTGCGAGAACTGCTGAGTAATCTGTCTGGACAAAGATTGGCGAACATACTCAGTTAGAATATCAGGATCTTTGGTGTAAGTTCCATAATCAGCCAACGTTTCGAAGATGGTGACTAAATCTCGAATGGAAATTTTCTCACGAAGCAGTTTTGCAAGCACTTTTTGCACATCGCCAATGGCTAGTACCGCGGGAATCAACTCGTCTACCAACACAGGATAGTTTTCCCGCAGATTGTCGACCAGCATTTTGGTCTCCTGACGGCCAAGCAACTCGTGCCCGTGTCGCTTGATAAGCTCCGTTAAATGCGTAGCAACAACTGAAGGCGGATCTACAACGGTATATCCGGATAACTCTGCCCGCTCTTTAACAGATTCGTCAATCCAAAGTGCAGGAAGTCCAAAGGAAGGCTCAACTGTTTCTATACCATTGATAGAATCATCGTCATACCCAGGACTCATAGCAAGATAGTGATTTAGTAATAATTCACCACCACCAACGTTATTTCCTTTAATTTTGATGACATATTCATTCGGTTTTAGTTGAATATTGTCGCGAATGCGAATAACGGGCACTACAAGTCCCATTTCAAGTGCACATTGCCGTCGAATCATGATGATTCTATCCAGTAAATCACCGCCCTGACCCGTATCGGCCAAAGGAATAAGTCCATAACCAAATTCAAATTCGATGGGATCAACAGATAGCAGGTTGATAACACTTTCTGGACTGCGTACTTCTTCGATCTGTTTTTCCTCAACGAGTTGTTCTTCAGCAATCTGCTTGCGATTTAAATTCTGTCCCATCGTATAGGCTGCAAAGGCCAATAAAGCTGCCAGTGGAAGCGTAGTGATGATATGTATTGGGGTAAAAAGACCCAGAAAAGCAATGGTAATGGAAACAATATATAGTAACTTCGGATAAGATAACAATTGTCTTGTTAAATCTTCAGCCAAATTCCCATCCGAAGAAGCCCGCGTTACAATCAGGCCGGCTGCGGTCGAAATAAGTAGAGCCGGAATCTGACTGACCAAGCCATCTCCGATTGTTAATAAAGAATATGTGGATAACGCTTCTCCAAAAGGCATACCGTGAACAACCATACCGATAATAAATCCGCCAATCAAGTTTATAAAGAGGATAATGATACTCGCGATAGCATCCCCTTTAACAAACTTACTCGCACCGTCCATGGCTCCGAAGAAATCTGCTTCACGCTCGACGCTTTGTCTACGCTCCCGCGCCTGCTGTTCATTAATCATTCCCGCATTAAGGTCGGCATCAATACTCATCTGCTTACCAGGCATAGCATCCAGCGTAAATCTTGCTCCAACCTCGGCAACGCGTTCCGAACCTTTAGTAATAACAATAAACTGTACTACAACGAGAATCAGGAACACGACAAACCCAATAGCAATCTGTCCACCAGCAATCCAGCTTCCGAATGTTGCGACAACCGAACCCGCTTCTCCATAAGTCAGAATGAGCTTTGTTGTTGAAATGTTCAACGAAAGTCTAAACAATGTTGTAATCAGTAACAGGGAAGGAAAGATTGAAAACTGAAGAGGATCCTTGGTATTCATGGCTACCAAAATGATAGTCAGCGCTATCGAAATATTAACGACCAGCAAAACGTCCAAAAGCCAGGACGGGATTGGCAGAATCATCATAAGCACGATACCAATAATGCCTAGTAAGACTGTTAGTTCTTTAGCTTTCAATGTCCTTGACCTCCCCCGCCTTATCTTTTCTTACCTTTTAGCTTATATACATATGCCAACACTTCGGCTACAGCCTGGAACAGATCAGCGGGAACTACATCCCCAATTTCTGCTCGTTGGAACAATGCCCGTGCCAGCGGTTTGTTTTCCATAGTTACAATGCCATGCTCTTTAGCTAGCTCCCGAATGCGGAGTGCTACAAAATCCTGACCTTTGGCAATAATCTGTGGTGCTTCCATCTTGGAACCATCATATTTCAGCGCAACTGCAAAATGTGTTGGATTCGTAATAATTACATCCGCTTTTGGAACCTCTTGCATCATCCGCTGCATGGCCATACTGCGTTGACGTTCCCTGATCTTGCCTTTAATTAGAGGATCACCCTCCATTTTCTTGTATTCATCCTTGATGTCCTGCTTGGACATCTTCAGACTCTTTTCATGCTCATACTTCTGATACATAAAATCCATAAAGGCCATGATCATCAGTACAACAGCGATTTTCATTCCCAGACTCATAGTCATCTTAGCGGCAAAATGGAAAATCTCCTCTGTACCAATATGAGAGAGAGAAGCAAAGCTACTCCTCTGGCCCCAAAGTGTGCTATAAACCAGATAAGCAATCAATACAAGCTTAAATATTGACTTCAAAAACTCAACGAACGAGCGAGTGGAAAATATATTTTTGAAACCTTTGATCGGATTGATCTTGCTGAACTTGGGGGTTATCCCTTCACCAGTAGCCATAAAGCCTACCTGAGCAATATTCGCCACAATAGCCATAATAAATGTAAGCCCTAGCAGCGGAGAAAGCAGGATCAATATTTGAATGCCATACTGGTTAAAAAGTTCAGTCACATTTTCTGGAGTAAGCTTCATCTGTAGCCGATTCAGAAAAACATCAGTGAACAACGACATAAAACGTTCTTTCATAAAGCCACCAAACATCATCAAGCTTACTATTGCCGTCAGTAGCACTGTAGCACCGGATAACTCAGCACTTTTGGCCACTTGGCCCTTTTCACGTGCATCCTGTCTCTTCTTCGCAGTAGCTCTCTCCGTCTTCTCACCCGCGAAGTGTTGAAGATCCAGTTTATAACGCTTCGTTATTGGCACAACATTCTCCCCTTACAGTCACCTATGGTTTATTCCCCATGATGGTCAGTAAATTATGCATGGACTGGAACATAATATCGAAGAGATTCTGGAATAGCACGGCTAGAGTTGGCATCAATACAAGTAACAACGCAAGACCCACAATAATTTTGAGTGGAATCCCGATAACGAATACATTGTACTGTGGAGCAGTTCTAGCAAGAAAGGCAAGACCCACATCGGTCAGAAAAAGCGCAGTTACTAAAGGAGCTGCCATTTGAAACGCCAGTACAAACGACTGTGCAAAAGTTCGAACCAGAAACTCGGACAAACTTCCATCTATCATTTTGAGAAACAAATCATTATTCAGCGGAATCCACTTATAACTATATACAATTGCATCCAACAGATAATGATGTCCATTCATACTTAGAAACATCAGCAGTGCGATCATATACTTGAAGTTACCAAGAATTGGAGCAGATGCACCCGTCATAGGATCGATAACATTTGCCATCCCAAAGCCAATCTGGATATCAATAAGTGAGCCCGCCGTCTGTATCGTCATAAACATGAGATAACCTACAAAACCGAGTAGTAATCCTATTAATACCTCTCTGGCGATCAGCAAAATATAACTAAGATCCTGAGGAACCGTGACTCCTGTCCCAATTGAACTAAATATCACTAATGATATAAAAAATGAAAGTCCAATTTTGAATGTTGTGGGAATACTTCGAGACGAAAATACGGGAATTACAACAAAAAAAGATGAAATTCGACAAAAAATCAACATGAAGACGGGTAAACTTTGCAGTATGGACTCCATATTGATATTACCCAATGTACATATAGAGATTGCCCAAAATCTGACTGGTAAAATCCATCATCTTCGTGATGATCCATGGTCCAAAAATCAATAATGCCAGCATTACAGCAACGATTTTAGGAACAAAAGCTAGCGTCTGCTCCTGAATTTGTGTAGTAGCCTGAAAAATACTGATTATCAGTCCTACTACCAGACCAAGAATTAGCATGGGAGCGCTGGCTTCAAGTGCCAAATATACGGCTTGGCCAGCTAGACCAATAATAAACTCCGTACTCATCCCTCATGCCTCCTCTTCTGCGTCAGGGGTTAAAACTTAATAGTAATGATTTAATGACTAGGTACCAGCCGTCTACCAGTACAAAGAGCATAATTTTAAACGGTAATGAGATCATAACTGGCGGCAACATCATCATACCCATAGCCATTAAAGTACTTGCTACTACAATATCAATAATGAGAAATGGAATAAAAATCAAGAACCCCATTGTAAAAGCTTTTTTCATTTCACCGATAGCAAAAGCAGGCACCATCACCGTTAGTGGAATTTCACTATAGTTAGCCGGCTTTGTCGTGGTACTGGTTTTGCTGGTGTAGTTCATAAATAGCAATAAATCTTTGGTACTAGTCTGCTTAAACATGAATTCCTTCATCGGATCAGCGGCTTTATTAAGCGCTTCAGTCTGCGTTATTGTACCCTTTATATATGGCTGCAGTGCCGTTTCATTCACGGTAGCCAAAGTTGGTGACATAATGAACAAAGTAAGAAAAAGAGCAAGTCCCACCAACACCTGATTCGGAGGCATCTGCTGAGTCCCCAGCGATGTTCTAACAAAACCTAGTACAATTACTATCCGCGTAAAGCTGGTCATCAGCATTAAGAAAGCAGGCGCTACACTAAGGACCGTTGTGAGAAGCAGTATAGATATAGAACTGGTACCACCACTTGAACCATCATTATTGCCGACTTGAATATTAATATTAGGTATGGGATCAGCATGTATCGGGCGAATCATAAGTACGCTTAAGATACCGAGTAGCAGAAAAGCAAGGATTAGCTTTTTTTTCATAAATCCCTCGACTCATCCTTAGAGGCATCATCCCGAAATAGCTCTTCCAGTTTCTCTTTGCGTTCAGGCGCAGTACGAAGCTTGGATTGCAATGTTTCATAAAAGGATGATGTTTCACTAAGTTCGATTTCTTGAGATGGAATTTCCCCGCTCAGCTTACGCTTGATCTTGGAAATAAGGGGTGCAAGAATATTATTCTGACCTGAGGCTGGATCTTCAAATGCCGATATGATCAATGCTACCTCAGTTGGATCGATAACTTTATCCAGAATGGATATATTCTCACCCACCCCAATCAAATATAGGCTGCTGCCGATTTCAATAACCTGCATCGACTTATTAGGGCCAAGTCCAACCGCACCAAGGGTGCGAATGGAACGGCTACTCATAAAAGTCTGATTCCGGCGTCCTAGAAACCGGATCAGCAACACTATAAGTACAACAATTACCGCAAGGACAATAATAACTTTAAACAAATTCAGCAGGACGTTATCGCTACCGAGCGGTACTGAATTGGCTAACAATGACATGTTTTTTTACTACACGCCTAGCGTTTTGTTGATAGCTTCAATTACACGGTCAGCTTGGAAAGGCTTCACAATAAAGTCCTTAGCGCCCGCCTGAATAGCATCGATAACCATAGCCTGCTGGCCCATGGCTGAACACATAATTACTTTAGCGTTAGCGTCCACTTTTTTAATTTCTTTCAGGGCGGCGATTCCGTCCATCTCAGGCATTGTAATATCCATCGTGATCAAGTCAGGACGCAATTCCTTAAATTTCTCAATAGCCTGAGAACCATCCTGAGCTTCACCCACTACTTCAAATCCATTTTTCGACAAAATGTCTCGGATCATCATTCTCATAAAAGCTGCATCGTCCACGATTAGAATTCGGTTAGCCATTTTTACAAAATCCTCCCTAAATATGCTTATTGTAATTTTTGAATTCGGTCCCACTGGCTGACGATATCCGTAACGCGAACTCCGAAGTTCTCGTCGATAACTACGACTTCCCCTTTGGCAATAAGCTTGTTGTTAACCAAAATGTCCACCGGCTCACCAGCCAGCTTGTCCAACTCAATGATCGAGCCTTGGGACATTTCTAAAATATCTTTGATCTGCTTCTGGGTCCTACCTAATTCTACGGTTACTCTCAGTGGTATGTCCATCAATAAATTTAAATTGTTTTCATCAATATTGCCAAAAGCCCCACCAGTAAGGTTAGCAAATTGCACTGGCTGTACATTTACGTTGCGATTCGGTATTGAATTTGGCGGTGGAGCCTGACCATATGGCATACCTTGCGGTGGCATTCCGTATGGCGGCATTCCGGGCATTCCGTAAGCAGGCATACCTGCCGGAGGATAATAATAGCCACCTTCTGGCATTCCCGGATAAGGGGGCATCCCCTGTGGTGGATACTGTGGAGGCATACCTCCTGTCGGTTGAGAGGGTTCCTGCTGCGCCGGAGGTGCAGGCGGAGCCGTTTCGGGTGGTGCAGAGTGTGCTGACTTTGAAGTTGCTTCCATAGAGGCGGCGGCTGCCTCTTGTGTCTCGGCACTAACATCGCCGAGTAACATCGTCACCATATCTTTTGCAAACTTCACTGGCAAAAGCTGCATAATTGTCGAATCAATCAAATCTCCTATTTTGAGACGAAATGAAATACGAATTAACGTCTCAGCATCAGGTAGGCTACCTACCCCTTCTCCACTCGACATATTGAGTATATCGATTCCAGGAGGGGAGATATTAACGAACCTGTTAAAAATAGTCGACATCGAGGTTGCGGATGAACCCATCATTTGATTCATCGCTTCCTGAACGGCACTGATATGAATCTCATTAAGCTCTTCGTCCTTGGGATCTCCCTCACCACCAAGCATTAAATCCGCAATGACTTGAGCATCCCTAATTTTGATAACAAGTGAATTAATGCCCTCAAAACCATCTACGTACTGAACGTGTACTGCAACATGTGGTTTTGGGAAAGCTTCTTCGAACTCGTTGCGTGTAATAATAGATACCTGTGGTGTAGTGATATCAACCTTTTTCCCCAGCAAGGTGGAAAGGGCAGTTGCTGCGCTGCCGAAAGTAATATTACCTATTTCTCCCAAGGCATCCTGTTCGAAAGGTGTTAAAAAGTCGTTCACTGACTTCTCCACGGGAGCCAACGTGCCTTCTGCGGATTGTCGTAGAAGGGCGTCGATTTCTTCTTGGGATAAATAATCTTTACTCGTCAAATTCTTCAACTCCTTCACTAACAATCTCGTCTATTTGCACAGCCACCCGATCTTTAATCATCCCTGGACTCCCAATGAACTTCAACTTGTTCCCTACTTTAATTGAAAGTCCGGAATCCACGGTCTTGTTCAGTGAAATTACATCACCAACAGCGAGTCCAAGAAATTCAGCAATTGAAATCTTCGATTCGCCTAGCTCAGCAACAATTGGAAGCTGGGCTCTATGTACCCTAGCTTTGATAGCCGCCAGTTCATCCTCGTCTCGCACTTTTTTCTCAGTAACAAACCACTGGTGAACGGACAGCCTCGACATTATTGGTTCTAGAACAACATGGGGGATACAAAGATTGATCATCCCCGTCGTATCTCCGATTTTGGTACTCAGGGAGATCAACGCAATGGTCTCATTCGGCGATACAATCTGCATAAACTGTGGATTGGTTTCCAGTGCCTCCATTCGTGGCTGAATATCCAGAACCGTCTTCCAAGCTTCCTGCAGACTCTCAAAGCACCTGCTAAAAATACGTTCCATAATTGTTGTTTCAATTTCAGTTAAGTTAGTTATTTTTGTGGGGGCCGTTCCAAAACCTCCTAATAGCCTATCCAGCATGGCGAAAGCAATATTAGGGTGAACCTCCATTACCATTCGACCTTCTAAAGGTTCGGCTTCAAAAATATTCAAAATCGTCATTTTCGGAATGGAGCGAATAAACTCATCATAAGGGAGTTGCTCTACCTGAACGACACTGATCTGCACAAAAGTCCGCAATTGAGCTGAAAAGTAGGTTGTGAGATAGCGGGCAAAATTGTCATGAATCCGCGTAAGACTGCGGATATGATCTTTAGAAAAGCGTACAGCCCGTTTGAAGTCATAAGAACGGATCTTTTTCTGTGTTTCTTCTTTTTTTAGCTCATCAGCGTCCATCTCACCGGATGATAGCGCAGCAAGCAGAGCATCAATTTCGTTTTGTGAAAGTACATCAACCAATTCATTCACCCCCCCATCAGAGAATAATCACGACTGCAGCTACAACGTAGTCAAAATGAAGCTAGTCACTTCTATTTGAGTCAGCTTGCCTTCAGTCAAAGTCTTATTAATTAGATTAACAAGCTTGCTACTAATTTGATCTTTGCCATTTGCCCCATTAAGCTCGGTCGGTTTAGTGTCAGCTAGCGTCTTAATAATAAGCGGCTTGATCTTAATATCTTTAATTTTATCGAATTCCGTTTTGGCGGTTTCAGTATCCAATTGAAATGCGAAGTTTATCATAACGATATAATCGGGGTCAGCAAGATTAGTTTTGATATCAATGATTTCTGACGTTAATTTAACGATTTCGTCGGCGCTTAATTTCTTGGCTTCCACCTTCTCAACTGCTGCAGTTACAGGATCTGCATTATTCGGGAAGATTTTATCCATTAACAAAAATGCGGCTACTGCGATAAGTGTAATCGCCAATAAAATTGTGATGAGCCACGGCAGCATCTTTTTCATGAAAGCTCCTCCATTGATTGGACTTTGATGGTGGCAGCATATGTGCCTATGTCCCTGTTATAATCCCGGATCTTCGTAATGACTTCATCGGCTTTTTCAAGAACGATCAATCGTTTCCCCGTGACGAGTGTAATATATGTATCGGGGCTTTCTTCAACCATTTCTACCAACAGAGCGTTAAGCCACATCGGTGTACCATTTAATCTTGTTACCGAAATCATAGCAGGCCTCCTAACAAAAATAGGGGAAGGAGACCCTCCCCCGTGACTTCACCAAAAGCTTTTGCCAAAATCGAAATGTATTTAATAAACCCTCGCTAATGCTCTTTATATTAACGTTTCAGGTTAACAATTTCTTGCAGCACTTCATCAGACGTTGTAATTATACGTGAGTTTGCTTGGAAACCACGTTGAGATACAATCATTTCTGTAAACTCATTCGTAAGATCTACATTGGACATTTCCAGTTGCCCAGCAACAATTGCTCCAGTACCTGTTTCTGTGTTGTTCGCTGTCGTTGGAACCAGTTCACCATCAGTATTAGCATTCAAAGTCATACGATAGAGATTGCCGCCAATTTTCTCCAGACCCTCGGGGTTTGTTATCTTGGCCACTCCAATTTTGACACCTTGTTCTGTAGTGCCATCAGCCATTGTTTGGACAAGCGTACCATCATTGGAGATAGTAAAAGCTGTTACTTCTTCTCCTAACTGGATGGGTGTACTGTCCGAGTCCAGTACGTGCATTCCATCAGCGGTTAAAAGGTTGCGGCTTGCATCCATATGGAAGTCACCTGCACGGGTGAGAAAAGGTACCTCTTGATCTTCTGAGAGCTTCACCAAAAAAAATCCATCTCCGTCAATCCGCAAGTCAGTCGGATTATTGGTTGTCATTGCACTGCCAGCTAGATGCAAAGTATCTATAGATCCTATACTTACGCCCAACCCAATCTGCTTGGCGTTCACACCACCCTGTGCGCCATCTGAGGGAGCTGTAACCCCAGATACTGTCTGACTCATAATATCTTTAAACATTACACGTCCTGATTTGAAGCCAATCGTATTAACATTAGCAATATTGTTACCGATAACATCCAACTTTGTTTGGAAACCGCGCATTCCTGAAACTCCTGAATACATAGATCTTAACATGTTTGTTGTCCTCCCAGATTATGAAGTCTTATGACTCCTAAAGTGAATTATTTGGATTTGTATAAGTGATTCAGAGCTGGGACCGCGTCAATCGGTCGGCGGTCACCCCGGCTCTCCGTTAGGACCGGCCGGTTTACGATATGATTACTGCACTATCAATTTGTGTAAAAACATTGTCTTTCATCGAGCTGCCATCCATAGCTGTAACTACCGTACGGTTCTGTACACTAACGATTAGAGCCATGTCTTTCATCAATATTAGTGATTCTTTACTGCCCTTGGCTGCAGCCTTGTCCACAGCGGACGAAATCTGTTCCAACTCGCCACTTCCGAGCTCTATCCCTCTTTGCTCCAGACGTTTCGCGGCATGATTGCTGAATTTCAGCATTTTTTGCTGCAAAACAGTTTCAAATGAAGCTTCCGGAGTCACAACATTCTTAGTTGCTGATGGACGCTGTAGAACTGATGAATGAACATTTACAGGATACATTTGACCTATAGTCAGCCGGTCGCTCATAGTTACGCCCCGCTCTCCCCACTGTCTCCTGAAGTATTAGTATTACTGTCTGTAATAGTATCTACTTCCGCTGCAGCATTCTGAATTTGAGTAATATCGGTTAAAGCAATTCTCTCACTACCTACAACCGCATATTGAACACCGCTACTTACAACGATAGATTCAACATTACCCGTCTTCGGCAATTTTGTTTCTGCATCATTCCAGGTGACAGCCTTACCAATAAGTCCCGATACTGAGCCAAGTGATTGGTTTAATGCAGTTAACTGGGTTGAAATATTCATTAATTGCTCTACGGATGAAAACTGGGCCATCTGAGCGATAAACTCTTTGTCTTCCATCGGTTGCATCGGGTCCTGATTCTGTAGCTGAGTAATAAGAATTTTCAAGAATTGATCCTTGCCTAAAGTAGAGTTTCCAGTAGTTTTGCTTGCTGCAGCTGCATTAGCAGCCGAGTAGTTCCATTGGTCACTGGTAGATACAGGGTTAGTTGTCATGTTGATTCACCTCACTTTCATGAAATACAAGATTTAAGCTTTAGCAGAAAAAGTTCCACCTTGATTCCGTTCTGATTGCACTGCGTTTGCGGTCCATTCTTTCCATTCACTATTCAGCTCAGCGGCATGGATTGCATCTTCGGAATCTCCGCGGCTTTTTTTGGAACGACTGTCTGACTGCTGTCCTCCAGAACCAGGCTGGCGTCCGTCTTGACCGAATTGGGACTGCAATGGTGTATTGTTCTGTGTCACTTCCAATTTCTCAACCTGCAAACCCTGGGACTGCAATGCTGTCCGCAGCTGAGTCATTTGCTGATCCAACATATCTTTAGTTGTTGAATTTTGCGTTAAGAACTGAGCGACCAGATTGCCGTTCTGCATAGTAATCTTAACATCCACTTGTCCAAGATTCTCCGGGAAGAGTGAGATCGTAGCTTCAGCAATTCCACCCTTGTTGACAATTTCCAATTTACCAGTAATAAGTCCGGTCATTTCCTGCACAAACCTATGAATCGGTACCGGAGGCACCTCCGATTTCAGTGGAGCTGTAATTCCACCACGCAAGGATAATTGACCCGCAGTAACAACTTCTGGGTCTTCGGAAACCACCATTGCCTCTGGCAAGGTATCCTTAATTGTATCAGTCTTCTTGACATCTCCAGCAGCTACAATCACTTTAAGCAAAGGTATGTTTGAAATCTCGGTAGCAGCTGAAGCAGTTGCCGAGGAAGAAGCTGCAGCAGTTGCGCTTGTCTCTTTCTTAAGCCCTAAGATATCTTCCAAACGGTTAACCAAAGTGGGAAGAGCTTTTACTGTGTTGTCTTTAGAATCCACTTTGTTCTCTGCTCCGGTTGGCTGTTCAAAAGTTGCGCCAGAATTCACCACTACATTCGTAGCTGCTGTTTTGGTGCTTACTTTGTTCTCAGTTACAGCCGGCTGTTCTACGGTTACGCCAGAATTCACTACAATACTGGAAGCTGTTGCTTTATTTTTGTTGTCTGTAGAAGGTACCTGCTCCAACAGTGCCGTAAAATTATTCAATAAATTAATTCCTTTAGTTGCCGTTTCTGTATCCCCACTGACAACTGCTTGCTGAACCAAGGTAACCAGACTGTTGAGATCATCCTGAACGGCAAACCGGATAGTAGCAGGACTCTGTGCTAATGGCGACAAACTACCAACTGTCTCAATAGCGGCTTCAGTTGGGACTTCACTTCCGACTTCTGCTCCAGTTGTCGTCACTGCCTTTGGAGTACTACTTCCTGATAATAATGCAGATACCTGAAGAAGCCAGCTTTGTAAGGCAACAAGTAAGGCTGGGTCTGCACTGATACTATCATCCAGCTTATCGATATCTTCTTTCAGACTAGCTACGAGATCAGTACTCTTAGGAACCGAATCCCCACTTTCTTTTCCAGTCGGCTGTACCGCATTTAGTAAACCTTGGAGCAAAGAAGCAAGATTTCCAAGTACCGGAGTGGCAGGTTTCTGCGCCGTATTCTCACCCATAGTTTGGACAAGAGCTTGTGCAAAGGGCAGTACCACCGCAGAACCGCTAGAAGCAGAAGTGGAAGTTGTCCCGTTTGCAATTGAGGCGTTACCACTAGAATTTGATTGAACAACTATACTCATATATTTTCACCTCCCTTCAAATGTTACTTACCACCCATTAGCCGATTAACGACCTTGGCTGTCTGTTCACTATCGTTCTTGGTCATTTCCCCTAATATAGAGGAGCGTACGCTGTCGCTTACTGAATTAAGTATAGTAAGCACTTTATCTGGGCTTATCGTGTACATCGATCCAAGAAGTACAGCCGCATTGGCCGCTGGCATCGTAGTGAAGGTCTGTACAAGCTTTGCTTTGTCCAGATTAGCACTGGTTCCAGTTGTAGCCGTCGTGGGGGTATCCTTTTTCAATCGTGATTGAAGGGCTGCAATTGCCATATCGGTAGAAGTTGTCGTTTCTTTTAGCTTTATTGAAACTTCTGCTGCTTTTTTGGGATCCATCTTTTCCAGAATAGCGGTCTTACTTGAATTACTCATTACACTAAAGATTTGTACCATTTCTTCATTAGTCAGGTTTGCCATAATCAGTGCCGCATTTGCAGCCTTCATTCCTGCGTAAAGCTGTGCAAGATCTGTTACGTTCTTCTGATACGGATCATCTACAGCCTGCGTTGTTACCGCTACTGCCGCTGCCTCCGTTTTCATTTTCTCAACTTGAGCTTGCAACGATTTCACTTGTGTATCCTGAGCCGTCTTCTCTTCCTGAGCCTTTTTCAAAGTCGTTTCCTGCTTAGCAAGTTCAGCCTTTAACTGCTTGATCGTCGTGTCCGAGCTCGCTGCCTGCTCCACAGTTTGTTTCTCTGTATCTACTGCAACTGGATCAGGGACCCAATTTTGAACAATAGGGATCTTATTTGCAATTTCGAGCACATTTTTGCGAATGTCCATGTTAAAAAGCGTTAACAGTACACCAAGTAGGACAAGTGTGAATATAATGGGAATCATTAAAAATAAAAACCGTTCAAACTTCCCCGCTGACCCTTCATTTTCAAGCTCTATATCTTTCTTAGCCACTTGAGGAAACCTCCCAGTTAGAGGGATTTCATCGCGAACCGGACGGTAGCCATCTCATCCATTTCGTTTTGTTCCCGTAAATTCATACTCTGCTGAAACAAGGTTTGAGCTTTATCTTTTGCCTTCAACCATACTTTTTCATCCAGCACCTTCGTACTGAGCGTTTCCTGCTTGTTCTGGACTTCCTGATGCGCATGGCTAATGTCTTTATTTTTACGGGCAATGCATGTATCGAGATAATTAACATATTCCTGCATTTCCATAATCTTTGCGATTGGCGTCTTTTGTTCAGCAGCACTTTGTAGAGAGATTATGATAGCATTGCGTTGCACCGTTAACTCTTCAAGACTTTTTTCCTGAGCCTGTAGTTCAACTAACGCGCTTGAAAGAATCCACTCTGCCTGAGTCTTCTCATTGCCCTTCAAATCCACTACTTTTTGAAAAGTATAATGAAATCTCATAATACCGGATCAGCTCCTTGAGAATTGAGAAATTAAAGATTGTTGAACTTCAGCCAGTGTTACTTTCTCATCTACCTTCTGCTTGGTAAATTCCCAAATACTGTCAATGTAATGCATTGACTCATCTATCTGAGCATTAGAACCTCTCTGATAAGCTCCGATATTAATCAAATCCTCTGAATCCTTATAAACTGCCATTAGACGTTTAACATTTTCTGCTGCTGCGATCTGCTCTTCAGGTGCGATATCCTTCATTACACGGCTAATACTCGAAAGTACATCAATTGCTGGAAAATGTCCTTTGTTGGCAATACTCCGATTTAGCACAATATGTCCGTCCAGTATTCCCCGAACAGCATCGGCAATGGGCTCATTCATATCATCACCGTCAACCAGCACGGTATAAAAAGCGGTTATTGAACCCGTAGGCCCAGTTCCTGCTCTTTCCAGCAACTTGGGTAAACTAGCAAATACAGAAGGAGTATACCCTCTCATTGCCGGAGGTTCACCCACTGCAAGCCCAACTTCACGCTGAGCCATGGCATACCGTGTAACAGAATCCATCATCAGCATGACATTGAGTCCACGATCCCGAAAGTATTCAGCAATCGTTGTAGCAATAAGTGCTCCCTTAATCCGGATTAGCGCTGGCTGATCTGATGTAGCTACGATAACCACCGAACGTTGTAGACCTTCTGGTCCCAAATCACGTTCAATAAAATCCAGGACTTCCCTGCCCCGTTCCCCAATCAGAGCGATAACATTTACGTCTGCTGAAGTATTCCTGGCAATCATGCCCATCAATGTGCTCTTCCCAACACCTGAGCCTGCGAAGATACCCACTCGCTGCCCTTTACCAATGGTCAATAATCCATCAATCGCTCTAACACCAATACTGATTGGCTCTAGTACCCGTGGACGATTGAGCGGATTGGACGGGATGTTAAAAGTAGAGCTATGCGGCATACGAGCAGGGATGAGTGAGCCATCAAGCGGCTGTCCAAGACCATCAAGTATCTTACCGAGCAGTTCGGAACCAACTTGAACACTTAATGGCTTTCCTGTACCGACAACATCACAGCCGGGGCCAATAGCCTGCAACTCTCCAAGCGGCATAAGTAAAACCTTGTTGTCACGGAAACCAACGACTTCTGCCTGCAGCGGCTTATTGCCTTTTGCCGGATAGATATAACACACATCACCTATGCTGGCATCCGGCCCTTCTGATTCAACCATTAGCCCTATAACTTGTGTAACTTTACCATTGATCCTTACAGGGTCGAAATTACGCAGCTGCTCTTTGTAACGCTTGCTGTCAAGCATCATCTTCCCCACTTCCGTGCTCCTCAGTATCGAGCGCGATCCTTACCAGCTCTTTCTTAATTTCTGCAAGCTGAGTATCAATACGGGCATCAATGCTTCCAAAGGAAGAGCGGATCACACAACCACGGTCTTTCACAGTAGAGTCAGGCAAAATTTGTAATTCAGCCTGGGAATCAACTGCGAGTGTTAATTCCTCCCTTGCCGCATTCACAAATGCAAACTGTGCGGGTGCTACGCACAAGGAAATCATTCCTTGCTCGCGTTTACGAGCCAGATTCTTTCGGATTAACTCCATAGTAAACTGTGGTTCAATAGTTAACTGCCTATCTACTATTTTTTCAGCAATATCGCAACTTAGCTCTACCAGAAAAGGCTCTGCTTCCTGTATGATGACATCTCTAGCCTTGTAGGCTTCATACAGCACTGTTCGGGCTTCTTCCATCATTCCGGCCATTTTCTCTTTCATTTCTTGCTCTGCCTGCGATACGCCTTCCTGATAACCTAGCTGATACCCCTCGGATTTGACTGCTTCGACAAGATGCTCATCCTGCTCCCGGCGTTGACGCCACCACTCTTCAGCTTCCGACCGCGCCGATTCCACAATAATTTCTGCTTCTTGGGATGCGTTTCGGACTTGCCCTTCGGCAAATTCCTGGGCATCCTTCAGCATTTGCTTACGGGCTAGTTCCGCAGCTTCACGGGCGGGGTCCTGATAGTGTACTTCTCCGGTAATCTCTTCCAGAATAGGCTCTTCGACAAGGCCGGCATAATGCCTTGCCTGCTCCAGTCTCTTCAGAACATCTACCGGAACATATTGGGAGTGTTTGATCAGCTTAGACAATTATGTCATCTCCTCCACCGCGGGCAATAATTATTTCACCGGACTCTTCCAGTCTACGGATCGTGCCAACAATGCGGGTCTGGGCTTCCTCGACATCACGCAGCCGCACCGGACCCATATACTCCATCTCTTCCCGGAATGTATCTGCCATACGTTTGGACATATTGCGGAAAATAACATCCCGCACTTCCTCGCTGGCGACTTTGAGCGCCAACTGCAAATCTGCATTCTCGATATCCCGAATAATACGTTGGATCGAACGGTTGTCCACATTGACAATATCCTCGAACACAAACATCCGTTTCTTGATCTCTTCGGCAAGCTCCGGATCTTGGATCTCCAGGGAATCCAGAATGGTCCGCTCTGTTCCGCGATCTACCCCATTCAGAATCTGTACAATCGATTCGATACCACCCGCATTTGTATAATCCTGAGTTACAGTTGCCGAAAGTTTCTGCTCCAGCACTCGCTCAATCTGAGTGATAACTTCTGGAGAGGTACTATCCATGACGGCAATTCTTCTGGCAACCTCAGCCTGCTTCTCCTGTGGGAGTGAAGATAGAATAGCCGCAGCCTGTTCAAATTGAAGATAAGATAGAACCAATGCAATCGTCTGTACATTCTCATTCTGGATAAAGTTCAGAATCTGGTTAGGATCTGCCTTACGCGCAAAATCAAAGGGTCTTACTTGCAAGGTTGCAGTCAAGCGATTAATGACCTCCATTGCTTTTTGCGGACCCAACGCTTTCTCCAGAATCTCTTTGGCGTAGTTAATACCACCTTGCGATATATACTCCTGGGCGAGGCATATCTGATGGAACTCTGACATGATCGTTTCTTTTTCACCGCTCTCCACTTTGCGGACATTGGCAATTTCGAGTGTCAGTTGTTCAATTTCCTCATCTTTCAAATGCTTAAATATTTGTGCAGATACCTCGGGTCCTAGTGTGATAAGCAGGATTGCCGCCTTTTGACGGCCGCTAAGCACCTGCTGGCTAGCTTTTGCCATGGGTTCACCTCTGTTCGTCAGCAAGCCATGTACGCAGCAGATTTACGAATTCATCCGGCTTCTTCTTAGCCAGATTCTCAAGCTGCTTACGAACTTGACTGTCATTCGTCACGCTCTCCATATTAATGGATGGAAATTCAGTTGGAACTTGTAAAGGTATGTCTTCTTCTTCCTCTTCAGCAGTCTTTTTGCGACTCCGATAGAACAGATATCCACCACCGACACCGACGAGCAGTGCAGCTGCGCCGATCGCCCATATCATCCATGTTGCTAGTCCAGCCGAAGTAGTAGTTGCTGTATTACTACCAAATTGCTGTGAATAGACCGAAACTTTCTTCGCTAAATCCGCGTCTGTATAAATAACACCAGAATCCGCAAGTGAAGCACGAACGATATTAACCAGAATATTTTGGATAGCAGTTGATGTTGCCTGATCCAAAGTTGTTTGCCCCGTAGGTGGTTCAACCGCAACATTTATGGTTAAATCTTTTACAGAATAAGGACTGGCAATTATATCTCTCGTAATTCTATTGACCTCGTAGTTCCTCGTTTCCGACGATTCATCCGAGGTTGAAGTGCCTGAATTCGTATCTGAAGGGTACCCCGCAACATCTTGTGAACCCGTACCCGCGACACCACCAGTGGTATTTCCTTGACCCGAATAAGTATTGCTGATAATTTGCGAACTGATCTCGATCCCCTTCATGTTAGGCACATCAACAGGTGTTACAAGATCTTCTTTACGACTCTCTTTATCGAAGTTCAGCTTGGAGAATACCAATACATCCACTTTGTCCGGACCAGTAAGAGTACTCAGAAATTGTTTGACATCTTTTTTGACATCTTCCTCAAATTTCTTCTGCAGTGTAAAATTCTCTTCTACTTGACTGGAAACGCCTGCTTGTCCACCTTTGGCTGTAGGCATTAATTCAACTTCATCGTTAGCAATTGTTATGTTTGCAATCGGCAGATTGGGTACCGCAGTCTTTACGAGATTGAAGTATCCGTCGATATTATCTTGACTCGGCCTGAATCCCGGATTAAAAGTAAGCACCACGGAAGCGGATGCCTGTTCCTGATCAGACTGCGAGGCAAAAACGGTCTCTTTAGGTAAATTGATAAGAACTTTGACGTCTTTGATCCCCTGCATACGCCTCATTAATTGTTCCACTTCACCATTTAGTGCGTTATTGTACTTCACATTAAATTCACTATCAGTGGTGCCTATCATTGATGAATTGGTGTCAAATACTTTGTAACCGATAGATCCGCCTTGCACGATCCCCTGAGAACCTATGTCAACCTTAATTCGTGCTGCTTCAGTACTAGGTACAGAAATACTTTTTCCATCAGGACTTAAACGGTAAGAGATCCCAGCTGAGTCCAAATAAGTCATTACACCCGCTGAATCTGTGCTATCCAAATCCTGAAAAGCCACTTCGTATTCCGTCTTCGATAGCTGCATTGTCAAAACTACGATTATTATGATGATGATAAAAAGTGTTGAGAAAAATAATATTTTCTGTTTACCGCTAAATTTGTTCCAATACAGGATGATTTTCTCCCGATATTGGGCCAATCTTTCATTCACAGTGTCACCCCATCCGAAACTAAACTAGGATTATCTAAATCTGAGTTCTCATAATTTCCTGATAGGCTTCAATCACTTTGTTCCGGACTTGTGTAGTCAGTTGCAAACTTAGCAGAGCCTGTTGCGATGAAATCATTGCCTCGTCTACATTTACTTCTCCTAAAACAAACTTGTTACTCATATCCTTAGAAGTTTGCTCCTGAGCAGCTACTTGATTCAGTGCATCCTCCAGATAAGAACCAAAGCTCTCCGTTGAATCAGTGGAGGCTGCTGAAGAATTAGTTGTTGTCGGTTTCATAGCGAGCTGCTGCACAGCTTGAGTTCCAATAGACAAACTTGACATAGACGTTTACCCTCCTAGATGTTTTTACTTACCTTCCTATTTCAAGCGCTTTACTTACCATAGCTTTTGTTGCATTCAGCATAGTAACATTGGCTTCATAAGAACGTGAAGCAGATAGCATATCTACCATCTCTTTTGTGATGTCTACGTTTGGCATATACACATATCCATTCGCATCTGCATCAGGATGACTTGGGTTGTACACAGGCTTTAGTGGAGAAGAGTCTTCAATTATAGATTGAACCTTAACACCTTCAGGGCTTCCATTCATTTTGGAGTGTAAAATATTCGAAAATTTATCACTCTGGGTGGCTTCCAGTACTACAAGCTTACGCTTGTAAGGAACAGCTTTGCCGTCAACGACAGACGCTCTCGTTGTTTCGGCATTGGCAATATTGGAAGAAATAACATCCATTCGCAACCGCTGAGTAGTTAGCGCAGAAGCGCTGATCCCAAAACTACTACCAAAGTTCATCTTTAATTATCTCCCCTCAACTACTGTACGCATCATCGAAATCTGACTGTTCATTTGTTGAATATAAGAACTGTACCTGAGCTGGTTCTCAGCGCTAAGCGCCATTTCCCGGTCAATATCTACATTATTGTCGTTGTTATTCATCGAGGTTGTTTCATCTGTAGTAACGACTGTAGCGGGTACAACAGTATTCGATCCGAACTGAAAATGGCGGGAATCCGTAACCTTGGCACTGAGTTGGGACTTTAGTCCACTATCTTGTTGTTGGAGAAAACTTTCAAATGAAACATCAGAACGTTTAAAATTTGGTGTATCGACATTAGCCACATTGTTAGCTAGAACACTTTGTCGTTTGGTGGCAGCGTCAATGCCTCCCTGTAATCGTTGAAAACTGACACTATTCAGCAATCCCATGGATATCCCCCTTTCAAAGCTATCATAATGAAAAGAATTCCACAACTCCTTCTAAATTCCTGCTAGATTCGACAAAAAAAGCAAAAAAAATCCCATTTTCCTCGAATTTAGTCGAAAGATGTCGTCAATCATTATTATGTCTTTCTCATATACATTGATTCTCTTAGAATTTGTATATTATTACAATAAGAAATAAGCCCTATCTTTTCAGAAAAGACAGGGCTTAAATCATTTTTCTTCCATATTCAACCTTTTTCGTTCCAAAATTTTCTTCTTTATTTCATATTCTTACTTTTTATGCCTTTTTTCGGACACACAATTTTAAATTTCTAATTCAAACTACCTAATTTCGAACTATGCCGAAGGTTGTCGGCACTTTACAGGATATATTGGCTTAAGTCCCGATCCTGTGCAATGCTCGCCAGTTTCTCACGTACATATTCCGGTGTGATTACCATAGTATCCAAAGTTAACTCGGGGGCCTCGAAGGACAAATCTTCAAGCAATTTCTCCAAAATGGTGTGCAAACGTCGTGCGCCGATATTCTCCATATTTTGATTAACTGAAGCTGCTATTCTGGCGATCTCATAAATAGCTTCCGGCTGAAACTGTATTTCAATGTTTTCTGTTTTGAGCAAATTCACATATTGCTTTGTTAGTGCATTCTCCGGTTCAGTCAAAATAGATACAAAGTCCTCCAGCGTCAGGCTGCTTAGCTCCACACGGATCGGAAAGCGGCCCTGAAGCTCTGGGATAAGGTCAGAAGGTTTGGCGATATGAAAAGCACCGGCTGCCATAAAGAGTACATAGTCCGTCTTCACAGGGCCATATTTCGTCATCACTGTAGACCCTTCGACAATCGGCAGGATATCACGCTGTACGCCCTCGCGGGATACATCTGGTCCAGAACCTTTGCCTTGACTAGCCACCTTATCAATCTCATCAATAAAAATAATACCGGACTGCTCAGCCCGCGACACTGACTCTTGAATCAAATCATCCATATCGATTAGCTTGCCTGCTTCATCCTGAGTCAGCACTTTGCGTGCCTCTCGGATTGGAAGTTTACGCTTCTTGGTGCGTTTAGGCAACAGGCTACCGAACATTTCCTGCATATTCATGCCCATCTGGTCATTCCCTTGGCCAGCAAACATATCCAACATGCTTGGAGTGGTGTCTTCAACATCGATTTCGATGATTGTTTCTTCCAATTGGCCAGCCAGCAACTTAAACTTAATCCCGCGACGGCGCTCACTTAGACTTCCGTCTTGTTCGTCATCTTCTTTGGAATCCTCCTGGCCGGAACCATTCCCTCCAAAGATCATTTCAAAAGGATTACGTTGAGTCTTGCCTTTGGAGGATGAAGGAACCAGAATAGAGACAATTCGCTCGTTAGCCAACTCTTCCGCACGGTCTTTAACCTTTTCCGTCCGTTCTAGCTTCACCATGCGAATGGATGTCTCCACCAGATCGCGAACCATTGACTCCACATCGCGACCTACATAACCGACCTCAGTGAATTTGGTTGCTTCCACTTTAATAAAAGGGGCATTTACGAGCTTCGCCAAGCGGCGAGCAATCTCGGTCTTCCCTACGCCAGTTGGACCAATCATCAAAATGTTCTTCGGTACGACTTCATCACGGAGTTCCTCGGCCAACAGACTACGCCGATAGCGGTTGCGCAGTGCAACGGCTACCGATTTCTTGGCCTGCTTCTGACCTACAATATATTTATCCAATTCGGCTACGATTTGGCGGGGTGTAAGTGATTGATTCACCATCGTGACTTCCTCCATCTCTCTTATGGCACCGGGGCCTATAATTGTTCAACAATAATATTGGAATTGGTGTACACACATATTTCGGAAGCAATCTGGAGTGCTTCTCTGGCGATTTCTGCAGCACTTAAAGCAGGGGCATGTCGCTTAAGCGCACGGCCAGATGCTAAGGCAAAATTACCTCCAGAACCAATGGCTAGCACATCATCATCCGGTTCGATGATTTCACCGTTACCGGAAATGAGCAGCATGCCATCCTTATCCATTACGATCATCAGTGCTTCCAGCTTGCGCAGGATACGGTCCTGGCGCCAGTCTTTGGCAAGCTCTACAGCAGCGCGCTGCAAGTTGCCGTGATGTTCCTCAAGCTTTCCTTCAAACTTCTCAAACAAGGTTATTGCATCCGCTACCGAACCCGCAAACCCAGCGATTACTTGTCCTCTATACAAACGACGGACTTTCTTAGCCGTCGTCTTCATGATAACGCTCTCTCCGAAGGTAACCTGACCATCACCAGCAATAGCAGCCTGGCCGTTGTGTCTTACAGCACATATTGTAGTGGCATGAAAACTAGGAACCATAATTGTGAAAAACCTCCTTTAAGATGGGCTCTGCTCTTCATCCTCCGGCGCTGTGTAGGCAAGACCTGTCTGGGCTGCGAACCCAGCAAGACTGTCCAGTGCTCGGAGGGCTAGAAGTTCATTTTTTTCTCGCTTACTCCGCATCCTCTTCTCAGGTTTTGGTAGCAAACCGAAATTGGCATTCATCGGTTGAAAATGGTCTGGATCAGCCGATGTGATGTATGCAGGCATACTACCCAGAACCGTATCCTCGGGAAAGACCAGACCTTCTTGACCTAAAACGGCTCTGGCAGCGTTAATCCCAGCGATAAGACCAGAAGCTGCCGACTCTACATAACCTTCTACACCTGTCATCTGGCCGGCAAAGAACAATCTTTCATGACCCTTCATTTGATAGGTAGGATGCAGCAGCTTAGGTGAGTTAATAAAGGTATTTCTGTGCATAACCCCATAACGCACATAGTCTGCTTGTTCAAGACCTGGAATCAGCGAGAAAACGCGCTTCTGCTCGCCCCATTTCAAATGAGTCTGAAAGCCGACAAGATTATAGAGCGTTCCGGCTGCATTATCCTGACGAAGCTGAACAACCGCATAAGGCAGCTTACCCGTATGTGGGTTTACCAGCCCCACCGGCTTCATCGGGCCAAACAGTGCTGTTTGTTTGCCACGCCGCATCATAATTTCAATTGGCATACAGCCCTCAAAGTAAATCTCTTTTTCAAAATCCTTGAGTTCAGCGGTCTCTGCTGCAATTAGCGCATCATAGAACACATCAAATTCGGCTTCTGTCATAGGACAATTCAGATAGGCTGCTTCTCCCTTATCATAACGGGAGGCGAGATATACCTTACTCATATCAATGGTATCCTTCTCAACAATGGGTGCAGCGGCATCATAAAAGTAGAAATATTCTTCACCCAGTAAAGTCTTTATATCATTAGATAATGCCGGTGAAGTTAAGGGACCCGTAGCAATAACGACAATCCCTTCCTCCGGTATATGCGTAAGTTCTTCATTTATGACTTCTACAAGGGGATGATTGTGCAGAGTTGCCGTAATCTCGCCAGAGAATCCATCCCGGTCCACAGCAAGTGCTCCGCCAGCTGGTACTGCATTTCGGTCAGCTGCGCCTAGCACAAGTGAATTTAGCCGCCGCATTTCTTCCTTCAGTACACCCACTGCATTAGCGAGTCCGTTAGCACGCAGCGAGTTGCTGCACACAAGCTCCGCGAATTGATCCGTATGATGCGCTGGCGTCTTCACGACAGGCCGCATCTCATACAATCTCACTGGTACGCCTTGTGAGGCTATTTGCCAGGCTGCTTCGCTTCCGGCTAAGCCTGCCCCAATTACTGTAACTTTTGCTATCTCGGTCAATTTAAACTTCCTCCTGTAAAGACTTTATTCTGCTAGTTCTTCCTCATTGTCAAGGACTGCCTCTGTATGGTCGCAAGAAGTGCATTGCAGTTTGGTTCCCTGCTTATTACGCTTCTCTACCATCCAAGAACCACAGACAGGACAAGGCTTAATGGACGGTCTGTCCCATGAAACGAAATCGCAGGCAGGATATTGATCACAGCCATAGAAGACTCGCCCTTTCTTGCTGCGACGTTCCACTACCCGTCCTTCATTGCATTTCGGACAGCTGACACCGATATCCTTCACGATAGGCTTGGTGTTGCGGCAATCTGGAAATCCGGAGCAAGCTAGAAATTTACCGAATCGTCCCAGCTTATACACCATTGACTTACCGCATTTCTCACAGAACTCATCAGAGACCTCATCTTCGATCTCTATCTCCTTCATTTCCTCTTCTGCAAAGATAAGACGCTTCTCGAAGGTCTCGTAAAATTCGGCAAGAACCTTCACCCAATCTTCCGCACCTTCCTCCACATGGTCAAGATCCCCTTCCATGTGTGCCGTGAATTCCACGTTAAGGATTTCAGGAAAGAACTGTTCCATTTGTTCAATAATAAGTTCTCCGAGCTCTGTCGGCATGAACTTTTTTTCTTCGATGGCTACGTAGCCGCGCTTCTGGATGGTTTCCAAGGTTGGTGCATAGGTGCTTGGACGTCCAATACCCAGTTCTTCCATTGTTTTTACCAAACGGGCCTCTGTGTATCGAGGCGGAGGCTGCGTAAAATGCTGTTTAGGTTCGATATCTTGCTTGATTAAGTCATCTCCTGCTTTAAGCGGAGGCAAATATTTATCTTCATCCGTCGTTCCATCATCGTTTCCTTCCACATAGACCTTCATAAAACCAGGAAAAGAAACTTTGGAACCCACAGCTCTGAAGATGGCTGTGCCAGCAGTGATATCAACCGAAAGCGTATCCAGTAGGGCGGAAGCCATCTGACTGGATACAAAACGTTCCCAAACCAGTTTGTATAAACGGAACTGATCCCGACTCAAGAATTCCTTCACCATATCAGGTTCTCGCATGGCTGAAGTCGGCCGAACCGCTTCATGTGCTTCCTGTGCTCCGGCAGCCTTCTTGGAATATTGCCGCGGTGTTTCCGGAATGAATTTCTCACCGTATTTCGCAGCAATCAACTCTTTGGCTTCATCCTGCGCAATTACGGACAGCCGCGTGGAGTCTGTACGCATATAAGTAATTAAACCAACGGTTCCTTCTTTACCTAATTCCACACCCTCATACAGCTGTTGCGCAACTGACATCGTCTTGGCTGCACGGAATCCCAGCTTGCGGGCGGCTTCCTGTTGAAGCGAGCTCGTAGTAAACGGAGCCGATGGGTGACGCTGTCTTTCCTTTTCCTTAACTTCACTCACCTTGAAAGCAGCATCCTTGATGGCCTCAAGAACCTCCTGCACATCACTTTCCTGGTTAAGCTCCTTCTTCTGGCCATTCAACTTATGAAATTTAGCCTCAAGAAGGGAATCACGAATGCCAAGTTTGGCTGTAATACTCCAATATTCTGTCGGAACAAACATCGAAATCTCATTTTCCCGGTCCATGACAATCTTCACAGCTACCGACTGCACCCGTCCGGCGGACAAGCCTTTTTTGACTTTCTTCCATAATAGAGGACTAATCTTGTAACCCACGAGACGGTCGAGAATCCGCCGGGCCTGCTGGGCGTTCACAAGATCCATGTTGATCTTGCGCGGAGTCTTAAAAGCATCCTTCACAGCCTGCTTGGTAATCTCATTAAAAACAACTCGGCAATCCTCTGTAACATCCAAATCCAGCGCATGGGCCAAGTGCCAAGCGATAGCTTCACCTTCACGGTCCGGGTCAGCTGCGAGATACACTTTTTTCACTTTTTTTCTGGCATCCTTCAATTCCTTCAAAATGGAGCCTTTACCACGAATAGTGATATATTTGGGGTTGAAGTTGTTCTCAACTTCGACGCCGATCTGGCTTTTTGGCAAATCCCTAATATGACCCATTGATGCTTTCACAATATATTTACTGCCTAAATATTTGCCGATGGTCTTCGCTTTTGCCGGCGATTCGACAATAACTAATACATCCGCCATAGATTCGTCCTCCTCGTTAACACTCGCACTACTATATTAAATTACCTTATAAATTGCACCGGGCAATTGTGTTACCGCTTTTTTTATGATTAAAGATAACAGAACTGAATGCAAATGTCCAAAATCCCATTCGGTCCTCGTCAAAAGATCATCCAGCGTAAATGGCCCTTGATGGAGTATATGGTATAGTCGCAGTTCCTCACTTGTCAAATTTTTTTCAACAACCAAGTTTCCAGCTTCAGGTACAAATGACTCAGATTCCCTGATTTCGGCGGGGATTTTGTCCAAATAGGATGCATACTCCTCGACAATATCCTTAGCACAAGTAATCAGCTTTGCACCTTGTTTGATCAACTCTAACGCTCCCCGGCTTTTGGGAGAAGTTATGGGACCGGGAACAGCAAACACATCTCTATTTGCTTCCATTGCAGCATCTGCCGTAATTAGTGATCCACTCCGAAGGTCAGCTTCGATAACCACAGTCCCCAGAGTAAGACCTGCAATAATACGATTGCGTTGCGGGAAAAGTCCAGGGTGGCTTGGGGTACCAATAGGATACTCCGTAAGCACCAGTCCCTCCCGGCCAATCAGACGCTCCAGTTCCCGATTCTCAGGTGGATAGACCCTATCCATTCCAGTAGCCATCACCGCGATAGTGCCTCCACGTCCTCTCAGTGCCGCTTCATGACAGACACTATCAATCCCCCGCGCCAAACCGCTAACGACCGTTAGGCCCGCAGCACTAAGCTCCTCAGCCAGTATTTCTCCTACCTTGCGTCCATACGCAGTGGGTACACGGGTGCCAACCATGGCAATACCGGGCCGGGAGATCAGTTCCAAACGGCCACGGTAATAGAGTACCCAGGGAGGCTGCGCTGTCTCTTTTAATAATTCAGGGTAATCTTCATCGAACGGGGTAACCATTGCTGCACCGCTTTCTTTCATTAAAGAGTACCTCTTGTTTATCCACTCAGCATCATATACAGAGGCGAGCCGATTCGACATTTTATTAGTAAGTCCAATACTCTCCCAATCCTCAGAAGTATAGGAAAATGCTTTTTCCGTCAAAAAACCCGCTTTGCGTATCTTGCCAATGCTCTTCCAGCCGATGCCTTCCACTTCATTTAATCCGAATAGTAAGTTACGTTCCTCCATCTGAACTCTCTCCTTTAAAAGTTACTTATAAACGCAAAAAAGCAACCTTTCATTCCCTTGGCAGGAACAAAAGGTTGCTTACCTTTAAAAGTGATTATACACGAAAACACCATGTATTGTAGAGTCTTTCCTAGCCTGACTTCACGACAGGATTAGTGTGTGGTAAAAGCATTCATAATACCGCGTTCTTCCAGGACACTCACAAGGGTAGAGCCCATCTCAGCAGGGGTAGGAGCTACTTTAATTCCGCAGGCTTCCAGCACAGCGATTTTCTCACTGGCAGTCCCTTTCCCTCCGGAGATAATCGCACCCGCGTGCCCCATTCTTTTACCTGGAGGCGCCGTGGCCCCACCAATAAAACCGACTACGGGCTTAGTCATATATTTACTGATCCACTCGGCAGCTTCTTCCTCGGCTGTTCCACCGATCTCACCGATCATGATAACGGCCTTTGTACCTGGATCTTCATTAAAAAGCTTCAGGATATCAATAAACTCTGAGCCTTTAACCGGATCGCCGCCAATACCTACTGCAGAGGACTGCCCGATTCCACGTGTGGTAAGCTGATGCACGGCCTCATAGGTTAAAGTGCCACTGCGTGAGACCACTCCGACATAACCCGGCATATGAATATAACCTGGCATTATCCCTATTTTGCATTGACCCGGAGTAATCACGCCTGGACAGTTCGGACCGATCAATATCGAAGGGCGACCCTCCATATAACGCGATACCTTCACCATATCCAGCACTGGAATCCCTTCAGTGATGCAAATAACCAGTTCGATCTCCGCATCCACAGCCTCCATAATGGAGTCTGCCGCGAAAGCTGGTGGTACATAGATTACACTGGCGGTCGCACCGGTTGCCGCTTTGGCCTCAGCTACTGTATTAAATACAGGCAAGCTAACCTCGCTGCCGTTCTCCAAAGTGATGTTAACAAAGGTCCCACCTTTGCCAGGCGTTACCCCGCCAACCATCTGTGTGCCGTAATCCAGTGCTCCCTTAGTATGAAATAAGCCCGTTGAACCTGTAATACCCTGCGTGATGACTTTCGTATTTTTATCTACAAGAATGCTCATGCCTTAGTCACATCCCTACTGAATTTGTCATATACGAGAACTGGTCCTACAACTCTGCAACTACTGCACAAGTGCTACAATCTTACGCGCACCATCCGCCATCGAATCTGCAGTGGTAATATTAAGTCCCGAACCCGCCAAAATCTGCTTGCCCAGTCCGACATTAGTCCCTTCAAGACGCACGACCAGAGGTTTCGTCAAACCCAGCTGTTTGGCTGCTTCTACAACACCATTAGCAATCACATCACAGCGCATAATGCCGCCGAAGATGTTGACGAATATTCCATTTACTTTGGCATCTGATAAAATAATCTTAAACGCCTCTGTAACCTTCTCGGTAGTCGCACCGCCCCCTACGTCCAGGAAGTTGGCGGGCTCGCCGCCGTAATATTTGATAATATCCATCGTTGCCATGGCCAGACCCGCACCGTTTACCATACAGCCGATATTGCCATCAAGCGCGATATAGCTCAGATCATACTTGGAGGCTTCAATCTCTTTCTCGTCCTCTTCATCAAGATCACGAAGCTCCAAAATATCTTTATGACGGAACAACGCATTAGGGTCAAAATTCAGTTTAGCATCGAGAGCCATTACATTTCCGTCGGCTGTAACAACCAATGGATTAATCTCCGCAATGGAACAATCCTTATCCACAAATGCCGAATAGAGCGCTTGCATAAACTTGACTGTCTTCCCTACGAGTTCGTTCGGAATGGCAATGCTGTACGCCAGCTTGCGAGCTTGGAAGGTCTGCAGTCCCACTGCCGGATCAATAATTTCTTTAAAAATCTTCTCCGGATGCGTAGCCGCAACCTCTTCAATCTCTGTACCGCCCTCTTCAGAAGCCATCATAACGACTCGTCCTGAGCCCCGATCCACAACGATTCCGATGTAATATTCCTTAACAATCTGACAGCCCTCTTCAATGAGCAGCCGTTTTACGAGCTTACCTTCCGGTCCAGTCTGATGTGTAATCAATGTTGTACCAAGAATCGCTGCGGCGAAAGTCCGCACTTCGTCAATACTCTTGGCAACCTTAACTCCTCCAGCTTTACCGCGTCCTCCAGCATGAATCTGCGCCTTCACAACAACTACCGGTGTGCTCAGCGACTGTGCGGCTTCCACCGCTTCCTCCACTGTATACGCTACTTTACCATTCGGCACGGATACTCCGTACTTCTTAAGTACTTCTTTTCCCTGATACTCGTGGATATTCATACCGGAAGCCTCCTAAAAGTTTGATAGCATAAGGATCTTAGCATAAATCATTTCCCGGTGAATTTTGCAGGCAGCCCGCAGTTTTTCCGCGTTCCGTTTGGATTGCCGCTTAGATCTTGGTCTTGGGCCGGGGTAACATAAAATACACTATCCCGGTCCCCGATCAAGCAGAAACGGTGTCGTCGCTCCTGACGAATAACGGCACACATTTCCTGCAAGAGCCATAGCGGAAAAACACAAGACAGAGCTTATATTTACCGTTATGTCTAAAAAGGAAACCCAGAATAGTGTAACATGTTTTTGAAACGCTTTCCTTAATTTCTTTCAATAATTGTACACACGTTTTCGCTTGATTCCATGCCGAAATGCGATCAATTGCATTGACATGTGTTGAAACGTCACTTCTTTGAAAGCAGATTTGTATCGTGAACGCGTCCCAGCAGGTTCTTAAACTGGGCCAGCAGATCAACGAATTCATCGCCAGTCATCGCTGTTCCTTCCATCATTTTGCTAGGAATACAAAGAGCATCTTTTTGTAGAGCCCACCCCTGCTCTGTTAGAGAGATCAGAACCTTACGCTCATCCTGCAACGAACGTTCGCGCAGAATAAGTCCTGCGGCTTGCAGTCTTTTAAGTAGCGGAGTCAATGTTCCTGAATCCAGAAAAAGTGCCTCACCTATTTCCTTTACTGTACATTGGCGCCGCTCCCATAATACGAGCATTACCAGATACTGCGAATACGTTACTCCAATACTGTCCAGATAAGGTTGATATAACTTCGTAATTTCTCGTGAACAAGCATAAATGGTAAAACAGAGCTGATTCTCTAGCAGCAACTCTGGAGTTGTTGTCATCTTCGTCATGTCTTCTTCACCTACCTTTATGGTTTCATTTTAGCATAAATAACTCTCAACTTCATGTTAATAGCAAAAAATAATTTGATTATTATTTTAATTGTGTTATATTATATTGTGTACAATACATTATCAGAAACGGGAGCGATATATTATGATGACCATCCAACAAAAAATGTATGAAACTACAGTTAAAGCAGTAGGTGGAAGAAGCGGTTTTATAGAGTCAGAAAGCCCTAAACTAAACCTTACCATCAGCACTCCACGCGAAATGGGTGGCGCTGGCGGCGAAGGAACGAACCCTGAACAATTGTTTGCAGCCGGATACTCCGCTTGCTTTGACAGTGCTCTGAACATGGTTGCACGTCTAGGCAAAGTAAAGATCGAAGGCAGCGAAGTCACGGCTACAGTAAGCTTCGGCAAGGTGGAAGACGGCGGCTTCGGTATCGCAGTTAAACTTGACGTACTCGTTAAAGGCGTAGACCACGAAACTGCAGTGAAACTTGCCGAAGGTGCTCATCAAGCATGCCCATACTCCCGTGCAACCCGCGGAAATATTGTTGTTGAGCTGAATGTATTGTAATTTATTGTGTTAAAGATATTTAAATAATTCTCTTCCTAGGGAGTAAACTCATACAAAAACAAGCCTTCGGATTATCTCTGAGTGGCTTGTTTTAGTGTGTTCAGATTATTCTTGGGCTGTCAGCTGACGATCCAAATTACGGTATTGCACCGCTTCTGCCAGATGTGCGGAGCTGATATCAGCAGCGCCAGCCAAATCAGCTATCGTTCGGGATAACTTAATAATCCGATCATGTGCCCGCATACTTAGCCCCAGTGTCTCCAAAATATTATGTAACAGCTGAGTGCCCTCTTTACCCAGATTAGCATAACGGCGAAGGGCAGCCCCGGAAAGTTCACTATTCCATGAGATTGGCAAGAGTTGATAGCGCTCAGCTTGTATTGCTTGGGCAGCTACAACTTCAGCACGCATATCTGCCGAGGATATAATCGTACCCTGCTTACCCCAATCCTTGGGACGGGGGACATCAACCTGCAAATCTATCCGGTCTAGAAGCGGACCAGAAATTCTTGCCCGGTATTGAGCGATACGTGCAGGACTGCACGTACAACCCTGCAGTGGGTTCCCACTACCCAGAAACCCACAACTACATCCGTGAAGATAACACCTCGGGCATTTCTATACTCCAACGGAAGCCTCTGCAGCTGGCCCAATCAGAGACTTCTATGCCAACTATTTCTGGCAAAAGAATACGTCAGGGACGAATAAATAAGGATTTGACGATTGTCGAAGTCGCTGCGCAAATAGGAATCTCCCCAACCGCCCTCTCTTATATAGAAGGAAATAAAAATACAGCTTCTCTTCCAACATTAAGAAAGCTATCAGATATCCTTGGTCTTCCAATCTCATATCTCGGGTGTTTTGAAGATTTACCTGAAAGAACATTAGGAGAACTGATCAGAAAGGCACGGATTTATCAAGGTATGCAAATTAATGAGACGGCGTCCTTGTTTTGCGTAGATACGAAAACAATAACAAATTGGGAGAATGATCGAAGAAAGCCTATGAATAAAAAGATGAATCAAATAAAACAATTCATTATAATTTTGCAAACCAATTGACTCGCATCTACGGAATGGAAACATTATACATCTTTGATAAAATCGAAATTATTTGGGAATATACCAATTATTGAAGGATCTCGAGTTCAACAAGTAATAATTCTATTTATATTTACATTATCTTCTTTATAAAAGTATAATTAAGAAAAAAATGTAATGGGGCGGTTATGTTGGCATCTACTCAACAAGAATTTGAGATAAAAAGACCTCTTTATGAGTCATTATGTGAAGAAGCTCTCTTTATAATTAAAGGCTCCTTGACAAGAGAGTCTATAAAAGTTAATAAAATCGAATCACGCATTAAAGAATATGATTCTTTCGCAGAAAAAATTGAAAGAAAAGAGATTCTATCTCCCTTTGAGGAAATTAATGATATCTTAGGCTTGCGTATAGTTTGTTTGTTCCTATCTGATATTCCAAAAATACATAAAATTATTAACTCAGCTTTTACTATACTTGAAGAAGACAATAAGATAGATGGAAGCAATGTAGAAAGCTTTGGATATATGTCTCTCCACATTATAGTTAAAATGAAAGACAATCTTAGTGGACCGAGATATGACTATATTAAAGAGCTTCGTTTTGAGATTCAGGTTAGAACTATGGCGATGGATTCTTGGGCAAATATCTCTCATTATTTAGATTATAAATCTGAAAATGATATTCCCTCAGACTTAAAAAGAGATTTCCACGCCTTAAGTGGACTTTTTTATGTTGCTGATAAACACTTTGAAATGTTCTTTAAATCAAAAAAAGAAAATACCGCGCTGATTATTAAAAAACTAGAACACACTCTAAGTAACACTGAAGAAGAAATAAATATAGACAGTTTAAAAGCCTACATGAAATTCAAGTTTCCTAATAGACTTCATAAGATGGGTGCATCTAGCATTTCAGACGTAATTAACCAACTCTATAACTCTAGATATAGGTATATAAATCAAATCGATGAAAAAATAGATCAAGCATCGGAAGCGTTTCTACAATATGAAAAAGATCATCCACCAGGGAGTGAAAACTCAAAAAAAAAGCAACAGTATGCTGATTTGGGTGTTATTAGAATTTCGTTAGATATAATAGATGAAAATTTCCGTAAACTAAGTTCTTACGATACAGAAACAAGAGAATATGAAAACTACCAAAAATATATAAAAACACTTTAATAAGGCAAAGATATTAGAAATATCTGTCTATTCATTTTTTATTTTTCGGTAACAGTCCTTAAACCTTTTTAACAATGCCTAATTCTAGTACTTCGTCTAATAATCAGTGATACTCTTCTCTTGCTAATGACTTGGCTACTGTGAGCTTCCGTAAATTTCTTGTTAATTGCCTGAATAATGACCTCCATCTTTAGGGAGACTGTAGTCTCCCTAAAATATAAATAACTCCCCCTCTCTCCTAAAATAAAGTCCGGTGTCCGTCCGCTCTTGGTCTCCAGCTCCTGCAACGTTGGCATATGTCTATGATGGCCAGATGAGTGTGTCATGATCAGTAGCAGCTTGCGTGCTGTATCGCTAAGCATGGCGTTTCTCCCGTACCAGCTGCCAAGCAAGGATGTTGGCTTCCAAAAACACTCGCAGTGCTCCAGTGGTCAAACAGGTCGCCCGGATACGGTCGTCTCGGAAGCCCACGATCTCAATCTTTCGCTGCGTGATCTTCCCGGCTTTGTCTTTGTATATAATTTCAATGGTTTGACCGACATTCATTTTCATAATGGGTCACCTCCGAATATAGGAACGTCTGTTTGCATTATATCCAAACATACGTTCTATGTATACGCAGTAACTTTTTACTTATATGTAATATATATATGTATATATCATGAATAAAGAAATTTAATCCCAAATATAGGTATTTATGTTTAGACAGAATAATGATTAAAAGATACAATTTTGATCTAAATACCAACAAAAGGTGGAATTAAATGCAGATATTGTAGGGGTTATTGAAAGAAGGAGTAGTACATTTCATACATAATGAGGAGAAAATTAAAATGAAAAGATTAAAGATAGTTATTTTGTTTTTGCTAATTTTTGCTTCGCTACCTGTTAGCAGCGTTTTTGCTACACCTGTAAGTACTCCAGGTACTTACTATGTCGATTTAGGTTCCATACTGAGTACCTCTGGCCATCCTATATATATAAATGGTGTAGGCGTTATCAATCACTTTCAAACATATAATGATGCTGGTGTAAGTCAATCTGATAATGGTGCGAATACTTTGTCCTTGCAAGCTGCTTATAATGTGCCTAAAGGAGTAAAATACATTAGTTTTAATTTGATATCTGGATTTGTTAATGATGTGTCTTGTTCGGACCCATCAGCTAGTCTTACAACTTTTTCAACTACTGCTCCCAGTGCGACGCCAACACCAACGGCAACACCAACACCAACACCAACGGCAACACCAACACCAACGGCAACTGCTTCGCCGACACCGACAGTTACACCAGTACCTACACCCTCTGCAACTCCTACCCCATCAGCAACACCGGATCAAACGGGGGATCGAGCCATACTTACGATTACATTAATTAACGGAACAGAAAAAGAATATGATCTTCCTATTGCAGAAGTTAATGCTTTCTTGACTTGGTATGATGCCCGCGATGCAGGACGAGGCACTGGTTTATATGCAATTGATAAGCATACAAACAATAAAGGTCCATTTGGCAAGCGTAAAGATTATGTCATCTTCGATAGAATCTTAACGTTTGAAGTAAGTGAATATACAACAACCAATTAACAACAAAAAAAACCGTCAGGCATAACGAGGCCACTGAAAAACATGGCCTTCTCGGAAGATTGGAAACAAACATATCCAAAAGACGACATTCATTCGGACCTAGCGAATGAATGTCGTCTTTTTAAGGTGTATTGTTGCCTGGGCTAAGCCCT
>NZ_WJXB01000007.1 GCF_009664975.1 Paenibacillus monticola
CTCGACAATCTCACTTTACCAAACGAAGCGGTGTTTTTCTATGTTGGCAAGATCCTTACTTAAACCGACTCCACCTTAACCCCAGCTTGGGGTCAACTCGATTTTGACTCTGCGAAAGTTGAGTTATGTAACTTCACTAAATATATTCAGTAGAAAAGAGCTGTAAAGCAATTAAGTATTTCACCTTAAAAGGGAGTGCTACGAGTGCACCATTCGATATATTTAATCCGGAAGGACTTTGTGCTTGTACGGAAATTTCTGTACCTACTTATTATTTATTACATTTCTATGGGTTTTGCCAATTGGAGTACCTATAGTATGTTTGCGATACTGCCTCCAATGTTGTTGCTTATTAATTCCTGTACGCTTGATGTTCACCAGTCGAATCAACGGTTTCTGGTCAGTCTCCCTGTTCGCAGACAAGAGCTTGTTCTCGCCAAATATTTGGTCCTTATTCCTTTTACTTTATTCGGATTTGCCAGTGCACTAGTGGTATATGGCATCGCGGGTATAGTGGGTCATGGTTCAGATCCCACCTTTTGGAAAGAAATGGGGATCACATTGGGAGCGTTCCCTCTTCTCGCCGCTATTTATTTGCCTCTCTATTATTGGCTGGGGACTAAAGGCGCTCAAGTTGTGAATATCGTCTTTATGTTAACGGTTATGCTTGGTTCAAGCAGCGTCGCCAAACTGTTCGAGTGGTCACCCTTGCTCACAACCTGGATGAAGTCCGAGTCGTCCAACAATATGCTGCAGGCTTTAATTGCGGGAATAGCCTATATATTTGTAATGAGCTTTTCCTATTTCATTTCAGTGCGCATCTTCGAGAAAAAAGATGTGTCATAGGGTACTTAATAGAGGGGGGCTCGTCTTGGATCAAATGAAAGGATTCATTAAACAATTTCTGATGGAGCCAATGTGGTTTCGCGTGTTCATTATTGTTACCTTGCTTACCTCAATTATTTTTAGCAACTCATTGTTCACAAATGCCTATTCCCAAAGTATTTCCAAATTAGCTGCGGCTCTATTTTTTGCTGCTTATGGTATTAAAATGCGGAGGAATACTGCAATCTCAGTGATCTTATTGGGTGCGGCGGTTGTATGTTTGTTTCTAGCCTGGTTTCATTTTGCGGTGGCGTATTATGATTAGGCGTGAGGATGAGATTGAGATCTTTGGGGTTAAACTCCCGTTGGTAGACAATGAAGAGGTCGTTTCCCAGCTTATGGGCGCCCTTGCCCCAGACAAGCAGGAACGAATTCGCCGCTTTGTGAAGAGGGAGGATGCCCTCAGGACGCTGATGGCCGATATCCTCTCCAGGCTTGCAATCTGCCGCAGGCTGAACATTAAGAATAGGGAAATCGAATTGAATTTTAATCGCTACGGAAAACCTTTGTTACAGGGGAATGAGGCTCTGCATTTCAATAACTCCCATTCCGGGAGTTGGGCCGTCTCCGCTATTTCTTCCGCACCCATCGGAGTAGATATGGAACAGATAGGCGAAGCGCATCTGGAGATTGCAGAGCGATTCTTCTCCCCGCAGGAGTATAGCGATCTTTTGTTACGCAAAGAAGGAGAAGCCAGACGGGAGTATTTTTTTGACTTGTGGACGCTCAAGGAAAGTTATATCAAAGCTGTCGGTATGGGACTGTCTCTTTCTCTGTCGTCTTTTACGATCAGGAAGAATAACGAAAGAATCGTGCTTAACACACAGAATGAATTCAAAGCTTGCTTTTTCAGACAATATGCTATTGATACCGCCTACCGGCTATCCCTATGTGCGGCGAATGATAGTTTCCCGGACCATGTGACGTTGCTCAGCTTTGAAGAGATGACCCAAGCATTCCTTGAGTATATGTGATTGTACTGGTATTTAGATGAATAGTAGGGCCGCCAAGCGGTCTAGCGAGACCGGCTAGGCAGCCCTTGTGAATTTGACTATTGTTGAGGTTCAGTGATTTTCTAATTTTCTATAATAATTTCTCCTTCATCACTTGGTTCTTCAAACCCATTGAGAAAAGTTGTTAACAACTCCTCTGTAATCGTAAAGGCAGCATTTGCATCAAAACGTTGGCTGCGAATCTTAAGTCGCTTCCGCAATTCATCAGGATGCACTTTCAGATAAATGAGTTTCCATTTCCCTCCCGCGTTTTCAATAAGCCGCTTATATTCATTTCTTTCCGACCTGCTCCAAAAACTAGAGTCAATCACAACTTGTTTTTTATCTAGAATGAACTGCACAATATTATTACGTAATCTTAGATGTGCTTCATTTAAATAGTCCTTATACTTTTCAATGGGATAATCAATTCCATATCGTCCGTTGGCCGACCATACCTCCTCATCAATAGAAAGGCGTATATAGCCATACTCCTCCATTTTTAGAGAAAATGTAGTTTTCCCCGAGCCCGCTATTCCGCACATTAATACAACTAAAGATTTATCAGGGTCTCGTTCTGAATCAATCAAAAGCTTCATATCCAATTTTTCTGACATCATGTATTCCTCCTAATCTACCCTCAGACTTCAATGGATTTATTTGCCGCATGGAGTTGCAGAATCCGTTGATCCAATTTCGTCTGCAGCGAATCTCTGTCCTCCAATATAGCATCTGGAATAGCATCCTCCAGATCGTCCTCCATATTGCGTAAAGGCTTGAATCTAAATCCTGCTACAGACCATATCAGAACAAGTGCTCCAATGGAGGCCATGAGCAGGCCTATTCCTCGCCCTATGCCAACACCCAGAACAGGGCCAAGATAGGGGGTCAGGAATCCTCCCTTGTCCATTGCTTTGTTAAATACCGAATCTGCTAGTATGCCTGACACCCAATATCCGATCGGCATGCTGGACATCGCGATCATCTGATTGGTAGCCAGAACCCGACCCTGGAGCTGAAGCCCCACCTTGGATTGAATTAGCGATTGCCAGTGGGCATTCACGAGTGTGACAGAGAACCATAGCCCAAAGAGGCCGAACGCGGTCATTAATAGGTTAGCACGGAGTCCGGTCACGATCATGAAGAAACCCTCCAATATCACAAAACCAACCATCCCCGCAGCCCTTTTTTGGGTACCGCCCCAGAGACTCATCACAAGCCCTCCTGCCACCGCGCCAAGCGCCCCAAGCATTGTAACTGCAGCCAAATCTGCAGGTGTGCCGAAGGAAAGGACAAGTGGCTGAATTAGAACGGATGCGGCGCCGAACAGGATATTCCCGATAAAAAAGAAAGCAATCATATACAGCAAGCCCGGTCTTTTAACGATAAATTTCCAGCCCATAAGCACTTCCTTAAGAAAAGATTCTTCTCGTCTACTGAATAATGTGTTCGGAAATCTTACGATGAGCAGCGTGGTAATCGCGATAAAGAAACTAACAACATCAAGGATGAAGATATTCGCCATCCCAATCGTCGAGTAGAGAGCCACACCAAGCAGCGGTGCAATCATTTCGCTGGTGGAACCGGCGAGCTGGACAATCCCGTTGGCATGGCCCAGATACTGTTTGGGAATAATCTGAGCAATCGATGCCATGAAGGCAGGACGATGGAACGACCGTGACACAGAGCCAATGGCGGAGGAGACATAGATGTGCCAGACTTCAAGTGAATGAGTAGCCATTAATACGGCAAGGCAGGCAATGGGCAGGGCCATCATCAAGTCGCTGAATAACATCACAAGACGACGGTCATATCGGTCAACGATGGCGCCCGCGAAAGGTAATACCAGGATGCCAGGTATCAATGAGGCCGAAGAAATAGCTGCAAAGTCGGCCACCGACTGAGTTTGCGAATATACCCATACGCCAATTGCGATCCCGGTAAGACCGGAACCGAGGATGGACATCAACTGACCAAAAATAACGGTAAAGAATATTTTTAGATTCGGGGATACACCTTTTTGCTTCCGCGCATTTTCAGCTTCGGGGTGTGGAGTGGTGAACACTTGTATATCACCTGAATCATCTATTACAACATCTACAACATCGTCTTTGTCTTCCTGAGGAGCTACTAGACCCAATGTTGCAGTAATGGTTTCACTTAATTGATCAGCCTGATATTTGATGAAGTAGTGACCGGAAAGCGGAATGACCGCCAGCTCCACCTGATTGCTGAAGTAGCCCCATTCCCGGAAGCGCTCTTCATAGAGCTCGGTCGCTTTGTCTTTCTGGCCGATGATGCAGGTGATGGGGGTACTAAGCTTGGTGAATTCTTTATCCGAATAGGCAGAAGTATAGTAATTCTCGCTCTCTCGCGCATCATGGCGAAGGCAGCGTATCATGAAATCGCGTTCTTCATTGTCCTCTACATCCGTGAACCCGCCAAGTGCCTTTAAGAATTCATGATAGGATTTGTTGGACATGCTGCGGTCAGACGGAAACAGCTTGGAGAACCAATTGAACAGGCGGCCGGGAATCCGGGCAATCGGAAAGGTACCACCCAGAAAGACGCCTGTTAACGGCATATTCTCTTGTTCCAGCTGTCTGGCAATCTCAATCGTTAGAGCACCTCCAACACAGTGTCCGTATAGAGCGACCGGTCCCTTGATGAAGCTTTTAATTTCCTGTACACAGAGATGGGCAACCTCATGAATGGGAATCAAGGCTTCTTCTTTTCTGCTGTAGTCATGGCCGGGAATATCCATAGCATATAAGTCGATCATTCGTGGCATTTGCATCGCTAGTGGCTGATAGGTAATCGCACTACCTCCCGCGTAGGGAATGCATAGCAAAGTCACACGACTATGATGTTGTGGCCCAGGTCTTGTTAATCTATGCAGCAGATGATGCTCTGAAGGTTTGCCTTGGTCGATATATTCGGCCAACGTGCGGATTGTCGGATGTTTGAAGAAATCCATGATTCCTATCCAATCCCCTAAACTCCGCACTACCTTAAGCGCTTTAAAGGATTCTCCTCCCAGTTCGAAAAAATTGTCATCAATCGAAATAGGTCCGGTTCCCAGAACTGCTTTCCATATCGCTTCGATCCGCTGTTCCGTTTCCGTCCGCGGCCCTTCGTTTGTTGCGTCTGTGGTATTCAGACTCAGTTCCATAGCAGTTAGGAGAGGCAGATTCACTTTTCCATTGGGGTTAAGCGGTAAAGCATCCAACACAATAATATGATTAGGCATCATATATTCGGGCAGTATTGTCTTTAGCCTCTGCTTAAGATCAGCGAGACTTTCCTCTACAGGGTTTAGCTTGTCTAACACTCCATAAGCAACAATTCTATTCTCTTTCTGGGTTAAAGACTTTAACAAAACAGCCGCTGACTTCACGAAGGGGATAGAAGTTAACACGGCTTCAATTTCGCCAAGTTCTATCCGGTACCCACGGATTTTGATCTGACGATCCATGCGGCCTGTGATTTCTATCGAACCATCCTGTAGAAATCGAGCCCGGTCTCCGGTCTTGTACAGCCGTTCCCCACGTTCTCCAAAGGGGCTGCGAATGAAGCGCTCATTATTCAGCTCTAGGTTGCTATTATACCCCCGTGAGACCCCATTCCCACCTATATATAGCTCACCTGGTACACCGGCTGGAAGCAGATTCAAATGAGGGTCCAGGATATAAGCTTGTACGTTTGCAATAGGATGTCCAATGGGCACTAGGCTTATTGAAGAGGTATCCGCATCTCCGACAACAGGAAACGCAAGAGCAGACACTGTAGTTTCCGTGGGCCCGTAGTGGTTTTCAATCCTGCAGCCCGGCTGTAAACGTTGGATTCTTGAGACCGTTTCCCAGTTTAGCCCTTCACCTGCCAGAATGAGTATCTTATGTGGAATAATGAATTCAGGATGTTCCGCCTCCAGCAGGGCTTCACAATGACTGGGCACCATCTTCATGATATCAATTCTATTCTTCTGGAAATATTGAGCCACTCCGTCAGGATCACAGGAGCGGTCATAAGACAATACATGAAGCGTTCCTCCGGTGCACAATGCACCGAATATATTAGTTGTTCCTAAATCTGCGGCAAAGGTGGAGGCCAGGCAAAAGCTTAGCGGCTCCGTAATCTGCAAATGAAGGAGCATTCCTTGAATATAGTTATGGAATTGGCGAAGCTCAACGCTAACCCCTTTGGGACGTCCCGTGGTACCTGATGTGAAAATCATGTACATCAGGTTATGCGATTCGGTAGTTATGACGAGATTCTCCGTATTGGATTGAGCTAGCCATATCTCATCCTGATCAACATGCAGCAAGGCTACCTCTTCAAGCTTATCAAGCTGGAGATCCACCGAAAGTTTGCGCTGTGTGATGAGGATAGCCATCCCGGATTCCTGGATCATGAATTGCAGGCGGTCTTTGGGATAGGATGGGTCCAGCGGGACATAAGCACCACCCGCTTTGAGCACCGCTAGTATAGCAATCACTACTTCGGCCGACCGCTCCATAACAATCCCTACCGTTGTCTCCGGGCCAACTCCGCGCTCCCGCAAATAATGGGCGATGCGATTCGCGCGCGTGTTCATCTCTTCATAGGTGTAGAAAATATCTTCATAGACAAGGGCCATATGTTTGGGGAACATTGCCGCTTGTGCTTCTATGCACTGGACAAGATGGAAGTCTCCTTCATGTTCAGTGGAGTTCTTCACTCCGCTCCAATCTTCCAGAATTACATGACTCTCTGCTTCCGTAAGCAGATTAATATGGGCAATTAGCTGATCGGGTGACGTGCTTGCGCGTTCCAACAGATTGCAATAATGCTCCAGCATTCCTGTAACGGTTGATTCATGGAACAGATCTCTGCTGTACTCTGCCTGAACCGAATCCTCTGTCGCCGAGAAGGTTAGATCAAACTTGGAGCTGCTAGTATTTCGGGAGCCATTAAAGTGTAATTGGAGATCTGGGCTATCCCCTCCACCTACATGCATGTTCTGCAGTACAAAAAGTGTTTGAAATAAGGGGCTATGACTAAGATCCCGCTCAAGGGTAACCAGCTCCATGATCTTATCCAATGGTAGATCCTGATGCTCCAAGGCATCAAGCGAAAGCTGTTTTACCTGCTGCACAGTTTCTCTGAAAGTAGCACCTTCGTTAATCTGGAGTCTGAGGGGCAGCGTGTTGACGAAAAAGCCAATGTTGCGCTCGATCTCAGACCTACTGCGATTGGCTGCCGCAGAACCCACAATCAGGTCCTTCTGACCGGTATAGCGATACAGAAAGATGAAATATGCGGCCAGCATAGCCATATAAGGGGTCGCATCTTCTTCCTTGCAAAAATGCTGCAATCTGTCGTATAACCCGCCCGGAAAGTTCTGGATGATTACTGCTCCATTAAAGCTTCTTTCCGGGGGACGGGGCATGTCGGTAGCTAACTCCAGCACGGGGAGATCACCTTGAAGCTTATCTTTCCAGTAGCTTTGGTGATAGTTTAGTACATCCCCAGTGAGATAATTCCTTTGCCAGACGGCGAAATCAGCATATTGATAACGTACAGGCAACAGCGTTAAGGGCTGATGATGGAGGAGTGCCATATAGATTTGCTGAATCTCATCCATTATGATCCCGATCGACCAGCCATCGCAGGCAATATGATGAATGTTCAGCAATAAACAATGCCTATTCTCCTCCAGTGTAAACAAATAGGCTTTAAGCGGAAAGTCATCTTCCAACTTAAAGGGTTCCAGCGACTTTTCCAGAATCAGAGCCTCCATCTGATCTGTTCTCTGTGTCTTGGGAAGAGACTCCAGATTCACTGCTTCCAGTTTTAAAGAAGTGAAAGGATGAACGACCTGTAGACTTTCCTCACCGTACGTCTTGTACGTAGTGCGCAGAATCTCATGGCGCTCCACCAGCTGTTGTATGGCTTGTTCCAGCAAGATTGCATCGATCGCCATTGGCAGGTGAAAGACACAAGGAATATTATAGGCCGGACTATCGGGTGCCCATTGATACAAGAACCAGAGCCGCTGTTGGGAATAGGAGAGAGGGAAGGTGTTGTCGAACTCACTTCGTGGGCCGGCAACCCACTCCGGTTCCGGAGTTTTACGGGCAGTTTTATCTTTGATCCGTGCCAGTAGTAATTCCCGCTTCTCGGGTGTCAGCTGGTTAATACGTTCGGATAGATGACTCAACCTTTTGCCCTCCGTTCACCGATGGCGGTTAATAGACGTGCCCGCTGCTCTACAGAGAGATTGCTAATAGTTTCCATAATTTTGCTTGTAGCATCTGTGGATGATGGAGCAATGGAAGAGATATTTTGAGTTGTGGTATCTACCAATTCCTGCAGGTAGATTTCAAACGGTTCTATGCCCAGCTGAGCATGGAAATCTCTGGAGCGCTCATAGGAATCCATGGATAACGCGTCATAATGAACCCGGTTATCTACCAGCTCGGTCAAAGCAAGGCGCCAGGGTTCCAAATTTTGCTCAGGGATCACCGGGACAGGGATTTTACTGGCCAATACGGATTCATTCATATATTGTGTGATCGGCTGTACGGGAAGGATAAAGTCAAGACCAAGCTTGGCTTCAGGCAGACCTCCCACATGGCTGGCGATAACAGGGATACCGCGCAGCATTGCTTCCACTACGACCTGCCCGAAGGATTCCCCCCAAAGTGAAGGCATCAGAAACACCTTAGTCAGCTTATAGATATCATTGATATTCTCGGAAGGTTCCAGAAGGGTAATGTTCGGTATGGCTCTCAATGCATCCAGCTCATCATCGGTCGTAGCCCAGGTAGGAACAGCAGCAAAAGCAACATGGGGCAAGGCACGGGCTAAGCCAATAAAGATTGATATTCCCTTAATGGCAGACGGATTAATAACGGTAACATACTTATTATCGAAGTGTCCCAAATACGGAAAAGGGCCAGGTCCGTAAGACGGGAAATAAATGACTTTTGAATCAATACCGGCATACATCCGAAAATAGTTTTTTAAATATTGGCTGACCGAAAGAATACCGTGCAACTGCTTGTAGAGTCCTAGCTTGGAGGAATCCTCTTGAAAGCTCTCGGGACCGAAGGGGAGGGTAGCTTGACTATGAGCGAGAAAGACCGTTCTCGCCCGTGTCTCCAGTACGGTTTCAAGCAGCATATGCGTATTATCCTCTGAGACAATTGTGATATCCGGTTGAAATTGTTCTATTTTACTTTTTAAGAAAGGAAATACTTTAAAAGTACCTTTTACCGTATAAGCTGTTACCGATTTTTGGCGAATTGTGAATAAGTCCTCTTGATCTTCCAAAATGTCGAACTCGCCGCTGTCTACTTTGGTCTGCAGGAACTCTGCATATCCACGCACGTTAAGCGATGGAGTGATTACTAAACATTGATGCCCTCGTGCTGCCAGCCCTTCCATCAGAATACGGTTTGCTTTGTGTGCTCCGCCCCAAGGGTATAAATATTCCATAGACTGAACAAGTAATATTTTCATAGGGACCCCTCCGGGATTGTAGTATCAGCTACATCCATGAGTTCCAGCTCTGTTAGCAGCTGTTCAAGCTCAGAAACATCGATTTGCTCTAGCTGATATTGCTCAATAGCCAGTGCAGTTTGTTCAATCGTTGGCACGGCATTGAAGATGATGTGTAGCGGAATATCCATGTCTAAATAGGTGCGGATACGGGATATAATTTGAACGCTCATTAACGATTGTCCGCCCAATTCGAAAAAGTTATCATGAATTCCGACCTGATCAAGCTTCAGGACCTCGCTCCATATTTCCCCCAGCACATTCTCCAGGCTACTTCTTGGTGCCGTGTACTCGATCTCTAGATTCGGTCTGCTATCTTCCATTGAGGGAAGACTATTCCGGTCAATTTTTCCGCTTGTCAAGACAGGGAATTCATCGAGGAACATAAATCTGGAAGGAAGCATGTACATCGGAAACTTGGTTAGTAGATAGTTACGGATCTGGCTGATATTAGGTCTAGGGAGGTTGGCGGATTTCAGATAGGCGATGATGAGATTCTTCTCCTTGTTATATAGGACAACCGCTTCTTCAACCGCCGAATATTCGCGCAGCGCAAATTCCAGTTCTCCCAGTTCAATCCGAATGCCGGATACTTTGATCTGATGATCCTCCCGACTGAGCCACTCAAGATTTCCTTCGGAATCTTGCTGGCAAAGATCTCCTGTTCGATACAGAAATTCACTGAAGCCGTCCGCAAAAGGATTCGCAATAAAGGAATGGTTTGTCAATTCAGGAGCATTCAAATAACCATTGGCCAATCCGACGCTTGAAATATACAGTTCACCTAACTGACCGCTAGCTACAGGTTGTAATTGATCATTAAGCAGATAGAGTGCTGTATTGGCAATGGGGTTGCCTAAATATACGGAAGTATCGCTCGGTTGGCAGGTATGCATCGTTGCACATACAGTGACTTCCGTGGGCCCGTAAGCATTGATGAAATTCAATTTGGGTGCCCAGTACTGTACTAGCTTAAGGGTGCAGGCTTCACCTGCGGTAATAAGTGTCAACAGATTAGGCAGTTCTTCATGCGGCAAAGTAGCCAGTACGGACGGGGTTAGTGTGACGATGGAAATTTCCTTCTCCTTCAGGATTTGCTGAAGCTTATCTCCCACTAGCAATCCGTCCTGCTGCAATAAAATGAGTGTGGCGCCAGCAATCAATGTCGTAAAGATCTCGGAGACCGAGGCATCAAAGGCAACCGAAGCATTCTGAAGCACTCGATCCCCAACACGAAGTTGAAATTTCTTAATTTGCTCTAGCACGAGATTGGGAATGCCCTGATGTGTGATCATGACGCCTTTTGGCTTGCCAGTCGATCCGGAGGTGTAGATGATATAAGCCAAGTCCGAAAGAATGATCGGGTATCTTGGGTTGTGACAGGGCTGCGATTCAACAACTTCCCCAAACAGATCCAGAGATATACACTTGGTAGAGGATGTATGCTTTAATTCCATTAGCCGTTGTTCCAACAGCGAATGGGTCAGAATGATTACCGGATCGCATTCATCCAGCATATAGGCTAGTCGCTCATTTGGAAAGAGAGTGGATAGAGGGACGTATGCTGCCCCCGATTTTAAGATCGCAATCATTGAAATGATCATTTCAGGGCGACTTTCCTGGAAAATACCGATCAATTGGCCCGGTCCAGCGCCATTGCTTCGTAAATAGGCGGCAAGTTGGTTTGCTTGTTCATTGGTTTCCCGGTAAGTATACAGCTGCTCTCCATATTCCAGGCATGGCCATTCGGGGTACTTTGCGGCGGTCTCTTCAAATAAGGCGATGATAGATACTGCTGATTTCATAATCTTCTCTTCCTCCTCGTTATATAAACTATATGAAAGAAAAAGCCGTTTATAGAAACGACTGAACTACCGGACCTACCAAATAGGTTGTTAGGAGAAGATTAGACCCCTCAAATACAGATTACATTAAGCGCTTTCATGAAGGATCTGAACTGCGATTATTTCAACAGACTATGTGATTTGCAGGGAATAGAGTAGAGGAAGAGGGATAAATAATCAATTTGCGCAAACGTTTGCTTAACTTTTGGCATTATTATAGCACATGAAATTCCCACATGTAAATAAATAGTAATTATGCTGCTATTTCTTCATCGAAGCTTGTGACAGTGGAACATTTGGGGTTGAGCTGTTCCTTTTGTTGATCTTTTTAATATTTGTTCACACATCACCCCAAAAAGACATTTACAATATGCCCCCGGGGGGGATATATTGTGATAATAGTTCTCAATCATTATAGATAAATAAGGAGTGGGACAGATGAGTGAGGTCGTCATTTCCAGTGAAAACAGAGGAAATACAATCGCTGAAATTTGGGAGAAGCATAGTGGCATGATCATTCCCACAACATGTCTCTTGATGATCGGACTAGGCTGGATCACTGAGCGAAATGGGCTTGGGGTATGGAGCATTATTTGTTTCGTACTGGCTTATGTTGTTGGTGGATACCGGAAAGCCTGGGAAGGCATGGAGACCTTGATTAAGGAAAAAGATCTGGACGTAGATCTGCTTATGGTCGTTGCGGCCATCGGGGCAGCCAGTATCGGGTATTGGATGGATGGAGCGGTGCTGATCTTCATCTTTTGTCTTAGCGGAGCTTTGGAGGATTACTCCATGGAGAAAACCAACCAGGACATTGCTTCTATTCTGAAATATCGCCCAGAGGAAGCCATGCGCTTAAGTGCAGGTATTGAAACCAAAGTGAAAGCCTCGGAGCTGGAAAAAGGGGATGTGGTGGTGGTTCGGCCTGGCGAGCGTATTCCCTGTGACGGGATGATTCTGGAAGGAATCTCGGCAGTCGACCAAGCCTCCATTACCGGCGAGTCAATCCCTGTGGATAAAGCATCGAATGATCCTGTTTTTGCAGGAACGATGAATGGTCAGGGTGCTCTTCAGATCTTGGTTACCAAAGCAGCAGATGATACCTTATTGTCGCGGATTATACATATGGTGCAAGAAGCCAAAAACGAACTCCCGCCTAGCCAGCTATTCATTGAACGTTTTGAAGGGATCTATGCCAAAAGTGTGGTTGGATTGGCTGTGATGTTAATGATATTACCTCCGTTTCTGTTCGGATGGACTTGGAAAGAGACCATTTACCGGGCCATGATCTTCCTCGTTGTCGCTTCTCCTTGTGCTTTGGTTTCCTCCATAATGCCTGCCATGCTCTCTGGCATTTCCAATGCGGCCCGCAAAGGCGTGTTATTCAAAGGGGGTGTCCATCTGGAGCAGATCGGCAACGTCAACGCTGTTGCTTTTGACAAAACAGGCACCCTCACCGAAGGCAAACCCACAGTAACCGATATCTTCACAGTAGAAGGAAAGTCAGAAGAAGATTTGCTGCGCCTCGCTGCCTCCCTTGAGCATCTCTCGGAGCACCCAATCGCCAAGGCCATCGTGGAAGCTGCGAATAAGCAGAACCTCACTCTTGAACAAGCGGCAACGATGCAGGCAGTAACTGGAATGGGTGTCAGTGGCTCTGTAAATGGAAAGGAATGCCGAATTGGCAAAAGAGGACTGCTTCTCGGTCTCGTACTTGATGCGGATAAATTAAAGAAAGCGAAGCAATGGGAGTCCGAAGGGAAAACCGTAGTCTTTGTAGAATTGGAAGGTCAATTCGCCGGAATGATAGCCGTTCAGGATGTTTTGCGTACCCATGCCGTGGAGGCCATTCAACAGCTTAAGCTTATGGGCAAACATGTGGTGATGTTGACTGGAGATGCGAAGCTTACCGCAGAGGCGATTGGACGAGCCGCAGGGGTAGATGAGATTTATGCCGAGCTGATGCCTGATGAGAAGCTGCAGATCATTAAAAACATAACCAAGACGTACGGTAAAGTAGCCATGGTCGGTGATGGAGTTAATGATGCTCCGGCGCTGGCTGCAGCGTCCGTAGGGATTGCGATGGGAGCAGCCGGGACTGACGTAGCCCTGGAAACGGCAAACGTTGTGTTAATGACCGACGATATCCTCAAGATTCCTTATGCGATCTCCCTGGGGGTACGTACAAGTAGGGTCATGAAGCAAAATATAACGTTTGCACTAGCAGTTATTCTGGTATTGGTCATTTCAAATTTCTGGGGCGGACTAAATCTACCTTCCGGTGTGGTCAGTCATGAAGGCAGTACCCTGCTTGTTATCTTAAGCGGCCTGCGACTGTTGAGATAAGATGATGCAGGTATTGAAGGCCATATTCGCGCGTTAAATGTCACAGCTAACTCTCTGGAAATATGGTATTTTTGTCGAAAGTTTTTTTGAAAGATAAGAATTTATATGTTTCACATGAAAAATTATCCTTATCTTTGCTTTTGCAAATGTTACCTAGACCCAAATGAGGAGGCTTCGAAATGATTACACAAGAAACGCTTGAAGGTTATTATGTTACGATCGGCAGATTGAAGCAGAAATATTTATCTGAGAAGTTTGAACAGGACCTGCCCACTTTCACATCACATACGGAAGCTGCCGATTGGTTTCGTAGCTTATTTGCGGATAGCTTCGTATTTGTAGAGCAGACTGATGCAGCCGGCACGGGCGTTTACTACCTCTATGACATAATCCACGACAAAACCATATGGGAAGCGAGACAGAAGAGCTTAAGCGAAAAAGGCACGGCTTCTGGGCTGGGAATGTTACTCTGCACGCAAAGAGTCGATATTTACGAAGATGGTTCAGTGCAGTTAGCTTTCTAAGCTGTAATTAATGGTATTAATAATGGCATTAATAACGTGAGAATCCTTAGGTGTTGAGGGTTCTTTTTTTTATGAATCAATAATTGAGGACATATGTCCTTCTCAAATTCCTGAATATATCCTTTAATAGTGGAGAGAGCTAAATAGAGGAGAGAGCAGCAATGAAAGGGATTATCTTTGCGTTTATGGGCGGAGCTTGTATTACCTTGCAGGGTGTGGCTAATTCCCGGATAAGTCAAGACATTGGCATTTGGCAAGCGGCGACGATTACCCAATTCACCGGATTTATTCTAGCCTTGGCTATTCTGCTGTTCGTACGCGACGGGAAAAGCCAAGGCTTTAAACAAGTGAAGCCGTTATACCTGATTGGCGGAGCTTTTGGAGCGGTTATTATTTTCAGCGAAGTGACAGCTATTCACCAGATTGGGGTTACTTTTACGATATCCGCTTTGCTGATTGCCCAGCTATGCCTGACTATTCTGATTGATATGAATGGTTGGTTTGGCGTGGTGAAACAGAAGATGAAGCTACCGCAATTCGCCGGTATTGGAATGATGATCGCGGGTGTACTGATATTGAAATTCTGAGTGTGGCACAGGTATTGTACGTGCTTGTTAAGGGGAAATTGAAGACTTATACTACCTCATCGGAAGGCAAAACCCTGATTCTTTCGTTCAAAACCCCGCTTGAGGTAATCAGAGATATTGAGTACGTCCACGGGACGGACATCATCTGCTGCAATTTTTACTAGAAATCATCACCTACAAGTTCTACCGTAAATCCACTTCCTTAAGCTTCAATTTGCTGTATCCGGTGGATGTACGATTGGCCAGTTATCTGCTGTCTGTCTCCTTCGATGAATCCGATGCGTTATTTAAGGGGCAACTAAGTACATTCAGTCTAGTGGATGCAGCCAATTTAATTGGAACGAGCTATAGACATCTGAATCGAGTGATTCGAAAGTTCTGTGCAGAAGGCCTAATTGAGCGGAATAAGGGATACATTCTTGTTAAGGACAGGGAAGGGTTAAAGGTACTGGCAAGTCGGAATATATACGAATGAATTATTTTTTATCATCAGAAGAAATCAGTCAAATGAGGTGTTACAGGGATGTTTTTAGGACTATTATTGGCGCTTGCTGCCGGTTCGCTGGTCAGTATGCAGAATATTTTTAATACGAAAGTGAATGAACATACAGGGTCATGGGCAACCACCACATTGGTATTGGGCATGGGATTTGTGGCTTCATTGACCATCGGCCTACTCTTTGAAGGCAAACAGATGTTTACTTTGCAAAATATGCAGCCTTGGTACTGGATCAGCGGCTTAATCGGTGTAGGTGTGGTCATCTGTCTGGTGCAGGGGACAAAGCTGCTTGGTCCTACTTATGCAATCTCTATCGTGCTGACGGCACAGCTAGCTTTTGCACTGTTATGGGACTCTTTAGGCTGGTTAGGACTGGAACAGGTCCCTTTTACGATCAACAAGCTGCTAGGTGTATTGGTTATTGTTGGGGGCATTGTTGTCTTTAAATTAGGGGGCAGACGTGAGTCGCAGAAGTCCAAGGAGGCAAGTGTTTTAGGGTTGGAATAATTATTCTCCTTGACTTTTGAACGCCCAATTAAGTAGTATTAGACCCGTAACCTTATATAAGGCATTGACCAAAGACATGATTTCCAGACACGAGCTGTCCAGAGAGAGAAGTTCAGGCTGCAAGCTTCTCCAGCTAACGATTGGAAGATTACCCCTTTGTAGCCGTGGCGTTGAACCCGTAGATCTTTAGGATCACGGCTGTAAGCGACACCGACTTATCCCCGATATCGGATACCAATGAGGTCTTGCAACGTTGCAGGTCGAATTAGGGTGGAACCACGAGCTGAACGCACTCGTCCCTTTCTGGGATAGATGCGTTTTTTTGCGTTCAACAGTAACAACATTTGAGAAATGGAGGCTAAATCATGGAGATCAAAGTAACAATGCCAGATGGAACAATTCGGGAGGTACTTCAAGGAACGACAATTTTAGAAGCAGCGGGTGCCATAAGTACGACACTCAAGAAAAGTGCTGTTGCGGGAAAAATAGATGGCAAATCTGTTGATCTTAATCAACCGATCTTACATGACAGCCATCTCGAAATTGTTACGCTGGACAGTAAAGAGGGCTTGGAAATATATAGACACAGTACAGCTCATATTATGGCTCAAGCCATCAAACGTATATATGGTCACGGGCAAGTAAAGCTCGGCATTGGACCAGTCATTGAAGACGGCTTTTATTATGACATCGATATTGAGAAACCGCTCTCCAGTGATGATCTTGTCATAATTGAAAAAGAGATGGAGAAAGTCATCCAAGAGAATATTCCTTTTGTACGTCGAATGGTAGACCGTAATGAAGCGCTGAAGATATTTGCAGAACTGGAAGAACCCCTAAAGCTGGAACTGATTCACGGCTTACCGGAGGATGCTGAAATCACAATTTATGATCAAGGTGAATTCCTCGACCTCTGCCGTGGCCCACATCTTCCGTCGACAGGCCGGGTGAAAGCATTCAAACTCCTGAGTGTTGCAGGTGCTTACTGGCGTGGGGACTCGAATAATAAAATGCTGCAGCGAATTTATGGAACCTCTTTTCCGAAAAAAGCCCAGTTGGATGAACATCTGCATTTTCTGGAGGAAGCGAAGAAACGCGATCACCGCAAGCTTGGTAAAGAGCTGGAATTGTTCATGTTCTCAGAGGAAGCGCCCGGAATGCCTTTTTATCTGCCGAAGGCGATGACAATTCGTAATGAGCTCGAAAACTTTGTGCGTGAATTGCAAAGACAACGGGATTACAGTGAAGTTCGCACACCCCTGATGATGAATAATCGGGTCTGGGAAAACTCTGGACATTGGGATCATTATAAAGACAATATGTACTTCACACAGGTAGACGATACGAAGTATGCGCTTAAACCTATGAATTGTCCGGGCCACATGCTCATTTTCAAAAACACACTGCACTCCTACCGTGAGCTGCCTATCCGCCTATCGGAATTTGGTCAGGTGCACCGCCATGAATTCTCCGGCGCTCTAAACGGGATGATGCGAGTACGTACCTTCTGCCAGGATGATGCACATCTATTCGTATTGCCTGAGCAGATTGAGGAAGAAAGTAGCCGGATCATTGACCTGATTGACTACGTATATCAAGTATTTGGTTTCAAATACAGGATTGAATTATCGACTCGGCCGGAGGATTTCATGGGTTCTGAGGAGCAATGGAACCATGCCGAACAATCTTTACAGAATGTCTTGGATAAACGCGGGATGGAGTATCGTATCAATGCAGGCGATGGCGCCTTCTACGGTCCGAAGATCGACTTTCACATTTTAGATGCGCTGAAGCGGAGTTGGCAGTGTGGCACGATTCAATTGGATTTCCAAATGCCGGAGAAGTTCGATCTTGCTTATATTGGCGAGGATGGTCTTAAACATCGGCCAGTTGTTATACATCGCGCTGTGTATGGATCGGTTGACCGGTTCATGGGAATTTTAACCGAGCATTTTGCCGGTGCTTTTCCACTGTGGTTGGCTCCCGTACATGCGAAGCTGTTACCTGTCTCAGAGAACTATATCGACTACGCCCTACAAGTGAAGAAAGCCTTGGAAGAAGCGGGGTTACGGGTCGAAGTGGATATACGAAATGAGAAGCTCGGCTACAAAATCCGTGAAGCCCAGCTGGAGAAAGTCCCATATATGCTCGTAATCGGTGAGAATGAGAAAAATACCGCGACTGTAGCCGTGAGAAAACGTGGAGCAGGAGATCTGGGGTCAACAAGCATCCAGGAGGTTATTGCGCAGATTAAGGGTGAGATTGTGCGTAAAGAGATTAATACGTAATAAGCATTAGTGAGCAAAGGAGGTGGTCCAGCAGCCTATACATTTCATGGCGTTGGACACCCCTTTGCTCTTCTTTTATTTGGGTGAATCATAGATGAAACGTTCTACGGTTGCGACTGTAGCTGCAATATTCGGGTTGGAGTTGTCGATCCATATTACGCTCGCAGCGGGAAGTGGCCATTGTACGGATCGGTTGCCAAGCGAGGCGCAGAATTCATCCCAATGCCGGAATTTCCAAGTATCCAAGGGTGAATGCCTGCCCTGAATCCGTTCCAGATACAATGCCTCATTCGCCAGTCCAACTAAGACGACCTTTACCTCAACATCCTGTAAGGAACGCCCAATCCGCGATAGTTCGCTGCCTATCCAATCCGGGTTATTGGCCTCCTGAGTAAAAGGTCCGACCACAAAGACGTCTGTATCCAGACCGATATTATCGAGTGCGGCGTCCATCGTGATCCGGTAGCCCAAATCGCGGCAGAGCTTCTTATATTCGGCGGAATCTCGATCCGCTGGGTCTAGGCCATGTAAAGTCATGATAGCATCGGCCGCAGGCCGCAGTAGAATATCCATATCCAAAAAAGGAACCTTACGCCGGGACGCAATCGCTTTAGCCAGCGTAGTTTTGCCCGCGCCTCCAGGTCCTAGGAAAAATACGAGTTTGTTCATGGTTGTGTCTCCTTAATTATCAATTCCAATATGAAAGATCAGTTCTACTTTCTATCATACGATATCATTCGAAAAGAGGGAAATTTATGAAGTTCATCGGAATCGACATCGGAACGACGACCATCACCGGACTGGTCTATGACTTGGAGCGCAAAACCATCCTGCATTCTAATACAGCAGATAATCTGGTTAGTAGTCACTTAAGTAGCGAGGAATGGGAAAGGCAGCAGGACCCCGATGAGATCTTTCTTCAAGTGGAAGATATCTTGAATAACCTAATCGCATGGGAGCCGGAAGTGCTTGGAATCGGCCTGACTGGGCAAATGCATGGGATTGTATACGTGGACCTTAAGGGGAAGCACGTCAGTCCGCTCTATACCTGGCAGGATGGCAGAGGAAGTCTTGCTATGGAAGATTCCCATTCCTATGCAGATTATTTAAGTGAACATTCCGGATATACCGTTGCTCCGGGATACGGACTGGTCACTCATTTCTATAACCTGCGAAACGGTCTTGTTCCAGCGAGTGCGGTCAGCTTCTGCACCATTGCTGATTATGTGGCACTCAGACTAACCGGCACTGTAGTGCCCTTGATTGATCCGACTCAGGCCGCTGGTATGGGCTGCTACAACTTTGAATTGAACGACTTTGATAAGGTAGCGATTGCTGCCGCAGGACTCGATCCGGCAATGCTGCCCAAGGTAGTGCCTTCTGGAGCGGTAATTGGCCTAACCAATCAAGGGATTCCAGTGCATGCCTCCTTAGGAGATAATCAGGCTAGTTTTCTGGGTAGTGTGCCTCATCCAGAAGAAACGGTTCTTATGAACATTGGTACGGGGAGTCAGTTGTCGGTACTACTTCCGGAATACTCCGGCACTGTGCGGGGGATGGAGGTGCGTCCTTATCCCGGCGGTGGGGTGCTAATGGTCGGGGCAGCACTTAGTGGAGGGAAATCCTATGCGCTATTGGAAAGTTTCTTCCGTCAATTGATCAGGTCCTATACAGGTGAGGAGCCGACTGACGTATACTCGCTGATGGACCAGCTCTTGAGAATTGAACCGAACGAGGCGCGCGGTCTGCGCGTGAGCCCCCGATTTCTAGGAACTCGGACAGATCCAGATGTGCGGGGCACTGTGAAGGGGATCACACTGGATAACTTTACTCCTGGTAGCCTAACTCATGCCTTCCTGCAGGGAATGATTGATGAGCTATATGCTTTCTTTAGGGTACTTGAAGAGAAGATGGTTAAGCCGTTTAAGCTCTTGATCGGTTCCGGCAACGCGCTGCGTGCCAATCCAGAGCTGTGTACTAAAGCGCAGATTACCTTTGGGTTGCCACTGAAACTAAGTGATGCACCAGAAGAAGCCGCTGTTGGGGCGGCTTTGTGTGCAGCTGTGGGTTCAGGGCAGATCGCCAGCTTCAGGGAAGCAGGGCAATTCATCAGTTCCTATCGCACAGTCGAGAACAATGATGATGAGGAAGAAGAGCTGCAACTTCCACCGAGTGCTGAGAAGATAAATGAACTGATGCGAAAGTATAGCCTATCCTATCCGCAGAAAGCGACACTAGAGCAGATCATCGTTCAACCTGGACAGGCCATCGGCCCGTTCCGGCTTGGAATGACTGAGGCTGAGATCGGAATATCTGCTCGAAATTATCCGATGCACTATAACGTTGAGTATGACGAAGCAGGCTTGGCATCTTTTATTGAAATCGCCGAACCGGGAGAGGAGTGGTCATGCAGATATAGAGATATGGATCTTTTCCGCACTACAGCCAAAAAGCTGATTGCCGATTTGGATCAGGAATCGCCATATGATCGTAAATATGCAGAGACTGGATGCACATACCTTTTTTCAAGTCTAGGTCTAACGCTTTGGCGTTCTAGTGAACTGACAGAGGAAGAGATGTGTTCGGAGGAGTTTAAAGCACTTCCCGCCGACATCCAGGAAGATGAGCTGCGGCATCTTTATTTTGAAGCAGTGGCCGTCATGAGGATAAAGGAAAATATTAAACCTTGATTGGCTTCAAGCCGTTCAAGGTTTCTTTTTGTGCTAACCATTGTGGAATATAAACGTCTTGAAGTTTACGATTTAAATATTAACGGCTGTTTGCCGAAAAGCTCATTTAGCGTGTTGGAAATATCCTGCGAATTATCTTCGTTAAACTGAGTGATAGCAACCCTCAGCGCAGTAAATAGCATTGCTGCACGGATGTGTATGAAATACTGCCAGTTCCTGTCGTCCAAACCAACATGTTCTTTAATGAATTTCAGTTTTTCTCCGATTACATAGGAAAGCTGGGTTTGAAACTCCCCATACAGATTTGCTTTTATTAAGGATAAAAAGAGCCCTTTTTGGGATAGCCAGATATCAAATAAAGATTGTACTACCACATTGGGATCGGTTTGGGGGCCCATACGCCGGATTAATTCAGTGAATACCATTTCCATCTGGTACAGCACGACATCCGATTTATCGTCAAACAATCGATAAAAGGTAGCTCGGCCCACGCCGGAAGTGTTAATGATCTGCGTGACGGAGATATCGTGATAATCTTGTGTTCGCATCAATTCTTCCATGCCGCTGCAAATAAGGTTTGCAGATTGTATTTTTCGCTTATCATTTCCGATACGATACATTTCCACCACTCCTGTTCCACATCTCGATCTTGTATTGATTTCATTTGATACTATGATACATTTGTATCATAAACTCTATTATTTTTGCAAGACTAGGTTGAGAAGGACGCATTGCCTCCAAGTTCCGGCGGGTATTTTTCAAAAGCGGATCATGAACTTGACAATTACAGGCCCAGTTACGTACATCTACAAAGAAGTGGAGGATTGGCTTTATGAATAGTTCATCTCTCATATTGAAAGATGATGATCCCCGTGTCCTCAGGGCACAGAATGCGGAACAGGAACTGCTCTCGCATTACAAACTTGACGCGAAAATCCGCTATGTCCCGTTCGGGGATTTCGGATATAAAATCAGAGTGACCGAGGTCGGCAACGGAGAGCCTACCGTAATGATTCCCGGCAATACTGGCGACGCGTTTCCGCTTATCCCCTTGATAGCTCATTTGACCGGACGGCGCATTATCGCCATCAACCGTCCGGGGGGCGGAATGAGCGACGGCATGGACCACCGGAATATTGATTTCAGAAAGTTTGCGGTACAAAACGTTATAAGCGTATTGGACGAACTCAAACTCGATAAAGTTCCCATCATAGCTCATTCCATCGGTGGGCACATCAGCATTTTGACGGCGATCAACCAACCGGAACGTGTTTCCAGCCTTGTACTGCTGGGCGTGCCTGGTAACTTGATCAGCACAAGACCGCCCATCGCTCTGCGCGCACTTTCCATACCTGGTCTCAACAGTTTATTGTACAAGCTCGTTCTGCCAAAAGGCCGGAAAAATCGCTGCAAAGCCTGCGTTTTATGGGACATTCTTTGGAGACACTGAGCAAGTTGCCCAGTGAACTCTCAGACTGCTACTTTAATTTCCAGCAGCTTCCCAATAACAAAAATGCGGTTCGCTGGCAATGAAGTTTATAGAACATTGCTGATCTTAGGACAAGTGAAATAGCTAACGGTTTCAAGTGTTCTCATCATAAAAAGTGATTAAGAAAGGGTTAAATACTATGGAGCAATATGCAAAAAGAAAAATTCTAAAGACGATTGGATTTGTACTATTATCAATGTTTTTATTCGGAATGGTACTAATATTAATGATCAGCAGTGATGAACGTTGGTTTGCATATCTGATTCTGGCAGCCTGCGTTGGCTCGCTCGTAATCCTAAGAAGGACGAAATTCTGGCACGGATGGCGTGTCTTCCTCTGTTGGATATTAGCGCTTGTCATTGCATGGAGTGGTCTGTTTGCCGGCCAACCTTCGGGGAATATTCAGCCCTTCACCGCGATGAATCTGGAACAGCCTAGCGCTTCCTATAAGCTTTTGCTAAATCATTTAACAATTGTGGATACGAAAAGTGGTCAATTAACGTCTAACATGAGTATTCTATCTTCCGACGGGAAAATCTTAGATATTGCACCGACTGGAAGTATCAAGGCGGACGAAGACATGCAGATTGTTGATGCCAGCGGAAAGTATGCGGTTCCCGGTTACCTGGACATGCATATGCATGTGATAGGGGAGGAGCACGCCTCAGAAGCGATGGATCAGTTGCTTGCTAATGGCGTGACCGGATTCAGGCAGATGAGTGGTTCAGCAGAACTTTTGAAGGAATGGAGATCTGGTGCCTTTACCCGTTCTACGGATCAACCGACGGTGCTCAGTATGCCTGGTGATGTCTTAACACCGATCAATGCGCCTACACCCAAGGTAGCTGTAGAGCTAGTCCGCCAACAGCAAAAAGAAGGGGCCGACTTTATAAAATCGGGAGCTGTTACACCAGAGGTGTTTGCTGCCGTTCAAGAGGAGGCGAAAAGTTTAAATATTCCATTTGTAGGACATGTGCTTCCTGATCTGGACTTGAAGGAGGCTACCAGAAATGGATTCTATAGTATCGAGCATTTCGGAATCAACAACGGGGCGCTAATCTCTACCTCAACAGATGAGACTACCTTGAGAGCTGAGGCGACAGGACTTCCCTCTATCACCTCAAATCCAGTCTTCGTGCAATTAATGAAGATTAAGGGTCTTAGAGATTTTGTGAACAAGCAAGTTATCGAGATAGCCATTGAGACTTCTGGAGGGGAAGAGGATTCTGCACGACTACAACACATGATTGACACTTACAGTGAAGAAAAGGCAATTGAACTTGCCGATGTATATGTTGAGAATAACACATGGCAAACTCCGACCCTGATACGTATGCATTTAGGTCTATTTCCTAATGATAGTAGCACACCTGTAGCGCAGGGACTCTACGATCTATATTTGAAACTAGCTAAGACCTATGATTCGGAAGGCGTTAAGATGATGGTTGGCACAGATAGTGGCGCTGGAGCTATTTGGCGTGACGCAGGTAACTCTATTCATCGGGAATTTGACGAACTTGAGAAAGCGGGTATCTCACCTCTTCATGTTCTGCAAATGGCCACACTTAACGGGGCAGAATTTCTGGGCCGCCTGGATGATATGGGTACCGTGGAAGTGGGTAAGAATGCTGATATCGTACTTCTGGATGCAAATCCCTTAGAGAGTGTTCAGAATCTTCATAAGATTGACGCTGTTATACGCGCAGGTTCTTATCATGGCTATGATGAACTGGATTCTATTAAGAAAAATGCAATCAAATGAGTACACAAGGAATTGGGGGAATTCTAATTTTTTATAGTATAATGATTACTTCAATAGGTGATGGACAAAGGAGAAATGGGAACGGATGCCTACTATACTAGTTGCTGACGACGATACGAACATTCGCGAACTCGTATGTTTATTTCTACACAACGACGGATTCGCAACAGCCGAAGCCGCGGATGGTAAGGATGCGTTGGCCGTTTACGCTTCAAGGCAAGTCGATCTTGTCGTGCTCGATATTATGATGCCGATTATGGATGGTTGGATGTTATGCAAGGAGCTACGAAAAGCCAATCCGGATCTTCCGTTACTTATGCTAACTGCAAGAGGAGAAACGTGGGAGAAAGTAAAAGGTTTCGACCTGGGGGCGGATGATTATTTGACAAAACCATTCGATCCATTGGAGTTGACGGCTCGTGTTAGGGCATTACTGAAACGATACCGAATTGGTTCCACGCAGACGATCCAGTTTGGCAACGTACTTCTCGATCGGCAGACCTATAAGGTGATGTTAGGGAAGGAGTCGCTCACGTTGCCGCTCAAGGAGTTTGAATTGCTATATAAGCTCGCTGGAACACCCGGACAAGTGTTTACGCGCGAGCAGTTGATCGATCAAATTTGGGGGATCGATTATGCTGGTGATGATCGAACGATAGACGTACATATTAAACGCCTGCGCGAACGGTTCGCGACTACACCCGATTTTCGTATCGAGACTATGCGTGGGCTGGGCTACCGGCTTGAGGTATACGAATGATCAGATCCTTATATACACGGGTCGTCCTGACATTTCTAATCTCCGTGATCGGAGGAACGATCATTGCTTTTTTTGTGGCATCTTGGCTATATAAAGATAAATTGAACGAAAACTTACAAAGTACCTTATTTGACTTTGGACAGGACATCGTCCGGATTTACGATACATTACCGTTACGTGAAGCGGACTCGTACATTAGTGAAATGAAGCAGCTCCATTCCTATTATATTCGAATTTACGAAGAAACGGGACAGATTACGTCTTACGGAGCGAATAATGGACATAATCCTGCGACTGTTACTAGAGAACAAATCAAAAAAGTACTAGGTGGAGAAGTGGTTCAAGTCAAGACGAATAGTGTTAATCCTATCCTCTATGGGCTGCCGTTGAAAACGGAAATGGGAACGAAAGCGATGTTTGTAGAGCAGCGAACTACCTCATCCTCGTCTTTTCTCATAAAGTGGGCTTTGACCTTTTTGACCTATTCGTTAATAGCAGGAAGCCTATTGATTCTGGTGGCCGCCATGTTTCTAGTAAGACCGATAAAGAAACTGACTACAGCAACTAGGCGAATAGCAGGTGGAGATTTCAACGTCAAGCTAAATATTAAGCAAAAGGGTGAGCTAGGTACTTTGGCTCTCAGCTTCGAAGAAATGATGCACGATCTACAGCAACTTGAGCAGATGCGTAGGGACTTTGTAACGAACGTGTCGCACGAAGTTCAGTCGCCTCTCACCTCAATATCCGGCTATGCTATAGCACTCAAGCGAGTAGACATCGCAGATAATGAGCGAAGCCGTTATCTCGATATTATCATTGCTGAAGCGGAGCGGATATCCAAGATGAGTGATAGCCTGCTAAAGCTGAGCTTACTTGAATCGCAGTCACAGCAGATGCGGCTAGTCACGCTCAGACTTGATGAACAGATCAGACGAGTCATCGTCGCGATCCAGCCGCAATGGTCGGCTCGAAATATCCGTTTCGATCTCAATTTGAGAGCTGTTATCCTAACGGCTGATCATGACCAACTAAATCAGGTATGGACCAATATACTCGGCAATAGCATCAAATTTTCTGAGGATGGCGGTATGATAAACGTCAGTATCAAACAAGATATCCAAAAGGTAACAGTGCAAATATCTGATACTGGAATTGGTATATCCCTTGAGGACCAGAAGCATATATTCGAGCGTTTTTTTAAAGCCGATCGTTCCCACAGTCGTAAGTATGACGGTAGTGGTATGGGACTCGCCATCGTTAAACAGATCGTATCACTGCATAAAGGCGATATTCGAGTAGAAAGCGAACCTGGCCGAGGAACGTCCGTTTTTGTCACCTTACCTATAATAACCCCAACCGATTAGTTGAATTCATATTGTATAATTCGTATTGTCTAAACCGTATCCTCCATGTTACGCCTCATGTGCAAGCTTCCTGGCATGTGACGTCGCAGCATTTTTTTGCTTGTTCATACTCCGTTCATATTGTCGTCATAGGGAGTTCATCTTCATCGTATAAGCTTTCCTTAACGCTTGTTAAGGTAGCTGGAGTAAACCCAATGAGGACAGGAGTAGATACGAGTGAAACAAAGTGAGGTAATGAAAATGAGTAAAGGTACGAGAATGAAAAAAACGCGTAACTTTATACTTAAATCAATAGGAGTTATAGCTATAGTAATAGGACTTTTTCTGGCAACTGTCTTTATAGTTAATAATATCTGTAACAGATCAGAGCAAGGAAAAATAGAACCCTATGGCCAGTTAGTACCTGTAGATGGGAAGAACATGAACGTTACTATTCAAGGAAACGGTGCAGAAACAGTCGTGCTGCTGCCAGGTTATGGTACAGGATCACCAGCTCTTGATTTTAAACAGCTAGTGGAAAAGCTTATTCCCTATTACAAGGTAGTCGTGATTGAGCCTTTTGGGTATGGATTAAGTGACGTAACCGGGAAAGAAAGAACCATCGATAATATTGTAAGTGAAACTCATGAAGTGTTACAAAAACTCCATATTAACCGTTATATCCTGATGGGCCACTCCATAGCCGGTATTTACGGACTGGAATATGTAAATAAATTCGAAAACGAAGTCACTGCATTTGTTGGGATCGATAGCAGTGTTCCAACGCAAGGGGGTATGGAAGCTGAATTTCCATCGGACACCTATAGACTCCTTAAAAAATCAGGCTTTGGCAGATTGCTAATGAAACTAAATCCTGACCAGAATATTACACCAGAAGTGGACGATGCAACAAAAGAGCAGATTAGAATGATTTCCCTTAAAAATATGTTCAATTCTGACGTCATTAACGAGGGAGAACATATTGAAAATAACTTTAAAGCAGCCAAAAATTTAAAATTCCCTAAAAATCTTCCTCTTATTTTCTTTTTAGCAGCGAATAACAAGGATGTTGAAGGATGGGAAACGTTGCATAAAGAACAGATCAAAGATTCTGTGAATGGAAAAGTGATGTCTTTTGAAGGTGAACACTATTTACACCATACCCGATCCAAAGAAATAGTTGATAACTTAAGAAAATTTATGGAAGAAATAAAATGAGACTATAACTCTATTTATAAACAGAATATAAACAGAAGATGAACAGAAACATGAGTAAGAAACAATAAGGAGAACAATGATGAAATCGGTTGTTCTTCTTATTGTTTAATAGTACTTCTTCACAAAACCCGTATTTTGTACATATGTATATAACATGGTGGAGAAATTCCTCCTATAATCAAAGCAATGCAAGCATTCATTCAAACCAATTATTCTGCAAAGCTTACGCTGGATGTATTGGCTCAATATGCTTCTATAAGCAAATATCATTTTGCCAAGTTAGGCTGGCGGATCAGACTAATTTGACAGGGGTAACACCTAATACCTGCTGATAAGGCCGCAAAAAAAATCAAAAAAAAAACGCCCTGTCAACCTAAGCTAACAGAGCGATTTGCCGATTATTCTAACTATGCGCCGATGCTTCCGATCAGTGTGATTTCCGCCTTATCATGATTGTAAGTCCGAACAAGTATGACTTATTGTACAGTTACACTATCTACATAAATGGCCGATTGACCGCTGCTGTTAGAGGAAGCACGAAACTCAACCCCGATCTCTTTAACATCGGATAAATCAGGAACATTACTAAGTGACAGTGTCAATGTTGAGCCTGTCGAATTAATAGATGTATTTCCGCCATCATACCATGTCCAGCCCGATCCAGTCTTCACGTACAGCTTGGCTGATATTCCGCTGCCGATACTTCCCCATGTTGCGTGCTTTACTGTTGCTTTAAGGCTACTCTTTCCTGATAAGTTATGATACCCAGTGTAATAGAGCGTGTGCGTGGAACCTGAGGCTAAGTTAACATCTGCTTTCATAGAGTTTGTTCCGGCGGCTTTCCATTCACTGGTCACCCATGGTCCGCCCGATATATTGCTTCCAGACCAGCCCGAAATTCCGGATTCAAAATCATATAAGGTTGTCACTGTACCTCCCGGTGTAGCGGTTGGTGATGGTGTCGTAGTCGGTGTTGGAGTAGAAGTCGGTGTTGAAGTAGAAGTCGGACTCGGCGTTGAAGTCGGACTTTGCGTCGGAGTCCCTCCCCCGAACACACCGCTTAGTATGGATGTTGCTTTGATGCCATAACTGCCGTTCACGACGGTCTTACCGAAGGAAGTAAGTGAGCTTCCTGCCCAATCGTTGGTCATATCGAGATAGGCCAAGTCGCTGCTGTTCCCCTTCCAGGACCAGGCCAGCCAACCGACGCTCTTCTGCTGAGAATAGCTCATAATCGTTGCTTCGTCCACGTCGCCATTTGTATGCTGTCCGCCAAACTCACCGATAATGAGGGCAAGATTCTTGTTCAGCACTCCGTCGATATTGGATTTGACTGTAGCTGCATTGCCGCCAGCATATTCATACATGTGTATGGAGAAAACTGTATTCTTTAAAGTATCCGAATTCAGGACTTCCGTTCCGTAATTGATGACCGAAGCCGGATATTGACCCCAGCCAGCCGAGTCAACAATCAGTGTGTGATTCAGACCGGCATTGCGCAGCTTGGGTATAGCCTGTTTATAACCGCTAGCCCATGCCGGCCCATCCCATGTTCCGTACCATTCATTGGCGATATTGATGATCACGCGATCTTCTTTTCCGATAAGGGCATTCTTTATGCTAATCCAGTAATTTACGGCGTTGTCCAAATCTGTGAGACTATCACTGCCTGTAGCATCATGCACCTCCAGCACGGCGATCAGCTTGTTTTGTTCACAGAGACTAATGATATTTTTGACGGCGTCTACATCATCGTAAGTCCACTTATGCCCGTCTGACAATACAATTCGAACCGCATTGGCACCCGTTTTGGCTATGGCCGGAATTGCGGTAGACAGCTGATCCTTGTACCAAGTGTGTGCATGATTAACGCCTCGCATTACAAAAGGTTTTCCGGTAGCATCCATTAATTTGGTTCCGCTTACATAAAATCCGCTGGCAGCGTGGGCATCTTTTGGAACCAGTCCGATCAAAGATAAAACCAGTAAAAATGCCGTCAATGTTATCGACCACTTGCGTATCACCAATAACCACCTCATGAGTTTTATTTATGTAAACCCTCATATATGAACGATCTTGCCTGAACGTTCACCTCCTTTTTTAAAGTATGAGGGCGACATATATATTTGCACTTTCATAAGCAGGGAATACACTTGTTAGTTGATAGTTATTATATTAGCATAAAATTATTTTGCATCCGTATAACGATTTTGTCTTATTTTCCTTAAATCCAAATATTTGTATAATAAAAGCGCCTAAATCTAAATGTATCGGTTGAAAGGATAAAAAGTAAACAGTCAAACTTCCGGGATACCAACCCGATATAATCTGGTCCCTCCATCTCCTCCAGTTCGCTTAAAGCTCTGCTAATCCCCTACTTTGTAACTTGAGGGCACCGATCATGTGCTCATTCCAAACGATACAGTCAAATGGCTTTTGGTCATACACGCTAACAATTCCGATCATTCGAGAATGTTAGTTTTGTTATTAATTAAGTTTATAAAATTAGATTCCAGAACAAAATATGCAGCAGTAATTAAATGGTCACTTATCGGACCTGTACTGGACGATCGGATCTTGAAAACTTCCGTGCTACAGATTGTGTCTCAGGATAATGTGATGAATCCTCGACATCAGACGATTCACTCCGATTTTCATTTGGAGCCGCGGAACAGGTGCGTTCTTCCCACTATCGGCTGGGTTTCCATATCCCGCTACTCCAGAGTCATCCATTACTTTAGGGCCATCCGATACAGTCTTTAAAAGTGAATTCCCCTCAGATATTCGTCCACTATGGAGGTATCCCGACAATGTTCCAATCTATTGGAACTAGAAGATGACAAATCAGCACTATTCAAAATTACTAATACCAAGATTAATACTATCCAGAAAGCAATCCAACCCCAAGAGATAAAACTCTTAATGCAAAGAAGCTCATCGGTACGGACAACCAGTCAATAAAAACCGTATTGACCTCCACTTTCGTATCTTAGAAATCTGCTTCAATGCTTGAATAGACGGAGTTAAAAACTTTGCCGGAATTCAACTCAGAGATGAATTTCAATAGCCCATGCTGTCCAACAATTGAATACCACCGATTTACTTCATAGCATGCCAGATTGTAATTACTCTCCCCTTGGAATCTGCTCTTAAATTGCTTGCTTTCACCTTGTTATTCATCTCCGAACATCCTTTAATGTTTAATGATCTATTTCTATATCAATTGGGTAACCCTGATGCCAATTAATATATGAACTACTAATTTCCCGCTTTCATGATATATTTCAGGTTACTTCGATAAGATCCAGTAATATCCATCGTAAGCATTCACTGAGGTTATCTTTGGACAATCAACTTCTAATTTACGGAACATTTTCAATCAATATCGGGTACAGTCGACATACGTGTAAAATTACCTCATAGGCTGGATACTACTTCCATTATGAGCTATTTTCTTCTTTTACGGAGTAATACCAGTGTCACCAAGTGCCACCTTGGCTAATCCCGATTGAACAATTGACAATTGATGCTTTTCTTAAATTGAATACATATAAATAAAGAGGAAGCCCTTGATAAATAAGGACTTCCTCTTTGGAGTAGTACCAGCGAAGCTGTCACCACCCACAAATAATTGGATATATATGTTAGGTAGAGAAACATTCCCGGGATCGGAATCAACATTTTAACGGAAATCCTCGATCATGTCCTGCTTGGTCTTTTTTTCCATTCTAATGCTTACTACGGCGTTTGTCCTCTAACACGGCTCGAAGAACGTCCTTTCACTTCCCGCAGGAACCCACCCGATCAACGTTAGGAACATCCATCTTATGGTAGCTTATTCTTCGTCTTCTTCCGCACTGCATATTCCTATAAACGGAACACATAATCCCGTATCGGGACAAAACCCCGGGTTATCGGCGCATAAAGCTTTGGAAAAATCAGGATTCCGACGGCTAAGGAATTTGAAATAGCAGACAATCTCATGATTGCGGACAGGTAAACTGTTCAGCTGGAAAGAGATCGGAACCTTCGTGTTTACATGCCGATAAAATAAACCGTTCTTGGTAAACGGAGGCGGATACGCATTAGCCGGCAAAGTAGGAATAATGTCATGGACGTTGATAATACGAAAACTTTTTTTTACCGTTCGGTTGAACCGGGAAGCGAAATCCGGGTCTCCGACCCGCGGACTGCCGTACGTATACGCGGCAATATTTTGAAACCGTGTGTTCGCCGAAATATCGAAGGCAGCTAACACGGCTAATGCTCCACCCAAACTGTGGCCTGAAACCATCAGTATTTTGGCTGCGGAAAGCTTGTTCAAAGCTCCGATCAGCTCATTTCTTGCCGATTGATAGATGCGAGTGAATCCGCGATGGGTGTTTCCGGCATTTCTGACGAAAGGGTACGGTACTTGATATAAATCCTGGTCCGACTCATTGTCCTTGAATGTTCGGGTTCCTCTAAAAACTATCACGATATTATTCTTCGACTCCGCGATGTAACCGAATACTTCCTCCTCCGGCTCCTCGACACCGGCAAGAGCGCGAATGGTGAGGCGAAGCGAATAACCTTTAGGCAACACCAGCTTATCGTACTCAAATTGCTGATAAGACTGCGCGATCATGGCCGCAAGCAATATCGCCTCTTCACTGTTGAACATGCCTGAAAGATTCATAAAGGCAACTCCTTCCTTGCATTCAAGTCTTTAGCTATTAGTCTGTCCGACATAGGCAAACTGGTGAATCATGATTCACCAAAATCAATCGGACAGACTTTCAGCAACCTTCAAACGGAAAACATATGCTGGTATCAGGACAAAATCCCGGATTATTGTCGCATAATGATTTGGCAAAAAGAGGATTTTTGCGGCTCAGGTTTTTAAAATAGCAGGCAATTGAGTCATTACGCGGCACATCGTTCAATTGAAATGTGATCGGGATCTTCGTTTTTACATGCCGATACGTTAAACCTCTCTTTGTAAATGGAGGCAGATACCTTCGGGCCGGGAAAGTTGGGAATGAATCATGAATGTTGACGATTCGCGCACTGTACATTACCGTCCTATTAAAGCGGGAAACGAAGTCAGGGTCTCCGATGCGAGGACTGCCGTACGTGTAGACGAAAGGATGCTTGAATCCTGTGTTTACCGCAATATCCAAAGCGGCCAGTGTGGCCAAAGCTCCGCCGTAGTTGTGACCGGTAATATACAACTTTTTCGTTGTCGAAAGCTTGGTTAATTCACGGATGATTTGGTTTCGGGTTGACCGATACAAGCATGTAAAGCCACGCGACGTTTTCCCGCCGTTTTGGACGAAAGGATACGGTATCAAAAAGATGTCATACGAGGCAAGAAGATCTGCCGGATACGAAGCGTATCCTCTGAACGCGACAACGATTTGATCCGGCGACTCGGCAATAAAACCGAATACAAGCTCCGTAGGATTCTCGACGTCGGCCAAAGCGCGGATCGTAAAGCGAAGCTTGAAGCCTTTGGGCAAAACCAGCTTTCCCTCGAAAAAGAACGGGTAAGTCTGATAGCTCATCGCTGAGAGAAATATGGCTGTTTTGCTGTTAAAAATAGGTGGTTTGTATGCGAAACCCATCTCACCATTTCCTTTCTGCTTTTAGAGGCTTATTCATAGTCTTCTTCCTCCGCTCGACTCAACATCAATTTCTGTCTCAAATCCGGTGCGAGGGGTGCTTTTTACTGATAATGACAATGTATCAAGCGGTAACCCCACCCATTCATTTTTAAACGCTCGATAAGATAAATTTTGACCTGGAAACTGCATATCATATAAGAAATTCAATGAAGGATTATTCTCGGTATTACCGGCATTTTTATATTCAGAAACATATGGTTCCTGTCCCCATCCAACGAATTGATTTCCGTTCGATAGTTCTTGAACATTTCCCTAACTTGGAACTTTTAGCGCCGGATCGTGATAGTGTCCCGGGCCCATAGCCGGAGAGCTGGGTGTCGCACAACAAGCATCATCAAACATACTGATTCTATTTCCAGATCTATGCCGCGTTAGTTATCAAAACTCCATCTGCAGGACCTCCATACGGAGATAAATCTTCCGGCACTTGTTTCAGAGCAGTAAACAAAGCTGTATTTTGTTTCGTAATCGTAAATTCGTGAAGATCAGAAGTGAACCCCTCTAGAGCAGTGAGTGTCTTGATCACTTGATAATGCTGATCCATAGTCATCTCCTCTTATTGTTAATGGTCCTTGATTATTAATATGAAACTCATCCTTAAATAATGATGTCGCCGTCTGGCGAGATGCGAGCATAGCTTACAGAACTTGCACAATTCGCTTTTGAATTTGCTTTTCTGGGGTTCGCCGACAGTGTACCGTAAATATACGCTAAGCCCTTCGTGTCTGGGATTGGCATCATCCTCTTTTCTTATTATTAAATCTTCAATGTCCAATCCGAAAATAAAATCCACAAGATCTTCATCACTAAGTTCAACACTAATTTCCTCTTTTAGTCTATACAAATAACCATTCATGGTAATTCCCTTCCAAATATCCGAACCGATATTGTTTAATGTATAAAACATATCGTTCTTTTTATTGAGTATAAAAACTAAATTTTCCTGTTCAATTATCTGCCATGATATATGGGCTGAAGGCTCGTTTAAGGCGTCGTAGAACAAAACTCTTTTCAAGCAAATCCATATGCCGCCAGCTGAGAAGCACTGTACGAGCCGGCGTTTGAGACTAGCTCCTCTATATCCTTGAAATGGTCCTCCAGGTTATGGACGGTGAAATCCATTCGATGATAAAAATTTCATGCTTGATGTATTATTACTACGCCGGATCAAAAGGTGAACTTTAATCACTAACGCAATTAGCAATTGATCTTTTATATGTAGGCATTTTCATGCATTGTTCATTGATACAAATGTTCCTACATAAAAAAGAAAAGCTTGATATAACAAGCTTTTCTCAAATAAGTTATGCAGGTAACTCCCCTTTCCATGCAGCAGATATAAGATACTGTATTTCTACAGAACAATCTTTACCGGACTATTGTCAAATATTTCAAACGGTCCAGGTGTTGCATTTTTTTCTGGGCGTAGCTTATGAAAGAAGTCGTGGTCGAAACGGTAAGAAGATCCATCCGGTTCCTCATAGTACATCTCAGCGTGATGGCTTCTGCCGAGAAGATCAGTGGTGACTACCGTGGGAGCTGCAGCACGTATTATTTCAGGGCTGTGAACATGCACTTGTACCCTGCAAGTAGCGGGATCGATTTCGATCTCGATCCCGTTGTTGACATAAACCTTTGCATTTGACTCATGACTACTTGGCACTGCGCCTTTCAAATAGAGATTGCCCTGTATCGTAACGGGGAGTGCCATCTTATCGGGCTGCAATGGCTTTCCGGATTCCTCTAAAGCCGCAATTTCTTCCTTGGTATATTCCCACCACCGCTTTTGAAGAGTATTCGGATAATCGCTGTAGCCGCCCAGTCCGACAGGATGAAGGTAACAGCGAGAATTGTCTGGTACACCGTCCATCACTGCGGTACCGCCGTAATCCATATCCTCCCTTGGAGTCAGCGGAAGGTGTTCGAAAAAGGTCATAGGCAGCGGCTCTTTGCCCGGATCGTCATCACCTATAAATAGGTTATTGTAATACCTGTCGTCGCCGCCCGTGATGTTGCTGTACCCGGCAATAGCTGTCTCATGAGGCATATGGTAAGGAGTATAGCGGGTAAGCTCAGAGCGCACCACAAATCTGCCGGCAAACAGATTGTGAACAAACGCACCGCCTTGGGCCATATTGCGGAAATTCATAGGCGATAGGAACAGGTTATGATCCACCATATAAGGGCCGTGGCAGACCTCCACAAAGAGATCCTCGGACAGATTGTCATAAAAGATATTTCGGCTGATGCGGGTGCCTTGTGCCTGCCAATCCAGCCAAAGTGCTCGGTAGCAACTGTAGATGACATTCTCGCAAATCTGGGTATCCAGTGAGGCATGGAGTTTGATTCCCCCCACTTCTGCACCGTGGAAGATACGCTTGTGGTGAATATTATAAATGCGGTTCTGGTAGATCCGGCTAAAAGCAGCACCTAAATGTCCAACGATTCCAGCCTGTTCACAATCATGAATTACATTGTTGCGGACAATATGGCTTCCGATATGATCCTTGTGCCAATCCTTGCGCAATGCACGGAAAATAACCTCCTGCTCCCGTTGCGTTCCGCCTTTGCTGCGATTGTCCGAATATTCGTTCTGCCCGGTAGATATTTCTTTGCCTAGGCTGATACCTGTACATTTAGACTCGTTGATCAGGTTATTCTCAATAATCCAGCCTTTACTCCAATGGGGACCTATAAGCCCTTCTTGCAAAGCCGTTGGCGGTGCCCACTGGGGGGACGCTTGCCGGAGAGTAAAGCCCCTGACGGTAATGTAGCTGCGGCCGGTTTTCTCAGGCCAGAAGCAATAAGGACGCACATTGATTTCTACATTCTCTTGGCGGGGGTCCTTGCCTCCGAAGTTCGCCCATAGGGTGGTGGTAGTTGAGCTTACTTCCGCGTACCATTGCATCAAAGAATCCTCCGCATATTTGGCCTGCGGCCAAACCTGTGGATTGTGCAGTTTGTTAACGCTATCACTTTCATATAGGGATTTTCCGTCAAGATACACATCCCCCAGATGCGGCTCGAACGCACCTTCAAACAACCAATCACCGTGCAATTTAGTCTGATAGGGGTTGCGGATGACAAATAGACTGTTTGGCACCTCCGCCCTCCAGACACCGTCCCCCTCGTCTGTCCAGTCAGCCACAGGCTCAGCACCCGTGATAACCACTTCTCCATCCCCGGCAGACTGGTATACAATCTTCTGTTCCTTTGTTCCTCCATTGGCCGGGTTGACCCATTCCCTGTAAACACCGGCATGCACGGTAATGATATCTCCCGGCTCCGCTATAGCCGCAGCGCGGGAAATCGTGCGGAAAGGTTGTGCCTCCGTACCCGACGCTTGATCGCTTCCTCGAATTGCAACATGATATTCCACTAGATAACCACCCTTTCCTTTTATGGCCACAATAATCATTTTAAGTTAACCTTCAATATGTATCTTATTTCCAGATACGGCTACTGCGAGCGGATTAACTCCAGAGCGTCTTCCACGTTATCTACCTACTCACTCTCCTTCCTGAAAATGATGGACAATCCCAATCATTTTAGATACAAGTTTGGTATATCAAGCGCACCACCTATAGATTATAATGCAACACTGAAGTAGCGCCATTGATATTTACAGCACTTTTGTTGATATATCCAAAGGGGAAGGAAACTATGATGCCTCAGATACTAGTGTAAGTAAATAAAATAACCACCTGCAAGGAACTGCATCCAGGTGGTTAACCAATAAAAAGTGCCTAAGATTTTTTTACCGTGAAGTAAACTTGATAGGGTTCATAACCTATATCGCGAATTCTTCTCAGCTGAATTCCCGGATCCTGATTTACCGTCTTGAAGAAATAGCGCCAGCTGCCCCACTCACGTTCATTTTCCATAATCAATTCAGAGGCAACATCATCTTTTTGTGTAAAGAGAATTCTTTCATTCTCACAGATACCAGCCAGTACTTCAGGACCAAAACGAAATGCTCCTGTCTGTTCGTCATCCGGCAGAGGAATGAAACGGATACCGACAGGCAGAATGATACTGATTCGATCGCCGTCCTTCCAATTCCGCAATATTTTATAGAAAGTATTGTTATCCGCAGACTTCCCATGAAACTGATCGTTCACATAGATGACGGCTTCCGACATGATCCAGTCCGGAATCCGGAAATGAATAGCAAACTCATTAGAAGAGCCGGCATGGACTACGAAATCAAACTTTTTATAATTAGGAAGATTCTCGTGAAGAGCTGTAATCTCATTCAATTCCTGCTGTCCTGCAGTATTCGAAGAGTTCAGCAGGCTTCCACTCATATGATCCTGAGATTGAATCATTCGGACGTTCTCTCCGTTGATCTCTGTTGTCAGCTCAGAATGGAAATACTGGCATACAAAAACATCATTGTGATCCTGATAATAAATGCCTCTGTTTAAAGCTGCATTTGCTTGTACCATAGTTCCGTGGCAGCAGAAGAAGCTATCGGTCTCCGAACTCCAATCCTTCCGTAAGCCTGCCATCATCGGCAGGAAATAAGTCAACAACCCTGATTCGGGATTACCGTGCTTATTGCCAGTCAGAGAATATTCCTGGTAATAGGCTTGAGCCATAATACCGTTGTACAAATTATATTCGATATACTGCGCATATGCCGGATCTGATGTATGTCGGAAGAGAAACTCTGCCAGACGAATCATGTTATAAACAGTACAGTGCTCCTGATTCTTATCACCGAGGCGTGCCTTAATCTTCATTTTCGGCATCCACACTTCACCGGCAGTATTTCCGCCAGTTGCCAGAGTTCCTCTCTCTGTGACAGCACATTTCCAGTAGGCAGTGACAATGTCCATCCATCTTTGTTCGCCGGTTACTTCGTAAGCTCTGGCACAACCGAGTACTTCAGGAATGGTTGTGTTGGCATGCATGTTGGTCAGAGGGTCTTTGTTTTCCAGTAACGGGTGAAAAAGTCTACTGCGATAATAACGCTCCAGCAAGGTAGTGTATTTATCATTCCCTGTAATATGGAGCAAGTCCGCCCAAGCTTCAAGCATACCGCCTGTTTCCATATCCAGAATGTCATCGAATTTCTCTCTTGTGAAGGTACTACTCCACTCGACGAACCAGTCTGCAAAACGATCGGCCACATCGAGCGCCTTTTGACTGTCGGTAAATTGGTACATATCAACAAGTCCCATAAATAACTTATGGATATTATACTGTGGAGCCCATATCCCTTTTCCCTTTGCGATCCAATGTAAATATTTCTCTGGAATAGGCCCAGCCCATTGTCCGCCGTTATCTTTCTGGCATTCGGCAAGCTCGTCTAATATGAGATCCGCTTTTAGTTTGAGTTCCAAATCACCAGTCTCATGAAACCGCATAGCCGCGGCAGACAGCCAATGTCCAAGAAAATGTCCCCGGATCTGACAGACTGGCGTCTCCCATCCCCCATGTGCATCATGTGGAATATCTCTACCATGATATCTTCCTGCTTCTACTTTATAGTTAAACAGGAGATTATCATTCGTCAGTTTCATTAAATACCGCCTATTTGCTTCTTCCCTGCGTTTCAAATCACCATCATGAAGAACGACATGTTTGCCCTTCAGTTCTATCATCGCTTGCAGCCCCTTAACTTAGTTGGATTTATCTTCATCAGGTGGAATCCTTCGTGCGCCTTAAGCGGACTTTGATTTACAATGAAATTATAAAGCAGCGGTTCCTTCATTCCAATGATTAATACTAATATAAAATTGATCCATACTGATTATTAAAGCAAGCTTCACTTGTATATTAAAACTGTTATTTGCACAATAGGCGTTGCAAAACTTTCTACAATTGATAGTAGGGTAAGACGAACGATTACTCCCTCGGACTCCCCGTCAAACCTTACATGCGGATTTCCCGACACGGATTCCTTCGTCAATTTCTGTTTTCATTCTAGAAACCTGAGTAATTGAGTCATTAGGTATGTAACTATTCTCTCTAAGTAAAACAAAAAAAGCTGATCTTCAACAAGATCAACTTTTTTTGATATCCATTTTTTGGATCATTCGTGCACAAACCATTGGCATCTCATATGTGACATTCACAATCAGTTGATGCACTTGGCACATATCCAATAAATTGTACTTCTATTCAAAAAAAGAATCTCCATAACCTCAAGTACGGACAATAGGCTTTAGTTATGTGTAATTAAGTATTTGATCAATATCTCCTGATTCTGCCTCTTTCATTTCATCTTAATTAAATTGCCAGCAACTTAAGCTTAAGTTACCGTCAAATTCATATTAAATTGTAAACATTTAACAAAAATATCATTGCTAAACATAAAGGGAACAGAATTATTTTTTTATATTATTCAATCCTTATAAGGATTTCCAATTTATGTGTCCGCCCTACTCTCACTCAAACAATTGCTTATGCTTATTGAAAAATCGATAAAAAAATTGTGCGTTGTCTAGTTCATACCATTCTGCTGTTTGAAGAGGTGTGGCATCCAGATTATAAATCTTTGCATGTAATGTGCCTAAAACAAAAGGAGAATGAGTGGCAATAATAAATTGACTATCAAAATGTCGTGCCAGCTCATTTATTTGTTCTGCCATTCTTATTTGGTTGGTCGGAGAAAGTGACGTTTCCGGCTCGTCCAATAAATACAATTGCCCAGGTAGCAGATATTCCTCAAAAAACTGCATCGACGTCTCTCCATTAGAGTATTTTTCTTGTGAAAATTGAATGTTATCCAGCTTCTCCTTAAACGCGTACGTAGTTTCATCTTGTGCCGCCTGAGCCTTGCTCATCCCTTTGCTAATCTGCTCATACGTTATTCCCTCGCGCAGCACGGAAGATTGCTGTATCTTCTTGATCTCATATAATATATCCTCTGATTTCATATATCGGCTTCCTTCTGGAAGTTGCCTGATTTCATGCCCTTGCTCATCCTCCCCAAACTGATAGCTACTCAAATCAAGGAATCGCTGAGCATAAAAACTATGCCCATGGCTTGTCATTCTTTCTGCCCCCGAGATGCCTAGCTTGTTGGAAATCACATTGAGTAAGGAGGATTTCCCGCTGCCATTATTACCATACAACACAGTAATTCGATCAAACAAAAGCACCTCTCCAGCCAAATGCTTAAATACATGATCAGGGTATATGTTGGGATTTCGATCCGTATAATCAGAAAGCCTAAAGCTTCTCAAATAAATCATTGGCGCACTCCTTCTACCTGACTTATATTTACATTCATCGGAAACGGCACTATAAAATCATATAAAAATATTACAGTAAAGTTAAAATTATGTTATTCAATAATCAAATATACAGTCTATACTAATAGGGAAATAAGATGATAATAGCATACTAATATTACGGAGGAAGATATGGAATCGAAACAGTATTTTATCAAAAATAGAAAATTGTTTTTTCTTCAGTTTCTACTAATATCGAATATCATTCTCTTGTCAACATTACAAATGTTTGGTTATGTTCCTTATCTTGAATCACCTGGATTCTACATTATCCTTATTAATGGAATTCTTATCTTTATGATTTTTATCAATCTGAGAAAAAAACTTATTCTTATATTATTAATCCCATTATTCATCTTGATACTTGTTACCTATTTCTTATGGAATGCTACGATAGACTACCATTATAGTTATATTAAATCTCCTGAGCAGACGGAAACTCTAATTGTTAAATATCGCGTAACTACTTTAGGGGAACGCTCCTATTCCTTTGACTTTTACCAAAAAACCTTCTTCGGATTATTCATGAAAAATCTAGAGGGACAAGACTATTTCATTCTAATTCAATCATCAGTGGATTATACCCCACCCCGCGAGGTTCTCGGGACTGAATATGCCAACTGGATCAATGAAAAGGAGATCCTGTTCAATACAGTAACTGGAGAAAAGAAAGTCTTTTTGAAATAATAAATAAATCATATAAAGAGTATGGATTTCAAAATCCTTTTGACTGAAAAAGATAGTATGTTCTTTAATGCAAATCATTAAATTCAATAAAATATATTATAATCTATATATTCTATGTTACAAATGACTCAAATTTCGGATGATGCTGCCCTTTTTCACCATCGATTTTTCACGCAGATCAAATCATTAGTGTGTATAATAAACGTTACTTGTCCATAACGATGTTTCATGGATGTCATAATACGTAGGAGCTGTGGCTAAATGGTGAGGATTCAAGATGAAATTGCGGTGACAACGGTGTCCAGTAATGCTGAGGGATCACTTGATGCAGAAACAGCCAGGCTGGCACGTCTGATCTCTGCCCTTGTTCCTCATGACGGCACCTTTAATCAGCGTATACCCGGTTTGTATGTTAGTCGCTATTCAAAAACAGATACAGATACCATACAAACCTTCTACTCCACCTCTCTGTTAATAGTCGCGCAAGGGGCGAAAAATATCACGATCGGGCAGAATGTTTATCAGTTTAACAGGTCGCGTATGATCTTGTTGCCCGTTGCCCTGCCGGCGGCTATGCAGCTCACACAAGCCAGCTCATCCGAGCCATATCTTAGCGTCAAACTAGAGCTAGATCCGCAGAGGATTAGTGAATGGGTTCTGAAACTATATCCAGAGGGGCTTCCTTCCGTACGTCAGATGAGCAAAGGTTACATCGCTGCTACCAATCTCAGTATCATTAACGCTGTGGCGAGACTGGTAGAGTGTCTGCAAAATCCCGATGATGCTGAAATATTGGCCCCGCTTGTGGTGGATGAGATTCTGATACGGGTTCTACGCAGTCCGATCGGCGCTCAGGTTGTTGAAATGGGCTTTGCGGAGTCGGATGTACAGCGGGTAGCGAAGGTGATTGCCTGGCTGCGCGACAACTTCTCCCAGCAGATGAAAGTTGCTGAGTTGGCAGAGCTGGTACATATGAGTGCATCTTCCTTTCATGTGCATTTCAAGTCTGTCACCTCAATGAGCCCGCTGCAATATCAAAAAGCGCTGCGCCTTCACGAAGCCAGACGTCTGATGTTAGCCAGTCCCATGGACGCGACCACTGCCTGTCGGCTTGTCGGATATGTGAGCGATTCCCAATTCAGCCGGGATTATAGCCGGTTCTTCGGAAGTCCGCCAAGCAGAGACATCGCCAGATTACGTCAACAAACACAAATATCCAACTGATCTAAATCTTTACAGGAATCCCCGCAGCCGCATGGCTTGCGGGTTTTCGTGCGGCCCCTGCGTTTCTTGTAGGATTGGGCAAAAAGTGAAAAGGAACAGGCAAAGGTCTCGATGAAGCGCAGACTATAATGAGTGTAGCCTTGGACGAGCGGCGGCGATCGGATATGCCGCCAGGGTGAACTGGGCAGTTCTACTACTCAATACTTAGGAGGAATTTATTATGCGTGTTTTTGTCACTGGTGCTACTGGTTTTGTCGGCTCTGCCATTGTACGTGAATTAATAGATGCGGGGCATGAAGTACTTGGCCTCGCCCGTTCGGATGAGGCTGCAGCAACGCTCACTGCTGCCGGGGCCGCTATACACCGCGGTTCTTTGGATGATCTAGACAACTTGCGACAGGGAGTGGCTGCAACGGATGGCGTTATCCATGCCGCTTTCATTCATAACTTCGCGGATCTTAGTGCTGCAGGCGAGACAGACCGGCTTGCGGTCGAAGCAATGGGTGCCGAACTCGCACAATCAGGCCGGCCGTTGGTCGTAACCTCTGTGATCGGGCATCTCACACCAGGTCAGCTAGGTACTGAAGAATCTGCTCCCGATATGAGCTCTTCCGCGAAGCATCGCGCGGGTACAGAAGAAGCAGCGCTTGCGATGGCGTCGCAGGGCGTACGTGTATCGGTAGTGCGGCTTCCATTGTCCGTTCATGGCGATGGCGATACCGGATTTGTACCGGGCCTAATCCAGATCGCCCGCAACAAGGGTGTGTCGGCCTATGTGGGGGATGGCCTCAACCGCTGGCCTGCCGTGCACCGGCTTGACGCTGCACATCTTTACCGGCTGGCGTTAGAGACAGCTCCTGCCGGGGTCAAGCTCCATGCAATTGGCGACCAGGGGGTGACAATTCGTGAGATTGCTGGCGTAATCGGCCTCCAGCTCGGGCTGCCGGTTGTCAGTATACCTTCTGAAGAGGCACCGGGGCATTTCGGCTGGCTGACTCATTTTGTTTCGATGGACATTCCGGCATCGAGCAGTTGGACTCAAGAGCAGCTCGATTGGCGCCCTATGCATCCGGCGCTCATTTCTGATCTTGATAGGGAGCAGTATTTCACAACAAACACTAATGGGAATGGCTGATCTCTGACATTGTCACTGATTTACACTTGGACTCCTAAGTTTAGTTTTAAATAGTTCACCCATTCTTGTTTATATCATTTGATAAAGCTTGGTATTTTCATAAAAAAAGACGACTCTTTATTCAGCTATAAATGCTGAGTAAGAGTCGTCCATTTCACCCAAATTCTACACTTGATAACTTACTAAAGCTTTTCATACAAATCAATTAGTTGGTTTCAACAACTCGCTTACCGTGACAAAGTGGTATCCTTCGGCGTCTAACTGTTCCACCAGAATTCGGACGGCTTCAATCGTTTGTTCCCGGTCACCATATCCATCATGGAACAACAAAATGCTTCCGTTCTCCAGGGTTAACCGCGTTTGTTCCAGAATATAGTCAACTCCAGGCTGCTCCCAGTCCTTGGCCTCTCCGTTAACGCAACCTATGGATTGATGTCCCGACTCTGCGGCTAGAGCCAGGATATCATGATTAACTGCAAAATACGGCGGTCTAAAAATAGCGGCAGGTTTTCCCGTCACCGTCCGGATTCTCTTATTCGCAAGCTCCAGTTCGATCCGGGCTTCTTCAATTGTTAGCTTTGTCAAATCAGGATGTGAATAGGTATGATTGGCTATTTCGTGCCCGGCGGAATATACCTCAACTGCAATATCCTCGTACAAATCAATTTGCTGCCCAACCATAAAGAATGTCGCATAGCCGTTAACTCGTTGGAATATATCCATTAACTGTCTTGTATACAGCGGATCCGGCCCATCATCAAACGTAAATGCAATAACTTTTTTCGAGGTCGGAACTTTATTGATCAACCTTAATTCCACCACACTACCACTCCTCAGATTTATTGCAAAGGCTTAGTCCTAACCTATTTTACGAACAAAGGGCCGATAATTCAAGATGCGTTCAATTTCATCCAATGTCTCTTCCGATAACGTTAAGCTGCTTGCTGCGACATTATTCTCAATCTGTTCGGGTCTTGAAGCTCCTGTAATCAAGCTGCTAATCTGGGGATTTTTGAGCACCATGCCAGCGCCAGCACGGAAAGACTTATATTAAGACCGGCTGCGACCTCCATCAGTTGTTCCACTTTATTTAAATTGTCCTCTGTAAGGAGGTTGTTAATCTGCCTGTCGGCCTGGTGAGTAGCCCGGGAACCTTCAGGAATAGAGTGTCCTTTGCGATATTTCCCAGTTAGGAGCCCCTGGGAAAGTGGGCTGAAGGGAACAATTCCTAACCCGTGCTTCCGGCAAATTTCTATCATTTCGTCCTCAATATATCTGTCCAACATATGATATTGAGGCTGAATGACTGACATGGGGCGGAGACCCATTTCCTTGATCACATTCATGGCTTCCGTAACCTGCACAGGTGTCCATTCGCTGACGCCGTAGTATAGAACTTTGCCCTGTGCCACTAAATCGCTTATCGTCTGCAGGGTTTCTTCCAAAGGCGTACTTTCATCATAGCGGTGACAAAAATACATGTCCAGATAGTCTACCTGAAGATTCTTAAGAGACTTGTCGACTTGCTCTATGATGTGTTTTCTGGACAGCCCTCTATCGTTAACACCATTACCGGTTGGAAAAAAGACTTTGCTTGAAACGACAAAAGAACTGCGTTCGAACTCCTTTAGTACTTTGCCAAGGAAAACTTCCGCCTCCCCGCCGCTGTATGCATCCGCACAGTCGAAAAAGTTAACGCCTAGATCGTAAGCACTTCTTATGCTTTTCTTGGCTGCATCCGCTGCTTCCGTATTTTTAACTTCAGTCATCCAGCTGCCTAGCGCAATTTCGCTTACCTTTAACCCCCATTTGCCAAGATTCCGATATTTCATAGGTAATCTTCCTTTCTCTCATTCTCAAAATGTGCATCCGGTTGATCTGGTCATGCATTACACGCACAACTGCCGAGTAGCTCTTACATTCCCCTTCTTATCGCATATTAACAGTAACTATGGCTTTCATCGCAAACTCTCCCTGTGGGCTAACCCTTGATCGCACCGGCAATCATACTCTTCTGAACCTGTTTGTTAAGCAGCAAATAGATCAAAATTGTGGGGATGGTCGTAATCATCAGCCCCGCCCCAATAATTCCCCACTGTGTAATGTAGGTACCGACCATCGACATCATGCCCACCGTTAGCGTCTGATAAGACTCCTTATTGATGAAGGTCACGGCGAACATCAGCTCGTTCCAGCAGGATAGAAATGTAAAAATCGCGACCGTAGACACTGCAGGACGAACGAGCGGTAATATAATGGAGAAAAAAGTTCTGTAAATTCCACAGCCATCAATAACAGCAGCTTCCTCCAGCTCACGGGGAATGCCTCTAAAAAAGCTGCCGAGGATAAACACGGCCATCGGGATCCCAAATGCGACATAAGGAATTATCAAAGCCCAATAGGTGTTTAGCAACCCCAAATTCTTCAAGACCATAAACAAAGGCAGCAAAGCTGCATGAATCGGTACCATCATCCCCAAAAGGATAATAGTCATGGTTAAGTTGCTGAGTTTCCAATTCATTCTCGTGATGGCGTAACCGGTCATGGCTGACAGGATCAACACGAGGATGATGGTCACGACCGTTACCAGTACGCTGTTGAAAAAATAAGTCAATATGTGTCCATCGGACAAAGCCTTAGCATAGTTGCCCCATAATAATTGTTTAGGAAGTCCCAGTACATCTCCGCTGAATATCTCGCTGTTATCTTTTAGTGAGAAAAAGGCGAGCCAGATAAGCGGATAAATTTGCGTAACAGCAACTAGGATTAACACTACTTGCAACAGTATTTTTCCTATAAATTTAGGTTTCTTCTGCAATACTGCTTCAGCGGCATTCACTATTCTCACCCCTATTCCGTTTTGAAAAATTTATTGATAATCAATGTGAAAAGCAAACACTCGAGAATAATGAACACTGAAATTGCACTGCCGTATCCATAACGGAAAGCATCAAAAATAGTCGTGTACATTAATGTGCTCGGCACTTCCGTGGTGAAGAAAGGTCCACCGCCTGTCAGCACATAAATCAGGTCGAATACTTTAAATGCACCGATGACGGAAAAGACCAGGCATACTTTAAGGATAGGTCTCATTAACGGAATGGTGATCAGAAAGGCTGTTCGTATGCGGGAAGCCCCGTCAATCTTTGCGGCTTCAAAAATATCCGTCGATATCGACTTTGCTCCGGCATACATCAGCAGCATATGATAACCGATATATTGCCAAAGAGTTGGAATAAACGAAGCAATAAGTGCTGTTTTCTTCTGGCCAAGCCAGTCCTGCATCAGATTGGAAAGACCTACGTTCTCCAGCAGCGAGTTTAGAAGGCCGTAATCCGCATTATAGATTTTGGACCAGAGCTGGGCGATAACTACAGTTGAAATCAGAACAGGAATAAAAAATACTGTACGGTAAAAACCTTCCCCCTTCACATTGGATGCCAGGATAAGGGCCAGAAAAAGAGATATGGGTAATTGAATAAAAATAGATGCAGCTGCAAACAAGAGCGAATTTTTGATGGAATTTAACGCCCGAGAATCCGAGAACATCTCAACATAGTTATGAAAGCCAACATACACACCCTTTCCGATTCCATCCCAGTCCAATAAACTGTAATAACTGGAGACGAATATCGGAACTAATACAATTGCACAAAAGATAAGAAATGTAGGAAGAACAAATATAGCAATGGCAGTCTTATTGGAAAATACAGAGTTCATCGTCCTTCTCCTCTCAAAGATGTGGTCAGGGATGCTTCCCTGACCACATCATGTTTGCCTTTATTCCACGATTAGAGATTTAGTTCCGTCGGTTTAAGCTGTGCCATCTGTTTGCAGAATTCCTCCGGAGAGATGTCCCCTGATAACAGCTGCGCAATTAAGTTTTTGTGAGATTCTGCTGAATCGGCAGGAAGTATATTATCCCACCATGCAATATATGATGTTGCCGTTTTCATAATCTCTGCGCTGGATAGATCCAGCGTGGAAAGCCCCGAGGTGTCCAACTCGTCCGTATTCCAGCTTGGAAGTCCCGCGCCGGCCAGGTAGCCCTGCGTGCCGAGTTGTTCACTCAGATACATCAGGAAATCAACCGTTTCTTTAGGATGATTGGTTTTTTTACTGATGTAGAAGCCGTCCACCGCTCCACCGAATATTTCGGTGCTTTTCCCTTTTCCGTCTTCAAAGACCGGGAAAGGAATGACCTTTACTTTGCCTTTAACCGCTGAAGACGGATCTTCGATGCCGGCGTTTACCCAGTTCGCCTGAACCATCATGGCCCCGTTCCCTGCATTAAATGCGCCGAGCATTTCATCATAGCTCATGCTGAACATGCTGCTGTTAAAAGCGCCAGCCTTGGCAAGTTCCTGCATTTTCGCCGCTGCAGCTACAAAGTCCGGTGTATTCCATTTCGCAGGATCTTTAAATGCCTCCATCACCTGATCATTTCCAGCCTGGCGCATCGCTATGATATCGTACCAATACATGCCAGGCCAGCGGTCTTTTTCTCCCATGAGGGCCGGAGTAATTCCTGCTGCTTTTAGTTTATCTATAGCATCAAGCAGTTCAGAATAGGTCGTTGGCAGTTTGGCTCCCGCTTTGTCAAACAATTCTGTGTTTACATAGAGATTCGCAATATGGGTGTAGACCGGAAGTGTGTAAATTTTCCCGTCTTTCTCGATGGCTTCTGCCATGCCCGGTCCCATTCTGGACTTAATATCATCCGTCAAATAGCTGGAGATCTCAAGAACATTACCGGATTTAATATAGGGTTCCATAAAGCTGCCTCCGCCCATGCCGTAAAAGATATCCGGCGATTCGCCTGCGGCAATGGAGGTCTTAATTTTGGTCTTGTATTGCTCGCCTGTTGTACCTGTCCGATCAATCTGAATATCGGGATGCTCAGAATTCCATTTTTCGATGATTTGCGGTAGCAATTTGGCCGACGGATCCGTATTACCTACAGACTGATCCCAGAGCGTTAACTTTATGGGTCCGCTTTCATTTGACTGCGCCCCATTTGAAGAATCAGACGAACAAGCAGCGATGCTGCCTGCCATTCCTACAGCCAAAACCATTCCCATCGTTCTTTTTAATAGCGTTTTCATTTATGAACCTCCCTATGAATATTCATTGTTTCTATATCAAATTCTAGAGAAATCCCCTCTGCAACTCCATTCAAAATACAGGCATTTCCTTTTAAAATTCAAACATCATTCTCAGCTGTTTCTATACTCGTTCATGGGCCTACCCAGACTTTTTTTGAATAACAGACTAAAATAATGCGGATCGATAATACCTACCTGTTCGCCGATCTCATATCCCTTTAAGTCCGTTCGCTTCAGCAGGGCTTCTGCCTTTTTCATGCGTATATTCGTAAGATACTCGACAAAGGTCTGCTTAGTCTCCTTCTTCATGAGTCGTCCCAAATGGCCTGGACTGACAAAAAATGCGGCAGCCGTACTCGCTAATCCCATTTCGGGATTGCTCATGTTGGTTTCCAGGTATTCTTTCACTTGGCTGATCAGGTTGCCTTCTTTGGTTTGCTTTTTCGAATAGATAGCCATTGCGACATGAAGAACATAACTCTCCAAGGACTTCGTTAATTCCGGAAGATGATCGGCCGTAAGGATGGAGACGAGGGTTTCTCTAATATCAGGTTCGTCCTCGATCTGTTGTTCAATTGCCGCACGCTGACATTCTCTGAATACATCCATTGCCGCCATACGGAACTGCGATATACTGGAAAACGACACGTTAAAGATAGCGATTAAAACCTCAACCACCCGTTCAGAGGACCCGACACTGATATAGAACTGAAGCTGCTGAAGGAGAGAAGCGTTTGACCGATACTGCTGATCTCCGTTCTCTACGATATCTTCGAAGCAAATTACCTGGTTCTTCCCTACGAAAGCCTGATAATAAAGTGCACGGCAGGCTTCCTGATATCCCAAATGTGCCGCTTCAATGTTTTCAAGTTTTTGCCCGATTCCGATGCTTACCGTGCAGCGGCTGGATTGGGTCAAATTTGTGATTAACTCTTCGCAACCTGCGGCCAGATTGGCATCAGGGTTCTGGTTAACGATGATAATTTGATTCCGAGTATCCGTTAAAATAATCACTTGGGGATTCTCTCTATAAAACGCTTCTATTTTCTTTCTGCATTCCATTCTTAATAGAATCAGTTGCTCCTCGGTCTGTTTCACTGAAACTGGGGAAATCTCAATAACGGCTATTTGAAGCGCTCCTGCTCCACAGCATAGGAGCACTCCGAAATACTCCGCTTTTTCGCAAATTTCTTTTCTTGAAAGAGTGCCGTTTAACCAATGAAATAGAAACTTCTCCTTGAGATAAGGGAAATTCTGCTTAAGCTCTTCCTTCAGCTTCTCCAGTTCCAGCTCCCGTGCCCGCTCTTCATTTATTTTCTGTCTTAGCTTTTCGGTAACATGAAGCAACTCCGAGGCGTGAATCGGCTTTAATATAAAATCTGTTATTCCGATCTTGATACTTTTGCGAGCATATTCAAATTCGTCATGACCGGTAACGACCACAATTTTTATATCAGGGTACTTTTTTAACACCCTTTCACTAAATTCAATTCCATCGATAGAAGGCATATAAATGTCCGTGAAAATGATATCAGGTTTATGCTCGTCCACAAAATGAAGCGCTTCAATGGCATTGGAAGCTTCGCCGATAATGGTCATGCCCTGCTTGCCCCAGTCAATGCGCATTTTCAGCAAATTCCGTATGAGATACTCATCATCAACAATTAACACCTTTAATTCGCCCATGCTGGATCCACTCCATTCGGTATACTTAATGTGATCACAGTTCCCTTACCCGGTTCACTTTTTATGTGAATACAGTCTCTATCTCCATAAAAAATGCGTAAGCGTTCCATAGTTCCCCAGAGGCCAAAGCTCTGATTTTGACCTTTTCTTTCTGTGTACAGGATCTGTGCAATCTCTTCTTGCGACATTCCCACACCGTCGTCAGCTATGGTTATACTTACTTTATCATTCATACAACTCACACTGATTCCTATCGTTCCCTGTGATCCTTTAGGCCGTATCCCGTGATAAAGGGAGTTTTCCACCAATGGCTGCAGCACAAGCTTCGGGATTGGATAATGGCAGCATTTCTCGTCCACTTCAAACTGAACGTCGAAGACATCCGGATAACGCGTCTTCTGGATTATCAAATAATTACGAACAATTTCAACTTCTTCACCTATAGTAATAATCTCTCTTCCTTTGCTGACGCTCAAGCGATAGTAACTCCCCAAAGCCTCAATCAGTTCACAAACCTGTTCGTTTAATCCGGACAATGCTAACGAGGTAATCGAATCCAATGTGTTATATAGAAAATGGGGTTTGATTTGGGCTTGCAGCGTATTTAATTCCGCCTTGCGAAGGGTGTTCTGCTCTTCAATAATTCGTTTCAGCATTTGCTCGATTTGCTCGATCATATCGTTATGCCCTCTGAATAATTGCTCAAATTCATAACTGTTCAACTCGACGTTTACTTTTCTGAAATTACCGCTTGGCGCTTTGTTCATGGAACGCAAAAGTTTATGAATCGGTTTAATGATACTGCGTGAGATAATGAATGAACTTACAAAGAACACAGTTCCATTGATCACAAGCAGAATCAGTGCCAAAAGAACAAGTGATTTATTTTTGAAATCGGCGGTTCCATATGAATTAACACTAATAAACTTCCAGTTGTAATTTCCTCCCGTCAAATAAGAAACCGTGTATTTGTGTGAACCAGAGTTTAGGGTAAGAGATCCGGAGCGTCCCTGCCTGAATTTTTCTTCAAGCCGGTCTTTATTGGCTGTCACGATCTGCTGAAGAACTGCACCCTGTTGTCCCAAGGTGGGATTAGCTACAATCATTTGACTGTTTTCATCCAAAATAGCAATCTCAAATGAGTTTTCATTCAGCAGATTGGAATATGCCTGAACAAATGAATCCGCCTTAATGTTCATGACCAAAACGCCAAGGGGAGATGTGTCGTCGATATCGCGTATCAATCGGATAACAGATATAAAATCCCCTTTGGCAGTTCCTTCGGAGAACGCTCCACTCCCATTCAGTCTCAATATGTACTTTCCTTCATTTTGAACCACCTGTTGATACCACGGAGCATCCTTTACACTCGCTTCTTTAAAAGTCGGCAGTTCCTGAGTCCCAATAGAAAAACTATGATCTGAATTGTCAAAAATATAAACGGAATCGATGACTGGAACCGCTTGCATTAGGTTGTACAAATAAGTACTAACCTTAGACTGGGTTTCCAAATTGGCGTATACATTCCCTTGTCGGAGCAAATTTTGTAGATTATAATCCGAAAAGATCATCTTCGAATAGTTGTTAACGTTTCCAATCATTAAATCAACATTGGTCTGTATAGATGTAATCGTTTGTAGCGAAGCCTCACTGATTTTCTTCTGTGCTGAATTCGAGGAAATTTGGTTAAGCACCAAATAACTGAACCCCAGTGTGAATAAGATCACCAGAAAATAAGCGAACGGTATTTTAAAGGCTAATTTCCTCGTTTTACTGCGAAATAAGGATCGAATGCTTTTAATATGCAAGTTCACGGCTTGGCCCTCCAATTTCAAGATTAAAGTCTCTCCAGATCACTTCCTCCTATTTATACAGAACTACGTAATTTTTTCAAGTACTATCTAGCTGCCTCTCTCCTCTTCTGACTCACACCATTGCCTAATCATGCCATCGATTAAAATAGGTGATTAAGAGGATTAGGCAATCATCTGGCATGAATGGTATAACGATTCCTTTATCATTTGGAGCATAATAAGAATGTAATGGATAAGCTTCATCGATAGAGAATCAATATTCCTAAACATATGGAGGATATTTCATGTAAAAAGTAATTTTGAACAATGGTGTAGAGATGCCAGTGCTCGGCTTTGGTGTGTTTCAAATTGCTGATCAAAGTCAATGTGAACAAAGCGTTTATGACGCTATCACAAGTGGTTACCGGTTGATTGATACGGCTGCGTCCTATCTGAATGAGGAAGCCGTCGGCAGAGCAATCAGACGAAGCGGTGTGGCAAGAGAAGAGTTATTTATTACTACGAAACTTTGGGTTCAGGATACCGGTTATGAGCGCACGAAGAAAGCCTTTGAGAATTCACTGAAAAGACTGCAATTAGATTATTTGGATCTGTATTTGATTCATCAGCCTTATGGTGATGTGTTTGGCTCCTGGCGTGCGATGGAGGAATTGTACCGTGAGGGAAAGGTCCGGGCAATTGGCGTAAGTAACTTCCATATGGACCGTCTCATCGATTTAATCATTCATAATGAAGTTGTTCCTGCCGTAAACCAGGTAGAGACGCATCCATTCAATCAGCAAATCGAAAGTGCAGCCTTCATGAAGGAGAATAAGGTCCAGATTGAATCTTGGGCACCTTTTGCAGAGGGGAAAAATAATTTGTTCCAGAATGAGCTATTGGGATCCATCGCTGAAAAGTATAATAAATCGGTTGCTCAGGTCGTTTTACGCTGGTTAACCCAAAGAGAGGTTGTCGTGATTCCAAAATCGGTTCGTAAAGAAAGAATGATCGAAAATATTAGTATTTTTGACTTTGAGTTGAGCCCAGAGGATATAAAGTCGATTACTACACTAGATACGAATCAGAGCCTTTTCTTCTCCCATCGTGATCCTGAAATGGTCAAATGGCTTAGTAACCGTAAACTTGATATCTGACAATCAGAAGATAAACAAAACCAGAGCAGATGCTGATTGTTCCTCCGATTGTTATTTTGCCATCTAATCCAATGATGCAGAAAAAAAGCACATAACCGTTATTCTGATCGCACTGAATGGTTGCCTATTCCTGTCATAGCATTAACTATACGGATCACTTTTGGTTTATAATCGAGAAAAAATATCTGAAGGAATCTTCATGTCAGACGCCATCCTTAATCCACAAAAAGAACTGGCGAAGCTCATTCAGCACTTTTCACCGATGGATGGTGTGTTTGAGACAGCTATTCCTAATCTTTTTATCATCCGATACTCCGAAATATCTGAACCTGCATACAGGGTATATAAACCTTCTTTTTGCGTGATTGCTCAGGGTTTAAAAGAGGTACTCTAGGCTCAAGAGCGATTTGAATATGGCTCAGCAGATTATTTGATCGCTTCCATGAATCTACCTGTAGTTGGCCAGATTATTAGAGCATCATCCGATATCCCTTATCTGAGCATTAAATTAGAATTTACACATGACCAGATTTTAGAGGTGATTAACGAGGTTAACGTTCGTATGGTACCAAATGACAACGCAAAGCGTGCCCTGTTTGTAGGTCAGATGGAGCACTTCTTAATGGATGCGACTCTAAGACTCATTGAATTACTAAACCAGCCGGAGGATATCCCGTTCCTTGCTCCACTGTTCACAAAGGAAATTATTTATACCCTTCTGAAGGGTCCTTACGGTGTTACGCTAGGTCAAATTGCCATGGAACGCAGCAATGCCTATCGAATAAGAGAAGCTATTGATCACATTACTACCAATTTCGATCAATCTATGCGTGTCGAAGAGCTTGCTGAAGCAGCGAGTATGAGCCTCTTCTCCTTCCACCGTAACTTTAAGGAAGTGACAGGTATGAGTCCCATTCAATTTCAGAAGCAATTGAGGTTGCAGGAAGCAAGGCGTTTATTGCTCTCTGAATCTGCTGAATCTGCTGAAGTCGCTTTCCGGGTCGGATATGAGAGTGCTTCCCAATTCAGCCGTGAGTATTCTCGTATGTTTGGTTCTCCGCCGAGATCCGACGTAAAACATTTAAAGGAAATGTATGATCCCGCTAAAAGTATTGTTTTCTTGGGGGACTAATGTTTACTGGGAATTGATTTGTGAAAAAAAGAAAGGAACAGTTACATCGGTAATCTGTTTCCTTCTTATTTTCGATCTGTTACAAGTCGTTGTACTAATTATCAAAAAATTCCTGTCACCATTTATCAATTATTACTGATTTTATAGTTACTTCGAAGAGTTCAAGTTAAACTTGATTGAATGCAGCCTATTAATCAGTATGTTTTATAATTAATTCCCTTAAATTGTTCTCAATCTCATCAAGTAGTTTTATTGCTGAGTCATCTATTCCTAATTTTGAAATGATGTCTACATCTGTGATTTCACCGAGATTGATTTTATAAACCTCTTCAGTTCCGTCTTGTACTAAATCAAATTGCCTCGATATATAATTCATTTGTTCCTCAGAAAACTCATAGGGTACTATGTCAAAACCGCATCCTAGATCCAAACTTTCGATTAAGGTCCAAACAAATGGCATACTTGCCATACCACCTGCATTTTCTCCTTGTTTATTAATATCGAGACGGAAATCTAATTCCTTTAAAATAAATGAAGCCGTATCTATATGTGATTCTTTTTTTATTTTTTGAAAGTAATTTTGAATTGTTGGAACTACATAATAATCTAGATAGTCATGTGGGTCTAATTCTAGGAAAAGTTTTAGAAACAGCTTTTCCCACTCAGTATTTTCAAAGTAATAGAATCCGATATCAGTTAGATACGTACTATCTTCTACTACAAACTCTTTTTTTCTTTTAGCACGTAGTTTTTGCCATTGGTCTGCCATATCCATAGAATTATAGAAGTCACTCTTCTCGTCTTTATTCATACCTGCAATTACCATGCCGTAAGGTATCATTACAAGTAAAATATTAACTAGCTTACACCATTTCCCCTGCTCTATAAACAATCCACCTTCAATCATCAATTCCAAATATTGTTCATCGTATTCAAAATTTAAAGTGTACGCCTCAGTTGAAATTATTTCATCTTTTGTAAATTTAGCATTCTCTCGGTACATGACTTCAGAACAAAAATTTATAAGAAAACTTATAAGTTTTTTTTGATCAACATTTGTCTTTGATGCAAGAATAGCTAGTAGGTGTGAAATAAATAGCATTGGTTGTTTAAAGATTTGTTTAGATTCAAGTAGATTTTTCTCTAAAAAAAGAAACGATTCTTCATCCGCCATAAATTCTCGAATGTACCAATATTCTTCACTATCTTGTATCTCTAACAGTTCATACTTTAGCTCTTCATCAATGTGACTACCGCGTATAAAGTCCTGCAAGTCCTCTTCCCAAAAGTACGATACTTCTCCTAATATTTCTTTTGTATAAGTTTCTACTACTTCATCATAAGCTATTTTCTCTGCCTTCCATTCTGCGTCTTCTTCAAAATCTTCTTCCTGGTCTTCATCAAGTTCCTCTTCCGTTTCATTCAAAAAGCTCATATAACTTTCTACAATCGTTTTAAATTCGCTTGTATATGGAAGTTCATATGTATTAAAGCTTTCCAAGATTTGATTGACTATGAATTTACAATAATTAACGTTATTTAATTCTATATATACCGATAACTTGTGTTCGAAATATTCTTCAATATATTTTTGAATGCGTTGTCTATTATCGTGTAAAAACATTGAATACTCATTAGGAAAAACCTCTTGAAACTTATGGACATCTAAATCCCCATTTTCAAAGCATATTCTTTCGAAATAAATATGAATGATCTCCATACCGTTCAATTTTAGACCGCATTCCAGATATCGAATGATTACTAAACGATAAATCATTTCTAGATTATAATCGTCAATCTCCACTTGTATATCACGCATCTGTTCATTGTAATTTTCAATATAGTTGATAAAAAATTTTGAGAAGTCGGTCTTCATTCTTGTACTATAACCACATAAAATACTATAAAAGCGGACTAACTGAGTAGTCTCCTCTAAGGAATCATAATAATATTCAAATTCGTTAGAATCTAAGTATTCCCGATAATCATTCGGTATCAAGGGCATTGATTCAAAATTATCAATACACTTTTTCATTAATGCTGAATACCGGACTTCTGAGTCCCGGGTGTAATGATTCAATAAATATGTTAATTGCCCATGATAACAACTTCCATGCGATAAGATTTCAAAATAATGCTCTATGTTATTACGCAAATAATTGAAAATATATTCCTGTGCAGAGGGATTTTGAAATTTAACTATAATTGTATATTCATCATCAAGGGCCATTGATTTAATAACTGTTTTCTCGAGTTCATCAACTACTTCTGCAAAGTTCTTTTTATCAATAACTCTCTGCATTTGTTTCAGACATCTATAGTATGTCTTCTTAATATGGTCGATTAGTGAAGGCACTGGGGATATCAATAGTATAACTGAGAGCAATTTTGCTTCTGAAGAAAGGTTGTTAAAGATTGCATTCCAAAAATTCTCTGGCCGTTCAATATAGTCCCAAAAGTGCTCAACGCATTCCTTTGGATGCTCGTTTAACTCGACATTTTGTAGAAACATTTCAATTACTCGGGGGTTATAATTCGCATGTCTTACTATTTCTTTGTGTTCACGGAATAACTCCTTAGTTTGCTGCCAATTTAATTTGGATTGCTGCAGATGACCAAAAAATATTCTGGCTTTCTCCACTTCACTGTATTCCTCTAATCTGCATTCTAATTTATACTTTCCTATTACCTCTTTGAGCTCTGCATGCTTCTCCAAACCCTGTTTTAATATGTACTCCCTAGTTGTTAGTATCAGGATGCAATTTTTCTCTATTTTAATTCTTTCAATAATTTTTGCGAGGCGTTGCTCATCTTTGCCAGCTATTGAACTTTCCTGAAATGTGCTGCCCCAAAAATCATCAAATATTATTACTTTCTTCCCTGGGCTCCTTTGTGCTATATAAATATCGTCTACTGATTTAATCCAGAAAAACTCTTCATATCCTTTTCGCTGGACAAAAAATCTGCCCAATTGATAGGCAATAGAAGTTTTCCCCATTCCAGGTTCACCCGATACAATTACTACCCGTTTTTCATTTAGTATCTTCATAGCTCTGCCATAAGCCTCTGTTTCCACAAAAACCGCAGACTTTTTCAGTGCTTCTTCAAACTCTCTTATTGATTCCTGCAAAAGCACGCTATGAACAGTACCATTTAACATGTTTTGCAATATTGATGTGCTTGGCAACCATAGTTTAGAATATTTCTTTTCAACAGCCTTATATAAATCATCATCAAGTAAGTTATTGAAATCTTTTTCAGTAATAATATCTGAACTGTCTACGATATAAGGAGAAAATAATTCTATTATTTGTTCCTTATTTTCTTTTGATAAATCCATAGAAACCCCTAATATATAACGGTCGGGGTTAAGTTTAATAACTTTATCTTTTTCTTTATTTTTCAAATGCCTATACAGAGTACGGTAATCACACTTCCATCTTTTTGCCTGGAGAATAATAGTATTATCAATATTAAAACAGCCTCCATCTACTCCCTGATCTTTGCCCTCCTTATATGATTCAAGAAAAATCCCATCTCTTTTTTGTACGATATCTCTTGCAAACTCCTGAAATTCCATTGGCTCTAATAATCTATGGAAATCATAATTACTCATTGAATTTCCTCCTGATATTAATTAAGCCTGACCTCCACAATTATTATGGCTGTCAGGCTAATAAAACGTTTAATCTCCTAGCAAACTCGCCTCAATCAAGTGTCCCAACCTCACCAAACCATCACTCTCTTCACTCAAATCGACTAAATAAACCTGAATCGTGACCCCGTCAGTGCTTCTATACACAATTGGATCTTTTTTCTCAGCCACAGCCATTGTCCAGGGATTTACGAGAATTACAGTCTGGGCATTGTATTTCTTATGATAAGCGTAGGCTTGATACATGTCGGATTGCGAGATTCCGTAATCTCTATCTGGCGAAAGCATTTTCCACTTGGTATCCAGGATAACTGTAAGCCCATCATGGGTAACTACGATATCCGGTTTGAGAAAGAACCGCTGCTCAGGTTCGTTATAGAGATGGTGCAGCCGGTGCTGTGTTATCAGTAGATATTTGGGGTGAGTCAACAACTTTTTTAATTGTCCAGCAACATAGCTTTCAAATACCTTTTCCATGGGAAACAATAGAGCGTACGCCACTCCGCTTCCTAGAAACGGTGTGAAGCTGTTCCTGTTCAGAAATACTCTACACCACTGGAGAATGGTTTGGTATTCTCTCATATTCCGATCGTCTGTGGTTTTTGCAAAGTCCTTATTGTAATCTGTAGAGAACTCTACAGATTCAAACGCATTTGATAAGGTATACAGATCCTTCAGCAGTTTTCTACTGGAACAGACCTTTTGTAACAACCCGATCGTTGATTTAATCAATCTGTTCTCCGGTCGATCTACGCTGAATACATCGTATTCGATGTAGAACCGCTCTTTGTGCACCGCATTTAGCCGGATATGGTCAGAAAATTTAAGTTTGCCTTTGTAAAAATACTCATTATCCTCATAACCTACATAAGAGGATTCAAACCCTTTTTTATCCAGAATATGGGCTTCTTCAATGAACATCTTGATGAAAATATTGAGAATACTGTATTTCTCCTGATTCAGACTGGAGACATTAAAATGCTTATAAGGCATCTGTTTGAGGGATTTCAGCATCTTTAGAAATATCTGTTTGGTCTCCCCCTCAGAGCTTTCTTTATCCCGTGAATACAGCTTAGGTAAGATCTCAATCTGTATTCCATTATTCATAGTAATCACACCCACATAATTACGGGCGCTAATGACCTTGCCAATTCCACGTCTGCTCGTTAGCACCATCAGTTCTAATGGTTCTGTATCAGATTCCAGGCGGTTGGACAACACAAACTGCTCCAGATAATCAAAAATAGCTTCTGAAATATAGTAGTAATTCGGAAGCTTTACATCCGGATTTTTGGTAAACGAGTCGTATTCTTTAATGGTATATTTCTCCCGGTTCATCATAAAGAACTGTGTCTATATATTTTGCTGTAGGCTTCAACTTGTCCAAATGCTACGTTATTGATTTCATAGGCCACTTCGTCATCAAAATCAAAACTATTCATATTACCAAACAGCTCGACTATATTCGTTTTCTTAGCCAGAATAAACTGTTCACTCTCAGGCTTGTTGTTGTCTCCCAGCACCAACCGGATTTTATCATAATCTTCATAAAAGTACTCCTGCAGCAGAGGAATAATCGTATTGCGGAAAATATGGCTAAGCTCATTCAGAGCAGAGTGGCTTTTTAATGAGATGAAATAGGCATGTCCGATCATATGCTCCCTATCATACAGGACCTCAATACGGCGGTTCATAGCAGCAAGCATGGAAGACAGTTCAATAACCTCGTTGCCAACGGATAGAGTCTCCAGTATTTCTGGCTGCGGCATCATTTCGGCAAAATGAAAGCGACGGCGGAGCGCTGTATCCAACCGGGCAATCGAGCGGTCAGCAGTATTCATCGTTGCAAGAAGATAGACATTACCAGGAACCCCGAAGTCTTCTTGAGAGTAAGGCAGTCGTAGTGTGATTTCCTCCGATTGTCCGATACGTTTAGACGGCTCGATCAGCGTAATTAACTCCCCGAGAATTTTCGAGATGTTGCCACGGTTAATTTCATCGATTATAAACACATAGTTGTTGGCATTTTCCTTAATGGCTGTACCTAGAACATTGTTGTTAGCTTTCATCATAACCAGTACATCTGCAAGCGTGATTCTATTCAGTCTATAAACGGAACCTAGTGTCAAGACCTTGTTTCCATTGAGCGCGTAAATATCCCCACGAATATCTTTAGCAAGCCACTTCACCTCGCGGGACCGTTTGTAATCCTCCATTTCATCTATCCACTCATATTCACCTGTCACAACTCCAATTGCATCAATGGTTTTTTCGTCGTGAAGAATCAAAACAATATCACCAATTACCATCTCGCTCATGAACCGGGACAGGATAGTCGCTCCACCATATTCCCTAAAATCTGTTTCATCCGTAATTCGTTCTCCATAAGAGTCCCACCCTATACGGATTCTGTTATTGTCAAAGCAATCCCGCTTCACCTGGTTCTGGCCGGAGCCACCAAGCGAGACCTTCCATATGACTGGTTCCTTGCGGATTCCATACGAATTGCTGTCCTGTATAACCGGTATTTGCGCTTTTTCACAGAATTGTTTAAATACCCCCGGTTTTATCTCGTAAGCAATCTCATCCCTAATTTGCCCCGTCTCGTCACCTTGCTGAATCTTTGGCTTAATACCTTCAATAAACTCCTCGTAGCCATAAGATTGGTGGAATGTCGTGAAATCAATTTGTCCTTTATTTTTATAAGAGCGATAGCGTTTCAGAATTACGTCGTAACCACTGTTCTTCACTTCATCCAAAATAATATGTAAGGGTTTGTTCTCAATGATTGCGACTGCATATGTAACTGTGTTATATGTTTTCCCTGTACCCGGTGGGCCATATAGAATGATGTTTTTATCAAGCAGTGCAGATGGCAGTCTGGTGGTCACTGCCAAAGCCGAAGTCTTGTCCGCTATAACTGAATTAGAGGAATCTTCAGCAGCAGCCATATCAGTTCCCTTTTCCTGTTCACGCAAGAAATCTTCATAGTACTCAAGAGCATATTGAAATGCTCTGTTGCCCGCCTTTACATTAATTTCATCGAAATTCTCTGCTTTTTCTATACGCCGTCTTATCCCATGAAAATAATCAGCCGAAGTAATCTCGTAAACATTGGTATTTTCCAGTTCAATTCCTGAAAGTCTGGCGGGGGCGGTCGTTAATGAGGAAGCATATGAATTTACAGTGTTCTCGGAATATAGTTCCCCGTTCGATTTTCTTTTCCGTTTTAACCAGTTGGTATATTGTTGCTTCTTCAGCTTGGATAAATCACTCATAAGATTAGCTCCTATACTATAAGATGAGTACAAAATAGAGTTGCTTTATTGTTACAAATATCAGGACAAAAGCCCTGTGTGAAAACTATTATAGTCTATTCAACTGCATTAAAATACCAATTTCGCATGTTTTTAACGCATTCTCTCTCCCATTTTATTACTGTGAAATTAAATCAAAAATAAGGAATCGCTCCCTTGCTCTGCAAGATATGGAGGAGATCAGCCAACTGCTTACCTATACCTATGACGCTAGTAGCCACTTGGCTACTTAGCGTCTTTGTAAGCCCTGAAGTCCATCGTATTGTTGTAAATGAAAAGAACCCACAGGCAAAAGGTTTCTATGAGCATATGAATTTGCCGCTATCACAAGAAAAGACCCTTTCAACTACCAGAAAGGGTCTTTACATCCTCAACTTCTATTCCACAGAGTTCAACGACTCAATCATATGCATCCGTTTGAGCTTCGTGTGCATGGTGGACCATGACGATGTCCGTGAACAGTTAAGAGCACGGCATAAATATTGCTCGACCGTCAGCTGGACGAAGCAGTGTAGTACGATGGCGAGACCCGAACTGGAAGCAAAGCAGAGCAGACTCAGCAGGATATTTCTCCGGTAAATATACATTGTCACTTCATTGTCATAGAAGCACAGCACCTTGATGGTCGACAGTTTGCAAATGCGCTCGGACACATTGATATTGATCAGATTATAGAATACGACAAAAGCCATTACCGCCCCAGATACAATGAGCACCAATGTAATATATACTCAGAAGCGTTTCAATCGTCTCAAAAACGACCTTTTACTTCAACTCATACAATTCACTCAAGTAATCTTGAGTGAGATCTAGTTCCTTACCGCTTTGATTAACAACGTAAATTTTATCAGGTGGACTCTCAAGGCTTTTACCTTTAATAAACAACTGGTGCCCTCCTTCGATTTTGTACTTTCTTATATATAATCCTGATCCGATATCCTCAAAAGAATACTTGTTGAAATCGTCCCAATTCAGCGATACGCCCTTTTCAGATAAGCTTTTTAATTCATCTAATGAAATATATTCACTGGGCCCTTCTTCCCTATTGCTTTGGCATGCTGAACAAATAGTTAAAACGAATAATAATGTCATTGAAAACTTAAAGCATTTTACTAGTGTCATTAAAGTCCCTCCAATTTACCAAAAATTTACTGGTAATCTATAGAAAATATTTACACCATAAAAAGGTAAAAATTCTAAAAATATAAAAAAAGGTGAGAAATGGTGGAATTGTGTGTTTAAAAAATTAGGAGGTTTCTGAATGAAAAAACTGCTATCTTTGCTCACAACGTTAATAATGGTGTTTTTGCTTACAACACCAGTATTTGCAAGTACCAGTAATAACGAAAATGATTTACTAAATGTTTCAACCAATCAACTGGAATCATCTGTTGATCCTTTGGCATCTTTTAATCCCGATCCAGAAAAGTGGTTGGAATGGTTTAACGGCTTACCCGAAGAAGTGCAATTACAAGTCAATTATAGACCTGCAGGATTTGATTCCACAAAAAATAAAGCAGTTTTACCAAACAATGATATACCAATCAATGAAACACAATACAGTCAAAATTCTTCTGAATCAAAACAGGATGCTAAAAAATCCATAGGAGTGCAGCTACTTGAAACAATGTTAACTGGTGGATACGAACATCCTTATAATACTAGTGTTTGGGCGCCATTGACTGATAAGGCTAATTGCTATGCCTATATGTTAAACATATCTACTTACTCCGGGCACAAATTACAACTAGGTGAAAAGGCTGGAAGTATTTTCTCGAGTTTAACAACTACAAGCATAATTAATGCTGGTCACACAAACGAGGCTTAACTGCTATTGATTTTAGAGATGCAGGTGGAGTGTCAATTCGTAACCCACAAACAGCTAATCGCAATTATGGAAATGGTCTAAATTATTCTACATTTAGCGGATGGTATATTATTAAATATTAAATATTAATAGCATACCACGGAAGGGGCCGAGTTTTGTAACTTGGCCTCTTTATGTTTTTTGTTGTATCCATCAAAATTCGACTGTTCTTATATCCGAATTTTATATTAACTCCCCACCAGTATAAATTGTCGGTTGCTTAGTATAATATCGTTTATTTCATGGCGATTTCTTAATCTGATCATCTTGCACATCCTCTGACTGAATATTGTATCTGCCGTTTTCCCCATACCTGCTTCAACATAACGAAAGCTCCAAAGATCTCAAGATCCTTGGAGCTTAATTCGGGGCCGACGAGCTATTGAATTGGAAAAGACATGGCAGTTATCAGTGAATATCCGATTTCAGATAGAATCCTTTGATTAGCTCCGAGACCTCATGGCTTTTCTCCTCTAACACGAAATGTCCGCCGCATAATAAGCAGGTTTCAATATGGTTTACTAGATGACTGAAGAAAAGGGCACCTTCCAAGGTGAAAATAAAATCATTTTCCCCCAGGCGACAAGCACAGGCGGCTGATATGTGCGTAGGTATTGCTGCCAGACAGGGTACAGTTCCACATTGGTTCGATAATCATAGCCCAGATCCAGCTGGATCTGTCTGTTTCCGGGACGATCCAGAAAAAACTGATCCATCGAGTAGCCATCTGGACTGATCAGATAAGGCTGACAAACTCCCGTTATATATTGCTTTTTGGTAGAATCAAACGTTAGAAACTCGGCAAAAGCCGCTTCGGATGTTGGATTACGGTTCACCCAAAGTGCTTTAAAGAGATCAAACGGCTCTCCCAGCCCCTGCTCATTGATAACCGCATTTTGAATAACAAAGCCAATAATGCTCTGAGGGTTGCGAATGGCCAGCCTGAAGCTAATAGGCCCTCCATAATCATGGACATATAAGAGATAGCGTGAAATACCAAGCATAGCTATAAGCTTCTCCATCACTAGAGATAAATTTTCAAAGGTGTAATTAAATTCATCTACCGCAGGCATACTGCTATTTCCAAACCCAGGATAATCAGGAGCAATGACATGAAAGCGGTCTGCCAAAAGAGGAATCAAATCTCTAAACATATGGGAGGAGCTAGGAAAACCATGCAGCAAAATCATCGTCGGATGGCTCGGGTGCCCTGCTTCACGGAAAAAGATTTGCAGACTATCGATATTCATTTTCTTGTATAAAACCATTGCTTCAGCATCCTCTCCTCAACGTTATAACCCACCTTTACAAAATATGTGAGGAGAACGGAGATTATGAACTAAATAACGGCAGAAATGCCTCTTAACACAGAACTCAGATAATATAGCATCAGTGGAGTTTGCCACTACAATATTTCAAGATACTCGGATAACGTTTTTCCCAAAAGCCCCACGGATGAGTAAGCCGTATCGATAACTGGCTAGATTTTCAACTCTTCATATGCTCTATTCATATCATCAAACGCTTTTCGATGACCTACATAGATACCTTGTATATTAGCTTGATTTGCTAATAGTGAAAATAAGTTAACTTCTGCCATCATACTTTTCAGGAAACCAATGATATAAATGTGTCCTCGTTGAGCAAGTGCTTCAAACAAATGATTAATGCTGTCTCCACCGTAATGATTGTCGAATCTACCAGCAATAGGTTCTTGGGAATCCCCAAATTACGTTTCGTTGCACCGTTTCATTTTCAAAGAAGTCTAGGTTTTGAAGTAAGGTAGTGAACGTGGTAGACTTTTTTCATGAGGTCGCTTCTGTCAAATGAACTTCTGTGGTGGAATTGGTTTTATAATAATGTTGAATATATGGAGGTTCACTCTATGGAGTTTAAGATATTTGTTGTTGAAGATGACCATGCGTTATTTGAAGCGTTGAAGACTGGCCTAGAAGCTTGGGCGTTTCGGGTTACGAAACCGGATGATTTTGACGAGGTCATGCGTTCCTTTCAGGATCAACAACCTCATCTCGTGATCATGGACATTACGCTCCCTAAATTTGATGGTTTTCATTGGTGTAGAGAAATCCGCTCCGTATCCGAAGTTCCTATTATCTTCCTGTCCTCACGCGATCACCCCTTAGATATGGTCATGGCGCTTAATATGGGAGCGGATGATTTTGTCCAGAAACCCTTTCATGCGAATGTGTTGTATGCCAAAATTCAGGCTATTCTTCGCAGAACCTATTCTTATGGAGAAGGCCAGGCAGATATTCTCGAATGGAACGGTGCCTTGGTCGATTTAAAACGAGGTGTTATCCGAAAATCAGACGAGGAAGCAGATTTGACCAAAAACGAATTTTTTTTGTTGATCGCACTCGTGAAAGCTAACAATGCCGTTATCTCTCGTCATGACTTGATCCGTAAGCTATGGGAAGACGAGCAGTTCGTGAACGATAATACCCTTACAGCCAATATCACCCGTCTGCGGCAAAAATTAGAACAGCTTGGACTTTCAGGCGCGATTGTGACAAAGAAAGGGATGGGTTATATGGCCGTCACTTTATAGGAGGAATAGGTCCCATGTTAATCCGTTACATCGCTACAAGAAAAAGCTGGATTTTGCTGTTTGTCGGGCTGCTGGGTTTGACCGATTCACTTATCTTTTTCGAACAAGGATTGAGTGTGGAATTTATATCTCTCCTTTACTTAAATACTTTATATGTAATTTTATTCCTTGTATTTTTTCTATGGCGATACAAGAAAGAAACCAAATATGCAGCAGCGATATCCAGGCTGCAAGAAATCATGGCCTCGGACTGGATGGAGAGCCTTCCCGAACCTGATAATAAACTGGATGGCATAATGAACGATGTATTACGAGAGGCCTTTTATCAGTTCAAACGTAAGCTTTCTCATTTTAAGGAAGCCCAGCTGATCGAAAATGATTTTACTGCCTCATGGATTCATGAGGTTAAAACTCCTCTTACCGCTATGAAACTGATTTTGGATGCATGCCCGAGTGATCCGGACCTACGTAGAATAGAATCGGAATGGCTGCGGATCCATTTACTCATAGACCGTCATTTGTATATGACACGCCTTTCTGCCCTTGAATCGGACTATGTGCTTGAACGAATTTCGATACAACGTCTTGTGGTAGAAGAAATCCGGGAACTGGCTCCCTGGTGTATGGAGAAGAATTTGGCAGTCAGCATCGAAGGAGAGGATGCCATGGTCATTACGGACCGCAAATGGTGCCGCTTCATCCTCCGGCAATTATTGACCAATGCCATTAAATACAGTCCCTCCGACAAGGCGATTACGTTCTTGACAACGATGACGGAAAAAGAGAATGTTATCCTGGATTTGATTGACGAAGGTCCCGGAATACAACCGCATGACTTGCCACGTATCTTTGATAAGGGATTCACTGGCGAGAATGGAAGAATTCATAATGCTGCTACCGGACTCGGGCTCTATCTTGCCCAAACTGTAGCAGGGAAAATAGGTGTTACACTTCATGTTCTACCTGGTCAGCCGCAAGGTACGACGATGCGGATCACTTTTACGGATCCCAATGGATTCGAAACGGTTAGAAGAGGACAAGAGGAAAATATCACGTTATAAACAGTCAAGAATAATCTTGACTGTTTTTTTTGATGCAAAACCAAACATGACATTATTGTCACGTACCTATTCTATTCGTCACCCAAAACGTGCGACGTCAGGGGAAATCAATTGTAAACTTAAGCTACAATCAAATTTGGGAGGTTCAACATGAATGTACTGAATGAACAAGAAACAGTTCTACATGCTCGCAATGTTCAGAAATCATATGGTTCAAAGGGCGGCGCACAACAGGTATTAAGAGGAATAGATTTACGTATTCTCCGCAAAGAGTTTGTCGGCATTATGGGTCCCTCCGGTTCAGGGAAGACAACATTGCTTAACGTACTTGCGACAATTGACCGGACAACAGATGGCACAATCTTAATCGAAGACGAAGATATCTCTACTATGAACAATACTGCACTTTCCGCTTTCCGCCGTAACAAGCTCGGATTCCTCTTCCAGGATTACAATCTTCTAGACTCGTTGACAGTAAAGGAGAACATCCTTCTACCACTTTCCCTTAGCAAAATAAGCAAACAGCAGGCAGATAATGAGTTCACTGCGATCGCAGATGTACTGGGAATTCAGGAATTGTCGCATAAATATCCGTTTGAAATATCCGGTGGACAGAAACAACGCACTGCAGCTGGACGTGCCCTTATTCATCAGCCATCCATCATCTTTGCTGATGAGCCTACGGGTGCATTGGATTCCAAATCCGCTTCATCGTTATTGTCAGTAATGGAGGAGGTGAATCGGAAAAGAAAGGTTACGATTATCATGGTCACGCATGATCCGGTCGCATCCAGCTACTGTAACCGTGTGGTGTTCTTAAAGGACGGGAAAATTTATTCCGAACTGTACCGGGGAGAGAAATCCAGGCAGTTGTTCTTTAAGGAAATCATCGATGTGCAGGCTGTTTTAGGGGGCGACCATATTGACAGTGTTTGAATTAGCACTTCGCAGCATGCGGCAGAATGTGAAGCATTACTACTTGTATTTCTTCGCACTGATTTTCAGTATGAGTCTGTTCTTCGTCTTCTCTTCCCTGCAGCACGATCAGCAGGTTCAGTCCATGCTGGAATCAAGTGATAAATTTCTGACAGCTTTTCAGTCTGCAGCCATCCTGCTTATCGTGATTATTGTAATCTTCACCATCTCATCCAACCAGATTTTTCTACGCCGGCGCAGCCGTGAAATCGGATTGTACCAGCTCATCGGTCTATCTAAAGGTAGAGTTGCCCGTTATTTAATCATTGAGAACGTACTACTCGGCTTTGGTGCACTAATCTCAGGGATTATCTGTGGAGCATTGGTGTCCCGTCTGTTTGTCCTGATTTTAATGAAATTGCTCTCATTGGATGGGTTGCCGGCCATTGACTTTTCCTTACCTGCAGCCTTTGATACAGCAATCGTATTTGTTCTCGTCGTTGTTATTACTTCCGTTCAAATGATATTCATGATATACCGCAGTACGCTGTTAAATTTATTTCAAGCTGATCAGCAGCCTGACTTATCCAGCCAGCCTCCGTCTGTTCTAGCATCTATTCTTACAGCGATTTATGCCGTGCTTGGTATTGTGCTTCTTGGCTATGGCTATGAATTATCGGGTCGCATGGTAGATGAGCAATTGGTCGTGAATGCATTAATGGTAATCTTATCTACTATAGCAGGAACATATATATTGTTTCGTGTGACGATCAAATGGTGCTTCTCCTGGATTCGCCGCCGGAAACAAGGGCATCTTGGCTTGTATAACAGCCTGTCGCTTGCTCCGCTGATGCACCGGATGAAAGGTTCTGCCAACTCGCTCACCTTAATTACTGTATTATCCGCTTTAACTATCACACTGGTTACTATGGCCTATTCTTTTTATTACTCAGCAGAGCATGACACCCGCTTGGCTATGCCTGATGATTTCGCATTTGAGAATAGGCTACAGGATACACAAGCCTTTACGAGCGAGCTGGAGAGCAAAGGCATTCACTTCAACCACCATACCATTCAAGCGATCCGGACAACTGGAGTTATTCTGAATCGGCTAGATGAATCCAGCCGTATAGAGGAAAGGTTGATATGGCTTCCGGCCGAACAGCTTCATAAGGCGGGGAGAAATGTATCCGTACCTTCCAAAGGTGATGCAGTACAATACAATGCCGGGGGACTGAATGCATTTGACGATATTGATCTCTCCAAACGTTATCCCACAGGGATTGAGCTCCAGGCAGATGGACAGAACGTAAGCTATACACTAAATGAATTAGTATTGGAGAATATGCTTAATTCCAATATATTCGGAAGTCAGATGGTAGTGTCTGAAGCTACGTTGAAAGACATTGAAGATAAAATGTTTAAAACTCTCGATTTTGAGAAGGTACAGTTTGACGCGTATCGTATTTCAGACAAAGCGGAGCTTGCGCTCGCCTCCTCCCTTTATGAGAAATATAAACTAGACGACCATTTCTCATACGATTTCTATTCACAATATAGAAGTGCACTGGAGTTATCCGGATTATTAATTTTTATAGCCGCCTTTCTGGGACTGGCATTTCTTGCCTCTACTGGAAGCATTCTGTATTTCAAACAAATGACTGAGGCAGAGCAGGAAAAGCAGAGCTTCAAGACGCTGCGTCAGCTCGGTTTTGACGAGAAGATGATCATGAAGGGCATTGTGCGAAAGCAGATGGTTGTGTTTCTGCTCCCGCTGTTTATTGGAATACTGCATTCGTTCTTCGCAGTTAAAGCGGCTTCTTTCATGATTATTTCGGACATTACTATTCCAGCAGTTACTTCGATAGTTGCCTATACGGCCATTTATTTCCTGTTCGCAATCTTCACGCTTGGTTACTACCGGAAAGTTGTTAAACATGCCATGTTATAAAAAACCATTAACGGAGGTATTCTTATGAAAAAAAAAGTTGCTTTTATTCTTATTGCTGTAGTGATTTTCGCAGGTTTCTATGTAACGTTTAAACGGGATTTTGATCAATTCAATCCGCTGTATAAGGAGAAATATGTCTATGCAGTAATCAATAAACCAGCCGAGCAGGAAGGTAAAGATGAATGGATCCGCTACAGATATAATCTGAGCGGTTATACAGCACAGGGGGAAAAGATAAAAATCACTTTCTCTTCAAGTAATGAACAGGAGCAGGACGCCTATGTTAGAGTACTTGCCAAGGGAGACTATACGGCCAAATGGGCACAAATCCCAATGGAAGTGATACCGGATAAGGCTTTTAATAAGTTGAGCTCCCACTAAATATGAGGTTCAATCAGCCGTAAAGAAGGGTTCCATGACAGCGTTCTGTCATGGAACCCTTTGACAGTAGTCCTTCCAAACTCGATACTCTGACGTAGTTCTTAGTTGTCGTAAGCAGCCGCTATAATATTTCGATATACCCTTCTGTTCCATTCAGACGTATCCGTTGTCCGTCTTTTATCAGATATAAACAAGGGTGTCCAGCCAGGATCAGTAAATGGGGTGACTAATATGTCCCCATCTTCTATATCAGCGTCTTCCATGTTTAAAATAACACATTAGCTTCCCTCTACCACTCCAGAAGAAACCGGCAGGCCTACAATCGCTTCGTCTGGCATATTTTCCCGGTTGTACTTGCCTGTTATGATTTCACCGTCAGAGGTGAGAATTTCCTTTAGTCTTTATCTATTTCTTGAGATCACCTATTATCCTATCAAATCTTACTTTAATATTCTCCTTTAATTACTAAAAACGAACCCCGAATGGTTCCAGCTAGCTTAGACTTCTGCCTAGCAAACTTAAACTTTGCTTCTAATTCCTTTGGGATCTCCATCCCCTCAGAAAGCTTAAAACCCACGGCCCGTTTCTTAGGGTCATCAACCGTGTACATGACATTGACCGCTAGACCATCCTCATAAAAGACGTAGGCAAATTGGATATTTTCCACTTGAAAACGCGACGTTTCTAAAGGTTTGGCCGAAAACTCAATATCACGTTCTTTTTTCAAAATTTGGTTCACATACTCAAGGGTCTCCTGGCTTTCGCTAGCGGGCACAACCGTAAATTCATGTTTGTATTTATTCATGAAGTAACGTGCTTCGTTAGCACGTAATCCAGCAAGCGTCTCTACTACAGGTGAAGACTCTAAGCCAATCGTAGACACATTTTTATAATCAACGATGTAGGACATTTGCATACCTCCCTTTATCTCTTTACAACAGGAATCCACATTTCACCAAAAATCAAACCGTTTCGCTGCCCCATCTCAACCGTTGCATTCGGCCCGCCTACATAGGCGAAATTCTTTACTTCCGGCAAAACTTGTCCAAAAGCCAGGCCAGCAAGCTTAGTATTCAGTTCATCGGCCGTCTTCTCTTCCCCTTTAACAACCAGGTAATCCCCCTTCGGAAATTGGATCACTCTTGCTTCTTCTGGTGCCGTTGCCTCAGTCATGACCCCAGCATAATGCATCATCTTGCTATTCACCGCTTCGTTCACGGCAAAAATGTAGTCATTGGTGGCAATGGCTTTTAAAGTGTCAAGTCTTCCATCTTGGCTTACGGCCTGCCAAAAGTCTGATTTTTCCTTATTTATTCCGGCATAGTCTGTGTAATCGCTCTTAAGCTCAGTTCCTAAACCTAATACGGTAAAGCTGTCTTTCTGTTCAAGCGTATAATCTGCCATATTCAGAACCGCCTTTTTTGTGAATTAATCAAATGACTTGTCTTCATCACTTGATATGTATATCATAGCCTTAAATCATGTCAGAAAATGAAACTGTTTAGGAGCCCCCATGAAAAAAGTTGAACGGATTAATATCATCATGCGTTATATCAACAACCGCGCTCACTTTACCATTTCTGAAATCATGCGGGAATTTAACATCTCTCGTTCGACAGCTATCAGAGATATCAGAGAAATTGAGGACATGGGGATGCCACTTGTCGCTGAAGTTGGGAGGGATGGGGGTTATTTTGTCATGCGCAACTCTGTCCTTCCCGCGGTTCGCTTTACCGATAATGAGGTCAAAGCTCTTTTTATTGCCTTTTTAGCCACAAGAAATCAACAACTTCCCTATCTAAAGAGTCGTCAGTCTTTGGCTGAGAAATTACTAGGCCTCATCTCAGAGAACCAGCAAGATGACCTTTTTCTTTTAAATCAAATCTTGTTGTTTGAAGGCACCAACCCCCATAATCCCGACCTACTTGATCTTTCAGACCTCCCCCATCCCATGTTAGAAAAACTGATCCAACTCCTTCTTTTGGATAGCTATTTAGTGATTACCATTGAAGAAGAGAAGGTAATCAAGACTTATCCCATTTATCTCTTGCATCTTTATCGTGAAAAAAGCCTTTGGCTCATTGAAGGCTTTGATTTAAACGAAGAGAAGAAGCAGATTTATCCTGTCGATCAACTCACCGATGTCATACCCTACAGCGCGGAAAAAAGATTAAGTAAGAAAAAGATTTCAGAAAAACTTAGTAAGCAGGAAGAGGTGATCAACCTTGTTCTTGAACTTGGTCCAAAAGCGATTGCCCAATTCAAAAAATACCATCCTTTAAAAGTATCTATATCCTATACGAATCCTTATCAAACCACAGCCATTCTAAAGACTTTTATCGATGTTAATAAGCCCGAAGAATTGACCGAAACAACCAATTGGCTACTTTTCCTAGGCGGGGATATCAAAGTCAGAGAAGTGCCAGATGAAGTCTTTGAGGGTTTACAAGAGCGAATACGTATATACTGCCCATAATAAGAGGCTAGCTATTCCCGAATTGCATCTTGACAACCGCCCTTGATCAAAGTAGTATTTTAAAATACGCCTAACATCTTCAGAATATAAAATTTGACGAAGGAGGCCACTCCATGATCGAATCACTACGGAAACTCGGCTTGTCCGATCTGGAAGCTCGCTGCTATCTGGCGCTGCACGGTCAGCCGCCCTCCTCGGGCTATGAGGTCGCAAAACAGGTGTCGATTTCACGCTCTAACGTCTACGCCGCGCTGCGCGGCCTGGTGGAGAAGGGTGTCTGTCGCGCCGTAGAAGGTGAGCCTATCACGTTCGCGGCGATCCCGATCGGACAAGTTGTCAAGCTGCTTCAATCTGATTTCGAGCGTACGGCCCGTTTACTGGAGAATGAACTGACTGCTCTACCGGAGACGCCGCCCTTCTTCAGCAACTGGAAGGGCGAACAGCAAGTGGATCTGGCGATTCGCCGCCTCGCCGCCAATGCCAGGGAAGAGATTCTGGTTGATCTTTGGGCTGAGGATCTGCACTGGGTAGAGGAACCGCTGCTCGCCGCCGAGCGCCGGGGCACCGCTGTTCATCTGATGGTCATCGGTGAGGTACCGACGGAGCTAGAACGCGTTATCGTACATAGTGTACCGCTCGGAGGGCCGCACAAGTCGCGGAACTTCTCGATGCTGCTGGATAAAGAGACAGCGATCCTTGGCAGCTTCAGTCGGTACGCGCCATCTTCGGCACTGGAGAGCAATCATCCAGCAGTGCTGAACATGCTGGAGACTTCGTACTTTCACGATGTTGTGATGATGCGGATCGAGGTCGATTTTGCGAAAGAGCTGGAAGATCGTTACGGGAAGGACTATGCCCTAATTCGGCGCGAGCATCCCGAGATGCACTCTTGAAGACCTGAACACCTGAAAGGATGACTTACATTGAATGAAAACGGTTCGTCCGTGCTCCATAACCGCTCGTTCCTGCGGTTATGGATCGCGCGGATTTTCTCAACCAGTGCTTTCCAAATGCTGTCCGTCGCTATCGGCTGGCAGATGTATGCGCTGACGGACAGCGCTTTCCAACTAGGACTCGTCGGCCTTGCCCAATTCTTGCCCATGCTGCTGTTGACGCTGCCAGCCGGGCAGACCGCAGACCGCTACGACCGCCGCACCATCGTCTATCTCTGTCAGCTTATAGAGAGCGTTGTGGTCTTGTTGCTTGTCCTCGGCAGTATGCAAGGCTGGCTCGGCTCGGTTCATCTACTGACCGCCGCCGCCCTTCTTGGCGCGAGCCGCACCTTTGAAGGCCCAGCCTCGGCTGCGCTTGTGCCAGACATCGTGGAACGCGAACAGCTGCCGAAAGCAGCAGCTTGGTCCGCCTCGGCGATGCAGACGGCGATGATTGTGGGTCCGTCACTCGGAGGTGTGCTCGTCATCTGGGGCATCTCCGCCGCTTACATTGCATCGCTGGTCGCACTCCTTGTGTCGACCGTGCTGATTTTCTTCGTCAAGACCGTTCATTTCGTGAAGAAACTAGATGCCGTCAACATGGACACGTTCCTCAGCGGACTGAAGTTTGTATTCGCCCGCAAAATCATTCTCGGTACCATCTCGCTCGACCTGTTCGCTGTGCTGCTTGGCGGCGCGACCGCACTGCTGCCGATCTTCGCTGAGGATATCCTGAAGACTGGTTCGCTCGGTCTCGGCCTGCTGCGCACCGCACCGGCGGTCGGCGCGATCGTCGTCTCGCTGATCCTCACCCGATTTTCGGTGGAGAGAGCTATCGGCAAGATGCTGTTTGCCTCACTCGTCGTATTCGCCTTGGCGACGATCCTGTTCGGCGTCTCCCACAACATCTGGCTATCTCTTTTCGCATTGGTCCTTATCGGTGCTTCCGACGTCGTAAGTGTCGTCATCCGCTCGACACTCGTTCAGGTCAACACGCCCCAGGAGATGCAAGGCCGGGTTAACGCCGTCAATTCACTGTTCATCGGTACCTCGAACCAGCTGGGCGAATTTGAGTCCGGCACAATGGCCGGTCTGGTTGGCGCCGTGCCTGCAACCGTCATCGGCGGGCTCGGTACTCTCGCTATTTCCGTCATCTGGATGTTCTGGCTCTTCCCCGTTCTCCGGACCCAGAAGACGTATCAGGCAGAGGAGGGCTAAGGCGACATAATGGAATATCCAGGGTTATATACATAATGATCCTGAAAGAGTCAAGGTAGCCAATAGCTTCAAATTCGATTTATTATAGGTAGTTATAATAGATAATAAACGTAAACAATAAGGCTGCCGATTGGCAGCCTTATTGTTTGTTCTTGCAATCATTTCTTCTTGTTCTCTAATGTTACCTTCTTATGATGAGCACGCAATCAATACAGATGGGCTGCCGCCTCAGGAGTAAAGGCTTGAATGTCCTCCATCCGGCCCTCCTGAATTTTCTTTGCCCAAGCCGGATCACCAAGGAGTGCGCGTCCGACAGCCACCAGATCAAACTCTTGATTGTCCAGCCGCTTCATCAGCTCCTCCAGCCCTTGGTGGTCTGCTTCTTCATCTTCTGCAGGTTCACTGTCCATCCCTACTGAACCCACGGAAATTGTTGTCTTTCCGGTGAGCTTCTTCACCCATCCAGCGAGGCCAAGCTCTGAACCTGCAAATTCCGGGTCCCAGAATCGTCGTGTCGAGACATGGAAGATGTCCACTCCTGCTTTCACCAGTACACTCAGGAATTGCTCCAGCTGCTCCGGTGTATCCACTAGCCTAGCCGTGTAATCCCCCATTTTCCATTGGGATATCCGTATCGCAATCGGGTAATCAGGTCCAACGGCAGTTCGGACTGCCTGCACAATTTCGGCTGCAAATCGGGTGCGTTTCAAGAAATCACCGCCATAGCGGTCCGTCCGCTGATTGGTTTTTTCCCAGAAGAATTGATCAATCAGTAAGCCATGGCCTGCGGAAAGCTCAATCCCATCGAAGCCAATCTGTTGTGCATTCACTGCCGCATCGACATAGGCCTGAATGACCTTGGCAATTTCTTCTTCCGTCATCGGTTCGCTTACTTTGTGCCCCTGCAAATCAAGTCCCGATGGCCCAATCGATGGGGCGTTCGGGTAAGGCTGAGATCCTATGGGGCGAATCATCCCCATATGACCCAGCTGCGGGAAAATAGTCCCCCCGGCCTCGTGAACCTGTCTGACTACTTCACGCCAGCCGTTCAGAGCGGCTTCGCCATACATATTAGGGAGTCTGGGTTCACTGGATGCCGCCGGATGGTCTATCATGCCTACAGCGATCACAAGCCCCACCCCATTCTCGGCGCGCCGCCGGAAATACCCGGCAGTATCCTCACCCGGCACACCTTCAGGTGCAAAAGCACGCGCCATCGGTGACATGACAATCCGGTTAGGTATAGTTAATTCATGAACCGTATACGGTTCAAATAGGGCCTCCAGTGAATGGATTTGCTGCTGTTGTTTAGTCAAGAATAACGCCTCCTATAGTTTTGTGAGCGTTGGCTCCACATGAATCTGCTTCGAACAAAAGGGCTTCGGAAGCATACGCTTTAAGTTTGAATGATTATTTTCAAAGCGGGTATGAGTGCAATAGTAACAAGCTCCAGTCCGCGCTTCAACCAACAATCCGCCCAGGTTGTTGCTTAAGCAAGAAGTAGAAAAAACTGTCGCATTGGAAGATAATAATTGTTGTCTAATCAACACATGTTTATAATAAGAGGATTATTATCTTTACTTAAGAGGGAGTGTTCAAAGGATGGCTGGTGTACTTCCCCCCAACCCAAACGATCCGCGTGTCATTCGGACACGTCAATTAATTCTGGACGCCTTCGTCCAGCAATTGAATATCATGGACTTCAACTCGATAACCGTCGGCGACATTACCAAAGCAGCTACGATTAACCGAGCTACCTTCTACGCACACTTTCCTGATAAATATGCGCTGTTCGAAGCCTTTTTGTTAGACGCATTTACGAATATGGTACTCAATAAAGTTGATACGGAAGGATCTTTGACGGAGAAGACACTTCAGGAGCTTATTGTGGCCTTATGTAACTATCATGAGACAAGCCACTACTGTTTCAAAAAATACGATTCAGTGGCCCTCTTGCTGGAAGAGAATATCAAGCTGCATCTCGAGAAACTCGTCCTTCAGCTGGTTTCCAGAGCATCAACCGCTGCAGATTCGAAGTCGCTCGCAACCGCAGCCACCCTGTTAAGCTGGTCTCTATATGGAATAACCTACCGCTGGAACCTGGAGGGAAGAATAGAGTCCTCCTCCGAGCTGGCCGAGCGAGTAATGCCGCTGATCACTGGCGGGTTCCACCTCTTTTACTGAAGAGTGGCATGAGTAAGAGTTAGGACTTGAAGTATAAGGATTGTTATAGGAGGATCTTATGTCTGAACCCAGCAATCATCTGCAGAAAGAGCTTGCTGAACTCGTTGATCGCAGAAGGAGCAGCATCCGTCGGACTGAAACTTCCGATCCCGCGTGCTTCCAAATAAATTGAACGAAAAGGAGCCGCAGCTCGGTTTACTCGAGGTGCGGCTCCTTTGAGCACTTTAGGCAAAGAATCATCATCAAGCATGGCAATATCAGATATTCATTAAACTTCGCAAACGCGCAGCCGTATCCGCTGAAGCTGTATAAATCATGATTTTCAGATCCGGATGGGTCGGCGGTTGCAAGGTTACATGTTGAAACTCCATCTCTCCGATACGATCATCGTACAACCGTTTGTGACAATCGTTTACGACCTGAACATCATGCAGTGGCCAAGTCTCGCGAAACAGCTGGCTGGTCTGCATAAATTCGTCAATAAGCTCCTTAAATCTCGGATCATTAGGGAAGTGTGCGTAATCCGCACGAAAGCGGGCAACGATGATTTGTGCCTAGGCTTCCCAATCCTTAATGTTCGTTCTTTGCGTCGTGTCCATCAAAAAAAAACGCATCCAATTGGGTTTCTTCTGCATTTGACTTGAAAATGACGGGAAGCGGAACACGAACTCAGCAGCTTTGTTCCACAAGAGCAAATCCCAACATTTTCCCATCATGAATGCCGGATTCGGATCAAAAGCCATGATCATCTGTTCCAAGGCCGCATTTAATTGCTGATCATCTACCCTTTCCTCTTGTACCGGTCTTGCCAGAAGATGGAGATGGTGACGTTCATCCTCAGTCAGTTGCAGCGCTTTTGCTATGTTATTCAGTACATCCTCTGATGGATTGATATTTCTGCCTTGTTCCAAAGAGATATACCAGGATGTTCCGATATGGGCAAGCTGGGCCACCTCTTCCCGTCGAAGCCCCGGGGTCCGTCGTCTTCCATAGGAGACTACCCCTACATCTTCAAGAGTAAGACGTTCACGGCGTGAACGCAAAAATTCACCTAACGACATTCTGGAAGAAATCTCCTCCACGTATAACTCCTCCTTATCCTGACACTCCCAATCATACGATAAACGCAGGAGGGATGCTATTTGCACATTCTATTATACTGCTAGCATAGCATCTAATACATTAGGAGGATTTGAAAAATGAACATTTTTGTAACTGGAGCCACAGGTAAAGTAGGAAGCCGTTTTGTTCCGCGTATGTTGCAGCGTGGTCATCACGTGAAACTGTTGGTTAGGGACGCAGCAAAGGCGGACGGGCTTCTCCGACAGGGGGCTGAAGTAATTGAAGGCGATCTGTTGCATTCAGACGATTATGTTGACGCTCTCCGGGGAATGGATGTTGTGGTTCACTTGGCAGCACAATTCCGTGGTGTGGACGAGGATACCACCAGAATCGCCAATATCGATGGCAGCATAGTTTTAGCTCGCGCTGCGTTGCAGGCGGATGTACCAAGGCTTGTTTTCTCCAGTACCAATAATGTCTATGGTTCCGGGAATCGTTCAAGACCAAACCGAGAAGATGACGAACCGAGACCGGCCTTTCCTTATCCTCAATCCAAAGTGGAGGCCGAAGAGGCGCTTTTGCAGCTTCATCGCGAACAGGGATTAGGACTGCGCATCGTACGGCTTCCCTTTGTCTATGGCGATGGCGATCCTCATATTGCGGAATTCATGCCGTTTTCCAGCAAATGGCATCCAGCCAAACGAATGCATATGGCGCACCATGCAGATGTAAGTCAAGCCTTGCTGCTCGCAGCCTCCACACCAGGTATTGATGGCCGGATCTACAATGTTGGCGACGATGCGCCGATCTCCGTTGCGGAGTTGTTGCAGTTAAACAATAGCGAGATTTCTTCAGAATCGCTGCAGCAGGATTTTGATCCATGGGACATGATCGTCGATACCACGCGTATAAGAAACGAATTAAATTATCGGCCGATTTTCCCGTCATTCTATACGGCAAGAGATGCAGGTGCCCTTTAGACCAGCAAATGAGGCATATGGTAAAGGTTAACCCTGTAAATGAAGTGATTGAAAGATTGAGGTAAAAAAGTAAAAGACATGGCATCCCCATCTTCGGGAGCCCTGTCTTTTAATGCTGATTCATTTCATCATACTCTTCATTTGACCTTCTATCACTCTGTCAAATAATTTGTAAGGAAGCTTTCTAGCAGCTAGTATAATCATTGTTTCCTGAAAACTTGGTTGGTATCTTGTTTTCGGTTTTTTGACTTTAATTGATTTAAGAATAAGACTAGCAATCTTATCAGGGGAAGTAGCATAATTATCTGAACTAATCGCTGCAAATCCTTCTACCAATTTTCGATAGGCAGAGTTGTTAGGTGTAGATTTCTTCATCGTTTCATTTGCCACCTTTTGCCAACCTGTATCTGTACCTCCCGGCTCAATAATAATAACATCAATGCCAAATGGTTTTAGCTCATTCCTTAAGGTATCGCTCAAAGTTTCAAGTGCGTGTTTTGAGGCATAATACCAACCTCCAAGTGGAGAATAAATTTGTCCACCAACCGATGAAACATTTATGATTTTTCCGGACTTTTGTTTGCGCATAATCGGCAGAATCAATTGTGTTAAGTTCATTGCACCAAAGACGTTAACGTCAAACTGATTTCGAGCTTCCTGTAAGGGTACATCTTCTATAGCTCCAAGAGAACCATATCCTGCGGAGTTTACAATAACATCGATAGAGGATGATGTAGAACGGACAAAATCGACAAAGTCTTGGTTTGACTTTTCATCGGTGACATCCAGTTTTAGAATTTGAATACCGATTTCTTCTAGATCCCTCATTTGTTCAATTCTTCTAGATCCCGCAAAAACCGTGTAACCTACTTTGTTTAAATGAATTGCAGTTGCTTTACCAATACCTGATGAAGCTCCTGTAACGATTGCCACTTTTTTATTCACAACATAATCTCCTTAGACGGGACCGGTCAATGGTCCCGTGTCAATTTCGAAATCCCCAAGGGTGGTCAGGGAGTCGGCAACGCCGGCATCGGTCCTTTTTCAGCAAAATCGATCCAATCGGTGACTGCCGACCAACGTTCGGCATCGGCCATCCGTGCCTCTTCGATCTGACGGATCATCTTGACGGAATTACCACCGAGCAGGATGTGAGCGGGCAAAGTCTCTGCATCGGCAACTTTGAGCACGATCTCGGCGACCTTTTCGGGATCGCCCGGTTCGTTGCCCCAATAGGATTCAAGCTGCTCTAGAACTTTGCCAATGGATTCTTGATATTCGGGCAGCATGGAGGGACGATTGTCGAATGCGCGTCTGCCCCAATTGGTACGCATGCCGCCGGGTTCGAGGGCGGTCATCTTGACCCCGAACGGGGCAATCTCCGCTGCGACCGCCTCAGTAAATCCGCCCACCGGCTGAGGAAATATGAAGGATATGGCCGCTGCGTTGATGCCGCATGATCGGGATAGCTGCACGAGTAAGATTCACAACCCCAAAGAAACAGGTATCAACCAGCTGGCGAAAATCCTGGGACGTCACCTGCTCGAAAGGCTGGGTATCGCCATAACCAGCATTGTTAACCAGTACATCCAGCCGCCCAAAAGCATCCAATGCGAGCTTTACCGCAGCCTGTGCTTCTTCCTCAATGGTCACGTCCAGCGTAGCAACGCGGATTTGATCGCCGTATTGCTGAACCAGATCATCCAGCTGTTCGATCTTACGGGCTGTTGCGACTACTCGTTCGCCCTTGGCAAGCGCCGCTTCCGTAATATTTCGGCCCAGACCGTTTCCGCTTCCCGTAATTAACCACACTTTTGACATGTAATTCACTCCCTTATTTGAGTTCATGTTATTTTACAGGCCTTTATCCGTTGACCTTGTCTTTTATTATAATGAGATTATAATTGAGGAAATAGTCGGATTGCGCTTGATTATTGCCTAAAACTCCGATGATTTTGATATGGATACCTAAGCCGGAATGTTACTTTGTTGCGCCAGCTTATAGAGAGGAAGACGATTATGCCCCAGAATACCGAGGAGATTTCAGTTGTTTTACAGCGGTTGCTACACCTTTGCAGTGCATATTCCTTTTCCCCTGGTATCTGCGAAACCGACATTTCGTTTATTTCGCTACTGAAGGCAGATCGGCCGACCACGATTCAATACGGATTTTTCACGCCAGGGATATGTGTAGTCCTTCAAGGGAACAAAACACTGATTATTCGCAATAATACTTACAACTATGGAGCTGGAGATTATATCGCATCCAACCTCGATATGCCGATCAAAGGCCAGGTATCCCAAGCAACGCAGGAAGCGCCGTATATAGCGGTCCGGATTGCTTTTACAACTGACGAGATTGCATCCGTTTTTCTGGATGCCAAGCTTAAAGCCTTTGGCGAGAATCAACTGACTGAAGGTGCGTTTATTGGTAAGACAGGGATTGAAGTACTGCTAATGCTTGAGCGGTTGCTGCAACTGGCTAACGACAGTGAATCGGCGGCTTTTCTCGTACCTAGCGTTAAGCGTGAGTTGATTTACCGCCTGTTGACCGATGAGGGGGGCGCGCGCTTCTACAACAACATGCTACTGCATCATGATGCTGCAGGCATCAGCAAGGCTATCCATTATGTCAAAGCAAACTATGTACGTCCCCTTACCATAGAGGAGATTGCCCAAGTAGGCAGCATGAGCCCTTCCACCTTGCATCACAAATTCAAAGCTGTCACTACACTAAGCCCGATCCAGTATCAGAAGCAACTCCGACTTCAGGAAGCGCGCAGAATTTTGCTTACTGGCGATATTGATGTCACTTCAGCCGCGTTAGAAGTCGGATACGAAAGTCTGACTCAGTTCAACCGCGAATACAAACGGTTCTTTGGCCTACCACCGCTTAAAGACATTCGTACTATTAGCAACCCTTCCAAGACAAGCTCACATGAATCTGTTTATGCTGACAAGATATTATAGCAGTAGGAACATATCAATTTGGACAACCCGTAAATAGGGAAGTCCAACATTTGCTGATACGCAACATGATGACACTGAAGCCATAACAAAAAGACTAACCCAAGTAATTTCTGGAATAGTCTTTTTTGGCCTTATAACCTATTTGTCTCATATATACATTGAAATTACTCTTCCTTCACCTTGAGACGTGCCGTCAGTTTCCTCTTACTCCAAAGTTCAGCTTGGTTTGCCCCATTTGCTTCTTATATTCTCCGCCTCTCTAACCATTCGTTCTATTAAGTCTGAGACGGTTGGAACATCTTTAATTAGACCAGCTACCTGACCTGTCCATCCGAATCCTTCTTCCATGGAGCCATCATGAATCAGGCGTTTGTTGGCTTTCCCGCTGATTTGGTTTGTAATTGCTTCATGGCCTGGTGCGGCCAGTTCCCTTTTCAGAATCTTCTCAGTTAAGGGGCTTCTGAGCGCTCTGGCAGGCTGGCCTATGGAACGTTTGAGCACAATGGTATCTGAGCATCCCGCCTCAAGCAGCGCATTCTTATAGACGATCGAAGCGTTCCTGCACTCGCGGGTTGCGATAAACCTCGTCCCCATCTGGATTCCCTCAGCACCGAGAGCATGGGCAGCCATCCAGCCACGGCCATCCCCGATTCCTCCCGAGGCGATGACAGGTATTCGAACCGCATCGACAACTTCCGGAACAAGCACGATCGTTCCTACCTCGTCACGGCCGACGTGGCCCCCTCCCTCATATCCGACCACAATGACCGCAGAAGCACCGAGCAGTTCTGCTTTTTGCGCTTGTGCACGGGACGAGACCAGCACCAGGGTATGAATCGGCGTAGAACTCAGCAGCTCCAATATAGGTGTTGGATTACCGCCTGTAATCGTAACCGCAGGTAATTCCTCTTCCATAGCTACCTGAACCATCTGCAGCTGGTCACTACGGAACATGCCAATAGAAAAGTTAACACCAAAAGGTTTGTCGGTTAACACTCGTACACGCCGGATTTCCCTCCGCAAAGCCTGGGCATCCGGGAGGCTCATCGCCGTAATCTGGCCGAAACCACCGGCATTGGAAACAGCCGCTGCAAGTTCGGCGTAAGCCAGATAAGCCAGTCCGCCTTGAAGGATTGGATACTGGATCTTCAGCAGTTCGGTTATTCTGGTATTCCAATTCATATCTAATCCTCCGATAAGGTGATCAATTTCGATAACTACGCTATAGGTAAAGGATCAGTAGAACAAATGCGAGCATTAATCCACCAGCTGCATGATCCATTCGCGTAAATTTCAGTATCCTATATGTAGTCCGGCCCTTTCCGTTCCCGTAAGCTCTTGCATCAATCGTCATAGCCAGCTGCTCCGCCCGTTGAATCGTCGTTATGAGCAGCGGAACCACTAACAACAAATAGGCATATACCTGCCTATGACCTTTAGTGGACTTGATATCATATCCTCTGGCCTTTTGGGCCAGAAGAATGCGGTCCAGTTCCTGGGTAATCGTTGGGATGAAGCGGATTGCAATCATTAGCATCAGTGCAAAAGCTTCTACCGGAACCCCAAAGCGGGATAACGGCTTAAACAGTTGTTCCAGACCTTTTGCCAGATCCAACGGTTTTGTTGTCAATGTCAGGACCGATGCAAGCGAAACAAGCAATAGAATACGCCAGACAACGAAGGCTCCGCTTTCTATCCCGTCTTGGGTGACTAAGAGATGATAGACAAAGGTAAAGGACAAGATGAAAAGAATTGGTTGTAATCCTCTAAAAAACTTACGAACCGGAACTCTGGACAACAGCAGTTGTCCTCCCACCAGGACTGTCGCCGCAACATATCCGCCAAAGGTTTGGAGTGTAAGACAGCAAAGTGTGAAAGCAAGGACACTTAACAGCTTGGTTCGGGGGTCAAGCCGGTGGATACTCGAGTCTGAATTGATATACTGTCCCCATATGATATTATCCTTCATTTTGGAGACCTCTTGACTGCCAGGCTAACCTCACCTGCTGCATAATATCTTCTTCCCTGCAGCTTGCTGGCTCAAGAATCCGGCCGGATAACGCCTCAATCATTCTTAGGAGCTGAATAGGCTCCGGTAAAGGCAGTCCGGCTTGCTCCATGAGCGCTGTACGCTGCAAAAAAAGTTCATTCGCATCCAAATGTGCCAATAAACGCCCTTTTTTAAAGATCATCACCTCGTCCGAATATTCGGCAACATCCTCGAGCTGATGCGAGATGAACAGCACCGTCCGCTTCTTCTCCCTCTGCCATGCTTTGAGCTGCTTCAGCAGCGCTATTCGGTTAACGGGATCAAGTCCGGCTGTCGGCTCATCGAGAATCAGCAGCTCAGGCTCGGCAATCAGTACGGAAGCAATAGCGACAAGCCGTTTAAGTCCCCCGCTAAGCTGGAATGGGTTCTCCTGGAGAAGCTTTTCGGAGAGTCCGATCTGTCCCATAACCATCTTGAGGGCTACCTCCAGCCTTTCTGGTGATTCCCCCTTCATTTTGGGAGCAAAGGTTAGTTCTTTATAAACCGTCGATTCGAAAATCTGGTGCTCTGGATACTGAAATACATAACCGATTTGCGGAACGATCTTCATTTTTCCTTTACCGTCCCTCGGCAGAGGCTGCCGATTATGCGTATATTTGCCTCTATAGAAAGGAATCAAACCTTTAATCACCTGAGCAAAGGTGGACTTTCCGGCTCCGGTTTGGCCAATGATCGAAATCCATTTCCCCTCCTGAAGGGTACAGCTTATCGATTCCAGAATTTCTTCGCCGTTTATCCTTACACTTACGTCATTCAACTCATAGTCCATAAGCTGGTGATCGTCTCCTTCCAGTCCACGCACAAAGGGGCGTTTATCCCAAGCGCTTGATGCAGTCTTACCGCAAAAGGAAGCGTGAGCTGATGCTCGGTTATGGATACGCTGCTGAACAAGGCGGACGGTGGTCCGTCAAAAGCCATTTCTCCTTTGCTTAGAAGCAGAACGCGGTCAGCTGAAAGAATCTCTTCCATATGATGAGTGATATGAATGATCGTCAGGCCTTGCTGGTGAAGGGTATGCATCACATCAAGGATGTCTCTTCTCCCCTGCGGATCCAGCATGGAGGTCGCTTCATCAAAAATCATAATGGAAGGTTCCATCGCCACAACGGCCGCAATCGCAACCCGCTGTTTCTGACCGCCTGACAATTGATGCGGCATTGCTTTCGCATAATCCTCCATATGAACGGCTTGTAGTGCCTTGTTCACCCGATGTGCCATTTCATCTCTGGGTACGCGCAAATTCTCTAGTCCGAAGACGACTTCATCCAGAACAGATGTCGTGATGAATTGATCGTCAGGATTTTGAAAAACCAGTCCGACCCGCTCACGAATCCTCCCGAGATCATCAGGGTTCAGGGTATTCAAATGCTCCAGCTTTACTTGTCCTTCTCTTGGCTGCAGCAGTCCGTTCATTAACTTGGCGAGCGTGGATTTACCGCTTCCGTTCCCTCCAATGATGGAAATGAATTCGCCTTGGTGAATTTCGAAGCTAAGCTGCTGGAGAACGGGATGCTCTCGCCGGTAATGATAATCAACTTGATCAAAAACAAGCATCTTCCTCATGCTCCTTCCATAACTCGAAAAAATCTTCTGCCCCCGAAGTAACAGGAGTCGAGGGCTGTGGTTTCTGCCAATGTGTAACCTGTCTTCCGTTAATGCCGAACACTTTACCCGTCAGTTCAGGGTCTTGTTGATCCAGAAGCGCACGAACGAATCGGGCCACATCATCGGCTTCTCCGAGCTTCCATGCATCCGGGAACGGCTCATTACGTTGTGCGTATTTTTCTTTCAGATGTTGAATAATCGGCCCGGTCATGTCGGTCACAGCGGCGGGAGCAATGCCATTGACCCTGATCCGTTTGGGTTTCAGTTCATCGGCAAGCGTCCACAGCATCCCGAGAAGCCCAGCCTTGGCAGCGCTATAATTGACCTGTCCCTTCGATCCGGCGAGTCCCGCGGTTGAGGTCATCAACACAATATCGCCTCCGTGCTGGCTCAGATGAGCTAAAGCCCGCTGAATGCAGTAGAAAGCTCCGTGCAAATGAACGTCCAATACGGCCTGCCACTCCAGATCACTCATGAATTCGCATTTGCGGTCCTTAATGATCCCGGCGTTATGAATTAAAATCTCCAAAGAACCCATCTTGTCGATCAATTCGTCCATCATCGCAGTAACCGCAGCAGGATCAGCGACATTGGCACAGAAGCCTTCCGCCCGGCCACCTGTCCGGCGAATATTCTCAACTACTTGCCTAATACTCTCACCATGCAAGCCATTAACGGCGACTTGATAACCGCAGCGCCCCAGCTCTATGGCTATACTGCGCCCGATCCCCCTGGTTGCCCCAGTAATCAGTACAGTTTTCATATATCGGCAATCCCTTCTATAACGCTAAAAGAACCTTTAGCGATGATTTCTCCGTGCTCCGACGTGACCATTACCTGGATTTGATCATCGTTCCAAGCGTTATACCGGAAGCATATGGTCGAGCCTTGAACACACGGTTTTTCAAACCTCATGCTAAAGGATTGAATCCAATGAGAACGATGTTCTTTCATATATAGAGACTGCGCTAGCCCCATGATGTACATTCCATGTGCTATGGGGGCTTCGAAGCCCGCCTTTCTTGCAGCGGCGGTATTCAGATGAATGGCAGCCTCATCCTTGGTGACAGAAGCATATTGCCGGATGTCCGCCGCAGAGATTTTGATGATCATTTCATTTCACCTATCCCGATCAAGATGGTTTCCGCTTCAGCTATGGGGTTGTCCTGGTAATAGCAGATAAGAGAATGGGTATATAAGGTCAGCACACCCTGCCTGCCGTTTTTCGGCTCAGCCATAAGCAAGGATAGTTCGCAATTCAGGTCCATACCGGCCATCAGCGGCGCATGATAATAAAACTTCTGCGTTCCGTGAATCATTGTTGTCTCCTCATGGAGCCAAGGAGCATCCTCCATTGTCCAGAATGTTACTGGCATCGTTGAAGGAGCAACGGCAACTCCCCCTATTCTCTGCACAGGTGAATGTATGCTGCTTGCATACTGCACAATACTATCCGGTGTGAGCTGAATCTGAAACCGGATGCTATTCATAAGGCCGCCTCTACCAGAACCGCCAGTCCCATTCCACCGCCGATGCCAAGCGTCGCCAGTCCTTTTTGATAGGGGTTTTGCAGCATCTCTGAATATAAGCGCGTCATAAGGATCGCACCGGATGCTCCATAGGGATGGCCCAGAGCCAATGCGCCTCCGCCAGGATTGACCTTATCCAGCGGGATATGAAGCTCATGCAGCGAGGCCAATACCTGGGAGGCAAAAGCCTCATTAAATTCAACGATATCCAAATCGTCTATATGCAGACGCTGGCGGCTCAGCAGTTTCCGAACCGCCGGCACTGGCCCAATCCCCGGATAACGGGGATCAACTCCGGCAGCTTGCGAGTCAACAAAACGGAGGACAGGGGTTAGGTTAAGCTGTTCGCACTTTTCACGCGACATCATGAGCACCAGAGCGGCGCCATCGTTAATGGGACAAGCATTACCGGCTGTAACGGTGCCATGTTCCGCAAAAACAGGCGGCAGGCTGAGTAGCTTCTCCAAGCTTGTATCCGGTCGCGGACATTCGTCGTCTGTGATCCAGAGTCCGTTGACTTGAAGCGGTACAAGTTCCGGTGCATACCTGCCTGTGCGCTTAGCGCGGACTGCTTTTTGATGGCTCTCAAGCGCATATTCATCTTGTGCTTCCCGGGAAATGCCGTATTTGTCCGCCACATGTTCTGCGGCAAGCCCCATGTCGGGATCTCCAAGAGCAAGGGGTGTAAACGGTGCACGTGTATATAGCGTTGGCATGCCGATCAGCGTGTCAGGTCTGAACATTTTCCAAGGTGCCCGGCTTGCGCTTTCGACTCCGCCTGCCAGGAATATCTCTCCCGCACCACTCTGAATGAAGCGTGCCGCCATGATGATGGCTTCAAGTCCTGAACCGCACTGCCGGTCGATCGTGACCCCCGGAACCGTAACGGGTAGTCCTGCTTCAAGCACAGACTTACGGGCAATATTCCCGCCCGGGCCTACTACGTTGCCTATGATGACATCATCGATCCATTCCGGAGGCACCTGTGCTTCAGTAACCAGGAGGCGAATCAGCGGAGCAAGCAACTGCTCCGGTTCTAGCGTACTTAGCTGTCCCCCGACTTTTCCGATAGGGGTACGTCTAGCCATGACCAGAACGGCTTCTTTCATTTCATCCCTTCTCTCCTATCGTCTTCATCTCTTGGCGCACTATTTTTCCAGAACTTGTATAAATGAATCGTTCCACAGTAACGAGCTGCTTAGGTGCCTTATAGCTTGCAAGATAGGGGCGGCAGTAATTCCTGATTTCATCCAGACTGAGCCGCTGTTCTCCGTCCCATTGAATCAACGCTGTTACTTGCTCCCCCCACCGGTCATCCGCTTTGCCGAATACCATGACCTCCCGAATAGCCGGAATGCGGAGCAGCACAGCCTCTACTTCTTCGGGGAACACCTTAAGGCCCCCGCTTTTGATCATATTGCTGGCCCGGCCAGCCAAGTGTAAATGCCTGCCTTGATCAAGGAAAATGTAGTCCCCCGTACGCAGCCAGCCGTCGCGAAATACGCTTGCCGTCTCTTCTGGCAGCTGGTGATACCCGGTGAACATCATTTCGCTTTGGATGTACAGCTCACCAATCGTACCCGAAGGGACCTCGCGGAACTGCTCGTCGCGGATCGAAATGTGCACCCCGTCGAACGATTTGCCCAAGGAATCCGGCTGCTCCTCCCCGGTTATCTCAAGATAACAGATGTAACTGGCCTCCGACGAACCGTAATACTCATAGAGCTTCGTCTCTTTGAACATCTCGCGGCACCTCTGTTTCGAAGACTCGGGCCATTTGCCGCCAGAGCTGATCAGGGTCTGCATGGATTTCTGTGCGGTGCTTGAAGCCGCTTGCCGAAGCAAAGCGTCAATCATCGTGGGCACAACGAACAGGATCATATCCGGTTCGCGAGAGCAGAGGTTCAGTACGCTCTCTGCATCAAATTCCGGGAGAAGATGAAAAGTCGCCAGACTGTATAGGGATTGCATCATGGCGAACAGTGATAGGGAATGCACGAAAGGCCCTGGTGCAAGCACGTGCTGTATGCGGTTCAGCTTAAATGCCTTCTCTGTCGCCTCGAAGCTTCTTAACCACGACAAATGAGTCCTCATGTACCCCTTAGGGAGGCCGGTTGTGCCTGACGTATACCCGATGAACAGCAGTTCGGGGTTCTCTTCCGCCAGGGCATCTGGAACAAAGCCAGCCAGCCAAGAGCAATAGCTGCCGGGTTGCTGATCTTCCACGAAGTATAACTGTGGAATCTCTTTATAACGTTTTGCGAGATCTGATGCAAAGCGCCCTTCACAAACGATCAGCCCGGGCTCGCACTGCCGGATCACCTTATCTATTTCACCCGGTGGCCATTTGGGGTCCAGCAGTATGGGAACGCATCCCGCATAGATGGCGCCGAGAAGCAACTCTACGAATTCCATGCGGTTTCCGGACAGAATAGCGATGTTGCGTTTCGTATGTCCACCATGCCGCAATCCGTTTGAAACCTGCTGAACCAGCTTCATGAGCTGAGCGTATGTACGTTCTTCCCGGCCGTCCGTAATCGCGATGAGTTCAGGGGCAATCTGTGCTAATTCTAGAATGTGCTCTACCAGGTTCATGGATATCACCGCGCCTGCACTTTTTCTTCAATCGGGCTGATGGCTTTAAGCTGCATCGTTATGACAGCTGCAATAACGGCTTTGATGATATCTCCCGGAAGAAAGGCGAGCGCACCGACAAGTCCGGCCCAGACCGCCGTATTCGTTATCCAAGCCATGATGGATGCACCAATCAGATTCACCAGCAATACGCCAAAGATCAGATTGATGACTAAAAGCTTCCATGTTTGGACCTTCGGCCAGATTATTTCGGAATACCAGCCGATGAGCCAGGCCGTGACCGGCCAGCTGAATATGTATCCAGCAGACGGCCCAACGAGCACCGCCAGTCCGCCGCGTCCGCCGGTCAGTACCGGCAAGCCAATAGCTACAAGGATGATGAAAACGACTAGACTGAGGGCCCCCATCCGTTTACCCAAGAAACAACCAGCGAGCATGACGCCAAGCGTCTGGGCGGTGATCGGAACAGGGATAAAGCCGAGGGGCAAGGGCGGAATCATACCAAGCACCGCGATGAGAGCTGCGAATAATGCGGCATAAACAAGTTCTTTTGTTTTCAAGAAAATGACCTCCATAGGTAAGATGTAAGCTGAATTATAATGGAGGTAATCTATATTGTAAACCTAAAAAATTATAAAGGTTCACAATAAGGGTAAAATAAAACACATGAGTTTTCCTATTATTAGAGAAGCATGTTAATATATTCGAAGAGGTTTGGTCGGAAAGTTATACTTTTGGAGGGTTATGTCCATGTCAGTTAAAGAACATATTCTAACCTTGCTCGACGGTAACAAAGGTGGATATATATCGGGTGAAGAAATAGCTGGACGCTTATCCGTGACGCGCAGCGCTGTCTGGAAGGCCATAAAATCGCTGCAGAAGGACGGTTATTCTATACAGGCTGTGACCAATAAAGGATATTCCCTGTCGCCCCATACGGATATCTTGTCTGCCGGTGCCATTTCAAAATATCTGGATACACAGGGTCAAAAGCTGGGTCTTGAAGTCTTTAAGACAATACCTTCAACGAACGAAGCCGTAAAAGCCCTGGCCTCAAATGGAGAAGCAGAAGGCAAAGTGATCCTTTCGGAAGAGCAGACCGCTGGCCGCGGAAGAAAGGGTCGGAAATTTTTTTCTCCTCCGGGAACGGGTATCTATATGAGCATTCTGCTGCGTCCAAAACTATCAGCGGTAGAATCCATTCTTCTGACGACTTCCGCCGCAGTCGCTGTTGCTCTTGCCATCGAAAGTGTATCCGGTAAAGACACACAAATAAAATGGGTTAATGACGTATTCATGGATGGGAAAAAGGTCTGCGGGATCCTTACCGAAGCTTCCATGTCCCTGGAAAACGGTTGGCTAGATTATGCCGTTCTCGGCATTGGTATCAATGTGTCACTGCCGACGGGTGGCTTTCCTAACGATCTTACCGGGGTTGCAACATCCGTATTTTCTGAAGGCAATCCTCATGGTGATCTCCGTAACCGGCTCGTGGCAGAAGTAATAAACCATTTCATGGGATATTATGAGCATTTAACGGATAGAATGTTTCTTTCCGAATATCGAGAACGAATCATGTTACTTGGCAAACCCGTAACGGTGATGAAGGATAATAAACAACGTGAGGCAACAGCCATCGATATCGATAACGATTGTCGTCTGAAAGTCAGATATGAGAATGGTGACGAGGAATATCTTTCAAGCGGAGAAGTCAGCATTAAAATTTAAGGACACTTCCCGACCCCAATTGCATTACCACTGAGCGTTTTCTCTGTTGGTTTCAATAACTTCAAGAAAACGGTCAGGAAAATTGGTGTACACTCCATCCACACCCCAAAGATAGGCTTTATTCATATTGACTTGGTAATTCACCGTATAAGGCATCACCTTGAGCCCGGAATTCTTCACCTGCGCCACATAAGCCGAAGTGATCCCTTGAAAGTTTGGACTGATTCCGACTGCGTATGATTTCAAGTCCGCCAGATAAGCTTCTGAGACTCTCACCACAGCATAATCATTCCATACGAGTTGATATAACGGAATATCCTGATTGATTTTATGAAACTTTCGCAAACTGGTTCCGCTGAATGAATGAATGGCCACTACATTCTCCATATCATATTTCGTAATATATTCGTTTAATAAGGATTCAATATTATTGTTTGGAGTAGAATCCTTGATTTCAAGGATATAGTAGATATTTTTCCCGAAAGTGTCGAATACCTGATCAAGTGTGGGAATTGAAGTGCCTGCATATTTATCTCTGGCAAACATCGGATACGCCTCGTTGAACCATGATCCTGCATCGAACCGTTTAATCTGCTCTAGGGTCATGTTTCTGACATACCCTTTGCCATTGGTTGTACGGTTAACGCTCTCATCATGAATCACGACAGGAATATGATCCTTGGTTAACTGGATGTCGAGCTCAATATAATCCGCCTTCATTTCGATCGCCAGCTCGAAGGCAGGCAGTGTATTCTCAGGAGCATATCCTGAAGCACCACGGTGGGCAATCGTATATACTTTATCCGCAGGATCAATAATTTCTTTAACTTTAACCCGAATCGACGGGGAATAAGCGTACAGTGTTGAAAATAAGAAAATAACCAATAAAACATGTATTCCTATAAAATAAGCCTTTTGCCTGTAAGTTTTCACCATTTTGTTGTCCTCATTTTTCTTTATTCCTTTATTGACGCTCCTACTCTCTAAGCGATTGCGATAGCCCCAGTCCGTTCATTACATAGGGACGAACTATGTCTACAAGTAAATCGGTTCGATCTATTTCCCCAACCGTTAACCATTCATATGCCGCAGCATAGATCGCTGAGCCTGTCATGGCCGAAATGATCTTTGTATGTTGACGTTCTACTATAGGGTGGTTATTTCCTTTCGAAAATATGCTTTCTATGATTTGCTGCAACATACTTTTTATCTTCTCATTCACAAGTGTAGCAATCGATTTGGAATCCACTCTGCATATCCGATAAAAATCTACGATGTAGCGGTGTGTCATCAAGATCAATTCGGCACAAACTTCAGCCGTAAACTCCTGAGCATTCTCCACTTGTTCCGGAATCATCTTGTGAAAAGCTTCTTCAGTGATTTCTTCCAGCAAAGCATATTTATCTACATAATGGGTATAAAAAGTAGCTCGGTTAAGGGTAGCTCTCTGTGCGATATCTTTTATGGTTATGGCATCAAATCCTTTAATCTGCAACAATTCTCTGAATGCTTCCCTAATTAGCTGTCGTGTGCGCAAAACTCTTGGATCCTCCTGATTTACCATATCTATATCCCCTTCTAAAACATCAAATATCATAATCTGTTGTTTAAGCAGCTCTCCACTCTATCTGCCGATTGTAATCATAAGAATACCGTTCTATTATTATATCGAACAGATGTTGCTTAGACAACCTTTGACTAGTTGATTGAAAGGAAGGATACTATTGAACATACAACAAAACAGACTTTTGATAGTTGGCGCCGGTGTGATTGGCAGCGTATACGCACTTAGATTTGCACAGTTGGGTCTGGACGTCACATTGATGGCCCGAGGAAAGAGGCTGGATATACTTCAAAGGGATGGGCTGCGATACAACGATAATGGGATGATAAAGCAAATATCTATCAAGACGATAGAAAAGCTTGCCAACGACGACATCTATGATTTCATCTTTGTTCCTGTACGATATGATCAGGCCGAATCTGCCCTGTCTGATATCAAGAATAATCAGAGCAAAACAATAATCACTCTGACCAACACCATTGGTTATGATTCCTGGCTGGAAATCGTGGGTGATCGGTTACTTCCTGGATTCCCGGGTGCAGGTGGAGACATCAAAGAAGATGTTCTATACGCCCAATTCGGTTCCAAAACCTTTTTTGGTGAAATAAATGGACAAACTACCGAAAGAGTGAACAAGCTTGCCAAAATATTGGAAACAGCGGATTTACCTTATGAAATTCAGAAAGACATTCAAGCATTCCATGTTTCGCATGCTGCGCTTGCTGCCGTCAACAAGCATTTCTACACGAATGACGGAATGGTCGATATAGAGACTGCAAGAAGTGAAAGTATTCTAAGCAAGGTCGCCGCAGATATTAAACAAAATATCCGCCTGGTAGAGCAAGCTGGAATCTCCGTAATCCCGCCCGAAACGAAGTCAATGGGAGAATTGCCCGAACAATATATTATAGCCCATTACCGCCAGATGCTGAGCAATGACTTTATCATTGATGTTAAGCTTGGAAACCATGCTGTCAGTGCAAAAGCAGAAATACTGTTATTGGATGAGGTATTTCATAAAAAGCTATCCCTTTAGAACTAAATAATCAAAATATCAAAGTAACTGCAGAGCTTTTAGTAAGGCGTGTTCACTAGATTCGGCGCCTTCACTTGAAAAATGGGCCTCTGGAAACATGGCCGACAGATGATGATACCCAGGATAGACATGTAATTCTACCGCGACACCATCAAAAACCAGTTGTTTTGCAAATAATAAGGATTCATCTATGAATAAATCAACGGTACCTATATTAATATAAGTGGCTGGTAACCCGGCCAATGACTGTGCACGCGCAGCCACGTAATACTCACTTACGCCTTCCTGACCTGGTTCAAGCCCTAATATAGATTTCCAGCCAAAATAATTACTTTGTTTTGTCCAAATAAACTCCCCTGCATAGGGATGATCTGGAGCTATACTTGTACGGTCATCAAGCATGGGTCTCAATAGTCTTAGATGATGGATGTCGAATTCCTTCTGGTCACGAATATATAGAGCTAGTCCAGCGGCTAAACCGCCGCCAGCGCTTCCGCCTGCAAGGGCAACTTTCTGAGTATCGATCCCTAATTCCTCCGCATGTTCAATACACCATTTCAGGCCCGAATAGCAATCTTGTAACTGACTTGGCTGAACATGCTCAGGTGCTAGGCGATAATACACAGATACGCAACAGAAACCATGTTGTGCAGCAAGTGATGCATTACCTGGACGATCAAAGACTGGACTGCCTAATACCATCCCACCACCGTGAATCCAATAATATAAAGGCATCTTATTAAGTTTGGATTGTTTTGGCTTAATGATTTCTATTCGAATATCTGGACCACCAAAATAACTTGGCACAATCTTCTCTTCAAATGTAACAGGGAACAGCTGCGTTACATCTATATGCGGCATCATTTGTGATTGACTCTTACGTGATTCCATTAATGTCTGTTCGGTAAGATCACTTGTTGGTATTAAATCAATTGCGCTAATGATTTCTGGATCAATCAGATGTCTGCTTCTGCTTTTTTGCTCACTCATATTCATAATCTCCCTCTTCTATTTCACAACGTTTCTATTTCTATTCTAGAAGATGCAGTGAGCATTTAAAATGAAAACAATGATTTAGAATCATTGTTGACATAAGAAGAAACGAGTGTCGTCCTTTATAAGGACGACACTCGTTTCTTCGAGAAATATAAGGATAATTTATCGTGTGAAATTCTTATATTTTAAATTTATTTTTTTTTGAATAAACAATTCTCTTAATGGTATCGATGGAGAGAAAGTGTTTTTTTGCTAGTTGCTCAATACTACTGTTGCTATTAAAAGCATCTCTGATAGCTTCATTTCGTTGATCCAGCAACCGTCTTCCGCCACTTAAGCTTCCCCAGTTCTTATAATCCGTCTCTTGCTTAGGAATGTAAAGCGTCTCACCTTGAATATATTTTTGGATTTCCATGATTAACTTTTCAGGTAATACTTTTGCTGCATTCGTATATTTCAATTTTGCCCGCCCCTTATTTTTATAATAAAATAAGTTGCAAAGCCCAAATATTAGAAAAGTTTGTTCAGCGTTTAAAACTGTTCAGCCCCACGCAAAGTAACGCTTTTCCAATTACAGGCTTTGCATGAGTGGAAGAAGTACCAGACAATCTAAATTGATTCTCCATCTGATTAGCACCCCCTTTTCGCATAAAAATATAACATACTCTCAGTATACAGTAAATAACGTAGAATCGATTTTGTTGCAACACCGATTGCCAACCGGACCAAAAGCATTTAATATTCTCTATAGTGAATTGTTAATATCTGTTTTGCTTAAGGGAATTTATTCTAGAGAGGGAGTCATAAGACTGATGGAGACAAACATAACCAATCTATTAAAAAAAACGCTGAAAGAAAGTATCGACAACAAAGAAATCGCCGGTGCTAACTTCATGGTGATCAAGGACGGCAAGGAAGTTTTTTACCATGAAGACGGCTTGGCTGACCTTGAGTTAGGACGTCCTATTGCAAGGGATTCGATTTTCCGCCTGTATTCGATGACCAAGCCAGTTACGGCCACTTCCGTCATGATGCTGCTTGAGCGAGGAGATATCGATTTGTTCGATCCTGTCAGCCGCTATATTCCGGGTTTCAAAAACCAACGGGTCGAGCTAAACGGCGAGCTGGTGCCTGTCAGCCGGGAAGTCAACATTCACGACTTGCTGAACATGACTTCGGGATTGGTATACGGCGGAACTGATAAAGCCGGGCAGCAAACGGATGTTTTGTTCCAAAAATTGGGCAGCCGTTTGTACGGTGAAAACCCAATGAGTACAATGGAATTTGCAAACCTCTTGGGGCAAGTCCCCCTTTCGTTCGAGCCGGGATCATACTGGCAATACGGAACGTCGGCGGACGTCCTTGGCGCGATTGTGGAAGCGGTTACCAGCATGCGGTACGGTGAATTTTTGGAAAAGGAAATATTCGAACCGTTGCAAATGAAAGATACCGGTTTCTGGCTCCCTGAAGAAAAAAGAAACCGCCTTGCCAAAATCTATCAGGATGACGGCGAAGGTGGTTTGAAGCTATATGCGGAAAGCCATCTTGGCATCGGCCATCAGATGGATAGAAAACCGGCATTCGAGTCAGGCGGAGCAGGTCTTGCATCCACGATTGAAGATGCCGCCAAATTTACGACGATGTTGATGAATCAAGGCAGCTTTAACGGCGTTCAATTGTTGAAGCCTAGAACAGTTCAATATTTGACGTCGGCTGCATTAACCGATCGCCAGCAAAAAGGCTTTGATACGTGGGATTCGTTGTGCGGTCATTCCTATGGAAACCTAATGCGCATCATGACCGACCCTAGGCAAGCCGGATTAATCGGCAGCCAAGGCGAATACGGCTGGGACGGCTGGCTTGGGGCGTATTTCAGCAACAGTCCTCAAGACGGTCTGACGATCCTATTTATGATCCAGAAAAAAGATGCCGGCACGATGGCGATTACGCGCAAGCTGCGCAATATTGTGTTCAGCACCTTGTAAGGGGAAACACTCGCTACTTGGATAATCAAGCTAAACGAACAAAAGCAGTCCGCCTCGGTTGAGGCTGGACTGCTTTTGTTGCAATAGAGCCTCAGCAGGGTTAATACCGGCGACCATTGCGGGTCTCCCCCACAATTTTGCCTGAAGCTCCTCTTGAAGGTTAGCCTTCAACCACGTCAGCTAGCAGATCAGTTGCAATTTCAAGCATTTTGGGAACTATGGCTTCGTTTGAGATCGCTACATATAAATCACCCAAGTATAGCCGGAAAGGAATTTCCACGTCCTCGTGCTTCCACATGAAAAAATCACCATCGATGGACATTAGGGTATCTGGTCCCTTAACGGTAAAAACCTGTGAGTATGTAAAGTCAGGTTTGGCTGCAAAGTAATGTTTACATTCTTCCAATGAGAGGGATTGCTCCACATTGTTTTGTTGCATGGAGCGGGTTATACGAAAACGCTGATTCATTGATGGGCCTCCAAAATTTTTTTTAATCGAACCGGTAGGTCCAGAACTGTTCTGTTCCGAACCGGCTCTGGATTTCTTCATCATTCAGATCCCGCTCCCCAACCAGCTCCGCCGCTTGGAACTGCGAACGGTGCGATTGAATTGATTCCATTTTCTTTGCAAGGTATGCGGTCACATCTATGGTTACATCCGCTTTCCCGATCATCTTCTCGTGATCACTAGAGAAAGCAATGCAATGTACAAGCGGTTGCTCTACCACGGGGAGCCGGGCAATCGTTCGAATGACAGCGGCTCCGGTAGCATCGTGATCGGGATGCACGCTGTACCCTGGGTAGAAGGTGATGACTAGCGACGGAGTCAGTTCTTTAAGCAGCATCATGATCTGATCATCAAGCAGTTGCTGGTCTTCGAACTCAATCATTTTATCATGGAAGCCGAGCATTCTTAAGTCTTGGATCCCAATTGCACGGCAGGACGCTGCCAGTTCCTCCTTGCGGATCGCTGGCAAGGTGACACGGTTCGCGAACGGCGGAATCCCCATGTTGCGCCCCATTTCTCCCAGTGTCAGACAAGCATAGGTGACTTGGGCCCCTGCTCCTATATACATGGCCAACGTTCCTGATACTAGGAACGCCTCATCGTCAGGATGGGGAAACACAACTAAGATATTCTGATGTTCAACATGTATAGTATTCATGATTACTTAATCCTCTACTTTCATCAAAACCTATTCTGACCGAGTTGCAATGCCACAATTAGTTTACCTTGAGTATCATGTCCAGCCATGATGAGTTGTTCCGTTTCAAACTCATCAACATGTGTTAGGCCTTCGGCATAAATCCAGCCCTGCTCTGTCTTAAGGCCGACCCGGTAAGGGCCCGTACCAGAGATGGAGCCTTGCGTATATCGGATGACCGCATTACTAATGAACGCTGACGCTGGCGGGCGGGAACTGTCCAAGTGATTGGCATAGGCGCCTGACGAAACTTCAAGGTGTAAGAATAAGTCCTGACCGGCGAGCCGGTCGATCTGGAATTGGATGTCTTGAGGGTGGATCGGCAGCATAGTGGCCTCCTTGTGTGGTATTAAACAATTTAATTGCAGTCAAACTATATAATACTGGAATGTTCAAATAAAATAAACACGACAGCCCTTTAGGGATTGCCCCCCGGGACTGCCGTGTTCTTTAGGCCTTGGTTAAATCATGGCTAAGTTACATCTTATAAATGTAGTAAACCTTATTATTGATGAAGTACAAGTACACGTTGCCGTAAACGACATATGCTAAATCTTCGTTAATGCTGTCGGGCGTTCCCCAGGAAAGAAAGACCTCTTCTGGCTTCATTCCGACGATAACCCGCTCTTCCCGGATTGCCGCCCATACTTTATCACTGATGGCATTGCGCGGATTTTCTATGTAAAAAAGTCCGGTGACGTATTCAGCTGGATTAGCACTCGGCGGTATATTCATATTAACTTCTTGCCCATTCGCCCGGCGAATAATGATCTCTAAATTTCCGCTATTAGGATTGGACCGGAAGTCTTTAACCGAAGCTTTCTCCATATTCTTAAAAGGGCTGTTAGAAATTTCTGAATTTCTGGCCCATACAGCATGCCCGTTAATGACATCTTTCAGTAATTGGAGAGTTTCTGCTGTATACATGGTATTGTCTTCATAGTTGGTCAAATCTAGCGTCCATACGGTTCCAGCTTCGTTCTGCATGGTTAAGGTCTGAGTGGTTTCATCTATATACTGCACGTCCGTTACCCAATGGCTTCCTGGGTGTCCGTACATATAGACCTTTTTGCCGATGGCCTGGCCCATGGTTCCAGGCAGCTTACTGATCGCGTAAAGCATGTTATTGCTCTTTGTCTTGCCTTCTTCTGTGCTCCACATAAACAACGAAACCGCGCTGGAGGCGTATTTGCCATCAATGGTGCCAAGCTTAAGCAGTGTTTTGAAGTTGACATAGTTAGAGTTCTTGTACAGGACGGAGTTGTCCTTGTTCAGTTTGGCGCTTCCTGTGGTCCCCGTTATGGTCACACCTGAGGCAGCAGAGGCAATCGTGAGGCCTGGGATCTGATTCAAAAGCTTCACCGGCACATAGGATGCACCGTTGACGAGTACTGACTTGGAAGCTGAGATGATCAGTTTGCCGTCTATAAATGTGGAAATCTCCGTATAAACAGGTGCAGCGGCTGCATCCGCTTGTTCGGTGCCCGCAGGATAGCTCAGTCCGATCACAAGCAGCAAAGCGGTAAGCAGTATCACAATTTTCTTCATAGGTATGCTAATTCCTTCCCCCATTGTATGTAGGTTGTCTGACTGAATGCCAGAACAACTCAATAGTATTTCGACAGGAGACCAAAAAATACCTCCTATGTAGGAATGTCCTACTTCACTTAAGCATCTAGAAGTCGACCATTATCATGCCATTGACCGTACATTTTATTTTCTTTGGTGTTTGTTATAAATTTGTCTAATCGACTCTTAAATAAGTCTGGCTGACTTTTGTAGCTTTGTATTGTGTCGATCCGAATTCTTTTATACAGAGCTGGAAACGCCAAGAAATTCTCATATACATCCTTTTCCTCTTTTAACCTTTGCTCTATAACCCTATCTATTTTAAAAGAATCGTGATCCATAACAGGAAGCACCTTTCTTCCTTCGTCTCTCATTAACCCCAACTTTTCAAGGCGACGGACACGTTCTTTATTTAATTCAGTCCATGAACCTCTCTTGCTTCTAGGAGACAGTCTCTGTGCCAGCTCCGTTTCAGATATTTTCTTTTTGACTCCATCGATCCATCCAAAGCACAAAGATTCTTCGACCGCGTCCAAATATAGCAACGTATCGGGTTTCGGCGTCACACTAACTATCACCCAACAAAATTTTTCAGTCTTACTATTTTCCTGTAGCCAAGTCCGCAAATCTTCTCTCGTTTTTACTGGAATTTGATTTTCAATTTCCATAGATACAATACAATCTCCTTTCTGATAAAGATGTCATTTCAACATATCGAGGTCATCCGATAGATTAGAAAACGGCAGCTATAAATTAGGCTGCCGTCACTTCGTATTTATTTAACTCGTCGTCTCCCGTTATAGAGTAGGACTAGATATCAACGGATGGATTGATAATGGCCAGAACCTGATGATCTTCCCATGTCCCGTTGATCTTCACGTTACTTTGGGAGATACCTTCTCTGTGGAACCCGGCGTTCTCAAGTACGCGGATAGATCCGGGATTACGGGGAGAGGCTTCCCCTGTGATCCGGTGAAACTTTAACTCCTCAAAGGCATAGCGTACGATTTGCTTAATTGCTTCCGTCATATAACCCTTGCCGTTATATGCTTGGTCTAGGTTGTATCCGACCATACAGTTCTGAAGCGGCCCGCGCACCACAAAAGAGAGCCCTATACTCCCAATAATCCGATCGTCCTCCTTCTGGAATATCAAGAAGTCAAATTTTCGGTCCGCCTCTCTGTCGGCCTTACTCTTAATAATCAGTTGGAGCTGGTGCTCCACCGTATAGAACTCCTCCGAGTTGCTTGGTGAAAACTTCTCGAAAAACTCCCGATTCCGCTTGTACATTGCTGTCATTTCTTCGGCATCCGCTTCCTCAGGGAACCGAACGTACACTTGCTGCTCTGACATCCGCACCATCCCTACCAACTAATATTTTTGGGTAATTATATCACAGGACGGAAGAATCAGAAATAAAATGGTATTCACAGCTACCTCGACAGTAAGGACAACTTTCGAATGACCTGCTTGCTTCTGTCAACTCCATAATAACGACTTCAAATGCTTAAAGCCGAAACATAAGCAAGCAAGGTCTCAATTCCACTGGCGATCCCTACATCACCGAAAAAGCTTTGTCCCAGAGTACTCGCCTGATGTTGAATTCGTTTGTTATTCATCGTTTCGAAGGTGATTTCTTTGAGCTGTGAGGCAGTGATCTCCATATTCCGTACGTATACCCCTGCTTCCAATTCCTCCAGTCGGGCGGCGATAGCGAACTGATCTGCGCCTTGGGGCAGCAGCACCATGGGAACACCAAATACCAATGCTTCGCAGACACTATTATAGCCAGCATGCGAAATAAACACATCCGCTTCCCGGAGTATTTCTAGTTGAGGTACAAAGCAATGAATCTCCATGTTTTCCGGTGGCTCACCCAGTAAAGAGAGATCCATGTTCCGGCCCACAGACATGACGACCTTCGCTTCACTGTGCTTGAACGCCTCCATGCATTTTCTGTAAAATTCAGGTCGGTCTGTATAGATCGAGCCGAAGGAAATATAAATGAGAGGTAGTCCTCCCTCTTTCTTCGGCTGCTTTCGAAGGAGGGATTCCGGGGCTGCTCCCGGAAACTGCGGGCCTAAGAAGACGAATCGTTCATCGAAAGCATCGGCATGTGGCTGGAATGCTTTGGATGTGTACACCAGATTCAACTCTTCATTGCCGCTGAACGCGTCGATCAGGCCGAAACCAAGAATGTGTTGCCTCTGCGCGATTTCCTCAGCAGCTTGATCAAGTTCGCTGACGGACACCCTCTCCTTGAAATCTTGCTCTTTTATCTTAAAAACATTGTGAATCAGAAAATACGGATCCTGTTCGAGCAGCTTTTGATTAATCGCGAAAGTAAGTATATAGCAGGCAACTGGCAGTTCCAGCAGCTTCCCGATTTGTTTTCCCCAGAAGGCGTCGCAATCCCGCAAAATATAATCTGGTGGATCGGCCATAACTTCATGCAGAATGGCGTTCATCACGGTTTTGCTTTTGCCGATAACTCCTGGCACAAGATATTCAAGCATCATTCGTGGATTACTCAGATAAATTCCTGGATCATTGTCGGTAAATAATCCCTGCATATCGCCGTAACTTCGAAACGTAACATCATATTCCTGCAGAAGTTCCCTGTAGGGTTCGTCGGAATAGTAAATCACTTCTTCTCCCCTTGCCAGAAGTTCCGCCACCAGAGGCAATGTCGGCTTCACGTGACTAAAAAAGGGAAGGCTGAATATCATCACTTTAGCCATGATTCCGTTCCTCCGTCCGTTTGATTACAAGCTTTATAGACAACCAGTATCAGTACTCTGAAGCATTTGTCCGTTCAAAAAGGCAAAAATACCGTCCACGGCAAGTTTAGCCCCTCCGGAATTCCGTATCGCCTGACCGACCTCCTGACACGAATTCCGATAACGTGGATCGGTGAGAACTTTTATCGTCATGTCTGCGATATCTTCCGGGGTACACTCCCGACTGTTTCCCACCACTCCCGCTCCAATTTCCTCAACACGACCTGAAACGGCAAATTGATCCGCCGCTTGGGGAAATATTACCATCGGCACATGATGATATAATGCTTCGTTTGTGCTGTTATGACCACCATGAGTGATAAATACATCTGCCATTTGCAGCAAGCGGAGCTGAGGCACATGAGATCTGACGATGAAGTTGCCGGGAAGAACACCCAGATCTGCTGTGTTAATCCGCTGTCCGGTGGACATTACAACCTGCCAGCCGTTATCCCGGAATGCATTGATACATTTGCTGTAGAAAGGCAGACAGTCATTGTACACGGTTCCCATAGAGATGTAGACCAGCGTCCCTGAAGACATTAGTTCATGGTAGTTGTCCCCATCTTCCTCTTCTTTGCGAATGGATGGACCCAGAAACAGATAATCGGAACCGAATGTATTCGCGTACGGTTGAAATTCCCGGGAGGTAAAGACCAAATTGAACTCATCAGCACCTGAAAAAGCATCAATCGCTTTGTATTGCACCGAGTAAGGACGGGAGAGTTCACGGGTGCAAGCATTCAGAACTTCGCTGAACCGTGTTCCTTCAACCGGCAGAGTAAATTGGCCCGCCGGGTTGCCGAGCACGTTCCGGACAAAAAAATCGGTGTGCTGGTCCATAATGGTTTCATTTAAAGCAATCGTCGTAATGTAGCAGGTCACGGGAACATCCAGCATGATACCAATCATCTTCCCCCAGTAGGACTCACAATCCCGTATGATATAGTCGGGTTCGTCTTCTATGACACGTTCAATCAACAGGTTCGTCATCCGTTGGTATTTGTCCAGCTTGTGCGGAACCAGTAGCTTCAGGATTTCTATGGGGTCCGTGGAACGGATCGGAATCTCCTCATCAAGCAGTCCGATTACATCACCGTAGCTACGGCAGATGACGCCTTCCATACGGATAAATTTCATATAGGGATCGGCTGTATAGTAATAGACCTGCTCCCCCCTGTCCACAAGCTCTTTCACCAAGCTCACCGTCGGATTGACATGCCCGAAATACGGATAGCTAAACACTGCAACTTTTCCCATGAGGCCACGACCTTTCATCAAGAAGAAACGGCTTAGCCATCCTTTAAATAGGGATGCTACCCGTTTCTTCTAGAAATATAAGGATAGTTTATCGTGTGAACCCTATAAATCTTACGACAGGATTCCGCGTACGGAATCTCCAGATAGCCGCTTCTTCAGCTCTTCCGCATCCGTCTCAAACGGCAGTGCGATATCTACCCTGAGACAAGATCCCATATGTCTGATATAAAAACAGATACCATAATGTGCTGCAGTCTCCTCGTAAGAGGAAATATCCTCTGGACTCCAACTAGTAGCTGTTTGGTCTTGCATAGCGCCAAAATAATTTAACAGGATCGCCTTGCCGGTCGAGTCCATATCTAGAGCTGCGAAGTTGATATGGTGCGCGGCGACGGCTTGCGTCTGCTCCCGAATCCGACTCAGACTGATTTCGACCGGTTCTCCGACGTTCAGGACCACGGGGATATAATCGATAAAGTTACCGGCAAGATGATAAAAGGTATGACCGCCGTACCTTCTTCCGCCGCTGACCAGTTGAACAGACAACTGGTCCATCTGAAGGAAGTCCCGTCCAAACACAGCCAGCATTTCAAGCACCGTATGCCATCCTTCTTCAGGAAGGTCGCCCGCCAGAGGGATTTCGAGCTCGATGATGGTATGTCGGTTTTTGGGGAACTTGTTTATCTTGGCCTCCAACTCAAAGAGGTTATGACGGTATGTCGGCAACTCGAACCTATTCTCCAGCTCGGCCAGACTGATTCCTTGTGGTCCCTCGTCCAAGAGACGGACATAATCACGATACACCGTGCCCGGATTTTCACCCCTGCTGGACAGAGTAGAATCATCTGGAAGACTCAAGGTTTCCGCAATCAAACTGCAACTCAGTCCGTCCGACAGTGAATGATGGGATGCATACACGAGAACCCTCTCTCCAGAAACTCCATTCTCGATCAGTACCATTCGATATAATAAGCTACCTGGAATGTCATGATCAAAGCGGCCCGTATACAAGTCCCGGATCATCTGCTTCATCTTCTCTTCTACCTCAGGACCCTCTATTTGGGCAAAAGGCAGTGAAATATGGTTTGGTTGTTCATGAAGGCTCCAGGTTCCGTCCCCCTCCCCTGAAAGAAAGCATCTAAGCATTTCCTGCTCACGGACAAGATTCAACACCGCAGACGCGATGTCTTCCTTGCTTCTTTTTGCAGAAACAGGAATTACAACTCCGACATTCTCGGAACGTCCCAGATGCATGGCCTGAATGGCGGTAACTGGGATTTTCCCGATTACCGGATTGTCGCCCAATTCACGTGCGTAGGCTTGCTGCTGCATAGTAAGCTGGTGAAGCAGGTCGGGCAACTCCTTCGTCTCTTCAGGTTCCACCTGTATTTTCTCTTGCTGCTCTCTTGGCTCTGCTTGGAGCTCGGCGACTACCTTTCCCTCAGTGGAGCGTTGAATCAGCAATTCGCCTAGCGCAGCAGCTGATTGTCGGACGAGTAGATCCCTGACGTCTAAAGAAAATCCTTTTCGTTTCAGAAGAAACACGACCTTCATGGCTGAGATGGAATCTCCTCCAAGTTCATTGAAAGAATTCTCCGGCCCGACGCCCTTTTTCTCAAGCACTTCCTCGAACACTTCGATCACAAGCGCTTCTTGATCGCTCACCGGGAGGCGGAAGTCGCTGCCGGTCTCCACAGTTTGCGGAATCTTGTTCAGCGCTGCTGTATCCACTTTGCCATGAAGTGTCAAAGGTAGCGCATCAAGCTTCATGAACATAGTAGGGATCATGTAGTCGGGAAGCATTACCGACAGCAAGCGTTTCATTTCCCTCGGTTGCGGCGCGCACACCCCGCTGTAATAGGCAATCAGCGTTCCGTGACCTTTTGGTTGCCGCTTTAACAGAACTGCTGCATTTTTCACACCATTCAGCAGAAGCAGATGAGCTTCGATCTCGCCTGGTTCTACCCGGTAACCTCTAATTTTTAGCTGACTGTCCATTCGGCCTTGATAGACCAGATTGCCGTCAGGAAGTCGTTTCGCCAGATCTCCGGTTCGGTACATTCTCTCGAATCCTGGTATTTTGGAGGAGACGAACTGCCGGGCAGTCATCTCTGGTTGATTAAGATATTCTCTGGCCAGACCTACCCCTGCAATGCAAAGCTCGCCAGTCACACCGACCGGAAGCGGATGTAACCCCGCATCCACAATACAGATCCTGCTGTTTAAAATAGGGAACCCCATCGGCAATTTATGCGGGAGGTTCAAATCTTCAATTTCCCACATCGCCGCGCATACGGACGCTTCTGTAGGGCCGTATGCATTGATGCATTGCATATGCTGTACCCACTCCCCGAGCATAGCAGCCGAAGGCTCGGACCCCGCTGTAATGACAAGTCTCAGACTCTGAAGTTTAGCCGGCTGTAACCGTTCCATATAAGAAGGCGGGAACGTCGCGACCGTGATCCCCATCTGGTTCACATAGCTCTCGAACCATTCCGGATCTCCGATGGTATCCTTCGATACCAGGCACAGCGTACCGCCCGACGTAAGCGCCATCGCGAATTCCCATACGGAGGCGTCGAATGAGCAGGGAGCAAACTGCAAAATCCGGTCTTTCGGTCCAATCCCAAGCTTAGTGCGAAATACTTCCGGAAGATTGGCCACTCCCGCATGTTCCAATGCTACACCTTTAGGTTTTCCGGTCGTACCGGAGGTATAAATGATATAAGCCCGATCGTCTAATTGAGGCTTGCGCGCCGAAATTTCCCGGCCTTCCACCGGAAGCCCCACAGCATCTTTTAGAACGGTTCTTCCCATGAAACCGCTTTTCTTCACCTCGGAATCGTCCGTGATCAGCAAGGCTGCTCCGCTGTCTTGAAGCATATGCTGAATCCGTTCTGCCGGAAAGGAAGGATCTATAGGAAGATATACCGCTCCCGCCTTCAATACGGCGAGAAAACAGATGACCATTTCGAAGGAACGTTCCAGCTTGATGGCTACAACATCATCGAAGCCGATACCGTTAAGTCCCAGCCACGCTGCCCAGCGATCGGATAAGGTATCCAGTTCCCCATAGGTCAAGCGCGCCTCACCGAACCGAATTGCATCTAGGTAAGGATAAAGTTCTACCTGATCTGCGAACTGCTCGGGCAGGGTGCGCTTCGGCGAATCCATTCCGGTAGGAGCATGGAAGCCAGCGAGTTGTCGATGCAGCTCTTCCGCAGACAGCAGCGTAATGGAATCTAATCGCATCCCAGGCTGCTCAATAACGGATTGTACTATATGCTGGAAATAAGATACGAATCGCGCTGCCGTCTCTTTAAGGAACAGACTAGTGCTATATTCCAGATCGAAATATAGTACCCCGTCTCCTCCTTCGAAGCCAGCGAGCGTAAGGTCAAATTTTGAAATGGTCTGTTCGAATCCGTAATGCGTGAAATGAAGTCCCTTGAAGTCAAAACGGTTCTCCGGCATGTTCTGCAGTACGAACATAACATCAAACAGAGGATTTCGGCTGGTGTCCCTGCTGAAATCCAGCTTGCTCAGAAGTTCTTCGTATTGAAATGCCTGGTTCTCGAAAGCTCCAATTGCACTTTTCTTGACCTGAGCCAGAAGTTGGGTGAAATCGAGCAGCGGAGATACTGTGTTTTTAATTGGAACGACATTAACGAACATGCCCATCGTCTCTTCCAGATCTGCCTGCATGCGGCCTGAAACTGGTGAGCCGACAACCATTTCCTCCTGCCCCGATATTTTGGACAACATGAGACTGTAAATTGACAGTAACAGCATGAACAAAGTAACGCCGTGATCGGTGGCCAGCCTTTTTAAAGAGGTCATAGTGGCGGCGTCGACGGTAAAGGGAATCCGTGCACCTTCAAAATTCTTAAACCTCGGCCTAGGAAAATCATATGGCAAATCTAATATCGGAACTCCATTCTCAAACTGTTTGAGCCAGTACTGTTCCTGTGCTTCAAATTCGTTATGATCCTTTCCTCGTTGCTGCCAGACCGAGAAGTCCTTATACTGTAAAGCTATTTCGGGAAGCATGTCGCCGTTGTATAGTGCCGCAAGCTCGTTAATGAAGATTCCTACAGAAGCACCATCAGCAACGATATGATGAATATCGATCAAGAGGAGATGTTTCCTCTCTTCCATTCGCGCAACGCCGATGCGAAACAGTGGATGTGCTCCAAGATCGAAAGGGCGCACGAAATTTCGGATAGCCTCCTCTATATTTGTGGGAGGTTCTTCGGTGTAGTCCAGGGTAAAGGAACTGTGAGTATGCGTCACCTGAACTGGTTCGCCGTTCACCATCTTAAAAGACGTTCGAAGAATCTCATGTCGCGCCGTCAGCATAGTAATCGCATATTCAAGTCTTTCTCTATCCAGGTCACCGTCAATTACCAGTGCTTCTGGCATATTGTATGCTGTCGATTGCGGATCATGGCAGAACAAGGCATACATACGTTTTTGTGTAGAAGACAACGGATACCAGGCGGCCGGTTCCGCCGGAGTCACTGCTTGATAAGACTTCGACCCTGTCTCAATGATCAATACCGCCAAAGCTCTGACGGTCTTTTTCTCGAAAATGTCATCGATACTGATATCCACACCAAACACTTTTTGGATTCTGGACATCAGCATCGTCGCTTTCAACGAGTGTCCCCCAACGTCAAAGAAACTTTCTTCGGCAGACACCCGTTTGATCTGCAGGACGTCCGAGAAGATTTGGCACAACTGCTGTTCAATTTCATTTGCCGGTTCAATGAATTCCACATCGAGATCGGTAGGTTCCTCAAGCGAAAGGAGCGCTTTCTTATCCGTCTTCCCGTTCTCAGAAAGAGGCAGCCGGTCGACCCGGTAGTAACGGGCAGGCCGCATGTAGTGCGGCAATTCAGTGGCCATATAGGCCCTTATTTCCTTTGCCTGCACCGCTTCACATTGAAGATAGGCGGCAATCTGAGACGGAATGCCATCTTCTTCTATGCACAGAACGGCTGCCGTCTTAATTCCTGGATAGGCTAAAAGTCGCTGCTCAATCTCAGAAAGCTCGATCCGGTACCCTCTCAGCTTGATCTGGCCATCTTTCCGGCCCAGACAGCAGATTTCGCCGTCATCCGTCCATTTTGCCAAGTCTCCCGTTCTATACATCCTTTCACCAGGGATGAATGGATGGGAAATAAACACTTCTGCGGTTAATTCTAGGCGATTTAAGTAGCCCTCTGCCAGCCCGTGACCAGATAAACAGAGCTCACCGGTGATGCCGGGCGGCACAGGCTCAAGCCGCTCATCAAGAATATAGGCGTTCATATTGGCAATCGGTCGCCCGATTGTTATTTCTGCAGCTTCCTTGACATTTCTTTTGCACACGGCGACTATACTTGCTTCCGTAGGACCGTATTCATTCACAATTTCGACTCTGGGAAGCTTTCTCTGACTTTCCGCGATTAAGGATGGTGCTAACCGCTCCCCCGCCAATGTTATAATCCGAAGGGAGGCTCCGTCTTCAGCATTCATCTGCTCCAGCAGCAGTTGGTACAGGGCGGGAACGCATATAAAATGCGTAATCTGATGAACATGGATTAGCTGCTTTAGCCGAAGGGGATCTTTCACCTGACTTTCGGTCGGCAGGAACAGGCTGGCTCCCGAAACAAGCGGGGTGAAGAAACCAGTCATGAAGCCGTCAAATGAATAGGAGAAGAGTTGGATCGTTCTGTCCTGAGAATTCAGGCGGTACTCGTCCCTTCTCCAGAAGATGGAGTTCGCCAATCCCTCATGTCGGACAAGCACGCCTTTGGGTTTTCCGGTCGTACCGGAAGTATAGATGATATATGCCGCTGTTCCGCTGCTTGCCCTGCCGAGGGTTGCCCCGTTTTCCTGTTCCGCATTTAAGGCATCGCATTGAAACACCTTGTCCACTCCGGCGAAGACGGGCTTCTCTGCATATCGCGAATGCGTAATCAGCCGGCTTACAGAGGCGTCCTCCAGCATGTAACGAATGCGGTCGTCCGGAGTCTGGATATCCATCGGCAGAACACATCCGCCCGCATACAATACGGCCAGTATCGCAACTGCCGACTCCGCGCTACGTTCCAAATACAGAGCGATGACCTGTCCAGGCTTTACTCCGCTCTTGATTAGAGCCTTTCCCCACCGATGGACCTTTTCATTCAGTTTAAGGTAGCTCATGGTCTGTTCAGGGGTAATGACCGCGATTGCCTCCGGTGTACGAAGGACCTGTTCCTCGAACATCTCCATAATATTTGATACACCGGGAAGATTCACTCCGGAGGCATATTCAGTCAACAACTTGTTGCGTTCATCGCCAGACTGCCAACTGCTCTCCTTCACCAGACAGTCGGGAAGAGCGGTCAGCTCGCCAAGCATATGGATGTACTGTCTGCTGAAACTCTTCACCGCCCGTGCGGAGAAGAATAGGCTTGATCCGGCAATGCTGCCTTGAATAACACCCTTTTCACAGCTGAATTCAACGATCAGACCACTAGTGTGTACCTCCGGATTCAACTCGCCGTGAAGCTCCTTCATCGCAAAATGGATGTGATGTAAAAAAGAATAATCTCGGTCATGAATCACCTTCATATCCTGAATAACCTTCTCAATAGGATAATTCCCATTGCTGTATGCGGCTTCATAGGTGGTTTTGACCTCATAGAGCCATTCCCGGAAAGACCGATCACCCGGCGGCTGATCAATAAGCGGGATCCATGAAGAACCACTTGAAGCCATGGCCGGTTGAGCTGGAAGCTTGCGCTGTGGACAGGCTACTGTAATCGATCCGCTGCCCGTATGCTTGTACACCATGCATTTAAATGCGGACAGCATAATCAGGAACAGTGCATCTGCAGACGCTCCGCTCATCTTCCGCAGACGCTCATCCAGATCCTCTGGCACTTCGAATGCAGCTTGATAGACAACGGGGGCTTCAGTAGGATGTGAGGAAGACAACGTTAGTAGCGTTTCTTCTTCTTTTAACTCCAGCATTTTTTTAACCCAATATTTCTTTTGTCTTCTCAGCTCCTGAATGGAGGGACTGCCCTCCGGCATAACGTCATCCGTCTTCATTGGTTCTTCTCTCCCTTGGCACATGGCTCAAAAATGGAATTCAATGGCGGTTCCGGTTTTTTTTGTTCCAGCGGTAGTTTCTTCAAGTGTAATCTCACTCAGTAGAATTTCTGGATTATTGGCGATCAGAGAAAGTACGGCGATGAAGCAGGCAAGCACATCCTCCAGCTCCAGTTCATCAAATACCGTCCGGTTGTAGACAAAACGAATCAGAATATCCTTCTGCGGCTCTACAATCACGTTAAAATCATAGTTGGTATGTTCAAACCATTCGTACCCCGCCATTTCCAGCCCCCGAGGAAGATCGAGCTGCAGCGGGTAATTCTCAAAGACAAGTACATGATCGACTCCGGCACCCCCTCCTGTATTTTGGATAGCCGATAGAGGAAGATACGAATGGGGTTCCCTATCTAGCATATCTCTTTGAAGGCCCAGGGCCAGTTCGAGAAAGTTCTGAGCACCAGCCTTTACCCGGACGGGAACCGTGTTGATGAACAGCCCCACCATTTCGTCGATATCCTTCACTTCTGGACTTCTCCCGGATACAACCGCGCCGAACACCACATCATCGGTATCATTGAGTTTGTGCAGTACCGTTCCCCAGGCAGCCTGAATCAGAACATTCAGCGTAACACTTCGTTCAGCGGACAGCCTAATCAGCCTATCCCGAAGATTATCAGGCAGAATACGGGTCAGCTCACCATGGTCATAAGAGCTTTCACCATCATCAATTACCCTTTCCCTAGGGAGCAGGGTGACAGCCCTATAGCCCAATAAATATGCCCTCCAGTATTCCTCAGCGGCGGTCCGATCCCTGCTCTCAACCCATCTTATATACTCGCCGTAAGCAGGTGCCTGAATCAATCGTGGCTGTTCTCCCAAGTCCAGAGTAGAGTACAGACTAAGCAGTTCCCGGATAATTATGCCGACACTCCAGCCGTCAAGGAGAACATGATGGAAGCTCCAAACCATACAGTTTTCTTCCTCATCGGTCCGGATCAGCGAGATCCGCAACGGTATATCGCCCAGCAGATTAAAACGTTTGTCCCTATCTTGCGTTAAGTAAAGGTTTAGTTCTCGCGTTCCGTTCGTTTCTCCGTCTATGGTCCAATCCTCGTAATGAAAAGGAACAACCCGGGATTCCGCTACGGTCTGCAATGGACGCTCCACACGCCAAACCGCAAAGCACGTACGAAGGATGTCATGTCGGTCTGACACAGTCTGGAAGCAGAGTTTGAACAATTCCGGGTTCATCGGTCCCCTGAAGCGGATGACGCATTGCTCAAAGTACGCTTCCGAATTCGGGTAGCGCAGGTGATGAAACAGCATGCCTTCCTGCATCGGGGACAGTGGATATACTTTCTGAATATCGGACCTAGAATCCGCCATCAAGGCTGCAAGCTCCTCGGCAGGCACGAGATCGCAGTATTCTGGCGCTGGCCCAATAACTTCGGTCTGTCCACTGTATGAGATGATCCCTGCAAGCCCAGACAGAAAACCTTGTAGAAAACGCTGTATCGTCCCCTCACCATATTCGTATCTGTTGTACTCCACCTCAACGGTTAACCGATTATTGGTGAGAAGCGCGTTGACTGTAATGGAGAATGGCCGTTCCGAATCAGGACTTTCCGTTCCATTCAAGGGAAGCTCGGCCAACCTAAACAGATCACGATAGGCTTCGTCATTCATTTCACCCAGATAATTAAAGTTGATCGTGGGCTGAATGCACAGGACATCGCTACCTGCGCCGGGTTTCTCCAGTAGCAAATACTTGAGCACATTATAGCCCGCACCTCTGTGCGGAATCCCACGAATCGCATGGTTCAGGAACATGGCGTATTGACCAGGAGTTCCTGCGGCGGCGGTATTAAGATACACGGGATACTGAGAGGTGAACCAACCCACGGTCCGTGAATAATCGGGGTGATTGCCGAACGGCTCCCTTCCATGGCCTTCCATATTAATCCAGGCTCCATCTGGGAAACCTAGGAGGCTCAAGGAGTAGCCCAGTGCTGCCAAAAGCAGGATAGATGCGTCCGTACGGTAGTATCCGGTTGCCTTTTCAAACAGTACGGATGTGCCCGTTCCCGTGAAATGAAGGCTGCGGACATCTGCATCCCGTACCTTGCCATTACCGGCAACTGTGTCCTTAGGAATGTGCGAAGCGGACAAAAGGAACTGCTGCTCCCAATACTGTAGTTCGCGGGTTTGCAACTCGCTTGAAGCATAATCGTGCAGTGCACTGGTATACAATTTGTAGGAGTCCGTTTTCACTGGCAGATTCGGCTCGATACCCTGCCGGAGTGCCAAGTATATATCGTGGAAGTCATCCAGTAGAATTCTCCACGAAACTGCATCGATCACGAGATGATGGATCACAAGAGTTAATTCATCTTCGTCTTTACTTCTAAACAGCCCGGCCTGAACTAGCGGCCCGTTCTCCAGATCAATGGACCGGTGTAATTCCAGAATCATCTGGTTACGTGCCGTGTCTGCTTCGTCTATCCCCATAAGGGTTCCATCCACGAATCGGTAGGCGAAGGCCTGCTGCTCCGCTCCTTTGCAGTACTGCTTAATCCCGCCGTCCGAAGCATGAACATATGTCATTCTCAGCGCGTCATGGTAACGCACTAGCCGAGTTAGAGTTTCTTTAACCTCGTGCCCGGCAAATCGTGTGGTTCCAGCTAGCGTTACGCACTGGTTCCAATGATTCATCTCTGAGAAATGCTGATCAAAAAACCACTGTTGTATCGGGGCCAGAGGAATCTCTCCCTCCAGCGGGGGCTGTTCCGGCACCACTGTGCTTTCGCTTAGACGAACAGCTAGCCGTGCGATCTTTCGGACGGTTTGTCCGCGCAGTATATCGCCGACCTCCAGCCGGATGCCTCTTTTGTTCAATTGTGCAGAAATCTGTATGGCTTTGATCGAATCTCCGCCCAACCTGATAAACGCCTCGTCGATTTGGGCATCCGGGACTCTAAGAATGTCACGCCAGACTTCCAAAAGCTCCGCTTCGAGGGAATGCTTCTGAACAGCGGGTTCGATACTACAACCTGGCTTGCGCGTTGATTCTGGCAGCTTCTTATAGTCCACCTTGCCATTTGCAGATAGTGGAAGCCGATCCATCCTGATGTATTCTACCGGAAGCATATACGAAGGAAGATGTGCCGAAAGGTACGCTTCCAGATTATCAGCTACAAGCTCCACCTCTGCTGTATAGTAGGCGCATAGGTGTTTCTCACCGCCTGCTCCTGTTTTGGCAGCTACCGCTGCTTCACGGATGTGCGGATGACCCAGTAGAAGGTTCTGGATTTCACCAGTTTCGATGCGATATCCTCTGATCTTAACTTGCTCGTCCAATCTGCCCATATAGGCCATACCACCTTCGGGAAGCCAGCGGACCAGATCACCGGTTCTGTACACTCTCCCCAGCTCTCCAAACATTCCAGCGACAAATTTCTCCGCCGTCAGCTCCGGTCGATTTAAATACCCGCGTGCTACACCGGCTCCAGCGATGCAAAGTTCCCCCGGAAGGTACTTGGCCTGAAGTCCGCCCGAAGAATCGACTACATAGAGCCTTATATTATCGATTGGCAAGCCAATCGGCACTTGATTTCGCACATTTCCAGGCTCATACCGCTTGATCATGCAGCCCACTACCGTTTCAGTAGGTCCGTATTCGTTATACACTTCGGTGTCTGGACCGAAGAGTTCCATAATTTCCGCAGCGGCGGCCACCTCCAAAGCTTCCCCGCCAACAATAAAACGTCTTAGGCCGGATTGTTCTGGCTTATATAAGTGGAGCAGTTTCAAATGGGAAGGTGTTAATTTGATAATCTCCGCTTCGCCATCCTCAATGATCCGCCCAAGCGCCACCTCCACATTTTCCGGGTAGATCACAATTCGATTTCCAGACAGGAGCGGTGTAAACATTGAAGTGACTGTCAGATCAAAAGATATCGAAGAATAGAGAGGAAAAGTGACTACCTCGCCTCGAACGTACATCTGATCAGCCCACCAGATATAATGGGTCAGTCCTCGCTGCTCGACCATTACCCCTTTCGGTTTGCCTGTTGAACCGGAAGTGTAAATGATATAGGCTAGATTGTCAGCCCCGGCAGTGGGCTCCGGATTGTCAACCGATCCACCGCCTTCGAAAATGCCATCCGAGGCCCTGATAATCTCCCCTTCGTATCCGGTCAATTCTTCGTAATCTCCATCCGTGATCACCCATTTCGCCCCACTGTCGGACAGAATATAGGCGATCCTCTCTTTCGGGTAGGAAGGATCGATCGGTACGTAGCAACCGCCGGCTTTCCAAATGCCGAGTATCGCCGTTATCAACTCCGGGGATCGACGCATCACAAGTCCAACAGCGGCATCCGCTCCAACACCCTTATTCTTCAAAAGAGATGCAAGACGGTTCGCGTCAGCGTTCAGATCTGCATAAGTGAGATGTTCGCCTTCACACGAGACCGCGATGGCCAGCGGCGTTCGCAGCACCTGCTCCTCAAACAACCTAAACACTGGCTTGTTCTCTGGATATTGGATGGTTATGTCATTGAATCCGTGCTGGAGCTGCATCCTCTCCATCGGAGTCAGCAGTTCGATCTCGGACAACGGAATATATGGATTTGTGGCAACCGTACCAAGTATCGTCAGCAAATGACCACCCATAGCTTCAATCGAGGCGGGATGGAACAATGCCGTGCAGTACTCCAAATGTAGAATCATTCCGTCCAGCGTCTCCACCGCTTCAAGCGTCAGATCGAACTTGGCGGTGCGACTTTTGCATTCCGTTGCGGTAAAGACGGCGCTACTGCCCTTCATGGCCAGCGGTTCAAGCGCTTCATGCTGAAAAACATACATCACATCAAATAGCGGATTCCGGCTCATATCCCGATCATCATTCAGTCGAGGAAGCAACCGCTCCAGCGGGAACTCTTGATGCTCGAACGCTTGAATCGAGCCAGCTTGCACCGCTTGCACCAACTCGGCGAATGCTATATCCGGGGATACATGATTCCATAGAGGCATCGTGTGGACGAACATACCTGTAACGCGCTCAATATCGGGATGGACTCGCCCAGATACTGACGTTCCGACTATGATATCCTCCTGATTAGCATATTTGGACAGCAACACGCAATAAGCAGCCAGCAAGTAGTTGTACAAGGTAATCCCGTTAGTCGAAGCGAATTCCCTGATGCTCTTCAATGATTCATAGTCAAGACTGAAGGAGTAGCGTTCTCCTTCAAAGCTGCGAACAGCAGGCCGCGGGTAATCTGTCGTCCAATCAAGCCGAGGGATGTCACCTTGAAGCTGACGGCTCCAGTATTTCTCCCCTTCTCGCAGATAACCGGCTCCGATTCTGCCAAGCTGCCACTGGCTGTAATCCTTGAAATGAATCTTCAACTCCGGCAGACTTTCCCCGGAATATATCCGGATCAATTCATCAAAGATCATATTGGCTGAGATCCCGTCTGCTATCATATGATGCATGTCCAGAAGGAGATACTGCTTGCCGCTTACCTCCCCTTGCCACGCTTCAATCCGTAGTAATGGCGCAGACTCCAGATCAAACGGCTTGATCGTTTCCAAAATCGACCCCACGTCCCCTGAATGAACCAGTGTATGCTCGGGAATATCAATGGATAGTCCTTCATGTATCCGTTGTACAGGTTCATTGTCCTCCAGGTGGAAGGAAGTTCGCAGACTTTCGTGCCTTTGGACTAACTTATTGGCGGCATGCTTCAAGCGATCAAGATCCAGTTCCCCTTCTATCGTAATTAGTCCGGTGACATTGTATGCCGTTCCGGCACCACCCAACTGCTCGACCGCGAATATGGAACGCTGCGCTGCGGACTGCGGATAGTGTGTGGCGAATTCTGCCTGCGGTATCCGCATGGCTCCGGAATTCGGTCTGTTGTCCAATTCCTTGGCCAATTCCTTGATCGTTGTATATTGAAACAGCAGGTTTAAAGGAATCACCTTGCCAAGCTCAGCCTGCAACTTGGCGGCGAGGATAGTGGCGGCTAGCGAATTGCCACCCAGTTCAAAAAAATGATCGGTTATACCGATATACTTACGCTTTAGAACCTCTTGCCACAATTGTTGCAGCAGCTTCTCCATGTCCGTATTGGGCTTGGCGAGTGAGTTCTCCGACTCGGCATGTACAGTGAACAACATTTCATAATCTACATCTCTGGATTTCTTGAAGAACTGGGTAGTGTTAGTATAAGAACCGGGCAGCCGTTTCTTCTTAGGTAAAGGTCCTGCAACTTTTACCCAACGGGTTGGAATTAATGATTCCGGCAACACCGAAACCGCATATTCCCGTCTTTCGCGATCATCCGGTTCATTCTCGCTGTCTGGTTCATAGTATGCAATTAGGTGAACTACGCCTTGGATGTCAGTCTCAAGCGCAACGGCAACGGCAGACAACCAAGGAAGCTGCTCCAATTGAGCCTCCAACTGATCGAGGTGAATGCGGAATCCGCTCACACAGACAAGCCGCTCCATACGGCCAAGTAGAAGAAGTTGTCCTTCTGCCCCGTAGACCGCCGCTAATTCTGTGGCATGGCCTTCACTGGTTTCTCGGTCGGCTCTCAAGTATAGTTGGCCTGGAATCCCCGGCAGACAGGGAAGTCCGTGGCTGTCCACTACGAAGCCGATTTCGTCCAAATCGGACATTCCGTCGAGCAACTCAGGCACTGGATGTTCTGGAATTCCGCATTCTTTTTCCGTAGAATCAGGCAATCCATATAACCGAAGCTCTTTCCCGTCATCGGCAAAAATGTCTTCAAGCAGACGGCAGTAGGTACTCAGCCAAGCCACTGCGTCTGCATCTGCGCATACACCATTCTCATAGTCCAATTCGAGAACCAGTTCCTGTTCCAGATCCAGAATATTCAAGCTTACAGGGTATTTGACTGCATCCGTCGGAGCTGGCTCAAGCGTCGCTTCCAGATTTCCAAACTGAAATACCGAGGGCTTGTCAAAGTTGAAAATCGTGCGGATGGTCGGAAAAAATACCGCCGCCCCCGTTATGCCTAGTTCTTTGACGATTTCTGCATAAGAACACTGCTGATGATCCAACATTACAAGCAGCTCTTTCTTCATCTGGGACAGATATAGAGCAAAGCTTGCTGACTTCGGAAGCTTGCTTGAAAAAGGGAGCAGATTAACACATTGGCCGACCAAATGCGCGGTGCCCATTTGGAGCTGGCCGGATGTCGGAATACCGACTGTAATATCCTGAAGACCCGAAATTCTGGATAACAAGATGTTATAGGTTGCGAGCATGAGCATGTACAGCGAAGTTCCGTTACGTCTGCAGTATGCTTTCAGATCTGAGGTCAAACGTGAATTGATAACCTTATGGATTCTTCTTCCCCGTCGTGCGGATGTATTGCCCAGAACGTTCGATGCAGGAAAGATTAAATCCGTGACAGGAGCTGACAGCTTGGCAGACCAGTACTCTCGGGCACGGAGGGATTCCTCCGAAGAAATCCGGCGTTGCCAATCGACGAAAGCAGAGAATGACACAGCTTCCGGCACCCGATAGCGGTCCTGATCACTGTAATATCCGGCAATTTCCTCTAAAATTCGGATAAATGACCAACCGTCGGCCACAATATGATGGGCCTGAATAACAAATAGATGCTCTTGCTTACTAACATGAAGCAGTCCGAACCGGATTAGTGGGCCCGTTGACAAATCGAAAGCTGCCGCTGTCTCTGGGAGCAAGGGTGTCGGAAGCTCGCCAGCCCTCTCATCCACATCGGCTTCATAAAGCGCGTAGCGCGAAAGACCGTTTCCAAAAGGTACCGTATATTGAACGCTTCCATCTTCGGCGAATCTCGTTCTCAGCATGTCGTGTCTTCGAATCACTTGATATATCGCAGTTTGCAGCTGGCCCGAATTCACGTTTCCTCGCAGTCTCAGAACGGCCGTTTCCGTATAGGCTGCTGATATCTCCGGCTTCATCCGCGAGACGAACCAAAGCTGCCGTTGTTCTTCCGTTAGAGGTGTAATCTGGGTCTCCATAGAATCTGTGGACTGCTCCGAAAGTTCTTGTCCGCTTCCAGGTGAGGGCGAGGGCGGAAGGAAACCTGCATTCCGCAGTTCTTCAATGCTGGATTTGACAGCGTTGATAATCTGCTCTACATCCCCCATCGTATGGGCGGTTGACAGAAAGCAGTTCCGGCCTTCCCAGATATAAACGCCCTTCTCAATCAACAAATAATAAAGCAATTCCAAATCGGTCTTTTGGACAAACCGGAATAGAGAGCCAAACCGGGCAATGTGAAGCGGTAACTGTTCTGCTTTGAAATAAATGTTAAGAGTATCGGCCAGTACAGCCGTCTTCCGATTCACTTCCTCCTGCAGGGCGGGACCTTCCTCCTGCAGCCGCTGCAATACTGCTAATGCAGCATTCATGGTCAGAGGATGCTGGCAAAAGGTTCCCGCCACGAAGGTCCTCCGCTCTTCATATGGTGGAAATGTATCGTTGCCGAAGGTCCACATGCCGCCATCAATGCAGTCTAAATATTGAGGTTTGCCCGCGACAATACCGATCGGCAGTCCTCCGCCAATAATTTTTCCATATACCGCCATATCGGCTTCTACATCGAACCAGGCCTGTGCCCCTCCCGGATGGATTCGAAAGCCGGTAATGACTTCATCGAAGATAAGCGCGATTCCGTACTGGGCAGTCAGGGTCCGAAGTTGCTTTAGGAACTCCGCAGGCTGCACATCCGGTTTTCGGCTCTGCACAGGTTCGACCAGAACTGCGGCCAGTTCTCCCGACCGCTCCTCGATGATGCGCAGCGATTCGGGATGGTCATAGTTCAGCACGATAACGTCATCGATCATGCCGGCTGGTATTCCCAGAGCAATTGGTGTTCCTTCACCGTTCGTACCAGAACTCATCGTCAGCACACCGTCAAAGGTACCGTGATAGGAGCCCGAGAAAATGGCGATTTTGGACCTTCCCGTTCCGGCACGAGCCAGACGCATGGCAACCATAACCGCTTCTGTTCCTGAATTGAAGAAGGCGGTCCGGTCCATTCCGGTTAAGTCGCGCAAAGCGGATGCCACTTGCCCTGCAGTATCATTAATCGGTCCGATGCACATTCCCTTCTTCAAAGCTCCGTCTACTGCTTCATTGATAAACGAATTATTATGTCCAAATAAATTCACGCCAAAGCCCATCGTCAGGTCAATGTATTCGTTACCATCGATATCGCGGATGGAAGAGCCTTCGGCACGATCCACAACAATCTGGTATACGATATCTTTCCAGTAAGGTCTAAACCCAGCTACGTTCCGGTTGTTGGCGATAACCTCGCGATATGCTTGTGTATGGAGCTGTGACTTCTTCGTCTTCTCCGTATATCTTACGATAAATTCATCGATAAACCGCTGTTGTGGCAAAGTGAAACCTGACTTTACCAATCGCTCAATCTTCTGGTAGGGCACATAGGGGCGATCCTGGGAACGTGTGGACAATGGCATAGTCGGCTCCACTTGTCTTTCCGTCCGGAGCTTAACGACAACTGCATCCTTTTCAGCCTTCTTCGCGGCGATATGTTGCATCGTGGACGCAACGGAACTCGACTTAGCGGATGGGCGATTCTCCATGATGATAAGCTGCTGGGCCATAAGGTCCAACTGTTTATGGATGATTCCCTCCACTCCCGTTGGCATCCCCGCGTACTGTTCGACTGGACATTCCTCGCTTTCATTCTCATCCACTGCAAGTGCAGAGGCGATCTCCTGCACAGCCTTTTCAGCCCGCAGCTCAGTTACCGGTGTCGGAAGTTCCGGGGATAGACCGGCTATATATCGTCCCACATCCGCTACCGTTGATAGTTCCTCGAAGAAAAGTCGCATCGGAATATCGATACCGAACCGATCCTTTATGGCATGCCTTGCATTTACCAGCATGATGGAATCCAGACCCATTTCCATAAAGCTTTTAGTGCTTCCGATGTTTTCATGTTCGTATCCGGAAATGTTCGCAATAATTCCGCGTACTGACTCCGTAACCAAATGATTGTGTTCCGTTTCACTGCTGAGCGTCATTCCTCGATCAACCTCCTTATTCTCCGTCCTGTCTTTAACAGCGGTATCTGAATTGTTCCCTTCAGAAGAGGCTGTCCAGTGCCTGAGTTTGTTAAATGCATAGGTCGGTGCTGACACTACTCTTCTGCTCTTTCCAGCGTGTAGATCATCCCAATCAAGACTAGCTCCGTTGGCATAGCGGTTGGCTACCTGCTGCCAGAAATTGTCCTTGAGTGGTTCTAGCTCACATTCCATCTTTTCAACCGGGTCCGGTTTATTCTCTGCATCCGGTCCGCCGAACCAGACGCCTTCCTCCAGTTCACCATATGTAGAGGAGAAAGACGCATACCGAAGTCCAGCCAATTTCTCTCTCATCTCTTGTGGGTCCCACGCCACAACGGCCAGTCTGTATTCATAATGCCCTCTCCCAATATTTGAGGTGTAGCAGATGTCCCTAAAAGAGTTCGGATCGGCTGTGATCAAGAACAGGCGATATTTCTCAATTAATGAACGCAATGATGTCATTGATTTAGCGGACAGGGTCAAGAGCACCGGCTGAACTTCATCAATCGGCAACAGACGGTGCCGCGTATTCTCCCCTGCTTCCTCCAGAATGACATGACAGTTTGTTCCGCTCATTCCGAACGAACTGACGCCACATCTTCGGACTTCTTCACTCCTTTTCCATTCGGCCAGATCCGCATTGACATATACAGGTGATTGCTGAAAGTTGATTCGGGAGTTGGGTCTTTCAAAATGAATGGATGGTGGGATCTGTTCACGTTGCAGCGCAAGCGCCGACTTGATCAGACTGACAATTCCCGCCGCGTGATACAAATGCCCGATGTTGGGTTTTAGCGAACCGACGGCGCAGAATTGTCTCCTGTCTGTATACTTACGAAAAGCGTTCTGAATGGCATGGATCTCGATGGGATCTCCAATAGGAGTCCCCGTTCCATGGGTTTCAATATAAGATATGGTTACCGGATCAATGCCGGCCCTTTCCCATGCGCTGATCAATAGTCGCTCTTGAGCCGCCATATTTGGAGCTGTAATGCCTATGGACTTCCCATCCTGATTGGAGACGCTGCTTTTGATCACTGCATAGACAAGATCATTATCGGCAATCGCTCTGGATAAAGGCTTCAGGAGCACCGCTCCCATTCCCTCTCCCCTGACTGTGCCATCAGCATCTTCATCAAATGCTTTCACAGTCGAAGAAGACGATTCTATTCCGATCTTGGGTTGGTGACCGGATAGATTGACCATTAATTGAATACCTCCGGCAATGGCCATGTCGCACTCCCGCAGCGCCAAAGACTGACAAGCGAGATGAACGGCCAGAAGGGAAGAGGAGCAGGCAGTATCAACGACTAAACTTGGGCCTGTCAAATCCAGCAGGTAAGATATTCGGCTGGCAATGACAGGAGGCAGGTTGCCCGTCACTGCCGCCGAGAGAAGATCAGGGTTCATGGTAGCAATCATTTGTTTATACTCGTGTTCATGCCCAGAACCGACATAAACTCCGGTTCGGCTGCCCTTCAGTCTGTCTCCTCCGTATCCTGCATCTTCAATAACACACCATGCCGTTTCGAGAAACAGCCTTTGATACGGGTCCATCAAATCGGCCTCTTTGGGGGGAATACGGAAGAACAGTGAGTCAAAGGTATCCACCTCCCCTAAATATCCTCCTCGCGGCGGAAGATCTCGGGATAGCTGGAGAGCTCCAGCCTTTAGTCTCGATGGTGGCGCCTCTCCGATCCAATCTTCACCTCGGCAAAGATTGCTCCAAAACTGATCCAGCGTATCAGCTCCTGGCACCTTTATCGCCATTCCGATAATCGCTATATCCCGGCCCGACAGCTCCTCAATTGCAGGGGGAGTACTGCTTTCTTTTTCCGTCCGAGATAGCAAATTCTTCTTCATCGCTAGCCCTCTCCTTTCTGAATTATTGTTGTGCCGTTTCGGCAGCTATAGCCTCTAGGCTCAGCAAAGATTCCAATGCATCTGCATACGACAGAAATAGCTCGCGCATCCGAGTTCCGTTCATTCTTGCAGCGTTGTAGCCGAAATTAAACACTGCTGCACCGGGAGCTTCTTCCCATTCGAGCATCATATCAAAATGGTCCGGCAGACCGCCTCGCTGTGGCTTCCATTCCTTTCGGCCCAAGTAGCAGAGTGCCTGACCCTTCTTCGGACGGGCGACCTCTGTGCCAATATCATCGATGTGGTATAGGAGGGCCTCCCCCGGTTTTTTCTTCGCGTTGGCAAGATTGAGGAGTTCGTCGATGGTATCAATGGTGGCAAAGTCGACGCAAAAGGGAATGATCCAGCCAGGACCGTCTATCATGGTATGAACAGACACTTTCGATTCTGTGCTGATTTCATACAACATGTTAGCCAGCAAAGCAAGATATACCGCCTCCTCTGCAACATGACGATTCAGGCAGAATGACCGCAACCGGTTTCGTTTCGTTCCTGATAGGATCATTCGATAGTGGTTCTCCGCCCCGTTCTCCGCCGCTTCAAAATATGGAGGAGAGAGGTGCACGGTCTCCATATGAAACCGGATCTGCTTAGGCTCGCACGAGCCTGATATCAGCCGTGACAGCCGGGCTACCGAGGGAGAACCATAAATATCGGTCAATCTAATAACGCCTGGATAAAGCTCCTCAATCTGCTCGAACAATTGCACAACCAGCATAGATGTGCCTCCGAGTTCAAAGAAACTGTCCTCGAGATCAAAGCGTTCTCTTCTTAGAAGGTCGCTCCATAACCGGAACAACGTTTCCTCGATTTCACCATCTGGTTTCCTTCCCGTTAAATGGGCTGCGGCTTCACGATCTCGCTGCAGACGAGTCAGTTCAGCTTCAATCTCACGATAGGAGCCTACCTTGTATTTCGCAGCATATTTGTATCTTTGCAGCTTGCCGCTGGTTGTCTGGTAGATCTTGTGAACCGGAAGGATAACGGAGATCTGCAGACCCAACACGCGGTTCAAATGTCTGCGAATCTGCTCGGAAACACTCAGGAATTCTTCGGGCTTGTCCCTATAAAGTATGAATAATGCAGCTTCCTCGGTGCCTGTCCTTTCATTGTATATTCCACATGCGACCATTCTTTTGACCTTTAAATCCGCCCCCTCTTCCGCAATTCGCTCAATATCATGGGGGAAATAATTGGACCCGTTGATAAAAATGATATCTTTAGTTCTCCCAGTTACGATCAGTCGCTCCTCTACCAGAAATCCTAAGTCTCCTGTTCGGGCCCAGCCGTCGGATGTGAACAGCTTCTCTGTTGCTTCCGCGTTGTTATAGTATCCGGATGTCACATTGTCACCGGTGATCTGGATATGCCCTATAGTGCCTTCCGGCAGTTGGCGATCCAGATCATCGCATATCCTTACACGGCAATCCTGTATGGGTGTTCCCGTTCCTACCAGCGCCAAAGTATCGCCCTGACTATCTTCTGGTAGAAAAACCGCTGAGTCTCCAACTAGCAAAAAGTCCCTTCGCACATAATAGGTTCTAAAAGCCTCATCCTGTTCCTGAATGCATACGCCGACACAAGCTTCGGCCATTCCGTAGCCCATTTTCATTGCTTTTCTTTCAAGGCCATATGGATTCAGTTCTTCGAGAAACAGTTCGCATACCCCGACATCAATAGGTTCTGCGCCATTGACAATTGCATGGATGGAGCTTAAATCCCAAGCGTAATCTCGTTTCGATGCAGTTTTGTGGTAAGCGGTTAAAAAATATTTGAGTCCAAAATTGGGGGAGGCCAGAATTGTTGCACCAAACTGATCCGCTTTCTGCATCCAGAGAATCGGACGCCTGATGAACAGCCAGGTCGGCATGAGGTATTGGCTTGTCCCACAGAATAATGGAAGGAGATGGAACATAATCATTCCCAGATCGTGAGTCAGTGGCATCCAGCTAAGAAAGACATCTTCAGCGCCGGCTCCAATACGTTCCTTTAAGGCCCGGATATTTGCCAGAAGATTGCTGTGGGTCAATACCACTCCCTTGGGATCACCTGTGGTACCGGAAGAAAACTGGATAAAAGCGATATCCCCAGGCAACACTGTTCCGTTCTCACCAGATATTTTTCCCTCTGGCTGCTTCATTAGGTCTGCGATAGACAGTTGATGATCACTTGCATTCTCGAACCGAGAAGCCCAATCTCCTAGTTTCTCAAAATGCTGTGGGTCCGAGACAATAAAAGGGTTGTTCAGCACAGCTGCGATCCGGACGACCTTGGCAAGGTGTTCTTCATTATTGCCTACCGATAAAGGAACAGGAATGATTCCACCTAGAAGGCAAGCCCAGAAGACAATAAGAAATTCCCGGTTGTTGTCCAACTGTAGAATAACTTCATCTCCAGCCCCCACCCCCTTCATTCTTAGGTGATGCAGAGTACTCAGGGCGGACTCGTAGAGTTCGGAATAACTACAAAATACACTCTCAGATTCACCCAAGATGAAGGTAATTCCCCGTTGCCCGCTGGCGGCTTCGCTTCTTAGTGTTTCGTTAAGCGTATTGTACATTGTGTACGTTTCCTCCTTCTTCACCCAGACGGTTTAATATGTCCTCTCGCCGGAGGGAAGGAGTTTTTTTGATTTCCAGAATCTTATCCAGGGCACTAACGACCAGATTCTTCCAATCCGCCCCTTCCGATTCACCCTTTCGTGCTCCAGAGGCCAAGCGTTCCAACTCCCGAAACGGTTCTGCAATCAAGTTCATATATTCAGAGGCAGTATCAATAACGTTATAATTTTTTGCACACAATGCGGCTTTTAGATAAGCATCGTAATTCGTTCCCCGGGCCATGCGGCCTCCGGCGCTGAGCAGATTCCTCCAGTCATCTTCCTGATCGGTCGACTGAATGAGGCAAGAGGCAGCTTTCTCTCTTCTTAGCATATTGCCCAGCACATTTCCGGGTCCAATTTCGATCATACGATCCGTTTCCCGCTCGACAAGAAAGCGCATACAACCTTGCCAATTCACAACAGAGACCATCTGTTCAGCCAATAATGCCGGAATGAAATTCTCATCTGGATAAGGAAGAGCAGTCACATTTGACAATACCCAATGGCGCAAGGGCTGGAAGTGAATACGGGACAATTCAGCTGCAAACTTTGCAGCGCCTTCTTTCATCAGGGGGCTGTGAAAAGCAGCGCTCACGTTCAGTGGGACAACTCTTCCTCCAAGCCGTGTAAGGTTTTCACTTATGCGGTTTAGGGAGCGTTGTAATCCCGAAATAACGATCTGTCCGCCACCATTCAGATTGGATACCGCAACGGTTCCACGAACGTCCGGCCGACCGCATTCCGCTTCGATGACGGAACTGTCCAGTCTGTGAACCGCCAGCATTCCGCCTTCTCCCTCTTGTTGCGATTCCTGCATCAACCGTCCCCTAAGGCGAACCAGGCGCACAGCATCAGTAAACGAAAGAGCCCCAGCTGCAGTCAGCGCGGATATTTCGCCAAGACTATGGCCAGCGCAATAATACGGCTCAATGTCCAGATTCTCCAAGAGCACTCGATAAGCAGCGATGCTCACAGTAAGAATGCAGGGCTGTGCATTTTCGGTCCGCGTCAATTCTTCGAGGCTTCCGTCAAAACAAAGACGGGATACACTGTATCCCAGTGCCTCGGAGGCTTCTTCAAATGCCCTTCGGGCCGACTCAAAGCGGACAAACAAAAATTTCCCCATCCCTACATACTGCGAACCTTGTCCTGGAAACAACAGAGTGGTTTTCATAATCACATTCCTTTCTGATAAGGTATTAATAGTGAATGTAATCATAGATGTGAGTAAGGCGGGGAAATCAGAAAATCTGGAAACTAGCAGAGCAGTAAGTGGAATATACTAGTGAATCAAATGGAATTTTAATACATTATATCAATAAAATCATAAACATATCAATCAATATAATATATTGTTTATTTAGTTATTTCTCATTGCAAAATGAACCGTGTGTCATTTATAATAATAATGACACACGGTTCATTTTATTTTACGAAAAGTGAAAGGAAGCAACGGAATGTCGCCTAAATTATCGAGCAGTCGAAAAGAACTACGGAGCCTACAAATCCTCGATGCGGCTAAGCGAGTGTTTGCTGAGAAGGGCTACGGGGCAGTCACTCTAAAGGATATTATCGATGAAACCGGAATGAGCCGGGGCTGGATTTACTTGTACTATCAGACTAAGGATGAGATCTTCGAAGCGCTTTTGGAACATCAGGATGTAGAATATAATCGATATCTTGAGCTGCTTATGGAATCTTCGCCATCCATTTGGGATGTGATTACTACTCTGTATTCGCAGCAGTTGCAAAATCTTCAGCAATCACCCCATGGCGGTTTAATGCCGGCCTTCTATGAATATTTCCTGATTGGATGGCGCGATGAGACGCGCCGGGGGTTGCTTCTCAATCGTTATGAACGGGGAATCACCCAATTTGCAGTACTGCTTCAGACAGGAATTGACCGCGGTGAGTTTTTCCCAATCATGGATGTTATGGAAATCTCCAGACTTGCCGCTTCCTATCAGGAAGGCATTATGACCCATACCATTACTGTGGGACCGGAGAAGGCGAATACCCGAATGCAGCTTGAGGCGCTCGTCCACTACCTGCAAAGTCTACTCAAACCTGTGCTCCACAGCGAGCACCCAAGGGAGGGAATTGAATGAGGACGCTTTTTCGCAATCCAATGTTCAATAAGTTGTTCATTGCAGCTTTTGCCTCACAGCTAGGCACTGTGGTAGGGAACATGGCATTCGCCTACTATTTGATCGACAGGTACAGCGAGCGGCCCGCTCTGGCTACTACAGCAGAGCTGATGTACTCGCTGCCTACTCTTGCAGTATTCTGGATTGTCGGCGTCGTTGCGGATCGGTTCGACCGCAAGCATATTGCCGCTTATAGCGACTGGATACGGGCGGGACTAACCTTACTGCTGCTGGTGTTTGTTCATTTCAATGTGCTAGTCGCCTGTTTTTTGGTGCTATTTCTGCGCAGCTCGATATCCAAGTTCTTCGGTCCTGCGGAAATGGGGCTTTTGCAAGGCAGTATTGATCAGGAGCAATATGTCCAGGCTTCGGGGCTGAATCAGATGGTGATGGGGCTGTTTATGCTCTTCGGCATGAGTTTGGGAGCTATGGCCTACCATTTTATTGGCATTGAAGGCGCCATTATCATCGATGGAGTCAGCTTTTTATTGTCTGGGTTGCTGCTTGCCTGGGGGGATTTCCCCGAACATGCCCGTATTCCGAACGGAAAGAACCGTATTCGTGAGCTTCGATTCTCGCTGCTGCTAAAGGATTTTTGGCAGGGCCTCCGCTATATTACAGGAAATCGACTGCTTATGGTTCTGATCAGCGGTTTTTTGTTCTTTGGTATTGTGAACGGCGTATTCGCCGTGCTTCCCATCTTCGCCATGAAATACAAGCTCAGTCCCGATAATTACGTCGTCAACTCTTCGTTGATTACAGTCTTTCTAGGCGTCGGCTTTTTGCTAGGTAGCATCTTCGGTCCCTGGCTGATTCGCCGTTTCACAAGAACGCCGATCCTAATTGGGGGATTATTTATCTCCAGCCTGCTCATTACGGGACTCGGGTTAACCGAAAGGATTGAAGTTTATTTTTTCCTTGTGCTGCTAGCCGGAATCGCTATTGCCCCTATCAATATTGCGCTCGGTAGCTGGATGCCAGAGCTTGTTCCTCCGCAGAATATGGGCCGTGTTAACGCCTTGATCGAACCGGTAATGATGCTGGGCCATTCACTGGCTTTGGGGGGCATCGCGTTAGCCTTTCCGGCTTTGATCTCCGTCACCTGGCTTCATTATATACTTGGCTTTTGCACCATAGCGGTCAGTTTATTTTATATGGCTGCACTACCCCCGCTGGTCCGCAAGCGCATGGTGAACGTGACGGCGGAGGGGACAGTCGCCGAAGGGGAGAACGCATAACTATATTTACAGGATAGATTCTCGGAGACTCTTAGAAAGATTGTTGACAACCAAATCGTAAGAGTGGTTAATCATGTCAAAAATATCCGACTCAGATAAGGAACCATCAATAATAACTGTATTCCAGTGCTTTTTGTTCATGTGGAACCCTGGGCGAACGGCTTCAAGTTGCTCTCTCAGGTTCTCCGCTATCACCGGGTCACATTTTAGGTTTATGTAAACATTAACCCCATTGCCCTCAAAAATAAGCGCGAACATTTTACCAGCAACTTTGATCACTAATGGATGGGGTCCAAACGGATATTCCAGAGTCGCTCCCTTCTTCTTTAAACAGTATTCGATGATAGTATTCTTCAAATCAACATCCCCTTTTGCTTGGGCGATCGAATCCATCACTATTCTATACAAAGTATCGCCCTAGCTTATGATTAAATTTCCTATCTGGACATGGCCGCAAAATAGTCTACAACGACCTCACGAAAGTCCAATGCAGCCCGTGAAATGTACCGGCTCTTGTGCCATAATAAAGCGATCTCCCGTACCAATTCTTGATTCTCGACTTGAAGAAATTTAATGCGATCCGGTGAATTTTTTGCCGTGCTTGGTATGAAAGCTATGCCAATTTCGGCTTCCACAAGAGCGCCTAACCTTGCAGGTTCATCCCCCTCGTACACATATTTAGGCGCAAATCCAACCGATTTGCATATAGAGTCCACTAAATCGCGAGTTCCATAACCTCTCTTTACACCAACAAACCATTCATCTCTTAGTTCTGTCAAGGATACGCTACTTCTGTCTGCTAACCGATGCCCCATTGGAACAGCTACAAGGATGGGGTCGATGAACAAGATTTGAGATTCAATGTCGTCCGCTTCTATAGAAGGTGAAGACAAGCAGAAATCAACCTCTCCTCTATGAAGAAGCGTAATCATTTCCTGCGTGGTCAGCATTTGCACATGAAATTGGATGTTGGGTCGCTTTTTCCGAAACTCTCGAAGAATATTAGGTAACGTGCTTGCGGTAGTCACCGCCAATTCGAGTGTGCTAGGTTCCGGACTGGATAAATCACTAAGCTCCTGCTTCCCTTGTTCCAATTCAAACAAAGCTCTTTCTGCCCGGCGCAGAAAACGGCTGCCGAACTCATTCAATCGTAGATTCCTCCCATTTCGATCGAAAAGGTGGACCCCTAAATCGTCTTCTAATCGCCCAATCGTTTTGCTTAATGATGATTGAGTCACATGTAGACTTCGTGCAGCTTCGGTCACATGCTCCAAACGAGCTACCACGAGAAAATATTTCAGTTGAAGAAGCTCCATTTCGCACCCTCCATTCATTCCTTTGAGTACATGATATCATAACATTAAATGCGTTGGAATAAATAATGGATTTCAAGTACGATAGCATCAATACACATTGGGGGGACTGAAAATGAATGTTCGCAGCAGGTGGTTGTTAATTTCCGTTGGTCTGGGGGTACTATTGAACCCATTAAACTCTTCGATGATTTCTGTTGCTATAGCAAGGTTGCAAAATGTGTACCACCTTGATTTCACTGGTGTTTCCTGGATTATTTCCTCTTTCTACATTGCGAGTGCTATCGCTCAACCTGTTATGGGAAAGGCTAGTGATTTATTCGGTCGCAGGAAAATATTTCTCGCCGGGCTTGTTGTATCCTTCGTAGCATCCTTGTTAGCTCCGTTATCTCCAAACTTTGGATGGCTCATCGTATTTCGCATTGTGCAAGCCATCGGAACAAGTATGATCGTATCCGTTGGTATGGCCATTGTACGAATTCATATTACAGAGAAACAAGCGACTGCGCTGTCCGTAATGTCCATATTTCTATCAGGGGCGGCAGCCATTGGACCTTTTATTGGTGGGGTCTTGATTCACTGGTGGGACTGGCATGCTATCTTTATCGTTAATATTCCATTCGTGGTGATGAGCTTTCTATTAGCTTGGAGGACTATTCCTAAGGACAAACCGCCAACATCCATTGCACGGGACATGTCCATTCGTAAATGGTTTGATTTGATTGATGCGTCAGGGATTTTGCTCTTTACAGTAGGCTTGGTTGCCCTACTTATTGGATTACTGTCAGCAAAAACATCTGGGAATGTCTCTATTGGACATGTGATAGTCGGGTTGATCGGCCTCATGTTACTTACGGCTTTCGTTCGACATGAGTTAAAAGCAACATCACCTTTTATTCCTTTGCGCACCTTCGCCAAATATCCTGCCATGACTTGGATCAATATCGAATTCATACTCGTTAACCTACTTTATTACTCGCTCTTTTTCGGACTTCCCTCCTATTTACAGATAGTACGTCATGTCAGCGAGTTCCAAACAGGAATTCTCATGTTAAGTTTGGGATTGTGCTCGCTCGTTACTTCTCCAATAGCAGGCCGATGGATAGATAAATCAGGACCCAGGCCGGCGTTGATAGTATCTGGAATGCTGATGACATTTGGGTCAGTGTGGATAGTGACACTAAATCAAACATCACCGGTTATCAGTGTGTGTATAGCGTTAGTTGTATTCGGTATTAGCAACGGGTTGAACAATGTCGCTATGCAAGTGGCCTTGTTCAAATCTTCTCCAAAAGAAATTATCGGTGTAGCCTCCGGAGTATTTATGACATCAAGATATCTGGGGACTATCCTCTCTTCATTGTTAATAGGCGTCTTAATGGGAAATAAGTTCAGTGCCGGTGGCTTTCGACTGCTTGGAGTTATCCTCTCGGTCATTGCCTTGTCCTTGGTATTCATGAGTTGGCGGCGACGAGAGTCCGCGCAATTGGAAGAATCGTAGATTCAATAAGTGCTGAGAAAGTAAGAAACTATTCGAATATATGGTAAAATTGTCTTACCAACCTTAGGGAGAGGAACAATATGTCCGATGATCATGACGAGCTTGCGGCACAGAGGCGCAAAAATTTAAAACTTATTCATTTTAGTAAAGATGATCAGTCGTTAATCGAGTCGGACAAGCCAAAGGAAACGTTTAGTGATGTAGGTGGTTTGGAAGACGTAAAGAAGAAAATCAGGATGAACTTCATTCTGCCGCTGCAACAACCAGAGTTGTTCGCTGCATACGGTAAGGAAGCTGGGGGCAGTCTCTTACTTTTTGGGCCTCCAGGCTGCGGTAAAACATTCTTAGCTAGAGCTGTAGCAGGAGAAATAGATGCAAACTTCATGCACATTGAGCTCCAAGCCATTCTTTCGATATATACGGGTCAGAGTGAGAATAACCTCCATGATATCTTCGAAAAAGCTAGAGAGAACAAGCCGTGCGTTATCTTTATTGATGAGTTGGATGCTATGGGGGGAAGCCGACATCAGATGCGTCAACATCACGACCGAATGCTGGTAAATCAGTTGCTGTTGGAACTTGATGGACTGCAAGCAGAGAATGATAACGTATTTGTGATCGGAGCGACAAATACGCCGTGGTATCTGGATTCTGCGTTGCGGAGACCGGGTCGCTTCAACCACCTTGTATTCGTACCGCCACCAGAGGAAGCCGAACGCCAGACGATTCTGGGACTCAAGATCGCTGGTAAGCCGACACAGTCATTAAATTTATCAAGGATTGCAGCAGAGACAAAGTTCTTTTCCGGTGCTGATTTGGAACAGTTGGTAAGTGATGCTGTCGAGTTCGCGATGGAGCGTACATTCGAGACTGGTGAGATTCAACCGATCACCCATGATGATTTGAAGAAAGCACTGAAGTCCCGTAAGGCAACTACGCTAGAATGGTTCTCGACGGCCAAGAATTACGCCACCTTTAGTGACATCAACCAGGATTACCAAATCGTCCTAGATTTTGTGAAGAAACACGGAGTGAAGTAGCAGGACGGGGATTGGGAGGGTTCTGGTATGGCAAATGAAGCTAGTGAAGCAGCCTATACAATGGTACAACAACTCATCAACTGGAAAAGATACAAGGAAGCTATTGTGGAAGCAGAGCAAATCCTGCGACTGGAACCGGAGGACCCGAATGCCTTTGCGTTGATTTCGCAGATATATTTATTAATGGAAGAATACGAGAAGGCATTGCATTGGACGAAGGAGACGCTTCGGCGGGAACCTGAACATGAATTGGCTTGGTTCGTGCGCGTAAGTGTGTATTACGAGACAGATGATGAGAAGTCCTTTAATGAAGCATTGCAGGAAGCCATGCGAATCGATCCTTATGAGGCTCATTATTATTTTATGAAAGCCAATAAATTGAATAAGAAGGGTAAATTCAAGGAGGCTAAGGAGCAGCTGTTACAGGCCCTAGAGCTGAAACCGGAATCTCCGTTATATCTGGCTATGCTAAGTTATATCGAGGCACTAGTGGGAAACGACGCAGAGTCCAGTCGACTGGATCGCCAGGCTATCCAATACGATGCAGAGCTGCCTTATGTACTTATATATTTGGCATGGGCGGCGGGTTATCGCAATGACTATAAACTTAAAGAGACATACATGCGGAGTGCAGTCCGGTTAAATCCAGAGGATAAACAGTTTCAAGATGAATATTTAGAAACACTGCAGCAAAGCAATAAGCTGTTTCGTATATTTTTATGGCCAAGGAAGTATATACGTAAGCTGAAACGATGGCAGATTCTGGCCTCATGGATCATTGCCTGGCTTTTATTTAAACCGCTCATCCTTCTTTTTATTGTGTTATACGTGCTTGCACATTGGGTAACCAAGGGTGTTGTACACGTGCGAGTATTCGGTTGGAGACGAAGAAATTCTTGAGATTCACGACAGCAGAACATTCTGCGCCTATTTGAATATCTAATTGCAGCCCACATCTTGAGGTCATGGTGTGGGCTATATTTTTAGAATGTGGATGCTTTAAAAAAAGCTGTGATTGAACTAATGTCTGAGAAATCTTTTGATGATATTACGATACAGGAGCTTTCTGATAAGGAAAATGTCAGTCGTGAGACTATCTATCTTCAGTATATGGACAAATTTGATCTGTTGGACAAGCTTTCTCAATGATGTTAGCGAGTAAATGAGCCCCTTACTTTCGAACTTGGTTCGTTAAATTTGTGGTTTCTGCTTATGTAGGAGTAGTGGAATGGTGGTTTACTAGCGAAAAGCCTATTTCGCATCAGGCCTTAGCAGAATAATTGGGAACATTGGGAGAGTGGATTTGCGATTAGAGCGAATTCGCTATCCTGCTTGGTCATTCCTTTGAATCTGCAGAAGCACCTAAAATTTTTGGCGCAATTATAGCAAACTGTGAGCGCTCAGTCTCACTAAGGCCATCGATTCTAACATGTAGTTGACGCTCGATTTCGACTATCTTTGGGGGAAACCTGCAATGCTACTTTGAGGTTTGTTCGTTGTGTTTAAAACTAATACCCAAAGTGTTCCCCTTCCATCAGCAAATACACTTTGGTTCAAGCCTTAATTGTTCATTACTCTCTCTCACGTCTTACGAACAGAGAGCGAGTAAAACACATCGGCATGCATATGTTGAATTTTGTCCCAGTTGCCGGGATTGGTCGTATCTGGTGATCGGTGCTCCAGAATGTCCAGATATAGGGCTGTTTTTTGTTCCAAATGGGCTACATACCGTTTGGCTTCTTCGAGCTTAACGAGCGCCACCTCTTTATGCTCCATCATGAGTGCGCTGCGTTGCGGAATGGTTGAATCTCCTTCGAGACAGAGATCGATGTACTTTTTGATGACTTCAATCGGCATCCCGGACTGCTTGAGACATCTGATGCCATGCAGCCAGTTGATTGATTCTTCGTCGAACAGCCGGATATTATTCTCATTTCGCTGTACGCTTGGTACCAACCCTTTATCGGTGTAAAAGCGTACAGCGTGCTCGGTGAGTCCAGTTATCAGGGCGGCTTCTTTGACCTTATACATGTGTAATCCTCCTTGAAAAAATTATAAGACTGCTTGACTTCGTGTAACACGAAGGCGATAGGCTTATTGTAATACAACTTAGACGTAAGCGGAATCCCCACTTCAGTGCCCGATTCCCGATAAATGCGCCGTTTGCTGTTGTACATTTGAATACTGGGAGGAATTTACAATGCTAACCGTAACATTGAACAATGGTGTAAAAATGCCGATCATCGGCTTTGGTGTCTACCAAGTTCCGGATGCTGAAGAGTGCGAGAATTCCGTATATGAAGCGCTGATGGCTGGTTACCGTCTGATCGACACCGCGGCCGGTTACCTTAACGAGGAAGCGGTAGGACGCGCGATCAAGCGTAGCGGTGTGCCGCGTGAGGAGCTGTTCATCACAACCAAGCTTTGGATTCAGGATGCCGGCTACGAGAGTGCCAAGCAAGCTTTTGCTAAATCCTTGAAGAAGCTGCAGCTAGACTATCTCGATCTATATCTTATTCACCAGCCGTTCGGCGATTACTACGGCGCTTGGCGTGCAATGGAAGACCTGTACCGCGAAGGTAAGATCAAGGCGATCGGTGTCAGCAACTTTCTACCCGACCGTCTAATGGACCTTATCGTGCATAACGAAATCGTGCCCGCGGTGAACCAGATCGAAACGCACCCGTTCTACCAGCAGACAGAGAGCGCTAATTTTATGAAAGAACAGGGAGTTCAACACCAATCGTGGGCCCCGTTTGCTGAAGGACTTAACAACATATTCGGGAACGAAGTGCTGGCCTCGATCGCAAAAAAATACAACAAGTCCATCGCCCAGGTTGTTTTGCGCTGGCTTGTTCAGCGTGATGTCGTTGTCATTCCAAAATCGGTGAGAAAAGAGCGAATCGTCGAAAACTTCAACATTTTCGATTTTGAGTTGAGTGCGGACGATATCGAACAAATCTCCGTACTCGATACGCGTGAAAGTCTTTTCTTATCCTACCATGATCCGAAATTCGCCAAGATGCTGGGCACCTTGAGAGTGGATCTGTGAACCTTGATCGAACCGCAAACTAATCACGCATTTATCTTCAACTAGTAAAGAAAGGACAGGGCGTCTCCCTGTCCTTTCTTTACTTGCACTGCAAATTTTAAGTATAGCAAAACTGCTGCTAGCAGTGTACCGAAATCTATACTCTCACCGATGCAGGTAACACAGAACCCCCGAGACCTCTTATAACTACCCTGCCATTAGCTTAATGGCTATGACATTCCAACACTTTATTTTCTCAGTCTACAAGTTCATTTGCTTATGTTAATGATCTGATGACCTCTCCAATGGAGCTATTTTCGGGCAAGGAAGCCAAGCTAACAATTGCATCAACAACCGAATCGGGATCTTTATCATCTCTAGGGTTTTGTTCGGTTTTCATATTGCCTGGATCGAACATGTTCACGACTATCCCATATTTCCTTCCGTCTTTCACACTGCAGCAATCCGCTTTCTACACCAATGTTTCCATCCAAGCATCCACGGTTAGTACCTCGGCATGGCGAGGGAATACTTTCTCGTTGAGCACTCGATGAACCTCGGGATCGGCATCTAGACAAGCATCGGAAAGAACGGTAATGGCAAAATCCTTATCCGCCGCTTCACATAATGTGGACAGTACTACCCCACTTGTTGCAATGCCACTGAGAATCAGCGTATCAATCCCGCGGGTGTGAAGAAGAGTTTCCAGTTCGCTACCAGAAAACGCGCTGACGCGGAACTTGTCGACAACTGGCTCTCCCGATAGGGGCTGCACGGAGTCATGGATTTGCATCGACGTGTCCTGAGCGGTCTTTCCGCTGTTGCCAGCCTTTTTGCCAAACATCTTATTGCGTGGACTAATTTGAACTTCTTCACGAACAGCTACTCCTATAAAAATCACGGGGATGTCATGCTTACGAGCTGCCTCTACTGCTCTCTGAAACGGCAGCAGGTCACCCTCCTGTTTCGCATATATTGAGACAATGATGTTCTGCATATCCATAACCAACAGTGTAGTATTGTTCTGGTGATTCGCCATGGGTTGCACACTCCTCTTCTATCGATTAATATTAAGTGGAGAACTCTCCGCTTATCTTCTATCTGATATTAAACGGAGAACTCTCCACTTGTCAAGGAGAGGGCCGACAATGAATGGGAAGTGATGGACAATGAAACAAGCGAAGTCAAACGGCCGTTCCGAACGCCGGGACGCCGCTGAGAACCGCCAGCGTATTTTGGATGTAGCCTTTACGTTATTTGAGCTGCAAGGAGTCGAAGATGTCAGTATGAATCAGATTGCCGCCGAAGCGCAGATCGGATCAGGAACGCTGTACCGCAGATATCACAATAAAAGTGAATTATGCATGGACTTAATCAAAGACAGTAAGGAACTTTTGTTCGAGGATATTGAGGTATACCAGGAAGAGAACGCAGCCCGACCGCCGGCCGAGCGATTGCGGGGACTGCTTGCTTTATTCATTAAGTTCAAAGAGAAAAATGCGCAGCTCCTTGCAGGTATCGAGAATTCTTTCTCTTCAGGGGCTCAATCCAGAACCGAAAGTCCACTATATATCGAATTACATGAACTTGTAGTCAGACTTTTTGAAGAAATGGCAGCGCAAAACGGAGACCCCCAGCCAGACAGCGTGTTCAGAACGGATATGCTATTGACTGCCCTGAGTAGCAATTCCTATCTATTCCAAAAAAATATGCGTGGCCTTTCTCCCGAGAGTATTTTGGAGCAATTGTGCCAGACATTCATTTAAAAATTTAAATACGAATAAGTCTTGTTCAACCCGGCAGTCTGCCGAATGAACAAGGCTTATTCTGAATTATTTGTGTCGGTCGGAGTAGCGCAGGTAGCGACCGTTTATTGAATCAACTGTTGAAGCTCAGCTGTACTTGCTGTGTACTGTGGCTTGAATTCCTTGGATGCCATATAATTGGCCAAGCTGAACAGGAATTGTCTCCCTTCCAGTGTTTCGCCTGCTTTACCTGCGTCTAAAGCGCATACCATCAGGTTCCCAGAGCCAACTTGACATTCAAAGAGGAAACCGAGCTTATGATTGCGCTCAAAGTTATCAATGGTCTGCACGATGGGGCTCCATTCCCGGTTGACTCCGTCCATAATGATCGACTTCGAGTTCTGAACGAGACTCCACCAAGGGAAGGTGGAATATTCTTCGCACGGAAAGTCACGGAACACAGGGTGGCTGTTGTTGATCATAAGCCCCATAGTACCGACAGGTACCGGCCGGTTCACACTCTCAGAAATGGATCGGAACATCGGGTAGCACCAGAAATCCGTACAATAGAAGCCTTCAATAGCGTTGTGGAGCGACTCCGGGTTCGGCATAAGCAATACATTCCCACCTTGCTCCAGTAGCGCAAGCGCCTCATCAGAAAGCTCCTCGAATACGTGAATACCCTCAAGCATGTTGTCGTTCTGCTCCGGATAAATCCACAGGTCGTAGGTCTTGCGGATATCTGTGCCCACGATCTGTAGGTTGAATACGCTTTTGGTCATGTGCTTGACGGCTGGAAGATCAATGTTCAGGTCGCAGATATCGATGTAATTCGCCCCCGCCGGGATTTTGGTTTCGGTTGTGCCCTCAGCCAGCGTACCACTATCTGCGGTCAGCTCCCAGTGAAGTTCGAGGTTATCAGGGGTCCCGCTCCGGTACCAGCTCAGCTCGACGCTGGTGGTGAAGCGTTCTCCAGAGAGATAATTATACTTCGGAAATCTCGCCATCAGGACAGCATCGCTGCAGAAAGTGCGCCATTCCTCAGGCGTTATCATTCCTTTGGAATCCATAAAAGCATCAAGGATGCCGACTAGCGCTGTCCCTTGTCCGCTGAAATCCTGCAGGTCCAACAGTTGGAAACCAGCAAGTCTCCGCGAGCGGAAAGCGGCCTCCAATTCCTCTTTGTAGCAGGCTACAGCTAACTGTCCCGAGCACTCGAAATATTTGGCAGCGAGATGTCCCAGCCCTTTACTTTCCAACCGTTCGCGGAAGATTTTGAAATTCTCAGCTTTGAGCGGTCCTTTGTACTTCTCGATTTCCTCATAATTTGGATAGGTCGCATATTGCCCGATCTCATGTGAGATCACAGGAATCCGTGGAATCCATTCCCCTGCTGCATCGCCGAGTTCAACAGTCTTAGCTTCGGTGCCATACTGGATCTGGATTGTACCTCCAGCCTCAACGTCCACTACTTCCCCATTTCGTAAATCTGGAGGAATGATCTGGTCGTCATAATCCTTCATTGTTCCTGGCAGGTCAGTCTGGACATGTCCCAAAGGTGCGTCGCACATCGCATAGGAGCCCCTGAATAACCGGTCCCTGGAAAAGCGCACTCCGCTAAAGAAATCATCATGCTCCAGAATGGATGGTAAAAATTGATGGTTATTGGAACCCTGTGTGTATAGGTGTCTGTTATCAAATGTTTTATAGTCTTTCAAAATAGAATCTATCTTCGTTTTGCTGCCCCATAGCTCATTGCCGAGTGACATCATAACGAAGGAAGGATGATTGCCGAATGCTTGCAAAATGGCATATCCTTCGCTGACCAGATAATCCTGCTCCGCTTGGTTATGTCCCTCATCGGTTTCTTCCGTAATCGTTCCCCAAAACGGAAGTTCCGGCTCCATGTAAATGCCGAGCATGTCTGCAGCGGTAAAGGCTGCTTCCGGCGGACAGCAAGTGTGGAAACGATAATGATTAATGCCGTAAGACTTGGAAATCCCAAGGATTCTAAGCCATTCTTCTACATCTGTTGGTGCATATCCGGTCAGCGGGAAGATCAGACCGTCATGTTTGCCGCGAAGAAAAGTCTTCTCTCCGTTGATCGTAAATTTGTCGCCATCCGTTTTGAATGCCCCTAGGCCGAAGATCAGCTCGTATCGGTCAATGGCTGCGCCTTCATTGTTTTTCAGGGTGATGCTGATGTTGTACAGGTTGGGCGTGGCTTCGCTCCAGAGCTGAGCGTCCTTACCCAACTCGTAGACGATGGTGAACTCGCTCGATGATATGGTGAACTCCTGCTCGGGCACCGAATGCGTTGCCAGACCGTTAAAGCTTGCGGCTGCTACAGTAACTGGTCCTTCGGCTATACCTTTCAGGGATGCTGTAATTCTGACCGACCGTACCGACAAATCTGGATCTAGTCGAATTCCACTCAAATACGACTCACCGTAGAACTGCAGCTCAATCCGTCCAGTGATTCCATTCCAGTTGGTCTGGGTATCCGGCGAAGTTAAATGTCCGCCTTTGGTCGGATAACCGGTATTGTCGACACGGACGGTGATCGTCTGCTTGCCTGCCCGAAGGTGTCCGGTCAGTTCGTAAACATGAGGGGTGTTCAGACTGTCACGACTGCCAATCTCTTGGCCGTCCAGCCAGACTGTCGTCAGCCGTGTTCGCTCCAGATATAGAAAACACGCCTTATCGGCGAGCTCGTCCGGAATTATTACCTCTTTCGAATACCAGGCCGATCCTTCAAACATGTATTCTTCCGTCAGAGCACCGATTAGAACATCCTCGTTCTTCGGTCCCTTGCGGGCGTACGACGTCGTACCTGGCAATGTTATGACATCCGAAAAAGGGAACTGCTGCCCCTGTTTCTCTGCATCCAATTGCAACTTCCATTCGCCTTCAAGGCTGATCATTGTCTGCAAAATTATCACTCCTATGTCTCTGAATCTGCATATGCTCGTTGTCGATAAGCAATGCCCGAATTATACGCTATCCATTTTCCTTAGTACAGGAATATCCTCACAATTCACTAAGAACAAATCGAGCAATAAAGTTACTTATCTTCGGGGGAAGATCCAGCTAAGAATTCAGAAACCGGATGCGGAACATATGGCTCCTCCAGGCTCTCAATTCCAGCTGCATTCTTCTGAACAGATGTGTCGAATAATAGTCCTTGATCTATTAATGAACTTTCTGGTTGAAAAATTTCTATCTGGAGATAACAAAAAACGCCACCACACATAGTGATGACGCTGTAATCCAACGAACGGCAAGTTACTTCTTTTCCATAACCGCAAAGTAGTTATTCTCATCATCGGCAAAGTTGAATACGCGACCCGAAGGCATACTAACCAAATCTCCGACCGTTATGTCTTTCTCCTTAAAAGCCTGATACAAACTGTCAAGATCGTCGCTGTAAAGCATGATTGAAGGAGTGTTTAGGTTAAGCTCTGGCTCCATCTGGGCAATGAATTGCTTGTTATGAAGCACGAAGGACGTTTGCGCGCCTTGCTGAGGGGCGATTTCAATCCACCGTAGCCCTTGGCCATTATCCTCTTCCGAAACGACGATAAAGCCGACTTTTTCCGTCCAAAACCGCATTGCTTGCTCTTGATCATTCATGTACAGCATAATTTGACCGATTTGATTAATCATGTTTTATTCTCCCTACTATTCAAATTAGCTAATGAAATCGCCAGCCCTATATCCAGCATAACGCAGCTATCTTAATATAATCAATTTTCATACCCGAAAACAAGTCGAGTCGGTTGTTCGCAGGCAACAGTATTCATTATCGCTATTATTCTTTGCAATAATTTTATCTAACTAGTAATGAGCCCTAATCAATGTATAGTCTTTACTGTTAATCCGTTTTTCAATTTCAATGACCTCATCTTCATTTGGGTTCATAATCTCAATAACATACTTGGCAAATCCTGCTGGCCAAATATATTCCAATTCATTTAATGAGGTAGTCCTTTTACAACAAGGTGTTGTTACTGATAAATCATTAAAATTATTCAAGTTGCAGCTATCCATTTTCTCTGACCACCATTCAGTTCCTAATACCTAATTTGATCCTGGATCAATAAATGTAACCTCATCAAATAGTCGCTCATGTATATCTTTGGTGAGGGTATCGGTTCTTAATAGATTTAAAATCTCATCTCTCTCTTCACTTGTAGGGACGGTGTTCTCATGTTTTGGAATGATCTTCACGATGTAATTAGACATATTGGGCTCCTATTAATAATTTCATATCCGGAAAATGATCTTCCCAATATTCCTTCATAGTTGAGAGTATTTCGCTTTTCATTTCATCAGTTATTCCATAAGCTTTACAATCGATACTATTCCAAAATGGATAGTTTATAAAAATGAATTTCCAATGTTCCTTAATCTCACAATAGAAATCCATTGCATTATGATCTAATATCCCTTTCCAGACGATAAATTGTTCTATTAAGTTTTTATCCTCAAATATCGTCCCGTCTGTACTTAACCCCTTATACTCATCTCCATAAAACAAATCCACTAACTGAATTCTCCCAACAATATTATGATTCAATTCTTCGAGTTCTTCGGCTGGAACCCATAATTCATTGTGCTTTTTTGATCCAACCATTTGTTCATCATATTTATCAATAAATGGACTTTCTATTTTAAACTCAGTAACAAACCCCACATATCCTGAAAATTTATCCTTAGTGTTCCATTCCCGAGCAATTTGATCTGCATAAGGTTTGTTTAAAACCGGATAGAAAATAGGTTGTTCAGGAAGCCTCGGTGGAAACCCCTTCAGATCGCGGTCTAAAATCAAATTCATTTCTAAAAGTCCTACAGGTCTATACAACGTTTTCATGTTTAATTACACATCCTTTTTTCGACGCACCTTCATTATTATAAAAATAATCACAAAAATTAGCGCTCCAATGGTTACAATAGCCCAAATACGATATTGGGTTTCAATTTCATCATTGTCATAATGACCTTTATTAATTGCCTTCAAATACGTATCTTGTATAGTCTCTATTGCAATTACTTCTTTTGGATCTTTATCCTGAATTGAATAATAGGCGGTACCTTTCGGGAAAGTATTTGAAAAGTTCCCTCTGTAAGTTCCCTCCTCATCTGAATACCGTGTTACATGTCCAATTTTTTGATCAATTACACTTGGAAGGATAGGTTCATCCGTTATTTCGTATATATCATTAGAATAAACGACAAAACGAGAAGTCCAGTCTGCTGATACGGAATGAAGAGGTGTGAGGTTTATTAAAATAAGAAATAAAAAAAGTGTTTTCTTCATTTTAGCCTCCTTGAATCTATTCTCAAAGTATTCGTGAATGCATTGAGATAATCCTGTCTGTTAGAGATGTTCAGTCAGACAAGCGACGGAAGTCATCCACACAGCCTGTAAAATCAAACAGCCGGTCAGACTGCAGCAATCTGCAGTTTGACCGGCTGTATTTTATGCCTAAAATTACAAAACTGCCTTACAACTCAATTACCTTTGTAGCCACATTGTTGCAGAATTCCCTGTCATGCTCCACAAAAAGAATGGTTGATGAGTATTCAAGCAGCAGCTCTTCAATCTGCATCCGGGAGATGATATCAATGAAATTTAGGGGTTCATCCCAAATATGCAAATGAGCTTGCTCGCTAAGACTTTTGGCAATCAGCACCTTCTTCTTTTGCCCACCGCTAAAAGCGGAAATATCCTTCTCAAATTGCACTCGGGAGAAATCAAGTTTTCTCAAAATCGATTTAAACAGGCTTTCATCGATCCCGTTGTTTGCCGCATAGTCAGATAAATTGCCCCCAAGATCCGAGGTATCCTGGGATACGTAGGATATTTTCAACTGGCTATCCTTCTTAAAGGTGCCTGTATAGTTTATATCCTCACCGCAAATGAGTTTGATGATACTCGATTTCCCGGAGCCGTTTTTACCCAAAAGGGCAATTCGCTCACCTTGCTCAATCGAAAAGCTAATATCTGCACAAACTCTCTTGTCACCGTAATAAATTGAAACTTTTTCAAGTTCAACAAGTTGGCTTTTATGATACGCAAGTTGCGAAATTTCTAGGCTGTCAGCATTTTCGATATTTTTAAGGAGTTTAGACTTTTCGACAATCGCAGATTGTTGTCTTTGCTCAATGGATTTAGAGCGTTTCATCATTTTAGCAGCTTTGTGACCAACATATCCTTTATCTAACTTAGAACCAGAGTTTCTGGTTCCGTTTTTGCTTTTTTCCACTTCGTGTGACCAGTTGCCCGTCCGTTTAGAAGAATCAGACAAGCGTTTAATATCTCTTTTAAGTTTTTCGTTCTCCGCCAGTTCAAAGTTATCTTGTCTCAATTTATTGTCCCACCAACCGGAAAAATTACCTTTTTGAATTTCAATGTTGGTCTTATTGATGGAAAGAATGTGATCTACGCAGTGATCCAAAAATGATCGGTCGTGAGACACCAGAATATATCCGCTTTTGGAATTGAGATAATCACTAACCAGTTTTCTTCCTTCCATGTCCAGATGATTGGTAGGTTCATCAATTAACAAGAAACTATTTTCCTTAATAAACAAAGTAGCCAGTAACACTTTCGTTTGCTCTCCATTCGACAATGAATCAAAGGGCCGATATAGCACATCCTCAGACACCTTTAACAAGGAGAGTTCACGCATCAGCTTCCAATGAAGATAGTCTGGAAACATCTCTTCGATCACATCAAGGGTATTATGATCCTTGTGCTCGACTTGGAACGGGAAATATTCAAAAGTAACATTAGCCGAAATATTTCCACTATATTCATATTTGCCAAGCAACAAATTGAGGAATGTTGTCTTGCCTCTACCGTTTCTCCCCGTAAATCCTAATTTCCAATCGGTATCAATCTGAAAACTTACGTCTTCAAATATATTATCGTAACTGCCCTCATAGGCATACGTCAGGTTTGTAACATTTATTAATGACATATAATTATCCTCCTGTATAAAAAAATAAAAGCTACAAGAAAATTACTTTTCTTGTAGCTCAAATAAATACAGAAATCTAGCCCACTATTGGAGTTAGATAAAGATATCCCGTTTGAGTTAAAAAGATATAGTAACTTTCTTGCTTATAAAGAATAAAACACGCGAAAAATATCGCTCTTAATGTTTTATTATTTTATAAAATCAGCAAGAAATTCTACATTATATCTTTCAACTCCATTCAATTAATTAAGTTAACCTTACCATACCTCTTTTTGAATTTCAATAAAAGCTATTATTCCTACTTACTCGACGACAACTCTACGGACTGTGTATCCATAACCGGATTACAATACCGCTCAACCTTTATGGTAAGCGGCTGTGGATAATCCAGTGCTGCTTCTCCAAAATTATAACGAACCTCGTCCACCACCGTACCCTCTTTTGACCTACTAAAGCCGCCAAAGTTGATTGCCGCAAATTGTTTGTTCACTGTCTGATGTACTTGGCCCTCCGCATCGGTATAGCTGCTGGGCAAGCTCATGCTGAAGCTGCTCGAATAGGGGTCGTTTATAGGCTTGCGCCGCAACAGGATTTCTCCTGCTTCTGCATGTTCCTCGGGTACGGGCTCAACGACTTCAAGATCGTTTCCCGGAGCTTCAATAATTTGTTTTTTATTGAGATCGACTACAATTTTCAAACGATCCTTGTCTTGCGCCGCAATTCCGGCTATTTTCAATGCAACCGAATCTAACGGTCCAGCTAGACTCTTTTTGAAAATAAGTGTGGCCTTGGAGTCATCCGAATAAACTTCCGAATTATGGGATGTGAGTAGGTCTGGATAGTATAATTTTTCGATGTGATCCCCGCTTTTACCGATCAGAACCGGATTAATCCACTCGAAAATTTGTTTGTCATTGTTCTTGTCATACTCCACGTCCACATAAGTGCTCAGCGGAGTATACAATAATTGATTCACAATAATCTTTTGTCCGCCCACGGTCAGTGTCTGCTCTGGATAAATTGTATGGTTCTGGTCTTTTAACATATCGGGATCTAGTTCGAAGGCAACATCCAGGCTCGTCCGGTACTTGTTGCTGCTGGAAAGGAGTGCCTCATCAGAGGTTTCTGTAAGTATGACACCCAGCTTCGCATCCTGCGAATATTGCCTCGAGGGCAAAAGGTTGGTTGAATAAATAAAATTCACAGTTTGACCCGCTCGAATCCGGCTGTCTCCAGGCAGAATTCCCAACGATGTTCCCTTACGCGGGTAGGGGTCCTGATAAGTACCGAAGTGGAGCGAGAAATCCGCATGTACCACTTCCTTATCCGTATTGTTCTGGACACTGTACAGGACAAACACTTTACGGCCGTCTGTAACAGCACCAGCTACGTCGATGCGGTAACCTTTGTTCTCTGCGCTCTGGCGAATCGGCTTTACGAGATTCTGTTCCAGAGCACTTGCAAGGGCAGGATCTAGCACAGAATCCTCACGGTACGCTTTGAAATCATCCCAATGTCCAGTGCTGGCACTTTGCACCGATGGTTCATCCTTTACTGCCACCGGCAATCCACTGAAGGAGAATATGAGCAGAACTGCTGCCACAGCTGCAATCGCACCCATTCCCAATGAGAATATGCGCTTTCGGGAACGTTTCTTCCCCCGTTTGATTCCATCTCGCATGGCGTTGTAAATTTTCATTTCCTGAATCGTTTCGGTATTTTCTTTTACTTCATCGGCATTCTGCCGTAGAATCCGTTCTTCTTTTTCTATCACTCCATTCGCCTCCTTTATAGATATTTCCGCAGCTGTCTGAGTCCTTCACGCAACCAGGTTTTGATCGTGCCTTCGGGTTTATTTAGCACTTCGGCTATTTGGCTAGTTGTCATGTCCTGATAGTATTTTAGGATCACAGCATGCCGATATCTCGGCTTCATCCGCTTCATTGCCCGTTCCAGGTCGATTCGTTCATTGCTCTTCATTTCCTGAACGGCTTCCTCCACCAGCTTCTCCGCTGGAAACACCCGTTTTTTGCGGCGTAGTTCATCCATGCAGCAGTTGATAGTAATCCGGATCACCCAGGGCGTAAACGCCTGATCGTCCTTAAGCCTTTTGCGCTTCATCCATGCCCGGCAGGACGCTTCCTGCACCACTTCCAACGCATCAGATTCTGTTCTCAGGTAACTGAAGGCGATTGCATACATTTTTCGATGTTCGAAGTACAGGCGTTCAAAAAAAGTTTCTTCATCCATCCGCGCAAAATTCGCCATTCTGACCTCGTCCAATGTATTTCCCACCATTCACCACTCCCCCTATTTTTATAAGTATTGGCATTGGGAAGAAGTTATCTAAATAATCTACTTATAAGTAAGACGCAGTTCGACGGGAAAAAGATTGGTTTTTCTCAAAATATAACATACGAAAAAAGCCGGCTTTTCCTACGCTAGGAATTACCAGCTTCCTTGAACGATCCTGCCTGTAAGCTCAACTCGGATCAAAATCCGCAACGATTAACATATCCATATGACGAGCATACCGGAGTAGATAATGGATAAAACTCTCTTTGAGAAAAGTACGCCATAGTGGTTTTCGTGACTGCCCGATAATAAGCTGGGTCGTCTGCACTTCGTTCATTCGGTTTAACAAATGCTGATGTACGTTGGTACTGCTGACTGCCTCGGTTATCTCCATCTTCCCACCAAGTCGTTCCGCTAAGTGCCGCAGCACGTCCAGACGCTTCTGCTCCTCAGGAGATCGTACCGCGCCGCAATGTACATAATGGACATACCATTCTGCTTTCAGGCGATGTGCGATGCGGAATCCGCGGCGGATCAGTCGTTCTGCTCGCGGTTCCAAGTCCACACAGACGAAGATCACCTCGCGCCTGCTCCACGGCCCCCTTAAAGAAGTATCCCGGTCCCATGCCTCCAGCCGTTCGTCTACATCATCTGCAATTTCACGGAGGGCCAGCTCGCGCAGCGCAATCAGATTACCAATCTTAAAAAAGGATTCCAGCGCTTGATTCACTTTCTCGGTTGCGTAGATTTTCCCCTCCCGCATTCGGCCCTGCAGCATTTGCGGTGTTACGTCGATCAGTTCTACCTCGCTTGCCATTCGCAATATCGCATCGGGCACAGTTTCCCGCACGCGAATACCGGTTAACTGGGCCACCGCGTCGTTTAGACTTTCCAGATGTTGGACATTCACGGTAGTTATGACTGAAATGCCGTTTTCCAATAGGCGGATAACATCCTCATATCGTTTTTTGGTCTGACTGCCGGGGACGTTGGTATGCGCTAATTCATCAACAAGTACGACTTCCGGATGGCGGGCAATAATCGCATCGGTGTCCATTTCTTCCAGCTGCGTTGACTGATATTGGATCTTGGCTCGCGGGATAATCGTCAGTCCGCCGATTTGACCTTTGGTTTCCTGCCGGCCGTGAGTCTCTATCAACCCGATGACGACATCGATGTTTTTGTTCAGGAGTAGATTACCTTCCTGCAGCATTTTGTAGGTTTTCCCTACGCCGGGAGCCGCTCCGATATATACTTTAAAGGTGCCCCGGTGTATTTTATCAATCTTCTGTTGTAGTTCTTCACTGCTTAACCGATGAAAAGGTACTTTCGTCCCTTTAGGATTCGGTTTGATTGGCAATATCCGCTCCCCTTCCTGCTCAGCCCGGTCTGCCATTAGAAACACATCAATATTTCGTGTTTCTCGCAATACACGGTTCGCGATGGAGCCCTGCCACTTTTCCTGCCAACGAGTCTTATTGGAGTGGCCCATGACGATCCGCGTCACGTTATTTTGAATTGCAAAACGTACTAAAACGGAAGGAAGCTGACGCAGATGGGTTAGTTGAATCTCACTAAACTTGGCCTCCACGCGCTCTACAAGCTTCACTATTGAACGCTTGAAGGTTTGCTGTTCCTTCGTCAATGGCCGATTTGGTATAACAAAGGTCACTACAATAAGATCACCACCCAGCCGCTTGGCGATTTGTTGACCTCTTCTCACGTAGAGTGAGCCGTTCCAGTGGTACTGCGTGGATACCAGTATCCGCTCCGTTGCGCCGGAAGGACCGATGAGTCCCTGACCTTCCCGATGTTTTTCAAGAGAATCATTGACTCCTTCTGCCACCAAACGCAGGGATAATTCACGAAGCACACCGAGATTTCCACGGGCGGACAAAGCAGGATGCGTCTCACCACCCAGTACACCTTCCTCGATCCGCTTCAGAATGGTTTCCGGAGATACATCAATCAAGCGCACTTCATCTGCAAATTCAAGTGTATTCAAAGGCACCGTTTCTTCCGCTCGAATTCCTGTCATTTGAAATATCATCTCGCCCACTCCCGCCAACTCATAAACATTAATGGTCGTTATCACGCTGATGCCGTTGCCCATTAAATAACGGATATCTTCCAGCCGGGTTGGAAAACGGGCATCTATGCGATTGCGATGAGCCAGTCCATCTACAAGCAGGACTTCGGGATTACGTTCCAGCAGAGCATCCAAAGGAAGATCCTTTTGCTCCTTGCCGTCTTTCCACCAATGGATGCTCGGGACACGTTCCAGATCCACAAGCTGCTGAACGGTCTCCGCTCGTTGCATGGTAGATACGGCACTGATAACTACATCAATCCCTTGCTGCTTCAAAAGCTTGCCTTCCTCCAGCATATTATATGTTTTTCCCGATCCGCTGACGGAGCCGATAATGATCTTCAGCCTGCCCTGATGCAGCCGGTATATGGAATACAAGATTTCCTCAGGGGTCTTTCGTTTATATGGCGCCATTGCTTAACCTCCTTTCCGACAAGTGACACTCCAAAGTCTAAACCGAAAACTACCCTGACCGCCAACTGCGCGGGCAGGGTATGAGCCGGACTATTTCGCCGACATTTCCGATAAAGCCATATTCAGCTTCAACACATTGACACGTTCCTCACCAAACAAACCAAGATCACGGCCTTTGGTAGTCTTCGCCACCAATTCCTCTAGCTGTGAAGTTGGAATCCCAGTCAGATTACTAATCCGCGGAATCTGCACAATCGCCGAGGCCGGAGTAATATCAGGATCAAGTCCTGAACCTGAATTGGTAATCAGATCTACCGGAAGTTTATTCAAAGGCACTTCGGGATTATCCAACTGCCACTGGGTAATGAAATCCTTCGTCCGCTGCAGCATATCCGGATTGGAGGGTCCGTAGTTGTTGGAGCCGGAAGCTTCGGCTTTATAATCAATACTCGATACCCGGCCATGGAATAGCGCTGGATCTGTAAAGTTCTGGCCGATTAATTCCGAGCCCACAACGACTCCGGCTTTATTGGTGAGTAGACTGCCATTGGCCTGTGACGGCATCACTACTTGGGCAATCGCTGTGGTAGCCAAGGGATAAATGATCCCGCAGAGTACAATAAAGACCACACTGAGCCGCACCACCATCAAGAAATAAGCACCTTTGGACATGGATTGCTGCTCTTCTTCCAGTTCGATAGAGTTCACCATAATACTGTCACCCTTTTCTGTCTATAGTCAAATATACTGTTAAATCCAGATACTTACGATCATATCTATGAGCTTAATCCCAGCGAACGGAACAATGACTCCACCCAAGCCGTAGATAAAAAGATTACGTCTCAACAGCTTGGCACTGCTCATCGGTTTATAAGGAACGCCTCTCATCGCCAACGGAATTAACAGCGGGATGATGATTGCATTAAAGATCAGGGCCGAGATAATTGCCGAGCTAGGTGAGCCGAGTCCCATGACATTCAGGACTTCCATCTCTGGAATCGCCAAGGTGAACATCGCCGGAATGATCGCAAAATATTTAGCGATGTCATTCGCAATACTGAATGTGGTTAACGCACCACGCGTCATCAGCAGTTGCTTCCCAATTGCAACAACCTCAATAATCTTCGAAGGGTCTGAGTCCAAATCGACCATATTCGCCGCTTCTTTGGCAGCCGTTGTTCCACTATTCATCGCAAGGCCCACATCGGCCTGCGCCAAGGCGGGTGCATCATTCGTGCCGTCACCGGTCATGGCGACCAGCTTGCCTTCGTTCTGCTCGCGGCGGATGACCGCGATTTTATCCTCGGGTGTGCTTTCGGCAATGAAATCGTCAACCCCTGCTTCGCGGGCAATAGTGGCCGCGGTTAGTGGGTTGTCGCCGGTACACATGATCGTTTTAATTCCCATCTTCCGCAGTTCCTCGAAGCGCTCTTTCATGCCGGGCTTAACGGTATCCTTCAAATAAATGAGCCCATAGATTCGGCCGTCAACGGCAACAGCTAGCGGGGTACCGCCTAACCGGGCGATCGCATCCGAGTTACTGTCTAGATTGTCAGGGATCATCCCGCCATTTGCCAGCACCCATTTCTTGACGGAATCCACCGCGCCTTTGCGTACACTACGTCCGTCAAGCAGATCCATACCGCTCATCCGCGTTTCCGCCTTGAATTCGACGAAGGTTCCGCCTTCTCCCAGACTGCTGTCATAGCTGCGTTCTAGCTTTTTGGCTAGCTCAAGCACGGAACGTCCTTCAGGAGTTTCATCCTTCAGTGAGCTTATGGCTGCCCAGGCGGTGAGCTCAAGATCGGATTCTTTGCCTACGGTTACGAATTCACTCGCCATCCGATTCCCGAAGGTAATCGTCCCCGTCTTATCCAGGATCATTGTGTTAATATCTCCGGCAGCCTCAACGGCCTTCCCGGACATCGCCAGCACATTAAACTGGGTGACCCTATCCATGCCCGCAATACCAATAGCAGAGAGCAGGCCGCCGATCGTTGTTGGAATCAGACAAACCAGCAGAGCAATCATTACTGGAATATCCAGTTCCACACCCAGAAAGCTTGCAATGGGTCGCAGTGTCACTACGACAATCAGGAAAATAATCGTCAGACTGATCAGGAGTGTATTCAAGGCAATTTCGTTCGGCGTCTTTTGGCGCTTCGCGCCTTCAACAAGAGAGATCATCCGATCGAGAAAAGATTCACCTGGATCACTCGTAATTCGTACCTTGATCTCATCGCTGACCACCCGTGTACCACCCGTGACCGAACCAAAGTCTCCACCGGCTTCTTTAATGACAGGGGCTGACTCGCCGGTTATGGCCGATTCATCCACCGAAGCCAATCCTTCAATAACCTCGCCATCACCCGGAATCAGTTCTCCCTGGCTGACAATGACGATATCTCCCTTGCGCAGCTCGGAGGAAGCAACAATCTTTATTGCCGTTCCAACCAGCTTGTTAGCCGTAATATCCTGCTTCGTCTTCTTCAAGGAATCCGCCTGAGCTTTACCGCGACCTTCTGCCAGTGCTTCAGCAAAGTTGGCGAACAATACGGTAAACAGTAGAATGAAAAATACGGAAATATTAAAGCCCACCGCTTGTTCTGCGTTAAAGTAACCAGGAACCAGCACCATGAGGAGGACGATGATCGTGCCGATCTCGACCACGAACATTACTGGATTCTTCATCAGAGTAACCGGGTTAAGCTTGATAAAGCTATCTTTTACAGCGCTTAGGAGTATAGGTCCGCTCAGCAGCTTTTTTCTTTGTACAGTACTCATCTAGATCTCCCTCTTCCTACCGTAAGGTCAAATATTCTGCAATTGGACCGAGCACAATGACCGGCAGGAACGTCAGTGCACCAATGATCAGCACCGTACCAATCAGAATACCGGTAAACAGGCCATTGTCTGTACGAAATGTACCGATAGTCTCTGGAACCGGCTTCTTCTTAATCATCGAACCCGCTACTGCCAGCATCGCTATTATGGATACATAACGGCCTAGCATCATGACGACTCCAGTTGTAATATTCCAAAAGGAGGTGTTATCCGCAAGCCCTTCAAAGCCGGAACCGTTATTGGCAGCAGCAGAGGTATATTCATACAATACCTGCGTCATTCCATGGAATCCCGGATTGGATATAGAACCATTGCCCAAATTCGTTAGGAATGCCCCAGCAGTCGGCACCAATATAATAAGCGGGTGAATCAGGATGGCAATAGCAATCAGCTTCATTTCTCTGGCCTCTATCTTCCGCCCAAGAAATTCCGGTGTCCTGCCAACCATCAGACCGCACAAGAAGACACCCAGGATAGCGTACATCAGCATATTGACCAGCCCGACACCTTTACCACCGAATACGTTATTGAGCATCATCAGTGTTAACGGAGTAATGCTGCCAAGCGGTGTCTGTGTATCGTGCATATTGTTAACAGTACCTGTTGTAGCTGCGGTCGTCACTGTCGTAAACAGAGCGGACTGCGCAATGCCGAAGCGTACCTCCTTGCCTTCCATGCTGCCTTGTGAGGAATCGATTCCCATAGCGTTAATAGCCGGATTGCCTTGAGTTTCACTATAATAATTCAATCCCAGAAACAGCACGAACAAGGTCATCATGGCCGAGAAGATCATCCAGCCCTGCCGTTTGTTCTTAGCGAACAAGCCATACATATAAGGAAGTGAGGCTGGCAGCATCCACATGGAGAGAATCTCCAGCACGTTCGTTAGCGGGCTTGGATTCTCAAAGGGATGCGCCGAATTGGCTCCGAAGAAGCCGCCGCCATTCGTTCCCAGATGTTTGATGGATTCGAGCGATGCAATCGGACCGATGGCAATTTGCTGAGTCTGTCCATCGAGTGTGGTTACCGCAAGCGTAGGCTTGAGCGTCTGCGGCACATGCAGTCCGACCATAATCAGTGTAACCAGTACAGCTAGTGGGATGAAGATACGGATATGCGCCTTGACGAAATCCTCAAAGAAATTCCCTACCGATTTCTGTCCGGTAATCCCTCTAACAAAAGCAACGGCGACTGAAAATCCGCTGGCGGCAGAGGTGAACATCAACATGGTCATCACGGCCATTTGCGAGAAATAGGAGACGCCCGTTTCCCCGCTGTAATGTTGCAGATTCGTGTTGGTCATAAAGCTGATGACTGTATTGAACGTAAGCGTTTCTTCCATATTCCCGATTCCACTTGGGTTCAGCGGGAGCCCCTTCTGCAAGCGGAGAAAGATGTAGCTGAACGCTACCAGTACAATATTGGTTAATACAAAGCTGATCGCATATTTTTTCCAGGACATGCCGCCCCGCTTTTTGAGTCCGATCAGGCTATAAATGCCTTTTTCCGTACGTGCAAACCATCGATCCGTCCGATTGGGTTCATTGGAAAACACATGATATAAATAGGTTCCAACTGGTTTAACCAGCAGCAACAAAATTACAATAACTACGACTATTTGCAAGACGCCCATAAATGATCCTCCTTAACTTTCGTTACATTGCATTACATTCATTTTTCAATAGATGATATTAGAATTCCTCTGGATGAATCAGGGCATATACCAGATACAGGAACAGCAGTAGGGTAACAGCCATTACAACAATCACAGCTCATTCCTCCCCTTGTCTTCAACCACGTCTGCGCAGAAGTGCATAAATCCGTAAAGCAAACTGAAAAGCACTGCTAACGCAACCACCATATACAGATCCATCATCGCCTTTGCCACTCCTCTCTCTACTATCTACTGCTGATCTCTCTACGTTTAACTTCCGATTTAGCTTATCACCTCTGCCATTAGTTCTGGGTTAGGGTTTCCATGAGCGGATTAAGATTACATTAAGATTCAGTTATATTCATCTTCGCCCAACACCTTATTTATAGCCTTTATCTTTAATATCAATACCGTTCGGTAAAATGATTCTGGCATCATCTGTTGGCGCTGCTCTCTGAGCAAACTCTTCAGCCGCTTTATCTATGTCATCGTCCTCATATAAACCCAAATTTTTAAAATAGGAATAGTCGTATATTTTTTTAATGATATATAGCAACACCATTATGATTGATATAAGACCAACATTTTTCAATAATTCATTCAACTAAATCACCCCTTCTCCCGTATGCTTTCCTTCTGATTTAGCGTATCACTCCCGCCATTAGTTCAGGGTTAAGGTTTCCATGAGCGAATAAAGATTACGTTAAGAGGGATGTTCCTCCGTTTATCGTCTGGATAAAACAGAAATAAGGGGCTGTCCCATAAGCCATGAAATGGCTTGGGACACCCCTTGTTTTTGGAGTCAGATAGACGGTTGCGCTTGTGAGGACGCTCCGCGAACGGACCGTTGTTCCAATCGCTGTGGTCTCCAGATTTTTTTTTATTCCCCTTAGCGGTGAAAATCCGGAGACAGCATATGCTTTCGAAGCGAGCTTTCCTTCGGAAAGCTTTCGGGCAACCGCTACCGCTTTTCCACAATCAGTCCGTACTCTCCGCTGGTTTCAGCGGATAAATCATGCTCAAAATCTTCATTGAAATCACAAAAAAAATCACCCTTTGGTAAAATGGAAGTACCAGCAACCATTTCAAAGAAGCGATTTCTTTGTACATTCAATATAGCATGATGGACCCGCTTTACCTGTAAATGGATTAAGAGGATGACATTCCAGCAGATCATTTGGTTCGTGTCGTGAACACCGCCGTTATCAGGCTGGACGACGCCTTCTTTGTCGCGGCTTATCCCGGTGGTGGCTGGGATAACTGTTATTTCATCATTTTCTTACCCAGTATAAAAGGCTCTATTCTAAAATAAGTGCTTGACTTTACGAGTAAACGTAAGTGGAGGGTCGGAGGGATTCTGGAGAAACGGTAGTGTTCGCCTTTAAAGCCCAATTTCAACCTATAATTCACTTTACAATCAAGAAATTGGGCTTTAACAGCGATCGCAAGAACCCTCCGAACCGTAGCGGCTTGTTTCACAAACGTTCAACCGCTGATTTTGAACAACAATTCAGATAACTCTACTGTCATCTCCAACCTGCAGCATCCGGTAGCCCACTCCAATATGGGTCTGGATATACTTTGGCTGCGAAGGTGTTTTCTCTATTTTTTTCCTCAGGGTGGCCATGAAAACACGCAAGGCAGGAATATCGTAGGTATAACTACCCCAGATTTCATTCAGAATGTAATTATGGGTCAATACTTTGCCTACATTTTTTGCCAGCAGACCTAAAAGCTTATATTCAATGGGAGTCAGGTGAATTTCTTCTTCTTCCAGCCACACACAACCCGCCGCATAATCTATTCTCAGATTTCCGTTGGTGAACATGGACGCATCTTTCAACAGCTTGTCACTGTCATAGCGGATTCGTCGTAAACTGACCCGCAGCCTGGCCAGAAGTTCTTCTACACTAAAGGGTTTGGTCAGATAATCGTCTGCGCCTGCATCGAGCGCTTCGATTTTGTCTCGGTCTTCACTGCGTGCGCTGACCACGATGATGGGAATATTGGACCATGTCCGTACCTTTTTGATGATGTCCACGCCGTCCATATCCGGAAGTCCCAAATCCAGAATGATAATATCTGGCTGCTTGGAAACGGCCTCTAAAATCGAGGCTTCGCCAGTTTCAGCCGTATGATATTTGTAGCCTTGTGTCTCCAGTGTTGTAGTAATTAGTTTGCGAATAGGCTTGTCGTCTTCTACGACAAGAATCAAAGGTTTATTCATGAACATTCACCTCCACAGCCTGCAGGGTAAAGCAAAACACCGTACCTCGCGGAACATTATCTTTTACCTCAATAGTACCACCAAGCGCATTTACAATGGATTTACACAATGAAAGCCCTAAGCCTAATCCACGGCGCCCATCGCCGCGGATATTGTCTGCCGTATAGAACATGTCGAATAGTTTAGTCTTTGCTTCCTCTGAAATACCAGGTCCGTCGTCGGAAACTTCGACAAGCACCATATGATTTTCACGTCTCGCCGAGACCGTGATGTGTGATCCGTACTGTGTATATTTTATTGCATTGTCCACTAGATTGATCAAGACCTGAATAATAAGCTGGGAATCCATTTTAGCCATTAGAAGCTCATCATCCAATACGGTTTTGATCCTATGCTCCTTACTGTTCCGGTTAATATGAAGCAGTGCTTCGGCAAAAACTTCTTCTAGAAGTTCCGCCTGTAAGTTCAGATTTATATTGCCATTATCAATCCGGGTAATGGACAGCAAGTTCTCCACCAAATTGATAAGCCACATAGAATCGTCATAAATATCCGTGTATAGCCCCTTTTTCTGTTCCTCACTCAGCACCTTAGAGTTCCCAATGAGTATGCCCGCATTGCCGGAAATTGTGGTCAGAGGGGTGCGCAAATCATGGGAGATGGCCCGCAACAGGTTAGCACGAAGCTGCTCCTGCTGTACTTGCATGGAGATTTCTTTTTGTTTTTCGTTTAATCGTTCTTTTTCAAGCGCCAGTGCGCATTCTCCCAGCATAGCAATCATCAGACTCTTCTCAAAAACCTCCAGAGGTTCTTCATTATCCATGACTATGGCCGCTACTGCAAACACGCGATCGCCTGCCCGCACCGCATGGTATAAGCAATTAGCGGTGGAAAAGGTATCCGTCGTCGCTCCGGCTCGCTTGTTATTTTTCAGCACCCACTCTGCAACTGCACGTTCCTTCTCATCTGTATAAGCCTGCGGATCAACAGCCGATTCTTCCTTCACAAAAATCAGCGGCTCGGATAAAATCTCTTGCTGTACCGCATAAAAAATGATGGTTCTGTCCAGCAGTTTCACCATTTGCTGTGCCGTTTCATTAATAATGGCTGAGGTATCTTTGGCTTGCTGCAACTTTCGACTCGTCTCTAAAAGCACCTCTGTACGGTAGGCTTTTTGGGCTGATTGTTGGGCTTGCTCCTTTACCCGCATCGTCAGAGTACTGGTTATGAAGGAGGCCGACAGCATCACAAGGAATGTAACCGGATAACCCGAATCATACGCCTGTAAAGAAAAGTAAGGCTCGGTAAAAAAATAATTGAACACCAGCACACTAAATACCGAAGTTGCCGCACTATACAACCTTCCCCTTGTAACCATGGCATTGAACAGAACACCCAGAATATACACGGTGATGATATTTGCTTCTCTAAAGCCCAAAGAATGAAACCACAATCCGATCAAGGTGCAGCCCACCAGAATTCCAATGGTTTTGGTTGTATCGGCCAGTGACAGCTGCGGGGGTTTCGAATATTGGGGAAACCTTTTGTAGAAAGAAGGCTGATTGTCTGGGATGATATAAATGTCAATATCTGGGGCGGATGCAGTCAGTTTATCCACAAAATTAGTTTTTGCAAACCATCTCTTTTTGTTTGTTCGGGAGCGTCCCAGGACAATCTTCGATACCCTGCTTGTTTTGGCATACTCCGCTATTTGTCCGGGGATGTCCTCTCCATATACTGTCGCAATCTGTGCGCCTAGCTGCTCAGCCAGTCTCAGATTCCCCTGCAGTTCCGTCCTGCTTTTTTGTGTTAATTCTTTGGTTTCCGATGTTTCCACAAACAGGGCCGTAAATCCCCCGTGAAAAGCATCAGCCATTCTCGCCGCTGTTCGAATTACCTTTTTGTTGGAAGTAGCCGAGGACAGACAGACTAATATATGGTCTTTGGTATAATACTCGCTATTTTTTTCTTGTTTACTTATTTTTACCGCGATTCGGTTCAACTGATCTGCTGTATAACGCAGAGCGATCTCACGCAGAGCGATCAGTTTTTCTTTGATATACAAATGGGCATGTTCCCTTTGAGCTTGATCTTCAGGGTAGATTTTCCCCTTATGCAAGCGATCTATCAAATCATCGGGTTCAATATCAACTAATTCAACCTGATCGGCACTCTCAAATACACTATCTGGAATGCGTTCTTGCACAGAGGTACCGGCAATAGAGGCAATGATATCATTCAGGCTTTCAATATGCTGAATATTAATCGTGGTATAGACGTGAATTCCCGCCCGCAGTAGCTCCTCCACATCCTGATATCTTTTCTTGTGGCGGCCTCCCGCTGCATTGGTATGAGCCAGATCATCCAATAATATAAGGTCAGGAGTTCTGTGGATCGCTCGGTCCAGATCAAATTCTGTAATAATGGCACCTTTATGGATGAGCTCTAGTGGCGGCAAAAGTTCCAGTCCTTCTAAGAGAGCTGTTGTCTCCGGCCTTACATGAGACTCAATATATCCGGCTACCACATCTATTCCATCTCTTTGCTCCTCATGGGCAGCACTCAGCATGGCACAGGTCTTGCCAACACCTTCTGCATAGCCGACAAATATTTTGAGCCTTCCTCGTCTTTTCTCTGCCGGTGTATTGGAAAGACGCTCAAGCAGGGAACCTGAGTCTGTTTGATTTGTTACCATCCCAATGCCCACCTATCTGTTCATCTTTGGTTTTCTTCTAATATATCCTGTTCACACAGCGCTAGTATATCATGTGCAAAATCAGCATAGTATTACAACATTGGCTATAGCATTAAGATTACATTAAGATGATCGCACATTTAAAAGACCTCACTATCCGAATCAAGTCTGGATTCGGTTTCGAGGTCTTTTTTGAGAGCAGGGGTAAAATCCGAAGTTACAGCGTGGGCGCATCTAAAGCAGTCAGAATGTTCTTCAGGTCATGCTGGAATTGCTCCTTTACGTTCCACGGATGATACCATTCACGCTCCAGCATATAATTCAGGATTTGTTCGTGGGTATCGATGGCTTCCTCCAACTGTCTCGTTAGAATCGCCTTGATTTCGGGTGTCCCGGTCTCGGTTACTGCCAGCGCATAGTTTCTCACACCGCTCTTCGCATTGATCAGAAAGTCCATCGCTATTACTTGATCGGTCAGGGTGTTCATGCCTGTTAAATGCTCAAGAATGAAGTTCATAGGTTCATCTCCTGTTCAACGGCTTGGGTCAGAATTGAACCCAACTCCTGCAACTGGCGAGTTGAGATTTCAGCATCTTGTTGCAGGATACTCTGTAAAGTCGGATCGGAAACTAATCCTTTCATCGTCTTTGCTTTGGTCATACATACTATTTTGAATGCTGCTAATTCGTGAACTTCTAGCGTTTCGTGCAAGGCATAGACCATATAGGAATTCCACCTTTACGTACAGCCTGTGAGGCAATCACGAAACCACCCATAGCACCACCATGCAATTTAAGACCCGCAGCCAGAGATTCAAGCGGAGACATTTTTCCGCTCATTCCTGAACAATCATCAGCCGAGAGCTGATCCAGTTGGTACTGCTTTTGAAGATCATAAGGATGAAACCATTTCTTGCGGATCATAAGATCCGTAATTTCCTGGTGAAGCATTATGCCTTGCTGAAGCTGACTGCGCAGCAGGGCTCTGACATCAGGAGACACGCTTTCAGTTAGTGCTACTGCTGTGTTTTGAACCCCTTCTTTGGCGCGAAGAAGAAAATCTGTGGCAAACGTCATATCGCCATTTCAGGCATATTCAGCGCGTTAGCCGGGTCAACATAATCCATCTTCATGGGATCGGCCTGTTCCATTGTCATCATTTCCACCTCAATTTAAGATTGGTGTCGGTCGGAATTCCGGGACAGGCGCATGAAAGGGAGCTTTGGCATATACAGCTTGCAGTTCGGCAATAGCTTGACTGGACTGCTCCACATCTTTCTGCATCAAATCTTTCAGTTCCTGATCGAATACCAGGCCTTGCATTAATTTGGACTTGGCTAAGCAAAGGGTTTTGAAGTTGATCGCTTCATGGATTTCAAGGGATTCATGAGCGGTTAATGTTTGCTGCTGATTGATCATATATCCACCTTCTTTTACAATATTTCATCTGAGATATCTTGTCTCTCTAAATTGAACTTATTCATTGAAATATATCAAGAAGAAACGGGTCTTTTAAAACAAGGATAACTGCGAGATTTTTTGCGTCTTAACGACTCTGTCGTAACCAAATGATCAGGATTTGGCTCACCAATCAATAGAGGTGGTTTTTTGTTGTGCAGTAGCAATAAACACAGCCGTAGGAGCAACTTTCATAACTTCCAATATCCACGCTTCCCTATGCATCCGCAGGCCGCACGTTGATTCGCGTCTTTTCACTTTAATGGGGCAGTCAATAATCTTCTCCACCATTCCTTGATCAAAACAAGCGGCATGTGTAATCTTGAATTGGCTTAGATCAATTGTCTCCGAACAGGGATTTCGCGGATTCTTAACTAGCACTTCCCCATCTTTCAGCCGGTTCATAAACCATTTCGAATAAAAACTAGGGATATCTGTCCGTGTACTCGCACTAATGATCATGTTCTTTCCCTCCAATTCTATATTACTCCTGGTTGCTTGACTTCGGAAGTTTACAGAGTGCGGTTTTCGATCATCCGATGACAATTTCAACCGGAATTGAAAAACGGTCTCCACAGAGAAAAGGATCTCAGAGCGGAATAATAAGCCGCCTGTGATCCTGCTATTGAATGTATATTAAAATGAATTAGAATACCTCGTAATTATAGCCATAGTTATTATCCCAATACGTTTGCCCACCAGCTGTATACGAAATCGAATATTTAACATTTGTAGCACCCGGAACATTGAAACTGTAGTTCCATCTTTCAACACTATTGAAATTATTCAAGGAGCCATTATAAGTGGAGTAGCCCTCATGAGTCGTTGCCCAGTCGTCCGTTGTGTACAGTATTTTTACTGTTTTTGTCGGATTCAGGTTTTTCACATAGATATTTCCGCTAAAATCACCATTGCTCAGAGTACTATTGGCATTAAGCACATTTGGTGATCCCAAAATCACAGAACTTAGGGGGACTGTGTGATTCACTTCATTGTAATAATTCGCTCCTCCGTTGTTATCCCAATAGGTTTGGTTATTCACATCGTATTTGATTGCAAATTTTATGAAGCTCAGATTCTTCAACTCGGAATGTTCTGTTGTAGAATCAGTTCTGGAAATGCTAAAATGCCATTTCTCACGGTTTACATCCGCCGTCCCAACATAAGACGCACTCGTATCATACCAATTTGTGTTATCTGTCGTGTAGTGGACAGTCACATTCTTCACGGGTCCCAGATTAGCAACTTCAATATTGCCGCTGAATCCGACATATCCAGGTTTATAAATGACGCTGACATCCGAGTCAATAAGCTTGACCTCATTACCGCTGGCAAATGCCGATCCGGCAAAGGATACACAAAAAATCAGAGTAAACATCATCAATCCAGCAAAAAGTTTTTTCATTGCTTTCACAGTTATCTCTCCTCTAATTATAAATTTTCACATCTGAATCTGAGCCGACAAGGAAGACATATATTTGTACGCGTTATTGTTCTTTCATTCCTCCTTTAAGGTTTTGAAAACAAAATGTAATTTACGGAAATACATTCATTTCCTTTTAAAACAATAGCTTTATTTGTTCTTGGTGTAAATAGTAAATAAGTAACATATTTTATATATTAAGTAATAATATATTTTGTCATAAAAAGTCTAAATAACAGGAATGCAGCACAAAAATCCCTTGAAGACAATCGACATTCTGCTCAAGGGATTTTGATAAAAAGCTATATCTTGATTAGCCGCAAAAAAGGTCACACAAATGAGATTACCTTAAATTTTAAATTCCATTAGGTCTAAAACTTTCTCTAAGCTTTTCAGCGAGAATCACTCTCCTCTATTAAATTCCCTACATAAGATGTAACTCCTCCCGACCCAAAGAGACCACCCAAGAAGTCATCCTTCTTTATAGTGGTCTCTATCATATCAACGTTAATGAGATCTTACTCCGACAAGCTTTCATCCCAAACCAGACGGGCCAGTGGAAACGGGGAAATAGCTCTCTCCAAAATACCCTGGACATGTGCAATCGCAACGCCATAGTTGACGATCGGAACTCCAGCCTCTACCGCTTGCTCCACGCGCCAGAGCATCTGGCGGCGATTCATCATGCATCCGCCACAATGAACGATCAGCGCGTAGTCTTTCACGTTATTCGGGAATTCCATCCCATTCGCAAAATCGAACTGTATCTGTTTCCCAGTGGCCTGACGAATCCAACGTGGAAGCTTCACTTTGCCGATATCATCTGGCTGCTGGTGATGTGTACAGGCTTCTGCGATCAGTACTCTGTCGCCATCTTGCAGTCGATCTATCGCCCGGGCGCCCCTAACCATCTCTTCCAGATCACCTTTGTTCCGGGCAAACAAAATCGAGAATGAGGTCAGCGGAATATCCTTTGGCGTATCTGCTGCAACCTTCAGGAATACCTGTGAATCTGTGATGATAAGTCGCGGCTTCTTGCCAAGACTCTCAAGTGTTTCTTTCAGCTCATATTCTTTGGTAACAACCGCAATGGCGTCACTCTCCAGAATGTCACGAATGGTCTGCTGCTGTGGAAGAATTAATCGGCCTTTCGGCGCTGCTTTATCAATCGGCACCACCAACACTACCAAATCTCCTGGAGAGATTAGGTCACCGACTATGCGGAATTTATCATCCTCGTCGGGTACAGCAGCGATCAGCTCTTTTTTGAGGTGCCCCATCCCTTGCTGTTCTAATGCAGATATTGGGATGACCTTAAACCCCAGTTCCTCCGTAACCTGGTTAACTAGAGCTGTTAGGTCGTCCGCATGGGATACGTTCGTGTTTGTTAACAGATCAATTTTATTTAAAAGAACAAGAGTTGGAATAGCCCGGCTGCGAACGATCTCGGCAATTCGCTGATCGAATGGGGTCACTCCACAAGCAGCATCAATTACCAGCAAGGCCACGTCAGTCTTGTTTAGAACTTCAAGTGTCTTCTTCTTCCGCAGCTCCCCAAGCTCTCCTTCATCATCCAAGCCTGCCGTATCTATCAATACAACCGGCCCAAGTGGAAGCAGCTCCATGGATTTGTATACGGGATCTGTCGTTGTCCCTTTAACGGGAGACACGACAGCGATATTTTGTTTGGTTATGGCATTAATAATGCTTGATTTACCTGTGTTGCGCTTGCCGAATAAGGCGATGTGCAAGCGACTTGAGCGTGGGGTAGCGTTCATACTCACGCTGATCTCTCCTTTAAGCAGACCCGTTAACTCCGGTCTCCACTTATATGCCGGGTATACCCGGCTTGGTCACTTGAAATATAAGAATCTTACTAAAAGCACGACGAAGTCGTTTCTTCTTGAAAGATAAGATACCCATGCCGCAAATCTACTGGCTCAACGCCATAATCAGCTCTTGATAAAAAACCTAAATAGTTAAAACACTCATGGAGCAAATTCTTAGTGATGTAACTGATATTCTCAACCAATTGCTCTCCAGTGAAAATTTTGTATAATATACAATAATATTCGTTATATCTACTCCACAAGTAGGAATTGTTGTATGAAATACAACTTTCTCATGTTGCAGAGTTCCTTTTTAAGTAAATTGTTGTATTACATACAGCAATTTAACATTAATCGGCTATTACCGAGAGAGATGTTGTAAAAAATACAACATTTAGCCGACATCCGCTGCTCCCAGTCCATACTCTCGACTTCTCTCCATTCATTAACTAATACCAATGATGAAGTTCTTCCTCTCCCCAATAAGACGTGAGCATGGAAGCTTAGGAAGCCGTTTAGAGAACACGGAGGCAGTCAACGATGTCTGTTGGGAGTCTAAGCACACGGAGGAAATCGCGATGATTCCGTCTCCATTCACTTGTGAGCAACAGCGGCCCAAGCCCCATACCAATTCCCTATCCTGCTCAGAAAGTATGGATGTAGACAAGGACCTGAGGCGGAGCCTCGGGTTTTCTTAATAGAGACTCAGAATCTTATCGATCTGCGCCTCCGGGAGAATCTGCGCCTCTAGCAACACCTGGCGCACCGTTTTGCCTTCTAACTTGGCCTGTTTGGCAATCGCTGCACTTTTCTCATATCCGATGTGGCTTACTAATGCAGTAGCCAGCACAGCAGAGGTTTCTACCCATTCGCGACATCGATCAGCATGAATAACAATCCCACGCACACAGCGGTCTTCGAACAGCCGGACGACATTAGTCAGGATCTCTAAGGATTCCAGAAGCGCATCCGCGATCAGCGGCATAAAAGCGTTAAGCTCCAGCTGTCCAGCTGCAGCCGCCATCGTTACTGCCGTATCATTGGCAATGACACGCATAGCAACAAGACCGGTCATCTCTGCTATCACTGGATTTATTTTGCCCGGCATAATCGAGGAACCCACCTGCACCGCCGGCAATCCTAGCTCTCCAAAGCCGCCTGTCGGGCCGCTTGCCAGCAGCCGCAGGTCACTGGAAATTTTCAAGAGATTAACGGAAGCGGCCTTCAACAGACCGGATACTTCAACAAAAATATCCATATTCTGCGTGGAGTCCATCGGATATTCGCTCCGTGCCAGTCCGTAACCAGTCAAATCTTGCAACAGATCGGTGATATAAAACGTATATTTCGGCGGTGCATTAAGTCCTGTTCCAATGGCTGTCGCTCCAATATTGACCTCTCGCAGCCGTTCTTCAACCTTGTATATCCGCCAACGATCTCGGGCTATGGCTTTGGCGTAGGCTCCGAAGCCTTGCCCTGCCGTCATCGGCAAGGCATCCATTAGCTCCGTACGACCCAGCTTGAGAACGTTTGCGAATTCCTCTTCTTTCTCCTGAAGGGCTTCCTGCAGGGAAGCAAAGGCTTGACTTAACTGCCGAACCAGACCGATAGCAGCCATTCTTAGCGCAGTTGGATATACATCATTAGTGGATTGGCAGCAGTTGACGTGGTCCAGAGGATGTACCCGTGAATACGCTCCCAAGGCTCCACCCATGAGTTCATTTGCGCGGTTAGCTATAACCTCGTTCACATTCATATTCGTGGAAGTCCCAGCCCCACCTTGCAAAGCATCCACAGTAAATTGCCCCCTGTAACCGCCTGCTAGAAGTTCATCACAGGCTTGCACGATAGACTGAGCTATTTCTGCTGGATAGGTATTCAGCTTCAGATGAGCCAGCGCTGCTGCCTTTTTCACCATAACTAAACTATGGATTAGATGAGCGTTAACAGCTCTACCGCTTACAGGGAAATTGTCCATGGCCCGAGCTGTATGAATACCGTAATAAGCAGCCGCTGGGATATCCTTTGCACCTAATGCATCCTGTTCACTGCGGGAATGATTTCGGGATTCCTCCATACCAAGGCCGTCCTCTACTAGCGGATGCACCGCCGATTATTTATACCTCTCCTACGCTCAAGCCTCCACTTGCAGGACTTCCAGCACACGCGGTAGAATTCCCCGGAAATAAGCAAACGCAATGCCATAATTGGTGATGGGCACACCTTGCTCCCCTGATTTCATCAGGCGCATCATCAGTTGTTTACGGTTAAATATACAACCTCCACAGTGAACAATCAGTTTATACTCAGATATATTGTCAGGGAATTCCGGGCCTACACTCGTAGTGATATCCAGACCGCCACCAGCCATTTCCTGAAGCTTGGCATGAACTAACACACGGTCAATCTCTCCATTATGCGGGTGATGAATACAGGCCTCTGACAGCAGAACCTTGTCTCCAGGTTTCAAACTTGAGATCACTTCGGCACCTGCCACAAACGTATCCAAGTCGCCTTTGAAGCGGGCCATCAGGATCGCAAAGGTAGTTAGCGGCACATTAGCGGGAATGATCTCGTTCACTTTATCAAATACCTGGGAATCGGTAATGACAAGGTTCGGTAAGCCATTTAAGCGCGTGAGCAATTCGGGCAATTCTTCTTCCGTAACAGACAAGGCTATAGCGTGATGATCGAGCAGATCCCGAAGGATTTGCTGTTGCGAAGCAACCAGCCGATATTTGGGAGCAGGGATCAACTCAGGCATAACCATAAGAACCAGATCCCCATAGTTGACCAGATCACCCACAATACTGGATCTTTCAAATTCAGCCGGAGCAAATTCACCTATGGCGTGGCGAAGACTTCCAAGGTTGGTGTTTCTCTTCACGCTAATCTTGACGATGGGGATGTTCTTCAATGATGTCTTTAAAGAATCAATATCTACATAATGATCATCCGTTTTGGCAATAACCCCGATGACTGGGATATTCCGTTTAGCCAGCTCGTGAACCCATTCTTTTTCCAGCTTATAGTCATCGGACTCTTCCGAGAAGATCATGATCCCAAGATCGGTTAAATCCATAACCTCTCTGGTCTTCTGAACCCGGAATAGGCCCTGGTCTGTATCATCATCAATTCCGGGTGTATCCACGATTATGGTGGGACCCAGCTTTTTCATCTCTAAATATTGGAAAATCGGTTCAGTCGTTGTTCCCGGCTCATCGCTAACCAGTAAAGTCGTCTTCCCGGTGAGTGCGTTAATCAGACTCGATTTCCCGGAATTTCTCCGTCCATAAACGGCAATGTGCATCTTGTTCGATTGTGGTGTAAACTGCATAGCGAATCTCTCCTTTAGATTGGATCTTTAGAAACGCAAATCTCGTTCGCCTTTTTCAATGCGCTGCAGCCGATCAATGGTGGCTTTTCTCGCGGATTCCTTCGGAATATCAGCAAGACCCTTACGAATGATTTCATCCCCCAGTGTACGGGTCTCTTCATCCGCATAATCAAGCAAGTATTCTTTAAAGGTTAAAAGAGAGTTCGGTTGGCAAATATTATGGATCTGCCCGGATTTAGCCAAGCGCATGAAACGGTCACCTGTACGTCCTTCTCGATAGCAGGCAGTACAATAACTCGGAACATATCCATCCTGGCATAGCCCGCGAATAATCTCCTCGGGTGAACGATGATCACTGACTTCAAACTGAGGTTTCTCTTTCGACTGACCGGCGGTTCCTTGTTTGGCTTCCATGTATCCGCCGACGCCTGTACTAGAGCCTGCACTCACTTGAGAAATACCAAGCTTGATTACCTCGTCACGGAATGATGGCTCTTCGCGGGTGGAAAGAATCATCCCGGCATAGGGAACAGACAAACGCAGGATGGCCACAAGCTTCTTGAAATCTTCATCCTTCACCAAATGGGGATACGTTTCCAGATTTACACCTTCTGCCTCGCGTAATCTAGGAACAGATACGGTATGGGGGCCAACACCAAATCTCTTCTCCAAATGTTCCGCATGCATCAGCATAGCGATGGTATCGTACTTATGATCGTATAGCCCGTAGAGAACGCCTACACCAACATCATCGATACCCCCCATTTGCGCACGATCCATGGCTGTAGCATGCCAGTCGTAATCACGTTTGGGTCCTTGGTGATGCATGGCTACATAGGTGGGTCTGTGATACGTTTCCTGAAATAAAATGTAGGTCCCCACCTCCGCCTCCCTAAGCTTCTGATAATCCTCGATGGATGTAGCGGCAATGTTAATATTCACGCGGCGGATGCTGCCATTATCCACTTTTACGGAATAAATCGTCTTGATCGATTCGACAACGTAGTCAATGTCACAGTTCACCGGATCTTCTCCTGCTTCAAGCACAAGTCGTTTGTGACCTAATTCCTGCAGCACACGGACTTCATTCGCTAATTCATCCATCTGCAGCTTCCGCCGCAGGAAATCTGTATTGGTGTGTTTATATCCACAGTATTCACAATTATTGACACAATAGTTACTTATATATAACGGTGCGAACAAAACAATGCGGTTTCCGTAAATTTTCTCTTTAATAACCTTCGCAGATCGGTAAATATTATCCAAAATATCTATATCTGTAACTTCTAGAAGAACCGCTGCCTCCCGGTGGGTAAGTCCCTTGCACTCCCTTGCTTTCTCTAGAATGGCCATTACATAGGCAGGATCACCAGCCTTCAATTTAGCCTCTTCCAGACTCCATAAAATTTCCTCGTCATCGATAAAATCGGCTGCTTCCCAATCCTTTCGCAATTTCGCCAACCTCCTAATAGTAGACAAAGGCACCCTGCTTATTAATAATTGGAACGTTTCACGTATCGAGTGTGCAACAGTTCATGCGCTAGGTGACTGTTAGGCTCCCCTAAGAATTCTTCGTAAAGAGCTTTGATATAAGGATTGTTATGCGATTTACGAATACTTTGCGCCTCATCTTCGCTGTAGATCGCTTTGGCGCGTTCTGCCTTAATATCGATTCGCTCAGAGGTTCGCGCATCTACGATAGGCTGACCACCACCTGTGATACAACCCCCGACGCAGGCCATCACTTCCATGAATTCATAGCTTTTCTCACCACGTTCCATCGCTTCCATCAGCTTACGCGCATTGCCGAGACCATGCACAACAGCCGTACGAATCTTCTGTCCGTTAGGCAGTTCGATGATATTTTCCTTAATACCCTCCATTCCCCGGACAGCCGTGTATTCGATGGTATCCAGTTCCTTTCCAGAGGTGATCTCGAATACGGTACGAAGTGCGGCTTCTGCAACACCACCGGTGGCCCCAAAAATAACACCGGCCCCAGAGCCCGAGCCAATCGGATTATCAAAGGCTTCACCCTTCAGATTCACAAAATCGATCCCGGCTTCTTTAATCATCGCGGCCAGCTCTCGGGTCGTCAGCACCCAATCGACATCCTGCATCCCTTCATGAGACAGCTCGTCACGCGCACCCTCGAACTTCTTCGCGGTACAAGGCATGATCGAGACCACAACAATATTTAACGGATCTATCCCCATCTTCTTGGCAAAAAAAGATTTAACCATGGCCCCTTCCATTTCATGCGGCGATTTGCAGGTAGATAAGTTATCCAGCCTATTTGGAAAGTTATGCTCCATAAATTTGACCCAGCCTGGACAGCAGGACGTCATAAGCGGCAGGTTCTCTCCGCTGGCAAGGCGGGAGATTAGCTCTGTACCTTCCTCCATAATCGTCAGGTCAGCAGCAAAGTTGGCGTCGAACACTTTATCGAAGCCAAGCTTCCGCAGTGCAGCAACCATTTTGCCGGTGACACGCGTCCCCACAGGCAGGCCAAATTCTTCTCCAAGAGCAACACGTACAGCTGGTGCTGTTTGGACCACAACATATTTGCTTGCATCCGCGAGATCCTTCCATACATCACTGATGTTCTCATGCTCAGTAAGAGCACCAACGGGACAAGCCATAATGCACTGACCGCAATTCACACAGGTGGATTCAGCAAGCGAGCGACCGAACGCGGTCGAGATCACCGTATCAAAACCACGTTTGGCAAAGCTGATAGCGTTAACTGTTTGCAAAGTTCCGCAAGCTCCGACACAGCGGCCACAAAGGATACATTTGGAGGCGTCACGGACGATTGAGGGTGAGCTATAATCCTTCTCCTGACTGGATTTTTCACCAACGTAGGTAACTTTACGAATATTGAGATCATTCGATACCGTTTGCAGCTCACAGCCCCCACTTCGGGAGCAACTAAGACATTCCCGGTCGTGATCGGACAATAGTAGTTCAACCGATGTTCTACGAGCGTCACGGACTTTTTTCGTGTTCGTCTGAATCTTCATGCCTTCTTCCGCAATCAGCGTACAGGAAGCAATGAGTCTTGGACCCACTTCAACCACGCAAATACGACAACTCGACGAATGGTTGATACCTTTCAAATAACATAGAGAAGGAATATGAATGCCCTGATCACGGGCCGCTTCGAGCACCGTTGTACCCTTGGCGATTTCGGTCTCGATCCCATCGATCGTAATTTTAATCGTATCCAAGCTTAATCACTCCTATCGTCAGACTATCGCTACGGCTTTGAACTTACAGACATCGAAGCAGACGCCACACTTGATGCAGGCCAGCGTGTCGATTACAAACGGTTCCTTCACTTTGCCGGAAATGGCATTGCTTGGGCACTTCCGCGCACAGAGGCTGCAACCCTTGCAGAGATCAGCATTGATCTGATACAAGATCAGAGACTTACAGACACCAGCCGGACATTTCTGGTCATGAATATGGGCCATATACTCTTCACGGAAAAATTTAATAGTGGATAATACCGGATTTGGAGCGGTTTGACCTAAGGCACATAGAGAGGCGTTCTTGATCTGCAGGGAGAGGTTCTCAAGCTTCTCAAGATCCTCCATCGTTGCTTTGCCTTCGGTGATCAGATCGAGCATTTCAAGCAGACGTTTGGTCCCAATACGGCAAGGCGTACATTTACCGCAGGACTCATCGCGGGTGAAATCCAGATAGAAACGGGCAATATCAACCATACAAGTATCTTCGTCCATGATGATCATGCCGCCGGAGCCCATCATTGAACCGAGACTGGTCAGTGTATCAAAATCGATAGTAGAATCCAGATGCTCTTCCGTTAGACACCCGCCGGAGGGCCCTCCGGTCTGGACAGCCTTGAATTTTTTGCCCCCTGGAATACCGCCGCCAATTTCAAAAATGACTTCGCGCAAAGTAATCCCCATCGGAACTTCAACAAGTCCGGTATTCACGACTTTGCCGCCCAATGCAAATACTTTCGTGCCTTTGGATTTCTCCGTTCCGATACTTGCATACCAGTCAGCACCGTTAAGAATAATTTGGGCTACGTTAGCCAGTGTTTCTACATTGTTAATGATCGTGGGTTGACCCCACAGACCTTGGACAGCTGGGAAAGGGGGTTTGGGGGTTGGCATTCCCCGGTGGCCTTCAATAGAGTGCATCAAAGCTGTTTCTTCTCCGCAGACGAAAGCTCCGGCACCCAGACGCACATCAATGTTAAAAGTGAACCCAGTTCCAAGTACATTATCACCCAGCAGCCCGTACTCGCGAGCTTGGTCAAGTGCTTTCACAAAACGTTGAACAGCGATGGGATATTCCGCACGAACGTAGATAAAGCCTTGGTTGGAACCGATCGCGAAGCCAGCGATGGCCATCGCTTCAATAACAGAGTGAGGGTTGCCTTCCAGAATGGAGCGATCCATGAACGCTCCGGGATCTCCTTCGTCGGCATTACAAATCACGTACTTCTGTTCTTTATCTTGCTTGGCGGCAAACTCCCACTTCAGACCCGTGTTAAATCCACCTCCACCACGTCCCCGAAGCCCGGATTTCTTCATGGTATCGATGACCTGTTGGCGGCTCATGGTCAAAAGCACTTTGCCGAGGGCTTTGTAGCCATCGCTGGCAATATATTCATTGATATTTTCCGGGTCGATGATTCCGCAATTGCGCAGGGCGATCCGAACTTGTTTTTTATAGAAATCGGTTTCTTCAAAGTTGAGGATTTTGCCATCCTGCTTGGTCTTCTCGTACACTTTTTTCTCGTATGGCTTGCCATTCAGCAAGTGTTGTTCAACCAAGTCTGGAATATCTTTCACTTCCACTCGGCTGTAGAAAATGCCCTCAGGATAAACGATAACGACTGGACCCAGTTCGCAAAGGCCAAAGCAGCCTGTACGCACAACCTCCACCTGCTCCTGAATACCCTGATTGGAAAGTTCCTGATTCAAAGCGTCGATGATTGTATTGGAATCTGAAGAGGTGCAACCCGTACCCCCACACACCATCACGGATCTGAACTGGATGGAATCCGCGGATTGTCCTGTAATCTTGCGGTTCTCCAGACGACCCTGTGTAAGCGTTCTGATGGCATCAAGATCCGTTAACAGCAACATGCTAAACCCTCCCTATTAAAAGTACATGTGTTGCACAAGATGATCACTTGTATTCATTCAGAATTTTCGGGACATTGTTGGGGACCAGCCGTCCGTGTACTTTCTCGCCAATCGTCATAACCGGTGCAAGCCCGCAAGCCCCCAGACAACGGGTCGCTTCAAGCGTGAATTTGTTGTCCTCTGTAGTACCTTGTACAGCCACATTAAGTTCAGTACTCAGGCGGTCAAGCACTGTTTGTGCACCCTTGATGTAGCATGCAGTACCCATGCAGACATGGATAACATGCTCTCCTTTAGGTGTAAGTGAAAAGAAATGATAAAACGATGCCACACCATATATTTCACTCATGGGCAGATTAAGCTCGGTGGAAACCACCTTAAGCACGGGTTCTGGGAGGTAGCCGTAAATATCCTGTATTTCATGTAAAACAGGAATAAGAGCGCCTTTGATCATTTTGAACTGCTGTATAGCCAATTGTATTTTTTCCAACTTCTCATCAGCTTCGGCTACGCCCCCACTGCTGTTGGTTTGTTGCTGTTCCATTGATGATTGCTCCCTTCACTCAAGAATTCAGCATCTTTTGCTCAAATCTGGATATAATGTATTGAGAATGATTTTCAATTGAGAAATTCTTAGAGCAGCGAGTTTTCGTGTCTAAGCTTTAGACGGCTCCAACGACGCTCAATTTCAGTTTCAAAGTTCTGCAGCAGCGCTTCATCCTTCAGAAGATGTTTGGTTTTGCCCATTCCTTTCAACCATTCGACTGCTGGAATACGCTTGCCTTTCTCTTCTGGATTGTAGGTGATATTGGTGATTCCTTGTTCTATTTCATATAGCGGGAAGAAGCAGGAATCCACGGCTGCTTTCACCAAATCATAGCCATTCTGATCGGAGGTCTTCCAATTCAACGGGCAAGCACAGAGAAGTTTACCGTATGCTGTACCCACGTTGTTGGCGTACCACTGTGCTTTTGCAGCTTTTTGCAGCAGATCCTGCGGATTGCACTCAGCAGCCGTAAATACATAAGGGATATTACATGCTGCCAGGATTTGCGCCGTATCCTTGTGATGGCCCTTTTTCCCCTTCTGAGTTTTACCGACACCGGATGTGCTGGTCATGTGACCCATTGGCGTGGAGTAGGACAGTTGTGATCCAGTGTTCATGTAACCCTCGTTATCGTACTCAAGGATAATCATTTTATGGTTGCGAAGTGCGGCACCTACTGTTGCTCCCATCCCGATATCCATCCCTCCGTCACCGGATACCATAACAAAGGTTACATCGTCGGAAACCTGAACTTCGCCGCGGCGCTTCAATTCATAGAAGGCATCCACCATACCCGCTAATGTAGCTGCACCATTCTGGAACAGGTTGTGCACAAAGCTTTGTTTATGGGATGAGTACGGATAACTTGCTGTTACAACATACGCACAACCCGTTTGGAAGAGGACGACCATGTCGCCTTCGATCCCCTTAAAGAACAGCTCCAGTGCGGAGAGTGCACCACAACCAGGGCAAGCGCCATGACCAGGAGTTAAACGATGTGGTTTTACCGTCAATTGACGAAGGGGCGGAAGTTTAACTTTCAACAGACCGGTTTCTTCATTCTGGGTAACCTGGATCAGACCCGTTTTGAAGGCATCACCATGCAATGGTTCGATCACCGGAACAAGCGCGTCCTTTTCTTCCCCGGGGTAGTATCCATAATAGTCAAACGGTTTCTCCGCATAGCCTTTTTCAGCGGCGTCGATCGCCAGTTGGAAGAACGCTGCGGCATCGTCAGCATAGAAATCTTTACCGCCCAGACCAAAGATACGGCAAAGGATGATCGTCTTGTTCTCTGGATCTACTTGCAGCGCAGAACGAATTTCGTGAGTCAGGTTGCCGCCTTCAGCGCCATAAGAATCAGCGCGTTCACCAACAAGCAGTGCCTTGACGTTCCGCAGTGCCTGGCGCAGCTGTTCCGTAGGGAACGGACGAATGATGTTCGGACGTACTAACCCTGCTTTGATGCCTTTGGCGCGAAGCGCGTCAACGGTATCCTTTGCGGATTCACCTGCAGAATTAAGCAAGAATACAGCTACTTCAGCATCATCCATACGGTACAGATCGAGAACCGGATATTCGCGGCCTGACAAGAGGTCATATTCCCGAGCGACTTCCGTATATACTTCACCTGCTTTATTCAAAGCTTCTGACAGCTGATAGTGATTATTCAAGAGGTCATCGCCACCCATATGCGCACCGATGGTTACCGGACGGGTAGGATCTGATACGTTCGGATAGTTGTGATTTGGATTTGGACCTACAAAATCTTGAACGACTTGGTTGTCTTTGAAGTATTGTACTTTGCGTTTTTGGTGGGAGGTGAAGAAACCATCATAGGCAACGATGACAGGCAGACGAACTTCAGAGTGCTCTGCAATCTTTAGTGCCATGATGTTCATGTCATATACAGCTTGCGGTGTACTGGCAGTCAGAATGACCCAGCCTACATTAAGGCCATAATACAAATCAGAGTGATCGCCACGAATATCAAGCGGTCCACTGATGGCGCGGGTAACCAGGTTAAGGACCATCGGGAACCGTGTTCCGGATTGGGTGGGAAGCTGTTCAAGCATATATAAGAAGCCTTGGGAACTGGTGGCGTTGATCACGCGTGCACCTGCCATTGCTGCACCGTAACAAATCCCCGCAGAACCGTGTTCACCATCAGCTGCGATCAGTTGAATATCGTGCAGACCATTAGTTTTCATTTGATCCAGGTATTGAGCAACTTCTGTAGATGGTGTAATCGGGAAGTATCCCATGATGTGGTAATTGATTTGCGCAGCAGCTGTAGCAGCCATTTCATTACCGGATTCAAAGTGGGTGACCTGCTCAGCAGGCAAAACCTCTGACAATTGATTTTCACTTACAGACATTTTCCGTAACCTCCCTCAATTTACTTAAATACTTGGGCAACGCGATGTTGTTCAGCAAAACCAACCTCTTCACGCAGACTGCTAAGAGCATCAGTTGGACATACTTCGATGCATTTCAGACAGCCTTTACAGTATTGATAATCGATTCCGCGCAGGAACTGCTGCTGGCGACCTCGCTTGTCTTCAGCCGTTTCCCATACAAAACAATAGTCAGGGCATACGTTATCGCAAGCCGCGCAGCTGATGCACTTCTCGGCATTCAGCACCGGCAGCAAGCCTGCACGCGAGCCGCTTAAATCCTTCAAAATGCTGTTTCCTTGAGCCGAAATGACACCGCCAGGCAATTGTGTTTTATAACCAAGCAGAGACTGTGCACGTTTGAAAGGCAGCGCTTCAGTACCTGCTGGCACTTCATAGGTTTTGAATTTCACTTCATTGTACCCGCGATCAAAAGTACGAATGTTCGGCTCAACCAAGTGTGGGTATTTCTTCTCAAAGGTTCTGCGGATCACCGTACGCATCGCTTCCGGATCCAGAAAGTCACACACGCGGAAAATAGCGCCAAGCATCGAAGTATTCACTTTGGTTTTCTCTTCAACGGCAATACCCATGGCATCCACTAAGGCAATCGTTCCGTATTCAAGCTTGAGACTTGCGCGAACTTCCTCGAAGTCCCGTGTGGTGTTAACCAGAACAACCCCATCGGGTTGCATGCCGCTAACAACATTGACATTCTTGTACAGCGCTTCGTGAAAAACCGCAACAAGGTGGGGCTCTTCGATGGGACTGTGGTCGCGAATTTCCACCTCTGGATCACAGAAGCGAACAAAGGTTTTGATGGGCGTCCCTTTTTTCTCGGAGCCGTAAGACGAGAAGTTGGCCGCGTTAAAGCCCAATTCGATCGCACCTGTCTCGGCAAGCATTTTACCTGCGAGATTGGCACCAAGTCCACCGATGGATTCAAGGCGGATTTCGAAAAAGCCAAGCGCATTCTTCTTCGGTAAAGTAGACATCTGGTTTCCTCCTTTGAAATTACGTGAATTATTTCACTTTCACTATTAAAACGAGTTTCACAGTATAGATCTTGCTAAGTCGTGCGAGTGAAGTTGCAGTGATCCCCGCGACTGAGTTCAATCTTGTATCCAGAGGCTGCGATTCTCAGTTCAATACAATTCCGGCAATGGGAAGGTTCGTCGCCCATGCAGATCTTGTTCTCGTACAGGGCGTATTTCTTGCGAACCTTTAGGGGGGACAGGATAGGCATGACCACATTGGCTCCTGCCGAGAGTGCCTTCTCCCGACCTATGGGGTCCAGTGTACCCATAGCTGTGGTGGCTGGCATTAGAGCATCCGGCACCAACAATCTTGCCATCGCAATCATCACGAGTGTGTCCTGGACTGTTCCACCGACTGCATCTTTAAGTGGAGTTGCACTATGCGGAATGAATGGACCAATTCCGATCATTTCCGGATGGAACTCTTTCAGAAAAAGCAGATCCTCTGCAAGATGCGAGTAGGTTTGACCCGGAAGCCCAACCATAAATCCAGTTCCAACCTGATAGCCGATTTCCCTCAGGGTATGCAGGCAGTTCATGCGGTTACCGTACGACATCCCTGGATGCAACGATTCATAGAGCGAGCGCGAAGCCGTCTCATGCCGAAGTAAATATCGGTCAGTTCCTGCTGCGAATAGTGCTCGGAAAAAAGCTTCGCTACGTTCTCCAATAGACAAGGTAATTGCTGCATCGGGGAAACGTAACTTCAAGCTCCTGACAATTTGAATCATCAGATCTTCTGTAAAACGAAAATCTTCTCCACTCTGTAAGACAAACGAACGATAGCCGAGATGATATCCCTCAGCAGCACACTCCAGGATCTCTTCCTCCGATAGTCGGTAACGTTCCACATTAGAATTGGATCTGCGCAGACCACAATACATACAATCCTGTTTGCAGAAGTTGGAGAACTCAATTAATCCGCGTAAGAATACGTTCTCATCATAATGCTTCTTACGGGTTTCTTCCGCCAAGCGAAATAACCGCTTCGTAAGATCTGGAGTCAGATGTTGAAGGAAATAGATGATTTCTTCTTTGGTCAGCACATTTTGCTCATATAGTTGGTTGAGCAATTCTTCCATCATACTTTTCCTCCTTCACATGCAGTGGCTCTATTTTTACAATATGCTATGCTGCAGCCTTACATGCCGATACAATAGACTAATTGTATTAAAAGCAGGCCACTACGAATCAAAAACGAAAACGAGCCAGTCTCCGGGTTTGGAGACTGGCTCGTTTTTAGCTATTACAGCTTTGAAGTGGAAAAAGTTGTCTCGAATTTGATTTCCCGACTCGTCCTCTGTCCATATGGAGAGTTAGTGTGAAATAAAATCAATTCATAATTTCATTTATTCGTACATTGGGATTTGTATATCGTCCTTTTTTTTCAGTTGCTTTCCCATATTGAATAGCTTTCACAGGGCAATAGTGGATACATGCCAGACATAGGGTACAGAGTTGCCCCCACTGTGGGTTGCCATCCACTGTAATGTTATTACGGTTACAAACCTTTTCACATGTGCCACAACCTGTACAATTATCATTGGCATGAAACTTTGTAGGATCAATGGCTTTTTTATTAAACAAAGGATTGATAACGCCGGTTAAGAGCCACGGAAAAAGGCCTTTTTCCACCTTGAATTCTCCTGTTTCTCTTCGCTCAATAACATGGTTGATATAATCCAAGGTTTCATCTGCCACAGTAAGCTTTTGGGTCGCTGCTTCTGTAGAATCAACGTCACCCATTATTATAAAATTATTGGGCATTGTGATGGAGAATCCACTGTCTAATTTAATGCCTTTTTTGCTCAAAGCATCCATCATAACTTTCATCGTATTACCAATGTTACCTCCACATGTTGCAATGGAGAAGACGTAATTTCCCTGGTAATTATTCAGCTTCAGCTTCTCAATAAATTCAAGTACGATTCTGGGAGGTCCCCACGAATAAATAGGATGTACAAATCCAATGATTTCATTGTCTTTCAGAGTATATTCATTAAATGTATTACCTGAGTTTTCGGCGGCAGCTATTGAAACCAACTCTTCGTTCGTATGCTGGGCAATATTCTTAGCGGCATAAAGCGAGTTACCTGTTCCTGAAAAGTAAAATATCATGCTCTAACCTCTCCATTCATTTGTTATTATTCCTGTGCCACTTCAAGCGCCTCTTCTATTGCTTTAAGATAGGCTTTGGAAGTTAGGGTTGCACCACTTATGGTATCTACCTGCAACGACTGCGACTGAATGACCCTGCTAAACAATTCATCCGTAATTCCAGTCGGCTGCTTCTCCGTATGCTCTATTAACTTGATGTCTGTAACCTTGCTTGAGGATACGGTAACCTGAACTTTATTGGCCCTCCATTTGTACATGCCACCCTCATATTTCCCAAGATAAGTCCCGTCATGAAGCTGTTTGAAATTCACATGGCCGATAGGGAGATTTCTGGCTTCACGCCGTTCTCCTGCCGTAAAGAATAACGCGCCTCCCAATCCCACCACTACAACCACCAGAAGAATGATAATGGCAATCAACATTTTCCGTTTCCCCTTTCTTTTCATATTAATCTTCTCCTATCCTTTAAGCTATGAAATTAACCCTTACACCCACATCAATGTGAAAACAGTTTTTCAAGCCTTTCGTAGCGTAAACTACTAGGTCACTATCAACTAGAATGACTTCAGTTCCAGGATAGCCTTTTAGAAGCTCAAGCCCCTTTTCCATACCGGCTACGAAGATTATAGTAGATAACGCATCCGCAACTGTGGCGCTGTCCGCAACTAGGGTCACGCTTATCAACCCTGATTCCGCTGGATATCCGGTATTCGGATTCAGAATATGATGATGCCTCTTGCCCTTACGATCCACAAAGTATCGCTGATAGTCTCCAGATGTAACCACTGCTTTGTCAGCCACAAGCACCGCACCAAGTAATCGGTTTGACTGTCTGGGATGCCGGATACCTACACGCCACGGCGATCCATCAGGTTTAGTTCCTAGAGCGGCTACATTCCCCCCGATATTTGTAAAAGCAGAGGTGATACCGTAGTCTCTGAATAGCTCTAAGAACTTATCGCTGGCAAATCCTTTACCTATCCCCCCTAAATCAATGGACTGCCCTGATTGTTTAAGCCCTGCGGACTTCTTACTGGGATCTAATATCAAATCAACATAGTTCACCAAAGGCAGAATCTGTCTTATACTTGCTTCTTCCGGAATCTCAGACGAATTCTTATAATCCCATAGATTTACTAAAGGGCCGACGGTAACATCAAATGATCCATGGCTGAAGCTTGCGAACTCAGCAGCACATGACAGCAACTCATAAGTATCCAGGCTCAATTCCTCACAGTTTATGCCTGCAGATCTGTTGATCCTGCTAATCTCGCTTTCGGGTTTAAAGTGGCTCAGTATGGATTCCAACCGTATTGCTTCACCATTGACAGCTCTGAGAGCTTCTTGTGTATGCTTGCCAAAGACTCGGTGTGTCATCTCGGTGCCCATCCCAACGTTTGTGGTCTGGGCCCAAACTGCTTTGTTCATCGTCAACTCTCCGTTCACTGTCAATTCAGATGTTTGAGATAGTGAATGAATTATATTATATTCATTCACTATCTGCTAAGAAGAAACGGCTTCACCGCTCTTAATATGGACGTTACCGTTTTCTTCGAGAAGTATAAGGAAAAGTATCCTTATCTATATAAGTTGAACTAGAAAACTTAGCAAAAGGCAAAAGTAATGGAGGGGAATTTTGGAACTGTAGGAGCGATAGCGACCGCCTTTGTCTCCGGATTTCATCCGCTAACGCGGAATAAATCAAGAAATCGGGAGACAACAGCGGCCGGAAGTCCAAACATTCACCGCAGTTACGATTAAAGCCGATTCAGGAAAATCTTAAGTTCAACTTATCTATATGAAATGAATTGGGAAATGATACACTTGTTGAGCCATAACGAGCTCCCCTCATTCTGGCGAATTTGTCAGACCATTCATCACAAACTCCGCCATGTACTCCAGAATCTGTGGAAAATACTGAAGCCCAATTTCTTCCTTATGCGTATCCATATTAATGATCGCTGTAAAAAAGGCCATTATAAGCTCAATATCAATATCATTTCTTATTTTCCCTTCTGTCTGCCATTGTTGGAACAACTCCACAAAACTGCCATATAAGAAATCAACCTTATTTACTCCATTCTCTTCACGGTATTGCTGCTCCAGCTTGCCAAATACGTCTTTGTTATACCATTCTTTTAAGATTGGATTAGAGTTCATGCCATTAATGTTTAATGATATTAACTTTTTGAGCAGCTCCAAGGGAGCATCGTTAAGATCGATGGCTTCCATTATGCTCTTTTTAAGTTTCACGTTTTCTTCCAGGAAAATTTCCAAAAAGAGTGCCTCTTTAGAGGGGAAGTAATTATAAAATGTTCCTACTCCAATCCCGACCACTTTTGTAATGTCTGAGACATTGGTTTTTTTAAATCCTTTGGAACTAAACAACTCTTTCCCGCAATTAAAAATATCCTTTTTCTTATCTTCCACCTAATAGTCCTCCGCTCACTTTATACTTGCTCTAATTTATTATAGACGTTTAGCCATTCGTTTGCCCAAGCGGTCAAACATGAGACCCGCTGTTTTTTTAATGAACCCTAAAGAAACCTGATAATAATAGTCCGATTCAAACCAACCCTGTTCTTTGTAGTGCCGGTAATCCAGGTACTTATCATTGAGCGTAGACTTAATAGTTGTACGGGACATCCGGAACATCAGCAGCCTGAAAAAGGAAGGAACCGGAGGCGTTGTGTGCATAAGCCCTTTGTAAAATCTTGCAGAGGCCTTTTTTATTTCTCGCGTAAATTTTTGCTGCGCAACCTCGCTTCTTGGCTCCAAAGTGTTCAGAACACAACCTTTAGTAACTCGAAACCCGAAATTTCTCCCCATATTGCTTAGGTACTTCACGATAGAGTTACCTCCAAAGATACCTTGATTGACAATAGCCGTAAAGGTCTTTCCAAAAAATCGCGGTCGATGGAACACAAAGGCGAGTCGATCCAACAGGTTCTTCATCGGTGCCGAGACATGAAAGGCATAATTGGGAGTGGCGAAAATGATTCCGTCAGCATGGCTCATCTTCTCAATCAGCACATCGCGATCATCCTTTAAGGGGCAATATTGCTCTCCTTTGTTAAAACACAGCTTGCAGCCACGGCAATATTCAAGCTGATAGTCTTTCAAGAATAAGTACTCAAAATCAATTTCACCATAAGATTTCAAATGATCCCCAAATTCACAAACTGCCTCGAAGGTGGCATGCTTTTGCTGATTCCCAATAAAGGCAATCACTTTTTTCATTGGAGTCCCTCCATGTATAGATCATTTCACTCACTTCATACAATGTGAATGAATATAATTATATTCATTCACATTGTAACATGCAACTGCTTTTCTGTCAGGATTAATGCCAAAATTAAGAGGGAACGTACGTCCTTCAACTTATGATGCTAATAAAATGCCCTAACTGCGCCGATACAAACTATGCAACTGCAATTTCATTTGGCTGTAGTGGCTTTTGCCATTCTGATGCATACTTCGCTCTCGTACCTCTTTCTTCTCTCCCACTTAGCAGCCGCAGCTGTTTTTTTGCAGTGCCTGCCGCCTGCCGCTCTCGCCCCATCTTCAAGGTTCATGCTTCCTATTGTTCGTTTTACCCATTGTGACAAAGGCAAACTTGTCGAAAGACAAGGACGCAAAGCCATAGGGCCTTCTTCGTTTCCAAATTGCGGAAGACGAAGGTGGCAGCCGTGCTGCCGGAAAAAAAGGATGTCTGCTTCACTACGTACGTTTCAGGCGCGTAGATCAGACGTTCCGGGGGAAAAGCTTTTTCAACGAATATAACCGTTTATAAAAAGTTGTTCCTCCTCCGCCCAAACCGGGCGTTACTTTGCGTACCCTAGCAAGGCGACGGCGTAAAGGGATATTTTAACCGAGGAGAGTTAGTTATGAAAACCACCTGCAAAAGATCCGTTCGACCTGCCCCCGATTTATCAAGAACAATCACAAAAATGGCTCCGCGCTCCTGTTTCCGTTTGTTCTCCAAAGTCACCGCCATGCTGTTAACACTAGTGCTTGCGATCGGCGGCCCGTTCAACCCAGTCCGTACAAAATTGGTGTCCGCGCAGCCGGCCACTGAATCCACACCTCAATCCGTTACAGAAAGTGCATATGGGGCTGCGGCTAATAACCTGCAGGAACCATCCACGCCAGTTGGCACAGTCTGGACGATTGGTACCCATGACGGAAGCTCTGCCGAATTTTCCGACTTCAAGGCAATGTCGATTCCTTACACCGTACCTGTGACGGAAGAGGTTTACAGCGACTGGAAGACATTTCCGAAAGGTATGAAAGCGAGTGTGAATAAAACGCTCTCTATCGATTTCACGCTGGAGGCGCTGCCCACTTATGGCGTGGAATTCGACGTGCATATTCTGAACGCGTACATGTCTGTGCCACAGATGGCAGTATACGCGAATGGAAGGCTGGCCGGGCTCCTCCAGATTGCCGGCACAGCTGGCAGCGGTGGTGCCTATCCTTACCGGGACCAATATGGCTTATATATTCCAAAAGAGTTGTTGAATACCGGCGTGAACGAGCTAAAATTCGAGGTGTATGCCGGCTCCTATGCGAATAGCTCTGGAGATGCAAATTTATGGTATGAGTGGGATGAGTTATCTTTGACGGCGCTCTCCTCGCCAGCGTCTGAGCCACTTCACGGTCGGTACGTACATCTTGGCACTGCGATCGCCAATTCGTTTGATTTCAATGATAATGTGACTCGGCTTGTTCCAGATTTGACGAAATGGCTCGGCATTGCCTACAGTGGCAATATGATGCGCGCGGCTCTATGGTCCGATACGAAGCAATTATGGCTGGATGGCATTGATCCTTATTTGCAGACGATGAAGGACATGAATCTGCAGCCAGTAGTCGGCATGTTCGGCACAGATTTCATGAACAGCAGTGAAATGCTAGGCGGCCATATGTCCGAAAGCATGAAGACCTATTACCGGCAATTCATGTCCGATTACGGTTCGGATTTCGCTTATCTGGAAATGGACAATGAACCGGGTGTATTCGGTCATACGCAGTCTTCTCTCGTCGAGCTCGGTAAGTTTTTGCAGGCAGAAAAAGCGGCAACCCCATGGCTCAAGATCGTGGCACCCGGCTGGGCATACTGGCCAACCAAGGGGACACCATACGGTTGGGAGCGCAATCCTGAACAGCGTAAACCAATCGAAGCTGTATCAGACCTGACGAACGGTCATAGCTATTCGCTTACTGGATTGACTCAAGCCCGCGGCGGCGCCCTGAACGAAAACCTGTTAACCTATAACGGGGGTACGGAAGATGGACTGCCCAAGGAAATGATGATGACTGAAGCAGGGGCTAACGATCTGCATGCCGATCCGAGCGGCTTCGGCACATCAGCCTATAAGTTCGCAGCCGCCTTCGACCGCGAGCTGCGCGCAGATATTGGGTATGCCGACCATATTATGCAGCATACAGCTTTTGATACGTCGAACCCGAATTATGCACTTTTTGTTCGACCAGGCAATTGGAACACGCACCGAGTATCCGACACGGCCGCCTGGGCCGCCAAGCCTGCAGAGGGCGGCGAAACCCGATTGCGCACGTTCCGGCGTTTGGCTGCGGCCTATGCGACGCACGGTGCGCCGCTGTCCTATTCCTTTCTGAGCGGCGACGAGTCGGCTGGCCGAAAAATATATGTCCGTGCCGTCGATACCCGTACGCTAGGTGTATCGACAATCGGCGCTTCGGCAGACAAGCAGATTGTCAGCATCGTCAACTTCGAGCCGGCCGGAACCGCGGCGCGACATGTGAACGTCCGCGTGGCGCTTCCAGAGAGCGGTGACTACCGGGTCGAGCAGTACCGGGATGGCAATTCGGTAGGCGCTGCCTATTCAGTGGAGGAGAGAAACGTATCTCCATATCTCGATCTCGACCTCACCGTTGCTGCGGGCGAGGCTGTGCAGCTGTATTTGACCCTCAAGGAAGCACAAAATCCTGAAAAACCGGTCATGACGGGTGCTGCAATGAAAACTTGGAATACGGCTATGATTGACTGGAACGAAGCGGCCGACAACCACCAGACGACTACTTATCGCCTTTACCGTGACGGCGAGGAACTGGCGCTCCTGCCATCTTCCGTGACGCGTTACATTGATACGACGATCGCTTACGACCGCACCTACTCGTACACAGTTCAGGCCATCGATGATTCAGGAAATATGTCCGTTCCAAGCGAGCCTATGCTGCTTGCGGTACCGGATATGCCAATCACACCGGGCGGACTGTTGTATGAAGTCGAAAAAGGGCAGCTTACAGGCATCGCCAAAACCGGAACGGATTCCGCTGCCTCTAGTGGAGGTTATGTACGGGATATGCACGGGAACGGAGCGAGTATAAGCATCATTAACATTATGCCAGGTGCAGGCAACTATACGCTGCGTTTCGCTTACGCCACCGGAGTAGACGCTACATTGAATTTGTACGTAAACGGCATAAAGATCAAGAAGCTGTCGTTCATCTCGACCGGCAAATATACGGGAACCGGAGCTTATAAAAGCATATCGGCAGCGGTAACGCTTGCGGATGAACCCAACACAATCATGCTGCGGCATGACGGCGACAATACCGGTGCCGTGAATCTCGATTATGCGGAATTGACTTCCGTGGTATCTGTATCTCCCGTGACAGACTGGCACGACTATACATTCGACGACGCAGACATCTACTATTCGCCGGGCATTCTGATGAATATCAACGGAAGCTGGAATGAAACGATGGATCAAGGTGAGGTGGCCTCCTTCGGCTTCTCGGGAACTGGCGTCCGCTGGCTGTCGAACGTGCAGGGCAATATGGGCAAAGCAAATGTTTATATCGACGAAGTGCTGCAGGACACAATTGACCTGACCGCCGCCGATCTGGAGGGGTACAGTAAAGTCGTATTTGAGAAAAAGAACCTGAATGACGGCGACCATACCCTACGGATCGAAACCGTGGGGGGCAAAGTAACTTTTAACCGCTATAGTGTTTATGGGATGTTGAAATAAATGGGTTTCTAAGTCTCAATCAAATAGCCTCAGCCCAATATTCTAACGGGCTGAGGCTGTTTGATGTACAACGGAGCTGCTCTTACCAAACTACACGGATAATAAGACCTTTAGGATTGCCAACTTCGAGGTAAGCTGGCTGTCCGTTGACATCACCATACGGGAATCCGTACGCCAATACACTGATACTATGCTCATGCCATAATTTCGCATAATAATTGGCCGGAGCAGCGTTGTACTAGTCGGATACAGTATTCCAATGGTCCCACCTGCTGTAAATGATCCATGAATAGGAGCCACAATGCGGTATGGCGTCTGAACGGTGGCGAGCGATTTAAAGGCGGTTGGCACTCCATTTTGGTATTTAGTAAAAGTTCTAACACGGGTTTCTGATTCCAGTTCCCCGACTGTTTTGTCGTAGGATGATAGCCACTGTCGTTAATACTCTTTATGAGCTTATAAAATTAATCAGAACCGAATTAAAGGCCTTCGGCGATTCCATATTGGAGAAATGCCCCGCTCCTGCTATAAGAACTTTCTCAGCATTTGATATCAAATCCAAAAGTCTACCAGAAGAATTTCTACTCCCTTCTGAATCCAATTCTCCTATAATTACAAGCAAAGGAGGACCCTCACTTTGTTTATGTAATAACGATTCAATTACAGAACCTACCAGTGGACGCTTTCTTTCGTATAGGATCTGCCACGCGGACCATTCGCTGATCATGGTTTCAAGTTCATTATAAATCCTGTCTTTTTGAAGCCCGCTACACTGCATCATTAATGTCATCCACTCTTTCTTAAAATCATCCAGAGCGATGGGTCTCGCAACAAAATCCTGCTCTTGCAACTCAAGTTCGTCATCTGGCCATGGCTCAAATTCTCCTGCGTACAGTCCAGAACTTGCACATGCTGCCGAAAGGACTCTCTCTGGATATAACGCGAGACAATCCAAGGCTACCATAGAACCTAGGGACAGACCGACCAGATGAGCTTGCTTCACGTCCAGTGCATGCATTATGGCAACAAGATCATCCACATGCCGATAATGAACTCTTGGATCAGGCAATGATGATTTTCCATAACCACGCAAATCATAACGAATAACGAAATATTTCTCTGCTAAACTATCAAATTGCGCATCCCACATTCGCGAATCTACTGAATGAGCATGTATTAATATCACTGTCACCCCTGTTCCTTTTGACTCGTAATAAAGATTTGCATCAGATAAAGTGATGTACATTTTGATTTCACTCCAATCCTAAATATGTAACTTCAAACAATTACTATAATGGAATGAGAGTATAGGTCTCACCGATTACCGTTTTGAAATGAATTGTTCCATTATTACTATACTTTGCATCCAATACCCCCCCAGCCATTTCCACTATGAGAGGGATAGCCGAGACAACCTGGCAATCCACTCCTTGATTGGAGCAAATTCGGGCATAGGTTAGCTGATTATTGTTCCAGGTGATCTCGACTTCAAAGCCTCCTCTAGCACAAAGTCCTTTCACTGTTCCCGCTTCCCAGACATCTGGCAGCGCAGGCAACAAATGAAGGATGCCCGTATGGGATTGCAGCAGCATTTCAGCTACACCCGCTGTAAATCCGAAATTTCCGTCGATCTGGAATGGCGGGTGTGCCCCAAACAGATTAGGATATACTCCACCACCCGTTACACTTCCCTTATCGGTATGCACAAGGTTAAATACTTTCCCAATCAGTTGATGTGCTCGGTTGCCGTCACCAAAACGAGCCCAGAGATTTATTTTCCAAGCCAGACTCCAGCCTGTGCCAATATCCGTACGCCGCTCAAGGGACTGCCGGGCTGCTGCGAACAAAGCAGGAGTCTCCTCTGCTGTCAGTTGATTACCCGGATAAACTCCATACAAATGAGAAACATGACGATGCTGCACATCCTGATCTTCAAAATCTTCAGACCATTCCTGAAGCTGGCCATACTTACCGATCTTTAGAGGGAACAGTCTCGCTCTTGCGGCAGCGAGTTCCTCGCGGAATTCGTCTTCCGTATGTAGTACTTCCCCAGCGGCGATACAGTTCGTAAATAATTCCCAGATGAGCGCTTGATCCATTGCTGTCCCTTTGCTAATACCAGATAATTCTCCATTCGGAGTTACAAATTTATGCTCAGGTGAAATGGAAGGAGAAGACATCAAACTTCCATCAGACTCCTCTTGTAGCCAATCAAGGCAGAAGAGTGCAGCCTCTTTCATGATCGGGTAGGCCTCTTCGCGGAGATACAACAGGTCGCCACTAAATTGATAATGCTCCCACAAATGCTGGCACAGCCACGGGCTGGCCATCGGCCAACTGGCCCATACGGGATCACCGTTACCATAATCTCCTACGGGAGCGGAATGGCACCAAATATCGCTGTTATGGTGAGCCACCCAGCCTCTGGTACCATAGTTCACCTCGGCAGTCCGTGCACCCGATTGTGCCAGGTTAGCGATGAAATCCAGCAGTGGCTTATGACATTCGGACAGATTACAGGTTTCAGCCAGCCAGTAATTCATCTCGGTATTGATATTCAAAGTATAATTACTGCTCCAAGGTGGTCGGGTTTCCTTATTCCATATTCCTTGCAAATTGCTAGCTTGCGTTCCAGGTTGAGAGCTGGAAATCAGCAAATAGCGGCCGAATTGAAACAACAGTTCCACAAGTTTGCTATCTTTCACCCCAAACTTCTGAACCCTGACATCCGTAGGTAAAGGCAATTCCGCCACGAATTCGGCTGGGCCCAGATCAAGCTGTACACGGTTAAACAAAGCTGTGTAATCGGAAATATGACGTCCCCATAACTCCGTATAGGACTTTTTAAGAGCCGCTGCCAGCAACTCCTCAGCAATACCTGCAGGTTCAAGCCCCTCCGTCGCTGGATTGCGATTATATCCGTTAAAGCTCGTCGCCGCGCTGAATATCAGGATAGCTGAGGTTGCCGATTCTACATGCAGACCGTCATAATCGGTATAGGAACATCCATCTTGTATCTTCACCCCAACTCGACCATCGAAGCGTGTTCCACCCTCACCATAGACTACGGGTTGGTCGGTCCGATAATAATTAGGATCCACGTGGATCGGTGCGCGTCCCTTCATCACGAACCGTTCTACTTCTGTACTCGTTTGATGGCGAAGTGGACTCCGTAGTTTGGCCGTAAAGTTCAGCATTCCCGGATGATCCGCCTCCAGTCTCATAATAAGCACTTGATCTGGGTTTGATACAAAGCATGTACGTCTATAAGTAATTCCACCAATGCGGTAAGTAACCGAGGTGGTAGCTGTCTCCAAGTCTAGCTGGCGCTCGTAATTAGTGGCCAGACCGCCATGATAGAAATGAATGCTCAGATCACCTAACGGCATGTAGGATTGTGTATAGGGTCCCATTGCTTTTTTGCATAGTGCGTCAACCTCAGCATATTTCCCTTCATCAATTAGACGTCGGATCTCCGGTAGAACTTTTAAGGTGTTGGGATTAGTTCCATCCTTTGGCTCTCCCGACCACAGAGTATCCTCATTCAGCTGGAGCAGCTCAGACTCGATTCCACCAAATAACATGGCTCCGAGTCTACCATTACCGAGCGGCAACGCTTCATTCCACTTGTCTGCAGGTTCTTGGTACATCAGTTTCATTAGGTTTACTCCTCATCTCAATGTCCGGTTGAAGAATTAATTGCCCATTAAAAACGCTCCCACAAAAATCACACATTTGCAAGATTCCTTGTAAATTTAGTGAGAAACAAAAGAAACGGGTGCCGTCTAAATAAAGGACGGTGAAGCCGTTTCTTCTATTTCTTGCAAGAGATGCTCACGCATAGAACTTACTGCTTAACCAGCTTCCACTTTTGCCCGGACAATCCGTTATTCAATAATATCTCTACACTTGTACCAGCGGACGTGCCGTTTCCAATCACATTGAGTATCCTATTACTATTAGAATCTATTAGTTTATAGGTTCCATCTGTATTCATGATAATCTTCCATTTTTGGTTCGCCCCGCCAGAGTATGGCCATATAGACACTTTTGTTCCATCATCTGTGCTACCTCCAAATACCTCAAGTGCTTTTCCACTCGAAACTCCAATGATTTTGTATGTACCATCTTCATTGCGAGTAATGGTCCATTGCTGATTTGATCCTGTGGCATCTTCTGCAATTTGGACAGCTGTTCCGTCTGCTGTGCTTCCGTTGCTCAGATCCAGTACTTTTCCACTATTCGGGTTTAATAGCTTGTACGTGCCGCCAGAGATAATGCCACCGCGTATAAGCTTCCATTTCTGCGCAGCTCCACCGTTGTCCGTCAAAATCTGTACATTTGTTCCATTCGCAGTACTATTCCCACTCACATCTAATACTTTTCCGCTATTGGAGTCGATTAATTTAAAGGAACTATCAGAGTTTGCTGTGATTTTCCATTTTTGATTTGCTGACCCGCTATATGTCCATATTTGAACATTGGTTCCTTCGGCAGTCCCTGCACCATTCACATCCAGCGCCTTTCCACTTTGGAGACCTATTAAACGGTAAGTACCATCTCCATTATCTATGATTGTAAATCGTTGGTTATTGCCAGCGGCATCTTGCCACAATTGTACATTGGTTCCATTGGCGGTGCCACCGGATGCTACATCCAGCATCTTTCCGCTTACCGGATTCATTAGCGAGTAAATCTCTCCGGAAATGATCGGAGTACGCGTGTACAACAAAGTAGTGAAAGGCTGATGGTCCGTGGATACTGATTCCGGCTCGAAAGAAGCGATCAACGATCTGGTATTGTATACAGGGTCCGTACTTGCTGAATCCGCTAAACCTTTGACATAGTGATAGTGATTCCAAACCATATCATATATCGGACGAAGTTTTCCTCTGCCGGATGCTGAAACAACGGGCTCATTTCTCCAATCCACAGTATATATCGGGGTGAAGGGTACGGTTCCGCCACTGTTATATTTAGCTGCATATTCAGTTCCCTTTAATATAAGTCTGTTGGAATATTCATACAAATCCTCAAAGGTCGAATCGCCACTTTTTTGTACATATGAAATTTGCGCCATCGTTGCCAGCAATCCCAGTCCCAATTGGGCATGAGGCTGATCCCGTCCACTCTCTTCAGACTGCGCCAAATTTGAATCAGTGGTCGGAAACAGATAATAAGTTACCCGTCCGTTATGATTTCCGTTCTTGAAATGATTCACCGCTTCAATATAGATGGTTAAATCGTCACACAATACGCCGATAGCCATAATAGTCACCATTGGAGCAATATCCTGATTGCCGCGGTAGTAATACGGATACGATCCATAATCTCCATCGCTGTTATAATGGGTAGTCAGATAATCACGCAGGGATGGCAAAAAATAATTCAGAAGCATGTTCTTTATGGCCGTAAACTTCCCGGCATTATTCCAGGCTGTATCCGATTTCATAATATCTGCCGCAGCTGCAAATTTGTAACCGTTCAGACCTGCCAATAATTGTTTCTCATCGCCGCCAACTGCAGTGTTAACCGTACTAGACCATGCATCCAGAATTTGTTCAGCCTTCAGTCTGGCATTATTCGCTTCCGTGGAATTGCTTGAAACCTTCCAGATAATCGCCTGAACTAAAGCTGCCTCGGCATCATTAAACATTTGGGTATTTCCTGAATTTAAGTCGGGATGCCCTCCCCATCTTGCAGGAGCAGCTACAGGACTCGGTGTATAAGATGAGGATGCATAAGAGGTGAGTTTGCCGGCATTCCATGCATCGATCCAAGGGCTTACACCAGCTGTAACCTGTTGTTTTGCGCGGTCAAAATCAGCCTGTGAGTACAATATTCCACTATGTGTGAAAGAATCAGCGCTTACATGTTTCGGATAGAAAATTGTTCCTAATGAAACAGACATGATGAACAGAACACTTGTTAGTAGAGATAGGAGCGCGTTCTTGATTCTCTTATGCTTTACATTTAACATATTTACCCTCCCCTAGAATAAGTTTGGATTTCGCTTCTTATGCTCAATGACCTTAACGTCCCTCACCTTCTTTTAAACAAAAGCTATCCAGTTTCGTCAAAAGACACCGGATAGCTCTGTTAAACTTCCATCCTTATAACCTCCGAGAAGCTTTGCCTCAGCCACATCCTCTACAAAAGGCTGTGATCAGGACGGAGTTTTGACATAATCAGCCGACGGCTCACTCAACGTTGCACTCGCGACGCCTGCGTTCGTAACCGTAAGGGTTACGTCCAATCTAGCTTCTCCTTCGTGGCTGTCTACAGCTTTGAAGGAAAGAGTGTATGTCCCCGCTACAGACGGTGTCCAGGTAAATTGTCTGCTATTTTCGTCGAAACTCGCTCCTTCAGGCAGCGATAATGCACTGTAAGTCACCTCTTGATCATCTGCATCTGCGGCATACACTGCGAAAGAGACGGTGCCTCCTACTGCCACGGTTATTGGAGCAATCGTTTCAAAAACAGGTTGTTGATTCACTTTTAACAACTCTAGTCTCTCCAGCGATTCCTTTAGCACCGCTGCCGCCGCATCAATCTCCACCTGGGTTGCAGCGGTCGAACCGTTGGTATTTCCGGCTGCTGTAACTGCCGCAGTTAAGTCCGCTATACTTTCCACCGTATATTTTTCAGATTCAATTGCCGCTGCTTCTTGCAACAGAAGGGTCAGCAATGTTTTGTCCTTCGTATTTTTATAGAATTCAAGCTCAGCTATATTGGCAAAGCCATTTGGCGAATAATATCTTAAGTAGCGATAAGCTTTGTCATTGGAAATTACGGTCTCATACCATTTGACGGAAGTGATCCCAGTGATAGTATAGAGATTTTCAAAATTCACGCCATCATTGGAACCTTGAATGATCGCTCCATTCATGCGTACATAATTACCAACTCTCGGCAAAAACTTGATATTTCCAATCGCTGGTTCATGGCCTGCTCCCAGGTCAACACGGACCCAGCCAAGGCTGGTTTTCGTATCGGGAGACGTGCTGCTATTGCCATCGAAGGCGCGCCAGCCATTCTGTGCTGCATCGGCCGTACCATCGTAGGATACCCCGGATGATGTGACCATTGAAGATGTCACTTCAATTTTTTCCGAGTAGATCGTGCTTTTCGACAATAGTATAACCTTAGCTTGAGTCAACTCCGCGAGAAGCATGGTTTTGTTGGCTCCCTGCTGGCCCATTGCTGTCTTAATCCGTTCTACTTCCTTCTGATACAGGTAGTAGCTTCCCGTGGTATAGCCATCCGGTCCAACAACTTTAGAATTCACATACTCCAAATCGTAATCCACGTCACCGTAAAATTCCACTTCCGCTACATTACCACTCCATGCGGCGCTATTATACAATCTTAAATAATGATAGTACTGTTGATCTAATAGCTGACCTTCTCTAATATCGGACCATGTGCCTTCTGTTGATCCCTTTAGAGGCACAGTTAGATTTATCCAGTTCACATTATCATTGGAGCCCTGTACAATAAGCCCATTCATTCTTGCGCTGTTTCCAGTTCTGGGCATGAGTACAATTTCGCTCAGCTTCACAGATGCATGTTCACCAAAGCTAATGGTGTAATAAGAACCGATTGACGTATTCAAATCACCAGCGGTGGCAATATCGCCATCAAACAACAAATAACCAACTTGCTCCTTGGACAACCCGGTACCAGGCCACTGCTTGTCTGACGCGGTAACTGTAGCCAGCGCCTGGACATCTATGAACTTTGAACGATCAACAAGAAACAGCTTGGAGTTGTCGGTTGTCAAGGTTATTGTGTCTCCATTCGTCCCGTCACTCCACTCGTAATCAACCGAAAACTTCACCGTACCTGTCGGCACATTTCCAGTCGTGGCAGCTTCAGCTGTCCAGTTGATATGATCTTGCGTGGTAACCGTTGCAATAACGCCTTGAATTTTAACGTTTACATTTTGAATGACTTCTTTTGCTTTGATTGTTAATTTCACCGTATCACCCAATGTTATCTTGCCGCTAACGCTTTTGGCGGAACCGATTGCAACAGACTCGATCTTATTGCCAATCTCATACCGTTGCCCATAGATTCTGAATTCAGTCATTTCAAACATATTTTGCGACAAATTGTGTATAATATCAGGTTGCGGATCAAGCAATTGGATCTTGATAAAGCGGAATTTTGCATTTTTGTAATCTTCGGCCACATTCAGTGTTTGAAAGCTTTGAGTAAACGCTGTTAGTCCGGGCGTTAGCCGTGTCCAATTCTCCTTGTCATTTGACCCGAATACCGCTGATTTTGCGAGACGATCCGCAAAGATATTGCTTTGCAGACCAAAAGCAGTTGCTGAAACTTTATAATCCGGTCCAAAATCCAGTATATGATATAAGTCTGGATACGGAGCCGTCGTGTAAGCGGTACCAGTATTGTTGTCACCATCTACTAGATTGACGATAACTTTACCTAAGGTCGAAGCTGCAATTATATCGTGATAATCGATACTGCCGTCAAGTTTTAATAAAGGCGTCACTAATTTAAGACTTTCGATTGTACTCCTGAGGGTTTGCAACTGCTGGTTGAACGCCTCATCGGACACACTGTCAATCTGGCTTATTGTATCCGTGTACACGGTTTTATAATGATTTAACGTTGCTGTCACGTAAACACTCGCTGGATCATAGGGTGCAATAGTTGCTTCCACTGCCGAAGCACGTTCATTAGCAACAACAATATTAACATTTTTACTTGTAATCGTAGTGCCGTCAGAAGCTGTAACGTTAAAGGAAATTATACCGGCTTGCGTCGGTTGCCAAGAAAATGCACCGGTACTGGTATTTAGAGCAGCGCCTTGAGGCACAATCGAGCTATCATAAATAACAACATCAGTGCTGTTTGAATCCGCAGCGGATAAATCAATGCTGACAGGTGCTCCTACATAGGTAAATAAGTTCATATCCGAATTCCCTACTGTAAATACCGGAGGTGTCAGTTGTGCTCCTGCCTGTACATTAAGGTGGTCAATATCAACAATCGTGCCAGAACCTTTTACCTTCAAATAAATGATGTCACCCAAACTCTGAAATTCGCCCATGGTATAGGTTACATATCTCCACTGTCCCCTAGTATCTGGTAGTGTCAATGTATCATTAATCCCCGGATTCATTTCTAAAGTGGCTACGCCATTCGTCCGAATTTTGAATCCAATGGTTTTTTTGCTACTGGACGCATTAAGCAGCGCAATTTCACTTCCTGCTTCCGTTACATCAAACCTAACAAAGAAAGTATCTCCTTCTTGTACGGTAGCTGTATTACCATCAAATGACGTATAGCGGTCTTCAATTTCGATCAGTGATGGGCTTGTTTGTGGCTTTGGAACCCACTTAACTGCCTCTCCCTCTGCCTCTTCGGGTAAATAAAGCCAGAAGTCGCCGCCGCCGTCCGAATTATCCCAGTTTAAGTTAAATCCCTCGCCGTAGTAAAAATTGGATGGGAGTTTCTTGGTAAATACCTCATAAAAATAGGGAGCCTTCTCTGCTATGTTAACCCCTTTGACATAAGTATAGTAGGAATAGAGGTCCCAAAAATTAGCGGTATTGAATCTCCCTCTGTAACCGGTTGCTAACTGATTATAGGTATCTCTGGTAGTTCCATCTGGGGCAATGGAGTAAGCCACTGGCGTCCACGGCGTTTCATATCCAAGCATGTACTGCCAAAAATAGTTGGCCGCAGCTAAAATCCGGTCATTCAGAAACTCATAAGGACCTACAGCGTTGGCCTCAGTGGATACTGTCCCTTCTTCTGGGTCAATTAATGTTCCCTGAGCAAGCAGCATCCGCGATACGATTGCTGCATTCGTTAAGTCACCGCCGCCATGCGCCTGATCTCTGCCCATTTCCACATGTTGTACGATCGGTTCGTCCAACACCTCGCCTGTCAGTGCATTAGTATCGATCAATCGAAACAACTGTTTAATCGAACCATTGAAGCCTTGATCGACAGCTGTCTTATTCACACTCCACCACTCGACAGCCTCATTATATCTGTCTCGGTTATCAGTAAAGATATAACCGGCCATGGCTCCTAAGAGCGGATAATTATGCTGGTTCATAAAATGGTTCTGGTCGTGCAAAAAAGTATCGATGACCGGAGTAATCAGATTATTCGTGAAATCAGCTGTATCTTTGTCCGTCCATTGTAGTTCAGCTGTTTGATAACTTGAATACCTTAATATTTCTGCTGCCGTTACCATCCGATTGAGTGGAATCCCCGTATGGATATGCGAATCGGTAAAATATTTGTATTGTACTGGATCCATCTGCGACCAGATACGAATAATAGTCATGGCATTCGCCCGATAAGTCTCGTCACCGGTTATATAATACATCAGGGATTGGGTATACGCTTTCAAACCGTCCGCACGGAATTTTGAATTAAAGCTCTGACTGTCAAAAGCAAGCACCGCCGGCTTCGTTGGATCTGTGGAGCTTGCATTACTGGAGGTAACGGTTTTCGAAGCAGCTGAAGAGACGGTCATAGCCTGATAATAGGAATACCATGGCTCTTTTTGCTCCAGCACACCCACCCTCATCGTTTCTAGTGTAGCTTTAGTTAAGCCAACACCCGGATGAGTAAAACCATTGCTGCTGATTGTTTCATTGATTTCGACTTGATAATCTGTACTGACTGTCCCCCCCGTCGTATCCGCAGCTGAAGCTGACCCATCCGGCATAAGTAATGCTGAAAGCGTATTTACTACAACAAACAATGACAACAAAAGCCTCCATACTTTTCCAAAATGAAATGCTGTTTCCCGCTTCATGTGATTCCCCCTTAGAATAGTGTTCCTCTTTAACAAATGGAATCCCCTAACTTAACTCCTCTATAGCAAATTCCGCTTAACTTATAACGACAATGATAAAAAAAAGGACAGCCGTCCCGACAGATTAAATTCCTGATTAAGACGGCCGGTTTCGTTATTATTTCGCAGCAACAAAAGCATCCACTTGTTTTTGCAATTCAGTTAAATAAGCATCAAATCCTGCACCCTTAAGTTGTTTCTGCACTTTCGCCAAGTCACCGTCGATGTTATTGGTCATCCCTACAGCTAATGGTTGAATATACTGTGTCTTTACTGTTTCCAAATTGGAGAGTTCTGTAGCCAAAGAAGAGGTGTCAAAGTTGAATCCTTCATACGGATCAGTTCCTCCGGCTTCTGCAAGTTTAGCACCTTCGATTTGGATATTGTCATAAATGTCTTTCCATTCTCCCGGATAGTTAACCTCAAGGTTCATGTAGCCATCATTCAATCCTGTCCAAGCCGGTTTAACGTTATCTGTCGGTATGCCGTCATAGTTAATAAATCCCTCAGCATCCACTTTATAATTCTCATCCAAAGCGCCATAAGATAGAAGATTGTAGTAGGTTTGGTCAGTGTGGGCTTTCTCAATAAACTTCAATGCCTGCTCTACATATTGAGAATTGGCACCTACAGAGATAAAGGTCATCGAACCGGCTGACATCTTAGGCATATAGCTTGGTACATTGTTCAGGAAGTAATCATACCATCCATATTCTGAGTCAGGTAATGCTTCTTTAAGAGGATTAATATAATTGCTACTTACTGCACCAAGGTGGTTATTAAACTCAAGCGGCTTTTGATCCGCTTTCATAAGCTCCAATGTTTCAGCAGTAGCATTCCCTTGGGCTGCCAGCACGTCGTGATCTACAATGCCGTCATCATACCATTTCTTAGCCACTTCAATAACCTGTTTATATTCCGGTGTATCATACATACTGATAACTTTATATGGATCATCAACTGGAGCGACTGCATATTCAGCTGCAACCGTAAGATACTTGCCGCCAGCGATCATAGTCCAAAGATTATTCGCAAAACGTTTGTCATTCAGCATTGGGGTAGCCTGATATTCTTCCTTGGCTTTATAAAGGTATTGTTCGGCTGTCTCCAGGCTGTTGATCTCGGGAAGGCCCCATTTTTTGCGAAGATCCTCGCGGTAGAGCATACCCTCACTGCCACCACCAGGCTTGTTGTATTGCGGGATTCCAAACACTTTACCTTCAATCTTTACCCGATCCAGCGCTCCTTTGTAATGCTCAACAAGATCAGGCACTTTACTCAATAAAGGAGTTAAGTCTGCAAAGGCATTCTTGGCTGCGAAGTCTGTGAAATTCGACCAAACACCACCTACATAAAGATCGTATTCTTTTGCAGCAATGGCTCTGCTAATTTGATTTTTTTCATCACCCCAAGGAATAAAATCGAATCTGACCTTGATTCCCAGATCCTTTACAGTTAATTCATCCAGCTGCTTGTAGAAGTTATCCAGTCCGCTTTTGGGCTCACTTCCCATCGTAATCGCTTTCAATTCAACGATTTCTTTAGGCGCCTCCGTTGCAGCTGTATTCCCGGATTTTGTAGGTTCACCACCGACATTGGTATTGCCCGAATTCGAGCAGGCTGTAGATATCCCTAACATCAACGCCATTAATGAAACCAACATCGTCTTTCTAAAATGCCTTCCTTTCAAATGAATCCCCTCCATAGCTATATTTGTTATATGTGGAGTGGAGGAAACTGTAATAAGTATCCTCCAGCTTAACACCAATACTAATAAACCTTGATTTCTGGATGGGTGATGCTTAACCTTTCACACTTCCGACTACCAGTCCACTAACGAAGTAGCGCTGTACAAACGGATAGAACAGGAGAACTGGACCGGTTACCAGCATCGCTGTAGCTAGCTTCATCGTTTCGCTAGGTAACTGTTGAGTAAGAATGATATCCGAGCCTTTGACTGCATCTGTCACCCTAGACAGCATTCTATAGAGTAAATACTGTAGACCCCATTTGTCTTTGTCCGTGATCAGATAGAGACTGTAAGTAAACCAGTTATTCCAATATCCCAGAGCTGTGAACAAACCAATGGTAGCCATTGCCGGCTTGGTCAGTGGAATAATGATCTGCCAGTAAATTCGGAAATCGCCGGCTCCGTCAATCCGCGCCGACTCCATAAGCGCATCCGGGATACCCTTAATAAAGTTTCGGAACAGGAATACGTTGAACGCCGACATCAGACCACCCAATATCACAGACCAGAGCGAATGATTCAGATGCAGCACATTCGCTACGACCAGATATGTCGGGATCAGCCCTCCGCTAAAAAGAGTAGTAAAGTATATAAAGAAGGATATCTTGTCCTTATGCTTAAAGTCTGGACGAGAGAGAACATACCCCCCCATCGAAGTACATAACAAACCAAGAAATGTACCTACTGCTGTAACATAAATGGTAACCATGTAGGCCTTACCGATTGTACTGCCCAAGGAAGTGAATACGACTCTGTAGGCCTCTAATGTAAACCCTTTTGGAAGAATGGAATATCCGCTTCTCACCACCTCCGACTCCGTACTAAACGAACCGGATAGCATAATAAAAAATGGGATCACACAGAGCAGCGCACCTATGGATACAACAACTATAGCTATGAGGTCAAACACTCTGGTTCCGGCGTCTTTGCGAATTTTACTGCTGTGTTTGTCTACAGCCACAGAACTCACGTTCAATCACAACCCTTTCTAGAATAAGGAATTTTCCCGATCAAATTTTCTAACTATGGCATTGACGGTCAGGATCAGAAGCAGTCCGAATACCGATTGATACAAACCCGCCGCAGTCCCCAAATTAATGCTGAAGTTAACAGTCAAGGCACGGTAAACATATGTATCTATAATGTCCGTGGCATTAAGCAAAAGCCCGTTGTTGCCGACAATATTCCAGAAGAGGTCGAATTGACCTTTCAGGATACCGCCGATGGAGAACAGTAGCAGGATGATTACTGTCGGTTTAAGCAGCGGAAGTGTAACGTAACGAATGCGCTGCCATTTTGAAGCACCATCTACATAGGCCGCTTCATAAACACTCTCGTCGATCCCCATAATTGAAGCAAGATAGATTACGGTTCCATAACCTAAGCTCTTCCAGATTTCAACGACAACAATGATGATTGGCCATACCCAAGGCGTCCGGTAAAAATCAAACTTTTCCATTCCAAAGGCAGCGAACATATTATTAAACACACCGTAGTTAAAGTTGAATAAATTGTAAATAATAGAGCCAATGATAACCATGGATACGAAATACGGCATGAACATTAATGTTTGCGAGGTCTTCACAAATTTATTAAAAGCGATCTCTTTTAGTAATACAGCCATCCCAATTTGACATATATTACTCAGCACTATAAAAGCCACATTATAAAGAATCGTGTTGCGGGTCAGCTTCCAGATGATGGAGTCTGCTCCCCCTTTAAATAGAAATTCAAAATTCTGCAGTCCTACAAATGGACTGAATATTCCTTTGCCGAAATCATAATTCGTAAAAGCATTGTACAAACCAAAAAGCGGTAAATAATTGAATGCTATAAAATATACAAACAGCGGAATGAGCATAAAATAATAAGTTTTATGTGCTCTGAAGTCCGCAAATGGCTTCTGTCTCCGTTTAAGCGCTTTCTTATTAAGCGCTTTCGAAGCAGCCGTTGTTACCTGATTCATGCTATCACTTCTCCTTTCACAATTAATATTATCTTTTAACCCCTGCGAGGAATATCGCAAATTCGCAAGATTCCTCGCAAAATATTACTGAATTAACTACATTAAACGAATTAATCACAAAAAAAAGAAGACAGGAATCCCTGTCAACTTCTAACGGCAGGAACGTCGATAATGACGCAGGTTCCTTCGCCTTCTATACTGATGAACTTTATTGCTTTGGCATCTTCTCCAAAAAATAAATTCAAACGTTTATCAATATTCTCAATCCCATATCCGCTGCCTTGATAAGAGGAATGTCGTTCTTCTTGTTTTCGAATTCCTGCTCCATCGTCTTCTACGCTCACAATTAAGCGTCCCTCTATGATTTGTCCGTTAATCTGAATCATTCCTGTTCGTTCCTCGGTTTCCATAATTCCATGCACTATTGCATTTTCCACAAGTGGTTGCAAAGTAATTTTGGGTAGCAGACAGTGTCTGGCTTCCTCCTCTATGGTGATCGCAAGTTTTATTCTGTCTTTGTAACGATTCCTTTGAATGTCCATATATATACTGCAAAGTCGCAACTCTTCATCAAGCGTTACCGAATCTTTGCCTTTGCTAAGTACCAATTTGTAATAATCGGACAAGGCGTAGATGACATTCTGAACTTTTGCTCCCTCCTCCTTTTGTGCCATCCAGTTCACCATATCCAGGGTGTTATATAAAAAGTGGGGATTTATCTGCGACTGCAGAGCTTTCAGCTCTGCGCCCTTCTTTTCTTGTCCCAACCTAAACTGCTCTTCCAGAAGTTCCTGTACACTATTTATCATATAATTATAGCTTGAGATCAAATGCCCCAGTTCATCGGTTCGAGGTTCAAGGTCAAGCGTATTTAATCTTCCCTGCCGAACCTGACTCATCTTGTTCATAAGCAAGAATATGCGCTGAGTGATCGACCTTGTAATAGGAAAGATAAAAATAAAAATAAATAGACAAATAACCAGATAGATAGCAAGCATCTGAAAACGGATTTTATGGATAATAGCCATGGCAGCACTAGAGGGGATAACGGATACCAAATAAAGGTTGGTAGAGTCAATCTGATTCCCCCGTGCCAAATAAGTCCCACTGTCCAGATGAATCTCGGTATAACTTGCGTTGCTGTTCAGTTTATGTGGCAGCCTCATCTTAGCCAGTTCCTCATCACTGCCGCTGCTGGCAACAATTTCTCCTTCTTCGGTCTCCACATAGACCAACTGACCAGGAACGGATTGTCTCAACGCTTGGATGATTTGCTGTAACTCTATATTAATCATCACGAACCCTACGGACTCCATATAGTTATTATCATTCCAGAGTGCTCTGCCCAGCGTGAGGTATTTCTCCGGCTTCAGAGATTTAAAGCTGTCTTCAAAAATTAGCCAGGTGGATCTTCCTTTAGCTTCCAGGAATGTTTCCGTCCACTTTTGGTCCTGAACCTGACTTAGCGGCCTGTACAGGGCACTTTTACCTGCGGTGACGAACCCGTCTTTGACGAAGTACATGATACTATCGAACTGTGAGTCTGACTCCAAGATCTGAGTATATGAGGTAATGTCTTCAAACAGGTCAATTTGTTTCCAAATTTCCACGTTGTCCGGATTCATCGAGAATACCGAGTTGATGGTTTTGTTCACAACGATCATCGAGGAGATCTCTTCGATATGTGACATTCTGCTCGTTAGTACTGACAAAGTCTGCTCATAAGTCTGATTATTGGCATAGCTCTGACCATCAAGAGCATATTTGCGTATTTCGTGCTGGGATACAAAAAAAGTAATAATAAGCGGTATAATACCTACCATCACAAACAGGGTAATCAACTTCTTACGAATCGACAAATTTTTAAAATCTAACCCTATCTTCATTACAGCCTCATCTTTCTATACTCTATCGGTGTTAGATTAGTACAGGTTCTGAACACCTTGGCAAAATAACTGGGGCTGGCAAAACCGCATAACTCTGAGATCGCATTCATTTTATAATGCTCATTAGTAATCAGCTTTTTGGCCAATTCAATGCGATAATCCCTGATGTACTGAGTGATAGTCGTTCCGGTTTCTTGTTTGAACAACATATTGAGATGAGAACAAGACAAATGCATTTGTTGGCCAATTTCCGGCAGATCTAAATCCATTTGGCTTACATGTGAGGAGATATAGTCCATCACCCCAATTACCGTTCGAGAATATTTTGCTTCACTCTCCACCTCCAAACAATAGGCTTTACAGATTTCTTGGATAAACTGTTTGATCTCAAGAATCGTATGAAGTTCGGATATCCGTTGATCTATATCGTTAACATCATAAATAGACTCTAATTTAGCCAAGAGCGTACCTTTCTCCTGAATCATGGCCCGCCCTATGGATGAAAATAAAGCGCACACTTGCTCTCGTGGAGGATGTTCTTTTTCAACGAATACATTGCATACAGAATCTATCCAATCTGCAAGCTGGCCTGGCTGACTCTTCAATAGCTTATAAAAATCTATAAAGAGTTGCGGACTTATCCCTGATTGCGCATTTTGAGGTTTACTGTATTGAAAATAATGAAATTCGGGGTGATAAAAAGAACGTTCCAGTGCTTTTTGAACAGTTCTATAACTTTGCTTGATTTCACTTATGCTAGCAACTTTCTCCCCTATCCCTACATAAATATTCTCATTGAATTTAAACAACTGTTTGGATAGACTCTCTATTCGCTCCATTTTTACTCTGTTCAGAGAAAGAACAAATATGAATCTCCCCTCTCCAAGATAATCTCCCACGGAATAAACCGCTTGATCTTTCCAGAAATTATTCGTATTCTCCAGAAGCTCTTTCCCATTTTCTATGTATGTTGGACTAAAAATCATTAAACACACATAATTTGTGTTCATTGGAAAATCTTCTTCTTCGCATAGTTTTAGAATGGATTCGGAATCCACCGTACTTTCTGTAAGTAAACGTGCTAGCTTTTGGTGTTGCAGAATTTTTTTAATGGAAAGATCAATCTCAAGTTTTTGACTTTTTTGCACGGATTGAACTGTTTTTTGAATGGCCTCTTCTAAATCAGCGATTTTAATGGGTTTCTCAATATAGTCTACTGCAGATAGTTTTATCGCGCTTTTAAGATAGTCAACATCTAAATATCCACTCATAAACAACAATTTGCAATCGGGGCAATACTCACCCAGTTTTTCAGCAAATACAATCCCATTAAGCCTCGGCATCCGAATATCCGTCAGAACAATATCCGGCTTGTACCGCGCTGCCAAGCGCAACGCTTCCTCTCCGTCCCTTGCTTCGAGTATATTATTGATCCCATACTGCTCCCATTCAACGGATTCGATCAAACCTTCTCTTGTGTAATCATCATCATCAGCTATTAAAATTCGCATTGGTAGATTCTCCTTAATCTATTTATGCATTTATACATCAATATTTGATATGGTGCAATCATAGCACATCGGTGGATATTATTTTCTGCGCTTCCCATAATCAGTTGGCGTTAATCCAAACCATGCAGCCGCTTAAATTCCTCGGGTTTCATTCCGGTAACACGCCTAAACACCGCACAGAAATAACTGGCATGATCAAAGCCGACCAACTGCGCGATTTCATATATTTTTTTCTCCCGTCCAGTAAACATTAATTGTTTGCTCCGGTTAATGCGCTGCTTATTAATATAGGTTACAGGTCGATCATGCAGGGTTCGCTGAAAAAGACGGCATAAATACTGCGGAGATACGGAAGCCACCTCAGCTAACTCCTTCAACGGCAGAGCTCTGTGCAGGTTGCGTTCAATATGCTGAAGAACCGGTTGAATGCGTTCCAGCTCATCATCCTCTTTTGATGAGGGCAGCAGATTACGTTTCAAATCAAGGAGCAGCGTATATAACAGCCTGGAACGTTCGAGGTTGGCTCCCGGTTCATTACCATCTGATACCGTGAGCATTTCTCTTAAAGGCTTCAGTAATCGTTCGTCTCTTAATCTTCCAGGACCCGACTCGCGAATCCCTAAGAACTGCAGCATCTGGCTAGCTTCTCTACCATTAAAAGAGATCCATGATAGCCTCCACGCGCGGCTGATCGGAGTATAGGAGTGTGCGATATGCGGATATAGAAAGAAAACATCCCCGGGGCCAACCAAGTACCGTTTATCTTTGATCGCCAGCTCACCTTTGCCATCGAGAATCTGATGGAATTGATAATCTGGAAATCCGGCCGGACGAACCGTTTCCGACTGATGCTCCCAATAACCGATTGTTGTAGCATACAGCGGTAATAATATCGTCTCTTCCGTTTGGCAAAAGATCAATTTGCTCTTCATGCGTCTCCCCCGTTTTTTCTTGATATCCACTGTAAACCTTCATTATTACTATTAAATGGTCTCTTCCATTCTACTCTGCTTCCAAAGATGATTCTAGTTTCATATTGTGCTATAAAAGGAGAAAATCCTTCTATATCCGTTGCAAATGACTCGTCTTATAATATGAATATACTAATAAAGATGAGGAGATGTTACTCATGCGCCACAAGCTTGTCTATCAGCCGCCTGCAAACGGCTACCCCGAATGGAATAACAATCCCGAGATATTTCAACTGAATCGGTTGGATGCACATGCCTCCATGATATCCTATCCAACTGTGTCAGAGGCCTTACAGGATGTTAAAGAAGTCTCCCCGTACTACCAGACCCTTAACGGTTCCTGGAAATTCTCTTTTTCCGAAACACCAGAGCAGCGATGCAAGGATTTTTATAAAGCAGATTTTGACAGCAGTAGTTGGTCCGCTATTCCCGTTCCCTCTCACTGGCAGTTCCAGGGCTATGACTATCCTCAATATACAAATGTGCGTTATCCCTGGGCAGAGTCCGAACCCGAGTTGAAACCACCCTTTGCTCCAACGGTGTATAATCCGGTAGGCTCTTACATACGAAGCTTCACAGTACCGGAGTCTTGGGAAGGACAACCTGTATACCTCAGCTTCCAGGGCGTTGAATCTGCTTTTTATGTATGGGTAAATGGAGAATTGGTTGGTTATGGCGAAGATACCTTTACTCCGTCCGAGTTTGATATCACCCCCTACTTGAATCCTGGAGAAAACAAGCTAGCCGTTGAGGTGTATCGTTGGTGCGATGCCAGTTGGCTAGAGGATCAGGACTTCTGGCGTCTTAGTGGTATTTTTCGTGATGTTTATTTGTACACAGCTCCTCCAGTTCACGTTGCTGACTTTTTTGTCCGCACCGATCTGGATAACGAATTCGCAAATGCAGAACTGAACGTGAACATACAAGTAGAAAATTACTTTAACCGAGATGTAAGTGCTCATGCGCTCCAAATGCAGCTCTATGATGAACAGGGCCAAGCGGTATGGACTGCTCCAGTTTCCGCGAGTATTTCGTTTAATGAAAGTGGCATGCAACAACTCCAGCTAGCGGCACTTGTCGATCATCCGTATAAATGGAGTGCTGAGAAACCGTATCTGTATACTCTGGCACTCTCATTAATCGACGATCAAGAGCATCTATTGGAAGCTGTAAGTAGTAAAGTCGGATTTCGTTCCTTCGAGATCAAAGACGGTCTTATGAAGATTAACGGTAAAAGAGTAGTGCTCAAAGGCGTTAACCGGCACGAATTCTCCTGCGATACCGGCCGCGCGCTGGCCAAAGCTGATATGATTCGCGATATTCAATTGATGAAATCTCATAATATTAATGCGGTCCGAACCTCTCATTATCCTAATCAGTCCGTTTGGTATGAGCTCTGCGACGAGTATGGAATCTATGTCATAGATGAGACGAATCTGGAGACACACGGTTCTTGGCAGTATGGGCAACAGAATCTGCATGAGGGGAACATCCCCGGTAGTAAACCGGAATGGCGCGCCAATGTGCTGGACCGCTGTAATTCCATGATGCAACGGGACAAGAATCATCCATCTGTTGTGATTTGGTCGCTGGGCAATGAGTCTTTCGGAGGCGATAACTTTATCGCCATGCATGACCAACTGAGACAAGCCGATCCGACGAGACCTGTTCATTATGAAGGCATCTTCCACTATAAACCTTCGGAAGCAGCTAGTGATATTGAGTCTACAATGTACGCTAAACCGGACGATATTGAAAAATATGCGCGGAACCATCCGCAGAAGCCTTATATCATCTGCGAATATAGTCACGCTATGGGCAATTCCTGTGGCGGCCTGCATCTGTACTGCGATTTATTTGACCAATATGACATTTTTCAAGGTGCTTTCATTTGGGATTGGGTGGATCAGGCCATTCGGACCCACACCGCCGATGGGATTGAATATTTGGCTTATGGTGGCGACTTTGGAGAATCTCCGCATGATGGTAATTTTAGTGGGAACGGATTACTATTTGCAGACCGAACGATAACTCCTAAACTGCTTGAGGTCAAAAAATGCTACCAAAATATAAAAATAACCGCTGTAGACATTAACAAGGGACTCTTCTCGTTCCGCAACAACTTCTTATTTACGAATATTGAAGAGTATGATCTGAGATGGGATATTCGCTTGAACGGAGAAATAGCGCTGGAAGGTGTGCTGCAGATTGCAGTTCAACCTGGAGAAAGCGCTGAATGTACTATTCCGTACGAACTGAATTCTTTTGTAAATGACAAAGAAGCCATTCTGACTGTATCTTTTGTGCAGCGGGCAGCAACTTTCTGGTCTGAGGCCAATCATGAAATCGCTTGGGAACAATTTATTGTATCTCCGCGTATGGTTACCAACAGTACCGATCCACTAGGAGAAGAGCTGCGGGTTACTGAAGAAGGAGATGCTTTAACGGTTATGGGCGGTGCCTTTGCTCTGACTTTTAATATGACTACAGGAGATTTATTCTCTTACCTTTCCTCGGGAAAAGAACGCTTGCTTGAGCCTGTAAGACCCAATTTCTGGAGAGCGGTAACCGACAATGATCTTGGTAACGGATTGCAGAAGCGTTGCGCGGTCTGGAAGGAAGCTTCTTACAGCCGGAATATCGCCCATTTCTCATGCCGAGTTGAAGGTAATCGTTGTTACGTCTCTATCGCTTATCTTTTGGCTACGAATCCTGATTCCACATTGCTGCTCCATTATGAGATTCGCCCCGACGGGTCCATGGAGATTACGCAGGAACTGAATCCGGGGGGCAGTTCACTCCCGGAAATCCCTGAATTCGGTATGCTGTTCGTGCTTGATGGAAGTCTGGATACCCTTTCCTGGTATGGTAGAGGACCTCATGAGAACTATTGGGACAGACAAACGGGTGCGAAACTGGGACGATATAGCGGCAAGGTTAGTGAGCAATTTATACCTTATCTTAGACCTCAGGAGTGCGGCAACAAGACAGATGTCAGATATGCCTCCCTCACAGAGAGCGCGAATGGTTCTGGGCTTTATTTTGAAAGCTCGGCTACTCTGGAAATTAATGCCCTTCCTTGGAGCCCTGAAGAATTGGAAGCAAATGATCATATTTATAAATTACCCGTTTCCAATAAAACCGTACTGAGAGTCAACTACAAACAGATGGGTGTCGGCGGGGATGACAGCTGGGGAGCACGGACGCACGAACAGTTTACACTGCCGGCTAACCGGCCTTATACCTTCCGCTTTATCGTGTCTCCACTCTAAACTCATATTTGCAGCAAATGCGAGATCCCGAATTCGGAGATCTCGCATTTTTTTGTACTACTTTACACTCCATAGAAACTTATTTTAGATATCCTCTTGCAAAGACTACGGAACTATCATAGTCAACATACACATTTTCAATATTAGATTTATGCAACACATCAGCTACATAATAATACAGTGGGATAATGACCATCTGATCTATGAGCAGTTTTTCAGCTTTTGCATAAGCTTGAATACGATCACGAGGTTCAGTCGTTTGCCGTGCTTTTCGGATATAACTGTCATAAAGTTTATTGCTCCAGCCTGTATCGTTGTCCGTACTCCAAGATGTGAAATATTCCAGCATAGCCGCAGGATCGTTATAGTCCGCTGCCCAACCCGCTCTGGCCATGGTAAAGTTTTGACTGTAACGGTTATCGAGCAGTTCTGCCCAAGGTTGGAGTTCAAGGGTCGCTTCGACACCCAGATTCTTATTCCAACTGGATATGACGGATTTTGCAATAGTGGAATGATTGGAATTCGCATTCACAATAATCGAAAAGCTTGGAAGCTTCGTAAATCCTTCTTCCTGCAAGCCCTCCTGCAGCAGCTTCTTAGCCAACACCACATCTTCACTAAAATAATGCGTATCTTGGATCTCTGCACGAAAGTCTAGTTTTGCACCAGGGATGTTCCAAGGAACAAACCCATATGCTGGCGTGCCATAATGGATAGATTCGCGGTCGACGGCCATAGCTAACGCTTTGCGAATCTTCAGATTATTAAAAGGGGCTTTGTTTAGATTGAATTGGTAATAATAGGTAGAACCAATAGGGAATTCACACATATCCTGAGTGGAAGCTGAATCTAAAGAAGCATAGTCTATAAGTTCGTTCCCCCCAACCCAATCTACCTCATTATTTATGTAAGCAACCGTCGTTGTTGACGTTCCAGCTTTGGGCCGAAGTAGCTGAACCTCTGTAAAATGAATTTCTTGGGCCGCATAATAATTGGAGTTTTTAACTAATGTAACGATATCTTTATCCCATTGCTTAAGTTTGAAGGGACCATTAGTCACTATGGTTTTAAGTTGGGTTGCCCACTTTTTGTCTGCTTTCGCGATCAAAGCATTGACTGGCAGATAGGTGTTTTCTGCGAGAAGTTGAATGAAGTATGATGTTTTTTCGGACAGTGTCACTTGAAGCGTAGTGTTGTTTAATGCTTTCACCCCCACTTTCGAGGAGTCCTTTAGTTTACCATTATGGTAAGTTTCTGCGTTAGCAATCATGAACATTTTAAAAGCATTGGAGTTACCCGCTTCTGGGGCAAGTGCCCTTTTCCACGCGTACTCAAAGTCCGAAGCTTTCACCTGCTGCTGATTGCTCCATTTCGCGCTAGAACGAAGGTTAAACGTATAGGTTTTGCCATCAGTTGAAATTTTCCAGTCCTTGGCTATACCCGGTACGGCTTGTCCAGCTTCATTCAATCGAACCAGACCTTCGAACAATCCTTTAATGACTGTAGTTGTGCTATCGTCAGTAGCCATGGAAGGGTCAAGGAGTACAGGGATACTCTCAAAACCAATACGCAATACCTGTTTAGCCGGATCAGCAGATACAGCATTCCCTTGTGTGATATTTAAACTCAGAAGCAAACCAAAAACTAAGAGCACAGGTAACAACCTTTTCATCGACACTTCCCCTTATTTAGCAAATATTAGAATTATCATTATATTATCACAAATGTTTATCTGTACGGTGCAATAGGATCGCTCAGCACGCAAAACAGCCTGATTCCCATATAAAACGGAATCAGGCTAGCTGTGTATATCTACATCTACCTAACTTCTAGACAGAACCGAGAATCTTCTCCCCACGGGGCTGATCGCCTTTATCGTCAGGCTCGAGTGTGATACCTATTGTGTCGAAGCTTAGGGTATCCGACTGGATCGGCATCGCCAACACGCCAACTCCCTTGCCTTCATCGCTCACCCGGAAGGTGCCGGCACTTCTACGGACACCATCCTTGATAAGCCATACCTGATAGGCTTGAGTACCGATTGTATCAGGCGCTCCGTATACATATACAACAAACTGCTTGCTTTTTCCATTATCAATAATACATGCGATGCCAAAGGCTTGGGATTCTGCAGGGAATTGGGGCTGCAAGGAGACAACCTTCGATACTTGTGAGGCTGAAACCGATAAGGCTTGTTCTATCGGCAACGGTCCACTTGCCCGCTTCTGATAAAGGGTTATGTTCCAGGCAGAGCCGAGGATTAACAAGGCTAGAACAAGAGCTGCGGATGCTGTAAACAGCCATCGTCTCCTAGGTTTGCGTCGGCTTATGGTGCTGACGGTCTGAACTGCCATTGCCGTATCTGCAGCAAAGGCAGCATCCATGACCTGCTGCTTCAAATCCATTGGCGGTTCGATCGGTTCCATATCGGCGTAAAGCGCCTCCCATATGAGTTGCAGTTCATCCTTGTCGGCTTGGCAGGCCTCACAGCTCGGGAGATGACGCTCGAAAGCAACACGCTCTTCATCAGTGCACACTCCGGACAAGACGTCCAGTGACAGGTCACATATCGATGTCTGCTTCTTATTGTTCATCATCCTTCCCCCTCCAGCTGCAGATGTCTGCGTAAGATTTTCAAAGCTTGATGCAGCCTGTTCTTCACGGTGCCTAGCGGCTCCTTATAATGAGCAGCCAGTTCTTTCAAACTATAGCCTTGCCAGTAAAAATGCTCCAGCAGCTCGATCTGCTGCTTGGATAAGAAATGATAGGCGGAACGTATTTGTTCCTTAAGTGATTCCCGCTCTGCCCGAGCTTCGGGGGAAGCCCCGTTGTCCGGGATGCTTTCCAATTCCTCAGGTAAATAAGGCACTTGTCCATCCGTGTCTCGACGCTGCTTGCGCAGTAAATCCATCGATAAATTCCGGGTAATAGTTATAAGCCAACTCGTAAACCGTCCTTTATCTGGGTTGTACTCCGATTCTGTTGTCCACAAACGGACAAATACGGATTGTACGATGTCCCGCGCTGCCTGCTCGTCCCGCAGTGCTTTCCAGGCAAAGGAATAGACTAGCGACACATACCTGTCGTATAAGACAGACAATGCTTCTTGCCGCTTTTGTTTTACGAGCAGCATCAATTCGTAATCAGATAGATTATGCATGTGACGATGCCTCCAGGGTTGACTTGGATAAATAACCCGAACTAATCATACTCGAAGGGTACAAATTTAGCGAGATCGGCAAGGCAAAAGCAGGAGGAACCTGAATTCGGTCACCCTGCTTTTGTCGACAGATTCCAATTGTATCAGTTGGCCGTGACAATAATCGAGCCCTTCATGCCCGGATGAGGCTTGCAAGCGTAATTGATCTCTCCCTCTTTATTGAAGGTAAACGTCTTGGATTCATCTTGCCCTAGCAAGTCACTGTCAAACGACATGTCGGTTGCGGTGGCCGTATGTCTGATCGAATCCCGATTCACAAATTTAACGGTATCACCGACATGAATTTCGATTTTGTTAGGCGAAAAGTTGAAATTAACGATTTCGACTACATACTCCTTACTTGCTGGTTTCTCCGCTACAGGGGAGCTTTTACTGCTTTTGACAACTTTATCCCCGCTTTTAACCGGAGGCGGTGTTGGGGCAGGAGTGGGCGTTTTGCTATCCTTTCCACTTGACTCAGACGGTTCGCTGCCAACATCGTTCATAGCCTCATTCATGTTATTATTAGCAGATGTAGTGGCTGTGGCGCTGTTATCAACTACATCGTTTGCCACTTTAGAGTCAGCAACGCCTTCAGTCTTTACAGGTTCAGTCGACTGGGTGCTCTCAACTGCTACTGGCTGATTCTGCGTTCCAGCCGTGGAAGTTTGTTCAGTTTGCTTCTCACTATAACCGTTATTACTTGATGTACTGCAAGCTGAGAGTGCGACTACTCCAATTAGAAGAATTACTATCATGTTCAGAACCTTCATAATTAGAAACTTCATATTCAGTTCACCTTCATTTCACGATAATTTGACCAGTCATAAAGCTTTTATGCGGCTGGCAATAGTAATCATAAGTACCTGGCTTATCCAGTGTGATTGTGTAGGTGTCTCCCTTGGAGAGTAGCGGAAGCGAGAAGCTGCCATTCACTGCTACCGCGTTATGTTGCATATCATCAAAGTTGGTGAAGATGATTGTCGATCCAGCCTCAACCGTGAGTGGTCCCGAGCCGAACGAATAATCCTTGATATCGATATGATATGTTTTGGAAGCTTCGCTCGGCTGAGACATGGCCTGACCGGCTTTTGTCCCCTTTATTTCAGTTGGATTTACGACGAACCAGACTCCGTTTACACCATCACCAAGCGTATCGCCAGCTTTGGCATCCTTCACAAAGGTATACAATGGCCACCCTTTGTACATCCACTGTGTAGTGCCGTCCGCATGCGTCAACTTTGTGAAATCTGTGGCGTTTAACGTAGCCGGAATTTGGAGCTGATCAGAGGTCAGGAATGGCCAGTTGGTAATGCATTGGCCCTGACAGGCATCCAGGTTCTGTGCGTCATTCGAGAAATAATACAGTGTACGGCCCTCTCCATTTGTGAAGAATGTACCCAGTTTGGAGTCGGTTCGAAGTTCAATCCGCTCACCTGCAGGCAATGCTGCGGAAGCCGCGACTACACCTTGTTCCTTCAGCATGTCAAACAGTATATGACCTGCGGACATTTGCTCGGACAACGTCTCTATCAACGCTGAAGCGATATGGGCGTTTGTCAGCTTGGAAATACCAGCGATTTGCGTCAAGCCTTTGCTGGCTGCGAACATTTCTGTGTTTTTATAATCAAAGTCTACATTCGATTTGAAGCCTAGCACTTCAAGCAGCACTTTATACAATTGCTGTGAACTGATAGGTGCAAGTGGATCAAAGCGGTTTGCACCTGCACCACTCCAGCCGAACTCGGGGTGATTGTGCAGATAGGCGAGAATCGCTTGATTGCTTTTGCCTACGAGGTTAGAATCAGCGAAGCTTGTGGTCCCTAGAAACACGGTCGCCTCATCTAACTTACCCTGTAACCGGAGTGAAATAATTGCCGCTTGAATTCGTGTCGATCCTTTGGCTAAATATGCGATATTGATGCCGTTTCCGTCCCCACTGAGTAAACCAAGCTCAGCAGCAGTCTGCGCATCTGTCTTCACGGCTGCACCTGCTTGTCCCGGACCTGCTTCAGCAAAAGCAAATACAGGCATCAGCAGCGTTGCCATGAGCGAAAATAATAACAATAAATGTCCAAACCTCTTCATCCACATCAACCTCCTCTATAATTGGCTGTTATTAATAGGTAACGCCTAGAAGAGCTAGAAGGTTTGAATTTGAAGAAATATCTTTTTGCGGTTAATATCTTAAACGATTTTAAACTTAACTCCTGTAAGCTTTTCACTAAGCTCCCACAGCCTAGGTGATATTACAGTCTTCACAATAAACGCCTCCCTATCCATCCAATTCCTCACTCGTTGCACACCAAATGGATGTGGCTGCGCCTTGCTTAATCGTTTTTATTATTCAGCTTATTCATTAGAGTTAGTGCCAGACTATTCAAGCTTTCACCATTTTCGATGCTTTTTCATCGAGACTAAATCTGCCAATGCCTGTGAAAGAGAATCGAAACGAATGGCGCAGCACAAAAGAACGTATCCTACTGATCGTTATTTACTAGATTTCCACCACAAAAAAGCAACTGAACCTAAAACTCAGGCTCAATTGCTTTTCAATTTAATCATCCACATTACAATGTTGTTAATAGTAGTGTTGTGCTTAACTTTTAAACTTCACACCAGTCATTTCCTCACTAAGCTGCCACAGCTGCTCAGCCAATTCAGGATCAATCGCCCAGGGTAATACTCCCGATAATACTTGAGCCATCCCCTGCAGATCAAGTGCCGGAATAGCCTCGGCAATATCGACATCTAAGCAGTTCACGCCACCTTTGCCCTCCAACTGAGGGCTAGTCGCACACCACACGCTTGTTGCCGCTCCTTGCTCCGTAGTCTTGAAATCTGTACCTGTTGTACTCTTCTCGTCATCGGACATAAAACGGACCAAATCCGTCATGATTCTGCCAGGATGGACAGAGAATGCGTGGATGCCGTGTGCCTGGCCGCGTCTATCCAGTGCAACAGCAAACAGCGCGTTAGCAGACTTGGACTGGCCGTAAGCTTTCCACTTGTCGTACTCCCGGCGTTCAAAGTTGGGATCGTCTATATCTACACCTCCAAAGCGGATTCCCGTTGAAGAGACCGAGACCACTCGTGCGCTTCCCACTTGTTTCAAGGCCGGCCAGAGCCGTTCAGTCAACTGAAAGTGACCTAAATGATTGGTGGCGAATTGAGATTCGTAGCCACGTGCATCCCGCACCAATGGGGGAGCCATGATGCCGGCATTATTAATGAGGATATCCAGTTGTCTTCCAGAGTCGAGAAACCGCTGCGCGAACGCATCTATGGACGCAGGATCGATAAGATCCAGCTCCTCCAGCTCAACTTGGGGAATACCAGCGATCGCAGCGCGGGCTTTCTCTGATGTACGTGCGGGTACAATAACCGTCGCACCTGCTTCGGCCAAAGCGCGAGTTGTCTCCAGGCCAACTCCAGAATACCCACCGGTAACGATGGCGATCTTCCCGCTTAGGTCAAGACCAGCAAGTGCTTCATGTGCCGTAGTATGTGGTCCGAATCCCGATGGGATCGGAGCTTGAGGTGTAATTTTATAAACGTTATCCATGTCCATTATTCAATCCCCTCCTAATCCTGAACGCTTCATCAGGTCCTGAAAGTGCTCCATCTTATAGTTCATGATTTTTAAAGTCGTTTGTATTTCCTCATTTGCGTCTCTATTTTGAGTTTGTGTTCATAAAGTACGTTGTAGCAGCTTACGTAATTTTGATCAGATGCCCAAGTCATATATCGTTCAATTTCCTTCAACGGCATATTGGTTTTTTTTAGATGAGTAATAAAGATCAAACGATCAAGATCACTCTTTTCGTATTCCAGCTGTCCGTTCTCCTTGCGACTCACCGGAGGCAAGAGGCCGATTTTCTCATAATAACGTATCGTGTCATAACTGAGACCTGTACTTTTGGAAATCTCTGCGATTGAAAATGTTGGCTCCATCCGCTCCATCCTCCCTATTTATTGCTATCCGGATAAACTGAAGCTTATCGTATGGAGTAGACTCCATGTCAAGCGAATCTCTTTTCAAGGATTTATGAAAACACAAAAAGGGAGGAGTTCCGAAGAACTTCTCCCCATGGGTATACCCGAATACTTACTGGATGATCAGACCAAAACCCGTCTGGATGAAATTCAGATTGGGGTTAGCGACGTTCCGGGTTATCAGGTTGTTGAACGTCGCGGAGCCATTACCCGTATAGGTGTAAATAGCCGAGCCCTTATGAGGTCCCGAGAACCGTGAGGTTGTTACTCCATCAAGACCCGTGCCATCGATGGTGATGTTGTTAAATACGATATTTTGAAATCCACCACCATAACCAAACTGAATAGCGTCGCGTTGCGTGTTAATGATATCGATGTTGGTAAACGTTACGTTTTTGATCCCGTCGCCAGAAGCTTCCAGATCGATTGCCCCACGTTCACCATCATAAAGATCCCTACTGGTACCGCTGTTAATTATGGTAGTATCCGAAAATAGAATGCCGGTATTGTTGTTGAAATGGGCTCCGGGAAATGTGGTGTTCAATCTGATGCCGGAACCGCCGACAGTGTCTATAATTACGTTGTGGTCAGCTTTATGTCCACTCCCCCCAAAGAACGCAATTCCACCTGCACGCCAGTTATCCTCAACAGTGTTATACGAGAAAGTATTGTTTACACCATCAGGGGCACCAAAAGTATTACTCGGCCATACGGCTAGACCATCATCACCGTTATTTCGCACATTGGTATTTCGTACAGTCGAATTACTGGTACCTTGGGAGAAGTTGATGCCATCAGCAAGGTTATTCCGAATTCGGCTGTTCTCAACAAGCAACCCATTCGCAAAGATCGCTGGCGTATGGCCATAATCCCCTACCCACATCCCGCACTCAAAATGCTCTACCCAGACATTGTGGATCACGGAATTGGTTCCAAAATTGTCCATGAAGCCTTTATAGATTGCATTTTGGCTATAACGCGACCGCAAATTCGAATTCATATACACATTGCTGAAATCAAGCTTGCCTGTGATGCGAAGCGAGATCCCGCCGCCCGCCGCATTGGGGTTGGTAAACTGGAGGTTCGTGTACCAGAAACCAGCACCTGTGACCGTAAAGTTATTGATCATATTGCTGATTGAACCGATTTGCCACATGCTGCTAAGGTTGAACGTTCCTTCCGGAATATACAAAGTCTTACCAGATGAAACTGCTGCAGATACAGTAGCATTAAAAGCCGCAAGGTCATCCTGGCTATCGTTCGCAATCGCACCATAATCGGTTACTGAAACCGAGTTAGCTGGACGAGCGATAGCGGCAGGAAGAGGCTCTATTTCGATGAAATCGACACCATATTCCAGGTTATCCCCATTGTTCTTCTGGATACGGATCGTATCACCGGGCTGAAGTGGAGTATTCAGTTTCCAGTGTACTTCATCAAAACGGAAGAGTGGACGCCCTGCACTAGGAGCATCTCCAGGCTGATCACCCGAGAAATACTGCCAGCTGTAGTAAGATGTCAATGGTACTGTCTTGGTATTGACACCATTAACGTAAACGTCAAGTGAACCATTAAGTCCCATACCGTCTGATGAATCGGGCATGGTAAATCTCATAGTTACACCTGCACCACCTTCACCCGGTCTGACAGTCCATTGAAGATTGGAGCCATTCGAAGGAAGTGCCACATAGCGCTGACCGGAAGCTTCCGATGCAATCAGTGCTTGATCGAATGTCAGTGCAGTCTTCAGAGTGGCTGAACCACCGCGAGTAGCGTCATCGGTATCATATCGGCTATATGGAACGCTCGCTCCTCGTAGGGCATATACAACCAGGCTAGTTGTACTAGCGTTGTTTGCTTGCTTAGTTGTAACTTCGTTAGCATCTACTGCAACAGTTGTGTTCACAGTATAGTTGCCGTTTACCGCTGTCCACGTTCCGGGAACAGCGACATTAACAGATGATCCCGCAGCTATTGCGCCGCTATAGGCTCCATTAAAGGTTTGAATCGTTGAACCTGCAGAATTCTTAAGAACTACTGTGACTCCATGAGAACCGCTTGCCGAAGCTATGGTTCCTTGGTTCTTAATATTTACCGTGAAGCTAACCATATTATTGGCAACTGGATTACTTGGCGACCATGAAACAGTTCCTACGAGGTCAGAACTGGAAACAGGTGCGACAACGAGTGAAGCGGGGTTCGTATAGCTGTTGTTCGCATCATTCTGTTCGATGATCGTGTTGCTCTCATCTACCTTGGCGCTAATCGAGTACGATGCAGCGGTTTTGGTTCCGGCATTTAGTGATACCGTCGCCGAAGCGCCTGCTGCTAGTAATCCTACCGGAGTTGAGCCAGCGAGCTCGTTGTTCAGGTAGAAGTTGACCGTAGTCGCCGCGGAATCGGCATTGCCGTTGTTCTTAACGGTTGCATTCAGCGTAATTGCACTTGTTTCGATCGGAGCAGACGGTAACCAAGATAGGCTTGTAATCGTCAGGTCCGGATTCGGAGCAGGTGTGCCAAATACTTGGAACTCAGCAATTTGTCCGGCAGAAGCACCTGAGTTCGACGTAATGTTCAACTGCAGACGTTTAACCGTCGCCGTAACCGGAATTGTAACCGTATTGCCGGAAGCAGGGTTGAATGTGTAGGTTTGCGCCGAAATCAGATTGCTGAAGGTCGTTGTGTTTTGGTTGCTGCCGAGTACTTGTATGTTTTGCGTTCGTGTACCCCATGCAGAAGACGGGTTCAGCTTCAGTACAATGGATGTAATGTTCTGGTTCGCTCCGAGATCTAGCGTCAGTGTACTTGGATTACTGCCACCTTCCCAGTACGTATTGATATCGTTATCGTTAGCATTGGTTGCCACGAACGATAATGTGCTGGAAGATGCAGTAATCGATTTGCCGATTGCGATATTGCTGCCCGGAGGCGGCGTCGGTGTTGCTGTAGGAGTCGGTGTCGCCGTTGGTGTTGCTGTTGGTGTCGCTGTTGGTGTTGCTGTTGCTGTTGCTGTTGCTGTTGCTGTTGGTGCCACCGTAGGAGTCGGTGTTGCTGTTGGCGTAGAGATCGTCGTCGCCATCGTGATTTGGTCAAGGTTGATGTTGCCGGAATCTCCAGCGTCGTATTTATATGCTATTGTGTTGTTTCCGGCATTCAGGCTAAGTGTTTCCACCACGGTACTCCATGTATCCCAGTTTGCCAGATTAGGCAGCGTGGACTGGCGGATTTTCGTACCATTGACATAGATACTTATGGTCTTCGCACTGCCGCTCGCGTTGGCATATTTCAGCGTTACGCCCCTGCTGCCTGCCTCCGTTACATTAACAGTGAAAGTCGTCGATGGACCTTGCGACAAATAGCCGTCAACAAAGCCCGTGCCTGCATAGCCAGTGTGGTCTGTGTTTACTTTGGCTCCACCGGAGAGTACAGCGGACTCGGCCTGGTAGGTACCTGAGGGTGCTGGTGTTGGTGTTGGTGTTGGCGTAGAACCGCTAACGCCATAAATTTCAAATTCCGAGAATTGTGCTGCCGGCCAGATCGTGTTGCCTGTTACGTTCAGCCGAACGTAGCGCGTGCTTGCTGCTGCAAAGTTGATCGTGACTGTGTTGCCCGCAACTGATGGATCGAATACATAATCCGTGGATGCGATAATGTTCGTGAACGTTGTGCCGTTCGTGCTACCTTGAATGGCTAGTGTTTGTGTCCGCGCTCCCCAGCCCGCAGGTATTTTCAACACGATCTGATCAATATTCGTATTTGCTCCCAAATCGACTTGAAGCCATTGTGGGAACGCATTGTTCGTGCTCTCCCAATAAGTATCTTGATTGCTGTCTTTCACATTGTCAGGACTATAAGTTTGAGATTGACCACTCGCCGTTATGCTTTTGCCTAGCGTCAGGTTCGGTCCGCCTGCGGCAAATGCAGGAACGAGAGATCCGACTGCCAGGAATATGCTTGAAATCAGCATGGTTACTATAAGTGACCATACAACATACTTGTTGCGCATTATATTCCTCCTCAATAATATGTGGTGCGAGAAAAGGTGTAAACCTCCGAAAGTGCTTCGAATGGTAGCGTTTACAAGTCGTGATGTTTCATTTTCCAGCGCTTTCCTAAATCCAGTCTTTTCTCACCTTCCTTGCCGATCGTAGAAATGCAGACGTTCCCCCTCTCAAAGTAATACATCCCCATTATAGAGACAGTGCAACGCAAACTATAAGAGGCAATTCTACGGAAAAGGTATGCGATTCCATCGAGAAATATAAGGATAATCCATCGTGCTGGGTCATTCCCAAAAAAGTTCAGCCTGTGATCTGGTGTTCCATTAGGAACACACAGATTCACAGGCTGAGTTCTAAAAACCAAGAATTCAATTGAAATAATGATTGAAATAATGTTACTTAACAGGAGCAGGAGGTGGGACTGGTTTCATGACGGTAAAATTGTAATTTTCATTCATGGTAATGGTTGAAGATAGTGGTTGCATTAAGGGATATCCTGTTCTACGAAAATTCATTGTAATTCTTGTCTGGAACGTAGGGGGTCCAATTAAAGGGTTGTCCGCAATTTTTAATTCCCACATCGCATTAACAGTTGGTTGGAAATTAGTTATGGAAGAAGTCGTTGCATTCGATCCGTCAGCATATTCCATGTCGTTATTATTAAAGCTAAATTTCCATACAGCATTATTCCCAAGTGTTAGCGAGTTGTTCTCTATACTAATGTCTGGGATGTTTACTGTTGTAGAATTGGAAACCGTATAGCTCTCCGAAACACTTGCAGTTAGTTGATCACCCATAACGCCAATACTTCCACCAAATGTGTAAGAAGTCGATGTAGTATATGATGTGGAGCCAACGGTTGTTGATGGAGAGCTAGATAAAAGCGGTAACATGTCGGGTTGATCTTCAAAGTTGGGCGAGATAGTTTCAATAGTAATATCCGCTATAAAGTACCCCTTTACTCTATCATTGAGTTGATACATCTGCGAGGGATTAATATTGAAAACCTGTTCAATTATATAAAATTCTGATATGGATGAGACGTTTTCTTGAGTGTGGCAGGATACCGAAAGTCCAACTACAGTTGACTGCCCGTGAAGTGGACCTTGATCGCTTTGAATTAGATAAGGTTGTGTCAAAATCGTATTCGACCTTTCTTGCCATAAATCATCAGACATAACCACACCACCTCAATTAGTATTCACTTCTTATTAATATCGTACATCCAGTCGATCCTACAGAATCAATTGTGTTCTTGTTGGCTACTCCTCAGCTCCAGTCTTAGATCAGTCGTAAAATATGTATTCGTCAAAATTTGGTAAATACCTTCTTTTTAAACTAAAATTCCACTTTATTTAATAGAATTCCATTTATATCAAGTAAATTTATGATATATTAAATTTGCATTTAAATATTCTTAAATTTGGAGGAAACTGTATGCCTATACCCATTTACCCAAGCACAGATCACGAATGTATCATCTGCAATGAGAGCAATCGATACGACCTTATCGCGTTGGATTGTGGTCATGGCGGATTACAATTCGAAGGATCTGAAATGCATTTCGAGTGCGTCGTTCAGCTCTTCCAGCATGTTAATGAGGATGCCAATGCCAGTTGCCCGATATGTCGTGCAGATATCGAAAGAGACCCCTTTATGGAACGGTATAACTGGGAAGCGGTTAATAATCCTGGATTTTTATTCGATGACCCCGCCGCCGCAGCGGATCCCGGTCCCGGTGATATTCCGGATATGCCTCCAGGTGAACATTTTGTTCTGGATGGAGACTTACCTGCCCCTGGCATACCAGGAGCTCCGGGTGATCCCGGCGCACCCGGAGCTCCCGACGTTCCTCCGGCAGATCCTATAGAACCAGTAGAACCCCCCGCCGATCCAGATATCCCCGGAGGAAACCCCGAAGGTGGCGGAGAACCGGATTGATAGGTTTAAATATCAAGCTAGCCTTTAAAAAATGATACTTATATTGAACGAGGCCACAAAAAGTAGTGAATTGAAAAAAACGTCAAATAGAATAGCCACCAGATGATCTGATGGCTATCTTTTGGGATTTTGATTCTTCTGTGGTTTCTTATTGGTAACAACTCAACACGGTGATCGAATACCGCCAGTCTGGAGCTTCCTTGGTTATGTACTTCATTCTCCTAAATCTTTAATATACCAAGCATCACAGGCAAAATGCTCCGAACCTGCAAGTGGTGCCTCTAAAAGTTCAAACCCATATTTCGTATAAAAGCGGTTAGCCGCATGCATGTTTTGCAAAGTCTCCAAATAACACTTTTTGTAATGGAGTTTGGCGAAGTCCAAGGCTACCTGCAATAGTTCAGCTGCTGCTCCGGTTCCTCTACTCTTCGAGGATAAGTACATCTTCTGCAGTTCACAAACATTACCTGTATCGGCAAAATGAGCAATACCACACCCGCCCAACACTTCTCCCTCCTCTTCAATAATCCAGTAAGCACGGTCTTTTTCATTATTATAATAATGATATAGATCATGCAGGCTGTCATCTTCCCAAGCAAGGCCGGCTCTGTTACCGCCAAACTCGATCAAGCAGTTCCTGATGATGTGTTCGATAGATGCATTATCTATGATTTGTATTTGTCTAATATTCATGATTGAACTCTACCTCCCGCTGGTTCGGATTTAATCTTTTATAATTATACATGTTTGTGTGCAGGCAGCCTAAGTATTTGTGTGGCTAAAATAGTGCGATTGATGAGTAATAGTCCACCGATAAAACCGGTGGACTATTACTCGCTCTTTTTCTTAAGCATTGCCAAGTGCTAATACTACATCGGCTCACTATCCACTTTAATTTTTGCTCTTAAGAGTTAAGCCCAAGTTGTGATCGTTTCAACAGGCAGGCGGTAGGAAGGATAGCTCTCTTTGGCTGCTTTTCCTATCGAGATTAACATGACCGGTTGAAACCGGGCTTTATCCATTCCAAAAGCTTCTGCGATCTGTTCCTTCTCATAACCAGCCATCGGGTTGGTATCATATCCGTGAGCACGGGCAACCAGCATCAACTGCATCGAAATGAGACTCGAATCAATCAGGTTCACATCACGCAGGTCGGATGCGGATATATTCGCATAATAAGGTTTTACTTGTTTCAATTGCATATCCATGATCTCCTGTGGCATGTATCCAAGTTCCACTGCTTTGCCGAAAATTTCGTCAATATATTCAATGTTATTTGCATCGTAAAATACCGCAATAACAGCCGAGGATGTTAGAGCTTGCGTCTGGTTGAAGGAGGCCAGCGGTGCCAGTTTTTCTTTGCCTTCAGCGCTGTCGATGACAAGGAAACGCCACGGCTGCATGTTAATGGCAGAGGGGGCAAGGGAAGCTTCCGCCAAAATTTCAGTCATTTCCTCCCGGCTGATTTTCACTTCAGGATCATAGACTTTAACGGAACGGCGCTCCAAGACGATTTCATTGAAATCGTTTGTTTTGTGAAATTTTCTGGTGAGTTTTAAAGATGTCATATGATTAACTCCTTATTTTATATTTGTGAGATTGTGCTGTATGCCACTTATCTTCACTATGAGGATTGTAAACTATGAAGTATACTTTATAGCAAGAGAAAAAACGAGGTGATTCATATGAAGATTAGTGAAGTAGCGGAAATGGTTGACTTACCGATATCAACCATCCGTTATTATGAGAAAATTGGCATTATCACTGAGGAGTATATATTGAGAGAACAGAATAATTATCGGAATTATACATTGGAAATCATTCATCATCTAGATGTTGTTAAAAATTGTTTAGCTGTTGGTTTTTCAATTAATGATATAAGATCAATGATCTCGAAAAATGGCATTTCAAAAGATGAACAAACAAAAATTATTAAAGAAAAAATAGCAGGAATTGAAGACGCTCAAAAAAAATTAGAGGATTCCAAACAATCTCTTTACGACATTCTTGAATTGGATATAACTTGTGAGGATGGGTTCGGAAAATATTCCGAGCTTGTCCCAGAGGATTAGACGTCAGTGCTGCTGATAGCGATAGTTTGATACAAGACTTCTTTTATCTTTTATTCAAAAAAAAGGATTGAACAGATTCTCTCTGCTCAATCCTTTCTACCTTACGATACATTAGGGGAAGCCCCCATTTTCATTGCGAGTGGAATGACTAAATCAGCTCTTCCATTATCCGCTGTATCTAACAGGTTTGTGACTGCTGGCCGCGTCTCAGCGATGACGCGGCCGCTGCGGAATACGAACCGTGGTGACAGGCGCTGGCGGATCAGATCACTGGAGTCCTTGGCGTCGAACAAGAGAAACGAAGCTGGAGCTCCATCCCTGAGTACACCACCTTGGTAATTATATTCCTCCAGACCCATCGCTATTGCTCCACCTTCTGTTATCATCCCAATCAAGCTTCGCATTTCGGCACGTCCACTCATATGAGCCAGATGGGCAGCCATATGGGCGGCATCCAGCGGATTGCCTGTTCCTAGGGGATAGAAAGGTGAACGAATATCATCATGGGACAACGCGACGTTAATACCTGCCTGCTGGAATTCCTTGATGCGCGTAATTCCTCTTCCCTTGGGGTAACTATCATAGCGACCTTGCATAACACTGTTAATCAACGGACAAGCGACGATCGAGAGTCCGGATCGTTTGACCAGCCCCATAATCTTCTGGAAGTACGATTCGTTATAATAAGCCGCGGCGTTTGCATGTGCTGCCGTCACCCGAGAACCAATCCCAGAGGATAGCGCCAAGGAGGCGCAGACCTCCAGATATTTGGAATTCTCGTCATCGGTCTCATCACAGAATACATGAACATACGTACCGCTGCGTTCCGCCAAATTGAACGCCTTGCGTAAGGATAGTACTCCCTCCTCACGGGTATTCTCCAGATGTGGAACCGCAGACACTCCGTCCGCGCCCATACGCAGCGCTTCCTTCATCCGCTCTTCATTGGCTGGACAACCTATGATTCCATCTTGGGGAAATGCAATAACTTGGATGTCTATCAGCCCACGATAGCGTTCCTTGATCTCCAATATGGCTTCCAGCGCCATCAGCTTCGGGTCTCCTATGTCTACCATCGTTCGCAGATGAAGTACACCGTAACCGAGATACAGTTGAATCGTGCGCTCCGCTCTTGCGATAATATCCTCTCTTGTGAGCATCAGCTTACGTGAAGACCAGATTCCGATCCCTTCCGCCAGCGTACCGCTTTCGTTCCAGACCGGATTCCCTGCAGTTAGTGCCGTATCCAGATGGACATGCGGCTCAACGAACGGAGGTACCAATAGTCTGCCTTCCGCATCGATCGTCTCCGCAGCCTCCGCATCTGCCAACTGGCCCATCCCAGCAATTAACCCGTCCGTTATCCCAATATCGGTAGATGTGTCGTTACCAATTAGTAGGGCATTTCTCACTATCAAATCATAAGAGCTCGTCATCTCATCCCCGCCATTCATTTGATGCCTTTGGTCGCTTCGGCAAATCTTGCTACACGAGCGCCCAGCCTGCCCGCCATAATCAACTCGCGCTCATCGGGTGTTCTCGAACTATCCGGACCCGCCAGGGTAGAGGGCCCATAGGGAGAACCACCGATAGCATCCGCTGTCAAGTATTCAGGATTCTGTGAATAAGGAAGACCGATATAAATCAGACCGAAATGAAGCAGTGGCACGATAGAGGTGAGAATGGTTGCCTCATGACCCGTATGGATCGAACCGGCGCTCGTTATGACTCCAGTCGGTTTGCCCTCCAATTCTCCACTAGCACACAGATTGCCTGACATATCGAGGAACGACTTGACCTGAGCTGGCATCGATCCGTAATAAGTAGGAAAGCCCCACACAATGCCTTCCGCCCAGCGCAAATCGTCATGAGACACTTCTGGAACATCCTTTTGCTCTTCCTGAGAGGTCTCATACTTCTCCCATCTTGCAACAACACGGAACTTGCCGGACATCATATCCTCCCCACGGTCTTGTCTGTGGCTCGGATGGTCGAGCAGTGCCGTTACGTTGTCAGGAGAACGAAACTCCGGTATGCGTCTAATCCTCACCTCGTGCTCTTCGTCTGAGGCTCCTTTTGCAGCCGCCTCAGCCATCCGATGAATATGTCCGTAAGCGCTGAAATAGATGATCAAGACCTTCGCCATTCTCGCCCCGCCCTTCGTCAGTTAAAGAATCGAATACGCTGCAATCAGCGTCCAGAACGGAAATAACTCATTATTTTGCGGGAAGAAACTCGTTGGTGAACGCTTCATCGATCGGGGCAGTCTTCTTCAGAATGCCGATATCGACCAGTTGCTTTTGCAACCCTTCCCAGATTTCTTTGTTCATGTAGCCGACTCCGTTAGTCTCCGCGTCCCCGCCGTAGACCAGTGCTTCCTGAGCCTTCGTGCCGAATGCCATCGCTTCCAGCTTAAGATCCGGGTTTTTTTCCTGCATTACCTTGTTGATTTCTTCAGAATTATCTTTATAGTAATCCCAGCCCTTGATGGAGGCCTCGACGTAAGCCTTGACGATATCCGGATGGTCCTTAATGTAATCTTCTGTGGTGAACAGGATGTTGCCGTACTGCTTGTAGCCAAGATCATAATTAAGGAAGTAGTCAACATCCACGCCTTCCTGCTGCATCGTGAACGGCTCCGAAGTGACATATATTTGGGTGGCGGATTCCGGGTCGGCAACGAAATTCGCAAGAGAACCGGTATACTTCATCTCTTGTACCGTGTCCAACTTATAAGCCTTTTTGAGATATTCCCAGAAGGCTACACCGCTGCCCACGTAGACCTTGTGACCGTTCAACTCAGAGATGTCCTTGTATTTGTCTTTATGGTACATAATGCCTTGAGGATTTTTTTGGAAGGTTGCCGCGATTGCTACCAGCGGAATACCATTCTCACGTGCCAGCAGGATCTCATCCGCCTGCCCCATGCCGAATTCAGCTTTGCCGGAAGCCACGATCTGTGACGCAGAGACACCGGGACCGCCAGGTTGAATCGTCATGTCAAGACCTGCATCTTTGTAAAATCCCTTCGAGAGCGCAGCATACTGACCACCATGCTCTGGCTCCGCAAACCAGTTCGTCACCTGTGTGACTTTGGTTACCTTGACTTCCGCCGGTTGGTTACCCGCCGATTCGCTACCCTGAGAAACGTCTCCATTCTTGTCGGACCCGCAGGCCGACAGTGCCATGACAGACGTGACTATTAGAGACAGCCCCCATAACCTGAAATGCTTACCTCTTGTAGTTTTTGTGAGCATGTTTCTTCCTCCCTTATCCTATTAATGATATCTATAGGTGCATCCGCTTCTGGGCGGACAGGCACTCAAAACTAAATGAGCAGGTTAGCGACGGTTAACTTAACACTTAAGGTAGAAATGCTGCAATCGGGTTCGTCCACTGCTGCTTCAGCTCAGACGCATAAATCCAACGCTTCTTGTTGTATACCCAGCGTGTGGCGGGGAGCTCTTGTAAGAGTTCTTCTCCAGATCCTGCATCCAGAACGACGAAGCTTGCTGGATTGCCGGTAGAAACACCGTATTCCGGAACACCAGCGATAGCCGCTGGAAGATGCGTCAGCATCCGTAGTATCGTATCCAGATCCTCTTCACTAGCCAGATGTGCAGCATAGGCAGTCATAAGTCCAATCTGCAGCATATCTCCCCGACCGAACGGGTGGAACGGGTCTTGAATATTGTCGGAGGCCGCCGCAACGGGAATTCCGGCTTTCAAAAGTTCCTTGACGCGCGTGAGACCACGTCTTACGTTCCCATGATCACCACGGCCCTGCAGATACAGATTGACTACGGGAAGCGTGACTGTGCCAATACCCGCATCTGCCATTTTGCCAATCAGCCGGTCGGCTTCCTTCTGGGCCATCGCGGAGAGTGAACATAGATGACCCGCCGTTGCCATTCCCCCATAGCCGTGCAACAGGACTTGGTCGCAATAGAAATCGATCGTCTTGACTTCAGGATCGTCAGATTCATCGCAATGCAGATCAATCGGCCGGTTAAATGCTGTCGCGAGCTCGAACGCCCAACGGATTCCAGCTTCTGGGTCAGGTGCAAGATGGGGGGCTCCGCCGACGCCGTCAATACCCATTCGCAACGTCTCCTCAGCAAACTCAGTGATCCCTCGGTGGTTGGCGGAATCATAGAAATACATGGGAAAATACTGAATGTCGACGAAATCCTTCACCGTCTCCCTAGCTTCTAGAGCTGCCTCTACCGTACGGAATGCAACCTCACGTCCAAGATGAAAGGGAACGTCGAGATGACTACGAAGTGTGAGACTACCGAAGGAAGCCGCTCGAAGTGCCGACTTAATGATCCGTTCTCTGATCAATTCTTTACTGAACGACGGAACGACGGAGCGATAATTCTCGATCGCTTCCAAGAGTGTTCCCGAACGATTGCGGACATGGGCGATAGAATATGCTTTGTCTAGATGCATATGGACATCTACAAATCCGGGCAGGAGCACCCGCTCCTGCAGATCGATTTCCCGGGTTGTCCGAAGCTCATCGAAATTTAGCTTGGAGATCGGCAGGTGCCGATCTGAGATAACAAGCCCTTCCTGAGCTTCAATGGAAGACCACTTCCCATCTTTGATCCTTAACTTGAACAACCCGCCGCCCGCCGCAAGGGGCAACCTTACGTTTATGACTTCCAGATCATCCAGCATGATCGCCACTTCCTTTCGAGTTGTCGTTTCTCTATCCTTCTGACGATTTCATCTCGGATTCATGCCAAGAGCTAAGCATCCACTTGGAGAAGGCGTTGACCAGAAGGAAAAAAGTGATACCGAGCAGAGATGCCGAGAATCCACAAGCGAACAAGTATGGAGTTCGGAGACGGGAGGCGGCGACGGTAATTGCATAACCTAAGCCTCCCTGCCCACCACCAATGCCAGCGATATATTCGCCAACGATGGCTCCGATGACAGCAAGTGTACAGGAAATCTTGAGTCCGGCGACGATGTAGGGCAGTGCAGACGGCAAGCGCAGACGGAACATGGTTTGAAAAGGTGAGGCGTTATACAGGTAGAACAGGTTCTTCATATTGTGGTCGGTTGAGTTAAGTCCAATTAATGTATTGGACAGCATGGGGAAAAATCCGATGAGGAATGCGATAATGACGATTGCATTGACCCCGGCACCAAACCAAATGACGATGATCGGTGCGATGGCAACGATCGGTATCGTTTGCATAATAATGGCATACGGGTAGATGCTTCTCTCGACAAGCTTGGAACTTGCCAAAATGATCGCAAATCCAACTCCTAGCACGACACTCAGCAGAAAGCCAATTACCGATTCGATGATCGTCGTCCATACTGATACCCACAGATTCGCGGCGTTCTCCGTTGCAGCAAGAACGATATCGGACGGTTTGGGCAGTAAATAAGGTTTAATGTCGGCCAGCCGGCAGAACAGTTCCCACCCTCCAACAAATATCACGAATGCGATGATGGGAGGCAGCAGCGTTTTCCACCATGACCACCCGAATTTATAAGCTTTCCTCTCCGCCGCGACTCGCGGGTTTGTCTCTGATAGAGAGTACATACCAGGATCTGCGGTAATGACTTCTTTCCTCATCTCACATCACTCCTTTATCGTTTCCTGTACAGCGGGAATTTGCAGTTTGCCAGGGTTAAGTAGTGAATGCGGGTCGTTCGCTCGCTTGGCTGCAAGCATAGCGTCCATTTGTCCTCGTCCGCCCATTTCGAGTCTCCATGTATGGGGATCGTTAATTCCGACGCCAATAGAAAGGAAGAACGTAATGATCTCGTATAACCGTTCATTAGTCGTATAGCGAATGATAGGCAGCGCAGCTGGGACAATTATGCCCGCCGAACGCATGAATTCGAGGTGCAAAAGAACTTCATCACCAAATTCAGCCTTGATTTGACTGATTTGCTTAGGGAAATCAACCGGATGGAAGCCCGCCTGGAGATAGGTAAGCGTTGGGTCTGTCTTTAGAGCCCATAGGGTGGTGTGGTTCCATGTAAAATCAGATAGACCAATGGTGGTGTGGTATAGATCAGAGGGGATGACATAGCCGATTCGTCCGCCTACCGCAGTGGCATGAGCTGCAAGTGCCTGCTCGGTGCCATCCTCGGTCTCTAGTAAGCACGCGCTCGCCCCTGGCTCAAGGTGCTTCACGATCGGTTTGAAGAATGAAGGTATTGGCCATTCAACGGGAGTGACCAACCGCTTGCGGATGGAGTCGTCCATAGCAACTGCATGAGAGAATTGGAAAGCTGCTTCAAAATCATCAAATTGCACAACCGTCTGCTTCCAGGACACCTTCGTTGAGATTGGAATCTTCAGCTCCGTCAGGATGCCATTAGTTCCATAATTATGAATGTATGCAACCAGATCTGACCCACTGATAACAAGTCTCCGGGGAGTCTCCTCCATCGTGTACACGATGGCCTCCAGCACGTTACCATCCCATAGGTTCCCCCAGGTAATGGAGCCGATGCCGCCGGAGCCACCGCAGACGAATCCGCCTACCGATGCCTTCATGAATGTACTGGGATAAATCCGCAGCTCTTTGTTTTGCTCACGAAGAAGTTTCTCCAGTGCTCCAAGGCGAACACCTGCCTGAACTCTGGCGTACTCGTTCGTCACTTCCTGTACGGTATTTAGTCGGCTGAGATCTAGCACAATACCGCCTTCTAGAGGTACCGACTGACCATAATTCCCGGTTCCCGATCCACGCGTTGTGATGGGAATTCCGTGACGGTATGCGAATCCGAGTACCAAGGGCACCTGTTCCTCTGTCTCCGGAATGACGATAGCATCAGCTCGCTTGTCTCGGAGTAGCGGCTCTAGGACGGGGGAATACCAATAATAATCCTTCGAGAGTTTTTCACGCTGGTCGAAATCGAGGAGCAGCTTTTCCATTCCGACTAAATCCACCAATTCCTGTATCCATCCAACTGTCATCAGCTGATCCTCCTCTCCCTATTTGTTCAAATATTTCTCGAAGAAGCGGGTACCGTCCATAAAAGGACGACGAAACCGTTTCTTCTTGTATGAGTCAGTGACTCAGTGCTTCAGCGCATCTGAAACGGAGCGGACGATCTGCCCAAATTCTGGGGTGGTTCGGAAAGATTCGCTACGTGGAAACGGGACAGGTACGTCAATTACTGCGGCTATCTTTCCAGGTCTAGGTGTCATGACAGCAATTCGAGTAGACAAAAATACAGCTTCAAAAACATTATGCGTGACGAACAATACGGTCATTTCCTGATCTTGGCTCCAGAGGTCAAGTAGCTCAAGCTGAAGTGTCTGCCTAGTAATCTCGTCCAGTGCGCCAAACGGTTCGTCCATCAGCAGTAGCTTCGGTTTGGATATAAGCGCTCTGGCAATCGAGGCCCGCATCTTCATCCCCCCGGACAGCTGTCTGGGCATGGATTTCATGTAATCCTTCAGTCCCACTAACTCAAGTACGCGTTCTGCTTCCAATTGACGTTCCTTACGCGATAAACCACGTATCGCCAACGGAAGGGATACGTTGTCAATAACAGAGCTCCAGGGCAACAACGTATGGTCCTGGAAGACAAAGGCCGTATCACTCTGCTTGCGGGCCTGCTTGGGAGTAGTTCCCATGACCTCAAGTGTTCCATCCGTTGGTCCAGACAAGCCGGTGATCATCTTGAAGATCGTCGACTTGCCGCAGCCAGAGGGGCCGACAAAGCTGAGAAACTCGCCTTCGTTAATGGAGAGATTCACGTCTTTAACAGCGACGGTTCCGTCGGGATACACTTTGGACAGTTGTCCCATGCGCACCCTTTCTTTTCTAACCGCAGTCAATTCCATATGTTGTTGCATCTCCTCTCCTTATTCCTTCAAAGATTCCATGTCAAATGTTGCAATCTCCAGCAGAGCCTCTGCCAGAAGCGGTCCCGCCTTGTTCAGCATGGCCTCTCCCCGCTCAGGGCTCGCTTTGGTTGCATCGCCAGCGATTCCGCTGAGAGAGATATCTTTCATCACCCAAGCAAAAGATTTGGAACGGAAGGAGAATGATGTCGACTGGGGAAACCTCGGCATCTCCCGTAGAGCCAATTCAGGATGAACCCATTCCGGGCAGACTGCCATGACTAGAGAGGTCTCCACGTCTCCCGCGTGAATGCCGCTTGCCTTCTCTTCGTCGTCAGTAAATGAATCACTGTAATGGACCGAACCCGGATCAAGACGATACACGGCAAGTCCAGTTGCGATACGAATCTCCCTCGCCATCATGCCAAGTAAGTCAGCGTTGCCGCCATGCGTATTAAACAGCAGCAGCTTCTTAAATCCGCTGCTGGCGACGGATGCGCTAATATCCTGAAGCACCATCATTAAAGTTTGGGCTGACAATGTGAACGTACCTGGAGATTCAGCGTGCTCGGTACTTTTACCGTAATTAATAGAAGGAAGTAGCCAGATCGGGGCATCCTCGGGAAGGTATTTGAAAGCTTCCGCGAGCAATGCCTCCCCCAGCAGTGTATCTGTGTAGACAGGCATATGAGGTCCATGCTGCTCAATGGCACCTACAGGAAGGACGATCAGCACATCCTCCTTCGGCATCGTTTTGATTTCCTGAGTCGTCAGTCTTGGTAGAAAATGGCGATCAAAAGCATTTCCGTTATATCTGAATCCCAAACTACTCACCTCATACTTCAAATTTTAAATATGTTACATAATATAACATAGTAGCACGAAATTGTTCTCCTATTCTGGTGAATGCTGATATTTTAAGCTGCATTCAGTATTCGGAGTCACTTAAAATAACATTTGTATATCATATATATCACACAAACGAAAGCTTGCATAGCATTAATTCACATCAAACGAACATAATTTCTCAATTTCTTACTGACAACTGAACATTTGAAAGATATAATTGTTAAAAATACTGGTAAAAATGCGATTATACTGATTTAGGGGAGGAATCATCACATGCTCATGGGAACAAGACAACATGAAATCATGAAGTTGCTTGAGCTTAAGCAACAAGTAACGATCATAGAACTTGCAGAGGTGTTCAAAGTCTCGCAGATGACTATACGCCGTGATCTGGACCAATTGCATTCTGAGGGCAGAATTCAGCGTTCCCACGGTGGAGCGGTTAAGGTCAAAAGATTTATGGGCGCCGATTACGATCAACGGGCGAACGAAAACAAAGCTGAGAAACTTGCCATTGCAAGGGAAGCCGTGAACCATATCGAGGATGGGATGAGCATTATTCTGGATGCAGGGACAACGGTCGCGGGGATGGTGGAAGAATTAGAGAAGTTCAAAGGTCTAAAAATCATTACCCGTGATTTGCACACGGCACTGCTTCTCTCCAACGAAGAGAGATTCGGCAGTTTCGACGTCTACTGTACGGGAGGCCGGTTAAGCAAGTGGGCTTACAGCTTAGACGGCATCTATACGGAGAAGATGCTTGCTTCTTTGACAGTGGATGTGGCCTTCCTTACTTGTGAAGCCATTTCTCATGCCAAGGGAGCTATGGCCTGGTCGCCCGTGCTAGTGGGTGCTAGACAGAGCGCGATGAACGCGGCTGATAAGAATATTCTACTGGTCGATTCGACCAAGTTCAGTTATAACTCACTCGCGATCTTCGCCAGTCTTGACTCATTCGATGAGATTATTACGGAGAGTGGACTTGATGAAGACGAAGCAGATGTTTATACGAATGCTGGCTACCCGCTTCGCATCGTGCCTGTCACGTAGTCGCCCCAACAGAAACTAAACCCAAAAGAAGACTGTAGACAAATAGGGTATTCAGAACTTGTCCCTAAGTGCTGATACCCTACAAAATGAGGAAAATGACTGTAAAAGCACATATGGTGAAATCCTGCGAATTCATGAGCCTGAGTGAGAAAACTAAATCATATTAAGGGAGCTTAACATGAATAAGCAGATAGTTTAGTTTAGTGTCGGACACAGTAAATAGGCACGAGGCGACCCACATATTTTTCTTATTTCACGTTGTGTTTCAGTCGGCTATGATAGTTGTTCATGTTCTGAACGCCCGCCATGAATCCGTACTAAGTACGTTCTAATTTGATAAATGACCGCCAATCGCTTCATCCATTATTTAGTCCGAATATGTCCTCCTCCTCCCCCAACTCCCAGAATGGCTTCTGTAGTATCAGCAAGCGTTCCCTATCGCAAATCCATATCGTAACATATATGCCATAGTTTATATAAAATAAGCTGAATACGCTTTCGTTCCTCCCGTATGATATACAGTCTGATCTTATCAACAAGACAATAAGGAGGAGAACGAATGTCGTTTAGCCTGAAAAAGCTTGGCAAGGTTCTTTTAGTATGTGTGCTGCTTGTAGGTGGATACGCCTACTCGGGAAGCAGCGTTAAGGCTGAAGGTGGCGAGGGGTACTATCACACCGTAGGCAACAAAATCGTGGATTCAGCCGGAAACACGGCTGTATTTAACGGACTGAACTGGTTTGGTTTTGAGACCGGGAATTATTCACCGCATGGGTTATGGTCGCGCTCTATGGATGATATGCTGGATCAGGTGAAAGCGAAAGGTTATAATCTGATCCGTCTACCTTTCTGCAGTCAGATGTTCGATGCCAGTTCACAAGCTAATAGTATTGACTATGCCAAGAATCCCGATCTGGTAGGATTGAAGCCCATTGAGATTATGGATAAATTGATAGAAAAAGCCGGCAACCGCGGTATACGGATCTTCTTGGACCGTCACCGTCCAGACTCCGGCGGACAATCGGCATTGTGGTATACCCCTGCCTATCCGGAAACGCGGTGGATCAGCGATTGGGTCATGCTGGCAGGGCGGTATCTTAACAATCCAACAGTCATAGGGGCGGATCTGCACAATGAACCGCACGGCGATGTCAGCTGGGGCACCGGGGATACCGCGACCGATTGGCGTCTCGCCGCCCAGCGGGCGGGCAACGCGATTCAGGCCGTCAATCCACACTGGCTGATTATAGTCGAGGGCATCGAGAAGAACGTGCAAGGCAATACCAGCAGCTATTGGTGGGGCGGAAATCTGACCGGAGTACGGAACTATCCCGTCGTGCTGAATGTGCCCAATCAAGTCGTATACTCCCCGCATGACTACGGTCCAGGCGTCTCTTCACAGACCTGGTTCAGCGATCCTAATTTCCCTGCCAATATGCCGGCACTGTGGGATGCAACTTGGGGATATATCAGCAAGGAAGGCATCGCGCCGCTGATTGCCGGCGAATTTGGTGGCCGCAGTGTAGATACCGCTTCGGTGGAAGGTCAGTGGCAAAATAAGCTTGTTGATTATATCAACACAAACCATCTGTACTGGACCTACTGGTCGCTGAATCCGAACAGCGGTGATACCGGCGGGCTGCTGCTTGATGACTGGGTTACCTGGAATGCTCCCAAGCAACTGATGTTAGACCGTATCATGAAGCCGGTTGTATTTAATCCAGTCGGCGGCATTCCCGGCGGAGAACCGCAAACGGATGTGGTTCATGTCACCCCACTCTACCGCATCGGTGAGACCGGAACCACTGTCAATTCAATAAGAGCCAACCTGCAGCTTAGTAGCAGTTCAACGATCTCGATTCCGCTAAGCGAGCTGTCCGTCCGCTACTGGTATACGAGCGATGGAGGCACGGGCCAGACTGTAGAAATCGACTACGCCGCTATGGGAAAAAGCAATCTCAACACATCTATCGTTCCGCTAGGCACGCTGATTACCGGAGCAGATACTTACGCTGAGTTTTCTTTTGGAACGGGTGCGGGTACACTTTCGGCTTCAGGCAATAGCGGTGATATCCAATTCCGCATTTATAAAAATGACTGGTCTAACTATAATCAGGCCAATGACTATTCCTTCGCTCCCACTTTGACGAGCTATACCGCCAACAATCGGATTACGATTTACCACAAGGGTGTTTTGATTTATGGCGAAGAGCCGAAATGAAACAAACGTTGTTGAGCAAAAGGGCACCTGCTAGTTCCAAAGATAGCGAGAGTCTGATGCGGCTGCAGAATCTGTATGACAGGTGCAGCCGGAGGCCGTGTTTGTGGGAGGCGTCCACTGACTCCGATCGGTATGACGGTGGCTGATTTTTACTCCTATAATTAAAAAAACCACGCTAGGCGTGGTTCACAAAAGAGATATATAAGTTACCCGCAGGCATAAACGCTCACCTCCCTGGTGTGCTGCCTGCGGGTATTACTATTTTCCAGCAATAAAATCTAACTAGAACAAGGTCAACTGCGTTATTTTCTGCGACTTTGCCGTCCTGTCGGTAACCAAATGGTCAGGGTTCGGCTCCCCAATCAAAATGGGTGATTTTTTATTGTGTTGCCGCATATTTTTCAACACGGTATCTTGGCTTGTCGTGGCGTAGCAATACATACAGCCGTAGGAGCAGCTGTCATAGCTGCCTATATCAACACTTTCTACACATCCGCAGGCCATACGTTGATTTGGGTCTTTTTTAGCACGAATGGGGCAGCCGATTATCTCCTCCACCATACTTTGATCAATACAAGCAGCATGAGAAATTCCGAATGAGCTAAGATCAATCGTCTCCGAACAGGTAGATAAGCTTAGCTGATATTCACTTGCGATTGTGGAAAAGCCTTCGGCGATGCGGTTCATATTCAACTCATTTACCTCATCCTCCACTATGCCCTTCACCCTCTTCTGAACCTTTGGATAAAGGTCAATATAGCTGAAAATACACCTGTGGGTATACTTTCCAAGCTCATCAGCCATCTTCCCAAAGGCATCCAGATGATACTCCACACTGAACTCCGTATTAATTATCACAGGATCATAACGCCAAACTATTCGCTCGGGACCGATCTGGTCACTAAGTCTTTTGAAGGTTTCCATAAGCTCAGCTTTAGGAGGCAAACCTTTCTCAACCTTTGTATCATAGGGTGTTAGCGTATATTGAAAGTAAAATGGGTAGCCCATTTTTTCTATGATATCCAGCTTTTTAAGCATCGGTTTTGGATTTTTCGTCCAGAACACGAGGCAGTCTATTACTTCAGGGTTTAAATTGATCCGACTGGTGCGGTTTGGATTTCTCGGATTTTTCACTAGAACATACCCTTCCTGGAGCCGATTCATGAACCAATCTGAATAAAAACCAGGAATATCTGTTCGTCTGCTCGCACTAATGATCAGTTTCATCACCTCATTTCATTTCTTTGATTCCGCTGTTGATTTGCGTTTCATGCTGCAAAAGTCTAATAGTTCTCATCTATTTGTTCAAATATCTGTGTTCTGATCGATTTCCCCACTACTATACTACTCCTTGTCATTGATTTCGGCAGCCTTACACTACTTCGTTTGGTCTGATATATGCCGTCCCTTGTTCCAAATTCAGCAGTCGGGACTTCATGTCCAGACCCCCTCGATAGCCAGTAAGGTTGCCATTCTTGCCAATAACGCGGTGGCAGGGAACTGTAATCAGGAGCGGATTTGCCCCAATCGCCGTTCCCACAGCACGGACAGAAGTTGGTTTCTCAATATGCAGGGCAATGTCCGAATAGGACCAGGTCTCTCCATAAGGTATTTCACCGAGCGCTTTCCATACCATTAGCTGGAACGGCGTTCCACGGAAATCAGCCGGAAGTGTAAAGTTCCTCCGCTCTCCTTCCAAATATTCGATCAACTCTCCCACATACGGCTGGAGCTTGGCATCATCCTGAGTCAATGGGCTGCCCGGGAAACGGGGGTTGAGCCATGCTTCCATTTCTGAAAAAGGTTTGTTCTGGGAGCCAATGTAGCTCAACCCATGGTCTGTCGCGGCCATATATAAGTTCCAGTCCTGATATGCCAACAAAGTCCAATATAACTGTGAGTTTATTTTAGTATTCATGATTAGCTACCTCCAATTTTTATTGTATCGCGTTACTCGCTTCCTGCTGGTGCTGCTGACGATACTGAGTAGGCGTACAGCCCGTTCTTTTTTTGAACAGAGTTGTAAAATAGGGGGTATTCGGAATTCCAACCTTCCGCGCAATATCAGTCACAGCCATATTTGTATGGACCAGATACTCGGAAGCCTTCTCGATTCTCTTTTGCTGTATATAGTCCAGGGGAGTCTTTTCCATAATATTCTTAAAGGTGCGGTGTAAATGATACGGACTGCCGTGGCAGGTTTCGGCTAGGATCTCAAGCGTTAGAGGCTCTGTAAAGTTGTGCTCAATATACTCCGTTATGACGGAGACCCATTCCTTGTCCGGTAGTCTTTCTCCGGTTGGCTTACATCGTTTGCAAGGCCGATACTGGGCGCTTAATGCTTCTTGTGCATTCTCAAATATACGAACATGTTCTTGCTTAGGCAGTCTGGACTTGCAGGAGGGTCTGCAGAATATTCCAGTCGTCTTAACCGCATAGAAAAATTCTCCATCGCATGAAACATCGTTATTCAGTATAGCCTGCCATTGTTCCTCGCTCAACTTCTGTTCTCCATTGGTCATCACAATTACCTCCATTGACGACAGTATACCCCTGCCAAGGGGCATTTGTACGCATTTTGGAATGTAAGAGCAAGATAGTGAAATACAAGAATTAGTGTTGTAAAAAAAAAGAAAACCCGCAATTTATGCGGGTTCCAGTAAACACGTGGTAGGAGAACGGTTATGTAGTGTTAATCATTTGGGGGCGTTTTTTTTCAAAGGGTTGTTGAATGATCTTGTGTACGTGCTACTGCCTGAATCCATGCGGCATAAAGGCGACCCATTGCTCTTAGGAACAGCGGCACCAGCAAGACTAGAACCAGCCCGATACCGCCGACTGCCCAGGCCCGTTCGGATGCATCCAGGTCTGTAAACAGAAACGACAGTACAGGGTCGTAGGAATTCAGATCAAAGGGAAGTGACCATTCTGTACTGATCTTGAAGGCTAGAGGGGTCAGCATTACGGCAACCGCCGTAACTGGCAGAACGATGGCAATGGTAAAGCTCGCAATCCCTATAGGAAGTTGCGCTAAACTGTACACAACCGCCCGATATGTCCGTGCTTGACTGAGGACAGTGACTAATGACCGCCATCCCTGCCAACGCAGTTCCGATAGATGATCTGTGGAGGATGGTTGCTGCTCTTTGTTGGTGAGCCACCGTCCCACCTGTTCCCCTTCTTTGGTCATCATCCGTTGACATGTCTTAAGTGTCAATGCCAGTAAAGGCAGTCCTACCCATAACAGGATTAACGGCAAGCTGATACAGATGCCGGCTACCGCGATCACAAAGGCTAAGATTCCCTTCGGCAGGGACATCAAAAGCATCGACCAGCTATGTAGAGCACTTTGTTTCTTCATATACGAAAACCCTCCTCTTACCAGTTAACTTAAGTATAGAGGGGGATTTATGTTAAAGCATCTACCTACAGACGGATCTTATTCTAGACTTAAGTCTAGGATGAACAATATCATCCACTGCTGGATTGAAGTAAAGGATCTATTCGACCTTTCAACAAAAGAGGTCATCGGACGAGTAACTCTTGCAAACGCAAAGATACTCAGATTGCCATTGCAACAGGCTGCACAGCGATGATTAAGCCCAACGAACTTAGCGCAATCCAGACGCAATTAATTACTGAATGTTGTTATTAAGCTACAATCAGTAAAGAAACCCACCAGGACCTGGTGGGTTTCAATGTTACACTATCAAGTTAGCTATTTGTAAAGATTTAACTCCGATACAGACCACCACCACGCGGGTGCTTCCTTCGTTTGAATAATTTTTACATAACGAGCGCTCTGCAGCGGGAAGGTTTCCACGATAGACTTCGAGGCTGCTTCATTCTCCGCTACCAGGCTCCAGTTGACTCCGTCTTTGGACACAAGAACTTGGTAACCCCGGCCGTAGTCATTCTCACTATTGCCAGAGTTTAGAGTCAGTTCACGGAAGTTTTGTAAACTGCCCAGATCTAACTGAATCCATTGGCCTGCCGTTTGTGGGGCTCCGGTAGTCCAGCGGCTGCCCTTATCGGCATCCAGCATGTTAGCTGCTGGGGCATCACTGGCATACGTGGATGCCGTTACTGTCCATGGGGAGCGATCGAGCGCAATTGGCTCGTCAAGCACTTCCTCAGGCAGATCGTCATCCTTAGTAAATACCTTGAGTTCGGAAATGGACCACCAGTGAGAATCTGCTGCCGTTTGTACTACCTTAAGATAGCGGACGGTCTGCAGCGGGAACGCTGCAGTTACGAAGGAATTCTTGCCTTCACCCGAAGCGACAGTACTTCCCCAGTTTTTCCCGTCCTTTGAGACGTAAACCTCATATCCATGGGCATAATCATCGCGATTGCTCCCGCTGTCCATGACGATTTGATCAACCGCTTGTTCACTTCCCATATCAAGTTGAATCCATTGGCCATTGGTCTGCTCATGGCCTGAAGACCAGCGTGTATTTTTGTCACCGTCCAACATAGCGGCAGTACTTTCACCGCTCGTTGTGGATGAAGTCAACAGCCAGCCATTTGATGCAACAAGCTTTTGTTTACCAATGCCATAATTATGGACGGTAAGCTCGGCGACCGACCACCATTTGTTCGCTTCACCCGTTTGCAGGAGCTTAATATAACGAGCGTTTTGTGTCTTAAAGGATAACGCCATCGTACCCGGCGCACCCTTGCCGGAAGCTACCGCAGTTCTCCACTGCTCCCCGTCATCGGAAACCACAATCTTATATCCACGAGGATAGTCATCAGCGGAATTTCCAGGGTCTAAAACGATAGAATCAAAGCTCTGCTTGGACCCCAGATCGATTTGAAGCCATTGGCCATTCGTCTGCTCACGACCGCTTGACCAAAGAGTGGCTGCCGAGCCATCCAGTATATTTGCTGTAATGTCAGAAGCATACGTGGAGGAAGCGGTGATCTTCCAACCTGAACGATCTTCGAGCGAGCTTTCAGGATGTTCGATCAATTTTTTGCCGAATTTGGCAATCTTCAGTTCAGCGATGGACCACCAGTTGTCAGCAGAGTCCTTTAGAGCAATTTTAATGTATCTTGCCGTTTGGGGAGTCATCGCTACTGCCAGACTTGGAGAAGTGCCTTTTCCGTTTGCAACAGCATCCCCCCAGTTCACACCGTCACTAGATACCAACACTTCGTAGCTATTCGCATAATCACCGTAGCTGGTACCTGAATTCATAAACAGTGTGTCAAAGGTTTGTTCAGAACCCAAATCAATTTGGAGCCAATCCGCCCCGTTCTGCGCCCGTCCTGATGACCAGCGCGTATCCAGCTTACCGTCCACCAGATTGCTGACCGGTTCAGAACCTGCGGAAGTGGTGATCACCCAGTCGGAGCGGTCAAGGTATTGAACGCCATTTGACGGATCTGGAGCATCCACAACCGTAACTTTTGTCGGATCAACAGAAACCAATGCGTTTGGATACACGGTTGCAGAGCCTAAGACACCAGTCGCATTGTAAAAATGAATTGTTTTGGAGCTTCCCGAAGGATTCCAGATTTGCGCAGTATAGCTGTCTGCTTTTTTATAGACTGTTACCGCCGGGTCGTCTGCCCAAATATCCATCGTCCGGCTGCCCAGTGTCGCCATGCTGTGAACGAACCAATAGGCGTTAAATGCTTCATTTTGCTGCATGTTAGTCGTATCCCATTTATCCAGTACCGTTTGCGGATCACTAATCGATTCAAAAGGCCAGATAATATGCTGCCATGTATTTTCTGGTTGGCCGAGATCCTTGATTAAGCCTGTATACAAACTTGCAGCCTTTTCAGGCTCACGTCCATAATAGGTCATCCATTCCGCAGGCGGTAGCCAATGAATGCCATATATGCTCTGCGGATCTCCGGAGAAGAACGTACCAAACAGATAGGCACTTCCGTACACCTGCCCAACCGTGGCATGATCATAGCCTTCCACCCAGTTGTCATGGTCATAGTTGAACCAGTATTGCTCTACTGCCTTCTCTTCTGTCGTAAATCCCCAGATGCCAGCATCCCGATAGGTGTTATTCTCGGTGACCAGCCCCCACATGTATTCGCCAACCCAGCTAAACAAGGCTTCACCTGCAGCCTCTTGGTTATTACCGCTGCGGTTGTCGGCGTAGCCACCAGCCCATGAATGGCCTTCATAAGGATCGAAATTACGGAACCATGGGAATTCGCTATCCGTTTTGGACGGATTAGCATAGTCGCGAATCAGTGTTTCTACCATATCGCCATAGTCGTTGAGGAATCCCTTATCATATGTGGCAAGAACAGCAGAAGCAAAGATGTAGTACCCATATGTAAAATGATGATCAGTTAATCCGGTATTTACGCCAAAGCCGCTGGCATAAGGAAATACTGAGCCCCATTCCTGCGAGTAGTGAAAATAATACGAATGAAGCGGCTCATCCGGTGAATAAGTGTACCAATCGGTCAAAATGGTCTTCAAATCAGCAAGATAGCGGTCTCTGCGTTCGGTGTCACCCAGTTGATCGCTTATAAGCACTGCCAGCGATAATGGATGCAGCTTCTTCCCTTGCCAATATGGATCGGCGATCATTAAATTCCCGGTCAAATCCGCATCCAGTTGATCCAAATAAGCGATCAATTGAGCTCGGGAATATGTCGAATCATCGGGTTCCACGAACTGGGGGATTATTCCGTAGAAGCGGTCAGAGGTTGTAAAAGTATTGCCTTCAGCAACCTTGAGAACGCCACGGATGGATGGATACGTCATCTCTGTTAGAGGTGTGGATGAAATTTTCCATTGATGCGGCAGCAGTGCCATGATCGTATCCTTGGAGAATCCCGGCCGTTTCAGTTCCGTAACGGAATGAAAGCTTGTGGATACCATCGAAGAAGCTTGATCATATTGGTAAGCAACTTCTGTATTGGATACGAAAGCATAGGCATGTTGATAAAATTCATTTAATTCAAGAGCAGAAGGTAGCGTAGCAAGCGATAAATAATCGCCATCCCCACTGAGCTTGATTTTAATCGTATTGCCAAGCTTCATAAATACAGTTCCCGGAGGAGCAAATATACCGTAGCTGCGGACGAATGTCTGCGGAGTAGGCGCTTTGTCCTTATTGGTCACTTCGATTCCGATGTGATCTGCTGTCACAACATCACCGTCATTTACCAAGACAGGATTGTTATTGTCGTCAAACAGACGAGTCATTACCGGTGATTGAATAATTATTGCATCGGGATTCTCGAACGTATTGTAGAGAAACGGGGAACCTTTGACAAAAGTAGTACTCATCTTTGCCGTATCGTCATCACTTAAGATGACACTGGCCGAATAATCGCCATAACCGGAAATTTTCGTTTCCATATCCGCCGGGTTAATGGTGTTTGTCGACAAATACAGATCTGGATCGCCATCAGCATCCATCGAACCTCCATCAGCGGAAGCATAACCGGCACCGGGATTCAGTATAGCCAGCCCCTGTTTGGTGTAGCGGTTTTTAAACGGCAGTGTAATCAGACTATTACCATCCCCAAGTTTGGAGATTAGGATCGATTGCCACCAGTCGTTGGATGGAATCGGCGCATCAATGTCTGATGTCCGGTATTTAGGATTTTTGGGTTCAAGCTGGGTGATATCATTAATCTCATAACTGCCTGCTCCGACCTGAACCTTGGAGGCAACAGGAATGTCCGGAATCTCGTAAGTAGATTTTGGATCTCCGTCACGGTATGTATGCACCTCAAAGTCAAACAGGGAATAACCATTAGTACCTGCGCGCCCGATACCCACCATTTTCACATAACGCGCTTTGGCATAAAGGGGGATCGTCTCCTTACCGCCAGATCCATTTAATTGACGGTAAATCGTTGTCCAGCTTTGTGCGTCATCAGATACCTGAATATCGTAGGCGCGACCATAAGCTGCTTCCCAATTAAATACGACGCTGCCGATTTCACTTTTCTTGCCCAAATCGACGTAAATCCACTCATTCTCTTTGAAAATAGACGCCCAGCGGGTATTCGAATCCCCGTCTGCGGCGTTGATAGCCAAATAATCCTTTTCCTTCATCTTGGCTTTATCCTCAGCCGATCGGCTAGGCTCATCAATCTCCAAAGAAGAAGCAACTACTGGCTTATTCTTAGCAATATTGGCAGCATCCGGTTTTGGAGGCAAGTTGATGCCGCCGGTTCCATAAACATTGAACTCCCAAATGGAGATGCCGTAGTTCTGCTGTGCACGTTTCGAGCTGTATACACGGACATAGCGCCCCTTTGCCGAAACAGCCTCATCGGTTAGTCCACCCTTGCCTTCTACAGTGGAATAGATAGGACTCCAGTTGATTTCATCTTCGGAAGTCTGAAATTCAAAAGCTGTGGAATATGCACCTTCCCATTGAACTGAAACTCTGGATATCGAAGCACTGGCTCCAAGGTCCACATAAATCCATTGCGGGTCCTTCTGCCAGACACTTTCCCACCGCGTAGAATTATTTCCATCTACGGCCAAATCCGGGGTGCCCCCGCCAAGTGAAGAAGAAGCATACACGGGCCTGTTCAACGACAGCAGATAATCCGTAGCCTCTGCGTGAACAGCTGTGGCAGGTACAGCTGGGACACTGCCGATCAACAAAAGCAATGTAATTAAAATATGTGCCCACAAAAAGTGGGGCTTTCGCTTGTGTGTAAACGAGTTCTTCATGAGTTCTCTCCTGTATCCAGTAGTGAGCAGTTGATTTCGATGAATTCAACTGCTCCAAAACAGTTTATCGGCTGGCAGGAGGATAATGTTGGTAGTTGAGAGGTTTATTTTGGGAAAAACAGGATATAAGAACTAATAACAGGAGAAAGGAACTATATCTGTTTATCAACCTGTAAAGGGAGCATATTCAAAATGTCTTTTAATCGATCCAGATCAATACTCGTTTTGATTCCTGTAGGGTGCCAATGCTGGATACAGCCCGAATTATGGAGCAGCACACATTGGGGCTGATATCCCATTTCTCTGGCTTTATATCCTCCTGAGATGAGATTCAGTACGCAAGCTATGCCAACAATTCCAACCTCCCCCTCTCGGACACGCTGATGACCGAATGCCGTGGAGGCATGGGGGATAATTAACACCTTACAGTCATATTCTTTGGCCATAGCGGTGATCATATTAACCTGGCAGTCCTTGGAGCAGCTTTTGCAGAGGTATCCCTCCCCTTCTTTTACTGCTTTACAGACTTCACCTGACTTATTTCGCATGCAGACGGGAAGGAACACTCTTTTTTCTTTGGTTGCGGCAAAACTGTCGTGAAACGCCCGATTCATGATCTCCGCACCCACCATATTCAAATGATATTCCACCCTTTTACGGCTGCAGAAGATGCGGTTTTCCTTCCATGTTAGCCGTTCAAGGTTATTCTCAATATAAGCATCTACTCTCAACGTATAACAGCCTAACCGTTCCTCACTTCTCTGTTCAAACCAGTTGGCATGTCGCACAGCTCTTAGCAGCTTATTTTGACTTTCGCGTGGCGTGTTTGCTGTCAAATAACCGAACCAGATTGCCAAGCGTTTGCTCTCTTGTTCAAATTCTCCGCTTGCCTGCAGCCAACCCAGCAGCCTTCCGAATTGCTTCAAATCAATTGTGCATTCATGCTGTCTGTTTCTTGCCAAAATCGTTGTACCCGCAATTCCCTTCAGCCGGTCTATCGCACTTCTTGCAATTGTACTTCTGCTTCTTAGACTATAAACGGATGAAAGCAGCTTACCTACATACATACTTCCTGCAGCTGCTCTACGCCCATACACTTTCCACAATACGCCAATCATAAGGAATTCCAGGCCATATACAGCGGAATCCATCGGTTCCAGTTCTTTTTCAGCAAGGTAATGGTTGAATTCTTCTATCGACTGTTCTTTGCGTATTCTTTCCATGTATTCATCGGTAAACGAAGCAACATCCACGTAATAGCTATCTGTTTCAGTGCCATTTCCGTATAAAGAGTAGGTTACTGTCTCTTTAACCCCTTCACTCACTCTTAGCACCTCCAACCTTCTTGAGAAGTTAGCATTTCCTCTTTTTATTGTCAGTGATATTAAAGATCCATTATAGTTATTCTTAAACTCAGTGAAATATTGTTCGTCGTTTAAAAAAGGGTTGGTATTTCAGGTTTAGCGCTATATAGTACATTTATGAGCAAAACTAGTAAGTATAACTCTATCCATGAGGTGTGAAACTATGAAACTGCAATTTAACCTTTTTCCAGGCGGAATGTCCAAAGCACTCACGATGAGCTATGATGACGGACAACACTATGATATTCGACTAGCGGGTATTTTTGATAAGTATGGAATTAAAGCTACCTTCCATCTGAACAGTTCAATGCTGAATGCCCCGGGATTCTTAACCGTGAAAGACGTACAACGTATTTTCAAAAATCATGAGGTGTCAGCGCACTCCGTTACCCATCCACATTTAGAAAGACTGCCATTGCCAATGGTTGTCGATGAACTGCTTGAAGACCGTAAACGTCTGGAGCCTTTAGTTGATTATCCAATCCGCGGGATGTCCTATCCATTCGGAACCTATTCGCCAGCAATTATCGCTCCACTTCAATCCGCAGGGATCGAGTATAGCCGGACCGTCTCCTCAACTTATCATTTTGACCTTCCGCTCAATTTTATGGAATGGCATCCCACCTGCCATCACAATGAGGATATTCATACTATCTGGGAACGCTTTACGCTGCAAGGACCCTCACAGAAACTGAACCTCTGCTATATTTGGGGCCACAGCTTTGAGTTCGAGCGACAGAGCAACTGGGAACTGATCGAAGCTTTTTGTCAAAAGGCCGGGGGGCACTCGAATATTTGGTATGCGACTAATATCGAGATCTATGATTACGTCACCGCGCTGCATTCTTTGAAGATTAGTGCTGACCACACCATGATTCGCAACAACTCGGCAATAGACGTATGGGTTTCCATTGAAGACAAGCCAGTTCATATTAAAGGCGGCACCACACATTACTCCCATACTTCACATTAGGACAAATAGGCAAAAAAAGATTGATCATCTATTGCGGATGATCAATCTTTTTGTACTTATACTCCGCCGCGGATAAACGGAGCAACCTGATTCTGGTAGAAGCTACTCAAACGGTCCATTTCTTCCGGTGCAAAAGAAGGAACATTCAGTGTTGAGAGGTTATCCTCTACTTGCGCTTCATTCTTAAATCCAGGAATTACACAAGTAACTGCAGGGTGATCAAGAATCCAGCGCATTGAGGCTCTCGCCATATTGCCGCGTCCATCCGCAATCCACTCCAGTTCGCGAGCCAATTCTACACCTTTGACGAATGGAAGTCCGGCAAAGGTCTCTCCCACATTAAATTGTTCACCATTTGCGTTAAAATTCCGATGATCATTCGCTTGGAACGTGCTGTTTTCCTTAAACTTACCTGTTAACAATCCGCTGGCTAGAGGTAGACGAACGAGTATGCCCACCCCGTTGGCCTGTGCCTGCGGCAACAGTAACTCCGCTGGTTGTTGACGGAAAAGGTTGAAAATCACTTGGAGCGCCTTCACACCTGGAGACTTCATGCATAACAGGCCTTCTTCTATCGTCTCCACACTTACGCCATAATGGCGGATCTTGCCCTCTTGCTTTAACTTATCCAGCACAGCGAAAATACTTCCATCCCGCATAATCTCAATGGGTGGGCAGTGAATTTGATACAGATCAATCCGTTCTCTTTGTAAGCGTTTCAAACTTTGTTCGCAATATTCCCTTACCTTTTGCTCTGTATAGTTCTCTGGATCATGAATGTCGCCGAAGCGGCAGAATTTAGTGGCAATATGTATACTGTCCGCTTTACCTTTAGTAGCCTTGGCAAGCAGTTCCTCAGCATGACCGGAGCCGTATACATCCGCGGTATCAAAGAAATTGACGCCCTGCTCCATAGCAAGAGCAAGCCCTTTTATTCCGTCCTCATCCCGATTGGTACCCCAATCACCACCAATAGCCCACGTGCCGAAGCTGACCTCACTTACCTTTAACTCGGTATTGCCCAATTGACGATAGTTCATGTTTCTTATCCTCCTAAAATAAATTTATCTATCATCAGTGTAAGCCAGATGCTGAGATTCAGCAATCCTACGAGGGGAATTGATAAAATCACTATCTTAATACTCTTTTCAATTCCCGTGAGGTGCCCATGCTGAATACAGCCCGAATATTGGAGCAGCACACATTGATATTTTAGTTGTCGATACGCTGTGGCTGTAGAATCGCCTGCAACTCATTTTTATTCAAGAGTAAATCTTGAAGTGTATATTCGCTAAGTACATTTAAATACGCATGCAGTGCTCTGCCAAGAACCCCTTTTAGCCCGCAGACTGGGGAGATCGGGCAGCTGTTAGTGGCAGAGTTGAAACATTCGACGAGGTGAAAGTCATCTTCCATCCGGCGTATGACCTCCCCGATATTAATCTCTTCAGGTGCATGAGCCAGCCGGATGCCCCCTCCCCGTCCCCTAACTGTTTCGATGAACCCCGCTTTGCCGAGTTCATGGGAAACTTTCATCAAATGATTTTTGGAGATATGATACGCCTCCGATATATCCTGTATAGTTGACAGTTCACTTCGCTCTTTTGCCCCGAGGTAAAGTAGAATTCGCAAGGAAAAGTCGGTGTACATAGTAAGTCTCATTTTTTCTCTCCACCTATGGCTTTAGTATGTGATCTATATTACATAAAAGAATATATTATTTGTCTATTTCGTTAAAGTGGTATTTTAAATATATCTTTTAGGTGGAGATAAGTATATATTAAATTCATAGTAATGAAAGGAGTGGTTTATATATTATCCCAAGAAACACGAGATATCGTCAAATCAACCGCACCAGTCTTAGCGGAGCATGGCACAACTATTACAAAAGTGTTCTACCAGAATTTGTTCAACGCTCATCCTGAACTCCTTAACATATTTAATCACGCCAACCAGGCACAGGGCCGCCAGCAGGCCGCACTCGCGAATGCAATATACGCAGCGGCTGTCCATATCGATAACCTAGAAAACATTTTACCTTCAGTTGTCCAGATCGCCAATAAACATGTCAGCCTGGGGATCAAGCCGGAGCATTACCCGATCGTCGGCGAATTTTTACTGAAAGCGATCAAGGAAGTATTAGGCGATGCTGCAACAGCTGAAATTCTTACTGCATGGGAAGAAGCCTACGGCGTTATTGCGGAAGCCTTTATCGGTGTAGAAGCAAATATGTACAAAGAAGCGCGGGAACAAGAAAATGGCTGGAACTTCTTCAAACCGTTTACAGTCGTTTTAAAGAAACAGGAAAGCGACATTATTACCTCATTCTACTTGAAACCGGCAGACGGCTCCAACGTACCGGAATTCAAACCAGGTCAGTACATCTCCCTCCGCGTTTTAATTCCAGGCGAGGAATATACTATGATTCGCCAGTACAGCCTGTCACAGGCAACAAGACCGGACGAATTCCGGATCTCTGTGAAACGCGAAGCCGACAATGATCCGAATGGCGTCGTCTCTGTGTTTCTTCATAAGCAGATCCATGAGGGAGACACTGTCGAAGTGAGCGCCCCTGCCGGTGAATTTTTGCTTGATGTAACACAAACTACACCATTAGCTTTTATCTCAGCTGGTGTCGGCATCACACCCATGATGAGCATGCTCGAAACAGTAGCGACCAGAACGCCGGACCGGCCAACTGTTTTCCTACATGCTGCGCGGAATGAAGCACTCGCCGCTTTTCGTGATGATGTTGAAAAGCATGCTGCGAATATGAACAACGCGAAATACAAAATGTTCTATTCGAGTGAAGCGAATGGCATCATCACACGTGAGGTGCTGGAAACCTATGTCGATACCACCGGAGATGCCTATGTATGCGGACCCGTTTCTTTTATGGAAGCTATGATTCGCGAATTGCGAACCCTGGGAATGACTGAAGGGCAAATTCACTATGAGTTCTTCGGTCCAGCCATGCAATTAGATAACAAGTAACTTTTACAAGACAAGTAACATTATTCATAATAGAAATTCAAAAAGACGACTTTCAATTCAGCAACGAATTGAAGATCGTCTTTTTTTGGGGTGAGTTGAGGAATAAACAGCATGCCCAGTATAGGATTAGCAAATTCCCTATAGAGCAAGAGCTTCCTCAGTAATGCGTTTAATATCAATCGAAGATATCGTTTCTTCATTCACCATATCCGGCAAAACCTGCTCCAGGAAATACTCCACACATTTTAAATCGATATTCTTTATTTTTATTAGGGCATTACGGTACATGACAACAAATTCTTTTTCGGTGTTTCCTCTTTGCAGCTCGGCAAATGCCTCGTAGACCTGGTCCATTTTGTCGGCGACTTCCAGAATCAGACCTTCTACAGAGTCATCTTTTCCTTCACGCAATTGATTGTAAAAGATACTTTTGAACTCTTCCGGAATATGCTCTTCGATGAAATGATTGACCATCCCTTCCTCAACCTGCTGAATCAGCAAACGCAGCTGAATGGAAGAGTGTTTAACCGGAGTCTTAATGTCTCCAATAAAAATTTCACCGTAATCATGACTACTTGTAATTTCATAAAGCTTCTTCCAATCTATAATTGCACCATTTTTCTCTTCGATATCTGCCAATGTCTTTGCATATTGTACTACTTTCCACGAGTGGGCTGCCACGCTATGCTCTTCGAACTTGAACTTTCCCGGACAGCGTATGATTCTTTCCAATTCATTCAGAGACCGGAAGTACTTGTGGATTCCCATTATGTCAGCCATCCTTTAGCATTCATAGTTTGTTCCACTCTAGTATATAGGCACTCTGTAAAGTGTGGATTAACTGCGTGTACGGGATTTATCAACCGCAAAGATCATTATCACAAGCGAGGAGGTAACCATCATCAAGCGTAGTCGGGTTCTCAACCAGTAGTTTGGATCAACGAGCATACGATAGCCGTATGGGGAAGACGAGAAATCGGAATGTTAGAGGAGGATGAATATACGAAAGACAATCTTTCGTTCATGCTAATAATCATCGATGTGCAGACGGGAGAGCGACTTAAGGTTTTTACCCAGATGCCAAGTTATAGCACGAAGTCTTCTATGAAAGAAGTATTTTCTCATCCGCAGGGGAATATGGATACTGGTATTATGGAAACCGCTGAAAAAACAGTTTGCCCTGATTTTTTTCACTGTTATTCTGAATTATTTATAGAAATTGATGAAACAGGACATTTTTGGGGTAGCCGTTTGATATAAAAGGAACATATTCTGATTTTTCATTTCATTATACTTGTCTATTTAAGATATGTTTAGTATTATTCAAGTATATTTAGAGTGTAATTCATGAAGTACATCCAGAATTGCGACATAGATGCTTATAATAAGATTAGGAGAAAAGGATGGATGAGAAATGAAGATCAGCGCCAGAAATCAGTTCGAAGGTAAGGTTATTTCTATTGAAGAGGGACAGGTTAATGCGAAGGTTGTCGTGGAAACTGCTGGCCAGACGTTAACCTCTATTATTTCCATGGAAGCATTACGCGATTTGGAGCTGAAAGAAGGCTCTACGGTTACTGCTGTTATTAAGGCCTCTTCTGTTCTATTAATGGCGTAGGCAAGTACAGACTATAATTGATGTAAATGATGATGGGACCTGAGCACCTGGAATGAAACCGGGGTCAGGTCCTTTTTTCTGGATCGCCTTATGTTGTGAAACATAAGGTTTTTATATGTTCATAAAATGCCAAGGTGTCCTCCCAAGTCGGGAATGCGGCCTGAGCTATTTTATCACTGCCTCCACCTTTTCCGTTAAAAGCACTCAAATGTGTTTTGAAGAGCGCTCCACAGGAAAACTCAGTGCTCCCGTTATGTGCCAATACCAGCTTATTCTCAGCAGCCGTTGCTAATAGAATGAGGAAATCGCTTGCGGCAACCAGCGTAGTGGCTAAGCTTTGCAAATCCTTAAGCGACTTATCCTCGAACACATGCGCAATGATATTGCCTTCAGGATTGGCTAACAGCTCCTGCGCTATATAATGTTCATTCTTTTCTTTAAGAGAAGCCATTTCAATCTGCAGTAGCTTCTGTTCGTTCACCCACTTCTCTATTCGGTCGATAATCTCATCTTTACCCGTATTGAATTTGGTGGACAACACACTCAAAATCCGCAAGCTCTCATTAAATTCTTCCAGAGCGCGGGTTCCACATTTGAAATATATCCGGGTATTTCCCTTTTGCTTCTCAGCCTTCAGCAGCTTGATTATTCCAATTTCGCCTGTTGAGGACACATGAGTCCCTCCACATGCGTTGTATTCCACCTCTTTGATTTCGACAATACGAATATTCTCAGTCACCTTTGGTTGCTTAACAAGCTGTAGTGAGGCCATTTCTTCACTAGTGACCAAATAACTGACGATGCTGTGATTCCGGTAAATCTGTCGATTCACTTCATTTTCAATGGCTGATTGCTGCTCTGGAGCAAGCTCGGGCAGCTCAATATCGATCGTGCAATAATCATTGCCCAGATGAAAGCTTACAGTCATAGCCTGTACAAGATTGCGGCATACTGCCGAGAGCAGATGCTGGCCGCTATGCTGCTGCATATGATCAAATCTTCGATTCCAGTCGAGCTGGCAATCTACCGTAGTCTCTTCGGGCAGACGAGCTAGCTTATGTAATACCTCATCACCTTCACTGATTACATCAAGCACCTGATTACCCTGAATATATCCGGTGTCACAGGGTTGTCCACCCCCGCCCGGATAAAAGGCGGTGTCCTTCAAGATGACATAAACCCCGTCTTCCCTTTCAATCGTTCTGCTGATGTCTGTTTGCCATTCGCGTAGATAAGCTGAATTGTAATAGAGCTTGTTAGTCATGTTCATTCCCTTTCTCGTGCTAAGCCGTCAAACTTGTCTTTATGCATCGTATCTTATATTTGCTTAAGGATCAACGTTACTCCTACATTAAACGCCAAAAACAGCAAGCATCCAGGTTAATGGAAGCTTGCTGTTTGTTGAAGAAGTATGTTATTTATTGATAGGTATTTCGATCGTTCTCTTTAAATGTCTCATCGCTTCTGATCATATCTTTACGCAGGTCTTTTTTCTTCTGACCCATTTGCTGAGCTTGCTGACTGGTGACGGGTTCTTTCTCTAGATCCTTAACCGTATTAATTAAATTCTTATCAGGCTTTGGTGTGTGCTCCAACTCGTACATTCCTCCTAAGTGAATAGCGTTCTTTCACGTTATTGTGGCTATGTAGATGTCAGATTATACATACTCACGAATCCTAATTAGATGCTATTACTCGGAATCCACATTGTGATAAACCTGCTGCACATCTTCTAGTTCCTCTAGTGCATCTATCAATTTAGCAAATTGAGTTTGGTCATCCTCTAGAAGGGTTATGTAATTCTGGGCAAGCATAGTTAGTTCAGCCACGGTAAAATCGTGAATACCTGTCTGCTTAAATACTTCTTGTACCGCGTGGAACTGATCCGGCTCCGCGTAGACAATTACAGCGTCATCCTCTTCCAGAACGTCGCGCACATCAACCTCGGCTTCAATCAGTAGTTCCATGACTTCATCCGAAGTTTTACCTACAAGGCCAATAACTGCGGTAGGCTCAAACATATAAGATACCGACCCATTCACACCCATATTCCCACCATTCTTGCCAAAAGCAGAGCGTACTGTGGAGGCAGTCCGATTAACGTTGTTGGTCAACGCATCTACGATAAGCATTGCACCGCTAGGTCCAAATCCTTCATATCGTAACTCTACAAAGCTCTCTTCCCCATTGCCTCTTGCTTTCTCTAATGCCCGGTCAATGATTGCTTTAGGCACATTGTATGTTTTAGCACGCTCAAGGACAACCTTTAAAGCACGATTCGCTTCAGGGTCAGGTTCACCTTTCTTTGCCGTTACATAAATTTCAACACCAAACTTGGCATATACACTACTTGTTTTGGCATCTTGGGATGCTTTCTTTTCTTTAATATTATTCCACTTACGACCCATAATGTTCCGCTCACCTTCGCTTTAGATATAAACAATCGTTAATTATTATAACCTTGTTCAAGTTATCCCGTCCACTAGCAGAGGTCAGTTGTTAAGGCTGTTGAGGTTGATATTCTCCTGTTTTTTCCGATGATAATGCTGATTCACCTTCACACGGTTCCCGCATGTTTCCATACTGCACCAACGTCTCTGCTGATTACGGCTGGTGTCATAAAAGTACAAAATACACTCAGGATTTTCACATTTTTTTAAATTGTCGGACTTCATAGTCGTGAGAAAAAGTACTGTTTCTTCCAGAAATAAAGCCGGCAATTGTGAAATTGTGTAGTGTCTGGCTATTGAAAATGGTATAACTTCCGTTTCGAACTGGTAATAACCGCTGTATCCTACAAGTTCTTTATTTATATGTTTGATAAAAGCTGCCGGGATAAGCTTTTCTCTATGAAGACCGGCAAAGGTTTGCTCCAATAAATTTCTAAAAGCCAGGATTCGTTCGAACATTTCAGTCTGTCTATGAGGAGGCAGCTCGTCCAGTTCTCCCGAAACATATCGCCGCTTTCCGGCGTGTTCCAGCCACTGCAGCACATCCACCATGCTGTGCAGGAGTTCTGTGCGGATGCCCTTTTTATTTTTTCTCGTATTTACAAAGTCAGTAATGAAATGATTGCCTATAAAAACAAAGCTTGAAGGCTCCAAATTCTCCATCCCCAATCAAAGGTTCTATAACCATATTCTAACCTTCTAAACTAGTGTTTACAAGTTAAAACATTTCGTTGTATTATAATACCTGTAACACCATCACAACGGTTAGGAGTGGTCGAAATGTTATTAGGACATATTGGTTTGAACGTTACGGAGTTGGAACGGTCGATTCGGTTTTATACTGAGGTATTGGGATTTACGTTGAGAACTCATTCGGATGATCCGGACAAAAAATTCGCGCTGCTTGGGGACAAGACACAGAATTTGGTAACCCTATGGCAGCAAAGCGAAGGAACCTTCTCCACTCAGTTGCCTGGGCTTCATCACTTGGCCTTTGAAGTGGAGTCCGTAGAAGATGTGAAAAAACTCAAAGACCGTCTAAAAGCTTATGGAGCAGCATTTATTTATGAAGGAATGGTTATCCATTCCGAAGGTGCAGATTCTGGAGGCATCTATTTCACAGATCCGGACGGCTTACGTCTGGAGATATACGCCCGTATTGGAGTCAGTGCCCATGCGAGCACACCTTCAAACGGACTGGCCTGCGGCTTCTTTTGATGAGCTATCATCCGGATGAAATACGCGTACAAGAACTTGCTGGAGTCCGGCACATTGCTGAGCGTAACCAAGGTATCCATACGGATATTCCGCCCCTAGCCCAACAATTCTTGGAAGCTCAACCCTTTCTGATTGTAGGCGCTGCGCAGGAGGATGGCAGGATGTGGGCCTCCGCCTTATTCGGACAACCCGGTTTCCTACAGGGTTTGGATTCGTATTCATTGCGAATCCAGGCTCTGCCTGCTCCGCAGGACCCTTTCTACAACAGTATGTCTGTGGGAAATAAGCTAGGTACTCTTGCAATCGATTTTGCCACAAGAAGAAGGATGAGAACAAATGGGTTCATCCATGAAATTCATGAGAATAACTTTATATTTCAGGCTCTAGAGGTGTACTCCAATTGTCCAAAGTATATTCAGACGCGTGATTGGTCCATTGACGACAAGTCTAAGGAAGAAAGACATTATACGCGACTAACAGCATTGAATGAGGAAACCAAAGGTTTGATTGCAGCCGCAGATACTTTTTTTATAACCAGCCATCATCCTCAGTACGGTGCTGATGCCTCTCACCGTGGCGGAATGCCTGGATTTGTGCGAATTCTGGATGATCGAACAATATCGTTTCCTGATTATAAAGGGAATGCGATGTTTAATACGCTTGGTAATCTGAGCGGCTATCCTCAAGCGGGGTTATTGTTTCTGGATTTCAACTCGGGGAGAATGCTGCAATTAAGCGGTACAGTTGAAGTACAATGGGAATTAGACGACACTAGTGGATCTCCAATGATAGAGCGGACTGTTTGTTTTCATATAGAACAGGGAATGTTAACCGCCCACGGGATGCCTTTGAGTTGGAGTTTTGGCAGCTACTCTCCGGCAAATCCGCAAATTGAATAACATCCCCTCCGTTTCAGCAAAAGGTGTTGGTCTCTTGCCAATTCCAGCATTGTTAACAGCCAGATCCAGTCGACCCTATTTGTCTACGCTCCACTGTATACCCTCACGGACATTAGCCTCATTGTTCACATCCATTTTCAAATATACGGCTGCTCCACCCTTAGTACGAATTTCTTCGACAAGTTGATACGCAAAAAGGATCACACCCAGTGCTTGCTTAGGTGTGATCCTTCTTATGTTAAATCCATATCTCGTTAGCGGTTTCAGTAATTAAACGAATCTTATCCCACTGTTCTTCTTCGGTTAACATGTTCCCTTCCTCTGTCGAAGCAAAACCACATTGCGGGCTCAAACATAACTTCTCGATGTCTACATACTGCGCCGCTTCTTCAATACGCATCTTAAGCAGTTCCTTACTTTCGAGGCCGCCATGCTTGGTGGTTACCAGTCCTAATACGACGAATTGATCCCGAATAAACCGTAAGGGTTCAAAATCTCCTGAGCGCTCATTATCATATTCCAGGAAAAAAGCATCCACTTTAGCATTGGAGAACAACTCCTCAGCAATGGGTTCATAACCACCGGTGCCAAACCAGGTAGAACGAAAATTGCCCCGGCAAACATGAAGCGCAATGGTCATATCGTGGGGACGGTCAGCAATACTCTCATTAATTAGCCGAACATAATCCTTGGCGAGCTGATCTGGATCAATTCCCCTGCTGCGAAGATGGGCGCGATGCCTGCCACTGCACAAGCTTCCCCAGGTTGTATCATCTAGCTGAAGATAGCGGCAGCCTACCGCATATAAGGCATGAATTGCTGCACGGTAAACTGTAATAATATCCTGATAAAGAGTCTCCTGATCTGGATAAACCTCATTACCGTTATAATCCTCTACAAAGTGAAACAGGGCTGGAGAGGGAATCGTCATTTTCGGTGTTCGATCACCGGCCAACCTCAACAGGTCCGTAAATTGTCTAAGCATCGGATGATTGTCAAAAGAAATCTTGTCGACAATACGAAAGGTTTCTGCGCGTTGAGTGACCTCCGTCCGTCCGGCTCCCGAATTTAAGTTGATTTTCTGTGTACCTTTAATACCCAGAAAGAAATCAAGATGCCACCAGGAACGGCGGAATTCGCCATCCGTTACCCCCTGCAGGCCGAGTTCTTTTTCGATCTCCAGAAGGTTGGTAATCTCTACGGTCTCTATATCATATAATTGCTGAGCTGTAATTTGACCATGTTCATATTGCATACGGGCTGCTTTAATCTTGTCTGTGCGGAGGAAACTGCCGACGATGTCGTAGCGAAAAGGTGGAGCACTTCTTCGGGTTCCAATGACTGGACTAATCATACGTTCCTCCTGCCGTTATAGTAAGAAATGATTTAAATCGAAACTGTTTCGGGAAACCAGGTCATTCAGAATCTCTATATATGTAGATGCAATCTCACTCGGTCTTCGGTCTTTAAGAGCAATCCAACCCACCGTAAATACTTCCGTGCTGTCAAAAGGAATCGTCAACAGATCATCCCCATTTAAGTCGGATACCAAAATACCAGTACCAATCGTATAACTATCCGTACCCATCAATAAATTAGTCAGGGTGGCCCGGTCATTCACTTTGATGTTCTTCTCCATTTGCACAAAGCTAAGCATCTCTTCCGAAAAATGCAAGGAGTTGTTCTCTCCCTGTTCAAAGGTGACATAGGCATAAGGAAGAATATCATAAATGGAAAGGCTCTCCCTATGGGCAAGTGGATGTCCAGCTCTAATGTACACATGCGGATTGGTAATGAACAGTGGTGTAAATTTAAGATTGCCATCGCTAAAAAGCTTATTCATCAGCTTATAATTACTCTCGTTTAGATACAGAACACCTAAATCGCTGCGCAGGGTTCGCACGTCTTCAATGATCTCATAGGTCTGCGTCTCTCTAAGACCAAAATTAAATTCGGCCAAATCACGTTCCTTCATGAGCTTAACAAAGGCATCGGTCACAAAAGCATAATGCTGAGTGGATACAGAAAAGTAGATCGGACTGCGTTTTTTTCCGGTATAACGGTTCTCCATCAACTCGGTCTGCTCAATAATCTGGCGGGCATAACCTAGAAACTCCATTCCCTCAACAGAAATGCTGATTCCACGATTCGTCCGCTCAAATATCGTAATTCCAAATTCATTCTCAAGCTCTTTAATGGCATTGGACAGACTCGGTTGAGAAACAAAGAGCTTTTTTGCCGCCTCGTTCATGGAACCGCTACTAGCAATTTCGATAGCGTAGCGGAGCTGCTGCAAGGTCAATCCCATTCCCCCTCTTCCAAACCTGCTGTTCCTGCGTAAGTGGACACCCGTTCTTACTTGGAGAATATCGTAGCATAGAATCATATTTCATTCCAAGCAAATCAATCAGACTTGTAGAATATTTAGTTTATTTACTTCTTCCCAGCGTCAATGTTTGCAGGATCGAGACCTTCCCATACATTGGGGATATCAATCTGCTCAGGATGTTCAAATACCAAAAATGCAGTTGGAAGATACCGTTCACCATATTGAGATGAAGGTTTATTGATAATAGTATTGTCTTTAACCAGCACGGTAGATGAACCCCCGTCTAAATTTGCGGCAATTACCGCTCCATGTTTAAGCAGGATTTGCTGCACATCATAAAGGTTCGCGCCAATGCTGTAGCCAGGCTGTCTCCCATCAATGACAACAAAAAGTATAGCTCCGTCCGCTCGTTGACCCATAGCGGTCCTTGGAGCAATTCCCCAGCCTTCGGCTGCATTCTTGATCAGTCCTTTACCGTTGACGATGATCCGTGGCTGAAACGAAACAGCCTCTTGTATTCCCAACTTGCTAAGCTCTTCAAGCGTGTAGTTCCCGGCAAGCATTTTTCCTTGTTTATCAATGCCTACAATCTGCGTGGAGTGATCTCCGCTCAGTCCATTATAGTATAGCTTTCCTTGGGAAATAACGACGCCAATGGGCTTGAAGCCGTTACCTTTCCAGTTGGGATCAGCAAACCCGCCGCCGTTGACCCCGGCAATGGCACCTGTCCGCTCCACCATGCTGGATACTTTTTCACCGGCCCCCTGCTTGTTAGGGATGCCGAGCCGAACCTTCGTCGGATCATTAACGGTCATCACGAACCCTTTATAGCCAGTTCCTGAGATGTTCTCAATTTCAACAAGCGGTTTCGTTTGTTCCTCAGGAGTAACCACTATGGAGTGAGTATCTTTTTCGTCGCCCATATGTGTAAAACGGGTATTATACTCTGTAACTCTATCCTTCAATTCCGCTTCACCGATAATATATTCAGCCAAATAGCGATGCTGGGACGAAATCAATGTATCTGCAATGATATAACGATAGTTTTGAGCCGAAGGGGCAAAGTACAACCAGCCAGCCCCCGCAAATAACAGAATGATGAAGAACAGAAATAATCGTGATAAGGTACGAAAGAATCCCCTTTTCTTACGCTTGCGATTTGGTTTCTTCTTGCGTACTGTAGCACGCTGGGGTAATGATGAAGAGTTCATTCCTTTGGTTCCTCCCTGAATCTTACCTTCAAATTAGAAAGAGTATAAGTTTATCTATTTTATAATAATCGAAAAGCAGAAATGAAAGGTTTCATTTTATTAAACTCTAGTTAAGAAGCAGAAATTACAAAAGCTCTCTATAAAAGAGAGCTCCCGCAACCTCGAGTAAATTTGTCAGCGCTAATGTCTTCCCGCGCCACCACCACTGCTGGCACTGCCGCCTCCGCCCTTGGAAGAAGAACCTCCACCGCTGCTGCCACCGGAATAACTGCTACCGCCGGAGGACCCAGAGGAGCCCGAGGAATGCCGCCCTGCACCGCCTCCACTGCTTGAGCCACCGCCTCCTTCGTTCTCATCATGTGAGGAATGTCGGCCCGCTCCACCGCCATTTGTGGAACCGCCGCCTCCGCTATTCCCGAAGAAGCTGTTCTGCGCAGGTGGTGGTGAATGTCTAAGGTGTTCACGGCGATTATACCAGCGGCTGCCATAGCCATAGTCTGCTTGACCGTTCCAATTCCCATAACGCCGAATACTGCGATGGCTGTATGGATCAAGCGGAATTCCGTACAATCCCAGGTATCTGTTGCGACGTGAAGTAGTAATTCCTGCGATTACTAAGATCATAACTAAACCAACAATTATAGCTACACCGATAATAACTGCAGGCATGTTGGTTTCACTATCACTTTTTGTGGAACCTGAGGCTCCAATTGCTTGAGAAGAATTCCTTGTATTTACCGTAGTTCCTAGTGGCTGATCAGCCCGAGATAAAAAGAAATTATAAAAGGCATTGGCGGTAGCGGTAGCGCCCGTTCCATAGTCTTTTTTCACAAAAGGGGCTTCGAGGTTGGCATCCAGAATTGTGCTGATATACTCATTGGTCAGCATCGTATCGATATCCTTACCTTGCAGTACATGGTAGTTGTCCCCACCAATATCTAGCACCAGCATTACATCCTTCGGGCCAGCACCGATTGAAGCAAACTTCATATAAGCATATTCCTGCAGGTTCTTATCACCGGTATTTTTGACCGTCACCACATAGATACCATTTCCGGTTGTGGCCACATAGCGGTTGCTTGCTTCATTCAGATAATCTTTAGTAACTTTTTTGAATACGCCAGCGTTATCAGAGACGTAGTTCTTGGCATTAACCTGTTCTGCCCATGTTCCGCCCATGCTTTGAATAAATGCCCCGTAGGCTTTACGTGCTCCATTGCTATAGGCTTTAACTGCGAAATCTGGTTCAAGTGACTTGGAGAGAATTCCTGAGATTGTATTGTTGCTTAAAGATGTCTCCAGCCCTTTGCCTTGAACCGCCCAGTAATCATCATCTTTAATGGAGAGCAATAGCAGTAGACCGTTATTTTTCTCGGCGGAGCCAATTCCCCAGCTATTAAACAGTGAAGTAGCGTACTCCTCAATCGGTGTGCCTCCAGTAGAATCGACAGTAACCAATACAACCTGTGCTCCGGAGTCCTTGTGTAATCGAACACCATAGTTCACCAAGTAATTTTCTGTCTTCTGGTCTATCACATTAGCGAAATCGTTAACATAGAAAGAGTCCGAAGGACTTGGAACAGCGTTGCTGGCCAAACTTGATGCGGGTAGAAGCAACACTGCTAACAATAGGGTAATCAAAGTAATTTTTAGAGTTTTATAATTCATTAGTACCTCCTAAGCTTTCTAAGAACCTATCTTCTTTATCGGTTACGTGTGTCTGGCAGAATAGTTCCAATTTATAAGGCTACTAGTTCCTCTTGCGAGAAATCCATGAAAACTTCGGCCATCCTCTTCTAGAAAATAAAAGTTCGATCACCCTTTGGAGAGTTGTACTTTACTGATATCATGCTGCAGGCCGTTGCCATTGCCACAGGATGAATCAGTCATATCTGCGAGATCAAGTCGCTGCTGAATGGAAGATTTTGGGTGGATTTACTCATAGGAAAATGGTACATTATTTTGGGATCAATAGTGTAAAGTGTTCGATAGGTATTATTGGGATAATACGCAAGTCGGGATATACGTTTTGGCTCATATTATTTATATTGGGAGAGGGTACCGGCATGGACAAGAACTCGGTTAAAAGAACAAACATTATTGGTGCTGGCGAGGTTGGCAGCGCTATCTCGGTCGACATGGACAAGAATTCTATACATAAAACAAACAGCATCTTTTGGGATACAAAAGGAAATGAAGTCTTAGGAGCCACCGCGCTTCCTTTATATGGAGCATTTGTCTCAGAAGAACAATGCCAACTTTTTGGCGATATCTCAGGAAAAAAGATGCTGGAAATAGGCTGTGGAAGCGGCCAATCCTTACAGTATCTGGGGGACCGCAAAGCATCTGAACTATGGGGTATGGATATATCAGAACAACAAATCGAAAAGACAAAGCAACATTTAACGTCGTGCGGTCTTTCCGCACAATTGATCTGTTCTCCCATGGAAGATGAATGTGGTATACCGGAAGATTATTTTGACTTCGTGTATTCGATTTATGCCATAGGCTGGACCACCGACCTTGAGGGTACTTTTCGCCGGATCGCTTCTTACCTAGAAAAAGACGGCGTATTCATTTTCAGTTGGTCTCATCCTATACACAAATGTGTTGTTGCAGAAAATAATATGCTTGCTTTTAAAAAATCTTATTTTGATGAATCTTGGTATTCGGTATCGCTTGATGAAGCTACGCTAACATTATCGGACCGTAAACTATCAACCTATGTGAACGCGCTCTCAAAAGCGGGATTTGTCATTGAGCAAATGATTGAGCAAACGGATGATGAAATTATGCAATCGTGGAACGATAACAGTGATTTTGCAAAAAAAGCAAAGATGCTTCCTGTTACTTTTGTAGTCAAAGCAAGAAAACTATAGTGTCCCAAACAAAAGAGTCCTATAATTTAAAAGAAACCAGCTAGTGCATAACAGCACCAGCTGGTTTCTATATTTTAAGTTATACACATATTCTCATGCGGCTTCAGCGTCCTAGAAATTAAAAGTATCCGGGTTCGAACCAAAACGATGGTTTTGATTCAAGGCATCTATGCTGGCAATCTCCTGAGCGGACAACTCAAAATCAAATACATCCGCATTTTGAATGATGCGCTGCTCATTCGTTGATTTAGGAATGGTTACAATGCCATTTTGCAAATCCCAGCGAATAATGACCTGTGCTAATGATTTATTATGCTTAAGAGCGATTTCTTTGATCACTTCATTATCAAGTAAATGTCCTTGTGCGAGCGGTGCCCAAGCTTCGATCTGTATGCCCTGCTTAATTGAATATTCGCGCAGCTCCACTTGACTGAGCAGCGGATGCAATTCAACTTGGTTAACCATAGGTTTAACGGTCGCATCGGCCAGTAAGTCTTCAATATGATGAATTTGGAAATTGGATATGCCTATAGCACGGGCTTTGCCCTCGCTGTATAATTTTTCAAGCGCTCTCCAGGTGTCTTTATATTTGCCCTTTACCGGCCAATGCACCAGATACAGATCAACATAGTCCAATCCCAGCTTGTTTAGGCTTGTATCAAATGCGGCAAGTGTTGACTCATAACCTTGGTCGGAATTCCATACTTTGGTCGTGATGAACAGCTCATCCCGTGCAACACCAGATTCCTGTATAGCTTGTCCTACACCCTCTTCATTCGCATAAAGAGCTGCTGTGTCGATACTTCTATATCCGGCTTTAAGTGCGGCTTTGACCGAATCGATAACCTCTTGACCTGCCTTCACTTTATAGACGCCCAGTCCTAACCACGGCATCTGCACACCATTTGCTAGTGTAGTTGTTGATTGTAAATGTTTCATAATGATCTCGCCATCCTCTTCATGATTTTGTTGTCAAATCTAATCGCTAAAATTGATTAGAATAATGCCAATGGGTTCAGCTTTCGTCCACCCTTAATCAGCGTAGATTCCAGCAATTCGCCTTTGTTGCCTCCGAAATACAATTGCCAGTACACGCCAAAGCGGATGCTGACATCATTCTTCACAAGCTCGGGTGGAGTGACGATCAGCCACTGGAACTTCAATGCTTTGGAGATTTCAAATACCGGATCGAGTACGTTATTCGAGACCATTTCCCCAAAAGGATTGTCATATAAAAAGACGGTCCAGCCTTTATTTTCACGATTCACTCGTTTATGCGTCATAATCATCATCGCTACAAGCAGTTGTACCGATTGTCGCTGACCCCCACTGCCGATCGCCTCATCCATAGCTCCACGGTTAATGACTTCCCAATCTGAATAATGGTAATCCTCCGGCTCGGCATATAAGAAGTAGTTCTCTGTAACCGGCTTGTATACCTGTAGAACAGGAAAGCGGTTCTGCATAGCAGCATAGACGATCCGGCCATCATTAATGATCTCTTTAATCGCCAGAACAGGCACCTGCTCAATCTTCGGATATTTACCCAGCAGCTCATGCACAGAACGATTGAAGAATTCAGTCACCAACGGCTCAATATCATCAGTTGATCTAGGAACGTTTATGTTCTTATAGTTCACCCTAACCAACGGGAAGGCAAAGTTGTTCTCGTTATGAATGATCATTCTTCGTTCCATGCGCTTCATGATATCAATGATCTGCACGACTCTTTTGGAGGCTCGTCCTACCCATAGTTTGCGGGACAGCTCCATCCCTTCCTTGTCGCTCTGGATGCTCTCAATCTGGTCACGCGAGCTGCGCAGCATCGAATCAAGTACCTGTTGCGCAATAGAGAAGTCCTCCCAGTGGATGGTATTCAGACGATCCTGAATTTTGGTCTCCAGTTCGGAATTCCAGCCACTTTTGGTTAGCCTGCTGCTCAAAGAATTTTTTTCTTCCTTCACTTTTCTGGAGAGATCGGTTCTGATTGCCCGACTATCCTTAATTTGAAGCAGCCAGTCAGCTACTAGAGGTTCGCAACCTTCTCGCACACTTAAAGTGATCTCTTCAGGCACATCGCGCAGCAATACATACTCTTCGACATGCGTATTCATAATTTTGCTTTGATTGGACAGGGTCTGAATAAGAACATCGATCCCTGATATAGCTTGTTTACATTGATTGAGCAGATGTTCGTTCTCTATCGTACGCTCATTGATTTCTTCTTCTTTAGTAGTTAACGAGTCCCGCCAAACTTCCACAGGTCGTTCATGCTTTTCCTTGATTGCTTTTTCTGATTTGCGCAACTCTTTCTGCAGGTTGTCCAGTTCGGTCTCGCAGCGAATCCAAGAGTCATGGATTCCCTGATAGTCCTCTTCAAGCATAACCGTGTCAGATTTCTGGCGAGCTTTGGCAGCCAAAATAGACTCGGCCGATTCCTGTGGGTCAGCGGCCTTCCGCCAATCTTCATCTAAGTGGTTGAGGCTGACCTCAAGCTCTGTCAGATTCTCTCTGGCTGCTTTGATCTGTGCCGCGCGTGTGCGGATTTCCAACTCATTCTCCGTAAGTGATTGCTGTAGACTATCCAGCCTGCTTAGCAGTTGCAGCAGTATATTCTGTTCATCAGGAGCTAATGCTTCTCCGTCTTCTACGACAGAGGAGGGAAGATCAACCGGAAAGGCAATCTCGGGAAACCAATGCTGAAGTTTAGGGAAAAGGGTATACTTAACGTCCCCCATCCAGGTTTCCCGCTCACCTTTTAAGCTTTCAATTTGTGCTTTGAGCTGTTCGAGCTGCTGCTCCTTGCTTAAGATCTCTTTATTTAAAAGACTCTTTTGTTCTACCGTCTTTTGCTTATCCTTATAGTCCTGTTCTTGCTTCTTGGTCCGCAGCTCCCAATTCCGTAAGGCGACTGATTTCTGCTCGTACTCCGTTCTCTTGAGCTCACAATCAGCAAGCGCTCTGCTAAGGCGGGTAAGCTGCTCTTCGTTCTCTTCAATATCCGTATTTAAATCAGCAAGGATCTTCTCCAGCTCCTGCTGTTGTTGCACTAGATTATTTATCTTGGTTTTAAGCACCTTGCTGTTGTCCATGTGGAACAAGCGCTCGAATTCAAGTCGCGCTGATTTCAGCTTAGCGAGATATCCCTCGGAATCTTTAAGCTCTTGTTCCTGTTCCTTGAGCTTGGCTTGAATTCCGCTTTTCCACTCGTGAAACCGATCCGGCTGCAGGACCATTTGTGGCCCTTGATTCGCTAGAATTGTGAAGGATGCTTGATCAGATGCTGCCATCTCTTCCCGAATAAAGATTGGAACAGCTGACTTCAGGAGAGCGTTCTCCAGCATATCCCCTTGAATTTTATCAGCTTCGCGTCTTGTTACGATCAGGCCATAAGGCAGCAGTGGATGACGCTCCAATTCTTCTTCACGGTCAATATAAGCCAGATCGTTTAGATAGGAACTGCCTGGGACCGAGTTGATCTTAAGGGAGTCAAGGGTGTCCTTGACCGTAAGAATATCCGCATTAGGGAGCCAATAGGCTTGATTCTGCAGCTCCACATCCATCAACTGATGATAATAATCTCTTCTAAGGCGTTTGTTCTGCTGCTCGATATCATCCATTTTGCGGATAAACCGTCCCATAATGGCTTCCTGCGCTTCAAACAAAGCGGTAGCGCCTAGGCGGTTATGATCTTCATACATTTCCAGAAGTACCACGAGTTGTGACCAGAGCTGTGATTCTTTAGCCGTCTGTCCTTCAAGAGAAAGCTTATGCTCTTCCATTTCTCGTTCCTGTGCGGAGCGCTGTTCACTAAGCTTGGAATGCTCCTTATGAAGGGATAGCTTGTTGACTTCAGCGTTCTTGCGCTGCTCGTCCAAGCTGGCAATATTATCAATAATCCCCTTGGCGGCTGCCAGTGTACGCTGCAGCGCTGAGCCAGGTGAGTTGGCGGCATCCTGTCCATGCTGGGCAGCGAATTTACCCATATCCTCGGTATATTCCCGGATAGATGATGTTAAATCACGGATGACAATATCCAGACCGCCCAACTCCAGCAACAGACTTTCCCTAGTCTTGCGTAGTCCGTTCTCATCATCCATTAGGGAGTGCAGATTCGTCCCAAAGCCTGATAAGGTCTGCTGCCAAAGCTGGAATACGATCTTCCATTGCTGGCGCAGCTCTTCCTTCGCCGTATGAATAACTTCCTGGCGTTCTTTCATCTCCAAAGAGCCTTCTATCGCTTGAATCTCCTTTTGCCATTGCTCCATTTGTCGGGTATGAATAATACGCTTCGCTAAGTAGTGGGACACTTCAAGCTGCTTTTCTTTAAGTCTAGAATCCTCTACCCGTAGCTTGGCCCGGCTCTGATGATCACTTAAGTTCTTAAACTCTTCTGCCTTCAGATCAGCTTCTTCCTTGCTGCGCAGATATTTAACATTATCCGTCTCAAAACGCAGCTGCTTGGCCTCCACATGATGCTGAACCAGCTCGTTAGCAATCTTACTCCGCTTGGACTCGGCAGTTCGCAGCTCGTCGTGGATAACCGTGTACATCTGCCGACCATACAGTTCCGTTTCTTGAACCGCTCTGTCCGCGATACTCCCCTGCTGTGCCAGCTCGTATAGAGGAGCGGCAATCCCTAGAAATTCGGCATAAGCCTTCTCACGCTGCTCCAGCATGGGCAGGCGCTCGGCAACAATCGCTGCGTCGATAAACATCCGCTGCAGCGATTGATCATCCTCCTTCAGCCCTTCATTGAGGCTTGCCCCAATCTCCGGAATGATCAGTTTTTCGAACAGATTGTGGTTGGTGAAGGCTTCATTCTTCTTGAAATAGCCCTTAATTCCACCCTCTTCGCCATTGATCCTTCTCATGTTCCGCCATTCACCAATATGGATATCCCGCACAGCCAAGAAATCATAATATTTCTTCAGGTCTGGGCTATGGCTGCCGAAGACCATGATCTCATTACGCCGCTCTCGTACATATTGTTGAATCGTCTCAAAGGATATTGCTTCATTCTCTAACGGATCATAGAGCGGCAACGTTGATAAGGTAAGCTCTGCGTCCTCGCCGTATTCCAGAAGGGTATACAGCAGATAATCCACTTTGATATCCTGCTGATCCAACGAATTGTGAGCAGTCATAGCGATGCAGGTTGTTATGTATTCATTGCGTTCACTGTTATCGAGGCGCCATTCAATGGCAACGTGGAAGGTGTAGGGCTTCAGCTGTTTTTTGTGATTATGAAAAAAAGCCTCAACTTGGTTCTCATTGTCTTTACCCCAAGCCGCTTTGGGAATGAGCAATTGAAAGATGGATTGCAAAAGCACACCCTTCCCCCCGCCGTTCATCAGCGTAATCAGCGTGTTGGCCGGACCTTCTTCGTTACAGAGGTCAAGGAGCATATCATCGTACTTTTTAAGCATTTTCTCGTACTTGAGTCCAACTATGCGAATCCGCTCAATCCGTGGCATGAATGACACCTTCTTTCTCTGCTAACGTCCGTCCGATCAGTGCTTTTAATTCCTTATAACGGTCCACATCATGATAAAGATAGCGCATTCGCTCGTATAACTCATCCCGGGGGAAGATCCGTTTCTCATTATCCGAGATGAAGACCAGATGCTCCTCCTCCAGAATCTTCATCCCTTCATGAATCAGACCGATGCGTGAGCCTGCCCCTCTCGATAGGAGGTCACTCTCTTCCTGACTTTTGGTCTGCATATACAGACTGGTCCATACCTTATTCATCGCTTGAATATCCAATTGCCACTGCTTGCTGAAACGTCCATCCTCATCCATCTGAATCCAGACTTGAAATAGCGAAGATACCTGATCGGCAATTTGAATGTAAGACATACTATCTTGTCCCGGCTTAAAATGTGTCTCATCCTGATCCATCTCGGCCAGAAAGACCAAAATGATTATATTAATGGTATGTAAGTGGGCTTTACGTTCAATTCGTGAATATTTATTCTTCAGCTGTGTGAAGTTGGTGGCAAAAACCGAGCCTAGCGGATTTACCAGTAAATGAAGCCGTTGGCCGGAATTCATCACGCGGCAGCCGCCTTCTTTGGCCACGTACTGAAGGGCATCATAAGCTCCTGCATCCTGCAGACATTCGGTAGCTGCCGGGTCATCTAGGGATATTACTTTTCTGCGCAGCAGATCAAAAAATAGCCGTGAGGCTTGCTGCAGTTGTTCTAATGAATAACTCATGCTGTTGGTTCTCCCTCCTCTATGATCGTTATCGTATATGAGCTCATTTCGAGACCCGGCCAGCGCACACTATCCGCCTGCTCATCCTCAATGGTTGTACGGAGCCGCTTACTGCGTAAGCTTTCCAACTCCGGATGATCTGCGATTAGCTGTCCGATCAGCATCTGACATTCATCTTGTCCGTGAGCCTTGTCCTCATTCTGTTCCTGCACAATAATCTCTGTATGAAAAAATTGCACCCAGAGGTCAATGGCATTCGGTGTGCGGGCCCATTTAAGCTGTTCCTCTTCCGTAAAAGCATCTGCTGCAAACGTAAAACTACCTTTTTCCGCTAGAGCCATAAATACAGGTCTCCATAGATCAGTAACGTCTCCCCATGGGATGCCTTTAGGGATAAATTGCACAGATAATGCATCCAAATCGTCTTCCACCTCATCCATAATCGTCTCCGGCAGGAAGCCGACATCCTGTTCTTCCCAGGCCCAAGGCAAGGGATATACAAAGTCCTGATTAGGTGAGAATAATCCGCTGATCAACAGTTCAAGGCTATCGCCACTGGGCAGACCTTCATCTTTAACCCATTCTTCCCACACGTGGGTGCGGAAGTTGAAGCCTGCAGCGCCCCAGAACAATTCGGGGAAGTTCAGTCTTAGATTCGTTTCTGCCTCAAAGATGCTTAAGACCACTTCGGCTAACTCATCATGCACTCGTCTGGAGAGTTCCACCCGTTCAGAGAGCATCCGCAGCTCATTGAAATCAATTACATCCTTCTCGTCATTCGCCAGCCGGGCCAGCGCACGATGGATATTATCAAAGTGTGTGCGCTCTTCATCAAACTGCACCTGAATTTCCTCTAACCGCTGATGCCGCATCACTCCATATTCACTAAAAATATGTTTGGGATTACGACGGAGCGCATTGCGGTATTCCTGCTGCTGCTGAGTCATTTTGCGTACCCGCGAGATCAGTTCATTCACATCCTGCAGCGCCCGCGTGACACGGCCATGCTTAATATGCATCTGGATCTCCAGCAGCTTAATGCTGATCTGGAACTCCTCAATAATCTCATGACTCATAAAGATAAGCTCCATAGCATATTCAGAGAGTCGGTAGATTGTAGTGCCGCTCTCCTCCCAGCTGTTCCGGGTGGCATCCTCGTCTACTGTAAAATACTTATATTTCTGCAGCTCCATCTGGCGGCTATTATCGTCGTAATAAAAGGATTCAAAGTCGCCGCCATTCCCGCTCCATAACAGACCGTCTACTAGACGCTCCACAGATTCGGGTGTACCAAGCTTGGCAATATTGAAGCGTTCAAGTGAGCTCCAGCACAGTTCCACAATATCCTCTTTGGATCTTCTTTCATTGGACTCCAGCTCCAGATAATAGACCTGCAGCAGGACGCTTAATGCGATCATCTCTTTATAGGGCTGTAGCTCGCCAAGGTTCATGCCTGCACCCAAATTCCACAGGGGATTCAGCCGTTTATTTCGTTCACCAAAATCTGACCAGTTCATGCGTGCGCCAACCTCACCATCACTTCATAATTTAAGACTTCTTGTGGGATTCGTTTATTATCACTGAGCAGTCTTTCAATAAAGACTTTAAGATCCTTAACGGCCGAAACCTCTTGCAGCACTATTTCTAAATGCTTAGGATTACAGGTTTGCTCAGGGATGAAATCATAGACTTGTTGACTTTGTTTCATCATGTGCTCATATATCGGAAGCGCCAATTGCAGATTCAAATGGGAGTATTTAAGTTTCAAATTCCCATAGATATCCCATCCGGCCTTATCCAGATCACCAACGTACAATAGAACAGTCTGATACGGATCAATATTCAGTTCTTCCAGAAATAGCAAACTACTAGTGATCTTCCAGCCTTCACCGTAGATCAGCATGTCAGGGGATATGCCACATATTGAACTAGCACTTTGCATCAATCTTTTGCCAGAATGAAAAAAGGATTTATTCTCTGCGATCAGAATGGTACGGATTGGAGTTGTTTGGTATGGAGCAAAGTAAACAAAGGGTTCACGGGAATTCACAGCTTTTAAACTATCAAGTGTCAGACCCAAATTGTGAAGAAATTGTTGACCCTCAGAATTGGAAAGCCATTTTTCTTGATCGAATAACTCCAAGGAACGTTCTTCTTTCGTAATAAACTCCCTATCTTTCACCGTTCGTAGAAAAGCATATACTCGTTCTATCTTATTCCAAGTATCTGTGGTCTGTTTCTCAGGATGATTAGCATAATAATGCAAATCTATCCCCTGATCATGAACCCTCAACTTGTTAGCTTCACTCCACCCGTAAGATATAGGAGCAGTTGCTGGCAACCAATAAACTGCATCTAGGAAGGAAGCTTTATATTTCTTCGACTTGATAATTGTGACTAAATATCCATCAGCCAACAGTTCCTGAATAGCGGAAGCAAACGCATTAAATCCCCCTACATCCTCATAATCACTTAGAGACATGTACGCCGTAAGTTTTACTTTTTCCTCTAGCTTACCAATTTCTATTCTGTGCCTATTTCTACGATTAACACCGTACTTGCTCTCTATAACACTCACAATTTTTGTTCTCAATGAATCACCCTCACAAAATAACATAAACCCATATCTGCCCCTCTAAGGGTTAAAATATGGGCTCGTTTTCACAATTGCTTCTCTCAATAACAGGGAATATATGTTTCCATTATAACAATGGTTTATTAATTATGCTATATCATCGGTTGGACTTTAACCTTTAATCAATAGTTACTCTCCTACGCTTGAGTGAGAATACTGTAAAAAATCCAACAATAATTATTGAATCTACTCCGTTGTTAGTAAATGTTGGATCAAATCCAACTTTGGCTACCTGTAGAGTTCATTTTGAAATGAAATGTTGGATTTCATACAACAATTTAACTCTAGTAGGTGTTTTCAGAGAGGAATATTGTAAATAATACAGGATTTAGTCATAACCTCCTATAAACTTTCTCAACATTCTTGAATAGCTGCTAATGTGAGTTAGAAATCCCTAATAAATTTATCTATATTTACTATTCAACAAATACTGCAAATTTGCCTTCACCGCGGGCCACTCGTTATCCAGTATGCTATACACTATATTATCCAGTATCGTCCCATCCGATTTGATTCGGTGCTGACGCAAGATACCTTCTTTGGTGGCACCAATCCGTTCGATTGCTCGCTGGGACCTCAGATTATCCCCAACAATAGAGAATTGCACACGGATCAGCTTTAATTCTTCAAAGCAATAATGAAGCAGGAGATTCTTGGATTCTGTATTTACTGAGGTTCTCCAAAAATTTGGAGAGATCCAGGTACAGCCAATTTCAGCATTTCGATGAACAAGATCCGGATGCATGATGCGTGTTGTGCCTATGATTCTCCCGGATGCTTTCTCGATTATAGTAAAAGGAATTTGTGAACCATCCTTTTTGTCGGCTAACGCCGAGCTTATTAAATGCTGCAGCTGTTCAGAAGACGTAATTCTTCTCCAGGTGAATTCCCAGATTTCGGGATTTCCCAGCACATGAACCAGCTCAGCAGCATGGTGCTCTTCCATAGGAACAAGCTTGATTGCTTGTCCTTCTAGTACTTTAATCGCATTCGTATTCAGACTCACCCCGCACAACGCTCCCTTGTGATCAAATCGCTAATTTCCTCTACCCGATAGGCAATCTGGTCTGCACCCGCTTGTCGCAGCTCTTCCTCTGATCCATAGCCGAAAGTGACACCAAGGCATTCTAGACCGCAGCCTATAGCTCCAATAATATCATGTTTCCGGTCCCCGATCATCAGCGCATGTTCAGGTTGAATCAGATTCTGGTCGAGCACGTATTGAATGACCTCTTGTTTCTTGGAGCGTGTGCCATCCAGGTTGCTGCCAACAATATGCTTGAAGTAGGAGTCCAGCTTGTATTCTTTAAGGATCTCTTCAGCAAAAACCGTGGGTTTAGAGGTAGCTACATATAAGCTGTAACCCAGATTCTTCAAATCCTCCAGCAATTGCGGAATGCCGTCAATCACTTTATTTTCGAACAAACCTATAGAACTGTAACGTTCACGATAGAAAACAACAGCCTGTTGAGCTTGCTCCGCTGAAAAGGCATGAAACTCCATAAAAGAGTCGACTAAAGGCGGGCCGATATACGAAAGTAGCTCATCGAGATGCTCTACTTGAATATTGAATTTGTTAAGCGCGAATTCCACGCTTTTGGTAATGCCCTCTTTAGGGTCCGTTAATGTTCCATCCAAATCAAATAAAATACTTGTAAATCTACTAGTCACGTTGCCGTGCCCCCTTCGTTTCTCCATACTTTCCACACACTTTCCACATACTATTCGTCTACTATCGGTGCTGAAGCTATTTTATCATATTGGAGGACTTATTCATGAACATGACACACTACATGTCTTTGCTTACGGACAATCAGCCTTGGAACTTGATTCTATTCATGGCAATCCCCGTTATCTTCGCAGAGACTATTACTGTTACAGAATTCATTATTCTATTCACCAAAAATCTCAAGGGTCCATTAAGAGCTTTTAACAGAGTTTGCAGTATTTTGGCCGGTTTGTATTTTACAGGAATTTTCCTCTATTTGCTCTTTACCGCGTTTATCCCTTTAACGGCAAATGGTGAATGGCATACATGGGTAGATGTACTCGCCGTATCGTCCTATTTGAGCGGAGTCATCTTTTTATTACCGCTTGCTCTGCTCGATCTTGGTTTAATTGCCCGGAAACACTCAGATGAGAAAAAGCTGAAATTGCACTTTATCCTAATCAGCGGATTTTTAGTGGTAGCACATATAGCGATGATTTTTGGTATGGTCAATCCAGAGATTATGGGCAGTATGGGAAGCATGAATCATTAAGGTCCATGAATGATCTGATAAAAGAAACAGCGGTGGACAAGGACTTGAAATAAAGTCTTTGACTGCCGCTGTTTCTTTTTTAAATAGTCATCCCTTTATCAAACGGCTGAGGCACCATCTGATTGCGTTCCATCAGCGCCCATAATTGTTCGACTACTTCCACATCTGTATAGGGCATCGAGTTGGTAATCCACCATTCAATCATTCCAGCGATAGCCGAGGTCAGGAACTGTATCAACATCTCCTTGTTCATATCCCGATTAATACCATTCATATCAATTTGTTTGTCGAGACCTCGGAGCAGCGCGGCCTGCAGACGGTATCTGAACATTGGAACTCCCTTATTCGCCAAGACAGCAGCATAGAAAAAAGCATGTTGTCCCAAATATTGAAAAGTGTGCAGCAACGAAGCTTTGGAAGGGAAAATACCAGTAGCTCCGCAGGGCAGGAAGCTCTCAATTAATTCTACCAGATGAGATTTTATACACTGATCCAGCAAATCGAACTTATCCGTATAATGCAAATAAACAGTACCTCGGCTTACATTGGCCCGCTCAGAAATTTCGTTTATCGTTATTTGCTCGAAATTCTTCTCTGCCATCAGCGCAACAAAAGCCTCGACAATGGCTTCCCGCGATTTAAGAATTCGTCTATCCATAGGTTACTCCTTTTAGGGTGAATATAACTGTAAACTGATAATTTCATATTAATGAACAATCAGCGGAAGTTTGTTTACTAATGAACGAATCCAGCTATTTTAGCAATTGAAGCGAGATCATAGTGCTGGTACGATCATTATATTGAACGAATGTAATTAAATCAACAAGCGTTCAACAAAAGATGTTAGGGGGAAAAATTCATGAAAGCAATCGTTATGCAGAATTACGGAGGTCCTGAGGTTTTCGAGGAACAAGATATAGCTGTACCCAATATAAAAGAAACCCAGGTGCTCGTGGAAATGTATGCTACTACGGTAAGCTCGGCAGATGAGCTAATTCGTTCAGGGGCATTCCAGCATGTATTCTCGGTCCAGTTCCCACATGTACTCGGTGTTGAATTGGCGGGTGTGGTGAAAGAAATTGGTGAGAAGGTTACGTATGTGAAGGTGGGAGACCCTATCATGGGACTGGCTAGAAACGGGGGCGGCTATGCGGATTACGTGGTACTGGAAGAGAGCGCACTCACTATTATTCCACCCACTATTTCGTTTCTGGAAGCCGCTGCGCTGACAGCGTCTGGGCTAACTGCCTGGCAGTCGTTATTTCAATATGGCAAGTTGCAGCCGGGACAGCGTATTCTGATTCATGCAGGTGCGGGGGGAGTAGGGCATATCGCTGTTCAATTAGCCAAACAGCATGGTGCCTACGTGATCGCCACTGCGCGTGGACACAATCACGAATTCGTGCGGAATTTGGGTGCTGATGAGGTCATTGATTACACCACAACTGATTTTGCAAAAGCTATTAGCCCTGTAGATATCGTGTTGGATATGGTAAGAGACAAGATTGTCGAGCTGGATACGGGTATCGGAGAAACGGAACGAAAGAACTACACGGTATTAAAAGATAGCGGCAAACTCATATCCCTGGTAGCCCCATCGATTGCGGATCATCCACAGATTCGTGGAATCGAAGCCCAATTTGCCTATATAATGCCGAATCACAAGGATTTAACAGCAATTATCCATAGCGTTGAGGAACAAAAGTTGAAAGTTCATCTGGATGGGCTATTCCCTTTTACTGTAGAGGGAATAGCCGATGCGCATCGTCAGAATGAAGCCGATCCTAAGAGAGGCAAATTGGTGATTCAGCGAAAAGCTCATTGTTAAAGCTTTAAATGAGGACAGTGTTTAATAATTTCAGCAACATTTTCGTCCGGATGTTCAATATCGAAAATCACATAGTGGTAATGCTCATGTTCCTTCAGTTCAATGATGACATGTGGTCCACGATGCTCGTAAGACAAGAAATACCATTCACCTTTATGGTGGAAAACCCCTTCGTACACATCAAATCCAGGCAATGCGGTTCCAGGCATCTTGAGCATCCAAAACGGTGCATCAAAAGATCCAACATGAACCTTTTTGATTGAACTGTAGGGTATGGTTACGTTTCTTTTTAAAGCTGCTACACTATGTAACCCAGATAAATGTAAATCTAGCTCTGTCCGTCCAAATTCGAGTTGTTTGCTCATATCTACCATCTCCTCTATTTTCTCTGAATATCTGGAAACCGCACCTCACAGCGTGTTCCCACCCCGACTTTACTAGTGATTGCAATTGTTCCGCTGTGCAGTTCCACCAGCATCTTAACAATAGAAAGACCTAGTCCCGTGCCACCATACGCTCTGGAGCGGGATTTCTCCACCCGGTAAAACCTTTCAAAAATGAACGAGAGTTCCTCGGCAGGAATGCCAATTCCGGAATCCTCAACAATAAATACAGCGGACTCGGTTTCGAAGTTTACCTGAACATTGATCTCACCTACATCGGTATAGCGGATCGCATTTTCCAGCAGATTCATTACAATCTGTTCCATGCGTTTCCCGTCACCGCGGATCATTTCTGCTGTCCCTCGATGATGAACCTTCAGCTTAATATTCTTTTCCCGGGCCTTCAGTTCAACTTTACGGACGGCCTGATCAGTCATTTGGGCGAAATCAATCCAGTCCAAGCTTAGTGATATTTTACCTTCCTCCATCTTGGCTAGATCAAAAAGATCATCGACCAAGTGCTGTATCCGATGCGCTTCCTGATAGATAATATCTAAATACAGATTTTTCTCTTCTTCGGTCTCATAGAGCCCGTCTTTCACTACTTTAGCATAACCCTCCAGATAAGTAATTGGTGTTCGCAGCTCATGCGAGATATTCGCGAAGAATTCCTGACGAGTATCTCTGTAACGCTGTAGATCTACAGCCAGATCATTAATCGCGTCAGCCAGAAATCCGATTTCATCCTTACTGCGGATGGTAAGCCGGGTCTCCAATTCACCAGCGGCAATGTTGCGGGTCGCTTTCTGCATCTGCACTAGCGGACGGGATAAGATTTGGGAGATGATCCAAGTGATGCCTAAAGCCAGAATAAAAGCGCCAAAACCCGATAGCAGCAAGATATTCCGGACTGCAGAAAGCGATTGCTCCATGTTGGTGGTAGATGACATAACGTAGAGCGCTGAACCGACAGACTTCCCTTCATAAATAGGTTTCCCTGTTACGAAATAGCGATGTCCAGTTGGATCTTTATACACAAAGCTCATCTCTTTTCCAGCAAAGATATCCTTCAAACTGGAAGCCTGTAAAAATGAATGGTCGGCTGAATCATGTAGACCCGAATGAAGCTTAACGCTCCCGTCCCTTGAAACATTGAAGATACTTACATCCGAAAATTCAGCGAAGGTACTCATCATTTGCTCAGTTGTTGTGTCAGGTGATTCGGCCATTACCGCAAAATGTGAGGTGAGCTCCTCCGTTTCCGTACGCATCTCACTGGAATAAAAATTAGTGAACATCCGATCGATAGCAAGGCCAAGCGATAGCAGCACGATCAGAAATACGGACATGATTACTACTCCAAGCTTGAATCCGATACGATTGTTCCTCATTCGCTCTCACCAGGAGGCTGGAATTTATAGCCTAACCCCCATACCGTTTGAATAGGGCTATATCGGAGCCCCGCCTTCTGTAATTTCTCGCGGATATTCTTAATATGGGTATCCACCACACGGGTTTCTCCACCATAATCATTGCCCCATAATCGTTCCACCAATTCTTCACGTGTAAAGACATGCTGTCCAGATTGCGCTAACAGAGACAAAAGATCAAATTCTTTGAGCGTGAAATCAACTGGATCGTCTTGAATAAGCACCTCTCTCGCTTCTAGAATAATCTTTAACTCAGGATAGGTCAGAACGTGCTGCGTTGGCTTGAAGTTCTGTGTCAGGGTTGAGCGTCGGAGCAACGAGTAGATACGTGCCAATAATTCTTCCGGTTCAAAGGGCTTAGTCAGATAGTCGTCCGCGCCGATTCCCAGACCCCGCACCTTATCCTTAGTTTCAGAACGGGCTGTAAGCATCAGTATGGGGACTGAATTCGTCTCCCTGATCGCTTGGCAGATCTGCCAGCCATCCATATCGGGCATCATGACATCCAACAGGATCACATCAAAGTCATGCTTCTCTAGCAAACTCAGGGCTTCTTTACCAGTTGATGCATCTTTTGTGGCAAAACCTTCTTTCATTAAATAAATGCGCAGCAAATTCCGCATATTCCATTCATCGTCTACGATCAGAACCTGAAGTTTAGCCAAGTCATCCACCCTCTTCGTTGCTAATCTTTCATCTTATTATACCTATTGATGTCAGCTAGCGGTATTAATGTCCGGAATGAGGATTGTCTCCCGAGGCAGATGATATTTCCAGCATATCATCCATTTCACTCTGAGTGCCTGCTGTAATTGCACTGTTATCTCCGGTCAGCCAGGCATGATTATAGGGACCTTCTGCAGGTGAATCCTTAAATTTAGGCTGCAGAGTCATCATGTATTCCATAACGGCATTGGGTAATCCGTCTTTTTTTGTAAATATCAGCGGTGCATGTTTCCCTAAATGTGAAAATGGCGCAGCCGCAATGACCAGCATTGTTGAATCCGTAGTTACCAAGGAGAGATTATGTCCTGGAGTGGTGATTCCCCAGCCGAATCCGTTACTGGAATCCTTGAATTTGGCAAAAGCAATCGCATTTTCATAAGCATCATTTCCATAAATACGTGTCACTGATCCGTATTGTTGTAATTGCTGTTCAACCGCTGCCGAGATTACCTTCTTGGGACCGAGGATATAGATCGTGGCCTTGCCACCACGTTCTTTCAAGGCAGCTACTGTTGGAGCTGGAATCTCGTCTTTGGTTACATACAGCAAGGGCTCGGGCATATGGGCGATCCAGTTCACAGCTGGCAGAGTGAACTCGGGACTGTCCATGGAGCCGATAATGACGGCTTGAGGCAGCTTGCCGGAGGCTTTTGCATAATAAGCATCAATCGACTGGGCTATAGCTGCCGGCTCTTCCCCTGTAATCTTGTCGACCTTCAACTTAAGGGTCTTTAGCTGTTCTTCGACGTTGGCCGCCATCGGTCCAACGAGCACAACCTGCACTTCATTGTTACCAGCGGCACCCAACGGGTTCAAGCGCTTGAGCTCTCTCAATGTGGCCTCAGGGATTCCATCTTGTGTGACATAAAGGACTGGACCATTGCTCGGATGATGAATCAAATCGGTACTGGCTGCGGCAATCTGCCAATTGCTGAGATCGGTTAAGACTACACTTGAAGGCGTATTATTCTTTGTCTGGGCTGACCACAGCGTTTGAGAGACCAGAACCGCCGCCTGAATAGGATCAGAGCTATTGATGCGGGTCGTATTTTTGGTTGCAATCCACGGTATATCAATTGAAGGTTTTGCACTTGGGTCATTTGCAGCGGTAGATGCTTCTTTCCCCGCTTGGCAGCCTGTTAGGACAGCACTTAGAAGCAAGGTTAAGGTGCTTACCAGTAGTATTTTTCTCATCATTAATCCTCCAATGTAGATTTCTCTCGATTTAAGTAACAGTTTAGGATATAAATGTGTAGAAAGAATGAATTGAATTCATAAGAATACATATCAGATCCAGATTCCGTATTTAACAACTGGTTTTATAATTGCCCTGAACGAATTGGTGCTTTTGTCACGGTGAGAAAAGAGTTGGAGGTTGTGTTAAGTAAATTGAACTATGAGAGTTCGGCAATGACTATAAAGACTCCTCACTGGTGAGTGTGATCTCAGCATTTCTGCACAAATACAGGTTTTCAAGGGGGAGCAAGAAGAAATAATCATCAAGCAAATCCTTCTATTGAACATTTTACAGATCAAAGGATTAGGGCCAGCTGTGGCTAATATTCTATATTTCCTGCATCATACCCTATTCCCGCCCTTTAATACGGCAATTGTCAGAGGCTTTAAAGAGATAGGTTTAGGTAAGGAGAAAATAAAACTTGGCTCCTGGCCTGACTATCTTGATATGCGCACTGCATTAATAGAAATGAATAAGGAACATATTGCGCGGCTTTCTGATGATCTGGGAGCCATAGGTGGCTTCATGTATGAGATGGGCTGCCGGCGGTTTGTGGTCAGTTAAGATCAGGATGATCTTAAAATAATCAAAAAAAGCAAAAAGCTGACCGGATAAATTCTCCGACCAGCTTTTTGCTTTTGCTAATTTTCAGTTTACCAATGTTTCTTAATAAAAGTATCCCGCCCGGACTGCTCACGGTCTTCCTTATAATGCTTAGGATTCTTGATGTGATAATTCTGGTGATAGTCTTCAGCAGGGTAGAAGGTTGGCGCTGGCAGAATGGCAGTCACAACTGGACCCGGGAATCTTTTGCTAATAATCACCTGACTCTTGGAGGCCAGTGCTGCTAACCGCTGTAGTTCGTTATAATAAAATACGGCTGTCCGGTACTGCGTTCCTCTATCCTGAAACTGTCCACCGTTATCCGTAGGATCGATTTGCGGCCAGTATAATTCAAGTAACTTCTCATACGAGAAAAGCGCCGGATCAAAGGTAATTTGCACGACCTCATAGTGTCCTGTCGTTCCCGTCTTGACCTGTTCATAGGTCGGATTCTCTGTGGTGCCCCCGGCATAACCAGATACAATACCGTGTATTCCCGGCAATTCTTCAAAAGGGGTGACCATACACCAAAAGCAGCCTCCCGCAAACATTGCTTGTTCCATATCTTCTAATTCCTCTCTCTAAACAAAAGTCTGTGTATACTATTAAACACATCTTTGCCTATTGAGGTCAATACCTGTGTATAAAACTATCCGCTAATAAATTAACTTTATCGGGTACTGGAGGAATTATAAATGTCCATGACCAGCTGCAAGGCCTTAATCCCTTCCGTACCGTTGATCCAGAAATCCCGGTCTGACTTCACATGCTCATAGAAATCCTCTATAAGCCTATTATGTCCTGTGCCCCAATAGGATTTACTATTTGTGATAGTGGTAAAGGGTTCGAATAACAAGGTTTCCTTTCCCTCCTTGAAGAGATACAGACAATTTCTGCGTAGCAGTAGTGTCCCTTGCTCAAACACCAGCTCCAATTCAACAGGAGAATTCACGAGGTATGCATTGGTGCCGTAGAATAAGGCCCGTACGTTATTCCGGAAGACAATCACCGCATGTGCTGTATCCTCCACCTCAATGACGTCACTCAATACGTCTGTCGTTACACTGCCTTGTACGGAAGCAATATCTCCCCCAAACCATTGGAGCAAATCCAGCGTGTGGATCGTCTGGTTGATCAGCACACCGCCGCCTTCTGTCTCCCATTTCCCTCTCCAACCACTATTGGTATAGTAAGCATCATTCCGGTTCCAGGTTACGATGCCTTTCATGCAAATCAGAGATCCTAAAATCCCGGATTCTATCGTCTCCTTCATGCGGACAGAGGGTTCATTATAGCGGTTCTGAAAGACTACACCGAGTTGCCCCTTGTTGCGCTCTGCCGCTTCCAGCATCCGCCATGCTGACGGCAGGTTCATCGCTATGGGTTTCTCGGTTAATACATGTTTTCCTGCGTTTAATAAGTCGATAGCCATCTCAGCATGCAGGTAATGCGGCGTGCACAAGTGCACAACATCAATATCTTGTCTGTTCAGAATTTCATTGTAATCCGTGAACGCCTGGCAACCATATTCCCTTGCTGCCTCCGCGGCTTTGTTCGCATCTGTATCTACAACTGCGAGGAGCTTTACTCCTTTCAAGGTGGCGATTGCCTCCGCATGTTTCGTGAAAATAGAACCGCAGCCGATGATGGCTGCTCCAAATTCTTTCATCTAATGCACCATCCGATCTTCTTAGTGCGCTCCTAAGCGCTATCTTAATGTAGCTGGTGTAAGATTAACCGCATTGGCTTGTGCGATCAGACAGAGCTCTGCTGCTTTAAAGGCATGCGCTTGTGTCATGGCCAATTCCGTCCGGTGAAGACAATCCAGGATCAGCTCTCCAAAGAAAGGAAACCCTATTTTGCCAGCCACATGTTCGTAGTGCTCTCCTTGCCCATTTACCCAGTACACATGATCCGTTGTGTTCGAACGTCCGATATCAGTATATTTACGCAATTCGATATAACCTTCGGTTCCCAAAATCATGGTCCGGCCATCTCCCCAGGTAGCCAATCCATTAGGGGTGAACCAATCAACGCGAAAATATTGAGTAGCACCGTTATCACCTACTAATGTTGCATCACCGAAATCCTCCAATTCAGGGTAGGCGGGATTGTTATAATTGGCCACCTTGCTATGCAGCACGGAAGCCTCTTTGCAATCAGCATAATATAGAAACTGCTCGATCTGGTGACTGCCGATATCACAGAGAATGCCACCATATTTCTCGCGCTGAAAGAACCACTCCGGACGGCTTGTGGCACTTAACCGATGAGGTCCAAGCCCTATTACCTGCAACACACGGCCGATTGCGCCTTGCTGAACAAGCTGTCCGGCATATACCGCACTCTCCACATGCAGACGCTCACTGTAATAAACCATGTACTTTTGTTTACTGCTCTCCACGAGCGTGCGGGCCGCTTCCAATTGCGCAAGTGTTGTAAAAGGAGCCTTGTCCGTAAAATAATCCTTGCCATGCGCCATTACCGTAAGGCCCAAAGGCCCTCTTTCTGAAGGGACAGCAGCTGCTGCAACTAGCCGCACTTCAGGATCTTCTAATATTTCAGCGACGGAACGGGCTGCTTGTACTCCTGGATAGGTGTTGATGAAAGCCTTAACTTTCTCCTGATCCGGATCATACACCCATTTTAACTGTGCACCTGCTTCAATCAGTCCATTACACATCCCATAAATATGCCCATGATCCAGCGCTATTGCAGCAATTACGAATTCACCGGGTCTGACGACTGGTTTAGCTTCATGAGTTGGGGCGTACAGCATTCCATCCTTTCGGTTCATAACAATCCACCCAAATATCGCAGGCTGATCTCCAAGCTTTCAAAAGGATCACGTCTACAAACATCCTGTTCAACCACATACCATTCCACACCTGTCTCACGGCAACCATTAATGATCTCAGGATAGTTCATATTTCCTTCACCAACTTCAGCAAACACCTGGGTTCTGTCGATAATCGCCATATCCTTCAGATGCACGACCTGCATTCTGCCATTAACCTTGCGAATCCAATCGATCGGATGGGCACCACCTGCCTGTACCCAATACAAATCCAGCTCGAAACTAACAGAAGGATCTGTCTCGTTCAACAGCACGTCCATCCCGGTGCTTCCATCAAAACGTTCAAATTCAAAATTATGATTATGATATACGAACTGTAGATCATATTTCTCCTGTAAAATGAGCGCGATCGCTGAGATCTCTTGGGCAAAGGTCCGGTAACCTTCCAAGCTAGTCCGGTACTCTTCGGGTAGCGCTCCCAGACCTATGTACTTACAGTTCCATAGCTTATGCTCAGCAGCAAGATTATCCAGGTCATTCTTTAACCGGTCCCAGGAGACATGAGTCGCGCAGATCGTAAGGCCTGCTTCATCGGCATAATCCTTTACCAGTTGTGGATCTATGGGGCCGATTGCCGAAACCTGAACAGCTTGATAACCTAGGGCAGATATCTTCTGAAAGGTAGAGTGTAATCCCTCTGCGGTTTGGGTGAAATCGCGTACTGTGTACAATTGAGCTGCAATGTTAGACTTTATCATATGATCGATCCTCTCTCCTTGGATTGAATTTAGTGGGTTCCTGTAACATCAAGCGTCTTGCTGACAGCGTTCTCTATTTGAAAGGTGGAGCTATTCACTTTTTCCATTAGCAACTCATAATACAGATCCTCATTCAATGGCAGGTCGACCCAATTATCCGTCCACGAGGATAGATACATGGCATTGGAAAGCGTTAAACCATGAATCCCTTCTTCTCCCGGGGCAAGCAACGGCTCGTTGTGCAAGATAGCGTTAGTGAAGTTCCGCAGAATCCCTTTATGCTGCTGGCCACCCCCACTCTCAACCGGAATTTCGCATTTCCAGCATTCCGGGCTGCCAAAACCTCCCGTGAATTCAGCATTGAATTGCGGTTCCGGTGTGCGCAAGCGCCAGAAGCTCAGCGTATCGTCCTCGACAACGATTTTTCCGTTATCGCCAGTAATTTCAAAGCGGTTAGTTCCCGGTGCTTCACCCGTGGTAGTAATAAAAAGCCCCGTCGCTCCATTCTCATACTCTACATAGGCAGTTACATCGTCTTCCACCTCTATATTGCGGTATTTACCGATATGACAGAAAGCTCTGACACGCTTAGGCATCATCCCAATCGTCCATTGCCACAAATCCAGTTGATGCGGATCTTGATTTAGTAGAACGCCGCCACCTTCTCCCGCCCAAGTAGCCCGCCAGCCGCCAGAATTATAATAGCTCTGTGAGCGATACCAATTGGTAATAATCCAGTTCGTTCTGCGAATCTCCCCAAGCTCACCGGTTTGGATTAAGTCTCTGAGCTTTTGATAGAGCGGATTTGTGCGCTGATTATACATGATTCCGAATTTAAGGTCAGTTTGTGCAGCAACATCATTCATTTCCTTTACGGCTTTGGTATACACCCCCGCAGGTTTTTCAATCAGCACATGATACCCATACTGAAATGCTTCAATCGCCAGGGTAGGATGATCATAATGGGGCGTGGAGATTAACACTGCATCTATTGATTTTGACTCGAATAACTCCGTAGGGGTGGCGTACCGCTGCACACTTTCCGGCAAATTCGCCTCTGCCCACTCCAGACGTTCTGTCCGGGTATCACATACGGCCACCAGCTCAGCACCTTTAATCTCACTGAGTAAACTAAGCGCATGGGCGTGACCCATATTTCCTATTCCGATAATTCCATAACGAACTGTCTCCATCTCTCTAACACATCCCTTAAATCAGTTTATGTTATGAGAATATACTTTTTTCTCTGAAGTGAACATGACCGGGACTAAGGAATATTTGTATATAACTAAGATGTAATAGATAAATGTGCACGTTTATTATAAAATGTAAACACTACCATAGGGGGGATTGCATGAATAATCCAGGGAATATCAGCGGCCGCCTACTCCAGAATCTATCGGTTATGGTGACGCATGCCCAGCTCAGTACCAGGTATCCAGGCTGGAATCGCACAAAAGAAACCCCCTCCTTCAATCGACTCTATTATATAGACCGCGGTGAAGGTAAGGTGATTCTCAATGGTGTCACTTATTATCCAAAGCCTGGGCAATTGATGATTATGCCGGCTGGCAGCACGCAAACTACGGAAACTTCTCACGACAATCCATATGCTCGCTATTTCTGTCATTTCGATGCCGACATCGGAGAATGGCCTTTATTCCATGCTGCAAATAAGCTATATATCAGCGATGCACCAGACCCAGATGCCGTGCGAGCAATATTTACAGAGATGATCCAGCAGTTTCAGAATAACGATATGCTCTCCACCCTTCGTATTCAGGCCTCTTTGCTCAATCTGCTGGCCTTATGTCTCGAATCCGGTGGATATACCGACTTTATGGGAGAATTCATGCAAACGAGCGACCAGGGGAAGCTGGCTAATGTTCTCCAGTATATTGATCAGCGGCTGAAACAGCCGATGGAGGTCGAGGAATTGGCAGAGCTTGTCCATCTGCATCCGAATTATTTTATTCCCTATTTCAAGAAGTTTATGGGTGTTCCTCCGATGCATTATGTACAACTAAAGCGTATGGAGCTTGCCAAGAAACAGCTCTCTTATTCCGATTTCAGCATCTCCGACATTGCCGAACAAGTAGGTATGGAGCTGGCACATTTCTCAAAATATTTCAAGAAGACCACTGGGGTCTCTCCTTCAGCTTACCGGAACAGTACGAAATAGTAGAAAAGAAGGCAGCATCACAGCACGAAAGGACTGTGCGGTCATGCTGCCTTTTTTAAAAGATGGAAATTTGTTGCTTAGATCCGTATTTCCTTATCTTCGCTTTGAATCGTGATTGAAGATAAATCCCCGTCAACAAAAGCTAGAACATAACCTTTGATTCGATTCGATGCGGCCCTGGAGCCTGCTAATTTGCGAACCCATTTATAGGGCTTCAGAATAAACGGGAAATCGGTAAAAGTAAAGTGTGTCGCATCAGCAATTTGTATCCAGCGATACTCTGAATCAGAGTTCTCCAACAACGTTTGAATTCGCATACCGTAATCTTTTCCTAAGGCTTGACCAGGACTGTTAATATTGCTTTCTTTAAGCCAGCTGGCATCAAATTGTTGTGACTGGCTAAGGTGAAGTTGTGGAACAGCAAGTCCATGCTCCAAGGCTGGCGACAGCAGCGTACCATCCAGATTGATATATTTGTGCACATGAAGCTCGGGATGATTCACAGCATAATTCAGTATGACCCCTGCACCTAAAGAGTGTGCCATAAGGATGACCGTCTTGCCCTCCCAGGTTAGTCCATATTCCTGTTGTACATTTGCAAGCACATCATCAAGCTCCATAGCTACCTTGGGGGCGACAACATTATTAAGCTGCTCCAGAAAAGCAGGCATTTCTGCCATCATCTTTGGCTGCACCAATCCGTTTCTTTCATAATCAATAGTATAGCTTAGCCGAATTATAGTGTACCCCGATCGAATAAGCATTTGATGCAAAAGCGTGTTCTCCTCAGCAAGTCCCCCTGCTCCATGCATATATATCAAAATTTTGTTTGTGTCGATAGATATGGGTTCGTTCGGTTGTTCATATCCGGTCTTAATGTTAAGCAGCGGTTTTAGCATAAAGCGCGGCAGCGGCAATAATTTATGGATAGCTTCCAAGTTCTCCAAATAAGCCAGCGACGTTCCCTTGATCTCCTTGTTAGGGTTCTCGAAGCTGATATCGGCCCGGGTGAAAAATTCCTTATGCTCCAGCACCAAGCGTTGATTACATATCTTGTTACCGGAACTTGTGGTCAATCTATTCTCAAACAATATAATAGGAATAATTTTCCATATAAAGGTAATGATTAAAATAAAACCTAAAATGATAACACCGATGATTGTAGTCATTTAATTCTCCTTCCTTCCCGGAACTAAAAAAGTTGTTAGCTCATATGGGGTTCCACTATTATCTTGTCCCTCTTGTCCATTCAGCAGGTATGTTGCTGTCAGATTCCTTACATCATTAACGAACATCGAGTACTGTTCATCGGACAGGGTAAGTGAAACCGCATTAAACTTTGCTTTCTTAAGTTGCTCAACCTCATTCTGTTTATAGGATTCAAGGGTACCTAGAACATATTGAAAAAATACGGCGTACGCCCCTTTTTTGTAATGATCCAAATCCGCATGCTCCGGCATGGTCATTTGACTTAATGAAAAGTGAATACTGTAGGTGATTTCGACTGTTCCCCTTGTCTTACGCTCATTGACTCGTGTGATCAGACTTGACTGTTCCAGCCTTTTAATAGCTCGATATAAGCTTGCTTGCGAGATATGCGGCAATTGTATCTTCAGTTGGTCAACCGTCGCATCGCCCTTCGAAAGGGCAGCAGCAACAGCAAAACGGTGGGGATGCAGAATAATATCAATATCCATAGAGTCCAATTGTATTCACCTCTTCATTATTATCAATATTGATAATAATACATCTACCGGAATATCACAAGGGTTATTTCCCTCTGCACAACAAAAAGACTACGCAGAATTTCCACGCAGTCTTGTGTGAATGAAGATAAATTTATTTTATCCCGAAATACGCATCAGCATTGTTATAACAAATATTTTCAATCGTGCGCCCAACGTAGGCATAGTCGCGAGGCAAATCTCCCTCTTCCATCCATGTACCGAACAAGTTACAGAGAATCCGGCGGAAGTATTCATGTCTCGTAAAGGAAAGAAAACTTCTGGAATCCGTCAGCATCCCGACAAAAGTGCTGATCAGGCCGATGCTGGACAAGGCCTTGAGTTGCTGCAGCATGCCATCCTTCTGATCATGGAACCACCAGCCTGAGCCGAGCTGTACTTTTCCTTTGATGCCCACTCCCTGAAAGTTTCCGATCGTCGTAGCTATCATTTCATACTGTGATGGATTTAAAGTATATACAATAGTCTTGGGTAATTGTCCGCTTCCATCCAGTTCACTTAGCAATGCATTAAGCTGACGCGCCATATTGAAATCCAGAATGGAATCATATCCGCTGTCTTTACCTGATACCGCAAACATCCGTGAGTTATTGTTGCGAATGGCTCCGATATGTAGCTGCATGCTCCAGCCGTAACTGTGATATAAGTGACCCAGCTGAATCAAGGTGAAGCTCTGGAACTTTATTACCTCTTCTTCAGAGACTGCTTCTCCTTGCTGGACACGATTAAATATACCAGCCACTTCATTCTCATCCGTCGAGATAAAGAGCAACTCACCAAAACCATGGTCTGATAAACGGCAGCCGTGTGTATGGAAATAATCAACTCTCGCTGCTATAGCATTAATGAACTGTATATAATCTGTTACCTGAGTTCCACTCACTTCACCTAATAGACTGACATATTCATTGAACTGTCCGTGCCGAATATCCAGCAGACGATCCGGTCTGAACGTTGGTGCCACCGTCGTCTGTATGCGATCATCCTTGGCAATAGCACTATGGTGCTCTAGGGAATCCGTTGGATCATCGGTTGTACATACGACCTGCACGTTGAACTGTTTCAGAATACCGTTCGTGCGCAGCCCCTCTCCTTGCAACTGCTCGTTACAGCGTTCCCATATGCTCTCGGCAGTCTCAGCGTTCAGTAACTCATTAATCCCGAAGTAACGTACTAGCTCCAGATGTGTCCAATGAAAAAGCGGATTACCGAGCATATCCGGCACGGAGCGCGCCCAGGTCATAAATTTATCTTTATCAGAGGCATCACCGGTAATGAGCCTCTCCTCCACACCAAGCCAGCGCAGCGCTCGCCACTTGTAGTGATCTCCGGACAATGCGAGATCTGAAATGTTAAGAAACTGCTTGTTGACAGCGATTTCGGCCGGGTTCAAATGACTATGGAAATCGTATATTGGCATTTCCTTCGCATAGTCATGATACAGAATTTGCGCACTTTTACTTGTTAACAACCAGTTTTCATGAATGAAAGACGATGTCATGAATGGTTCCTCCAGTGGCTCATTATTTGAATGCTTATTAGCACTACCATACTACCACACTTGTATGGTAGTATGGTAGTGCTTCTTTAACTACTATTCAGGAGGTCTACCTTGTGGATTTGAATCTCACAACTCAATCTGTATCAACCCGCGATGCAGTGTACCGTGTACTGAAGAATCAGATTCTTCTATTGGAGATTCCTCCCGGTACAAGCCTTTCGGAAAAAGAAATTTCTCTTAAATTCAACGTCAGCCGTACACCGGTTAGAGAGAGCTTCGCTCGCCTAGCTCATGAAGGACTGCTGGAAATCTACCCACAGCGTGGAACCGTCGTCTCGCTAATTGATTCTGAGCTGGTGGAAGAAGCGCAATTCATGCGCGAGCATTTGGAAAGAGCGGTTATCAGTCTAGCCTGCAACAGCTTCCCAGAGAGCAACCTCCGTTCATTAAAGATCAATCTGGCGAAGCAAAAGCTCGGTATTGAAGAACAGGATTATAAGTCGATGTTTCAGCTCGATGAGGATTTCCACCATATTATTTTTGAAGGCTGCGCGAAGAAGAACACGTGGGATGTTGTGCAGCAAATTAAAGTACATCTGAACCGCAGCCGTATGCTGCGATTAGCTGCGGATCATGATTGGGAGCATTTATACAATCAACATCTTCATATGTACGAGGCCATTCAAGCACATGATGCTGCACGGAGTGATCTACTAATGAAAAAGCATATGGAACTGACCCTTTCTGACCAAGATATGCTGAAGCAAAAATTCCCCACTTATTACAAATAAATCACGAGGAAGGGAGCGATATTCAATGGCTGAGCTAGCTTTACTTCCTGCTCTTGCAGGTAAAGTCGCTGTCATCACAGGCGGGGCCGGTTTATTGTGCCGGGCAATGGCAATAGAGCTAGGACGTCAGGGAACTAAAGTCGTTATTCTTAATCGTACACTGGAAAAAGGCAATCAGGTTGCCGACGAGATTACAGTTGCCGGGGGGCAGGCAGTCTCCTTAGCTTGTGACGTTACAGATAAAGATAGTGTGCTTAGCGCTGCTGAGAAAGTCCTGAGCCACTTTGGACCCTGCGATCTCTTAATTAACGGAGCCGGGGGAAATGATCCTTCAGCCAATACAACGAACGAGACTTTCAAGGCTGAGGACTTGGATAACCCGGATATCCACTCCTTCTTCGATCTCAGTGTTCCTGGATTTCGCCAGGTGTTGGACCTGAATCTGATTGGCACATTGATCCCTACCCAGGTGTTTGCCAGACAAATGCTGGGACGCATGGGTACCTCTGTGATCAATATTTCCTCCATGAGTGCAGTCTCGCCGCTGACTAAAGTCCCTGCATACAGCGCCGCGAAAGCAGGTGTAAATAACTTTACACAGTGGTTGGCTGTCCATCTGGCAGAAGCCGATATTCGTGTAAACGCAATTGCCCCTGGATTTTTTCTGACCAAACAAAATGAGAAACTATTGATTCGTGAAGATGGTGAACTGTCGGACCGCTCCCACAAAATTATTTCACAAACCCCAATGCACCGCTTCGGTAAGCCTGAAGATCTGCTCGGCACCTTGCTCTGGTTGGCGGACGAGAGTATGTCCAGCTTCGTTACAGGGATCACGATTCCGGTCGATGGCGGGTTTATGGCCTATTCGGGGGTTTGACACAATATTCCTAGTTACTTAATCTTTGCTGCAGCATCGCTGTTAGCTCCTCGGCGTTCTCCCATACTAGTGGACGGATATCACCTGTCTGCACTTTCAGCTTATCTGCATCGCAGCTTCTTACGGTCCAGATTACCGGAATGTCCCTGCCAAGCGCATAACCCGCTGCAAAATATACCTCAGGTTCCTGACCTGTTAAATCAGCAATCACCAGTTTACTTGCAGAGACAAGCTCTAAGGAGGACAGTTTAACGCTATCTATGTTCCGCAGATTTAACAGCTGGGGAACGTAGCCGTACTGTTCGATCTTTGGCAACACTTTGTCCAGCCATTCCCCACCCATAGCTTCTTCATCTGAGATTAGGACACAACAAGGCTTCAGCTTTCTCCCCCCTGCGCTAAGCGCAGCTTCGCTCCATCCTTTTGTGGTAAGCCTAAAGGTCATGCCCTCTCTGATCATAAACTGTTCTGTCGCTAGCTTATCGATAATAAATACAAGCTCCTGCAGATTGGGTGAATACGTCAAGTTATAGCTGCGCGACAGCGGCTGAATGACCACAGGTTCTTCGGCAGCATCAGAATGCCGGTACAAATATTGTAATAACCGGTTTCCCTTCTCTTCAATGGTCACCGGAATCTTAGGCGAATTAGCAATGGTACTCATATCATCGATCGATAGAGCAACCAAGTCATCACAATCGGTCCGTTCCCGGATATAGGCCGATACTACAGGAAATATATGGCGTTTCTCTTGATAGGATAATGAATTAATAGGTTCGTAGCTTTCGCTTAAGAGACTATAGAATCCATCTGGTGAACAGGCACAACTCATATATTTATCGTAATCCCCTGCGGACTCGATGGGCACGATTTCATCACAGAACAAACAATGTTTTTTTACCATAATCGTTTATCACCTCTACGCTTTTTATTTACATGTTCTCTACACTACCAAATTTTATCTAAAAAGTAGATGAGTAGATATTTCCAGCAAGGTGAATATTTGATCTATTGTCTAAGCTAACCCAAAGGCATGCACCAGCAGGAAACCCAGAACTGAAAGCAATACAGAGCCGATGAGCCCCGCCAGAAAGGGCTTTTTGCCCAGTCGACGGAAAGTAGCAATGTCCACACCGAGTCCAAGTCCCGCCATAGCTATTGCTAGTAGAAAATATGCCAGGACTATGACCCCTTCTGTTACTGGTGCCGGCACTAGCCCTAATGTATTCACGCCGCTCATGAACAGAAATCCGAGAATAAACCAGGGTACCGGAATCTCTCTCCACTTTACTCCTGTAGACTGCCCCGCTTCCTTACGCTGCTTATACCCATGCCAGATTCCGATCACCAGTGCAATCGGAACAAGCATAGCCACGCGCGTCAGTTTAACAATAACCGCCAAATCAACAGCTTGTTGGCCACCTGGAGCAGCCGCAGCAATTACATGCGCGATCTCATGCAAAGTTCCACCGGCAAAGATTCCATATCCCGCAGCACTTAAACCTAAGATTGGATACAGCATGGTGTATATAAGTGTAAATATCGTCCCCAAAATCGCAACAGTAGCCGCACCTACCGCCGTTTCAGCATCACTCGCCTTGATCTGCGGGGAAATCGCCACCACCGCGGCAGCGCCGCAGATCGCTGTTCCGCAAGCTGTTAGCACTCCCAGCTTCTTATCAATCTTAAGCCAGCGGCTTAGTCCATATACTGTGACCAGTGTGAATACAATATTAGTTACCGCAATTGCAAATACCTTAGGTCCTGCCTGAGCGATATCGAATATGTTAAGTTTCATGCCCAGTAGAATAATCCCAAATCTCAATAGCCGTTTACTGGAAAAACTGATGCCTACCCTGGTATATTGAGGCACTCCAATAAATGCCCTAAACAGAATCCCCAGCAGAATCGCCAGTACAAGCTGACCCATAATACTTAGAAAAGGCAGTAGTGCCAGATATTTCGCTGCTATTGCGAGAAGTAAGGTCAAACCTACTCCTTGTCCAAAGCCAATGTTCTTTTGACGATTACTTACGGTTTCAAGTTGAATTCCCATCCTTCTCACTCCTCATCGCTATGCATAACTCGCGTTATTTATAGCTTCACTATAAGAGAAAAAGAGGAGGAAGTGAAATACGACTTCGCTATCTTTATCATTACAAATACTTATGATTAATCATATAAGTATGCTAAAATAACATCATACAGGTCGTATTATAACATAATATCAACTAATAATGAGGGATACTGATGATAGTGGATGCATTGCGAGTGTTCGTTACGGTGGCGGAGCAGCGGCATTTCTCCAAAGCGGGGGTGCTTTTGAATCTGTCTCAACCGGGGGTTAGTCTGCATATTAGAAATCTCGAGCATGAGCTTGGTGCAAAATTGCTGCATCGTTCTCCCAAACAAGTGCGCCTGACTGAAGCCGGAGATATCTTGTACAAACATGCCAAACAAATATTGGCTCATTACCAAGAAGCAAGCCAGGAAATTCAGATGCTGCAGGATGAAGTTACGGGCAGTATACATATTGGAGCCAGCTTTACCATCGGGGAATATATTTTGCCAGGGAAGCTTGCGGAGTTTGCCGGGCAATTTCCGCAAGTTGACCTACAGGTTACTATTGGCAACACTGAAGAGATCATTGCAGCAGTCCGTTCTAACCAACTGGATATCGGGTTTATTGAAGGGGAGACACAGGATGCTGAGCTGAGTGTAATCCCTTATATGAAGGATGAGCTGATCATCGTCGCCCCTTCTAATCATCCGCTGTCGGAGAACGTCGTTGTAGAACAAGAGTTGCTACAGAATCAGATTTGGGTACTGCGGGAGCATGGTTCAGGAACCCGCGCCTTTAGCGATCATTTTATGCAGGCGGCCGGTATTTCCAGCAAACGCTCTTATGTCTTTAACAGCAGCCAAGGCGTCAAAGAAGCGGTAGCTGCTGGTCTTGGTATAGCCATGCTCTCCAGATGGATTGTCCGCAAAGAACTGGCGAGCGGTGAGATTCTTGAGCTGCGGATCAGACACCGCCATCTGGAACGAAACTTTTCCATGATCCGTCATAAAGAAAGTTCATCTTCAATGGCGCTAACTGTATTTATCCAAAAACTGTTTACCCAACCTTCTATTGAGCGTAATAAATGAGGCATGGTTTGGGACTAATGTACAGTTACCAAACTTTTTTTCTCGATTAAGTGACCCTCTTCCAGATATAGCACCCGATCACACCACTCTAACATGCGTTCGTCATGGGTCACCATAACCGCAGCCTTGCCTTCACTTTTCACTTCGTCAGCGATCATGCGTACTACCTCTCGGCCGCGATTGAAATCCAAGCTTGCAGTTGGCTCATCGGCGAATAGAATAGCTGGTTTATTCATCCAAGCTCTGGCGATCGCTACACGCTGTTTCTCGCCACCGGACAGCTGTTCTGGATAACGATCACGCCGCTCCCAAATCTCTAGCCGTTTCAATAAATAAGCAGCCCGCTGCTTGGCTTCCCTCGTATCCAGCTTCGCAAGTCTGGCTACATAGAGCAGCTGTTCTTCTACCTTTAGGTAGGGAAGTAGTTGCGCGCTTTGGAACATAAACCCAATCTTCTCTAGCCGCAGCTTGGTCAACTCACCCTTATCTTTATTCGTTAGCGATTCGCCATCAATGAAAATTTCGCCGCTAGTCGGCGTGAGCAGCGCACCTGCTGCTGACAGAAACGTGCTTTTCCCCGATCCCGAGGGACCCAGAACAGCGACAAATTCGCCTTCATTCACTTGCAGATTCAGGTTACTCAATACAGATAGCGTTGAATCCCCATCACCGTAGGTTTTGGTCACTTGTTTCATTAATAGTTTCGCACTCATGCGCCAGTCCTCCCAATTGCTTCTAATGCATCTACTTTAGCCACTTTGGCAACCGAGATCAGTGCGCCTAGCAGTGACATGGCTACGAACAAACAGCTAGTCAATATAATCGTCGAGGCATCCAGCTGGAACGGCATAGATTCCGGAAGAGCCCTATTCATCCCAAAGGTTAGCAGCAAGCTGATACACAGACTGGCAACAGACAAAATCATAACCTGCCCCACTACGCTCCAGGCCAGATATGACATCTTGGTCCCCATCGCCTTCAGAATCCCGAATTGGCTAGTCTTTTGAATCGTAATGACGTAGAAGAAGACGGCCAATACAAATGCGGCAATTACAAACAGGAACACGATCATCATCAGCAATGAATTCTGCTCTGCCGAATAACCGGGGATACTGGAAATGGCTTGTTTTTGCGTAATCACTTCTACATTATCCAATTGTCCGGTAATCTCCTTCACCTGACCGGTATCAGCATGGAGTGCTATCACATTATAGGGAACAGACTGCGCTTCAGCAGCGCCTTGGCCTACTCCCTGTTTCATTTCCTGCCAGTCTCTGTTATTAATAAACACCACGGGTGTATGGCTGTAGGAGCTATCCTGAACAAAACCAGCAACCTTCCAGCTCATTCCGGAGGCCTGATCACGAATTGTGCTGCCTATAGTAATCCCCGATTGCTCCAGTTTCTGGTCAACGATGACACTGCCTTGCGATTCATTGGAAATCCCTTCACCCTGGATCACTTTAGGCGCCAGCATGCCGTCCATATCGACTGCAAAAAAAGTGATGTCAGCCTTCACATCAGCATCGGCCGCAGTAATTGTGCTCATCTGTACCGCGAGTGGGGTTGCATTCTTATCACCAACGACCGCGCGAGCAGCCTTGAGCTCCGCATCATTTAGCTGGGAACGTCTGAAGGTATGATCCGCATCTCCCTGCACCACATAATAATTCGAGGGCATATTCTCGATGGCTGAGATATTAGCATAGGCTAATCCCCTAGCCAGCCCTGTTACAAACAGGACCAGAAATGAGACCAAGAGCAAAATGACCAGTATCAGCATATATCTCGCTTTGGAATGTCTGATCTCCCTTAAAGCTAAAAACATAAAACCACTCCTCCAAATTTCTGTATAACCATAGTTTAGAGAGCGAACATGAACGGAGTATGAATAATGAATTACAAAAGTTAACTCCTTTTAAATTCATCAATGTTATACTAGTAGTTAAACGGAACATTAGAGAACATTCAGTGTTCGATAATCTAATTCATGCCCGCTAATACTTCGATTAGCGGGCATTTTATGTTGTTACTTTTTAATATTTGTAATCATAGGAGGAAATCAGTTGCCCCGATATAATGCTTGGAGTATTCAGACTAAAATCATTTCCGGATTTCTTATTATTATTGGTTGTCTGGCCATATATACAATGGTTGTACATAGCCAAATATACTCCAAGCAAAATGAAGTAAACGTTATTACGATTCATGACCGTGAGGTTACAAGTCTTACCAACCAGATCGAAAAAAGTGTTCTGGACATGGAGGACGGGGTACGAGGCTATGTGATTACGGGTGATCTACTCTATCTTGAACCGTATACCCGCGGTAAGACACAGTGGCAGGAATACTTTAATCAGTTATATGAAGTCATAGCTACAGATTCATTCGGAATTCAAAGACTGCAAGCGGTTAAACTTAATATAGAAAACTGGATCGCGCAAAATGTTGATCCTATCATTCTGTTAAAAAAAAATAATGATGAGGTAGGGATTGCCAAATCCTTCAGTAACGGCGCGGGTATACAACAGGTCGATCAAATTCGCCAGCAGTTTGACACGTTTAGGCAAGATGAGAATCAATCTACAGACAATCGCATCACAGCGCAGAAGAAAAGCAATAATACTTTAATCGCCTTTTTATATATATTTGCTCTAGTTGTTGCGAGTATTGCCATTCTTATCTCAATAGTTCTTTCTCGTACCATTCTGAATACGCTGCGGAAAGCAACTTCTACGATAAACGGGATAGCCTTATCCAATGACAATTTGGAAGAAAGAATTATTGTGACTACAAAGGACGAAATCGGGGATTTGGCCCATGCGACCAATCTGCTTCTGGATAGTCATCAGCATCAGTATTGGATACAGACACAGACCTCTGAATTTGCCGAGATGTACCAAGGAATTGAGGATACCGTTGAATTGGCCGATCGTTTCCTAACGAAAGTATCCGCTATCTTAAACGGGCAATACGGGGCCATCTATCTTTTTCAGGATAACAAAAGCATATTGATCAAAGCGGCTTCCTATGCGGGTGACGGATCAAATATCGGTAAACAAAGCTTTCGGGTGGGAGACGGCCTGGTTGGACAATGCGCTAAGGAAAAGAAAATCATCCATATCAATCAAATTCCTGAAGAGTATATCAAAATCGAATCTGGACTAGGTGAGTCCAAACCTAGACATATTCTGTTAGTACCTGTAGTACATCAGGGTAACCTACAGGCTGTGCTCGAAATCGCTTCCATGGAAGAGTTCACTGTGCATCAGCTTCGACTGCTTGATAATCTCCTCTTGCCTTTCGCGGCGGCGGCTGAAGTCGTAAGATCCCGCATGGAAATTGACCGTTTATACTCGGAATCCCAAATTCTTAATAATGAATTGCAACTGCATGCCAAAGAAACACAGGAACAAGCAGAAGAACTCCAAGTTCAGTCAGAAGAGCTTAGATTGAAGTCGGAAGAACTCCAGTCTATTAATAGTCAAATGCAAGAGCAACGCAATCATGCTCAAGCGAAGACTGCAGAAGCTGAAGAAGCAAGGGCAGAAATGCAGCTATATGCAGAACAACTTAAGGTCAGCTCCCAATATAAATCTGAATTTCTGGCGAATATGTCGCATGAGTTGCGTACACCACTCAATAGTATGCTCGTCTTCTCTCAATTCCTGAAAGAAAACAACAATCACACCTTAACCGATGATGAATTGCTATATGCAGGATATATCCAGAATTCAGGAAATGATCTATTGTCATTGATTAACGACATTCTTGACCTATCCAAAGTAGAGTCTGGAAAAATGGAGCCTAATATTGACGCTATTAACTTATCTGAAATGCCACAGATCATGGAACAACACTTCTCCGAGCTGGCCGCCCGCAAAGGACTTGAGTTTGCTGTTATCCTCCACCCGGATACACCCAACCTAATGTTTACAGATGAACAGCGCTTGCAGCAAATTCTGAAGAACTTAATCTCTAACGCTATTAAGTTCACAACCATAGGTAAAGTGGAAATAACGATTCGTAAAGCCGTTTTGTCTGCTGAGCATTTGGAGATGCAAATTGACAATTCCAATGAAGTCATTAGTTTTGCCGTGCGGGATACTGGACTCGGAATTCCTAAGGATAAATATGAGCTGATCTTTGAATCTTTTCAACAGGCAGATGGAACCATTGAGCGTAATTACGGAGGAACCGGACTTGGGTTATCCATATCCAACCAATTAACAACTCTATTGGGAGGTTCTCTCCTACTCGAAAGTGAATTAGGCGTTGGGAGTATCTTTACTTTGTATCTTCCTTCCTTATCCAGCGACTTCGAGCCTTTCGAGGCAGCTCCAACGGTGGAGATTTTAAGTTCACCCGTGACTGTGCAACAAGAGATTCAGGAGTTACTCCCTTCCGAAGGAAGCGAAGTATTTCAAGGAAAAAGAGTCCTTATTGTCGATGATGACAAACGTAATGCTATTGCTTTAACGGTGCCTTTGACGCAAAGAGGAATGAAAGTATTTGTCGCCGATTCAGGAAAGGCATGCATCAACATTCTCGAACAGGAAAAAATGGACATTGTCCTTATGGACATCATGATGCCGGAGATGAATGGATATCAAGTGATGGACTGGATTCGCAATACTCTGCAGGATGCGAATCTGCCTATTATTGCTGTCACTGCAAAAGCGATGAATCAGGATAGGGAAAAGAGTCTGGCCGCAGGCGCCTCTGACTATCTAAGTAAGCCGATTCAGATGAATCAACTCTTCTCACTTATGCGTGTATGGTTAAACAAATCATGATTGATCTTATCCTTGAAACGATTCATCGGTTAAGCGGATTTGATTATAGCAACTATAACCGCAATCATATTGAGAGACGTCTGAATTTACGAATGAGTCTGGAAGGATTCACTGATCTTACTGTATTACTAAATGAAATAAACCTTAACCCTCTGCTGTTGAATACAATTTTGAATGATTTTTCGATTCAAGTCACTACCATGTTCAGAGATCCTTTGTTTTTTCTTGATTTCCGTAGAAATGTAATCCCTATATTGAAGCTTTTTCCAGAAATCTACGTGTGGCATGCGGGTTGTTCAACAGGGGAAGAGGCGTATTCCATGGCCATTTTGCTTAAAGAAGAAGGTTTACTGGAGAGAGCCAGAATTTATGCCACAGATATCAGTGAAGAGGCGATTAGCAAAGCCCGAATGGGTAAATTCTCTCTCTATCGCATGAAAAATTACAGCAAAAACTATTCTGCTGCAGGTGGAGAAATAGATTTTTCAGAATACTATAGTACGGATGATAAGTATGCTTATTTCGATCCATCTATAACTAACTCTATTTACTTTCATCAACATAATCTCGTGGTAGATGGTTCAATTAATGAATTCCATGTCATACTGTGCCGAAATGTTTGTATCTACTTTAATTCATCTTTACAAAAGCATGTTCATCAATTATTTCATGCCAGCTTGCACAATGAAGGATTCTTATGTTTGGGTGATCAAGAATCCATAATCTCATTGGAAAGTAAAAAATACTTTCAGGAATTCGACGCTAAGCGCAAAATCTATAAGAAAAATGATCACTTCAGATCTGGTTCATGATTACAACATGGCAAGTGTGACCGTAAAGCTTGTACCTAGTCCCATCGTGCTTGAGACTTCAATGGAGCCATTATGTGCTTCAACGATTTTCTGGGCAATAGCAAGCCCCAGGCCACTGCTGTTACTATCGCTTGTACGCGCCCGGTCGACTTTGTAGAATCGGTCAAAAATCATCGGTAACTCTTCTGCAGGAATGCCTTCACCATCGTCTGTTACCGTTACCACACAGTTCCCATTCGCAAGAATGGAAGTTACAACAATAGATCCGCCAGCAGGCGTATATTTAATAGCATTGGACAATAGATTCATCCACACTTGATACAGCAAATTGGAGTCCCCTTGAAGCGTAAGATCTGTTAGGTTTAAGCGTACGGCCAACTGCTTTTCCGTAAGTCTCCACTCCATAATCTGCACAACCTGGCGCAGCTGTGCCCGCAAATCAAAAGTCTGCTTCTGCAGAGCATTCGCATCATAATCAAGGGATGACAACGTAAGGAGCTGTTTACTAAGCATCGACAGGCGATGGCTTTCCTCGTCAATAATGGAGAGGTATTGCAGCCGCTGCGCTTCAGGTAAATCAGCTTCCTTAAGTGCATGGGCAAAGCCTTGGATAGAGGTGAGCGGAGATTCGATTTCATGAGATACATTGGCAACAAAATCCTGCCGTGCCCGATTCGTCCGTTCCAGCTCCTGACCCATAATCATAAAGTGTGTAGCCAGCTGACCAATCTCATCACTCCGCCGCGTGTTCAGCTTAATATCATATCTACCTTTGGAGATCCGCTTGGTAGCCGCAGTAAGTCTGGTTATCGGTCTAACCACATGCAATACAGCGATCATCACAAAACCTAAGCTGAACAATATAGTAAAACCGATAATTACCGCAAAAAAGACCCGCAATTCACCAAACTGTACCTCAGCATCCGGACGCATAAATAAGGCATAGGTTTGGTTATTAAGATAGATAGGCACACCTATCGTATTGCTCAATTGATTGTCAAAAAAACCGGTGACAAAGGCTTTGCTCGGAAATTCACCAACCCCATGATATACTTCTCCGCTCAGTACCTTTTGCAATTGCAAAGTACTCAAATCCTTTTCACGAAAAGGCATTCCATAGAAACTTTCAATCCCTTGGTCATTTGTTAAATATATCTTGTAGCCCAGCGAAGCTACACTCAATAGATATTCATTCATTGCGTCTGGATGGGCTTCGATAAAGTGCTGCAGCTCTATGGCCATTCCGGTAAGCTTTGCATCGTTCTTAGGCTTGATTTGAGCTTGATAATTCAGGTTGGCTACCAAAAATCCCAGCATGCTGCTGATTATAATCACTGAACAAAAGACAAGACACATTCTTACATATAAGGACTTCATAAGTTGCTCAGCTCTACTTTATAGCCAATCCCCCGAACTGTACGGATCATAAAATCATCCTGGTAATCCAAAAAACGTTGGCGCAAGCGCTTAATATGTACATCAACGGTTCGCTCATCCCCCTCATAATCCGCTCCCCACACCAGTTCAATCAGTTCGCTGCGTGAAAATAGCCGTCCTGGGTATTGGGCCAGCTGGGCCAGCAGTTCAAATTCCTTCACCGGCAGCAGCAGAATTTCGTTACCAACGTTTATCTCATAATTTTTCCGATCAATCACAAGAGATTTCAGTCGGATTTTGTCATTGGAAGCTATGGAGTAACGCCGAAATAAGGCTTTAATGCGGAACAGAAGCTCCTCCGGTTCGAAGGGCTTCGTCAGATAGTCATCCGTTCCTCGCAAGTAGCCTTGTTCTTTATCACTAAGCTGCTGCCGTGCGGTTAAGAGAATAATCGGGATATCATACGTTTCACGAATGTATTGGCACAGCTCCAGACCATCTACATGCGGCATCATTACATCAACTACGGCCAAATCCACTGTGTTTTCCTTCAGCTTATGTATGGCCTCCTGCCCGTCAGCAGCTTCAATGACAAGATATCCATCTCTTGTAAGTACATGCTTTAACAATGTGCGAATATGGGCATCATCATCCGTAATTAGTATGTTTTTCAACAGTTCACACTCCTAGTTATACTCGCCCATTTTTTTACCGCTCTGAAGCTTATGATTAATGAAATCCAGAATTGTTTGCAAATGGATCATTTGCTGCTCGATCTTCTGCTTATGGTCCTTCAGTATTTCATCCCGTTCCGTCACTGTGTTGATATCATCAGCATTCGTCCTCAGAACATACAGTTTCATCTCATCTAGGGACATGCCCGTTTTCTTCAAGCAAGAGATCAGGACCATCCTATTGATATCCTCGGCATCATATATACGATGTCTATTATCCTTACGTTTTACCTCCTGGAGCAAGCCAATCTTCTCATAATAACGGATGGCATCCTCTGTGAAGCCGGTTCGTTCTGAAAATTGTTTGATGGAATAAACCTCACTTGCGACATTCATGGTCACTCTCTCTCCCTATGATTGAATCTTTAAGCTCCGCTTATATAGCAAGGAATTCTTGCTTATAGATAGTATCTATTTTAGCGAATACATTAGAGGTGTGCTGAGAAAATTTCAACGGTGCAGCTTTTCCTTTATGAATAAAGATACCTCCCGTCCCTTTATATTCTCCAAAAGCTGCCTCGTATAAGCGGGCTGCCCCTGCACTGGGATGCTTGAACAACAGATGCCGCACGGGTATCAGCCATTTCGGCATGCCGGAACCGGCTGTTATTGTTGTTTTATTAGGACCTGGGCAAACACTTCGTATTTCGATGCCTTCTTTGACCGCTGCTGCCGAAACCTCCTGTGTCCACATGGAGAGGGCCATTTTGGAAGTGGCATATGAGCCGAATAGTTTTTTGAATTTGGCCGCTTTGCCTAATAGATCAGGCTCAAACTGCTTCAAGGTTAACAAGGAATTAGAAGAGGTGTTGATAACGGTCTTTAACTCCCCCTTAGTGAGTAGATCCTTAAGCTCCATATAGATAATATAAGGGACTACGGCATTCATTTCAAAATCCAGCTCACGCCCTTGAGGTGAATATCGCAGTTCTCCGGTGGAAACGCCAGCATTATTGAATAGCACATCAAGGTGAGGTTCCTGTGCCTTAATAGTCATTAACGCCTTATTCAGGCTATGAAAATCGCTTAGATCAGCTTTATAAACTCTAAGTTGGCCTGCTCGCTGTGATTCCATGATCTGAGATTCACTTTGCGGAAGGTCTGAACGAATGAGGGCGATAACCTGCCAATTCTCAGACAGTAGTTTCTTGGTCAGCTCCAGCCCAACCCCTGAATTTGCGCCGGTAATCAATGCCATTTTGTGTTTTTTGTGTGTAACCATGTTATTACCTCCCCTATTTAGATCAGATCATTCTCATCTGAATAAGGTTATGCTACAACTTGGTGTCAACACCAGGTCAAGGAGTTATTCCTATTTTACTGGATTGATAAAAGGAAGAATGCTGTCCTTCAGCGGAGTAATGGGACATCCCATGAATCTTTCCAGATCCTCCGAGGTTGAAACCGTATCAATCTTGGATAGAAACGCATAGATCCAGTTCTGAATACTGGAATCCTCGCGATGTACAACTGGCTTGCCGGCAAGCTCTGACAGTATAGCAGACAGTTCACTAAAGTCCCAGGGACGCGGGGCAGTCAGTTCATAGATTTGATTCACATGCCCAGAGGTTGTAAGTATCTGTGCGGTGCCAATAGCAAGATCCTGCCGTGTAACGGTGTTGAATTGCCAATTACCCGGATAAGTTATAAACTTCCCGCTGTCTATCGCTTCATTTAGGCCCAATACACCAACAAAGTCTGTATACAGCGCATTTCGCAGAATTGTATAGTCTAGTCCTGATTCAAAGATAACCTGTTCCGTCAGTCTATGCACATGATTAGTTGGAATGGGTCCTTGTCGTGGAAAGGCAAAACTGGTGTAAAGCAATTGCTTCACCCCTGCCTTTTTTGCTGCTGCGATCACATTGCTATGTTGAACAAGACGGACACTGTCATCAGTATGTGAACTGGAGATGAGCAACAATTGGGTGATTCCGCTAAACGCCATTTCAATGGACTCCAGTTGGTCATAATCCCCAAATCGCACTTCAATACCAAGCTTGATATAATGTTCAGCCTTCTCCGTATGCCGGACACAAGCGATAATCTGGCTGGACGGAACCTTTTGCAGAAGCTGCTCAATAATCAAGCTCCCTAATTTCCCTGTAGCACCTGTAATTAGAATTGACATCTTTTTGTTCCTCTCTTTTATAGGGAATAGTTAAGCTATTAACTATATTCTCAAAAAAAACATGTACTCCGGATATTTATACTTCTGTTAACCTCTGTTTAGCTTCTGTAACAACGAAATTAATAGCTGCAGCTCTTGCACATTCAGTCCTTTCATCCCCTCTGCAACGGTCTGCCGATTATTCGGAAGATGCTCCATTAGCAGCTGTTGACCTGCACTAGTGATAGAAATCACGGATTTTCTACCATCCAAAGTGTCGCTAGCCCGGATAATATATCCGTCCTTCTCCAACGGCGTGAGCAATAGACTAATATTTGCTTTGGTAACGCCAATTTTATGAGCCAGAACCGAAGGAAGGATCGTCCCACCCTGCTTCGCGATTTCAACCAGGACTCGAATTCGGGCTCCACTTATCCCTTTCGACTGCCAATATTTCTCGGAAATGGCCACTAAATTCGCAGTTGCTTCAACCAAGGTGAAAAAAGCCTGTGTATGCAGTGGCTGGTCCAATACATATTGTTGCAAATCATCCATAGTTGCGAATCAACTCCAATTAGTTAAGTACTTAACTATATTCAAGATACAATACTTCATCGCACTTGTCAAAGTCTCTCTTGGCTAGGAACCAGTTTAAGCTTTAAAGTCAATATCCGAGACTTTACGTTGTTATGAGATAAGCACATTTCCCATTTTCTGTTTTTTGAAGCCGACCCGAATTTGCTTCAATAACCTTTCTTGACGGCAAATTTAACTCATCACAGGTTAAAAGCAACACACTTATGTCCTTCTGTTTTGCCGCCTTAATTAATTCACTCAGTATCAAACTACCATAACCTTTGCCTCGCTCACTTGGTCTAATGGCATAGCCAATATGTCCGCCTGATTTGCTTAAACTTTCATTTAAAAAGTGACGAAGCTTACCAATTCCAACTGGTTTGGAATCTATCAGTAACCAATAAGTTGTTTGAGGAACATAGTGGGCTGAAAGGTTTACGCCCTCAGCCATATCCATTCTTTCCCTAATGAAACTAGGGAAATGAGCATAGTCAATATCGAAACCAGAGTTCACATAACCGTTCTCACCTGGTCCAATCTCGACAATCATTTCATAAATATCCCTGCCATCATTTTCATTTGCTGGACGCAGCTCAATCATTAATTCCACCTCTTTGTTCGCTAATCTGACACTCAACAGAAACATGCCGTTCGTCTCTCTCACAGTATATGGACAAGAGGTGACCAACATATTCTTCTTATTCGACGTTGTGTTCTCATACTCCTTGCTGTGAGCGCCGATTCCTTCATCCAACTTCGTTGTACAGATGCAACTCCGAATTATAATGTTGCCTAATTATAGAACGACAGCCCGGAACATCAAATATCAAGTATTGGATTTAACATAGCCATCTTTTAACAAAAGGAGTGTCCCCACAGCCAACTATATGGCCTTGGGAACACTCCTCAAGAACGAAAAGAGCTTGATTGAATTAGATCAGCACCGTTTGGGCTGTTAATATCTCATCACTGTATTTCTTGCTGCCTTCCAGCATAACCTCCAGCTTAATAAGCTCCGAGCGGCTGGCCCAGCGTATGGGGGGGCCCCAGGTTCCGTAGCCCGAGGAGACAATGACATGCAGCTTATCCTTGCGAAGATAGCCCCAGTCCAGCTCAAACAGCCGCTTGGTGATCCAGTGATTGGGAGCAATCTGTCCACGGTGCGTATGCCCGGAGAGCAGAATATCTACTCCCGCTTGTGCAGCGGCATCAAAGCCGGTTGGCTGATGATCCATCATAATTACAGGACGCGAAAGATCAAGGCCTTCCAATAAGGATGCGACACTTTTTCTTCCCCCTGCTTCCATGGACTCTGCAGTTTTGTCCTTGCGACCCACAATATAGGTGCCAGCCACTTCCAGCACTTCATCCTGAAGGACTTTGATCCCAATACTGCTCATTAGTTCGGTATATTGACTAATCGATCCTCCATAATACTCATGATTGCCCAAGACAGCATACACACCGTGCCGTGCCTTTAACTGTTTCATCTGATCACTCATATGATTGCGGATAAAGGGCTCAATACTGTCATCCAACACATCACCGGCTAACAGGATCACATCTGGGTGCATGTTGTTGATTTCCTTGACCATTTTTCGAAGATGCCGGTTGCCAACGATATTTCCCAAATGTAGATCAGAAGCTACAGCGATGGTCAGCGGAGTGCTGGTTCCAATCGACTTATCGATGGGTATCGGATGAGTGCGCACGATCGTGCTCCAAGCATTACGCGAACCCCAAATGAGGAATACAGCCAACATTAGCAGCAGTGTAACACCCGCTTCGGAGGTGAACAGGGTCAGGCTATAACCCATTAGTTTCAGCACCCAGTGCAACAGGTCTGTCAAAGGCAGAAAGATTATGGCAAACTCCATACAAGCCAAATAATAAGAACCGATGACTTTGAAGAATCGGGCAACTGGCTTCACTGACTGTGGCCATGGGATCATGGCGATCATATAAGCAAAAGCCACAATGATGAATACAGGCCAGAAGACAGCAGCGGGTACACCCGGCAACCAATCCTGAACCAAAACCCAAGTGTGAAGACCGATGTAGAAGTTAACAAGGACCAAAACCAGCAGCATAATGGACGCTGAAGCTATCATTCGAAGTTTTTTCATGGTTTCTCCCCCTTTACCAAGACGAATTATCTACGTGATCTAATTCAAATCATAACACAAACCATTAGCCCAGTATAAATTGCAGTAACGAGAGAGATCAAATCCCTATATAACCTAAAAAAATCACTCTTTAGTAAAATGGAGATTTTACTCAACCATTTCAAAAAGAGTGATTTCTTTGAACATCCAGAACCCCATTATCCAAAGGAACTATTACTTGGTACTAGTTGCGCCGGAGGTTCCATCCACTGTGGCTCTGCCACCGGCCCCCTTTTTGTCATGATCGCCTTGGTGACCCGATTCACCCTTGCCTCCACCCGCTTCTTTTCCTGTAAAGGTACCGTTCACGAACTCTGTAGCTTTTGTGGAGATTGTTGCTTTTTGCTCATCATATTTCGCTTGGGTAAGCGTGCCGTCAGCTAGCTTCTTATCCAGTTCAGCAGTCAAAGTAGCTGTAACCTGATCAATCACGGTCTGCACAGTGATCCCTTTTTCGCTTGCCAGAGTTGCTAGTGATTTACCCGATTGCACTGCCGTTTCCAACTCATCCGTCGTTTCTCCCAATACTGCAGCCAGAGCCGTATCCTTCAGGATACCGGCATGTCCGAAATCACCCGTTAGTTTGTTGCCTTTTTCAACTTTAGCCTCATTCTTCCCTAGAGATGCTGTATTGATCTGCTCCGTTACTCTCGTAACGAGGGAAGCCCTCTGAGTATCATACTGGGCTTGCGTTATTTTTCCATTAGCTAGTTGTTTATCCAGAGCTGTAGTTGCTGCAGTAACCTCAAGGTCAATAACCTTTTGTACATCTACGCTTTGCTCTGCGGCAATAGTTGCTAATGATTTTCCGGCTTTACGTTCCGTTTTGAGTTCATCGGCTGTAAGACCCAGCAAAGTAGCTAATTCAGTATTATCTATCATGGAATGAAACTCGTTCATCCCTCCAGCATGTCCGATATTCTTCTGCACTGTGGTAGCTGCGGCATTAACACTCCCTGAGCTAAGCACTCCACTGCCTGCAGTAACGGCAAGAGCTAATACACTGGCAACCAGTAATCTTCTATTCATTCTCATTCTTATTCCTCCTAAAGGTTTGTTAGCAGATGTGTCTGTGGGTACGAGTTCATCGTATAGGAGTTGTCTGAAACCCCGCTGAGTTCCAGCTGAGAATTACCTGAGTATTCCAGTGCCAAATGTAGAAATGGGCAAAAAAAAAGAAAATGCCCCGCGGCATCTTCACAATAATTATGTATTTATACGGCCTTGTCACGCTTGGCAATACATTCACCAATCAGTTTGTCACATTTATTAATATGGTTCAGCAGCCAATCTGTGAGTGTGCGGTTTAGCTTGATGGTAGATAGGACGGATACTCCTTTGGTATTAAGAGTTTCCTCTAATTCAAGGACGGTCTGAACGAATTCAGCATGAATCTTCTGGTGCTCCGTCAATTCCGGGAAATCAATATCCTTCATCAATTGCTCTTCGCTGCCAAAATGCTCTAAAGTATACTCCTTCAGGAATTTCAGTGTTTCCCCAATCTTCTCTTTCCCCTGCTGTTTCGTGCAAGCTTCAAAAAACTCATTTAGCTTCGCTAACAACTCTCTGTGCTGGCAGTCGATCTTCTCTACACCAATATCATAAGAATCTTTCCAAGCGATCATGGGCTTATACCTTCTTCCTTCCAGAATTTTCATAATGGGAAATATAATTTATTCTCCACCATTACGCCCAAAAGGTCAGTTAATAACATCACACGACAAAGTTTTACTTGGCGATATTCTTCTAATTTCTCAGTATAAGATTATCCCGCAGTTCCGTCAAAATCTCTCCAAGCCAGTTCGTTCCACGCCAAGTGGCTCGATTGAGAATACGTGGATCATCCTCTGTCAGACCCGCGCCCCAGATCCGGTCTGTTGGACTCGCCTCCACCAGCGAGGTTCCCTTAGTATCAAGCAGAATCTGCAACAGATCTTTATTCTGACTAAACTTTTCATAGTTGCCTTCATATACGAAGGCTTTACAATTTCTCTCCCAAATGGCTTTATCGAATCCACGAATCTTGCGTCCTAACTCTTTCTGCTCTCTGGGCGTCTGCGTCCGTAAGATGAGCTGGCTCGATGTGATGTCTTTAAACAATACGGCTTTACAATACATCATGTATTGCTCTGCACAATTAAATTGATGACCATCAATGTAAAAGTTCGCTGGGTACCACTGTGAAAAGGGCGACTCACTCCGATAGAAATAGGTAAACTTTTCCATAACAACTCCGCTCGCCTTCTGTTAGATTGAATTCCGGTTCATATTATATCGGTAAAGCTTGGATGGACGATGTCCTGCATCCTTAGTGTATTCATCCGTCTCTGTAACCGCATCCGCTATCTTGCGGCGGAAAGCAGCTGCCAACAGGTCTTTGCCAAGAATAATCTCATAAACTCTTTGCAGCTCAGACAAGGTGAACGTCTCTGGCATCAGATTTATAATAATATCTGTGTACTCAACTTTGTTACGTAAGCGCTCAATCGCATACTGGACCATGGTGACGTGATCAAAGGCAATACCGCTGCTTTGGAGTATTTCACGTGTCAGCTTTCTAACATGACCCTGTACGGTCTCGACAATCCTGACTATACCGGACAACGTCTCATTCTTAATCTCATTGTGGAGGATGATACTTATCAGTCTGCTAGCTTCGCAGCCCTGAGCACGTTCTTCACGATTCTCTTCTAGTACTTCATAAGTTAACTCAAACCAGGCCGCATCATCGGCGTCTTCACCAGCCTGAACATGGAGGTGAGTACGGTCAACTAAGGCCATATAAGAACAGCTAATGACACGCGTGCGCGGATCACGCCCCAAATCTCCCCAGGTATAGAGCTGCTCCATATAAATGTTGGCTATGTTTGTTTCACTAAACAGTTCTCTTCGGGCGGCATCTTCAATACTCTCATCTACAGATACGAAACCTCCTGGCAGTGCCCATTGCCCCAGATAGGGATGCTCCCCCCGCTTGATTAACAGCAATTGCAGAGATTTCTCCGGCAGTTTCCGATAATTGCCCTGCTCCCTATCCATGACGGTAAAGATAAGCATATCGACCGTAACCGATGGGTGCTCATACATGTTGGTATCGTAAGCTTCCAGAAATTGTTCTTCAGTCATGCCGTTGCGGTCAGTTATGGGTTGATTAGACATGTGAAAGCTCCTTTATAAACATTAATGTTCAATTAATATCAATGTGTTATTATCATATTGTTATTATATGCATACCTGACATCTAAAAGTCAACCTCAGACCTTCGCCCTATAAATAAAACAGGACCCGTCAGAGCGATGGCTCTGCACGAATCCTGTTAGATGACGGCTTTTAAACATTAAGCCTGATTACTCAGGCTTTTGCTTCTATCACCCGGGCATGTTTCCCAGATTTCACAATTCTAATGGCCATTAGAGAAGCGAATAGGCAGAGAAATCCTGCTGTTACAAAAGGCACACTGTAGCTGCCCATCCACTCCCTCATAATTCCAGCGCCGTAAGCTGCCGTTGATGCGCCGATCTGGTGAGCGACCATAATCCAGCCAAACACCATCCCCGCCTTTTCTTTGCCAAATACATCTGAGGTGATTTTGACGGTCGGAGGTACCGTAGCAATCCAGTCCAACCCATAGAATACGGAGAATACGAGCAACAATGTATAACCACCATTTAAGGCATAAGGCAGGAATATAAGAGACAGACCCCGCAGACCATAATACCAGAATAGTAGCCACCTGCTGTCAAAACGATCCGACAACCAGCCGGATAACGTGGTCCCCACCATATCGAACATCCCCATAAGCGCAAGCAAGCCTGCTGCCATTACCAGCGGTATATTGAAATCGCCACAAGCTGGAATTAGATGTGTTCCAATCAAACCATTGGTAGAGAAGCCACAGAGGAAAAAGGTCGCTGCCAGCAGCCAAAAGGTACTATTCTTAACCGCAGAACCTAACACAAGTAGCGGCATCAGAAACAGATTTCCAGTGAATGGCTGCGGTGGCACTACCTCTATTTCACCCAATGGGGCCACCCCCTTATCATATGGGTGATTCCTCATCCAGATAGCCACTACAGGAATCAGGAGCAGCAGAACCACGATGGTTGTATAGATCGCGTACCGCCAGCCTAAGGTCACTGTGATACGTGCCAACAAGGGCAGAAAGAGTAATTGTCCGGTAGCAGCGCTAGCGGTAAGCAGTCCAACAACCAGTCCTTTATGCTTCACGAACCAACGGTTCGCTACCGTTACACCCAATACATTCGCCAACGCACCTGAGCCAAGACCCATAATCACACCCCACAGCACTACAAAATGCCAGAGTTGGGTCATAAACGGGGTTAACACCAAACCAGTGATTAATAAGGCCATGGAGGATAACATCATTCGGCGAACACCGAAACGCGCCATGAGTGACGCGGAGAAAGGCCCCATTAACCCGTACAGAAATATTCTCATCGACAATGCACCTGATACAGCTGCACGGCTCCAGCCGAATTCATCTTCGAATTGCAACATCAGAACACTGGGTATCGAGCTGATCCCGGCAGCAACCAATAATACTAGGAACACTATGGAGACAACAACCCATCCGTAATATGGTTTTTTTACCAAGGCAATGCCTTATCCAGGTGAAAAAATCCACCATTAGGCCCATCATCGGGAATGGTTAAACCCCGGTTGGCACCTGTAACTAGCGCTATTTTCTTTGACATTTGAATTTCCTCCTCATTAATTCAAGAATGAACATTCTTTAATTGAGCAAAAAAAATCACATGAAGAATGACATAGCTATCTTATAAATGTCCTGCAATGTTGCACGGTCAGTCGCTGTCTTGGACATGACATGCATGCCCTGTTTGATCCCCATCAGAAATCTGGACAGCTCGCGCAAGTTATAGTTACTCTTCAGCTTTCCTTCTTGTTGTGCCCGCAGCAGAAAAGTATAAAACATATTCTCCATATCCAGTAAATTCGCTTCGACACGGCTGGCAACCTTGACGTCAAAAGCTGCTAAATCCATAGCGGTATTGGCAATAAAGCAACCTCTTCGTTGCTTCCCTGTATCCAGAGCACCGTCAATAATATTTTCAAAAAAAGTTATAAGTAGCTCCTTTGGGTCGCCTGGTTGCTCCAGTACGAGAAATAATCTTTCTTTGGAAAGGCGGCGATAACGGTCCAGACTAGCCAGAAACAGCTCATTCTTATCCCCGAATGTATCGTACATACTGCCTCTATGCACTCCTGTGTACTGGCACAGATCTTGAATCGAGGTTCGCTCGAATCCTTTAGTCCAGAATAGCTCCATCGCTTTATCCAATACTTCTTCTTCGTCGAATTCTCGCGGTCTGGCCAAGTTGCAGTTCTCCTTTCCTGATCTATAGTTTCTAATTCAATGTGCTAATTGGGTTCGATATGTACAAGAACATTGGAAACCTGATGCCGCTCTTTCAATTGCTCTTCAATTTCTTCTGTAATATCATGGCTCTGGACTACATTCAGTTGGGCATCTACCAGCACCGTAGTATCCACAAGCACATTGTTCCCATGGATGCGGGCTTTAATATCTTTGATCGATTGCACACCCTTAATATCAGCCACGGTCACCTTCATCAGTTCAAGCTCTGCAGCGTCAAACCCGTCCGTTAAATCATGTGATGCTTTACGAAAAATATCCCAAGCAGTCTTACAGATCATAAGTCCAACTAGTGTAGCTGTTAGCGGATCTAGCCAAGGAATGCCAAACTGGGAGCCAATGATCCCGATTAAAGCCCCCACGCTTACCAGGGCATCGGAACGGTTATCCTGTGCAACTGCCCGCATAGCATTACTATTAATGGCGCGGGCAAGTTTAATATTGTACCCATATACAGCCATCATAACCAGAGCACCACCTGCTGCGGTCCAAGCCGCGAGAAGATCCGGAGTTTCATGTATAGGCTGAATAAATTTGTTCACGCCTTGAAATAGGACTTGGAGGCCTACAGCCATCATAATAAAAGATGCGATTAATGCCGCAACCGTTTCTGCTCGGAAATGTCCATAGCTATGATTGGAGTCAGGAGGTCTTCGGGAAATTTTGAGGCCGGTCAGTACAGCTATCGAAGCAATAATATCCGTGCTATTATTCAGTCCGTCTGCAAGCAGCGCCTGTGATCCTGAAATGGTTCCGATGAATAGTTTGAGAGCAGATAAGAGAATATAGGCTGCTATACTAAGCCATGCACCTTTTTCACCTTGCTTGATGTCATTGTAGTTTTCCAACAGAAAAGACCCTCCAGAGAATAGTATTGTTCCATACTACACGTAGTATGGCGGGTGGGTCTAGAGAAACAGTGTTGCTGTGCGGCGTAATAGTTCCCCTTGCCAAATAGAGTTGCAAGACGGTAATTGTGTTGTACTATGTAACATAGTTTGCCCATGACCAACTCTACGTTCCGTTCGCAGAGCGTCTCTCCGGACACCGACTTATGATTTGCTCAAAAAAACGGGGGTATCCCAGCAGCCATTTGCATGGCTGCTGGGATACCCCCTGTTTGATCGATCTTTTTTTCAAACCGCAATTTTATTCCGCTGGCGGTGTAAATGAACGCGCTGCGAACTCGGCATCCAGCATGTAGAATGCATTGCTATCTTTTTCAATACGTTTAAGCTTATGAATGATGTTGCTGAAGAGAGCTTCTTCTTCTACTTGTTCATCAATGAACCATTTCAGGAAGTAGATGGTCGCATGCTCACGTGCATCAAGCGCCAAATCTGCCAAGTGATAGAATTTCCCCGTATTTTGCTGTTCATGGGCAAAGGCAGTTTCAAAAGCATCCAGCATAGAAGAATACTCGTTCTTCGGCTCCGGCAATGCCGCGAGCGTAGCACGATTATCGCGGTCATTGAGGAATTTGAATATTTTCATGGCATGAAACCGTTCCTCTTCTGCCTGCACCAGAAAGAAATTCGCGAACCCATCCAAACTTTCACCTGAACAGTACGCAGCCATCGCCAGGTAAACATGAGCGGAATAGAACTCAAAGTTCATCTGATCATTAAGTGTTTTCACCAATTCATCCTTCATTAGACCGTCACCTCATCCTTCAAATTTAGTATTATGTAGCTGTTCCGTTTCATCTTAACATCGTGACTGTTAGGCAGCAAGCCCCCTCTCTGATACAACAACACCGCCGATTCAGCTCTCTTCGGCGGTGTGTGCTTGTATGCTGATAGAATCCCAACTGGCCTGAATCACTCTCTCAATAACCTCTTCTGTAAGCTCAACATTGCTCTGGAGATGTCCCTGTACCAAATAAACGATGGAGTATTGCTCGATAAACTGAAAACCTTGCGGAAATTCCATACAGAGCTGAAAGGTATTCCTTCAAGGTAGGCGGATTTGTTTAAATCATCCTAGAACGATCATTCTAATCTTGATTTGCAGTATGCTGCTTGTCAATCTGTCAGCAACAGGTATAGTTGTATGGTAGACTTTACTGCTGGACAAGATATATTGATCTGTTCTCATAATCAGATTAGTAAGGATGAAGATGAAAGGATGATAAATTCCAATGATAAAGTTAAGCCACCAAAATATAAGAAATCCCCTTACAAATTCAGTAATCGTTGCTTCTGTTCTACTTTGTTTACTACTTATTAGTGGCTGTAGTGGCAGCAATGCGCAAGCTGGCACAACGGCTGCTCCAACTACTACTTTGACGGTTACGCCGGAGCAAACGGTAGCTTCATCAGCCACACCTGCACCAACCCAGTCGCCCACTAGTGCTGCTGCACCCGTTCCCTCCCAGGAGAACGATTCAGTAACACAAACGATTGCCGGGATGACTTTGGAAGAAAAGATCGGACAAATGCTACTTGTGGGTATTGATGGCACAGTCCTTGATGCTAACGCAAAGAAGATGATCACCCAAGACAACGTTGGTGGAATCATCCTCTATGCGGCCAATATTAAGGACCTGAAGGGTATGGTCAGTCTAGTAAATTCCTTGAAAAAGAGCAATTCCACGAATCCGGTGCCGCTCTTCATGAGTGTTGATCAGGAAGGTGGCAAAGTCAGCCGGATGCCTGCAGAATTTGCCAAGATCCCTTCAAACGGTATTGTAGGTGACTCTAATAATGCCGCTACAGCCAAGACAATGGGCACCCTGCTCGCCAGAGAAATACTTGCCGCTGGCTTTAATATGAATTTTGCCCCCGTGTTAGATATTAATAGCAATCCTGACAATCCCGTCATTGGGGATCGCTCGTTCGGAAGCTCGGCCAGCAAGGTCATCAAGCTAGGGATTGCCGAAATGCAAGGCATCGAGAGCGAAGGCATTGTACCAGTTATAAAGCATTTCCCTGGACATGGAGATACTTCTGTCGATTCTCATCTTGAATTGCCTGTGGTAAACAAAACGGCAGCCCAATTAGCGAAGCTGGAGTGGCTCCCTTTTCAAGCCGCCATTAAGGCAAATGCTGACGCAGTAATGGTTGCCCATATTTTGTTCCCCAAGCTTGATCCGAACAAACCAGCTTCGTTATCCGACATTATTATCGGGAAGCAGCTACGTGGAGATATGGGCTTCAAGGGTGTCGTAATTACGGACGATCTGACCATGGGGGCAATCACCAAACACTTTAATCTGGGCAATGCAGCAATCGATACCGTTAAAGCAGGCAGCGACATTCTGCTCATCGCACACGAATATGAGAATGAGCAGATCGTCCTTAAAGCACTGCTGCAAAGCGTGAAGAAAGGTGAGATCACAGAAGCACGGATCGATGAGAGCGTCCACCGGATTCTAGCGTTGAAGAACAAATACCAAATTTCTGATGACGCGGTACCTATTCCTGATCTTTCCGAACTTAACACGGCAATTACATCATGGCGTAACAAAATGTCCAAAAATTAAGAGCGGCTGAAAGACTTAGACTTTACTAAATAAATGAACTGGTTGCTTACTGGAGCACCACGGTGTCGCCAGGCTTCAGACCGGACATCACCTCAACCTTATCCGTTGTTTCGAGTCCGGTTTTGATTTCTCTCCGTTCTGTTTGTCCGTTGCCTTTGTCCAACATCACGTAAGAGAGTTCCCCTTCATGGATGACAGCAATGTTGGATACCGCAGTGACATTTTCTTTGCGTAAGGTCTCAATCTCTCCAGATAAGCTAAGGCCTCCGATTAAAAGCTCATTGGGCTGGAGCGAAATGATTACTTCGAACTGTGGAGCCTGGGTGGTAGTCGTATCCTTGCCCGATGCAGTCGTTGCGAATTTGGATACCTTTTTCACTTCTCCACTCAGCAACACATCTTTGGAAGCTGTCATTTTGACCTTCACTTTCATTCCTGCCTTGATGCTGAACACGTCCTGTTCACCCACTAGAGCGATAAATTCCAATTTGCTCAAATCCACAATTTTGCCGATGTACTGGTTGTCGGTTACCATTTGTGGGATTTCACTGGAATTGTCGAATAAGAATATCCCTGAGGAAGGAGCCCGATAGCTGGCGGATTGAATCTTATCTTTCTTATCCGCAATCTCACGCGCTTGAATATCTGCATTTACTTTGTTCAAATCATCGCTGATTCTTGCGGTTTCCTGTGTCGCCAGCGTCTTTAGTCGTTCGGCTTCAGTGGTGCCAACAGCGGCACTATCATCGTTCTGCTGGCTGACAAATTTATTCAGTTCAGCTTCCAGTTCACCCTTACGAATTGTTGCTTCCTGGGTAGCAATTTCATTCTTGAGTGTAGTAGTATCCAGCGTATACATGACTTCCCCTTTTTTCACTTGTCCACCGTTTTCAACTTTCCAGTCTGTTACTTTGGAAGCAAACGGGGCATATACAAGGGTTTCATACTCATACTTTGATGTGCCTTTAATCTGGATGGATTTGGTCATCGTTTCTTTGGTTACCGGGAAGCTAATGACCTGTACCTCTTCTACAGGTGCAAGCTGCTCTTTGGGCTTAATCATTTTGTCATAGATAAAATAACCTGCGACCACCACTATCACCACTATTACAATCCACTTTATAATCCTCTTCATCACTTCGGCTTCCTTTCAACTTGAAAATGACTAATCCCGTCTAATCGCTGTGAGCGCATTAGTTCTTGATGCACTGATTGCTGGGTAAATCCCGGATATTACCCCCGTCATAATGGCAAAAATAATCCCCACCGGAATTGTAGATAAGGGAATGGAAATAACGAGACTTTGTCCAGTTCCCATTCCTCCGCCTGCTGCGCTGCCGACAAGCTTGTTAATACCTGTTACAATCAGATACGAGAATCCAATCCCCAACATACCTCCAAGCAAACCTAACAAAGCGGACTCCATAATAAACATTATCCGAATTTGACTCATGTTCGCACCCAGTACCTTCATAATCCCGATCTGGCGTCTACGCTGATGTGTGGACATGGTCATCGCCACAATAATCGAGATGGAAGCGATAATCAGGATAAACACCCCGACCCCTAACGCCACCCGCTTGATCATAGCAAAAGTGGAATTCAACGATTCCAGTTGATACAGATTGGTACTTGTATTTAACGTTAATTTCTTAATCAGTGCCTCAATCTGGAGCAGATTCTCCTGCTTATCCACTTTAATGATGGCGGAGTTGTAGGTGACCGTCTCGGAAGAATTTTTATTCAAGTTAAATTCCTCGCTCAGTTTAGCGAAAGTTTCACGTGATATATAAGCCTTCTTATCGTACATTGCCATTTGGGGATCAACCCCCTTCATTACCTTCAATACACCAGCAACTTGAAGCGGAGAACTGAGGTAGCTATTCTTGCTGGATGAAGGATCGTAGTTGACATACCTAAATTGAACCCGTTGCTGATACATCTCCGAGGGCAAGCTGGTGAGTTCCTGATATTGCTGGGATACCTCAGCATTATATGGATCTGCGGTCAACTTTTCTATTAGCCCATCCCTAGTTGCTGTGTCCAGCAACCCAATAGTAGCCCCATAGTTAAGAACTACACTTCCAGCTTGTTCACTGGGCGCTCCCTGTTGAAAGGAAAAGTCGTATTTAGTCAACAGGCTGAGGTCTGTGGCAATGATATTCAAATCCCCCACCTTATTGTCAACAGTTTCCATTTGAACATACCCCATATCTTGAAAGGGTGCGGCAGCGATAACATGCTTGAAGTTCTTAATAATATCCAGCTTCTGGTCAGTCAGCTTTCCGACATTAGAGTTTGCGCCAGTCTTGGTGGCCCCTTCACCACCTCCCTGTGATACCCCTTCATTAGGAGTCACAGTAATTTCATCCATTTTGAACTGGGCATTGACTTCATTGTTTGCATAACTTTGTGCAGAGTCCCCAAGACTCAATGCTACGACAATAGCAGCACAGCCGATAGAGATTCCCAGCATACAAAGGCCAGTTACTACCTTTCTGCGCTTGATCTGGCCCCAAGCCAATCTTGAAACATCGCTAATTCTCACTGCTGGCCCCCCTCTTCGGGTCCTACTTCTGCGACACCATGTTTTTCCGTTATCATGAATCCGTCACGAAGCGTAAAAATACGCTGCATTTGTTCTGCCACTTCAAGTTCATGCGTGACAACAATAAAGGTAGTCTTCATTTTTTTGTTCAAATTAAGCAATATATTGATAATTTCTTCTTCTGTCTTTGTATCGAGATTACCGGTAGGCTCATCCGCAAAAATAACAGACGGCTCCGTAATCAGTGAACGGGCAATACTGACACGCTGCTGCTGGCCCCCCGACAATTGAGACGGGAACAACTCCGCTTTATCCAGGATGCCAACCCCTTCCAGCAATGCGAGCGATTTTTGTTTGCGGACTGACGGGGACACGGATTGGAACACAAGCGGCAGCTCCACATTCTCACGAACCGTCAGGCTGCTGATCAATTCGTAGGCTTGGAAGATGAATCCAATATTTTTCCGCCGGAATTCCGCCAGCTTGTTCTCGCCCATCTTCACAATATCTTGATCGGCAATGAATATATGCCCTTCCGTAGGCTTCATCAGACCTGCCATCAAATTCAACATTGTGGATTTACCTGACCCTGAACTGCCCAGCAAGGCGACCATTTCGCCCTGTTGCACTTCAAAATTGATGTTATGCAGCACCGGTGTCATCTCACCACCGCTCTTAAACGTATGTGATATATTCTCCACTCGCAACATAAGCTGCTCCTCTTTGTACTTTGATATCAATACTTTCCTACTTTTCAGTTACTGGGGTTCTCTCAACTAACAAGGTATAGACCTGGCTGGCCAGCTCGATTCGTTCACCTTGGAATTCATCATACAATTCGATCCGGTATGTACCTCCGGATAGCTTCTTATACATATTGTTGCTGAAGGATACAGCATACGAGTTGTTGTTCCCTTCTGTCAGCTCGGTACCTATCGTTAAGCTCTTCTCCTGCGACTGGCCATATGGATCGGTCATTCTAAGCACAAGCTTGTGATTGAAAGTACCCACCTCATAGCTGAGATCACGCAGCAGATTATAGTTCATCGCAATGCTGATCGTGTCGCTGCCATACGTAATCCGGCCATCCGAGTTCAGAACAGACAATGTGTATGGATAGAGGGTCACTTTGGATAAATTATTGTTCGGCGTAATTACTTGCGGGTTCAGATCCATAGAAGCGATGTTGATGAAACCGTTCGCCTCCTGGCCCGGCTCCGTCAACTTGTTCCCGGTAATGCCAGGTCCAAGATAAAGCCTAACATTTGCTGTTCCTACTGATTTGGGCAACTTAGCCCAGAAAGTAATCAACTGCTTGCCACCAGGAGTGGCCGCCATGTCCGGCTGGATAGATGTGGCCTCGTAGAGCTGGCCATCTTCGGTTTTGTAGTAGGCCTGAAGCCGGGCCATCTTGCTTTGTCTCTTTTCCTCACTATTCAGGAATAATTCGGTATAGACAATATTAGTATTAACCCCTTCGTAAATCGTCGTTTTATTCTCCTGCACTTTTGCATTTTTACCTTTGCCGACAATGGAATAGCTTCCACCAAGTTCAATCTTGTTCACGGCATCCATCACACTGCTTGTGCTCAATGAAAGGAATGGCACATTCTCTTCCTTCACAACGGAATAGAGATTAACTCGCATCGTTCTGAAATCCGTTGTGTAGGGCACTTTGCTGAGCACATAAATTTCCGCACTTTCCCCCGGAGCAATAATGGAGTGTTCCTTATCCATAAACAGTTCCGTAGAAGTCGTCAAATCATCGTTATCTACTTTTAGAGCTCCCTTTAGGTCAGGCAGCGTAAGGTTAACTGATTGTGTGTTGATGATATTCACCTTGGCGATAAGAATGTCATCGTCTTTCCAAGGAAAACGTTGTAGTGACAGCAGGCTATAGCCAAAGGTACCATATTGGTTTGTCATCCAGTAATTCAACCCTTTTTGTGTATCAGCACGCAGTGTATATGGAATAGCAAAATATGCGACGGGAACAGATAACTTGGCCGTAGCACCAGAAGAAACTGCTGACCCGGCAGAGCTTGAACCAGCTGCATTAACAGCCCCAGGGCTTTCCCCATCAGCTGAAGCGGCAGGAGCGCTAGAAATATCCGAGCTGACCGCCTCAATCATTTGCAGCTTCAGTGTGTTCTGTTCCACCTCAAGTGGAACCTGTGCGGTAAGCTGTACTACTTTTTCCTCCAACGGTTTCAGACTGGCTCCGCTGACACCTTTGGCGCTAATCGGGAAGGTAGTGCCTCCTGCAGTTCTGACCGAAAGCTCATAAGAAGGCAGAACAACTGCAGTTTTCCCAGCATTTTTGAGCCGAAACTGAAAGGTCCATATCCCTGTGTTATCTTCTGGATAGACATTAGCAGAAGTTAGTTGCAGTTCAATTGTGTTGTTATTGACACCGATCTTTTTGACCACACCTTTGCCTACATTCAAATCAGGGGTCGTCGCTGCAGGAAGCTTGTACGAGGACATGGGAAGATCCAGCTTTAGCGTCTCATCCTTCTGCACGTATTGCACTTTCATATTCTCAATCTTGAGGTAAGGCGGAATCTCGGTCAGGTAATAAATTGTTTTCTTCTCTTGCGGTTGTATCTTGTATCCTGCCTGTGAGTTATCGAGCGCAAGCTCAAACGCGGTTCCGCTGGCAGACATCAGGTATGCGGTATAGCCGGGGTCGACGAGCACTTTGTTTCCCTGGTTGCTGAAGTTGATGCCAACCTTTGCGTATACTTTGCCACCATACTTGTAGATCTGCATGGATTCGGACGCTGCGGCGACAGGAATATTATTAATGGAGATATTCTCTCTTTGGCCGCTGGCGGCAGACGGCGAATAGTTTGCCGGAAGACTGATCGTCCCGGCATGTCTCAGGTAACCCTTGCTTTTGGCATCCCAAATATACATTGTAATTTTAAGACCCTTGAGTGAATTGACTTTTCCGATGTTTACGTAATATGTAACTCGTTCGGTTTGTTTGGAAACCACCTTATTCTTAAGCGCATCGGCAGTAACCGGGTTACCTGGAATGACGGAGCCTCCGGATGTAACCACTCTAGAAAAATAATGGATGAGATTAGCATTGCTTCCTCCGGCGTTGGAATAATTCAGTGTGTAGGTAAGAATATTCCCGCCTGCTTGCGGCCAGATATTAACATTCTCTACCGTAGCCTGGACACCTGCACCAAGCGGGATAGTACCCAGATTCTTCGGTGTGGCGCTTGTTACTGCAGATATCGTAGAACCGGCATTACCGGCAGCTGCCGGAGCAGCAAAGGCAGGATAAACGGACAGCTGGCTGATAACAAAGGTGCTTAGCAGTAGAGCGACATATGTATTTCTATACTTTCTCATTCATTTCTCCCCCAAATGTATTTACTAGAATAATTATAGTAGCAGACGAGAAAGAATTTGTATCCATGTTGTAACTCTTATGAGGCTCTTGTAACCTATTTGTTCCATTTAAAGCGAAAAAACAGCACATTCGATGCTGTTTAGAGTTAAGAACCGAACGCCATCCGGTACTGCTTAGGCGGTAGCCCTTCATTTTGCTTAAATACCTTAATAAAATAGCTCGCTTGGGTGAAGCCTGCCTGAGTAGCGACTTGAGCAACGGACAGCTCTGTAGATACAAGCAGAAGTTTAGCTCTGGCTAACCGACAATCCGTTAAATAGCGGTTCGGCGTTTTGCCCATAACTACCCGGAACAGGCGCAGAAAGTGGTAACTGCTGTAGCCCGACAGTCGGGCCATCGATTCCAATGTCCAAGGCTTGCCACACTCTCCGTGTATGATATCTGCTGCGCTGCGGATCGAATGTCTGATCTCCAGAGGAACAGAACCGTGAAGTGGTTCGGAATTCTGTAATAGATTTACAAGAATTTCGTATAGCAGAGCAGATAGCCGCGGTTCGCTGCGGGTCTCATAGGAAGCGCTTAGCTGGTACATTTCATCGAATAAAGACTCCAGACCACTCCCCAGATCAAAGGTGAAAAAGTATCCGCGTGTCCCATCTGCCTCCTCCAGCAAAGGTAAGGGAAGCTCCGTTCCAAAGTGCACCCATCTCACATCCCAAGGCTGACTGAGATCAGAGCCGTACTGCTGGTGAGCCCCTCTCGGAAAAAGAAATCCCTTACCTCTCCCCATCGGTATCCGTTCTCCTTCATGAAATACATAACCCTCTCCACCAAACACCAAATGGAGGTTATAACTGCCTAAGAACCCTTCGCCCCTTCTCTCTGCATGCTGCGGGAAATCAGTGTAATGTCCCAGCATTTCTGGATAACATACGTATTTGGTGAACGCCGGTGTTGGCAAATACCATTGAATTTTCATCATAAACAGCTCCCAATTCTGTAGTGAGGCAAGCACGCAATATAATACTATAATAGCAATATTCTGTTATATAAAACTCCTTACTACTGATACTACAATAGATGAGTATAGGAAATAAAGCATATATTTAATACTTTGGAGGTCACTATGAATAAACTTGTCGCTAAGGAACAATTCGAGCTTGGTGTCTGTTATTACCCGGAGCATTGGCCTGAAAGCATGTGGGCTGATGATTACCGCCGCATGGTAGAAATGGGCTTTACAATCATTCGTATGGGCGAATTCGCCTGGTCTATTTTTGAACCGCAGGAGGGCAACTTTCAATTTGGTTTGTTTGACCGTGCCATCGATCTGGCTCACAGTTATGGACTTAAGGTTGTACTGGGAACACCGACAGCTACTCCTCCCGCTTGGCTTACGGAGAAGTATCCCGAAGTGCTGAATGTAACCTATGAAGGAGTAACCCTGCAGCATGGTATGCGGCGCCATTATAACTACAGCAGTCCCAAATACCACCAGCTTTGTGCAGAGATTGCGGGTCAGTTAGCAGATCATTATGGCAATCACCCGGGTGTGGTCGGCTGGCAGATAGATAACGAACTTAACTGCGAAATCAGTGAATTCTACTCCGAGAGTGATCACACGGCTTTCAGAAAATGGCTGCAGCACAAATACGAGTCGCTGGATAAGCTGAACGAAGCCTGGGGTGCCGTATTCTGGAATCAGAGTTACAGTGACTGGTCACAGGTCTATTTGCCGCGGCCAACCCCATCCCCCAAACAACCCAATCCGCATCAGGCGTTGGACGAGAAGCGTTTTATTTCCGACAACACCATAGCCTTCGCCAAAATACAAGCGGATATCATCCGCGCCAAAGCACCCCAGCAATGGGTGACCACCAATGGTTTATTCGGGCATCTCGACAGCCATGAGCTGAACGATCAGTTGCTGGATTTCTTCAGCTATGATTCGTATCCGCAGTTCTCCAGCATTTATTATGATGCTGCTGAAGTGAATCCACTTCGGGATCGCGGCTGGGGCCTCTCATTGTCGGCGGTGCGCTCAATCTCGCCTAATTTCTGTATTATGGAACAGCAATCCGGTCCTGGAGGTTGGGTGAACCGGATGGATATGCCTTCACCAAAACCGGGGCAGATGCGTTTATGGACCTATCAATCTATCGCACACGGTGCTGATATGGTGCTCTATTTCCGCTGGCGGACGGCTACGATGGGGAATGAAATCTATTGGCACGGAATTAATGATTACCATAACCAGCCCAACCGTAGAGTGCGGGAAGCGGCACAGATCGGCCAAGAGCTAGTAGCATCAGGTCAAGCAATTGTCGGAACAGTTACCCAAGCTAAGGTAGCGATTGTCCGTGATTATGATAACGAGTGGGACGGAGAATACGATGTATGGCATGGTCCTTTTATGTGGCAGAGCAACAAGGAATGGTTTAAGGCGCTGCAACACAAGCATATTCCGAATGACGTACTCTACTTACGTAGCAAGACTACACTTGAGGAACTTACCCGTTACGAAGTGTTGATCTATCCGCATCCAGCCATCCTAGCTGACGAGACGGCCGCTTTATTGGATGCCTATGTTCTCCAAGGTGGCAAGCTGATCTTTGGCTGCAGAACGGGTTATAAGGATAAGCGCGGCCAATGTTATATGCGTCCTTTTCCTGGAGCAGCCCAGTCACTCTGCGGCATTACAGTGGAGGAATTTACAATGGTGAAGGGAACACGCCTTCCTACCTTCATAAGCTGGGCAGATGAACCGGAATTGCTTACCGGGGCAGATTCTTTTAATGAAATTCTACAAGTAGTAGAAGACTCCGTTGAGGTCATGGGCAGCTATGCCAGTGATTATTATGCTGGCAAACCGGCCGTGACGCGGAACCAACGTGGCAAAGGCGAAGTTTGGTATTATGGGGCTGTATTCAACGAGGACGCGGCAGTTCAAATCATCAACCACTTGGGACTTCAGTCTCCTGCAGCAGCATGGCTTGAGCTTCCTACAGATGTAGAGTTGCAAATCCGTGAGAGCGATTCCTCCAGTTATACCTTCTTGCTTAACTATAGTAAAGAACCTATGGCTATCCTGCTGAAAGAAGAAAAAAGAGATTTGTTAACCGACCAACTGATAGTAGGAACACATACGTTAGAAGGTTTCGGAGTGTTAGTGTTGTATTGATATATAAAGCAGTGCAAGAAGAAGCCCTTGTCTATAACGACGAGGGCTTCTTTGTTCATAATAACAATCCAATCCGCTGTGAATTGACAGATATCTGAATTGCTTTTATAGTGTAATGAACTTTGGTAGTTTACAGTTATACATAGCCTAATAAATTTTTTTCAGTGAGGTGAACATACAAGTGAAGCTGGAAACCGCTCTATTAGAGTCACACGCGGTCCCGGAAAGTGAAGCCAGCTTTATGCAGGGAGTCAAAGATTGCCTTCCTACTTTGCTGGGATATTTAAGCATCGGCTTTGCGGCTGGCGTTGTTGAGAAAACAGCGGGGCTTTCCGTAGCTGAAATTGCGATGATGTCTATCATTCTATATGCTGGCTCCGCCCAGTTTATAGCGGCCGGGATGATCGCTGCTGGAAGTACTGCAACCAGCATTGTAATTACTATATTATTTGTGAATCTTCGACATCTACTGCTCAGTGCAGCTTTGTCGCCTTATTTCCGGCACCTGACGCCCCTGCGCAATATGCTGATAGGTTCATTGCTCACCGATGAAACCTTTGGGGTAGCGATTAATGAGAGCGCGAAGAAACATAAGATCAGTGAACGATGGATGCACGGTTTAAATATCACCGCTTATCTCAACTGGTTCATAGCGAATATAGCTGGAGCTCTTTTGGGACAATGGATCTCGAATCCAGAATCATTGGGTCTTGATTTTGCATTGCCTGCAATGTTCATTGGACTGCTAGTACTTACATTGCTAAGTAGAAGCAAATTTGCTGTTGATATCGTAGTCGCGCTAATAGCTGTGCTGATAGCTGTTGGTGTTTCTCTTTTGTGGTCACCAAGCATAGGTGTTATTGCTGCAACGCTTGTCGCTTCAACGATTGGAATGGTGATTGATAAATGGAGATAAGCGCGGATAACTTCTTCATTATTATCGGTGCAGCCCTGGTAACCTTTATTCCACGGGTTCTGCCACTCATGCTGCTGAGCCGGATTACCATCCCCGCCTGGGGGATGCGTTGGCTAAATTTTGTTCCGATTGCCGTCATGTCTGCTTTGATTGCTCAAGAGCTGTTCATACAGGATGGAGAGTTGATGCTTTCTTCAAATAATCTGGAGATTATTGCCGCTCTACCCACGTTTTGGATAGCCATCAAAACACGCAGCCTGCTCGGAACAGTAGTGACTGGAATCATTTCGTTAATGCTATTGCGCTATTTTTGGTAATTGAGACTCCTTACAACTTTAATTCTTTTTTCAATGCAGTCACATCAGCTTCGGAAGGTTCCTGTTCACCGTATCTGACTTCCTCATACAGCTTAAGCAGATTATCCGGCGTTGTTACGGAGTCTTTATCCCCTTTATGCGTACGGTTCTTGAGATCAGACCACTTCAGGATATCTGTTCTTGTCTCCAGTGGAGTGAGGTACTGCTTCACTTCATAACCGCTTTCGCTCTTTGAGCCTAACCAGTGCCGGTATAACCATCTGACGCGCTCACGATTCCCCTTCATCTGCTCCCAACGATCCTGGCGTCCGCCTAGGTTCAGCTTGGTGCTCCAGTAATCCTTCAGGCCTTGCACTGTCTTTTCCCAGGTGAATATATTCTTCTCCTCATCAAGAAAAGCGTCATTTGCCGTCGGGATTCGTTCCTTACGCAGCATAGACAGCAGGCGATCTATTGCTCTTCGCCAGATCCCGCTCGTATTTCTGTACAGATAGCGGAGAGCAAAGTAGGCTAAAGCTCCAATGGCTAATGCAGCTAAGATATAAAAAGAGATATTAAGGATTGCAGCCAATAGGCCAGGTTCGTTAGCCGGACCCTGTGGAAGCACAGGGGGAGTTGCGACTGGCGCACTTTGTGGGGGCGGAGGTGTTTCCGAGCCAGCAAACAAACGACTGACCCACCCAAGGATCATTCGAACGGTATTCCAGAGCAGAACACCAATGAATCTCCCAGCGCCAGCAGCCAGCACTGCGCCAGCAATTACAATGGCAATTACAAACAGTCGGTTATGCCGCAGCAGTCCTTTTGGCAACCTTGTGGATTCCCTGGAGAAGGAGCTGTACCGTAAGTAATTACTATTGGACATGAATAAGGCCAGGACAAGACATAGACTGCCGCTCCAGTTTAATAACGTACTGCTGTCCTGCAAGGCAGGAATTCTATGAAAGACAATCGTAGCGATAAAATAGAGAACTATACCCGCCCAATAGATTTTGAAACGGTCAGGGCGTGAATCTGCAGTCATACCCTGGTAGGTACAGATGAAACCAGCGACTATCATCGGAATTCCTGTAATAGAAATACCGCTAGAAATAACTCCAAGAACAAGTCCTAGCCCCAGTGCAACTACTAGCTGTTTCCACTTGAGATTACAGTAATCTCGCAGAAATACACCAACCAAAGATAGAAGTGGAAGTATGTAGACCCATGGCAGGCCAGCCTGCTCAGGAAGTAAATAGACCTGAAGCAGAACCAAAAGCGGCATATATAATAGCAGCTCTATTAAACAGGATAACCAGAGCTTTAAGGATTGTCTTAGAAAATTTGTCTCTGGCTGCTTCATGCGCTATCTCTCCCCTGCTCTGGAATATTCAGCCATTCCACGCCATTTCCCAGCTGACTCAGCTGTCCGGCAGCCATCTGCAGCTCTGCTCCCTGATGACAACTGATAATTAGAAAATCTGTGTCTCGGACCCCCGACTCCGCCTGCAGCTCCAGCAGCCTGTTCATAGGCAAAGTTCTGTCCAGATTCAGCTTAGCCAGCAGCACCAGAATATCCTCCAACTGAGACATCGGCTCTGCTTGAATGGGCTCTCTAGCTCCCCCATCATCGAGTCTTCCATTACTGATGAAGCCTGTCTCAATTCCATGCTGCAGTGCATATTCAGCTATCGTAGCCACATACCGAATGCCCAGTTCGATTCGTTCGATATCCGTTACGGTCCTCCACATAGAATCGCTTATCTCCACGTTTAAGCAAATCACCAGCCGTGAATCGGCTGTGTAATCTTTCTTATGCACCTGCATGCTGCCCGAACGGGCCGTAGCCTTCCAGTTCACCAAGCCCATGGAGTCCCCTGAGCTGTACTCGCGGATGCCCGCGGTCAGGAAAGGGTCCTCTACGATCCATCTTTTCACGGGTAGCTCACCTAACCAGCTATGAATGGGCAAAGGCAGCTCCTCTAAATCCATGAGCACTGGGTAGACCAACAGTTCGAGCTGCAATGGGAAGGTCTGTGCCATACGGATTAACCCAAAAAGATCACCGGTGGTCATGGTGACCGACTCCAGATGGTACAAGCCACGCCGCTGACAGGTCACGAGATGGCGACGTTTAATATGACGGTAAGCTCGAAGATAAAATAAGCTAATATGATTCTGATAGATCTCCCCGGTGCTAATCCCCAGATTCTCCTGTCTTCCGAATTCCAGCCCGCGGGCAATACTAGATTCCAGCCGCAGCCAAGGTAAAGGCAACAGCTTCGCATTGACGATCTCTTCGACCATTTCGATGTCTTCACCTTCATAAGCGGCCCTCGTTGAGAAATAGCGGGAATAGCTGACCGCCTTCAACGCATTTCGTTGGTACACTCCTGAGATGAGCAACAACAGCACAATTATGGAGACGATAAACCAGGGCAAAGCCATAGCTTAGATCCCCCTTCCGCCTCTGAGGAGGGTTGAGGGTTCAGCCGGCACCTCCACCTCGCGAAGCACTTGCAGCACAATTGCTGCGCCCTGATCCTCACGTGATTTTAGTCCATGCTGCAAAAGAATACGATGGGCAAGTACAGCTACGGCCACTGCTTTGATATCATCCGGTGTTACATATGCTCTTCCTTGGAGCAGTGCATAACTTTGCGCAGATCTAAGCAAGGCTCCGCTGGCGCGGGGACTTGCCCCTAATTTCACTGCTGTAGACTTCCGGGTAGCTTCTGTAATTCGGATAATATAGGCCAGCAAATCATCACTAATACTGACAGAAGCTGCGAAACGTTGCGCCTCCTGGATGTCTCGTCCATTTGCGACAGCAACCATATCATCGAGCGGATTGTTCTGGCGGAACCGCTGCAGAATGTGGATGCCTTCCTCGAACGACGGATAACCTGACGTAATGCGCATCAGGAAACGGTCAAGCTGTGCCTCCGGCAGCGGAAAGGTGCCCTGATTATCTATCGGATTCTGTGTGGCAATAACCAGAAACGGCGCTTCCAGTCCGTGCGTAACCCCATCAATGGTGATCTGCCGCTCTTCCATGCTCTCCAGCAATGCTGATTGTGTCCGCGGTGTTGCACGGTTGATCTCATCCGCAAGTAATAGATTGGCAAAAACGGGACCCGGGCGGAATTGGAACTCACCTGACTTCTGATTATAGTAGTTAATTCCGCTTAAATCGGAAGGAAGCAAATCCGGCGTAAATTGAATACGCTTGAAGGAGCAATCCAGCGAGCGGGCGAGCGCCTTGGCCAGCAGTGTTTTGCCCGTGCCGGGCACATCTTCTAATAGAACATGACCGTTTGCAAGGAGCGCAGTTAATAGCAGATCCACTCCATCTTTTTTACCGACAATGACTTTGGCCAGATTGGCCCTGATAGATTCAATAAGTTCTGTTACCTCTTGAAGATTCATTAAGAAGAACACCGTCCGTTTCTGAAGAAAGGATATGTATATAATAGTATAATCATAACAGAAAGCGCATCCAAAATATAATTCCCCAAAATACCATTGCTTCTTCAGCGTGTTACTTTATTCTCTTTCTTTCGAAATCGCAGGAAGGCTATAATCGTGTAATAGACGGGGATGCATTCTATAATGAGCCATAGAATAACAACTGCAAAGGAATTGTACTGTTTGAAATAAGCGGCCAGATTGCGGGAGTAATAAAAAGCGATAGCTATTGAAATCACAGTTAATCCAGGAACCAGGTACTTCTTGCCTCGTCCTTTAGTTAGATAGGAAGCACATCTAGATGCAACATAAATCAGGAAGGAACTGTGAATAAACATGGAGGATGACCATAATCCAATTAAAAGAGGGTCAGAGTTTCCCAGCAGATCATCATACGAGGAACTACGGATCATCTCCAGGAAAGGATATTGCAGATCCTTGCTCAAATGAGGGCCGAAATTAAGCAAGGTCAGCATCCAGCCGATCAAGACGGTTAAGAATACACAGACCCCGGCAAGCATCAATCTCTTCAGCATTTTAATTTCTATTTTCAAATCAGGAGCCACAAATAAAAACACAACCCATTCGGCAAACCATGTCATCACCATAATGGAGTCTTTGATAGCAAGTCCCGGATCATGGTAATGCAGGAACGCCGGCAGCATATTAAAGTCAGCATCAGGGATGAACAAATAGAACGTAAAGGTAATCGCAACTACAAATATCAAGAAAATTCCATCTGACATATACACTATCGTAGAAAACCCAAGACTTGCTGTATACATAATTACTACCCCAATAACACATTGAATGAATAAAGGTGGAGTACCTCTTAAGTAATTCGAACCGAAAAATAAGACAAAATTCTCGATATCAAAGGAGGCATAGTATACACACCAGCTTAGTAGCAAGATAAGCATAAACTTATGCACCCATTTGCCGACAATATCTTTACCAAAGTTCACCCATGCCTGATTCTGTTTTATCTTTCCTAAGTGGATAGTAAACCATAACACAATCAAACTTAATCCACAGCCAACAAATAAGGAAATCCAACCTTGATACGAAGAGCTTGTGATAATGGTTGGAATCAGAAAAATATTAGTTTGTGAACTGAAATAGACTATAGCAAAGCGAAATAATTGCCATTTCGAGGTACGCATAAGTTCTCCCTTCTTCTGAGGTTATTTCTCTGTTCCAAAATCATCGATTTGAAAATCCGCTGTAACTTGTATATCAGCGTCATGTGCATAATAATCATTCCACTGCTCACGGAGCTTTTCCCATTTCTTCGGATAATTCCACTCCATTAACATGCCAAGCTGTAGAACATCAGTGCCCGCTTCCTGAGTTTTCTGAATTGCTTTTGCTACATCTTCGGTTACTATATTCTGAAGTTTAGTCACGATTAAGTGTTCCACTTTGTCCAAGGTTCTGTTCTTTGTGTCTTTCATAAAAATGATACTCATCCTTCCCTTTAACTGCACCTTGAAGACAGGTCTATTCTTGAACATAGTTACTGCCTTTGAGGATTTGGAGCTAATGAATATTGCTGTTGCAGTACTCTTACCATCATCCCAGGTTATTGAATAGTGGGGGAATCTCAGATGACCTCCAGCCCAAGACAATGCCTTGCTCTTTTTAACCTTGAGCGTCCCTTCCATCTTTCCGTCTTGAAATAGCATTGCTCCTTGAATTCCCGCCCAATACTCCGGCTTTCCTTGCTCAGTAGTCTCAGACTTCATGCCAAAGGAAAGATAGTTCATGACAAATCCCATTCCGTTGGCCTCTGCTAATAAGCAGTCTTTTACTGTGGTATCAAACATAAATCTCTCTGCAGCGAATTCCATCAGCACTTGAGAGGGCTGCTGTTCGAAAATAGGTGTCAAGTGGGTGATTTCCTTTGCGCTCCCTGGACTTGCCATGATAAAGGTTCCCAGAGGGAACCCTGGGTCTCTTTTGAACCACTCCAGTAACTCACTAATTCCCTGCTTCGCATACTCTTTCCCTATCACAACTACCTTGATATGAGCGAGATTCAACTGACGGGTCAGATCCTTTTGTATTGAGCTTATGGCCTCAGGCAATGTAGCGGCTGTCTTCGAAACGGTGGTATAGGTTTTTCCGTCCCCACTACCACTTCCAGACTGCTGTCCGGACATCAGGCGATTGGGCAATGGCGCGCTAATCGTAACCTCGACCGTTCCCGGCTCCTTACCAGAATCAATATATAAACCATAAATAAAGATTAATTCATCAAGCTCTACCTTGGACCAGCATCCAGTGAGATTTATCAGCAGCAATAGAATAAGTCCTAGCTTCAGAGTTCTCATTTTTGGCCCTTTCTCTTTAAATTCCTATTGGTATAGGCCGAGCTGCGTTTGCTCATATGCGTGGTTGGAACGCGAAACAAGGTATCCTTCCAATCCTGAAAAATGAGCGGAGCAACTGGTTGTAAATACGGAGTACCGAACGATTTGAGATTAGCCAAATGACCATAAATAACAAAAGCGGCAATAAACACACCTATTAAACCCATAGTTCCACCCAACAACAACAACACAAAACGGAGTAGTCTTAAGGTCAAACCCAGCTCAAGATGCGGAATGATGTAGGAAGCAATTCCAGTAATGGAAACTACAATAACCATTGGGGCGGAGACAATTCCGGCCTGCACAGCGGTTTGGCCAATGACGATACCGCCAATAATGGAGACGGTCTGTCCAACAGGTTTGGGTATTCGGGTCCCCGCTTCTCTCAGGGCTTCAAAGGTAAGCTCCATGATAATAGCTTCCGTCAAAGCTGAGAAGGGTATATTCTCCCTAGCCGAAGCAATAGTTATCAACAAGTTGGAGGGAATAATCTCGGGATGAAAGGTTGTAATAGCCACATAAAGTGAAGGAAGAATCATCGATATAATGGAGAAAAATAAACGGACCAGCCGAATCCAGCTTCCTGCATAGAAGCTTTGATAATAATCCTCAGAGGACTGCAGCAGTGTGAAAAAAGTAGTTGGCATAAGCAAAGCAGAGGGCGTACCATCCTGTAGGATTCCGATTCGTCCTTCCATTAAGGATGCAGCGACAGAATCGGGACGTTCCGTATATTGATATATAGGAAACGGGGAGAAGTTGTTATGCCGCAAATACTCCGCCAAATAGCTGATACCCATAATACCGTCAGTGCTGATTCCTTGCAGCGTCTCTTCAATTTCGGCTAGTATTTCAGGCTTATATAAACCCTCTATGTAAACCACATAAACATCTGTTTTCGTATATTTCCCGATACTATAATGCTTTGTCTTTAAATCAGGGTGTTTGATTCTATGCCGAAGCAGAGACAGGTTGCTCTCAATATCCTCGATAAAAGCCTCTTGCGGACCAATAACCACCAGCTCATTCTGTGATTGAGAGACAGCTCTTTTCTGATATTGGCTTATTTCAAAATAATAAACGAAGGGGAGTTCTTCGATACATAACAGCGCATTACCAGCAACAATAAGGTCGGCTGCTTCATGTGGATCATAAGCTTTGATATAAGGAATGTTAAATGCAAAACCCTGATCCAATCGCTTCATATAGTCTGTCCAATCATTTTCTGCGATGGCCTCTGCTTTTAATGCGGCAGTGATATTCTCCTGCAAACTTCGCGTATCTACGATGGATGGAATGTACATCAGAAGACAAGAATGGTCATGCACCTGAATAGACTGATATACGGCATCACTGCAGCCTGCCAATTGCCTTTTAATAACCTCAAGCATACTTTCCGGCATTCCTGTCACCTCCCTCTATGTACCTCAGCATCTGACTTAGTTTGCCAAAACATTGCCAAAATATACTCTTTAACACCTCTAAATACAGCAACAAGGAACCAGCGCAGGGCCGATTCCTTGTAGGTAAAGAGAATTTTCAATTTCAGTTAATTTAATCCACCCATTACCGGATGCGGTACATAAGGCTCTTCCAAACGTTGAATTTCGACCGTACTAAGCTGGAGATCGACGGCCTCTGCTGCATCCTCAAAATGCTGCATTTTCGTTGCTCCGATAATCGGGGCGGTTACAGGCTGCTTTTGCAAGACCCATGCCAAGGCAATCTGTGCGCGTGGAACGCCACGTTCCTCAGCGATTTCCTTCACTCTCAGTGCAACGATACGATCTGCTTCATCTGTTCTGGAATAGAGTATTTTGCCGAACTCATCCGTTTCGGAGCGGGCGCTCGTCACTTCCCAATCCCTAGTCAGCCGACCACGTGCAAGTGGACTCCAAGGAATAACTCCAATACCTTCGGCTGCACACAGTGGCAGCATTTCACGTTCTTCTTCACGATACAGCAGGTTCACATAGTTCTGCATAGAGACAAATCGAGTCCAGCCATTTCGTTCTGCTGTATGTAGCGCCTTAAGAAATTGCCAGGCATACATGGAGGAGGCCCCAATATAACGAGCCTTGCCGGACTTAACAACATCATGCAAGGCCTCCATCGTTTCTTCAATCGGGGTTTCATTGTCCCAGCGGTGGATCTGATACAGATCTACATAATCAGTTCCTAAACGTTTAAGACTATGGTCAATTTCGCTTAAGATCACCTTGCGTGACAATCCTCCACCGTTAGGGCCTGGACGCATACGGCCGTGCACCTTGGTAGCAATAACTACCTCATCCCTTGTAGCCAAATCCTTCAGGGCGCGGCCGACTATCTCTTCGCTAGTCCCGTCGGAATAAACATTGGCTGTATCAAAAAAATTAATGCCCAGTTCAAGCGCTTTTTGAATAAAAGGCCGGCTCAGTTCTTCCTTCAATGTCCAGGCGTGTGCTCCACGTTCAGGAATGCCATAGCTCATACAGCCAAGGCATATCCGAGATACATCCAGACCGGTTGATCCCAGTTTCACATATTTCACGATTAACAGCATCCTCTCTATAAACGAAAGTTAAAATAACATTCTTTTATAGTATAGCGCCGTTGCAGCGGAATTAAAAATAGGAGGTAACTAACTCTGTATCAATGGCTTTAGAGTCACTAGTATCGCCTGCAATTGCTCAGAACACTGCTCATACATTTGCTTGGCCGCTTTATTTTCCGTAGACAGACTGAACATTTCCAGATCCGCTTCACATTTTTTTAGCAAAGCATATAATTGGGGTTTCTCTTGTGGCTGAGGAACCTCCACCTTGTCTGCATATAAGTCTACAGTCAGTTCACCGTAAGAATCGACTTGGCCCAGAAATACATTCTCGACGGTAAAGCCGAGTTTATCCAGCTGCCCCTGCAGCCAGCCACGAGTAAGGCCCAAAGTATCCAGAGGTTCATCTAGAACCTTACCGTCCATAATGACAGCCTGCGTCTCCCGCTCCGGTGCTACCTTAACGCCAAGATGTTTTGGTGTCAGTGGTTGATTTTCCCGCGTTAGCAGCACGTTGATGGCTCCGTCTGACTCCATGATCGCAAACTCGACATCAGCTACTTTGAACACATCCTTCTTGCGCAGCTCCTCCAGCAATTCATCGGTAGTTAGACGCTCCTTCTTCATATTATCTTCTAGGATCTTTCCGTCTTTAATCAATACTGTGGCCTTGAAGTCAATAAAATCCCGTGCTTTTTTACTTTTGATCTGTAAATATTCAATTCCATAGGAGAACACCACCCAGACAAGCAGTGCAATGACCCCCAAATGCCAAGTCTTATCCGTATCCAGAGACACATATGCGGCTATACTTCCGAGGGTAATCCCTGTAATATACTCAAAGAACGAAAGCTGCGAAACCTGTCGTTTACCCAGCAATTTCGTTAAAAAGAAAAGTGCAACCACCGCGAAAATCGTTCGCAAAATAACCTCTATCCATTCTGGCATTCCAATAAACCTCCTTTTATTAATCCTGCATATCAGTAACACTCATTATTTGTCAAAGAAGATCCGATCAACCTACAATTTCACTTCTTATTTATGGAAAAATTCATGAAGCTGAGGATAGGGAGATATTACCTGATTGACAGCCATAGCTCAGGTAGATAATAGTAAGCGTTCATAGTAGATCTACCAAAAAAGGAGGAAAACTTAAATGACCGTATCTTCACAAGTGAAGACCTGCGTCTCTTCATTAAAAAGTGCACAAGCCAGTCTTGAGCAATTTGCCATGGAAACTCAGAATCAGGATGCCAAAAACCTGTTCACCAATGCTGCTCAGCAAACGCAGCAAATTGTTCAACAGGTTGAGAGCCGTGTAACTGAATTGGAAAATGAAGAACCTCAATATAAAGGGTTCTAAATAGAATAAAAATGCCTATCCATTATACAGAAATGGGCTGGGCATTTTTCTATTTCACATATGAAGGAGGAAGTAATTCTAATTCATCCATCTTGCCAGACTCTTCCTCTTCCTCAAAACCCTTCCCACTGCCATGCAGCTCGTAATATAGACCTTCTCTAAGCAGGAGCTCCTCATGATTCCCTTGTTCAACAATCTGCCCGTCCTTAATGACCAGAATGGTATCTGCATGGCGAATTGTGCTCAGACGATGGGCAATGATGAAGCTGGTTCTGCCTGCAATCACCTGCTTGATTGCCTTCTGGATCTGAATTTCTGCCAGCGTATCGACACTGCTGGTTGCTTCATCGAGAATCAGCAAAGCCCGATCGGCGAGAATCGCTCGTGCGATCGTGATCAGTTGTCTTTGTCCCTGACTAATATTCCCGCCTTCAGCGGAGAGTTCGGTTAGATAGCCTTGAGCTAAGCGGGAAATAAACAGATGGGCATGAGCTTGCACTGCCGCTTCTTCCACTTCTTCATCCGTAGCTTCAAGCCGTCCGTAGCGAATATTGTCACGTATTGTCCCTGAGAAAAGATGCGCATCCTGCAACACGATGCTAAGTTGAGCTCGCAGACTGTTCTTGCTCACGGTACTTATATCTGTGCCATCAATCAAAATTGAACCTTCGTTAATCTCAAAAAAACGCCCCAATAGATTCACAATCGTCGTCTTCCCAGCACCTGTTGGTCCTACTAAAGCTATCGTCTCTCCAGGGTTGGCAGTAAAGGTGATTTCCTTTAAAATCTCTTTGCCAGTATCATACTGGAAGCTGACGCCCTTGAACTCAACCTTGCCAGTGATCGGCTTCAAATGTCCAAGCGAAGCCTCATCCTCATATTCAGAAGGAATATCGAGAATTTCAAAGACTCGTTCTGCTCCGGCCACTCCAGCTTGTATCATATTGTACTGGTTAGCTACCTCATTCAGCGGACCACTGAATTGTCGTGAATAGCCCAGAAAACTGACGATAATACCAACCGTTGTTAGATCCCTTACAGCCAGCCAGCCGCCCACAGCTGCGATAAGCAGGTAGGTGGTATGACCGAACAGGTTCATGAACGGCCCCATAACCCCGGAGAAAATTTGTGCTCGAATCCCGACCTTCTTCAGTCTCTCATTGGTTTCGTTAAACTCCGCAGCGATCCGCGACTCTTGGTGGAACAAGTGTACGACCTTATGCCCAGACACGGTTTCTTCAATGAAACCATTCATTTGACCCAGCTCCTGCTGCTGGCCTTTGAATTGAACCTGTGTTCTACGGGAAATCCATTTGGCAAAGAACGTAATTAAAGGAGCTGTTACAAGTGCAATAAGCGTCAGCCATATATTTAAAAAGAGCATCATCGTCAAGGAGCCAATCAGCATAATCACACTGGATATCAGTTGCACCAGACTTTGATTCAACGTATTCGATACGTTATCAATATCATTGGTCGTGCGGCTCATGAGCTCGCCATGGCTTTTTCCGGCAAAGAAAGGAATGGGCAGTTGCTGCAGATGCTGAAAAAGATCCCGGCGCAGACTCCAGACGGTTCGCTGCGACACCTCAGCTAAGATAATGCTCTGCAACCAGGACACCAGACTGCTTAATATAGCTACAGCGATTAGCAGGATACAAAGTTCCAGAAAACCTTCGTAACGCCCGGGAATAATATACCGGTCCAGAGCTGCGCCTGTTAGATAAGGACCGAGTAAGGTTAGGCCTGCAGCCATTAGGGTTAATAAGAAAACCAAAATCAGACGCACAGGATACTTCAGCAGGTATTGCCCCAGTCTTTTTAAAGTAGCAGTAGTTGACATAAGATTAAGCTCCTTGCTGGGATATGGCGATATCCCGGTAGAGATGACTGGTCTGAAGCAGTACATTGTGAGTGCCGCTAGCGGTGATCCGTCCATTTTCGAGCACCAGAATGAGATCGGCATGTTCGATGGACGCTATTCTTTGACCAATAATAATACAGGTGCTATTCTTCATTACGCTTTGCAGGGATTGCCGGATAAGCAGGTCTGTATTCAGATCTACTGCACTTGTACAGTCATCTAAAATAATGATTTGCGGTTTCAAGAGCAAGGTTCTCGCTATCGAAATCCGTTGTTTCTGTCCCCCCGACAGATTCACACCACGCTGACCAAGAATCGTATCATAGCCCTCCGGCAACCCCATAATGAAATCATGTGCCTGAGCTAGCTGAGTTGCTACTTCCACTTCTTCGCGTGTAGCTTCAGGTTTGCCGTAACGCAGATTCTCCATAATCGTTCCGCTAAAAAGCATAGCCTGCTGAAGTACCATGCCTACTTCCTGATGTAACCGCTCGGGCTCAAGTTCATTGATGTTGTGCGAATCAATCCGAATTGCCCCATGGGTCACTTCATAGAGACGTGGGATTAAACTGACCAACGTGGATTTGCCAGAGCCGTTGACGCCGATGATCCCCACAGTCTGTCCTGCTTCCACGCTAAAATGAATATCACTCAGCACCGCGTGCTCCGGATTACCATCGTAGCTAAAGGACACATGTTGAAATTCCAACCGCCCCTTCAGTTGCACAACAGGCTTAGTCAGATTTACCTCCGCCTTATCTGCTGCCTCAGAAGGGGTTTCCAACAACACTTCATTTACTCGATCGGCCGAAGCTTTGGCCCTTGAAAGTATCATAATCTGGTTGCCAATCCCAAGGGTGGCGAACAGTAATTGCGAGATGTAAGTCAGAAACGCGGCCAGATCACCTACCGAGAGTGTCCCCTCACGCGAAAGCACACCTCCATACCATAAGGCAGCGACTACGCTGAAGTTAAGAATAAGCGACATCAGAGGATTATTCATAGCGACTGCCTTGGCCGCCTTTAGACTAGCCATTAAGTAATTAGTATTGCTGGTACCAAAACCTTTCTCTTCATGCTCATTGCGCACAAAAGCCTTCACGACGCGAATTCCTGCCAAGTTCTCCTGCATCTTCGTATTCACGCGATCCAGCCGCTCCTGCACGCTTCCATATAGCGGAATCATCAGGCGTGTAGTGACAACGAGCAGCAGCACTAATACCGGAAGCATCGCCAATAGAATTAGAGACAAACGTGGGCTAATAATGAAGGCCATAATCAAACTGCCTGCGAACTGGAAGGCTTGTCTGGCAAACATCCTCAACACCATCAGCACTAAATTCTGCAATTGAACGATGTCTCCGGTAAGCCTTGTGACAAGAGAACCTGAACCCAAACGATCCAGGCTGCGGATGGACAATGTCTGGACTTTTTGAAAGAGCTCCTGACGTAAATCGGCACCAAACTTTTGGGAGGCAATCGTGGAATAGACCGTGCAGCCAACCCCTCCGATCAGACCCACTAATGCAGCGCCTAACATGAGTACTCCTGTATATGTAATATGATTCTGATTGCCAGCAATGACCCCTTGATTCACAATACTGGCCATTAATTTAGGCTGAAGTAGATCCATAGACACCTCAAGCAGCATGAAGAGCGGCCCGAGGAAAGCTACGAACCAATAGGGCTTGATAAATCGGGTAAGCTTAGACACTAGTAGACACCTCAATCACTGTGAGAGTTGTTCTGTCTTGGCTGCCTCCGGCGAATCGCTATGTCCGGGGCCAAAGAAATTTAATACGACAACACCAATTACAATTAAAGCTATACCGATCAAGCTGCCAAGGGAGATTTTTTCTTTCCAGATCAGTACCGATATAATGACCGTGGCGACTGATCCTATACCAGACCAGATGGCATAGGCTGTATTTAGCGGGATTGATTTCAAGGTTATGGATAGAAAGAAAAATGAAAATAGAAAGCCAACAATAACCCCTACGGCCGGAAGCGGTCGTGTAAAACCTTGTGAAGCTTTGAGCATGGAGGTGCCAAACAGTTCACCTGCAATAGAAAGCATCAAATAGAAATAAGCCATTAGTGCCGTTCCTCCTTAGTCCAAGATATCAGCTCGTGATATACTTTGTTCCTCAAATCCGTATCGAGCGGTGCCAATCCGAACATCTCAGCGAACCACAGTCCATCGGCAGCAAGTCTAGCAATTGTGGCCTGAACACTATCTGTTCCGTCATTTTCGATATGGCTCTGCCAGACCTTATATTGCGCCTGCATGCCTTCAAGTAGCTTCGGATTGGCAAAGGCAGCAGCGAATAACGCCGAACTCATATCTACCCCACAATCCAGCTCGTTAAAAGTAGCTTCAACATAGGCCCGGCTCCAAGCGCCATGACTCTGCTGATCCTCCTCTGCCTTGCGCTGGATTTCAGCTCCATAACTCTCATTCAGCTTATCCATCATCCCTTTTATCAAAGCTTCCTTACTTGAAAAATGGTACAACAGTCCTCCTTTGCTAATTCCGGCTTCCTTCGCCAAGGCTTCCAGCGTCAGTTGAGCCACACCATCCCTTTGGACAATATTGGAGGCGGCTTTAAGGATTAAATCCTGTTTAATAAAACTCTTGTCACCTTTCATACTTAGCCGTCTCCTTATATATATTCTAGATTTACTATACCGTCTGGACGGTTTTTAATCAACGAATTTTCAAGGGATTTTACAGACAAAAACCAGTCAAACACGCTAATGTTTAGACTGGTTTGTATGAACTTGGTCACATCATATTAGGTTTAGTCCCTGTATGATTTTTCTCTTAGATGGCTGCTCATGAAATCGGCAAGTTCAATCTTTCTACCTTGCTTGGCGCTTTCCAAAGCTCCGAGCACCATAGCCATGCTGTATCGATTATCGCGGCAATCCGTTTCAGCCGGACGTTGCTCTGCCAGTGATAGGAACATCTCATCCAGACAACCATGATGGAACGTACTGTTCATCTCTACGGTCTGACCCTCGATACGCTCATAATCACGAACGAACTTGCCCGATTGATCTCCAGCCGCAACCACCTCGGCATACGGTATACCCAATCCATCCCAAATGGCCGTACCTTTCTCTCCGGTGATTCGCCAGGATGCTTCCCATGAAGTGGGTGCACCTTCAGCACACCAGGAGCCTTGATAGCAGAACACAGAGCCGTCTGACATTTCAAATATACAGATCGCTGCCGCATTCCCCTCATACCAAGAGCCTGGAGGATTAAATTCCTGACAGTAAACGGTTACAGGATTAGCTCCGCTAATGAAGCGAGCTTGATCAAAGGTGTGGATAGCCATATCCAGCAGTAAAGGGCTGTTCATAACCTCGCGGAAGCCTCCGAAATGCGGAGCTAGAAAAAAGTTAGCCCCGATATATCCCGTTCTGCCGATCGTGTCCGATGTGATAAGGTTCCGTAAAGAGCGGATTCTTGGTTCATAACGACGGTTTTGCATCACTGCATGTGTATTCCCGGTACGTTCTGCTAACGCAACAATCTGATTGCACTGTTCCATCGTTTCTGCTAGCGGCTTCTCACCGAACACATCACAGTCTAGCTCTAAGGCAGTCGTGGCAATCGTGAAATGGCTTGCGGGAATGGTCACATCAAATACGAGATTGGCAGCGGTTTCCTGAATCGCCTGCTTGAGATCCGTAAATTTCAAGCAGGAAATTCCATGCTTCTCGGCCATAACCTCTGCTGACTCCAGCCTAATATCGACCAGTGCTACGATTTCAATATCTTGGCGCTTCAGAGCGTATTCAATCCATTCATTCGCCATTCCGCCGCATCCGGCAATAGCTACACGGTATTGTGCTGTCATCTTGCTCCCCCTCTCAAAAGCTTAAGCCGGATTCGGCACGAAGCTGCCACCGCGGCATTGCTTCAAATAATTCAGCGCATGGACTTGCCCGGTCATCTCCAGCTCATCCCGATAGACAGGGTCATGCCAGCCTTCGATATCAATGGTGCCTTTATAACCTGCCTGACGCAAAATAGTAATTACATCTGACCAGTTCGTATCTCCAAAACCTGGTGTCCGGTGCCACACATAAGGTTTAGGGCCATGGATACCGTATTCTTTTATAATATCCCAAGCTATGGTGGCATCTTTGCCATGAACATGGAACACTTTATCCATCCATTTGCGCAACTGCGGGATCGGATCAATCAGTGCAACCATCTGATGGCAGGGTTCCCACTCCAGTCCGAGGTTTTCGGCGGGTACAGCGTTGAACATTTTTTCCCAAGCCATCGGATTGTGTGCAATATTCCAGTCTCCGGTTTGCCAGTTTCCGTCCATAGAGCAATTCTCGAAGGCGATGCGCAGTCCGCGATCTGCAGCTCTTTTGGTAAGCTCACCAAATACCTCTGTGAACTTTGGAATCGACTCATCGATGGACACCCCAGGAATCCGACCGGTAAAGCCTGACACCATATCTGTGCCAAATAAATGGGCATGATCAATCAAACGCTCCCAGCTAGCTAGCGTATCCGAATTGTCACCAGTATTCGTGAGCGGATTGCCGAAGATCCCGACGGAAGAAATAATAAAATCATGTTCTGCTGCTAGTTCCGAGACACGTTTAGCCGTTTCAACTAAGTCTGTCTTCTCTGTAGTTTGCCAAAAGGTTAAGCTAAAAGATTCAAACCCATGACCAATAATCTGCGGGATAACTCTGACTGCATCCCCGCCCCCTACTAACGTACCGATCCGCAATGTATCCTTCATCTTGTGACCACTCCAATATTGGTTTATATTAAGTTCAGCTACCTAAGTATATTCGTCATTTCTAGTCAAATCTCTGCTTATCTTGTGTAGTTATAGCTGAATCTTGTGGGAGTTGAAGCAATAGTGACTTATCCGAAAGAGCTTAAAGAATATCCTCAACTGGAGGAGAAAACGTATCCGTTTCGCTTATTTTTCAATGATTCCAAGGAGGTAAAAGCCGCTCAGAATATCCTATTTCTGCACTGGCATGAGCATTTTGAGATTATAGTCATGCAGCAGGGCAGCGCAATATTCCATGTGGACAGTCAACCGTATGAGGCGAACCCCGGAGATGTGATCTTCGTGCCATCGGGCGGATTGCATGTTGGCTACAGCCTGCGGGACGAGAATGTCCGATACGTATCGATCGTGTTCCATGCTTCTTTGTTCAAGGATTGGAATCAGGACCCTCAACATGAGCAATTCGTTGCACCCTATCTAGACAACCGTTATCAGTTCCCGGTCAAGCCGGCAGAACAAGTACCCGCCTGCTCCACCTATTATTCACTCCTGTACACCATAATAGAGGAAGTACATACCAAAAGTCCCGCCTTTCAGCTGGTGATCAAGAATCAACTACATTTGCTCTTCACGCTGCTGTCCAGAACTTTTTTGCCGCAGCAGTTATCAACTAAAGCTAATGAACGTCAATCGTTCAATCGCGAGCGCTTCAAGCCGCTATTGGAGTATTTGGATGAGCATTTTGAAGATAAAATGACGATCGAGAATGCTGCGAAATCCGTCAATCTCAATCCATACCACTTTTGCAAAACCTTCAAAAAGCTGACCGGACGCACCTTCATCGATTATGTAAACCTATGCCGAGTCAATGAAGCCGAACGGCTGCTGCTGGAGACTGACTTCACCGTGACGGAAATTGCCGGCAGAGTGGGCTGTGATAACCCCAACTACTTCACCAAGCTGTTCAAGCAATATAAAGGGCTAACTCCCTCCAGTTTACGTAAATAGTTGTTAACTCTAAGTGAGAAAAACCCACGAGCTGTTCTCTCGTCTTTATTGGGAGAGGAGTCGAAAGGGATAGACCTCTGAGAGATATAGGAGGAATAATGGACTGGGAGCAGCGGATTTCGGCTAAATGTTGTATTTTTTGCAACATACCTCTCGAAAATAGCCGCTTATTATTAAATTGTTGGATGGAATACAACAATTTAATTCAAAACAGACTCTACAATTAGTGAATGTTGGATTTCATCCAACAATTCCTACTTGTGGAATAGATATAACAAATATTGTTGTATTTCATCCAATATTTTCACTGGAGAGCTAGTGGTTGCGAGCATCAACATCCTTTTCGGGAATCAGAGAATCCCCTTCTATTTTCCCCGAAAATCAGATGAATTCTTATCTTTCGAAAAAAAAGGACTCCAGTAGATAAGCTACTGGAGTCCGGTTACTGCAGTTATTAGTCCAATGTATACGGCTGCAGTCCTAACGGGAGCGCAGTCGGGCGTTCGCAGGTGCTCTCCATCTCATAGAAACTGCGAGAATCGGAAGAGTCATGAAAGGCCCACATCGCTTCCAGCACATGATAAGCAAGTTCACCGCTAGCGCGGTGCTTGCGTCCAGTACGAATAGCATAAGCCATATCAGCGGGTCCAATACCTCGTGTGTTCTGGTCGTAACCAGGCACCAGCGGCTCTTCCGTCCAGTCTTGTTCACCGATGCGCCGATATTTCACAGGTCCGCCAAAGGTGTTCGGATCGGGAACTTGGATTGTTCCTTCAGTACCGTAAATTTCTATAGGTGGCAAATCGCTGCCCCCAAAGACATCAAAGCTGGTAATCAGCGTTGCAATCGCCCCACTGTGGAATTGCAGTGTTCCGGCAACGTGGGTCGGGATATCGACCGGAATCTTTTGGCCAGACTTCTTCTCGCTCGTAATCGTTCGCTCTTGCAGTGCTTTACCAGTCATTCCGGTTACCGTATGAATAGGACCCAGCAGCTGCACCAGCGCTGTCAGATAATAGGGGCCCATATCGAACATCGGGCCACCTCCTGCAGCATAGTAGAATTCCGGATCGGGATGCCAATGCTCATGGCCGCGTCCCAGCATAAATGAGGTTGCTGCGACAGGTCTGCCAATAACGCCTTCATCAATCAGCTTCAGCACCGTCTGAATACCCGCGCCTAGGAAGGTTTCCGGAGCACTGCCCACAAGCAGCCCTTTTTCCTTGGCCACTGCGAGCACCTTGCGTCCTTCTTCTCTTGTCACAGCTAGCGGCTTCTCCACATATACATGCTTGCCAGCTTCAAGTGCACGCAGGGTAACCTCGGCATGTGCTGCTGGAATCGTTAAATTGATCACAATCTCGATCTCTGGATCATTCAATAATTGCTCCGTAGTATAAACGTGCGGAATATTGTATAGATCTGCCTGCTCCTGTGCTCTCGTCAGATCCATGTCTGCACAAGCGATAAGCTCCAAGACTGCGAACTTCTGACAGTTCTCCATATAGATACTGCTGATCTTACCACAGCCTATGATGCCAACTTTTACTTTGTCCATTGATAGATCGCTCCCAACAATTTATTGACTATCTGCCATGCCGCTATAGCTGTTGCCAATCGTCGATACATCTTTCTGATTCAACGTAGCATTCTGTTTGCCTTCAGCAGCCCAGAGCAGTCCTCTACGCATCATTTCCTTCACCTGAGGCTTCTCAACAATGTCGGCATGATGTCCAAGCGAATTGTAATACACTCGGCCCACGCCCCAGCGTTTGGTCCAAGCTACAGGCATATCCACTGCTTTGTTGAGCGAATGAGGTCCATCTACTACCGGAAAACGGGTGGTTGCAAGCACTTCTACCGCAGGATCAACATGCAGATAATATTGCTCAGACGAAACATTGAAATCCTCCATGCCGGCTACCAGCGGACTGGAGCTCTGAGGAAATTGTATCGTGTAGTTCACTCCATCATTGCCAGGATGTGCTACCCATTGTCCACCCGTCATAAACTGCCAGTCCGTATTCTTGCGGAACGAGTCACACATCCCGCCATGACAACCCGCAAGCCCGGTTCCATTCTGCACAGCAGTGGATACGTTATCTACAAACTGCTGAGAGATTTCACCCATCGTCCAGACGGGAACAATTAGGTCCAGACCGAGCAGCTTATCAGCATCTGCAAAAGCCTCCAGCGTATTAGACACCTCAACTTCAAACTGCTCTTCCCGCAACAGCTCAGCGAATACTCCGGCGACCTGCTCCGGTTCATGTCCGTCCCAGCCACCCCATACGATCAATGCTTTTCTCATATTCAACACTCCTTTTATTAGATGTTTACATCTCGGACAATTCGACCCAGCGGCGTTCATCAATTGAACGTTCTACTGCTTCCAGTACGGCTTGGCATTTCACACCATCATGGAAATTTGGCACCGGCTGACGCCCTTCTTCTATCGCTGAAGACAGCTCCAGCATTTCGTGAATAAATGTATGCTCGAAGCCAATTGTATGACCTGGCGGCCACCACGCTTCTGCATATTCATGAGCAGGATCAGTAGCAAGCACCCGGCGAAAGCCCTGGACATCCTCAGCATCAGAGGTTAGATATACCTCCAGTTCATTCATCCGTTCGAAATCGAACTTCACACTACCCAAGCTGCCATTGATCTCAAAAGAATTCGTAGAGCGATGACCGGCTGCGAACCGCGTAGCCTCAAAGCTGCCGATGGCACCGTTTACAAAACGAGCCAAAAATAATGTGGCATCATCTACAGTCACAGCTCCCTTAGGAGCATTCGTATCGCCTTTGGCACTTAACCCAGTCATTTCAGTGGCGAGCGGACGCTCCTTGATGAAGGTTTCACTCATACCAATAACTTCCTGCATATCACCCACCAGGAAATGGGCCAGATCAATCAGATGCGCGCCAAGATCTCCGTGTGAGCCTGAACCGGCAATTTCCTTTTGTAATCTCCACACTAATGGGAATTCAGGGTCCAAGATCCAATCCTGGAGAAAGCAGGCGCGAAAATGATAGATCTTGCCAAGCCGCCCGCTCTCCACCAGCTTCTTCGCCAGCCTGACTGCTGGAGAGAACCGGTAGTTGAATCCCACCATGTGAGCGACGCCAGCTTCTTCTGCAGCCTGCAGCATTTCGCGGGAGTCTGCCAAGTTTAATGCTAACGGCTTCTCGCAGAAAATATGTTTGCCAGCCTTCACAGCTGCCAGCGCTATTTCTTTATGCGCATTGCTTGGCGCATTAATATCAATAAGATCAATATCCTCGCGGGATATCAAATCCTTCCAATCCGTTACACTCTCTGCCCAGCCAAACTGATCTCTTGCCTTGTCCAAATCCTCGGCATTACGCCCGCAAATCACGGACATTTCCGGTTTCAAGGCTTTAGGGAAGAACATGGGCAGACTTCGGTAGGCATTGCTATGAGCTTTGCCCATAAATTTGTAACCAATCATTCCAATGCGCAGCTGTTTCATTTAATTCCTCCTCGATTTCTTGATCTGGGATGAAGCACGAATGATAAGCTCAGTGGGAAGTTTAATCCGAACTTTCTGGACAGATGCCTCCGGACCGCCGTCCGGCATTTCCAGCACCTTGGCAGCAGCCAGCTCACCTAGCCGATAAAAGGGAACCCGTACACTGCTGAGCGCAGGGGTTGTGAGTTCAGCCGCATCCGAATCGTCATATCCAACGATAGCAGGCATACGTTCAGCCGTGACGCCTAACTCCCGCAAACCTTGCTGTAGGCCAATGGCCATTCGATCATTGGCGGCAACAATGGCGTCTATCTGTTCGAGACGTGTAACCATCTCTTTAGCAACAGCTACTCCACTCCTGCGGCTGAAATTGCCTTCGAACTGCAGCGTTGGGTCAAGAGCAATTCCCGCCTCGGTTAATGCACGAGTATATCCTCGCATACGATCACGACTGTTCGAGTAAGCTTCAGGGCCATTGAGAAAAGCAATTCGCGTGCAGCCCTGTTCCAACAAATGAGTTACGGCTTGCCAGCTGCCTTCCACATGATCCGCATCTACCTCATGAAAGGACTCTCCCTCGAAATGCTGGTTGATCAGGCAAAAAGCATGCCCTTCCTCCTTCAGCAGACGTAAAGCTGCCAGCTCGCCGGGCTCTTCTTTTGCTCCCAGTACAATACATGCATCTACCTTACGCATCCGAAACAGTCCGCAGTAGTCCATCGGCTCATTGGCATCACGAAATAGCATTAGCAGATCATAGCCCTCTTCCCGTGCTTTACTCCCGATTCCGCTTAAGATTTCTGAGAAATAATAAGCAGAGAACAGCCGTGCTTTCGGCAGATAAGGCATAACCACGCCCAAGTTCCCGCTACGTCTAAGTGCAAAGCTACGGGCTATGGAGCTAGGTGTGTAGCCAAGCTTAGTTGCTGCCGCCAGCACACGCAGTTTCGTCTCTTCCTTCAGCGGACCAACATTGTTGAGCACGCGGGATACTGTGGCTTCTGAGACGCCCGCCAGCTCAGCAACCTCTTTTCGGCTGGTGATAAGAAATCCTCCTCTTAAAAAATAACATCAATGTACACGCGTACATTTTCTCACGAAGTTTGCTTAAGGTCAATCCCTATTAGACATAAATCGAAGGGGATAGTTATAATTCAGAATCACTGGGATAAAATGCAAACCACTATCTAATACTAGATGTATGAAATTGGAGGTGAAGCTAATGCCCAAAAACAGCGCCGATCCCAAAAAGGACCCTGCTGATAATCGCGCAGATCAGAAAAACAATCAACAGAAAAATGGCTATACTAAAGATGAAAAAGAGATGTTGAATATCAATAAAGCTGACGATTATGTCCCAAGTATAAACGGCATTTCCAAAAATAAAATCTAGATAACTTGAAGGCTGCCTACGCGTCTCTATAAGACGAACAAGCAGCCTTTCTAAGATCACCAACCTTCAAGTTCTGTTAGCAATACACCTTTCTTGGAAAGCGTCAGACTCTGATTACTCGTAAAACCTTCAATACTCTGAATTCTCTTGGTGATAAATGAAAACTCATAAACCTTAGTGAAATCACCATTCAGAGTAAAATTAACTTTACTTTCAGCTGGAATGAATACCAATGACAATTGAGTAGGATAGTCCCCACTTTGCTGCACGGTTTCCTGAAGTACGTCAAATCCAGTTTGCAAATTGAAAGTTTCTCTATGATTTGTAATCATGTCATAGGCCTTAAGATATCTATCTGCCCCTGCTCCTTTTATATTCCTATTTTCATTAGAGATAACTTCAGATAAAGGAAAATTAGTGAGTACCATGAAATCCTTATTACTGCCGCTTGAGTCCATTTCAAGATGTTTTCTTCCTGGCTCAACAATGTAAGTCTCGCGATTCTTCCCAACTATCATGCTATGTACACTTTGGTTGGGAAGATTAACAATGGCATGGCTTTCTAAATAATCAAGTATTTGCGCTAACTCGATGCGTCCTGAAAGAACTTCATCAAACAACTTCATGATGTGTATGCAATCTTTCCCTCGTCTATAATTGCCTTCTTCAATGGGATCAACCATTAGTAAGTTCATAAATGTGCCGTTACCATTCATTCCGAATGCTGGATAGAATTGTCCATTGTCATTCTGCAGAACTAGAAGCTGATCGTCTCCTTGTAAAGCAATTTTAATGGGTCTACGGGAAATATCGAAGTTCATGCCAATCACAGTTTTGTCTAAATGAACTGCGAAACTTGTGCACATGGTGAAAACCTCCTATGAGATATGTGATTAGTTTTTGTTGCGGAGTTACTGTATCGCATCGTGTTATTGAAGTCCTTTGTAGGCTACGCCATCGATCATCATCAGACAGTCTGAGTCAATAAATTCGGTTGTCGAAGTCATTCTTGCTGGGAATTTATCTTTTTCAAAATACTCAGTGAAAACCTGTTCCATCTCAGGCAAATCCGTAATGTATTTGAGGTATACATTTACCTTAACGATATTTCCCAGAGGTACATCGACTTGAAGCAGCGTTTTCTTTAAATGTACAAAGGTATCGTGAATCTGTTCTGTAAAACTGTTCCCGAATCCTCTATGCAATCCGAGATAGACTGAATCACCAGCTACAACAGCCGATGAATAACTAAATGGAGTTGAAATTCTTGTAATCATCAGGTCAAACCTCCTAATTTTTTTTGTTTTCATCTAATCCAACTCTTCATGGGGCTAATCTGATTCTCAACAAAATCCTATGTATAATTTCATTTATACTTAATTGATCAGTATCTAAATGCTCTTTATACATGTCATTTGTTAGCGTATTCAGACATTTTATCGTTTGTTGGTAGGTCCATCCTCCTTCTTTATCCCCTCGAGAAGCTAATCTTTGCAATATCGTTTCTTCAGAAGCCATTAGGCAGAAGTGATACAGCTCGTGATCTATGCTCTTGAAGCCCTTCACTATATATTCGAAATTCCCAGGTTTATAGATAGTCATTGGAACGATTATATGTTTATTGTACTTTCTCTTTACTTCTTCCAGCGTCCGTACCGTTAGAATTCTCCATAACTCTATATCCTGAAAATCATCTGTTCTCTCCTCTTGTAATCTAATCTCTTCAGGGATGATATTTCTTAGCATATATCCAATCTCTTCAGGATCAAATATCATACTGTTGGGAATCTGTGTTTGCAGTAGCTGAGCTGTTGTGGTTTTCCCTGCGCCAAATGCCCCATTAATCATAATTATCATCGAATCCCTCCCAGAATCAAATGAAATTTCAACTGCTGAACACTTCATAAAACAGATCGAAATGTTTCTTCTCCGTATACTCATCACTGATTTTCGCTTCATAGGTGTAAGATTCCCCACAATATTTGAGTATCAGTACTGATGCTATTTGCTTTACCCAGCTTTCCTTTCTTATCAGTAAAAGTATATATAATGGAGCCTCGTCCCTGTCCCAACGGATCTGATAACAGATCAATCTCTTTGATTTCAAGTCCTTGTACACTAGGAATAGCTTCACCATTGTTATATTTCCCAACTTCTTCTGCAGCTTGATTCAAGTCACTCAACTTAGAGGAACAGCTAATAAGGTTTAGACAGGCAATTAGTACAATAATGGACGACAATGCTATTTTTCTCATCTTACCTCCTATTGCCTTGGATAATATCCATGCTATATATAGAATTCGTCTGATTTCCCCCGTTACCTTTTTATGTCAGATAGAAATTTGCCTATTTAAGGTTTAACGGCAGCCTCCATGGACCCTTGATTAAGAAAGGGGGCTCAAGGATTAAGCTCCAACCAGGATTGCACGTGCTTCAGGAAACGTTTAGTAGCGGGGGAGGCATATTTCATGGAGTTCACAGCAATTCCAAGCGATCTGAAGCTGCGATCCTCCAATTCAAGTGCAGTTATATGGTGATTTTGACGCTTTAAGACCAGTTCAGGCAAAATACTAATTCCCAGCCCTTTCTCCACCATTGCCATAATCGCATAATCATCACCTGCAGAGAATTTGATCTTGGGTTTGATTCCTGCTTTATCTAACACTCGGCGGATATCATAATCCGATCCGGCCTTCTGGACAATGAAATCCTCATCGGCCATCTGTGCCAAAGAGAGAAAAGGCTCCCTACTTAAGGGATGCTCTAGCGAGACAATTCCCAACATCCGGTCCTTTTTCAACGGGAATATCTCGAATTTCTCACGGGTAGGTAACGAAATAAAGCCGCAGTCGATCACGCCACCCTCTATCCATTGCTCAATCTCCAGATAACTGCCTTCAAGTAGCTTAAATTCAATATGTGGATACTCAATTTGGAATTGCTTAATCATGCCAGGCAGCCAATGCACGGACACGCTAGTGAACGTACCAATCGTAATCGTTCCTATCTCCAGTCCATGGATATCGGCAACCGTCTGTTTTAATTGCTCGTTCCACTTCAGAATTTCACGGATAGGCTGCAGCACCTGCTCCCCATTTATCGTTAATTTAACACCTGATCGGTTTCTAACCAGCAACGAGAAGCCAAATTCCGACTCCAGGCTACTGATGGTATGACTGATTCCGGATTGGGTGAAGCCTAGCACTTCAGCGGCTTTGGTCAAGCTTCCAAGCTCTACTACCTTCAGAAACACCTCGTATTTATTGATACTCAAGCTGATACTCCCCTTTTCTCCCTCACATGAGAATTGCTCATGTTTCCTATGATAAACATTCAGTTAACTTATGTAATCGTGGATATTATACTGTATTTACTTGAATTATAGAAGGATGATGACGTGAGATGAAACCGCTCAAAGCTGAGCTAATGCTGTTAGTTGTAACCCTATTCTGGGGCTCGTCCTACATATTTATGAAAATGGGGCTTGGAACGCTGGGCGAATTCAATCTGATTGCGCTGCGCTTTGGGCTTGCTTTTTGTTTAGCCGCATTATTATTCCATAAACGATTGAAACGTGTGGATGCTAGGACTTTGAAATATGGAGCATTACTAGGCTTCCTGCTGCTTGGTGTCTTTACCTGTATCACCTTCGGACTAAAGACCACCACTACCTCAAATGCCGGTTTTCTGGTGGCTTTGACTGTAATTTTTGTACCCATGATTGATGTACTCGTGTTCAAAAAAAGAGTCGCCCCCCCGCAAGTCTTTGGCTCCATCCTGGCGATTGCCGGAATCGGCCTGCTTACGTTAAACGCTACACTAAGAATTCAATCGGGTGATTTCCTTTGTATTCTGGCAGCCGTATTCTATGCCGTGCAGATTCTGGTCACCGGTAAGGCCGTAAAGACCAGTGATTCATTAAATATCGGCATCCTGCAGTTGGGCTTCGCTGGTGGTTTTGCCTTAGTGTTGTCCACCCTATTCGAGACTCCTTCACTTCCTAGCACCCTGCCGGGCTGGATTGCGATCCTGGCACTCGGCATTCTCTGCAGTGCCTGCGGCTTCATTTTGCAGCCGGTTGCCCAGAAATACACTTCGCCCACCCGTACTGGGTTAATCTTCTCGCTGGAGCCGGTATTCGCAGCCTTGTTTGGCTACTGGTTCGCTGGTGAACAGTTGTCAATCCAAGGTTACACTGGTGCGGCACTTGTTCTGTTGGGTATTATCGCCTCAGAACTATTAGGAAAAATCTCCTTTTCACGGATCTCCGAAGAACCGGAGCGGATTTAGTGAGGAGTTATTTTGCTGCGGCAGGAATTTTTCCATTCTGAATGATTTCTCTCATCTGGTTTCTGGCTGATCTTTATGGGCGGTTCATAGCTTTCCTTACGATGCGTGTAATTCAGTCATAGAAAACTTCTTCAAAATCTTAAAAACAGAGCTTTTATATATTCAAACTTTCGTGTCCATGGAAGACTTCATCAAGCAACTTCATGAATATATACACTATTACAATCTTCGAAGAACCTAAGAAAAGCTCCAAGGACTGTTTCCGGTAGAGTTCCGGCTACTGTCCTTGGAAGCAGCTAAAAATACTAGATGTCTACGTTTTGGGGTCAGTTCAGTCAAGGTAGCGGGGATTTCATATTAATTTCTGCAAGAACAGACCGACTTCTTCAATGTATTTTTGTTGTTCTTCATCTGGAATCATATGACCGGAATACTGAAATTCTATAACATTTAATTCGGGGATCGATTCCTTATATATTTTAAGTGTTTCTTCCGAAATATCCGAAGGAATTTTCGCCACCGCATTCCTTCCAACGAATAGAGCCACCGGAATGCGAAGTTTTGATAGTCGTTCCGAAAAATCAACTTCATCTGCGTCATTCTCCAATCCTTGTAAAGCTTCAAGACGCATATAGTTTAATATTGGCACTTGCAAATATACTAGTTTACTCCAAAAATCCAACGCCTCTTTCCCAACACTTCTATGTATAGGAGCTTGATCTACCAAAATAAGTCCACACATGTCTTTCTGATTTGATAAACTCCAACCTATAGCATATACAGCCCCTCTTGAGAATCCAAGTACACAGTAATTCTTAAGGCCGCAATAGGAAATAACTGCTTCAATATCTGATAGATGATTCTCAAGATTATAATTACTTTTCGGAGTAGAACTTAATCCACGACCTCGAAAACTAAAAGTAACAACATGTCCTGGAATTTCGGACAGTAGTGGGATAGCCCTCTCTGCAGATTCCCACAATCCATTAATTATAAGTAATGAAGGTGTATTTTCAGATATGACTCCATTCTCAAGAATGTGTAGCATAACTGCCCCATTAGCAATAAAATAACTTTTCATATTTCACCATCCATTTCAAATTAAGTTTAGAATGATCATGGTTAGCGCGATGTTAAAGTGGTTAATTGAACGCTTCATCCACTCACCTCCTGATTGGCATAATATTTTTCTCATAGCTTCCTCAGTAATTTGAACGACATGTACTCTTACCTGGGCAAAGTCATTGAACGATTAATTGATAAGAGGGAAAAAGAAGAAACACTTCAAATAGAAAATGAACAATAAAAAAGGGTGCTCGATTTGAGTGCTCTTTTTTTCGTTATAACACATCAGAAAATACTCACACATAAAAAAATAGTACGCATTATCGTCCAACTTAATTAGCAATTGCAGCAATTACTGTTGCAGTATTAGTTCAATGCTGGACATTTTATCCCTCCTAAATATTTGTCGCTTATAATACGGCATTTAATTGGAAAGGTGCCAGAATATGTATTTCGAAGAATCCCCATATTAATTTCAACCAAAATATAGCCGATGGGAATCCCTTATAATAATCTATTAAATATTTTTGAACATCCGCTCATACAAGGACTTCACTTTTGGGGTTAATCTTCTCGCTGGAATCGGTAGCAGAGCACAAACAAGCCGCCCCAGCAAAAATGCTGGAGCGGCTTGTTGTTCCTATATGTTAGCAGATGGATTAATGTCCCATCATCATCGCTGGATCAGGCTGTTTACCGTCTTTAGGAAGAGGCGTATCAGCCACTTTCGGTCTACGCAAGATGAGACTGATAATAATACCAGCTGCAGCTATGCAGGAAGTCAGGAAGAATACATCATTGAAGCCCAGAACCGAAGCTACCAATGGATTGCCGCCTTTCGCCATTTCAGCCATGTGAACTGAAATCTGGCTAGTTAGATAACCAGTCATCCCTGCGACTGCGAAGGATACAACGACCTGCTGAGCAGCTGCTGTCAGAGGAGTAACACGACCTACCCATTCACGCGGTGCTGAATTCAGTACATGTGTATTCAACGGCATCATGGACAAGCCCATTCCAAGTCCCATTAAGGCCAGAGTCATCATGACCATAGGAAGATTCGTGTCAATCGTAATGCCTGATAGTAGATATAAGGCTGTTGAAATGATACTCAATCCGACAAAAGCCAGCGGACGTGCGCCAATCTTATCAAACAATCGTCCGCCGAGCGGCATCCCAACACCGGAAGCTAAAGCTTGAGGCAACATAATTAGCCCTGTCTCTAGCGGCGTATACTGCCGAATCTGTTGCAGGTATAACGGAACGAACAACATTGAACCAAACAATGCCGCTTGTGTAACCCATAACAAGATAATTCCACGGGTGAAATCCGATGATTTGAACACTCGCAGCTCCAGCAATGGATGCTTATGAAGCAGCTCTACGATAACGAAGAGTACAAGTGCAACACCACCGATGGATAACCCGAGGATTGCCGGCGTGGAAGACCAACTGGTTCCTCCGCCTTCATTAACACCATAGGCCAGCATGGAGAACGCAATCGGAGCCAGAATCATACCTAGTAAGTCGAGATGCGTCTTGCCCTTCTTCTCAGTCTTAGGCAAATATTTAACCCCAAGAATGATACCTACAATACCAATAGGTAAGTTAATCAGGAAAATCCAGTGCCAGCTAACATACTCCACCAACCAACCCGATAGAATAGGACCCAGTGCAGGTGCTAACAGCATCGGAATTCCGAGCATACCCATAATGGAACCCATGCGGTTCGCAGGAGCTAATTTGAAGACCATAGCCATCCCGATCGGAGCGACCATACCGCCCCCCAAGCCTTGAATGACCCGGAATAAGATAAGCTGTGTTGAGGTCTGAGCAAATGAACACAACATGGAGCCTAAGATAAACATGGTCACTGTAGTCAAAAATACTTGTTTCGAGCCGAAGCGGTCAGTCATGTAGCCCGCAAGCGGAATTACTGCTGCCAAAGCCAGGGTATAGCCAGTAATCGCCCATTGAATTGTCTTAAGATCTGTTGAGAAATATTCCACCAGCTTAGGTACGGCAACATTTACGACCGTCCCGTCTAGGATAACCATGATCATACCTACGATAATAGCTAACAACGGGGGTATAATGGCTCTTAGAGAAAATGGCTGTTCTGCTACTGCGCTCTTCTCATTCATTGTTTTTGACATCCAGTTCTCCACTCTTTTCTCTATATATTATATTTATAAAAATAATGCTCGAACAACGCCTCAATTTGAGTTTCAATAGATGGAAATTGAAAGCTAGTTTCAAGCTTATTTTGTACTCCTGGTGAGCAGGAACTCATCGTTAAAGGAAAAATAATCGCACCATATAACTGCAACATCATCATCCTTAGCTTCACTTCGTCTTGCTCATTTGTAATTTCTCGTAAAGCAGCATGCATGTGCTTCATTCTCATTGTTTTGGCATAACGGGTATATTCATCCTGAGAAGCCAAAATATTATGCCCTTGATCAATCATCTGTCTAGCTAGTCCGGGATACTGTTCCAGATTGGCAATGTAACCGATAAAAAATTGCTTTAAGCGTTCTTTAGGCGATAAGGAGTTATCTTCAAGCGCTTTAAAGGCATCATCAAACGTGGATAACAAGACTCGTACGGCGTCAGAGATCAAATTATCTTTAGATCCGTAATAATAATTAACCAATGCTATGTTAGTATCTGCTTTAGCAGCGATTTTGCGCAGCGTTGCACATTGGAGTCCATCTTCTCTAATCAACCTAACCGTGGCATTTAATATAGTCTGCTTGGTATCCTTGTCTGAATGATCTACATTGTTATCTGTCGTGTTCATCCTTCTATCGTATCCCTCCTTTTAATGATTAATCATTGATTAATTCGTTGTTTAATTCATTGATTAATTTACTCCAGATTGCTTCGTTTGTCAACAATAAGCTTTCAATTTTAAGTTTCTTAAATTATTCCAAATAAAACAGACTATGCTTAGCCCCATTTGGAGCATAAACATAGTCTGTTGAAAGGTTGTATGGTTATGGCAGTTTGACTGGTAGAGGTGTGATTCGCAAATCAGTAATTTCAGCTGAGTTGTTCAGCCTAATCTCAAACGAAGCCTCCGCTTCACTGAATGAAAGCACACTTTGGAGGATTATTCCTTCCTCATTCCGACTGCTCACTGTAGTTTTGACACCTAGATAATTCCCAGCTGGAGCCGCTATATTCTCCCAAGTCTGCTGTATTACAGGAATGGAGATTGCCCGCTTCATTACCGGATCAAAGTAACGATCCTCCAGCTCCTGATACTTTCCTGCTGCGAGCAATCCAACGATTACTCCTGCGGTTACATCAGGTGTATACACCTCCACTTGGTTAGTTGCTGCATCATAGGCTGTTACTAAACCAAGCGCTGCGAAAAAAGATAATGGAACGTAAACACGATCCTGTCGGACAACGGTGTTCTCTTTGAACGTAACCTTCACTCCATTATTAGTAAGGTCTTGCCCACCAGCTTTGAAGGCAATCGTACTCTGAATACTATTCAATTGGATAGTATCCGTGGCTTTCTGATAGGAGGTTATAAACTTCAAGGCAACTGCAGTCTCTCGAAGCGGGATCATCACCGTAGATCCACTGAAATAGGGAGCAGAATCTTCAAACTTCAGGGACTGGCCATTCAGGATAACGTTCACATTGCTGGCGGCACTGGAGACCGTTCGGGCCGGTATCCATGAACCTATCATCAATAACAGAATACTTAGGACAAAGGCTGAGATTCTTCTCATCAAATCCAATCCTCCTCTTCTGTATTTAAGAATCAGTATGCACGCTTACATCAAGTAATACTCTTATATTAAACATTAAACTCAATAATATGCAATAGAACCGGATCACTCTATATTAAAGTTGAAATATTGATTTGGATAAGGTTCCTTAAGCAGTGTGAAATGCCACCACTCCTTTGTGTAGGGCTTAAATCCGTGCTTAATCATGGCTGCGTTAAGGATGGCCCGGTTCGCCTTCTGAGTCTTGTTAATTAGGCTTGTCTCATAATAAGAGATATTCCCGAAGAAATCATACGGGCTGCCCATATCCACATTAACACCTGTTTTGATATTAACTATTGTTAAATCTACCGTACTGCCTCTTGAATGTCCGGACTTCTTGGCGATAAAGCCCAGTTTAAATAAATTTCGTTTATCCAACAATGGATAATATTGTTGTTTCATCTTAATATCTCTGGCATCTTGAGACCAGCTCACAAAGTGATTGACTGCTTTTTGCGGACGATAGGCATCATAGATTTTCAGGAGATACCCCTTCGGTTTCAGATCCTCACTTACAGCCTTAAGGGCAGTTGCTGCTTCGCGTGTGAAGATTGCCAATGGAGCGTGATAGCCTGTAACTCGCTGCCCAGTGAAATTATTCTCACCATAATAACGAATTTCAAATTGCGCGGAGGGAATAATCTCTTCCAGATAGACGAAGCCCTGTGGCAGGTTATGCTTTTTCGTAAGATTAAGTTGTTGCAGTGCCTTATCTACAGATGTCCCCGTGTAAGCCGCACCCGCATGTCCAGTCATCATGTAGCTCAGCCCCAGAATAATGGCAGAAGTGAGTAGTACAAATTTCATTCTCCTTGGTAGCAATTTCAACAAACCTATGCCCCCTCGTTTTTAAGAAACTTTTCAATCGCTGGCGTGAACTCATTCTCCGTACTATCCAGCATGTTCAGCAGCTTCTGTATGGTTGCCAAAAGTTTACTATTTCCTATACCTTTGTTCAAGGCATCTTCGTAGGCTTGTCTCAGCTTAGGGTCCAATTTCTTTTGATCATAGTCATACGCCGGTGTGTTGTCGGTCCCATAAAACAGGCGGGAAACCGCATAAGTAAGTTCCTTCTTAACAGTAGCTACGCGATTGGAAATAGGATATTTTCGCACAAAGGTCTCCATGGCTAGCGTTCTGGCAATGACCTCATCCCAACTAATTACAATTCCTGCATCATATGTACTTGGACGATTGGACTCTTTCGCCATAATGTCGATATAAGTGGCAATATCCTGCTTAATATAAGGCTTAAAGCCTTTATACCCTTCGTAATGCATCACCGGATAATACATACCCTCGCTGGTTTCCATCTTGTAACCCTTGTCACGGCCTTCAATTAATATAACACGGATTTTGGGGTCCTTGATCGCTTTAAGCAAGCCGGTATAGGTAAGTCCATTTTTGGGGAATGCTGTGCCAATCGCCTTCTGAACGTTATCCGGATATATTTTGTCCGAAAAGTCAGACAGCTCTACCTTTTGCGCGTTCTCCAGTTGTAGCGTCATTAGGGTCGCATTCCATACTCCAGCCTCATCTATATGGTTTATTAAATAATTGCGTGCCTGGATAAGCTGGACCGGTTGCTGCAAATATTCCTGAAACTGTTTATAAACGGCTGAGGAATTGGGTGCGGTTGCGGCATAAGCAGACTGTGTGCCTATTGTGGTAACCACTGCCCCTGAACCTAGAGCAATAGCTATGCCGAGAATTGCTCCCTTTTTCAAATTCATTATCGATAAATTATTCGGTTTCATATTGCCCTCCTCGTAGAGATAATATCTTATTGTCATCTTATTAGACAGTCTTTAGCGTCAAAAGGTTACACTTATGTTTGGACGAATTGTGGGGAGCTGAAACAAGTTGTTCCTGTTACCGTCACCTGCTCATTCTAAAAAAAACACACCCACAACGCGGATGTGTTCTCGATCATGAATCTAATTAACGCATTAATGCATAGAGCTTTGTGTTTGGTGCGAAACAATGACCCGCTTCAGGAAGAAAGCAACCACAAGGCCTACAATAGATACGATCATCCCAAAAATAAAAGCATTCTGCACACCATTGGTGAACGCGGACAACATATTGGCAGGGTCCTTAGGATCAGCAACACCCTTCAAAAAGCTGTTCGTACCGGCAGTCATAATACTGACCGCCAACGCGGTACCAATCGCACCTGCAACTTGCTGTAGTGTATTCATAATTGCCGTTCCATCAGGATACAATTCCATTGGCAATTGATTAATTCCGTTCGTCTGAGCCGGCATGAAGATCATCGACACGCCGATCATGAGCGCACTATGCAGTACAATTACGAAAACAACTGTCGAAGTAGCAGTGATGCTGGAGAAGAACCACAGCGATACGGCAATAATGATCAGGCCTGGTATAACAAGCCATTTGGGACCATATTTATCGAACAAACGTCCCATTAGCGGAGACATCAATCCGTTAATTAAACCACCGGGCAGCAACAATAACCCTGCCTTAAAGGCCGTATATCCTTGACCCTGTTGGAGATACATGGGAAGAATCAGCATAGAGGACAGGATGACCATCATCGCGATAAAGACCATGACCACACCCACAACGAACATTGGGTATTTAAAAGCACGCATATTAATCATAGGCTGCTTCATCGTCAACTGACGGAAGACAAACAACGCCAGTGCTACGACGCCTATGATAATTGGAATAATAACTTTGGGGGTTCCCCAGCCTTCAGTTCCACCCGCACTACTGAAACCATACACGATTCCGCCAAACCCCAAGGAAGAAAGTACAATGGAGAGCGCGTCGATTCTTGGTTTCGTTACTTTCGTTACGTTCTGCATGAAGAGAATTCCGCACACCAGCGCAATCACCAGGAAAGGCAGCGACAGCCAGAATATCCAATGCCAGCTAAGACTTTCAATCAGCAGCCCGGCAATTGTTGGGCCAATTGCTGGTGCAACCATGATTACCAGTCCAATTAAGCCCATAGCGGCGCCTCTTTTGGCAGGAGGTATGATCACAAGAATAGTGTTAAACATCAGAGGCAGCAGCAATGCTGTTCCCATCGCCTGAACTACTCTTGCCGTCAGCAGAAACTCGAAATTCGGTGAGACTGCCGCCAGAAATGTGCCCAGTATTGAGAAACATAAGGCGGCAACAAATAGCTGTCTCGTCGTGAACCATTGCAGTAGCAATCCTGATATCGGTACAAGTATTCCTAATGTAAGCAGATATGCCGTTGTCAACCATTGTGCAGTCGAGGGGGTGATGTTTAATACATTCATAAGATCAGATAATGCCACATTTAACGCCGTTTCACTGAACATTCCAATAAACCCTGCCAGCAGCAAAGAGATTAGAATAGGGAGGGTTTTGAACTTTATTTCCTCGGTCTTTTGTTGTCCTTGTACGGTAGCTTCCACTCTAATATCCTCCTGAAAATGTGTTTTTTCTCTCTTTTCTATCTGTTTAGCCCAGTAGAACAGGGATAAGCCTTGCTGCAGCCAGCAATGGCTGTTCATCCCGATAAGTCAGCGCCTGCAGCAGCGCTCCTTCAAATAAGGAGATTACAACGGAAGCCTTATCTGCTGCTACCTCCGGCTCCTCTCCTGCCTTCAACAGGCTCTGCCTCACTACATCCTGCCAGTCTTTAAAGACGGCCTGACACGCAGTCCGCAGCTCCTCACTTATGCAGGACGTCTCTACTGCTAACCAGAAGCTGAACGGAACCACTCCCTTAAAAGAGGATTCCACAGCATCCTTAGCCATACCCAGAATAAAGTCCTTCATCGCTTCCACAATATCTGCGCTATTCTCTACATGATATCTGAGCTTCTGCGCGACAATTTCACTGGTGCGGTTGATGCACGTTAAAGCCAGCTCTTCTTTGCCATGAGGGAAGTAATAATAAAGTGAACCCTTTGGTGATTCGCTGTCCTTAATTATCTGGTTCAGGCCCGTAGCATGATAGCCTTGTGTGAAAAACAATCTTGAAGCGGTATCCACAATCGCCTCGCGTGCATTCGGCTTGATTGACAAGCTTGACACTTCCTTCTTGGAATTATAACAATCGGTCTACATAATAAAACCATAATGTATTGAACGATGTCAATGATTTTTTATTTTAAATTTTAATATCCCCCATAATCCTTCCCAAAAACCCTTGCGCTCGCTATACTATAACTAAACCAATAAGATAGGTGTGAATTAAATGAGTGAAGGATCTACAGGAATTCCCAGACCACTTGTCAAAACCAATCAAGGTTTCATCGTTATTTCCGTATTATTAACTTGGTTTACCGGTCAATATTGGATTCTCGCCCTGCCGCTGGCCGCTGGCGTGCTTGGTCTTGTTTTTGGATATAATCCTGTGATTAAGCTTGGTGCGAAGTTTCTGACAAAAGAGCGGTCTGCCTACCTGCTTGAGGATGCGGAACAACAGCAATTTAACCAGAGCATTGCCGTCTTCTGTCTCACGGCAGGTCTGGTCAGCTTCATTGCCGGTTGGACGATTGCCGCCTATATTTTCACAGCATTGGTCGCAGTTGCGGCTACTGTTGCTATCCTCGGGTTCTGCATCGGCTGTTTTATCCATTATCAATGGAGAATGTATACCTACAGACGCAAGCAAGGAAGCAGCCACTAAAGAAAAGCCTTATGATCGCGAGGACTGGAGTAGCTTACTCTTATGATCCGCATAATAGATCTCGAATCGCTTAGAGTAAACGATAATGTAGACGATCATTATGGCTGCCAACGAGTCTAGAACAATAAGGGCTGTGTTTAAGCTAAAGATTAAGGTCAATCCCCCAACACCTATAATAGGAACAATAAAGCCACAGTAGGCCAATAAATAATAGGTGGAGATGACTTGTGCACGTTCATTGGGTTTCGGTAGAATACCCGCTAGCCGTAGACTAACCTGAAAGGTCCAACCTCCACCTATTGCTTCTATAAAGATACCGAGCCACAGCAGTGATAGCCTGCCGGTTTCTCCGGACATCACCGTAAAGCAGGACCCGGTCAATAGCATGATCAGCCCCATACGAATCCTTGTCATATCGTTACGAGGGATGCGGACCATTTGGGCGATGGCCCCGCCTCCCAGCAGTAGCAGAATAAGCAGACCTGAGACGGACAGATTGGAGCTATGAATCACATTCTTTGTGAATGAAGGAATTAAGGATAGCACAATGCCGTTAAGTGTAAAGACCATAAAGATAGACAAGCCGATAAATGACCAGAAATGCGGGGATATCTCCTTGGGAATACCGAGAGTAATCTTAGGTGAAGCTATCCCCTCTTTTGCAGAAGAATCCTCAGGTAGTGTGAACAGTGCAATCAGCGCACTAATCAACAGCACACTGAGCAGAACAAAGGGCAGGCGAAGGGGTTGATAACCTGCATATTGGATCATTAATCCACTAATCGCCGGTCCTAGTCCAAAACCGACCAAGATTGTAACTCCCAATAATGTTAAGGCGATTCCCTTTTTTTCCTCAGGGCTCTTCAGGAATAGAAAAGCCGCTGAAGCGCCTGTAAAGGCACCATAAGCAATCCCCTCCAGCATCCTCCCAGCATAAAGCATCCAGGCCTGATTCGCAGACATGAAGAGCAGAGTAGCGACCAGTGAAAGCAGAACACTCGAAATTAGTACTTTTCTGAGGCCCCAGGATTTACCTTTAGAACCGACAATGAGTAGTGAAGGCAGCAGGCAGACCGCATAAGCCGCAAATAAGAGGGTAATCTCCAGGCTTGTCAAATGAAAATGCTCTTGATACAAAGGAAACAACGGTGAAGTAAAAGTAGCCCCAAAAGCCATCATCAGCATCACCCATAATATTCTTTTCATATAACTCAGCTCCCACTCCATAATAATGTTGATTTATATTTGAATGACCGTTCAAGAAAAGACCAAAAAAATTAAACTACGACTGATAGCGCGACTTTACAGACATCTTCTAATACACTGCGGTCATGGGCAGTCTTCCCCATTACATGCAGCCCTTGCTTCGTATTCGCTAAAAAACGGGCCAATTCACGCAAATTGTGTTTCCCCTTAACATCGCCATTCTTCTGGGCGCGTAGCAGGAATTGGTAAAATAATGATTCCACATGAATCGCATACGCCTCTACTCTGCCCGAAACCACAGGATCGGTTGCAGCAACCTCCATCGCGGCATTGGTCATAAAGCAACCTCTTCGTTTCGTATCATTGTTCATGGAGCTATCAATCACTTTGCCGAAGAAACGCTCCAACAGCTCTTTAGTGGCTCCCTCTTCGGTTAGTATTGAATAGTATTTTTCTTGTGAATTATGCTGAAAACGGTCTAGACAAGCCACGAATAGCGCATACTTATCCCCAAAGGTGTCATACAGGCTGCCTCTATGGATGCCCAGCTCCGTACACAAATCCTGTATTGAAGTCCGTTCATACCCTTTCGTCCAGAACAAATCCAGCGCACTCTCGAGCGCTTTCTCTTGATCAAATTCCTTATGTCGAGCCATTCTTCACAACTCCTTCTGCTACTAAGTATCACTATATAATATCTTGAACGATCGGTCAAGATATTATCAAAAGAGTGACTGCAAGCTCACTCTTCCCCAACAACATCCCAGCGATGTCTAAACTTTTCTAACCGAGGGTGGATATTGGCAGGAGCGGCTGAGAGTATTAAGCGCAACTTCACAATCCACTCCTCAAAGGAGGAAAAGGCTGCGAACTGGTTGGCCATCTCGGGGGTCACATAGAGAAAATATGGAGAAGGATATACATCGGTAATATGACGCAGTGCAGAATCGAGTGGCGTATATTTTTTTCGTTTCCCTTCCAGATTTTCCACCGTAATGAAAGATTGGCCCTGATCCCGTTTCCATTCATGCAGCCGCTCTTCTCTTTTATAAAAAGACTGTACAGGCTCCCTTGTCATCCGGCGCACGGTTTCCTCATGCAGTGGATACAATACAAACTTCGTGAACCTGCGGTCTGCTGCCGTCTTGGCTGCAACCGCCAACTCGAAGTCCGTTGTACGCTCAAAAGAATCATAAAATATTAAAGTCCCTTTACGCTGTTCAGCTGGTGGTTCGTAGCCATAGGGTACATTTTGAATATCCCGTTTCATTTTTAACCTCCCGCACTTTTATTTGAAATATATAAATTTATTTGTTCACACGATAACTTATCCTTATATTTCTCGAAGAAACGGTTGCCGTCCATATAAAGGATGGCAAAGCCGTTTCATCTTGTATAGCATATCATGTGACAAGTGCAGGAGTACAATTCTCATGAGCCTGATCTTTGATTTAATTTTTGTGCTGATTCAAGGTAAATAAATAATTGTATTTGCTGGCATGTTTCAACTCATCTAAAATAATTCCATAAACAGTATCACGATAAATTCCCACCGGTAGTCCAAACCATATCTTCCGGTATTTCTCAACGGCCGACAATTCACCTAGCAACGCCCGCTGCAATCCTTCCGTATACGATTCAACACGTTGATATTGTTCATTGCTTATGCCCGTGATTTCCTGACCGGTGATCTCCCTATAGATTCCACGGAACATTTGATTATGACCTCGTTCATCATCGCGTATTGATGTGATAATCGATGCTTGTTCAGGGGTTGGAGCTAATTTGATAAGTTCATCATAGAATAACTCGTCATTTCGTTCTCCTTGAACCGCTTCTTTGATTAAATTAAGGGCTTCTGCCAGTGATACCGACCAAACGGGCGTAAACATAACTCTTTTCCAATATGGATTAACCCAGTACATACCAAGAACCTCCCGCTACCAATTTGATTCACTTCACCAGCATATGTACAAATGCCTAGTTTGGTCTCAAACTGCTGGGAGATTCCGTCAATTGTATAAACCGAGTTTCATCAACATGCCAGCGATCATTGAACCATCGGTGTAGTTCTTTTCACAATATCATAGGGTCAAAAGCCCAAATTAGCATAAAAAAGCAGAGCTCTGGTATTACAACTCTGGCAGACTAAGTGCAGCTCATTAACATTTAATTAGTGCCTGGCAGCAGTGATCATGTTCCGAATCAAAAATAGTGCAGCGTCCTGGCCCCTGTAATCTGGAGAAACGATCACGTTTCCTAACCAGCACTGTTCACCTGCCTCCAGATTATAGAGATTGGCATAACCCCAATAAGGCCACTTTCGTCCAACAGCACTCGACAACTATACATTTGACTTCACATCCATCTTCTTCCACGCATAAGAAGCAGCACCCAGTGTTCCCGCCTGACTGCCTAGCTCTGCCTGAACAATGCTGCACTTGCTGCTAGATAGCTTCAGTGCATGCTGCTGCACAGTATCCCGAACGGTGTTAAGCAGCCGATCTCCTGCCGCTGCCATCCCTCCACCAACAATGATCCGTTCAGGGTTGAACATATTTATAACGTTCGCCAAACCAAACCCCAACATTTCCCCGGTCTCACGCATTACCTCGATCGACAAGGCATCGTCTCGATCATAAGCTTCCGAAATCATTAGCGCGGTAATTCGATCGTTCTGCGACTCCGTCCATTTCTGTATAATACTGCTTCTGCCCTCGGCCAGCTTCTCTTTAAGTGTGTTAACCATCCCTATAGCAGATACATATCTGCCCAGACAGCCGGAACTGCCACACCTACAAGGGCGCCCGTGTCTGTACATGTTCATATGCCCTATTTCTCCAGCGCTGTATGATGTGCCATAGATCACCTTACCGTCACTCACCATCCCGGAGCCAAGGCCGGTCCCCAATGTAATCAACACTAAATTAGCATATCCTCTGCCCGCTCCATGCTGCCACTCCCCATAAAGATTAACCCGGACATCATTATCAATATAAATAGGAAAATCATAATAAAGCTTCATTTCATCAATAATCGGCACATAATCCCAATCGGGAAAGTTTGGCGAGAAAATAGAAATTCCAGCCACCGGATCTAAGAGACCAGGAATACCGATCCCCATAGCCTTGACTAGATCTAGTGTAATGTTCGTTCTTACCGTTAGGAGATGCACTGCTTCTCTTATACGGGCCAGCACATGTGCTGAGCCTGCCGAAGCTTCCGTTGGAATTGACAGCTCTTGTACAGCCTTGAATTCTTCATCGAAAATCGCTGCTTTGATATTGGTTCCACCAAGATCAATACCTATTAGATATGGTTTCATATATCCTCCTGCAAATAGTTAGAAACATACCTTCATTATGGATAACGTTTGGCTGAATTCATAGGTGTACTAAATAACGTTTTATTATATTTTACCAACACTGTTCAAGAATGAAAAAAAAAGCAGTCCAAGAACGGTTAGGTTCTTAGACTGCCTATTCATTCAAAGAGCAATGCTTATCGTTACGAGCCCGCTCCCTTATAACGTTTTACCCCATAATTCCATGCAAGCAAGCCAATGGCTAGAAATACCGCACCAACCGCAGGTGTCAGCAGAGCCATCCCCTTCATCTCGTCACGCTGTAGAAAAAGCGCAGCCGGATACACGCCAACGAACGCAAACGGTATGACCCAGGTCAGCAGCACCTGAATAGCCCGGTTGTAGATCGTCACCGGATAACGTCCATAGGTCTGGATGTTATACATCAGCGGGAGAATTCCCGTCGGAGCATCCGAGTAGAACGAGAGAGATGTCAGCGTTGTATAAATACCGGTATAAATGGCCACCGCACTTAATGAAAGTACGATCAACGCTGGTATAGTCCACCATTCAAAGGGAAGGCCGAGATTCGCCCCGCTAATACCCATAATCACAAGGCCAATTAATGAGCCGAACAGGGAGGGCGGGTCTATATTTTCCAAAAGGATCTGGAATAAATTGTGCGCCGGACGAGTCAGGACTCGGTCCATCTCTCCCTTGGTGATATAACGCTCGCTGAAGCCCCACAGATTCACGAAACAGCTGAATATCCCAAAGGGGACCATAAAGAAGCCATATACGAATACCACTTCATTCTGATTCCAGCCGCCAAGACTGTCTGTATGCATAAAGATCACGAGAATGAATATAAAGTTGGTGGCCTGGAACAGCAGATCCGATACAACCTCTACCCAGAAATCGGCACGGTAAGTAAGCCGGGACTTAATGTAGTTCTTAAGATATTCATTGATTAATCCGAAATAATACAAACCTACCTCATCCTCCCTGCACGAACAAACGCTGCCGCGCCGCATGGTTTAGCCAGATAATTGGAATCAAGAGCACCAGGAACCAGAAGACCTGAACACCTAGCACATTCCATATCCCTACGCCTTGTACCCGTCCTGTAAATACGGAGCCCGGCAGGTAAGTGATGGCTTGAAACGGCAAGAAATTAAGTATAGAAGACAACCAGCCTGGAAATAGGCTGATCGGCACGACCAGACCGGAGAACAAATCGACAACAACACGTTTCATCCGCATCATGCCTTCATTATTCTCCACGAAGAACGCCGATAGTCCTGTAATGACATTGATCTGCGAGTTAATCAGAAAACTGAAAAATAACATCACGAGAAAACCCACCCAAGCAGAGAGCTCTGTTGGTAACTGCACCGGAAACAAGAGCATAGCAATAGCCATACCAGGAATCATGAATAACATGAAACGGAAGATACCCTCTCCGAGTCCTTGCATCATTTTGACCAGCACATAGTTGTAGGGTCTAATGAACTGGATGGCGATACTGCCATCACGGATATCCGTGGAAATCTCACGATCCAGATTGTTAAAATAAAAGGCCCGCGCCATCCACGATACGGCCACATAGGATGTCATCTGCGTTGCACTAAATCCCCCGAGTGATTCACCCTTTCCATATATAGCCATCCAAGTAAAGTAGTTAACACCAATATTTAGTGAATAGATTAAAATACCTGAGTAGTAGTTAACCCGGTAAGCAAGCATGGTCAGAAACCGAATGCGGATAAAATCAAGGTAAGCGCCCATCAATAATCTTCGACTACTTTCCTGAGGCCCACCTGCTGACGAACCTCCTGCCGATGAAGACACTGCAGTTTCAAGCTTGTCAGACATGAAGAGCCTCTCTTTCATCCTTCAGAGCTGCTGCCATTTCGTCCGGCTTCTCAGCGGACCCGGATTGATAGATGCTGCGGACAATATCGTCCGTATTCGTCTCGATGATTTTGATATCTGTAATATCAGCCTGTCCTACAACTCGTCCCAGTACATCCGAGACATTCAGGTCGAGCGGAATCCAGACCTTGGCACCAAGTTCGTTCTCAGCAGACCAAACCACGGGCATACCTGTTGTCCAGTGCTCCAGCTGTTCCAGCTTTGTCGGGTTGCCGAATTGAAACAGTACCTCACGGCCGGTTCCCCAGCGCTGCTTCAGATCCTCCAGCCCGCCATCATAAATAATTCGCCCATCATCCAGCATAATAACCCGTGAACACAGTGCCTCAATATCCTGCAGGTCATGTGTCGTCAGCAGAATCGTGGTGCCATGCTCGCGGTTCATATCTTTAAGGAACTGCCGAATTTCCGATTTCACCACAATATCCAGACCGATCGTTGGCTCGTCAAGAAACAGAATAGATGGATTGTGCAAAAGCGCCGCCACTAGCTCACAGCGCATCCGCTGACCGAGACTGAGTTTACGGACCGGGCGGTTCAGTAATTCCTGCAGCTCCAGCCGTTCCACTAGCTCATCCAGGCGTTTCTTGAAATCCTGTTCAGACACCCGGTACACTTTGCGTAACAGCTGGAACGATTCAATCACGCCGATATCCCACCATAGCTGGCTACGCTGCCCAAATACAACGCCGATGTTACGTACAAACTTCTCACGTTCCAAATATGGAACATACCCCCCCACGGACAGACTTCCAGAGGTCGGGACCAGAATGCCTGTGAGCATTTTGATCGTTGTGGATTTACCGGCCCCGTTCTCACCGATGTACCCGCAGATCTCACCCTGTGGAATGGTGAAGGAAATGTCCTTTACTGCCGTGACTTCTGTGAATTCCCGTTTAAACAAATCAGCGAAGGCCCCTTTGAGGCCCTCGCGGTTTTTCTGGACTTTAAATGTTTTGCGCAAGTCCTGCACTTGAATTGCATTCATAGAGTACCTCGCTAAGCTAAGAATAGTGTTCAGTAACCCATTATAATGTACAATTTGCAAAAGAACTACTACTTAAATTCTAAAGCGTTTATACAATTTTAATATTCTCTAAAAAATCAGTGTCCTTAACAACCTCCAGATGTCCTGAACGGGCGACCTTAGTCCGTAAATACTTCTCATTAAATGAGGAAACATCTCCCCATAGTGGAACTCTTTTCACCGTATTCATCCCTGCAGTCTTCAAGGCATCCATTTTCTTCGGATTATTGGTGATCAAGGTTACAGGTTTCTGGCGCAAATGCTGCAGTACACTTATCGCATCCTCATAGTTTCTAACATCATCAGCGAAGCCAAGCTCAAGATTAGCTTCTACTGTATCGTAACCTTCTTCCTGCAAAATATAAGCCATTGCTTTACTGAATAGGCCAATGCCTCTTCCTTCATGGTTCGCTAGGTAGAATAAAGCGCCTGAGCCGTTATCAACGATCATTTTCATCGATTGGTGCAGCTGGAAGCCACAATCACAACGCTTGCTGCCAAAAATATCGCCGGTATGGCATATGCTGTGCATCCGAATTAACGCTTCATCCGAGCCCTCGAAATCACCGTACACTAATACGCTGGACTGCTGTCCTGCGGCAAGATTTAGTGAGGACAAGCGTGAGATGAGCGCCGCTGTGGCTTCTTGGGCTTCACTCGGAAATAGATCCTCTTCTGTCGCCTTAAGCCAACTGTACCATTTAAAAGTAACGGTCTCCCCGTCTAGATTTACCGGTAACGTAATCGGGCCAACTAATATATTTGTGGAATCATTCATGGTGATCCGTTTAATTTTATTTTGCAGTATTGAGACAATCTCAGGTTTAATCATGAGTGCACCATCCTTAGGTTCATCTATTAGTAGTAATATTATGAAAAAGCTGTATCAGCTAATTTCTGGATTCAAGTAACTATTTGTAAGTTAGTTTAACATTGTAATATAAGTTCGTCAAGTTAGAACATATATTTAAATATTCATAATTACTTTATGTAAGTTTATGATATAATGAACGCAGAGGTGATAGATATGGATGATTTTGAAATGTGTCCACGCTTTGAAAAAGCGGTCGATATGCTCAGTAAGCGTTGGGTTGCCTTGATCGTATTTGTACTCATGACAGGTCCGCACCGTTTTGGTGAAATTGAAAATTGTTTATCCAATCTGAGTGGTAAAGTGTTATCTGATCGTTTAAAGGAACTAGAAGGTGAAGGAATTATCAAACGTACAGTATATCCTGAAATGCCTGTTCGTATTGAATATTCGCTTACCGATAAAGGAACCGCATTAGCACCAATACTAGGAGAAATCGGCAACTGGTCAACCGACTGGATCGAACTTGGTATAAAAAGCTGAACTCCCTCCCCCTCTTTCAAAAGATTTTTTGAGCACGTGTGATATGTTTATTTCATTATGATAAAGTACAATCATGATGAATTTATATAAAATATTAGATTTAATTCTATAATCTTAATACAAAAAGGCAGCCCTTCTATTAAATAAAAGGAGCTGCCTTAATTTCGTGTTGAATCTATCTTAATGTATCTATCTTGAATCTCCTTTGCGATTATGATCCGTTCCATCTTGAGTTCCCAGATCTGCTCTCTCCACTGATATCGTTCCTCTGATTCCTCATTATCCTTCAGTTTATCGAATAACCCCAACAGTAGTAGATTAATATCATCAAATCGTGTCCATAGTTCCTTGATATTCTCTTCCCTTTTCTGTTCCTCAGTAGCCACTTCAAAGTTCTTTAAACTCTCAATGAGTTCAGCCTGCCACTGTCCATCGTTAATTGCTTTGGCGTAATTTAAGAGATCCAGATAATCATCGACTGACATGTGCACCGACTCCTTAATTTGTTTATACCAAGTATTATACTCGGTATTATGTATTTTGCAATAGTCTACGTAAAAAAACAAGGGCGGAATTTATAATTCCGGCCCTTGTTCTATACGAAATGTGAATTTATTGTGATTTTTCAAAACATTCTTATAGTAATTTATTAATGTCATCCTTAATCTGCTCGGATTGTGGACCAAATACGATCTGTACTGCACCTTGACCAAGTCTCATGACTCCGGAAGCACCTAGTTGCTTCAGAGCGGAATCTTTGACAGCCTTATCATCAATTACGATTAGACGAAGACGTGTAATACATGCATCAATATTACGAATATTAGAAGGACCGCCAATGTTTTCGAGGATTTTGGCTGCTCTGGAGGAAGCGGATATCTTAGCTCCACCTACAGAAACTTCTTCCAGCTCATCTTCTACATCATCTTCACGACCTGGTGTTTTGAGATTGAACTTCGTGATAATAAAACGGAACAGCACATAATACAAGACGAAGAAGGCAAGACCAATTGGAATTAGTAGCCATGCATTGGTGGAACTCTTCAGGTTAACCAGGTAATCGATTAGCCCTGCAGAGAATCCAAAACCCAGCTTAACGTCTAGAATGTACAGCAATGCCATTGAGAACCCAGTTAATAAAGCATGAACTAGATACAATAATGGTGCAACGAACATAAAGGAAAATTCTAGTGGTTCAGTAATACCCGTCAAGAAGGAAGCTATTGCCGAACCAATAAAGATCGAAGCGACCATTTTGCGTTTTTCAGGCTTAGCTGTGTGAATAAAGGCAAGTGCTGCACCAGGAAGGGCGAACATCATAATTGGGAAGAAACCGGACATGAACATCCCTGCAGTTTTATCTCCAGCGAAGAAGCGGGTTAAATCGCCATGTACAACATCGCCAGCTGCGTTCGTAAAGTCACCGATCTGGAACCAAGCAATGGTATTAATTACGTGATGCAAACCAATTGGAATCAGCAGACGGTTAGCAGTACCGAATATGAAGGCACCCAAGGCTCCCAGTCCGACAACCCAGTTACCGAAATCATTAATTACATCCTGTATAGGACTCCAGACCATCCCTACAAATACTGCCAGAACCATCATGGAAGCGGCAGTTATGATAGGTACAAAACGTTTACCGGCAAAGAATCCAAGCCAGTCTGGCATCTTGATATTATGATATCTCTTATATAAGAAGGCTGCCCATGCACCGGCAAATATCCCGCCGAGTACACCCATGTTCAGAACAACGTCATCGTTAATAAAAGAGAATTGAAGCGGCACGATTTTCAAAATTTCGCTTAATACCAGATATGAGATGATAGCTGACAATGCAGCTACAGCGTCACCCGCAAACCCGATAGCAACCCCAATTGCGAATATCAAGGCAAGATTGCCGAATATAGCTCCTGCACCAGCATTGAGGAAGGGAGCAATGTATTGGTTCAGAAATCCTCCCACCGTGCTTCCCAGATGCAAATCCTTTTCGTAGTCAATGAGACCAAAGCCTTGAAGAATAGCGGCTGCTGGCAAAGTAGCGACCGGAAGCATCAGCGACTTGCCTAATTTTTGTAGAAAAGCCAACATAACAATATCATCCTTTCGTTTGCTTATTAGTAATGCTATTTGTTATTGCTTTGAAACCACGCTGAGAATTACAGATTCACCTGCTGTAACCTGACCATAGTGACATTCTACTTCCGGCATGGTTTCCTCTGTAGCAGTCACAATAATAGGTGAAATCGTGTCTAAACCTGCTGCACGTATAGCTTCGAGATCAAATTCAATTAGTATCTGTCCTGCTTTAACAGTGTCACCACTCGTTACATGACTGATGAATCCATTCCCTTTCAGGCTGACCGTATCAATTCCGATATGCAGTAACAGCTGTAATCCGCTGGAATGCTCCAGTATTAAAGCATGACTCGATTTGACGATGTGAGCGACCGTTCCGTCGAAGGGAGCCTTAAGAATTCCCTCTGTTGGTTGAATAGCAATTCCGTTGCCCATATGACCTCCAGCAAAGGTATCGTCCGGAACTTGTGCTAATGGAACTGCCTGACCCGTGATTGGCGCTGTTATTTCTAAGACCTGCTGAGTATGTTTCTCTTCTTTTTTAGATTTCCATTTGGAAAACATGACTGCCACTCCTCTTAAGCTGCTATTTTTGTTTCCGTGAAGTTTGGAATAGGCGGTGTAAATGCATCGCCATGAAGCATAGCTCTTCTTCTGGAATGTCCACATCCAGTGACTTACGCATAATTGTTCCGAGTTTCTGAGCTAGCTTGTATTCCACTTTATATTCCTTCTTAATATGCTTCACAAAAGGATTATCAATGAATGACTTTTGCAAAATTCTCTCCAATGAGAAACGTAAGTGAATCATCAAGCGGACATGATTCATACTGCCGTGCTCAAAGGTTATATTCCCTTCGTCCCGTATCACATCCATCAGCTCGCTGACAATGTTCGAAGCCTTTACCAATTGCCCTACTGGCACATTGCTGACTGCCGAGTAGACATGATAAGTGAGGAATCCGACCTCGTCCTCGGGAACTTGCACCTGGAATTCGGCATTAATTTTTTCGGCTGCTCTGTAAGCGATCTCATATTCCTTTGGAAAGGTCATTTTGGTTTCCTGTAAAAATGGGTTAACAATGTCCATGCCGTTGCGCAGACGGTAAATGGTAAATTGGATATGGCTTGGGAGGGCCAAATAGATTTTGTCGTTTAACTTGTCGGGAAACTGAAAGGCAATATCCGCTATGATCTCATCCGTAATTCTCATAACTTTCGGATCTATATCTTCCAGCAGAATTTGATACTGGCTCCACTCTTCACGGTCTTCCAGACGAAATAGCTTCTCAATCCGGTCATCATCCCCTTCGATGATCCCCGATTCTTTCACTGCAAAGCCGATGCCTTTGCCAATGATGACATATTCCTTGCCGTTTTTGCCTCCATGAACCATGACCACATTGTTACCGATTACACGTTGTACTTGAAATTGCTCGCTTTCCCGCGCCAAGTTCTCCCCTCCTTCCACTCATTGTCCCGATTTAGACATCAAAAAGAGCCAAGAATAGTCTTATTTACGTAAGACAATCCTTGGCTCATGCCCTTTTACGGTAACACGCCACTAACTTATGGTTGATCACTTATGTGACTATCATAAATCATAGTCAGCTATGTCGTCAATGATAATTTTACAAATGTCAAGTTTGGCAGCAAGCTGATCTATTTAGTATGATTGAGCCATTTGTACATTCGCGATACTACTTCATGCATCACTACCGGTTTACAAATGAAGTCTGTTGCACCTGCGGACAGGCACTTCTCACGTTCTTCCTTCATCGTCTTAGCTGATATGGCTATAATGGGGATCTCCGGAAGTAGAAGCTCTTCACGTATAATTGACAACGTATCATAACCATCCAGATTTGGCATCATAATGTCTAATAATACGATATCCACATCAGGCTGCTCCCGCACAATTTGCAGACATTCAAAACCGGTCTGTGCCGTCAGAATATTCATATCATATGGCTCTAGGCCCTTCCTAAGTGCAAATATATTCCGCGTATCATCATCAACAATGAGTACAGTCTTGCCACATAGTAGCGGATATTCCTTATCAAAAGTTCCGCCATTGTTGGTGGGATCTCTATATATCTCTTCGATAGTTTCACGGGACACGGCTACCTCAACACGGAACTTTGAAGTTACGGCATCATATTCAGGGTCCTCTTCTCGACATGGAAGATATAACGTAAAATTGCTGCCTTCACCTGGCACACTTTGCAGCAGAATTTGTCCACCAAGCAATCTAGCCAACTGAAGTGAGATAGACAGCCCTAGTCCAGTACCACCGAACTTGCGCGCGGTTGATCCGTCAGCCTGGCGGAAGGCTTCAAAGATGAGATCATTGTTCTCCTCCGAAATACCAATACCACTATCCTTCACAGAAAAAGACAGCACAGGCCCCTCTGATTCATAAGAGGGGGAATGGAAAGATTCCAATCTGGCAACTTCTACGTGGACACTGCCCTTTTCTGTAAATTTAAAAGCGTTCGATAGCAAGTTGCGAAGAATCTGGTGCAGGCGCATTCCATCGGTATAGAATAAATTAGGCACATTATTTCCGAGATTTATTGAAAAATCCAGATTTTTTTGTTCTGCAGTTTGTCGGAAATAGGCTTGCAACATTGGCGAAAGCTCTGTGAGATTAACCGCATCATATTCTACCAGCATTTTACCAGCCTCTACCTTGGACAAATCCAGAATATCATTGATCATATTGAGTAAATCATTGCCAGATGAATAAATCACAGAAGCATAGCCTTGCTCTTCTTGGTTCAATGTCTCATTGCGATTCTCAGCCAACAGCTGTGAAAGAATAAGCATGCTATTAAGTGGTGTACGCAGCTCATGGGACATGTTCGCCAGAAATTCTGATTTATAACGGGAACTAAGCTGCAATTGCTCATTGAATTCCTCGAGCTCAATAGCTGCAATCTCCGCTTCTGTTTTTTGGTTATTTAGATCCTTGTTCAAAATGATCAGTTCCTGGGTATAACTTTGCAGCTCCTCGGATTGCACCTGCAACTCTTCAGATTGTACCTGCAACTCTTCATTCATAACCTGCGAATCTCCATATAACTTTTGAATCTCCATTCGAGTGGTTACGGAATTTAGGGTAACACCCAACATATTTAATAGATCAGTGAGAAGGTCCAAATGATACGTTGCCCATTTAGTAAGTGAAGCTATCTCAATGACCGCTATGATTTTATTTTCAAAAATAACTGGAGCGATCACTGCAAAACGGGGAGCAGTTCTTCCTAGACCGGAATGGATGCGGATATAATCCTCCGGTAAGTCCTCAATGACTGTCATGCGTTTATCCATAGCACACTGCCCAACAAGACCTTCTCCCAGACTAATACTATTTGTAACTGGGAAATCCTTATTCTTACCGTTGCCTGCATACGTATAAATACGTTCAAACTGTTTTTCTTCATTCTGTACATATATTGCACCGTACTGCATTTCCAGTATTGTGGACAGTTTGTTCAAAAAGGTTCGACATAGAATAGGGAGATCAACCGTTTCCTGAAGTAATACGGACATCAGCGTTAACTGTTCGTTATTCCACTGTTCTCGCTGTACCGTTTCCAAAAGGCGATTTGTCGCCTCACCCAGATCATAGATTTCGTCAATTGTCTTGACCTCAATCCGTTCAGACATATTACCGCCACTCGCAATGTTATTGATCGCTAGAATTACGCGCTGGAGAGGGTTCACAATGCTTCTGGAGATCACGATAGTGATGAGTATCGCTATTAATGTGACCACACTCCAAAGGAGATACATCGTTGTTAACAGCTTATCGTTTCCTTGTTTAAGGATAATAATCCGTTCATTGGTTAAATTCCGTTCATTATCGCGGAAATATTCAGACTCTGAGCGTATCAGATCAATAATGGGTTTACCGGTATCATTTTGATAATATGCTGTAACTGCTTCATTCTGCCCATTTCGCTTAAGGTCGATAACATATTCACCTGCTGAACTAACCCATAACTCAATATTACTCTTGATATCATCTAGATTCTGAATTTGGGCAGGGTTATCAGCGAGCAGACCTTTTAGCTTGGCATAATTTATACGCCATTCTATAAGCCCAGCATTGTAAGGTGTAAGGTATTCCGTATTGTCAGTGAGGGCATAACCTCTTTGACCTGTTTCCATATCCAATACATTCTTCTCAATTTGATAGGTAAGTTCATGCACCTGCACATCGTGCTCGCTTAGGAAGACCGTTTCTTTCTCCAGGTCGGATATACGATAGGATACAATGACTAGATATAAACCCAACATTAGTAGAATAATGATATAGCCAAGGGCAATTTTACCGCGGATCTTCAGTTTCCATCGTTGCTTATCGAACAAAGGCACAACCTCCATCAACGTCCGTTTGTATAGATTATAAGTAGCCTTCACTCTGTGGAAGCTTCTCCTTAAGCTGTCGAATATTTGTCTCCAGTTTCACAATAATCTCTTCCAAATCTTTAGGATCAATACCTTTGAGTACAGGATCAGCAATTACTGGGAAACCTTTGGTTTCAACCTTCAAATCACGCAGTTCCAGTTGCTGTTCCTGCCATTTGTCCATAAGATCGGCAATAGTCGCATAGAATCGTTCGTAATCCTTTATTACGCTATCCAGAAAAGTATCCACTTCCTCCGGATCATAACCACGAAGCTTCATACTGAATTCTTTTTCATGAATAGTCAGTGCGTCGAGTCCTATGCCAAGCTGGCTGAACAACTTTCTTTGTTTATCCAATCGGCGTTTCATATGTTCGTCCATCTGTGATTCCTCCTATGTATACTGCAAACCTTCAGCAGTAACAATTATAACAGTGTGCAAGCGACCTGGAAATATTACTATAGTAGTGACTTTTTAAAATAGAAGGGATTTAAAAGTTATCCGCAACCGCTTTATTCAATATGCCCAAACAGCGGTCCAAATCAGTCTTTACCTGTTTCTTGTACAGTTTAGCTTTCTCTTCACCGTCCGAAGTGAAATGATATAAGACAATTTCCTGAAAATCCACCTTCGGGTCATTGCCCTTCAATTGCTTAGTACGGTATAGTATCCCCTGCTGCACCAATTCATGTAGAGCACGATAAATTTCACTCTGCGGCGGAGAGTAGCCGTGGGCCTTGAAATCACGTCGCATATCCTCAAGCATCTGATAACCATATCCGCGCTGCTGCTCCACCATTGTAATAAGATATACTTTGATAAAAGCCCGTTGGGCAATCATAAAGGCCATACGACACCTCCTAGGGAATTTATTCCTTATCTTTCTATAAGTCTATTATAAGCCCTATTTTCCAACTTTCACAACCTGAAACTTGGAACTGCAGTGATCACTTTTTCCTTGTTTTTGTTGATAGGGAGAGTATCAAGATTGAATTTGGGATTTGGGTTGCTGGCGAGTTTTTTTGATCTTTCTATTGTGAATTTTTCATATGTTGAAATGTAGTGAATAGAGAGGTGCATCTACATTGTATCGTACGTATACACATTAAAAAGGCTGCATTTCTAGCGGATATCCGTTAGAAATGCAGCCTAGACTTTATTTGGAGATAATCCGAGTTATCGGGATTCTATTTACATTTTATCTCGATTGTACACATCGGGGTCAACTTCTGCGTTCATTGAACCTCTGTTCCCCATCGTATTCCCTACTTTTGTGTCATCCTCTATAACACCAGGGTTTGTGGGCCCTCTATCTGCCATCGCATTTCTTTCGGCTGAGTCGCCTGCAAAAGTTCCTTCATATCTATGGGCATTGAGTGAGCTGTTGCCTCTGAAGATATCATGTATATGGTGGCCGTGCCCATTTTCTTCTACTAACACAAGAATTTTCCCGCTATCTACATAGCCTTCATATTCTCTCGCCTCATCTTCAGGGATACCGAGTCCGATCAATCCTCCCACCAAACCTCCCGCGCCCGCACCTATGGCTGCTCCAGTCAGTGTCGCCACAATTGGACCTGCCGCCAAGATCGCACCAATTCCCGGAATAGCCAAAGCACCAATGCCTGCCAGCAATCCGGCTACACCACCCAGTAAACCACCTGTAGTTGCACCTGCTGCTACACCTTCTGGACCCTTGGTTCCCGTTTCATCCGAAATATTTCTTAGCTCATCACGGTCACGTGTAATAATTGATATTTCATCATTATGAATGCCCTTGTTCTGCAGCCCTTCAATTGCTCTGGTTGCTTCTTGCTCCGTATCGAATATACCTACGATTTTTTTAGTCACTTGAAGCCCTCCTTCGAAATTGTCGTTCGCTACATTATTACCCTTTATGCGTTGGACAAAACATCTCATGAGGAAAGCAGAATTATTTGAGCAGGCCATACTTTAATTCTTAGGACGGGTTCGGTTAGTCGGAATTGCCTGTAATGGATCATCCGGCCAGTAATGTTTGGGGTAGCGTCCCTTCAAATCTTTTTTGACTTCGAAATAGATTCCGCGCCAAAAGCTGGCAAGATCCGTTGTCACCTGCATCGGCCGTCTTGCCGGGGATAGGAGATGCAGTACTACCGGGATCATCCCCCCACCCACCTTAGGTGTGTCCAGTTGTCCGAACATTTCCTGCAGTCTGACCGCCAATACAGGCGCTGCCGGGTTATCATAATCTACAGGGATACGGGAACCGCTCGGCACAGTGATATGTGTAGGAGCTTCCGTATCCAAAGTTTGACGTTGCTTCCAATCCAGCATTCCTTCAAAAACGCGCGATAACGGAATGCGCTGAAGATCACGAAAAGCGCGCATGCCATGCGTGTAGGGCCGCAGCCATGTATTCAAAGATTCTAATAAAGCCTCATCCGATACATCTGGCCAGTCCGCACGAACCCTATGCATTAACATCATCCGCTGACGCAGTTGCAGTGTATTTTTATCCCAAGGCAACAGAGCGAGACCCTCAGACGCAAGAGCAGTCAGTAGTACTTCTTCTGCTGCTTCAACCGAAGGGCGTTCATGAGTAGTTTCCTTCAAGACCAAGGCACCTAACATTGTGCGACGGCGAGCCTTGACGCTTTTGCTCTCCTTGTCCCAATACACTTCCGCTTCATCAGTAATACTGTCCGCATGATGCTTCAGCAACTGCGCTTCCTTCAGCTCTGCGGCCAGCATGATTTTGCCCTGTGCAGCCTTGTCATCCACGGAGGCTGCCACAATATAAGGACACCGCATAAGCGGCTGCCCTTCCCGCATGGCTGCTCCCCGACCGCTGGAGAGAACAAAAGCGCCATCGCCGCGCTTCTGCCCGATCCGGTCGGGATACGCGAACGACAGCAGCAGCCCAATGAGGCTGATGTCGTTCGGGGCTTCGCCTGGCGCGGCTTGCAGCTGCGCCAGATAATTGCGACTCTCGCGCTGCACCGCACGCAGCGTCGCAAGATCTGCTCCGCCCGCGTCCAAGCCTGCGGAGCGCTCGAACCGAAGCAGCGCCTCCACGCGCAGCGTGAGGTCGCTATCTATGGCCGCGGGACCCCGGAAGAGGTCCCGCTCCTGCAGCAGCGCCGCCAGCCGGCAGGCGAGCGGCGTCGCGCCAAGCTCGGCCGCGCGCAGCAGCATATGCGCGACGCGCGGGTGTGCGCCAAGCGCGGCCATGCTGCGGCCGTGCGGCGTAATGGCGCCGGTGGCGCCCAGCGCACCGAGCTGGCGCAGCAGCGCGGTGCCCTGCGCGTAAGGCGCAGCGGGCGGCGCGTCCAGCCAAGGCAGCGCGGCGGGATCGCGCACGCCCCATAGCGCCAGCTCCAGAGCCAGCTGCGCCAGGTCGGCTTCCATAATCTCCGGGACGTTGTCGTCCGGAAGACGGTGGTGCTCCTCCTGGCTCCATAGCCTGTAGCACACACCAGGGGCAGTGCGGCCTGCTCGCCCGCGCCGCTGATCTGCCGATGCCTTGGACACGGGTACCGTTTCCAAGTGCGGCATGCCAGTACGCGGCGAGAATACCTGTGTTCGCCGCAGTCCTGAATCAATCACCGTGAGCACACCATCAATGGTCAAACTGGTCTCCGCAATGGAAGTTGCCAGCACAACCTTTCGTTCACCTGCAACAGATGCAGCGACTGCTAAGTCCTGCATAACCTGCGATAACTGTCCATATAGAGGACGAAGCACCGTGTTCGCAGGCAATCTCCCGTTCTCCAGCTCGCTTTGAGTACGGCGGATTTCCCGCTCACCTGGCAGAAAGACGAGCACATCTCCCTTCTGCTCAGCAAGGGCGCGATGTACAGAGGCTGCAGTAGATTTTTCAATGGATAAAGTGCCAGAGGCAGGAGCATAAATAGTCTGGACTGGATAGACCCTGCCCGGACAATCTACTACAGGAGCACCACCTAGCATGGCCGAGACCCGTTCACCATCGAGCGTAGCCGACATAATGAGAATACGAAGATCCTCACGCAATACTGTCTGTGCTTCCAGTGTAAGAGCAAGTCCCAGATCAGCATGCAGACTGCGCTCATGAAATTCATCAAAAATAACAAGACCTACGTCACCCAGCGACGGATCAGTTTGCAGCATCCTGGTCAGTACACCTTCGGTTACAACAACGATCCGCGTGTTCTTGCCTACTCGAGTGTCCATACGCATACGGTATCCAACCGTTTGCCCGACACTTTCCCCAAGACATGACGCCATGTAAGTAGCTGCCGATCTAGCGGCAAGTCTTCTGGGTTCAAGCATAAGAATGGTTTTGCCCTGCATCCACGGTTCGTCCAGAAAAGCCGGAGGCGTTCCGGTCGTCTTGCCCGCACCGGGCTCGGCAATCAGAATGGCTGCCCGCGATTTGTTTAATATTATTTTCAGCTGAGGAAGGACCTGCATAATGGGAAGTTGATTCATTTTATCTCTCCATGATCTCTTATTATCCTTGTAATCATGGGCGATAATCCCGGAAAGATCAAGTTTGAGAATTCAGCCCGCGAGCTTAGTTATCCTCCCCAGTCACTCGCTCCCGGATTTTATCACTATATTGACTAAATGCAGCATTACTCTCAAAACCGCGCTGACGGAGCAGCTCTTGCAAACGCAGCTTTTTCAGAGACAGCTTTGTCTCAAGTGCCTTTCCTTCGATAGTAACAGCATTGCCGCTATTCTGGCACGTTACCAACAGCTCTTCCAACGTGACGCACTCCGCCCGCAGAGTCACTTCTTCCGGCAGCAGTCCGGCATTCTTCATAATCTTGTAGGATATACGCAACTCCTCCGGCACACCAGACAGATCTTCAAGCACCAGCGGTTTGCCGTGACCCGGCAGTCCTTGAAACTCCCCGTTGCGCATAGCCTCCTGAATTTTCTGTTCAGCCAACCATGATAAAAACGCCATAATTGCCGCCTCCTTGACCATCCGTATTATTTCTGTTTGTGATAACCACGCTCACCATAAGGAGAGAGCTTTTCCAGCCATTTATTTTCTAGATCAGGCAGCATTTTATGATATTTTGCCATATCCGCTTTATCCTGCACAAACTCCTCTTGCGGTTTAATTTCCTCGAGAATTTCAAAGCTGAAGCCTGCTTCTCCATATTTCTTCCAATCCGCTTCCAATTCTTTATTCGTATGGCTGGCGATATCAAGCATAAATTTATGCTTATTCCAGACACCCTCCAGATTCAGAGTGCTTCCTACCAATGATTTTCCATTGTGATTATTCAGAATCCGGTAAGCCCCCATCTGTCTGTGAGTATGCGCGTAGTTGTAGGCCAGCTCTTTACGTTTTGCTTTTTCCATTGTCCCATATCTCCTTTATCATTCCATCTATAATTTCACCCAATAATAGCTTCCGTCCTCTTCTCGTTCGAGTAGTTCATAATCAATTAGATACCGGCGCAACGTAACGTAGTCTGGATAGGCTGCATTCAAAATAAGATTAACTTCCTTCTCCGTATACTCCCGACCGGTTTCGAAGCGTTTGATCAATTGACGTAGAATAGCCACTTTGCGCTTCTGTTTCTTGGGAAATTCCGCTAATGGACCTTCTGGCCCCTGCCTAAAATAAGCTTTCAGGATCTCGGCGTTCTCCTCCTCTGTAATCGCAAAACGCTCATCAAGCATCAAGGCCGATCGAGGAATGCTGACAAAAGGAGATGAAACTGCGGGTTTCTCCTCCACAAGCTCCATCACAGCTAGAAACAACTTTGCCTGTTTTGCCTTTTCACGAAGCGTAAAGCGGTGATTTCGCACCGTTGAGGTACTGCCGATGCCTAGCTCCTTAGCGGCTTCACCGTCACTTTGACTCTGCCGAAAAGCATTTAACAATCCCTTCTGCAGCTCCGTCAATCCGGTCAGCTTCTTATCGAGTCCCAGCAGCCAGTTAAACATTGTTCCATGAATATGATTGATGTGTTGGCCAGCATATTTCTCAGCTTCATAATAAGTACTGCCATCCTTATAGATAAGGCCATTCTCAAACTCTTCTCCACAGACCAGACATACATAAAATCCGGAATGATCCCGCTCCTCATACACATAACCTTTCTTTAGTTCATCTATAGAAGCGTTCCAGAATTTCTCCGAGATGCTGATGGCTTCATTTCCCTCTGACAATGCAATTCACCCAATTCGTCTTATTATATAAACATATTAACATTTTGTTTGCTATTTTTCAAATATATAAGTTGATTGTTTGTTTTTCAAATTCCATAGATATACAAGAAAAAAAACGACTTTATCATCCTTTCCCTAGGACAAAAGCCGTTTTATGTGTACAATGTTTCCCCTCAATGCTCAGCAACCTGCTCGCTCTCATGGAGGGAACGGATATGCTGCACAGGCGATAGCCCGAACAACCTTTTATACTCGCGGCTAAACTGCGTCGAACTTGGTAGCCCGTACGCAGCGCCGTTTCCATTACATTGGCACCGTCAAGCAGAAGCCTGCGAGCTTCCTGAAGGCGAAGATGTTTCTGGTATTGTAATGGAGCCATGGAAGTTAGCGAGCTGCCACCGGAATATCCGGGCTGGATGGTTGAATTCCAGAAGAAGGAGCGGCTCGCGCCTTAATTGAATCTTTTGAGCTTGTAATGACGGAGCCCTAATCTATAGGAGCTCCGTTTGTTTTAATGGAGCTTTTGCGGAAATAAAAGAATAAGGTAATATATTATTAAACACTACTTTGAGGAGGAGTCAAATATGTTAGCTGAAATACAACAAAATGGACATGGTTATTCTGCCCACTTCGAAAGTCACTTGAAACATTCCGTTGCAGAGGTATGGTCTTATTTAACTGATATCCGCAACAGCTGACGGCAGCCTATTGGTATTAAATGAGCAACTTACGGCCATCACTGCCCATACACCCAGAGATCTCGCAGGCTGGCATATATGTCTGGATGTGATTGCTGCCCTGCTGGATGGAGGGACCATGATGTCTCGAAGTGAAGAATGGAATAAGTGGTATGAACAATATGTTACCCTTTGTGCTTCACTGGAAGTCTTAGAATAGCCATTTATACTTTTTGTGCCAAGGCAGCTATCTCCCGACTCCCCAGAATTGGACTTTCGTATCCCACGTTAACACTATGAATCATGGCCAGACCTATCTCTTGCAAGTGTTTGTAGGCTTCTTCTTTAATCCCGGCTGAAGACATCCCCAGACAAAAAAAACAAGCATTATATCCTTTTAGCTGGTCTGCAATAGGCTTTAAATCAAAAAAACACTATGCAAGATCTCCGTTAATTTAGGATGTGTTATACCGCAAGGCTGCCGGTGATCACTGCTCTGATCTTTACACCAGCTGAAGATGAGTTTAATGGCATTGCGTACGCCCTACTTTCCAATTTTAATTTTATATTAAATGATCAATCATTATTGTCAATAATATAAAAATATCCGCATCTCGTAATCACTTCGGATTGGAGACACGGATATTAATTCCTTTTATGATAACAGCGATTCGGCCCCATCAATCACGATTTGTGCTCCTGTAATATGAATGGATTCGTCAGATGCCAGAAAAGACACCAACTCTGCTACATTATCCGGTTTACCAGGGCCATCAGCAAGTGGCTGCGCACCCTGCGGGAACTCAATCGGAATAACAATCGAGCCGACCTCCTCGTTAAATTCTGTGCTCTCATCAATATTTGTGGATATTGCTCCTGGACAGATCACATTTACGCGAATTTTGAATTTGGCAAGCTCCAGCGCAGCCATTTTGGCAAAAGCTACCTGACCAGCCTTGGTGGTGCTGTACGGCGACCAGCCAAAGCTGGCAAACCGCGAATTGCCGTTAATAGAGCTTGTAATGATGATGCTTCCTTTTCCTTTCTTCTTCAAATGGGGAATACTATATTTTAGAGTCAAGAAGGTTCCGGTCAAATTCACTGACATCGTATGCTCCCAGTCACTGAGACTGAGTTCTTCGATAGGTCCTACTGCACCGTTGATCCCCGCATTCGCAAATACAATATCCAATCCTCCAAAACGCTCCACGGTTTGGCGTACCGCCTCTTCCATCCGCTCCGCATCCGAAGTATCGACATCAAGAGCCAGCGCGCAGTCCTTGCGCAATTTATTGAGTTTTTGCTCCAATTCGAAGTTACGTTCATTCACTAAATCAAACAACGCGACGTTTGCGCCTTCCCGTGCCAATTGAATGGCAGTTGCTCGGCCGATTCCTGAACCTGCACCGGTAATTATGGCTGTTTTCCCGATAAACCGTTGCTTTTTAGCTATATTTGGGCTCATATGTACTCTCCTTCCACATCATCCATTGTAATGGCTCTGTTTCAAGATTACCCAAATCGACCCACATTATAATCATTTCTAGCAATAATCACATAAAAAACTCCCGCAGAAGCTAAATATCCGCGTGAGTCTCCTTGTATAAGTATTCAATTCTCCAACTGCCGCACATCCACTTTCACCGTTAATGTGCCTGGTCCCCCACGATATACTCCCTTTACGGGTACGATATCTTTGTAATCCCGGCCATGACCAAGCTTTATATAACGCCAGCTCACTTCTACATTATTTGTTGGATCGAACCCGAGCCAACCGGTACCTGGAATGTGAGTCTCTACCCAAGCATGCGAAGCCTGTTCAAAGTTGGCATTGCCACCCTGCAGGTCCCCGACAAAGTGATACCCGCTTACGTATCGGGAAGGCAGACCCACGCTGCGACAGACAGCGATCATCAAGTGAGCATAATCCTGACAGACCCCTCTTTTGAGCTTTAGTGCATTTTTGACTGTTGTGTTCACACTGGTTGCTCCGGGATCGTAGGTAAACTGCTCATAGATCGTTGAAGATAACTTCACAATCCACTCGTACATATCTTCTGCTTCATCAAAAGGATGCTGCGAAGCGAACTCGACCAGCTCACGTGTCACCTCGGTATATCGGGTAGGTAAAATAAATTCAATGTAACGGTTCTGAAATTTCTCGTCATTCAACAGTTCAACCTGCTCTTTAAGCGGGATACGCGGCAGATCCCAACCTTGTGCCTTATCCAGTGTTACAACCGTAGCCTTAGTATGGATGACCATCTCAGTATGCGGCTTATTAACAGAGTAGGCATGAACTCTGTTTCCAAAGAAGTCTTCATAGGTCAATAGATTAGCCGCCGGAAAAACATCGACCTCATGATGGTAACACGATTGCCGATAGTTGGTGCGCGGAGTCAGCCTGATCTCATTGACACTGTCCGTAACCGGAGTGGGGTAGCTGTATGTGGTTGTATGATCGATTTGGATCTTCATGCGGATATTCCTTCTCGCCGAAAAAAGGCGCCTTCCATCGTTTTTCCCAGTTTTTGGCAGGAAAGCATCAGTGAATTCAGCACATCCTCTACCCGATCACCAGACATATCTTCATTTTCCATATAATCTAGCTCGGCTTTGATCTTCCCGGCTTGCCGGATGACTTTCTCATGCCCAGAGCCTTTTTCCGATGAATCTAGCTGAAGCTTGGCCAAATGCTCCTCCAGCTTATGAAAGGAGAACCGCACCGAACGCGGGAAGTAGGCATTGGCGATTAGAAACTCGAGTATACTTTCCGGTGACATGGCATCTGCATAATAACGTCGAAAGGCCTGATATCCGCTCACAGATTTTAACACGGCTTGCAGCTGAATATAGACTCCGTTCATATCCTTGGATCGGCACGATGCCGTCACCGATTGTAATATACGGGTAGTATTCTCTGCCCGCTCAAGAAATCTTCCGCTCTCGATAAAGTGCCACTCATTCCCTCTCAACATGACCGACTGCTCGGCTCCCAGGAACATAGCCGTCCGTTCTTTGATCTGCTGGTAGAACTGGTGTGGACCACTCATTATATCCGCTACCGATCTCTCCCCCAGCCATAGATTGAAGCTGTTGGCAATATCCCATAGTTCACTAGGCAAATGCTGCCGCAATGTCCGCAAATTATTTCTGGCTTGGTGCACACAAGAGAAAATCGAATTGGAATTGCCGAGGTCCAAGGTTATAAAGGACAACACATCCTGCTCAGAGAAACTTTCAAATTGCTGTTGATACTGAGTTCTGACACCTAAGGCATCTATCAACCTTGACCATTTATGTCCTTCTTGTTGGAAGTCCTCTTCCTGCTGGATATGATAATGTACATCTATAAGCCGTGCATGATTCTCTGCCCGCTCAATATATCTGCCTATCCAAAACAAAGCCTCCGCATTGCGATTCAGCATCTTCAGCCACTCCCTTATCTTACATATTGATGCCGCATTTGGTTAAACGTCAGCAAACTCGCTAGGCAGTGTCAGGCCATTACCCATGTATCCTTTACTCCGCCTCCTTGAGAAGAATTCACAACCAATGAACCCTCTCTCATTGCCACTCTTGTTAGTCCCCCAGGGATAACATGTGGTTTGCGGTCAGCACCCATTAATACGAAAGCTCTCAGATCAATATGACGCGGTGTCATCGTTCCTCCCGACAATACCGGAGCTCTAGAGAGAGACATAATCGGCTGGGCGATATAGCGCTCCGGCTCAGCCAGGATCTTCAGCCGGAACTCTGCCAGATCTTCTTTGGTTGCCTCACTACCAATCAACATTCCGTAACCTCCGGATAGCGAGGTCTCCTTAACTACCATTTCTGGTAGATGATCCAGCACATATTGGCGTTCTTGTGCTCTGGATAACAGATAAGTTGGAACATTTCCAAGAATCGGTTCTTCATTAAGGTAGTAACGGATCATGTCCGGTACGTATACATACATTGCTTTATCATCCGCTACACCTGTTCCAGGCGCATTCGCTATCGCTATGTTTCCTGCCCTATAGGCATTCATCAACCCCGCTACTCCAAGCAGCGAATTCGGCTGAAAGGCGAGCGGATCAATAAAATCATCGTCCAGGCGGCGGTACAATACATCTACGCGGCGCAGTCCGTTCATTTCCTTAAGATATATCTTATGATCCTTCGTCACCAGATCGCGGCCTTCGACCAAATGGATGCCCATTTGTTGAGCCAGAAAAGCATGCTCATAATAGGCGGAATTATATTCTCCTGGAGTCAATAGCGCAATCACCGGATCGGAAGTACGTGTTGGGGATAGACTGCGCAGCACCGACAGGAATCGATTCAGACTATGATCCACATCCCGAATGGAGCTGGCAAATGACAATTCCGGAAACAACTGATTCATCATTGATCTGCCTTTAAAAAGGTAAGAGAATCCTGAAGGCGTTCGCAAATTGTCTTCAAGTACGTAATATTGACCATCATGATGGCGGATGAGATCAATTCCTGAGGTATTTACATAAGCTCCACCAGGAACACGCAAACCAGCCATCTCTGGCCGAAAATAACAATTAGAAATAATCATGCGCCGCGGTACAATTCCATCCTTTACAATGTACTGCTCATGATAGATATCGTGAATGAATAAATTCAATGCTGTAATGCGTTGAATGATGCCAGCTTCAAGCCTTTCCCACTCATCTTTTGGAATAATCCGGGGAATCATGTCGAAGGGAATGGTACGTTCCATCGGCTGGTCCTGTGCCGGATTGTATAATGTAAAGGTAATCCCTTCTTCCATCATCCGTCGCTGCATCATATTCTGCTTGGCTTGCAGCTCTTCGGGGCTCATCCCGGAAAACATGCGGTTCACATGTTTGTAATGAGGTCTGACATTCCGTTCATCAGCATACATTTCATCAAAAAAGTGCTGTAGCGGGTACGGAGACAGACCGGGTAAAGGATCTATTTTTGACATGAGCCCGACTCCTTTCGGATAACAAGTAATGTTTTGTAACAAATAACACTTAAAAATAAGATATTAACCATGAAAATATTGATTTATACCCTCATCATACGAAAATGATAATGTTCATGTCAATATATATAACAGCAAAATGGAGTTTCTACACCATCTCACATTATGTAATCGCTTCCTTCCTCTTTTTCATAGTTTGCAGGAGCTTAGAAGTAGACATCACATAAAATTGTATGCAGGAGAGTTGACAAGCATTACTATTATGAATTTTTCATATGTTGAAATAACATAATTATATTATTCTTGAAATAACAAAAAAGCAGCAAGCCTCCAGTTAGTGGATGCTTGCTGCTTTTTGCCTAATATTACTCTTCCTCTTCTAGTTCCTCTGTCTCAGCAATCAGTCCTGCGAACAGGGCATGCACGAACTGCTGAGAATCGAACACCTGCAAATCATCAATTTTCTCACCCAAGCCTACAAGCTTTACGGGTAGATTCATTTCTTGACGGATAGCTATAACAATACCACCTTTGGCTGTGCCGTCCAGCTTGGTCAGAACCAGACCGGTAACCCCGCTCTTCTCACCAAAAAGCTTGGCCTGAGTGAGCGCATTCTGTCCAGTGGTCGCATCCAGTACCATAAGTACCTCATGCGGTGCACTAGGAATTTCACGTTGAATGACACGAAAGATCTTATTCAACTCTTCCATAAGGTTACTTTTGTTCTGCAGTCTGCCTGCTGTATCGCAGATCAGTATATCAACGTTACGCTGCTTAGCAGCTTGTAGCGCATCGAACATAACGGCAGCCGGGTCAGAACCCGACTGCTGCTTGATCACATCTACTCCGGCACGCTGGCCCCACACTTCCAACTGCTCAATCGCACCAGCACGGAAGGTATCACCTGCCGCCAGCAGAACTTTTTTACCCTCTTGCTTGTAACGGTGAGCCAACTTGCCGATTGTGGTCGTCTTGCCGACCCCGTTAACACCTACGAATAGAATAACGGTAAGTCCATCCGGGTTCTCATTCAAGCTGTTATCATCATCTCCGCGCAGCAACTCCATCAGCTTGCGGGACAGAATCGGCTGTAGCTCAGTTGCATCCTCAATTCGCTGCTGTTTCACTTCTGTTCGCAGTTCCTCTACAAGCTTCATTACTGTATTTACGCCAACGTCGGCGCCAATCAGAATCTCTTCGAGTTCTTCGTAGAACTCTTCATCTATTTTTTTGCGACGGATAATAAGGTCTGATACCTTTTCAACAAGCCCTTTACGGGTTTTCTCCAGACCATCGCGGAATTGTTTGGTTACACTCTCCGTCTTGCCGGAGATGCTTTCTTTCAACTTTCTAAAAAAGCTCATTTTGTTCCTCCTAAAGATTTGTTAGCATCACTACATCGAATTATCTTCGTACAAAACTACTTCGGAAGCATACTCTAAAGTTTTATGGAGCATTTACTCCCTGATAAGCTTCGCAATAAAACTACTTCGGAAGCATACACTTAAGTTTTGTGAGCGTGGCTACATTCACTTATGCTATCTCCGCTTCTTCATCCTCTAAACGGACGGAGACGAGCTTCGAGACGCCGCCTTCTTCCATTGTTACACCGTATAGCACATCCGCTTCCTCCATAGTGCCTTTGCGATGTGTGACTACGATAAACTGCGTCTGCTCGGAGAATTCGCGCAGGTACTGAGCAAAGCGGACAACATTAGCTTCATCCAGGGCTGCCTCAACCTCATCCAATACACAGAAAGGTACCGGCTTAACCTGGAGGATAGCAAACAACAGCGCCATAGCGGTCAAAGCTCGTTCTCCACCAGATAACAGCTGCAGATTTTGCAGTTTTTTTCCAGGAGGCTGGGCCACAATATCTATGCCAGTATCCAGCATATGTTCCGGGTCCAGCAGCATAAGGTCTGCTCTTCCGCCGCCGAACAGCTTCGAGAACACTGTACCGAATTCGCGCCGGATGGCATCGAAGGTCTGCTTAAAGCGTTTAGACATTTCCTCTTCCATTTCATGAATCACATGATAGAGCGTTGTTTTGGCCTCGACCAGATCATCCTTTTGACCACTAAGGAAGGTAAAGCGCTCATGTACACGCTGGTATTCTTCGATTGCCCCCAGATTAACCTCACCCAGTGCAGAAATACTACGCTTTAGCCGCTGTACATCCGCTTGGGCGGCAGGAACATCCTCAGGTACAGGATAACGCTGCTTCGCCAGCTCATAGCTAAGTTCATAATCCTCACTCAGCTTGCGCAAAATATTATCCAGCTCAACATCGAGCCTGCCCACAGAAACCTCGGTAGAACGCAACTTGTCCTCGACCACTCGCAGTGCCTGCCGTTGATCCTTCGTCTCGCCTTCTGCCAGCTCCAGCTTGCGCGTCAATGCAGACCGCTCTGCTCTTGCCAAATCAAGCGTACCAGACGTTGCTTCCTTCTTAAGGCGGTTACTATTCAGGCTTTCCTTCTGCTGTACCGCTTCCAATGTATTGTTGACTAAGTCCTGCTCTATGGTATCTAGCAAGCTGCGGTTCTGGCGCAACTCTTTATCCTGTGAGCCTACATCCTGTCTTAGACGCCGTAGCTGCTCCTCAAGGGAGAAGATTTCCTGATCAAGCTTACCTTCCGCGACCTTCATCCCGGTCAGCTTGCCTTGCAGCTCTTCTTTGGCTGATTCATTGGCCTTACGCGTGGATTCGGCATTCCGGATTTCCTCATGGGCCTCCTGCTCTTCCTTCACCAGGCGTTCAAGCTCGGCAGTGGCTAACTTTCTCGCCTCTTCCAGTCCACGGACCTCGCTCTCAAAGCTGCTGCGTTCCGCTCCCGCACTCTCTACTTGCTCAAGCACATGGCGCAGCTCCTGCTCCAACTGCTTCAGATCGCCCGAAACCCGCTGCTCTTCCAGACGTTTCTCGTCTCCGTCACGACGCAATTCTTCCAGCTTCACCGTTGCGTTCTCTTGCTCCTCACGGAGTCGCGATATGCTCTGGTTCAGCTTAGCGATCTGGCGTTCGCTCTCTTCAATCTCGCCGCTCAACTGATCCAGCTGGCGCTTACGACTTAATAGACTGTTGCTCTTCTTGTGCTGGCTACCACCGGTCATCGAACCTCCAGCATTCACCACATCGCCCTCCAGCGTAACCACGCGGAAGCGGTACTGACATTTAGCCGCAATACGATTGGCCTGCTCGAGACTTTCGGCTATAACCACATTTCCAAGCAGACTGCCTACAATACTTGCGTATTTATCGTCGAAACCTACTAAATCGGAACCGATTCCCACAAACCCATCAGCGTCCTCCACCAATCCGCGGTCGCTGCCGGAAATTTGCCGGGGACGGATCACATCAAGTGGAAGAAAGGTAGCTCGTCCTAATTGGCGCTGCTTCAGAAAAGCAATCGCCTGGCGTGACACAGACTCATTCTCCATAACGACATGCTGCAGCGAAGCACCAAGCGCAGTCTCCATAGCAAGCTCCAGCTTTTCTGGGACAGAGATCAGCTCAGCAACCGCGCCATGCACCCCGTTCAGCTGTCCTTTGCGTGCACCCTTGAGCACTTCCTTAACCCCAAGCATAAAGCCGTCAAAGTCATCCTGCATTTCCTTCATAGTCTCATGACGGGAGACCTGTGCTTCGCGCTTCTGCTCCCACTTACGAAGACCCGATTGTGTCTCCTCCAGCAGCTTCTGTCTCTTGGTGATCTGCTCACTCTCCGAGATATAAGCACCGCGCAGAACTCCCAGTTCCTTGCCGAGCAATGCTATCTTGTCCTTGAGCCCCTTCTCGGCCGCAGACAATTCTCCTCGGCGAACCGTCCACTTATCGCCTTCTTCTTCACTGCGACTCATCCGCCGCTCCAGATTCTCCTTCTGTTGGTCCGCGTAACGAATTTCGTTACGTGCTCCCGCCATCAGGTTCATCAGCTCCAAGAGCGCGCTCTTCAGCTTCTCTTCCCGGCTCTGGCTGATGCCGTCAGCAACACCCTCAAGCCTTGTTTCCTCGTCAGCCAGTTGCTTCCGCAGCTCTACAAGTGCTGCACGGGACTCCGTAAGCTTAAGCTCCAGATCCGTTAGCTCACGCAGTCGATCAGCCGAACGCTCACCTACAGAACCAACCGTAAGCAGCAACTGCTCACGATTATTCTCCAGATTACGCCTGCGTTCCTTCAGCAGCTCACCATAACCTTCGCTTTTCTCATAGGCTTCAATATAACGCAGCAGCTGTTCTTGTTGCTGTTCTATTGAAGCTTCCAGTGTCCGCAGAGCAGAACGCCCGCTTTCCAGCTTGGCATCATGCGCGGACACAACGGTTGAGAGCTCAAGCTGTTCATTCCGCAATATCTCCAGCTTGGCGTTACCCTCCTGCCAGGCCGTATGTATCCCTTCGATCTGGTGCACATACACTGAGATCTCCAGTTGTTTCAGCTGTTGACGCAGTTCCTTGTAACGCACTGCCTTCTCAGATTGATCCTTTAGCGGTCCGACCTGATCCTCCAGTTCGCTGATCAAATCATGGATACGCAGCAGGTTCTGCTCCGTATCCTCCAGCTTGCGTCCGGCATCCTTTTTGCGCGATTTATATTTCACAATTCCTGAAGCCTCTTCAAAGATCCCCCGCCGGTCTTCAGATCGGGTACTGAGTATCTCTTCAATCCGGCCTTGCCCAATAATAGAATAGGCCTCACGCCCGATCCCAGTATCCATAAACAGCTCTGTGATATCCTTCAGGCGGCAAGCTTGCTTGTTGATTAAGTACTCACTCTCTCCGCTGCGGTGAACACGCCGGGTGACCGTCACTTCGCTAAAATCAAGCGGAAGCGTGTGATCTTCATTATCGAGCGTTAGCGAAACTTCACTTACATTCACTGCTTTGCGTGCATCACTACCGGCAAAAATAATATCCTCCATCTTGCCGCCGCGCAAAGATTTGGCGCTCTGTTCGCCCAGCACCCAGCGGATGCCATCCGAAATATTGCTTTTGCCGCTTCCGTTCGGTCCTACTACGGCTGTAATTCCACGCACAAATTCCATTTCCGTTTTGTCGGCAAACGATTTAAAGCCAGCTAATTCAATCCGTTTCAAAAACATAACTCGCCAATCACCTCAGACCCATTATAACATAGCGTTCGTTGCCCTAAAATAGCTCTAAAGACGATGAACCCACTGATTTATTAAGTAAAAATATAAGGATAAAGTATAATTTCACAGTATACTTTATCCTTATATTTCGAAAAAGAGCAGCAACAGTCTGACCTCCGCCAAATGGCGACACTCAGACCGTTGCTGCTTTTCTCCTCTAGTTCGACTTACTCCCAAGAAAGTAAAACTCTCAGGCGCCGTCTTCCTTCAGCAGCAGCAATGCTGCTGCCGCCGCTTGTTGTTCTGCTTCCTTCTTGGAGCGCCCGCTTCCACTACCTAGTGAACGGCTGGCCATATACACTTCAGAGACGAATTCACGCTCATGCGCCGGTCCCCGTTCTTCAATGATCCGATATTCCAGCGTACCCATGCTGTGATGCTGAATCAGCTCCTGCAGCTCCGTCTTGTAGTCGGTCATCTGCATTTGCAGTTTACCATCTGTCTCCACAAGCGGAAATACGTGATTATCAAGAAACCCGCGTACCGTTTCCAGTCCTTGATCGAGATAAAGCGCTCCCACGAAGGATTCAAACACATCAGCCAGCAGAGCCGGGCGAGTACGTCCGCCCGTAAGTTCTTCCCCTTTACCCAGCAGTACATAACGGCCGAAGCCTAAGCTTTCAGCGAATCTGACCAGCGAAGGCTCACAGACAATAGCTGCCCGCAGCTTGGTCAGTTCACCTTCAGGCCGGTCCGGCAGAAGATTGTACAAATATTCAGAAACCGTAAGCTCCAGAACAGCATCGCCAAGAAACTCAAGGCGTTCATTGTCCTGATGCTGATTGAAACGGTGTTCATTCACATAGGATGCATGGGTAAAGGCTTGCTTTAGAAGTACAGAATCGCGAAATTGGATATGAAGTTGAACTTGTAATTGCTTCAAGTCGCCTTTCACCGCGCTGTCCCCTTACTGATTATATTTTTTTAAAATAACTGTTGCGTTATGTCCACCGAATCCGAATGAATTCGACATGACAATGTTTAGATCCGCTTCACGCGGCACATTTGGTACATAATCCAAATCGCATTCCGGATCAGGATTGTCTAGATTGATTGTTGGTGCAATCATCCCTTTTTGGAGGGATAGTCCGCATATAATCGCTTCAACACCACCAGCAGCTCCTAGCAAATGCCCGGTCATCGATTTCGTCGAGCTGATCGCTACCTTGTAGGCATGGTCTCCCAATGCTTTCTTGACAGCAAGCGTCTCCGACTTATCGCCTACAGGTGTAGAAGTACCATGTGCATTAATGTAATCAATGTCTTCCGGAGCAATCCCGGCATCACGAATCGCCATCTTCATGCAGCGAGCTGCGCCATCCGGATCAGGCTCTGTCATGTGATGAGCATCTCCGCTAAGTCCATACCCAATCACTTCAGCATAAATTCTTGCTCCACGCTGTTGTGCATGCTCAAGCGATTCCAGAACCAGAATTCCTGCTCCTTCACCCATGACGAAACCATCACGATCGATATCAAACGGACGACTTGCCTTCTCAGGCTCCTCGTTACGAGTAGACATCGCTCTCATTGCACAGAACCCGGCCATACCAGTAGGTCGAATCGTTGCTTCCGCACCGCCACAGATCATTGCATCTGCATCACCGCGCTGAATGAAACGAAAGGATTCCCCTATGGAATGGGTACCTGTTGCACAAGCTGTAACCATTGTCGTATTAGGACCCTTAGCCCCCAGGTTAATGGACAGCTGTCCAGAACCCATATTAGCAATCATCATTGGAATAAAGAAAGGGCTGACACGCTTAGGACCCTTCTCCAGCAATATATTATGATTGTCTTCCCAAGTACCAAGTCCGCCAATACCCGAACCAACGGATACGCCAATTCTCTCTGCATCAATATCAGTACCGATTGTAAGGCCACTATCTTTCAGCGCGTCTTCGCCGGCAGCTACAGCAAACTGTACGAAACGGTCCATTTTACGGGCTTCCTTGCGACCAAACATCGCTTCAGGATCAAACTCTTTAACAGAAGATGCTATTCGCGTAGTATATTCACTGACATCAAAGGCTTCCACCAATGATACACCGGATTTGCCACTCATCAGGTTACCCCAGAACGTTTCCAAATCCTTACCCAGCGACGTCACTACGCCCATACCGGTAACAACCACTCTATGACTCAAACGCAATCACCCCATCTGTAGGCTGTACTTTAAAGTACCGTAATTATTTACTGCGAATTAATACTATATAAACTGCAGTCACCAGATGGTTTACCCATCTGTGATCCTGTTATTTTCCCACTAAAGGGGCAAGGAACACACCCTTTGGTCATTCATTAGCACCGTAAAAATGAGGAGAAGCCCCGCCTTATCAAAGAACGGGACTCTCAATCATAGGACTCTAGGTATGAGATTGTATGTACTTCACAACTTCACCCACGGTCGTAATCGTCTCTGCATCTTCATCAGAGATTTCCATATCAAATTCATCTTCCAATTCCATTACCAATTCTACTACATCAAGAGAATCAGCACCTAAATCATCTTTGAAAGACGCTTCTAATGTTACCTCAGCTTCATCGGCACCTAAGCGGTCGATGACGATACGTGTTACACGCTCTAATACATCGGACATCCGGTTCACCTCCTCTTTTGGTATTATACGAGATATGAGGTCAAAATGCCATATTAGCGTAAAAAACGCCTTCGGAACATCTCGATCCCTTCCCCTATAAAGATTTTAAGTCTTGGCTAATGCTTACATGTACATCCCGCCATCCACGTGAAGTGTCTGGCCGGTCATATACGCTGCTCCTTCCGAAGCTAGGAATAATACGGCCATAGCAATATCCTCCGGCCGCCCAAGCCGGGCAAGCGGAATTCGCTTGGTCAGTTCACTGCGGACTTCCTCGGACAGCTCGCTGGTCATATCGGTGTCAATGAAGCCGGGAGCGATACAGTTAACTGTTATTCCCCGCGAGGACAGCTCAAGCGCTGCCGACTTCGTCAGACCGATAATTCCTGCTTTGGCTGCCGAATAGTTCGACTGACCAGGATTGCCTGTGACACCCACTACAGAAGAAATGTTAATGATCCGTCCGTAACGCTGTTTCATCATCGGACGTGTGGCTGCCTTAAGACAGTTGAACACACCTTTGAGATTGGTTTCGATAACCTGATCGAACTCTTCTTCTTTCATGCGCATAATCAGATTATCCCGGGTAATACCGGCATTATTAACGAGAATGTCGATTTTGCCCCAAGTGCTCATGACCTCTTTAACAAGGTTATCCGCTTGTTCAGTATTACCGACATTGCCCCGAAGTGCAATTCCTTCCGAGCCAAGCTCCACAATACGCGCTACAACTTCCTGAGCGGCAGCTTCATTTCCTGCGAAGTTCACAGCTACTTTTACGCCGTGCTCCGCCAGTGCCAAGGCAATACTACGGCCAATGCCGCGTGAAGCGCCAGTGACGAGGGCCGTCTGGCCCCGCAATGCTGAGAACATTGTATATCCCCTTTCAATCATCATGCTGCATACAAGCCCAAGCTAATCCTCTTACCAAGCAGCTTGGGCATTCTCCAAGCTGTTGATATTAATCAGCTTTACGGTTTTGTCAATTTTGCGGATCAACCCGGTCAATACACTACCAGACCCAATCTCTACAAAAGTGTCAACACCGTCAGCGATCAGCCATTCAATACTATCCTGCCAGAGGACTGGTGAATAGACTTGACGCACCAGCAGCTCCCGGATTTCTTCGGGATCGGTGACGGGTAAAGCTGTGACATTAACGATAACAGGCATAGACGGAGTGTTAAAGGTTACTCTCGTAAGCTCAACCGCCAAACGATCCGCCGCCTCCTTCATCAATGAGGAGTGAAACGGTCCGCTTACTTCAAGCGGAATCGCCCGTTTGCCACCTGCTTCTTTTACACGCTGTACAACGCTGTTCACACCAGCTAGAGAACCGGATACAACAATCTGCCCTGGGCAATTTATGTTCGCCAGCTCTACCGAACCTGTCTCTTCCGAAATGCTGCGGCATAATTCCGCCAGTGCCTCCCGGTCTGCGCCAAGCACTGCTGCCATGGCCCCTAGGCCACCAGGAACAGCTTCTTCCATGAAACGTCCACGCAGACGCACCAGCGCAACGGCATCCTCGTAAGATAGAACACCAGCCGCTACCAGCGCGCTGTATTCACCAAGACTGTGACCGGCTACGTAATCCAGCTGCACTCCTTGTTCGCGCAGCGCCTCAAGATAAGCCACACTAGTTGTAAGCAAAGCAGGCTGTGTATTCACGGTCTGCTTCAATTCACTGTCGGGACCTTCAAAAATAAGTTTGCTCAGCGAAAAGCCTAGCACTTCATCGCCCTTCTCGAATACCGCACGGCTGTGTGGCAAGGCATCATATACATCCTTACCCATACCCACGGCTTGTGCACCTTGACCGGGAAAGACAAATGCGATTTTACCCATAAATATATACTCCTTCCTGCTACCAGATGATAACCGCTGCGCCCCAAGTAAGACCGCCACCGAAGCCGACCATCAGTACAGTGTCGCCTTCCTTCATACGTCCCTCTTCCGCTGCTTCTACAAGAGCCAACGGTATTGAAGCTGCTGAAGTATTGGCATATTTATCTACATTGATCACACATTTCTCTGGAGGCAGATCTAGACGCTGCATAGCAGAATGAATGATACGGATGTTCGCCTGATGCGGTACAAACAGATCAATGTCTTCTTTGACCAGACCCGCTTTGGTGAGCACACGCTCTGTAGCAGAGCCCATGATGCGTACGGCGAACTTGAAGACGTCACGACCGTTCATATAAATGAAATGCTTCTTGTCTGCTACGGTTTGTTCAGAGGCTGGCAGACGTGATCCGCCGGCTTCCAGCTTGAGCAGATGTCCGCCTGAACCTTCAGCACCCAGATCGAAAGACTGGAATCCACGGCCTTCCGGAACTTCTCCAACGATCACGGCACCTGCACCATCACCAAACAATACACATGTATTGCGATCAGTGTAGTCAGTAATACGCGACAAGGTATCCGCACCAATTACTAGAGCATTATTGTACATTCCGTTCTGAATAAATCCAACCGCGGTAGCCAAGCTGTAGACGAAGCCGGAGCATGCTGCCGACAAGTCAAACGCTGCTGCGTTTTTAGCACCCAGCTTATCCTGCAATATGCAGGCTGTAGAAGGAAAAGAACTGTCCGGTGTAACTGTAGCAATAATAATAAGATCCAACTCTTCCGCATTCATGCCTGCAGAAGCCAGTGCTTTGAGCGCAGCTTCATAAGCAAGATCAGATGTTGCTTCATGTGGAGCAGCAATGTGCCGTTCCCGAATACCTGTCCGGCTGACAATCCACTCGTCATTCGTATCTACTATCTTCTCCAGATCACTGTTGGTCAATATTTTCTCAGGAACGTATTTCCCTGTACCGATAATTCCAACTGGCCGCAACTGTTTCATATTGTCACTCACTTCCCGCTAATTTCCTTAGATATGCTTGGCACAAGATCCGCCAGAAGCGCGATCCGTGCTTGTCTAACTGCATTCTTAACTGCATTTCCATCTGAAGAGCCATGCCCTTTCACTACTAGACCACTAAGACCGAGCAGTGGCGCTCCACCGTGCTCTTTATAATCCATCTTACCTTTAAGGCTGCGAAGCTCCGGCATCAGCAGGGCTGCACCTAGTTTAGTCTTAAGAGAACGGCTAAACTGTTCCTTCAGCAAAGAAAACATCGCTCCAGCCGTGCCTTCCAACGTCTTCAGCAGTATGTTGCCGGCAAAACCGTCACAAACAAGCACATCACAGTTCCCGGTCAGCACATCGCGAGCTTCCACATTGCCAACAAAATTGATGCCCGGTAAATTCTCCAACAGGGGATACGCTTGTTTGGTTAGTTCATTGCCCTTGCCAGGTTCAGTACCCACATTCAGCAGCCCTACTCGAGGCTTGGCAATTCCATGTACCTTATTGCGATAAATACTGCCCATAAGCGCGTATTGTTCCAAATGCTGGGCCGTGGCATCCATGTTGGCGCCTAGATCCAATGCCAGAACGCCTACATCATCAAGTGTCGGAATCATTGGTGCCAGTGCCGGGCGTTCAATGCCCTGCATTCTTCCGACTACGAGCAGCCCCGTAGCCATAAGTGCACCTGTATTGCCAGACGAAATCATCGCGTCGGCTTCGCCTTCACGCACCATACGTCCGGCAATGACCATGGACGAATCTTTTTTCCGTCGCACCGCCTTTACAGGCTCCTCATCAGATCCAATAACATCTCCTGCATGACGCACCGTCACATTAGACGGCTTATTCTTCAGCAGCGGCGCAAGTCTGGCTTCATCACCAACAAGCACAATCTGCAAGTCCTTCCACTCCGCGGCCGCGGACAACGCCCCCTCCACATTGCATTCAGGAGCGTTGTCCCCGCCCATGGCATCAATGGCGATCAGCACTACGGTTTCCCCCTTCACTGTATTCTTCAACTGCGGACCGATACACAATAAAATGACCCTGAAATACCAGCTCTTCGCCAACATACGTAAACACATCTACCTCAGCTTTGCCGCCCCGGCCTGCGAGCGAACGCACTTGCGCTTTGGCAATACATTTCTCTCCAAGACGGACCATACGCACAAAGCGAATATCGGCGGAGGCTGTCAGAGCAATCTCGTCATTAATAATGGCAACCGCAAGTGAATTGGCTTGGGCGAAAACATAGTGGCCACGGGCAATTCCGTTTCTGGAAAACACATGGTCCTCACGAATTTCAAATATGGAAATCCCGCTCTTGTCCAGCTGCAAATCCACAATATCTCCGACTACTTCATCCGCAGGCAAGGAGCGCACCTGATCATAGGAATGCTCTGCCATTTGCTTCATACGTTCACGCAATTCAGGAATACCCAGTTCCATTCGGTCCAGCCGGATGGTCTGTATGCTCACCTTCAACTGACGGGTTAATTCCCGGTCTGTTACAAAAGGATTGCCTCCGATGACTTGAAGCAACTGTTGCTGGCGCTCTTTCTTGGACATCCGCTCGATGGCGGCTCACCTCCTGGCACATGCTAATGAAAGCACTCGGCCGCTAGAATGGCCGCCGTTATTAAATAGTATAAGTTATATATGTTATTTAGAACCAGGTACTAATATGTAGTATAAAGCATGCCGCACCAAAAATAAAGCTTTGCCTTCGCTACCGCTCTATTCGGCAAAAAAAATAGCACCTCACCGGCAGATGAAGTGCTACTTCTTAAATATATTCAGAACTTGTCAGAACTATTGTTTGATAATTTCTCTTGCTTTGTATGTTCCGCAAACTTTACATACGTGGTGAGCTAGTTTCAACTCTCCGCATTGTTCACATTTCACCATGCCCGGCACAACCAACTTAAAGTGTGTGCGGCGTTTGTCACGGCGGGTTTTGGATGTTCTCCGTTGAGGTACTGCCATTTGTGATACACCTCCTTATATACAGTATTTCGTTCAACCTGCTTAGACAGCAGGATGTGCTTAGTCTCATTCAATGTTTCATTTAAAAAAGTTTTTCAACCCAGCGAGTCGAGGATCGATCACTGTGTTGTCGCAACTGCAGGTGCCTTCGTTCAAGTTCTGTCCGCATTTCTGACAAAGACCAAGACAATCTGCCTTGCACAATACCGAATCCGGTAAGTGCAGTACGAAATTTTCTTCCACATACGGGATAAGATCCACACTCTCATCCTTGATGTAAATGAGTTCCCCATCTTCATCTTCCGGAAGAACCGGCTGCTTAAGCCACTTGAAAGTCTCGGCAAAAGGAATGTTCATGTATCTCTTGACCTCGGTAAGACAACGTGAACACATCATGTCCACATCTCCACTCAGTTTCCCCACCACTTGCACACAATCGGTGCCTGCGGGCAGCGCTTTAAGGTCCACTGAGAGCGGTGCAACAGCCAGAATATCCTTGCGCCCTTTGACAACCTCGCTTACATCCAGACTATCTTGGAGCAGCAAAGGCTCGTCGGCATTCGCAATTTTGCGAAATTGCATTTTCATAACTATCACTCCAAACAAACAAAATTTATTATACCTATTTATGTTGATCTTTGTCAACCCTTTTCCCTTTATATTATTTCTGGAAATAGGGTGAACTATGATATAACTATTAATAATACTATATTTTATAGAAGATGGAGTGAAGTAACTGTGACTACAGTCGGAATTGTAGCTGAATACAATCCTTTACATAACGGGCATGTCCACCATTTCAAAGAGGCCAAAAGACTGTCCGGCGCGGAGAAGGCTATTGTCATTATGAGTGGTCCATTTACCCAGCGCGGCGAGCCGGCAACGGTAAGCAAGCAGGCCCGGACAGAGATGGCGCTCCATATGGGCGCCGACCTCGTCATTGAGCTGCCGGTGGCTTACGCCATCCAGCCGGCAGAATGGTTCGCCTTCGGAGCAGTTTCACTGCTGGAAGCGACCGGAGTCGTGGACAGCTTGTGCTTCGGCTCCGAAGCTGGCACTTTGGGTTCGCTGCTGCCGCTGGCCAAATACTTGGCCGAAGAGAGCAGCGAACTTAAGGGCGAAATCCGCCGCCGCATGGCGCTCGGGAGTAGCTTCCCCGCCGCCTATAGCGCAGCGGCGGCTTCTGCCTGGGAGGGTTCTCTCCTGGGACAGGAGAACCCCCTAGATGCCAGTGAACTGCTGCGCCAGCCGAACAACAGTCTCGGCTTGCATTACTTAATATCTCTGCAGCGGCTGCAGAGCAAGATTCAGCCCTTGACAGTGCCACGCACTGGCGCGGGCTTCCATGATCCACTGCAGGCAGGCTCAGCCATCGCCAGCGCTACAGCTATCCGCAAGCTGCTTCAGGAGGGCGGCTCCCCAGCTTCATATATGCCCAGTTATAGTCTATCTATACTAGAGCGTGAGTACACAGCTGGCCGAGGTCCGCTAGGGCTGGAGGATTTCCAAACTCCGCTTAAGCATTTACTCACTACACGCAGCGCCGCAGAGCTGCAATTCATTCAGGATATGAACGAAGGCCTGGAGCATCGGCTCCTGCGCCTTATGCCGCAGCTAGAGCAATTCACTGTGACAAGCCTGCTTACTCTGTTGAAGAGCAAGCGCTACACCCAGACCCGGCTGCAGCGCCTGCTGCTGCATGTCCTGCTAAACCATTCCAAAGAAGAATTGGCCTCACCCATTCTAGCACAGGGACCCGGCTATATCCGCATTCTCGGCTTTCGCGAGAGTGGGCGGACGCTGTTAAAACAAATGAAGCAAAGCGCTACTCTGCCCGTTGTTATGCGGCCGTCGCTTTGCTCCCATCCTCAGCTAGAACGCGATCTGCAAGCAGCCACCGTATACGCAGGAGCATTCGCTAATCCGCTGCGGGGTGATCTATACCGCGATTATTTAGAGCCTCCGGTCAGGGTTTGACCGGAAGCTCCTTCATATACTTCAGAGCTTCGCTCAACGTGGAGACAGGCACCAGCTTCATCGTTGTGCCTATTTCATCCGCTTTTGCCTTAGCTTCTTCATAATTCTTAACAGGTACGAAAAAAATCTCCGCGCCCTTCCGGTCCGCAGCGACTATCTTATGCTTCACTCCGCCAATAGCTCCAACATTCCCCGCAGCATCAATGGTACCCGTACCTGCTACTCTGTGACCCTTAGACAAGTCACCCGGAGTTAACCGGTTATAAATCTCCATCGTGAACATTAGACCCGCGGAGGGACCACCTACGTCGGTGTCTACAAAGCTGACACCTTTTCCAGCTTCCTTAGCCTGTACTTTTTGCACCGCGCCAATCGCGACTCCAAGGCCAGGGCGGACCGAAATGTTATCTTTATTCTTGATCTCTACAAGCGTCACTTGCTCTTTAAGCTCTTTACCGGCACGTTGTAACGTAACCGCAACCTTCTCCCCAACCTTCCTTTTGGACAGAAGCGCCGACAAGGCTTCCGGATCGGTAACTGCCTGTGCATCTACGTTAATGATTTTGTCGCCAGGTTGAAATTGTCCTGAATTGCTCTCTACAGGGACTGAGAATACATACAGATATTCCGTAATATCCTCGTATGGAATGTTAGCTGCGTGATAAGCGGCCTGCACAGCAAAAGATTGAGAGCTGTTCATATAATAGACCTGTTCCGCTGCATATTCGTCCTCTGATTTATCGCCCAGCCGAGTTTCTTTGCGAACAATCTCTGCATTGGAATTAAACAGGGAAGCCGCCAGTAATACCACATTCGCGTAGCTGGCTGATACCGTAGTCATCATGAAGGTCCCTTGTTCAGCCGGATCTTCGTTCTCCACCTTAATCATAGGTGCAACCTCAGAGGCACTCCCCGGCTGATACACAATGAATGGCGTACTCATAAATACTGCAACATACAGGACTACTACAAAGCTAATCAGGTATGCTGTGGCGCGAAATCCCGTCCGACGCTTCATCTGCTTCACTGCTCTTCCCTTCTTTCGTACGACACTGTAGCTATATGGGTTTCCTCCTGCTTGGCATGACGGTTGTCTACTCTGCATAAATTGTTAACAATACCCGTCCTGTCCTAAGTTATGAAGAGGTGATATGAGAAATGTACATTAAAATACGCCGGATCGCCACAGGCTCTGCACCGTTTGTGTCCGGGATACTCGCCATACTGCTTGCCATCGCCATCGTATCATCGCCGGAATCTTCCTTTGCGGCTTCACTTCAGGGTCTCAAGCTCTGGTGGACTCTTGTATTCCCAGCACTGCTGCCCTTCCTTATTCTGTCTGAAATGCTGACGGCTTCAGGTTTTGTGCATGGGTTTGGTGTATTGCTGGAGCCGCTCATGACACGGATCTTCCGGCTTCCAGGCGCAGGTGGCTGGACACTGGCCCAAGGTATAACAGCCGGATTCCCTGGCGGGGCCGGAGGTGTAGCACAACTGCATAAGCAGGGGAGTATAACGGATAAAGAGGCAGGAAAGCTGGCATCACTGGCCCATTTTGCCAGTCCGGTAACTCTGCTCATTGTTGTCGGCGTAGCGCTCTTGCATAATCCCGGAACGGGCTATGGCCTACTTGCTATCCATTGGCTATCGGGCCTGCTAGCTAGCTTTACAGCGAGCAGGTGGAGTAGAGAGTCCAAGGATTTGCCACCTTCCAAGAAGATAACGGCAAAAAGAAAGCCAGCCCCTCTGCACCGCCGCATCTTGCAGGCCTCAGCAGATGCTCGTAGGCAGGATGGGCGGAGCTTCGGCAAGCTGCTCGGTGAATCCGTTGCATCAGCTGTGCAAACGCTAATGATCGTAGGCGGATATATGATTATGTTCGCTGTAATCAGCAGTATTGTAACCTCGGTATTCCCGATGCTGCCTTCGGCATTGCCAGCCAGCCTATTGGAAATACACTTAGGTGCCGGAGCACTAAGCGCAGGCGCAATCAACGTCAATGCTGGCAGCGTATCAGGAGTCGTCGGCTTGGCACTGCTGTCGGCAGCGCTTGGCTGGAGCGGACTTTGTGCGCAAATCCAGGTATTAACGGTGCTCAAATCGGCCGGAATGAAATTTCTGCCCTTCGCGGCCGTTCGTCTACTGCACGGACTGTATGCTTTTGGACTAACTTTATTGTTCTGGAAACCACTTTTGGCGTTACGTGTTGCTGTCCTGCCTGTGCTTGCCGGCTCTGAAACCTTGCAATCTAGAACGGTAGAAACTGCTGATCTATGGTCTTTTTTTCCCAAGTTACTAGGCCTGCAAGTTCTACTGTTGCTTCTACTGTCGCTGCTTTCTTTAACTGTCTATCTTCTCACTTCGATTCGTCGTCAGAGGGGCTGAATTTACGCTTCATGGCTTGTTCAACCTCTGGCGTCACAAAATCCGTCACATCTCCGCCAAAATGAGCGATTTCCTTAACCACACTGGAACTTAAATAAGAATATTTCGGATTCGTCATCATAAAAATGGTCTCGGCATCCGGATCAAGATTGTGATTAATAGAGGCATTTTGCAGTTCGTATTCAAAATCAGTGACTGTACGGATGCCGCGTACGATGACCTGGGCATCCTTTTGCCGGACATAATTGACCAAAAGATCACGAAAGCTGTCAATTTCCACATTTGGAATGTCATGGGTAGCTTGACGCAAAAGCTCCTTTCGTTCCTCTACAGTGAACAATGGATTCTTGCTTAAATTGTTTAGCACAGCAACGATCAAACGATCAAACTGCTTCGCTGCACGCTGAATAATATCCATGTGCCCCATGGTTACCGGATCAAATGTACCGGGATATATAGCCACGCGTTCTTTTCTAATTTGTAGACTCATCTGTACCTCCCTCACCACTCTTGGTTTCTTCCGAACGAGCAGCTTCATACTGATAAATAGAAATAGTCGTTTCCCCATAAACGGCCTGACGCAGCCTGTAGAACCCCGAAATATCTTCGGGATACCCGTAGGCCGATTCATGTTCTAGTACAATTACTGCTTCCTTGTTCAGCAAGCCTTTTTGAGCCATAGCAAGCATCAGCTCGTCACCGTGCTTCAGACGGTAGGGAGGGTCCAGAAAGACAAGATCAAAAGAACGTCCCCGTTTCTCCATCGCACTAAGTGCTCTTCCGGCGTCATTGCGGTATACCTCTGCCTTCTCTTCAAGCCTTGTAGCTTTCAAATTCGCGCGCACCGTATCAATGCTTTGGGGTTCCATATCCACAAATACCGCGCTGTCCATCCCCCTACTCAAGGCTTCGATTCCCAGTCCGCCTGTACCCGCGAACAAATCGAGCGTTGAGCCACCTTCGAAATAAGGGCCGATCATACTAAATACCGCTTCCTTAACCTTGTCGGTCGTTGGCCGCGTTCCGCTGCCCGGAACACTTTTCAGGGGTCTCCCCTTTGCACTTCCCGATACAACTCTCACCAATCTCACCTGCTCTATATCTCTGTTTATTATGCCGGTTTGGGGCATAAGTCCACGCCTATCGTACCACATTTGCAGCATGAAATAAAAAAGATTGTCTCTATATGTCATGCAGCCCGTCACTTGCGATCTCCATAATAATTTCAATCGTATGTATAAGACTGGACATCGAGGGACATCATGTAGTTATCGACATCGCAAAATGTCGTAGACAACCGCGGAGCAGGCTTACGTTTCCCCATAAGCTCTTCGTCCGGTTTCTCCTCTCCCATGAAAGGGGCCCTAGTGATAGGGCCCCGAATTTATGTTTGTAGAGCCTTATGTAGTAAGGATTTATTGCTAATGGTGGCGTCTAGGGGCTTTAGAGATGATTACTAACAAGATAAACAGAACAAGGATAGCACCTGTAGAAGTAAATCCTTCACCGTATCCGCCAATACCTTCGCTCACTATTTAATCACTCCTTTGCAATAATGTACTGTTTAGAACTGAAGAATCGGGGGACTTCAAGTGGAGGTGCAGAGTATCGTCCGATTGCGAAAGAAAAGAACGCCCACATGGACGTTCCCTTAATTTCTGTATTCGTCTGCAACGTTCTGGTAAGTTACACATTTACAATTTCTATTTACGATTCTGTCTTGCATGTAATGTTTTCATTGCAAATCTTGCTATCGGCTGTGCAACCAACAGTTCAATCCAAAATGCTATACCAAAGTTTCTTGGCCAAATGTGAAGGAAGTTTTTAAATGGCTCTATGCTTATTTGTTTCGTCCCAACCCATGTGCCTATAATTGATAGTAAAATAGATAACACTGTGACATTCAAAAAAGTATTCAATAGTACCCTAGCATTAAATCCATCAGTTTGTCCTATGAATTTGGGCATTACTTTCCCAACTACTGGTCCTGCTACTAATCTTACGGATAAAACTACGATTATCCACATGAATGGAATAATCTTTAGTGTATCTATATACACTTCCTTGCTGAACCCTCGTTCCAATCCCACAATAATAGGAGCAATAGTATTTACTGAAATGATTGAAATAATTAATAAAAATAATATACCTTCTTTTGCGTTTCTAGGAAGTCTTGTTTCTCCATGCATGTTTGTCATCTCCGCGAATACTATTTCAGATGGCAGACGTATCAAGAGACATATATTTTTGGTCATTAAAAAACCAATATCTCTACACACTGATTTAATAATCATAACATTTTTTCCAAATGAATATCAGACCTTTTTACTGGGAATTTATTAAATTCAAGCAAAACTTTCACAACGTATCAGTGTAATATTTCTCTCTTGTTCACCTTAAAACCTGATAGGGATTGATCAAACATATCCAGAATAAAAAGGAATCGTTCAGCTTCGCGGAATACATGATCGGCTAACAACGGGTGGATAATACTCTTTATTTTGCATTCATCGATTAAATCACGCGCTGTCTTTTTAAAATCACGTAAAGATTGAACGGAAACTCGGTTTTCATCAACAAATTGACTCAATAGGGGAACCGTTTGTGATTGTGGTCGCATTCTTAAATGCCTTCTTCGAGAAATATAGAAAAAACGATACGCTGGCAATTACCGAAGTAACTGCCCACATACCGTTCTTTTGATACATGTGAGTGAGGAATGACATTTAATTGAAGATAGAATGGTGGTCTCCTACGATTGGTCTGCTTCTAAAACAAATTATATTGCCATCGGGATCTCGAAAATGCATTGATCTTGCACCCCAAGGATAAGTAGTAGGAGGTGTCAGAAATTCAACACCCATAATTTTTAATCTTTCATATTCCATATCTACATCATACACATTAAACCCCAAAGTGAAATTTCCTATTCCCCAATGTTTTGAAAAGTCAAATCCCATATCAGTTCCAGCAGCTTTTTTCGAGTAAATTGCTAAACCTGTACCTATAGTTTCAATTTCCGCATGAATATCATTTCCCTCTGCTACTGTTTGCAATATTGCTTCATAAAATTTAGTAAGGACTACCACGTTTTCAGTTATGAGACACACATCAGCAAATTCCATATATGCCCTCCTCAAACAGACTAAATTTTTTGTTTATTAACATCATTAGCGAGAATCAACGCCTTTAATGCTGAAGTTGACGATCTGACTAAACCATTGTACAAAAAAACTCCTTCACTTATAGCCGTGAAGGAGTCTCTTAATGTTTCTACCAAAACGAATTACTATTTCGCAGCCTTAGCAGCGTTCAGAATCGCTGTTAAATAACCTTGAGTATCCACTAGAGTAGCTCCGCTTACAGCATCGACCATTTGTTCTTTGGTCTTGTGCGTAAGTGTAGCTTCAAGTGATTTGATTGTTCTGCCAGTTGCATATTTCTCAACAGCAGCCATGTTTTTGTCATAAGAAACCGTGGATTTGGCTTCTTCTTTCATGTGCTCACTGTAATATTTAGTATTAGCCTTCTTCGAGGCAAGGACCATTGCTGGATCTTTGTAATTCTGTCCGAAATCGGAGTCAGAGTTAGGCACTCCCTTTGCCACATCTGAGCCCAAGAATTGATAGTCGTCCAGCGAGGCAGCTACAATCACACCATTTTGAACTACAGCAACTGCTACAGTAAAGCATTTTGTGCCATGAGCAGCCGCTTCAACCCGGCCTACCTTAAGCGGAGCACTTGCCGCCGACGAAACATTGTTCAGAGCGGAGCTATTACCTGCCCCTACAACAGCCAAAGAAATACCAGCAACTAGCAATAATTTTGTAACTTTTTTCACATACATTCCCCCGATTCATGTTATAAATAGCGCTTTCATGTTATAATTTATCAATATTAAGCATACCCGTCAGTTAAAAATGTTACTATAAATATGCAAATATATGGTATTAGCCTATTCATATCACATATATGTATAAAAAGAGCCGTCTATTAGACGGCCCCCTCTATATTATTTCTGCACCTTTATCCATTCCCCTATATCGCTAATCACTTTGGCATCCACAAACCCGGCAACGTTATACTCTGTAGCGGTTCCTGCTCCAACCCCGTCGTAATCGACAAAGAAATGATTCAAGCCCGGATATAGCTTATAAACAGCCAATGGATCATTTTTCAATACTTCCTGCCACAGTGTATAGTCTTTGTTGGCATAGACCTGGATATCATCCGCGCCCTGCAGCACAAGTACCGGTTTGGTCAGTTTGCGGGCGATAGTCTCTGTACTATGTTGGTCCATCTCCATGAAGTAATAGGCGGGGCTTCCAAACAAAGTTGCTGCTTTAGCCTCCGTCTCGCTCCATGTACTCATTTGGTTCGCTTTTGCTATTTCTGCTGCGAGCATGGCTTGAGATTGTGCCTTAAGTGGGTCTTTGTCATCCATGACCTTAAAAATGGCTGCGTATTGATCATTCATAATCTCCCACAGCTTCCGCGGTGATCCTGCCAATAGTATGAGTCCGGCAAAATCACCGCCCTCCGCATCTATTCTAGGTGCCAGCATCCCCCCCAGGCTGTGCCCAACCATATACACCCGTGCTGGATTAATCCGTTTGTCGCTCTTAAGTAGCAGAGAAGCCGCAATCGCATCGTCTACCGTTTCTTCTTTGACGGTTACACCTGCGGCTGCTTCACCCATAAATTGTTGCGGATAAGTATAAGTACGCTTGTCATAGCGGAGAACCGCTATCCCCTGCTGCGCCAGCCCCCATGCGATATCGCGGAACGGCTTGTACCCGTACGCAGTTTCGTCCTGATCCGACGCCCCTGACCCTTGAACTAACACGACTGCAGACAATGGACCCGTCGCATTCTTAGGTAATGTCAGTGTACCCTTCAGTGGATGTGTCGTTCCTGCCCCTATAATGATCTCCTCTTCTATTACACCCGCTGGAATAACCAAATCAGCAGGAAGTGGGGAGATGTGGAGCCCAATAATTTGACCGTTATTGTTATATAGACTTGTTACAGCTACATCTCCTTTGCTAAAAGAGACAGTGCTTACTATGGTAAGCCCATCATTTCCTTTGCTAGATTGAACTGATTTCAATTGCACAAAGTCTCCGTTCGGAGTAGCGATGCTTTCCCAGGCCTGCTGAAGCTGTGGAACAGAGACGGCTGTCTGCATAACCTCACTAAAATATCGTTGTGACAGCAGTTCATATTTACCAGAGGTAAAAAGACCGAGAACCGTGTTGGCCATTGCTTGTGGAGTGTTCACAACAATCTCTCCCGACACAGCATCATAAGTGGTCACCAGTCCCAGTGCATAGAAGAAGGACAAGGGTACATAAATACGATTATTTCGCAATACCACTTTGCCGTCAAAGGCGATTGTGTCCTGCCCATTAATCGTAACTTCACTTCCTCCAACCTTAAGTGTGAGCTCACTTTCTCCCCCCGCTAATTGAACGATGTTATTCTTTTTAATGAAGGAAACAGTAAGATCCAGTGCGTCTCCTGCTATACGGAGGGGTACCATCACAGTCGAGCCGCTTACATAGGGTGTGCCGTCCACCGGGAGTATCAACGCCTCATTATTAATACTGAATTTCACTTTTCCCGCTGCCCCGTGCGCTGTTGTAGCTGGCCAGGCCCAACCTCCTGAGAGCAGTAGACAACAAGACAAGACAATCGCTAACCCTTTTTTCACCAAAACCCTCTCCTCTCTTGACTCACAACACTTTTTACGGAACACATTAAGATTGGTTACAGCATCATTTGGAAATTCTAGCACAATAGAAGTTAATTAATTTCTCCCGCTTGTCTCCAAGTGCTGTTATGATTAAAAGATTAAATAGATGTAAGGAGGTATCTACTTGTTAAAGCTATCTGTATATCGCAGTTGTCCGCCTCAAGGAGATCCCAACGAAATCATTACTGGAGAAACAGTTCAGGATCTAATTGCCACACTTTATAATAAAACATTAATGAAATGGGCAGGAAAACTGAATGGCAAGGAAGTCATTGAGCAAATAAGTTCAAGTGATGTTGTAGAAGGTGTAGTCTGGTACCCCAAAGGCGACAAAAGATATTGGTTTGTTGTTGAACGCATTTCATGATATTACTAAAAAAATAGATACAAAAAAATAGAAGGCAGGAGAAGTTCCATACCTTCTATTTCTGCTATTCTAAAGATTTTAACAAGACCTCCGCAAATTTTTAATTGCAATTTCATTTAAACGTAGAGCTCTTTTAATGGACACCCTCGCTTCCAACACTTCCTGTCTTGCCCGGCTTCCAAGAGGTAAACAACGAAGATTTTCATTTATTTCTGCAAGTCTTCTCAATAGAATAACTCTTTGCGCCCGCAAAGCCTTTAAAGCTCTCCAAATTCTTGCTTTATTCTCAACAGACATTATCCAACACCTCTTTTCTTTTTATAGAATAAGAGATGCAAGAGATCACTTATCTGTCTGGATGATTTGGCAATTAAAGATTTAGGAATATAAGAAAAAAGATGACCCCTGTTAAAGACAGAAGCCACCCTTGAAAGGCAAGATCAGATTATTAATATCGTCCCCCTAGATAAAGCAGGCACTTAAAATAATAACTAGCAAGATATAAAGTACCAATATCGCACCTGTAGAAGTCCAAGGACCTACCGGACCCGGACATGGTCCTACACCAACGCCGCCAACATTGCCGCCGTAACCGCAATCAGCACCCATTAGAAAACCCCCTCCTTAAAGTTGAGTACAGAACAGAATATGTAGTGAATGTCTTTAAAGATTGGGCAATCAGTCAAAAAGAACCCCGTCATGATCTGACGGGGTTAAACAAATGTGGATTAATCAGAAACCAGAATACCATCAAAGCTCTCTGGACCTACACGAATTGTGCCAAGAATATTCGAAGCAACAAAGGCTGTATAGGTTAACTGCGGGGTAATCGGCGGCAAGAAATCAGCAGCCGAGAAGGTAATGACTTGCGGAGCCAATACACTAAGATCGAAAGTGGAAGTAGCAGAATAAACCAAGGGATCGGTTGGCAAGGTTCCTCTGACAATCGTAATGGTGATTCCCGCCAGAGCTAAAGGAAGCGTAACAGATATCGTTCCTTTAAGCAGAACACGCGGATTCGTGGTTACGCCCTCGGTGATCAGACCAATTTGACCAAAGAGCTGCGGGGTATCGACAACCAGAATAGGAATCGCTATGGAACCCGCGTAGCTGGCGTTCTGCGAGGTTCTTGCATCAAGATAAGTTCCCATATAAAGCACCTCCTTTCTTGTTGACATACAATAATGTATTAATAATTCTGATAGAGTGTGTGGTTATATCACCAGTGTTATATGCTTGTTTTAGGAGAGGAGATCATCATTCATTCAAAGACATGATTAACCATCCTTGGTTGTTCCCTCCCGTTTGTTAAAGGCCAGCTCGAAAAGCCCTGTCGCAGAGAGTCCTGCAAGCCCACCCGCCCAGAGACGCAGAATAAGACTCATGTCCGTAAAAGGATAGGCAATCGCCCCTACCAAGAGTCCTATTACCAATCCTACAGCTGGCACTATATTACGTGGAAGCTTTACACTATTCTTCACAAGCTGCACAAGCGCCATTACAAAAACAGCCAGTACAGAAGCAAAAGCAAGCACATTGTTAAGTGCATCATTATTCATATTTATCAATCCTCCTTACCTGTTATCAGCAGTCCTGCCCGATTAAGCACAGTTAATATTCGATAGAAATCATAGCTACCTCCTGAAGGAGAGTCTAGTAGTCCAGCAGCGATTGCCGCATTCACCGCGGGCTGCGCCCAAGCGGGTAAAGCCATCGCTATCTGTCCTTCTAACAGGCTCAGGCGCTCTGATACGTTCTTGATGGACTGACCCTGTTCTTGCACACCTGTCTTTAGTGTATCCTTACTGACAGTGAGGCTGGTTATCAAATTACGCAGTTCCGTCAGCCCCGTTTCCAGATCAACAAGCTTTTGTTTGTCTTCTGCCGACATTTCATCATCCTCCTTCACCTCATCGTCATATGGATACAGATTGAAGCTGTTCATAATCTGAATCAGCTTTGCTGCATAGCTCGGGTCCGTTGCATATCCGGCTGCAGCGATCTCTAGAGCAGCGGTCTTGCCAAGTGCGCCAATCACCTTACTGTATCGGCTATTATCCCTTGAGCCCACACCCACAATCAACTCGGAATGATCAGCAATAGATTCGCCCCAGTTGTTGTATGCGCGAAAAGCAGCAGCGACCTGTACAGCCTTACCACTAACATATTCAGTAGTTTGAATCATCATGCTTCCGGCTGGACCCTTGCCTTTGATACCGAACAGGTTATTGGCTTTTACCGTTAAAGAACTGCTGCCCCAGCCAGATTCAAGCGCCGCCTGAGAAATGGTCAGTGAGGCGGCAATCTTATTTTCTCGCATATTTTCTATAGCATAAGGAGCAATCCTAGCAATAAACTCCGGCTCCTTCATTTCATCACATCCTTTCTATCATATTTAATGCACTTTCTCTTTAAATGCTTGTGCTTATCCCCTACTAACTGCTTTGTTTCTGCTAGATTCTTGTTTTACAAGAATAGACGGATAAATTCTTATCTTTGGGCAAAAAAAAACACGCTCCAAGAGCGTGCACATCATTCCAATGTTAGCCAATTTGCGATCTGGTCGTAATTTCCAAACTCAGCAGTTGCTCACGCACCTTCACAACTTCCCCAACAATAATGAGCGCCGGATTAGCGATCTTCATCGCTGCAGCCAGCTTATCAATGTTTCCAAGTGTTCCGGTCACAGTCCGTTGGCGAGACGTAGTGCCATTCTCGATCAACGCAACTGGTGTTGTAATATCTTTCCCATGCAGCAGTAGCTGCTCACGAATGTGACTTAGCTGGCTAACCCCCATATACACGACGATCGTATCCACACTATGCGCAAGGATGTCCCAGCGGACAGGCGAGGCATGGTCATGGCAGCGACTTCCGGTCACAATGGCAAAGGAGGCAGCGAGCCCCCGGTGAGTCAGCGGAATTCCAGCAGAAGCAGCTGCACCAATAGCTGAGGTGATCCCCGGTATAACTTCATAAGGAATACCTGCCTCTGCCACAGCAAGCGCTTCTTCCCCACCTCTGCCGAATACAAAAGGATCTCCTCCTTTCAGACGGACCACTTTGTGGCCTTCGGCAGCATATTGAATCATTAACCGTTCGATTGTCTCCTGCGGCATAGAATGATGACCTGGTGATTTGCCACAGTAGATTCGGAGAGCCTCTATTTTGGCATAGTTTAACAATTCTTCATTCACAAGTCGATCATATAGAATTACGTCTGCCTCTTGGATACGGAGCATCGCTTTAATAGTGATTAACTCCGGATCGCCCGGTCCCGCTCCGACAATGGCTACACTACCCGGCCTCATGAACTTTTCTCTACTTTCTCTACTAATGAAGGGGATATCATCTTGTCGGCAGAGGCCCGACCTGTCTTAAAGCTTCTTTGTGAAAGGTAGAACAGGATACCAGTAAATACAACACCACCGATGAAATTACCGACCAAGACAGGTATGCCATTCCAAATCCACCAATCTGCAAAGGTAACATTCGCCCCCAACATCATACCTACGGGAATGACAAACATGTTCACTACCGTATGTTCAAAGCCTTGACCGAAAAAGGTCAGAATCGGCAGCCACATGGCCATTATTTTGCCTGATGTGGATTTAGAGGTTAATGCCATTACTGACCCCAGCGTAACCATCCAGTTACACAACATGGCTTTGATGATGGCCAGCAGCATCCCGTCTCCTCCCAAATGCTGGTAGGCAAGGGTCTTGCCTTCACTGGCCGTAATCAGGGTTTGAATTATCGGATTACTCATATCGGTGCCCATCTTCGTAATCGTAAGTGCGTACAGAACCGCATATACCGCACAGCCAAGCAAATGCCCGAGGATAACCCACAGGAAATTATTCAGCATTCGCCTTACCGTTGTTTTCTTCTCCAGCACCGCCAGCGGGATCAAGGCGAAGCTGCCCGTAACCAGCTCTAAACCGAGTAGAATAATCATTACGAAGCCTACCGGAAATAACAGCGCCCCCACCATCGGAATCTTTGTCTGAGCCGCTGCTGTAAAGGCTAGTGTTGTCGCACAGGCCAGAATTGCGCCACCCAGACTCCCTCGTACCAATAGCTGCATGATGGATGATTCCGCTTTATTTTTTCCAGCCTCCACCATTGAATTCAGAACTTCACTAGGCTTCACGTAGTCCATGATTATCCCCCCCCTTTTTATAAGTTATTTCTATTAAATGGTCACATAGATGGCGCCGTTGTCCGGATCAATCTCTACATTAAAAGTGGTAACACAGCCAGTATCCGGTTCCTGCACAGCTCCACTATGCAAATCTATACGCCAATCGTGAAGCGGACAATGCACCTTGGAGCCGCAGACCATGCCTTCTGACAGTGCTCCACCTTTATGCGGACATTTATTCTCAACTGCCAGGACTTCACCATCGGAAAGACGGAATAGGGCAATATCAGTGTCATTTACTCTAAAGGTGCGAGAGCCCAAGAGATCAATATCAGTAACTTTTCCCACAAGCATTTTGGTCATATTCATAGCATAGGCCCCCTCTTTTTATACAGTCTCAGTTTGTGTGATGGGTTCAAAATTCTTGCGCAGCTCCGGTTCGTTCACAATCTGCTTCCAAGGGTCGGTTGTCAGGCTGAGTGTCTTCTGTATTCTTTCCTGCAGCGCCAGACGATCCTCACGATTCTCCAAGGCCTTCTTCACACTATCCACACCTACGCGCTCTACCCATGCTGCCGTTCTCTCATTCCATCCAGCACTCTCGCGATAATATTGGAGAAAAGCACTCGCCCACTCTACTACCTCATCATCCGTCTTCACTACACAGAGCAGATCGGTTGCACGGACATGTACACCGCCGTTACCTCCGATATGCAGTTCCCAACCCCCATCAATTGCCACCACGCCAAAATCCTTAATCGTCGCTTCCGCACAATTGCGTGGACAGCCAGAGACAGCAAGTTTAACTTTAGCTGGCGCTGTCAGCCGTTCGAATTCTTTTTCCAGACGAATCCCCATTCCAATAGCATCCTGTGTGCCAAAGCGGCAGAAGGTAGAACCAACACAGGTCTTCACTGTGCGCAGTGTCTTCCCATAAGCGTGGCCGGAGGGCATATCCAGCTCCTCCCACATCTTCGGCAAATCCTCTTTCTTAACCCCAAGCAGATCGATTCTCTGTCCGCCCGTAAACTTCACCATTGGCACATCGAACTTTTCAGCTACTTCAGCAATCTTTTTGAGGGCTGCCGGCGAAGTTACACCACCATATATTCGCGGAACCACTGAGTAAGTCCCGTCCTTCTGAATGTTGGCATGATAACGTTCGTTCGTGAACCGTGATTCCTTCTCATCCACATATTCTTCGGGCCAGAGCATCCCCAGGTAGTAATTTAAGGAAGGACGGCATTTGGAGCAGCCTTCTTCCACATTCCACTCCAGCACATTCATCACTTCTTTGACCGTCTTGAGCTCCATACGTTTTATCTCGGAGACGATTTCATCACGTCCCAGTGAGGTACAGCCACAAATCCCTTCCTTGACAGTTACAACTGCATCACCTGCATACAATTGCAGTAATCCTTCGACTAGAGGCTTACAACCGCCGCAGGAGGCAGAGGCTTTGGTGCATGCTTTAATCTGACCTACGCTGGTGCAGCCCTCGGATTGAATCGCTTCAGCGATTCTCCCCTTGGATACTCCATTACAGCCGCAGATGATCTCATCATCTGCCATTTCTTCCAGCCGATTCCCTTGGCTCGCAGAGATGGCGTCCGCGGATATTCCTAACAGCAATTCTTTTTCCCGCCCTTTGATATTCTCGCCCTTCTTAATCATGGAGAACAGCTGTGCTCCATCATTGGTGTCACCAAATAACACAGCTCCGATGAGTTTGTCATTCTGGATGACCAATTTTTTGTATACCCCATCTATCTCATCCTGAAAACGCAGTGCGCGAGAATTCTCTGGCTCCGCAAATTGGCCTGCTGAGAAGACATTCACACCAGACACCTTAAGTTTGGTTGATGTCACAGAGCCGGCATAACCTTCAGTCTCAACTCCGGCCAACCTTTTGGCTAGAACAGCTCCTTGCTCATATAGGGGCGCTACGAGCCCATAAGCGATTCCCCTATGCTCTGCACATTCACCGACAGCTGAGATGCCAGGGATATTCGTCTCCATATAATCATTGACTACGATGCCGCGATTGATCGTAATCCCACTCTTTTGTGCTAGTTTAATATTGGGCTTGATGCCGACCGCCATTACAATCAAATCTGCTTCAACTGTACTTCCGTCAGCGAATAGTAAACTTTTGACTCTCTTTTGGCCAAGGATGGCTTCCGACTGCTTATTTAAAAGGAACTTCATCCCCTGATCCTCAAGCTCTTTTCTGAGCATGATAGAGGCGGGTTGGTCCAACTGACGTTCCATAATATACTCATTGATATGAACAACCGAGACTTCCATCCCGAGATGTAACAATCCTCTAGCTGCCTCCAAGCCGAGCAGGCCTCCGCCAATCACAACCGCCTTCCGATATGACTTCGCAGTTTCCTGCATAATCTCGCAGTCTTTGATATCACGAAAAGCAATAACACCTTTCTTATCTGCACCCGGCAACGGCAGCATAAAAGGATGGGAGCCGGTTGCCAGAATTAACTCATCATATTCTATTTCTATCCCTTGATCAGAATAGATTTTTCGTTTATCGGTGTCTATCGCAGTTACTGTCTGACCAATATATAAGGTAATGTTGTGGCTGCGATACCATTCCAGATCATTAATGATGATCTCATCCATATTTGCTCCACCAGCAAGAACAGAAGATAACATAATTCGGTTATAATTAGGATGCGGTTCAGATCCGAATATTGTAATTTCATAAGCCTCGGGAGCCAATTTGAGCAAGTGCTCAATCGCCCACACCCCTGCCATGCCATTGCCGACCAGTACCAGCTTTTTGCGTGTAGCTGTCATATTATCTCTCTCCTCTCCATGTAGAAAACGCAAACAGCCCGCTCCACTCCGCCCGGAAACAACCATTTCCATTGCGATAAGTGAAAGCAGGCGCCATTGCCGCTTCAAGCGAATACATCATTGTATTCGTGATTGATTATTTATTAAACCGACTATACAACAGAAAATAGAGATACGTCAACAATTATGACATTTAAATTTTTAAATTCTTAAATTTATCGACAAATCGGTTGCATCTGTGTTATATAAATTAACATTAAGATTCAATATAGTTATAAAGGAGCGTCAAACTATGCATTCCCTGTTGATCATTCATAATAGTATGGCAGAGATAGACATAGAAGAGCGTTCAGCTAGCAGTCCTGACAGTGTTCTTCGTTCCTGTGGGTATCTTGTCAAGATCGCCACTACCTCAAAGGAAGCTCTGTCCATGATCAGAGATGCGGATGCCTCGATTCTCCAATGCCCGATTACAGAGATCAACACCTGGGGTATTCTACTCATGCAGCAAAAAATTGCGCCGATTATCTGGTGGTGTACCCACGAGACTGCAAATCTCTCTGTCGCTGCCTGTGATGACAATATTATGGTAGATGGTGTATTATCGCCTTCTATGCTCGCTCAGGAGATTCACTGGACCCTTCATTTCAGTGCAAAACAATGCTTCGAGCGGCAGCAATGGCTGAAGGAACGGGAGCAGCTATTGTCCCGAATTGAGGAGCGGAAATGGATTGATATGGCTAAGGGCATTCTGTCCAAGGTGAAGAACATTTCCGAATCAGAAGCCTATGACCTTCTCCGCAAGCAAGCGATGAACGAACGCAAGCGTATGGTTGACGTAGCCACTTCTATCGTCAAGGTATATCAGCTGTTGCAGGATCAAACATAAGGGGGCTTACTTATTTATGATAAATATATTAAAAGAAGTCGCCCGAGGTAAGCGCGGGGCCCGTGATTTAAGCTACGAAGAAGCCGTCTATACAGCAGAATCTATTCTGGGCTTAACCGCTTCTCCTGTACAGATTGGAGCTTTTCTTATCGCCGAGCGCATCAAACTTGAAAGTATAGAAGAGCTGGAAGCCTTTGTCAGCGTTTGCCGTAAATACGCACATCGCGAACCCTTGCAGCAGGGACTGGATTGCGCAGGTCCCTACGATGGAAGAAAACGTTCCTTTGTGTCAACGTTCCCGACAGCATTTCTACTCTCGGCAGCAGGGTTGCCGGTTACTTTGCATGGAGCCGCCTCTTTGCCGCCCAAATGGGGAGTGACACTGCAGGATATCATTCACGAAACCGGGATTAATGTCACCCAGCTAACCCGTAGGGAAGCAGTAACTGCTGCCCGTGAGAGCGGAGTGCTGTTCGCTGCTGCGGAACAGTGGTGTCCTCCCTTGGGAGCGATCCGGAGTCTTCGTGAAGATATTGGCATGCGGACTATTTTTAATACAGTAGAGAAGCTAGTCGATTATTCCTGCTCTCCCTTCATCGTCTTCGGTATCTATCACAATACCGTCTTCGACCTCTTATCCAGACTCATTATCAAACTTGGTTATCAAAAAGCATTAATCATCCAAGGTGTAGAAGGCTCTGAGGACCTCTATATTGACCGTCCAACCCGTGTATACACTATAGAAAATGGTCTTTCCGCCTTGGATATTATCGATCCAGAGTCGCTGGGTCTGGACACCGAAGTACCTGAATTAGATTGGACGGCCCTTCAGCAGATAACAACAACAGAAGCTGTACTGCAGGGAGGCGGGCACATGGCCTTTTATAATCAGACGTTGTTAAACGGCGCAGCAAGGCTGCATTTGGCCGGAAAGGTCAATTCTTTAGAAGAAGGAGTGTATACGTGCAAGCATTTATTGGATAACGGTGAAGCTTGGTCCGTCTACACCAGATGGAAAAGCGCACTGCTAGGCAGTAAAGCAGCCTCCATTAGCCCAGCGTAAAAATACAACAACAAATCTGAGCACCAACACAGCACAAAAACCGCCATCTTTCGGCGGTTTTTGTGCTGTGTTGGTGCTGTTTATTCCAGATCGTTCGTGGTTCTCAAGAAGCCATTTCGAATGGTTCTTAACATTCGACTGATTCCCCACAGAACTGCGGAGTCATTTCTTCTTGATAAAGCTCATAGTTTGTATAAAAATTGTCCTGAGTTCTGCGAATGATAGTGCTTACATGAATCTCATATAGTATAATTTATTAAGCATTAGATGCCAAAAATAGGAGTGATTTCATTTGTCCGAACAATTCGAAATGTACGACGACCCGTTCAAGATGCTGATCCTACTGGCTACACTGATCTCAGAGAAGCAAGGTGTGGAATTGAAGTATGAGCATGTTCCTACTTATGAAAATGATGTATTCGCAATTCAACATGAGAAATTCGTCTATAAAAAAGACGGGACTGAAATTACCTGGTTTGAATTTCTGGGCAGAGACATTGCCTCTACTACCGACCTGAGCCGGTCCCAGTACAATAAGATGTTTGTGGATTGTATGGCTTCTCTTTACAGTCTTGAGTAGCTCTAGCGCTTCTTCATAATTCTCCTTTGCGGGAGCCTCTCCGGTAGATTCTTATCTGCGGAGGGGCTCCCATTTTGAGCACAATCCCCTCAGGTTTTCCCTCTCGTAATAAGGATAATTTAATGTGTGAAACAAATAAATTATTATCTTTTTTAAAAATAGAACTTTAGTAGATTGTCCTACTCCGCTCATTTCGATATAATAGCTAATAAACAAGCGGAGGTAAACTATGGGCGGCTCCAGTAGAAAAGAACCATTCCGTTATGTAATGAATCAGCCTATTGATTGCTGGCTCGAAGTACCAGCCAGTAATGCTGGTCCCGGAGCCGGAAAGTTAACTGAGGGGATACTGCTTGACCTCAGCCATTCCGGCTGTAAGGTACGTACTTCCTTAAATCTCCGCTTCACAGCGGGCGATACGAAGCTAATTATTCATTTTCAATTAAATGATGAGAAGCTACAATTTGAGGGCAGTGTACGTTGGGGCTGGATGTTCGGTCTCGGCCAGTACCAATATGGAGTAAGACTGGATCTGCAGGAAGCCGAAGAAGATGAACTTCTACGGGAACTGGAAACATGGACAAGTGCTCGAAGTAATGTTGAAGGAATGTAGGATCTATGGAGTTCTTTGGACGCCCTCCACACAGGAGTGGCGTTTTTTTGCGCAAAAACGAAAGCAAAGCTTATCCAGCCTTACTCTCGTCCACTGAACTACATCTTTAGATGATAATACCATTGTTCCGGCGATGAAGATAAGTGACTAATTTCCTAACTAAGTAGGCTATCAGGACTCTACTCTTTTCTTAACAAGTAGGACTGTTACATATAGTAGCAGAACTGCCGTAATCACTTCGAACACAGCCGGCCCTAGGTTAATGATGCTGCCGGAATTTGTATAAAAGTCAGGCGTAATCTTTCCCTCAACCATATGAAACTGTAAAGTATTCTCCAATCCGCTAAAAGAATTACTAAATAGCTGCTGCTTTATATAGGAAATTCCATTATTGAGTATAAAAAATATTGCGATTCCTATCCACACCTGCCCCTTTATCCGCACACTTCGTGCCACCGTTATGGACAGCATCAGAAGAATCATCAGGTACCCTGCTACCCAGAGCATTTGCAGCATACTTCCGAATGAAAGAGTCCAAAAATTTACCGGAAGGAAATCTGCCGAATGAAACATAATATAAAGACCCAGATGCAACCCAGCCATCACCACGACTCCCAGCAGAAGAATCCATCCCAATAGCAGCGGAGACAGAACACTAAGAACAGGGTTCACTGGCAATAGCCGCCGATGATAGGATCTCAAATTGTGATCATAGGTACGCACGTTATAGATTTGGAGGATAATCCCGGCAATCAAATAGGTAATTATATTTCCGATGAACATCCCTTCACTCGTTTTCTCCCCAAACCGCCATATCCCGGTTTCACCCGCAAATATCCATAAGCCGACTTGCACCAGCAGGGTAATTGCAAAAACTCGAAGAATCCGGTCCCGATTGCGTCTGAAATCATACTTAAGCAGCATTAGCATTCTGCATACACCTCTCTAAACAGTTCATCGATACTCTTCCCGTGACGGAGCCGGAGTTCATCCACTTCGCTATGCATGATGACTTCTCCCTCTTTCAGAAATATCACATCATCAAATATTCGCTCTATGTCTGATACCATATGGGTCGAGAGTAATATCGTACTGTCCTCTTCATAAAACTCCACCAGTGCATCAAGAATTCGAGTTCTCGCCACTGGATCTACCCCACCAATAGGTTCATCCAGCAAATATAGCCTCGCTCTGCGTGACAGGACCATTGTAAGCTGCAACCGCTCATTCATTCCTTTAGACAAGGTGTTCACCTTATCTTTTTCCTTCAGCTTCATAAATTCCAGCATGCGCTGAGCTTTGTCTGGATCAAAGTCAGGATAGAACGCACGCTGAAACTTTAGAGCATCACCAACACTCATCCATGATTCGGTCAGCGGTCGATCAGGCATGAAGGATACAACCGCCTTACTCGCAGGTCCCACAGGTCCCCCAAGAACGGCTACAGAACCGGAGGTTGGGTGGGTCAGACCAGCAATGATCTTCATTAATGTACTTTTACCGCTGCCGTTGCTGCCTAGCAGTCCGGTGATCTTACCTGCACCCAGGGTAACGGATACACCGCGCAGTGCGTGTGTGGCACTGTATTTTTTCGTAACCTCATGAACTTCCAGGATATTCTCCACCTTGCTAATCCCCCTATTCTCCATCCTTGGTCCCGATACTCTCCGCCACAGCCGCTAGAATATCCTCTCCCTGAAAGCCAAGATCCTGCATCCCACGGATAAAACGATCTAAAATGTCCTTGGCCATTTCTTTTTTAATCGTCATGATTGTCTCTTCCTTGCTTGTGACGTATCTACCCATTCCGCGCCGTGTCTCCACAATCTCCTCACGCTCCAGTTCTTGAAATGTTCTTTGCACTGTATTCGGATTAATCTGCATCTCACTGGCTAGTTCGCGCACCGAGAGGATCTTATCCCCTGGTTTCAGCTTGCCTGTGACGATTTCTCCTTTGATGTAATTCATGATCTGGAGGTAAATCGGCAGGTTGTTATCGAATTCGATTGTCATCAAGCAACGTCCCTTCGTCTAAACACGACAAATCCGGCCAAGAGAAATAGAAGCATATACACGGCGAGCATCGTAATGGAGAAACTTAAGGTCATCCCCCGCATGGGTGCTCCATTCCCTTCGTATGCAGAAAGATTCAAGTTAGGGAATAATACATATTTGTAGAAATCACGAGATATGACCAATTTATCTATCGTAATGGCGAACATTGTGATCCCGATCGTTACTCCAGTGGAAGTCGTCAAGATACCGATCATAAAGGCCAGAGTTACATACACAACGGTGTACACAAAACCATATAAGACCGACAACAGGATCTCTGAGAATCCAGCCTCTCCCCCATTTAGCCCAAACCATAAAATACCGGAGCCGTAGACTGCAATAGTAGTAACTATCGTCAGAGTCAAAGCATAGACCAGTACGATCACATATTTGGAAGCAAGAATAGCGGTGCGGCTGCGGGCCCGAATGAGAAGGAACTTAATGGTTCCTTGCCCGTACTCCTTGGACACAACACCAGCTGTACCGATGATAGCAAGAATGGTTAACGCCTGACCAATGCCATTGGGCAGCAGCATCGTCGAAGAGAAGTCAAAGGCCGATCCAAATAATTCAGCAGATACAGAATGTACTATATAACCTACTAGCAGCGGTAATAGAATGAGCAGCACATACGGCATAAAGAACATGCGCTTCTTGGACAATTTCAGCCATTCATTAATCATCAGGTTATTAAATCTACGCAATGAGGTTCCCTCCTGTCCATTTCAAGAAATCTTCTTCCAGACTTTGTTTCAGCTCTGTGATCCGGTAGATACCCACTCCGCCGATCCCAAGGGCTGTTACAAGCGCAGGTACATTACTATCCAACAGCGTTACTGTCAGCTCAGCGCGTGTACTATCCATACCATTCAACTGTGCAATCTCTGTTCCTTCCACGATGTCTATCGCAGATTGGAGCAAATCAACACGAATCGTTAGTTTCACCTGTGCTGCCGCTTCTTGCTCCTCACCCAACTTCGTCACCGTCACCAGCTTGCCGTTCTGAATGACCACCGCGCGGTGACATATTTGTTCAATCTCAGCCAGCATGTGACTGGAGATTAGAATGGAGATGCCTTCCACCTCGGCAATCGTGCGCATGTATTCGCGCATCTCGCGAATGCCGGCAGGATCAAGGCCGTTGGTCGGCTCATCGAGGATTAATAGCTTTGGCCGCTGAAGTAATGCCTGGGCAATCCCTAGACGTTGACGCATGCCCAGCGAATAGGCCTTCACCTTCTTGTTCATCGCTTCCTGCAATCCTACCAGCTGTACAACCTCATTGATCCTCTCGTCATTGACCTCATCTGTCATCCGCTGATATTGCTTCAGATTATCAAGTCCGGTCATATACGGATAGAATTCCGGGTTCTCAATAATGGCTCCAATGTGGGCAATGGCCCGCTTGAAATCATTCCGGATACTATGGCCCTGAATCATCACATCGCCTTCACTCATCCGAATCAGACCCGTCATCATCCGAATCGTCGTTGTTTTGCCTGCCCCATTGGGTCCGAGGAGCCCGACAATCTCACCCTTACGGATATCAAAAGACAGCTTATCAACAATCGACTTCCCCTTGATGATCTTGCTCACGCCATTCATTTGCAGCACTAAGGGTGCTTCCTTACCAGGCTCTACGTTCTGCTGCTTCATCGTCATTTGATTCATCATTATCTGATTCATCGAAATCCTCCCTGACCTTTTCATTGTGTCGGTGTTATAGTTAAATAGTACACTAACATAGATGATCTGTAAAGCCTAATTTATGTAAAATTTTTCTGCGATTTGGACTCTCTACTAGTCTCTCAACCAAACCAAACCTATTACCAAACATAGAATAGCAAATAAAGGAGGAATGACAAATGAAAAAAGAAGTCCATGTGTCTCAGACTTACCCGCGCCTGACCGTTTATAATGAGGAAAACTTCAGTGGAAGCAGCAGGATTTATACTGGCAACCTTGGCATCCGGAATACAGATTCTATTCTCGACGGGATAGAAAGCTTACGTTTCTTCTCCACCAGCAGTAATGCTACCTTGGTATTGTTCACAAGAACCCGCTTTAGAGGTAACTTCCGGGTACTGCGTGGAAATCGCAGCATCAGTGATCTTGACGACTACATTAACGGGAATGATGTGGAATCCATTATATCAAGCAATCAGCGTCTTACCTTAGAGCAGATCCGCAATATCCGCAGTAGTGGTGACCTGCCGTCAGGCTACCGGTTGATTTAATATCAATAAACGAATGGTTGAACAATGATTAGAGGAGTTCCAACAGCCTATTTGTGAAAGGCTGAGGTGCACCCTCTTTTATTTTCCGCTATAATGACTCCATACATATCAAAGGGAAAGAAGGTATCCATATGGACCCAGTAGTTTCTACCCGCTGGCTGCTTGCTCGTCTATTCGAGCCCGAGATGGTCATCGTCGATTGCCGTTTTTTGCTCTCAGATCCGGAAGCCGGACGCTCAGCCTACACTGAAGACCATATCCCTGGTGCAATTTATTTACATCTGGAGGAGCAGCTGTCCTCGCCTGTCGGCACTCATGGCGGACGCCATCCCCTGCCGAACATCACGGAATTAACCCATACACTTAGTAAAGCTGGCATTAATCGAGACAGTGTAATCGTTGCTTATGACGACCAAGGTGGGGCAATGGCTTCCCGTTTCTGGTGGCTGCTGCGTTACTTGGGGCATGAACGTGTCTATTTAATGGATGAAGGCTATTCTGCTTGGAAAAAAGCAAGCTTCCCCGTCAGTGCGCATCAGGCTGTACGTATCCCTAGTCAGTACGAAGCTGATGTTCAGCAGGATATGGTCGTTGGTGTGGAGGAAGTTCAAGAAGTGGTGCTTAATGGAGGGTCTTTGCTGGTGGACTCGCGTGAACCCCGCCGCTATCTAGGTCTGGAAGAGCCGATGGACGCCAAGGCGGGCCATATTCCGGGAGCGGTTAATAAGTTCTGGAAAGATGTGCTGGATGATCAGGGGCGCTGGAAAAGCTCCGCTATGCTGAAAGAGCAGTTTGCGGACGTTAAGCAGGAGCAGGAAGTTATTGTGTATTGCGGCTCAGGCGTTACCGCCTGCCCGAATGTACTCGCGCTGCATAAAGCAGGGTATGAGAATGTGAAGTTGTATGCGGGGAGCTGGAGTGACTGGATTTCTTATGAGGGGAATCCAGTGGCTACAGGGGAATAGTAAAGGCAAAGAGCCCGCGTATGACGCGGGCTCTTCGTACTGGAGTTATGGTGATGTAGAGTTCATACAGAGTGCCAAGTGGTATCTCAAGTCAACTAGGAGTCAACCAAAAACTAGAAAAAGTAGTTACAACTGAATGAGATTAAAGAATTTATTGGCGCTTCTAAAATACATCGTGTGAGAACGGGAGAGCGCTCTGAAATCAGATTTTTTACAGAGTAGGTGGTCGGTTAGTTCTAACTAAGAACAGACAACAGACGAACTGACCAACTGGATCTTGAACCCGTCACCGAGCAGTTCCCGCGTGGTCTGTTTGGCGGTCTGCTCTGCTTGCTGATACTAAGTCACCTGTACCAGAACAGACCATAGACTTAACTACATGGCTTACTGATAAAGCTGAAACTCGTACCGGAAGCCATTTTGGCGGATACTTCTTCTGGCAACTGATGCTCCGAAGCTCACTTTACTTTTTGGCGATCCCTGAGAAAGGCCGAGGAAGAACTTGCTTCCCCCGTACCGATGTAGGCCTTGCCTTCTAGCATGCTCATCATTATTAATGTATGTAAGCCGTTCGTTTGAATTATACTAAATAGAACACGTTGCCAAACCCTAAGCAGAGTACACAGAGTCAACACTCTTAAATTCGATCAACTCACGATCAATAGAGAAGGCTCATTTAAGAGCAAACTAAAATTAACTCCTTTAGAATCGTTATATACGCCACTTATACTTTTGTAGTCTCTGCAATAAGCAATTGCTTTAAATAAGATGCCTGTATCTCAGAAAATTTTGGTGGAAAAGAGTTACCAATCATTTGAGCCAATTCCCCCTTTGAAATATCAGAAGGAAATTTATAGTCTTTTGGAAACGTTTGAAGCAAAGCTGCCTCGCGTGCAGTGATGGTTCTATCTTCTGTTGGATGCAAAAACCTTCCTTTAGATGGGTTCAAACAACCACCTGTAATTGTAGAAGAGACTTTATCCCAACTTAAACGACCATAAATATCCGAGAAACCAATTCCATCTTTTTTATGGCAATCTAGCCAGTATTCTTGTGGTAAATCCTTTCTACTCCCTCCGTCTTTAGGGATTAGAGAAATAATTTTCCGTACTTTTTCACCATGCTTTGAAAATATTTTATGCATTGGATCGTCACTTTCTTCTGTAGACGGAAGCTTATTTATATAATCTCTTACCGTAGTTCTTTTATACACTGCATTTGAAGGAATTGCTACTCCTCCTATAAGTGATCCTAAAAGTACCAGTCTTTTTCTACGCTGAGGAACTCCATAATCTTCTACATTAATTACCTGGTAATCGAGACGATAACCTAACTCAATCAGTCGGTTTACTGTTACTTTAAAATAGTGATAATGTATGATCCCTGGGACATTTTCCATAATAATAAAAATAGGTTTAAGGCCCTCTATCATTCTTAAATATTCGAGGATTAATGTATTTCTTTCATCTTCTATAATATTTCCTCTATTTCGAGTACGTATATTAGAAAAACCTTGGCAGGGTGGACAGCCAGCGACTAAATTTATTTTTTTGTTTGAGTACTTACTTAAAATATCATTTATCTCTACATTCCGGATGTCATCTTGTATAAGGTTAATTTCAGGATGATTCATTTTGTAAGTTTTAGCTGCATTCTCATTATTTTCTATAGCTGCAACTACATTTACTCCTGCTTGTTTTAGCCCTTGAGTTAACCCCCCGCAACCTGAAAATAAATCTATTGCAATTAGTTCCATATGAAATCACCCCATTACCATTTCTTGATTATTTATGATTTTCATAAATCCAAGTAAAATTTCTTTAATTTCAACCTGAGATTCGTCGTTTGTTTCAATCCACTTCTTTATGAGCATATCTTCTATGAATCGTATTGAACTAGGATTATCATTTCCCGTCAGTACCATTGCAGTCTTTAAAATCTTAATTTTGTAATCTGACTCCTCCATCACCTCTTTAAAAGACGTTTTATCCTTAATAAGTAATATTTCAGATACATAATTTTCGTCCCAAATGATTTCTTCAGGCGTTGTTTTAGGAAGAAACTTAACGCATGACTTGTAATAATTAATATATTTTTTTTGAGCTTCAATTATTTGATCATCTCTACTTTTTCCATTTCCACCATCTTTAACAAAATTGATTTCTTGTCCTGTAAAACTTTTTATTTGTTCTTTTAGGTAATCCTTGTTGTGAAAATCCTTTACTGTTAATGTATTTAAGTCAACAATTGACCCATCATAACTTTGATCTCCATCAAAAAGCACAAAGTTTTTGTTGTTATCTTCATGTGCATAGTGCAATATATAATTTTGTTTCATATACGAGGCTCCTCCCGGAGTAAAAAAAACATTTAAATTATCAAAACGATCAGAATTATTTTTTATTACGCTAAATATTATTTTTTGGGCTAGCTCATCTTCAACATGAATCTTAGCATTATCATACTTTGAAGAAAGGCCTAAATATTTAAAAGCTTCACTTGGAAAGCATTCATCCAGTATATCTATTTTATTGGTATCTGGATTACGAATAAACCTTTTAATTGCTTCCTTTGGCATTCCTTCTGCAAAAGCAGGAGAATGCGTTGACATAATAACTTGATGTTTTTTCGTTTTAACTTGTTCCAACAAAAATAATAATAATAGCTTTTGAGCCCCAGGGTGCAAGGAGACTTCAGGCTCATCCAAAAGTATCAAACTCTTTGGTTGAGCATTTAAAACCTTATGAACTAATATTACTACGGCTATCTCTCCACTGCCAGCATGAGCTTCTGAATAAGTAAACCCATCTTTGCTCCATATAACGGACGTTCCCCATCCTTGAAAGAGTTTATGATCTATTAACTTTATATCCTTATAATTTTCTTGTAGGATTGATCCAATCGCCATTATTTCAGGCTCAGTTAATTGGATAGAACTTTCATTTTGTGGACAACCACGTATCTCATGGATTTCACCAGAATCAATCACATTTTTTAACTCAACTGATTTTAATCTTAAATAGTCTTGTTTTGAATTTGATTTCAAATGATCTATATTTCCAAAATAGAAAAATTTATCAAATGCACTTAATTCTTTCCTAAAATCAATATAAACTAATTCCTTTTCAATTGGATTAGATCGCTTTTGATTAGTATTCATTCGATACTTTGCCCTAGGCCTAGATGTCTCCCAGTATTCCATGCTGTTGCGATTCTTATGATGATTTCTTTGGTATAAAACTGAACTGTTTTCCCCATTATAATAATATTCATAAAAAAAACAATGTCGTTCTCTAACTTCTCCTCCGAAATCTTCTATTGGGTCTAGTTGTGATGAAAACCAATAATCACTTATATTTTTCCCTTTAGGAGAGCCATAAAGTGCATGTAGTGCAGAACTTTTTCCAGAACCATTTTTCCCAGTTAAAATAGTTAAAGGGAACTGGAAATTAATTTCGGAATGAAAAGTAAAATTTTTAAAAAAAGGAAATGCTAATTTAGTAATGTAATTATCAAACACTCTATTACTGTTCATCTTATTAATGTCTGCTAATGTTTTTTCGAATCTATCGTCAACTTCTTCTAATCCCAAATTCAGCCCTCGCTTTATATTTTTCTCAGTATTCCAATTTCCTCGGTAAACTCCACCAGCTTCCATCTACCTATAACAATTACAGTCCGTCACCTTTATATTCCATGAAACTTTCACGTTGTTTTTAGTAAAGTAACGTATTCGGTAAAGTATTGTAATTACTTCGTCAACATACTACAAGCTGAAAGAATCATTAAGTATTATAGATGTTAATTTCGCTAATGAGAACTAACATATTTAACGCAACAATACCATCATACAACCTTTACAAGCCCTATTATATTACAAAATTCTACAATAGTAGAATATATTTTTATAGGACTTGACCTTCTTTGTGCTCACTCTACTATACCTGATGCATACATCTAATGAAGAATGTTGAAAAGGATTTTTTTTCTGAATTCAACATGATTTAAGAGGGGATTATAATTCTTCGAAGAATTGATATAGCATGGGCGGTCTTAATACTTGCTTCGGTTAGCTAATCAGATCAGAAGGATTAAACTATATAGGGGGTTCACATGACATACTGTCTAGCATGGCGCAAAAAAAACAAACTTTTTATGATTGCCGACTCTGCCATCTCAATGAAGAGCAACAATGACACAAATGTAAATGAATTCTCCTCATTTGGAGAATTTCAAGAGAAAGACAGAGAATATTTAGTATATGAAAATCAAAATAAGCTCATCATTATTGATAATAAATACGTGATTTGTTATGCGGCTAGTGATATTAAGCACGCTTTTGAAGTTATACAATTATTTAAGGATTGTATATCATACGGCATTGAGGTAATAGAAGCTATAAATACGATTCTGAATTCTATCAGTTATACGGATGTCCAACTCTTGATTGGATATTCCGAGTCTGATGAAGTGAAACTACTTTTATTCGATTTAAAAACTATCAAATTCGGGGATTGTTTTGAAATAGGATCAGTTGCAGAAATAGAAGAATGGACAAGGTATTCGAATCGATGGATCAGTTGCAATTTAGCGGATGGACATGAACTGGTGATGACGATCGCTTATTTGCAGATGAAGGCTTTAAAACATGGGCTATTGAAGCATGGTGCAGGTGGAACATTTTCCGGCATAGAATTAACAAGGAGTGAAATAAAATGGTGTCCGGATTTGAACTACTGTTTGCTTGATTCAATGGCTAGACCGGAAGGAATAATCACCGTAATTAATCGTGAAAATATTTTGTGTACTTCATCGACCTATAATCGTTCAGTTAATATGTTTATTAATATGGGCGTGAGCGCGGACCAAGAAAGCCGCTTGCTTGATACTGCTCGGAGTTGTATGAAAATTCTTGAAGAGGTTGAAAGCGATTATTTAATTCTTACTAACATGAATCAAAAGAAAGTACTCATTTTGTATATTGATAAATGGTTACATAATAAAGTTTTTAATCTGTGGAAAAGAAATAGAGAAAAAGAAGTTGACTACCTGCTAGCATTACAACCTATCATTTATGATTTGCTGTTTACAAGTAAATATGGAGACGATGATGATTTAACGGTACATTGCATGGAGGCTAATACTGTTAAAACAGAATACATATCCTTAATTGATTTTGAAAAGAAGCATAATAAACACAGCAACGTTCAAAACCCTGAAGCGTATTATTGAGCCATTTCATTAATAAAACGGCATAGCCGTTTCTTCACCTAAACTAATTATACTGGCCCCAACGGCATTGTAGATGAAAGTTAAAGAAATAGTAGTGGTAGAAGTAACAATCCGTGGCCGTCACCGTTATTGGTGCAAGGGAGCAGACGAATCACAAAGCTTTTTAAATGCCGGGGATTTCGATCCATAAACATATCCAAAGCACAATCAACAGTTGGAGTGACTGGATTAGTTATGAGGTGAATGCGTTGGCTACTGGGGAGAAATAAGAATTAGCTGGAAAGCTGTTCTTAATCTCAACAAGACTGCGAGTATAAGACCCTCGAACAATGAATTTCTTTAAATAAGAGGGTATTCCACTACCCAGAGGCTAGCGGGATATCCTTTTTCTATAGAGTTTGGATACATCTCCCACGTCACTCTCAATCGATGTACGGACAATGTACAAAGTGGATCATGGTTACGTATATTAAATGCAATAACACGGCTTTATAGTCAAAGCTGTTTTTCAAAGAGGTGAATCGTGTGCCTATTAAAACAGGTGATCAATACATCGAACGTATCGACCGACAAAATATCAATATCCTGTACAAAGGAAAGCGTATCGAAGGTCCTTTATCCAAGCATCCTGCATTTCAAGGTCTCATACAAACACAAGCCGAAATGTACAACATGCAGTGTGATGAGCGTTATTTAGCGCTGATGACCTATCCTTCACCCGATACAGGAGAGCCTGTTGGTCTATCTTTTCTTCCACCCAAGAATGCTAAAGATTTACAACGCCGGAGAAGAATGATTGAACTCTGGTCCAACAGACATCATGGGTTTTTAGGACGTTCCCCAGATTATATGAATACAGCCATCATGTCTCTGTTTACAGCTGCCGATATCCTTGAGGATCTTAATCCGAAATATGCTGAGAACCTCAGGAAATACTACGCTTACTGCCGAGATCATGACATCACATTATCCCATGCATTCATCCAACCTCAAGCAAGCAAAATATCTGGCCAGATTGATGCTACAGAGGATTCTATCGCTGCTAAAATCGTAGAAATCAATGATGAAGGGATGATTGTAACCGGTGCTTTTATGATGGCAACACAAGGGGCTACATGCGATGAAATGCTTGTATTCCCGACTCCTTCACCCTCGTTTGTGGATGATGATAATCCGTTCGCGTTTGCCTTTGCAGTGCCTAATGATCTGCCTGGGATGACTTTTTTTTGCCGTGAAAGCTACGCAGCCTCATCTGCCTACGACCATCCATTAAGTTCAAGATATGAAGAAATGGATACACTAGTTATATTTGACCGCGTTCTTATCCCTCATGACCGTATATTTTATTACGGAAATGAATTGTACTGTTCCCGGTTGTTCAGCGAGAGTCACTTCCATACGCATATGGCCCATCAAATCATCACTCGCTATATTGCAAAAACCGAGTTCTTTCTCGGTTTGCTAGAATCTTTGGCGGAAGAACAGAACGTTGTCCTTGAGACTCATACTATTCTGCCTATTTCCAGAACCATAACCTATTTAGAGACATTCAAAGCATTAAGACTTGCTTCTGAAATAGGGGCTTCCCAAGACAAATTTGGATATCTCGTTCCAGACAAAGGTCCACTTTTGGCTTCGTCCGTTCACTTTTCGGAGTTTTATCCAGAACTGATTGAAATGGTTCAAAATCTCAGTTCAAGTGGTCTCATCATGATCCTCTCCGAGTCCGACTTCGATACAAGCGCTGGTTCGTACCTCAGTCAGTATTTGAAAGGTACGGTCTCGGAGGCTTGGTACCGAAACGCATTATTCCGACTCGCTTGGGAACTGGGAGCGGGTGCATTCGGGGGTCGACAAATCCAGTTTGAGCGATTATTTTTTGGCAACTCCCAAACACTGGCCTGGCGTATGTACAACAGCTGTTATAATCACGAATACTTCCGTCAAATCATTCACGAGTTTATTGCTCCAGAAGAACTCCGACCTAATTCAACAACGGATGGAGATTCTAATTAAAATGTAGGACTTTTTCCCACACTTTTGAAGGGGATTTGATATTAAACTAATCACAAGAATTATTTTCGAATCCGTATATATCTTGGAAGAGGAACAGTCGAAGCCTTCACAAAAACAAATATCTGATCGTGTAATTAATCTAATTATGAATAATTTTTTATAGATTGGCTGGTATGTTCACTAAAAATACGAAGAACCCGCGTCGGACGCGGGTTCTTTTGCGGTGGAGTTATGCTCATGCAGAATTTTTACTGAGTGCCAAGATGAGTTCTCCCTTGGCCCATTCCCATTCGTCAGTCCTCCCTAAGACCGGTCCAACTACCTTCCACTACAGCTTGGTCAGCACATGCGCGCTCACAAAGTAATCCCTGTCTTCGTATTCGTCATGGACGAACTCCCACAGCAGCGAAAACCTTAATTCAACTTTATACAACCGCATAATTTGCGGATGAACGTGGACAAATGCTCCCGGCAGGCACAAGCCTTGTTCAGCCAGATCCGGCAGATGCTCGTAAATCAGGTCCAAGTTTTCCCGGAGATTTCCTCCCGTCAGCTCCAGAGTCTTAAAAGTAGCCGGGCTGGTGTAGCCCGTTGTTTTCATGTGCTGCAGCAGCAGAGTATCGGTTAAATGAACAATCACCCCGTCCGATGCCAGGAGGCCACGCAAAGATTCAAAGATATTAATATGAATGCGTTCAAGCAGCCGATCCAGCTGAGTGCTGAATTCTGGCGTATGGGCAACCTTATTTTTCTTCCGATAAAAAAAGGCGGAAATGAGCTGCGTCGTGAAGCATAAATTCATGACCACGTCAAAAGAGGGGTGCAGCGGCGAGAAATCCACGTTAGGCAGCAAATCGTCGACCTTTTCTTTCAAGTCATCCAGCGAAGACACTTCCGCTCCTACTCCAGTCAGATCAATGATTACTCGTTCGTATTTTTCCGGGTGCGCCGACTTGGTCAGAAAGCGGTCCAGCGCTTTTTCATCGATATCGACAATCGTGATCCGTTCAAATATAGACTCAATGTACGAAATGGGCACATCGTTTCCGTTCCCGGCCCCGAGTAATAAAATATGCCCGCGTCCGCAGCAGTTATGCTCCAGAGTTTGCTCCAGAACTTGCTGGATTTGATCCCGGTAGCCCCCCCAGTGCTGCCAGTCATGCTGGGTCGAGTCGTTTCGGAGGGTGTTGGCTTTGCGGAATTTGACGTAAGGGACATTGACTTTTCTCATAAATGGATTCATAGCGAGATTCACCTTTTCTATCTAGAATGGAGCATTAACAATTCATTAAATCCATCAAAATCAAGATATTTGATTTTCAGAGGTTCATTATTTAATATTGGAACTCTAGCTGTATCTTTTCTGCGCACGTATATAACCACTCTTCAGACAAAACTGATCAATTTCTTGTTTTTAAGATGTGTAGCTGATCATCTATCGGATTGAGTGAGCACATTTATTGATCTAGAAATATTTGTTTATGTCTTTCTTGCTTTGGGATTAAGGGGTACCTCTGAAAAATCTCCATGCCTTCCTCTTCGAGTACAGGACCAATAACTTGCGTTCGGCCTGACCCAAATAATAAATCCTTACATGTTGGTTTCTGATTCCCCTTACTCACTGCCTTGAGTTTTTCTTGTGATACCCCATACACAACTCGGGATATCCTTGACCAGTGGATTGCTCCGGAACACATAATACATGGTTCAGTGCTACTATATAAGGTATATCCCTCTAAGGAAAATATTTTGTTATTGGAGCAATATTCTCCAATAACATTTACCTCTGCATGAAGTGTCGGATTAGATTTAACAACACTTACGTCAAGAGACTTATACTTTAATTCATTGTTCTGTACAAGAATTGCAGCAAATGGGTCATAATTCAATGATGCAGACTCCGCTGCTAGTTGATACACCAATCTTATGAATTTTATATCATCTATAGTGATGTCCATATCCGAACTCCTATCTAATGTGGTACGTGTCAGATTGGTCATTCTCAGCTTGTTCAGAATCTCCGTGTTGGTGATATAAAAAGGTCCCCTTCCATAAACAGTTGACCGCCTTTGCCGAGCTGGATTCATCTGTTTACGAGTTGGAAACCATTAAGTTCAATCTCTAAGGAACATATTACCATATGACTATTACCTTGAGGCAGTTTTATTTGATTCGATTATCTTATTGATTTTTTCAATGAGCTTATCCCTTTCCGATACTACAAATTTATATTCTTTCCCTGAATGAAGCTTGATCTAACCTCCAAGATTTCATTAATATAATTTCCAATAAGCTTCCTCAGTTTAAAATCGAATGATCTTCCTTCAGTTCTAGAAAATCCCTCTTGAGAGCAATTCGTTATAATCTCTCCAAAAATCATCGGTATTTAAAAATATAAAAACTATTGTCTCATTTTGATTGATCCATTTTCTCAACTCCCCGTCACTGTTCAGAAACAAATAAATCTACTTTCATATAAATAAATTCGCATCAGTTAGATTTCCATATGTAGGATCATCTCCCTTATTTAAATGTTTGTGACTTAATTTCAACTGGACCTTTACCGATAAAAATAAGATGTACATAGCTATCATTACAAGGAGGATATATTTTGAACAATGTCAAAAACAACAGCTCACTATTTACAAAGAAATTGCACAGGATACTTCTGTCACTTCTCATTTTAACAGTATGGGCAGGATATTTCCCTAATCCCGCAGCCTATGCGGAAACCGGCGATATACCGGTTATGAAATCATTTCCTGCCTCGGAACGGGTACGTTCTGAAGTTGAGTTTGCTTTTTCATATCCACATAGTAATTTACATATCGTTGTTACTGTAAAGCAAACTAGCTTTGATACCGGCGAGATCATCACCAACTCCTATGATTTTGAAGACCCTTCATTGAATTCCAAATATATATTAGGTGAACGGCCTATGAGCGGGAGTTCAGTCTTAACGCCTACCGGGCCGAAAAGCTATGTAGATGTAGTAGCCAAACTGGGTTCTACCCTCTATGAATTTGATTTCAACTCCAAGCAGCTAAAAAAAATCACGGATATCAATAATAAGTTTTCGGTTCGGGTGTATGGTTCTTTAGGTATCTATGAGACAATACACAATGAACTGTTAGCAGGTTATTCTAGCACGGACAGGCACCAACTCTACTCCATTCAAACGAACAAAGCAATTTTGCCGCAAGGAAAATATGAAATTATCGAGCGGATTACTCCTCAAAAAAATGCCGGTTCTGGACCATTTGAAACTACAGATTATTTGACCGTTGGAAAATCCTTATCAGATAAAGGAACTGACAAATATTATTTGGTCTCTTATGGCGGGAAGCTTACTCCAATACCGACGATATATAATAAGTTCAATCATGATCAGAGCAAAAAAATCTACTCTTTATTGATGGAAAATGGAAATGGACAGCTTCAAATGAAGGATAGCATCCGCTCAGGTCAGGAATTTTCCACTCTCACCTGGATCAAAGGAAATACCAAAAAAACGTTGTTGGAAGTACCCGGTTATATTAATGAATTCAGCATGCCTTCGTTTTCACCCAACAACCGCTATATGATTATTTCCAGCCAAGTTAGAGGAGTACATCTGGCATTTGTAGATGCCACCTATTATATCTTTGACCTCAACACAATGACCGTGATACAAAAAATTAAACCACACTACAAATTATATCAATACAAAATAGACTGGTTTAGCGATGTTTTATTTCAAATTTCATATGATACATCCAATCCGGGCGTGTTCTCTCCTGTCTTCTATCATATTCCTACTCAAACTTCTACGGCGTCCAGAGAATTGCTCGATTTCATGTCATATTTAGATAATTTCACATATGAAGGCTTGCTGTCATTAAATTCTCCAATTTCACTTCAGGTAGATGATCAGTATATTCGTTACAGCGGGAACGGACCTTTAGTGGAAAAGGATACCTTCTACATCCCATTGCTTGATTTTGCAGGACAGCAAGGAATAACCGTGAATATCTCAGCAACAGAGCTGCAGTTAAGCAAAGGGGACAAACGCACTTCAGTTGGGGTCAAAAATGCTAAAAAAATAGGAAGTATCTGGTATGTGCCACTAAAAGAGCTCCTACCGTTAGGCTATGGAGTATTGTTAGCCAGCTCACATTATATTATGCTTACAGTAAAAGATGGGGAAAGTTAAGCTGACTTGGTCAGAGTTGTGCTTCTTGACCTCTGACTCTGACTCTGGCTCTATGTCAACAAGAGGCTCCTAGATATTTACAAAGTGTGTCAGACGTAACGTCCGCTCGTATCTCGTAGCGCACTTTTCAGACATACAAAGAGCCGGATCAACCTCACCATAGCGGTGCTACTACCCCGGCTAGCATTCAAAAAACAAAACAGCTGCTGCAATCTTATCATCAAACAGTTCAAACTCATGACTTAGGAACTCGAACCGGAAATATCCTGCTTCGGCCGACAGATCTTTGGGCAAGAAGCCTCTGCTAATGCGGGGCTTTTTTGTTTTTGGTCGAACGGAGGCGCTTGAAGAAGAAATTAAGGCAAAAATTTGACCAGGTACCTAAAATACCAATATACTCCTAGTATGGGAAAAAATAATTTATATGATAGGTGCTTGCAGTATATATCCTTGTCTTTTGGAGGAGTCAATTTGAAAAAGAAGTTCATGCTGTCTTGCTTGATTGCTGTAATGTCATTAGCCGTTGCCGTACCAATGGGATTTACACAAGAAGCACCAGCGACGGTTAACACTAATGCTGTTACGCAGATTAGTATAGCTGTCGATAAAGACCTTACCGCTAATAATGGTTCTGATATAGCCGAATTTCACCCCAATAGTGCAATGGGGTATTACAAAATCTGGGTTCCTAATTATAGTACTGTAAGGCTTAACGCATTGTTGACAGACATGAATTCTGTTTACCAGGGCGAATACGTTATTCAGCCCGGCACAAGTAGCTTCTTTAGAAATAGCAGCAAAGCAACTGCAGAAAGTCGTTTTTCTGTAACATCAGGCGATGGTAGTAAATTGAACGGGCATATTAATATAAAAATTGCAGTGACCGCGAGTGAACTTCAGTAGGTTTTCACTTTTAGCATTGAAGGGGTAAGAGCCGCCTTATTGTCCAAACGAATCATTCCATCATGGGATTTTTCGTGAGGGGGATAAGGCGGCTTCTCTATGTAATTACTTGAGTACATATGTCTGAGCAGGATTCTAAAACTAAAACCCACATCAGATGAATTCCTATTTTTAATTCCTCTATTAAACGTGACAGCTATCTTTGTGTTACCTTTATCGATTGCGGCATTAAATATCCTTTATACATATGCTTTTTCGGTCAATATGCAGCAAAAAAATCCCTTATCATATAACCTTCCTGCGCGTTTTAGAGAACTTTTCATGAAAGATAAAAAGATTCATCCTGTACGCATGTATTCTTGCACTTTCATCATTAGTAATGGGAGCTCAGTAAGCTAAAGATGAAAGGAGATTAAATTGCTAATTAAATCGATTTGGAGTTTTTTTCCTTTTTGGGTGAGAAGAGATAACTGAAACTCACTAAAAAATCTATCCCCAACAGTAGAGACCATAACTTCATAAGTTTTCCAAGTTCCAATGTCTTTTCAGGATCACCAACCAATTTAATCATTAAAACTATAATTGAACAACCAATACAAAAGCCTAGCAGATGACGTATCCAGGCTTTAACCTCATTCTCAGCATGCGCTCTCCCATACCTTTTTATTGGCTTTGGTCCATCGGCAAACCAGTAAGCAAACTTTTGATCGGCCCAGCGAATAAGAGGACGTCCAAAAGCGATGCTCATTCCGATGTAATACGCGGCTAGCCCATGAACAAAAGAAGCCTCAGCTCCATTTTTCAAATTAATAAATGTGAATATCAGCAGCAAGGTATCAACGATCGGTGAACAGAGTAACAGCATTCCACCTAATTTTTTTTGGTGGAGAGTGTAGCGAGTAAACAGTCCAGCAATAACAAATACCCAAAATAAAACTTCACATAGAATGATTACGATTCCCATTGATATCTCCCTTTTCTATCTATTCTGGTATCAAGTCACTTTGTTTTTGTCCACCCGACAAACGTTTACTAGTAGTTCCATAGCCTATAATTGAATTACCTACTTTTCGTTTTTTATTTCATTCTCAACTTGATAGGAAGAGGAGGGTTAAAAAACACGAATTCCATTCATAATGGAGAATTACTTTTACACCTGTACAGATCTGAGTGAGGAACCCTTGCTGCGGCTTCATACTACTTATGTTGCCTCTCCATCAAAAAATCATTCTTGCTGCACGCTGTTCAACTAGGCGTGACGTCGATGACCGCGACTCCCTTTGAACAACCGTTGCAACGAGTTACAGATTCATTTCTTTCACACTTCCGCTTATTCGCTCCACTCGCTTCGAACACCCTAGTATTCAGTTCTTGTGAAGCTGCATAACTAAAACACCTGACTTTTACATGTGGTGTCTTTTTACTTTTATAGGATTAATATTATTTTATTTCATCTTTCAGCGGAATGATTCCAAAGTCCTATTTGTATTATTTTGGAATTTTATACCTATTTTTATCTTTCGTTCAATGACCTCTTGTAAAGAAAGCAAACACAGAAAATTTAAGCAGACAGTCTTAATTACAATGAAGAATTAAAACTTCTTACTTTTAGCAGTGGTATTAGAGAGACTGGATTTCTTATGAGAAGAATCTGGTGCTACAGGGGAATAATAAATACGGAGAACCCACGCTTAGCGCGGGCTTTTTATGTTGGAGTTATGGCGATGTAGGATTCGTACAGAGTACCAAGAGATAGTAGAAATTAACAGGGAATCAACCAGAAGTCATAGAAAGCAGTTTCAGCATGCAGTGGTCGGTAAGCAACAAAGAGCCTGCAGTATGCGCAGGCTCTTTATGTTGTAATTATAATGCTGAAAGCTTGTTCATAGTACCTATGATCAGGTTATGCCAACAATAATCCGTCAAAAGCCTGCTCCAGTGCTTGTGGATAATAAGGACTTATAATTTTATATGCATTCAAGTGAGGATTCTTCAAATCATTCTCATAGATAATCATATGCTGTCTTCCCTTTAAAATAATATCAAATCGTTGCTTGCGGTCAGCCTGAACTATCGTAATATAGTAGCTGAACTTTTTGTCAGAGTTTACATTTCGGGCCGATTTCATTAATTGAATATGAGAGAAATCAGCAAAAATTCTTTCAATGACAGCAGGATCAGTAATAATAATGTCTTTCTTCTCACCGGGAACTGACGACAATCGCGTGATTTCTAGCGAGGCGATTTCTTCCAAACGGATGGTGTTGGTTACGATTCGTTTAAATGAAGTATAGCGACTTGCTGTATAGGTCATCAAAGAGACGCCTACCCCTGTCAGAAGTGCACCAACAAGCATGTATTTTCCACTTTTCCCCATAGTACCCGTTCCTCCCTGTAATACGATTCTGTAAGCTCCAATTATAAAACTATAAAGACATTGGTGCAAATCTACTTAATTTAGATTAGCTGCCTCCACCATTCGGGACTTCTACCCTAGAGAAAAGTTCCCTTGCTGGGAGCGCGAAAAAAAGCCCCCTCATGGGAGCCTTTAATGAAACCTTCACATTTTTCAAACGAACTCTTTCCCTGCTTATTTTTCATTGAATCCGGTAGAAGGATTTGTTATAAAGAAGCCTTCTGGTTGCACATAAAAATATTGAATCCAAACCCCATCCAAAAGAGGTTCGCGTGTATCTAGCAATACGTCGATATCTTTATCTGTTTTGACAATTTCATCATGCTCAGTAGCTGTATCAAGAGTCACATCATAATGACCATGATTTCCATGATTCTGAGTGATAATTACACGAATCATCTTGCCTTGCCCTGCTTGACTACTCAACATATCTTTTAATACTTTAGATGCATTCTTATTAATTTTACATTTCATTTTCTTTGTCCTCTATTCATCTGAATTTACGATAAGAAACTCATTATAACATAACCTAATAAGCAAAGTGTAATGCAAACAACAACTGATCGCTCTTTAGCATTTGTTGATAGAGTTTGTCATTTTGCTATCATTGGAGGTTGTTATACTTGGTTCAATCATGAGTAGTAACGTGGAAATTTGAAGGAGGAATTGGAATGCGTATCCTATTAAAAAAAAGAATATCTATTTTGCTAGTGATGTTGATGCTCTTAGGTGGAATGAATGGGCTGCTTATTGGAGGAGGGAACGCTTTTGCAACGGCTTTTAATGGTTTTGATGGAGGAACAGGTGTACTAAATGATCCTTATCAAATTGCAACTGCTGCTCAACTCAATGAGGTCAGGCTTCATTTAGAAGCAGATGTTTATTTCAAACTGACTGCAGATATTGATTTAAGCACCTATGCAGCAGGCGAGGGCTGGCTGCCAATAGGTCCGTTTGGAGGCGTTATGGACGGGAATGGTTTTACAATCTCTAATCTAATAATAAATACTCATAATACAGATACAGGGCTTTTCGGAAGTGTTTTAAATAGTAGTACGATTAAAAATATAACTCTTAAACAAATTAATGTGCAGGGTGATGACAAAACAGGTGGCTTGGTAGGAACGAACAGCGGAACAATTATTAACAGCTCCGTCATAGGAAGTGTGAGTGGGGGCAGTCTTACTGGCGGCTTGGCAGGACAAAGTTATGGTGGAACAATCAGCAATAGCTACGCCACAGGAAATGTGTGGGGATCTGATAATACAGGCGGCTTGGTAGGAATGAGCGGAACAATCAGCAGTAGTTACGCCACAGGAAACGTGTGGGGGGCTGAAAAAACAGGCGGCTTGGTCGGATCTGATCTCGGTTCAATCAGCAGCAGCTACGCCACAGGAAATGTGAGTGGTACTATTGGAGTAGGTGGTTTGATAGGAGATGTACCTTTTGTATCAGGAGCTACTACTATTAGTAGCAGCTATGCCTCAGGAAATGTAAGTGGTACATCTGAGGTAGGTGGTTTAGTAGGAAGTACCTATTTACCAATCAACAACTCCTACGCTTCGGGAAGTGTGACTGGGAACAAAACGGTCGGCGGATTGGTGGGACAAATTGCCTTCACCTCAGAAATTATTAACAGCTACGCCATGGGAAATGTGTGGGGATTTTATATAGTTGGCGGTTTGGCAGGATATTATCCAATGCTATCCCAATTCAAGAACAGCTACTACGACATTGAAACAACAAGACAACCGGATAATACAGGAATGGGTGTTGGTAAGTTAACTACAGAAATGAAAAACTGGGATGTTGGCCCAGCATGGTATATTACTCCAGGTCAATACCCACGATTATGGGAGTTCACAGCCTTGACTCAAGGGAGCAATATCGGAACAACCAAATTGAACAACGTTGCAAATGGCATGGAGTATTCGTTTAATGGCAATATAAATTATACTGCGATCACAAGTTCTTTTGTCGATGATATTAGCGTAATTGCGGGAGATACGATTTCCGTCCGAGTAGTTGCAACTCCAACAAGCATAAAAACATTAACAGTTGATCTCAAGGATATTAGACAAGCAAGTGAAGATGCAAAGTTGGTATCCACAATCGGAACAGTAAGCTTAGGTAGTACAGTAAATGAAACCATAACAGGCATTCCTTTTGGAACAACATTGGGGGCTTTGGAGAATGCGTTCGCGCTACCGGCGAATGCAACCTTTGAAGTCTACGAAGCAGACGGAATAACAGTAGCAGCAATTGTGGCAACAGGCTATAAAGTGATTGTTACAGCACAAAATGGGTTAACGAAGGTTGTATATACGTTAACCGTAGCGTCGAACTCTGCGAAGACTATAGACGCCTTTAAGTTTGCGGGATTGACTCCAGAGGTACATGGAACCATTGACGAAACAAATAAGACTATTGTAATAACTGTACCAAATGGAACGGATGTTTCCGCGCTAGTCCCCACGTTTATGACTACCGGTGCGAGTGTACTGGTGGGCAGCACTGCACAAGTGAGCGGCACAACAGCGCAGGATTTTACTAACGCAATAACGTACACGGCAGTTGCGGCTGACAGTACCACACAGAGCTACACGGTAACGGTAATCGTAGCGTCAAACTCTGCCAAGGCACTCTCCACCTTTAAGTTTGCCGGATTGACCCCTGAGGTAATTGGAACTATTGACGAAATGAACAAGACCATTGCTTTGACTGTTCCAAATGGGACAGATGTTTCCGCGCTAATCCCCACGTTTACGACTACCGGTGCGAGTGTACTGGTGGGCAGCACTGCACAAGTGAGCGGCACAACTGCGCAGGATTTCACTACCCCAATAACGTACACGGTAATTGCGGCTGACAGCACCACACAGAACTACACGGTAACGGTAATCGTAGCGTCGAACTCTGCGAAGACTATAGACGCCTTTAAGTTTGCAGGATTGACCCCTGAGGTACATGGAACCATTGACGAAACAAATAAGACTATTGCATTAACTGTGCCAAATGGAACGGATGCTTCCGCGCTAGTCCCCACGTTTATGACTACGGGTGCGAGTGTACTGGTGGGCAGCACTGCACAAGTGAGCGGCACAACAGCGCAGGATTTCACTAACGCTATAACGTACACGGCAGTTGCAGCTGACAGCACCACACAGAACTACACGGTAACGGTAACCGTAGCAGTAGTTCCAACCCCAAGTAACAATGATAGCGGAAGCAGTCCTACACCTACTCCTACACCTGCACCTACACCAATAGCGACGACAATACCAACTGCAATACCAACTGCAACACCAACTGCGACTGCTACACCAACTTCTACACCAACACCAACTTCTGCACCTACACCTACACCAACACCAACAGAAAATATTTTCATGAGTGATATTGTAAATCATGCAAAAGAAGCAGATATTATCCGGTCCATGGTGGAAAAAGCCAATAACTTTGGTGGTAAGGTTGAATTAAAGGATACAAATGGCCATTGGGCGAAAAAAACAATAGATACATTCATTAATCTAGGTGTAATACAAGGTTATGGGGACAAAAGCTTCAAACCTGATAGTAATATTACTAGAGCAGAATTTGCAACAATCCTAACTAAAGTATTCTATATGGACGCTGGTCCTAAATCTGTGAATTTAGAGGATTTAGGAACTCATTGGGCGAAAGCGGCGATTGAGAAGCTTGCCTCTCTTGGTGTATTAAGTGGATATGGGGATGGTACATTCAAACCCGATCGCACAATATCGCGGGAAGAAATGATTGTCATTATCTCACGAATTGTAAACTTAACTCCTCTAGCTGATGGTACTAATAAAAGTACATTTACAGATATAGCGGGTTCTTATGCTCAATCTGCTATTAACAATGCTTTTGAAGCTGGTATTATCACAGGTAAAGGAAACAATAAGATGGAGCCTAAGAGTCATGCAACACGTGCAGAGGCTTTAACCCTAGTGTTGAACACTTTGAACCTTGATCCACAACTGAAAACGTTGTTAGACGGGTTGAATTAAATCCTCACTGAATGTCAAGAAAGCTCGTGTCTCAACGCGGGCTTTCTTGTTGTGTGAGTGAAGCAATAGATGAAAAAGAGGAGCATTGCAGGCCTGTAGAACAATGTCCAAATTCTTTTATTTTTATACATTTTTATACATATTAACTCAACTTTCGCAGAGTCAAAATCGAGTTGACCCCAAGCTGGGGTTAAGGTGGAGTCGGTTTAAGTAAGGATCTTGCCAACATAGAAAAACACCGCTTCGTTTGGTAAAGTGAGATTGTCGAGA
>NZ_WJXB01000008.1 GCF_009664975.1 Paenibacillus monticola
TGCGTAATCAAAGGGTTTAATTTGGAGACGAGCTCGATTTCGTTTTGAGCACTGTAGGACAGATTGTCTTTTTCCGAATAGGCCGTATCTCCAATTACGGTTTCAACCTGCATTCCTGTAGCCTTACTTTTTTCAATCAGCGTTTGGAGCTGTTTCCCGTCATTTTGTTCGCCCGTCGTAACCGTCGCTGCTGTAATAATTCGTTCTTCACTCATGGCGATATGGGTTTTGTATCCGAAAAAAGAAGAGTCTGCACTTTTGTGTCCCACTTTGGCATCCGGATCGGTCGAGGTTTGTAGATGCTCCACATCATCGGCGACCGTTTCTTTCAGCAGGTTTAAAGGCTCGCTTACCTTGGGAAGTCCCGTAAACCGTCCATCCTGCTCAATCACCGCAACCAACCGCTGGCAATATTCGATTTCATCCTCAAGGACATCCGTAGCCGGCTTGGACGGAAAAACATTTTTCATTGACTCTTCTATACTGTAGATCACTTTACGTACCTTTTTGGAGCGTTCTCGAAGCACTTCTTGCGGGGTCTTTTGGGTATAGCGCGCTTTGGTATGAGTCGAGTCCACAATAATGGTTTTACTGCGAATGACGCCTTTTTCAATGGCGAATTCCACTGTTTTGCCAATGAGCAGATCGAGTAACTTCATATCTTTCAGTCGCAGCTTGCGAAACTTGGTCAACAGACTGGGGTCAATGACCCCTTCCTCCGGAGCCATATGTAGGAAAAACTTGAACGACAGGTCGGTTTTAGAGCGTTCCACCAGATCGACGTCGGACAAGTCAAAGATGGATTTGAGCAGTAGATATTTAAACATTCGGACCGGGTCCACCGCGGTTCGACCGTTATCGTGGCAATAGGTTTCGTTCAGTTTCTCATAAACAAAGCTAAAGTCCACCAGCTCGTCCATTCGCCGTAGCAAGTTATCCTTAGGAATCAGTATATTGTAAAGTTCGATATACGGGCTCAAGATAAAATTCTGCTGCTCAGGGAGCATGGAGACCACCAGCCTTTGATTTGATACTTTAAGTATACCGAAAAAAATAGACATTCTCCTCAAAAAAATGAGGAGAATGTCTATTTGAGATCCTGAAGGACTTTTTCAGTGGCCTCCATATAGGCCGGGGTTTTTGGTGTTATATAGAGGCTGTTTGTAATATGCATCTCTGTTAGCCAAAGGTGGTAAAGGTGCTCTGAGTAACGATCTCTCTCAACTCTGCTTTGTGTGCGGTATATTGTTGTGCTGTAATATTTCCTTTAGCTAGTCGCAAATCGAGCTGCTTGGTGAGCTGAGAAATTTGCAAATTAATCACACTTCCAATATTACCATCATTGTCTGCAGCAATATCATGCAGCGACTTGCCATCATATAAAGCTTCATATAACTCTTCGTCTGACACTTGTTTTAGGCCCTCCAGTAATTCATCTTTATCTGCAACACCTGTTGTTGACCATTTGGCGACCGGGCTTGCGTTTGCAGTAGTATTGTTCCAGTTAATCCCTCCGAAGGACATGGCAACAACCATGGTTCCGACAATCATCACGCGTTTTATATTCATTGAAATCCTCTTTTCTTGTTTTGAAATACCGTTAATGGATGTGTTGTAGATCTCTTGCTAAAATTCATTCTAAAGGAGCAACCTGATAACAACCTTAAGCGCACTTTAAAATAACCTAAAGATTCAATTCTTTGGCCTGATACGCAAACAACGCTATACTACACTCAAGAGGATACAACCTAAATCCCAAGTGAAAAGGTGAACCACTGATGAGTAAAAAAGTACTGGTAGTCGATGATGAGCCGGGTATCGTAAGCGCAATTGCTTATGCACTCCGGCGTGAAGGATATGAAGTGGATACAGCCGGTGACGGCGAAGAGGCACTCAGCAAGGCGCTGACTTTTCATCCGAACGTCATGGTATTGGATGTGATGATGCCCAAGATGAGCGGCTACGATGTCTGCCGGAAGCTGGAGCATCGCGATGATATTGGAATTATTCTGCTGACCGTTAAGAATGATATTGTCGATAAAATCGTCGGTTTGGAGCTTGGAGCGGATGATTATATGACCAAGCCATTCGAAATCCGCGAGCTGCTGGCCCGCGTAAAGGCGTTGCTGCGCAGGCTGGATAAGAATACAGGCGAGGTCAAGACAGAGCTTATCCAATATGGCGAGCTGCGGGTTCACCCGGATCATCGCACGGCTCAGCTTGGCGAAGTGTTGCTGGAATTAACCCCGAAGGAGTTCGATCTTCTGCTACTATTGCTATCCCATCCTCAGCGTGTGTATATGCGGGATGAACTGTTGGAGCAGGTATGGGATATGGATTATGCAGGAGGTACACGTACGGTGGATATCCATATGCAGCGCCTGCGTAAAAAACTGGGTGATCCGTACCAAAATATACTGCAAACCGTTTATGGTATTGGATACAAGGCTGTGCCGGAGGCGAGGAATTATTCATGAGAGTGAGTATAAAACTGAAATTCAGCCTGTTTCTGGCAGTGCTGCTGATTCTGGCTGTAAGCGTGTTAAGTTATGTCGTTCTGCGCGGAGTGGAGCGGAATCAGCTGACCCAGACGGAAGGGTATCTGGCCCAGCATGTTAAAACCGTCAATCTGCGGGTGAAGCAGACTTTTTATACAGGTGTGCGTCTGGAGCCGCAGGCGTTCATGCAGCAGCGGGGCCGAGAGCTGGCGATAGAACTGGCTGGATTCACCGGACTTGAGGTGACACTTTATGATGCGTCGGGACTGCTGGTGGGTTCCTCGATTCAAGGCAATCCGGGGTCCGGCACTCCGGATGTGAAGGAAGTGCTAGCCTATGCACTGCAGAATAAAATTGCTTATGAGAGTGTGGGAGAATCGCTCTTATATTTAGCGCCGCTGCAGGGGCCGGATGAGCAGATGGGGGTAGTCCAATTACAATATTCACTGAAAAGCTCCCAAAGCTTTCAGCGAACATTGCAGAATTTGTTCCTGAGTACGGGGATTGCCGTGCTAGTCCTTAGCTTTATCCTTGGATATTTGTATTTCAACCGAGCGGCAGCAGCGATTAGACGGCTAAAGAAAGCGGCGGAGGATATTCGCCGTGCCAATTATATCGCAGCCCCTCCGTTTCGGCGTAAGGATGAACTGGGAGAGCTGGCTGAAGGCATCTACTTCATGAGTAAGGAAATTGAGACCAATATCGCAGCCAAGGATGAGGAGCAGCGTAAATTGCAGCTGGCTGTGAATAAGCTGCAGGCGCTGGAACAGCAGCAGAAGCAGTATATCGGCAACATCAGCCATGAATTCAAAACACCGCTGACCGCCATTAAAGCCTATGTGGATCTGCTTAATATGTATGATGATGATCCCAAGCTGCTGCTGGATGCCAAGGTCAACATTGCCAAAGAAACACAACGACTGTACGAAATGGTCGAGAAGGTACTAGAGCTAACTGCGCTGGAGAAATATGATTTTGAGTCACAGGCAGAGTTGCTGGAGGTGTCGGAAGCCCTGCGTGATATTTGTGGACGCATGAGCGGCAAGGCAGAACGGTACGGCCTGGTCATTACCCTCGATGTGGAGCTTGCTCATATCTGGATTGATCGAGAAAGCTTTATGCATATTTTTATCAATCTGCTGGATAATGCGATCAAATACAATGTCCCGGAAGGGACGATTCATATTCATTGTGAAACCAGAGAAGGCCGGGTATGGCTGACTATTCGAGATTCCGGTATTGGCATTCCCGAGGAAGCAAGGGACAAAATATTTGAGCCGTTCTACACGGTCAACCGGGACCGGTCCAGACAATCCGGGGGCACGGGCTTAGGTCTGTCACTGGTGCGCAATCTGGTGGAGAAGCAGAATGGAAGTATTGCTCTATTGGAGACAGAAGGGGAAGGATCGGCGTTCCAGCTATCTTTTCCGGCGATATCCTGAGGAGATGTATCGGCTTTAACGGTAGATGTGCGCCAATGTTTACAACTTGGAAACATCCTGTGATGGTTTGGAAATATTCCTCTAGTATGCTTGGAGCAATAAATCAGCTTCCGAAGCAGTGGTGTACAATGTGATTTCGAGAGGGGACAGCATTCATGCAGAAGATCATTAACAATAAGCTCGGCAAAACAGTGCTAATTCTGCTTAGTACAGTTAGCTTGCTGTCCATTGCTGCTTGCGGCACTGGAGAGACAGAAGCCCGGAAAGTCATTGAGCAGTCGGGGAAAAAGATCACCGTGATGGATAACACTACCCAATCCGTCTATACGAAGCTCAAACTTACGAGCATTGATAAGCTGGAGGGCGTGCGGGGAATGGATTGGGTTAGTGAGGACATGCTGGTTGTGGACAAAGAAAACAAAGAACAGACCCCGGTCACTGTTGAAGGTCAGCAGCGTTATCCGCATAATTTCTATCTGCGTGACTTGGCCTCCGGCAAGGAAACACCGCTGAAGGAAGGCGAGCAGAGCCTTGGTTTCGCGCTGCTGTCGCCTGACAAGAAACATGTGTTCTATAAAGAGGTGTATGAGGCTACGGGGATCGGCTACATTATGGATATGGAGACTGGTGTGTCCGTAAAGACAGGTGATGCGGAATTCATGACTACAGAGGGCGAGTGGGCGGATAACGAGCATGTTATTTTTCCGAATATGGAAGGTAATATTGTTAGAGCCGATGTGACCGGTAAGAGTGAGATTGCAGTCAAGACCGGAGTGGGTTATGTGCATAACGTGGTGCAAGCGGGTTCGATCATCTATTACATTGCCCATGAGGACAGCCAACTGATCGCCTATGATACGGGAACTAAACAATCGGAAGTTATTGCTAAAGGGGTCATGTGGGCCATCCCTTCACCGGACGGGGCTAAGCTGGCGCTGGTGAAGCGGACTGCACCTACGGAAATGACGCTGTCCCTCTGCGATACCGCAGGCAATGAACTTTCCACACTGGCTTCCGGCACGCAAGTGTTCGGCACCAGCTGGTCTCCCGACGGCAGTAAGATAGCCTATACTACCACTTCCGAGAATGGCAACGAGAACCGGTTGTTTATCACCGAAGTAGAGACAGGAGAGCAAACTCCGATTTCCAACGATATGCAGGCCTCAGACAAGCTGCGCTGGAGCCCTTCGGGCAAGAAGCTCTTAACCTCCACATCGGTCCTGAAGGACAATGCCTATCAGTTTATGGCATACGTGATTACGTTATCTTAGAAAAGCTAAAGCAACAGAAGACATCCTTCGAGGGTATCTTTTTTATTGCCTTATTAAAACATACTTGACAGGTATGATTAAAGGGGTATATGATATCACAAATACTTCACCACTAATTAAATGAACAGTAAAATAATATATTGAGCCGATTGGACAGCCAAAGGCTCCCGCACATTTCCTAAGAGAGGATGATGTGCCGGGAGTCTTTTTGTGTTCGGACAGAGGCGGAAATGCGGAGGAATAGATGAGCGAGGAACACTGGGAGCAGTTGGAGCAGGCGGATTGGTTGTTTCGCAAAATGGTCCGAAGGTTCGTGAAGGAACGGGATCGGGTTTCGGTGGAGGGGATAACATTGCCGGGGATGCTGATTCTACACAAAATCATCCGTGAAGGTGAGCAGAAGCTGGGTTCTTTGGCGGAGCAACTGGATTTCACCTCTGGTGCTATCACCGCAATAAGCGACAAGCTGGAGGCAGGCGGATATACGGTGCGCAGGCGCAAAGAGGATGACCGTAGGACGGTGTTGCTGGACATTACGGATAAGGGCCGGGAAATGTATGAACGAAACGGCAACATCGGGGCCCGATGTATTACGCTTCTGTTCGAGGGTTTTACGGAGGAGGAACTGGCTCTGCAAAGCCGCTTCTATGAGCGGATCATCAGCAATCTGGAGGGCTTCTCGGATGCTCTTTTGGAACTGGTGCAGCAGAATGCTGAAACCTTCATCCCGTCAGCTCCTGAACAGAAGCCGCAGGGAAGCACGAAGAAGAGTAATTATCTAAGCTACTAAAAGAGCAGAGGAGACATGAATCAATGGGACATTCAACCGTTTATCCAACAGGAGCAACACTATATAACAAGGGTAAGGCTTGGAGTGGGTACACCGTATATCAGGCAGGAGATGAAGGCGTCGTCTTGATCGATATGAACGGCAAAGAGGTACATCTGTGGAAAGGCTTGATCGGCTTTCCTGCCAAAATACTCCCGGGTGGTTATGTGCTGGGAAGCACGGGCAGACGAGATCCCAAGTTCGGCATTCAAGATAATGTAGACTTGGTACAGGTCGATTGGGACGGTAATATCGTCTGGAAATATAATAGCTACGAGCATATCGAGGACCCGGGCTATGAGCCGTTATGGTACGCACGTCAGCATCATGATTATCAGCGGGAAGGCAATCCGGTAGGTTACTACGCACCAGGGCTTGAGCCGAAGGTGGATAGTGGAAAGACCCTTATCCTGGCTCACAAGAACCTCTATAACCACGAAATCTCTGACAAACAGCTGTTAGACGACACCATTATCGAGGTGGATTGGGAAGGGAAGATAGTTTGGGAGTGGGCCGCCAGTGACCATTTTGCCGAACTGGGCTTTGATGAAGCGGCCAAAAACGTGCTGTTTCGTGATCCGAACACGCGGTCCTTCGGGGATCTTGGCGGCGGGGTTGGCGATTGGCTGCATATTAACTCGGCCTCTTATGTGGGTCCTAATAAATTTTATGATGCAGGCGACCAGCGTTTCCATCCGGATAACATTATCTGGGATGCCCGGGAAGCGAACATCATCGCCATTACAGAAAAGAGCAGTGGTGCCATCGTCTGGAGACTTGGACCAGACTATTCACTGCCGGAAGTGAAGCATATTGACTGGATTATCGGCCAACATCACGCGCACATTATTCCGCAGGGCTTGCCAGGAGCAGGTAATTTGCTCGTGTTTGATAACGGCGGCTGGGGCGGTTATGGCCTTCCCAATCCTTCCTCACCCATTGGACAAAAGAATGCGCTCCGCGACCACTCACGGATTCTGGAGATTAACCCGGTGACGCTGGAAATCGAATGGCAGTATACCGCTGCCGAGGCCGGGTTTTCTGTTCCGACCGATTCATATAAATTCTACAGTCCTTATATCAGCTCCGCACAACGCCTATTTAATGGTAATACGCTCATTACCGAAGGTTCTAATGGCCGACTATTTGAAGTTACGCCTGAGCATGAGCTGGTCTGGGAATATATTTCACCATATACCAACCGGAGAAATACGAATATGGTCTACCGTTCCTATCGTGTGCCGTATGAATGGATACCACAGCTTAATAAGCCAGAGGAAATCGCCATCGAGCCGATAGATGTATCCAGCTTCCGAGTACCGGGGGCAGCGCCAAAGGGCTCAGATTCTATAGTGAGCGTTGCAACTACCCTACCGTTCATGGATGGTGCTGCTTGCGTAGCCACTACAGATGAGAGCAGCAGCCGGACAGCCAAGTAGACTATTCTATTATAAAGAGGTGCGTACACTTGAAAAAATCATGGTTTGGTTCAGGTTTTCTGCTCTTATCCCTATCACTAGTCCTGCTCTTGTCAGGCTGCAGCTCCAAAGGAGACGCAGTTGCGTCTGAAGGAACAACGGGTGACAAACCAGCGACTTTGAAGATCAAAATTGCTGATATCAATACGAATGCGACGTTTCGTGTGGCTGTGGACAAAGGGATTTTTGCCAAACATGGGATTGATGCTGAATTAATAAACTTTGGTACACCTGCGGAAGGTGTAAATGCACTATTCATTAAACAAGTGGATGTTGCTTATGGTGCTGATTTCCCTGTACTGAATGCAGTAGCCAAAGGGGATTATTCTATTATTGCCTCAGCCGGTCTGGCAACAGATGCAGCAGCTGCAACGTGGAAATTGTTCGTTAGGGATGCTATTCAGCAGCCGGAGGATTTGAAGGGCAAGAACTTAAGCTTTATGCGGGGCACATTTCTGCCCTACCTGTGGGACGAATATTTGAAGGAGAACCATATTGCCCTTGGTGATGTGATCTTGACGGGACAAGGAGCTTTTGATGAAGCCTATATCGCCCTAAAGCAAGGCGATGTGGACGCAGCTTGGTTTAGTGGTTCTGCGCTTAGTGATAAGCTGAATGCCCTTGAAGGGGTGCATGAACTTACGGACATGTCTAAGACGACGGTTCGGCTAGGCATGGGAATTGTGACATCCAATGATTTTGCGAAGCAGAATCCTGAGGGGATCGCCAATTTCCTCGCGGCGGTTGATGAAGCGGCTACCTATGCCCAGGCCAATCCGGATGAGGCTGCTGACATTATGTTCAAAGAAGTGAAGCAGCCGAAGGAATCTACGCTGAAGGACTTGCCGACTAACCCTTGGAAAGTTGGATTTACACAGGCGGCCTATGACAGTTTGGCCAATCAAAAGAAATATATGGTCGATACCGGCATTATTGAAAATGATTTCGATCTGGGCAGTAAGCTGAGTCTGGAGCCGCTGAAGCAGGCGCTGCCAGAGGCAGTTACGTACGAGAAATAGTTTATGAAAGTATGCACACAAAACTATGCGTATGCTTACGAAGCGAGTTTTGTACGATGCTATTCCAAGATGTCTATACTCACAAAACTTTCAGGAGGTGTCTTAACATGTCTTTACCTGCCAAGCAGAATACGATTCATATCGAGCAGCTCCGCAAAAGCTACAGTGAGCCAGCAGCCGGAGAGCTTCATTACATTATTAAAGACGTAAACCTTGTCATTAAAGGCGGAGAATTCTTCGTGCTGCTGGGCCCGAGCGGCTGCGGAAAATCGACGCTGCTGAATATGATCGCCGGCTTTGTTTCCAAATCCGGCGGCAACCTGCGGGTGGATAATGTTGAGGTGAATAAGCCGGGCAGAGATAGGGCGGTTGTTTTTCAGCAGGCAGACTCTTCTTTGTTTCCTTGGTTGACTGTTCGTGAGAATGTGGAGTTTGGTCTGCGGATGAAGAAGACAGCGAAAACGGAGCGGCGCAGTATCTCAGACCGCTATATCGCACTTGTAGGGCTGAATGGGCATGAAGAAAAGTTCCCCAAGGAGCTATCGGGAGGCATGAAGCAGCGTGTCCAGCTGGCACGGGTGCTGGCGAATGAACCGGCCATTCTGCTGATGGACGAACCGTTTGGAGCTTTGGATGCGATGACCCGCCGAACGATGCAGAAGGAGCTGGTGAATATTTGGCGGGAGACACATAATACGGTTATTTTCGTGACCCATGATATTCAGGAAGCCCTGCTGCTGGGAGAGCGCATTGGCATTATGTCTGTAGGCCCTTCCTCCAATATCACCGACATTTATGAGAACACGCTGACCTATCCTCGGGATGTAGCCTCGCCGGAGTTCTACTCGCTATACAACCAGATTCAGCGACATTTTGAAGAACAGGATTAGGTGGGATATATGATGAAATGGATCGAGAAGAAATGGATTTCCGTATCCTTATTGTGGATTGCCATCCTTGGCATTTGGCAGCTCGGAGCATTTATCTACGGTGTAGATGTTATTCCCGGACCCTGGAGTACTCTGAAGGGTGGGCAAGAACTGCTGGAGGATGGCACCTTGCTGCAATATATCGGCATAAGCTTTTACCGCGTGCTGATAGGCTGGGTTCTAGGCAGTCTAGTCGCCATTCCAGTGGGGCTTATCATCGGAAAAGTAAATGTGATCCGGATCTTTGCCGAGCCGTTCCTGAACTTTATCCGCTTTATTCCGCCCATTGCCTTCATCACACTGTTTCTGGTCTGGTTCGGGATCGGTGAGCAGTCGAAGATTGCGCTGATTATGTACGCGACCTTTTTTATCGTGGTGCTGAATACTTTAACAGGTGTAATGTCGGTGGAGGAGGACAAAATCCGCTCAGCCCGCAGCATGGGGGCGAATGAGTGGCAAATCCTGCTGCATGTGATCGTTCCGGCTACCATCCCTTATATTTTCACAGGTGTACGGCTGGCGATGGGTACCTCCTACATGGCTATTATCGGCGCAGAAATGATCGCTTCCAACGAAGGTGTAGGATATCTGATCTGGAACTCACGTTTGTTCTTTCGCACGGATTGGATCTTTGTTGGCCTCTTTTGCCTTGGATTTATGGGCTTCTTCACAGACCGGCTGTTCGGCTGGTTCGGCAAAAGAGTGTTGTACAGATATGGCGTGGTCAGTGTGGGGGCGCGAAGAAGGTAGGAAGGTATTAGGGGTAATAATTAGATGAAAGATCCTTGACGATGATAGTTGTTGCAACTATCATAGATGTAACAACTATGTTGAGGATGTGTGATTGTTTTGGAGAAACCTTATGAACATACCGAGTTGATTGGATATGCCATTATTAAAGGCGAGGTCTTAATTAAAAGAAAGCTGCTTGGCGTTTTTATGGAAAAGGGTTATGATCTTACTTTTGAACAATGGACAGTACTAAATGTGCTCTATGCTGAACCTGGATTAATTCAAAGCGAAATTGCCCTAAGAACCTTTAAAGACAAAACCAATGTGACTCGTATACTGGATGTGCTCTCCAAGAAGGGATATATTGCACGCGAGGAACATGATAAAGATAGAAGGAGCTATTGCATTTATCTCACCGATTCAGGAAAAGAGATGTTTAGCGATCTTATTCCCGATGTTCAATTGTTCAATGAACAATTTAGAGAAGGCATTTCGGATGAGGAACTTGTAATGTTCCAGAAGGTATTAGAGAAGATATGCAAGAATGCCGAGTGATTTTTTTTGAAATATAAGACTTTATAGGTTTCACACGATAACTTATCCTTATATTTCTCGAAGAAGCGGGTACCGTCCATAAAAGGACGGCGAAGCCGTTTCTTCTTGCATAAATAGTTGTTATAGCTATTATAATTATAGCAACGAAAATTTCATTCAGAGAGGTGGAGATCGTGATGGTAAAGCTGTCTTGGCAAGAAAGATTCGCATTCCGGTTTATTTTTAGCGAGAAGAGGGTTTATCACAAATGGTACGGAAGATTCCTGTTATTTGGAACGGATTACGGGAGATTGAGAAGGGTAGTGGCTAGAGTCGCACATTGGCAGCAATGGTGCAGGGAATGGACAATGGAAGGCGATGTTGTATACAAAAAAGCAGAATTTGCTTTGGCGGAGGGCAACCTGTGTACGGCCAGAGCCTTATTTCATGAGGCTGTTGCCTGCTATCATGCGGGTCAACATATCTTCTTTATCGATAGCCAGCAAAAAGAAAGAACGCAGGAAAAAGCGAGAATGAGCTATCGTAAAGCAATCTCTTTATATAATGAGACAGATCGACCGCTAAGAGTCGAGATACCGTTCAATGGTGTGAGGATTCCAGGTTATTTAAGGAGATCAAGCACTCCCAACCAACCTCTGATCATTTTCGTGAATGGCATGGACAATATTAAGGAAGCGGAAGGGCATCACTTTGGTTCGCTATTTAACCAGCAGGGGTTTAATTTTTTTACATTTGATGGACCGGGTCAAGGTGAACTCTGGAAAGAGTTGAAGTTTGATGCCCGGGAATATCATAAATCGGTATCGGCGATTATGGACTGGTTCGAGCAGCAGCAGCTTTGTGAAATCGATATGAACCGAATAGGTTTGGTAGGTTTCAGCTTAGGCGGTTATTTAGCACCTGTCGCAGCTGCGCATGATCCCCGGGTGAAGTGCACGGTTGGCAACAGCGGATTGACCTATATCGGCGGACTTCATGGACTTCAACGACTCAATCCCATTTGGCAGCGAGGGGTTACGTATATGACGGGCTGCGAAACGCTGGAAGAGGCTGTTCAGTCCTTTGATTATGATATTGCACAAGAACCTGCTCTTCGCTCGCCCTTGTTATTTTATCATGCAGGAAAAGACGAAGTGATGCCCTCGCCCAGAACTCACGCAGATAAAATCATGAGCTGGGCTAAGGGTGAAAAGACACTTCGATACTTTGAAGATGGAGAGCACTGTACTATGAATTATTTAGATGAAGTATTTCCGGAGATGCTGGATTGGTTCAAGAGTAGACTTGAGAGTTAACCAGTCTTTTACAAATGTGCCTATCTGGTTTAATGCCACGGAAATAGTAGCCCTCTATACTGCAGGAGGGTAGAGAACAGCTTGGAATAGAGAGAAGCCCGCAAATAAAGAAATAGGAGTGAAAGGGAAATCATGAAAAAAGGGATCAAGAAACAATGGTTGCTGGGTTTAATGCTGTCCTTGCTCGTCCTGTTGCTTGCTGCTTGTGCAAATTCGGAAGCCAATGCTGATAACACGAACGGAAATGCGGGGGTTAAAGAGTTAAGCCTGCCTGAGCTTGAAGCTGCAGCCAAGAAAGAAGGCAGCGTGGTCAGCGTAGGTATGCCGGATACTTGGGCCAATTGGAAGGATACATGGACTGATATTACTGGGAAATATGGAGTTACACATGCAGATACAGATATGTCGAGCGCAGAGGAAGTTGCCAAGTTCGATGCAGAAAAAGATAAGCCAACCGCAGATATCGGCGATGTTGGGATCGCTTTTGGACCCGTTGCGGTAGATAAAGGGGTAACGCAGCCTTACAAAACCTCCTACTGGGACGAAATTCCAGCTTGGGCTAAGGACAAGGATGGACAATGGATTGTCGGCTATCAAGGTACTATTGCCTTTTTAACTAACACTAAAATTGTCGCCGACCCACCCCAAAGTTGGGAAGATCTGAAGAATGGCAACTACAAAATTATTGTTGGCGATGTAACCAAAGCAGCACAAGCGCAGATGGCCGTGTTGGCTGCAGCGATTGCCTTTGGTGGCGATGAGTCGAACATTGAACCGGGAATTGCTTTTTTTGAGGATTTAGCAAAAAAGGGTCGTCTCTCCAATGCCGAAGCTTCGCCTGCCAATATTGAAAAGGGTGAAGTTGAAGTAACGCTGTTATGGGATTTCAACGCACTGAACTACAGAGACCAGATCAACAAGGATGGTTTCAACGTTGCTATTCCGAAGGAAGGCAGTGTTGTGAGTGGTTATGCAACGATCATCAACAAATGGGCTCCACATCCTAATGCCGCTAAGTTGACCCGGGAATACATCCTCAGCGATGCCGGACAGATTAATCTGGCTAAAGGATATGCCCGTCCTATCCGTGATAGCGTTATTCTGCCGGACGATGTGGCTGCAAAATTACTGCCAGCAGATGAATATGTCAACGCTAAGCCTGTTGGTGATTATAAGGTTTGGGAAGAAACAGCCAAGAGCATTCCACAGCTGTGGCAGGAGCGTGTACTTGTCCACTTGAACTAGTTATTTCTAAATGAAGTGAATTGTAAATATTGGGGCGCCTTCGTCAGGTTTGCGATGAAGCGCCCGCTTTTTATTTCCATGTAAGGAGCGAAACCAAGATGAAACAGAGAAAACGCGGCGTGATTCTAGCACTAATCCCATTCGCACTGATGGTGCTGGCGTTTCAGCTTGTACCTATATTGTCTATGCTGACAAGCAGCTTTCGCAACGAGGACGGAACAGGTTTTACGCTGGGGAATTATTTGCATGCGCTGCAGAGCGCCTATTATATGCAGGCGATCAAGAACAGCCTGCTGATCTCCATTTCCTCCAGTCTACTCGGAATAGTGATTGGGTTGGTATGCGCCTATTGCATCACCCGTTTTACTCCAGCTGTGCGGGACCGACTATTGATGCTGTCCAATATGACCTCGAATTTTGCAGGAGTTCCACTGGCCTTCGCTTATATTATTTTGCTGGGGAATAATGGCGTGTTTACGCTGTTGTTCAAACAGTGGGGCTGGAGTGTGTTCTCGGATTTCAACCTGTACAGCTGGTCGGGGCTGATACTGGTCTATGTATATTTTCAGGTTCCCCTAGCGTTGTTGCTCTTGTATCCATCGTTTTATGGGATTAGAGAGCAGTGGAGAGAAGCCGCCTCCTTGTTGGGGGCAGGACCTTGGCAGTTTTGGAAAACCATCGGCCTGCCGATTCTGGCTCCGGCCATCTTCGGCACACTTGGCATTCTGTTCGCCAATGCGATGGGCGCTTATGCAACGGCGTATGCACTGGTTGGCGGCAATTATAATTTGCTCGCCGTAAGAATTGGATCGCTGGTCGCCGGTGATGTCGTCACTCAGCCGCAGATGGGCAGCACGCTTGCTATTCTGCTTGCGCTGACAACCCTGCTGGCTGTGTATCTCAATCACCGGATGCTTCGGCGCGCACAGCGATTCGGCGGCAGCGGTCTGCTCGGGAAACCGCAGCCCAAAGGCAATACTGTGCAGCGCCTCCGGCCTGCGGCCAGAGAGGAGATGTAACCATGAATACACGAAAAGCGGGCTTTGCACCGCGTACCTTTATACTGCTGCTGATGGTTTATTTATTGCTTCCCCTGCTAGCCACTGGTCTGTATGCCTTTGCGCAGGACTGGCAAAATAGTTTGCTGCCTAAGAGCTGGACGCTGAATTGGTTCAGCGAAATGTTCAAGGATATCCGCTTTCTGGAGGCGTTGTGGACGTCGCTCTATTTATGCTTTATCAGTGTGGCGCTAAGTCTGGCCGTGATGCTGCCGGCTGTCTTTGTGATTACCCTCTATTTTCCGCGCTGGGAGAGCTTTATGAAAGGCATTGTTGTGCTGCCCTATGCCGTGCCGGGCGTAGTCGCCGCAGTTGGGCTTATTCGTACCTATTCCTCGGGACCGCTGAATATTGCCGGAACGGCCTATCTGCTGATCGGCGCTTATTTTGTAGTCATTCTCCCCTATATGTATCAAGGCATCCGCAACAGTCTGTTAACAGTTTCTGCGGTAGAACTGCTGAATGCAGCTGAACTGCTGGGTGCCCGCCGTAGAACGGCTTTTGTAAATGTAATTCTGCCTAATATTTGGCCGGGGGTTATCGTCTCTACACTGTTATCGTTCTCCGTCCTGTTTGGTGAATTTGTGCTTACCAACATGCTGGTCGGCGGTCATATTAAGACCATCCAAGTGTATTTGTATCAACGCGTTGGAGAAAGCGGACATTTGGCGAGTGCGATTGCCATCTCCTATTTTGTATTTATTCTGGTCCTGTCAATGGTACTAATGAAGCTTGGTAAAAAAATGGGGGGAGGGGTGCAGGGATGAAGGATTATTTGAAGCTGCAGAGTGTGCGCAAAATGTTCGGGAATTCATGTGTACTGGACGATGTGGATTTGGAGATTCGTGAAGGAGAGTTAGTGACGCTGCTCGGGCCTTCCGGCTGCGGAAAAAGTACGCTGCTCCGCTGTATTGCAGGCCTTACGGAGCTTGATGGGGGCAGGATTGTTCTGGAGAACAAGGATTTGGCGAAGCTTCCTCCCCGCAACAGAGAGGTGGGGATGGTGTTCCAATCCTATGCACTGTTTCCCAATCTGAGTGTGAGCCAGAATATTGAGTATGGGATGAAAATGCGCGGGTTATCCAAGACCGCACGCCGCAACCGCTGTGAGGAACTGCTGGCAATGGTCGATCTGGAAGCTAAACGGGATGATTATCCACAGTCGCTCTCGGGTGGGCAACAGCAGCGTGTCGCACTAGCCCGCTCGCTGGCAGTCCAGCCTAAGGTACTGCTGCTTGATGAACCGTTAAGCGCACTGGATGCCAAGATCCGCAAGAACCTGCGGACGGAAATCCGTGATATTCAGAAGCGGTTGAACATGACGACGGTATTCGTCACCCATGATCAGGAAGAAGCACTCATTCTCTCCGACCGGATCTGCATTATGAATGGCGGACGGATTGTTCAGGATGGCTCACCGGAGGGGTTGTATACAGCGCCGCGTACGGAGTTCGTCGCCCGCTTCATGGGCAGCTATAATGTTTTGACCCGAAGCGAAGTTATGGCGTTGTTCCGCGGAGTGGAGAGTACCTCCGAAAGCTTCGCCATTCGCCCAGAAGCAGTATCCCTGTTGCTGGAGGGCGAAGGTTACCTGGATGTAGCAGACGGTAAAGTTTTGGTGAGTGGAATCATTCATTCGGTGTCTGTACTGGGCAATATTATCCGTTATACAGTCGATACAGCAGGCATCTTGTTGACTGTCGATTCTCTGAATGATGGGCGCTTTCTGCGAATAGGAGAACAAGATAAAGTTACCTTGGTTCTGGACCCTTCACAGTTGCTGCATCTAGAACGAGAAGGCGCATAAATATATTTAATAAAGTAGAGGAGGCAGGACAACAATGACGGAAATAACGAACAAGCTCATCGTTGTAGTGTTGGACGGACTCAGATATGATGCAGCCCGTAAATATATGGGCTATATGGAGCATCTCGTGGAGCAGGGGATATTATCATGTTATAAAGTCCAGTCGGAATTGCCCAGCCTGTCACGCCCTCTTTATGAAGTGTTGTTGACAGGCACACCAGTGGCGAAGAACGGCATCACGGCGAATCATATCGTTAGGCTGAGCCATGAACAGAGCGTCTTCCATCTGGCCGTTGCCGCCAATCTGCGCACAGCCGCGGCTGCTTATCATTGGGTCAGTGAGCTGTACAGTTCTGCGCCATTCAATCCGTTTACGGATCGTCATCAGCACAATGTAACTAAGCCGATTCAGCATGGCAGCTTTTATTTTGAGGATCAATACCCGGACAGTCATGTGTTTGCAGATGCCGAGTATTTACGGCAAGCGTTTGATCCGCATTTTTTGTATATCCACTCCATGAACATTGATGATGCTGGACATCATTATGGCGGGGAGAGCAAGGAATACGAATATTCTGTACGTAAAGTAGACGGTTTGCTTGCGACTGTATTACCGTTGTGGATGGAGCAGGGCTATAAAATTCTGGTCACGGCAGATCATGGAATGACCTTGAGCGGTTATCACGGGGGAGTTACTCCTGCAGAGCGGCATGTGCCATTATATACGTTTGGAGACGGTGTGCTGTCACCGGAAAAAGAGGTGCAAGCGCTGCCCCAGCTGCGGCTCGCTCCGCTAATGTGCCATTGTTTGGGTCTGGAGCCTGCGGCCGCGATGAGCAAGGAGGGGTTGCCTCCGTTTGTACCAGCGGTGTCACGCCAAGAGGAAGATGAGGCAGTGCAATTATAGGTCGAAATAGGCTGGGAGATATACAATTATTATGTCTAAATACGAAAAAAATGTATATCTAAAGCCAAGATGATTTTGTATAATCATTAGTATATGGAGCACAGAAGCCTCGTCAAGCAAGAAATAATACATATCAGGCCTAAGGACTAGCTACAGTCCGAGGTAGATTACTATACAGCCCGATTCGGTCGTTTTCCGAATCGGGCTGTATTCATGTTATAATGAGGAAACATTTTAGAGCGCAATAAAAGGAGACGTATCGTAATGGAAGTAACTGCACAAGAAGTAGCAGAATGGATGGTTAAGGAGATTCGCTTTACCGGCACTTTGTATCAGACGGCCGCGATTGAATATGTTAAGGAGAATTTCGGGGAGCAATTTGTATTTGTGAATGAGAATGGCAATGCTTCGCTATCCAAAGATGTGAAGAAGGTTTTCCGAAAGCTGCATGGCGGCAAGATTGCTTGGGATCGGGATGGGTTTCTGTGGGCCTGGACGTAAAAAAACAGATCATTAGCGTAACCGCGATGATCTGTTTTTTTATTTCTAGATAAGTTGAACTAAAAACTTAAGAAAAGGTAAAAGTAACGGAGGGGAATTTTGGAACTGTAGGAGCGATAGCGACCGCCTTTGTCTCCGGATTTCATCCGCAAAGAGCGGAATAAATCAAGAAATCTGGAGACAACAGCGGCCGGAAGTCCAAACATTCACCGCAGGTACGATTAAAACCGATTTAGGAAAATCTTAAGTTCAACTTATTTATGCCTTAAATATATTCGGTCATTCCACGTTCCTTCAGCAGATCGACGATCTCCTTAACAGACTGCGCCTTGTCCTTGGGGCAAATCAAGAGTGCATCCTCGGTGTCTGCAATAATAAACCCATCTACGCCAAAGGTTGTAATCAGTCGGCCGTTTCCGTAGATGATCGAATTATGTGTATCGATACCCACATGATTCGCTTTGATAATGTTGCCTGCTTCATCCGGAGGGAAGATTGCCCCCAGTGCATCCCAACTGCCGATATCATTCCAGCCAAATTGACCAGACAGCACAACGACATCATCAGAACGTTCCAGGATACCATAATCAATCGAAATGCTTTGCAGCGTTGGATAAATCTGGTTAATCACTTCTTCTTCCTGTTCAGTACCCAAGCAATCCCTGATTGGCAGCATAGTCTTATACAGACGAGGCAGGTAACGCTTGAAATTATCGATAACCACAGATGTTTTCCAAATGAAGATCCCGCTATTCCATAAATAGTTGCCTGATGTGAGATAACCCTGCGCTTTCTTGAAGCTCGGTTTCTCCACAAATTCCGCAACCTCATAGATGGCGACAGGATTCGTAGAAAGAGGTTCTTTATCAAAGGCGATATAGCCGTATCCTGTTGAGGGGAAGGTAGGCTTAATGCCGATCGTTACAATTTTGTCTGACTCCATGGCAACCGTGCAGGCTTCATCCAGCGTCAGACGGAATTGGTCCTCATCAGTTATATAATGATCGGAAGGCAAGACAACCATTAAAGAGTCACCGTGCGCCTTATCAATGGAGAATGCCGCGAACAGGATGCTTGCTGCCGTATTTCGCGCCACAGGTTCGATCAGTATGTTTTTTCTGGACACACTGCTATGCATGATGCTCTCCATTAATACGGCCTGAGAACGATTTGTCACGATAACCGTATTCTCCTGAGGGATAATCCCTTTGAAGCGTTCGATCGTATCGTTTAACATAATATCGTTGCCGCTGATATTGAGTAGCTGTTTCGGTGTTTCTTGTCTGGACAATGGCCAGAAGCGTGTTCCGCCCCCGCCAGCTAGGATGGTAGCGAATCTATTCATGATGCATCACCAAATGGGCAATAGAGTAGGAAATGATACTTTCCGAACCTTGATTAAGGTTCAATCCTGTCGAATGGATGCCGTCATAACAAGCGCCGGTTTGTGGATCAATTAGAGAAATATTCAAAGAGTTATGTCCTAGATACCATTTGTAGCATAACTCAGCCTGCTTCAGGTAAGCAGGATCTTGGAGAACAATGGCGGCTTCTTGGCAAGCAAGCAGCATTTCGCAGGCTTCAATCGGCTGTTCATCATAAGGAGCGGCTTCTCCATCTCTTAGCAACCAGCCATGGCTGCCAATCGGCTTATAATATCCTTCTATAGAAAAGGTCTGCGATGCTAGAAAGTCCAAGCTTTCCTTGGCAGTGTCCTTCAATAGAACGTTGCCTGAAATGCGGAAGGCCTTTAAGAGAGCCCAAGGCAGCATCGAATTTCCGTACGTAAGGCTGTCTTCGAACCAATTCCAACCCTTCCCTTTGTTGCGGCTATAGGATTCGTGCAGACGGACTGCAATATTCTCGATTAGGCTGAGGATAAATGCTTTGGGCAGGAAGGCTTGTTCTTCCGCTGTATTTGTCTTGTGGCGGTATGGAAAAGCATAACTTAAGGCATCAGGCGTCTCTATCAAATAACTTAGGCCGACAAGAGCATAGGCACGAGCACGGGGAGAGACAAGCGCTTCAAGATGCGGTAAGGCTTGGTTAATTAAGTAACGGCAGGTGTTCATTAAATTATCAGGCAGGGAGTCTGCATGTGAGAGTGCGAATCCTAGCGCCCATAACGTGCGTCCTTGGCAATCCTCAGAGCCATTATCCTCCATGAAGGAACGGTTATAATCCATGAAATTTCTGAAGTTCCCAGCAGTATTCTGTGCGTGATGGATGAAAGAAATATAAGTATGAATCAGGTCCAGCGCCGCTGAATCCTGGGTACGGCTATATAACAGAACGGCTGCGATTAAAGCCCGGGCATTATCATCTGTGGTGTAGCCCTTGGAACGGTCAGCAACGCCAAATTTCGTATGCTGAAAAATTCCAGTATCATCGGTTATTCTGTATAGATAATCGGATCTGAACTGTTGAATCGTTGGGGTTTTCATTAAATCACGCTCCTATTGGCTAACTCGGAGATCGCGATTTTTTCCTGAAACAGAGCAGCATAGGTTTTGGCAATTTCACTCCACATCATGGTTTTTCCCAGTTCAAGCGTACGGGCTTCCATTTCCTTCACTATAGCAGGGTTATTCAGTAATTGTAGGATACAAGCTTCTAGGGAAATGGAGTCACGAAATTGTGCCAGCAATCCTCTGCCTTCGGCCAGCATTTCCTCAGCATATCGGTAAGGAGTGGAAATAATGACCCGTCCATAACCTACTCCATATGCCAAAGTACCACTAACGGCCTGATCTTTACCTAGATAAGGAGTCATATAGATATCTGACATGACAAGTGAATGAATGACTTCTTCTTGTGTCAATAGCTTGTCGACGAAGAGAACGTTCTGCTGCAGATCCAATTCTTCCACGAGATCAATCAGTTTTTGTCTATATACCTCGCCGGTTTCCAGTTTGACAACCGGATGTGTTTTGCCCCAAATGATATAGAGAGCCTCGGGATGCTGTTTGACTACTCCGCGCATGGCCTCAATGCCGTACTCAATTCCCTTGCCAGGACTTAAAAAGCCAAAAGTGGACAAGATCTTACGATCTGCAAAGCCATATTGTTCTTTAAGTTTTGCTCTGGATTCGCTTTGGACATAAGGCACGCCATGATGGATGAAGGCAATTTTTTGGGTGTCAATTCCATAAATAGAGGTCAAGTCCTTGACGGTAGACTGCGCCATTGTTACAACTTTAACAGCGAGTTCCGCAACTTTATTAATGATAAAGCGTTGTTTGACAGATGGTTTTGTTAACACGGTATGGAAAATGGCGATATAGGGAATACGGAGTTTCTCAATGAATGGAATTAAATACTCGCCGCTTTCGCCCCCATAAATACCGAATTCATGCTGGATAACAAGCAGATCCACGTTTGAAGAGTTGAGATATTGGGCAGTTTCTGTATAATCCGCCTGATTTTCCTGGTCAATCTCTCTAAGGACTTGTTCCCCATAGTGATAGGATGCATTGTTGTTATTGATAGCAATAATACGCGGTTGGTTGAAGCCCTTAATCTGTGCGAATTGATCTAATAAATCTTGTGTGAACGTAGCAATGCCACATTCTCTTGGCAGACTGGTGCCCAAAAAAACGATATTACGATTGCAACTTATGTTATCCATTCAAAGAGCCTCCCTATGAATCCATTTTTTGGAGAAAAAAAAGAAAATAAAGAGGACTTTATTTTCTAGGGAAAGGTTTTGTTTAAAATTTTTGATAAAAATGCAATTGTTTTCCTTTTATTACTATATCATGACCGTTTTTTCTTGTCAATTTCATTGACTCTCTTGTATTCTATATATATATTGATGTTGGAGGTGCAAGTATGCCAGTAATAAAGAGTAAACTGAATGAGGTCATGTTGAATCATGATCCAAAACTATCCATAAGAAAACTTGCGAAAGATGTTAATTATCATTTCGATTCCGTGCGTCGGATGTATAAAAATGAGATGGTACAATATCCCCGTGATTTGCTGCTGAAGCTTTGTTTATATTTTGATGTTCAGCCAGGGGAGCTCATTAGAGTCGAAGCGGATGAAGATAGTGATTGTACAATAGAGGAAACAGGCGATCGTCAGGAGGACAACAATGACAACGAATCTACTGAAGCCGGCAACCTGTGAGCAGCTTTTGGACACATTTTTTGCGAACCTGCGCGAAACGACGGTGAAGAAGCTAACCTTCTCCGGAGTTGGAAACCGGGATGTCTATAATATAACAGCCCCGTTTCAATATAGCGGGGAGGAAGTCATCCTAGGCAGAGTTGAAGAGCGGGATAGCGAGTTCTCTCAAGTCTTCTTTTTCACCTGTGAGGATGAGGTGTGGAGCCCCCGTATACATACACATACATACAACCTGCAAGATCCATGTATGACCCTCATTAAGGGTGAATTAATTGTGGGTGGAGTCGAAGTTATTACGGACACTGATAATCCGGATAAGATTGTGTCATGGGTTACTCAATTTTATCGCGGATTCGAGATTGATTCCTTAATTCACTTCTCGTCTGGGCCGGGTACGATGAAGGATATACGACTAATCGAGCTTGGGGATGGACGAGTAGGGGTATTCACAAGACCGCAGGGTGTACGAGGTGGGAGAGGGCAGATTGGTTTTACCATCATCCCTTCGCTTGATGAGTTAAATGAGCAGACCTTCATTGAGGCAGAGGTGCTACAAGATCAATTTGTGTCTGAGGAGTGGGGAGGAGCGAACGAAGCCCATCTATTGAGCAATGGCCATATAGGCGTTCTGGGGCATATAGCTTGTCTGGATCATAATGCTCAAAAGCACTATTACTCCATGGTTTTTTCGCTGAATCCTGAGACCTTTGAGACTACTCCGATCAAGATTATTGCCACAAGAGGTGACTTTCCCATCGGTCCTGGCAAACGGCCAGACCTTAATGATGTTGTTTTTAGCGGTGGATTGGTTCGTTCGGGGAATGGCCGGGCGGTGCTATCTGTGGGCGTTAGTGATGCTGAGGCTTACCAAATTGAGATCCCCGATCCTTTTTGCGAATATGAAGCTTGAGAGTGGCTGATTTGACTAGATTCTATGGTCATGTTATAATTAGATTGACAAGAATCTATGGTCAAAGAGAGCGGGAACTAAGAAATGAGTAAATTATTACAATTAAATGAACGTGTTGCTGGAACAAAGTCCGACATGAAACTAGCTAGAAAAGAAGGACGTATTCCAGCTGTATTATATGGTGTTGGTAAAGATACGCTTACTTTAGAAGTTAACGAAAAAGCAATGTTGGACATGCTTAAGAAAAATCCGCGTGCGATTCTGCAAGGCAAGGTATCTGATGCTAAAGTAATGCCGATCATTGTTCAGAACATTCAAAAAGATACTTTCACAGGTAAATTAATGCATATCGATTTTCAATATGTGAACATGTCCGTTAGTATGGACAGTAATGTTACTCTTCATTTCTCTGGAGAACCCGTTGGTTTGAAATCAGGTGGAGTTCAACAGGTAGAAATTTATGAGGTACAAGTTCGTTGTATGCCTGATGTACTGCCAACTTCGATGGAAGTAGACATTAGTGGTCTTGAAGTCGGCGAACAACTGCTCGTTTCTGATCTTGTGTTCGTAGACGGTATTGAAGTATTGACTGATCCTACTACAGTTATGATTCAGATCAAACTGGTACAAGAAGAAGTTGAAGAAGAAGTAGCAGCACCAGCAGCAGAAGTAGTAACACCGGCCTAATATCAACACTATACAGCATTAGCTAAAACCCCTTACCGCAGCAAGTGTTTAGATTCGAGATTCATGAATCTTCGCATTGTTGCTGTAAGGGGTTTTTAGGTTATACCGGGACTACTCGACTGTCCTTCTCCATAGGAGAACTGCAGAGAGGGCAGGGCTTCACGGATAAATGATCCTCATCCCCGCCCGCTTTGACACGCGTCCAGCCAGGGCAGGACTTGCCGGTACATGTCCATACAGGAACCGTATGGGTTCTTACCGCTAAGGTTCTGCTGGCTGGCAATGTTCTTGCTGTGACAGGTCTGCTTCCATAAGCAAGTGTTTCGGAAGTAGCAGAAGCAGCAGAACGGAAAGCTGATAGCATAAAGCGGGAGACCTCGACTTTTTTGCCCCGATGCTGTGCAGGTGAGCTAATAAATAGCTCCTCCCGAGCTCTCGTAACGGCTACATAAGCAAGCCTGCGTTCTTCCTCCAGTGCCGCCATATCCACAGTTCCGCTGCTTCCAATCGCTTTTTTTCGATCCTTCAGACGATCGCCTTCCAGTGCAGAGCTATGCGGAAGAATACCCTCAGAAGCGCCAATTAGAAAGACAACCGGGAACTCCAGCCCCTTTGACTTGTGAATCGTCATCAGCGCAATCCGGTTACCCTGCTCATTGCTTCCAGGCAGGCGGTTATGCTCATTTCGCTCCGTAACATTGGCTATGAAATCAAGGAAGGCGGTTATGCTGTCGAAGCGCTCTGCTGAGGCTTCCAGCTCATCCAGCATTTCTTTTAAAGTCTCCCGATGCAGGGTCGCCTGAGAGCGTCCATTCGCCTCGATGAAATAATCATAGAATTGGGAACGGATCTGCCGGATGGCTTGCACGGGTGTGAATTCATGCAGATTTCTGATAAGATCGAGCCGTTCTCTAAGCTTGACGCCTTTGAAATCCTCCATACCTGGCATTGATAGCAGATGGATCATGGGCCCTTGCTTCGGCTGTGCAGTCTCCATCCGGCGGATGTGCTCCATGCCTTTTTCACGGTTCATATATAAGGTTGGTAGGATATTCTCGATAGCGGCAAAATCACGCCGGTTCACCGAAAGACGCAAATGGTCCACCACCGGGGAAATCAGCCAGTGCTCGTACAATAATTGGCTTGCACCATAATCGATATAAGGAATATCGCGCAGGAGCAGCAGCTCCAGAATCGCCCGGTTACTACTTGAAGCACGGTATAGCATAGCGAAGTCACTATATTCTCGTTTGCCACTGCCTACTTCGCCCAGAATATGCTCGACCATTTGCTCGGCTTCTTCGTCTGCCGTTTGCGGACGCATGTACTGGGGCTGGTTGCCGCCGAGCTTGGCTGCTTGCAGAGTTTTGGAGCGCCTCCGCTTATTGTGCCGGATAATTCCGTTGCCTAGCCCAACAATAGCGGGACTGGAGCGGTAATTGATATCCAGCGTAATCACCCTTGCTCCCGGATAAAGCTGCTCAAACTCCAGAATAAACTCGCTGCGTGCGCCGTTGAAGGAATAGATCGTCTGATCATCGTCTCCGACGACCATCAGGTTATGGTGCGGATGTGCGATCATCTTAACCAGCTCGTATTGCAGGGCGTTCGTATCCTGAAATTCATCGACCATGACGTATTGATACCGTTGTTGCAATTCCTGCAATAGCTCCGGCCGTTCCCGCAACATCTGATAGGCGATTAAGAGGACATCATCGAAGTCGATTTTGAAATGATCTATTTTCCATTGTTCATAGAGTGTCAGAATGGCTTTCATCTCTTGCTCGGCCATTGTGCCTTCCGGCAGATCTTTCAGCTCGCCCATATTCATTTTGAAGGAGGAGAGCAACGCCAAAAGGGTTTCCGGTGGATAGGCGTCCTTAGGCAGCCCCAGCTCACGCATAATCTGCTTCAGTAAGATATGCTGCCGGCGTGTCTCGTGGAAAATCTCCTGCTGCAAGCCCTGTCTGCGCAGGAAGTACAGGAAAAAAGAGTGGAACGTGCGGGCCTGCAGTCGGGCAGCGTCGCCTGAGCTCACCCCAGGCAGCAAGGCAATACGTTCGCGCATTTCTGCCGCGGCCTTGCTGGAGAAAGTCAGCAGCAGCAACTGACTGGCATGGATGCCGCGCACAGACAGCAAATAACCAGTTCGGCAGATCAGAACCGATGTTTTGCCGGAGCCAGCCCCTGCTAATGTCAGCAGAGGCCCCTTATGGTGCCGTACGGCAGTAATTTGGGGAAGGTTAAGTAGAATTCCACCCTCCTCCAGCCTGCGGAAATATGCCGAATCGTTCTCCTCCGGCTGAACCAGTTCTCTACTGGTCTGGGCGGAGGCTATCTTTGCTTTGGGTATTTGTTCTCCGGTCGCGCCCGGGGGGATATTATGAAATAACAACTTATTCAATGCATTCACCTTCAATAATTTCTTATGTTGATCATTTAGCCAATCTACAATATACCATCCCCGCCCTTTTACTGCACAATAAAGTGCGTATCTTGCCCAGAAAGGAGAGCTGCAACCACAGACGGGGAAGCTGTTTCCTCTTGTTAAAAAGGTTCTTTTTGTGAAGGCCCATGCCCTTTACCCTGCCGGCTCATATCTATAAAGCAAATTCATTAATCTGGAGATGAGATGAACGTATGTCTTTGCCCACTATAGATTTGCTGATCCCGGCAATTGAGAAGGACTTGGCCACACTTCCCTATGTTATTGACGCTGTCCGAGCACAGGTTAAACATCCCATTGGCCGTATTCTGATTGTCGCTCCCAAGCAGCAACGAATCCTGGATTTTTGTCATGCCAAGGGCTGCACATTTATTAATGAGAATTCAGTTCTGCCCCTGACCAAAAAAGATATCCATTACCGCTCCCGGACCTGGGAACGTTCGGGCTGGCTGTTCCAGCAATTGCTGAAGCTGAACGGTGACAAGCTATGTACGGCTGACTATTTTCTAGTCATTGATGCCGACACGGTCCTTATTGCTCCGCATCGGTTTCGTACAAAGGGGAAGACACTTTTTTACAGCCGCAACTGGAGCCAGCCTCAGTATTTTGCCACCTATAAGAAGCTGATGGGCCGTAAGGCGGCATCTAAATCCTCTTTTGTAACCCACTATATGTTATTTGAGCGCACCAAGCTGGCCCGGATGAAAAAGGAGATTGAAGCAAAACATCATATGCCCTGGTATTCGGCGATCCTGCATAGCATGGACCGTTCGAAACAGTTTGCCTTCTCCGAATTTGAGACCTATGGCAATTACCTGTATTCCACTGACCGTAGCGGAATGGCAATCAGGAAGGCCCTTAATAAGGGGCTCCACATGAATGTAGGCCAGCTCTCCAAGGCGCAGCGCAACAAGCTGGCGGAGAAGTATAGATCGCTTTCTTTTCATAAACGCAAGGGTTACGTCAGAACGCCGAAGTGAAGAGTTCGGATGAAGATGTGGTTGTCGAGGATATCCTATTTGACCGAAGCGGCGAATCTAGCATTTACGTAAGGGGGGATTGGACTTGCAGGTTGTACTCCTGTCCGGTGGATCAGGCAAAAGGCTGTGGCCGTTATCGAACGAGGTCAGATCTAAGGCCTTCCTGAAGCTTCTGCCTAAAGAGGGTGGTGGAGTGGAATCCATGATCGAGCGGGTATGCAGAGGGCTGGCGGAGGCGGGACTACTTACTTCATGCTGTATTGTGACCCACCGCAGCCAGGTCGAAATCACCCGTAAGTCTGTCGGTGGGGATATTCCTGTGCTGGCCGAACCACTGAAACGAGGAACGTTCACGGCCGTCGCTCTGGCGGCAAGTTATTTGCATTCGGTTCGGAAGATCCGGTCGGAGGAGATCGTAGTTGTGATTCCGGTGGATTCTTATGTTGAAGCTTCGTTCTTTAAAAGGCTCCAGCGGTTTCCCGAGGTGCTGGGCGAATCCGGAGCAGACCTGGCGCTGCTCGGGGCCGCTCCGCAATTCCCCTCCACACAATTTGGATATATTCTGCCCAAAGGTACTTCCAGCGGTAAGGAATATCTGCAGGTTGCGCAGTTCTCCGAGAAGCCAGATGAGGCTAGGGCTGATTATCTCATCTCCCAAGGAGGACTTTGGAACTGCGGCGTGTTCTCTTGTTCTCTGCGGTTCTTGCTCTCTTGTCTGGAGGGCAGAGGTCTTACAACTGTGTATCAAGAGTTGTTGGAACGTTATACTCAGCTGTCGGAGCGAAGCTTCGACCGTGAGGTGCTGGAGAAAACGGAACGTGCCGTTGTCATTCCGTACACTGGGCAGTGGGCGGATATCGGGAGCTGGGATGCACTAACTCCTTTTTTGCATGGGGAAGTCACGGGTTTAGGAACGATATCGGCAGATTCAGTGGACACACATCTGGTCAATGAGCTATCCTGTCCGGTGCATGTCATTGGTGCCCCGGGCTTAATTGTGGCTGCGGGTCCCGATGGTATTCTGGTTGCTGGCAAAGAGCAGGCGAAGCGGATTAAGGAGGAACTGGAAGGCCAGGTGATGCGGCCGATGATCGAAGAGAAGCGCTGGGGTTGCTCCCGCATACTGGATTGCACCCATACAGCCGAAGGTACCGAGATTACGACCTCCAAAGTCACGCTGCTGCCCGGAAGGCATACGAGCTACCACTTTCACCCGGACGCGCAAGAAATGTGGTCTGTGCTTTCCGGGAGTGGGGAATATATCATAGAAGGGATGGTTCATCCAGCTACCGCCGGAGATATGGTTACCGTACTTGCCGGGGCAAGACATCTCCTACGGGCAACGACACAGCTAGAATTAATTGTCGTAGAGATCGCCCTCTCTTCTGCCGCAGAGGATATTGTGCGTATAGCGGATAACTGGGAGGGGTAGAAACCTCGTCAAGCCGTGGTGTGAGACTGGAAGCATATACTTCCGGTCTTTTTTCAAAATATAAGAATTTTCACACGATAACTTATCCTTATATTTCAAGAAGAAACGGGTGCCGTCCATAAAAGGACGGCACCCGTTTCTTCTTGGCAGCCTTATTTCTGATTAAAGAGATATTGAAGACCGGCGGCCACCCCGTCCTCCTCGTTACTGAGAGTGACATATTCGGCAGTATCCTTAAGAATCTGCGCTGCATTAGCCATGGCAATTCTATAGGTGGCCATCTCGAACATCGGCAGATCATTATAGCTGTCGCCCATTACGGCTACATGATCCAGTGGGATGCCGTAATGTGCAGCCAGTTGGGCTACACCAGAGCCTTTGTTGGCCTCCTTATGATTGATCTCAATATTATTTACATGTGATGCTGTAATAATCAGTCCGGGAATCGCGGCAAATCGAGTAGAGGCTTCCTTCAGCAGCTCACGGTTCAGAGAGAAAGCCAGCGCTTTATAAATGACATTCTCATCTTTACTCCACACTTCCTCCATGTTCTCCACATAGGTTACGGAAGCCTGTTGGAATTGCTGGTCGATCATGGCTTTTAGCAGCCAGCTAACCTCCTCCGGTACTTCCTCATCACTGAGCGCCGCTAATTTCTCCAGCTTTACTCGCTTGTTCAGCTCCGCATAAACGTTATCTTCTGTGTAGACCTCATAATACAATTCCGGAATTTCGTTCATCCAGCGCAGAGCTGGAATGATATCTTCCTTGTTAAGCGGCTTGCTCGCCACCAGCGTCTTGTCAGGCATTGTAATGACTGCCCCGTTCAGACTAATTACAGGGCATTCCAGATCGACCAACCGCAGCTGTCGCTCCGCATCCATGTAAGAGCGTCCCGTTGCGATAACCACAATATGGCCCAGCTTCTGAGCTTGCAGGATCGCCTCACGATTACCGGGGCTGATATTTCCTTTCTCGTTCAAAAGTGTTCCATCCATATCCAAAGCAATCAGCATGATGTTGATATCTCCTTGTCGTGTGAAAGTTGTCCCCTTCAAGGGCAGTGAAAAGTATCCTTGTATCTTATCATTAATTGGCGACATTTTCAGAATGGAGTTCAGTCGTGGTACAATGTTTTTTGGTAGTTGTTATTCGTAAGGGGGAATAATCATGAAATCCAGAAATTTAGCCACGACTTCACTCGCCATTATGGCGATTGGCTTTCTGATCACACTTTTTTTGCCGGAAAATCTGGCTGTTATCCTACTCAGAGGTGGATTTGAAGCCGGTTTGGTAGGGGGGATTGCCGATTGGTTCGCAGTTACGGCGCTATTCCGCCATCCACTGGGCCTGCCTATTCCGCATACTTCTCTGCTGCTCAAGAACCGGGATAAAATCATTCAGTCGCTGATCTCCGCCATGGAGAATGAGTTGCTGAATAAGGAGAGCATTGAAAACAAGCTGCGTAAGGTTCGTATAGTGTCGCTTGGTTCCAAACTACTGACAAAGTTCTTCAGCAGAAAGAAGGCGAGAGCTGAACTGCTGCAACAGCTTAGCGAGTTTGTGCTTCGTCTTCCGTTAGAGAAGGCTGTGCCTTATATTCAAGCCGCAGCGGCAGAATACATTCGTGAAGCAGAGCTTGGAATATTCGCAGATAAGATTACGACTAAATTAATGAATGATGGCAAAGATGTAGCCGTCCTCGATTATGCATTAGCGGGAGTATCCACGTGGACGGAACGTCCTGAAACGAAGGCCATGTTAGGCAAACTTGCTAGTGAGAAGCTGTCTGAGGTGAAGCTTGGCGGATTTAAGGGGATGGCTTTTCAGGCTTTTGTCGGATTTACGGATGACGATATGCTAGGTGGAATGCTGCAAGGGATGTTGCAATCCGCTATTCGTGATTTCCGTGAGGAGGACAGTCCATATCGCGAGGAGGTCATCCGTGAAATCCGGGTGGCGCTGTTCCAGCTTGTGAGCGATGAGACAAGGTTGGCCTCGTTGAAGGAATGGGCATTGAACGAGCTGCAAAGCGAAGCCGTCACTGGCTTTCTGCAAACGCAATTGGAACAAATCCGCGACAAGGCAGTCACCATTGTAGAAGCGGACCAGGCAGCTGGTGGACGTAAGCTGTTCGGCCTTTATGCCATGCTTGTACGCCGTATCAGCAAGGAAGAACAGTGGATTCAGGGTTGGGAAGAGAGAATTCGTGCTTCGTTGATTAACTTTGTAGAGGCTAACCATTTCAGACTTGGCCTGCTGGTCAAGGAGAACTTGGATAGTATGGATGATGCCAGTCTGGTGAACATGCTGGAGGATAAGGTGGGCAAGGATTTGCAGTGGATTCGTGTTAACGGAGCTTTATGTGGTTTTGTTGTAGGTCTTGTTCTTACGGTTGTCCAACTGTTCTGATGCAGGATTAACCTAATCATGGAGAATAAAAGAAGGCAACGAAGTGTACCTGAGGACGTTTTCCCATGTACAGTTTTGATGCCTTCTTTTTGTTGCCTCATTTATGTTTTGATTCGGCCTACAGCTGATTCTTACCATTGCTAATGGTATAGGCCTCATGTACAGGCAATACGAATATTTTACCGTCTCCGAATGAGCCATGGTCTCCAGTTTTTGCAGTTCTCATAATAATACTGAGTACATCCTCTTTCTCATCATCCTGTATGACAATGATCAACAATTTCTTGGAGATTTGGTTATAGTGATTGTCTCCGACTTGGATCCCCTTTTGTTTCCCACGACCCAGTAAATCCATCTTACTAATGGATGGAAAGCCAGCAAGCATTAATTCAGCCATGACCTCATCAGCTTTCTCGGGTCTTACGATTGCTTTGATCATTAACATAATGATGCACCCTTTCTACAGCGAAGAATATGTGTATGGGGGTTGCCAATTTCATAGGTGTAATTATAAATGAATAGATGCGCTTAATGGCAACGTTTACAATATGAGTATAAATTTTCTGAGTGTTGAATCATGTGAATATCGTCACAATTTCGATGTTACAGAGTGTCGCATAGCTGCGGTAAAGCATTAAGACATGCTCTGCGATTGCGGCAAAAGAGACAAGTACAATGTCTCCAAACGTGCAGTCGTATACTTCCACTCGAAGGCCTGCAGTGCATCCATCCGGCCCTGCGCCCCAATCTTTGCAGCCAGCTTGGGATTGCGGCCTATGCGCAGTAAACATCTGGCAAAGGGTAGAGACTCACGGTAGCGTTGTACCAAATAGCCGTTATGCCCAGAGACGATAATCTCCCGAATCCCACCATTGCTCGAGGCAATGACAGGTAGTCCGGAGGCCATAGCTTCCACATTAACCAGCCCGAAGGATTCATGTCCTTGGGAGGGGCAGACGAAACAATCGGCGGCTTGATACAGACCGTGAATATCCTCATGGGCTACGTTTCCGAGAAAAGAAACTGATACGCCCAGCCGCCGGGCCATTAGCTTCAACTGCCGGATGTACGGCGCTTTCCCCTTACCAGCGATGATGAGATGAGCAGGAAGGCGTGTATTTAGACGCTGCATAGCCCGAATTAGCACGGGAACGCCCTTGCGGGGAATCACCCGGCCAACGAACAATACTGCAAAACCTGGCGGGAGCTGATACAGTCTGCGCAATCGCAGCTTCTCCGCAGCTAGTGCCGGTACGAATCGGGATAGATCAACTCCCAGAGGGACAATGCTGATCTTCAGATTCAAGCGGGGGAAACGACGGTCTAGCCTTTGCTGTAAGGAGCGGCTGTTGGCAATAACCAGATCGGCTCTGCTGAGGCTCCCGGCGATTGTGGCTTTAGCCGGTACAAAGGTTAATGAATGCAGAAATAACAGCACCGGAGTATGTGGCAGCTGTTTCTTAACAGCTGCCATCAGCAACGGGCGATTATCTACTTGAATCACATCGAACTGCTCTCCCTGAATGTAATTCAACACCGCTGATAGATAGCGGGATGGGCTGTCCGCAGGCAAACGGGTGATGGTTACTTGCTCCTCCTGAGTGGAGTCAGGAAGCCCCGGCATTCTCCGGCTTACAATAGTAACTCTATGCCGATGGGCGAGTGTTCTGGCAATTGCCCAGATGCAGATTTCTACTGAACCATCTCCGGGAACCGGAAACTGTTCCGGTGCAATGATACAAATATGCATGGCTCATGCCTCCTTGATCTCAGTTACCCTCTCTATTACCACCATATGCGGCTTCTTAGGCTGAAGATACAGTCTGGAGCGCGGAGCAGGCGAACACCTCATTCCATTAGTACAGCAGAAGCATAAAATACTAAGGGTTACTGAGGTCGAGACACTTATTGAGGGACAGGAGAGAGTGCAATTGGGAACAAAGCCAAAGTCAGGAGTAATGAGTAAATGGATTAAGACCAAGGTATTGATGCAGAGCTCGGAAATTTCGCCGCTGATTCCGGAGACAACAAGATTCACTAAGTCCCATTTAAGAAATATGCTCCTTAAATACGGGATGGTCTATGTTAAACCGGAATGCGGTACCTATGGCAATGGAGTGATGAGGGTCGAACAGACCAGAGAGCAGAGCAGGACAGCCTACAAGTATCAGAGCGGTACCAAGATTAAGAACTTTGAAGCCTTTGAAGCCTTCTATCAATCGCTAAAGAAATCGACTCATGGACGCAGTTACCTGATCCAAAGAGGGATTTCTCTACTGAAGCACGGGGGCCAGCGTTTCGATATTCGTGTAATGGTCCAACTTAGTCCGCGTGGCAAATGGGAAACAACGGGCCTGATCGGTAGAGTAGCGGAGCGGGGCAAGATTGTTACTAACTATCATAGTGGTGGTAAACCCACTGCCGTTGAGAAGCTGTTAGCGCCCCATTTAAATTCTGCACAGCAGGCTGAGGTACTCCGAAATCTGGCTAAGCTTGGACGGGATGCCGGACGTTTCTATCACAAGAAATACCCAGGCTTTAAGCAAATTGGTGTGGATGTGGGATTGGACCGCTCCATGACTCCCTGGATTATTGAAGTGAATACCAATCCTGACCCGTACATCTTCAATCAGCTGGCCGATAAGAGCATGTACCGTAAAGTGATGTCTTACCGTCGAGCGCAGAATAAGAAGTCATAATTCTATAAGCCAATTTGCTTACTTGTAGTTGAAATGACAATTGTAACTTTTTGCTCTAATTCAATGATTTTTTGTTTGCTTGCTGAGATCTGCCCATAACCGGACAAGAGTGAGGATAGGGATTGTGAGGTTAACGTTGGACTTTGCTTGCGAATAGCGGCTTTAAAATCACTCCAGTCGGCAGAAAGCCGTTTATTTAGTGAAGTGACTATACTTTTTTGAGACTTGATCGACGTTTGAGGACTTTCAATACCACTTAAGGTTTTACGAGCGGCGGCGATTTTTTTAGTGCGGGCATCTTTGGCTACCTTTAGCTGGGCTTGCTTGCCACGAATGTCTTCACGGGCTAGCTGAACTAGGATCTTCATGGCATCTCCTTGGGCGTTCAGCACGGTATTTAAGGTTTTGTCCTTGAGGCTTTTGGCAATGGTAATGCGGCGGCTAAGCGCACTGTATTGATCAAACAAGGGCTGATAGCGCTGCTTTGTATGGTTGACTGTTGTTTCCAGCCCGTTCACTTTGGAGGAGTCAATCTCCTTGATATGCTGACGTACGATAATCAAAGCCTGTTCATTATTGTAGTGCAGCGTCCGGATTTGTTCCTCCCGGCTGTCATATTGTACCTTTAGCGTGGATAAATCGCTGTAGAGTCCGTTTAACTTGACCCTTACAGAGCTCTCTGCACTTGCCGCAGTCAGATCAAAGGCCGCTTTAATAGATGGTGTTAATTCAATGCTAGACGAAGAAGCAAGGACTTGCACCCGGGATACCAGCATGAGCAGAACCGACAGCAACACCATGGTAATAGTCTTAGATTTAATCATTTCTATCCTCCCCTTCATTCATATCATCGCAACAAAAAAAAGCACCCGCAGCAAAGGCAAAAAGCCTTTGTTACGGGTGCTTCCAGCGTAACAGGTCACGAATAATATATTGCTTATACTATAATCCGACCTCGTATAATCGTCAATATTTATAATTTTGATTGTTGAACTTTAATAGAGCATTTGCACATTTCTTTCCTTGTTTCTCTTAACGTATACTGGGTTAAGATAATGAAAAGTTGAAGAGACTGCTTAAGTAATAAGTGGATCGCGCATGAAGGAGGCCTGGTAGAAGTGGATAACTTGGCAGAGAACGATAGTATTCTGGATCAAGCGTTCATGAAGTCTCCGATGGGAATGGCTGTACTAACATCGGAAGGTGTATGGGTCAAGGTTAATCCTGCATTTTGCAATATCATCGGTTATACGGAATCCGGGCTTCTTGGTGGTACTCTTTTCTGTGGGAAAGATAATCAGCAAGGTCAGCAGGGAGGCCTTACCTTTAAAGAGATAATGGATGATCTACTGCGTTCTCCTGGTGTTAACAGCATAAAGGAACAACGCTTTATTAATCAGGCAGGACGTCCGGTATGGCTTTCACTTACTTTCTCATTAGTTGAAACGGGCCAAGCCTTTACAAATATAATTGTGTATGCCCAGGACATTACAGACCACAAAATTGCCGATCAGCTAACGGTGGATAGCCGTGATCTGTACGATTTATTTATAAAAGATGATCAAAATATTATTTCGTTTACGCTGCCTGATGGGATCTTCAGCTTTATATCCCCTTCCAGCCTATCTTTGCTTGGATATTCGCCGGAGGAGATGATCGGAACGAGCCGGCTGGATTATTACCACCCTGAAGACGTTGAAGAAATGAAGCATTCTGCCTTTATTTTGTCGAACGATACCTTAGTCCGCCGTCTCCGACACAAGGAAGGCCACTATATATGGCTGGAGATTTCTTTTCATGTAATAAGAGGTAGGAATCTTGAAATTACACGTATTATGGGCATCGGCCGTAACGTGACAGAGCGTCAGCAGATGGAGCAGCAATTGCGGGAGAGTGAACGTAATTTTAGACTAATGTCAGAGAATTCGCTGGATTTAATCTCGCGAATTGCAATGGAGGATAGTCTTTTCTTGTACTGCTCTCCAGCGAGTCGAGCGCTGCTTGGTTATGAACCAGAGGAAATGCTTGGAACTAGCGCATACACTTACCTTCACCCGGATGACTTGATTATGCTGATCAAATTTATGGAACAAAGCGAACAATCCGGATTTATTCCGCCTATATCCTTCCGTTATCGCCGCAAGAACGGCACCTATATCTGGTTGGAGACGAACAGCCGTTATATTTATGATGAAGATGGCAATATCGTCGAGATTATTGCTGTCGCCCGAGATATTACAGAGCGTAAGCAATTCGAGTCGAGGCTTCAAGAGAATGAACAGCGTTATAAATCGTTATTCGAATATAACCCCTCGGCTGTGTACTCTATGAATTTACAAGGGGACTATTTAACGGCGAATGCTAATCTGGAGAAGTTGACCGGGTATTCTCTGGATGAACTAATTGGTATGTATTTTGGTCCTGTTGTGCATGAGAAGGATATGGTCAAGACACTGGATCATTTTAAGCTGGCAGCGCAAGGGCATCCGCAAAGCTACGATCTCACCCTCATTCATAAAAATGGAGATTCGGTGGAAATTAATACCATCAATATTCCGATTATTGTGGACGGCCAAGTAGTAGGCGTATATGGAATTTCCCGAGATATTACAGAGTTCAGACGATATACTGAACAAATTGAAAAGCTAGGCAATGATTATACGCTGATCTTAAACGCAGTATCAGAGGGCATATTCGGTCTCGATATTGAAGGTAAGGTGACTTTTATTAATCCGGCGGGAGCGAACATGCTGGACTTCGAGTATGACGAAATTATGGGTCGTCTCTATTTGAATCATATTCAACAGACTACACATAACGGTATTCATTACCGTCCGGAGGATTCGCCACTTATACAGGCCATTCAGGCTGGAAGCTCTTACCAGAGTAAAGATGCTGTTCTGTGGCGTAAAGATGGCGCCAGCTTTCTCGCTGAATGTCAGGTTACCCCGCTGTTTGATAAAGGAGAGCGTATTGGTGCAGTCGTAGTGTTCCGCGATATAACGGACGAGAAAGAAATTATCCGGGCCAAAGAATCTGCGGAACAGGCCGACCAGACTAAATCTGAGTTTCTGGCCATTATGAGCCATGAGCTGCGGACACCCATGAACGGAATTATGGGTATGACAGATCTGTTGGCAGATACGAAATTAGATGAAGAACAGCGCGGGTATACGGATATTATTAGTCAGAGCAGTAATTCATTGCTGTATATTCTGAACGAGGTTCTGGATTTCAGTAAAATCGAGGCCGGTAAAATGACGCTTGTGCACGAACAGGTGGGTCTGCAAGCGGTATTAGAAAGTGTAACCGAATTATTCTCGGCAAAAGCGTTGGAAAAAAATATTCGGCTATCTTGCACCATTGCTGTCGACGTTCCCCTGCTGATTAGGGGGGATTCAGCGCGGCTGCGCCAAGTGCTGGTTAATCTTGTTAGCAATGCAGTCAAGTTCACAGAACAGGGCAACGTTTGCATTCACGTAGAAAAAGAGCCTTGGCCCTACATGAAGAAGCAGGCTTTAAAGTTTAATGTCAGAGATACAGGGATCGGTATTCCAGCCGAGAAGCAGAATCTGTTGTTTCAGTCGTTCTCGCAGCTGCATCCGTCGCTTAACCGTAAGTATGGTGGAACAGGCTTAGGGCTTGCCATCTGCAAAAAGCTCGTGGAGCTTATGGGTGGAGCGATTGGAGTGGAGAGTAAGGAAGGTAAAGGCTCAAACTTTTATTTCTCATTGCCAGTCCATGCTGCAAGTAACTATGAGGACTGCGGAGAAGAGGTAACAGCTACGGCAGATATAATCATAGATAGAGACACTGATTTAGAAGTAGTCTTGCTTAAAGATAGCCTTCCTTCGCCTGCAGCCAAATATGGACCGCTGCGAATTCTAATTGCTGAGGATCATCCAATTAATCAAAAGCTACTACTGACAATATTGCAGAAGTGGGGGTATCAGGCAGACTTAGTGGAGAATGGGGAACAAGCACTGCAGGCGGTTCTGTTAGAGTCATATGACCTTGTGTTTATGGATCTGCAGATGCCGATAATGAGTGGAATTACGGCGGCCGCCCTAATCAGGGATAGTGTTCCGCAGGAACGCCAGCCCGTTATCGTCGCAGTGACAGCGTATGCTAGAAGTGAAGATCAAGAGCAATGTCTGGCAGTAGGGATGCAGGATTTTATCAGTAAGCCTTTTCTTGCCGCGGAGATTGAACGGATATTACAGCAGCGATGGGAGAAGATATCTATATGAAACCTGGACAGTCCCATCATAAGCTGACCGTAGAACCTTACACGCAATGGGAATCCGGTGTGGCTTCACCCGCCTCTGCTTGCGGTCCAGCAACGATGGCGGCGTTAATGGAATATTGGAGTACTCGTCTGGGAAAGCATTTTATTAGCGGGAAAAGTCATTTTTATTCCAAAGCGGAGCATATTAATCACATGTATAGTCAACACGGGGGAACTCCTTGGGGAATGAACGTGCACGGCTTTATAAGAGGAATCAAAGACTACATAGGAGCTTCTTCTGCACCGAAGGAACGGTACCAGCTTTCGCTAACTGCCTTCAATGATATGAACAGATACATAGCGGAAATTGATGCGGAGCGGCCGGTAGCTATCAAATTCGACAAGTGGTTCACTTTTCGCTGGAGAGGGAGATATGCTTACGATTATCATTGGGTGCTAGGAATAGGATATGAGACATCTGTGGAAGGCGCTGATCCTATCCTCATTGTTCTTGATAATGGTGTTAAGTATAAGGATGGAGGCTTTGCTCCCAGTAAAGAACGGCGCATCCCCTTTTCTGCTAATAAGGGCATCATTACGATGGTAGCTCTGAATATCATAGAAGCTAGGGAATTGAAGGGAAAATAATTAGTTCAAACGTTTGCACTGAAGATGGAATCCTATTATAATTTCAGTTAATAAAGGGTAAAGGAGAGAGGTTTCTTTGTCTGTACAAAAGGAAATGAAAGACAAAATTTATTTTGGAGATCCGGCTGCTACTGGCGGTATTTCGGTATTCGATCAGGATTTTGACAACCTGTTCAGCTATGACGGAGAAGATCTTGGGGTGACCTATTCGAAAGCGCAATCCATATTCTGTTTATGGGCACCGACTGCACAGGAAGCAGAGGTCGCAATGTATGCCTCTTGGGAGGCAGAAAAAGCACATATAGTTCCTATGATCCGTGACGTTCGCGGGGCTTGGAGACTGACGGTTGACGGTGATTTGGAAGGCAAATATTATACATATCGGGTGCGTATCGGTGATAAATGGAACGAAGCGGTCGATCCTTATGTACGTGCCGTCGGAGTGAATGGGGATCGCGGCGTAATTATAGATTTGCGCAAGACGGACCCGCAGCGGTGGACTGAAGATAAACCACCTCTCGATAACGTGGTAGATGCCATTATTTATGAGCTTCATCTGCGTGATTTGTCCATTCATCCGGCAAGTGGCATTATCCATAAGGGGCAATATCTCGGTTTGGCTGAAGAGGGTACCCGTGGGCCTGAAGGAATTCTCACAGGTCTGGATCATATCGCTGCTCTCGGAGTTACCCATGTACAATTGCTGCCTATTTTCGATTATGCAACAGAAAGTGTTGATGAGACCAAGCTGGATGAGCCTCACTACAACTGGGGATATGACCCGAAGAATTATAATGTTCCCGAGGGCTCTTATGCTACGGATCCTTATGTTCCGGGCCTACGGATTCAGGAGCTCAAAACAATGGTCCAGGCCTTGCATGATCGGGGTTTGCGCGTCATTATGGATGTCGTCTATAACCATGTTTATGATGGCTACCTTATCAATTTTACGAAGCTCGTACCTGGTTATTATTTGCGCTATAAGCGGGATGGGAGTCTCTCAAACGGCAGTAGTTGCGGTAACGACACCGCTACCGAGCATGTGATGATGTCCCGTTTTATCGTGGAATCCGTCCTATATTGGGCGAGGGAGTATCATATCGATGGTTTTCGCTTTGATCTGATGGGACTTATGGATATTGACACAATGAAAGAAATCCGGCGCCGTCTGGACGAAGTCAATCCGTCGCTTATAACGATCGGAGAAGGTTGGATTATGGAGACAGAGTTGCCGATGGAACAGCTTGCGAATCAGACTAATGCGGATGTGCTGCCAGGAATCGGACATTTTAATGATGGCTTTCGGGATGCGATTAAAGGAAATCTGTTTCTGTATGATCAGCCCGGCTTTATCGGCGGGAAATCTGGTCTGGAGCAGGCAGTGAAGACGGGAATCGCCGGAGGTATTGTTCACAGTCAAGAAATCGGCCAATTTGCTGACGAGCCACAACAATGTGTGAACTATGTGGAGTGTCATGACAATCATACTCTCTGGGATAAAATTGTATTATCCAGCCAAGGACAGACAGAGAAACGGCGGCGCGCCATGCATAGACTTGCTTCGGCAATGGTATTGACGAGTCAGGGAATTCCTTTTCTCCATGCCGGTCAAGAATTTATGCGTACCAAAAAAGGTGTAGAGAACAGCTTCAAATCTTCAGCTGAGCTCAACTGTATGGATTGGGAACGATGCGCCGTTCACAAGAACGATGTCGACTATATGAAACAGCTGATTTCGCTGCGCAAAGCCCATTCGGCTTTCCGCCTGCGCAATGCCGAAGATATCCGCAAGCATCTAATATTTGAGAAGGCACCTGCTGGTGCGGTAGCGTATACACTTCGGAACCATGCCGGAGGCGACCCCGCGCAATCCATATATGTTCTTTATAACGCTAACCTTGACCTGACTACACTTGATTTGCCACAGTTGGGTGAATGGAAGATATTGTTCGGCAAAGAGCTCGTGCAGAAGCTGGATGGTGGGAAAGTTGCGGCCTCCGGCATTGGGATGATCGTTTTGGCTGTGCAGCCATAGTCTCATCCAGGTTCTAATCCAGGTTCTAATCTATAACACTATTGGCAAACTGCTTTTTTACAATAGTATTGATTTAATAGTTCATCCAGTATTTTCGATTGCTCAATGACCTTGGGGTGGCTAAGCACACCGTACCTTTTCTGAGTTCGGTACAGCTTCTGCCGGGCTCTCTCTACGGAAAGCAAAATCACACCTTGAGTATTCTGCATGGCACAACCTCCTATGTGTCATATTTTAGAATAAAGTGACAAAAAATAGGATTTGAGATGATCTGCGGCGAAAAAAAAGAGCAACGCTATAAGCGCAGCTTCTGACTGATTTGCAATTCGCAAAAAAGGCGTTCCTGGATCACTCCAGGAACGCCTCTCCTTTAATTGCCATCAGGTTATTCTTAGCTTCCAAAACCATGATTCATGGGGCTTATTATTACAACCGGTTCTTTGGTGCTATATGATACGCCTGGAATAATTGGGGCAGCGACAGCCCCTACGATACTACATGTAGCGAGTAGAAAAACCAATTTTCTTTTCATTTAATGTTTGCACCTCTCTGATTAGAATTTTAAATCTAAGCAAAGTCACATCTAATATTACTCTGCGTGGTACAACCTCCTATATGTAATATATTAGAATAAGGTGACAAAAAATAGGATTTTAGATAATCTGCGGGAATGAAAGAGGCGCTCCTGGATCACTCCAGGAACGCCTCTCATTTAATCGAGTGCCATCAGGTTGTTCTTTAGCTTCCTATCCCATGATCCATGGGGCTTATTATTGCAGCAGGTTCTTTGATACTGTATGAAACGCCTGGCACAAATGGAGCAGCGATAGCCCCTACGATACTACATGTAGCGAGTAGAAAAACCAATTTTCTTTTCATTTAATGTTTGCACCTCTCTGATTAGAATTTTATATCTCTCTAGTGCTTGATCAGATGCAAATGGACGAAACTGTTCAAATAACCCTATACATCTGAGTATAGCACTATCACAGTTAATTCTAATAGATGATTCCAAACTTTCCAATACTAGACAAAGTCCTCTATTAAATTTCTTTGCGTTTAAATAATAGACTGCCAATTCGGCCAGTACACGTGTGTAGCGTTCTGCTGTGACTTGTTGGCTGATTTTTCCAATTTGGCTCTGCTCTTCTTTGAAGCTCAGATAACTTTCAAAACGTTCAAGAATGGAATCAATATTGATGTGATATTTGTTGGCTGCCAGGATGATTTTGCATAACCCTGGAAAAATCTCGTTTTCTCTGGCAGCTATATAATTCACATAATCGACCAATACCTCAACCTGTCCGGCCATTAAATGATACATATACCGATTGGCTTCGGCCCATTCGCTAAACTGTTTAATAACCCGTTCTTCTTCTTCGCTAGGTTTCTTCACCCAACTGGCATCGGCATATAAAGACACATAATATAATCCCTTCATATAATCTCCGCATTCACGCCAAGCATTGGCCCGTGCTAAATAAGCATACAGAATGTAGAAAATAAGTGGCTTTTTCAGTTCTCCCGGTGCCCTCTCTCGCTTACTACCTTGTTCGTATTGTATGGTAGCTTTATGCTCCATTTTCTCGGCCAACTGTTCAACCTTACTCCAGCGTTGAAGTGATGCATTCACATTAATTAATTCATTAAGTGCATCCAATTGATAGGCTTCATCCAACCGCTCTAAGAAGGGTTCGAAATGAGTTGCAGCCAGTAAGTTAGTGTCTTGGTCATCACTCAAACCCAGTGTGAACAATCGATATCGGCAAAGCGCCAAGCGTTCGGAATGCTGGGATTTCTCTCCTTCAGCAACACTCTCGTAGAGCAGGATTGCCGCAGCTGAGCGGCCCTGTGCAAATAACTCTTCCGCTGTGTCAAACAGCAAGGGTAAATACATCAGCTTGTCCATAATATGCAGAAGGACACGTTGGACTGCGTCCAGCTTGTTGAGTTCCGCACATCGATGCAATAATGGCCCAACTCGCCTCCAGTCCGGAGAACGGTCAATGATGTAATTATCTATGTACAAGTCATAGAAATAACCCTCCGCCAGCCCCATCGCCATTGTGATCTGGTCAAGCTGCTGCATCGCGATGGGACGGATTCCGTGCATCACATTGCTGAGTGTTCCCGTATGAAGGCCGGAGCGCTCAGCAAACTGTGTGATCGTCAAAGCTTCTCTTTTTAAGTAATTGTCCAGTTCAGCCAGAATCGTAGGTGTAGGTTCCAAGTCATAACCACCTTTCTCGCTTTGAATCAAAATAAAGAAAATATTAGCTTTCGATAATATACAAAATATAACAGCGGTTAATAATATATACAAGTTTAAATTATGAATTATTTTCTAATTATATAAATATTACCCTCCCTCAACATTGTCTGAATATTGTATACTCTACTTAAAAGAGAACAGCGCTTGTTGTCACATCTATATTCACGTATAACCCCAGTGTTTTGTTGTAAAAGGTGACATTACTCATGTTCGGACAGGGAATTCGATGTTAATATAAAAGCATTTATTCCCCTTATTAACCCTTGCTGGAGGGGTTGTACTGCAGGCAATTGTTGCTTTGTCGCAGCTTCCCACTTCGCTGCTTTACAGTGACAGAATGATAGTCGGCAACAGAGAGTATTTGTCTTTTGGAGCCGAATTAAGGCAAGAATGCCGTCTTACTTTTTCGGCGGCCAATCAGATAGACTCGGAGGATGACAGATATGGGTAAAGCAACAGGATTTTTGGAATATCAACGGCAAACGCCTTCAGAGTGTGAGCCTCTGGAGCGAATTAAGAATTGGAATGAATTTTCAGTGAAGATGGATGAAGAGAAGCTACAGGAGCAAGGCGCTCGCTGCATGGACTGTGGCACACCGTTTTGTCATGTAGGGCGTCTGCTGTCGGGTATGGCCTCTGGCTGTCCCGTGCATAACCTGATTCCAGAATGGAATGATATGGTATATCGTGGTAACTGGGAGGTTGCACTGAAACGTCTACACAAGACCAATAACTTTCCGGAATTTACAGGACGTGTGTGTCCAGCTCCATGTGAAGGCGCTTGTACTGTAGGGCTTAACGGTAATCCTGTAACGATTAAATCCATTGAGAAGGCTATTGTAGATAGAGGATTTGCAGAGGGCTGGATTATTCCGGAGCCTCCGTTGACCCGTACAGGCAAAAAAATTGCTGTAGTAGGCTCGGGTCCGGCAGGTCTTGCCTGTGCGGCCCAGCTCAACAAGGCTGGACATAGCGTAACCGTGTATGAGCGGGCGGACCGTATTGGCGGACTGCTGACCTACGGGATACCGAATATGAAGCTTGATAAGAAAACGGTGCAGCGCCGGGTGGATCTGCTTGCGGCTGAAGGCGTTACCTTCGTAACCCGCACAGAAATCGGAGTGGATATTACCGCAACACAACTCAAGGATGAGCATGATGCAGTGGTTCTATGCGGCGGATCTACTCAGGCACGCGACCTTCCTATAGAAGGACGTGAGCTGGCGGGCATTCATCAGGCGATGGAATTCCTGACGCTGAATACTAAGAGCCTGCTGGATTCCAATCTAGCGGATGGGGAATATCTGTCGGCGGCAGGCAAGGATGTAGTGGTCATCGGCGGCGGTGATACGGGTACGGACTGTGTAGCAACCTCGATCCGGCACGGCTGTCGCAGCGTGACCCAGCTGGAGATTATGCCACAGTCTCCATTAACACGTCAGCCTGGCAATCCTTGGCCTGAATGGCCGAAGGTGCTGAAGGTTGATTATGGTCAGGAAGAGGCGGCTTCCTTATATAAGGAGGACCCGCGCCGTTATCTCGTTTCGACGAAACGTTTTGTCGGCAATGATGGTGGACAGGTGCAGGAGCTGCATACTGTACGTATAGAATGGACCCGCAATGAACAGGGGCGAATCGTTCCGGTTGAGGTTCCGGGCAGTGAGGAAATCCTGAAGGCACAACTGGTACTGCTGGCTTTGGGTTTTACGGGTCCCGAAGAGACCGTGCTGGGACAGCTTGGAGTAGAACGTGATGAACGCTCTAACGCCAAGGCGGAATTCGGAGCACAGGCTACGAATGTAGAAGCTGTATTTGCAGCAGGCGACATGCGCCGCGGACAAAGTCTTGTTGTGTGGGCCATTAACGAAGGCCGTCAGGCCGCTCGTGAAGTGGATCGCTTCCTCATGGGTTCATCGAATTTGCCATAAGTATTGAAGTAGTATTCAGAAGAGCAGGGCGCCCCATAGGGGCGTCCGCTTTGCGTTATAGGACCATTGGAAGCTAAGATAGCAGTAGATTAAGACTAGCAGTAAATTTGAAAAGGGGAGAATGTACGATGAAGCTGATGTTTATTTCCGATATTCACGGATCGTTATACTGGTTGGACCGGGCGTTGGAGAAAGTTGCCGAGGAGCAGCCGGACTGCCTCGTTATATTAGGAGACTTTTTATATCATGGACCACGGAATCCGCTGCCGGATGGTTATGACCCGCAGGGTGTGGCCAGCAGACTGAACGATTATAACGCGAATCACCGGACCATCGTCGCTGTGCGCGGCAATTGTGATGCTGAGGTGGATCAGATGCTGCTGCAATTCCCGATGATGGGCGATTATGTCTTGATTCTGCATGAAGGCAGACGAATTTATGCAACGCACGGGCATGGCTTTAGTATGGAGCATTTGCCGCAGCTTTCGGAGAAGGATATCTTCATCCAAGGGCATACCCATGTTCCGGTGGCAGAGGTTAAAGAAGGGATATATGTCCTCAACCCGGGTTCAATCTCACTCCCTAAAGAGAACAACCCGAATTCTTATGCAGTCCTGCAGAATGGGGAGTTCACTGTTAAGGATTTTGAAGGCAACACGATTAGAAATATTACACTTTAATCAGGATCCCATAAGGAATTGAGCCCTGCAACATATTATTGTATGATGGGTAAGGAGCTTTAAGGCAAGCTGGCTTCAAATATAACAGTAAAGGTAGCTAACGAATGTATCCTAAAGATTTGAACTATACAATGCCCGCAGAGTGGGCCAAACATCAGCGGACTTTTATTTCCTGGCCCGTGCAATCCTCCATGTGTTTTCCGGACAACCACGTCTCCGTATGCCAAGGGTATGCTGACATCATCGCCGCTATGGCTGAGTTCGAACCGGTAACGGTGCTTGTGAATCCTGACGAATTGGAGAACGTAGAGTCACTGGTCGGTGGAACGAATGTAATGCTGCTCCCTATTGAGCACAGTGATGCTTGGCTGCGTGATAACGGACCTACTTTTGTAGTGAACAAAGAAGGTGTAGTGGCAGGAGTGAACTGGAAGTTTAATGCCTGGGGTGGTAAATATGCGCCTTGGGATCTGGACGATAAGGTAGCTCCACAGATTCTGGAGCAGCTGCAGATTACCCGTTTTGATGCGCCGCTTGTAATGGAAGGTGGCTCTATCCATACGGATGGAGAGGGTACGTTGTTAACAACAGAAGAATGCCTACTGAATATGAACCGCAACCCGGAGCTGGGACGGGAAGATATTGAAGATTATGTAATGAAATATACGGGTACAGAATCTATCATCTGGCTGAAACGCGGGTTAAGCGGGGATGAAACCGATGGCCATGTCGACAATATTGCTTGCTTCGCTGCACCAGGTAAAGTCATTATTCAGGTCTGTGAGGATCCACAGGACGAGAACTATGAGATTACAGCGGAGAATTTGCGTATTCTGGAGAATGCCACCGATGCCCAAGGCCGGAAGCTGGAGATTATTAAGATTCAGCAGCCGCCCCGCGTGGATGGAGAGGATGGCCGGCTGACGCTCAGCTATTTGAATTTTTACTTTGTGAATGGCGGTATCATTTTGCCGGTGTTCGGCGGAACAGCAGCAAAGACTGACAGACTCGCCGAGCAAGTGCTTGCTGATCTCTTCCCAGACCGTAGAATTCGTACGGTGAACGGAATGGCGGTCATTACCGAAGGCGGCAACGTACACTGCACCACACAGCAAATGCCAGTCTCTATTTAATCGGGATAATCGAGCAGGCAAGTTATAGAGCAGACATCTATTTACAAGGAGGACAGTACCCGTGAGAAAAGTAAAAGTAGCTGCGACACAAATGAGCTGTTCCAGCAACATAGATGAGAATATCAGCAAGGCCGAAATATTGGTCAGAGAAGCAGCGGCCCAGGGGGCGCAGATTATTTTGCTGCAGGAGCTGTTCGAGACCCCTTATTTCTGCCAGAAGGAGAAAGCGGATTATTACGCCTATGCAACGGAGCTTGAGCAGAACAAAGCGGTCAACCATTTCAAAGCCATAGCCAAAGAGCTGCAGGTAGTGCTGCCCATCAGCTTTTATGAGAAGAAGAATTATGCCCGTTATAACTCGCTGGCTGTAATCGATGCTGACGGAACGGTGCTCGGCAAATACCGCAAGAGCCATATTCCTGATGGCCCAGGTTATGAAGAGAAGTTCTATTTCAATCCGGGCGATACCGGATTTAAGGTGTGGAATACCCGTTATGCGAAGATTGGTGTCGGCGTCTGCTGGGATCAGTGGTATCCAGAGGCGGCCAGAGTCATGAGTCTGATGGGCGCAGAAATCCTCTTCTATCCTACAGCTATCGGTTCAGAGCCGCAGGATGGTTCCATTGATTCCAAGGATCACTGGCAGACCTGTATGCTCGGCCATGCGGCCGCGAACCTGATACCAGTCGTTGCTTCCAATCGGATCGGCGAGGAGATCGATGAAGACTCCAGTATTAATTTCTATGGATCTTCATTCATTGCAGGTCCTCAGGGCAATAAGATTGTCGAGGCTGGACGTGATGAACAGACAGTGCTGGTGAGTGAATTTGATCTCGATGCCTTGGAGGTTGGACGGCTGGAGTGGGGAATTTTCCGCGACCGGCGGCCAGAGCTGTACAGATTGATTTCTTCCTATGATGGGGACTTAACCTTTTAGTTTAATATTAGTCAGAATAACAACGGGTACTGCCAAGGATGCTAACGATCTCTTGTCTGTACCCGTTTTTTTGCGAAATGGTTTATTTATATAACCGAACGATCGTATCCGATACTTATACACCGGGTACTGCCGAGCGCTTGGACGACCCGGAATATTATAGCAACGTGGTTAACCGGATTCCTGCGAATCGGGTAGCCGAAATACAGGATGTAGCCGGAGCTGTTATTTATCTCGCCTCATCTGCGGGCAACATGGTCACGGGGACCACTCTTTTGGTAGATGGAGGCTGGACTGCACAATAAATGTTACAATACATTGATATTATGTTATATAACATGACACATTGAGGAAAAGTTAATTGTCATCATCACTTTAATCTGTTAAAATCTCCTTAAGTTATTTACAAATAAGTAGGGGGATTGGAGCATGAAGAGTAGAAAAAAATGGGCGATGTCAGCTTTAGTAGCATTTTTAGTAGTGGCAATGGTGGGTTGTAGCTCGAATAATGACAATTCTGCAAGTGGAAGTAATGGGGCAGAGAAGATTATGTTCGCTAGCGATGCTAGTTATGCACCAATGGAATATATGGATACTGACACCATCAAAGGCTTCGATATCGATTTTATCGCTGCAGTAATGAAGGAAGCTGGTATCGATTATGAAGTGAAGAATACGGGCTGGGATACAATGCTTACAAGTGTGAAGCAAGGTACGGAGTATCAAGCCGGATTATCCTCAGTCTCGATTACGGATGAACGCAAGGAAACTTATGACTATTCCATTCCTTATTTTGAATCCACGAATATGATCATGGTTAAAGAAGGCAGCGACATAAAGAGTGCACTTGACCTGAAGGACAAGGTCGTGGCTATTCAGGGAGCTACTACGGCTGATGATCTGATGAGTGGCATTATGGGTGTGGATAACACGAATCTGAAACGTTTTGACAGCAATGCTGTAGCACTAATGGAATTGAACGGCGGCGGCGCCGATGCCGTTGTAGCGGATATCGCAATCGTACGCGAATATATGAAGAATAATCCCGATCAGAAACTGGTAGGTATTCTGGATACTGAGAACTTCGGATCAGAGTATTATGGCATTCTGTATCCTAAAGGCAGTGAATGGAAGGCTAAACTTGACCCGGCGATCAAGAAGGTGCTGGAGAATGGGAAATACGCAGAAATCTACAAAACATGGTTCGGCGAAGAGCCTAACATGGATAACCTTCTAAAAGCGCAGTAAGCCAAGAAATAACCAAGCATGCGTAATGATAGCTATTGCGCATGCTTCTTTTTTTTAATAGCAGAAGAGAAGGGAAGAGTACTATGGATTTCAAATTCGACATTATTATTCATTATTTGCCAGTCCTTTTTAAAGGAACAATGCTGACGATCGGCTTCTCTATCGTTTCTATAATAATTGGTTCCATTCTCGGACTAGGCATTGGCTTCGGAAAAATGGCGCCACGTTGGTATTTTCGCTGGCCCTTTCATTTATATATTAACTTCTTCCGCGGGACACCGCTTTATGTGCAGATTCTGATAGTCCATTTCGGCGTGGTACCTCCTATTTACGGCAAGACCAATGCTCTTATTTCTGGAGTAGTGGCTCTATCACTAAATTCTGCTGCCTATTCTGCTGAGATTTTTCGGGCGGGAATTCAGTCTATTGATCGGGGGCAGAAGGAAGCGGCTATTTCACTGGGTATGAGTAGCAGGCAGGCGATGCGGTTTATCATTCTTCCACAGGCCATCAAACGGATGGTTCCAGCTTTTGGGAACGAATTTATCGTATTGGTGAAGGATTCCTCACTCATGGCTATTGTAGCCGCACCGGAAATTATGTATTGGAGCAACACCATGAAAGGGCAATATTTGCGGATCTGGGAGCCGTATTTGACGGCTGCATTAATCTACTTCATTCTTACCTATTCCCTCAGCAAGCTGCTGAATTATCTCGAACGGAGGGTGTAAACATCCTATGGAACCTATTATCTCAGTAAAAAATTTACATAAATCGTTCGGAGCGAATACGGTGCTGACCGATATTAACGTTGATATTTATAGCCAAGAGGTTGTGGTGGTCATCGGACCCTCCGGTTCGGGGAAATCTACCTTTCTGCGTTGTCTGAATTTGCTGGAACAACCGCAGAGTGGAGAAATCATTATCGAGGGCATTTCCTTGATGAATAAGAGCACAAAAATTAACGATATCCGCACAGAGCTTGGAATGGTGTTTCAGCAATTCAACCTGTTCCCGCATAAGAAGGTTATCGAGAATATCATGCTGGCGCCGATTCAGGTCCGTAAATGGTCTCCGGAAAAAGCACGGGAAAAAGCGCTGCAACTGCTGCAAAAAGTAGGCTTGAGTGAGAAGGCGGAGATGTATCCAGCGTCCTTATCCGGCGGTCAGGCGCAGCGCGTAGCGATTGCCCGGGCGCTCGCTATGGAGCCTAAGATTATGCTGTTTGATGAGCCGACTTCTGCACTGGACCCGGAAATGGTCGGTGAGGTGCTAGCGGTGATGAAGGACCTGGCCCGTGAAGGCATGACGATGATTGTGGTTACACATGAGATGGGCTTTGCACGTGAGGTTGGGGACCGGGTTCTTTTTATGGAACAGGGAATTATAGTGGAGGAAGGCAGTCCGGAGCAATTGTTTGGGAATCCGACGCAGGAACGTACCCAAGCTTTTCTTTCTAAAGTACTGTAGAATTCTGGGAAAGTAGAATATTGTGATTTAATCGGGTATATTAGAGTAGTAAGCATGAATGGAACCCATATGTTAACATTTGTCGGATATGCGGAGAGGAGGCTCTGGGATATCTTTTATTATCATAAATCACAGTGATAGAGGGAGAATACGATGAGCACATTTAAAAATTGGTTGAACACAACGAAAAGTGGATTGACGGATCAAGTAAAGAAATTCAAAAATAAGGATTTCATGAATGCGGTGGTTGCGGGCTGCGCGCTGGTTGCTGCTGCCGACGGTAAAATTACGGAAGCTGAGAAGAACAAAATGGCTGGATATATGAACATAAGCAATGAATTGAAGGTATTTGACATGAAAGAAGTCATTAATCAATTCAACTTCTACGTGAGTAATTTTGATTTCTCGCCAGAAATCGGTAAGCAAGAGGCGCTGAAGAGTATCTCTAAATTTAGTGGCAAACCGGAAGTAGGACGTGTTATCGTGGGTGTTTGTTCTGCTATTGGAGCAGCTGATGGTGACTTTGACGAGCATGAGAAAGCGGTAGTACGAAATATTTGCAGTGTATTAGGATTAAGCCCGGGCGAATTCAGTCTATAATAGAAGGTATGCATTTATCCGGAAATCGGTTGAAACATAATTGCTTCTCTATCGTATCACTGGTATAACATCCAAGAGTTAGACTTACAGGTTGTGATTCTTTTTGGAGATGGAGGTATGTGAATTTGGCTGGAATTAATCTGGTAAAAGGTCAGAAGATTGATCTCACAAAAGGTAATGCAGGACTTTCCAATGTGATCGTAGGTTTGGGGTGGGACCCTGCCGAACCAGCGCGGGGTTTCTTCGGCGCCAAGAAGCAGGCTAATATTGATTGCGACGCATCGGCGCTATTGCTGAGCGAGGATGGCAAGTTAACGAAAAAAGGTAATTTGATATTCTTCTCAAACAAACAAAGTCCTTGCAATTCAGTTATTCACTCAGGGGACAACCTAACGGGTGAAGGCGATGGAGATGACGAGCAAATTACGGTCAATTTGAGCGCTGTTCCTGCAGATGTACACAAGATTGTGGTAGTCGTTAACATTTATGATGCCGTTAACCGCAAACAGGATTTCGGAATGATCAAATCGGCCTATATTCGAGTAATGAATGCGGCCGGTAACAATGAATTGATCAAGTTCAATCTGTCGGACAATTACACAGGCTTTACGGCACTAATTTGCGGGGAGCTTTATCGCAATGGTGGGGAATGGAAGTTCGCCGCTATTGGTGAAGGCAGTCACGCAGCACATATCAGTCAATTGGCAGAACGTTATATCTAATTCAAATTGAAGAAGAGAGGTCTGTACACATGGCAATTAATTTATCTAAAGGTCAAAAGATCGATTTAACGAAAACGAATCCGGGTCTTTCCAAAATCACGGTAGGCTTGGGCTGGGATACCAATAAATATGATGGTGGTAAAGATTTCGACTTGGACGTTTCTCTATTCTTGACCAATGCCAGCGGTAAAGTAGATAAAGAAACTAACTTTATTTTCTTCAATAACAAGCAGAACGAGAACGCTTCCGTTGTCCATAAGGGTGATAACCGAACTGGTGAAGGCGATGGGGATGATGAGCAGGTTGAAATCGATCTGAAGAACATTCCGGCCGATGTTGATAAGGTTGTCTTTACTATTACAATTTATGAAGCTGAGGCTAGAAGTCAGAACTTCGGTCAAGTATCCCGTTCTTATGTTCGAATCGTAAATGATGAGAGCACTGAAGAATTGATTCGTTTTGACCTTGGTGAGGATTTCTCAATTGAAACTGGCGTTGTTGTCGGTGAACTTTATCGTAACGGAGCAGAGTGGAAATTCAATGCTATTGGCAGTGGCTATAAGGACGGCTTGAGCGGCTTGACTCGCGAGTACGGACTGAATTAATTCTGTATCTTTACGAACATGTGAATATCTCATGAAAGAAGGTTTCGCCAGTGACGATCAGTCTTTCCAAAGGACAGCGGATTGATCTTACCAAGACCAATCCGGGTCTGACGAAGGTAGTAGTAGGACTGGGCTGGGATACGAACAAATATAGCGGTGGTCAGGATTTTGATCTGGATGCTTCAGCGTTTCTGTTGCATGAGGACGGCAAAGCTAAAGGCCCCGATGATTTTGTATTCTACAACAATCCGACCGGCGGTGTCGGTTCCGTAACCCATACGGGAGATAACCGTACAGGTGAAGGTGACGGAGATGACGAGCAGATCGTTGTTGATTTCGGCAAAGTTCCGGCTCATATTCAACGCATTGGCATAACGGTAACGATCTATGATTATGCCGCACGTGCGCAGAACTTTGGACAAGTCTCCAATGCCTTTGTACGGGTCGTGGATGCTTCATCCGACCGTGAGGTCATGCGTTTTGATCTGGGCGAAGATTTCTCTACGGAAACGGCCGTTGTATTCTGTGAATTCTATCGCAATGGTGCGGATTGGAAGTTCCAGGCGATTGGCAGTGGTTTTGCTGGTGGGCTGGGCGCTTTAACCAAGAACTACGGATTGGACGCGCAATAGCATCCTGTGGGCGGGGTCTTTACCGACTCTGCCCTTTTTCTAAAAATTTTGGAGTCCCGCAAGGAGTTTGGATGAAGTCTCAAACTTTGTAGGGCTCCTTTAATTACTCCATTCATAAAGGTGGCGTAAGAATGAGCATTGAAGTTGTCAAAGGACAAAAGGTTGACCTAACCAAAGGAAACCCGGGAATTAACCAACTAACCGTAGAGATCGGCTGGAAATCGCCAGCGACGTTAGAGATAGATACCTCTGCTTTTCTGCTTGGCTCGCAAGGCAAAGTAAGAAACGATGATGATTTAATCTTCTATAATAATCCATCCACGCCTTATATCAGATATAAGGATGTGCCTGCTACGATCGGGCTCAAGCAATTCGAAGTTGAACTGGATAAGATTCCAACTGACATTATAAAAATCGCCTTTACGACGACAATCTATGATGGGGAGAAGAGGGGCCAAAGTTTTGGGCAAGTCCAAGAGGCCTATTTTCGTATTCTGAATCAGGTGACGGGGGTGGAAATCCTCCGATGTGACCTTGGAAATCATTTCTCTGTGGAAACGGCCGTTGTGGTAGGAGAATTATATAGATACAATACGGAGTGGAAGTTCAACTCCATTGCAGCAGGTTTTGCTGGCGGACTGAAGGAGCTATGTAGCAACTTTGGAATTGAGGTTGCCGATGAGCCAGTCCCTCCTGCTCCGCATCCTGAGGTTATACCCAAATTGCCGGAGCCTATTCCAGAGCCTAAGCCACAGATTCCACCACGAATCTTAGCTACTCCTTTGCCCGTGAGGCAAGAAGAGATTCCTCCAGCTCCGGTAGTTAATCTCAATCTGAATAAGATCGAGCTGAAGAAGAAAGGCGATTCCATCAACCTGAAGAAATCAGCGGGTGGTCTCGGTGAAGTCTTGATCAACCTGAACTGGAATCAGAAGCAAGGTGGAGGCCTATTCGGCCGCAAGAATGGGGTGGATTTGGACCTCGCCTGTTTATATGAGCTAAAGAACGGAAGTAAGGGAGTAGTTCAAGCGCTGGGTAACTCATTTGGTTCGTTGAGTCAGCCTCCTTACGTCTTTCTCGATGGCGATGATCGTACAGGAACCGTAACAACGGGTGAAAATCTGCGTATTAACGGTACTATGGTTGCAGAAATTGAACGGATTCTGATCTTTGCTTTTATTTATAAAGGTGTTACTAACTGGTCGGAAGCTGATGGTATGGTTACTATTAAACAGAGTGGAGGGCCGGATATTATTGTGCATATGGACGAGCATAACAATCACAAAGGGATGTGTGCGATTGCCCTATTCCAGAATGTGAGTAATGAAACGTTCAGTATTGAAAGGCTTGTACAATATTTCAGCGGCCATCGGGAGATGGATCAGGCATACGGGTGGGGGCTGCGCTGGGTAGCAGGCAGTAAATAAACTTATATTACCGGAGGCGCGAATTGTAATGGACTGGTTGACTAATTTTTTTAGTAGTATTAGCGAGAATTACGGGCATTTTTTCTCATGGAGCGATGTTGTCAATACGCTTTCTGACCCAGTCAGCTGGGGTATCATCGGAAGTCTGATCTTGCTGGAGGGTCTGCTCTCTGCGGATAACGCCCTTGTACTTGCGGTTATGGTCAAGCATCTGCCTAAGGATCAGCAGAAAAAAGCACTCTTTTACGGGATTCTAGGGGCATATATATTCAGATTTATTGCCATTGGATTAGGAACTTATCTGATTGGATTCACTTTGGTGAAGGTTCTGGGTGCGTTGTATCTCTTTTATATCGCTTATAAAGGATTATTTAAAGGCGGCAGCGAAGAAGAAATTAAGAACAGAGGCACCTCCTTTTGGAAAACCGTACTGCTTGTTGAACTAATGGATATTGCTTTCAGTATTGACAGTGTAATTGCTGCGTTTGGATTGAGTAATCAGGTCTGGGTGCTCTTCATGGGTGGAATTCTGGGTGTTCTAATGATGCGAGGAGTAGCACAGTTGTTCCTGCGACTCATTGAACGATTCCCTGAACTGGAGCAGGCTGCATTCCTACTTATTGCCATTATTGCCGGTAAGATGCTTGCGGGTGCTTTTGGATACGAATTGCCGCAAGTTGCATTTTTCGCCATTCTGATTGCTGTCTTCGTAGGAACAATTCTCTACAGCTCCAGAAAGAAGAAAAGAGCGGCCGATAAGAAAGCATAATATTTAGGGGAACTTTACAGAGGAGATTCCTCTTAAGTTAATCGTATATTTTATAGCGTAGGCCTTTGCTTGTAATTGAGAGAGCCGGATGCCGTCCCCGAGAGGACGGCATAGTCGGTTCTACAACTCTCTATGAAGAGAGTCTGCGCTTGTTTTGCGTCGCAAAACTATAAGGGGGAAGGGCCTTGAGATACTTCGATTACCTGACACAAGAGCAAGAAACATCTTTATTTCACTCTCTGCCTATAACGTTTGATAATAACACTCGCAAGGAGCTGCTGGCCAATGCTGTTGGAGCAGCCCTTTATATGCCTGCTACCCGTGTCAGTGTTGCTGAAGATATTCTGAAGCTTAAGAGCTCCGGTCTGGTAACCGTAATTATTGATCTTGAGGATGCTATTGGAGATGGCGAGGTTGACCACGCCGAACAGTCTATCGTCCGACATCTTGCCTTTCTGGCCGCATATGCAGAGAACAATACGGATGGGGATAACAGCCTTCCACTCCTTTTTATTCGTGTACGCAATCCATATCAATTACAGCAGCTGATTTTCCGGCTGGGCTCTTTAATTTCGATCTTGACCGGTTTCGTTTTTCCTAAGTTTACAGCAGAGAATGGTGTGGAGTATTTTGAAGCAATTGCCGATTACAATAGCTCGCGCAGCTATTCGGCTCCAGTGCTCTACGGGATGCCTATTCTGGAAAGTGCTTCTATAATTTATCGGGAGAGTCGGATGGAGAGCTTGTTGGCGATCCGTGATTTACTAGGAGACTACCGCGATTATGTGCTGAACGTCAGAATTGGCGCTACGGATTTCTCCAGTCTGTTCGGATTGCGTCGGAGTCCTGATATCAGTATCTATGATCTGACCCCTATCCGGGACTGCATGTCGGATATTATTAATATATTTGGTCGGGTAGAAGAGGGATATGTCATCTCTGGACCGGTTTGGGAGTATTTCACGAATAAAGGACACCGGGTGCTCCGTCCGCAGTTGCGTCAGACCCCGTTCGAGGATACCTATGGTAAGAGTGAAGGGCGTGTGATGCGCAACAGCTATATTTCCAGTGCAATAGACGGACTTATTCGTGAAGTCATTTTGGATAAGGAAAATGGAATTATAGGCAAAACGATTATACACCCTTCTCACCTCAGACCTGTTCAGGCCATGTATACAGTCATGCACGAGGAGTATATTGACGCCCTAAGTATCGTAGAGAGCAATGATGGCAGCCGCGGAGTGTTCAAGAGCCAATACTATAATAAGATGAATGAAATTAAGCCGCACTTGAACTGGGCAAGACGTATTTTACTACGATCTCAAATATACGGGGTGTTACATGAACAACAGCATTTTGTCGGGTTATTGCCCGAGAACGAATACACACACGTATAACATTGTCGAGAACCTGCAAGTTACTGTAACCGAAACGTTTAACCCCTTTAATATGCCGTTTGATTCGTTATTCTCCATGGCGGCACGTATTAATAAGAAGCGCTCCTTTTTGTTCGTCAGCAAGGTGCTCGGCAAGCATATCCCAGTAAATCCGTTTACCCCACTATTAAGTGGAGCTGCTTTGGGGCTGCTGTTGTATCAGGAAATGAACAAAGACACAGTAGATACTGGACAGATGGAGGAACTGCTGAACAAAGCAGTACACGGGCTGATTCATTCGGATCAGGCTGAGCAAGCGTACCATGATTTATTATCCGCACAGTTGATTCTACCTCATCCGGTTGTCTTTATCGGCTTTGCTGAGACAGCAACTGCACTAGGTCACAGTATGTTCAACATGTTTGCCGCTGGTGCATCATATATTCATACTACTCGTGAAGACATTCCTGATCTGGAATCGGTTGTGAGTTTTGAAGAAGAGCACTCTCATGCGGTAGATCATTTATGTTATGCCCTAAACCCCGGGTTATTATCAGGCACCGAGCCGATCATATTGGTTGATGATGAGATTACTACCGGGAATACAGCAATCAATACGATCCGTGATATCCACTCCAAGTTCCCAAGGCAGGAATATGTAGTTGCTTCTATTCTTGATTGGAGGACTGGGAAGAACGTTCAGACTTATAATGATTTAGAGCAGGAGCTGGGAATCCGCATCACTTCATTATGCTTGCTCCAGGGCAGTATAGAAGTGACGGGCACACCTCTTCTAAGGGCTGGAGATAACCAGGATGCGGCACCTTCTGCTAATGTTCCAGTTGTGACTACTTATGTGCAGGATGGCTTAGAGCGGCTGGCAGTGAGCTCTAGAGATTCATATGGGGACATCAACAAAGCTCCTTACGTGAAATACAGCGGGCGCTTTGGATTGGAGTCAGGTGATCATAAGGAGATTGATCAAGGTGTAACCAGGATTGCTGCTCAGTTGCGTGAGTTGCGTGAAGGGCCACAGGCGCTGGTCATGGGTGTGGGTGAGTTTATGTATCTGCCGATGCGGGTCGCCGCCGAAATGGGTGAAGGCATCGTTTATCAGTCTTCTACACGCAGTCCAATCCATCCTGAGCGTAGATCCGATTACGGTGTGCACAGCGCTGCAGCTTATCCATCTGCAGGAGACCCGGAAATTACCAACTTTATTTATAATGTTGATCCTGGTCAATATGATGATATATTCGTGCTAATTGAGCGTGATGTTCCACGGCAGCGAATAGAGCCGATGACGGATATCCTGAAGAAGCTGGCAGGGCATAAAGTACATCTTATTGTGTTAAGCCCGAAAGAACCAGAAGTGGAGGATGCAGCGAGATGAAGGGAACAGGCATAGAAGAGATTTTGAACAGAAGAATAGCCTCACCAGTTCCCTTGGGTAGCTATCCCTCGTCAGATGTTACATTTCTGTTAAAGGATCTTAGCGCGGTTACACTGGAGCGAGGTACGGCAGAACGGGAGGAAGCGATTCAATCCGGTACACATTATTCCGAGATGCTTCCTGTTGAATATCAGCCAACAGAGCAATATATTGAACTGTTCCATGAGACGTTACAGCAATCAGCGGAGAAAGTCGCATTGGCTGTAGCCGTCGTTTCCGAAATGATTGTCGCTCAGAGGAAACCTAACTGTGTACTCGTTTCTTTGGCCAGAGCGGGAACGCCGATAGGTGTACTGATTAAGCGTTATATAGCGGAGCGATACGGAAGAGATTTGCCGCATTATAGCATCTCTATCATCCGAGGCAAAGGTATCGATGAGAATGCAATTCTCTACATGCTGCAACAGCATGGACTGGATGCTGACCTGCAGTTTATCGATGGCTGGACAGGAAAAGGAGCCATCCGTCAGGTATTAATCGAAGCTTGCAACAGCCTCGATAAGAAATATGGCATTCGCCTGAATGATGATTTGGCTGTGTTGGCCGATCCCGGGAATTGCTCTGGAACCTTTGGGACAAGAGAGGATTACCTGATTCCAAGTGCCTGCCTGAACTCTACGGTATCGGGTTTGATGAGCCGCACAGTACTGCGGGATGATCTAATCGGACCCGAAGAATTCCATGGGGCGAAGTTTTATAAGGATTGGCTGGATACGGATTTATCCAATGTTTTTATTGAAGCTATCTGTCCTTATTTCCCTTCGGTCACAGAAGAGGCTTTGAAGATTGCCGATGAGATGCTGAAGTCTCCACCAGAGATTACCTGGGCAGGGCTTCGTGACATTAAGAGTATTCAGGAAACCTTCGGTATAGCTGATATTAATCTGGTTAAACCTGGAGTAGGAGAAACGACTCGGGTGCTGCTGCGCAGAGTACCTTGGAAAATTCTTGTCGATACTATGGATAATCCGAATCTACGGCATATTCTACTGCTCGCTGAGGATCGGGGCGTACCCGTTGAGGTGTTTCCGGGACTAACGTATTCCTGCTGCGGAATTATTAAACCGCTGAAGGGAGAGAGTGAATGATCTACGCCAGTGATCTGGACCGTACGTTAATCTACTCCCTCAGTGCAATCGGTGTTCCGGAGGATTCGCCTGGTCTGGTTCCAGCCGAGATTATCGAGGGAAGAACTGTTTCTTACATTTCCAAGCAAACGCTGGACCAGTTGAAGGAGCTTACCTCAAGTATCATCTTCATGCCAGTTACTACGCGTACAATTCAGCAATACAAGCGGATTAACTTGTTTCAGGAAACAATAATCCCGGATTATGCTATTACGAGTAACGGTGGGAATATTCTGCACCGCGGGGTGATTGATAAGGACTGGAGAGCCTCTGTAGGCAGGCTGGTAGAGCGCGGCTCTGCTACGGCAGAGGAGGTTGAAGTGCTTGTCCGGTCTGTCGTGCGTGAAGAGTGGATGATTAGCGAACGGTATTGCGATGAGTTATTCTACACCTTTGTTGTGCATCGTGATCTGCTGCCTATGGATGAGATTACTCATCTGGCAGACCGGTTGTATAGCCTTGGCTGGAAAGTCTCCTTACAAGGTCGTAAGCTGTACGTTGTGCCCGTGGCTGTAAACAAAAGTGATGCTATTATTCATGTGCGGCGCACGGTTCATTCGGAGCCAATGGTGGCTTCAGGAGATTCCTTGCTGGATAAGGGACTGTTGGATAGTGCTGACTATTGTATTGCACCGTGTCATGGCGAAATATTTGCGGAACAGCAGAGTGGCCTTGTAGAATCAAAGTATCTTTTTACGAAGCGGTCGGGTGTATTTGCCGGAGATGAGATTGTGCAGTATGTAAGCAATATTTATAATAATTTAACAGCATTGGGAGTTGGGCCACAATGAAAAAGGTAAATATATATTTCAATCGCTGGTTTTCCGTGGCTTTTCATTACATGAATCTCATCCGGAATAACGAGGACGGCATCCCGTTCCAAATATTCGCTACCCACCCCGATCCCCAGCATATGTCGCTGCAAGGCGCTGACGTTGCTGGAACTGAACCGGCCCTAAAAGGAATCGAATATGTCCAATTCTGTGTTGATTTTTGCCGCCGTAATGAGATCGATATTTTTATTCCACGTCTGCATATGCTGGATATCGCTTTACATGCGCCTATGTTTGATGCCATTGGTACGAAGGTTCTGGTCTGTAGAGATCTTGATCTGTTAAAGAGCATTATGGATAAGGGCAGGTTCTATGAAAATGTTACGGACAAAGGAATTATGATCATTCCTGATTATCATGTAGTTCGTACGGCAGAGCAATTTAAAGTTGCCTATCAGGATCTTGTAGCTAAAGGCCATCGTGTCTGCTTTAAGCCCACTGAAACTGAGGGTGGCTTAGGCTTTCGGATTATTGACAATGACCGCATTCCTCTGCAGGAATTATTCGGGCATGTGACGCCGTTGATTTCTTTTGATGAGGCTTATCGTATTCTTTCCGGTGAGGCTTTTTTTCCTGATCTGATGGTTATGGAGCTGCTGGAGGGTTATGAATATAGTATAGATTGTCTGGCAGATGAGAATGGTAAACTGTTAGCTGCTGTGCCACGCCGCAAGGCAGGTGGGCGTCTGCGATTGATGGAGCATATTCCGGAGCTCGAGCTGATTGCTGCCCGAGTAGCGGAAACCTATAAAATCCCTTTTAATTTCAATATTCAAATGAAATATAGTGGTACAACTCCCAAACTGCTTGAGATCAACCCTCGCATGTCCGGAGGTTTGCATATATCCTGTCTGTCTGGCATCAATTTCCCTTACCTGGCGGTCAAAAGCGCGCTCGGTGGCGAGGTTCAACCTGCTGGATTCGCAGATAATGTATTGGCCAGCCATGTGGAACAACCGTTAATTATGAGAATAAACGGTGAATCAGCTGTTCATGACACCGTGAATTGAGCGACACCAAACAGATTCACAAGAGGTGAGAACCATTTTTTCTAAACTTAAAATAGTAATTTACGCCGGGGTTGGTTATGCAGCTGCTGTACTGACAAGCGCCTTTTTGCCGGAGATGCTCTCCTTGTTGTTGCCGGTTGCCGGCGCAGCATATGGTCTTGTGGGGGGCAGGCGCTCAAGAACCAACCTGCCAGCAGAGGTTCTTCCGGCAGGTCCTGAAGTGATATCCATCGCTCCAGGACCGGCGCCGCCCACTCCGGAGATAAGCAATCCAGTTGCTGGGAATACGGCACCAGTGGGTCACTTGTCCGGTAATAAGGGGCACTCTGACTTCAAGATTGGACCGGAGTTCGCTCCGGTGGTCGAATACCTCAGTATTCTGGAGGATATGATTATTTCCGAAGGACAGCAGAATACGTTGGATAATGAAATTGTCGAGAAGTCGCTGGCATTGTTTGCCCGGCTTCAACGTGTAATTCCACTGCTGCAGGAGCTGGGAAATGCTGAGATTAATCATACGGTCCGGAGATTGATCCTAAAGGATCTGAATGGTGTCATTAATCCGTTCCTACGGCTTGGCGGCGAAGCAAAAACTAAGAACCGGAGAATGCTGCTGAATGGTCTGAAAGATGTCGATACCAAAATATCGGATATCGCATCGACGATCGAGCATAAAGACCTGATGGAACTTCAGACGAAGGCGGAACTGATTCATCAGCGATATAGCAGTTCCGAATTATAAGGAGGGAAACCCATGTCCACGCAGTTGATCCAATTGAAAAAAGAGGACGAGCAGAAAGTAGTCCAGGAGGCTTCTCAGCTGATTGAGAAGGTAGCCAAGACGGATACGGTTACACTGGATTCTTTGATGGATGAGATCGGTAAGCTTGGAGTAAAGACGCAGGAAAAAGCGGGACAAACCCTCAAGCTGCTGGATCGTCCAGTCAATGAATTGATGTCCGGCAAACGTGTCGAAGTACCGAATATGATTATGAAGCTGCGCAATGAATGCGAGAATCTGCAGCAAAGTAAAAATGTAAGCTTTTTCGGCAAAATTCTGCGCAAGAGTCCGCTCAAAAACTACGTATATAAATATCAATCTGTCCGCACCAACATTGACGCTATTATTACCGGTCTGCGGGACGGCAGAGATAACCTAGAAGAGAGTATCGTAAACATGCGGCAGCTAAAACGCAGCTCCATGGAGGAAATTTACAACCTGCAAACCAAGATTTCTTTTGGCAACAAGCTAAAAGAGATGTTCGAGCTTGAGATCGCCAAGCCAGAAAATGAGCTGCGTAAAACGTATCTGGAGCGTGGCCTGCGTAAAGTAATGGTTCGCATCCAGTCCATGACCGAAATGATTCTGCTCTACAATCAAGCGATTGCTGCCACAGATATCATCAATGATAATAACGACAAGCTGATTGATTCCGTAAACAATGCTATTGATAAAACCTCTAATCTGATCACTGTATCGGCAATGATTGCGATGTCCCTGGCTGACCAAGAGAACGTTATTTCTGCTGTCGAAGCCACGAATAAGACAATTGAGGATCAGTTCAAAGAAAATGCACGTCTACTCCGCACCACTACGGAGAAAACAACGGAGCTGCTCTCTAAGCCCTCCATGTCTTTAGAGGCCGTCAATCAGGCCATTGGCGATTTGCTGAGTGCATTGGATACTTCTGAACAGTCCAACCGCCGTATTATTGAGAGCTGTCAGGATTATACATCCAAGATGACAACGATCAATACGCAGCTGAGCAATCGTTTAGGGATTAACGAAGCCCAGCAGCCTGAGGCTCTGAAGCAAGGTGGCACGGACAATCAACTGAGCAATTTCCTCAACTAAGGGATCCTATTTGCGCAAGTATTCATTCATAAATCCGCACTTTCACACATAAGTTGTCACAAGACTACATGTGGAGAAGGTGAGGATAGGCATATGACTCTGGGATGCTTGATACTTGTGCTTATCATCGTAGCCAGCAGTGAGAAAGCAGAAGCTATTGCAGAACTGAATGATGACAGCTCCTAACGCAATTATTTCAAATTTAAATGAGTTCTCCGACACTTCGTGATTCAAGCAATTTCCAACGGTGTATTGGGTATAATAACCCAAGGGCTGACCCATTAGCTCTACTCGTTGAAAATACCACTTTTGGAGCGGAGGTCACATGGAGAACGAGGCGTTGCTGCAGGTAGAACGATTGGCTCTCAAGAAACAGAAGATTTATCGGCAAAGCGTATTTCGTTATATTGCCAGGGCCATGCTAGCCAGTATGTTTATCGGATTCGGTGTAATTGTAGCGTTCAAGACAGGCAACTTCTTCTATATGGAGCAATCACCGATGACTTATCCGATGGCTGCGATAACGTTTGGTGCAGCTATTATTCTGATCTCATACGGTGGCGGTGATCTGTTTACTGGAGATACGTTTTATTTCACTTATGCCGCATTAAGGCGCAAGATGCAATGGACCGAAGTCGTTCGGATGTGGGTAATCAGCTATATCGGAAACATTCTCGGTGCGGCTGCTTTTGCATTGTTGATCTATTTAACAGGGCTGTTTTATGACTCCAATGTAAATGGATTTTTGCTCAATGTGGTGGCTCATAAGATGGAGGCTCCTGCGATACAGTTGTTCTTCCGGGCTATTCTTTGTAACTGGCTAGTCTGTCTGGCTTTTTTCGTTCCGATGTCGATGAAAGGCGACGGAGCCAAGATGTTTGCGATGGTCTTGTTTGTATTCTGCTTCTTTATCTCCGGTTATGAGCATAGTATTGCGAATATGTGTACCTTCGCTATCGCGCTGGTGCTTGATCATCCCGGAACCATATCGTGGGGTGGTGTAGTGCACAATCTTGTGCCTGTAACTCTGGGTAATCTAATTGGCGGCGGTGTCTTGATGGGGGTTATGTACTACTATGTGAATAAGCCCTTTTTGGATGATGAGCAGCATTAAGTGGAAGAACAGAGGTTACTAGTTAGTACTTACGGTTATAGGCTTCGCCCCCTGTAGGGGGCGGGGTTTTTTTGAAAAGATAAGAATTTATAGGTTTCACATGATAACTTATCCATATATTTCTCGATTTATCTCCTGACTATAGAGAATATGAGACTATCAAGTCAGTGCATGTTCCAATAGATAGGGGCCTTGTCACCAAGCGTACCTTCCAGTGAGCCGCCCTCCTTACGCCAATATTCAATGCCGCCTATCATCTCCTTAACCGGATAGCCTAATGCAGCAAGTTTTGCAGCCGCTTTGCTTGCTCCGTTACAGGCCGGCCCCCAGCAATACAGGACTAGGACATCTCCTTTAGGAAATACCAGGGTGGAACGTTTAATCTGTCCGAAGGGGAGGGACAAGGCGCCCGGCAGGTGGGCTTCCTCATAAGACTGTGCATCACGGACATCAATGATTGTGAATCCGATAATGCCCTCCTGCAAATCGAATGCGACATCGGCAATATCGGTTTCATACCGACCTTTGGCTGTGAAATATTCTACTGCTTCTTCAGGCCGCGCGGCTGGTGTACTAAGCACCTGTGTTTTAGGTTTGATCTTCATCGTAGAGCCTCCTAAAAGTTTGAGTTTCTGAATATATTGTATAACACCTTGTAAATTACAGTTATCTATAGTATTGGATGATAACTATCGAAATTATTGATATATAGATTGGAGAAGTTACGATGGAATTGACCTATTTGCGTACCTTTTGTGAAGTGGTTACCTGCGGTAGCTATACCCGGGCGGCAGAAAATCTGGGTTATGCCCAGTCCAGTATAACCGCACAGATTGCCAAGCTGGAGGAAGTATATGGAGCGATACTGCTGGAGCGGGTGGGTCGAGGGATGATGCCTACTTTTGCTGGTAAAAGCCTGCTGCCCTATGCACGGCAAATGCTGGCACTGAATGAAGAAGTGAAGGGGATTATCTCCGGTGGGAACAAAGGTATACTAGCGATCGGTGCGATTGAGAGCTTGGCGGCATACTACTTGCCTCATCGCCTGCATCACTACAGAGACCGATATCCAGGTATTCAACTGCGTGTTCAGCCTGGATCAGAGGTAGAGATTATCACAGCTGTAAAAGAGAAATCAGCTGACTTTGGTTTGATCTTCGATACGCCTTATGTATCGGAGGAACTGGTATCACTGGCGCTACGGCAGGAGCAATTGTTTATTATTACACATCCTGAGCATCCCTTAGCACTTCAGCCTGAACTTTCACTCTCGCAGTTGGCAGGAGAGCCGCTCATCCTAACGGAGGATACTTGTACCTACAGGCAGTATTTACTGCATGAGTTGAAGCAGTCCGGCATATCCCCCAGAATTGATATGGAGTTCGGAAATCTGGAGGGGATAAAACAAGCAGTGAAGCATCAGTGGGGAACTGCATTCTTACCGGGCTATGCGATTGAGGAAGAAAGACGACAGGGCTCAATAAGAGCCATTCCCATAGCCGGCGCTGAACAAAGATTCTATATTCAGCTGATTTACCGCAAGGATCGCTTCCTTCCACCCGCTTATAGTGATTTTATTAAACAAATGCAAGTGCAATAGGGGCTTACCACTTGGAGCCGCCGGAAGAACGCCCCCCTGATTTACCTCCGCCTCCACCCCAAGAGGAACCACCGGAAGAACGACCCCCACCGCCTCCAAATCCGCCAGAAGAGGGCGGCCCGGAGGACATACGTTTGCGGGCTTGTTCTTTACGCTGTCTTTCTCTCATCAGGGCCAGCTGAGCTTGACGTTCCTCTTCCTCTAGTTGACGGACAAGCCTGCTTACTTCATCTACAAAGGAATCTATCTGCACAGTAAAAGACTGACCAAGCGCTTCCAGCTCATCCAGATTAGCCGGACGGGCAGACAGCCTCTGCTCCAGTTCAGCATATTCCGGCAGAAGGGATAGCTGGAAGTGGGTTCTTGATGTTAAGCCCCGGCTCTGAAGCATCTGTTGTGCCGTATCCACGCGGATTTGCCCTTCTGAAAAGAGTCGTGTGACTTTATCCAACCGTTCCTGAAGCTCATCCAAACTTCTCGTGAGATGGTTAAACTGTTGTCCGGCCTCATCCTGCATGGACATCAGTTGGTCAAGTCCACTGCGTGCTTTATCATATTCACCGCGCTCATCACTGGTCCAAGTCTCAAGCTGCGGCACTTCAGTGGCACCCTCACGCAGGCGTCTACTCCATTCCTCCAACACTTCTTCTATACTGGTTATATGCTGTTCTACAAAATAACCCCGAGCCTCGGTAATTCGACTCTGCAGCCCATCTCTTTGCTGCTTCAGCTGGCTCCAATTGCTCAGGACAGTTTCCAGGTCTCTACGATTATTCTGCCGCAAAAGGGCCTGTCGTTCCGTCATTGCGACAGCTTCATTCAGAAGGGAATCAAGGTGTGTAGCAATCTTTCGCACTTCATCCATGTCACCGCTACGCAGAGGTTCCTCTAGTGCAGCAGCCTCTGCATTGGCTTGATCTAGAGAGTCATAGGGTTTAACTTTCATATTCTGCAATGAATGTTGTTCAATGATCCCGGCGATTTTGGTGCGAGCAGCCGACAAAACTCCGGGGAATTCATTCACCTTATCTTCGTAGGTATCCACATCCTGAAGATCCTGCTCAATCTTCTCCTGCAGTTCTTGTGCATCCTCAGTAACTTCCTGTGCCGCAATCGGATCGAAGAGCTCTAATTGATCAGCCTTAGCCGTCTCCTCCGTGAGTTCCTTAATATCTTCTATAATCTCTTGCAGCGCAAAGCCAGTTTCCTTAACCGTACTCTGCAGTTGTTCGTCAATCTCCGGCGCATCCTTTTTCAGCTCTGTGATGCGCTGTTTGACGTTGCGGTCTGCTTCGCTAATGACAGCGATGTTCCTTTCTTCCGTTTCAATCGCTGATTGGAAAGAAAGTTCGGTCTGCTGAAGCTGCTCCAGAGCTGCCTTTAGGGCAGAGAGCTGGTACAGCGGAGGTAAGGAGCCCTTGCCTTTGCTCTGGACTGCGGAGATCTGAATGAGCTGGTCAGATAGGCGTTTAGAGATCGCCTCAACCATTTCTCCTGTTTTGCCCTGAACAATTCCCTGGAATGGCTTCAGTGTTTCCAAAGCCTGGCTAGCTCGTACAAGCAAATCAGATAATTTCTCCTGCTGTTCACTGAGCTGCTTACGACGACGCAGTCCTGACAGAACTACGAATAACACAAGCAGTAGTAGTACAGCTCCGATTACAATAGCTGCAAGGATGAGTGGAGACAGGCCGGAAGAGCTAACGTTCACAGTGCCTGCTGTACCACTGTCGGATTTACCGCTGTTCTCAGTGTCGGTTGTACTACTATCCGCTGTGCCACTGTCCGAGCTGCCAATAGCGTTGCTGCCTCCTGGGCTTTCAGTAGCAGAACCAGTATCTGGGGAACTGACGACGGACGGTATAGCTATTATTAGGGAGGATACTCCCCCGGCGAAATCGCCATCTTTGGCATAAGGAATGAAATAAGTATCGATCAGCTTGGTAATAGCTGAGCTTCCAGTGCTCCCACCCTGATTTTGCGACCAAGAGTTCAATGAAGTCTGCAGTCCTGGATTATCAAAATGGAGTTCGATCTGCTGATCTCCGGCAGAAATCAATAAGAGAATATCTCGTGTGGAAAGTTTCCATGCATCATAGATATCACTCGCATATTCATTTGAAGCCATTCCTTTTAAAGAATCCACAGTTAGCACGTGAAATGTAAAAAGATCTGTGGTAGCCATCTTTTCAATAGAAGCGATTTCTGCTGTACTAAGCATACCGGCTTCATCTGTAACTAATCCTTGCTGAGTATGAGCACCTATAGCGTATACACTGGGTATCCACAGCAGGCTAAGCATCAAGAACAACGCTATATATTTCTTCAAGCTGACACGCTCCGATCCTTAGGACTTTTATTCATTATATTATGCTACTAATTATACTATATCATTAAACAATACTTGACTGCGGCTAAGTCCCTTTGCCCCAAAAACAGAATAACAAAAAACCGCATTCCCCGTAAAAAAGGAATGCGGTCATGTATATAATTATTATCTGATTTGCAGGCATAAAATGTACTGCAACCTGGATTTAATCTCTTTTTGCCATTTCAAATCTCCAACTTTAACGGCAAGATTGAGCAGATCCAGATAATCGTCAACCTGCAATGCGGTCCGGGTAGTGGCTATATTCATGGGTGTTCAGTCTCCTTTTAATCAATCTAATAATGATAATCATTATCAACCGTTATAGCTATTATCCACATATTACAGGTAAAAAGCAATATAAAAATAAAGGATCTTACTTTGAAATTGTTACAATTTTAAATACTGGCGAAAAGAGGGGGATTTGCACATTTTATATGGAATAAAGGACGAACTAGCAGGAACCCTACCATTTTTTGTCGAATACAGGATTGGTGTGAATGTTGATATCTGAATTTCTGGAAAAAAGGGGAATTTGCGATGAAGCGGTGTAAACTCTTGCTTCTGATTAGTCTTGTGCTTGTACTTGCACCTCCTGTTGCCGCTCATGCTCAAAAAGAGGATATTAGGTACCAGGCAGAATTGGATTATCCGCCATACAAATACTTACAGAATGGATATTTGACTGGTTTTGATGTGGATCTGACCAGTATGATTTTTGAGAAACAGGATTATATGCTCCATTATAGTACAGGTAAATGGGGCGAAGTGCAAAAGCGGTTGATTCAGGGAGATATTGATACAACCGGACTTATGGCTGTTACCGAAGAAAGAAAGCAGCAGGTATTATTCTCGAAGCCTGTACTAAGAACCTATATATCCGTCTACGCAAGACAAAGCAAAGTATTCAAAAGTGCAGTGAACCTGAGCACTTTAGGCAACTATAAGATAGGGGTAGGCAAAGATCAATATACGGAAAGTGTATTGCGCAGCAAGGCAGGAATTAAACAATACATAGAATATGCAACGGTTTCGGATGCCCTGAAAGCACTTGACAACGGGGAGATTGACCTATTATTTGAGAATCAGGATGTGGTTGATTACCTGATTGTTGATAAGGGATTAACGGGTAACATTGTACGTGAAATGAGTGATCTATACCCGAGGGACTTTGCCTATGGGGTAAATAAGTCCTCACCGGAGCTGGTTTCTTACATTAATGCCCGGCTGGAGCGTCTGCAGCGTTCTGGAGCTTTTGAAGAATTGCACCAGCAATATTTTTTGGAACATTCCGATTACTATAAATCATTAATACGCAGCCGCATTATTTCCTGGGTAGTCATCGGACTCTGTCTTCTGGTATTTGGTGGAGTTTTACTTAAAATGTATATTAATCACTTGCGGCGGGTAATTCACTCCGAACAGCAATTTTTTGAAGATGTTATAGATCATACCGGGAGTATGGTTTGGGCGGTCCAAGCAGATAAAAGGACTGTTCGCTTCAACGAATATGCGGAGAGGATGACAGGTTTACGGGAGAAAGATGTATTGGGTAAAAGTATAGATGATATCGCAGGTCTGGAGGGAAGTCCTGCTGAGCTCAGGCAACTACTGAAACGAGCGATTCAGCAGGATTATGTCAGTAACGTCGAACTGAAGCTTCCGAATAATGCTCCTGCAGCACGGCATTACTCTATCCGGACCACCGTTATCGAAGGGTTAGACAAGCAGACGGCGAAGATTTTTGTGTTAGTCGGACTGGATATTGATGAACAAAAGCAGAATGAGCTTGAGCTTCAGCGGAGTTATCAGGAGCTGGAATCCACTTATGAAGAGCTGGCGGCGACGGAAGTGGAGCTGCACGATCAATTCGATAAGCTGCAGATCAGTGAACGCCGCTTTCGTCTGGCTTCGGAGGGCTCAGGGGCATATATGTGGGAACTTGATTGGGAGGATGGACACTATATCCTGTCGGATCGTTGGTATGAAGTCATGGGTTATAGTGAGGATGAGATCAACTCGTTCGAGGGAGGGGTGCTTAGTGTTATTCACCCTGATGACCAAGATTCCTCCCGTAAGGCAAGGCAAGAACACCTTAACGGTCTTACTCCTATTTATGAGACCGAATATCGGATGCGTACTAAGGATAATAAATATATTTGGTTTGAGGTTAGAGGGAAAGCGATCGTTGATCCAAGGGACAAAATCCTTTTATTCATTGGTTCATTGATTGATATCAGCAAACGCAAGCAGGTAGAGTTCAAACTGAACAACAGCTATCAGGAGCTTGAAGCTACGTATGAGCAGCTTACGGCAACCCAGCAGGAGCTGGTGGGACAATATGATATGCTGCTGGAGAATCAGAAGAACATGCACCGCCTGGCCTATGTGGACTCTTTGAGTAATTTGCCTAACCGTGTATCTTTGTTGGAGTCCATGGAGAATTTTTTTCGGCGGCCAGGAGGTACGGCAGCGCTGCTGTTTGTGGATACAGACAATTTCAAATACATTAACGATACGTTAGGGCATAAATTCGGAGATATTCTGATCCGCAAAGCGAGCGAAAGATTGCAGTCTGTGGTTAGTGAAGGTGATGTGCTGTCGCGCTTGGGTGGTGATGAATTCGTGATCTTCCTCAAAGATGAGGAGAACCCTGAAGCCGTGTTCACATTGGCTGAGAATATTATGAGAGCATTCAGAAAGTCATTTCTGATCGGAGAAAGTAACTTGTACGTCACGGTTAGCATCGGTATTTCGTTTTATCCGGAGGACGGTGAAACAACAGAAGAAATCCTGAAGAATGCCGATGTAGCTATGTACCGTGCCAAAGAAGAAGGTAAGGGCAGATATGTAGTCTACGATAAGTCGATGCATACTGCTTTTAATGAGCGGATGAATATTGAAAAACATTTGCGAAGTGCGATGAACAATAATGAATTTGAACTGTATTACCAACCTCAGGTAGATATCCAGTCCGGATTCATCTCCGGATTTGAGGCTTTGATCCGCTGGAACAGCTCGGAGCTGGGTTTTGTTTCGCCGCTTTCATTTATTAAAATAGCCGAAGATTCCAGGTTGATTGTGTACATTGGGGAATGGGTGCTTAGAGAAGCCTGCCACGTGATGAAGGGAATTCATGATCGGGTAGGCAGCCGCTACAAAATTTCGGTCAACATATCAGTCATTCAGATGCTGCAGGACGACTTTACCGATGTTGTGCTGGATAGTCTGGCCGTTAGTGGCCTTATGCCGAACTGCCTCGAACTTGAAATCACGGAGTCGATCTTTATGGAATCTTTCGACAGCATTGTAAGTAAACTGGAATTTCTGAAATCACGTGGGATCCGGATCGCTTTGGATGATTTCGGGACTGGCTATTCTTCACTCAGCTATTTACAACAGCTACCCATTTCCACGCTCAAAATGGATAAAACCTTTATTGATTCATTAGCAGACAAAGCCTATAGTCAATCTTTCGTCCAGACCATTGTGCAGTTGGGCCATAATATGGGACTGGAGGTCGTGGCGGAAGGTGTAGAAGATGTCAGCCAGCTGGCTTTCCTTAAAGAAGCCGGTTGCGATAAGATACAAGGCTACCTGATCAGCAGACCCGTACCGGTAAGTCAATTAGAGCCTTTTCTTAAACCGGAGAAGCGTTACGGAGTATAGAACTCAGCTTAAAAGCAAGAATGAAAGAGCTGGAAAGAGGTAAGTCCAAATAAACGAGCCCCGGAGTTGTCTCCGAGGCTCGTTTTTATAAAGACAATAATTTTTTTTAGACAAGCACTATTTTGTTCTTCCCCGTCCGCTTCGCTTCGTAAAGGGCATCATCCGTTTTTTGGAAGATGGAGTTCTTGGAATCCGTACCTGCTAAGTCATGCATCCCGATGCTCACTGTCACCGTTTTGCCTTCCATTTCACTTATGGACATCCCTGCGATCCCCGTCCGTATTCGCTCCATAATCTCATAGGATTCTTTCAGCGTCTTGGCGGTCAGAATAATTGCGAATTCCTCTCCGCCATAGCGAGCGGCAAAGTCGTCAGGTCCAACCTCCTTCAACACAATCGCTGCCACTTGCTTAAGGACAATATCGCCAATACGGTGCCCATACAAATCATTTACCAGTTTAAAATTATCAATATCCATAATTCCCAGTTGCATCGGAAATGGATTGTTCTGCTGGTGTTCAATTAGCCAACCTAAATATTCGTGGAAGGTTTTATGATTGTACAAATCGGTGAGGGGGTCGATCTTGGATAGACGATCCATAATGATGTTCTGAATCCGCAGATCTTGTTCGGATTTCACCGAAACTTTCAAAGACTGTATGAGGTCTTGACCGCGGGCGATGATACCGAATCCAGCCAGTGAAGTCCCAGTAAAAAGAATAGCTATAATGATATTATCTATGCGCAAGGTGTAATCGTAGGTTGATGTGTTAAAGAACAATAGAATGATATAGAAGAGACAAAAGGCAGTAGAAGCCAGCAAATAGCTAATTTTTAAATAAATCATAGAAACAAGCAGTGGAAGCAGCATAATAAGGGGTTTGACATGAATTTCCGGGCTGATATACATGATAATCAGGATCGCGAACAGATGACTAGCAACGGTAATTGAAAGTTCGGTGAGTTGAGATTTATGTCTATATATATATTCCAGAATTAAGTTCAGAATAAATATAAAAGAAGCAGGAACTAGCACATGAACGGAAAAATAATTTCCGATCGACAGTTGAGGCCTCGTATACCACATGGAAAGGCTAACGAAAATTTTACTCGCCAAATATACAAAAAGTACAATCCAATGGGCATTGAGAAGCATACGGTTCCAATAGTTCTGGCGAGGAGTTTGCGGAAGGGTAAACATAAGATGTTCCTCTTTTCCGGTGATGATAGTTATATATTCGACAAAATCCCATTAGTTCCTTCCAAGGGATGTAATAATGACAATGTTCGGATTTCACCTATCCTATTAGATGATTTATAGTGTATTTCATGAATATGTAATATAAAGACGAATTATTAAGGGAGTATTAACTTGACACATTCGTTTATTTTCTATAAAATTTCAATTGGCTCATAAAATAAATATGCTGTTCGTATATCCTCAATGATAAGGTTTGGGGGTTTCTACAGGGAACCGTAAATTCCTGGCTACGAATAGGGTGCTTTTTGCATACCTATGAAATAGTCGGGTTTTTTGTTGTTCTATAATAGGAAGCTTTCAGAACTTTTAGGAGGATATGATGAGTAAATATGATGTGATAGTAGTTGGTGCAGGTCCGGCTGGAATTTTTGCTTGCTATGAGCTGACGCGTAAGGCGCCACATTTAAAGGTGCTGCTTGTAGACAAGGGTCATGATATCTATCGCCGCAATTGTCCTATTCTGGAGGAGAAAATCAAACTGTGTCCACCCGCCTCAGGCCGCAAGGAATTTGCTGGCTGTATGCCAGCCTGCTCTATCACTGCCGGCTTTGGGGGAGCAGGAGCTTACAGTGACGGCAAGTTTAATATCACAACCGAGTTCGGTGGCTGGATGACGGATTATTTACCTCCATCCAAGGTGCTGGAGCTGATCCGTTATGTTGACGATGTGAACCTGGAGCATGGAGCTACATTGAATATTACTGACCCTACCACTGAAAGTATCCGTAGTATTGAGCAGCGCGGTTATGCTGCCGGATTGAAGCTGCTGCGGGCGCAGGTACGTCATCTGGGTACAGAACAGAATCTGGAGATTCTTAAATCTATATATGAGTATTTGAAGACACGTATTGAGATGGTGTTTAAGACAGAGGTCCAAGACATTAATACCGTCAAGGAACAAGGGGCACAACGCATTACGGGTATAACGTTCAAGAATGGTGATATCCATGAAGCCGCGCTCGTGATGATTGCACCGGGCCGCGACGGTTCAGCTTGGCTGACTGAGATCCTGAAAAAACGTAGGCTCAAAATGTACAATAACCAGGTGGATGTTGGTGTGCGTGTGGAAACCTCAGATGTGGTTATGCGTGAGATCAATGAGCATCTGTATGAAGGCAAGTTCATCTTCAATACTTCTGTGGGCACCCGTGTGCGGACCTTTTGCAGCAATCCTTCCGGACATGTTGTTGTGGAGAACCATAGTGGAGTCATGGCGGCGAATGGACACTCTTTTAAAGACCCAGCACTCGGTTCTAAGAATACTAACTTTGCCTTGCTGGTCTCGCATACCTTTACAGAGCCTTTTGATAAACCGAATGAGTACGCTCGGGAGATCTGCAAAAGAGCAAATGATTTGTCAAACGGCGGGGTAATTGTGCAAAAGTACGGTGACATTCTGCGCGGACGGCGCTCGACAGAAACACGGATCAGTGAAGGGTTTCTGGAGCCAACGTTGAAAGAGGCCGTTCCGGGCGACCTTGGGCTGGTGTTGCCGTACAATACCATGAAGAGTTTGATTGAGATGGTAGAGGCCCTGGAAAAAGTAACACCAGGTATCGCCTCTGAACACACTTTGTTCTATGGAGTAGAAGCCAAATTTTATTCGGCCCGGCCGAAACTAACAGAGAAATTCGAGACGGAAATTGCTGGTTTGTACTGCGGCGGTGATGGAGCAGGAATTACTCGTGGTCTGGCGCAGGCCGGAGCCGCCGGAGTATGGATTGCCCGGGCGATGATGGAGCGGATGGAATAGAAAGTATTTCATTTCACAAACTCTGCTGATATAATGTTAGGATATATAACATCAGCAGAGTGGAGTGGGTGTGAATGATACGGAATCGCCGAAGCCTAGGTTTGTTAGTCGTTCTATTACTGCTTATAGGTCTGTACAGTGTGTGGATTGAGATGTTCTGGGTACATAAGCTTGTATTCGTGTCCTTTATGGTCTTGCTGGGACTGATTTCGTGGTGACAACGGATTGACTGCATGGAGCACTTGAGGAGATCAGCCGACATACTGAGGAATTGCAGCAGATGGAAGATTATTCACATGCATATGAGATAGACCTGCGGAGACGCAGCTACGAAGCTAAGACGAATATAGAGGGTGCTTTTGAGACTATTTTACTCTGAACCTGCGGCAGGTCTGCTGAACGCCAAACGGCGGGAATGGTGGAGTGGAGCGATGGATGAAGGCGAATTTGTCTCGAAGCCATATGTTTCAGCCATTACGAAGCGCTCTTGCATTACCCTGTTGCGGGCGATCAGGAATCGCCAGGGAGAGATCGTGGGTGTGGTTGGCATAGATATAGCGGTGTAAGACTAGTCTCACCATTCTTTCATAAAGTATCGTTTCTCGCGGAAGCGGCGGCCGTCCCTGAAAGGACATGCTAGCCGTTTCTATTGCGTGTGCAGAGATCAGCGCTCGTTACCCCTTATTAGGAAAACATGGACTACACTAACCAAACGGGCAGTTTCCATTCGTTCAAATCCTCCCCGCATAATAAGAATATATGTTCTTTCTGTAACAGAAACCCAGAGATTGGGGAACATAGACAACAACAGAAACGATCCTTATAATGAACCGATAGATTGTCCTTTGGAGGCCGTGACCATGCAATATACGTTTACGATTCTGCTGCAGCTGTTTGAAAGAGCTGCCTTGTTATTGATGTGTCTATTTGTACTGACGCGTCTGCCGCGATTTAAGGAGATTTTTCAAAAAGGGGCTTACACTCCTCAGGAGCTTGTCATAGGTTCGGTAATTTTCAGCGCCTTCGCCATCTTCGGGACGTATAGCGGAATTAATGTCGAGGGCTCGCTCGTTAATGTGCGGATCATCGCCATTATGGCCGGGGGGATACTGTTCGGTCCATGGGTAGGACTTATAACGGGTATCATTTCAGGGCTGCACCGTTTTCTAATTGATATCGGAGGGGTCACCTCTGTGCCCTGTCTGATCACGAGTATTACAGCTGGTGTAGTATCGGGTATGATTTACCGGCGCGTCTCTAGTGAACGCCGCTGGATCGCGGGTATTCTGGCTGGGATGGGCTGTGAGGCGTTAACGATGGTGCTAATTTTGGTTATGGCTAATCCTACGTCACTGGGCGTGGATATCGTATCCAAGATTGCTTTTCCGATGATTATCAGCCAGCTTAGTGTTGGCATGATCGTGATGCTCGTGCAGAGTGTGGAGGGGGAGAAAGAGCGGATAGCCGCTAAACAATCCAAGCTGGCGCTCGATATTGCCAACAAGACACTGCCCTATTTTCGCACCATCAATCCACAGTCACTGCGCACCATTTGCCAGATTATTAAAGAAGACATTGGAGCGGACGCGGTGGCGATTACGGATACGCGCTTGATTCTTGCTTATATCGGTGTTGGAGAGGAGTATTATGCCACGGCCAACGAGATTATTAGTGAAGAAACGAAGGAGACGTTGACCAGTGGCGAGATCACGATCCGCAACGACGATACGGATTATCTTCATTCACAGATTAAGTCACTAATCATTATCCCCCTAAAGGAGAAGGGAGAAGTGACGGGAGCGCTGAAGATTTATTACACCAAAGCTCACAAAATCACCTATTCACTTCAAGCCATGGCGGTTGGATTGTCGCAGATTATCTCTACATTGATGGAAGTATCACGGGTGGAGGGCATTAAGGAAATGGCTAACAAGGCGGAGCTGAAGGCACTGCAGACGAGCATTAATCCACACTTTCTGTTCAATGCACTGAATGCGATTATCTCCTTCATCCGGATTGACCCCGATAAAGCACGAGAGCTGATTGTGAATTTATCAGGGTATATGAGATACAATCTGGAGCTGACGGACGAATTCATTGATATTAAGCGGGAGCTGCAACAGGTTCGGCAATATGTGGAGATTGAAAAAGCACGTTTCGGTGACCGTCTTACAGTGCTGTACGAGATCGACGAGGTGCAGGTGCGTATTCCCAGCCTGATCATTCAGCCGCTTGTAGAGAATGCGATTATCCATGGAATCCTCAAGGAGAAGGGAACGGGGAACGTGACAATCTCGGTAAAAGATCAAGGCGATACCGTACGGGTCGGCATTAAGGATACCGGAGCCGGCATTAGTCAGGAGACTATAGAGAAGGTCTACAGCGGCAATATGCCGGAGAATAAGATAGGACTGTTTAATGTACACCAGCGGGTGAAGCTGATCTATGGAAAAGGACTTACGATCCACAGGTTAGATAAAGGGACGGACATCTATTTCGATGTTAAAAAGGAGAGCCGATGAGAGCGATAATCGTAGAGGATGAAGTGTTGGCCCGGCAGGAGCTGGCCTTTCTGATAGAGGCGCATAGCGGCATTGAGATTGCCGCCCAGTTTGAGGACGGGCTGGACGCGCTTAAATATCTGCAGACAGAAGAGGTGGATGTGCTTTTTCTGGATATCAATATTCCCTCGATCGACGGTGTGCTGCTGGCCCAGAATATTAGCAAGTTCGCGGTGAAGCCCTATATCGTGTTCATCACCGCGTACAAGGAGCATGCTGCAGAGGCTTTCGAGATTGAAGCCTTTGACTATATTCTTAAGCCCTATAGTGAGCTGCGGATCAAAGCGATGCTGCACAAGCTGGAGGGAGCGTATGCGGCCCGCAACCAACATACGGAAGAAGGACATATTCCGATCAGCGACAAGGTGAACCTGTGGAAGGACGAAAAGATTATTGTCGTCGATGCCGATCAAATTTATTACGCTTCAGCTCAGGAGAAGACCACGAGCGTGATCACCAAAGGTGAAGAGTATAGTATGGCACTTAGCATCAGCGACTTTCATAGCCGGCTGCCACAGGATCGTTTCTTCCGCTGCCACCGTTCCTACATCGTCAATCTGTCCAAGATTAAAGAGATCATTCCCTGGTTCAACAATACCTATCTGCTGCGGCTGCATGATTTGGACTTTGAAGTGCCGGTCAGCCGCAGCCGGGTCAAGGAATTCAGGCAGATTATGCGTCTCTAGGAGCAGTTCATGCTGCATTTCCGTCATCTCATTCCAGATTTCTCTCAAAACTGCTGCGTTTCGCTAGAATAAAGTTATAAAAGAAATGCTAGCAGCAAACGGATGAGAAAGAGGGAATGGATCATGAGTACGGCAATGGCTACGGCAATGACTAGGGATACTAAAATCCCGAAACGCTGGCTTATAGTGCTGGGTACAGTAATTATGCAAATGGGGCTAGGTACAATCTACACATGGAGCCTGTTTAATGCCCATCTTGTAACCAAATTCGGGTGGGAGCTTAGCTCTGTTTCTATAATTTTTTCCATCACTAGCTTTGCGTTAGCCTTTGCTACCTTGTTCGCAGGTAAACTGCAGGATCGGTTTGGCCTCCGCAGACTGACCGCTGTTGCAGGGATTATGCTTGGACTTGGTTTAATACTCAGTTCTCAGGCTAGCTCCCTTCCGATGTTCTACCTGTTGGCGGGCGTAGTTGTAGGGTTTGCAGACGGTACTGCTTACATTACTTCGCTATCAAATCTCATTAAATGGTTTCCGAAGCATAAAGGGTTAATCTCCGGTGTATCCGTCGGCGCTTATGGAACAGGAAGCCTGATCTTTAAATATATTAACGGCGGCCTGATCGAGTCGGTGGGTGTGTCGAGTACATTCCTGTATTGGGGAATGATCGTTATGGTGATGATTGTCATTGGTTCGCTGCTGGTCAGAGAAGCTCCGATACCGGCAGCACAAGTTACTTCGGCGGTTGCTGCATCCGGCGTACCGACTGTGCAAAAGGACTATACGGTCAAGGAAATGCTGCGTACGAAGGAAGCTTATCTACTGTTCGTTATTTTCTTCACTGCTTGTATGAGCGGCTTGTACTTGATCGGGATCGTCAAGGATATCGGCGTGAAACTGGCCGGGCTGGATGTACAGACGGCAGCAAATGCAGTAGCCATGATCGCCATTTTCAATACGGCTGGACGTCTGATTCTTGGAGCGTTATCGGATAAAATGAGCCGCTTGAAGCTAGTTGGTGCTTCGCTTGCCGTCACGGCTATAGCGATGCTGACACTGAGCTTCGCAACCTTGAGTTATGGCCTCTTCTTCGCTTGTGTAGCTGCAATTGCTTTCTGCTTCGGGGGTAACATCACGGTGTTTCCGGCGATTGTCAGTGACTATTTCGGCCTAAAGAATCATAACAAGAACTATGGTATTGTGTATCAGGGTTTTGGAATTGGAGCCTTATCCGGTTCGTTCATCGCCGCTTTCTTGGGAGGATTCAAGCCTACCTTTATCGTCATTGGCTGCTTATGCCTGCTGGCTTGCCTGATCGCGGTTTCCCTCAAAGCACCAATGCACAAGCAGAAGGAAGAAAAGGGAGTCAGCCTGAAGCCTTATGGGCAGACGGCTTAACCATATAGATAGATGTTGGCTGATTGATGAAATAGAGAGAACACAGCAAAAAGGGACATCCTAAAGGCCATGTTAATGGCTAAAGGATGTCCCTTTTGGTGTTCGCTTTTACCAGGCATAAGCCTCAGGTGCTGGCTTGCCGGGTCCCGGGAAAATATTGCTTAGCTCAACCATAGTAGCCTCGGCTAAGACGATCTCAACAGCTCTTAGTGAATTTACAAGTTGTTCCTGGGTTCTTGGACCGATGATCGGCGCAGTCATCGCCGGGTTCGCCAGCAACCAGGCCAAGGCCACATTGGATTGGGTTTCTCCTAGATCGGAACAAAGAGCGGCGAAACGCTCCAATTGTGGTCGTCTAGCTTCGATCGCATTGGTTTCTTGAGCAGATCGGGAGCCTTTTTGCGGATTAAGCGCGTTCTCCCCTAGTAAGCCGCCTGCAAGCGGGCTCCAGGCTACAACCCCAATTCCGTGATGTTTGGCCGCCGGCAATACTTCAAGCTCCGGTTCGCGGCATAACAAGCTGTATTTATGTTGTTCGGAGACCAGTCCGAGAAGATTCCGCGCTTTCGCTTCGGCTTGTGCCAGTGTAAGGTGCCAACCGGCAAAGTTACTGGAGCCGATATAATCGACAGTTCCTTTTTGCACAAAGGATTGGAAGACTTCCCATAACTCATCCCAGCTCACGCTTAGATCCACATGATGCATTTGGTAGAGCTCGATATGATCGGTCTTCAATCTTCGCAAGGAACCTTCGAGATGTCGCCGGATCTTATAGGCAGAGAGTCCACTCTCCGAATTGGGTCCATCGTTAGGGTCTTGCATATCGCCATATACTTTGGTGGCAAGAACGACACGTTCGCGTCTATTACCGCCTTTGGCGAACCATTTCCCAATAATTTCTTCGGTATGCCCACGCTTCTCGCCACCGTAGCCGTTCGCTGTATCAAAAAAATTCACACCCGCATCCAGTGCAGCATCCATGATCCGAAAGGCTTCTTTTTCATCTGTGCTTTGACCAAAATTCATTGTTCCCAAGCAAAGCTGACTTACTTTCAAGCCTGTACGTCCCAAGTTAACATATTTCATTGTATGCCGCCTCTAATTCGAATTTTCCAATAATTTAGATAATAACCATTTTCTTGATGCACATCTTAATAAATTACCCTTGAATGATGGATCTTAATCAGTGGAAAAACCCGAAAGAGGAGCACCTTGGGTTAAGTGCTTTTCTGGGTCGCTCAAATCGGGATCTTCAGTAAGCACGCGAAAGTTCTTTAGCTTATATTCAATGATCCTCTGGGTTTCCTGTAATTTAGCGATTTCACGCCCAATGTGGTCATGATGCGCTTCGAGTAGGGAGTATCTTTGGGGTAGAGCAGTCATGCCTTGCTCAGAAAGCTTAAGGTAACGTTTCATTTCCTCTATAGTCATGCCTGTTGCCTTTAACCGCAGGATGAAAAGAATGCCTTGGATCTGGTGTCTAGTATAATGCCTGTGCCCATTTGCTTTTCGTTCAGCATAAGGCAGGAGTCCGACCCGTTCATAATAACGAATGGTATCTTCCGATAACCCCGTTAGTTCTGCGGCCTGTTTAATAGAGGTTATGATCTCCGGAATTTCCTGCATGATATCGTCCTCCTTAGGTGTAGCTGTTACCAAGGCACTTCGCCATTCTCATCAAAAAATCCTCCTGTCGGTCCATCTTCCTCTAATGTGGCGAGGCGAATGACAATTCCCGCCGCTTGCTGAACTGAGCGGAGGCCTCTAAACCCATTTAAGCCGGTGGCTGTATAGCCGGGATCTGCAGCATTGATTTTGAGTGGCGAATCTTTGAATTCTTTGGCAAATATAATCGTTGCCGCGTTCAATGCTGTTTTGGAGCTGTTATAGGCGAGTAAGTTAAAGCGGGAAAATTCGTGTTCAGGGTCACTATTATAGGTTAATGAGCCAAGACCGCTCGATAGATTGACGATTCTAGCAGCTGGAGATTGCTGGAGCAGGGGCAGCATGGCTTGAATAACAGCAATCGTGCCGAAAAAGTTCGTCTCATATGTCTCCCTCAGATCAGAAAGCTTAAACTGGCTGGGGGTAATGCCAGCGCCAAGTGATATTCCGGCATTGTTCACTAGTATGTCCAGACTGGAGAACTGCTGTTCAATTTGTTTGGCGGCAGCTTCAATAGTAGCTTGGTCTGCCAGGTCGAGCTGAATAAAGTGGGCATTGACGCCTTCTTTTTTTAATGCCGCTATAGCCTTCTGGCCTTTTTCCTCATTTCGCGATCCAATCAAGATTATATATCCTAAAGCCCCAAGCTGCCGCGCGGTCTCGTAACCAATCCCTTTATTTGCACCTGTAATCAATACTGTTTTGGCTGATTTCATTGTTGTTACTCCTCTTCATGATTTCTAATATGGGGGAAACCTGCATTGAATTTACTACTTGGAGTGTACTCAAAGTCAAGCAATGAAATTTAGGACTTTCAAATCTTTATTTCAAAAAACTAAACTTTAGTTAGATTCAATTTGAAATAAAGTATTATATAGTTATGAGATGGAAGTAGTTAACAATAGTTAACAGTACCTATAAAATAGACATTAGGAGGAATGAATTTGAAGATGAATTCTTTCAAGAAATATGTAGCCACTCTATTAACAGTAATTATGATATTTTCCTCGTTTGGTGTAGCTTTTGGTGCCACGGTATCGACAACGTCCGATATAAAAGGGCACTGGGCAGAAGGAGAAATGTCTGCATGGATCGACAAAGGATTCATTCAAGGCTACGAGGATGGCAGCTTTAGACCCAATAACACCATTACTAGAGCGGAATTTATTGCTTTGATTAACCGCTCCTTTGGATTTACCGAAATCGGGACGATTTCATACACGGATATCTCTTCTTCGAATTGGGCTTATGCTGAAGTTGCCAAAGCTGAAAAAGCAGGCTATATAAATGGCTATGCAGATGGAACATTTGGGGCAAACAAGCAGATTAGCAGACAAGAAGTCGCAGTAATCATTGGTCGATTATTGGGCGTGGCTCCATCAGGGAACACAACAGTTTCTTTTACAGATTCGGGCTCCATTGCCTCATGGGCTAGAGGTTCGGTTGATTCAGCTCTAGCTAAGGGGATTATGAAGGGCTACGCAGAAGACAATAGCTTCAAGCCTAACAAATCTATTACTCGAGCTGAAGCGATAGTTTCATTAAGCCGAGCTATTCCAGCTACATCGAACAATTTTAACAACGCCGGAACCTATGGTCCTACAACAGGTACAGAAACGATCAAAGGTGATGTTGTGATTAACACAGCAGGAGTGATTTTGCAGAACTTGATTATAGAAGGGGATATACTATTTGCTACTGGAATTGGCAGTGGGGACGCAACTCTTAATAATGTAACGGTAAAGGGAGTAACGAAGGTTGAAGCTGGAGGAGAGAATTCAATCCATTTCAACAATACGACTTTAACTATTCTTAGGGTCGACAAGGAAAATGAAGCTATCGTTCGTATCGTATTAGAAGGTTCCACAACACTTAGCGAGATTAGCGTCCATTCACCAGCTATCATCCAAAGAAAAGAAGCTACAGGAGTAGGGATAAGTCAGATCACACTGGCTGAAGATTTATCTGCTGGCTCAAAGGTTACTTTAATTGGGTTCTTTGATCAGGTAAACATTAAAGCGGATCATATTCAGGTTGATATCCTTGAAGGCAGTATTAAAGCATTTCATGTGGAGTCCACGGCAACGGGACTAACGCTCAATTTAGGGGCTGAGGCAAAGATTGTCAACCTTGTTTTGGATGCTGTAGCTAAGCTGACAGGAACAGGTACTATTGAAACAGCAATATTAAGCTCTGTCGCTAAAGCGGGAACCACTTTTGAGATCCCTCCCTTAAAACTACTGGATAAAGTAGAAGGTACAGCTGTTCCTGCTTCAAGTTCTCCACCAACGCCAACGCCAACGCCAGTGCCAGTGCCAACCTCAGATCCAATACCTACTGACGGAGGTAATAATGATACAACAGCTCCTATATTATCAAGTGTAACGGGGGGTCCAATAACCGTTGGAGATAATGTCTATGGTACAAGTAGTGAAGGTGGATATTTGTATGTTGTTCCTTCCACAACAATGAATACGATGACAAACTTAAATGATTCTGTTAATGCTTCATTAAGCAAAAAGATAGCAGTAACAGCAGCGGTATACTCAGCTATTAATACGACAGGAATGCCAGCAGGCACTTATGTTGTGTATGCAGTAGATTCCTCCAATAATATTTCAGCAGCTTCAGCAGATATAGAAGTCAATGGATTACAGTTAACCACTGATGTTCCAAGCTCGCTGACAATAACCAAAATGTATGATGGAACTACAGCAGCAAATGTAACTGCGAATGCATTAATTGGAGTTGTTAGTGGAGATGTAGTAACCGTAACTGCAGTGGCCTCCTACAATAATGCAGCACTTGGCACAGGGAAAACAATAACAGTGGTCTATACACTTAGCGGAGCAGATGCAGCAAGCTATAAAGCCCCAACAAACTATACAATAAATACGGGAGTCATTACGGTAGCACAATCAACTATTGGAGATCCTGTATTAACACTTGCAAAGATGAAGGATGGAACTACAACAGCAGCCGTAACAGCAGGTCTATTAAGTGGAGTTGTTAGCGGGGAAGATGTCACAGTGAGTGCAGTGGCAAATTATGATACAGCGGTAATAGGTACAAATAAAACAATAACAGTAGTTTATACACTGAGTGGAGCAGATGCAGCAAATTATATTGCACCAGTAAACTACACAGTAACAACGGGTGAAATTGATAGAGACCAGATAACCAGATCCAAAGTGTATGACGGAACAGACATTGCAGCTGTGACATTAGGCGAAGTATCTGGAATCATCGATGGAGATGACGTAACCGTAAATATTACAGCACATTATAATGATATAGAAGTAGGAACAAACAAGACGATTACCATAGAGTACACACTATCAGGAGTGGATGCAGGAAATTATAATGCACCCATTAGCTATACAGTAAGTACTGGTATGATAACAGCATTACAGTTAAAAATTACCCCTCCGGTATTAACACTCTCTAAAAGATATGATGGATCTTTAGCAGCAGTTGTGACAGCAGGTTCATTGGTTGGAGTGGTTCAGGGGGATGATGTAACAGTAAGCGCAATGGCAACCTATAATGATGCAACCATAGGCACAAACAAAATGATAACTGTGGTATACACCCTATCAGGAGCAGATGCAGCAAATTATGTGGCACCAGCAAGCTATACGGTAACAACGGGTGAAATTACAGCACCCTAATAGTTATGAATGAAGGTTATGTATTGACTAAAGTAAGCCCCGACACAGTGGGAATTGTGTCGGGGCTATTTCTATTTATTCGTCTGGAGAATAAATAGAAAAGTGAAAAGGAGACCGGTTAGGGTCTCCTGGGATAAAGCTGATTTTTATTATTTATGTCTGCGGCTACTTTAGCCTTCCAGCAGCAGCGCTTCCGGATCTTCCAGCAGTTCCTTCACTTTGACGAGGAAGCTTACCGCTTCGGAGCCGTCAACGATCCGGTGATCGTAGGAAAGGGCAATATACATCATCGGGCGGTTGGCCATTCTCTCTTCATCGAGAGCAATTGGACGTAGCTGAATCTTATGCATACCCAGAATGCCGACCTGCGGTGTATTTAGGATGGGTGTCGATAAAAGAGAACCGAAGACACCACCGTTCGTGATCGTGAACGTGCCGCCTTGGATTTCAGGGAGGCTGAGCGTATTGGCCCGGGCCTTGGTGGCGAGTTCGCCGATCCGCCGTTCGATTTGTGGGAAGCTCAGCCGGTCTGCGTCACGCACGACAGGTACAACCAAGCCTTCTTTGGCAGCTACGGCAATGCCGATATCATAGTATTTCTTGATCACGAGATCCTCGCCATCGATCTCGGCATTGAGCATCGGATAAGCTTTGAGTGCGCCGATTACTGCCTTGGTGAAAAAGGACATGAAGCCCAGTCCGACTTCATGCTTCTCTTTGAAAGCATCCTTGCGGCGCTTGCGGATGTCGAGGATGGCGGTCATATCCACCTCGTTGAAGGTGGTCAGCATGGCCGCGGTCTGCTGCGCTTCCACCAGACGGCTGGCGATCGTCAGCCGTCTACGTGACATGCGCTTGCGCTCGACGGCCTTGCCGTCTTCCGGCTGCGGCGCTTTGCCCGCAGGCGCAGCGGGCTTCACAGCCTCCGGCTTGCCTTGCGGCGCCGGAGGGGTTGGCGCAGCGGCCACCGGCCCGGCTGCGCCATGTCCATTCACATCGGCCTGAGCAATCCGGCCAATAGGATCACGGGCGCTAACCTCGCCGAGGTCGATGCCGCGCTCCCGTGCAAGCTTCCGTGCGCCCGGCGAGGCCACAGGAGCGTCCGCTCCCGCGCCTTCGGGCGCAGCAGCGGCAACAGCGGAGCTAACGATCTCCGCTGCACCACTGCTAACAGGTGCCGCTTCAGGCTTACTGCCCTCAGCGGCCTGCGGTGCACTGTTGCTGCCCGCGCCAGTGCCACTGCCGATAATGCCGATCGCTTCGCCGACGGCTACGTTCTCGCCAGCTTGCCGCAGGATGGAGGTGAGGATGCCCTCCTCCTCTGCACTAATCTCTAGATTGACCTTGTCGGTTTCAAGCTCCGCGAGTACATCCCCTTGTCCGACGGTATCGCCTTCTTTAACCAACCATTTGTAGATTGTTCCTTCGGAAATGGACTCACCCAGATCGGGTACTTTAATTTCTGACACAGGCCGTTACCTCCCCAAATAGAATAGTTTATGCTATCGTGACACCGTCCTGCTTAAGAGGACGGCACAGCCGCTTGCACTTGTGAATTTAATTTTAGGGCTTCTCTAACAATTCTCCGCTGTTCAAAAGCATGAACATCGGCGTAACCGCTGGCCGGGCTGGAGCGTTCCGGACGGCCAATATACTGAACAGTTGTATTCTCTGGAGCTATAGCCCGTAGTCGGGGCTCTGTATAGCTCCAAGCACCCATATTCTTTGGTTCTTCCTGCACCCAGACAATTTCCTGTAGGGAGTGGAAGGAGCTAAAGTGTGCATTAAGCTCCTTTTCCGGGAAGGGGTAGAGCTGCTCCAGCCGGAGGATATGCAGCCAGGACCAATCTTGGCTACTGGAAGCCTCAAGTTCGGTCTGCAGGTCAACGGCAACCTTGCCGCTGCACACAACTACACGTTGCACCTCGCCGGGCTTCTTGCCAAGAAGCGGTTCTGGCAGTACGTTCTGGAATTGACCTAAAGCCAGCTCGGTTCCGGAAGATGTGCTGCGCGGATTACGAATAAGACTCTTCGGTGTCATAACAACCAGCGGCCGGGCATTTCCTTGTCCACATAACGCTGCTTGACGGCGCAGCAGATGGAAATATTGGGCTGCGCTAGTCAGGTTGGCGACGGTCCAGTTCTCCTCTGCGGATAACTGCAAGTAGCGTTCAAGTCTACCACTGGAGTGCTCTGGACCCTGTCCTTCGTAGCCATGGGGCAGCAGGATGACCAGATTGCTGCGCTGTGTCCATTTGGCACGACCGGCAGCAATGAACTGGTCAATAATGACCTGCGCAGCATTGGCGAAATCGCCGTATTGCGCTTCCCAGATGACGAAGGTTTCGGGTGCGAATACATTATATCCGTACTCATAGCCAAGCACCGAGGCTTCTGACAATGGGCTGTTGTACACACCAAAGGAAGCACGGGATTCACTTAGCTGATGCAGTGGGGTTAATAACGCTCCTGTTTCACTGTCATGCAGCACCAGATGCCGGTGAGCGAAAGTGCCGCGTTGTGAATCTTGACCGCTCAGACGAATCGGTGTGCCATCCCGCAGAATGGTCGCGAACGCCAAAGTCTCAGCCAGAGCCCAATCGACCTTTTCTCCATCGTTCAGTGAATCCTTGCGGCGTTGCAGAATCCGCTCCAGCTTTGGATAGACTTGGAATCCGTCAGGAACGCTCAACAATTCTCGGTTAATCTGCTGCAGCGTGTTGAGGGCTACGGCCGTGGAACGCGTACTTGAGCTTGAACTATCAACTGGCAGGGGAACAGAGGTCTTCGCTTCTGCGTTCTTCTGTTTACCTTCCTTCATTTTATCATAAGCCTGTTGTAATACACTTTCTGCTGCGATGTTCATATTCTGAACATCTTCAGCGGTGACGATCTTTTCATTCTGCAGCCGATCAGCGTATATCTTGTAAACCGTAGGGTGATTACGCACCTTGCCATAAACGATAGGCTGAGTGGTTTCTGGATCATCCATTTCATTGTGGCCGTGACGGCGGTAGCCGATGAGATCAATAACAAAATCCTTCTTAAACATGCTGCGATATGCACCTGCCAGCCGAATAGCAGCTACACAGGCTTCCGGATCATCGGCATTGACATGCACAATTGGAATTTCATACCCTTTGGCCAGGTCACTGGCGTAATGCGTGGACCTAGAGTCCTCGCTTTCCGTAGTAAAGCCAATCCGGTTATTAACGATAATATGGATCGTACCACCGTTCTTATAACCCTGCAGCTTGCCAATATTCAACGTTTCGGCGACAATCCCTTCACCTGGAAAGGCTGCATCCCCGTGCATCAGCACGGCTATGGCTTTATTCGTATCTAGCTTTGGCAGTCCTGGTGTACTGCGGTCTTCCTGAGCTGCGCGGGTAAAGCCCTCCACGACAGGATTGACGAATTCCAGATGACTTGGGTTATTCGATAGAGTCAGACGAGTCCGGACCGTTTCTCCCTCACGGACGGCGCGATCGGCACCAAGATGATACTTCACATCTCCAGTCCAGCCATAGTTAATCCCCATAGACCCTTCGGAAGGGAATAGTTCTTTGTTCGGAGAGTGGTGGAATTCCGAAAAAATAATATCATAAGGCTTGCCCAAAATATGGGCCAGCACGCTCAGACGTCCGCGATGGGCCATGCCCATCAGGATATTCTCTGCACCGTCATGCGCCGCTGCACGGACAATTTCATCCAGCATCGGAACAAGCGCATCATTGCCTTCCAGACTGAAGCGTTTCTGGCCGACGAATGTTTTATGCAGGAAGGTCTCAAATTGCTCTACCTGAATAAGGCGTCGCAGCAGTTCCTTGCGTTCGGTGCTATTCAGGGGTGCCGGCGAGCTTGCCGACTCCGCTTGCCGATTCAGCCAGCTCAGCTCCCGTTCATCGTGGACATGCCCGAATTCATACGCAATAGTTTGCGTATAGACTTGGCGCATCCGGTGAACGGCATCCCAGCCGGTAAGAACATCTGCTGGTGCATTTTCCCAGATCAAGGTGGCAGGCAATGCCATGAGGTCCTCACGGGTTAATTCGTAAGTCGCAGGATTAAGCCATTTCTCCATAGGATTATGATCACGTTCGAGCGGGTCAATATCAGCGGCCATATGGCCATATATACGAATATTGGCGATTAGCTTGGAGGCTCTGACTGCTTTTTTTAGCCATGCGGGATCGCCCGAAATAACCGCCGGTGGTACCTGCTCGGTGGCAGGTGCCAGGGGAGGGGGCCCCGAAATTGTAAAAAGCTCGCGGTAATTAATTTCAACAGATAATGGATCATTCGCAAACTGTTCATATTTTTCTTGGATATAGCCCAAATTGGGTCCGTAATACTTACTCCAAATGGATTCGTTATAGGGCTCTTTAACTGCCATGAATACATCCTCCTAACGGATGAACTCCACATCCGGTCACTTTAGTGCCGGCGCTGATCGGAGCTGCGATGATTGCGGTTTCATTCCTCATCCTATTGTGCTACTTTCAGCGCGTGTAATCAATTCATACTTTCGTCCAATCCGTTCGCAAAGCGGTATGGTTCGCTCATATCCAACAATTCTACAGCAAATCTAGGCTTTTTCAATTCTATATTCGAAATGTTGATTTTAGGACAGGGTTCCGTCAAAATAGGAGTTTTAATTTTCTGTTTTCGCAGTAAAAATAATCCAGAAGTCGACACATTTTTCTTCTGAATTATTATATAATGTTATTGCGTAATGTTGTTACGGATAACAGCTTAATCAGTTTCTAGCCAGATCCTTTCATGTAAAGGGTCCAGTAAAGGGTAAACCTGCTGAAAGGCAGGGGCACAAAGTCTCGGATCTAAGGTAGGAATACTAAGATGGCCGGACTGCCTGGGGACGCAAAATCTTAGGAGGAGATTTCTTGGATAAGTCCAACCAGGGGAAAAACGGAGAACTGCAGACAGTTGATTTGGATCTGGAATGGGTACATTTGTTACTAACGGCTAAGAAGGCAGGCATCAAGGCTGAAGAAATTCGTCGGTTTTTCGATGAAAAGGCTTTACGTGTTATGCAGTAGAGTTATTTAAACAAATGTTACATACAGAAAGAAGCACAGCGACACGTCGCTGTGCTTCTTTCTGTATGATCAGAGTGTGGAAGATGCAACCTCAAGCAGGCAAGGTTCATTAATCCTTCTGATCCAAGCGCCATTTCTGATAATCCAGAAATTCCTTGAATTCCCGTTTGCTTATACCTGAGGCCATAGCTTCCTGCACCAGTCGAAACCATTCTGAATCTAGAGGGGAATCCTCGGCATCCGTTGGCTCGCCATAAAGCAGAGCATGAATAGAAACCTGAAGCGCATCGGCGATTTTTTCAATGAATTGGATAGAGGGGTTGGATTGAATATTTCTCTCAACATTACTTAAGTATGATTTCGCCACATCGGCCTTGTCCGCAAGTTCGGATAAGGATAAATTCTTCTCCAGTCGGAGCTGGTGAATGCGGCCTCCCATATTATCTGGCACAATACAACGCTCCTCCGTACTTTTTGTTAATAGTATAACAAATTTCCGTAAAACGGACAAAGACGATTGTGATTACTTGTTTGTTGATAATGTGCTAGAAAGCAGCCTATTCTACTCCATAGGGGAGTCAGAATAGGCTGCTATAAGGTAAGCTAGTAGGTTATTGGATTAATAGTCTTTTTTAGGGCCTTGTTTTGCTACAAATTCCCAAGTCAATTTCAATTTATCCTGTTGGAAATAGTTCTGAGCTTCATTAGTATTCACAAATTCGAATTTGACCGAGAAGCTGTCAGCTGTGTGCGCCTTAATACCGTCAGGTTCAGTAAAGAGTTGATCCAGGAATGATCCAGTATTATCCACGAGATCTGGTGTTTGGCTCTTTAAAGCAGCCAATGTTGTTTCGTATACTACATCTTCTGGTGAAAGAACAGTTCCCTTGTCGTTGTTTCTAAGGAATTTAACCTTAATGAAGTTATTCAAGTCGACCCCGTTGTTGTCGCCAAGCGTATCCGTGACTTCTGTAGTGGTTTTCAGTAGAATAGAGCCAATATCAAGGGTTCCATCATTTTTGAGCTTGAAATTCTTCAACACTGTATCGCCAGGCTTCAGGTTGGAGATATCCACGATAACGGAAGGATCAGAATTCAGATCCAGTGTACCTGCTGCAAAGGTTGCCGTACTTGACGTAGTGTCACTAAAGTAAGCGAAAGTACCCCCGCCGATTAAAGATAAACCTAATGCCGCCGATGCAACGCCAAGACCCAGTGTTTTTTTGATACCCATAACAAAATTCCTCCTCAGTTTTTTTAGGTTATTTGTATAAACTGCATATATTGTATCTTCCGGTTCGTAAGCGGAAGGGGACAATCGGTTATTGCTGCGTATCTGTTGCGGGTGGTGCAGGAGTAATTACATTATTCTTTTTCTCCAACGCAGCCACTGCCTTCCAAGATGTGAACAGTGCGTATATCAGGAGCAGCAAGCCGGGTAAGATCATCAGCAGCACACTGCCGGCTTTGGAGATCGCGAAATTCATGGCATAGCCCACATAAGGAACCGTTATTCCGGTATATTGGGCAATAACATTTGCAGAATTGACAGGTGTCAGATCAGGAGCATCGTTGTTATCGCCTTTTGTAGTATAAGTAGCTTCACCTGTAGAGCTATTAACTGTCGCTTCTACAATGCGGTGGGTAATCAGAATGTTATCTTCGTTCATATAAGTGATGACATCGCCCTTCTTGAAGCGGTTCATATCACCGTTGGGTTTTAAGGCGACAATAGAGCCGGTCTGAATACCAGGTTCCATGGAGCCGGAAAGTACGGTTTTGATCTGATATCCGAAGAAGGCAGGTTCGCCACCAGAGGCTTTGGATAAGACGACGGCAACCACCAGCAGGAAAAAAACTAGAAACATAATAGTAGATAATGTGTTGCTGATTATTTTTTTGATTCGCATGTTATTCTCCACCTTTGTCATTTTGAGGGTCCGAAGGAGCTACCGGCGCCTCAGTTGGTTCTGGTATTGGAGCATCTGTTAATGGCTTCTCCTGAGGTTGTACTTCCTCGGGACTATCCTTCGAAATAGTTGGGTCTTCGGCACTTTCCGGATTGACGGGTTCAATGGCAGGTTCTTCAGGCTCATTAATTTCTTCCGGAGCTGTTTCTGCCAGCTTAGCTTCTTCTTCAGCCTTAGCCTTGTCTTCGGCCTCTTGCTGCTGCTTTTTCTCCAGTGCCAGCTGTTCTTCTTCTTTCTTCGCTTTCTCCAGTGCCTCCAAACGGGCTACCTCGATTTCTTCAAACCGCTTACTGCGGGTTTGGCTGATAAGCTGCTGTTGATTCTCAAGGTTGGTGATTCCAGAAGTGGCAGTATCTCTAAAACTATTCATTTCTGTATTCCAACTCTCATAAGTTGAAATCAATTCACTGGAAATATTACCTTCTGGCGGGTTTAATGTACCCAGGAACGGAAAGGGCTGCAGCAGATCTCCTGTGTACACTTCCATCTGCTGGTAAACTGCATCGATAACTCCATATGAAATAGGGGAGTTGATATCGTTAATCGTAGTCAGATATTGGATAATTCCATATACAGAAGCTTTCAAGGATGTAGACAGCACCTCTTCGTTTTGGCTAAGGTTGCTCTGCAGTTGATTGAAGAACTGCTTCTCCCTAATTTCCAGACAATTAGGCGCCAAATTGTTGATATAGCCTCCAATTGGGACCAATACAGCGGCGGCGGCATTTAGCTCGGTGTTGATCTCATTCCAAATTTGATTGTTGGCAGCCAATTGCTCGTTAACAATTTCAATATTGGAATGTAGGGATGCTATTTGCCTAGAGACTTCTTGCTCCGCAATTTCAAGTTCTTCCAGCGACATGCCCTCTATGCCTGAAACACCAGAGAGGCCATCTGAAGAGATGTAGTTTTTTAGGGACGCCTTTAAAGTTACGGCCTTATTCACGTGTTCATTGAACTGAACGAGTAGTTGTTCAATGGAATCTGGAAAGACTTCACAAAGGCCGATAACGTTGTTGGTTTGGACAGTGTCATTAAAATCGCCGTAAGTACTGCCAATCTGTTGCGATGTAAGTAGAAATAGGACGGAAATTGCCATGCCTGATTGTAAGGTGATTAAAGCGATTTTTTTTCTTCTGGGTCTTTGTCTTGCTGATCTTGGTCTCAGAGGAAATCCCTCCCCTCAATATCTTGTTTGCAGATCGATTCGTTATTTTCGTTCTTTATTAAGAACGATTCCTGTAATGGAATCATACATTTAATAATAAAAAAAGAAAAATGCCAATTAAGCGCATTTGTACGTTATAAAGAACGAAATGCTGATATTTCCTTCGAATATCTTTTAATATCGCTTGCTTTTAAATAATAAATTCTTAATAAAGAACGAACGTCAGGCTGATGGCAAAAAAATAACCGACTGCGCAAGGCGCAAGCCAGTTACATGTGGACTATTGATGTTTTGTTCACTTAGGGCAACCGCTCACCACGTGAGCTGACATACAGGTCGTACCATTCCTTACGAGTGAGTTCCAGCTTGGGTGCATCGGCACAAGCCACAATTCGCTGCGGATTTACTGTCCCGATTACAGGCTGGATTGCTGCGGGATGGGTCATTAGCCAGGATAGGACGATGGCTTCGGGTGTCGTTCCTTTTTCCTCGGCAAGGCCTTTGACCATAGCCGCCGTGTTCACGACACTCTCCGGTTGATCTTCAAGACTTCGTCCACTGAATACACCTTGGGCGAGCGGGCCCCAGGCTTGCAGCTGGATATTTTCCATGCGGCAATGCTCAATCGTACCTTCCGGAAAAGTGATATCTTTCCATTGTTCACGGTTGACGCTTAAGACAGCATCGAGCCAGCTAATTTTGGCCAGACTCATATGAAGCTGGTTTACGATAAAAGGTTCATCACAATATGCCTGCAACAGCTTGATTTGGGCTGCGCTCATGTTGGAGACGCCGAAATGGCGCACCTTCCCGGCTGCCTTGAGCTTATGCAGCGCAGCGGCTACTTCTTCCGGGTCCATTAAAGGATCGGGGCGGTGCAGCAACAGAATATCGATATATTCCGTTCCCAGTCGTGACAAAATACCGTCCAGGCTATTTATAATATGCTCGCCTGAGAAGTCGAACACATTGGAGCTGTCACCTGGCTCCATTAGCTTAATGCCACATTTGGATTGAAGAATGATTTCCTCACGAAGTCCCGGACGCTCTTTAAAGATCTGGCCGAATACCTTCTCGGCTTTGCCGCGGGTATAGATATCGGCATGGTCGAACATATTGATGCCAATAGACAGAGCAGCATCTACAGCCTCATGTCCTTGTTTAATGTTCTCAGCGGTAATTGGCTCGTGATCCCAACCTCCGCCAAGCCCCATACAGCCTAAGGCTAGGCGGCTGGCTGGAATTCCACGCTTGTTTAGCGGTAACGTTCGCAGCAATAATATCCCTCCGTGAATATGAAATGGCAGATCCAAGAATAGTGTACACTTTTGGGGCGTTAGCATGCTCATTAAACAACAAAAGAGGCCCTTAGGCCTCTAAATGCAGGGGTGTTCCAATGTCACTCTGCTTGCGTGCGGCTACGTCCTCGTATAGGCGTTTCAGCCACCTTAGCTCAGTGAGACTGTGTTCGTATCTGCCGTACATAAGATGAAGTACTGAACGGGGGACAATGGATATATGCTCCTCATAAACCTGGTAAGCCAGATTGACTTGATGCTCCGATTCCCGGATGCGTTCCTCCAGCAGCTTCTCAACCTTGCTCTGGTCGATATGGTGGGACATCGCCAGCGCCATATAGAGTGGGTGGTAGATCGGTTCGTTTTTTTTAATCTGCTGCAGAATAAGCTGCTCGAATAAAGCTTTACCTTTGTCCGTAATCCTGTAGATCGTCTTATCCGGCCGATCACTGCTGCGGATGATTTCTACAGCTTCAATGTGGTCTTCTTGTGCTAGCTTATCCACGGCATAGTAGAGTGAACCCATCTGGAGCTTGGTAATCTGATCCATCGAGCGTTCTTTCATGACGAGCGTAATTTCATAGGGATGCATGTCCCGTTCCAGAAGAAGACCGAGAATAACCAGCTTTATAGACATGGTCAGCTACTTTTTTGCGCCGCTGTCTGCGGAGCTTTGCTTGGAATGAGAAGACGATCTTTCGGCATCAGATATACGACAATCAGAGCCAGCACAGCAGGAATCAATGCCCACAGAAAGGTATGTGCGATAGAGGTGGATAACGCACTGGATATTTTCTCAAGTACCGGAGCTGGAATCTGTGCCCTTGCGTCTGGTGTCAGTGCGGCGCGCGGATCACCGAACGAGGCAGCTTGTTCACTACCACCAAAGGCATCGCTTAGGCTGCTGGTAAAGCTATTACGCTGAATAATACCGAATATGGTAATACCCAGAGTCATGCCCAGGGAGCGCATAAAGGTGCTGGTAGAAGTAGCTGCGCCGCGCTGGCGCATCTCGAAATTATGAATCGAAGACATACTAAACACAGAGAACGAGAAGCCCACACCAAATCCGGTCAATGCCATAAAGGCATTGAGGAACAGGCGGGAAGTATCGGGTGTCAATGTGCTTAGGCTGTATACTCCGGCTACAAAGCAGACAGCAGACAATAGCATAATGTTGCGGAAGCTTGTCTTGGTAGTGAGTAAGCCGCCAGCCTGGCTGCCAATCACCGTGCCGATCATCATGGGCATCAGGATAAGCCCGGAGTTGGTTGCAGATCCGCCAAACACACCCTGGACAAAGATAGGAATATAAATGGTTGCCACAATAAACGCGGAGCCATAGAATAAGCTGGCTACGCTGCTCGTGGCGAACAATCGCTTGCGGAACATGGCGAATGAGATAATGGGTTCAGACGCCGTTCTCTCAATGAAGATGAATGCAAGTAGCAATACTGCAAAGCCTGCGAACAAGCCAAGAATTACTGAGGAATCCCAGGCATATTTATTGCCGCCAAGCTCGAGTGCAAACATTAGGCAGATCACAGAAGTTACAAGTGTAAAGGCTCCGCCCCAGTCAATCCGTTGTTTGGAGTGCTCAATGGATTCTTTGTAAGACATGGCAATCAGGATGAAGGCGACAATCCCAAGTGGCAGGTTGATATAGAATACCCACTGCCAGCCTACGTATTCGGTGATGTAGGCTCCGAGTAGAGGACCTAATACACTGGAGATCCCGAAGACAGCACCGAATAGGCCGGTCAGCTTCCCTCTTTTCTCAGCTGGGAAGATATCAAATACGATGGTAAAGGCAATTGGCATCAGTGCGCCGCCGCCGACACCTTGAATGGCCCGATAAATACTTAGCTGTGTAATACTCTGCGCAGTTCCGCATAAGGCAGAGCCAATCAGAAAGACGATCAGTCCGAACATGAAGAAACGCTTGCGCCCGTACATATCGGATAGCTTGCCGAAGATGGGAGTCCCCGCCATCACCATTACCATATAGGCAGAGGTGACCCAGACGATTTTGTCCAGCCCGCCAAGGTCGGAGACGATAGTGCCCATAGCTGAAGCTACAATGGTATTGTCCATAGCGGACATCAATATACCAAGCAGCAGGCCGACAACTACGAGCTTTAAGTTACTTTCTTTAGAATGCATGCTTAGCAGGCTCCTTGTCTTATTATCCATGAGATCAATCTAATGGAATCCTTTTTGTTTGTAGCAGAATTTGATTATACTCAAATTTGAGTAGGGTGACAATAGTTTATTTTTGAAAGTTCACAGAAAAAAACCGCCGGGGAACCCGTGGCTTAGAGGGAATTGCTATGCAATTAGGAACCAGCCTGACTGGCTCCTTCTTCTGCATTAGAGGACAATTTCGCTATGCTGTGGTTCCCTGGAGTCAATATAGCCAATAAAAAGTTCCGTCAACTTGGGATCGAACTGGCTTCCGGCACAGGCGCGTAGCTCAATAATGGCCTCTGCAATTGTTTTGGTCGGTTGGTAGGGTCGTTCTGTAGTCATAGCATCAAAAGAATCAATAACTGTCAGCATCCGGCACAGATACGGAATCTCTTCACCTTTGAATCCATAAGGATAACCTTTACCATCATATCTTTCGTGATGCAGCTCGATATAAGGCGCCAAATCTTTATATTTATCATTGGTGAGCGCCATTTTCTTGCCCCAGGTCACATGCCATTTGACCATCTCCCATTCCTCAGGCTCAAGCTTACCCTTCTTATTAAGGATGCCCCAAGGAATCTCCAACTTGCCGATGTCATGAATTAACGCTCCTAGTGTAAACTGCCGTTTGGTGAGAGTGTCCAGTTCCAGCAGGTCACTGATATCCATCGCGTACCGGAAGACCCGTTTGGAATGGCGAAAGGTTTCCATATCTTTATACATAAACAGGTTCAGCTGTTGCTCAATATCGCGCACGTCCTGGCTAAAATCAATTTCCTGTTCCAGCGGGGAATGGGCACCATAGATATGTACCGTATTTTTACCTTGTTTCTTAGAATAATACAGTGCCTGATCCGCTTGATCTACAAGCTGGGACTTATCATGAATATCGCTGCTGCAGGAGGCAACCCCTGCGGAAAAGGCCAGACACCCAAGCGGGAAGATCTCAACCCCTGTAAAGCGGCTGTTATTCAGTTTTTTGCGCAGCAGGTCAATGTAGGCCCGGGCCTGCTGGCTATCGTAATCAGGCATAAGCAGTGTGAATTCTTCACCGCCATAACGTGCGGCAATCGTGCCAGATTTGAGCGATTCACTTCTTAGGGTCTCACCGACAAAAGCGATCAGCTTGTCCCCTTGAAGATGTCCGAAATGATCATTATATTTCTTGAAGTCATCGAGATCAATCATGGCAAGGGATAGCGTGGTGCCTGAATCCTTCGATTTCTGGATTTCCTGTTCCAATATCTCTTCAAAGTAGCTATGGTTAAACAAGCCTGTCCGTTGGTCTGTGTTGGCCCGCTCCTCAATGTTGCGGTACATGGCGAACAGTCTTTTGAATGAATAACAGAGAAGTGTGCTCAGGCAAAGAAATAGTACAAGACCCAAGAAGCTATTATGGACGATTAACACAGTGGATATCAAAGAAAGAACCAGTGTACAAAGATAAACGATAACGGAATCCTTTAGGATGTCTTTTATTGTCTCAAAGAGAGTGCCTTTGTATAAAATATAATAATATAGACCGATTAAGAAGGTATTGCTGACAAAATAAACGGCGAGCGTCAACAGGTAAGCTGTTAATTTGTCATTTAGCAATGGGCCGGGCAGTCCTCCAAGGACGTCAAACGTAAAGGAAGAAACACAGATCATAACCGTGTAAATTGAAAAATTAGTGAGATGCTTCCACCAGCTTGTACTGCGATCAAAAAAGTAGAAGATTAGACAATTTAATGCGAGAATAGTCAAGGTATAAGAACCGCCGAATACAAAGATACAAGCTAAATATACTGCTGACTCCATGGTTTGCTCGTTACCTTCTGGAGGGAGTTGAACTAAGGAGAAGGTTAGAATCAAACTAGCCCCTGTAAGGGCATAGACCCAAACCCAGGATGAAGTAGAATAGTGCAAAAACTCAAATTTGTTGATGTACCCGAACAGAAGTATTCCTAAAATACTTATGATAAATGCATACATATGTCCTGAATTAAACCAGACTGTAAGCGATCTAAGCTTTGACATAATTACCCCTCTTTACTAACAAAATGTGCCTGTGTACATAATAATGGTTTTAGGGATAAATGAATAGTGATATTACAAAGGAGCAGGCATAATTACCCTGCTCCTAGGTATTGGGGGTTAGATTTAATGTCCTCCGATTCTGTAACCCGAAGAAAGTGCAATAATAACGGAAGCTACAATAATTGCATTGACCGCAAGACGAGAGTAGCGGATGCCTTCCAATTTCTTTTTCACGTGATCGCCTCCTTCGTTTATAAATTGCGGTCTAACCCTGTACTTCAGGCTGAGAGTTAGGATTAAGCTTAACCGGCACCATAACTTGCAGGATATACAGGAAGATTCCCACATTCATCACTACATCCCCAATGCTGATAGCCTGGGTACGTGGGTAAGGGCTGGACAGAGGAATAATATCACCGAGAAAGGGCAGACGCGTCGAAGAAATTAATAAAAAATGCTTCGTTACCACATCGCCACTTTGCAGCATCTTGAGATAAATCGGGTCCAAGACAGATGCAGCTTCAAAGGATACTGGCATTCTTCCTCCGTTGACAAGCATGACCAAGAAGTTAAGGAACACACCTGTCATAATCATCCAAAATCCTTTGTTATGCCGGTTCAACCATAAAAAAATCAGCCCTACCGCATACACAGCAGTGAAAATATACCCGCTGGCTGCGGCAACAGTGGACGACCGCTCTTGAATATAATACATAAAAAACTGGAATACCAAGAGAAAGGGGAATATCCAACCTGCTTTGAGACGGATGTTGCTGAATTGGACAAGGCCGTGTTTTAAACCACCCCGAAAGAATCCAATAATTAAGCCAAGAATGATACCATCGTAAACCATACTCGTACCTTCCTTTGTCCAAGATGAGCAATGTATAAATATTCCGTCTTATACATTCTTTCTAAATTCGCTATGGGAAAAAGAACCCCTCTTTTTATGGAAAATTATTTTTTCTTTACATACCCGTGGGGGGTATGATAAACTTGGTTTTGCAGGGATGATATAAGGAGGTATACAACGTTGAAAGAAGATAAGCTGTCTCCTGCATCATGCGATAGCAGTTGTCATACACCCGGAGAACGGAAAAGTCATCATTCGGTAGAATTCAAGAATGGGTTGTCTACCCGCCTAAATCGGATAGAAGGACAGATTCGTGGGGTCAAGGGAATGATTGAACGAGATACGTACTGTGATGATGTACTTAATCAGCTTGCAGCAGTACAAGCCGCACTCAATAGTGTCGGAAGGCTGTTGCTTGAAGGACATATGAAGAGCTGCATCATTGAGCGGATCGAAGCCGGAGAACATGAGGTTATCGACGAGCTGCTGATTACGGTTAATAAATTAATGAGATGAGGGAATAATGATGTCAAACGTTACATTAAATGTAGAAGGAATGTCCTGCGGGCATTGTGTCAGTTCAGTAGAGAAGGCAGTGAGTGGTCTCGGCGCTGCTGCTAAGGTAGATCTGCCGGCTAAGACGGTTGCGGTTGAGTATGATGAGAACAAGATAAGCTTAAGTGCAATTAAAGAAGCTATTGAAGAACAAGGGTATGACGTAGTTTGAGATAAAGCACAATACGAAGGCTTGGAGCGGGGAGTGCCGAAAGGTTCCCAGGGTGGCTCCAATGCCTTTTCTTTTAGAATAGATTATACCCCTTGGGGGTATATGGAGGTATGGAGATGACAGAGAAGACAGCAGTACTAGATCAAAAACAAACAACCCTGCAGATCACGGGCATGACCTGCTCTGCTTGTGCAACGCGAATAGAGAAAGGGCTATCCCGGATGGAGGGAGTCTCGCGCGCCAATGTCAATTTGGCACTGGAGCAAGCATCGGTGAGCTTCGATCCGCAGTTAACCGGACTGCCGCAAATCGAGGTCAAAATTCGTGATCTTGGCTACGACACGCTTAGAGAGTCGGCAGACTTTGATATCACGGGTATGACCTGTGCTGCTTGTTCGGCAAGAATCGAGAAGGTACTGGGACGAATGCCTGGCATAGCTGTAGTGAATGTGAATTTGGCTCTGGAGACCGCTCATGTGGAGTATACGCCAGGAAACATTAATACGCAGGAGATTATGGAGAAGGTAAGCAGCATTGGGTACAAAGCTTCCCTTAAAGAAGACCGTAAGGAAAATGTTGATCAGCGTGCACTTGAGATCCTCCGCAAACGAAATAAGTGGATCATCTCTGCTCTGTTGTCCCTTCCGTTATTATGGGCGATGGCGGGGCATTTCTCCTTTACGTCCTGGATTCCTACGCCGGAGCTGTTAATGAATCCGTGGTTCCAGCTTACTCTGGCAACACCCGTGCAGTTCATTATCGGCTGGCAGTTCTATGTGGGCGCCTATAAAGCCCTTCGCAACGGCAGCGCCAATATGGATGTGCTGGTCGTGCTTGGTACTTCGGCAGCTTACTTATATAGCCTATACCTGACCTTTGATTCCTTACGGATGAACGGGATGAACCATACGGTGGAAATGTACTATGAGACTAGTGCGATTCTGATTACACTCATTTTGCTTGGCAAATGGTTTGAGGCACTTGCAAAAGGGCGTTCCTCCGAGGCGATCAAAAGCCTGATGGGCCTGCAAGCCAAGACGGCCTTGGTCATCCGTGAAGGCACCGAGATTAGCATTCCAATAGAAGAAGTTATTATAGGTGATATTGTGCTGGTTAAGCCAGGTACGAAAATACCTGTGGATGGTGATGTGGTGGAGGGATTATCGTCTGTCGATGAATCTATGCTGACCGGTGAGAGTATCCCCGTGGAGAAGAAGCCGGGAGATTCTGTGATTGGGGCAACGCTGAACAAAAATGGGATGCTGCGGGTCAAAGCCCGTAAAGTAGGCCGTGATACAGCCTTAGCGCAAATCATCAGAGTCGTAGAGGAAGCTCAAGGCTCTAAAGCACCGATTCAACGAATTGCCGATGTGATTTCCGGTATCTTTGTACCGATTGTCGTCGGAATTGCTGTAGTAACCTTTATTGTATGGTATTTCTGGGGCGCGCCAGGCCAATTCGCAGATGCCCTGGAGAAAGCGATCGCCGTACTGGTTATAGCTTGCCCATGTGCGCTAGGACTGGCTACTCCAACCTCAATTATGGCTGGTTCCGGTCGAGCAGCCGAGCTTGGAATCCTGTTCAAGGGCGGAGAGCATCTGGAAGCTGCGCAGGGCATTAAAATTGTGGTGTTGGATAAGACAGGAACGGTAACCAACGGGAAGCCGGTATTGACCGATGTATTAATCACTACGGGAATTGCAGCACAGGGTAAAGAGATTGGTGAGAATCGTCTGTTGTCCATCGCTGCGGCTGCCGAGAAGCTCTCCGAGCATCCACTCGCTGAGGCCATTGTAGCAGGTGCTGCTGCCAGAGGTTTGGTCTTGCCGGAAGCCGAGCAGTTTCATAATGTGCCAGGACGGGGAATTTCGGCTGTTGTAGCCGGTCAGGCTATCAATGTAGGCACACGCCGGATGATGGAAGAGAACGGTATGGACATTTCGGAGTGGACTGCAATCATGAAGGGGCTGGAAAAGGCAGGGAAGACGGCAATGCTGGTAGCGGTTGAGGGTGTAATCGCCGGTGTGGTCGCCGTTGCCGATACGATTAAAGAGACTTCGCGGGCAGCAGTGGCTTCACTTCATGAAATGGGCATTGAAGTAGTGATGATTACTGGAGACAATAAGATTACGGCTCAGGCGATTGCAGACCAAGCCGGAATACGTACCGTACTGGCTGAGGTCCTGCCCGAAGGCAAGGCCGAGGAAGTCCGGAGACTGCAGCGCGGTGGTGTTAAGGTGGCGATGGTTGGCGATGGCATCAATGACGCGCCTGCTCTGGCGACAGCTGATACCGGTATGGCTATCGGTACCGGTACTGATGTAGCGATGGAAGCAGCAGATATTACACTCATGCGGGGCGATTTGAAAAGTATCCCCGATGCGATTCTAATGAGCCGTAAGACGATGCGCAATATTAAGCAGAATTTGTTCTGGGCGCTGGCTTACAATACAATTGGGATACCGATTGCCGCGCTGGGTTTTCTGGCTCCGTGGCTCGCTGGTGCTGCAATGGCGTTCAGCTCCGTATCTGTGGTACTGAATGCGTTGCGACTGCAGCGGGTGAAGCTGTAATCCTAATTGAGGAGTGAATGTTATGAATAACGAGACGATTTCCCTATTAATGAAACATACCTCCGTTCGCCAATTTCAGGACAAACCTGTAAGCGAGGAGCAGCTTGCTGCCATTATTGGAGCAGGTCAGATGGCATCTACCTCCAGTAATGTTCAGGCCTATAGTGTCATTGCGGTAACAGATTCCGCCTTGCAGACAAAGCTTGCTGTCTTAGCAGGCAACCAGCCCTATATTGAGCAATGTCCCATTTTTCTGGTCTGGTGTGCTGATCTCTACCGATTGCGTGAGGTTTCGCAACCCTATGTGCAGGGCGCTGCTACTTATGAGGATTCTACCGAAAATTTCATTGTAGCCACTGTTGATGTGGCGCTAGCCGCCCAGAATGCTGCTATTGCGGCGGAATCGCTGGGGCTAGGCATTGTGTATATCGGTGGTATCCGCAACCGGATTGCTGAGGTATCGGAACTGCTGGGGCTGCCAGAATTGGTGTATCCTTTGTTCGGGATGTGTATAGGTTATCCTGCTGCAACAAATGGTCAACGTCCACGCCTTCCATTGCCGGCTGTTCTGCACCGTAACGGTTACAACGCGGAGACAACCGTAGAACAGGTCAAGGTTTACGATGAAGTAACTACGGATTACTTAAAGGAGCGGACCGGAGGCGCAAGTAGTACTCCATGGTCGGCTTTGATGGCAAAACGGCTGGCGGAGCCGACCCGGCTGCATATGAAGGACTTTTTGCTGAAGAAGGGCTTCTTACAAAAGTAATATTAACGTTGAAGTAGGGTTCGGATATTTGAAGTGCATCCCCTAGAACAGGCATTGGAATAAACCTTTGGTTTATCCAATGCCTTCTAGGGGGTGCATTTTTTTATGCCGTCGTTTAATTCCAATTATGAAATTTAAGGAAAGTTTAATACTTACCCTGCTTCTTTTTAAACAGTTTTTCCTATTCTAAATAAGTGAAGGAGGAAACTGAGGATGATAAAGAAGACAACAATGAAGAAATGGGTCCGTAAAGATGCTTCAGCAGCATTGATGTTTCTCGCACCAAGTGGGGTAGGATTTGCGCTGTTCTACCTTATCCCATTTGCCATGGGAGTGTTCTATTCCTTCATGGACAGTACTGTCGATGGCCATTTTGTGGGGCTGGCTAATTACCGCGAGCTGCTGGCAAGCGATTCCTTTCGAAAGGCGGCATCCAACACTTTTTATTTTAGCGCGATTAGTGTTCCTCTAATGCTTGTGTTGTCGCTAGGTTTTGCGATGCTGCTCAATAAAAATATATATCTTCGAAAATGGTTGCGGACTGCCTATGTGCTGCCGCTTGTCGTTCCAGTGGCCTCCATTATTCTAATCTGGCAGATACTGTTTGATTGGAATGGCTCTCTGAACGCTTGGCTGGGCTACTTTGGATACGAACGTGTGGATTGGATGAAGACCGATGCAGCCCAAAATGTAGTTATTGTCGTTTATTTATGGAAGAACATCGGCTATAACGTAATCTTGTTCTTGGCAGGACTACAGCAAATTCCGAAGGATTATTACGAAACCGCCCAAATTGAAGGTGCAGGACGTTTCCGGCAGTTTGGCAGTATTACCCTTGTCTATCTAACATCTACGATGTTCTTTGTAGTCATCATGTCCATCATTAACTCATTTAAAGTATTTCGAGAGACGTATTTGATCGCAGGTGATTATCCGCAGGACAGTATATACATGATGCAGCACTATATGAACAATATGTTCATGTCATTGGATATTCAGAAACTGACTGCGGCGGCGACCCTGATGGTTGGCTGCATCCTTCTTATCGTTATGGGATTGTTTGCACTTGAACGTCGGCATCGACAGTTCATGGAATAGGGAGTGGGGGAAGTTGTGACAGTTGTGACAGTTGTGAAAATAATGAAAAAAATCGCGTTAACAATCGTCATGGGCGTTATTGGGGTCCTGTTATTATCTCCGATTGTGATCACTTTCACAAACTCGTTTATGACAGAACAGGAAATTAACATCAATTATGGGCCCATAGGGAAAATGAATGAAGCGGCTGCAGGGAGAGCAGATCCTTATGTGAATTTAAAATTGCTGCCGGATCAAGTGACCTTGGAGCAATATGGCAAGGTGTTGGTGGACAGTCCGAGATATTTAAAGATGTTCTGGAATTCGGCATTTTTGGTAGTGCCGATCATCGCAGGACAGACCTTCGTAGCAGCACTGGCTGCGTATGCGTTCTCTAAACTGAAATTTCGCGGCCGAGATCCCTTATTTCTCATCTATGTGTTAACGATGCTTATGCCATTTCAAGTAACGCTAGTCCCCAATTACATTATGGCGGATAAGCTTGGGCTGCTAAATAGTCCGAATGCGATTATTTTACCTGGAATATTCGCAGCTTTTGGTGTATTTATGCTCAGACAGTTCATGCTGGATATTCCATATTCCTACATCGAGGCGGCCAAGATTGATGGAGCCGGACATTTGCGGATTTTCTACAAGATTATTATTCCGATGATCAAACCGGGTCTGGCCGCACTTGTTATCCTCTTATTTGTTGATTATTGGAACATGGTTGAGCAACCGCTTATTTTTCTGGACGATCCGTTCAAACAGCCGCTATCGGTTTATTTATCCAGAATCAATGGTGAGAAGGGGATTGCTTTCGCTGCATCCATGCTTTATATGGCCCCAATGGTGCTGCTGTTTCTGTATGCGGAATCGTATTTCATTGAAGGCATACAGTTGTCTGGCATCAAAGGGTGAATGTTGCGAAGAAAACTCAGACAATGCTTACGAATTATACTTTCCTACGGAAAGTTCTCGGAAGGAGAGAAACGGGAAATGGAAATAGAGAAAGAATCAGCTGATCGTAAGCGCAAACGAAGTATTCAGGTCGTGTTCATTGTTTTTATGGGAATGTTAATTTTTTTTACGCTGTTCAGCAACACGCTGCAGTCGCTGACCTTACCGAAAGTGAGAACGGAAAAGCCGATTAACGGAAGTCTTGTATTTACATTTGAAGGCAGCGGTGTACTGCTGTCAATCGCCCAAGCTAAACTATCAAATGCTGCTGGCTGGAAGGTCCGGAAGCTTCTCGTGAAAGAAGGAGAACGTGTAAAGAAGGGGCAAAAGCTAATCCTCTATGACAGCAAATCTGCCGAACGGGAATTGGAGGATGAAATAACCAACTTGGATAAGCAGAAAATCGAGCAGCAGAATATTCAAGATCAGTTCATCCAGTCGACCCTGGAAGGAGATGAGCTGAAGATTCGGAGTGCCAGACGCGCTATTGAAACGGGGAAACTTGGACTAGCCACGCAGGAACGTAAAATTAACGAGTTGAGAGACCATCTAACTAGCGAACGGGAAATGACTGCTCCGTTCGATGGCATTATAACAAAATTGAATGCCGTCCAAGGGTTAATTTCAGCTGGAGAACCTGATGTTCTTATTTCAAACAGCAGCCTAGGTTATCAACTGGATATTTTGGCAGATTCAACGCTGTTGTCCAGCTTAGGGATTTCTATCGGAGAGAAGATAGAAGTTGGGGTACATACTGTCCAAGAACAACAGATCCGTATGGTCGACGGTACGATTGATGAAATTGTGAATGCAGAACCGCGTCTCGAGAGCGCAACTAGTGAAGAGGTAGGCAAGACCCTAACGGTCCCTCAGAAGGCTCTCCGCATAAAGGTCTTTAATTCTGAACTGAAGGGAGGTGAGCAGGCAGAAATTGCCCTCGAGAAAAACTCGGACCAAGCGGGATTGCTCATTTCCAATGAAGCTGTTCATCAGGATCGTGACGGCAAGTTTGTGTATAAAATTGAGCAGCAGCAGGGTGCGTTAGGTAATGTCTTTGTTGCTCGTAAAGTCCAAATTCATACTAGTGAAACAAATGACAAAGAAATGATGATTCAAGCGGATAACCTCTATGAGGATGATCTGATTATTCTGGAAAGCAGTGAGCCTCTACAAGATGGAGATCGAGTTCGTCTGCAGTAGCTAAGCCTTTATACGATAAGATTATAGGAGGAATTCATATGATGAAAAAGTGGCTATGGGTGACATTTATGGGTATTCTAATGACGATAATGACGGCATGCGGTTCGGGAGGCAGTGGGAAATTGGCAAGCACGGAGGAACCGGTCGTTAAAGAGGGGAAAACAGTCGTTACTTTGTCTATGCAAAAGTCGAACGCATTCTACGAGATGGTAGAGAAAAAGTTTGAAGCGAAGTATCCGGACATAGATTTGCAAATTCAGACTTCGACTGATTTTGAAAAATACCAAAAAACGACGAATGCAGCGATATTATCAGGGAAAAGCGCGGATGTTTTTGAGATAAGCAGCCTGCCTATCGATGATTACGTAAGCAAAAATCTTCTCCTGAACATGGATGATTCCATGGAACAAGACAAAACACTGAATAAAAGTGATTTGCAAATGAACATTTTGGAACCTTTGAAAGTGAACGGCGGCATGTATGCTATGCCTTCCGGGTTCTTCCTGCGAGCGTTCGTAGGCGATGGCGACATCCTTAAGAACACGAACATCGATGAGAAGAACTGGACATGGCAGGATTTCGAGGAGATCTCGAAGGAACTTATGCAAAAGGAGGGGGGCAGTGGCAATGAACGCCGTTATGCCTTAGCGAATGACCCGCCGGAAATGCTCCTGCAAGAAATGGTCGTGGATAATTATACCGCTTTCGTTGATCATGCAGCAAAACAGGCAAAGTTCGACTCGCCCTTATTCACCGAAATAATGCAGCAAATCAAAAAGATGTACGATGATAAAGTCATGACTTCAGAACCGGCAGAGGTCGGCAAGCAATTGTTCTATTCTACTGTTGTGCAATCGCCAGCAGATCTTATAAATGCTCCGCATACCCTTTTCTCAAATCCGTTGCTTCTGCAAAAACCAGGACAAACGGGTGGAATGAGGATTATCGCTCCATCTCGGTTTGCGATACAAGCTAAATCGCCAGTCAAAGAGGATGCATGGAAGTTTATCGCTTTCCTGTTATCTGAAGAAGTGCAATCCCTACAAGAAAGATAAGGGTTTTCACTGCTTAAATCTGTGAATGAGAAGCAGTTGAACGACATTCAGGAACAAGTTGCAAGTAGTACCTACAAGCTTCCGAGCGGGAAAGTATCTAAGGTGTCGGACGAAGAATTTACGCTGTTCAAACAACTCATTAGTACAGCGGATAACTATACGGAGATGGACGGTAGTGTGATTTCCATTCTAGGAGATGAGTCCAGATCATTCTTTAGCGGACAAAAGTCTGTAGAGGAAGTGGTGAATCTGATCCAGAACCGGACGACAACCTATTTAAACGAATAGGAAAGATTGAAACTAAAAGCAGCCCACCTTGTGCGCTGCTTTTTTAATCGGGTATAGGAGTGGGAAAAGTATGAGGCTTATCACGATTCTGATAGCAGATGACGAGCCAGAGATCGCGGATCTGGTGGCCTTGCATTTACAAAAAGAGGGATATCATATTGTCAAAGCAGCCGATGGGAAAGCCGCTATGCAGGCTATTCAATCGCAGTCGATAGATCTGGCTATTTTGGATATTATGATGCCTGGACTGGATGGGTACGAGGTCACCCGTCAAATACGGGAGCAGTATCATCTGCCCATCATTTTTTTGAGTGCCAAAACCTCGGATCTTGATAAAATTACAGGCCTGGTAATGGGGGCAGACGACTATATGGTGAAACCGTTTAATCCGATGGAATTGGTGGCTCGGGTGAATTCTCAGCTGCGTCGTACCCTGTTGTTCAGTCAACCTGCAGCTCTGAATAAACTCGTATTGGAAACGGGTGGATTAATAATTTCTCCTGATCAGCATACGGTTACTCTATATGGTGAGGCTGTTAAGTTAACGCCGAAGGAGTTTGACATTCTTTATTTGCTAGCCAGTCATTCCAAGCAAGTCTTTAGCGCCGAGAATATTTTCCAGCAGGTGTGGGGCGAAGCTTACTATGAGAGCGGCAATACGGTTATGGTGCATATACGCACTCTGCGGAAGAAGCTTGGAGAGGACATCAATAAGCATAAATTCATCAAGACCATTTGGGGCGTGGGGTATACGTTCAATGAATAAGAGCAACCGAAGCTTTCGGACCACGATGATTCTGCTGCTGGGCTTAAGTATGCTTTTGTCCGGTGGGATTACATATGGGGTCTATCGAATCCTGCAGCTCTATTATGCCGGTGTTCGCCTGGAAGATCCGGTGGCCAAGTATCGTCACTTTATGAGTAATATCGGGGATATTTATTTTTTTCTGATCCTGTTCATTCCATTGGCTATTCTTTTTTTCTTTTTGTTCACTAAGCCGTATCTTACCTATTTTAATGAAATCTCCAAGGGAATCCATCATCTTGCCAATGGTGAATTTAAGAATCGGGTGTTTATTTCCTCAAAAGATGAGTTCAGAACCATTGCTGAGGATCTTAATCTGGCGAGTGAAAAGCTGCAAGAGGCCGTGGAAAAAGGGGATTTAGCCGAGAATAGCAAGGATCAGTTGGTCGTGAATTTGGCTCATGATTTACGCACACCTCTTACTTCAGTATTGGGTTATTTAGATTTAATTCTTACGGATGAAGGGCTGGCAGAGGAGCAAATCAAACATTTCATCTCGATTGCCTTCAACAAATCTCAACGTCTGGAGAAGCTGATTGATGGCTTGTTCGATATTACTAGAATAAACTATGGTATGCTGCCTGTCGAAAAGAAGCAAATAGACGTTAGTGAGCTACTGAGGCAATTAAATGAGGAACTGTATCCTGTGTTCGAGAAAAATTACCTAATTTCCAGGCTCAATATTACGCCTAACCTATACATTTCTGGCGATGGAGAATTGTTGGCACGTGTATTCGAGAATTTACTGACCAACGCCACCCGTTACGGGAAGGAAGGACTGTATGTAGATATCAATTGCCATCTGGATTCAGGGCATGTAATCATTCAGGTTATCAACTACGGGGGACATATTACTCCAGAAGATTTGCCGCATATCTTCGATATGTATTATACGAGTGACCGGGCACGAACACACCAAGAGGGCAGTACGGGTCTGGGCCTGTTCATTGCTAGAAATATTGTGGAGCAGCATGAGGGGACCCTTTCGGTCGAGAGTAGTGTGGTGCGGACCTTATTTGAGGTTCAACTGCCGCAAGCGTCTAATATTTAAGAAAAATTTTAGATTAGTCCTGCTTTTTCTTAAACAGTTTTCTCTATTCTGAGGATATAAGGAATGAGGGAGGAGACAGTTGATGAAGAAGTGGGGCTTTTTTTGAAACAGTGAATACACATAAAGAGTTCGAAGGAGGTTGCCTGTGAGAACCCATATATGTAAGCCGAAAATGATTTTGACTGCGGGATTTATCGTGTATCTGTATGTATTAATCAAGGTGATCCTATTTAAGTGGGGTTCTGTTGACATCCACGTTCTACTTTACCAGCTTCAGCGTACTCTCGACCAGCCTAATCGTATCTTCGATCGACAAGGAAACTATATTCCATTTAAGGAGATCATAAAAGAGATCCACAGTCTATCCATCTCCCATCCATTTTTATCGACGAATCTTATTGGCAATATTCTGATCTTTATTCCATTGGGGCTCTTCATACCTCTGCTTTTCACATCAAGAGGGGCGTCCTTCGTAAAGATATTTATGCTCCCTCTACTGCTAAGCTTATGTTTCGAAGTTACACAACTGCTATTGTGTATTGGCACATTTGATGTAGATGATCTCATATTGAACACTGCTGGTGGAATCGTTGGGTATGCGGCCTCAAGATCGTTTGCGATGATGAAGAAACCGCGATCTCATAAGGATTTGGTATTATCCCCAAATGAGAAAACGAATGTAGTTTTACTTCAAGGAGGGGATTTCTTGTATACACGAAAAAAGGCGTATGCTGCAATAATGCTAAGTATAGCGGTCCTTAGCCAGTCGTTAGCATACAGAGCGTACGCAGCATCCGTAGACACTTCATCCATCACAGCAGCGTCTACTCTGGACAAACTCGGCCCTATAACTCTGAAGAGTAGCGTGAGCGCGAAGCTGACCGATGTTGGCTTTTTTGCACAGGATAGCGGAAACATTTTAATATACACACTTAACTATTACAACGGAAGTAGCAGTCCGGTCAAGCTTTTCGATTATTTCTCCAGGGTCACTACCCCGGGTGGAGCTATTATTCAAGGAAGGCCGCTTACAAATAGTGCTACTATCCAATCCATCGCTGCCAAGAGTAGCCAGTCCATCACCTATTTCGTGAACATGGGTAAGGCTACAAAGGTCAATGGTGTCAAAATCTCACTATATGGTTGGGATTTCAGCAGTGCGGATTATCAGAAAAGGTTGGGCACGATTATAGTTCCAAGTGCGTATTCGGCAGCCCTAGGCAGAGGGCAGAGTAAAAAAATAATTATAAACAATCTGCCGGTAACAACCAAAGCCGAAAGCTTACAAATCTATAAATTTAACGGAAAAGTATATGCCAAGATTGGTATCAGCTTTTCAAACACAGGAGTTAAGATGCTCACTGATACAGGAATGAGGGGCTATCTCACTTCATCTGGAGGTTCGGTATTTGGACTGGCCCTGAACGATGCTAGTAGCGGATTCAAGATCCAGCCTCAAGAGAAAAAGATTGTTTATTATTTGACTGAAATCCCTTCATATATGAAAACCGATAATATGTCACTACAGTTCGCGGTGGAGGACAGCACTCTAAGTATTTCTCTTCCTGTTATTACCTATAAACTGCCCGCCGCGGCGGCGGCTAATCTCGTTGTAGCAAGTAACGCTGTCAAAAAAATTACGGTCCGCAGCAACACGGTCGAGACTCAACTAAAGAGTGCAACCGTATATTCAGAGAACGGAGTGGCTAAGTGGAGTCTTAAATTCCGTGTGAAGAACTCCGGCAATAAATCTGTGATTCTGCCAGCCTACGAGCTGGCCATAAAAGCCGCCGAGGGGTATACCTTTCCGGTGAACAGTAAAGCTTTTGCCAACCTGAAATTAGAACCTCTAGAAGAAAAAGTGATCGATCTCAGCGCTGATGTGCCTCTGGAGCTGAGTCCAGGAACTCTGCAGTTGCAGATGACAGAACCCGCTGTGGCTGACAAGATTGTATTTCCCATTGCATACTACCAGATTCCCTATTCACTGCAAACAAACAACTTACTTGGGATGGAGTACACGGTGGAGAACAGCCTGGGAACCTTCGGTGTGAAGCTTAATTCGGTACAACGTCTGCCCTGGTCGGATGAAGATCAGCTTGTCACCAAAATAAGCATTCGCAACAGCGGAACAGCCGCTGTACAGCTCCCAGTGCTTACTGGGGTTATTAAAGCGGGAGAAAGTGATCTCAGCAGCACATCCCAGATCGTAACAGAAGATACACGGACCCTTCTGACTCCGAATGAAACAGCGGCGGTTTATATTGTAACCAATGTCCCTTATTCATATAGCTTCAATAAACTGAAGATATTACTTCAGGGTACGTCTGGCGGAGAAACAACAAACTTCCTTACTTTGAATACCAGCCAGTTGGACAATACCATTGGGATATTAGCTGCGGGCGATGCCCTCCACATTGAACTTGCGGGTAAAAAAGCGGCAGTTCTGGAACGGTTAACCACCGTTTATAGCGGCACCCGTGCCAACCTTATGTATACCGAACTGGTGATGAACAGTGAAGAATCCCGCAAATTTGAGCAGACCCAGCTTGTTGCCTACTATAAAACACCGGACAACCAATATTACGAAGCTGAAGTCAATCAATCCACCACTGCCTTGAACGCAAATGGCAAAAGTCTCGTAACAGTCTGGAGTAAAATTCCACTTGCCGTAGACACCTCCCAGCTTATCCTTTGTATCGGTGAAGGTGTTGCAGAGGGCAAATTGGCTGCACCCGGGATTAAACCAACAGCTTATATCAATATGGTAGGGCTGACTCTTAACAAAACCGTAGGCACTCCACAGAAGTCACTACTGGATATTGAGCTATTTCCTTATTCTTTATCCGTTACAAATACAACTGCAACTATATCGGAAGGCGAAGATACGTTAACCGCAGTGATGAGCTACAACTTGTCCCAAAGTGAGTTGTACGATGCCGGCGAGTACGAACATAAGCTTGTTCTGGAGCTAATTGACCCGTATGGACAAGCTACGGAGAAGATTTTGACCTTGGGTACTGATCTTTCCTTGGGAAATCTTAAATCATTATCAACTACGATTAACAGCAACCTGTACAGAACACTCCGCGGAGGCTCTGTACGTCTGAACATCTATGATGAGTTTAAAGGCGAAAGAATTTTGTTGGGAGGTCAAAACTATTCTCTTACTTATAAAGCAGTGAAGCAGCAGCAGACAACTGCCATCCCGAATTCGTGACAGACCATACTAATGTGATATTAACGTTATCGTAATAAATTATCCTTCAATTTCTAAAGGAAACGGGTACCGCCCATAAAGGGCGGTACCCGTTTCCTTTTTGTTTGGAGCGAGCTTTTACGCTCTGGATTACTTAAGACGGATTGCCGACCCATTTATAAGTCATCACTGATTTGGCAGGGACATTCACTACGAACGATTGGCTGCCCCACTGAATCTTGACATTTCGAGCCGAGGTTTGCGGATTATAGGCCACAACAACCTTGGAGCCATCCGGATTCTTGAAGGCTACATTCTTCAGATCGTTGCTGCTGTTGGACTGAATGCGGTAAGCACCCGGGACGACAAACTTACTGAAGTGGCCGAGCAGATAATATTGCTTGGTATAGGTGACCGCATTCTCTGGGTTATCGTTGCGATTGTCGGAGTTCTGGATCGTGACCATCCCCCGGTTGGTGTTGTAAGCGGCAAGCAGTGCGGGACCATCCTTCTGATCTAAGGCGGCATTCCACAGGGTGATCGATTTGGACCAGTTGCGTGTAATATTAATGAATTCCGAGATCATGTTGTCAAAACCTTGGGTAGTCCCGTTCTGCGGATCATTCCAAGTCCCGAATCCACCCTCGGTGAACCAGATATCCTTGTCAGGATGAGCATTGTGCATGGAAGTCATCGTCGAGCCATCCCCACTGTCGTAATGATGGAAGGCGCTGCCAGAAATATAATTGGCTTTGCCGGCGTTCTTTAGGTTCTGGACAACGGTGTTCGGAAAGCCCCAGTCCAGGAAGTTGTGATCAAAAGCGATGATCTTCGTATGGATGCCGACGCTGCTAAGCGTAGGTCCCAGATAATCGCCGATAAAGCCAGTTTCATCCTGCTCATTCATTCCCATAGACGGATAAGCACCGGTTTCATATTTGGGTTCGTTCTGCACGGTGACGGCATAGATGGGAATGCCTTGTGCCTGATAGGCTTGAATGTATTTTTTGAAATAGTCAGCGTAGGTCTGATAGTACTCAGCCTTAAGCTTGCCACCGTTAAGTATGCCCGAGTATTTCATCCAGGCGGGAGCGCTCCAAGGGGATGCGAACACCTTAATGTTCGGATTCTTGGCGATGGCAGCCTTGACCATGGGCACGATATAAGACAAATCGCGGCCTATAGTGAACTGGCTGAGTGAGGTGTCTCCGGCTGTGTCGTCATACGTATAGGCCGACCAGGCAAAGTCCGAGCTGCCCATCGGCTGCCGCAGCACGCTCAGGCCGATGCCGCTAGTACCAAAGAGCTTCTCCATTACCTCGGCGCGTTTAGTGGCATTGAGTTTATAGTTGAGCAGCCAGGTTGAGGAATCGGTAAGCGAGACACCGAATCCATCCATCTGCTGGTAAGAGACGCCTTCGTTGACCGTGATGGTGTAATCGGCGCTGCTGGCGTTGGTACTGAAGGATTTATCGCCGATCCGGGTCAGCCGAGCACTGGTGCTGAGCCCGACAGCAGGTTCCGTGTTTGGATCAGAGGTGGAAATCCAGACCTCGGCCTGTTCTCCTGCGGCCGAGACCGGCCCCGCCGCAATGCTTCCGCTTACGGTGATTAGAGATGCAATCAGGGCAGTGAATAATATTTTTCTCATGAATCTAGAACTCCTTTCAAAATGGGGTTAGGCATTCACTTTGCTTCACGTCAGGATGCAAGACCGGGGCTGCTAACCTAGTCCTAGCAGGCAACACCACCTTTATGTAATCGATTACATTTTGCGACAAGTGGAACCGTTCAATATAAATTTATATATTTACACTTCCCTTTTAAAGCTGGACGAAGCCCGAATCAGCAGTTCTGAATTAACTTTGAAGGTCCGTTTATCCGCAAATTCGTTGTCGTTCATCAGGTCTATTAATTTCTCGGCAAGCATGATGCCCATGGTGTACTTAGGCTGATTGACTGTACTCATCGCCGGGGAGATATACTCGCTGATCCGATTGTTGTCGACTCCGACAACAGCAACCTGTTCAGGGATGGACAGACCGTGCTCCCGGCAAGCTTTGTAGACTCCGAGTGCCATTTCATCGTTGGCGGCATATACGGCGCTGAAGGTAACACCCCTCCCAAGTAGTCGATTAATCGCATCGTATCCGCCAAGCTCATTGAAGTCGCCGGATTCAATGAGTTCCGGCCGGTAGGGGAGATTTTGCTGCTGAAGTGCCTGCTTATACCCTTCAAGTCGCTCAACACTGTCCATGGACTCGGCGTACCCACTGAGAAAGACAATGTCTCGATGGCCACAAGCGAAGAGATGCCGCATAACTGTAAGCGAGAACTTGATATTGTCCGTGTAAATGCAGGGGATACTTTTATGCTCAAGATAGCGTCCAATGACAGCCACAATATAGCCCTGGTCGCTGATGCCCCGAATTTCGTCGTCGCTGAGTAGGGGAGCGATAAGGATGGCAGCGTCAACGGTCCGGTTCATGAGCAGATTGAGATAGTCCAGCTCCTTGGACTTCTGGTTCTCGGCATCACAGATCAGCAGCTTGTAGTTTTTGAGATAGGCCATATTCTCTATGCCTTTGATGATCTCGGTGAAATAAGCGACATTAATGTCGGGGACGATGACGGCAATGGTTAATGTCTTTTGCGAACGCAGATTCTTGGCCGTGGCATTTGGATGATAGCCCATTTCCTCGATGGCCTGCATCACTCTCTGCTTGGTTTTTGCCGTAACTCCTGCACTATGGTTGAACACACGTGACACCGTGGCTGTAGATACCCCGGCCCGTGCGGCCACATCGACAATTTTAATATCCAATCTATTCACCGCCCGTAATCAGTATGCCAACCATTATGTAATCGTTTACATTTTCTTTACTATTGTAGCCGATCTTTAGTAGGAAAACAATGGAAAATATAGCAGGTGACCACGTTTTCTACAAATCAACTTGGCAAGTTTCTCAATAAAACTGGCCGGAGAATTGGAAATGCGTCTTGTTCGACAGGGATTGGGAAGCATCCACATGGATTTTAAGAAAGATCACTGTTAGCTTGAACATCATCGAATCCTGTAAGGCCATTCGTGACTTACAAAGACGGCTGAATTTTTCAAGAGAAAAAGAAGCCTAAACAACCGTTCATTCACACTTCGGTATATTATGAAGGAAGAAAGATTCTATTACTTAGAAATCAAGGAGACAAGATGGATAATAAAACCATTGGCATGTTCGCCCATGTGGATGCGGGGAAGACCACATTTGCCGAACAATTGCTGTACCATACACATAGCATTCGGGAGCGGGGCAGAGTCGATCATAAAGATGCTCACCTCGATAGTCATGACATAGAACGGGCAAGAGGCATCACTGTTTTTGCAGACCAGGCAGTCATGTCGTATAAGGGCGCAACCTATTATTTGATCGATACCCCCGGGCACGTCGATTTCTCTCCAGAGATGGAACGGGCTGTCCAAGTGCTGGATTATGCTGTTCTCATTATCAGTGCGGTAGAAGGAGTCCAGGGTCATACCGAAACGGTCTGGCAGCTGCTGCATAAGCTTAAAGTACCGACGTTCTTTTTCATTAATAAAACGGACCGGGTTGGCGCGGATGTGGACCGAGTTTTTGAGGAGATTCGTACGCAGCTGACAGAGGATGTGTGTTCGATTACCGGGTGCTTGGGCAGCGGAGAAGTTGAGGAAGCCTTGGTGGAAAGCATGGCGGAGCGTGACGAGCAATTGTTAGAGAAGTACATGGCGGGTACGGAAGACCAAACCTTCTGGCTGCAGACGCTGCAGGCTAAGTTTCGGGGACATCAGTTCTTCCCTTGCGCGAGCGGTTCTGCTTTGCAGGATATTGGCGTTACAGAATTTCTTGATCAGCTGCACTTGTTAACGACTGTGGATTATGATGAACAGGCTCCTTTTGGTGGGCGTATCTATAAAATTCGTCATGACAGTAATGGTGTGCGATTGACTTTTATAAAAGCATTAAACGGTACGCTTAAGGTTCGTGATGAATTAAGTTATGCCAGCGGAGATGCCACAATTTCGGAAAAGATTACGCGCATGTACATTTATAATGGGAGTAAATCGCATACGGTTGATCAGGTATCAGCAGGTGATCTGTTCGCTGTAACCGGACTCTCAGCCGCCGAGGCTGGGCAAGGCTTAGGCAGCTTATCGGACAAGCTGATCTATGAGATGGTGCCGACCTTGAAGTCGAAGATTATTTATGCCGTTACCTATAACGTCAAGGATGTGCTAAAAGCTTTCCAAGTGCTAAACGCGGAGGACCCGTCATTGAACGTTATCTGGGAAGAAGCCGTGCAGGAAATTCACATCCACGTCATGGGCCTCATTCAACTTGAAGTGCTGGAGCAGCTCGTAAAGGAACGATTTCAATTGGATGTATCCTTTGGTAGCCCTGAGATTCTATATAAAGAAACGATTGGGTCCACCGTGCATGGCTATGGACACTTCGAGCCGCTCAAACATTATGCCGAGGTGCACCTTCGACTAGAGCCGGGGGAGCGAAATAGCGGAATTACTTTCGTGAATGCCTGTCATGCCAACGATTTAAGCGTAGGCAATCAGAATCTAGTAGAGACTCATCTCTATGAGCAAGACCATCATGGTGTATTAGCGGGTATGCCGCTTACAGATATGAGGATTACCTTGTTAACAGGCGCTGCGCATAATGAGCATACGCATGGCGGTGATTTTCGCGAAGCTACCTTACGTGCATTAAGACAAGGGTTGGAGAAAGCGGAGAATATGCTGCTTGAGCCTTTTTATCATTATAAGATTAAGGTGGTACTCGACTATATAGGCAGGGTCTTATCTGATATCCAGCAGGCAGCTGGACAATTTGATCCGCCGCAAATCACTGCATCGTACGCTATCATTTCAGGCAAAGCCCCTGTGGCCTCCTTTATGAACTACAGTACAGAGCTAACTTCCTTTACGCATGGAAAAGGTACGATTCATCTCGCTTTTGGGGGTTATGATCGCTGTCATAACGAACAAGAGGTGATCGATCGAAAGGGCTACAGGAAGGATGCTGATCCGCAATACAGCTCCTCTTCGATTTTCTGTGCCAAGGGACATGGTTATACGGTAGCTTGGGATGAGGCAGAGGCGAAGATGCATCTGGGTCGTTTACCCTATTCACCTCAAATTGAAATCTAATGATATATGTTCTACAAAAAGCAAAGGGCCATCCGCTAAGGATGGCCCTACAACTTACTGCTGCGCTTATTTTTATGGATTCATGCTGTTCCACAGCGTTTGAAACGCGCTGGACTCGACCTCGAAGAATACGGGTGCATTTCCATACCGTACAAGTCCCTGACCAAATAGTGTCAGTTGTACCCGGGTCTTGTCTTCCAATTGCAAGTAGATGATCTTGCGGTCTTCACTGTCATAAATGCCTTGCTCGGTCAGCGGCTCCGCTGCTAGTGGTTTGGCCGCTTGGAGTGCTGTCATGAAGCCTTCTAGTGCTTCACCCCCGGTGAGCGGTGTGTACTGCTGCTTGCCATTGTTCCAGCTGTCAAAGCTTTCCCATTGGGCGGTCGCGATTCGGCCTTCCAGATTCAGCTTGCCGAACAGGTCCGCGCCGCTGCTTAGGGTAATGCCATTCGTATGCTCGAATAGTTCGGCGAAGATCTGGCCGTCGATTTCCGTATAAGACATAACCAGAAAATCAGCGTCGTATCCTTTTACGGAATAGATATCCGCTTCACCGATGTTGGAGGATAGCTCGATATAATCATCTTTGCCGCTCCATTCGTTGATGCCGCTTGTCGTCTTGCCCAGCTTCTCCCCGCGTAGTGCAGCGGCGTCGGCCGGGTCAATGGTGGTTGCCGCTTGGGTATAGACATTGCCCTTGTATACGACTAGGGCGAGCATATCTGCCTTAACGCCTGATTCCTTATCTGGCAGCTCCAGCTTAGGAATGACAATACCGCTGGAAGTATCCGTAGCTGCGCCCCCCGGGTTGGATGTGTCCGGATTTACTTGGGCCACTTGTCTCGGGGCTGCCGGTCCGTTCAACTGTTGCCAAATACTTGGTGAGGCCAGACCAATCCCGGCGGCGACCACAACGCTTGCCGCTATAATGACCATTTTGCGGGGACGCTTCCGCTCCATTTTGCTGACTAATCCTGTTTTCATTTCTTCGCTCGATTTCATTGAATCCACCGCTTTCTTGTAGGATGTTCGAAACTGATCTTCCTTCATTGCGATTCCGCTCCTTCCAGCTCCAGTTTTAACAGCTGCCGCCCCCGCTGAAGTCTCATCTTCACGGCAGACTCGCTGATTTGCAGAATCTTGCTAATCTCCTGAACAGGATAATCCTCGTAATAATACAGATGAATAACAGTCCTATACTTCACTGGCATCGCCAGCACGAGCTGCAAGATCGCCAAATCCTCGGGGCTGTCGGTCGTAACCGGCATTGCGCCCTCCAATCTGACCACGCGCTTGCGCCAGCCTCTGCCTAGCAGATTGTTGCAATGATTGGTAATTACCCTGATCAGCCATGCCTTCTGATGTTCGTCATCCTTGAACGGGGGTGCTTTTTCCATTAGTTTGATGAAGGTGTCTTGAGTGGCTTCTTCGGCATCCTCGCGGCTGCCCAGATGGACTAGGGCAATTCGGAACAGCATATCTGCGTAGACTTCGTAACTTTTCATCACATGATTGCCCGGCCGGGTCATGGGTCGCTGCATGAGGCTATGCCCTCCTTTACCTATAACACCCTTAAGGACGGCATTTGGTCACATTTTGTTCCAGGGAAGATGTGGTGCAGGTATATTCATAGCCACCCGTTCGCTACGGAAATCAAGACATTACTGGATGAACTGAATGAGATCACAAAAAAGAGTGCGATTTCAGGAAGAACTCCTGAGAATCGCACTCTTTTTATGTTCTGGACCTTTTATCCATCAAGGACTTTGCTAAATGAGCCCCGACTTCTGTAAGAGCCGCTGAACCATCGCTGCAACCTCTGCTCGAGAGATATTCGCTTTTGGAGCAAGCAGTGTGCCATTTCTGCCAGAAATGATCCCCGCTTGCAGACAGTCCGTAATGCTGTTCTTCGCCCAGTCTGCGGACAGATTTGCATCCGTAAATGGACTCCATAATTCTCCGGTTGCTTTAATTGGGGAATTTCCTTTTAAATCTGTGATCGTCATCGCTTTAGACAGGATCATCATTGCTTGTTCGCGAGTCATCTTCTCTAAGGGACGGAAGGAATGATCTGAATATCCACTGATCAGGCCATACGTGTATGCAGTCTCAATAGCACTGCTATACTCAGCTGAAGCTAATACATCCGTGTATGGAGAAGCACCGTTCTCCAACTTTAATCCTAATCCCCGTACGATGATGCTCACAAATTCCGCACGTGAAATGTCTTGCTCAGGATCAAACCTATTATTGTCAGAGCCACTCATAACCATTCTGGCTCCCATATTGTTGATAGCAGCCTTTGCCCAGTGCTGAGAAACATCGTTGAACTCCAAAGGATGCCAGACAATGGAATACGTGCTGTTGGTTAAGCTATTCACTTGGGCATAGTATTTGCCATCGATGATTACGACCTTTGTAGGTACGTGGCGAACGCTTCCGTCCGGTTCGATGACAACCCCTGTTGTAATTTTGTTAGGATCTACTCCGTCAGGTAGGGCGATTGTTCTTTCTACATAAGCGTTGAACTTGGTCACTTCAGTGGTGGTATTTCCGTAAATACCTCTTACTGTAAAGTTGAGAGGAGGGGCCATGAGGGTCAATCCCTCTTTAATAGCTGAATCCGCTACAATCTTCAGGGTGTCTACTGATGGTGTGGCAATTTCGATCTGCACCTTAATATCTTGAAGGGCTACAGTCTTGCTGAGCTGCGCGGAAATCGCATCAATATTGATCTGTTGGGCAGGGAGTCTATAGGTAGCATTCTCCGTTTTAAGTTCCAGAATCGCCTGTTTTTGTTCCATGTTCTTGAGGGTCTGTCCATTGATCTCTCCGATGACAACATCGGATTGGGTCAGGAATGGAATGGTAATGACGGATTCTTGTCCTTCTGTGGCGAGCTTGTCTTCAAGTTTCTTGGAATCCACGGAAATGGTAATTACCGTCTGATTATTTACTTGAGTGGTTGCTGCCGTTCCTGCATTTTCCACCTTGCCATTCACAAGCACGTTAACTCCGTTATTCGTAGTGACTGGTACTGGTGGTATAACGCTGCTACTGCTGCCGCTAGATGGTGATTGTGGTGTTACAGCATTAGAGGCTGCAGAGGCGATACTCTCACCAGCGCTATTGAGGGCTGTAACTATAAAAGTATAGGTTGTTCCATTGGTGAGACCTGGTATTGTAAATGTGTTTGTTGAGCCTGTAGCTGTGATATTATCTGGTGACGAAGTAACGGTATAGCTTGTAATCGGACTTCCTCCATCCGTTGAAGGGACGGTGAAGCTAAGGTTGGCCTGTCCATTTCCCGCTGTGGCTACGAGATCTGTTGGTGCTCCAGGGACTGTCTTAGGCATGGCGCTAACTTCATTGGAAGCCACACTATCTCCTTCGGGATTAACCGCCTTCATCATAAAATAATAAGTCGTACCATTGGTTAAGCCTGTAGCAATATAGCTGGAATCTGAGCTGCTAAGGGTGATCACTTCAGATCCATAATTCCCGGCAGTCTCGCTTTTGTGAATTTTGTATCCTGTCGAAGCATCCACGGAATTCCAAGCAAGACTGACTTGCGCATTGCCGGCTGCAGGTGTCTGTAATACGGGAGTACCGTAAACAATCGGTGTCGTGTCACTTATCGTAATCGCCAACGTTTGAGTTCCTCCCCCACTGAAGTTGAAGGTCAGGCTCGTCACTCCTATCAACAGCGTGGCAAGGTAGCTTTTATTGATTGTAACGATGTTATCTGAGACCGTATAGTCGAGGCCTGGATCAAGAGTGTCTCCGCCATTAGTAACACTGTTGAGAGTGTTGTCGTTGAGTACCATCGTTGTCGACACATCAGCTTGGGCCGTGATCAGCTTATCGAAGTTGGCAGTTGTGGGGCTAATACTGCCTCCTGTCACTGAGAGCAAGACCGTAGCCTGGTTTGAAGTTCCGTAACCATACGAATCTGTAAATTGATATTTAAAAGCATCTGCACCCACATAACCAGCGTTGGGCGTATAAGTAAACGAACCATCTGTCTGCAGGACTACGTTTCCATGTAGGGGTGTTAATCCTCCTAGGACAGCCGTACGTGTTCCTCCATAGGTACCATCATTGGATAAAACACCTGGTGCCGGTACGGTAAGAACCGTATCCATTGGCGTAGCATAACTATCATCCGACGCTCCAGGAGCCGAGGTACCGTAGAACTCGAAGGCAATTCTTAAGGGAGCGGAGCTGGGAGCGAATTCGGTTAAAGGAATCTTGAACTCATAGACCTTGTGCTCATAAACTGCATGATCTGTATAGGAGAATGAAGATTTTCCCCAAGTGGTTTCATATATCGAGAGCTTGTAGTCTTGTAAACCGCTAGCTGTATTAACATAAACTTTCGCATAATCCTTCCAATCATCCATTGTATTGTCCGGTGCACCATCCATCGTTACATATAAATAGTTATCGTCATTGAACACCCAGGTATATAAATAGTTGTTGGGGTGACCTGTTGCAGGTTCGGCCCATTCTTTGCTGAAAGGAGGCATGGCTGCCACTTCATCTAATTTTCCGTCCAGTGTAATCATCCCGCGTTGTGAATCTAGGGTGTAGTTGTAAAAAGCATCGTTCGCAGTTGAAGACATTAACGGAAAACGGAAGGGGATTTTACTGATTTCCATGTCCTCGATACGAGCTGCAACGGTAAGCGTTGCTTCTTTTGCTCCCCCGTTAAAGGTGATGACCGTACCCTCCGCTTCAAGGTTGATTAAGTCCAAATCTTGCTTAGACACCTTCGCCAATGATTTCCCGCCCGCTCCTGCGACCTGTACAGGAGCTTGACCATCTAACGTTACGACATCAAGCTGAGCGTTGCCGCCACCGTTCTGGACGAGCTTAATGGAGACAGACTGGCTGGTATCTAACCCGGTTATAGATAATGCTTGTTCTTTGACAAATTCATCATAGGCGATGCTGCCTTCCAGCAGCCAGTCCCCTTGATTCAAATAATAAACAGACAACGTTCCATTGTATAAATACGCGTCGAGACTTGTCCCACCAGTTATGGGTCCTTCCTCATTAGCTGCTGCATAAATAGGAGTGGCAGGGAGTATTGGAAGCGCTACCAAAATAGACATCGAAAAAGATAACAAATAAGTGAATATTCGTTTCATACACATTCCCCCTTATAGAATCGACTATCAGCGTAATTATTGCACAATAAGTGTATTATAGCGACAGTATTCTACAATTAATTACACATATTTCAAAGTAATGGAAAAATAACAAGAACCAGTCCGAACACGGCCGTGTTCAAACTGGTTCTTGTTATTTTATCCCTTTGTTGTAGCGCTCTTCTCCTGTTCCTCCCGCATCCACTGCGACAGCTGCCGCTTCAGCAGCAGGAACTCCGGTGAATCGGTGATTTCCTCACGGCGCGGCCGTGGGAAAGGAATATCCACCGTATGTAATACTGAGCCGGGACGGCCGGAAAATACATAGATCCGGTTGGAGAGCAGCAGCGCTTCTTCGATGTTGTGGGTAATGAACAGCACAGAGCGACGGTTCTCCTCCCACAGCTCCAGCAGCCAGCGCTGCATTTCGCTGCGCGTCAGCGCATCCAGTGCGCTGAACGGCTCGTCCAGCAGCATTAGCTCCTGCGGGGCCAATAAGGCCCGCAGGAACGCGGCCCGCTGCTGCATCCCGCCCGACAGCATGTGAGGGTAGGCCCGCTCGAACCCGCTGAGGCCGACCTTGGCCAGCCAATGCCGGGCTTCTTCGCGCGCCTGATCCTGCGGCACGCCTTTGATCTCGCCGGCGATCAGGACGTTATCCTCGATCGTCCGCCAGGGAAACAGCGCAGGCTGCTGCGGCATATAGCTGATCTCGCCGCGCTGTCCTGTTACGAGGCTGCCGTTCATGCTTATCGTTCCGGCATCCGGCTGCTCCAGACCGCCGATGATGTGGAACAAGGTGCTTTTGCCACAGCCGGAGGGTCCAACGATGGATACGAATTCCTGTTGCTCAACCTTGAGCGAGACGTTATTCAGCACGCTCGTTACGCGGCGGCGCTCTGTGTAGGCTTTGGAGATGCCCTTGACTTCAAGTGCGGGTGGCGCAGGCACTGCTTGAGAAGAGCCTGGGGTTTCCGTTGTGCTGTGTTGAATCTGTGTTTCTTCAGACATTGGAGGTACGCTCCTTTCTAGGAATTGCGGCGCGGCTTCCAGCGGACTAGCCATTTCTCCAGCAAGGCAATGATCGCAAAGAGCACCAGACTAAGCAGTACAATAATAACAATAGCGACGAACATCCGGTCCGTATGGTAGGCTGATTTCTGCAGAAGCATATAATACCCGATTCCCTTGTCTGCACCAATCCATTCGGCGACCACTGCGCCCATTACCGCATAGGTAGCGGATATTTTCACACCGGAGAATAGCGATGGCAACGATGAAGGCAGCTCCAGCTTGGTGAAGATTTGCCACTTGCCTGCACCGGCCATTTTCATATAATTCAGCATAATCCCGTCACTTTGCGCTAAGCCACTCATTGTAGCCACAGCTACCGGGAAGAAGCAGACCAGAGTAATTAAGATTATCTTTGGCAGCAGGCCGAAGCCGAACCAGATGACAAGCAGCGGTGCAAGCGCAATGGAGGGAACATTCTGGCTGAGAATCAGCAGCGGATAAAAAGCGCGTCTAGTCCAAGGCAACAGATGCAGCAGCAGCGCAATGATAAGACCTACCGCGGTACCAATTGGAAAGCCGATCAGGGTCAGCCGTAGCGTAGCCAGAGTATGGACCCAAATCCCAGTAGCGTTAGCATTGAACTCACGAATGATGTCCGTGGGACTCGGCAGAATCCAAGCTTCGACATGGAATAGGGAAACCGCCAGCTGCCATCCCGTTAACAAGAATATGACCGCCACAAGAGGCGGCCATAATTGCTTCCAAGTTGATCTCACGGCCGATATTTCTCCGTCAGCTTCTCCATACTGATGCCATTCGGGTTATGGGCAATCTTGATCTGTGAAATGATGCTGGGGCTGCCAGCTGCGACCAACGCTTCATGCATCTGGCGCACAATCTCCAGCAGCTCTGTAAGTTCGCCTTCCATCGTGGTATCCAGCGGATTCACCTGATGCTTCACGCCGGATTTCTGAATAACCTCAATCGCTGTATCTACATACGGGATGGAATCCTCACCGTTCGGAGTCTTGGGGATAACCTGAATGCTTAATAGTGTATTTGCCATGATTGTATCAACCTTTCCGTTTTGTATTTATCGTTCACTATTCAGTGGGTAGATAATCATTCGTAAACGTGCTGGCGACTTCCAGCGGCTTATCCAGCAGCTTCAGACCGTACATCCAGTCGGCGTAATTCTGCCACACTTCAGCCTTCTGCTCACCCCAACGGGCGGCATCGTCCTGGTATTTCGGGCTAAGCCATTTCTGGCTGGCCAGAACCAGCTTAGGGTCCAGATCAGGCACGGCTTTACTTAGGATGGCGGCCGCTTCTTCAGGCTTATCAATGGCATATTGATAACCTTTCGACGTAGCCTTCAGGAATGCCTTCACTATTTCTGGCTGATCGGCAATCTCTTTCTCACTTGTAGTTAGTACAGGTGTGTAATAATCCAATTGCGGTGCATAATCCTTCAAGTAGAGCATATCTATGGGCTCGCCGCGTAGCTCGGCTTCGATGCCGGTCCAGGCATAGAAGATCCAGGCGAAATCAATATCACGTTTCACGGCGGTGAAGAAATCGGCTTCCCCGATGTTCACCAGCTTAACCTTTTTCACATCCCCGCCTTCCGGGTCCATGATTGCTTTCATAGCTGCTTCTTCGGCAGGAGAACCCCAGCCACCGTAGGTTTTACCTTCAAAATCCTTCGGAGACTTAATGTTGCGATCCTTGGGTGCGGCGAATCCGGAAGTATTATGCTGGATAATGGCGGCGATAGAGACGAGTGGCACTCCTTGCAGGCGAGCTAAGGTCAGACTTTCTTGGGCACCAATGCCAAAGGCTGCCTCACCGGAGGTCACCATTGTATCGGCACCAGCGGCACCTGGCTGCACAATTTCTACATCCAGACCTTCTTCGGCGTAATATCCAAGATCTTTGGCTGCATACAGACCAGTATGGTTCGTATTGGGTGTCCAGTCGAGCGCGATCTTAATCTTGGTAAGTTCTTTTGGTGCATCCGTGGCAACTGCAGTTGCTTCAGGAGCAGCACCGTTACTTCCTGTAGCATTCTTGTTGCCGGAATTCCCATTATTACTGCCGCAACCTGCAATGGCGATGATCAGCAGGCAGCTTAGGCCCAGCGTTAGTCCTTTTTTGACTCCCATGTTTCTTCTCTCCTTTATCTGGTAACGAAAGACCCGGCTTCATATTGATTCCGAAATATCCCATAACAAAAAGCGCCCCGATGATCGGGACGCTGGTTTGGCGCAAGATAGTAGAGGTCAATGAGACCCGAACTAGTGGCTATTCCTACGCTGGCATTATCCAGATCAGGTATAAGGGTCAGTATCTTGTGGGATACAATCTCAGCCAGCCTAATTCCAGCTCCCCTGATTCTATGAAGTTTACGGGTGTTGCTACGTTCTTACGGTGTATTATAGACGCACACTTCTGTATTGTCTAGCAGCATCCACCAATTTGAATTATCTTGAAGCGATCGAATGATATATAATATAACAACAGAATGACAAACAGAGCTGAACATGGAAAGGTGGAATTAGGATGATGGACGCCCACATACCGGTACTCGATGAAGAGACGATTTCCGGTATCCGAGAATTGGATGGGGACGGAGAGTCAGAATTGCTGCGCACCTTGCTAAATATGTTCACGAGCGACACCCCACTCAGAATAGAGGCCTTGCAGAAAGCGATCGATAACAAGGATCTTGCCGAAAGCGCCGGAGTTGCCCACAGCCTGAGATCGGGGAGTCTGGGCATTGGAGCACAGGTTCTGGCCTCCGTATGTGCTGGAATTGAACTTCATGCTAGACAGGACAACCTTGCAGCAGCGGCAGCATTGTTGCCTGATGTTAGTGCAGCTTATAAAGAAGCCTGCTCCCAGTTGCTAAGTTTGCTATAAACAACTGTGGACTATCGCTTACTCCTCATGGGTTAATCTTTTTCTGCGGCGGCTCTTGCTCCCGTTCCACAGCTCTCTAACCGTAAGGATAAGACTGACGAGAATACCGCTGCAGGTCAGGAAGAGGGCTAAATACTCAAAAGGGGAGTATTGCAGCATTTTGCTCCAGTCGATAGGGTTCTTCAAATCTTCAATAACCTGGTTCATACCGTAAATGCCACTGATTACCGTAAATACGGTTAGAATCATCAGCAGCATATCCCGACGTTTGGCCTGAAACTTATTCTGGTATTGAAACAGGTCATCCAGGGTTTGCTTCACTTCTCCGAACAAGGCATCATTCCCGTATACTTTACGCAGCTGGATGAAGATCTCTCGACCTTGGGATTGTGAAATGAGCTCCAAAAAATAATATTTGGCCGAAAACTTGGTGATTAAAAAGATTAAATCTTCAATCTCGTTATAATCGCGTGTGATACTAAGACGAGAGTGCAGATTAGCCAGCTTCAACAGAACGATTTTATGGAAAATACTGAGCAACAAACCATAATAATATTCCCCGTACATTTGATTGGCCAAGTGGGTAGCGATCTCGGGAGTGGCCCGGCTCAGACAGCAAAAGGTCTGTTCATTCGTTATGTAATAGGTATCCGGGCCCCAACGGTTATAGGAATGCTTGTTGATGTACTCTGTAATATAATCGGGATCACTGGCGCTAATGAACGGTTTGCCCTGCAGATCCAGCCCATCCAACTGGGAGGCACGATAGCGCAGCTCCACACTAAGTTCATCCTTATCCTCCTGGCGCTCAAAGCCGTAGAAGGCTTGCACTAGCATTCTTTCATCCACGAAAAAAGGCAACGTCTCAAAATAGGCTCCATTTAACTCGGAGGCGTCCAGAAACGGCTCCAACCCATCGACCAGATTTCGGAAGACAAAATCCTCTGTCTGCTTAAAGGTTCTTTCCCCGCAATGAATAGTTGTGCATTCATCTGTAATGGAGACATTCTCCAGCGTTCGGAAGCGGTCCGCGAATTCTAAAGCGGTGCTGAAAGGAATGTTATCCTCTTCAAGACGGACCCGGACGGTGATGAATCCAAGCTGGAACGGACAGATGAATACATCGGTCGAGAGTACCTGGAAATTCACAGCTTGCTGCGGCATTTCCAGTCTGCATTCCAGCGCATTTACCCGCGAGAAGCGGCGGAAGGAGTCCTTATCCTTTTCGCGCGGGAACAGAACGTGAGCGGCAAAAGGCAAGTAGCTTCGCTCCATTTTTTCATGCGAGACTTTGTAGCCATCTCCGTAATAAGCATCCTCCAGGTCCTTCTGATCCAGAAAAAAACGAGTGAAACCATCTTTCCCTAAACGATGAATCAGAGCCATAGCTTCGCCCTGCTTGATGGAGAAGGGGAAAATAAACTGCAGAAGTGCAGTATGTAATAAAGGTTCGGAGGAGAGCTCGTCCATCATTCGTTCCACCCTTGTATACAGAATTTAATTACATTCTATATTAACCTAATTTCCAAGCGGCAAAGCTAAGCAAAAATAGGAAAGCGGCAAAAACCGCCAGCATGCCTGCAGTCTGGGACACTTGCAGATGATCCATCGACCAGCCTGTTAGCAGAGGCAGAATAGCCCCGCCAATTCCGCCGGATGCAATCATGATACTAGGTGTCGTTTCTTCGGCGCCTGGCAGCAGCTTGCTGGAGAAGACAAGGGCAATGGAAAAAATGCCAGACATGAACAATCCCAGCAGAATGAGTATAGTGAACGCGGCGATGCGGTGCTCGGAGAAGGGGAAGAGAATAAATAGCAGCAGGGTAATAAAGCAACTGCCGAGAACGTATGCACGATAGGTGATTTTTTCGGCTATGACACCGGCAAACAGCCTTCCGATAGCCATGGCGAGCCAGAAGAAGGTTACAGTCAAGGCCGCAGCAGATTCACTTATCCCCAGTTTGGCGATAAAGATCGCCGGCATGAAATTGACCAGACTCATCTCAGTACCCACATAGAGAAAAAAGAAAATGATGAACATGCCGAGCAGCACCCACTGTTTTCCTTTATACGGGAGCTTGTTGCCTACCTGGGAAGACTGCTTGGACGCTTTAGTTGGGCGGGTGCGAGGAGCTCGGTCGTCCAGTACGCTTTGCAGCTTCCCAAAGCTTGCGCGGCTTCCCCAGAAGAAAAGGGATATTAACGAGAATGCCGCAACGATCAGAAAGGAGAGCCTCCACCATCCAGCAGCAATGAGCGGACTCGCGATCAGAGGCATAATCAGTGCGCCTACACCGAACAGAACTTCAAGCCTGCTCATGGCTATGGCGGTTCCTTCAGTAATGGCGGCGATAATAATGGTGCCGATGACGGCTTCGATCATGCCGAACCCGAAGCCCGCGGCAACGGCGATGACGTACATCCAGCCCCACGGCGGAAGAAAGGCATAGGAAATTTGGGAAACCAGCAACAGCCCGGTAGCAATGAGAATGCCTCCGCGTTTGCCAAAGCGGCGGTTCAGAAAAGGTGAGACCAGTACGCCAGCCAGAAAGCCGGAGAATTGGCTGAAGATGAGTTGGCCGCCAGCACTGTAATTTTGATCATAATGCTCCAGAAGAACGGGAAGAATAGAGCCGAGCACCACATGTGCGAGCCCGATAACAAAGTAAGAAAGACAGCTGATCCAGAGCAGTTTTTTCACGGATGAATCTCCTTGCAAGTTGGATTGATGTAACAATGACGGGATTCAATAGGGTTCCGGTGGGCACACTATGATAAGCACCATATTTATGATAAACCCAAACTGAAGGCGTGAATATATAAACATATATTCACATAGTAGAAGGGAGCTATCTCGTCAATGGATAACAGAGAGCTGGAGCAGACAATCATCAAGGTACTTGGTGACAATAAATTCGGTTCCTTCGGCACAATTGAAGCCGGTAATAAACCAAAGGTGCGTTATATGGCGGTGTTTCATGACGGACTGAATATTTATTTGGCTACCAGCCGCAAGACGCATAAGGTAGAAGAACTGCAGGATAATCCCCATGCTTTTTTGCTGCTTGGATATGAAGCAGGGGGCGGCAAGGATGTGCTGGAAATTGAGGCTACCGTTGCTGTAACGATGAATGAAGGTCTGCGCTCGAAGGTATGGAGTAAAGAGCTGGAGCAATGGTTCACAGGGCCGGATGATCCTGATTATGTGATCCTTGAGCTTACGCCAACCCGAATGGAATATGCCGGTAAAGATAAACAGCATGGGGTCTGGGAAGCGACTGCTGGAGCTATCGGCAAGTAACGTATTAATGGCTGTCCCTAAATAAAAGCTATCCGAAACCCTGCGAGGTGTCCGGATGGCTTTTTCTTCTATCTACTTGTGCTATAATGATCCCACCATTTTCTGAACCATTGAGCTGGGGGGATCTTATGAGCTGTACGGATTGCTTGGCTATTGAACCTGTGGAAGACCAAGGTGAATTAAGGATACGACCCTATTCCATCCCTCTTGCTGCTGCTATAAAAGCTGCGGGATACGAAATAGCGGGTGTTAAGAATATAGGAATTATTCCTTATACATCCTTGGAGAAGCTTATGCGCTTGTTGAAATTGCTAGGTGAATTGCAGCAACTGTTAACGGTGTCCTTGGCTCTTTACATTACGGGTAAAAAGGGTGTCGGTCTTCACGAGCGCTGGTTATCTTTGGAACAGCTTGAGGTTAGATTCTCCCATGATAATTTGATAAATATTATTTCCAATCATGATTTCTGCAGCTATTTACAGCCCATTGTAAACGTTACCGAAAAGATCGTAGGTTTCGAGTTTCTGCTGCGGCCGCTGCAGAACGGAAGTTATTTTCAGCCCTATGAGCTGTTTGAGATAGCCCGTCAGACGGGATTTCATAGTTTCCTAGACCGGGCCGCGCGTGTTTCAGCTATTGAGTGCAGCGCGAAGCTTTTACCGAAGGGGATTAAACGATTTATTAATTTTTTGCCCTCATCGATTTATAATCCGCAATATTGTCTTACCCATACTTTTGCGGCGATAGACAGGCTGAACCAAGATCCAAAGGATTTCGTGTTTGAGGTTGTGGAAACGGAAAATATAGCGGATATTGCTCACCTGCACACGATTTTTGCAGAGTACCGGCGTCAGGGAATGCATGTTGCGCTTGATGATGTAGGGACTGGTTATTCGACGGTAGAGTTAATGTGCAGTTTGAAGCCGGATTATGTGAAGATTGACCGTGAATTAATCAGTAACTGCGATGAAGACGCAGTGAAGCAAAGTGCGATCCTGAATATTATGGACCGGGCGGCTGAATTTGGTGCCAAAGTGCTGGCTGAAGGCATCGAGCGACGGGAGGAATTTCTTTTTTGCCGCGATATAGGTATGGATTTGGCTCAAGGCTACCTCTTTGGGAAGCCGGAAGAATTGCCACCGGCCCATTTTATTTACAGTGTTTGATAAAATATGAAGACAATCGCATCCCCAGTACCAGCTTGCTATCGCGGCTTTCGGGGGTTTTTGCTTTATACATAGTGGGAAAGGATTGAAGTCAAATGAGTGTTACTCTGCTGTATATTGAGGATGACCGAGAGATCGGCCATGTTGTATCCAGTGATCTGCGTGAACGTGAGTATGGGGTTCGGTGGCTGCAAAGCGGGGAAGGAGCTTTAGAGGCGGCAGCCGACAGCCAATTGGTTATTCTCGATGTTATGCTGCCTGGACTGGATGGATTCACCGTTGGACAGCGGCTGAAGCGAGCCTATCCCCAGCTTCCAATCCTGATGCTCTCTGCCCGGAGCTCTATTGATGACAAGCTGCAGGGATTGGAATTCGCCGATGATTATTTGACGAAGCCCTTTCATCCGGATGAACTGGCTGCCCGCATCGAGGTGCTGCTAAGACGGGCAGGCACAGCCGTTTCTGAGCCGCTGGCTCTGAAGCATCTTATTGTATACGAGAGTGATAACCGGGTTGTCCAGGCTGATACGGGCCACGAAATTAGGCTTACAGGCAAGCAGCACCAGATCTTCTCCTATTTACTGCGCCATCTCGGTCAGATTATGACTAAGGAGCAGATTTACGAAGCGGTCTGGGGTGAAGCCTATATGGAAGGGGATAAGACACTGATGGTCCATATTCGTTATTTACGCGAAAAGCTGGAGCTTGACCCCGCGGTACCGCAGATTATTGAAACTGTGCGTGGAATCGGGTACCGGGTAAGAGCATGAGGGGGGCAGAACGTTTTTCTAAGCTGCGTAGTTCTCTTCTATCACGTTATTTGCTGATTATTATAGCTGCGTTGCTATTCCTTCCGGTGGTATTGCCCTTAACCACTATTGTTTATGATTTGTTCAACCGAGTGGATGCAGAGGAGCAGCCTAAGGATGCCGCACTCTATTCCAATATTAAGGAGCTGGAGAAGTTATGGCATAATGAAGCGCTGCTGCTGCAAGGTGCACCGCCAGAGGTTATCAATCAACGGCTGCATGAACTGAGCGGCAAATATAGCAGGGCTACCGTGTTCTGGGTAGATGGTCAAGGGATGACTCGGCTAACGCTTGGGCCAGCTCAGTCCGTTCAGGAAGTACAGGGAGTTGGAGGCCCCTTACCTGTTCACTGGACGGCGGCTGAGGCGATTGCCTTTATGAAACAGAGCATGAAGCGTGAACCCTTGACCATCGTTGCTTTTGTGGGTGACAAAGCTGAGGCCGGGGAAGGTTTCATGGTCATGCAGATACCCGAGGCTGTATTGAACGTTGTCTTAGGGAAGAGTATCAGCATATGGTATGGCCTAGTATTATTGGTGCTTTTTATAGCCTTCGCAGTGGTCTCCTGGTTATTCTTCATTGGCATACGCAAACGCCTGCTGCGTCTTCAAACCGCGATGACCATCATCGGTCCGGACGGAATGCCAGGGGCGATTGCTTCGGGGAAGCCGGATGAAATCGGCCGCTTGGAGGAGGCCTTTAATACGATGGTGGCAGAGCTTGCCAGCAGCCGAAGAAGAGAGTCGGAGGAGGAGGGCTTGCGCAAGCGGCTTGTATCCGATTTGTCCCATGATCTCCGTACACCGCTGACCATTATCCGCAGCCATTTGCATGTGCTGACCAAGGAGAAGATAACGCCTCAGGGACAAGCATCCCTGAAGCTGATGGATGAGCGTATTGCCGATCTTGGTGTACTGATTGAGAATCTGCTCTCTTATAACTTGCTGAACAGTGGTCGGGTAATCCTGAATCGCGAGCGCAAGGATGTCTTCAGGTTGCTGCGGGAAAGTGCCGCAGCTTGGTATCCTCTATGGGAGAAGGAAGGCTTTGAGGTCGATATTGACCTCTCGGACAAACCTTTGTATTGGAACGTCGATGAGATCTGGTTCCGGCGTATTCTTGATAATCTGTATCAGAATATTGTACGGCATGCACGTAGTGGTTGTTATGTGGGGATCTCCACCGAAGTTCGGGCAGGGTTACGTGTCATTCTGATCGCCGATCATGGCCAGGGTCTGGAGAGCGATTCGACATCCAAGGGGGCAGGATTGGGACTTACTATCGTGGATTTGCTGCTTAAAGCTATGGAGCTGGACTGGACAATGGACAGTACGCAACAAGGCACCTCGATAGTGATCTTTAATCAGCAGCAGGAAATTTAAACAAAACTTAAACTTCGTGCAACTTTGGTTTTAACCTTGGAGCGTTATGCTGAATACCGAGGTGAAGAACATGAAGGACATGAAGAATACTGTTATAGAAACCAAGGATTTGTGGAAGAAATACCGTGGCCGGGCTGCGGTGGAGAATTTGAATCTGAATATCAGCAAAGGAGAAATCTATGGCTTTCTGGGGCCGAATGGAGCGGGGAAGACCACAACAATCCGTATGCTGCTCGGACTAATAACTCCCACATCGGGCAGCATTGAAATATTCGGCCAGGATTTGCGCAAGAATAAGCTGCAGATCTTGCGTAAGATAGGGTCGTTGGTCGAGTCGCCGTCCTATTACGGACATCTGAGCGCTGTAGACAATCTTGAGGTTATTCGCCGTATCCTTGATGTTTCCAAGTCAAGAATTCCCGAGGTGCTGGATATTGTCTCTTTAACAGGTGAAGAGAAGCGACCGGTAAAAGGCTTCTCACTGGGTATGAAGCAGCGGCTAGGCATTGCCGCTGCGCTACTAGGCAGTCCGGAGCTACTTATTCTCGACGAGCCGACCAACGGCCTTGACCCTTCAGGCATTCAGGAAATTCGCAGCTTGATTAAGCGGCTGCCGCTGGAGCAGGGAATTACTGTTCTTGTATCCAGTCACCTGCTAAGCGAGATTGAACAAATGGCGGATACCGTAGGTATTATCCGGCAAGGGCAACTGATCTATCAGGACACGATCACTAATCTACAGCAGCAGGCAGCAGGAGAAATGCGGCTGCATGTATCTGATCCCATAGTGGCTTTGAATTTGGCCGGACATTGTGGCTATGATGGAGCACTTCGGGAAGACAAGCTGATCTTCTCCCGCATGAACGATGCCAGAGTAGCACTGCTGGTGAAGGAATTGGTCGAGAATGGCCACTCTGTTTACCGAGTGGAGGAGCATAGACAATCGCTTGAGGACTTCTTCCTGCAGGTTATTGGGGGAGGGGAAGCATGATGGTCTGGCGGGCACTGTCAGCGGACTGGCTAAAGATTCGCGGTAGGGGACTGTGGTTTCTGGTGTTTCTTGGTCCTCTCGGATTAGTCGCTATGCAGGGACTGAACTTCGGACTTCGTTATGATTATCTGACCAAGCAGTATAGTGCTGATTTATGGGGGGGGCTGCTGAGTAATCTGTCTGACTTTGTGCCAGTAGCTCTCTATTTGGGCGGTACGCTAGTCTGCTCACTGATAGCAAATATCGAGCATCAGACGAGCTCCTGGAAGCAGCTTCTGGCTCTGCCCATCTCCCGCACATCCGTATTTATGGCTAAGCTGCTGCTCTGTCTGCTACTTGTAGCTTTCTCTTGTCTGCTGCTCTCCGCAGGCGCAGTTGGTCTTGGATTGGCCTTGGGCTTTAAGCGCGAGCTTATTCCGTACGCGGATGTGTTTCGGATCGGTTTGTTGTCTTATCTGGCAGCACTCCCGGTGATTGTCTTGCAGCTATGGCTTTCTTTGTCCTTCCGCAATCAGACATTTCCGGTTGCGCTGGGGCTGACGCTGTCGCTCACCTCATTGTTTGCCATGTTCCTCGCGGAATGGATTCCCTTGTCTTGGCCATATCTGGTGTGGGGAACTCCGCATCATGTACTGTACAGCAGTGGGGGCTTACTGCTTGGTCTGTTGGTGCTGTTGCCGGGTATTGTACACTTCGCACGAAAGGATGTGGAATGAGTATGGGTTCCTTTTGGCGAATATGCGCCTCTGAACGGTTGAAGATGTCCAAGTCGTACATTTGGCTGCTTGTGATTTTAAGTCCGGCAATTGCCATACTGCCTGGTGCGCTATCCATCCGGGATGGAGAAGAGGTCACTTGGGGGCTGCTGCTCTCTGTGATGTCTGTGGTTCACGGCCTGCTGTTTCTGCCGGTGCTCTCAGGTATTTTCGCAGCGCTGATCTGTCGGTATGAGCATCAGGATGGAGGCTGGAAGCTGCTGCTTTCCCTTCCTGTAACAAGGATGAAAGTATATCTATCCAAATATGTTATGATCATCGCTTTGCTAGGTGTGGTACAGCTGCTGTTCCTTGTGTGCTTACTCGGAATGGGTTGGATTCGCGACGCCGCTGCTCCGGTGCCCTGGTCCATCCTGCTGTTCAGCGTATTTGGCGGCTGGATTGCCTGTCTGCCTCTGGCTGCTCTGCAGCTGGCAGTTTCTCAAGGCTGGAGCAGCTTTGGCGCGCCGCTGGCACTGAATGTGAGCTTGACCATACCCAATATACTAATCGCGAATTCCGCAACATACGGGCCTTATTATCCTTGGGTACAGCCCTCGTTGGCCATGACACCCAATGGGCAAGACGGATTTGGTGCTTTCAATTTACCTCTAGACAGCTTAATGATCGTGGTACTCGGCAGTCTGATTGTATTTTTGGTGGCAGGTCTATTTTTCTTTTGGCGCAAGGCGGTGTAAGCTGCAGTGGTCTATGTTTAAGTGAGAATCCCTCTCCATGGACATTCGGAGCAGTTCTTTCTATAATTAAAAGAACATGATGTTAATGGCAACCGGTTGAGCCGGATTAGCTTATAGGGGAGGGCGAAGCATGGAGCCAGCAGCACTAGAAGAATGTGACGATACATGCAAGGGTTCGGAGCTGGAACCGGAATCTATGGCGTTGATCCTGCCTGAACGGGAGACAACGGATAAAATGGCCGAGATGTTCAAAGCGTTGGGTGATCCGACAAGAGTACGGCTCATCTACGCCCTATCCCAACGAGAGCTATGTGTACACGATTTGTCTACGATCCTGGATATGGGGCAATCGGCAGTATCCCATCAGCTCCGCTATCTGCGGAATCTGCGGATTGTGAAGCGCCGCAAAGAAGGAAAGACCGTGTATTACTCGTTAAATGATGCGCATGTAGAGCAGATCTTTTTGCAGACGCATGAACATATCCGCCACGAGTAGCTTAGCTGAATATAGCAGGAAAAAAGAGCGCCCAATGTGGCGCTCTTTTTTTTAAAAAGATAAGAATTTATAGGTTTCAGATGAAACTTATCCTTATATTTCTCGAAGGAAGCGGTTGATTTAGACTTTTAGATCACCATGCTGTAATTGGGAATTTTCAACTTGTATTGTGGAATGCTGAATATTGAACTTCTCCTCCATAAGCGCGACGGCCTGCTGCAGGATGGTCTGAGGGTCCATGTCGTCTTTGATAAGCAGGTGGCAGCTGAGAGAATCGAGTCCTGAAGTGATGGTCCAGATATGCAAATCATGAACATTGATCACGCCATCAATATGCATTAATGTATTTTTGACTTGATCGGTATTAACAGCACTAGGAGTTCCCTCCATCAGGATGTGAAAGGCCTGTTTAATGACTCCCCAAGCTCCCTTCAGGATAAGAAGAGCGACCAAGACACTAATGATCGGATCCGCAGCATACCAAGAGAATAGACTCATGATCAGTCCGGCAATAATAGCTCCAACCGAGCCTAAGGCATCACTCAGAATATGCAGGTAGGCGCTGCGTATATTGAGGTTCTCTTTTACATCACTTTTCCGCATTAACATCCAGGCGCTGATCAGGTTGGCAAGCAGTCCAACAGAAGCGATGATCATCATGGAGCCACTGTTTACTGTAGGCGGTGCAAAGAAACGATGATAAGCCTCCCACATAATAAATCCGGCAATAACAAACAAAGTGACACCGTTAAATAATGCAGCCATAACCTCGAATCTATAAAATCCGTAGGAATTCTTCAGGGAAGGCGGCTTCACCGCGAATATCATGGCGACCAGACTGAGCGCAAGCGAAGCGGTATCACTGAGCATATGACCAGAATCAGAGAGTAGGGCCAAACTATTGGTAAACAGGCCTCCGAAAAATTCGAGGAACATAATGCCCCCGGTGATAAGCAAGGCGATAAGTAAACCCTTTTTATTGTTGGGCGCATGGGAATGTCCGGAATGGCTATGTCCATGATGATCGTGATCTTTATGCAAGTGTGGCTGTGAATGGTTCGTTTGATTATGGCTATCTGTGTGCTGATGATTGCTCATAAGATGTACCCCTTTTCTTATATATGAATAAGTGCTCATATGTTAATATTAACAAGTGTGAATTGAAATATCAAGTCACTTACGAAAGAATCTGTAGCTGAATAATCGCTTACAGGTATATTGTTGTATGAAATACAGTATTCCATGCGGGCAAAGGGACCGCAGTAACTAAAAGTTGGATTTGACTTTGAAGGACGGCGAAACCCATGCATCTTGTTTCAGAAAAAAGTGGCAGTTACTCCTAACAATACATTGACACTCCGAAACCTAAGGGAATATAATATGGTTAAAGATAACATATGAATAAGTGCTCATATATAGATTAGCCGGAGGAGCTGAGTCATTTGAATATGATCCAAGGCAGTGTGAAACGTCAGTGGACACTAGAAGGACTGCATTGTGCCAACTGTGCCATGAAGATTGAAGACAAAGTGAAAAAGATTGAAGGTGTGTCAGCTTGTTCTGTTAATTTCGCCATGAAGACGTTAACGATGGAGACAGAAGAAGCGTATATGGAATCAGCCTTGTTGGAGGCAGAGAGAGCGGTCAAGGCACTGGAACCTAATGTGAAGCTGCAGGAAATTATAGCTAAGGGTAAGCAGAAGCCATCTCCTAACAGCAGTCATACACACGCGGAGGGACATGAGCATGGACAACCTGAGGCTGATGAGCACAGTCATACTCATGAGCAGGCAGATGCTGATGGACACGGTCACAGTCATGAGCATGGGGAAGGGAACACCCGCCGCATCCTGCTGCGTCTGGGGGGCGGAGGTATTCTGGCTGCTGCCGGAATGCTATTGCAGCTTAGCGGATTACTAGAACTGCTGATCTTCCTGGCCGCTTATCTTATCGTGGGTGGCGAAGTAGTCTGGCGGGCCGCTCGGAATATCGTTCGGGGTCAGGTGTTCGATGAGAATTTCCTGATGGCGGTAGCGACAATCGGTGCCTTTGCGATTGGAGAATATCCTGAAGGTGTTGCCGTAATGCTCTTTTACCAGATCGGAGAGCTGTTCCAGGGACTGGCAGTTAATAAATCACGCAGATCAATCACGGCGCTGATGGATATCCGCCCTGAATTTGCCTTTCTTAAGATCGGGGAAGAATTGAAGAAGGTCTCACCGGAGGACGTAAGCATTGGAGACATTATCGTGGTAAAGCCTGGTGAGAAGGTGCCGCTTGACGGAACTATTCTACAGGGTAGTGCCATGATGGATACTTCGGCGCTTACCGGTGAATCTGTGCCGCGTTCGGCGGGACCGGGCAGTGCAGTGTTAAGCGGGTTCATCAACCGCAACGGTGTGATCACCATTGAAGTCACGCAAACTTTTGGTGAATCGGCAGTCTCCAAAATACTGGAGCTGGTACAGAACGCCTCCAGCAATAAAGCGAAGACGGAGAATTTCATTACCAAGTTCGCACGGGGCTACACGCCTGTGGTTGTCATCACAGCTTTGCTGCTGGCTACTCTTCCGCCACTATTTATAAGTGGTGCTACGTTCACAGATTGGATTTACCGTGCACTGGTGTTCCTCGTGATTTCCTGCCCTTGTGCGCTGGTAGTTTCGATCCCGCTTGGGTTCTTCGGAGGCATCGGTGCCGCTTCCAAGAGCGGCATTCTTATCAAAGGTAGCAACTTCCTGGAGGCATTGAACGATGTCAAGGTTGTAGTCTTCGATAAGACGGGGACGCTGACTAAAGGTCAGTTTAATGTAACGGGTATTTATCCAGCAGAAGGTAAGTCAGAGAGCGAACTGCTGCGGGTTGCCGCCTATGCGGAGAGCCATTCCAATCATCCGATTGCCGAGTCGATTCGTGCAGCTTACGGTGAGAGTATTGCTAAGGAAGGAATTTTGGACTATAACGAAATTTCTGGTCATGGGATTGCGGTTACGGTGGATGGTAAAGCTGTGCTGGCAGGGAATGCGCGGCTGATGGAACGGGAGGGTATCTCCTACAAAGTGCCGGGGCAGAGTGGAACGGTGGTTCATATAGCTATTGATAAGCAGTACGGAGGTTATCTGGTGATCGCCGATGAGGTGAAGGACGATTCACTCCGAGCCATTCAGGCACTTAAAGCGCTGGGTATTCGCAGAACGGTCATGCTGACAGGCGACGCGGCATCGGTGGCGGAAGCGGTAGGGAAACAGCTGGGGGTAGATGAAGTTCATGCAGAGCTTCTGCCACAGCATAAAGTGGAGGCCATCGAAAGACTGGAAGGCCAGAAATCAGCTAAGGAAAAGATCGTTTTTGTAGGAGACGGCATCAATGATACCCCTGTACTGGCGAGAGCTGACATCGGGATTGCCATGGGTGGACTGGGCTCAGATGCTGCTATCGAGGCAGCGGATATTGTAATTATGACCGATGAGCCGTCTAAGATAGCTGTTGCGATTGGGATTGCCAAGCGTACACGCGCTATCGTCTGGCAGAATATTATTTTTGCACTAGGAGTTAAAGTCGTCTTTCTAGTTCTGGGCGCGTTTGGAATTGCCACCATGTGGGAGGCCGTTTTCTCGGATGTAGGTGTAACCATACTTGCGGTGCTTAATAGCGTTCGGGCTTTAAAGGTGCTGAAATAAGCCTAAATAAAGGCTATTCCTCCTTATCATCAATATGCACTTTCTGTCGATATAAGTCTTTGGAATCCCAGTTATTGGGTCTAAAGGCTTATTTTTTGTTTATAAAGCAAAAGAATTTGTCTATTTCTGCCGATATATGATTATATATTTACAGCATATGTAAATGAAAACCATTTATGGTGGGGGGATTAAGGAATGAGTGGAAACGTTTGGGGAAAAATGAAAATGAATGTAAGGAAAAGAAAGGCGGCATCCATTCGAACAAAATGGTCACTTGTAATTCTTGCTATTGCCATTGTTCCCTTGCTCGCGGCTACGTTATTTCTATTGAATTATTTCGGAGGTGTTACACGAGATGATACGGAGCAATTGACGCAGAAGATCCTGGAGATGAACACCACGCGAATTGATGAATGGCTGCAGTCGAAGACCTCCGCGGTAGAGGAGCTTGTTGCTCAGCATAAGGAATTCGATACGGATAAGCTGGAGAGTATCTTTCCCATAATTAAAGTGCTAGATGACAGTGATACCCAATCTGAAGGCTACAGTGTTATCAATAGGAGCGGCCTTTTAAGCAATATGATTAAGATGACTGCTGATAGCAGTAAAGCTGATTATTTTCTAAAAGCCAAAGAAACGCATAAACCTGTAGTTGCAGGGATGACGTATCTGGAGCCACTCAAAAAATACATAATCCCGATCATCGTTCCGATGGTTGACAAGGACGATCAATTTGCCGGAGGTATTGCTTTTTCAGTAACTCCCGACATTCTAACAGACATGAGCAAGACCATCCATATAGCTGAAACCGGATATGGATATGTGATCTCAGGCGCGGGTGAATATTATACATCAACCGAACCGAAACGGATTGGCAAAAAGCTTGCAGATTATGCCAAGGAAGCTAGCATGAAGCAGGCTGTCACAAACATTCTGAGCCAGGAAAGCGGCTCCCAAACTTACAAGGGTGAGGATGGACAGGAAGTTATAACCTACTTTAAGACAATTACGGGGACAGACTGGAAGCTGCTTATAACAGTGCCAAAGAGCGAAATTACGGCTAAGGTTACTTCGGCTCAAAGATTAGTCATACTCTTTCTACTGGGCATTATCGTGCTAGTCGTCCTTATCTCCCTATCCCTTACCCATCGTATTGTTAAGCCGATTGTGGCTATCTCAAACGTTATGAAAAAGGTAACAGAGGGCAGATTAAGCGAGCGGGTAAGGGTTCGTTCTGAGGATGAGATTGGCCAGATGAGCCAGGATATCAATAATATGATAGAGTCTTTATCCGCTATTGTCAGCAAGATTGATACAACCGTTGTGCAGGTCGCGGCTTCGTCGGAAGGGCTGCTGGAATCGGCGCAATTATCTTCTAGCACCTCAGCAGAGATTGCTACAGTTATTCAAGAGGTGGCACAGGGGATGGTGGATCAGTTTAAAGGTTCTGAGCAATCCGCCAGAGCGACGGAAGAGTTGGCCATTGGCCTGCAGAGAATTGCGGAATCATCGGTGGCTGTGTCTGATCAGGCGGAGACAGTCAACTCCGAGGTACAGGCCGGTTACCTCGAGATTCAATCTACGCTGCAACAAATGACGATTATCATCACTACGGCTAACCAAACAGCGGAATTAATCGGGGCGTTAACGGAGCAATCTGTACAGATTGGGCAAATTGTAGATGTCATTTCGGAGATTGCTAACCAGACGGGACTGCTGTCCTTAAATGCTTCGATTGAAGCCGCTCGAGCGGGCGAGCATGGTCGGGGCTTTGGGGTAGTGGCGAACGAAGTGAAGAAGTTGGCTGAGCGGACGAATATCTCTGTAGTCAATATTGTGGAGCTGATCGCAAGAATTCAATCCTCGACCACTAGCGCAGGCCAGTCCATGAAGAAAAGCATTGTTGAAATTGACGCGGGCATGAACAAAATGAAAAATGTGGGTACTGCTTTCGAACATATCCGTTCTTCTATCCATGAGGTTTCTTTACAGATTCAAGAAGTGTCGGCTATCAACGAGGAAATGTCCGCAGGGACAGAAGAAATAACAGCTTCTGTTACCGATATGTTGACTATCGCCAAGGATTCGGCTGAAAATGCCCAAGCGGTAGCCTACGCTTCCACGGAGCAGACAGAAATCATGAAGAACATTGTATCCTCGGCAGATTCATTGAATCATATGATGTCTGAGCTAAAGGATGAGATTGAGAAGTTCAGAGAATAAATTGTGAAACAAATACCTTATTATATCTCAAAAAAGCCACCGGCTCTGCACATCAACGTGCAGAATCGGTGGCTTTTGCTGTTGTTAAGGAGTTATATTATACTCGATCCTCCAGGTGTAGGCTCTCGATTCCAGTACGGATGATCCCGCAGGAAGCATTGAATTTCTCGAATTCTTCACTGCTTAAATTCAGTTCCAGCAGTTCCTTGATTCCGTCACGTCCAATAATAGCGGGAACACCTGCACATACCTCACTTAGCCCATACTCGCCATCGAGAATGGCTGAGACAGCAATGATCTTATGTTCGTCATTCAGAATAGAACGGGTGATATAGGCTAGAGCACTGCCGATGCCAAAATGCGTGGAACCCTTGCGTGTAAAGATCTCCCACCCGGCATCCTTCGTCTTGCGGGCAATATCCTCCAGATCCAGCTGGCTGAAGCGTTCACGGTGCTGCTCCATAATCTGCAGAATTGGTTTACCACCGATAGTTACATGAGACCAGGCCACAAATTGCGATTCGCCGTGCTCTCCGAGCGCGTAGCCGTTAACGCTGCGGGGATCAATGGAGAACACATCAGACAGCAATGTCTTTAGACGCGAGGAGTCGATAGAGGTACCTGTGCCGATAATTCGGTGACGGGGCAGACCGGATATTTTCCATACCATATAGGTGACAATATCGACCGGGTTAGCGGCGATCACGAAGATCCCGTCAAAGCCGCCAGCCATTATGTTGGTTACAATTTCTTTGGTAATCACGGCAGCGTCATCCAGAACATCAAGCCGTGTCTGTCCTGGCTTGGGATTTGCTCCTGCGGTCAGGATCACAACATCCATGCCGGCGCAATCATTAGAGGTGCCAGCATATACTTTTGTCCGTGTGCCTGTGAAATCCATGCAGTGCGAGAGGTCAAGCGCTTGTGCCATGGCCCGGTCATAGGTGCGGTCAATCATCATGATCTCATCGCAAATAGCCTGATTAACCATGGAATAGGCACAGCTGGAACCGACCATGCCGGAGCCGACTATCGCCACTTTTCTTGATTTACTTTTCAATTGCCTTGTCCCCACTCTCTAAAAGTTATACAAAACCTCACGCAACATGTCCTTACTGTTCTCAGCAAAGCCTGTTTTGGGAGCCTGACGTTAAGTATGCTTATATTCTAACGTATCCGGTCGTAAGTTACCTGACATCGCTTCGAAAAATTGTAACCCTAAAGAATGGATGAGGATTAGCTGGCTGTTCCGAGTGCCGGTAAGGTACTGGTGAAGACATTGTATGTAGCAGTAGATCCATATATGCGCGGGAGAATGAATACGGAATAGCCGGTGGCTGCATGAAAGAGCCACCGGCTAGGAGGTGTGGATCAACTCGTTAACAGAGAATACTTATGCCCGTGGCTCAGAAAGACGAGTCTCCGGCGGGGCGAGCACGTTGTAACGTCTATACATGAACAGTCTCCAGTGGACAATCATGCCGAAGGCCAGAATGAAGAAGAGTCCTCCGGACTGCGGAACGGAAACATACTGATTGATAAGTTCATGTAGCAGCGTACGGACCAGAAGCAGTCCGAGCAGAATAAAGGCGAAGCTCTTGGAGCGCTGAGCGAAGATCTGCCCGTCTCGTTGCTCAAAGATAGTACTGCGGATCAGTGGATACGCAAAGATGAACCAGCCGGTCAAGAAGGCGATTGCCGCCCACCATAGGGGAAACCTTACTTCAGGTACGACGAACATGGCAAAGCCAGTCGACATGCCGAGTGGAGGAATCCATATTTTACGGATGGTAACCGGACGGGAGCTTGCTTTCAGACGAATAACAATAACCATCAGCGCCATGAACACGGCCCCCAGAGTGGAGCCGATATGTAGAAGCGAGGGGTTTATATTGCCCATGATTCACAACCTCTCTGTGATTTGAGTCACTAGTTTCATTATTATAACAGAAATACGATGGCAAAACATTGAACGGGTAGCGTATAGCTCTGGAATGGTAATCACATATAAGAAGCCCACCAGAGCATACTCTGGTGGGCTTCTTTACAATTATTTTTTACAAACTATTATAGTATAATCAGGTTTATGAACGGCTGCGTCCGCCAACAGAACGGAGAATTAGGCTGATAATAAAGATCAGCACGATAGCTCCGACCAAAGATGGGAAGACGTAGAAATCACTTACTTTAGGTCCCCAGCTTCCCAGCAGCATTCCGCCAAGCCATGAACCCAGAATACCGGCAATAATATTACCGATAACACCTCCTGGAATATCTCTGCCCATGATCAGACCCGCCAACCAGCCAATGACTCCACCAACAATCAACATCCATAAAAAACCCATGTTACTTCATCTCCTTAATAATGTTATCTTCGATGTTTACTATTAACCGCTTGTAGATAGTTTAAATCATGTGTAAAAAATTGGAGGCATCTTTATAGTTTGCCCAGATTGAATACTTTAATTCACTGATGTATTGCAAACGCAAACATGCTATAGTGAAAAAATGTACAGATAATGGCAATATAGATCAGTTTGTCACTGTGCTCTGATGTATATTTTTTTCAAAACTGTAAAGGCTGCTAATTACTCTAGGAGGAGTCGCTGTCATGGAACGTTACGATGAAATGTTGTTTTATGTTGGAACCTATAAGCCTAAAGGAGAGAAGGCCATTCTCTTATGCTCTTTGAATTTGATCTCTGGGGAGATTAGAAATCTGGCAGGTATCTCAGGTATTGAGAGTCCGTCATATTTAGCTGTAAATAGGACGAAAAGTGTATTGTATGCGGTTAGTGAGCAGGAGAAGGGTGAGATTCATGCCTTTTCCATTGACGCCCACACCAGAGAGTTATCGCCACTCGGGAGCCAGCAGACAGAAGGAGGATCTCCTTGTTATGTTTCGATAAGCCCGAAGGATGATTACATATTCGTCTCCAATTATATGGGAGGAAATGTCAATGTATTCCCCGTGAATGAAGATGGATCACTTCAAGTAATGTCTGACCAGGTTAGACATCAGGGTTCGGGGCTTCGCCAAGACCGCCAAGAGGCGCCGCATCCCCATTCCGTGATTCCGGACAGCAGCGGTAGACGAATACTCGTCTGTGATCTGGGTCTGGATCAAATTGTGTTCTACCAGTCTGAAGAAGGCAAGCTGATAAAGCATCATGAGATGAAACTGCCACCCGGTTCAGGGCCACGCCATTTGGCTGTTCACCCTTCGGGACAATGGGTCTATCTAATCAATGAGCTGAACAGTACGGTCACTGTATTTGAGAGCGATGAGCAGCTTGGAGAACTCACAATATTGCAGCACATCAGCACGCTTCCAGAATCCTATAGTGCGGGTAGCAATGATACTGCCGCCGACATTCATATTTCACCATGCGGACGTTTTCTGTATGCTTCAAACCGGGGACATGACAGCATTGTCCTGTTTCATATTCATGCTTCCACAGGTCTGCTTGAGGCAGCAGACTGGCAGAAATCTGGTGGACGTACACCGCGCAACTTCGCTATCATGGGCGGGTTCCTGCTTGCCGCTAACCAGAATAGCGGCAATATCACCACGTTCACTATCGACGGTGACACAGGCAGATTGATTCCCACAGGCAATATACTGGAGCTAGCTTCTCCGGTCTGCATTACAGCGGTGTGAGACGAATAATTAAGGTATGTAACAATACAAAGGGCCTCCTCTGCTGCGGATTAGCGCGGCAGGGGAGGCCCTTTGTATAATGGCAGTTTGTTTACTTAACTGTTGTTGTTCCGGTTCCTCCATCATAGAATCCAATATCATCGAGCATAATCTTGTCACCTTTCTCTTGGAGATAGAAGGTGATTGTGGTCAGCTTCTCGGGGTCTAGTGAAGGCTCTTCCTTCTGAAACTCTTCGAACGGCAATTCATAAGTCTGGAAAATCGCCTCCGAGAGATCGCCGTATTTGCCATCGCTCATCCGTTCCTCTAACCAAGGAGTCCAGGTGAACTGAGTCTGCGGCAGGGGTAGAATCTTCCGTAACTCGTTCAATGGAAGTCGTGCACTGGTCCCCTTTTCGTCTGTCAGCTCAATTTCCACATCCGGGGATAGCGGAGTTTCCTGGTTGTCTTTTACCTTGTCAGCGTCGTGGTTTGCCAGGGAGAAGCTTAGCCCCTGTGCACCCTCCAGGCTTAGTTCAGTGACTACCCCACTCTTAAGAGTAATGCTATAAGAGGCAACCTCGCTCTCTTTGGCTGTGTGCTCCAGAACGACACCGTAAGTCGCTTTGCTCTTGGATTCGCGGTCCTTGGCGAGCTCTTCAGTCCAGAGTAATCCCGTTGCTTCTGCAGTTCCATTCCCTGCTGTGTTTTTGTTGCGATCCTCATCAAAGGTCACTATTGGCCGAAACCCGCCACTCTGGAAACGGTTATAGTAGGTGGTCTCCGGTAGCCACTGCAGGCCACTGCGGTAATCATGGAATAAGTCCTGATATTCTTTCTTTCCATGTAGTGTGCTCTCCAGAAAGGCAGATACATAAACTTTGGCGATCTGCCTCTGGTCATTGCCGTCCATAATCTGGCTGCGGCTTAGAAACAGACCCGCAGGTAGTGCCTGATCCGTAAGACCCCAATCACTATTAAATTGGCTATGATTAGCATCGGCAATATAGAGCGAGCTCTTAAAAGCATTCGAGTTACGTGAATAGGATGTACGAATGTATTGCCGGTCACCGTAGAAATCATGTACATCCCCATCGCGGGCACCCTGGAGTGTCAGGTAATTAACATCATTGAGCCTCGCCTGCTGACCGTCTATCGCCTTGTCTGTAGGAGCCAAAGCGATGACTGAAGCAATATGGAAGGCATCCGTTGCGGCAAGTACAGGATCACTTTTGAACCAGCGACCAGCATCTGCAGCCATAGCCACCGCCTGACCTCCACGGCTATGCCCGAGTAAAGCCGTTTGTGCGAAATCGATTTTTTGATAAAAAGGATTGCCGGACTCTTTCGAGAATGTTGCGATTTGCTCCAAATGCTTCAGAATCATCCAGGTCCGGACTTTGAAATCATTGTCCGGGATACCGGACCATGCGGAGTAGTTTAAGAAGTTCTCGTCCAGAGATATTGCAATGAAACCCCGGCTTGCCAACAGCTCGCCCAGATAAGCATAACCCCCTTCAGAATAATCCTCCATCATATGATTGCCATGCACCATTAAGACAAGCGGGTAAGGCCCTTCACCCTCAGGCATCCAGACCTGTGCGTTTAGGGGAAGTGACTTGTAACCGAAGCCCCAGAATAAGGTCCGTAGCTCTGACCAATCCTTAATATAAGCAGAGGCATCTACTTCAGCAGAGATAAGACTTGCGTCTGCGCCGTACTCTGTACGATGTAAATCTTTGCCGCTGGCATAGGTGAACCTGTGCCAGCTATAATTACCGGGCACTCCGGGATCTGCAGCGCTTAGCGGTACAACATCTGTATCCACCGATCCCTGCAGAGGGTTCCCTTGCCCCCCGTTTACTAGAGTAAGGGGGAACAAGCTCAGCGCTACCAGTAGAATTATTCCCGTGACCCGCCGTGCTACCTTTCCGCTACGCAGGAGACCCACCGCCAGACCGGCCAGACCGCCTAGCAGAGTTACGAGGACAGCAATGACAGCCGCAGCTTCAATCTCTAAATCAGCGTAATAGAGTATTAGTAGAATTACTCCCATATCGCTCAACAAAAAACCCGCAAATAAGCGTGGAATGCGCATTCCGGTCAATGCCAGCAGTATAGCTACAACATTGCCGGCAATGGCCAGCACGATGGTCCCGGCACCTGCAGCCAGCAAGATGTCGGTCGCTACTCCGAATCCGGTGGGTATACCCAGAATGGAGACGGTAAAAGCTAAAAACCCGATCAACCATAGACCGGAGAGTGCTGTCCTCCACAAGGCGGTATCATAACGGTACGTTTCTCCAATTCTTCGTCCCATCTCTACCAATATACGCCTGTACAACCGTGGCCTCAGCGGTGCAGGTGCTGGACCATACGCAGGTCCATACTCCAAATCCATGCCCATAATTGACTCCCCTGACATTCGCGTTAAATTTCGTTTCCCCTTAAGATGTAGCAATAATATTACTTTATAGCATCAATAACAAGTGGGTCTTACAGGAACAACTGCCAGCATGTTTAACTATACCGGTGCCCATTAAGAAAAAAAGGTTTGACAGGGTAGATGGGTTTCAGTATTATGTCCTTATAACCTACTAAAAAGGTAGGAATAATTAATTAGATGTTCTTACCGTACGAACGGAGGAGCGCCCGCAATATGGCTAAGCAGACACGTGTCCTATAGGGACCGGTTTGACCTACCCTAAGTGGGCCTTCCTCCGTTCTTTTTTTAATCAACCTCAACATTGTATTCACCGGAGGTATTGCTAGATAAAATATCAAAAACATGGGGGAGTGGTTCGAAATGAAGAAAAGGAATAAAAAAGGGCTTCTGGTTGGCTTTTCATTACTGTTAACGGTAGGGCTCGCTGCTTGCGGCAGCAATAATAATACAAATGCTGCGACGGATGCACCAGCGACCAATTCTGGTAATGCCACCGCAACTGCCGAAGCGACGAAGGCACCAGCTAAAGATCCGGTAGAACTGCTTAACGTTTCCTATGACCCTACTCGCGAACTTTATGAGAATTATAACAATGCATTTTCGGCTCATTGGGAGCAGGAAACCGGCCAGAAGGTAACGATTAAACAATCGCATGGAGGATCGGGTGCGCAGAGCCGAGCCGTGCTTGACGGTCTGGAAGCGGACGTAGTGACACTGGCACTTGGTTATGATATTGATGCACTGCAAGAAAAAGGACTTATTAATGAAGGCTGGGCCAAGAAATTTGATCTTAACAGCTCCCCATACACTTCCACTATCGTATTCCTTGTACGCAAAGGCAATCCGAAGGGCATCAAGGACTGGCCGGATTTATTGAAGAAAGATGTAGAGGTTATTACTCCAAATCCTAAGACTTCAGGTGGTGCGCGCTGGAATTATCTAGCAGCTTGGGGTTATGCACTGGATCATAACAATAACGATGAGGCCAAAGCGCAGGAATTTGTAAAAGAATTGTTTACACATGTTCCTGTACTGGATACTGGTGCACGTGGTTCAACAACAACTTTTGTAGAGCGGGGAATTGGCGATGTACTGATTGCTTGGGAGAATGAAGCTTATCTGTCGGTAAAAGAGTTGGGACCCGACAAGTTTGAGATTATTAATCCTTCCGAGAGCATTCTGGCTGAACCTCCGGTTGCTGTAGTGGATAAGGTAGTGGATAAAAGAGGAACACGTGAGGTTGCAGAAGCTTATCTGAAGTATCTTTATTCTGAAGAAGGACAAAAAATCGCGGCTGAGAACTACTACCGTCCTACACTGGAAAGTGTTAAAGCGGAGTACAAGGATAAGTTCCCGGATATCAAGCTGTTCACGCTTGCTGATAAGTTCGGAACATGGAAAGAAACACAGGAGAAGCACTTTAATGACGGCGGGATCTTTGACAAGATCTATGTACCGGGCAGCTGATCGGCAAGCAAGCCGAAGGCAAGAAAGGATGAATAAGGCATGAATGTCACCACTACAGCTGCAGCACGACGCAAGGTGTTGCCTGGCTTTGGGCTCACGATGGGCTTCAGCGTACTTTACTTGAGCCTCGTTGTTCTGATCCCGCTCTCAGCGCTGCTCTTTAATTCGACGGGTCTCAGCTGGGTGAAATTCTGGGATGTAGCCACGGATGCAAGGGTGCTGGCTTCCTATCGTGTCAGTCTGACTACGGCTGGGGCTGCTGCTTTTGTAGATGCTTTTCTAGGTCTGTTGCTGGCCTGGGTGTTAGTGCGCTACGAGTTTCCGGGCAAAAGAATGTTCGATGCTCTGATCGATCTTCCGTTTGCACTGCCAACGGCCGTAGCAGGTGTCTCACTGACAGCACTGTACTCTACAAACGGGTGGATTGGCTCTTGGCTGGAGCCGCTGGGACTTAAGGTCGCCTTCACACCGCTCGGGATTACACTCGCTCTGATGTTCATCGGTATTCCGTTTGTGGTTCGAACGGTTCAGCCTGTGCTTGAAGATCTGGACTGCGATATGGAGGAAGCTTCTGCGACGCTCGGTGCAGGCCGCTTCCGGACTTTTCGTTCGGTCGTGCTGCCGGAGTTGATTCCTCCGCTACTGACCGGCTTCGCGCTGGCTTTTGCCCGTGGTATCGGTGAATTTGGCTCTGTCGTATTCATCTCCGGCAACATGCCGATGCGGACGGAGATAGCTCCGCTGCTCATCATGTCGAAGCTGGAGCAATACGATTATGCCGGAGCTACAGCTGTGGCGCTGCTTCTGCTCCTGATTTCTTTTCTTATGCTGCTAGTTATCAATTCGCTTCAGCGTTGGGCTCGTAAAACGTCTCGGTAGAATGTAGTGTGCTTACGAAGCAAGTTTTGTACGAAGTAACTCATGAAGTCAATGCTAACAAAACTTTTGGGAGGAATAATTATGGCGGGCACTGTCCCCCTCAACGTACCTCGGCTGAAGAAGAGTGTGTCTTCGCCCGCGACGAGGGAATCCACTGCTGTAAAATGGGTGCTGATTGTCGCCGCTGGCTTGGTCTTGTTCTGGCTGATTGCTCTGCCACTGATCGTTGTGCTGACCGAGTCATTGAAAAAAGGCTGGGGCGTATATGTGGCTGCGCTGACAGATCCCGATGCCGCGTCAGCCTTACGGCTGACACTGCTTGTTGCAGCGATCACGGTACCCCTCAACACCATTTTTGGGGTAACGGCGGCTTGGGCGGTGACCAAATTTCGTTTCCGCGGCAAAGGCTTTCTCATCACATTAATTGATCTGCCTTTTGCTGTATCGCCGGTCATTGGCGGACTTATCTTTGTTCTGGTGTTCGGCGCACACGGCTGGTTTGGTTCCTGGCTGAGCGCCCATGATATCAAGATTGTGTTTGCGCTTCCGGGGATCGTACTGGCAACGCTTTTTGTGACCTTTCCTTTTGTGGCGCGCGAGCTTATACCGCTGATGGAGGATCAGGGCACACAGGAAGAGGAGGCGGCCATTACATTGGGGGCACGCGGTTGGCAGGTCTTTTTCCGGGTAACCTTGCCCAATATTAAATGGGGCCTATTGTACGGTATTATTCTGTGTAATGCGCGGGCCATGGGTGAATTCGGTGCGGTGTCTGTCGTATCCGGACATATCCGCGGGGAGACGAATACCCTACCATTGCATGTGGAGATTTTGTATAACGAATATCAATTTTCGGCGTCTTTTGCCGTAGCATCATTATTGCTGCTGCTGGCGTTAGTGACGATGATCATTAAAAGCTGGCTCTCACGCAAAAATGCTCATTGACAGCACTTTTGATTCCGTGCTAAGTTAATTCTTAGTATACAGCTGGGTAATTACGGAATTTAGTTCGGCGGGAGATGATCCCGACCCGGGGAAAGGGAGGCTGGAGAATGGCTAAACCGCTGAAGGTGGATGAGATATGGTTGGAGCGGATTGCAGGACTTCTGGATGAAATGGAATTCGGCTCATTGCATATAGTGGTGCATGAAGGGCAGATTGTCCAGATGGAGCGAACGGAACGCAAGCGTTTTGAGAACGGAAATGCAAATGCAACCCCAAATGCAAATACACGTTATAGTGGAGAGACCGGAAGCCGGCGGACCGATTCCCGTTCTGTAGGACGAGGATAGAAGCTACTATTGCACTTATAAATTGTTATCAAAAAAGACCCGCTACTCTCAATGAATTTGAGGAGCGGGTCTTTTCAGTGAGCGGCAGTATGCGCTCTGATTAATAGCGTGGGGTCCGCCGTGAGGTGGAGACACCTTCTACCAGCAGCACAATAGCAGTGATACCGTGCATAATCCAGCCAACGAAAGGAATTAGCGCTACAATTGAAGTGACTATTCCGAGAATATTTCCGATAAAAGGTCCACGTTCTTTTAGCAGTACAATAACAGCAACAGCATGCAGTAAAAAGGCTATGCCAAGCGGGGTCCAACCATTAGCTACTACAAAGAGTCCACCGATAAACGGCAGGGCCAAAAAGGCTTCATACGCGAAAGTTCCCCATTTTAGGAGTTTTGCTAAAGGAGACATTATACTTCACCATCCTAATTAGAATTATTGTAAATGGATAGATAAGGCAGTGTTGTTATCCACTATTTCATAAGTTGTATTACGTAGGAAAAGAGCTGTCGTTTCAAAGTTGTGGTACACTGGTTACCCTTGTTGTGAGCAACGCTGTCGTATATATTGGTAACAGTATGCAGTAGGGTCACTAAATCGCACAAGAGAGCGAAAGAAGCAGGGGGATCTAGAGTATGGAGAAGCTGGTTATCCGCCATGAAGCACCTTCAATTGAGCAGTATTTGAAGCTGCGCCATGACGCTGGACTTAGTCCAATGAGTGTGGAGGGAGCCGGGATCGGACTGCCGCGCTCTTCTTTTGCTGTGACATTATATGAAGAAGATCAACTTATTGCTATGGGACGTGTGGTTGGGGACGGGGGTTGTTTCTTCCAAATAACTGATATAGCGGTAACTCCCTCCCACCAAGGACGTGGTCTCGGAAAAATAATTATGCGTGAAATAGCTGCTTATCTTGATACGGTACCTGATAAGGCATACGTAAGTTTGATTGCAGACGGGGAAGCAGCAAAACTTTATGAGCAATATGGTTTTGTGCCAGTTATGCCGCAATCACAGGGGATGTTCCTACGGCGTTAGGTTAAGGGATTAATAATGATTGAAGGCTATAGAGGGAAGAATATCAGAAAGGCGCGTAAGGGCCTTATCGGAGAAAGTGAGGAAGTAGAAGATGGATGTTGTAGTGATAGGTGCATCAGGAACGATTGGGAAAGCGATTGTACAGGAGGCGTTGAAAAGAAAACATCAGGTGACAGCAGCTGTGCGCAGACCAGAGTCTTTAATCATAGAGCATGAGCGTCTGCAAATTGTAACGGTTGATGTCTTGGACCCCGCTTCAGTAGCGGCTGCAGTCCGTGGGCATGAAGAGGTGATTAGCGCTTACGGGCCGGAAAAAGGGCACGAGCTTGATCTGCTCACTGCGGCAGCTTCTCTGGTACAAGGCCTGCAGACAGCGGGAGTAGCCCGGTTACTTATTGTTGGCGGTGCAGGTAGCCTCAAGACAGAATCCGGGGAATGGCTCATGGATACACCGGATTTTCCTGAAGAGATTAGACCACTGGCCGCTGCGCATGCAGATGCCTATGAGATCTATAGAAGCTCTGAGCTCGACTATACGTATGCAACTCCGGCTGCCTTGATCCAGTCAGGGCGGCGAACAGGACATTTCCGCATCGGATTGGACCGACTTGTGCTGGATGAGAACGGTGACAGTATCATCAGCGTCGAGGATTTTGCAGTGGCTATGATTGACGAGCTGGAAGAAGGGAATTTCAGCCGGACCCGATTTACGGTTGCGTATTAATGATGTGGATTGGGTAGCTAAACGGACACAGGAGACGTTATTTCCTTGAAATAGGCCTCCTTTCATTGCTGGCGGACTGAGATTCCGTTATTGCACCTGAAAATGTGAAATAAGACTCTGTATTCATGAATAGCGGATTCTCTGTCCGCTGCTGCTCCCGATTAGGCCATATTCCCGAGAATAACGGATCTGTAGTCCGGTTAAGGGGAAGTCTTTGTCGTATTGCCGGGCTGATTGATAGTATAGAGTAGATGGTGTTAGAAGTAGGCTAGAAGGGTAGAAGGGTAGAAGGGGGCTGAACTACATGTATCTGGTGACTGCGCAGCAAATGCGGGAATTGGACCGCGAGACGATTGAGCGGCTGGGAATTCCGGCGATTGCGCTGATGGAGAATGCCGGTCGGGCTATTGCGGAAGAGATCATCGCCCTCTGCCGGCGGCGGGGGAGAGGAAGCGCAGCACCCGCTTCGGCTGGAAGCTATGAAGCGGGTGGGTATAGTGTAGTGGGCGAGTATAGCATAGCGGACGGGCATGCTAAAGCGAGTGGAAGCGGCGGAGTGGACGCCGCGTGGAAGGGGTTCATGGTCAGCGACGATGTGGCGCTGACCTTGGACTCTGCCGCCGCCGAACACTGGCTGATCCTCGTCGGCAAAGGCAACAACGGCGGCGATGGCCTCGCCGCCGCAAGGTACCTCAGCGAGGCCGGCGTCGCCGTCACGCTGGTCTATGCAGTGCCGCCGGAGTCGCTGACCGGCGAGGCCGCCCTGCAGCGCGATGCCGCTGCAGCCATGGGCCTGTCCGCCGTAGTATACGGCCGGGACAGGCTGGACTTTGCCGAATGCAGCGGCATCCTGGATGCGCTGCTCGGCACCGGCGCCGCGGGAGCCCCGCGCGGCGCCTATGCGGAGCTGATTGCCGCGGCGAATAGCAGCGGCAAAGCCATTGTGTCCGCGGACATCCCTAGTGGTCTGAACGCGGACACGGGGGAGACGCATGAGCCGTGCATTCATGCGTCTGTAACAGTATGCCTCGCGTTTCTCAAACGCGGGCTGCTGCAATATCCCGGTGCGGCAGCAGCCGGGCATGTGGTAGTTCGGTCGATCGGCATCCCTGCTTCCCTGGCTCGGGAAGCGGGCGTGACGACCTACCTGCTGACACCGGAAGTGCTGCGCACACGCCTGGATGTGGACCTGTCCCGCTGCCGGTCGCCCGAAGGCCATAAGGGCACATATGGGCATGTACTGGTGGCGGCGGGCACAATGCCCATGAGCGGCGCCGGGCTGCTATCTGCCCGTGCCGCGCTGCGCTCAGGCTGCGGTCTGGTGACTTGGGCGCTGCCGCAGAAGCTGCTGCCTTTTGTTATTGGCGCTGCACCCGAGCTGATGCTGGCGGCAGTTGGCAGCAGCCCAGATGGGAGCTGGGAGGCCGGAACGGCTGCAGAACTGCTGAAACTAAGTGTTGAGCGAGATGTTATGGCCGTGGGTCCAGGCCTCGGCCGGTTTACGGGAGATAATGACTGGCTCCGCAGACTGTGGGAGGAGACGGCTTGTCCTCTCGTTATAGATGCAGATGCTCTGAATATATTGGCGGAGCAGGATTATAGCAGCTGGAATAACCGGCGCCAGCCAGTCATTCTTACCCCTCACCCCGGAGAAATGGCCCGGCTTGCGGGATTATCTACGGCCGAAGTGCAGCATGACCGTATCGGCCTCGCGTTGGCCTACGCGCAGGAGCATGGCGTTATCCTTGTCCTGAAGGGAGCGCATACCGTAATTGCCACTCCAGAAGGTCAAGCTTATGTAAACACCACCGGTCATCCAGGTATGGGTACCGGCGGAGCGGGTGATGTGCTGACAGGCGTTATTTCCGGACTGCTGGCTCAGGGGCTAAAAGCCGTGCAGGCGGCTGCCTTTGGTGTATACCTGCACGGGTTGGCTGGAGAGCGAGCTGCTTATCGGCGTCATAATCCGGCGTCCTTAATCGCCGGGGACATTATAGAAGAACTCTGACCCCTGTCAGAGCAGGAGCAGACACAAAAGCGGCACGAACAGCGCAAATATAGGGAGTAACAGCGGGAATCTTTCCACCACCAGCTGCGCTATCCGGAACAGCAAAAGTCCGGCAATCCCGCCAATACCCCACAGCATTGAATCTCCACCCTGCTCTGCGACCAGCCAGAAGCCTGCACCGAACCCTGCAGCAGCGTATATGAACAGGGCCAGGATCTGGGAAGTGGAGCGCAGTATGCGTAGAAGAGCATCAGCTACCAGAGCGGTAGGTAATCCATAGGCGTAGATGGCATACGGTAAAGAAATCGGCCAACCCTTCGGGATACCGTCGTTTTGCGGAAATCCAAGCAGAAGCAGAGAAATGAGCAGAAAGTTTAATCCGGCACAGGCCAATTTACTTAAGGCGTATAAGCCAGCTGTTAACCGGACCGACGGGATATCGTAGTCATTCATTTTGTTCATAAGCAGCTGTCCTTTCCAAGGAGAGTGGATGTGACTGCCGGACTGGAGATGAATCCGGTAGTTCTCAGCTTGTAACCATATCCCCTCCGTTGACATGGTTTTCCGTTCTTAATATTCCTCTTTGCGTTCCCTCTTTCCGTATATTTCTATGCGTATGCCTAGAAATGGGTGCGCCGTTATCGCGTCTAATGTCTTCAATTCTCGGATAAAAAATAAACTTGACAGGTTCGAGATTATTGATTTGAATTCATTCAACGAGTGTTTGGTCTGTTAATATAATCTATGAGAGGGTGGAGTACTCATGTCTCAAGTCACCCAAATGAAAAAGAAAACAAGCAGGGACATCCAAGCAGCAGAGAGGAAGCAACAAATTCTGGATGTCGCTAAGCGTTTGTTCGCGGAGAATGGATATCACGCAACTTCCATGCGGGAATTGAACAAAGGACTCGGAATGGGCGAAGCTTTGACCTATCACCACTTTCCTGGTGGCAAGCTGGAAATTCTCAACGCCGTTCTTCAAGCCGCACAAGAAAAAAGAATAAAATCAATCATGGGTTCCATGGAATTTCTCGGTGAGGATATGCCCCTAAGGAAATCTCTCCTGACGTTTGCCCATAGATTGACTGAGCAATTTATGGATGACAAAGAATATTTTCAGATATTATTCAGAGAAAAAAATCTATTGAATAACGAACAATTGTCGCTCATAAACGAGCTAACCCTGCAACCGTTAGAGGCAATGGCTAATTTTTTGGCAGATCGTGCTGCACTAGGTGAAGTCCGGGCTATGGATTTTCCTATCGCGGTGAGCCAATTCACTTCTCAAATCGCCGTAATTATTTTCCGCAAAATGTTTTTTGATGTAGATACAGATAGCCAATGGCTGGAGCGGATCGTTGATCATTACGTGAGTTTGTGGTCAGGTTAATTTTTTTGTCTGTTTGACTCAACAAACGTTTGGTAACGGTGGGAGCTGCCGTTATTGCATTGGTTCTAGCCTTTTTCATCAAACGTAAGGAACCTTTGAAGAAGACATTGGCAGCTCAAAACTAGTATTAAAACTCCTAAGAATGAGTGTTGGATAGTGTTGGCCAATAAAATAGTAAATGCCCTCTACTTGCCGTTTTGGCTAAGATGAGGGCATTTTGTATTCACTTAAGAGGGACACACGCGACTGTTATTTTATATTATAATTACTTATACATATTCTACTGCGTTAAGCTGAAGGTAGATATTTCGGAATTATTAATTATTGGAGGTAAGCATGTCGGGAACTAGAGATTGGCGTAATCTTGCCTATTTGCTGCGTGGCTCAACGGTGCAGAAGGAGGTCTACGATCTGCTTCTGCAGTTGGATATCATGAATGTACTGGCTGAATATGAACCGATGCTGGTGGGTACTGTACCGCTGGGGCTTCAGGTAGAGAGTAGTGATCTGGATATTATTTGCGAGGTTTATGATCAAGAGAAGTATACGGCGACAGTCCGCCGCTATTTTGGCAAAATGGATGATTTCTGCATTGTAACGCGAATGGTTAATGGAATGCCTCGCTGCAAGATTAACTTCCGAGCAGGTAGATGGCCTATAGAATTATTCGCTCAGCCTCTGGGTACGGGACAGCAAAATGGCTGCCTGCATATGATTGTCGAAGCACATATATTAGATTTGCTGGGCAATGAATTCCGCGAACATATTATAGACCTGAAATCAGGCGGTATGAAGACGGAGCCAGCTTTTGCACATGTTTTGAGCCTGAACGGTGATCCCTACGAGGCGTTGTTGGCGTTAGGGGAGCTGGAGCTAGAGGCTCTGGATTCTCTATGCAAGAAGTCATATTTAAATACATGAAAGTGGAGGAATAGCAATGATTTACAGAGACATGGTTGCGGAGGATTATGAGGCGGCTTATAAGCTGTGGGAGAATACGGAGGGTATGGGGCTCAGTGGAGCGGATTCGCGGGCTGAGATCGTAGGTTATTTGGAACGCAATCGTGGCTTCAGCCAAATCTGCATGCATGAGGATGGTACTCTTGCTGGGACAGCGCTCTGCGGACATGATGGGCGCAGAGGTTATATGTATCATGTTGCGGTTAGCAGTGATAGTCGTGGATTGGGAGTGGGCCGTGAACTGGTGTCCCGTTGTCTGGACAAGCTGCGGGCAAACGGCATCGCTAAATGCCATCTGATGGTTATCGAGAGCAATGTGCTGGGGCGCCGCTTCTGGGAAAGTCTTGGCTGGCAGTACAGAGATGGAATCGAGCTGTATTCCCAAGACACCTGTATATAGTGGAGTATATAACAGTGAATGTAACAGTGAAGTCCAGCAACTTGTGCAGTATAATATAAAAGCATAATAGAAGAGTCAAATTCTAATCGCGGGAGGCCTGAGTATGCGTTTTAAAGATGTATTCTCAATTATTGGTCCGGCAATGGTCGGGCCTTCCAGTTCGCATACAGCAGGAGCTGCGCGAATCGGGAGAGCTGCCCGGCAGGTGCTGGGTGAGCTGCCGAGTGTGGCAGAAGTGACGTTCTTTGGTTCTTTCTCGGCTACCTATCAGGGGCATGGTACAGATCGGGCAATAGCTGGCGGACTGTTGGACTTCACTACTGATGACCCTCGGCTGCCCGATTCTTTAGAGCTTGCGGCTGAGGCCGGGATGGAAATTTCCTTCCGGCAGGGAACCGGATTATTTCCTCATCCCAATACGGTTCGCCTGCATTTAACCGGTCGGGATACGGGAAGTGAGTTGACGCTGACGGGAATATCGATCGGTGGCGGCAATATAGAGATCGTGGATATCAATGGCTTTGGAGTGAAGCTCACAGGCATGTATCCAACGGTTCTGATTGATCATATGGACTATTTAGGTGTTCTGGCCAGTGTTACGGATGTGATGCGCAGAGGCCATTTTAATATCGGACATATGTCTTTGGATCGGAAAAATCGCAGCGGAGCAGCCTTGACGGTGCTTGAGCTGGACGAATCCGCTACACCTGAGCTGATCCATGATTTAGAGGCTTTGCCTGCTGTGAAATCAGTAAAGCTGGTCAACTTAAATGAAGGTACACAGGAAGAGAAAGGGAAGGAAAGTACATCATGAATTTTCAAACATTGAGTGAGTTGGCCATATTATGTGAGGAACGCGGTTTAGGCATCGGAGCTCTGATGTTAGAAGAGCAAAGTGCAGAATCCGGACGTCCAAGTGAACAGGAGTTCGCTACGATGAGCCAATATTATGGAGTGATGAAAGAAGCGGTTCATCGGGGCATGACTGAAGATACCACTTCACGTAGTGGACTTACGGGGATGGACGCTCAGCGTGTCGGTGCATATAACACAGCGAATGAGCCGTGTCTTGGCGAATCAGCGGGTCAAGCGATGGCTTACGCATTGGCTGTATCTGAAGTGAATGCATCAATGGGACGTATTATTGCTACGCCCACAGCAGGTTCCTGCGGGATTATCCCGGGTGTATTCCTCAGCTGTCAGGAGCGTTTTGGTTGGAGTGACGACTATATGGTATCCGGCTTGTTCGCCGCGGGTGCGATTGGTTATGTCATCGCCAACAATTCATTTGTCTCCGGTGCTGAAGGTGGTTGTCAGGCCGAAGTTGGTTCAGCCATTGGAATGGCGGCGGGCGCGCTGACCGAACTGCGTGGCGGAACACCTGCACAAGCAGTACATGCTGTGGGTTTGGCGCTGAAGAACTCGCTGGGTCTTATCTGTGATCCGGTCGGGGGGCTGGTCGAGATTCCTTGTATCGTTAGAAACGGTTTTGGCGCAGTGACTGCATTAGCAGCCGCGGATATGGCGCTAGCTGGTGTTCGGAGCGTTATTCCGTCTGATGAAGTAATTCAGGTGATGCTGGAGGTAGGTTCAGCGATGCCGGAGAAACACCGCGAGACAGCAGGGGGTGGCCTGGCACAGACACCCACCGGCCGCAAAATCATGAAGGATCTACGCAGCAAGAAGTAATTGAATCAGAGCATTTTGAAGCGCTCCAGCTGTTCCCATAACCCTTCCCGTCGGAGAATTTCCGGTTGCTGCGGGCCGATTAGGTCGAAATGGGGAAATGGTGAGCGGTTATGAATATATTTGGCTGGCAAGCCATTGTGCTCACACCAGCTTGTCAACCGGGCCAGGTCGCTGCAGCCAACTTTGGTAACGGTAGTAATGCCGGGAAAACGCCGATCAATCCAATAATGAGTCAAGAAAGCGATCTCTCCTGCAGAGACCGCTTTTTTCCAGCGGGTTAATTCATCTCTGTTAATTCCGAAGGCCATAGCTGTCCTCATCCTTATCTATAGTAGTTGGCTCCATTATAACTCTTTACAATCTTTTGATATAATAACAAGGGTAACACGAAAGGAGATCACATCATGAACGGACAGGTAAGAGCGGATATCCGCGCTGGGCTTGAAGTGGATATTGTATTGAAGCAGGATCAGCCTACAGGCAAGCTTACGCACGGATCAGTCAAGGATATTCTGACGAATTCACCCCGGCATCCGCATGGAATCAAGGTGCGCTTGACGGATGGACAGGTTGGACGAGTGAAGAATATTACCGGATAGACTGACCTGAGTAATTTATAGCGTAACAAAGTTTAATATCATAATAATACAAAGAAGCGCTCTGTGTTTCAGGCTGATGTTCATTTGAACATCAATTGACCTGGGATAAGGGCGCTTATTGTCTTTGTAATTGCTATTCAATACTTACCGTGACGTCATGCGGAATGGTCCTTAGCGGCCCATAAATTCCTCTACATATTGGTCAGCCTTGGTCTGATTGCACAGATTGCAGGCACAGACGCAGTTCTCGGGGGTAGTATGTCCACCTTTGGCACGTGGCAGCAGATGGTCAATCGTATCTCCGTATAATCCGCAGAAATGACAGGTATAGTTGTCTCTGGTCAATATCATCGCACGAAAATCCTTATTGCTGTAGATTCGGCGGATGGTACGGCGGTTGATGACCACGGCGGCCCGTTCGTTGACCAAAGTGACTGCAAGCTCAAAATCAATCTCCTGATGCCATCGGCGGCCCTTATCGCTGTGCCCGCGCATCAGAATCAGCCCTTTGGCAGATGGAATCAGTGCCGATGTATCCTGTGGCTCCGGTTTCGGGCCACGCAGGTGCGGATGAATCCGCGGTTGTTCGGCTCCACGTGTACGGGCTTTAGCCTTGGCTACCGAAGAAGGGGGAAGTGACTTCCCTTCTCTGGAGCGTTCCGGCAAAGAGTGCTGATGGGCCTTAACCGCAGCAGGCTTGGCCGACAGGAGGGCTGGGACGGCTGCGGATATCGGTTGCGGTGCTGCGGACAGGGAGCGGGAATCAGAGAGTCGCGTTATTGGCGCAACCTGAGGTAGATTTTTTGTCTCCGCAGTTTCCCGTTGTTTACGGCATTCCCGGCAGGCCCCACGGCGTGATTGGCCCTTGGATCGTTTGCCTGTACGCCTGCGGAATTCAGATAGTGGTTTATTCTGATGGCAGTAAATGCACTCTTTAGATAAAGGTAGATTGGTATCCGTCATAAGTATATTTGGAAGAGCGCATGATTTGCGTCATTCCTATCTCCTCGTTTTTTAGGATGATGAAATCAATCCTTTTTCCTATTGTAACTTTAGTATAGCGCAAAGAGCAGTAATTCACACCGAATACCCCAGAAGTCCGTATCGTAGAACCAGGTTGTGATATGTATCTCGGTCAACGGGAGGGAAATCTTGTAATATTAGTTTGAGGCAATTTTATGACCATAAGAACAGATCTAATTCAAGATGCGGAAATGAGGATGCTATAATGATACACAGACAAGAAAGGCCGTTTACAGTAACATTTCTTTATATTCTGCAGGCTTTTTTGAGCGTGGGTGCGATAGGCGGAGGACTGGCCCTTTTGGTCGATCCGAGTGGAGATATGATGGGTATACCCTCTTCGGTGCTGGAAAGCACGATATTTCCTGATTTTCTGATTCCTGGCATTCTATTGCTAGTCGTGTTTGGTCTGCTGCCTCTGTTGATCCTGTATAGTTTGATCAAAAGACCGCAGTGGAAATGGGCGGATAGGCTGAATCCTTTTAAAGAGTTGCACAGTTCATGGGCCTTGTCACTTTATATCGGATTTGGGCAAATTATCTGGATTATGGTACAGACCTATATGATGAATGCAGTATCGATAGTTCATGTTTTCTATACATGCTTAGGCCTGCTGATTCAAGCCATTACGCTGCTACCCTCTGTGCAAAAATTTTTTGTGCTGGACGGCCGTGGGGAAAGAAGTTAAAATGTCATTGAACAGAAAGGGCTTACATTTGGACGGGAGTGAATCGGAGTGACTACTATATACGATATTGCCAAAAGAACCGGTTACTCTCCAACAACCGTATCCAAGGCCTTTAATAATTACTCTGATGTGCGGGAGAAGACGCGCCAGGATATCATCCGGACAGCTCAGGAAATGGGGTATGTTCCGAACTCCCATGCCCGTACGCTGACCACCAAGAAATCATGGACGATCGGCGTATTATTCATCGAGAGCACGGGAGTCGGTATTCGACATCCTTTTTTTAGCAGCGTCATTGAGAGCTTTAAGCAGGTAGCTGTCTCCAAAGGTTATGCCTTAATGTTTATCTCCAAAGATGTCGGGGGCAAGCAGAGTGGGTATTTGGAGAATTGTCGGATTCGTGGTGTCGATGGGGTTGTTGTCTTCTTGTCGGATTATGAGGACCCGTATTTCCAAGAACTGCTGGACAGCGCTATCCCTACAGTAATTCTGGATTTTGAGACTCCAAAGTCGCATACGGTATGTTCCAACAATATGGCTGGTGCGATACTGGCGGTAGATCATCTGGCTTCCTTGGGGCATCGCAAAATCGCTCATATTTCTGGAGGGGTGAGCACGTTCCCAGGAAGCGAACGAGAGCGGGGCTATAAGGCTTCAATGAAGCAATTGGGTTTGGAATTGCCCGACTCTTATATCGTACCTGGTCCGTATTATTCCTTAGAGAACGGCTATAGCGCGATGAAAGGGCTTCTTCAGCTACCAGACCGACCAACTGCAGTCTTTGCTTCAGGAGACTTGTTGGCATTAGGGGCAGTCATGGCGGCAAAAGACAGCGGATTTTCCGTTCCGACTGACATCTCGGTCATCGGGTATGATGATATCGATCTGGCCAAGTATGTCACACCTGCTTTGACGACCATCCGGCAGGATACGGTTCTACTTGGAAGCCAGGCGGCAGATCTTCTGTTCTCCACCATCGACAAAGAACACGAAGGCATGGAGGCGTTACAGCTTCCTGTAGAATTGATTGTCAGAGATTCCTGCGCCCCTCCGAGAAGTGTGGAATAGGAGACATTGGCATGTGGAGGTGCACTGCGATGGAATTTAGAATGGAGTTGATTGATGCATTTGACAGAGTCGATAGGCACCAACTGAAGTGAGTTTATATTAACGTGAATTTATGCTGCTAATATGGCGTATATATCGCTTAATAATCGATTAACGTGCATTTATGCCTCTAATTCGGCGAATAGCAGCCTACAAGGTAGAATGGGATGAAAATAACGGCATAATTTGCTGTTATAAAGGAAAAATTGACTGATTCGAGAAATTTAACAGCATAATTAACAGCTAAATTGGACAATAAGTGAAGTGATTTTTTTTTAGGTAAATCGAAACCGGTTTCGATTTACCTAAACAGATGTTAAAATCAATTAATAATCCTACCAATCTAATTAATCAATCAATCTAAGGAGATGGATGCAATGACAATAGTTCACACTATAGTAACGGCTAAGGAAACGGGAGAACGTTTGAGTCGCAAGGAAGGTTTGGCCTTTAAATTAAGAGCTGGGAGCGAGGCAGCTGATGTGGAACTGAAGCCGGAGCTGGAGTTTCAGAAGATGCTTGGTTTTGGGGGTGCTTTTACGGAAGCGGCGGCCTATACCTTGTCACGAATGAGCACGGAGAAGCGGGCTGAAGTCATCCAGCGGTACTTCCATCCGGTAGATGGACTGGGTTACAACATGGGCCGCGTCCATATTCATAGCTGTGATTTCGCCCTCGGCAACTACACGTATGTGCAGGATAACGACACGGAGCTGGCTAGCTTTGATATATCCCATGACTACAAGTGGGTGTTGCCACTTATTAAGGATGCCATGGAAGTAAAAGGTGGAGCCTTTACGATGCTTGCATCCCCGTGGAGTCCACCGGCATGGATGAAGACTAACGGTGAAATGAATAACGGAGGCTCATTGAAGCCGGAATACGCTGGGCTATGGGCGCGTTATTATGCCAAATTTATCGAAGCCTATGGCAAGGAAGGAGTTCCAATCTGGGCGGTCTCCGTGCAGAACGAACCTGCAGCGGTTCAGGTCTGGGACTCCTGTATTTACAGTGCTGAGGAGGAACGGGATTTTGTGAAAAATCATCTCGGTCCGGTTATGCACGAAGCAGGCCTTAGTGATGTGAACATTGTGATCTGGGATCATAACCGCGATATTATGGTCGAACGTGCCTCAGTGGTCTTGTCCGATCCTGAAGCTGCACAGTATGTGTGGGGAACCGGTATTCACTGGTATGGCGGCGAGGAATTCGACAAGGTGGAGAAGGTTCATGACTTGTTTCCGGATAAGCATCTGCTGTTCACCGAGGGCTGTCAGGAAGGCGGAGTCAAATTGGGTGAATGGTTCACGGGTGAACGTTACGGCCGGAACATGATTGGCGATCTCAATGCCTGGACAGAGGGTTATCTGGACTGGAATCTGGTGCTGGATGAGACTGGAGGACCCAATCATGTGGGGAATCTCTGTGATGCGCCTATTATTGCAGATACGACAACCGACGAGATTCATTACAACAGTTCTTATTATTACATTGGGCATTTCAGTAAATATATTGCAGCAGGCGCGGTACGGATTGGACTTGAGTCCGGAGTGGAAGGAATCCTATCCACGGCATTCCGCAATCCGGATGGCAGCATAGCTGTTGTGCTGATGAATGAAGGCGAAGCTGCGCGTACGGTGAGCCTGGGTCTGGGCGGAGAAATAGCCACTTGCGAGCTGGCTGCACATTCGATCACAACGCAACTAATTTCACTTTAATTAACTCTAAGGAGGCGTAGGCGTGAGCAATTATTATTTTGAGTCAGGGAAACAAGAGTCAGGAACATTTGTGATGGAACAATTTCATGAGGGGAAGCCGTTCGCCAGCTTTCTGCCCGGGCTGGCCGGATTAAAAGGAATCCCGATGTGGACCTTCTATGTGAACAGGGGACAAGGAGTATGCAGCTTCGGGGTACGGGATAAGAATTCACCGATCATGGAATTCTCTCCGGCCAATATTTCCTATAAGAATGTAGCCTTATCCGGCTTCCGGACTTTTATCAAAATCAAAGGCGATTCAGAAATCTATGAGCCTTTTCAATCGGCGCGTCCCGATTCCGCAGCCAAGCGGATCATGACGATTCTGCCTAACGGACTTACCATCGAGGAAATTCATGGTGGGCATGGATTGAAGACGACTGTACATTATTTCAATCTGCCAAATGATGACTATGCAGCATTGGTACGTAGAGTGGAGATTGAGAATATCAGTGACACGGCGGTTGAATTCGAGCTACTCGATGGTCTGCCGGAAATTCTGCCTTACGGGATAGAGAACAGTGGCTACAAAGATATCGGCAACCTGCTGCGCAGCTGGATGGAAGTCTATAATCTGGAGCAGGGCATTCCGTTCTATAAGCTGCGCTCCAGCACAAATGATGATGCGCAGGTCAGTGAAATTACCAATGGTCATTTCTACTTGTCCTTTACCGGAGAAGGGGAACAACTTGCACCAATCGTTGATTTTGAGGTTGTGTTTGGCAGCAATACGTCGCTGGCCTACCCTGACCGTTTCGCGGAACTGCCGCTTGCGGAGCTTGTCAAGTTGCCCCAATATCCGGTCAACAAGGTGCCTTGCGGGTTCAGTGGTGTGGAGCGGAATCTTGCTCCAGGGGCCACTCTGATCCTGAATACTCTAATCGGACATGTGAACGATATCGACAAAATCAATCGGAAAGCGCAGCAGCTATGCAGTGACGATTATATTACCCGCAAGGCTCAGGAAGCGGCCAGCCTCACGGAGGAGTTGACGGCAGACATTTCTACCCATACTTCCTCTGCCTTATTCGATGCCTACTGCCGGCAGTCTTATCTCGATAACTTCCTGCGCGGAGGATATCCTTTTATATTCGATAATGGCAAAGACGGTTATGTCGTCCATCTATACTCACGCAAGCACGGCGATATGGAGCGCGACTATAACTTCTTCTCGCTCGCACCGGAATATTATTCGCAAGGCAACGGGAATTTTCGGGACATGAATCAGAACCGGCGCAATGATGTTTTTTTTAATCCGAAAGTAGGCAGCTTCAATATCAAAATGTTTTACAGCCTGATTCAAGCAGATGGCAACAACCCACTGAGTGTGCAGGGAACGAGCTTCGAAGTGACCGCCGATCATAAGGAGCAGCTTGGTCAATGGCTTGGGGAGGTTGCACCCGGTCATGATGAGGGGTTAGACATACTGTGCCGTGGAAAGTTTACACCAGGACGACTGATCAACTACATTGCCGACCATAACATTGCCTTGACGGTGAGTGAAGAGGAGTTCTTATCGTCCATACTCTCCATGTCCCAGCAGAACATAGAGGCTGCTTTCGGGGAAGGCTTCTGGTCTGATCACTGGACCTATAACCTGGATCTGGTAGAGGGTTACCTTGATATTTTTCCAGATAAAAGACAAGAGCTGCTGTTTGGGGACGAGGACTACGCATTTTACGATAGTCCGGCGTATGTTCAGCCCCGCAGTGAGAAGTATGTCATTAGCGACGGCAAAGTGCGGCAATATGGGGCGCTGCTAGAGGATGAGGAGAAGCTGCACAAGCTGAAACGGAAGGCCGGAGATACCCACTGGCTGCGCGTGGACGGCGGACATGGCTCTATTTATCGCAGCAGCCTGTTCGTGAAGATGTTATCTCTGACGCTCAATAAATTCGCCACCCTTGACCCTTACGGATTAGGTGTGGAGATGGAGGGCAATAAGCCGGGCTGGAATGATGCCATGAACGGGCTGCCGGGATTGTTTGGCTCAGGGATGAGTGAGACGTTTGAACTGAAGCGGAATGTTGTCTTTTTGCTGGATGTGCTTAAGAACGAGGCTAATGAGGAACTAAACATGGAACTGCCGGTGGAAATGGCCCAATTTCTGGAGCAGGTAGAACTTGCGGTTACTTCCGTGCTGTCTCACGAGCTTACGCAGTTCCGTTATTGGGATACTGTAGCATCAGCTCGTGAGGCTTACCGGGAAGCGGTTCGTTTTGGAATCAGCGGCCTGCAGTCTGGAATTTCACTTGGGTTTATCCGGGAAGTACTCACCAAATTCCTTACCAAGCTGGACGAGGGTATCCGCCAGGCAGTTGAATTGGGGAACGGTCTAGTTCCGACCTATTTCCGTTTTGAGGCGACTCAGTTTCATCCGGTGAAGGATCATGAGGGGAACCCAGTAATCAGTGCGTATGGACTACCTAAGGCTGTAGTTGAGGCATTTGAAGTCTATGCACTCCCTTATTTCCTGGAAGGTCCAACACGCTGGCTAAAGACGCTGAAAGATCCTGAACAGGCAAAGAGCGTCTACCATTTCATCAAAAAAACAGAGCTGTATGATCCTACTACCTCCATGTATCAAACCTCGGTCAGCCTTGACGGGGAATCTAATGAAATTGGCCGTATGCGAGCTTTTACGCCGGGCTGGCTGGAACGAGAGTCAAACTTCCTGCATATGTCCTACAAATATTTGCTGGAGCTGTTGAAGGCCGGACTATATGAAGAGTTTTATGGAGAATTAACAACTTCACTTGTTCCGTTCCTGGACCCCGCTGTATATGGACGGAGCACATTAGAGAATTCATCCTTTATTGCTACGGGCGGCAATCCTGATCCCGGTGTGCATGGCAGAGGGTTCGTCGCTAGGCTGAGCGGATCGACAGCAGAATTTCTCAGTATGTGGAGAGTAATGATGGCGGGTAAGAAGGTATTCTCGGTCGTGGATGGAGAGCTTGCCTTGACGCTGGCACCGGCACTGCCGGGATGGCTATTCGATGAGCAAGGCTATCTTTCCTTCACCTTCCTTGGAAGTACAGGAGTGACCTACTATAATCCACGTCGAGTGGATACTTTCGGAGAGCAGGGGACAGTCATTAAGAGTCTTCAGCTTGTCTATCGGGAGGGAACAGTAATCGAGATCTCCGGGGCATTGTTGCGCGGGGAGCATGCGGAGGCTTTGCGGCGCGGTGAAATTACCGAGATTCAGGTGGTACTTACGTAACGTATGAAGTTGGGGGTTCCATTTTTCGTAGAGAATGTGACTCAATCCGAAATATGGAACCCCTTATCCAAAATATGAAACCTTACGGTCCTGGGCAAAAACTAATAAAATTGATCTATACCCTGTAAGCGCTTTTAAAAATAGAGATCTAGCTGGAGCCTGGAGGACCGTAAGATGAAAAACAAAAGAAATGAAATGACAACAGTACCCATGGAAACGATGGCCCCTCTCGGGATACCGCCGGTTCAGAAAGAAGTTGTGAGCCCTTACCGTAAGCTGTGGAAAAGACTTGTCGTCCAAAGGCATCTGCAAACAATGGCTCTACTAGGCGTAGTCTGGATGATTATATTCAACTACATTCCGATGTATGGCATTATTATTGCCTTCAAGGAATACAACATCGTCAAGTCGATTTCGGAGGCCCCATGGGTAGGACTTGCACATTTTAGGGAGTTTCTGGATGACGACAATTTAGCAAGTGTCATCAAAAACACCTTGGGAATCAGTTTAATCAAGTTAGTTATCGGATTTCCACTGCCCATCATATTCGCGCTATTCCTGAACGAGATTCGTTCGATCCGATTCAAGAAAACTATTCAGACGATTTCATATTTGCCGCATTTTCTCTCTTGGGTTGTGCTTGGTGGGATTCTAGCTACATGGCTGTCGGATGTGGGGATCATTAACCATATTTTAATGGCTCTTCATATGATTGATCAACCGATTTCATATTTGGCCGAGCCTAAGTACTTCTGGACGATCATCATCACCTCGGATATTTGGAAAGAGCTGGGCTGGTCAGCCATCATCTATCTGGCCGCTATTGCGGGAGTATCTCCCGAGATGTATGAGGCGGCGACCATTGACGGAGCTGGTCGTTTTCAGAAGATGTGGTTCGTTACTCTGCCGGCGATCAAATCAACGATCAGTATTCTGTTTATTCTTTCGGTCAGCGGTGTGCTGAACTCTAACTTCGACCAAATCCTGGTTCTGCGCAACTCGCTTAATGACAGCGCCAGTAACGTAATTGACTATTACGTTTACTATACAGGACTTCTTTCAGGCCGTTTCTCATATTCTGCTGCGGTCGGACTGTTCAAATCGGTTATCGCTCTCATATTGCTGTTGATTGCCAACCAAGTATCCAAAAAAATCAACGACACATCGTTGTTTTAGGCCAAGGAGGACCTGCACATGTTTGCTCTAAACCGCAAAACGAAGAGCGAAGCCCTCTTCGATCTAGCCAATAATCTCATTATGTTGTGTGTATGTTTTCTTACCCTGTACCCCATCTGGTACGTATTGATAAACGCCTTTAACGATGGCAAAGACGCCATGCTGGGCAACATTTACTGGTGGCCACGCGAGTTTACTCTGGAAAATTACAAGGCAGTGCTCGCCAGTCCAGGCATTATGCAGTCCATGTGGATCACCGTTGCCAAAACGCTACTTGGTGTGGGCCTGCATGTATTCTTTACAGCTATGGTTGCCTATGCTCTTTCCCGTAAAGATTTGATTGGTGGCAAGTTTTATATTCTGATGGGTACGGTTACGCTTTTCTTCGGCGGTGGACTCATCCCGACTTATCTGTTAATTAAGGATCTTCATCTTCTGGAGAATTTCCTAGTTTACATTATTCCGGTTATGTTCAGCTTTTTCGATCTCATTATCTTCATGACCTTCTTTCGGGAGATTCCCGAGGGTTTAGAGGAAGCAGCACATATTGACGGGGCAAATGACTGGACTATCTTCATGCGGATCATATTGCCGGTATCCATGCCTGTTATCGCTACCATTGCGCTATTCCATGGCGTATATCAATGGAATGATTATTTTACAGGGATGATCTATATCAATAGCGAGACGCTGCAGCCGATTCAGACGTACCTGTTCCGTGTTGTGGCCCAGTCCAGTTCAAGTCAGATGATGGTGGCCGTGCAGGGCAACGCCGCGAACAGAACGGTAACCTCACAGTCCATCAAACTGGCCACAATGGTAGTTACTACACTTCCAATCGTGTTCGTCTACCCGTTCCTGCAACGTTATTTTGTCAAAGGAATGATGATTGGCTCCATTAAAGGTTGAGTTCCGAAGGAACTCTGCTCTGCATGACCCAAGGTAACATCTCCAGCCGCCTTACAGCGGTTCTGGAGTTATCAATTATAACTAAACAATTATCAGAAAAGGGGCAAGAAAGTATGGGCATAACACGCAAACCAGGGAAAATGATGGTGCTGTTACTGGCACTGGTTATGACATTGACCACAGTAGGATGTTCTAGCAACGCTAACAAGAACAACGAAACAACAGCAAACAACGGAAATACAACAAATGTTGCTGCTACAACAGAACCAACTGCTGCTGCAGTATCGGCGGATGAACCAGGATGGAAATCAGATACTTCGCCAATTACGTTTGACTGGTACCTGAATTTTGCTTGGTTCCCTAATAAATGGGGCGTTGATCCAACCTCCCAATATGTTACTAAGAAAACCGGTGTTAATCTTAACTTCATCGTTCCTGCAGGTAATGAGAATGAAAAGCTGAATACCCTGATTGCTTCAGGTAAGATGCCCGATTTCATTACGCTGGGATTCTGGGAAGACGCTGTCAAGAAAATGATTGAAGGCGATCTGGTGCTTCCGCTCAACAAGCTGGCTGAAGAATACGATCCGTACTTCTTCAAAGTTTCCGATGCTGATAAGCTCGGATGGAACACGCAAGAGGACGGTAATGTCTATGGCTATCCGAACTCTTCTTCCTCCCCGGCTGACTATGAAAAGTATGGCGACAACTATGTTTCGAACCAAGTGTTTGTTGTACGCAAGGATATGTACGAAGCCATTGGCAGTCCTGATATGCGGACACCAGAAGGTTTCCTGAACGCTCTCAAGATGGCTAAAGAGAAATTCCCTGATATCAATGGTCAACCGCTAATCCCACTCGGTCTGCACGAGTTTACCGCAACCGGTAACGATTCCTTGGAAGGTTACATTCAGAACTTCTTGGCGATTCCACGGGAAAAAGACGGCAAGCTGTATAACCGTGAAACTGACCCTGAATATATCCGCTGGATGAAGACACTCCGCCAAGCCAACCAAGACGGACTGCTTGCTAAGGATATTTTCATCGACAAACGTCCGCAGATGGAAGAAAAGATTACTCAAGGCCGATATTTCGCAATGCTATATCAACGTACTGACTTCGCAGCACAGCTAGGTACGCTGTATCAGCAAGATCCGAACAAAATTTATATCGCTGTGGATGGACCTGCTAACACTAACCTGGATGCACCACGTCTGAACGGCCCTGGTATTTCCGGTTGGACAGTAACCCTGATCTCCAAAGATGTAAAGGATAAAGCTCGTGCTATCAAGTTCCTCAGCTACCTGAACAGTGAAGAAGGCAATAAAGATCTATTCTTAGGTGAAAAAGGTGTCAGCTATGATACTATTGACGGAAAAGATCAATTTAAGCCTGAAGTATTTGATCTGATGAATAAAGACCGTTCGGCGTTTGATAAGAAATACGGTTCTTCATTCACTTTCTGGATGATGCAGAATACAAATATCACCGACCAATGGGCCCCTAAATCGGTTGAGCCTTACAAACAGCTGGAAGATTGGACGAGAGGAAAAGCATTCAGTAACTCTGAATTTGACCAAATCGATCCACTGGGTAACTCTCCAGAAGGTATTATCGGTAGTAAGATTAAAGAACTGCGCGGCAAAACCTTTCCTAAGCTGCTGATGGCTCCTTCCGATGCAGAATTTGATAAAATTTGGACGGAGTATATCAACAAACAAAAGGAAATTGGTCTTGATAAATTCCAAGCCTTCCAACAAGTGAAATATGAAGAAAACAAGAAAAAGCTTGGTATGTAATATATAATTATGTACTATTAGATTGCCTAAATGCCCGCTGACCGCGGGCTTTGGGTGATTTTTAGACGTTTTATCAGCGAGGTGGACAATAGATTTGGAATTAGGCAAGCGTACAGCAGGTTTATGGGATTCGTTCACCTATTGGTTTGGGCGCCGCTCACTTCAAAGCCGCCTGATTGCCGCTTATATTTTTATTATATTGGGCCCCTGTTTAATGGTGTCCTTTTATTCATATGGAGCTATTAATAATACGTACGTCAGTGATGCCATTGATAAAAACAGCTATCTGCTGCAGATGGAGAAGCTGTATATTAATAATCAGATTGAATCGATGGAACGGGCTGTTCAAATGGCTTATGAAGATAAAGAAGTGAGGGAATATCTCGCTTATACGAAAGAGCCAGATTTGAGTGAGTTGGTCGAGTTTAATACCGATGTGTTTATTAATATGACGCGCATCCAGTACAACAATCCTAACCTTGAACATTTACGCTTGTATTCGAACAGCAATGTCCATGAGATTTGGCCGATTTTTTTCCGTGAGGTCCGTGTATCCACTGAGCCGTGGTATCAGAAAGCACTGAAGCTGAAAGGGCAGTTGTCCTGGTCTTTTCTGAATAATGACACTGAGCTGATGAATCGTTTCGCCGGACAGACTCCGAAGCTTGTACCGAAGGTCTCCCTCTTACGTGAAATGAGCGTTCCGACAAATAACCACATCGGGATGGTTCAAGTCGATATGCTGCTGGAGCGGTTTACACCCAAGACTTATACAACTGTGCAGGACAGCCAGTCTCAAATGTTTCTTGTCGATGAGGAAATGCAGCTGTTTACGCGTCCAGACCACTCGTTTCTGCAGGAGAATGGGGAAATGGCCGTTGCCATCGCAGATCGCCTTGAGGCGTACAGGAAGACAGGGAATTGGGATATTAACTATACAGAGAATGGAAAGTCATTTCTGCTTATAAACACACCGCTGGATCGAATTAATGCGTATCTGCTCAATGTAGTTTCTATGGAAGGCGTTATGAAGGACATTTCACACACACGCAACCTGATTATTGGAGTGAATATCGGCTTTATTATATTAGTAACCGCAATTGCCTATGTACTGAATGCATTTATTCTTAAGAACCTACGTGTCTTGACCGAAACGATGAAAAAAGTGCGCAGAGGCGAAGCCTACACTGCAATCACTGTTCGGGGTGGAGGGGAAGTCGGCGAGCTGGCGCATCATTTCTCTAAGCTGATGAATACGATTAATACGCTGGTAGCCCAAGCCGTATACAAGCAGGCATTATCGAAAGAAGCAGAGCTGCGCACACTGCACAATCAGATTGATGCGCACTTCCTGTATAATACGCTCGAGAATATTAAGATGTTGGCCGAAATGGAGGACCAGCGGACCATTTCGGATGCATTAACCTCGCTCGGCGGGATGATGCGTTATAATTTCAAATGGTCTGGTGAGTATGTTAAGCTGCGTGATGAAATTCGCCATATCGAGAATTACATTGAAGTGATGAATATTCGCTTCGAGCACCCCATAGTGCTGATGTTGAATATTGAGCATTCCTATGCTGAGCTGGAGGTGCTGAAAATGTCGCTGCAGCCCATAGTTGAGAATAGTGTGAAGCATGCCTGGTACGGGGAACAAGAGGAAGCGGAGAATCGAACCATCCACATTGATGTTTCGGAAGGGGATGGGGATATTTTTATAGCGATACGTGATAATGGCAGCGGACTTACAACGGATCGATTATTGACTTTGCACGAAGCTCTTTATGCCAAAGAGGAAGTGAGCGAATTCGCTTCCGAGCCGGGAGATCACACGCGCAGAGCTGGAGGAATCGGGCTAAGAAATGTACATCAACGTCTGCAGTTGTTCTATGGCGAAGAATATGGACTTGAGGTACAGAGTTCTATAGGGAGGGGAACGACAGTGTTCATGACCTTGCCAAAAGTTCTTTTGACGGGAGACAAGCAACTATGATGAGGCTGCTGATTATAGATGATGAGAAGAATATCCGCAATGGACTAAAGACAATGATAGAGCGGGAATTCCCAGATCAATATGTTATTGAAATGGCGGGCAATGGTGCAGAGGCACTTGAGATGTACAGGAAGGAACGGGCAGATATAATGATTACCGATATCCGTATGCCCGTGATGGATGGGATTACACTTTTGGGACAGATAACCGCGGAGACCGGAGGTGGAAAGGGACCAGCCGTTGTCATTCTAAGCGGTTATGATGATTTTGAATATGCTAAAAGTGCGATACGCTATCGCGTTAAGGAATATCTGTTAAAGCCTATTCGTCGTGATGAGCTGTTTGGAATACTGACGCGCATTAACGAGGAATGGCATGAAGAGGAGCATAATACCCGTAAGCTGGAGCAGGAAACAGAAAGTTTTCGCAGGGAGTTACGAGCGACACGGTTACGGGGTCTGTTAATGCAAGGAGATGTACAGTTGGACCATGAAGCACAGGAGGAATTGTGTAGCTTGGCAGTGCCGTTTACGGTGGGCGTGCTGGATTACCACTACAACGATGGTACGCGAATGAAACCGGGGGAAGTGCAGGGATTGGTTGAACGGCTGATCGGGCCGCTTGAAAAGACATTCGCAGAGATCTTAACCGACTGGGAAGGAAAGTTGGTACTGATCGGGAGTGGCAAGCAGTGCTTTGAGGATCTGTCGAAGCAGGCCGAAGCCCGCGAGCAAAAGGGTCTGTTAATTGGAATCAGCAGAGAAGGTCGGTCGTATTCTGACATTCGACCCTGCTACAAAGAGGCCTGCCGGGCGCTGCAATACACTTTTCTGTATCCACAAGCGAATGTTATCGACTTCTCGAATATCAACGAAGGACGAGTGAATCCCTTGGCTCCGGAGGAGGAGCTGCGTAAACTGCTTAATATGCTGGGCACGGATCGGGAGAAAGAAATGAAAGGACTCCTGATGGTTATTTTTCAGACTGAACAGCTTAAGCAATTGGATTTGTCCTACCTGGAGACAGTGGGCCGGAAAATCAATGAGCGGGTGCTTGATGAAGTGTTCCGCGTTCATGGTGAAGCTTCTGTAGAGGTATTGAAGTTGTACCGTATGGTTGGAAATATGTATAATTTTCGTCATTTTCACGACTATTATCGCTCACTTGAGCATTTGCTTATCGGTGTAAACGACTATATTTTGCGTGTGAGATCTGTTCACACGGAGCATGCGGATATGAATGAAGCGCTAAAATATATAGAAGCCAACTTTTCTCGGTCGATTAATATGGCGATGGTTAGTAATCATGTATCACTGAATTATTCCTATTTCAGTGAAGCATTCAAGGCGTATACGGGGGAGAGCTTTGTTCTATACCTGAAAAAAGTTCGCATTAGCCATGCCAAAAAGCTATTATCTGAGAGCCGCAGCAAGCTGGAGGAGGTATCTGTGGCAGTTGGCTTTGAGAGCAGTAAGCATTTTGCCCGTGTATTTAAGGAGCTAGAGGGTATATCCCCCGGTGAATATAGAGCAAAGTCCATGCTGGCTAGATATTCTCTCCATGAGGATAAAGAACTTTAGAAGAAGAGGCATATCTTTCGAATCGAAACCGGTTTCATAATGATGTTGATAAGAATAGTAAGCGCTATCAATTGCGTTGTAGGGGGAAAGAAGATATGCAAATTAAACTAAGGGGGAGCGAAATGCTAGTTACAGGGACGAACAATAGGAGTAATACCAGCTATAACAGTGGAACCCATGCGTCTAGCAATGTTATCGAAACCGGTTGGGGTAGCAAGCAAATACATCGCTCCGCTAATGATGCCTATAAAATGAAGCTTCGTCTCATGCTCTGGGGTGAAAAAATGCTAGATGTAATTATTGCCGTGGAGTAGAGCCTAACACGGACATTCTCATTTGAAGGGAGCAATATAAATGACGAAGAGACAATTCAAGCTGCAACGGAAATGTGTTTCCATTCTGCTCAGTGCTGTGCTATTGGCAGGGTCGGCTGGAACCGGCTGGGCGGGATCTGCAACGAGGGAGCCGCTTACGGTGTCAGCAGCTGAAGATAAACCAGCTGCGCAATCCTTATTCGAGGACGTCCAGGGGAATTGGGCGCAGGCGCAGATCGACAAATGGTCGGCGCTTGGACTGGCGAATGGCAGTGAGGGGGAATTTCGGCCAGGGGACGAAGTCAGCCGAGCTGAATTCTCGAAGCTGGTCAATACGCTGTTCGGTTTCAGTGCCAAGTCAGAGCAGTCGTTCAGCGATGTGGCTGCGGGTAAATGGTATGCCGATCAGGTAGCGATCGCCAAACAGGCAGGTTATATCGCTGGATATCCAGATGGGCAATTCAAGCCGGAGGCAGCGGTTACCCGGCAAGAGGCGGCGAAGATGGTCGCAGCAATTTTCCCACTTGTGAAAGCGGATACAAATTTATTGTCAGGCTTTGCAGACAAGAGTAGGATCGCGGCATTCGCCGAAGCTCCTTTGGCAAGCCTCGTCGCAGGCGGATATATAAAGGGCTTCGCAGATGAGACACTTCGCCCCCTGCAGCCGATTTCACGTGCTGAGGCGATTGTGTTGCTGGACCGGCTGGCCGGTGAAATTGTGCACTCGCCTGGCACATATAAGAACTTAAAGGCAAGCGGCAATATTTTGATTGCAAGTTCCGGAGCTACGATCAAGGACGCAGAGGTCAATGGAGATGTCCTAGTGACGATCGGTGTTGGTGAGGGAGATGTTACGCTGGAGCATATGAATATCAAGGGTACGCTCTATGTAAATGGCGGCGGTTCCCATTCGGTACATGTCAATAACTCACAGGTCGGTTCTATTATCGTAAGCAAATCTGAGGGGCCGGTACGCATTGTTCTTGGTGGAAACTCTCAGGTTGGTGAAATGAATGTAGAGAGCGGAGCTACTATCGAGGTTGGTGAACAGGTTGTTGTCGCCAAGCTGATTGTTGAAGAGAAGGCGGTGGGCACAGCGCTGAGCGTTAAAGGCAGCATTACTGAGTTACAAACGGCCTCAAGCGGAACAACGCTGAATGATAAACCATTGGTTGAAGGCAGCACAAGCGTAGTAAGTGTTGGGGGTGTGGTTAAGGATAGCACTCCGGTAGCTACGGCGACATCATCGCCGAGTCCGGTCGTAAGCGTAGGTGGCGGTACGACAAGCGCTCCAACGAGTACTCCGACAAGTACTCCGACAAGCACCCCAACGAGTACTCCGACGAATACCCCGAGCCAACCGCAGACCGCACCGAAGTTGGGAGCGGAGACAACGGACAACGTGCTGGGCAAGGACGTAAAGATTACATTCACAGACAGCCCGGCATGGCGGGAAGCCATTACAGACGTTGTTCTGGACGGCAAAAAGCTTGTAAAGGATACAGACTACGTGATCACCTCTGGTGTACTAACGATTAAAACAGCAGCCATTACGGCGGTTGGTGATGTCGCTATTACGATCAAGGCAACGGGATACACGGATGCTACGCTGCTACAGACGATCGGGAAGTGGGATCTAATCTGGAGTGATGAATTCACTGGAAGCGGTTCCAATGTGGATACAAACGGTGTAGACCTTGATAAATGGGCTTATCAGGAAGGCACCGGAGCGGATTATGGACTCGATGGCTGGGGCAATAATGAGCAGCAGTACTATTCGAAGAATAACCTGAAGGTTCAAGACGGCAAACTTACGATTACGGCGAAGAAGCAGACCGTGAGTGGCAAACCGTACACGTCCGGCCGTCTCTGGACATCGCCAACCTTTACGAAGCAGTACGGCAAGTTTGAAGCGCGCATCAAGCTGCCAGAGGGTCAGGGTCTGTGGCCTGCTTTTTGGATGATGCCTAAAGACAGCGAATATGGAACATGGGCATCCTCGGGTGAACTCGATATTATGGAAGCGCGCGGACGACTGACGGATCAAGTCGCGGGTACGATTCACTTCGGTAAGCAATGGCCGAATAACAAATCTACTGGTGGTGATTACTTATTTCCGCAAGGTGATTCGATAACCAACTATCACACGTATGGTGTGGAATGGGAACCAGGAGAAATCCGTTGGTATGTGGACGGGATTGTGTTTAAAACTGTTAAAGAGTGGAGCAGCGAAGGGATCGGCCAACCGGATAAATATGCGTTCCCGGCGCCGTTTAACAAGCCCTTCTATATCATTTTGAACATGGCGGTCGGCGGTGTCTTTGACAGCAATCTGCTTCCACCTGACTCCAAGGTGCCTGCTGACATGCAAGTAGACTATGTCCGGGCATATGAACTGTCCGGTAAGCCTTATCATGAGCCGGTCGAACCCGTTCTGACGAATGAACCAATTCCTGCAGAAGCGCGGCAGCCGGTGGATGGCAGCTATATTGCCGATCCAAACTTTGATAAAGGATTGACCGATATTAACAGCGGCACTCAGACGCTCTCGGCGGACAAGTGGAACTTCCTGCATACGCCGGACTACAGTGGTGCGGGCAGCGCTTCAATTGAAGCCATTAATGGTCATAATTATGCCAAAATAAAACCTACGAACGGCGGTAACCAGTCGTATGCACTGCAAATGATTCAGTATGCCCCACTCGTTAGAGGTCATATCTATAAGCTGAGCTTTGATGCCAAGGCCTCTGAAGCTCGTTCGATGTTGGTCAAGATGGGCGGAGACGGAGACAACGCCTGGTCGGCGTATTCAGACAATTTCGATGTGGCACTGAAGACAGGGCTGCAGCATTACGAATACCGTTTCCAAATGGCAAACACAACCGATTTGGCAGCGCGCTTAGAATTCAATGTGGGTTTGAATACGAATACGATCTGGATCGGCAATGTGCGACTGGAGGAAACCGACCAAATCATCGATCCGAACGGAGCGAAGACACCGCTTGAAGACAGCAATCATATCTATAATGGCGGTTTCGATCTGGGTACGATGGATCGTCTGAAATACTGGAGCTTCAAGACAACCGAAGCGGCAGCTACAGCTATTGTAGACCCTTCAACGCAGAAGCTGACAGTCGATATTCAGGATGCAGGAACTGCACCCGAATCGATTCAATTGGCACAACAAGGAATCAATCTGTTGCAATCGGATACTTACGAGCTAACCTTTGACGCTAAGGCCGCTATGGAGCGGACGATCGGCGTACAGTTCGTGAGTAAGAATGGAGCTACCATCTACTATCAAAAAGGCAATATCGCAGTGGGTACCCCCTCCGATAAGAAAACGGTAACATTTGAGATGCCTTCACAGATCAGCGATACAGAAGGCCAGTTGATTTTTGATCTTGGCATAGGCAGCGCTTCCATCACCTTGGATAACATAAGACTTATTCGTACGACGAACAACAACGCCGATTACAGTAAAGTCAGTCTGTATCCACTGAATAATGGTGATTTCTCCGCTGGGCTGACCGGCTGGGAGCCCTTCACACAAGGTGCTGTCGCGAACTTCAGCGCCTCAGAGGGTGTGGCGAAGGTAGCGGTGAGTACTGTTGGCACCGAGGCGTGGAATGTAATGCTGAACCAATCCAATTTAAACTTAACCAAAGGCTTTACGTACGTACTCGCATTTGATGCGAAGGCATCTGTCGCCCGCGATTCCCAGGCGACGCTTGAGAATGCGGCGTACACCAGACGCTTTGATTCGAATGCAATAACGCTCGGTACGGATTGGAAGCATTTTGAGTATACGTTTAAGCCGTCGGTCGATGACAATGTGGCGCTGAAGTTCTTGCTTGGCAAAACACCGCAGGCTCCTGCCGGTGCACATGATGTCTTCTTCCGAAATGTTGTACTGGAGGTGCAAAATGCACCGTTAAAGCGTCCACAGACGGTAAGTGCAGACAGTACAGATGTTCGAGTGGGTCAACCCATTCAACTAAGCTTTACAGATAATGAAGCATGGCGCACAGCTATAACTTCCGTCCTTGTGGATGGACAGCCGCTCCCAAGCAATAAATTCACCGTGCTACCGGGAGTCATCGTGCTTGCTACAGATGCATTCGATTCCGTAGGTACGCATCAAATTACGGTGAAGGCAACCGGCTATGCCGATGTGACGCTTAGCCAATCCTTGATTGCGAGCGATGGCAATCTGGTTACTAACGGTAGCTTCGACAAAGGAACCGCCAGTTGGGAGCATTGGGTAGGTACGAAGGGCGACTCTACCTTTGAAGTTGTCGACCAAACCGCAAATCTTAACATTCATTATTTTGGCGGTATCACCTTAGAGTGGGGCCCACCGGGAGTTCCTGTGAGCTGGTACACGCAACTGACGCAATCTGGGATTAAGCTGGAAGCGGGTAAGACCTATGAGCTTAACTTCCGTGCATGGTCAACCGTCGACCGCCCGATTCTGATTGAGCTAAGCGGCTATAATAACAATCAACAAGTTGCGTTCCCGATCACAAGCGATCCGACAGCAGTTTATACCACTGTAATAAAGCCAACAGCTGCAACGACACTGTCGTTGAAGTATTTACTTGGCAATGTCATCACCGCTACAGCAACAACACCGGATGTAGAACATCTGATCCGTATCGATGACATCAGTCTTAAGGAAGTCAAAAGTGGTCCGGCGCTGACGAATGATACAACTGAGAATAAAATCGGCAACAACATCGAAGTGAATTTCGCTGATCAAGAGGCATGGCGCAATGCCATCAGTGCCATCAAAATCAATGGTGTGACGGTTCCTATGGATAAAGTTGTGATCGAAGCGGGGAGGATTTTACTAGATGCAGTACTATTCCCTTCTATTAATACCTATACAGTCTCCGTTCTGGCTGAAGGTTATGGTGCTAATGAGGTCACGCAACAAGTAACGACCGCTTCTCCGAACATTGCTATCGGCAAAACTGCGACGGCTTCAACAGGTTCGCAGAGCGCCGGTAAAGCTTTCGATGGCATTGGATCTACACGTTGGGAGTCTGAAGCGAACGATCCGCAGTGGGTCGCCGTTGATCTCGGCGCGCTTTACAGCATAGATACCCTTGTGCTGAACTGGGAAGGAGCCTTCGGCAAAACCTACAAAATTCAGGTCGCTACCGCAGCAGTTCCTAGTGAAAGCGATTGGACCGACGTTTACACGGAAGCGGCAGGCAATGGCGGGTTCGATACGATCGTGTTAAACAATGCTGAAGCGCGCCATGTACGCATGTTGGGCTCGGCAAGAGGCACAACTTACGGCTATTCATTGTGGGAAGTTGAAGTGCACGGTATACTGTTGGGCGGTCAGGAAGGTGGAGGAAGTCCTGAGCCCGATCCAACAAAGCTGACAGCTCCAGCTGTGACGGCTGACACAAGCGATAATAAACTGGGCAGCAATCTTGATCTGACCTTTCTAACGAATGGTGACTGGGAGAATGCGATTTCCGGCATTACTGTTAGTGCTAAAGAGCTGGTCAAGGCTACCGATTACCTGGTTACCTCCGGTATTGCGACCCTGAAAGCAAGCGTATTTACCGAGGCTGGAAGCTATCCTGTGGTGATCAAAGCAGCAGGTTACGAAGATGCACTTGTTACGCAAGTTGTGGTGGCAGCCGATGTGGATGTTAATCTGGCTCTGCATAAACCTGTTGTAGCTTCCAGCTTCTTCGAGTATAGTCCGCTTTTCATTACGGACGGAAATCTTAATACACGCTGGCAGGCCGATTGGAATCTTGAGCTTCCGGAAGAATGGATCTACGTTGATCTGGGAAGCGAGCAGGATATCGAGAGTCTTGTGATCAACTGGGAAAGGGCTTATGCCTCCCAGCTCGAGATTCAGGTAGCAGATATAATCACTGAAGAGGGTACCACAGACTGGAGAACAGTGGAAACACTGGATCGTGATACAGAGAGCACGAATTGGACAGAAACGGTGGATTTAAGCAGCAAAGAGGTTAGCGGCCGATATGTTCGCTTGTACATGACGGGAAAACATTTTCCGCCTTATGGACCTTCACTCTTTGAACTTTCCGTCTACTAAAGTACGCTTATTCTAGTTCTGAATTTAGGGGTGTCCCAGTCGGCCATGTGAATGGCTGACTGGGGCGTTTTTTTTGCAAAGATAAGAATTAATATGTCCACGCCATAAATCATCCTTCTTATTTCTCTAATAATGAGACTAACCTCAGAATGCTATAATATATGTAAGATTGTAGTATGAGAGTGTGGAGGAATGCAGGATGGAAGAGGTTCAGGGGAAATTAATCACGGTACAAACATTGGCAGAAGATTTCCGGCGACTGGGTATACGGTCAGGGATGACGATTTTGGTGCATTCTTCCTTCAAATCGTTGGGTGAATGGGTGGCAGGCGGCCCTGTCGCTGTTATTCTTGCCCTTGAAGAGGTATTGGGAGAAGAGGGGACCTTAATTATGCCGACCCACTCTGGTGATCTGTCCGATCCGGCAGGCTGGAGTAATCCTCCGGTACCCCAAGACTGGTGGCAGAGTATTCGTGAGCAGATGCCCGCATATGATCCGGATTTGACTCTTTTGAGAGGGATGGGCGTTATTCCGGACTGCTTTCGTAAGCAAAAAGGGGTGCGACGCAGCAGCCATCCGCTCAGTTCCTTCGCGGCTTGGGGCAAGTACAGGGATGTGATTATAAAGGATCATGGACTTGATCATTCCCTCGGTGAAGACTCACCGCTGGCTCGTATCTATGAGCTGGAAGGAAGGATTCTGCTGCTCGGGGTAGGTAATCTTAACAATACTTCGCTTCATCTGGCGGAATGCCGGGCTTCTTTTGCAGGGAAGAAGGAAGGGATTGCCGGAGCGCCGATGATGCTCGAAGGGAGCAGACAATGGGTAGAGTTCAAGGAGCAGGAATGGGATTCTGATGATTTCGTGCAGCTTGCGGAGCAGTTCCAAGGGGAGACGGGTTTAATTACATACGGGCATATAGCTGCTGCCTCAGCCCAGTTAATCCCGCAGCGGGAGATTGTGGACTATGCGGTAAACTGGATGGAGCGGAACAGGTAATAAAAGAGATACAAATAGGTGATGGTTTAAACCGGGACATCACCTATTTGTGCTGGAGTACCACTGTTTTTTAGCCGATTTCTGGCTTCCAAGGAGGATAGATCGCCATTCAACTCCCTCAGACTGGGAAGAAACAGGGCTGCTCCTGAGCAAACAACAGGCAGGAGGCCCATGACCACAAACAGAACCGGCACACTGTAGAGCTGGGCTATAGCTCCGCCTGCAAAAGCACCGATAGGCTGCAGACCACCGCCGATCAGAAAACGGATCGAGTTGACACGTCCCTGTAGATTTCCGGGAACTAGCCTTCCATGCAATGATGAGCTTAGTGAGCCGAAGAAGGGTGATGCAACTCCGGCAGCAAATAGCGCAATTAGCACAAGCGGGAAGCTCGGGATCAGTCCGAGCAGTGAATTGAAGAGACCGATTGCCGCAAGACTGCATAGCATAGCGGTCCGCCTCCGCTTGATTTCGCCCACCCAGGAAATAACGCCGAGTCCAACTAAAGCGCCAAATGCAGAGGCAGTCGTTAAGGTTCCCATAGCAACGGCATCCCGATGCAACACCTCTCGGACATAAGGAACCATCATCGTCCACATCGCAATAGAGCTCATATTACTAATGGACACCATTCCCATAATAGCTAGCATCGCCGGGAACTGCTTATAGAAGGAGAAACCTTCACCGATTTCCCGCACGTAAGCAGCAATAGAGAAGGAGGCCTGGACTTTGGGAGGCTTTTGCATTTTCGGTAGGCGCAGCAGGGTGGCGATGGCAATTGTATAACAGATCGTATTGATGCCCAGCGCTGGCAGTGCTCCGCTAGCGGCTGTCATAGCGCCAGCCAAAGCGGGACCGAGCAGAGCGGCGGCGTTCTTGCAGCCGTCGATAATGGCAAAAGCACGGACCAGCTTCTGACCGTCAGCAACACCGGGAATCACGGCCATCGCCGTTGGCATGAACAGGGCTGCACAGGCTCCGCTAAGTGCTGCAGCGAGGAATAAATGCCACAACTGCAGCTGCCCAGTGAGGCCCATGACCAGTGGAAGCGCCAAAGCAAGCAGGCGTACTGCCGCTAAGCTGGCCATAATGCGACCACGGTTTAGTCGGTCGGACAGCGGTGAACCGAGCAGGCGCAGGAGTAACTCAGGGATGCCGGAGCTGAGTGCCAACGCCCCCATGGCGAGCTTGGAGCCGGTTAGATCATAAACGAGCCATTCCATGGCAAGTAGTCCAAAAGCATCCCCGAAGGAGCTCAGAGAAATCGTAACCAGCAGACTATAATATCCCCGTTTCAGCACAAATTTCTCTCCTTATCTTTTCATTTTTGATCCGTCATTATTTAACTCTTCAGATAAGATCCAATCCGATGAGGGAGTCCATCGAGCGCCTCTAATCGCAGGCTATATTCTGTACTTTTGCCTTGAGAATGTACGATCACAAGCCCAGCTGCGCGCAGCGCGATAAGATGGTAATGAATCGTGCTTTTGGATATCCCCACATTTCTTACGATCTCCGTAAAGTTCATTTGTTTACCCGTGAGCAAACGAAGAATGTACAGACGCGTCTCATCCGAAAGAGCCCGTGTAAGGCGCAGCAGACTAGGAGTGGGACGTCCCGCTTCTGGAGGGAGGACATCGCAGGAGTAGGTAGTAAACACAAACTCATCAAATTGTGAAGTTGTAACCAAGGGACGGGCATGATATTGAGGTATAATAATGACTTTCTTTAGGTGGTCAGTAGGATAAAGCCGCATGCCCTCTGTCGCCTGCTCGTAGACTTCCATATCATTGGTGTCATTCAGTACAGACTGCCTGGATTCGGCCTCTCGTTGAAGGCCTGTGATTATCTCGGAATTAATATCTTTGAAATAGCGCGCGTCCCATTCCCGCAGGACTTCAGATGCCAGGTTCCGCAGATCGGTAAGATGGGCTGGAACGGATTGTGCAAATCGGGCGGCGATCTCATACAACTGACCGGAGGATAAAGCGTCTAGCCAATCCAGAAATCCGCTAACGGAACGCTCCTCTGTGCAGCTCCAGATATAGGGGAATAGGTTGAAGTCATCGAGTATCTTCCCGGCTTCCTGCAATTTCTGAAGTCCAGCAGGCTGAAATTTATCTTGAACCTCCCGGACCCAGGGTTTGCCCGCATCCATGGCATTATGGTTCTGTTTGCTTAGAAATAATGTCACGCTGGTCACACATTCATAAATGGGGGCGAAATCTACTTCCACTTTATAATTCATCTTGGGGTCACCTTTCTTTTTCAAAGAGAAAGTTTGTTCTATGTTTATAGAACTTACTCATAATTCGATTATAATGGAACACATCTCATTAATCAACATAAATCAAGCCTGAATACTGGAATAGAAAAAAACGGCATTGACGCGGAGGTTTTAAGCTTCCGTATCAATGCCGGTTATATTCCACCCAAATGGATGTATCTATTTCTGAAAGGATTAGAAGGTTTCTACAACAACCTTGCCCACTGTACGGCCGGATTCAAGCAAAGCATGTGCCTTACGCAGGGTAGCAGCGTTGATCGGTGTAAGCCTTTCGGTCAAGGTGGTGCGAAGGATACCCGAATCGACTAGCTGGGCGACCTCATTCAACAGTTCATGCTGTATAATCATGTCTGCAGTCTGGAACATGGAACGGGTGAACATAAATTCCCAGACAAACGTTACACTTTTATTTTTGAGTAGGGTAAGATTCAGGGGTTCAGCCTCTTCAACGATCGAGCAGATCTTGCCTTGCGGAGCAATGACTTCGGCCATGTTCTCCCAATGTTCACCCGTGCTGTTCAAACAGAGAATGTATTCAACAGACTGCACACCGATCTCTTTTAATTGAGGAGCAAAGGCATTGTAGTGGTTGATGATATGATCGGCACCTAGCTCCTTAACCCACTCGGTAGACTCCGGACGTGAAGCCGTACCGATAACCGTTAGCCCGGCATATTTAGCCAATTGGATGGCTATTGAACCTACACCTCCCGCAGCTCCGATAATCAAAATCGTTTTATTGGCGTACTCGGATGTGTGTAGAGAAATTCCCAGACGTTCGAACAGCGCCTCCCAAGCGGTTATTGCCGTTAGAGGTAACGCCGCCGCGTGTGCAAAGTCCAGCGTAGCCGGCTTCTGTCCAGTTATTCGTTCATCGACTAGATGATATTCGCTATTGCCACCAGGGCGCGTAATGCTGCCGGCATAATACACTTCATCCCCAGGCTTAAATAATGTGCATTCCGGTCCTGCTTGCTCAACAACTCCGGCAACATCCCAACCCAGAATTTTTGGCGCGGACTCAATCTTATCTTTCGGAGCCCGCACTTTTACATCCACCGGATTTATGGAGATAGCCTTAACTTTAACCAATAGATCCTTACCGGTAGGAACAGGTTTATCCAGTTCCAGATCTATTAAACTTTCGGTATGCTGGATGGATAAGTATTTATACAAACCTATTGCTTTCATGGTATTTTGCGTAGTCATATCTTAAGCTCCTTATCAATGTAATGTAATAGATTCTATACTTCTATATAGTCATTCTATTCGTTTCCATTCAATATAGTAAGTACGCACATTAATGTTATGTAGTATCAAGTTGTATACTGTAGGTGTGCGCTCCATTAGCAAAAGAGAGGCAATTCCCTGGGGCATTATGCTGCCCCGGGAATCGCCTCTTTATTCTTTACAGCTAGGACGAGTCTTGTGATTAATTAATAAACTGCAGTACTTTCAGAGTCTTCTCCAGCATGGTCACGGCTTCCGCGCGGGTTGCCATCTTCTGTGGAGCGAAGGAGCCATCTGTTGCTCCCTGAATGATACCTTCAGCAGCAATTTCAGCTACTGCGGTCTTGGACCAAACAGGAAGACTGGCTGCGTCACTGAACTTAGCCAGCGCGGCAGGATCGGCATTTAATGTTTTACCTGTGTACTTGATGGCTCTGGCCAGTACAGCAGCCATTTCCTGACGGGTAATTGGACTACTCGGTTTGAAGCTGCCATCGGTGTAACCGGAGATTAGGCCGGCTGCCATGGCTGTGTTAATGCCATCGGCATACCATGCGCTTGAGCTCACATCACTATAGGCTGTTCCTCCGTTTACAGTCGCCAGCCCCAGAGAGCGTGTGATTAGAGCCGCGAACTCGGCACGAGTGACCGACTGTGAAGGAGAGAACGTAGTACTGCTGGTTCCGCTAACGATCAGCTTGGAAGCCAGGAGATCAATGGATGACTTGGCCCAGTGTCCGTTAATATCTGCAAAAGATTTGGTCGATTGCACTACTGTGTAATAACTGTTGCTGTTTCGTTTGATCGTTACATTGGTCGTTCCATCTGCCTTGGTAATAAACACGGAAGGCACGAAGGAAAGCTTGCCGGAAGCAGGATCGAAGACAACAGCTGTTGCATTTTGCGGATTCAATGCGGCAGGGGCATTAATAGTCCGATTAACAAAAGTGCTGCCAAAGCTGTTCAGCGGCATGCTATTATTCCCAGCCTGAGCTGTAATGCTGAATTCGATTACCGGAGCAGCTAATGTAACAGAGCCTTGCAGAGAAGCGATAGCTTGGTTCACAGTGCTGATCGTTCCGGAATCTGCTTGTAGCATAGATAGGGTAATTGTAAAATCACTACTGCCTAATTGAGCGGCAAGAGCGGCACCGTTCACTATGCTGAGTGGCAATGAATAGGAAATCCCTTCAGTAGTAGTAAAGGTAAGAACTGTATCAGGATGTGCAGCGGCTTGCAAGACGAGCACACTACCCGGCAGACTGATCTGAGCTCCGCCTTGAGAAGCTATAACAGGGATAACCAACTCGTTGCTGCCAGTTGGCAGGTTTGCCAGCTGTGCGGTCAGATCAGCTGCGGTAATTGTAGTCACTTGCGGCGTTGCCATTGCTACAGCAGTTGGTGCTGGCGTTGCTGTGGCACTTGGTGTCGGTGTGGCAACTGGGGTAGATCCTCCTACAGGTGTTGGTGTTGGAGTAGGCATAGCCGTATCCGGCAACGGTGCACCCAACAGATCAACAATCCGGCCTTCGACAGCGGAGGTTGTCGCAGTAACCGTTCCAATTTTCTGGATATATTTCGTGAACACATCATAATCTGGCAGATACAACAGATTTACGCGGCCTTCTTTATAAGCCTTCTCCAGAGAGGCATAGAAATCCCCGCCTTTGGCTGTAAATGCATTGGTAGCTACTTCATAGGAAGTGTTCAAATCAATCGGAACGTAGTTGGTTCCATTCTTCACTTCAATACGCAGAACGCGTTCATTCACAGGTTTCGTCGAGTCGTAGTAGAATCGCATACCTGCAATTTGCGGGAAACGTCCGTCTTTGGTCGTTGTAATGGTAGAGACCCCGTTCTCCATCGCATCTTTGATTTCTTGTCCCGTCAGGGTGATCGTGACCAGATCATTGTTGAACGGAAGCACTGTCAACACTTCGCCTTGGGTGATTGGTCCCACATTAATAGACTCACGGATACCTCCGCCATTTTGCAACGCAATTACGGCGTTGGTGCCGGCTGCTTTGGCGGCATCCAGCATGCCGTCAGCGATCAGGTTACCCATGTTCGTTTCTTTGGAGCGAACATCAGTCCGAACACCGTTCAGGATAACGTCCGTGTTTCCGACTTGTGTATTGGACAACTCCTGAATACCCGGTTTGTAATCCGTATCGAGGATTAGCTTGGCTTCAGGATCTTCGGCAATATTGTAGACCGTACCTGTCTTCGCATCAATAGAGATCAATTGATCCTCCCACTGAGTCAGAACGCCGGCTTGGTCGAATAACACTTCCAGTTTGCCGAGGAACAATCCTTTCTCACCGGCTTGTACAATAAGCTTCGGTGCGTTCGGGTCGGTGTGATCGACCACGGCCTGATCCAATTTCGTGTGGCTGTGTCCTCCGACGATGACATCAATTCCATTAACCGCTTGGGCCAGTTTGATATCTTCTTCATAGCCAAGGTGTGAGAGAACAATGATCTTGTTAATATTCTCTGCCTGCAACATCGCGACAGTTGCTTCGGCTTTAGCGAAGGCATCGTCGAAGGTTACAGCACCTGGAGAAGCAATATTAGCGGTGTCTTCGGTTGTCAGGCCGATCAAGCCGACCTCTTCTCCAGCTACTTCCATAATCAGCGCGGGGTAGATAGTTGCATCGGCGCCCGGTTGGCCAATTTCATTCGTGAACATGTTGCTCAGAATGGCATCTGCCGAGAAGTTCACGTTGGAAGAGACAAAAGGAAATTCAGCCTTGCCAATAAATTTAGAGAGAATATCGGAATCCTTGTCAAATTCATGGTTACCGAAGGTCATAGCGTCATAACCGACCAGATTCATAAATTCAAGATCCGCTAGACCGAGATACTTGTTGAAGTAGAGTGAGCCCGAGAACACATCGCCTGCATCCACAAGGATCGGATTCGTCGAGCTTGCCTTAGCATCCTTGATGGCCGTTACACGGCGCAGGATGTTGTTCGGTGAATTTGTAGTATCCAGATTCGCGTGTGTATCGTTCGTGTGCAAGATCGTCAGCGGGAACAGAGTGAAATCAATCTGGGCCATTACCGCATCATGATCGGAAACCCGCCCTTTGGATGGCGAGAAATCAGCATTCAGGTGGACAACGTCCACTTCGGATGAAGCAGTCAGGTTCTTACTGACCAGAATATGGTCAAGCACCTGAGAGTTGCCGTCATAGGTATACGTATATTGCTCGTTTAATGGCAGTTTGTTGATCAGATTGTCAAGCTCATTTCCTTTTAACAATGTGGCTGTTTGGGTGAACTGGAAATCGTTAAGATCGCCAAGCGCGACGATATTGGCATCTGGGTTTACCGTCAGAACTTCTTTGACAAAGCCATTTACGATCGCCGCAATTTGATGTCGCTGCGTTTCACTTGACAGCACTGCAGGCTGAACGTTCCCAAATGGGCCGTTGTCTCCAGATTTGGAATTGAAATGATTGGCGATCACAATCACCTTCTCACCGCCGAATACAAACTGGGCCGCAAGAGGTTTCCGTGAACTCGCAAATGCGGAGTTTGTCGGATCGATTCTTCCTGGGTTGTAAGTTAATTGATCTGCCGTGGCATCGTAGCCGATAGCTTGTGTAGCTGTGCCTTTCATTCCATTTACGCTGTCTGCTAGTTGGACTCTTTGCGGATTATAGAGGAAACCTACGCGAATGTTGCCGCCAGGTGCGCCTCCGTCCTGATTGTTCGCAGGAGCTACGTCAATGTATTGATAGAGAGGACCGCCAGCAAGTGCAATGGCATTAATCAGCTCCGTAGCGCTCGCTTCAACGATGCCATTATCGGTTTCTCCATCGCTGTCTTGCATTTCGACTACACCGATAATATCTGGTTTCTTCATATTGTTGGTAATGGACTCGGCGAGCTTTTGGATTTTTGTTGCTCCGACGCCCGGATAGTAGTTCTCGATGTTGTATGATGCGATTAACAGTTTATCCTCATTGACTACAAGGGAGGATGTTTCCTGTTGTAAGGTGTTTGTGGTAATGGCTGGCAGTTTACCGAATTCAGGAATGACTTTAAAGTTGCCGTTGTTGTATCCGATGACGCCAGTAATGTCTGCTACAAAAGTATCACCGGTATTTACTTCCTTACCAGGATCTCCATAAGCGATCAATAGCCGCTGAGGATTGAGATTGTTGAGTCCCTTCAGGACAAGCCCGCCGGCTGGCGTAATAAGTTCTCCAGTTCCATTGTCGACTCTTGTCGGGATGTTGTAGAGAAGAGAGCTCCCACCGCCGCTAGTCCAGTAAGGACTAAGAATGGTTGGTGTAGGCAGCTTAACAAGCATGCCCTCCATGGATTCATAGAAATCAATAGCATCTTCCGCCGGTTGGAAATTAGTCATCTCATCATTGTCAATAATAGACGAGGGTATTATCCGTCCATCTTTGCCAAGAACGACTGGATCCGGCAGGGGGGCATTGGGAGAGAGTAATGATATGGCGCTCAGAGTAATTTGTGTAGATGTCAGGTTAGTGCTGCTTCCTTCATTATATTCAGATACAGAACCTGTGACGGAAACGAGATCTCCGATAGCAGGTTTCAATGATGTGTTGGTGTTGTAAACGAAGATGCCTTCAGAGGTATTCACATTCTCATCCGGGTTGTTGTCCTGCAGGAAGAAACCTTTGTAGGCTCCGGTGGCGAATGTGTAGCCATATTGTGTGACAATACCTTCTACATCAGTCACAGTTTGACCCGCAAACTCTGACGTGTGAGACTCACCCTGGATATCATGAATCCGCGGAATTTCCGAAGCAATATAGGCAAAAGTGTAAATACTGCTGGTTTGACCTTCTGCTACGGCAATGGCTTTGATGGTAACATCTTGGTTGACCAAAATCGGGCTGGAGTACAGTGTGCTTGCCGACGTCGGTTCTGTTCCATCAAGGGTATAGTAAATGCCTGCTCCGACAGTAGGACTGGAGAGGCTTACCGAGCTGCCAATAATGATCCGGCCTGCAGCAGGGCTGGCCATGACGGAAAAAGTTTCTTCTATTAATGCGCTCTCGTTAAGTGGAATGAACCGATATACAGCATTAAACTGCTCAATAACCCCTGTAATACTGTCAAAGGTTTTCCCCACGACCAGTGGAGACAAGCTCGAGTAAATGGTAAAAGTCTGGTCGCCTTGACTTGCTGTGACTGTGCTGCCGCTTTTACTAATGATAGTGACATTATTCATGGTCACAAGCTCGCCTTCATGGTTCTCACCATTTGCCGCAGACAAATCGGCTGCGGTCAGCAATTTTGGTGCAGGTACACCTACATTTTCTGTAATAACAGTGGATTCAAGGCCGGATTGCGTCTTGATTTCCTGTAGGTTACTGTAAATATCCATAGCCCCACGGACTTCCACAGAATCTCCGATATTGGCAAATGTCGGGAATCCATAAAGTACAATACCGGCCGAATCATCCTGAATATACATTTTTGATCCGTCGATGTGGGTCACGATACCTTGCGTCCAGACATTCTGTGATTTAGCTGCGCTGCGCGCAGTTGCGATATCTGTCTTGGACAAAATCGTATAGTCAAATTTAGACACTGGACTATCCGCCAGGTTAGGTTCTGAGGCGTAAGCATAAACGGTTGTATTTACGGTTAACGGGATAGGTGCATTGTAAGGAGTATAACCACTCGCTCCACCCGATCCGTAAACGGCTGCATACACGGACGCTCCTACTGTCGGAGAATTGAGTGAAATTTCTGTGCCAACCGGCCAAGCGTTGGGAGTCGGTGAAGCAGTTACGGAGCTTGCTGTGACTGGCGCGTGGCCATAGGTACTGTTGCGTGGATCTGGCGCCTGTACCTGGAAGTCTGCTGAATTGTTATCTGTATCTTGTCCGCGATTGTCTGCCGGAGTTTGGGTCGAAGCGTTGCGGATGGCAGCGGTCGTGCTCGATAAGGCTGCGGTTGCAGTTCCTTCAACGCCGGTGGCCGTACCGAAGCCGACAATATCAATGGATTGATTCGAGGTGTTGACCAGGTCAACCTTGCCATTTGTTCCTCCCAAAGCCAGTGCTCCAATGAGGTCAGGCGCAGGCAATTCCTTAGTTCCGCCACTTCCTGTGGCCTGTTGAATCAGATAATAGCTTTTAGCTTGGATGGTGCCGGTTAGTGTAGTTACTTTTGTTGTATCACTTGCTACCTCGCTGAAGGCACCAGTTGCACTGGCGTAACGAACCTTCCAACCGGTCAAATCTACTGCTACATCTGTAGGATTATATAATTCAATGAAATCATTCTTAAACTCAGCCCCACTGTTGCCACCACCGCCATAAACCTGTGAAATCACAACCTCACTGTTATTCGTTGCTGCTTGGGCAGTGTAGGTAGCTGGCAATATGTTGCCGACAACCATTAATAGTGCAAGTCCTGAAACCAACAATTTCCTGATTTTTTTAGAAATATCCATATTGTTGAAATCTACCCCTCTCACATCTATAATTTACAACCTACTAAAATATATCATCTCATTGTAAAATGAAAGGTTGTCTGACATGAATATATAGTAAAATTGAAATTATTAAAATCAAAACTATGTAAATTTATACACATTGCACAAAAGGAAGAGAGGATATTGTAATAATTCCACATATAAAGTAAATATTTAGTTAACAAAGATGACCGATTGTTCCTCTTTGTTAACTCCATGTTATGTTTGAACGATAGAAGTGTTAAAAAATTTACTCTATCAATGTAATGATTATCTCTGGATAAAATAAATGTGGTCAATAACGTCTATGGCTTTTATTAGAGCAATAATAAAAAAAGACAGCAAGTATCGCTGTCTTAAAGTCATACTATTCTTTCAGGCTTCAAGTGGTTATGACATCTACTTCTGTGGAAGCTCTAACCGCTCTTTGCCATCCATATATTTGCGCAAAGCCTGGGGAATATAGATGCTGCCATCCTCTAACTGATGATTCTCCAGCAGCGGGATCAGAATTCTTGGCGTAGCCACTGCGGTATTATTCAGGGTATGACAGTATTGCAGCCGCCCATCCGCATCCCGGTAACGGATGTTCGACCGGCGGGCTTGAAAGTCCAGCAAGTTCGAGGCCGAATGAGTCTCCCCGTATGCTTCTCTGCTCGGCATCCAGGTCTCGATATCGTATTGCTTATGTGTCTTTAGCGACATGTCTCCACTGCAGACAGCCACGACTCGGTAGGGTAGCTCTAGCAGTTGCAAAATATGCTCGGCGTTGGCCAGAATTTCCTGCAGGATATTCTCCGATGCCCCAGCATCATTCCGGCATAACACCACCTGCTCGATCTTCGAGAACTGGTGCACGCGGTACAGTCCGCGGACATCTCGTCCCGCCGAGCCCACTTCGCGGCGGAAGCAAGCCGACATCCCGGCCAGTCGCAGCGGTGCTTCGAGTTCGACGATCTCATCGCTATAGAGCGAGACCAGCGAAACCTCCGACGTTCCGGCCAGCCAGCGGTTCTCCCCATTCAGCTCATAGGTCTGATCCATCCCTCCAGGGAAAAATCCTGTCCGCACCAGCGATTCCGGGCGGACAATCACCGGCACATCCAGCACGCTGAAGCCGCGTGCTGCCAATACATCCAGCGCCAGCCGCTGCACGGCGAGGTGTAGATAAAGGCCGGCACCCTTGAGCACATAGCTGCGGGGTCCACCTGCTTTGACGCCGCGCGGAATATCGATGATATCATGCAACTCGCCCAAGCTCACATGGTCGCGCAGCACGAAGCCAAATTCCGGGACTATTCCTTGTTGCCGCAGCTCTACATTCTCGCTGTCATCGCGGCCGATGGGGGTATCCGGCGATATCGGATTTGGAGCCAGCAGCAGCAGCTCCGCCACTCGGCTGTCCGCCTCGGCCAGATGAACTTCCAATGTATCTAAGCGGCGGTTAATCTCCCGCACTTGTTCCTTGGCAGCCTCCCCAGCTGTAGCTTCACCCTGCCGCAGACATTTCTCGACCTCTTTGGTCAGCCCATTCCGCGCGGCTCTGTGCTCTTCGGTTTCCTGGCGCAGCTTCCGCCGTTTGTCATCCCATTCTAGCAACTCATCTAGCGGGAAATCCACTTGTTTCCATGCAGCTGTCTTTCTAACGATTTCCTCATTGTCCCTGATCCAGTTCATGTCCAGCATCCGCGTTTCGCTCCTTTTGTCTTAAAAAAATACAAAAAACGCCCTCATCCATGGGACGAGGAGCGTCAGCTCGCGGTGCCACCCAGGTTGACCGATTTCGCATAAACAACAAATGAAATCGATCCTCTTTGGTCATCGCTATAACGGGCGAAACCCGGTAAACTTAGGGAGCTGCTGCTCCGGTCGCAGACGCCTCACGGTTGGATGCCGTTCATTGGCTTGATCGGGATGTAATATTGTTGCTAGTATAGCGCAAGAAAATGGCGAGTGCAAGGGGGCAGGCGCGTGGTAATCATAAGCACGCACTAACCTTTCTAAGCTAAGGTCAGTTTGACAATAATGAGCTTCCTTTGTTAGGATTATAACTAATTTAAAGTATTTTAGTCGGAATTAACAGCGTTGGCTGTTAACCGGACGGAAGAGGTGTAGAAGTGGCCAAAATTGTAGTCATTAACGGAACGCCATCCCTGGTGTCACGCATCAATGCAGTCATCGAATATGCAGAGGCCAGCTTAAGACAGAGCGGGTTTGAGGTAGATCGCATTAATGTCGCCGAGCTGCCAGCAGAGGATTTAATTCATACCAAGTTTGAGAGCGAGTCGATTGTCAAAGCGAATGGACTAGTGGCCGAAGCAGATGCGGTAATCGTGGTCAGCCCCGTTTATAAAGCGTCCTATACAGGCGTGCTGAAGACCTTTCTCGATCTGGTGCCACAAAAAGGACTGGCCGGCAAAATCGTGCTTCCCCTCTTCATGGGCGGCAGCTTAGCCCATCTGCTCTCCATTGATTACGCGCTGAAGCCAGTGCTGTCCGTGCTGGGCGCACGTCATATTTTGGGCGGCGTATATGCCGTGGATTCCCAGGTTGTCCGTAACGATCAAGGTGAAGTCGAGCTAGTGGACGAGTTGAAGCTGCGTCTGAACGAAGTGCTGGAAGAGCTTGTGCTAGAAACCAACCATAAGGCGGCGCGTAAGGTACAGGGTTAGTATTCGAGTGTCAGGAGCGATACGATGAGGATCGATTGGGCAACGGAGAGAGATTACAATTATCTCGTGGAACGTGACCATCATCTATTAGAACGTCTCATAATGAGCAAAATAAACGCCAAAGAAATATATATCCTGCGTGAGGCTGAAGATAGCAATATTGGCTTCATGAGATACAGTTACTTTTGGGACAATACACCATTTATGAATTTGATCTGGATCGATGAGTTGTATCGAGGTAAGGGGATAGGTGAGCAAGTCGTTACATTTTGGGCAAAAGAAATGAAACAGCAGGGCTGTGAATTGCTTATGACCTCTACCCTGGCAACTGAAGATGCACAGCATTTTTACCGGAAACTAGGCTTTAAAGACGCCGGATGTTTATTGTTAGACAATGAGCCTTTAGAAATCATTCTCACAAAATCAATCTGATGTATCCCGTACAGCAAGAGCAAACAGGCCGCTTTCACCAAAAGGTGAGAGCGGCCTGTTTGCTTGTTGCTATATCAAGTCCAGTTCTTACAAATCATCAAACCCGTTATCTTCGCCCACCTTGCCGTAGTTGCGGGACTTGGCTTCGAAGAAGTCAGTTTTGGTGGAGTTCAGCGCATCGTCTGAGAAAGGCTTAATCCACGGCATGCAATTGACGTCGACGCCGGTATAAGCTTTTTCCATACCCATCAGGGTCAGGCGTTTGTTCGCCGTATATTTGATGTAGTCGCTGAGCTCGTTCATATCAATACCGCGCACATTGGTGAGCGTATAGTGGCCCCAGTTGGTTTCCAGCTCGACCGCGCGGTCGATGGTCCGGTAGACGTAGTCCATGTTCTCCTTGGTGTTCAGCTCCGGGCAATCGACAAGCAACTGCTTGAATACCTCGGCAAAAAAGTAGCAATGCTGGTTCTCGTCACGTTGAATATATGAGATCATCTGGCTGGTGGACATCATCTTTTGGTCACGGGCCAGATTATAGAAGAAGGCAAAGGTACTGTAGAAAAAGATTCCCTCCAGAATAAGATCGGCCACCAGCGCATGGAAAAAGGTCTGGCGGGTCGGGTTGTCGCGGAACTCCTGATAAATATCGGAGATGAACTGATTGCGCTCCAAGAGCACCGGATCTTTTTTCCAATACTCAAAAATCTCCTTCTGCTCGCTATCCGAGACGATCGAGGACAGAACATAGGAATAAGATTGGTTATGCACCACTTCCTGTTGCCCTATGATGGCAGAGATGGCTTCCAAAGAAGAGTCGGTAAAATAACGCTTCACATCGCCGACGAACATCGTCTGCATCGAATCCAGTACCGCTAAGAGCGAGATATTGATCTTGAACACACGTTGCTCTTCCGCATCCAACATCGGAAACTGCTGGGCATCCTTGGACATCGGAATCTCATCTGCGATCCAGTGGTTCAGCAGCAGCACCTTGTACAGCTTATACATATGCGGCATACGGATATCATTCCAGTTCAATATCCCCGAGCATTCGCCGTCGATGATGCGTGTACTTTGGTTCGGTGCTTCAGTATTAAATATTTTTTGCAGTTGCATTTCTGCTCACTCCTTATATTCTTGCGAAGCTAATTTGCTTCGGTAGATGTTGATTATCAATTAGTGATGGAGCCATGAAGAGGAATTTTGGAACTGGAGAAGCGCAGCGTTCGCCTTTATCCTCGGATTTCCACCGCAAACGCGGTATAAATCAAGAAATCTGAGGATAACAGCGATCGGAAGTCCAAATATTCCTCGTAATGGCGGCTATATCACTGGAAATCTATGAGGCTTTTAGCTAGCGCAAGAATCACACTCTTCTATCGTCAAAGCCCGACTCCGCACATAATAAGTGGATTTCAAGCCGCCCTTCCAGGCGTTGATATGCAGCTCCAGAAACTCGGTAGCCTTGATGTCAGGGCGCACATATATGTTAAAGCTTTGGCCTTGATCAACGTGGCGCTGACGGGCAGAGGCCATGCGGATCGACCAGTTCTGGTCAATCATAAATGCTGTTTTATAATACCAGATCGTCTTCTCCGACAGATCCGGTGCAGGGTTGGCGATCTTGTAAGTTGTTTTCTCTTCGTAGGACAGCAGCTCATATAGCGGATCAATGCTGGCGGTGGAGCCGGCGATGATCGAAGTGGAACCATTGGGAGCAATGGCGAACAACCAAGCGTTACGAACGCCGTCTGTTGCCACTTCCTGCTGCAGCTCACGCCATTGTTCTGTAGTCACATATTTGCCTTCCTGTTCGCCGCTGGTGTAGCCGCGTGAAGTGAAGTAGTCCCCCGTCTCCCAATCGGAACCGGCGAACTTCGCATAACGGCCCTTTTCACGGGCTAACTCCATGCTCGAACGGACCAGCAGGTAGTTGATGTGCTCATACAGATGATTGTTATATTCGACGGCTTCCTCGGATTCCCAGCGGATACCCTTCAGCGCCAGCAAATGATGCAGGCCGAAGGTGCCGAGACCGACAGCACGGTATTGACTGTTCGTATATTGCGCTTGCAGCACTTGAATATTGTTAATATCGATGACGTTATCGAGCATGCGGACTTGAATTGGCACCAGTCTTTCCAGCACTCCAGCCGGAATCGCCCGAGCCAAATGGATGGAGTTCAGGTTGCAGACGACAAAGTCACCAGGGATCTTGGAGATGACAATCCGAGTCTGGCCGTCTTTTGTGACAAGTTCTTCACTTTCGATAACGGTAGCGGATTGATTCTGCATAATTTCTGTGCACAGGTTGGAGGAGAAGACCATCCCCTGATTGCGGTTCGGATTGGCGCGGTTGACGGTATCGCGGTAGAACATATACGGCGTACCGGTCTCCAACTGCGATTTCATAATCCGTTTCATGATATCGATAGCCGGAACAGTGATCCGGGACAGATCCAGATTAGCGGTAGCTTCGGCGTATTTGTCACGGAAGGAGCCTTGACCAAGCGCTTCATCGTAGAAATCCTCGAGACCCAGCGGACGGCCATTCTCATCAGTCCAACCCATAACCTTCTTCACTTCATGTGGGCAAAAAAGATTCCAGTGCGCACGGGCCTCCACCGCTTCCATGAATAGATCGGGCAGGCAGACGCCGTGGAACACATCATGCGCACGCATCCGCTCGTCGCCGTTATTCAGCTTGAGATCAAGGAAGGCGAGAATATCTTTGTGGAACACATCCAGATAGACTGCGACCGCACCTTTACGAGTGCCAAGCTGGTCCACGCTGACAGCGGTATTGTTCAGCTGGCGAATCCATGGGATCACGCCGGAGCTGGTATTCTTATGACCGCGGATGTCGGAGCCACGGGCCCGTATTTTACCGAGGTAGACACCGATGCCTCCGCCCATTTTGCTGAGACGGGCAACATCTGTATTGGAGTCAAAGATACCCTCCAGTGAATCGTCCACTGTATCGATAAAGCAGCTGGATAGCTGGCCGGCAACTTTTTTACCAGCGTTGGACATGGTTGGTGTAGCTGCGGTCATATAGATGTTGCTCATGGCCCAGTAGGCTTCTTTTACCAGATCCATTCGTTTCTCTACCGGCTCGCGGTGCATCAGGTACATGGCGATAATCATATAACGTTCCTGCGGAAGCTCCATCACGCGTCCTTCAAAATCATGCGCCAGATAACGGTCAGACAATGTAAGCAGTCCGATATAATCGAACAGCAAATCGCGTGTATAGTCGATAGAGCTGCCCAGTTCAGCAATCTGCTCTTTAGTGTAGTGGGAGAGTAATTCTTCGCGGTAAATCCCTTTTTTGACAAGATCGGTAATTAGCGGGTACAGCTCACCATAAGGCTCTTCCGGATAGGCTTTATAGCGCCGGTTGACGGCTGCTTTCTTGTAAAGGGTAGTTAGAAGGGAACGCGCAGCGACGAACTTCCAGTCCGGCTCTTCTTTCGTTACCAGCTCAAGCGCACTCATCGTAAAAGCACTGCTGATGTCTTCTCCGCTGACTTCTTCACGGCGCAATTTCGACTGCACACCGCGCAGCAGGGTTTCTCTGCTTAGGTGATCGAGACCGGACAAGACCCGGTCGGCGTACACGGAGAGGCGGATCTCATCAAAAGCCAGTTGACGGTTATCGGGTTTCACTACGAGTTGTGGCATAGGTAGTTCATCCTTTCTGATTTGGGCTTAATTTTCAATATCAAAAATTGATGTATTAGAGCGCAGACGGCTGCCAAAGAATGACCTCCGGGCCAGTTATGCTGGCCGGAACGTCAATAATGCGTTGATTGGTGCTTCCCCTGTAGGGAAGGGTAGTATCTTTCAATTCTTCGACGAAACGTCCATCAATCAGCACCTGACACTGCTGGAGCAGCGTCCATTCTGGTGAATCGGGTCGGGCTGTGATTTCTTCGTACGTATAGCCGCTGTAAATCCAAATTGGGAAAGCTGGCAGTCTGGCGCGGAGTCTATGAATGAACTCCACGGCCTCCATTGCCGAAAAGAAAGGGTCGCCACCCGCCAAGGTTAAGCCGTCGAGCAACGGGTTCGCGGCGATCTCCGCAATAATCTCATCTTGACGCACCAGAGTGAAGATTTCACCGTAGTTGAAATTCCATGTCTCCGGATTGAAACAGCCGGGGCAACGGTGGCGGCAGCCGCTGAAGAAGAGCACGGCACGCATACCTTCTCCCTCGTTAATCGACTCTGGGTAATAGCCGCAAATGTTCATAGATGCTTAACTCTATCGCGCACCTCAGCTTGCTTGGCAGCATTAAAACGGGTCTGATAATCCCCTGTTAAATATCCGGTAACCCGGCGTAAACGACGGATATGTACTGCACTCTCATGCACACCGCAGGAAGGGCAGTTGGTGCCGATGACGCCTTCGTAGCCGCAGCCAGAGCAGCGGTCGATCGGGTGGTTAATACTGAAATAGCTAACTTGCTGCTCCAGCGCGTATTTTATGATTTTGATAAAAGCTGCTGGGTTGCTGCGGGCATTTCCGTTTAATTCGACATAAGAAATAGCACCTGCATTGCAATACTCATGAAAAGGAGCTTCCAGGCTGATCTTCTGAGCAGCAGCCAGTGTGTAATATACAGGGATGTGGAACGAGTTCGTATAATATTCGCGGTCGGTTACGCCAGTAATGGTACCGAGTACCTTGCGATCAACTTTAGTGAATTTACCGGACAAACCTTCGGCTGGTGTAGCGAACAGAGTGATATTGAGATTCAGCTCTTCGCTCTTCCGGTCGCAGAATTCCCGCATGTGACGCACAACAGCCAGCGCTTTGGCATGAACATCCATATCCTCGCCGTGGTGTTTGCCGTACATGGCCTTCATGGATTCAGCCATGCCGATGAAGCCGAGCGAAAGACTACCGTGCTTCAATAGATCACCTACGGTGTCCTCGGGAGCAAGCAGTTCGCCGCCTTCCCAGACCCCTTCACGCATCATGAAGTCGGAAGCTTTAGCCATTTGTGCGGCCTGGATACGGTACCGATGGAGAAGACCTTCAAGGGCAATCTCCATATAATGATTGAGATCGTCATAGAAACCAGCTTCGTCAGCCACGGTGCGGCGATTAGTAGCTATGCCATATTCTAATCCGAGTCGGACCAGATTTAATGTATTAAAGGACAAATTGCCTTTGCCGGAGCAGCGGTTGCGGCCGAAGCGGTCACCGAGCACCCGGGTGCGGCAGCCCATCGTAGCAAATTCAGTATCCGGATTGCTTGGATCGTAATATTGCATGTTGAGAGGGGCGTCCAGATTAGCAAAGTTAGGATAAAGTCTGCGGGCCGAGCATTCGGCTGCTTTGAGAAACAGTTCGTAGTTGGGATCGCCCTGCTGCTGATTAACGCCTTGCTTGCATTTGAAGATTTGAATCGGGAATACGGGTGTTTCGCCACTGCCCAGTCCATTCATGGTCGCTGTCAGCAAAGAACTGATCACCAGCTGACCTTCTAGAGAAGTACAGGTACCGTAGTTAATGCTGGTGAACGGAATCTGCCCGCCTGAGCGGCTGGACATTGTATTCAGGTTATGAATCATGCTCTCAGCAGCCTGAAGGGTTTCGCTTTCCGTTTCCTTCAGCGCATAGCGGAAGGTTCTTGGATACATCTCGGCCAAATCGGTTCGGTTCATGGTAATTTCGCCGAGATGATCACCGGCTTGACCTTCTTCGAAGTAGCCGAGTCCCTTGCGGAATAGCTTCGTGAAGGTTTTGGTTACATAAGGAGCCAGATCGTAATCCAGCTTATTGGCGGAAACGCCGCCATATTGGGCATTTTGCTGGGACTGAAAAATAATAGCTACCAATGACATAGCCGTCATAATGGAGTTCGGAGGGCGGACGCTGCCGTTTCCCGTATTGAAGCCTTCACGCAGAAGCCGCTCAAACGGGATGAATATGCAGTTGGTCGTTCCGATGGCGTATTGATCCAGATCGTGCACATATACGACATTCTCTTCAATCGCCTGTACCAATTGTGGTGGCATAGTGAAGTTTCGAGCATACCACTTGGAATATTCACTGCCGAACTTGCTCATTTTACCGGAGAAGCTCTCCCCGTTCAAATTGGCATTCTCACGCAGCATATCCAAATCCGAGCTGTCGATGATGTCACGTCCTAAATGAATAACTTCCTCCAATAGAACCTCCTGTGCATGTTGCGCACCGCCTAACCGTTTCTCCAACAGCGTCATTATTTTGCTCTCTCCCCTCGGTATATAAGAAAAACCTTCTGACATTATAAAAAGGCATCTCCTGCCGAGGATGGCAGAAAATGCCCGTATGCGTAGCGTAAATATCCTCACAAAGGATATTTGCAGTGGTCTTCATTATGTAGGCCGCATGCGGACACCATTCCTGTTCCTCGCAGGTATAGATAGTTGGTGTCGATAGAAACAGGCAGATTTTCTGGCTTCCGGCATACCTTCCGGCGCCTTTCCGAGGGAGTGTTGCCCCTTAGTGGCGAATGCCGGTAGAAGCTGTCTCTGAGGCTGTTAAAAGCCTCAGGGACAATCCGGTTACAGTGGCGGGACCGCAGCGGATTCGCACCGCACTTCCCTATTAAGCTCTGATTCTCATAGAGGATCAAAGCACCTGTTTCACTATATTTTGTTGTCGTTTGATAAAGATAACCCAATATATAGTGTTTGTAAACAATTTTTTAGGAAACCCGCGCCGCAAGCGACTTCATCTCCAGTACTCCACAATTGATCCACAGGCTGTCCACAGGCCATCCACAATTGATCCACAAAAACCGCTGAAATGATTCATGAATTGTCCGAAAATATGCCACAAAGAGTCCATAATTGCAGTGCGGCTGGCACTGGATATCTCAAATGGGGAAATTTACAGGGATGCCAAGAAAGGAAGTTGTTTTGGTAAAGCATTGCTCCCACCCTTGCTAACTCTATATTGAATAGATTAATGTTGGATCAAATCCAACATTAATCTATTCAATATACTCTCAGAACGTAAATGTTGGATCAAATCCAACATTCGCTAGCTGTGGAGTCTCTTCTGATCTGAAATGATGGATTTGATCCATGAATTTAGCTGGATCAGGCTTTTTTTGAGAGAAAAGTTGTGTAAAATACAGGATTTAACCGAAATCTACCGTATGATCAGGCGCAGAAGAAGAGTAGGGCGGGGATAGCTGTTGCGTAATTTGTGAGTGAGCCTAGGAGTTGTTACAATAGAGGGTAGTAGTTCAAATGCTCCATAAAACTAAGCGTATGCTTTCGAAACTAGTTTTACTGCGAAGGAGGTTATCCAATGGCTATTGCTGAAGTGACCGTTATTCCGATAGGAACAGGCAGCACCAGTCTCAGCAGTTATGTTGCCGATATGCAGCGTGTGTTGCAGACGATAGAAGGCATTACGTATGAGCTTACATCTATGGGTACGATTATCGAGGGGCCGCTTTCACGTATTCTGGCAGCCGTAGAAGCGCTGCACGAGTCGCCTTTTACAGCTGGTGCACAGCGTGTCTCTACCTCACTCAAGATTGACGACCGCCGAGATAAGGCTTCGACAAGCCGCGGAAAGCTGGAGTCCGTGGAGCGCAAGTTGCTGGAGAACTAGTATTCTATCACAGTCTAAAAGTGAAGAAATTCAGACTTTTTAACAATAGAGGAGTGGTCTTGCGTGGCTAAGAAAGTGCAACAGGTAGGTATTCAGATGTACACTCTGCGGGACGAAGCCGAAAAGGACTTTCTAGGTACCTTGCGTAAGGTGGCGGCTATGGGCTACGAAGCGGTTGAATTTGCCGGATATTTTGGTGTGTCTGCTAAGGAATTACGCGAAACCCTTGATGAGATTGGACTGGCTGCGCCTTCTGCACATGTGGGTCTGGACTTCAGCAGTCTGGACAACATGCAATCTGCATTATCCAAGGAAATTGAATATGCACAAGAGGTCGGACTTCAATATATCATCACCCCAGGCTCTCCTGTGCCAGAGAATCCTACCCTTGACGACGTGACTGCGCTGATTCCTTTCTTTGAGAAGGCTTCTGAGCTAGTTCGGGCGGCAGGAATGAAATATGGCTATCATAACCATGATTTTGAATTTAAAAAGGTAAACGGCCAAGCCATTATCGACCTATGGCTGGAACGTATACCAGCGGAGCATATGATAGCGGAATTCGATTTGGGCTGGGTGCAGGTGGGCGGAGCCAGTCCGGCTGAGTATGTCTCCCGTTACGCAGGCCGCGTACCACTGGTCCATATTAAAGATTTCGGAGCCGATCATAAGGAAACCGATCTGGGACTGGGTGCAGTCGATTTCAACAGCATCTTCGAAATTGCCGATCAAGCCGGAATTCTTTATTATCTGGTAGAGCAGGAAACGTACGCTTCCTCTTCACTAGAGAGCGCCAAGGAGTCACTGGACTTTTTCCGTAAGCGTAACCTGCTCTAAGACGGATATTGAATGCTTAAAGTAATTCTTATCTTTTGAAATAGGGTTGTTTTTTCTGTTGAACGCAGTATAATTAGCTTGTTTGACAGAAAAACACCTTGTTCAAGCTGGTGTGGCTCAGGGGTAGAGCAACGCACTCGTAATGCGTAGGTCGGGGGTTCAATTCCCTTCACCAGCATCCATAAATACCATGTATGGCGCGGCTTTCCGGATTTTCGGGGCAGCGCTTTTTTGTTTTTTTGTTGGGACCTCTAACATTCTTCTAACCTTTACTCAAGTAAAGTGGTTGTTTCAGTTTCTTTCTGCACTCGTGGCGGCTTCCTATGCTGTAGTCACCAATGGCCGGAGGACCGTTCCTTGTAGGTTTGGCAGTATATGAGAGTAAGTATCCAAGGTAACATTGATAGAGGAGTACCCAAATCTCTTCTGGACGATCTTGGGATGAACTCCGCCTTTAGGAGTAGGGGATCAATTAGTATTATGTACTTATTTATTTTAGCTATGTGTATTCTTAGTTTTCCGCTGATGTTGATCGTGGCATAAGGTGGCCAAACACTATTCCTTATATACGCACATCCGATCTGGGTGCTGGTAATGATTACTTTTGTAATAGTTTGTTGTGAAATTGCAATGAAAGAAAAAGGAATTAAGAAAGAAATGTAAGAGTAGATTGCTGAAATAACTGACATGAGGGGTGTTCGAGATGATTAGATGGATTGAAGATGTGTCAAGATCAGAAGCTTAGGAAGAATATTCCCCCGGTATGGGTGTGATTACTCTTATTATTTTGATACAATTATAATGAATAAATCCAAAATTTGGATCTGGAGGATATTGGAGAATTGAAAGGGGGATTGATTATAACCACTATAGGATTTCCCACTAAATTGGTGTTTCCTAAAATCCGTCATGGTTTGTTCAAAGTATATTCTAATAATAAAGGAGGCTTAATTTAAAATGCTCAAATACATCCATTTATTAGGTCGAATTATGATTGGCTTCTCTATTTTAGTTGTTGTCTTTAAATGGGGAAGTATTAGTACAGCGTTAATTGTGTTTGCTATAGGAATAGCAATCCATATAATAGGGCTATTTTATAGAAAATATATACAAAAATAGTATAGTCGTGGTATATTATTTATGGAATATAATAGATTAGGAGGAATTTTAATGAAGAAAGTGTTTGCAGTTGTATCATCGTTGATGATTGTATCTGGTCTTTTTGGAGCCGTTGGGGCATCAGCAGCGCCAGTAGCTCCAACTGTTGCAGTAGATCAAGCAGAAAATTTAGTAACTCCATTTGCAAATCCAGACGTAGCAGTTAACGGAGGATATGGTTATGCACGTTACTATGCTTCTGGTGGTAGAGTGGATGTTGAATTACATAGTTTCTTTTTAAATCCTCAAGATGCAAGAGTATACGCCACGAAAAGCGAACCAAACCTTTGGGAGGGTATTGCATGGTTTGCAGTATCTTGCATACCGTATGCAGGAAATTATATTGGTGGTTTAGGATTATTAAGTCAGATACAAGATGCCGCTTTTGTAAGCAGCATTAGAAGATATGCGGATGTAAATCAAAGTGTTGAAGTTACTATTGTAAAGGATACCGCGTACGGCATTACTACGAGATCAGCACAATATTGGAACGGGATGAGAGATACAGTACAAGCGCCGTTACCAGGAAATCCAGCTTATTTAATCAGTTCTTATGCGCAAGTTAAATATTAACACCATCAACTTGGGGCATAACCATTTTTAATAGAAGCATAAAAAACGGTTTTTCTATTCACGTGATTCGATAGAAAAACCGTTTTTTGATATGTAATTGAAAAAGTAGCGCCGACCTCGATTTCCCATCCTAGCGATTGCAGCCTCTATTGAATTGAGTGAGCAAAGCTCATTGCCATCGGTCTCTAACTTCGGCTGGGAAGGGGCCGAAACCAACTTGTCGTCTTCTCTCTATAAAGGACGACGAAAAATGATATGATAGAAGTGTGGAGGCCGCATTCTACCGTTTTGTAACATCGATTTATTCCGTCGTCCTCTATATTTTGAATGAAAAAGAGGTCTCCGGTTTCTCTGCTGCAGCAGCGGATTATTCACCAATTTATTCTTTCAGGGCATTGGGAAAATCACCTGCGAAAAATAACTGTCGCCAATAAAAGAAAATACGATTTGCTGATTCGAACAATTCAAGAATGGATGGGTGATAAAGTCACTATCCATGGAGGGAATGCCGGTTTGCATATATTGTTGGAATCCAGCCAAGGTCTATCTGAAAGCGATATGATAAAAAGGGCAAAAGTAAACAGAGTGTTGGTTTATCCTGTGTCAACGTTTTGGCTGGAAGAAAAAAGGTATTCCGATAATATGGTTCTATTGGGATTTGGGAATGTACCGGAAGCAAATATTGTTGATGGAGTAAGACAATTGGCTAAGGCCTGGGAGATATAAGGGGGAAAAGAGGATACGGAAAGCAGTGTCCTCTTTTTTAGTGCCCAGCGAGCTTGATGTTGACCGCTCTTATATATGCAAAAGCTTATCGGGATTCCTGATGAAATAAATGTTTTGAATCAGATTACGCTCCACATGCATTAGCACAACTGTTGTGAGGCCATCATTTGAATGGATGGTCAGTCCGGTTTGCCCATTGATTATTTTCAATTCCACTTGCATTCCTTGCTCGTAAAGAGGTTTCTTGCCACTTAGGCCAAAAAGAAATCTGACTACGTAATCACGGGAAACGATAGGGTGGACAGCGGCATTTGCTTTGCCACCTCCATCGGAGACCAATACCACATTCTTGTGGAGCATAGATATCACTCCGTCTACGTTGCCCCGTTCCAGAACACTCAGAAATCGGTGAACCCATTGTTCGCTTTCCGCTTCGAGTTTTAAGAAAGTCTCATCGTTTATGATCCCCATCTTGCTCCGGGCGCGGCTGAAAAGTTTGCGGCAATTGGACTCACTTTTATCGATGAGCTCAGCTATAGCTTGATAATCAAAGTCGAGTGCCTCGCGTAGAACAAAGACCGTACGCTCAGCAGACGACAGTCGCTCAAGCAGTACCAACATGGCATAAGAGAGCAGTTCTTCACGGGCCACCGATTCAAATAGCTCATCACCAGCAGTCGAAATCGGCTCAGGAAGCCACTCTCCAAAATATTGTTCTCGCCGTTTACGAGCTGACTTGTGCATATCCCGGCAGCGGTTTACAGTCATTCTGCAGAGGTAGGCCTTCGGTTCAGCCATGTACTCCAAATTCAGATCAAGAGCTTTCACTTTCAAAAATACGTCCTGAACTACATCTTCCGCATCGGCGACAGAGCCTGTAAGTTGATAAGCAAGGGTAAACAGTAGATTTTTATATTGCATATATATATTTTCCATTTCAGGTTCCCATCCTTATGCATTGCTCAGCTAGTTTCAGGTGTTATCTATTTATCATACTGGCCATATCCCACGTATATTTTCTTAATCTATGGCCTAGCTTTCCGGTAATAAGCAGATCTATACCCCATTGGCGTGTCCAGACCATCCCCTGCTCCGGACCCAAACCAAAGCAGAAGAAATCCATATAGGCTTTATGAGAGGGAGCCGGACGTCCAGCAAGATCCGACGAGATGATTTTCCCTAGTCGCACCGCCTGTGCAATGGCCTCCTTGCATGTCTTTCCATCCGTTTTTCCACTTACAGGGTCCTCAATACGAGCGCAATCACCGATGCTGTATATTCCTTTGACGCCCTGCACCCGGTAGCTCGCGTCTACGCTGACATAGCCCTTTGAATTAACCGGCACCCCGATGCTTGGCAGCATGGGATTGGGCATAAGCCCTAGTGTCCAGATACAAAGCCCGACGGGAATCTTGTCACCGTTGGATAAAGCCAGTACGCCTTCCTTTTCCTTTAATACTTTGCTCTCATGAACAACGGCTACCCCGAAGGCTTCCAGAGAGGTCTGCAGCTTCTGTCCGACCTTGGCCGGCCCATTTGGAAAGAGTCGCTTGTTAGCATTAACCAAAATAATCTTCACATCAGCGGGGTCTAAGCCTAACCGCTTTGCATCCTCATGAACCCAATAGGCCAACTCGGCAGAGGTTTCAATGCCACTGATGCCTGCTCCAGCAACGGCAATCGTCATCAATCGACGGCACTCTTTTTCATTAGTTTCAGCTACAGCCTTCTGTAAATTCCCACGCCATACTTCCCTTATTTTCTGCGCGGCATCTAGATTCGTAAGCGCTATTCCACCTTGATCTGGCTCAGGCCGACGTACTACACTGCCCACTGTTAGAACAAGCAACTCGTAGTCCAGTGACTGTTCCTTTCCTTCGGCATCATGATATATAACTTGCTTCTGCCCGGGGTCAATCTTGGTCACACTTCCTTGTACGAACTCTCCCCCTTCGGGGAGCAGCCTTTCGAAAGGTACGCGGATATCTTCGTTTCCGGCAGCGGGTTTAAACAATAATACTTTGCGAAGATGGAAGGGGTTTTTGTCGATAAGAATAAGCCGCAAAGTGTCATGATTTTCATCATTCTTCCAGTTTTTCTTTATTTCTTTCACTGCATGGATTCCGGCATATCCGCCTCCAATAACAATGCAAGTAAACTCTTTCATGAATCGCCACTCCTTTATCTTCGTTTGCACATAAAACGAGATAGAGTATGATTTTGTGACAGTAATAAAAGGGGGTCACGCACTGTATAAAAAGGAGTAACTTCAAGAGGATGAGGAGTGGCAGACCATTTTCAGAGCAATCCTTTGAGAACTCATTCCACTAACGAACAATGATGCTTCAAAAAAAAGAGACAGCCTAGGACTTTGTTTTCTCGTACATGGCGGGCGCTTTTTCTATTACTGGGTTCAATCTGAAATTTGTGTTACGAGGTCTGACTGTTTTATAAAGGGCAGCACTTGATTCAGCTGGAGAAGGGCCCATAACTGTTCCGTGATCTCTTGTGCAGAACAGGGCATCGTATGAGTAAACCACCATTCAATCACTCCGACGGTCGCCGAACTCAAAAATTGCACTAAAATCTCCTTGCGTAAATCGTCTAGGCTTAAGTTGTTTTCATCGATTTGTTCTCGGATGCCCTCTTTCATCATTTCCTGCAGGTGATTTCTGAAGGACGGAACGCCTTTGTTCGTTAGTAAAGTCCTGAAAAAGAGCGCATTCTTCTCCATTAACTCAAACGTTCGCAGCAATGAAGCCTTAGAGGAGTAAGTTCCCTTGTCATCAACTGGTAAGCAACTTTCGATTAATTGTTTTAGTTGAGTCTCTATGCATTTATCCAATAAATCATATTTGTCCAAATAATGCGAATAAATCGTGCCCCGGTTTACATTCGCACACTCTGCTATTTCGTGAATTGTTATTTTTTCGAAATCTTTTTCCGCCATCAGCTGAATTAAGGCATCCATAATGGCTGTTTGGTTCTTTTTTATTCTTCTGTCCATGGAGAGGCTCCTTATTTATTAGACTATTGATTGGAATCTGTTGAAAAACCAACAAAACTGCTAAATCTAGCGATTGTTTCAAGTGGGGTATACTGCTAACCTGATTATATTGAACAAATGCCTAAAAAACAACATTTGTACGAATATGCGGGAGGATAGCTATGAGAATATTAATTTTTGGTGCGGGAGTTTTAGGGGGTTATCTTGCTCATGCATTAGTGCGCGGAGGAAATGATGTCACAGTGCTAGCAAGGGGGAAGCGAGCCGAACAATTGAAGAAAGACGGACTTGTCATTCGCCATTATTTTCAGCGTAAAACCACTGTAGATGAGGTGAAAGTCATCGAAACGCTTCAATCAGATGATCTCTATGATCTCGTCTTCGTTGTGATGAAATATAATGATTTTCCAGCCGTTCTGCCTATTCTAGCAGAGAATCAGAGTCGGAATATTATTCTGGTCGGTAACAATGCTGATGCCCATGGGATGCGAGATTTTCTGCTGGAGAAGAGCGCCGTGGAGAAAAATGTGCTCTTCGGATTTCAGCTTAGTGGAGGTCTCCGCGAAGCGGGTGGTCGCATTATCTGCATACGTGGAGGTGGACAAATGGTACTTGGCAGTCTGGACGGCGAGATTCCAATCAAGCCTTTACTAGAAAATGCTTTCAAGCATGTTAAGTATAAATTAGCTTATGAAGAAGATATGGACGCGTGGCTTAAAAGTCATATCGTGCTCATTGTGCCCTTGAACTCCGCAAGCTATCTTTATGACGGTGATTTAAAAAAGGTAGCTAAGGACAAGAAGCTATTGAAGCAAGCTATTACCGTAATGGACGAAGGGTTTCAGCTATTAGAGAAATTAGGTTATACGCTCGCTCCTGCAAATCAGGCTAAGGTTATCCAAAAACACAGACAAGTTGTATACTATGGTCTAAAAATCTATCATAGTTTACCGTTTGCAAACTTGGTGGATGGATCTTTCGGTGAGATTGCAGCTTTGTTTGATTCATTCGCTAAGTTGAAACAACAATCAAACCTTGCGACTCCCAATTGGGATGAATTTGAACAACGAACGATGGCTAAGTTTAATAAATAGTCGCTGTTTGATTGTTAATAGGACGGTATATTATTCCACTGTTTCAATGAGTTTCTTAAATGCAGGATTATCAAATCGATCCCCCTGTACAAGCCATTCCCCATTCACTTCAAACAGAGTCAATATACCCTCCATAGGGATACGTTGACTTTCTTTGCCTTCTTGATCCAACAATACAAGGTCCACGGTATAGTTCAACTCGACAATATCTTTCTTTTGCTCCTCCAGCTTAAATTGCAGGTTTTCCGGTTTTAAAGAAAGCTTCTGTTTTTGGGAGGCTTCCAGAGGTAAAGTTGTGTACCGGTAATTGACTGCCTTTTCATAAAAGGATTCCGTAAAAAAGGGTTTCATCTCTTCATTACGTTGTTGAATGGATGTTTCGGAGAGTATATCCGCGGAAGCTTTAATGTCATACTCCACATTTTTGTAGTTCTCTGCTGCTTTAACAGCATCGTCAACCTCTGCAGTATTTGACGCAGCTTGACTGCAGCCAGTAATTAACACGAACGAAAGAATAATGCACTTAGCAACCATGGAAATTCTCTTCATACAAGATTCCTCCTCCAAAAGTAGTACAGAATAAAGAGCTCCCGCAGGCAAACTGCCGCGGGAGCACAAAATTAGTTCAGTAAATTCAAAATTTCGTTAATGACCAGCTGTGGTTCACTTAACATTACATAATGTCCAGAGTTTTCAGCTGTTACAGATTTGGAAAAGTCTGAATAAGAAGCTAATGTAGCATGGAATCCAAACCATACCGATTTGAAAGCTTCCGAAATTTGTTCTTGAGATGCCGTTATTACTGAAATTGGAATATTCCGCAATGGATCGTGCTTCACCGTATCCGCTGCTTGATTTAAACTTTCCAAGACGGTTTCATGACTTCCCTCAACCGTGAATTGACCTGTATATGCAGCAATGAAAGCATCATAATCTACTGGATCAGGGAAGGCTTCATGAAGTGCTTCATAGAGGGCTTCTTCTTGGTTCTCGAAGGAACTGTCTACGAATACGATACCTGCGACATCTTCACCATAACGGTCTGCATAAACACGGGCATTTGTCCCACCAATGCTATGAGCAACAATTATGTAGGGTCCTGGAATATGAGCTCTGTTCAAAAGCTTGTGTAAAGCTTTTACTTGATCTTTTGCATCCTTTTTGTTTTCAGATACGTTATCACTTTGGCCAAGGCCAGCTCGGTCATACGATACGGTCAGTGTATGCTGTGCAACAACAGATTGAATACCTGCCCATATACTGGAGTCATCACCATATCCACTTTCAAAAATGACAGTTGGTTTACCGTTCGATACGCCTTGTATATTTGCATACAAAGAATAGTCTCCCAGGTCATATTTGCCTGTGGTTCCTACTGTACTGGTCTCAGCACCCGCTATACTTGCAAACATTGATACAATTAAGATAACAACTAAAAACATAAGGCCAGATACTTTGCTCTTCATTACAAAATTCCCTCCATTGTTTTATTTGTCCTTTGCTGGGATTAAACTGCCCCTATAAATAGTTATTCAATAGGACATGACAACATAATAAATTTACCATATATTACATATATAATCCATTTATTCAACCGGTCGCGGTAAAAAAATATTAATTCGTGATTTTTATGTGATTTTAATTTAATAATCAGCTGAATTTCAGGTTAGCGGGCTATATTTAATAAATCAAACACCCCCCGGTGTTTTGTATACAATTTTCAGGTCTTGCTAACTCCCATGGCAAGGCCTGTTTGTTCACCACCCAAAATAGGAACGTATATTCGCGTTGTAACTTAATGTTCAAAAATTAATCAATGGAGTTAATAAACAAAGGATCAAGTGTGACATTATTCACAACGTATTTAAAAGAATTAATTTATATTAAATTTGTAATAATAAAAATGATTCTATTGACCTAATGAAGGGGAGAATTGTAATGAATCATGAGGGAAGTCTTAAACGCGGTCTGATCTTTGGTTTGTTCTTAAGTATTCCATTATGGGTGTCCATGCTCGGCTGGATACAGGTGTTATAGAATAATATAAAAGCCTTACGGGAAGCGCCTTTTGGCGCTTTTTTAGGTTTTAATTAGGTTTGTCGGATAGGATACGCAGGAAATTAATTGTGTTGTCGAAATAATTTTAAAAAGGAAAGTATTGACATGTGTTGGAGAAGCACGATAAACTAAAATTAGTTCAAAAGTAATAGTTCTATAACTCGATTTACCATAATATATACCGTCATGTATAATAGCAAACTGTCCGAAAGGGCGGGACGCAAAGTCCAGGAATCTAAAGCGCTGCGAAGCGCAATGATCGTCCGACTGCCATGAAGAGAGCAATTCTCCTTCTTGGTGGTCTTTTTGTTGTTTATCATCAGTAAACTTCTATGAATGAATGGGAGGTAGGATGTCTTGAACAAGAGATTAACAGCGGCGCTTTCAGTGGTACTGGCAGGGACATTGGTTGTGGGGAATCTAGTTATTTTTAACAGAATCATCAGGGCAGATGCACTTGTAATGCCCTACACATCTACACCTGTATTAGGTATCGCGGGTAATTTTAATGCATTTATATTTAATGATTTTGAGCAAAAGAATGATCAGATTGAGGGGCGTCTTGCGGCAGGAGGAAATATTAAGCTGGAGAATTACGGAGTGGGTCGTGCGTATGACTCTGCTACAAGTGGCGATGTATTGATTGCGGGTAACAATCTCACTTATATTAACAGCGGCCAGGTTCATGGAACTGCGGTTTATGGGGGGAATCTCGTAGCTAATACCCCAAGTGTTAACTTTATGGGGGGAACAAGAAAGGCACAGCCAATCAATTTTGCTGCCGAAGAGCAATTCTTGCTTGACCGCTCTGCAGAGTATGGAGCTTTATCAGAGACACATCCCGTCGTAAATAATTATGGGACTCTTCATATTAACGCCCCGGATGCAGTTAATATTGTTCATCTGGATGCTTCAGTTTTAGGGAGTGCCACGGGTATACAATTCAATATCGCTAATGATGCAACGCTTATTATCAATATAAGTGGTAATTCGGTTCACGTGCCCAGCTTTCAAATGTGGGATGGCAAACCAAGTAAGGTCATATTTAATTTCTATGAGGCCACTTCGCTCAATATTGAGCACACCACATTTAAAGGTACAATCCTAGCTCCTAAAGCAACAGTTACCTATGGCAGTGCTGAGCTTTACGGCACTTTAATCGCCAAATCATTTAATGGGGAAGTAGAAATGCACTTGGGGCTCTACACTGGTGATGATCCTGTGCCAACCCCTACATCGACACCGACACCGACAGCAACGCCAACAGCAACGCCAACAGAAACACCGACACCGACACCGACAGCAACGCCAACAGCAACGCCAACAGAAACACCGACGCCGACAGCAACACCGACAGAAACACCGACGCCGACAGCAACGCCAACAGAGACACCGACGCCGACAGCAACGCCAACAGAGACACCGACGCCGACAGCAACGCCAACAGAAACACCGACAGCAACGCCAACGGAAACACCGACACCAACAGCAACGCCAACAGAAACACCGACACCAACACCGACAGTAACACCGACAGTAACACCAACACCAACACCAACACCAACACCAACACCAACACCAACACCAACACCAACACCAACACCAACACCAACACCAACACCGACACCAACACCGACGCCAACACCAACACCGACACCGACGCCAACACCAACGCCAACACCGACGCCGACGCCGACGCCAACACCAACACCAACACCGACGCCAACGCCAACGCCAACACCGACGCCAACACCAACGCCAACACCGACGCCGACGCCAACACCGACGCCAACGCCAACACCGACGCCAACGCCAACACCGACGCCAACGCCAACACCGACGCCGACGCCAACACCAACGCCAACGCCAACACCGAACGTAGGTCCGTTTTTTATACTGCCAACCCCTACAACCTCTACAGTTATCGGTACGATTGTGGATAATGATACAGTAATTGATGAGGAACCTGTTCCTTTGGGACCCGTAGTTACGGCTTCACCTGTGACGCCAACAGCCTCGCCGCCCAAATCGCCGCAGCCTACGGTTACTCCTAAACCCACAGCAGGCCCAACGCCTGGGAATGAGATCATCATAGATGATGAGATTCCGCTGGGTAATGTAGCTGTTGAAGAAAAGCTGCCACAAACGGGGGAATCAAGCCCAGCACCTTATTATATTGCAGGTCTGACGCTTACGGGTGTAGGTTTACTGCTCAGCAGAGTGGCGAGAAGAACCAAGCACAAACGTTAAAGAGTGAGCCTAGCAGACACTAGTTGCTTAAATGAGGAGCTGCTTTCGGGAGTAACAATTTCCGGGAGTGGCTCTTTTTCGAATTGTAATGGACGGCATATTGAACGTGAATTCAGTATAAGCGGGATCGGAACTATTCAGACATTGTATTATTTCTGTTTCGCGCTAATGTCGTGTTATACTATGCTGAAATTAAATGGTATCAGATTTGTAGAGGAAGGACAGGTGATAGTATAGATGTGGCTCGTGGATATTATTGCGGTTATTATCATTATTGCCGGGGCGGTAACGTACGCTGGATTTTTTTTCTACGGGATTGCAATTAAGCGGGCGCCCAAGAAATTTCTGAGTGAAACATCAGATTTAAAGGTAGAGACTCCGGTTGCCGGTGCTTCTTGGGGAGAAGGGCAGGAGTGGGTCTCCCGCCAGAACTTCAGAAATGTAGATATCCTTTCACATGAAGGCCTCAAGCTGCGAGGTTATTTACTAACTTCTGAGCGTGCAGCAGGTCGTACAGCTATAATTGCACATGGTTATTCCGGTAAAGGCAAAGATATGGGTGCTTGTGCGAAATTATATTACGAGAATCTGGGCTTTAATGTGCTAATTCCCGATGCCAGAGGGCATGGGGAAAGTGCAGGGAATTATATTGGATTTGGCTGGCCGGAGCGCCATGATTATTTACAATGGATCCAATATGTTATAGAAGAGACAGGTCCGGATGCACAGATTGTGTTGCACGGAGTATCCATGGGTGGAGCTACGGTACTGATGACCTCCGGTGAAGCCTTGCCGCCACAAGTAAAAGCCATAGTTTCCGATTGTGCGTATACCTCGGTGAAAGAGCAGCTGTCTTACCAATTGCGACGCATGTACCGGCTGCCTAGTTTTCCGTTCGTACACAGCGCTAGTCTGGTCACCCGGCTGAAGGCCGGTTATTTCTTCGGTGAAGCGTCTGCACTGAAGCAGGTGCGGAAGGCAAAGGTGCCCATTCTGTTTATTCACGGGGATACGGATACCTTCGTGCCGTATACGATGCTGGATAAGTTGTTCGAGGCATGCCCCAGTCCAAAGGAGAAATTCATAGTCCCACAGGCAGGGCACGGTCTGGCGTATGATACGGATAAGGCAGGTTATGTAAGCAAAGTGAGTAGTTTTGTTGTCCGTTATGTAGTATAGCTCTGAAACGTAGACAGAGCCCGATATCCGCTATAAAGCGGTTATCGGGCTCTTATATTTTCCACACATGGTTAGCTTCCTTTAATAAAGAACAGCTCAACCAAGTTTTCTCGTTATATTTAATCCCCCGCCGTTCGTGATAACGGGTGTAATAATTCCTAGTTTATTTCCAGCAGCCGTGTGGCGAGAATAATCCTTCCAATACGACAAAAGCCCTACCTCTCTTTTGCCCTTGCGGCTCCATTGACCGCGCCAGTGTGAATCGGAATGCTATGTTTGAATTTAATCTCATAAAAAGGAAGAGTACTGCAAGAAAACGTAAGATTCTGTGTCCAAAATGCCGATAAAAGTATTAAAGATAACAATCGGCTTGACATCTTCTTGATGGGGATAAATATACGGAAAATCAAATACTAATTAATTATAGCACAACTATATTCAAAATACAAATTCTATATTAACTAGTATGAGGCTGGAAACGGAGGGACGGATGAATTTATACGCAGCATTTTTGAAGAAACAAATTCGTAATTATTTGTTCGGCTCCATTGTCGCTGTAATCGCGGTAGGAAGTGTATCCCTGAATTTGCCGGATTATTCTTAGGGTATTTCGGGAAAAATTATAAATCAAACAAAACGGAGTATCCGGGACAAGCTGGATGAAATGTAAGGTATTATAGGTTTGCGTGCTCCCCGCAAAGTGCTTAAGAAAGAGCTCATAATCAAGAGCTCCACTTTGGGGGGAGTTTGCGTGCCTATTTTGTGAACTGGTCTTTAAAAACGACAATTAACGACTACATTCATTGAAGGATTGAATGCAGACCGTTATAATTAATAAGTCTGGATTTTAATTAAAAAATAAGGGAGATTTCTATGAAACGCGCAGATGTGCTGCTGATTTCTATCGTCCTGGTTGCTGCGCTCGCTTTTCTCGTACCGAAGTGGTTTTCGGGCAATGAAGATAAAGATGGGGCTGGCAAGAATCGTGTAGCCAATGTGATGGTAGATGGCAAGCTATTTCGAACAGTAAAACTTACAGAAGAAGAACAAACAGTTGATATCCGCACAGAACGTGGCTATAACATTTTGAAGGTGCATGATTACGGGATTGAAATGTATGATGCCGATTGCCCTGATAAGATATGCCTTGGTTTTGGTTTTATTACCCTGCCTAAACAGACGATTGTCTGTTTGCCGCACCGAGTATTAGTGGAGATCGCTAGTGTATCGGGGGAGGATGATGTAGATGCCTATGTCCAGTAGTGAATCAGCAACAGTCTTAAAAAGGACAGTAATCATTGCCATTTTTGCCGCAGTGGCTGTAGTACTGAGTATTGTGGAAGCACAGATACCATTAGTGGGGATGGGGCTGATGCCTGGCGCAAAGCTGGGATTTGCCAACATTATGATTCTGACTTGTATTTTCTTCTTGCGCGGACGTGACGCATTTCTGCTGGTTATCCTGAAGACTTTGCTTACCGCATTTTTGCTCGGTACTTTCTCCAGTCTGCTCTTCAGCTTGTCCGGTTCGTTACTCAGCTTTGTCGTAATGTTCCTGCTGGTTCGGTGGGGACGCGAGAAGTTCAGCGTCATCGGTATCAGTATCGCCGGTGGACTGGCGCACAATACCGGCCAGCTTTTGGCGGCATCCCTAGTGTTTAATTCACTGAGTATTTTATACTATTTGCCAATTCTGCTCATCACTGGGGTGGTAACAGGGATTGCCGTCGGCTTCGCCGTTCGTTATCTGGTAGCATCTCTGTCCAAAATAGCGATATTTGAAGAATTTCTGGACTGACCGGTCACAGCAGCGGGAGGATGACTAGCATGAATGAAACGTCCAAGGACCAAGATAAGGAAGCTGGAGAGAACCAAACAGTAATCTCTCTGGAGGGGGTATCCTTTGGGTATAGTCCAGAACACCCCATTCTCCAGAATATTACTTTAACCATACCGCAGGGACAGTGGGTATGTCTTGTGGGCCCTAATGGCTGTGGAAAGTCTACGCTTGTTAAGCTGCTTAACGCCTTGCTGCCTAAAAGCGCAGGAGAGATCGTAGTCTGTGGTCAAAAGCTGGAAGAGGAAACGATCGGTTACATTCGACAGAGCATTGGGATGGTATTCCAGAATCCTGATAATCAGTTTATCGGAGCGACCGTTGAGGAAGATATATTATTTGGTCTGGAAGGGCTATGTTTATCACATGCGGAGATGGAGAGTCGTCTGCATTCTTACACACAGCGGTTGGGAATAGATCATCTGCTGGCTAAACACCCGGGAGAACTGTCGGGAGGTCAGAAACAGCGTGTAGCAATCGCGTCTATTCTAGCCATGGAGCCAGGCATCGTCATCTTTGACGAGGCCTCTTCCATGTTGGATGAAGGGAGCCGTGATGAACTGATGGGTATCCTGCACGATATGCGTGCGGAAGGGAAGTATACGATCCTGATGATTACCCATGATGCGGATGAGATTCTGGCAACGGATCGGGTGCTTGCGCTGCAAGGGGGCGGATTGGTTGCAGATGTTACGCCGGCGGAGCTGTTCTTGAATGCGGAGCTTCTGGAGCGTTGTCACCTACAGGAGCCTTATGCTTGGGGCCTTGCTCATGAATTGCAGAAACGGGGTATACAGATTGATGTCCCCGCCAGTGAAAAGGAGCTAATAGACACGTTATGGCCATAGAACTACAGCAAGTAAGCTATACCTACGCTGAGCGGAGTCTATGGAAGCAGACCGCGCTGCATGGCATTGATCTCAGCATTAAGCAGGGTTCCATCGTGGGTATTGCCGGTGCAACGGGCTCCGGCAAATCGACTCTGCTACAACTATTTAACGGAATTCTCAAGCCGACACAAGGCACGGTTCGAGTACTCGATGTTACTATCAAGGCTGGTGAGAAGTCTCCCAAACTGTTCCCGCTGCGGCGCCGGGTGGGCTTGGTCTTTCAATTTCCGGAGCAGCAAATGTTCGAAGAGACAGTAGAGAAGGACCTCTGCTTTGGGCCGCTTAATTTCGGTATGAGTCTGGATGAGGCCAAAGAACGGGCTCGCAAGGCTATGAATGATATGGGCCTGGATTTAAAACTGCTGGACCGCAACCCGTTTCGGTTAAGCGGCGGTCAAATGCGCAAGGCGGCAATCGCTTCAGTGCTTGCAATGGAACCAGACGTTGTTGTGCTGGACGAGCCCACTGCAACGCTTGATCCGATTAGCCGCGCAGAGCTAATTGCGCTGCTGGTGAGGTTGTGCCGGGAGCAAGGCCGGACGATTATTATCGTGACGCATCGGATGGACGAGCTGCTGCCTTACGCAGACAGTTGGATTGTGCTTAATGAAGGCAGCACTGCCTTTCAGGGGAGCGTCAAAGAGCTTGCTGCTGATCCTGCGATTCTGGAGCGGTGCGGGTTAACCGTGCCGCAGTCTCTTCGCTACTGGAGGGCAGTTGCTGATCGCTTCGGTCTGGACGGCGAGAATCCCCGCCTGACCGCGGAGAGTTTGGCCGAGCTTATAGCTTCACTGCCCGCAGGAAAGAGGGATGCGCATGAATGATAAGCTGCTGCTGGGCCGCAGTATCGAGACTGGCTCATGGGTGCACAAGCTGGATGCCCGAGCCAAAATCACCGGAATGTTATTATATGTAGCCGTTATACTACTGTCCCGTTCATGGATGGCGATGGCGCTACTGGCCCTATTTTCAATTGCTGTGATGATTTCTACACGGATTCCCCTTAAATATTTTCTCAAAGCGGCTAAGCCTTTGCGTTACTTGATGTTATTTATTTTTATCGTGCAGCTGCTATCTGTTAAAGAAGGTTCAGTCTGGTTGTCCATCGGTTCACTCTCGCTTCATGATGGGGGATTGCGGTTGGGGTCATTTGCGGTCATTCGCATGCTGTTCCTCATTACTTTTACGGCGCTGCTCACCTTCACGACAACGCCTGGGAAGCTGAATCAGGGTCTGGAGGGCATACTGTCTCCGTTCAAAAAACTTGGGCTGTCGCCGGACCGGATTACGCTTATGCTCAGCATTGCGCTTCGTTTCATTCCTACGATTCTCGATGAGGCGCAGATCATTATGAAGGCACAGGCGTCACGCGGTGCCGATCTGAATGAGCTGCCCTTGAAGGAAAAGGGGCGAATGCTCGTCTCGCTGCTGGTGCCCATTATTACCAGCGCGTTTCGGCGCGCACAGGATCTGGTCTATTCCATGGAGGCCCGTGGCTTCCGCATGGATGCACCGCGCAGTCAGTATCACCGTTTAAGGTGGGGCGCTGCTGATACTGTTTTTGTTATCATGTTTGTCGTTATGGGAGTTGCAGTTTCGTTAGTGTAGTAGTTTTGCGAAGTAATCCAATGTAGCATATGCTACAAAACTTAGCGACTGCTTACGAAGTAGTTTTGCGAAGTAATCCATGTAGCGTATGCTACAAAACTTAGCGATTGCTTACGAAGTAGTTTTGTACGAAGTGAGAACAGTGAAGCCTATGCTTTACAAAACTTTTGGGAGGCAACAAGAATGGCACGTTATTTTAATGGCAAAGAGATCGAACTGCTTGCTCCGGCGGGCACATTTGATATTTTTAAGGAAGTTGTACAGTCGGGCTGTGATGCCGTTTATTTTGGGGGTCCAGTACTTAATATGAGAATGATGCGCAAGGGGTATAACTTGTCTCATGAGGAAATTGTAGAGGCACTTGATATCGCCCATCGCCTAGATAAGAAAGTATATGTCACCGTCAACAACCTGTTCAGTGAGGATGATGTGGAAGAGGCGCGTGAGTATTTGCGTTTTCTCGATGGGGCTCGTCCGGATGCGCTGATTGTGCAGGATATGGCAGTGCTTGAACTGATTCGCGAGATGGAGCTTTCCGTTCCTATCCACGCCTCGGTAATGATGAATGTGCACAACCTGGAGATGATGCATGCACTTCGTGATCTGGGCGTTAGCCGGGTGGTAACCTCACGCGAAATGGATCTGAAGACTGCGAAAATGCTGGGGCAGCAGAGCGGAATGGAACTGGAATATTTCATTCATGGCGATATGTGTTCTGTGCACGGCGCAAATTGTTATTTTAGCTCTCAGGTATTCGGCATGAGCAGCAACCGGGGCAAATGTATGAAGCCATGTCGGTGGGATTACCGGATTAAGAGAGAAGGCTATGTATTCCCGGCGGAATATCCGCTGGCCGTAAAGGATATGAACATGTACGAATATCTTCCTGAGCTGATTGAATCAGGCATTACTTCCTTCAAAATTGAAGGCCGGATGCGTGAAAAGGAATTTATGGTTTCGCTGGCTAACAGCTATAGTGAGGCGATTGACCGTTACATTGAAGATCCCCTGGGCTTTGACCGTACCGTTGGTTCCAAGGAGCTCTTTAATAACCGCAAGCGTGACTTCTCCACGGCCTATGCTTTTGGAAAGCCTGGACTAAGCAACATTAACCGTCGTTACGAGGGTACAGGCAAGTTCTATAGTACGGGAAAAGTGTTCAGTACACCAACAGAAGAACGCGAGTTGTCTGAGGGTCGTGTACAGCAGCTGCGGGAACGGCTGGGGAAAGAAAAACGTCCAGAGAGAGTGAAGCCTGAGCTGGCGGTACGTGTGAATAACATGGAGCAGGCTAGATTGGTGCTGGAGCTGGGAGTAGAACATTTATACCTGCCGGGTGATGTGTACGAACCAGACCAACCTTTTACGAAGCGGGATATTAAAATACTAGGAAACCTAAAAGGGAATACCAAGCTATACCTCGGGATGCCGCGGATGATGACAGAACTGCACTTCGAACAATATGATCAATTACTGGGTGGAGAACGGTTGCCGATTGACGGGCTGCTGGTTACCAATCTGGGTGCACTTCGTCGTTACAAAACGGCAGGGTACCCTATGATCGGGGATGCCAATCTGAACGTATATAATCATCTATCTGCCACACTATATGCGAATCTAGGGCTGAGCAAAATTACAGTATCACCAGAGATGACAATGGAGCATTTTGCTGCTTTTACCTCGCTGACCGATCTACCGCTGGAAGTTATCGTTCATGGCACACCGGCGCTGATGTATATGGAGCATGACCTGTATGAGAATACCGAGGTGATGGAGCCGATTGGTGAGGAAGATAATCTTTTTGTAAGCAATGAGGTATTGGTATTAAAAACAGATAAGGGTGAGAATCCGGTCTATCGTGACCAATACGGCCGCAACCATTTGTTGTTCGCCAAGGAGCTTTGTTATTTGCCTATGCTGGCTGAGATGAGTGGATTGGGCATTTCTAGCTTCCGTATTGAAGGAGCAACTTATAGTGCTGAGCAGCTGCGTTCTATTATTGTTTCTTATCAGCATGCAATTAATGGATCTAATGATCAAGAGGATATGCTGGGCGGATTGAAGCCTGTATATGCGGGTTATACCTTAGGTGCGCTACAATTTAATTAATGTTTTAAATTTAAAATAAGCAGTATATAATTGAGCCAGCAGTAATTGTTGCACTTATAAGTTATTATTTTCACAAAGTATCGGACAGATTAATATCTTTTATGCCAGAAAGCGAGGGAACCGTTTTGGAACAACAAGAATTCATTGGAAGAGAAGCAGTCGCCGCCAAGCGTAAGCAATATTTCTATCCTTGTACCGTACACTTTTACAAAAACTCGCCACAGCTGGTACGTGGAAGTATGCAGTTTGTCTATGATGAACTGGGTAAGGAGTATACGGACTTTTTTGCTGGGGTATCAGTAGTGGCTTGTGGCCACTGTAATCCTGCGATTACATCGCGGACAATAGCACAGCTGCAGCAGCTACAACATACGACGACTGTGTATCTTACCCAGCCAAGTGTGGATCTAGCCGAGCGGCTAGCGGAGTTACTGCCTGGAGATTTGCGCCGGACTTTTTTTGTGAATAGCGGTTCCGAGGCCAATGAAGGTGCTCTGCTGCTGGCGAGAATGCATACAGGGCGTAAAGGTTTTATCGCGCTGGAGAGTGGATTGCACGGACGAACGAATCTTACGATGAGTGTAACTGGGCTGCCAATGTGGAGAACAGATAAGTATCTGGATGAGGATGTTGCCTTTATCGAGCGGGCGTATCAGCCTGGGCTTACGTTAGAAGAGGCTGCCACCCAGTCTTTGCAGAGCTTGGAACGCGTCCTAAAAGAAAAAGGTAATACTATAGCAGCAATGATCGTGGAGCCGATTCAGGGTAATGGAGGCATGATCATGCCGGTGTCCTGGTACTTCCGTGAGGTAAAGGCGCTGCTGAACCAATATGGTGTCCTGCTCATTGCGGATGAGATCCAGACTGGTTTCGGTCGTACAGGCGTTATGTTCGCCATGGAGCATTTCGATGTAGTTCCAGATATTATAAGTATGGCAAAAGCTCTGGGCAACGGAGTTCCGGTTGCGGCCTTCGCGACTTCGGATGAAATTGCCCTCTCCTTAAACCGGCCATCGGCCTCTACGTTTGGAGGAAATCCTGTCTCTGCGGCTACGGCACTCGCTGTGCTTGATTATATTCGGGATGAGCACCTTCCAGAGCGTGCAGCACAGCTGGGGGACCGGCTAAAGGCAGGCCTGAAGTCTCTTCAGGAACGTTATCCGGTACTGATTGCCGATGTGCGGGGAACCGGCCTTATGTTGGGCATGGAATTAATAGGTACAGGTACTTCTGATGCAGCATTGCTTACTGATTACGTACTGGAAGAGATGAAGGACCGTGGATACCTGATCGGCAAAAACGGGATCAACCGCAATGTGCTGGCCTTTCAGCCCCCGTTGATCATTACAGCAGCAGATATTGATGGTATGATTACTGTACTGAATGAAGTGCTGCTTCAAGCCTCTGCAGATGTCAGGAAATGAATATAAAGGAAGATTGCTATGGCTATATTCAATGCTTTTAAACACACTGCTCTTAAACTAAAAATGTTCAGCGAACTGGTCATGTTCTCACACACCCTGTTCTCGCTGCCATTTGCGATCATATCGATGGTATGGGCGGCAGGAGGCTGGCCATCAGGCCATCTAATGTTGTGGGGACTCATAGCCCTAATTGGGGCGCGTAATGGTGCCAATGCTTTTAACCGCCTGGTTGATCGGACCTTTGACGGACAGAATCCACGTACGGCACATCGGCATCTGCCGCAACGGCTGCTTGCTGAGAAAGAAGTCGTCCTATTTGTCATCATCAACTATGCTTTGTTTATTGTAGCCTCTGGCATGCTGAACTTGCTCTGCCTGTTGCTGTCGCCAGTGGCGATCGTGTTGATATCCAGCTATTCCTACACGAAACGATTTACCTTTCTTAGCCATCTTTACTTAGGTTTTGTCATTGCCTCAGCACCGATTGGTGCCTGGTTTGCCGTGACGGGCAACATCGCCTTTACACCGTTTGTTATTGGTACTGTCGTGATGCTCTGGATCGCTGGCTTTGATATTATTTACGGCACACAGGATATTGATTTTGACCGACGGCATGGCCTCTGGTCCATCCCGAGTTTCTTCGGTCTGGAGAATGCTCTGCTAATCTCGAAGGGCCTGCATTTTATTATGGTAATGCTGCTGCTATTCCTCTACTTATGGCGTGATCTTGGCTGGATGTATCTGGTGGGAATCGGCATCGCTACGCTGCTCCTAATGACGGAGCATAAGATTATTAAGCCCTCAAATCGCAAGATGATGAAGGTGGCTTCTTATAATCTGAATCAGGTGATCAGTATGGTGATATTGTTGTGTACGCTGGTTGATTATTTTTATGTTAGCTAAAAGAGGATGGGAGGTTAGGAGAGGGCTGCACTACGCGGAATGTTTGGACTTACGATCGCTGTTATCCTCGGAATCCCTGAATTAAACCGCCTTCGCGGTAGGATTCCGAGGATAAAGGCGAACGCTGACGCTTCTCCAGTTCCAAAATTCCTCTCCGTTCCGTCCTAACCTGACAAGCAAGGGCTAACAACAAAAGACAACCAGCCTACCCAACGGGGGTGGGCTGGAAAGAGCAAGGGAAAGTACGCTATGCTGCTTTCCCTAAATGCGTAAAGAGCGTATAGAGCATAAAAAGCGTAAGAGCGTATAAAGATAAAGATAAAGATAAAGATAAAGATAAAGATAAAGATAAAGATAAAGATAAAGATAAAGATAAAGATAAAGATAAAGATAAAGATAAAG
>NZ_WJXB01000009.1 GCF_009664975.1 Paenibacillus monticola
AGCATGCAAAAAAGCGGATACGACCCATGAGATGGGGTATCCGCTTTTTTGTTGTTTAGAAGTATGGGCGGGGCTACAGGCTTATCGGTCGCGCCCGGCAAAGTATTGCAGGAGCGTCTCGAGATCCGCGTGCGCTGGGTAAGCAGAGAGTTCCTGCACGATACCAGCGGCCTGCTCCAGATAGTCCTGGCTGATCTCTTCAGCCCGGGCCAAGGCATCGCTGCGGTTGATCAGATTCAGCACATGCACTACTTCAGCATCAGAAGAGTCAGGACCAATTTTACGGATGTCAGAGGCTAGTTCAGAATCCTGAAGGGCATAAAGTACAGGCAAGGTTACTTGGCCGTGGCGCAGATCGCTTCCCGCTGGCTTACCAAGGACCTCTGTAGATTGTGTGAAGTCGAGCAGATCATCCTGAATTTGAAAGGACATCCCCAAGGCTTCTCCAAAGGAATAGAGTAGATTAGCAACCTCCTCAGGACTTTCGGTGGACAATGCGCCAACACGTAAGCAGGTAGCCATGAGCAGTGCTGTTTTGTTTCGTGATTTCTCCAAATACTGATCCATTGTAATATCGTAATCAAAGGCATGTTCCATTTGCTGATACTCACCCAGGCACAGCTGAGCAGTGGCAACAGAGGATAAGTCGTGTACATAACGGTTTTTGTCTCCGGTATGCTTGCTCAATAACTCAATTACGCGGGCGGACATGTAGTTGCCAATATGAACCGCAGATAGTACACCAGTCTTGGTATGCAGGGCAGGGCCACCCCGTCGAAGCTCAGCATCATCAATGATATCGTCATGAATAAGGGAGGCGGCATGAATAAATTCAGCAGCGGCAGATAATTGAAGCGCCCTGCGCCCTGTGGGCTTTCGGCCAAAACGGCTGCCCACAATAACCATAAGCGGTCTAAGTCGTTTGCCGCCAGAAGCGACGAGTTCGAGAACACTTTGTGCCAGTTGCGACTTCTTAGGTACGTCTTTATCGCGTGCTACAAGGTTTTCGATTTCACGATTAATTTCATTCAGATCTATATTCAAGGCTTCGTGCAACTTCATGTATCGTTCCCACCTGTCAAATAGCTTTGCTTGTGCGGTTCTGTTGCCTGCGTTCTTGGTTCAGGAATTGTTCCATTCCAGCAGCCGGATTTTCTTCCGCAAAGTCCCCATTTGACCGTCGGATCTGCATTTTTTTGATCGAAGGAGCCAAATAAGCAACCAGGTCAAGCTCCCGGTATTTTACTGCAAACTGCAGGTAAAAGCTGTAAAGATAGTCTCCATCCAAAATGTTGCGAGTAAGGTCGGGATGATGTGGGGTGCATTCCATATGGCGTTCTGCAGCCAAGGTGAGAATGGTGTGAATACCCAGCAAATGAACTTTGCGGTTATATTCCAGATCATGGCGTTCCAGTACCGAGAGCAGTTGCTCACATTCCGCCGGAGAGAGCTGAAGCTGAATTCCGGCAATCGGTGACATTTCAGCTTGCAGCAACCGGAAGGTATCTTCAATGAGTTGTCTGTTCACAAGATTCTCTCCTTCTTGTCGGTTTTGCCGGAAGAAACCATACCCCTGATTATCCCTACAAAACCATTTGGTAAGAAAAATAGTGGCGCTCTGTTATAGCTGACGCCGGTTATAATAACAAAGCATGACATAAAGTGTATGCTTTCATCTTCTTAAATAAGGAGAGTAATGTGTCCTAGGGACACATTACTCTTAAGTACATCCATATTAGGTAGGCTGTAACAACATTGTTTCTACACTAATCACATATATGATTAACTAATCAAGTCATGAATAATGTGACAAAGGGATTAACGTCAGTCGGTGTACAAGTACCAGCGCCTAACGAGCGGAATTCTCTTCCAATGCTTCTTCAGCCACGGAAGGACATAGTAATCTAAGCCAAACACGCTTCCTGATCCACCAATTGTAGCGATTGCTGCAGCGGTGTACCATAACATTTCAGTTGAAGCCATTTTTGTAGACCAGATCATAACAGCCATACCAATAGTTGCTATAGAAGAAATTGCTGTGAACAAACCAACGATGAGCATTACACCAAATACGATTTCTGCACAGACCATTCCAATTTGGAACCATTTTGCTAAGAAGGTGTAGCTTCCATCGTTATTGTAGAACATTAGATCCATGAACCAGTTAGTAATATTGTATACAAATCCAGGTACGGGCAGTGCTACTACAGCTTCTTTGGCAGTACTAACTGCTGATGCTGCGGAAGAAGCGTCTACCGTAGTTTTAACTGCATCGACTGCTACACTGGCTGCCGAAGCGGCGTCAGTAGCATAAGGTGCGGCTGGAATCAGGAAAATCTTATCCGGATCTTCCCAAATCTTCTTCAACTTATCGATACCTTCATAGAGCCACATGCCACCGAGCAGCATGCGAAGCGGAACGATCCAGAAGTTAGGTGAACGCTTGGAGAAATAACCGCCCAAGAAGCTCTTGCGATTCTCAACATGGAAGAACTCATGCATCATGTATGTCCATACTTTGTTGAAACCTACAACTTGGGACAAGTAGAACATATTGATAAAATGCTTGGACAACATCGCCATAAAGCCAGTAAGCATAAAGAACTTGCCTGGTAGGCCAACGTTCGCTACACCGTAACGGCTACCGATGGAAACCATGGTACCGTGGAAGCCTGGTTTGTATGCTTTTTTAGCTGTACCATTGATGTCTGCTGCAATGTTGGTCGCAATCACCGGAGCGGCTTGTTCAGCATTCTCAACCATCTGTGGGACAGGACGGGTTTCGCCTTCAGGAATAAAGAAAATGTTATCCCCAACAACGTACACGTTCTTATGATCCACACTTTCCAGGTTCTCATTCGTAACAATACGTTTGCGACCTTGTTGTTGAACATTATCACCCAGAGTGCCTACAAGTTCGGAACCTTCAACGCCGGCTGTCCAAACTACTGTGTGTGCATCAACAATGTTTTTCTCGCCGAGAGCAACACTGCCCTTGCCTACTTCGGTGATTTTTGCGCTTGTAACAATCTCTACATTCAGCTTGCGAAGACGAGCTTCAGCTTTCTGAATGAGCTTATCAGGCAGAATCGGAAGAACCTTAGGAGCCATATCCGCCACGACCAGACGAACCTCGGAAGGATCGATGTAGAATTCTTTGCAGAGCTCATCGCGATTTTCGGCCATTTCGCCAATCAATTCCACACCGGTAAATCCAGCGCCTACAACCACGAACGTCAACATGGAGCGGCGAACCGCTGCATTCTTTTCTTTCGCTGCTAATGTGTACATATCACGGATTTGACGTTTCAGAGCAACGGCATCATCGTATGACCAGAAGGAAAGAGTATTTTCTTCTGCTCCGGGAATACCGAAAAATGTTGGCTTGCTGCCTGTGCCGATTACAAGGTAATCATAAGCATAGGTTGCTTTTTCGGATGTTAGCTTTTTAGTTTTGAAATCAATGTTAGTGACTTCATCCAGTACGACATCGACTTTAAGACCAGCAAATATTTTTTTGAGATCAATCTTAATCGAATCCTCTGGAGCGCGGTTAGCAGCAACCTCATGCAGCTCAGTCAATAGAGTGTGGTAAGGATTTCGGTCAATAAGCTTGATTTCAATTTCTTTGTTGTTCTTAAATTTCTTTGCCAGTTTCTTAGCCGTGAGTACGCCGCCGTAGCCGCCACCCAAAATGACTATTTTTTTCAAAAGAAACTCACCTCATTCATCTGATTAGCTGCAAGAGAATTGCGAATAATTATTTCGCGCCTTCGAGTGCTTTTTCTGCCAGTGTAAAGTATTCGCCTACATGGATGGAAACGCCGGAGATAGCATCAGTCTTGCCTTCAGCATCAAGTGCAGGTGCTGCACCTTTATTCTCAAGGAAGTAAGCTTCAGCTTTGGCAATTTCTTCATGCCATTCTGCAGTAGCGCCGCCGGCTTTCATACCGTATTTGCCATCTACAGAATATTGTTTCTTATCGTCGCCAGCAGCATTCACACCACTGAATTTAACTGCTACAATGTTGCCGTTAGCAACACTCAGAGCAACAGTGGATTTCCAGCCGGATTCAGCATCCATTTCACCTTCAGCTACGTAACCGCCGTCTTTATAAGCACCAGCTTCAACAGGACCGGCAGCAAGAGCAGCTTGAGCAGCAACTACAAAATCATTAACATGTACAGATACGCCAGAAACAGCGTCAGTTTTACCTTCAGCGTCAAAAGTAAGAGCAGCTGGATCTTGTTTTTCAATTAGAAATGCTTCAGCTTTAGCAGCTTGTTCATGCCATTCAGCTTGAGCACCGCCTTTTTCAACCAAGCCGTATTTACCATCTTCAGATACCTTTTTCTTGAGATCGCCAGCATTTTTTACATTGAACGCATCCCAGTTAGCCTTGGTAATTTTGCCGCCTTCTACAGTTAAGAGTACGTAAGTTTGCCAGCCAGTTTCTGCATCAGCTTCAATAGTTCCGTAGTAAGTACCGTCTTGGTACTTTGCTGTTTCTGTTGCAGCATTGGCGGAATTAGCAGCTGGTGCAGTTGTTTCAGCAGGGGCATTAGTTGCGGCTGGGGCGTTGTTTGTGTTGTTGCCACAACCAGCGAGTACTCCAAGTAAAAGGGCACTCGACAAGATTACAGAAGCTTTTTTCATTTTGATATGACCTCCAAAAATAGTTTAAAATATATATATTAAAATGTAAAACATTTTAATAGTAAATAGAAGTGATAAAAATCACTTTATAAATGACATTTGTCACTTTGACTTGGGTGCAAAGCCCCACTTTGTAGCAAGCATATGACATATATCGGCATACAATAAGAAAAAATTTAATTATCTCAGTTCTTCTTCGATGGCATTTTAGCACAAGGAAGGAGATAAGGCATGTGAAAATAATCACTTAAAAAAATGATAAATTATTTTACATATGGATCATATCAAATTTTAAAATATATTGATAGCTAATATTATAGACTATTATGTGACAAAAAGTGACTTAATACTTGAAAGTAAGTATGCAGGAAATGGATTCACTCAAAATAGAGCGGGGTAATATAAAAGAAAGAATATAAAGTGCTTAATTCATAATAATTGCTGACCATAAAGCCTCAAGGCAGGGTAATGACATTTCTTAAGGAGAGGCGATGTCTATGTACAAATCTCATGTGGTGGCAGGCAGAATTATTGAAATCAACGCTGATCGGGTGCTTACACAGCAAGGAGACATGTTCTGCACCTACCATCCCCGGTACTATATGCTTCCGGCTGTTGAGACGTGGACAGAAGCCGAGTGTGACCCTGAAGAGGATACTGCAACACAGAAGCAAGGGAACATTACGGGAGACCTGCCTAAAAGGCGTTGGAATCCCATAAAATCCTGGTTCTCGTTACAGAAGAAAAGCGCAAATCGTATCTGATTTGCGCTTTTCTTCTGTAATAATGGTCTTGTAGATTTGAATCATTATTATTATGGTAATATGGTGGATAAGAATTGCAATTTACTATGTGTAACAGGAGTGAATCTATGGAATATCTGAAAATATTTTTCGTGAATACGGCGGTGTTAATTACCTTAGCCTATTTGGCAAATTTGATATATAAATTTACGATCACTAATGCACCTGAACAGATGAAGAAGATTTGCTGGGTACTTTTGACGATATTCGCGGGATGGAGCAGTATGTTTTTTGGCTATAGGTTGGATGAACATGTGATTTTTGATTTGCGGTTTGTGCCGCTAATCATCTCTACTTTGGCTTTTCCACAACCCTTTATACTTATAATGATAGGTGTTGGAACCGGGCTAGCGCGATTAACCTTCGGGGTTAACGAAGCTGCAGTAGTAGGAACTCTTAATTTGTCCATTCTGGGGTTTGTCTGCGCAGCGCTCAGCTTCTGGGTACGTCGTTCTACCTCAACTATAGTGAACAAAGGGCTTACTATAATACTCATCGTAAATCTAGTCAATGCCCTTAATATCATTGCCTTTGGCGTTATACCTGACAAAGAGTACATAACTGGGATAATGCCAGTTACTTTCCCAGCCGGTTTAATTCTCAGCATGCTATTTGCACTTATTATCCGCGACTTCCAACTGGAAATGATGCGTAATGAACAGATCCAGCGGGCAAACAAAATGTTGTCTGCTCAGACTGAGGAGCTGCACAAGAATAAAATTGTGCTTGAAGAAAGAGCAAAGCAATTAATGAAGGCTTCTCAATATAAATCTGAGTTTCTGACGAATATGTCACACGAGCTTAGAACACCACTAAACAGTATCATTAATTTATCGCAGTTAATTGAAGAGAAGGATTCCTCACTCAGTGAGGATGAGATGGTGGAATACGGAATGATTATCCATCGTTCAGGCGAGGATCTACTGATGCTTATTAATGATATCCTGGATCTATCCAAGGTAGAGGCAGGTCAACTGGATATATTAAATGAGGAGTTGAATGTTAGTGAAGTACCGGAGCTCCTTGCTTTGCAGTTTAATGTCATGGCCCGACAGAAGGGGCTGGAATTTAATATTGTTCTAAATGAAGATGTACCGTTAACATTAACTTCAGATCCGCAACGAGTACAGCAGATTCTTCGCAATCTGCTCTCTAATGCTTTTAAATTCACGAAGGTTGGCCACATCTCGCTAATTATTCGAGTAGAGAAGAAAAGAGCAGGAGCTGTAGACAAGCGCTGGGTCGTATTTGACGTGCAAGACAGTGGGATCGGGATTGCCTCGGAGAAGCACACGATTATTTTTGAAGCCTTTCAGCAGGCGGACAGCACAATTAGCCGAATGTATGGCGGGACCGGGCTAGGGTTGTCAATCAGCAATGATCTGGCCAGACTTCTCGGTGGTTTTATTACTTTGAAGAGCGTGGAAGGAAAGGGGAGCTTATTCTCTCTATATTTACCCCTTGAAGGCACATCAAAGTAAGCGGTTAGAGACTCCAACATTTTTTGTGGTTTTGGCGTATTGACAGAAGAGTGATGCTGAGTAGAATGAAGCCAAAGCCGCATCGAAGGAGTGTTATAGTCCGTATGAACATCATGAGAAGGAGGCCGTCGACTAGCCGTCCGAAGCTTAGCCGTAAAGCCTCAATACATCGTAAGAATTTGCGGATAGCTACATTTGAGGGAATCCCGGCAACGATCTTTCAGGTACTGCTTCAAGGGCAGTTCCTGACAGGATTCTTGTTGTATTTAGGAGCTACGTCAAGCCAGATTGGTTTTGTTCTGGCACTGACGACCCTTGTTAATATTGCGCAGATAGGTGTAGCCTTTCTAATTCAAAAACTGCCGAGCCGCAAATGGGCCATGGTTACCTTTATCGGACTGCAGAGGGTGCTCTGGGGTTCTACAGGACTTGTTCCATTTATATTCCCGCATCAATATTGGGTTATAGCCTTTATTGGCTTGTACACTATGGCGTTTATTGTCAACACGGTCAGTGGTGTGCTGTGGAGTTCAGTGATTAGCGATCTTGTTCCCTCGCGTGTACGGGGGCGTTATTTTGGGATTCGGAATACCCTGCTGAATGCTCTGGGGAGTTTGGTCTTGTATGGTGGCGGAGTTATTCTGGACCGTTATCCTGGAGGGCATGGCTTTCTCATCCTTTATATTGTTGTATGGATTTTCTCTATGACGAACGTGGTCGTATTTTTCTTTTACCCGGATGTGCCTTTCGAGAAATCCGAAGAGATTAAGTTTCTGCCCATGTTTAAAAAGCCGCTTCATGATAAGTTGTTTATGAAGTCGACCTTGTTCCTCGCCGCCTGGCTGCTGCTGCAGAACGTGACCGTTCCTCTTTATTCCTATGTCATGCTGCAGCTGCTGCATATTAATTATGAGACGTTATCCTTGCTTAATGTGGCTCAGACGCTCTTTATGATGGCGAGCTTTTATGTCTGGGGCAATCTAAATGCCAAATACAGCAACAAGCGTCTGCTGTTCTGGACATTGCCAATTATTGCGGTTTCCTCATTGCTTTGGGGGCTGTTGTCCGTTCTTCCAATGCTGCTTGTTCTCTTTGCGGCGCATATAGTATTTGGTGTCGGAGTGGGCGGGTTCAACCAATTGGCCTTCAACTTTCTTATCGGAGACACACCTAAGAAGGAGCGTCCGATGTATATGGCCATGTATGCGGCGCTCACGGGTCTATCTTCCTTTTTCGGACCCCTTATTGGAGGTAGGGTTTACGAAGTGATCAAGCACTGGCCGCATTGGACTCAGGTGTACGGTATGCAGTTGGTCATCGGTACCCTGATGATTGTATTGGTGCTGGTGCAGGGCCGGCGTATTCTCAGAGATGAATAGAAGTGAAAGGGAGTTTTACCATGTCAAGGGTAGCAATGGTACTAGGAGCCACCGGTTTGGTGGGCAGTGCGCTTACGGAGGAATTGCTAAGCCGTGCAGGCTGGGCTGAGGTCCGTGTGCTCGTGAGGCGTCCGCTGGCGCTGGAACATCCAAAGCTAAAGCAAACCGTTGTGGATTGGGAGCAGCTTTCACAATATAAGGAGCAGTTCCAGGGTGTAGATGCTGTCTTTTGTTGTCTGGGTACCACTATTAAAAAAGCCGGTTCGCAAAGTCAATTCGAGCGCGTGGATTTACAGTATCCACTGGAGGCTGCTGTGCTTGCCAAAGATCATGGAGTGAAGCAGTTTCTGGCGGTATCCTCGATGGGAGCCAATGCGAAATCGCGCAGCTTCTACCCCCGAACCAAGGGCCGGACTGAGGATGGATTAATTGCTGTAGGTTTTCAAGGCTTACATTTGTTTCGGCCTTCCCTGCTGCTGGGTAAGCGCGAGGAGTTCAGATTGGGTGAGCGGGTTGCAAGCAGGGTGATGAAAGCTCTGGATTTCATGATGGTTGGCAAGGCGGCCAAATACCGGGGGATACCAGCGGCAATAGTGGCCAGGGCAATGGTGAATATCGCGCTTGCGGATACCCATGGTGTACATATGTATACTAATGAAGTGATACACGTGATTGGTAAACGTTAGGAAGTTGCTTTTGGCGGAGTGCTAGTCGTACAATGTCGGTAGTGAAGAAATGTACACAATTTGGGGAGGATCAGAAATATGAGTAAAAAGCAGATCGCTACAACAAAAGCACCCGGAGCCATCGGCCCGTATAGTCAGGCAGTGGCTACTGGTAATTGGGTATATACTTCAGGCCAGCTAGGACTAGACCCGGAGACAGGAACACTGGTAGAAGGCGTGCAGGAGCAAGCCCGTCAGGCCCTCAGTAATATTCAGGCTATCCTCGAAGAAGCTGGAGCTTCATTGGATCATGTCGTGAAGACAACGGTATTCCTTAAGGATATGAATGATTTCGCGGTCGTTAACGAAGTTTACAGCACTTTTTTTACAGAACCTTATCCAGCCCGAAGTGCCATTGAGGTTGCGCGTCTGCCTAAAGACGGACTCGTGGAAATTGAAGCGGTTGCCCGCAAGAAATAAGATAGTAGATTTAGGCTTCATAATATCCCCCGTTGCTCAACTTGTAAGCTGAGCCAACGGGGGATATTTCTGTTTCAGTACCTGTTGCGGCGTGGAGTCAGGAGCAGCCAGATGCTATAGAGAAGCAGGAGTCCGGCGGCAACTAGACCGGTTATATAGACATTGTTAGCATCCTTGTGTTCCAGGGCAATGGCAATGTAAGCCCACACGAATACCAGTGGATAGACGCTATCCCGGTTAGGGTAACTGACTGCAACCGCGAGCAGTGTACCTACACAGAGCATAATAACAGCCCAAGTGGGATCACTAAGGCCAAATCCGTCCCAATTATTTTTCTCCAAAACCACACTGACGTTAACGATAGTGGCTACTGAAATCCAGCCTAGATAGATGCTGAAGGGTAAGCGGATTAGCCATTTCTCACCACGGGTAGGATTTAGGATACGTCGTGAAATCTGGTAGATCATAATAAGTGTAAACAACAAAAATATCATGGCCACCAGCGACAGTTCGATATACAAATACTGCCAGAGCAAGAGCCAACCTATATTAAAGATACAGCTGAGGATAAACCAGATGCCGATCGATTCTATAGCATTATTGGAACCTGCAGCTGGACGGAATTGATAGATGACGAACCCGGCTAGGAGCAGATAGATCAGTGACCAGATTGAAAAAGCGTATCCTGCAGGTGTTAAATAAGTGTAATACATGTCCGAAATTTCAGCGGTATTGTTCCCACCCAATGGTAACGTTATAGAGAGTACATTTACAGTAATCATAGCGAGAAAGAACAGCAGGTTCCACCATTTAAAAGGATTAGTGCGGCTCACATTATTCACTCCTTAAGCTTAGTTATATATAGAATATACCCGCTTTGGTACGACTTAAGACTATTATTCCGAAAAATGACTTACAGGTCATAATCTTTTGGGATAGGTTACCTGCACTGCGGGGTAATATGTAATATTAACAGCGGTAAAAGCCAAAGGGAGGGCAGGTTAATGGAGAGCAGCGAGGCGATTCGTCCTGAGAAAATGGGTCCGATGGTGATAAAGGAGACTTGGAATACCCCGGGCAGTATAGTTTCCTGGGAACGTTCAGAGAATATCTATATCTGCCGTGGGGAGTGCGGCGGCATTGTATTTATTTTTTTGAGTGATGAAATGTTTCGCATGAAGGTATTCCGCGATCGGGTGCCTGATTTAACAACGACAGCAGCAGTACTGGTTGAGAGCTGTATTCCGCATTTATTCCCTGTGGAGGAGACGGAGGAGCAGCTGATCTTCACGACCAGTGCGATCACACTCTTTCTGGAGAAGAAAACATTCATTATTCGGGTGGAGAATGTCCAGGGAAAGGTTATTATGCAACAAAACCTGACCAGTTGGAATCCGCGCGGTGCCAATCATGCCGAATATGATATGCAGCCAGACTCGCATTTTTACGGATTGGGTGAGAAATCGAGCTTTCTGGACAAGCGCGGGGAACACTACACGAACTGGAATACCGATGTATTCGCACCACATTTACCGGAAATCGAAGCCCTCTATGAGTCGATTCCGCTGCTCATTCATATGCACGACGAACTCTCCTATGGACTGTTTCTGGATAACTCGGGCCGCAGTGAGTTTGATATGCGTTCCCATGGGGTGGCCTTTACGATTGGCTGCGCTACCGGAGCTTTGGATATTTATTTTATCAATGGTCCCGAAATGAAAGATGTTGTGAAACGGTATACCTCGCTAACCGGACGGATCGCTCTTCCGCCAAAATGGGCCATAGGTTATCATCAGTCACGTTACAGTTATATGAACCAGCAAGAAGTATTGCAGCTGGCTCGAACCTTCCGCGAGAAGCGGATTCCCTGCGATGTTATTTATCTCGACATACACTATATGGACGAATACCGGGTATTTACGTTTGATCCTGTTAACTTTCCAGAGCCGGCGAAGATGATGGCTGAGCTGCTGGAGCTTGGGGTGCGGATTGTTCCGATCGTGGACCCAGGAGTGAAAAAAGATCCCAATTACAAGGTGTACAAGGAAGGTGTGCTGGATAAGCATTTTTGCCGCAGGCTGGAGGGGGATATTTTCTTAGGTGAAGTATGGCCGGGAATTAGCGTTTTTCCTGACTTCAGTGATAGCCGAACCTCTGAATGGTGGGGCGATCTCCATAAATATTATACGGACCTTGGGATTCAGGGAATCTGGAATGATATGAATGAGCCAGCGGTATTTAACGATACCAAAACAATGGATCTGGATGTGATGCATTTCAACAATGGGCGTCCGGTAACACATGAGGAGTATCATAATTTATATGGCATGATGATGTCCAAGGCCACCTATGAGGGTTTAGCAGAGCATTTGCAGGGTGAGCGTCCTTTCGTACTGACAAGAGCCGGATATGCGGGGATTCAGCGTTATGCGGCTGTATGGACGGGAGATAACCGCAGCTTCTGGGAGCATATGGCCATGGCCATCCCAATGGTGCTTAATATGGGGTTATCCGGGCTGGCTTTTTCAGGGCCGGATATTGGTGGCTTTGCCCACCACACCTCAGCACAACTGCTGGTACGCTGGACGCAAATGGGTGTCTTCTTCCCGTATTGTCGTAATCACTCTTCGATCGGAACGATGCGTCAGGAGCCTTGGTCCTTTGGAGAAGAGGTCGAAGGGATTCTGCGAGAATTCATCGGCCTTCGTTACCGCTGGATGCCATATTTGTATAACCTGTTTCATGAGGCGGAGCAGACTGGAATGCCGGTGATCCGTCCGCTCGTGCTGGAGTATCCACGCGACCCGCATGTGACCAATCTGTGTGACCAGTTCTTACTGGGTGAATCTGTGCTGATTGCTCCCATATACCGTCCGGACACCGATCACCGTTCCGTCTATTTGCCCGAAGGGCAATGGATTGACTACTGGGATGGAACGGTTAATGAAGGGGGACGTCACATCCTGGCTGCAGCACCGCTACATATTATGCCGATGTACATTAAGGCAGGCAGCTTTATAGCGGAAGGTCCGCTGAAGCAATATGCAATGGAAGAGACGGGCGAGCTGGTCATTGTTCATTTGTATGGAGCGAAGGCTGAGGTAGGTTTCAATGCTGCCTTTACCTTGTATGAGGATGACGGACATAGCTTCGGCTACAGGAGAGGTCGTTACTCTGAGCTGGCCGTAAAAGCAGTCGGAGATGAAGCAAGCATAAAGCTCAGTTGGTCCTATCTCCTTCGTGATTACGAGCCGCATAGAGATGTGTTGCGGTTTGCCCTCTGTTATCCTTTCTTTACAATAGCTGCTGTAAGCGGACTTTCACAGATAAGCATGGAGCAACTGGAGGATGGTCGCGAAGGATGGGTACAAAAGGGAAACAAGGGTGGAATTATTGTGCAGGTGGGCGATGCTCCTGAAGGCGGAGAGTTTATGATTAGTGCGGAGAAGGGATAATTCAATATGTTGGTGGGAAGGGGCTGTCCTGAAGAGGGTAGCCCTTAATTTATTTCCAAACTCGGGCATGCTGTCCGTCACTGAGGGTGATCTTAAATGCTCCGTTGATCTGCCCACTAAATGGTTCATTGCTTGTTAAGGCAAGCTTGAACTCCTTATGAAAGGAATTGTCCGCCCGAGGCTGCAGTACAAGGTCAGATAGTAGGATGGACTCTTGAGCTACTGGGTAGAAGGAGTCGATCGGGAGCTCGAGTACAGCCTGAACTGTTATTGCATCCTTGCTGTGGTTCTTGATGGGTAACTGACAGTTACCGCTAAGCTGTTGCTCAATCCATACATAGTTACAATTAACTTGGTGTGGGTCAAGTCCCACCGCATAGATGCTGGATGCAAAATAATGCTGATAACCGATAACTAGCCAGTCTGGAGCACTATTTAAACATATAAAGGCAGCAAAAAATAGCACAAGGCGATGTCTGGAGATCGCTTTATTCAAATAGAAAAGGGCAACAATAAATAGAACTGTCAGGAAGATACCTGAGGAATGGAGTCCGGTTTCAGAAGCCGATCGTGAATAAAGTGGGATGCCTAAGGAACGCAACAGAGCATCAAGCAGAGTATCAGGACCTGGGTAGCGGATGCTAAATACGATCATTACGGTAAAAAGTATCAGTGCGATAATTAAAGAACGTTTGCTTTTAATGAGAGGCGTTCCATGCTTCATAAATCACGACTCCTGTAAAATTTTCTCAATTATAACATGAGATTGAGGCCTAACTCGAGGTAATCGCTTTATTTTCTGCTAAAATCTACAGAAAATGTGCAGAAACGTTTTTAAATCAGGGCTTTTTCGTATAAGATGAAGAGATGAAGATAAATCCATTTGGAAATATAGGAGCGTTCGAGTGCTGCGATGGTATCTAGGACGTCCGTTTCATTTATATAGCTTCAATATGTATTTGACGGACGCCATCCAAAAGAAGGATGGCAAAGCCGTTTCTTCTTACTTGCTTAAAAGACAGGAGATCACCGATGACAAAGCATCTGTATGCAATATGGTTAGGGGACGTATTATTCTGCTTCTCCGGCGAAACTTCAGAGCCGAAGGTAGATGCCTGGACCCGTGTGGTCAAGAGGCTGGAGCTACGGGGAGGCTTGCGTCCTTTTACGGGTGCTGCGCTGCGTTTGGCGGAAGTGAAATATCCGGTTCCTCCTGTAGAAGGAAAACCGGTGCGGCGTGTGCTGCCTGGGCGAACGCTTGAAGGATTGGCGTTGGTACCTCAGGATGCTTTTGAACTGCTTTTGTCCTGGGATGAATCACTATGTTTAAGTCAGGGAGTGGAGCCAGGTGGTGAATTGCGGTACTGGGCTGCTGTAACCCGCTTTGCGCTGGAGTTAATGGGCAAAGGTGGAATTACACCGGGAGCTTTACCGCCGCGTCCCGTGGGATCGCGCCGCCGTGGAGGAGAACAGGCAGCTACGGCTTGCTGGTCTCCTGCTTTTCGCAACCCCGAGGATAAGGAAATCTTTCTGCAGCTGGCGGCATCCATGCCGGTACTTGCCTTGGGAACTCATACTGCAGAGGCTGGTGATTTGTCCTCGCGTGAAGAGGCTGGAGGCTATGTGCTGTACTCTTTTTTACAAGCTGTGATGAGTGCGGAGATTAAGCGGGTTATCGCAGGCATCGAAGGTGAGCTGACGCCGTATAAGGTTAATTATCGCCGTGGTCGCTCTCCTTTGACGGAGCTATGGTGGAATAGTCTGCTCACGGGCAGTCGTGATATTCCCGTGCAGGGGACTCCGGCAGAGGTAACCGAGCTGCTCACCACCGTCAACGAGACGGCTGGCAATGAAATGCCCCATTCCCAGACAGAGGAAGCGCGGAGTGGAATGCTGGGTCTTGGCCTGCGTCTGGAGCCACCAGGGGACGAGAGCGAGGTTTGGCGCTTAACCTTCTGGGCAGAGAGTAGAGAAGAAGGCGAATTCTGGCTTCCGGCAAAATCGGTCTGGAGCAGTAAGGAACGGGAATTCACGTTATGGGGGAAACGCTACCGTAACATTCAGCAGCAGCTTCTTACAGTACTGGGGCGAGCTGCGAAGGTATCACCGGATATTCAGCGTGGGCTGTCTGTGCCGGCTCCGGATGGTGTTGATCTGGAGCCTCAACGCCTGTATTACTTTCTGAAGGAAAGTGTACAGGAATTGACTAGCCGGGGAATAACGGTACAGATGCCTTCTCGCTGGAGTCGGGAGGGACGCCGTAGGATTGGCATGAAGATGCAGATGCAGCCGTTGGAGATTGGAACAGACGGCCCTGCACCGGTGGCTCTTGGTATGGAAGCACTAATTTCATTCCGTATTGAGGCGTCCCTTGGAGAATCATCCATCACTGAAGAGGAACTGAATGCCTTAGTTGAAGCGGGTGTGCCCTTTGTACGTTTCCGTGGGGAATGGATTGAGGTAGATCCGAAGGAAATTCGTCAGGTTCTTAAATATATGAAGCGTCATGAAAGCGGAGAAATGTCCGCAGCAGACTGGATGCGGCTGGAAGCCGAGGATGGTGAGGACCGACTCTGGAAGGGTATGTCTGTTACAGGCATGGAAACGTCTGGATTGCTGGCCTCGCTGATGCGCGGCGATGTGTTGCGTAATCTTCCGGTACGCACTGTACCAGATAGCCTACAGGGTACCCTAAGACCTTATCAGGAGCGGGGTTATCAGTGGCTGACTGCCCTGAGTGGACTGGGTTTTGGTGTGTGTCTAGCTGACGATATGGGCTTGGGCAAGACGATACAGGTCATTACCTGTCTGCTCGACCGTGCGCTGACTGGTCCTCCCAAGGAAGCGCAGAGTCCGGTGTTGATTCTTTGTCCGACCTCACTGCTGGGCAACTGGCAGCGGGAGCTGCAGCGTTTCGCCCCTTCACTTAGAGTGCATATTCACCATGGGGGACGACGTATGCGTGGAGAAAGCTTTATGGATCTGGCAGCAAGCCATGATATTGTGTTAACCACCTACCATTTGGCCGGCCGGGATAGTGAGGATTTAGCGGGTGTCCACTGGTCCACAGTAGTGCTGGATGAGGCGCAGTACATCAAGAATCATCGCACCAAACAGGCGCAAAGCGTGATGAAGCTGTCAGCACCGCACCGAATTGCCATGACAGGCACACCAGTAGAGAATCGGCTTGGTGAGCTTTGGTCCATTTTTCATTTTCTAAACCCAGGTTATTTAGGTACTTATCACTCCTTCCGCCAGCGGTATGTTTCGGGCGAAGGCGGAGAAAGGCTGCGGGAGCTGCATCGTCTGGTATCTCCATTCTTACTGCGCCGGCTCAAAAGCGATCCGGACATCTCCAAGGATCTGCCGGAGAAGCTGGAACTGAAGTCCTATTGTCCTTTGACGGAAACTCAAGCCGCGTTATATCAGGGAGTCGTAGATGAAATGCTCGGTGTAATCGGTGAGCGCTCCGGAATGGCTCGCCGCGGACTGGTTCTGTCTTCTCTAACGAAGCTGAAACAGATTTGTAATCACCCTCAGCTCTTCCGGAAAGAGGAAGGACGCGGTCAGCGCAACGAACAATCCGGCAAAATGGAAGTGATGTTCGAGGTACTTGACAATATTGCCGAGCTAGGCGAGTCTGCGTTGATCTTCACACAATATGTAGCAATGGGTGAACTGCTGGTCAGCCGACTGACCAAGCGATACGGCTCAGCTCCACTGTTCTTGCATGGCGGAATTCCGAAGCGGGAACGCGATGAGATGGTACATGCTTTTCAGGAGGGGGAGGGCCCCGCATTCTTCGTACTTTCCCTTAAAGCCGGGGGAGTAGGGTTGAACCTGACGCGTGCTAACCATGTGATCCATTATGACCGCTGGTGGAATCCGGCAGTCGAGAATCAGGCAACAGACCGGGCCTTCCGGATTGGCCAGAATAAGAATGTGCATGTTCACAAGCTGATCTGCCAAGGAACGCTGGAGGAACGGATTGACGAGCTGATTGAACGTAAAAAGAATCTCTCCGAGCAGGTTGTGGGCTCTGGTGAAACCTGGTTGACCGAAATGTCCAACCATGAACTCAAGGAGCTTATTGAGCTGCAGGGCCAGGACTGGATGTAAAGGGAAGATATGAGTTACAGGAGGGATCTACAAATGAGTGGACAGTTGGAGCTACGGCTGGAAGTTATCCCCGGTGTGTTAAAAGCGTCATGGATACCGCTATCCGGGAAAGCGGTGGTCCCACAGACTATATTAAACAGCGGTGACGCTCCGGCTATTCTGCAGGGAACAAAGGCAGGCCAACCTCTCTCTTTGAAGGTTCCGGTCTGGCCGGTTACCCGGAGACAGGAAGTGCTGCGGCGATTGGCACTCAGCCCTAATGAGATGTACGCGCTGCTTCAGGGACACTTGAGCGGACTTAACGAACTGGAGCTTCTGCCTACCGATACCGAGCTTGCGCACGCATCCTTCGATCAAGCAGGAGGAGGGAATATGGAGGAAGCTCTGAAGCAGGTCAAGAAAAGACTGGCTGAGGAACCCCTGCTGGCCCTTGCGCTTAGAGGATTAACCAAAGCAGAACTTCTTGATGGTATATTTAGTCTATGGGCTGAAGAAGAAAACGAGACTGCTGATGATGTAGGAACAACACCGACGAGTGGGCTGGCGGCAGAGCTGGCTCGACTGGAACGCAAAGGTCCGGCGGTCTCCTCAGGCGAATGGCTGGCGGAAGCTGCTGCTGAAGGCTCGCTTCACCAGCCTGGCCCCCTATTCCATGAGATAGAGGCACGCCCCTTCCCATCTCTGTCTGTTGTAGCGGTTGCAACAGAGGATTGGGCAGCTTTGCTGCCTAAGACCACAAGAGTACAGGAGGGATTGACCCTAATTATGCAGCGTGTGGCTCAAGCTGCTGCGGGAAGAGCGGGCCATTCGCCCAAGCGGTGATCCAGCTCATCTCTTCAGAAGAAGGCAATCCAAAAAGGCAGTCCGTTCCAGCTTGAGCTGTTGCAGGACTGCCTTTTTATTTCGTACAAGAAACAGAGTTAATTTAGCTGTTGCGATGTCCGTTGCCGAAACTGTCTCCCTCGGTGAGTTCGAGAATTTCACGGCGCAGGCGCAGCATTTTCTGATCCAGTTCATCGGCAGCCCTTGCGGCTTCCTTCAGCTCTTCCGCCACATGAGGAGGGAGCTGCTTATCGAATTTATAATACAGGATATGCTCCATGCTTGCCCAGAAGTCCATAGCCAGAGTGCGCAGCTGGATCTCGGCTTTGACCCAGCGAGTACCCTCCATCAAGACGAGCGGAATCGCCACAATAACATGCAGGCTTTGATATCCGTTAGGCTTGGGAAAAGCGATATAGTCTTTAATCTCCAATACACGAATATCCTCGCGTACACTTAGGTGATCTACTAGACGGTATATATCTTTGACGAATGCACATACAATCCGCATGCCGGCAATATCGTGTATGTGTAGTTCCATATTCTCAAGGCTGAATTCATAGCCTTTGCGCTGCATCTTTTGCAGGATGCTCTTGGGCTCTTTAATCCGGGATTTGATATGCTCAATCGGACTGAAGCCATCGCGGATTTGCCATTCTGTCTTGATAACATCGATCTTATTCTGCAGGTCATTTAGAGCGTGGCGATAGAGCGCCGGTAATGCCTTGAATTCCTCAGCCTGGTTGGCAAAATCCTCATTGCCCTGCCACTGCTGCAGATCTTTAACGTGAATCTGTAGCTGATTAAGTGCAGGTTGTGTGCTGTCATGTTCTTCCACTGGTACTCTCCCGAATTACGTTATTGGTGACTACACCAGTTTAACCGATATAGAGCTCCAGAAGCAAAATAAGACTCAAACGTAAAAAATGTTCGGGCCGGGGACAGTGGTTGCAGAAAGTGCAGCACAAAGACTTTATGGAAACATTCTTAAGGGAAAGACGTATAACTGCACATAAAGCTAAGAACAGGTTATATCATTATTTGTTGGTGGGGGAGCCTCCATCGTAGCCTTTATCCTGATATCCCGTGTTTCTGAGTTTGGCCAGCACACCGAGCTCATCAATGGTCTGCTGAGTCTCAATGCTGCCATGCTGACGCAAATATTGAAATAATTGAATGGTTTGTTCATCGAATTGGTCAATGGCTTCATCATGGTCAGCAGATTTATAGGGCACAAAAGCGCGGCGGAAGGCATACTCATCACCCTTCTGCAGATTGTCGAGTAGATTCTGCAGAGTGGTAAGCTCATCCGCTGTTAACAACACATCAAATTCATTGGAGTCATTACGTACTTCTTGAATCAGGCCATGGTTAACGGACACGAAATAATGCTTTTTTAATTCATTAGCTGGCAAGATAACTTCCTCCCATCTTCTTGTAAGATTCGTCATAATCATAGTTATTATTAATACACGGAACGACAAATTATGAATCTGTGTGATACATTTGGTATGATAGTAACACGTTTCCGTTACAGAGGGGGCGTATAAAGAGTTACCTTAATTAGGATTTGGGGCTGTCACTCGACCCTGTTCTTACTGTGGAGAAGGAGGAACTACAATGAATTTAATCCAACGTATCAAAGATGGTGCCAATCGAGTTTCCGAAAAAGCGCAAAACTCCGTAGAGGTCGGTAAGCTGAATGGCCATATTTCCGATATCGAGCGTGAGATGGAAATTGAATTTGTCAAAATGGGAAAGCTTTTCTACGAGGGATACCGTTCAAGAGATATGTCTGTGGCCGAAGGCAAAATGGTAGAGCTGTCACGTACCTGCAATAAGCTGCAGGAGAAGATCGAAGGCCTGCGCTCACGAATTGCCGAGCTGAAGAATGAGCGGCTATGCACATGCGGGTATGTTGTTGCCCTGAATGCCAACTTTTGTCCGAACTGCGGACGGAAGCTGGAGGAGCCCGTGACTTCTAGAAAGGTACCGCCCACACCGGTTACCGTACAAGTGGTGCCTGTAGATGAGGACGAGGACCAATACTACGGCGCGGACGAACTAACGGATGAGGAGAAGGAACTGGCCATGAGACCGGAACAACAAGCTGCTTATGCTGAGGTTCTGAAATCGGATGTTGAGCAGCCCATTGAGGATTATACGGGAAACAGCCAAGATTCCGAACGCGGGCGACGTCAGGCCGATGAGCTGGAACGTGAGCGGGAGAGACAACTTGAGCTTGACCGGCGTATTCGTGACTGGCAGGCAACAGAACATGTGGAAGAAGCTGCAGACAGCGAGAGTGACGGAGTTCGGGAGTTGGTGAAGTGCCAAATTTGCCGGGCTGATCTGCCTAAGGGCTCGATGTGGTGCTCTCGCTGCGGCTCGGAGCAAATCTAGAGTAAAGTTATACAGTCAGCTAGGGGGACAACAAGAATGGAACAGCTGCTGCTGCATCTGCGTAATCTGGGCTTCACAGAGATGGAGTCCAAAATCATGGTGGAGCTGGCCACTAAAGGTCAGGCTTCGGGTTACGAGGTAGCCAAACAGCTTGGAGTATCAAGGTCTAATGTATATGCGGCGCTGCAGCGCTTGACTCAGCAAGGATACGTAAGATGTGGAGAAGGGGAGCCAGCACGTTATAGTGTGCTGAACCCGGATGAGCTGGCTACCATGATCTCTGGCCGGGTTCAAGCCTCTCTCGCTTATATGGAAAGTGAAATGCCGCGCGGTGGCCCGGTCAGCCCCTCTTTTTATAACGTGGAGGGCGATCGCAATGTGTTGGGCGCTTTGGTTCGTCAGCTAAATCTGGCTGAGCAGGAAATTGTAGTAGATATGTGGCGGGAGGAAGCCTCGCTTCTGCGCAGTGAGCTTGAACAGGCTGAGTTACGGGGAGTGAAGCTGCTCTGGGCCTTCGACGGCGGGAATGCTGTTCCTGCTCCCTATCCGACTTGGCCTCCTTTGGGAGACAAGCAGCGGCGGAGTGACGGACGAAAGTTCTCTTTCGTGATTGACCGCAGCTGGTGTATGCTGGGCATGCGTTATGAGGACGGAACAGCACAAGCGGTAGTAACGGAGCATTCCGTGTTGATCGAGCTGCTACTCAACCACTTTACACAGGAAATGGTGCTTTTTGAGCTGGAGCAGGATATGGGCGCCGAGCTGGAGAAGCGTTATGGTGAGCGTTACAACCATATATATGGTAAATATGTTATGCAGGATGAAGATGAAGAATAAAGAATGAAGGAAACTAATTTAGGGAGGTGACAAGCATGGAATGTATCGTTCATTTTGAAGTGCAGCATAAGGATGGACCCAAGCCTTTACGCGGCCTGCTTTTTCTGGATGATGGAGAAACACCGGGCGAAACTCAGCTAATCGATATGTTTAAGGAAATGAAGTTTAATGTGAGGTTGGAGGATCGGGAGAAGCTGATATTTAAGCCGTTGAATCCCGGAGATCCTTTTTCGGAGATCCGTATCACTAGCTTCGATAATGGCAAAGACAATTATAAAGAGGATCATAATCTCAAAACAATTGTGGGTAATTTGTTGCCGCAGAAGCCAACAGGGTTGTAGCCTAGGAAGAATGGGTCCATTTGCGGGGAGAAGGAGTGAGCACATATGAAGTTATTGAGGCAAAAGGTACTTAATGAAGGTATTGTACTCGGTCAAGGCGTGCTCAAGGTGGATTCTTTTCTAAATCACCAGATGGACCCGTTTCTGATGCGTGAAGTGGGCCGCGAGTTTACCCGCCGTTTTGCGGGTGAAGAGATTACTAAGGTGCTGACCATTGAGTCTTCCGGTATTGCTCCGGGGATTATGACAGCACTGGAGCTTGAGGTGCCGTTGATTTTTGCCCGTAAGCAGAAATCGCTGACTCTGACGGAAGATATTTTTGTGGAGAAGGTCTATTCTTTTACGAAAAAAGAAAGTAATGAAATTACGGTTTCCAAAAAGTTCATTGCTTCTGGCGAACGTGTGCTGATAGTAGATGATTTTCTGGCAAACGGTGAGGCAGCCTTCGGTCTTGCCCGTATTGTGGAGCAGGCAGGAGGCACGGTTGTTGGAATTGGGATTGTGATCGAAAAAGCCTTCCAGCCAGGAAATCGGCTGCTGAAGGAAGCTGGCTACCGTGTGGAGTCGCTCGTACGGATCGCCTCGCTGGAGGATGGAGTAATCTTATTCGTAGAAGAGGATTAATCTTTTAATGTAAACAAGTATGGAACGCAAAAAGCAAGCTTCCTGATCTCTGGAAGCTTGCTTTTTGCTGTTCAGGGTAACTGAAGCAACAAGTCCAGAGGACCCTGCTTCAGTTGCGGGTTCCCAGCCTAGCCGCTCGCTTGGCAGGATGCTGCAGTACCGGCCGCAGCCAGAACGCTGCTGACGGCCTGCGGGGAGAGCACGCGCAGCGCTCCAGACTCGCAGCGCACGGCTAGCGGCTCGGTGCCAAGGCTCTCGCCGTCGCCAATGGCGTGACGCGCCTGCGCGAAGGTGACGGCTACGCTACGTCCGCGCAGCATGGACACGAAGGGCAGCGTCACATGCCTGCCCTTCAGTACCGTCGGGAACAGCCGCAGTAGCTGCCAGCGGCTGCACCCGTGTACGACGCAGACGTCGAGGTGGCCGTCATCGGCCTTCGCCTGCGGGCAGATCAAGAACCCGCCGCCGTAGTTAGGCAGGTTGCAGATAGAGACAAGCCATGCCGTCTCATAGACATGCTCTGTCCCATCGCAGGCCACGCTCACGCGGCAGGGCTTAAAGGTTATCAGCGTATGCAAGATGCCGATGATAAAGGCCAGCTGTCCGGCCCCAATGGCGTTGCACAGCCGTTTGTACCAGCTGGTATTCACATTCTCCGACACCTGAGCGTCGAAGCCGCTGGCTACGGCGGTTAAGGTTAATCCGTCCGCGCCGGAGAGAAGATCAGACTCGAGATAACAGTCACTAAGCGCAACTTCCAGCGCCGCTTCAAGCGTAAGGGGGATGCCGAAGCCGCGGGCCGTGTCGTTGCCGGAGCCAGCGGGAATAACTGCCAGCGGTACACGTGAGTGCCGCAGAGCCCCGAGCACACTGTGGATGGTACCATCACCACCGATGACGACAGCTGCAGTCCAATTCTCCTGGTGCGACAGCCGCTCTGCTACCAGTTGTTCCGCTTCATCTGCGCTATGAGTAAATAAGCTCTCATAGGAAACTTTACGCTCTTTAAGCAGCTTCTCAACGCTCAGCCAGGTGCGATGCCCCGCACCACCGCCGGAGCGGGGATTTATGATAAATAAATACATGTATGTTCCTCCAACCTCTGAATGTACAATGGATGTTCTGTCTCCATTGTAAAGAGTGAAGGGCCAAAAGGGAATCCTTTTTAAGAGGGGAGAGCTTTGCCTTACAGATGGTGAAGCTGGCTTTCAGCAAACTCTCCGGCCCAAGGCAGTTTATACCATCTACCGCTCAGAGCATGGTAAATCATCAGCAGCCACACGGTCAAGCCGCATAGGGAGAAGATTACCTCAAGTAGCGGTCCTAATAGGGGAATGGCAGCGCTCAAGACATGACAGATCATCAGTACTCCGAAGGCAATTAGCGACTGCAGCGCATGGAACAGCACGAAGCGGCTGCGTTTCTCAAGGGCAAGAAAGATGATGCCGCCAATAAAAGGGAAGAAATAACAGAGTGCACCCGCAATATTATCGGGTAATCCAGTAGATGATTTGAAAGGGGACAATTAGCTCACTCTCCTTGTGGCATGGAGAAGAAGGGGATGACTTAAGTCAGGTGTTGTAGCTTGGCAACCGGGCTTTCCTTCTTCCTTAGAAGCCTATGATTTGCCCGGACAAAGTATGTGGATTTAAATGGCCATATAACGGCTAATAGCTGGAAGACTACAGTCTTCCTAAATATCTTCCGATATATATAGAACAGCCTAGTGCTTTCGTTTTCGCTTGTAAAATAAAAAAAATTCCAGTAATACATTTTATCAGGAAAGGTGGAAGTTAGGCCGGAATATGATACAATATAACGATAAGGCCCGAAAGGAGTGATTCAGTAAGAGGCTCTTCGGGTAACTATAGTGTCAAGGTGATCTACTCAATAGTCACCTTACAACGCTCAGCCCAAATCACGACGAACCTGCTTCACCGGCAAGATGATGTTTCCAAATCTTCAGTTCATGGATCTATTGTTTTGGCGGATAATGCAAGCCACGTATGTGTAAAGGATACTTACTTGCATTTCGAAGTTACGGCGCACTTTTCATCATGCATTCTCTGCAACGGAGCATTCATTTTTAATGTTTTGGGAGGGAACTGATCATGGCAAGTAAAGGTCATAACGAAGTCAAGGAAAGTCTACGGGAAATGACACGCATTTTCCGGCCCAAAGACCCGAAGAAGTTCGTAAAGGAGTATGTCCGGAAGTATCGGATTACGGGAGGTTATGAAGAAGAGCTGACCATGGTCGTAGAGCATGAGTTGGTAAGGATGAACTCATCCGTCTCCTAAATACAGATAGGCTTGCCCCTTGCTTTTCTTACTCATCATTTCTGAGCTTACATCCATGAGGATTCTCATAAACCGTGCCCGGACAGCGTGCTGTCATCGGAATCGGTTTTTTTTGTGCGCAACCTTAAATAAGCGCAGCGTCTCTAGCAGATTAGTCAAATGAATTAATAGACACAATTATATTTGTAAGCGCTTTATATTATTATACCAGAACTATTCGTTTTCTGAAAGCGTTCTTAAATTCATATTTGACAAGCTTTTTACATATCCACAAAGTCATTGTGAACTAGTTGTGAACGATTGACAAAACACCCCTATAAACTTATATTAAGAGTGATTATTATAATTGACAGGAAAAATACAGAAATCTACGAATTCGGAAAAGCGGGGTAGATTAATGATGAAAACGTGGCAGGCTGTAAAGCGACTCCTCCCCATGACCGCTATTTTTGGACTTATTCTTGCTGGCTGCGGACGAGAGGACTTGTCAGTACTTAGACCACAAGGACCTGCAGCGGAAAGCTCTCTGGGGCTTATGAAGCTGTCGATCGCTATCATGGTCGTTGTACTGCTGATCGTCTTTTCGATTGCAGCTTATGTAATCATCCGTTTCCGCAGAAAGCCGGGACAACAGGAGATTCCAAAGCAGGTTGAAGGAAATTTCAAGCTGGAAGTCCTCTGGACGGTTATTCCACTTATCCTGGTAGTGGTGCTGGCGGTTCCAACAGTAAAGGCAGTATTTGCTGCCGGAAATGATCATGCCAATGATAAAAATGCGATTAAGGTCAAAGTAACCGGCCACCAATTCTGGTGGGAGTTCGAATATACCGATTACGGGGTGAAGACCGCGCAGGATCTGGTTATTCCTAAGGGGAAGGATATTGCATTTGAATTGACAACAGCCGATGTGTTGCATTCCTTCTGGGTACCGTCCCTGTCCGGTAAAATAGATACCAACCCTGCCGGAACCATTAACCGTTTCAGCTTTAGTGCGCCTAATGAAGGCGTTTACCGTGGCAAATGTGCCGAGCTGTGCGGTCCTTCCCATGGACTTATGGAATTCAAAGTGAAATCGGTCAGTGAAGACGCCTTCGAGCAATGGATAGCTTCCATGAAGTCGCCAGTAGCTGTTCTGCCGGAAGATCCGGAGCTTGCCAAGACCTTTAAGAATCAATGCCTGAAATGCCATGCGATAGGGGATCAGGGCCTAGCCGTTGGCCCGAACCTGACTGGGATCGGTTCACGTGAAGCCATTGCCGGTATTCTGCTTAATGACGATACGGGTGTTGATGGGGCTCCCATAGAAGAGAACCTCAAGACTTGGCTGCATGATCCTCAGAGTGTGAAGCCTGGCAATCTGATGCCTAACCCCAAAGACCTGGGCTTGAGTGATGCAGAGATTGACGGCATCGCTGCCTATCTGGCGAACTATACACTGGACTGATGACTTAGCCGATTAGAGAACAGCTTTTTTAAAAAGGGGGGGACGAACCTTGGCTCAAGCAGCGCATACCTTAAATCCTTCCAAGCCTTTAGGACATGGCCACAGCGTCAAGCGACATACCGGGCTGATGGATTGGATCACCACCGTCGATCATAAAAAGATAGCGATTCTGTACCTTATTGCTGGGGGATTGTTCTTTGGAATTGGAGGATTTGAGGCCATCCTGATCCGTATCCAGCTGATTAAGCCGATGAACAGCTTTCTGGATGCCCAGACGTTCAACGAGCTGATTACGATGCATGGCACAACGATGATTTTCCTTGGTGTCATGCCGGTCATCTTTGCACTTATGAATGCGGTTATCCCACTGCAGATCGGCGCACGTGATGTAGCCTTTCCTTTTCTGAATGCGCTCGGTTTCTGGACCTTTCTGTTCGGCGGTATTCTGCTCAATCTTAGCTGGGTTATGGGTGGCGCTCCCGATGCGGGCTGGACTGCTTATACCCCCCTGTCCACGAGTACTTACAGCACTACACATGGGGTAGACTTTTATACGATTGGGCTACAGATTGCCGGTCTCGGGACCCTGATCGGGGGTATTAACTTTCTGGCAACGATCATTACGATGCGCGCACCGGGAATGTCCTTTATGCGCATGCCGATGTTTGCCTGGACTACATTTATAACCTCTGCGATTATATTGTTTGCTTTTCCCGCAATTACAGTAGGGTTGGTCCTGCTTACGTTCGACCGGATTATCGGGGCTAATTTCTTCGAGGTTGGCGCTGGGGGCAACCCGATCCTCTGGCAACATATTTTCTGGATATTCGGTCATCCAGAAGTATATATACTTATTCTGCCTGCTTTCGGAATTATTTCTGAGGTGATTCCTACTTTCGCACGTAAACGCTTGTTTGGGTACAGCTCGATGGTGTTCGCAACCATTCTAATTGCCTTTCTTGGTTTCATGGTCTGGGCGCATCATATGTTCACAACGGGTCTTGGACCCGTAGCGAATGCCTTGTTCTCGGTATCGACGATGCTGATCGCTGTTCCGACAGGGATTAAGATCTTTAACTGGCTGCTTACCATGTGGGGCGGGCAAGTACGCTTTACCACGCCGAACTTGTTCGCTGTTGGCTTCATCCCCACGTTTACGATGGGTGGAGTAACGGGTGTCATGCTGGCCTCCGCGCCTGCAGATTTCCAGTTCCATGATACTTATTTTGTTGTAGCGCATTTTCACTACGTTATTGTGGGTGGCTTGGTGCTTGGCCTCTTTGCGGGACTGCACTATTGGTGGCCCAAAATGTTCGGGCGCATGCTTAGTGAGAAGCTGGGTAAGTGGACGTTCTGGACTTTCATCCTGGGATTCCATTTGACCTTCTTTGTACAGCATTTTCTAGGCTTGATGGGCATGCAGCGCCGCGTATTCACATACTTGCCAAATCAGCACTTCGATGTGCTTAATCTGGTCAGTACGATCGGTGCGTTTCTGATGGGTGTGGGGATGATTATCTTCCTGACCAATATCTTCTTAACTTCGAGAAAACCTGCGGATGCTGCTGCTGATCCGTGGGAGGATGGACGGACACTGGAATGGTCTATCCCTTCTCCGCCGCCAGAATATAACTTTAAGCAGACGCCGCTCGTACGCGGGATTGATGCTTTTTGGAAAGAAAAAACAGCGGGTCATACAGAAATGACTCCGGCAGAACCAGTAGGTTCGATTCATATGCCATCGGCAACCATGCTACCGTTCTTGATGTCAGTTGGAATCTTTATCGCCGGACTTGGCTTTATGTTCAGTCGGGATGAATTCAAAAGCGACTTTGTCGGCTTTATGTTTAATAATTACCTGGTGACGGCAATCGGTCTTCTTATTACATTTGGGTCCATGCTGATGAGATCATTGTTTGACGATCAGGGCTGGCATATTGAACCTGAAGAGCTGGAAGGTGAGCAGATATGACAACGCCACACGCAGAAGCTGCTAATAATACTCTTCCCTACGAGCCGGAAAAGGCGACTCTGGAGGGCCGTAATAAGGTGCTGGGTTTCTGGCTCTTCCTGGGCGGTGAGGCTGTGCTCTTCGGCACCTTGTTCGCTACTTTTCTGGCCCTACGTAACCAGACGAATGACGGACCTACTGCTAATGAGCTGTTCCATCTGCCGCTTGTTGCGGCAGCAACCTTTATTTTGCTGGTGAGCAGTCTGACTAGTGTGTTTGCGATTCAGGCCATGCATCGAAACCGCCCAGCGTTATTGCGCAACTGGCTACTGGTTACCGTTGGGCTCGGATTAGGCTTCCTTATTCTTGAGATTTATGAGTTTAGTCAATATATTAGGCATGAGGAATTCGGAATGACAACAAGTGCATTCAGCTCTGCATTCTATACATTGGTCGGCTTTCACGGCGCTCACGTAGCTTTTGGGATACTCTGGATATTCGTCCTGATCTTACAGATGTCCCGTAAGGGGCTGACGGTTGTGACTGCACCCAAAGTGTATGTGTCGGCTATATACTGGCATTTTATCGATGTGGTGTGGGTCTTTATCTTCACGGTTGTATACCTGCTCGGAAAGGTGGGCTAAGGCCATGACGACTGATCAGCATTCGCCAGAGGGTGGAATTAAGCATCGCCACCGGCATGAAGGGCCGCAGCGGCATATAGTAGTCTTTATATTCTCCATCGTCCTGACACTAATTGCCTTTGCCGCTGTGGCGGCTGGCGGTGTCAATGCTACCTTTGCCGTTATTATCCTACTGGTAATGGCAGTGCTGCAGGTGATTCTGCAGATGGGCTTCTGGATGCATCTGAAGGACAAGGGACATTTGCTGCCAATTATTTTTATGCTGGGTGGATTTTTTATCGCTGGCACCTGTATTGTAATGTCGCTGTATTGGGTCTGGTGGGATTAAGCCAGGAGAGATAGAGGTGGGCTGCGATGCCCCCCTTTTTTTGATTGTGGAACTTGAATACCATCCCTACCAAGAGAATGCCCGCGAGGAGGCTTAGGCCATGCTGGGATTAGAATATTTTAGCTTTGTCGATCTGTGGAGTCCGCTCTTTCTGGCAGTGATGCTGCTTCTGGTTGCTGGTTATTTCGTGCTGATCGGTCCGCTTGCCGGATGGTTTCCTGGATCAACCTCTGTGCCTCTCTGGCGGCGGGGGCTGTTTGTCTGTGGAATGATATTTCTCTATCTGGCTCAAGGAGGCCCACTTAGCCTGCTGGGGCATCTGATGTTTTCCTTCCATATGGTCAGTATGGCCTTGTCCTATCTGGTAGCCGTGCCGTTAATCATGTTGGGCATCCCGGACTTTATATGGCGGGCTGCGCTAAGAGTTAACCCACTGCAGCGTTTATCCTTTCTTGCTCGCCCTATTGTGGCTGCGCTCCTGTTCAATGGATTATTCTCTCTGTACCATATTCCGGTTGTTCATGACTATGTGATGCTGCATTTTACAATTCATCGCAGCTACTATGCCGTATTATTTCTGACATCTGCCTTGATGTGGTGGACATTGATTAATCCGTTGCCGGAGCACCGGATGGTTGACGGATTGGGTAAGATTGGTTTTATCTTCTTGAATATGGTGTTGCTGACGCCTGCCTGCGGGTTGATTATCTTTGCGGATCATCCACTGTATGCCACGTATAGTGATCCGGATACCTGGGCGCAGGCCATGGGCTATTGTGTAGCGGGGAATCCGACAGCCTTGTTGCAGGCATTTGGAGGCCCGACATTCTTCGGAATCATGTCCCCAAAGGTGGATCAGCAGGTCGGAGGCATTGCGATGAAATTCATTCAGGAATTTATTTTTGCCTCTATGCTTGCTTATGTGTTCTATCATTGGTATAAAAAAGAGAACGGGCAAGAGGATGCAGAAGCATCTATGCCATCCTCCGAACTGGAGGGAGGCCGTTTGACTCGGGTTTAGCTGGTGACTGTCGAGGAGGATAATCATGGATATTTTCACACTGTTTCCAACGATCAGTACATTTTTCATCGTAATCAGTGCGGTGTTGGTGGCGATAGGCTGGAGACTCATTATTATGGGCAAGCGCGAAGCACACAAGAAGACGATGATTGCTGCCGCGATCGCGGCTATGTTGTTCTTCATCGTCTACGTCTCAAGAACACTGTTCGTGGGCAATACAGAATGGGGAGGGCCGGATAATCTAAAGACGATTTATCAGGTGTTTCTAATCTTTCATATTGTATTGGCAACGGTGGCGGCTGTATTCGGACTGACCACATTAACGCTTGGATTTAAAGCGAAATATGCCAAACACCGCAAATGGGGCAGAATCACATCTATGATCTGGTTTGTAACCGCCATTACCGGTGTTATGGTGTATGTGCTGCTCTATATACTGTATCCAGGTGGACACACAAAGCCGGTTTGGGAAGTCATATTAGGTGCTTAAGCTTAGAGGACTCGGCCTGTGTATCTGTTGTTCCGAATTGGAGCAACTGGTCACAGGCCACTTTGAGGTTGGGAGGATGCAAAAAAGCTGTCCCTCTGCAAGACAGCTCAAGCTTATAAAGTTAGCTGCTGATCGGTTAGCATAAGAAACTGTTCCACGATATTAGGGTCGAACTGTGTTCCAGCTGCACTTCTTAGTTCATTTTTTGCTTGCTCTATGGAGCTTCGCTCACGGTAGCTGCGAAAGGATTGCATCGCATCATAAGCATCAACAACAGAGCATATCCGAGCGAGTAGAGGAATGTCATCTCCTTGTAAACCGTTTGGATAACCTGTTCCATTCCATCTCTCATGATGGAAGCGGATGACATCCGTAATACTGTTATTAATACCAGGGAAATCTTTGGCCATTTCCGCACCAAGCAAAGGATGCAGCTTCAAAATATTCCATTGCTCTTCAGAAAGCGGCTCTTGTTGATCTAGTATATGTACAGGAATGAATGATTTCCCGATATCGTGCAGAAAGCACCCTCGCACAAGATTATTCTTGTCTTTTTCACTAAGCTTCATCGAAATAGCCAATTCTTCCCCCAGAATGGCAACTCTCACGGAATGACGATGAGTCTCTGGATGCTTATTACGCAGGAAATTCATCCATACGCTCACATGCGCTTCTTCCGATAGAGCAATTTGTACCTTTTTTACCAGTGCTGCTAACTCCCCCAAGCTTCTCCCTCCTTACTATTTCTTGCGTATTCACACAAAATTCAATACATAAAATAACATCATGAGAAAAAAAAGGAACAAAAGCAACAAAATAATGTCGTACAATATCACTTATACGACATTTATAACGACGAAGGGGTAATGGAATGAGCACAGAGCGAACGACATCTACTTATTTTCAACTAGCTGTTGTAGACCATGATGAGACATCGAACAGTGATGAACAAATCGTCCAAATGTTTTTGGCGACCTGTTGCAGAAACGTAAATACACGACGGAATTATGAACGGGCGATCATCGCCTTTCGTAAGTTCATCTCGAATACGGCCTTAAAGGATGTAACCTGGAGGGAAATTGAAGCCTATAAAATATTTCTAATTCAAGGGGGAAACAGCTATCCGAAGCAATTTGCTCCGGCAAGCATTGCTGCATTTCTAGCACCCTTAAAATCATTTTATAAATGGGGAAGTGATCAGCATATTGCTTTTTTTATTAAAAATCCTACAGCTAGCGTCCGAATACCTACTATTACAATTACCAGTAGACGGAACTTTTTAACTAAAAGAGAAGTAGGTGATTTACTCCGCGAATTGCATAAACAGAGCTTACGGAACTATCTAATCGGGCTAACTCTTGTAATGTTAGGATTGCGTGTATCCGAGCTAACTGCAATGAAATGGGGGGATTTTCATACAGATCCACTCGAAACCTCGATTTGGTTGACCATTGCGAATGCAAAGGGTGGTAAACGGAGAGAAATCAAAGTGCCGGTTATTCTTTGGGAATTATATTCCCAATTATCAAACTCACTTGCGGAAGACGGTGATCCGGATCGCGAGCTTCTGATGTTTCCATTATCTTCAAGACAGGTGGAACGAATTATTAAGAATGCCGGTGAATTCAGCTTCATCGAAAAAAAACTGACTCCCCACTGGCTGCGACATACCAATGCGACGCTTGCCTTACTGCAGGGAGCAACTCTTCAGCAGGTGCAGGAGAATCTTGGACATTCTCATATCAATACAACTCAGCGTTACTTGCATACCGTTCAACAAATTCAAAAGGCTGCTCCGGATTTTGTGGAAGATAGCCTGCGTGCTTTTATTGAATAAGACACAATAAGACAGAATATCACTATATTCTCATTTTATAACTATACAGTATTATACAAATGTCCTATAATACTAGGAGGGTGAAATTTATGCATAAATGCGAAATACACTCATTTTCGTCGTTATAAATGTCGTATAAGTGATATTGTACGACATTTACGTTATTTTTCGACATAATTTTGTCGAATTTTAGATTAAATACCCGTTTTTTAGTATCCTTAATCAGTACTGAGTTCTCTTAGTTTTTACCCTTTTTTTGCGAATCATACTAAAGCTATCCCTACATAATTCCCTACGGAACTTAAGAACCGGGCACATTAGTGTCCGGTTTTTTTGTTGTTTTTAGAGTAATAGGATTGACGATGGATAATAAAGGGCATATACTGTGTATATAGATATATACTGTGTATATAGATATATACAGTAAGCACACAGAAACACAGCCTTAAATTTATTGTTGTTTACTATAGGAGAAATTGTAAAGCGAGGTTGATTCATGAAGACGATAAAGGATGCCTGGTTCATGATTCAAGGGGATTTTCGGGGTGACAAACTGAGAGTACTGTGGACTTTTCTGTTTTCGATCCTCTTTATGGGGTACTTGGCTTTACTGACAGGAATGGTTGTAGATGACGTATTGGACAGTAATGGGCAGACCGGGTCATTATTAGTGGATTTCTTGCTGGTTTCGTTAATCCCGATGTTGGGATTTACCTTCTCCCGTCGTACGATGAAATATTGGAGTGAGGATCCATACACAAAGACGCTAGCGTATTTTCGAAGTATGCCTATCCCATCCGCCGTTATATTATGTAAAAGAAAATTTCAGGCTGTTCTCGCTTTCGTTCTGAATGGGGGGCTGTTCTTTGTCTTAATGTATATCTTAAGCAGTCATTTGAGGATAGAGCTGTCTTTGTCTTCGTACCTGTCCTTTGCCTTGAGCTGGGTTGGCTTGGGGTTAGTGTTGACTGGGGTATACATCAGTATGGAACTACTGGTTAGTGGCAGAGCTTACTTCTGGCTTACCATACTGATTGTGCTGCTCTCTATGGGAAGTACATTCTTGATCTGGCTGGCTGGAGGCAACTTGTTCCTCTATAGTATCTCGTATTCGCAGGAGTGGGGGCTGTTATCTCCAATCATGTGGGGAATGCTGCTGCTGGGGATGATTTCCGTTCAGTTGTTCTCTAAATGGACTATACATCGGCTAAAGAGCCGGGACCTTATATGAAGAATCCAACTGGCAGAATGGTCATCCGACATGGCAGAGTGGAAGGCGGGATGTGAAGCATGTGGATACCGATACAAATCAATGAGAATAGCGCTGAGCCGCTCTACCATCAGATTGAGACGCAGCTCAGATCGCTAATCATAAGCGGAGTAATTACAGAAGGAACACTGCTCCCCTCTATCCGTGAATTTTCCGCAGATCTGAAATGCAGTGTCATTACTGTCCGCCGAGTATATCAGGATCTGGAGAATGAGGGTCTACTGCGGACAAGGCAAGGAACAGGTACTTTTGTCTCTCATGTAGGGGATGGTGCGATGGAGGGTTACAAACAGGATGCGGTTCGTAAGGCACTAGAGAGTGCGGTAGAAGTTGCGCAGTCGGTTCAGTGCAGTTTTGATGAGCTACAACAGATCTTTCAGGAAATTGTAGAGCGCAAGTACAAAGGACTGGAATGAAAGGTGGGCGCACTTAATGGTACAGATGGCAATAGAACTGCGGAATGTGCGTAAAGAGCGGCGTAACAAGACGATAGGTCCATTAACACTAAATCTGCCGCAAGGCTATATTACCGCACTGGTAGGTCAGAATGGTTCTGGCAAAAGCACTCTGCTGCATATGTTGCTGCAACTAACGAATCCCGAGGAGGGCGAGATACACTGGTTCGAAAACAAACATGAGAGTGGCCTGCCGCTGGAGCTTCGCCAAGCCATTGCTTATGTCCCGGAAATCTCGCTTACAGAAGAGAATCATTGGACTACCATGGATGCAGCCAGGTTTAGGAGTCATTGGTACCCACTTTGGGACAACGCTTATCTTGAGGAGTTACTTACTAAGTTTGAAGTGCCGCGCAATTTAACGCTTGGCAGAATGTCCAAGGGTGAACGCCGTAAGTTCGAAATAGCCGCTGCGCTTGCGGCATGTCCAAGTCTTTTGCTGCTGGATGAGCCCTCTTCGGGGCTGGACCCTTTTGCCTGGAAGATGATGATTGAAATGCTGACCAGGTATATGGATAAGAGCAATGCGACGATCATCATGTCCACCCATAATGTGGAGGAGGTTCGTCGGCTGGCTGATTATATTGTGCTCATGCATCAGGGGCAAGTACTCGGCATGGCCGAGAAGGACAGTCTTTTTGGCTTATGGAGTGAGGTGTGGATTCATGCCAATGATGAAGAGGAACTTGCCGATCTGGCAGCAGAACTGCCGGGAAGTGTGCACTTTGCCATGGAGACACCTGGGGTAGCTTCATTTATTACACAACAATTTCAGCAGATTGAGGAACGCATTCATTCTTTAGGCGTAAAGGTTATCAAGAGTCGCAGTCTTGAATTGGATGAAATATTGAGTTTATGGACACAGGGACATCGTCCGATCCTGATTGATCAGATGAGAGGGGTATGAAGAATGGAAGCTTTGAAGCTTGAAAGTGTAGTAAAGCAGTACGGTGACAAGACCGCTGTAAACGGCATTAACCTCAGTGTGGGCCAAGGAGAGATTTACGGCTTGCTTGGAGCTAACGGAGCGGGGAAAACGACGACCATGCGCATGGTGCTTGGTCTGATCTATCCGGATGAAGGGACAATTCTGTATAACGGCAAACCGTTTAACAGTGGGCTTCAGCAGATTATGGGTTATCTTCCGGAAGAACGGGGTTTGTACCCGAAGGTGAAGGTCAGTGACCAGATCGTGTATTTGGCCCGACTGCGCGGAATGTCTACCAGCGATGCAGATAAGAGCCTGCGCTATTGGCTGGACCGCTTTGACGTACCGGAATATTACAATAAGAAGATTGAAGAGCTCTCCAAGGGGAATCAGCAAAAAATGGGCTTTATCGCTGCGGTTGTTCATAAGCCGCAAATTCTAATCCTTGACGAAGCCTTCAGTGGTCTGGACCCAGTTAATGTGGAGCTGCTCAAGGATACGGTTAGGGAATTGCGAGACCAAGGTACAAGCATTCTATTCTCTACTCACCGGATGGAGCATGTCGAAGAGTTATGCCGCCAGATTACCATTCTGGATCGGGCAAATACTGTTGTGCAGGGGGATATCCGGGAGATTAAGAATAGTTACCCTCGTGAAGAGGTACTGCTTCGTACAGCTGGGGAAGTATCCGGTCTGGAGGGTATCACGGGCGTGACCGCTGTAGAGCGGCAGGAACGGGGCTACCTGCTAAGCATTAGCGACATTGCCGCAGCACAGCGCATTTTGCAGCTGGCGATTGGGCAGAGCGAAGTGGAGCATTTTGAAATCAAAGAACCAACGTTAAATCAAATCTTTATCAGAGCGGTGGGTGAATCTCATGAATAAAATGGGGACCATTATTGGCTTTACCTTTAAGAATAAAGTGAAAACGAAGTCTTTTATGATTACAACCTTGATTCTCGTATTGCTGCTCAGCATTGGGATGAACGTTCCTTATATGATCAAATTATTTAAGGGTGATGACGCGGCAACCAATATTACTCAGGTTGGTGTTATTGCCGAAGAAGGAAATCGAACGGCTGAATTGCTGAAGGCTTACATTCCACCTGAAGGTCTGGCCAAGGTTACGGTGAATCAGTATGCTTCTGTTGATAATGCAGACCTGAAGAAGGCACTGGATGATGGGAAGGTAGAAGGTTATCTTACTTTTGCTGAGCCAACCGGTGAAGGGATTCCGTCAGTCACTTACCATAGTGAAGATGGGGAGCTAAAAGGGGATGTACAGGTCTATCTGCAGAGCGCTTTGCAGCAGGCGAATACACAGCTTATCGTGGGTGACAAGCTGACTCAGGAGCAGGTAGCTGCCATGTTTGCACCGGTACAGATTGGTACAGAGCAGCTGAGCGCTGGAGTAGATGGTGGGGAAGCAACGAAAGAAGCACCACCCATTATTAACTATGTAATTGTATATGTTCTGTTGATTCTGTTCTTTATGTCCATTACGATGACCGGAAATATGATCTCGGCGGAGATTACTTCGGAAAAAAGCTCGCGGATCATGGAAATTCTCATTACGAGCGCCTCGCCTTTAACGCAGATGTTTGGCAAGGTGATCGGTATTTTCCTGGTCGGATTGCTGCAAATTGGTATTATCGCCGCAGCTGTAGCTGCCAATCTGCTGCTTCCGCATAATGCTAGCATCTTGACTGACTTTGATCTGGATTTAGGCCAGTTCGATATCAGCATTCTGCTGTACGGGTTGGTTCTCTATATCCTAGGGTACTTCCTGTATGCCTTGATGTATGCGGCAGTAGGTTCGATTGTCAGCCGTACCGAAGATTTGGGGCAAGCCATCATGCCAGTTCTGATGCTGGGCTTCGTCAACTTCTATCTTCCGTTGTTCAGTATTTCCAACGCGGATACGACGCTCATCAAGGTAGCGAGCTATATTCCATTTACCTCCCCGCTCAGCATGCTGTTGCGTATAGGTATAGGTGATGTGGCTATCTGGGAAATCATTGTATCGCTGCTTATCCTTCTAGTTACCACTTTCATCTTTGGCTGGCTGGCCGCCAAGATCTACCGTACTGGCGTATTGATGTACGGCAAGCGACCAACCATCAAAGAGATTAGAAAAGCGATGAAGGCTTATAAGATATAAGGTTTGTTATAATAATTGTGGGTAACCATTCAGAGTTTGCAGCATCAATACCCATATTAAATTAAAACCCAGTTGCGCAGTTTTCTAGCTGCAGCTGGGTTTTTCTGTTGATAAGTTATAATGATGTGCAAAACAATCTATATACATTGTATATCAATCAAAATATATTGATAAACAATAAAACCTATGTTAAAGTAAACTCAATAATAAACAAGTGAGGTGCTTTTTAATGAAACTAGGATCAACACTCTTTTTAAAGATAGCTCTTATTCTTATTGGCATTCCAGTTCTTGCTTTATGCATATTTGTAGTGCCTGAGATAGCCAATTATGCAGTGGAATTGTATCCGGATTATACTTATCTGAAATATCTCATTTTCTTTGATTTGTATGCATCGGTGTTACCGTTTTACTTTGCGCTGTATCAAGCTTTTAAACTTTTAAGTTATATTGACAAGAACAAAGCTTTCTCGGAATTATCTGTACGGGCTTTAAAAAATATAAAATACAGTGCAATCACCTTCAGTTGCTTATATGTGTTAGGTATGCCACTCTTCTATCTCATGGCGGAGAGAGACGATGCCCCAGGTATCATAGTCATCGGAATGCTCCTGATTTTTGCCTCCTTAGTGATTGCAGTCTTCGCTGCCGTTCTTCAAAGGCTTTTACAAGAAGCCATAGATATAAAATCAGAAAATGACTTAATAGTCTGAGGTGAATAACAATGGCGATTATAATCAATATTGACGTAATGTTAGCGAAAAGGAAAATGAGCGTTACAGAACTTTCGGAGCGGGTGGGAATAACGATGGCCAATCTGTCCATATTGAAAAATGGAAAGGCAAAAGCGATTCGATTTTCCACTTTGGAGGCAATATGTAAGGCATTGGAGTGTCAACCTGGTGATATTTTAGAATACAAATGAAACCAATAGTACAACTACTGCATTTTGGCTATCATCAGGCGATGAGTTGCATATTTCCAATTGCGATCTTTGGAACTTTAGCTCTTTCTAGCATAATAGAGGTGCCTTTTGTTTACCGTTATGATGCCATTCTTATTACACTGCTTACAGTGCAGTACCTGATGTACCGCAGTGGATTAGAGACACTCGATGAAATTAAAGTGATCTGTATATTTCACGTTATAGGTTTGTTGTTGGAAATATATAAGGTGAGGATGGGATCATGGTCATACCCTGAGCCCGGGCTAACGAAGGTATTCGGTGTACCGCTTTATAGCGGATTTATGTATGCGAGTGTCGCAAGCTTTATGTGTCAGGTATGGCGTAGACTGAAGATGGATATGACCGGCTGGCCGGGACTTTTTTCTACGGGACTACTAGGGGGAGCCATCTATCTGAACTTTTTCACCCATCATTTCATTCCTGATTTTCGTTGGTGGCTGACGGGGCTTGTGCTCATTGTTTTTTGGAGAACATGGATCATATATCGGGTACGGACCACTACTTATCGCATGCCCTTGACACTGGCTTTTCTTATAGTTGGTTTCTCCATCTGGTTAGCCGAAAATATAGCTACATTTTTTAATGCTTGGAAATATCCTGATCAGTACCAAGCCTGGAGACTAGTAGGTTTCAGTAAGATCAGTTCGTGGTTCCTTCTGGTCATCATTAGCGTCATTATTGTTGCCCAGCTTAAACATGTTAAAGCTAGACGGTAATAGAGATGAGGAGCCACATCTTCTTATGGTAGAATGATGATTATGGCTTAAGGAGTGTTAGCTTGAATAAAAAGTATCAGTTACCCGTATTGTTTGTAGCATCAGCGCTGCTAATTATAATCAGCACTTTGATTCCTTCGGAGAAATCGACTTGGCTGGGAGTATTGCAGACGCTTTTGCTTGGAATCGGATTGTTAGGCGGTTGCCGGGCCTTTTGGAGATTTATCCATGGTGGCAAGAAAAAAGGTTGAAATTTAACCTATCAAGAACAGTGAGGCCATGGCTAATGCCGTGGCTTTTTTTGTACGCGTAAATAAATTTATATAGATGTCTATAACATGACGTGATGTAGTCAAGTTATGAAAGCTATGATGAATATGTAGTTAACGAATAAAGGAGAGATATCATGCTTACCAAGTTATCACAGCCAGTAGCCACATATTTTGATACAGCCAATCATCCCGATAAGGTTGCCTTTGTTAGCAACTTCTCAGACCATGCCGTTCTTGTGGATGATGGACGCGAATATAAGGGTATAGCCGAAATTCAAGAGTGGAGCAACGTCAATGTCTTTGCCGCCCAACTTAAATATGAGATCACTAAGGTTGTACAAAATATTGAGCGCAGCGATGAGACGATTGTCACGGCTAAGGTGGATGGTAATTTTGACAAAACCGGACTGCCCGATCCACTGATGTTTGAGCATCACTTTACGGTCGAGAAAGGTGAAATTGTGAGGCTGACCATCCGCTTTCTAGTCTGAACTGACCCGCGATCCTGCGGAGCTTCAGACTATTCACAGAAGGCCCCCGCCGGGTTGGCGGGTCATCCGGTTACACCACTCGCCATGTACATGAAGTGATTGAGGGTCCACAGATTGAAGGACTATTGTCGAGGGTTTATAAGTTTCAATGTAGTAATTACACGGCTGACAGATTGGCATTTGGCAAAGTGTTCCCTTGAGCAGCCATTTCCTCCCGCACATGTCTCAGCTGTGCTTTCAGCACGGGCACACTTTTCTGGAGAATAGTGCTTATCTCAGGCAAAGAAAGCTTCATACCATACCACAGTGATTTTACAATCTGCTCATCCCAGGTGAAGTCTTTGGCAGAACGGGATACCCGGCCTGCAGTTAGCCCCGCACAATGATGAATACAGCTCCGGTACGCCAGGATTGGGAATAATTGAGGGTTTAATTCAGCCCGTCGGTTTGGCTTATACAGCTCTGTAAAGGTGCTGACCGTAATCTGTTCCGCTTCCGTGGATTCCTCTAACAATAAAGAGCTGAGGGTGAGGATTGCACCGGAGTATTTTTGAACGTATTCGGTAAAGGTAGCACTGTAAGCAGCTTCTGTAGGTAACGGGTCTGGCATGTGGGCACGTTCCTTTCTGAACGTAAGATTATTTGTTCTATAATTTCTATAGTATTGAGAAGTAAGCAATTGATTTGTCCATGAGCTCGGCTGTATTCCAATCAGGCCAGCTTCGCTTCTGAAGCGACATACCAGATAGTGCCTTCGATGGCTTATAATACAATCGTCCTGCTCGTGAATTCCCACCAGCAACAGCTACATGTAGACGGTCAAGCTGGATATGCCCTGTGAGAAATTTGCCTTGTAGTTTAGCTCTCAAGTCCAGCAAGGCCATTTGTACCATCACAAGCTGATCAGGTTCCCACACCATACTCTGGCACTTTACGATATTTAAGGCCTCGTCTAGCTGACAGTTGCGGATGCTTCTTAGGAAAGTAGCCCATTTGATGAGATCGAAGATTTTCGCATTATTAGTTATGATGCAGGCTCCCCAGCTATGTTCATTGTGGGAAGTGAGTTTCAGAATGCCATAACGGTCACTTTCGGATGCAATCATTCCGTGGTGGACAGCTTGTGGCTCATTGAATGCAAATACTTCAATACGCGACAGTCTGCTTTGAGCCATTGTAAGTTCCTCTTTTCTTTGATTATCCATAATTCCGGCAACCCAAAAACCGCAGGCAGAGGAGGACCTCTGCCTGCGGTTTTTGGGAACAGGCATAAATAAACCTGCGCAAAAGCACGGCGGATCAAGGATCTCTCTCTTTACGCTTACGAGGTTAGCTGTCGGATTCGGACGGTGAGAGTCGCCCTACCTTAATGAGACTGTAACGATATCGTCTCTTTTGGATTCACCCCAGTAGACCTTGCGGCCTGATGGTTCCCCCGTTTCCCGCGAGGCGGGAATTCAGCGTGCATTCAATAATGATTTCAAATCGAATCATACACTTTTAGGATTTTTTTGTAAAAAACAAAAGGCATTCTTTATAGTTCGATATTGCGCAAATTTCGGTGGAAGTAGGAGCGAAAGTGAGCCAATATATATATTTCATCAATTATCGGCCATTTTTCTCTGAAATGCGCCATTTCTCAATTTACTTATCGCAGGGAGGGGGATTATCAGGATTCACCTTTAATTTGAATTAAATCAGAATAATAACGATTAATCGCTAATGAATAAAAAGACGAGTAAATGAGCGAAAATAAGAGATTAGACCTTAAGTAAACGTCACCTTTCTTGTAATTAGTTTTCTTTAAGCATTATTTTGGCAACCTTCGTGTTTTACAAGCGAGCCTGTCGGAGAGTATGATTACATCTGTTTCCACGAACCGATGTGAGAGTCGGAGTCGATTATGGAGTGAATAAGTGTAATGTGATCGCTTGCGAGCCGCAGAGGATATCCTTTGGGGTTTTTTGCTGTTGACTTGGAGCATACTCCAGGGGATATCATTCAATGTGTAAGGACTTACATGAAAGGAGCCTATAAATGTTGGAGCCTATCTTTAGCATAGCCGAGGTCGCTGAAATTACGGGTCTTAGTCAGGATACTCTCCGCTATTACGAGAAAATAAAGCTACTGCCCTCCACTAAGCGGAAGGAGAACGGGCAGCGGGAATATAGCAAGCTTGACCTTGACCGCGTACGCTTCGTTACTATTCTCAGACGAACCCATATGCCGCTGCGGAAAATCAATGAATATATGAATAACTCGTCCATTAAGAACTATGAGGAGTGCTACAGCTTACTGAATGAGCATAAGACGCTAATTGAAACGCAAATGGCAGAGATGGCGACGACGCTGGATATTCTGAAGCATAAGCTGAAGAACTTTGAAGAGCTTAAGGAAGGCAACTTTCTGGATGCAGAATATGATAAATGATGAGATTACGAAACAGGCTCCCCTAAATTCGGGCTTTGGGCCACAGACAACAGCTGCGGAAGCGCTTGGTGGCCGTGATTTGAGTGGCAAAATTGCGATCGTGACTGGAGGGTATTCTGGTCTAGGACTTGAAACCTCGCGCGTGCTTGCCGAAGCAGGAGCTACCGTTATCGTTCCTGTACGCACACTAGAGAAAGCTCGTGCTTCTTTAGCTGGCATTCCCCGTATTGAGATGGAAATCCTGGATCTACTTGATCCTGCCTCTATTGATGCTTTCGCGCAGCGGTTTCTTGATTCAGGGCGGCCGCTGCACATCCTCATCAACAGCGCAGGGATAATGGCCCCACCACTGGTTCGGGATGCCCGTGGTTACGAATCGCAGCTCGCTACGAACCATCTGGGTCATTTCCAGTTGGTTGCCCGTCTCTGGCCTGCCTTACAACAAGCCGGAGCTGCAAGGGTCGTCGCAGTATCTTCGCGGGGCCACCATAGAAGCGGAGTGGACTTCGAAGATCCGAATTATGAGCGGCGGGAATATGAGAAGTGGAATGGCTACGGTCAATCAAAGACGGCCAATGTCTTATTTGCAGTCGAGCTGGACAAGCGGGGGAAGAAGCATGGCGTTCGGGCGTTTTCCTTGCATCCTGGCAGTATCCTGACAGATCTGGCCCGTAATTTGTCTGATGCTGAACTGCGATCCATGGGAGCTTTGGACGATGCTGGGCAGCCTATTTCTGCCGAATTGACGACTCATATGAAGACTGTCCAGCAGGGAGCTGCGACTAGCATCTGGTGTGCAACGAACCAGCAGCTGGAGGGCAAGGGCGGTGTTTATTGCGAGGACTGTGATATTGCTGAGATCGTTCCGGTCGACAGCGAGAAGAAAGAAGGAGTACGGTCTTGGGCGATTGATTCTCAGTTTGCTGAGCAGTTGTGGAAGTTGAGCGAGAACTTGACTGGCGTGAATTTTGCCATCTAAACAATGTGCAAATTAAACACTGTCGTTACAACAACAAAACGGGTGCCGTCCACATAAGGACGGCACCCGTTTCTTCTTGCAAATTTAACATCATGTAATGAATGATTCAGCAGTTTAATTATTTACCTGCAGTTTCGATAAGAACCTTGAGCTCAGGGAGATTAAATCCCTTAACCACTTGATCTCCAGAGACAGTAACTGGCACACCCATGAAACCGAGCTGTTCAACTTCTTCCTGGTAAACGGTGCTGGTCATGACATCTCTTACTTCGAAGGGAATGCCTTGCTCGGTGAGCAGTTGTTTGACCAAATTGCAGTCGCTGCAGCCTGCTGTGGAATAGACTATGACTTGCCCGCTCATGAGTTTACAGCCGCTTTGATAGCATCACGCGTAATTTTCCAGTGGGAAGTATTCCAGCGGACTTCCGAATTCTCAAGCAGGAAGATTTGCGGAGATTCATGCTTAATGCCAAAATCCTCAGCGATTTGTGTGGAGACAGGGCGATCCTCAATGACAAGGACGATGGCTGCCGTAGTATCTGTATCTTTTAGAAAGGCTTCGAATTCCTCGTTCGCCTTCGCACTGATAGGGCAGGTAGTGCTGTGTTTGAAGAGCAGTTTCTTGCCTGGTTGCTCAACATATTGGTGCAGATCCTCCAGAGAATGGAGTCGTTGGATAGACAAAGTTATCACCTTCCTGGGATAGTTGTTTGCTAACAATTGTGTTGCTAGCAACTGTTATTATGATTGTAACATAGTTCAAAATTAAATCAAAAAAATATTCTTAACTGCTTGGATAAGCAAGCTGAAATGAGTAATGAAATGGCGTTGAAAAAACAGATGTCACATGCTAAGGTGAGGGGGATGGAAGTAAGATACTGGAAATAAGATACACCTGTATTTGCCACAGGAAAGGGAGTTCGTTATCATGCAAAAGATCGCTTGTGTTACCGGTGCAGACCGAGGTCTGGGATTATTTATTGTACGTTGGTTATTGGAGAATCAGTTCACTGTATTTGCGGGCCAATATATGGTGGATTCAGAACCACTGAGCATGCTTAAATCCCAATACCCAGAGAATTTAAAGCTGATTCCTCTGGATATAGGCAATAGTGACAATGTGAAGCAAGCGGCGCGAGCCATTGCAGGCAGCACTGGGCACGTCGATATTATTATCAACAACGCCGGCATTATTCATAAGGCGGATTGTGCTACGATGCTGGTTGATATGGATGATGAAGCCATGGCACAAATCTATAATGTGAACACACTGGGGTCTTTGAGAGTCAGCAATGCACTAATGGGTCTGCTGCTGCAAGGCAAGGATAAACTCATTGTCAATATTTCCTCGGAGGCTGGCAGCATAGCCAGCAATAAGCGAATCAACATGTACGGATATTGTATGTCCAAGGCGGCACTTAATATGCAGTCCTCCTTGATGCATAATCATTTGAAGAACTTAGGCGGTCAGGTCATGGTGTTCCACCCCGGCTGGTTGCAGACCTATATGAATGGCCACAAGAATGAAGAGGCGCCCATATCACCTGAGGAGTCAGCCTATAAGATTATGAATCTCGTGCAGCGGCATAAGGATTACCTTGGTGAAGAACCGGCCTATCTCGATCTGGATGGCAAACGTTGGCCATGGTAACCGGATTTCTATATTTACTTTGAGATGATAATAGAAGGGCGTGGATGAATTGTCGACAATAAAAGCTTTGGCGCTGGGCAGCTACACAGAGGCTAAATACCATCCTTTTGCCGGTGTGGATCATGAATTTGAACAGGTTTTTGCAGGTGAGTTGGAGGTTCAATCTTCAGAGGATTATGGCCTGCTGAATAAGGATACGTTATCTGAATATAAGCTGGTGATTGCCTATACGGAATTTTCTGATGTAAAAATATCCCTACAGCACAGCAGCGCATTGCTCTCTTATGTGGCTGGCGGTGGTGGACTACTTGTTGTACACAATGGGATCTCGCTGCAGCGGAATCAGGAGCTTGGCGTTATGCTGGGGGGGTATTTCACTCATCACCCAGAATATACTTCGCTTCATCTATCGATCCCGGTGCCGGAACATCCAATTATGCAGGGTATTGGGGATTTTGTGATACAGGACGAGCCCTATTATTTTGAGATGCAGCCTCATTTTGAGACGACAATCCTGGCAGAGTATCCACATGATGGTGCCATGAGACCGGCAGCCTGGTGTCACGAGTTCGGTCTTGGGCGGGTAGTCTATCTGATGCCTGGGCATCATCTGCCTTCATTTTCGGTAGAACCCTTTCGTCAGATGATCAAGCAGGGTGGACTTTGGGCAGCGGCATTGCTGTAGTAGTCAGTTTTGAATGGCTAATACCAATATAGTATTTATAGAGTCCAACTGTAGCGACAGCTACGGTTGGACTCTTTTGGTGCGCCCAGCAGCGTGCAGAGGGTCGGAAGGCCATTGGTGGTATGTAGGCATAGGAATGCTGGATTTTGTACATCATTTATCGTTTTCCCTAGTTGCGTGCATGAATTATCCTGTGCTGGCAAAAAATATGACTGCAGCTATAAAGGGGGCGTTAATGGTGTGGAAGACGATAGCGGGCTTATTTCCGAGCTGGAGCATGCTGTTTCAGGGATTCATCATCTTCATTGTACCCGTTGCCTTAACGCGTACAATGACCTGGATCGGAGCAAAAGAGGGAAAAGTGAGCACTAGAGGACTCAGGGCTGAAGGCACAAAGGGTGGTGGTGTTCCAAGTGCTGCAGGGTCAGGCGGAAATGTGCAGAAGAGCAATCCAGCTCCCCGTAAGATCAAGGAGGGGGGGGATTCTGTTAGTGTTGCGGATCATGTGTCCGCCTCTATGACCTATACTGGCCAATTTCAGGAGGATTTGCAGAAGTTTAAAGAGATGAGCGCAGATATGGCCGATGTCAATGTGAGAGAACTGCGCATTGGAGCTCTGCAGATCAAAGCGGCGCTGCTGTTCGTGGATGGGCTTACGGACAAGGATGGAATGGATCGTAATATTCTGAAGCCTCTAATGAATGCGATGCGCCCTTTTGAAGGCATGACCACCGCTCCAGAAGCGAACGTGCTCAAAAACATTATTATTCATCAGGTTATTTTAGTCTCGGAAATCGAATTTACCGCAAATCCGCTGATGTCGCTGCAAAAGGTATTGTTCGGCTCTGCTGTATTGCTGGTCGAGGGTATGACTGAAGTTTTTGTAATGGGTACCCCGAAGGGCAGAACAAGAATAGGTGAGGAGCCGGTATCGGAAGCACTCCTGCGCGGTCCGCGGATCGGTTTCACCGAGACGCTCAGTGATAATACGGCTATGCTCCGGAGGAATGGGCAGAACACCGAACTTGCTATGATTTCTTTTACAGTGGGCAAAAGAATACAGAAAGAAATGGTTTTGACGTATATCAAAGATATCGCTAACGAGGAGCTTGTAGAGGAGGTCAAGCGAAGAATCCGCACGATCGATATAGATGATGTTAAAGAATCTGGCTATGTGGAGCAACTGATTGAAGATAACTATCTCAGTCCTTTTCAGCAGATCCAGAATACTGAAAGGCCGGACCGTGTAATGGCGGCCCTGCTGGAGGGAAGGGTGGCTATCCTTCTTGACGGTACACCGTTTGCTTTGATCATGCCGGTTACGTTCGCGATGCTGCTGCAATCTCCGGAGGATTATTATGACCGCTGGATTGCGGGTTCTCTGCTCCGTGTACTTCGTTTTTTGGCAGCAACCATATCGTTGTTTGGTCCTGCCTTGTATATCTCATTTCTCTCCTTTCATCCGGGATTGATTCCGACCAAGCTGGTCATTTCTATTATTAATTCCCGGCAGGGGGTGCCCTTTCCTTCATTAATTGAAGCGCTGATCATGGAGGTATCCATAGAAATATTGCGGGAAGCCGGACTGCGTCTGCCTAAACCGATTGGACCCGCGATGGGGATTGTTGGCGGCTTAATTATTGGACAAGCAGCCGTAGAAGCGGGGATTGTCAGTCCGATTCTTGTCATTGTTGTGGCGGTTACAGCGATTTCTTCCTTTTCAATGCCCATGTATAGTGCTGGTATTACATTGCGGATGCTTCGGTTCGTTGCGATGTTCTTCGCCGCGACGTTTGGATTGTACGGTGTGATTCTGTTCTTCCTTTTGCTGAGCAGTCATTTAATCAAGCTGAAAAGCTTTGGCGTTCCATACCTTAGCATGGCAGCTCCCTACCGGATACGTGATTGGAAGGATTTCATTATCCGGATGCCGCTGCAGTTTATGAAACGCAGGCCGGAACTGCTGAAACCCAAGGAACCTCGGCGATAAGGATGAGAAATTAAAGGAATTGGAGGTGTGAGATATGAACGCCGAAGTAAAGGATCGAATAACAACCACTCAAGCAACAATCATGATGGTGAATTATATACTCGCTGCAGGTATTCTCACCCTTCCCAGGACAGTAGTTCAAGCCAGTGGAACTCCCGATGTATGGATATCCGTAATTCTGGGCGGCATACTCTCTATGCTGACAGGAGCTGTAATTGTGAGGCTCAATCAGCGGTTTCCGGGCCAAACCTTTTTTCAATATAGTCGGCGCATCATTGGCAAGCCGCTGGGAGTGTTGCTGGGAATGGTAATTGCCGGGTATTTTCTATGTATAGCCAGTTATGAAATACGTTCCGTACAGGAAGTGACTGTTTTTTTTCTGTTAGAGGGGACACCTTCCTGGGCTTTTGCGTTCGCGTTTATATGGACTGCTCTTTACTTATGCAGAGGCGGAATCAATGCTGTATCCCGCATGTGTCGGTTGATTGTTCCTATTACTTGGACGGTATTTGCCATAGTATGTCTGCTTAGTCTCAAAGTCTTTGATATCAATAATCTACGCCCCGTACTTGGGGAAGGATTGGGACCCGTCTGGAAAGGGGTTAAGCCGACCTCTCTGACCTTTACGGCAGGGGAAGCCCTGTTCTTCCTGATTGCTTTTATGGATAAGCCGAAGAAGGCTATGAGAGTACTTGTAGTCGGAACATGTATACCCACATTTTTTTATGTTGCCGCTGTTGTACTGACTATCGGGGCATTCTCTGTAGACGGAGTAGTAACGAGAACGTGGCCGTTCCTTGATCTGATACGCAGCTTTGAGGTGGATTATCTCATATTCGAACGTTTTGAATCGCTGCTGCTGGTTATCTGGATCATGCAGATATTTTGTACATTTTGCATTGCTTTCTACGGTGCTGCTCTCGGCATGTCGCAAATACTGAACAAAAAATTCCACAATTGCCTGTTTGCCCTGTTGCCAGTAGTTTATGTCATTTCCGAGATTATTCCTAGTATTAATGCGCTGTTTGCGTTTGGGACAGGAATCGGAAACTGGGCCATAGTCCTGTTTGGATGCATGCCGCTGCCTTTGTTAATCATCGCCCGCTTAAGGAGGATTGGGCCATGAAGCGCACAGCTGTAATTCTGGTGCTGCTTGCAGCGTGTGTACTACTCTCTGGGTGCTGGAGCAGCTCGCCCATTGAGGATTTAAATATGATAGTTGGTGTCGCATTGGATAGCGCGGATGAAACCGAGGTTGAAGCGATATTTGAGCGTGAGGGCGGGGATTACCCGAAACGGAAAAAAATATCTTGTACCTACCAATTTGTTATTCCACAAGGCGCGGGAGGAACCCCAAAAGGTGCACCTCCATCCAAAAATTTCAATAACATGACTGAAACTGGAGACTCTATCTTTGAAGCTGTAAGGGAGTTTTCATTGCGTACGAACCGTCCTCCGATTGGACATCATCTGAAGATCGTTGTGATTGGAGAGGAGCTTGCACGTTCAACGAATATATCCGAGCTCATAGATTTCTACGCCCGGGATAATGATCTCCGTCCAAGTGTATTGCTGATGATCAGTGGTGGCAAGGCCAGGGATGTACTGAGTAATTCGCTGCCAGGCCAGATCCCCTCATTTGTGTTGGAAGATATTTTCAATAACGTGGACCGGAACTCAAGAATATGGGAGCCTCTGTCTATTGCCAAGGTGGTCGGTCTTTTGCATGGAAAAAAGAGTTTTTTAATGCAAAATGTGATTATTTCAGGGAAGGAATATAAATTTGCAGGAGCAGGAGTGATCAGAGGGAAAACGGGAAAGTACATTGGCTTTCTGGATGAGTCAGAGCTGGAGGGTATGGTCTGGGTTACGGGAAAGGGAAAGGGTGGAGTTCTCAAGACGTATGATCCGGATAGAGACAAGCTCCTAACGTATGAAATCAATTCTATGAGCAGTAAAATCAAGGCGAAAGTGGAGGGTGACGACATTTCTTTTGTCGTTAACATAAAGTCCAGCGGAAGATATGCTGAAGTATTTGCCTCCGGTGGAAAAAAACTAGACAAGGCTTGGGTAGAGAAAGATGAGAAAACGCTGCAGAAGCAGATCGAAAAATTGGCTCAATCCACCGTGGACAAAATGCAGCATGAACTGCATGTTGACGTTGCGGGATTCGGAAACAGTCTCCATATTCAGTATCCGTCCGTATGGCGCAAGGTCAAGGAGGATTGGGACGAAACCTTCAGCGAAATTCCGGTTACCTATGAGGTGAAGCTGGATTTAGAGAATTATGGTGCCTCCGGAATAACTGCTGAGTAAGGGAGGGGGCATGGGTTGCAGGAACTGGGCGATCATGCTGTTGTCCTTACTGATCAGCTTCCGCTTAAGAGGAGGGTTGAGTTATGAAGCGCGCAGGTGTAATTATGATGCTGCTCGCAGCGTGTGTACTGCTGTCCGCATGCTGGAGCAGCACGCCAATTGAGGATTTAAATTTGATAGTAGGTATCGCACTGGATAGCGCGGATGAAACCGAAGTTGAAGCGGGATTTGAGCGTGAGGGCGGAAATTATCCGAAAGAGGATAAAATATCCTGTACCTACCAATTTATGATTCCGCAAGGCGCGGCAGGCCCCCAAAAAGGAAGTTCACAAACCAGGAATTTCAATAACATAACAGAAACTGGAGATTCTATCTTTGAAGCTATACGGGAGCTTTTACTGCGTACGAATCGTCCTTTAAATGGATATCACCTGAAGACCGTTGTGATTGGGGAGCAGCTTGCACGTTCAATGAATATCTCCGAGCTTATAGGATTCTACACCCGCGACAATAACATCCGTCCGAATGTTCTACTGTTGGTCAGCAGGGGGAGGGCCAGGGACGTGCTGAATAATGCGCTTCCGGGTCAAATCCCTGCCTTTGTGCTGGAAGGTATCTTTAATAACCGGGACCGGAACACTAAGATATGGGAACCGGTATCTATGGCTATGGTAGTCGGTCCCTTGTACGGGAAAACAAGCTTTTTGCTGCAAAATGTAAATTCTGCAGGCAAGGAACCCAAATTTGCGGGAGCAGGTGTAATCAAAGGGAAAACGGGAAAACTCATTGGCTTTTTGGATGAGTCAGAGCTGGAGGGTATGGTCTGGGTTACGGGAAAGGGAAAGGGTGGAGTTCTCAAGACATATGATCCGGATAGAGACAAGCTCTTAACGTATGAAATCAAATCTATGAGCAGTAAAATCAAGGCGAAAGTGGAGGGTGACGACATTTCTTTTGTCGTTAACATAAAGTCCAGCGGAAGATATGCTGAAGTATTAGCCTCCGGTGGGAAAAAATTAGACAAGGCTTGGGTAGAGAAAGATGAGAAAACGCTACAGAAGCAGGTCGAAAAATTGGCTCAATCCACCGTGGACAAAATGCAGCATGAACTGCATGTCGACGTTGCCGGATTCGGAAAAAGTCTTCATATCCAGTTTCCGTCCGTATGGCGAAAGGTCAAGGAGGATTGGGACGAAACCTTCAGCGAAATTCCGGTTACTTATGAAGTGAATATAGATATCGAAGAGTATGGGGCATCAGGTATCACAGCCGACTAATAAGGGAGGACGCTGCAAAAAAAGTGTTGACCCCCTCACTGGTGTCAGGGTTTATACTGACTGTAAACCATTTCTCATGAACCCCGGGGAGAGGCGTGAGCGTCCGTTCATTGCGATATTATGAGAGTCAGGGATTGATTACACCGATTCGTCAAGCCAACGGCTACCAAACGTATACACCGCTTGAAGTGGAAACGGTGGAAACGATCAAGCTATATTTAAATTTGGGTCTGTCCACAGAGCAAATTGCAGGCTTTCTGCACTGTGTCCTGAAGAATAAGGAAGCCTTCTGCGCGGACGTGATGCCGCTATACCAGACTAAGCTTGCGGATATTGAAAAACAGCTCCTGCAACTGAATCAGATTAAGCTGAATTTAGAGCAGCGAATGGCGGCCATACTGCATGAACAGGAGCAAAGTAATAGCGGGCAGGAGGCTGATACCAGGTTATCGCCTAAGTGTGCCTGCCCTTAAGATGATGTAGGGAGGAATGTTAATTACAAGGCACCGGAACGGTACTGGTAGATTTCGGGGCACCGTGGTGTCCTCCTTGTAAGGTGCTGTTGCCTCTGCTGGAGGAGCTTCATCAGGAATATGGGGACACTGTATCTATTCTAAAGGTGAACTGTGATGAGCTACCAGAGCTGGCAGCAGAGGCTGGTGTTATGAGCATGCCTACGGTTATTGTATTTAAAGAAGGACAACCGATGGAAAAACTGGTCGGATTACGTCCGAAGTCAGCCTATCAAGGGGTATTAAATAAGTATGTTCTAACACCGAGTATTCTTTAATAAACAGTAAGAGGCAGGAAGAAGCATAGACTCTATGCGACTTCCTGCCTTTATTAGTTCCGTGGATAAACGGATAGTCACTAGTTACTTAGTTCTATCAGCAATATGGACAACATCGTTCTGATGCAGAGCATCCAGTACTTCAGCTCTCAAGGTACTTGTGAAGGTGTTCCAAGTTTTTTTGCCAATATCAAGCTCAGCTCGTCCGATGGAGTTAAGCGTATCCAACCATACCCGTTTGTCATTAATAACCCCAAGCTGTTCCTGAATATTCTTGTATATCTCTTCATGGGCATGGAATTTCTGGTTCAGTGAAAAAGCAGCCGCACTGGCAGTATAGCGAAGCTCCTTCGCAGCGATCCGCAACTGGTGCAGGGCGTCGAAGGCCTCTGTAGATTCTGCACCCTGTTGGAATATAGTTTTGCAGGCTTTTTTCTTCTGCTCATAGGCTACCTCAAGCTCGCGCATAACAACATTGGCATCTCTTTTTGCGACCAGACCTTCAAGCTGTCCGCTCAAGAAGTCATTCCACAGTCCATCCAGATCCTTGCCCATCAGTTTCGGCAGATCTTCCGCCAGCTTCTTGCGGTAGGTCTTACGCTTGTCTTTCTGGTGTTTAATTACAGCTTCCAGTAGCTCAGCGGTTCTTGTGTCGCTGCCTTCCTTGGCTAGCTTGCGTCTACTCTTGAAGGATTCAATCAGCACATCCGCATCTCTCACCTTGCCCAGTCTTTTCTGAGCTTGCTTGAACACGGGGTAGAGTCCCGAAGTATGCTGCGGATCAAGAATGGACAGTAGCGTCAACAGTTTCCGGCTATTCACTCTAGCTTGATGAATGTCTTCGCTGTTGAATGTTCGGAGTGTTTCCTTGCTATAATCCCTAAAGTTAACATAGAGCAGATTGAGCGCTTGCTCCCATTGTCTGGTCTTGCTCTGGTCCTTGGATAGTTGTTCCATTGTCATGCAGCATCACTCCTAAAAGTTGTGTATAGCATGAACCTCTAGCGTGTAAGCTTTCGCTTGGGAATTCGTTATATCCTCTAAGGATAGCGTTATCATAGCGGTATATCAAATGCTAAATGGACGAGTGGCAGATCGGTTACAATGTAACTAGGTAAGGGAAGACGAATTTGATCTGTACTTGGAGGTATTGTTTATGAGTAGTGGATCGTTTAATGAGGAACCGCTCCAGAGAGAACTTCCAGAGGTTATGGCACTCTTTCAGCATTTGATTGATGAGAGTATAGAAGGAGGGGGCGGAGCAGGTGGAGAGATGCTGATCCCTTTTGCTTTCGAGGAGACGCTCTGCAGGGATATCGGCACAGGGCTTGCCCCGCCATCGCTGCATCTATGGAGTCATCCCGGGGGCGTGGCCTTAGGTTTGCGGGACAGCAAGCTGCCCTTCGCCGCTGAGGCGATGGCTAAGCTTGAACGAAGCGGGCTGCGCACAGCGGTCAGGCACTCTGGCGGTGCGGCGGTACCCCTCGATGCAGGGATCGTCAATGTCTCTCTGATTCTCCCGAAGAGCCGTGGTAAGCTGGACTTCCACGATGATTTCCGGCTGCTGGTTTCTCTGATTACCGAAGCCGTAGCTGTAAGCCACCCGAAGGCTGCTGCACAAATCGTGGCAGGTGAGGTCCAAGGCTCCTATTGCCCTGGCGAATTCGATCTGGCGATTGGCGGCCGGAAATTTTGCGGTATTGCCCAGCGGCGGCAAAGTAATGCTTATTTTGTCCATGCCTTTATTGTTGTCGCGGGCTCCGGACAAGAGCGCGGAGAACTTATCCGCAGCTTCTATGAAGATGCCGCAGGCGAAGAGCAATCGTTATCTTATCCGCGGGTAAGTCCAGAGACGATGGCCGGACTCCAAGAACTCGGCGGACCAGACACAGTCGGCATGTTTGCCACAGGGTTTAGGCAGGCGTTAGCCCGTCGTGGCGTAGAACTAATATCGTCAGCCAACACTGGTTATACTCTAGAGTATACAGACCCACGGGTCGTGGAAGCCGCACAGATGTTGCAGGAGCGTTATTCGCTGCAGTAGTGAACGGGTGCCGTCCCTATAAAGGACAGCACCCGTTTCTTTTTGACGGGGTTACTGGATTAATAGTATAAATGAGGCCTTCTATCGGAGAAAATCGGGATTTGCTCCCGAATCTCTCGTACTCTCGGCAAATCAAGGGTACCGGTAAGGATCTCTTCGCCTTCGGAAGCTTCACAGATGATGTCTCCCCAAGGATCAATAATCATGGAATGGCCAGCAAAAGTGTTCGTTGGGTCGCTACCTGCACGGTTGCAGGCTACGACATAACACTGATTCTCGATGGCACGGCTAATTAGCAAAGCTCGCCAGTGAGACAACCTTGGCAGCGGCCATTCCGCACTGATGAATAGGACTTCGGCGCCTTGCGCCGTATGGGCTCGAACCCATTCCGGAAAGCGGATGTCATAACAGATCAGACCCGCGCATAACGTGCCGTCGAGCGTAAATAGTCCTTTGGCCTCGCCGGGCTGCAAGTATAAGTGTTCATCCATCAACCGGAATAAATGCAGCTTGCTGTATTCACCAACCAGTTCTCCCTGGCGACTAAAGATGAACATGCTGTTGGTTATGCCTGCGGACCCTTTGCTCGCAACTGAGCCTGCCACAATGTTGATATTATATTGTTTTGCTAGGGTTGAGATGAAGCCTTTGGTAATCCGCCCTTCTGGATCACCTATTTCTTCAAGACGGGACAAGTCATAGCCGGTAGTCCACAATTCAGGCAGGATCAGGCAGTCGGGTTGCTCAGCGGCAGCCTGATGAATTTTACGTTCGGCAGTGGCATAATTAATCTCAGGATTTCCAAAAGCGATATCAAGCTGGATAAGGGATATTCTCATAGTTAATCCTCCTTCGTCTTTGATTTACGACATAATATTTTGATAATGGTTGACGGGTCAAGTAATTAGGTATAGTATAATTTTTATAAATATGATTTTGCACAATACATTACAATGAGGAGGTTGATTTTGAGCGAATATCAGCCTGAGGAAGAGCGCATCTTTGAACTGCTGCAGGCGTTGAACAAAGGGATCGCACCTAAATTTGAACGCTGTGCAGGCATCAGTCCCACTCGTCTTCGTCTTCTCCACGAGTTATTTCAGGTCGATGAGATCAGCCAAATCGCTCTGCAGAAGGAAATCGATATTGATGCTGCTGCCATTACTCGTCACCTGAAGTGTATGGAGGAATATGGGACAATAACGCGTCGTAATAATCCAGCCGATAACAGAGTCACCCTCGTCTGTCTTACAGAGCAAGGACGGGGTAAGGTAGCCTCATACAGAGAAGAGAAGAAACGTTTTATCAGCAGTCTGCTCACGGGCTTTAATGATCAGGAACAGACAGTGCTTATAGATATGCTTAACCGGTTGCAACATAATATCAATCTGCTGTAGCCGCACCCTATAATTATATAATAAAGGAGAATAACACATGAGTACTACACAAATCAGTGATTTCACAGGAATAATTACAGGTCGCCGCTCCATTCGTAAATATGATCCAGCAGTCAAGATCAGCAAAGAGGAAATGACTCAGATTCTTACGGAGGCCACCCTTGCTCCTTCTTCAGTGAACATGCAGCCTTGGCGCTTCCTCGTGATTGATAGTGCAGAAGGAAAGGCAACATTAGCACCACTTGCCCGCTTTAATCAGACGCAGGTAGAGACCTCAGCGGCAGTGATTGCCGTGTTTGGAGATTTGAACAACTTCGATTATGCTGAAGAAATATACAGTGCCGCTGTGGAGCGCGGGTTTATGCCTGCCGATGTCAAAGAAAATCAATTGGCTAGACTAGCCGGCCATTTCTCCACCTTGCCAGCAGCAGCAAACAAAGACACCGTGCTGATTGATTCCGCTTTGGCTTCTATGCAATTGATGTTGGTAGCCCGTGCGCATGGCTACGACACGAATCCTATCGGCGGTTTCGAAAAAGATAAAATCGCGGAAGCTTTTGGAATGGACAAAGATCGTTACGTCCCGGTTATGCTGATTTCGATTGGTAAAGCTTTAGAAGAGGGCCATGAATCCGTTCGTTTACCAATTGAAACAATCGCTCAGTGGAAGTAAAAAATAAAGGAGGAAACACAGACAATGATTATTATTCATGCCGTATTTCATGTTAAACCCGACCTCAAGGTGCAATTTCTGGAAGAGGTTAAGCCGCTGATTGCAGCTACCCATGCAGAAGAGGGCAATCTCTCTTATGACCTTTACAATCATGCAGAACAAGAAAATGTATATATCATGGTAGAGACCTGGCTTGACTCTGAAGCGGTTTCCAGCCACAATACAAGCAGTCATTTTACAGCCTTCGCAGCCAAGGCTGGCGAATTCTTGACTGCACCACTCGATGTTAAGGTATATAACGGCGAACAGATCAACAAGTAATTTCTGCTGAAACAGGGTGTTCCGAGAACCACTTGGAACACCCTGTTTTTGTGCAAAAATGTGGTGGCACGTTTATAAGAAGGTCTTCTGGGGTATCTACGCTTAGCCCGGATTGGGTTAACCCTTAACGATGTCAATAAGAATAGATGGAGGTCCTTACATATGGAGAACAAGCTACCGATTTCTGAATGGGATGACCATTTACGAAAGAATATGATTGATTACGTGAACTATTACTTATCCGGTGGTTCACTGCGCAGTATTGAGCCAGATGCTGGCGAAGCAGTAGAGAAAATTACAGAGGTGATGGATCGGAAGACCGCCCGCGCATATCGCCAGGAACTTGGCGGAGTAATTACTGAAGCTGGGCAGTTGCAACAATTGCCTGGCTTCAGTCAACTTATGCTCGAACAGCTTGCTTTTGCCGTGAACAGATTCGATTCCGGTAAGCTCAGAGCGCTTGCTCCGCAGACGACCCAGAATAACTGTGTAGATCCGTATACGAATGGTCCACAGTGTCTAGAGATGCTCTTGGGTGAAATCGACAAAACACAGCGGTATATTCATCTGTCTGTGATGCTGTTCTTTAACGATATTTCCGGAAATCTTATTGCCGAGGAATTGCTTCGTGCGCTTGGACGTGGTGTTCAGGTCCGGATTATGGTGAACTATACCATCACTGCTTTAGGCCATGGGAACAATCTGGAGTTTGGGGAATTTTCCAAAATTTCTGCTCGGCTGGAGGCTGCGGGAGCTAAACTGCTGAATACGTCCAATTCCTGTTACACTACGGTGGGATGGAGTATGAAGCGGGAGGCATTGAAACAGCAGGGCGTCCCGGAAAACATCCTTTTTCTACAGGATAAAGTAGAGAAGGATGTGGAAATTTCTGGGCTGAATGTTATAGACCACCGAAAGTTTATGATCATCGATGGTATAACCTCAGTTATCGGCAGTTTGAATATTGGTGACCAATATACATACGAAACGCCTCTGAAGGAATCATCTATCGCAAGTATAGACGGGCAACGACTTGGAATCCCTAGTAAAGTGGAGGAGTGGCATGACGGTTGTTTTCGGGTTCGCGGAGCTGCGTCGTTGCCACTGAATGTCGTGTTTCAATCGAGATGGATGCTGCTCGGAGGTGATCATTTTGCGGCGGACGATTCCTTCTACCATCCAGATGTGAATTATGATTGCGGAGAGGAAGAATGTACGCTCTTTGTAAGCTTTCCGGGTAATCCGGTCAATCTGATGCAGCAGTATTATCTGGATTTAATCACTTATGCAGCCGAGGAGACGGTAATAGTGAATCCTTATCTGATCGATCAGGCTTTTTGGGATCGGCTGGGTGAGTTGGGTCCAGACTGTTCGGGTCACATATCGATCTGCAACCCACTGCTGGTCAATGATCACCCTACAAACCGTGCGGCGGTGCGCAGTAATATGTACGTACCCTTTTGCAACGGTGTATCTTTTTACGATTATAGCTTAACCGGCCGTTTCTCCCATTGGAAAATCACTTATGACCACAGATCGCGGGCAGTGTTCCATGGCTCTTATAATATCAATGAAAGAAGCGCTTGCCACGATTTTGAATTGGGGCTGCTGGTCAAAGGCGAAGCCTTTGCAAGCAAGGTGAAGTCGATGATCGATTATGATCTTGGCGTCTCCAGAAAAATAACGGATAAGAGGGAATTCTTCAAGCATCCCTGGCTTCATCCCAGTACATATGCGAATAAGTCTACCCAAAACTATACTTGATCGCGGAAGTCCAACTTCATGTATAATGTTCGGTATCACTATACAGATGGAGCTTATGATATGAAAATAATTATTTCCAAAATTGGCTTGAACAAAAATGAGGTCTTCTTTGTCACGGAATACGGTGAGGGCAAGGGCAACTGGTATGGGCCTCATGTGGAGCCTGGTACAGAGTGTGAGGTGGAATTTGAACTTACAGATCTGTTCATGCGATGGGTAGATATTGTGCCGTCAGACAGCGATCACTATAACATTCACCAGGACAGAGATACGATTAGTTTTATCGGTATATTGGATAATCTTGAAGAAGACGGCACGGGATATTTGCGGGTTGGCGATAGTCTAATGATGTTTGAGAGCTTGGGCGAGCCCATGCGGTTGGGCGTTTTTGTAGAGCTGAAAACCAAGGCAGTCAAGATATATCCGCTAGTCCTTTGAGCTAAAATAGGGTATTCCCCCGACTGTCTTCCCTGGAGGTGAGGTTTATCCACCGCTGCAGCTATGCTATGATAGCTAATAGAATCAGAAGTGAAGCAATAAGGAGCAGAGTCCATGAACAGCGAAATTCAGCAATTCAAGACGGAATTTTTTAAGGCATTGGCTCATCCCATGCGAATTCGCATCCTTGAGCTACTGAGCGAAGGCGACAAGAACGTAAATGAACTGCAGGCAATACTCGGTTCTGAAGGATCAGCAGTTTCCCAGCAATTGGCTGTATTACGTGCCAAAAATGTTGTAGCCACAGTAAAAGAAGGCACTACTGTTATTTATTCTCTCCGCGATCCCCTGATTGAAGACCTTCTGGCGGTAGCCAAGCAAATATTTGATAACCACCTTGTAAGTGCCATTTCTATGCTTGAAAGCATCCGTAGTGAGTGAATTTGGAAATCATGAATGTCATTTGGATGTTGACAAGAGCGACAAGCAGGAGTAATATTTACCTTATATTCAAATAATCAGATATTTAGAGAAAAGAAGGTTAGAAGATGACAGGGTGGGGCCGTTATAAAGGCTACAACATTGCTTCTCTGCGCAAGGATATTATCTCAGGGACAATCGTCGGCGTTATTGCCATTCCACTAGGGATGGCATTTGCTATTGCTTCCGGTGTGAAACCGGAGTATGGAATTTACACAACTATTGTGGCTGGTATTCTAATTTCACTGATTGGCGGGTCCAAGTTTCAAATCGGTGGCCCTACAGGTGCTTTTATCCCGATACTCTTCGCTATTGCGATGCAATATGGTTATGAGAACCTGCTGATTGCAGGGATGATGGCAGGTGTTTTTCTAGTCTTGATGGGGGCTCTAAAGCTCGGAGTGTTGATCAAGTTTATCCCGAAGCCGGTAACCATTGGCTTCACAGCAGGGATTGCCGTGATCATCTTCAGTGGACAGGTTGCCAACTTTCTAGGGCTAAAGGATATGGAACGGCATGAGAGCTTTGTCGACAATATGAAAGAGATTGGTATTCATATATCGACTATTAATATTTACAGCATCCTGACGGCTGCAATTTGCCTGATTGTTGTAATACTGACGATTCGGTTCGCTCCAAGAATTCCCGGATCGCTGATAGGTCTCTTATGTGCTACGGTGCTGGCGGCATTATTCTTCAGCGGCAAGGTGACGACTATCGGTTCAGCTTATGGCGCGATTCCTAATACACTGCCAAGCTTCCACTTTCCAGTAATCACTTGGGATAGAATTGTTACTCTAATTCGGCCTGCATTTGTGATCGCAATGTTGGGTTCGATTGAATCGTTGTTGTCTGCCGTTGTTGCAGACGGAATGACAGGTACTCGACATAACAGTAACCGTGAGTTGATCGGTCAGGGTGTTGCTAATATCATTGCACCGATGTTCGGTGGTATTCCCGCGACAGGGGCCATTGCCAGAACAGCTACTAATATCAAAAGTGGCGCTGTATCTCCTGTATCCGGGATTGTACATGGTATAGTTGTATTTCTTATTCTTCTGCTGTTTGCACCCTATGCTTCAAGTATTCCCTTGGCTGCCATGGCTCCAATATTGATGGTAGTGGCCTGGAATATGAGCGAGCGCAAGCAATTTCTTCACCTGCTTAAGATCAAGACTGGAGATTCGCTGGTATTGGCAATCACCTTCCTGTTGACAGTGTTTGCAGATTTGGCACTGGCGGTCGAAGTAGGACTTATTCTTGCCGTAATTCTCTTTGTGAAACGGATGGGTGAGGTTCATCTGGTCTCCAAAGTGCTGCCCGATCCAACTTCAGTTAAAGTGGGCGCACATATGGTTACGGAGAGCCATGATTGTCCGCAAATCGGGATTTATAATGTGGAAGGGCCTTTATTCTTTGGGGCTGCGTACAGGTTCGATAATACGATGCCAGGTTATGGTTCCGATCATCCTAATATTATTCTGCTGCGTATGGGAAAGGTTCCGTTCATGGATACGACCGGAGAAGCCAATTTGGCAGGGTTGATGAAGCAATTGCAGAAAACTGGCGGGAAATTAATGATTTCCGATATTCAGTCCCAGCCGCTTGATCTGCTCAAAAAAACCGGATTATATGAAGCCATAGGCGCGGAGCAATTTTATGACCATACTGGGGAAGCCATTAATGTAGCGCTTGGTGCACTTGATTATAACAAGTGTATCGGGTGTACCCATTCTGCCTTCAGAGAGTGTAAAGCACTTTCTGGTCTTGATGAGGCTGGGAGCCTGCGCGGCTTAAAGGTAGTTTCGAAGCCTGTAGTGGCGCGTGAGCTAAGCGGTGGCATCTGAGTATAGCCCATAAGCGCTTTCTTCAGAAACTGTATAGCAATGATCAACCCGGACGCTTCCTGCGTTCGGGTTTTTAGATTAGAATGAACTAATGCAACGGTATTCCTAATGATAAGGAGAATATTGCTAATGAGGGAACTGAATTATCCGAAGGTGTTTTTGTTCTTGGCTGGGTTGTCTCTGGCTACGCTGGCGGTGTATTATGTGGTTTCGCTGCGGACCGACACCTATTTTTCTTTTCTGATCTGGAATTTGTTTCTGGCCTGGATTCCTTTTTTATTCTCCATGGCTGCTTATGAATTGGACAAGAGGCGGGTTTGGGGACTACTACTAGTTCCATTGGGTATAGCCTGGTTACTGTTTTTTCCGAATTCTCCTTATATTATGACTGATCTGGTGCATTTATCGGGAGGAAAGGGTAAGTACATTGCAGGAGGTACTATTCAGAGCCGTTACTGGTATGATCTGGTCACTCTGCTGCTGTTTACTTGGAGCGGCTGGTTAACTGGATTCTTTTCTCTGTACCAGTTTCAAAGTGTGATTTATCGCAAAAGCAGTCTTCTGCTCTCATGGGTATTCGTAGTGGTTGCTTGTGCGCTGGGTGGTTACGGCGTATTGCTCGGCCGGGTGTACCGGCTTAACAGTTGGGATGTCTTGACGGACCGGCACCAATTGTATCAGTTAGTTCTGGATAGCCTAAACCGGCAATCGGTATTTTTTAGCCTGTTTATAGCCTTCGTGTTGCTTGTTATTTACGCTACGATGTATTTTCTGCTGAACGGTCTGAGCACGAGAGAAAGAGGGCCACATCCTAAGAGACGCAGAGTTTAATCGGTGGGTACAGGGTGATACTCATATTGGATTAGGTCTATAGCGCCTTTTTCATCAAAAAGTATACCTTCTCCCAGCAGATAGAGCTTCTGCAGTGAACTGGATTCCTCATCCATGATGGAAATTATGCCTTTTACATTAACGACTCTATGCCATGGCAGCTTATGCAGCCGGCTCATAGAATGAAGAATGCGAACGACCTGCCGAGCTCCTCTTGGGCTTCCTGCGGTACGGGCGATTCCTCCATAAGTCATAACCTTCCCCTCGGGGATAGACTGTATGATGTGGATAACCTTTGCTGTGAATGGTTTCATAGTGGAGCTCCTTTCATCAAAATATAACAGAGGATGTGTAAGATGGGGACGTTGATACCGGGCGACAAGAGAATGGAAATTATTCCGAACAAACCCAGCGGCTTGGGCGGCTGGATGATTCTGGTACAGATTGGACTTTATTTATCGATATTTCGCCTTATAGCTTTGATCTTTAATTATGTGATTCCATCGTTTAAACCGGAAATATGGGATGCTCTTACTTTACCGGATTCGCCTGCCTATGATTCGATGTGGAAGCCGTCGCTTATCTTTGAATCTGTAGCTAATGTTGTCTTCGTATTGTTTTCCATTTTCCTGCTGGTCTTGCTGTATCAGAAGAAATCCACTTTTCCTCGCTGGGCGATCTTTTATTATGTCACTAATCTGCTTGTACTTATTGTCGATTATGTGCTAATGGCTAATATCGAAGTTTTGCAGACGTTAGACGAAGGGAACTCTACGCAGGACATTGGAAGACTTGTCGTCTCTTGCGCCATCTGGATTCCTTATTTCATACGCTCAAAGAGAGTGCATAACACTTTTATACATTAAGAATCATTATAAGGGAAGTCGCTTATGGCGACTTCTTTTTTTTATGTATGTTCTTAGGAGAATAGGAGTGAGAGGTACGGGGGATAATCTCAAGGAAAGCTACTGTGACAGGAGTGACTACTGTGGAGAAACATCCCGCTGGAGCGAATAGCACCCGCACGCTGAGTAAGAGTGAACCTGCACAGACTCTTAGTACGTCACTGGATGGAACTTTGAGCCTGTTTCGGCGAATATTCAACAACGATGGAACTCTCAAGATACGAGTGATAAACAATATGCACAACGACAAGGTCCGCTGTGGCTTAATCTATATTGACGGGATGATTGACAGAGAGCTGGTTCAAGAGGGCATTATCAGACCGTTAACGAGCTTTGATTTTACCACAGCCGATATTAGCAAACCGGCCGAACTGATGGAGAGAGTCCGCACCCAGGTCGTCAATATTAGTGATGTGATAGTTTCTACAAATCTGGAGGAGTTAATTAGCGCTGTTGTCGCAGGAAAGACTTTATTGTTGTTGGATGGTTATGCTGGTGCGCTTAACCTTAACGCACAGGGCTGGGAGACACGAGCCATAACAGAGCCTACAACCGATAAAGCTGTCCGGGGTCCGCGAGAAGGATTTACGGAGTCGCTGCTTGTCAACCTGACACTTATTCGCCGTAGAATGCAGAATTCCGATTTGAAATTTATTTTTAGCGATATTGGGACACGCTCCAAGACACAAGTCTGTATCTGTTATATGGAAAGTCTGGCTTCACCGGATATTCTTAAAGAACTGCAAGGCAGGCTCGAACGGATTGAGATTGATCATATTCTAGATACTGGATATTTATCTGAATTAATTCGAGATGAGCCATATTCGCCATTCGAGATGATTGGAAGCACCGAACGGCCGGATTCTGTGGTGAGTAAAATGATGGAGGGTAGAATTACCGTACTGATAGAAGGGAGTCCCTTTGCATTGACACTGCCCTTTGTATTTGTAGAGAATTTCCAATCGAGTGAGGATTATTATATTAATTATTATTATGCCTCATTTAATCGATTCTTAAGGGTAATAGGGGCATTTATGTCCATAAGTATACCGGCTCTTTATGTAGCTCTGGTCACTTTCAGCCAGGAAATGCTCCCTACCATGCTATTGCTCAGTATTGCCACCGCCAGACTGGCGGTGCCCTTTCCTACCGTTGTAGAGGCAGTGCTGATGTTAACCATATTTGAGATTCTGCGTGAAGCTGGGGCCCGGATTCCCACCTCCATTGGCCAGGCTGTCAGTATCGTAGGCGCTCTGGTGCTGGGTCAGGCGGCTGTGGATGCGCGGATTGTCAGTGCCCCCATGGTTATCGTAGTGGGTTTAACAGGGATAACGACGTTATTAAATCCACGCTTGACAGGCCCTCTGATCATAGTACGGATATTACTGCTGCTTGCTTCTTTTTTCATGGGCATATATGGATATTTCTTCGCCTTACTTGGTTTGGTTATTCACTTGATGAGCCTGCGTTCCTTCGGAGTTCCCTATATGCTTGGAGTGGGTTCCATCCGGCCACAGGATATTAAGGATACAGCGATCAGAGCACCATGGTGGCATATGCATCAACGTCCAGCGATGATTGGGGCTCGTAATATGAAGAGAATGGCGTCCAAGAAAAAGGCAAGACGACCATGACCATAGGGAGAAGATGGCTGTTGTTCGTGATGTCACTGTTCATGCTGCCTAGTCTTTCAGGCTGTTGGAATTATGCTGAGGTTGAAGAGATGTCGATTGTTGCGGGCGTTGCCATTGACAAGAACGAGCCGGATGGCAAGCTATTACTGACTGCAGAGCTGTTCGATACCAAAGGGCAAATGCAGCAGAATCAGGCGAGCTTCAAGATTGTCAGTCTTACAGGGGAGACGATGTTTGATATTGTCCGGAATATGATCTCTTTGACGGGGAAAAAGTTGTTCTGGAGCCATGCCAAGGCGATTATCCTCAGTGAAGAGATTGCTAGGGAAGGAATCATCAAGGTAATTGATTGGTATAGCAGAGATACGGAAACAAGATCGGATGTTTATGTGTTTGTATCTTCAGAGAAGACAGCGGAGTCCATCTTTAATCTGAATACCATTTCAGAATCAATCATGTCCTTTGAGATCGCCCAAATGATGCGTGATGAGAAGCATGTCAGCACGGCTCCAGTGGTAGAAATCTGGGATTTCATTGACAAGCTGGAGACCTCGGGAAAATATGCAATAGCACCGCTTATCTATATTTATAAGAAAGCTGGACAACAAAATGAACGAGTGTACGGAACCGCTATCTTCGTTAAGGATAAGATGGTAGGCAAAATTAGTGGCGAAGAGAGTAAATATATGTTGTTCGCTACTAATAAAGTTACGGGAGGCGTGCTGGCTGTTAATAACAAGGAGGGGGTTCCTACCTATTCACTGGAGGTTTTATCCAATAGAACAGAACTTAAGCCCCAGTGGGTAAATGGCCGGCTGCAAATGAAAATCCATACAATATCACATACCAATCTGGACGAGGTGATGACAGCTGAGGGTTTCTCTACTTTGGAGAGTAAGAAAGAAATTCAGAAGCGGGCAGAGGATGAATTGCAAAAAAATATAGTCTCTGTAATCCATAAGTTGCAGCATGAATATCATGCAGATATCTTCGGATATGGAGAAATTATTCATCAGGATATGCCGAAGGCCTGGAAGAAGCTGAAGCAGGATTGGGAAGAGACATTTGTGGATATGGATCTAGATGTTACCTGCAAAATAATCATCGATAGCAGTGCCAAAACTTCAAGATCTATCAAACGGGGAGATTAAAATGGTCTTTATGGTTATGTTTGTATATATTTTCATCGTCCTATCCGATCCTTACGGGTTGCTGAAGCAGGGGATGAAGCGGGATTTCTATATGTGCTCGGCTTTGTGCCTTATATCCTTCTTCATTGCCTTCGCGATGGCTATGAAGTGGCCGATTCCTAGTCCTTCACCTATAATTGTAAGCTGGGTCAAAAAGTTATTATAGACCACACTCCTGAATGGAGGTAGAACATGAGTAAAGAGATTATACCGGCGGGACAGTCCATTAGTATTATTATCCTGTTTATTATCGGCAGCTCGCTCTTCATGGGAGTGGCAGGACAATCGGGCAATAGCAGTTGGATTGCCTTGCTGCTTGCTATAATGTTGGCGGTTCCTCTTATGCTCATGTACGCCAGATTCCATGTTCTTTTTCCGGGCAAGGATCTTTATGATATGCTGATACTCGTATTTGGGTCCTTATTCGGGAGAATTCTCTCTTGTTTGTATATATGGTATTCTCTGCATCTGGGTGCACTTGTGCTTAGAAACTTCGGGGAATTCAGTGCCACTGTAGCTCTAACTGAAACGCCAATGATTGCACCCATGTTATGTATTGGACTGCTCTGTATTTGGGTGGTTAAGGCGGGACTTGAAGTTCTGGGGAGAAGCGCTAAATTTCTGATGCTGTTCTCCATTATTGTGATTATTATTGTCCAGATTTTATCGATACCCAGATTCGATTACAGACACCTGAAACCGTTACTCGATAACGGTTGGCCAGTGGTTCTTTCCGATATGATGGGTTCCTTTACGTTTCCATTTGCTGAGATTGTAATATTCTTAGGCGCCTTCACGGTTCTTCCGAATAAAGGATCGGCCAAGCGGGTTCTATTAAGTGGAATGCTGATTGCCGGTTGGATTATCCTTGCAGTATCCGTGCGTAATTTGCTGGTACTTGGTCCTGATATTCTGTCCAGCTTATATTTCCCCTCTTACGTAGCCGTGAGCAGGATTAATATAGGTGATTTCCTGACCAGGATCGAGGGATCATCAGCCATTGTTTTTGTGACGGCCTCTTTTGTTAAAGTCAGTTTATGTTTATATGTAACGTGTAACGGAATCGCTAAAGTCTTCAAGCTCAAGAGCTACCGCTCTGTAGTACTGCAGATGGGATTGATCATGGTATACTTCTCCAAGTTTATATACAAAGATATTATGGAAATGCAATATTTTGCTTATCATATCTATAAGATATATGCGCTGCCCTTTCAGGTGGTTATTCCAGTGTTGCTATGGATTTGCGCCGAGATTACGGTCAAAAAAGGCAAGCAGAAGCAGCCAACAACACAGCAGTAGACTTGGCAAATAACGGTTTCCAAAGTCTGCATTAGATAGCTATAATAATAGAAAGGTCTGCTGTATGTAAGTATTATACAGAGGGGAGAGAGTCACTTGAGTGTCAACTACATTGTGATGCCCTCTTATTGGGGCAGAGAGGTTAGACATAAGCATATTTCACAGGGCTCTAAGGTGCTTGTTGTTATTTTTCCAGGTAAAAATTATTCGGCAGAGCGACCATTGCTGGAGTATGCGGCTAAAACTGCATGGGAGTATGAATGTGATATTCTGCTGCTGGAATACGGTTATCAGAGTGCCAGAGCAGAGTTTAAGCGTGAGGAAATCAGCATCGTTGTCGAAGAATGTATGGGAGCTATAGCCTCTCTTTCTGATTATGAGCAATTTATATTCATCAGCAAAAGTATAGGGACGGTTGTGGCAGGGAAGATAGCGAAAGCATTGGATATCCAGCAGAAGACAGACCATTTGTATTTAACTCCTTTGCCTGATACTCTGCCGCTGATTCGACAGAGTCGGGGCAGCCTTATTTATGGGAGCAGTGATCCCTTGTTCAGTGAACAGCATTCCGGAGAGATTAACGGGTTATCCAATATTAAAGTCTATCGCATCGATGATGCCAATCACTCTCTGGAGGTAGACTCTGTAAATGAGTCACTGGCTATACTTATTGTGATTATTAATATATACCATGAATTTTTCCGCACTGCGCTGGTCTGAACGAAATGGAGGGATTGCATGAATGGGAAGCTTGTAGGAGAAGGCCGGACAGCTGAAATTTGGGAGCATAAAGATCAGACGATTGTGAAGCTATACCGAGAGGATGTACTGGAGCAGCATATTATTCGCGAGTACGCCATCAGCCAATTCGTGCATGCACAGGGCATTCGTACGCCACAGCCTCTTGAGATCGTAACCATTGAAGAGCGTAAAGGTATTGTATTTCAACAAATTCATGGTCCTACACTATTGAAGGTGATGAGCGAGAAGCCTTGGAGGACCAGCGAGTATGCCAAGAAACTGGCGGAGTTGCACAACAACCTGCACAAACTTGAGGCGGGAGAAGGCATCGGAGAGCAGAAGGAAATGTTAAGGAGCTGTATCATAAAGGCGCCCATGTTAAGCGGAGATGAGAAGTCAGCTATTCTAACCCATTTGGAGAAGCTGCCACAAGGAATACATTTATGTCATGGGGACTTCCACCCTGACAATGTGCTTATGGATGGACAGACGTGGGTTATCGACTGGATGACTGGAATGGCGGGAGAGCCAGCTGGAGATGCCGCGCGTTCGGTAGTTATGTTTAGTATGGGGGCGATGCCACCAAGAGCGTCACTCGTGACTAAATTAATGATAGGTATCGTTAGGAAAAGATTAACTAAGGGATATATCCGGGAATATATCCGCTTGTCGGGACATTCTAATGTAGAAATTGATCGATGGATTCTGCCAGTAGCCGCTGCCAGGTTGGTGGAATGGCTTCCACTTCAAGAGAAGGAACAGCTCGTTAAAGAAATTCGTAAACGTCTGCACTCCATACCTGCCAGTTAATGAGGCAAGCTAAGGCTCCATGCCATGGAGCCTTTTTTTGCGTTGAAATAGAGGTTATCCTGCTAGGGTACTTGATTCAGCAAACATTCAGCCCGCATTCATTGTGAGTTAAGGTACGGGTGCAATAATACCATTATGGAAAGATTGAACCGGGAAGGCATAACTACCGGGATTATAGAGTTATAGATGGATAGGAGTGGAGAGACATGAGATTATTCAAGAAAATGGGTTCAGATGTTGTTCTGTTGGTCATCTTGCTGCTTGCAGCGTTTCTGTACGGTTATGGAATTTGGAATGATCAATATGCAAATTCGTATTATACAACTGCAGTAGGGAGCATGATGCAAAGTTTTCATAACTTTTTCTTCATTTCACTCGATTCCGCAGGTTCGGTAACGGTTGATAAGCCGCCGGTAACGTTCTGGATTCAGACTATTTTCGCTTTGATCTTCGGATTGCATGGCTGGAGCGTAGTTCTACCGCAGGCGTTAGGTGGGGTTGGTTCGGTATTGCTTGTATACCTGCTGGTTAAGCCTACCTTCGGTCGAACAGCTGCACGTTTAGCCGCACTGGCTATGGCAGTTACACCGGTAGCAGCGGCTGTCAGCCGCACGAATAACATTGATGCCCTGCTCGTATTCACTCTTTTGCTGGCTGCATGGTTTCTATTCAAAGGAACAAAGTCCAACAAAATGGGTAGTGTGCTTGCTGCCTTCGCACTGATTGGTGTTGGATTTAATGAGAAGATGCTGCAGGCTTATATGGTACTACCGGCTTTTTATCTATTTTATATCCTGGCAGCTAAAGTGAATTGGAAACGGAAAATAGCTGTACTGGCAGCAAGCACTATTTTATTAGTAGTGGTCACTCTATCTTGGGCAGTTACCGTGGATTCGATCCCTGCAAGTGAACGTCCTTTTATGGGCAGTAGTGGAACTAACTCTGTACTGAATCTTGCCTTCGGTTACAATGGGGTTTCCCGTTTGACCGGCGATCATGGTACAGGCGCTAGTGGTGGTGGCATGCCAGGCAACTTCCCAGCAATGAATGGTGAAATGCCAGCCATGAACGGAACAGGTGGACAAATGGCTACGGATAGCACCAGAACCGATGGTGGCCGAGGAACTGCAGGTCAGGGAAGCACAGCAACTGGCACCGAAGACGGCGGAATGCAAGGGCAGATGCCTAGTAATGGATCAGACGCTGACGGACGGAAATTTGGTGGCGGAGATGGAGGCCAAGGCACCCGTGGCGGCATGAATGGCGGTGGTGGTGCCGGTGGAATGTTTAATACAGGAACTGCTGGTCCATTACGGCTGTTCCAGAAAGATCTGTCGGGTCAGGCCAGCTGGTTACTACCGTTCTTATTGTTCGGCTGTATCGGAATATTCGCCAGTTTGCGCAGAAAAAACTTTACGCAAAAGCATAAAGAAGCTTTATTCTGGCTGGCTTGGCTGGTGCCCATTATGGGCTTCTTCAGTATCGCAGGTTTCTTCCATCAATATTATCTGGTGATGATGGCTCCGCCGATTGCCGCACTGGTTGGTGCAGGCTGGTCACAGTTATGGAGCTTATACCGGGAACGAACAGGTTGGTTATCCTGGCTCCTGCCAGTAGCAACGCTGGTCACAGCAGTCTTCCAATGGTACATCATTCATCCTTATGACGATACTATTGGCAGCGGTTGGTCCATAGGTGTACTGGCTGCCGGAATCGTAGTTGCTCTGCTACTGATGGTCATGAAAGGAAAGGATAAGCCCTTCATGTATGCATTAGGTGTTGCTGGATTGCTTGTTCTGCTAATTGGACCACTCTACTGGGCAACCACTCCAATAACTTATGGATTGAACAGTATGATTCCGGCAGCAGGACCTGATAGCAGCAGTAGTGGTATGGGTGGGTTCGGCCAAGGCGGGTTCGGTCCAGGAACAACAGATCAAGCTGCCACTAACCAAGCACTTGGCAGCCTGGGCGCCATGGGCCCAAACAGCTCTGCGGGGGTCAATGAGAATTTGCTGACCTATCTGCAGGAACATAATACTGGCGAGAAATACCTGTTCGCAGCTATGGATTACAGTACAGCAGCTCCTTATATCATCGATGAAGGTGCAGCAGTGGTCATTCTAAACGGCTTCAATGCTTCAGATACGGTATATACCACTGATACGCTGAAGGCGTTGGTTGAGAGTGGGAAAGTGAAATACTTCCTAGTATCGAGCGGAGGTATGGGCGGCGGACGCGGCGGAAACTCTGAACTGACTACCTGGATTACGGAGAATGGAACAGAGGTTCCGGCCGCAGATTGGCAGGGTACGGGTGCTAGCAGCGGTACATTATACGAAATTACTTTGAACTAAGATTGTGTTTAGTTAACCGGGAGCGCGTTTTCGAGCCTAGCTGTAGCGCGCTTCATGATTACAAATTAGAGGAGGAGCTGCTCATGAGTACTACAGTGCGCTATTCCATTATTATACCGATGTTTAACGAAGAGGCAGTTATTCAGGAAACGTACCGGCGAATCAAGAAAGTGATGGGAACGACCGGTGAGATCTATGAGCTTATTTTCGTCAATGACGGAAGTACTGACAATTGTGCGCAAATGATAGAGGAGTACAGTTACTGGGATGAGAGTGTAAAGCTGATTGATCTGTCTCGTAATTTCGGGCATCAGGTAGCGATCACAGCAGGAATGGATTATTCACTGGGGGAGGCAGTAGTCATTATTGACGCGGATCTGCAGGACCCTCCAGAGCTGATCCTCAAAATGATCGAGGAATGGAAAAATGGTTATCAGGTTGTCTATGCTAAGCGTATCAAACGTAAGGGTGAATCCTTATTTAAAAAGTGGACGGCTAGCCTCTTTTACAGAGTACTGCGTTATTCAACCGATATCTCCATCCCGGTGGATACAGGCGATTTCCGTCTCATGGACCGTAAAGTAGTCAATGAGCTTAAACGTCTGCCGGAGAAAAACCGCTTTGTACGAGGCCTGGTTAGCTGGGTTGGCTTTCGTCAGAAGGCGCTTGAATATGAACGTGACGAACGTCTGGCCGGAGAAACCAAATATCCGCTGAAGCGTATGATCAAGCTGTCGCTCGATGGCATTACTTCTTTCTCTTATAAACCGCTGAAGCTGGCTGGATATCTAGGAGCTCTGCTGTCCGCATCCGGGTTTCTGTACCTTATGTATGTGTTCTACTTGGCGATCTTTACGGACGAGGCCGTTAAGGGCTGGGCGTCGATGATCGGCATCACACTTACCTTCAATGGTTTTGTGCTTGTCATGCTGGGAATTTTGGGCGAATATGTCGGACGGATATATGATGAGTCAAAGGGTCGTCCGCTCTATATTGTTCAGGAGTTCTATGGAGGAAAGAAGCAGCAGGATGTACAGGAGCACCGGGTAGCCCATCTCCATAAATAAAGTGCAGGAGAGTGATTCATCGTGAAGATCAAAAAGGCTGTTATTCCTGCCGCTGGACTAGGCACTCGATTCTTGCCGGCAACCAAGGCCCAACCGAAGGAAATGCTGCCTATTGTCGACAAACCGGCCATTCAATACATTGTGGAGGAAGCGGTCCGATCTGGAATTGAGAGCATTATTATTGTGACAGGACGCAACAAGAAGTCGATTGAGGACCATTTTGATAAATCGGTGGAGCTGGAGCAAGTACTGCTGGAAAAAGGAAAGCTAGATCTGCTGCGCGAAGTGCAGGCGATCAGTGAACTGGCGACCATACATTATATCCGGCAAAAAGAACCGTTAGGCCTAGGACATGCCATCCTCTGTGCCGAGCAGTTTATCGGCGATGAACCGTTCGCAGTTCTGCTCGGCGATGATATTATGATCTCGGAAACCCCAGCGATTTCGCAAATGATGAAACTGTATGAGCAGACAGAGAAGACAATTGTTGGTGTCCAGCAAGTTCCTAGACAAGAGGTCAATAAATATGGGATTATCGCCTCTAATGGTTCCTTGAATGGTGTACATGAGGTGAGTGGACTAGTTGAAAAGCCAACGCCCCAGGCTGCACCGTCGGAGAACGCGATTATGGGACGGTATATCTTACAGCCTTCGATATTCTCGGCGTTGACTAAACTGGAACGTGGGGCTGGCGGTGAATATCAGCTGACGGATGCCTTGCATGAAGTATGCCGCAGCGAAGGGCTGCTGGCTCTTGATCTGATTGGCAAGCGATATGATATCGGTGACAAATTTGGTTACATTCAAGCTACGCTGGAAATCGGCTTGCAGCGGGAAGAGTTGCGCCCACTGCTGCTGCCCTATTTACGGAAGCTGGTCGCTGAGTTAACCGTAACGGCTAAATCACTCTAACGGAGGGTACAAAGCTTCGCAATTTATAAGGCTGTTCCAAATTGCCAGGGTCTACAGACCCTGCTAATTTGAAACAGCCTTTTTGCGTTATTATTTTTCAGTTAATGGCAAAAAAACTCCAGAAGGCAGACTCTAGGGAGTCCGCTTCCGGAGGTATCGAAGACATTATGCTTTTAGAACATCATGATCAACAAATCGTGCGCCGTTCAACTCGCTGATAATATTAATGGCAACCTTGGCTCCGTCGCCTGCAGTAATGATGGCATGTACACTTACTCCGGCTACGGTGCCGGCGGCCCAGATGCCTTCGATGTTCGTTTTGCCTTCTGTATTTACAGCGATGACTGTTTTGATTCTTGGCTCTGTGCCATCTTTAGTTTCTACGCCAGCCAGGGCTGCCAGATCGGTCAGAACGCCGGTGGCAAGGATTACATGTTTGGCTTCATAGCTTATGCCGCTCTCACTTTCAATAACAAAACCTTCGCCGCTTGGAGAGAGCTTGACGGCCTGTTCCGATACTAGCTCCGCACCAAACTTCACCGCTTGTTTATGTCCGGTCTCAACCAGATCGGGTCCCCCTATTTCGGAGATTCCGTAATAATTCTCATACCATCCTCTACGAGTCATACCTTTGTCATTGTCGATCAATAGCGTCTTTTTACCTGCTTTGGCGGCGAATAAGGCTGCGCTTGCGCCCGCAGGACCCGCACCAATAATAGCGATCTCATACATAATTTGGCCTCCTAAGTTTTATGGAGCATCTACTTCTTTGACATCACTTCGTAATAAAACCACATCGTAAGCATAAGCCTAGTTTTATGGAGCATCTGCTTCTTTGGCATCACTTCGTAATAAAACCACATCGTAAGCATAAGCTCCTAACACTTACTATTATAACGTTGGTTACAGCTCTTTAGCTAATCCTTTCAGACAAGGAAGGGTAACCAGGAAGGTGGTGCCTTCACCCGGCGTGCTGCTCACACTAATCTCTCCGCTATGGGCCTCTATGATGGACTTTGTAATGGATAGACCCAGGCCTGAGCCACCGTATTTGCGAGTGCGTGAAGAGTCGCTGCGGTAGAACCTGTCGAAGACATGTGGGATATGTTCGGCTGTGATACCAAAGCCATTATCACGAATGATCAGTTCTGCATGGGTATCCCGAGCATTCAAGGAGAGATGGATATCGCCCTGTTCTGCATCCGTATGCTGTACTGCATTGTGAAATAGATTGAGTATAACCTGCTTTATTTTATCAGGGTCGTACATACCACGTATGCCATAGGAGATATCGAAGGTGACCTTACGGTTTCCGGCCAGCAACAGAAGATTAGGCTTCATTTCAGCAATGACTTCCCCAATTAGCAGATTCGTAACCCGCAGTTGCGGAGCACCATCCATCCGAGCTAACAATAGCAGATCCTCTACCAGCTTGTTAATTCGCTTCGATTCACCATGCATGCTACGCAAGGCACTGTACAGTTGTTCTTGGTTGTCGGCGGCTCCACGCAGCAGTACTTCCAGAAAACCGTGAATGGAAGTAAGCGGAGTTCGCAGCTCATGCGATGCATCTGCTGCGAACCGGCGCATCTGTTCCTTGGCTTCCCGTTCATTTCGGAAGGATATTTCAAGCCGTTCCAGCATACCGTTAAAGGACTGGGACAATTTGTCAATCTCGGTCTGCCCCTGTTCAACAGGAAAGCGCACATCTAAATTCCCAGCATCTATGATCTGAGCGGCTTCACCCATATTGGATAAAGGAATCAGCGTTTTTCGCAGCGCGGGTAAATACATGAAGAGACCAGCCAGCAGAGCCACTACGGACAATGCTGCGAAAATAAGCAGCTGCTGCATGATCACATCTGTCAAAGGTCCCGTGTTCACACTCATTTGCAGCAATAGCTTGGAATTTCCGGGCCTGCCCAGATTCATGAATACGGCTAGGTGCTCACTGCCGTCTTCAGCTGTTATGAGCCTATAATCCCCTGTTGCTCGGTCTGTAGTGTGATTGAGCAGCAGCTTATTATATTCCTCATTGGTCAATTTTGGGGCAGTGGAATCCGCCAAAGTTTCTTGCTGGAAATCACGAAAGGTACCGTCTGAGCTATAAATAGCAATCGTCGTATGGGCATCCAGCAGAAGGGGGCGTCTATCCCCGGCTTTTCGTAGTGTGCCTTCACTATCGGTGATGCCTCCGCTCTTGGAATTAAAGCCGTTCCCGTTTGGAATTTCTCCATTGGGAGGGTTGAATTCTGCATTGGTATTGTTGTTGGCAGTACCGTCTCCACTTATTGTGTCATCCTCGGAGAGATACAGGAAGGTGTAATAAAATTCGCGTGGAACCGAACGCATTTGTGTTTCCATGGACTCCGCTCTATTGCTGTATATGAAATCCCGCATCAGAACATATTGCAGTACTCCGATTAGCAGAAGCAGTCCTGATAGAATAAGGAGTGAGATAGCCAACAACTGCTTGCGTAAGGAGCGTGGAGCAGGCAGTCGTCGGAAGAACTTCTTTATACGGGCAATCATACAAAGTCCACCCTGTAGCCAGCCCCCCGCAGGGTGCGTATGATCCGGTGTTCCTTATCCCCTAGCTTTTCACGGAGTGAACGGATGTAGACTTCAACAATATTTTCTTCGCCGCCAAAATCATAGCCCCATACCTTGTCGAGGATCATGGGCTTGCTCAGTACAAGGCCATGATTAATGACCAGATATTGCAGCAGTTCGTACTCCGTAGGAGAGAGTTCAAGAACCTCCTCCTTATGACGGATTTCTTTTCTCCTTCCATCGATTCGAAAAGGGCCACAACGAACCTCCCCGAGCAAGCCGGGAAACTGATTGCGCAGCCTTGCCTGAATACGGGCTAGCAGCTCGTCAAAGCTGAAGGGTTTGACCATATAATCATCAGCTCCAATAGACAATCCTTTAACGCGATCATCTATCTCGTCTTTTGCGGTAAGCATGATGACGGCAAGTTCAGCCTCCTCCGAACGGAGGTAGCGGCACAGCTCGAAGCCGTCCATACCTGGCATCATCACATCCAGAATTGCGACATGGGGCTTGAAATCTGCAGCGACAGCTATCGCTGTTAATCCGTCTGGGGCAGTTCTCACTTCAAATCCTTCATTTATCAAACCCAGTTCCAGGAACTGGAGTATATGTGGCTCATCATCTACGAGCAGCAGTCGCACACCTTGGGAAGCTTTCATTCGGACTCCTCCATTTTCAGTAATAGATAGATACATTATGACACACGCGGTTGAACGTTTGCTGAAGAATAGAGCATTGTTTTTAATATTGGAATAATAAAAATCTTTCATTTCTCATCAAATTGGTTAATCTAATAATAAGAAGGATTAATCTGATTAATAAGGAACCTGATCAAAAAATCAGGAGTTTTATGATCCAGTGATAAAGGGTTTTGACGGCTGCTCTAGAACACTTTACAATAAGGATAATATCCCGATTTTGGAGAGATGTCTCCATATTCGGTAACCTGTCCCGAATCTGTATGTTCCCCCGTTTGGTAACCTGATTAAGCTTCCTACCCATTATTATTTCTTTTTAGTTCCTTCATTTTTGAATATCTACTTTGGAGTCATTATTACACTGTATAATTCATTCAACCAAATTTTGTTTTGCTTCACTACCCATAAGTTTAAGGGAGGCTCTTCTATGAAGAAAAAAGAAATGGTAGCTATGCTATTGGCGGGAGGCCAAGGGAAAAGGTTGAAGGGATTAACCAAATCCATTGCCAAGCCCGCTGTTTATTTTGGGGGGACTTACCGAATTATCGATTTCCCCTTAAGTAACTGTACCAATTCGGGTATTGATACAGTAGGCGTGCTGACTCAGTATGAGCCGCTTGTGCTGCATTCATATATTGGAATAGGCAGCGATTGGGACTTGAACCGTAAGAATGGCGGCGTATTCGTATTGCCACCACATGAACGGGAGAACGGAAGCAGCTGGTATCGGGGAACGGCCGATGCGATTTACCGAAATCTAAAATTTGTTGATCAATTTGATCCCGAGCATGTTCTGATTCTTTCGGGTGACCACATTTATAAAATGGACTATAATGCTATGCTGCAGTATCACAAAGAAAGAAACGCTGATTGCACAATTTCTGTGATTGATGTTCCACTAGAAGAAGCAAGCCGCTTTGGAATATTAAATACAGATGAAGATCTGAAAATTTATGAATTTGATGAGAAACCTGCGAAGCCTAAGAGTACACTTGCCTCGATGGGGGTTTACATTTTTAAATGGGATGTTCTCCGTAAGCACTTATTGGAAGATGGCGAGAATGCGGGTTCCTCGCATGATTTTGGCAAGGATATTATTCCTTTGATGCTGGAAGACGGCATGTCTCTGTATGCTTATCCTTTTGAAGGATATTGGAGGGATGTAGGTACAGTGGACAGCTTGTGGGAAGCGAACATGGATCTGCTCAGCGATAATCCTCCGCTTAACCTAAATGATCCTAACTGGCGTATATTTACTCGCAACCCGAATCAACCGGCACAATATGTTGCACCGGGAGCCAAGGTGTCCAGCTGTATTATTAATGAAGGCTGCAGGGTATATGGCGATGTTAAACACTCGGTTCTCTTTTACGGCGTAGAAGTGGGTGAAGGCAGTGTGATTACGGATTCGGTCATTATGCCGATGGTGAAGATTGGTAAGAATGTGCGGATTCATAAAGCGATTATAAGTGAAAATACGGTAATCGAGGATTATATGGAAATCGGCGTCGAACGGGAGAATGAAAACGAAATTCTGCTGGTCGATAATCGTAGTCAAAAGCGGAAATCTGTTGCAGCCAAAACCATATAACCAGTAGAGGACGGTGGATTCTGATGAAGCAACTCATGGGGGTAATCAATCTTGACCATGAATTGGATAAATTAAATGAGTTAACCTATTTTCGCTGCGGCGCAGCCGTACCATTTGCCAGCCGTTACCGATTGATTGACTTTGTACTATCTAACATGATGCGGGCAGATCTGGAGAGCGTAGGGCTGTTCGTCCGTCGTAAATACCGCTCACTGATGGATCATCTGGGTGACGGTAAGTCTTGGGACATGAACCGTAAGCACGGAGGCCTCTTCATCCTGCCGCCAGACTGGAACGATCCAACGGATACGTCTCTTGGAGATCTGCAGCATTATCATAACAATTTGGATTTTTTCAAACGGGCAGCTGCTAAATATATCGTCTTCTCCGGTACTCAGCACATCAACAGCATTGATTTTCAGGACTTGTACCAGTTCCATATGGAGCAAGGGGCAGATGTTACGCTGGTGTATAAGAAGATTGATCAGCTTCAGCCGGAGCATGATCTATGTCTGCGGGTAGAAGTGGATGAAGAGAATAAAGTAACAAATATCCATCATGAGAAAGACCATCATAATCTATATTTGGATATTTTCATTATGGAGAAAAAGTTGTTTCTGGAGCAGGTGGAGTATTGTATCGCTCATGGTGAAAGTTACTTTTTTCGGGATATTATCCAGAAGAACAGACACAAATTCAAAATTTCTGGATATGAGTATAAGGGCTATCACTCCGTAATTAACTCATTGGAAAGCTATTATAAGAACAGTCTGGAATTGCTCCAGCAGGATAATTACTTCGGGCTGTTTAAAGAGAATCCAGTGCAGACGAAGATAAAATATGAGGCCCCTACCCGTTACCTGGAAAGTGCCAATGTCAGCAACTCGCTGCTCGCTAACGGCTGCATTATTGCCGGAACGGTGGAGAACAGTGTTCTCTTTCGGGGTGTGCAGGTACGTAAGGGAGCTAGGATTACTAACTCTATTATTATGCAGAAATGCATAATTGAAGAGAATGCCATCATTGAGAACGTCATTATGGATAAAGACGTACATTTGAGTAAAGATCGCATACTAGTCGGGGATAGCAAACGTCCATTCGTCATCGCTAAGAGCAGCAAGATCTAACAGCTATTTTTAGTTCAGGTGAATTAAAGTCACTCTTTAGTACACCTGAACTCCAAATGATAAGTCCATTGCGCTTCTAAATAAAGAGTTTGTCAGGAGGAACCAGCTGTTGTTTAACGATAAAGAAACTTTCAAACAAGTGTTCCGCGAGACACTCATCGGAAAATTGGGCAAGCCGCTCGAAGAAGCTTCTAACGCCGATATCTACAACATTTTGGGCAACATGATCCGCGAGAATGCCGGAAAAAATTGGGCGGATACCAATCAGAGGTACAAAGCCGATAAGGACAAGCAGGTATACTATTTTTCAATGGAGTTTCTGATCGGTAGACTTCTAGGCAATAACCTGCTGAATATGGGTGTGCTGGAAGTTGTGCGTGCGGGTTTGTCTGAGCTTGGTTTTTGTCTGCTGGATATTGAGGAGGAGGAAGCTGACGCGGGACTTGGCAATGGAGGCCTTGGCCGCTTGGCTGCCTGTTTCCTTGACTCACTGGCTTCATTGCAATATGCAGGGCATGGCTGCGGCATACGTTATAAATACGGCTTGTTCGAGCAGAAAATCGTTGACGGGTATCAGGTGGAACTGCCCGATTACTGGCTGCAGAATCCTAACGTATGGGAAGTACGCCGTGAAGACAAGCAGGTGGAAGTAAGGTTCTGGGGACATGTGGAGACTAATGCAGTAGACGGACATTTGACGTTTGAACATAAGGATTATGAAGCAGTCCGTGCCATTCCTTACGATGTGCCTGTTATTGGCGCTGACCAGCGGCATGTGAATACGCTGCGTAACTGGAGTGCGGAGTCCATTACCCAGCCCGCTCAAACCTTTGGCTCTTTAGCTGGAACAGACTATCATAAATTTTTGGAATACAAACGTTCTGTAGAATCCATTTCTGAGTTTCTCTATCCAGATGATTCACAGTACGAGGGTAAGCTACTTCGTTTGAAGCAGCAATATTTCCTCTGCAGCGCAGGATTGCAAAGTATTCTACGAACTTTTGGCAAGCTCGGGCTTCCATATGAATCTCTACCTGACAAAGTTGCCCTTCATATTAATGATACGCATCCGACGCTGGTTATCCCAGAGTTAATGCGGATTTTGATGGACGAGCATGGAATGGAATGGGAGCAGGCTTGGTCAATTACGAACCGCATGGTGTCGTATACGAACCATACGATTCTGAGTGAGGCACTTGAGAAATGGCCGATTCAGATGGTTAAGGAGCTATTGCCGCGTATTTTTCTCATTATCGAAGAGATCAATGCCCGGTTCTGCGGCGAATTGATGAGTAAATATCCAGGTGATCAGGACCGGATTTCCCAGATGGCGATTATTCATGATGATCAGGTCCGCATGGCTCATTTAGCCATTGTGGCCAGTCATAGCGTTAATGGAGTAGCGGCGCTACATACGGAAATATTGCAGAAACGCGAAATGCGGCTATTCAACGAGATGTATCCGCACCGGTTTAACAATAAGACGAACGGGATTACCCATCGGCGCTGGTTGCAGCATGCCAACCCGGAGTTAACTGGATTGATCAATGATTCAATCGGCACTCGCTGGATGCATCATCCCCAGGAAATGATTGGTCTGATCAAATACTGTGAGGATGCTTCATTCCAGGAGCAGGTTGCCGGTATTAAACGCCGCAACAAGCTGAAGCTTGCTAAATACATCAGCAGCAAGCATGGTGAGCTGGTCGATCCAGACTCTATCTTCGATGTGCAAGTAAAGAGATTGCATGCCTATAAACGTCAACTGCTGAATGTGTTGAATATTATTCATATGTATAATCAGATCAAAGATAATCCATCGATGGATATGGTGCCGCGTACGTTTATCTTTGGAGCAAAGGCAGCGCCCAGCTACCACTTGGCGAAGCGGATTATTAAGCTGATTAATACAGTTGCCGATGTGGTCAACAAAGACCCGGATGTGAAGGGTAAGATCCGTATCTTCTTCCTAGAGAACTATTCGGTTTCTCTCGCAGAGAAAATCATTCCGGCGGCTGATGTTAGTGAGCAGATTTCTACTGCTAGTAAGGAAGCCTCCGGCACCGGGAATATGAAGTTTATGATGAATGGAGCTTTGACCATCGGTACAATGGATGGAGCCAACGTGGAAATGCATGAAATGCTGGGGGACAATAATATGTTCCTGTTTGGTCTTCGTGCAGAGCAGGTGCTTGATTACTATCAATATGGTGGTTATCATGCACGTGATATCTATAATAGTGACAGCAGGGTAAAGGAAGTGCTGGATCAGCTAGTTACAGGGCCATTTGGTTCACACACCCAGGAGTTTCTACCGATTTTTCAGTCGTTGCTCGAGAACAATGATGAGTTCTTCGTACTCAAAGATTTTGCTAGCTATGTCGAGACCCATGTTGAAATTGACCGTGCTTACCGCAATCAGAAGGAATGGCTGAAGAAGTCGATTATCAACATTGGCCATTCGGGTAAATTCTCCAGCGATAATACAATCAGTCGATATGCTGCCGAGATTTGGAATATTAGTCCTGTCCGGATGTAATGGATTTACCTGAATAGCAAAAAAGGAACGGCTGCATCTTCTCCGGAAATGGGAAAAGAGCAGCCGTTCCTTTTATTTTGAACAAGACTAGTGCGGATTACATAACCCCTGACACCATAGCAGCAAACCGTTCGAGAAACCGGCGTTCTTCATCATCGAAGCGGTGCTTGAGCGGGCTGTCAATATCCATCACACCGAGCAGTTGGTCATTCTTAAGTAGTGGAACAACAATCTCACTGTTCGAGGCTGCATCACAGGAGATATGTCCTGGAAAAGCATGCACATCACCCACTACAAGGGTGCGGCGCTCTGTTGCGGCAGTTCCACATACTCCACGATTCAACGGAATTCGAATACATGCGGGTAAACCTTGAAAAGGGCCAAGTACAAGCTCTTTGCCGTCATATAAATAGAAACCTGCCCAATTGGTATCGGGTAAAGAATGTTTAAGCAGCGCAGAAGCATTCGCCAGATTGGCTATAACGTTGGGCTCATCTTTCATTAGGGCCCCGAGCTGGACTAGAACAGCTTCAAATTGCTCACTGCGTGTTCCATCGTAAGGCATAGCTTGAAACATGTTACATCACCTTCCTGTACGCTCAGTCAATTAGAACGATTATCTATAAATAACAACATAGTACAGCTATGCGGAGGAAGTCAAGGCTGGATATTTTTTTGGCTTGGATGATTAATATATTCATGGCGATGTTTCCAGTTTTCACCCAGAGGGTAATATTTTTTATTAATACCTAAAGCTTTGAGCTGAAAGGGGTGGACCATGCGCGCCGATGTACAGAACTTGTTCATAGGTATTCATATGCTTTATTGTGCACATGAAAGGGATCTGACCTTGTTGGAAATGCAGCCTGAATTAGAGAATCTAGGATACCGAGTAGCGGAACGTGAAGTGAAGCAGGAGTTGGAGCGCTTAACTCAGGAGAACTTTCTGACCGCCCATGGTGAGGCGTACAGTCTTACCGGCACAGGAATTGAAGAATTCAAAGCGATTCAGGCCAAGCTTCAAGTGTTATATACAGAGGTACTTAAGCCGATTAAAGCAGCAAACTAAAGATTTGAATACAGTCGTAACTGGGCAGCGTCTGAAGCAGGTAATGATTTCATTATTTGCTTCAGGCGCTATTTGGCTTGAACTCAAATGATGTATAATTGATAAGCTGAAAGGGGGCGAGCGCTTTGTACCTGTGCAATGGGGCAATACCTACACTGACCGGACGAAGACTAGAATTGCGCACGATGAAGAATGAAGATGCGGCAGCACTATTCCGCATTTGGAGTCATCCAGAGGTTGTTCCGTGGCTGGGAGCCCCACCTTTGTCTTCCGTAACCGAGACGGAACAGCTGATTGCTCTTCTGTCGAAAATGGCGCTGGAAGAGGAGAATCTTCGCTGGAGTATAGTGGGGCCTGGAGGTGAAGTCATGGGTAGCTGTGGTTACAATAGCTGGCAGTTGCCGGGAGCCTATCGGGGTGAAATTGGCTGTGATTTATCGCCTGACTTCTGGGGGCAAGGATATATGAAGGAAGCGTTAGAGCTTGTACTGGAATATGGCTTCACAACGATGGGACTGAATCGGGTCGAGGCTTATTGCTATCCGGACAATGTCCGCGCCCACCAACTGGTGGACACACTTGGCTTCCAGAGGGAAGGTCTATTGCGGCAGTACCGTCATACACCGTCCGGCTTTCAGGATGTGGATCTGTTTGCGTTGCTGCGTCAAGAGTGGCGATGAGCCATCCACAATCTCAGCAGTTCACAATAAACCGAAAAACCCCCAGTAAATCTCCAATCGGAGACTAGCTGGGGTTTAACTTTTTACAGTTTCGTAGAAAAGTCTTATAACGAATTTACTTACGAGGAAGTGGGGACAGCTTCTCAGCTTGTAGGCCCATCTTCTTGAGCAAGATAATCATCTGTTCCTTCTCTTCATCATTAAGTCCGCTGAAGGCAAGGTCAAGACGTTCCGAATACTTCGGATACATTTCGTTCATCAGGCGTTCGCCTTCCGTAGTCAACTCCGCAAATATCACACGGCGGTCGCTCGGACAAGGTTTGCGCTGCAGGTAGCCGCGCTCCTCAAGCTTGTCGATTACGTAAGTGACATTGCCGCTTTGCAGCAGTAGCTTAGCACCAATCTGCTGGATAGGCTGTGCACCCTTATAGTACAGAACTTCCATAACAGCGAAAGCTGTCGGATTGAAGCCTTCGATCTTGCTGCCGGTAACGGCATGCTCGTTGATGCTCTTGAAAGACTTGGCGAATACCCGGTACAAATGCAGTGTTAATTGAGTATCACGTTCATATGATTGTATCATTGCTTCTCCACCCTCTATCGTAATCGTGTGAACTCGTCGCACGGTCTTATGTCATTGCCTTAAATGCAAGGGTCCCTGTGCAGCGATCCTAATATAACCTTACAATACGGCAAAGAAAGAACGATGGACATGTGATTTGTCACAATGAGCACACTTTTAACTATTAAAAATCAAACAATTTTTTGAGAGGTATAAATAAAGTCCTTTTTGCCAATTCCGTCCCTGAACGTAGGGCAATATCATCCCCTGGTACCGCTACCGTTTACACCTCCGGCCCGATGAAAATGAGCTCCTAATATTTTACTATAAGGCAAGAGGTTATCAGCAGAACAGGGGAGTTGAGTGTTATGAACGAAATGCAGAATCATGAGGTCACAGCAGGAAAGTTGACGGCTAATAGGCCTTTTATGCTGCTAATGGCGGCACAGCTAGTGTCGAATGTAGGAGATTGGTTATACTTGCTAGCATTGCTGACGATGGTTGGTTTGAAATGGAATGCAACACCGTGGGAGATTACGGCTTTAACATTATGTATGGCAGTGCCTATGCTGCTGGGTGGACCATTTGCTGGCTACTTAAGTGATCGGGTGAACCGCAAGATGCTGATGATTGTTTCGGATATCGTTCGTGTTGGAATCGTAGGGGGTCTGGTGTTTGCCGGCTCACTATGGCAGGTATATATCTTGCTGCTGGCTAAAGGTGTTATGGATGTGCTGTTCTCTCCGGCAAAAAGCGGCAAGCTCAAGGAGCTTGTTCCCCCAGAGCAAATGGATAGTGCAGTTGCACTCAGCTCCTCCATAGAGCAAATCACCAAAATCGTCGGGCCAGCTCTTGGAGGTCTACTGGTGGCGGGATTCGGCATTTCCGCATGTTATGTGATCAACTCTGCGACTTATCTTCTGTCGGCGATCATTCTGCTGGGCATCCCGCGCGTTGGGATGTTCAAGGAAGTGCGCGGAGAGAACAGTGCTGGGAGGCTGCCCGTAAAGGAATCTTTCCGTGAGGAGATGGCTGCCGGTCTACGTGTGATTGCCGGAATGCCTGCGGTACTGAGTGGAATTGTCATGCTGGTTGCTGTACTGCTGGTCATGCAAATAGCCGATTCACAGCTGGTGACGCTCTTCAGGATCATTCCCGGAATTAACGGAGATCTGCTGGGTTGGTGCGTGGGAGCTAGTGGATTGGGAACACTGCTGTCGGCACTGGTGGTAGGACAGCTGGGGAGTGGTAAACGTCCGCTTATCTTTATGGGAACGGGTGCAGTGATTATGGGAGCCGTCTTTACTTGTGCAGCTCTGGCAACTGCTTTTTTTGAAGCGGGTCTTTGGTTGAATATAGCTTTGTTCGGTTCTTTCCTGCTCGCCGGAGTAGGTGCGGGTTTAGCTTTCATTCCCTTTCAATCCATGCTGCAACAGCGGACCCCAGAAGCGTATACGGGCCGCGTATTCGGAACCATAGCCAGCCTGACGAGTGCAGCTGTTGTTCTCGGACCGGTAGCTGGAGGGGCATTAGTGACCGCGTCAGGACCCATACCAGCCTTCATTCTGTCAGGGATGCTTACACTGCTGATTGGAGTTATGTTATTGTTCCTGCGTGCTGGAATTGAGCGGAAAGACGAAGCGGTTACCAAGCTCCAGAAGGGGGCAATAAATCTGTACCCTAGTGAGCTAGTTGGACAGACAAATCCTTAATGCAGAGGTGCTACAGGTTGGCAAGTATACCCTATATCTGAGCAAAGAGCTGATATTCAAATTAATGTTGAATACAGCTCTTTGCTATTTAAGGTTAAGCAATTTGGGCAAATCTTCTTGTATCATTCCTTACCAAGCTGGGAATAGATCAAATATCTGTGCATTTTGTGAAAAATACAGTTCCCATCTTTGCGAATATTACCGTATAGTACTATCATGTAATAGCGCTGGATAGCCGAGGATGATATGATCGCATTACTGTCTACCCTTGTACTAAACACCATAGGCTGAGACAAACAATATAGATGTAGGAGATGGAGTAGTATGAAAGAGACAGAGGAACCACAGGAGCTTAACGCTGAGGATGAAATAGAAGATGTGGTATATGACGAAGATGAAGATGAAGATGAAGATGAAGATGAAGATGAAGATGATGATATCGTTCTAGACGTTACCATTGATGAAGCGGGCTATGAAGCAGGAGATCCACGCATTACTAATATCTCATTTCAGGTGCGGCGGGGCCAATTGCTAGGCTTGATCGGGCCGAACGGTGCGGGGAAAAGCACAACTATCAAGACGCTGCTGGGTCTGCTGAAGCATGCCAAGGCTAAGGTAACGCTGGGTGGAGTTAACAAGTCTTACGCTTATGTACCGGAGCAGCCGGTTTTTTACGAAGACCTGACGCTTTGGGAGCACCTGGATTTGGCGGGAGCAGCCTATGGTCTGAAGTACGAGGTATTTGAGGAAACCGCTGAGAGACTGCTGAAGCAGTTCGGAATGGAAAATGTGCGCAATGATCTCCCTGCCGGGTTCTCTAAAGGGATGAAGCAAAAAATGATGCTAATGCTCGGTTTTCTGGTCCAACCGGATGTTTATATTGTGGACGAGCCTTTTTTAGGGCTGGATCCCCGTGCCACCAAGGATTTCTTGAAGCTGTTGCAGGCAGAGCGCAAGCGTGGGGCTGGTGTGTTGATGTCTACGCATGTTCTCGATACAGCTGAGAAAATTTGCGATGACTTTGTATTGATCTCCGGAGGCAAAGTGACCGCTTCGGGCAATCTGGAGACGATCCGATCCATCGCCGGATTACCGGAGGCGTCGTTGTTTGATTGCTTCGACGAATTGACATGAGTGATCGGGGACGTGTATCGTTTGCTTTTCCTACAGGTCCGCGGCTATTCCTGCGACGGCTGATCTCACATTGGCGTGAGCAAAGTGCTATCGTCCGTACGGCGGCAGACTGGACCGTGCTGCTCTACATTGTTATCCCAGGTGGGCTTCTGGGCGGACGTTTTTACTACGGCTTCTGGGTAGATGATCTTCCAGCCTGGAGTACATCTATACCGTTTATGATCATTCCCATATTACTTGTGTTGCTACTAGCTTCAGGAGGGATGGTGCTCTTGCTGCTGGAAGGCGACCTGTTATTTCTCAGGCAGCGAGAGACCTGGATCAGGGCGATTATACTGCGGGGGACTATCTATAGCCTTGTCGTAACTACGCTGAAGATAGCTGCTGTCATTGGATTGCTGCTGCCCTTTATCATTAGGGGTTATGGTTTAAGTTCAGAGGCGGCTCTATCGCTGTTGATCCTGTCGATTACCTGTGGCTGGAGCATCAAGCTGCTGGCGCACATAGTGAAAGTACAGCGCCAAGGCTGGCAGCGGTGGTTGTGGCAGATTCCGGCGATTGTCGTGCCTTGTGGTATATATTTAAGAGTGGTGCTGCTCTGGAATGACTACCCGGCTCTTTTGTGGGTAGCTGCTCTTCTATTTACTGTTGTTACTGGTCTGGCTATTCGTTATCGCCTAAAGCTGCGTGGAACCTTTATGAATGATGTGCGTGAGGATTACAAACAGCGGATGAAAATTGCGGCCTTAATGCTGCGCCGTGTTCTGGGTAAGCCGCGTCCAACACGTTACAAGCCCTGGATATTCCGCCGATCGCAGCTGCTGTTGTCCTCCAAGGAACCGGAGAGCAGACTTTCAGCCGCTGCCATCAAATCGCTCATCCGTAATCCCGCGAATTTGAAGCTTTATGCGAGCTTTACCAGTGTATCAGCTATAGCTATTCTTATTGTTCCCGCAGGGTTGAAGTGGATATTGCTCCTTATTCTTACATCCCTCATGGCCAATTGGCTGTTCTCGTTCTGGCGTACATTTGTAAGAGATGATTATATCGGTATCTTACCGTTCACCAAGGAACAGAAAGCCGAAGCGGGTTCCCGTGCAGTGCCTATCTTGTTGATGCCGTTCTCGGTAATGTGTGCCGCAGTGGTATGTTTCTCTATCTACGGTTGGTGGGGACTAATACTCTTTATTCCTTTCGGCGCCATGATCGGATTCGTGGTTGCCAAGGTATTCAGTACGATTCGTTTGGAGAGATAAATTCTGCTTAATGAAAGCTTTCCTCTTCAAAGCTTCCCGTGAAGGTTAATATAGAGGGAGAATAGTGAGAGGGGTTCCCTTATGGCAGAAGCTCTGGATGACAATGAGTTAATGAAACGAATCGGAGACGAGGACCCTGTAGCGCTGGAGTGGCTTTATGACCGCTATGAGAAGGCGGTGTATTCCTTTGCTTATAGAATTATGCAGGATATAGATGCAGAAGAGGTTGTGCAGGAGCTATTCCGGCGCGTCTGGTCACATAGTGAGCGATTTGATGATACTCAAGATAAGCTTGCAGCTTGGCTGTTTGCCTTAACAAGGAAGATAGCAGTAGATATGCTGCGCCGAAAATCAGTTAGGGACAGAGGTATTCCTGCGGAAGATACAACGTTAAACTCTGTAACCGGTGAGTGGGTAGATCCGGACGTACAGGTGGAGGTCAAAAGTGAGGGACAATGTATGCGCGAGATTCTGACCGAGCTTAGCCGGGATCAGAAGCAGGTCATCGACTCCATCTACTATGGCGGCATGACCCAGCAGGAGGTCTCGGCGCGCTACAATATCCCGCTTGGAACCGTCAACAGCCGCGTACGACAAGCTTTGAAGCAGATGAAAAAGCGCTTAGTGTTTGAAGGTAGGAGGGAAGGATATCATGGATAGCCTTCAGGATGAATTCTGCTTATGGGTGGAAATATACGTGCTGGGCGGTCTGGATGAAGCTGATCAACAAAAATTCGAAGAGCATCTGTCCGGCTGTGCGGAGTGCATGGAACAGTTGGGAGAGCTGAAGAGAATTATGGATGCGCTGCCGTTGGCAGCAGTCGAAGTAACGCCTCCGGTTAGTATGAAGAATCGTGTGCTAGGGCGTGTACTGGCGGCTGGCAGAGCTGCAGCTCCAAGCAGTACAGTTGATGATACCAGCACGAGAGAATCCTCGGAAAGTACAGAGGATCAGGAAATTTCTGTGCCAAGCAGTTCAGTTCCTTCTCCTCAAACGAAGCTGCACAGACTCCCAACTAAGCGCAGGAATCGACTGCGTATGGTATGTGCAGGTCTGGCGGTGTTGGCTGTAGCACTGGCTATTTATTCGGCAATACTGCAGGGGAATGTCAGCGGGCTGCGGACTGAGCTGGCGGCTTCCACTAAGGATGTGGCCGGTTTGCAGGAGCAGTTGGCGTTAGCTGGCGCCCCGTCCCAGGAGCTCAAGGTTGACAAAGTAGTTCAGTTAGCCCCAGCTGCTCAGGATATTGTAGCGCTGGGCTTAGTGACAATTGTGCTGGATACCAAAGGAACTCACTTGCTGGTACAGGCGGAGAAACTTCCCGAGCTGAGCGGCAGCGAGGCCTTCCAGGTATGGCTTATTAAAGGGGATGTCAAGCAAAGCGCAGGCACCTTCCTATCCTCACAGGGTACAGGCGCGATGTATTACACCTTTGATCCACAAGGGTATGATACAGTGGCTATCACACTGGAGCCGGACGGCCAAGGAGAGCAGCCGCGCGGACGGATGATTCTAACGGCCAAGTTAGCAGAGTAACAGCTGGAATTGGCTAGTAAACGGCTATATAAATAAAACAGCGTGACCCTACAGGGTTACGCTGTTTTATTTGATATGATAATTTATAGGCTATTCTACAGCTGCAGCATTAATCCCAGCCGTATACCCGGTTGTAAAAGCCGCGGTAATGTTATAACCTCCGGTGTAACCATGTATATCAAGGATCTCACCACAGAAAAAGAGACCCTTCGTCAGCTTCGATTCCATGGTTTTGGGATCGATTTCTTTTAAATTAACGCCACCACCGGTAACAAAAGCCTGTTCGATGGATAAAGTGCCATTCACCTCAATCGGGAAGGCCTTAATTAGTTTGGCTAAATTTAGCCAAGCCTGCTTGGGGATATTACTGAAGGTTATATCTTCATTTAATTCGGATTTACTCAGCAGTATTGGGATCATCCGTTCAGGCAACAATCCTTTTAACACGTTTTTGATCGCTTTTTTTGCATCATTCTTAGCTAAAGTTAAAGTGTCGCTGTAAATCTCATCCACTGTTTTTTCAGGAAACATATCTAACGTTATTAACACAGTCGGAACATCGAATTGCTTCAATGCTTTGACCACGTACTGACTGCAACGTAAAGAGGTAGGACCGGAAATTCCAAAATGCGTAAAAAGCATATCACCTTCATGCTCAATAATCTTTTTCCCTTTAGGATTCCAGACAGACAAGCTTATATTTCGAAGAGAAAGTCCCTGAAATTCTTTGTTTCTTATAAAAGATTCATTAGAAGTAAGCGGTACTTCGGTAGGGTAAAGTTCCGTTACGGAGTGTCCAGCACGTTCAGCCCACGCGTAACCATCTCCCTGTGAACCTGTTTGAGGAACAGATTTACCTCCAACGGCGACGATGACTGATTTACTGTTGAATATTTCACCAGATCTTAATCGGACCCCTTTGGCAGAACCATCCTGGTAGAGCACCTCTTTAACAGGGCTATTCACTTTGATATGAACTCCTTGCGAACGAATCTTATTCACCAGGGCGTCAACAACAGTTTTGGCTTTGTCGGATACTGGGAACATCCTGCCGTTGTCTTCTTCCTTGAGCTTGATACCCATGCCTTCAAAAAAATCTATAATATCTCTGTTGCTAAAAGAGGCCAGAGCACTGCGCAAAAAGCGTCCATTCCCCGGTATATGCTTAATCAAGTCCTCAATTTCTTTCGCATTGGTGACATTGCAGCGCCCCCCACCAGAGATTCCAAGTTTGCGCCCCAGAGTATCCCCTTTATCTATCAAGAGAACTTTTGCGCCAGATTGACTGGCGGATACGCTGGCCATTAATCCTGAAGAGCCACCGCCAATAACAATTACGTCATACATCATTCATCATTCATCATGCTCCTAAATTTGTCTTTAATAATATTCTATAGCATTCCGTAATAATAGCAAAATGACGGCGTTTATATTCGCATAAACAGCCATGTTAATTTTTTAGTTATTAACGTTGTAAAGAAAGCGCTTGTATGTTTTAATCAAAGAATAAAGGGTAATTTGTCCAATTTGGGGTGTGATTGCAATTATTGGTGCGGTTAAGGATACTTTATTGCAAATTTCGGCAGCGTGCTCCTTTCTATTTGTTTTTCAATGGTGGTTGGATCAGGGCCAAATGACCCGCAGAAACCGCAGGTTCCCGGATGACCAAACCTTTTTGTTAATCGGCTGTGCACTGAGCATCACGCTTTGCTCTATGCTGTCGACGACTTTACTTGGTATTGTCTATTTAAACTTGGCGATCTTGCCAGCATATATTGGTATATTATATGGCAACTATCGTTCAGGTTTAAGTTTGTCTGTTTTTTTTCTGTTGTGTAATGTATTATTCTCTGAGCCTTCAGGGTTAAGCAACATGATACTGAATACAGGAATTTTGTTGTATCCTCTGTTGTTTGGATTAGCAAGACCTTTTAAGAAGGGTACGGTTATTGAAAAGATTGGCATGCTCTGGATGGTCCTGTTCCCAAGCATGCTTTTTATTTCGCTCGTGCCCATTCTGAGCGGGGAGGATATCTATGAGACATACTCTGAAGATAAGCTCTTACTCATTGTATATCTGTTCCTTACCATCGCTTTAGGAGGATTCTTTATTTATTTTATTGAAACGGCTTGGGATAGACTACAGATCAAGGAACAGATGGAAAGCAGCTCCGAAAATTTCAAATGGGAGTCCGAAAAGCTGCAGCAGATTACCAATGTTATGCCACTTAGCATTATGTCACTGGATGAACATGGAATAGTAACCGGACTTAATGAATTTATGCTGAAACTGATCCATAATCATTTTCCACATCTGACAAGAGAGGCTCTATTGGGCCAGCCGGCTGGGAAATTTCTTAGTAAGGGAGTTCATGAGCAAGTATGTGAACGGCTGGGTAATTACGTAAGTAACAACCAAAGCTGCAGTGAAAAAATGACCCATGAAGCACGAACCTATCATATTTCTATGGCACCTTTGCCGCAGCGGATCACCGGTCTGCCGAGTGGGGTTGTGGTGATTGTTCAAGATATAACGGAAGAGGAGAAAATGCGTAGCGAGCTGGATAATGTGGAACGCCTGACCTTGGTTGGACAGATGGCTGCTGGTATTACTCATGAAATCCGGAATCCAATGGCGGTTGTACGCGGATTTCTGCAACTGATGAGGGAGAAGAGTCCGGACGAGATGAACTCGTATTACCAGATCGTCATGGAGGAGCTGGACCGGGCTAACAGCATTATTAATGATTTTCTTTCTTTGGCACAGAGCCGTATTTCGGTTAAGGAAAAAGTGCTTTTAGATCATATTATAGAAGAGCTAAGTCCACTGCTATGGGCTGACGCTAATCTTCGCGGTCAAAGTGTCGAAGTACACCTGGATCCTTCACTGCCACGATTGCATTTAAACGTAAGGGAAATTAAGCAGTTGATCCTTAACCTGGGGCGAAATGGTATGGAGGCGATGGGGGCTAAGGGTGTGTTGACCCTGGAAACGCGCAGAACGCTTGATAAAGTAGAGTTAATGGTTAGGGATACGGGGAGCGGGATATCGGAAGTCCAACGCAAGAAATTGTTTGTGCCTTTTTTCACAACTAAAAATCAAGGAACTGGCCTTGGATTATCATTGTGCCTTAGTATTGTTGAGCGGCATAACGGAACGATTATCGTCGAATCAGAAGAAGGAGTGGGAACAACATTCACCGTGTCCTTCCCCTATGAGGAGGAGGCGGTTGAGTTCATCGTTGTGGAGTGATCAGGATGGAGCCACCGGTTTAAGACACCTTGGGGGGCTCCTGCCGCTACTCTTGCTTTCACAGAGTATGCATGTATAATAAAGTTAGTAAGTCTGCTGTAATGTTATTTATCAAAAGTGTAAAGGAGAGTGCAGAAAAATGTCCATCCCGTTTAATCAATATATGAAGGATTCGGTTCAGCCAATGCGTGATGATCTGACAAGCATCGGGTTTCAGGAGCTCAAGACTCCAGAAGAGGTAGAAGCCGCTCTTCCTAACGCTAAAGGGATTTCGCTTGTTGTTGTCAATTCCGTCTGCGGTTGTGCTGCAGGCCAGTGTCGCCCAGGTGTTGCCCAGGCTCTGCAGAATGAAATTACACCGGATCATTTGTTCACGGTATTTGCAGGTCAAGAGAAAGAAGCTACGGCTAAAGCACGTGAATTCTTTGCACCTTATCCACCGTCTTCGCCTTCGATCGCATTGATGAAGGATGGAGAACTCGTGCATTTTATCGAGCGTCATGGAATTGAGGATCGTTCAGCTATTGAAATTGCTGCTGAGCTGAAGGATGTATTCAATCGTATCTGCCAGTAACAACTGTATTTCATATAATCTCGCAGCAGCCGCTAGTCCGGTTGTGGGCGAGATTTTTTTCTTAGTATAGGATATAATATTTCATATGAATCAGACTGATGAAACGGGGTGTAGTTTGTGAGTTTGCAAGAAGAGATTATTGCTGCCCTTGGGGTGAAGCCAACCATTAATGTTGAGGCAGAGGTACAAAAGAGAGTCGATTTCTTAAAGGCATATGTATTGCAGGCAGGTGCAAAGGGACTTTTGATCGCCATTAGTGGAGGTGTGGACAGCGCGGTAGCAGCGGGTCTGTGCAAACGGGCTACGGACGAGCTGTCAGCACAGGAGGGCAAAGAATATATTACGCTTGGCGTATTTCAGCCCTATGGTGTACAGGAGGATATCGAGCATAGCTATGCTGTAGCCACAGCTTTTGGATTAACCCATAAGGTAGAGACAAATATCGAGGAAGCCGTCAATGAAATGGCACTTGAGGTCGAGCAAGGACTGAAAGTCCTCGGCCAGCACCGTCATATGACGCATCAAGGCAAAGGGAATATTAAGGCGAGAACACGGATGGTTATGCAGTACGCGCTCTCTTTTGAGAATAACCTGCTCGTTGTAGGGACGGATCATGCTTCTGAGGCAATTACGGGCTTCTACACCAAATGGGGCGATGGTGCTGTAGATATTACGCCTTTAACCTCTCTCAATAAACGTCAAGTCCGCCAATTGGCTGCTTATCTTGGAGTGCCGGCAGATATTGTCACAAAGGCTCCAACAGCTGGACTATGGCCAGGACAGACGGATGAAATTGAGCTTGGCATTACCTATGATGATAACAGTGACTATCTGGAGGGCAAGCAGGTCAGTCCTGAGGTAGCTGAGAAGCTGGAAAGCTTTTACCGCAGAACGGCGCACAAGCGCAATGTAATACCCGGTATTTAGAGCTTGTTCAGAACAAACAAACCGCCGCATAATCTGTGTTTAGATGCAGATTATTGCGGCGGTTTGTGGTTGTGTTGAGGTTGTTCTGAACTTTATTTAGAAAGAGTCTGACTGATGAACTCTCCGGTTGTCTTAATAGCCTGCTCCAATTGTGGGGTAGGTCCGGCAAAAGGATGAACGGTGCCGAAGGTATGATTGCCACCCGGAATTTGAATCCAGCTAATATCAGGCCGGATATGGGTTAACAGCTCTGACCCCTGCCGTAGCCGCTCACCGTCCTGACTTCCTTGAATTAGGACAACAGGGAAGACGGAGGTCTTCATCCGCTCCAGAATATTATAGCGTTCCTGTTGTTGTTCCAAATCCTCAATAATAATAGCATCCAGCGGCATTTGTTGACCGGTGCGGCCGTTAAGAACATAGGTCCGTCCCTTTTCCTTCATCTCCTGCTTCTGTTCCTCAGTGAATAGGTCAAGATTGGTAACACCGTTCCAAGTAATCACCCCGGTGATCTCCCCAGGATGATCAAGTGCGTAGAGCAGACAGTCTCCGCCGCCCCGGCTATGTCCTAGTAGGAATAACGGCAGGCTGCCAAATTTATGATGCTGGCTAAGGTAGGAGAGCAGGATCTTCATATCTTTAAGTTCACGATGGTAGGTGTTGCGGGCGAATTTCTCCAACTCGGTGAAATTCTGCAGATCCTCGCCGATTCCGGCATGCGAGAAGTTGAACGTAATGACCTCATGCTCGCGGCTGAGCGCTTCTGCTGCGTAAGGGAACATCCCCCAATCTTTGAAACCCTTGTAACCGTGTGCAATGACAATGAGACTCTTGGCCTCAGTTTGGGCTGGGAAATGCGAACACCGCAGAACAGCTTCATCTCCTGCTGGTATTTCAAAGTTTCGACTCATAGGGATCGATCCCCTTTCATAAAATATCTCGGAGAAATGAAGCTTAGTGGTGCAAAATCTTTCGTCCTTGAGGACGCGTGAATAGACTTCCATTGCGTTTTCTTTTAAGATAGCAGAAAGCATTCAACACGACTAGCATAGTAGTTAACATGCATTTCTGCTGCTAAATTGAATCACACAACAATTGGAGAATGAAGGGTGAATCCAGCGATTTAGCAGCATTAAATGCTGTTAAATAAATAAAGTGACCCGAGTTTTGGTAAAGGTCGGGCATCCGTAACTTTTGGTTTTTATTATATCTGAATTTGCCGATTTATGGATATGAATATGAGTGCAGATAGCAGAGTTTGAACAATCTTTGTATAATCATATCATTATTGAGATAGTAAAGGATACATGGTCATAAGGAGCGTGGAGTTTTGATTTATGGAATCGGGCATGATGTGCTGGAGATTGAGCGAATAGCAAAGTTAATGAATAGAGGTCTGGGTGTTAAATTTATCAGGCGTGTACTGACAGCGAGAGAGCATCAGCTTGCCGAACGCCGGAACGGAAAACAAGCAGAATTCGTGGCCGGACGTTTTGCGGCTAAGGAAGCGGTTGTTAAGGCCCTGGGCTGTGGAATCGGTAGGTCTGTGGGCTTTCATGACATCGAGATCTTACCGGATAAGCTGGGCAAGCCAGAGGTAGTTCTGCTGGAAGCGGCTTGGGAGCGGCTGAATATGCCGGAGGGCCGAGAGTACACCATTCATTTAACGATAACACATGGCCGCGATCTAGCCTCAGCTTTTGCTGTGGTGGAGCAGGTTGCTTCAATATAAGTATAAATGGAAATTTGGGGCGAATATAAAGGGGCAAGGAGAATAATGATGACACAGCAAGAGCAGGATGAGCAAGAACAGCAGCAAGTGAAGTTATTTTTCAGCCGTAATTTATTGGAGTGGTATCAGGGGCAGAAACGGGATTTGCCTTGGCGCCGCCACCGCAATCCATATTATATCTGGATCTCTGAAATTATGCTGCAGCAGACTCGAGTAGACACAGTGATCCCTTATTTCAATCGGTTTATTGAGCGTTTCCCGACCGTTGAGGCGCTCGCTGATGCACCGGAGGAGGACGTGCTTAAATGCTGGGAGGGGCTCGGCTATTATTCCCGGGCCCGTAATTTGCAGCATGCGGCGAAGCAGGTCAAAGAGCTACATGGGGGTCAGGTCCCCAATGACAGGGATGCGGTATTCAGCCTCAAGGGAGTTGGCCCTTACACTGCAGGAGCTATTCTCAGTATCGCCTTTAACAGGCCGGAGCCAGCTGTAGATGGCAATGTGATGCGGGTGCTCTCACGCTACTTCCTGCTTGAGGATGATATCGCCAAAGGGCCTACTCGTGTGAAGATGGAGTATCTGGCGGCCGAGCTGATCCCGGAGGGGGAGGCCATGCATTTCAATCAGGCGCTGATGGAGCTTGGCGCGCTTGTATGTACACCGAAATCACCGCGCTGTCTTCCTTGCCCGGTGATGGAGCACTGCGCCGCACGACTGGCGGGCTGCGAGACTTCGCTGCCCGTCAAGACCAAGGCCAAGCCGCCGCGCCCGGAGGAGCGGCTTGCGGCTCTGATCGAGGGCCGCGGTGCCCACGCGGGCCGAGTGCTCATCCGGCAGCGGCCAGCGAGCGGGCTGTTAGCCCGCATGTGGGAGCTGCCGCACTGGCCGGCGCCGCCTGCGGAAGGCGCCGCGCCAAGCGCGCGGCTGCCAGAGGCCGCAGCGCTAGACCGGCTGCGCCGGTCCTTGCGGACGGCCGGGCTGTCTGCCCGGCCGGAAGAACACTGGATGGCTGCGGAGCATACATTCAGCCATATTGTGTGGACCCTGCAGGTGTACCGCTGCAGGGAAGAGGCGGTCCTTCCGCAGCCGCTGGCTGCAGAAGGACGGGTTCCGTATCAGCACGCAGGCGCTGCTAATACAGCGGTACAGGCAGGGATACAGGGTGAGGATTCCCTGTACCCCGAATCCGGAGTATTCCTCGACGGCACTCCGGTGGAGTTGTTTGCGGACGGGAATGAGAGCCCGGAAGATAGTGGTGCCATCCGCTGGATTAACCGTGAGGACATGGCCAATTATGCTTTTCCGAACGTGTTTCTGAAGCTGCTAAATTTATATTTTGCTGAACTCGAAGGTAAACCACAGTAACTATTCAGCCTATTAATAGGTTTCACACCGTTCTTAGACTCGTAACACAAATAGAAGGTATCTCTTTAGCCCCTTCCGGCTGCCGAGATACCTTCCATTATTTATATCCTCACACAATAAATGGGATGCCGTACGTTAGTAAGGCGAAGACGTAACTACTTATTTAGAGCTTTCGTAGCGTTTGCCGACTTCTTCCCAGTTCACTACATTCCAGAATGCTTTGATATATTCAGGACGTTTGTTCTGATAGTTCAGATAGTAAGCGTGCTCCCATACATCAAGTCCGAGAATCGGAGTAGCGCCTTCGCTAATTGGATTATCTTGATTAGGTGTGCTGGTAACGGCTAATTTACCGTCTTTAACAGTCAGCCAAGCCCAGCCGCTGCCGAAGCGGGTAGTTGCTGCAGTTGCGAAAGCTTCCTTGAACTTGTCAAAGCCACCAAGCTCACTGTCAATAGCTGCAGCCAATGCGTCAGTAGGTGCGCCGCCGCCGTTAGGTCCAATAACTTCCCAGAATAGGGTATGGTTAGCATGCCCACCACCGTTGTTGCGAACAGCGGTACGGATAGCTTCCGGTACAGCATTCAGGTCAGTAAGCAGTTCGTCGATGCTTTTGTCTTGCAATTCGGGTGCCTTTTCCAAAGCGGCGTTCAGGTTCGTCACATATGCGTTATGGTGTCTGTCGTGATGAATCTCCATCGTCAATGCGTCGATGTGCGGTTCGAGAGCGTTGTTCGGATACGGAAGTGCCGGTAATTGAAATGCCATGGAAAAATCCCTCCTGAGATTAATAGAATTGTTTATATAAAGAATTTTGGCCAGTTGAACGTCAAAATCCCTTATTTCCGATATTTGCTATGGGATATGTATCCGATAGGTTACTATTATTAAACCGTATCTGGAACAATAATGCAACATTAAACAAACTAAAGTGTTTATAAAGTCTTTTTTGTCAAAATGATCTTCTCATTTGTAAAAGCTGTGTTAACATTATAGAATTCCATAGGATGCAAAGGTTTATACCCGAAATGTTTCCTTATTAAAGAAATATTGTGACGGAATCTAATGTAAACGCTTCATATCAAGCGCTTACAAAAGAAAAGTGATGATATCACGAGAAAAGTATGCTTTAATAGATTTAAAAGCAGGTATTCCTCGTTTTTTGATGCTTTTTACGTCTCTACAGTGTTATGGGAACTCCTTCTTTTTGTAAAATTATAAGCCATAGAAAAGGGAGACTTTAAAGAATGCACGTACGTTCCTTTCAATTAAGCGACGTTAGTCCTGTAACTGAATTGCTGCAGACCGCACTTTCGGAAGAATGTTTCGAGAACACTATCGAGCCTTTCTCCAGGCAGCTTTCATGGGATTCAGATCTCATTGTAGTTGCTGAAGATGAAGGAGAGATTGTCGGTGTGCTAATCGGCACGATCGAGAAGAACCACGGCTGTTATTTCCGTATTGCCGTTCATCCCGATTATCGCCGCAGAGGAGTCGGTAGAAGTCTTGTATCGGCCATGGAGAATAGGTTTCAAACGCGCAAGGTCAGTGGTATTTTTGTAGCCGTCGATGAGCATAATTCTTTTGCATTACCGCTGTATGAAGCTATGGGTTATGATGAAGATCAACTTTTTAAATCGGTACGTAAGCTTAGCATTGTCGGATAATTTATTTGGATATCGGTACTGCGTAAGCGGAAACATTTTACTGAGTAGAGAACTATAGCGACTGAATAGTCTGTTCCATTATACTGAAGCATATCATCCCAAGTCCGTTGCAAATGGCTGGGAGATATGCTTTTCTATTGTTATAGGACTAATTCATTTAACAAGAGAGCAAGAGGGTGGCATATGAGTCAGGAGCTTGAAGAACCATTCATGCGAAGCCGCAAGCAGAAGCACAGATCTGACCTGCACAAAGCCTCCAGAATCGCACGAGGGCAGAGATGGTTCATGGGCATGAAGGATTGGCTACTTATTGCTGTCGCTGTTTTTGCAGTGATGTCGTTGCTCAATATTTTTGTGTTCAATCTATCAACGGTCATAGGCCAATCCATGCAGCCAACCTTGCAGGAAGGCGAAAGACTGTTTATTAATAAAATCACGCTGACGTTCACGAGCCCGAAACGGGGGGATGTCATTGTTCTACATGATCCAAGTACAGGCCTGGACCAGAAGGAATATTTGGTGAAACGAATCGTGGGTATACCAGGCGATAGTGTTGGGGTACAGAAACACAAACTATACGTTAACGGCACAGTAGTTGACGAGTCTTATATCGATACCGAGATTCAGGACCCTGATTTTGCTACGCTGACCGTAGAGAAGGGGAGTTATTTTGTGATGGGTGATAACCGACATGCCGGAGCTAGTAAGGACAGCCGTTATTTCGGTTTCGTTCCAAGAGACAGTATTGTGGGCAGAGCGGATTATATTTGGTGGCCATTGTCCAAACTGAAGGCACTGTAGGCGAAGAGCCTATTGATACTATATGAAAAGGAGAAGGCGGAATGAACAATGATTCTCAGTCAACCTATGCACTCCCGCCTTCAAAGTGGGCTAACCTCAAAGCTGAAATTAAAGAGGCTGCGTCGTCGCTAGGCATTGATGATATTGGCTTTGCTACGGCAGAGCCCTTTTTATATTTGAAGAACATCCTGCAGGAACACCGGGATCAAGGGTATGAGTCCGGCTTCGAGGAACCTGATTTGGATAGACGGACGATTCCTGCGCTGAAATCCGGCGAGCCCATGTCCATTATTGCCATTGCCGTAGCTTATCCATCCAAAATGCAGAATCCCCCCAAATCTGAACCAGGTGCCCGTAGAGGGATCTTAGCCCGTGCCTCTTGGGGAAGAGATTATCATCATGTACTGCGTGAGGCGCTGGCTAAACTAGAGAGCTTTATCCGCGAGCGGGTACCGGATGCCGTACTGGAGAGTATGGTTGATACAGGTGTATTGGTGGACCGGGCAGTAGCTGAACGAGCGGGGATTGGTTTTAGCGCCAAAAACTGTGCCATTATTTCTCCCAAATGGGGCTCATGGATCTATCTTGGCGAGATGGTGACGAATATCCCCTTTCCTCCGGATGTGCCTGTCCAGGAAGGTTGTGGGGACTGTACGAAATGTATTGATGCCTGTCCTACCGGAGCATTGGTGGGTCCGGGACAGCTTAACGCACAGGTTTGTATTTCTTATCTTACACAGACCAAAGGCTTCCTAAGTGAGGACCACATGACCAAAATCGGCAACCGGTTATACGGCTGTGATACCTGCCAGATTGTCTGTCCGCATAACCGCGGGAAGAACTGGGATCACCGTCCCCAGCTATTGCCTGATCCTGAGATTGTTAAGCCGCTCTTGCTGCCGATACTGGAGCTAAGCAACCGTGAGTTCAAGGAGAAGTTCGGCAGCAGCTCAGCTGCCTGGAGAGGCAAGAAGCCGATGCAGCGCAATGCTATTATCGCGTTAGGCAATTTCAAGGAGGCTGGCGCTGTACCGAAGCTGACGGAAATTCTGCTGCAGGAGCCTCGCCCGGAGATGCGTGGTACCGCAGCTTGGGCACTGGGCCGCATTGGTGGCGAGGAGGCTCTGTCAGCGGTGGAGATGGCACTTTCGGGAGAGGAAGACCTTACAGTTCAGCAAATGCTGCACCGGGCACAGGACAAGCTGCTCAGCGGGAGGAAACAAGAAGATGAACATCTTGGCGGAGAGTAACATTGTAACGGTCGTATATTATAGTGAACTAGCATCCTTGATCGGACCACTCACGCTTTGTTCAACAGATATGGGTCTATGTTTGCTGGAATTTGGTGCGTTTATAGACACGCAGGAGGACATTAAGAAGTGGGTTAAGGCCCGGTATGGCTCTGCCGAGTTATGTGCCGATGAGGAGCGACTTGCGGTAGCCAAAGGGCAGCTTGAAGATTATTTTGCCGGAAGGTTGCAGAGCTTCGAGCTTCCACTAGATCTGCGAGGGACGGCATTTCAACTGCAGGTATGGGAAGCCCTGTGCACCATTTCTTATGGAGAAGCGGCATCCTATAAAGATATAGCCCTATTGATAGGCAACCCCAAAGCTGTGCGTGCCGTCGGGGGTGCGAACAACCGCAATCCAGTACCTATAATCGTGCCCTGCCACCGAGTGATCGGTGCAAGTGGTTCCTTGATTGGCTATGCCGGAGGTTTAGCGATCAAAAGCCGTCTGCTGCAGTTTGAAGCTGAGCATGCTACGGGAAATGCAGATGGAGCGTATCTCTTCTAAGCGGTGTGAATTTTTCACAATTGCTGTCCAGTTCTTGAAATGCTATGATAGATTCGCGCGCCAAAAAGGCGTTGTAGACAATAGAGTACAGAGGTGGACATTAGATGAACATTGCATTACCTATTATTACGTTGGTCGTGGGTCTGATCGGTGGATTCTTCATTGGTGTGTATTATTTACGCAGACAAATGACTACGATGCAGAATGATCCTGAAATGCTGCAAAAGGTTGCCAAACAAATGGGTTATAACCTGAATGGCAAGCAAATGCAGCGTGCTCAGCAAATGATGAAGAGCAAGAATCCTGCAGGTAACGCTCCAGCGACAGGTAAAGGACAAGGACATAACCGTAAGAGCAGCAAGTAACCGGTCCCGTTATAGATAGAATGTTTACGCGGGTGCGGAAGGGGGAGATTTCATGGGGAACATCAAGGAATACTTAAACGGTGAGGTTTCGAAGAACCGTGAACAGATCGAGTATCACGTTGAGAAAATATTAGAGTTAATCGGTGAAGACACTGGACGCGAGGGACTGCTGGAAACGCCAGCGCGTGTCACGCGGATGTATGAGGAGATATTCGGCGGTTATTCGATAGATCCCCGCGAGGCGCTCGGCGTAACCTTTGATGAGTCCTATGAAGAGCTAGTTATCGTCAAGGATATTGTCTTTTACAGCCAATGTGAACATCACATGGCTCCTTTTTTCGGCAAAGTGCATATCGGATATATTCCAAGTGGTCGTATCGCCGGACTTAGCAAGCTGGCCCGGCTCGTGGAAGCAGTAAGCCGCCGCTTGCAGGTGCAGGAGCGGATGACGGCACAGATCGCGGATATTATGACAGAGGTGCTTGGCCCCCATGGTGTTATGGTTGTTGTAGAGGGAGAGCATTTGTGCATGTGTGCTCGCGGAGTGAAGAAACCTGGCAGCAAGACAGTAACGATGGCAGCTAGAGGTACTTTTCGTGAGGATGCCGCTGCTCGAGCGGAATTTCTGACTTTAATTAAGGATTAGCATATAACAAAGAACCCGTTCTCCTCAGGTAGTGAGGGGCGGGTTCTTTGCTGCGGATTTTGAAAATAGCCATTATGTGCTCACTTTATGTGTTCCTATCAGTAGGGCTGCCACACCAGCTTGCTGCCAGCAGCGTAACGCTCGGCCACGTACGGCCAATTGACGACTTGCCACCAGTCTTTAATATAGTCGGCACGGTTATTCTGATGCTTCAGATAGTAAGCATGCTCCCAGACATCGAGGGCCAACAGAGGAACAACATCCCACTGTGAGAGGTTCTGATGTTTCTCTGCTGTAAGTATTTCCAGTCTATGGCTGCGTGGACTCCAGACGAGTATAGCCCAGCCGCCGCCTTCTATGTTTTTTGCCGCTTCACTAAACTGCTGCTTAAAGCTGTCGTAGCTTCCGAAGCTGTGTTCAATGGCTGCAAGCAACGCTCCGGTTGGACGTCCGCCACCCTGCGGCGACATTACATTCCAGAAGATGGTGTGCAAATAATGCCCCGCCCCATTAAAGGCGAGCTCCCGTTCCCAATGTTTAACGAGGTCAAAGTCTCCGCTCTTACGGGCTTCAGCCAGCTTGGTCTCTGCCTTATTGAGTCCATCTACATAGCTTTGATGATGCTTGTCGTGATGTATTCTCATCGTTTTCTCGTCGATATGTGGTTCGAGTGCATTATAAGCATAAGGCAATGGAGGCAAGGTATGACCGCCGATAGGTACGGAGGCCAGCTCGCGAACTTCGGATAGCGTGGATGTGTTGGCTGGCAGTTCATCATTCTCTGTGTAAGGGCCTGCGAGTCTAGACAGCTGACCAGGGCTAGTAAGCGTTTCGAGAACGGCGAGGAAATATTCTGATTCGCGAATAATATGCAGAATGACAACTCCGGCCAAAGGCTGCGTATTCACGGCCACGCTGCCTTCCATTAAGGCATATAGCTGGCGGACGAACTCACGTGATTGAACACAGGCAATATGCAGCAATTGCTCGGTTTCGGCAATAAGTACTAAGTGGGACATAGGTGTTGGGGCGAATGCAGCTTCCAGCAAATTTCTAGCCGCTAGCTCTGTGGCACCAAAGACGACAGCCCATTCATTTAGCAGCTTTACATAAGGCTCTTCCAAGTTCGGCACGAGCGCTTTAATTACCTCGGTATGCTCTTTCTCTTGAGTCTTCCAGAATACGATTTCTTCTAGAATACGCACTGGCAGCAGCGGCCCGTATACATATAGCATTACATGCAAACCTCCCGTCATAAGTCTTCAACAGTCCAGTATATGAACGGCTGAGGAAGCTTATGAAGGGTCTGGGAGGTTCTTTATTTCGTTTCTTGGGATTTCGCAAAGGCTACATTGCCAAGAAAAGCGGAAACGCGCCGCAAGTATTCGCGTGGATGCTCACGGAATAGCAACTCATGATGACTGCCTTCTACAATCCAGGAGTCGGAGTAAGGGTTGGTCTGGTTTGCTGCAAGCTCTTCAGCAATAGGGTAAGGTGCTTTTTCATCCAAGGTACCGTGCAGGAATAGAATCGGGAAAGGATAATCCTCCTTCTTCACTTTAGAATAAGGAATCTGATTCAAGCCCGTACCGTTCAGCACTGGGAAGAGCAACTCCATAATCTCTAGGGAAGGCTGACGGGGCAGGTTAATATTATGCTTAATATTGTGATAGAGCGTATCTGGCTCCAGCAAAAAGGTACTGTCCAGAATCATGGCATCGACGTCCTTTGTCACCAGTCCTGCCTGTAATGCGGTGCCCGCACCCATGGAGAAGCCCCAGACCACAATCTGCCTTGCTCCGCGTTCCTTAGCGAACTGAATGGCGCCAAGCAGTTGCTTGGATTCTTTTTTGCCACCGGTTGCGATATCCTTATTGGTCTGAGAAGCGAAGCCGTAATCAAACATTACGACATTGAAGTTCAAGCTATGCGCATAGTGAGCAAGATCGTACATCGGTACCCACGTTTCCTCACGGTTAGCGCCGTAGCCATGGCTGAAGACGATAGTTTTGGTAGCTCCTTCTACTGGAATGTACCATCCCTGTAAGGTTCGGCTGCCGTCAATTGCTGGAAAGGTCACATTCTCATATTGTAGACCCTTGGCCATTGAAGGGTTGGAATATAGTGGGGCAACAGTAGGGTTAGACAGGACCCAAGCGATATAGGCATGCAGGGCGATAAAGCAGAATACAAAAAAGAAAAATACGGATAACAGCAAGGCTACGATAATATGCTTAATGCGGATCGTCCGCAGCGAGAGCTGTGTCGGTGGTATTGGCAGGCCGGACTTTTGCTCTTTGGGTTGGCGGGAGACCGGTGTACTGGTGTGGGATGGTGCGAGATCCATAAAGTCCCCTCCTAAAAGTTTAGTTATCAAGTATAGCCTAAGTAATTCATATATTTAATCGTATGTTTATACCCTTACAAAGTCAATGAATTAGGTCCTTTTGTAATCTAAATGTAAACTGCAGCCCATTCCTTTCCACTCTGTGAATCTGCTGGACTTTGCGTAGAGTTTTGCACTAAGATAGAATTAATTATAAATAATATTGTAACCGTGTTTCATTTGATGAAACAAAGGGAGGAATTGCTATGGAGGACCGCAAACTGACCGTACGCGCGGTGGACCGTGCGCTTGATATATTGCTTTGTTTTACGCGGAACAGTGATTTGGGATTGACGGAGATTTCTTCACAGATTGGCCTACATAAGAGTACTGTACATCGTCTGCTGACTACTTTGGAGGAGAAAGGTTTTCTTATCCGCAATGCAGCAACGGAGAAATATCGGCTAGGCATCCGTATTTGGGAGTTGTCGATGCATCTGCCTGCCTTTGACGAGTCAGCGGCTTTGCTGCTGCCGGCTATGGAACGACTGCGCGACCGCTTGGGGGAGACGGTTAGTCTTTATTTACGCGATGGCATTGAGCGTGTGCGCATTCAGGCCGTGCAGAGTCAGCAGGCGATCCGGCGGGTGGCACAGATCGGTGCGCGACTGCCATTGTCGGTAGGCGCCTCTAGCAAGGTGCTGGCAGCTTATGCTCCACCGGAAGTGCTGGCGGAACTGCTGGAGGGACCCGGCTGGCCGAGTTCCATCGAACGAGAAGTGTACAGAACACAGCTGAAGGAGATTATCCGCCAGGGTTATGCGACCAGCTTTGAGGAACGCGAACCCGGTGCGGCAGCGGTGGCTGTTCCTGTTACCGGACGCAGCGGAAATGTAGTTGCAGCCTTATCCCTTTCGGGTCCAGTAAGCCGCCTTTCTCAGGAGACGCTGGTGGAGTACGCTGCAGTGCTGGGTGAAGCTGCCAGTGAAATGGGCATGATGATTCCGTAGTTGTAACTCATGCCTTATCTATTCTATTCATATGAATACCTCAAACGATCCTGAGATAGACGGGATCGTTTTCTTTTTTCTACAAAAATAACAGCTGACTTCTTATATATTGGGTAATTCATATATGAGGGGGCTTATTCTATGAAGAGATCCATGTATCGAATTTTGCTTAGCGTGATTCTTTTTGCTCTGGTGGCCGGAACGGTACGAGGCGTCACGGCACCAGTATCTTCAGCAGCGAGTGCAAAAGGGTTTTATCATACAGCTGGGAACCGCATCCTGGATGCTGGAGGAACTCAGGCGTTTTTTAATGGTATTAATTGGTTTGGTTTCGAGACCGCAAACTATGCTCCGCATGGCCTGTGGAGTCGCTCCATGAATGACATGCTCGATCAGGTCAAGCAGCAGGGGTATAACCTTATTCGGTTGCCCTTCAGCAATGAAATGTTTAACAGCACCTCGGTAGTAAATGGAGTGGATTACAGCAAGAATCCAGATCTTAAAGGCTTAAAGCCAATTGAGGTCATGGACAAGCTGGTCACGAAGGCGGGAGCGCGTGGTATACAGATTATTTTGGATCGACACCGCCCGGATTCTGGCGCACAGTCAGAGCTTTGGTATACTGCTGCTTATTCGGAGGAGCGCTGGATTAAGGACTGGACGATGCTCGCCAAGCGCTACAAAGACAACTCGACCGTCATTGGTGCAGATCTGCATAATGAGCCGCATGGCCAGGCAAGCTGGGGCACAGGGGATACCCGCACGGATTGGCGGCTTGCTGCCCAGCGGGCAGGCAATGCGATTGGTGTTGTCAACAGTAAATGGCTGATTCTGGTTGAAGGGGTAGAGAAGAATGTAAAGGGACAGACCAGCTCCAGTTGGTGGGGTGGGAACCTGAAGGGTGTTGCCGATTATCCGGTTAAGCTTAAGATAGACGGCCGTGTCGTGTACTCGCCACATGATTATGGACCTGGAGTGTCGGATCAACCCTGGTTCCATGCTGCTAATTTCCCGACTAATCTGAGCGCAGTATGGGATGCCAACTGGGGGTATATTCATAAGCAAGGACTCGCGCCGGTGCTTATCGGTGAGTTCGGTGGACGGGCAGTCGATACCGTTTCCCTTGAAGGAAAGTGGCAGAATGCCTTGGTTCGGTATATTGCCAACAATAAGCTATATTGGACCTACTGGACGCTGAATCCGAATAGTGGAGATACCGGTGGTCTGCTGCAGGATGATTGGACAACCTGGAATGCGGCTAAACAGAAAATGCTGGCCCCTATAATGTATAAGCCCACATCAGCTGGCGGGAAGGTGAGCAATCCCGTACCCTCGGTGAATGTGCCTGTGCCAACCGCTCGGGTGAGTTCAGCTCCAATACAGCAGCCTACGGCAACTCCTGCTGAATGTGGTGTCACGTCAGATCAGCAGAAGACATCTCTGCCGAGAGCCAGCAACAGAGATACCACAGGGTTGAAGGTCTCACTTCTTTATCAAGGCAGTGAGCTTGGGACAGATGCCCAATCTATTCACGCCAATATGAAGCTGCTTAACGAAGGGACAGCTTCCCTATCTCTTAATGAACTCGTGCTGCGTTATTGGTATACGGCGGAGGGGATACTGGAACAGTCCTTTTATGTCGATTATGCCAAGCTTGGGAATGCTAACATCACCGGAAGATTTGTTACGCTTGCTGCTCCTCGAAACGGAGCGGATGTATACGTAGAGATTGGATTTGCTTCAACTGCTGGCAAGCTACTTCCCGGTGAGACAACGGGTGAAATGAAGCTGCGTTTTAATAAAAACGACTGGAGTTCCTATAATCGAGCGAATGATTACTCCTTTGATGCCCAACATGATTCTTATCTACCTTGGGACCGGATCACGGCCTATTACAAAGGCAGCTTGATCTATGGATTTGAGCCGTAACTTAAAAGGCAGTGACTCATGTTAAATGATCAACTTCGGTTCGCTCCTTATAATATGGAGTTCGCACAGGCCACTGCGGATCAAAAACGAAAACGAGCCAGTCTCCAATAACCGGAAGACTGGCTCGTTTTTAACTTTTACAGCTTTGAAGTGCACTTAATGCGAAGCTTACTCTACTGGGAGAGCAGACTCTGTAGCTGTGGCATCCGCCAGCATCTGGCGAAGTACAGTCTGCAGAATACCACCGTTGCGGTAGTAATCAATATCAACGGTGCTATCGAGCCGGGCGATGGCCGGGAAGTCGAACTTCGTACCATCTTCGCGGGTAGCGGTGACGGTAAGTTCCTGTCCTGGCAATACAAAGTTGTCCAGTCCTGTAATATCAAACGTCTCACGTCCAGTCAGTCCCAGGCTGGTCCAGCCGTGGCCTTCCTGGAATTGCAGTGGAAGCACGCCCATACCGACCAGATTGCTGCGGTGAATCCGTTCGAAGCTCTCAGCTATAACGGCTTTGACACCAAGCAGGAGCGTGCCCTTGGCGGCCCAGTCACGTGAGCTGCCAGTGCCGTATTCTTTGCCTGCGATAACGATTAGGTTCTGTCCAGCGGACTGGTACAGCATGGAAGCGTCATAGATGGACATGACTTCTTCACTTGGCAGGAAGGTCGTTACGCCACCTTCTGTACCTGGAGCAACGGCGTTGCGAATACGGATATTCGCAAATGTACCGCGCATCATGACTTCATGATTACCACGGCGTGAGCCGTAGGAGTTGAAATCTGCACGCTCTACACCATGTCCGCGCAGATATTCGCCTGCCGGGCCGGAGGAGGTGATATTACCGGCTGGTGAGATATGGTCAGTCGTCACAGAATCGCCTAAGAGTGCCAGCACGCGTGCGTTCGTAATATTCTGAATATCTTCAAGACCGTCTTCCAGGTGCTCGAAGAAAGGTGGATTCTGGATGTATGTGGAATTGTCATCCCATTCATATAATTCGCCTTCCGGCACAGGAATGGCATTCCAGCGTTCGTTAGCGGTGAATACATGCTCATATTTACGACGGAACATCTCTGGACTCAGAGAGCGACCAATCGCTTCATGAATCTCAAGCGAGGTAGGCCAAATGTCTTTCAGGAAGACAGGTTCTCCCTGCGGATCAAATCCGAGAGGTTCAGTCTGCATATCTATATCGACTGTCCCAGCCAGTGCATAAGCGACAACAAGCGGCGGTGAAGCCAGATAGTTCGCTTTAACCTGAGCATGCACGCGACCTTCGAAGTTACGGTTACCGGAAATTACAGCAGCGACCGTCATATCATTATCCGTGATGGCCTGACTGACTTCATCCGGCAGCGGGCCGGAGTTGCCGATACAGGTAGCGCAGCCATAACCAGCCAAGTAAAATCCCAGTGCTTCCAGTGGCTTCAGCAGATCTGCTTTCTGCAGATATTCTGTAACGACCAGCGATCCTGGAGTTAGACTTGTCTTAACATAACCAGGTCTGGTCAGTCCGCGTTCGACTGCCTTTTTAGCTAATATACCGGCTCCAAGCATTACACTAGGATTGGAGGTATTAGTACAGCTCGTAATGGCCGCAATAACGACTGCACCAGTACTGAGTTTGCTAGTGCTTCCGTTCTTATGCTCCACTTCTATAACCTGAGCGATCTTCTCATCGCTAAGACCATAACCGCCCTTGTCTACCGGTGTACGGATAATGCCTTCAAAGTTCTCTTTCATGTGCGTGAGCTCGATACGGTCTTGAGGACGCTTCGGTCCGGCCAAACTCGGAACGACAGACGCTAGATCAAGTTCAATGACATCGCTGAAATGCGGGTCCGGAGTATCTGAGGTGCGGAACATGTTTTGTGCTTTGTAATAGGTTTCTACTAGCTCCACCAATTCATCCGGACGTCCAGTGCTGCGTAAGTAATTCAGCGTTTCGTCATCCACAGGGAAGAAACCGATAGTAGCTCCGTATTCCGGGGCCATGTTGGCAACAGTAGCACGGTCAGCCAGACTGATGTTGGACAGACCAGGGCCATAGAATTCGACAAATTTGCCAACGACGCCTTTTTTACGAAGAATTTGCGTTACGGTCAGTGCCAAATCGGTTGCTGTAGCGCCTTCAATCAGACTGCCTGTAAGTTTGAACCCCACCACATCTGGTGTGACAAAATACAACGGCTGACCCAGCATGCCTGCTTCTGCTTCAATGCCGCCTACGCCCCAGCCTACAACACCAAGACCGTTGATCATCGTAGTGTGGGAATCCGTTCCTACAAGGGAATCGGGATATACTACAGTTTCGCCATCAGTAGTCTTAGTAGTCGCTACGGAAGCCAAATACTCCAGATTGACCTGATGCACGATACCTGTAGATGGAGGAACTGCCCGAAAATTGTTGAAGGCAGTCTGCGCCCAGCGCAGGAAGCGGTAGCGTTCCTCGTTGCGTTCAAATTCAACATTAATATTGTAATCCAAAGAATCTGCGGTGCCGAAGGCATCAACCATAACCGAGTGGTCAATAACTAGGTCAACAGGTACGAGGGGATTGATCTTCTTGGGATCGCCGCCTGCTTTTTTAACGGTATCGCGCATAGCTGCCAGATCGACTACTACGGGTACTCCGGTGAAATCCTGCAGCACGATCCGGGCCGGGATAAACGGAATTTCTTTATTGCGGTCAATGCCGCCTGACCAACCAGCCAGTTGTTTCACATGATCTTCTGTAATCGCCCGTCCGTCGTATTGGCGGACAGCCGCCTCAAGTAATACTTTAATGGAAAATGGTAGGGAAGAAATATCGCCCACCCCTTGTTCTTCAAGGGATTGTAGATGGAAATAGCGATAAGTTTTGCCGCCGGATTCCAGGGTGCGGGCCAGCGAAAAATGATCCTTGCTTGGCATATTTGCGCCTCCTTGTTTCATCTGTTGAAACTCAATTTCATATTGCATGTTATTTAAGTATAACGGTTACATTGAGGGTAGTAAAGTTTTTTTTCCTGTTTTGAGACCCATATTTCGGCTGCTCAATTCTATCTGTATAGCTGCAACCTTTCCTTCATATACATAGGATAGCAGCCAAACAGGGGAAGAAGGGGCGGAAAGAATAATGGAGCAACAATGGAAGCAAAGTTTGTATGTCTATGTAGATCAATTAAACAGGGGACGGGTGGAACCTAAGTCTGAGCCGCGTCGTGCTGCTGTCAAAGATCCGCGCTTTTTGGTGGAACAGGGGGAACGCTCACGCCGCCTTGCTGAATGGTATAACGAGCGCGGCATTACTCCGCTGCGCGGGGAGACGGGAGTAAGGACGCTGCGAACTGTTCGGCAGACTCCGTCCGAGGTAGTGGCCGAGGTGGCTCTGCATAGTGCACTTTATTATGAAAAAGGTGGCCTCACCCATCGTGAGGATACCATTGAGACGGAGCGACTGACGTTTGTGCGGGACGGTGATGGCTGGGAGATTGCTGCGGTAGAGCGCACCATACCTGAAAAGAACTCTGTGCGGCCGGCTCAGGCTGAGCTATCAGGGAGGCTCTCCAAATGGGGCGAGGCTATACCGGCCCCGCAGCCCTCACAGCCTTTGCTGAATCAGAATATATTCGGCGGGATTGCGGGTTCTAGGGAGGTTCGTTACAGTCGTGAGGAGGCGGCTGCCTATGCTGATCGCTGGTGGAAAGATGGCAACCCCGAGTTCGAAACCTTTGATGTGGACTGCACCAATTATGTCTCCCAATGTCTCTTTGCAGGGGGAGCACCTATCAACTATACTGGTAAAAGAGAAACGGGCTGGTGGTATAAAGGCTTCAATGGAAAACAGGAATGGTGGAGCTTCAGTTGGGCAGTTTCAGACAGTCTGCAGCGCTATTTGAGCGGGAGTCGCAGCCATGGATTGCGCGCTGAAGTCATGGAGCGGCCGGATCAGCTGATGCTCGGTGATGTCATCCAATATGATTGGGATGGCAATGGCCTTTATCAGCACAGCACAATCGTTACGGCTTTTGATGCAAGCGGCCTGCCGCTGGTCAATGCACGTACGGTTAGCAGCCGTCACCGTTTTTGGGATTATCGGGATTCCTACGCATGGACCGACAGAACGGTATACCGTTTTTTTCATATTAACGACTATTTATAATAGAGAAAGAGGTTAGGGCATGGGAAACACAAAATTGACCGTAGGACTGGTATACGGAGGTAAATCCGGAGAGCACGAGGTGTCGCTACAGACGGCGTTTGCAGTCATGAACGCTTTTGACTACGCTAAATACGAAATTGTACCTTTTTATATTTCCAAGCAAGGACTGTGGAAAGTAGGGGAGATACTGGGAGCCCCTTTCAGCGGAATTGAGCTGCTTAAGCTTGCCAGTGCTTCTGAGGATATGAGTTCTGCTCTGAACGCGGTCTTTAGTGGACTGTCCGGTGGGGAGAGAACAATAGATGTGATGTTCCCGCTGCTGCACGGTACGTATGGGGAAGATGGAACGATTCAGGGCTTGTTCGAAATGGCTAATATCCCTTATATCGGGGCAGGCGTTCTTGCCTCGTCGGCAGGTATGGATAAGGTTGTGATGAAGAAGCTGTTTGCAGAAGCCGGTCTGGATCAATGCGAGTACTGTTATTTTAATGTGAGTTCCTGGAAAAGCAAGAGCCATGAGCTTATTGTTGGGGTAGAGGATAAGCTCGGATATCCGGTATTCGTGAAACCGGCCAATCTGGGCTCGAGTGTAGGTATCTCCAAAGCTAATGATAAGGAAAGTCTGATCAAGGCTGTCGATTTCGCTTTTCGTTATGATACAAAGGTAATTATTGAAGAATTCGTGGATGCTCGTGAGGTGGAGGTCAGTGTGCTTGGCAATGATGAGCCTGAGGCCTCCGTTCCGGGTGAAATCGTCTCTTCCGGAGAATATTATGATTATGCTGCAAAATATACGGATGGCAAATCGCAGATGCTGATTCCGGCACCTGTGGATTCCGAGGTTGCTGACCATTTGCGTGATGCAGCTATAGCGGCTTTCCGAGCAATTGAGGGCAGCGGAATTACACGGGCAGACTTCTTCCTGCGCAAGTCTGACGGTAAGATTCTGATTAACGAAGTGAATACGATGCCAGGCTTCACTCCATACAGTATGTATCCGCTGCTGTGGCGTGAGACTGGTTTATCCTATAGCGCTCTACTGGACCGTATGATCGAGCTGGCATTGGAGCGATATGATTACAGACAAGGCTTGAAGTATGATAACGAATAGTGTGTAACGGGCCGAGAAAGGAGAGATGAAAGATGGGTTTTCAAATGGAATTCAATTCGATCTGCAAGTTCAAGAATGAGCAAGAACTGTACGAGCTGTTGGAGTATGGACGCACCAAAATGGTGAAGCAGGGTTTCCGTGTATATCCGACAGGGGAGAAGGTCATTGCCTATACTCCAGAGAATGTTGCCGTCGCGATTGTTAAGATATCGGCTTCAATCGCCGAAATAAATTTTCAGGGACATGAGGTTACCGCTGTAGAGATGGACCTGGTGCGTAAGCTGAATGAAGAAGAGTCCAGAGTGCAGACTGCGTTGGCTTATGAGATGTTTTTTGGGGAACAGAGATGATTGTACGGTTCGGTTATGTGGCAATGTCCACTGTTATCAAGGACTGCTCTCCATCCAAAACGATGACAATGGCCACTTTCAAGAAGTTGGACGACCGCGAAGCTGCGCTGCGTCGTCTGGAGAACATCGCCCGCATGAACCTGCACAATACGCTGCGCCTGTTAAAGCATAATGCTGCTTCAGGGATTAAGGTTTACCGTCTCACCTCCAAGCTGATTCCGCTGGCGACGCATCCTGATTTGCAGGATTGGAATCCATTTGCGGCGTTGGTTGAGGAATTTGCCGAAGTGGGACAATATATCAAGAAACACGGGCTGCGGGTATCTTTTCATCCCGATCACTTTACAGTCCTTAGTACACCTCGTCCCGAGGTGCTGGAAAGCTCAATTCGGGATTTATGGCACCATACAGATATGCTGAATGCCATGGGACTAACGGCAACCGTTAAGAATAATATTCATATTGGCGGTGCATATGGGGACAAGCCTGTGGCAGCGGCACGGTTTCAGGAGCATTTTGCTGATCTGCCAATAGAGCTGCAGGAACGCATTACGCTGGAGAATGATGACAAGACATTTAACGCAGTGGAGACGCTGGCTGTAAGCCGGAGTCTTGGGTTGCCGATGGTGCTGGATATTCATCACCAGTGGGTGAACAATGAAGGGGAGCTTCCGTGGGAGCTCTGGCCTGACATTCAACGAACATGGAAGTCTCCACTGGCGCTGAAGGATGTTCTGCCGGGAGAGCTTTTGCCGCCCAAAATTCACGTTTCGAGTCCTCGCAGCCCATCTGAGCCACGGAGTCATGCTGATGGGGTCGAGCCTGCGCCCTTGCTTGCTTTTCTGAGGCGCATAGCGGCTGTTACTCCTGCGGTTGATGTTATGATTGAAGCGAAGTCGAAGGACGGAGCATTGTTTGAATTAATGGAGGCGCTGAAGGAGCTGGCGCAAGCGGGCAACGGAATTACTCTTTTAGACGGAGCTAGCGTTAATATTGAACCTTAAACTAGGATAATATGAAGATATGATCAGAACACGGGGCCAGTCTTTACTTGATAAGTGACCAGAAATAGGGTACGTTGAATGAAACTGAGGAGTGAGTGGAGCTTAGGCTCTATGAAACTTTGATAAGGAGTTAGGGAAATGGGAGAATTGCTCACGGGCAAAAATATCGTCGTTATGGGCGTGGCGAATGACCGCAGTATCGCTTGGGCAATTGCCAAAAGCTTGTCTGAACAAGGAGCACGCCTTGCATTTACATATGAGAACGAACGGGTAGAAAGCCGGGTGCGTAAGCTGGCAGAGACTCTTCCAGACTCGGTAATTCTGCCCTGTGATGTAACAGTGGATGCGGATATTGACAATCTTGCTGTAGAGCTACAGGAGAATTTCGGTGTACTTCACGGTATCGTTCATAGTATTGCATATGCTAAGAGTGAGGATTTGGAAGGACGTTTTGCCGATACCTCCCGTGCTGGTTTTGCACTGGCAAATGACATCAGTGCATATTCACTGGTTGCTGTAGCGCAGCGTCTGCATACTCTAATGACTGAGGGGGGATCGGTCCTCACGATGACATATATGGGCTCGCAGCGTGTGTTGCGTAATTACAACGTGATGGGTGTGGCCAAGGCAGCACTGGAAGCCTCGGTTCGTTATTTGGCAAGTGATCTTGGACCAGACAATATTCGTGTGAATGCAATATCGGCAGGTCCCATTCGTACATTGTCGGCGAAAGGTATTAGTGATTTCAACACCATTCTCCGTATTGTGGAGGAAAAAGCACCGCTGCGGCGGGGCACGGATACGGCAGAAGTTGGAGATACGGCCATGTTCATGATGAGTCATCTGTCACGCGGAATTACTGGAGAAGTGATTTATGTCGATGGGGGTTACCACATCATCGGCGGTTAACGTTCATGCTGTGGAGTCCACGATTATTTCTAAAGAAAGCGGAGTGAAGAGATGAGTCCTATAGATCCTAATAACAAGAATGAAAGGGAACCTTATGTAGTTAGTGGCAAGGGATATACAGCCGTTGCCATTAGCGCTGCTGCCAAGGCCGGGGAATGGATCAAGAGCAGACAGGGGCAGGTAAAGGAACTCGGCACTAAGACATCAGCCCAGGATCTTGTTACGGAAGTGGACAAGGGCGTGGAACAGATGATTCGCAGGCTGATTCTGACCCATTATTCCGATCATGCTATTCTCGGAGAAGAGGGCGTTCCACCAGGCGCAGCTGCGGCTACAGCAGCAGTGGAAGAAGTCCGGGAGAACGATTATTTATGGATTGTAGATCCTGTGGATGGCACCACAAATTTTGTACATGGATTTCCGTTTTACTGCGTCTCTATTGCCCTGGTGGTTCGAGGTGAATTAACAGTCGGTGTTATCTATGATCCAATCCGGGATGAAATGTTCGTTGCTGAAAAAGGTAAAGGCGCCTATATGCATGGTGTTCCTACTAAGGTTTCTGTGGAAAATGAATTTGGAGACAGCCTGATTGCTATGGGCTTCCCTCCGGATCGAGAATTCGCGCAGCCCGTGAATATGGCGGGACTGCAAAGTATTCTTCCACAGATTCGTGGCGTACGCGCAGGCGGTTCCGCTGCACTGCATCTAGCCTATGTGGCAGCAGGTCGGGTAGATGGATACTGGGAAGTCGGCTTGAACCCTTGGGATTGTGCGGCGGGCGTATTGCTTATATTAGAATCAGGCGGGAAGGTTACGGATACACTGGGAAGACCGTATGATATCAGTACACGTCATATAGTAGCAAGTAATGGACGTATTCATGATTATCTGGTGAAGTCCTTGGTGGATGCCGAAGCAACCGGATATAAGCTTTAGGAGGTTACTGGCATGAGCGAAAAAGATGATTTGGAGCGCAAACTAAGTGAACTGCTGGAAGATGGCGAGATGGAGCAGGAAGACCGGACGGCCAAGGAAATTCGGCAAATTTCACCCAAATATGAAATTCGTATTCAGACCACACTTGATCCCATTGTGGAAGAGACGCGGCGTTACCGTAAGATAGGTCACGAATTGGATGACCGTTACGACAAATATTTGGAACGGACTCGTGGGAATTCTGACCTGAAAGGTATTTCTACCCAAGGACAGGATACGGAATCCGGCAAGAGCCAAGAATAGCCATGGATCATACTGAAGAGCGGTTTCCTGGATACGGGAAACCGCTCTTTTGCACAGCTGGCCGGAATGGTAGAATAGAATTATTACGAATGGGGAGAGATACGATGCTGAACTTTTGTAAAAAGACTCTGGTAGCTGGCGCAAGTAGTCTGCTGTTATTCTCTGTACTGATAGGCGCAGGTGCCGGGTCGGCTAATGCGGCAGAAGCGGCGATTGTATCACAAAGCCCGCAGCAGGATGTCTTTCGCATCGTAGCGCTTGGGGATTCCATAACAGCCGGTTATGAGCCGGGAATGACGGAAAGCACAAAGCCCTACGGATACGCAGAGAGATTACTAGAGCAAGGCTGGTATCACGGTAGAAGCGCGCTGAACAATTACGGAATCCTAGGATTGACTACAACCGGGTTAAGTAATTATACGGAAGCCATCAGACAGGGCACGGCGACAACCCCTGATGGAATTCAGGCAGGGCTTCCTGATCCGCGGATTGCCCAGTTTGCTGCTCTAGTTCCACAAGTGAGAGCGGAGCTTACGGAAGCCGATCTTATTACCATTACGATTGGTGGAAATGATGTGAGCAGCCTGCTTCTACAGGCGGGTGAACTGAGCGAGGCAGAATTTGCCTCTAAGGTCGAGCAATTGCTTGCCGTATATTCGTCCAATGTGAAAGCTTCACTGGAGAATATACGCTCGATAAATCCCCAGGCGACGATTATATTGGCTGATCAATATCAGCCTGCACCCAAAATTGCTGCAGGTCAGACCTACACCAAGCTTATGAGCGCAGCGGAACGATTTACAGCTGCTGCGGAAAGCGTCGTTGCAAGCGTAAACCAGAACGGAGCGCCAGTGCTGTTAGCTCATGTAGCGGCACAGTTCGCAGGTGTGGAAGGTTCGCTGACACATATTATTGGGGCAGGCGACCCCGATTTCCATCCAACGCAGCTTGGATATGAGAAGATCGCGCGAGTGTTTACTGAGCTGCAATGGGGAGCGTATCGTACGCCAGCTGTAGCCGCGATGACATCTGCGGCTGTACCGATGGCGATTGTTGTTAATGGGGTAGAGTTGAACACCCCCAATAAGCCGATCCTTAAGAATGGCCAGAATTTTTTGGCGCTAAAAGATGTTCTGAATGCAGTAGGAGCAACCGGGAAGTGGGATAACAAAACCTCCAGTGCAACAATTATCTACGGTGGGCGGACGGTCGTTATTACAATCGGCGCGAAGTTCATTAAGGTAAATGGGGCAAATGTAGCGATTGATACACCAGCATTTCTGCAAAAGGTAGGCAAAGAGGATAAAACCTACTTACCACTCGCTGCGCTGGCAACAGGTCTTGGCTTTGATGTGAATTACAGCAGCCAACTGCGGACAGCTTTCATTAATCCATAATACTGCATATTCTAAAATTAATCGCAGAACCCTTTTTATATTAAATTAAGCCTGTAAGGCAAAGGTGGATGAATGTTGTTGATTGCTAAATTTAATGCTGATTATATCATTACAATGGATGATATCGTACGGGAAGGCCATCCTGTGCTCCGTACTGTAACAGATCCAGTAAAACTTCCCTTGCAGAAGGAGGTACGTGAGGCGCTGCAATGTATGATGCAGTTTCTAAAGAACAGCCAGAATCCGGAGATTTCAAATCAATATAAACTGCGCTCTGGAGTAGGGATATCTGCGAATCAAATTGGTCTGAACCAGCGGATGTTCGCAATGTATCTGACCGATGCTAAGGGGAATATAGTTGAACATGCTCTGTTTAACCCCAAAATCATCAGTCATTCACTGTCCATGATTTATTTGCCGGAAAGCGAAGGCTGTCTGTCTGTTGACCGCCCAATACATGGTTTTGTGCCGAGGTATGAAACAGTTAAACTGAAGGCTTATAATCTGGATGGCAAGGAGGTTGTCCTGAGATTTAAGGGCTACCAAGCTATCGTTGTCCAACATGAAATAGATCATCTGGATGGCATTATGTTTTTTGACCGGATCAATAAGGAGAATCCCTTTAAGCTGCCGCAGGGTGTGGAGATCCGAAGTCTGTATGAACCGAGGAGTAAATAACCAAAGTTAACGGTCTTTGTCCCGATATGGGAGAACGGCCGTTTTTTCTTGTAAGGGGAGAATAGTGATACAATCATTAATTATAGCGCCCTATTGCGGTAGCTTAGCTTACATAAGGGGGATTTATGGGCGATACCTACATGATGACTACCATCTATATATTATTAGCACTATTGATCATTTTCACGTTTATCTACAGGATTCGAAAGCAGATTTTTAGAAAGTATATTTATGCCCAAGCAGCGATGATCATAAGTTTCATTCTAGTTTCTCTAGCTTTGGGGGGCGTCTCTTTATGGATACGGCTGGCAGCATTATTAGTAATAATTGTTATATTTATGTATGGTAGACGGAGTGAAATATAAGGTGGATTTATTATTAGGGAGGGAATTAAATGGGCTGGAGCACAAGCGCATTAAGAGGAATACCCAATGATTATAATGATGAGGCGAAGAAGATTGATGAACAGATTTTGGGGTTGATCCAGCAACGCAAAGCCATTAGCGGCGGAAAACGTCTTTTCCCGGAACAAGAGGTTTTGGAGCAATGGGCAGCTAAGTTTGACCTTGAGCTTAACCAAATATCGCTTATTCTGAGCAGCCTTAATGAAGGTTTGCCCAGACGCCACTTTTGGGACGAGCCAGGGTTACTGTTGGGTGTCCTTCCGATCATGAAGAGAATAGTAACCGAGGATTTCGAATATGTGCTTTCCCATGCGATGCAGCATGAGAAGCTCAGCATTGTCACTTTGGAGATTAAGTACCTGAAAGAAACAACGGATCAGGTTCATATCAGACCGACGCTTGATTTGGTAGTCCTGAGCGACACGGAGTATGAGGTGACTCGAAACCATGGTCACGGCGGCGGCGGGCAGATCCAAATGCGGTTTATGGTCTCACCTCCGCTACCTAATGATCTGACTTCCGTTGAATTTTCTCTGGTGCCCGGCAGCGACAGATTTATGGGGCCTTCTTACGAGGAGATCAAGTTGGACAAGCAGATTGATTTCTATTAAGTGATTCATTGAATCTAACAGTAAAAATAGCCCATCGCAGATTAATACCTGCAGTGGGCTATTTTCGAATATATTACGCCAGAAAATATAGTTTATTCTATTCCACCAAGCTGGATTCATGCAACGAATTCTACTGCTCTGTTGCCATGGCGCTGAAGGATTCCTCAGCCGCTTCCAGCGTAGCATCAATATCTGCATCCGTATGCGCCGTAGTCAGGAACCAGGCTTCATATTTCGACGGGGCCAGGTTGATCCCCCGGTTTAGCATATGCCGGAAAAAGCTGGCGAATCTTTCGCCGTCCGTATCCTGTGCTTCTTCGTAGTTCGTAATCGGATGATCGCAGAAATGGGTGGAGAAGGAGCCGCGAATGCGGTTAATGGTCAGCGGAATGCCATGGCGGTCCGCTGATTGCTGAAGTCCGTCTGCCAGACGGTTGGCCAGACGTTCCATCTCGTCATACACACCTTCAGCGCGCAACACCTCAAGGCAGGCTATTCCTGCCGAGATGGAGGCCGGATTTCCTGCCATCGTACCGGCCTGGTAAGCCGGGCCGAGCGGAGCAACCTGTTCCATCACTTCTTTGCGGCCGCCGTAAGCGCCGATTGGCAGGCCACCACCGATGATTTTGCCAAGCGCGGTCAAGTCAGGCGTAATATCATGATGGTTCTCCAGTCCGGCATAGGTCTGTGTGGAGCCGTAGTGGAAGCGGAAAGCTGTAATGACTTCATCATAAATAACTAGTGAGCCATTATCGTGAGTCAGCTTGCAGAGGCCTTCTAGGAAGCCGGGCTGTGGCATAACCATGCCGAAATTGCCGACAATCGGTTCTACCATAACAGCCGCAACATCTTCGCCCCATTTCTCCAACGCTTCCTGCAGACTGTCCAAATCATTGAAGGGAACGGTAATTACCTCCTGCGCAATGCTCTTGGGAACTCCCGCACTGTCCGGAATGCCTAACGTGGACGGCCCGGAACCTGCGGCTACAAGCACAAGGTCAGAATGGCCATGGTAACAGCCAGCGAACTTGACGATCTTACTGCGCTTAGTAAAGGCACGTGCTACACGGATGGTTGTCATTACGGCTTCCGTACCTGAATTGACAAACCGCACCTTATCCATGGAGGGAATAGCTTCTTTTAGCATTTTGGCCAGCGTGATTTCGAGCTGTGTCGGTGTGCCGTAAAGAACGCCATTCTCTGCAGCCGCGATAATCGCTGATGTGATATGAGGATGCGCATGACCGGTAATGATCGGTCCATAAGCTGCCAGATAATCTATGTACCGATTGCCGTCTTCGTCCCAAAAGTTAGACCCGCTGGCCCGCTTCATAAATACGGGTGCACCGCCGCCGACAGCTTTGAAGGAACGGGAGGGACTGTTGACCCCTCCAACGATATGCAATAAGGCTTCCTGATATAATTTCTCTGATGTAGAACGGTTCATGTATTAGTCATCCTTTCTTGTTCTTCTTATCCATACTCAAGGGAACGGGCGAACTGGCGGTGAATTCCGCTGTCCGCCCGTCTTGTTGTAAGTACGGTAATATTCAACTCTAATCATACTCATGCTATATAATTTTTAGTTGGCTCCAGTAGTTGCGTTAGCACTGCTACCTGCCGAAGCTTCCGGCGAAGCAGAGGGTGCAGGATCGCTCAGAGTGTCCTGCACGAATTGTTGTAATTCCTCGTCGCTGCTTACGCCGATTACAGCCGAGCCACCGCTTGTCTTCTCTTCCACAAGCAGATCCATCGGTGGAATTTGCGCATTGCCACTCATGGTGCTGGAGTAACCTACGTTCGCAAGCTTCCACATATCATTTACCGACAGGTTGGTGTCGATATAAGGCGTGACCTCGCCAAGAATGCTAGGCAGCTTGATAAGTGAAGTAGTGCTCTTCACCTTGTCTGCAACAGCGCTAAGGAATCCCCGCTGACGTTCGGTCCGAGTGAAATCGGAGGTAGCATCATGTCGAAAGCGTACATATTGCAGCGCCATATTGCCGTCGAGATGCTGGAAGCCTTTTTTTAAATCAATGTCGTATTCAGGGCCGTCAGCAATAGTCTTGTAGACCATGTCCTTCTCAACATCGTAATCGATGCCGCCCACAGCATCTACCAGCTTAATGAAGCCTTGGAAATCCGTGTAGACATAATATTGAATCGGGATGCCGAGCAGGTCGCTTACCGTCTGCATCGCCGTGTTGGGTCCATGTGTAATGGCTGTATTGATGCGGTCCTTACCGTGATCAGGAATAGATACGTACGTATCCCGCAGAATGGAGAATACATGAATCTTCTTCTTCACCGGATCAAGAGAGGCCACCAGCATCGTATCCGAGCGCGGAACTTCACCCTTCTTCACACCCCGGGCATCCACGCCCATGAGTAGAATATTAACGGGTTCCGTACCTTCCCAATTTGGAGGATCTGGGGTATCCACATCGACAGTTTCTACATTCTGAAAGGGCGAGTTTTCGCCATCCTTTTGCATACTGTCAAGCTGATTGTAGATTGAGCTGAAATAGTAAACTATGAAGCCGATAATTAGGAGAAGAATAATAGCGAGTGTCCAAAGCAGTGGCTTCTTCTTTGATTTCCCGGCTTTTGCGTGCCTTTTATTTCGTGGTGGCATTTCTCGTTCTTCCTTTCGCATTTACATTCTCTACATTATAATTTCTTTTAGGGATACAAGCAATTTAGGAATAATAATCCATAAACTTAAGGAGATAAACGAATGAACGAACTCAGCATTGGACAAGAAGTACCGGACTTTACCCTACCCGCTTCTAACGGACATGAAATCAGCCTAAGCCATTATCGGGGCCAGAAGGTAATCCTGTACTTTTATCCCAAAAATATGACTCCGGCCTGTACGCAAGAGGCTTGCGAATTCCGCGACGCCCATGACCAGATTACAGCGCGGGGCGCAGTAGTTCTGGGAATCAGTCCAGATGGCTTGGCTTCGCATGCCAAGTTTATTGCGAAGAATGAATTGCCTTTTCCGCTACTTGCTGATGAGGATCATCAAGTAAGTGAAAGGTTTGGGGTATGGCAGCTTAAGAAGCTGTATGGCAAAGAGTTTATGGGTATCGTACGCTCTACCTTTCTTATTGATGAGCGGGGAATATTAGTGGAAGAGTGGAGGAAAGTGCGGGTTAAGGGCCATGTCGCAGCTGCGCTAGAGGAAATTGGTAAATAAAAGAGCTTATTAGCAATTAAATGTAAAAGTCTGTTACATTTCTCACAGCTTTCATAAGGCTCACTCGTGATATAGTTGCCTCATATTACTTCAAATTTGGAGCAAGGCATGGTGATTAGTGGTGATGATGCTGCGTATTGGGCTTGATATCGGATCAACTACAGCCAAATTGGTTGTTATGGAGCAAGGTACTATTGTTTATCAGGATTATGTAAGACACTATAGCGATATAAAAAAAGCGGCGCTCTCTCTTCTGTCGGATGTTCGTGATCGATATCCGCAGAGGGAAGCCACGCTCACTGTAAGCGGTTCCTCGGGCTTGTCCTTATCTAAACTAGGCGGAGTCCCTTTTGTTCAGGAGGTAATTGCCTGTACGCAGGCAATCAGAGAGCTCATTCCATTATGTGATACGGCAATAGAGCTAGGTGGGGAAGATGCCAAGATTATCTATCTTAGCGGAGGCATTGAACAGCGCATGAATACGGCCTGTGCGGGCGGTACAGGAGCATTCATCGATCAGATGGCTTCACTGCTGCAGACTGATCCTGCCGGGCTTGATGCGCTAGCTGAGAAGCATGAACGAATCTATCCTATAGCATCCCGCTGCGGCGTATTTGCCAAAAGCGATGTACAGCCGCTGCTGAATGAAGGGGCGCGCCGCGAAGACGTAGCTGCCTCGATCTTTCAGAGCATCGTCAATCAGACGATCAGTGGCCTAGCATGCGGCCGGCCGATTCGTGGCAAGGTGGCTTTCCTAGGCGGGCCGCTCACCTTCTTGCCGAGCCTGCGTGTGCGCTTTGCCGAGACGCTGGGGCTGGCGGAAAGTGACATCCTGTTCCCGGAGCGCTCACAGTACTTTGTGGCGATCGGCTCGGCGTTATCGCCTGCTGATCCGGTTTCCTTACCGCTGATTGACTGGCTTAACCGGATAGCGGCGGTAGACTTTAAGGCGGATAGTGCCGAGGATGCCGAGCTGCCCGCGTTGTTCGCAACGGCAGATGATCTGGCTGAATTCCGGCTGCGACATGGCAAAGCTACAGCACCTAGGTCGGAGTTGGCCCTTTACCAAGGGCCTTGTTACCTGGGGATTGATGCCGGTTCAACTACCACAAAGTTGGTGCTCACAGGCGCGTCTGATGAAATTCTATATACTTTTTACGGAAGCAATAAAGGCAATCCGCTGCATTCTGTTAACGAAGCTTTGAAGGAAATCTATCGTATATTGCCGGAGGGCTGCCGTATCGCTGGCTCCTATGCAACCGGATATGGTGAAGGACTGATCAAAGCCGCGCTTCGTACAGATGGCGGGGAAGTGGAGACGGTGGCCCATTACAAGGCGGCTTCCAAATTCATGCCAGAGGTAGACTTTATTCTCGATATCGGCGGACAAGATATGAAATGCATCAAGATTCGTGGCGGTGCCATCGACAGTCTAATGCTGAACGAAGCCTGTTCGGCAGGCTGTGGATCCTTTCTGGAGAGCTTCGCTTCTGCACTTGATCTTGGTATTGAGGAATTTGCCAAGTCTGCACTGGAGGCCACCAAACCCGTTAATCTCGGTTCGCGTTGTACGGTATTTATGAACTCCAAGGTGAAGCAGGTACAGAAGGAAGGGGCCTCTCTCGCCGATCTTTCGGCGGGTCTTGCTTATTCCGTGGTTAAGAATGCTCTGCAGAAAGTAATCAAGATTCGCAACCCTGAAGAGCTGGGGCAGAATATTATTGTGCAAGGCGGGACTTTTTATAATGAAGCCGTGCTTCGTGCTTTCGAGAACCTGACGGGTAGAACAGTGGTGCGTCCGGATATTGCCGGGGTGATGGGAGCTTATGGCTGTGCGCTTATCGCCAGAGAGAATGCGGGAGTTAACGGCACCAGTAAACTGCTGGGACTGGAAGAGCTGGAATCTTTTAAATACGAAGTATCCCCAGGCCGTTGCGGCCGTTGTGGCAATAACTGTGCGCTGACCATCAGCCGTTTCCCGGATAAGAGCTTTTATGTGACCGGAAACCGCTGCGAGCGCGGTGCCGGGGGGAAGAAAGAGAAGAACACGCTGCCGAACCTGATGCAGTACAAATACGAACGCTTTTTCGAATATGAGCCGCTGCCGGAAGCTCAGGCGGATCGGGGCACCATCGGCATTCCGCGGACGATGAATATGTTTGAGAACTATCCATTCTGGCATTCATTCTTCACAACTTTGCGCTACCGGGTCGTACTGTCACCGAAATCCAGCAAAAAGCTTTATGAGAGTGGTATGGATACCATTCCCTCGGAATCGATTTGTTATCCTGCCAAGATGGCTCATGGACATGTGCAGAGTTTGATCGGCAAGGGCGTTGATTTTATTTTTTATCCGGCAATTGTGTACGAGAAAAAAGAAGATGACGCGGCGCAGAATCACTTTAATTGTCCTGTTGTCGCTTCCTATCCGGAAGTCATTCGCAATAATATGGATGGGCTAAAAGAAAGCGGGATTCAGCTAGTCAGCCCGTTTCTGACTTTTGACGATATTTCAGCATTGACCAAGGTCCTTGCCAAAACATTCACGAAGATTCCCAAAGAAGAGATAGCAGCAGCAGTACAAGCGGGTCTTGCTGAAGCCGATCGTGCCAAAAGCGATTTACGCACCAAAGGAGAAGAAACATTAGCGTTTCTAACCCAAACAGGCACCAAAGGGATCTTGCTCTGCGGTCATCCCTATCATGCTGATCCTGAAATTAATCATGGAGTAGCGGATTTAATTACAGGGATGGGACTCGCTGTGCTGACAGAGGATTCCATTTGCCATCTGGACCGAAGCGTTGGGGATGTGGGGGTCGTTAATCAATGGACCTATCACGCCCGTATGTACCGTGCGGCCCGGCTCGCGGCAGGCAGAAGTGATCTGGAGCTGGTCCAACTGACCTCCTTCGGTTGTGGCATCGATGCTATTACTTGTGATGCCGTTCAGGAAATCATGGAGCGTCATAATAAGGTCTACACCTTGCTCAAAATTGATGAGATCAGTAATCTTGGGGCCGCGCGTATCCGTCTGCGTTCGCTGCTGGCAGCCATGCATGAGCGTGAAAAAGGCAAAGTGCTGCCGAAGCAGCTGTATAAGACGCAAGCAAACGTGATTTTTACGAAGGAAATGAAAGAGACCTATACTATCCTTGCTCCACAGATGTCGCCGATTCATTTCGAATTAATTGAGCGGGTCTTCCGCGATGCCGGATACCGCCTGAAGATCCTAGAGACAACTGGGCCGGAGGAGACTGAGGAAGGGCTGAAATATGTCAACAACGATGCCTGCTACCCGGCAATTGTAACGATTGGACAGATTCTGTCAGCGATCAAGAGCGGTGATTATGATCCAAATCGCACCGCGGTTATTATGTCGCAGACAGGTGGGGGTTGCCGGGCAACCAACTATATCTCTTTGCTGCGTAAAGCGTTAAAGGATTCCAATCTGGAGCAAATTCCGGTCATCTCACTGAATGCCTCAGGTATGGAGAATCAGCCGGGCTTCCGCATTAATCTTAAGCTGGCCAACCGACTGATTTCGGCAGTCTGCTATGGTGATCTCTTGATGCGGTTGTTAAATCGTTTCAGACCTTATGAGGTTATCCCTGGAAGCGCGCAGGCGCTGTTCCGCAAAGGAATGGAACGCTGCAAGAACAGTCTGTCTACCTTCTCGTTCCGGGAATATAAACGGTTGATCCGCGAGATCGTTGCGGAATTCTGCCAGTTGCCGGTTAGATCAGTCGTTAAGCCGAGAGTGGGTATTGTTGGTGAGATTCTAATTAAGTTCCACCCGGATGCCAACAACCGCATTATCGAGATGATAGAGGCTGAGGGCGGAGAGGCGGTTATGCCTGATTTTCTCGATTTTATCTTTTATTGCATCTATAATCCGATCTACAAGGCAGATCAATTCGGCAAAAGTAAACGGTTAGGGTACATTAATCCTATGTTGATCTCCTATTTAGAAATCTATCGTAAGCCAATCAAGGTTGCGCTAGAAGAAGCAGGGCTGGCGAAAGGCCGAGAAAATATCTATGGTCTTGCTGAGAAAGCGAGCCGGCTGGTATCTGTTGGAAATCAGATGGGCGAAGGGTGGTTCCTGACGGCAGAGATGATGGATTTGCTGGATAATGGCGTAAATAATATTGCCTGCATTCAGCCGTTCGCTTGCCTCCCGAATCATATTACCGGACGAGGAATGATTAAGGGCTTGAAGGAATTGTATCCTGGCGCCAATATCGTCGCCATCGATTATGATGCCGGAGTCAGCGTGGTGAACCAGAATAACCGGATTAAGCTGATGATGTCGATTGCCAGTGGGTTGGAAAGTGGAACGAAGTCATCCCCCACAGAGACGCTCAGCGTTCTGCCGCAAACCATTCTGGAGAGTGCCAGCAGCGGAGTATGAAACTGACATAACTATATAAAACCTAATAAAGAGGGGACCAAGTTACAGCTTGGTCCCCTCTTTATGTTTTTTAACCTTGGAGTTTATGCTTGATATGCATAGATTTATTCAAGTGTATAAAGTTATGTCTTGTGGCAGGCATCAGAACCAATCCGGCTATACTTTTGTTTCGCCAATACTCAATAAGCCAATCCTCACTAGCCTTTACGGCCTTCTCCTCAGACAATCTTTTAATTCGTTCGGTTGAGATTTTTGCTTTTAACTGCTCGGGTTGAAGTGAGGTAATGATTGAACGGGTCCTTTTTCCAACATCCAGGCGGTAGGCCAATAAAGTATCAATATCAATCGCGGAGCTTAAGCCAGCAACTTCCTCTTCACTCATGCCGTTTCCCGAATGAATGAACCCGGCATTCATTCGATGTGCGTAGTTGTCAGTATGAAGGATCTGGTCGTTGTCAACTGCCAGTATATTCATGGTGATGTCTTCAATTCGGGCACTATGCCATAAATGCCAGACGATAGAGTTTTTTGTGCCCTGGCTATGAACAGGATAGGTGCGGAAAGTCTTTTCCTTCATACCCGTTAATAGCTCGTCCTCTAAGGTTAAATCCTCGCTATTTGTCATTTGGGATACGTATAACAAAGCATGTTGGTTGAGAAACAAGTCGATAGCTTTAGTGTGTTCTGCCGGTTTTGCAAACATCCCCGTCAAAATTTTGTGATTTTCGTTCCATGTTTTACGCTGTTGCAAGTCCATTCGGAATCCCCACTTTCTTGAAAATGAAGAACAACAATTTGATTATAAATTAATTTCCAACTATAAAAAATGATTATTCCTTGTAAGATAAAATATTAATTTCAGAAAGTTTCTGCAAACTATTGACGAATAAATAGGTAAATAGTAAAATAGTTCGCATTCGAAGTATTAATGATTAAGCTATAAACTATTGGAGGTTAAGGACGTTGAAGGAGAATGAGCAACAGCTCGATGAAATTGTTTCCTCTTTCCGCCGCATCAGTCATGCTTTTCAGCAACTGCTTTGGAAAGACGCTGAGGAATTGGACATTACACCTACCCAATTGATAGTGCTGCGTAAGTTGTCTGTCAATCCTGATATTGGAATTACAGAGCTTGCGGAGCTGCTGCATTTAGGGAACAGCGCGGCAAGCGGCGTAGTTGACCGGATGGTGAAGGCCGAGTTGATTACAAGACAACGCTCAGAAATCGATCGGCGCATATTCAATCTGGCGCTGACCGATAAAGGCATTGATATACGGGAAAGAAGCAAACAATCGCTTAGAACGCATCTGCTACCGTTAACGAATATTCCTTTGGAGGATGTCGGAGAACTGCTGCGGATACATGGTGAAATTGTAGAAATATTAGAACAAGGGAGAGAGAAAAAGAAGCTATGAGTACAATAACTGCTAACGCTGCTGTGGCTACCAAGACGATACGTAGAGGACCGATCATCGCGGCGTTGCTCATTGGTGCATTTGTGGCGCTTCTGAATCAGACGCTGATGAATGTGGCACTGCCCAAAATGATGGAGGATTTGAACATTGTCGCCAATACGGCACAATGGCTAACGACGGGCTTCATGCTTGTTAATGGGGTACTTGTGCCCATTAGTGCCTATCTGGTGGTGAAATTTACGACCCGCCAGCTTTTTATTACGGCAATGGTCCTCTTTTCCATAGGTACGCTGATCTGTGGAGTCGGGCCTGGCTTCGAAACGATTATGGTCGGAAGAGTTATTCAGGCTGTTGGTGCCGGTATCCTGATGCCATTAATGAATATTGTGTTCTTGCAGATCTTCCCGATTGAAGAACGTGGGAAAGCGATGGGCCTGATGGCGGTTGCTATGATTTTTGCCCCAGCTGTTGGCCCTACACTTTCAGGTTGGGTAGTACAGAATTATTCTTGGCGGGTGCTATTCTTTATCGTACTGCCTTTGGCTATTTTTTCTACCCTGCTGGGTATGAAGACGATGCGAAATGTAGGGACCATAACCTCTCCTAAGCTGGATAAGCCGGGCATCATTTTTTCTACGCTGGGTTTTGGTGGATTGCTCTATGGTTTCAGTGATGCTGGAACAGACGGCTGGGGAAGCACAACTGTAATCGCCTGCCTTATTCTGGGTGTTGTTTCTTTGGTTGTATTCGTAGTGCGAGAGCTTACGACTAAAACTCCATTACTGGAATTCCGTATTTTCCGTTATAACATGTATTCACTGACAACAGTGATTAATATCATCGTGACCATGGCGCTGTATTCAGGTATGATCCTCCTGCCGATCTATTTACAGACCATTCGCGGCTTTACGCCTATGGAATCCGGGCTTATGCTGTTGCCAGGTGCTATTCTGATGGGAATTATGTCTCCGATTACAGGTATTATATTTGATAAAATTGGCGCCAGATGGCTGGCTGTGATTGGACTGGTTATCACTACCGTAACTACGTGGGAGTTCAGCCAAATTACAGATAGTACAACTTATACTCATTTAATTATTACTTACACGGCGCGGATGTTCGGTATGTCGATGCTGATGATGCCTATTGTAACAGCCGGTTTGAATCAGCTGCCGCAGCGTCTAAGCTCACACGGTACGGCGATGTCCAATACACTTCGGACGGTTGGGGGGGCGCTTGGGATGGCGTTGTTTGTCAGCTTGATGACTAATCGGACCAAAAGCAACATTACAGATGCAGTAATGAGCGGTGCGGTGTCCCAGACTGATAAGGCTGCGATGCTTAAGCTTACGCAGGAAGCCACGATAAACGGGATTACTCATGCCTTTACTGTGGCTACTTGGATAACGGTTATTGCTTTGGTACTTTCTTTATTTATCAAGAAGACCTCGCCACAGCCGGATTTCCTGAAGACCGAGGAAACAAAGCCACAGCAGGCTAATGTATAAAGTCAGACTGAAATTTATTTGATAAAGGGCCTTCTTAAGAACCTACGAGTTCGTTAAGAAGGCCCTTTTTATTTACATTCCGATACTTCCAGCTGTACTATTCCACCGCTTCAAAAGAGGTAGCGTATCAGCAAGCACCTTGCGGGCCGCTGTTTCTTCCATTCCCTCCTCCACCATGTAGCCGGTACAGAGATCAGTCATGCCTTGTAGTGTAATATCGGGCTGCTTGAATTCTCCAGCTTCATAACAGTACATGCAGTATTCTGTGGTCTTATTTCCATCTGCTTCACTTCCCAATAATTCTCCACCGTGCATCGGCATACCACAACTTTGGCACATTAACGCCTCTTCCTGCTGTGTCTGTTCTTGCTCCATATTCAGCACACTCCTTAACATTTTTACGAGTCAGCCGCGTCAGCTAAACCGCTTATAAGTATGTTTTCTCGTTTAGCGAAGCTGCTGCCGTCCGTAATAAATTCATTATAAAACAACAAACCTGACGGCATTCCGTCAGGTTTGTCTTGCTGATTCCATATATTTGGCAGCAATTCCTGCAGCAAGCTCGGCGATCTTATGCCGGATGTGCTCCGGTTCCAGCACCTCGACTGCTGTTCCGAAGCTGAGCAGAAAGCCATACAACCATCCATCCTCAGGGTAGTCGATTGTGATGGTATATCCACCGCTTCCATCCGGCTGCAGCTCAGTAGAATCGAAACGATCCTCGGCGAGATGCTTGCCTTCAGCGGTGAAATGCAGAACCACCCGGGCTTGCCCACCCTCTCTCTGCCACTTAGAGCTCCATGGGAGCTCCTTCAAAGGGAAATCCTGCCTTATATATTCCCGGTGCTCCTTAACAAGCGATTTCATGCGCAGCAGCTTGAAAATCCGGAAATCCTCACGCTGTGCACAGAATCCATATAAATACCACGCCTGCCCTTTAAGCACAAGGGTATAGGGTTCTACTGAACGCAGGCTTGCCACCCCGTCGGCACTGATATATTCAAAGGAGACCGCAACGCAATCCTCCAGTGCTTCTTTCAGAATCGTTAACTTCTCTTCTAGCGGGCCTTGAAGACCCCAGGGGGAGAAGTCAACGATGAGCTGTGTAGTTTTGCTGCGGAACGCGGCGGTTTGTGAGGGCGGGATTACACTGCTGATCTTTTCCATGAGCAGAGTGTGTTCAGTTCCGCCATAGGAGGAGACACTTTGCAGGGCATTAAAAATAGCGGCCAGCTCGCGGTCTGTAAGAACATTGCGATCTAGACGATATCCCTCCATAAGACCGATTCCGCCATTGGCCCCCTGATAGGTAACAACGGGAATTCCGGCTCCATTAATACTTTCAATATCACGATAGATGGTGCGTACAGACACCTCGAACATGTCAGCAAGCTCTTTAGCTTGAATCAGGCGGCGGTTCATCAATAGGATAACGATGGAGAGCAAGCGATCTATTTTCAAAAGGGAAATCCTCCTTTTCTGTAATCTTAGCAAAAATAAGAAAATAAAGCATTGCCATAAATGTTAAATTCGATTAACATCTAATTAGATTATTATGTAATTAGATTGCGAGGATTAAACGGATGAGAAATGCTACAGCAATTTTAACAAATCGTCGGGGCTATTCACGGCTGTTCACGGCCGGACTGATCAACGGAATTGGAGATCGCTTTAGTGGGATTGCTATGTTGGCACTGGTACTGCATCTGACCGGATCGGGGATGGCGGTAGGCATATCGCTTGGTGTGCGCATGCTGCCTTATCTATTCCTAGCACCGCTTGGAGGAATGCTCGGCAGCAAGTTGCCGCGGAAGTATATTATGATGACTACTGATATTTTACGGGTGCCGGTAGCTTTATCGTTTCTGTGGGTAGATGGAGAAAACAAGCTGTGGCTGCTGTATGCAGGGAGTTTCTTGCTGGCGGCGGGTGAAGCTATTTATAGCCCCATTCGTAAATCGACTATTCCACTGCTTGTGAAGCGCGATGCGCTGCTTACGGTTAACGGATTGGAGCAGCTTATGACAGGCTGTGTACTGATTCTGGGAGCTTTTTCTGGTGGCGTTGTGTCACTTTGGTTCGGTCCGAGAATGGCTTTTATCATGAATGCAGCATCATTTCTGGTGGCAGCGCTGCTAATCTACGGTATTGATTTCAAAGCGAGTGCTGCTTCAGAAGAGGAGGGGACTCTATTAATCGCGTCTGATAAGTCGCTGATAAAAGGGGAGAAGCTCCAAAAAGATGGTGTATGGCGAAGCCTAGGGTTTCTGATTGCTGGCAGTCTTCCGCTGCAGATTGTACTTGGGTATGAATTGCTTGTGCCGCTTACAAATGGTTTAGACAACGTACTCATCAGTGTGTATGCGATACAGGAATTCCATGCTGGCGATATCGGAGTAGGGGCATTTTACGCGGCGCTTGGTATCGGACTCAGCTTAAGTTTTTTTGCCGGCCGATATTTAAAGCGGGGTTTGTTGCTTGTTGCACTAACAGGACTGCTTATGGAGGGCTTCTTGCTGATGGGTATTAGTACCGCCTCTAATTTTACGGTTGCCTTTTTTCTGTACATTGTGCTCTCACTTGCTGGAGGAGTAGGTAATGTCTGTCTGGATACCTTGCTGATGAGAGAGACTCCGCTTGCGCTGCAGCCAGTCTTGTTTGGGATAGTTTCAGCGGTGGGCAGTACATTGATAGGAATATCGATGCTGGTTACGGGCTGGCTACTAGATGCTGTGGAACCGCGGATGTTGGGATTTGCCGGTGGTGCAGGGGGTGTCGCGATTACTGTACTGCTGGGAGGATATAGTTGGGTGCGCAGGAATAAGAACGGCAGCTTCACCGTCCCTTGGAAGTCTCTTTAACCTTAGTTTTCAGCTTTAAATCAGCCTTGCGCTGGAGAAAGCGGGAGAATAAGCGTTTGCGGTAGCGGTACATCACAATCATTGCAACAATCACCACTCCGCCAGAGATAATCCACTTGGAGTAAAGCTCGAATAGGTGAAAAATACCCATCCATTGCGGCCCGAATATCCGTCCGATGCCCAGAAAGAGCAACACCCAGAATAACGCTCCGCTATACGCATATAAAGCGAATTTACGGAAAGGCAGGGCGATAATGCCAGCGAAATAGCCTGTAAAGTGGCGTACACCTGGAACAAAATAGCCGATGAAGATAAGAACGCTGCCGTATTTCTCGAACCAGACTTGGGTCTTGGCAAGCTTGGCGGGTGAGAATAGAAACCATCTTCCGTAGCGCTGTATAAAGGGTAGTCCAGCCTTCAGCCCAACAAAATACGTGACCGTCATCCCGACAGTAGTGCCTGCATAGGCCACTGCCATCAGGGTCATGAAATCCAGTCTTCCGGTATAAGAAAGGAACCCTGCAAAGGCCATTGTAGTCTCACCGGGAAAGGGGAGCGCTACGAACTCCAGCAGCAATCCGAAGAACATTACGTTATATCCGTATGTGGCGAATAATTCCTGTATCCAATTCAGCATTTCCATAAAGATCGTCACTCTCCAAGAGGCAGATGCCTTATTTATTCTAATTTGAAGCTTGTCTTCATACAATCTACCAAAAGGATTTTATGCCAATAGAATGCTGGAGGTAGAGAAGATGATTGGGAACAAAAGCGAACACAGCCGCCGGATCGTGATCCGCGGTTTGCTTGTTATGGCATTAATATTCATCGTTATGTCAGGCTGGGGTGCAGGTGAATATCTGGGCGCTTGGAAGATCCAGCCTCTGCAGGCTGCAAGCGTAGAATCTCTTTCTTTTCAGAATAAACTTCCCGGTGCAGTGATGCAACATTTGCCAGCCGCTACTGAAGGAGTGACGGCAGCCATCGCGATGGCTCCAAGCCCGCAAGCAAGTGCTGTTCCGCAAACATCCAATCCGAAAACGGTATATCTCACCTTTGACGATGGCCCTAGTGATATTACCCCCAAGGTGCTGGAGATTTTGCAGCGGGAGGGTGTGCGGGCTACTTTTTTTGTCATTGGAAACCAGGCACAGAGCCATCCTGAGTTGATCAACGCTATTTGGGAGCAGGGTAATGCGATTGGCAATCATACGTACAATCATAATTACTCCGAGTTATATAGAGGGTTTACTACGTTTTGGAGTCAAATCAAGCGTACGGAAGAAATTGTCCGGGGCATTACCGGGGTTCGCCCACAGCTGATACGTGCGCCCGGAGGGACCTTCGGTCATTTTGATAATACCTACTTCTATCTCTTGAAGCAAGCGGGCTATTTAGTCACAGATTGGACGGTGGATAGCGGCGATTCCAAGCGAAAGGGAGTGCCTGCTTCAGAAATCTTACAGGAGGCGACCTTGGGATTGACTGCCTCCAAAGTTGTTCTACTGCTGCATGATGGTGGAGGACACGCAGAAAGTGCTAAAGCGTTGCCTGAGATTATTAACCGTTATAAGGCAGCTGGGTATGTTTTTGATATATTGGACGATCAAGTGAAGCCCGTGCAGTTCAGAGTATCTCCGAAGACTGCAGACGCGGGAAGATCCACACCTTCGAAAGCCTGGATCACATCCAATATCAACCCCAATGCAGAGCTGTTTGGACCTGGTAAATCCCTTGTTCTGGAGGTGGGGAAGCTGGAAACAAAGCTGAGTCCAGGGGAATATGTCATTAGCAAAGGACAATATATGGTGCCGCTTCGTGCTGTTATTGAACGGCTTGGAGGCAGGATAACTTGGGACACCGTAAACCGTAGCGGAAGGGTCAATTGGAATGGGACGGCTGTCACGGCAGATGTGGGGAACAAGGAACTGACCTTAAACCGGCCTGACGGTGTGCAGGAGGCGAAATCTTCAAGAGTGGAGATGATCGGCGGCTCCATCTGGGTATCATTGCGGGAACTGCTGGAGACTGTCGGTCATCCCCCGCTAAATATAAGCGTTTCAGAGAAGGAACGCAGAGTAAAAGCGCTCTGAAGAAACCAGTCTATGTCTGGGCACTCTTTTTCATGGGAAGAATAGACAGTAATAAGTCTATTAACCAAAGGAAGTGTCCCATTGTCCTCCAGATCTCTCTATGAACGGAAACAGCAGAAGAATACGAAGAATCTGAGAAGCGTATCCTTACCGCGAACCCGCCGCGTTGTGGGTGAATGGCTGCGGATGTTAAGCGTGACCGGTATTATCGGTATTTTATATGCTTGGCGCGGGGGAGGCTCATTGTTATTCCTCCTGATAGCCCTTGGAATAATTATGCTTAACGGTCTGGGGCTACAGCTGTTTGGCCCACGGAGAATAAAGTTAGTTCGGACGATTACTCCTGCCCGACCTGTAGCCGGAGATATACTCCATGTGAAAGTACAGGTCAGCTTTCACGGGCGGCTTCCGCTTCCATGGATGACCATTGTCGATTATTGGAGTGGCATCCGCCACCATGAACTGTTGTTTCCTGGATTTCGGCGTTCCTTTAGTTATACCTATACCTTGGAAGGAATGCCGCGGGGCATTCATCATCTGCAAGGTTGCAGAGTTACTTGGGGAGACTTGCCAGGCTGGTTCACGGGTAGAATCGAGCCTGAAGATAACGAGGTATTCAGGGTGCTGCCAGCTCCCTTGTACTTTGGCGGTATGCTGCCAGATAGCGGGGTTATTCCTGGAGCGGGTATGTCCACTAAGAGAGGCCGGAGCATTGGTGAAGAGGCGTTGGACATTCGTGATTATACGCCGGGAGATCCGCAGAATCGAATTCATTGGAAGAACAGCGCCCGGAGGGGGTCATTGCAGACTAGGGTACCGGAGCGGGAAAGAGGGCAGATGAGCTGCGTGGTGCTCGCAAATTGTCCTAAAAGCTATGAAATTCCTACGGGTGCCTTAGCGCCTCGCAGCCATAGAGGTGCTACGCCACCAGCATTTGAGAAAGCAGTATCGGCGGCGATGGGACTTATGCTCTCTGCCGAGCGAACGGGCACTTATATTCAACTGTTTAGCGGGGGCTGGCCAGAAGGTACAGCCAGACATGAAGGACTAGGCAAAATCCCGGGCAGAGTGCTGGATTTCCTAACGGGAATTTCTCCAGATAGCACACGTAGTTTATCACAGTTGCTGGAGGATGCCTCCCGGAGCTGGATTCCGGGAATGACAGTTTCCATTATCACTGGCCAATTGGAGGAGGAATCCGCCAAGGTCATCGCCCGTTTTCTGGTGCAAGGGGTGAAGGTTGATCTTTACTATGCCTGGGATAGCCCGGCGCCAGGAACTGCGGATACCCTATCACAGGCTCATCTACAGCCGAGTGATGCCATGTTTCAGGCCGATTCGCAGCCTGTAAGTGGAAGTGTAACATCGCAAGCCTATCGGCAGTCCTTTAAGGGATCGGTTGGAGACAGCCTAACGCGTCTTGGGGCACGTTTATATCGTCTGGATACTGCGTTGCCGGCTTCAAGTTATAAGGAGGTTGAGTTCCATGGGCTATCCGGGAAACCAACTCTACGGTAGTAGTATACAGGGTGCTGAAGTGATGCAGAGTTCGCTCACTATAGAGAACAGTCCTGCCGGAAAACAGGGGGAATCGCCCCTGTACTACCGCTTGCTGTTCTCTTTGCCTATCATGGGGCTATTTATTCAGTGGCTGCTGCCCTTATACCGATCCACAGCGGAGGCTCAGACTGCGCAACTGCTTGTTACACTGATGATATCAGCGGTAGTACTGCTGCTGTGGGGAATGCTTCAGCTTCCCGGTTGGCTTATTCTAAGCATCCAGATCCTGTTCATTTCCCTGACCTGGTTCTATATTTGTGCCGCTGATGAAGGAATAGCGTGGGTTACCAGTTATTTGGCAGGAATCAAGGATGATGCCATTTTGCTTCTTTCGGGACAGGTTTCCCAGCTTAGTGGAGACAACAGGCAACTGATATTAATCGTCGGCTGGGGGTTACTGGTATGTTCAGTACAGCAGCTAGCCCTTTACCGGGGAAGTACGTTGCTATTCACGGTGTTAACAATGGTCTATTTACTTATTCTGGATATGGGCTTTGGCGTAAATACAACGATGAATCTCATCATATCGTCAGGCTTGATTGTATGGCTGCAGGCGATGAGCGGATTGCTTCATCTTCGAGAGCGTACGCAGAGTATCAGGATACCTTATGCCCGTTGGGGAGGACTAGCTCTAGCCGCGGCCGTTGCATTGACAATTACAGCCTGGTTGGGTGAGCAGCTCTACGGTTCGCGGCCTGTAGCCCAAATCTCGCTGCAATCAGCATTTGGCAGTTTGCAGGAATGGGCTTCCGGGCATCTTCCAGACCGCGTGGAGGAGCTTCAGACAGGAACGACGGGTTATAGTTCAGACGGTGGGGAGCTCGGAGCTCCGTTGTCACGCAGTACTGAACCTGTCTTTACTGCTGTGAGCAGTATCCGTTCCTATTGGCGAGGAGAGAGCTTGGCTTATTATGATGGACGTCGCTGGATCAAGGCAGCAGATGAATATCTTCCGCTTAATCTATCCAGTCTTCCGATGAAGGGAACATCTATAGCAGATATTGGGGGAGACCGGACGCTGGTTCAGCGGATACAATTTGTTGTTCCTTCATCCGGCGGGCTTCCTCTATTTAATGCGGGGACTGTAAAAGATGTTAAGGCTATTCAATTGACTGATGGCAGTCTTCTTGGTTTTGTGCTGGCCAATAAAGAGAATGAAAGCTTTCGACTACCGGACCTTGCAGGCTCGGCAAGAGTAACAGAGTATACTGTGAAGTCGCTGCTGCTTGAGAGCGATCCAGCGGTTCTACGGACACTGAACGGTTATGATCCGCAGCCAATTACAAGTGAGTATTTAGAACTGCCCGCATCACTGCCCGAGCGGGTTGCCACTCTGGCAGAGCAGCTAACGGCTCCTGCCGGGAACCGCTATGATGCCGCCGCTGCGGTTCGGGATTATTTGCAGAGCCGGTATGCTTATAACCTGAACACTTCGATCCCTCCCTCCGGAGTTGACTTTGTAGATGACTTCTTATTTGACACTAGACAAGGCTACTGTGTTCATTTTGCCACAGCAATGACGATACTGTTGCGCAGCGCGGGTATTCCAGCCCGTTACGTTCAGGGCTACGGGCCAGGAACACTGGAGGCAGACACCGAGCCGCAGCGTTATACTGTCACCCAGGGCGATGCCCACGCCTGGGTGGAGGTTTATTTTGCTGGCGCAGGCTGGGTTCCCTTTGACCCGACGCCTGGCTCAAGCGGCGCTGCCGGCTTCGCGCCGGCAGCACTTCCCGCGGCAGCTTCAGCCGCGCCGCCCAGTGCTACCCCGCCCGCGGCGCGTGCGCGGGGGGGCTTGCCCACCCTGCCGCAGGCGGGTGGGGCCGATACAGCGCCGCTCGCCGCGGCGCTGCTCTTGCCCGCCGCCGCTTGGCGCTGGCGGCGGAGCTTGGCCCTGCTGCTGGCTGCGCGCAGCAGCAGGGCAGGCAGCAGTGAGCGGCAGCTGCGCGCAGCCGCTCTGGCTTGGCACGGGCTGGCGGCGCGCTACGGCCCACCGCCGCCCGGGATAACGGGCAGGGAGTACGTCGCCTCCCTGCCGATTGAAGATGCCAGACTGCGCGCAGCCGTCCGGCAGTTTGTTCGCCGCTATGAAGCCTTGGCGTACAGCAAAGGCAGGGCGGCCGCCGTCTCAGATCCGGCGGCATTTAGACGGGAATGCTTAGCGATCACATTTCGGTTAAGTTGATGGATGTGGTTGTAACCCTCATCTCCAAAGCACCAGAATGTTCTATGGAAGCGGATACTAACCTTAATCGGACCTTGCAGCTCTTTCGAGCAGAGCAGTAAAGTTTAATATTGTTCACAGATATCTCCCAAAAAGCTTAGGCATAACGTGATCTCCTTTCCTTGACGGTGTGAATTATCCATGAGTATAATGAATCCAATAATCAAGGGAGGCACGTAATGAACAAGCCAAATGAAATAATCGTCGTTCTCGATTTTGGAGGACAATATAATCAACTTATCGCGCGCAGAATTCGGGATTTAGGGGTATACAGCGAGCTGCTGCCGTACAATACGCCAATTGACAAGATCAAAGCACTCTCGCCAAAGGGGATTATTTTCTCCGGAGGTCCTAGCAGTGTGTATGCTGAGGATGCGCCACATGTAGACCCAGCCGTTTATGATTTGGGAGTTCCAATTTTTGGGATTTGTTATGGCATGCAGCTTATGGCTCAACAGCTGGAGGGTGGCAAGGTAGAGAGCTCCTCCAAACGTGAATACGGCAAAGCCGATATCGACTTTGAACAAGGAGCCCAGCTGGTTGCTGGATTGGAGAGCCGCCAGACCGTATGGATGAGCCACGGCGATCATGTCGTAGAGCTTCCGGTGGGCTTTAAGCTGGATGCTGGAACCGAAAGTGCTCCGATTGCAGCCATGAGCAATGATGAACTGAATTTTTATGCTGTTCAATTCCATCCAGAGGTTCAACATTCCGTACACGGCAACCAAATGATTTCTAACTTCCTGTATGAAGTTTGTAACTGTGAAGGCAAATGGACCATGGAATCTTTTATTGATGAAGCGATTAAAGATATTCAGGATAAAGTTGGGGACAAAAAAGTACTCTGCGCACTTAGCGGCGGGGTTGATTCTTCGGTAGTGGCTATGCTGATTCATCGGGCCATTGGTGCCCAGTTGACTTGTATGTTTATAGACCACGGTTTGCTACGCAAAGGTGAAGCCGAGAGCGTTATGGAAACGTTCGTCGGCAAGTTTGATATTGACGTAGTGAAGATTGATGCACGCGATCGCTTTATGAGTAAGCTGGCTGGAGTCGATGATCCTGAGCAGAAACGCAAAATTATCGGCAATGAGTTCATCTATTGCTTCGATGAAGAGTCTGCCAAGCTAGGAGATTTCTCGTTCCTTGCCCAAGGAACGCTGTATACAGACATTGTAGAGAGTGGAACAGCAACTGCACAGACGATCAAATCACATCACAATGTGGGTGGTCTGCCGGAAGATATGAAGTTCAGTTTGATTGAACCGTTGAACACGCTGTTCAAGGATGAAGTCCGCAGACTGGGTGAAGAATTGGGAATGCCACATGCTATCGTCTGGCGCCAACCTTTCCCGGGTCCGGGACTTGCCATTCGTGTATTGGGCGAAGTTACGGAGGAGAAGCTGACCATCGTGCGGGATTCCGACTATATCCTGCGTGAGGAAATCGCCAAGGCTGGACTGGATCGTGAGATCTGGCAATACTTCACCGCATTGCCTAACATGAAAAGTGTAGGCGTTATGGGTGATGCCCGTACCTATTCCTACACCGTAGGCATTCGCGCCGTTACCTCCATCGACGGCATGACCGCCGACTGGGCACGTATTCCGTGGGACGTGCTGGAGAAGATTTCAGTTCGTATCGTTAATGAAGTAGAGAACGTCAACCGTATCGTCTACGACATTACCTCGAAACCACCGGCAACGATTGAGTGGGAATAGAATAAATAATATAAGCCTGGGAATGCTTGATTGTAGAAGCATTTCCGGGCTTTTTTGAAATTATATGAAATAGTTATCGTGGATTTCTGCCATCCAGAGTAAATTAACAGCATGAATTGGGTGTATAGCCATAAACCTAGAGCCCAAGTCACAAGAATACAGGAAAAATGTCTGTTTTACGAACGTTATCAAGAACCTGACGTGTAATGTTCGCATTTACCATTGACAAGTCATGTCATGTCCACCTAAAATGATAAAGCACAACAACAACAACTATTCGTATAATTCCGGGGATTGGCCTGGAAGTCTCTACGAGGTCACCGTAATGGCCTGGCTACGATTAAGAAGAGCAAACCTATAGACTCTCGACTTTTGTCGCTGGTTTACAAGGGAGCTACTCTTTTTTTGAGCCGCTATCTACCAAAGATGCCGGCTTTTTTTGTTGCTGTCAGACACCAAAACACCTTAGGGGGAGAACAATTTGAATCGCTTTTTCAAGTTGAAAGAGAATGGCACCACAGTACGTACAGAGATTATGGCCGGGTTGACCACTTTTATGGCAATGGCTTACATCCTGTCAGTTAATCCTAACACTTTGACAGCTTTTGGCCGTATTGATATGGGCTGGTACTCGGTATTTTTGGCTACAGCGCTGGCAGCAGGTATTTTCACTATTGCGATGGGCCTGTTCATAAACTTTCCGGTAGCTCTGGCGCCTGGTATGGGCCTTAACGCATACTTTGCTTCCGTAGTTCTATCTTCCGCAACAACAGATCATCCATTCACTTGGCAAATGGGTCTGACAGCAGTATTCATTTCGGGGTTGATCTTCATCCTGCTGACCATTACCCAAATACGGCAAATACTATTAACAGCTATTCCAGATAGCTTGAAGCATGCAATTACGGTGGGTATCGGTATGTTTATTACGATTATCGGCCTGAAGAACAGCGGCATAATGACGATTGGTGTTGAAGCCGGCAATGACATCGCTGCTAATAAGTTCACGGACGTGCTGTCCTTTGAGACAGTGATCCATATGGGCAGCCTGGAGAACACAAACGTTCAGCTAGGAATTATTGGTCTGCTGTTGATTTCTATCCTGATGGTGCTGCATGTACGCGGTGCAATTCTATTCGGTATTCTGGGCACTACATTAGTTGCCATCCTAATGGGCGCAGTTGATTTCAGTGCTTTGTCCAGTCCACAATCACCTTGGGTTCCTGACTTTACGCAATTGAACTTTATGGAGTTTGATTGGGACGGTATCCTGCATACAGGAATTATCTCGGCCATCGCTACCTTCACTTTTGTAGAATTGTTCGATACTTTCGGCACATTGGTCGGTACAGCAGAACGTGCTGGTATTATGAAGGACCCTGAAGAAGGCAAAAAACGTGTCGGAAAAGCAATGTTCGTGGATGCAGTCGCTGTAGCAGGTGGTGCTATGCTGGGTACTTCCACGACAACAGCATACGTCGAGAGCGCAGCTGGTGTTGCTGAAGGGGGCCGCACCGGTCTGACAGCTGTAACAACAGGGGTTTGCTTCCTCCTTGCTCTGTTCCTTGCTCCTGTGGCTGCACTTATTCCAGGTTCTGCAACTGCAGCAGCATTGATTATTGTCGGTGTACTGATGGCTCAATCCATCCGCCAAATCGACTTTGAGGATATGGTTGTAGCCATTCCGGCCTTCTTGACCTTCGTAATCATGCCTTTCACTTACAACATTGCTAATGGTATTTCCTTTGGGATCGTCACTTATGTCATTCTTGCTTGCGTAGCTAATCTTGGCGGCAAGAAGAAATACGATATCCACTGGATGATGTGGCTGCTCGCCATCCTGATTATTCTCCGTTATGTATTTATCGGCAGTCAGGGCTAAGCCTGAGCGAAATAGCAATCCGCGGCCCCTTCATAACTGAAGGGGCCGTTTCTTGTTTCTATGCCGAGAATTAGTCCGGGGCAACCTTTGCTCCGGACTTTTCAACGTCTAGTATTTAGATTATATTGTTGAAGAGGTGATTAGGTTGTCCAGCAGATTAAATAGTGGGTATAACTACATTAAGCGCAATCCCTGGCCGCTGCTATTATTCCTGCTGGGAGCTGTAATTCGGATTTTGTATTTAGGGTCTATTCCGCCAGGGTTGAATCAGGATGAAGCTTCGATAGGTTATGACGCTTACGCTATCCTTCATTTCGGTATGGATCGGAATGGTGTTCATCTGCCCATACATCTCATAGCTTGGGGCAGTGGGCAAAATGCACTGTATGCCTATCTTTCCATGCCTTTTATATTACTGTTTGGTCTCACCCCAATGTCTGTACGGGCAGTTAGCCTAATTATGGGCCTAGTGGGTATGGTTATATTTTATCTGATGGCCAGACAGCTGTTTGTTTCCAGAGGGGCTGGCCTTGCCGCCATGTTCTTCATTGCAATTAATCCTTGGCATATTATGATGTCGAGATGGGCACTGGAATCGAATTTATTTCCTACTTTGATATTGCTTGCCGTTTATTTTCTTTTGAAATCACTAGTCAGCTCAAAATGGTCCTACGGTTTTAGCATGATGCTGGCTCTTTCATTGTATGCTTATGGAACGGCCTACTTTTTTGTCCCGATATTTGCCTTAGGCACCTTAATTCTTCTATTGTATAGAAGGGTAATAAATTTCCGAACCGTTCTCTGGAACATTGCACTGTTTATATTGCTGGCTCTGCCTATTCTTATATTTATAATCATTAACCGTATGAAGTTGCCGGGGGTCGAAACTCCACTGTTTTCTATCCCTAGATTGACAATGCCGCGTATGGATCAGGTATCATCTGTTTTCAGCGGGCAAATTGTACATACTGCCTTAAGTAATTTCAATGAGTTTATTAAGCTTTTGCTTAGCGGGAGCGACGGTTTGCCCTGGAATTCAATCTCACCCTATGGATATGCCTATCCTATCGCATTGCCCTTTGCCCTGATTGGACTTATGGTATTGATAAAAGCGGTGCGAAACCGTGATCAATGGGGAACAGGGCAGGCAGTTATACTGCTTTGGCTATTGGTTGCGGTGCTAATGACCTTTATTACAGATGTGAATATCAACCGGATTAATGTTATTTTCTACCCGCTAGTATTATTGGTTGTTGCAGGTTTTATGTGGTTAAGCCACAAATTGAGAGCAATCGGTATTCTTTCCGCTGCTGTCTTTAGCCTTTTCTTTATTTTATTTACGACCTTTTATTTCCGGGACTTCCCTCAAAACATTGGACCTGCCTTCTATGAATCTATTGGTGAGGCCCTCCACTATGCTTCAGAGGAGAGTACGGGGAAGATTTACGTCACAGATGAGGTTAACATGCCTTATATTTATGTCCTTTTTTATGAGCGGATCAATCCGCATGATTTCTTGAAGACTGTTAATTATGTTAATCCAGGAGATGCGTTTCAGAAGGTAGCTTCTTTTGACAGATATGTATTTGGTTATCCGAACATCGTTTCGGGAGAGTCAGCGGCTTATATTTTTGGGAATGGGGACTCTATTCCTGCCGAAAGTGAGAATTATACGATTAAACGTTTTGCCAACTATACTGTAGTAATCGCAAAGAGCACAGCAGCCGGAGCAATCTCTTCCAGCGACCCTGCAGAACCTGAGTCAATGCTTTCTGATTTTGTGAATGGAAATTTTGAAGAAGGGAAATCGGGCTGGAGGTTTACGGAAGGGACGGGGGTGGCGACCAATAATTCCTATAAGGGAAGTTATCTGGGCTATCTTGATCTGGGTACTGGAACAAGCATTACACAATTCTTTCTCACCAAGGAATCTGGTGAATATAAGCTATCCGCGATGGTTAGCGCTGGTGGTGAAGGAGGAAGGATGGGGATACGGACGAAGGATACTGTACTTGCGGAAGCCGAAATCACGGCCGGAGATGCATACCATGCACTTACGCTTCCGGCTTTTAGATTGGATCAGAATCAACAGGCGGAGATTTATATAACCGGCGGGACTGGCTGGATTAACATTGACGAGGTGAAATTGGAACGATGATTAAAAATACACGTGCGGCTGCAATGATCGTTGTAATGCTGTTATTGTTCATACTTCCGGTGACTAGCATACATGCAGAAGGAAATTTATTGTTGAACTCCGGCTTTGAGGAGGGGGACAATGATAGTCCGACTAGCTGGACCAAAGACATGTGGATTTCTGGAGACAGCTCCGGTGTATTATCGGTGCAATCAGAGGTAGTTCATTCCGGCAGTAAAGCGGCGGTGATCGAGAATCTTGAACCTAATCATCTGAAATGGGTACAGAATATCAAAGTTACTCCAGATAGTTATTATAAAATATCCGGTTATACCAAGGTAGTTAGCACGGCAGGCGAGGGTTTTGGTGCTAATATATTTGTCGTCGGAGTCGGCAGTGGTTATCCTAGCACTGTGGATACGGCTGGAGATTGGCAGTATCTCGAATTCATTGGCCAGACCGGACCGGACCAGTCAGAAATTGCGATTGGTGCAGCTCTTGGCGGCTATGCAAGTCTGATTCAGGGCAAAGCCTATTTCGATGATCTGTCCGTAGAACGCTTGGAAGCTGCTCCCAAGGGGGCGAATGTAGTTTCGTTGGTTAATACTGCAGCAGCTCCGGCTGCTGGCGACGATGCGGCGGCTACTCCGCATAAAGTATCTCCGGCAAAACTGTTGCTGATTTCGGCGTTGTTCAGTATTTTTTTCGTTGTGCTCTTCAATAAAGCGCTCCGCAGTGAGAAGTTTCTGGGACGGACGGAGAACATCTATGCAAGATGGCTTTATGCTGCAATGGGCTTGGCTTTTATCCTACGGGTATGGATGGGTCTAACCGCACAGGGTTACCAGAATGACATGAATACATTTATAGCTTGGGGGCAGCGGTTGGTTGATATGGGACCTGGCAAGTTCTACGAAACAGGCTATTTTGCCGATTATCCACCAGGGTATTTGTACATATTGTATCTGCTCAGCCTTATTCGTGGAGTATTTGGCTTCGCGCATGGAACGGGTGGGGAGAACTTGCTGTTCAAGCTTCCGGCAATTCTTTCCGATCTGGTGTTGGGTTACTTGATATATAAAGTGGGACGTAAAAAACTTGGCTCTGGCATAGCTTTCAGTTTAATGCTGCTGTTTCTGTTCAATCCGGCTGTGCTTATTAATTCAGCCGCCTGGGGCCAAGCAGATTCATTCTTTCTGATCTTCCTGCTGCTCAGCATTCAAGGAGCGGCGAATAAATCCTTCGTTCGCTCAGCCATATGGTTTGCTCTGGCTACGCTAATTAAGCCGCAGGCGCTGATCTTTACTCCTGTGCTGCTATTTGCTTTCTATCATCACCGAGCCTGGAAGCAGCTTGCCGTCGGCGCTCTTTACGGGTTGGGTATATTTGGCCTGCTGGCTGCACCTTTTTTCTGGAATAACGGAGGTCTCAGCGGACTTATTAATCTGTACAAAGCAACCTTGTCCTCTTACCCGTATTCTACAGTTAATGCATTTAACCTATATGCACTGACAGACCCCATGTGGTCAGCGCTTGATCTGACTTGGTTAGGCATTACGTACCGTGTGTGGGGTTTTATTTTTATCCTGGTCGCGGTAGTACTTGCAGCGTTTTATTCCTTCAAAAAGGACCGTCTGGATCTGTCGAAATCCTATTTTATCGGTATGGTACTGATCGTAACGGTGTTTGTATTAGGTACTAAAATGCACGAGCGTTACATGTATCCGGCGCTGATCCTCTGTTTGTTTACTTATATACAGAACAGGGACCGCAGGTTTCTAACCTTGTTTCTCGGCTTCAGCTTAACGCAATATATTAATGTGGGCTTCACGCTGGCCCATCTGAACGCTGGTGACAATCCACCATCAGATGGAATCGTTTTGGTCACGGCTATCGCTAATCTGGCCTTGTTGGTATATATGCTATACATCGGGTACGATGTATATATCCGCAATAGGATTAAGCTTCTTCCAGTACCTTTTACACGGGTGCAGAATTATGAAAAAGATGTAGAGGTCGTGGAGGGAATCCGGCCGCTTCAGGAAAGAGGCAAGGGTGTGAAGATGAAGCTTGAGCGCAAGGACTGGATATGGATCATTGCCATAACCGCAATTTACGCGGCCCTTGCCTTATATAATCTGGGTTCTACCAAATCTCCGCAAACTCTATGGGAGCCCTCCACGAAGGGTGAAAGCTTCTACCTGGATCTGGGGCAGAGCAGACAGCTGGAGCGAGTAAATGTATTTGGAGGCGTAGGCACCGGTAAGTTCAAACTGGAATTCAGTGAGACTCCTGATGCCTGGAGCAGTCCTTTGGATGTGAATGAGGATGTTGGAAATGTGTTTATATGGAAGAGTCAGCCGCTTAACGTTGCAGCGAGATACGTGAAACTCACGGTGAACTCACCAGGCTTTACCTTAAATGAAATGGCCCTGTACGAGCAGGGGGGGAATCGTATTCCACTCCCGATTGCCAGTGTTACGCCTGATGCTGACGGAACTCCCAAAAGAGGGGCATCGGCGAATCTATTCGACGAACAGTCACTGATCCCGGAATACTCAAGTTTTATGAATGGAACCTATTTTGACGAAATCTATCATGCACGTACTGCTTATGAATACACACACGGTATTGTTCCCTATGAGAATACGCATCCACCGCTTGGTAAGCTGCTGATAGCCGTAGGGATGGAGTTGTTTGGGGTTACTCCTTTTGGCTGGCGCATTATGGGTACGCTATTCGGGATTGCCATGCTGCCGTTGATCTATGTGATGGCCTTGCGTTTATTCAGACAGAGTAAGTATGCCATTCTTGCAGCAGGACTGTTCGCTCTGGATTTTATGCATTTCACACAGACAAGAATTTCTACAATAGATGTCTATGGCGTATTTTTCATTATGCTTATGTTCTATTTCATGCAGCGTTATCACACGTTGAATTTTTATCGGACTTCGTTAAGGAAAACACTGGTTCCACTGTTCTGGTCCGGCTTGTTCTTCGGAATCGGAGTGGCCTCCAAATGGATTGTACTGTACGGGGGGGCCGGATTGGCGATCATGCTGGCGCTGGTTCTCTTTGAACGCTATAGAGAATACCGGGCGGCGGGGCGTGTATTGGCTGAGGGCAAGCTTAAGGATCAGGAATTAATCATTGCCTGTCGCGATGCAAGCAGGAAGTTCTGGAAGAACACAATCATCACACTGCTCAGTTGCCTTGTTTTCTTTGTGCTTATTCCGGTGGGGATTTACAGCCTATCCTTTATTCCAGCTCTAACCGCCTCACCTGAAGGCTTTACCATAAAAAGGTTGATTGATGCCCAGATCAATATGTACGACTATCACAGTCAGCTTGTGGCTACACATCCCTTTGCCTCATCGTGGTGGGAATGGCCGTTTATGAAGAGACCTGTCTGGTTCTTTAGTGGCGATGAAGGTTTGCCGGTAGGCAAGGTCAGCAGTATTGTGACCATGGGTAATCCACTTATTTGGTGGACGGGGATCTTCGCGATGCTTAGCACACTTTGGCTTACGATAAAGCGTAAGGATAAGACCTTGTACATGATCTGGATTGCCTTTTTCTCGCAATATGTACCTTGGATGCTTGTCCCGCGCGAGACGTTCCTTTATCATTATTTTGCTATGGTGCCGTTTATGATTCTTGGTATTGTATATATGATGAAGCTGCTTGACGATAAATACCCACGAGCCAAATACATTCGTTATGCTTATGTTGCTGTGGCAGTGCTGCTCTTTGTAGCATTCTATCCCGTGCTGTCGGGCATGGAGGTCAGCGGTAGTTATGTGACGACCATGCTGCGTTGGTTCCCTTCTTGGGTTTTCTAAGGGAGGTTTAGACGCTCATAAAAATTTTAGGAGGAACAAAGGTGAAAGCCAGATACAGTGTAATTGTCCCCATGTTTAATGAGGAGGAAGTTATTAAACATACGTATGATCGTTTGAAAAAAGTAATGGACCAAAGCGACGACTCCTATGAGCTGGTCTTCGTTAATGATGGCAGCCGAGATCATACAGCTGAGATTATGCGTGAGATCAGTAGCAGGGACGAGAATGTGAAGTTAATCGACTTCTCCCGTAATTTCGGACATCAAGTAGCGATTACGGCCGGTATGGACTACGCTGAAGGAGATGCTGTCGTTGTTATTGACGCAGATCTCCAGGACCCGCCTGAGGTTATTTTACAGATGATCGAGAAGTGGAAGGAAGGCTACGAGGTTGTTTACGGGAAACGTCTGAAGCGTCAAGGAGAGACCATTTTCAAAAAAGTCACGGCAAAGATCTTTTACCGGCTGCTCAGCAGCATGACGAGTGTCGACATTCCTACGGATACGGGGGATTTTCGTCTCATTGATCGTAAAGTATGCGATGTTCTACGTGGTCTCAAAGAGAAGAACCGTTATGTAAGAGGTTTGGTGAGCTGGGTGGGTTTCCGGCAGACGATGGTGGAATACGATCGTGAGGAGCGTTTTGCTGGTGAAACCAAATATCCGCTCAAAAAAATGATTCGCTTCGCGCTTGACGGAATCACTTCCTTCTCGCACAAGCCGCTGAAAATTGCATCGTATATTGGCTTTTTTCTATCATTCTCCAGCTTCCTATATTTATTCTTTGTATTATTTCAAAGAGTCTTTACCTCCTGGACCGTTCCAGGCTGGGCCTCCATTGTAGGCGTTAATTTACTCTTCAATGGTATCGTGCTTATGCTGCTCGGAGTCATCGGCGAGTATATCGGCCGTATTTACGATGAATCCAAGGACAGACCGTTGTATATTGTGCGGGAGACTAAAGGCTATCTTGATGTAGAGCAAGAACATAGTCATATCCGGAAGGGAAACGATTATGTCAGATAAGAACCTGCGCGCAGGAGTGATTCAGTTCCTGAAATTTAATGCTGTTGGCTTGCTGAATACCCTTATTGATTTCGCAATCTTTACACTTTTGAACTCACTTGGGTTGGTATATACCCTAGCGCAGGTCATTTCTTATAGTGCAGGCACGGCCAATAGCTTTATTTTGAATAAAAAAGTAACCTTTCGGGACAGTGATCGTGGGAAAAAGGATAGCTTTGACCGGATGCAGTTGCTGAAGTTTATCATACTGAACCTGATTGTACTGGGAATATCACTGCTGCTTATGCATTTGTTAACAGATAAACTGGGCATCCAAGTGCTGATCTCCAAAGTTTTGGTTACATTCGTCACTGTAATCATCAATTTCTTCGGAAGCCGCAAGTGGGTTTTCTAAAAGTACGGAGGTGAATATCATGCGTAAATTTTCCTATTTAATCATACTTGCAGGAATACTTGTTATGCTGTTCCCCAAAGCTAATGAATGGTATAACGACTGGCAGCAGCAGAAACTTTTGGACGAGGCGGAACAGAGTTATAGTAACACTGCTCCAGCCGCGGTTGATCCTGATCTGAAAAGTAAATATGCCGAGGTAACCCAACTGCTCTCAGAAGAATCTTCATTGGATGAGCAGCCTCCGAGTGATACTCCTGTAAAGGCGGAACCTCAAGTCGTGCTCGGGGGAAATGTAATTGCGTTAATCGAAATTGATAAGATCAATCTGTTGCTGCCTGTGCTTGAGGGGGCGACGAAAGCCAATATGAAGCATGCAGCTACACATATGAAGGAAACAACACCTATCGGTCAGATTGGCAATGCCGCTATAGCAGCACATAGAGCCAGAACGACAGGCAGATTGTTTAATAGATTGAATGAGGTTGCAGTAGGCGATATTATCACCGTGAAGACAAGCGAACAAGCGTACAACTATGAAGTATACAAAATATCTATCGTCGAGCCTACGGATGTTTCTGTGTTAAATGGGAATAACAAAGACAAAATTCTTACACTGATTACGTGTGACCCACTAGTAAATCCCACACATCGTCTAATTGTACAAGCCAAACTACCCTAACAGGCATAATGTCATAAAATAGAAAGTTTCAAAAATTTATTATAAAATAATGGAAATCTAGCAGTATACGTCTTGAATCTAGGCGTAAATATGGTAGTATATAACTATAAAAGCTAAGCACGATAACGGCAAACCTATCGAAAGATAGGGACGCAAAGCTAAAGGGCCTTCCCGACAGGATGGCAGCCAGCTACCGAATGAAGAGGCTTTTTTTGTTTGTTCCTTGTCCAAGAATCTAGCATTCTTCCTAGTACATTTAAAGGATAGATAAAGCTTTTACGATAACGGCAAACCTATCGAAAGATAGGGACGCAAAGCTAAAGGGCCTTCCCGACAGGATGGCAGCCAGCTACCGAAAAGGGGTTTTATCATTGAAGAAATTTTATCTCATGTTATTGACGATATTTGTAATGGCTACTTCTGTTCAGTTAACTTCAGCTCAAGCTGCGGGCATAGAAACGGGTTGGCTCAATACATCGCAATTAAACCAAGGCATTATCGGAGTTCAATATGATGTACCGAAAGACAAACGGATCAAACTTATGATCACCAAAGGCAGTAGCAGCTACACTTATAATCTTTATGCTTCTGGACAAACTGAAATCTTCCCATTGCAACAAGGTAATGGATCTTATAAAGTCTCCGTTCTTGAGAACACAACGGGTAACAAATACAAAGCTCTATATTCTGAAGTAGTGGACTTATCTTTAAATGATGCGAATGCAGTATATTTAAGCTCAGTTCAGAATGTGAAATGGAGTTCTTCTAATAAAGCTATTCTTAAGGCAAAACAACTTACCCTAGGTAAGTCAACAGATCAAGAAAAGGTTAAAGCAATCTATAATTACATCGTTGCTAATGTGCAATATGATTATTCACTGGCTAGCAGTGTAACAACTGACTATATCCCTAACATTGACAATACCCTGGCCAGCAAAAAAGGTATTTGTTACGATTACTCTTCATTATTTGCCGCAATGCTTCGCAGCGTAGATGTTCCAGCTAAATTGGTCATGGGAAACTCCACTTATGTTACTCAATACCATGCGTGGAATGAAGTCCTTCTTAATGGCAAATGGGTTACTATTGATACAACGGTTGATGCTGGTTTGGTTAAGAGCAATAAAGCCGTAGAACTGATCAAGAATTCTAGTAAATATACGGCAGTCAAATACTACTAAGAGCAGTTAAAATATTATAAGAACAAATAGACAACCAGCTTAATTATTAAGCTGGTTGTTTTTCTTTTGATTAGGGGTTGCTTTTACACTAGTAGATAGGGTATTATAAGTGAGCGCTGTTGGAAGAGCGGACAAGCAAATGAATTAACAAGAAATAAAAAGCTTGCTTTTCTAAACACCGTATGATATATTATAAGAGTTGCTGGTGAGACATTAAAAGCCTACAACGAGAATTTGATCTTTGAAAACTGAACAACGAGTGAGTGGGATTTTACGAAAGTAAAATCCAAAAGAAGATGAGTTTCACGGCATTTATGCTGAGTGAACTTGTCGGTTAGAGAATGTAAATTCTCGTCAGATG
>NZ_WJXB01000010.1 GCF_009664975.1 Paenibacillus monticola
CTGAACTCGGCGAAGGAACCGAATGGACCGGCGAGAAGTTAGAAACCGCCATTCAAAATCTGGAAGCTCGGCTCCAGGAGAAACCGAAAGATAAACCACTGAAGAAAGCGGTACGTCAGCTCCGCAAGGATCTGCTTCCGCGCCTGAGAAAGTACGAACAGTATCAGAAAACGCTGGGGAGTCGAAACAGCTTCAGCAAGACCGATTCGGACGCCACCTTCATGCGAATGAAGGAAGATCACATGCGAAATGGCCAGCTCAAACCCGGATACAATGTGCAGATTGGAACCGAAAACCAGTTTATTTTAGCCTACAGTCTCCACCAAAGGCCTACGGATACTCGGTGTCTGGAACCCCATTTCAAGAAGGTAAAACAGATGCTGGGGAAATTGCCTAAAACGCTTATCGCCGATGCAGGGTATGGAAGCGAAGAAAATTATGCTTATTTGGAAAAGGAACAAATCCAAGCCGTTGTTAAGTACAGCTACCACAAAGAGAAAAGTAAAGCCTGGAGAAGCCAGATCGGAAAGATCGAAAACTGGAGTTACGACGAGGAGCAAGATGCGTGGACCTGTAAGGCTGGACGAACGCTTCATTTTCGCTACGAGAGCAAAGAAAGAACGGAAAGTGGATACGAAATTCGTAAACGCCATTACCGAAGTGTCGGTTGTGAAGACTGTCCTCTGAAATCCAGCTGTACGAAGGCGGCGGGAAACCGGGAAGTCACCGTCAGTATGGAGGCCCTGCGTTACCGAAATCGGGCAAGGGAGCTACTGCGGAGCGAAGAAGGATATGCGCTTGCGGTTCGAAGGATGATTGAACCGGAAAGTGTGTTTGGCCAACTGAAGAACAACCGGGGATTCCGGCGTTTCCTGCTTCGAGGGTTGTCAAAAGTGACGCTCGAAGTCGGGTGGCTTTCGCTTGCCCATAACCTGCTAAAGCAGGCTACTACGGATCAAAAACGAAAACAAGCCATTCTCCAATAACCCGGAGACTGGCTTGTTTTTTTGCTTTGAAGGCTTTGAAGTGTCAAAAGACTGTCTCATACGTGAAAAATATCTTCTTTTGGGACAGCCTCTTTACTGTTGCTATGGAGGCCGAGGACGGGGGTCGAACCCGTACGGTACTCACGTACCGCAGGATTTTAAGTCCTGAAACAGGCTTTTAAACCATTTCTTAAAACCATAGAACTCTCGAATAAAAATCCTTTAACCATGCGGGTTAAAGGCACTTTTTTGTGTTCCTCATCTTCTAAGTCCGAGACGTGTCGGACAGATTTATGTTAGCAAAAATGTTAGCAAAGTGAAGGGCAGAAACTATATTTATCTGCCTTTTGTATGACGATTGACCCCATCGCTGCCAGTGGAACGACGGGGTTTTGTAGGTTAAGGAAATAACGGGGGACAGCCCTTTAGGACAAGGCTGTCTTTGAGTTTTATGTTTCAATGTCCGAGTGCTCTGCGGCACTCAGAAAGGAAAAAGTGTGACCATCTATAATACCTGAACATCGAACTAAAGTAATAATAATTAGTTAGCTATTTTATCTAATTCTTTACTTGTGCCGTAATACACACTGAGAACAGTTTCTTTAAACAGTGTTATATGATTTTCAATAGACCATTGAAGTAGGTCTTTGAAAAGCTTTGTGTTGACAAAGTCATAAGCTTCATAAGACAGGATCAAGGAATCTTCAATACTATTAAAGTCAGCAAGCATTCTATTGCTACTTTTCAAAGTTTTTTTAAACAGGATAAATATTATATTTGTTAGATCATGACCATTTACAAGTTGTTCTTCAGCGAAATTATTTTTAGACAACTCGTGATAATATAGTTTAATGTCATCACTACTAGCTAATTGTGGAGATCTACCTCTAGAGTAATTAATCACTGTTTGAATCATTGCTTCGTAACCTAGAAAAGACAAATCACTTTCCGAGATAAATTGCCTATATTTTAATTGATTTCCGTCTAATTCTTTTGGCTTAAAGACCAGTCCTAGACCATACATTTTATTAGCTAATTTCAATAATCCAATATGTCTTCCTAAATCAAATAGAATTTGAGAAACTTCGATTCCTTGATTAAATTTCTCAACCTTTTCTCTTCTACAATATAGATCTACTATTGTATTTAAAGCTGTAGATTTGATCATCATCACTTCAATATCATGAAAATCTGTAGTAAACAAATCTTTGATATCAAATTTAATATCTAATAACTTGGAGAAGTCTGAATCAATAATACCGACTTTCTTATCAAATCCTCTTGCTTCTAAGATACTTAGTGTTTCTTTTACTTTTTCGCAGCCCCAAGCTTCCTTTATTCGAATATTCTCACTCATAAATTTTCTATAGAGCTTATAATCCTTAATACCTTCGACAATCAAGTGATGACCTGAAAATGAGCTATCCTGCATAATTGAATTTGCTATTCGATCAGCTGTAATATATTCATTCAAACTACTCGACTCCTTTCAACTCAACTCTCAGATCCCAATTATTAGAGATAATATCGGGAGAATGAGTAGCAATTAGTATATCTAATTTATTTAATTTGTGAATTTCATTGAGATCTGACATGAATTGATTTTGCCAAGAAATATGCAGAGAAATTTCAGGCTCATCTATAAGAATCAGAGAATTTTCTTTTGTATTAAATATTAATCGATAAAAGAGAATAAGCTCATTTTTTTCCCCCGAAGAGAGTTTTTCTATTGGAATATCTTGATATGTCCCCAATTCATTTTGAATTACTGTAGATTTAAGTAGGAACCCTTTTTCTTTATTTGTGAATAATTTTTTGTGTTTAAATCTAGAATTTATAATTCTTAAGAGAAGAGCAATTTTCTCTGACATATCATTAAATATACTCAACTTATCAAAACTGTCTTCTATATATAACATTAATACATCTTTTACTACTGCATCGGGATTATTAATTTTCAGTAAATTCGAGTCTTTTTCTGTCTCTATTAGACCCACCTTGTCCATTAACTCCCTTTTTTCCTCAAGCTGATTTAGTCTTTTATTTAATTCTTCATCAGTAATACTATTCTCTCTTTGCTTTAATTGACTAACAAGCCTATTAGGATATGTCCTATCCAATTTTGAAGAAAGATCAGTTGATTCGGCCAATTTCGATTTAATTCGTTCACTAATTTCATTTGAGTATTTTCTGACAGTATCAACAGGATTTATTTCATGCTCGTCTAAGACAAAAATCCTCTGAGTTTCAATTATTGTAACATTTATTTTGTCAAATCTAGAAGCAAACCAATCCGGCGCATCAATAATTTCCGATCCGATTTTATAGTTTAAAGGTACTTCATTTCCGTATTTTTCAACTAAGCCTTTAGCTGTATATATTATTCCAGATCTGGTATCTTCCCATCTATTTGGAGTAGGTCTTCTGATATAACCTAGTATTCTTCCAATTTGAGTCGCATGTTTCATGAAATATTGTGGATCTAAATTAGTTGATTGAATTAAAAATTTACTCTCAGAATGATTGTCACCAAGTAACACTAATAAATTCTCTGATTGTTCATCATCAATTTCTTTTTTCACAGTCCAAATTACTTCATCTTCAAATTCAAAAATAAGTTCATCAAAGGTAACTGAGTTAAAATAATAGAAATTTTTATTGAAAAAATTCATAATCATTTCAAGTATTACAGTTTTCCCCAAACCATTTTCACCAATAATTATAGTGATACCACGTTCATTATTAATATTAATATTGTGATTAAAAACTCCAAATAAATTCTTTACTTCAACTCTACTTAATTTCATATCATACCCACCTTCACTAATTTAAAATAAAATTATATATAATATGTACCTATGAAAGATTCTATGCAATCAAAAATATAAAGACAATTTCTGATATTTGATATTATGAAGAGGTTTTTATGTTATATCCATCATTCTGGATTTTTGAGCTTATTCCCTTTTTGGCTCTAACTCTTGTTCTTCCTTTTTCTGATCAAGTAGATTTAAAAACTTAATATGCTCAGTATAGTTATCTTTAGTCAAACATCTTTTATATTCCATTAATCGAACCACATTTGCCGCAGTTTCCTCAGCTCCGGTCAATCTTTCAGTCCCTACAACTACCTGACCTCTTAAATCCATAAGCAACTCCAAAGCTTTATTGATATTATCTAAATTCTCATCATCCTGACCTTGTTGATTAGGGGTATCAATAACAAGCCATTTAAAAGGATTGTCTGAACGGTCTAAGTTATACAAATAAAGCGATATATAATAGGCATAAATAACACGAGGCAGCTCGCTTCCAGTATGTTTTAAAACGGGCAAAAAATTACTTAACTTCACATTATTCCCCTTTAATTCCAAACTCTCTAATAATGTACTCATAAGCATTATAATATTTTTCGAAATATTATTTCTCCTAGTCCCAGATTCAATACCTTTAATACTATTTTGTGTTGTTTCCTTTATTCCAAGATACTCATTTCTTTCATTCTTAATCTCCTCGATTTCCAACCGACTTGTATTAATCAAATCATTTTTACCTTCATTTTTTAGGGTGTTTATTGCATTCGTGTTCTTTTCAAGTAAGCGTAATTCTTGTTTTATTTTTTTATAATTAAAATCAATATCAGTTGATCTATTTTGAAATGACTCTATTTCTCGTTGCAGCATTTCTAAATCGACGATTGCACTTGTGAGGATATTGGTTGCAGTTTGAACATCTTTAATAAGTTCTGACTTTTCAGAAATTTCGTTTGGATGAACTACTCCACAAAATGGGCAAGTAATAGAATCTTCTAAATTTGAAGCAAATAAATGATCTGCTACAAGTTCCTCTGAGTACTTATTCAAAGCACCAATAACCAACTTTTTTTCATATTCTTCATTCTGAAGCTGACTTATTTGATTACTTATTGATATCCTCTCTTTTTCTAGAGAGGTTAACTGATCTAATATCCGATGACTTTTCTCGAAATCATCATCTATTGTGTTTTTATCATTTAGAATTGAGTTATTTTGTCTTTCCCTTAGCAAAATATTTGATACAAATTCTTCAACAGTTTTGATTTTCAACTCGATCTCTCTAATTAATATTCGATATTTCTCCAATTTTTTTCTTAGCATGAAATACTCTTCATTTTGATAGCCAACTATGTATTTAATTATTTGTCTTTCCCAATTTGGCACATATGATAGTTTGTCGAAACTCTTTGCTATAGAATTCCATCCCTTGTCTTGATCAATGTATTGAAATGAAAAAATGTAGGGAGGAGCAACAGGCTTATCATCTCCATTTTTTGTAATCCAGGTAACATTTATATCAAACAATTCTAAGAATTTAGCCGAGAACTCGGAATAAGTGTATGTTCCTATGTGCGATACCGTCTTTAAATCTGCCGAACTAGAAAACAGAGTGTATAAACCATCCATTCTTTCGACCAAAAAGAAAGAATCCCCAATACTAAAAGATATAATTGATCTCTTGTTCAACCTTTCCCAATCTTCATCAAACTTTAATTCACAACCCAATGAATAAAAAATCGTCTTTATTAAGGACGATTTTCCAGTTTTATTTTTACCAATAATGATATTCAACCCTTTAGTTAAGGGAACTTCAATTGAAGATTCTTCTGTTTTACTTATTATTATTATCTTTCTTATCATTAGTTCGTTGCTCATTAAACTCACCTTCTTTTAAAGACTTGAGCCGTAAATTTCGAATAAGCCTTTTATACGTCACTACTTTGGCCTGATAAGATCGTTTCATAAAACACTCCTCTTAACACCATAGAAGTAGCTTCTTGGTGAATGTGTTGTTTTAGAAAAACTTCAACCAGATTTTCTAACAATTCATTTTGTATAGCAAAATCGTCGATTAAAATAAAGTTTTTCTCAACTAAATCATCAACTTCTTGTATGAAGGCACGGATAATATCTTGATATAGTGCATCCGAAATATCTAGATTTTTTTTATGATGCTTCTTTAGACCTTTCAACATTGCATTTATTTGAATAATAGATAAACTATTTTTCTTTAAGTAATTTTCAATTGAATCATACACTTCATCGTGTTTTGGAATCGAATTGAATGTTTCTTCCAATTCATTGAAAATGTCTGAGGAGATTCCCTTTTTCATTTTTAGTTCCTCGTAACTTATAGGAGTCCTAATGATTGTTCTCGTTTTCTTTCTTACGGAATCCATGATATTAGTGAGTAATAGATATCCGCTTTTCATATCTAAATTAAATCTACTGGCTACTTCAAAAAAGACCCCTTTAACTTGTTCAACGTGCCCTTCTAACGACAATGGACTTTTTGTGAAAAAAGTGTTTTGGATAAATCTATCAATTACAATATCAAATTTCTGTTGATCCATTGTCGGGTACTCGACTTTAACGTAATTTTTGATTTTCATATATAGTGCTAAATTTTCTTTTTTTAGTTCTTTTTTATCTTTAACTATTGATTGCCATTGAAGAATTTCATTATCGAATTCTGCATTGGAGATAAAATGACAACTACTACATTCTGAAGAAAACTTATCAAAATTATAGAAGATGAATCCTAAAAAGGAATTTTTGTAACTACCATCTTTTCTTTTGGTTTTCTGAAACAACGAACTTAGTTTCCACTCTTCCTTAGTATCTGTTGTTTTTACTTGATAAAAGTTCATGTTAGTAGGTGAAGGGCTATATTCACTTTCTGCCATATCATCATGAAACTCGCAGAATATTAAGAACGGTTTTTTATTTTGAATGTTGTCCAGCATGTGGTAAAGAATCCAATGCGCCTGATACTCAAAACGATTGTACGAATCCGAACCTGCTTTTTCTCTCAAATTTAAGTTTAGTATATTCTGCATAACTTCCCCCTGCCGTTACAGGATTGACCTTACATGCGGCTAAAGTACTAGATTCGACGTCTTCCGGCATTTTCCTTTTTTTTATTAAATTGATAAATTCGTTCCGACCTTTGATTAATCCTTCCGTAATTCCTCTTTTTTAATTTACATATTATACTCCTGATACCTATGCAGATAGGTAGTCGTCGCGAGAGGCTATCATGTAATACGTAAATGCCGAACACAATCACATGTGTTCGGCATTTTATTTCAATCCCAAATTATCAGGAGGCATTTTGTATGAACAATTACCGCAACGAAGACCTTAAAAAGCTAATTTCCGAATCACTACGTGAGCGCCAAGATAGCTATATCATCCAAGAACTATTTCAACAATTCCCAACAACAATCGAACTAATGGATGCCTCAGAGCAGCAATTGGTCACTATAAAAGGCATCGGTCTTGTAAAAGCAAAACAAATTACCGCAATGCTGAAATTGGCAAAAGCTCTTACCATTCCTGCAAACGATCCTTGCATCATTCAGAGTCCCAAAGATGTATTTAATCTACTAGAACCGGAATTCAGATATCAAACAAAGGAGCACTTCACCTGTCTTTTCTTGAACACCAAGAATCACTTGATATTTCGGGAGGTAATTTCAATAGGCTCCCTGAACGCTGCAATCGTTCATCCAAGAGAAGTATTCCGCGCAGCGATCAAACGTTGTAGTGCATCTCTTATATGCGCCCATAATCATCCCAGTGGTGTCTCGACACCAAGTTCAGAGGATGTAATTCTAACGAAACGGCTTGTAGAAGCAGGGGAGATCATAGGCATAGAAGTGTTAGATCATGTCATAATCGGAGGTCGACAATTTTATAGTTTAAAAGAACACGGGCACATCTAGTAGCCTACAAAATAATATCTTTATTCAGCAAATCAGTACACACCGCACTAATTCTGCACTATATCCGTTAATATCCCTACTATATTCTATTGAGATCATTCTGAAGAAAGTCTATCGTTTTATTGGGAAGAAGGGAGACAGAATGAAAAACACAGAAGAAATTGGTGAAAATATTAGATTGCTTAGACATAGAAGAGGAATGAGCCAAGAGCAACTTGCCCTAATTGCAGGAATAAATACATCCTACATTGGGCAAATCGAACGAGGAGAGAAATTCTGAAGTTATCTTCGTAGTTATCAGCAGCTGCAATGGGCTCACCGCTAATAATATTAGAATGTGCTATGGCGCATCTTCCAGAGTGATAAAAATGTTCTCCCAAATTTAGGATGCCCTCTTGCTTCAATTGCTCAACCTTACTTTTGCTTTTGACGAGTTTCTCAATATTGTTATCTATCCACTCTTTTTGTTCTCTTCCCGTTTTATAGATCATATTAATAATTTTAAAATAACTCAAAAATTTATAAAAAATACTATTTGAACTGAACGCCTCTCTATAAATTCCCAAAGCGATTTTTTGTTCATGTGTTGAAGCAATTTGTCTATAATTAGTTAAATTAATACCTCCACCTACCCGTGCAAATTTACGAAACATTACGTTAGTAGGCGTCTTATTACTTGCCCACCCACCTCCAGCAATAATCTCTACTCTCGATTGATACAACCAGCAAATCTCACTTAAGAATCTTCTAGAAACTTCGTTCGCTAATTTAGCATTTTCTTTAATTGTTTCAATAAATAAGTTGTGACCTTCTTCTGAGCTACCTTGTATTACTTCTATTTTATATGAGTCATATCTGATAATATATTTTTGTTCACATAAATCTAAACTCGTATCAAAACAAGTACAAATCCAAACCCTCATAGTAAACCTCGCTTTTCAAGTTTCCTCGGTAAGTATGTGATTTACGTATTTCAATGGGATAGGTCAGTAGCGTAAAGCTACTTTGAGACTTTTCATAGTGTATATATGTAGGGGACGAAGTATTACACAGAATGTTTCTGTATTTTTGACGCCCAGCGACTGTCAGGTATCTAGTAGCCTCTACGCCCTGAATCTCTGGCTGCCGAACAAAACGCGCACCATTAATTTTGATCAACTCTGCCCTATATCCCTCCACAATGTCGCAATGGTCCATCATGTACCCAACAGGACTCCAAATCTCTCCGATACCAGAATGAAATCTCTCGGATTGCGCCAATGCAGCCACAAATAAATCACTGTCTGTGAGGAGGACTTTGTATGAATTCATCCTCATTTAACTTCTCCTTAAACTGGTAAAGAATATTATCAAGTGTTTCAATTAATGCCTCTCTTTTCGGGCCATCATTATTTCCTACGATCTCCATAACCCCATCTTTTATTTTATTACACATAGCAACAGTGGCAACCATCATCGTGGATAATATGAATATCACAACAAATAAAGACAAGTTAAGATTAATAGAGTAATTATTTGTTTGCTTCATAAATTCAGGAATGTTTTCCTCTAAGTTAAAGTGAGTATAGGCTCGAGTTACCAGTTGTGTAATATTGGGGATTGAAATTGCCAGCAATATCCCTGGAGCCACCAAAGGAGGAAGTTTTTTCTTCTTTTCATCTTCACAGTAACTATCTAATAGTTTTTCTATCTTCCACTTTGAATAGATTCCATTTTCAATAAGATATTCGGTAATTAAGTGGATTTGCATTTCTGATACAATTGATTGCCATTGCTTGGGTTTTGTATTTATAGAATAATGCCGTTTCAAGACTTTCATTGCTTTGTATGCCATTACTTGATTTAAACCAAATAGGCTGAAAATAAGGACCACTGTAAGAGACAAAGAAACTATCAACCAATTAGGGATTGAAAATATAAACAATATAGATAACCCAGTAGATATTGCTCCAGCCAATGATGTATAAACTATTAATAAATAAAATTTATGAAAAATTGGCATGTATGTGTAAATTAATGCTTTGCCAGAAACTGAAGATTTAAAGTATTTAAAAAGTTTATCCTTCAATTTGCACCTCAAACAACAATAGTATTTAACCATGTTTAATATAATCCATTTGGAACATTATGTATATGAGCACTATCATTACTGATAAGGAACTTTTCCTGATAGAAACTAGATTATATCCAGTATTCTAGTGTTCAATCTCTACTGAGGTTATTGTAAGAGTAAAAATCCTGAGGTCTAATCGACTTTGTAATGCAATTCTGGAATCTGAATTTCAAAGAAGCTGTAGCTTTTCTACTGGAGAGTGAAACTCCACGCTTCACTCCTCTCCCGCGAACCCAAAAGCATTTCGAGCATTCCAGCAGCGGTTCGAAATTGAAGATGAAGACTCTCTTCTCCACTTTCCTAAACATCATAAAGTTCAGTTACTCTTTTTCTTATTGAAAATAGCTTATCAATATATGGAGGAAATCAGATTCCATTATAAAAAAAGAGAGCACCCTTTAAGGCACTCTCACAACTGCTCCTGCGTAGCAATTTATTTGTCCGGGCTATATTCAATCAATTCCGACAACTTGCATTGAAAAGTATCACAAAGCTTAAATAACGTCTCTAGCTTAATAGTCTCTAATTGGGTTCCTCTGTACAGCTTATTGATGGAATTTCGGCTTAGTCCAGATTTCTCCATTAATTCGGTAATGTCGTCTATCCGATGTTCAGCCATTAGAATTCTTAAATTGCTTTTCAACAAGAAGTTCCCCCTCCAGCTTTTATGTATGATAATTGCAGACGACTGATTGCCCTTATAGAGTTAAAATTTAACTTTACAATTAACCTCACGAGGTTATATAATAACCTTGTAAAGTCAACAGCTTGGAGGTGTCAAGTTTGTATGAATCTTTAGAAACTTTAACCGATCCACTGATCCGCATTCGGCTTGAAGGAATGTACCGCGAACTGTCCAACACCGACTCTAACTATAAACTTCTTGTACTGGAAAGCGATGAGTTCTTCCAGCAACTTAGGAGTGTTCTCCCGGAGGATCAGCAAAAGGCTTCATTCCTGTATGAGGATGCCCAGTTATCGCTTCAAGCAATTCTTGAACGCTCCATCTATCTGCAGGGATTTAAAGATGCACTTTATCTATTCAATGAACTACAAATTTCTTCACATGGTTAATTCGATCTTTTATTTGCAATATCCTTTTTCTAACCGAGGTACAAAAAAAGGGCTCATTCAACTGAATGTGCCCTTTCAATGTTAATATGGATGCCGAGGACGGGGGTCGAACCCGTACGGTACTCACGTACCGCAGGATTTTAAGTCCTGTGCGTCTGCCTGTTCCGCCACCCCGGCATATAATGAAGGCGATGAAGCGTTGTTAACGCGACAAGAAATATAATATCACGTATCTTGAAAAGGTGCAATCCTCTTTTATCCAGAAAATTTATTTTTTCCTGAAATGTAACTGGAATGATGCTGTAATGAACACACAAAGACCCGTTCCAGCCAGGGCCGATACGGGTCTTTGCAGAGCTGAATTATTTATTGTCTTCTCTAGTTCTGCTTCTCATTCCAGCCAGACCTAGCAACCCAACCAAACCGAGCCAGCCCCAGTTGGAGTTATTATTATTATCGTTAGCATTGGTGGTTGTGCTTGTGGCCCGATATCTGCCAGTTGTCCTATCATTGGACAGCGGTGACACGGTACTATTATTATTGCCAGTACGCACCTTGTCGTTCATGATGGTGTCATTTCTGTTCGTACCTGTCGTACCGTTCATCATATTGCCTTCTTGATTCATCATACGGGTATCGTTCCCCATATTGTTCATTCTGCCATCGGTCGTCCCTGTTCTTCCTTGTGTAGTACCGCCCATACCTGCCGTTCCGGCTGCATTGGATGCGTAACCGGCTCCCATTAGGCTCATTGATAATACTGTGCAGCAGACAAGGCTTGTTATCAGCTTATTCAAGATGTAATGCCCCCTTTGTGAGTTATCGCTGATAATTTCCCCATACACAGTAATATCTATACACCCTATTTCGTCGCGATATTCACGGTCTTACTGACCGCATCATAAGTGACCTTAGCGCCAAGCGCTTCAGCTAGAACACGCAACGGTGCATAGGTAGTGTCGTTATCGAGAACACCTTCCGTAAGCTTGAGGCCATTGAGAGTTATGGTTATTTTAATGTCTTTATTCACCTCGTCGTCACCTCCATGAATCCGGCTTAAGGCCTCTTTCTCCTGCTGTGCTGTAGGCCGCTTGCCTGCTCGGAGCTGGTCGGTCGTCAGCCCAAATGTCATCTGCAGATGAGAATAGTCTTGAAAAGAGGTCCAGTCACCGCCCCATTCAAACCCCAGCTGTTTGGCCTCGGCCACAACTTCCTGCCAGTCCGCCGTCTTATCTTGGTCTCCATCTCGTTTCATGTCCCAGGAGACAGCTTTTCCGTCCGGCAGCAGTAAAGCGAAATCGACCGCCAGACCGTAATTATGATAGCTGCTGCCTCCCCGGGCATTGGTGATAATATTTCCCGGTTTACTTCTTCCCTGTGCGTACAACATATTCTGCTCGGCGAACGTCCGCATCCCTTGGGTAATGACAATGGGTATACCCTTGGTATAACACCGCTCGATCAAAACATTCGTCCCGGCCAACAAGACCGGATGGATGGAGCGAAGATTCGCCGTCGACTTGCCCCAGACCTGCTCCAACGTCAGCATATTATCACCCCTTGGTACAGTAGATGCCTCGGTGATTCGCTCTGCTTGTACGCATACCCCCGTATTTCCAGCTAAATCACAGATTAAAGAGCCATGCTCTTTTTTAAGAACACAGCTCCATAATACATCTATATTTATTTCAAAAAAGTTCCCTGACGATATTCGCTAAAAGCCTCCGTAATCTCTCTTTCCGTATTCATCACGAACGGTCCTCTGGCGACTACCGGTTCTTTAAGGGGTTCACCTGCATACAGCAATAGCCGTAGCGGATTAATGGCAGTGATGTCAATCTCGCTTGTTCCACTGCCGCCTTCTCCTAACCACAGAACCTGGCTTTGCGAAGCTATCTCGTTATTTTGCCCAAATGTCCCACTGCCTTCGAGCACATAGATGAAACCATTGTAACTGCCCGGCAAATCCTGCGTAACCGTAAAGCCCGGTTCAATCAGCATCTCTACCATCGTTACAGGAACATAATTTAAGGTGGAGGAGACAGTATCCTTGGACGAGCCGGAAAAAACCTTAATCGTCGCTCCCTTTTCTTGCCGGATGGGCATGGCTTCACTTTTTAGATTTTGATAACGCGGCTTGGTCATTTTGTGCTCTCTGGGCAGGTTCACCCATAGTTGAAGGGATCGCGCGATAAGTCCCTCTGAAGGTACTTCATTATGCTCAACTCCGCTTCCTGCTGTCATCCACTGCACATCCCCGGGTCCGAGCACTCCGCCTTCACCGCTATGCGTGTCATAATGCTCAATCTGCCCAGCGATCACATACGTTACCGTCTCCATTCCCCGGTGGGGATGGAGGTCAAAGGAACCCTTCTGAAATTCATCTTCCATCATCAGTAGGAAAGGATCGTTCTTCGCCCAATTCCCAGGTTCAACGACTGGCCCCGCTGCATGGATCGGACTCATTGACTTCAGAATGACATCTCTTACTTCGCTAATACTACGTTTAGTTGCTGCCTTCAAATGTCCCATATAGATTCTCCTTTGACAAAATTGGATTTCACCGCTTATAATGTAACTATATTATTATTATATACTATATTTTATATAGTAACATAAATGGAGGGAAATACAATGACCGATTGGACAAATAATATGGAAATAGGAATCAGTACTTTTTTGGAAGCTACACCGGACCCGGTGACAGGAGTGGTCATGAGCCATGCCGAGCGCTTGCGTGAGGCCGTTGAGGAGATCGTCTTGGCCGACCAAGTCGGTCTGGATGTCTATGGCATTGGGGAGCACCATCGGGCTGATTATGCAGGGAGCGCACCCGCTATAGTATTGGCAGCAGCCGCTGCCATGACCACGCATATAAGACTCACTAGTGCTGTTACCGTGCTGTCCTCAGATGATCCGGTTCGTGTCTATCAACAGTTCTCCACCCTTGACGGCATTTCGAATGGTCGGGCCGAAATTATGGCAGGTCGAGGTTCATTCACGGAATCCTTTCCGCTGTTTGGATATAGTCTGGATGATTATGATGAATTGTTCGAAGAGAATCTGGAGCTGCTGTTGGCCATCAGAGCTTCGGAGAAGGTGACTTGGCGCGGCGGTCATCGTCCGGCAATTCATAACCTCGGTGTCTATCCCCGTTCTGTTCAGAGCCCACTGCCAGTGTGGATCGCAAGCGGTGGAAATCCAGAGTCGGCGGTGCGGGCTGGAACACTGGGCCTTCCGATTGCCTTGGCGATCATTGGCGGAATGCCTGAGAGCTTTGCACCATTAGTCGCTCTCTACAAGGAAGCCGCAGTGCGGGCTGGTCATGATCCTGCCAAGCTACAGATAGCTACGCATTCGCACGGTTTTGTCGGAGAAACAACCGAGCAGGCTGCCGGCCTATTCTACCCTTCAACAGCGGCTCAAATGAACGTCATCGGACGCGAACGGGGTTGGGGGCAACGTTATGACCGCGCAGCTTATGATGCCGCACGCAGCCTACGGGGTGCCCTTTACGTCGGCGATGCCGAATATGTCGCGGAGAAGATTATTTTATTGCGCAAAAATCTAGGGGTTACCCGCTTCTTCCTGCATGTGAATGTCGGCACCATGCCGCACCGTGAAGTTATGCGCGCCATTGAACTACTTGGCACCAAGGTCGCACCTATCGTGCGCAAGGAGCTTGCTCGGAACGACTGAATGAATTCCGCACACAAGGGCAAAATGAGCCTGAAAGGTGGGACAAAGACTATGGAAACTCTCAATAATGATTACAAATTCGCTGCCCTTGGCGAACAAGAGGCCGCGGTTGAAGTTATTCGGAATGCCGAGGCTGCACTGGCACAGCTGACCGGCAACCCTACGGTTACGTTAATTGCTTATGAAAAAAGCGGAGCCACCCACTCTAAGGAATAGAGCAGACCTTCATTAGACGATATAAGCCTCAATAATATTATCTACTTCAATCCATTTCCATTCCTCCGCCCACTGCAGCTTAAACTCGCGCGAGTGGGTGTGGATGGAAGTTACAAACCCGCTCATCAGCTTATTCTCAAAAGGATCGAACAGAACAACCGTCACCCGAACATGGCTACGCAGTGACAAGGCGAGCGTACACTCAATTTCCTCCTGCTTCTGCTCATCCAGAATCGGTTGGACACGGCGCAGCGTTTCCCGTTCATCACTTATAATCCGGATTTTGTGCTCCGGCAGCATCATGCGGCTGCCCTCCCACAGTCCGTTTCCCTCCTGCTTCTTGCCCATTCTCGTTCCTTCTTTCCATTGAGATACTTTCAATCTATAGTATGCGAACGTATGTTTGTATTATATCCACTATGCAGCTAATTAATCAATAGTGAATAAATGACAACCAAGAATAAACGGCTTCGCCGTCCTTTTAGGGATGGCGAAGCCGTTTATTCGAGAAATAGAAGGATAAGTTATTGTGTGAAACATATAAATTCTTATATTTACAAAAAAAGCGCTGACAGATTCACTGTGCAGCGCCTTCTTTTTATCTACTGAGATTCCCCATAGCTATTCTTCTATTTCTCAACCTTCTGTGTTTCGTCCTCAGGCTTCATGAGTCCTGCAGCTTCCCGCGCTTCGTTGAGCTTGGATATTCCATACAGCATCGCTAAATCAGCTTTCTGATTTAGGTCATTGAACTCCTCAGCGGATACGTCGTCGGAATCAGCACCCTCAGAAGCTTCTTTTTTTAGAGAATACGCACTATTAAAAGCGATTAGAGACTCCTGAAGCAAATCCCGAATCTTCGCAGGCAAGCTGGTTGGAATCTTTACTTCCTCCGCCTGATCCGATATATCAGCTGCGGTACTCTGGAATTTGTCGATTGCCTTCTCCAACTGCTTGTCCGTCACATCCCCAGTCGAATATGAAGTGAGAGTCGTATTAAACGCCTCTAAGGATGACTTCCCTAATTGTTCAATCTTAGACATTTCATTGTAGTAATCCAGTACGGATGCCTGCACTTCTTCCTCCGAAGCAGTCGCCGTTGTAGCCGGTTCATTACTGCTGCAGGCGCTAAGCACAGCAAATACTATTATCAATCCTATCCATAAGGCTCTTTTCATTTTATATCCCCCCACCTAATAGGATAATGTGGGTTTTTGTAAAGTGCAAATGAAATTTATGTAAAGTGAGGAGATTTGAAACAAATTTCTGGCATAAAGCGTATTCATTGACAGACACTGAGGTTATTTAGTGAATCATAGGATTAAATGGCGGATTCATTGGTGACTGGAAATCGCTGTTATATTATAATAATCTCATATGTAATCAGGAAAGGAAGATACCCATGCCTTATTGCACAGCCTGTGGAGCAGAAAACAAGCAGGGCATTAAATTTTGTGGACAATGCGGAGCAAGCATCGTAGCGAATGCTCCAGCAGCAGCCCCCCGTTCGAGAGCTGCAGAAGGATCCAGTCATGAGATTGTACTCTGGGAGGGTAAACCGGCCGGCATCTCCGACCGACTTAAAGGACTCATAGGTCTTAATACAACTAGCTACAAGATTACCAGCCAGAGAATCATGGTGAAGACCGGACTTATCGGCAAAAATGTCGAAGAAATTGAGCTGTTGCGGGTACGCGATTTATCCGTTGCGCAATCCATTATGCAGCGCATGCTCGGTATCGGAACGTTAACGGTATTCTCTGATGATACCTCAGCGCCTCAGCTTCTTTTCAAAAAGATTCGTGATGCCCAGACGGTTAAGGACGTTCTGCGCAAAGCGGTTCGCGACGAGAAGATCGCCAATAACATCAGCTACCGTGAACAGATTTAACCACAAACAGTAAACACCAAACAGCAAGTTCCCCTAATCCGGAGACTTGCTGTTTGTTTGATTTCCCCGTAACCCCTCATGGAAGGTAGAACGCCCCGGCTGGAATAACCCCCTTGGCTTGACTGGAGCTTCCCCACATCAGTACAGCCCGTGCATCACCCTGATTCTCAAAATACTCCACTTTCACTTCATGCAGCTTGCCCGCAATCAGATTCACGCTGCCCTTCCGTTCCTGCCCACTCTGCTTTACCCAGCTGTCAATGATGAGCACCCCGTCAATCCACACCCTCATCCCATCGTCCGAGGAAGAATAGATATTGTAGCTCTCGCTGTAAACCGCACTCAGTCTTCCGCTCCACCGCACCGAGAATAGATCGGCTTGAATTCCCGGCGCGGGCGCAGCCTGCCTCCAAATGAAATTAATATTGGCATCTGTACGAACTAGTTCAGTTGTCCCGCTAAGCGTAGCATTATTGAAATATTGTCCCAGCAAGCCGTTAATGTGAACATCGTTTCCCTCGGAAACTCGCGTTGCAGCATACTCATCCCTCGTTAGAGTGAAGGCATCGTTCATGAAAGCTTTGATTACAGCCTCTTTATTGTTGTCATACAGCAGCTTGCCCCAGGTCATCTGATACGACCATTTATTCTGCGTCTTGGCCAGCAGTGCCGTAGAAGGAAGTTCTCCATTCTCTCCAATGGCGATCAGCTTTCCTCGTCCCAGATCCCATAGCTCATCATGATGACTATCCTTGAAATCTCCGTCATAGATATCGAGCGCCAATATATCCACTCTGCCAGCACCAGGGTAATACCCTGCCGGAGCATCACACCATTCATTCTTGGCATTGGGACTCCACACCCATAATAAATTGTGCAGCTTATGAACACTCGTGAAGCGGTCATACATGATGTTCCACAGCTCCAGGAAGTTGCTCTTCTGACCCCACCAGAACCATCCACCATTCATTTCATGATAAGGTCTCCATAGTACAGGAATTGCTGCGTCGCTAAGTCTTTTCAAGTACACGGCTATCTTATCAAGTTCCCCAATCAGCGCAGCATACTGCGTTGTATCAGGCGTTATATATTTGTCGAATTCAGCGTTGCTGAGGCTCATAGATACATTTGACCAAGCAGATACTGTGCCTGGCAACGGAGCATGATAGCTCAGCGCTACAATACCGCCTGTTCCATACCAACGTATCGCGCTGCTGACTACTCCTTGCCGCTGTATATCCATTTGCTGTTCCGACTGATTATTGATCGCACCTAGCTCATAGCCGTGAAGAGCCGCATATTGCCCACTTGTATTCTTCAACTTATCGCTGAATTCATCCGGACTCTCCAGATAATCATGTTGTCCACTAATCACTCCTTTTCCTTGCAGAGCATATAGTTTCTTCAGCAATGTCCGGGCCGAAGCCACCAATTCCGGATTAGCCGGAGTCATGCTTAATTTGCGAAAAGCCGTCTGCCACTCAACATCGCTCACAAACCGTGATGCTGAATCGATCATATCCCGCAGGATTCGCTGCTCCATACGTTCTCACCTCCCTTTTGTACTTTTTTGTACATTTTATGGAGGAACGTTGGACATGGACGCGGCGAATGGACAAGAAATCTAATCTTCACATGAAACGCAGAATCCCTTATGTATAGTCCACACCTAGGTAGCCAACCACTTATTTCATCTTGTATAGCGCCATGGCAGTAAATCAGCGATTCCCACTTTTAGCAAATCACCAGCCTCGGATATGATAACCTTACAGTCCTGACCATAATCAGCAATCATCTCTCTGCACATGCCGCATGGAGAAACGACTTTAATTTCCCTTTCATCGCTATCCGGGTCCGGATGTCTCACGGCAACAATAGTATCGAACTCCTTGTAGCCCTCGGATATAGCTTTGCCAATCACCATAGCTTCTGCGCAGATGGTTACCCGCCCTAAACTGGCTTCCACATGAACCGACGTAAATATCTCCCCCGTCTTCGTGCGAAGCGCCGCGCCTACGTGGTGTCTTTCCCATTCATAACGTTTGGTAATAATCTCCTGCGCAGACGCAATTAACGTCTGATCCTCAATGGTAATTAAAGTATCCATATCAAATTCCATCCTCCTTCATCCTCTAAAAAGTATAATAAATCGCACAGAATATAGATATACGCTATACTAATTTAAGCAAAAAAAAGGAGGAGCAGAAAGTGAAAGCACAGAAAAGAAAAGCACGGAAATTCATCATGAGTCTTATCATCGTCGCACTGCTCGCCTTGGGCACTTACTGGTTTGGAGAGGACGGACAATCCACTTCACCTGCAACATCATCCGATAAGGACATCGTCCAGTTGGTCTTTCCATCGGAGCGGTATCCGGAGACAGCGAAGCATATACAAGACGCTATTTCGAGTGGGGAATCCGCCATATGTACCATAGACCGCGAGCAGGCGGAAGAGAATCGGAGCCAATCCTTGAAGGATGTACCCACCAAAAAAGGCTATGATCGCGACGAATGGCCGATGGCCATGTGTCAAGAAGGCGGCGAAGGCGCCGACATTGCATACATAAAGCCAAGCGATAACCGCGGAGCAGGCAGTTGGGTAGGCAATCAGTTGGAGAATTATGCTGATGGCACTCGTGTTGAATTAATGTTCAGATAACAGAATTTAGAGCGTAAAATAGGATAGCAGTCTATTTCACATCTGGAGAGCTAAGGTGTTCTATATCTGTTATCGGGGAAAGAGACTCTATGGACCCATGTCTGAAGCTGAGGCCTTGAAAGAATGGTTCGAATTGTCAGGAACGGTAAAGGAATTGTACCTCATTGAAACGGATGAAACGACAGGCAAAATCAAACGTCAGATAGGACCTACCTATCGAAAAAAAAAGAAATAGCCCCATCCGGCATAACGCCCGGACGAGGCTGACAGTGTGATGCGGCTTGTTTAGAATAAACAGGCTTTTGTGATAATAACCAACAGGATGAACAGAACCAGAATAGCTCCCGTGGAAGTCCAAGGGCTTACTACCGGTCCACATGGACCTGGACCTACGCCTACTCCACCAACGTTATTTCCACAACCGCAACCATACTCTGCACCCATGTTAATTCCTCCTCATTAATATTGAATACAGCACAGAATATGTCAAAGGCGGATATACCGTTTGGGCAAACTGGCAAAGAAATAAACGCACAGTGTCGATATAGATCAGGGGAGGTGTTGATATGGACATTGCTGCATTATCTATTGCCATGAGCCAAGCATCCTTGGCTCAATCAGTCAGTGTACGGGTATTCGATCTAGCCAAGGGCCAAGCTGAAACACAAGGTCAGAATATGGTCGAATTGATCGGAAAAAGTATTGACCCAAGTCTGGGAAAAGTGCTTGATATTAGTGTTTAAATCCTTTATGCTTGTAATACAAGAACACTAGTTCCCACCCGTATCACAGCGAGTAGATTGGAGAGAGGCAGCCGAGAGGCTGCTCCTCTGTCTTCTGGAATCCTCACATAGCCCTTTGGGCTTTTCTTTTGGCCATAATACCGAACATATGATCTTATTACGAGGTGAATAACATGAAATCATACTATCAAATGACAGTACTGGAGAAATGGACGGAGGATTTGTATAAGCGGTTAAGCATTCATAAACCTTCACAAATATCGATTGAGTATATTTCAGAACGACTGAATGTCTGGGTCCATTTCTTGGATGTACGAAGTAAGGGGATTGAAGCTTCTGCCGGGATGTACAGTATGTTTATCGATAATCGCCTCCCATCCAATCTGCAGCGACTGGAATTTCTCCATGAGCTATGCCACCTGCTACGCCATGCGGGCAGCCATACGTTAATGACAGAGCACTTTACACAGTCACAGCAAGATGAGTCGGAGCGCTTTATTCTCTATGCAGCCATGCCATACTCCATGATTTCCCACATGGCTTTGCCTGAGCTCCGTGAAGAAGCAGTTAGTTTCCTTGCAGCAGAGTTCCAGGTTCCCACAGAGCTAGCTATCCAGCGCATTGATCAAATTCAAAGACGTGTGTTTCAAGGACAGCTTCTGGCCGTCATGGGAAGGAATGAGGAACATCCAGCCAATGAAGATATTAATTCACAAACATATTCGTTATGAAGTGCGGAGATAATACTGTTGCTGGAATTTACTCATGAGGGGGAGCGACATGGAAGCCATTAAAGTCATTCAGTTATTGTTGACCCATCCAGATTACACTGTAGATGCAGTACACCCCGAAACACCGGATTTTGTTGGCATTGAAGCGATTGAAGTAGATCACGAGACCCAAACCTTCTCTATTCTGCTGCAAGAACCCAAGGACGATGAGTTAGAGCCGTGATCTGCTTCCTGAGATACATATAAGAAATAAAGCAGTCATTTCAATTGCATGTGAGTACAAAAAAAGCACCGTTTAAGGTGCTTATCTTTTAGTTATTTAAATTTCATTACCAAAATCTCTTTCAGCACTTCAGTAACATCTCTTTTGGGATCTGAGAAGGTCTTATCGTAAGGCTCATCATAGAGGCGTTGAGCAAGAGCGACATCAGCTTCAACAATTTGAGCTTCTTTTCCATTAATCTGAACATTCCAAATTAGTGGGAACTCATTCACAAGCTCAAACGAAGCCTGATGGATCCCCTCTTCACTCTTCAACTCATTTAATAGATCGTTTAGAGGATTATTGATCTCCACTCTTCTTGCTTCATTGTTAATAAATACGCTTGAAATATCCTTTTTCCAATCTGTCAAAATAGCACCTCCTTCCTTTGACTTCATTTCAGCAACTCGTAGAATCAAACCCATTATTTATCCACAGGGCCAGTATAAGCCGGCACACTCCTTCAACTCATAAAATTACACGTTAGGCTTATATTATACCTTGTAATGAGTGTAATAGAAAATTTCGAATTCCAATTACAAGTGAGGACTGAATGGATGAATACATCTTCGGGAAATACGCAAGATGACCAAAGCTTGAAATGGTGGCAATTATCCTTATTGGGAGTTGCAGGTACGATTGGCACTGGATATTTCCTTGGTTCTGGACTGGCTATTTCAATTGGTGGGCCAGCAGTGTTACTGGCTTATCTTCTAGCAGCCATTGGAACCTATGTAGTCTTTGATGCTTTATCGCGCATGACAGCAGCTCACCCAGAGCAAGGCTCCTTCCGTTCCTATGCCAAGAAGGCCTTCGGGAGCTGGGCAGGGTTTGGTAGTGGCTGGGTCTATTGGTGCTCTGAGCTGCTTATTATGGGAAGCCAATTAACGGCACTCTCCATATTCTCGCGCTTCTGGTTCCCGACCATACCCATGTGGATATTTGCAGCAGGCTTTGGAGTAGTAAGCCTTATTATCGTTTTTTTCGGCAATAAGGGATTTGACCGGGTCGAAAATGTGCTTGCTGTCATCAAGATGGCGGCTATTCTCATGTTCCTGGTTATAGCAGTCGCTCTTTTGGCCGGCTGGATTGGTGGGAGCAAATATACGCCTAAGTTCCCGCATAGTTATAAGGGTTTGTTTCCAAATGGTGGTATTGGGTTATGGTCTGCTTTTCTTTTTGCCTTTTATGCCTATGGAGGGATTGAAGTGCTGGGAATTATGTCTTATCGGCTCCAAAAGCCGGAGGATGCACCCAAAGCTGGAAAGGTGATGCTTCTGGTTCTAGCGGTTGTGTATATACTGTCCATTGGGCTTGCTGTGACGATGGTACCATTAGGTGCCTTCAATCCAAAGGAAAGTCCCTTTGTGCTGGCGCTTAGCAGCGATCACCTGAGCTTTGTGCCTCATCTTTTTAACGGAGTGCTAATTATCGCCGGATTCTCTACCATGACCGCGTCGTTATATGCTGTAACCTCTATGATGATTACCTTGGCACAGGAAGGTGATGCACCTAAACTGTTCTCACACAAGTGGAAGGATAAATATCCCCTGTATGCACTTTGCCTGATCTCCGTTGGATTAATGGGAGCCATTATAATGTCGCTGCTGTTGCCAGGAAAAGTATATGAATATATCACTACCGCTGCTGGGTTAATGCTGCTGTATAACTGGTCCTTTATTTTGCTCTCTTCAGGAAAGCTGCTGAAAGCCGGCAAGCTAAGTGGGGTTAAACGTTGGGTCGGACTGCTGCTGATTGCTGCTGCAGTGGCAGGCACTCTTTTTCACAAGCTCAGTCGCCCAGGCTTCTACATCAGTTTGCTGCTGATCTCACTGATTGCGGTGTGTGACTTCATCGTACATCGAGTCCGAAAGAGCAAGCTTTTAATGAAAGAATAGTAACTGGACAGCCTGTACACCAAAATAAAAACCAAAACCTACAAGAGAAAGCCCTGACAGCATAGAGATGGTTCTTAACACTCCAATCGTCAGTAATTTGCGGAAGACACTGGAAGCAGCAGCCATGGTAACATCCCAGAGTAAAATGCCCAGCACGATAGCACCGCTATAAATAAGTAACTGCTGCATCGGATACGTATTGGCTGCCTTAGCTAGTATGGAACCGTAAATGCCTAACCAGAACAGGATGGAAAGCGGATTAAATAAGGACATCAGGAAGCCCGACAGAAACGACGAAGCCAATGAGGCCTCATTTCCCCTCATGTCGGCTACTGTTATCGCACCTGCATTCTTAATGCTCTCAATACCTGTGTACAGCAGCACAAAAAAACCGAATAGCCATAAAAAAGCTTTCACAAACGGAGCATCCAGGAGATGAATTACACCAAAATAAACAAGCAGCATGTAGATAATATCTGCGCTTATGGCCCCAAGACCGATAAACCAGGCATGCCAAAAGCCTCCACGAATCCCTTTATCCAACTGGGCGGCGTTGATTGGGCCGATCGGAGCGGAAAGGGATAAACCCAGAAAAATATAGCCAATAAAAATATTGATGTAGTTCCTCCCCCTTTAGGTTGCTGTGTTATTATCCTATTCGGACAAGGGTATAAATTATGAGGAACAAACCACAATAAAGAGTATTGTGAAAAAAGGTGGTCTTCCATGAAGAATAACAAAGGGGCTCTGTTTGCACTGGCTTCCATTCCGTTAATAATGACGTTAGGGAACTCTATGCTGCTGCCAATTCTGCCGCAAATATCACAAGAACTAGGGATTAGCGCCTTTCAAGTCAGTATGATTATTACGGTTTACGGTCTCATAGCGATTGTGATGATTCCTATCGCAGGATATTTATCTGACCGGTTTGGACGTAAGATCGTCATCTTACCCAGCCTTATCCTTGCTGCTGTTGGTGGGTCAGTTTGCATTGCTGCTGCCTGGCTTATGGACGGGGTAAGCGCATATTGGGTGATCTTAGGGGGACGCTTCCTTCAGGGGATCGGAGCAGCAGGAGCGTTTCCAATCGTATTACCCTTTGTAGGCGACTTGTTTAAAGATGAAGAAGAGGTCAGTAAAGGCTTGGGAATCATTGAAACCTCCAATACCTTTGGTAAAGTGTTAAGTCCGATCTTAGGCGCTTTTCTAGGCACTTTGCTGTGGTATGCTCCTTTTATAGCTATTCCTATTCTTTGTCTGATCTCATTCCTATTAGTTCTACTTTTGGTGAAAAAACCAAAAAAGGAAGAACAAGCCCAACTTAAAAACCTACGTCAATTCTTATCAGGGATAAAAGACATTTTGCGCGAAAAAGGGCGTTGGCTGTATGCTATTTTCGCAATCGGCGGTATCTGTATGTTTGTTACTTTTGGAGTATTATTCTACTTATCCGAGACACTCGAATCCAAATACAACCTCCACGGTGCTTCAAAAGGCTTTGTCCTAGCCATTCCGCTGGCCCTGCTCTGTCTAGCCTCTTATGGAGGGGGAAAGATTATAGGACAAAACAAAACCCTCATGAAATGGTTGGGCTTTGGCGGGATGGTCTTGCTAACTAGCGCAATGATCATTACTGGCTTTCATAAAGGAATTTATTTCATGGTCGGATTCTTAAGTTTAAGCGGGATTGGAATTGGGGTCGCATTACCTTGCATGGACGCACTGATTACTGAGGGGATTGAAAAAGAGAACCGCGGCACAATTACCTCTCTTTACAGCAGCATGCGCTTTATCGGGGTGGCACTTGGCCCTCCAGTTGTCTCGCTACTGATGATTAGAGGACACTGGGTGTTATTCGGTACTATGGCTGCTGTTGGTTTAGTGGGTGGCTTACTAACGTTATTCGCTGTGACTCCCAACAAACAAGAGAAAGGTGAAACTCCTGTTAGGATTACTCGTTGATATCGCTCTTTTGGAAAAGGGAGAAGCCCTAGGTGAGTCGCTTCTCCCTTTTATTATTTTGTAGTGCTGTTATTTACTCCTCATCCGATTGTTCCTTGGGTTATGTTCTACTTCCGCAAGCCCTAAGATCTCCAACAAAGGAGGTATATACATGCCAAATCTGCCACGCAAACCTTTTTTCAAGCCGTACCAACCCCCGATTGGATTATCAGGTGAACGTCCCCAGGCTTCAACCGTTCCCTCTTTTACAGGTTTCTGCTCATCCGCACTACCAAGTTCTATCCAGTCCTCATGCTTTTTGAGCATAGCCGCTAAGTCATTCACACAACGATAATCATAATGCAGAACAGTTTTGCCTACGGTACATACCAAAATTGTTTTTCCATCTTTTTCATCCTTATACATTTCATATTCTGAGGTTTGAGGAGGAGTTGTTAATTTCCAAGGATACTCTTTGGTTCCTTCCGTAATCGGCATACTATCCCTCCTTAGCTTTTATTCTTGTATTATAGCATTTTATAGTGAATTCCAGCTTTTCCTGATAGACTAACCTTATCCATTTAGGAGAAAGATAAATAAAAATTTAGGAGATTAATGCTGATGAGTAATAAAATTGGAATGATTATCAAACTTATACCCAAAGAAACAGAAAGCACTTATATTTTTGACAGAATTCATGCCGAGGACATTAACGCACTAGCTGTTTCCATGTTAGATGCATTTACAGATACCGAGGACTTTGAGGGCGAAACCTTAGAGGATTTACATGAAGAAATTCTTAGTGTGGTTGTAGATGGTTTTGGCGTATTTATCCCTGAAGCTTCCTTCCAAATCAAGCAGAACTCCGATATTGCATCTGTCATACTTATCAGTATGTACAAGGGGAATCCCTTTGTGTCGGAACTATTCACTACCAAAAAATATTTGAATTTAGGTATGGCCAGTAGTCTTTTGAACAAAAGCATAAATGTGTTATGGGAATTGGGGTACGAGAACTTAATTTTATATGTTCATCCTAGAAATATAGGAGCCATTAATCTGTATAAGAAAATCGGATTTACGGAGTTAGAAGTGGAGCGTTAAATAGGAAGAGGTATTTTCGAGAATGAGAATGAAGATGATGTTCTTTGTATTTATAACATCATTTGATTTGTCCTTAAATAAAGAAATGAAATAGAATTTCTTTACTATATGACAAACCACCCCGCCGACCCCTTCACAAATGTTGGCGGGGTATTCTTTATTTTGCTGATACAAACTGAATTACTCCTATGACTTAATACTCAAGTTCTTGGATCTTTTCATCTTGATTCAACATTATGAATCCCCCTCAAACTAAATCATCCCTTTTAGCCGACTCGTAACGATCACGTATTTCACGATTTTTAGCGTAATTGTACAAATCTAATGCTTCTATTCCTCTGCGTGCAAGCTTTACAAATAATACAAAAGCATAAATACCAAAGCTAATGGATACCAGCCAAATTAAGAAGAAAAGCACACTAAATCCCCCACCAATAAACAACCCTGGTTGCGATACCATAATTCCATCTCCTATGATCTACTTTTAATAAAATACCCCACCTATTAAGGTAGGGTAGCGGTGCTTCCGAATTCATTTACTATAGCATATTATATATGGGACATTATGTAAATATTTCATTAACTCTACCTTCTATAGATATAACCAAACATGCTTTCTAAATACAACCATAAACTTATCCCTGCCTACCATTATTAACTATGAAAACCGCCGGATTTTAATGTATTTATTTTGTATTATATGATTTAATTAGGAGGTTGAGAAAGCGGAAAGGAGATGAAGATTTTGCGAGTTAAACCAATAACTTTGGGATTGGCGATACTTACATTGAGTTCCACCGCACTTACTGGAGTAATAATGTCGAACGTTCATGCTACTGAGGTCAATCCATCACAAGTGGAAAATGTTGCACAAGAACCAATTGTTCCCGCTGATGTATACGAACGACTTGGTCATCCTGATGTGATAATCACGAAAGACGACGGATTTTTTGTGAAAACGCCGCAGCCAGTATTAGACTTCAGTCAAGATGAAATAGTGTACGATAGTGCAATGACCACCGATGAAACAAAAGTGATTATTGCATATGACGATACTTATATTAAAGAAGAAGATAACAAATAGCTTATATTAAAGGGCAGCCCATCATCGGGTATGTTTGCCCTAAACCTCTATGGTTTAAAATCGTAAAGCGTACCAAAAGGAGTTGATTGAATTGGGTATTACTTATTGGATTGCTCTGGTTTTAGGCATTGCTTTGATTGGTGGGTTGTTTAGCAGTAAGAAACGAAAATAAACTATTAGGAACTATGCCCTCATTGGTGAGCTGAAGTATCACTCGTAAAGCTCTTGGTAAAAAATTAACATAGATGAAGGTCTAGTGTGGGTACCAATTAGTGATTTAGTAAGTGTATCAAAATATTACTTTGCTAACGGATTTGTAAACGAACTGAACGAAACAGATATAAATAAATATCTTATAAACACAGCATTAATCATTGTTTGGGAACTAAATTTAACCTAAATCACCCTTTCTCCAAGCTCAGTTGGTTAGAGCGGTCGGTGACGGTTAGAAGAGGATGTCTCGAAAAATTGAGGAATTAGGATATGGTCACATAAGGTCACAGTGTCGGTTCATTCTCGAGATTATGGATCTAGGAGCTTGTTGCCTGGAGAGTTATTTTTCAGGTAATGTCAACTCCGTTATTAGTTAAAATTTTCACAATTGTTTTTATGTTTCAAAACGCGATATACTGGAATCACAAAAGATTGTGATTGCTAACTGAAGAAATTGTACAGCAAGCGAAAATCACATCTTCTTATCTATTTGGGAGGTGATTTTTTGAATGAAGTAGTTAAATTCGTTCAAACTTTCAAAGGTTTAGAGGAGCGGATCAATGAATTTATTAATGAAGATTCGTCTCTGGAATATGTAGAAGGATCAGAAGAAGTAGTGGATGGAGGAGCTTACGCCTGGTCCAAATTAAAACCCGCAGAAATTAGTAAACAAGATCACATTGACTCTGATTATATGGAATTAGCAGAAGAGGTCAGAATTGTTTTGAAAAATGAACACAGCCCCCATATTGAAAAATTTGAACGGAGTTGTGCATTAGTTTTAAACTATATTCGACAAGATACTCTGCTTTGGGTTCCAGGTTTGAAAAATGTAATTGAAAATATAAAATCAGAATTGGACTTACAGCAATTTTTCATGGAATGGACACGGTAGTAAAGTATATAGAAGCCCGTCAATCTTAACTGGTTGACGTTTTTTTTTCATTCTCAAGTAGTGCCTTCAATCCTAAACCGTATACCCCCTCGAACTACACATTACGCCAGGATTTATAATTCATTAATTGGACAGAGTGATAACTTATTATTTGGTAATCATTTTTATCAATTATTAATACTTTGATCAATTCAATATTCTATATCAGTTTTTGGGATTTCACTCCTAGGTTATTACTTTTGACTTCCACTTTGTATTATATAGAGACCTATATAGTACAAAATGGTACACATATAATATCTACCTATAGTAGGAAAACAAAAAGAGCCATTCAGGAATCCTGCGGCTCTTTTTTTGATAACTCGTATTGTGGCAATATACTTCTTAATGGTTGTAATGTAGGATCGCTTTTAGTTTGACAATTTTTTTTCAATATACGAATGGTCAAGTAAGCTAAGCAGACTTTTGCTTAAGTATTTTGTCTGGTACTGATCCAAATCTTTATTGATAATTAACTCACCATTTTCTTTTCTGAGTAACTGATCTGAGCCATCTTCTAAAAATAAAAGATTCCCATTTATTTGTTTCATAAGCTTCCCCATAATTTTGAACAAAAGCTCCAACCCTTGATAAAAGGTGTTACCGAACAATTGAACTCTGAGGCATACATCAACATCTAAGTTATAATGATTTCTAACAAAAGAGATATCAGAAGTATCCTCAATTTCAAGAGCCATAGAAAAATACTCTGATCCTATAATTATTTCCTCTTCGTTACAATTAACCGACACTTCTTTGTTAACTAACTCATTAGTTATTCTTTCTATCATTTCTCCAAGTGATTTATAACTTAAATTAGATAGTAAAAACAATTCGCAGTCCATGCATTTCTATCCCCCAAACACCCTTATAATTTTTCCATCCTTCACAATAAATAGTTCTGTTAAATTCTTCAGATCCCCGTTAGCATTTGCTTTTCTTAAAATACCTTTAACGATCTCCGTAACTTTTTCAGGAGTGAAATCATCTAAATTAAGAACAATTTTTTCTGCCTGTGTTTTTGTCTTTGTTCTTATGTTTCTAATAATGTTATCAACATTTGTATCTATTGTAGGTGAATAACAGTCAAATACTTTACCTTCAATTAGAAAATCTGGATTTGACGTTTCTTTTATACCATATTTATTCCCACCATTTACTTCATCGCTTATCGCAACCTCGTGGCTCGTACGATACGGCAGTGTAGCACCTTGCGCCTCCGTTTCTAAATAAACACGAAGCACCCCACCTTAAAAGGTAGGGTGCTCCACTGTGCTTCCTAACTCAATATCGTAAGTTAAAGTAGCTACTTAGTGACTTAGCATTGCTCAGGCAAGAGCGATATTCTCATTTGCTACCGATCATGCAAGAAGAAGCCGTAGATCGCATTGAAAATGAACTCAATAAGTTCACCCAGAAACAGCTTGTTCTTGTATTTAAATAATTCACGTTAAAAAATCTGTTAACAATTCACCCCCAAGACAGCAAAAAAACCTTGCTAGGCAAGGGTTTCTTATAAGTGGGCCCTGAGGGACTCGAACCTCGCTGGAGAAATTAGACGATCCGCAAGCGCTGGAACCGTTCCCTCCCCTGGTCACCCGCTCTCCCTCCGCATTGCTACGTCCGGGCTTCTTAATTTCATTCGAGTTTCAGCCTGTATCTTAAATTTCATTATGTCGGTTGCTCCAAGGTGCGAAATGTCAGTTACCAACACTCAGTTGTGTCTAGTATGTGGAGCGATAATGAATAAAATAAATCTGACATACACCGAATCTTGGGCCAAGCTTAATTGCCAAATTTGATTGAATTAACTTCTGAGACATCATAGGGATTCTATTTTTGTTTAGACCAAATCAGAGTTCTTTGCGAGGAATTAGAGCCCTGTAGATATATTTTTTGAATGTCACCAAAATCATTCTTAATTGAAATATTAAAATCCCCAGTTGATCCATTAAATGATAATAGACTTCCTTTTATTTTTATATAGAGCGTATTATCGTTATAAGTAAGTTTATATCCTCTATACTTATTTGCACTATCAGTAAAAGCACCCTTTATTGATATTGAATTATTTGTTATGTTGCATTGTGACACAAAAATTGTGCTAGGATTTATTATATTGGTAAACATAAAAAGAAACCCCAGTATAGAAATTATAGGTATAGCAATCAATGCAATTACAAAGTTACGTTTTTTTGTGGTCAATTCATCACCTCATTAATTATTTCAAATCAATGCACCCAATTAAATGAGTGCATTGATTAAAGTATAAAGTATATAAATAATTTTTAGAATTGTGTACTTCTTATAGGAGTACCAGTACCTTGAGCATAATAAACTGCATAATTATATGGAACGGAAGCATTGGTGTCATAAGCACCATCTTTAATTGAGTAATATAAATTTTGAGGAGTATTAATTGTTCCAGCAGAATAGTCGTCAGAGGATATCGAGTTCCATAGACCAACAGCAAAGGAGGAACAATTGTTTGTTAAACTCCATGAATCATGATTAATAATATAACTATTTACGCTACTTAACTGGGTAGAACTAATATACATGGAATGAGAAACCCTACCACTGTACGCACTGTAGTTATTAATGAACATTGCCTCTAAATTATACCATATACCAGTATGTTCTGTTTTATTCCCCCAAGTTCCAACAGAAACCAGTTTATTTGCTGCAATACCAGATAATTTACCAATTGTAATACTTGAAGAACTAATATTATTTACAGTAATAAATGAATGAGTCCCAAAACTTGAAGATCCATCACCACCAGAGCTTCCAGTACTACTACCACTCGGGACTGACCATAAAGTTAAAATTGCAACGTCTGTCGCTAGTGCTTGTACCGCATTACCGCTCTCATCTGTTACAATAGGACTTTGAGATTGAATGGTAAGGGCTTGTGCAGCAGTTGGATCAATACGTGGTTCAGCAACCACATCATTAGACGCAGCGAAGCCAGTTCCAGGAAGTATACTTAAGGCAAGAAATAAGGTTGCTAGGACCGTAAATGGTTTCTTGAAGAATTTTTTCATTTTAATAACCTCCAATTGATATTTATTATTTCCCTTAACTTTAACTTGCCGGTGTCGATTTAAAATCTCTATGTATACGCACCACCCCTTGTATATATATGTAATTAATCCCAACAAATTCATTTTACATATATTTCTATTACATTGAAATAAGTCTTTAGATTCATCTTCTAATATATTCAACTTCCGCAGCTCAAAACCTTAATCAATCCCTATGTATAACTATTTAGAACGTAATTAAGAAACTAACGAAGTCTCTCAAGTCGCCAAATCGGGTAATACATTGTAAATGAATTCAAGGCAGCAATGAAAATGAGTAGTGAAGAAATAATACAGCCATGAAAGAGAAATCTGATAAACTGCTCTACGAAAGGTATCTAGCGGTTCGTCTTGAAGGACGTTTGGAGATCGGTATGTACTAAGCCGTGCGCGTCAAACCATCAGTATTTATTGGCAAACCTATCAAACACAAAGTCTGCCCGCTCTGAACATGATCATTCTCCTGGACAACCGACGAAACTCACAGACGAGCAGCGTCATCAGTTAGCCTCAGTACTCGAACAGCAACAGCCAGCCGATGTGGGGTTTGAAGCTCTGTCACCTGGTACTCTTCCACTGGTGGCGGAGTGGAAGAAACGGGAATACGGCGTCACCATGAGCGTACTCGGCATCAGTGCGATGCTGAAACGGATGAACTTCAGCTTTACCAAAGGCCAATACCGATGTGGAGGCTGAAAAGATCGATCATCTGCTGTTTGAAGACGAGTCCATGATTCGCTCCTATCAATTCCAAGACTTTATAAGATCAATCCTTCCAAACCAATCAAAGATTATTTCTCTACTTATAGGATAGGAGAAACGAATTGGAGCATAAAAAAAAAGACTGTAACTCAATAACTGAGTACAGTCTGTTTTCAGCAGCAGCTCTTAATCCTGAATGATCTTATATTACAGTATATTCATAGTTTGCGTATACTATTCATCACAAAGGATTTCAATATGATTCATTCTTACGTGAAGCCTCAAACCGCCAATCTACGGCTTTATCATCAAACTGCCTGACTGCAGCTTCGATGACCGCACGAATCTTGGTATCTTCGGGAGGACTGCCATCCCATCCCCGGTTAAAGTTGGCCAGATTATTTCCGAACTCTTTTTGCTGATTTTGATACACCATCAACCGACTGATCTGACCTTCTGTGATCCCATAAGAGGATGGCTCTGAAAATACATGCGCCTGCACAAAGAACCCTTGAATCTCTCCTTCAAAGATGTCCCCTGCGTACAGGAGACGTTTAAATACCAGTGGCATTACTGTCTATCTCCTTCTTTAGCATATAATTCATACTCACGAGTCATGACCGAATCTTCCAACACATTTCCGTTGAACAGGATTTCTAGAGCTTTTTCTGAGGCATGTCCTCTTTTCAAAAAATCCGTATATACCATGTTGAGAAAGATCATGACCTAGTATGCAGTTATGAAAATGGAGAACCTATTAAGCCAAGACGGGTTACAGAGACGTTCGCCTTCTTGACAGGAAAGTCAGAGCTATCCAAAATAAGGTTCCATGATCTAAGACATTCGCATGCTTCAATGTTATTAAATAATGGAGTAAATGCAAAAATCGGCGCGGAACATCTTGGTCATAGCAGTGTACAAATCTATCTGGACAGATATTCTCACTTGTTACCCGATATGCTGCGAGATGCTGCAGACTTAATTGATTCGAAAATGCAAATGACCCATAATCCTGTGAATGAACCGACACTGTGACCTTAATGTGACCATTTCCTATTTCCTCAATTTTTCGAGACATCCTCAACCTCATCTTCCACCGACCCCCAAGACAGCAAAAAACCCTTGCTAGGCAAGGGTTTCTTATAAGTGGGCCCTGAGGGACTCGAACCCCCGACCAATCGGTTATGAGCCGACCGCTCTAACCAACTGAGCTAAGGGCCCGGACTAAAACATCCGAATATACAATGGCTGCTTGTAAATAAATGGATTGCGGGGGCAGGATTTGAACCTGCGGCCTTCGGGTTATGAGCCCGACGAGCTACCGGGCTGCTCCACCCCGCGTCAGTAATCATATTCAAACAGCGACAATAAATAATATACATTAGATCATGGGTTTAAGTCAAGTTGGAATTCGTATTTGTTGTTAGGGCAGGAAACGTACCCCGTACCGGCCTTTACGCGAACGATAAATTTCCACGAAACGGGGATCATGATATCCATAAATCCAACCGTCCTGCTCCAGCCTTTTTGCCAGACAGCCTGCTTGAAATCTTGTCCTGAACAGCTTCGCGAAGTATATCCAATTCATGTTGCCCTCTTCTCCTTTTTTCGCAAATTGATCCTGTCCTGCTCGAATTTATCATGCCCATTTTCCGCAAAATCAGCCACTGTAATTTCCAAGTGCTGAACATACAAATAGCCTCCGCACGGTTAGGTGAGAGGCTAATCATATGTGTACTCTTATTCATCAGGTCGGTTATACGCCGAATGCTGCCGGATTACTTCTCCAGGATTTCAGCAGTTCTACATCTGCTGCTGCTATTTTCCCTTTAGCTAGCGCTACATCAATTAGCACTGTGTAGTTAGACAGGCTTTGCAGCGGCACCTCCGCTGCGGCGAATGCTTCTGTTGCACGATCCAGCTCATAGCTGAAGATGGCCAGTACAGCCAGCACTTCTCCGCCAGCCTCTTGCACAGCCTGAGCCGCTTTGATCGAACTGCCTCCGGTAGAGATCAGATCTTCGATCACGACAACCTTTTGACCAGGGGTGATAAGGCCCTCGATCTGGTTCTGCTTGCCATGTCCCTTGGCCTTGTCGCGAATATAAGCCATCGGCAGATTCAATTTATCAGCCACCCAGGCTGCATGTGGGATACCGGCAGTTGCTGTCCCCGCAATTACCTGAGCGTCAGGATACTGGCTGTTAATCAGCTCTACAAAGGCCTCAGCGATAAAGCTGCGCACTTCCGGGTAGGCCATAGTCAACCTGTTATCACAATAAATCGGAGACTTGATTCCAGAGGTCCATGTAAAAGGCTCCTGCGGACGCAGCGCCACCGCTCCAATCTCCAGCAGATAGGAAGCTACTTGTTCACTTTTATTCAATAATGGACTCACGCTTGGATCATCTCCTCAATAATAGTAAGTGCTGCTTGTCGCGGGTCTGGGGCTGCTGTAACGGGGCGACCCACTACAAGGTAATGACTGCCCTGCCGGATGGCTTGTGCGGGTGTCATCACCCGTGACTGGTCATCCAAGGAAGCACCTGCCGGACGAATGCCGGGTGTAATGGTGCGAAATGCTGGCCCACAGGCGTCTGCAATGATAGCCGCCTCCTGTGGCGAAGCTACAACGCCGTCCAGACCTGCTGCCGCTGCCAGCTTGGCATAACGCACCACAGTATCTGCAACGTTTCCGGCAATCCCAATCTCGCCGTTCATGACCTCCTGGCTCGTGCTGGTCAGCTGTGTAACTGCGATAATCAATGGCATCTGCAGTGACGGATTCACACTCACCGCAGCGGTAGCACCATTACGGGCAGCGGCCATCATCGCGGAGCCGCCTGCTGCATGCACGTTGAACATATCTACACCCAGCTGTGTAAGACTTTCCGCGCCGCCTTTTACCGTGTTGGGGATATCATGCATTTTGACATCCACGAATACGGAATACCCACGTTCTTTCAGCTCTTTGATGAATTCCGGGCCCGCCGCATAGAAGAGTTGCATGCCAACCTTCATATAACAAGGAATTCCCTCCAGCTTCTCGATCAGCAGCCGGGCCTGAGCAACGTTAGGGTAGTCAAGGGCGATCATTAGACGCTTTGACATTTCATCCCGTTTGGTGATATCACCGATATTATCCTCGGCAACCTGTCCTGTTCCATCTGTCATGTTAACGCTCCTTTTACAGTGTGACGGATAGCCGCACTAGACTTTTCTAGCCCCCGGGCATAGCGGAACGGTCTGCGAATATCCCGCAAACCGTCCTTTATAGCACCGTTCAAATATGGCATTATTAATTTATTGTCCAACAAAAGCAGGCATCGCCTGCGACGAGAAGTTGATCGTCTGCAGCATGATCAGCAGCGCCGTCACCGTATCGAGCGATGTCATACAGACCACACCATTCTCGACCGCTTCACGGCGGATACGGAATCCGTCACGCTCTGGTGTTTTGCCTTTGGTCAGTGTATTAAAGACGAAGTTGGCTTGGCCTCCACGGATCAGATCCAGAATGGTCGGCTCGCCTTCATCCAGCTTATTGACGTTCATTACGTTGAGGCCTGCGTCTTCAAGCGCTTGGGCTGTACCGCCGGTAGCAATGATTTTGTAGCCCATGGCATGGAAGCCTTTCATAAGCTCTACTGCTTCAGCCTTGTCTTTGTCCGCTACCGTAATGATGATAGATCCGGTTGCCGGAATTTTCATTCCTGCTCCGATCAGACCTTTGTATAACGCCTTGGCGAACAGCTTGTCGCGGCCCATAACTTCACCCGTAGATTTCATCTCCGGTCCGAGCGTAGGCTCTACTCTGCGCAGCTTGGCAAAAGAGAATACCGGTACTTTTACCGAGACATAATCACTTTCCGGCCATAGACCTTCTGTATATCCATCATCCTTCAGCTTGCCGCCCAGAATGATCTTAGTAGCCAGATTAGCCATTGGAATACCAGTTACCTTACTCAGGAAAGGCACCGTACGCGAGGAACGTGGATTCACTTCAATGACGTACACTTCATTCTGATAGATAACAAACTGGATGTTGACCAGTCCGATCGTCTTCAGTTCTTTGGCGATCTTGATTGTAATCTCCGCGATCTTCTGCTTCAGACCTTCGTCCAGATATTGCGGTGGATAGACGGCGATAGAGTCACCGGAGTGAATACCCGCGCGCTCCACATGCTCCATGATTCCCGGAATCACAACGGTCTCTCCGTCGCAAATCGCATCTACCTCAACCTCTTTACCGAGCATATAACGGTCGATTAATACCGGATGCTCCGGGTTAACCTTAACCGCTTCAACCATGTAGCTGAGTAATTCTGTATCATTATAGACAATTTCCATCGCGCGTCCACCCAGGACATACGAAGGACGTACTAGCACCGGATATCCGAGTGATTGAGCGGTCTCTACAGCTTCACTAACATCCACTACCGTCTTGCCCTTTGGTTGGGCAATATTTAGACGAGACAGCAGCGCTTCAAATTTCTTACGGTTCTCTGCTTCATCTATACTTTCCAAGCTAGTCCCGAGAATATTGACTCCGGCCGCACTCAGCGGTGCTGCCAGGTTAATGGCCGTCTGACCTCCGAACTGGACGATAACTCCAATTGGATTCTCTTGGGCGATAACGTTCATTACATCTTCAAAGAACAAGGGTTCAAAATACAAGCGGTCCGAGGTGTTAAAGTCCGTCGATACCGTCTCTGGGTTGTTGTTGATAATTACGGCTTCATAACCGGCCTTCTGAATCGCCCAAACCGCATGCACCGTAGAGTAATCGAACTCAATCCCCTGGCCAATCCGGATCGGACCGGAGCCCAGCACGATTACCTTTTGCTTATCAGAATGAATAACCTCATTCTCTGTTTCGTAAGTGGAGTAATAGTACGGTGTCGTAGCCTCAAACTCAGCCGCACAGGTATCAACCATTTTGAAGACAGGTGTCAGACCTTGCGCCAGACGCAGCGCACGAACATCGGCTTCTTTGGTATGCTCACCACCGGGTTGTCCTTCGCCACGAATCTCAGCAATAGAGCGGTCTGTAAAGCCCATACGTTTAGCCTGATACAGGGTTTCCGAGGTCAAGCTTGGTGCCTTGCGAATAACATCTTCGAAGTTTACGATGGCTTCAATCTTGGAGAGGAACCACCAGTCTACGTTAGTGAGATCCTGAATATCCTGTAATTCCAGCCCACGGCGGAAAGCTTCAGCAATCAGGAACAGGCGCTCATCGTCGGCTTTAATCAGGCGTGTGCGCAGCACACTCTCTTCCAGCAATTCAGCTCCTGGCAGATTGATACGATGTACACCGATCTCCAGAGAACGGACAGCCTTATGGATAGACTCCTCAAAAGTACGGCCGATGGCCATAACTTCTCCAGTAGCCTTCATCTGCGTACCTAGCTTACGGTTCGCATAGATGAACTTGTCGAACGGCCAGCGCGGAATTTTGCTTACGATATAGTCCAGTGTAGGCTCGAAGCAGGCATAAGTCTGTCCGGTAACTGGATTGATAATTTCATCAAGCGTATAGCCGAGGGCGATTTTGGCTGCCATCTTAGCGATTGGGTAGCCAGTCGCCTTTGAAGCCAGAGCCGATGAGCGGCTAACACGCGGATTTACTTCAATGACATAATATTGATAGCTTTGTGGATCAAGTGCGAACTGCACGTTGCAGCCGCCTTCGATATTCAGTGCACGGATAATTTTGAGGGAAGCACTGCGCAGCATCTGGTATTCACGATCAGACAGCGTCTGGCTCGGAGCCACAACAATACTGTCACCTGTATGTATGCCTACAGGGTCAAAGTTCTCCATGTTGCAGACCACGATACAGTTGTCGTTCGCGTCACGCATAACCTCATATTCAACTTCCTTCATGCCGGCAATACTCTTCTCCACCAGGCATTGTCCAATCGGACTATAACGAATGCCTGCTTTGACAGTCTCACGCAGTTCTTCTTCATTGTCACAGATACCGCCACCAGTACCACCTAGTGTATAAGCAGGACGGACAATCAACGGATATCCGATTTCTTCGGCGAAGACCAAGGCTTCATCCAGTGCAGTAATAATTACGCTGTCCGGTACAGGCTGATCCAGCTCGCGCATGAGATCACGGAACAAGTCGCGATCCTCGGCCTTCTCAATCGATTCCAGCTGTGTGCCAAGCAGCAACACGTTCTCCTGCTCAAGAACTCCGGCACGTGCCAGTTCTACGGCCATGTTCAGCCCAGTCTGTCCACCCAAAGTAGGCAGTAGGCCATCCGGACGCTCCTGACGGATAATCGCGGTTACGAATTCAAGTGTAATCGGCTCGATATAAACTTTATCAGCCATATTCGTATCGGTCATGATGGTCGCAGGATTGCTGTTAATCAGCACAACCTCCACGCCTTCTTCTTTAAGAGCCTGACAGGCCTGAGTGCCTGCATAGTCAAACTCAGCGGCCTGGCCGATAACAATCGGGCCGGAGCCGATGACGAGTATCTTCTTAAGCTTATTATTCTTTGGCATGTTATAGAGCTCCTTTCACGGCTTCAAGTTGTGCAGTAGGTTTCGGGGCCGTGATTCTGGCATTCGCTGCAAGCTGCGCCTGGCGCGAGATTACAGGTGTATTGGCCTTATGGTCGGCAATCATCTGCAGAAAGCGATCGAACAGATAGCCGCTGTCATGCGGTCCCGGTGCCGCTTCCGGATGATATTGCACCGAAAATGCGGGGTAGCGGGTATGTTTAAGTCCTTCGACAGTCTTATCATTATTATTGATGTGAGTGATTTCCAGGTCTGTACTTTCCACCGATTCCTCATTCACTGTATAGCCGTGGTTCTGGGAGGTGATGAAGCAGCGGCCGCTTGCCAATTCCTTAACCGGATGGTTTCCACCGCGGTGTCCGAATTTGAGCTTCTCAGTATCTGCGCCGCAAGCCAGTGCAAACAGCTGGTGACCCAGGCAAATTCCGAAGATTGGGTACTCACCGAGCAGCTCGGATATAGTCTTGACAGCATAAGTTACATCTTTAGGGTCCCCAGGGCCATTCGACAGCAGAATCCCATCGGGGTTCAACCGGCGAACTTCATCCGCTGATACGTCATGTGGCACAACAACAACATCACAGCCGCGGCTATTCAGCTCACGCAGGATGCCGGTCTTTGCACCATAATCGACAAGCACGATCCGTTCTTTACTTCCCGGACTGCTGTAACTAGTAGCAGTAGAGGTACGGGCTACCTGATTGCGCAGCTCCTCAATCGTGGTGTCACCCATCATTTCCATCAATTCCTCGACACGCTTGTTAGAGGTTGTAAGGATGGCCTTCATAGTACCGTAATGACGAATGATGCGGGTCAGCATCCGCGTATCAATCTCACTAATTCCGGGAATATCATATTCCTTCAGCAGGTCGTCAACGCTGTATTCGGAGCGCCAGTTGCTCGGTACCGTCTCATGACGGCGCACGACAAAGCCGTGCACGAAAGGGCGTACGGACTCGAAATCGTCCCGGGTAATGCCGTAATTCCCGATCAGCGGATACGTCATAGTTACGATTTGCCCGCAATAGGATGGGTCCGACAGCACCTCCTGATATCCCGTAATCCCTGTATTAAATACAACCTCACCCGTCTTCTCACCCTCAGCGCCAAATGCGGTCCCTGTAAAAAGCGTACCGTCCTGTAGCAGCAATCTCGCCTGCATTCCCTTCCACTCCTTCTTGTTTCTGTAGTCTAAAGCTTATGCCTAACATGTCCTCCAAGATGTTCCACTTGGATTTCATTAGATTCTCTCAGTCCATATTGCCTTGCCATCTACCCAAGTCATTACTGGCCAGCCCTTAAGCTTCCATCCGGCAAAAGGCGTATTGCGTCCTTTGCTGGCAAAAGTACTTGGATCTACTTCCCGTTCCTGCTCCAGATCAATCAGTGTTAGATCTGCAGGAGATCCTATATCCAGCACCCCGCTATTCAGCCGGAATACCCGGGCCGGAGCTGCGGTCATGCGGTTTACGAGCAAGGAAAGGTCCCATTTGCCGGTAGCTACGAACGCTGTGTACAGCAGCGGGAAAGCTGTCTCGAAGCCGACGATTCCAAAAGGAGCAAGCTCCATACCCTTGGCCTTCTCTTCTTCACTATGCGGTGCATGGTCCGTAACAATAATATCAAGTGTGCCGTCCAGCAGCCCTTCGATACAAGCTTCTACATCGCGGCGGGAACGCAGCGGTGGGTTCATTTTCCAATTGGCGTCCATACCCGGGATATCCTCTTCGGCCAGCAGCAGATGGTGGGGACATACCTCAGCAGTCACTTTAATGCCGATCTCCTTAGCTTGGCGAATCAGCCGCACCGATTGCTCTGTGCTGACATGGCATACATGGTAGTGAACCCCGGTTGCTTCAGCGAGTAAAATATCCCGGCCTACATGGATGGCTTCCGACTCATTCGGAATTCCAATCAGCCCATTTGCAGTAGCAAATGTCCCCTCTGCCACACAGCCGCCTACAACTAGCGAATTGTCTTCGCAATGAGCAATGACTGGCATATCCAGCGAGGCTGCGATCTTCATTGCATCCTTCATCATCTGCGCGCTCTGCACACCCACGCCGTCATCCGTAAAGCCAATGGCTCCGGCTTCCTTCAGTGCGGCAAAATCAGTCAACTCTCGGCCCAGCTCATTCTTCGTAATGGCTGCATAAGGCAATACTTTAACTAATCCTGCTTCACGCGCCTTTTCTTTCACCAATAACACAACTTCCGGACTGTCGGTCACTGGTCGGGTGTTAGGCATGCAAGCGATGGTTGTGAATCCACCCTTAGCTGCCGAGCGACCACCCGTTTCCACGGTTTCCTTGTGCTCGAAGCCCGGCTCGCGCAGATGCACATGCATATCAATCAAGCCTGGAATCAGCAACTTACCTTCAGCATCTATGATTTCTGCAGCTTCACCCTCAGCTTCATACTCATCGGTTACAGCAGAGATAATCCCATTCTGAAGTACGATTTGTTTGCGCTCTAGTACGCCTTCCTTGTTCAATACGCTGGCATTCTTAATGATCACTGTCATATTCATAACTCTCCCTTATTATATAATAAAAATTCATCTTTGTGTATAATTATCAATAAGTTTATGTTAGCTATTTTATAATAGGGCTCTTTCAAGAACAGCCATCCGTACAGGCACTCCGTTCGCCATCTGCGGAAAGATCCGGGATTGGCTGCTCTCTACCACTGCATCGTCTATTTCAACATTCCGGTTCACCGGAGCAGGATGCATAATGATTGTACTTTTACCGAGTGTAGCCGCGCGTTCTTCTGTTAACCCGTACTGTCTCCGGTATTCCTCCGCTGACTGCAGCATACCTGTAGCATGACGTTCAAGCTGCACACGCAGCATCATCACCACATCAGCTTTCAGTGCTTCTTCCATAGATACATAAGGAGCGTAAGCCATAAGCTCAGGTGCTTTCATATTCTCCGGTGCACAGAACTGCACCTCAGCACCCATCTTCGTCAGCCCCCAAAGGTTGGAGCGCGCTACACGGCTATGCATAATATCTCCGATAATTGAGACTTTCAAGCCCTTCAGTTCCCCAAAGGTTTTGGACATTGTGTAGAGATCCAGCAGTGCTTGGGTAGGATGTTCATTATTGCCGTCCCCCGCGTTGATGAGCGGTATAGAGACTTTCTCAGCTAGCTGCTGCAGCACTCCTGCAGGCTTCAAACGCACAACTCCAGCATCGATCCCCATGGACTCCAGCGTGCGCACTGTGTCGTAGATCGACTCGCCTTTTTCTACACTGGAAGCCGCTGCTGTAAAATTCAGCACTTGAGCACCAAGCCGTTTCTCCGCCATTTCGAAGGAAAACCGAGTCCGTGTGCTGTTCTCAAAAAACATATTAGAGATGAAATGTGCTCCCAGTACAGGCGTTAACTTCTCACTTTGACTGTCCCAGTAGGCGGTTCTGTTCAGCAGCTGACTGATTTCCGAAGCATCCAGCTCCTTAAGCCCTAACAGACTGCGTTCCTTCACCTTGGTTGCTGTCATCATTGTTATCGTTCCTCCCGGTTTGAGATAATGTAGACTTCATCCTTGCCGTCATATTCTGTCAACGCCACTTCTATTTGCTCATGTCTTGAGGTAGGTACATTCTTGCCGATATAGTCTGGACGAATGGGCAGCTCCCGGTGTCCGCGATCCGCCAGCACTGCCAGCTGAATCATTCGCGGACGCCCGCAATCCATCAGTGCATCCATAGCTGCGCGAATCGTACGCCCGGTATACAGCACATCGTCGAACAATATTACTTTTTTGTCGTGGATGCTAGTACTGCCTGTACTGTCAGAGGTAATGGTCAAGGTACTCTTATTCATAGCCTGATCCTTTGCTTCCCGACTACTGCCATCTTCTTCGCGATCATCCCGATAGTGCGTGATATCCAGCTCGCCGTAAGGAATATCGATGCCTTCAATCTCCTTGATCCGTTCAGCAATCCGCTGGGCCAGGTACACCCCACGTGTCCGAATACCGATCAGCAGACAGTTCTCAATCCCTTTGTTCTTCTCCAAAATCTCATGGGCAATGCGCGACAGCGCCCGGCGGATCGCCGTTTCATCCATAATGACATTTTTCTCAGTAACCATAATTCGTCATCCTCCAGCTTGTATGCCCCTCCAGGTTCCCTAGAAACAAAAAAACTCCTTGCCCAAGGTAGGCAAGGAGTGAAATCCGTAGATGAAGAAGGATGATTGGCCGCGCGCATAAAAAGAGAGCATCCGTATACATACGGATATCTTCCAATTAGAGCGCGAACCTCGATTCACGTTACCTTGCCAGCCTCACGGGACTGAATTAAAGGTGCATATTCATTTAATGAAATTATGACAGAACGAATAGCTCATGTCAACTTGCGAGCTCCATTCTGTTATGATAAAGCTGGAGGCGAATCAAGATGAAGCTGGAATTCATGACTACTGACCATTGGGACGAGTCACTGTGGAACAGAATTGAGCCGGTGTATCGGGAAGCTTTCCCCAGCGGTGCCAAACCGAAAGGCATTCTGCGCAGCATGTTGGATAGTGGGATTGCTTGTATTCATGCCGGATTGTACCATAACGAGGTCGTAGCCATGGCAGTAAGTGGAGTCGAAGGGGCTCTTGCCGATAAGCGGCTTATTATTGACTATTTGGCAGTACGTAAGGAAACGCGGGGACAGGGCTACGGGACACAATTCCTCGGTATGGTTTGCGATTGGGCACAGAAGGAACACCAAGTGCGGGGGATCATCATCGAGGTGGAATCCGGGGAAACAGACGTGCATGCGGAACGTATTCATTTCTGGGAGCACCGTGGGTTTGTCCTGACCCCTTATGTCCATCAATATATTTGGGTGCCGGAGCCTTACCAAGCGATGCTGCTACCGCTGGATCAAAGTATTAGTGTCCAGGATAATGGTCAATCCCTGTTTCGTTACATTAATTCATTCCACAAAAAAGCCTACCGGCAACGGTAGGCTTTTCTCAACATATAATTTTAAAATTCAAATTCAACATCACTAAGCCGTCTCTGAATCTCGGAGATTACACGTTTCTCTTCCTCTTCACCTTTTGCGATAAAGGTAACGGAGAAGCGTACGAATGCACCAGCATCATCCCAAGGCACGGTAGAGATCAGCTTCTCCCGGATCAGGAACTGTGAGAAGTCCTCACCGGATTCAAAGCGGCGTCCACCCTTGATGCCCTTAGGTGCAGCTACATATAGGAAGAAGGAGCCCTTTGGTTTCTCAGCTTTGAAGCCCAGGCTGTTCAGCGCATCAACAAGCAGGTTGTGGCGACGGGAATACTTAGCGGCAATGGCTTCCGTAATTTCAGGATGTGCGAGGCCGTAGGCCGCTGCTTTCTGAATAGCGATAAACTGGCCGGAATCGTTGTTATCCTTCACATCGCTGAATGCTTTAACGACGAGCGGATTACCAGCCACGAAGCCGATTCTCCAGCCTGTCATATTGTAGGATTTGGAAAGGGAGTGCAGCTCTACGCCAACATCTTTTGCACCAGGGACGGACAGGAAGCTAAGCGGCTTCTTGCCATCATACGTCAGGGCCGCATATGGAGCATCATGGACAACGACAACATCATATTTTTTGGCCCAAGCAACAACCTCGGCGAAAAATTCAGGAGTCGCACTTGCACCCGTCGGGTTATTTGGATAGTTCAGATACAGCAGCTTCGCTTTACCGGCAATATCTTCCGGAATGGAGTTCAGGTCAGGTAGAAAATCATTCTCCTTCTTCAGCTCCACCGTAAATACTTGTCCACCCAAATATTTGGTGTGTGTGCCCATCACCGGGTAACCCGGAACAGTCATGATCGTGATATCACCCGGATTAATGAAGCAGGAAGGCAGCATCGCCAGTGCCGGCTTCGAACCGATGGAGTGTACAATTTCAGTGACAGGATCGATACCCTCAACTAGGAATACTTGGCGCAGATATTCAGCTGCTGCTGTCTTGAATTCAGGAATACCATTATCGGAATAACCACGATTCTCTTCTTTGGCTGCTTCTTCGGCGAGCTTAGCAATAATGCCTGCGTCAGCCATCTCATCAGGCTCACCTACGCCCATGTCGATCAGCTCGATATCGGGAAAATCCTTTTTAGCGGATGCTTTAGCGCGTTTGATTTTCTCGAATTTATAAATCGCCGTGTCCTTGCCGTAATTAGCCCCGCCGATGCGGTCCGCAAAATTAGTCTGAATATAGCTTTCCTGATATTGTTCAATACTCATAAAGTTCGTCTCATCTCCTGGCTTGTTTTCGTGAAATTATTCATATCTATAGTTCTAAATATGACGTAAACCTGTCTTCAAAACCATGGATTTATCATCACTTCATTTGTACTTATCTGCTGCGTAGATTGAATAATACTTCTTCCATATCTGCTGGAATAGGTGTACTAAACTCCAAATATTCACCGGTAGCAGGATGTACAAAACCAAGCACTGCCGCGTGCAGAGCCTGTCCCACTATTGAGGGGTTTTTGCTGCGTCCATATATAGGATCACCCAACAGCGAATGTCCAATAAATTTCATGTGAACACGGATCTGATGCGTTCGTCCAGTCTCCAACTGCAGCTCCACAAGGGTACAATCGCCGAAACGCTCCAGTACTGTAAAGTGCGTAACGGACTTCTTGCTGTTCTTTTGTGTTACCGTGTACAGTTTGCGGTCATGAGCATCTCTGCCGATTGGAGCATCCACTGTGCCTTGATCGTGGGAAAGATTGCCCTGAACCAGTGCTATATAACGCCGCGTTACGGTATGCTCCTTAAGCTGCCCAGACAGTGATACGTGACTGGCATCATTCTTGGCTGCCATGATAAGTCCAGACGTATCCTTATCAATACGGTGCACAATTCCCGGACGAATCTCGCCGTTAATGCCGGACAGATCCTTGCAATGGTACATCAGCGCATTAACCAAGGTGCCGGACGGATGACCTACTGCCGGATGCACAACCATGCCGCGCGGCTTATTCACAACAATGACATCGCTATCTTCATATACAACGTCCAGCGGAATATTTTCCGGTATCAGATCCGTTACTTCCGGCTCAGGAATAATAATCGCTACTACATCGCCCTCAAACAGCTTATAGTTGGCTTTCACCGGTGCTCCGTTGACTGTAACATGTCCAGCACTGATCCATAGCTGCACTTGGGAGCGTGAAATATTCTCTTCCCAGGACTCGGTAATATATTTATCAATTCGCTCCCGGTCATTTGCTCCGGTAACGGTCCACTCGGTGACGTCCCTCTCTTCTTCGAATGCAGATTCGATCTGCTGATTGACGTCTTTATTCAATTCATTCATTCCCTTCTTTTACTTCCTTTACTTCCTTAACTTCAGTTATTTCGTCTCCGCCCTTAAGGTCACGCAGCGAATCCAGAATGATAAGCGCTACCCCGATAACGATACAGGAATCCGCCACATTAAAAATAGGGAAAGTGTAGCTGCCAAAATTAAACATCAGGAAATCAACGACCTCGCCATTCAGCATCCGGTCCAAAAAGTTGCCTACAGCTCCGCCAAGCACAAGTCCAAGCGCCAAAGGCAGTAGTTTACGTGTAGCTCTAGCCTTATTCAAGTACCAGACGATACCCGCAACGACTACAATCGTAACCAGAAAAAAGAACCACTGCTGACCTTCAAGAATACCAAATGCCGCTCCGCTGTTGCGGTGGGAGGTAATCAGGAAGAAGTTCCCGATCACAGGGATCTGTTCAGCCAGTTCCAGGCGAGTAGCAATTAAATACTTTGTTCCCTGGTCCAGCAAAAATACAATAAGAGCAATCAGATAGTACACCACAGAAGTTGTCACTCCGTTCTTATTTTTCCCGCCTTGGCGGTACGAATACTCAATAAAGACTTGTATATTGTAGCACAGGCCTCAAGAACCCGTCTATTGGGGACGCTTCTATAACGAGCAATTAGAGGGCACTATTTTCCAGCGCTAAAAACCGCTCTGTCCGGTCAACCTAATAAAGAACCTTCCGGCAATTAGAAAGGAGCAAAATATAATGACGCACCTAACCGTACAGCAACTCTCGCAGCTACGTTCTCTTCTTACACAGCAGCAGGCAGATATTCAGCACAGGCTTAAGAATAATGAGCATTACGGTCTGCAAGAATCCATGCGCGATAGTACCGGTGAACTGTCTGAAATCGATAACCACCCCGCCGATGCTGCCACCGAGCTCTATAACCGCTCTATGGATATCTCCTTGCTGGAACGGGATGAGCATGAACTGGATAATATCGACGCTGCTCTGAGCGCCATGGATGAAGGCACCTACGGGTTATGTCTTACTTGCGGCAACCCAATCCCAATTGAACGCTTATCCGCCATTCCCTCAACCCGCTACTGCAGGGAGCACAACCCCGGGCAAAATGCACCGTTTACGCGACCTGTGGAAGAGGAGTTTCTGTCTCCTCCCTTTGGACGGACCAGTCTTGACGAACGCGATGACCAGAATGGCTTTGACGGTGAAGACGCCTGGCAGATTGTTGAAAGCTGGGGCAATTCAGACTCCCCGGCCATGACCGAGGGCAGCAATATTGATTCTTATAACGATATGGAAATTGAAGCAGATGAAACCGAAGGTTTCGTCGAGCCCTGGGAGAACTTTATCGCGACCGATATTGACGGGAACCATGTGACTGTAGTGAAGGGACGAAGCTACCGACATTATATGGAGAGCGGCGAAGGAGACTTTCTGCTTGATCCTCTTGGCAAAAAAGACCGAGAGTAGCCAAAAAGGCTGCTCTTTTTTTGTCTCTATCACCAAATCAGGGATTGACCCAGTGAACCGGACTGAGAAGTCCTTATTTGCTTGAAATTAGTCGATTGGGGAATTTGACGGACACCAGGGACGTTATTGACCCCATTTCATCACAAAAGAACCTGTTTTTGCGTCAATAGCGTCTTCCGAGTCCGCTTCCTGTTCCCAAATCCCCTTCAAAAATGAAATAGCGGCGCTACAGTCCACCAATTTAATCTTCATTCCTTAAATCTTCCCATAACAATGGTGTTATAGTATTTGCCGTCCGCGAGCCGTTTGTCTTTCCTAAGTATTCCTTCCACTTCAAAGCCCAACTTCTTATATAGCTCGATGGCTTTATCATTTGTTTCTAGTACGTTCAAAGTTATTTTTTGAACTCCGTTATCGTCAGCCCAGGCAATGGATTCTTTTAGCAGATTTTTGCCGATACCGTGTCCCCAATACTCTTTTAATACGCAGACCCCAAATTCTACTCTATGGGAGGATCGCTTCAAGGCATTTCCGGCGCACCTAGAGAATCCAACAATCCTATCATTCAGTACCGCCACTAAAAATAGGTTTCTGCTATTTTGCGTATCCGTTCTAATAATTTCTTCAAAACCCGGTGTATCTATGTAGGCCTCACCTTGTTCCCGGTCTAAATTCTCAGTCTCTCCATCTATCTGCAGCCTTATATCAGACAACTCTTTAGCATCTTTATCAATGGCAGATCTAATAGTATAGCTTAATCCATTGGCACGGAATTCCTGTTTATTGATTTGCATGGCCTACTCCTTTATTAGAAGGTCTTCAGCTCCAGCTGATGCTGTACAATACGCACGATGTCGGCAATGTAATCTCCGATAATCGGCAGATTAAGCGCACCAAGCACTTGAAGTACATAAACGATCGTTGCCGCAAAAAAAGTGAAACCCAGCGCAATCCCCAGCCCACGCACGGTTCCTGACAGCAGATTCAAGCCAATCAGACGCCAAGGGGACAGCAAAAGCTCTGTATATTCGGCAATACGTGCTTTTTCCATCTGCTGAGCTAACCCGTTAGTCATTCGGTACATGGTGTTCAGTTTCTCCTCTGGAGACATATCCTCCACATCACGTTGAGTGCTGGCAGAGGACTCTGGATAGACAGACTTGCGAACGGATTCGCTATTTGAGTTACTGCTTCCTCCCGAGGTCTTGATGGTCATTCGCCCCTTTGATACTAACTCCCCTTCTCTTGCCTTCCGACCTTCCACAGCTTTGGCTCCTCTCCTGATCCCTTATCCACCACAAACTAAACGAGCCCGGCCAAAGAGATAATCTCTTTAAGCACGGGGCTCGTCTTTTTGCGCCGAAATACATGCAGTATCTTCATATATTTCTCCGAGAAACAGGTGCCGCCCTTAAACTAACGACAAGGCCATTTCTTCTTGTGGAGCTAGTATATGCTGTTTAGGGACAGGTAATGCAGGAGCTTTAAGCGCCAATATGAATGCCAATCGATTTACCGCCGACATCTACCGTTTCAAACGTGTGCTCGCCATCAAAATCAAGAGTCGTCACGAGCACATTTTCGCGCAATACATGTTCAAAAGCGGTAACCGCTGCTTTAAGCTCGGCGTCTACGTTCAATGTAAGGGCAATCCGTTTCTCGATCGCCAGATCCAGCCGCTTACGGTAATCCTGCACCGCACGTACGATCTCGCGTACCCAGCCCTCCTGCTCTAGCTCAGGAGTGATCTCGGTGTTCAACGCTACGGTAATACCGTAGCCTGATGCCGAGGCAAAACCCGGTTTCGCCTGCTTCTCTACCAGCAGTTCTTCTGCGGTGATTTGCAGCTCCTCGCCCTCTGGAGACACGATGGCAATGAGGCCATCCTGCACCGTTTTGCGGGTGGATTCACTATCTAGTGCTTTCAGGAAGCCTTGCAGGAAGCCGACGCTTTTGCCGTATTTTTTACCCGCAACCTTCAGATTCAGCTTCAGCGTGAAATCAACAAATCCACTGTCGCTGGTCTCAAGCACGATTGTTTTGATATTAATCTCATCTTTAACGATCTCTTCATAGTCCGCCACATCGAAGGTATGGTCCATCGACACGATCAGCTCGGACAGAGGTTGGCGTGTCTTGATGCCTGTCTCGTTACGTACATTACGCGCCAGCTCAACGATTTGTCGTGCTGTCTCCATATTCTGCTCTAGCTCTTTGTCAATCAGACTTTCGTCAGCTACCGGATAATCTACCAAATGGACGCTTTCACCGCCGCTCAGGTTCGTAAAGATATCCTCAGACAACATAGGTGTAAATGGAGCCATCAGCGTTGCCGTAGTCAATAGCACATGGGTCAGCGTACGGTAAGCATCCAGCTTCTCTTCACCCAGGCCACTGCCCCAGAAACGGTCACGGGAACGACGGATGTACCAATTGCTCAGCTCATCAATAAAGTTCTCAATCGCTTTGGACGAATTGACGAAGTCGTTAATGACTAAGCCCTTCTCCACTACGAGGATCAGGCTGTTCAGACGGGATAGAATCCAGCGATCCAACTTATTCTCCGACAGTTTAAAAGGATGGTCGGCCGGGTCGTAGCCATCAATGCCTGCATATAACGTCATGAAGGCATGTGTATTTACCAGCGTATCGACAACCTTGGATTTAGTCTCACCCACCAGTCCGCGGGAGAACCGTTTGTTATTCCAAGGTGCACTATCAGACAAAATCGCCCAACGGAATGCATCGGTACCATACTCGTTGATGATTTCCCACGGATCAATGACATTGCCCTTGGATTTGGACATTTTTTGCCCGTTCTCATCAAGGATGTGGCCGGTAGCAATAACCGCTTTGTATGGAGCAACGCCCTTGAACAAAGTGGAAACTGCCAGCAAGCTGTAGAACCAGCCGCGTGTCTGGTCAATCCCTTCACAGATCATATCCGCTGGATATTGATCGTTCAGCTTATCCGCATCCTCAAATGGATAGTGGCTTTGGGCAAAAGGCATCGAACCGCTGTCGAACCAGACGTCGATCACCTCTGAGGTCCGTATCATCACTCCACCTTCGCTAAAAGGACTGCGCAGCTTGATATTGTCTACATAAGGCTTATGCAGCTCGATATCCTCAGCGACTTCACCAATCGCCATCGATCTCATCTCAGCGATGCTGTGCGGAGCAAATTCTTTACCCGTATCCTGACATACCCAGACATTCAGCGGCGTGCCCCAATAGCGGTTACGGCTGATGTTCCAGTCCACAAGCTCATCCAGGAACTTGCCAAACCGACCTTCGCGCACATGCTCAGGGTACCAGTTCACCGTGTTATTATTGGCGATCAGCTGATCCTTAATAGCCGTTGTATTGATAAACCAGCTGTCTGTTGCGTAATACAACAGCGGCGTATCGCAGCGCCAGCAAAACGGATAGCTGTGCTCGTATTTTTCTTTGCTGTAGAGCAAGCCCTTTTCAGACAAAGCTTTAACAATATCCAGATCACAATCTTTCACAAAACGTCCGGCAAAATCAGTCACTACCGCTGTATATTTACCGGATAAATCAACCACATTGACGAAGCTGATGCCATGCTCACGACAGGTCTTATAGTCATCTTCACCATGCGCAGGAGCCATATGCACAATCCCTGTACCACTAGAGTCCGTAACAAAGGAAGCGCCGACGATGACATTGCTTTTCTCTGCCTGGATATATCCAAATGGGGGTGCATAGGTTTTGCCGATATATTCGGAGCCTTTATGTGTCGAAAGGATCGTGTGCTCACCCTTCAGCACCTCTTCCACCAAATTCTTGGCCAGCACATAAACGCCATCCTCTTGCTGCACGCGGACATAATCCATGTCCGGGTTCATTGCCAACGCCATATGTGCAGGCAAGGTCCAAGGCGTTGTCGTCCAGGCCAGTACATAATCCCCGCTGTCATCCAGTTTGAACTTCGCTGTCGCACTGAGGTCCTTAACGGTCTTGTAGCCCTGTGCTACTTCATGCGAGCTTAGTGTGGTCTGGCAGCTCGGACAGTACGGGCTAACACGGTGTCCACGTTGCAACAGCCCCTTCTCATGAACGGTCGCCAGAATGTTCCACACACTCTCAATATAGGTGTTGTTCAATGTAACGTAGGGATTATCGAGATCTGTCCAATAGCCGATCGCTTCCGTAAATTCACGCCATTGTTTCTCATAGCCAAATACGCTGGCTTTACACTGTTCCACGAATTTCTCTACGCCGTAGGCTTCGATCTCCTGCTTGCCGGAAATGCCAAGCTTCTTCTCCACACCAAGCTCAACAGGCAGACCATGTGTATCCCAGCCCGCTTTGCGTACCACGCGATAGCCCTTCATCGTCTGATAACGGCCGATGAAATCTTTGATTACCCGTCCTAACACGTGCCCGATATGCGGCGCGCCATTTGCAGTTGGAGGACCTTCATAGAACACATAGTTCTTCTTGCCCTCGCGGTTCTCCATGGATCGCTTGAATGTATTCTCGTCGTTCCATTTCTTCAAGATACGGACATCTCTCGCCCGTGCTTTTTCTTTGATATCTACTTTATGCATAGTGGGTCAAATCCTTTCGTGGTGGTTTAGTCTCTTTAAACCTTTTTCGATCCCTCCCAAACCCTCCCTTAGCCAAGGGAGGGCCCCAAGGGCTCCGCCCTCTGGACACCCGGAAAGTTGTCGATGGGCTCGGGAGAGACGGGTTAATGTTGTTTTTGGTGTGATGCCCGCCCTGCCGCAAGCGGCAAGCTCTACTTAAGGCACCCGAGCCGCGAACCCGCTAGGGCAGCCGCTTGGCTCGGGGCGCCAGGGGCGGGCTCGCGCAGCGCCCGCTTGCCCTTGAACTACAGGCACCGGAGCTCGCGAACCCGTTAGGGCAGCCGCTTGGCTCGGGGCGCCAGGATAGGCGGGCTTGCGCAGCGCCCGCCTGCCCCTGAACTACAGGCACCCGAGCCGCGCGAACCCGTTAGGGCAGCCGCTTGGCTCGGGAACCAGGGGCGGGCTTGCGCAGCGCCCGCCTGCCCTTGAACTACAGGCACTCGAGCCGCGCGAACCCGTTAGGGCAGCCGCTTGGCTCGGGGGCCGGGGGCGGGCTTGCGCAGCGCCCGCCTGCCCCTCAAGTGGAGGCCCCGCAGGCGTACCCGCCAGGGGAGCCTAAGAAGGGCCGCTCCCTCGACAAACGTATCAGTCCCCTTCCGCCATAGTCCCTCTTTCCGCCAAGCTTGCGGGTATCCAGAGGGCAGCTGCCCTTGGGGTCCCCCTTGTAAGGGGGATTTAGGGGGATGTCCCCGACGAACCAAAACGAGCGTCCCCCCGCCCCTAAAGGGGCGAGACGACGCTCGCGATACCACCCTAATTCTGTGCATGAGCACATCCTTAAGGGGATTGTATTCAGCACGATCTCAGTTCCGCACAAAAGTTCTGCACGGGTCCGGTGTAACGTCCGGCGGACGGCTTAAGCTTACTCACGTATTAACGCTTCAGCTCAAGCTTCTAGGGGAAGATCTTCCGGCAGGGTGCGAACAATCGGCTCTCAGCAATCGCCGACTCTCTGGAGAACGTTACCTTGTCGTACTTGTCCCGTCATCGAATACATATGAACATGGTATAGATATGTTCTATTTATAGACTCTTTAAGCTTAAATGTCAACTCCCGAAGCCATTGTTCAAGGTGAACCTGGAGACTACAGTTTCATATCAGAACGAGTCTTCCCAATAAATAAAATAACATTAAATTATGCTGTTAATTAGGAGGCAATCATAACTTTGAGACTCATTAACATGAATTTCTGCCTCTAATTATGCTCTTTGAAGCCACTATCCTACATCCAGAGGAAAATAAAGGCATGAATTGCTGTTAATTAGAAAATCAAGCACGAAATCAACAATTTAACAGCATGAATTGCTGTTAAATTAAACAAGCTTGCCGAGTCTTAGCATAAACATTCTTGCCCAGCAGTTGCTCAGATTTCAAGACAATGCTGGTTTCCAGTTCTCTTACTCTGGATTCCGCAATTACATCTAGAGTGAGTTCTCCGATACCTCACGACTCTCCAGAGCGTTCCAATCGTCCTGCGACAAAAGCTCCAACTGTGCTTCCAGTAAAGTGCGGAAGCGGGTGCGGTAGATGGATGCTTGTTTTCGTAATTCTTCAGTATCTATAGCTACCCTACGGGATTTGGATAACGCTTCGTTAATAATCCGATCAGCGTTCTTCTCTGCTTCTTTGATGATCAGTTGTGATTCCTTCTTGGAGTTGCTCTTCACATCATCTGCCGCTTCCTGAGCAACAATGATAGTCTTCGATAAGCTCTCTTCAATATTCACAAAATGATCGAGTCGCTCCTGAATGGTCAAAAGCTGATTGTGCATTTCCTTGTTCTCACGGATAACGATTTCATAATCCTTGATCACCTGATCCAGAAATTCGTTGACTTCGTCCTCATCATAACCGCGAAGTCTCCGGGAGAACTCCTTGTTATGTATATCGAGCGGTGTTAATGGCATGCTGTGCACCTCCTAGAAATTTCGGACCTCTCTTAAGTCCCTGAAGCCGATATACTTTTCTGCTGCTGTACATTGGTTGACCTCTTCTACAAGTATCGGCGTCCGGCTCCACAAATGTTTGCTTCCCCAGAGATAATCAAATTCGACAAGTTAAGCCTGATTCCTGCAAGGAACTCAGACAAATTTGCCAACCATAAGCCGGTAGCGACCCTTTTTCGTCAAACTGCCGATCTCCAGCACTTTGAAACGGCCAAACCCTTGTATAGAGACCATATCGCCTTCTTTAAGTCCGAAAGATGGATCTTCCTCCACCTTCCAATTCACGCGGACACGTCCCGCTTTAATGGGTACTAGAATTTTACTTCGGCTTAAGCGAGTCACATCAGAGGCTATTCCATCCAAACGCAAAGAGGCTGCAGTCAATTCCATGGTTTCCAGCTTCACCTCACTGCTGCGCAGGGAGGAAAGAGGGAATATCTCCGTACTTACCTGTATGCGGTGTACACCTGTCAAATTCATAGCCAAATAATCAGCGATGTCCGCGGCCACTACAACATGGCAACCGTCTTCCAGAACGTGGATATCACCGATTTTGCCTCTTTTTATGCCTAGTCCAAGAATCGAACCCATATAATCGCTATGCTCAAGTGCAAGGAATTTCTGTTCACCTGAGGTTATCGCTAACACCTGCAGCTCCATATCCTCATCGTCCAGCTCGCGGTAATCCGGTGCTACCAGCGCACGTTTACGCTCGGCTCCATCAGATCCGCCTTCCCATCTAACCGTAACATCTGGATGTCGGTTCACCAGGCTCTGCAAAATATAACCTTGACGGGGGTCAAGAAATTCGGTCAGCTTGGTCTCGTGATACTCTCCTGCATGAGTAACCCATTCCCAAGCCTTGTCCACAAATTGCCGTTCATCGGGATGAAAGTGCCCGTAAATTTCATTCTTCATCCTGCCAGCCTAAAAAATATAGGTCACTATAGATTGAAGACCATTGGCTGCGAACTCCAGCACGATCAGCGCAACGATAGGAGAGATATCAAGTGTCCCAAAGAGTGGGGGAATAATCTTCCGAAATGGAGTCAAGTAAGGTTCTACCAGCTTACTGAGCAGTTCTCCGATAAAGTTATCGCGAACATTGGGCAACCAGGACATAAGGACGTAGAAGATGATCATGTAAAAGTAAATGTTGAACAGTATCTCGATTATTGAATTAATTTGGGACAAAGCCCATTCACCTCATTCTGTTATAGTCTGGGTCGTCACCCAAGATCTCGGTAATAGACCCTTGGATTTCAACCGTATCCGGTGTGCACATAAATATATTGCCCCCAATTTTGGAGATTCCTCCACCAAGGGCATAAACCGTTCCGCTGAGAAAATCAATAATTCTCATAGCTTGATCATTGCGCACGCGCTGCAGATTAATGACTACCGTCCGGTGTGACCGGAGATGATCAGCTATTTCCTGAGCCTCATCGTAGGAACGGGGCTCGTAAAGAACAACCTTCACATTTTTTTGCGAATGGATGCTGACGACGTTGGCCCTTTGATTCTTGCGTGTTTCTACAGAGGCCGGCTCGTACTCATCCTCGTCACGGGCAATTTGCTCCCGCTCAATAATTTCCTCTTCCTCCTGCAAGCCCAAAAAACTCATAAATCGGTTCATCACGCCCATCACTATCCCTCCTCGTGGCCTACTAACACCGTTCCCAAGCGTACCCAGGTGGCCCCTTCCTGTATCGCCACTTCAAAATCATTCGACATGCCCATCGACAGCTCTGTAATTGGCTCAGGGGTCAGCACAAGATGATTGAGCTCATCCCGCAGTGCACGGAGTCCACGAAATACCGGACGGGTAAGCTCGGGATCACCTTCAAAAGGCGCCATTGTCATGAGTCCGATTACTTTCACACGGTTCAGACTAGCGATATCACGAAGGAAACCCGGAACGGCTTCAGGCGACAAACCAAATTTTGTATCTTCTCCTGATATATTCACCTGCAGAAACACATGAACATCTTGCTCGATGGCCTCCGCCTTCTTATGCAGTTCCTGCGCCAGAGACAAGCGGTCCAAAGAATGTATATATTGAAATTTGCCAATAACGTCCTTCACCTTATTCGTCTGCAAATGCCCGATGAAATGCCAGGTTCCCTTGTCTCCCAAGGCTTTCCATTTACGTTCCGCATCCTGCCAGCGACTTTCGGCAATCTGCATAAGGCCTGCTTCCAACACAGCGGATACTGTTTCCAGAGAAACATATTTCGTCACTGCAATTACATGGACGTCACTTCGATTCCGGCCGCTTGCCGCACAAGCTCGTGCTACACGTTCCTCTACCTCAAGCATTCTTTCCTGCAGTGTTAAAGCCAACTTTCAACTCTCCTTTATTCCGATCCAGCTTGTCATTCTGCCTGTAATCCCATTTTCCTTGCGATAGGAAAAAAACAAATGAGGATTACAGCTTGTACACCATGTTGTACATTCGATATGAGTCGGCAATATTCCTGCTTTTATCATAATGCGTTGATTCATTTCTTTCAAGTTTAGCATGGTTTTAGTTTCATCTACGTCTGACTTCTTGTATAAGTCCGTGCTATTTCCTACTTCTATATGCTTAGCCAAATCGTCCTCCAGACGGTGAACGTGCTTCATCACATAATCATCAACTTCGTAGCAGCATTCGCCAATAGATGGACCAATAGCAGCTAGGATATTACTTGGATGGGTACCAAAGTTTATCTCCATTGCCCTAACAATAGCAGCAGCGATCTCTGCCACCGTACCTTTCCAACCTGCATGTGCCAGACCCACGACACCCTGCAGCGGATCATAAAAATAAAGCGGCACACAATCCGCATAAAAGGAAGTAAGCAGCACACCGGGAACATTGGTTAGCAAGCCATCAGTAGCTTGAAAAGCTGAGGTTCGGTCCTTGTTTCCACGTCCGCGGTCCGCTTCCCTCACGATCGCTATCTCTATTCCATGGGTTTGTTCCCCACACGTCCAAGCATCGAGAGTGAACCCAAGGCTCTCTGCGAGCGTTCTCCGGTTGCTCAGAACATCTTCGAGTGCATCCCCAACATGAAAAGCACAATTCAGGCTGTCATAAGGGGCCTTGCCGGCTCCCCCCTGTCTGCTAGTTAAACCCGCAGTAATTCCTTTGTGCTCTGCACACCACGGCTCTAGCCGAAGCAGCATAGGCATCCCGTCACTCTGCACAAACGGTTCCATATCCTCACCTCCGCTTAAGTGTACCATAAGAACAAATCTTGTATAAACAAAAGAAAGACGCACCTAATTAATAAGTGCGTCGTTCATTGCGGTCTCCCCGTTCCAGATACATCGTTTCCCGTTCTCCTTCTGCCTGAGGCATTCTGGACTCTTCAATCTTTACCAGCACTACATCAGAACCAATCTTGACGATATTCCGCCACGGGATGATTAGATCCGTTCCTCCTCCGAACAACCCCATAAAGCGGGTATAGCCGGGAATGACGATCGCATCAATGACACCACGCCGCAGATCAAGCTCCAGATCGCTGATCTGACCTAGCCGCTTGCCATCTACAATATTGATGACGTCCTTAGTCTGAAAATCAGAGATCTTCATTTTTTTGACTGCCCCTAAGGAATCCTCGTTCACCTTACCACCCCTGTACAATCAGACCTATAGTCCAATATATGTTACGGAAGCTTGGCAACATGTCAGCTTATATTAGTATTTTTCCAGGGACGCGTATTTCTCGTATTTTGCCGTACTCCAGACGAATCTGCCGTTCAGCCAACTCGCCCACCTCAGGCGCATGAGTCACCATAATTATGGTATGGCCTTCACTATGCAGCTCCTGAAATAGATCAAGTACAATTTTCTCATTAGTCTCATCCAAGTTTCCGGTAGGCTCATCTGCCAGTATCAACGCCGGATAGTTAATAAGCGCTCTAGCGATACATACGCGTTGCTGTTCACCACCGGACAGTTGGCGCGGCAAATGCCGAGACCTGCCTTCCAAACCGACTCTCCCCAGCGCAGCGGCCGCCTCTTTCTCATCAGGCATACTATGATAATATTGGGCAACCATCACATTTTCCAAAGCAGTCAAATGAGGAATGAGATGAAACTGCTGAAACACCAGCCCAATTTTGTCTCGGCGAATTTCCGTCAGCTTCTTGGAACTTAGCGAGCTTGTAACAATCCCGTCAATGCTCACCTCGCCAGTGCTTGGTTTATCCATGAGTCCGATCATATTTAGCATCGTACTTTTCCCCGAGCCAGACGATCCCATAATGGATACCCATTCCCCCGGCTCCACCGAGAAGGTGATATCCTGCAATGCATGCAGGCTGCCATATTTCTTACTCATCCCGGTGATCTCCAAAATACTCATAATCCTTCAGTCCTTTCTATGTTATTCCCCTTTGAGAACAACAGCAGGCTCGATACCGATGACGGATCTGAGCGGAATCAATGAAGCCAGTCCGGCTACAAGCAATGCAGTTACAGTGACCAGTGGGATCACTGCCCAGCGAAAGGAAATAGCGGACTGGAATACACTTTGCCCGATGACCTGAGCCAGAAAATAGCCGAAAAATAGTCCAGCAAGCGTACCGGCCAGAGCCAGCACCCCCGCTTCGCTCAGAAATTCCAGAGAAAGGGCTTTGTTCTGCGCGCCCAGCACTTTTTTCAAGGCGATTTCCTGCTTGCGTTCCATGACCATGGTCATCATGGTTGTAGCTACGCATAATAATGTGGACAATAAAATAATCACGACAACAATATAGACGAGTGAGCTGATCTTTTTCAGCATAACCGCTTCCGAGCCGGAGATTTGTTTGATTGGACTAAGCTCCATTTGCGGATATTTGACATTGATAGTAGAGGCAGCAGCGTCTATTCCTTCCCCTGTAACACTAAAGTACGCCGCATTAGCAAGACCTTCTTGATGAAAAAGCTTCTGGGCATCGCTAAGGTTGATGAAAATTTGATTATCTTCCGTACCACCACTGCTGATAATTCCGGTTACAGTCACCTTTTGTTCATTACCTGTCACTTCATCTTTCAGCGGCAGCACCGTTCCGATTTTATAGCCAAGCTTATCTGATACCGTTTTCCCAACAAAAGCAGTGCCTGAAGCCTTCCGGTCCGTATCCAGAGTCCCTGTAAGTTCCCAGTAGGGAGTGATTTTGGAGATCTGATCGAACCAGGTGCCTACAACAACAAGTCGGCGGGAATTAATCTTAACCAGTCCGTAGAGATTGGAGGTATATCCCACTACATTCTGCTGCGGAAAAACACCAGCGATTTCCTGAGCTGTGCTTTCTGGGAACACGTTTTGCTGGGAGTCTGAGCTAGGTGTCAAGATTAAATTAGCACCATAGGAGCGAAATTCCATCCCCATCTTAACGTTTATATCGTAGTACACACTTAATAGACCAGAGATAACGGCCGTTCCAACGATGATGGCAAGCAGTGCAATCAACATTCTCGATTTTCTTAGCTGAAAGGAGCTGACCAACATTCTATAAAACATCCTTGATTTTCGCATGGTATCCTCCTATCTGCCACCCCTCATTACATTGGCGGGCTGCAGACGGATGACCATCCGCATCGCTGAGAAACTGCCGGCCAAGGTAAGCAGTACAGAGAGAAGCAGGACCAGTGGTAGAACCAATCCTTTAAAAGTAAGTGCGGTGTCGAACACGGTCCTGTCAATAATATGGGCAAAACCCAGTCCTGCTCCATAGCCTAGAAGTCCGCCCATAATCCCCGAAACCACTGCCTCCACCAAAAATAACAGCAGTACAGCAGGGCTTTGGGCACCCAACGCCTTCATCAGACCAATCTCTTTACTTCGTTCCAGAACTTTAGTGGTCATAAGACCCGAAATGCCGAGCCCTGAGCTAATCAAAGCTGCAGCAGTAAGAATAAACATCAATAGCTGGATTTTGGTCAAAATAATACCTTCGGATTCGGCAACCTGCCGAATCACCTTGGCCTCGGAGCCGGGCAGAGCTTTCTCAATCTGATAGGCAATGGCGCTGACATAGGCAGTACAATACCAAGTCTCGTAATCCTTGGCGGTCAGTCTCTCTGGATTGAGAGCCGCTCTTCTTGCCAGCTCATTCTCCGGGGTCGTCAAAGCACTCACCTCAACCTTGCCTACCTTGCCGGACAGACCCATGGTTTGCTGCAAGGTGCTTAAGGAGACGAATATTTTGTCATCATCCGCTCCGCCGCCGCTTAGGATTCCTGTTACCTTTAAGGGTAACAGCTTGGTCCCACCTTTAACCTCAACATTGACATTCAGTGACTCTCCTGGTGATAACCCCAGCTGTCGAGCCAAGGTTGTACCCACCAGCGCAGTATTGTTATCTTCGTCCTTTACCCATGCTCCTTCAACTTGCCACCAGGTTTTGAGCTGCTGGATTCCCGTATTGATCCGCTCTCCCGTAGGCAGATCCAAATCTTTATTAAACCAAGTCCCAACCACTGCTATAGGATGATTCACTTTAGCATCACTGGCTGATGCTTCTAGATAAGGAGTGAACGCAACAATGTTGTAAGCCCAAAAGATCGTCTTGAGTTTAGGTAGTTCTTCCTCTTCAATGAACTGTCTGTCGGCCAGTGGGTTAAAATCAACCCCGTCTATTTCAGCTGGCAATGCATCCATTTTGGGGACTACCAGCAGATTAGCGCCATAGGTTTTTAATTCCCGATTCATTTTATCGCCAACATCCAGAGAAACATTCAGCATGGCCGTAGCGAGGGAGGCCCCAAAGGCAATCGTGACGATTAGCAGAATCTTACCTTTAAAGCCCACAGTAAACGCTTTGGCGAGCATTCTAAAAAACATCATTCCATCCCCAATCTTTTGAACCCGGCTTCCCCTTAGTTGAAGAGATCTTCCTGTTGAAAAGTAGCAGTTTCCTTCTCCAAATCACTGCTGGCAATGACAAGATTCCCTTTATCCATATGATAAGCAAGTGGAATCGGATTACAGCCACCTTCGAAACCGATGGTAGGAATATTCATGACAACATCGCATTTCCGGCAGATAACCTTATTATTCTTCTGGTAGTAACCCGAAGATCCGCAAATTTTACAAGCATCAAAGCCAATCCCATACATTGTTTCGGACTTGCGAATAATAATGAACCTGACAAGCGTCCCGTCCGCAGCCGTGTACTCAAACCGGTGGAGATTGTGGTCATCCACGGAAGCGCGCGGAATCACAATTTGGTGATTGGTGTCAGGAAGGACGGGCTCAGCCGGAGATAATTCAATAGTCTTATTGGCAAAAACCGCCTCTACCCCGAGCAAGGTTGGAATAATAACCATCAAGCCTGCGACAGAAGCCAACCAACGTCTGTTGTTGCGTACACGTGCCTTAAACTTTCTTTGAACCGCAGGATTCCACTCCGTAGAGAGCTTTTCCTTACTTCTGCTAAATGACCACAAGACCATTGCAGTCCATATTAAGGAAGCACCCAGCAGAACGTAAAGATATTTATCCATGTTATTAATGATGGGAATCAATATCTTCATTGCCAGTGGGGTCAACGGAAATATACCCCTAGCGAATAAAATCTGGACAACCGTAAAGAGTTGATTAAGCATTAACGCAATCAGCAACACTAAACTTCCAGCCAGTGAGCTGCGGAGCGTAAGTGCACGTGTATTTCTTAGGAAGGACATCCCAAAAATATAACAGAGAAGCAACCCAATCAGACCTCCGGCGAACTTAAGAATAAGCTCCGTGTTGACCACGCTGTAGGTCTGGATAAAGATACTGCTTGGAAACTGGAGAATCCTCATCAGTGGTAATACTGTCAATGAGGCGGCAGTGAGGACAATAAATATTGTCACCACTCTGCCTTTACGCCATGGATCATACTCAACATTATTTGGTTCGGAATGAGACTTCCTTGCCTTACTCATCCAGATTAGAAAGGCAATTTCCATAGTGAAACTTATCGCCATTGCCCAGCCTGTAAAGGTTTCCTTCTTCGGGCCGGACCATTTCAGTGCATACAAAACAACCCAGCCTACAACTACAGCAAATCCCGCGCCGCCAAAAACCCATCTGGATAAATGACTCATTCCTGTATGACGAAGCCATACGATGAAAACGGAAATAACTAGAGCAGCCTCAAACCCGTTTCCGAGGATAATAGAAATAGCTTTTAACAATTCTCCCTCACCACACTGTTCTGGTTACAATACCCGATTAACTTGCCACCACTTTATCCGTTTATGTCTTACCAGGTTCTTGGTACCCATGAGAATTCCCAGGTTAACTCGATTGGCTCCTGCCAGAAACGACCCTTCACGCCTGTCGCATCATCCGTGTGCAGCAGATAGTCCATTTTTTCTGGAGACTCTACAACATAATTCAGGGTATATTCCCCTGCGCCCGCCAGCTTAACATTAGCACCATAATGAGCACCGTCTGAAGCATTCATAGGCATAAATGTACCTTCAGAAACTACCTTGTCGCTATCTTTGGCTTTGATCTGATAATGTACGGTCAGGTAAGGTATGAATTCACCAATCCCAAAGCCTGTTTCATTGCCTTCCAGTGCAGCAATATCGGCTTCCAAATGAAAATCGGACTGGGCGGAAGGTAAGCCTGCTTTGTCCATTGGCTCCATATCAACCGGCTGCAAGTACAATGCTCCAATCTTCATACCCTCGACTTCTTGCTCTTCACCAATGGGAAACTCTTCAAAGGCTGCCGCTTCATCCGCTGGGGCATTCACTGCCGCATTGTTTTCCGAGGAAGCTGTATTGTTAGTATTGCTGTCCGTACTGCAACCTACCATTACCGCAGATAAAGCCAGTACAATTCCGGAAAGCAGCAAATAGTTTTTAAATTTAATCATTCTCTTTACACCCCTTTTATTTTGTATGAAACATTGAATTCTAGCATGGACTCCAGTTAGCCCAGCATGTGTTTGCCTTCCGGTTTACCTACTCCCTTGCGAGAGGTTGCCGCATACCAGACAAGTCCAATGACTGTAGCTAGTAGTAGGAGCCCTTGTGCGATCAAGCTTTCTACCGTTGGATAAATTCCAAAGAAGCTTATGATCGGGAACCCGGAAATTGTAGTTGCACTAACCATATATCCAGCCTGCAGCTCCGTTATAGCTTCTCCGGCAAATACAAAAGCCAAGTAATACATCAAGATACTGGTACCTATAAAGAATGGCTTGAGGGGTATCCGAAGACTTCCGTAGCGGATAATCATAAAGATCACAATTAGGGCTAAAGCACCGACAAGAATTCCCAAGCCGATCATACTGACCCCGACTTTCTCTTGTCCGGACACTAAAGCCTGATAAAATAGCACGGTCTCGGCGCCCTCTCTATATACAGCGAGGAAGGCTGCTAACCACAAAGTTAAGGTGTTACCCGTAGTTATTGAGGTTTGTATCTTCCCTTCAATATAATTTTTCCACCGTTTGGCATCTGCTTTGCCAATTAACCAGAAACTCATTGAGAAGAGCACGGCTACGGCTAGTAGCATCGTAATACCCTCTAAGTTCTCTTGGCTGGCCCCGCTGATATTGAACAAATATTTCAGCCCTATCGCCGTCAGCACACTCGCTCCAAGAGCCACTAATGTACTCTGATAAATAATTTTGACCTTATCCTCATTTCCCGACTTGATCAGATAAGCAATAATTGCAGCGATGACAAGAATAGCTTCGATGCCTTCCCTGAGAATAATTACCAGAGAGGAGAAGAAAATCCCAAATGGACTGCTGTCCGACTTGCTGAGTGTAGCCGCATCCTCTTGAAGCATATCCACCAGCTTCGACATCTGCCGCTTTACCTCTGCCTTTGGTGCCCCAGCAGTCATGGACTTGCGGATTAGGCGAAATTCTTCCTCAATAATGGCATTTCGCTTCGATGAAATATTATATTTCACCGCCTTTTCCATCTGTCCACTCTCGTAGGGTCCATAATAAGCATTATTGACCTGAGTCTTGGCTTCAGCAACGTCCCCCTTATCATAGGTTTCTAATGCCTGCTGCAAGGTGTTATCTATTTTGTCTACTACCTTGCGCCAATTGCTATCCGCTGCATGAGCATGACCGGGAATGATCCATACCAACAATAGAACTACAACCAACCCTGTTCTCCACAATCGACCATGCAACTGAATTCCTCCCCACTATTAACATCTACCTCAAAGCTTCCATTGATTGATAATGATTATCATAATCAATGTTTGCTTTATTGTAATGAATTAACGTCTACAAATATGTGATATATGTCACAATGATTTGTTGATAGAAGATGAAAGTGCTAGGAAACTGAAAAAAGAGGATATCTTAAAAGCCATACTTTCAGCTTCTAGATATCCTCTTTTAATAACTTCTATTCAGGTTAGGACTTTACATATTTCTGCATTTGCTGGATAGCCGATTTCTCTAGACGTGAAACCTGCGCCTGTGAAATGCCTATCTCATCCGCTACCTCCATCTGGGTTTTCCCCTCAAAAAAGCGCATGGACAGAATCCGTTTCTCACGTTGACCCAGCTTTCGCATCGCTTCACGCAACGCAATTTCTTCGATCCAAGAGACATCTTTATTCCTGTCATCACTAATCTGATCCATTACATAAATCGGATCGCCACCATCATGGTAAATCGGTTCGAATAAAGAGACCGGGTCCTGAATGGCATCAAGAGCAAATACGACATCTTCTTTGGGCACGCCCAGCGCTTCTGATATTTCAAATATCGTGGGCTCCCGTGAATTCTGATTGGTTAGACTGTCGCGTACCTGCAGTGCTTTATAAGCAATATCCCGCAGTGACCGCGATACCCGTATCGGGTTGTTATCCCGCAGATACCGGCGAATCTCACCGATAATCATCGGTACAGCATAGGTGGAGAATTTAACATTTTGCGATAAATCAAAGTTATCGATGGCTTTCATCAGCCCAATACAGCCTACTTGAAACAAATCGTCAACGAACTCTCCCCGATTATTGAATCTTTGGATAACGCTCAGAACAAGTCTCAAGTTACCATTTACCAATTTCTCTCTGGCGGATCGCTCGCCCTGCTGCTGCAGCGAAGTGAACAGTGCCCTCATTTCCACATTCGTCAGAACGGGTAACTTAGCGGTGTCCACACCGCAAATCTCGACTTTATTTCGGGTCATGATGATTTACCTCCCAAGGAGAAACATTACTGTACATTATCTCCCCGGGTGGCCATTTTATTCCTCGAACATTTCGACTTACACCATCTTGTTGAACTCCTTGCGCAGCCGCTTGATAATTCTTTTCTCCAGACGCGAAATATAGGATTGGGATATACCGAGCAGATCCGCAACATCCTTTTGTGTCTTTTCCTCGCCCCCACGCAGCCCGAACCGCAGCTCCATAATGAGTCTTTCCCGCTCACTCAGCTTCTCAAGCGCTTTCTGCAGCAGCTTGCGGTCCACCTGTTCCTCAATGTTGCGGTAAATCGTGTCATTCTCTGTTCCCAGAACATCTGAGAGCAATAATTCATTGCCATCCCAATCGATATTAAGCGGTTCATCAAAAGAAACCTCGCTCCGCGTCTTGCTATTGCGCCGCAGATACATCAAGATTTCATTCTCGATGCAGCGTGAAGCATAAGTGGCCAGCTTGATTTTTTTCTCAGGATCAAACGTGTTGACCGCCTTAATCAAACCGATCGCACCAATGGAGACAAGATCTTCAATATTGATGCCGGTATTCTCAAATTTGCGGGCAATGTATACTACCAGCCGCAGATTACGTTCAATCAGCATAGCCCTGACAGCCGCATCACCGCTAGACAACCGCTGGAGCAGGTATTCCTCCTCTTCTCGTGTCAACGGCGGTGGCAGAGCCTCACTCCCGCCTATATAGTAGATTTCCTGGCTCTTCAGCCCCAGCAAAAATAGCATACGGTAATATTGCAGCTGCAGTACTATTTTCCATTTGACCATTATTGTTCCTCCTCCAAGAAGTGCACGGTTCGTCGTGTGTGAAGTTTCCATTCCCGCTTTCAGCGACAGGCCCATTTAGGAAGGCAGCGCTTCGACGCTATTCTTTAGGGCCAGATCAGGATGTATGACCGCCCGGTACGCACCGTCTCCCGACAGTGTCCCGCCATCCAGCCCGATAAGCACCCTTTTATTATAAAAGGTATCTTCACCAAGCTTTATCACCACAAGGTCAGGCTTCAGTGCGAGCATAAAGGATGCTCCACGGTTAATCCCCCTATAGGGCACAAGCCGAATCCTGTCCTGCCAAGCAAAAGACTGCCCGTCCGTTTCCAGCAAAAGTCTGTCCGCTCCATCCTGAGTGAGTCTCCCTTTCCAGGAAGCAGGAAGATACCCCTCCCAAATAGATGCCTCCATGACCATTACCGGAATACGGGTCAAAGGATCACAAAGTCGGTTGCCTGTATCCAGCAGTCCTGGGCAGGAAACGGTTACTCCGTCGATTTCTACGATCACCTCACCGATGTAGGATTCAAGCTGTTCCCTTCTGATCCGTGAGGAATGCACTGCTCTGAAGCAGACCAACACAAGGGGAATCATTACAAGGACAAACCCAAAGCCGATTTGCAATCGGTAGGCATGCCCCCCGGAAGCTGTGAACATTATGCCATTCCAAATATCCCCCGAGCTCTGCAGCAAATAGTGAATGCCCAATATACCGCCTGCCGCCGCAAAATTGATAATATAGAAAGCTCCAAGCGAACGAAGATAGCTTTGCAGACTTGTAAAACCAAAGGCAATCCACAGCATAAAGAGCGACAAACCGAACTTGATGAGGAAGGTGTACAGGAAAGACAGCTCCGGTACGAACATCATTACTACATAAAGAGCACCGACCAAGGCCGAGAGGGCCAGCCGCCACCAGGACATCTTGAGCTTGACCAGCCAGCCTGTCAGCCATAACAATATTCCGTCGATCAGCAAATTGGCGGCGAAAATCAAGTCAATATAAACAACCAGGACATTCACCTGCCTATAACCGTGAAATCTATCCCGAAGTCAAGAACGGATCAGGCTCTCTTTTTTGGACGATAAGATTAGTATAGAAAGTCTCACATTCAAAGTCTGTCTAAACTTGGGAGGCATTCCTGCGTTTTTTTTGTCGAGTTATAGCGGGGAAGAGTTAAACATAAATATAAGGATAAGTTATGGTATGAAATCTATAAATTCTTATCAACGCAAAAAAAGGGTATCTCAGCAGCCATCTAAATGGCTGCTGAGATACCCTTCCGTTAAATAAGAGTTAAGTTTTATTAATCGTTATTACCGCGTGTACGGTTACGTAGGAACGTCGGTATGTCCAACTGATCAGAGGTTGTCTGATTGCCGAACGGGCGCAAGTTGGCATTCTTATCGGCGGCTGGTTCATTTGCATTAGCAGCCGGGCGACGAGGTGGGGCTGTCGGAGAAGGTTTATGTTCAAAGCCGGTCGCAATAACCGTGACTTTAATTTCATCCTTCATGCTATCATCAATGATAGCACCAAAAATCATATTTACATCCGGATCAGAAGCTGAGGTAACGATCTCAGCAGCTTCATTGACCTCATACAACGAGAGATTCGAACCCCCTGTAATATTCATGATCACGCCGCGAGCACCCTCAATTGAGGTTTCTAAGAGTGGACTCATAATAGCTTTACGCGCTGCTTCCGAAGCTCGGTTCTCCCCGGCAGCAACTCCGATACCCATTAGCGCTGATCCGCGTTCGGTCATAATCGTCTTCACATCTGCAAAGTCAAGGTTGATCAATCCCGGAACGGCGATCAGATCTGATATCCCTTGTACCGCCTGACGAAGCACATTATCCGCTTCACGGAATGCTTCGAGCATCGGTGTTTTCTTGTCGACGATTTCGAGCAAACGATCGTTCGGAATAACGATTAAGGTATCTACCTTTTCTTTCAAAGCTTCGATTCCAATCTCTGCTTGATTGGAACGCTTTCTACCTTCGAAGGTAAATGGACGAGTGACAACGCCCACAGTCAAGGCTCCACATTCTCTGGCTATTTCAGCGATGACAGGTGCAGCACCTGTACCCGTGCCCCCGCCCATTCCTGCGGTAACAAAAACCATATCAGCACCCTTGAGGGTATTCGAAATCAAGTCACGGGATTCCTCAGCCGCTTTCTTGCCGACTTCAGGATTAGCGCCTGCACCCAATCCTCGGGTCAACTTGTCCCCGATTTGTAGCTTATGCTCAGATCTGGCCATATGCAACGCTTGGGCATCTGTATTAACTGTGATAAATTCCACACCTTGAACGCCATTTTCAATCATCCGGTTGACTGCATTGCTGCCGCCGCCGCCCACACCGATGACTTTAATTTGCGCCAAGCTTTCCATTTCAAAATCAAATTCTAACATATGATCCCTCTCCCCCTATGTGCTTGGATGCCCGGTCCAAGTATTCTGAACTTACAATTATATGAACTCGCTGAACATATTCTTTAGACGTTCTACCAAACCGGATTTGCGAACCGCGTCCTGTTTGGGTGCGGCGTTCTGTTTGCTTCTACTAACCGTCTTCTTATTACTGCTTCCGCCATTGCTTCGTCCACGTAATCTGCGAACAACATTATGCAGGATACCTACACCACCGGTAAATCCGGGGTCTCGTACACCTATATAATCAGGCACAGCAATACGTACAGATGCAGATAGCTCTGTCTGGGCTGCCTTTAATACGCCAGGCATGGATACAGTACCACCCGTTAATATATAACCTCCAGGAAGCTCACTATAACCAAGACGTTTCACTTCCTGATGAATCAGATGGAATATTTCCTGAACCCTCGGCTCAATAATAGCCGCAAGATCCTCTTGATTAAACTCTTTCTCCACATTGCTGCCGATACGCAGTACTTTGAACACCACATCCGAGGCTGCATCGTCAATCCAAGCACAGCCATATTTCAGCTTTACCTTCTCTGCCTGGTCGGTAAGTGTTCTGAGTCCATAAGCAATATCATTAGTAACAAATTCTCCGCCGATCGGAATCGTGGAGGTTGCACAAAGAGAACCCTCTGAATATACAGCTATTGTCGTTAAACCAGCACCGATATCTACCAGTACAGCGCCCATTGACTTCTCGTCTTTGGAAAGCGCTAATCCACCCGCTCCAAGAGACATCAGCACAAGATCCTTAACTTTCAGTCCTGATTTCTCTACACAGCGCAGCAAATTATGTATTGGTGTCTTGGCTCCGGTAATAATGGTTGCTTCGACTTCCAGACGAACGCCGATCATCCCGCGCGGGTCCTGGATACCTTCAAGGCCATCGACGATATATTGTTTAGCAACAACATCGATCACTTCGCGCTCAGGAGGCAATGCAATAACCTCCGCAGCCTTCATTACGCGTTCGATATCATCTTCGCCGATTTCACGATCCTCATTCTGAACGGCCACTACACCGTGGCTGGATTGCAGGCCGATATGATTGCCAGAAATACCAACATAGACCTCGGATATTTGAATACCGACCATTTGCTCTGCATGTTCTACAGCGCTTCTGATCGATTGCACAGTCTGATCGATATCTACAATCGCACCTTTGCGTATTCCTTCCGAATCAGCAGATCCAACGCCAATAATATTAAAGGTTCCATTGGTAACTTCCCCAATAATTGCCCGAACTTTGGATGTACCGATGTCCAAACTAACAATGATGTCATTGTTGCTCAAGTCCTATGGCACCTCCTGTTATTATCATAATAATTTGTAAAGCCATTTTCCCAGTCCAGGAAAACATATCTCTGTACATATTCAACATACCTAATCCTTTCCCTCTTTTTTCTACAAATTTTTTGAATGGAATAATATAACAACACTCCAATTGTAAATGAATTCTGCTCAATTTCTGAAAGAAAACCATTCACTGCATAAATATAAGCAAAATAGAGGAATTCCATCCATAATTAGGCTCGAATTTCAAAAAATCCGGAGAAAAAAGAGGGATGCAGCTTATTGCCCATAAACCAGATTGTAGCATTTTTTCCGAAGTATTAGTAGGGACTATTTACTCTTGTATGTCCTCTTTATCCTCAATTATCGGCTGAAAAGGCACGTAGGAATCCGCTTCAAGCATCTTGATCAATCCCGGTTGCTCCGTCTCAATCACCTGATTCAAATATTCAACCTTATCCTTGAGTAGTGAAATAGCTGTAATGACCTCGAAACGCGATCTTGTATACAGTTTGATACGGTCCGGAAAAGACAGCGTAGGTGATGGAACAATTTCGGATATATCACTTGTCAGTTGGTTAGGAATACTGGCCAGCGCCTGACACAGTTTCGCCTTATACGGGTCTGAGGCATCCCAGTTCGTAAGTATAGGCTTCTCTACTGCTATACCCGTCTCGTTAATCGGAACCGCTGCTCCGCTGGACAAAATCGCCTTCAAGCTTCCTACCTCGTCCAACTCGTAAGCAACTGCAGGATACTCCTCGATACGAACCGATATCACACCGGGGAAATTCTTCTCTACCGTTGCCTTTTGAATGGTCTTAAGCTCTTTCAGAGAATCCTCGACTGAATTCGTGGAGACAGCAAAGAATTGTCCACCAATCTTAAGCTTGCTCTGGGACAATAATTCCTCACGTGAGGAATACTGGCTTCCCTGAAAATTGATTTCCGTAATCCGGCTCACAGACGATCTGAAAAAAATCACAGCAAGAAGCGCAGTGAACAGCAGCAGCAGGATTGCCGTAATTTTACGACTCATTTTTTTCTTAGGCTTGTCCTCTTTAAGAAGAGGTAAACGGGTTGTAGGCATTCTCTTATCTCCGTGGTAAGACCCTGTCTCCTTCTGCTATTGAACTAAAAGGAGACAGGGAGCTTTAATTGGCCAAATCTAACGGACCCATTACGGGTACCTTCCGACTGATGTGTGCGCCGAGCTTCTGAAACAGCTTCTCGATACCTTCATATCCACGATCAATATGATGCGCCTGCTCCACGACCGTCGTTCCCTGGGCAGCGAGTCCAGCAATCACTAACGCCGCTCCAGCCCGTAAATCAGTAGCTTCGACCGTAGCACCATAAAGTCTTTGTACGCCGCGAATGAACGCACGGTTCAGATCAATGGAGATATCCGCACCCATCCGGGCCATCTCCTCCACATGCTTGAAGCGTCCCTCGAATACCGTCTCCTTGATTACACTAAATCCATCGGCCAGCGACAGTAATACCATAACCTGAGATTGCAAATCTGTGGGAAACGAGGGGTACGGAGAGGTAACAATTCTCTCGACTGCACGAGGACGTCCCATACAGCTGATATTAATTATATCATTGCATACTGTAATTTGAACACCTGCGCGCCTCAGCACATGAATGAGGGAAGTCAAATGTCCGGCATTGGTGTGTGTCAAAGTCACATTACCTCGCGTTGCCGCGGCAGCGATCATCACTGTTCCGGCCACAATCCGGTCAGGTATCACCTCGTATGTGCAAGGATAAAGTTTCTTCACACCTTGAATCGTAATCGTATCGGTACCTGCCCCGATAATCTGAGCACCCATTTTATTCAAAAAATTCTGCAAATCCTGGATCTCCGGTTCTCTGGCCGCACCCGATATCGTTGTACAACCTTCAGCCATGGCCGCAGCCATCATGATATTTTCCGTCGCGCCTACACTCGGGTAGTCTAAATGAATATCACAACCCAACAGTTTAGCAGCGCGACAGGAAATCCGACCGTTACTCTCCTGGATCTCTGCTCCGAGCGCCTGCAGGCCCTGCAAATGAAGATCAATTTTGCGTTCACCGATTGCACAGCCTCCTGGCTGATAAATCGTTACCTCGCCAAATCTGGATAACAACGGTCCCATCAGAAAAATAGAGGATCTCATCTGTCGCATCAGATCCTCAGGAACATGAGAAGTACCCACAGATGACGTATCTATCGTCACCGTTTCCTCTTCATGCGCGCTTGTACAACCCAAACGACCCAAAATATCCAGCATGGTCTCGATGTCCAGCAGCTTCGGCACATTGTGCAGTGAGTGAACTCCTTCGGCCAGCAGACTTGCCGCTAGAATTGGCAACGCCGCATTTTTTGCTCCATGGATACGTATGGTGCCTGACAAGGGACTTCCACCCTCAATCACCAATTTGTCCAATGTATCACCTCCGAGATTACCGCTCACCCACCACGAACACTTCTTAGTGCGATCTGGGTGATTGTCACGATTATAGGATTATCCTATGTTCGTTCCCTCGGGTGTGTGACAGCAGCTACCAATAGGACGAGTAGACGAGGTGCAACACAGCTGACTTATGAATTCTTTGTCTTCTTCCCTGCAAGCCTCCGCAGCTCATGTACAACCACTGCAGCCGAATCCCTTTTGCCAAGACTTAGGGAAGCCACTGACATTTTACGGTGCACGGCTTCTACTCCAATGATCTGTTGAATGGCTTCAAACATGGCTTGCCCTGTCAAATCCTTCTCCAGCAGCACTACAGCAGCACCACTGCGTTCCAGCTGTCTTGCGTTCACTTCCTGGTGATTGTTCGTCACATTAGGGGAAGGAATGAGCACGGAAGGGATACCTAAAGCTGTAATCTCAGCGAGAAAGGAAGCACCCGCCCGGTTCACGATCAGAGAAGTACAAGCCAGGACCTCCGGCATATTATGAATATAGGGTAGAACATGAATCCAATTCGGAAGTTCACCCAGCGTTTGACTCACTTCCTTGCGAGTGGCTTCGAAATAAGCATCGCCCGTTACATAAACATAATGAACTCCTTTACCCTTACCCAAAAAAGGAACCATCTCAATCATCGCGTTATTGATAGCCTTCGCTCCACCGCTGCCGCCGACGATCAGCACAATAGTGCTGCCTTCTGGTATCCCTAATGAAGCAAATCCCTTTTGTGGACTTGCTGTAGCTACGGTAGTAGCGCGAGGGTTACCGGTATAAATGACATGTTTACAAGCCGGAAAAGCGGACTCCATTCCTTCAAAGCTCACAGCCACTGTATCTGCGTACCGGCTGAGAAAGCGATTCGTCAAGCCTGGAACTGCATTCTGCTCATGGATCAAGGTTGGAATGCCCAGACGTGAGGCTGCGTAGACAACTGGACCGCATACATATCCACCCGTACCGATAACAACATCGGGTTTGAACTCTTTTAACATTATTTTTGAAGCCTTAACTCCTTTTAGGAAACGCATCACCGTCTTCACATTGTCCATGGACAGCTTCCGCCGAAAGCCGGTAATGTCGATAGACTTGAACGGGAGATTCTCCTGGGGAACAAGCTTGCTCTCAAGCCCACGTGATCCTCCAATGTACAGAAAGGCTGTGTCACCCTCTTCGGCTTCCAACTGTCTAGCTACGGCTACCGCAGGATAAATATGTCCACCCGTGCCTCCACCGCTTAATACTATACGCATCTCTTTCACCTCGCATAACGGGATAAGTTCAATAGAATGCCGAGCGCCGTGAGCATCAGGGTCAGCGATGAGCCCCCATAGCTGATCAGAGGCAGCGTAATGCCAGTAACCGGCATCAGACCGATAACAACGCCTATATTGATAATGACTTGAACAGCCACCATACAGACGATGCCTACGGCCAGATAGCTTCCAAACCGGTCAGGCAGGCTCATCGCTACCTTCATCCCACGCCAGATCAGGATCAGAAATAGGATCAGCACCGCTAATCCACCGATAAACCCCAGCTCCTCGGCCAATATGGAAAAAATAAAATCAGTCTGCGGCTCGGGTACATAACTGTACTTTTGCCGGCTCATACCCAGTCCCAGGCCGCCGAGACCACCCGGGCCGATTGCATATAAGGATTGAATAATCTGATAGCCTGCGCCAAGCGGGTCCGACCAGGGATCAAGAAAAGCTGTAATCCGCTGCAAACGATAAGGTGCTGCCGCAATCAGCGCAGCGAAGCCAGCGATGCCCGCTACAGCAAGCGAGAGCAGATGCTTCATGCTGGCCCCTGCCGTAAAGATCATCATCAAAGCAGCGCCAAACATAACGGTGCCCGTGCCTAGATCCGGTTGGAGCATGATCAGCGCAAAAGCAGAACCTATTAACGCTAGGGGAGGAAGCAACCCGCGAGTGAAGGAGGAAATATCATAATCCTCACGCCCCAGCCAATTAGCCAGGAAGAGGATCATCCCCATCTTCATGAACTCGGAAGGCTGAATTCCGAAGGAGCTGATCCCAAGCCAGCTGCGCGCACCTCCGCGCACGACACCAATGCCCGGAATGAGCACCATAACAAGCAGAATGAAGCAGACCATCAGCGCTGGCTTCGCCAGAACCTTCAGGCGTCGGTATTCGGTGTTCGCGGTGATGAACATCGCGATCAATCCCAGACCGGCAAATAAAAGCTGTCTTTTCACAAAATAAAACGAATCTCCATAATTGCGGAAGCCCAGAACGGACCCGGCGCTGTATACCATCACCATCCCAATAGTCAGCAAAGATAGAATAGGAATCAGCAGCCAAATATCGGGCGCATGACGAGATTTGTTCATCAGGAGCACACCTCTTGCATCCGTAGTAGGGGCTTATCCACCCCCCTACTTAAAGGTTATGCACCGCCTCTTTAAAAATACGCCCGCGCTCCTCATAGGATGTAAACATATCCCAACTGGCACAGGCAGGAGACAGGAGAACAACGTCTCCCGCTTCCGCCAAAGCGGAAGCCTCCCGCACAGCCTGCTGCAGCACGGCGGCGGCGCTTTCCCCAGTATCGACGGAGATAATATGCTTTAATCCTGCAAGCGTTGCTACCTTGATAAGCTTGTCCTTTGTCTGTCCCATCGCCACCAGGGCTTTGACGTGCCCGCTCAGGACAGGCAGCAGCTCCATATAATCGGAGCCACGGTCCAATCCACCGGCAATCAGCACAACCGGCTGACGAAATGAAGTCAGCGCCATCGTAGTCGCTTTGGAGTTGGTGGCTTTGGAATTGTTGAAATAAGCGGCTCCACCCTTATCGGCTACATACTCCAGACGATGCTCCACACCGCGGAAAGAAGACAATGATTCTGCCAGCAGCGCAGGATCTGCTCCGGCGGCAATAGCAACTCCACAGGCCGCCAGTGCATTCTCAATATTAAAGCGGCCGGGAAGGCCAATGGAATCTACAGCTGCAATTACAGTTTCTCCTTCTGCATAATCACGGTAGATAATCTCACGTTTCAGGTCGTCATCTGTATCCGGTACAAAGGAAGGACGGACAAAGACACCCTGAACCAGCTCCTCGGTCATCGAGAAGGGCAGAATGTTTGCTTTTACATAGGGTACAAGCTCCCGGCAAAAAGGATCATCCCAGTTTAGTACAGCCGTATCAGTTGCTGTTTGATTGGCGAACAGTTTTGCTTTGGAAGCAACATAATCCTGCATATCCCCATGATAATCAAGATGCGTCTCAGCGACATTTAGCAGACAGGCTACCTTGGGACGGAACGTCTCCGTCCCTTTGAGCTGGAAGCTGCTAAGCTCGACGACCATCCAATTGTCCTCCGAGGCCTCCTGTGCGGCCTGACAGAGCGGCGTACCGATGTTCCCGGCTACTATTGGCTTCATACCCACAGCGTCCAGCATACGGCCTACCCAGGTCGTTGTAGTCGTTTTGCCATTGGAGCCGGTAATGCCGATCATCGGCGCAGCGCAAAGACGGTAAGCCACCTCAACCTCTGTTACCACCTCAATTCCAAGCTTAAGGGCATCTTGGACAGGAGGTACGGAATAAGGAATACCCGGATTCTTAACCACAAGTTTTACACCTTCATGGATTAATCCAGCGGGATGCCCTCCACATATAACAGAAATTCCCAAAGATTCCAGTTCGGAAGCTTCGGGACTTTGTTCTCTTTCCTTTTTATCATTAACCGTAACTATGGCGCCGCGTTCGTGCAGCACCTTAGCGACCTGGACTCCACTCTTGGCAAGCCCCAGAACAACAACCTCTTCACCACGATACATATCTGGATGTTTCATTCTCTACAACCCCTTGCTGATATAAAGTCCAACGGCCGCCAGCACCAAGCTAACCGCCCAGAATGACACGACAACCCGCCACTCCGACCAACCGCCGAGTTCAAAATGGTGGTGAATCGGGCTCATTCTAAATATACGCTTACCGCGAGTCTTAAAGGAGGCTACCTGCAACACGACAGACAGCATCTCAATCACAAACACGCCTCCGATGATCACAAAAAGCAATTCACTCTTAGTCACAATGGCTATGGCTCCGATTGCACCGCCAATACCGAATGAACCTGTATCGCCCATGAATACCTTGGCTGGATAGGCATTGAATACCAAGAAGCCAAGTACAGCCCCGATCATTGCCGCAGCGCATACACCAGCAGCAATAGAGGTTGCTTGCATCGCTACCACCGCATAAGCGGCTAAGGCAATCGCACTTGTACCGGACAACAATCCATCTACTCCATCGGTAAAATTAACCGCATTTGTGATAGCCATCATCATCACGATAATAAATGGATAATAGAACCAACCACCCCAATCAAAACTCATTGCTGTGCCCGGGATACTAATATTTGTACTATGCCCGGCAGAGATTAGAAGGCCGCACATTACGGCTCCAACCAGCAATTGGCCGAACAGCTTCTGCCTCGCTGTAAGCCCCAAAGAACGTTTGAACACGATTTTGATGTAATCATCCAGAAATCCGATCAATCCATAGCCCAGTGTAGCAACTAAAAGGACATAAAAATCGGTATTCACTACAGAAAATTTCAGATAAGACAATGTGAAAGCCACAATGATCACGATCCCGCCCATTGTAGGCGTTCCCGCCTTCTTCAAATGGGTTTGAGGTCCGTCTTCACGGACCTGCTGTCCGAATTTCATCCTGCGCAGAAGCGGAATGAAGAGCGGAGCGGCAATGACCGCAAGGATAAAGGATACAGCAATAGTCAGTAGAAGTAGTTGATAATCCATGGGTTCACCCCCTCCATTATTTTCAAGTCTGATAATGAGTATTGAGATTGTTCAGGACTTCCTCCAGCTTCATCCCTCTGGATGCTTTGAACAGGACGATATCCTTGGGTTTGCATATGTTCAGCAGGAGAGTAGTCAGGGCAGCTTTGTCGGTAAAAGAAAACACTCGCTCTTTGCCGAATCGTTGCTTTGCGGTGGCAGCAATATTGCTGGCCAGTGTCCCGTAAGTAAAAACAAGATCAATCTCGGCAGGATCGAGATAGTGACCGATTCCTTGATGAAACTGAACTTCCTCCGGCCCGAGTTCCAGCATGTCCCCCAGTACAGCAATTTTGCTGCCGCTGCATTTCATGGACTGCAATACATCTATTGCAGCTTTCATCGAGGTGGGACTGGCATTATAAGCATCATTCAGAAGCGTTAGCCCGGAAGCTGTCTGCATAACCTCAATCCGCATACCGGTCAACTTGAGTGTACTTAGACCCACTTCAATGCTCTCCTCCGCAACCCCGAATTGACGGGCAACAGCCAGTGCAGCCAAACCATTAATTACGTTATGTCGGCCTGGCAATGGCAATGTAAAAGCATGCTCCTCATACAGATGTGACGTAAAGGTCATTCCTCCGCTATGAGACATCATTCCTGTTGGATAATCGTCGTTATCCGCATTTAGTCCAAAGCGAAAGGTCTGCATTCCCTCTGGCGCACGGAAGGAAGGCTCCAGCATGATCTCCGCCAACAGCGGTTCATCGCCATTGTAGATCAGCAGCCCTCCCGGCTTCAATCCTTCGGCGATTTCCAGTTTGGCGCGGGCAATTTCCTCGCGGGACCCAAGCTGCAATAGATGTGACTCGCCTACATTGGTAATTACAGCAACATCAGGCGGGGCCAAGGAAGCCAAGAGAGCAATTTCTCCCCGCGAGCTCATGCCCATTTCCAGTACGATAATTTCCGTATCCTCAGCCATAGCTAGTATCGTAAGCGGCAGACCAATATGATTGTTGAAATTCCCTTGTGTTTTGTGGACCACATATTGTCCTTGGAGTAGAGCTGTAACGATATCCTTGGTTGTCGTTTTGCCGTTGCTGCCCGTAATTGCGACAACATGTGGCGCGATTTCATTCAAATAAGCAGCGGACAGCTGCTGAAGTGCTGTCAGCGTATCTTCCACCACAATGACAGTGCCCTCTGGTGCGGGTCCCTTATTCCGTTGCCACAATGTACTGGCAGCTCCTGCAGCAAGAGCTGCAGCACTGTAATGATGGCCGTCAAAATTGTCCCCGGCTAGTGGAACAAACAAACAGGCGGGCGTAATCTTACGAGAGTCGGTAACGACTCCAGCAATCTTTGTATCTACAGCTCCGGCTTCGGAAGCAAGAAGTTCGCCCCCGCACATGGCAGCAATATTCCCCAGTGTTCTTGTAATCAATAGCTTCGGCCCCTTATAACTTCTTTAGCGACGACGCGGTCATCGAAATCATGAACCACTCCGCCAATCAGTTGATAGGTCTCATGACCCTTCCCCGCAATCAATACTACATCGCCGGGGCTTGCCATTTCAATAGCTTTCCTGATCGCTTCCCGCCGGTCAGCAATCAATTCATACTGATCATGGGATACGCCATCTTCTTCTAATCCGGCTTCGATATCCCGCAAAATGAGCAGAGGATCTTCGGTGCGAGGATTATCGGAGGTTACAAATACCAAACTGCTGTATTTTGCAGCAATTTTACCCATCAATGGCCGTTTTGTGCGGTCACGGTCTCCGCCACAGCCAAATACGGTAAGCACTCTGCCGACAGCAAACTCGCAAACCGTTCTCAGCACGTTCTCCAATCCGTCCGGCGTATGGGCGTAGTCTACGATGACTGCAAATTCCTGACCGGCATCCACTGACTCCACCCGTCCTGATACACCAGCAACCGATTCTAAACTGGTTTTGATATCGGCGAGCGACACATCCTCCAATAGCGCAGCAGTTATTGCGGCTAGCGCGTTATACACGTTGAACTTACCAACCATACGCAATGAAATGTCTGCTTCTCCTTTAAACGTACGGACATGGAAGAATGTTCCTTTTGCCGAAATCGATATTTGCGAGGCCCGGACATTGGCATCACTATCAATGCCGTATGTAATGACTTCAGCTGCCGTCTGGGTCGCAAAATAGGCACTGGCCTCATCATCCGCATTAAGCACTGCATACTTGCGTTCTTCTTTCCAAGGAGAGATCACATTGCCCAGTTGAGAGAAGAATAGCCCTTTAACAGCACGATACTCCTCCATTGTATGATGATAATCCAAATGATCCTGGGATAGATTCGTAAATATTGCCGTGCGGAAATCAGTCCCTTTCACCCGTCCTTGTTGAATGGCGTGCGAGGAAACCTCCATCACACAGCACTGTACCCCTTTAGCAGCCATATCATGGAGTGAACGCTGCAGCTCTAGCGATTCCGGTGTTGTACCGGATGTAGGATAGTTCTGCCCGTCATAGCGCATTTCAATGGTGCCGATCAACCCTGTCTTTATATTCTGGTCTTGCATAATCTGTTCAATCAGATAAGTTGTTGTTGTTTTGCCGTTCGTACCTGTAACCCCAATCATTCTCATCTTGCTGCTTGGGGATCCAAAAAAGGCGTTTGACATAACGGACATGGCAAACCGGCTGTCATCCACCACTATCTGAGGCAAAGTGGTCTCCAGCTTACGCTCACATACAATGGCAACAGCTCCGCTAGCGGCAGCCTGCGTTACATACTGGTGTCCGTCTACGGTGTGGCCTGGCAAACAGATAAATAGATCGCCCGGTTTTACTCGGCGGGAATCCGCCTGAAGATCAGTAATCTCTACGTCTCCATCTCCATACAGCTGCGCAGCTGCAAGACAAGCAGACAATTCGTTAACTTTCATAGTAATCCCTCACTCTGCTATTATTCGCTCGTTGCTCCCATATAAATCCTGATCGTTGAGCCTTGTTCCACTCTAGCCCCTGCTTTTGGTGCCTGATTGATGACTGTAGTCCCCGAGCCTGAGCGGGCGAGGTTAAAATTCATATTCATATCCTCATAAATATCTTGTACTGTAGCTCCGGTAAGATCCGGAACAGTGACAATCGGTGTTTCGCCGTACTTGTACGTTTTGGGGAGTTGATCGCTGCGCTCAGGCACCTTCAAGACATGCAAGGAGTCCTCCAGAATGTTCTGCACGATTGGAGCAGCTACTACACCCCCAAACTGAATGCCTTTCGGGTTATCAACTGCCGTATATACAATAATTTGCGGATCATCTGCAGGCGCAAAGCCCACAAAGGAAACAATATGCTCCGTTGGAGAATACCGGCCGTTAATTACTTTCTGTGCAGTACCTGTCTTGCCACCCACACGATAGCCATCGATAAAAGCTGGCCGGCCTGTGCCTTTGGCAACTACGCTCTCAAGTGCTGCACGCACCTTCTTGGAGGTTTCCTCCGAAATCACCTCACGGACAAGTTCGGGCTGCACCTCCGATACCGTCTCACCAGTATCGGGATTAATCCAGGCTTTAGCCACATGAGGCTTGTAAAGCTTGCCGCCATTAATGGCCGCAGACACCGCTGCAATCTGCTGAATTGGCGTAACCGAGACCCCTTGACCAAATGCCGTAGTCGCCAATTCTACCGAACCCACCTGGGCTGGCTTAAACAATATACCGTTCGATTCACCATTTAGATCAATACCTGTCTTGGTACCGAAGCCGAAATTACGAATATATTTGAATAGTGAATCTTTACCCAGGCGCTGGCCCAAAGCTACAAACCCCGGGTTACAAGAATTCTCAACTACCTGTAGAAAAGTCTGGCTGCCATGGCCGCCACTTTTCCAGCAGCGCAGCTTCGCCCCGCCAACCTCTATATATCCAGGATCAAAAAAATGATCATTCTGTAAATCCACTTTGCCCTCCTGCAGCGCAGCAGCCAGTGTGATGATTTTGAATGTAGAACCTGGTTCGTAAGTCATCCAGATCGGCAAATTTCGGTTATACGTAGCAGCATCATATTCCTTATACTGACCTGGTTCATACCCCGGTCGGCTGGCCATGGCCAGAATCTCGCCATTCTTTGGATTCATGGCTATTGCCCAGCTGCCCTGAGCTTGATATTTTACCATAGCTTGATCCAGCTCGCGTTCCATAATCGACTGAATCTGTTTATCAATCGTCAATTCCAGACTCAAACCATCCTGTGGTGCGGAATACTTCTCGGCGGACCCGGGCATAATTCTGCCACCCGCATCAGATAAATAGGAAATATTGCCGCCTATCCCTTGGAGCAGCTTATCATAAATATTCTCGACACCCGTAATCCCTTGATTATCGATACCTGTAAAGCCTAAGATGTGTGCAGCAAGATCCCCGAAAGGATAATACCGTTTGTTATCCTCAGCCACAACGATGCCCGGCAGCTGCAAATCACGGACGCTCGCGGCAAGCTCCATCGTAATTTTGCGGCCGCCGGGCTGTAGCTTCACCGATGACTCCCTTTTGGACAGCAATGTTACCAACTTCTCCTCAGTCATACCGAGCAGCGGTGCTAATAGCTGTGCTGTCTTTTGCTTGTCCTTCACCTGCACAGGAACTGCATAAATCGTCGGTGAGCTGACATTGTAGGCCAGCGCAATTCCTGTCCGATCCAATATTTCACCGCGCTTGGCGGTAAAGGGAATATTGCGGCGCCACAAATCCTCTGCCTTAGCACTTAATTCCTGCCCTTGCGATAATTGAACATAAGCAAGGCGCACGACCAGTGAACCGAACAACACTGCTAGTCCCACCAATGTCCACAGCATTCTCCGCCGTGTTACAACCTTCGAAACTTTCATTCCGTTCTCCCCCGCTTTCGCCTGTCATAGACATGATCACTTACCTCATGACTATTCGGGACAAACAGGGCTTAGAACAAGCCTAAAGGTTGCTCACTTACTGTTCTGCAGTAACGTCAGTATCAGCAGGTGGTGCTACAGGAATATCTTCTCCGTATTCATTCAAAGGCTTCAGCTTCAGAGTGACAAGCGTCTTGCCGTCCTTCGTCCCCACAACCTGTTCAGTCACATAACCTTCGCCCTCTACCGTGATGCCAACTTTCAGCAGGCTCAAAATCTCCAAGGCATCACGCAGCGATTGTCCGCTTAAATTCGGAATGGTGGGCTTATTTCCCTGCTGGCTTAATAAATAGATACGCTGGCCTGAGGCAAGCGTCGACTTGGCTGCAGGATACTGGCTAACCACCGAAGCCCCTTCACCCACACTTTCAAAATCAAAACCTCCAGCCAGAAGCAACTCCTTAGCTTGTTTCATTGTTTTTCCAGTTAGATCAGGAGTGGTACGAAGTGCAGATGCCGTCGTCTTAGGCGCATCTTTACCACTTGCCTCAGTAGCCAGCTTTGGAACTCCCATATACTGAAGGGACTGGGATACGATCTCTTTGAAAACTGGAGCAGCTGCGGTCCCCCCGCCAACCTCCTCATTTGGTTCATCAATGATTACGATGACTGCAATCTTCGGATTATCTACCGGAGCATAACCAATAAAGGAGATCAACACTTTGGAATTCACATAATTCTTACCTTCCACTTTAACCGCTGTCCCTGTCTTACCAGCTACACGATACCCCTCAATGTAAGCATGGCGTCCTGTTCCGATAACTTGGTCAGCTACAACCTGTTCTAAATAGCCGCCCGTTTCCTTGGCGCTTGCCTCGGATATAACCTGGCGTACTACTACAGGTTTGGTAACTGTTGTTTTTCCGGTATTTGGATCTGAAATCTCTTTGACGACATGCGGCGTCATCAGCTTACCACCATTCGCAATAGCGGATACGGCAACCAACTGCTGGAGCGGGGTGACTAGCACCTTCCCGTGCCCATAAGCCAAGGTCGCATTTTCAATGGGGCGATTCTCGTCAGGATTAACTATTCCGCTCGTTTCCCCAGGAAGATCAATACCTGTCTTCTCGTTAAATCCAAAATCATTAATATACTTTAAAAGTTTCTCCTGACCTAGCATTTCATAACCCAGCTTAACAAAAGCAACGTTACTGGAACGCTTCACACCCTCAAGGAAGGAAATAGTACCCCAACCTGCACGTTTAATATCATGAAGTGGCGTCTTGTAGCCCTTAATCTTGATCTGTCCCGATAGAAATTTGGCATCCGGATTAAAGAGTTTCTCCTGTACGGTTGCGGCAAGCGTAACAATTTTGAAGGTAGAGCCCGGCTCGTAGGTAGATTTGATGGCATGATTGTAGAACCCGCCCTGATCCGTAGTATTCCAATATTCATTGGGATTAAAGGTAGGCATATTCGCCATCCCCAAAATTTCCATCGTGTTAGGATCAGCAGCAATAACGCTTATACTCGTTGGTTGATATTGGTCATAGGCTTTTTTCATAGCCTCTTCGATATAATACTGAATAGTACTATCTATCGTCAGCTTGAAATTGTTCCCATTGACTACCGGCTGATAAGAGTCTTGCGAATCAGGCAGCTTTATCCCTTGCCCATCGCTTTGATAAAAAAGCTTGCCGTCAGCCCCTTTAAGCTGGGTATCAAAATATTTCTCAAGTCCCATGATAGCTTTACCATCTCTGTCTGTGTAACCAAGGATTTGCGCCGCCAAAGTATTCTTCGGATAATACCTTTTCTGTTCTCTGACGAGCCCAATCCCAGTTTCCTGAATATCATGTTCTTTACCCAAAGCTTTGTAAAATGCAGTTACCTTATCGGCAAGCTCCTGATCAATCTTCCAACCTTCATTGCGAATTTCGCGATTCTTAAGGAACTTGCCTTTATCATCCTTGGCCTCGATTAATGTGCGCAGCTCATCTTCAGGTTTGTTCAGCAGGTCATGCAATCCCTTGATGACCTCTTCACCGATCCCTTGTTCATGAATGACTTCCGGATCTACAACAACAGTAAAGGCAGGGACATCACTGGCTAGAATATTCCCATTGCGGTCCGTAATAACACCGCGCTGTGCCTTGATATCAGAAGTATGCGCCCATTGCGCGGCCGCCTTTTTCTGCCAATCCTCACCATTCAGCACCTGAATCCAGAATACCCGACCGATCAAAACAAGAAAAAAGAGGGTGATACACCCTCCTATAAACAGCGTGCGAAGTTTTATTCTTTTTACCATAGGGAACCTCACATACTCCATTATTATTTATCTTGGCAATCGTTCATTAAGGTCTTAGCTAGTTATCCTTTTTCTCAGCAATGTAGATCGTCTTATTCTCATCCGGCGCCACAAATCCCAAGTTTTCTTTAGCTCTCTGTGCGACCGTCTGCTCCAGATTCTGCTTCTCCATCTGATAGTTAGCGATCTGCTTCTTGGCTGTCGAAATATGCTGATCCAGCTCCTGAGCCTGCTTGTTCAAATCATAAATGTGGACGTAACGCCAAATTAGAGCAGCAGCTACTAGGACGCATACCCCCAATGTCAGCATGTACAACAGCTTCTCCTGCAGCGGAAGAACCATCCGTCTGGTAACCACTTTAGTCTTCTGGCGGTAAAGCCGATCTGCTTCTTCTTTTCTTTTGGGTTGAACTGCTAAATTTCCGCGGGTATAGGCCATCTCTGACTCTCCTTTATCCTCATTTACAATTTCTCTGCAATGCGCAGCTTAGCTGAACGGGCACGTGGGTTAAGTTCCAACTCTTCCTCAGAAGGCATAAACGGTTTGCGGTTAATCAACTTAAGCGTTCCTATAGCACCACATACGCAAAATGGAAAGTCAGTCGGACAAGTACAGCGGCTTAAATAGCTACTTAGAATCTGCTTGCAAATCCGATCTTCCAGCGAATGAAATGTAATCACTGATACTCTTCCACCGGGCCCCAGACAGCGTACAGCTTCATGCAATCCTTCTTCAAAAGCTCCCAGCTCATCATTAACAGCAATTCGCAAAGCCTGAAAGCTGCGTTTGGCGGGATGTCCTCCCGTTCTTCGTGCAGCTGCCGGGATGCCTTCCTTGATAAGCTCAGCCAATTCACCTGTCCCCTTGACAGGCTGTTCGGCTCTTCGATCCACAATTTTCTTGGCGATCCGCCGTGAGAACTTCTCTTCTCCATATTGGAAAAGCACACGGGCAATTTCCCTCTCAGACCAGGTATTAATGATATCCGCTGCAGTCAATGACGCTGACTGGTCCATCCGCATATCCAGCGGAGCATCATGATTGTAGCTAAAGCCTCTTTCTCCTTCGTCGAACTGAGGTGACGATACGCCAAGATCGTAGAGGATTCCGTCTACTTGGGGAATGCCTTCCACTTGAGGAACAAAAGGCAACTCCTTAAGCACACTTTCAAGATCTCGGAAGTTGGTCTTAATCAAGACCACCTTATCGCCATACTCGGCCAGCCTAACTCTTGCATTATCCAAAGCCCATTCATCTTGATCGAGACAGATCAGTCGACCTTCGCCGCTGAGCTTTGAGGCAATAAGCGAACTGTGCCCTGCTCCTCCGAGCGTGCAGTCCACATATATTCCGTCTTTCTTGATGTTCAGCCCTTCTGTCGCTTCTTCCTTAAGTACCGTGATGTGGTGAAACAACTTCATCCCTCCAGGGCAGTAATTCGATATGTGTATTTGTTATAAATCAAAATTAAAATCGACCAATTTCTCGGCGATTTCGTTGAACGATTCCTCTGACTGTTCGAAGTACTGCTCCCATAGCTCCTTGTTCCAGATCTCCACCCGGTTCGAAACGCCTAGAATAATACAGTCCTTATCCAGCTTAGCATACTGCCGTAAATTACCCGGCAGATTTACCCTTCCCTGCTTGTCCCACATACATTCCGTCGCTCCTGAGAAAAAAAAGCGGCTGAATGCCCTAGCATCCGATTTCATTAACGAAAGTTTCTTGAGCTTCTGCTCCATGATTTCCCATTCATCCATGGGATAAACAAATAGGCAGGAGTCCAGGCCGCGGGTCGCAACAAAGGAGGTTCCGAGCAATTCACGAAATTTGGCCGGAATAATGATTCGGCCTTTGTCGTCAATGCTATGTTGGTACTCACCCATGAACATGTTTTCCCCACTCCCAATCCCCTATTACCCACTTTGCCCCACTTTTCACCACTTAAGCATAATAGATTCGCCATTAAAAATCAAAAACCTTTTTTCTAGGGCATGGTAATTTATTCTAAACAGGATTTGTAATTGTTCCCTGATCTCTCCACACAATTTCTTCTAGTCCACAAGAAAAAGCCATGTCAGCGGACTTGTGTCCGGCTGCATGGCCCATTTGTCACACCATATATTAATCAGTCGTTCAAATTCCAGCTGTCCAGATATTCAACCTGTGCAGGAGTCAGGCTGTCGATGCCAACGCCCAGACTTTCCAGCTTGTAGCGCGCTATCTGCTCATCCAGATCATAAGGAACATTCTCAACTTTAACGCCAATGCTCTTATAGTTATCATTCACATATTTAAGCGACAACGCCTGCAACGCAAAGGTAGTATCCATAATTTCCGCCGGATGTCCGTCGGCTGCACCCAAATTCACGAGTCGGCCTTCGGCTAGGAGGTAAAGCTTACGTCCATCCCGTAGCTGGTACTCCTCGATATTTTTACGAACCGTACGCTGAGATACCGATCTTTCAGATAGCTCCGGCTTGTTCACCTCTACATCAAAATGTCCGGCGTTGCAGAGGATCGCTCCGTCCTTCATCACATCGTAGTGCTCACCGCGGATTACATAACGATTGCCCGTTACTGTAACGAAGAAGTCACCAAGCTTCGCCGCCTCTAGGATCGGCATCACATGAAAACCATCCATATGAGCTTCGACCGCTTTGATTGCGTCTACTTCAGTAACAATAACCTTTGCACCAAGACCCTTGGCCCGCATGGCTACCCCTTTGCCGCACCAACCGTAACCTACGACAACTACTGTTTTGCCTGCTACGATAAGATTCGTTGTACGCACGATTCCATCCCATGCGGATTGGCCTGTACCATAACGGTTATCGAACAAATATTTGCAGTATGCATCATTAACGGCTACCATCGGGAACTTCAGCATTCCCTGCTTCTGAAGTGCTTTAAGCCGGATAATACCCGTTGTCGTTTCCTCTGCACCACCGCGAATATTCACCATCAGATCAGGACGCTCCGAATGCAATAAGGTTGCAAAATCTCCACCATCATCAATAATCAGATCCGGTTTGGATTCAAGCGCTCTGATGTTAAGAGCTTTGAACTCTTCGGGAGAAGGATTGTATTTGGCAAAAACCGTAATCCCATCCTCTACCAGCGCCGCACACACATCATCCTGTGTAGATAACGGGTTGGAGCCCGTAATTGTTACTTCGGCACCACCAGCTTTGACCACCTTCGCCAAATAAGCCGTTTTCGCTTCCAGGTGAAGTGTAATGGATACCTTAAGGCCTTTGAATGGCTGTTCTACTTCGAACTGCTCCCGAATACGATTCAGGACTGGCATATGCTGGCGAACCCAGTCGATCTTTAAATGCCCCTCGGAAGCGAGTGACATATCAGCAACAATGCTGTTTTGCTTAGACAAAGAACTCATAATTAATCCTCCTAAAAAGTTTTGTGAGCGTCTACTCCATTGAATTACTTCGTGCAAAACTTACTTCGTAAGCATACGCTTAGTTAGAAGTTACATATAGATCATACGGTGCGTTCCGCTATAATCTGCGGGAATTGTCATAAGCTCGTCCAGCCAAGCCGTACCGTAACGATTCATATAATACATAATATTGTAAACTCTTTCCTGCAATTTACCCAGTGGCATTAGCGATTGCTCAATCCGTTCCCATTGGCGAAGCGCAGCTTCGTTCTGCTTCTCCATGGCATCTTGAGCTTTTCCTTCCAGAAAAGAGATCTGATCGATAATCTTATCTTTGTTGTTATTCCCTAATTTAAGCAATCCGGACTGAATGGACCCAAGCTGCTCAATCAGTGGCTCATACATCGCCAAGAAGGTTGCCTTGGTTTCCTCAAACCGGCGACCCAGCTCCAGCTCGTCCTGAGCGGCAAGCCACTGCTGTCTTTTATCGTGCAAGCCCTGATGAACATCCTCAAAGGTTAGCTGGTACTTGTCCATATGCTTGTGCAGTGTGCCCTCCACCAGCGTAAAAGACATACGCGGTATAATAAGCGGCATCTGTCCGCCGATGGTCTCGAACGCTTGCCGAGGGATCGCCCAATACGACAGCTCGCCTTGACCGAGTACGGTTGCCAGAACTGGCAGCACATAATCCTGCATCAATGGACGCGTTAGTACATTATTGCTAAAGCGTTCCGGGTGGTTGTTCAGGATGTCCAGTAATTCCTCGCGGGAAAAAGAAACTACACCTTTACGGTCCGTAAAGAGATCGTCCTTTTTATGGAGCAAAATCCGCGCACCCTCATGAATATAAAAGAGGTTAGCGTTGCCTGGGGTCACATCCGCCTGTAGCTCATAGCCACTTGCTGTGATGTCTGAAGCTGCACTCAGGTAAGCTGCCTCCAGTTCATCATTCTGCAGAATCAGCGAGGAGAACATGGGCTGTTCCAGTCTGCGCAGAGAAGGATCAGCAGAATCAAGCAAAATCAGACCGAATTTACCAAATAATGAACCCATTAACTTGGCAAAAGCGTCCGTCATATTGCTGGCATTAAGCGAGGATTCCCGCACAAATTCCATAATCTGCGGCTTGAATTCACTCTCCTGCAGCAAGCCGTCCAGCTGTTCCACAGACTGCAACCAACTTTCAGCCTCGATCTTCAGATCGCTAACTGAAGCTCGAACCTCCGCTGATTTCTCAATCTTAATTCTCGATATCTCCTGAGTCCGGTTCAATACATACGTATGATTAACCTCATCCCAGTCATGGTCTTCTCCAGCGATCCAAAAGAGCGGCACCACAGGACGTCCAAGACGTTCTCCTGCTTCCTTTGCTGCCAGGATCGTTGTCATTGCCTTATATACAACCAGCAGTGGGCCTGTGAACAGGCCACTTTGCTGGCCACCGGTAATCACAAGTGTGCCTGGCTGCGCAAGCAGTCTAAGCGAAGCCACAACCGCGTCATGAGAATTGTGTTTTTGGTTATAGGTCCGTAAGTAATCCGTAACCTGTGCCCGATCAGCTCGGAAGCCCTCATTATTATCAAGCCACTCTGCCCGTTTCTCTCTGCTCTCCACATTACGGAAGTCCCCACCGTACAAATGTCCTACCTTTTCGTAATTGTTTATATAGTCGCGTGCGAGCGCAGATCCGCCCGGGAGCGGTTCCGGTACAACATTCATCGCCTTTGCCTCCTGTTCTACTATTCCAACTGTATGTAACTCCAACTCCTTAAACTCCTTATGATTGTATCCAAAGTAGAGGGCGGCGTCAAAGAATAAGAACTCCACAGCTTATAATTGCAAGAAAAAACGAAAACCGCCGGAGAAACTCCGGCGGTTATTCATCATCCTTAAATTAAGCAAAAGCCTTCGCTACAAAGTGTCCTTTGGAAACCTCGATCAGCTGTGTTTCTGCTTGATCCGTCTCTTCGTTCTGTGAATAAATCGGTGTGCCAAGCTCATCATGCAAAATAATTCGCTTTTTGTTAACTTCTACTTCCGGATCAGGAATCGGAATGGCAGATAGCAGCGACTTGGTGTACGGGTGGAGAGGATTGGCATAAAGCTCTTCACTCTCAGCCAGTTCAACCATTTTACCCAAATACATAACCGCTACGCGATCACTGATATGCTTAACCATTGATAAATCATGTGCGATAAAAAGATAAGTCAACCCTAGACGATCCTGCAGTTCCTTCAGCAAGTTAACTACCTGCGCCTGAATGGACACATCTAGCGCCGAAATCGGCTCATCACAAACGATAAACTTAGGATTTACTGCAAGTGAGCGGGCAATCCCGATACGCTGGCGTTGTCCACCGGAGAACTCATGCGGATAGCGAGTAGCGTGATCGTGGTTAAGTCCAACCATATCAAGCAGTTCCTCAATCCGTTTCTTACGTTCCGCACGGCTTCCAGCCATACCGTGAATGTCCAGCGCTTCACCGATGATATCTTGCACTGTAAAGCGTGGGTTTAGTGAAGCATAAGGATCCTGGAAGATCATTTGCATGTCACGGCGCATAGCTTTCATTTTACCCGTAGGTAATTTGAATATATCGACACCATTATATTTCACGCTTCCAGCAGTTGGCTCATACAAGCGAAGGACTGTACGTCCTGCAGTAGTCTTACCACAGCCTGACTCGCCTACCATACCTAATGTTTCGCCTTCACGAATGGTGAAGTTAATATTATCTACAGCTTTAAGTACTCTACCTTTACCTACATTAAAATATTTCTTAAGACCTTCAACTTCGATCAAGTTCTTACTCAAGAGTACTGCACCTCCTTGGCCATCGAATGCAGATTCCAGCAGCGGGCCATATGCGTATCGCTGAACTCTGTAGCGCCGGGTTCAATATGTTCACAGACTTGCATGGCTTCGCTGCAGCGTGCAGTGAACGGACAGCCAAGCGGCGGTTTGATTAGATCCGGGGGAGTGCCGATGATAGGAACAAGCGGCTCTCCCTTTTTTTGGTCCAGACGGGGCATCGAACGCAGCAGGCCTTTGGTATACGGATGCTGCGGGTTTTTGAAGACTTCCCAGCTTGTACCTGTTTCGACCACTTCTCCTGCATACATCACGATCACCCGGTCACACATGCCAGCTACTACACCGAGATCATGTGTAATCAAAATGATGGAGGTACCCAATCTTTGCTGCATCTCTTTCATCACGTCCATAATTTGCGCTTGAATGGTTACGTCAAGCGCCGTTGTCGGCTCGTCCGCAATGAGCAGAGCCGGGCGGCAAGCAAGTGCAATGGCAATCATTACACGCTGGCGCATACCACCGGAGAATTCGTGAGGATATTGGTTAAAGCGAGCCTCCGCATTTTTGATGCCTACTAGATTCAGCATCTCGATACCTTGCTTTTTCGCTTCGGCCGCTGACATTTTCTGATGTTTGATCAAAACTTCGGTTATCTGTTTGCCCACTCTGATGGTTGGGTTCAAAGAAGTCATCGGGTCTTGAAAGATCATGCCAATATCCTTGCCGCGAATAGATTCCATTTGTTTCATACTGATGTCGAGCAGATTCTGTCCTTGAAAAATAATTTCTCCTTGTTTCACTTTAGAAGGAGGTGAAGGGATCAGCCGCATAATAGATTGTGCGGTTACACTTTTGCCGCTGCCGGACTCGCCGACGATGGCAACCGTTTCACCTTTGCCTATTTCAAAATTCATACCACGGACAGCTTGCACCTCTCCGCCTTTTACGAAAAAAGAAACATGCAAATCCTTAACTTGTAAAATGGGTTCCATCAATGTTCACCTCCTATTTCTTCAGTTTAGGATCGAGTGCGTCACGAAGACCATCACCGAAAATATTAAAGGAAAGCATAGTTAAACTTATCAGAACCGCAGGAAATAGAAACCGCCACGGGTAGTAAAGCCAACCAGTGAGTGAATCATTAATCATGGAACCGAGAGAGGCGATAGGAGCCTGCACACCAAGTCCCAAGAAGCTTAAGAATGCTTCAGCAAAAATTGCATTAGGAACGGACAATGTTATCGTCACAATAATTGGACCAACGGCATTCGGGAGCAAATGACGGAACAAAAGTCGGGCTGAACCTGCACCCATCGATCGGGAAGCCAGAACAAACTCACGATTCTTAAGCTGCATAATTTCACCGCGTACAATCCAAGCCATTGTGATCCATCCCGTAATGGTCAGAGCCAGTATAATTGTTCCTAAACTTGGTTCAAGAACTACCAGCAACAAAATTACCACAAGCAGATAGGGAATGGAGTAAAGAATTTCCGAGACTTTGTTCATGATGTTATCCACACGACCACCAAAATAGCCCATAATGCCGCCATAAATAACACCAATCAGCAAATCGATTGCTGCTGCAGCCAAACCGACCAGTAATGAGATCCGCGCTCCGTACCAGGTACGCACGAAAATATCCCGGCCCAAGTCATCCGTACCAAACCAGTGATCGGAGGAAGGGGGCTTGTTGGTATGGAGCAAGTCATTGGAATAATAGTTGAATTTCGAGAATAGCGGACCGATAAGTGCAGCAAGAACAATCAGTCCAAGAATAACGAGCGCGGTCATCGCCATTTTATTCTGACGCAGACGCTGCCAAGAATCCTGCCAGGCGGAAAGACTTTCCCGCTGAATGACCTCTGCTTCCTTCTCATCTACACCAATTTTGAGGAAATCCTCAGGTTTTAAGTTCATATTATGATCTGATGCCAATGTTTAGCCCTCCTTTCCTCCAGATAATTTGATGCGTGGATCTATAAATACATAAGCAATATCCGTAATAAAACGGGCTAACATAAGCAGTACCCCATAAAAAATAGTGATGCCCATAATAACAGTGTAATCGCGAACACCTATCGCTTCGACGAACTGCTTGCCGATACCGCCGATACCAAAAATCTGTTCTATGACAACAGAGCCGGTTACGATGTTAGCTGTCATTGGTCCCATATAAGTAACAACGGGTAAAATTCCGTTGCGAAGAACATGACGACTCAAAATAGCGAACCAGCTTAGTCCCTTTGCTTTAGCCGTCTTGATGTAATCCGCATGCAGTACTTCCAACATGCTGGAACGGGTCAACCGGGCTATAAAAGCAATAGGCTGGGCTGATAAAGCTGCTACAGGCAGAAAATAATATAACGGACCCTTAAAGCCTGATACAGGTACCAAATGCAGCTTGTAAGCAAATACATACTGCAGTATGGACGCGACGACAAAACTCGGAACCGCAATCCCTAGTACTGCTATCACCATTGCAGCGCTATCAATAAATTTCCGGTGGTAAAGTGCTGCCAGCATACCGAGAATAACTCCGACAATAACCGACACAATAATTGCGACAACTCCAAGCTTCAAAGACGCTGAAAAGGTTTGTCCTATCAAATGCGTTACATCCTGATTCAGTCGTTTCATTGATACTCCCAAATCCCCTTGAGCAATATCACCCAAATACTTAAAATATTGATGATAGAGCGGCTTGTCCAATCCATATTGCTCATATAGGCGAGCTTTAATTTCTGGAGGAACTTTCTTTTCAGAAGTAAACGGATCTCCCGGAATGGCCTTCATCAGAAAAAAAGTAGCCGAAATCAGCACAAATAGCGATACCAGCATATAGAAAAACTTATTGGCAACATAACGAACCATCCTCATCAACACCTCCTTCGACATTTTTTTATGGCATACCTTTGATTTTATGAGAAAAACGGAGCTTTGTCTATTCCCTTGATTTGTCATTTATCACAAAAGATAGAATTTATCCGGAAACACAAAAAAAAAGGGATATATATGGAATTCCACATATATATCCCGAAGTATAGTGCTAACTTCAGTCAACTAACTATTAAGGTTTGCTCCTGAAGTTTATCTTAGTGCTCCAGCAGGTATCCACGAGTCAAGTCAATACCACCGCTGAAGTCAAGAGTTACACCTTTAAGGTACTCTTTAGTCAGGGAGTTGTTAGTGTAGTAGTAAAGAGGAATCAGAACCATATCATCCTCAATCAGCATTTTTTCAGCAGCTGCAAAATCCTCTTGGCGTTTTGCCAGATCGGAGCTTGCCTTTGCGTCGTTGATCAGTTTATCATATTCAGGATTAGCGTAACCAGTATCATTGTTACCGCCGCCTGTTACCCACATATCAAGGAACGTCATTGGATCGTTATAATCAGCAACCCAACCTGCACGTGCTACTTGGTAGTTCAGGTGTTGACGGTTCTCGATAAATACAGCCCATTCTTGGTTAACGGTTTTGACATCAACTCCAAGAGCCTGTTTCCACATATCAGCAATTGCCAGAGCAATCTTCTTGTGGCCTTCACTTGTGTTGTAAGTCAATTCGACTGTAGGCAGTTTAGTTAAACCTTCTTCTTTCAGACCTTCAGCGAGCAAAGTTTTTGCTTGTTCAAGATCTTCAGTGAAGTAGCTGTCTTTAACTGCAGTACGGTATTCGCCTTCAGCGCCTGCGATACCCGGAGGTACAAAGCCGAATGCTGGAAGTTGTCCACCCAGTGTAACGTTATCGATCAACACTTGACGATCGATGGACATTGCAAGAGCTTTACGTATTTTAGCATTTGTGAAAGGTTTTTCAGTAATGTTGAATTCATAGTAGTATACACTTGCAATACCTTTTCTGTTGAATTCGTTTGGAAGCTCTTTTTGAACGATTGGAATCTGTTCGGTAGGAATTTCACCGGTAGGTCCGCCAGCGCGATCCAATTCACCGTTCTTGTAACTCAACAGCTCAGTTGCGCCACTGTTTACAAGGGAGAAGTCGATTTTGCCAAGCTTAATTGAATCTTTATCCCAATATTTATCATTCTTAGTTACTTGCAAGGATTGACCAGTTACCCAATCAGTCAACGTGAACGGACCGTTAACAATCATAGTATCTTTGCTGGTTGCCCATTTAGCATTACCCTCAACGGATTTATGCACAGGGTAGTAGGTATAGAAGGAAAGCAACCCAAGGAAGTAAGGCGTTGGTGCTTTAAGTGTAACTTCAAGCGTTTTTGCATCAACTGCTTTTACGCCTACTTGAGCGAAATCCGTAACTTTCTTAGTGTAATATTCTTCACCATTCTTCAAATAGTACAATTGGTATGCATATGGTGCGGTAGGGTCAGTTGAAGGATCGAGCACGCGTTTCCATGCACGAACAAAATCTGCTGCTTCTACTGGATCACCATTACTCCACAATGCATCGCGAAGTTTAAATGTATATACCAGACCGTCAGCGGAAATTTCCCAGCTTTCGGCAATACCCGGCTCAGCTTTGCCAGTTTCATCATTCATGCGGGTCAAACCTTCATACATTGTTTTCAGGACAGTGTTAGCTTGGCTGTCTTGAGCCTGAGCAGGGTCAAATGTTGGTGGTTCTGCACTCAGGTTAATTTTAAGCGTTTGGTCAGCAGCCAATTTTTCATCGGTAGCTGTGTTGCCTGTGTCTGCAGTGTTTCCGGTGTTAGCTGTGTTACCCGTGTTAGCATTGCTGCCATTGTTTGTGTTGTTTCCGCCGCAGCCTGCAAGCACTGTGCTGATAACAAGAACCAGTGCAAACATGAGCAATAAACTCTTACTTTTCTTCATCTAGCAGTTCCCCCTAAATAGAATGTGGTATATGGTTTATGATTATACAACCAGTGGTCAAAAAAATCTAGAGTAATGTTTTCTGAAAACACATTTTTTAAAAAAATTTAATATTTTGTGACATTGACGCTTCACCGGAGCATTGAAACATTACATTGCTTGTGATATGTACTTAACAAGGCCGACGACCATAAATAACAGGTACCCGATGCTCATAAATAAGAAGCTAAGTCTCCAAACCGCCCGAAGCAGGCGCTTTCCGTCCACTTTTCCTTTCAAGCGATTCTGCGCTCCTCCGATGAGTCCAGCGGATATTAATACAATAAGTAGTATAAGATAGAACCCAAAACCTGATTGAAATAGATTATTAAATAAGGCCGATACCGACAACAATAAAAATAGGGTAGTCACATCCATGGCTAATAAAAATGTCTTTTTCTTCTCTCGCTTTAAACCAATGCCTATATAATAAACAATTAAAAAAGGAACAACCGGAATAACGCTTAAAGTAATGAACGAATTCCGTAATAAATCCAATAGCTTCACCTCTCTTCCGCGCTCATGCCCTCAATTAGCTGACAAATCCAGCGATGTAATGGAACTGCCATGCCGGACCGTTCTGCCATCTCTACAAGACTGCCATTAATCCAGCGGATTTCCGTTGCCCTCGATGCAAGAACATCAGCAAGCATGGATGAAGTGTTGCCTGCTGTACTCTGGCATACTGCAAGAATGTTATCCCATGCATTATCCTCATGTACTATGCCACAGGCTTCATAGACGGAAATAGCTTCAGCATACAGTTCTCTCATTAACTGCATACGTTGCTCAGAAACCAGTAATCCACCATTTGGAATGCGCCAAATGGCGGTAAGCGGATTAATGACAGCATTGATTAAGAGCTTCCGGTAAATCATGGTATCCACTTCTTTCGACAAAAGGGCGGTGAATCCTGCTAATGAAAGTGCTCCAAGTAAACTTATTGCCTGTATCTCATCTTGCTCCTTATGATGTTCCCCCACCATTTGCTTTTCTACAGGCCACTTTCCTAACCATGATTCCCCTTTTCCAGCATGAATAACCTTTGTTAATGTTTTCCTCTTGGCGGCCTCGGTGGTTACGACCGCGTACAAATCAGCATACGGTAAAAGCTCCTGGAGCATTTCCATGTGACCCAACCCGTTTTGAAAACAAACGATATAGGTTTGCTGTTGTCTAAGAGGTGACAGAAATTCCGGCAAAACATGATGAAGGATATCCTGTTTCACCGTGATAACGATCCATTCACTAGGTTCTCGAAGATAAGTAGCTGGGAATTCACGTACTGGTGCCGATACAAATTGGTCTCCCGATATCTCTATTTCTGCCTGGTCGTCTTCAAAGCTTACGGATAATCCACTGTTTGACAATTCCCTGCACTGCTCTACACTCCGGCACCACAATCTTACTTCATTACCAGCGTGAATAAGCTTGCCTGCCAGAAGCAGGCCCAGTGAACCGGCACCGATTATATCGATTTTCATGCCTTCCTCCTGCTGTCACTAACAATTTTTTCTAAGTATATCCTTTTAATCTAGACAAAAGCAAAAGTAAAAGCCCCGCCGATGCGGCACAAATAGCGTGCAGCTTGCGGGGCTCACAGGAGAATAAAAACTTCATTCTATCCGTTCCAGATTTCCATTGGCGTCCATTTTGAAACGAGTCTTCATTTCATCCTCTTCTTCATTAAGAAATGCCAACCTTCGAGCGCGGTCCATAATCTGAATTAACGCTTTGTAATCATCATTAACAACTCTGTAGTCGGTCTGAGCCAGATTGATTTCTTTGGACAAACGCTCATTTTCTGTCCTGAGCTCGATTAATTCAACTTCTTTCTCACGCAAATCTCTTTCCAGCATTTTCAACTGACGTCCTGCCTCATGAAAAGTTCCTTTCCATTGTCTCAGAAAGCGAATCACGGCATCAATGGATAATGTATTCTCGCTTAAGCCTTCGCCTCTTCCGAATTCCTCATCGGTATTCCCTAGAATTAAACCGGCTACCTGTGCTCCTCTTACGTTCGGCTGCTTTTTCAAATAACTTCTTTTCTGGCGTTGACCCTTTGCTAATCCGATTGCATCATCATAGCTTTTTCGAACACAGCTGTTCCAGCGAAATCCACAGGCAGCAGAGGTCCTGCCGATTTTTTCCCCAACTTCTTCAAAAGCAGCAAGTTGTGTACTGCCTTCCCGAATATGACGTAGAGTCACTTCTGCCAATATTAGATCATCTTCTGCACTCCAAGCATCCTGTCTAACGGCTGTCATCCAACCAAACCTCCTAACAACATCTTGAAATAACCATCTTCATAACCGGCAGCTCCGCCGGGTAGTGAATAGGGATAAAAGCTGCTTACTCCATTTCTATGCCTCTAATAGAGTTCATAGAATCTATTTGATACTAAATTGTATTGCCATTTTACGTACACATCATACTCCTGATGCTATAATTTATCTTTTTCGAAGGATGTTTAACGATGTCAACCATATAAATCACAATTAATTGGGATTCTGCACTTTTTTTCAATGAATTCGTTTACAACGATTTATACAGCGAGTATAATTATTTAAAGACTTATGTGTGAGTTACATACTGGAAGGGGGAATCACTCTTGGACCGCATGTTTCGGGTTTTAGGTTTTTTTACACTGGTTATCGGCTTAATGGCTTTTGCTGGTGGTCTGACCGAAATGGCCCTGATCTTCTTTTTACAGACTGCGTTTTTTGTAATTCTCGGTTATCTTAAATTCACAGAAAAAATCTACATTCTACTCTTTTGGGCATACATGATTCTGACCTTCACTGGCTTCAGCTACTGGACGATCTTTCAGATGGGTTTACCGCTGTAATGGCCGTTATCTTGTAAAACGGAGTTGTTCCTTCCTTGTAAGGGGCATCTCCGTTTTTTTGTATGCTTTTTTTTGTAGTCCTTTTATCTTGAAACAGGGTATGCTATTTTAGCAGGACTAAACATATTATTTATATATGCATAATTCATTTCATAAAAGGTGGTGGTGTGGTGCTTTCCCGTAGTTTCTCAAGTCGTCTGATTGCAACCATACTTATTTTAGTCTGTTGTACGATGCTTCCGACTGCTTCACAAGCCACTCTGTCTGCCGATCCTAGCGGGGCTGTAGTCTCACCTCCTTCTATACCGGATAATGAAGAAACTCGTGCACTACTGGAGCAAAGCCTGTCCGCAGCCGAAATCGAACAGGAAATCATTAGGATTACGGCAGAACAAGAAGTACTGGGTGCAAAGGTAAGCCAACTAAGTAAACAAGCTGAGGAGAAGAAACTTGCGATTGTGGACAAACAGGAACGCGCTGGAGCTATCGTACGTTCTTATTATATGGGGGATAGAGACGGCTTATTGGTCGCTTTCCTGTCTGCCAAGAGTATCAGCAAAGTACTGGTTCTGTACGATTATTATGAGACTATTATTGGACGAGAACATGACATTCTCAAAGAGTATGAAGATCAGTATAAGGACCTCAAAGCAACCCTTACAGCCAATCAGCGCAGCTCCAATAAATTAGCCGAGCTAAAAAGATCTCTGGAGGAACAGAAGGTACGTGTAGCGGAGCTCAACAAAAAAATAGATAGCGGGGTAAGAGACAGCAGTGATCCAGAAAAGATGAACGCACTGTTGCAAGAATTCACATTATATTGGGAGAATATCGGTATTCATGAAGTAAACACCTATTTCAAGGCCCTATCCGCAGCTATGAACAATCTGCCACAATTCATCCAAAGCCGTGAAGGTGTTCTTACGCGTAAGGGTATGACTTATAATCTGAACCTGAAGGACGAGGATTTAAATGAGTTTTTACAATCACAGAACAAGCTGTTTACTGATTTTTCTTTTCAATTCAATGAGGGTTTAGTCACGGCCTTTGGTAAGCGTGGAGGATTATCCCTTAAACTGACTGGACATTATACAATTCAGAAAAAACCCGTCAACGGTCTGATATTCAATGTGGATAATATCGAATTTAATGGTCTTAAGCTACCTGAAAGTACACGTAAATCACTGGATGAGGATTTTGACCTAGGTTTTTATCCAGAGAAAATTATATCGTTTCTGCATGCTGATAAGGTAGACACTAAAGACGGCATTCTCCATGTGCAGCTCTCCATCTCATTTTGAGCTTTGTCCCAGAAGCGCTTTATAACCAGCAGCGTCAAGTTTCCCTGTAAGCAATAACGATACAGCCTCAGAAATCTTACTCCAGCCGCCCTGTAGCTCCTGCTCTGGGGCTGTTTCGTCTGTCAGCAATATATCTGTCGCAAACGGAAGCTTATAGCCGACAGGCAACCCTGAACGATACAGCTCATCAAGAGCCGGCAGCCCACCCGTGTTCTCCAACCATTCCAATTGTGCCGATTTGGAAGTGACAAAAGCAAGCCAATTCACCGCTTCTTCCGGATTTCGCGACTGAGCCGGAAGTGCAAAGGAGCGGCTGTATAAAGCCTCAAGTCCTGTAGCTTTGCTAGCCATCAAAGGTGCTTCGGCAATTAGAGATGAATCGCCATACTTTCTCCACTCTGAGAGCGGCAGGGTCGCAATCGCAATAGACCCATCCTTGAGCATATCCCAGATATCCCGATTATAGCGGCTTGTCAGGTAAAAATAACCGCGTGCATGTTGAAGCCATTCCAATGTTTCCAGATTACCGGATAACAGACTACTGCCCATACTTTCCAACACAGCAGAAAAACCATAAGCATTGCGGGTATCCATAGCCAACAGATGTTTTCCAGAACCCTTAAGCAGATTCTGAAGCAGCATCTTCCATTCATCCAAGCTTCTCGGCAAGGCGGATAGGCCCAGAGCTGCAAGATGCTTCGGAGAATAGACTAGGACGTACGGATCGATATCCAGCGGAACTCCCCAGTTATAACCATTCCATTGCATCAGCGGGATTAGCATAGTTAAAGGTGCACTGCCCGGAACGCTCTGATATACATCAACCGGCAATAGATATCCCTGTGTTGCCAAGTCTAGGATATTCCGACCATCCGTCATGACCACATCAGGACTATCTCCGATCGTCAAATCCTGTATGAGCGTCTTGTCTGCACTCTCTCTGTCCACATTGTTTAGCTCCACCTTTACGCCAGTGGATAAGGTGTAACGACTGCTAATCAACTCCAGCTCGCGGAATTCTTCTGAACTAAGGGATACTGTAATTCTTAAACTGTCTACAACCCCTTCTTCTCCGGTAGAGGGGTTCGTTGACTGACTTTGCGGTTTACTCACCAGATGCGGTCCGTCACTGGTATTCAGTTCCATGCTGGGCGACAGACTTGTCAGCGACAGCAGTAAAATTGCAAACAAAAGCCAATAGTTTTTGCGTCTCAGCACGTTTTTTCTCCTTCCGCATAGGATCGTTCCTCCTATTTTACCAGACCCCGTACACATTGTCTGCATCTTTGAAAACGTTCTCTTTCTATTATATAGCGTGACCGTTGCAGGATAAATAATCAGGATGATCTATATTGTCATTACAAGAAAGCTTTGGACTTCCGATCGCTGTTATCCTCTGATTTCCTGATTTAAATAACCGCCTTCTACGGTTGAAATCTGAGGATAAAGGCGAGCGCTAACGCTTCTCCAGTTCCAAACTTTCTTTTCATGACATGATCATCCCAAATTTTTTAAACCACGCAGCTTTCACTTGGGGCGGCACAAGCAAAAGCCGGGAGAGCGAAGCTCCCGGCTTTACTGATAAATCAAATAATTGATTATATAAGTTGAACTAGAAAACTTAGCAAAAGGCAAAAGTAACGGAGGGGAATTTTGGAACTGTAGGAGCGATAGCGACCGCCTTTGTCTCCGGATTTCATCCGCTAAAGCGGAATAAATCAAGAAATCGGGAGACAACAGCGGCCGGAAGTCCAAACATTCACCGCAGTTACGATTAAAGCCGAATCAAGAAAATCCTAAGTTCAACTTATATAGCTAAATAATTAGAAAGTTTACAACAGATCTGCTGCCAGCTGGGCCAGATGGGAACGTTCGCCTTTTTCAAGGGTGATATGTCCGCTAACCCCCTGTTGTTTGAACTTCTCTACGATGTAGCTAAGCCCATTGCTCGCAGCATCCAGGTAAGGATGGTCGATCTGCTCAGGATCACCTACGAGGATAACCTTGCTTCCTTCCCCCGCTCTGGAGACGATCGTCTTCACCTCATGACGAGAGAGATTCTGTGCCTCATCAATGATAATGAACTGCGCCGGTATCGAACGTCCACGAATATAGGTCAACGCTTCTACCTGAATACTGCCCATGCCCATTAATATTTTATCAATATCACCGGATTTCTTGGTATCGAACAGAAACTCCAGATTATCATAGATAGGCTGCATCCATGGACGCAGTTTCTCGTCTTTCTCACCAGGTAAATAACCAATATCCTTGCCCATTGGCACAACTGGGCGGGCGATGAGAAGCTTTTTGTATTTATGTTCATCTTCAACCTTTAAGAGTCCTGCAGCAAGTGCCAGCAAGGTTTTGCCTGTACCTGCCTTACCTGTAATGGTCACTAATGGAATATCGTCATTCAGAAGCAACTCCAACGCCATTCGCTGCTGAGCATTGCGAGCACTGATCCCCCACACTGCATCATTTCCGAAATAGAGCGGCTCCAGACGGGATGCATCACTGTTCACTTTGAGCAGAGCCGACTTGCCCGTACCGATCTCATCCTTGAGTATCACAAACTCATGCGGATACAACGGATACGATAAAGACAACTGCTTAACGGATAAGGAGCGATGACTGTAATATTCATCTATTAACGAAGGATGAACCAGCAGGGACTGATAGCCGCTATACAGCTCGTTCAGATCGCCCGTCCGATCAGACAAATAGTCCTCTGGTGTAATACCCAGCACATCTGCCTTGACACGGACAAGCACATCTTTGCTAACCAGCACCACTGGACGTGGATCATCCTTCTCATTCTCTTCATTCAAATAATTGAGCGCTACGGCTAAAATCCGGTTGTCATTGGACACCTCGCCGAACATCTCCTGTACTTTTTGGAAGCTGCGATGGTTGAGCTCAACCTTTAGCTTGCCTCCATGCTCCAGTTCCACACCGCTATGCAGGTGGCCTTTCTCCCGAAGTCCGTCTAACAAGCGGGACACAGTACGGGCGTTGCGGCCGATTTCATCGGCATTGCGTTTCTTGGAGTCGATTTCTTCCAGCACTACGGCCGGAATGACAACTTCATGCTCCTTGAAGGAAAAAATCGAATTGGGATCGTGTAACAGCACGTTGGTGTCTAGTACAAATATCTTTGTCAAGTTATCCCCTCCACAGCGCCTGGTTTGATTGATCATACATAACTCTATCCGCCACGGGTAAAGATATACTACAGAACTGATCTTTGGCAGAAAGGAGTACGCACATATGAGAAAATCAATGTGTCTGTTGCTGGTACTGCTGCTGCTAACAAGCTGCGGTATCGCTAAAAAAGAGACATCACCCTCTCCTCAGGATAAACAATCTGCAAAAGCTGCAAGCAATAAGGGAAATCACGAAGTGCGAAAGTTATCCAACGACGGAGCAACAATCCCACAAGCCACCTCAACTGCCGGACAATCTTCAGACGTTAAGAACAAAAGCGAAGTTGCACTTAAAGATCATTTGGAGCGGCTAGCTAAAAGAGTCCCCGGTGTTAACGGAGCACACTGTGTCGTGATGAATAAGGTTGCCGTTGTCGGCATTGATGTAGATGGTGCACTTAGCCGATCGCGTGTCGGAAGCATCAAATATACAGTAGCAGAGGCAATCCGCAAGGACCCGAGAAGCGTAAGAGCACTCGTAACCGCCGATATGGACCTCTCCAGCAGACTAGCGGAGATGAGCCGCCATATTTCCAAGGGACAGCCTGTATCAGGCTTTGCCGCAGAAATGGCTGATATCATTGGCCGGATCATTCCTCAACTACCGGAGGATACCAAACCGCAAGGAAACGCACAGTAGCATAGGATTAGGTAAAAAAAAGCCCAGTGATATCCTCACTAGGCTTTTTTCATTGCAGCAAATACTTGTCCGTCCAGCTTCTCAGCTGCACGTTGGTCGTACACTTTCGCATATCGTGGGGCGGACTCCAGCTGCGCGCCGTAAAAAAGCGCGTTGCGCACCGCTTCAATTTCAATATCAAAACAGCACATTTTAAAGGGAACATCTAACAATGGATCCTGTCTTACGGCAGCACGACCGTTAATTGCATGGACAGTACCTTCACCAAACACAGTGATGGTAACCTGAGGATTAACCTTCATGTTGTTCACAAGTCTGGAACGATGGTCGACCGTCAGACGTACGATAGAAGGACTCACTGCATAAATCCAAGAAATTGCTGTGGATGTAGGACCGCCTGTTTCCGCATCAACGGTGTTTAAAAGAACAAAGGTTTCCGACTGCAACATCGATAGCAAGGTTTCATTGAGCTGAGCAACGGCTTCGGACATAAGTACAGGCCCCCTATGCGGCATGAGTGCATTCAATTTATTATATTATAGCACAGGTTGAAACTTGCATTCAATTTTATAGGCAAGCGCACTTTGTTTCAGGGGCTCTCTGACGAGTTCGATACGGCAGGAGAAGTAAGGCCTGCTATTCTGTCTTGAAGGCTTTTCTTCGCCGCCTCAAGCTCTTCTTCGTTAATGTATACATAAGGACTGCGCCATGTTCCTGTCACTGGTTTAAACTCCACATTGTCCTTGGAAATCTTCCAGTAGGTGGCGATCATGTCCTTAAGCTGTGCATTTTCGATATCCGTCTTCATATTATCATCCACTGCGTCAAGAACGCTACCAATTTTCATCACACCACGAACAGACTGCATCCCATCGATTAACGAGTTCAACACTTCATTCTGGCGTTTGTTTCGATCAAAATCATCAGAGGCCTTCGTCTTGGGATTACAATTAGATTTACGGTAACGAACGTAATCAAGCGCGTTATCACCATCCAGCTCAGCAGGACCCTTTTTCAGATTGATATTGGTACCATCTACACTATCCGTATAACACATATCTTCACTTATGTTAACACTGACATCGCCCAGTTCATCAACAACGTCACGAAAACCTTGAAAATCAAGTATGGTTACATAATCAACCTTAATGTCCAAATACTTACCCATCATGGTCTTCATTTCATCCACAGCCAAAATACCCGAGGTTTTCTCCTTGCTCTTGAAGCGCGAATAGAACTCGTTGATCTTGGTCTTCTTATAACCACTCAGCTCAACGTAGGTGTCCCGAGGAAGTGATACAATGGTTGCTGATTTAGTCTCTGGATTGAGCGTAGCTACCATAATTACATCCGTTAATTGGGATGCATGCTTGGGCCGATTGTCAGTTCCGAGCAGCAGTATCGTCAATGGCTTCACGGAGGCCGACTGTCCAGCTGCGACAGGTTCAGAGATGCCGGTATCAAATAACCCATGATTGAGTTTCCAATAGAGATAACCTCCATAACACAGCGCTGCAAGGATCACTACAATTATCAGCAACAATAATGTCCTTCCCAATCTGGCGAAGAATCCCCGCTTCTTTCTCTTAGCCTTTGACTTGCTCCCTCGATTAATAGGCTGCTTTCTAGGGTTTGCTTGTTGTCCATTCGATCTTGGCGGTAAACTGCTGTTGCGTGTATTCATAATGGAATAAAGTCCTTTTCATTTCAATTGGAATTAGATTCTAAATCATCTATACCTTAAATAGACGAGCTTAAGAGTACAAAAGTTGCGAATTAAGGCCTTTTTGCTGCAGCTGCAGCTTTTCTTCTCTGACGGGCTTCCATGAAATAGCGCACCCGTACAAGCAGCATTAAACCAACTGCAACCAGCAAACACTGGATAATGGGCAGCTTGTCGTGCTGGAAAATGAGGAGCATGCCAGATCCCAGCGCCATCATAATATAGAGGACAATTTCTTTGCCGATGGGCAGCTTTTGGTTAACACGGAATACCTGATTATAAACATAAGTAAGCAATATAAAAATAACTATATAGGCGATAACAGAATGCGCTGCGAACCAAATCTGCATAGCTCAGTCACTCCTCCCAAGTTTAAGATACGCTTACATTATAACATCAGCCGTAGCTTAAATCCGCAAAACGAGCGTAAAAAAGTTAAAATTCAAAATATAAAAGAGCCGTCGGATTTTAATATCCGGCGGCTCTTTAGAGTAGCTAATTTAGCTTACAAACCGGCTTTCGCCCCTTTAGACTGCTTCTGTACACGTTCGCGTTCGCTCTTGTTCAAAATCTTTTTGCGCAAACGAATGGATTTAGGTGTGATTTCACAATATTCATCATCATTCAAATATTCAAGTGCACCTTCCAAAGAGAAGGTACGTGGTGTCTTCATTTTTACAGTATCATCCTTACCTGAGGTACGCATGTTGGTAAGTTGTTTTTCTCTACAGATGTTAACGATAATATCGTTATCACGGGTATGCTCGCCTACGATCATACCTTCATAAATTTCTGCACCTGCATCCATGAAGAGAATACCACGATCCTCAACACCCACTATTCCATATTGAGTTGTTGATCCAGTCTCACTTGCTACAAGTACACCTTGACGACGTCCGCCAATTTGACCAGCAACCATTGGAGCGTAGCTGTCAAAAGCATGGTTCATAACGCCGTAACCGCGTGTCAAAGTCAAGAAGTAAGTGTTGTAACCAATCAAACCACGTGCAGGAATCAGGAACTCCAGACGTGCTTGACCCGTACCGTTGTTAATCATGTTGACCATATCGGCTTTACGGCTACCCAGACTTTCCATAACAGCGCCCATGCTTTCTTCTGGAATATCAATCATTAGACGCTCAAGCGGCTCCATTTTGACGCCGTCGATATTTTTGATGATTACTTGTGGTTTAGAAACTTGCATTTCATAACCTTCACGACGCATATTCTCGATCAGAATACCAAGGTGAAGCTCACCGCGTCCAGAAACGATAAATGAATCAGGACTATCAGTTTCGTCCACACGCAAACTCACATCCGTCTCAAGTTCTTTAAAGAGACGCTCACGAAGTTTACGGGAAGTTACCCATTTACCTTCCCTACCAGCAAAAGGACTGTTATTCACAAGGAACGTCATTTGCATCGTTGGCTCGTCAATCTTCAGAACAGGAAGTGCTTCAGGATGCCCAGGGTCAGCAATGGTCTCACCAATGTTGATGTCCTTGATACCTGCGATAGCAACGATATCGCCTGCGCCAGCTTGTTCTGTTTCTATACGTTTCAAACCTTGGAATCCGAACAATTTCTCAATACGTGCGGTCTTGCTCGTACCATCACGCATAATTACGGTTACGGATTGGCCTTGTTTGATAACACCGCGGTTAACACGTCCTATCGCAATACGACCCAAGTAATCGTTGTAATCCATTAACGTTACAAGGAACTGAAGTGGGTCTTCTACACTTTCGGTTGGAGCTGGAATATGCTCAACAATCGTTTCATAAAGGGCAAGCATCGTTTCATCCTGTTTCTCAGGATCCAGGCTTGATGTGCCATTGATTGCAGATGCATATACAATCGGGAATTCTAACTGGTCGTCACTCGCTTCCAGTTCGATGAACAGATCCAGAACCTCATCGATGACTTCCTTCGGACGGGCAGCATCACGGTCAATCTTGTTCACGACAACGATAGGTATCAGGTGCTGCTCCAGTGCTTTGCGCAGAACGAACTTCGTTTGCGGCATGCAACCTTCATAAGCATCAACGACCAACAACACGCCGTCAACCATCTTCATAATCCGTTCAACTTCGCCACCAAAATCGGCATGGCCTGGAGTATCCACAATGTTAATTAGGAACTCTTTATAGGTAATGGCTGTATTTTTAGCTAGGATGGTAATTCCGCGTTCCCGCTCCAGATCGTTAGAATCCATGGCGCGTTCCTGCAAGTGCTCGTGCGCACTAAAAATTCCCGACTGCTGCAGAAGCTGATCGACTAGTGTCGTTTTGCCGTGGTCAACGTGAGCAATGATCGCAATGTTGCGAATATCTTTTCTTGAATGCATGATTTGTATCCAAATCCTCTCATTTATCAAATTAAAAATGTTTAAATTTATAGCATGTCTCGGCAGTCTCACAAAAGAAGCGCCAGGCAGAAAGCCGACGCTTCAACATATCCTTAATATTATAGTGAAAGCACTATGAAAAGCAAGTCTTTTTATGAAAAAAGCTCTTTCCAACTCCGATTAATTTTACCAGCCTTTGTTCCACTTGTTCCGGCCCCTTGATTTTCCCCGTCCGGTAATCAGCCAAATGCCCGCAGCAATCAAAACGGCACCTAACACATATAACGCTCCAGTGCCTAGCAGACTGAATACGAACAACACCAAGCTTAACAAGCCCAATATAAATGCAGATACAGATAAACCGCTTATCCGTCTTGATGCGTAAAGTGAATATTCATACAAGCCAACAGCTATGCCTAACAGCAGCAATGGCCACAAATGCTTCATCAATCCCCAGCCCCACATATTGCAAAGACCGAACAAAACGCCGTATACAGTTAAAATTCCAGCCGGGATCAGCACTGTTGCCGAAGCACGACGGCTAAAAAATAACACATGCAGGAGCAAGCCAGGGAGTAGAATCACGAGTGGCCAGAGAGCACGCCCTAAGAATCCGAACACTCCAAGCTTGCCAAATAAAATCACGATGCCGGCGGCGGCAATGAGCACACCCAGTTTAATGTCATTTTTGGAAGACATCTCTCACCCATCCCTTCAAGATTCATGTCTTTTCAACAGGATTCAGTTTATATTTTATATGAAAAGTAAAGAAAACACCATCATTCTCCTCATAGGTAGTTCCAGAAAGATATGCTGCCACACATAACAATAAACGGACACTCCCTGAGGAGTGTCCGTTTATTTATTCCGTATCATTAACCTGCAGTTCTACCGAAGCGTTTCGTGGCACCAGTTATAACTACAATTACTCCTAGTGCAACAGGCAGCATGGAATGGGACGAAGGAAATAGAACGGACAGCATGCCCCCAAATTTGCCATCCTGAAGCAGCATATCACCGGCTGTGTAAGCCAGAATGTAGGCTCCGATATAGACTAGAAGCGGAAAACGATGCAGCCAACCTACAATGATGCCACTTCCCCATACCACAATTGGGATGCTAAGTGCGATCCCGACCACAATCAAGGCCAGATCTCCCTTAGCTAATCCTGCAATAGCCAGCACATTGTCCAGACTCATAATAAAATCGGCCACAAGAATCGTACGGATCGACTTCCAAAGGGTAGAGCCCTCTTCAACCCTGAGCTCTTCTTCGTCTTCAAGCAGCAATCTGAACGAAATCCACAGCAGTAGCAGCCCACCACAAGCCTCTATGTAAGGAATTTTGAGCAGCAATACCGCAGCAAAAGTAAGCAAACATCGTAAAACTACAGCTCCTGCAGCTCCCCACCACACCGCTCTCTTCCGGTACTTCTCCGGAAGGTTCTTGCTGGCCAGAGCAATGACCATAGCGTTATCACCGCTCAGCACTAGATTAATCATCAATATTTCACCAAGCAGCAATATTGAATCCATGTCCCTTACCTCCCCGAACTACATGTACTACATGTATGTTCGAAGTTGACAAGCTATGCTTCCTGTACAACTTATTTTAGTTATAGAAGAATGTCAGGCACAATTTTCGCGTATATCAAACTAAGCAGATCTTAGAGCATTGCTACCAAAACAATAGGAGTGACTAAGCTTGAGCACATCCGTATGGGAGTTTATATTATCACTGCTGAATATTGTCTTTCTCGATCTCATTCTGGCAGGTGACAATGCGATCGTCATCGGTCTTGCCGCACGGAATCTAGCGGCTGATACACAGAAAAATGCTGTCCTATTAGGTACTGCCGGGGCTGTCACTCTAAGGATCATCGCCACTATTCTAGTTGTTTGGCTGCTCAAAGTGCCTTGGCTTCTGCTGGCGGGTGGTTTTTTGCTCATGATCATCGCTTACAAGCTGTTGACAGACCAAAATAATGAAGCGGATATCAAGGCTGAAGGGAACCTATGGTCAGCCGTTCGAACGATAATCATTGCGGATGCCGCAATGGGTCTTGACAATGTCATTGCGGTTGCTGGTGCTGCTAAACATAATATCACTCTAGTCGTGCTGGGGTTGTTGATCAGCGTTCCGATTGTGGTCTGGGGCAGCACACTTTTCATTAAGCTGATCAACAAATTCCCCTGGATTATTTATATAGGTTCTGCCGTATTGGGCTTTACAGCCTCCAGTATGATTGCGGAGGAGGAGCGGATAGAGCCTTTTTTTGAACAATATCCCATTCTACGTTATTTGTTCATAGCTGCGGTAATCGCTGGGATCTTGGCTGCAGGACTTCACAAACGCCATTCGGGACATAACAAGACCCCAACTGGCGGAATAGTAAGCTGAAGTAATTTAGAACCATTCTTCCTGTAATCCTGCTTGGACATTAACTACATCCTTAGGCAACTCGTTTCCGTATGGAGTAATCCGTACGGTCTCGGTAGCTTGAACAGCCGCAGCAAGCAATTCGGAGTAACCTGGCAGCGTAGCTTCAATCTTGTCCACAATCCGCAAGTTGGGATTCGTTGTTGGCGATTTTGGCACGAATAAGGTGCAGCAATCCTCGTAGGGCAGAATGGACAAGTCGTAGGTGCCAATTTTTTTGGACAGCTCGATGATATCGTTCTTATCCATCATGACCAGTGGACGCAGCAGAGGAAGCACCGTAGCACGACCAATCACATTCAGGCTAGGAAGTGTCTGGCTAGCCACTTGTCCCAGGCTATCGCCTGTTACGATCGCCAACGCACCTTCGCGTTCAGCAAGCTGTGTGGCAATTCTCAGCATAGCCCGCCGCATCAGCGTAATAATAAGATTATCCTGTCCGATACCGGTAAATGCTGTCTGCACCTCTGTAAATGGAACCAAATGCAACTTAATTCCCCCTGCATAACGAGACAGCACCCGTGTAAGATCCACGACTTTCTGCCGAGCAAGCTCACTCGTATATGGAAAGCTGTAGAAATGCACGCATTCCACTTCCAGTCCCCGGCGCATCGAAGACCAACCGGCTACCGGACTGTCAATGCCCCCGGATAGAAGTAGCATCGCCTTACCATTGGTTCCAAGAGGGAATCCGCCGATGCCAGCAATATTCTCACAGAAAATATACGTATGCTCCTTACGGATTTCGACTTTCATCTCCAACTGAGGGGATTTCACATCAACGATAAGTCCAGGGTAGCCCTGCAACAGCGGAGTGGCTACGAGATTATTCATTTCAAGTGATCCATGTGGGAAGCCCTTCCATACCCGGCGGGCTTTAACCTTGAAGGTAGTTCCAGGTACAGGAGCAATAATATTCAGAAAGTGGCGGCTAACAGACAAAATTCCCTCTAGCTCCGATGGGGATACCTTAACTGGGCTAATGGAGGCGATGCCGAATACATTTTTCAGTCCCTCAACCAATTCAACAGCAGGCTCGCCGTTCAACTGGACATAAATTCTGCCGAACTCTTTGGTCAGTTCAACATTAGGGTAAGGTTTAACTATTTCCTTCACATGGCGCAGCACTGTTTTCTCGAAACGGGAGCGGTTTTTACCTTTCAACATAAACTCTCCGAAACGCAATAACAGCATATCGGCGTAATTGATACTCTTGCCTTCACCAGTAACGGCTTCAGACTCTATGTCTCTCATAAGTTACTTCATGCCTCCTTCTACAATCTTTAAAGCTTGCACAGCCGTCATTATGGCTTGCTCCAATGCCGTGACATCTGCCTCGGTATGAATATCCCCTAAGCTAATCCGTATCCCTCCCGATGCGGCAGAGACATCCCTACTCATGGATAATAAGACCCGACTCGGCTCCGCCAGCAGTGAGGAACAGGCCGACTGGGTAGATACCGCCATTCCCAGCTCCTCTAGCTTACGAGCCATAACCTCGCCCTTCATTCCGGGATAAGAGAAATGCACGATATGAGGGGCTCCATCCTCATTGCTGTTTAGCAGAAATTCAGGGATACCGCGTAAAAAATGAAGCAACCGATCTCTTAAAGGAGTAAGCCTATCAGCGAATGCTTCTCGCTGCTCACCACTCATTCGCACGGCTTTGGCAGCTGCAACGATCGCTGGCACATTCTCTGTCCCGGCACGCAGTCCATCCTCATGGGAGCCTCCCGTCAGCAATGGTGATAACATAACCCCTTCTTTTACATACAGAAGACCGACACCTCGAGGACCGCGAATTTTGTGGGGGGACAAGCTGTAGAGATCAGCCTTCCATTCCTTTAGTGAAACCGACAGTTTGCCATACCCCTGAACTCCATCTACATGAAATAAAACACGTGAATTCAAAGACTTAATCAAATTGCCAATCTCTCGCAGCGGCTGTATAGTTCCAACCTCATTATTAACATGCATGACGCTGACGAGCACAGTATCACGGCGGACCGCTGCAGCCACACGGTCAGGATCAACAATCCCAGTCCGTTCCGGTTTGATAAACGAAATTTCCCAGCCTCTTTTTTGCAGCTGCAAACAGCTCTCGTACACAGAAGGATGCTCCATTTCTGTAGTGACAATGTGCCGCCCTCTTCCCTCGTACTGCAGAGCAGCACCTTTTATAGCCAGGTTGTTGCTCTCCGTGGCTCCAGAGGTGAAGAGAAGTTCTTCGGGCTTAACAGCTAGTGCAGCAGCGCAAACTTCACGAGAACGTCGGATCAATTTCCCAGCCTCTACTCCTGCACGATGTAGTGAAGAAGGGTTGGCATAATGTAATTTCATTATTTGCTCCATCGTCTGCACCACCTCTTCATATGGTGGCGTAGCCGCAGCATAATCCCAATAAAGCATATATAGACGATCTCCTTTGTCTTGATCTATTACGGCAAGAAGAAACGGCTTCGCCGTCCTATTAGGGACGGTATCCGTTTCTTCGAGAAATATAAGCATAATATATCGTGTGAAACATTTATACTCTTATCTTTGGAAAAAGGACCAAACAGGCTCCTGCGGCCACTAACGCGGCCATGGATTGTTCCCATTTGATCCTTTGTATTATACCGCGTATTCGGCGCGGGCGCGTTCAATTTTGGCAATATAGGCTTGTGTTTCTTTTGGAAGCTGTGATAAATTCGCCATCAACTCCTGATCATTGCTCACACCAAGCTTCAATACACGTCCAGGACCAGCATTATACGCTGCTAGAGCCATCTTCTCCTGACCGTCAAATCGCTTGAGCTGATAGGATAAATAACGAACACCGCCATCTATGCTTTGAGCAGGATCAAACGGATCAGAAACACCCAGTCCATTCGCAGTTCCATCCATCAGCTGCATCAATCCTTTGGCTCCTGCCGATGAGACAACATTCGGATTAAAGGAGGATTCCGTATCTATTACCGCCTTGATGAGATCGACCGGCACCCCATATTTGGCGCTGGCTGTCTGAATTAGATCTTCATAATGACTTGGCTTCGTGTCCAGTATTTCCCCGGAAATGTTATCTAATGAGCTTTCACCCGTGCCACTCAACCGCTGCCACAATAGAGGGCTAGTTGAGGATACATCTGTGAGAGAGGTTAATGAGTTTGTAATATCACTGCTGACTGATTGCGAAGACATGTCATTCAGTAGTGCAGCAAATTGGGAAGACGATGATCCCGATATTTGAGCATCCTTATCCGAGCTGTTCTTTACAGATGCAGTCTTCAAATTCACCCATTTCAGCTCTCCACGTCCATTAGCCAAAGCCGGATTGATCTCCATGCTGGCAAATCCCCTCTTCCTGTTGAATCTATATCCTTTAATATTACAATTTATTCAAGAGTATTGCTAGATCAATGAATTAAAAAACAGACTTCAGACCCGTATATTCAGGTCTTAAAGCCTGTTTTTTATAGTACAACCAATTGGCTAGTTGTCTATCGAGCGAAAGGTATCATAACGAAATAGCTAAGTGTAGCCACTATTCCCAGACCCATTGCCCATGCGCCAGCGGTTTTTTGTCCTTTGGCATAGGCGTAATAACCGACAACAGCAGCTATGGGGCCCATAACTATAGACCAGATAAATAATGATGCAATCCCAAGGGCAAGACCGACATAACCTGTCATCCGGCTTGCAGTTCCCACCTCTTTACGTTCGCTACTTTCTGTCGCTTCACTGGCTGCCGGACTGCGAACATGCATAGGAAGTGGACTAACTTCAGCTGCATATTCTTCATTATGCTCTCTGTCCTGACGGGGATAATCTACTCTCCGGGGGCGAAGAATAATTTTTTTCGGGTCAGAAGAGCTCTGTGTTCTCTTGGATTTTCCTTTTCGTGTGTCCATGGGCGGCCTCCTAAGAGTTCGGCTTGAACGTCAAACAACAGGTTGCAGATGATGTCACCGCATGATCGTGATGGTTACGGCCAGTCATTTCTTCAGCAAATTCTTCCTTAAAGCCGCTGCCTGCATGCTTATCGATCTCAATAATAATCTCATCTGCTTTGCATAAATTCTGTTCTCCCCAATAATTGCAGTTGCTTACGCTGCACTTCACTAATGTTTTTGGAGTCATTATTATCACCTCGGCTTCATTATGTCCGACCGATTTCTTCTCTATGCCACAGTAGTATTTCCAGTTGATGTTAGGAAACAAAAAAAAGGATTAGTCCCCGTCATATTTAAATGACAAGTCCTAATCCTTCACTCTTCATTTCTCTAATGCATTTAATCCTATACCTGATTTTGCATACGTTTCTCAGTTAAATAATCATTTTCGTAATAATTGAGGTCGTCACGCAGCTCTTCATACGATTTGGTGATTTCAAGAATAATATCGCGCGCAGGACGCACTGGTTTCTTGCGGAAACGGATCGCATCCTGCCCTGTATAGGCATAACGTCCATCTTCGGAATAGCTTTCATTCTTGGGATAAAAGAAATTATTAACACCATAATGATATACATTATAAAGCGCTCTCTGCGCAAAGGATTCATCGAATGTAGCACGACGCAACGCTACGCCGAGCTTCTCGTAAGACATCTCCGAGAAAACCAGCAAATGGCGAAGATCGGACAGGTAGCCCTGATAAAACTGCAGTTCCTCTTCATTTGGCTCCGTTACAAGCTGCGGCAGCGCATGCTGATTCAGAAAAAGTTCCATTTTTCCAATTGCAAATTTTAGCTTTTCTCTTGTAGTTTCGCACAATTTCTGCACATTAGTTGCTGACATGGCGATTGCTCCCCCTTATTATTCCCTGCTCTTGTAGTCAATTCACGATCAATGGAATTCATTCCTTATATACCGCATTCTTGCAATAATAGAAAGCGAATTCAGGAAAGTTATACTAATCTGATATTATCATAAAACACTGGACGACGGTACCCTTTTCTGCAATGCATAAAATAGGCTCTCTCTTCTCAACCTACCAATATTAAAATGCCATGGAGGAGCGGAAAATATGTCACGTAAAAATTTAACTGTCGCCGGTCTGATTACCGCAGCATTCACGGTAGTGCTGCTAACCTTTGCACTTCGGCCTGCTGAAAATGTCTCGCAGAGAGAAGCTGCTGCCGTGCCTAATCCCCCCCAGGAAAAAACATTGAAGAAAACTGCGTTGGTTCAGGATGTCAGCGCTACCGACCATTTGAATAAAGTTGATGTTAGCAAGCATTTAAGAACGATGCTTACCGAAACCCATGGAGCCTCCCCTCAGGATATTGCAGTGTATGCAAAACGCTTGCAGCAGGGGCACGGGCATATCACCATGCTGATGTGGATCGATTTTCGCGCTCATACCACTAAGACCTTTCAATCTTCTCTTCCAGAAGGAACCGATCAGGAGAATAAGCTGCTGCTAAAGTATCTAAAAACGGCAAAAGCTGCTCTAAAGGGGCATCAATCGTATGAATCTCCTACTTTTAGTATCGGCAAGAACAAATATTACTTTATGGCTCAACGCGACAAAACAGGAAATATTGGTGTGATCGCCCTTATTAACCAGAAGGTTCTGGACCGTGTTGCTGAGCATCAACTCAAGAATCTGCGTCTGATCCCTTATCCCAAGGAAGGTAAGTACCGCGTGGAATCGGTTCATACCGATACTCTTAGCGATATCACCGTTAAGACAGGTCATGATAATGAAAATGCCAGTCATTATTACGAGAATGAAATCGTCGTTCGGTTCCAAAATGGTCATCCAACGAAAGGACAGTTGCAGACGATCGTCGCAGATATTCACTGCAAGCAGCCACGCAAGCTGGGTTATGCTTACATTTTCCGTTCCGAAGAGAAGAATTATAGCCAGCTTAAGACTTATTTCGTTAACAAGTGGCACCCAGCGTATACAGAACCTCACTATATGTATTTAACCAATGATACAACGAACGAAAAACCAGTAGGGACTGTCACTCCAAATGACCTGCTATTCTCCACCTATCAATGGAATTTACCGGCCATTGAGACGGAACTGGGCTGGAATTTGTCCAAAGGAAGTAAAGAGGTTATTGTGGCCGTTGTGGATACAGGGGTGCAGGCGAGTCATCCGGATTTGCAGGGAAAACTTCTTACTGGCTATAACGCCATCACGAAAGGATCAACGCCAGATGACGATGTTGGGCACGGTACTCACGTGTCAGGAATCATCGGGGCTTTGGTCAATAACAACGAAGGCGTAGCAGGGATTAGCTGGTACAATAAAATACTTCCAGTTAAGGCCCTTGATAACTCGGGGGCTGGCACCACATACTCTGTGGCGGAGGGGATCATATGGGCTGCAGATAACAAAGCGAAGGTAATCAACCTCAGTCTGGGCAATTATGCTGACTCACAGTTTCTACATGACGCAATAAAATATGCATACGACCGCGATGTCGTCATCGTCTCTGCTGCCGGCAATGATAACACGGAGCGTCCCGGTTATCCGGCTGCCTATCCAGAGGTTCTAGCGGTTGCCGCAACCAATGCTTCCTTGGAAAAAGCCTCTTTCTCCAACTACGGAGATTATATTGATGTCGCAGCACCCGGGGATAGTATAGCCAGTACGTATCCGGAAAGCCAGTATGCAGCTCTGTCCGGCACATCCATGTCAAGCCCACATGTAGCAGCACTGGCTGGTTTAGTACGTTCTCTGAACCCGGATTTGACCAATAAAGAGGTCATGGAGCTTATGACCAAAAATGCTGTCGATCTCGGTGATCCAGGTCATGATAAATATTACGGCTGGGGTCAGATAGATGTATTAAAAACACTTCAAGCCGCTAGCGGCAGTCCCGTTCCGCTGCAGCTATGGCCACAGCATGTCCGCCTGCAGTTGAATCAATTGAAGCAGAGACTGGAAAATAATTTTTGAAACTTCAAGCCAGAAACCTGCTCAGTAGTCTAAGAAATAATCTCAACCCCTGTTCCATATCCGCTTCATTCATCTGTGAATAACACAGGCGGATGTGACGTGAGGGAGTATCGCCAGCATAGCAGACATCGCCGGGTAGAAAAGAAATGCTCTCACGTTCAGCCAGATCATGCAGTCTGCCCACTCCTAGAGCAGATGGAAGCTCCAGCCAGAGACTAAGTCCACCCTCTGGCAGGACCCAGTTTACACCTGGCGGAGCATATTCCTTCAGCAGTTTGGCTGCTTTCTCCATACGTCCGCGCAGAGCGTTGCGTAGTTGTCCGACATACGTGTCATATTTCTTAGAAATAAACGGAAGAACGGCCCGCTGCGTTAGTAATGGACTGCCCAAATCACTTGCGGATTTAGCGGCGATTAGACGGGATAAAATATTACCCTCAGCCGCTACACAGGCAATTCGGCAGCCCGGAGCGAGCACCTTGCTGAAGCTTTTCATATAGACTACATGTCCATCCAAATCCATGGATTTAATGGATGGCGGAGGCGGCGTGTGGAAATACAAATCACTGAAAGGATCGTCCTCTACAAGAAGACAGCTATAGCTGCGGGCTAATTCCAGTAGCCGCTGTCTTCTTGTCATGCTCATCGTGACTCCGCTCGGATTCTGAAAGGTTGGGCAGGTATAAATCAGCTTCGGCGGTCTTTGATCACACATTTTTGTAAGAAGATCCACTCTCATCCCCTCACTATCCATGGGCACAAAGATCATTTCTGCGCCTCGGCCCGCAAAAACGTCAATCGCTCCTGTGTAACTTGGAGCCTCCAGATAGACGGTATCTCCAGGGCCAACAAAGGTGCGTGCTACCAGATCTATACCCTGCTGGGCTCCGCTCGTAATCATCAGGTCAGATGAGGACAGCGCGATTCCTCGCGACTGCAAATGTCCACTCATCATTTCCCGCAGCTCAAAATCTCCCTGAAAATTACCATAAGTCGCCATCAATTCTGGCTGTTTCGTCACTAACGATGCCATCGTGGCTCCAATATAATCCAAGGGCAGTAGTTCGCTATGAATCGCTGCCAGATGAAAGGGATACTTCACCTCTGAATAATCAAAATTCCGCCACAGCTGGGCTCTCGGTAGATAGTCATCGTATTTGCTTTGCCAACCCGCACCTTCTTGACTCTGTTTATGCTCGGTTTCGGCAACAAAGCAGCCTTTTCCCTGACTACAGTTAATAACTCCTCGTCTTGCAAGCTCAGCATAGGCCTTGCTCACGGTAACCTGACTTACCTTAAGTGATACAGCCAGCCCTCGAACAGATGGCAACTGAGCACCTTGGTGCAGTAATCCTGATGAAATCCGCTGTGAGAGTGTTTCGCAAATTTGCTGCGGCAAGGATTTATTGCTGCTGCGGTTTAAATCGATGTGCATCCTCCTTCGCCTCCACTGTTATATTTAACGCTTTACTGTTATACTGCAATGCCGTTATGATACATCAAAATCGATAGGGTGGGGAGCAATTTTTTATGGAAATCAATTACTCAACGACAGCCAATCATCTCGGGTCTTCAGCTGTTCGCGAAATTCTGAAGGTTACTCAAGGCAAGAATATTATTTCACTGGCAGGCGGACTACCTGCAGAAGATTTATTTCCTCTGCAGGCGGTTAGTAACGCTTACAGCCGTGTGCTCTCTGCCGATTCCTCAGTGCTGCAATACGGATTAACCGAGGGCTTCACTCCTCTGCGCGATAAAATTGCTGAAAGACTTACCAAGCAGGGAATCCCTGTCACAGCAGCAGAAATGATCCTGACGACAGGTTCGCAGCAAGCGATAGATCTGTTATGCAAAATAATGATTGATCCCGGTGACACCGTCCTCGTGGAAGCTCCGACTTATCTGGCTGCTTTGCAGGTGCTCGGTTCCTACCGTGCCGATATTCAGACTGTAGAGAATGACGAACAAGGCATGCTGCCAGATGATTTGGAGGATAAGCTGCGTAGGCTCCGGCCGAAACTGCTGTACGCTGTTCCTACCTTCAACAACCCGTCAGGGGCAACCTGGAGCAAGGAACGGCGCGAGCAGACAGTGGAGTTATGTCGTCGGTACGGCGTGCTTATCCTGGAAGATAATCCATATGGAGAAATTACGTTTGATGAAGACAAGGAGCTTTATCCCCTTTCACTAGCTGCGATCGACAGAAGCTACGGTGGAGATTATTGTGTCGTCTACACGGGAACCTTCTCCAAAATTGTGGCCCCGGCGCTACGCTCGGGTTGGATTGTCGGCCCCTCTGAGCTAATCAAGGTCATTGCCAAGGCCAAACAAGCGGCGGATCTGCATTCCAGTACCATTGATCAGCGCGCCTTGGATGAGCTGCTGCAGCAATTTGACATCGAGAAGCATATCCGCGTGATCTCCCGGGAATATCGTTCCCGGATGAAACTGCTGTCTGCAGAGCTGACCTCAAGGGCTTGGGAGGGTGCCCATTTCCTCGAGCCGCGGGGCGGCATGTTCTTGTGGCTGACACTTTCCGCAGACATTAATGCCGCTGATCTTTTGCCGCTCGCTGTAAATCACGGGGTTGCCTTTGTTCCAGGAGAAGTGTTCTATTCGGCGCAGCCACTGAAGAACACCATGCGCCTCAATTTCACCCACACCCCGCCTCAGTTAATGCCAATGGCTGTACAGAGGTTAGATCAAGCGTTAACGATGTATAAAGAAAGCTTAAACCTCTCGCACTAAGTATTTAGCTTGTGACGCAGCATAAGCAGCCGTAAAAAGACAAAAAAGGCGACCTTCCAAGGAAGAGTCGCCATTCAGTATGCGTTGTAGTTGTAGTTAGGAAAGTTTGCCGTAAGCCGGGTTCTGTGCTCGTCGTGGTTCAAACGGGAACTACCCTCCCACCATAAGCGACAATCATCTATCTAGGCCATACATTACTGCACAGCTCCAGCGACCAACCTAGACGCGCCTCAGGCGAAGGCTGCCTCTTCCGGTTAAGGATCAGCGGCGTCTCATTAGGTCTTGCTCCAGATGGGGTTTACCAGGAACGAAGTCACCAGCGTTCCTCGGGGTCTCTTACACCTCGGTTCCATCCTTGCCTGTGCCACCCTAAGGTGGCCATCGGCGGTCCATTTCTGTGGCACTATCCTTCAGCTCGCGCCGACTGGACGTTATCCAGCATCCTGCCTTAAGGAGCCCGGACTTTCCTCCCGTGACGAATCACCGGCGATTGTCTGTCAAACTTTCCGAACAACATTATATATTATACAGATATCTGCAACTCTGCACAAGTGCAAATAGATGGAGTTAGAGGAAACTGAAGGGTTCTGTATTCACCTTGGAAGCATGTACACTCGTGTCATACTTATGTTCAGCCAGCTTTTCGGCCATCCATTCGGCTACCTTCACCTTCATAATCTTCTCCGCGTTATGCCCTGGATCAATCAGAGTGATTCCTGCCAGCAAGGCATCTTGTGCCGTGTGATAATCAATATCGCCGGTAACAAGCACATCTGCACCACGGAAAATGGCGTTGCTATAGAACTTGCCCCCTGAACCGCCCATTACTGCAGCTTTGCGGATAGGACGGTCCAAATCTCCGACCACGCGTACGTTATCTACTTTCAGTCCGCTTTTTACTGTTTCAACGAATTGTCGCAGCGTAGTAGGCTCTTTCAGCTTTCCTACTCTGCCAAGTCCCAGACTGCGGCCTTTTAAATCCATGGAGTATAGATCATAAGCAACTTCTTCATAAGGATGTGCCTTGAGCATCGCCTGTACCACTTTATTACGGAAAGCAAGCGGAACAATGGTCTCGATGCGAATTTCCTCGGCATGTGTCATTTTACCCTGTTCTCCGATAAATGGTTCTGCGCCTTCACGCGGTATAAATGTTCCATAGCCCTCAATATTAAAGCTGCAATGACTGTAATTTCCAATCGAGCCTGCTCCGGCGTTAAGAACAGCGTCTAGGACCTTTTGGTGCTGCTCTTTCGGGACAAACACGACTAACTTAAACAGCTGTTCTGTATGAATATCCTTGATAGGTTCCCCGTTCTCAATCCCAAGAGCTTCCGCCATCCAGTCATTCATTCCGCCCTCAGTGACATCCAGATTGGTATGGCTAATATAAACCGCTATGTCATTCTTAATTAGCTTCTCATATAACTTGCCTGCAGGTGTGTCTGTCTGAATTCCCTGCAGCGGCCGAAAAATAATCGCATGATGGGCAATGATTAGATTGCAGCCAAGACTGATTGCCTCTTCTACTACCTCATCGTTCACATCAAGCGCCACCAGTAAGCCGGTGATTTCCATTTGCAGGCTGCCGAGCTGCAGGCCAATCTTATCCCACTCCTCCGCCACATGCTTCGGAGCCAGCTGTTCCATATATTGAATTACAGTTTGTCCTTTGGCAAGCATTGCAGCACCTCCGTAATTTGCTTAATCCGTGCTGTGATTACATTTCGTTTCTCTTCTGCAGTTTCGAGCTCTGAGCGGGATAGTGAAGCCAGTATGCCTTCAAGCTTATTGATCTCCCCTTGCCACTTGGCAAAAAAAGCAGCGTTAGGTGCTCGCAACAGCCACGGCCCCATCTCGATTAGCATTTCCCGGTTGCACATTACTGTACCTCCATCCAGTGCCAAATCACTGTATAGATGGTCATTCGTCATTCCGGGTGCAGCATCCTCTGGCATAGCTGTCAGGATCTCATAAAGCTTGCCGTCTTCCTTAAGGATGTTCTCGGCAACAAGGATCCAACCATTATTCAACAGCCAACGGCGTAAAATATCCTCCGCAACATTCGGCTGGAGTGCCAGGATTTTGATCCCTTGTAGCTTGCCTTGACTCTGCCCACGATCCAAAATAGCAGCTATCAATGCCCCGCCCATTCCGGCAATGGAGATGCAGTCTACTTCACCAGGTTCCAACACCTCAAGTCCATCCCCGCGCCGCACGGAGATCACAGCACCCTTTCCGGCTTCTGCAACCCCCTTACAGGCCGCATCATAGGGACCCTGGTTTACTTCACCGGCAATAGCGAATACAGCCTTACCGCATTCTACAGCAGCCACAGGCAGCAAAGCATGATCCGAACCGATGTCAGCCAGTCTGCTTCCCTGTGGAATTTGCTCCAGCACACACTGAAGCCGATCTGATAATTTCACGTTATTCATGATGTCACCCACGTTATCCATTTTTTCCGAAACAGGAACAGCAGAGCCAAGCCCACCGCAATTTTAGTTAATAACAAAAATGATACCCACTGGGGATAGCCCTGTCTTAGCAGAAGAGCATCTATCTCCGGCATGATCCACAGCGTTGCTCCAACTCCAAAATAAACCCCGGCAACTCCACTGATCCGGTGATATAAAAGCCAGCTCAGCCATACCATAAGCACACAGAGTGGCAGCCAGAGCAGCTCCAGTTCAAGCATAGAAGCATCTGGACGAATCTTGATGAAGAACCCGCCATACAATAAACCCCAGAAGGCAAAGCCACAGTAATTAAGCAGTCCTATCCGTAGAACAAAACCGAGAATGCACCATAGCAGTCCACAGAATCCGATTAGTATAGGTCTCCAGAACAACGGATCAAGATTATGCAGCTCAATTATCCATAGTCCGAACCCAAGGGTTAAGATGCTGGCAATCCCTGCTAGCATAAGGCTGAAGACCTTTTGCCGATCCCTCAAAACTGCCGAATATCCATAACAAACGATTAAGACAGATAGGGCTGTTGCGAGTTGCAAAGGCCAGGGAAAAACGCTAAAATAAAGACTAATCAAGAAAATCAAGGAAATTATTCCAAAACCAAACAGCCAAATTTTGATGCTTCCCTGTTGTAAATTATGTAACGAAATCGGATTATTATCCTTAACTGTAGCTTCATCGTCATAAATATTGGTCAAGAAATCGCAATACTGCTCAGGCAACAGCCGGCTCTTTCTCCAATACTGAATTTCTCTTAATATGATGTCACGTTTCTCCAAATTCAACAGTTCATCCCTCTTTCCAGGCATAAAAGGTCAGTTTTGAGTATTGTAATATTTTCCATCCATTGAAATAAAAAAGACCTCCTGCCACTGTGCAGCAGAAGGTCCAGTTCTTAAATCCTATTCGAGGAAATCCTTAAGCCGTTTGCTTCGGCTTGGGTGACGCAACTTACGCAACGCCTTGGCTTCGATCTGGCGAATTCGTTCCCGAGTTACACCGAACACTTTGCCCACTTCCTCTAGCGTTCTCGTCCGTCCGTCATCTAAGCCGAAACGTAGACGGAGTACATTCTCTTCGCGCTCTGTGAGCGTGTCCAGTACATCCTCCAGTTGTTCCTTCAGCAATTCATAAGCGGCGGCATCAGCCGGAGCTAATGCTTCCTGATCCTCAATAAAGTCACCCAGATGAGAATCGTCTTCCTCACCAATTGGTGTTTCGAGTGATACAGGCTCCTGAGCAATCTTCATGATTTCTCTGACCTTCTCCACCGTCAGCTCCATCTCAGCTGCGATTTCCTCAGGTGATGGCTCACGTCCCAACTCTTGCAGTAATTGACGGGAGACACGAATTAGCTTGTTGATGGTTTCAACCATATGCACGGGTATACGAATAGTACGCGCCTGATCCGCAATCGCCCGGGTAATGGCCTGACGTATCCACCAAGTGGCATAGGTACTGAATTTGAAGCCCTTGTTGTGGTCAAATTTCTCTACCGCTTTGATTAGACCCATATTGCCTTCTTGAATTAGATCCAAGAACAACATGCCGCGTCCAACATAACGTTTAGCGATACTTACCACGAGCCGCAGATTCGCTTCCGCAAGCCGCCGCTTTGCTTCTTCGTCACCATTCTTAATTCTCATGGCAAGTTCTACTTCATCATCAGCCGACAGCAAGGGAACACGACCAATTTCTTTCAGATACATACGAACAGGATCGTTAATCTTAATTCCCGGTGGAAGTGACAAATCATCGTCAAAGCTCTCTTCACTTTCGTTATTCTCGTTGTCCTCACTCGGCCGAAGAGTCGTTACCTCCTCATCATTCTCGTTCACAACTTCAATCCCCAAATCACTGAGCTGCTCATAGAACTCTTCCATCTGCTCAGGGTCTTGATCAAACGGCGACAATTTCTCCATGATATCTTTGTAATTCAATGATGATCTTTTTTTGCCATTCTCAATAAGCTGATCCTTAACCTCATCCAAAGTAAATTCTGCTTCCAGTTCAGTATGCTGATCGTTCGCCATAATTCGACTCCCTCCTCCCTAGGTACATCCTGTCAAGTCTTCATTGTCTCTCTAGGGCTAAAATTTCACTTGCTATTTGTGCTGCTCGTAAAAAGTCACCGGATTTTTCCGCTTGAATCATCTCTTCACGTTTCGGTTCTATCTTGCGTTGCATAGGGTATTTCCGTACTTCGCGAATGCAATCATCCAGTACCTGTTCATTCCAGCCTGGAGGGGTATCCATCATGGAAATGGAGGTGGCGGCCTTCTCCAGACGGTCATCCTGAAGCGATGAGAGAAACCGACTGATGCCTGGTGGTTTGCCTTGCGCGTAATAGGCGTATAGATAAGCGGCAATTGCCGCATGATCATCGATGTTGAAATCTTCTCCGAGGCGTTCACCCACATATGTGGCAGCTTCCGGGTCCTGAATCATCAAGGACAGCAGACGCCGTTCCGCGACATGATAAGCGGGCAGCAACGTTGGTGTCTGCACTTGCCCTTTTTTATGCCTACCATTATTCCACCTTTTATCGTTATTATCCCCTTCGGGAATGTTTTTTTGCAGCGAGGCCCTCAGAAGATTGCAGTCCTGCTTCAAACTATCATATGACAGTTCCAGCTCGGAGGCGATTTCTCTCAGGTATACCTCTCGCTCTGTTGAAGAATGCAGCGAGGCAATGACTTCCAAAGCCTCTTTGACGTAGGCAATTTTGCCATCTTCCTCTAGGAGTATATGGTTTTTTTTCAGATATATAAGCTTAAATTTTATGGATGAAACCGCCGACTCAATAACTTGTTCTCTGAATCTGTCCCCACCATGCTTGGAAATAAAATCATCCGGATCTAGTCCGCTTGGCAGCAACGCAATCTTCACGCGCAAGCCAGTTCCTTCAAGCATGGGTACTGCCTTAATGGCTGCAGCTTGTCCTGCCCGGTCACCATCATAAGAAAGGATAATTTCGTCAGCCAGACTCTTCATTAACACCACATGACTGTCCGTCAGCGAGGTACCCATGGTTGCCACACCGTTATGCACACCTGCTTCCCAAGCCGATATGACATCCCCATATCCTTCAAATAGAACGATTTGCCGCGTTTTGCGGATGGATGCTTTGGACTGGTGCAAATTGTAGAGAATCCGGCTTTTGTTAAACAATCTGCTCTCCGGAGAATTTAAATACTTGGGTTGACCCTCTCCCAAAATTCTTCCGGCAAATGCGATTACCTTACCTGTACGATTCGCAATTGGAAAGATGATGCGCCCGCGGAAACGGTCGACATAACCTTTGCCCTCACCTCTGGCGGACAATAGTCCACCTTTCTCCATCTCAGCAAGATCAAAGTTCCGTTTCTCCAAAAACTGAAGCAGTGTGTCCCAGCGATCGGGGGCATATCCGATCTGGAATTGGTCTATCATTTTGTCGCTGAAATTGCGGGACCTTAAATAATCCATGGCGGCTGTGCCGTGTTCCGTATTCTTCAACAGGTAATGATAGAACTTCGCAGACCATTCATACGCTTGAATCAACCGATCACGTTCCGGGTCCGGAGCAGACAGCATACCTCCCTTTCCTTCTGGAATGGGTATATCACTTTCTTCAGCCATTATGCGGACTGCTTCGGGGAAGGATAAACCTTCGATTTCCATCCTGAATTTGATGGCATTTCCACCCATACCGCAGCCAAAGCAATGAAATACACCGCGATCCGGAGTAACAGTAAAAGAAGGGGTCTTCTCCGAATGAAACGGGCAGAGGCCCCATAAATATTTCCCCTGCTTGGACAAATGGACAACTTTACCGACTGTATCGACAATATCATGCCGCGCCAGCACGCTTTCGATAACCTCTTCCGGAATATTCCCCTGTCCGCTAGCCACTTCGACCACCTTCATCTCTTAACAAATAAATATAATTCGCTATAGCTGCACATTCTCCTGCAAAAGTGTTAAAAGTTTTGTCAGTTTATGTTGAAAAAAAATTTTCTCTTCTGCAGTAATCGGTTTTGGACCCTTGGAATAATGTCCTCTTCTTCGTTCTACAGCTTTGGCATGCCTGCCCTCCAGTATAAAATCCATTTCGGAATCCTCATACACCTTGCCCCGAAAAGAGAGCGCAGAACAACGTTTACCCAGCGCCAGCGCAGCAAGTCCATAATCCTGAGTCAGCACAATATCTCCTGCCGAAATGTGATTGGCAATATATAGATCCGCACTCTGATCACCGCTGTCTACCTGCACAACCGTGACACCTTCTTCACCTTTCAACACATGGTTATAGGAAGACACCATCACTACCGGAATGCCAAAGTTACGAGCAACTGCAGCAATCTCCTTTTTGACCGGACAAGCATCTCCATCCACCACTATGGTTCTTCCCTGGGAACTCTTCATGACTCTCACCAGTTTCCCGTGTAATATATATACGCTTTACTTATAGGAAATCCTTCTTTGAAAAGCATAAAATACGGAACGAGTGACAACTGACGCATTGGCACCGTTCCGTATATTTATACCCCAAACCATCAATCTATACCATAAGACATACACTTTTCTTAAAGGATGTTCACCAGACCAGCTTGCCGAAATCAGCAAAGGCCTTACAATCCGCATCAATTCCTGCCAGCAAAGCCAGACGGTTCGCGCGTATCTGCTCATCCTCAGCCATGACCATCACTGAATCAAAAAATCCGGTAACCGTTTCTTTCAATCCGGAAAGAATGTGGAGCGCTTCTTCCGCATTTCTTGCTGTAAGTGCTTGTGCGTAAGGGGTGTGCAGTGTCTGCCATGTCTCATACAGCTTTACTTCAGCTTCTTCGGTCAAGAGCGTTGGCTCTATAATCCCCACAGTTGCTTTGGCGGCCAGGTTACTGACCCGGTTAAAGGAATCGACCGTGATTTTGAAGTCTTCTTGATTAGAAACAGCATCCATAAGCGCACGGCTTCTGGCTACAACATCAACCACATTATCATAACCTGCGGCAATAACCGCATCCACAACATCATAGCGGACATTGTCGGATAATAGGCGTTTGACGCGCAGACCAAAGAACTCGTAAAGGCTTATACGCAGTTCATCACTAAAATGTTTCGAATTTTTGGAATTTTCATGTACTTCGATGGCTGCTGCAAAAATTTCCTGCAGATTGATTGGCAATTTATGCTCCAGCACAATTTGCACAATTCCTGCCGCTTGACGTCTAAGTGCATAAGGGTCCTGAGAGCCTGTCGGGATAATGCCAATAGAGAAGCAGCCTACAATGCTATCAATTTTGTCAGCTAGACTGACAACATAACCTGCTGCTGTCGTTGGGACAGCTTCACCGGCAAATCGTGGCTGATAATGTTCGAAGATCGCTTTAGCCACATTTTCCGGCTCCCCAGCTTTACGGGCGTAATCCTCACCCATGGTGCCTTGAAGTTCAGGGAATTCATAAACCATTTGTGTGACCAGATCGAACTTACAAATATCTGCGGTACGGCTAACTTCAGAAGCAACAGCAGTAGGCAAGCCCAGCTTCTCGGCCAAACGATCGGCAATCTTGCGAATGCGCCGAACTTTGTCTCCGATACTGCCTAGCTCTTCATGATAGACGATATTCTCCAGTTTGGCGAGCGCATCCTTGATTTGCAGCTTCTGATCTTCTTCATAGAAGAATTTGGCATCGGACAGTCGAGCACGGAGCACTTTCTCATTCCCTCTGGCGATTACATCTAGGGATTGCGCATTTCCGTTACGCACAGTTACAAAGAATGGCAACAACTTGCCGGCAGCGTCAAACACCGGGAAGTAACGCTGATGCTCACGCATTGAAGTAATTAGCACATCCTGAGGAATATTCAGGAAGGCTGGGTCAAAGGTACCGAACAATACCGTAGGTGTTTCCACCAGAAACAGCACTTCTTCCAGCAGATCTTCTTTGATGGCAATCGTCCAGTTCTTCTCTTCAGCAAGCTTGTTGATTCCGCCCAGAATAAGCTCTTGGCGTTCCTGCACATCCACAAGCACATGCTGCGCACGCATAACCTCCACATAAAGAGCAGGCTCAGTAATTTCAGCTTCTGCACCAAGGAAACGGTGACCACGGCTCACATTACCCGCTGTTACACCCGTAATTTCCAAATCAATGATTTCTTTGCCGAATAGGGCAACCAACCAGCGAATCGGGCGCACGAATTTGAAATCATAAGCTCCCCAGCGCATATTTTTCGGAAAAGTCATCGCACTTACAATTCCTGTAAGTCCTTCTGAGAGCAAAGACGAGGTTTCTACACCGGCACTGCTTCTAGTGGCATATATATATTCCACACCAGCCAGTTCTTTAAACGTAAAATCATCAGGGGATACACCTTGGCTACGGGCAAATCCGAGTGCCGCCTTACTCCACTCTCCACTTGCATCCTTAGCGATTTTGCGCGATGGACCTTTGACCTCTTCACTGATATCTACTTGCTTCTCAGCAACGTCCTTTACCAGCACTGCAAGACGGCGTGGTGTTGCATATGCCGTTACTCCACTGTGCGTAATGCGGGAGGATTCCAGCCATTTGGACGTTCTGTCCTGCAGCTGCTCCATGGCCGCCCGGATAAACCGCGCAGGAATTTCTTCCAGTCCGATCTCAAACAATAAATCTTTAGACACGGTCAGCACCTTCTTTCTTCAGCAGCGGGAAGCCAAGCTTCTCGCGTTCCTCCAGATATGTCGCAGCTACCGTACGGGCAAGATTACGGACTCTCGTAATAAATCCGGTACGTTCGGTTACGCTAATGGCACCACGGGCATCCAAAAGGTTAAAGGTATGCGAACATTTCAGCACATAATCATAAGCAGGGAATACAAGATGATGCTCCATGGCTCTGCGTGCTTCTTCTTCATACGTGTTGAACAGGGTGAATAACATTTTGACATCAGACACTTCAAATGTATACGTAGAATGCTCTACTTCCGGTTGATGAAAAACGTCACCATAGCTAATTCCGTCAACCCATTCCAGATCGAACACATTTTCTTTATCCTGAATATAAGAGGCCAATCGTTCCATGCCGTATGTAATTTCTACAGCGACCGGATTAGTCTCAATACCGCCTACTTGTTGGAAATAAGTAAATTGTGTGATTTCCATCCCGTCCAGCCATACTTCCCAACCTAGACCAGCGCAGCCAAGCGAGGGATTCTCCCAGTTGTCTTCAACAAAACGGATATCGTGCAGCAATGGATCAACACCCAAAGCTTTCAGACTGTCCAAATAAAGCTCTTGGATGTTATCGGGTGATGGCTTGATAATCACCTGAAATTGATGATGCTGGTACAAGCGGTTCGGGTTTTCTCCATAACGACCGTCTGAAGGACGACGGGAAGGCTCAACATAAGCGACCTTCCATGGCTCCGGTCCTAGCGACCGTAAAAAAGTCATGGGGTTCATCGTGCCGGCCCCTTTTTCCGTGTCATACGGCTGGACGAGAATGCAGTTCTGTGCTGCCCAAAACTGCTGCAGTGTCAAAATCATCTGCTGAAAGTTCATGATACCGACTCCTTCGCTTACAAGTTTTTTACGAAACGGTATTGTGCTGTGATCCCTTGCAACTTCGCGATGGAGGCGGCATTCTAATATGACAAAAAAACTCCCGCCCCCATGCCTGATAATCAGACATAGGGACGAGAGCTTATATACTCCCGCGGTTCCACCCTACTTGACCTCGCACTTGTGATTCCAGCATATCTTACTGCAGGACTCAAGGTACGAAATCCACTTTTCCTAATGCCGTTTCCGTACTCCCGGGTGCCATGTTCATGAACGTTGTCCCGCCAGGCTCTCACTTTCCCCGACTCGCTTTTGTGACAACAAAACTCATTACTTTCCCGATCGATGCACGATTCATTTCTTCAAACAGAAACTTTCACTATAGTAACGGAATTTTTGGATTTCGTCAAATATTGTATTTGTCGAGCTGATCCAGAAAATTTTGTGATTTCAGCTTTAGGCCCAACTGCATGTCCATGAAAGCCCTCATGATTAACTTAAGCTCCTCACGTGTACTTTCTTTGACATCCACATTGCCCAGTCGGTTCAGATCCAGCCTAGCGAATAGTCTCAGCAGCTTCAGAGCACGAGGAGAAACCTCCATCGCCGGAGGATCATTATGCTTACAGCTACGGCACAGCACTCCACCGAGGCGAGGGCTTAGCAGCAGCTGTTCATCGGGCTTCTCTTCTCCGCAGATCACACATCCATCCAGCTGTGGGCCATAGCCCGCAGTCTGCAGGATTTTCATCTCATACACATTTATAATCACACTTGGTTCTTTGTTGTCCTGAAGTGCATTGAGGCAGGCTGAGAGCTGGCGAAACCAGAAGCTTCCGGTTTCATCATCATGCAGCACACGATCAAGCAGCTCACAAGCATAAGAGGCATAAGCAGCTTTGATCAAATCCTCGCGCAGTGGGTGGTGGGAGTGAATAATCTCACCGGAATTTAGCGTCCCCAGCCCACCATTAGTTCTAAAAAAAACAAATTGTCCGACGGTGAACAGCTGGATCAGCGCAGCATGACGGCTCTTGACCTTCTTGGCACCGCGTACCAGAACGCCTACTTTGCCGGCGTTCTCGGTGCAAAGCGTAATGATGACGTTCCCCTCACCGTAGTCCATGCTGCGGATGACGATCCCTTCCACCCTGTGTAGCATGCCTCTTCCCCCAACCATTCGGCAAGCAACCAGTCCTTATTGTGCTTCTTCATTACAGACCTTCTCTTCCTCCACCAGTAGCGTTCCACTCTCGCTCTGTGGACTACGTGCTTCCTTGTACAGCAGATAAGCATCGACATCTCCAGTCATTGCAAAATACTTCCACGAAAAGTCTCGCATTCGTATTCATCCTTTCTTCTGAAAACACGATGTTTCTTCGAAGTTAGGATGTGCGTTAGGACAGGTTCTATCCTTGCAATTCCTGCCAAGGGAGCAGAGTGAAGAAGTTAAAGGTCTTTATGAAAGCCCAAATCACGCAGAACGCGATCCTGATTGCGCCAATCTTTTTTCACCTTTACCCATAATTCCAGGAAAATCTTCGAACCCAGCAGGTTCTCAATATCCGTGCGGGCCCGTCTGCCTACTTCTTTCAGCAGAGCGCCTTGCTTACCGATAATGATCCCTTTTTGGGAATCACGTTCTACAAAAATAACAGCAGAGATATGCACAATGCCATTAGGTTCTACGCTCATATCCTCGATAGCTACCGCAATGGAATGCGGCACTTCTTCGCGGGTCAGCTGCAATATTTTCTCACGGATCAATTCCGCGCACACAAATTGCTCCGGATGGTCGGTAATCTGATCCGCCGGGTAATACTGAGGTCCTTCTGGCAAATATTTGGCGATTTGCTCCAACAACGTATTCACATTGTTGCCAAACTTGGCAGAGATGGGTACGATTTGGGCAAAATCATGCAGCTTTTGGTATTCCGCCATCAACGGAAGCAACGCTTCCGGCTCAATTTTATCGATTTTGTTGAGCACGAGAATAACGGGCGTCTTCAGTCCGTTCAAATGTTCAGCGATATAACGGTCGCCTCCGCCCATTCCCTCTGCAGCATCTACAAGAAACAGCACGGCTTCAACTTCACCCAATGTGCTCATGGCCGTCTGGTTCATGTAGTCACCCAGCTTGGACTGTCTTTTATGGATACCCGGTGTGTCTAGGAACACGATTTGCGAATCATTGGTCGTGTAGACACCATGGATTTTATTTCTGGTTGTCTGCGGTTTATCTGACATGATGGCAATTTTCTGACCGATAACCTGATTCATCAATGTCGATTTACCTACGTTTGGTCTGCCAATAATGGCGACAAACCCTGATTTGAATTTCATATAATCTTCCTTTCGACTACTTGCCTTTTTCAATTCATTTTAACCTTATAAAAGATTTTCGATCCCCCTAAATCCCCCTTAGCCAAGGGGGACCCCAAGGGCCCCGGCCCTCTGGACACCCGGAACTGGCGTGACTGCGACGTAGGGGGATAGAAGAGACGATCGGTGCTGGAGCGCTTACGATCCCTGCGGGAACACGCTTGACTGCGGCGCGGACTACCAAGTGCAGACTTACTCGACACGGCTCGCATTCCGCTCTCCGTGTGAGAAATCGGGAGCTGGGCGAGTCTGTAGAGTAAAACGCGTAATGTTGTGCAATGATTCGCTGGCGGCTACGCCGCAGTGCTTACGGGTGAAGGTTACTCCAACGACAGAGCGAGAACAACAGAGTGAGTGGCAACGGCGGATTACTGTTCCAGTGGGAGTATCGCCACTGGCTTAGATCCGCTTTCCGTCCAATCTATTGCACTTTGTGCAGTAGATTGGACGGAAAGCGGGCTGATTGTTAAATCTACTGCATTCTATACAGTAGATTTAGCAGGTTAGGGCCATAAACTGATTATTTAAGTAATTCTACTGTAGGAAGTACACTAGAATTACAATTGCAGCTATAGCGAGACGATTCTATTGCACAAAGTACATTAGAACCGTCTATTTGATTTGTTAAAGCACTTTACCTAATACATGTCCTCGCCTACTCGGGAGCTTGTCCTTGCTCCAGATCTGCAGGGCCGAAGGCGCCGGGGAGTAGATCACGCACTGTAGTTTCAACGATATCGCCCTTCATGTTTCCGAGAATAACCAACATATCTGGAGGACATAGTTCAATCATCACTTGGCGGCAGACACCACAAGGCGATACGGGTCCGTCAGTATCAGCAATAACGGCGATAGCCTTAAAAGAGCCGGCTTTATGACCATCCGCAATCGCCCGGAACAACGCGGTACGTTCTGCGCAGTTGGTAGGACCATAAGCAGCGTTCTCCACATTGCAGCCATGATGAACATGACCATCCTGGTCAAGCAGCGCAGCACCGACTCCGAAACGGGAATAAGGAATATATGCATTGGCACGTGCTTTAATCGCTTCTTGAAGAAGTAGAGCAGAATCCATAGTTTCCTGTCCTCCTAAAAGTTTTATGAAGCTTAGCTACTTGAATTTTCTACGCAATAAAACTCGCTTCGTAAGCATACGCTTAAGTTTTATGAAGCTTAGCTACTTGAATTTTCTACGCAATAAAACTCGCTTCGTAAGCATACGCTTAAGTTTTATGAAGCTTAGCTACTAAGCTTCCCCATTAAAAGATGGCGGAGTCGCAAAACGCTCGTCCGCCTCTCCATACGCTTAAGTTGTATATTGATTATGACATAAGTCCGGTAATCCAGTCTATCACGGGACCGTAAAAAACATACAGCCCAGTTATAAGAGCAAACACCGCCGATAGAAGCACGGCTCCTGCGGCGGTATCTTTGGCTTTCTTAGCCAAGGGATGTATGGCAGGCGATACTAGATCAATTGTCGCTTCAATGGCCGTATTGAGCAGTTCGGCGGTCAGTACAAGTGTGATCGCGAGCAGCAACAGCATCCAACTGGCAGCTGGTAGTCTGAATACGGCGGCAGCAATAAGAACAACTACAGCCAGGAAGCTGTGCACCTTCATGTTAAGCTCGGATTTAAATGCTGCGGCAATGCCATGTGCCGCAAAGCGGAAAGAGTGCCAGAACTTTTTGTGGCCTACCGCCGTGTTCTTGACCATTAGCGGGTCAACCCAACCTGGATCAATACTTGTTCCTGTTTGGACATCATTTCGGCCTCTGAAGCGTCATCTTGGTGATCGTAGCCAAGCAAATGCAGAAAACCATGCACGAACAGGAAGCCAAGTTCCCGTTCCAGAGAATGCCCGTACTCTAGAGCCTGCTCCTGTGCGCGGGTTACTGAAATAATAATATCTCCAAGCATGTCTGGAAACTCCTCCAGCTCTTCGTCCTCTTCTACTTCATATATAATCTCCGGCTCATCTTCACCGGCTTCATTCATAGCAAAAGAAAGCACGTCTGTTGGACGGTCAATCCCCCGATACTCCCGATTCAATTCGTGGATACGCTCATTATCGACAAACGTAAGGTCAACCTCACCTTTGATAATCCCTTCCGCTTCTGCCGCTTTTTGCAGAATGCTCTCCAGCAGCGTGATAAGACTGTCTTTAATCTCGTATTCAGCTTGCTCATTATTCCATATAATTCCTAGGCTCATGTAGTAACAGCCCCTTCTTCTTTTTTCGGCTTGCGTATATCCTCTGGATATTCAATCCGGGAATGGAAAATGCCCATAACCGTCTCTTTCAGCGTTCGCGCAATGATATCCAGTTCCTTTATCGTTAGATCGCATTCGTCGAATTGATGGTCATCCAGCCGGCTCTTGATAATTTTCTCAATCATCGTCTCCACCTGTACGACCGTCGGTTTGCGCAAGGAACGGACAGCCGCTTCTACACTGTCAGCAATCCCGATCACAGCTGATTCCTTTGATTGTGCCTTCGGTCCAGGATAACGGAAGTCATCTTCGGTAAAATCAGGTTCATTCCCTTTTTCTTCGGCTAGTTTCAGTGCTTTATGATAAAAATAATGCAGGAATGTAGTCCCATGATGCTGCTCTGCAATGTCGCGGATAGGCTTGGGCAACTTATATTCCCTCAGCATTTCCACTCCGTCGCGGGCATGGGACACAATGATGGATTTGCTGAGCATCGGTTCAATAGAGTCATGCGGGTTCTCCATATTATTCTGATTCTCAATAAAATAAAAGGGTCGCTTCGTTTTGCCGATATCGTGATAATACGAGCCCACACGGCAGAGCAGCCCATCCGCGCCAATCGCTTCCGCCGCGGCTTCAGACAAATTGCCAACCATTACGCTGTGATGGTAGGTCCCCGGTGTTTCCATAAGCAGCTTGCGCAGCAGAGGATGGTTCGGGTTCGATAATTCTACCAGCTTCAGCGCTGATAGAATACCAAAGGTAGCCTCGAAGAATGGCATCAGCCCGATGACCAGCACTGCGGTTAAGAGACCGCTAGCAAAGGCAAAACCGATAGCATATAGGGTATCCACCTGGTTCCATACGCCACCGCCCAGAAGCGTCAGCATAAAGACAGTTCCACAGCCGAAAAGAGAGACCATGATCCCACCTTTCAGCAGTGTCGAACGCTGACCGGCACGGTGCGTGGCAAAGATAGCCACATAAGACACGATGAGCACAAAGAATCCAAAGTTAAAATCAAACACTGTATTCTGATGCACATTCAAAATAATACTGGAAAGAATACTGAACAAAATGGAACAAAAATACGCCAGTGTCATATCCAGCAACATGGCGATCAGCATCGCGCCAATGGCTACCGGAGCTAGAAATCCTATATAAGACCGGACATCCGTCTGCAAAAAAGCAGCCAGACGCATCGAGATAATGGTAATACCGAATACCAGCACCAGCATCAATAACTGGGAATTATTATACTTGAAAGTCGAGGTTCCTCCGGAATAGCGGATAAACATCAGCAGTCCTGCGGAGAGCAAAGCTGCCAGCATCAGCAGTCCAAGTTGCGGCCAATAATCGACCTCATTGTTCAACAAGCCGTTCTCATCCAGAAGCGTGTACAGGTCGGCAGTAATCAGCTGCCCTTTGGCAACAAGCACATCCCCTTGCTCTATGAACACATCAGGCGTGTCCTCACGGGCCTGAACCTTCGCTTCCTTTGTAGTTTCCTCATCGTAGAACTTATTACTCGTTAGAACAAGCCGCACCAGTTCCTGCACAACCTCACGGGCCGTACGCTGGGTCAGAGAGCTAATACTGACCTGCTCGGCTACCTTGGCGCGTGCAGTCTGAGCATCTTGTATCTGATCGTTCATCAGCTTGGTGACAATATCACGGGCAACCGGCTTCATTTCGATGATATCCTGAGAGGTCAGACGCGGTATTTTGATAAACGTCTCCTCAGGAATAACATAAGCCTGCTCCTTAATAATGGACTGCATTTCATCCAGAAGCGTATCCGAATAAGTGCCGTTGTTCCGGTTTGATGTTACAAAATTAAGAATAAAATCATTGGCCCGCTGCGGAATTTCCTCACGGTAAATTGCCGTTTTGTCCGTCTCTGAAATCAGATCATCCTGATTAAGGCGGTCAATGCGATCCAACAGAGAGGTTACCAGGTTATCAGACCTCATCGGAATAATTGCATACCGTTCTTTTACATTCTCAGCCGCTTTCTCCTGGGCTTTCAGCTTAGCCTTGCTGTCGAGGATCTGCTTGGGCGCTGTAATTTCCTTGGCGCTGTGGGTATCCTCTTTAATATCATACCGTTTAGGCAGCAGATCAGGCGCCAGACTGAAGTAGAAGACAAGCCCTAATAACAGGAAAAGAGCATAGCGCGTTAACGCGCTATACTTCCAGCCGTTGTTACTATATACTAATCCACTTAATTTGAATGGTTGCTTTGAAGCCATGAAGACAATCCCCTTTATTCGAGGTTTTCGGCAGAGCGGTCATAGGCAACGATTATTTTCTGCACCAGGGAATGCCTTACTACATCCTGTTCGGTAAAATAGACAAAGCCAAGCTCTTCTATGCCGGATAAAATCACTTGGGCTTCAATCAGACCGGATTTCTTGCCGCGGGGCAGATCGATCTGGGTAACATCCCCCGTAATGACCATCTTAGAGCCAAAGCCGAGCCGGGTTAGAAACATTTTCATTTGTGCAGGTGTCGTATTCTGGGCTTCATCCAGGATAATAAAAGAATCATCCAGTGTGCGCCCCCGCATATAAGCGAGCGGTGCAATCTCAATAAGTCCTCGTTCAAGCGCCTTGGCAACCTGATCTGGACCCATAACGTCATATAAGGCATCATAAAGCGGACGAAGATACGGATCTACCTTTTCCTGCAAATCTCCCGGAAGAAAGCCTAAGCTCTCACCTGCTTCTACTGCCGGACGGGTAAGCAAGATACGCTTGACGGAACCTTCCTTCAGCGCCTTAACCGCGAGCACAACCGCGAGATACGTCTTGCCGGTTCCCGCAGGACCAATTCCGAATACAATATCACGCTTATTAATCATTGTCACATAATGCTTCTGGCCAATGGTTTTGACGCGGATAGGCTTACCGCGAAAGGTTGTTGTAATTTCTCCTTTGAACAAATCGAGCAGTTGGTCGGCGCGAAAATCCTTCGCCAGCTCCACAGCATACTGCACGTCCCGCTCACTGAGTATATAACCGCCGCGAATCAGGGACAACAGCACATTGAACAATTGTGCCAGCATATCTACTTCCCGTTCGGCTCCGCGCAATGTGATCTCCGCTTCGCGCGAATCAATGATGGCGGGAATTTCACTCTCGATGATTTGTAAGAATACATCCTGCGGGCCGAACAGGGATTGCGCTTCTCCCGCATTTTGCAAAGATATACGAATGCTTGCAGTCTGTTCTGACAAGTAGCCTCATTCTCCTCGGTTGTTTACTATTGGAAGTTCTTCCGCGATTCTCTCTTCCACTTCAAAGAGTACTTTCATATAAACTTTACCATTCTCTTTCTTCTCATGCAAAATTTTTTGACTTTTGATTACGCTATCCATACCATAACGTGCCAAAATATCTTTCTTAGCTTGCTCCATACCGGCCTGCTGCGCTGCTTCTGGAGTACGAGTATCCGTGGTTTCCTTGACCTCCAGCTCCTTCTCAGTCATCCAGCCCAGCGGCAGTTCCAGTGAGCGCCAGACAAGTGGATCATGTTCTGTGAGTGTCCGTGACTTCTCGAACGTCGATTTTCCATATCCCCACAGCTGAATGGCCCATTTGCCAAGCACTAAATATGTTCGGTCCTTACGCTCTCCTGTATAGGAACTGCCCGTTGTCTTCAACGGTACAGCTATATTGTATTCATGCCACACTAGACCTTTGACGTCCCCTTTGGCAACTACATATTGTGCATTCTCTTCATCGCCCAGAATACCGGAAATCAGAATATCACCTTTCTTGACCCGCGAGTTGCGCGCTACAACCGGCCTGCCCTGCTCAGCATATATTTCGGTGACCACCGCATCAGTTCTGCTAATCAGATGACGCTTACTGAGCAGAGGCTTGGTCTCAGGCTGTTCAGCCTCCACTACCTGAATGGTAATGCTCGTCCCCGTACGTTCCAGGCCTATCCATGTAATGCCCGGCAGACGGGCTGTCAGCTCTCTTGCGAGCTTGTCCGGTTCGTCCAGACGCCAAATCCACTGGTAAGGGTATATCCCCTCCTGGTGAGCAGCAGCTAATATATCCTCTGAAGCAATATGTTCGTTCCCTTCGATTTTAATGCTCCATATCATAGATGACAGGAGCAGGAGAGAAACACCAAACAGAAATAACCCGATGGTAAAAAATTTACGCTTCCACATTCTTGCCGCCATAAAAGGCACTCCATGCCGACCAGAGACATGCATGCGGCAGCCTGTCTTTTTTAAAAGCGGCCGGAGAGTAAAGAAATCATCCAGCAGAAGCTTCAGAGAAACGCCGCTCCCAGCAGGCCTTACATCCCAAATAACAATGCCGGCTCCGGTTACAGCGTTTATGAATTTTTCCACCTGCGGTCCCGTCACATGCAGTGTAACGAACCCCCGCAGTGATGACATAGGCGGTTCCTTCATGAGTGCTCCTCGCTTTCTATATACCTGATTTCCCCAATAATGCCCTCGACGGCCAGCTCCTGGCCCAAAATATTGCGGATTACAAGCTCTTTACCTGTTATGACAAGCGAGCCTTTGACTAATGCAAGCGTAAGCTGCTCGGAGGAAAAATGCAGCACGCCGCGATGGTTCTCAATATATAACTCCTTATTGCCGATCAGGGTGATTCGGGGCATATTCTGCAGCAAATCCTGCGGAAGATCCATTACCCCGTTTGTCCATCCCCGCAGCCTGCGGCCGATACGGGTCATAAGTAGACGCTCCCCCTTCCTGCCTTCTGTACACCTTATGCAGCAACACTTTTTTTTATGAGTTGAAGTCATGGATGCATCATTTAGAAAAGAAAAAAAGCCCTCGATTCCCCTTAAGGAATACGAAGGCTTTAGTCTTAATGAATCAAAAAAGAATGATAAAAAATTTCTATTTATCTGCGGACGTAGTGAGGCTGTTTGGAACGTGGAGCCCCCAAAACCTCAGCCCAGATCAGACCTTGGCGTAGTTCTTCACGATTCCCCTTAAAATAGGGCTGATCGGTTGATCCGACAACGTAATTCTTCGGTTCATAAGCACCCTTTTCTGAGCCTGCACCAGCCATTCCGTCAAAAGTAGCTTGAATACGCTCCAGCTCACGTTGCATTCTTTCCGTACGTTCCTTCACTCCATCCCTAACCTCTGGCTGTTCCAAAGACATACCTTCCCCTGTCACATAATCTGGAGTGGGTATTCGCGCGGATTCCGGGAAGGCTGGGGAAGCGTCATACTGACGTTCCTCGCTTGGCATGGTCTGCCGGTTGCGCTGCGGCAAATCATTGCCAGGAACAGGAAAGCCGCTGCCTTTCGTTGCTTGCCTTTCTCTGTCCAGAGTATCGCTAGGACGATTAGCCCCGCGTAGCGGATTGCCATTCCCCCCGCCAAAGGTCGGCATCCCGCCCCTAGAAGGTCCCTTAGACTTGTTTTTCCCTGCTTTATTCAGTCTGGATATAACTGCGAATAGAACTACCGCAATGATATAGATCCAACTGCTCATGGGAACTCACATCCCCTTATTTATTATTATTTGGATGGTTGCTGTCGTCCTGATCATTCATCTTGCTAAGAGAGCCTCGCATTTGGGTATCAGCCTCAATGTTTTTAAGATTCATATAATCCATCACACCAAGTTTGCCTGCCCGCAATGCTTCAGCCATAGCCAGTGGTACCTGTGATTCAGCTTCCACGACAAGCGCCTTCATCTCCACGACACGAGCCTTCATCTCTTGCTCATGGGCCACAGCCATGGCTCTGCGTTCCTCCGCCTTCGCCTGTGCGATGCGTTTGTCCGCCTCGGCCTGTTCTGTTTGCAGATAGGCTCCGATATTCTTGCCTACATCGATGTCGGCAATATCAATGGATAGAATCTCAAAGGCTGTACCGGAATCCAGACCTTTAGACAGCACAGTACGCGAGATCGAATCCGGATTCTCCAGAACGTCCTTGTGCGAATTACTCGAGCCAACCGTAGTAACAATCCCCTCACCAACACGTGCGATGATCGTTTCTTCACCCGCACCACCAACGAGACGATCAATATTAGCGCGGACAGTAACCCGTGCTTTAACTTTAACCTCAATCCCGTTTTTAGCGACAGCAGCGACTATTGGTGTCTCGATAACCCGTGGGTTAACGCTCATCTGTACAGCCAGCAGCACATCGCGACCTGCAAGGTCGATAGCCGCTGCACGTGTGAATTCAAGTGGAATATCCGCCCGTTGAGCAGCAATCAGCGCATTGACGACCCGGTCCACGTTCCCTCCGGCCAGATAATGGCTCTCCAGCTCATTGATGTTAATCCCAAGTCCTGCTTTCGTAGCTTTAATCAGCGGATTAACGATCCGGCTTGGCGTCACCCGCCGTAATCTCATCGCTACCAAAGTAATAATACTAATTCTTACGCCAGAAGCCCACGCGGACACCCACAGCATGACTGGAAAGAAGCTGAAAAAGACGCTAAGCACAATGATCACGGCAACCGCGATCAACAAAAATGTTATTAAAGAAGCTTCACCCATACTCTAACTCAACCTCCATTTTAATATTTCAGGAATTCACAGTGCCAATTCTTAATTTACCTTAGGCTTTAATTTCCTTCACCACAATCCGTCCACCCTCAACCTTGATCACTGAGATGGCAGAATTCATGTCAATGAAGCCACCCTCTGTAACTACATCTATTCGCTCTCCGCCAACTATTGCCGTTCCGGAGGGACGAAGCGGTGTGATACTGATCCCAGTACCGCCGATCAGGTTCCGTTTCTCTTCCACAGGCACAAAACCCTGTTTCTTAGTCAGACTATCTTTCAAAATAAATCGATTCCAGATCCCGCGTTCTTTGAATACAACTGCAACAATAATGATCACCACAGCTGCAGCGGCAAAGGCGATTCCCAGACTGAACAAGGCATGTGTATAGCTAAAGGCGGCTCTTACAACACCTGCAACAAGACAGACTGAGCCTAACAGCCCCAAGATACCGAAGCTTGGTACGAACAACTCCAGCACTAGCATGACGAGACCCACAATGAAGAGCAGCAGGGTTTCGGCACCGGCAAAGCCAGCCACATAGTTTCCGAAGAAGTATAGGGCAAAGGCTAGCGTCCCAATAATTCCAGGTGCGCCAAAACCCGGCACAAGCATTTCAATCACAACTCCGGCTATGCCGATGAACAGCAAAATCGTCATAATAATCGGATTGGTCAGAAATTGCGACATTTTCTCGGCACCGGTATGCTCCACGCGAAAAATGTCGTCTGTTGAGTAGCCCAGCCAAGTGATGGCGGCTTCCGGTGTAGCTGTAATTTGGTCAGCATAACCAGCCTTTAGCGCTTCATCACTGGTCAGGGCGATAATTTCACCTTTACTCTTACTTATACCAAGTTCAGGTTTATCTACAACAGCATTAATATCCATCATCCCTGCGGCGATATCTGGGTCGCGTCCGTTCAGCGCAGCCGCGCCAACCATCTTTGCTTTCCAATAGGAGATCATCTTAGCATCATCCACGCTTTGGCCGTTCATGTCCACCAGTGATGCAGAACCGATCATACTGCCGGGCTTCATAATAATCTTGCCTGCGTTCAAGGCTATGTAACTACCTGCAGAAGCTGCGTCGCCCTTAATATAGGCAGCTGTTGGAATTCCGCTATCTCTTACCATCGTGCCAATCTGCTCTGCTGAATCTACAAGTCCGCCCGGTGTATCTATTTCCAGCACAATCAAAACTGCTCCATAATTGGTTGCTTCCTGAAAGCCCCGTTCCAAGAATCTCTGTAGTCCTCTTTCGATTTCCTGATCGACCGGAATAATAAACACTGGGCCTTTCTTAAGTTCCCCAACTGACACATCAGGTGACTTGGGTGGAGCGATGTCAGCGTTAACATCAGCTGTTAGCGGAATCATAAGCAGTAACAACAGGACAGCAGCAAAGCTAGCCAAGGCTATTTTGCGAAATCGTTTCAAACTATTCCCTCCCTTCTTCAATAGGACCCCTAACTTTATCTGTAGTACGCCGAAGATGGCGATACGTTTCAAAACAAAGAAAAACACCCCTTAAAAAAGGGGTGCTAGCGTTTTATTATTGCAGAAATTGTTGAACCGCTTGGTTCACGAGTTTACCATCAGCGCGCCCTTTAACCTTAGGCATCAGTGCGCTCATGACCTTACCCATCTCGCTCTTCGAAGAAGCACCAGTTTCCTGGATAGTTTGCTGTACAATGAGGTTAATCTCTTCTTCAGAAAGTTGTTCAGGAAGATATTTCATAATAATCTCGATTTCTGCCTTCGTACTCGCAACAAGCTCATCGCGACCCGCTGATTCAAATTCTTGGAGGGCATCTTTGCGCTGTTTGATTTCACGACTTAGGATATCAAGCACTTCGTTGTCGTCTAATGTTCTCTTCAAATCTATTTCAAGATACTTTATTGTAGATCGAACCATTCGAATCGTGGAGAGTGTGAACTTGTCCCTACTCTTCATCGCTTGCTTCATATCTTCGTTCAATCGTTCGCTAAGATTCATGCGTGGGTAATCCTCCTAAAACTTTCTCTTACGAGCAGCCTCGGACTTCAGCTTTTTCTTAACGCTTGGCTTTTCGTAATGCTTGCGTTTCTTCACCTCAGCCAAGACACCATCTTTTGCGATGGAACGTTTAAAGCGACGAAGTGCAGCATCAATTGTCTCGTTTTTGCGAACTTTCGTTTCAGACACAGTTTCCCCTCCCTCCGACCATACCGTCAAAAGAGCATAACACGGTTTATCAAATTCCATTATAGGTCAAACGGAAATAAGGTGTCAACCTTCGCGTCATTATTTTTTCGGACAAGCCTTTAAATCCCGAACTTTCTATTAGGCGTGAGAAGCTGAATTCCCAACCAGGGCACCAAGCTTGGTTCCTCCAAGCAAGTGATAATGAAGATGAGGAACCGCTTGTCCACTATCAGGCCCGCAGTTGTTAATCAGACGGTAACCGGATTCTGCTATCCCAAGTTCTCTGGCAAGCTGCTGCGCTACGCTATGAATTTCAGCGATCAACGGCAGATCCTCAGGGGTGACCTCGTTCATTGAAGCAATGAACTTCTTCGGAATAATCAACACATGCACGGGTGCAGCAGGCTCAATATCATAGAACGCGAGAATCCGTTCATTCTCATATACTTTATGCGCAGGAATAGTCCCCTCGATAATTTTGCTAAACACGGTTTCCATATCTTTTCCTCCTAAAATTATTATGGAGCTTAGTTGTTTGGGATACTTCATCATAAAAATCGCTTCGAAAGCATTAATTGTGGGAGCGTTGTTGTGGAATTTTATGTCTCTAATCATACAGGATATTGATCGAATGCGAAAGTAAGGACTAGGTACAGGAAATAGGAGAACTTGTTTATTTTAGGGTTAGGGATATCGTCTACTGCCCAAGACTATACATAGATGATCCCATCCTCAGCAGCAGCAATTGATGTAGTAAATACAACATTTCATCGCCAATCACTCTGCAAAGGAGAAATGTTGTACGAAATACAGATTATACTAACTTGGAAGTCCATATTTGCTTGAAATCATGGATTTAATACAACAATGTAACTTTAACAGGCTGCCTCAGGATAATATGTTGTAAAAGATACAGGAATCTATTAAGCCTAATTCCACAATAGATATTAGCTCCAATCGATCGAACTTCTGGATGCTATCTATTCACAATAACAATAACTTGAGATTATAATCTCAAACAGATCCAAATGTTCGCACGGACATGGAGCTAAGAAAACTAAGAAGTTATGAAGTTACCACCAATGCTCAAGCTGCAATTATGGATTGGAAATTACAAATTCGACAAACATGTTGCTGTATCAGTAACAGATAAAACATTTCAGAATTACCCTTAGGATCAGCTAGTATTGAGTGGATAGCAAAAAATGCTTACTTAGTAATCAGGAATTTAAGAAGAGGAAAGTCAAAGTGGTTGGGATAAAGTTTTGTGGAATTTCTGATGGAGTAGATGACTGCGCGGCTCCAGGCGCTGATAAACGGGCGAATTCTGAGATTAGGGGTAGTTTATTTCAAAAAAAAAAAAAAAAAGAAACACCCTTCACAGCTCATAAAGCTGATTCGGCGGCGGACGTATGAAAAGGAGATTTGTTCCCGGTCATACGTCCGCCGAGGTGTTTCTAAAATGATGTCGGCTTAGCTGTATTATAACAAGGCGATAGTGCTGTATCTGTGACAGATATCACAAACTTCTCTATGGATCACATTTTTTCCAAAATAATACGCGAACCCCCACCACCTTGTTCAGCAGGCACAATAACGAGCTTGCGTGGCAGACGTGCCCGAAGCTCCGGAACATGGCTGATAATGCCTACGGACAGCTGATCGTTGTGTAATTTCTCGAGTGATGTAATTACAGTATCGAGCAAATCCGGGTCTAGGGTGCCAAATCCTTCATCCAGGAAGAAAAATTGCAACGGATATTGTCCCCGCAGCTGGATCTGGGCTGATAGGGCCAGCGCCAGCGACAGGGAGGTTAAAAAGGTCTCTCCACCGGATAACGTTGAGACAGGCCGTCTCACTCCACCATTCCCATCATCACGAATAACGAAGCCACCAGCAGAATCGACCTCCAAGGCATACCGCTGCTTGCTTAAGAAACGAAGACGCTGGGACGCGGCCTGGCATACTTGCATCAGTTGCTCCTCAGCAATATATTCCACAAAAGCATTTCCACGCAGCACGGACTGCAGCTTAGATAACTGATCCTGAAGAGCTGCATGCTCGGTCCGCTGGGCTTCGAGCTCCATCCAGCGATTATGCCGATGACGCAAATCCTCCAGATCACGTTCGCTGCGCGCCCGGTTCTGGAGAGAGCTTTCGTCGTCTTCCCGGCACTGGCGAAGCTTATTCTGACTCTCCAGCCATTCTTCCGGACTCATTACAGCTCCATCCAGCTTCTCTGCAATATGCCGCAGCTGCAAAGCGACTTCTGCTTCATCTGTTCGATGGTTAAACACACGGGAAGCCGCCTTCTCCCGCTCTTCAGATGTGAGCGCTGCTCTTTCCACTTCAATCGCAGAGGCAAACGGCGAAGAATTCAGACTTTGCTCCCACTGGCTGGCTGCAATTAAGAAATGCTCATGCGCAGAGTCTGCAGCCTGCCGGGCAATAGCTGCAGCTTTGACTTCATGCTGAGCCTTGTCTGAGACAGTCCGCAAGGTCTTTCGGCAGCCTTCCAGTGCAGATAAGAGTTCCTGCAACCGCCGTTCGCATTCGGCCAGTAGGGGACCGGCTGCTCGCCCTTCTGTCCACTCTAACAGCCGTTGTTCCTTCTCACGCAGCAGCTCTTCCTTGCCTTCCAGCTGGGCATTCCACTGGACCAGCTCTTTATCCAGTTCAGCAATTCCTTCTTGCAGATTCTGCACGGCTATGCTCTTGTCGTCGAGAAACTTGACGCTGATCTCTAGACGTCCCCTAATCTCCTCCGCCTGCTCGTCCTTCTTCAGCAACTCACGGTAGGCATTCTCTGCTTCACCTGGTACCAGCTCAGGGAACTGTTGTGTCCAACTTTGTTGTAACGCCGACAGCTGGACGCTCAATTCCTCAGCCTTGACTGTAATCCCATCTACCCAGCTCCGCTCGGCTGCCACACTTGCAGCTTCTTGGAGACATTGCTGCTGGTTATGCTGCATGGAACGCTGCCACTCGCCTGCTCCGCGCCGCAGTTCTCCAGAGAGCTCCTTCAGTTCCGCTATAGCATGTTCCAGTTCGGTCAGATTGTTCTCAGTCAGGGGCTTCAATGCTACGGCTGCGGAAACAATAGATAAAGTGTTCGAACTGTTACTTCTGTTCTGTTCTTGTTCCAGTCCTGCGGCCGCTGGAAGCTTCAGTAAATCTGCAGCCCCATCGCCGTAGACTTGCTGCAGCCATGCCTGGTCCTGCTCCCACAGGCTATGAAATACATGACGTGCTTCCAGTGCTCGTCTGGACATACTTCTGACCTGCTGGAGCTGAATTTCCAGCTCTGCATGCTCCTCATTGCCCTGCATTTGAGCAGGTGCAGGATGATGCTGACTGCCGCATACAGGACAAGGCTGGCCTTCTTCCAGCTCACTGGCTAAGGTAAGTGACAGCCTATGAATCTCTTGGCCTTTCAGAGCCGCCTCCAGCGTGCCGCCATGGAGCTCAAGGCTCTCGGCTGCGGCTGCGGCGGTTGCTTCTGCCGCCAGCAATTTCTCAAGATGCAGTGCAGCTTCGCGGATTAGCTCCGCGCGCGCTGCTTCGAGCCCATCCCGCCGGAGTTCGGCCTCGGCGAGACGGGCTTGCGACACCGTGAGCGCTGCTGCGCGCTCACGGCGTTCCGTATCCGCCGAATTCCACTGGGATTCGGCGGAGCGCAGCCCTTGCAGTCTCTGCATGGCTTCCTGCAGAGACTGCCGCTCCTGGGAGCGGACCGCCAGCGGCTGCAGGCTCTGCTGCAGCTCGTGCTGCCGCTTTTGGCCCTTGGCCAAAAGCTCCCGCTCCCGGGCCATGCTCTCCCGCAGCGCGCCAAGCTTGCGGGAGGCCTCCTCGCGGCGCTCGCGCAGCGCGCCAAGCTCACGGCGCAGCCCGCCGAGCTCGGCTTCCAGCTCGAGCGCGCGGCGGAAGGTGTCGGCCCCCTGCCGGAGGGCCGGCTCTTCCAAGGCCAGCGCGGCCTGCGCAGCAGCCTCGGTCGCTGTGGCTGCCGCCGCCTCCGCTTCCGCGACGGCGGCCAATACCTCTTGGCCCTCCGCGCGGGCCAAGAGGTTCTGCCAAGTCTCTTCCGCGCTGCGCCAGGCTTTCAGCGCAGGCAGCCTTTTCTCGGCTTCGTCAGCCTTGCCGAGCTTACCCTCCAGGAGAAGGATCTCCTCCTGACGGGCTAATAGACCCTGCCGCTGCAGCTCGCGGCGGGAACGCTCCTCCTGCAGCTCGCGGATTCTCGCAAAGCGCTCAGCAACCTGAACAGCCGCCTCCAATTTCTGGCGGCACTCCACGGCATAGGCAATAGCCTCCTGCAGCCGCTCAGCCGCGGCCTGCATATCCGCTTTGCCTGCGCTGCCAAGCCCCTGCTGCTCTGCTTCCAGCGCGCGCAGCGCAGCTTCGTTATCCTTCACCCGGCGGCTGAGCTTAAGCGCTAGCTGATCCCCATATTGCTCCAGATGAAACAGGCGCTGCAGCATCTGTCGGCGGTCCACGCCGCGCAGGGACAGAAATTCAGCGAATTTCCCTTGCGGCAGCACGACTGCCCGGGTGAAGTCGTCCATTTTCAGCCCGATATGCTCCTCCACACAACGCGTGACATCTGCCAGCTTATCAGCCATGACGTTGTCCCCGTCAGCGGTAACTTCGATAAACCGACTGATCGTATTACTGACCGATTGTTCACCCGTGCGCTTAAACTTCCGTTCAACACGATAGCGGCGAGTCCCTTCGGAGGAGGTGAGCTCAAAGGTAAAAGCCACGCTCAGCGAATCCTCGGAATGGTTCATAATTCCCTGCGTGCCATTCACCGCACGCTCCACTTTGCCATACATAGCCAGCGTAATCGCATCCAGCAGAGTTGACTTCCCGCTGCCCGTCGGTCCAAATATACCGAACAGACCGGTTTCCGTTAGACTTTCAAAGTCAATTTCCTGCATCTCTCTATAACTCTGTAATCCAGCTACTTTTAATAGAATCGGCTTCACCTTAGTTCTCCTCCCCTTCCTCCGGCTGATGCCGTTCTTCCTGTGTCAGCTCCAGAAACAGCTCAATCAAGCTATCCTCTGGCTCTGCCCCACCCGTCTGCCGCTGATAGAATTTACGGAACAATTCCTGCACGGGCATACGCGAGCGGGAGATTTGCTCCAGCTCTTGTTCCATCTGCGGATAAATCGGTCGAATATGTATAATGCCTTCCCGTGATTTGCGCAGCCGCTGAATATCACTCATCGACAACGCTTCACTGAGGCGGATTTCCAAATCAATAAAAGCGGAAGCATCTCTTCCTTCGTCCAACCAGCGGTAAACCTCATCTATTCCGCCAGTGGAATTCCATCTGACCAATGGACGGCCGCAGCGGAGATAAATTTCTTCAAAGCTGGGCTCTACGCCCGGAACAGCATCAACCAATGTAACCGACTTGGCTTGCCCTGCTTCCGAGAAGCTATAAGCCAGCGGTGAACCGCTATAGCGAATCATTCCCTCACCCTTCACCCGCTGGGCTCGATGCAGATGCCCAAGCGCAGTGTACTGTGCTCCACAAGACAGGGCGGAAGGATCTACAGTATACGCTCCACCAACCTGTATCGGTCGTTCTGAATCGCTTTCCACTCCGCCAAGTACATAAATGTGACTCATAGCTAGATTCACGGTCTGCGGAGTAAATTCCCGACCCAGCAGCTTCATAAGCTTGCCTACGCGTGCACTGTAAGCGAGACGCAGCTCATCCTCACCACTATCCCCAGCCAGCAATTCCCCGAGGCGAGCCTCGGAGGGATATGGAAGGGCAGCAATCTTAGCGATTTCGCCTGTACGTCCGACCTGAATAGTTACCGGTTCCGAGGTAGGCAGACCCACCAATGTAATCCCTTGCCGGAGAACGAGTGGAGATACGGAGGCAACGCGCTCGGGCTGGTCATGGTTTCCGGATATCACAACGAGTGGCCGACCATTTGCTGTCAACCGAGCAGCGGCATCGTAGAATAATTGCTCCGCTGCCGCCGGAGGATTAACCGAATCATAGACGTCACCCGCCATTAAAATGAGATCCACCTTATGGGCATCGGCAATCTCCACCAGCTCATCGATGAACTGCTCTTGCTCCTTCTGCCGGCTTCTTCCCTCCAGCGTCCGGCCAAGGTGCCAGTCTCCCGTATGCAATATCCGCATCTTCCGCCTCTTTCTCCGCACTTTATGCGGCAATGAATAGTTATTTATAAGCTTACAGCATGTCCACCATCAAAAAAGTACAGCCACAACTCGCTGATCGGTTCTCCTAGAATATCATTTAACGCCTTGCCGTACAGCTCCAGTTGAAAGCGGTATTTATCCTTGAGGTCGTCTAATGCGTTCGGATGCTCCAGAACAGTATCAGTCTTATAGTCTAGTAAGATTAACCGATCTCCCTCACGGAAAAGACAATCAATAACCCCCTGAATCAATACAGCTTCGGCTTTAGCATCATTTTCTGGTGCCGAAGAGAATTTGGAGACGGCTTCATCTAGAAAACTCAAGCCTTGGTAGGCTTCACTAGCCGGAACCATATAACTAAATGGAAGCTCTCTTCTCTTCCAAGTAGAAGCCAGTAGTCTTTGTCCAAGCTCACTCTTATAAAAACCCTCGACTTGCTCTGGAACTACTGCCTCCGTCTGCTCAGCCGTCACAATCGCTACCCGCTCCAGACGTGCCAGTGTTTCCTCGACAACAGTGTGATCAACCGGTCCTTCAAGCGGAATATGCTGCATAACTGTATGGTACGCAGTTCCCCGCTCCGCAGAGGTCAGACTACGCTTCTCCATAAATTTGGGGCGCCGCAAATGAAGACTGTCGGCATTAGCAACGCTACGCCCTCCGATTCTCTGAGCAGCAAGCTCCCCTTCCTCCAAGAGATCAAAGGAAGGCTGCTCTTGCATAGATAACAAGGCTTTCAGCTCCGTTACTGAGGTCTTGGCTGGAATACCCGAGGCTGCTGCATAAGGATAGCGCCAATTCAGCTTTCGGGCCACTTCCCTCCCAGCTTCGGTTCCTCCAGAAGGCGCGGCCTCCCCTCTTTGCAGGGCATGAAGCACTAACTGCCGCTCTTCATCCTTACCGCTGCCCTCCTTGGAAAGGAAAGCGCCAGTGCTAAGCTCGGTAGCGTCCAGCACACTGATGCTCCAATTGGAAATATCAGTATGCAGCACTGTAGAGACGGTTCCTTCTGAACCAGCCAGCTTGCGTAAGATGGTTGCTCTGGGATGACGGATCAGTGCGGGTCCAACCCAGTCCAGATAACAGCGCCCACGAGCCAGTAAATGGTCCGGCAGCAGCAATTCCTCCCGGCTCTGAATCGCACTCCAGCCAGCGATTTTACGAGGTAAATCACGAACCGTTCCCACCAGGATCATCTTATCTCTAGGCCGGGTCAGTCCTACATACAGCACACGCATTTCCTCTGCCAATAGTTCAAGCTTCGAGCGGCGGTTAATCGCCAGAAAGGGCAGCGTCGGATAGCTCACTCTTGTATCCCGTTCCACAAAACGGGGTCCGAAGCCCAGCTCCTTATGCATCAGAAACGGCGAATACAGATCCTGCCGGTTAAAAGGCTTGGACATACCGGCCAAAAAAACAACCGGAAACTCCAGGCCTTTGGATTTATGGATAGTCATAATTCTGACGCCGTTACCTTCTTCATCGCTTCCGCCAGCAACCCCAAGGTCGCCGCCATTCTCGCGCAGCCGGCTAATAAACACCAGAAAGCGGAATAAGCCGCGGGCCGAGGTATCATTCTCATATTGTACAGCCCGATCATACAAGGCTTTGAGGTTATTCTGACGCTGAAAACCTCCAGGCAGACCTCCGACCCACTCCAGATAGCCACTTTCTCCGTAAATACGCCAGATCAGTCCGCTCAGGCTACCCTGTCGAGCCGCGTTTCTCCAGCTTTCCAGTTGGTTCAGAAAGTATTGAAGCTTCCGGCGCAGCTTAGGAGCGATAGATGGCAGAATTCCGCTGGCCTTCTCCTCTTCATAAGCTGCGTTGATTTCACTTAAGTTAGAAGAACTATCCACTTCAGATGCAACCGATGCTTCAAACGCGTTCTCCGTAGTAGCTGCAACCTCGCTGTCACCAACCCCTACAGCCTGTCCCTGCTCTTTCACTGCTGCTTGCAAAGCTTCATAGAAAGAGCCTTGACTGCATAACCGCACAGTAGCCAGCTCCTCTTCGCCTAGACCCACAACAGGCGAGCGCAGCACTCCTGCCAGCGGGATATCTTGCTGAGGGTTATCTACTACTTTTAGAAGGGAAAGGGCGATTTCTACTTCTGTAGCCTGAAAATACCCTTTATTCTGGTCACCATATGCCGGTATACCTTCCAGCCTTAGCTCCTCAATCATCAGAGGCGTCCATATTCTGGCCGAGCGGAGCAAAATCACGATATCGCCATAAATGACGGGACGCATGATCTTGAGACCTTTATCATAAATAAGCAGCGGTGAACCGCCAGTCATACCAGTCATCTGCGAAATACGCCGGGCAATTGCCCGCGCTTCAAGCTGAGCTGTCTCACTCTCGATGACTTCGCTCTCCTGTGGGGCATCCTCGCCATCCTCCAAGGCTTCCTCTGCCTTACCTGTTGCGTTCTTGCCACGGTCGATTAATAACAGCTCCGGCGCAAAATTAGTATCCGGGCCTTTATCCTCAGTCCCTGGAAAATTAGCTCCATAAACCAACTCTGCGCGCTCATCATAGCTTATTTCCGCCACCGTCTCGTTCATAATCTGCTGAAAAATCATATTTACGGCGTTGACGACTTCACGGCGGCTGCGGAAATTACGGGCCAGATCGATTACCGATCCTGTAGACGACTCACTATCAGAGCCGCTAGCATTTACACTTTTGGTGCTGAAGCTATGGTATTTTTCCAGAAACAATCCTGGCTCCGCCAGTCGGAAACGGTAAATACTCTGCTTCATATCTCCAACCATAAAGCGGTTGCCAGGCGCTTCCCGGGATATCAGCCGCACGATTTCCTCCTGCACACTATTCGTATCCTGATATTCATCCAGCAGCACCTCGTCGTACTGGGCACGGTACTCCATGGCCGCATCAGAAGGCAGCGAGCTGCCTGGCAAAGAATCTGGATGTCGTAATATTTGCAGGCAATAGTGCTCCAGATCGCTGAAATCGACCAGCCCACGGCCAGATTTCTCTATTCGATAACGTTCGCCGAATTCGATCACCGTCTCGGCCAGCTCATCCATTAGCGGAGCTGCTTCGTGTAATTCGGCCAGAAAGACAGCTGCAGGACGGCCAAATAACGCCTTTTGAAGCTCCAATATACTCTTCTTGACGCTATCGCGCAGCTCTTTAACAGCTTCCTGAAGTCCGGGATCAGTAGAGTCTTTCTTGCAGGCTTTGAGCTTCCCGAAAGATACCTCCATAAAAATATCGTACAGCTCTGCCCAAGGCCGCTGATTCACAGCATCCGTGAGCTCTCTAACCATCACCAGATCAGCCGCTAAATTATCAGCATAAGGGGCTGGGCCACCCGGCATCAAGGCAATTTCCTGACCCTGCATTAGCTGGCTTATTGCCCCGGAGAGTGTCAACTTAGCTTCCTCTAGAATGCTCTGTACCCATGGTGTCTGGCTCAAACTGTCTGTATCCGGCAGCGAGAAATCGGCGGCAGTATCGCGCAGCCACTGGGCTGGCCAGGGATGGCTGCGGGCAAAATCATGCAGCCGCTGTATTAGCGCATGCACTGCATCATCGCTCCGCTCTCCGCTGAACCAATCGGCTAGCCTAACAAAGACAGTGTCTTCTCCGTCCTCGCTCACTACGCCATACTTCTCTTCCAGCAGTTCCTCCAGCAGCTCCTGCCGCATCATTTCGGCCTCATGCTCATTTAAGATACGAAACCCGGGGTCAATCGGGATGATCTGATAATACCGGCGAATCACTTCCATACAGAAGGAATGCAGTGTCGTAATGGAGGCCTTGCCCAACAGAGCAAGCTGACGGCGCAGATGGTCATTCTCACCATTGTCTTCCAGCGCCCGATCCAGCGCTTCTCGAATCCGCTGGCGCATTTCAGCTGCGGCGGCTTTGGTAAAGGTGGCAACGAGTAGCCTATCCACGCTAAAGCCATTCTCTTCCTTGCTGATTTTGCGGATAATCCGCTCCACCAGTACCGCTGTCTTGCCGGAGCCTGCTGCCGCCGCTACCAGGATATCATCACCGCTCTCGGCGATGGCGCGCCATTGGTCATCACTCCATATGCTGCCTTCCGGTTTAACTTCTATTTCAGCCTTCATGCTCACAGCGTAGCTCCTCCTTTGCGGGACAGCAGGTCCCAAATGATATCCTTGCCTGGCTTACCAAGATTGTTATAATCATTGCCTTCCACCGCTTCATCGAACTGGCATACCGGCCGGTAAGAGCAAAAGGTACAAGCCGTCTCCTGTTGAATACGGTAGGGCTGAATCTCTACATTTCCATCTGTAATACGGGTTCCGATGTCTGAAATCGTACTTCGCACAGAGGACAGCAAATGTCCCCACTGCTCCGGAGTGGCTACTGAGGCACTGCTATAAAAACTGCCATCGCTCTTCAGCGCGACTGGTACGATTGAGGAATACCCTTTGTCCAGACTGGTATCCATCAGGGAAACAATCTCGCGGTCTGCTGTCAGCAGCCCTTTCATCTTGAAGCGTTTCAGCAATTCCTGCTCTGCCTGCTCCCGATTCAGCCCATTGGGTGAGGTAAGTAGAGGGTCATGCACATGGAAATAGAGCGTCCCGGCAGGAAGCGCTGGGCGGCCCAGCCATTGTTCGGAATAGGTTAGCAATACATCTAGATAAGTCAGCATTTGCAGGGATAAACCATAGTAAACCTCATGGAGCTTAAGATCCTTCTGGCTCGATTTATAGTCAATTACCCGCAGCAGGATACCATTTGCCCCTTCGGCCATATCCACTCGGTCTATCCGGCCCACTACCTCCATCACACAACCATTCGGCAAAGTTATTCTTAAGGGAGGCAAATCCTTGCCCGGCCCAAAATCAAGCTCCAGCCCAACCGGCTCAAAGCTGCCCCGACGCGCGTGCTCACCCAGAATAACTGTTGCTCTTCCAACGATATTCTTCAGCTTCCGGGAGATGTATCCATAACGCTTGGAACTTAATAGAATTTCGCCCTGCAGCATCGGTGACAGACGATCCACTGTCTCTCCAGCCTCACGTCGACATTCCTCCGGTGTCATACTGCCCCAGCCGCGACCTTCATGCTGCAACCGCTTCGCCATATCGCTTAATGCAGCATGGAACAGCTGACCAATATCAGGCGCTTGCAGCTTATACAGCTGCCGTTCCCTTAGTCTGAGACCGTACGAAGCAAAATGGGAGAAGGCGCAGCCGACAAACTTCTCCATACGCGATACACTGCCACGTAGCGTTGTACCCCCATATAATCTAAGACTGGTTCCACGCTTCAACTTGATCCCGTCGTTGCGGTAAAACAGCGAGCCCAGCAGTCGGTCCAGCTGTGGCTTACGCGCATCATTCGCTATGAACCAATTGTACACATCCCACCATAGCTCGGGAATTTCTACTCCTTGACGCCATTGTCGCAGCTGCATAATCAGCATGCGCAAAGTCTGCTCCGGCTGAGCAACAAAACCCATATGCATGAAATCCCCAGCATCTGCAGTCAGACCCGCTGGAGGGAAGCCTGCAAGGGAGTGCTCCTGTGCCGAGGGGAACATTTTATGTAAATGGCGAATAACCTCGGAAGGCAGCAAGGGTTTCCCCTCTTCATCAGCAGATGCATAGCTGACCCATAATCTTCTGCTCGCCGTTGTCAGCGCGTTATAGATCAGAAAACGTTCATCCAAGAGCTTGCGGGAAGAACCCGGGGCCAACTCCATACCGGCGTTCTCCAGCACAGAACGTTCTCCCTCCGAGAGAATACCATCCTCTTTAAACTGAGCAGGAACAACGCCTTCATTAAATCCTAGCAAAAAAGCATATTTCACACCGGATGTGCGTGTCCGGTCCATATTCCCAATGAGTACCTGATCGAGCGCAGGCGGAACAAGCCCCATCTTCAGCTCGGCAAGTCCAGTTTCCAGCACACCGGCAAACACATCAAACTCTAACCGCTCATTGCCCATCATTTCGACAATCTGATCCAGCAGATCCAGTGTCGCGCCCCATAGCTGGCTATGTTCCCGTGCAGCCTCTGGCTGCCCCTTCTCCAAAGACTTTGCGCTCATAGCTTCGAGCTTGTGTGCTACATCCGTCTCTTGGAGCAAACTATAGACCGCAGTGCATAGCTCAAGACCGCTGCGGCTCTTCTTGACACGCTTCTCAAACGCGAACAATGGACCCGTTATCGCTGTCCGACAACGCTCCATGGTCAGCAGCAGATGTTCATCTACCCCTCGGCCACCCTCCATCGATAGACTCGGAATACCTCTCCAGGACCGTCCATCAGTCCAGCGGTACCCCTGTATACCGCAGGCCAGCACATAATTCTCCAGAACATCCATATCCTCACGTGTTAGACTGTGGTCCAGCGGAAGCAGCAGATCGGTCTTCACGCAACGGAACACATCCTCATAACGCCAGCGGCGACGCACCACATCCAACGCAGAGCGAATAAACTCGATGAGCGGATGATGCAGCTCATTTACTTTTTGATCCAGAAAGAATGGGACTCCGTAATCCTGAAAGAGCGGTGTCACTAGCTGCTCATAATCACCAATATTGCGCATGAACACCGCCATATCGCTGTATTTTGCCCCTTCGTCCCGCGCCAGTCTGATCATTTCGCGCAGCGCTCCCTCAACCTCCGCTCTACGGGAGGCGGCTGCACCGATCGAGACAGCTTCAGCTATTTGTGCATCTTCTCCGTACCAGCGAGTCCGATGGTCGTAGCCCTGTTCCAAATGGGCAAGCACGGGAGACAGTGCGAAGCGTGGAAGAATAGGCGGGCTCAGCAGCTCGTCCCAGATCTCCACACCCAGTTCCTCCGCTATTCCGCGCAGCTTGATATAAGTTACCGCCGCAGGATGAAAGAGCTCCAACTCATGCGGCTGTTCCCCCTGAGGGTATGTCCGGTCAAGCGTAAGCGACACGGTCAGCTTGGCCGCGCACAGCATTAATTCGCGCAGCACAACAAATTCCTGTGGAGTAAAACCATGAAAGCCATCCACCCATATTTCGGCGCCACGAATGTAGGAGGACTCTGGGATATGCTCTGCCAGTTCAGCCAAACGGTCTTCTTCGTCAATATACAGCCGTGACATTTCCTGCTCCAAGTCGCTAAATACAAGTTGTAAATCATCCAGCTTCCCCGCGAGAATTGGACTGCCTCCAATCGTATTCCGCATTCTGGACAATTGCTCGTCCAAATCGGCGGCACCTAGACAACACCGTTTCATTTCTGTATGCAATTGGCTAACCCGCTCTACAAAGCCTGGTCTGTCCGCAGAAGCACCAAATAGCTTCAACTCCTCTTTGCGGCGGTTGATGATTCTATAGATCAGCATCTTCTTGCCTTCTTCACTGATGGGCAGACTCGCGCTGCCCCCCGTTTCCTGCTTCACCCGGTAGGCGAGACGAGAAAAGCTAAGCGTCTGGGCCCGGATGCTTCCCTTGGCATTCCCAGCGCTCAAGAGTCCCCGTTCCGCACCAAAAGAGCCCTGCTCTGGAACAAGCACAATAATCGGCATCCCTAGCGGCTCCTGCTCTAAGGAGGCGGATACCGACTCCCATATCTTTGTTGTCTTACCGCTGCCCGAGCGGCCTATTAAAAAGTTTACCGGCATTACGCAAGACTCCTTTACGTGGCGAAGAGATTTAAAGAGACTACTTACAGGTGGAATCCACCTTTATAAATCTAATAATTCCTGCAACTTACTCATCCTCCAATTATACCATAACCTCATTTGAGAGAACATACGTTTGGGATTTTTTTCAAATGAATGGAAATGCTAAAATCCTTCCTTGAAGGCTTCAGAGGCAATATACTTGAGATTCATCAAGGTAATGATGTTAATATTTTGGTGAGAGGAATAAATTAACATCATTGTCTGCTGTTAATTGGAGTCATGCAGCTCTTGGTAACTCATTAACAGCAGTTACTGCCTCTAATTCGTCAATTCATCACTAAAATTTGCTCATCAGAGGAAATTAACAGCATTAATGGCAGTTAATTACCGAATTAAGCTTGAATCGGACAATCTAACGGCATGAATTGCCGTTAAACATGAAGGAGAGCTTCGCCATTCTTTTATGGACGATACCCGTTTATCGTGAATTACGATGCTAAGATTTGAGGGTTCCTTTGACCGCTGCGCTGATAAAGACCGATTTCTTAATGATAAGATATGTATAATTTGAAAGCAGTCTTTAAAAAACAACACTATATACAAAAAAAGAAGAGCCTCTATATAGAGACCCTTCTAAGGTGTTTCCAGCTTTATTTATTTTTGCTCCGCACTTCAAATATAGCAAACTTCAAATAATGCCCCTCTTCGACGCCGAGGATCTGCGGATGGTCCTTGCCAGCGGCCCGCCATTCGATCAATCGCAATATCTTGCCGGCATCCTTCGCCGCGTCCGCAATAGTCTCCAGGAACAGCTCTGGCTGCATATGGTACGAGCAGCTTGCGGTTACAAGATAACCACCCTCGTTAACCAGCTTCATACCATGCAGATTAATATCCTTGTAGCCGCGAACAGCTCCTGCTACGGCGCCTTTGGCTTTGGCAAAAGCAGGAGGGTCCAAGATGACTACATCCCAAGTCCGTCCGCCGCCTGCCGTCATCGGCTTGGCCGTATCGGTTTTGGTCGCTGGTTTGGCTCCCGCTCCAGTCGCACCCGGAACCGTTGCCCGCTCCGAACGCTCCTCAATTCCCTTGACGTGATTGCGCAGGTAAGCAAAGGCATCATCTACCACAAACTCCACACGATCACTGTATCCATTCAACTCCACATTGACCTTAGCGCTCTCGATGGCATGTGCAGATACATCTAAGCAGGTTACCTTCTTGGCACCATACTTGCAGGCGTGCAGCGTGAAACTGCCTGTGTGCGAGAAGCATTCCAGCACAGTTGCCCCATCCCAATAAGGGAAGGTGACATGTTTACCACTCTTGTTAACGGGCAGAATCTGCAGCGAGCCGTCCTCTGTGGCAATTTCCTGCAGGGTAATCCCGCTGCGTCCACCCCAGCCTTGCATAAGTGGAGCAATAGAGGCTCTATTCTCACGCTGGTCAAAAAAGTAACCCGTCTTCTGTCCCTCTTCGATATCAACGATCAGCTTCAAGCCATTTTCGCTTATCGTAACGTGGCGGGGACACTCCCCATACAACACGCCAGTCTTCTGCTCCAGGCCCTCTAGCTCACGAACGCTCACATCACTACGCTCATAAATGCCGCGTGGAGCCATAACTTGAACCAACGCTTCCACAATCTCGGCGCGATGCTTGTCCATCCCAAGCGTTAGCAGCTGCACAACAAGGATGTCGCCAAAGCGATCAACAATCAGTCCTGGCAGAAAATCTGCTTCCCCATAGACTAGCCGATACGCATCAGCTCCTGGCAGAAAACGGTTTCTGTGCTGGTGACAATTCGCAAACCGTTCAGCGAAAAAGGCTGTATCCATTGCCGCTAGCGGTGCTTGAGAGACAATTCTTACCCGGATCTGCGAAGCTGTATTGTAATATCCAGTAGCAAGAAAACGCCCCTGATGGTTCAGTACATCCACCAGTCCGCCATCCTCCGGACTTCCATCTACCGTTGCTATCTCCCCTGCGAAGACCCAAGGATGGGCCTGCTCCAGTCTTTTCTTCCGGTTGCGTTCTAAAGTAACTGATGCCAATAACTTCAACTCCCTATTCTTATAAAAATGGTTTTATACATGTCCCTTGTACTACATTCATATATTGGTGTACAACCCTCGTTCATAAAGGAGTCTGTCCCTATGATCCGTGATCTGCTGTTCCCTGTCCTATATGGTCTCATCATTTTTCTGGCTGGAATGAAGCTGCTGGAGGCCGCAATGGCCAGACTGGCAGGTCCGCTGCTGAGAAAAAGTCTTGACCTAGCAACTGCTACGCCGTTAAAAGGTTTGATTGCCAGCAGCCTGCTGTCAGCCCTGCTGCAGAGTAGTACAGCCGTAACCGTGTTGACAATCGGCATGGTTAATGCCGGGCTGCTTACCTATGCCCGTACGCTTGGCATCATTCTCGGCAGCAATATCGGGACCTGCCTGACCACGGAGCTGATCGGTCTGCAGATCAGCTCCGCTGCTTCACCACTACTGGCTGCCTCGCTCAGTCTATGGGCGGCGGCGGTCATCGCTGGCGAGCTGCCGATGAATAACTCGCGGTTAGCGGCAGCTCGCCAGCGAATCGCCGAACCTCTCCAGTTCATCAGCCTGGCTGTTGCCGGGTTCGCGCTTGTCCTATGGGGCATCGCTGTAATGCAATCGATCGGCCCCGCGCTGCAGAGCAGCGGCCTGTTCGAGTGGTTCCTGGACCACGCCGCCACAAGCGCGCTATGGGGACTCGCCGCCGGGGCCTGCCTGACCGCCCTGCTGCATAGCAGCGCTGCGGTCATCGCCATGGCCATGGGCGTAGCCGCTTCCGGGGCGATGCCGCCAGAGCTCGGCATCGCCATCGTGCTTGGCGCCAATATTGGCACCTGCGTCACAGCAGTCATCGCCTCGATCGGCGGCTCACCTTCCGGCGTCTTCGTCGCCTGGTCGCATGTTGCGCTTAACGTTGGCGGTGCGCTGCTCTTCTTGCCTTTTACCGCTCAGCTGCACAGTATATCGTCATGGATCGGCGGCGGCCCCGCCTCGCAAATTGCCCACTCCCAGACTATCTTCAATGTTGCCTGCTCGCTTATAGCACTGCCGTTATGTTATCTGCCTATATGGTCTAGGCTGGAAAAACGTCTTCAGACTTAACCCTTATGTTCACGCTATCGTTGTACTATTATACTTCAATTGGGTTCAAAAAGGTTATAAAACCGCGATCCATCGTAAAATGTAATCACAGTCGAGGCAATAGCGATCAAGGCGATCAGTCCCAAAGCGATATAATCTTGACTTGAGAACGGACGAGTCTTATACCAGGTTCGTTTCGTTTTGCGGCCGAAGCCGCGCAGCTCCATGGCCGTGCTAATCTTATCTATCCGCTCAATACTAGTTAGAATTAAGGGCATTAGAATCGAGATGATGTTCTTCACCCGTCTGGACAGCTTTTCTTTGCGTGAGATATCAATCCCACGCGCCTGAGCAGAGAACGATATGTTCTCATAGTCGCGCTGAACATCTGGAATATAACGCAGAGCGAGCGATACAGAATAAGCAATCTTATAGTTAACTCCCAGCCGGTTTAACGAGGCGGCAAATTCACTAGGGTCTGTGGTCAGCAGAAAAAGCAGCGCCATTGGAAGGACTACGGCATATTTTAACGCAATATTGAATTGATAGAACAACTGCTCCCACGTCAGGGTATACCTGCCTGCAAGATGAACGATATCATGACGCGAACCATATATACGCACTCCCTCCAAAGGAGAAAAGATAAAGATAGCCAGTTGATTCAACAGAAAAAAGAGCAAAATCAAAGACAATACAAAAGCATAGTCCCGAAATTTAACCTTGGAGAGTATAAATGGAAATAGACTGAACACCAGCATCACTGCCAAGCATCTGGTATCGTATGTAATCATTGCGGCAACGGACCAAACTACGAAAATGATCAGCTTGGTAGCACCTGTGAGGCGATGAATCGGTGAATCCTGCTTTGTGAATGTTAGCATATTGGCTTTCATCTGCCCCGGACCCTCCTGTCATACGCAATAAAGCGCCTAACGAACTCACTTGGTTGGTCCAAGCCGGATCTCAAAGCTAATGTAAATAGCGAGGTTTCTTTCAAATTGGCACTTCGTACGACTTCCGTGTCGCCGAGCACCCGCTCCGGACTATCATCAGCAAGCTTCACACCGCCTGCGAGTACAATGGTCCGCTGCGCATATTCCAGCATTAGGTGCATATCATGGGTGATCATCATCACTGTCATGCCTTGGTTGACCAGTGTCAGCAGGAACTCCATCATTTCATTATAATGCCGATAATCCTGAGCAGCAGTCGGTTCGTCCAAAATAATAATTTCCGGCTCCAGCACCAAAATTGAAGCAATAGTGACACGTTTCTTCTGACCATAACTTAGCGCCGAAATCGGCCAGCTGCGAAAAGCATACAGCCCACATACCTTCAGAATAGCATGCACCCTTTCACGGATATGTTCCACCGAAGCCCCTCGCAGAATGAGCCCCAGTGCAACTTCATCATAAAGAAGTGTCTTGGAGATCATATGATTGGGATTCTGCATGACAAAACCAATCCGATCCGCCCGTTCTTTAATCGAGTCTGGGCCAATATCCCGTCCATTCATCCAGATCGTTCCCGACGTTGGCCGATAGAATCCACAAATGAGCTTGGACAAGGTTGATTTCCCAGCTCCATTCCGCCCGGCAATGCTCAGCATCTCTCCTTTGCCGATGCGTAGCGTGAGCTCCTGAAGCACTGGTCGATTCTTCTCATACCCGAACGTAACGTTCCGCAATTCAAGCAGAGGAGGATATTCAAGGCTTGTCGGTTGGATATTGTTGTTCTCATACCAAACTTTCAGCTTACCGGCATACTCATCAAGCCGGACATCGTCAATATGTTGCGGATTGATATCCGGCGTAATGCTGCAACCGGCATATTTCAGCGCTGTGAGATACAAGGGCTCCCGGATGCCCACATTACGAAGCAGATCAGCGCTCAATAGTTCGGCAGCCGGCAGATCTGCAACAATATGACCCTCATCCATAACAATAATACGGTCGACCGCTCGATGCAGGACCTCTTCGAGCCGATGTTCGATAATAATGACTGTTGTGCCGCCCTCCCTTTGCACCCGGTCAATGAGTTCAATCGCTTTTTTTCCGGTATACGGATCTAGACTTGCCAGCGGCTCATCGAACAACAGGATGTCAACATCCCCCACCAGCACTCCACCTAATGTCGTTTTTTGCTTTTGTCCGCCTGACAATTCCTGCGGTGAAGACGACAGAAATTCATGAATATCGACAGCTATTGCCGCAGCATTTACCTTCTCCAGCATCTCCGCCTGTGGAATTGCATCATTCTCCAGCCGGAATGCGATATCCTCACCGACCGTTAAACCGACAAACTGTCCGTCTGGATCCTGCAGTACGGTTCCGACCCGATCGGACAGCTCGGCGATACTCATTTCCTGCTGCTCCTGACCCATAATCCGCAGCGAGCCCGTCATTTCTCCTGAATAGGCAAAAGGAATTAAGCCGTTGATGCAGTGGGCCAGCGTACTTTTGCCTGAACCGGATGGCCCGACAATGAGCACTTTCTCTCCTTCAGTAATTGTTAGAGTAATTCCATGGAGAGTAGGCTCCTTCTGAGCCCGGTATTGAAAACCGAAATCTGCGAATTCAATGACCGCCTTTTTCATATTGACCTTCCTCCCCTGATGATTATGCCTTATGTGCAAAAGAGAAAAGCCGGTAGTTTACACCGGCTTTTCTAGTGATTTGATTTGTTGAGAAATTTAGATTGGACTAGCTTAAGCTTCCCTGCTCAAGCTACCTTGTTTCGTTCTTGTTTTGGCATAAGCGACAGCCAGTAATGAGCCAATTATCGCTACCGTCACTATATTCGCCGCTCCAGCAATTAACCCTTGCGTAAATACTTTATTAGCGGGTTCCGCATAGATTAGAATATCCAATACCGGTGCTACGATGAACCAGGCCACTGCATTCGCCGCAATCTGGGCTAGGTTAAAGCGGATGAGTTCCCTCTTGCCAAACTCCCCATCATGGATGGATATTCTCGAGGTTAGCAAGCCAATAATCAGCCCGACCAATCCTGAAGCAATGACCCAACTGAACCAAGGCGAACCGTAAAAAATAGCATCCTTCAGTGTGTGACCGATCAGACCAATCAACAGCCCCGCAACCGGACCATATAATAGTGCAAACAACGCAAGCAAAGCGTATGTTGTCTCAATGTTAGTATTAGGGACACCGGATGGAATCGAGCCGAATCTTCCCAAAATTACGAATAATGCAGATCCGATACCAATAGCTACAATCGTCTTAATCGATAACACTTTTTGTTTTCCCAACGATCTCATCTCCCTTGGTCCATGAATGTATTGCTTCCTAACCCTATTTACATGCTGCAGCTGTGTATGTAGTTTTTGGAATTATACATCGGATTAGTGGGAATTACTAGAGGCCAAACAGATAATATTATTAAAATATGGATTTCCCCAGAAAAAAGGGGTGCCGCCCTTATGGACAACACCCCATACTATAATTTAATTCACAGTTACCGAAACAGTCACTGTTTTGGTATCGAATTTGCCTTTAATTGATGCTGAACCCTTGCTCACAGCTGTAATACTGCCAGAAGCGTTCACCTTCGCTACGGAAGGCTTAGAACTTGTCCAGATAACTTTATCTGTAACATTAACCTCTTTGCCGGTGTCGTAAAGTGCTGTCACAACTACGGTTTTGGTATAGCCCGAAGCCAGCTTCAGTCTGGTTTCGCTGACTGTCACCTTAGTAAGCTTGGGAACAACAGTAATTTTGACCGTTGCAGTTATGCCTTGATACGATCCGGTTAATGTAGTTGTTCCTTCGGCTACAGCCTTAACGGAGGTACCCTTCACGGTAGCCACCAATGGATTCGAAGATTCCCAGTTCATTCCGCTGGAGAAATTCGCCGTTTTGCCCGTGGAATAATAGCCAGTCACCTTGATCGTCTTGGAGCCTTTAATGTTCATTTCCAAAGTGGCCGGTTCAACTACAAGCTTGACGACCTTTTGCTCAATCGTAACCGGAATGCTGATGGTCATATTCGCATAGGTACCCTTTAAGCTCGCTGAACCTTTCAGTAGACCTTTAAGGACTTTACCAGTAGTAGTCTGCTTGATAACGGCATTTGTACCGGTAAGTGTCCATTCGATTGTTCCGGTGACATCTCGCTCTTCGCCATTTTCCATAATAGCCTGAATTGTAGGAAGCGGATCTTCTTCACCAGTGACAAGACCCAAGTTATCTTCAGGCCCAATCAGGATAAGCACCTTATCTTTTACTGTTACTTTTATTTCAACGTTTTGGGAACGGATAGTTGCTAATGGTGCAGAGACATCCCCGCCCTTCAGTTTGCCAATAATACTGGCCGTACCTGCCGCTACCGCGACCAATTTACCATCCTTAACCAATGCAACGTCTACATTGCTGGAATTCCACTCTATCTCCTGACTGAGATCAAGCTTCGTTCCGTCCAACTTCGTACCAGTAACCTTCGGCAAGCTTACTGAGTCTGCCGTATATAATTCCTGATCCGTTGTATCCGTCTTCTCATTCTTCTCAGCTTCCAAAGCTGTAATCGTTGGATACACAGTCAGCTTAAAGGTTTTGTTAACACCTTTGTATTCTGCTTTGATTGTCGTGGTTCCGACTGCTTTGGCTGTGATCACAGCAGATAATCCATCAGCCGCTACTGTTGCAGTAGCCGTCAGTTGATTATCGGAACTCCACACCGCATCCTTGGACACAGGCTTTGTTGAATTTGCTGCATCTCTCACATCTGCCGCAACCTTTAAACTCTCACCCATGAACAAGGAATGATCTCCTGATGGCGTTAACAACATGGCTTCGAAGGGCGCACGAACATATACATCAACAGAAGCTGAAATACCTAGGTAGGTAACTGAGATCACAGTTTTACCAGAGGATAGAACTTTAACTGACCCTTCTTTTACAGTAGCCACAGCCACGTTAGAGGAGTTCCATTCAGCCTTCTTAGTAATATCCTCGCTCACAACATTTACTGCTGATATTTGGGTTACAGCACTTAGCTGAAGCGGGTTGTCTCCATTCAGCATTTCAAGTTCTTTAACGATTGTACCTTTTACTGTCTCCTTAAGCTCAATCGCGGAGTATGGCAATTGCACTGTAGCTTTATATGTAGCTGTCAAGCCTTTGTATTTAGCGGTGATCGTTGCTGTTCCTTCACCAGCTAGCGTAATCTTGCCATCTTTGATGTTCAATACGTTCGTATTGGAGCTGCTCCAATCGGCATCAGCGGTTACATCATTGTCGGTAGTCTCCGACTTTCCGCCAAGAGCACTGGCTTTTATGAGCAATTGAGCTTCATCGTCACCTAATTTATAGTTACCAGTGGAGCTTGGCACCAGCTTCAATTCCTTATAGGGATAAGTAACAGAAACCTCAATTGAGGTGAGGGCATCTTTATACGTAGCTGTAATGATAGCAGTACCGCTAATCAATGGAGTAAGCTGACCATTGACCACTTGCACAACGTTACTTTTTGAGGAGCTCCATGAAGTCGAAGCAGTCACATCTCTTTTGGAGGAAGACCCTTCCACGCTGGCATATACCTTTAGTTGCTTCGGCGTCTGGCCTACAATAAGCTCCACTTTTGCCGAACTATCAAATTCAATCGAGTTGACGTCGCCCGTAGCTGCCAAGACACTTACCGGAAAAACAGCAGTAGCAAGTAGTATCATTATGAAGAGCAATTTCGTCATTTTTCTGTACACAGTCATCATTTCTCTCCTTAGGCTATAATGTTATTTTCCACACTCTTCCACTTATATCGACATCTAGCCCCAAAGTGTTTACCTTATTCTCATATTCCTTCGAATTTAGACTGAATTCAGGACTTTATAACTAGAACACTTGAATACCCAGCAACGCCAGTGCCTTACGCAGAATATGGATATTATTGGAGTAGGAATTGTTAGTTCCTCTCGCCCAAGCAGCTAACGGTTCATGCCATTCCACAGCGCTGATCTCCGCAAGTTGAGCCTCAGTTACACCACCCGTAGCTTCCACCAAAAAATAATGAACCTCTTTATCCACCTTACCGTGTACCGGATGGTGGTACGTATATTTAATGATATCCACGGGTGCTTTAACTACACCGATGGTACCTGTCTCTTCGAGAATCTCACGCAGGGCTGTCTCCTCTACGGTTTCTCCGACTTCCATCTTCCCTTTAGGAAGAGCTACTTTGCCGTAACGGTCCACAATCAGCTGGATTTCCAAGCCTGCGTTACCCTTGCGATATACAACACCACCAGCCGAAATTTCCTTGTGCACCATACAAGTTCCCCTTTTCTTAAAATTAAACTTCATAAGATAACAAGAAGAAACGGCTTCGCCGTCCTTTTAGGGACGGTATCCGTTTCTTCGAGAAATATATGCTTAAGATGCTTACCTTAACCAGCAGATGACTGCAAACTGGCATGACTTATGCCAATCAGCTCACCCCGGCATTCGTTAACACCAGCTTCAGTTATTTTAATCTGACAAAGCTCACCCTGCAGCGAATCATCACCATTAAAAAGAATCTGCAGGTAATTGTCACTGAAGCCATGCTGAACAGCCCGGCCAGGTGCGCCTTTCGCCGATCTTTCCGCAATGACGCTCAGCGTCTGCCCGACAAATGTACGTGCATAGGCCAGCTGCATTTCCTCGGAGAGATCAATCAGCTGCTGAACACGGACATTCTTGATCTCTTCATCAATCTGGTGATCCATTCGTGCTGCCGGTGTACCCGTCCGTTTGGAATACGGGAATACATGCATTTCCGAGAAGCCCACCGCCTTCATGAAATCATATCCGGCACGGAACATCTCATCGGTTTCACCCGGGAAGCCAACAATTACGTCTGTTGTAATCCCAACATCCGGCATGGCCTGACGGATCAGCCCGATTTTGGCATAATACTCTTCGGTCGTATATTTACGGTGCATCGCTTTCAGCACCTCGTTATGTCCAGCCTGTAGCGGTATGTGGAGATGGCGGCACATTTTGGTGGAACGGTTCAGCACCTCAAGCAACTTCACATCAATCTGGCTAGCCTCAATCGAGCTAATACGCACCCGTTCCAGACCTTCCACCTGATCTAGTTCCCACAGCAAATCAGACAGCCGGTAATTCTCAAGATCATCACCGTAACCTCCGGTATGAATACCCGTCAATACGAACTCTTTATATCCGGCTGCTACCAGTTGATGAGCCTGAGTGATGATGCTCTTGGGATCACGGCTGCGGGAAAGACCGCGCGACCAAGGAATGATACAGAACGTACAGAAGTTGTTGCAGCCATCCTGGATCTTCATGAAAGCGCGTGTCCGGTCAGCAAAACCAGGTACATCCATTTCCTCGAATTCACGCGTCTTCATAATATTGCGGACGGCGTTGACGGGCTGGCGTGTTGCCTGAATATTCTTCACATGGGTCATGATCTGGTCGCGATCCTGATTGCCAATCACGAGATCGACACCAGGGATATCTAGAATCTCACCGGGAGAGGTCTGCGCGTAGCAACCCGTAACAGCCACGATGGCCTCTGGATTACGGCGAACGGCCCGCCGAATCATTTGGCGACTTTTTTTATCCCCGGTATTGGTTACAGTGCAAGTATTAATCAGATAGACATCGGCAGGCCCTTCAAAATCGACCTGTTCGTAGCCTTCGTTTTTGAACAGCTGCCAAATGGCTTCAGTATCATAGAAATTAACTTTACAACCTAAAGTATAAAATGCTACGGATGACATAACTCAAGCTCCCCCATTTCTCCCGATTCATACAGAATGCAGGCCACGGCAACCATGCCCGCCGTCTCACAGCGCAGAATACGCCGCCCAAGACCTACGGAGAGCGCCCCTGCCTCCTCGGCTCCCAGACATTCCTCTGGGCTGAAGCCACCTTCAGGACCCACTACAATCAGCACCTTGCCAGTTGCCATTGGAGCTAAAGTAGAAAACCATGGTGCTACCGCACTGCGCAGCTGCAGACCTTCTTCCTTCTCATAGCAAAAATAAATAGCGTCATATTCCCCGAAGGATTGCAGCAGCTTCTTCCATGTCAGTGGGGAGCTCACCTCCGGCACGATGTTCCGGTGAGCTTGCTCCGCTGCTTCTTTGCAGATTTTGCGCCAGCGTTCCAGCCGTTTGCTCTCTTTACGCTCATCGTATTGCACGATTGTACGTTCTGACAGAAACGGAATAAACGACACAGCACCAATCTCCGTACATTTCTGAATCACTGTCTCCATCTTGTCCGCCTTGGGCAAACTTTGGGCTACGGTAATCTTGACCCGTGGCTCATGGGTCATCTCCAGCGCTTCCAATATATTCACTGTTACTTCTCCAATTTCGATAATAGCAATTTCCACTAACGCTTCGCGGGAAATGCCATCGCTGACGATCAGCTTATCCCCTGCTTTGCCGCGCATCACCTTGGCAATATGACGGGCATCCTCACCGTCGATTCTTACTGTGCTATCGTTGAACTGCTCAGGTGTAACAAAATATCGTTGCATATCATCATCATCCTGTTCCTTGATTTGCTTCTTTAGCTGCCAAATATCTGAAGGGAAAACTTATAGAAAAGGTTCACAAATTCACCTGCCATTTGAGTGGACCAATTATTAAGAGGTGTAATGGTATAAGCTCGCAACCCAGGGAGAAAGACGATCAGCAGAAAAAGAAACGAAGCCCACTGCTCGTATTGCTGTAATTTCCCGCGGATTGGGCGTGGAGCGATATCTTCCACAATTCGATAACCATCCAGTGGCGGCAGCGGAATAAGATTGAACAGAAACAGAAAGAAATTGAGTTGAATGAAAATACCAAAAAACATGTAAATAGCCTGGAGTAAACGGTCATTGGAGATCGAATTTAAAGCTCCACTCGCCTCAAGTGCTGCGTAGATTAATGCACCCAGTATCCCTAATAGTAAATTGCTTAGGGGTCCGACAATGGATACAATGACGCCCATCAGACGGGGACGACGGAAGTTCTCGCGGTTTACCGGAACCGGACGCGCCCAGCCGAAGCCCGCGATGAGCATTAGGATGATCCCAAAGAAATCAAAATGAACGGCCGGATTAAGTGTCATGCGTCCCAGCAGCCGTGCTGTCGGGTCACCAAACTTATTTGCAAAATAAGCATGGCTAAACTCATGCACCGTAAAAGCGATAAGCAACGTAATCAGAAAGAAGGGAAGCTGTTCCAGTGGTATACGTATAAAGCTCTGTAATAAATCCATTTTTACCTCTTTCCGGCTGTAAATGCCACCCAATCTTCTTCATGGGATACTTCAATAATGTCAAACCCGGAGGCTGTCAACGCCTGTGCCACAAGCCCTTCTTTATCCTTATAAATACCGGAAGTAATATAAATCCCGCCCGGTTTAAGCGCACGGTATACATCCTCTGTAAACAGCACAATGATTTCTGCCAAAATATTCGCCACTACAATTTGTACCGGCAGCGTAACTCCAAGGTTGCCTTCGGCTTCTTGTTCAGCATCAGCAGGCAAGGCATTCTCTCCCAAGGTATGGCCCGGTCTGGCGGACGGCCACATATCTCCTGCCGCCGTATCAGCTACACCAGCGCCGCCAAGCAGCGTTAGTAAGTCACTTTCTTTTACCGTAATGGCATGTTGGAGTTTGTTTAACGCTACATTCTCCTGAGCACTGGTTACAGCCACTGGGTCCAGATCGAGCGCCAGTACGGACTTCGCACCCAACAGCATTGCGCCTACCGCCAGAATACCTGAGCCAGTACCCACGTCGATAACTTCTTCACCGCCGCTAATATTCTTCTCCAGTGCACGCAGGCAGAGTGCCGTAGTAGGATGGGTACCGGTGCCGAATGCCATGCCGGGGTCTAGCTCTATAATCTTCTCCTCAGGACTTTCAGGCGTATATTCCTCCCAAGTCGGCTTGATCGTAAGACGCTCGGAAACACGTAATGGCTTAAAATATTGCTTCCAGGCATGCGCCCATTCATCCTCGTCGACGGTTGTCCAAGAAATCAGCGCTTTGCCGGGATCAATACCGAACTCGCGCAGTTCTTCAACTCTTGGGGCCAGTTCTTCTATAATTGCTTCCATGGAGACGGTATCGGAATAATAGCCTTTAATGATCGCTTCCCCTTCGGGAATGTCATTCAACGGCTGATCATATAATTCACCGTAACGTGTATCACGTACTTTGTTCAGCGTACCGGATTCCTCAATAGAAACACCGCCCGCGCCTGCTTCGTATAGCAGATTGGAGATCATTTCCTGCGCTTCTTCTGTTGTATGTATCGTCAGTTCATGCCATAACATTGTTTTGAATCCTCCTAAAAGTTTTGTGGAGCATTTGCTGCTTGAATTATCTTCGTTCAAAACTGCTTCGTAAGCATTCGCTTAGTTTTGTGGAGCATTTGCTGCTCTGGACAGTATAACATTTCTTACTGGTCTAGCGCCAAACTGTGGATCAGCGCAACGGGTCAAGACCGCTATTGCGGCAAAAACAGTTCAAGGTATGGTCATTCACCATGCCGGACGATTGCATGAAAGCATAACAGATGGTCGAGCCCACAAATTTCATGCCTTTCTTCTTCAACGCCTTGCTCATGGCATCGGACCATGGAGTCGTAGCTGGCACTTCAGCCCGCTTCTCCCAATGGTTAATCCGTGGTTCGCCGCCTACAAAACTCCAGAGATAATCTGCAAAGCTGCCCTCATCCCGGCATATCTGCAAATACACACCTGCATTTCGGACAATAGAGTCTATCTTAAGGCGGTTTCTGATAATACCGCTGTCATTCATGAGCTCCTCAAGTTTCACTTCATCATATTGCACAATAATTCCCGGATCAAACCCGTCGAATGCTATTCTAAAGCGATCTCGTTTCTTTAGTATGGTGTACCAGCTCAGTCCTGCCTGCATGCCTTCCAGCATCAGCAATTCAAACAGCTTTCTGTCTTCATAAAGAGGCTTGCCCCACTCCTCATCATGATAAGCTATATATAGAGGATCTTCATTGACCCATCCGCAACGGGTAACTTCCAAGGCACTTCTCTCCTTTGCTGTACACATGATTTCTGAAACCCCGCAGGGTGCATCTACTAACTGTATAACAACAAAAGGGAGGAACACAAGACTAAAAAAGAAGCACATCCCCCGAAAGGTACGCGCTTCTTTTGCGATCTCGCAATGGTCTATATGGAATTTAACACTTCGCGTGCCTGATTATCGAGATCCTGTGCAGAGGAGGCAATAGTTGTGAAATCATTCATCGCCACTTGAATTTGCTCTTGGCTGTTCTCTACATTTTCTTGTACACGGTTGGTGCCACTGGATATTTTCGCGACTTCTATGGTTATGGCTTCCACACTATCCCGCACCTCAATGATCGTATTCTCGACCATCGACGACAACTTCCTTACTTCTTTGGCTACTACATCAAACCCTCGACCAAACTCTCCGGCATGAGCAGCCTCAATCGCCGCATTAAGGGCTAATAGGTGAGTCTGTGAAGCGATATTACGAATCGTTTGAACCATTCCATGGATCGTTACCGCTTCCTTCTGCAGTTCAGTCAGGATCAAGGTATTTTCCATAGATACTTCTGCGATCTTGTTGATGCTCACCATTAATTCCTGACTTCGTGCAATTCCTGTCTCGGCGCGTTGATTCAGGCTGTCTGCCATTTCCTGCATGCGGGCGACAACAATGCTAATGTTATTTTGTCTTTCTGTAATATCCGTTGCCACCTTCGATATGCTGAGCACTTTTTCATGCTGCTCGTCGAACACAGGCATATAGGTAGCTTCGAGCCAAATGGTATTACCTTGCGAATCCATTCGTTCAATTTTATCTTGAAAGCTTTTTCCTGACAGAAGATCCTGCCAAAATTCCTCATAAGCCGGACTATTCGCAAATTGGGGGAAACATAATTCTTTATGGTGCATTCCAAACATGTTCTCTTTTATATAACCCATGGAACGGGCAAAAATATCATTAACGTAGGTCACCCGACGATCTAGGCCAAAACGTATGATCGCCAAATTTTGTTCTATAGATTTGATAATAAGCTGATCGGTAACCTCTTGAGAGTCTGAGATTTCCATGATAATTCCCCCATAATGTTGAATTCATATATCTGTTATTTATCGGAAACAAGCAGATGTTTTATTAATAATTGCTAATACAAAAAAAGTGACCCCACCAACGTTTGGCGGGGTCCAGATATATTATAGGGGGGTCATGTGATTACTATAAAGCACTTAGCTTAAAGCCACATGAAGCCTTTATAAAAATTTGCTTAATTTAAGGTGATCTACTCCTGCTTATGTTAGTTCTTTATTCCGCCAGCACAGTCGCTATCGTCCCCTCGTTAAACGCCCGCAGCAACGTATGGCGGTTCATCCGGATCAAATGCGCCTCCTCAAGGCTTCTGCGCAATAGATCATTACTCACACCCAGCTCTTCCAGCGTAGAAGGACCATGTACTGTACGCAGCAATTCACGTATCCGTTCAGGCGTTGGCAACTGGTTAACTTCGTTACGTACCCGCTCCCATTGGCTATTATTATCCAAGCCCGGCAACTCTGCCAATTCGTGATACAACGTGGAAATTTCTGCGCAGGCCACACCTACCTTAGCCCCATGCAGCAGCTGTCTTCTTCCCGTACGAATGTACTCCATCTCCCAATAATGAGACAGGTGATGCTCCGCCCCCGAAGCGGAATGGGATTGACCGAACAGCAGAATGGCCAGACCGGATTCAATAAGCGCTTCTGTCAGTATACGAATACCCAACTCACTATGGCTGCCGATATCCTCCGCATGATTCACGCAGGCCAAAAGTGCTTTTTCAGTAATCGCCGCCACTACCGGAGAATACGGTTCGTCTGCAGTTAGTCGTCCAAATTTCCAGTCAAATAAAGAGGTATACTTACCCAGCATATCCCCAAATCCGGCAGCAATCATCGCTGCTGGTGCTTTCCGCAATATATCCGTATCCGCAAAAATAGCAACCGGACCTGCAGCAGGTATCGTGAGCTTGTTGCCACGGATAATCAGCGGCGAACCATTGGAGGTAAAGCCGTCTACCGAAGGAGCGGTGGGAATGGACAGAAACGGAATCCCCGCAGTATATGCGGCATATCGGGCTACATCATGCAATGTTCCTGAACCTACGACGATGATCGCATCCGCTTTATTCTGCTGAACTGCCAAAAGTACCTGAACTACCGAAGCTTCGTCAGCGATAACATCTCCCATGGCATTCGGCAGCACTAGAGTAATATGAGTCGGAATCCCGGCTTCCTTACACCCTTTCTCCACACTGCCGCCTGCGGCTTTAAGCGTATGTACATCGGCAACAAGCAGCGGAGTTTTCCAGTCCTGTTCCTCGATGAACGGAACTACCTTATTCAGCGCTCCTGGCTCTACAACAATGACTTGAGGCAGGGCAAAGGCTGCGCCCCCTTCCATTTCTGCCGCCGCTACTCTCATATTTTCCAGTATGTTGCTCATAATAAATCCTTCCTTTCTTTTGCAAACTCTCTACTTTATTATTTGTCGGAACCTTATTTACTCCATTATAAAGCAAGAAACGGCTGTACCCTACTCCGTGAAGAGTAAGGCACCCGTTTCTGAGTGTTATTTATTCATGAAATTATAGAAGCTTCCAAGCGATATCATTCAGGCGCAACTCACTGCGGAAGGCCCGTGTATTCGTATCTTTATCAATAACCACACACTCAATGCCAACCATTTCAGCAAAATCAAGCAACTGCTCCGTAGTAACTACATAGGAGAATCCGGTATGATGCGCGCCACCAGCCAGAATCCAGGCTTCTACGCCCGCTTTGAGACTTGGCTGTACTTTCCATAGCACACGGGCAACCGGCAGATTCGGCATAGCTTCGATAGGCTCTACCGCTACTACTTCATTGACGAGCAAGCGGAATCGGTTGCCGAGGTCAATAATGGATGCATTCAATGCGTCACCGGAACGACCGTTGAAGACCATGCGGGCCGGATCTTCCTTACCGCCGATACCGAGTGGATGCACTTCAAGCTTTGGTTTGTCAATGGCGATTGTCGGGCATACCTCCAGCATGTGCGAGCCAAGTACAAGCTCGTTAGCCGGATCCAGATGATAAGTATAATCTTCCATAAAAGAAGTGCCCTTATTGCCGGCAATGATCTTCATCAGGCGGACAAGTGCAGCTGTCTTCCAGTCGCCTTCACCAGCGAAGCCATAGCCTTGCTCCATCAAGCGTTGCACGGCAAGACCCGGAAGCTGCTTCAGCCCGTGCAAGTCTTCAAAAGTAGTAATGAAAGCTGTATACCCACCTTCTTCAAGGAAGGATTTCAGGCCAAGCTCGATGCGGGCCTGATAACGGATCGACTCACGAACAGCACCCTCTTGATCGCCGCCTTGGGCAAAATCATAAGCTTCAGCATATTCAGCCATCAGTTCGTCCAGCTGTGCTTCAGTTACAGCGTCAACACGTTCTACCAGATCACCTACGCCATATCCATCTACCGTCCAACCAAGCTTGATTTGCGCTTCGACCTTATCTCCTTCGGTTACGGCAACGGAACGCATGTTATCTCCGAATCTAGCAACCTTAAGACATTGGCTCTCATTAAAGGCTGCTGCTGTATTCATCCAGCTGCCGATCCGTGCTCTAACTTCGTTATCTTCCCAATACCCTACTACAACCTTACGGGCGATGCCCATCCGGGCACCGATGAATCCATATTCACGGTCACCATGCGCAGATTGGTTGGTATTCATGAAATCCATGTCGATGGAATCCCATGGAATATCACGGTTGAACTGAGTAGCCAGATGCAGCAAAGGCTTGCGCAACTGAGACAGGCCGGAAATCCACATTTTGGCCGGAGAGAAGGTATGCATCCAAGTAATAATACCAGCACAAGCCTCGTCACTGTTGGCTGCAATCGCCATTTTGCGAATTTCATCAGCAGTCGTTAGCACAGGCTTGAAAATAATCTCAAAAGGTATGACACCATCAGTATTCAAACCTGCTGTAATCTGGCTGGAGTGATCATTAACCTCTTGAATAGTTTCGGGACCATACAAATGCTGGCTGCCGGTTACGAACCAAAATTGATAAGGTTTAATAGTTAACATGTATAATTTCCTCCTAAAATTTATTCAGTAACTTCTTCTTTAATGGCTTTCAGGTGCTTCATGACGTTGTTCTCGCCACGGCCGAAGTAATCATGCAATTTGGAATATTCTTGGAACAGCAGCTCATAGATAGCTACATTCTCCGGAATTGGTAGATAGGAATCTTCACGTACACGAGCCATCTTCTCAGCCGCTTCCACAATTGAATCGTATCCGCCCTTGTCTGCTCCTGCTGCAACTGCGCCGAACATAGCCGCACCGAGGGCTGGTGTCTGCTTGGAAGCCGCTACCTTAATTTCACGGTTCGTCACATCGGCATAGATTTGCATAAGCAGCCGGTTCTTCTGAGGAAGTCCACCGCAAGCATACAAAACGTCTACAGCTACTCCATTTCCGTGGAAAGCATCGACAATCTTACGAGTCCCGAAGGCTGTTGCTTCTAATAATGTACGGTAAATTTCTTCTGGCTTCGTCAGCAGCGTGCAGCCGAGCAGCAGACCTGTAAGATTAGTATCTACAAGCACAGAGCGGTTACCGTTCCACCAGTCAAGCGCCAACAGTCCAGTTTGACCTGGCTTATAGGCGGCTGCACGTGTCTCCAACCATTCGTGCACATTCACATTCTCAAGCGCTGCTGCTTCTTTTACGTAAGCCGGAACGGCTTCTTCTACATACCATTCGAAAATATCGCCAACGGCCGATTGCCCTGCTTCATAGCCGAAATAACCTGGAATAATACCGTCTTCAACCACGCCACACATGCCTTCAACCTCTTGTTCAGTCTCGCCCAGCAACATATGACAGATTGACGTTCCCATGGCCATAACAAGTTTGCCTGGGGTAACTACGCCTACTGCGGGTACAGCAGCATGTGCATCTACGTTGCCAACAGCGACTGCCGTGCCAGCAATAAGACCGGTCAGCTGTGCCATTTCCGCTGTCAATTCTCCAGCCTTCGTTCCCAGCGGAACGATATCTCCGCGCAGCTTAGTAGTCGTTAAATTCTCCAAACGGGGGTCTAGCGCCTTGAAAAATTCCTTATCCGGGTATCCATCCGCTTTATGCCAGATAGCTTTATAGCCCGCCGTACAGCTATTGCGGACAATATTTCCGGTCATTTGCGAAATCACCCAGTCTGTTGCTTCGAGGAATTGGTCAGCCGCTTCATAAATCTCCGGTGCTTCATTCAGAATCTGCCATACCTTAGCCATCATCCATTCGGAGGAAATCTTGCCGCCGTAACGAGGCAGCCATTTCTCTCCACGTTCTGCGGCAATACGGTTGATCTCATTAGCTTCGTCCTGCGCCGCATGATGCTTCCACAGCTTCGTCCAGCTATGCGGATTCTCAGAATATTCAGGAAGCAGGCAAAGCGGCTGCCCTTGTTCATTTACCGGAAGCATCGTACACGCAGTAAAATCAATACCGACCCCTACAACATCTGCCGGATCAATGCCGGACTGACGGATCACCTCAGGTACAGAACGTTTCAGTACTTCAATGTAGTCTGCCGGATGCTGGAGAGCCCAGTCATAATCCAGCTTCTTGCCTGTTACAGGCAAAATCTCATCAATGACGTGATGCGGATAAGGCGTCACATGATCTGCGACCTCCGTGCCATCGGCCAGATCTACCAGCACGGCGCGTCCGGATTGTGTTCCGTAATCGACACCTATAGCATATTTTTTACTCATGTACGAATTCTCCTTTATATATAGTAATTAGCTTTGTCCATAATAAGCATTCGCTCCATGCTTGCGCAGAAAGTGGCGGTCCAATAAATGTTGGCTCATCGGCTGCAGGTTCGGATTCAATTGATAGCTTTGGGTCGCCATCTTTGCGACCTCCTCCAGTACAACTGCGTTATGAACCGCATTATGGGCATCCTTGCCCCAGTTAAAGGGAGCATGACAATGCACGAGCACACCCGGAATTCGATCCGGGTCCAGATCCTTGAATGTTTCAATGATGACATTGCCTGTCTCCAACTCATAAGCGCCTTTAATTTCTTCCTCTGTCATGGCACGAGTACAAGGAATCTCTCCGTAATAATAATCAGCATGGGTCGTTCCCAGTGCAGGAATACCTCTGCCCGCCTGTGCCCAGCCTGTCGCCCAAGGTGAATGCGTATGGACAATGCCTCCAATATTCGGAAAAGCTTTGTATAACGCTAAATGAGTAGCTGTATCAGAAGAAGGTCTGTAACTGCCTTCTACAATATTGCCCTCCAGATCAAGCACAACCATATCGTCCAGACGCAGCTTGTCGTATTCCACACCACTCGGTTTAATAACTACCAAACCCTGTTCCCGGTCAATACCACTGACATTTCCCCATGTAAACGTTACCAAATTGTATCTGGGCAGATCAAGATTTGCCTCTAATACCTCTTGCTTTAATTGCTCCAACATTCGTAATCCTCCCTATTATCTTAGGTTTGATCATTCCTACTTTGCCCTCTCATTATACACTTGTACGTACAATTAATCTATAGTTATTTGATGTGAAGTAGCAAAGGTACATACAAATAAGAGCCCTTGCCAGAAAAAGAAGGCAGGAGCTCTTTTTATAATCTATTGATTTGATTTATACAGACTTATTGAATCAGTTTCGCTTCACCAAAAACTAGATCAAGCTGCTTACCTTCATCCTGAGTTGCTTCAAATTTAATTTCTAGTTTCAGAATACCATTTACATCTACATCAACTTTCACAGGAACGTCTCCGCCACGAATTTCTTCTTTTCGAAAAAGCTCTTGTCCATCTCCTAATATGATGAAAGTGCCAGTATTATCTGAATTCTTAGTATAATCGTCTACTCCAATGAAACCTGTCAGTTTCTTATATTTACTATTGAGATTATAGTCAACAGATATTATATTCTCATCCGAAGTATAGTAGTTGCTATCTAAGACTGCACCTATTCCATGCAAGTATTGTTGGTCTGCGATGTGAAACTTTAATCCATCTGGATTTGTCCAGTTTTTGAAGTATAAACTATCTTTCTGCTTACCATCAATTCTAGCATAACTAACCTCATCCAAATATTTGAAAATACCTTGTTTCTGACCAATCCATGCTGTTTTGGTGCTACCGTCATATGTAAAACTTTCTCCTACACCTTGTGCTATGTTTTTTGCTGGTGCATACAATTGACCGTTATAAATAATAGCCTGTGAAGTTTGCTTATGCACACCATCAAACATAAATTTAACATTTTCCAACACAACATTCAGCTTTGAACTTGTTGCGGCAAATGCTGAGGTCCCCGTTATCATTGTGCCTATTACTATTCCAAAAACCAAACCTTTTGCCTTATCTTTCATAATCCACAAACACTCCCCATATGTACTTATTCTATTTCTAGAATACTTATTCTATATATTCAACAATATCCCTCGTCTGTCACATAATATTCTTTTTAATCTATATTTAAGCGTCTGAATGTTAAAAAGCCCACACTTTCTGTGTGGACTTCATCATCGTGACTTTCATCTATTATACTTTGGAGTTTCTCGGTGCTTGGGTCGAGTTCCGCAGAATAATCTCCGGCTTATAAATAACATCCTTCGGAGCATCTGCCGTTCTTTTCTCCATCATATCGATCAGCATATCTGCGGCCCGCACGCCCATCTCCAGCTTCGGGTGACTCAGAGTAGTCAGCTTCACCTCGGTCGCTGTCGCCAGCGTCGAGTCATCGAACCCAATAATGGACAGATCTTCAGGTACGCTGAGGCCAGTCTGCCGCGCCGCTTCCAATAGCAGAACTGCCAATTCATCATTGTAGCAGACAAATGCAGTAGGCCGCATTTGGCGCTGCAACATTTGGAGCGCCGCTTCATAAGGCACCGTCAGCTTTTGCTCTGTCGTATAGTGGGTTACAGTATCTTGTCCCAAAGGAAGACGGTATTTATGGAACGCCCTAGTAAATCCCTTTAGCCGATTGGCTCCCTGCAAATCATCTGTCTTGAAGAACCCGGCAATCTCCTTATGTCCCAGCTGTATAAGATGCTCGGCCGCCATAAATCCTCCGGCTTCATCGTCCAGCTTCAGGCAGGGACAATGCAGCTCTGGATAGCGCTCATTAATCATAATGAATGGAATCCGATGAATTTCCAGTGACAGGAATAACTGCAAATTGGGGTTGCCCTGTGCACTTTTGGTCGGTTCGATTATAAGCCCCTTGAATGGCTGGCTTAACATCATTTCTAAGTTCTCGCGTTCTTTATTCTTATCATTGTCCGTACTGGAGAGCATCATGCTATATCCGCCTTCGCGCAGCCGTGCTTCTGCTCCACGTACAATATGCGGAAAGATGTAATCGGAAATATGGGTGGTCATCATCCCAATCATGTTGCTCTGCTGCAGTGAACGCGTATCCTGGCGGGCAACAAAGGTTCCTTTTCCTTGCAGGCGATACAACCAGCCTTCCTTCTCCAGTTGACCCAATGCCTGGCGTACGGTCTGTCTGCTCATACTGAACTGCCCAGCAATCTCATGCTCTGATGGCGTTTGATCATCCGGCTTCAGTCGTCCAGATTGAATCCAGGATAGTAATTCACCCTTTAACTGCATATATTTCGGTATCGGTTTATCGCCCATGGTACACCTCAGACTGCTCAAATAGAGTAATACAAGTTATTATAGCACAAGCCACTTGTATGTACATGTCAAACTTTATTTTTTTGAACCGTAGTCACCCATTTTAATTCCCCAGACCGAATCCTTCCGATGTGATGCAGCTTCCTGTAACTGAGGTAACCTGGCATCCTGCGGATAATGCCGTTCCAGATATAGAACAAAGGCTCGTCGCAGCCCGATTTCAAAATCCAGTTTGTTGTATTCGTTCGGATGCTTCTCCATTTCAGCCAGACCCGACTCCCAGCGGTTTAGATCAGCCGCTGATGATTGCTCATTGCCGACTTGTTCCGAAAGCTCCCGCAGCTCACGGTAAGCCCGCTTAACTCTGGAAGAATACATTTGCTTTTGATTCAGAAAGGTTAACAGTGCAATAACTAGTGCAAATCCACCCCATAATATAATTGTGTCCATATTGTCCCCCTTACATAGATCCTCGTATGTAAACTAATTATACATGCTGTACAAGTAGAAGCGAGAAATAGAAGGATAAGTTATAGTGTGAAAATTCTTATATTTGCGCAAAAACACCCCACATCAGTGGGGCATCCTTTGAACAATTCCTATTATTCTTTCTTTAATATCTCATGCAGCTGCCGTTTGTCCGCTTCTAGGGATCTTGCCTGTGCTTCAACATCCTCTTGGTCTGCTTCTGCTGCCGAGAATTCCACATCCTCATTCTTAGCTTCGTAGAGCATTTTAAGCTTTTCCGTTTTGGAGTAGATTTTAGAATTTTCTCTGTCCATATTGTAATTTCAGACTCCTTTCACCTATTTTATAAAAGTAATCCCTCAGATCATTCCACCAGCCTCTTCAATTAAACCTAACACTTGATCATAGGAATCCGAGTTCAATATAACGGTAAGCAAAATGTTCCTCCCTGTTGGCCCCCCATCGCCTCCATGGCTCATTCCACTGGCACTTGTATCTGCAGCAGCAAGTATGCCTGTGTGTGCTCTCTCAGCAGTCATGGAAGCCATACTGGCTATATTGCCAGTCACCGGGTTTACTCCCGATTTCAAACCAGTCTCCCCATATCTACTGAAGCGGTCAATCGATTGTTCAATTACCCGCAATGCCTGTAGCTTTCGTGAGACGCCCTCCGCTTCCTCCGGGCTCTTGAAATAGGCCAGTATATATCTCTCTGACATCATATCCCTGCTCTCGCTTAAAATTCAGACTTCTCCAGTTCAGCTTATATAGTTGCCTAATTATATTGTCATAATTAAAGTTGTTTTATGCTTGGCCAATATAAAAAAAGAAGCTGTCCCCAGCCATTCTTAATGGCTTGTGGGACAACCTCTAATTCATTTTATCGAAAGGGTCGGAAGATGGACAATAGATCAATCCCCGCGAAACGCACGTTTCACACGATCAAAGAAGGATTGCTCTTTGCCATGTGTGCTCTCACCATTATAAGATGCGAACTGACCAAGCAATTCTTTCTGCTCATCACTAAGCTTACTTGGGGTTACCACAATTACTCGAACATGCTGATCGCCTTGGCCTGTGCCGCGTAAACGCGGAACGCCTTTACCCTTGAGGCGGAAGAAGGTGCCTGTCTGCGTACCCGCAGGGATCTTTAGCTTAACCTTTTCCGTAAGGGTTGGGATCTCAATCTCGTCGCCAAGCGCGGCTTGAGCGAACGTAAGGGGTACCTCGCACAGGATATCATCATTCTCACGAACAAAGAAATCATGTGGTTTAACACGGATCACAATATATAAATCACCGGAAGGGCCGCCACGCACGCCGCCTTCACCTTCGCCAGTCATGCGCAGCTGCGCGCCATCATCAACTCCGGCAGGAATACGCACATGAATCTTGCGTTGCTTCTTGACCTTACCATTGCCGTTACAAGTCGTACATTTTTCCTTGATGATCTGACCCGTTCCCGAACAATGCGAGCAGGGACGACGATTGCGCATCTGTCCAAGCGGTGTATTCTGCACAAATTCTTGTTGACCGCTCCCCCGGCATACGGAACAGGTTTCCGGTTTAGTACCCGGCTTAGCCCCGGAACCGAAGCAGGTGTCACAGTTCTCTGTGCGCGGAATCGTAATATCGTTTTCTTTGCCGAATACCGCTTCCTTGAACTCAATGGTCATCGTATACTGCAAATCGCCACCACGCTGCGGTGCGTTCGGGTCACGACGTCCGCCGCCACCGAAGAACATGTCGAAGATGTCGCCTAAGCCGCCACCGAAATCACCGCCTCCGCCGCCACCAAAGCCACCTTGGTTCGGATCAGTGTGACCATACTGGTCATACCGGGCACGCTGCTGACCGTCACTCAGAATATCATAGGCTTCTTTTACTTCTTTAAACTTGGCCTCGGAATCGCTTGCTTTGTTCACGTCCGGATGATACTGACGCGCCAGCTTGCGGTACGCTTTCTTCACCTCATCGTCTGAAGCATCTCTTGCAAGGCCCAGTACTTCATAATAATCGCGTTTATCTGCCACTGCTTTCACCTCCATACATCAATACTAAGTTGATGCTTCTTAACATTATAAAAGGAAAGTCAAAACACGGGATGCCCCGGTCTTGACCTTCCCTTCTTGCAAAATATAAGAACTTATTAGTTCGGGCGCCTTCCTTGAACAGGACGGCGAGCCGTTTGTGCTTATACTATTCGTTTAAGGTTACCCTTGATTCTTCTCATCGTCAACAACCTCATAATCAGCATCTACTACATTGTCTTTCTTAGTAGTGCCTTCAGCGGCTTCTTCAGCGCCTTGTTCAGCTTGAGCGGCTTGTTCATACAGCTTTACAGACAACTGTTGGACGATTTCAGTCAGCGCTTCAGTAGCAGCTGTGATTTCTTCAATATTGTCGGTTTCTAGTGCGGCTTTGACTTTGTCTTTAGCTTCATTGGCTTTTTCGATCTCCGAAGCTTCAGCTTTGTCGCCAAGATCTTTGATCACTTTATCTGTTGAATACACGAGTTGGTCAGCACTGTTCTTCGCTTCTACCAGTTCCTTGCGCAGACGGTCTTCCTCAGCGTGAAGCTCGGCATCCTTCATCATTTGCTCAACTTCAGCGTCGCTCAGACCGCTTGAAGAAGTGATCGTGATCTTCTGACTCTTGTTCGTACCTTTATCTGTCGCCGATACATTAACGATACCATTGGCATCAATATCAAAGGTAACTTCAATCTGTGGTACGCCGCGTGGAGCCGGAGGAATATCACCCAGCATAAAGCGTCCCAGCGTCTTGTTGCCGTTCGCCATTTGGCGTTCACCTTGCAGTACATGAATCTCTACGCTTGGTTGGTTATCGGCAAAAGTAGAATATACCTGTGATTTGCTTGTAGGAATCGTTGTATTGCGTTCAATCATCTTCGTAAATACGCCGCCCGCAGTTTCGATACCCAGGGAGAGTGGAGTTACGTCGAGCAATACTACGTCTTTAACATCACCAGTCAATACACCCGCTTGAATAGCAGCACCAAGTGCTACCACTTCATCCGGATTCACACCTTTATGCGGTTCTTTGCCTGTAAGCTTCTTAATAGCATCCTGTACAGCTGGAATACGTGTAGAACCACCTACAAGTACGATTCTGGTCAGATCCGCTGGAGTCATGCCAGCATCCGTAAGCGCTTGGCGAGTAGGTCCCAAAGTACGTTCAACCAGAGCTGAAGTCAATTCATCAAATTTCGCACGAGTAATGTTAAGCTCCAAATGCTGCGGCACTCCGTCAACAACAGTGATAAACGGAAGTGAAACTGTAGTTGATAGTACGCCAGATAGTTCCTTCTTAGCTTTCTCAGCTGCATCTTTCAGACGCTGCACAGCCGATTTATCCTTGCTAAGGTCAATGCCTTGCTCTTTCTTAAATTCGGATACCAGGTAATCGACAATGATTTGGTCAAAGTCATCGCCGCCCAGACGGTTGTCACCGCTAGTAGCTTTTACTTCGAAGAAACCGTCGCCGAGTTCAAGGATAGATACGTCGAACGTACCGCCACCAAGGTCGTAGACAAGGATAGTCTGATCTTCGGATTTCTCCAAACCATAAGCCAAAGCCGCTGCTGTTGGTTCGTTCACAATACGCAGAACTTCAAGACCAGCGATTTTACCGGCATCCTTAGTGGCTTGACGCTGGCTATCGTTAAAATAAGCAGGAACTGTAATAACCGCTTGAGTTACTGTTTGGCCAAGATAAGCTTCAGCATCGGATTTCAGCTTTTGGAGAATCATTGCTGAAATTTCTTGTGGAGAGTAATCTTTACCATCGATAGTTTCTTTGTGGTTAGTACCAATATGGCGTTTGATCGAACTGATCGTACGATCAGGGTTCGTAATAGCCTGACGTTTAGCTGTTTCACCGACGATACGTTCGCCGTCTTTCTTGAAGCCTACAACCGAAGGGGTTGTACGTGCGCCTTCTGGATTTGGAATAACGACTGCTTCGCCGCCTTCCATAACTGCAACGCAAGAGTTGGTGGTTCCTAAGTCAATACCGATAACTTTACTCACTATAATGTGCCTCCTCAAAATTATATGGAGCTTTAGCTCCTAAATAGTATCTAGTGTCATACGTTTAATTGTCCAAGCACCTGTGCATAACCATACGACCGGATAATGTTTCCGGCGAAGGTCTTGCCGCTTCATGGCGGGCAGTGACTGCCCGTCCTATATAGACAGACTACATGCTGACTTTGACCATGGCGGGACGAAGGATCTTATCTTTCAGGAGATAGCCCTTCTGGACCTCTTCCGTCACGATACCTTCTTCGTGTTCCTCGCTCTCGACCTGCATGATAGCCTGATGATATTCAGGATTAAAAGGCTGTCCTACCGTTTCCATAGCCGTAAGCCCTTCAGCTTTCAATACCCCATCCAACTGACGGAATATCATATTCACACCTTTTGTAAAAGCCTCAAATTCAGGGTTAGCCGGAGCCGTGACCAGTGCACGTTCAAAGTTGTCCAGAACTGTAAGCAATTCTGTTACGAGCTTCGAGGTAGCATACTTGGAGAACTCTTCCTTCTCCTTCAAGGTACGACGGCGGAAATTGTCAAAATCAGCCTGCACACGCAGCGCGCGCCCCTGATATTCATCAGCCAGCTCCTGTAGACGCTGGATCTCTCCACCGGTGCCTGAAGCCTCTTCATTAGCTTCTTCTGCGGTAAATGAGTCGGCCTCCAAGACCGCTTCATCAGCATCAGCTGTGAGCTCCTCATTTATAACCTGATCTTTAATTTCATTAGAATCTTGAACTTGTTCCTCTTTCAAGTTGTCTTCACCTCCTTATAATCAATCACGACTCTGTTCACTTATACCAGTGTGCCAGCATCGCTGTCAAATCTCGGGACAAAATGCCCAGGATACCCATTACCCGCGCGTATTCCATCCGGGTCGGGCCCAGGATGCCGATACTTCCAAGCGCCTGTCCGTCCAGTGAATAAGTGGCAGTAATAAGACTGCAATTGGCGAACGCCACGTGATTATTCTCTGTTCCTATGCGGACCTGAATACCGGTCCCACCTAATTCTGGAGCCATCATCTTAAGCAGGGTAGGCGTCTCTTCCAGTAGATCAAGAATAGTCTTCACCTTGTCGACATCTTTGAATTCCGGCTGATTCAGCATATTCGTTGCTCCGCTGAGGTAAATACGCTGCTCCTGATCGCTTTCCAGCGCAGTGTCCAGCACTTGCATTAATTCTTCATAATGAGAAATGTGACGCTGCATCTCCTCGCCAATCTCCGAATAGAGTCGGGTCTTCAGCTTATAGAGCGGTACATTCACCAACTTGCTATTTAGCAGGTTAACCACTTTCTCCATCTCGGAAACAGAAACCTCTGGCGGAATATTTACGGTCCGGTTCTCGACTTGACCTGTGCTGGTAACGATAATTGCGACAGCGGTTCTATCATCCAGTGGGAGCAGCTGAAAATGGCGCAATGAAGTATGAAAAACCTCCGGTCCCAGCAGGATGGAAGTATAATTCGTCATATTTGATAGCACCAGTGCCGCATGCTGGATGACTTGCTCCATCGCGTTTAGCTTCTCGGCGAAAAAAGCGCGGATCGTGCCCATCTCTGCCGATTCGGCGGAATTCCACGGTACCAGATGATCCACATAATAACGGTACCCTTTATGAGATGGAATTCTTCCTGCCGATGTATGCGGCTGTTCGAGATATCCCAAATCCTCGAGATCAGCCATTTCGTTACGAATTGTAGCAGGACTGTAGCCTACATCCCCGCGTTTAGAAATGCTGCGCGAGCCTACTGGCTCAGCCGAGGAGATATAATCATCTACGATAGCATTCAGTATCATTCTCTGACGGTCTGTTAACATGTATTCCCTCCTATCGGCTGTGGCTCCGATTCGTTAGCACTCGAAGCAGATGAGTGCTAACCACTAATACAAAAATACCAAACTGACCTTGGCATTGTCAAGTCAGTTCATCATTTTGCGAACAGCTATTTCATCGCAGGCCTTAAAACGCGACATTACCGTTACTTTTCAAGTGTTTTTCATGGAATTTATCTAGGTTTGGTGATTTGTCTCTATAATGAAGAGTTTTTTTCAGGAAGATTAAGTGTCAGCTTCTTCACAGCACAATCCATACTATTTCTGTTATCATTAAGGATCTGATAAGACTTAGCAGACCCATAATTGACTAAAAATACTATGTGTGTTAGCCTGATTTAGCCCCTCTCAAACTTGTTTATTAATATATAAGGAGAGTACATATGCCTTCCTATACAAATAATCGCGATATTTTATACAGTGTGATCAAGAACAGAATCCTGACCATGGAGTACATACCTGGACAAAAGATTTCCGAGCTGGAGATCGCTCAACAAACCAACATCAGCAGAACACCTGTTAGAGAAGCCTTTCTGCGGTTGAGTGAAGAAGGATTGCTGCAGATTGTTCCCCAAAGCGGAACCTATGTTTCCAAAATTGATTTGAAAATGGCTGAAGAAGCCCGTTTTGTCAGACAAAATATTGAAAAAGTCATTGTTGCTAACAGTTGTAAACATATCACTCCTGAGCAAATTGCAAGTATTCAAGATATCATCGATCTGCAGGAATTTTACTCCAATAAGAATCAACCCGAGAAATTTTTCGATTTGGATGAGAAATTCCATTACGCCTTCTATAAGATCGAAAGCAAAGAAAACACCTGGAATTGGCTGCAATCCTTTAACGCTCACCTCAATCGATTCCGGTGGATCAGAAGCTCACTTGTCGAACTGGATTTGAAACTATTGATTGAGCACCATAATGAAATTCTCAATGTCGTTAAGCTTGGGGATGCCCAAAGAGCCGAAGATTTGATCTCCGAGCACTTGCATCTTATGGTAGACGAAAAAGATATCGTATTAAAAAAATATCCGGACTATTTTTAAAATACACCCCTTAGAACAGCATTGGACAACCTTTTGGGTTTATCCGCTGCAAACTAAGGGGTGTATTTTTGTGCTGTCTATTTAACTTGTGCCATTTTACCGATCGCTTCCCAGAGGCCGTTTAAGTAGGTTACTCCTAACGCTCGGTCGTACAATCCGTATCCAGGTCTGGCTTTCTCTCCCCAGATCATTCTTCCGTGGTCAGGCCGGATATAGCCGGTAAAACCAATATCATGATAAGCTTTCATGATCTCAAACAAGTCCAGAGAGCCGTCACAGGACAGATGTGAGGATTCGTCGAAGTCACCATTCTCGTGAATGTAGATATTGCGGACATGTGCAAAGTGAATTCTGCCCATCGCTCCGAACCGTCGGATCAACTTCGGAATGTCATTGGAAGGATTTGCTCCCAAGCAGCCCGAACATAAAGTCAATCCGTTATAAGGGCTGTCCACCAGTCCAACAATTCTTTCCAGATCCGCTTCGTTCTTAACGATACGCGGCAGGCCAAAGATAGGCCATGGCGGATCATCTGGATGAATGGCAAGTTTCACATCACACTCAATGCAAGTTGGAATAACGCCTTCCAAAAAATACTTCAGATTATCAAATAACGTATCTTCAGTAAGCCCTTCATATTTGCTAAACAGATCCTTCAGAGTTGCCATCCGTTCCGGCTCCCAGCCTGGCAAGGAGAAGCCATTCGCTGAACTTTTGAAGGTTTCCAGCATAGCTGTAGGATCGATTTTGTCGACAACCCCCTGTTCATAGGACAGGACGGTGGATTTGTCAGCCAGCTCTTTCGCCAGGTTCGTGCGGGTCCAGTCAAACACGGGCATAAAGTTGTAACAGATGACCTTGATCCCATACTGAGCCAGATTTCGGATGGTCTGACTATAATTTTCGATGTACTTATCCCGAGTCGGGAGGCCAATTTTGATGTCATCATGAATGTTGACACTTTCAATGATCTCAAGCTCCAGACCAGCATCCTCGACTTCTTTTTTCAACTTGGCAATTTTCTCTATGGGCCATACTTCTCCGACTGGTACATCAAACAAGGCTCCGACAATCCCCGTCATTCCGGGAATTTGGCGGATTTGTTCAAGCGTAACGCTATCATCAGTACTGCCGAACCAGCGAAACGTCATTTTCACAAAATATCACTCCTTTATTATTAATGTTGGTGATCAGCTTGGCCAGACATCCTCATAGCGGTAACCTGTCAAATTTTCGACTACAGCCTTAGTTTCCGGAGTAACATCCTTTTTGGAGCCATTGTTTTTCAAACGTTCGACTTCCGTCACCAGGATACCATGTGTTCTTTTATTCAGTTTGAAGGTCAAAGCGAACAGCAGGGCTAACAGCAGCAAGGAACCTGCTCCAATCAACAAGGTATTTGAAATAGTTGATATTGCTAGAGCGGATTGAACTGTTTCTCCTTTGACAAAACCGCTTTCCTGTAAGACAAGACCTACACAGAAGGTCGCAATAGCAACTGTAGTTTTTCTACCAAAAGTCATAACGGCTGCGAACAAGCCTTCACGTCTTTTTTTAGTAATCATCTCGTCAACGTCGGGAATGAACGGAAATACGTTCCATGGCGTAAACTCCAGTAAGCATCTGCCGATTTGGTAAAATGCCGCGAGAACAAACAGGATGGCAATCTTTGAGCTCGGATCAAACATATAGACGCTATAGAAACCTAAAATACAGATAAACATCGTCGTATAGGAGATTGCATACAATCTCGATGGACCAAATTTAATAATAGCCAATCCTGCGAGCAGGGTAACTGGCAAACCAATGATGCTTAAGGAAAGCAAGTCGGCTGCCCGGGACGATGAAATGTTCAGAGCGAATACACAGAAGAATACAAATAAGGTGTTGAATATATCCTTTGCCGTAAAAGACAGTAAATAAATAACTAAATGTTTGCGGAAAGCCTTGACTTTGAAAGTGGAGCCATAGTCTTTGAATAAGCCTCCAAGTGATTTTAATTGCTCGCCAAACGTTTTCTTTACTACTTTCTGCTCCATCTCTTCTATCATTGCTGGCGTCAGGTCTCTTTCCCAAGTTACTTTGTAGGAAATAAATACGCAGATCGCGAACAGAATAGCGAAGATCAAGCCGTTAAGAAAATAGGCATAAGCGTTGTCATCCCCGAAATAGGCGATCAATCGTCCTGGGATAAACGTGGCCAAGAACGTACCGAGTGCAGAGATAAACATACGGGCGGTAGATAGCTTAGTTCGTTCATTGAATTTTTTGGTCATTTCTGAAGGAAGCGTCTCCCACGGAATCAATACCATAGCCGCAATGATTTCAAACAAGAGATAACAGATCAGGTAGAACCAATAACTCATACCCGTTACCCATAGCAATGAGTACATCAGCATTAAGGGTGATCCGATCAGCAGAAAGAATTTTCTTCTGCCGAATTTTTTGCCTAACTTCGTTTTGTAGAAGTGATCGGTGATGGTGCCCATAAATAAACTTACGATGGCATCAACGATTCGCGCGATCGCTACTATCGATGCAGCCTTAACCGGAGACATTCCGACAAACGTTGTATAGTAGAATAGCAGCCAAGCTCCGATAATGGTGAAGGCACCCCCGCCCATCAAATCCGTTAATCCGTAACCGATACTGACTGGGATGGTTACTACTTTGTTCTTCTTCGACATTGTTAATTTCCTCCTAATGAATGATTACAAGGTAATGTGCTATATTTTCTTAGAATTTGAAAAAGGATTTGGCGTTGTTATAACTAATGTTCTCAATCAGCTTCTTTAGTAGCTCCTGATCATCCGGTATTTCTCCGTCTTCAACCCATTGGCCAACCAAATTGCAGAGAATACGACGGAAATACTCATGTCTTGTATAGGAGATGAAACTGCGTGAGTCGGTCAGCATTCCCACAAAATTCATTAACAGCCCTTGATCGGCCAAAGTAGTCAATTGCCGGATCATTCCCCGCTTGGTATCACTGAACCACCAGCCTGAGCCAAACTGAATGCTGGACTTGACCGAACCTGACTTCTGGAAATTCCCGATAGCCGAAGCAACAATATCGTTTACCCCTGGGTTTAGGTTGTACAGAATCGTTTTGGGAAGAGCGTCATTCTCCTCCATCGCGTTCAACAATTGATTCAGGTTTTCGGCGATATTGGGTTGGTCATAAATGGAATCATACCCTGTGTTGGCTCCAATCTTACGATACATGGCGGTATTATTACTGCGAATAGCTCCGAAATGAACTTGCATAGTCCAATTTCTTTTTTTGTAGGAACTGGCAAGGGACAAGATCACAGCTGTTGTAAATTTCACTTCTTCTTCTGTCGATAACGCGATTCCGCTCATTTTCTTCTGGAACATCGCTTCTTGCTCCACTTCACTTGATACCGAATACTCAATCTTCATTAAGCCGTGATCTGACAAACGACCACCTCTCTGATGAAAGTATTCCACTCGTTCATCAAGCGCACTCAGGAAGCTGTTGAAATTCTCTACTTTTTGGGAAGTGCATTTTTGTAGTTTTGTGACAAAATTCACAAGTACCTCTGCTGAAGGGTCCAAAGCTTCGTCCGGACGAAATGTCGGCAGTACCTTGGTCGAGAAATCCGCAACTTTTGAAATAGCTTCATGATATTCCAACGTATCACAGGGAGCATCCGTCGTGCAGATTACTTCCACGTTCGACTGTTCAATCAATCCTCTGGGTGTGAATTGTGGTTGTTTAAGCATTTCATTGCATTGATTCCACACTTTCTCCCAATTCGATCCATTCAATACTTCATTGATTCCGAAGTACTTCTTCAGTTCCAGATGGGTCCAATGATACAGCGGGTTGCCCACGCAGGATTCAACGGTTTCGGCCCAAGCTTTAAACTTCTCATCAGGGCTTGCATTACCTGTTATCTTCTCTTCAGGAACGCCATTGGCGCGCATTGCTCTCCATTTATAATGGTCTCCCGCCAGCCAAAGATCAGTAATTGTCGCAAAAGGTTTATTCTCGGCAATTTCTTTCGGGTCCAGATGGCAATGATAGTCGATAATAGGCTGCGGTTCCGCAAACTCATGATAGAGTTTTTTCGCCGTCTTATTGTTTAAAATAAAGTCATTTCCGATAAATTCCATGTTTTCATATCTCCTTTACCAATTTATAAGAGTAATCGATGAAAAGTTTAGATAGCGTTTTCAAAAGTGGTATATTAGTATATTATTATATATGATTAGCGTTTACAAGCTATAAATGTCGAAAGTTATGAATATTCTTCGACACTAATTATAAAATTAAATTTGAACATCAAAAAAAACCACTATCTACTAGACCATTTAATGTCTAAGTAGATAGTGGTTTTCTTATACAAAGTAACTTTGCGTAGTCCACAATTAGTTCAGTATTTTGAGCACAGCAATTTCATCGCAGGCGTTCTGCTTCTTACAGTTTATGCAATCGGTCCAGACTTTTTCAGGGAAAATCTCTTTCTCGACCACTGCGAATCCGTTTCTCAGGAAAAAATCGACGGCATAGGTGAGGGCCATGATTTTCGGAATTTTCTGGCGTCTGGCCTCTTCAACCAGCTTCACCAAAATTAAGGTGCCTATTCCTTTGCCTCTACCTTCGTCACTCAGGCCAATCGAACGAACCTCTACGAGATCATTCCCCAGTCTGAAGAGCGAACCGCAGCCCACAAACTTACCATTAATTTCAGCAACAACGAACTGATCGATCTGGCGCTCCAGAGCTTTGCGAGAACGGGGCAGCATGATACCGCGCTGAGCATATTCTTCTATCATCAGATACAGCGGTTCAACATCTTCCGCCTTGGCATTTCTACATATCACTTTTGCATCTCCATTAGAAGAAGAATGGCGGATCATTTCCGTTTTGGCAAGCACTCTGAATCACCCCTCTGTTTGATAATATGAATAAATATACAACAGAGTGAATTACAATTCAAGAGTTATTTTAAAATTAAACCTCTGTCAGAGCCCCGACAAATTCGCCAAATACATCATTTCCAAAAAGGACGCCTTGGTTGCTCAGTCGATAGATGCCCCCGACGTGCTCCAGTAAGCCCGCATGCACCATTTTATGCAATGATTTGGCGAACACATCCTCAAGCGTCTGTCCGAATTGCGCTTGGAACGCCGTATTAGACACCCCTTCACGAAGACGCAGGCCCACCATCATAAAATCCTCCATCGCCTCTAGCTGCGAAATGGGGAACGAATCAAGCTGTGGCAGCCCCTTACGGGTTGCTTCAATATAAGGATTGACTCCCTTAATGTTTACATGACGCTGCCGCTTAACATAACCATGCGCCCCTGCACCCAGACCATAATAGTCTTCATTGTGCCAGTACGTAATGTTATGACGGCTCTCCATCCCAGGCTTGGCAAAGTTGCTGATCTCATATTGATCGTAACCTGCTGCCTTCATCGAAGACATAAGAAGCAGATACATCTCCAACTCATCCTCTTCATTAGGAAGCGGGAGCTTATTCTTATTAAACATTGTATGAAAAAGTGTGTTCTCCTCTACCTTGAGGCTATATATCGAATAATGGGGCAGATCAAGCTCCAACGCTTTGCGTATGCTCTCGGCCAGCATAGCCACGGTCTGGTTCGGCAACCCAAACATGAGATCGATCGACAGGTTATGGAGTCCAGCCGCACGTGCATTCTCCAGGCTGCGATATACATCATCTACATCATGAATCCGCCCAATGCCGCTTAGCAGTTCATTCTGAAAGGCTTGAACACCGAAGCTCACCCGATTTACGCCGCCGTCTTTCATCACAGCCAGCTTATCAGGGTCGGTTGTCCCGGGATTGGCTTCCATCGAGAACTCTATATTGTCATCCCAATTCGGGAAGTGTGTTCGTATGGATTTCAGGAAGTAGGCCATTTCATCGGGCTTCAGCACCGTTGGCGTACCTCCACCTACAAAAATAGTCTTGATCACCCCAGGTGGAGTGTTCTGAACAGTCAGTTCCATCTCCCGGTCCAAGGCGCGCAGGTAATCCATAACCGGCTGATCCTTCAGGACATAGGAATTAAAATCACAATAAAAGCACTTATTCGTGCAAAAAGGGATATGAATATATACGGCCTCAGGGGGACGGCTGGTAGGTTGGGTTGTCATAGCTGTCTCCTTTACTGTTTAAAATTTGAGATTAACTTACCTAGCTAAAAAGCCAGAAAAGGGAAGCCGTCAGGCTTCCCTTGCAGTTGCATTGCTTACGCGTCTTAAACTTAATCGATTTCCAGCACAGCCATGAACGCTTCCTGCGGCACTTCGACACTGCCGACCTGCTTCATGCGCTTCTTGCCTTCCTTCTGTTTCTCAAGCAGCTTGCGCTTACGTGAAATGTCACCGCCATAACATTTAGCCAGGACGTTCTTGCGCATAGCCTTAACGGTTTCTCGCGCAACAACCTTTGTCCCGACAGAAGCCTGAATCGGCACCTCGAACATTTGGCGTGGGATGATGCCGCGCAGCTTCTCGCAAATGACGCGTCCGCGGTTATAAGCACGGTCACGGTGAACGATGAAGGACAAAGCATCGACCTGTTCGTTGTTCAGCAGAATGTCCATTTTGACCAGGTTCGAGCGGCGGTAGCCGGATACTTCATAATCATAGGAAGCATAACCCTTTGTACCGGACTTCAGCTGATCGAAGAAATCATAGACGATTTCCGACAGTGGAATCTCATAGGTGATCGTAACCCGGCTGGTATCCAGATACTCCATATTAACGAACTCGCCACGTTTATTCTGGCACAGTTCCATAACGGTACCCACGTAGTCATTCGGCACGATGATTCCGGCCTTGACGTAAGGTTCTTCAATATAATCAATGGTGCCAATTTCCGGATAATGCGACGGGTTGTCGATCGTTAACGTTTCACCACTTGTCAGCATAATGCGGTAAATAACACTCGGTGCGGTTGTGATCAGCGGCAGATCGAACTCCCGTTCAATCCGTTCCTGAATAATCTCCATATGCAGCAAACCAAGGAATCCACAGCGGAAACCAAATCCGAGTGCACTTGAGCTTTCCGGCTCAAAACTAAGCGATGCATCGTTCAATTGCAGTTTCTCCAGCGCTTCGCGCAGATCGTTATAATCGGATGTTTCGATGGGATACAGACCGCAGTATACCATTGGGTTAATTTTGCGGTAACCTGGGAGCGGTTCAGGTGTCGGATTCTTGGCATCCGTTACCGTATCACCGACACGGGTATCTCCGACATGCTTGATACCGGCTACAATGAAACCAACATCGCCAATATTCAGCTCATCCACGATGGTCATACGCGGCATGAACGCACCAACCTCAATGACTTCAAAGGTTTTTTCGGTAGCCATCATCTTAATCTTGGAGCCGGCCCGAATACTGCCGTCCACAACGCGAACATAGACGATAACACCCTTATAAGGATCGTAATGGGAGTCAAAGATCAACGCCTTCAGCGGTTGTGTGGAATCACCCGTTGGAGCAGGCACCTGCTTCACTACCTGTTCCAGTATTTCTTTTATCCCAATACCGGATTTACCTGAGGCCATAACCGCTTCACTGGTATCCAGTCCAATAACGTCTTCGATTTCCTGCTTAACCCGTTCCGGGTCAGCGTTGGGCAGATCGATCTTGTTGATAACCGGGAGAATCTCCAGGTTGTTATCCAGTGCAAGATACACGTTAGCGAGCGTCTGTGCTTCGATGCCTTGAGCCGCATCCACGACCAGCAGCGCACCTTCGCAAGCGGCCAGCGAGCGGGAGACTTCATAAGTGAAATCGACATGCCCTGGTGTATCGATCAGATTGAGAAAATAATCCACACCATCGTCAGCGCGATAGGTGAGGCGTACGGCCTGCAGTTTTATCGTTATACCGCGTTCGCGCTCCAGATCCATTTGGTCGAGTACCTGTTCCTGCATTTCCCGTGAGCTAAGTGCACCCGTGTATTCCAAAATGCGGTCAGCCAGTGTCGATTTACCATGGTCTATATGTGCAATAATCGAGAAATTGCGGATTTGTTGTTGTCTTTTCTGTACGTCAGTCATTCCTTACCCCCACAGACAGCCTGATGTTAATCCACTTATTATAACAGTACAAGCTTCCCCCATCAATCCCGCACGGACTTCAAAAAAAAGAAACAGCTATAACACGATAACTCGATAACGTGTAATAACCGTTTCTTCTAAATTCTTCTGCTGAATCACTCATCCGTAGAAGCGAACAGGGAAACTACCCAGCGGATACTTTTCTGGGAAGCCCGTTGCAGCAGTCCTGCAGTCTTATCTGCCAGAACATCCACAGTGGGCTTTTGTTCCACTGGAATTAGAATTTGCTCTGGAGACTGCGTACTGTAATCATCCACTTCCTGCTGAGGCAGCTCACCGGATACTGGCGTGGTACCGTTGTTCTGATTCTGCACAGGAAGGGCAGTATAGGCACCTGTAGCGGGATCAATGGTTACGGGTACATATACATAGGTCTTCCCATCCTGAGTCACACTATTTGCTACTGGCTGAGACTTAATTCCTGTCACTTGGCTGGACTGAGCCGTCGTGTCCGGGAGGGTGTTCCCCCCCGGCAACACTTGAGACATCTTCACCCCATTGGTGCCGCTAAACTGCATACCAATCAGCAGACCGATTCCGGCCCATATCCCGACCATCGTCAGCTTTTTCCCAAAACGCGTCATTTCTCCACCCCTTTTTCAGACGTTGTACATTATATGTGGAAGCCTTTTGCGGCTTTGCCGACCTATTTGCTGTCCACTGGCTTCGTGGAACCTATTGTGCCAGTAGCATTAGCTTTCTCCGCATCGTGACTGCTCCAATACACATCGGCTATGGCATCTCCTAATATATCTGCGGTCCGCTTCAGTTCCTCTGCCGTGTTGTCAATTCCACCCACTTCAATCAACACACTATTTGGAGATAGGGTCTGATTGTACTCCCCGTTATTGCCTTTGCCCGCTGCTTTGCCCCAAATGCCACGTGATACGCCAGGATAACTTTTCTCCAGCAGTTGATGAATCTTATTCGCAAACTCTTCATTCTTCTTCCAATCTTTATTCGCATGACCAAGGATAAAATACACCTGTGCGTAGCTTTTTCCATTAACCATAGCCGTTGTTTTGTCATGCCGCTGTGAATCACGGTGAATATCAATCATCTCATTCATTTCTTGATTCGCCGCCAGAACAGATTTGACCGTAATCCGGGAATACTTATAGGAGAAATTCCAGCTATAATCGGATACTTTAGTCGCATAATCCTCCTGTGAGTGGATAGTTCCAATCCCACGTTGTTCCAATCTATTGGTGATATATGTTCCTACCAGCATGACATTTTTAGAAGGTACGGCCGAGTTTGGATTGCTGCTTGCTACACCGAGCAGAGGATTGTACGCCTCTCGTGGATGAGAATGATAGATGAGAATACGTTTGAGTGAAGTATCCTGCCCAGCTTGCTCATTGTTACTAGAGTCACCTTTGCCTATTCCCGCAGCTTCGCCCGTTGCCTCTGGTGCTGCAGTCGTTTGCGGCTTCGGAGTGGCATCCTCAGGCTTGTCCGATTTATCCACTATAGAAGAAGGGTCATTTACATCTGTTCCTGTCTCTCCCGCTGCCAGATCGTCAGTTTCTGGATGATAATCAGCCGGTGCGCCTGTTGTGCCACCTGAACCACTCCGCAGCAAAAATGGATCATCCCCCGCCAGCCCAGGTACTTCCCGGGAGAGCAGACTTTTGGGATCATGCAGATTCACACTAGTCAGCAGTTGGAACACGAAGGAGGTTACCTTTTCACCCGAAAAAGCCGTTGGCTCCTTGCCTGTAGGCAAATGTGGAACCTCCATCCCCAGCAATTCCATGAAAAACCCGCTGGATAGCGAGGCGGCAAGTCCTTTCATTGACGGAATGGGTGAAGAGTTCAGTTGCTGCCCAGCCAATCCTCCGGCTCCAAGCAACACGAAGAACACAAGTGACCCCCCAGCCAGCAGCAGCATCGTTCTCCCCAGCGATAAAACATCCAGCAATCTTCCCCGTAAACGGCCGATGTTCCATAGCTGAAACCATTTTTTGTTCATGTTTGTAATGTCCTCCTCCAGCCCTCTGTAATCTCTTATACTCCAAATCTATGAGCACAAGAGTAATACTAGAACCGTAAATAAGAGAAAGAGGCATACACGTATCTCTAGTTAATAGTGTGGCAAATCCTCAAGAAGAAACGGCTTCGCCGTCCTTTTATGGACCGTATCCGTTTCTTCGAGAAATATAAGGATATTATTTTAAAAAGCAGAAGCCCGTACCAGCCTGCGCTACTTCGGCAGGCTAGTACGGGCTTCGTTATATACAGCAATCAGTGGGTATACGCTCCAACATTTCCGGGATCAACGGCATCATGCAGGGCCGCATTCAGTCCGCTAGCTACGATATTAGCAATCCCTTCAATGAACTCATCGATTTCCTTAGGTGTAACAATCAGATCATGCCCAAGCGGTTCCAATACTTCTTTAACCAGCGCCAGCCTCTCCTGTTCCGAAATTTCATCTAGCAAACCCATAATTTCTTTCGTATGAGCGGCTCCTTCTCCACCAAAATGTTTCTTCATCATTTCCAGCACATTATTGACGATTGTTGAGGCATAACATACGGTAGGTACACCAATAGCAATACAAGGGACCCCAAGTATCTCCTGAGTCAGTCCACGCCGCTTGTTGCCAATGCCCGAGCCTGGATGAATCCCAATATCGGCGATCTGAATCGTGGTATTGATGCGTTCCAAGGAACGGGAGGCCAGGGCATCAATGGCAATGATAACGTCTGGCTTGGTGCGGTCCACGATCCCTTGCACAACCTCACTAGACTCAATTCCCGTCAGTCCCAGCACACCGGGAGCAATTGCGCTCACATTACGGTACCCGGGAGAGACCTGATCTGGAACCAGCTCATAGAACTGCCGCGTAATGAGCGAGTTCTCTACAACTAAGGGACCAAGTGAGTCAGGAGTAACATTCCAGTTACCGAGACCCACAATTAGTACAGAGGAATCCTTTCCAATGCCAATCTTTGTCATGAACTTCTCGAATTCACGAGCAAAGACATCTGATACTCTTTGCTGGAGCCCCGTGTCTCCGTCACGCAGGCCAGGAACTTCCAATGTCACATAATTCCCTATAGCACGCCCAATGGCCTGTGAACCGGCTGCATTGGCTACTCCAAGCCGGGTAACCTTAATACCGTCCGACTCTTCCACCTCTTCGTTCACACCGGGTATCGGCATCTTCTGCGGTCCTTGGGCCATTTCCTTAGCCTCGACCGCCAAATCCGTGCGTACCGAATACAGCTGCAGGTCCAGATCCATTGTTATTTCAACCTCCTAAAAGTTTTATGGAGCTACACATCCATGAGTTACTTCGCAATAAAACTGCTTCGTAAGCATTCGCTTAGTTTTATGGAGCTACACATCCATGAGTTACTTCGCAATAAAACTGCTTCGTAAGCATTCGCTTAAGTTTTGTTAGCCTAATCTCCATTGAATAACTTCGTGCAAAACTCACTTCGTATGCATTTGCTTTTTCTTCTGTCGATAGTGTGCGAGAGAAAGCCACTGTTTATACAGAGGCTGGAGGTTTAATTTGAAAGCATTTAGTGTTGCTTTTTACTAGTGATCATGCTAAACTATTTTAAGTTGTGAATCATTTCGATGATTCCGAATGTCTTCCAGGAGGTGAAATTCAATGCCAAATATTAAATCCGCGGTTAAACGCGTCAAAACGAACGAAAAACGCCGTGCACTGAACGTTTCTCAGAAATCTGCGCTTCGTACAGTTGTGAAAACTGCTGATATCGCACTAGCAGGTACGGAAGTTGTAACAGCTCAAACTGCTTTCCAAGCTGCTTCCAAAAAGCTGGACAAGGCTGCTTCTAAAGGTCTAGTTCATAAAAATGCGGCTGCCCGCAAGAAATCCCGCTTGGCGAAGAAATTGAACGCTCTTACGGCTCAAGCGTAAGACGACTTTCATAATGAGCATTGAAGAACCTGACCGCTATGCTTCATACGGTTAGGTTTTTTTGTGTTTATTTTCCCAAGCTCATAACCACGCGACAAATCATTTAACAACAATTAATGCTGCTAATTGGAGCCACATATCTCTTAGAGACAAATTAACATGAATTAATGCCTCTATTTCGGCTCTATGAAGCTAATTTCCTGAATCCTGAGGAAAATAACGGCATTATATGCAGTTAATCTCTGAATAGCGCCTAAATCGAATGATATAACGGCATGTATTGCTGTTAAAATAAACAGCTCTACCATGTGATAGCAAAGTTCACGAAACCTACGGATGTGAGTTAATCCGTGTTAGCTATACAAAGAAAGAAATATATTGTACAACAAGCCTGCTGGTGCTGCTTAAGCAGCACCGAGCAGGCTTGTTGTCTAGGATCTAGGCACCCAAACGCAGCATAAACAACTCCAGCCCCAGAACCTTATCTATCGCACCTGTCTTCATTTGATAATCAAGATCGGCCAGGGCACTCAATATTTGCCGCAGCCGCTCACTTGTAAACTTATGGGCCTGTTCACCAGCAAGCTTGACAACATAAGGATGCAATCCTATTTGTGAGGCAATCTGACCCTGCGAATAGCTATGTCCTGATAAATCCTTGACCTGCAAAATAATCCGGAATTGCCGGGCGACCAACGCAGCAATCTTAATCGGCTCCTCGCGCTGCTTGAGCAGCTCATTCAATGTATTGAGCGCCTTGTCGAGGCGCAGATTAGCAATATCTTCCACCAGTGTGAAGATATTCTCTTCTGTGCCACGATGGACAAGACTTTCTACCGCTGCTGCATTGACCGTTCCCCCTGTACCAGCGAACAGACAGAGCTTGTCCATCTCAGCGGATAAGCCCTGCAGGCCTGTCCCTGCACTCGTTATCAGAGCTTCAGCTGTACCAGGTGCAGTTGTGCAGCCACGATCACGGATTCCCTTCTCCACCCAGCGCAGTAGCTCCTCAGCGCCTAAAGGATTAAAGGCCAGTACCGTTCCGGCGGCTTTGACAGCTTTGACAATCTTTTTGCGCTCATCCAGCTTGTCGTTGTTCACCATAAACACGATCACACTGAAATCGGTAGGGTGCTGCAAATACTCACTTAAGATATCAATACGATGCTCAAGCTTAGCATTTTCTTTACCCGCTGTGAACAGCGAGGCATCCCGAACCAACAGCAGTTTACGCTCTACCATAAATGGAACAGTCTCTGCTTCTTCCACTATAGATTGAACTGGTGTTTCCGAAAGATCGAAAGGGATCACCGCAAAATCACGATCCTCTTTTGCGATCAACTGTCCCTCCAGCAATTCCGCAAATTCATTCATCCGAAATTTCTCACTGCCGTATAGAACATAGATCGGCGAAATCTTTCCTTGCTTGATGTCTTTGATCGCCGTTTTGGCATCCATCACGCCACTTCCTTTTCCAATTCATTTCATCTAAGCTGATCCCTATTACATTTATCCAGAGCCTCATTGTAACAAAAATGTGGGTGTAAACAAATGCAAAAACGGAGAAACTCCGGCAGCCATGGCCAAAGTTTCCCCGTTTCAGCGGCGCATCTATATAAACGACGGTGTGAGAAGCTCTAGAAACTCCCCAGCCGACGGTCATACCGATGTTCTGCACATCCTGTAATTACAAATTCCTGTCCTCTTACTATAGCATATTCCGCTACTGAGCAAAAAGTTCCACCTCGAGATTATTTTGTGGACGATGTAGGAGACGTAGTACTGCCAGGTGTTACCGTCGGCGTGGGTGAAGAAGTAGCCGCCTCAGCCTGTACAATATATACTTTCGTAACCTCGGCACCAGCTTGCTCTGTTACATACGTAAATTGCAAGCTATCCGGCGACCATTCGCCAGAAACCCATGTCCCAGAGAGGGGATAAGAAGTCACTGCCAGCTTCCCTTCTTCCGACCCATTAGGCGCAAGACTATAAATAACAAGCTGCTGCCCAGCAAGTTCTGCTGCGTAGCGTCCGTCAGGGGAAGTCCATGATGGCTGTGATGAAACTAGGTTCGGCAACATGCTCATTATTCCTTGAGGATCCGCAGGAACCTTCATAGTCTCCTGAAGCGGAGCTGCTGTATCCGCCGCAGCGTTATTTTCCGCTGTCGGCTCGCTTTTGTTCGGATTAGCCTCAGAGCTGTTGAAGGCACTCGCATCAGTGGCTTGCGGAGTTGCATCGGTACTCTTTGGAGTCTGCTTAGTTGGGGAAGCTACCTTATCAGACACAGGCTCATCGCTCTTAGCCGGTACTGCCCCCATTCTTGCTTCCGGTGTAACTGCCGGTGTGCTCGATCCTGCTGCGACAGCTGGGGCAGTATCCCCTTCAACTGCCGGCATCGGGCTTTGTTCAGTACTAAACATTCCCTTATCGTTACTATCCATATTGGTTCCATCTGCAGTATTGGCAGATCCAGAATCCATCTTACGAGCGGCTTCACTGCTGTCAGCTGAACTCGCTGCACTTTTAGTTAGTTGTTCTACCTCTGCACCAGGCATTTTATCAGGCATATTAAACAAAGCTATTATTAATATAACAGCAGCTGCAACAGCGCCAATGCCTGTCCGTGATGCCATTGAGTTCCCTTTCGTCATCTTGCCACGAGCGCTTTTACGTGAAAAAGGAATCATGCCCTGCTCTCCAGAACTAGCACCACTTTGCTCGCGGCTACCGCGATCCAATTCATCAAGCTGAGGCATAATGGAGTCCACCAGACTGAAAGGGGCTTTCACGTCCGGCAAGTGCTCCAGTTGCTGCGAGAGCATGGTCAGACGATCAAAGACATCCGCGCAGGAAGGACAATCGTCGATATGACGGAACATTTCAATCATCTCATCTTGACTCAAGTCATGATCCAAATAGCGGTGCATGCATTCCATCACCTCCGCGCAATTCATCCCGATACACCACCTTTCTGGTACTCCTGAAGTTTATTCTGCAGCTGTTGTCTAGCCCGGAACAGGTAGGATTTCACAGTGTTCAGAGGCAAGTCCAGACAGTCTGCAATCTCGTTGTAAGAAAAATCCTGCAAATAGCGCAGTACGATCACCGTACGGTGATGCTCCGGCAATTCATCGATCGCCTCTTGTATATCCTGCGCCAAATAAGTAGATAACACTTCCCGCTCCACATTATGTTTATCCTTGAACACCATTTCGTGCTCATCGATAGAAACTGTAGGTTTGGTTCTTCTGAATTTATCAATGCAAATATTCGTAACGATACGCTGAACCCACGTTTTGAACTGGGCCTTTTCCTCGTAGGAACCAATTTTGGTATATACCCGGATCAAGGCTTCCTGGGATGCATCAAGTGCATCCTGTTCATTATGCAAAATGTAAAAGGCCGTCTTATATACCTGCCCTTCAATTTCCCGCAATAGGGTGATTAGAGCGTCGCGATCGCCCGCTTGAGCGGCTCTGATGAGTACCTGCTCCACCACGAAGGTTCCCCCTCTCTATGCAATCTTACTGACGCGCAAGACTGCGAATTTGTTGCAACTCTATAATCAATATTTTTAGAATTCCAAACTTTACAAGTTACGTCAAGCTATACCCAAGGTTGCAGCTTTTCTGGCTCGTTGGGATCGTTCAATAATCCTTACTAATCATACAGGGGATGCTCTAATCATTCAAATACTCTTTATAGGTAACTTTATTACATAAATGACATAAAATATCTGAAAATAGACATGACATCTGTTCATTTATATAGAACGGTCTTGCAGAGCAGAAACACAGAATAATTCTCCTTAGTTTCATCATCAATAATATAGGCCTCTCCGCGCTCAAAGATATACGGATTATTAAAGTTTCTCTCCAATTTGTAGATCTGGCCTTCTGTCACCTTGCAGCCAAATGCGGCACGGCTAATCTCTACATATCGGGCATCTTCTTGATTGGCAGCTTGATACAGTGTCTCGTCATTGTAATCAGGCATTTTTCTCACTCCCGGCAGGATAATAGGCGATATATCGCTTTCGGATTCTCCCTACACCAAACGGCTGTTCATAGGGATTAGTCTATGGAACAGCCGTCTTCTATTATATAGTTTATTATCTGAAAATCAAAAAGGCTGCAGACTGACAATAATCAGTCTCACAGCCTATATATAATTGTGTCGCCCAAATCGGGTTTCGCTTATATTAGATGAAGAAGTGCTTAAACGCCCTTTATCTCTTTAAACTTCGCTACATACTTCGCAGCAAGCTCAGTTACAAGATCATAACGGCCTTCCTTGGCCGGAGCCGTAAGATTGCCGCCAATACCTACAGCGATACAGCCGTTGGCAATCCATTGTCCCATATTGTTCAGATCCACGCCGCCTGTAGGCATAATGTTCACATGTGGCATAGGTCCTTTAACTGCTTTGATATAATCAGGGCCAAAAGCGCTGCCTGGGAACAGCTTAAGCACATCTACCCCGAGCTTCAGCGCTTCTTTCATTTCACCCAGTGTCAAACAGCCAGGCATGTACGGAATACCATACAGGTTACACATCTTCGCCGTATCTTCTTCAAAGGATGGACTCACTACAAATTCAGAGCCTGCCAAAATAGCAATTCTTGCTGTTAACGGGTCCAACACTGTGCCTGCACCAATCACTGCGCGATCTCCATATTCTGCAACCAGTCTCTTGATGGCTACATCCGCATCCGGCGTAGTAAAAGTTACTTCAATATTGTTCAGGCCGCCTTCAATACAAGCTACGGACATCTTGAAAGCATCATCAGCACTATCAGCACGAATAACAGCTACTACACCAACCGACATTACATTTTGCAAAACTTTTATCTTCTTCATGAATTGAACTCCCTTTCTTAGTTACCTCTATTATTGAAGTACAGCATATTATATTAGATAAACTTTTTTATCTAATTTACTAACCACAATATAATACCACTAATAAAATAGTAATAATAATGTCGCCAACAGTCAATATATTTTTATGTGAACATGTTGATGAATTTGTAGGAAATAACGTATAACCCCTTATATATAAAGGGATTATACAAATATAATTAAATTCCATCACACAAGTCAATTTTGTTTATTAAGCAATGTCTTATTGTACAAAACCGATTTATATGATAATTTCAAAGTATAAACTATTTTATACTAGTATGCTCAAAACTTAACTGTATAAAAATTTAGGAGGAAATTTATATGAGTAAACATTTGGATGCTGTTACTTTTGGAGAAGCAATGGCTATGTTTTATGCGAATGAACCTGGACCCTTGTCTGAGGTATTTTCATTCTCAAAAGCGCTTGCAGGTGCAGAAAGTAACGTAGCTACAGGCTTGTCTCGTCTCGAACACCCAACTGGATATGTTACCAAGCTTGGTGAAGATAACTTCGGAGAATTTATTACTCAAGCCATGAACAAAGAGAATATTAATACAGACAGTATTACTTATACCAAAGAGCATTCCACAGGCATGTTGATCAAATCGAAGGTACTAACCGGTGATCCCAAGGTCGAATATTTCCGCAAAAATTCCGCCGCCTCCAAGCTTAGCTTGGCTGATTTTGATGAATCCTATTTCGCTTCCGCTGGACACCTGCACGTAACGAGTATCTCGTCCGCACTCTCCAAGAGCTGTCATGAGTTCTCCATTCACGCTATGGACTTTATGAAAAGCAAAGGAAAAACGGTCTCCCTCGACCCTAACCTTCGTCCAACCCTATGGCCTGATACCGAAACGATGGTGAATACCATTAATGATCTTGCTACTCGCTGTGACTGGTTCTTGCCAGGACTTAGCGAAGGCAGAATCCTCACCGGATTGGATACGCCAGAAGAAATTGCCGCCTATTATCTAGCGCGTGGTGCTTCTCTCGTTGTAATCAAGCTGGGTCCTGAAGGCGCTTATTACAAAACCTCTGAACAAGAAGGATATGTACAAGGCTTCAAAGTAGAGAAGGTTATTGATACTGTGGGGGCCGGCGATGGTTTTGCTGTCGGAGTAATCAGCGCCATGCTGGAAAAGCTTCCAATAGCTGAAGCCGTGAAACGCGGAAATGCTATCGGCGCTTTAGCGGTTATGTCCCCTGGCGACATGGATGGACTGCCAACCCGTGAAGGTCTTGCGAAATTTATGAACTAGGAAGTATAGACTATAGTTACAGACTAAAAGAACCAGTCAAGGACACGAAAGTGTTCGACTGGTTCTTTTGTTTGTTATGGGATCTGATAAATCGTTTTATCTCTCTTATTGAGGCGATTTCACGGATTGACCTTGCTGTAAAGCCGGAGGGAAGCGGTAGGTAATAGGTACGTAAGAGCCATTATCCTCGATACAGGAAAGCATAATCTTGGCAGCCTGCATTCCCATCTCATAAGCTGGCTGGCGGATCGTCGTAATCACCGGATTATAAATATGAGCGAACTCCGCATCATCAATGCCAATGACAGACAGCTGATTAGGAATGGAAATTGACCTGCGGTTCGCATATTTCAAAATTTCCGCCAGGGCGATATCATTCGCAGCCAACAGTGCGGTAGGAGGCTGTGGCAGCTCCAAGAGACGTTCCAATTCGGCCGCCAATTCTTCTTTTGGCACGCTGCATACATATCCTTCGTGCAGAGTAAGTCCCGCCTCCTCCATCGCTTTCTTGTACCCGCTTATTCTCTCTTTGCGAGGCGTAATTCCATGTTCTCCCAGCGGAAGGGTCACCAGCGCAATTCGTTCATGACCATGCCGCACCAGCTCTCCAATCCCAATCTTAACCGCCATTTCATTGTCCAGCAGCAGACTCTGCGTGGTTACACCTTCAACCAGCCGGTCCATAAACACAAGCGGATATTGAGCTTCGATCAGTCGGCAGTAGACAGACGGATTATTGCCTGTCGGGAAAATGATCAAACCATCCACCTGACGAGCTACCAACGTTTCGACGTAAGTGTTCTCTTTTTCCGCATTCTCATCCGCATTGCAAATAATCACCTGTATTCCGTGGCGCTGCAGTTCATTCTCTATCGCCCGGATACATTGGATCGACAGTGAATAGTCAATATTGGCGACAATGATGCCCACCATATGCGTACGATTCTGCTTCAGGCTGCGGGCCAGGCCGTTAGGCTTATAATTCAGTTCTTCAATCACCGCAGCTATGCGGTTCCTTGTCGCTTCGCTCATATATTTATATCTTTTATTCAAAAATTGCGAGACCGTACTTTTGGACACTCCCGCCTTTTGGGCTACGTCTTCAATCGTCAGCTTTTTCATCTCTTCCGCTCCACTCTTCTCTAAAGAAAAACACTTTATCAAAAAGTATAGCTTTTTTTTAGTAAATTATCTACTGATAAAGTAACAAGCAAATACCTTATTGCTGTTCAAATTGATCCAGATACCATTGCTGGCCTAATTTCATACCCATCTCCGCTGTACGCTTCTCACCTTTCACTTCGTAAATAACAGTTTCTACAGTTCCATTTATATCAATTCTAATTACAGAATCAAGCTGCTGTATATGGCCGGATTCCAGATCATACAACTTAGCATGCTGATCAAAGCCACCTTTCTTATTATCGGTGTAATTGACAAGCAAGAGCTCTTCATTCTGCTTATCAATAGCTAAATAGGATCTGTACAAGCTGAGTGAGGAATCAAAAGTAAGCAAATTTCTAGGCACAACAACCTTACTCGCTGATACCTTTCTAGTATCAATCAAAGATAGCTCCGCTTCAGTTCTTTTGTTAGTACCTAGTGTAAATGTGCCTGTTATTATCAAAGCATAATCCCCAACACCATAAATTGTCCCTAAATCATAATAGGACTGCGCCCCACCCGCATAAAGCGGATAAGTATACACCCTGAGTGCTGTTGCTGCTGATAATTCCGGCTGATCCTTGGGGCTCAAATAAAGAGTGTAGGGCTCAGTTGGATGTGTATACTTGGGCTTTGTATAATTGACCACTGGTGGTGCCGGTGACCAGATGATACCCGCCGAGGTTTCAGCAGCATACGCTCTCTCTTTATTCCGATCAAGCGGCAGAGGCATATAATACTTCTTGCCACTGAACTCAAACTCCGCTGAACCAATGGGTGGTACGTAATCCTTACCTGTTGCGGTTGGCGTAACAGTAGGCATTGGAGCTGCGGCCTGAAAAGGGGTTAACGGTGATGAGGCGAGATGTCCATTACGCCATTCACGGAACGGCCAAATCAGAGTACCTAATAGAAGGAGCATCGCCAGCGCAGTAAAGACAAAACTTTTGCGTACACGGAATCGCTTATGCGTCTTAATTGAGCCTGCTGTTGCTGCTTGTTCAATCTGCGTCATGAGCGCAAGGGTGAAACCATCTTCACGGAACGGTCTTTTGCCTGCCTGGGCATACCAATCCGTCTGCCCGATCATTACATGATTCTCTTCATCTGTTCTGCGCTTCATTCCTGCTCCTCCTCCTCGATGATCTTTCTAACCTTGTCTCTGGCCCGGGCCAAACGTGATTTCACCGTCCCTTGAGCGATACCCAGCAGTCCGGACATTTCAGCGATAGACAGACCGTGCTGGAGATCGAGCACCAACACCTCTCTGTTTTTGTCCGGAAGCTCCATAATGATCTCCCAGATCCGATTGGCATATTGGTTACCGAGCGCCTCTTGTTCTGCAGAAGGTGCATTGACTGCTAAGGGCTGATCACCAAGCGTTATGAATCTGCGCCAAAAGCTGTTTTTGCTCCAGCTGAAGGCCGTATTTCTGGTGATCGTCAGCAGCCAAGTTTTCACGGAAGACTGGCCACGGTATTTTCCAATATTTCGGTACGCCTTCAGGAACACCTCCTGGCTGATATCATTCGCCTGCTCACGGCTGCGGGTTAGGAAGTAAGCATAATTCCACACATCCGGCCCGTATGTATCCATCATTTCCCGCAGTGTCATCACAGGCGCGTATGCTGCTGCATACCGCAACTCATCACTTGACATATGTATCCTCACCTCTTGCCCAATAAGACTTCCGAAGCTGTAAAAAGTTCCCTCTATTTACGTTTCGGAACTAAAATTATTTCAATAATATTTTTTGCGCAATAAATTAAGTTATTTTACGTATCTTTTTTCGTTGATTTACGCTTAATAGATGATTATAATAACAGGAGCAAAGTGAATCGGGGGATTATTCTGAAAACTAAAAAAGTAACGATCACACATATTGCCAAAGCGATGGGCCTCTCGCCTGTATCCATTAGCCGCGCCTTAACCGGGCAACCCGGAATCAGCGATGATCTGAAGCAGAAAATTGTGGAAAAGGCCGCAGAAATGGGCTACATCAAGCTGAAGAAGCAGGTTTCGCCCCGTATTCTGGTACTGCACCAGAAACCTTATGAGCACGACAACAGTAATTTCAGCTACATGATGCAGGGAATTGAGCAGGCGTTGCAGAAAGCAAATACCGATTACAGCATAGAGTTCCTCGACAAGGAGAACCAGAATAAGCTGATTCTTCCTTACCGGTTGAGTAAAGGCTTCAAGTTCGATGGTGTTATTTTCATCGGCAGTTTCAATCTAGATTACGTCGCTTTAATTAATCAAAATATACGTAGCCTTATTTTTTTTACCGGCTATTCACCGGCTTATGATTACGACAGTGTATGGTTCAGCTTCCTCAATGCCGGCTACAAACAATGCAAGTATTTGATGGACAGAGGCCATACTCGGATTGGTTTTATCGGCAAACGCAGCTTTTATCGGAATAAGGAGAAGCTAACCGGTATCACTTCGGCCTTGGAAGAGCAGGGTTTGCCTGTAGATGAGTCGCTGTTCTTTGAGGTGGATGAACTTTTCCGTTCAAGGTTGTCCGATCTTATTACGGGTGGCCTGTTGCCAACCGCTTTTATATGCGATCATGATTTCACCGCCGTCGAGCTGATGCGGGTGCTCAATGAGCACAACATTAAGGTTCCAGAAGATGTCTCGATTCTCAGCAGCGGAAATACGGAAGTCTCGGCTTTCTCACAGCCTCCACTGACCACCATGGATTTAAATATTGAATATTCTTGCCGAACTGTAGTCTCAACATTGCTGCAACGACTTGCCGCTCCCGAACAGCCTTCAGTGAATATTGCTGTATTAAGCACTCTTGTGGAAAGAGAATCCGTAAGAGGGTTGTGACATACGGATTTAAAGGTGGAATTGTTATGAAATCTTCTGTCTTGCTGCGTTTCTTCAAAGATCACAAATATAGTTACGCAGCTGGTTTTATGTTTATGTTCGCTGCTTCCTTTGTTCAGACACTGTTCCCCAAATTGCTTGGCAGCGCTGTTGATCTGATGAAAGAAAGCCGTTTTGAAACCCGGCAGGTGCTGGTGCTGGTAGCGTGGATGGCACTCATCGCTGTTGGCGTCTTTGTCTGTACCTTCCTCTGGAGAAATATGATTATCGCGAACGCGCGTAATCTGGAATGCTTTTATCGGGAAGAACTATTCCGGCATATGTTAAAGCTCTCTCCCTCTTTCTACAACACACGCAAAACCGGGGATCTGATCGCTTACGCCATCAACGACATCTCCGCCGTCCGTATGACCTTTGGCCCAGCAACCGCGATGTCTTTTAACGGAATCGTCCTCTGCCTCTCCTCCATTTACTTCATGTTTGCCACGGTTGATGTCCGACTAACACTTATAACGTTGTCCCCTCTGCCGCTTATTATCGTACTCATGCTGTTCACCGGTCGTAAGATTCAGATGCGGTTCAGAACCGTTCAAGAGCAATTTGGGTTGATCTCCGACCGAGTTCAGGAGAACATATCTGGCATCCGGGTAATCAAGGCGTATGTTCAGGAGCATTCGGAGATGGAGAAATTCAGCGGGTTAAGCTCCCGTATGCTGCAATCGAACATGGATCTCATCAAAGTTTCCGCTGCGCTTCCACCCTTAATTGAATTCGGTTTTGCAGTCTGCTTTGTGTTAAATCTGGTCTTCGGAAGCCGCATGGTGCTGCGGGGAAACATTAGCATCGGTGATTTTGTCGCCTTCAACGGATATTTAAGTCTGATTGCCAGCCCCATTGTGTCCATCGGAAGGGTCGTAACGATTTTCCAGCGCGGCATGGCCTCCCTGGGAAGATTGCATGACATCCTATCCATTCCACCAGATATCGTCGATATTCCAAATCCGCTAAGAGTCCAGCCGTCGGGTAATATTGAGCTGTGTCATCTGACCTTTCAATATGAAGGAGCCGAGGTCCCCGCTCTTCGGGATATTTCGCTGCAGCTGCCAAAAGGGCATACATTAGGAATTATCGGTCCAACTGGTTCCGGCAAAAGCACGCTGGCCGCTTTATTGTTCCGTTTATACAATGTGGATTCCGGACAAATTCTACTTGATAACCAGGATATCAACGAATATGCACTGGAGATTTTGCGGGAGAGCTTCGCCTTTGTTCCGCAGGAGACGTTTGTTTTTGCCGCCTCCGTCAAAGAGAATATTGTCTTCTTCAAGGACGTCTATAACGACGACGAAGTAGAGAACGCGGCCCGGCTTAGTCTTATTGCCGACAGTATTGACGGGTTCCCTGATGGATATGACACGATTCTGGGAGAACGTGGCGTTAACCTTTCCGGCGGCCAGAAACAGCGGATGGCTATAGCTCGCGCATTAATCCGAAACCCTGCGGTCCTTATTCTGGACGATGCACTGTCCGCGGTTGACGCCGTCACAGAAGGGCATATCCTTAACAGCTTGCGGCAAACACGGAAAGGCAAGACCAACATCCTCATTTCCCACCGGATCTCGGCCATCCTGGAAGCCGATGAGATTATTGTGCTCGATAAAGGCCTGATCCGGGAACGAGGAACACATGAACAACTGCTGAAGAAGGGAGGAATGTATTATGATATTTACACTACCCAGCAAGAAGACGGACTCCCAGCAAGTTGAGAAAAAAGCTGCGACGGGAGCGGTGAAAGAACTGCTGCGGTTATCGAAGCCTTACACCCCTCAACTGTTGCTCGCTTGCCTCTGCGTCTTTGTCGTAAATGCGGCTTTCCTGATCCAGCCCTTACTGCTGCAGCGGGTGATCGACCATTTTCTAATCGGCCGCTCTGTTTCCCATGGTCTCGATTCGATTGGCGGTCTGGCGCTCTTGTATTTAACCGTTTCTGCGGCAGGCGGAGCTTCCTCCTATATCCAAGCGCTGATAGTCGGCAAAGCGGGACAAAGTCTGGTCCACCAACTGCGGGTCAATGTATTCTCGATCATCCAGCGACTCCCACTTCCGTATCTTGACCGCACCTCCTCCGGCCGCCTCATCACACGGGCAACCAATGACACGTCCGAAATTACCGAGTTCTATACAGATGTTCTAATTACCCTCGTCAAAGATATTATGCTGCTGATAGGGATTGTCTATATTATGCTATCGTTGAGCCTATCACTTACACTTGTATCTTTCACCGTGATTCCAGTGATTGTCTTCCTCGTCTTTTATATCAAAAATAGAATCAAAAAGAATTTTTTCTATATGAAACATTTCATTGGTCGAATCAACGGTTTTATTGCCGAGAGTATTTCCGGAATGAAAGTTATTCAAATTTTCCGTGCGGAAAAGGAGAAGGAGGAACAATTCCTCAAGCTGAACGGGCAATATTTCGCAACGACGCTAATCCAAGTCCGCTTGAACAGCGTGCTCAAGCCCGCTTCAGATATGTTCCAGAGTCTGGCGATTGCCATTCTGGTCTGGTACAGCGTGGGTAAAATCTCCGGCGGCATGCTGCAGATCGGCGTATTATATGCGTTCACCACGTATATCAAGCAGTTCTTCGCCCCTATCGCCGACCTTGCCGACAAGTATACTTCCATTCAGTCAGCGCTCGTCTCTACAGAACGTATTTTTGAGCTAATCCATGAAGAAGATTCTCTGGAGGATACGGATAGCGGACTCCCCATGGAGCGCCTAAACGGCACCATTGAATTCCGGCATGTATGGTTCTCCTATAACGATACAGATTGGGTGCTAAAGGACGTAAGTTTTGTCATTAAAAAAGGCCAGACCGCCGCATTCATCGGTGAAACCGGCGCAGGCAAAACAACCATTATCAACCTGATCAACGGCTTCTACCGGGTGCAGAAAGGCGAAATTCTGATCGATGGAGTTAACATCAACGATATCCGCTTAGACGATCTGCGACGGAATGTGTCCGTCGTACTCCAGGACGTCTTTCTGTTCTCCGGTACGATCCGCGACAACATCACATTAGGCGATGACATTGCCGAAGAGGCCGTACAATATGCGCTACAAGCCTCCTGCGCCGAATCCTTCGTCAAGGATTTCCCAGCAGGGATTACTGAACCGGTCACCGAACGGGGCAGCACCTTTTCCGCGGGCCAGCGGCAACTAATCTCCTTCGCCAGAGCCATTGCCCATAATCCGGCTATTTTTGTATTGGACGAAGCAACTGCCAACATTGATACCCACACTGAAAAGCTGATCCAGCAAGCGGTCGACAACATCGCAAACGGCCGAACTACCCTGATCATCGCCCACCGACTATCCACGATTGCCGGAGCCGATCTCATTATCGCCATGAAAGAGGGTAGGATCGCTGAGAAAGGCCATCCCCGCGAACTATTTGAGCAAGGTGGATATTATGCCAAGCTGCTGAACGAAAGCAGAAGTCATGCTTTCTCTTCTTGAATCTCACCCTGCAAATCAGTTCGGAATATTGCAGTATTATTGGCTTCTAATCGGTCCAATACAACTGCATTCGAATAACCATAAGAATTATTGAAGCCATTCATCATTTCACTGCATTTATTTCTTTGTAAGACAAAATCGTGATCTATTCGTTAGTAATTTGTATCGTTTCATTGGTGATTGTTTTCCCATCGCTCCCTAATGCTTGGATAGCAATTCGATGATGCAATGATGTCTCAGATATATTCCAGGTTAGATTCCAACCATCTTCTCCATTTATATCGTAACCGATAAGTTCTCTCTCTCCCCAAGCTTCTGTACCCGTTGGAACCGCCCAAAAAAGAATCGTTTCCACATTTGTGGCATTTACGGAAACATCCAGTTCGCCGCTGTTCTTAGGGACTACGTACCAACCATCTTTTTTGGGAAAGTTAGTTTTAACATTCGATATTACAGGCGTAGTATCATTCACCTGAGAAGAGATACTTCCTTGATTTATAGTAATATCCTTGGAAGAACATGCTGTAAGAAGAATGGAGAACACCATTAATGGGTAAGATAGTTTTTTTATCATAGCCTTTTCCTTTCATAAATATTTGGATAGTATCCAATAATAATTAACTAAAAGATCTGATATATTTCTAGTATACAACCAGCACTAACGGATTCAACTCCACTCTCCAATTACCTCAGCTTATAGCGCACTGTAATCGCTTGTTCCCGCACCCCCATCTGAATCTCACCCTGCAAATCGGTTCGGAACACCGCAGTATTGGTAGCTTTTAATCGGTCCAATACAGCTCCATTCGGATGACCGTAAGAGTTATTGACCCCCGCCGAGATTACCGCCGCAGTGGGCGTCCAGAATTGCAGCCATTCTTCGCCCGTTGCACTTTTACTCCCATGGTGAGCAGCCTTTAGCACATCAATCTGCGGACCGCTGCTGATTCCGTTCAGCTTGGCCGTTTGTATAATACTTTCTTCCGCTTCCAGATCCATATCGCCGGTGAACAAAAGGCTCCGTCCGTTCATCTCCAGCCGAAAGGCAACAGATTCATGATTCTGATCCTCGACGATGGGGAGTTCAGACTGTCCAGTGGTTGGGGTTGGCGACTCTGGTGACTCTGGCCACAGAAAAGACAGTTCCGTAGCACCATCAGGAGCAAGGGACATCCCTTGGTGCACGCCATATAACCGGACATTAGCCGCAAGGGCTGTGCTCATTAGTTTCTTGTAGGGCTCCCGATCGGCGATGGTTCCGTTAAACAGCAGTGCCGAGACAGGAATTCCCTCCAGTACCGCTTGCAGCCCTCCGGCATGGTCCTGATCTCCATGAGTCAAAATAAGCGCATCCAGGCGGTGGATGCCCCGTTTCTTGAGCAAGGGCACCAGAACTTTAGCACCCACTTCGAAGGGGCTATGACGGATACGCCAGGCTTCTTTTGTACCAAAACTCACGGTCCCTCCGCCATCGACAAGAATATGGGCTCCTTCAGGTGTTGTAATCAGGATACTGTCGCCTTGTCCGACATCTAGATAACTTATCGAACCTGCCCCCGAGAGGTTCTCCGGCTGGTATCCTCTGTATAGCAATATCCCTAAAGCTACTGTACACAACAGCACAACCAATCCGCTCCAACGTGCAGTAGTCTGAGTCCCAAAAGGATACCGAACTCTCCCGATATCTCCCTTTCGGCTATCCGGTAAGGAAAGCCCCTCCAACGGTTTGGTCTCGTCCTCCATATATTGCGGAGCATAACGGGTCTCCGTCCGCAGCTTGGCAGCATGAAGCAAACCATAGAACAGGACATAATATGCAGATATCCACAGCAATGAAGGCGAACGCCAGATCATTACGCCACTAGAGAAGCTATTTATCCACTCCACAGCGCTGAAGGTGGCGTTATTCAAAAACTCCGTCACATGAGCAAGCAAGCGCGCGCCAAGGTCCCACAACCTTCCACATAACAGGGCTAGTGTTCCAAGCGGCAATATAATGAAGGTGATAAAGGGAACAAGCACTAGATTAGCGGCAAAAGACAGCAATGAGAATTGATTGAAGTAATAAATAGTCAGTGGAAACGAGACAAACTGCGCGACCATAGTGACTGAGACGGCACTCCTCAACCAGCGGGGCAGTCCTCTCAGCAAAGGCTCTGCCAACGGTACAAACACCATCAACCCTGCCGTCACCAGAAAAGAAAGCTGAAAGCTGACACTAAGCAGCAAATACGGATTCCAGATCAGCATAACCAGTGCTGACGCCCCTAGAATATTCAAACCGTCTCCTAACACACCTAACCGCGCAGCTAATAAAGCAATCATACTCATCAGCCCTGCACGGACCACAGATGGCCCCGCACCGGAGAGCAGCACATATAGAGGGACCAACACTAAAGTAAGCGTCAGCGCGGTTTCCCGGGTCATACGACAACGCCTCCATATAAACAAAAGCACACCGACATAGACTGCCACATGCATCCCTGAAATTGCCAAAATATGCGTGAGCCCAAGCTGTGAGAACTGTTGAAACGTTTCAGGATCAAGATCATCTTGCAGGCCGATAACCAGCCCCTTCATATAGCCGGAATGGCGCTTCTCAAATAAATGATCCAGCTCTGCCCCAAGGGCAACGCGAGCCTTGTCATTCCAACGTAGAAGCATTCGCGGACTCCAGTTTGATGGAGTTGTAGCCTCTACACTAGCCGTCCCCTCCGGCTTCAGCAGCCAATGAATTTTCTTCGTATGCAGGTATTGCCGGTAATCAAAGCCCCCGAAATTACGCGCTACGGCTGGCTGCTCCAACACTCCCGTAAGCACAACCTGATCTCCCCTCTGCCACTGGGCGGCTACTGCAATCTCCTCTTCGACCTGCAGTTTGACCTGAACTGCGATCAGCTCTCCCTGTTCCTTTCGGTTTAATTCATTCATAGCAGTGGCTGGGGGTCTACCTTCTTCCGAATTTAAAGCCAGCTGCGACAGCTTCACCATAAAATCAACCCGGTCCCCGTCCCGTTCCACGCTGGAAATAATCACCCCAGCGGCTTGCACGGAGGCTTCATTCAGCTCAGCAGTTGTATGCGACAGCGCTACGGGAAGTGTACTGAGATTACGCTCCTCATTCCACTCCCAATAGAAACCCGCTAAGGTGATGGCTACTCCTAATACCACCATGTATTTCCAGCTTAGCTTTCCACATATAGCAAAGACCATGAGCAACAACAGCAATCCGCTCCAGACCCACATCAGCTGGCTGCCGGAGAATAAACAGGCGGCTGCACTTCCGATAACCCAGCACACCGCGAAGCTTAACAATAGTCTCTCCTTCAAGCTTTTACCTCCTTTCCTACTCCATTCCTGAAACGAAAAAAAGAACCTCTGCATACGCGATTGTTACGCGTGCACAGAGGTTCTTCCCCGGTTCATTTGTGATTAAATTGTTCAGTTGTTCAATTACTCCGCTACGCTAACCATCGTTTCACGCGGCGGTTCGTAGCCTTCCAGCTGGCGGAACACAATGCCCTTGACAGCCATCATTGCCCGAACCTTTTCCATATCCTTACGATACGGACGATAATAAACAATCTCCACAATCCCGCTGTTCGCCAGCATATTGGCACAGGTCCAGCAAGGCTCGTCTGTAACGTAGACGGTGCTGCCTTCCCGGTCGCTCCGGTCCGTAAACAGCAGAAGATTCTGCTCGGCATGAATCGTACGAATGCAGCGCTGCTTCATCACCATCGTCTCTACACCGTCTACAATCTCCCGCTCATATTGCTCTGAGACCATACATCCGGCTTCCGAGCAGTCTGGAACCCCCATCGGCGCTCCATTATATGCTGTGCCCAGCAGCTTCTTGCCCTGCACCAGCACTGCACCAACATGGCGGCGGGGACAACGCGAACGAGTGGAGACCATACAGGCAATATCCATGAAATAAGTATCCCAGTTCTTTCGATAGGCCACTGTCATTATCAATCTCCATTTTCTTGTAAATAGTTGTTAACTATTGTAGCATAATACCGCGCGCTTTCACTAGGACATCTATCTGCGTAACCTTTACCACTAATTTTCCGTTCAAAATAGGACAAGCGCCTTTAGCTTTTCTAGCATTTTAGTCCCTATTCCCTTTACCTTACCCAAGTCAGACAGACTGTGAAAAGGCCCCTTACTATTGCGGTAATCAATAATGGCTTGAGCTTTCTTCTCGCCGATGCCCGGCAAATTCATGAGCTCAGCAGATGCCGCTGTATTTACATTAACCATGCCTTCCTGTGTGACTGCAGGTTTGGCCAGTTCCACTACTGTGGAAACCGTTCCACTTGCGCCTGCAGCCACAGGCTGCCCAGTGCTCACCGCCGATTCCGCCGGTTTCACTGCAGCAATTCCCCCAACCTCCGCTCGACTGACGGCTGGCAGGGACTCCTGCTCGGTTTTCTTAGCCTTAGTCTCCGAATCAGTGTTGCCAATGGCCTGCTCCATACTAACATTTAGTGTCTTCCAGCCGGAAATACCGGCTTCTTCCCTACTGCCCGCAGCCCATAACAGGCCGCTCCCCAGCAAAGCTGCGGCGATTCCACAAACTATAGTTCCCTTGTTCACAATGTGCTCCTCCTTTAAGATCAAGCATCTGTAACAATCTCCTTCAATTATTCAACCAAAACCTGTCATGGTCCAAGGCTATCCTGCATACATTTAACGAAGAGAATTCATGTCAATAAAAGTAAAAAAACACAATGCAAAACAAGAAAGGAGGGAACCACAGGATGAAAGTGGGATTTATCGGAACAGGCAGTATGGGCAGCCTGCTGATCGACGCCTTTCTTTCTTCGGGTGCACTGAAGCCGAAGGATGTCCTTGCCAGCAACCGCAGTCCGAAACGGTTGCTGCAGCTTGCTGATCGCCATCCTGGCCTCTCAATATGCGGGAGCAACCATGACACCGCGGCCGGAAGTGATATCGTCTTTTTATGTGTAAAGCCTTTAGAATTCAAGGCACTAACGGATGAAATCGGCTCCTGTCTCCGCAGCGAGCAGATTGTCGTATCCATCACCAGTCCGGTTCAGCTGTACCATCTGGAATCCGTTCTGCCGTCTAAGATTGCCAAAGTCATCCCCAGCATCACACACTGCGTCAAGAGTGGGACTTCACTTTGCGTATTCGGCAGCAGACTTAATAAAGAAGACAGGCTAGTCCTGCTGCATCTCCTGTCTTTCATAGGTGTCCCCTTGGAAATAAGCGAGACACATACGCGCATTGCCTCTGATTTTTCCAGTTGCGGACCTGCGTTTCTTAGCTATTTCATTGAACGATGGATTGAAGCAGCTGTGGAAGCCACCGGAATTGAAGAAATGCTGATCAGCAGGCTGGCAGGTGAAATGCTGCTCGGAACAGGCAAACTGCTAACTGAAGGTGAATTTACTCCTCAGGAACTGCAGGAACGGGTCGCTGTTCGCGGTGGTATTACAGCAGAAGCGCTGAACCATTTGCGCAATAGTCTGGAAGGCGTATTTGAACGCCTGATCACGACTACTCATGACAAATACGATGAGGATGTAGCCAAGCTTGATCTGCAATTCGGACATAGCGGCATCATTGTTGAGAGTCCTCTGGATCGTTAAAAGAAATTAAGCCTGTCCATATTTAAAAATAAAACCCGCAGCACGGATTACTCCGTTGCTGCGGGTAGAATTGCGTTCTTCGCTTAACCCACTACTATATTAACAAGCTTGCCGGGAACCGCAATAATCTTGCGTACGGTTTTACCTTCAACTGCGGCATTTACATTTGGCAGTGCCAGAGCGAAGGCTTGCATTTCATCTTGACCCATATCCTGCGGGATCATAACGCGCTGTACGATTTTACCATTGACCTGCAGGACGATTTCAACCTCAGCATCAACCGTATATGCCTCATCATAGGTTGGCCAAGTCACATAGCTGATGCTTCCTTCATGACCCAGCAACTGCCACAGCTCTTCAGCAATATGCGGTGCCAGCGGCGACAGCATCTGCGTGAAATTCTCCACCGCTGCATGGGACAAGGTGTCCTGTTTATAAGCATCGTTAATGAAGATCATCAATTGACTAATCGCCGTATTGAAGCGTAGAAGCTCGAAATCCTCGGTTACCTTTTTAAGTGTCTTGTGCCAGGTCCGCTTGAATTCCTCACTACTGCCGTCTGCAGTGATTTTGCTGCTCAGGCTGCCATCCTCATTTACGAACAGACGCCATACGCGCGACAGGAAGCGGTGAATCCCTTCTACACCTTTTTCATTCCAAGGTTTGGTAGCTTCCAGAGGCCCCATAAACATTTCATAAATACGAAGCGTATCTGCACCGAATGCTCCAACAATCTCATCAGGGTTGATGACATTGCCGCGTGATTTGCTCATTTTCTCGTTGTTGTTCCCAAGAATCATACCTTGGTTCACCAGCTTATGAAAAGGCTCCTTCGTAGCTACTACGCCCATATCATACAATACCTTGTGCCAGAAGCGGGCATAGAGCAGGTGAAGTACAGCATGTTCTGCTCCGCCAATATACAGGTCTACCGGAAGCCATTCCTTTTGCTTCTCTGGAGAACACAGCTCTTGGTCATTATCAGGATCAATGTAACGTAAGTAGTACCAGCAGCTGCCTGCCCATTGTGGCATGGTATTCGTCTCACGCCGCGCTTTCATTCCAGTCTCCGTATCGATGGTTTCGACCCAGTCCGTTACGTTAGCAAGTGGCGATTCGCCGGTGCCTGAAGGTTTGATAGCCTCAACGTCTGGCAGCAATAACGGCAATTGATCTATCGGTACTGTCTTCATTGTGCCATCTTCGAGATGCAGAATCGGAATCGGCTCTCCCCAGTAACGCTGGCGACTGAACAACCAATCGCGTAGGCGGTAGGTAACCTTGCCTTTGCCGCTTCCTTGCTCTTCCAGCCAAGCAATCATCTTCGCAATACCCTCGACATTGGTTAGACCATCCAGGAACCCGGAATTTACATGCGGACCATCACCGGCATATGCCTCTTCTCCAATGTTTCCGCCCTGCACCACTTCGATAATCTTCAGGCCGAACTGCTTCGCAAATTCCCAGTCGCGTGTATCATGGCCTGGAACTGCCATAATTGCTCCCGTTCCATAACCAGCTAGCACATAGTCTGCAATCCAGATCGGAACCTGTGCTCCATTTACCGGATTGATCGCATAAGCACCAGTGAATACTCCTGATTTATCCTTGGCCAGATCCGTGCGCTCCAAATCACTTTTGCGTGAAGCTTTATCGCGGTATTCTGCCACTGCTGCACGTTGGCTCTCCGTTGTAATGATGTCTACTAACTTATGCTCCGGTGCCAATACACAATAACTGGCTCCAAATAAAGTATCCGGACGAGTGGTGAATACCTCCAGAGTTTCATCATAACCTTCAATAGCGAAGGTTACCTCTGCACCGGTAGATTTGCCAATCCAATTGCGCTGCATATCCTTGATGCTCTCATCCCAGTCCAGTTCTTCCAGATCCTCAAGCAACCGTTCTGCATACTGTGTAATTCTTAAGATCCACTGGCGCATAGGTCTGCGGACGACGGGATGACCGCCACGCTCGCTTTTGCCGTCTATGACCTCTTCGTTTGCGAGTACTGTTCCTAGCGCCTCACACCAGTTCACCGATACTTCTGCTACATATGCCAGACCCCGATTGTACAGCTGGATGAATATCCATTGCGTCCATTTGTAGTATCCTGGATCGGTAGTACTGATCTCGCGGTCCCAGTCATAGGAGAAGCCCAGCGATTTAATCTGGCGACGGAAATTATCAATATTTTTAATTGTAATTTCACGCGGATGCTGTCCGGTATCCATCGCATATTGCTCTGCAGGAAGCCCGAAAGCATCCCAGCCCATTGGATGCAGCACATTGAATCCACGCATTCGTTTATAGCGGGAGACGATATCCGTTGCTGTATATCCTTCTGGATGGCCTACGTGCAGCCCTGCACCTGAGGGATACGGGAACATATCCAATGCATAATATTTGGGTTTGCCCGGTTCTTCAACTGTCTTGAACACCTTGTTATCGTCCCAGAACTTCTGCCATTTCGGCTCAATGCTCTGAGCCTGGTAGCCTACAGCGGGTACGCTGTTTGTCTTATTGTCGCTCATTTTATGCTCCTCCTTGGAGTGTTGCTAATTCGTGAAGGTTCTACTCACTCACCAATACGCTAAAAAACCTCCCATCCCTAGCGTATTATCGCTAGGGACGAGAGGTTCAAATTCCCGTGGTACCACCCTAGTTAGCGGCTGAATATACTTTATTCTGCCACTCACTTTGCACCCTTTAGCGGGGGTGAGGCGACGGCGGTTCGTCACAGAGAACCGTCAAGCCAAGCTTACGGTTGATCCTATGTCTAACGCCATTACTCCGAGGTGAGTTCATTCGTGAGTCCGTTACCGGCTCGCACCTGTGCGCCGGCTCTCTGCAATAACGGTCTGACGAATTAATACTCCTCATCATCGAATAACTATGATCACGATTATATCGTAATATTCCCCAACATTATATACAACATCGGCCACTACAGTCAATGATTAACCCAGTTACACGGGCTTCCGCTTAATATAATAGGCCACAAAGTGCTGAATCACTACTTTTCCTGCTGCAAATAACGGTACTGCCAGTATCAGTCCAACGATGCCAGCAACTTCACCACCAACCAGCAATGCGAAAATAATCAGCAATGGGTGCAGGTGCAGCTTTCGCCCCACCACCTGTGGTGATATGACATTACTCTCCAGCATCTGACACAGCGTATTTACAACCGCCACCAGCAGCACAAGCCGCAGAGAGAGGGTTGAAGCCATGACTATCGCAGGTGCCGCTCCGAGAAATGGGCCCATATAGGGAATGATATTAAACACAGCCACTACACACGCGAACAGCAGAGCATAAGGCATCCCGATAATCGCATAGCCAATATAAGCGAGCACCCCGATGATAAGACAGACCAGAAACTGGCCACGAATGTAATTGCCGAGCGCTTCGTCGATATCTTTTAACAAGGTCACGATGGACTTGCGACGCGAGCGGGGCAGACAGGATACTACCGTTCGTTCAAAAACATCAAAATCCTTCAAGATGTAGAACACTAGAAAAGGCACAATGAATGCATTGAACAAGATGCCTATCGTTGAAGCAATATTATCAAGGAAGTGGGATATCCCTTCGGCCAAGCGATTTTCCAACTGATAAAACCAGTTATTCATCCCCGTCTCCACCCCGGGCGGAATCAATCTGGAGTTCATCCCCCGCATCAGGCCCTGCGCATGTAGTGTCATCTCCGGCAGATGTTCGTTAAGCTCCTCAAGCTGCTCGATGAACATCGGGATCAGGTTGATCAGAATCACCGCAAGTGAAGTGAGGAATACCGCATAAATCAGCAGGACAGCCACGCTGCGCGGCATTTTTCTCCGTGACAGCATGGTCACTACGGGATTCAGCACATATGAGATGATCATAGCCGCCAGGAACGGGGCAAAGATCGCTTTTAAAAACATAAATATCCCCTGCAGCATTGGACGGAGCATCCATACAAAATACAAAATGATCAGTGAGAGCAGCACTCCGATCATATAACGGAACCATTTACTTTGGGACCACTCCTCCATATTATCCCTCCTGACCGTGTTGAGCCCAAAACAGACATGCCATATTAATATGTGTACGAGTGTGGTGAAATACTCTTGTTTCCCAACAAAAATTGGTTTTTTGTTATCCTGGTTCAGGAATTGGTATGGTGGAAAGAATCGGCAATGGCTAAAATCATTAGTGTAAAGCGTTTTCATTTTAAGGAGGGATATTTATATGATAAGGTTGAAAAAATTAGGGGTTGTAGGTCTTATTTTGCTGTTTGCAGGATTACTGGCAGGGACTCCGCCTGTTTCGGCAGCCACCGTCTTTTATGAGCCTCTGACCTACTTCAATTCCGCAACCTGGCAAAAAGCCGACGGCTATTCGAATGGTAGTATGTTTAACTGCACCTGGCGTGCAAACAATATCTCGTTTACCAGCGGTGGGCAGCTTCGCCTGGCGCTGACCAGCCCCAGCAACAATAAATTCGACGGCGCAGAAATGAGGTCTGTGAACAAGTATGGCTACGGCAAATATGAGGTCAGCATGATGCCGGCCAAAAACAGCGGAATCGTTTCCTCTTTTTTCACCTATACCGGGCCTTCCGATGGTACCCCGTGGGATGAAATTGATATCGAGTTTCTGGGCAAAGATACCACCAAGGTCCAGTTCAATTATTACACGAACGGCGTTGGCAATCATGAGCAGATCGTTAATCTTGGATTTGACGCTTCCCAAAGTTATCATACGTACGCCTTCGACTGGCAGCAGGGCTACATTAAATGGTATGTGGATGGTGCATTGAAGCATACGGCAACTAGCAATATACCATCCCATCCCGGCAAAATCATGATGAACCTCTGGAACGGAACCGGTGTAGACTCCTGGCTCGGTTCATATAATGGCGTCAATCCACTGTACGCCTATTATGATTGGCTGAAATATACAAGCAACTAAAAGCGAGTGTTGAACCCTGGCCGTTGAGTAAACCTCTTCTGCTGGGGTCCGCTTCAGGCCGCATTATGATGAATCTCTGGAACGGGATAGGCGTGGATTCCTGGTTGGAGCCGTATGACGGAAAGTCCCAATCCATGCTTACTATGACCAGTTCGGCTATACTCCGGATCAATCGTCGGGCAAGTAAGAAAATCCGGCGTCTCTCCGACAAGAAACCGCCTTAATCGAGGCGGTTTCTTGTCGCTAAGGACTCAGTGGCGGCCGCGGTCCCAGGTATTGACTTCTGAGGTTTCTGTTAATCCTCCGTAAGCTTTCCATTTGTCGACGAATTCATCAAATTCCTCGATGCCGCTGTCCGCGAAGATAATTTTTTGAAAGCTTTTTTGTTCCAGCTTCTTCAGCAGCTCGCCTTCGCTCTTCATCGTCGCGGTTGGCGGTCCCGTGAACTGATCCTTGCGGGAAGCATCCTTCTGGCTGAGCAGCACAGGGGCAATTTCCTTTGGAATTTCCTTGATCACTTTGGAGGGAATTCTTGCCCCATCGAAGGTTAGCGTATAGGAAGCGACCCGGATGCCGCCCAACGGCAGAGCGGAAGGGAGAATTGTCGGCTTGCCGTCGGCCATTGCCCAATCATAGTCTTCTGCAAGACCATTGATGAACTCGCCGGTCGAGGTGGCATAATAATCAAACAAATAATTTTGATAGGTAAAAAAGATTTCAGGATGCTTCATTTTCTTACTAATCAGAATAGCGCCATTGACAGGCAAGGTCCCCCTTCTCATGGCCATAGCGCTCGGTCCGGAAGGTATGCCGACGGCCTTGACGCGCGCCTGCGGGTCGGTATCGGTCAGGGATGACAAGGGCCATCCGCGCATCCAGTAAGGACCGGCAATGATGCCGGCCTTGCCGGAGACGAACAGATTGGCGGCGCCCTCTTCATCAAGCCACGCACTGTCGGTAGACAAATAGCCTTGCTGCACCCAATGCTTCATGAGTGCAACAGCCTTGCGGGCGCTGGGCTGCACGGACCCGTATTCCAATGTTCCGTCGCTCATGCGATTCCATTGCTCAGGAACCGTGCCGAACGCACCAAAGATCCAACTGCTGTCCCCCATCCAGGTATTCGGACCGTTGCGGAAACCAACCGCAAGACCGTAAGTGTCATTAAGACCATTGCCATCTGGGTCTCGATTGACAAAGGCATCCATGACCCGTTCCAGCTCGTCCAGATTCCGCGGCGCGGCTAGATGAAGCTTGTCTAGCCAATCCTGGCGGATCCACAGCAACGGATCGGAGTTATATTCGTAATCCATAATGGGAATGGCATACTTGCGTCCGTCCCGCACAAAAGTATCCCATGCCGAGGTATCCTCGGCCACAGCTTTCTTCCATACCTTGGAAGCGTACTGTTCAAATAAATCACCGACTTCCATGAATTGCCCAGAGTCGATCAGTTCCTGGATGATGTCTGCATCCCGGGTCGTTACGACATCGGGCATATTGCCTTTGGCCAGTTCAAGCCTCAGCTTGTTGGCATAGGTCTCGGACGTGCCGGATATGGTCCAAAGATAACGGATACGGATACCTAGCCGGTTCTCGGCCCAAATTGTATGCACGTTATGTTCGAGGCTCTCGCCTTTTTTAAAGTTCAGATTGGGGTTCACAGAGCCTACCGTATACAGGTCTACTGGAGGATTATATTTGCCCGCCTTGATGGCGAAAGGAGGCACTATACTCTCCGAGGAGCCGACCGGGAGACTTTCGCCAGTACTGCGAAACGCGCATCCCGACAACGACAAGAGCAAGATGAATAGCGGTAAACGGATTTTCATGGATCCACCTGCTTTTCGTAAAATTCTGGAAGTCGAACAAATTGTATCATAATCGACTTCAGCATCGTATGATACACTTCTTTTATTACAGCGAAGTTTTTGAAAAGGATGATCTTATGGCCTGGCGTCCAAACCTATTCATTAAAATGGTGGCGATTCTTCTTTCCCTTATTTCAGTCACACTTTTATTCTACGGATTATCCTATAGCAAGGATATCGGGGTCATTTCAAGCCAGATCAAAACGACCGATTTGAACCATCTGGAGTTCCTGACCCAGCAGATGGACAACAATATCAACCAATTGGCAGGCAGCATGTACGCACTTCAGAGAGATCCAACCGTCCGCGACTATGAGCAGATCCGGAAATTGGCTCATCTCATTGATCCCCCTCAGACCATTATGACTGTGCTGGAGAAGCTTTCCCTTCAGACGAGCTCCAGCACGTGGGAGAACCGGATTGTTCTGTACAAGCCGCACAGCGGTGAGACCCTAGGGTCAGATTCCTCTCTTTCCTTTGATTCCTCCGCACTGGAGAAGCCTCTGCCGGCTGGCTGGGAGTATATTCCGGAGGACAAAAGCAATGCTGAAGCGGGCTTCCGTCTGCTGCTGTCCGACCCCGTCGAGAGAAGAAATGCCCCCCGAGAGGCGGGACTGCTGATGTCGATGTATTTTCCTGTATCCAATATTGAACGGATGTTCGATGCCTACCAGTCGCAAAACAAGGGCGACACCTTCCTGTTCCACCCGGCATTCGGGGTGATCTTCTTCCGCAATACTGACCGGGAAATGGCGAAGCAGATTGTTGCAACGCTGACCCCTTCAACCGGACAAGGGACCTCGGATATCGTTAGCCTCAAGGAAGACAACTTTCTTGTCAGCTCGGTTCCATCTTCGGCCATTAACTGGCAGGTCGTGCATTATTCGCCGCTGAAGCAGATTCTTCAGCCGATCCAGAGCAGCCGTTATTCCTTCCTGATGGGATCGGCCATACTTCTGATCATGAGTCTTCTGTTCTCTCTGCAGCTCTACCGCCAGGTGCAGCGTCCGGTCAGCCTCTTGCTCCGCTCCCTCAACAGGATAAAGGAAGGACGCTGGTCTACCCGCATTCATACCAAGACCAATCCTGAGTTCACAATGCTCAATGAAGAGTTCAACGAGATGGCGGAAAAGATCCAGTCACTAATTGAACAGGTCTATCTGGAGCAGCTCCGGGCCAAGGATGCCCAGCTAAAGCAGCTTCAATCGCAGATCAATCCGCATTTCCTCTACAATTGCCTGTTCTTTATCAAGAGCAAGGCCGTAATCGGTGATACAGATTCCGTGGAAGCCATGGCGCTCAATCTTGGCGAGTACTACCGTTATATCACCAAAGTCGACCATTCTCTCACCACATTTCAGGATGAGCTGAAGCTGCTGGAGAATTACCTGGAAATCCAGAATTTGCGGAAACAACGCATCTGTTATGAGATGGATATTGCCGATGATCTCATGGGTCTGCGCATTCCTCGGCTATTGCTTCAGCCCTTGGTCGAGAACAGTATCATTCACGGCATTGAGAAAAAGATCGGTCCAGGCTTCATTCGGATCACTGCCAGCCATACGCAAGAAGCGGTCACCGTCACCGTTGAAGACAACGGAGCAGGTATGACCGATGAGGCGATTGCCTCTTTGCATGCCAGAATTTCCGAATCTACACGAGAGGATGGAGGCTGCGGGCTATGGAACATACAGCAGCGCCTCAAGGCTCATTACGGAGATTCATCAGGCCTTCTAATCACCCCTTCGCCTAGCGGCGGCCTAAAACTTACTCTCCGCATGGAGAAGAAAGAGGAATTCTATGCATCAAATTCTGCTGGTTGACGACGAACCCTACGTAGTCGATGATCTGTCCATCTCGCTTCCTTGGAGGGAGATGGGATTCGAACAAGTTCATAAAGCTTATTCTGGGTATGAGGCGCTAGAGCTGCTTCAACGCTATCCTATCGACATTGTAGTCACTGACATCAATATGCCGGAAATCTCAGGCATCGAACTGATTACCTCCATCCGCAGTCACTGGAAGCATATTCGGGTAGTTATGCTGACCGGTTATGCCGAGTTCGAATATGCCCGCAAGGCAATAGAAGAACAAGCCAGTGCCTACTTGCTTAAGCCGATTGCCAATGACCAGTTGATCGCAGTTATTGGCAAGCTCCAGGAAGAGCTGCGCAGTGAATGGGAGACATGGTCCTCCTACCAGCGGACCATGCAGACCTTCCGTGAGCATCTTCCACTCCTGCGGGACCGTCTGCTCAGCGAGCTGCTGCAGGGACGGAAGATGTCCGCGCCGCAACTGCAAGAACGGCTGTCCCAATTCAATCTACCGCTCTCAACCGATCTGCCGATATGCCTCGCGGTCGTCAGGCCGGAGGAGTTCTTCCGGCGCCAGGACATGAATAGCATGCTGCTGTTCGAATACGCAATCATCAATATCGCACAGGAGCTGTTCCAGAACCGATTCCACATCTGGTCCTGCAAGGATGTGCATGATTATCTCGTATTTGTGCTGCAGCCCAGGGATGATATCGAATCCAGCGGCAATCCTGCGGATGAGGTCGCTCAGGCGGCCTACCAGTTGCAGAACCATGTCGGCACGCTGATTGGTGGCGGCCTCTCCGTGGTCACTACAGGATGGGGAGGATTTCCTGACCAGGTCTACACGCTCTATCAATCCGCCATCTCGGCCATCCGTCAGCATATCGGTAGTGAAACAGGCATCTATCTAGACGCAACGGACAACAGCGGGTCCCAACCTGTAGAGATTCTCCAGCCGCTCTATGAGCCTCCGCTGCTCTTTCATATGTTCGAAGCGAACAACTGGCAGGGCATCGAAGAGAAACTGAATGCCATCGTTTCGGAGCTGGTCCGAAATCCGGACCGGTCGCTTGAGCATATCCATGAAACCCGTCTGCATCTGGAGACGGCATTCTATTATTTCGCCCACAAGAACAACAAAATGCTGGGCGAGATTGTTGGCAATCCGCTCTTGGAGCAGGCTCCATTCCAGACACCGGACAAACTGCGGGAATGGGCGCTGGAGGTAATCGTTCTGCTGAAAGAGCATTTTGAATCGGAGCGGCTGAATAGCCGAACCGTCCTGATCCGGAATGTCCATGAATATATCAACCTCAATCTGCACTATGTCTCACTTCAAGCTATCGCCGATCATGTTCAGATGCATCCAGTCTACCTCTCCAAAATGTACAAGCTAGAGACAGGCAAGCGAATCAGCGACTACATCAGTCAGGTCAAGATGGAAAAAGCGGCGTATCTGCTGATTCATACGCCGCTAAAAATTTATGAAGTTTCCGCCGAGCTTGGCTACTCCAATGCCCACTATTTTATTAAACTTTTCAAGGAATACGCCGGCATGACCCCACATGAGTTCCGCGAACGGGCGTTGTAACGCCCTTAACCTTCAAATCGCAGCTCTACCTCATGGGGTAAGCCGTCATCTGCCGCCAGCACAATTCCTTCCTCAAGGACTCGGCCATCTAGTGTCAAACGGACTGTGCCGTCCTGCATTCGGCAGAAGCCCTCCGGCTTAATGATTCGAATCCGGTATGAAGAACCTCCGAACTTCAGCGTGTAGACGAAATCCGTCTGCTCTTCCCGCAGGATCGGATTTAGCGCAATGCCTTGCGCCGTATATTCAATACCCAGCGCTTCCATCAGCGAGAGGGTGAGCCAAGTCGAGGTGCCACTTAGCATCGGACCGATGTTCTCACCGGTCTCGCTGTTATTGTATTGGGTACAGAATCTAGGATTTCCGCAGATTGCATAAGGATCTTCCATAGTCTTAAACGGCATGATCCGGTCCAGCAGCCAATAACCGAACCGACCCAACTCGGCGGCAAGTTCTGTATCCGACACTTCCTTGGCTCCCTTAAACATCGCTGCAGCAGCCATCATGCAAGCATGCTTGAACACGCCGCCGTTCTCACGGTCGCCCGGAAAGTATTCGTCCGAAGCTGTATGGGAGGATACCCGTCCCAGTGCGACAGCAGAAACCAGCTTCAACCCGAAAGGAGTCATGAGATGCTTCTTCATGGTGTCCAGCATCACGGTAATCTGTGCTTCATCCGCACAGCCGGATAGGATGCTCCAACTAAAGGAATTCAGGAAGTAAGAACCGTCGGACGCCGGATCTGAAGACAGACCATCCCCTGCGGCTCCCAAATACGTGTATTCTCCGTTTGCATACCGATTGAACAGCACTCGTGCGAAGAAATTGTCTTTCCATGCATGTTCTTGAATGCGTCCTCGCAGCTCTGCTCCGAAGTGATCCAACTCGGCAGCATAATTCAGATCTCCCTTCCGGACGGACAGTATGGACAATTCATCCACCGCCACCTTCAGCAGGAAAGCATTCATTACGCTCTCGGAATAATCGCTGTGCAACGGGTCGCCAAACACTCCGCCGGCTTCTAGCTGCTTCCGGTAGCGCTCTTCCTTAGCCGGGCCATTCAGATACGTATCATCCAGCTTCAGACAGTCGTTCCAGTCTGCGTAGTCCAGCAATGGAAGACCATGTCGGCCGACCGAAATTTGACCCGAATATACAATGATCGCTTTTAATGTCTCGAAGACCGGACGGTAGGTTTCTTGACCCGCCACCGGGCAAGACTCATCCAGGAACTCGAGATCTCCTGTGAGCATTACATAGCGGTAGACGGCTTGAATAAGCCATAATGCGTCGTCGGACCATTTGCCTGGCTCCTTGCCGGCCCAGAAGAAATTGTGATACGCATAGCCCAGCTCGAACACCATGCCGGTCCATTCCTTCAGCAGACTTTTCACCAGACCGCTTCGTCCCATACCAACAAAATAATACATGGAGGCATACAAATCCTGAATTTCGCGGAAACCAATTTCCCTGTACCCCTTTTGTGTCTGGCAAAAAGAACGGGAGACGAACGTTTGGTAGAGCACCTGAAATGGCAGATTGCGGTTGACAAACACATCGAAGTTATCGTCACCGGAGGATACCTGCAGGAACTTGCCATACTCCCGCACGAAGCCGGACGATTCCGCCAGCGCCGATTCCGCCGCGCTGCGGTCGGAGAAACGGGCAACCAGCGCCCCTACCTCGTCCGCCAGCACCGTTTCATTCCAGTGTGCGCCGCTCTTGTCAGAGACAAGTCCGGTCAACTGATCAACCGTTACGGCGCTTCCGGCGGAAATATGAACCTCGCCGGCTACGGCGAAGAAGCCCGGTCCCTTGCGGTGCAGAATGTTGCTCAGCCTAAGCGCGCCGGACGGACGGTGCAGCGAGCCGGTACCAACGAATTCATTGTAACTGACGCAGTATTCGCGCGGCAGTATCGGTCCGCCCGCTCCGTGTACGATCATCGTGTGGAAGCGCAGATCATGACGACCGCCTTCCGGATAATAATCGGGACTGATAGCCGCCACGGCTCCAGAGGAATCCTGAAGCACACCGCCCTGCATAATGACATTGCTGTACAGCACATCCTCGAACAGTGCGCCCGGAGCCGCGGAACCGAACATTCCCGTGTAGACGATCCGGAGACAGCGGTCACCTTCTCCATGGTTCGCAATCTCTATCCGCTGCATTTCAGTCGCCAGAGGCATCCCTTCAGAGTGTGGGAGGATAAAGAGGGTACGGGTGATTTCCAGACCGCAGCGGGTGCGGTAGCTTATGACGGTGGCATTCTGCGAATGCCGACAGACCGCCGATTCAATCCCTTCATCTCCGGGGTCTGCGGAATAAAAGATCTGCTTCCCGTGCTCAAACAGATAAAATTGCCGGTTGGCCGGAAATCCGTTCTCCTCCTGCCGCATATCCCAGCGGGTCGCCAGCACTTGAGTTGCCGCGTGCGAGCGAAAGCTCCCGCCGCCGAACCGGTCAACTACACTCTTGGGCGTGGTCTGCAGCGGATGGGGAAACTGGAGACGGTTGCCAAGCAGCAAATTGACTGCGAAATGCGGACCCGGAACGGGTGATCGCAGATCGATTACATGCTCTCCCTCGGCGTTGAGCGACCCGGCCCAGCCAGGCGCGGCTTGCAGTTGCACCAGTGCCTCCCTTGCGGTCGCCTCCGGTAATTCAGTGCACTCTTCCTGTCTTCCGGCATGACGGATATACAAGGACAGTCCCGTACCTTCGCCGCTTACAGCGAACAGCGCCGATGTGCCGGCTTCAACTGGCAGCAGCGCAACCACGGCGGGCAGCTTGAGCAGCTCCTGAATAGCCGGCAGCCGAAGCGGTAATCCGGCTATTCCGACAGCCCCGCGGCGTTCCGAATCGGTAAAGAGAGCACTAATATGCGCGCCAGTTCCAATCCGGTCGGCGAACGCTTGACTCAGGATATCTTCAGCCGAAGCCGTTGCTTCTCTTGCAGTAGTAAGTTTGAGCATGACTCACTCTCTCCTTTCATAGCATGCTGCGGATCAGCCCTTAACGGCTCCCGCGGTCATACCGCTAATAAAGTATTTCTGCGTCATGAAGAATACCACCATAACCGGCACCGTTACAACAGTGGAAGCTGCCATTAGCAGGTCATAGCGGGTATTGTACTGGCCGACAAACAGGCGGATACCGACCGGAATCGTCTGTACATCCGAACTGGTCGTCAATACCCAGGCGAAGAGAAGCTCATCCCACGCTGTAAGGAAGATAAAGATGCCAGTCGCAATAATGCCAGGTACAGAGAGCGGCAGAATGATTCTGTAAAACGCCTGAAATCTCGTGCAGCCATCAATCGAAGCCGACTCTTCTAGATCTCTTGGAATGGATACAAAGAAACCGCGCATAATCCAGATACTGATTGGGGTATAGAAGGCCGTATAGACGAGAATCATTCCCCAGTACGTGTTGATCATCGGCAAACCGAAGGTATTCTTGATCCACAGGAACATTAGGTATATCGGAAACAGGAACATAATGCCCGGAATCAGCTGAGTGGATATGATACTCATGCCGAACAGCTTCGATCCCGGAAAATCAAACCGGGCCAGAGCATATCCCGCCAGGACGGCAAAGGAACCGGCAAGCAGGGTCGTCGCGCCGCAGATCAGAAGGCTGTTGCGGAAATATATGGCGAAATTAACTGTGTCCCACATGTTGATGTAATTAACCCACTGCGGCTTCGGCAAACTGAAGGTAGTGATGCCGTTCAGAATTTGATTGTTCGAGTGCAGGGAGGTAAAAATCATCCACAGAATCGGAAATATCGTCACCACAACGATGATCCAGGTCAGAGAAGTCAGTAGAAACGAACTTACAGAACGTTTACGGTGTGTATTCATTGGGCATTCAACTCCGTTCTAAAGGCTCGGTACCAAACGCCGACTACCATCAGCATCACGATCATCAGCATTATTGAAGCGGCAGAACCGGAACCAAACGACCAATAGCCGAAGGATTGGCGGGTCAAGGCCGTCATCATCAGGTCTCCCCACTCACCCGGATATCCGGCGCCGTTGCCGAACATCGTGGCGACGATATTGTAGGAGTAGACATTGTTAATGATTTGGAACAAAAGCTGTACCGCAATGACCGGTTTGAGCATCGGCAGGGTAATATGCCAGAATTGGCGGAGCTTGTGGGCGCCATCAATGGTTGCCGCCTCATAGATGTCATCGGGAATGGTCTGCAATCCAGCCAGGAAAATAACCATCAAGAACGGCCAGCCGCGCCAGATGGTCGGAATAATGATCGCCCAGATGGTATTCGGTCCCATCAGCCAGAAGGGTTTGTCCGCGAAAAGGTGCAGAACGTCGACCAGAAAATAGTTGATAATGCCATTCTGCTGCCACATGAAGCCCCAGAGCACGCCGACAACATACGACGGGACGACCCAAGGGAGTAGCATGGCTGTACGGGCAATGCCGCGGCCGGGAAAGTCACGGTTCATCAGCATGGCCATCATCAGCCCCATAATCATTACGCCGATAGTTACAATGACGGCATAAATTGCTGTGTTGCGTACGGCAAAATTCAACCCCTGGCGGACCGGATTATCGGAGTTAAACAAGAGGCCGATATAATTGTCCAGCCCGACAAAAGGCGCTTTCAAAAATTTACCCAACGTAAATTGGTTCAGTTTCAAAAATGACATCCAAATTCCCTCAAGCATCGGGATCAGGTGCACTAGCATCATGAAGATGATAGTCGGCACCATCAGCATGTAAGCGAACTTGTTCTCTCTGATTCGCTTGCGCCACAGACCACGCTTGCCGGAAGAGGCTTTTGCAGGAAGATTTTTTTCAGTATGGAGTCTCATCTCTTATCCCTCGCTTTGTTAATGGAAGAAACCGCCGTGCCCTATAGTCGCGCGGCGGCCTCCCAAGTTCCTAGTAGTTATTGATTAATAATCGCTTTGACTTCAGCCGCTGCGGAGTCCAGCTCTTTCTTAATGCTTTCTTCCCCATACGTGCCCTTCACACCGGCGACGATATCCCAAATGTTAGCAAAATGCTTTTGCAGCGCAGTTTCCGTAGGTCCCCATTGCGGAATGGCCGGATAGGTTCTTCCGTATTTTGTTGCTTCCGAGAATGCTTTCATATTGGCATCAAGATCCGGAGATTCCAGAAGAGACAATTTGGTAGGGAGCTGACCCGATACATTGGCATAGGCCTTCTGCGCTTCATCCGAAGTCAGGTATTTAATAAGCTCCCATGTCGCTTCTTTGTTCTTAGATCCACTGAACACCGTCAGCTCGCTGCCGCCGACAAAGGTAACCTGTCCTTCAGGACCGGCTGGAAGCGGAGCCACCGCAAAGTTTTTCGCTGCCTTCATATCGGCCATGCCGCCGTTTGCTTTCGGAGTAGCAAAGTTTTTGGCCAACCACGGTCCGGAGATAATCACTGCCGATTTGCCATCGCCGAAATCACTCTCAATCTGTGACGAGTTCTTTTCGAGCGAGGACTTATCGACGAGACCTTCATGCGCGAGTCCTGTATAGAACATAACGCCTTTAAGCCCTTTCTCTTCGTTGAAGATTACGTTTTTGTTGTCTTCCGTGAGAACCTCGCCTCCTGCGGCCCAGATCCAAGGGAAAATATTATGCACTACGTTCCAGTCGTTCTTGCCCGGAAGTCCCAGTGCAGCGATCTTCTTGCCATCAACTGTTTGTCCGTTGACCGCTTCAAGTGCGCCCTTGAAGGAATCCCAATCCTTGAATGCGGTTACCGGATCTATCCCGGCTTGCTTGAATACATCGGTCCGGTAGTAAATGGCGCGCGCATCCACGAACCATGGCACTCCGTACACCTCGCTGTCGCCTGCGATGGAGGTAGTGTTCCAGATGGCCGGCAAGAAGGCCTCAGCGCCGCCCACATCGGCCACTTTGTCAGTTACTTTGTCAATACCGCCCATGCTAGCGATTGCCGGCACCCAGGTCGATCCGAGCTGGAGCAAATCCGGGCCTTCGCCGCTTGTTGCCGCCGTTGTGATCTTGGTCCAGGCGGAACCCCAGTCAAGCACCGTTACCTTGACGGTGACATTCGGATGCTCCTTCAGGTAGGGATCAAGCGTCTTCAGGAAGTCAGCATCCGGTTTGGGACTGTTCGGCATGACCCAAGCGTTCAGGGTAACCGGTTCCGTGCTTGGTGTTGCAGGAGCCGCAGTTGCGCTGGATTCTTCCTTCACTCCTCCGTTGTTAGCAGAACTTGATTGATTGTTGTTGCCTCCACATCCGCTGATGGCTACTGAAAATGCCATGAGCAGTGCACCAATTGATACTGCTGTCTTTTTCACAATAAATCTCCCCCATTGTCGTTTGAAAATCACGGAGAACGGTTGCCCGTCCTCCATGTCTTGATTATAAAAGCGTTGCTTGCCGGTCTAAATACCAAATCGCAAGCCTGAATAACAAATTATAAAGCTTGTTCAAGGTGCGGCTACGGTTCCATTGTTCATCAACACAATATCATCGACGTCCACCGCAAGATGGCCAGTGCCGCCATCCTTAATATTTCCCAGCTCGAACGAAATGCGGCCGATAGATGTGCTGCCTCCGGCAACGTCGAATTCCAGGGTATATTCGGTGTATTCGGTATCCAGATCAACCACCTTGCTGGTATACCCGTGCCAGGTGTAATTATTTGCGACATCTAGCCAGCCGATGCTGATGTTCATTTTGCGCGCTGCTTCTGCCTTGGCTCTAAACGTGAGCGTATAATGATTTCCTTCGTTGTAGGCTACTCCCTCGTAATAGACCTGCCGGTCCCAACTGTTGGTCCCTGTGGAACCGACCTGCATCCGCAGCGCCCCATTCACATTGTCAATGGACAACTCGCCGCTGTCGGAGGAATAGCTGCTCCAGCTCTTCAGCGGGGCCGAGAAGTCTCCGTTTGGAATCAGATTCTCCCCATACACCTCACCGGCCATCACCGGACTTACCTGTTGCAGGGAAATGTTGCTCAGCTTGACCTTATGCGCTCCCAAGGATTCCGAAATCTTGCCCAGACTGAACTGAAGCAGGGCTGCAGGATCGCTTGCAGGAGCGGTGAACAGGTATTCATAATGTCCGCCGACTTCGCTCAGACTCACCTTCTCATTCGTATAGGCGGTCCAATTGTTGTCCGTAGAGCCGTCATGCTGGACCAGCACTCGAATCCATCGGGCTATTGAGGCATCCGCATCGAAGCGAAGCAGATACTTCTTGCCTTGCTCTACCGGTATTGCCCCTTGCTTAACCTGTACATTCCAGTCCTCATCGCCGCTGCCGCCAAGGTCAACCTGCAGTGCTCCATACACAGCGGTCATGACGGTATTCTTCACTGGATCATTGTCGTCCCAGTCCTTCTTGAACAGCGTCCAGCCTTCTGTGGAAGCGTCATTAAAGCTTCCGTTCACCACCAGTTCGCGTGAAAGATCCAGCCAGGCCAGATTATAGCCGCTGCCGCCAAGACGGATATAATAGCTTCCCGCAGGCAGCTTCAGCGGTTCCCCGATGATTGCGCGGTAGGATTGAAGGCCTCCGGTATCTCCAATTGAAGTGCTATAGACAGATGCCGTCACCACACTCTGCTTGCCGGCATCCAGAACCGACAGCTCCAGCTCCGAATTGGCATGTACACTAGATACCCGGGTTACCGGAATAATGCTGGCCGCTTGAGGAAGAACCACTTTGTATTCAACATAGTCACCCTTATCCATATCGGTGATGTCCTTGCCACCTTCGCCGCTCGGAATCAGGTGGGTCCCCGATGATCTCCAGTACTGATCCCCTCGTAGATGCAGGTAGTTATTGAATATAGGTGGATCAACCATCCTTACCAGACGTACATTGTCAATCTCAGTCTGCCCCGGAGCCTGGCCAAGAAGGAACGATAATGCACCTTCAGTACCGGAAACGCCGGACAGTGCTATTTCCGCTGTATAGCTCTTCCACTCCGGCGTCAGAGTGAACGTTGCCCCGTCGGGATAGAGAGTATTTCCACTACTGTTCTCGAGCTTAATTCCGACCGGCTGCGCCTTATCCGACCTGGCCTCGAACGCGAGCTGATAGACTCCTGCTGCTGACATAGGTATTCCTGTCTGAGTGAGAGTTACATCCTCCGCTGACCCTCCGGCGCTCTGGACATCTGCCCTGAACTCCCGCTTCATCAGCGGCAGCTCCAGAGTATTGGTTACACTGGCTTTCGCCGCTGCTCCAGAGTCCGGCTTAACGGCAAATGCCCAATAGCCCAATCGTCCTTCTCCCAGCTCGAACCCTCCATTATAAATCAGGTTACCATCAGCAAGTGGTGTACGCACCACTTGTAGAGGCTCCGTCTCTACCACCCGAACATTAGCAAAATAAGCTGCTATGTCGTTCAGACCCAGATTGAACTCAAAACGGACATTGTTGTCGGAAGCCTGTGCCATGTTAAAGGTATATTCAAACGACTGCCAGTCCGGGGTAAGCTGGAAATTACGTTCTTTGGAATACGCCGTCCATCCGCCGCCGAATTCTGTCAGCTTGCTCATCAGCGGACGGGCCGCATCCGCTTTGGCGTCGAACGTCACCTTATAGGCTTTGCCCTTCTCCAGCATAAGCGGCTTCTGGGTGAGCTGAATGGAATAATTTTGTGTTCCCGCCTCTCTGATTGCAACCTTCAACGCCTTGCCCTTATTCTTATCGTCAATGACAGAAGCTGTAGCCGCACCGCCTGCATTCTCGATTAATTCCCAATATTCAGGAAGTCCATCGGCCGCTGCGGCTCCGGTGAAATCTCCGTTGTAAATCTGATTCCCGTCCGCAGGCATTGGACGCTGCGGAACGGAGGTTTCAGGCTTCGTTGGCCGCTTTCCCGTTACGTCCGGCCATTCATCCAACTTCTTATACTTGTAGACCCGGACATAATCGACATACATCTTGTCGGACTGGAAGTCAGCCGCCGGGTCGCCCGGCCAATCGCCGCCCACTGCTAGATTGAGAATCATATAGAACGGCCGGTCAAATGGTGCGGGATACGTATAGTAATCCGGCTGGCCTTCAGCCTTGGTTCCCCAATCACTCGTTTCGAAATACATTTTACCGTCCACGTAATACCGAATCAGGCCCGGGAGCCATTCGAGCGTGAAGTCATGATAATCGTCAGCGAATGTTTTGCCTTCCGGCAGAACATAAGTTTTGGACTGGGACATATGCGGGATGTCGTAATGAAGCGAACCATGAACGGTTCGCGGGTATAGATCAGCCTTCTCCGTATCACCAGCCACCGGTCCCGTTAATTCCATAATGTCCATCTCGCCGCTTCCCGGCCAAGGTCCGTACTGCTTCTCTTCGTCGGTTGGCATCATCCAGATGGCTGGCCACATGCCCTGCTGAATTGGCAGCTTGGCGCGCACCGTGAATTTGCCGTAAGTCCAGTCGCCCTTCACCTTGGAGGTCAGCTTGGCAGAAGTATACTCTTTCCCGCCGTAAGCCTCCTTTCGCGCTTCCAGTGCCAGCACACCTTGTCCACTCTCCGTTTTGAGCGAAGCATTGTTCGGATGATAATACTCCAATTCGTTATTGTATACCGTTCCGGTATCCTGAACATTCCATTTGGTCTCATCGATGGAGCGTTCGTCGAATTCGTCGTTCCAGACCAGCTCCCATTGATCGTCATGGGTTGACGGAGTGGCCGTCGGAGTGGGTGCTGGTGTCTCAGGTACAACCGTTGGTGTCGCTCCTCCCGGGTTCCACCCTCCTGCTGCGAAGGTAGCCGCGGCACTGACCTGTGGCGAGGAGACACTGCCCGATAAGCCCCGAATCGTCTCACCGTTTTTCAGCACTGTACCGTTGAAAAGCACACTGTCCGCCTTTGTTTCAAGCAAGCCGATATACCCCCGGTTCACGATCTCTGATCCGGCAGCGCCTGCATCTACAATCAGGGCATCCACCGTTGAGCCAGCATCAATCTCAACTTTGGCCAGCTGGACCAATTCAATCCGGGCCGCTGAGCTTCCTTCCTTCAGGACGAGCCGCACAGGCGCTTTGGGCTTGTCTACGATCGTCTGTCCCAGGGCAGATTTGCGGAAAACCACTGAATGTTCACCGCCTCCGGAAATACGGGTGGTACCTTTCACCTTGATTCCCGAGAACGATACGTCTCCCTCTCCCGTTCCGGCAGTCACATAGAAATTTCCGTTCACCGCACCGCCTTCAATCTGTACATTCGACCGGTTGACAATAACGCTGCCGGACACCTCACCAATCGAATAGCTTCCTTCGCCCGGACTGATCCACCCGATCATCCGGCCGAGAAGCACCGCCAGCTCGGCCCGGGTCATAGGAGCCTGCGGATTCAACCTGCCCTCCGAATCGCCGCGGATATAACCCCCCGCAAGCATCGCGTTCACCGCTTCCCGTGCATAACCGCTGACCGCTGACCCGTCTGCCTGCGCGGCCAATGCTGTCTGGGAGGCACCCTCTAGTTGGAAAGCCCGACCCAGCATCGTTATCACTTCCTGCCGCCGGACAGCCGCTCCCGGTTGAAACTGGCCATTCGCGTAGCCCTCAATAATGCCCGCTGCGTGGACCAAGTCCACATCCTTCCCATACCAGGAAGAAGCGCTTACATCACTGAAAGAGGCAGTACCCGGAACTATGTAACGGAACACCCTGTTTAATATGACTGCCATCTCTGCACGGGAGACCGTGCGGCCGGGTCCAAATCTGCCCTGCCCATCCCCTTGCAGAATCCCAGCAGTTGCCAATCTGTCCGCTGCAGACGAGGCCCAATGCTGGTTCATATCGGCAAATGCTGCCGTTCCGGCTTCGGCGCTGCTCACACTTGCGGCTGATTTCGAAAGTCCATCCTGCCCCGCTGCTTGTACCCGTCCCGTGTTTCCCGGAAGTTGGAGCACTGATAACAGCATAACCGCCACCAGAAGCTTGGATATTAATCTACGGTACATCTCAATATTCCCCCCTGTATGTAGAACCTACTAGAATCCCGGCGTCGTCGCCGTTCGATTTCAGTATAGAGTCCGCTTCATGCAGGTAACATACCAATTCCTTAGCACGTATAACAAAGATGCAACTTTCAAAAAGCAAAAAAGCCCAATCCACAGGTGGCTGCAATAGCCACCCAAAGATTGGGCGCGGAAATATATGTAGCTCTTTTGAACATAAACCAGGGATCAGGAGGAAGCGTGAATTTGCGGAAAATCCTGGGCAATTTCTTCCCCGGAGAACAGATCGTCCAACGAACTGAGGGTTCCGTCCTCTTCAACCTGATAAACTGACATTTTCTCGCCATTTACGGTTAATTCAATAAAGCAGCCCCAGCAATAGAACTGATGAGAACCGATCTTGCCAATGTCTTTAGAGTTGCAATTTGGACACTTCATATCAAACATTCCACCTATCCGTTAACAATATTAATGGCTTTTTGAAGCCGTTCTTCGCTCATCGCGGGAACCATGACGGCACTTTCCCCAATGGAGATCCCTTCAGAACAAGGCAGCCATTTGCGGCCTTCGATCAAATCAGTCACAAGCCCGTCACTGATTTCCAGCGCTACTATTGTGTTTCCCAACTTTTGGTCAAAATAAACATCGGATATTCGTCCAAGTATCGTTCCGGTTGCAGTTAGTACCTGCAAATCCTTGAGTTTGTTCTTTCCAGAAAGAAAAGTATAGGGTGTGTGGTCGGAATTTGCCTTCTCAATCGCTTCCTTACTGCGAATCATAACAGCATCCTCGCCATAGGCGACAATATCCTTCCATGCCACAACTTTCACATGACTGGCGAAAAAAGATTTACTTTCCAGTTCAATACCCGTAATATTCCAGTTTGAATCCAGTGAGATATCGACAATTGTGCCAATTTCTTGACCTTCTTCGACTTCGTAAACAGCCAGGCCGATCATATCTTGTAGTTTCATGGCTGCCCATATCCCTTCGCGTTATAATATAATGAAGATCTCTGGATTTCTAAAACACGATGCTAAACCTATTTACGTAGCCGTTTCAAAATAGTTTCAATTTTGCGGGCCACGTACTCTATTTCTTCACTAGTATTACCCAAACCAGTACTAAATCGAACCGCGGATTCTAAAAGATTCTCAGAAAGCTTCATGGCCTGTAGAACATGCGATATTTCCAAAGATCCTGAAGTGCAGGCTGAACCACTTGCTGCAGCAATCCCCTCCATATCCAGATTCATCAGCAGCACATCCGTTCTTGCTCCAGGGATGCTAATATTCAAAATACTCGGCAAAAGATACGTAGCATTACCGTTGATTGTATAGCTCTCCCGCCCAATTAGGCGGTCCAGTTCTTGCAGCAGCATATTCCTTAGTACAAGTGCTCTCTCGTTACGAGCAGCAAGTCCCTGCACTGCTATTTCGACCGCTTTGGCAAAACCGGCCACTCCAGCCAGACTCTCAGTCCCTGCGCGTCTACCACGCTCCTGAAGCCCACCGTGTTGCCTTGGATGGAGTGGCGCTCCCCGGCGGATATACAAACCTCCGATTCCTTGAGGACCATTAATCTTATGGGCCGTAAAGCTCATATAATCAACCGGAAGCTCGTGAAGGGAGAGCGGCACCAAGCCCAGAACCTGTACCGCATCGACATGGAACAGAATACCCTGTTCTGCGGCCAACTGACCGATTTCCTGGATAGGCTGTATCGTCCCTACTTCATTATTGGCATACATCACGCTGATGAGTATTGTATCTTCCTGCAAGGCTGCCTCAACATCCGCCACCGATACCCGTCCTGTAGCATCTACAGGAAGATAGGTGACGGTAAAACCTTCCTTCTCCAGCTCTTCGCAGGTATTCAACACGGCATGATGCTCAATAGCTGTGGTAACGATATGTTTGCCTTTACCGGAGGCTGCGGCGGCAGTTGCCGCCCCAAATATAGCCAGGTTGTCACTCTCCGTCCCCCCGCTGGTGAAGACCCATTCCTCCGGTGAACAGCCTAAAAAGGCCGCGATTGTATCGCGCGCCCCACTGACTATCTTTTTGGCGGAACGCCCGAAATGATGAACACTGGACGCATTGCCGTATTGCTCTGTCATTATATTCAGCATGACCTTGGCCACCTCGGGATGAACCGGGGTTGAGGCGGCGTGGTCCAAATAGATGGATTTCATGGATTATTCTCCGCTTCTTGGGACTTAGGAAGTTTTCTTTCCAGACTATTTGATTATAACGCTGAGGGGATGTCTTTGCCACAAGGGATTTTAGCATACTTTGTAACATTTAACACTGTATCTAAGCTTAGCTAAACTTTCAGCTAATTTTCAGCGTACTTTCAGCCTATTTTCAGATTCATTTCCGATGAAGGATGGTGGGCTTTTTGTGTATGGCGAATCAGGCTCGAAAGGGGACAGCAAATGTCAGTATCCATAAATAACTATTACAATAAAAATTATTACTACGACAACAGCAACAACGGAGGCACCAGTAGTACAACCTCTACACAATCCTCTGGTACCAACAAGAGCAAAAATGTGTCCGGAACAGATTCAATTGACTTCAGTCAAGTAGCCCTGCAGTATTTCAGCAGTAACAAGACCGATGACAGTTCAGAAGATTACTCCACAGATACTTATGCTCCGATAAAAAAACATTCTGCTCCTCCGTTAACCACAGATCGAATGAAGTCCTTGCTAACGGAAATCCAAACCAATGTGTCCTCTGCGGATTCGGAAGAGGATACTTCATCCAGCACAGATAGCACCTTGGCTACATTGCAGGATTTGCTTAGTGACATCGATCTCTCGACTGCCAATGAAGATGAAATTTCCTCATTGTTCCAAAATATTCAGTCTGTTCCGTTCTCTTTAGCTTATGCGGATAGTCCTTCGGCCAGTGAGACTCAAGGAGCAAGCGGTATCCCGTCTATGCTGCAATCCATGCAGAGCATCGCTCCACCTTTTATGTGGGGAGTTGAGGATTCAGCGGATACCGAAGACAGCAGCGCAACATCACTTGATACCGGACTGACCACAGACGATATCCAGTCGATATTAACGAAGCTGCAAAGCCAGCTGAACTCGGTTAACGTAGCGGATGATTCCACAAAGAACGCCAGCAATCCATTGGATGTGGTGAAGAACATGCTCTCCAATGTTAATATCTCGTCGGCTTCCGATGACGATTTGTCTACACTTTTCGATCGGGTTTTGAAGACCTTCGATCAGGTTCCACAAACCGTCAATTAATCAGTTTTCATTAAAAGCCTTCACCGCCGTATCAGCAAGCCCACAAGTTTACCTGAAAATAAGAAAAACGGCTATACATGCAAATACACATGTATAGCCGTTTTCCCTTAATGACAAACTACAGCAATGCTAAAATTCGATCAATTTCAGATGAGCGCTCTTCAGAAGTCACTTGAATACCATTTCTTCTAAGCAACGCCGCAGTTACCCCATGACCGGCAATTTTCTCACCATTAAATTCCCCGTTATAAATCATTGAACTCCCACAGGAAGGACTGCTCTGCTTCAGGACAACCAGAGTTGCCCCTACCTCAAGTGCTTTCTCTAAAGTCAGATAAGCACCTCTGACAAACATTTCGGTTACGTCCGTCCCCGAGCTATTCATAACCTTGGCGTTTCCCTCCAGCACATCATCGCCGTCTCCGCCTACGATCTCAGCTGGTTCCCGGGGAATCGATAACCCTCCTAATAATTCGGGACATACAGCAACTGCCTTGTTTTCCTCAACTAGTCTTTGAATGGTATGATCTAAACTATGTAGTGCGTTATATCTTACCTTCATGCCCGCTAAACAGGAGCTTACCAAAATCACAAAATCACCTCTACCTTTAGTAAACTTTATTCATATTAATTAGACCCTATTAGGAGTGCTGAACATGTGCGGACGATATACGATTACCGTCTCGATGGACGAACTTATGCTCAGATACCTTACGAATGACGCTACAATTATTCACTATGCTCCCAAGTATAACGCAGCTCCCATGCAATATATACCAGCAGTAATCCATAACGGCTCACATAATAAACTTGGGGAGCTTCGTTGGGGACTGGTTCCCTCATGGGCCAAAGACGATAAAGGCGGAAGCAGGCTCATTAACGCTCGTGCAGAGTCGCTGTTAGAGAAGCCGTCATTTAAACGACTGATCAGCACACGCCGGTGCCTCATCCCCACTGATGGATTTTACGAATGGAAAAAACAAGACAGCAATAAGCAGCCCTTAAGGATCGTTATGCTCGATGGAGGCATTTTTTCTATGGCAGGGCTGTATGATATCTGGGTAGATCCGGAAGGCAAGAAACTCAGTACCTGCACGATTATCACTACCACACCCAACAGCCTAATGGCCGACATACATGACCGTATGCCTGTAATTCTGAAGCCCGAAGATGAATCCGAATGGCTCAGTCGGGATAATTATAACGTACCGGAATTAATGAAGCTGCTGAAACCTTATGCTACAGATCAGATGAGAGCCTATCCCGTTTCTTCGGCGGTCGGTAATGTGCGGAATGACTCGAAAGAGCTCATTGACGAAAACAAAGAGTTAGGATAAAAAATACAAAGAGCAGAGAGATTATCTTCTGCTCTTTGTGTTTTTTGGGGTTATGAACCAGCAGTAAACATCTTGATGATAGTCCAATCAATGAAATGTATCCCTGTGTATGATTTATTAAAGGAACTGAGCTTAATTAGAAAAGGGTGAGTAAATTGAACCTACAAGATGTTAAGAAAAACTATGATTTAATAGTTAGCTTAGGTGCGTCTTGTGCTCCTGCAGTAAATATGAAAAGGTGGAATTTAAGAAAATTCTCCATGCCTCTTGATTGGATGGTATCTATATCACTAACCGATGTTAACAGACTTCTACAAAACAAGTTTCAGAATTTCATGGAATTTGACAACCTGAGTGTGCAGGAAGATACGCATTATTTTTTGGATGAGGGGTTACCTATTTTTGTTGATAGAACGGAGACAGCTGTAGTGAAATCCTATTTTATAAAAGACACCCTATACAACATCACCTCTGTTCATGATTTCCCGATCATCGAGGGTACAAATTGGACAATGACCTATCCATCCTATAAAGCGAAACTTGATCTACGAATAAAACGATTTTGGGATCGATTAACGAACAGCAAAAATACTTTATTCATCAGGTGGTCCGCAGATTATGAGCAGGCTGTGGAACTACAGTCGATTTTGTCTCATCTATTGAACAAGAACAATTTTACCGTCATTATTCTTAATCCTGTACATGAATTAATATCTGTAAGAGAAGCAAATTGGAACATCAAGAATGTATGCGCCTTGGAATTCCCCAACAACATGGACGATTACGAGAGTTGGGATTATATCCTGAAAGACATAGTAGTAACAAATGATTAATATCCCGTATTCGTTGGAGAAGCCTTTATTTCATGCTTCTCTTTTTGTTTTTATTAAATGATTCCTCATTGCTAGCTATTTTTGTATATAAATTACATATCATTTCTCAGACAACAGATCCGTCATCGATGGACCCTATTGCGGGATAACGAGCATGATTTGATTTACGGAGGTTCTCTCTCTGGGGCTATGCCTTCAAAATATCGGCAATAGAACTTTGAAAAAACTTAACATTGGCGACATTAATTTTAAAGACACTATAGTCTCTTTAGCATATGATAAAGATAAAAATCATACTTTATTTGGCTTTAGTGATTACACTTGATGATCCCATGTATAGGGTGTTCAAAGGTGATTTAAATAATAAATATGTTGTTGTTGATGAACTAAAATTGAAATGAAGTAAGGTGATTTTATTAATTTTATGAAAATAAAAAAGTGGATTATCACTATTCTAGTTTTTTGGAGTCTAATAAAGATTTTATATTTTTTATTTGCCAAAGTGATTACTGAATACATCACTTTCCCAGATCCATACAATAATATATTTCAAATGATCGGCATGGCATTGGTTTTTATATTATCTCTTATTCTTACATCACTTTTAATTAACGAGAAAAATTCCCTATCCTAAAATGAAGGAGTTGTCCCAAATCCATGAAACATAGCTTTCACTATAATTTTTCTGAATAAGGGATATAATTGCTCAAGCTTTATGTTCCTATTAGTGATGAATAACTAAATCACTATTAAGATTAAAAAGAGCAACCCGGGACGGTGAATTATGAGAAGAACATTTTCCACATTATCGGGTAGCCTTATCTTTATAATTGCGACTTCTGACCAGAACCTACAAAAAAGGCTCCCCTAAGGGAGCCGAAACCTGGCGCATCAATGTTTTTTGCTATTTCACTAAATATAAAACATATAATTATCCGCATGGTTTTCTTCCTTGAAGTTAATCAGGTCGGAAAGTGTCGTTGAATCCAGTACATCTGCTATGCTGTCGCGGATACGAAGCCAGAGATCACGCTTCGCCGGATCATCTTCTTCTGTAAAATCAACAGGAGAAATAGGACCCTCCAGAACACGTATAATATCACCAGCGGTAATTGTGTTCGATTCGCGGGCCAGAATATATCCTCCGTAGGCTCCACGGATACTTTTAACAAGTCCGGCGTTGCGCAGGGGGGCAATCAGTTGTTCGAGATAATGCTCGGACAATCCATTTTTCTCGGCAATACTCTTAAGCGATGTTGGACCCTCGCCGAATCTAATGGCAAGCTCCATCATAATAGTTAATCCGTAACGTCCTTTTGTTGATATTTTCAAAGGGGCACCTCTTTCAGTTTAATTGCTGGTTATAGTATAATAATTAGTTGGTAGACATGAGAATTGTCATATCAAGGTATTCCGATGTTTGCTCTTAGTTTATGTTATCATATCCACGGACAATTTTGGAGAACAAAACGTAACTTTTTACGATAATGTTCGCCCCCGGTGGACAAATTGTCATTTTCGCACCCCTTTTCTGGGTAAATAGACATTACAACGGGCGATATGGGCAGATAGTTATGTTATAATACATTTTGAGCCGGGTGTTTCGTGAAATAACCGGTATATTGGGTAAAGAAATGGTGATTACGATGACAAAAGCAAATCAAGACATCCGTGTCGTCGTCGGTATGTCCGGCGGGGTCGATTCCTCCGTGACTGCCCTTCTGCTCAAACAGCAGGGGTATGACGTCATTGGCATCTTCATGAAGAATTGGGACGATACCGATGAATTCGGAGTATGCACAGCCGAAAGCGATGCAGAGGATGTTCGCCGAGTGTGTGAGCAGATTGATATTCCTTACTATACCGTTAATTTCGAAAAGGAATACTTTGATAAAGTATTTTCCTATTTCCTTGAAGAATATAAGGCTGGGCGGACACCAAATCCTGATGTAATGTGCAACCGCGAGATCAAGTTCGGAGAGTTCCTGAACAAAGCGCTGCAGTTGGGCGCGGATTATGTGGCTACTGGGCATTATGCACAGGTTATCGAGGAAGACGGTTTGTTTAAGCTTCTGCGCGGTGTAGATAACAATAAGGACCAAACTTATTTTCTGAATGCATTGGGTCAATACCAGCTCTCCAAGACAATGTTCCCAATCGGTCATCTTCCTAAGCCGGAGGTACGGAGAATCGCTGAAGAGGCTGGACTTTACACTGCCAAGAAAAAAGACAGCACCGGTGTCTGTTTTATCGGCGAGCGCAATTTCCGCGAATTCTTAAGCCAATACCTGCCTGCCAAATCCGGTGAAATGGTTGATATCGCTACAGGGGAGAACAAAGGCCGGCACGATGGGCTAATGTACTATACGCTCGGACAACGACAAGGTCTGGGTATCGGTGGCTCCGGCAACGGAGAGCCATGGTTTGTGGCTGAGAAAGACCTCACCAGCAACATTCTTTATGTTGTCCAAGGTGACAAGCACCACAGCTTATACTCCACCAGCCTGATTGCTTCTGGTGTAAGCTGGATTGACGGTCAGGAGCTCGGCAATGAGCCACTGCGCTGCACGGCCAAGTTCCGCTATCGCCAGCCTGACCAGGGTGTCATTGTGACACAACGTGAAGACGGAACCTTCCATGTTGCTTTTGATGTTCCACAGAAGGCGATTACGCCAGGTCAAGCCGTTGTTTTCTATCAGGGCGAGTTATGTCTCGGCGGAGGAACAATTGAAGTTGCCGAGAAGGTCGTACCCTCGCTGCAATCATAATGAAATGAAAAGGGATGTTCTAAAGCCATTGCGGCTTAGGACATCCCTTTTTTTGTTACCTTACCTCTTATTGTTCACGCCGCAGCGCCTGATTATGTCTGATCTTCGCTTCATTTCCCTGCTCGGTAGCCTGATAGAACACACGCCTTGCGATTTCCTTGGGCAAATAGTCCTGTTTCACATAATGACCTGGAAAATCATGTGGGTATTGATATCCAGCATGTCCGAGCGCAGTGGCACCTTTATAATGTGTATCCCGCAAATGCAGCGGCACCTCTGCCGATTTAAGATCATCCATACTGGCCATTGCTTTCGAAATCGCTGCAACAACGGCATTGGACTTCGGACTCTCCACTGCGAAGAGGATCGCTTGAGCAATGTTCAGTTTGGCTTCTGGCCAGCCGTTGTTCCGATAAGCCTCCAAAGCACTCACTGCCTGAACCATCGCCTGTGGATTAGCGAGGCCAATATCCTCGCTGCTGGCCGCAATCAGGCGGCGAATGAAGGTCATGGGGTCCATGCCAAGCTTCTCCACCGCATAGAGAAACCAGAACAGTGCGGCGTCACTGGAACCGCGGATACTTTTGTGAAAAGCAGAAAGAACATCATACTGCGTCGACTCATCCGCTTTGACAATCGGTCGGCGAATGGATTCCTCCGCTACCTCCAGTGTAATATGTACGCTCCCATCCATCTCTGGTGCTGTGGTCAGGGCAGCCAACTCCAGGGCATTCAATGCCCGCCGAATATCGCCGTTAGCCATTGTTGCTATATGCAGCAACGCGTCTTCATCTACCTGAAGCTCCATAAAACCTAGTCCTTTTTCCTTGTCAGCCAAGGCTCTTCTCATCGCAATGAGACTGTGCTCGCTGGTCAAAGACTCCAACTGAAACAGCGTAGATCGGCTCAGCAGCGCTCCGTTTACATAATGGAACGGATTCTCCGTGGTCGCACCAATAAAGGTAATTGTCCCCTTCTCAACGGCAGGCAGAAGCGCATCCTGACGAGAGCTATTAAAGCGGTGTACCTCATCCAGAAAAAGAATGGTCTTCGAACCGTACAGTGACTTATTACTCTGAGCCCGCTCAATAACCTCACGTACGTCCTTCACTGAAGCTTCGACCGCGTTCAGACGCACAAATTCCCCTTGCGTATGATGAGAAATAATATGAGCCAAAGTTGTTTTGCCGCAGCCCGGTGGGCCGTAGAGCAGAATTGAGGATACCTGATCGGCCTCAATCGCTCTGCGCAGCAGCTTTCCCCGGCCTACAATATGCTCTTGACCAATATATTCATCGAGATTCTCCGGCCGCATCCGGTCCGCCAACAGACGTCCGCCCCCGGTATCTTCCCCGAAAGAAAATAAATCCATAGCTCCACATCCTTGCTGTATTCTTGTATATAGGGATACTAAACCTCTCCTATCATACCATAACGCCATATACAGAAGCGCCCGTAAAGACTCGAAGCCTGTGCTTTAAGTTCATGTCCGGATCGTCAAAAAGAGCATGAATCCGTCTTCGTCAACGGAGCCATGCTCTTTATTCAAAGTTTGGACTAGCGGTTTAGAGCCAATCGCACTTTTGAGATGATTTTGCGGATGCTTTCCTCCGACAAATGGTATTTCTTCTGCAGCTCAGGCACTGAACTGCCGCTTCGATGACAACAAAAGATCTCCTCGTTGCGACTGGCAATTTCTTGTCTTGAACCACTGATTTCGCCCCATTTTACTCTTTCTTCATTCTTCTTAGGGATGTAAAGCAATTCACCCTGGATGTAACCCTGAAGCTCTTCGAGCAAGCCAGGGGGAAGCACATCCTTCCCATTTACGTAACTCACGCTCAATTTCCTCCTTCAACAGGTGTGTCCCTTTGCGTCCGTTCACTACATGTAAAGTAAAATCCACGTCACCTGCCTCCTTTCTCATGTTCATATTTGGTAAAACCAATAATTTCATTATATTAAAACCTTTGGTTAAATGTCTATGTTCCAATGTTTATACTTCCATATTGTGAAACTTATATATTCATATATTTTAAAATAAGGAGGCCTTGCGGCCTCCTCCGTTTAAGCGGGTTTCCGTCTTAGACGGAAACCACCTCGTATTCTGAAATCATGTCATTCAGCCTCCTTCCAGAAGTAATCTCGCCCGGCCGGACACTTATTATTAAGCCATAGCTGCATAGGAGTTACAAGTTCAAAAACAGTTATAACCGTTCTCCACCAACCTGCACAACAGTTTCGAATTCACTGAAGCGGCAGATTACTCTGCATTCGGCCAGCCAGTGGCAGTCTCCCCTGCTGTTGCCTGCACGTATGAAGGAAGTCCGCCATTATGCAGCAACCACAGCTCATGTAGCGCACGAGTACAGCCTACGTACATAAGCTTCGCATCCCAAGCGGCAGAGCCGTAATGATCAAGATCGGCATCAGCCAGGATGACAGCATCAAACTCTAATCCTTTGGATAAATATACAGGCAGCACAGATAGCCCACCACGATATTCAGTCATACTGCCATCAATTAGATGAATATCCGCGAAATGCTCTGTGAGCACAGCGTATAGCTCTTCAGCCTCACGAAGACTTCGTGTCAGTATAGCAACTGTACGGTATTCACGCCCGGAGAGCGCCGCCAGAGCGGCTCTAACGTCACCAATGCGACCACTCTCCGCACCATTTCCTGCGCTCTGCCCTTCCCCATAGGATATCAGGCGAACGGGATTACCGCTGCGGAAGACCGGCACGGCGAGCAATGAGCTGCCCACGCCAGAGGTTAGAATTCCGTTGGCGAACTCGATAATCTCCATAGTCGAACGATAACTGCGTGTTAGTGCATGATAAGCTGTATGCTCGGGAGCAAACAGCGCTTGCATTTCTGCCCAGGCATGTACGCCTTTATAGGCATGAATTCCTTGCGATAAATCGCCAAGAATGGTAAAGGAATGTCCGCGCACATACAAATCCAGCACAGCAATCTGGAAAGGCGAGAAATCCTGTGCCTCATCGATGACAACATGGTCAAAACGGTCGCCACCCTCGTTACCGTTCAACAAATAATGAATGTATAATAACGGCGGCAGATCCTCTTCGCGCAAAATTCCTTTTTTTAACTCTTTAGCAGTTTCCTTCAGCACGCTTGCCGGAATGGCCTCCGACGGTTCAATCGGCCAACTCTCCGGCACTTTAACAGCCCGAAAGATTTGTTTATAGATCGTCAAAGGGTCATATTTAGGCCATTTTGCACTGTATGCTTTCTCGCGCTGTGCCCCTTTTTTCTTATGATCCTTCATTGCTGCAGTTGATGAACTTTTCTTCAGCTCCATCTCAATCCAGCGGTGAATCCGTGCCATTACACGTTCTTTACGTTTGGCCGGAGGATACGGACTATACTCCTCATTATGCCAGCGCAGAATCATGGAACGACGCAGGACTGCACCTTCCCAGGGACTGAAATCATCCTCTGGAACCGAGTTTACTTCTAGCAGCTTAATGCTGGACTCAATAATCTCCATCAGCACCGTTGAACCCTTGAAGCGTCCTTGTGTCTCTTCCGTAATCTCCGGCATTCCACCCTTAGCTTCAAACCAGCGATTCAGAGTCTCTGTGGCATCCTGCTCCGGTAACTCAAGGCCGAGCGTCTGTGCTGCCCAGTCCGGAAAGGTACTTTGCATAATATTGCCCACGCCCAGCTCAGGCAGAACATCTGAAATATAATCCAGGAACATCCGGTTCGGAGCGAAAATAATCATTTTCTCCGCTGAAACCTGGTCCTTGTATTGATATAGTAAAAAAGCTAATCGGTGCAGCGCGACCGTAGTTTTCCCACTCCCTGCCACGCCCTGAATGATCAGCGCCGTATTCTTGGCCGCACGGATAATCTTGTCCTGCTCCTCCTGAATCGTCGAAACGATATCGCGGAGTCGATTATCTTTGTTCTCACCCAGCCGATAGACGAGGAATTCGTCCGATACTGCTGGCCCGTCACTGTCTCGATTATAGGTATCTGCTACCCGCTCCAGTATTTCCTTGCGGATAACAACATTGCGTTTGAGGTAGACCAAACCTTCAATAAGTCCCTCCGGAGCTTCATAGGAAGCGGGTTCAGCTCCGCCGGTAAATGAATAGAACAGGCTAGCCACTGGCGCGCGCCAATCGATAACTAGCGGGCGGTCACTTACCTGTTCGCGGTCTGCACCGATTTTGCCGATATAGAGTGCCTTGCGTTCGTCTTCATCATTGCCCTGAAAATCAAGCCGTCCGAAATAAGGCTCCTGCCTAAGCTTGGCAAGATCTTTGCGCTTCTGTTCCCGAGAGGCCTCCAAGGCTTGTTCCGTAAACTCGTGTCCCGTGTATACCGGAGTATTGCGGAGTTTCTCAAGTACAGTATCAATTTCCGTAAGCGCGCTGTTCAGCCTGCTTTCTTCCTCTTGATAGGCACTTTGAATGTTGTCTTCCAATTTCAGTTACCTCCTAAAAGTGTTATGGAGCTATTCCTTCTATGTCTGATCAAGCAAAAAGGATACTCATTGTAGCACACCAGAGAATTCAAAGCTACAATAATGCATGCAAAATAAAATTAGCTACAAAGAGCCCGGCAATTCCATAAAGCGCTGGCGGGACCTCTTTTCCTCTGCCCATCGACAGCTTCAGGATCGGATAGGTAATGAATCCAAACGCCATTCCGTCCACAATACTGTAGGTGAAAGGAATCATAACCATGATCAGGAAGGAGGGAAACAGTTCTGTCATATCACTAAAGTCCATTTCGCGTACGCTCTGGACCATAAGCCCGCCGATAACAATCAGGATCGGAGCGATTGCGCTATCCGGCACGTAAGCCAACAGTGGAATGAACAGGAACGTGGCCCCGAACAGGAGGCCGGTGACCAGTGAGGTCAGACCGGAACGTCCTCCTGCAGCAATGCCGGCAGTCGATTCAGCTGCGGCGACCACTGGACTACTGCCGAATAAGCCAGCTGCAATATTAGCGATAGAGAGCGCCCGCAGACTGCTTTTGAAGCGCTCTGGATGACCTGCCATCAGCGTCTGGGAAGCGATCAGACCGATATTTTCAAATACGACGATCAACAGCAGCAGGAACACCGCTATCCAGAACACCAGGCTGATCCCACCGCTCCAATCCATGCCCGCAAATACATCTCCATAACCAGTGAATACATGACCTGAACCCAGATTCTTCGGCGCATGTGTTGCTCCGAGTAGGTAAGCAAGTCCAGTACCCACCAGCATGCTGATTAATAGTCCTCCGCGCGTTCCACGGATAAATAGCACTAAAGCCAGCACTAAGGTAATACAGGAGGTTAAGACCGCAGGATCACTAAAATGTCCGATCGCCACAAAGGTCGTGCGGTGCGCGATCACAATCCCACTCTTTTGCAGGCCAATAAAGGTCAGGAACAGACCTATTCCGACAGTAATCGCATGCTGCAGATTATGGGGAATCGCGTCACTAAGAATACGGTAAAGCGAGGTGAACGCAACGATAGCAAACAAGATGCCGGTAACGGTCACTACAGCAAGTGCTTCGCGCCAATCCAGCTTCATGGAATGCACAAGTGTATAGGTGAAAAAGGCATTAATACCCATGCCTGGTACGACGATGATCGGAGTTTTGCCACCAAAAGCCATCAGCAGACAGCCAATTATGGCCGTCAACAACGTAGCCACCATTCCCGCTCTAAGCGGCATCCCCGCATCATGGAGTATCGCTGCATTGACCATTACAATATATACAGAAGCAAAATATGATAGGATACCTGCTGCCCATTCCCGTTTCCAGTCCTGCTCCGGTTCCAGCCCCACGCTATTCCGCCAGAAATTCGCTTTCATTGTACAACCTCCACTACTATTTAAGTTCCGCTGGCTATTAATACCTGAATTACGCGCCTTATAATCAACGTTTATTCGGCGCTTAATCACAACAAAAGGACGTAAGCACCCGGATTACGGCTGCACGCCCTTTTGTCCTTTATTATTATATAAGAATGTATATGCTCCACACGCTAAGCGCTTCGATTATAGGCTGACTCCGCCGGCCTCCAACAAATCTCGTACAGCTACGCTGACCATAATCAGTCCAGCTACCGGCGGCACGAATGCATTGCTGGCAGGTGGCTGCTGTGCTTTGCGTCGATCCGGCGCATTCTCAGGAACGATTTTATCCGTGACATCCTGACGCGGCTTCATTGGCGGTTCAGTCGAGAACACGACCTTAACCCCTCTTTTGATGCCTTCCTTACGCAGCTTCTGGCGAATGATCCGGGCGATAGGGTCCATACTGGTCTTAGAGATATCAGCGACCTGGAAGCGAGTCGGATCTATCTTGTTAGCAGCACCCATGCTCGAAATCATAGCAATCCCACGCGCCAGACATTCCTTAATTAAATGGACTTTATAAATAATCGTATCCGAGGCATCAATAACATAATCCAGCTTGTATTTGAATAATTCTTCACAGGTTTCTTCCGTATAGAACATATTCAGCGCAATGGCTTCACATTCCGGATTGATCAGCTTGACACGCTCAACCATAAGATCGGCCTTCTTCTGTCCAACCGTTGTTGTGAGCGCATGAATCTGGCGATTTATATTGGTGATATCCACCGTATCCTTATCAATCAGGATCAGACGGCCGATCCCGCTGCGGGCCAAAGCCTCCACCGCCATGGCTCCAACACCACCGATACCAAGTACCGCCACCGTGCTGTTCTTCATAATTTCCAGACCTTCCGGTCCGATCGCCAGCTCGGTACGTGAGAATTGATGCAGCATGACGTATAGCCTCCTAAATGTTGTGATAGCACAGACTTCCAAATTCCACTTCGTAAAACTTGCTCCGCAAGTCTTAGACTAGTTGTTTCTTCTCTTTCTCCGGCTTCGGAGCGAGCTTGATATGCAGCTGTTCCAATTGTATTGCATCCACTGGCGAAGGAGCGTCCATCAGCAGGTCTGTTGCACTTGCCGTTTTTGGGAAGGCAATCGTCTCGCGCAGGTTCGTGCTGCCAGCGAGTAACATGACCAGACGGTCTAGACCGAAGGCAATCCCACCGTGTGGAGGCGTTCCATATTCGAAAGCGTCAAGCAGGAAGCCGAATTTCTCGTAAGCTACCTCTGGTGAGAATCCCAGTGCCGAGAACATTTTTTCCTGTACATCACGCTTGTAGATCCGCATCGAGCCGCCGCCAACTTCATAACCGTTCAAGACGATATCGTAGGCCTGTGCACGGATAGCACCCGGATCCGTATCAAATAACGGAAGATCCTCATCACGTGGACGAGTGAAGGGATGATGTTCCGCCACATAACGTTTTTGATCCTCGTCATATCCTAGCAATGGGAAGTCTGTAACCCAGGCAAACTTGAACACACTGTCGTCGATAAGGCCAAGCTGGCGTCCAATCTTCAGGCGAAGCGCACCCAGTACATCAGCAACCACCTTTTTATTATCAGCGGAGAAGAGCAGAAGGTCGCCTTCCTCAGCACCCGTACGTTCTTTAACAGCAGCAATCTCTTCCTCAGAAAAGAATTTCACGATCGGTCCTTTGAATTCGCCGTCTTTCACTTGAATCCAAGCCAAACCCTTTGCGCCATAACGTGAGGCATACGGACCAAGTTCATCAATTTCTTTACGGGACCAAGTGCCACAGCCTTTGGCGTTCAGGCATTTAACCTCGCCACCTTTTTCGATCACGGAAGCAAATACCTTCACTCCACTGGTAGTCACTATATCATTCATCTCCACAAGCTCCAGACCAAAACGCAGGTCCGGCTTATCGGAGCCATATTTACCCATTGCATCGGCATAAGTCAAACGCTGGAACGGAAGTGTGATATCGGCTCCAACGGTTTCTTTAAACAGACGTTGCATCAACTTCTCCATCATCCCGAGCAGATCATCCTGTGCCATAAAAGAGGTCTCAACGTCGACCTGAGTGAATTCCGGCTGACGGTCAGCACGCAAATCTTCATCGCGGAAGCAACGGGCAACTTGATAATAACGTTCGATGCCAGCCACCATCAGCAGCTGTTTATAAATTTGCGGTGATTGCGGCAGCGCGAAGAATTCACCTTCATGTACCCGACTCGGTACCAGATAATCACGCGCGCCTTCTGGCGAGCTTTTGGTCAGAATCGGTGTTTCTACGTCTATGAAACCTTCACTATCAAGGAAATCGCGGAAAATCTTAGTCGCCTGCGAGCGTAAGCGCAAAGTCCGTTGCATTTGCGGACGACGCAGGTCAAGGTAACGGTATTTGAGGCGCAGTGATTCATCCACTTCCACACCATCTTCGATGAAGAACGGTGGAGTCTTAGCCGTGTTAAGCACTTCAATCTCACTAATCTGCACTTCGATCTCACCGGTAGGCAGATTGCGGTTTACAGTTTCGGCATCACGCTTAACGACCTTACCGGTCACAGCCAATACATATTCACTGCGCACTTTATCGGCAGTCTGCAGTGCTTCACCGGAGTAATCCGGGTTAAATACAACTTGTACAATTCCGCTGCGGTCGCGGAGATCGATGAATAGTACACCACCAAGGTCACGACGGGTCTGAACCCAGCCGTTCAAGGTTACAGTTTCTCCAATATTGTCAGGTGTTAATTGTCCGCAATGATGACTTCTTGTCATAATTTATCATACCCCTTTATAGTTAAAAATACGTTATAACAGTGCCTGTCCCAATTCCTCTAATTTCACAGTCTGCTGCTCCCCGGTAGCCATTGATTTCAAAGCAATGACGCCATTATTCAGCTCTTCTTCGCCAAGTATCGCCGTATACCGCGCCGACATACGGTCGGCCGATTTCATTTGCGCTTTCATCTTGCGGCCGAGATAGTCTCGCTCTGCGGAGAATCCCAGATTGCGGAGCACGAACAGCTGCTTCGAAATCTCAATATCGGCTGCTTCACCAAGACCTACGAAATATACATCCAGCGGCTTTGTAGCTTCCAGTTCCACCTGCTGGTTCTCCAGAATCAGCAGAATTCGCTCCAGACCAATCCCAAAGCCAATCCCCGGCTGGTCCGGTCCGCCTATCTCTTCTACGAGGCCATTATAGCGGCCACCGCCGCCAACCGTATCAATGGACCCGATACCTGCTGCTTTATATTCAAACGCTGTATGGGTGTAATAATCCAACCCACGCACCAGACGAGGGTTAATCGTGTATTCCAAGCCCATGGCTCCCAGATGTTCTTTAACCTTCTCAAAATGAGTAGTGCACTCTTCATCCAGGCTGTCCAGAATGGAAGGAGCCTCCACAAATTTATCTTGATCTTTCTTACAATCCAGCACTCGCAGCGGATTGCGTTCCATACGCCGCTGGCAATCGCTGCAAAGAGTATCCTTCATGGGTCTAAGGAACCCTAGAAGCTTCTCACGGTATGCGGCACGGCTTGGTGCGTTACCCACCGAATTAATCTCTACCCTAACCCCACTCAGACCAAGATCTTTGCAGTATTGATAACCTAACGAGACAACCTCAGCATCAATGGCCGGATCAACCGCCCCAAATGCCTCAATCCCGAACTGATGAAACTGGCGGTATCTTCCCGCCTGTGGACGCTCATAGCGGAACATCGGTCCGATGTAATACAGCTTGCTGACATCCGGTTCTCCGTATAGCTTATTCTGTACGTAAGCACGAACAACGCCTGCCGTTCCCTCTGGACGCAGGGCTAAATCACGATCGCCTTTATCCTTGAAGGTATACATTTCTCCTTCAACAATATCCGTTGTTTCGCCTACACCCCGTTCGAACAGACCCGTGTGCTCGAACATTGGCGTACGAATTTCCCGATAATTGAAACGGTGGCATAGCTCCCTTGCTTTGCCTTCAATGTATTGCCATTTCTCCACCGCACCCGGTAGAACATCCTGCGTACCTGTAGGTTTCTCGAATCTTTCTTTAGCCACAGCCTATCCCTCCCGAAAAATAACCTTTCCTAACCTCATCGTGTGAACATTCTTATCTTTAAAAAAAACAAAAAAACCCCGCCCTGTTTATTACAAACAGGGACGAGGGATTATTATAAGTAATAATACACCCGTGGTACCACCCACATTCCGGATCAGTCTAATCACTGAATCCGCTCTAAGCGGTTAACGCCCGCCTACGCGCAAGCGGCTACTGTCGCGGCAATTTATGATTGCCTGCTTTCGCCGTGCGTTCTCGGGGAGGTCATTCATTCGTTCATCAACAGAATCCTTTCAGCCAAGCGGAAGCGGTTATGTCGTCCTTATTATGGACAGCAGCCGATTCTGCGGGATTCCTCTCTGGAGTTGTGGGCAGCGAATTACTTGTTCCCGTCATCAAAACATTATAATCAAACCGTATATTGTTAGATTCTACTGAACCACTGCACTAAAGTCAAGAAATCATAACAAGAAAAACGGGCTACCGAGCAAAATACAAAAAAATGACCTGCAGCCTAGTGCTGCAGGTCCATCATCATATATTATAAAAAAGGGGGTCATGCCACTATTATAAACGCGCTATATTAAGGAATCATGAATGTAATATTACGATTATATTACAGAAAAGAAAGCGCTGTATTTCATTGGATATTCCCCCTACGGAGTTCCTTTTTTATCATAACATTCTACAGTTTGTTCCACTATGTTTAATTTGCAGGGCATTTAGCAATCTGTTTGCTGTTCCAGAAATAACAAAAAAAGCTCCGGCAGACTCTTAGGAGCCAACCGGAACTTCCAGAAAAATTATGGTTTCACTCAAAAAGCTCCACATAAGCGTGCTTGCCCCGCAAGGTTTCCACTACCTCGTTATAATTTTCTTCGGCGACCTTAAGCTCCATAACATAATGAAGTCCATCGAGGTCTCCTTTAGCTATAGTATCATTTTTCTGTGCTTTATCCTCGTTAATAACAGGAACATCCTTTTCATCTAGCGAGTCAGGAGCAACAACTCCCGGTAAAATAGCCGCACCCATCACGGAGCCTGTCGTGCCTGCAGTTCCCACTATCCCTCCAGCCATTGCCGAGTTATTATACGGTGCAAGCGGTACCAGAATATTACGACTACGGCTACGATCACCGTCACTCCTTGTATCTAAAGGATCTGTAAGTGGTGATAACTGCAGATCCTCAACCTTGTAAGAGATTAATGCCGTCTTCGCACCTTGTGCTTCATCCTCAGTTCTGAAATAAGCCTGAATTCTTTTAGTCATGTTATTTCCCTCCTCTGGTTGATTTGTTCTTATTTCCCTATTACCCGAATTGAGGCAATCTATAACCTTGTGATAAATAATCCAGCTATTCATCGCTGTTCACCGACAATAAAAAATAAGAAGCCGCCACTCCTGCCGCTCATGTGCGCGGCAGGAGGCTGCGGCTTCTGCCTTTTAAAACATGGACTTCCGTTTGCCCCTCGTTCGCTTTCGCGGTCGCATAAGCTTCGACAGTGCTTCCTGTCGCAAGCGTCGGTATGTTTCTCCAAACCCATGCCTTCTGTGATTGTCTCATCGTGCACCCCTTGCAGCTATCCCATAATGTTCATCAGTCCCTAGCTTATCCAGCTTAGTCGAGCTCTATCCATTATTGAGTGCTTTGTATCGTGCTTTATTCAAAAAAAAGGATGCTAGGCGGTGTCCCTTTAAGGGGACAATGCCTAGCATCCTTCAAATGATATTATCCTAACCCTGACTATCCAGAATAAGTGTTACTGGGCCCCAATTAGTCAGTGAAACATCCATCATCGCTCCAAAAACGCCCGTTTCAACCTGAAGACCATTCCCTCTCAGCTCACGATTAAAATAATCATAAAGTGCCTGTGCCTCAATTGGAGCAGCTGCAGCCATGAAATTTGGACGTCTGCCCTTCCGGCAATCTCCATACAACGTAAATTGTGACACAGATAATATCGCTCCGCCGGTATCGGTGACACTGAAGTTCATTTTACCAGCTTCATCTTCAAAAATACGCAGACCCGCTATTTTGTCCGCCAAATATTTGGCATCCTTTTCCGTATCTCCATGAGTAACGCCGACCAACAGCATCAAGCCCTTACCAATCTCACCAATTACAGCACCATCAACGGTTACTTTGGCATCTTTACAACGTTGCACTACCACTCTCATTGCAAGCTTTCAACTCCTTGCCTTATTGCATAATACGATGTACCGTATATACATCCTTCACACGATTGACCCGGTCCACTACCGATTGCAAATGATCTGTGTTGCGGATGAGGATCGTCATGTGAATCATGGCCATCTTGTTCTTATCGGAACGTCCGGTGACAGCTGAAATATTAGTCTTGCTCTCGGAGACGGCCTGCAGCACTTCATTGAGCAGCCCGTTGCGGTCATGACCTGTAATCTCAATATCCACGCTGTAGTTAGCTTCCATCTCACCTTCCCATTCCACTTCGATCACGCGGGCTGCTTCCTCACCGTCAGCCTCACCTGGAATGTTGGGACAGTCTTCACGATGGACCGAAACCCCGCGGCCACGTGTAACATAACCAATAATATTGTCGCCTGGCACCGGATTACAACATCGGGCAAAGCGAACAAGCAAATTATCGATTCCCTTCACACGCACGCCATTTGTCGGTTGATTGCGCTTCTCGCCTGAAGACTTAATTTCCTTCATTTCTGAAGTTAGCTCCAGGTGATTCGCAGCCTCTTCCTGATCCTTGCGGAGTTTCTCCGTTAGTTTGGAGGCAATCTGTGCCGCAGTAATGCCGCCGAATCCCACAGCGGACAGCATATCCTCTATATCATTAAAGGCGAACTTCTTGGCTGCTTCGATCAGCTTATCGTCTGAACTATACTCAGAGATTTCTACATTAAGGCGTTTCAGCTCACGTTCAATCGCTTCGCGGCCTTTTTCGACGTTCTCTTCCCGTTTTTCCTTCTTGAACCATTGCTTGATCTTGCTGCGGGCATGTGAGGATTGGGCGATCTTAAGCCAGTCACGGCTGGGTCCAAAAGATTGCTTCGAGGTCAGAATCTCCACGATATCTCCGGTCTTCAGCTTGTGATCCAGCGGTACGATCCGCCCGTTCACCTTGGAACCAATCGTCCGGTTGCCGACCTCCGTGTGGATACGGAAGGCAAAATCAAGCGGCACAGAGCCTGCTGGCAACTCGATAACTTCACCTTTAGGAGTGAATACGAATACCAGATCGGAGAAAAAGTCCATTTTGAGTGATTCGACAAATTCTTCTGCATCCTTAGCTTCATGCTGCAGCTCCAGAATTTCGCGGAAAAACGGCATCCGATTCTCTGGATTAACGTTATTATTGCTGCTTCCTTCCTTGTAGGCCCAGTGGGCAGCAATCCCGAACTCTGCAGTACGGTGCATTTCCCAAGTGCGGATTTGAACCTCCGTTGGCTCCCCGCCTGGTCCCACTACCGTAGTATGCAGCGATTGGTACATGTTCGCTTTGGGCATAGCTATATAATCCTTGAACCGCCCTGGCATCGGCTTCCAAAGAGTATGGATAATTCCAAGTGTGGCATAGCAGTCCTTAATATTCTCCACGATGATGCGGATAGCCAGCAAATCGTAAATTTCATTGAACTGCTTATTTTTGGTGTTCATTTTGTTATAGACACTGTAGATATGCTTCGGGCGCCCGGAAAGATCGCCTTCAATACCCATTTCATCCAGCTTGGCGCGGATGCGCCCGATCACGCTTTCGATAAATTCCTCGCGTTCGGCCCGCTTCTTATGCACCAGATTGGCAATGCGGTAGTATTGTTGTGGATTCAAGTAACGGAGCGCAATATCCTCCATCTCCCACTTGATCGCTGAAATCCCCAGCCTGTCGGCAATGGGACAGAATATTTCTAAAGTTTCGTAGGAAATACGGCGCTGACTTTCTTCTGACTGATACTTTAGGGTACGCATGTTATGCAGGCGATCCGCCAGTTTAATCACTATGACCCGAATATCCTGAGCCATGGCAATAAACATTTTGCGGTAGTTCTCATTCTGCTGCTCTTCCTTGGAGCGAAAACGAATGCGTTCCAGCTTGGTTAACCCATCGACAAGCATTGCGCATGTATCGCCAAAATTCGCGCGGATCTGCTCCAGTGACACCGTCGTATCTTCCACAACATCGTGCAAAAGCGCTGCAATAATGGATATGACATCCATTTGCATATTGACGACAATATCTGCCACCGCCAGCGGATGCAGAATGTATGGCTCCCCCGATTTGCGGACCTGCCCGTGATGAGCCTGATCGGCAAATTCATAAGCTTCCCGGATGCGGAGAAGATCTTTTTCTTTTATATAGGCGCCGGCCTTGTCAATTAATCGCTCTATGCCCATTCTCGTCGTATCCGTTTCCTTTCTATAATAAAATGAACCCGCAACGGTTGCAAAATCTGCAGGTTCCATCATTTCTCGGGTTGTCTTACTCTCAGTCTAAAGTTGTCTATAATTATGACGCTTACGAGGAGTTACGTCAACACTTGCCATGGCGTGGCATTCTTGTCAGGCAATATGTCAAGATGGGGCAAATTGATGGCAGTTGTGAAAATGTTGTTGTAAAAATGCTCCGTTCTATTTAATCTAGTAAAGGCGCTTTGCCACAACCTAACATTATACTAGATAAGAAAGAGAAGTGAAATCCATTGCAACGCGAAATTCAAGTTAACGAAAGACTCCCTTGGGGCCCGGGTTTTCTTTTAAGTCTCCAGCATTTGTTCGCCATGTTCGGCAGTACGGTGCTTGTGCCTAACCTGTTTGGGGTAGACCCAGGTATGATTCTGCTTATGAACGGTTTAGGAACTCTGCTGTACATCTTTATCTGCCGCGGCAAAATACCAGCTTACCTAGGTTCAAGCTTTGCTTTTATCTCGCCGGTTATACTTGTACTTAAACAACATACAAACGATCATATGCATGGATATTCCCTTGCTTTGGGTGCTTTTATCGTCACTGGTGTTATTTTTGTGCTCGTAGCCGTAATTGTCCGTTATGCTGGAACAAGTTGGATTGATATCGTCTTTCCACCAGCTGTAATGGGCGCAATCGTGGCAACCATTGGTCTTGAACTCGTACCGGTCGCCGCGCGTATGGCTGGGCTTATCGCTCCTGAAGGAGTTGCGGTTACAGATTGGACGCCGGACAAAACGGCAATTCTGCTGTCTATGGTGACGCTGGGCGTGACCGTTATTGGAGCGGTTCTATTCCGCGGCTTTCCCAAAATCATTCATATTCTAATCGGTATCGTCACCGGTTATGGCTTGGCTTATATTATGCAAAAGGTAGATACAACTGCCATATCCAAGGCTCATTTTTTCGCACATCCAACTATAGTCACACCTACCTTTGACTGGCAAGTTATCCTTACCATCATTCCTGTGTCCCTTGTTGTTATTGTGGAGCATATTGGACATCTGCTGGTAACCAGCAACATTGTAGGCAAAGACTTGACTAAAGATCCCGGACTTGACCGGTCGCTTATGGGCAACGGTATTTCCACGATCATTTCTGGTTTCTTAGGCTCCACACCAAATACTACCTACGGTGAGAATATCGGCGTCATGGCCTTAACTAAAGTCTATTCTGTGTACGTTATCGGAGGGGCAGCCGTAATCGCCATTCTGCTCTCATTCTCCGGCACCTTCTCGGCTGTCATCGCCAACATTCCACTACCGGTTATGGGTGGTGTATCCCTATTGCTGTTCGGTGTCATCGCAGCCTCCGGACTACGAATTTTTGTGGAGCAGAAAGTCGATTTCTCCAAAGCAAGCAACATGATATTGGGAGCACTAGTCCTTGTTGTCGGCATCAGCGGGACAACCCTTACCCTAGGCAGAGTAGAACTCAAAGGCATGGCCCTTGCAACAATTGTCGGCATGGTTCTGGCCCTATTCTTCAAGCTTATCGAGGTGCTTGGCTTGTCCAATGAAAAAGAAAGTGATAAGTCTGCGCATTAAGCCCTGAATACTGGGATATAATCATTAATCATTTCAACAAGATGAACCGGCTTTGCCGTCCTTTATATGGACGGTACCCGTTTCTTCGAGAAATATAAGGATAAATTATTGCGTGAAGCATATAAATTCTTATATTTTAAAAAAGCGGAAGGCTGTCTGTAATCGACAGTCTTCCGCTTTTTATTTCCCGGGAAAAGTTAGGCCGGAAATGTTAGTCTTCGTAGGTCAACAAGGAAACAACTTCGATTCCGGAAAGCTTGTTGCGTCCGGCAAGTTCTACTAGTTCAATCAGAAAAGCTGCACCCACAACTACTCCACCCAACTGCTCCACAAGGCTAACCGAAGTAGCAATGGTACCGCCAGTAGCCAGTAAATCGTCAGCGATCAAGACATTCTGTCCGGGCAAGATTGCATCCGTGTGCACAGCGAGGGTATCTTTACCGTATTCCAGATCATAACCAACCTCGATCGTATCAAAGGGAAGCTTGCCGCTTTTGCGAATTGGTACAAAACCCACACCCAGTGCGTAAGCCAGCGGTGCGCCAATAACAAAGCCACGTGCTTCTGGTCCGGCAATTACATCAATCTTCATATGCGCAACCAGTGCTTTAAGCTCATCAATCGCCTGGCGATATGCAGGCCCGTCCTTAAGAAGAGTAGTAATATCCTTAAAGCTGATACCCGGCTGAGGGAAATCAGGAATCACACGAATACTATCTTTTAAATCCAAATCATCATCTCCTAAAAATTTTGTAAGCCTATTCTTCGTCGATTTACTTCGTACAAAATTACATCGGAAGCATACGCTTTGTTTTGTAAGCCTACACACCATCGATTTACTTCGTACAAAATTACTTCGGAAGCATACGCTTTGTTTTGTGAGCATTAACTTACTGAATTCACTTCGTACAAAACTACTTCGAAAGCATACGCTATGTTTGGTGAGCCTATTCTTAAGATGCTCCTAAACGGCGGGACAGCATCCATTCCTGCACTTCTAGCCGGCTGCCTTCCATGAAATACTGCTCCATCTCGGCAACCTGTCCCAGTCTGATAAAATGACGCGATGCAGTCAAACTTTTGGCTGCAGGCTGGGTTATAAATAAAATCTTCCCCTGGCTACGTTCGATAAAATCAAGCTCCTCGAACACATCCAGCATCATATTGAGCATACGCACACTCATGGATGACTGGCGGCTGAGTCGCAGCAGCACTTCATTCTCCGCTATTGCCACAGCAGCAATCGAGGCCAGCATTTTATATAAGGCTTTGAAATGGTCTCGCGTTGGGATTTGCAACCGTTCACGTCCATCTCTAATCGAATGCAGCAGCGCAATATTATCGGCATCTGGAAAAACCGTAAGTAACGCATCCAGCTGTTCCGGAGTTTCTGGTATATCCAGCAAACACAACAAGGAGACGGGTTCGTGCTCCGCTACTGTCTGCTCATTATTGAGCGCTGAAATCCCCATTTCCTTATCATATACCCAAAGGGACATGCCTTTCAATTCACTCTGCGGCGACATACGTCCACTCTGAAACACCGCAGCAGCACGGTAAGGACCGTTACCACTGTATGGCAGCAGTAACTCCCTAATCTGCCCCGCTTGCTCTACAGCGTCTACAGCGCCACGAAGATCGAATAGCTGTGCATCCTGCACAGCCAAATCCTGCAGCATTAGCTGCGGTTTGCGTGAGCCATTCCACTCGTTGACGGACAACTCTGCCAACACATCGACCTTTGTCCCTCCTGGAAGCAGTGCTGATAGTGCTCCTTTGCCAAAAGCGACCGACTCAATAGTGCTGTCTCCTTGCTGTAAAACAAGCTTCAGATGTTTGCCACCTTGTCCCATCGTGCGTGTCTCCTTCACCGTAACTCCGCGTACGATGAACTTCGGCAACGGATTAGCCATCCCAAAAGGAGCCAATCTCTCCAAGTCGAGAGCAGCTTGTAGTGATAACTCAGAGAGTGAAACCTCAGCGTCAGCGACTGTAACCGCCACAAAGTGCTCTGGCGTCAGTACACTGGCGGCGTATTCATTTAGTGCTGTAGCAAATGCCCCAATGGAGTCACGATGAAGACTCATGCCTGCTGCGGCCGGATGTCCACCGAAATGATCTAGCAGATCCGCGCAGGAGGACAGTGCCGCATAGATATCCAGACCGGGAATTGAGCGAGCAGAACCCTTGCACATCCCCGTTTCAGGATGAATATCAAGGATAATAACAGGCCGATAGTAACGCTCCAGCAACTTGGATGCCACAATCCCGACCACGCCCACATTCCAACCCTGATCGGCAAGAACAATGATATCAGGAAGTTCTCCTACTTCGAGTACTTTTTCCAGCTTAGCAGTAGCTTCTGTTGCAATTCTTTCGACAACCAGTTGGCGTTCTTTATTGAGTAGGTCCAGTTCTCCAGCCAGTAACTCCGCCTCTTCAGCATGCTCTGTAGTAAGCAGGGCTACTGCTCGGCCTGCATGATCCAGACGTCCACTCGCATTAATACGTGGGGCCATTCCAAAAGCTATGTTCACTGAATTGACTGTGTTCATCGTTACCCCGCTAACGCCAAGTAATGCACGTATACCAGGAAACCGCGAATTCCGCATACTTGATAATCCAATGCGCACGATTTGACGATTCTCACCCAGTAGTGGCATTAAATCTGCAACAGTACCGATAGCCGCGATCTCACTCCACTCAGCCGGAGTTTCTTCACCAAGCAGTGCCTGAGCCAGCTTGTAGGCTACTCCTACACCAGCCAAACCTTTGAATGGATAAGGGCAGCCTGGAAGCTTCGGATTAATAAGTGCATAGGCCTCAGGCAGAAGCTCCGGTGGTTCATGGTGATCCGTGACGATCACGTCGATTCCGAGTCCATTGGCATAGGCAATCTGGTGATAGGCACTGATGCCGGTATCCACTGTAATAACTAGTGAGACTCCCTGCTGCACAGCCCAATCTAACGCATGATTATGCAGTCCATAACCTTCGTTCGACCGATGCGGTATATAAATATCAAAGGACGCGCCCAAATAACGCAGCAGATAGATCATCAGCGCGGTACTGGACACACCATCGGCATCATAATCGCCATAAATAAGGATATGTTCTTCTTCCTCTAATGCCTTTCTTATTCGAGGAACGGCTTCTGACATGCCCTTTAACAGAAAAGGATCATGCTGTTCTTCCTCACCGCCATCCATGAACAGTAGCGCCTCATGAGATGTATTCAACCCTCTGTTCACCAGTAATGAGGCTAGTAATGGGGAAATAGAAAGGCTCCGGGCCAGATCCTTTACTAGTTCGGGATCGGCTGCCGGAGAATGCCAGCTTGTTTTTGAATGAAGCAATATAATTCACCTGTCTCTCACCTTACGGACTACTGAAGCAGTGTGGGAATATCATTATCCACCAGTTCATGATTGCTTTTGTATGGATATCCAGGATCATAAGGAACTACATCCATATGAACTTCACCAACATGAATGAACCTGTGCTGCAGCAACTTTATCGCACATTCCGAAATATCCTGAGCCTCCATAACCGAAGTTCGAGGATTGACACTGATCTTGACTTGCAGATTGACATAACGGCCCTGTTCCAGTGCCTTTAAGTGTTCTACACGAATTACCCCATGAACCCGTTGCACGGTTTCAATAAAGTTGGCTGCCTCTTCCGAGGGAAGTTCCTGTACCTTTTTGCCTGAGACCGAACTTACAATAAGAATATAACCTTTGCGGAGAACCAAACAACCTGCCAGTAGAGCCGCAATCGGGTCCATGTACAGCAAGGGATGCCAATCGACATAGCCACCAACCATGGAAAGGGAAATCCCCATACATACAGTAATCGAAGTATACAAGCTGAAGCGGTGACTATCTGCATAAGCAGCATGACTGCCATCGCCGATTTTTTTGAAATACCGATATTGATACTGAAATACTGCTTCTTTAAGCAAAATAGACGCTACAACTGTAATAAGTGCCAATTGGCCGGGTGTTGATAAATGTCCACTCGTTAAATCACGTATCGCGGAGAATGCAACTTGCAGACCACCCATCAGAATTAATACGGAGAAAAGAACGGCTACAATCGGTTCCTTATTCCCCCGCCGGTCACTGATCCGCTGCAGGTATTTATGCTTCTCCCCCTGTTCTGAGCGCCACGGAAGAATCTCCGACAGTTTGGCTGCGGCATCCGCTCCAGAATATAAAGCATCACCCATCAATGCCTTGCTGCCGGAAATATAACCGAAGCCTCCCTTGGCTACAGCCAGAGCAACATCGCTGACGATCCCTGTCCAGGCAACCGTCTCACTTTGCGGTGATTGTTTGTTATTCATACAGGGTCCCTCCTTACCACTAGCAAGTAATCTCATGTTAGTTACTCCAAAGATTTCGAAAGCCGCGTCGCCTTTGACGCGGCTTTTCGAAAAATATTAGAAATATACTCGTACCGATCCTTTAGATACTTACAAAAAGATAAGGTAAGCGTTTATTTGGCTGTACTACTCTTTACAGGTAATTTCTGGCGCTTCTTAAGCAGCAACCAGAGAGGACTTGCAATAAAGATAGAGGAATAGGCACCAAAGAGCAATCCGATAACCATTGCGAGCGAGAACATTTTGATCGATTCGCCGCCAAGTATCAACAGGCAGAATGCAGCGATGAATACCGTAAATGCTGTGTATAAGGATCGCATCAGGGTTTGGGCTACGCTCTTGTTGACCAAAATCTTCAGATCCTCATACGTTTTCTGTTTGCCAAAACGCAGATTCTCGCGAATACGGTCAAAGATAACAATCGTATCATTAATGGAGTACCCAATAATCGTAAGCACCGCAATAATGAAGGTCATATCCACCTCTAGCCGGAAGATTGAGAAGATCGCAACGACTATAAATGCATCATGCATCAACGCAACAATCGCACCCAAGGCGAAACGCCATTCAAAACGAATACTTACATAAGCAATAATACCCAGACAAGAAATGAGTACCGCATAAATAGCATTGCGTGCTAACTCTTTAGCCATTTCTGTGTCCACGGTATTGATCTCAAAAGATGCTTTGGCGTCCAGCTTCTTCACCGCTGTTTGCAGTGCCGCATCTTGATCACTTTCAAGCACTTCATCATATCTGATATTAACCCGCTTCTCACCAATTGTAATGCTAGGTTCACTGGATATACCCACATCACTAATGGCTGGATTAATCTGTTCCAATGTCAGATTCTTAGATAGAGATACATCGACGTTGGAACCAGCCTTAAAGTCAACGCTGTAGTTAAGTCCCATCGTAGCCAGGAAGATCAGACCGGCAACTGTAAGAGCGATGGAAAAAACATAGAAATATCTACTTAGATGTACAAAATCATACTCTTTCTTAAAGCGCACGGATGTCACTCTCCTTTACCCCAAATTGCTTGGACTTTTTCAGAATGCCGGCTTTAACCAGCACTGTCAGCATCCAATGGGCAAAATAAAGGTTTGTTGCGATACTAAGCACAATTTCCACAATCAGAATCAGTGCAAAACCCTTTACCGCACCCGTACCAAATGCAAACATTACGGCCGCTACAATAATTGTCGTTACATTCGCATCCATAACGGTACGGAAAGAGGTCTTATTTCCCGCTTTAACGGAAGACAAAATACTCTTGCCGCTGCGCATCTCTTCTCTTATTCGTTCATTCGTTATGATATTGGCATCGACCGCCATCCCTATACCGAGAATAAAGGCGGCAATACCGGGTAGGGTTAAAGTAAAGTCCGCAATAACAAATATAAGGATCAAGAGCCAGGTATGCAAGATCAGTGCGAAGCTGGCCAGAATACCAGGCAAGCGGTACATCATGATCATAAAGATCAAAATAATCAAGGAACCAATAAGACCAGCCATGATTGTTTGATCAAGAGATTTTTTACCCAATGTAGCGCCAACGCTCTGAGAATACTTCTCTGTAAGCTTCAGTGGCAATGCACCGAGGTTAATCGTATCAGCCAGTTCTCGGGCTTGATCAATAGTATAGCCTCCAGAAATTGAGGCAGCCCCATCGGTAAGCACTGCTCTGACTGTGGGGGGAGTAGACAATAATTGCTCATCCAGATAAATAGCCATTTCCTTACCAAGTAACCGCTCGGTAATTTCCGCGAATTTTTTCTTATCCTTAACCTTAATGCTAATAATCGGTTGATTCAATTTGTCACGTTCAACCTCTGCAGCATTCTCAACGAAATCACTGCCCACAAGCTCAATTTTGCTATAGGTATTAGCAGCATCGCCTTCAGCAGCACTCCGGAAAGTCAGAACTGCCGGTTCTTTCATCTTCTTGCGTACTTCAGCCTCATCGGTAACCCCCGCAATCTTCAGACGGATACGGTCAGTCCCTTCGGTAGTAACCTCTGGTTCGCTTGTTCCAAGAGCGTTAGCCCGTTTCTCAAGGCTCTCCGCTGTTTTTTGCAGCGAAGCCCGGGATAATTCTCCCCCAGTCTCCATCGGTTCAGCGTGGTACAGGATCTCAAACCCACCCTTTAAGTCAAGACCAAGCCTAACTTTGTCCAGCAGTCCAGGAGTGGTAAATACCATGACGCCTAATAAAACGACCACGGTAATTATAAAGCTCATAAGTCTCTTCATGCTCTTGCTAGTTCCCCTTTCATTACTCAATATTCCTATTATAGCCACGTGCTAAATCACCGTCAATTCGCGCAAGCATTGACAGGGCTATATTCACACAAAGAAACGGCCGGCCCTGCTCTGTTAGCAAGCCATCCGTTTTCATAGGAATTGTGAAGTTGATGTCTCCTCTACTTTACCGCTTTGCGTAGCCGTTTGCAAAAGAAAATCGTTCCTTTTATTCAGTTCAACCCCCGATAAGCGGCAATAGTCAGATAGTTCATGTAACTATTGGCCTTCAAGGAATAAATGTCATTCACCAGCTTATGTAAGGGAGGGGTGCCTTCCTTAGCGTAATTACGGCTGATACAGTCCCAAATATCCTTACCGGTTACATACTCATAGCCTAGGAGACGGAATTCCTCCGCTTTGCTGCGGCACATGGCTTCGATTTCTACGCTAAGATCGTCATGATTCCATTGTTCCGCTTCCACGTGATCACACCTCCAAAGATCGCTCATATACGCATGCTCAAAATAAGTATTCGACCCCAGTCGGCTCCTTTCCTTCTTCCGCAAACAAAAAGATGAACGCTCAGCTAGTCATGCAGTAGTACAGGTACAGCATATCCATAAGAAGAGACAAGTTTATCAGTGTTCATTTTATTTTGGGAAGAAGGAGTGCCCTTTGAGGAAGCAGCGGCTTAATTTAAGAAAACAGAGCTTTATTCAAGGAACCTTAATCTTGCTTGCCGCCGGCATCACTAATCGTATGCTGGGCTTTATTCCACGTATTGTCCTACCGCGCATTATCGGAGCGGAGGGTGTAGGCCTTTATCAGCTTGGATATCCATTTTTCCTCGTATTGGTTACCGTGATTACTGGGGGAATTCCACTCGCTATTGCCAAAATGGTAGCAGAAGCAGAAGGGGAGCAGCGCCCAGATAAGTCTCGTCGAATACTACGCACAGGACTCACCCTTAGCCTTTGTCTCGGAGTATTTTTCACTACAGTTGCTCTAATCAGCGCTTCATGGGTCTCTAATGTAATTCTAACAGATAGCCGAGTTTACTATACATTTATAGGCATGACTCCCATGATCGGGATTGTTGCAGTATCCTCAATATACCGTGGGTATTTTCAGGGCAGGCAGAATATGATTCCATCAGCGCTCTCTTCCGTTCTGGAGACGGTGATTCGGATATTCTTCATGCTGTGGTTCTCATGGCTGCTGCTTCCCAAGGGCATCGCTTATGCTGCGGCAGGGGCTATGCTTGGTGTAACCGTCGGAGAGATCGCTGGAATGGTGGTCCTATTATGGCAATATTATGTCATTGTTAAAAAAGACAATAGAGAAAGTAATTCCGCACCGGCACAGCTGGTGGGTTCCCAAGCCAAAGGCTCTCCTCAGCAATCCGGTGCAGGACATCCAACCATTCTGAGACGCTTACTAGGCATCTCCATTCCTGTTACAGCCGGTCGGCTTGTTGGCTCAATCTCTTATCTGCTGGAATCCATTATTACTGCGCGCAGCCTTGCCATTGCTGGAATAGCTACTGCAGTTGCAACTTCACAATATGGCGCTTTACAAGGAATGGTCATCCCTTTGCTGCTGCTTCCTGGTGCACTGACGTCTTCTCTTGCTGTAGCTTTGGTGCCATCATTATCAGAGGCTGCTGCACGTCGTGACTTGCCTACAATCCATAAACGGATGCACCAGGCACTCCGGCTGGCTCTTGTAACCGGTGCCCCCTTTGCAGTAGTTATGTATATTCTTGCGGTACCGTTATGCGATATCATGTACGGCAACGCAGATATTGCACCCATGCTGCGCCTCATGGCGCCATTCGCTTTATTTCTATATGTTCAAGCCCCTTTACAAGCCGCTCTTCAAGCTATGGATCGGCCGGGACGGGCATTAATAAACACCTTAATTGGAGCCGTAGTCAAAATTATTATTATTCTCGCCTTAGCCTCGCGGCCCGAGTATGGGATTTATGGCGCAATTATCGCCATTATAGTTAATAGCATCCTTGTAACCCTGCTGCACGGTTACAGTGTAGTTAAGCTGATTTCATTATCGCTGCGACTAGTAGACATAGTTAAAACAGGAGCAGCAATGATTATTATGGGTGCCGGAGTGCATTATGTATACACTGCCGTCCCTGTAGCCGATGCACACTGGATTCAATTCTTATTTGCCGCGGCTTGTGGAATGTTGTTATATTTTGGGATCAGCCTGATGGCCGGCCTTATCTCTCTGCGTGATTTTGACCGTCTGCCCTTTATAAAGCACTAGCAATCATCAAATTATCAATGATCAAGAGCGTAGTCGATCCACATAAATCATTCCCTTATGGTCAACAGAACATAGAAATACATCACGAAAATCAGACACACCCTTCTGCCGAATTTGGGTTCTTAGCCAGAATCTGGTTTTGCCGATCATTTCAAGATTATCATCCTGTACCTTTCCATCCATAATCAGTGGAATCGGAAGTCCCTCATACCTGATTTTATGCTTTGGAAGCTTAACCATCGAGGAGCTATGTTCATTAGAACTCTTTCCCAATTTATCATTTTCGGCTTCCGTGCTGCTATTCCCAGTTTGATTTGTAGACGAAACACCTTTATTTTTCTCAATAACAGTAAGCTGACCGCTCGTCTCCAGAATGGCAAACTCCACATCTGCAGGGCTGTCAATATTCTGGCCGCGCAGCTGCAGCAGCAGATCGTCTATGTTATATCGCTGTCTCCGCATTTCTTTCCGGTGGAGCTTCCCATCCGAAATGAGTACACTAGGTTTACCATCCATCATTAGCCGCACCTTCCTGCTCTTAAGACTAAGTTGGGCGACGAGCACCTGAATCAGGACAAGTGTGGCCATGGGCACGACTCCGTCATAGATAGGCCGTTCGATATCCTCAATTACAAAAACAGCAATCTCAGCAATCATGATTGAGATCGTGAGATCAAATACCGACAATTTTCCGATCTCCCTTTTCCCCATAATACGCATAGCCAGGTAAATGAAGAAATACATCAGCACGGTCAAAAAGATATGGGTAGTAATATGCTGAAACATATTGGCTTCGCTCCCCTCCTACTCTCACCCATAAGCGTTCCTCACAGGCGGATTAATGTAACCCTATTCTGACCGCTCTGCTCAGGGAACATTCGGAAACCTTCATATTAATTAATGGTAAAAGCTCAGCAATGCCTATTCTTGTACTATTGGGGCAAGCCGTCCCATACAATAAAACTAAGTCAATGATTCGAATGAAACTTATGCTATCAAAACTTTTAGGAGGTTGTACTATGTACTTAATCCGGCGAATGTTTTCTTGGAGAATAGCCAATCCTGTATTATCCGGTCTATGCCGATCTTTCCTTTGGATGCTGATGGGCGCATTGGTCCTCTCACTTTTACTCTGGGGCAGTAGTTTGAAGGAGCAGGATCTTTCAATGTATACTTATATCGTACACGGCATTTCCGCCGCTTTCGGCGGACTAACAGCGGGGCGCAGAGCCACACGTAAGGGCTGGTACCAAGGATGCCTTACAGGTGCCTTCTATGGTATTATTGTTCTTTTAATCGGATTCATGGCACTCGACAATTCTCCTACAGGTGCAGATTTGCTCTGGATTATGGCTGCTGCTGCTATTGGCGCATTTGGTGGGATGTTCGGTGTGAATCTACAAAGATCCTAAAAATTTTCAATTAAAAATAATTGAAACCATTCCTTGAAAATATGTTAAAATATTTTCATTAAACTTTTTATGAATAATCAAGGAGGCTTCGATTGCTTTGCTTTACCAATCAATGAACTATATTGTTTTGTACACCGCTCTGCTTGTTGTTTTACTGATATGGATTGGATCTCGGCGCAATCCTTTACTGGCTGTAGTTGAAATTGGAAAGGAACTTCTACACTCCTATAAATTCTTGCTGCTAATTGTTGGAACGTTCGGTGTGCTCGCTTTGAACAAATATGAGCTGCAGATCGAGAACAAAATTCATTATTCCTCCGATTTTACATCTTTTATTTTTGGGCTGGAGGGACATTTTGTCCACAACTTACAGCAATTATTCTATACTCCATGGCTGACACCAATCATTGTATTCTTTTACATTTTCATGCTTCAATCTGTGCTGGCTGCTTCCCTCGGAGTCTATGTGCTGAGTAAGAATCGATTAATGCTGTACGCGACCTGCTATGCAATTATTATCAATTATTCCCTAGCCATTCCGTTCTATCTGTATTTTCCGGTAGACGAAGTGTGGTCATATATTCCTGCAGGAGTAAGATTTACAATGCTAGATGTGTTCCCCAAGTTTGAACAGGAATATAGACCACTCTCCGGTCTTAACAACTGTTTTCCTAGTTTGCATACCTCTATTTCGGTTACAATGGCCCTCTTGGCTTACCGTTCAGGCAATCGCCGCTGGATGATCATTACGACCATTTCCGCAACCGTTATTGTATTTGGTATTTTTTATCTGGGCATTCATTGGCTGACCGATATGATTGGCGGAAGTCTACTCGCAGTCTTTGCTACCTCAATGGGGGTTCAACTGGCCAAGCTAACACTATGGAGCGGAGAAGAATCACTTTCTGTTCGAAATCGTGCAAAAGCTAATTAAAAAAAACAGCAAGCTCAGACTATTGAGGCTTGTTGTTTTTTAATTTTTGAATCTAGAGTAAAGGGCTGGCCTGACCAGCCCCTCCTCATCAAACCGTACATGAGGTTTTCCCTCATACGGCTTTCCGATGTTCGTCATTCATGGGCATACAGTTTACAATAGCGTTTCAAGTCCATACTGGACGGCAATATATCTAACCTCTGACAGTGAACCCATCCATCTTCTACGTTGTCTTTTCTTGGCATACCACCGGGTTAATCGCTGCAAAATATACCAGTCCAACTTGGCTAATCTCTTTTGGCTATAGTTCGTGTAGTAATAATTTCTCCATCCTTGGATCTTTGGATTGAGCCATTTCACCTGTTCCGCAAACGATTTCGAGCGCATGCTCGGGGGTGCCAATCTATCTTTGACCACCTCTCGAATGCGTTCCTCTGCCTTTTTCGTTAGCCACTGTTGTGTGGTGTAGTACACCTTGCCTTGGGATGTTTCTGCTTTGGTTTTCCGGTGATGCATCCCCAAGAAGTCGAATCCTTCGTCTCCGTCCATAATCCTACAATGCGGGTTTTGGTCGGGTGCAGGGTTAACTCCAAACGCTCCATAATTTTGCGTATGAGCTCATACGCATGTTCGGCGTCCTTTTTCGTTTTGCAAACCACTACAAGGTGAGTAGACCAAGGGAATCACACCCTTAGTCCCTCTCAGAACCGGACGTGAACCTCTCGGCTCATCCGGCTCCCATTATCCAGTCGCAGTCAGTATTCCCATCTGCCAATGTGCAAACAAATGAGGAAGATTCCTCGCTAGTCGTCCTAACCATCTTGTCGCTCTAGTTTTATGTCGTTCGAGCTTTTTGTATTTCCTTCTAGCCCAGTGAACAAGGGCTAGATCCATATGACGTAAGACGGGATATAGTTGCGACTTGTAGAAGTGTCCGTAGTAGTTGATCCAACCTCTTTTGACAGCATTGTACTTCCGCGACAAGTCTTCAATCTCAATGTCAGGTTTCAAATGCATTCGCCAACCTCTTATGGTCTGTCTCATTGCTTTACACGCCTTATTACTCACTGCTGGTGTGAAGTTAACGAAAAATTTCCCATACCGGTTTTTCGATCTTCTTGGACGAAAGGTGTACCCTAGAAAATCGAACTTAATCTCAGGATGATCTCCCTTTCGATCCGTATCTTTGCAGTAAACAATCTGGGTTTTCTCTGGATGCAGTTCGAGTTTGCATTGTTTGAACCGTTCCCTGAGTCGTTCTCCAGTCGTTCCGCATCCTTTTGCGTCCGACAATGGATCACTGCATCATCCGCATATCTTGCCCACGGATTATTCGGATGCTCTTTTACCATCCATTGGTCGAACGTATAGTGCATGAACAGATTAGCAAGTACTGGACTGATGACTCCGCCTTGCGGGGTGCCGGATCTTCGTTCTACTTTGTCTCCATTCTTCATTTGAAATGGAGCCGTTAACCATCTTTCAATGTAGAGGATGACCCAAGGACAATCTGTATGCTTCTTCACTGCTTTCATAAGCAACTCGTGGTCGATGTTGTCGAACAGACCTTTGATGTCAAATTCCAACACCCAGTCATATCGCCAACATCGAGTTCTTGTTACTCGAACAGCATCAATCGCCGATTTCCCAGGTCTGTACCCATAAGAGTCCGAGTGGAATATGGGTTCCACTAACGGCTCAAAGGTCAGCTTCACTGTCATTTGTGCAATGCGATCTGCGACGGTAGGGATACCTAACATCCTCACCCCACCATTCTTCTTCGGTATCTCTACCGCTTTGACTGCAGGAGGGATATAGCTTCCCGAGGACATTCGATTCCATATTTTATAGAGATTGTCTTTCAGGTTTTCTTCAAACTTCTGAATCGATTGTCCATCGACTCCGGCAGCTCCTTTGTTCGCTCTGACTAGCTTGTAAGCTTCCCATACGGTGTGCCTTGAAATTTCATACGACTTTGTTTTGTCCATTGGTTCCTCCCACTTTCGCAGTTGACGAATTTCCAAAACGGGATAACACAGCCCCTTGGCTCCGCCACCTTTTTAATGGGTTCATTGCTACTACGGGCTGTTCCGCCCCTATACTCCGCATTTGTACTTTCATCCTTGCGGGATTTCCGCTTGGATTTTTCCATTAGCATCGGAGTCGTAGGTTCCCACGTTCCGATACAGAAGCCTATGTCACGTTCACGCCACCTTCATGCCGGTCACCATCTGGTCGGTAAACAGGTTGCTTCCAGACTGATCCCAGGTTAACGACTCCCCCCTGGTTTTGATGACATTTCTACGCTTTCGACACTTTATCAGTGGTTCACTTGTGTTCGTCTCCGTGTCACATACCTGACAAGGTCTAGCCTTGCCTTTTCCTTAACGCTCACCACCATGGCTTTTGACCACAGCAGCTTAAGGTGGTTTGAAACCTCCGCCTGCACAGCGGTTTCGAGAGGCCTACTCTCATCTTCTGTCCAGCATGGCTTGGTGCTTTTAAGCACCAAGCCTTCGTGGCGCACAGTCGTCTGCATACCTCGTGAGCTCCCCTACTCCTTTTCCGTGTTTCTCCCACAATTGGTCGAAGTAATTTAGATAGAAATTCGCAAAGAGCGGTGAAATCACTCCTCCTTGCGGAGTCCCTAAATCCGAGCGTCTTACCCTTCCTTCTTCCATAACTCCCGCTTGTAGCCATTTTCGTATTAATTTCAATATCCGCCTGTCATTGATACGCATCTGCACCAACTTCATGAGCTTCTCTTGATTAATATTGTCAAAATAGCCTTGGATATCGACGTCGACTACCCAATTTCCTTTGCGGTTGCAGGCTTTACGAATACGATCCAACGCTTGTTTAGCACTTCGTTTCGGGCGAAACCCGAAGGATACTTCCTCAAAATCAGCTTCAAAGATGGGCTCAATCACTAGTTTGGTTGCCATCTGTAGGACTCGATCCCGCACAGTGGGTATACCTAATGGCCTTTGCTTGCCATCCTTCTTCGGGATATAGTGTCGCCTTACAGGTTGCGGATGATAGTTGCCTTCTTTAAGCTCTCGCTCACATGCCTTGAGAAACGGTATTTCTCCTTGTTCCTCAATATCTGCTAGCGTCACTGCATCTACTCCTGCGGCTCCTTTGTTGGCTTTCACTCGTCTCCACGCTTCACACAGTACATCCCACCGATAGATCTTGTCATACAGCGCATGGAATTTACGCTTTTTGTTCGCCTTGGCCGCATGACCTAGCTTTTCTTGGAGTTGTTGAACTTTTTCCTTGGGTGTCGTTAGCCGATTGGCATTCACTCACTCGTACCTCCTCCAAAAGCAAAAACAAAGCAGGGCTCCTTCCCTCCCTAAGGTTATGTTGTCCTTAGGTTCTTCGGTACTATGAGCCCCTCGGACTCCCTTCCCACAGACGGTTCACTTCGTCTTTTGGACTTATAGAGCGTCTCTTTACGGGTTCCTAAAAAAAAAATTCCCGTGTGGGGGAGGGTCTCCCCAGTTCACTGCATTATCTTTCAACCCATGCCGTTCCCTATACGCCGGAGGATTCTTCGCTGTTGTTCCAAGTTCTTTACAGCTTCCTTGGCCTTCGTCTATATGGACGAGACTCGGCTTCCTCTCTTCCCCTTTGCAGGGCCTTTTTGACGACGCGGCAGGATTCACTTCATGTTGCGGCCTGGGTTGTTGCTCGCCCTGTCTCCGACAGGTACTTTTGTCGATGCGCTTTTACACACAGATTTCGCCATGCGCAAGCATCCTAGCTACCAAGGTGGCTTGGCCCATCCTTGGGTTGGACTTTCACCAACTAGATAATGCGTGCCTCTGGGCACGCCGCACTAAAAAACAGACGGGTAAAGCGTTAGCTTTGCCCGTCTGTTTGACTTCTTTGGTCCATAGCTCCTTATTTTAACTGGTTATGAGCAAGCGAAAGCCACCCGACCTCCAGGCTCACTTTAGACAAGCCACGAAGCAGGAAATGTCGAAATACTCGATTGTTCTTGATTTGCCCGAAGATGCTCTCCGGTTCAATCATCCGGCGAACGGCTAGGGGCACATAGCCCGCTTCACTGCGTAACTTCTCCCGGGCTTGTTGCTTATAGCGAAGATAGGGAAGGCTGATCTGAAGGCTGCGATTCCCCTTCGCCTTTGTACGAGACGGTTTTAGCGGGCAATCTTTACAGTTGCTGCATTGATAATGACGCGTACGAATCTCATAGCCACTTTCCGTCTTTGTCTGGCTTTCAGAGCGAAAGGTCAGTGGTTGACCTGCGGTGCATCTCCATTCATCGTTTCCCTCATCGTAGATCCAGTTGTTAACTTTGCTGATGTCCTGCTTCCATTTCCTTGTCTTCTCTTTGTGGTAGGTATTGTATTTGACGATGGCCTCCATTTGCTTCTCTTCCAGATACGCGCAGTTTTCTTCCCGCCGTAGCCAGCATCTGTGATCACGACTTTGGGTTGTCTTCTCAGCAAAGCCTTGACCTTCTCCAGATGGGGCTTTAAGCAGCGGGTATCGGTTGGTCGTTGGTGAACGCTGTAACCGAGAATGAATTGATTCTCGGTTCCGATTTGGACATTGTAGCCTGGTTTGAGTTGACCGTTTCGCATATGATCTTCTTTCATTCGCATGAAGATAGCTACCGGATCCGTTTTTCTGTGGCTGTTTCGCTCACCTAGCACCTGCTGCTGATGCTCATACTTTTGCAAACGAGGCAGCAGATCCTTACGAAGCTGCCGTACCACTTTGGTTAAGGGTTTGTCCTTTGGTTTTTCCTGAAGTCTTTCTTCAATTTGTTTGACCACTATCTCCAACTTTTCACTGGTCAGTGTTGACGCTTCTCCCAGTTCAAGCAGATCGCGGCTTCCCTGCTCATGCTTCTCTTGCTTTTCGCTCTCCTCAATGGTGGCAAACAGGGTGCGTACTTTCTCCTGCAGCTTTGCTTTATGCTTGACCACCGCTTTTCCCCACACAAAGGTATAGCGATTGGCATTCGCTTCGATCTTGGTTCCATCCACAAAGTAGTGGTCCAGTTTGACGTAGTTTTCCTTGGCAAGAAACTGAAGCACCGAGGTGAATACCGTCTCCAGCACGGCTTTCATCCGCTCCGAGCGGAATCGGTTGAGGGTTCGGAAGTCGGGACTCTGCCTAGCGGCCAGCCATATGAACATGATATTTTCTCTGACGGCTTTGGCCATTTGACGAGAGGAGTAAATCCGTTAGGTATACGCGTAGATGATGACTTTGGTCAGCATTTTAGGATGATAACTGTCTCGTCCACCTCCCGGATAGGCGACGTCAAATATGTGGTTATCCAACCGATTGACGGCCTCATTTACAACACGGACCAGGTGGTTTTCCGGAATATCTTCCTCCAAATCCATTAGCAGACACAGTTGATTCATGGTATATTCAATATACAAAAGAAACTGCTCCTTTCGTGTTAAATGGTTGCTCGTTACTTCCATTTTACCAAAGAATAGTTTCTTTTTTTTCACAAAATTAAAAACAGGGGTCATCCCTGGGTTTTTATAATCCTTTTGGGACAGCCCCCTTAGTCCAGCAGCAGCTGCTTCATATAATCATACATTTCCTGCACAGTTCCTTTAAAAAAATCTCCGTTTACCCAAACCAAGTAGTTACACTCTTTATCCGGATCTAAACTAAACTCTTGTTCGGTATCGTTATCCGGTGGGTCGAGGACATCAAGAACTATATCATACTGGCTCTCCAGATTATCGAGAGCCACAGCCTCTCTGCTCACTATCATTAAGTCACAAAGATACTTACTGTAGATAAATGAAAAAAATGCAGCATCACTTACTTCTAGGGGCATATATTCGATATCCCAAATTAAATCCCCAGGATAATCAGAAATTACTTTTGAATCGAATCCATCCTGTTGAAATAAAGCTTTTAGGCTGAGTAAAAGTTTAATTTCTTTTCTTTGCAAACCCCTAAAAAGCAACACTGGTGCAGGTATATCCGCTTGCGGCTGTTGTTGCTTCAACCATTGGGCTAAATACACCTTATAAAACGCACTGCTCCAGACTTTTGTCTTAGCATTTTTAAATATTTGCTGACTATCGTGTTCAAAGTCTGGCGATACCCATGTTAAAGTATTTGTAATCAATATCTCATTGTATACTGTGCAGTTCATCAGTTCAGACGCTTTATCTTTGACTATCCAGTCCGTATTTACCGTTAAGTAAGGATTATACGTTTTGATTTTATTTCCGCTTGATAAATTATATAGCTTCTTTTTTATAGCCTCCAAATCCAAATGGAAGTTAGAGGAAAGCATACGATATACCACACCTGTAATAAAAGGAGTTGCAAAGCTGTTGAAATTTCTTGTTTCAATTACTTCTCCTGTGGCTGAGCGCAGAGAGTGTCTCCCGCTCGTAGTGATGTCAATTCCATCAGCAGGATACGGATCAAACAGAAACTGATTGGCGGGTATGCCCTCGGAACTCTTAACTCCTATAACATTCGTTAAGCAGGCAGGAACAGTGTAGCGTTCATCATTGTGGTAAGCTGCTATAAGAATCAAGCCTTGCTCCGTAACCTCGTTGACGCATGCTGTAAGTTTGTCAAAATCCATAAAAGATGTAGTACCCAGACTGAGGTTAACAATTCTGATCTCGTTTTCAGCACACCATTGAATCGCTCTGATTAATTGGTCTACTGTCCCCCCCAGCTTGTCCCGCTCTGTAAGGATCTTCACACTCGAAAAAGATACTCCGGGAGCTTGCTGCTTAATAATTCCCGCGCATACTGTTCCATGGTTTAAAGCGAATTTGTCATAGTGCTGCCTGTCAGTGATGACAAGGCTCTCACTGATTTCTTTGTTATATTCCAGCTTGCCTGTTGCAAATGTTTTTTCATTTATACCATCATCTATAATACAAACAGCTATCCTGCCTGAACGTTCAAGCCTACCTCCGCTAGCTGTTTGTTTGGTTATCAAGTTCATTGCGGATTATGACTGCGATATTATTTATTGTTTTAAACCTTCCTGTCACGATGTCCTCCTCTGGAATCGAAACCCCAAAAGACTTTTCAATTTCAAAATACAACGTAAGAAGGTGTCTTGCCCTCATATTTACACGCACATCCATAAAGCTTTGATTAAATTTGTCATTGCCCCAGCTATCCGAATCTAGCTGAAGTTTGTTCTTCAGGATTTCATCTACTACATGTGCAATCTCCGTAACCGTTACTTCCTGACTTAAAATCTCCATGTTCACATATTCTCCTTTAAGCTTTAGAAATTAAGAGCCAATTCAGCTTCAGATAATTTATCAATAATGAGATTGGCGATTTTTTCATTGTCGCCCTTTTCCATTGTATTAAATACAGGAATAGAAGTAACAAGCCTGCATTCCGCGGTGCTTTTTCTCATGAAATCCAAATTCAGTGTAAGGGTGCTGACCTGCCCGGGCTGAGAACTAACCATTTCAATCCAGTCAATTTGCCGGTTCGCGATATTAATTGCATCGATATCCAAGCCTAATTTGTACTTAATAGAATTTAAAATCCCCTCTATATACTCAGAAGTATACCTCTCATGGAATAAGCTAAGCACAGCTGTATCAGGTACAACAGCCTGAAAAATTTCATACGCCGTAATGCCGAAGTCATTAGTGATTTTATTGTTATAGCGCATGAATCCGCCCGGTACAGCGATAATAATTAAGTCCGGTTCTTCTGTAGCCTCTATATGCATGATATATTTGTTGTAGTTCAAAATTTTATCAGACTCGTTTGTTAGTTCATTCATAAATGTAGGAAAGGAATGAAAACCCATAAATTCACAATAAGGCCTTGAGCCAACAACACTCACTCTATAACCCATATCCTCAAAAGCTGCTTTTAATTCCAACTCCAACTTAAATTTATTTGTGTACTCAGCTAAACCGATAAGCGCCAGAATAGGAGTTCTACAGTCCTCAATTTCCTGAACTGATACCGCTGGCTGATAAGCCTCTTCAATATTACTTTCCCTATAGCTGGTGAATTGAACACCTTTGTGTATACATTGCTCTCGTATTGTATGAAACTGCTCAGTAATCTTCATGAGGAAAATAACATTTTTACCTGCCTCTATTGCAGCTGTAACTTTTGGCAAGATATTATTCTTAAAGCTATAAGAATTATCCGTTTCAGCAAAAATCACAGTATCGACTTCACCCAGCATTTGCTCGAACTCTTGGCTTACCGTAATACCAATGAGGTCTCCTCCATCGGTGTATGAAGCATCTTTGCCGCATAATCCCCACCCTGGCAGAGAAGATATAAAAACCTGATCATAACGTTCTCTGAATCCCTTGTCCCTTAGCATAGGGGTAAACTGCGAATCATACGGATAAATCAACACGTTTTCTTTTTTCAAAAAAGTTCCCTCCACTTTTATCAACTCATAGCCTTCTGGATCATTTCCTTTTTCAATCCACACTCTTTCAGAGTAACAACATCTTTTAGCACTTCTTCTAGATTATAGCGGACATCCTGACAGGCTTTTAACTTCGTCTCCCTGCTTAGCTTAGTCCCGTCATCAGATAAAGAAGCACATATTTTGCAATTGCGGAATGCAAAACAATCTTTACAGTTATCTTCCGTTAGCTTGCCGACATTCAGCAACTCTTCTATTTTGTCAAAGTAAAACCCTTCTTCAATGCTGCCTATTCTCATAATATCTGAGGTTTCGCTGACTCTTTCACAAGGATAAAAGAAAGCATCGGTACTCATAAACAATCGAATTTGGCCAGGCACACAAGGACCTGAGTGATGGTCGGCTTTAGCAATAGGTGCAATATTTCTATGTGATTTACTGACATAATCAAAGTGCTCACGGTATGAAGATCTGATCAGCTGTGAATTGTTAGCCTTCGAGACCTTGCCCAGTACAAACAATAAATATTTGAACCTGCTGTATTCCCATTCCCCGATAAAATTTTCACTGAATCGGACTTCTTCATTTCGGTACGCATTGGAAATAAAACTTCCGATTACAGAAGACTCGTTAAAAAATTCTTCTTCACTCCCGATAAATTCATCCAGACAACTGAATTGGGCTGTAGGATCTATGACCATTGAGAATGAGAGATTTTGTTTAATGGAGGGATACTTTTGTACAATTCTTTTTATATTGTTGTAGACTGTATTGAACGTTCCACATCCGTTAGATGCAAAGGTCCGGTTCTTATCATGAACCTCTTGAGGTCCATCCAAGCTGACTGTAATTCTAAGATTATAACCCAGCAATTTTTTTGCATTGGTTTCATTTAACAGACTGCCGTTTGTAGTTAAGCTAAAAGATACATTTTTACCTTCAGCCACTTGAATCGCATAATCCATGCATTGAATAATCAAATCTATTTCCAGAAGGGGCTCACCGCCGTAAAAGCCGATATCAATCTCCTGTGCATCCTTGGAATGTGCGATCAGAAAATCTATTCCCTTACGGGCTACAGCAAAATCCATCCTTTTGTTGTTATGTACCCGGTTAACATAAGATCCTGAATACACACAATAATTACATCTGAAATTGCAGTTTTGCGTTACTTGAAGAATAATCTTTTTTAAATTATAACCTAGCAACTCTTCCAGTATCTCACCATTGGCATGTTTAATTTCTTGTGCTCTATTCACTGACAGGTATCCCTGACTTTGCAGCTTTCTGATCACAGGTATCCCCTCTATTAATGTCGGATCTGGATCATTTAGAGCCCTGTACGTTTCCTCATCAATATTTATAATCTTATTTTTATTAACATCAAAGAAATAAAACTGGCTCATATTCTTGAAAGTATGAATTAATGGCTTTATTTCGGTCAGCAATGGAATTTCTCCTTTATTTTAGCGTAGTCAAACTTCTGCGGTATTTCAAAAAACACCGGGCTCTGGAAATAGGAAGTAGTACATTCTTTTTCTCGAGCCCGGTTTATTTAGCTTTATTTTACTTGAGCCGCTGCAACAGAAACATTCTGCATAGCAATGGCGTTATTGCCAACTCTGGTATCAGCGATAGACAGGTAGTTTGATACAAGGCAGTTGCAGGTAGGACAATAACAAGCACAAGAAAGATGACAGTCTGCATATGCCTCCACAGTATGCATATGAGAAATATTTTTTTTATACAACTTTTTCATTTCAGTTCGCCTCCTTTCGTATGTAAAAGAATATATATAAATTTCAGAATGGTATTTCACTCTGAAACATATATCAGCCTATTAATCCTCTGCACTCTAGCTCATTATCATATAATTTCTGGTAGGTGAAATTATCATTCAAGAGCTGCCTATGGCTGCCCCGCCCAACCAGCTTTCCGGAATCAATAATCAGTATCTCATCCGCATTAATGATGCTTGATAGCCTATGTGCAATAATTACAACCGTGTGGTCATCAGCTGCCAATTCTAACAGTTCCCTAACCATCTGCTGGGTTTCATTATCCAGCGACGAAGTGGCTTCATCGAAAAGAATAATTTTGGAATTCTTAAGCATCGCCCTAGCAATTGCAATCCGCTGCTTTTGCCCGCCTGACAAATTCACACCATTCTCTTCAATGACAGTGTTGTAGCCAACAGGAAGACTGCTTATGTAATCATGTATTTTGATTTTTTTGCAAATTTCAATCATTTCTTCCACAGTAGCTTTATCACTCGAAATCAACATATTTTCTGTAAATGTTGCATTAAACAAATACGGTGCTTGATGTACTACCGCTATATGTTTGCGTAACGTTTCTTCTGTGAATTTATTAATATTTATTCCATCAATCTCAATTCGCCCTTTATCAGCCTCATAAAAATGAAGCAGCAAATTGAATATTGTAGATTTCCCTCCGCCGCTGCTCCCCACAATCGCTGTTGTGGAATTTTTGGCAATGCTAAAGCTCAAATCGTCTAGAATCCGTATATTTTCCTGATACCCGAAAGAGACATTGCAAAAATGGATTTCTCCTTCAATCTCTTCTTTTAGTACATTTCCAAACCGTTCTCTCTTGTAACCAAATTCATCAAGCAGACTAAATATTCTTACAAGTGACGTTAGCGCATTTTGGACAGTACTGCTGATTTGCGTAATATTCATTAATGAACCACTCAACTGGCCGGTATAGGATGAAAACGCAATGAAGTATTCAATATTCAAATCTCCTTTATAAATGAGGTACCCGGCCAACGCCATAACTCCAATATTGGAGATAAAAGAAGATATTTGCGACAATGATCTGGCTACAGTACTCGTAACATTAATGTTTATATTTTTTTCTTTTAGAGATAACGCAAGATTAAGAAACTGGATTGTTCTCTGTCCCTTGATTCCCAAACTCTTGATTTCCCTAATTCCGGCAATGGATTGTTGGAGATTGCTAAAGTAGATGTCATTAAGCCTAGCCAGACTTTCACTTTTTTTCCGTATTTTCTTGCCCGTGATAGTAAAAATGAAAAATGTAATTGGAAAGCTAAGTAAAATCACCAAGGAAAGCGGAATGCTGATGCGAAACACGATGACACATATGATGACAACTCTCAGGATGTCAATGATCGTACTGATAAATTGGTTAGTTAAGATACTGGCGACAGTCGCAGTATCGTTTTGAAGGCGCGATATCATTTCACCGATCTTCATATGGTCATACACCTTAACAGGAAGTGTAGTAATCTTTTGAAACATATCTTTTTTCAAGTCATATATGATATTTTCACTTAGTGAAGAAAATAGGTAAGATTGAAAGAAACTGAATACTGTGAGGACTAACTCGGTTACAAACAGATAGATCAACATCAGGCTCATTTCATGAAATTCTCTGGCGAACAACAGGGCGATAACTTTTCCTAGGATTAAAGGTTGTACAACTTGCAGAATTAGACCAAAGACTATGCAAACAAACGTAACAATAACCCTGAATTTATACGGGAACATATACTTGAAACATCTTTTGAGCAGATTACAATCTTCTTTGCTTAGAATAGATTTCATTTGATAAATCCTCTACTAGTAAATTAAACAACCAAAATTTGTATTTTCTCACTTTCTCACCTCATTTTAAATCTACAATTTGGTTTTGTAAACATATTTTTACTTTATTAAAATTTTCATCTATTAAATACTTAATATTACAAATTTAAACTCAATATTTTTGTTTCATGACTGCTACGGTGCCTATTTCAAGCCAGAGATATTTGCCTTTGAACACGCACTGTGCAATGCCTACCTGATGCGGGAATGTAAAGGGATTACCTTATACGATGAGCAGACGTGGGCGAGCGAGATGCTGGTGCTACTCCAGGAAAGCTGGGGGGAGGTGAAGGCCGTTCGCATGATTGAAGGCCAACTGAGCGAAGAAGCGATCCAGCGGATGGAACAGCGCTACGATGAGATTCTGGAGAAGAGCCAGAAGGAAGTAGCGAGCGTTCCGATCCCCGCCAAGACGGGTTCACGGGGACGCAAAAGCAAGAGCAAAGCCAGCAATCTGGCTGCCCGCTTCGCTACTCACAAGGAAGCAATATTGAAGTTCCTGCACCGCCCTGCAGTCCCCTTTGACAACAACCAGACCGAGCGCGATTTACGCATGGTGGTCGTCAAACAAAAATCTCCGGCTGCTTCCGGACCCCCGACTTTCACGATTGGTTTGCTGCCATCCGCAGTTTTATCTCCACTTTGATTAAGCAAAGACACCCCGTTCTGGCTAGCTTTATGCTGGCTTCTTCCGGCTCATTTTCTTTTACACCTGTTGAGGGTCCTAAGTAGTAACCATTTATCATTTTAAATCTAACTGCCCTTTTCTATTGATCTCTATGCCGATAAATAATGAAAGAAAACAAAAGAAGTGTCGACCCTGAACTGTGACCCGATTTGAGGATGATTTAAAAGAATACCCCCTCGACATAGCCCGCAAGGAGATGACTTCTAAATTTGGTCAAGAGTCATTTTTTAATGTCTATTGATATCGCTTGGAGTTATAGTAGGCTATAGAGCCTTCACTTTCGTAAGAGTCTGACAATCTCGAACGCTCATTTCATCCTTCATGTGCCCAAAAAATGACTCCTTCGATGCAATGTCCCAGCAGTTCCCTTTGCGGGACACGGATTGTTGAAAACCTGCCTCTTGGATTTGAAGCCGAGTTTTAGGATGAGTGTAGTGCATGCATTGATCAGAGCAAAAGATGGCTTCTGGATGAAGGCTTCCATCAAGCTGTGCCAGTAGACGCCGAATGGTTATTTCAACAATTGATAACTCCATTGTTCCTGCCACACAGTCGGCAAGAATTTGTCGGTTTGCTTCATCTTTTATGCAGAAAGATAAGCCCACTGTCCGTTTCCGTAGCGTAGATACGTGATATCGGTTAGAATGACTTTCTCCGGCGCTTTCTGGTCAAATTGGCGTTCAGTAAGTTTGCGCAGGTCTGATGCTCCTGAGTAGCTTTCACAATCTTATGGTATGGATTAGCTTCCGTATGGCCATGACAAGGTTAAACTTACCTATTCGATGGATCTTCTTGTGGTTCATGATGACCGCTGAGATGCTCAAAACGCATCTTACCATAGCGCCATCCTTTCTTTGTAAGGCGTCGAAGTGTCTTAATAAGAACATGTGCGAAGAGGCGCTTTTGCTCGGAGCCAAGTCACAGTAATAGCCACTAGTACTCACTGTGGCGACTCAACATTGATAATGAGTCATTCGGTGTATTCCATGGGCTCGCTGTGTGTGATAAATGATTTCGTAGCGCTCTGAAAGCGTTAGGGCTTTTCTTTGTTCCGTTCGAGCGCTTCGAGCTTTCTCTGAAAATCGACCTCAGCTTCTAGTAACTTGATCTTTGCCTTTGCACACTTTAGTTCTTCGTCAGCAGACAAAAGACTTACGGACTTTCGCCCGACACTACTTTTACCCCGGCGTTCTTCCAGTATTCCCATTTCACCTTGTTTGGCATAGCTATCTCACCAGCGTTTTACGCTATGCTCTGTTTTTTTAGAACTGATGAGATCCAGGTCAAATCCAGCCCTAAGAAATATTTTTGACTGAGGTTCCCCCTTCGTTCTAGACCCTCACTGCCATATCCCACTTTTTTACCAATATTCTGATTAAAATACAAAAGACCCACAAGAAGATCACTTTTTTAGAGTGTCTTTCTTGTGGGTCACAGTTCGGCCTTTTATAGGCCACCACTTCTTTTGTAATAACTTTTTAAAAAACTACTCTTTGTCTTCCTTTTCAACAATAGAGTGGCTGATTGAACCACGATCAAAGGTAAGCTTGGTCACATCATTAACCCGAAGCACTACGATATCATCGGAAATCTCCAAAATCGTGCCGTGAAGTCCACCAATTGTGACTACCTTAGCACCTTTTGACAAAGATTTTAACATCCCGTTGCGCGCTTTTGTTTTCTTCTGTTGCGGACGAATCAGCAAGAAGTAAAATACCACAAACATAAGTACAAACGGACCTACTAAACTAAGTATATTACCCCCGCCTGAAGCTGCTGCATATTGAAACATATTTTCCCCTCCTTTCAATTGCAATAAAGCACAATCCAGTACCTAGAAGCCTTTAAGATTCTCATATAAACCGTATTGTGCAAAAAACTCATCGCGAAAATCAAGCAGCCGATCTTCCATGATGGCTTTACGCACATTACGCATCAATTCCAACAGGAAGTACAAATTATGGTATGTCGTCAATCGCAATCCGAAGGTTTCGTCGGCTTTGATTAAATGGCGCAAATAAGCGCGGGAATAATTCCGGCATGTATAACAATTGCATTCCGGATCAAGTGGCCCAAAATCGCGGGCATACTGTGCGTTGCGTACAACGAGTCTTCCCTGACTGGTCATCGTCGTTCCATTGCGAGCAATACGAGTAGGTAGAACACAATCGAACATGTCTATCCCCCGAATTGACCCTTCCAGCAGCGCATCCGGTGAACCAACGCCCATTAAATAACGCGGTTTTCCTTGCGGCAACAGCGGAACCGTATAATCCAGCACATCATACATTAGCTGCTTGGACTCTCCGACGCTGAGCCCTCCAATAGCATACCCCGGGAAATCCATGGAAGTCAAATCAGCCGCGCTCTGGCGGCGCAGATCTTCATGCATGCCTCCTTGTACGATAGCGAACAAGCCTTGATCCTCAGGACGGGCATGACTTTTCAGGCAACGTTCTGCCCAACGTGATGTGCGCTCTAGTGACTTTTTCACGTAATCATACTCAGCAGGATAGGGAGGGCATTCATCGAAGGCCATCATGATATCAGAACCAAGCGCATTCTGAATTTCCATAGCCACTTCTGGAGACAGAAATTTCTTATCCCCGTTTAGATGGGAGCGAAAGTGTACACCTTCTTCAGTAATCTTACGCATATCACTAAGCGAGAATACTTGAAACCCGCCACTGTCCGTCAGGATCGGACGATCCCAGTTCATGAACTTGTGCAGTCCTCCGGCATCACGAATAATATCATGGCCCGGACGCAGAAACAGATGATACGTGTTGCTCAAAATAATATGGGCATCCATCTCTTTCAGCTCTTCGGGGCTCATAGTTTTGACTGTGGCCAACGTGCCCACAGGCATAAATGCAGGTGTCTCAATAACACCATGAGGAGTATGGACTCTACCGAGTCGGGCTCCGGATTGCTTGCACGTCTTGATGTGCTCATAAGTAATTGCTGCCATAAGTTAACCCATCCTCTTACTTAATAAATAAACATAGCATCTCCAAAGCTAAAAAATCGGTATTTCTGCTCAATCGCTGCTTCATAGGCGGCTAGAATATGCTCCCGGCCGGCCAGCGCACTAACCAGCATAACCAAAGTAGACTTTGGCAGATGAAAGTTTGTAATCAGTGCATCGACTACATTGAAATGGTAGCCTGGAAAAATAAAGATGTCCGTCCAACCGCTGCATTCAACAAGCGGACCACCCTGACATTGTCTACCAACTGTCTCCAATGTGCGGCAAGAGGTTGTTCCGACCGCAATGATCCGGCCGCCTCTTTCCTTGGTTGCATTAATGATATCCGCAGTTTCCTGTGACAAGACAAAATACTCGGCATGCATCACATGCTCCTCAACCTTCTCGACAGACATCGGACGAAACGTGCCGAGTCCAACATGAAGTGTGAGATAAGCAATATTTACGCCTTTAGCAGCAATCTGCTCCAGTAGTTCTTTGGTGAAATGAAGCCCGGCAGTAGGTGCTGCTGCTGATCCCTCATGCTTCGCATAAACGGTCTGATAACGCTCACGATCATCCAGCGTCTCCTTAATATAAGGAGGCAGCGGCATGCTTCCCAGCCTGTCCAGTATCTCATTAAAAATACCTTCATATATGAAGCGAAGCGTCCGGCCTCCCATATCAGCCTCATCCTCAACAACCGCACGAAGCTCATCACTAAAAATAATGACAGCGCCAGTCTTGAGCTTCTTTCCAGGCTTTACTAGAGCATCCCAGCGGTCTTCCCCCATATTCTTCAATAAAAGCACTTCGGCCTTAGCCCCTGTATCTTCCTTAACTCCGAACAGCCGGGCGGGAATGACTCTAGTATCATTCAGAACAAGGGTATCCCCTGACTGTAAATGATCAATGATATCGGTAAAGTGCCGGTGAGCCAGTTCCCCGTTCTCCTTGTTAATCAAGAGCAGCCTTGAAGCACTGCGATCGGAGAGCGGAGTCTGTGCAATTAGCTCCTCCGGTAATTGAAAATCATATGCGTCTACATTCATTGTCTATATTCATTCCTTAACTATAGTAACGTTATGATAATAATGTTGCAATATTTGCTTGTAATCATTCCCATTATCAGCCATGCCCTTCACACCCCATTGGGACATACCCAGACCATGACCATTTCCTTGACCTATAAACAGGAAACCTGAATTACTGCTGATCACTCTAGCAGTATTAGCTTTGCCCATAACGACAGTTCCAGTACCAGCCACGGTCACCATGCCTGATGCAGAGAGCACACCTGCACTTTGTGAATTGCTAATAGTTGCTGTAGAGCCGTCAGCGCCTAATACAGTATAACTTCCGGAAGGCACAATATCAAACAATGTACTAGGCAATCCATTGAATGAAGAACGAAATAAATCAGGGTATTTCACCTGGAGTATCTCACCGTTGGCCTTAACCTGAATGGCTCTTCCTGAAGGCCCACGCCCTGTAACCTGTAAGCTGAGGATAGAGGAAGGGAGCGAACCGCTCGTCTTGCCCTGCAAACTCTTCAGCAGTACTGCCGAAGTATAAGGGCCCTTGATCCAGCTATAGCTGCCGGATTCGATCACCTTATCCAGAACCACGGCGTTCTCACCAGGATTCAACTTACCTACTGGGCTTACCGTGCTCTCAATCACAGGCAGGGAACGAATATTCACATCTTTGGTGGTAGCTGTTACTATATCCAGTCCTGCAGAGGTTTGGTTACCCGTTAATTTAACGTTATCCTCACGAGCATAACCGGAGACACCATTTGCCAAAATAACATTAAACCATTTCTTGGAGGTGGCGGCGGCAGCGATATCCTCTGGGCTTGCCACACTTACAAACACATCTCCACCATTGTTCCATACTTCTGTTGGATCAGCTGTGACTCCGCCACTGTTCGAGGAGAATACAGCCTCCACAATTTTGCCACCGCTCATTAGCACTTCACCTGCGGTAGCATCGACTGCTCTGGTGATCACGGGCGCTTCAGCCCCAATTCCGTTGTATACCTGACTAAGAGTCGTATCGACCACATTTGCCACATCAAACTTATTGCCTTGAGACAGCGCATAGCTACGCGCAGCAACAGCCTGAGCCTTCAGCGCTTCTTCCGGCCAACCCGAAGATACTTCTCCACCAACAACTGCATACAAATATTGTTCTAGCGGCACCACATTGATTACAGCCAATGAACCATTCAGACCACTGAGTTCCAGATTACCACGGTAGGTTCGTTTCGATCTTTCTACCATCTGAATTCCAGCGTCATTAGCGCTAGCCGCAAACTTTGCGTTGCTTCCACTTACAATATAATGAGAAGCTTGAGACTCGCTGTTCCAATCAAGCCCTGCGTCCATACGTACTATTAATCCGGGTGCGGTCACTGCTACAGCAGAAAGTACAAACTGTGGAAGCGCCGCTGCCAATCCCGCTTGGAAAGTGGCCAAATCGCTTTCATTAGCAGCTTCTCCGGCCCATACCTCATAACGTGCACTGCCATCAGCAGCAGATAAAAGGACTACCCATGCGTCGAAACCGGCGGCAGTAATTTGGTTAAGAGCAACCGTAGCCTCCTGCTGGGTTGAATAACCACCCGTGGACAAATGCTTATTGCCGGTCAGCATTGGGGCTTGCCCTGCGGGAATAGTCAGCCCCACCTTTACTACCCGGGCAAGCCCCTCCTTCGCGGCATTCTCACTGGCATATACCCCCGTGTACAGTTGATATACAGTGGCCCCATTCTTGGTAGCCACGAATAGCTGTGGCTTATCCGTGGTGGATTGCAGCTTCTTGGCAGCATCAGCCGCCGCCTGCCAGGTTGAAGACTCCAGCACCTTTACCCTATAACCGTCAAGACTGACACGAATTTTGGTTTGAGCAGGCACAGCTTGCAATGGAGCACTACCTGTTTGGATGGATACAAGGTTAAAGCTCTGCTCCGATTGCAGAGTCACCAGTGGCACAGTAGATTTATATTTACTACCAATATCAGCATAAAGTGCGACCCGTATCGTTCCATCAGCATCAGCATGGCTCTCATTCGCAGGGATCAGGAAGCTGCCCACAGCCAGCGCTGCTGCCAGCAATCCTCTGCTGAGCACGCTTGCGCTTCTCCATTTCCAGATTGTATGGTTCATTTCCATCCTCCTAAAAGTTTTATGGAGCATTTGCTTCATTGACATTACTTCGCAATAAAACTTACTTCGTAAGCATACACTTAGTTTTGTATAGCATTCGCTTCTCTGTATCACTTCGTACAAAACTACTTCGTAAGCATACGTTTAGTTTTGTATAGCATTCGCTTCTCAGTATTACTATCTAGTGCTGCTCCGGCGGCAGAATGCCTAAATGAAGATAGCCGGCTGGTGTTACGATTCTTCCACGTGGAGTCCGCTGCAGGAAACCAATCTGCAATAGATAGGGTTCATAGACATCCTCGATAGTCTGACTCTCTTCACCTATAGTTGCAGCGATCGTATCCAGCCCGACAGGGCCACCCCGAAAACCAGTTATCATTGAATGCAGCATTTTGTGGTCAATACTATCGAGCCCGCGTGGATCTACCTGAAGCAGCTTTAGCGCTTCTGAAGTAATCTCAGGAGTGATAATTCCGTCGCCACGTACCTGGGCAAAATCACGCACTCGCTTCAACAAGCGGTTCGCAATACGCGGGGTTCCCCTTGCACGGAGGGCAATCTCTTCGGCAGCGTCTCCGACAATCTCGATGCCCAACAGATCGGCATTACGGGATACAATAAAGCTCAACTCATCCATTGTATAAAATTCCAGGCGGCTGACGACCCCGAAGCGGTCGCGCAGCGGTGCTGACAGCATACCCGCCCGGGTCGTGGCACCGATCAGTGTAAATGGCGGCAGATCTAACCGCACTGAGCGAGCGCTCGGCCCCTTACCGATCATAATATCAAGGGCAAAGTCCTCCATTGCCGGATACATTACCTCTTCCACTGTCCGGTGCAGGCGGTGAATCTCGTCAATGAACAACACATCGCCTTCTTGCAGGTTAGTCAGCAGCGCCGCCAGATCGCCCGGCCGTTCTATGGCCGGACCGGATGTTGTGCGCAGACTTACGCCAAGCTCATTGGCGATAATATTCGCCAGCGTTGTCTTGCCAAGTCCCGGGGGACCGTACAGCAGCACATGATCCAGCGCTTCGCTTCTCATTTTTGCTGCTTCAATATATATTTTCAGGTTCTCTTTAACCTGAGTCTGTCCGATATATTCAGCCAGATAACGGGGGCGCAGACTCAATTCAACAGCCTGCTCGTCCATCATCAAATTTGCGGATATGATCCGGTCATCCATCTTCCATCGCTCCGTTCTTCAAAGATGCCGTCAGTCTTTATCTGGCTACATACAGCAGCTTCAGCGCTTTCTTCATCAGCACATCAACTGGTCCTATATCTGCCCCTTCTTTCTTCATGTCAAGCCACACACTATCCAATTCACCTTCGGTATAACCGAGCGCTTTCAGTGCGTCTCTGGCCTCCTGCCAAGGCAGGAGATCCTCATCTTCTTCCACAGGAAGCGCAAATAATCCCGTCTGCATAAATGCCGCCCCAAGCCCGTCCAGCTTGTCTTTTAAATCCAGAATCATCCGCTGTGCGGTCTTCTTGCCGATCCCTGGCAGCTTAATCAAAAAGGTCAGATTCTCCTGATAAATGGCTGAGATCAGTTGATCCGGTGTGCCGCCTGTCAGTATGCCAAGTGCAACCCGCGGGCCAATGCCCGTTACTTCAATTAACTTGCGGAACAGCTTCTGCTCTTCTCTGGTTGGGAATCCAAACAACAAGGTTGCATCCTCACGTGTCTGATAATGAATAAAAATGGTTACAGGTCCATTCACTTTGGCAAAAGCATAGGGATTGGGGCAGAATACTCGGTAGCCGACGCCCTGCACATCCAAAACTACATATTCTGCTTCCAAATGAACAACAGGTCCTCTTAGGAAATCTATCATTTTCGCAATACCTCATTTAGTTTGGAATTTAGACTTACAGAGTGGGCATGACATACGGCCACAGCCAGCGCATCGGCCACATCATCCGGCTTGGGTATAACTGATAATTTCAGCAACAGCTTGACCATTTCCTGCACTTGCCGCTTCTCTGCCTTACCATAACCAACAACCGCCTGCTTCACCTGCATCGGGGTATACTCCGCAACCGGAAGTCCACGCTGAACAGCAGCCAAGATAAGGACTCCACGCGCTTGTGCAACCGGCAAAGCTGTAGTGACATTACGACTGAAGAACAGTTTCTCCACAGCAACTGCATCCGGTTTATATTTATCAATCAGCTGGACCATGCCTTCATAGACATGCAGCAGACGTTCCTCTTCAAGCGTATGTGCCTCGGTCTGAATACAACCATATTGCACAGGCGTCAATTTATTACCTTCCTTATCCACAAAGCCAAAGCCCACAATGGCCAGCCCTGGGTCAATTCCCAAAATACGCAAAGCGATCTCTCCTCTATTTCAGGCAGGAATTTCCACCGTATTCATCCAGTAATCCGTTCTAAAGCGAACATATGTATTCCTTTCAACTATTATAGCAAAAAACCTCCTCAGGTAGAGTAAAAGTTTACCGTATATTCAGAAAAGAGAACTTAAGACCCAATGATGTTGTACCAATCGCTGATGCCAGTGTAATTTTTCTCTTAAAACGCAAAAAAAGCAAGTCCCTCTATATGGAGACTTGCTTTTCTTTACGTTTTTACCTAATGTTCATTCCTTACTCTGCATAACCTGCTCCGCCGTATCCCTTGCATAATCGCTGAACGTAGACAATACGCTGTTGTACTCCTCAATATCCTGAACACGGATACCTTCATGAAGCTGCTTCCAGATGTTCTCGGGCAGCGCGGATTTCATGGAGCCCATATCCATTTGAAAAAAAGTCTTCAGCACCTTCTCCTGCACCGGCGGCCCTTTGAACAAGGTCAGATTCCCATGCTCATCCACACCTATATAGGCTTCCCGTTTCATTAAAGGAGAAAGATCATTTACTCTTCGCTCCAGCCACAGATCTCCCTCAGCACTAATCCAGCCGTTCCAAGCAGGACGTTCATTGATCAGCTTTTTAAGCTGAACCGGATTCTTCTCCCCCGCTAAAGTCTGAATCTCCTCGCCAGATACATAAGTCGTCTTCAAATGAACTGTTCTGCTTATTTCGCTTGCAGCGATTTCTTGCAGCAGTTGTTCGTGCGTTAATGTGGCAGTTTCTTCATCCTCAGCATTCTCTCCCACTTTAAACACGGCCGCAGCTGGTTCATTCTCATTATTATCTGTATTCTGCGTTGAAGTACGCAAGCTATTAAAGGTATCTTCCACAGTTGCGGTTGAATCCGTCAGCAATTCACTGATTTCCACGGGTAACTGCATGCTCCGCCAAGCCAGCAAAGTCAAAGCGATACAGGCAGCCCCCACCCAAAGCGCCTTTTTCCAACGTCTCCAGCGCCGCCACAATTGTTTTTTTAAGCGAAATGCATTCACGTTGATCCCTTCATTCTGCTTTTTTCCTATTGTGACCTGTGAAGGGATCATTTATGCGTTTAATTTATTAAAATACGGCTTTAGTATCAAAAAAATGAGGAATCACCGGCAGCAACACATAACTTGGATATTCGCTGTTGTGATACACAGTCTGCTGAACCGTAATCGCCGCTGAATCTTCGTAAGGATTCTCACCTGTATTCGTATTCGGGAAGGCCACAAATTTGCTGGAGGAAGTGATCGAGAAGCGAATCCGGTGTCCTGCCACAAATCTATGGGCAATATTTGGCATAAAAATATCATATTTCTCCACTTGGCCAGGGGTCAGGAGCTCCGGATGATCAAAACCATGTCTGTATTTGGCTCTAACAATATAATTAGACAGACGTAGGGAATCGCCTTGCTCATTCACATCGCTGAGTGACACGACCCAGTCCGTATCCAAGCCCGTACTCGCGGCATAGATTACAGCAGACAACTCCCCGGCTACCGTTAAATCATCCACCAAGACATCGCTGGTATAGACCAGAATATCATTCCGCAGCTCGTATTTCCGCAGATTCTCCGGCTCCCGTTCCCCACTGTCGTCCATTGGATCATTTGGATTATAAATAAAAATATCCTCAGGAGAACCCTCCGCTGGTGCTGACAGCAACTGCCCGTCTCCTTGGCTGGAATTCGCCCGACCACCGCTAGACAAATAGAAGGATGTGGATTCCGCTTCAACCGGTGTCCAATCCTCTGATGTTCTCCATTTATTCTCACCGACCACATAGTAAGAGGCTCTCGGCTCCTGATCAATCCCATTGGGAATTCCTTTTAGGAAATGGTCAAACCAGCGGAGGACAGATACATCATAATCATAAACGACTGCATCATTGCCGAAGCTCACCCCGTTAAGCTCTCTGGACCGGTTAGGTCCGTGCTCCCAGGCTCCCAGACGGATTTTTCGGTTAGGGACATCACGCTCTGTCAGCATCCTCCATGTCTCCGAGACACCGGCGCTATCGCCGTCATACCAGCCAGAAATTACATACATCGGAACCTGCACCTGATCTCCACGCTCCGTGAAGGTACAATTCCGCCAGAAATCATCATACTCCGGATGCTGGCTCCACAGATCCCATGGGCTCGATGCCTTGCCGATCATTTGCTGAGGAATCTCTTTAATAGGTCTCGCATCCACCGCGGCTTCAGGACTCACCGTAATCCCCGCAAAAATATCAAAATCCGTCCGCGTTCCCACAGATTGCGCGAGTGTCCAGCTTAATAGCGGCCAGGAGCACAACGTCCCGCCTTTGCGCACAGTATCTACAAACGGAGAGCCGACATTCACTTCATCCACGACTGCTTTGAGATTGGGGTGGCCACTGGTTGCAGCTGCGACAACGACATAACCTAGATAGGACGCGCCCCACATGCCAACATTGCCATCAGACCAATCCTGCGCAATAATCCAGTCAATAGAATCATAACTATCATCTCGTTCATTATAAAAAGGGACCAGTTCCCCTTCCGAGTCCGCCCGGCCTCTGACATCCTGCGACACTACCGCATATCCTTTGTTCGCCCAGCGCATAAAAATCTCTTTTTTACCGTTCCGGTCGTAGCAAGTTCTTACGAGAATCGTTGGCAGTTTGCTTCCAGGCAGTATGCCCTCGGGAAGGAACACATCCGTAGCCAGCTTGACCCCGTCTCGCATTGGAATCAAAAAGGTGCCCAGATCATTCACGCCATATTCGGCCTTGGACAATAAGGGTTCATCATAGACAACCAGCGGAGTCAGTTGCTCATAGCCTTCTTTAACAATTAGCTCAATGCCATAGCGGTTAGGAGTCAAAAAAGCGATAATCTCTCCATCCAGCGTCACAAGATCCAGCGCAGTACCCTTCCGCAGCGCCCATACCTGCGAAGTCTTTTCTACGCCAGCAATAACGGCAGTATATTGGATATGCTTTTGATAGATATCGCCGTTGTTCAACACGACCTCATCAGGTGTCCAATCAGCCTGTTCATAGATATCTATATGTTCGTGAATTTTTTGCAAAGGAAGTACATATTTCCCCTGCTTGTCCAACACATTCTCCTGCATTTGGGTACGTCTGCGAAGATCCACCTTCGCATGTTTGATCTCTTTTTCCGCAAAATGAATCTTCCCGCTGTACACACCCGAGCAATAGAAGTTAAAAGTGGTTGTATGTAAATATGCTGTCATCTGATTAATCCCCTATCCGCAAATTTGTGCAAATACCCGTAGCCAGTTGCCGCCCATAATCTTCTCTATATCCTCATCACTATAACCCCGAGCAACTAAACCTCTGGTGAAATTAATAAAATAACTGTATTTCTCCAGACCCGCGACTGTTTCCGTGGAAGGTCCGTCTCCTTTGGCGAAGCCCAGTTTCGGCGCAATATGCTCTTTAAAATAAACTAAAGCCCACATCACATCGCTCATCGGCCAATCTGTACCAATCCCGACATGATCAACACCTACAAGCCGGATTACATATTCCATATGATCCAGCACATGATCGATTGTTGTGTGATTAGGGTCTTCATGCACAAACCACGGCATAGCAAAAATCCCGATCACCCCACCGGTATTAGCAATAGCGATCATTTCCTCATCACTTTTACAGCGCATATGTGGAAAAATGGCCTCCACTCCTGTATGTGAAGCAATGACCGGAGTCTGCGAATATCTACAGGCATCCAAGGTCGTCTGTTTGCCGCAATGTCCTGTGTCCACAATAATGCCCAGCTTATTTAAGCGTTCAATAAACCGAATTCCGTATTTCGAAAGGCCACCGTTCGCCGGCTCCGCACAACCTGATCCAATCAGATTCTGATTGTTATAAGTTAACTGCAGAATTCTCAGTCCAAAATGGTACAAGCCATCCAGCAGATCGAGGTTTTTGCCTAAACCGTCTGTTTCTTGGGCCGTAACAATACCCGCCTTTTTGCCTTCCCGCTTGGCCGCTCGGATATCCTCTGCCGTTAAGGCTTTGACTAACCAATCCGCCGAATCGAACTGCAGCTGCACTTCCCCCATACTGGTAATAATGCTAGTATGATCACTCAGATTCAATTCCCGGTTGCCTGCCGTAATTCCCGACTTATACCACTCCTCTTTATACTGTGGAATATCTCCACTGGCTGACAGCTTGGTTACCCATTGACTAGGCAGACTGCTGTACAACATTGGGTCATCCTTATAGGGCTCACACAGCTCCATAATCTTGGCGGAGACAGAGTCCGGAATGGCGGTAGGTGATAACGGTCCCTGAAACAGCAGATCGATGTTGATATTTGTGTCATGCAGGCGCACAGCTCGTTCTTCTTCTGCCAAAGTTAAATTGAAATCATATAACCCTTCTTCTAAACTCATCCCAGTCGTCGCCCCTCAGAATGCAATTTCCATACCTTTATGTAACCTTACAGCTTCATTATATATGAACTGGGCAGCAGCTAGATCTTCAATTGCCAGTCCCAACGCTTTAAAAAGCGTAATTTCCGCAAGCGTCCCCCTGCCTTTAATCTTACCGCTAAAGCATTCACCAATCTCTCCCACAATATGGTCTGGCCCTATGGCGCCTTCCCGCAGTGGGATGAGATAATCTCCCGATTCATGATGAGCGGACTCCAACCGGTCCACATACAGCCTGGACTGCTTAACTAGAGCGCTGTCCAGTTCTCGATCACCTGCCCTGCATGCGCCTACTGCATTGATGTGTACGCCCTCCTTGACCCATTCTCTTCTCAGTACAGGTTCGCCTGAAGCCGTGACCGTGCAGATGACATCCGCATCCCTTACAGCGTGCTGCGCCGATTCAGCAACGACAATTTCCATATCAAATTTCCGGCTCATCTCTGCCTGAAACTGCTGTGTCTTAGCTGTTGTCGGACCCCAGACCTTTACCCGCCCAAAGGGCCGAACCAGCAGCATCGCTTCCAGATGGCTTTTAGCTTGTTCACCGGTACCCAGAATGGCTAAAGTAGACGCATCTTCTCTAGCCAAAACCCTGGTTGCTGCCGCACTCACTGCCGCCGTGCGGATCGCTGTAATTTTTTGTCCATCCACCAGCGCCTTGAGAACACCTGTCACCGAATCGAACAACGCCACCGCTCCCTGATGAGAAGGCAGTCCAGCATGATGATTGTGCGGGAAAATACTGATGATCTTCGCTCCGGCGACTGCTTCCCGCGGCAAATAACCCGGCATTAGCCCCAGCAGATTCCCCTCCTGCAAAGGAAGAACCTGCCTTAGACTCTGCACTGCCTGTCCCGAGGATAGATCAGCCAATACAGATTCCATAACATCAATACAGGATTTCATAGATAACAACTCTGGCACTTCGTTTTGACCAATCACTAGCATCAGATGACCCTCTTTCTTTTATCATAACGTAAGTTTTATATTCCATAACATCTTTCCGTTACATTTATACCATAATGCATATTATACGATCATCAATCTTACCTTTCTAGGCTAATGTTTGCTATACTTTGTAGTAGCGAAAATAAGCTTAATATACAATAAAGGGGATTTCCTTGATGATTATTCAGCCAAAAACACGTGGATTTATTTGCACAACAGCTCACCCTGCAGGATGCGCCAAGCAAATAGAGAAGCAAATAGAATTTGTAAAAGCTCAAAAAAAATTCAAGGGACCCACCAATGTACTCGTCATCGGCTCTTCCACTGGATACGGACTCGCCTCACGGATTGCCGCTGCTTTTGGCGCAGGCGCGAATACCATCGGAGTTTTCTTTGATCGAGCAGCAGAAGGTCAACGAACGGCAACTGCCGGCTGGTACAATTCAGCAGCATTTGAACAGCAAGCTGCGCAGCAAGGCCTGAAATCATTTAGTATAGTTGGCGATGCATTCTCAGAACATATTAAAGCCAAAACCATAGATTTAATAAAAGCGGAATTGGGCACAGTCGATTTAGTTATTTACAGTGTTGCCTCCCCTAGACGTACTCACCCTGTTACAGGAGAAACCTTTTCCTCGGTAATCAAACCTATTGGGGCTGCTTATACGAATAAAACATTGAACTTTCATAGTGGAGAAGTATCCCTTACTAGTATTGAGCCCGCCATAGATGAAGAAGTACGCCAGACGATTGCCGTTATGGGCGGAGAAGACTGGGGCATGTGGATGCAGGAGCTTTCAGCAGCGGGTGCGCTTACCAAAGATGCTACAACAGTAGCCTATTCCTACATAGGACCAGAGATTACGCACCCGATCTATCGGGATGGAACCATTGGCAAAGCGAAAAATGATCTTGAACAGACAGCAATTAAGCTGAACAACCTACTTCAACCCACTGGTGGACGTGCTTTTGTATCTGTTAATAAAGCCCTTGTAACACAATCTAGCTCAGCTATCCCTGTCGTGCCGCTTTATATTTCCGCACTCTATAAAGTAATGAAGGAAAAAGGATTACATGAAAACTGTATCGAACAGATGTATCGTCTATTCTCTGAACATCTATATAGTGAAGACGTAGCTGGAGTTGATGGAAGCTGCCTCATCCGCATTGATGATTGGGAAATGCGTGAGGATGTCCAGACTGAAGTCATGAAACGTTGGGAGGAACTGAATACCGATAATGCCTCCACTCTATCAGATCTTGCAGGCTATCGGCAGGACTTCTTCCAGCTGTTTGGTTTCCATATGGACGGCGTAGATTATGAAGCAGATACTGAACCTGAGGTAGACATTTTAAATAGGGTTTAAACGAACTCTTCTCCTATAAAAATATTACACAAAGAATCCACCCAAAATTTGCGGGTGGATTCTTTATTAGTTCATTAACTGCACACTATTGTGATCATGTAGGCTCTCTAGTTGTGGTACATATGCATCGATGTCAGCCTTCCTTATCTTATTCCCCATCGGCGCCTGGTCATTTTGCCATGCTGCTTCCTTTACATTGGGATCTAATAAATCAGTTGTCTTGTCCCTCACTCTCATCACTAACTAATGTTTTCAGCAAGTCTGCTATCTTTGCTCCGCAAATCCTGCTCCATGATTACTCAGGGTTGTCAGAACCTACTTCTCCCATAAAAAGTATAGCCTACTGTGAATAATTGATTACTTCCGAGTATTTCATCTTCTCTCCACACAACTGTATCAACCTATAGAACGATAGATTTGAATATCTTCCAGTGATCATCCTTCAATATTGCCCACCTTAATAAAATGGAAAAAAGGTAGATATAGATTGCTTAAGCAATCCATATCTACCTTTTAATTATACCGGCGAGAGGACTCGAACCTCCACGGTCTCCCACTCGATTTTGAGTCGAGCGCGTCTGCCATTCCGCCACGCCGGCAAAACAAGAAAAAAATAATTCATAAAATGGTGCGCCCTGAGGAATTCGAATCCCCGGCCTTTTGATTCGTAGTCAAACGCTCTATCCAGCTGAGCTAAGGGCGCATATAATGGAGCGGACGACGGGAATCGAACCCGCGACCCTCGCCTTGGCAAGGCGATGCTCTACCGCTGAGCCACGTCCGCAAACGGTATATAATGATGCATGGAATTACAAATTAAAATATCATTGATAACAAAAATGGCGGAACCGACGGGATTCGAACCCGCGATCTCCTGCGTGACAGGCAGGCATGTTAGGCCAACTACACCACGGTTCCAAATTGGTTGCGGGGGCAGGATTTGAACCTGCGGCCTTCGGGTTATGAGCCCGACGAGCTACCGGGCTGCTCCACCCCGCGTCATTAATAAATAATTCAGATACTTTGATATTTAAAGCATTCATGGTGGAGGCTGAGGGGTTCGAACCCCCGACCCTCTGCTTGTAAGGCAGATGCTCTCCCAGCTGAGCTAAGCCTCCATAAAAGAAGCAACTAAATGAGTATAACACAAACTACTAGACGTTGCAATTACTATTCTTCAATAATTAACTATAGAGTAAGAATAATGGTGACCCGTATGGGATTCGAACCCATGTTACCTCCGTGAAAGGGAGGTGTCTTAACCCCTTGACCAACGGGCCATTGGACAAATGAATGATTTGACACAAAAATTATCTTACCAAAATCAAATAAGAATAGCAATCATTATTCTTTAATATATTCTTTTTTGATAGTTAAACCATTCAAAATATGGAGAAAACATGGTGAAATACAAAAATAAAGACCACCGTCGATGACTCGAAAGTAGTCTCATTCTGCTTGGCAACGTCCTACTCTCCCAGGACCCTTCGGTCCAAGTACCATCGGCGCTGGAGGGCTTAACGGTCGTGTTCGGGATGGGTACGTGTGGAACCCCTCCGCTATCGCCACCAAACGGGCATTTACAACGTAAATGCATTATTCAGGTATCAGCATCGCCAAATGCTTAAAACAATATCTTCACCAAGTAGCCACTAGGGCTACATCGATTAGAAAATTGATTCCTGAAAACTGAATCCGAATCGAATCTGCGTTTCTTGCTTGTTTGTGGATAAGCCCTCGACCGATTAGTATTGGTCAGCTCCATGCATTGCTGCACTTCCACCTCCAACCTATCTACCTCGTCGTCTTCAAGGGGTCTTACTAATTGGGAAATCTCATCTCGAGGGGGGCTTC
>NZ_WJXB01000011.1 GCF_009664975.1 Paenibacillus monticola
AAGGGCTTAGCCCAGGCAACAATACACCTTAAAAAGACGACATTCATTCGCTAGGTCCGAATGAATGTCGTCTTTTGGATATGTTTGTTTCCAATCTTCCGAGAAGGCCATGTTTTTCAGTGGCCTCGGATTAATCCCGAGGGCTACATATTAAGATAAATTTATTTAGGCAGCAATCTTATACATCAAAATACAGGGAGTATTCATGTGGATGAACACGAATGGCAACCTCTTGGGCTTCGGAACGTTTCAGCGCAACATAGTTAGCGATAAAGTCTTCAGTGAACACGCCGCCTTCTAATAGGAAACCGTGGTCAGCTTCCAAAGAGTCAAGAGCTTCGTCCAAAGTTCCTGGAACGCTGCGGATCTTCTCTTTGTCTGCATCAGACAATTCATAAATGTTCTTGTCATAAGGACCATAACCCAATGCTTCAGGGTTCATCTTGTTCTTGATACCATCCAGGCCAGCCATCAGCATTGCTGAGAATGCCAGGTAAGGGTTAGCTGTGGAGTCAGGTGTACGGAATTCGATACGACAACCTTTAGGTGTCACAGCTGCAACCGGGATACGAACTGCAGCGGAACGGTTACCTTTGGAGTAAACCAAGTTAACCGGTGCTTCATAACCAGGAACCAAACGTTTGAATGAGTTGGTACTTGGGTTAGTCAAGGCAATCAATGCTGGTGCATGATATAGAATACCGCCGATGTAATGCAAAGCCATCTCACTCAGGTTAGCATAAGCGCCTTTTTCATAGAACAAAGGCTCATCACCATTAAAGATCGATTGATGCACATGCATTCCACTACCGTTATCGCCGAACAGTGGTTTTGGCATGAATGTTGCTACTTTGCCGTACTGGCGTGCAGTGTTTTGTACAATGTATTTGTAAGTAAGAAGATTATCTGCTGTTTTCTTCAGGGTATCAAACCGGAAGTTGATTTCTGCTTGACCAGCAGTTGCGACTTCATGATGATGACGTTCAATGCGCAGTCCCGCTTCAGCAAGCAAACGGCACATTTCACTGCGGATATCCTGTTGGGAATCCACCGGTGCTACAGGTACATAGCCACCCTTAACGCCAACTTTGAATGCCAGGTTGCCGCCTTCGTCTTTACGATTAGTGTTCCATACAGCTTCTTCAGAATCCACGAAATATGAAGAACTATTCATTCCGCTCTCGTAACGCACATCATCAAAGATAAAGAACTCAGACTCAGGTGCGAAGAATGCTGCTGTTCCCACTCCGCTAGCTTGCAGGAACTCTTCGGCTTTTACTGCGATACCGCGAGGATCGCGCTCGTAACGTTCGCCATCAGGAGTGAAAATGTCGCACATGATGTTGAGTGTTGGGTGAGCTGTAAAAGGATCGATGTATGTAGTACTTGGATCCGGCATCATAACCATGTCGGATTCTTCAATCCCACGAAAACCTGTAATGGAAGATCCGTCAAAAGCTACACCATTTACAAATGTCTCTTCTTCTACTTCAGTAGCAGGCAAGGAAATGTGGTGAGCACGTCCACCTAAATCTACAAAACGAAAATCAACCCACTCGATATTGTTCTCTTTAATCGTTTGCAACACTTTTTCAACCGACATGAATTTTTCCTCCCCGAATTCCGAACATTAGGCCGTTCACAGTATGCAAATGTTCTTGTTTTAATTTTTTTGCTGTCGTCATTATAAATCTCAAACCTAACATCGTCAATGCTTATGTCAGGTATTTCTTATTCCAATGTAAGTTATTCTGACGCTTTAGTGAAATTTATTTCATTAGATTGTCCCTAGATCATCCTTTATTCGTACAATAACACAAAAGGCCCCCTTTCCCTGCCCTAGAGCGGGAAAAGGGGACCTAGTAAGCATAACTGGTGTCAGGAATTAGACTACTGAGACGGCCTCTGGCGAATTGGAGAACTTACGTCCAACGAGTGGAGCAATCTTCTCCAGATCTCTCAGCAGAGCGTCGAACTGGTCTGGGAATAAGGATTGAACACCATCGCCTGTCATGGAATTATCAGGATCTGTGTGAATCTCAATAATGAGACCATTTGCGCCAGCTGCTACCGATGCTTTGGACATCGGAGCAACCAGTTCACGGCGTCCGGTACCATGGCTTGGGTCGGAAATAACAGGCAGGTGACTCAGACTCTGCAGTACCGGAATCGCAGTAAGATCCAGCGTATTACGGGTGTAGGTCTCAAAGGTGCGGATACCACGCTCGCAGAGCATAACATCACGGTTTCCTCCTGCAAGAATGTACTCAGCTGCATTCAACAGCTCATCATAAGTTGCACTGAAGCCGCGTTTTAGCAGCACGGGACGTCCGCACGTTCCCAACTTGCGCAACAAATCGAAGTTCTGCATATTGCGTGTACCCACTTGCAGAATATCAGCATGCTCAGCGCAGATATCAACGTACTCCGGTGTCATAACTTCAGTTATGGTCAATAGGCCATGACGTTTTCCGGCTTCTGCCATCATAGTCAGACCTTCAACACCGACTCCTTGGAAGCTATAAGGACCTGTCCGGGGTTTAAAGGCTCCTCCACGCAATACTTGAGCGCCAGAAGCTTTGACAAGCCGGGCAATTTCATTAATTTGTTCTGGGGATTCAACGGCACAAGGGCCACCCATAATAACGAGGTTCTCCCCGCCGATCTTCACGCCACGAATATCAATGACTGTATCCTCCGGATGGAAATCCCGGCTAGCCAGTTTATAGGATTTGGAGATCTTGACAACATTCTGTACGCCCTTCATTTGCCGTAGATGCTCAGCCAGCTTGGGAGTAACGCCTCCTACCAAACCAATAACTGTATGATCTGCGCCGCGGGACAGATGAACCTGCAAGCCTTCTCTTTCAATCACAGCAATAATATCCTGAACCTGTTCCTCTGGTGTTAGATTAGATGTAATGACGATCATAATGATTAGCTCCTCTTCTATACTGTACTTTTGTGTGATTAATTTCATAGTTAACCATTTGTGATGTTGCGTTTATGCTTTTAAGCTTTCATGCTTTTAATCGCTAAAGTAATTTTACCTCAAAAAAGAGTATTCGTCAATCTGTTTTCACTAAACGTCACAGATTTCACACTTTATTGTAGCGAGCGCATACATTAGTAAAAGAGTACACAATCTCCGTCCTAGCGGAATTTGTGTACTCTTTTCAAATTGTAATTGTATAAGTCCATTGTCAGAAATAAGCGTTATGTCGTGCTTGCGCTCTTAGTCTTTACCTGCGGCAGCAGCTTCGCCATATTCACGGTACGCTTAATTTCCCACGTCTCTGGAACGGCAGGATCGTACTGCTCCAGATAATTGATGACTTCCTTCGTAATTGGTGTAGGCGTAGACGCACCTGAGGTTACTCCCACGATGTTGACACCCTGCAGCCACTCTGTCTTAAGTTCCGACAAGTCTGATATACGGTAAGCCGTCACGCCGGCAATCTCTTCTGACACCTGGGCAAGCCGATTTGAGTTGTTGCTGCGCGGATCGCCCACTACTATAACCAGATCCGTCTGACCCGCCTGCTCAGCCACGGCCTCCTGACGCACCTGGGTAGCCATGCAAATCTCATTATGCACTTCTGCACCAGGAAAGGTCACGAGCAGTTTCTTCATAATATGCTTAATATCCCACTGGCTCATTGTAGTCTGATTCGTAATTACAATTCGGGAGGAAGGAATCGATAACGTTGCGATCTCTTCTTCCTTCTCAATCAGATGCACATGCTCCGGCGAGATGCCAACAGCACCCTCCGGCTCCGGATGTCCCTTCTTGCCGATATAGATGACCTCATAACCATCATCAACCTTTTCCTGAATAAGATCATGCGTCTTTGTTACATCAGGACAGGTAGCATCTACAGTCGTCAGCCCTTTAGCTCGAGCCATCTTGCGAACCTCAGGAGAGACCCCATGTGCTGTGAATATAATGGTGCCGCTATCTACCTTGTCCAGTATATCAAGACGATTATGTCCATCCAGTGTGATGATGCCGTCGTCCTCGAACGAGTTGGTAACATGACTATTATGAACAATCATGCCCAATATATAAATCGGCCGGGGAAGATCAAGATTTTGCGCGGCCTGTCGTGCCATTACCATGGCATCGACCACACCGTAGCAATAGCCCCGGGGAGAAATTTTGATAACTTCCATAACTTCACCAGCTTTCTGCTCATCGTTAACTGCTGTAATAGATCGGTCTAATTATACCCTATTCCAGCGGTGGAGCAAAGAGAAGCGGCAGCCAGATCACAAAGGTTGTCCCCTCACCCTGACGAGTAACCACTTCAACAGATCCGCCATGTTCATCGATGATCCATTTCGCGATCGACAGACCGAGACCAATCCCCTCAGTAATCCCACGAGATTCATCTGCACGGTAAAAACGATCAAAAATATGCGGCACCTCATCTTTATCCATCCCAATGCCCGTATCAACGATGCGGATACCCACTTGACTCTGGTAGAATACGGTATCCAGCGAAACCTCGCCAGAAGGTGTGTATTTGAAAGCATTATCAATGAAGATGAACAGCATTTGCTGCAAGTAATCTTTGTTGCCGACAATATATTTTCCATTCAGTGCTGACATGTCTCCTGTAATCCACTCCGCTTGGCGGGGCAAGAAAGAGGCTCTGCGGGCCACCTCAGTCATCATCGGTTCCAGTGCTACCGGCTCAATTTCGAAGGTGCGCCCAGTATCGGCACGGGCCAGAGAGAGCATATCTGCAACGAGTCTGCTCATTCTTTTGGCCTCATCGGCAATATCACTGACGGATTCCATAGACATCTGCCGGATGGAAGCATCGTCCAGATCCGGGTTTTCCCCCGGTTCCAGCGCCCATACCTTTTGCAGCAGATCAATATTGCCACGGATCGTGGTTAGAGGAGTACGCAGTTCATGTGACGCATCCGAAACAAAGCGACGCTGTGCGGCATAAGAATCCTCAAGCTCCTTATAAAAGCCCTCCATCCGCCCGAGCATACTGTTCACAGTTGCAATAAGACGTCCGATCTCATCAGGTGGTCCATCGTATTCAATACGGGAGCTAAGATCCGTACCTGTCTGAATACCGTTAGCGGCATCAATAACCTTACCAATCGGACTCATTGCCTTACGGGCCAAGAATAGACCGAAGGTAAAGGCCGCGATTAAGGTCGCGAAAGAACCAACAAGCAGAATGTTTTTCAGTCGTTCCATGAGCTTGTCCTGCTCTCCCACATAGGCAGCAACTTGCAGAACGGCAGCAGGATTATTATTATAATTCTCCAAAGAAATAGGTCTTTCAAAGATTAGAAAATGATTCCCATCGATAAAAATATTACGAAATCCCTGCGTGATTTTATCTCGCGCTGGAAAATCAAACTTAATACCAATATTCGCCATGTTAAGCGATTGTTTCAATAGGTTACTATCATAAATAAAAATCTGCATATACAGGTTGGAGTCCTCCGGCCGGCTGTACGCATTCATATCCAGTTCACCGCTGATATTAATGGTGAAGCTGAAACCACGCTGCAATTGTTCTGCCTGGCTTTGCACACGATCCTTTAAATCTCCATAAGTATTAATGTATACAAAACCGTAAATTGCGGCTGATAAGGCCAGCAGCATAACGGCTAGAATCCCTGAATACCAAGCAGCCAGCCGCAACCTTATGGACATATTAATTGTCACCTCTTAGAATGTACCCGGCTCCCCGGATCGTCTGAATCAAGCGTTTGCCACCATGCTCTTCCGTCTTCTGGCGCAACATGGCGATATAAACCTCCAACACATTGGATTCACCACTATAATCATAGCCCCAAATCTTATCCATAATCAGGTCACGGGACAGTACCCGCTTCGGATTCTGCATAAACAGATGCAGCAACTCAAATTCCTTTGCTGTTAACTCCAGACGTTTGCCGTTCCTGATCACTTCCCGTGAATCTACGTCAAGCGTAATATCTTCGTAGGAGACTGCCTGTTCACCGCCTCCACCCTGCTCGCTCTTGCGTCGAAGCAGTGCGCGTACGCGTGCCAGCAACTCTTCAAGTGCAAACGGCTTTACCAAATAGTCATCTGCACCCAGATCAAGCCCCTTCACACGATGTTCTATCTCGTCTTTAGCCGTAAGCATAAGGACAGGAACACTGCTGCCACCCTCCCGCAGACGCCTAACGACTTCAAAGCCGTCCACTTGCGGCATCATTACATCCAGAATAACTACATCGGGATCACTGGCCAGTACGGCACGCAGTCCGTCAGCCCCATTTACTGCTGACTTTACATCGTATCCTTCAAAGGCCAGGCCCCGGCGCAGCATGGAAATAATCTTCTCGTCATCATCAATAATTAAAATACTCGGTCGCATCAAGCAGCCCCCATTATTCTCTTTTTATTTATATTGTATCAGTGAATGAATGGATTAGCATCAAAAGCGGAAGGGTTGCCCCTCCCGCTTTTCAATTCACCACTACAACATTTACTGCTGCTTAGTTTGGGTAGTATCAAAATCATTTTTGTTGCCGATTGTAACTGGTAGATCCAGTGTTTTTGCATCACGCACCACATTCAATGTAGCTTTATCACCAACTTTTAACGTTTGAATAAAGGTGATCAGATCTTGACTCGTTGCATATTTCGTTCCATTTATGCCTGTAATAATATCGTATGGGCGTAAGTCTGCAGTATAAGCAGGGGATTTATAAATAATCTCGGCTACCACAGAGCCTTCTTTAATCTCAGTACCCATCTGTTTGGCAACTTCATCTGTAATCGTCATTAGTGAGGCTCCAATGAAGGGAATGGGTTCTTTCGGAATGGCTTGGTTCGCTTCCAGCTTGTCGACAACCTCTTTAATGGTATTGACCGCGATAGCGAAGCCTATTCCTTGAGAATCTGTACTTACAGCTACGTTCATTCCAATGACTTCACCTTTCATATTGAGCAAAGGTCCACCGGAATTACCAGGGTTAATAGAAGCATCGGTTTGCAGCAAATCTTTATAATTGCGTGTTCCGCTACCATCTTCTTCATTAATATCAATGCTGCGTCCTTTGGCGCTGAGCACACCGGCTGTAACCGTATGATCAAACCCTTGAGGATTACCAATAGCTACTACTTCCGAGCCAACCTTTAACGTTTCGGAATTACCCAGTGCCACTACAGGGAAGTTATTGTCTCCTTCAATCTTCAGGACGGCCAGATCCAGATCTTTACTGGAGCCAAGCAGTTTAGCTTCATAAGGTTTGCTGTTGCCTTCCAGCGTAACTTGAATCACATCTGCTTTATCAATGACGTGCTGGTTAGTCAAAATATAGCCGGCTTTATCATAAATAAAGCCTGTGCCAATTCCATAAGGAACGAGTTGCGAGGCCGAGCCTGAGCCCGATTCTGACTGAGAACCTGCATCCGGTTCAGATTGTTGAGAATCGCTTCCACCGAACTGATCTCCGAAGAAAAATTGCGAGAATGGATCTGTCGAATTCGGACTGCTTTGACTACCGCTACGGGTGCTGGAGTTAACAAGCGTCTCAATCTTAACTACTGCAGGCCCTACTCCATCTACTACGCTTGATACATCACCTGATCCAGTAACCAGCGAAGTGGTAGTAGTTGACGGTGTAACACTTGCACTCTCGTTAGTCACTTTAGCTGATGCACTCGTTACTGCAACTGCTGTTGCTGAATTATCCGTAAACCAATTCCCTCGGTCCGCCATAAACATAGAACCGGATAGAACGATCATGCCAGCCAGAAAAGAAATCAGCACTGTTTTTACCGAGCTTTTGGGTTTGCCTTTGTATTGCCAGCCTCCCCCTCCGTCCGATCCATTCCCACCATTTCCGTTACGTCCGCCGCCATTGCTGTCATATCCTGTTGTGCGAAGTGAAGTACTATAGGGAAGAGGATTAACCGATTGAGATGGTGTAATTTCCACACGCTCTGGCTCCCGCCGATTGTAATGCTCTGCACCCTCTGTATTCAGTTCATCTTTATTCAAAGATTTAAAAGGTCCGTAAGAATAGTAGTATGATGATCCTGATTCGGTAGACTGGTTTTTGTTGCTTTCATTATTATTATCCCATTCCCGATCCGGTGCCGGCTCATTGTCACGATTAAACTCATTTTTGTTATCGTCCATGTTTTCTTTCCTCCCGCACCCTGTCTGTCTGACAAGGAGTATATTTGTTTTCTTGTTCTTATTTTGTACTGTGAACCTTAAGGTCACATTAAAAACAATTTAAGCGGAGATAAAAGATTTGGGGGGAATTGGGGAAATCAGGCTACACCGCTGGGGGGAAGGGGTATCAGGCTACACCGCTGTTGAAATCGTGTTCCCTGAATTTACCCTGCGGGTGGAACACGATTTCAAAGGCGGCCGTAAACTTTCCGCTCTGATACCCCTTCCCTGTGCAGAGAAGCACAAAAAAGCCCGAGCGCTAACTACCTCGCGCCGGGCTGAGATCACAACCAAGATAAAGATAAAGATAAAGATTTAGATTAAGATTAAGATAAAGATAAAGATAAAGATAAAGATAAAGATAAAGAGCAAATATAAGAGTTAAGTGTACTTCGTACAACTAAAAAAGCTTAATTCGCCGCACAAAGCGGTTTAATTGTATTCTTGCAGGTAAATCTCCAGAATGAGCTAACAAACCACATTTCGCTGAATTTTAGTTGTAGCAAGTACAATTAAAATCCACCGGAAGTCTTTATGGCTCCCTTTAGCTGTATGAAGTGCAACTATCTTTCTTTCAGCATCGCAGTGGAGAGTGAATCGGAACATAAACGTCTGTACACTACCTTTTACCCTTGCGCCCAGCCCTTACGGTGGGCGTAAATTGCCAGTTGGGTGCGGTCGTCCAGCTCGCATTTCATCAATAGGTTGCTGACATGGGTCTTCACTGTTTTGATGCTGATATGCAGCTCCTCGCCAATATCCTTGTTGTTCTTGCCCTCAGCAATGAGCAGCAGGACTTCCTTCTCACGTTCCGTTAAACCGGAGGAATCGCCCTGCACTGTACGCTGACGGATACCACGGGTCAGCGCCTGCGATACATCACCAGTCATCACGGGCATACCGCGATAGGCTCCCTGCAACGCATAGATGAGTTCCTCTGCCGACACGGTTTTGAGCACATAGCTGATAGCTCCCGCTTCAATGGCATCCACGACCAGATCATCCTCGAGGAAGCTGGTCAGGATCACTATTTTGAGACCAGGGAATTCGGACATCACCGCCTTGGTAGTCTCCGCTCCGTTCATCACTGGCATCATTAGATCCATCAGCACGAGGTCTGGCAGAGCTTCCTGTCCCCCCGCACGGAGCATCTCCAGTGCTTCCAGTCCGTTTGCCGCCTCACCGGTAACTTCGAATTTGGGCTCCAGCATCAGATAAGTCTTGAGGCCCATCCTCACCATGTCATGATCATCAACAATCAACACTTTAATGACACTCATGTTAGTCCTCCTAAAAGTTTTGTGAGCTTAGACTTCCTTGAATTACTGCGTACAAAACTACTTCGTAAGCATATGCCTAGTTTTATGGAACCTAGCTATTCGCTTAAACTATACTTCCGTACCAAGCGTTCCAGTTACTTCCGGTTCATGACTCTCTTGCAAAAATTTAGGGATATGTACACGGATCGTCGTTCCCGCTCCTCGGCGGCTAATAATCTCTACTTGTCCACCTAGCTTCTCGGCACGCTCACGCATCGTTGTAAGTCCATAGGAACCTTGCTTATGCTGCACATTCTCGAAACCTTGCCCGTCATCGCTAATGCTCATCACGACCTGTCTCGGCGTTTCACGAAGTGATAAACTGACAATCCGTGCAATAGCATGTTTGACAATATTCGCCATGGCCTCTTGTATAATCAGAAATAACTGATGCTCAATCGCCTCGGACAGCTCGCCCTGCAATTCAAGCTCCTTCATGCCTTTCAGACCATTCTGGCGGCAATAGTCCGGAAACCATTTCTCCAGCGCCTCGAACAGTGTTCGACCTTCCAGCTCTACCGGACGCAACTGCGCAATTAGGGCTCTCATCTGCTTTTGCGCCATTTGGGACATCGTAATTAACTGATTCATCACGGTTTGGCCTTGCTCAACATTACGTTCCAGCACTTTAGGCAGCGAAGAGGCGGACATGTGGATAGCAAAAAGCTGCTGGCTCACCGTATCATGTAGATCACGGGCCATCCGCCTCCGCTCCTCAAGTACCGCGCTCTCCGCTGCCTGTTCCTTCTCGATAACCTCCTGCTCACCCAATCGCTGTAGCAGTTGCATTTTGTTCTCCACCGTATCCATCATACTGTTGAACTCGTGGTACACTCTGGCAAAAGATTGGTCATCGCTATCCGGCATTCGCACAGAAAGATTACCCTTCGCTACCTGCAGCATGTTCAGGTCGAGATGATCGATCCGGCGTTGAATCCGCTGGCCTGCCATATAACCGATAATCACTGAAAACAACACAATCCCGATACACAGGTAAACCCACATCCGGTAATCTACAACCTCGATATAGCCCAGACAGCTACCTGCATACATCAGTCCGGCGGTCACACCACCGCTGAGGAGGAAATAGATAGACAACATCCATTTGGTATTGCTGAAGATTGTCCCCATCTCAACCCACCGTTTTAACTTTAATATCACCAATAAAAGCACTTACGTTGATCCGGACTTTTTTACCCGCTTCCTTATAGTACGGTGTCTTGCATTGAACACTGCTCATAAACCCGCTGCGCGATTGCTCTAGTACTTGCATATCCCCGATAAAAGAGCTGCTGTTAACCGAGATGCCCAAGTCCATATCATTCGGGATGTATACTTTGATGTCACCGATAAAAGCAGAAATATTAATCTTCGTCTCGCCGTAAGCGATTTGCGCGTTTGTGAGATCCAATACCGTGTCACCTATGAACTGGGAGATATTCGTATTTTTCAGCTGAAAATGCTCGCGGCCCATATGGACATCTCCGATAAAAGCCGAACGGTGTGTCGTTTCCTTGCCTTCATCTGCCTCATTGGAATCTTCATGCCACTCCCCATGTCTGCGGGCATGCCGTTCATGCCGCTCCTGACGTCTGCGTTCATGACGGTCCTGCTTCTCCTGCCAGCGGGAGCCGGCTTCGGATTTGTAGGAATCCGGCTCCTGGTCTTCTTCATCTTCATCCTTATGAAGATATTTATTCCAATCCCGCTCTCCGGAAGGCTTGCCGAACTTCTGCTCGAACTGTTCGTCCAAGGTGGACTCCAGCGGCTTCGGAGGCTCAGCATCTAATGGAGCCGCGCCTTTTCCAGGAGGATAATAGCTTGGAGGAGCTGGTGGAGCTGGTGGTATTGGGGGCGGAGTTCTACGTGGTTTAAAGATCACATATAGTCCGCCGCCAATCAGCATCACCGGAATGAACATTTTGAAGAATTCACCAGCCGAAAGATCGAACCAGTCCAAATTGCGACCAAGGAAAAAAACACCGATCGCCAAAAAGAAAAACCCGCCGATTGTTGAAGAACCCTTGGAGTTGTTGTAATCACCTGTTGCCAACAAACGCTGTACGCCCATTATGATCAGTATGACCGGCCAGTAGTTAGAGGCCAGATAACCTATGCTGAAATCAGTGTAACCCAGCTGTCTGAGCAGGAACATCGCACCAAGACCGATCAGGATCAAACCACCAAGCATCTGGCTTGTGAACCGTCTTTTCATATCTCATTTCCCCTTTATGTTATTGAGAACGCTCTTCTTTAACCTTATGACCCTAGTCTACAGGAATGAAGCAGCGAGGAACAGCGGCGTGAGAAGGATTCTCTCCTCAGTCTCCAGACGGAGGGGGTTGGATTATTTTACTATTATACTTCCTATGTATGCATGTATAAACAGCAAAAGGACTGTCCATTACAGCTTACTCAGCTGATGTACGGACAATCCTTTTTTTAATAGTTGCCTGCATGGGTGTTACAAGTGCTACTGCTGCGGTTTTTGGACCGGTTTAGCAACATTATTTCCACTCTGCTTAGCTGCGCCGTCATTCTCAACAGCAAATTCAGCATTGTATTTTTCATTAGGTGTTTTATAGTTTTCTTGAACCTTTGATTTTTTAGTATTGGCCACGGAAATTCACCTCCCTTTTCTCTCGTGCAGCATACACTTCTACTGACTCTGAGAACATCTTGAAAGAGGCTACTGCTTTGCCCCAGTCCGTATTATGGGATGCGGAAGCAACTATTATACATTCCTTAGTGAAAAAAATTTCAAGCTACTGAATTCCCTGCTTGCCTGCTGTTCAAATTACTTCCTCCAACAGGGATTGCGGCACGGTGTTATAGGTTGCAATGGCTTGGCTGAGACTCTTCAGCATGACCTCCGTACACTTACCTTTGCCACGCTTGATGAGCTGAACCACAACTGTCTTTTTGCCCCATTCCTTATAAACCTGCTTCGTGGTGGAAAAATACAAATCAATCTTTCGGCCCTTAATAGCCGAGCCTGTATCTGCTACAACAGCGTAACCGTAACCAGGTATATAAAGAACGCTGCCCAGCGGTAATATTTTCGGATCTGCGGCTATCGTCGAGACTGTATTTTTATCTCTCCGCACCTTGACCCCTGAGTATGTGATTCCGTATTGTGGATGCTTTGCTGTTTTGCCTGTAGATTCATAACCAGCAGTGTAACCAGTTGCTGTTACCTTCAGTGATGTGATAATCTGCTCCGGTGCTGGTGCCGCTACAGGTACGGAAGCTGGTGCAGGTGTAGCAGTGGGTCTTACGGACGGCTTCTTCGTAACTTGTGGCGATTTCGTTGTCACGGGCTTTGACTCCACTGCCCTTGAGCGAAATTCCTGCCCCTTGGCAGTTTGCTGAGACTGCTGAGACTGTAAAATAACTTTGCCGGTCGCTAGAACGCTGCTCTGTGCAGAATTCCCAAATGAAGCTGTAGCTGTGAATGCCTGTTTATATTGCAAAGACTCCGATTGCGTTATGTTATTGCTCAGTTGCTTGGAAGTGTCTCCCGCTCCATTGGCCTCAGCTGCTTTGTGTTCAGAATCCGGATATACACCGGCTACCGACAGCAGAAGTGCAAATGTTACGATAAGACACCAAAACCTCTGGCTTATACCCATTTTGTTCATGTGATAATCCTCCCCCTACTAGCGAAGGTTTCCCATTTCACAAAATTTTATACATGAAGACTAGTAAAAAATCTTCATGGGTATAAGACAGAGGCTGTTAAAAATAGTTTAAGAGATTACGCGATTGGCAATTTCCAGAGCTAGTGACTCAATGACTTCATCAAGCGGTTTAGCTCCAAGATCACCTTCACCGCGCTTGCGGATAGACACCGTTCCGGCATTTTGCTCGTTCTCACCGATTACGAACATGTAAGGCAGCTTCTCCAGCTGTGCTTCACGAATCTTGTAGCCCAGCTTCTCATTGCGCAGATCCGCTTCAGCAGAAATTCCGCGGCGGCGCAGCTTGTCGGTAACTTCATTCGCATAATCATCAAAAGCTGTAGAGACCGGAATAACCTTGACCTGTTGTGGAGACAACCAAAGCGGTAATGCGCCGGCAAAGTTCTCCAGCAAAAAGGCTACGAAACGTTCCATAGTTCCCAGAATACCGCGATGCAGCACGACCGGACGATGTTTTTGACCGTCATCACCTACATATTCAAGATCAAAGCGTTCTGGCAGCAGGAAGTCAATCTGCGCAGTAGATAAAGTTTCTTCCTTGCCCAGTACAGTCTTGATCTGTACATCCAGCTTCGGTCCGTAGAAGGCTGCTTCGCCTTCAGCCTCATAGAATGGTAAACCGGCTTCCTCTACAACCTCACGCAGCATCCGTTGTGCAGTCTCCCACATCTCATCGTTCTGGTAGTATTTTTCGGTATCCTTAGGATCACGGTACGATAAACGGAAGCGGTAATCATGAATACCAAAGTCACTGTAGACCTGCTTGATCAACTCAATTACACGGGTGAATTCGCCCTTGATTTGATCCAGTCGACAGAAAATATGTGCATCGTTCAATGTCATGGAGCGGACACGGTGCAGGCCAGTCAAGGCTCCGGACATTTCATAACGGTGTTGAATACCAAGCTCGGCAATCCGGATCGGCAGATCACGGTAGCTGTGCATGGAGCTCTTATAAATCATCATATGATGAGGGCAGTTCATCGGACGAAGCACAAACTCCTCATTATCAATGGTCATCTTTGGAAACATATCCTCTTGGTAATGCTCCCAGTGTCCTGAAGTCTTATAGAGTTCTACGTTTCCAAGCACCGGAGTATAGACATGTTGATAACCCAGGCTGGCTTCGAGATCGACGATATAGCGCTCCAGAATACTACGCACTTTAGCACCCTTTGGCAGCCAAATCGGAAGCCCTTGTCCGACCAGATTATTAAAAGTAAAGATTTCCAGTTCTTTGCCCAGCTTGCGGTGATCGCGTTTCTTCGCTTCTTCAAGCAGACGAAGATGCTCCTCCAACTGTGCTTTTTTGAACCAGGCAGTGCCGTATATCCGTTGCATCATCTTGTTCTTGCTGTCGCCGCGCCAGTAAGCACCCGCTACACTCATCAGCTTGAACACTTTGATCTTGGAAGTAGAAGGCAGATGCGGACCACGGCACAGGTCAAAGAACTCACCCTGCTCATAAATAGTGATCACGCTCTCCTCAGACAGTCCCTCGATTAGTTCCAGCTTATAGGGATCTCCCAGTTCGCCGAAAATGTCCAAAGCTTCCTTGCGGCTAACTTCTTTACGTACGATCGGTAGATTCTCGGATACAATACGTTCCATTTCCTTCTCGATCTTCAGCAGATCTTCCGGATTCAGCGGATGCTCCAGATCCATATCGTAGAAGAAGCCATCTTCTATCACCGGACCCACGCCGAGCTTAACCTCTTTGGTCCCGAACAGCCGTCTAACCGCCTGGGCCATCAAATGAGCTGTACTGTGACGCATAACTTCCAGACCTTCTGGCGAATCCAAAATCACGATTTCTACCAGTGCGCCCTCTTCTAGTGGAGTTGACAAATCCACGACGATCCCGTTTAATTTGCCTGCCGCTGCATTCTTGCGGAGTCCACTGCTGATAGAAGCGGCTACATCATCAATGCTGCTGCCATCTGCGTATTCCCGGACTGAGCCGTCCGGAAGCTTAATACTAACTGTCATTATGTTTCACTCCTCAAAGTTTGGTTAGCCTATACCAATCGGCCGCTTACTGCTTGCGGAACGGAAATATCCACACATACAAAAAACACCCGTCCCGCAAAGGGACGAGTGATTGCACCCGTGGTTCCACCCAAATTCGATTCTCTCTGCTCCGCTAAAAAGCAACACCAGAGATAAATCCTTCTTAAGCATGGGAATAACGGCCATGAACCGGCGGTTCTTACTATCCCACTTGAGGATTTCATAACCGCAGCTACAAAGGGGTAAATCAAAAGCCGGTACCGGAGGAAATTACAGCCTGCGTTTCCTCTCTCTGAACGGTCCTGAACGATCGACTCATTTCTTTGTCGAAGCTATTAACGTGAATTACGGTAATTATAAGTCTGTACTCTCTGCTTAGTCAAGTCGGAAGGTAGCCCGAAATGTCGAAATTATAGATATAAGCTACTCTTCCTGACGTTTTCTTTCAGGCAAGCGGCCTGCGCGCTTCAAAGATTCACGCAGCAAATACTCAATATGTCCGTTTACGCTGCGTAATTCATCTCCTGCCCAACGCTCCAGCGCTTCGTGCAGCTCGGGATCGATCCGCAACGGAAAGCTTTTTTTGGCCGCCATGATGCACCTCCTTTAGTACAACGATCCGGCGTTGATCACCGGACTCGCTCCGCGTTCCGACACAATAGCTACCATCAGATTGTTGATCATCGCCGCTTTGCGTTCTTCGTCCAACTCTACTATGCCATCTGATTTGAGCTTCTTGATGGCCATATCCACCATCCCAACAGCACCCTCCACGATAATCTGCCGAGCAGCCAGAATGGCAGATGCCTGTTGGCGCTGCAGCATAGTGCTGGCGATTTCAGTCGCATAGGCCAGATGTGTGAGCCGTGCTTCAATAACTTCTACACCGGATAACGACAACCGTTCCTGCAACTCTCCTGCCAGTTCTTTAGCAATTTCATCGGCATTGGCCCGCAGAGACATACCTGTTTCATTGAAGTTATCGTATGGATACTTACTAGCTACATGGCGAAGTGCTGTCTCACTCTGGATCTCTACAAAAGCCATATATTTATCTACATCGAACAATGCTTTAGCTGAATTAATGACTTTAAATACGATAACTGCAGCAATTTCAACCGGATTACCTTCAACATCGTTGACCTTCAGCATGGCGCTGTTAAAGTTACGTACTCTAAGTGAGACTGTTTTACGAATACTAAATGGAATAACTGCAAATAGCCCGCTTCTCACGATCGTCCCCACATATTGGCCAAAAAAAGTCACCACGACTGACTTATTGGGCTGCACAACAGTTATGCTGGTTAACAGCACTGCAGCTAATACGAATAGGATGACAGGAACCGTAATATACTCCTGAACAGCACCGTAAATCCCTCCCGCCAAACAGACAGCAATTAAAGCAATGACCCAGAAACCACTAACCGGATGCAGCGTTTTCTCCTTCATAAAATACTCCCCCAAGAAGATATAGTTTTGATATGATTATGATATCACTTATGGATTAAAATGTAAACCATTTAAATCTACAGAAAACAAAAAAAACAGTTAATCACACGAAAAAGAATGTGATTAACTGGTTTCCCAACCGTTATGAAGGTTATATTTATGCCTAAGTTAGTTCTGCATCACAAAATCATTATCAATCTTGGCGTTGGCATCATCGAATACCCGCAGAATATCGTAGCGCGTGTTGCGCTGTGCCGGGATTTTGCCAGCTTCACGGATCAACTGAGTAATGGATTCGATGTTAACTTTATAAACGGCACCCGCTGAAGAGACTACATTCTCTTCAATCATCGTGCTGCCGAAATCGTTGCAGCCGTATTGAAGGGAGAGCTTGCCGACATCTGGGCCCATCGTTACCCAAGAGGACTGGAAGTTCTTAATGTTATCCAACACCAGCCGACTAATCGCAACGGTCTTCAAATACTCTTCAGGCGTTTGTCTGTCCAGTTTCAGGTTAGTATTATCTGGCTGGAACGTCCACGAAATGAAGGCCAGAAAGCCTTCGGAGTCATATTTATTGGCAATACACTCATCCTGCGCCTCGCGTACACGCAGTAAATGCAGCGCTCGTTCCTCCATGCTCTCACCTAAACCAATTACCATTGTTGCCGTCGTATTCATCCCTATTTTATGCGCCGTTTGCATGACATCCATCCACTCACGCCAAGTGCCCTTGAGACGACTGATCTTGCGGCGGGTCCGGTCATCAAGAATTTCCGCACCACCTCCCGGCAGAGAATCCAGACCGGCAGCATGAATCTCCCGTACTACCTCTTCAAGGCTTAATCCGGATACTTCCTTCATCTTCATAATCTCGGCAGGAGAGAAGGAATGCATTGTAATCTCAGGGAACCGCTGCTTAATTCCACGCAGCAAATCCGTATAGTAGCTAAATGGCAGATTCGGATTGGTGCCGCCCTGCATCAGGATTTCCGTACCATTGACAGCAATCGTATCAGAGATTTTCTGAAAAATGGTCTCATCCGGAAGTACATACCCCTCAGCCGATCCTGGTGCGCGGTAGAACGCACAAAAGCGACAATACACATCGCAAACATTCGTATAGTTAATATTGCGGCCGATTACAAACGTAGTCACTGGGTCCGGATGCCAGCGCTCCATAATTGTATTCGCAGCTGCGCCCATCTTCTCAATTTCATTGCTCTCGAATAGTCTGACAGTGTCTTCCAATTGCAGACGTTCACCCTTCAGCGTCTTCTCCAGAATAAGGTCTATCGCACTCATCGTTTGCAGCCTCCCTCTAAGCCCATAACTGTATGGCAGATTGATTAAATTTGTACAACTTATGAACAAGTTCGTTCTTCATCGTATCACAATCTGGGCGGCTTGAAAAATAATTTACAACTTGACGCAAGCTCCCACCAAGGCTTGCTCCAGATCAGCGATCAGATCCTTGCTGACCTCCTAGAGTTATACCTTCCTCAAGCTCGATCCGGGCTGCTTCCAGTGCATTTCCAAGATCAGCGATCAAATCGCTGGCATGTTCAATGCCGACGGAGAAGCGCAGCAGGCGATCATCCACACCGACCGCATCGCGAATTTCCACGGGAATATCAGCATGAGTCTGCACGGCCGGATAGGTCATAAGCGATTCCACACCGCCAAGGCTCTCGGCGAAGGCAATCAGACGGATATGGCGAAGCAGCGGCTCAACGTATTTGGCATCTTTTACCTTAAAGGAGAAAATACCGGTGTTGCCCGAAGACTGGCGATTCTGAATCTCGTAGCCGGGGTGATCCGGCAGTCCCGGATGGAATACTTCTGCTATTGCCTCGTGATGGAGCAGATAGTCAGCTAATGCCAGCGCATTGCTCTCATGCCGCTCCATCCGCAGCGCCAGTGTCTTCATGCCTCTCATGAGCTGATAGCAGTCAGTAGGTCCCAGTACAGCGCCAATGGAATTGTGCAGCATTGCCATTTCCGTTGATAATTCGCTCCCTTTGGTTACGATAAGCCCTGCCAGCACATCGTTATGTCCGCCCAAATATTTAGTCGCACTATGGACAACAATGTCCGCACCCAACTCTAACGGCCGTTGAAAGAATGGAGTGAGCAGCGTATTGTCGACAATCGTGAGCATATGATGCTGGCGGGCCCATGTACACACAGCCTGAATATCCGTAATCATCATCAACGGGTTCGTCGGTGTTTCGATAAATACTGCTTTGGTATTGGGGCGGCGTGTAGCTTCTAACGCCTCCAGATCATTGGTATCCACGTAGGAGGCAGTGATTCCGTACTTGGACAATATCCGTTCCAGCATCCGGTAGGTACCCCCATACAGATCAAGGGAAACAACCAAATGGTCGCCTTGTCCGAATAAAGAAAAGACTGTCGATAACGCAGCCATACCGGAGCTGCAGGCAAAGCCAACGTCGCCAGATTCCAGCTCAGCTGCGGCATTCTCCAGCACGGAACGGGTTGGATTTTTGGTGCGAATATAGTCGAACCCTGTACTTTGTCCTAACCGCGGATGCCGAAATGCCGTTGACTGATAAATGGGGAAATTAACGGCTCCTGTTGCCGGGTCTTCCTGTGAACCGATTTGCGCCAGTCTGCTTTCAATCCTGAGTTTGTCGTCCATTCTGTAAGCCTCCTATAATAAATTCAAATAATCGGACCAATATCGTAAGGGGTCTCCTGATATACATAGTAATTCAGCCAATTAGAGAACAATAAGTTAGCATGCGCGCGCCAGATGGCAGGGGGAGTTCGGGCTGGATCATCCTTAGGGTAGTAATGCTTCGGTAATGGCACTTCTAGTCCTTTGGCGATGTCCCGGTCATATTCCCACTTCAGGGAGAAGGGATCATACTCGGAGTGACCGGTAGCAAAAATTTGCTTTCCATCCGCAGTTGCCACCAGATAAACACCAGCTTCCTCCGACTCGGCCAGAATCTGCAGGTTCGGATTTGCTTCAATATCTGCACGGCAGACATCGGTATGTCTTGAATGAGGAACATGGAACACTTCATCAAAGCCGCGGAGCAGCTTAAAGTTGTTATCACCCAAGGTATGCGGAAACACGCCGAAGCACTTCTCGGGCAGGATTTCCTTGCGCACTCCAAAGTGATGGTATAATCCTGCCTGTGCAGCCCAACAGATATGCATGGTCGAAGTAACATTCTGTTTGCTCCACTCAAAAATCTCTTTCAGTTCTTCCCAATACGTAACATCCTCGAACTCCATCTGTTCCACCGGAGCGCCCGTAACGATGAGTCCATCCAAGCGGCGATGGCTGATTTCGTCAAAGGTTTTATAAAAGCTCTTCAGATGCTCTGCCGATGTATTCTTCGAGGTATGGGAGCTGGGATGCAGCAGTATAACATCCACCTGAAGCGGTGAGTTCCCGATTAAGCGCAGCAATTGGGTTTCCGTAGTTTCCTTGGTGGGCATTAAATTTAATATGGCAATCCTTAATGGACGTATATCCTGATGATAAGCCAGGCTTTCATCCATCACAAAAATATTTTCTCCGGATAATATTTCTTTTGCCGGTAAGCTGTCAGGAATTTTGATCGGCATTGACGTTTCACTCCTTGGCTGAATTTTTGGTTACCGCTAGGCGGCTTGAGGATAAAACAATACAAAAAAGACCCTTCTCGGGACGAGAAAGGTCATATAGCTACAGTCATATGCGCCTCTCTCATCTGCCAGATAACCTCTGCTTTGGCGAAGAAAACGCCAGCAAAGCTTCCGCAAGAATTAGCACCGTGCGTTTACACGCCGGTTGCCGGGTTTCATCGGGCTAGTCCCTCCACCTGCTCTTGATAAGATTAAGCTGTATTCAATTAATTTCTTAAAATTCACTTTAAATCATGAACCTCCTTTTCGTCAAGTCCATACAATGCTTAAGGGTGCTGAAAATGACAAGAATTTTCCTTGAAAGAGGCATACCTCGGCGTTATACTAGACAAGTGTTTCATCCCCTAAATGACGAAAAGAAGAGGTGAGAAGAAGGATGGATGGCGACCCAGGTTCGCAGTTAAGTGTACAGAATGAGCAACCAGACAGGATTATGATCAGCTTGCCCGCGGCGGGAGCATCTCTTCTTCATGCTCTCGAACCGTCATTTGGCCTTGTGCATAGATAATGACCCCGGCCAAGCTGATTTTTTCTCTGTGCTGTAATTAGCATTTCCCTGAAGAAGATCAGGGATAGAAGGAGTGGAATCAGATGAAAATCCGGCTGGTAAATGCAGGGGTTTTTACGAATATTGACGATATTACACAGACTATTACTCCCCCTACAGAAGGATTCTATTGGATTGATGCAGACGAAGAGGATTTAATGCTGATTCAGCCCTTATTCAATCTGCATGATCTTGCCGTTGAGGATTGCCTCAGTGAAGAGGATCAACGTCCGAAGATCGAAATTTATGAAAGTCACTATTTCATTGTAGTGAACAGCATCCGTTTTGATGATGAAGAAATCTTCCTGCGGGCGCTCAACATCTTTCTCGGCAGACATTTCATCATCACCGTGACCAAACAAAAAATCAATGAATTGCGCGTCCTAAAGCCTATCCTATGGGAACAGGAGGTCAGCGAGCCGGATCGGTTCATGTATCTGCTGATCGACCTTGTTGTTGATAATTATTTCACTGTTGGCGACCGGATTGAAGTCCGGATAGAGAAACTTGAAGAAGATATTCTCATGCATACCAAGAAATCGCATCTCAGCGAAATTATCGGCCTACGAAGTGAGATTCTATGGCTGAAGAAGATGCTGGGTCCGCAGAAAGAGGTTATCAACACCCTCAACAAAAAAGACCTCCGCCTGATCGATGACCAGTTGCAGAAGTATTTCAGCGATATTTATGAGAATGCAGTTAAAATATCTGAAACTTTTGAGACCTACCGCGATCTCATGGGCAACTTACGTGAGGCCTATCAATCCAGTATCGCCAACCGCGCCAATGAAATTATGAGAGTATTTACGGCGATTACAACAATATTTATGCCGCTGACTGTGATTACCGGAATCTACGGCATGAACTTTGAAAATATTCCCGAGATTCATACAAGATATGGTTACTACGGCGTTATTGGTGCCATGGTGACGTTAGGCTGTGGAATGCTTGTTGTCTTCCGCAAGAAAGAATGGCTATGAAGGATAACGGACGAACAAGATGAAACGGCTTCGCCGTCCTTTATATGGACGGCCCCGTTTCTTCGAGAAATATAAGGATAAATTATTGCGTGAAGCATATAAATTCTTATATTTTAAGAAAGACGAAGGCCCCCGATACCCCAAGGTATAGGAAGCCTTCGTCTTTTTGGTTTATCCTTTACTAATTTCAGTCACCATACTCTTGAATAATCTCTCCGTGTCTTCCCGTTTGCACAGCTCCCGCTCCGGGTTCATGACTGCCGCAGCTCCGGCGGCGATTCCAAACTGCACCGCTTCGCGCAAAGGTTTGCCTAATTCCAAACTATAGACAACTCCACCCACCAAGCTGTCACCTGCACCGACCACGCTTACAACGGAAATATCAGGGGCCTTCAGGTGCTCGCAGCCCTCTTTAGAAATCAGCATGGCTCCTTCACCACCTAAAGACACGACAACCACTTCGGTCCGTCCTTCATCAATAAGCTTCAATGCCGCCGCTTTCAATTCTTCATCATTGGTTATGGCTTGGCCGCTCAGTTCTTCAAGTTCACGCGCATTAGGCTTCAATAAATATACACCTGCATCTGCAGCCAGCTGCAGCGCCTCCCCTGAAGTATCAACAATCACCCGGGCATTCCATTGCTTGGCAACAGCAACTACGCGGGCATAGAAATCTGTTGGACAGCCCGTAGGCAGACTGCCGCTTGCCACGATATATGTAGGCGTAAAAGTCAGCGCCTTTAATTGTTCAATACAACGTATCCAATCCCCCTCTAGAAAGAGCGGTCCTGGCATATCAAACCTGAACTGCTGGCCAGTTGATTCCTCAAGCACGATCAGATTCTCCCGGGTCTGCCCATCAATCGGGATAGACTGATGATTTACACCCTCTTGTTCAAGCATATGATGAAGCAGCTGTCCATGTAATCCCCCCGATGTATATAGAGCTAAGGAATCCCCACCTAAACGATGGATCGCCCGAGATACATTAACTCCACCTCCGCCCGGCTTATAGGACGCTTCACGACAGCGTAATTTATGGTCTGGGACAACCTGATTAATGCTTGTACTTGCATCAACACTAGGATTAACAGTCAGAGTTACAATCATGTTTACCTCTCCTTTGTATGGCGGTCATTGGAACGATTATATAATCCAATACTCATTATATATATTACCGCAAAGTTCCAATTTCTCCTAAACCGCCACAAGGTTAACCCCGACTTAAAGACAGCAATATACACTTGATAATTGGCCGTTAAAAATTAGTGACATGACCTAGTTTGGCAATTTGCTCGCGCCGGAAACGGATGCGAATCAACCGCAGACGCTCATAGTATCCATCAAGCCCTTCAGCAGCAGTGAAATTCTCACCATAAACCTTATACAGTACCGGTTTCAGGAATACATCTCCCAGCTCTCCATAAGCTTTCCAGACCGCATCCTGTTCAGGTTGCGGCATGGCTTCCAGCTCAAGCCGAATGAGCTTATCAACGGAATAACCATCCTTCTCCAGCTCCTCCACCGCTTCCAGCAATTCGCGGCGGCCCACTTGAGTCTCCCCTTTAAGTTGCTCCAGTCCCAATCCACTTTCAATCCCCTGCAGCAGAAGTCGATGCAGCCGCAGTCGCTCCAGCTGCTTCTTATATTTAATCTCCTTCTGCTTATACAGCCAAGAGGAGAATAAGTCCTCCTGGATCACTTCCTGTACCCAATTCAGCGGAAAATTCCGTTCACGCGGTGCGGCGGATAGGATAGCCAGCCAATCCATTCCAAACTGTGTAGCCTTTGCTTCACCTACACCGGGAATTTGCAGCAGTTCCTCCGGTGTATGCGGAAGAAAAGCGCTTAACAAGCGCAGTAATCGATTGCTCGCGAGAATATAAGGTGCTTTGCGCTCACTGGAAGCTTTCCCCCGACGCCAGGCACACAGTTCCTCATAAACAGCCTCATTCCTATACTGTTCACTGTAATATTGGAGCTTTAGCTGCTCCTGATTACGATTCGTTAGGCTCTCTTCCTCATGAAATACACCCTCTATTAAGGGACGGTAGCCGTCACCCATCTTCACGGCTAGTTCATGCCTATATACACAGAGCATTTCATTCCATGAACTGCCTTCATACCATATACTGTCTGGACTATCTCCATTTGCTGAGAATTCTCGCCAGCCCAGGTTCCATACCCCCTCTTCTTCACCAATCCAAAGCTGGGCATACACCTCCTGATCTATCCCTGACATTCTGGACAAACGGTTCATAAATACGATTTGCATATTAATCCCTACCTTTCTCAACGTACAGTGAGCACAATAGCCAGCTTGGCTGGGAGACTCTCGCTTCGGGAATTTCATTGCTGGACAAGACCCAAAACGCAAAAAAAGCACCTCTCTCACGCTTAACGTGAAAGAGGTGCTTCCTCATAAAATGCTATACTGTTAAATCCTAGGATACCATATATTGCGTAACAGTCAATCTCTTTTTGGACTACTCTCTATCCAGTGCCAGCTTAGCCAGACCCAGTGCTCCGGTGAGCCCTGCATTATCTCCAAGCTGTGGTGGAACAACATAGCTATCAATGTCTTTGTTCAGCGCTGGGTGCTGGACATAGCCTTGAAGCAGCTCCTGCAGCTTGGTGCGGATCAGTGGAAACAGTTGGCTTTGCTTCATGACACCGCCACCCATGACGATCTTCTGCGGGGATAGAATTAAGACATAATTCATCAGCGCGTGCGCAAGATAGTGCGCTTCCATCTCCCATGCCGGATGATCGATTGGAAGATCCCCGGCTGGTGTGCCCCAGCGTTTGCCGATAGCCGGACCTGCAGCAAGACCTTCCAGACAGTCGCCATGATAAGGGCAAAAGCCTTCATATGTATCTTCCGGATGACGGCGCACAAGAATATGTCCCATCTCGGGATGGGACAGTCCATGGACAAGCTTGCCACCAACCACCGCACCTGCTCCGATACCCGTGCCAACCGTTATATACAGACAGCTGTCCAAACCTTGGGCAGCTCCCCATTTATATTCGCCTAGTGCTGCTCCGTTGACATCCGTATCAAACCCGATCGGAACATTGAAATGCTCCGCAACGGTTCCCACCAAGTTATATTGACCCCAATGCGGCTTCGGAGTGGTAGTTATATAACCATAAGTAGGACTGCCGAGAACCGGATCAATCGGTCCGAAGGCGCCTAGGCCAATTGCCTCAACATTTTTGGTGGAAAAATAGTCAAGTACCTGCCCCATCGTTTCTTCCGGGGTCGTCGTCGGAAAGCTGATCCGCTCGATAATCGTACCGTCCTCATTCCCAATACCACAGACAAACTTTGTTCCTCCTGCTTCAATTGCTCCAAGAAGCTTCATATTGCGCCAATCCCTCCCAAATTCATGCTTTGTAGTGACAATTAAGCTATTTAATCATTACTTTACGATATCATTTTTTGGGTGGATAGACCACCGTAAAATATAACACCCGACCGGAAAGCTCCGGCAGCTGTCTTTCGACGCTCACTGCAATCTCTGCTCGCGGTATAATCGACAGGCTTCTACCAACCGGGAGGCTGCCGGCAAATAAGAAGCGAGATGGATATGAGCATACGCTGCCATAATGTTCCCCCGTACATATCCCTCCGGCTGGCTTCCGCCCCGGCCTTTGCTGTCGTAAGCATAGGAGCGCTGTGTATTATCGTAATTCATCACCGAATAATGAAATTCATGTCCCCGTAAACCTTCTCCCTGCTTCAGCAAAAGGTTATCTTCACGCGCAGTAACCTCTCTATACCCTAGAGCCGCTCTGCGTTCCAGCATAACAGTATGAGCGGGTATGATTCCAGCCATCTCATGCTGCCTTCCAGCACGATCGGTAAGCGAACGGGCCAGCACCATGTAGCCACCACATTCTGCATAAAGTGGCATGCCATTGTCCGCCGCCGCGCGCAAGTCCTCCATAAAGGCCAAATTACGGGAAATCACGGAGGCGAATTCCTCTGGAAATCCCCCACCCAGATAGAGCCCATCCGCTTGCTCCGGCACACCTTCGCCGCGAAGCGGGCTGAACTCAATCAGGCGGGCGCCTGCCCGAACCAGCAGTTCCAGATTGTCGGTGTAGTAGAAATTAAAAGCAGCATCACGGGCTACGGCTATAACTGGGGAGGTGTCGATTGGAATGGATTGACCTAGCAGACCTAGCTCTACCGGCGGGTTTTGGAGTGGAGTCGCAGCTTGAGCGATAGCCATCAGCCTATCCAGATCTGTACCCTCTGCTACCCGTTCAGCAGCGTAGTTAAATAAAGGCTCCAACTCCCCCCGTTCTATAGCAGGTAGCAGGCCCAAATGCCGCTCCGGAATGCTAAGACTGTTATCCCGTAGTAGCCAGCCAATGACCGGAATACCGCAGGATTCCTCAATGGCCGCCTTCACTGTTTCGTAGTGGCTGGCACTGCCGCAGCGGTTAACAATCACTGCGGCAATTCGCACTCTCGGCTCCAATTGCTGGAAGCCGAGCACTATCGCCGCCGCGCTGCGTCCCATACTGCGCACATCTACGACCAGCAGCACAGGGCTATCTGTCAGAATCGCGATTTCTGCGGTTGAGCCTGTAAGCCCCAGCGGTTCTTTACCATCATATAGCCCCATGACCCCTTCAATAATTGATAAATCCGCCGCCTCTGACGCCTGCACAAAGTGGTCCATCAGATAATCATTGGAAGTCATCCACGAATCCAGGTTATGGGAGGGACATCCCGTAACAGCCGCATGATAGGTCGGGTCGATATAATCCGGTCCGCATTTAAAGCCCTGTACCTTCAGCCCACGCTGTGCAAAAGCTCTCATCAGGCCGAGCGTTACTGTAGTTTTGCCCGAGCCGCTGCCTGTACCAGCTACAACAAAGCGGCTGCGCCGCTTCATGGTTGGCTCAACCTTCTGTTCTTCATTCATAGTGATTCCTCCACTCCGTCAAAAAGAACTCTTGCAACGGCGATCGTCACATTGCCGCTTTTCTTCTTACGAAGCAACCAGTCTGCCGCTCCCGAGGACAACAAGGCCGCAGGTTCGCATACACCATAGGCTCCAGTAGCTCTGAATACCGTGTCCGAGGGATTCGCGATGGGGATAGTGTTCAACTGCTCAGGTGTATACAAGGCAAGCTCCCAACCGTACTTGCTGCACAAGGTCAGCAATCCGGCTTCATCGCCTTTGATCTGGGCCGTAGCGATGTTCCGTACACTTGCCAATGACAGCTTGAGCTCATTAAGCGTGTCTCTCACCACTGCTTCAAGCTCTGCCTCTGAAGTGCCGCGGTTGCAACCTAGACCGAGCACCAGACTGCGCGGGCGGTACAGGACACTCCGGCTCAGAAGCGTCGACTCTTCCGGCGCTTCCAGCAAGCGATCGGTCACGATGATCGCCGCGCTGAAAGGCGACTCTAGCAGTTCAGCAACGCTGCTGCAGAGGCACACATGCTCCGGCAATGTTGCTCCGACGGGCAGCCAGCCACGCTCGCCGCACTCCTGCAGCACGGCGACAGGTTCTCCGTTCACCAGAGCGGCGCTGACGCTTTTCATATTGTCAAAGCTGTCCGCCCTCCAGGCAAAAGCTTGGCCAAGCAGATCCACTGCAAAGGTTCCTTGCACATCAGAGGCCGTTGTAATCACTGGATGGCTGCAGAGTAGCTTGGCAATGGTTAAACATAGCGCATTGGCCCCGCCCAAATGACCGGACAACACGCTGATCACATGCTCGCCACGCTCGTCGATGGCGATTACGGCGGGATCGGTTTTTTTATCCTGCAACAAGGGGGCAATTAAGCGGACGACTGCACCGAGCGAAAAGAACAGAATTACACCCTCGTAACGGCTGAACAAAGACGGCAGCAGCTCTTTTACCGGCTCCGCAAATAAATATTGGCCTTCACTCTCGACCAAACCTTCGCTATATTTGGCGTAGCCATATACGTCTGTACCAGCCAGTCGCTCACCCAGTTGCCGTGCCAGCTGTATCCCGTTTCTCGTAATAGCTACAGCCGCATACCTCTTAGTCAAGGGGAGCGACTCCTTCCCTGCAGCCATGGGTAAAGCTCTTATCGTAGAGCTTCGAACGATGCTGGTCACGATCAACCAGCTGCGGATCAAGTGCCCAGCCCGCGAGAATCATCGCATGCATCGTGATACCAGCAAGATGCAAGTCAGCTTCCAGATTCTGCACGGTTGTCCGCAGAATCTGCTGATCCGGCCATGTGGCCCGCTTCACCACAGCCACTGGCGTCTCAGGATTCCAGCCTGCGGCGAGGAATTCTTCGGTCACGTGACCTGCCAGTGACGCGCTGAGAAACAGCGCCACTGTGCAATGATGCGCGGCCAGCTGGCGCAGCTGCTCGCGCTCCGGCACGGGCGTACGACCTTCCGCACGCGTCAGAATGACGGTCTGTGTAAGGTCCGGCACGGTCAGTTCTGCACCCAGCGCAGCCGCTGCGGCAAAAACAGAGCTGACCCCCGGCACGATCTCGTAGCTGACGCCGCATAGCTTGAGCAGTGACATCTGCTCCAGAATGGCTCCGAACATGGAGGGGTCCCCAGTATGGACACGGGCTACGCTTTTGCCAGCTTGCACTGCCGCTACCATCAGCTCTACTTGGCGCTCCAGATCCAACCCTGAGCTTTGCAGCACCTCAGCTCCCGGTTTCGCACTGCGGATCAGCTCCTCGCTGACCAGTGAATCCGCATAAAGCACCAGATCTGCCGAGCGCAAGATGCGGCTGCCTTTTACCGTAATCAGCTCAGGATCACCTGGACCCGCACCGACAATATACACCTTCGATTCCAATGTTCTCAGTTGCTCAGTGATCATTTGTTCATTTGTCATTTGCTCACCACCATCAAGCTCAAATACTCCAGCTCCTTGCCGCGCAGCTCGCGCGCGTCATGCCAAACGGCTTCGTAAGGAGAAGTCACTTTAGTGACGACGGACGCTTTTCCACTGAGACCCAGTTCATCCAGCACATCCAGCACCAAATCCAGCACCTTGGCCACCTTCAGAAACACGACAGTATCGTGATGCAAGAGCGCCTCCTTCAGCGCCTCGCGGTCGTCTGTTGCCGGAATAATACCCACCCGCTGATTGCCATCCGCAAGTGGCTGCTCCAGCGCGGCGGCAGCGCCTAATACCGAAGAAATCCCGGGAATAGACACAATCGGCACTCCTGGATGCAGCTCCTGCATCAAGCGGGCCAAATGAATAAAGGTGCTGTACAGATTAGGATCACCCTCCGTTACAAAAGCAACATCCTTACCCTGCTTCAATTCATTCCAGCACAGTTCTGCCGTGCGATTCCAGCTGTTCTCCAGTAACACCGGGTCTTTGGTCATCGGGAACACGAGTCCCAGCATAATCTTTTCTTCAGCATTCACGTAAACGTCCACGATTTCCTGCGCGTAGGATTTGCCCCCTTTTTTGGTGGCAGGGTAGGCAATCACCGGACATTCCCGCAGCAGACGGCAAGCCTTAATCGTGATCAGTTCCGGATCACCAGGACCAACGCCTACTCCGTACAACGTACCGTAAACCGTTGGCTCAAGCACTTCCTCCGCCAGCAGCAGTCCTCCTTCAACAGCATAGAGGCTGTTCACTGCTTGAACTGCCACTTCGTTCAGCTCCCCTCGGGCAGCGCTTGCTTCGTTTATGGATTGTGTTTCTAGTTCCTGTTCATTGCCTCTCATCGTTAGTTCGCCCCTCTCGTTCCCATTCTCATAGTAACTATTAACTATCTATATAAAAGCCAAATAATGATTCTCTCGAACAGGAGCGATACTCACTCATTGCTGAATGTACAGTAGAAAAAAGTAATATAGAAGTCTAGTCGAAGTAGAAAAAATTAACGGCAGTTACTGCTGCTAATATGATCTACAATTCACTTGGAGACTAATTAACATCATTTGCTGCCTCTAATTCGGCTCTTGGAAGCTAATTTCCGGAAAATATAGAAAAATAACAGCAGTAATTATAGTTAAACAGGAATTACTCCTATAATCATATGATTTAACGGCATTTTTTCCTGTTAATGCCGGGAGTCAGGGAGTCACCTGGGCCATGGTAAAGCTCAAATTGTCCAAAGTACAGCTGAGCTTAGCAGCGTCTAAGATAGAGCATTACTCCCGCCGGCCGCTGACCACATAGACCGGGTTCATTCCCTCAAACCGGGTCATCCCCAGGATCGGCTTGCCGCGCGAAGCCTGCAGCATCGTCACTTCTACCTTAAGCCCTGCGTTGCGCAATGCCTCCATACTTCCATGCAAGGTCTCAATGGTAATCGCTCCCACCACAATTCGTCCCTCCGGACGCAGGCGGGCTGCGCACAGCGCTATAATCGCCGCCAGTTCGCCGCCGCTGCCGCCAATAAATACGGCGTCCGGGTCCGGCAACACCGCTAAGCCCTGCGGAGCCTTATCATGAATAATTGTAAAATCGGCGCGGAATTTGCGCCGGTTGGCTTCTATATTGGGCAGGTTCTCCGCCCCTTTTTCAAGGGCATAGACTCTGCCCCGACGCGCGATCCGCGCACATTCCGCCGCCACTGCACCTGAACCGGAGCCGATATCCCAGACGACTGCGTCCTCCGCCAGATTCAGCTCTGACAATACGAAGGCGCGTACTTCGCGCTTCGTAATGAGGCCTTTTTCCGGTCGCCGCTGTTGAAATGTTTCGTCCGGATAGGCGAACCCTCGCCGTGAACTCAAACCTAATCTTGAACTCACTAAACCTGAACCTGGACCACCATCCGGCTTCCACCGCAAAATAACCACATTAAGCGCTGCAAACTCGGCCTGCTCCAGTTGCTCCAGCTCCCAGAGCTGGCATCGTTCCTCCGGCCCGCCTAGCCGTTCACAGACAAAAGCCTCGTACTCCGTCATCCCGAACTCAATCAGATAAGCGGCTATACGTGCCGGACTATTCTCTTCATCGGTCAGCAGAGCAACCTTGTGCTTGCCGTCAATTTTTTGCGCCAATCCGGTCATCGGGCGTCCATGCAGGCTTATTAACTCGGCATCCTGCCAGCTGTCCCCCAGCCGGGCAAAAGCCAGCTGTACGCTGCTGTAATGTGGAATAACCTCGACATGCTCCGCCCCGAATTTCCGGACCAGATATCCGGCTATGCCGTAAAACAACGGATCTCCAGACGCCAGCACAACGGTCTTCCGCTCTTTCCACAGTCCCGCCAGCCTGTCCGCGAAGAGATTTAGGCCACCTTTTAGAGCAATCTTTTCCCCGCCATATTGGCCGAAATAATCCAGCTGCCTCTCGCCGCCAAGCAGTACCTCGCTCTCCAGCACCTTGCGCAGACTTTGTGGTGTCAGCCCGCCTGCTCCATCCTCACCGATACCGATGATATAAATTACGTTACCCACGGATCTCCGCCCTCCCCAGCACTCGGCCCTTCATTGTGATCAATACCATCTCTACGATCATTTGTCCGCCAATATGCTTCAGGCAATGATTGCAGGCATGGTGACAGATCCGCTCAAAAAAAACACTGTTTCCAGCCTCTGTCATCAGATCAACTACCTGCGAAGCAGTGTTCGCAGCAGCAACCTCTCCTACCATTGCTTCCTCTGCTCCTGCCTCTACGGCCAGCTGTGCGAGAAAATTGAAATCGACCGGAGCGTTTTTGGAGTGAATCAGCATGGCTCCCTGTGCTACTTTGGAGTATTTGCCTGCCATGCCGACGAGCGTAACCTTGGTGATTCCATAGGCTTTGGCATGTTCCAGTGAGAAGCCAACATATTCCCCCATCTGCACAAAAGCTTCCTCCGGAAGCTCTGGGTACATCGCAATCGCATATTTTTCGCTGCTGCCGCCGGTCGTCAATATAATTTGCTTGTTCCCGGAGGCGGCTGCGACCGAGATCGCCTGCTTAACACTTGCTTTGTAAGCCTCCGTTGAGAAGGGAGTCACTACGCCGCGTGTGCCCAGAATAGAGATGCCGCCCAGGATTCCAAGCCTGGCGTTAAGTGTCTTGAGCGCAATGACTTCACCTTCCGGCACGCTGATGACTACACGTACTCCCCTTGCTGAGCCGTGCTCCTCCAGCACCTCAGACACGGCCTCTTCAATCATCCGTCTCGGCACAGGATTAATGGCCGCTTCCCCCACCGGTATCGGAAGCCCCGGCTTCGTCACCCGTCCGACCCCTCGGCCTCCGTCAATCTCGATGCCAGGTTCATCTCGCCAACTAACAGTGGCTTCTATCCAAGCCTGATGCGTTGCATCCGGGTCGTCTCCGGCATCCTTCACCGTAGCACACGTTGCCGAAATCCCTCCGTTGCACTGCCACCCTTCCAACTGAAAGATATGGCTGAAGCCTGCGGGCAGATACACATCTGTCGTCTCCGGAGCCTTGCCTGTGAGCAGCAGGATGGCCGCACCTTTGGCGGCTGCGGTAGCGCAAGCGCCAGTGGTGTAGCCGCGGCGTAGTGGCACATCTGTCTTCTCAGGTTCCAGTGGTTCCTTACTCATCGCAATCCCCCTTTGCTAATTGGTCTTTGGGTCCGACAGCTTGGCTAACCACTTATCATTGTTGTTCTGCGGCATGGCGGACGGCGAGCAAGCTGAGGGCATTGACGGCGGCAACTACAACCGTGCTGCCACCTTTGCGACCGATATTACTGATATAGGGAATATCCAGCTTGCGCAGCTCATCCTTCGATTCCGCAGCAGACACGAAGCCAACCGGCATGCCGATCACGAGCCCGGGCTGGGCGGCGCCTTCTTTTACCAGACGGATCAGTTCCAACAGCGCAGTAGGCGCATTTCCAATGACAAAAATTCCACCCGGTGCTTCAGCGCAGGCTTTGCGCATAGCGATAATTGCGCGTGTAACCCCAAGTGCCTTAGCTTCCTCCATAACATCCGGATCGGAAATATGTACTCTCACATCTCCGCCGTATTGGTGAATGCGCGCCTTGGCGATCCCTGCTTCAATCATGCGCACATCCGCAACAATCGGCTTACCCGCCAAAATAGCTGCAATACCCGCTTCGATGGCCTGAGGATGAAACACGAGACCGCGTCCCAGCTCAAAATCAGCCGAAGCATGAATGATCCGTTGCACCACCGGATACTGCTGCGCAGTGAAATCATGCACCCCAAGCTCTGCAGTAATCATCTGAAAGCTCAGACCCTCTATTTCTTGCGGCTGCACCGTCAACGGCTTAAATTCTGTTCCAAAATCCATATAAGCTCCTCATTTCTTGTAAAAGCTTTCTCCGCCTACACTATCTAAAGCAGCTATAATATCGTCAATAGAGTCATAGACCACGCTTAACTGTGCCACTGGTCGGGTTATCAAAATAACGTAAAGACCCATTTCGAGTGCCGCATACAGCTTCTCATCAACAGATCCCTGCGCACCGCTCTCCTTGGTAATCATCACTTGAATACCGTACTGCCGATATAACGCCTCGTTCAGCTCCCGTGAAAAAGGACCCTGCATCGCTATAATATTCCGCTGTTCGATGCCCAGAGTCACACATTTCTCCATATTCTCCAGGCAGGGCAGCAGCCTGACTATCATTCGAATATTAGGGTCACCCAGCAGTTGCTCCGCAAAAATCTCCAGCGTCTTGCCGCCCGTTGTCAGCATAACCGCGCCTTTCAGCTCTTTAGCCTGACGAGCGGCTTCCTCGTAGGAAGAGGTCATAATCAGCCGTGGATGGCTGTCATAGGAAAGACTACGCCGCTCATACCGAAGGTAGGGCAGACCAACTGCAGCCGCGGCCGCTATAGCATTAGCGTGAGCCTCAAGCGCAAAGGGATGACTCGCATCTACTACAGCGCGGTAATTACCTTCTTGCAGCAGCGTGATCATACTGTCTTTATCCAGCCTGCCAACCCGAGTCTTAAAAGAGGTATTGCCCAGCCGATCTGCTGCACTTTGCGTTACGACCGATGCCAGTAGTGAGAGCCCGTTACGCTCCAAAGTCAGCGCTAATTCCCTGGCATCACTAGTGCCACATAACATAAATATCATAACGGTTACCTTCCCACGGAGTCGGTTACTGGAGTTGCTTGAGTTGTCACTTCATATTCATGCGTATGCCCAGCATGTTCATGGCCTTGTCCATGTCCGTGCTGAAGTTCCTGTTCGTGCGTATGATCATAATGTTCTTCATACCCCCCATGTTCTCCATGTCCCTCTTCGCCATAATGATGGTGGTGGTCGTGGTGGTCGTGGTGGTCGTGGTGGTCGTGGTTGTGATCGTGGTGTTCGGCTGCTTCATCACGGTATCTGCAGTTATCACAGTTGGCAAAGGATTGGCCTATTAATGTTTCCTCAATCCGCTCGGTCATCAAGTCGGCAAGCAGAGGATGAAGACCCAAATAGCTGCCGATTTCAACTTCAAGTTCCGGGTGAGCTACCGCAAATAAGGCCACCATCTCCGTAAATTGCTGCATCAGCACTCCGCTAAACAGCAGATACGGCAACACAACAATTTTACGCGCGCCCAGAGCCAAACAACGCTCCAGACCCTCCGGCAAGGAAGGTTTCGCAATAGCAATGAAGCAGCTCTCGACACTCTTATAGTTAGTTTTTTCCCATAGCAGGCGCGTCATTTTGTAGAAATCGCTATTCGCATCCGGGTCGCTGCCCCCACGGCCCATTACGAGTATAATCGTATCTTTATCCTCAACCTTTGCCGGATGTATCTCCACTTGTTCCGGCTGCACAACGGGTAGAGCCTCCTTGATCCGGTCCAGCAAAATATCCACCGCTTTGTCCTGCACGCCTATTGGACGGCCATACACAAATTGCACAGCAGGATACTTGAGTTTGGCCTGGTCGATAGCCATTGGAATATCCAGCTTGGAATGTCCGGCCGCGAACAAAATAATCGGCACCACATAAACCGTGGTGGCCCCGCCTCGGATACAATTATCAATGCCTTCTGCAATCGAAGGCTGCGCCAATTCTATAAAACAGGTCTCGAAGGTTAGCTCGGGCTTCCGGGCTGCAAGCAAATCTGCGAATTCCCTCAGCTCAACGTTACCCTCCGCGACTCTGCTGCCATGTCCCACTAGTAATACTGTCTTTGGTTGTTGCTCTCGTTCCGTGCTGCCTGTGACTGCGTTCTCTGCAACCAAGCTCGCCTTCATATCCACACTGCTCTTGGCAGAAGCAGCCAAACTCCAAGGCTCCGCCGCTGTCCGCAGCCGCTCATGCGGCTTCAGGTCTTGGGTGTCCGCTCCCAGGCTGTACTTGCGCTCATAGCCACGCGGCGTCACCATTAACCCCTCATAAACCATCGTGGCTGAGTTTCCAACCACCACGGTGGACAGCATTCCGATCTCATGCTCCAACATATCCTGAAGAGTCGTTACTATGGACTGCTGCTTGTCCCGGTAGGCACTTTTGACAATCCCCACTGGTGTAGCCGGATCACGATAACGCAGCAAAATATTGCGAGCTTCCTCGATCTGGCGCGTCCGTTTTCCGCTGCGTGGATTGTAGAAGGCAATTACAAAATCAGCTGCGCCCGCCGCATCAACACGTGTGGCTATCGTCTCCCAAGGCGTAAGATGATCACTTAGACTAATGGTACAGGCATCATGCATAATCGGTGCACCGAGCAGCGAAGAACAAGATTGAATCGCCGAAATACCGGGAATCACTTCAACCTCTACACCCTCTGCGCGATTCCAGCCTCGCTCGATCAACACCTCGTACACCAAACCAGCCATGCCATATACGCCAGCATCTCCGCTGGAAATCACAGCAATAATCTGCCCAGCTTCTGCTCTGCGCACTGCCTCCTGTGCTCGGCTGACCTCTTCGGTCATGCCCGTTCCGACAATCTCCTGCTGGTGAAGCAGCGGTTTAATAAGATCCACATAGGTGTTATAACCGATTACGGCCTCACTTTCGTCAAGCGCAGCCAGTGCGCGACCCGTAATATGCTCCAGCGCACCAGGGCCAAAGCCGATAATAAGCAGCTTGCCTCGTTTCTTCATGTCGCTTCCCCCGTTCACTTTATATTTCAATTTTGTGCAGACTATAACGTTCAACCCACTTGTGAAATCATGTATTTTTTACAGCTTATTCTTTATAAATAGCCTGCAAAAGTCAGATTGTTGTATGAAATACAGGATTGCCTTTCGCTAGGAACACTGCGACGCTTGAAAGTTGGATTTGATCCAACATCTCAGTAATGTAGAGTGTATTGGAATAAGAATCCTGGATTTCATCCAGCATTTAGAGCCGAAATTCTGGCACTCTTAGCATTAGCTGATGAATGGATCAGCTCATATCCTCTTTTAGCAGCAGACTCAGCATATCTTTGAAATCCCCGGCATTACGCGGCGCCGTCTGGCCTGCGGTCAGACGCGGCGGCAGGCTCTGCCATAAATCAGCCAGCAGCGGCAGCTCCAACCCTATGGCCTGCAGGGCCTCCCGCTCGGCGAAGATGTCAGCGGGTGTTCCCGCAGCAAAGCACCTTCCTGCCTCCAGCACAATCACCCAGTCCGCCCAGCGGTAGGCCAAATTCATATCATGTGTAGCCATCACGATGGTTGTGCCTTGCTGATAAATGGTCTCAAGTCCCTCCAGCAGCAAGGTCTCGGATAATGGGTCCAGATAGGAGGTTGGTTCATCCAGCAAAAGAAGCTCTGGCTTCATCGCCATAACACCTGCGAGTGCCGTGCGTTTCTTCTGGCCCAAGCTGAGCTGATGGATGGGCTTGTCACTGAAGGAGGTCAGATCCAGCTGTTCCAATACCTCATGACAGCGCTGTTTAATCGTCTGTTCATCCATTCCGGCGTTGCGAAGCCCGAATGATACATCCTCCAGCGGCGTATTCAGAATCAGTTGCTGCTCTGGGTCCTGAAAGACCAGTCCGACACTGCGGCGCAGGTCGGCTAGGTCTTTTTTAGCGTAAGATAATTCCGCTCCAGCTCTGATCACCTCGCCACTCTGTGGACGCAAGATGCCAACAGCTTGCAGAAACATCGTCGATTTACCGGAACCGTTATGGCCAAGTACAGCCGTTCGGTAGCCTTTAGGAATAGCCACACTCAAGCCCTGCAGCGCAGGCAATACCGTATCGGGATATCTATAAACAACTTCTTCGAAAACCAGACAATGTTCCTTATGTTCCTCGTATTCCTTATGCATCCAAATCTCCTCATTCATTTATTAAAAATGTCATGAACTCCACATCATCCACAGCTGGGCCAGCAGCAGCGCTGTTATTCCGGCATAGGCCTCGATAATATACCTGCGTGGAACCGGACGCGCTACATAAGGCGGCAAAGAAATTTCGCCGGTAAACCCTCGGGTCAAGAGTCCTTGTGAGAGCCCGTGATAGCGATGTATGGTTTTGGCAAGCAGTCCACCCGCCATCCCTGCGAACTCTTTTAACCGGGCCATGAACCCCCTTCTACCGCCGCGCAGCCGCCGGGCCAGCAGCATTCCATGTGCTGTATCCCCCAGCAGAAACAGAAAGCGATACATAATAAGCATGAGCTCCAGCACAATTTGCGGCATACGCAACTTACGAAGTACCTGCAGCAATTCGGCAAATGGCGTGGTGAAGATGATAAACAAGAAGCAGGTCATGCAGGCCGCTACCCGCGCGAGCAGCAAGCTTCCACGCAGTATTCCCGCAGTCGTAATATAGAGTGAAAGTGAAGATAGCGGAAGATGGACGGACATCACGGCTTCTGGAGCTGCCTGTTGGCCAATCTCAATTAATAATGCCGGCAGACTTATGCAGTAAAACAGCAGCGCCGAGCCAAGCAGCAGCCCATACGCACGTAGCGGAATTCTGGCATAGCCGATACACCACAGAATCATCCAGAGCGAGATTGCCAGCTGTAAAACCGGATGTAGCATATAGGACAGAATGAACATTACTGCCGCGAATGCGCTTTTCCACATCGGTGACAGGTGCCGGAAAGCGTTCGTATAGGATATGGCATCAATTCTTCTGATCATGAGGCTTTTGCCGCTCTTGTCTGCCTTTCAACAGACCAATCGTATAGCCGATGACTCCGGCACCTATAGCAGCCTGCAGGGCGAACAGCATGCTTTCCGTTTCTGCAGGCAACTCGGTCAGCGGCTTGAACCAAGGCTTATATCCAGGATCAATCTCGCTGATCGCTCCTTCTGCGGCATCATCAGCCCCACCGAAATCCCCGTTCACAAACAGCAGTGGAAGCACGACCAGTAGGATAACAACCAGCAACATTAATCCGTTTCTCCATCTGGCAGTCATTTAGACTCCACCCCTTTCGTTTCACGTTTGAGTAGTGACAGCTCGTTAGGACTATAGGATCTTAGCCAATTCCAGAGCAGCACGGTCAGCAGTCCTTCACTAATCGCCAGCGGAATCTGGGTCACCGCAAAAATACTGCCAAACTTCAGAAAAGACGCAAGCACCCCGCCCTCTGCTGCTGGAAAAGCCACCGCAAGCTGAAAGGAAGTCACGACATAAGTCATAAGATCAGCGATGAAGGCCGCAGCAAATACCGCCAGCTTCTCACGGGGCGTCAGCTTCATCACCAGCTTATACACTGCATATCCGGCAAAAGGACCTGCCACTGCCATCGAGAAGGCATTGGCTCCAAGTGTCGTAATCCCGCCGTGTGCCAGCAACAGGGCTTGAAACAGCAATACAATCGAGCCAATCACACTCATGGGCAGGGGTCCAAGCATCACGGCGCCCAGCCCCGTCCCTGTGGGATGAGAACTGCTCCCGGTTACAGAGGGCAGCTTCATAGCTGACAATACAAAGGTAAATGCCCCCGCCAGACCCAGCAGCAGCTTCAGCTCCGGGTTGTCCTTGGTCATTTTTTTGAGCTTCAGGATACCGAATACAAAGAAAGGTACAAAGGCCAGCCACCAGAATACGGCCCAACCTACAGGCAGAAATCCTTCCATAATGTGCATCGCCTGCGCTGTTCCCGGTTCATTGAACAGTAAATAAAAAGTGAATCCAGCCACCATTGCCGAGAATTTCCATAGGCTGCGTGGTTTCATACATTTGCCTCCCTGATTCCTTATTTTGCAAAACAGAAAGCAAAAAACTCCCGCCCGTGGGGGAGGGAGTAGTATGTACGTCATCAGATATGAAAGAGAACGCCATCACACGCGCAGCAGCAGACCTGTCGCCTCATAAGCAGCAGAGCTGAAAGGTTCAGTCTTTTGCAGGAGTCACTAAAGTCTGCTCATGTCTCATTCACTAATTCGTACACCGCTCCTATCCGCGTAGAGTCGTGGTGTGCGGAAACAAGGTAGGTCTCCTGGCTTCGGCTGATAACGTCAACTCTTCGTCTTCCCCGGTAATCTCCGAGTGACCTGTTGAAAAGTGACTAACCTATACAGTGGCGGGACCGCTCGGGAGTTGCACCCGATTCCCTATTATCCCTTGACTAAACCAAGGGCACCTTGCTTCATCGCTAATTTATCCTGTACAGCATAGCGGACTTGGGATACGGTGTCTGTGATAAAAGTGGAAGCGGACGTTATGAATTCTCTGGGCACCCCTTCATCTGCGCAGAATATACTAATTCCAAAATCAGCTTTAGGAAAGGAAATCCATGAATCCACTATATCCATACATCGGCAAAGAAGTTCAATGTGAAGAGGTGCCTATCGCCTTCCCCCCTCAAAATCAAACGAGACAGCCAGGGCTTGAATACTTAATGAATCCCCGTCCTATATTTGATAATCCGAATTACATCGGCAGCGGCAAGCTACGGAACAAGGTGGCTATTATAAGTGGTGGAGACAGCGGAATCGGCCGGGCTGTTGCCGTGGCCTTCGCTAAGGAAGGTGCTGATGTTGCCATTGCTTACCTGGATGAACATCGGGATGCGCTGGAGACCAAAGACGTGATTAACCGTTTAGGTCGATGCTGTCTGTTAATTCCGGGGGACTTACGGAGTAAAGAGGCCTGTTGCCATGCGGTAAAATCGACGATGGAGTGTTTCGGGCGGATAGACGTTCTGGTCAATAATAGCGGAATTCAATTCGTTCGGGAGCACTATCTGGACATTAGCGAAGCGCAGCTGCGAGATACGTTCGATACCAACATCATCTCCTTCTTCCACATGACGACAGCGGCTTTGCCTCATATGTGCTCAGGTGGCAGTATCGTGAATACAACCTCCGTCACTGCATATGTAGGCGCGCCTAAGCAGATCGATTACACTGCTACCAAAGGAGCAGTAGTGAGTTTTACCCGGGCCCTTGCCAATAATCTTGTCGATCAGGGAATACGGGTGAATGCGGTCGCTCCCGGACCCATCTGGACACCGCTTAATGCGGCAACGCAGTCGCCGGAGGCTATCCGAACCTTCGGGACGGATGTCCCGATGAAACGTGCCGGACAGCCTTATGAGCTTGCTCCCGTGTACGTGCTGCTTGCTTCCGATGATGGATCTTACATTACAGGCCAGACCATTCATGTCAACGGCGGAAAAATGGTAACTACTTAAATTCCATACTATATAAGATGAACTAGAAAACTTTGCAAATGGCAAAAGTAATGGAGGGGAATTTTGGAACTGTAGGAGCGATAGCGACCGCCTGAAAGCTTTCCGTAGGAAAGCTCGCATCGAAAGCATAGGTTGTCTCCGGATTTCATCCGCAAACAGCGGAATAAATCAAGAAATCTGGAGACAACAGCGGCCGGAAGTCCAAACATTCACCGCAGTTACGATTAAAGCCGATTTAGGTAAATCTTAAGTTCATCTTACATAGTTCACGGAACGCGCTTCAAACGAATAAGCTGGCTGGCATAATCTCCTGACAAGGTCAGTGGAAGGCCGATATTCAGCAGATTCGAACCATGCCAAACTACGTCTGGCTCGTTATTTTGCTGTTCCAGCTGATATTGAGCATCATGTGCTAAGCCCTGCAGAACCAATCTTTTCTCAGCGTATCCGAAATACTGTGCCTGCTGGAAGGCGAATATCACAATCTCCTGCTGGTCGGGGCTTATATATTGATAGGCTGCCAGATCGCCGTCCCGAAAAGAAGCCAGCCGATACATGCTGCCTTCGGCAATTACATGCCTGATCTGTTTATACTGCTCGACATACCGTAGCGCTTCGGCCATTGCTTCATCCGACCAATGGCCGATATTCGCTCCGATGCCTAAGCCCCCCATCATCGCGCTGTGAAAGCGAAAGGATAACGGCAAACTCCTGCCGTTCATATTATGAGGTGATTCTGTCACCCAGCACATCATGACGGAAGGATTATATACATAAGAGAAACCTTCCTGAATGGTCAGACGATCCCGGGCATCGGTATTGTCACTGATCCAGGCTTGATCTGCGAAGCGTAGAATGCCCAGATCAATTCTGGCTCCCCCGCCTGCACAGGTCTCGAACTCCACATACGGGAACCTGCTTCTGAGCTCAGCCCATATCTCGTACAAATGGTCTACATGCTTGATCCATACGGATTGTCCGGCATACTCAAGCAGTGGTACTGCACCGGGTTCCGTAACCGTTCTGTTCATATCCCATTTAATAAAGGAGATATCATACGTGCTGAGCAGCTCGGTCATAAAATCCAGCACAAATTCCTTAACCTCAGGTTTGCCCAAATTGAGCAGCAATTGATTACGGAGCAATGTGCCTTCGCGTGTGGGGAACTGGTAGACCCAATCCGGATGTAGGCGGTACAAATCGCTGTCCGGATTAACGGATTCAGGTTCTACCCATAGTCCGAAATCCATGCCCAGCCGTTTGACTTCATCGATAAGCTCCTGAAGCCCCTGGGGGAACTTCTCTGGATTCACCTGCCAATCACCGAGACCGGCCCGATCACTGCTGCGGCTGCCAAACCAACCGTCATCGACTACAAATCGTTCAACACCGAGTCGGGCTGCCTGCGCAGCCAAAGCCTTCTGTCCTTGCACTTCAACGGCAAATTCAGTCGCTTCCCATGAATTATAAAGTACTTTCTTAACCCGAGAGCTCGGAAGAATAGCCGTGCTTTGATAGTGATGCAGATTTCTGCTCATCTCGCCGAAACCGCCGGAGACGAACCCGCCCGTAAATACGGGCGAGGTATAACTCTCGCCTGGGGCCAACGTGAAGGCACTATCGAAGTCGTTAATGCCTCCAACAATATGAACATGGCCAAAGTTCGACTTCTCCGCGACTATTTTCCAGTTCCCGCTCCAGCCCAGTGCACCGAACCAGACCTGACCCGAAGTCTCGTCCGCCTTCCCGTTATCCATCGCAAACCACGGATTGGCATGGGGTCCCGTGAATCCGCTACGGGATTCGAGCACCTTCTTGCCTTCGGTCAACAGTTGGGTTCTCAGTTGATATTCACCCGCCCAGCGGCCCGCTACATGCGTCAACCGTGAGGACGGCATAGCTGGAATGGACCAAGCTGCCGCCATGACCTGATCGATCTGCAGGGGAGCAGCCTCATCGTTATAGATCTTGACCCCTCTTTCCAGCAAATCATCTGCATCGATGGAGGTATAACACACTTCAACACGCAGACGGTAATAAACATCCGTCAGCCGTAGGACTAACTGATTGTCCTGGACCAACTCATAACCTGAATATTGTAATTTCAGATCGCGGACGCCGTCGTTAAATTTCACCTTCAGGCAAGGCTCAGCGTAATGACTGCCTCCCCATCCGCCATACTCCCCAAGCGTACGGTTCAAATCTGCATCGAAGGAGCTATGGTGCCGGATCTTTAATAAATCAGCACATTCTGCTACTACCGGCTTCCCCCAATACAGGTGCTGAACCGCTCCCTTCTCATTAATTCCAAATATATAAGAGCTATGATTCATCTGGATTTCAAATATTTGACTCTCTTCCAAATATGAGATTGGCAAGTGTGCTCCCCCTATTCTTCGTTAACCTTTAACTGCACCGGCTGCGATCCCTTTGATAATAAATTTCTGCATGACCAGGAAGAACGCGATGACCGGAATCATCCCCATCACAGCATACGCGAACGCCAGATTCAGATCGCTGCTGTACTGCCCGAAGAAGAAATACTGCTGTAAAGGAATAGTCCGATATGAATTATCCTGTAAATATAGCAGCGGCAGCAAGAAATCGTTCCAAATATATAAGGCGTTTAATACGACTACCGTTGCCGTGACCGGCTTCAATAAGGGAATAATAATCCGCATAAAAATACCGGGAGTAGAACAGCCGTCTATTTTGGCAGCCTCTTCAATTTCCTTGGAAATCTGGCGGATAAAGGCCGTATAAAAGAGCACACCTGTCTGAACACCAAACCCTCCGTAAATTAAAATAATTCCCCAATGGGTGTCGAGCATATGAAGGTTTTTACCCAGTTTGTAGAGCGGAAGCATCGTAACCTGAAAAGGAATCATCATCCCTGATAGAAAGAGCAGAAATATGATATTGTAAAAAGGTTTGTTCCTTCTGGCGATCGAATAACCCGCAAGCGCGGATACAAGGACAATCAATATCACAGAAAGTGAGGTGATGATCAGACTATTGGTAATGGCTATAGGAAATTTCGAGGTTTCCCAGGCATGCCAGTAATTGGAGAGATCAAAGCTGGACGGCAACGCATAAAAGGAATCAAAGGTTTGTTTGGCCGTCTTAACTGACATCAGCACAGCCAGATAAATAGGAAATAGAAAGACCACTGCTAAGAGCAATACAACAATGAATACAGCAACTTGATTCTTTTTCATTACATCTCCACTTCCCGTCTTCTGGAGATGGACATCTGAACAACAGTTACAACTACTAGAATTAAGAAAAACATCATGGATAACGCCATCCCGTAACCACCCTTAAAGGATGAAAATGAAGTTCTGTAAATGTAGGTGGACACTACCTCTGTGGAGAAGCCAGGTCCTCCTTTTGTTGTTACATATACCAGGTCAAATACCTTTAACGAGCCTGTCAGCACAAGCAGCAGATTAATAGTGACCGAAGGGGCGAGCAGGGGCAGTGTAATATACCAGAACGCCTTGCCGGAACCTGCACCGTCGATCTTTGCACTTTCGTGCAATTCATTCGGAATCCCTTGCAGACCCGCTATATAGATAATCATAGGCGCTCCCACACCCTGCCACAGAGCGACAAGAATCAGACCAAATAAGGCATAGTCAGGATTGCCCAGTGGACTGGTGACATCAAGCCCTAAATGACTAAGCAGCGTAGGAATACCCGTGCTGTAGTTGTAGCTCCAAATAAATCCCGACAGCACAATAGAAATAACACTTGGCAGGAAAAAGATCGTCCGAAAGATATTTCTAAATGGCAAGAAAGAATCCAATACCAAGGCTAGCAGCAGCGAGATCACATTTACGAGAATCGTCAGAATCAATGCATATTTGAACGTGTTCCATAACGCTTCCCAAAAACCGGGATCTTGAAACGCCTGCACGTAATTATCCCAACCAATCGAAGCAAAGGTATTCGAAACTCCATCCCAATTCGTGAACGAATATCTGGCTCCCATAATCAAAGGAATGACAACTGCCATTACAAATAAACAGATTCCTGGCAAAATAAAGAGTAAATACCACATTTCTTTCCGCATGGCTTGTTTTAAGTTTCCCATAGGTCCATCCTCTCCCAAACAGACAAAAGGCACAGGCTATACCCATGCCTTCTATCTAGTAAGCCTTATTTATGGTTTTTGCTTAACCAAGCATCCATATCGGCAATGATTTTATCTGGTGTTGTTTTCTTGAAGAACAGATTTTGCAGGTTCTGATCGAATTGTGCTCTCCAATCAATCGTTGTTTTGGCTAAATAAAGCTGGGAATCATACGTTTGTCCGTTATCGAAATACGGCTGGAGGTCTTTGATGGCCGGAGCGATATCGGTTGAAGTGCCTTTTACGTAGCTCAAAGATTTGATATTCTCAACCCAGGCGTCTCCGCCCTCTTTGCTAGACATATAATCCAGAAATTTAATAGCTGCTTCCTTGTGTTTGGTATTGCTGCCAATCGCCAGCGAAGCATCGGCATTAAAGTCCAAATTATTCAGACTCTCATCGTTGCTGAAAGGGTACGGGAAGTAACCTAAGTCATTATTGTACAAGTCAGGATTCTTCTTCTCGATATCTGGCAACGGCCAGGTTCCCATGTACATCATCCCGACATTGCCCTTGGCGAACAGGTCTACTACACCGTTATAATCCACGCCGAGTTGATCCTTATTGCCAAGTTCAAACATTTGTTGAGCATGCTCTATTGTCGTTCTTACAGCAGGGTTATCGGCAAATTTCGCTGCTCCCGTCTCGATCTTCTCGAAGAAGTCGGGTTGGCCATCAACCAGAGCAGAGATACTTGGCATATCACGGGTATTCCACATAGTGAGTGTCCAACCATCTTTCCAGCCCAAGGCGAATGGTGTTTTACCAGCTGCCTTAATCTTTTCTGCGGCTGCAATCATTGCATCATAGGTTCTTGGAACCTCAAGCCCCAGATCCTTGAATATCTTCTTGTTGTAGAACACGGCAATCGGGTTTGCATTCAACGGCATAATGTAATTTTTCCCGTTGGTGGCTTGACCCTTCACCACATTGTCATCGAAATTGTTCAAAAAGGGCTGGCCGGTCAAATCGGCCAAATAACCGCCGTCCGCAAATAATTGAGTGTTAAATCCGGCATTCAGAGTAAAGACATCAATAACGTCTCCGCCTGCCAATTTGGTCTTCAGCAGCGTGTAATAATCATCATATTTGACAGGCTGTACCTCTACCTTGATATTTGGGTTTTCAGTTTCAAACTGTTCAACAATTTTAGCGATCTGATCAGTAAAGTCACTTTTGAAATGCATAAACTTAATGGTCACTGGTTCTTCAGTTGCAGTGTTGGCAGGTGCATTGGTAACTGCTGCATTGGTATTCCCGTTAGCAGCCGGCTTCTCATTGTTGCCTCCACATGCGGACAATACGAGACTGAATAGTAGAACACAGAGGCCTAACGGCATCAGCTTCTTCAAATTTTTTCCCCCTTCATCTTTTTTAGCAAGGAACGATTTGTGCTTCGTCCTGCTTCTATCGTACCGATTTCAAGGAGAACTAGTAATGTAATAAATGGTCAGTCTCATGTTCAATATTTTGTATTCACTGTGGGTTCAGCTGCGATTCGCGGTATTCGGAGGGGGTCTGGCCGGTGTTTTTTTTGAATACCTGACTGAAGTAACGCTGGTTCTCATAGCCGACCAATTCGGAGATATCACTGATCTTTCGATCGAACGAATGCAGCAGCTCACAAGCCTTTTCGATTCTTTTGCGAGTCACATATTCGATGAAGTTCTCCTGGGTAACCGTTTTGAAGAGCTTGCTCAAATAGCTGGGGTCCATATGAAAGCGCGTAGCTACATCAATCAGACTCACATCTTCAAAATAATGATTATCTAAAAAAACCACAATGTCCTGAATCAATTGTACGGATTCCGACTCTTTACGATGGGCGCCATATCTATCAATCGCTTCTATCCACTGATTTAGCAGTAAACTGAGCGCACGGTCATCCAGAACGCCTGTAAGGGCATCCGAATTGAAGAGCGAGGGAAGGGCCACCGCCATTCCTTTCAGCTCTGAACTAGCGATCTCCATAATCATGGCCAACTCCTGATGAACCTGACTGAGCGTTATGTTGGTGCTAGCGCTTACTCTCTGTCTATAATCATTCAACAGTGTACGGCTATCCTTCACATTCCCCGCGGCCAACGCTTGCCGGATGGCTTGCCTGTCAAAGGAGGTCAAGATCTGCTCCCCCTTACCTTCACCCGTAACTTCTGCCAGGGAAATCAACAGATCTGTAGCATGCAGCCCCTGCTGTTCAATAGCCTGATTAGCAGCACGAAAGGCCTCCGGAAGCTCCAGCAAAGATTCGTACACCGGACTGATCCCCACGAGAATATCCAGCTTCAGCATCCGATGAACCGCGTGATTAAATTCAGTTAACCAGCCGATAGTCTCATCATTGGATAAGGTTTCATCCAGAATGAGGCAAATTCTCATCCGGTCATCCGATTTATATACAAGAGCCAACTCGTCCGGCATAAGCTCTTGTAAAATATTCTCAATACTATACATCAGCAAATCCGCATTCCCATGAAAATTGGTGCGTGCAGTTTCATGAAACTGGCGGAACATGATGACAACCAGCCGATAGCTTCCCACGGTGTTAGCAATTCGCAGCTCTTCCGTTTGCTGATCGATATCCGATTTATTAGTAATCCGCCGACTGGTCACATTTTGCAAAAATACGCTTCTCTTCAGCTTCCAGAGATCTCTAGTCTCCTTCTGCTGCTGTTGCAAGCTCATATAGCTGCGAATGGATTCTGTCGCCTTCACCATCGAACTCTGCAAATCTACCATGGATACCGGTTTAAGCAAATATTCACAGGCTTGGTACCTGATCGCTGCCTTCAAATATTCAAACTGGGAGTACCCGCTGATCACGATCACCTTAATATCGCTATGCATAGCATGCAGGGTCTCCAAGAACAGTTGGCCATTCATGACCGGCATATTCATATCGGTTACGATAATATGAGGCTTGTTAAGCTGAATTAACTTCAGCGCTTCTTCGCCATGTTTGGCTTCGGCTATCACCTCAACATCCAGTGAGAGCTCGCTGATCATTTTGCTGATGGATTTCCGTCCCCAAGATTCATCATCCACAACCATCACTTTATACATTATTGACCTCCTGATTGCTTATACGGAATTCTGATTTCTACGGTCATACCCGCGCCAGACTTGCTGTCCAGTCGGAGACCATACGAGGGTCCATAGAACAATCTGATCCGCTCATGGACATTCCGCAGTCCAATCGACACACCAGAGAACACTTCAGAGGAGGGATACTCCAGTGCAGATTGCAGCGCAGTCAGCTTTCCTTCTTCCATGCCGGGTCCATTATCTTGAATCGTGATCAGCACATCGTCCCCAGACCTCACCGCAGCTACCCACACCTGAAGCCTGTGCTGCTCCTCTTTACCCATAGCATGCACAATCGTATTCTCCATCACCGGCTGCAGCACAAACCGGATAACGGAGCAGTCCATTAATTGTGATTGGACATTAAATTCCATCTGCAGCGAATCCTCGAACCGGAGCTGTTGAATGTATAAGTAATTATTCAGATGGGCCAGCTCCAAGCCAAGCGTGGATTCCATATTTCCTTCATAGAAGCTGTAGCGGAACATATCCCCCAAGGCACGGCACATTTCATGAATTTCGTAATCGCCAATGAGCACAGCTTTGCCGCCAATGGTCTGTAGCGTGTTGTATAGGAAATGCGGATTAATCTGCATCTGGAGCGCCAGAAACTGCGCTTCCTTGTTCCGCAGCTGCATTTTGTATTCTTTTTCAATCAAATCCTGAATTTTCTCGGTCATGAAATTGAAGTTAGCCGTTAGCTCCGACAAATCATCATGCCAGCGGTTAGGCTTCAAAGTGACATTGAAATTGCCATTGCGGACAGATCTCATCGCTTTTCCAAGAAACTGTATCGGTCTCGTGATATACTGCTGGGCTAGTAGAGAGAAGATAGCAATAACCAGCATCACAAGCACAAACACCATAATTGTGATCCGTAACGTGTTCTTGCGGTTATGTGCCAGCTCGGTACTCGGATAAATAATACTAAGTCCAATATTGGAATGGTCGAGGAATGAAGTACTGGCGAGCAAATTGCGCCCCTCTGAAAAATGTAATTCATGCTCATCACTATCAATCAACGTGGCAGGACGCGTAAAAGGTTCTATTTCCTGGGCATAGGTTTCGTTCGTCTGATAAAATCTTTCGCCATGTTCATTCTGCAATACAATCACATTGGGTGTCCGGTTATACGTCTCCATCATCTTGGAGAAATCCTTGCCTTTTACATAAAAAATCAATGAACCAAATTTCTTTTTGTAGAAAGGATCATAAATGGTCATGGCATATACGAACAGATCCTGCTGTAAGGCGGGGTCCTTGTAGGTAAACATCAGGGAATGCTGAAACGGCAGATCCGCAATTTCCTTGTAGTGAGGCACTTGCTCATTAAGCGTAATCGCATTATAACTGTCAGCTCTAGACCAGGTGTCCTGAACCGTATTATTCGTCCCAAGCACTACAATTTTGATGACATCGGTATTCTTGCTCACCACCAGCCGATAATAGCTGGCCAAGGACTCTCTGATGTCAATAATATTGGCATCATTATAATTCGTGCCATTCTCCATTAAATCGAGCACACTCTTAAATCCGTATACCTGTAGCGCCGATGTTGAAATATTGCGGAAATATTGATCCAGATAATCCGATAAATATTCAGCATTCTGATCAGAACTGCGGACCATCGCTTGCTCCAAAGAACGGGTGCTCGACTGGTAAAATAGATAGGACAAAATAAGTAAAGGGACCAGGGAAATCAGGATGTTGCTCCATACGATTTTGGTACGGATGCTGCGATTCATGAATAGCCAATTGATCATTCCCAGTTCCCCCCTTGTTGTAAAAGCGGCATCATCGTAACTGCGGTGAATATTTGGACTTCCGGCCGCTGTTTGCGGATGAAATCCGGAGACAGCTTATGCTTTCGATGCGAGCTTTCCTACGGAAAGCTTTCGGGCGGTCGCTATCGCTCCTACAGTTCCAAAATCCCCCTCCGTTACTTCTGCCTTTTGTTACATTCTTTAGTTAATCCTATCTAGGTTATATTTATCTCAAGAAACCAGCGGTATATACCCTGGCCCTCGACGACGGCTGCTTCGTTTCGCGGAATAGCCTGCTGGAGACTGTCCATTCTGCCGGTTGCCGGTTCAAGTGCAACATGATAGTTTCCGCCATAGCCGGCATAATTGGCCCATACTGCCAGATAGGGAACCTGCTCCGCCGGAAAAGTGAACCATAAGGCTTCACCAGTCACGGGGTCACTAATCCCGACGAAACCATCACCAAGCTTGCCAGTGAAATAGTATTTCTCGGCGAAGTTGCCTGCCGCTGGCTCCATGGTACTCAGGTCAACTATTCCGGCAGCAGTTTGGACAAAAGGCCAAGAGCGTGTGTCCTGAGATACTCCTAAACGTCCGCCCTCTGAATACGCTACCTCTATTTCCTTTAATTCGCTAGGCATGTGCAGTTGCATCCCTTCATGGATTTGCAATAATGGATGCGCTGCCCATAGAAAGGAGAATGGAGAATCCGACTTATTCGTCAGTGTATAGTCGATACGAATTGTACCTTCTGTAGCACAGGAATACACCTTCTCCAACAAATAAGGAAGTTGTACCCCTTCCACACGGCAATGCAAAGCTGACCCTGTACAATGATGCTCCCAGCCAAGGGACCAGACCTCACCGTGGTCAGGAATAGCTCTGTCCTGCCAAGGCTGCTGCGGATACATGCAGGCATCAATACAAGGAAACATCTCATCCCACCCACTCTCGTCCCCCGCTGCGAAGGAGGAACCATACCCTCCGTTCCCTAACGGTTTCCCGCTACGCCATAACCATTCTCGGTCTGTCTTGCGGTTGCGCAGTGTAATCATCTTACTGCCGAGCTCCGGAATAATTCCTATGGACACCAGATCTGTCTCGCCGATCCAAGCGGCATACCCCTCAATTTCTGCCTTCCGCCATATCATCATAATTCCCCTCCGTCCAAATTATAGATCACCTATTTCGATCATCACATATCCTTATACTAACGCCCAACCTTGGATGAACCAATTGACGAAATGCGGTTGATGATGGACGATATTATGATTTCAAGATCAAGAATAGTTATGAGTTGGAATGAAAAAGGGATAAGCAGCTCAAACTCGCTGCTTATCCCTTCTCCTGTGCTCTGAACCCAGATCCCCCAACATGATATCTTACTTTGGCATCTATTTTAAATTGTTTTTAACCAACTCAAGATTCTATCTACTGATTCCATATATCTCTGCCCTACGAGCAATCCGGTATGAGTTGTGCCCCAAAGTCCTGTATAGTCAGCATGGAGGTGCTCAGCTGACAAGCTACCCCGAATGTCATCGTCCTCACTGTTTACTGCACTGATAACCAAGCACGGGCAAGATATTGAACTGCTGTCTATGGATATACCCTTTGCCCCGAAATGAAAAGAAAAAACGCTAAATGCTTTTGATGACTCCATTGTCAGATACTTTCTTTGAAATTCAATGTCATCTGACGTTTCATCTAAACTTGAATCCTCTTCACGGGCTGGGGCAGGCAATATGATACCAGGTGTCGTCTGGACTATATCTTTGTATGGCATTGCTTCATATACTTCTTTGCTTATACTTGAATCGATCAAGACCAAACCTTCGATCTCGGCGGTTTCAGCCAACTTCTGGCTCAAAATCCCTCCCATACTAAATCCGATAAGGATCGGTGGAACATCACATTCAGCGATAACTTTTTTAATATCCTCCAAATAATCCTCAAAAGTAATCTTAGTCATATCCATGAGCCTGCTCTTATAGTGACTCCTCAAATTCATAACGTAGCATTTCCACCCCTCACTGATAAAATGAGGTATGTATTTACTCCACATCCAACTTCCTGTGTAGGCACCGTGTACAAACAGTAAAGGAGCCCTTTTTTTAGTTTCTTCTGTGCTATACTCCCCCTCGAATATCTCTAGAAATAAATCATCCCCCCCAATATATTTCTCCGTGTGATAGGGTAATTGTTTCGTAAAATCTTTCATGATTTATTTCCTCCTCATCATCATTTAGTTTGATATAAAACTATTTGAGAAAAATTAAAAGTTGTCATAAACCTTTTTTAAAATGTTAAGCAGGTCTTCTTTTTCTTTTTCAGAGATGTTTAAGTAAAACACATCTAACATTTCTTTAGATATCGTTTCAAAGATTGGTTCCAGTTCACTCCCCTTAGGAGTCAAAGTAACATATACAACCCTTGTGTCCTCTCTGTCCCTTTCCTTTGTCACATATCCGAGCCGGACCAACTTGTCGACAAGTGCTGTGACTGTAGATTTATCCTTCCCAATCGTTTTAGAAATGTCCGCCATAGTGAGTCTGGGCTTCTTAAATAACGCATAGATGATATCCCCATGCGAAGTGATAATACCGTCTATCCCATGCTTCATCATTTCTGCCACGATAAACCGATTGACTTTATTCTTAATTTTAGAAATTAATGAAATAGCATCTCTTTTTTCCATGACCACATTATAGTTTGATATCAAACCAATGTCAAATGGTCTTGGTACGCTCAAAGATACCTTAGCAGAATGCAAAAAAGGGATAAGCAGCTCAAACTCACTGCTTATCCCTTTTCATATAGCTTATCCAATCAGAGGATTAACCCAGATCCCCCAGCTCGATCTGCACAATGCCCCGTTCGTCCTTTACTCCGGCAATCAGATGCATCAGGCTACCGAATTCCAGCTCCTCGAACTTACGTGCCGCCGTCTCCCGCTGCAATTCCCACAGACATTCAGCCAGTGTACAGGCAATGGGCACATCGCAGCGGATCTGTGCCAGATCCCGCGACAAATGCAACATCTCAAGGTCGGCTTCGATCTTGGCCCGCACACCCTTGGGCAGCAGATGCAGGTTCTCGATCACCCCTTCAACTGTCCTGTATTCAGTCAGCAGCTTCAGTGCAGTTTTCTCTCCAATCCCCTTTACGCCAGGATAATTGTCGCTTGTATCGCCCATGAAACCCTTCAGGTCGATGACCTGCAGAGGGGTTAGCCCTTTGTCCTCCAGCAGCTCGGCAAGGTCATACACTTTATAGTTCGAACGGCCTTTTTTCATAATAACTACCTTCACGCTATCATTCACCAGCTGCAGCATATCATGGTCTCCGGTCAGAACATAGACCTCAGACTCCTCACTAAAATAAGAAGCTAATGTACCAATGCAATCGTCTGCTTCAAAACCCACGAGACCAATATTCGGCACACCAAGCTCTGCTACAACTTCCTTGACCAGTTCAAATTGTGGAATCAACTCTAGAGGTGCCTCGATCCGGTTTGATTTATAGCCTGAATATTTCTCCGTCCGGAACGTCCCCTTACCCATATCCCAGCAGCATACGACATGCGAAGGCTCAAAGGTGCTGACCGCATCGAAAAAATACTGTAAAAAACCGTATACCGCATTCGTCGGTAATCCTGCCTTCGTCTTGCGAATATATCCTCCATAAGAGGTCGCATAAAAAGCCCGGAACAGCAGCGCCATTCCATCTACCAGCATTACCCGGCCCGTTGTTTCTGCGCTCATGTGTAACCTCTCCTTTTATAATCTTGTCAGTCAGGTGTTAGTCCAGGCGTCCGCATATTGTTCTTCCTTGAATCCAACTGTAACCTTGCTTCCATCGCTGACGATAGGACGTTTGATCAACATCCCGTTAGCCGCCAGCAGCTCCAGTTGCTCTTGCTCACTAAGCTGGGGCAGCTTATCCTTCAGCCCTTGTGCTTTATAAACCTCACCGCTTGTATTAAAAAACTTCTTCAGTTCCAGGCCGCTGTTCGCCACCAGCTCACGCAGTTCCTCCACCGTCGGCGGCTGCTCTGCGATATGCTGAAGCTCCAGTTCATGCCCTTGGCCTTGCAACCATTTCACCGCACTGCGGCAGGTGCTGCATTTGGGGTATTGATATACTTTTAATTGACTCATGGTGTGCTCCCTCATATCCGGCTGATTATTTCGTAACTGCGGGGAATGTTTGGACTTCCGGCCGCTGTTGTCCCCAGATGTTCTTAATTTTATCGCCTTCTGCGGATAACATCCGGGGACAAAGGCGGTCGCTGTCGCTCCTACAGTTCCAAACTTCCCCTCCGTTACTTCATCGCCGGATTTATAAATCACAATTCGCAGCTGCAGCTTGCTGCAACTGCGCCTCCAATGCCGCCATGTCGGGCGGCATTGGGGCTTCGAAGGTCATTTCCTGCAGCAGTATCGGATGCCGGAAGGTCAACCGTACGGCATGCAGCGCCTGGCGCGTCATCGCAACGTCGAGCGCTGCCACCGCCTCGAGCTGCTCAGCCTGGGCAGCGGTGAGTTCCGGTATGCCATATAGCTCGTGACGGTACATACCGTCACCGATTAAGGGGCAGCCGATAGAGGTCATATGCACCCGAATCTGGTGGGTGCGCCCGCTCTCCAGCTTCAGCTCGACGCTTGTGCCGCTGGGGTAAACCGCCTTGACCTCGTACCGGGTCAAGGAAGGATAACCATCCGGCGTCACTATGCGACGGTGCGGCTCCTCCGGATCACGGTCGATCGGACCGTCGATATCACCGTACGGCTCCTCTGGAGTGCCATGCACAAACGCGGCGTAGCGTTTGTCTACCGTTCCAGCAATCATCTGCTCGGAAATATGCTGATGACTGTAAGGATTCTTCGCGATCACGAGCACACCGGAGGTTTCCTGATCGAGTCGGTGGACCGGACGGAAGCGGAAGCGCTCGTTCTTTTGCGCCCAATAATAGACGATTCCATTCGCTAGTGTATCCGTATAATGTCCATGCGTCGGATGTACAATAATGCCTGCTGCCTTGTTGACAATAAGCAGGTGTTCATCCTCGTAAAGAATATCAAAGGGAATCGGCTGCGGCAAGATATCCTCAGACGTCTCCGTCGCCATACGAATCTGTACAGTATCTCCTGCCTGCACACGAACGCTAATGTAGACGCGTTCTCCGTTCAGCGTGATGCCCTGCTCTGTCAGCTTGATGCGGGAGAGCAGCTTGCGCGATACATCCATCCGCTTCTGCAGGATGGTCTTGAGCAGCATACCGTCCTCAGCGGGCGGTATTATATAGGTAATGGGTGAATAATAGCTAGTCATGTTAGTTACGGAACACCTTTTTACTGCGGACATATTCTACATCAGCAATTCCTGACCGTGTATTTGCCGTCCGCGCCAATGCAAAGAAGTAGTCTGACAGCCGGTTCAGATAAATAACCGCTTGCGGGTTTATATCTGCACTTCGTCCTAGTGTAACCGCCCGCCGTTCGGCCCGTCGGCAGACGGTACGGCAGACGTGTACTACTGACGAGAGCTCGCTGCCTCCTGGCAGAATAAAGCGTTCCAGCTGCGGATTCTCTGCTTGCAGGGTATCAATCCAGCCTTCCAGCCGCTCCGCCATCTCGCTTTTCACCTTATACTTCCCCTCGCTGAGCTTCACAAAAGCCAGATCGGAACCACAATCGAACAGCTCGTGTTGAATCTCCAGCAGTTGCTCGCGCACATCCGCGAATTTCTCATCTACCATCAGACTGCGGGCCTGCCCTACAAAACAGTTCAGTTCATCTATAGTTCCATAGGCTTCCACGCGGACATCATCCTTGCCCACGCGGCCGCCGATAACTGAAGTTTCTCCTTGATCTCCCGTACGTGTATAGATCGCCATCAATTGTTCCTCCTTTATTCCATCATCGCCTTAATCGCAGCAATGCTCTTATCCACACTATCAGCAGAAACAGCGAGCGTCACGAACACATCGTCGGGTGCAAATCCAGCATCCTGTAACATTTTCAGCTTCGACAAGGGAATCGCATATAAGTGTTTCTCCTGAACAAGCTCATCTTCCTCACCCCGCATCACTCCACCTTCGAACACACCTTCCGGATAATCCTCAGACTTGAAATAGTCATCCAGCGGCAGATTGGCACCATTCTTACCGTAATTCTCCACATCCGCTTTAGACAAAATGACAAGGTCATTCATCCCAGCCGCATATTCAACCATCAGCTTTTGGATATTATAGATAGGCGACGAATTGAACTCCACCTTCGTCTCTTCACCCAGCTTATCCTGCAGCTTGTCTTTTACAGTCTCTTGAAATTTGCTGTCCGGAGTCAACCCATTAGGCATCATGAAGATTGTCACCGAATTCTTGCTGTCGTCCCCACCACAACCTGAAATTAAGGTCATCATTACCAGCAGCGCCACGACAATACTACCTTTCCACTTTCCTCTCAACGTACTTCCTCCTCGGTGCATGAAATCGCATAATAATAGTTTAAGCTTTCTAGTGTAAATAAGGCAAATTTAGTGTGAGTCTAATATGTTCCAGTTGCATAAAAAAAGGTATTCCTTTGCCCCAAAGAGGGACAAACGGAATACCTAATTAGTTTTACTAGAAGATTAAGACGCTTGCTGCTGCAGCATGCGGTAGATAATTACTGCCGCTTGCGCACGATTAGCTATGCCCTTCGGCAGGAATTTCTCAGAACCTACACCATTGATAATTCCCAAATGGGTCAGCTGTGCGATAGATTCCTGGGCGTAAGAAGCAATTTGTGACTTGTCCGCAAATGGTTTGAGTGCAGCATTGTTGTCAATTGGCTGCAGCTGTTCTCTCAAGGCGTTGGCGACCATAATTGCCATTTCTTCACGGGTAATTTCACGACCCGGTTCAAATTTCCCGTTCCCGGAACCTTTTACAAGACCGGCATTCACTGCCATGGTGATAGTGTCCGTGTACCAGACACCTTGTTTGACGTCTGTGAATGTAGTGCCCGTTCCAGAATCACTCAGATTCAAGGCACGAACCAGCATAGTAACGAATTCCGCACGGGATACGTTTTTGACGGGTGCGAAGGTATTTCCATTTAGACCTTTTATGATCCCTTTTGCCGCCAAGAAATCAATGGCTTCCTGAGCCCAGGCCACTTTACCCAGATCCTTAAATCCGGACACCGGAGCTGCTGAAGGGGTTGGGGTTGGGACAGGGGTAGCAGATGCTGTTACCGCAGGCGTTGCGCTAGGTGTTGCCGTCGGACTAGGTTTTGGTGTTGCTGTCGGGAATGATCCCGAAGGCGAACTCGTTGCCGGAGTCGGATTGTTATCAATTCGCCCTTCAATGGCGGCTGTGATGGCTCCACCCTTGAATGTCTTAACGATGTAATCATAGAACACATCCAGATCAATAGGTCCCGCTAAAGATGCACTGGCTTGGGTCAGAATGGTGTAATTATCCCCACCTGCTGCCATGAAATTGTTGACCACAGCTGTATAGTTTTGGGTCGGATTAATTGGTGTTCCGTTAGCCGTCGTGAGGCTGGAGATACGATCTGCTACCGGCAGATTCATGTTGGCCGTGTATTTCAGACCGGAAATCTGCAAAGTTTTGATGTCATAAGTTCCGTCGGATTTCAGATACCATTGCTGCTGAAGCAAGGTTTTGATCTGCGCTCCAGTCAACGTCAACTTCACAAGCGTATTGCCAAACGGCTGGATTTTGGCCAGATCGCCGAAGGTGACATTCCCTTTCGGAAGATCGGCGCGAATGCCGCCCGGATTCATGAAGGAGAAGTCCGCAGCACCTTTACCGTCGCCGAAATCTGCACCGCGCATAGCATCCGCGATCAGATTGCCCAGGGCAGCCTCTTTAATGTATACATCTGTCCGGGTAACGGTTCCGTCAGTTGTACCTACAGGCTTAGTCAGTTCCGGATGCTTATTCAAGTAGTAGTTAACAAGAGCAGCCGATTCTGCATCCGGTGTAACTCCATCTTGTACAGTGTTGGTCACCACGGCAGATTTGCTCAATACATCGCCCGTTGTATGACTAATCACCAGCTTGATATCCTCAAATGCCATTCCATAGGAGTAGGCTTGGACAATCAGCTTGCCGTTTACAAGGCCGTTAGCCAGGGCATGGTTGTCACCGGCAACAATAACATCAACCGGGGAGTTCGCGGGAAGCGCCTTAGCCAGATCGGCTGCTTCGCCGGTGGTCACATCAGCTTTAGTCGTTGCCGGATCATGTGCGAGTACTACGATTGCTTCTACACCTTTACCCTGAAGCTCTAAGGCATACTTCTCAACAGCCTGAACTTCTTCTTCAGGAGTCAGGAAACGGACACCCGCTGTACCTGCTGGGGAAACCTTGCTCGGTGTGGCTTTGGTGACAAGACCAATAAATCCGATCTTTACGCCGCCTATTTCTTTGATGACATAAGGGTTGATAATCGGCTTGTTCGTAGCGCTGTCTTTGTCTACAGCATTAGCGTTGATGTAATCAAAATCTGCACCCTTATGGATTATATTTTGATTCTTTGGATCAACTCCACCATATAGCTGTGTCTTCAGCGCATCCACGCCTTGGTCAAACTCATGGTTGCCCAAGGAACCAATGTCAAATTTCATCAGGTTCATCCATTCATGCGTCGGTTCATCGCGCTCAAGTGACGATACAGGAGCTGATGCACCCACAGAATCACCGTTATGGAACAGCAGTGAATTGGTATATTTTGCACGGGCGTCTTTCAGGTAAGTCGCGAGAATAGGAACCGTACCTACATTCTTGTTATTTAAGATAGAGACCGTATCCAGCTGGCCATGGAGATCATTGATACCGAGGAGATGCACCTCGACGTCTTGGGTAGGAGCAGCTTCTTGCGGACGGAGATTCATTTTGTAGATTCCGAAGCCCAGATTATTGAATTCACCGGTATCAGTAATATTCGTGGGCAGAACCTTTGCTGCCTCAGGTGATGATGTGAATGTTACATTCACATTCCCCTTAATAGGAGCGAGGGACCAGTTGCCATCAGCGGTCGGATCGATCGTTCCAGCTTCGCTAATGTAGTCCATCAGAACCTGACGGTTTTCTTCCAGGGAATCAATCACCATCTCGGAGCCTTTAACACCCGGGAAGTTGCCGCCGCCGCTGGCGCGGTAGTTATTCGTAACAACGATGAAATCCTGGTTCAAATCCAGAGGCTGATCATTGTACGTCACATCCGTAACACGGCTTGCTGAAGCGTCGTTAATCGTGCCGTCAGGCTTGTACTTCGCATTTTTCGTCACATCGATTTTATACTGGATGCCGTCGATCACATCGAAGTTATACACGGCAAATGCTGGGTTCAGCAGGGCTTGCGGAGTCGAGATGGCCGGCTTGATACGATTAAAAGCGCCTGCGCTCATTTCCAGCCATTCTTTTACGACAGAACCTTTAATCTTGATGGCTTTCAGCGTATTGTCATACAGATACAAGTCACTGGCGCTACGAATTGTCAGATCCCCAACAGCAATATTTGTATACTCGGAAGGGCCGTTGCGACCTGCCTTGAAGGGGGCGCCCACGCTGAGAATGGCCAAATCCTTGTATTCCGGAAGATTGGCATCAATGTAATTCTGCACGTACCGCTTCTGGGCATACGTAACAATCTGGACAGTCGGATCATCCTGGACCATAGCGAAATAGCTGTTCATCGGAGCCGTTGTTTCCCCCAGCTTCTGGCCGGTGTAGGCAATGGTAGCTTCATGATCCGCTGCGACAGCAGCATCTACAGCCGGATCAGGAGCAACGGTGGAAGTGTTGAGTTTGTTCTCTGTCTTATAAATGGAGCGGGTTGATGCTATTGATGTTTCCTTCTGCACACTCCATACTCCATTTACCTGTGTAAGAACAAGGTCAATCAGTCCCAAATTGGCACCGCCGAAACCAGCTTGTACAGCTGGAACCCCATTAATATGACCTTTCACATTATCGATAACTGCTTTATCGTTTGCATAAGGCAGCTTTGTTCCCGGATCGATAAAGGAAGCATCCAGAGTAGCGTTATTCCCAGTTGGGAACACCTTATGCGTGTGCGAGAACGTAATAGCATCAATCCCCTCAACCTTACTTAGGGCATTAATATCATTCTCGGAGCCATCTCCTTTAACTGCGTTTATATCAAAACCAGTGTGCGCCATAGCTACTATAACCTGCGCACCAGCAGCTTTCATGAGGGGAACGAATTTCTCAGCGGTTTCAGCGATATCTTTGGTCATGACCTGACCTTCCAGATTCACTTTATCCCACTCCATGATCTGGGGGGTTACGAGACCCAGCAGACCGACTTTAATAGTCTGTATTTGACCATTGCTGTCTGTTACCTGCTTATCGAGAATGACATAAGGGGTAAAAGCATTGGTCTCACCATCAGCTTTATATATATTTGCATTTACATAAGGAAAATTCGCATCAGTAGCTTCTTCATTACCTGCGCTTCCTTTTACTGTCCGCTTTAAAAATTCCAGCCCATAGTTAAATTCATGATTTCCAAAAGTCGCCGCATCGTAGCCCATAACATTCAAGGCTGCAATCATCGGATGAACTTTGGTTGACGAATTCTCCAGATCGGATTTGTTCGCCATGTAGGTACCCAGTGGAGTACCTTGAATCAGGTCCCCGTTGTCGAGCAAAAGATTATTTGGTTCTTCGGTTCGGGCATCTTTCACCAATGTTGCCGTCCGGTCAAGTCCAACAGTCACCGATGCTGCATTCTTGAAGTAATCCCAACCGTAGACGTTCGTGTGTACATCCGTCGTGCTCATTAATCGCAGATCTACCTTGGCTGGAGCAACTGCTTCAGCAGACGCCTTATCTGTACTCCAAAATGTACCCAGAGCGACTCCACTCAACACCTGCACTGAGAGTACTGCAGTAGCCAGCACGGAAGCGATCGGCTTGTTCCATCGTGTCTTAAATCTCATATAATTATTAGTCCTCCCTATCAAATATATCTACATCCCGCGACAGTATATCATACATAAAATGTAGATTATCACAGCTTACGTAAAGTATAGACAGGAATTATGTAAAATAGTTTACAGCCACATTATGGATGAATCTTCATAAATGGAAGAAGGGGGCCCCCATGGAGAGCCCCCTTAATAGCATTCAGCAGTTACTTCCTGCGTGGACGCCTTCTCATATATTCATTGATCTTTAGATCTAGCAAACTGCTGATTTCAATGACATTATCACAGGTAAAGGATTTCTCCTGCACAAAAAGCTGTTCCATTCTGCTGCGGAGTTCGCAAATTTCATCTTCCAGAGAGAGCCTGCGTTCAGAAGCATCACTCTTGGAGGGCCGTTTCCCGTTTCCCGAGAAACACTCCCCACCATAGAAAGGTAAGTAATAATCGGCAATAAGCACAATCATCCCTCCTAAAAGTTTTGTGAGCATAGCTTCTTGGTTAACTTCGTTCAAAACTACATCGTAAGCATACCCTTAAGTTTTGTGAGCATAGCTTCTTTGGTTAACTTCGTTCAAAAATGCATCGTAAGCATACCCTTAAGTTTTGTGAGCATAGCTTCTTGGTTAACTTCGTTCAAAACTACATCGTAAGCATACCCTTAAGTTTTGTGAGCATAGCTTCTTGAATAACTTCGTTCAAAACTGCATCGTTACGAGTCCTGTTAATGTAATTAAAGGAGATCGTTACTCCTAAAGTAAAATAATACCATAGGCTTGATAGATTCGCTATAGTCCAAACTTCTCTATTCCAGTCTTTCCCGCTCCAATTGTGCGACAAAAGTGCCAATACGATCAACCGCTTCGTTCAATTGGGAAACTGAGGTAGCATACGAGCAGCGCAAGTAGCCTTCGCCACCTAATCCAAATACACTGCCCGGAACTGCAGCCACCTTGTATTCAAGCAGTAGCCGCTGAGCGAATTGGTCGGAGGTTAACCCGGTACGCTGTACGCTCGGGAAAGCATAAAATGCGCCCTGCGGCTCATGGCATTCCAGCCCGGCATCACGTAAGCCCTTGACGATCAATCGCCGCCGTTGATTATAGGAATCCGCCATCCGGTCCTTCTCTTCCATTCCGTTAGTCAGTGCCTCTAGTGCAGCCACCTGACCCATGGAAGGAGCACACATTACGGTATATTGATGAATCTTGAGCATCGCGGCGATCAGATCCGGGTGACCACAGGCATAACCCATCCGCCATCCGGTCATCGCAAAAGCCTTGGAGAACCCACTGACCAGAATGGTGCGGTCAATCATGCCAGGCAGCGATGCAAAGCTTACATGGTTGCTGCCATAAGTCAGCTCCGCATAAATTTCATCCGATATTACGATGAGATCATGTTTCACTACGACCTTAGCGATCGGTTCCCAGTCCTCCCGACTCATTATGGCACCGGTCGGATTGCTTGGATAACATAGAATCAGAATTTTGGAGCGGGGTGTAATCTTGGCCTCGAGTGCCTCCGCAGTAATCTTAAAGTTGTTCTCACCAAAAGTCTCCACGCCCACAGGAATACCACCGCCGATAGCCGTAATCGGCGAATAGGATATATAACAAGGCTCGGGGATGAGTATTTCGTCGCCCGGCGCGATCAGTGCGCGCAACGCCAGATCAATCGCCTCACTACCACCCACAGTGGCTATAATCTGATTCGCAGGATCATATTCCACGGCAAAGCGGGTGTGCAGATAATTGGCAATGCCTTCGCGCAACTCAGGCATTCCCGCGTTGGAGGTATATCCAGTAAATCCTCTTTCCAGCGAATAAACGCAAGCTTCTCTGACATGCCAGGGAGTCTTGAAATCTGGCTCCCCAACTCCCAGAGAAATGATATCCTTGCTGCCTGCCGCCAGATCAAAAAACTTGCGGATGCCCGATGGCTGTATTTGCTGCACCAGTGGAGCCAAATAGGAATTCATCGACTTGCTAGTATCTCCGTCTAGCTGCGTTTTGTTCGTAATCATATGGTTTCTTCCTTTATGGAGAGATCATTAGACGATTGTCTTCTTCATGCTCCTCGAAGATGATCCCGTCCTGTTTGTATTTTTTAAGTGTAAAATTCGTTTTGGTTGAGAGTACTGCGTCGATTGGAGATAGTTTCTCGGATACAAAATTGGCGACTTCCCGCAGATTGCGGCCTTCTACTTCGACTAGAAGATCATAAGCACCGGACATCAAATACACAGATTTCACTTGTGGATACAGATAGATTCGCTCCGCTATCCCTTCGAAACCACGTCCCCGTTCGGGTGTAATCTGGACTTCAATCAGTGCGGTTACTCGCTCGTCATCCACCTTATCCCAATTGACAACTGTAGCATATTTAACGATGACATGGTCTTTCTCCATTTGTTCAATCACCGTCTTCACGTCGTCTTCCTCTGCTCCAAGCAGTGTTGCCATTAACGCTGTGGAGCTTCTCGCGTCTTCCTTAAGCAGTTCCAGCACTTTCCTCTTCAGTTCATTCATTTCCTTCATGCCTTCCCTCCGGAATTGTTCGCCCATGACTTTACGCTGTTAGCGCGTCGCCCGCGAAAAGAGTTTAATGTTTAATACTAATATGACATGAAAAGGATATCTCTGCAAACTAAATAACCCCACGCTATGTACATCATGGATCATTTCTTGTTTCTTTCACTCCAGATAAAAATAAAGCCCGCCCACCGGATCAATCCGGTATGGACGGGCCATTCAACAACAATTGTTGAGCAGACTGCAATAAAGTGCTAGCTATTGTTGCCCTTGCTTCACGCAGTTACAGCAGGGTTACATATAATAAGAGTTTTGGTTCTGATTGGGCTGATGCTGCGGATAGTGGGCCTGGCCATAAGAGCCATTGCCACCTGTTTTTTGCTGAACAAACTGCTGACTTTTTTGCTGTGTTTGCAGGGCGCACTGAATCTGCTTATCCACTTCCTGGCGCAGCGCCTTGGAAGGTGCTGTATACATATTCATCTGCGACATATGTGTATACAGATCTCCTTGCAGACGCAACGTATCCATCGTCAACTCGTTAAAGGTTTGACGAACGGTTGGACAAGCCGACTCCGTTGCAGCGGTTGTATATTCGCGTACCGTCCGTTTCAAGTCAGCCAAAATCGTATTCATTAAATCTTCATCCGGCATAAATGCTGATCCATTCTGAGCATTCACAAAATAACCTCCTTTTAAATTGAATTGCAATTATTGGGGTTGTGTAGGCGCGTATTGTTGATGATGCTGAAGCAGCTGTGTCAGCGAGTTCATATGTTGGGTATGGCTTTGTAGATGCTGCATACAAATTTGGTGTACTGTCGAGTTCTGTGTAGTTCCCGCTGTTGCAGCCAGCTGCTTAATGAGTAAATCCTCGTTGGAAATGGAGTCCGCGATGTATTCCAGTTCTTTTCCGCTGAGAGCCTGCATTTGCATGGATTGCATGAATGGTGTTCCCTCCTTGAATAGATGTTTCAAACAGTATGTAGTATGGACCATTGATACTCCGTTTATGTGCCAAATTGCGCAAGCCCAAAATAGACAATCAGTTGCTGTAGTCTGAGAATGAGATGCTTAAATTCTGCTAATAATACTATACCGGAATGATAAAAGGAGAGAGTAGATTATGCACTTGAACAGCGGGCAACTGCCCTGGAGGAGCACTTTACCGACACCTCCGATTTATCCGGCACTACTAGAGGATATTCACTGCGATTGTCTGGTTATTGGGGCCGGTATGGGCGGAGCTATGGCTTCTTACCGCTTATCTGTAAGCGGCGCGAATGCAGTACTGATTGATAAAAGAAGGGTGGGAAGCGGAAGTTCCTGTGCTAACACAGGTCTGCTGCAAATATCCAACGATAAGAGTTTAACCTCCTGTATGCATACATTTGGCGAGGAGCAGGGTCTTCTGTTCTATAAGCTGTGCCAGGCTGGTGTCCGTTCTATCCTGGAACTGCCAGGCCGATTGGACATTGATCCACAAATTATTCCTCGCGATAGTCTACTATACGCTAGCGTTCCAGAGGATGTCCCTGCACTTCGGCAGGAATATGAGAACCTGATAGCCCATGGCTTTGACTCGGAATTCTGGGAAGCTGACCAAATTGCTTCCGTCTATTCCTTCTCCAAGCCAGCGGCTCTTTATTCGCACGGTGATGCGGAGACCAACCCTTTCCGTACCGTACACAGCCTGATTGCCAAGGCTGCTGCGGGTGGCGTTCGCGTATACGAGCAAACAGAGGCGCAGAATTACGAGTTCACAGCTGACGGAGTTATTTGCCATACGCCGAACGGGCGAATTTTTGCCAAGAATGTTATATTTGCGATGGGTTACGAGACTCAAGAGATGAAAAAAGACCGGGGTGCCGAGCTGATTAATACCTATGCTATCATGACTCGTCCATTACAAGAATTCCCCAAATGGCATGAGCGAAGCCTGATCTGGGAAACGGCCCGGCCCTATTTGTATTTCCGGACCACTCGGGATGGCCGCATTATTGCGGGAGGCAAGGATGAACAGCTGACCGATCCCGAGCGCCGCGAGGTAAGGGTGCTTTCCCAGAGCCAACGGCTGCTGGAGGAGCTTGAAGCACTGTTCCCGGAAATCAAGGGAGTGGAAGTCGAGTATGCTTGGGGTGCTGTGTTTGGCTCCACACGAGACGGCTTGCCCTATATCGGGCCACACCCCAAATTTCCGCATTGCTACTTCATTGAAGGCTACGGTGGGAACGGCACCGTCTATAGCATGATCGCAGCCGAGCTGTTAACAGATACGATTGCCGGTAAAGCTCGGCCGGAGCTTGATCTGTTCTCGCTAACAAGGACCCCCAAACCTTCAACTCCCAGCCATTAATAATAAATTACAATAAGGGATGCCCAAAACCAACATGGCTAGGACATCCCTTAAGTAACTATTAATGCTACATCTTCAATTATAGATATTGAGCTAAGATCTCATGTCCCTCGGACATCACTGTATACATATATACAGGTCGGCCTATAGAACCATAACTGCTCTCCATAGACAATACGCCGATCTCTTCCAGAAAAGCTAAATATTTTCGTACCGAGATACGTGAAATAGCTGCATGGGACGTGATATCCTCCGTGGAAAATGTACTTTGATTCAATTCATTGATAATATTCCAAATGATGCTAAGAGTCGCATCGGTCAACCCCTTAGGCAACTCTTCAGAACGCTGTTTTGAGTTTGCCTGGCGGTGGCGCATCAGCTTATCCAGCTGTTCTTGACTGAGATGCTCAACACGCTTCATTAATTGATGATCTTTTTGATATCCTGTAAGTGCTGCTTGAAAGCGGGTGAACTCAAAGGGCTTGATTAGATAATCGACAGCCCCGTATTGCAGCGCTTGACGAATACTGACATTATCACTTGCCGCTGAAATTACAATGACATCCATTGTATTTCCCTGTTCGCGGAGTTGGGTCAACAGCTGCAGCCCGTTAGTCTGCGACATATAGATATCCAGCAGAATCAGATCAACTTCCTGCTCAGCAAGCAGTTTTTTGGCTTCATCGCCTGATGCCGCCCAGCCCACACATTGAAAGCCCTCAATTGACTCCAGATAGTGCCTGTTAAACTTGGCTACCATGGGGTCATCTTCCACGATAAGCACTTTAATCGTCATTCGTTATCATCACCCTTTACTTTGTAGAGGACATCTGCGATAAATGTTGTCCCCTGCTCTCCCTCGGATAGCACTTCAAGACGACCATTCAGTTTATCCACACTCCGCAAGACGAGATATAGTCCCAGTCCCCGATTCTCACCCTTGGTAGAGAATCCTTGGGTAAACATCAACTCCCGAATCGGTTCCGGAATGCCTGGACCATTATCTTGCACTGTACAGATTAATCGGCTCTGCTGGTACCGAAAAGCAAGGTGAATTTCTTTATTCTCCATTCCATTCAGCGCATCCATAGCATTATCCAGCAGATTACCGACAATTGTAATTAATTCATGGGTAATATGAGGTCCTGCCGACTCCGGTAGATAACAATCCTCTGCCAGAATCAGATTGATGCCAGCCTCCCGAGTTCTGCTTAACTTACCCAGCAAAAATCCGGCCATAACCGGGTCCTTGATCTGCCTCGTGATCGAACCGATCTCATTCTGATAGTTAATGACCGTACCTGAGACATATTGTTGCAGCTCGTCATATAATCCCATATGAGTCATTCCCATAATAACATGCAGCTTGTTCATAAATTCATGAGCACCCGCCCGCAGTGCATCCGCATACAGAGAGACACCGGATAACTGTTGCGCAAGTTGGGTGATTTCCGTCTTGTCCCGAAAGGTAACAATCGCCCCGGCAATCGTTCCACTCACCCAAATAGGCAGGCTGTTGGCCACCAGCGTTGTACCATTCAGTTCAATTTCTTTATCAGGCTTTACTTCCCCTGACTTCAATACAGCTTCCAAACGTAGAGTCGGCCAATAGTCGCTAATAGGCTGTCCCAGCGCTGCTCCGGTAAGACCCGCTCCCTTAAGCAACCGCTCTGCTTCCAGATTAATAAGCGTAATCCGGGCCTCGTCATCAACGGCTATGATTCCCTCGCGGATGGATTGCAGCATGGCGCTGCGCTCCTCCAGCAGCTTAGATATTTCTGAAGGCTCCATCCCGAAGATCATTTTCTTGATTTTCCTGGCCGAAATACTGGCTCCTACCGCCCCTAGCACAGCACCTGATAGCAGTATCACAATAATGATCCATTCATTTTGGCGGACAATTCCTCTGACTCTCTCCAGAGATAGCCCGACGACAACTACACCTACCTGTTGACCCCGCCCATTATATACAGGAACAAATGCTCGAAGCGATTTTCCAAGCTGCCCCTCGCCTTCAGAGACGCTTTCCTCTCCACGGAGCGATCGATCCAGCCCGCCACCTTCAAAGGGTAGGCCGATTAATGAGGGATTCGGATGCGAGTAACGTTTGCTATTCATATCAGTGACAACTACAAACAAAATATCATTGCGGCGGGTGATCTTGGCAGTATAGGCCTGAATATCCTTACTTTTGCCTTCATTCAAGCCCTCAGCTACCAGCGGGATTAGAGCAATCGTACGGGCAATGGTAATCGCCTTGTCTTCCAGAGCCTGCCTTTTCTGCGGAATAATCAGGTTGCTGAAGATGATATATAACACCAGCAATACAAGCGTAATAACTCCACACACCATAATCGTTACGGTAGTTCGCAAGCCGTAAATCCGTTTTCTTTTGAACACTACAGGCCTCTCCCATGTTCATACTTTATAAGTTATGCAGAATCTCCCTGTTGTCTACTGGGCAGCAAACGCCGCAGCATCCACCAGCTTCCAAGCGGCGCTGCTCCAAGAATTAGCATTAGCAGCGTGATGATGCGCGGAGTTCCACTTATCGACAACACGCTGATGAACACAAACATTCCGAGCAGTCTGCCGGTCATCAAACTTAGCTCGCGCAGCACAACAAGCTCCACCCTGTTCTCGGCGCTTTCTGCACTCTCACCCATAAGGTCAAAGCTAGTCGAAATCATCGGCAGCATGTAGAGAGGGATAAATAGAGCGGTACCGATCCCCATCAGCAGTAAAGTCCCGTAACTAACCTTCCAGAGCAGTGGTGTGATTACCGCAACGAGCAAAATACTACCGCAGAACATCCCTGCCGAGCGGAATTTGGGCTTAAACCATTTGCCCGCCGCCCAGTAGCTAACTAATGACACCGCTGAAGTGATCAGCGTAAATTGCCCCAGTTTACTCTCTTCCTTAGCAGCTATGTACACCAGCAGTCCGATTAGGAATGAGAACACACCCTCCCTTAAGCCTTGAAAAAGCAGGCTGGCCGCAGCCAGTCGCCAGTGACTCCCCACACGGTGCAGCTCATTCCATGGCCTCTTCCAATCATACTCCCCTTCGTTCTTGCGCTTTTTAAGAAAAAAGCTCAAGATTGCTGCTGCACCGTAAATGGAGAGGGACAGAATAAATATGAGGTGATAGCCGCGTTCCCTACGCATGGAGGAGATCAACCAGCCTGCCAGCCAGGGAGCCGTCATACCCGTTAAGGAGCCCAGCAGTCCCATCCAGCCCGTAAAGAAATCTCGATTCCCGGCATCTGTAATTTCGAAATAGACAATATTATAGGCCAACCAGAACAAGCCAGTTGCAATCCCCAGCACCAACCCAAGCGGCCATAAATAAGATACTGATGTAGTGCCTAATCCCAATACCAACAGATAAAAAAGGCCCGAAACGGCGATACCAAGCCGCAGGGCATTCATCTTGTTGTGTTCTTTTACCCATTTCCCAGCGAGCCAGAAGCTGAGTCCTACCGCGAGCTGCTGAGCCACTGTGAACCAGGCGATCATCCGAAAGTCCGGACGGCTTTTCCATAAATATACGTTCAAAAAAGTACCAGACAGCGCACTTGCCAGCAGAAATAATCCGTTGACTGCCAGCAGCAGTACCGCCTGATTTTGCGATGAGACCTTCATGGTGTACCTCCCTGCCTTCTGAACATGATCTTCTTTAACATGTCCAGAAGCGGGAAAAACATCAACCAATTTATTTATGTTGGATCGTAAGATTACGTATGAGCTGAATTCGGTCCACATGAGCCAAGCTGTGCTGTGCATGGAAACATGCAGGACATATATATAGATTCAAGGAGAAGGGAGGCGTTAGCATAGGTACACCGAGTGTAGACGGTACTGCCGGCTGGAAACTCGTCACTACCTGAGTGCCGGTAAGAAGCATCAGTTCATGGCACTGTGGGCATTCTGGAGCTTCATCCTGTGTTGCCAAAATGTCGGAAGTGCTCTTTTCATAACCCCGCAAGTCATAGTCGTCGCGAAATTGCTCCAAATTGTTGATAATGGGTACGGAGCTGTCCTCATCCGTCGGCCCCCATAAATCCTCAGCGTTGTTAGCCTGTTGTTGCGTATCTTCTTCCACTTCCAGATCATCCTCAAGGTCATCTTCGAGATCATCTCTACCCAGACTGACCGTGCGGTAACCGCTGAGTTCATTGTTGCAGTGAGGACAGGTTTCTTCAGGTCCAAATTCTTCATCCCATACAATCTCCGTATGACACCAAGGGCAAACAGTCGTTTCCATATATATGATCTCCTTCTAGCATCTTTTTAAATTTAATTAATCATTAAGTAAATAATACCGGCCGCTATAAAAGCAATGGCAGCCACAAACAATACCCGGGTCAAAATCTTCATAATTCCCTCCCAAGAAGAAACGGCTTTGCTTAGAAGCGTATTTAGAAAATAGAAGCACCAATAACATAAGACAAGGAAACTGAAATAATCATTGCTATAAGTCCAACTGCACGGTTATCGGCGGCGATTTCATCATCGATCGAGAACACGGGTGTAAGAAATTCAAAGAGGAAATACGCCAGCAACAGCAGTAAAAAACCAACAACCGACCACTTCATCGTCTCATAAATTGACACTTCCGCTTGGATGCTGAATCGCAGGATGTTACAGATGCCGAATATTTTGCCGCCGGTTGCCATCGCTACTGCGACATTCCCTTTGCGGATCTCTTCCCAGCAGTTATATTTAGTCACCATTTCAAAAAAGGACAAGAACACCACCAGTCCCAAAATGGCTACAGTGAAATAGCCAAGCAGCGCACCTAGCGGATGATCCAGCAAAAGATCAACATTTTCTTGCATTCTTTCCCCTTCTTTCCGCCATGCTACAGCTGCTATTGCAGTTCTGCCACGGTCACACCTGCACCGCCTTCATTATAGTTCCCGAGCCGGTAGCTTTTGACATATCTATGTTTACGCAAATATTCTTGAATACCTGTTCGCAGGACTCCGGTTCCCTTGCCGTGAATAATCGAAATCTGGCCTAGATTACCCAGAAAGGCCTCATCGATAAAACGATCTGTCTCCATAATCGCTTCCTCCAGATTAGACCCACGCAAATCCAGCTCACTGCGGATATTCTCATCACGCGTTCGTTTCACTATGGTTGCTTGGCGGAGTGCGGGAGTTCCGCCCTTTGGAGCAGATAACAGCTCCAGATCATCAAGACGCACCTTCATCTTCATTACACCGAACTGCACGAAGGCTTCCTTAGAACCGCTCAGTTCCACCACATGGCCCTTTTGATTCAGACTGCTCATCTTCACTTCATCTCCAGCCTGAATCTGCCGTGGGGACTTGACCACAGTACGGGAGACTGCCTTCTTGCGCGGCGCTGGCTCTGCATCATCGAGACGGCGCCGCGCTTCAATCAGCTTATGCTCCTTGACAGATGCCCCTTCCTCCATGGCCAGAAGGCGCAGATCCGTGATGATGTCTTCCGCTTCCTTGCGGGCTTTGGCGAGAATCGCGCTGGCGTCATTCTCCGCCTTCTCCAGCCGTTTATCGCGTTGACTTTCCAGCTTCGCAAGCTCAAGCTGATGCCGTTCCCGCAGTTCCTCGACCTCACGGCGAATGCTCTCTGCTCTTTCATGCTCCTTCTCGGCTGCGAGACGATTCTCTTCGAGCGAAGCAATCATATGCTCCACGCGCATATCCTCTTCCTTCACTTCACCACGCGCATGATCGAGAATTGGACCTGGCACACCCAGTCGCTCCGCAATAGCAAAGGCATTGCTTCGTCCTGGAATACCGACCAGCAGACGATAGGTTGGACTGAGACTCTGGACATCAAATTCCATACTGGCATTGATGACCCCTTTGCGTTCGTAAGCATAGGCTTTAAGTTCACTATAATGCGTGGTTGCCACCATCCGGCATTCAGTACGATGGATATGCTCCAGAATCGCAATCGCAAGCGCTGAGCCTTCTGCCGGGTCTGTACCAGCTCCCACTTCATCCAGCAGTATCAAGCTCTTCGGTGTCATTTTGTGCAGAATATTTACAATATTGGTCATATGGCTGGAGAATGTACTGAGACTTTGTTCAATGCTCTGCTCATCGCCAATATCGGCATAGATAGCATCAAATACACACATCTGGCTGCCTTCCTCCGCAGGAATGAACAAGCCCGACATCGACATCAGACTCAGCAGACCGATCGTCTTCAGGGTAACCGTCTTACCACCAGTATTCGGGCCGGTCACAATAATCGAACTATATTGGTTCCCGATCTCCACATCCAGTGGAACTACATGGTCCGCAGCGATCAGCGGATGGCGTCCTTTACGCAGCTTAAGGTATCCCCTGTCATTCATGCGCGGCTGGGTAGCCTTCATGTCACGGGCAAGACGCGCTTTGGCGAAGATGAAATCAAGCTCGCCCAGAATGTCGACATCATAGCTCATCTCTTCGGCAATATCGCCTACTAGTGCTGTCAGTCTGTAAAGAATAATCTCGATTTCACGCTCTTCACGCAGTCGTGTCTCGCGCAGCTTGTTGTTCATCGCCACAATGGATTCCGGCTCAATAAACAAGGTTGCTCCTGATCCGGACTGATCGTGTACGATACCACCAAAGTGAGCACGGTATTCCGCCTTAACCGGAATGACGAACCGATCCCCACGAATCGTCACCAACTGATCCTGCAGCATTTTGGCGACCGAAGAAGAACGAATCATAGAATCCAGCTTCTCGCGGATTCTTGTCTCCCCAACCCGTAGCTCCCGGCGGATCGAGGCTAGCTCCGTACTAGCCGTATCGAGCACATCCGCATTCTCGTCAATACAGGAACGGATATCATCCTCAACATGTTTCTGCTCCGACAACAGCTCGCTTTGGGCAAATAAGGAGACAATTTTCTCTTCCTCATGCATTGCAGCTAAGAAACGTTTGACTCTGCGTGCGCCACCAATCGTATTGCCTACGGCGAGCAGTTCACTCGTTCCCAGCATTCCTCCTATAGATGCACGCTTCAATGCCGGTTTAATATCGCTAATACCGCTGAAAGAAGGGATGCCCTTCAGACGATCGACATTAGCCGCCTCGTCCGTCGCTTGCAGCAACAACTTCACCCCTTCAAAATCACCGGAAGGCTTTAACTGCTCGGCAGTTAGCTTTCCCATCGGGGTTTGTGTATATTGCATTAATTTATTTAAAATCTTGCGATATTCAAGCGTATGCAAAATTTTGTCGTCCAATTACAGTCACAGCTCCCTTCATAGATCTTTCTATTATACAGAATACGGGTCATTTTCGCTATTTGGGTATTGCTTCAAAGCATAAAAAAAACAATTCCAGGTCACAATAACAACTGCACATATCCTTAAGCGATAGCCAAAGGAGGTTAGTTCAGTGAGATTTTTAGGTCATGTAGTCCGTTTTATCGTAGCAGCGATTGTACTGTTAGTTGTTGGCTGGATCGTCCCACAGTTTACGATTGGCGGTTTCTGGAGCGCGCTTATCCTCGCGCTGGTTATTGCTCTGCTTGGCTGGGTTGTCGAAGGCATCTTTGGCAAAAAAACAACACCCTTCGGACGCGGCATCGTCGGTTTTCTGGTCAGCGCTCTGGTCATCTGGATCGCGCAGTTTGTAGTAAGCGGTGTTAGTGTATCCATACTCGGCGCACTTCTGGCCGCGCTGGTCATTGGGATCATCGACTTGTTCCTGCCTGTATCCACTCCATTTGAAGCCGCGAAATAGTTTTTTTCAGCCGCACATCGTACGCAAGCGAACCCCCCTGTTTCCGGTTCTTCCGGTACAGGGGGGTTCGTCTATTCCTTTACGCATAGGACAAAAAGTGGTCATCTCCCGTTGTCACTACAGCGGTGACTACAGCATTCTTCCCGCTTCTTTTGGCAGCATACAGAGCATGATCTGTCTTACGGAACAGCAGCTCCTTACCGTCACCCAGTTGGTAATCGCACAAACCGATGCTAACCGTAATCGGTCTGCCCCCCGCATAGGTATGCTCCATACCCGCAATGTTGATCCGCATCTCCTCCACAGTGCCATAGGCTTCAGGGAAGCTTTGATCCGTGAAAATAACAGCGAACTCTTCCCCGCCATACCTGGCTGCAAAATCGTTCAAACCAATCATTCCGCCAAGTTTGGCTGCAACTTCCTTCAGTACAAGATCTCCTACCCAATGCCCATACATATCGTTGACGCGTTTGAAATTATCAATATCAAAAAGAGCCAGCTGCAACCGGAGTCCATTACTTTCACATTGCTCCAGCAAAGAATCGAGATATTCATGAAAAGTTTTATGGTTATACAGACCGGTGAGTGCATCCATCTTCAGCAGCTTATCCGAAATCGCCCGCTCCACCATGAGCCCCTGCTCCGATTTGGCTAATTGCTCCAAGCTATCGCGTGCATCGTGAGCGCGGATAATTACACCCTGGGCCATTACGACAAATACAATAAATACGCCCTCTACCATTAAGAATTCAAGCAATGGCTTGTGTAGAAATATACGTTCCATTCCAAAATAAACTGCGGCATAGAAAATCATGCTGAATATTCCCAGGCTATGAAGCAGTTTACGGTCAAAATATACGAGGGCTACCATAATCGGCATCATCAAGGTCATCTGCGCACCATCAACAAACGGCTCTATGACAAAATACAAAAGATAGGAAACTATAAATCCACAGCTAACGACAGCCTGTTTGTGGTAATTGTGGTTTAAGCGCAACCAGGTCTCGGCAGCTACCATACAGATTAGAATTAATATATTGGAAGTTACAAATAAATGCCCTTGCTTAAGATACACTATTGTCTTTACTGCAAGACTATCAACGCCCAACACATAAAAAACTTGCGAAACCAGTAAAAAAATCACAACAATCCAATACCAGTTCAATATTCTCCGATGCCATATTTCTGTGTTCAACTTATCGTCATCTACATTAATGTGAATCCCCTACTTCTAAGCGGTGATATAATAGCTTTCATTATAATTAATTAAAATTATTTTTGCATCATTTTTTTGCATTTTTCGACAAAGTTCGGAGACAACCTCCTTTTACTAACTTAATAATAGCTTATTAAAGCGTTCTCTTTAATCTTAAGTTATACTATCTACAGAATTGGTAAACCTGCTTTTCCCATACTTTTTTGAGGAGGATAAAGAATGATCAAGAGGGCTGCACTTCTTTTGTCTATTGTATTGGTTCTCTTGCTAGCCGCTTGTAGCAGTGGAAACAATAATAAAACGGCTGCAAACAGCAATGGTGGAGTGTCCAACACCAGTATTGCTCCAGAGGAAGAAATCACAATTAAAGCAACGAATTACAGCTTCGACCAGAAGGAATACCACTTGAAGAAGGGCGTTCCTGTCAAAATCATTTTTGAGAACGAAAGCGGCAGTCATGGCATACTTGTGCCCGAGCTCAATCTCCAATTAAACGGTGAGCATTCCTCAGAGGTAATCATACCTGAAGAAGCGGGCACATACAAAATGACCTGCGCTGTAATGTGTGGCTCTGGTCATAGCGAGATGATTGCCACTGTGATCGTTGAGTAGATAAACGCCAAAAAAGCAAGTCTCCAATCGTGCGGAGACTTGCTTTTTTATAGGTTTGATTACTATTTCTCGGGTGTTATTTTACACCCTTCTTGCGGTTCGAAATGTCCAACCAGACGGCGATAACTAGAATAGAGCCTTTAACCACGTATTGCCAAAATGATTCCAGTCCCATCAGCGACATGCCGTTATCAAGTGAAGTCATAACGAGCGCCCCGATTATTGCACCTATTACGGTTCCGGCACCGCCCATCAGCGAGGTTCCGCCGATCACGCAGGCAGCAATAGCATCCATTTCCGCCATGTTGCCAGCGGTGATTGTGGCAGATGCCAAACGGGAAGTCAATACGATGGATGCTATAGAGGCCAGCAATCCACTGAGTAGAAAGATGAACATGGTCTTCTTCTTAATATTAATACCAGAGAGACGGGCCGCCTCGATGTTCCCACCAATCGCATAAACATGACGTCCAAACGTCGTCTTCGTAGACAGAAAATAAAAGATTACTGCCAAAACAATTACAAAAATAATTGGAAAAGGTATGCCTTTGTAATTATTCATAACCGCTATGAACGATCCCACCAACAGAGACAGCGCAGCTACTTTTATCACATCCACACCAAGCGGTGCTACTTCGAAGCCATATTTCTGCCGGGAACGCCGTTTACTAAACGCTGTCCATAACAGCATTCCAACCGCCAATATCCCAAGCACAATTCCAAACCCCTGAGCGAAATAGGCATTGCCCAGCAAAGCAAGAAACGGATCGGATACTGGAATTGTCTTCGACTCGGTTACACCCATTAACACCCCGCGAAATACCATCATCCCACCTAGTGTGACGATAAAGGCCGGAATCATTTTATAGGCGACTAGCCACCCCTGAAGCAATCCCAGCACCGCTCCGGCAGCCAATGTGCCAACAATGACAACTATCGCTGGCAGCTCCAGCCAGTTGCTAAGAATTGCCGCTATCCCTCCGGTCAGTCCCACAATAGAGCCTACCGAAAGATCGATATGTCCCGCTACAATTACGAGCACCATGCCAATCGCTAGAATAGAAGTGACAGACATTTGCGTAAATAGATTGGATAAATTGCGTGATGTCAGAAAGGTCGGACTCAGAACTCCGAACAGCACCCATATTAGAATTAATGCACCTACCATTGTATACGCACGGACATCCATTTTGCCAAACAGACTGCTCCAGAGCGATGCTCGGGCTGCCGGGATGTCCCCATTATCTTGAAGTTCCTTTTGAAGCTGCATCTTTATTTCCCTCCCGTTGCGGCTACCATAATATTTTCCTGTGTCGCCTCGCGCCAGTCCAATTCTCTGACGAACTCCCCTTCACACATCACCAGAATTCTGTCACTCATTCCGAGCACCTCCGGCAGTTCAGAGGAAATCATAATAATGGCCACACCCTGCTCCACCAGCCGATTCATCAGATTATATATTTCATATTTCGCACCAACGTCGATCCCTCGGGTAGGTTCGTCCATGATCAGGATTTTCGGGTCGGACATCAGCCATTTGCCTATAACGACCTTCTGCTGATTTCCTCCTGAAAGTGTACCCACCAACGTTTCCAGCGAAGCTGTTTTCGTCATAAGATCCTGCACATACCGGCGTCCCCATTTGATCTCTTCATTCTCGTTAATGATACCCAGCTTCGAGACCTTGCCCAAAGTGGCCAGTGTTGTGTTTCTTTTGACATCCATCCCCATAACCAGTCCCTGGCGTTTACGGTCCTCGCTAACCAGGGCCATTCCTGCCTTAATGGCTTCAGCAACGGATCGAATCCTCACCGTTTCACCATCAATTTGCACAAGACCTTCCGCTTTGCCTCCATACGCTCCGAACAGGCTGCTGACCAGTTCAGTTCGTCCTGCGCCCATCAGTCCGGCAATTCCGAGGATTTCACCCTTCTGCAGCGTAAAATTAATATCCTTGATTACCCTCTGCTGGCGTTGTTCCGGATGCCATACATTATAATTGCTAACCTTCAGCACAATGTCTCCCGGTGTATGCTCTACCCGGGGATAGCGCTCCGTCAATTCACGGCCAACCATAAGGGACACAACCTCATCATCATTCGTATCCTTGCGATCCAGCGTGGCTACCGTACGGCCGTCGCGCAATATTGTAATTGAATCTGCAAGTGCAAACACCTCCGGCATCTTATGTGAAATGTATACACAGGAGACTCCCTCACTGCGCAACTGATTCAGAATCCCCATAAGAATGGACACTTCACTTTCAGTCAACGCAGCCGTTGGCTCATCCAGAATCAGAATTTTCGTATGCTTGGAGAGCGCCTTGGCTATCTCGACCAGTTGTTGCTGGCCAATCCCAAGATTGCCGATTTTGACCTCTGGTGAGATGTTCAATCCTACCTTCTTCAGCCAGAGGGACGCATTGTGATACAGCTCATCCCACTGAATGACCTTATGCTTACAGGGTTCAGTACCTAGAAAAATATTCTCGCCCACCGTCATCTCTTTGACGAGCGCCAGCTCCTGATGAATAATAGCGATACCTGCTTGCTCAGCGTCCGTGATTCTATGAAACTCTTTCTTCTCACCGCCAATCACAATATCCCCACTGTGCGTACCTGCAGGATACAGACCGCTCAATACCTTCATCAGAGTGGATTTGCCGGCTCCATTCTCACCGCACAGCGCGTGAATCTCTCCTTGCCGCACCTTGAAGCTAACATGATCCAGTGCCTTAACACCTGGAAACTCCTTACTGATGTCTACCATTTCCAATACATGCATCTTTCCCGCTCCCCTTCTGACCTTTATGGACAGTAGTGCGGGACCTTTTGGTCCCGCACTTGTCTTTACAGGATGGCTTATTGTTTAGGCCATTGGTCCTTTGGAACGTTCTTGTATACATCCTCCAGCTTGTGGAAATTATCCTTAAACAAAACATCCAGATTGTCCTTGTTTACGGGAATCGGGTCGAGCAGAATGGATGGAACATCAATTTTCCCATTATTTACAGTTTTCTCAGTAGCAATCGCTTCACCTTTGGCTGCGGCCATCGACATCTCAGCAGCTTTTGTTGCAATCGCATTAATCGGTTTATACACGGTCATCAGCTGCGTTCCTTCGGCAATCCGCTGTACAGCAGCCAGATCCGCATCCTGTCCCGATACTGGTATTTTACCGGCCATGCCCTGTGCTGTTAGCGCCTGAATTGAACCTCCGGCCGTTCCATCATTAGCTGCTACAACACCCTGAATATCATTGTTGTTTGCAGTAAGGGCATTTTCCATATTCTTAAGTGCTTCTTCCGGTTTCCAGTCCTTGGAGAATTGATCATATACAATCTTGATATCTCCTTTTTCTTCAAGCGGCTTCAGAATATTCATGGCGCCTTCCTTAAACATATGAGCGTTGTTATCCGTGTCAGCCCCGCCGATATAGGCAATATTGCCTTTTGGCGCCTGATCGATCACGGCCTGGGCCTGTAATTCTCCAACACGAACATTATCGAAGGAAATATAATAATCCACTTCAGCGTTATTGATCATACGGTCGTAAGCAATGACCTTAATGCCTTCCTTGTGAGCTTTCTCCACTATCGTCGCGGTGGCTTCGGCATTGTGAGCGATAACTACGAGTACATCTACGCCTTGAGAAATTAATTGCTCCGCTTGGCTCAGCTGTGTCGCATCATCTCCGTTGGCGGCAAGTACCTTCACTTCGCCTCCAAGTTCCTCAATTTTAGCGGTGAAAATATCACGGTCTTTTTGCCAGCGTTCCTCTTTCAAGGTATCCATAGACATCCCAATAACAATTTTGTCTCCGGCCTTCGCATTCACTGCTTTCTCCGTATTCTTGTCATCTCCGTTCGAGACCACTCCACAACCTGCAAGTGAGGAAACCAACAATAAAGCTACTAAACTTGAACGTAAGACATTTCCGTATTTTCTCACTATTTCTTCGCCCCTTTTCAACAGTTGAAATAATTGATTGCGCTTACAAATGAATCTTAGCATGTGTACAAGCGCCGTGGTCTGCCCATTGCCTGCACTTCCTTACTCCTGCCCTGTATTTGAATGCTGCCTCCTGAAAAGAAACTCATTCAGACCTCTTTCACAGGATAAATTGGTTATAAAACACAAAAAAGTCCTTGTCGGTTAACAAGGACTTTGCTTATCCATCTGCTGCCTATACTCGCTCGGCGTAATTCCTGTTGCTTTTTTGAAGACACGACTGAAGTAATTCGGGTCCTTGTAGCCGACTTCGTAGCAAATCTCCTTCAGACTCAGACGCTCTTCCATAATCAGCAGCTTCGCCTCATTCATGCGCAGCCGGGTAACATAGTCAATAAAGTTCTCATCTGCGTGCTGCTTGAACAATTTACTGAAATAGTGGGGGCTGAGATTCACATATTCCGCAGTCTGTTCCATGGAAATTTCCTCTTTATAGTTCTGGCCAATATAGAGAAGCGCCCGCTGCAGTACATGTGATCGGCTTCGTTCCCGTTTTTCCTGCAACCCATCGATAAGGGAGTCGAGCCAGGCTTGTGCCCCTCTGCGAAAAGAAACGCTATCCTCCAAGGCGTTCAACGATGATACCAGCTCGCCCCCCTCCCCGGATTGTATCCCCCGACACAGGAACAGCAGCAAACCAATCACCTCGCCGCGCAAGGTAGCAAACGGACGGGGTTCACTTTGCTCCAGCAGCTCATACAGCATGCCGAAACGTTCCGCGGTTTCTTGCTTATCATGCCGCAGCAAAGCATCCATCAGCTTCTTTTCGTCATCCAGCGAAATAATCTTCTGGCCTGAGCTTTGTGTGATATCTTCATAGTGCCGAACACAGATGATATCATTATCATCTGCGCAGACACGAACGGCTTCCCGGTATGAGCGGCTTATACCATCCCAGCCCTCACGAATCGAACCGATGCCAACAGAAAGGGAGAGCTTAAAGCGTTCTTCTACAAAACTCCGCAGACGTTCCCCCCAATCCAGTGAGATCACACGCTGGGAATAACCAGACCTTTCCGGGAAAAAAGGGATAAACAGCGCCATCTGGTATCCGATCATCGGACCGGTAATACAGGCTAGATTCGGCTTGGCGAACTGTTTAACGGCCTCATACACCCCCCGCTTGGCCAGTTGAAACTCCTCCCACTCTTTTCGGGAATGCTTGGAGAAGGACAGCACCATCGCATAACCCCTATTCCACTGCAAGTTCAGCAGCCCTGCCAGCTGTTCAAGCTCCACCTCCTGCACAGATTCCAGCATCAGCAAGAGCGCCAACTCGTTCTCAGCCAGGGGCAGCAACTGCGACAGCCTCTCCTGCAGCTCAAGCTGATCATTCCGCAAACGTCGCTCCTCTTCTTTCTCAGCAATCAGCAGTTGCAGTACATCCATGACTTCCTCGCGTCTAGCTGGCTTGAGCAGGTAATTCCGAACCCCCAGCACCAGACCCTCCTTCGCATACGAGAAATAATCATGAGCGGTTATCATTACAATTTTAGTCAAAGGATTTGTGGCTTTAATCTGGCGGACGGCCTCCAAGCCTTGAATTCCCGGCATCTTAATATCCATAAAAATAATATCCGGCCGCTCCTCCTCCGTAAGCTGAATGGCCCTCCGTCCATTCTCTGCATGCAAAAAAGTGAAGGTATCCGGAAGCAGGTGTCTAATCATAAGCTCCAACCCTTCCCGCTCCAGTGCTTCATCATCTGCGATAAGCAAACTAAACATCTGTATCCTCCATTCTTATTCCTGTATTAGCGCCCCTGAACGATGAGGCAAAGTGAACAACACAGCTGTACCAATCCCCTCCGTGCTGTCAATCTCGATACGCTGCTGTCCGTTGAAGAACAAATGCAGTCTTTTGAACACATTATGTGTGCCAAGTCCTGTCGATTGACCCTTCCCGCCATAACGTGAGGTTTCCTCCTGAAAGGATTCCAGCAGCCGCTTCACGGTCTCCCTGCTCATTCCTACACCGTTATCACTAATTACAATGTCGATACCTTCATCACGATACCTGATTGAGAGCTTTAATACTGCCCCCTCCTCCATTTGCTCTACACCATGGACGAACGCATTCTCCAGGATGGGCTGCAGGGTCAGACAGGGTATCAAACCATTCAATGCTCTATCATCTATTTCCATTTCAAAAGAAATCCGGTCACGAAAGCGCGCCTTCTGGATATTAATATATTCCGTGACATGTTCAACTTCTTCGCGCAGCGGTACTGCCTGATCCAACTTCTGCAGGTTATACCGCAGTAGCCGTGAAACCGAAACGGTGAGATCGCTAGTCTTAACTGCTCCTTCAATGTAGGCCAGCTTGGCGATCGTATTCAGTGTATTGTACAGAAAATGCGGGTTAATCTGACTCTGCAGCATCTTCAGCTCCAGCTCTTTAACGAGTCGGTCCTTCTCCAAACTACGGATATTCTCAGCCATTAGACTCTGGATATTATCGATCATTCCATTAAAGGCGCGGCACAGGATACTGATCTCGTCATTATTCACACTCTCAGGTGCCTTCGTATCCATTCTCCCCTTCGAGATTAGCTTAGCGGTAACGACCAGACGACGAATCGGCCCAGTGATGCTGCTGGAGAGCCATATTGCCATAATAATGCTTAACCCGGCAACTGTAACAACGAGCAGTATACCTAGCTTGTTCAATTTGCTCGTCGTAGACATGATTTCCTGATAAATCGGCTTATACTGTTCCAGTTCAATATCAACCAGTTCCTGGGCTTCCTCCCGTATGAAACGTTCAGTTTGCTCCGCCTCTATATAAGCTCCGGCCATCGTGTTGGAATCCTGATAATCAATCTCGGCAATCATCTTCTCCACCTGATCCAGAAACGTATCGATAATATTGCGGTAATTCACAAGCGGCAGATCGTTCCCGCCAATCGTCTCCAATCCATCAAGTTCCAGCCGCAGCTTCTGCACAGCGTTCAGATGTTTCTCCACTTCTGGAAAACTGTCTGCATCAACCTGCATGATAAAGCGATTCATGGACCGCATGTTCTCCCCAACTTCAAAGGACACTTCCTTATATAACAACATTCGATTCATCATTAAATGATAGCTTTCCTGGACATTCTTCCCACTCTCAAACAAGAAAAAGGAGACGGAGCTCATTAGCAGTACAAGCAACGGAATACAAATCAATAACTTCTTGCGGATGCTCACAAGCTCTCCCCTTCCTGAGCGTTGCTCTTATCCAGTACTTTTACCTCTGTATAATAGGCAGGCTGTAGTGTTCTCCCCTGAAAATGCTCGTTCAATAACTTTACTGCCATCTCCCCCATAAAAAAGGGCTGTTGGGCTACGGTGGCCTTGATTTCTCCCCGGCCAATAGCGGCAAGCGTATCCTCCTGATTATCGAAGCCAATAATCTTAAGCGAATCCCGCTTCAGGCTTTTGGCTGCTTGTAGAACGCCTAATGCGTCCGTAGAACTGGTGCCAACCATGATCGTAATCTCCGGATGCAGCCGCAGCATGTCCGCTGCCTGTTGGATCGCTTCCATATGCGAAATATTGGAACTACGTACATCTACAATCTCCAGTCCGCTGTGTTGATTCACAATGCTTCTTAGCCCATAAAGACGCTGCAGTTGATTCTGGGCCACTTCGCTGCCGATAATGACTCCGATTTTTCCCGTTTCCCCAGCAGTTTGTACTACAAGCCTACCCAAGCGTTCACCGGCAGCCACATTGTCAGTCCCCACATAGGTCAGACGCTTACTCGAGGGTGCATCTGTATCAATGGTTATCACAGGAATTCCCTGCTTCACAGCTTTATTGATAACCGGAGTGAATTTCTCCTCGTTCAGCCCTTGAACAATAATCGCATCTACCCTTGCAGCAATCGCTTTCTCCAGCAGATTAATCTGCTCCTCCATATTGTTGCGAACCGGGCCGGTAAATTCAATATTCATTCCATATTCCTTTGCGGCTTTCCCTGCACCCTTCTCAACCATTTCCCAATAGGGGTGATATCGCTCCTGCTCGATCAGTACGATATGATAACGGTGGCCTGGACTGGCGGGTCGACCGTGCAATTCCTTAACAATACTGCCCATTTTGCTGGAATGATGAGCAAACGCAATAAATAGATAACTCAGCAACACAAATAGAATAGCTATACCAGCCAGCCACTTTTTATCCATCTTATCCACCTCAAACCTAATCCTACCTTTCATTGAAAACGTTTGCAATATAGATTATTATCCAATCAACATAAAGGGGCTGCCCCCAAGGCGGATTACTCCACCGGGAACAGCCCCTTAGTCTTACTCCGACATCATTCAACTATCCTGTTCGATCAGTTGAATCCATTCATTATATTCCGTTTGCAACTTGGCATATTCCGCTTGCAGCTTACGATGCTCATCTGTCAGCTTATCCAGCTCGCTCTGGCGGATCTCAAACTGTGCCTGCAACAAACGCAACTGCCCCTGGACAATTTCATAATTCTCGCCAACCTCACCCAGCTGATCCAGGACATCACTGCGTTCATGGTCCATAGACTCCCGCTGTACTTCAGCCTCACTGGCTTCCCGTTGCCAAATATCAATTTCCTCGCGCAACTGCACTTCAGTGTCCGTCCACTGCTGCTGCTGCTTTACAAGTTCCTCATACTTTTGCTTCCAAGAAGTTCCGTAAGATCTAGCTTCCTTTAACACAGCCTGCTGTTCCGCTGCTGTAGCCGCAGCTTCGCGGCTAGCTTCAGAGAGTTCTTCCAGCCGCAGAGCCGCTTGCTCGCCTTCTTCCTCAAGCAAACGATATCTTTCCTGAAGCTGTTCCCCGTCCTGCAGAACCTCATCATATTGGGAGATTAGCTCTTCATAACGGGTACGAAGTGCTGACAGATCACTCTGGGCTTGCTTACCCTGCTCACGCAGCATTTTGCTCTCGTTCTCTGCTTCTGTACGAAGTCTACCTTCATCATCCAGCTTCTGCACTAAGCCGTCTGCTTGACCATGAAGAGCTTGTATCTCATTCTCAAGCTGCAATGTTTTCTCTTCTGCCTCCAGAAGTTTCATCTCCAGCTCGCTGATATCCTCCATGCGTTTATCCGCAAGCTCTTGCCAAGTAGAAACCTCAGCCGTCGCTCGGGCAAGTTCCGCTTGTACGTGGCGTAGACTGTCGCTGGTTTCCTGCAGCGACTTCCGCAGCATGGATGCCTCATCTTGTGACAGCTCGTAGCGTTGGCGCAGTCCTTCCAGCTCATCGCTCAGCAATGCTCCCAGTTCAGTGGTAGAACGGAGTTCCTCCCCAAGTTGTTCCTCGCGTTTGCTGACCAATTCATATTGCGTCAGCAGCGTCAGCCGGGCATCTCGTTCACCTTTAAGTCCGGCTTCTGCGGCACGCAGTCTCGCTTGAAGCTGTCCAGTTCCTCCGCGTAGCTCACTTAGCTGTTTCTCCAGTTCTTGAACATTCTGTTTATGTCTATGCTCCTGCGTACCCTGTGATTGCCGTAGCTCTTTCGTCTTGGCCAGCTCTCGCTGCAGTGCCTCCCGCTCTTCACTCAGCTCTTTGCTAAGCGTCAACTGGGTGTTCTCAAGCTCCTGACTCAATAAAGTCCGGGTCTCTACCAGCTCATTGGTCAGTGACTCGCGAATACTCTCCAGCTCCTGCAGATGCGCTGCCTTCAGCTCTTCCAACTGCTGAAGATGAACAGCTTCGGCGTTCGCCAGTTCCTGACGATGAGTCTCCCGGTCAGCAGCCTGCTCCTCTTCGTAGCTTGCCTGCAGAGCTGCTAACTCCTGCTCACGTTCCAGCAGCTCTGCCTCCAACTGCTGCCGAGCAGCTTCCTGTTCCTCTGTATAACTTGTCCGCAGTGCCGTTAGCTCCTGCTCGCGTGCAAGCAGGTCTGCCTCCAACTGCTGCCGAGCAGCCTCAGCTACCTGTTCAGCCTCCTGAAGCTGCTGGGCATGTATCTTCAGTTCCTGCTCGCGGGTTTCCAGGTTCCGTGCTCGTTCTTCTTCAACAACAGCGATCAGCCGGGCTGCTTCTTCTTTGGCTGCAGCTTTGAAGCGCTCGTATTCCTCCTGGCGCTCCTCCTGAACTTCCAACAGACGCGATATTTCTACGCGTTGCTCACTTCGTTCTCCTGTCAGCATATTAAGCTCATTCTTAATATCCTGAACCTGAATGGCCTGCTCGGCCATATGTACTGCTGTAAGCACCGCAATACGCGGTGTATCTAGTCTAGAATGAGCTTTGGAAATCGTGCGCATATGATCGTCAACATGACGGGCAACTTGTTTCATATATTCAGTACTGCTTCCTACAAGATTATAGGAAGTTCCGTATATTTCCACGGCGACACGTGTCCGGTCCATAGCCACAGTTGTGCCCTCCTTTGTGTGTGTGCGGATTCTAAGCTGGTTTCCCTGCTTCTATTGTAACTTTAATCGTAAACGTTTGGCAAAGAAGCTGCTTAATTCAATAGGTTTAACCGCTAATCTCCGCACTTCTACCCTATGAGAAAAAGCCGCTGCGAATCACGGTTTCTAAATGGATTCGCTGCGGCTTTACACAATTCCTGCTACTTTCTTAATTCTGCACCAAAAGTTTGCTGAAGTGCAGATATAACCGTGTTATGCACTTCTCCAACCTCTTCGTCAGTCAACGTATGATCACTATGACGGTATAGCAGCGAAATGGCGATACTCTTCTTCCCACTGTCCAGCTTGCCGCCAGTGTATACATCAAATACCTGAACCGACTGCAACAGACTTCCTCCACTTTGAGTGATCGAATCCAACAGTTTCCCGGCCGGTATAATAGCATCCACAACGACTGCGATATCGCGTTCCATTCCAGGGAAACGTGGAAGCTCGCTGTATTGCAGGCGGTTCTGAGCTGCATCGTACAGAGGCTGCAAGGCAATCTCAGCAGTATAAGTATCCTCCAGATCAAGCTGACGCTGCAGCTCGGGATGAATCTGGCCCATTGTTCCGATTAACACACGACCTTCCTCCAGAAGCAAATATAAGGAGGCCGAACGTCCCGGATGATAACCCTCTGGGCTGTCGCCTTCGAAGATTACTTTGCCAGTGAGACCAAGATGGGCGAGTACAGATTCAAGTACACCTTTTAAATCGAAGAAATCCACTTGTTCAGGCGCAACGTTCCATTGCTTAACCGCACGGCTTCCACTCAGCAGCAGACCAAGGATTGGCAGTTCACGTGGCTGACGGGTTAGCTGCTCTTCTTCCGTGAAGAACACATTGCCGATTTCGAACAACGCCAGATCACTTTGCCGGCGGTTTGTATTATAACTGGCAATCTCCAGCAGCTGTGGCAGAACACTCGTACGCAGCACACTGCGTTCCTCACTCATTGGCATAGCCAGCTTAACCGCAACTCCACCGTTTGAAAGTGCGGGGAACAGCTTGCTTTGTTCCGGCTGGATGAAGGAGTAACCCATAACCTCTTGGTATCCTCCATGGGACAACAAACGGCGCAGTTCGCGGCGTAGCGCTTGCGGACGTGTGAGCGCTCCTGGCGTTGTCGGTCCCTCAATAAGAGTTGTCGGAATATTATCATACCCATACAGGCGGGCAATTTCTTCGATGAGATCAACATCATAGCTGATGTCGCCACGTCTGGTAGGTATCTGTACTTCAACCAGACCTTCTCCTGCATCACCACATTTGAAATGAAGACGATTGAACAATACCTTCACTTCGAGCAGAGACAGTTCTGTTCCCAGGTATCGGTTAAGCTTATCCAGTGACAAGGTAAGAACCTTCTCCTTCACAGCGTCAGTTCCCGCTTGCACAATTCCTGCATGCACAGAACCGCTGGCATAGCGGGCAATAAGCGCAGCGGCACGGTTCAGTGCTGCGATAACCGCATGTGGATCTACTTCCTTCTCGAAGCGCAAGGATGCTTCAGAGCGAAGTCCCAGTTGACGCGATGCCTTGCGGACCGTTCCTCCGTCAAATCTGGCAGACTCCAGCACGATATTCACGGTCTCACTCGTAACTTCTGTAGCCAAGCCGCCCATGACACCGGCCAATCCCACAGCCTTCACTCCATCAGCGATTACTAACATCTGTGGCGCAAGCTTCCGCTCCTGACCATCTAGTGTAGTCAGTACTTCACCAGCGTGTGCAAGACGAACGCCAAGCACACCACCTTCGACTTTATCTGCATCAAAGGCATGCAGTGGCTGTCCGTATTCAAGCATAACGTAATTAGTGATATCTACGATATTGTTGATGGGACGAACACCCGCAGCCATCAAGCGGTTCTGCATCCACAGCGGTGAAGCCGCAGATTTAACACCGGAAATATAACGCACTGCATAATGACCGCAGTATTCTTCATTCTCTATTGTAACGGAAATGGAATCAACAGCAGCTTTGCTTACTTCAACTATTTCTGTTTCAGGCTTTGGCAGTTTAAGATCGCGGGCTAGAATGGCACTCACCTCATAGGCAGCACCGATCATGCTCAGACAATCGGAACGGTTCGGTGTGAGGTCGAATTCCAGCACCTCATCGTTCAAATCCAGCACCTTCGTAATATCCAGACCGATTTCTGTTCCCTCAGGAAGGACAAGAATACCCTCCTGCAATTCTTTGGGTAGCAGCTTGTCGTTCAATCCTAGTTCTTTGGCTGAACAAATCATCCCTTGCGACAGCACACCACGCAGCTTCGCCTTTTTGATATCCAGACCTGGCAGCTTGGCGCCTACGATGGCTACAGGAACCATTTGGCCAGCTTCGACATTCTTGGCACCGCAGACGATTTGCAGATCCTCGCCTTGGCCTGCGTCAACGATGCAAATATTCAGCTTGTCCGCATCAGGGTGTTTTTCCTTCGACTTCACATAACCGGTTACGATGCCGGAAATACCTTTGTTACGGCGTTCCACACCATCAATCTCGATGCCGGCCGTGGTAATTTTCTCGGCCAGCTCCTCAGCGGTTACTCCTTCTAGCGATATATAATCAGCCAACCATCTGGTTGATACTTTCATGTCCGCACTTCCTTTATGTTTCAGATGTATTTATCTACTTGCCGGTCTTGCGTAGCTGTCGGAAAAAGATCAGAACATTCAAGGCTCCCAATCCCTGATTAAAAAAGTTCCTGTCCAGAGGTCACTACAAGGAATATTTGGACTTCCGATCGCTGTTATCCTCAGATTTCCTGATTGAAACCGCTCATCGCGGTAGAAATCTGAGGATAGCGTATGCTTTCGAAGCGAGCTTTCCTATGGAAAGCTTTCAGGCGACCACTGGCGTTTCTCCAGTTCCAAAATTCCTCTCCTTTCCTTCCTTAACAGTTCTTCAAATAATCAAAGATTCAGTAACCCAATTATATGTTCCTCACAACTTTCCCCCAGCCTTGCACACCCACCAAAAATCTAAACGCCCTTGAACTGCTTTACAAAACTCATGTCGTTACTATAGAAATGGCGGATGTCGTCTATGCCGTATTTAAGCATCGCGATCCGCTCAACGCCCATTCCGAAAGCGAAGCCGCTGAACTCGGCAGGATCATAGCCGCCCATTTCCAGTACATTGGGATGAACCATACCGGCGCCGAGGATTTCCAGCCAACCGCTTTGTTTACAAAGTCTGCAGCCGTCACCGCCGCATTTAAAGCAGCTTACATCCACTTCAACGCTTGGTTCGGTGAACGGGAAAAAGCTGGGACGAAGACGGATGCCCGTATTGGCTCCGAACATCTCCTTAACGAATTGAAGCAGCGTTCCCTTCAGATCACTCATCCGAATATTACGGCCGATGACCAGTCCTTCAATTTGATGAAATTGGAAGGAGTGGGTAGCATCGTCATCATCACGACGGAATACTTTACCCGGGCAGATGATTTTGACTGGTGCTTCCCCATTCATCGCCTGCATGGTACGAATCTGTACAGGAGAGGTTTGAGTGCGCATGAGCAGATCTTCCGTCAAATAAAAGGAATCCTGCATATCACGGGCCGGATGGTTTTTGGGCAGATTCAGTGCTTCAAAGTTATAATAATCCGTCTCCACCTCAGGACCTTCAGCAACTCGATAGCCCATACCAATAAAGATATCCTCGATCTCCTGCACGACTCTGGTTAGGGGATGAATCCCACCTTGCTGCAATTGGCGGCCAGGTAGGGTAACATCCACTTTCTCAGCCTGCAAGCGGTTCAAGGTCTCCTGTTGTTGAAAAACCTCCTGCTTCGCGCCAATAATCTCCTCAATCGCACTTCGCACCAGATTCGCTACTTGTCCAATAACCGGACGTTCCTCGGCACTAAGACTTCCCATACCACGCAAAACCTCTGTCAGCTCACCCTTTTTACCTAGGTATTTCACTCGTAGATCATTCAATATCTGCGGATCTGTAACCTCCTGCAGCTTAGCCAACGCCTCATTCTTCAATGCTTCCAATTTCTCTTTCATGGCTGTGTACAGCCCCCTTATAATCATTGTCTGGTTCAACAAAAAAAGGCCTTTCCTCCCGGTAAGGGACGAAAAGACCGTGGTACCACCCTTGTTAGACAGGCAACAAAACCCCATCTTACTTTACACAGGAATAACGGTCTGCGGCCGATCTCCCCTACTCTTCTCCCAACAAGAAATCCTTGTCTGGAATTTAAGGGAACTGCTCCGGAGTGAAATTCTGCAGCTCTGTTACGTAGAAACGCTCTCAGTCATTGGCGTTTCCTCCCTGTAAGGCAGGCACTGCGTACTCTTCTCCATCACTGCATTTTGTAGTTTATTCTAATGTTCAGGCCTCTCCTTGGCTTAAGGAGATATGTCTATTTATTATATGCAAAAATCAACGTTTTGACAAGCAAAGCAGATTTGGGCAAATCTTTATCTTTATTTAAGCTTCTTTTAAGGTTCAGTGCCATTTATTGGACGAATTTTCAGCAAACTTTCAGCCAGATTTGATATTTTTCCTTTCTAAGAGGGCCTGACTATCCATGCCCCACAAGGCAGTTTGGGATAGTAAAGGTTTTTATACAGGGAGGGAAATTCATGCATAAACGAAGAAAGACGTATGCCATAGTCCTGCTAAGCACCGCAGTCCTTAGCCAAACTGTATCATACGGAGCATATGCAGCAACCGCGGGCACTTCGGCCGTCAAAGCAGCAACGACAACAACAGTATCCACTCTGGACAAATTGGGCTCTATTTCACTTAAGAGCAACGTCAGCACTAAGCTGACCGATGTGAGTCTGTTTGCTCAGGATAGCGGCAACATACTTACATACACACTCACCTATTACAACGGCAATAGCAGCAGTGTAAATCTGATTGACTTCTTCTCCAAAGTGACTACAACAGGCGGTACTGTCATTCAAGGAAGTCCTATTACGGCCAGTTCGGCCATCAAGATAATAGCAGCAAATAGCAGTCAGTCTGTGACCTATTACGTAAATGTCGGCAAAGCAACCAAAGTGAACGGAGTGAAGATTTCTTTATACGGCTGGGATTTCAGCAGTGCAGATTATCAAAGAAAACTGGGGACTTTCGCAGTCCCGGCTACCTATTCATCAGCTGTTGCCAGAGGACAGAGCAAGAAGGTAACCCTGAGCAATCTGCCTATAACAACCAAAGCGGAAAGTCTGCAAATCTATAAATTTAACGGTAAGGTATACGCCAAAATAGGCGTCAGTCTCGCAAATCTCGGCACCAAAGTACTCAACGATACCGGTCTCAAGGGATATCTTGCTTCTTCTGGGGGTTCTGTATTTAATCTGACTCTTGACGATTCCAGCAGCGGTTACAAAATACAGCCGCAAGAGAAAAAGACCCTTTATTATATAACGGAAATACCTTCCTATATGAAGACTGACAATATGGTATTGCTTTTTGCCCAAGAAGATTCCACCTTAAAAATAGATCTGCCTGTCGTTACCTATAAACTGCCTGCAGCGGCCAGTCCTAACCTCGTTGTAGCCGCTAATGTAATCAAGAAGCTTACAATCAGTAGCAATACGGTTGATACGCAGTTAAAGAGCGCCAAGGTATATTCGAACGGCGATACGGCCAAATGGACCCTGCAATTCCGAGTAAAAAACAGTGGTAATAAATCCGTAACCCTACCCGCCTATGAACTTGCGGTCAAGGCCGTTGAAGGATACAGCTTTCCGGTGGATGCCAAAGCTTTGGCCAGCCTGACGCTCAAACCGCTTGAAGAGAAGGTCGTTAATCTGAGTGTTGATATCCCCTTAAAGCTGAATCAGGGAACACTGCAATTGCAGCTGACCGAACCCGCAGTTACCGACAAGATTATTTTTCCGACGGCTTACTACCAAATTCCTTACTCACTGCAGACGAACAATTTGTTGGCGACGGAATACACCGTGGAAAACAGTCATGGAACATTTGGCGTAACCTTTGATTCGATGCAGCGTTTGCCCTGGTCAGACGAAGATCAGATTGTGGCCAAACTCAGCATTCGCAATATGAATTCCACTACTGAACAGCTTCCGGCGCTTACCGGTGTTATTAAGGCGGGAGAAAGCAATCTCAGCAGCACCACCCAAGTCGTCACCGCAGGCACTCAGACTATTCTGGGTCCGAATGAGAGCACTGATGTGTACGTTAAAGCCAATCTCCCTTATGACTTTGATTTCAATCAACTAAAGGTTGTTTTGCAGGAAACTACCAATGATGCCACCACCGACTTCTTATCTTTAAGCACCACCCAGCTGGAGAACAGAGTTGAGCCAATAGAGGTAGGTGGCAGCTTCCATATTAATGTTGCTGGCAAAAAAGCCGTAGTTCTGGAACACCGGACGACAGTCTATAACGGCACAAGCTCGAATCTCATGTATACAGAACTGGAAATGGACAGCGAAGAGTCACGCAAATCGGATCAGGCACAGCTTGTCGCCTACTACAAAACTCCGGACAATCAGTATTATGAGGCTGAGGTCAATCAATCGGCTCTATCCACAAGCCCGAACGGGAAAAATCTGGTGACCGTCTGGAGCAAGCTACCGCTTGGTGTGGATACCTCCCAACTGGTACTTTATATCGGCGAAGGCGTATCCGAAGGCAAATTAACAGCTCTTGGCGGCACATCGACCGGCTATATCAATACTGTAAGCTTGGCATTGAACAATGTAGCGGTTACTCCACAGACCAACCTGTTAAGCGTAGTATTGTATCCTTACACCCTCTCTTTTACAAGCGCAGTAGCCACCGTCACTGCAGGCAAAGATACTTTGAACACAGTCATCACCTACAATCTGTCTAAAAACGATACTTACGAAGCCGGCACTTACGAGCACAAGCTTGTTATGGAACTCCTAGACCCACTCGGACAATCCATGGAGACAACACTCGTACTTGGAACGAATTTGGCTGTCGGAAACTACAAGTCCTATTCAACAACTTTTAACAGCAATCTTTACAAAACACTGGGTGGAGGTACTATCCGTCTGAATCTGTACGACGAGTTCCAGGGGGAAAGAATTCTGCTGGGCACCCAAACTTATGTACTCACACACGAAGCAGCCACTAAGACAACAGTCAGCAACACAGATACGGATACAGACACCAGCACGGATACCGATACGAATTAAAAGGCCCTGTTAAAATAATCAAGAAATCTGATAGATATGTGGAGGATAGAAATGAAGAAGAAAAAAGTGTTGCTCTGGACGATTGGGGTAGTAGCTGTTGTAACGGCTGGACTGCTGGTGTATACGTTTCTTCCGGATAAAAATAGTCAGGCTGCTGAAGTACCCGTTAATACGGCTACAGTTACGAAAGGTGATATTGTTGTCAGTGTATCTGGAGCCGGATCCGTAACGGCTATCGAGACTAGCAAAGTTAAAACGAAGGATTCCGGAAAAGTAGCAGAGGTTCTTGTTGAACAAGGCGATGTCGTCAAGAAAGGTCAGACTCTAATCACCTTCAAAGGTGATGACCTAAGCGACAATCTTACACAAGAGAAAACCTCCCTTCAATCACTGCAGACTGATCTAGAGGATAAGCAGGATTCCTACAAGAAGCTGGCACAGGCCGGAGCTTCTGAGGATGATCTATCTACAGCCAAACGTTCGATTGAAAAAGCAAAAACAGATATCACAACCCAAATCGAAAAAATAGCCTCTGTAGAGGAAGATATGGTCCCTCCCGATGCGCTGACCGCTCCGATCGATGGAACTGTAACTGTAGTTAATATCGCCAGCGGCGAAAAAGCCATGGATGGCTCTGAGCTGATCGACATTACCGATTACGCCAACCTTAGCGTCATTGTGCAGGTTGATGAGTTGGACATTCCTACAGTAAAGGAAGGTATGCCAGCCACCATTACATTGGATGCCCTTCCAGATAATGAATTTAAGGGGACTGTCACCGATATTGCTGAGGAAGGTGTCACCACAAACGGTGTATCCCTTTTCGATGTTACAGTGGGTTTAACGACATCTGAAAGTGCCCGTGTAGGGATGTCCGCTGAAGTTTCCATCACAACAGCTGAGAAAAAAGATGTATTGCTCGTACCTATTGAAGCTGTTCTAGAAAGAAACGGCAAACACATTGTAGCCATACCAGTAGCAGCAGGAGCAGCTACCGGAACAACTGGAGCCGCAGGAGCTGCAACCGGTGAAGGTCAGGCACCTATGCCTAGCGGCGCACCTGGCGCTGCTGAAGGCGGGGTTATGCCTAGTGGTGCGCCTGGCGGGGTAATGCCTAGCGGTGCGCCTGGCGCTGCTGGTGGAACAGGTACACGCGGGACTGGTAGTGGAACAGGTTATGGTGGGACACGTACGCGAGGTACAGGCGGCGCATTTCCTAGCGGTGAACCTGGTGCTGCTGGCGGAACAGCTTCATCCACAGACAACAAGAGCCAATGGGCAGGGGGCAGCAGCTCACAGTCAGGAGGAACTCGTGGCACTCCTAATCAGCAGATGGTCACTGTAGAAGTGGGCATTCATGATGAGAGCAGCATTGAAATTGTCAGTGGACTCAGTGAAGGGGACTCAGTCATTATTCCAACCGTAATCTCTACCAACACTGGCACAGCACCCACTGAAGTGCAAACCCCAGGAGGTATGGGCGGGTTTAGCGGTGGTACTGGCGGCGGGTTTAGCGGTGGTACTGGCGGCGGGTTTAGCGGTGGTACCGGCGGTGGCTTTAGTGGAGGTACCGGCGGTGGCGGTGGTTTTAGCGGAGGTGGCGGTAGATGAGTGCTTCAGAACCGCTTATCCAAGTTAACAACATGACCCACGGTTACAAAATGGCTGGCGAGTCGATGACGGTACTGAAGGATTTGAGCTTTACGATTGATTTTGGCGAGTTCGTAGCTATCATAGGCCCTTCAGGTTCCGGTAAATCAACTCTGATGAACATGCTCGGCTGCCTCGATATTTCTGATGAAGGAAGTTATCTTCTGGACGGACAAGAGGTCCGGAAGTTGTCCGACAATAAGCTCGCAGCGATCCGCAATGAGAAAATTGGATTTATCTTCCAAAGCTTTAACCTGCTGCCCAAGCTATCTGCTGCCGAGAATGTGGAGCTACCGCTCATTTATCGCGGTCTTTCCCACCGGGAGCGAAAACAACTGGCACATGAAGCTCTAGTTAAAGTAGGTCTGGAGGATAGAATGCACCATCGACCTTCCGAGCTTTCAGGTGGACAGCAGCAGCGTGTGGCAATAGCAAGGGCGATGGCGGGTTCTCCACCCATTCTGCTTGCCGATGAACCTACTGGGGCACTCGATACGCGGACCGGACATGAAGTCATGCAAATGATTCAAGAATTGAACAAACAGGGTCACACCATCATCCTGATAACACATGACCTAGAAATTGCCAACCAAGCGAAGCGAATTATTCGTATACAGGACGGCAACCTCGTTGAGGATCGGAGGAATGCTAGGTGAAATTGTATCAAAGTATGAGGATGGCGTTAAAGAGCATCAGCAGTAGTAAAGTAAGAGCTTTTCTAACGATGCTGGGAATTATTATCGGTGTGTCGTCTGTCATCATACTCGTTTCTGTAGGCCAGGGTACTACTTCACAGATCACAGAGCAGTTAAACGGACTCGGCACGAATCAGCTAACCGTGAACATTACGGGTCGTGGTGCAACAACCTCTCTTACCTATAAGGAGGCATTAGCGCTCGGGGATATTGAAGGTGTAGAGAATGTAGCCCCTGTGATCACCGGCAACGTTACAGCCAAGCATGATACTGATAATGTAAGTGTCTCTGTCGAGGGAATTACTCCCTCTTATGAAGATGTTAAGGATTTTCACGTGCAAGCTGGACGCTTTCTGCTTGATATTGATACAGAATACCGGCAGAAGGTTGCTCTGATCGGATCAGGCACGGCGGAAGATTTATTCGGCACGGATAGTCCTGTAGGACAAAAGATGCAGTTGAACGGAATCAGCTACAAAATAGTAGGTCTGCTCGAAACGAAAGGTTCCAGTCTTGGCGGTTCGAACGATGATAAGATTCTAATCCCTATCTCCACAGCGGAACGTCAGTTACAGAGCAAAGGAGTTCGCTCCATCACGGTTGCTACAACTACTGCGGATACTGTAACTACAGTCAAGGATAAGCTGGAAAGGTTACTGAATGTCAAATTCAATAATGCGGATAATGCCTTTACCGTATTTGACTCTCAGGAAATGTTGGAAACGGTGAATTCCACTACGGACACACTTTCTATGGCCTTGGCTGGTATCGCAGGCATTTCCTTGTTCGTTGGCGGCATCGGAATCATGAATATCATGATTGTATCCGTCAATGAAAGAACCCGGGAAATCGGTATCCGCAAAGCCATCGGCGCCAAAAAATTCGATATTCTCGCCCAGTTCATGATCGAGTCCATCGTGCTCAGCGGCTTAGGCGGATTCATTGGAGTCGGGATCGGCGTTGGCGGCAGTTGGCTACTCGGAAAGTACTCTCCACTTACGGTATCCATTGCCTGGAATATGGTAGTTATCTCTTTCATCTTTTCCTTGTTAATCGGTGTGATCTTCGGTATGATGCCAGCTAACAAAGCCGCGCGGTTACGTCCAATTCATGCCTTGCGCAACGAATAATCCCTGCAAATATAAGTAACAAAAGCCAGCAGTAATCCAAAAAGCTGTCCCCGGTCATCTTTATGACTACGGACAGCTTTTTTATATATCTAAGAGTGTATCGTTTGCGGCAAGACTGGGTAATAGGACTCAAGGGTTTGAATATGATAGAGGCAATAGGACATACATAGTTGTTCAAAAATGCATCCGAATATCCATATTTTCCAGATTAAAGTGGCATTTTCTAGTCCTTTTACGATATCATTATTATTATATGTCAGGTAATTGCTCTAGATATGGGACGTCCTATATACTTGATAATAAGAAACCACAGACTCACATATGATTGATGTAGTCTCCCTTGCCTTATCCCTGCTTGGAATGACTCACTTTAGTACGGATTCCCCATCTATTTGAATGCCACAGATAAATGGATTCCAAATGCTCATAGTTATATGCGATGAGATTGTCATACGTCTTATGCGGGGAGAGGATAACAGTGACTGGTTTCGCAGAGGTCAAAGTAACACGCAGATTAATCCTTTTGTTCGCTGCTATCTCAATTCTGCTGGTTGGCATCAGCGTTGCCTCCTTATTGTACCTGAACTATACGATCAATAAATTATCTGAATCCTTATACGATGATGTCTACCAGAACTCTGAGCTCATCCTAAACGCCGATCGTGATCTTTATCAAGCTGCTGTCGCACTTCATACCGCAATGAATCCAAATACTACAGAGTCAGAACTAAAAGAGCTAACACAGCTATTTGAAGATAATAATACCCAGATTGAGGAACGCGTGAATACAGCTAGATACAATATCAACTCTATCGAGAAACCTTATAACGTAATGCACAAAGGTGAACTTCAACTCACTGAGCTTAAGCGGGAGCTTTCTTCCTTCGAAGCTTCCTTCGGGGAATGGAAAGATACGGGTAGCTCGCTGATTATCCGTCGGTCTCAAGAGGGTTGGGACCCAGCCTCTTTTTCCGCGGTTCTCACCAATACACAGCTGAATGACATCCGTAGCAGACTGGATAACTCCGAAGATTTAATCGACCGCTACGCACAAGAAGTAACAACCGTATTTCAGGATAAAAAAAGCTCTCTTTTTGCGCTATATTCCTTGCTTTTGTTTTTGCTGATTCTGGTAATTATCTATCTGGGACGCAAAATTATTAAGCTCCAAAGCGAAATGCTGGAAGAGCAAACCATGTATCAGCTGATCGGTGAGACGATGTCCGACTATATTATTTTAACTGACCCGAATGGACTGATTATATATGCCTCCCCTTCACACCTGAGCATTCTCGGGTATGTCCCTAAAAAGGGCACCCCGCTCTCCAATTACATTCGTGAGCCTGAGATTTCCTGGGCTAAATTGAAGAGTGTGGTCCAGGGAACTCCACGTATGTCTGAGCTGCGCATGCGTGGGGCTGAGGGGCATTGGGTGTGGCTGGAAACCAAAGTAACCCCGATTACAGGCAGCCGTTCGTTCGCGGCGCAATTTATGCTTGTATCCCGTGAAATCACACAGCGGAAGCAATACGAGGAGCGGCTGCATAAGCTAGCCTTTTATGATCATTTGACCGCTATTCCCAATCGTGCCCATTTCAAAATGTATATGGAGAATCTCATTTCCCAGCCAGAGGAACATCAGCAAGAAATTGCCCTGGCGTTACTGGATTGTGACAGGTTTAAGCAGCTAAACGATACACTGGGACATCTGGCCGGAGACGAATTCCTGCAAATTCTCTCACGCGAACTGCAACAGACAGTCAAAGGTGCAGGACAAGCCTTTCGAATTGGTGGTGACGAGTTCGCAGTCGTCATACACCGCTTCAACAATCCAGGCATTCTGGATGAAATTCTGAGTCGTCTACTGCAGCTCTTCAGCAAGTCATGGCCCATTAACAACGGCTCCAGCTTTATTACTTCAGCAAGTATCGGTGTGGCTCTGTTCCCGCAGCATGGTAGCAGTATTAATGAGCTACTGCGTGCCGCTGATCTGGCTATGTACCGTTCCAAAAAAAACGGTGGCAATGAAGCTAATCTTTATGATAAACGTATGGATGAGGAAGTTCCCGACCAGACGAGCGGAAGAAATTAGAAACCCTAGTAAAACAACAACAAGCGATAAATCAACTATTCATCCAATCAAGTCTGGTATCACAGAAGAGGGGATGTCCAGCAGCCATTTAACATGGTTGTTGGACATCCCCCTATTTATTCCTCATTAGCTAGTTAACTTCAGATCATCATCCGCAGCTTCGCTACTTTCCTGCTCGCGGTCCCGGATCAGCACTTTAATAACTGCTTCGTTGCTCGAACAATCGATAAAATGGTCTCCGTTCCCATCTTTCTCTTCCCAATCATTCAGTCGTAAAATATAACCAATAGAAGTCGTATCCGGCAGAACTTCAATTCGTGCTATCGCGCGTCCATTTTCCATTTGTCGAAAATCGCCCTGTCCATCCTGAATACCCGTTCCCCAGACCCAAAGATTCCAGCCCCGGTAATCACCATCTGAACGTTCATAGTGAATCTCAATGACTTTGGCTCGAGGGCTTGGCTCACCACATGCATCATAGAGCACCATCATCGATAGACCTTCAAGCTGTACTTCATTGCCCTCCACTTTACGGATCGTTTCTGTGCCTGCTCCAGTGTGGTCCACTACTACATTCCAACTATCAGACACATTTGGAAGCAGCGTGGAGATCTGTTCATTATTAGCGTTAAATAGCACTACTATGTTATTCCATGGGTCACTACCGGCATTATTGCGGAGTATATAAGACACAACGCCTCCCTCGCAGCGGAGAAACTCCAGAGAACGCTCAATTTCTTGCCGACCGTGCAAGCGGAATGCCGGATGATTGCGCCGCAGCTCAATCAGACCTTGATAGTACTTGAACACAGGCATAAATATACTCTTGTTGTCCCAGCGTATGGCATTGATGGCGTCACTGCTGCGGTAGCTGTTATGATCTCCATATTTGGTGCGCAAGAGTTCATCTCCGGCTTGCAGAAAAGGAATGCCTTGTGAGGTTAATATAATTCCGTTAGCCAGCAGGGAACGCCGCACCGTTTCATTCCCCAGAATGTCATGCATATCGATGCTCACATAAGGAGCAGCCTGTGCAACAGCCTCTTCCACACTCCCGCCATTCTTCAGCTTACCGTTCTCCATATCAGGCAAGTTAGCTTCTTGACGAAGTCCCTGTGCAGTAAGTAGCTTATCCCAGAGATTCAAATTGTCATGGGCGCTCACATAGTTGACCGATTCCACAGGTGATTCGCTGAAATCATGAATGGCTCCCTTAATCCCCGCAGCAATGGCACCTTCCTTATCATACTCGCCAGTAACGAAACCTCTTCCCCATCCGTCACTATCGCCTTTAATCGCAGAACGGAAATTATCATTAAAGACTGCATAGCCTTTACCACGCTGTACACCCTTCAGAGTCTTAGTCATCAACGGAGAATCTCCTCCTGTCCATGGTTCTCCATAAAGAAGCAGGTTAGGATTCACTTCCAAGCGCAGCTCTTCAGTAATCTCACGCATAGTAATACTATCCATCAAACCCATGAGATCAAATCGGAAACCATCAATGTGATACTCCGATGCCCAGTAAGATAAAGATTCCTTGATATATTTACGTACCATTGGACGTTCTGTAGCAATCTCGTTACCCACGCCTGAGCCGTTAGACAACCGCCCGGTAAAGTCACGACGGTAGAAATAATCTGGAACTAAAGGCTCAAAGGGTCCTTTCTCAACAGAATACGTATGGTTATATACGACATCCATAATCACGGAAATACCATGACTGTGCAAGGCCTGCACCATTTCCTTAAATTCACGGATTCGCGCCACTGGATCAGCAGGATTAGTACTGTAAGAGCCTTCCGGCACATTATAATGCTGTGGGTCATAGCCCCAGTTGTACTCTGTAAAATATGAGGTCGAAGAACCTTCATCAGTATTGCCTAGTTCATCTACAGTTTGAAAATCGAATACCGGCAATAAATGAACATGTGTTATTCCCAGTTGGACCAAATGATCGATACCGAGTGGACCACCTTCAGGATCGCATAATCCCGATTCGGTAAAAGCTTTGAATTTGCCCTTATAAAGCATTCCTGAACTCTCGTCTGCTGAGAAGTCGCGCACATGTAGCTCATATATCACAGCATCGGAAGGGTGTAGCAATGGAGGTGAACTATCCTCTTGCCAATGCTGTGGATCGGTATCCTTCAAATCTACAATCGCTGTCCGAACGCCGTTGGCAGATACCGCAATCGCATATGGATCAGCTATTTCAACTAACTTTCCATCGGCGAATACAGCACGGTACATATAATATTTTCCTTTCAAATCACCTGCCAGCTTAACCCGCCACACTCCGCCATTCTCAAGTTGCATATTTACGATACGTCCGCTATCTTTGATTCCGGCAGCATCGTTGCCGCCAGTTTCATATAACACTAGAGATACAGTTAGGGCTGTAGGTACCCAGACTTTGAATACACTGCAGTTCTTGGAGTATGTCAAGCCTAAATCCTTACCCTCATATGTCTCTATCACAGACTCTGCATTTATATAATTGCTGCTCATTAGATTCACCATCCTATTGCTCCCTGTTGGAATTACCAGGTTGCTTTTAAGTCCATATATTCCCAAATTATATAAAATAAATACTTGCACAGCTCTGCAAGTCAAGCAGCTGTAGTACATTCACTCTCTTGATTCATACTATAATATGTAACAGTATGTTCACAGGTTTGGGTTCCATATGCTCTTTTTGTTACCGACTTATTAATACTATCGGTATTTACTCTTACATATATAAGCTTGTAATTTGAAAGCAACTATTCTAAGTAAAGTATACCTCTCTCCTTTAAGCCTAGACCAGTGACGATTTATGGAACAAAAAAAATAAAAAAGCCAGCCTCCAAGTGGAAGCTGGCAATAGTAGTTGGAAAAGTGTACTACAAACGGATTAATGCCTGGAAAAAATTAATTGCCGATGCTCTGCACAAGCACAGCAACTTCCTCAGCAGTGCCCAACTGCAGCGCTTTGGCGGCCAAATCCTTCATGTCGGCGGCCGACAATTTGGAAATTTGGCTGCGTGCTGGCAGGATTGAAGTCGCGCTCATGCTGAATTCATCAAGACCAAGTCCCAGAAGCAACGGAATAGCTGTTGTATCTCCAGCCATTTCGCCACACATTCCTGTCCACTTGCCCTCCGCATGTGCTGCGTCTATAACCATTTTGACCAAACGCAGGATAGCTGGATTGTAAGGCTGATACAGGTAAGATACCCGTTCATTCATACGGTCAGCAGCCATCGTATACTGGATAAGGTCATTTGTACCGATACTGAAGAAGTCAACTTCCTTGGCAAACTGGTCTGCCAGAACAGCGGTGGATGGAATCTCCACCATGATGCCCAGTTGAATGTTGTCCGAGACTTCAATACCTTCTTCTTTCAGCTTAGCTTTTTCTTCCAACAGCAAATCACGCGCTGCCCGGAACTCGCTAAGTACAGCGATCATCGGGAACATAATACGAAGGTCTCCGTGAACACTCGCTCTAAGCAAGGCCCGCAGCTGTGTGCGGAAGATGTCCTGACGATCCAGACACAATCGTATAGCGCGGAATCCTAAGAAAGGGTTCATTTCCTTTGGCAACTCAAGATAAGGCAGCTCTTTGTCCCCACCGATATCAAGAGTACGCACTACTACTGGTTTGCCCTTCATATTCTCCAGCACGGTGCGATAAGCATTGTATTGAATTTCTTCGGAAGGCAGCTTGTCGCGGCCCATGTACAGAAATTCTGTACGATACAGACCCACACCTTCCCCGCCATTTTCAATAACACCATTCACATCATTAGGTGTACCAATATTGGCAGCCAGTTCTACATGTTTGCCATCAGCCGAAACTGTCGGCTCATCGCGAAGTTTCTTCCACTCTGCGATCTGCAAGTCATAGGCCTTCTGTTTGCTGATGTATTCTGCAACTTCAGCTTCGCTAGGATTAATCAGAACATCTCCGTTAAGACCGTCCACGATAACCAGATCACCGGTTTTCACTTTGGAAAGAACATCCTTAGTCCCAACAACCGCCGGAATCTCCAGAGAACGGGCCATAATGGCCGAATGGGACGTGCGTCCACCGATATTCGTTGTAAACCCTTTAACGAATTTGCGGTTTAGCTGTGCTGTATCGGATGGAGTTAAATCCTGAGCGATGACAATAACCTCTTCGCTAATTTCAGCAGGGCTAACATAATGGATGCCCAGCAAGTGGTTCAATACCCGCTTGGTCACGTCCCGCATATCAGCAGCGCGTTCCTGAAGATATGCGCTTTTCATATTTTCGAACATTTCAATAAATTGAGTGGCTATTACATTTAATGCATAGTCCGCGTTAACCGATTCCTCACGGATTTTGTCAGTTACGGGGCTGATCAGTTCAGGATCTTCGAGTATGAGCAGATGAGATTCGAAAATCTCTGCTTTCTTCTCTCCAAGCTCCGCCAAAGTACGCTCTTTAATGACTTGCAACTCGGCTTTTGATTTGGCGAGCGCATCATTCAGTTTAGCGACTTCTGCATCAATATCACTGATAGCAGTCTTCGTAATCGTATAATCCGGGTGTTCCAGGATAAAGGCACGGGCTACGGCAATCCCTGCTGAAGCCGCGATTCCTGAAATTTTACTCATGAAGCTCGCCCAGCCCTTCTTTGATCATAATTTCTTGAAGTGCCTTCATAGCTTCAGCTTCTTCAGTTCCTTCAGTAATCAAAGACAAGGTATCACCAGCTTCAAGACCGAGAGACAATACGCCAAGAATGGATTTCAAGGTTACTTTTTTGCCTTTAGCTTCGGCATAAGCCTCAGTATCCTTAAATTTTGTAGCTGTATTTACCAGCGCTGTTGCCGGGCGTGCATGAATTCCGTCTTCGTCGATAATTCTGAATGTTGTTTGCATAATATTATCCAACTCACTTTCTATTGATGGGATGTTTTATAGTGATAAATGCTGCGCTCCCCCCAATTATAAAGGAAGCGCAACTCCATTGCACTTTTTACTGAATGGTGATGATATCCTTGTCACCGATGGCTACTTTGCCCGGCTTCTTCAAGGTTACTGTAGAACCTTCTGGCAGATTGGAGAAAATGACCGGAGATATCACAGAAGGCGCATGTGCCTTCACGTACTCCAGATCAACCTCCATAATTGGCTGGCCTGCTGCTACAAGGTCACCCTCTTCAACAAGAATAGTAAAGCCTTGACCTTTAAGCTTAACCGTATTCACACCGATATGAACAAGCACTTCCTTGCCTCCATCGGACATGATGCCAATAGCATGTTTACTTGGGAATACATTAAAGATTTTACCATAGACCGGCGAAGCAATCTTACCATCATCTGACAGAAAGGCGAAACCATCACCTGTCATTTTTTGCGAGAACACTTGGTCTGGAACCAAGGTTATATCCATCAACTCGCCGTTTACTGGAGAAACGATATCTTCCGGAATGATCGCAGCAGCTTCTTCTCCAGCCTTCTTCTCCAGATCAGGCTGAGGTGCGATCGTTACTGGAGCGGATACCGGTGTCTTGCCATTCATAACATCTTGTATTTGTGATTTGATCGTATCGGAACGTGTTCCAAAAATCGCTTGCACATTATTACCAACTTCGAGAACGCCGGATGCACCAAGCTTCTTCAGACGGCTCTTATCTACGCCAGCCTTGTCCTTAACTTCAACACGAAGTCGGGTAATACAAGCATCTAGATGCGTGATGTTCTCCTTGCCACCCAGAGCGGACAGAATGTTGCGCGGCAGATCATAACCTGCAGTAGATATAGCTTCAGCATTTACTTCAGTATCATCATCACTCTCATCTTCACGACCTGGAGTTCTCAGGTTGAATTTGCGAATAACATAACGGAATCCGAAGTAGTAAATTACTGCAAGGACAAGACCTACCGGTATGACAAGCCACCAATCTGTACGGTTCGGAATAACGCCGAAGAGTACAAAGTCTATGAACCCACCGGAGAACGTCATCCCGATCTTAACATTTAGAATTTGCATAGTCATAAATGACAAACCTGCAAACACGGCGTGCACAGCGAACAACAGAGGAGCTACGAACAAGAATGAGAATTCCAGCGGCTCCGTGATCCCTGTCAGGAATGAGGTCAGTGCTGCCGAAACCATCAAACTGCCGACAACCCTTTTGTTCTCAGGTCTGGCTTCATGATAGATAGCCAGCGCTGCTGCCGGAAGACCGAACATCATGAACGGATATTTACCTGTAGTAAATGTACCCGCTGTAAATGGCACACCGTCACGAAGCTGTTGCATAAAGATCCGTTGGTCACCACGGACCAGATCGCCTGCTTTGTCGACATAACTTCCAAATTCATACCAGAACGGTGAATAGAAGATATGATGCAGACCGAATGGAATCAGGGAGCGTTCAATGATCCCAAAAATAAAAGCAGAAAGTGTCAAATTCGTATCGATCATACTTTGTGATACATAGTTCAGACCGTGTTGAATCGGTGGCCAGATCAATGTCAGAGCAAGACCGAGTACCAGGGAAGTTACAGCAGTCATAATTGGAACAAAACGTTTACCTGCGAAGAAGCCCAAATAGGACGGCAGCTCAATTCGGAAGAACCGTTTGTACATGGCCGCAGCCAAGATCCCGACTAATATACCGCCGAAAACACCTGTCTGCAGAGTAGGGATACCCAATACACTGGAGTATGCAAAGTCCCCTTGACTAAGTACATATGCATTGACGCCTACAACCGTACCCATCGTAACGTTCATTACGAGGAAACCGATGATGGCTGCCAGTCCAGCAACGCCTTCTCCGCCGGCCAGCCCGATGGCTACCCCTACGGCGAACAATAGTGACAAATTATTAAATACGATTTGTCCCGAGTTCATCAATACGTTGGCAATCGCCTGAACAACATCGTTCTCCAGTACCGGTACATATTGAAGGAAATCGGGGTTAATGAGCATGTTACCTATTCCGAGCAGCAAACCTGCCGCAGGCAGGATGGCAACCGGAAGCATTAGCGCTTTACCCACTCTTTGCAAAACGCCGAACATCTTCTTAAACATTGAGGTCACTTCCTTAATCATATTATTCAATTTCTTCAAAACAGAAGCCAAAAAAGGCATGAGCAATACAGTATACACTGGTGTTGTCTAACACTAAGTTAGATTACCCCGAGATGGGGCACAACAACCAAAATACTGTAAATCACTCATGCCTGATCGAATCAGTTACACGTTGGTATTCTGTTTTATTAATAACAGGGATCATTGTAGCACCGATTATTTGAAGTTGCAATACCTTTATAAATTTTTATTATGCGCCGCCGCTTGTCCCTAAATCAACTTCATCCTCTTTCTTCTGGGCCAGTCGCTGGAGGTGAATTGTTAGATAACTTACCTCTGCCGGATACACTGGCATATGTACCCGTTGTTCGATAACCTTCGTCAATTTCCAGGCCAACATGTACATTTCAGGATATTCACGTTTCATGAGGCCGTCCAGAGAGGAGGTCTCTCGAACGGTCTCTCCTCGGCGCAACCTCTCCAGAACGAATCGCAAATGGGTAACCAGCCGCGAATAATCAAGCGATTCGCGTGGGACATGGTATTCCAGATTATTCTCAACTAATCCAACGAGATCTCCAATCAGCAAAGAATGCTGCTTCACCTCAGAGATATGTCTATTGCTGATTGCGCTGACAATATGCAGCGCTACAAAACCAATCTCATCAGCAGGCAAATTCACATCCATAGTCTCATTAATGCGTCGGATCGCAAATTCCGCCATATTATATTCATCCGGATAAATCTCCTTTGTCTCATAGAGAAAGGGGTTATGGATATCAATATGTTGCCCATGGCGCCGGATGGCAAATGCAATATGATCAGTAAGGGCAATATGGATATGCTCATTCAGCTGCTGATTGCTATTTTGCATAATATAAAGAATGATTTCCTGAACAACCTCAATCAGTTTCTCATCCACTTGGGGAACGAGCTGCTTATATTGCTCCTGCTCTTCCTGACTGCGGAGAATAAACATCTTCTCCACGGAGGACAGGTTTATACGATCGCGCGTTTTGCGGTTAAAGCCAATGCCCTTACCGATAACGACTACTTCTGCATATTGGGGATGTTCAGCAATAATAACATTGTTATTCAATACCTTGGCCACTGTTATGCTGCTCACTTTGGACACCTCTTTTATTTCTGAATACCCGACTTCCGGCAGTAGCCCGAATTAATGAAGCGGCACGAGTAGATTATACATGTGCTAATGCCATAACTTCAAGGAGTCTGTTAAAAAGAGATTTTCAATTGCAAACATCGACCCGCGCAGCTGATTTATTTCACCCGGAACGTTGTAGCCGAGAACTTGTAGATAAGGAATAATGCAATGATCATATATACCAAAGTGGCCAGCAGCACAATTAGTACAAAATAGACTGGTGTACTTTGAAATTGGATACTAACAAAACCTATTGCTAACACAATGCTGTTAACAATCGTGAAGAGTGGGTTCTTTACTCCCAGTTCTGTGCTATAAGGCTGAAAGATATAATACATAAATAGATGATGTACCGAAAAGAACAGTGACAAACAAAGAATGGTGATCCAGATGATGATAACATCTGCTAAGGCCCAATCTGCACCGGATAGCAGTATCAGTGAAGTTCCTGCTACGCTTATGGCGGCGGCTAGAAGAAGATTAAGTCTGATTAATTTGAAGAGGCGAATTGTAAAATTGTGCAGGATAGCCGCACGTTTACGGTAAAATCCATAACGCAGCAGACTAAGGTCACAATTATTAAACAATCCCCTGCAGAGCCGCTCCCCTATAGAAGTGTAATTCATTATGATTAGGAATATCGGTAGGTTACTCATTAAATAAGGAACTCCCTTGGAAGAAGTCTCCGGAGATACCAAAATAGTGATGATCCCAATCAGAAAGAACACCAGGACGATTACTAGTCGCCTTTGCATGGGCTGTATTATCAAACGTTTATGCCTTGAGAAAAAGATAGCGTTCAGGTACGCGTACCCTTTCTTTCCCTCCCATTGACTTGATCGCAAATGTTCTGCAGTATAGTCCTGTTCTATGGTCTGTACATTCTTCACCCTTGATTCTTTCATCATGCGTCCCACATCAAGCAGAGGTTCGTCTCGCTTCGTCACCGCATCAACAGCCTCACGATAGTCTGGATACCGCGCAATATAAATACCCGCTGCAATTCCTAACACCAGAATTACAAGAGTCAAGGGCACACTAAACAATTGGGTAGTACTGATTAATGCTTCTTCTAGATAAAGAGGCAGGTATGCCAGCAGAAAGCCTACACCGATCACCGACCAAACCCAATTCAATTTCTTAGCCAGCACGATTCCTTTTTTGGCAAAAAGCCAGAGATTAAGGGCCTCGGTTATGGTACGCCAAGCCGTTAATAACAACGCCAGCATGGCTCCCTGCCAGACTGGAGCACCCAGTAGTGAAGCAAACACCATCATTGGGGGTAGAAAATACAGCAGAAAAGTCAGACCCTGAAGCGTCAACGTAGCACGCATATAGTCAGATGCAGGCAACCTCATCAGCTTCACGCAGATGTATTTATCCCGCTTTGGTTCCATAATAAAAACATTCGAAACTGCAGCAACAATAAAACTTAAGAACAGCACGATATGTAGATACAACTGATACTGTTCTTTAATGGGAAGTTCACTGCTAGTAAGAATAACAGGCCCATAGATTAGAATTCCTATATAGGCGAATTTGGACATAAATCCCCACAGTACCTTCAATATGAATACAATTACGGAAAAAGTACGTTTGAGCACAGCATTGGCATAAATATCATCCTTCAACAACTTCCCAAGCATAGGAATTCTCTTGAAGTAATATATAAAGCGATTAGTACCGGACGCGCTTCTAATATCCAATATACTGCTTAATGTTCTAATCATCACTGCCATCACTTAATAAGCCTATAATCTGCTCTTCAAATGCTGGACTATGCAAGGTGTCGGCTGGTATTGCCTGAAGCAGTCCATGATTCAGGATGACAAGCTCATCACAGAGATCGGCAGCAAGCTGTAATATATGCGTGGAGAAGATAATGATATGATCCTGTTTCATCTCGCGCAGCAGCTTCTTAATCTCAAGTGCAACGATAACATCAAAAGAGGTTAAGGGCTCATCAAGCAAGATCACTGGTGGTCGGGTAATGATAAAACAGAGCATTTGGATCTTATTCTTCATGCCATGAGAATAGCCTTTAATCAGCCGATGACGATCTTCCTGACCGAACTTAATAATGGCAAAATAGTCGTCAATAGTCTTGGTCGGGTCAATCTTATCCAGGTTGATATCCATATAAAATTTCAAAAACTCATACCCGGTCAGAAATTCCGGCAAGATAGGAAGTGAAAATATATAGCCGACATCCTCATCGCCAAGCGGCTGGCTTAGCTCCTCTTTGCGTAAAAAGGCTGCGCCACTGTCCATCTTGATCTCCCCGCTCAAGCAGTTGAAGAGAGAGGTTTTGCCAGCACCATTACGTCCCAAGAGACCTTAAATTTTCCCTTTTTCAAAGGTGAAGTCTATCCCCTTAAGAACCTTCTTCCCATCAAAATCTTTATGGATATTGTCTAATATCAGCTCCATGCATTTTACCGTCCGATCATCCTTATTTGGCCTAATAATAAGATCTGCCCGGCATCATTCGCCGGACAGATCTTGAGTCACTTTATCTAAACAACTATTCTTCCAACTCTTTCGCTACAGAAGTCACGGCTTGTGGTGCAGATGATACTGGTATCTCCTGCTTAGCCAGTACTGCTGGTACAGCAAGAGCTGCCGACCCTGCCAGCACTCCTGCGGATTTATGTGTCAGACTTCGAATTAATTCCTCCACATCAATACCGGATACGCTTTTCAACATTTCAGGTGCGGTTGACATCAATTCAGTAACATAGTTGCTTACCCTTGCTGCGCCTGCACCATTACCAGTATCGACTACAGTCAACTTATCGATGGATGCCAATGGTTTGGCAATCTGACCTGCCAGCTCAGGCAGCATTTTTAAGACGATATCGAGAATTGCAGCCTCCCCGAATTTCTGGAACGCCTCGGCCAACTTTTGCTTTGCTTCTGCTTCCGCTGATCCACGCAACCGGATAACCTCGGCATCCGCCGTACCTTTTGCAAGCTCAGCGTCAGCTGCAGCCTGACCCTCCAGACGTTTCTGTGCTGACGTTGCTTTTGCCTGCGTCTCAATACTGTACTGAAGCGCATCTGCTTCACGCATTCTCTTCGACTTATCGGCTTCTGCTGCCTGCTCTACTGCGTAACGGTCAGCCTCAGACTTCTTTTTCACCTCAGCGTCATATTGCTTCTCGCGAATCAAAATCTCCTTATCCTGCAGATCGATTTCCCGCATCTTACGAACCAACTCGACCTTCATTTGCTCTTCGACAACGGTCTGCTTACCGCGTGCTTCCTGAATAAAATAGGCCTGATCCGCTTCCGCCTTGGCCGTATCCTGATCTCTCTTAAAGGCAGCAACCTTCAGTTGATTCTCCTTGGAGGCTTCGGCAATGTTCGTATCGCGCAACAACTCAGCCTTCTGGCCTTCCTCTTCGGCCGCAGCCTTCTGAATCCGCGAATCACGTACTGCCTGCGCTTCAGCGATCTCTGCATCCCGTTTCACTGCCGCTATACGCGGCTTGCCCAGCGCTTCAAGATAACCATGCTTGTCACGAATATCCTTGATCGTAAAAGAAACAATCTGCAAACCCATTTTTTTGAGATCCCGTGCCGCCACACCCTGTACCTCTTGTGCGAATCGGTCACGATTACTATAAACTTCCTCTACAGTCATCGTACCCAGAATAGCCCTGAGATGTCCTTCCAACACTTCCTGAGCCGAGCTCTTTAGTGACTCGATAGGCTTACCCATAAATTGTTCCGCCGCCGTAGCTATATCCTCAGTAGAGCTCCCAACTTTGATAATAGCGACGCCGTCAGCGAGAACTGGAACGCCCTGCTCGGTATATACCTCTGGTGTAGTGATTTCCAGTTTGTGCGATAGCAGCGACATAAATTCCGCTTTCTGAAATATGGGTAAAATAAACGTCCCACCGCCGCGTACAATTTTGATTTTACGGCCTGATCCATCATCTGAAAGATGATTTTTTCCTAAAAAGGCCCCTGTAACAATCATTCCTTCATCCGGTCCTACGGTTTTGAAGCGGGCCCAGAAGGCCAACCCCAGCACAAACAGAACAGCAACTACTACTGCAGGAATAAACATATAATCAGGTATGCCAAAATACATTAAGAACCCTCTCCTCTTCTATCTTCGAATTCTGTTACAAGGGCTACACCTTCGCGCACTTCCACTACAACAATCTTCATCCCGACCGGAATGGATTGATGCTCGAAGCTTGCCGCCGTATGCAGAGTGTTGCCTGCGCCGAACTTTACCATAATCTCGCCATAACCCTTGGAGGGAATAGGAACCGTAATTTCCCCAATCTTACCGGGCAGATCTTGCATGGAGAAACCGTTAGACACCTCGCTTTTGTCCATCGTCTTCACAACTCCAAAGTATAGGAGCACCCCTATAAAGGCGGCACTCAGCAGGGAAAGGGCAACGATTGACCCAGCCTCTAGTCCACTATAGCGGGTAAGCAGAACACCCACTCCGCCAAACACGGTCACTCCCCCTGCTAGAACAGTAGAATTGAGAAAATCAAAGGACAGCAGATCAAAAATCCCGCCCAGTGCATTTCCGATCAGATCCCCCACCAAAACGCTGACAATAGCAAAAATGACGCCCAGCGCCAAGCAGCCCAAATACAGCGTTAGCATAAATCTCTCCTCCTGTCTTAATTCCGGACTGTCATACTACTGTAAACGTTTGGAGTGCGTCCCTGGTTTCACAATCTTTGGGTTTTATTCCATAGAAAATTTTGGAAATCAACAAAAAAAGCCGCTCCATGTGGGAGCGGCTTCCTTATTTCTAAAGTTTCTTTGCTTTACAAAGCCAGTTTGTAAATTTCTACTACATCTTCGCGCTCAAGCTTGCGGAAATTACCGAACGGTCCGAAACGAACGGCCTTGTCCGCCATATTGCCAATCTCGCTATCATCAATATCGTAATCCCCCAACACCTTGGGAGCACCAATTGAATCCCAGAAGCTACGCAGAGCTTCAATACCTTCAAGACCGATCACTTCGTCGGTTTTGCCGGAAGGATCAACACCGAACACATTTACCGCAAGCTGGCGGAAACGGGACGGATTCGTGTTGAGGTTATATTTCATCCACTGCGGGAACAGGATAGCCAAACCTCCACCATGCGGAATATCGTATACAGCCGATACTGCATGCTCAATATTGTGGGTAGCCCAATCTCCGGCAAAACCCATACTAACCATGCCATTAAGCGCCATCGTTCCACAATACATGATCGTCTCGCGCAGCTCGTAGTTATTCAGATCTTCGATCAACTTCGGTGCAGTGTCGATGACTGTGCGCAGCAATGTCTCGCAGAAGCCATCCTGTACCGTAGTATTGCCATCGGTATGGAAATAATGCTCTAGAACATGCGACATGATATCAACCATTCCATAGACAGTCTGATCACGTGGCAACGAGAAGGTATTCTCGGGATCTAGGATTGAGAATGCCGGGAACGCATGAACGCTTCCCCAGCCCATCTTCTCCTGAGTGACTTCGTTCGTGATCACAGAGCCATTGTTCATTTCAGAACCGGTAGCTGCCATTGTAAGCACTGTACCCAGTGGCAACGCGCCCTTTGGAGCCGCCTTACGCTCTACAAAGTCCCACATGTCGCCCTCGTATTTCGCTCCAACCGCAACTGCCTTGGCACAATCCAGCACACTTCCGCCGCCAACGGCAAGAATAAGATCGATGTTATGTTCATGACACAGCGCTACACCGGTATGTACGGTAGACAGACGAGGATTCGGTTCTACTCCGGCCAACTCGGTAACTACTGCACCAATGGCATTTAATTGAGCAATTACTTTATCGTACAAGCCACTGCGTTTGATACTGCCGCCGCCGTACATCAGAAGTACATTTTTTCCGAATTTCGGCACTTCAAGCTTTAATGCTTCCAGTGTACCTTGTCCGAATATCAGCTTGGTCGGATTATAAAATTCAAATTTACGCATATGTGCAGCCTCCGTTAAATCATTAATGTGATGCCTTTCATATTATAGACTTCTCGATTGCAGCTTTCAAATACGATAGTCATCAGGCAAACAACAAAGAAACCGCTCCTAAATGAAAGGGTCATAGGAAAGCACCGTTTCAACAAGGGCGATTTCTAGGTCTTGATCAGAGATAGAGCCTATGGTTATAGGCTATTAACGCCGAAGCTCTTCACAAAACGGCGGAAAGCTGCTTGGCCTTCCGGTGTCCGCTTATAAACGCCAGCGTGTTCAAGGATATGTGTGAATTTAATGCCTACCTCATTCTGTACAATTTTGATGGCTTCCTCACGGGCTAGTGCTGTACCAAACCGTTCTACCAGTTCTTGAGCCCAAGCTGCATGTTGCGCAAGAGGATGGTTCGTCTCGTTCTTCACGGCCTCATACACAGCAGTATCTCCGGCAAGAATACCGGCAATGGCATCAAGCTCTTCCTTAAGACGTCCCGGCAGGATGGCCAGTCCCATGACCTCAATCAGGCCGATATTTTCTTTCTTGATATGATGCATCTTCCGATGCGGGTGAAAAATCCCTTCGGGATATAACTCGCTGGTCCGGTTATTGCGCAGCACAAGATCCATCTCAAAGCTGCCATCATCACCCCGTCGCACAATAGGCGTAACGGTATTATGCGGCTGTGTCTCACCATCAACTTCACTAAAGGCAAGCACTTCAGCCTCCGGATCACTGTAAACCTTCCATGCCTCATAAATCGCATTTCCGCACTCTAACAGAACGGCTGGATCTTCTCCGTTCAGGCGCAATACGGACATTGGCCATTTCACTATACTCAGGCTAACACCCGGATAAGCCGCATGAGTGAACGTAGCTTCCTTTGGCGCCTTCTGGATCGGGAACGTGTGGCGCCCGCCCTGAAAGTGATCATGAGTCAGAATGGAGCCGCCCACAATCGGCAAATCAGCATTGGAGCCTATAAAATAATGCGGGAATGACTCCACAAAGCCAAGCAGGCGCTTTAGAGAATCCTTAGTTAGCTTCATCGGCACATGATCATGGTGGAACACGATACAGTGCTCATTGTAGTACACATAAGGTGAGTACTGAAAAAACCACTTTTCCTGATTCAGCTCCAACGGAATGATACGCAAATTCTGGCGTGGCGGGTGATTAACCCTTCCGGCATAACCGACGTTCTCACGGCAGAGCAGACATTTCGGATAGACCGGTGGCGGAAGCAGGCGGGCCATGGCGATTTCCTTAGAGCTCTTCTCAGGCTTGGACAGATTGATCGTCATCTCGATGTCCCCATAGGGAGAATCCTGCAGCCAGTAGACATTCTTAGAGATGCGGTCCATACGGATATAGTTCGAATCTATGCTTAGTTTATAAAAGCGGTCGGTCGCCGCAGAGATCCCCTGCTCAGCCGCCAGTCTGTAGAATTCAGCATTCACTTCAGAAGGGCGGGCCAGCAGTAAGCCCATAATTTTGGCATCCAGCAGATCACGGTAAGTGTCACTGTTCTCAGGAATCAGTCCGATTTCATAACCATAATCAATCAAGGCATCCAAGGGTGCTTGAGGGCTGTCCAGTGGCGCTTGATCAAAGACCTCGGCATACGGCTCACTAAAGCCGAACTGATCCAGCAATTCATTGCGGCTGTAGTCAAGGTCCGCCGGAGCAATAAGACTCTGATGCAGAGCGAATAACACCAGCTGTTCAATCGCATATAGTGCCTTCTGTGTGGCGGGCGTAGTTTCGTTCTCTTTAGGCATCTTAATTCTCCCCATACCCCTGTGGATTGGCAGAATGCCAGTTCCAGGCGCTTTGAATGATATCCTCAATATCCGCATGCTGCGGGTTCCAGCCCAGGATAGTACGGGCTTTGTCGGAGGAAGCTACCAGTACGGCCGGATCTCCAGCGCGGCGCTCCTGAATGACTACCGGAATCTCCAGACCGGTTACCTTCTTGGCCGTTTCAATCACTTGTTTAACCGAGAAGCCAAGTCCGTTACCGAGGTTGAAAATATTGCTGGCACTGCCGCTGCGCAGGTAGGTTACAGCACGGACATGGGCGTCAGCCAGATCGCTGACATGGATGTAGTCGCGCACACAGGTTCCGTCTTCTGTCGGATAGTCCTCTCCGAAGATAGCGATGTTAGTGCGCTGCTTCAGCGCGGTTTGCAGCACTAATGGAATGAGATGACTCTCGGGACGGTGGTCTTCGCCGATTTTGCCGCTTTCATGTGCGCCTGCAGCATTAAAGTAACGTAGGGCTACGTATTTGATGCCCAGTACTTTATCGAACCAGGCCATCATGCGTTCCATGGTCAGCTTGGTTTCTCCATACACATTCGCAGGTTCAGTGCGGTCTGTTTCCTCGATGGGCACCTTTTCCGGTTCGCCGTAGGTTGCAGCCGTGGAGGAGAATACAATCTTGGTTACACCAGCCTTTTGAATCGCCTCTAGAAGACACAAGGTGCCATATACGTTGTTGTCATAATATTTTACAGGGTCCGTCATACTCTCACCAACCAGAGAACTAGCTGCAAAATGGATCACTGCATCAATCTCATTCTCGGAGAACAGCTTGGCCAGCAGTTCCTTGTCGCGCAGATCGCCTTCGTACAGCTTGCCGCCCAGCAGCGCTTCACGATGACCGGTCAACAGATTGTCGATGACCACCACTTCCTCGCCCCGTTTCAGCAGCTCTGCTACTGTATGGGAACCAATATACCCTGCTCCACCCGTTACTAGAATCGCCATCTTATTTCACTCCCTTCAGTTGTTCGACACCATTGCCGATGCCGCATACATAGAACTCGCCAGCGAGACCGGATCTTGTCGTGTAAGCCTCTCCTACTTCGCGGATAAACCGCTCTACATCATCCTCATGCACCAGCGACACTGTGCAGCCGCCAAAGCCCGCACCCGTCATACGCGAACCAAGTGTTCCCGGAATGCGCTGGGCTTCTTCTACCATGATATCCAATTCAACACAGCTAACCTCGTACAGATCGCGTAGTGAAGCATGTGAATCGTTCATGTATTTCCCGAACTGCACCAGGTCATTCTTCTTCAGCACTTCTACAGAATCAAGCACCCGCTGATTTTCTTCCACGACATGACGCGCGCGGTTGCGAACCGTCTCGTCCGTAATTTTGCCTTGATGCGCTTCAAATTGATCACGCTTGAGCTCTGCCAGGAAGGAGAGTGAAGGAATCTCTTGTTGCAGAATAGATAGTGCCTCATCACACTGCTGGCGGCGTTCATTATACTTGGAGTCTACAAGACCTCTCTTCTTGTTTGTGTTGCCGATAACCAGCTTGTAGGCACCAGTCACGAAAGGTACCAGCTCATATTCCAGCGTATCGCACATCAGCAGAATCGCATGATCCCGCTTGCCGTTGGCTACCGCGAACTGATCCATAATTCCCGAATTCACACCCACATAATGGTTCTCTGCACGCTGAGATAGAAGAGCAATTTCTACTGTATCTGTATCTCCGCCTTCCATGGTCAACAAAGCGAAGGCCGTAACAACCTCAAGCGAAGCAGAGGAGGAAAGTCCTGAGCCATTCGGAATATCACCATGGAATAATAGATCATAGCCCTTTGATACGGGATGATCCGTTTTTTTCAATTCCACCATTACACCCACTGGATAGTCAATCCACTCCCCCGTTTTAGCCTGACCAATTTCACTGTAATCGAGGGTGGCTTCATAAGGGAAATTCGTAGTTGCAAAAATTATTTTAGTGTCACTGCGTGGACGCACGATCAGCGTTGTGCCGAACTCCAGCGCTGCTGGCAGCACATACCCTCCGTTATAATCCAAATGTTCTCCGATGAGATTAACCCGACCGGGTGCATAAAATACCTGTGCCTCTTGTTCGCTTTCTCCATACTTCTCGATAAATTTACGGTTAAGTTCCTGTATGCTCATTAATGCCACTTCATCCTTTCACTGTTGGGGGATTAAGTATTGCTGCCTTCTTGATTACATTATAATAAAATCAGACTTGCTCTGATAATGCAATCATGTGTGTAATGTATGGATAAATGTGACTTTCCTTTGTATAATATAGAAATCGATATTTCCAGAAAGGCTGTCCAACGATGGAACATACCTATTCCGTAGGATCAAATCCTGTGTATTATGATAAGCAAAATCTGCATGTATTATTTGCCGGCGAGAGCCAGACGCTGCCGGTGCATCAGGCTGGGCCCAAAATTTACGATTATTATTTGCTGCACTTTATTGAATCCGGGTCTGGAATCTTCCGCACAGAGCAGCGTAAGTATGAGCTAGGTGCAGGAGATTGCTTCCTGATCCATCCAGGCCAGCTGGTCAGTTATATCTCAGACAAGAAGGAACCCTGGCGTTATCGCTGGGCAGCATTTACCGGCAGTGATGCTGACAATCTTGTGCTGCAGACTGGCTTCACACCCAAGAAACCCGTCCTGACCACTGCAGAGAATAGTATCATTCCCGGAGCCCTTTTCGGCATGATGCAAACCTTCTATGCTCACAAAGAGAGCTCCGACCTGACCTCTCTCGGGTATCTGTACCTTATTGTCGGTGAAGCTGCAGAACATCTCTCCTCCCTCTCCCGACTTCCCGGAGCGGAATCGCAGGTCAAGCGGACCGTGAAGCAAATGGTCCATTATATGGCCGCCCAGTATGCCCATCCGGTCTCTATTGAACAAATGTGCGGCAGCCTCGGATATAATCGAGCGTACCTCTCCCGTATATTCAAGCAGGAGACCGGCATATCACCTGTAACCTATCTATTGAAACTGCGTATCGAGAAATCCCGCCAGCTGCTGCGGGAACGGCCTGAACTGTCTGTAGAGCAGGTCGCAGCATCCGTTGGCCTGACGGACGCTTTGTATTTCTCACGCCAGTTCAAACGATTTTGTGACCAAACACCAACAGCTTACCGTATTACAACGGCCCGGCATGGGGATAAAACTGTGCAGTAATTGGCGACTTAGTGAATTACTTCTGTTCGACTGTACAACTGTACAACAACAGCCCGTTTCCTATACCTGAGGAACCGGGCTGTTTAGCCTGCCATATTGTACTTATATGCTATAACAGAAAATTAGTCTATATTCTCCGTCTTGAGAATTGTCTCAATCCGCTCCAGCTCTTCTTGTGTAAATTCCGTATGAGTCAGTGCAGCTATATTCTCTTCAATCTGGCTAACTCGACTGGCCCCAATCAATGCTGAAGTGATTTTGCCACCTCGCAGGGTCCAAGCCAGCGAAAGCTGGGCTAGACTTTGGCCGCGTGAAGCCGCGAGTTGATTAAGCGCTCTGATCTTGCGCTGCACCTCCGGTGTTATCCGGCTCTCACTAAGTGCTGTAGCAGGTTTGGCTGCTCTTGAACCCTCGGGAATACCATTCAAATATTTATTGGTCAGCATCCCCTGCGCCAGTGGCATAAAAGCAATACTGCCGATACCATTCTCTTCCAATACATCCTGCAGGCCGCCCTCAATCCAGCGGTCGAGCATGGAGTAACTTGGCTGATGGATCAAGAGCGGTGTACCCAGTTCCTTTAATATAGCAACTGCTTCAGTGGTCTGCTCGGCACTATAGCTGGACAATCCTATATAGAGTGCTTTACCAGAACGGACTGTATGATCTAGTGCCAGCATCGTTTCTTCAAGCGGGGTTTCGGGGTCAGGCCGATGAGAGTAGAAAATGTCGACATATTCCAGACCCAGCCGTTTGAGACTCTGATCTAGGCTTGATAGTACATATTTCCGTGAACCCCATTCCCCATAGGGGCCGGGCCACATATAATATCCCGCCTTCGTTGAAATAACCATCTCATCACGGTAAGGGGTCAGATCTCTGGCAAGTATTTTGCCGAACAGTTCTTCTGCCGAACCGGCAGGCGGGCCATAATTATTGGCGAGATCAAAGTGGGTAATACCCAGATCAAATGCGCGGGTAATCATGTCCCGGCCATTTTCATAAGTGTCAATTCCACCGAAGTTATGCCATAGACCCAATGAAATCGCTGGAAGCTTAAGGCCGGACTTGCCGCAACGGTTATAACGCATCACTTCATACCGTTCGTCACTTGCCACATATACCATCGTTGACATCACTGCCTCTCGTTACTCTGTATCCTGCTTACCCTATTTTAAACCAGTGACAGCCATTGTAATCTAAACAGCCATTATTCCTGCACAACTATAGCTTCAAAATCTTCTGTACACCGTTCATTACTTCACCGATCCGGTCGGTAATAATAAGATCGGCCTGATGGTCATAAGGAGTAGGGTCCCCGTTCAGCAGTACAGTATGCCGTCCTTGGAAATAGGTGATCAGACTGGCCGCAGGTTGAACGGTAAGTGAAGTCCCACCGATGATGAGCAAATCTGCAGCTGCTATCGCTTCCACTGCCTCCATAAGCACTGTATGATCCAATTCTTCCTCATAGAGGACCACATCCGGCTTGATGATGCCTCCGCATTTTGGACAATGGGGCACAATCTCAGCACTATTAACCACCTGCTCCAGTCCGTAATAGTGTGAGCAATTCATACAATGGTTGCGGTGGATGGAACCATGCAGTTCAAGTACTTGGTGACTGCCGGCCAGCTGGTGCAGGCCATCAATATTTTGCGTAATCACGGCCTTCAGCTTTCCCTGTCGCCGCTCCAGCTCTGCAAGCAGCAGATGAGCACCATTCGGGCGAGCTTCAGGATGAATCATTTTGCTGCGGTAAAAATCAAAAAAAATGTCCGGTGAGGACATAAAAAAGGTGCGGCTCAGCATCACTTCAGGTGGAAACGGGGAATGGTGCTGAGTCTGATATAATCCCGCAGCCGAACGAAAATCAGGAATTCCGCTCTCCGTCGACGTTCCTGCTCCACCAAAAAAAACGATATTATCACTGTCTGATATCCACGAGGCCAATTTCTCTATTTGATTCATAATATGTAGCGCATCCTTTCTATGGTCTTGATTTTAGAATGTGATGCGAAGCTCATTAAAGTTGGCAATAACGATATCTGCATCCACTAGATGGCCTAACCCGCCGCCCTCGGCAGCAATTCCGACTGCCAGACGTAGGCCTGCACCTTTGCCCAGTTGCATATCTGCATTGCTATCTCCAATAATAATAGTTTCTTCCGGCGCAAGTCCCAGCTCCCGGCAAGCTAATTCTGCCATTTCGGGAGCGGGCTTGCCGTTATTCACTCTGTCTCTCGTAACGACTGCTCCAAAATAATTAGCAATTCCTAGCCACTCCAGCTGCTCGTGGGTTGTCTTGGCTCCGTCCGAAGTCACGACACCCAGCTTCAATGATGCGCCTGCACACTGCTTCAGGAAAGGGAGCAGTCCCGGTAGAGGTTCCGCCGTGCGGCGGATACGCAACTCACTCATCGCTTCCTTGGAAATATTTATTACACGGCTCAAAGCTTCGTTCCAGGGCATACCCGCGGCGTACAGCTGCCAAGCAAGAATTCCATAAGTCTCATCCATAGTAGCCATCGATAGCGGCCCTGCAGGATCATACCTGGTTAACCTCCCCGCAGCATCATGCTGCGTGCCGAGCAGACGGGTGAAATCGCCAACAAAATCAGCACCCAGCAAGGTCAGCTGGTCTTCCATACCGCGCAGCACCAGTTCCGCCCAGGTCCCCCATGTAGCTAGCAAATCCAACAGCGTACCATCCTTGTCGAACAGAATTCCTTTGCAGGGAATACGCTCATGATTGACATGTAACCATGGCATGCTCCTCACCTCCTATTATGCAGCCTTATCTATGCAGCCTTATCGCAGATTTCCGAGCCAATCCAGCATGACGCGCACTGTGCGGCTCTGCTGCTCTGCCTCAGAAATTGTCGCTTCTCCATCACCCTTCTGCGGACCATAGCTGCCAAACTGGGCATGATTTCCACCTTCAACTGAATAGTATAGCGTATTATCTGGCAGAAGAAATCGCCCTTTGCGATAGCTATCCTTGTCAATAACCTGATCTTTGGTGCCCAAGACTGACAATACGGATAAAGTAGTTACCTTCAGACTCCCTTGCTCATCCGGATAAGAGGCTAGGAAAAATACGCCTTCCACCTGATCTGGATGATCTGCTGCATACCGCGATGCCATCACACCTCCCAGAGAGTGTCCGCCCAGCACAAAATTAAGCTTGGGGTGCACGCGGATAATCTCCGCCGCAGCATCCGCTTTCGTAACTGCCAAGTTTAGTGGCATCTTGGCAATATAGAATGGATGTCCCGCTGCAGCAAGGCTTCTGCCCAGAGGTGCGTAGGCTTCTGCTTTTACCAATGCGCCTGGATAAAAGATGACTGCTGCGCCTACTATGACCGAAGGTTCAAAAGATATCCAATTGTCATTCTGCTCGACCGTAACCCCTCCACCGGAAATCAAAGCAGTCTCAGCATGCTGTTCTGGAGCGTAAGGAATTAGATATTTCCACAATAGCAGGCCTGCTGTAACAAGTACGATCACTATGAGTAGTGCGATATGCCATCTGGTTATTCTTTTCTTCAATAGCGTCCACTCCCGGAGGGTATTGCATATAGAAAATTATAGAGGAATCAGCGAATTCAAACAACCTTCAACACATCGCCACATTTAGCTAGTATGATAGCGCTTTCTAATGTGACTTTATTCACAATTATTATGCAGATAAAATTGTATTTTAAAATTAAAGTATTTGCAGTAAGGAGGGGCCAACATGTTAGGAGAAAACTCACTGGAGGCGCGCGGAGAAACGTTTTTTCTGAATCTGCGCTTTCTGCTTATAGTCACTGTTTTTACCGGCAATGCAATTGAACCGCTGATTGGAACATCGAGCGGATTGCATAGTCTGTATATGTGGATTTTCAGCTTTCATATGCCTCTCTTCGTACTTGTTACCGGCTATTTCGCCAGAAAGAGCATGACTGGTGCTGCCGGACGCAGAATGCTCATGCAGATCGGATTGCAGTATATTATTTTTCAAAGCCTATATTCCATGTTGGATGCTTCTCTGTTTCATGTGAACGGTATTCATCATTCCTTCTTTGCTCCTTATCTACTCCTCTGGTTCCTGGCCAGTCACGCTTTCTGGCGTTTGCTTATGCTCGGCATGGGCAAATGGGCACCTGCAGGACAGATAGCTTTCGCATTATTCGCAGGCGTGCTGGTCGGTTATTTGCAGCTTGACGGAGTCTGGTTCAGCATTAGTCGTACTTTTATATATTTACCTTACTTTGTCATTGGCTATCATTTTTCTTTCCCAGCTCTTGTCCGTATATATCAGCAATGGACCAAAATCGCCGCTGCCACTGTTTCCATACTTCTGTTTATCATTCTTATGATATGGGGCACTAACCTTCCTCTCGGCTGGTTATATGGAAGTATGACCTATATGCAGCTTGGACATCAGGAATGGTACGCAGGGTTATATCGTCTCGGAATCTACGGCTTGCAGCTTGCTGCCTCTCTAGCCTTCCTAGGCTGGGTTCCCTACGGTGTGAGCCGAATGACCGATTGGGGACGCCGCACCTTGTATGTCTTCTTGCTCCATGGGTTTGTTGTCCGCTTAGCAGCCATATCCGGATTGTACGCTTATATCGGTAACAGCGTCGGTGCCATTCTGCTTCTGCTCGCTTCGATCAGCCTGACTGTGCTGCTGGCCCAGCCGACAGTCAAACGCCTGCTCCATCCATTGGTAGAGCCGTCAGTGAGTTGGATGGTTACCCTGCAGCGCGCAGCCTTGCGGCGTTCATTATAAATCACTTTCAACAAAGCCTTTCCCCTATGGGGACAGGCTTTTTTTTCGGCCGCAAGCAACCTATGCCGAGGGATAAACTTCACATTGTCCGGTAGAAAAAAGCTGCTTTTTGTGATAGACTCACTATTAACAATGGCTGGTTCGCTTATTGAGGCGGCTTCCGTTTGTTCTAATTTATGCTTATTTTAGCTCATTTTTTATAGAAACGGCTTCGACCTCCTTCTGCCTTAAGAAGCTGGACCCCGTTATTTCTATAAACCGCATATCCGTAGCTACTTACAATGTAATGCGTTAATGCGACACTATATTTTATCATTTTATTTTCAATTTATTTGGGGAGGAATTATTACCATGGCAGTGAAGAAAATGCGTTCAGACATGATTAAAAAAGGCTTCGACCGAGCTCCACACCGTAGTCTCCTGCGGGCGGCCGGCGTTAAAGAGGAAGATTTCGGCAAACCATTTATTGCGGTCTGCAATTCCTATATTGATATTGTGCCAGGGCATGTGCATCTGCAAGAGTTCGGCAAAATTGTCAAGGAAGCGATCCGCGAAGCTGGCGGCGTACCTTTTGAATTCAATACAATCGGCGTAGATGATGGTATTGCAATGGGACATATCGGCATGCGTTATTCTTTACCAAGCCGGGATATCATCGCTGACTCGGTAGAAACTGTGGTTGCCGCACATTGGTTCGACGGTATGGTCTGTATCCCTAACTGCGATAAGATCACCCCAGGTATGATGATGGGTGCACTGCGTGTCAACATCCCGACCATCTTTGTAAGTGGTGGACCGATGAAAGCCGGTGTAGACAGCAAAGGCAAGAAGTTATCCCTAACTTCCGTATTCGAAGGCGTAGGTGCTCATTCTGTTGGCAAAATCAACGATGCTGAGCTGCTGGAATTAGAACAATTCGGTTGTCCAACCTGTGGTTCTTGTTCAGGTATGTTCACAGCCAATTCTATGAACTGTCTCGCTGAAGCATTGGGTTTGGCATTGCCAGGTAACGGTACAATCCTTGCTGTAGCTGAAGAACGTAAGCAATTCGTACGCGATTCCGCAACACAACTGATGGAACTGATCAAGCTGGATCTTAAACCACGTGATATTGTAACCAGAGAATCGCTGGATAACGCTTTTGCACTGGACATGGCGATGGGCGGCTCTACCAATACCGTATTGCACACCTTGGCTTTGGCTCAGGAGGCAGGTATCGAGTATCCACTTACACGTATTAATGAAGTAGCAAACCGTGTACCGTACCTGTCCAAGCTGGCTCCAGCTTCCGACTACTTTATCGAAGATGTGCAGCGTGCAGGCGGCGTCAGTGCCGTACTGAATGAGCTGTTGAAGAAACCAGGTGCCCTCTTTGGTGATTGCATGACCGTAACTGGGAAGACACTTGCCGAGAATGTAATGGGCCATGAAATTCTGGATACCAACGTCATCCATACCCTGGACAACCCTTATTCCGAGGTTGGCGGTTTGTCTGTTCTTTATGGCAATCTGGCTCCACAAGGTTCTATCATCAAAGTCGGTGCTGTTGATGCTTCCGTAGGCGGCTACCATAAAGGTCCAGCGATCTGCTTCGATTCCCAAGAGAGCTCACTTGAAGGTATAGCCAATGGCAAGGTCAAAGAAGGACATGTTGTCGTTATCCGCTATGAAGGTCCAAAAGGCGGACCTGGTATGCCAGAAATGTTGTCTCCTACCTCGCTAATTGTCGGCATGGGTCTTGGTGCCAAAGTCGGCTTAATCACCGACGGCCGTTTCTCTGGTGCTTCCCGCGGAATCAGTATCGGTCACATCTCACCTGAAGCAGCTGAAGGCGGACCGATCGCTTTTGTCGAAGATGGAGATATCATTGAGTTGGATCTGAATAACCGCACAATCGAACTGCTTGTGGACGAGGAAATATTGGCTGTTCGCCGTGCGAACTGGAAAGGCTTTGAGCCTAAGGTTACTACTGGCTATCTGGCTCGTTATTCCAAGCTGGTTACCAATGCAAGTAATGGTGCGGTCCTGAAGATCTAGTACACACTAAAATCAAGAGTTGATGAATACGTAATAAAAAGAGCAGTTCCCCGCAATGATTTCATAGCGGTGAGACTGCTCTTTTTGTTGTGCGATACTTAATTATAAAGTGCCTATCTTTCGGTTATTTAACAGTAGATCAATGCCCAACTGTAACACCCGGCAGTTCAGCTTCCACTACAGATTCCTTGAGTGCCAGTTCTTCTTCTTGCTTGCGCTCACGTTTTTTCACTGTCTTCTCATGTGAAGCCCGCTGATTCATCTGATCCAGCAGTTGCGAGACCGGCATCAGAATCATCTTCGGCACAAGCAGTTCGCTCCGCTCCTTAAGCCGTGCTCCACCTGCTGGATGAATGACACTTAACAATATACTTAGATAGAACTTGGTAGATCGAGCGAACAAGCCGTCCGGCAGATCAAGTACCGTAAAGCCAAATTTCTCCGGCCCCCGATTAATCATGCTCACACCGTAAAGTGCCTTCGCCTCTGCAAGCCCTTCGTCACTGGCTATTCTCTCCGCGAGTACTGGCAGATCCTTCTCCATCCGCCGGATCATCCGAATCGCTAGCTGCGCAGAAGAACGGGAATGAATGCCCAGCTCGAACAGCTGGCGGTTATCAATATGCAGCTCAATAACCTTATCGCCTTTGTTCAGTACACTGCCACCCTGCATCTTTATGGGCCCGCCTTGATACTTTCGTAACCGATAGTGCAGAAACGGGTCTTCCGGAGAGATGGTTCTGAGTTGAAAAAGGAATTGAAATACCTGCTCCCAAGCTAGCCAGAGTCCTACGATCAGACGTTTTCCATAGGAAAGCTTCTGAACCGGTGAATTCTCCGCCATCTTAATCATTTCATCGATTCGAATACTGCGCAGCGCCCGGTTTTGGGCCACTTCCAGCGTTCGCTCCAAAGCAACAAGCATGTGCTCCGGTGCATCCTGATCAGCACCCAGCGTCGTTCCACTATCATGCAGAAGCATAACCTCGCCTGGATTCAATCTGACTAACATCTTCTCGGTGAGCCGATCTGCACCAAGCTTCTCACGCCAATCACCGAACATCGCCGACCAGAGTACGATTTGTACCTGACGGCGCTTAGAGATATCGAACAAATTGACAATTCCCCAGGGTGGACGGTAATAGGTGCTGCGCTCGCCGGTAATATTATAGATAATATCCGCAGTCCGTTCAATCTGTCTCCGCACAGTAGCAGGACGCATCAGCCAGTTCGTCTTGTGAACATAGTTATGAATCCCGATGAGATGTCCCTCAGCATGCATGCGCCGAATTAGATCCGGATAGCGCTCCGCATTGGCACCAACCACAAAAAAGGTAGCCTTGGCCTCATAACGCAGAAGCAAATCGAGCAATTGAGGCGTAAACCTGGGGTCCGGCCCGTCATCAAAGGTCAACGCGAATTCCTTACTTCCAGTTCCTTTACGAAAAACGCGATAACCAAAAATCCGACTGATAAGACCAGGGATAAAAGCATAAAATGACGAGATATAAAATAACCAGAGCAACAAAGTCTGCATGTGAAATTCCCCGCTTTTCGAAGAGTTGACTTTGGCTCGCCTTACATCTGCAAGCAGATCCTGTTATACGGCCAAGTAGAGTATAGTACTCCGCTTTTTTGCGGATATGTAGTGTATCACAAAAAAACGTTACCCCCTATTTTAGCACAGCTATCAAAGAAATAGACGATTTTCAAGCAAAATCGTGTACAATGAATTCAAGTTAATTACCTATCAACTTATTTGAAAAGGAGTCGTTTATATTCATGCTGCCTCTCTACAAAAAATATTGGCGCACCTTCTTCGATATTGGCCTAATTGTGCTCACTGTATATCTGGTCATGTTCGCCTTCAGCAAGCTGTATCAATTAGCCGCCCCCGTGTTCTTGTCCTTCTTTGTATTCATGCTCATCGAACCACTGGCCCGTGTATTGAACCGAAGGGGACTGGCGAAACCTTTTGCTTCTGCCATATCCGTCCTGCTCTTTCTCATAGTGCTGCTCGGAACGCTGTTTGGCGCCGGCCTTCTTATTGTTTCACAGGTCCTTCACTTTCAGGATAATCTTCCAAAGTATACATATGTGGTCCAACAGCATTTTATGGAGTTCACAACCTATCTTCAGCAAAAGATCGACACCTTGCCCCCGGATCTCACCGTTAAGGTCAACGGATATTTCAAGGATGCTACCGATATTCTTTCTGCCTGGCTTATCGTTTTCTTCAAATATATGATCGGTGTTCTCGGCTCGTTCTCTTCCTTTATGGCTAATTTCGGAATCGCTATTATTTTGGCCTTTTTTCTCAGTATGGAGATTAAGGACTGGCGGAAAATCGCCCATGACCAGATGCCAAAGACCTTCAAGACCGCCTTTGCCTTTTTGCAAGGTAACGTATTTAAGGCGATCGGCTCTTATTTAAAAGCACAGCTGATTCTAATCAGCATTACTTTTGTCATTGTTCTAGTCGGCTTGTTTATTCTGCGAAGCGGTAATGAAATTACAATGGCTTTGGTATGTGCCATCTTCGACGTGCTGCCGCTGTTGGGAGTATCAACTATTCTAATTCCCTGGATTGTCTATCTGTTTATCGTTGGCAATACCTCCCTTGCGATCGGCTTGATCATCCTGCTCGTAATTGTACTGGTTGTACGTCAACTGCTTGAGCCGAAAATTACCGGCAATTCCATCGGCGTCTCCTCAGCTTTTCTCATGCTCTCATTCGTCATTTTGTCCACATCGGCTTTTGGTGTAGCTGGATTAATCCTGTCGCCCATTCTGCTTATCCTGATCAAAGAGCTGCTGCAGCAGGGTTATCTCCAGCGCTGGATCTTTCTGCCGCAAGAGGAGTTTATCGTCTCACCATTCGCGGCTCACGAACCTGATTCAGCAAGAGAGCGCGGACATGAAGAAGCTCATGCACCGGAGGACTCGGATAGCAGATCCAGTACCTGACCGAACAGCTTCGTCGCCGTATGAGGACTTCCTGGAACCACATTCTCCACAGCTACCGACACCGCGTACCTTGGATGATCCACTGGGCCGTAGCCAATAAACCACTGGTTGTTGCGTGGCACTCCCTTAACCAGGGTCTGGGCTGTCCCCGACTTGCCGGCAACCGGCCAGTGGGTGTGCTGCAGACGGCTCCCAGTTCCTTCGGTCACCACCTTGCGCATCCATGTAAGAAGCTGATGCGCAGTAGCCGCCGATATTCTCCCTGCCAAAGAGGGCGCCAGATGACCTGGCAGCTGCTTCAGAATCTGCCCATTGGCAAAGCTCACTTTCTGCAGAATACGCGGTGCCCTTACTTCCCCGCCGTGCAGCAGCGTCACGATCAGATTGGCTGCCTGAAGCGGTGTCACCTTTACATCTCGCTGGCCAATCGCCGTTTGCACTCTAGCTCCGCTGTCATCGGGAAGCAGAGACATAAAGATGGTTCCCGGCTGTTCGCCAGCCAGCGGTTTCAGTAGCGGCAGGCCCAGCGTCTGCTCCGCCTGCCAGCTGATATCTCGTCCCAGGCCAAGCGCCAGCGCAGCCGATTGCAGCTGGACTCCGCTCAGGCGTTCCGCCAGCTCAGCAAATACAGTATTACAGGATACGGCGAACCCTTGGGCAAGGGTAAGGGGCCCGTGTCCTATTCCTTTGAGACAAGTCAAGCCATATTTCTCATACTGACCCGAGCAATAAAATTTCTCTTCGGGATCTGTTACTCCAGCTTCCAGGGCGGCTGCAGCCGTTACAATTTTGAAGATTGATCCAGGTATTGCAGCCTGAAGGGCTCGATTATTCCACTCGCCACTCTGCGGAGAGATTTGCTCCGGATTATAGAAGGGCAAAGATACCATAGCCTCAATGTCCCCGGTTTGAGTATCCAGCACCACTACTGCTCCCTCCTTCATACCCGACTTGACCGCCAGTTTCTCAATTCCCTCTTGCAGCTTCTTATCAATCGTTGTGTATAGAGACAATGGATAATAAGGATTGCCTGGTACCCTTACCTTAATCGGGCTTCCCGGCAGTCGATTGCCACGCGCATCTACCTGGGCATACGCCTCAGTATGACCCACACCCCGGAGCAGCGGCTCCAGTGTTTTCTCCAATCCATCAGTGCCTGTCAATGGAATTCTAAGGCCTGAAGGTGAAGCTTTACTCCCCGATGGGGCAACCGCCTCAGATAAATATCCAAGCCATTGCCGCCCCGTTGACTTGCCATCATATCTGCGGGCAAAAGGCAGCACACTTACACCATCAATTCTTAGTGCAGTCACTTCTTCAGCTTGCGCTGGTGTAAGCGCCATAGGAGTCTCTGCAGATTGTGAAGGCCATAACAAAGGTTCCTTCAGAGCAGAACGCCTGTCTTGCAATTCCTTGTAGCTAACGCCCAAGATCACAGCAAGACGGTGCAGCGGACCGGACTGACTCCCCTCCTGAACCGACGCCTTCTTAACTTCCTCCTGCGGAAAAAAGGCCGCAGTCCAAACCGTTTCACCGGCTAATGGCTCACCATTCCGGTCATAGAGGCGCCCCCGCCCGCTATCCAGTATGGTCTCCCGCTCACTCTGAATCTCTGCCATTTTAGCCAGCGAATATCTGGCTCCCGGAACTGTCTGATCCTTCATCACCAATTGGAGCCAAGCCAATCTCAGGATCAACACTGCTAGTACGGCAGATAAAATAAAGAATCCGCCGATGATACGCTTTCGGCTGAAGTTGCGCAACGCCTTGCCTCCTGACCAGAGTTTTATTGTCCTTATTATGTCCCACTCCACATTTCTCAGACGGTCCTTGTATCATTGGAATATTAGGACTTCTTGGCCTCGAAATAGGATAGGTAGGTGTTCTGGGCGACCGTTTCTATATTCTCTAAGCCGCAATAGGCCAAAAAAAGCTAGCAAGTCTCCAATAATCGGAAACTTGCTAGCTTTTCAAAAAAATAAAAATCAATGACTCTTAAAAAATATCTATTTAGACCCTGAACTTCGATAATCCTTCTCTCAGCTTATGCGATGCATTCTCCAGACTGACGGAAAGCTCTACCAGGTGGGCGCTTACGCCTTGCTGCTCTCCACTGAGCGAGGCTACTTCCTGGGAAGATGCCGATGACTGTTCAGCTACTGCACTTACATTGCTCATTGTTTCCGACAGTACACCTTGTGATTGGTTTAGACTATCTATCGACATTGTCACTGACTCCAGACGAGCAATGAAGTGATTCATCTGCTCCTGTACGGATTCGAAAATATTACTCGTATCCTGCACCGAGATTACCTGATCTTTAAAGAGCGGTGCTACCTCCGACAGTGCAGCCACGGTATCATTCATTTCTATCATAATTCGGTCTGTTATGTCCCCCACAATAGCAATATTGCGTTTAGATTGATCCGCAAGCTGGCGTATTTCACTAGCTACGACCCTAAAGCCATGTCCCGCCTCACCCGCACGGGATGCTTCGATGCTAGCGTTTAATGACAAAATATTGGTTTGCTGTGTAATACTTTTCATTACATCGAGAACTCTTATGACAGAGGACGTAGTGTCTTTCAGTTCATTCACTTTTCTAACCAGTGTATTCGTCATATCTCCAGTGAGATTCGTTCTGACCAGTAACTCTTGCAGCTTGTTGACGCCTTCCTCACTAGATTGACCCACGTTATGTGCCATGTTATCCATTTCATGGGTAGCTGTGAGGACTGTATTCATCTGCTCGGAAATCTGCCCTGTTAGTCCATTGCCCCGATCTGCTTCCAAGGCTAGACTGCCAGCACCGCCGGCAATTTCTTCGGTTGCAGCAGCAATGTCTTTGGCTGAATCAGCAGTCTTATGCGAAGCAAGGCTAAGCGCATCTGCCGTCACTAGGACCTCGTGCGCTGTCTCGTTCGTGTGCGTTACTAGCTCTGTAATACGCTCCATCATCATATTGAAGGAAGAGGACAGCTGCCCAATTTCATCGCGAGATGTAACGGTAGTACGCACACGAAGATTTCCTTCTGCCCCCTCAAACATCAGATCCTTCAAACGAGTCAAAGGTCGAGAGACCATACGAACCATCCACAGCCCAATCAGAATGGCAACTACCGCAGCAGCAGCTACAGCTATATAAGTTGTCTGCAGGATGCGATTCGCGTCTTTGAATAGATTCTCAGAGGGTATTACGCCCAGAAGTCTCCATCCAGAACTGGCTAATGTACTATAAACCGCCAGTATAGATTTGCCCTGCTCATCAACTGTCGGCATGGAACCCGAAGTCTGTCCCACTCCCTTTAGAAGGGTTCCACCTAAACTCAGATAGGAGTCACTCCCCTGATGCTGGGAAGAGGCAATAAGTTCATCCTTGCTAGTTAGCAACTGAATATAGGAATCCACTCCCAAATTCACTTTACTAAGCTGATTCTCCAGTTCACTGACCTTGATATCACTGACAGCTATGTACCCTGTATCTTTGGTACTGCCCTCAATCGATTTTGCATAATGAATTACTCCAGATGTATCTCCTTTTTGCACGGATTGAGTAAGCCATTGACTTTGCGGCTTGTCCTGCATCTGTTTGAACCAAGACGCAGCCCTTGCGCCTTCAATAAAAGCTTTATCTTTTGTTCCGGCAGCAGATATCGGCAAATTCGCCTTCATAGGTATAAGATAGACAGCTTGTACACCTTTGACCCCAGAGAGCCCCTCGTTTAGTTCAATAACAATCTGGCTGGACTCTATCGCAATTTCTTGGCTGCTGGCACCTTCAAGATTAACTTTATTGAACGCAGCCTGAATTTCCCTGTTATGAAATACCTGCACCAAGTTATCCTCAAACCTCTGCATCACAACATTAATCTTCTCGGCAGTCTGAACAACAGTCTGCTGACTCGAGGATAATGCATTGCGCTCGATCGTCTGCTTGGCAACAGAATAAGACGTATACCCAAGTGAAAGCACAAGCACCATTGTCGCGATAAAAAATACGAGAAAAAGCCGTAACCCCAACGATTTGGAGGGGTTCAGCCGATTTAGAACACTTACTCTTTTTGCTTTTGTCTTCAACAAATTATCCACCCGCCATCATCTACAGTTATTCTTGTAATTGTCTAAAACGTTACAAGTTTACAAAGTCATGAATGCTTGGAGGGCTCTATCACCAAGATATGGAAGATACTCATGACCGTATTCATAATAAACCATAAGTTCCTTTGACGCTGTGATTTTGTTGTATACTGCAAATTGAGTTGAGGGTGGGCAGATCGAGTCGGCTAAACCGGTTACCCATAAGACCTTAGCCTGGATTCGCTCAGCTAGATTCTGAATATCAATAAGTCCAAGTCGGTTAAAAATCTCATCCTCACGCAAATGATGCGGATCAAAAAAACGGAAGTAATAGTTTATTTCCTCATAAGCCGAGGTTGTAATATCTAGATCCCAAGCCCGCTTGTAATCGGAGAGAAAGGGATAGACTGGCACAGCTAACGCTATGCGCGGTTCAAGAGCTGCACAAGCAACCGTCAATGCCCCACCTTGAGACAAGCCATAGGCACCTACTCGTGACGGATCTACCTCTTCCATCGACATTAGTATTCTGGCTGTCTGCGCTGTATCCAGAAACACATTGCGATAATACAGATTGTCCGGATTAGGATCATCGATGCCGCGAATAATATGACCACGAATGGTCGTTCCCTTTACAATAAGATTATCCTCAGACAAGCCGCCCTGACCGCGGCAATCCATCGCCAGCACACTGATGCCATGCGCTGCATAGGTTACCTTCTCCATCCAGTCGCCGCTGTCGCAGGAGTATCCGTGGAACATGACTACGCCGGTTCCTTTTTCAGTCACCGTCTTCTTTGGTCTTACATATTTACAGTGTATTCTCGCACCACCTACGCCTGTAAAATACAGATGAAAACATTCTGCAAGTTCACTGACAAATTCAGCTGGCACCAGCTCGTAATCTAGTGTCTGGGCGTCCAGTTCCTGCAGAGCCCGCTCCCAGAACAAGTCAAAACCCTCTGGTCTCACACTGCTCCCTTTGTACTCTTTTAATTGTGGCAAGGTCATATCGTTGGCCAAAATATTTATCCTCCTTAGGGTTGGGGGTAGTTCAATTCACGCAAAAAAATGCTTGGTGCTATTAGCGTAACTACGAGGAATGTTGGGCTTACGATCGCTGTTGTCCTCAGATTTCTTTGATTCATACCCGCTCCAGCGGTTGAAATCTGAGGACAAAGGCGAACGCTAACGCTTCTCCAGCTCCAAAATTCCTCTCCGTTACTACAGCACCGTTTATTTCGCAAAGATGAACTAAATCCAATAACTCGGATTTAGCAGAAAGAGCAGAAACGGAAAACCAGCGTGCATGGTTTTCCGTTTCTGTAGGTTTACACTGAATTAAACATTAGCGAGTAGATCCAACTTAGATTTTACCCAAGCCAGCATCGTCCCCAACCTCTTCATGGGTGTCGATGACGTAGTTGACAATTTCTTGGATGGTTGTGTAAGCAACACCTACATAAGTGTCGGCAGCGCCATAATAGATGGCGATCCGACCGGTTTCAGCATCATGCAGGGTTGCGCACGGGAAGAGAACGTTGTTCACAAAACCTCTCTCTTCATACCATTCTTCCGGTGTCAGCACAAAGTTCTTGGAACGGTATTTCACTTTGGAAGGCTCATTAATATCTAGAATTACAGCACCCATACTGTAGACGAGGCCGTTGCAGGTTCCTGTAACGCCATGATAGAACATCAGCCAGCCTTCGGAGGTTTCGATTGGAGCCGGTCCACCACCGATTTTGACACTTTGCCACCAGCCTTGGCCGCCTTTGGTCATTACATGGCGGTGTTTGCCCCAGTAGACAAAATCAGGACTTTCGCTCAAGAACACATCACCGAAGGGAGTGTGACCGCTGTCGCTCGGACGGGACAACATAACAAAATTACCGTTGATTTTCTTGGGAAACAGCACACCGTTGCGGTTAAACGGCAGGAATGGATTTTCGAGACTGACAAATGTTTTGAAGTCCTGAGTTTTGGCTACGCCGATAGCGGCACCGTAGAAATCTGTACACCAGATAATATAAAAGGTATCTTCCACCTTAACCAGCCGTGGGTCGTAAGCATACCGCGGCATATAAGGATTGCCTTCTTCGTCTACAAATTGAATCGGCTCATCATCAATTTTCCAATCGAGGCCGTCTGCACTATATCCCATTCGCAGATGGGGACGGGTAGTATTATCCTCAACACGGAATACTCCGAGAAAGCTTCCTTCATACGCGGCAACCGCGCTGTTGAATATACGGGCAACGCCTTTTGCCGGATTTCTCTTAATAACCGGGTTATCACTGTGTCTCCAGAGCGGATTCGTGTATCCTACCGGTTTCTTCTGCCAAGGCATATTCGGCAAGTTATTTCCAATCAACTGTACTTCTTTCATAGTTAAGACTCCCTCCAAGTGTTATTGCAGTTTGTTGAGTACTCTATTTCACTGAACCTTGCGAAAAGCCGTTATAAATATACTTTTGCAGTGCTGTGAAGATAACCAATGTCGGGATAATCGCAATCATAATGGCGGCACAAATAACTTCCCACTGTGATCCGTACGGGCCTTTGAACTTGAACAGCGCAGTGGAGATTACCTGCAAATCACTCTTCGGCATGTACAAAAACGGGGTATAGAAATCATTATAGATATTTACGCCTTTTACAATGATGACCGTCACAATAGCCGGCTTCAGCAGCGGCAAAATAATTCTCCAATAAATCGTCCAATACGAGGCCCCATCGAGCATTGCTGATTCATCCAGCGATTCGGAAATGGTATCCAGAAATTGCATGAATATATAGACAGCGATAATATCTGTTCCCAGATACATCAATATGGGCGCCCAGCGTGTATTAAACAAATCCAAAGAGTTGATAATCTGAAACGTAGCCACCTGGGTAGTAACCGCCGGAATAAGTGTAGCTACCAAAAAGGCACCCATTAACAACGCACTGCCTCTGAATTTAAAACGGGACAAGATATAGGCCATCATAGAACCTGTAAGCGTCGCACCCACGATAGAAATAACGAGAATAATGAGCGTATTCTTAAAGCCAAGCAGCATCTTGCCATCGACAAATGCCTTGGTATAATTCGAGAAGTTCAACCAGTTATCCGGCAGTGTCAACGGTCCTGTTGAAGCATACTCGGCATTAGTCTTAAGCGAAGCAAACAGCACCACCACAATCGGAATCAAAGCCGCTAGCGCTCCCAAAATCAAGGTGAGGTATTTGAATACACTGGCTGTGGTATATTTTACATTATGCATATTCTTATGCCTCCTCCTTAATCAGAACACGCTGCAGAATGGTCACGATAAGAACGATACCCAGCAGAACTACAGCCATTGCCGAAGCAAGGCCAAGCTTACTGTACTTAAAGGCCAAATCTACGGTCTGAATAACAAACGTACCGCTTCCGTTGGAACCACCTGTCATCACATACGGAATTTCAAACACACCAATCGCACCACTAACCGCGAGGATCAGATTAAGCTGCAGAATGCGTCTGATGCTTGGTAGAATAATATGTTTGAACTGATGCCATCTGTTGGCACCGTCGATATCGGAGGCTTCATAAATATCCTTGCCTATGGAAGAGATGGCTCCGAGAAAAATGATGAAATTCATCCCCATGTATCTCCAAAGGGAAGCTCCCGCGAGTGAGATGTTGATTAGCTTGGGGTTCAGCAGCCATTTCTGCTGCAGGCTTTCCAGTCCAATCATCTGCAGGATGGTATCTAATGTTCCATCTGGTTTGAAGAAGAACAGGAAGATAAAGCCAATGGCTACACCATTCAGCAGCGTGGGAAAGAAGAGAATACCTTTGAACAGGTTTTTCATACGAACATTAAAGCTGAGAATCGTGGCAAAATACAAAGCGAGTGCCATTTGGACAAAGGTTGCAAAGAAATAGTACAAGCTGACTTTAAAAACAGCAAAATACTCTGGTTTCGTAAAGATCGTCTTATAGTTATCAAAACCTACGTACTCCATCGTCTTGCTAAGCCCGTTCCAACTCGTAAAGCTGTACTGGAACATCTTGATTACGGGAAGATAAGCAAAGGTGAATAGCAGCACTATTGGCACCAAAGAAAATAACAGTATAATAAGAATCCGTTGATTTTTATAGCTCATATCGGATAATTTGAACACTCTCCAACCTCCTAAGAACGCATACCTATAATTCCATTAACCTCATTGAAAAATGAAGGGGGAAAATGCCATCTGGCATCTTCCCTTTCTTAAACTCAGGTTGTACTCTATTGAATATTATTGAGCTTTAATCTTCACACTTGAGGCCTTCCATTTGTCGTTCAGGTCTTTCATGATATCATCATAGGATTCTTTTCTGTTGCCGATGGCTGCTTCAATAATGACCTTCTTGAAGTCAGGCTGCCATAAGCCAACTTCAGCATCCTTATCAATAGCGTCAACCCAGCCTTCTTCGCCAGCTTTTGCAGGAGCAAGAGTATCGAAAGTTACTTCTGTTCCGTCAAACTGTTTCAGAATTTCTGGAAGCTCAGCACCCTTAACCGGGCTCATACCGCCGCCTTCAGTTGTTGGATATCCGGATTCATTAACGAACCAGTCAACCCATGCTCTTGCCGCTTCTTTATTTTTACTGTGAATACTTACACCCAGGTTATAATCATCGGAAAGAGGCACAAGAACTTTGCTTGCATTGGTTGGGAACGGCATAAATCCAATGTCATCGGGATTCGTTGCAAGCGCTTTGATTTGGCCAATAGCCCAAGATCCGAGCATCATAGTACCAATTTTCCCGTTAGCCAGGTCTGCTTTGGAGGATTCCCAATCTGTTGTTGTAGGATCTTCTTCAATCAGGCCTTTTTGTGCGGCATCGAACAAGACTTTGTAAAGATCATAATGCGGTTGTCCCTTAACAAAGTTATCATCGGAGGCCACTTGACCAATGTTCACATAATCACGGTCGCCAGCTACAGTCGCCAGATCGGCTTCCCACTGAGTCAATGTCCAACCAGCTGCGTAGTTTGTATACAATGGCACGGCTTCAGTCTTATCTTTAATAGATTGCAGTGCAGTCATGTATTGATCAATGGTTCTTGGAACTTCTGTAATACCAGCATCTTTAAATACTTGTTTGTTATAAATAACACCAGAGAAGTTCACTGTGATCGGAATTCCGTAGGAAATACCGTCTACAGTACGTTCTTCAAGACCCGTATATTGCTGCTCTAGATCGGACATTTTGCCCAGGGGCTCAAAAAAGTCTGGCAGGTCTTTAATCGCTACACTTGTAGGCAATAGCAGAACATCGCCATAATCGTTAGTGCTCATCCGGATTTTGATTTGATCTTCGTAGGTGGCAAGTGCTTCAAAGTTCACTTTAACATCCGGGTATTTCTCATTGAACTTCGTGGCATAATCTTTGAATACGGTATCAACAATATCAGTTCTTTGGGTGATGACCGTAATATCTCCTTTAATATCCTTGGCTGCATCAGCTGGAGCGGTAGTTGCCTCCGTTGATGTTCCTGCATTCCCCGTAGTTGCTGCCGGCTCATTGTTTGCATTGTTATTCGAGGAACAACCTGCAAACAGACTAGCCATGAGCGTCAGTGTCATTAATCCCATTGCTGTTTTGCTTTTCTTCATTTCTTGTACGACCCCTCTCATCAGTTCAAATCCTGTTCAGATAATAACAAATATAATAACTGTTATCACCATACTCCAAAAATAAAATAATTCAGCGTTTCTGAAATCGTATAACTATTTTGAAATTGTATGATGATATCGCTTACAAATACATTATAAATCTATTTTAAAGGTAAAACGATGGTTTCAATTGTTTTTTCTGGTCTTCAATTTGTTATTTTTGTTTTGTTATATTTAATACTTGTTATTATATGTATTTGACAGAACAAAAAAAGAGAGCTCTCCGCCCTCCTACTAAAAACTGCTTCCTATTATTAAGCCTTTATTCAAACTATCTATTCATTTCATTTTTGGCTAGTCTGTAACCGCTCTTATAATCTTTGGGAGTCATGCCGCACATTTTCTTGAATAGCTTGTTAAAATAAACGGGATCACTATATCCGACCTTCTCAGCAATTTCATAATTCTTCAAGTCAGGCTGCTCTGTCAGCAGCTCTTTGGCCTTGGCAATACGAATTCCAATCAGATAATCCGTTATCGTCTGGCCGGTTTTGAATTTGAATAGTCGGCTGATGTAGCTCGCGTTCATGCCAACCGTGTCTGCCAAGCGCTCCAGTTCAAAATTCTGCCCGTATTCCTTCTCCAATATAATCTTGGTCTGCTCGACAACATAATGTTCTCCGCCTTCTGCAGCCTGGATCACTATTTGTTCACGCTCTGGCTCCGGTGGCTTCTTCTTCTCCTCGTCTACTCTCTTAAGCAGTTCGTATAATTGAGTCTTATCAATCGGTTTAAGCAGATAATCAAGCACACCATGCCGTATCGCCCGCCGCGCATATTCGAATTCGCTAAAACCGCTAAGTACTGCGATAGAAACATTCTTCATGCTCCCTCTAACTTGCTCAATGAGCTTGAAGCCATCCATTCTGGGCATTTTGATGTCAGTGATCAGCAGATCAATATCTTCTGGACCTAATTTCGCCAGATGCTCCCAAGCCTCTTGACCGTTTCCATACGATCCGATGACTTCAACTTCCAAATCCATTCTGGAAGTAATCTTCGCAAGGCCTCTACGAATGACTTCTTCATCGTCCGCAATCATGACTTTGATCATTAGAGAATCACCCCCAGTTGTAGTATTCCGCCCAATGAATACGCTATTGCCCTAATTATAGGCTTCAAACTTTCATTAGCAAATGTGCTGTATTGCTCTTTTATAGTCTTGTATTTACTTTAAGCATTTCCCCCTTGAAATCATACTCGAAAAAGTATATAACTAAGGTGTATTGTTATTATTAAATAACAAAATTATAATAACAATATAACAAAATATCTTTCATTAGTCTTTTAATAATCTATCAAAAGTGAGGGTTCCCAATGTCATTGCAGAATGAATATATCGGCGGCATAACCTGGGGCTTCATGGGCAGACGTGGAACATGGAGTACTGACGAGGCTGAACGCTCGATGGAGTTAATGTCCTCGGTCACCGGAGCTAACTGGACGGCAATCGCCTTTAGTGCCCTTCAGGCTACTCCGCAAGCTACGGAAATTCCTTATTGGGAAGAACCAACGGTTAGCGATGATGAGGTAAAGTGGGCCATCGGCAAGGCCAAAGCACTTCAGCTTAAGGTATGCCTGAAGCCGATTGTAAATTGTGCAGACGGCACTTGGCGCGCCCATATCAACTTTTTCGATAAGGATGTTCCCTGCGAACCTAAATGGTCCCAGTGGTTCAGCTCTTATACTAATTTTATCTTACACTTTGCTGCTATCGCAGAAGAAACCGGCTGCGAGATGTTCTGCATCGGCTGTGAGCTGGTGCAAGCAGACAGACGGGCAGAGGAATGGCGCACGTTGATCGCCGAAGTCCGCAAAATCTACTCTGGTACAATTACCTACAATTGTGACAAGTATCAAGAGGACAATGTAACATGGTGGGATGCACTCGATGTTATTTCCTCTAGCGGTTATTATCCGGAACAAGACTGGGAAGCCCAGCTTGACCGCATTGAGGCAGTGGTGAAATCACATGATAAACCTTTCTTTTTCATGGAAGCAGGATGTCCGAGCCGCATTGGCAGCGCAGCCATTCCTAATGACTGGGGTTTAAAGGGCGAACCGAGTGAAGAGGAGCAGAATCGTTTCTATGAGGTAATGTTCAGCAGTTGTGAAGCTAGAGAATGGGTTCAGGGCTTTATGCTCTGGGATTGGCCTGCTCGTCTCTATCCCATTGAGGAAGCCACACACAATGACGATTACTGCATGTATGGCAAGCAAGCCGCTACCCTCATTAAAGAATACTTTACCACCAAGACCCATAAGTAAGCTAAAGGAGTGAACTTAACCACAATGACTAATCCCTCTGTACTATGGTTGTCCCAGCTAGAGAAGGAACTGCAGGATAATATTCTTGGCTTCTGGATGAAACATACGATAGATGAAGAACATGGCGGCTTTATCGGTGAGATTGATAACAAGCTGAACATTATTGCCGGAGCCGAGAAAAGCCTCGTCCTTAATGCTCGTATTCTGTGGACATTTGCGAGCGCTTACCGTTTATATCAGCTCCCAGAATATCTAACTATAGCGGAACGCGCCTACGCCTATTTGCTGAAGCATTTCGCGGATAAAGAATACGGCGGGTTGTTCTGGATGGTTGATGCTACAGGTTCACCTTCCCAACCTAAGAAGCAGATCTATGGCCAAGCTTTTGCCGTATATGCACTAGCGGAGTTCTATCATGCAACCGAGCGCCCGGAGGTTCTGGAAGAAGCGATTCAACTGTTCCATATTATTGAGAAATACGGCTATGATCCTATTTATAAAGGTTATATTGAAGCCCTCTCACGGGATTGGCAAATGACGGACGACCTCAGTCTTAGCACCAAGGATATGAATGAGAAGAAGTCGATGAATACACATCTTCATGTGCTAGAGGCCTACACCGGACTCTACCGGGTCTGGAAATCCACAGAATTGCGAGACAAGCTAGGTGAGCTGATTGATACGATGCTTGAGCATATCATCGATGAACGAGGACAACACTTTCATCTATTCCTGGACGAGGAATGGAATATCAAGTCTGACCGCATCTCTTACGGTCATGATATCGAGGGTAGCTGGCTGTTGGTAGAAGCTGCTGAAACGCTTGGAGACAAGGAATTGCTTAAGCGGGTGCGCACAGTGGCGATCTCGATGGCAGAGGCGGTTCTTGCTGACGGCGTAGCTAATGACGGCGGAATATGGAATGAGGCTGATCACAACGGCCTAATCAACAAGGAGAAGGATTGGTGGCCGCAGGCTGAAGCCGTTGTTGGCTTCTATAATGCCTATCAGCTAACAGGTGAAACAAAGTTCGCAGATGCAGCTAAAGCTGCCTGGTCTTTTATTGATACCTATATGGTTGACCACAAGTTAGGTGAATGGAACTGGGGTGTGGACGAGCATCTGCGTCCGATGGCGCACGAGCCCAAAGTAAGCGCTTGGAAATGTCCTTACCATAACAGCCGAGCCTGCTTCGAAATGATTCATCGATTATCATTAATTACAAAGGGGAACTGACAATGACTTCCGTATTTCAAGCGCGCAAACAGCAATTAACCGAAAAGTATGAGGCTTTGATCGAACTTAAAAATGAGAAAGTACCTTACGGCAATGGCACTTATGACCGTTACCAGCATCCACTGCTCACAGCAGAACATGCACCACTGATCTGGCGTTACGACTTCAATCCGGACAGCAATCCGTATTTTGCCGAAAGAATCGGTGTGAACGGCATCTTTAATCCGGGAGCCATCGAGTTAAACGGCAAATTCTATATCGTGGCCCGCGTAGAAGGTAATGACCGTAAATCCTTCTTCGCAGTCGCTGAAAGCGACAGTGGTGTAGACGGCTTCCGTTTCTGGGATCACCCAGTCGTGCTGCCTGAGACTGATGTGCCTGATGTTAACGTCTACGACATGCGGTTGGTCAGCCATGAGGATGGCTGGATCTATGGCTTGTTCTGCACAGAGCGCAAAGATCCGGTAGCGGCGCACGGAGATCTCTCCAGTGCAGTAGCCCAGTGCGGAATTACCCGCACGAAGGACTTGAAGACTTGGGAACGTCTGGCCGACCTGAAGACCGGCTCCGCACAGCAGCGCAATGTTGTACTGCACCCTGAATTTGTTGAAGGGAAATATGCCTTCTACACCCGCCCACAGGACGGTTTTATCGACGCGGGTTCAGGCGGTGGTATCGGCTGGGGACTTTCTGACACCATTGAAGATGCTTTAATTACAAGTGAAAGCATTATGGATGAGCGTCACTACCACACCATCAAAGAAGTGAAGAATGGTCAAGGACCTGCTCCAATCAAAACCGCACAAGGCTGGCTGCACATCGCTCATGGCGTGCGGAATACAGCTGCTGGCTTGCGCTATGTCCTCTATGCCTTCCTCTCTGATCTATTGGAGCCTAACAAGATAACACACTCCCCAGGTGGACATTTCATCGCTCCTGATGGTGAAGAACGTGTCGGCGACGTATCGAACGTTGTATTCTGCAACGGTGTAATTGCCCGTGACAACGGTGATATCTATGTGTACTACGCTTCCTCTGATACCCGTATTCATGTGGCTACTACTACTGTTGACCAAATGCTCGATTATGTGCTGAACACACCTGAAGATCCACTTCGTTCTTATGCTTGTGTGCAGCAGCGGATATCTTTGATTGACCGGAATTTGCAGCTGTAGGCTGAAGTCATTCACTTTAAACTACTTTCAATTTCAAACTTAACCTTCCATTCTGCTTAATAAAAAGGCATTCCTCCAGCTGCGATCTGCTGGAGGAACGCCTTTTTCCTTGTTCTCTCTATCTACCATATTCTTAGCTAGGAAACCACATCAGGCTCGTGTAGGTGTCCCCTGATGGAAGAACATCTGCCAGCCATTCTGACTGTATTTCCATATTGAACTTCGCAAAGTATGCTGCAACGATTTCTCATTGAATATTCGGTAGGTCGTTAATACTGCCTCTTCGGACAACGGATGGATCTCAAAATGGCTTAATGTCATTCTGACCACGCCTATCCCCTCTTCACCAATCCCCTCGCTTTTGTACCATACGTGACCAGAACTTCCATATTCAAAAAAATCGTCTGCCAATAATTTTGAAATTTCTTCTACAGAAGTACGAATTTCTGGCTTCAATAGCCTTTCTTCCAGCTCATGCAAATGTTCTTTTAACGAAAATTCATGCTTCACGTTTATCTCCCACCCAGAAATCAGATTATTAATACGGTACAGCTTTTTCATGATTAGCCCCGCGGCTCAATCACAGATTCACGGTGTACGATATCAGCAGAGATGAGGATCTTTTCCAGAGGTGCAGAGGGATTATGGATTCGGCTTAATAGCTTCTCTACCGCCGCACGGCCCATCGCTTCTTTGGGTACATGAACCGTTGTGAGTGGGGGCACCCCACGTGAGGCATCCTCAATATTATCAAAACCCGTGACAGAAATATCGTCTGGAAGTGTGAATCCATCTTCCTTTAATACCTCGCTAACTGTAAGCGCAATGAAATCATTGGCACAGATTAGAGCTGTCGGCAATGTCTTTGCTTTTTTTCTTTTATTAATCCAATTCCTAAATTCATCACGGAATGATCCGTCGTCCATACCCTCCAGGAACAGCATCTCATCATCTTCCATCGGCAGCCTCATCCCGCTCTCCTCAAGTGCACTGCGGAAGCCGATCCAGCGGTCACGGAAGCTGCGTGAATAGCGGATATTGCCGATAAAATGCAGCAGTGTATGGCCGGTACCCATCAGATGATTGCTGAGTCTGGACATGGAATCCACGTTATTAGCAAATACGGTATCGCTCGGGATTAACGGGTCCTCGTGATCGATCAGTACCATCGGCAGACCGATGCGGTGTACCTCCAGCAGTAAGGAAGTAGAAATTTGACCTACTCCCACCAACCCAAGAATCCCATTTGGATTCAGTATATTCACAAAATTGTCCGCACGGTGCTCTGACACAATAACCATGCCGAGTCCTTCATTATCCAGTGCAAGCGCGATGCCATCCACAATCTTCCCCCAATAGAGAGAATCCTGGGTCTGGGAACGGATATTAGGCATAAGAACAAGTACTGATTGCTTGTTCCGGTCACTGCCAACTCCCTGCGCGGTACGTTTTATACTTTGGACGTACGCGTTCTTTTGCGTGAAATAACCTAGCTGTGAAGCCGCCTGAATAACCCGCTCTCTGGTAGTTTCGTTAACTCCGCCTTTGCCGGACAGCGATTTGGATACAACAAACTTGGATACGCCGAGATGATCGGCTATTTTTTGCATCGTAACCTTTTTAGCCATAGGTAATTACCTCCAATATTCTCTTGAATTGCTATATTTCAGGACATTGATAATTACTGCAGCTCCGCCCGCGCTTCCTTCCATTTTGCGTTCAATTCGTCAAAAGACTTCTGCAAATCCGGTGCGGCAATAAGCTCCTGAATATAGTCTCCGGACCAAAAGGACAGCTTCGCCCGGTTTGCCATTTCGATGAAAGCATCACTCTGCACAGTAGCCTCAACAAGCTTAGGCTTATAGGACATGAACTCACGATATTGCGGCAAAGAAGGCTCTGCTGAACTGTCTGCGGGTAGAAAACCCCAATCTGCTGTATATGAGGTCTCTTTCACAAAAAAATTCAGCCAAGCCATGGAAAGCTCCTTGTTCTTACTGAACTTGCTGACACCGACGAACCAATCCGGATTGAGTGAGACATAATGTGTACTGCTATTATCATAAGGAAAAGGGAAGAATCCAATATCGTCCGGTGAAGCCCCCGCGTCAAACTCCTGGCGGATCGTCCAGTTCCCGAGCAGATACATACCCACCTCGCCCTTGGCCAGCTTGGTCTTGGATATTTCCCAATTGTTCGAGAACAGCTGATCCTCCACATAACCTTTCGCAATCATTGTTCTGGCAATGGACAACGACTTGCCCCATTCATTGTTTAGCTGCCATGGACTATCCTCGCTCACCATATTATTTAGATACTCAGCGTTCCCGGTCATATAGTTGACCAGATTATTGCCCCATTCTCGCAGCGGCCAGACGGCTCCATAATTCATATAAAGCGGCGTTATTCCGGCCTCCTTCAGCTTGGCGCAAGCTGCATAGAATTCATCAAGCGTTCTAGGGATTTCGAGAATACCCGCTTGTTCAAACGCCCGTTTGTTGTAGACAATGCCACTAGTAGTGGTTCCTGTCGATAGTCCGTATCTTTTACCGCCGTATGTAGCAAATGTAGTGAAACGTTCATGTGCAGATGTAGCTTCATCCAACGGCTCGAAGAAATAATCCAATTCCTTTGCTGGCAGATTAACGGGAAGCAACAGTACATCACCAGCATCCCTTGTAGACAGGCGCACCAGAATATCCGTTGCGTAATTGGAGAGGCCTTCAAATTCCACGTTGGCTTGCGGATATTTTTGTTTGAACTGGTCCACATAGCCTTGAAAAGCTCCATTCTCAATCAGATCGATCCGGTTCGTCAGCATGACTATATTGCCTGACAGTCTGGATATTCCCTGGTCTCCGGTTGGAGACGGTGTAGATGCTATCTGTTTGTTGTTCTGGCTCTCACAACCTGTCGCCAGCAGAAAGAGCAGCAGCACTGTAGTCCAACGTATTCTCATCCCCTTCAAGCGGACAATCTCCTCTCATTCACTGACTCTTTCATCCCAACATAGGTTCTGCTTCCAACAGTGGTAGAGATAGGATAACATCGGTACCGTTTCCAGGCTCACTGTATACCTTAATGCCGTATGCTGCTCCATAATGAAGCCGTACACGCTGATGCACATTTTTCATACCGATACCCCCGATGATACTTTTCTTCGGTGGGCTTTCCTTCTCCATAGCGGTATTAAGCTTGTCCAAGGTAGCCTCATCCATACCGCAGCCATCGTCTCGGATATGAAAAAGCAACATGTTCTCCGTATACTCACATTTGATGCTTAGATGCATCTGCGACTTGCTATCATCCAGACCATGGTATGCGGCATTCTCAATAATGGGTTGAAAGACTAGCTTAATAATAGAGTAATTGTCGAGCTCCGGCGGAACATCGATCTGCAGCAGGAACCGGTTAGGGTAACGGCAGTTAAGCAGTTCCACATAATTGCGTACATAGCCAAGCTCCTGCTTCATCGTTGTTCTGCTAGTCACATCGCTTGTACTATATCGGAGCAGCTTGCCTAGGATGGAGATCATATCAGCGGCTTCGATATCATCATTAAGTTCAGCAGTCATCCGGATCGATTCAAGCGTGTTATAGATAAAATGTGGATTGATCTGACTCTGCAGCGCCTGCAGCTCCGCTTCCTTCTTCTGCTCTTCAATCTGGTAAATATCCTGAATCAGCTGCCTGATGCGGGCCAGCATTCGATTGAACTGATGCCCTAGCAGGCCGATTTCGTCCCGCCGTTGCACTCTAAACGTCACATCGAGGTCGCCACCCTGCACTTTTTTCATCAGCTGAATCATTTGCGTGAGCGGTTTGGTCAAGGCAAAGGATAGAATAATCGAGATCATAAGGGCCAATACAATAATACTTAACGTAGCAGCAAGCGTTACATTGCGGGTTACCTTCACATCTCGGGTCAGTTCATCAACCGGAATGGAGATGATCACCTTCCAGTTGGTTTTGGTCGAACTAGAATATATATTTAGCCGTTCTTCGTTGTCTACAGTATCGTAGAAGCTTCCGGCAATGCCTGCGGCCTTCTGAAATAGCTCAGAATGAGAAATATCGGTAGTGAGCAGCGATTTATCACTGTCATAGACCACTGTACCTTTCTCATCAACAATCAGCGACTTGCCGTGGGTTACATTATCCAGCTCAGTAACCTGGTTCTCCATGTTGCTAATGTTGGCTTCCACTGCGATCAGCCCAATTGGATTCCACAGTCCATCAACAATTTTACGAACTACGGTAAATGCATAACGTGTACTCTGTAGATTACTCGTATACGCCTGAGTACCGAACAACAATGCTTCTCCATTGGAATCTTTGGTTTGCTCGCTCCAAAACTTATAGCTCTCTTTCAGATCAAGGCGTACACCCCCATCCTTGGCCGAATAATATCCATTGCCATACCCATCAAAAATGTAAACCGAGTTCGCACCACTCTTGATATTGTTAATAAAGGAGATATTCCCTTCGATCCCTCGCTGGATGGACAGCAGTAAATCGAAATCACCAGGAGACAACGAGGCGCTGCCGCTACTACCACCCATTATATTTTTTTGTTCATAATAGCGGTTCGAACGGATCAGATTCTGCTTAATATCATTTACATAGGCTGGCATTGATGAAATACGCTTCATATCCTCAATATAATCATCTATTCCATCCATCATTTGATCGATTAATTTCTCCGAATAAGCAATGGTGTTTCCTTGGATGGACCCCGAATAACTCTTGTAGGTGATTACACTGATGAAGGAGAGCGGGAGTGTAATAATAATTAAAAACACGAGGAGTAGCTTGCGTTCCATGCTCATGTCCGCAATAATGGACCACCAGCTGAAATTACGTTTAACTTTCATTGGGTCTTTCTCCTCAAGGCAATTTACCTAACTTTTTATCAAATCATAACAAATACCTAACAAAATTATTATACGGGGAAGTGCTTCATTACACAACAATAAACCGCTTCTTCACGAGGAAGAAGCGGTTTATTGGGAACAACTAGCTAACAGTAATTCCTGTTAGCTTTATTAAATGGTGAACAGTGACAGCTTGTCCTTCAATTGGCCAGAAGCACTCTCCAGCTTGCCGGACAATGATACAAGATGATCACTCACACTTTGTTGCTCGTTGCTGAGTGAGGCCACTTCTTCCGATGTCGCCGATGATTGCTGCGCTACCGCACTGACATTGCCCATTGCTTCAGATAATACACCCTGCGAATGATTCAGACTGCTAATCGCTGTTGTCACTGACTCCAGACTCGTAATGAAGTCATTCATCTGCCCTTTGACGGATATAAAGATATCACTCGTACTCTTCACAGAGCTCATCTGCTGTTTAAAGAGCGGCGCAACCTCTGACAACGCTGCTACGGTAAGATTCATTTCTTCCATTATCTTATCTGTAATACCAGCAACAAGCGCAATAGATTGCTTGGACTGATCAGCCAGCTGCCGGACTTCGCCTGCAACAACCATAAAGCCCCGTCCTGCTTCGCCTGCTCGTGCAGCTTCTATCGTCGCATTCAGAGATAAAATATTGGTCTGCTGCGTGATGTTCTTCATAACATCCAGCACCTTGATTACTGAGAAGACCGTTTCTTTCAGATTGTTAACCCGCTCTACAAGAGCACCAGTCATTTCTCCGGTACGGCCTGTCTGATCCAGCAGCACTTCCAGCTGAGATGCTCCCTGTCCACTGGCTTCTCCAACACTGCGTGCCGCTTCGTCCATCTCTGCGTTAGCAGAAATCACAGTTTGCATTTGCGTTCCGATCAGATCTGTCAGATCGCTGCCACGTTCGGCCTCAAGTGCCAAACTGCCTGCTCCATTGGCAATCTCTTCTGTTGCTGAAGCAATTTCCCGCGCAGATATCGCTGTTTTGCGTGAAGCATCGCCAAGTTCGCCTGCGGTTTCAAGCACATCGCGGGCCGTTTCTGTCGTCTGCGATACAAGCTCTGTAATACGTCCCATCATAATGTTAAATGAAGTGGATAGTTGGCCTATTTCATCAGATGATGTATATTCCGTACGTACGCTTAGATCACCCTTTGCACCCTGAACCATCAGATCCTTAAGATGGGCCAATGGGCGAGCAATCATGCGAACCATCCAAAATCCGATCAGAACAGCCAACAGCGCCGCTGCACCAGCGGCAATAAAGGTGGTCATCAGAATCGGACGGGCTTCCTTCACAAGTTCACCCGTTGGAACTACACCTGCCAGCTTCCAATCGGCTTTCTGCATCGGATTAAACACGGCCAGTAGATCTTCCCCATCTGCATCCGTTGTTTCCTGGCTGTTGCTGTTGGTCTTGCTATCCTTAATAAAACCATATACCGATGGTTTTCCATCTGCTTCTGGAGAATTAGAGGCTACTACAGTTCCCTCTGCTGTGACAAGTTGAATATGGGATCCATCTCCCAGTTTGACGCTTGTGAAGGCGTCTTCCAGTACTTTATTCTTCATCTCAAGCAGTACTACATAACCTGTGTTTTCGCCAAGATTCTTGAGCGAGCGTGCCATAGCAACGTTTTTCTCGCCATTGCCTTGGACGGATGTCGAGAACCAGTAGTTCAGGGCACTTTTCGATTCCGTTGAATAATAAGGTTGATAATCTTTCGTATTGGCCACTGCCTGTTTAAACCAGGCCTGCTCTCTTATGCCATCTAGTTTAAGGCCTGAGCTGCCACTTGTAATAATATCCATGTCAGCGTTGTCGGGTACTAATGTAATGCTAACTATATTAGTGTCCGCTGTTGTCTGGCTGGTAAGCTTCTTGCTGATTGCGTCCGTAGCTACAAATTTATCGTAATTGCTTGCTGCAGCCTTCAACTCAGACAGTTGAGTCTGAGTCTGTGGATCGAAAAACATCTGAAGCGCTAGATTCTCATACTGCTTAAGCATAATGTCCAGCTTCTCTGAGGTCTGAATAATGGTCTGGCGGTTAGCCTCTGATACATTATTCTTGATCGTATTCTTTGCTTTGGTATAGGACAAGATGCCAAGCGCCAGCACTACAATAACGATTGAGCATAAAAAGATCAAAAAGAGCTTCACTCCAACCGACTTCACTGGATTGACTTTCTTCATCTGCCCTACCGAGCCCCGTAGTGTACTCTTATAGTCTAGCTGTGATATCTTTCGAAACCCCTTTTTCAACTTACCACTGTTTGTTGTAGGCGCTTCGCCCATAGAGTTAGTCTCTGCTTCCTGTACTATCGCCGACTTCTCATTTTTCTTAACCACTCTAATCCTTCTTTCTTTCTTATCTTCCTTCTTACTCTCCTGTCTAGGAGTCGCCATTAAGATCACCTGCCAGTTAGTTTTGAGGATGTATGTAAGCGTTAACTAGAATATATATCGGCTTCTCAGCTCTTATATCTTAGATTTTCGAAGAATTTTATGTGATTTTTTATATCTTTTAGCTTTTTTTTAATAATTCCCCAAGAAAATAGAGAGGTTCTCTTAATAATAGGGAACCTCTCTGAAGATAATCAGGAAGACTTTCTCTTCCGCATCATATCAAAATAGGCTACTGGCTGATCCACTTTCAGTCGTACACGCTGCAACGGATGGCGGGCAGCATCGAGCACATTGCCTTCCTCATCCCACAGTTCTCCCACAGTCTGTTTGAACAGTGTATTATTCGGACCAAAGAACTCCACCTGCTGTCCAGGCTTGAAATTATTGCGCTGCTGAATCAGTGCTGTACCGTTGTCTGCATCATACTCCAAGACCAATCCTGCAAAATCAAAAGGAGTCGCCTTTTCCTCAGGCTCATAAATATGATCCTCATGATCCGGTGTATCATAGAAAAATCCTGTATTCAGCGGACGGTTCGCCGCCTTGTTCAGCTCATCCAGCCATTCCTGCTTCAGTTCATAGCCCTCAGGGTCTGCCATGTAGGCATCAATAGCCTTACGATAGGCATTGACGACCGTAGCCACATAGTGGATGGACTTCATTCTGCCCTCAATCTTAAAGCTGTCAATACCTGCTTCAATCAGCTCAGGGATGCTTTCGAGCATACACAGATCCTTAGATCCCATCGAAAAAGGATTATCCTCCGGTTGATGCAGTGGGAGCTGAGTCACACCCGGCAGCAAAGGCTCTGGAGATTCTTGCGCCTCGGCCTGCTCTTCCTCTGACACCCAAGGACCTTCAGGACGCGCATCCTCGAACAGGTCATATTTCCAGCGGCAGGATTGACAGCAGCCACCGCGATTGGAATCGCGGTCTGTGAAGTGATTGGACAGCGTGCAGCGTCCAGAATAAGAGGAACACATCGCGCCATGAATAAAGCTTTCGATTTCGATATCGACATGCTTTTTAATCTCGGCGATTTCTTCCAGGCTGGTCTCCCGACCCAATACAACACGTGGCAGACCTTCTTCCTTCCAGAAGGCCACAGCCTGCCAGTTCAAAGTGGACTGTTGGGTGCTGAGATGCACCTCTAAGCCCGGTACCAAGCGACGCGCTGTATCCACAATAACAGGGTCTGCAACAATAATAGCAGCGATGCCGACTTCATATAAGTTACGCAGGTATTCTTCAATTCCGGCGATATCTTCATTGTGAGCATAAATATTCGTTGCGACAAATACCTTAGCACCATATTTCTTGGCAAATTCCACACCTTCACGCATTTCCTCGAAGCTGAAATTATCTGCTCCTGAACGCAGGCCGTATTTCTGCCCCCCGATATAAACTGCATCCGCGCCATAATGCACGGCGAATTTCAACTTCTCCAAATTACCTGCCGGAGCGAGGAGCTCCGGTTTGTCCAGACGGTAACGTTTGCCCTTATGCTGCGGCTTTGTCATGGTTCCCATTCCTGTTCTCCCCTTCCAATTAAAATACTTGTTCTTTATAAAAGAATCCGAACGAAAGCTCCCGCTCCGGGTCCTGCAGACCTTTGATTCCGTCAAGCCACTCCTCCTGGAAAGCATACCCTTCCGGATCAGCAGCATAAAGGTCAATAGCCTTGCGGTACGCCTTTACAACCGCCGCATTATAGGCAATCGGCTTCAATAGACCTTCTATTTTGAGACTCTGTACACCAGCCTCCATCAGAATATGAAGATCCTCCAAGATACAAATATCGTCTGAGCTCATAATATGTGTACCATTCTCATCCTCATAGATCGGGAATTTCTCATCCTGGCGTTCCGCCTCAATCAGAAAGAGACCACGTTCCTTGCCAAGGCTCCCCCCATCACTAGGGCGACCTTGATGAGACATATAGCTCTGTACAAGCTTGCGCTTGGAATGATAAATATTCGTCATGCCGTGGACCTGAACCTGTGCCTCCACTTCCAGCAATGGCACCATTTCCGTCATTTCCTCCATGTTCAGCTCACGGGCCAGTACGACCCGCGAAGCTCCCTTACGGCCCCAATAATTCGCCGTGGCATAATTAGTGGAGGTCATTTCAGCATTCCAATGCAGCTTCAGGCTTGGTGCTTCCTGCTTCACGGCTGCCAGCACGGCGGGATCACCGAATTCAGCACCATCGATCCCAAGAGCTCCAATTGCCAATACATAGATAGGAAGCTCGTCCAGCAGACGATTAGGCATCAGTCCTCCCAGACTGGAGTATACTTTGCAGCCTCGTGCATGTGCCATGTCTATCACTGCTGCTGTATCGTCCAGCGAGAAATGTCCAGCTAATCTCATCCCGAAACGGTCATCCCCGATCAGCAGCGCATCCGCTCCAGCATTCAGCAATATAGCCGCTTCTTCCAAGGAAGCTGCCGTTGCCAACAGCTCCGGTTTCTTAATCATTTGTAAGCACCACTCTTTATTTTAATAGTTTATTGCGCGGATTGTTTGCTTTTTTCAATATTGGCTAAATGTTCCTTGTAAGTCTTGGCGAACAAATGGCCCTGAGTGCCGTCCTTTTTAGTAACATAGTAGAAATAGTCAGAAGCTTTAGGCTCCAACGCCGCCTGTATAGACGCTAACCCTGGATTGCTGATAGGTCCCGGAGGAAGACCAGCATACTTATACGTATTATAAGGGCTGTCGACTTTCAAATCCTTGTTGTACAATCTCGCTTTCTGCTTCTCCAACAAATACTGTACGGTCGCATCAATCTCCAGCTTCTGCCCCTCATCCAGCCTGTTATAGATAATACCTGCTACAAGCGGGCGCTCCGAGTCCACAACTACCTCCCGCTCCACAAGCGAAGCCACTGTCAAAAGCTTATGCAGAGATATTCCCCGCTCCTTCAGCTTCTGGCGCCAGTCTGGAATCGTATCCAGCTTCTTCGTTAGCTGCTCAAGCATAGCCTCCACAATCTCCTGCGGAGTACTGTCCTTAGCCAATTCATAGGTTTCCGGGAACAAGTATCCTTCAAGGCGGTGCCGAAGCTTCTGATCCTGCGGTATACCCAGAACATCAGCTTCTGTTAATCCCGCACCTGAATTGAGGAGTCCCAGAAAAACAGTAGCATCCTGATTCCAGGCAGTAGCAAGCTTGGCTGCAACCTGATCAGCCGTAAATCCTTCAGGAATCGTGAAGTTGACCATTTCCGTCTTCACTACATCGCCCTGATTCAGCCTGGTAATGAGATCGTCATAGGTGTCACCTGGACTGGCCGTATAAGTACCTGCCTTGAACAACGAACCTTCCTTACTCCATTTTAAATAACCTTTAAAAAAAAGACTCTTACGAATGATGCCATTATGCTCAAGCAGGTCCGCAATTTCCGCGCTTCCCATGCCCTTTTCTATCGTAAATGTAACGGCTGGCCCTGCAGGCTCGACCGGCTGCATTCCATTCCAAATGTACCATGCCCCACCCCCTCCTGCTGCTACCAGCAAAAGAATAAGAATTAGCACAGTGCGAATAACGGATTTCAAGTGTGTCTCCTCACTTTCCGAAACTAAAGTATAAAATTGAATTGTCTTAAATTCAACATATATTTCATGGGAAGGCTCTAATGAAGCCAATAAGCTCTTATATTCCCAGCAAAAAGAGAGCGGAAATCTCCGCTCTCTTCCGCGTTACCCCTAAATGTAAGATACATGTGGTCTTATTTACGCATCATCGCCGGGAAAAGTCAGCTCATCGTACAGCTCCGAGATGTCTTCCCACTCTTCATCGTCCTCGATACTTTCGAGCTCCGGCAAACCATCAGGAGAGAACACAATATGCATGATCTCATCTTCTATATCTTTTCCGGGGCTTCCCAGTACCGCATAACCACGATCACCTATCTCAAATTCTGCGATAATATTGTAAACGGAAGACTCGCCCTGCTCATCTTCCAGTTCTACTGTTTCTCCATAAGTTTCTTTGAGCTTGGACGACCATACCACTTGATCAGCAGAAAAATCAGTCATTATCCTCTTCTCCATCCAGCTCGTCTACCAGTGTATTGAACGTCTCTTCGACGATCGCCCACTCCTCGTCGTTATCGATCATAAACAGCTGCAGATCGTCGCCTTCTTCCTCATAACGGAACGCGTAAACCTCGTCCGTTTCCTCGTCCTCGGAATCCAGCGGAACCACCATCATATATTTGGCATCCGAACCATCAACCTCAAATTTCATGATGACTTCGAATTCCTCTTCATTACCTTCCTCATCAGGAATATAGATGATCTCTGGTTCTTCCTCTTGGCCAATCTGCTCGTTTGTCATATCCGCGCACCCCTCACCTTTTACTATTAGCATCCAAAAAATTTTGCAAAATCAGGGCTGCAGCCATTTTATCTACAAGCCCTTTGCGTTTCTTCCGGCTGACGTCCCCTTCAATCAGTACCCGTTGTGCGGATACCGTCGTCAGACGCTCATCCCAAAGGTGTACGGGCAATTGTAATTCCTCCCGCAGCTTGTCAGCAAACTCTATGCAGATCTCACCACGGAAGCCTATAGAACCGTTCATATTCTTCGGCAGACCCACTACAATCTCTCCGATTTCGTGCTCCTTGACGAGTTCACGGATACGTACAAATTCATTGCCGTTACCACGCCGCTCAATAACTTCAAGCGATTGCGCAGTCCAACCGAAAATATCGCTTGTGGCGACTCCGATTCTACGGTCGCCGTAATCCAAACCTAACTTCTTCATCATTTGGTGTTATCCACCCGATGATTGGCAAGATAGAAACGGACCAATTCTTCAATCAGCTCATCACGTTCTTTTCTCCGGACCAAACTTCTCGCATTGTTGTGGCGCGGAATGTAAGCCGGATCTCCGGAAAGAAGATACCCCACGATCTGATTGATCGGATGGTACTCTTTCTCCACCAGTGCATCGTATACGGCGAGCAGTATTTCCTGGGGAGAAGCTTCCTTTTCATCGCCCTTCACATTGAATTTGACTGTTTTGTCCATGGAGTCCATTTGTGACACCTTCCTTCTGCAAAATCACCCTTATAGGCGCCTTCGCAAAGTTGCTGCTGTACAGCTTACTTGCTGCCTTCATCATAACATATTCAGGGTCCAACGAGGAAATCCTGCCCGAAAATAACGCTTTTTTTGGCATTTTGTCCACAAAAATAATGATTTTTTTGGTTTTCAAGCTATTGTCAACCGCGTATTTCCGTGAAAATACGACAAGCTGCTACGCCAGCGCGGCCACAAGTTCTTCAGCTTTAGTCAGTGCCTCAGCCAGCTTGGAAGCATCCTTGCCACCAGCCTGTGCCATATCCGGGCGTCCACCGCCACCGCCACCACAGACTGCAGCAATTTCCTTCACCAGTTTGCCAGCATGGAAGCCTTTTTTCACCAGCTCTTGCGGTACAACTACGACAAAATTCACTTTATCGTCCATAGCTGCGCCTATCACCAGCACGGCATCAGGCAACTTGGATTTCAGTTCATCCACGGTAGTCCGCAGCGCGTCCATATTTCCAGCTTGAACGGAAACAGCTAGTAGTTGTGTCCCCTCGCCTACAGTCTTCACGCTTCCTGTCAGTTCAGCTGCAAAGGTAACACTCAGCTTGGCCTGCAGCGATTCATTCTCACGCGAAAGCTCACGAACTTGAGCGTGCAAAGCTTCAATCCGTTTCGGAACATCATTCAGCGACGATTTCAATAGTCCTGCCGACTGCTTGAGCAGATCAAGCTGGCTTTCTGTAAACTGATAAGCGTAACGTCCGGTTACTGCCTCGATCCGGCGCACACCGGAGCCGATCCCGCTCTCGCTAAGCAGCTTGAAGATGCCAATCTGTGCAGTATTTGCGACATGGCAGCCACCGCATAATTCCAAGCTGTAATCGCCAACCTGAACGACACGGACGATGTTGCCATATTTTTCGCCGAAGAGCGCCATTGCACCCATTTCCTTGGCTTCATCAATCGGTTTGCTCTCAATAACTACATCTAAACCGCGCCAGATCTGCGCATTCACACGCTGCTCAATGTCGCTCAATTCTTCTGGGGTAATGGCCCCGAAATGCGAGAAGTCGAAGCGCAAACGTGCGCCTTCTACTAAAGAACCGGCCTGATTCACATGACCGCCAAGTACTTCCTTCAAAGCTTTGTGTAGCAGATGAGTCGCGGTATGATTCTTCACGATATCCTCACGCTGTGCACGATTTACCTCAGCGCGGACAGTATCACCCACTCTTAACTCTCCAGCTTCCACGGTTACTAGGTGAACATGCTGTCCGTGTGGAGCTTTGAACAGCCCTTTCACCTTAGCGGTCACAGAACCGCCAGTCAGCACGCCGGTATCGCTCACTTGTCCGCCGCTTTCCGCGTAGAATGGTGTTGTGCCCAATATAACTTGGCACTCTGCACCTTCGCCAGCCACATCCACCAATACACCATCAAGCACGATTGCCATAATTTCCGACTCTGTTACCGAGTCATTATAACCAACAAATTCGCTTTTAACCGTCAATTCACCCAGAACTCCGCCCTGTATCTTCATGCTTCCGCCATCATGGCGTGCGGCTCTCGCACGTTCGCGTTGCTCCTGCATGGCTGAATCAAAACCTTCGCGGTCTACCGTAAGGCCTTGCTCAGCCGCAAAGTCTTCCGTCAGATCGAACGGGAAGCCATACGTATCATACAGCTTGAACGCATCGGCACCCGCGATTGTGGGAAGTCCATCCGCTTTGGCTTTGGCACTAATCTCGCCCAGAATAGCCAGTCCGTCAGACAAGGTCTCATGGAAACGTTCCTCTTCCGTACGGATAATCTTCGCGATATATTCACGGTTCTCCACTACAGATGGATAGTAAACGCCCATAACTTCACCAACAGTTTCAGTAAGCACATGCAGGAAAGGACGATCGAGTCCCAACGTCTTGCCGTAACGGACAGCACGGCGCAGCAAACGGCGGATGATATAACCGCGTCCTTCATTAGAAGGAAGTACACCATCACCGACAGCAAAAGTAACCGTACGCACATGGTCAGCGATGACTTTAAGCGCGATATCCTGTTCCAGATTGTCTTTATAGGTTATGCCAGCGAGCTGAGCGGTTTTTTGAATAATAGGTTGGAACAGATCCGTGTCGAAGTTGGAATCCACATCCTGCAAAATGGAAGCAAAGCGTTCCAGACCAGCACCCGTATCAATATTCTTATTAGGAAGCGGTGTATAGCTGCCGTCCTTGTTATGGTTAAACTGTGAAAATACTAGGTTCCAAACTTCGAGCCAACGTTCATTTTCTCCACCAGGGTACATTTCCGGGTCCGACATGTCGCTGCCGTAGGCAACGCCACGGTCATAGAAGATTTCCGAGCAGGGCCCGCAAGGGCCTTCACCGATATCCCAGAAATTATCATCTGTCAGTTTTATGATACGTTCAGCAGGCAGTCCCACTTTTTCGTTCCACAGCTTAAAGGCTTCTTCATCCTCATGAAACACGGTCACAGAAATGCGCTCCGGATCGAAGCCAATCCACTCTTTGCCCGTCAGGAATTCCCAAGCCCAGGTAATCGCTTCTTCCTTGAAGTAATCGCCGATGGAGAAGTTGCCCAACATTTCAAAAAAAGTATGGTGGCGGCGCGTCTTGCCGACGTTCTCGATATCATTGGTACGAATACATTTCTGCGAGTTGGCCAGCCGCGGATTCTCTGGAACCTCCCGGCCATCAAAGTAGGCCTTCAGCGGTGCCATACCTGCGTTAATCCAGAGCAGCGAAGGATCGTTATGGGGAACGAGCGACGCGCTGGGTTCAATCTTGTGACCTTTACTTTCAAAAAATTGCAGCCATTTAGAACGGATTTCACTTGCTTTCATAATGTACAGCCCCCGTCTACATATTTAATGCGGCACATACGCCGAAAAACAAAAAAAACGCCCCTGAGAATTCAGGGACGATTAATATCGCGGTACCACCCTGGTTATCGCCTTGACCCGTATATTATTACGAGACAATTGCAGACGATCGCCTTGTCGCGGCTGTTAACGGGAACCCCCGGTGAGCTTGTCCTCACACTCCGAAATCAGCTTTCCGCCAGCCAGTCTTCAAGGTTCTCGCAGCCATTACGAACTCTTTCGTAAAGGAACCTGTTCTCTGAGGAAGCCATTATCTTGGCGTACTTCATTTCATCAACGTTTTGTCCGATTTTCATTTTAACATTTCAAGTATAGCCAGCGGCCTTATTTCTGTCAATCTTCCATGGATGATTGAATTAGAATTTGGACCTTTCAGTCTCATGCCACTGGTACCCTAACAGAATTGGCGGAATATATACCGGTCTCACCCAGCTGTAAGTTAGCTCAAGTGTCAAATCCCCTAACCAAAAGTTTCCTTTGTCATCCAGCTGCATTCTCCATTTCCCACTGGCAACGGCTTTATTCTGATCTACTCTTAGCTCGGCTTCTTCATAGGAAAACTCCGGACCCTTGCTATTCTCAATAGCCTGCAACGCTGCTTCATAATTTTGTTGCTGTTCCTGTTCCTTTTCTTCTGTAAAATCTGAATCGTATACTACAGACAAATCCAATCCTTGGAGATGATTGCGTTCAATTAATTCTTTGAATGCATCTGTGATATATACTCTCGTTCCAGATGTTTCCTTTATCTTGAACAAATAGATATTGTTGGGTATTTTTGAGAAATTAAATCTCAGTTTAATAAAACCCATAAAATACTTTTCTTTGAACCAGTCAACCTCCGAACTTTGCCAATCTATGCAATCTAAAATATTTATTACATTTACCATATATATATTCTTTCCTTCATGGATTAACGGTAAAAACTCTACTTCATCTGCTATATATGGCTCAAGAATCCGTTTAACTTTTTCTGATACCAGCGGTATCTCTGTTAAATAGTACGGAAAATCGCTATAAGTATTTTTGTGAAGAGTCTCAACTTGGATGGGCCACCATCCCTTAATCTTCGATTCTCCATTAAAATCAGATCCTATAGGATGAATTGACATCACTTCACTTTTCACAGCAGCTAATCTTATAGTTTCTAGACTAACATTTAATTCGTAGACCTTCACTTGTTACACCTTCCTTTCTAGCTCTTCTTTTCAATAAATAACAGGTCTTCAAATGGATAGATCATGTCCAAACCATCCGTTCATCTATAACTGTAATATGAAGAAGCAATCTCAGTCCAGTAGAATACCGGAATAGGATTGCTTCTTTCAATTAAGACATACTACAGCCTACTTCAGGTAGGTTCCCGTCTCTCCAATTCCACCGCTTCCATTCAATACATATACCCTTGCGTTTCCTTTGCCGGAGCAAGTCAGTGTAATAGTGCCGTTTGTAACAGTTTTGACATCACCAGTCACTACATCCACGTAAGTCCCATTAGGAATTCCGGTAAACGTAGCGTTTCCCGAAATCGTAACCAATGCAAAGCTGTCAATGCCTTTGGCACTGTCGGTATATCTTCTTTTAAACGCCAAGTTGCCCGTTACATTCTCTGTTGAATACTGGCCTTTTTGCAAAGCCGGAACCGCTCTTCTGATTAAATTGAGTTGTCTGATATGTTTCGCCAGCGGATAATTCAATGATTCCGCCAGTGTCCCACTGGCATTGGTATATTTCCCATAATCTTGAACTGTAACACTGCCCTCCATGTGGTCACCGTAGTAAGCACGACCTGTTGAGCTGAGCGGTGCGTTTGGACCCGGATCGATGACCGCCCCTTTTTTGAATTCAATTTCAGTTCCATAGAAGATAGCGGGTATTCCGCGGAAGGTGAACATCAGATCGAGATTCTCTGCCCAAGTATCCTGTGTACCTGCAAATCTTTGATTTTCCGGAGCTTGATCGGGTGCATAGTCATGAGAGTCGACATAGGTTACATTCCAAGTAGCATCGTTATAATATTGGTCACCACTTCTCATACTGAATGCTTCCTGAGCGGTCTTGAATGCCCAATGCATTGGAAAGTCAATTACATCCATACCCGATTTCATCGAATAATCCGGTGCATGATAGGTATTGCCATTTAAAAAAGCATTGTTCGAAGTTGGCTGTCCTGCTGTGGTAGCATTATCTGCCCATTCTTGTTCAACGGATAACTTATTGGAAGCGTAATCATTTTTCCCGTCACCCGGATATGATTTCGAATCTTTCCACGTATAGAATGGCGTTGAAATCGCCGGAATCCCGCTGTTCCAGACATCTCTGTAACGGGTAGCCACCTCACCAAAGACATAGAAGTCTGAGCCGCCTCTTGTCTTCCAGGCAGGAACAAAGTATTTGTTGAAAATATATCGACTCACATGCTTCACCGTATCGACACGGAAAGCATCCACACCCATGTCAATGTATTGGTTATAGGTGTCAATCAAATATTGATCAACTACAGGATTTTCCGTGTTTAAGTCCACGCAGTCTCCGGCAATCTGTCCTGTCTGTACGGTATAAGACTCCCAGGAAAGGCTCTTTTCGGTATGGTAGATATTATTATTAGTTTCTGCGGTCTTCATTAAAGTCAGCCTTGCCTGATATTGCTGATCAGGGGTCATGGAATTATAGTTCGACGGCAGTTGAGTTGATATTTTGATCAAGTTGCTAACTGTGTCTGCCTTAGTCGCATCTTTTTTGAACATAGGAAACAGATTCTCTTCACCGAAATTACCGGTATGATTGACGACGATATCCTGAATAATCTTCAGCCCTTTGGCATGTGCCGCGTTGATTAACTCCTGATAGGAAGCTCCGGTCGATTCATACCTTGGATCTACTTTGGCAAAATTAATAGCGTGGTAACCATGATAATCATAACCGCTCGCATTCTGCACAACAGGTGTAATCCAGATGGCACTGAATCCGAGGGCCTTGATGTAATCGAGCTTTTGAATCAGCCCCTTAAAGTCCCCTCTCCAAGCTGGGTCCGAGTCCGGATTCCCCGCCTTGGCATCATCCCATGCATGCACGTTGTTGCTAGAATCGCCATCATAGAACCGGGATGTGATCACGAAGTAAATGCTGTCTTCTCGGAAATCACCCGAGTTTCCAATGTTGTAGACAAAGCTCTGTGCAGTTTGATTGCCGGCGCCGTCTATAACAAGAAATTTCAAAGTCGTAGTCTTGGAGACAAGAATGGAGGGTCCGGTCAAGCCAATCAATGCATTGCCAGAGATGTAGACTTTAGAGCTTGTGGATGGTTCCTTACCATCTTCCGTATAGTAAGCAGTAGTCGTTGCCGCCTTGTTATCTTTCAGATTGAAAGATACGGTAACCGAAGATGCAGAATTCCCAACAGGCAAATTCGCTGTGATTGTTGGAGCTTGCAGATCCGCATTCAGGTCAATCACATAAGCGAAAGAGGCTACACTGCCCGTTTGACCGATGGAGTTAATACCAAAGGCTTTGACGGTCAATGAGGAAGCAACCTGGAATGGGGAGGTATACAAGGTCGATGATACCGAAGGCGCCGATCCGTCAGTCGTATAGTAAATTTTATCGCCGCTGTTGGTACTGGAAAGCGTCACTGTTTGGGATGAATCGTAAGTTTTGGGCACAGGTGATACTGAAATTACCGGAAGCTTGGGAATGTCCGGATTGGCATCATACCATACGTTATCTGCGTAGTACCAGCCTTCTTTCACACTGCGGGACAAGTCGGCCGTCTGTTTGCCACTTCCGTCATTAAAGATAATACTTGCACCCGTAGCTGTGGCAATAGTATAGCTGTACCATTCGTTTCCGTCGGAATTCATTAGAATTCCCGGCCACGTGCCACTTGTAGGAACAGTTGTCGGACTCAGATTCCAGTAATGGATTCGGATCGATGAACTCCAGCTTGCGGGTTTCTTAAAGTGCACCGTTAAGCCAGCCGAAATTGGTGTTGGAGTGGGCGTTACAATAGGTGTTGGTGTTGGTGTTGGTGTTGGTGTTGGTGTTGGTGTTGGTGTTGGTGTTGGTGTTGGTGTTGGTGTTGGTGTTGGTGTTGGTGTTGGTGTTGGTGTTGGAGTGGGCGTTACAATAGCTGTTGGTGTAGGTGTCGCACTTGGTGTTGCGGTAGCCGTTGGAGTGGACCCAGCCAAGACGGTCACATAGTCGAAATTGATATTCCCACTGTCATCCGCGTCGTATTTGTATGCAATTGTATTATTCCCCGCCAGTAAGGAGAGTGTTTCTGTTTGGTCCCCCCATGTATCCCAATTTGCCAAGTTCGCCAGAGCTATCTGTTTTACCTTTGCTCCATTGACGTAAATGGAAATTTTCTTGGCACTGCCAGTCGTATTCGCGTAATGGAGAGTAGCATTATACGCAGCTGAGGAGGAAGACTGAACGGTGAAAGTTGTTGTTGCTCCGGTAGCTGTGAATCCATCAACAAAACCGGTTCCCGAATATCCAGTGTGGTTCGAACTTATTTTTGCACCGCCTGATAAGGCTGCGCTCTCGGCTTCGTATTTCCCGGCAACAGGAATAATGACCGTCCAGTTCTTCCCACCATTGCTATCCCAGCTATCCGTTGGAGAAGTAATATGAAAACAATAAATTAGTGTGGCACCTTCCTGGACGTTGATGTTCGCCGTATACGTGGTCCCGTTCTTGGACATAGCCGTGTCTGTAGTATTCGTCCAATTATTCGTGGACCAATGCAGTGTCACAGCTGCCGCAGTAGAATTTGTATAGGTGACTGTATAATCAGTATTACTGGCCGAAGCCCCGCCCGATAAGCCGAACAAGCTAAAGCATAACGCAAAAATAATCACCCAAGAAACTAAACTCCTAGTTTTTTTCCGTAACAAATAAACAACCTCCTGATCAAATTTTAATGGAGTTGCGTAGTGCAAACGTTTGCAATTAATGATAAAAAAAGACGAATAACAAGAAAGTTGATTTATGAACCGCCTCCATCCATATTTCACATAAAAAAATTCATTGTATGCGTTTACAATTGAACCCGAAAGAAACAATTCAGTTCCATATAGTTCCATAACTAATGAATTTTCCTTGTTTATGATTATAGGCTCTGAATTTTTTTTGGTCAATGCATCTTTTCGGCTATCATTCTAAATTTTCAGCTATCTATTTACGCAAATACAAACGTTTACACAATAAATAATTAGTAAGCTCGCAGCAGTCACCTTTCCAGGATGGTTACTTTCGCTATCTATCTTGCCTATGATAATGGCTCAGCGGTTGACGAATTCGAGTGAATGAACAACGAGACAAAAATACAAAACATGCATAGTTACAGATCAAACTTGCCGGACTGTAGAGCCTCTATTTCACATATTGGGGGGGGTGAGAACAGGAAGCGGACTCAGAAGACGCTATTGAAGCAAAAAACGATCCTTGGGGGAAGAAATTGGGTCAATAACGTCTCAAGTGTCCGTCAAATTCTTAAATAACCTGATTTCGAACAAATAGGGTCACCTCAGTCCGGTTGACTAGGTCAACCCCTGATCTTGAGATAGAGCATAATAGTTACACGGTGTTTTTCATTGCCTTCTATCGAAAAATAATCCCAACAGAGATGTTGGGATTATGGATATTTGAAAAAAGATAAAAAGTTCAACGCAACCGAAACTCCCGTGGAGTCTGGCCGATCTGGCGGTGGAATAAACGGGAAAAGTAGTGCACCGAACTGAAATGATATTTTTCAGAAATCTCCGTGATGCTTAGATGGGTATGGAGCAAATCCTCCTTCGCCCGGCCTAGCCGGAAGCGGTTCATGTATTGGATGGGGGAACAGCCGGTAGATTTTCTGAAAATATCGAAGAAATGTCCCCGACTCAGATTCAGACTCTCATAATAAACTTCCAGGGGCTTGGGTGTATCGTGAAGCAAATCCTGCTCCATGCGTTCAAGCAGCTGGATGATCCGGCGGTCCGGGATAGGTTGATCCTTCAGCATGTTATGCAGGAAATAGTCCATAAAGGTCTGGAAATTCCGCTGAATGGTTAGATTCCGCATAAAGGTCTGCTCATTGATGTATTCTCCGGATTTGTAGAAGTTCTGAAAGAGATCAGTCCAGACACTTAGCGAATCCACCTTAGCCGTTTCCGGGATCGGGTAGGGGAATGCCGGACCGACCAAGGCCTGCTGCAACTGCTCCGGCTCATAACAGATGGGGCAGGCCCACGCAAAGTTCGCTTCTCTCTCGACAAACTGCCAGTCAAAATAGCAGCATAAATGCACCATAGGCTCAAGTGGGTCTGCTATCCATTCGTGGATTTGGCCTGCTGGAAGATAGGCAAGTGTGCCGGGACCCACGCTGCAGGTTCTTCCATCTGTGATGAGCGTTCCATATCCTTCGCTAACCAAATAGATAGAGCTCATATAGCAAATCCGCTCTGAACTGGACTGTCCTTTGGCAAAGGGATAGCGGGTGGCGAGATACACATAAGGATGCAAGGAAGAGAAATTCATTAGTCCGCGGAAGCTAACTGGGCCTCAATGGCGGCAGCCAATGCCTCATAGGAGTCGTCTGATACTAATGTGCCATTGACCATAAACGACGGAGTCCCGTTGACCCCATAGTTGGCGGCCGTTTTGAAATCTTCCTTCACCGGCAGCATGTAGGTGTGATCCTGCAGGTCTTTGGCAAACCGGTCATAATCAATCCCGCTGATATTGTCCTTGACGAAATCCAGCATAAACTGTGGAGTCGCCCAAATCGTCGTCTCGTCACCTTGGTGATCATATAATTTGCTCATGAATTCCCAGAATTTATCGTTATTCTGGGCGGCGATTGCCTCGCCAGCACTGGCTGCCATGATCGAATCACGGTCAATAAAGGCGAAATTCGTAAAGAAAAGCTCCACCTTGCCGGTATCGACAAACTCCTTTTTGAAGCGTTCAAAATAGGTTTGCTCCCACTGCTTGCAGGATGGGCATTTGAAGTCGGAAAATTCAATCACCTTGACCTTAGCCGTATTGCTCCCTAGATGTGGTTGTTTCTCATATTTCAAGCCTTCTGCATTATAATCTCCGCGGATCTCCGTATAATTGGGCAGCCCGTTCAAACCGGAGGATGCTTTAGAATCTTTTAGTAACACCAGCGAGATTACAAGCACCAGCACACTGATCAAAATAACTGAAAAGACATAGATGTACTCCGATTTCACCTTTTTCTGATTAGCCATTGTCATTCATTCCTCCATGCTTCATAGAATTCTCTGTACGTTTCTAAATGGTAGCGCTTTCTAATTCAAATGTTAGCGTCTATCAGGTACAGCGTAAAGGTACATTTGGAGTGTTTAGCGTACGTTTCTCCCTGTGATCTCCTTACGTCACTGCTTCAAAGGTACATTTCATCCGACAATCGTGCAAAAATAAGACCCTTCGCTAAATACATCCGCTGGTTGTTTAGATACATTTAGAAGAGTAAACGTCAATTAATGAGGGAGGAAACAATCGTGCAGAAATTACATTCTATATCATTGAACCGACAGGTGAATGCCCATGAACAAGCCAGCCGGCACGATATCCATTTTAAAGGGCCGGCAACGGATTTTTTTGAAGGAGCACTGCTGGGCAATGGGGGCTTGGGCGTTGTTGTCACTACCCGGCCCGATGCGGTTATGCTCCATTTCGGACACAATAATGTATGGGATATCCGAATTGCCGAGGAACACGCGGATGAAATCATGACCTTTCAGGAGGTATTCGCCAGATTTGCTGCACTTCCGGCAAGCCTTCCACAGATGACCGATAATCCATGGTATCAAGAGTATTGTGAAATGACGGGGGATAATTACCGCAAAACCTATCCTAGACCGATGCCCTGCGGTTCAGTGCTGCTCCGCTTTGATCGCCGCGAAGCAGAGGTGTTGGGACATACGCTCCATATTGCCAATGGACGCTGCACGGTAGATTTCCTTATTGGCGGCAAACCCGCGTTGTTCGAAATCTTCGTAGAAGCCGACCAAGACCGGCTCTGGATGCGCATGACGGATGTTGTCAGCGGAGAAGAGCTTCCCCTGTTCTCGGAGGTAAAGCTAATTCCTGATCCTGAAACACCGCAGGAATTTCCCGCAGCTATTGTTGGAAGTGATGCCGGAACGGGGGTACAATCCTTCACGCAAATTCTGCCGTACTTGGAGGCTCCGGTTTCACCATATATGGCACATGCGCAGGACAAGGCATTTCGGTTAGCGGTCAGAGTTTCCGCAACAGGTGGATCTGATCCTAAGAACAAACAAGTTAATATGCAGGGTTGCTCCGCCTGTGTGGAATTATGGGAAGGTTCTGCAGCCGCGGTCCTAGAGACGGAAGCTGAAATTGCGCCTCCTGAACTGTCCGGCTACAGCTTGGCTCGCACCCATTCAGAAGAATTGTGGAGATCCTATTGGAGTTGTTCAGCCGTTGCTCTGGAGGACGAATTCTTAGAAAGAACCTGGTACCGGAACCTGTATTTCTTTAACTGCGCCGTAAAGGCTGATGTTACCTGTCCGGGTCTGTTCGCCAATTGGAGCTACCGCAATATCGGCTCAGACTGGCACGGGGACTATCATATGAATTACAATACACAGCAGCCCTTCTGGCTGGCGTTCTCCAGCAACCATCTGGATAAACATCTGCCTTATGTAGACATGGTTGAACATGTACTTCCGGTTAGCCGCAAGTGGGCGCGGGACTATTATGGTCTGCGGGGCGCCTATTTCCCCCACTCTGCTTATCCCGTTGAAATGACCATGATGCCCTATCCTGTCCCGCACTGGGGCTGGGAAGTATGTGAAACGCCATGGACTGTACAGAGCCTCTGGTGGCATTATCTGTACTCCATGAACGAAGTCTTCCTTCGGGAACGCGCCTTTCAGCCCATTAAAGAAGCGGTCCTGTTCATGGTTGATTACATGAAACGTCCGGAAGCTTCGGGCGAACGCTGGGAAGATGACCGCTATCATATCTTCCCGACGGTCGTACCGGAGTTGTACGAGATTGCCCCGGGTTTTGCCAAAAACAGCGACTGTCTGATCGATTTAACTTTGACTAAATTCATCTTCCACGCTTTTATCCAGGCTTGTACTATTCTTGGAACAGAGGATGCCGAATCAGCATTACTAGGCGAGGTGGACGATATCCTACAGAGATTTCCACTGTATCCAACAGCTGAATCTTCGCATGGACGTGTATTTACATCGGTGTTGGGTGAAGACCCCGAAGTAGTCTATAACGTTCCGATTCCGGTTACAACCGTCTTTCCAGGAGAAGAGCATGGGCTTCACTCCTCCCCGGAAGATTACCAAATCGCGGTTAATTCTTACCTTAATCACCGCAACGAAGGTGGGAATGAGCTGGTCTTCTACAATATGGCCGGAGCACGGCTGGGCATTCTCGATTTGGAGCGGTTCAAGCGGCAAATTGCTTATTGCCTCCTGCCGAACGGCACCTGCACCGACAGAGCCTTGATGAGTGGGGGCCGTTACCCAGACACAGCAGATTTCGATTTCATGTCCCGAATGGGCGTCTGGTTTGAGAATTTCTCGCTGCCTGCTGTCATTAACGAATGCCTGTTACAGAGCTATAACGGATCTTTACGTTTCTTTCCGAACTGGCCCGCAGACAAACTGGCAGAGTTTCATACGCTGCGCGCCGCAGGTGGATTTCTGGTCAGCGCGGCGTTAGAGGCGGGGGAGGTCCAATGGGTGGAGATTGTCAGCGAAGCTGGCTCCCGCTTATCTTTTTATATCCCTTGGGCAGAAGGCGCTATCTGCACTGGCTCTTCCGGACAACCGCTGCTGCTCATTGGTAAAGTCGGTGTGATGCCGACAGCTGCAGGAGAAACTATTTACATCGTTAGAAACACTTCGCAGTAAGAAAGGGCCTCTGCTGGTTCTACGAGATATACATGAATAAGCTACAGTAAAAGCGCCTCCGATCCTATGCTAGGATCAGTGGCGCTTTGTTATTGTGCATCCGATTCATCATCGGCCATATGATGGTAATTCCGGTATTCTTGAAGAGTGCCTATCTATCGGCTTTCTGCTCTCTTATCGTCCTTCCTACTCAGATATCAAATACGGAGCGAACTGTAAGCTGCTCGCGCAATTCTTCAGCGGTGTACGCTGTGCCAAGATCCTTTTTGGTGATGGTGACGACTCTCTCCACTCCCGCTGCTAGATCAAAATAGTTGTCGCTGAAGACAGCGTCCAGCTCCTTGAAGTCAAGCTCGACAAACCGGGCGAAGGCTCTAGACTTCACTGTGACGCTAAATTGGTCAGCTTCTTCCTTGAAGTTCACTTCAAGTTGGGGATCGGCAAAGTTGAAATGTTTCGGCTTCACAAACAATACAGTTCCTTCACTCTTCGTCTCCCCTGCCACAAAAGAATACTCAAGATAGGCCTCCCGTTTCTTGGCTTTTGTATCCAGCACTTGTTCGAAATCAAGCTGTTCAAGCTCTGCAGAGCTGAATGCCGCAATTTCAACTAGTTTGGCACCTTGAAGCAATACTTCTGATGTTGGGGTCAGCAGTCTCCAGCTTAGTTCTCCCTGAACGGCCTCCTTGCTCTCATTGGATACATGAAGGGCAACCTGTGTGCCTTCTTCCAGAGCCGACACTAGAATTGGTGCAAAAAAGTGCTTGGCTGCATAGTGCAGCGCTTTCCATCTGCCGTAATAATCGATACTGGACCAAGAGGCTACAGGCCAGCAATCATTCAGCTGCCAATACAGGGCTCCCATGCAGCGTCCTCTGTTCCGGCGCCAATGCTCCACCCCACAGCGTAAGCCCTCCGCCTGAATAAGCTGTGAGGCGTATAGAATGGCGGCGAAATCCTTGGGATATTGATAAGTCTCACCGATGTAATAGAGAATCTTCTCATTCCCTGTGTTATTCTTCTGATGGGATTCCATGACATAGGAGAAAATATTGCGGTCCTCCGGCAAAGTAAAGCTTTCAATCGTCTTCAGAGCCGGGAAGGACTGGAGGCCGAATTCCGACATAAAGCGTGGATAAAGCTTCCGGTAATCCGTAAAGGGCTCTTTGCCATGCCATACACCCCAATAATGCATATCCCCATAGTTCTCATCATTGGGCTTGTCGAAGCTGCCCTTGGAGGACGGCGAGGCTAGCCAATAGAACGTATTCGGGTCAATTTCTTTGGCTAGTGCAGGCAGCAATACTTCATACTGCTTGATATAATCCGCCTTAAGCTGTAGGGAAGTGAGATGTTCCCAGTCCCATTCGACCCAGGCCAATTCCTGCTCATTATTTCCACACCATAACCCCAAGGAAGCATGATGCCGCAGCCGTTTCATATTATCAACCGTCTCATGAGTAATGTTATCCTGGAACTCTTCGGTCAGCGCATAGATGCCGCAGGCATACAGATGATCCTGCCAGACAATGAGGCCATACTCGTCACAAAGATCATAGAAGTAATCCTCCGGATAATAGCCGCCTCCCCAGACGCGTATCGTATTAAAGTTGGCGGCAACGCAGCTTTGGAGCAGACACTCTGTGCGCTCTCTGTTGCAGCGTGCCAGAATATTGTCTTCCAAAATATAGTCGGCACCCATGGAGAAGATAGCCGTTCCATTCACCTCAAACGCAAAGGACTCTCCCCACTGATCCGCTTCCTGTTTGACCGTAATCGTTCGCAGTCCGATCCGCAGCTCCTTGCGGTCAAGCTCGTTCTGCTGCCGGGTCAAGGAAACCTCTACCGTATACAGAGGTTGTTCCCCGAGGTTGTTCGGCCACCAGAGCTCCGGCTCCAGGATTTCAACCAAGATATGATGATCGGTCCCCGCTTTCTCGGACACGCAGCTCTCTAGTGTCTCTTGGCCCGGAGTCAGAATTTTGACTCTAAGCTCTCTTTCAGCCTCCTGCCAGCCATCCGTTCTCACCCGGATATCCAAAGTGACCTTGTTCTGTTCATGGATTTGGGTAATATAAACATCGTCAAGCCGGGATTGTCCGTAGCCCTGTATGGAAATATTGCGCCAAATGCCCAAATCGGGCAGCTTTGGGCCCCAGTCCCAGCCAAACATGGAGTGTGCTTTGCGCAAGTGGGAGATCCCTTCCACGGCATCGGCGCAGTTCGTCAGCGGCAGTTCCTTCTGTTTACGCAAGGAGTATTCTACCGGAGAACGCAAAATCGCCTGTATTCTGTTCTCACCAATCGTCAACAGTGACTTGATGTCAACCTCATACGTCCGGTGCATATTGCTGCTGTTCAGAATGTTATCTCCGTTCAGGAACAGCTCGCATAACGTATCAAGCCCTTCGCAGCGGAGAATAACTCGCTCATGCGCGAGCGTCCCGGCATCCACCTGGAACGTACGCTCATATTCATAATCATAGTTGGACAATTCCAGAACGTCATATTCCTGTTCCCGGTAGAACGGGTCCGGCATTTGACCCGCATTTAATAAATCATTATAGACAGAGCCCGGTACGCTAGCCTCCAGCCATTCCGTACCATCCAGTCGTTTCATTTGCCATTGTCCGTTTAGATCGATAAGCAGCATATTCTGTGCCTCCTGAGTGTAGTTATTTCCTTTTGCCTCCACTCCATTGTACTAAAGAAAGCGTTTCACTTCTTGTGTTGTGTTCACTAGAGTAGTGTGCTATTTTAACATCAGCCTAGTCATTTGGAGGATTCAAGGACATGATTAAATATAGTGAAGTCAGCCATATTGATTCTGAATTGCTAGCAGACCCTTTTTGGATCGATTCCTTAAGTAAGGTATCTCCGGAACACACCCATGATTTCTATGAGTTCTTCATCGTAAGCGAGGGCAGCTGCAAGCATATCGTGAACGGGCAGACCCAGTTGCTGGGACCTGGCTGTCTCGTATTTATCAGACCCCAGGATACTCATAAATATGAGCGGAATGAGGACGGAGACTGCTGCTTTCTGAACATTCCCTGCCGGATCAGCCTCATTACGGAAGCCTTCGCCTATCTGAATGAAGTAGATTACACGGATGGACTATTGAATGCTCCCATTCCTCCGATCGCCATGCTGTCCCAGTTGGAGATGGATGGGCTCATCCGCCATTTTGATCGCTTCAGAATGCTGTCCAGCACCAACAGGGCCAGGGCCAGAATTTATCTCAAAGGCATTCTTATCGATATACTCACCCAATATTTTTCTACTTCAGAAACTGCACGACAGCCTGAAATCCCTTTGTGGCTGGAGTATGCCGTCTCCAAAATGCAGTCGAAGGAGAACTTGAACGGGGGGCTGCCAGTCTTATACAAGCTGTCCGGAAGAAGCGTCGGACACGTAAACCGGGCATTCCGGCAATATCTGCAGCAGACACCTACTGAATATATCAACCGGCTTAAGCTGAATACGGCCCGCAATCTGCTGCTTACCACCGAGCTGCGTGTCATTGAAATCGCTTTGGAATCCGGCTTCGAGAATGTCAGTCATTTCTATCATCAATTCAAAAAGTTCTATCATCAGGCTCCCCTTGATCTGCGCAAAAATTCGCATGTCAATCGCTTTCTCCAATGAGTAGCAATGCTCATATGAAAGAAGAAGTTAAAATGATTTTTATTATAGGAGGGAATAACATGGACGTTTTTGCAGAATATTTAGCGCAGATTGATAACCCGCAACAGCGGGCCCGAACGGAAGAAGTTCTGACGTGGGTAACTAACAAATTCCCAAATTTAATGCCAAAAATCGCTTGGAATCAGCCTATGTTTACCGATCATGGCACCTATATTATTGGCTTTAGCATAGCCAAACCTCATTTAGCTGTTGCCCCTGAAAAGGCAGGCATTGATCATTTTTCTGCTGAAATTGTGTTGGCTGGCTATGATCACACTAAGCAGTTGATACGTATCAAGTGGGATAGTCCGGTTGATTTCTCCTTACTTGAGCAATTGATCGAGTTTAATATTTTGGATAAGGCAGACTGTTCAAGTTTTTGGCGGTAATAAAAGAGCTGTCTCTTTCGTAGAAAATTCTACTTAGGAGACAGCTTTTATAGTCTTATCCTATCCACAAGCCGCGTTAGGCTTGTTCCCGAATGCGGTAGATCAAGCTGTCAAAATCGCCCCGCAGAGGCAGCTCGATGCCAATATTCATCAAGGCCCGGCCGCTCCAAACTCCCGGTAGTTCATCTATCCCATAGAGCGTGTCGGCCTGCAATCCCTGCAAGCGAAGCCGCGGAAGCGGCTCGCCCAGCCGTTGCGAATGAAGGAAGGCAAACAGTACGTTGTCGCTTCCCTCCGCATCTGTATACTGTACCGCCGTGACTCCCTTGTCCCGGAGTGCCGATAAGCGGTACTGGCTGCCAAATTGCACGAGATGGCGAATCTGCTTATACTGCCGGATATATTCAGCCGACTGGGCAATAAGCTCGTCACTCCACTCATTCAGATTCGAACCAATCCCAAGCGTCCCCAGCATCGCACTGTGAAAGCGATACTTCAGTGAAACATTGCGCTTGTTCATACCTGTCGGTGATTCCGTGACCCAGCAGGTCATCATTCTTGGCGCATAGGTATAAGAGAAGCCTTCTTGGATACTTAGACGGTCAAAAGCATCGGTATTGTCACTGGGCCAGGCTTGGTCGGCATACCGGAAAATACCCAGATCGATTCTTGCGCCTCCGCCCGCACAGGTCTCGAATTCGACCTGTGGAAATCGGCTCCGCAGCTCAGACCAGATCACGTACAGACTCTGAACATGACGAATCCAGATCTCCTTTTGGCGGTTTAACGGATGATCCTTCATCCCGGGCTCTGTAACGGTCCGGTTCATATCCCATTTAATAAATTTGATGGGATGATCACGAAGAAGATCGGTCATGAAATCAAGGATGTATTGTTTGACTTCCGGCTTCGAGATGTTCAGCAGCAATTGATTGCGCAGCTCCGTCCGCTTGCGGGTCGGGAAATGGTATACCCAATCCGGATGCTGCCGGTACAGATCGCTATCCGGGTTTACGGCTTCCGGCTCTACCCAAATTCCGAATTCCATGCCCAGCCCTTGAACTTTATCGATCAATTCCCCCAGCCCCTGCGGGAATTTCTCCTTATTCACCGACCAGTCACCAAGCCCGGCCCGGTCTGATGTCCGTTGTCCGAACCAGCCATCGTCCACCACAAACAGCTCGACGCCCAGCTTGGCAGCTCTTGCGGCCAATGCCATTTGATCTTGGACATTGACGTTGAAATAGGTCGCTTCCCAAGAGTTATAGAGTACCTTTCTTGTTTTCTTGCTGGGCAGAATATAATCATATTGATAGTGGTGCAAATGACGGCTCATCTCTCCAAAGCCACCTTCGCTGAACCCGCCGACAAACACGGGCGTTTCAAAAGTTTCGCCGCCACCAAGTACCCACTCGCTGTCAAAATCATTGATTCCACCCGTTACCTTCACATGATTGAACGCGGTTTTTTCCGCTGTAATTTTCCAGTTCCCGCTCCAGCCCAGCGCTCCGAACCATACACGTCCCCCAGATTCGGTTGCGGTTCCGTCATCGATGGCAACCCACGGATTGGCGTGGCTGTCCGTGAAGCCCCTTCTCGACTCCAATACCTTTTTGCCTTCGGTCAGCAAGGTGTTCCGCAGCTGAAATTCGCCTGACCACTTCCCGGTCACATAAGTTAAGCGATAATCTGGTAAATAGGGAAGGGTCCAGGCGGCAGATTGTGTACTTTCCAGAACGATCTCTGACTCGCCGGTATTCACAATCTTGACGAACCGTTCCACCAAATCGTATTCCGGAATGACCTGATAATACAAATGAGCCTCTAGCGGATAAACCTCATCCTTGAGCGTAATGACAAGCGTTTCTTTACCATCCTGCTCAAAAATCCGGTGTCCGGCATAACGTACGGACAGATCGCGGACGCCATCCGGCATACGAACCTTTAGCGACGGTTCCGTATAAGAAACACCTCCCCAGAAGCTGTACTCTTCCGCTTCGCCTTCTACTTCCGCATCAAAGGAGCTGTGGGCTTCCGCCCGGAGCAATGGGGCACAATCCTCTATGCTTACGGGTACGCCCCAGTATAGATGCTGCAGCCTGTCTTTTTCATTGATTCCAAAGATATAGGAACTGCCCCCAGTCTGAATCGCAAATATACGCTGCTGCTCCTGGTACTGTATTGCCACGCCGATCATCCCTTCAGTGAATAATTAATTGTTCCACAATTCCAGACGTTTCTTATAGTTGTCGGTGTAGATGGTCTCAATCTTTGACAGCCCTGCTGACTCGGCTTCCTTCATCATCTGATTGTACAGTTCGGTGACCTGCTCTTCAGAAGGAGCCAGGGCCATCTTCAGAAAATACTTATTGGCGGTGTCATTAACCTTGGTTTCCATAATCGCCTCCGTCGTGCCTCCGGCAGTTCCCAAGCTGTCATACGGCGCGGTGTCATAAGAGGTATCCGCCAAGTTTTTGATAGCCAGGTCGGTTACAGCATCTGTTGAAAAGCGGCCAATCAAATCATATGGCGTTCCGTCCGTCCCTGGGCCATTCTTAATCATCCAGGTCCATTTGCGGATACCCGTCGTTCTGGCTGCTTCATCCCAGTTTTTCTTAAAGGCATCCAGCACTTCCTGTTTCGGTACATGCTTGCCATCTTTCATATCCCAATCCTTGCCTTCAATGCCCCACATCAGTAAATATTGCCCTTCCTCACTAGCCAGATAGTCCATCATTTTAATAGTTCTAATCGGATCTTTATTCGATCTTGTAATCGCTACGCCGTCCCAGCCCAAGGAGCTCTTAGGACCGTAGGTAGTCTGGTCAGCCGCAACCCCGGGGGCAAGCACTTTATATTGGTAGAATTGGTGCTCTTCCTGTTTAGCCGGGTCCTTCTCTGCCGATCTCAGCACGGTATTGGCATTGCCCACATTCCAGAGTGCTTCTGCCGTTGCGAATACATTGCCGGTCGACAACTTTTGTTCGAACTGCTTGGTTTTCAGCGTAGCCCATTCTTTATCCAGCAATCCCTTGCGGTACAAGGAATTCAGGAACTTGACCATTTCCAGGTATTTAGGATCACGAATATCCTTTTTCAGTTCACCGCCGACTTCATAGTAAGGCATCATACCGAACATGCCCTTGAGCGTGCCGGTTACACTGCCGATATTCTCACCATTCAGCGTCATCGGGATGCTATCTTTGCCATCAATAGTTGGGTACTTCTCCTTGAATTTGACGAGTAAATTCTCGAATTCCTCCGCTGTGAACGGTTCGCCATTGCTCACTTTATCTCCTGCGCCAAGCTCCTTCATGATATCCATCCGCATAAAAAATCCAAACACAGGATACTTCTCAAGGCCGTACCAATTGGCCAGATAGTAATTTTTCCCGTCATCGCTTTTCGTCTTTTTAAGCGTATCGCCATACATCTCTTTAATATGCGGACCATACTGGTCAATCAAATCATTCAGCGGGACCACGGCACCGGAAGCGATATATTTGTTCATGATATCGCTTCCACGATCCAGCATGACCACATCGGGCAGATCATTGCTTGCCAGCATCAGATTCAACTTTTCAATCGGGTTGCCTGTCGGCTGTTGCACTTCTACCTTAACTCCCGTTTTTTCCGTAATCGCTTTCGCAACCGGATTATCAAAGGCATCCCCAGTATTTTTATCGAACCATGTCAGTGTAATTGGAGCCGTGGTGTCTGTATTCGTATCTTTGCCATTGGTGGAAGAAGCCGCATTTTGGTTTCCCCCGCATCCCGAAAGCACTGTTGCCACTAAAGCGATTGCCAGCATTCCTTTTATTGCCTTCATAATTTGAACCCCTCTCTTCTCTTATGTTGTGAGCACATGTCTAATTGTAGAAAGCCGGGGTTTAATTATCCATATCGCAATCTTACTATTCATAAAGGAAAACGTCTTTCATTCATCGCTATACGAGGCTTGAAGCGGTATCCGAATCGACACGGATGTGCCGATGCCAGGTCTGCTGAACATTTCTATCCCATATCGCTCACCATAAGTCAGCCTGATCCGCTCATCTACATTGTGTATGCCGTAACCGGACAGATTGTCGGTTTTGTTGAGCGCTTGCGCCAATTGCAGGGGGGTCATACCGATCCCATCGTCAATGACCTGCAGCAAAATATCATCACCGACCTGCTGCAGCTTGACGATGATATTGATCCCCGATTCGTCCCAAATGGCATGATTGATGCAGTTCTCTATAAAGGGCTGGAGAATCAGTTTGATTGTTGTCCTTCCGAACAGCTCCTGATCGAGGTCATAATGCATCCGCAGCTTGTTCCGAAACCGTATTTCCTGGATCGCAATATAGTTCTTCACCAAGTTGATTTCCTGTTCAATCAGGATCACCCGCTTGCCCTTGTTCAAGGATACCCTGTAATACTTCGCTAAATAGTTGACCATCTGATAGACCTGCATCGCGCTTTCCTTCAATGCCAGTGAAGAGATCGAAGACAATGTATTATACAAAAAATGAGGATTGATCTGCGCCTGGAGTGTGTTTAGCTCCGACTCCTTCATCGCGATTCCCTTGACGTAGACGTCATGGATCAAGGACTGAATTTTGGCCGCCATTTTATTAAAAGCAAAGGACAGCTGTCCGATTTCATCGTGTCCCATAAACGTGATGGACGGTGAGAATTCTCCCCGCTCCATTCTACGGATTTGCTGGAGCAGCAGCTCGATCCGTTTCGTCAATATTTTGGTTGTCACATAGAGCAGCAGAATGGCCACAGCAATGGCAATCCCGGATACCCAGATGATCTGTTTGGTCGCTTTGTTGGTATTGGAGAGCAGCTCGTTGTATGGGACCGTGATCACGATTGACCATCCGTTGCTAAGCTTCTTGTACGTAAAAAATCGTTCCTGTCCGCCAATCTGAGCATCGAACTTGCCTGAATTCGCATCCATTCGAGCTTTAATCGGAAACACGTCAAACAGTTGTTTTGAATTTAAGTGTTCATCACCCGAGCTGATGACCCTACCCTCAGAATCGATGATATACACACTTTTATTGTTATTTTCCATTTGGATCATAGAATATAGTTCACTATCGTTAATGTCCAAAGTTAAGATGCCATAAGGCTGCTGTAGGCTGAAATAACTCAAAGAGCGAGAAATCGTGATATGCGAATCCTTGGCTGCCGCGTAGTCATCCGTATGGGTATACACCGTATTGCCCGCAGCTTGCAACGTTTTACTTTTAATGGAATCCGGTAAATCCCCCATAGCCTTCACGAACTCTCCATCGGTGTACAGGGTTTGATTATTCGAATAAATCGTAATGCCCTGAATCTTGGAATTGAGGATCATCATAGCTTGCAAAGTACGGTTTATATATTCAAAAGCATCCAAATAATAAAAGGCCTGTTCATAATCATTGGACAAATAGTTGCGCAGCTGGGCATCCATATACAGAATGTTCGACAGCTGATTGTAATAGTCCAAACGGTTTTCCACATTGGTATTAATCTGGGCAAGCGTACCCTCTAAGCTGGTATAGGTCTGCTCGGTAATCGTGGTTCGGGTAGAAGAATAGGAATAGTAAATCAACATGGAGAACGGAATAATAATAACTATCAAAAAAATGAAAAAGAATTTATGCCGCAGCCGCAGGTTTGTAAGGGCTCCCTTCGGGACAAAAGGCAGCTTGTGATAGAGTCGGGTCCAAACCCCTGAACGCTCAAATATTTTTTCGGTACTCATTAGGGGTAACTCCTTGGTTCTTCAGGAATAGGGAAATAAAATAAGATGTGCTCTCATAGCCGACTCTCTGGGCGATATCCTGCACTTTAAGTGATCCGTCCCCAAGCAATTCCTTCGACTTGTCCAGCCGAATTTTCGTTAGGTAATCATGGATTGTCATCCCCGTCTTGTCTTTGAAAATAGAACGCAAATAATTGGGAGACAGATATACCTGGTCAGACAAGCTGTTGATGGTGATGGGTTGATGAAAGGTTTGATCAATAATCGTGCGAACCCGATGGGCCAGCTTGGAGTTCTTGTCCATAAAACGTTCACTTAGCAGGCTTATCGCCTCGGCTGCCGCACCCAGAATGTAGGCTTCAATCTCTTGTACAGTCAGAGAATTATAAATCGAATGGTAGAGTTCTGCCCGCTTCGAGCTGTCGGGAACCGGTTCATGCAGCTGTTCCAGCAATTCGCCGATCAAGTCAATGGCCCAGTCGCAAATCTGCTTTTTGTTGATGCGGAGCGTGATCAGCTTGGCACAATATTCGTGGAGCAGCCGGGCCGTCTGTTCAAAGTCCAGTTGGTTAATGGCTTCAAACCATTCCTTCTTCTCGAAGGGAGGGGTCTGTTCACTGTAAAACTGCCCCCGGACGTCTTCCGCATAGATGACCCTGCCCGTTCCCATATAGAAGTACTCATTCAAAATATGTTTGGTCTGTTCGTACAAGGCTTGTACCTTAGACAACTTTCCAGCCTGTCCGCCAATGGCAACCGTCACAGTAAAATCCAGCGAATCACGCATGGCTTGCGCCATGTCTTCCCAGGCATAGTGGCCCGGCTGCTGAGTGGCATCCATAAACACCCCGAGCTCCCCTTCTTTATACGTAACGAAAGTCGCCTCCAGTTTCTTCCCCAGAAAAAACCGGTCGAGAAAGGACGACAGCTGAGTCATACAATCCTCCAGGATCTTATCCATAAGATCCTTATGATCAATACTGAACAACGCAAGTGCATAATGGCTTGATCCCGGGCAGCGTGCCAACTTGCAAAAACTGCTGGTCAAGACGGCGATACGCTCTTCATCTTTTTCGTAAATCAATTCTTTCAGAATATTAGATTTGGTCATTTGAATAGAGCGGTTCTTCATCTGCACCTCTTCGCATCTGAGTTTTACCTTTTCGATAACGCTTTCAATTTCGCTCAAATCAAGCGGTTTCAACAAATACCCGACAGCTCCTACATTCAGGGCGGATTTCACGTAATTGAATTCATCATGCCCGGTCAGGAAGATCAACTGAATCCAATCGAAACGCTCACGTATTTTTTGAGCCAAATCGATTCCATTCATCATCGGCATCTGCACGTCAGTTAGTACAATATCGGGCTGAATCACTTCTATTTTCTCCAAGGCATCTCTGCCATTCGTAGACGTTCCGGCGACATAGATGCCCATCTCTTCCCAATGGATATAATCTCTCATCATCTCCAGTTCCAGCTCTTCATCATCCACCAGAAAAATACTATACATCAAGTCCCCTCCTTATTCGTTGCTTGTTCTATTATATTCTTTATCTAAAATACTAACTATCCTCTAGCCAAATGAAAGTTATTTTCAAGCATCGTTCGTTACATTGTCTTATCGACCCTCGTTTTTGCGGGCCCTATAATTTTAGTTAACTTGAGATGCGAGGTGCCCTACTATGAAAACCATTACCGTATTGCCGGAGAGAAGAGAACTGATTATTCCGAAAAAAAAGCTGTGGGCGATTGTTAAGCAGCAAAAATACTTGTTCCTGATGATGCTGCCTGCGTTACTATGGGCCGTCGTGTTCGCTTATACACCTATGGTCGGATTGTACATGTCCTTCGTTAATTATCAGCCGACACTGGGCGGGTTCTGGCATACCTTATTCAACAGTGAATTTGTAGGCTTGAAATGGTTCCGGTATTTCTTTGATAACGGCGATTTTCTGATCATTATGCGCAATACGCTTGCTTCTACGCTCATTACACTGTTCTTCTCCTTCCCAATGCCTATCCTGATCGCCCTGGCTGTCAACGAGGTCAAAAGTGTCAAGTTCAAGAAAACAGTGCAAACTGCATCCTACCTGCCCTACTTTATCTCCTGGGTAATTGCGGCCAACATTATTGTAACCCTGCTGTCCTCGGATGGGGCCATTAATGGGGTTCTAAAGCTTCTACATCTTACCAATGAGAGTGTTCTATTCCTCCAACATGGAAAATACTTCTGGTGGATCGTAGCCTTCGGTAATACCTGGAAGGATATGGGTTACAGCTCCATTATGTATCTAGCGGCGATCTCCTCCATCAATCAGGAGCTGTACGAAGCGGCCAAGGTTGACGGTGCCAACCGTTTTAAACAAATCCGCTATATTACGATGCCTCATCTAAAACCAACCATTGTGATCCTGCTGATTCTGGCGCTTGGTGGTATTCTTAATGCCGGATTTGACCAGCATTTCCTGCTTGGCAATGATCTTACCCGGGAATATTCAGATGTGCTGTCCACCTATTCCTTCCGTTACGGCATTCAGAATGGCATGTTCTCTTATGCTTCCGCCGTCGGTATGTTCAGTTCGGTTGTAGCCTTCATCATCGTAGTTATCGTAAACTCCTTCGCCAAAAAACTGAACGGACATTCTTTATTCTAAAGCCCCGGAGGGACACAATATGACAAGCAAAAAACTCAGTGCCGAGCATTTATTTGATGCCGTGTTATACCTTTTTCTAACCGGTATCTTTCTGGTTACGTTTTATCCATTTTGGAATATCCTAGTTATTTCTTTAAACAATGCAACGGACACTCTGCGTGGGAATCTCTACTTTTGGCCCAGATCGCTGACCTTTGAAAGCTATATTACGATCTTCAAAAATCCGGAAATCTGGAGTGCCATCAGAGTGACCGTGCTACGAACCGTGATCGGGACCTCATTCTCCCTGTTTTTCATCTCCCTACTGGCCTATCCACTCAGCAAACGTCATTTGCTCGGTTGGAAATACTTCTCCTTTTTCTTCGTCTTTACCATGTATTTTGGCGGTGGGCTGATTCCAAGCTATATGGTGATCAAATCCGTGGGGCTGATCGATTCCTTTTGGGTCTACATTTTCCCCGGCCTCATCGGTGTGTTCCTGATGATTCTAGTCCGAACCTTTATGGAACAGATCCCGGGAGAAATCGAAGAATCCTCCAGAATAGACGGCGCTAACGATTTGCAAATTTTCTTTCGGATTATCATTCCGCTTTGTGTTCCTGTGCTGGCGACGATAGGCTTGTTTCTAGCTATTGGCCAATGGAACGCCTGGTATGATTCCTATGTGTACACGTACAAACCGAGTTTAAAGACGCTGCAAGCTGTCCTGGTGAAAATATTAAATCAATTCCAGACCGACAGTATGATGTCCGACGCCCAGCAATTAGCCAACAGCTCCAAGCAAGTTCCAGTATCCAGCGAAAGCATCCGTATGGCCGTAACCATGGTGGCAACTCTGCCGATTATTCTTGTCTATCCTTTCGTACAGAAGTATTTTGTGAAGGGCATCATGATGGGCGCGATTAAGAGTTAATAGAGGTGCAGAAAAGAAACCTTTCCTTAGGATTAATGGTAGTGTGGTACTTCCATTAGCTAAAGAGAGGTTTCTTTGTGATTTTCATTTTACCGGAAACTTACGCCTGTGCTGAATGCTTCACGCACCTGCAATTGTCTGTTGATGTGGTAGATTCCACCCGCTTCCATAACAAGCGACATCTTATGGTTCCCGTAATGGATAGTCACGGAACCAGAAGAGAAGGCGCGAATCGTCGCTGTGATTAATTGGCCGTTCTCCCATTCCAGATCTACTTCCGCATTGCCTTTTGTCCGAAGTCCCGCTACCGATCCAGTCGGCCACGCTTTGGGAAGCGCTGGCAACAGATGAATTTCACCCTCATGACTCTGCAGCAGCATTTCGGCAATAGCAGCGGTACCGCCGAAGTTTCCGTCGATCACGAAGATGTTGGTCTCCGCTCCGGCAATGCCTGACTTGGAGTAGGTTAACAAATTATCAAAGCACAATCCGCTGATCAAATGAGCAATATGATGATAAGCCTTCTCCCCATCATGCAACCGGGCAAAATCCAGCCCAAAGAGCGCGGCGGTAAACTCAACGTCCTCCAGCTCATCCTGAACCATACGATTTTCCAAGGTCACTCTGGCGGCGGCACTTAATTCCGGCGTTCTGTCCGGCGTCACTTGGCTACCTGGATACAGCGCGAACATATGGGACAAATGACGGTGCTCAGGCTGCGCCTCTTCATAATCCTCAAGCCATTCCTGCAGTTGTCCTTGCTTGCCAATCTGCAGCGGTGGCAGCTGCGCGATGGCTTCCTTCAGCTGATGCTGCAGCGGGGTATCCTTGTCTAATAGCACCGCTGCCTTCAGACAGAACTCGAAGAGCTCCCTTACCAGCACCTGATCCAGAGTGGTTCCCATGGACAACTGTTGCGCGCTATTGTTTCGTCCGTCTGGAAAAAAATGATTCTCCGGTGAATTCGATGGCCCTGTAACCAGCCAGCCGTACTGCGGATGTACCGTCATATAGTCCAGGAAGAAAGCCGCAGCTTCTCTAAGCACAGGATACGCCTGCTGTTCCAAAAAGACACGATCCTGGCTGTAACTGTAATGCTCGATCATATGCGTGGCAAGCCACAATCCTCCTGTTACATTAAGCCCCCATGACGTATCCCAACCTGGAACCGTGAAGCCCCATACATTGGAGAATACATGTGCGACCCAGCCTTCACAGCCATAGAAGTCCTGTGCGGTCGTCTTGCCCGCCCGGGACAAACCTTCAATATAACGCATTAATGGAAGATGACTTTCCCCCAGGTTCGTAATCTCCGCCGGGTAATAATTCATTTGCGTATTGATATCCAAATGGTAGTCACAGCTCCAGCCCATCCGGCAGGCTTCGCCGTCGTTCCAAATCCCTTGCAAATTCAGCGGCAGCGGTGAATCCTCCCGCGATCCGGCGATCATCAAATAGCGCCCATACTGTAGGAACAGAGCGAACAATTGCGGATCATCATTCTGACCTTGGCCCAGCAGACGAATACGTTCGTCCGTAGGCAGCGCTGCTTGTGCGGAACGGCCTAGATTGATATTCACTTTATCGTAATGCCGGTGATAATCCTCCAGATGATCTGCTCTTAGCGCCACGTAGCCTTTAGCTAGAGCTAGCTCCAGCCTACGTTCGCTCTCCACCGCCCAATCTTTGGACTTGCTGCGGTAATCGGTGCTGACCGAAAAGTAAATCCAGGCCTCGTCTGCGCCGCTGACAACCAATTGTCCCGCTTCACAACGGATCGAGCCGCCCGCTGCAACGATCTTGACCCTTCCTTGGCTCCACACCCCACAAGTTCCATTGCTGTGTACATCCTCCGTCGCTTGCCCGCGGAATTCCAGCGTGGCTTCGTCCACCCTCGCGGATACGAAGGATTCCCTGTGCCCTTGAAGTTCAAGGGTGAATGAAACGCCTCCCGGCGTCCCGCTCCATACCCTTGATGACACTACATCATCAGCATGGGAAGCGAACATTTCCCTTTTCAGCCAATGACTGTCAGCCAGATAAGTAGTTTGCAGGAGAGCATCGTTCAAATCCAACTCCCGCTTGAAGCTTTCCCCTTTTAACGGCTGCTCACCTTGTCCGGTAAAATTGACAATGACCTCGCACAACCCGAGATGGGTTCCGAAGTTTTGTTTCTGTGGCTGCAGATACTGCTTGGCCAGCCGATCACCAGCGGTATAATCGCCGCCAAAAAAATGCTGCCGCATGTCAGCGAGTCTGGCCTTGCCTTCAGCATGACCGGGGACAGACTCCACTTGCCCCGACCAATAAGTTACCTCGTTCATGCTCCACACCTCGCGCTGCGGAGCAGCCATCACAACAGCACCTATTCTTCCGTTGCCTATAGGCAGCCCTTGTGACCAGCTTAGCGCAGGACGGGAATACCAAAGTTTAAAATCATTCATGCAACTTCCTCCTGTCTACTGTTGGTGATAATCCAGATATATAGGTTGTTAATTAATCCGCCAAACCGATAATAAATGTTTCGGATTCATTGGATTAATCGTATCATTAGGATAAGAAGTTGTCTTTGTTGACCCATTCATTGATTTGACGATTTGTACGGTCTTTTCCAACAATGAAAGAGAGAAGGTACCCGCATGAAGAAGCTGTCCGAACTGACTCCATTTGTCGGGGACATCATGACATACTTATACGATGGCAGCACCAACGAACAGCTGCGCATAGGTAATGTATATGCGTTTCATCTGTTTATGGACGGGCCCGGAGAGATGGAAATAGACGGCCGCTATTATCCGATTGAACGGAGAACGCTTATTTTCCTGCGCCCAGGCCAGTCTCATGCCTTTCACATCTCGCCTGCTCATCCACTAGCCTCCTATAATGTCTACTGCGATTTGTGGGAGAATCAGCTCCCGGTTTCCAGTAACCGCTCGTTTATCTATGCGCCTGAACCATTTGTTTTTGACACAACAGCCGCTGAACCGCTGTGTAATGAATTAAACCAGCTTCCCAGCGTCTTCCCGCTAGCCGCCCATCCTCAGCTATATGATGGATTTGTAATGATGGCCAAGGCCTATCATGATGCACAGTTCTATCGCCATGAAGCAGCCAACAGCTTTCTCTATGCCTGGATACTGACTTGGTATAACGCCCTTTACCTGCAGCAGCCAAGTGACTACCGCATTGTCCGCCTGCTGGAGTATTTGCATGCCCACCCCGAGCGTGGCGAATCCATTGAGACATGGTCACAATTCTGCGGGCTTAAGCGGACGTATTTCCATGAGCTTTTTCTGCGCGAAACGGGGGTTACTCCCAGGGCTTATCATCACAATTTAGTCATGCGGCGGGCCGCCAATCTCCTGCTGGAGACGGAACTGAGTATTACCTCCATCGCCGAAAGATTGGGTTATCCTTCGATTCATCCCTTTTCCAGACACTTCAGCGCCTGCTACGGAATTAATCCGAGCCAATATCGCCTGAACCCGCAGAGCAGGATTAGAATGAAATAAAATTAGAGGAAAAAGCAAACAAAACGCGCTATCCGCTATCTAAGCCGGAAGCGCGTTTTGCAACTGTACTACAGGTTTAATTCCCAGTTCGTGGCTCAATCTTGAAAAGCTTGGATTCCGTTGCTTGTAAAGTGACCTCAAAAACAACATCCGTCACCTTCGCTTCATTAGTCCACATATCAGTAACTGTATAAGAGGTCCCCGTCCCACTTCCTATTCCCGCACGGATCAGGTCCAAACTCCGCTCAGCAGGAGCATTGGAGTAGTTAAAGACAGCTAAATAATACGTTCCTTTATCAGATAACACGAAGGTATCCGCCGCTGTTGTTCCTGTATTGCCCTCTACCGGTCTAAAGGCCTTGCCTTTGACAGCCAGTTCATTTATTCGTGGATTTGTCAGCAGAGCTTCCATATACTTCTGGGCCGTTTCGTTGTTCACATCATCTGAGTTCAAATACACCGTTCCCGAAATAGCCGCCGCATTGACCCGTGATTGTGCCCCTTCCAACGAGCCCCCTTTCACAAGCTTCATATAATCCGGATCTGTATAATGATAGATCGTACCGTTCTGCCACCAGCCATAAGTAAGATTATTGAGCTGGTATTCCGTGCTGCTAATGCTGCCATCCACATCACAGGAAATCCGCCGACTATGTGCATATTGGCTCGGAAACAGCGGAGCGATAGAAGCACTGATAAACATGGAACCTCCCAGTGCCTTGTCCAGATAGGCCATTCCCTGATTGTACGCCTGAATACCCGTTTGGACCTTGGAATCAAAATGTTTGCCCTCCAAAGCGCCATGGCTGAGAAAATCTACTTTGATATATTCAAAGCCCTCATTCTTAAAACGGTCCATATAATAGGACATGCGCTCTTTCACGCCCGGATGTGTGGGATCAACCGCATACGCCCCATCCAGCTTAGGCAAAATGTTCCCGTTTCCGTCCCGGAGAACAAGATCTCCGTACGTGTACTTCCCATCGGTTCCTTCTACCGGCTGACTAAGATTATCTCCCCAGTAGACAAATGGAGAATAATAAATACCTGCTTTTTGCCCATTGCTGTGAATTAAGTCCACGAGATCAGACAGTTGCTGATCCGTCATGTTGTCCCAATAGGAATCCAAATTGATGTATAGGTCTCCGTTGTTATTGAACGACTGGTTTTGCAGCTTCTCCTTAAAATAATTGGATGCAGCTACTGCCTTATCGAAGCTAATAGTGCTCTCATAGGCTCCCCAACTATTCCAGCCTACGGGAACTCCCTTGGGAATATCTTTGCCAAAACCAAGTGGCGGCTGAATCGCCGCATTAACTTTTCCGTAGCCTTCAAGGCCATCCCGGTAGTCCTTATAGAACCCGACAAAGATTTTGGGAGAAGCAATCTCTTTGCCCGAAACTAGCCCATGCCCGATAGTGTCATGTGTCGAGGTTGGCGAAGTAAATCCACCGAATACGCGCAGCTTGTTCAGTTTGTTGTCCGAACCGCTCCAGTAAATCCCCGTCTTCCAAGTGTCATGTGTCACCGAGCCGAGCACCAGGCCGTTCCGGCTTGTATTATCGAAAATAGCCGTCAGCTCCGAACTCACATAGTTATCGTTATTCAGAGCGGTATTGATCGTTTTGGATTGGTACCTGGACCAAGCGTCATTGTCAAACGGGGTGACCACCACCCGGTTGTCGCCGTACTTGCCTATATCCACCGCTCCTTTGGCATCGAGAGCAATCGGTGTTATCTCATGGGTGGAGATCACTGACTTATCCGTTGCTACCGTTTCCGTCAGAAAATAGGGGCCGTCATTGTATAGATAGTAGATTTGATCAAGCGTTGGCAGTCCCTTTTCCTCGTTGTGAACGGTGACGCGAATCCCTTTTCCTGTCGCGTCATGAAACGCTGCCACTTCCTTTTGGCTAAAAGAATGGCGTTTGTAATCCTTGCTTGCCACCGTCCGATCCAGCTGGATAGTGCTGTAAATCCCTGTGGCTACCGTTTTGCCGCCCCAATTATACTGGGATAAGCCAGTCTGCGTGTTATACACCAGTTCATACGAAGGATTGGACACCTTGATGCCTTTGGTGTATTCCGTTAAGGTGACCGCGCCATATTTGGTGACATGGACAGGTTTGCCGATGTCCCCAATATTGCCGTCACCTCCCGATCCACCGTCGCCAGGCGAAACAAAGCTCAGTTCAATTTTGTCGAAGTCAGGTGAATAACCGTCAACATCACTGAAGAGAATCGTATTGCTCCCCTGCTGCAAATAGATCTGGAGGTCAGATTGTCCCACCGTGTTCCAGTCTGCTGTTTTCGGGAAGCTGAAGTTTTCTTGCTCCGCATCATTCACAGAAATAGATGTCGAGCGGGGATCACCCGAGATGTAATACACAGACAGTGTATAGATGCCGGCTGTTTCGGCTTGGACTCCATTAAATAGCAGCGTGGATCCGCCGTAGATATTGCCTACTTTTTTGCCGCCGGAGCAGGTCAGGCTATCTACAACACTGGCATTCCCCGTCAACGTATTGATAGTTGCTTCAGCTTCATACGCAACTGAACTTGGAGCAGCCAGACCTTCCATGGATGTTTGTTCATCGGCTGCAGCCCAGGAAGTACCTGACAATAAGATAACGAGCAGAACGGACATGAACGCAGCAAGGTGTTTTTTTCTGATTCGCTGGATATTCAAGAGCTTCACTCCCCTGTTAGTTACTGTTATATAGAATGAACTTAAGATTTTCATATACGGTATCGCTCGTCACTACAGTGAATGTTTGGACTTCCGGCCGCTGTTGTCTCCAAATTTCTTGATTTATTCCGCTTTAGCGGATGAAATCCGGAGACAAAGGCGGTCGCTTACGCTCCTACAGTTCCAAAATTCCCCTTCGTTCCTTCTCCCCGTTTCTTAATTTCTTTTGTTCATTCTATGTTTCCTTACGGATTAACTTAAAGATCTTAGACTCCGCAGGCTCAAGCTCTACTGTGAGCTCCCCGGCTGCTTCCCCACGTGTGCCCTCCCACAGTTCCGTTAAGCTGTATGACACCTCTGCGTCCAGTCCTGCACGTTCCAAAGAAACGGATTTATGCGCGGGTGCGGAAGTGAAATTGAATACAGCTAGATAGACGGCAGCCTCCGGCCCGGAATGAAGCACAAAAACATCGGAGGCCTGCTTGCCCAAGTTCCCTTCAACGGGTACAAAGCTTTTCCCCAGACGGGCAAGGTCCATGACCTCCCGGTTTTGCAGCCATTCCTTGGCCCGTGCGGCCGCTTCTGCATGTCTGAAATCATCCCCCAGCAGCAGCACTGTGCCGGAAATCACAGAAGCGGTCAAGCGGCTTCTTCCTTCATGCCGGGTCGTCGGCTCCTGGTTGAAGCTTTTGTACAACACCGTATGGTCCGGATCGTTGAAGCGGTACAAGGTATCGTTCATCCACCATCCGTGCGTCAGCGAATTCAGCAAATATTCCGTATCCTCTATCTTGCCGAAGACATCGCAAGAGATACGGCGGCTGTGTGCGAACGAATAGGGGAAAAGTGGAGCGATGGACAAATTGATAAAGAAGGGTCTGCCAATCTTTTCCGGTGACAGTCTGTCGGCCAAATAGGACAGGCCATAATGATAGGCGCCAATTCCCGTAGTGAGATCTGGATGATGATGCTGACCTTCCAGCGACCCATGCGCCATAAAATCCAGCTTGATATATTCGAAGCCTTCCGCGATGCATTGATCCGTAAACCAATCGATCCTCTCCAGTGTTCCCGGATGGGTGGGGTCAATCGCAAGTCCGCCGGCAATGTCCGGGAGGATCTCTCCTTCACTATCCCTCAGCAGGATGTCGCCATATGTGTATTTTCCATTAGTCCCTTCAACGGCGCTGCCAAACTGGTCCGGGCTTCCCCAAAAAGCAAAAGGGGTCCAATAGGTTCCGGGCTTGTGCCCATTCTGCCGGACCCTGTTCAGGGCATCCTTCATTTCATCTGGTGTCAATTTGTTCCAGAAAGCGTCGAAATTGATATATAAGGTGTCCTCATTCTGAAATCCGGACGGTTGCACTTCATTCCTTAGAAAATCGCTGGTCGAGGTATACAGTTCATAATCCAGCGTGCTCATCGCAGCAGACCAGCTGTTCCAGCCGAGCGGGACGCCGCCTTCCCATTTTAGTGGAGCCTCCATCTTGGTGTTGGCCCAGCCGTAAGCTTCAAGACCCTCTCTGTAATCCTCATAGAAGCCCAGGAAAACAAGCGGTGATTCAATTCGTTTGCCCTTAATATAGCCGTGCGGCTGGGAATCGCGGGTCATCTCACTTGTCGCTCCCCCATATAACTCCAGCTCATCAATCTTCCCTTCATGCTCGCCTTTGACCCTTATTCCGGTCTTCCAAACGTCATGAGTGATCGAGCCGAGGATAATCCCTTGGCGGCTATGCGGCTGGAACAATGCCGTCACCTCGTAACTCTCCGTCTCCAGCGGCGGATTCTCCACGGTATACCGCACCCATTTGTCATTGTCAAAAGGTACACGAAGTACACTAAACCCATCCGGTCCGGAAGCCCCGCCTAATGACACTGATTGGGACTTAATAACGGCCATGCGGTTCGCCTTGATTTCCATATCACTTACAATTACGCTTCTCATCAACAGAAACGGCAACAGCTCATACATATACAAATGCTGCTCCAGCTGCGGAAGACCGGACGACTCATGCAGAACAATCAGATGGATACCTGTTCCGAACCCGTCCTGAATAATAGCAGGCTGTTCCTGCAAATAATGACGCTCGTAGCTTCCGGTATGAACTTCACGGCCGTTCCAGCGATAAGCACTAAGTATGCCTCTCACCTCGGAAGAATTGCCGCTGATGCAGGCGGTTTCACCCTTTTCGAGATCAATTTCAAGCGCCACCAGGTCATTCTTCACGCGAATAAGGGTCCCCGATTCCACATTGACCTGTACGGCAGTTTCGCTGCCATTTATCATCCGTTTGCCTCCTCTTTATTACATCTTGACGTCTGCTATCATTATAAAAGATGTAATAAAGCGCTTACTATACAACGATCTACCGATCTATACTGTGATTTAACGTTTGTTGAAACGGTCGAGGGCTGCTTTCTGAATCTCAAGCGCCCGATCAATCTTCAATGACTTGATCTGAGCTACATAATCGTCGAAGCTGTCCAGCGGCTCAATGCCAAAAATAATTTTCAACGTCATCTCATCCACTAGCGTCGTGACATCCAGCATGATCGCGGAGAACTCGGTACTTTCCTTCTCTGTCTTGGAGATTTGTGGCAGGATATTGAGCTTGGCATCAGTATTGGACCAGATCTTGACCGCTTCCTTCTGCTCCGGCAGGTAGTAGTATTGTTCAACATAACGGACATCCTGTACAAATGGGCCAAAATAGCTGGCACGGGTATACATCGCCAGCGATTGGGATGGTGCAAGCTTGTCCGGGTTATGCATAATCAGATCTGTATATTTAGGGTAGCCATTTTCCATCACATAGCTTACGCCTTCCATACCAAAGTTAAAGAGTAAATGCCCCTCAGGACTGTAGCCATAATCAAGCATCCGTACCGCTTCCTCGACATGTTTGCTCTTGCTGGAAATGGCGACTCCCCCACTGCCCATGTACGCATGGACTCTTTGCCCGAATTTGGGTTTCTCTCCGGCATGCAATACCGGATAAGGGGCCGGAACGAACTTCGCCTGCGGCCACTTATCCTTAATCACAGGCTGCCACATGCCGATTCCTGCACCGGCGTTCCATATGCTGGCTCCGCTGCGGCCCGAGAGCATGTTGGAATCAAGTGTCTTCGTATCCACTGTAGCAATGTTTCGATCAATTAATCCTTCGGCGTACCACTTGCGGAATAAGGCCAGAAATGATTTGTAACCGGCTTCCATCGGTCCATATTTAACCTCGCCTTGGTCTAGATAGAAATCCTTTTTGATTCCGTAGGCGCCTACAAAGGCTCCGCTCTCAATTCCGAATAACGGGTTTGGTACACCCAGGAAGCTCAGCGGTGCTTTGACGCCTTTCTGCACCTTGAACGCCTTCAAGGTGGTGTACCAATCCTCAATCGTGACCGGCACCTGAAGACCCAGCTCATCCAGCCAATCCTTGCGGATAATCGGCCCTTGATAGGTAAGCAGCATTTCATCTCCCTGGATGAACGGGAATACATAGTAGCTGCCGTCATCTGTCTTGATCTGTTTGTCAATCTCCGGGTGTTGACTCAAGTATTTCTTCAAATTCGGTGCGTACTTGTCAATCGCATCATTCAAACGCAGGATATATCCGTCACTCATTGCTTTCTCAGGGCCACCAGGGAAGCTGGCCCAATCGTATTCAAGCATATCGGGCAACTCACCGGAGGCCAACAGGACATTAATCGCATCCTTGGCCTGATTCGCTGGCGGCTGAATGAAATCAAGCTTCACACCTGTACGGCGCTGCCATTCCTGAAAGAAAGGAATATCTTGAAAGGTTGGCTTGATGCTGCCGGCATTGCCATTCAACTCTGCCCAATAAGTCAGTGTCTCCACATATTTACTCTGGGCAGGTTCTTGCTCTTTCGAGTGGCTCCAACCCGTACAGGAGGAGCATAGAACCGCGAGGAGCAGCAACCCTAGTACGGATCGGGACGTTTCCTTTTTTCTCATCTACAGATTCCCTTCCTCAATAATCCATCAATTCATTTCCTTGAATTTCCCCGGAGTAATCCCCTCATATTTCTTAAATACACGGATGAAGGTTGCGGCCTCATTGTAGCCTACGAGCTTGGCAATATCGGAAATGGAGTCCTGCTTGGAGCCCATCATTCGCTTGGCCTGCTCGATACGGTATTTATTGATATAATCCAGCACCCCTTCACCTGTCTGATTCTTAAACAGCTTCGATAAATAACTGCCCTTCAGGTCGAAATGCTCACCGATCAGATTGACGCTCAGATTGGAATTGCTGTACTGTTCTTCGATATGTGTGGTTACTTTTGTCACTAAATCACGCAGTGATTCGGCTCGTTCATGGGATACATTACTCTCCAGCTTGATGGCGGCGAAGGCGCACACTTTGTTGAGCAGCGTCTGCAGCTCATGCTTCATCTCCAGAAGGGTGTCGCAGGCAATGATTGTATCCATCCATAAGGGATTATCTCCCAAAATGCTGCTGTCGCCGTCTCCCAGTTCGTTAATAGCCTTCACCATGGTGCCAACCAGGTTAAAAACAAGGCATCTGGCCAGGGTAAGCGATATAATCGGCTGATTAAAGTTTCGGTCTGTCACATCATTAATGAATTTGGAAGCCTGCTCAATGTCTCCTACCTTAATTAAATTAATGATCTGCTGCTCTACCTGCAGTGGATAATAGTACCCAAATTGCTGGTTATCTGTTGTATCTCTGCGAATCTCATCATAGGTAATAATCTCCCGTTTACCCAACACCATCTTATAAGCCATGGCATCCACGGCCTCACGGTAAGCCTCGGCGATCCCTGTCAGCGAAGAATGTATCCCGCCGATGGATAGGGTCAGGTCCATTTGGTAGCTGCCCAGAAAACGCTGCGCTTCGCTGGCTATCGCCTCCAAATCTGCTTTTAGATCAGAGGATTCCGACTCTCCTCCATTGACCAGACACACCATCATATCGTCCACTTCGGCTGCATAACCGACATGATGATAATGGTCAGCCAGCTCTTCCACCACATTACTGATAATAAATTGAATCAGCTTGTGCTTCTCATTGATGTCGATGCCTGGTAAATTGGCGGACAGACTCTCCCCGTTCTCCACAACGAATAAGATGACAGCGAAGTCATCGGACAACAGCTTCATATCGAAAGATTTGAACGCTTCTTCATAGGGGATGAGCGTGTCCATTTTCCCCTTCAACAGCCGATTGAGCATATTGGAACGCAGCACATTCTGATGGATTTGGAATTGCAGGGCGATCTTGTCCTTCTCGCTTTTGGTGTTCGATATTGATCTTTGAATAAAGCTCAATTCGTTCCAATCCGTCCGCTCTTCATGGGAATTCTTATCCGTCAGCAGCTGGACGAGCTGTTGAATCGGCGAATAATTACGGCGCATAAAAAACCAGGTTAATACAGCTGCCCCCAGCAGGCTGATAAATAGGCTGATATACGTGAATCTCCGGACATACTCCGCTTTCTCCCAGTAGATGCTGCTTGGAATCACCAATACATACTTTAATTTCGATACGGCAGATTGAATATAAAAAAGCTCCGAATCTCCATCTCTAATTGGCATATTCATCACATCGCTGCCGCCATCATCCGGCAAATGCTTCAGCAGATTATCCTGATTAATCGACACCGGTAAATTGGACAGCAGCACCTCGTTCTCTTCATTGAGTATGAGTACCTGTCCACCACTAAAGCCGGAAATGCTCTCAATAGCCTTCTGGAATCTGCCAATATCAGCGATGACCACCACGGTCCCCGTTTCTTTCCCGTTCAGATCCTTGGGCAGATGGATCAGATAGGCAATTCCAGTCTGCGGCTTAGCCGAATCCAGGTGAGGAAGCAGCAGGAAACGGTTATTAGCCGAATGATGAATCGTATCCATCCACTGCTCATAGCTCATAACACCTGTATTATGAATCGTATTGAAAGCGGTTTCTAAATCACGCACATTACCTGGACGAATTACAGCCGCCTCCTGATCCCAAGTGACATAGAACTCGTCAATAGATGCATAAGAGGTCTGGTACATCCGCAATTCCTTTACTAATTGATAAGCGGTGAACTGGGCATCGCCCGCTGATTTGCTGGAATACATTAAATCCTGAAGCTTGGTATTCCAGGTTATCTCCATATTCAGCCGCTTCATCAAGTCAATCTGCGTATCTATGGTATAGCGGACCTGTCTCAGCATCGTGTCGTTGGCGCGATGAATCTCGCTCTTCAGCGCTTGGCTTGATTGGTTGTATACAAGTAAACTAACGATCATGGGAACAAATAATACGGCACTGTAAGATACAAGCCAAGTGACAATAATGCTTTTTCGTTTCTCCCACAAATAATTGAAATTCAATACGGACCCCTCATATCTGATTATGTTTTCAATGCAGCGTATCCTTATTATAACGATCAATTTAGAGGAGGGAATGCTCAAAAAGTTAAAATCGATTGATAAAAAGACAAAATAACCCGAATGTAGACTACCATTCAGGTTATTTCTATAACTAAAAGAACTAAAAGATCCGATGCTTCCAGCCAGCCAGCTTCGCTACCGCTTCCACAAAGAAATAATCACCGTAGATTAAAGATACATCTACGTTGTCCTTGGCCGGTTTATGTCCTGTACCCTGAAGAAGAATAGCCTCATGCCCCTCATCCTCCCAGGTTCCGTAATGTTCATATAGAGATTGCACAATACGCTCGGCCGCTTGACGGTACACTCGTCCTTCGATAACTGGAAGGCTCTCAGCAAGCTCCAATAATCCCGATGCGGCGCAAGCGCCTGCCGACGTATCCCGCGGCTCGCCAGCCAGACTTGCATCCGCACGGAAATCCCAGTGGGGAACATAATCCTCCGGCAAATTAGCCATAAAGAAATGGGCAACACGCTGGGCGGCACGCAGGTAAGTTCTATCACCCGTATGGCGATAGGTATTCGCCATGCCATATAAGGCCCAAGCCGTGCCCCTGCTCCAGCCCGATTCCGGCGATTGGCCTTGGCCGCCGAGCACCTCCAGGCATTCGCCGGACCCCGGATCAAAACATACGATATGATTGACCGAGCCATCCTCACGAATGAAATGCTTCAGTACGGTATCAGCATGCGCCTGGGCCACCTGGGCATATCGGGGATCGCCGGATTGCCGCGACGCCCAGAACAGCAAGGATAGATTCATGGACGTATCGATAATGGACCAGCCGTGCTTATCGCCGTTCCAGGCTCGAATGAACTGGCCGTTAAGGTTAAAGCGGCCCGCCAGGAAATTCGCAGCGAACAAGCCGCGCCGAACAGCGTCCTGATCCTGTGTCAGTTCATATTTTATAACCGCCGTAGGCAGGAATTGAAAGCCCACGTCATGATCGAAGGCATTCGGCGCAAGCATCTGCCGCTCCAGCCGTTCATCCCAGTTCCAGGCCGCCTCCTTAAATTGTACTTTGCCTGTCATGTCATACATCACCCACAGGATACCCGGCCAGAAGCCAGATGTCCACCAATCAATCCGCTGGTCATCATATTTGCCGTCGGCCTTGGCAACATGAGGAGATTTATCACCGATCAAGGCGGTCATCACTTCCACTTTACGTTCAATCTGCTCCCAGAGCAGAGAGACATTCAATTTATTTTCCCAAGCTTCCATAGCTTCACCCTTTCAAGGAACCCACCATAACACCTTTGACAAAGAAACGCTGAACGAAAGGGTAGACACATAAGATAGGTACAGTAGCAACCATTATCGTCGCGTATTTAATCGTCTCACCGATCTGCTGGCGGTCGCCTGCGCTGGCCCCTGCCGACATACTGTCCGTCGAATTGGCAATCAGGATTTCCCGGAGCACCAGCTGTAGCGGATAAAGCTCCCTGCTCTTGATAAATACCGATGCATAGAACCAGCCATTCCATTTATCCACAGCATAATAAAGAATCATCACGGCAATCACCGGCATGGAGAGCGGAATGATAATGCGGAACAATATCGTAAAATGATTCGCCCCGTCGATCTTCGCCGACTCCTCCAGACTTTCCGGCACCCCCTTGAAAGCCGTACGCATGATGATCAGATTGAAGGTGCTGATTGAAAAAGGAATGATCGTTGACCACAATGAGTCCAGCAGCCCAACTCCTTTGACAACCAGATACAACGGAATAAGTCCTCCATTAAAAAACATCGTGAAGATAATAAGCACCATAAAGACATCATTCCACAACACATTCCTGCGGGATAATACATAAGCCCCGAGTGCCGTCATTACCAGATTGACCGCCAAGCCGGCCACGACGATAAACATTGTATTACGGTAACCGGTCAAAATACCGGAGTTAGCCAGGACACTCTTGTAAGCTTCAAAGCTGAAGCCCATGGGCTTCCACAATACTCCTTTGTGAACAACCAACTGTCCGGCGTCGCTGAAGGATGCAAAGAGCACATACAATAACGGGTACAGCGTAACGACGATAAGAAAGATCAGAAAGACGTAGATGCCGCCATCGAAAATCTTATCGAAGATACTGCTTTGTTTCTTCATTTGTTTCACCTCACCACAAGCTATTTTTGTTCACTCTGCGGCTTACATAATTAGCGGTAACCAGCAGCACCAGATTGATTACGGAGTTAAACAAACCCACAGCAGAACTATAACTCCAGCCGAATTCAAGCAGCCCTTTGCGATAGACGAAGGACGAAATCACATCTGCAGTCTCGTACGTAATCGGGTTGTACAGCAGAATAATCTTCTCGAAGCCGACATTCAGGAGGTTCCCCATCCGCAGAATAAGCATAATCGACATTGTTGGTAGAATACCCGGCAGCGTAATATAGAACATTTGCTTGATCCGGCTGGCCCCATCCATGCGCGCAGCCTCATATTGCTCCACATCAATGCTCATTAAAGCGGCAATATAAATGATCGACTCCCAGCCAATCCTTTGCCAGATTTCAGACAATATATAAATGGGGCGGAATAATTCCGGCTTCTGCAACATCGCTTGGCCATCATAACCAAAGAATGTAAAGATTCCGTTGATCACCCCGTCCGCATTCGTAAAGTCGGTAATGATCCCGCAAATGACTACCAGCGATATAAAATAGGGCATATACGTAATCGTCTGCGCCACACGCTTGAACGATTTGCTGCGGATCTCATTGATCAGCAGCGCCAATATAATCGGTGCGGGGAACTCAAAGATCAGTGAATAAAGGCTGATCACCAGGGTATTTTTGAGAATTCGCCAAAAGTAATAACTGTTGAAAAAGTCATGAAAATGCTTTAAGCCGACCCAGTCGCTCCCCAATATCCCTTTCATCGGTGAATATTCTTTAAAGGCAATTAGTGCCCCGTACATCGGCGCATAGTGGAAAATAAGATAATACGCCATAACAGGAACCATCATTAGATACAGGTATTTATTGATCTTGAAATCACGGATAAAGCGGTTGGTGGGTTTGTTAGATCGCAAAGCTTTCTTTCCCGTTACGGTTTGCGTATGTGCCATATGGCTGTTTCACCTCAATCCAATTAGAGAGAGGGCCTGAACCCTCTCCTTCTGGCCTTTTTTTCTTATCTTTTGTTATAGCGATCCAAAGCGGCCTGTTCAATTTCTATTGCCCGATCCACATGCAGCGACTTCATTTTGTCCACATAGCTTGCATATTGATCCACCGGCTCCTGGCCCAAAATGATTTTCAGTGTCATTTCATCCACCAGTGTGTTGATATCATTCATAATCGTCGCGTACTCCGAGCTTTCCTCTGGAGTCGGTGTAATTGGCGGCAGATTGTATTTGTCCGCGTCCGTGTTCTTCCAGATGCCTACCGCATCCCGCTGGGTTTGCAGGGCAAAGAATTGCTCGGCGTAGCGTTTGTCCTGAATGAACGGACCGTTATAGCTGCCCCGGGCATACATTGAAATGGCCTGCGCAGGCGCCAGCTTGTCCGGGTTCTTTAGCAGTAAATCGGTATAGGTGGGATATCCATCCTTCAAGTTATAGCTGACACCCTCCGTACCGAAGTTAAAAAACATTCTGCCTTCCTCGCTGTAGCCGTAATCCAGCATTTCCACCGCCAGAACGGGGTCCTTAGCCGATGTCGATATGGCCACGGTACCCTCTGAGGCGTAAGCCTGGCTCTTTTGTCCAAATTTAGGTTTATCTCCTTTAGTCAGAACCGGATAAGGTGTAGCGACCAATACAGCTTTCGGGTCATTGCCCTCGACCAGCGGCTGCCATTTGCCGATACCTCCACCAGCATTTCCTACCGATGCGCCAGTAGCTCCTGAAGCCATATTCCCGTCCAAGGCCTTGGAATCTGCTGTAGCTATGTTTTTATCCATCAGACCGTCTGCATACCACTGGCGGAATAATTGCAGATATTCCTTAAATCCACTTTCATACGGGCCGAACTTAACCACGCCATCCTCCTGATAAAAGCCACGGGTAACGCCAAATGCCCCAATAAATGCCCCGTTGCCAGACTCATTAAAGAAACGCGGCTTGCTCACTACGGTGAAAGGTGCGGTTGCCCCCTTCTTCTCCTTGAACGCTGTCAACGTCTTTGTCCAATCCTCAATCGTTTCAGGCACAGGCAAGCCCAGTTCATCCAACCAATCCTTACGGATTACCGGACCTTGGAACACACGCAGGAACTCATCTCCCCGAACGAAAGGGAACGCATAGTAGCTACCGCTGTCTGTCTTGACCATCTTGTCGATCTCAGGATTTTCCTGCAGGAACTTTTTCAAATTTGGTGCGTGTTTATCAATCAGATCATTCAGCTTCAGAATGTATCCATCATTGATCGCTTTCTCGGGCCCCCCTGGAAAGTCACCCAAGAAATTATACTCAATCATGTCCGGCAAATCACCGGAAGCCAGCATGACGTTTAGCGCTTCTTTCGTTTGTCCGGTTGGGGGCGCTGTGAATTTGAGCGGCACCCCTGTATTCTTTTGCCACTCCTGGAAAAACGGAACTTCATCATGGGTTGATACCGTTCCGATCAGGTTGCCGTTAATTTCGCCCCAATAGGTAAGCTTCTTATCCGTCTTGATCGGATAGGTGACTGCCTCCGTGCTTGTTTCAGTATCATTTACCGTACCCGTATTCGTGTTGTTGCCTGCCTTGTCTTCTTTGGAAGAACAGGCTGTTAAAGATGTGCCTAGCATCATAAGGATCAGTACAGAAGTTAACAATCTTTTCATTACATGACCTCCGCTTGGGAAATGTGGTGAGATGCATCTCTTCCACAGATTAACGAAATGTCAGGGTCATGAATATGTGCAAAAAGAGAGATTCCATCTTGAATTTATTCCCCTTCACTGCGGTTTTCTCCAATGCAATAGACAAAATCGCCAAAATAGTGCTTTTCAGTTCCTAATTTAACTTAAGGCTATAGATTTATGTAGCAGTTTTAACTACGAAGAGTATAAAGCCCATAAAATAAAGGCGAATTCTCATTCAGAGTTGAATGAAAATCCGCCTTTATTTATTTAGGACGAGGTTGATTTTATGTGCAAACGTAAGCGAAGGGTCGGAGGGATTCTGGAGAAACGATAGTGTTCGCCTTTAAAGAATGATTTCAACCTATAATCCCTTTACAATAAAGAAATCGGGCTTTAACAGCGATCGCAAGAACCCTCCGAACCCGTAGCGGCTTGTTTCACTAACAGTCAAACGCTACTGAACAGCAGACAATGCCGCATTTAGGCGTTCTGCCAACTCCAATAGTTCAAGCGGTTCGCTGATCGTATAATCTGGAAGCTCATCTTCATCCGCAGGAGTTAGCGGATAACGGGAGCTCCAGCTTAACCAGACACTGATCATACCCAGCGCATTTGCCCCTCTGATATCTCGGCTCAGATTGTTGCCTACCATCATGATCCGGGAAAAGTCCGCCGGACCCAGTTCAAGCGCTCCAGCCGCCGCCTTGAACATTCTTGGACTTGGCTTAACAGCCTTCACGTTCTCCGAATAGATCATGGCGGTAAAATAATCATAAAGCCCGTTTTGGTTATACACATTTTTGAAGGACTGGGCTTCTCCATCGGCGACCAGCACGAGTGTATATCCTCGTTCAAACAGCGTCTTGACCATCTCGTCTGCGCCTGGAATGAGCTTTGCACTGACCACAATGCCGTTAGCATCCCGAATTTCTGAACCTTCATCAATTATCGTATCCCCGCTGTCCAGAAAAATGACCAGCCTCTTCTTATGCATATTCACCCTTCTCTCCCAAGCCGTAATCTATATTCATTTCCGGAACGAGTCCAATCGCAGGCGAAAGCGGAATTTCGCATCCTCGCCATACCACATCGGAAAGTTGGTCCCCCAAATGTTATTATGCAGATTAAAGTGCCAGCCCTTATCCAGTGGAGCAAATGTATTGTCGAACTGGAGCAGCCGTCCCTCTCCGGGAGCGGCAAGCGCAGCATCCAGCGTCTCGATTCTCGCTACCCCATCGGCCCCTGAGTAATGGACACCACTGCCGATCGCATGCAGATTGCGATTACCATCCCTGACAACGTGTAGAGGAGAGACTAAGCTACCCAGCTTATCCATCTTCCACAGGTTAGGATTATCCACCTTTAATCCACAGCCAAACCAAGACGCCTCGGGCAGCCGGTTGGCATCCTTATCGAACCATTGCAAAGTAACATCAATGACGCCCTCTAAGTGGTGAAAAGCATATTCCAGCTCAATGATTCTGGGCGCCCCGTAGCGTTCATAGGCCTCGGCTGGCATCCGCATCCGCAAGCGGAAACGGTCGCAGGAGGCTTCGCTCACACGCCGGAAATCGTCCACGAAAGGACGATAGATCTGCTGGCACGGCAACGGCTGCACAAATTCAAAACCAGGCTTGCTGAAATCAGCATCCGCCCAGGCATGGGTCACAGGCAAATTCCGCATATAGGTCCGAAAATAGTGGTCATAGCTATCTGTACCAAAGGTCTCGTAAGCGTAGGATCCGAAAGGATGCGATTCGTCTACCCAGACCTTGCCGTTGGTGTCCTTCAGTCGTGAAATGGAGCCGTCCGCAGCAAAAATCACTTCATAGCCCCCGCTGCTGTAAGAACTATTCGCCTGGCATGCCACACCTTCGCTCATATTCATACGCTGCGGCTTCAGCAGGTCGAATGCGGCCAGTGCCTCCTTCTCGTGTTCCGGCTCAAGTGCAGCAACCGCTTGATTCAGGTAGCGCCGCTGCTCTTCCCATGAGCTTTCCAACATTGAATAAGAGCGGATGCTCTCTTCAGCCGTGAACATGCTGCTAGAATGACGATCGAATTCATCCATAGCGAATGCGCTGATATAGCTAAACTTGGCAGGGATATTTTGCAGGTCAACCTCATCCTGCTGGCGGGCAGCCTGGAAATCTGCTTTGGCGTAATTCCGGAAATCGGGCAGCCATTTCTTCACGTCAAGTCCCCATGTATGCTCTGCCACCAGGAGCATAGCTTCACTCAGCCCCTTATTCTCTGCGCCGCGCTCAGCCATTTGGCCCTGCTCAAGCCAGTTGCTGCGGAGACGTTCAAGTACGCGCAGCTTGGCCAGCTTAAGCGGATCGGTCGCCGCTCCGTGAATCCAGGTATCCCCGAGTTCCTCACGCAGAACAGGCAGATGGTCCCGGACTTCCTCCAGCCTGCGGGCGAAAGCATCCATCGTAGAGGCTCTGATCTCTGCACCCGGATACCGCTGCTGGATCTCCCGGAACTGCTGGCGAATTTCCTCCGCATCCGGCGGCCCGCAATTATCCCCGGTATGGGCAAACAACAAGACATCCTTCAAGCCTTCGATCTCCAGCGCTTCGCCATAATTCCCGGCATAGTTGACCACAATCTCCGCGCCGGATTCCGCTTGCCAGCGGAATATCCGGGGCACGTCAGGTCGTGTGGAGGCCGGATTGACGCCGATATGCAGGTAGCGTAAGCCAGCCTCTTGCATCAGCGGAACCATACCTATCGTGTGGCCCGGCACATCGGTCATTTTGGCGGCTATAGTCTGCTTGCCGAACTGCTGATCCAACCCTTGAGCAATGGATAGTCCATAGCGGAACAACCCGGCATCCATCAGCTCCGTATGGGTCGTGAATGGCAGTCCGTGCCAGGCGATATGTCCACGGACGATGGCCTGTTCCATACGCTGAACCGCATCCTGAGGCGCGTGGTCAAGATAATGGCGGATCAACCACGAACCCGTCGTCCAGATAAAACGCTCATTGCCGCCTTCCGCTTCCAACTGTTCAGCTAAGGCAATAGCCTTCGGAATATATTCCTCCATATATTGAGTAGTTACATGAGCAGCCAAATGTGTGAAACCAATATCCAGATGTGTTTTGAAAATAACGTGTACGCGTTCAACATTTGCCATAGTGTCTATTCATTCCTCCCTGCCATAGGTCCTCTGAGATACGAATTATCTGCGATATCTACTTCACTACAGGCGATCAGCTGGATGGATTCATCCAAGCTAGCAAGACTACCTCGACGGTCTGCAGCAATGATCTCATTGTGCTTAAAGACCAGTGTGCGTGTACTCTTGGCACTGAGAATTATGGCATCCAAATTCGATATCTCAAATCTATTGTGCTCGATGGTAATATTCCGGTGAACAGGCATCTTCTCGTCAACCACTGAATTTTCCGGTGCAATGCGAATGACCGGATGTTCGCTGCTGCCGCACTCGATAAACCGGTTGCCGGTAATTGTTACATCCTCAACCTGGCCCGATTCATACCAAGACTCTGCATCCACGGCGATAAGAATAGCACTCATGGTCATCCGTTCAAAAATATTGTCTGCGATCAACACCTTGCGCCGAGTCGTCACCAGTATGCCGCGGGTCGGAATTCGTGCAAAATAGTTATCTACGATCTCAACCTCCGGTGTCCAGGTGACATTCTCTATAACATCATGCTCACCTATTCCTTCCGGCACCGGATGTACGAGAGTTAGCAGAAGCTCGCGTGGATTCAATATTTCAACAGAATTTATCCGGTTGCTGCCATAAACGGTTAATGAACCCCCCCGGATGAAATCAAGCTCGTCACCGGGATAAAAGGCTTGTAAGCCATAGGTTTGCGCATGCATGAACCGCACCTTCAGTATATTCGCCGCCGGTCGCCCGACAATGCGCAGATAAGTGCCATGGACATTGATCGCATCATCTTGCGCCCCGATAAATCGGCTACCTTCAATTCTCACCTTCCCCCGGCAGCCCGATAGATGGATGAAATCCGCAAAGCCTGCTACGGATCGTCCTGTTTCGCAACGTGGTGACAAATCGACTCGCTGAAAGGTGAGATTGTGACTGAACTGGCCTACCATGCCCAGCCCATGCATAAAATGCATACCTACATCTATAAAGCGAATGTCGGAGCTTTCCACAATGAACACCCCCACTTGATCGCGGACCCCATCCCGTGTCTGCAGGATGCTACCGATCACCACGCTTGGGTGAACATCACAATAGAAGCGGAGCAGCATGGGCCTGATTTCCTCGATATGTAATGTCTGCTCTACCCAGTTCTCAATCCGCCAGGTTGTATCTCGTATGGGATCATATACCTGCATCGGACCTTCCTCGAAACGCCAATTCTCTCCGATCCAGTTCAGCTTGCCGTTGCTTAGTGCGTAACGGGAATCGGGGTGCACGCTGACATCAAAGTAATCGTTACCGCACTCCACAATCGTCATCTCCACAACCGTTGGCTGGGCATAATCCATATGCAAATTACGAATGTCCACATGCGTGCAGCTATCCAGCAGGAGCAAGGTCTGCTTGCCATGAAACACGAACAGAGAGCCGTTCCCCTCCAGAGTCAGATTGTGTATGCCCTTCAGCAAAATACCAATCGTTCTTGTCACATCCGGGTTCTCTACCTCACTGGCTGTATTAGAGATGTAATAGGGTGCCCGGACCGCAACTTCCGGGTAGAAATGATAACAGCCCGGCGGGCAGTCCAGTACAACCGGACCGGAAATTCGTGCGGCGGCCTCAATTGCCAATTGCATCGCTGTTTGAGTGTCCTCCAGTGAATCCGGTTGTGCTCCATAATCGGTCAGACTGATTACCGTCGGTGACGATACAGTATCATCTGCATAGTGGATAATCAACACCGCCTTTCATCAATATAATCAGGCTCAAATCCAAAATCAACGGTTGACCGTTTGTGGAACAAGCCGCTACGGGTTCGGAGGGTTCTTACGATCGCTGTTAAAGCCCGATTTCTTGATTTGAAGTAGATTATAGGTTGAAATCGGGCTTTAAAGGCGAACACTTCCGTTTCTCCAGAATCCCTCCGACCCTTCGCTTGGTTCGCACGTAAAGCCAACCGCTGATTTTTAGTTAGAGCCTATAATTAATTACATAACAGCTTTAGAATGCGCAGGCCTGAGCCTAAGCTCCGCTCATCCTTCATTCCGGTATTGCGGACGGTAACGTGCAGCTTCTCCCGCTGATCTCGGATAGGGAACATGGCCGGCAGAGGCCGATAGGCGTTCAGACACCAGTCATCGAACATATTAACCGCAGTATAAGGGCTTCCATTCACTGAATACTCAAAGATCCCGGTGTCGGGACCGATTAACAGCACTAGGCCTGCGCCTTGTCCCGTAACTGTAAACGAGAAGGAGGCTTCTGGGTCGTCCGAATATATATGCTCTGTAGAGAATCGCCAATTCATCAGCGGATCTCCCAGCTTTAATTCCCTGTTCTCAAAAGCTTCCGAATAATCGGCGCCGTGACCATCCAGCATCATGCCATATTCATAGTTCAGGCTATCTAGTGGAGCAGTAGAACTTACTTCCTGCCTATGGGCAACCATACTATCGGAGGCAAGCGCTGTTTCCAAATACTTCTGTAGGAATCCGGCATACAACGCATGCCCCGCATCATTCGGATGATACCCATCAGGCGCCAGCTCCTTCCATACCCGCTCCCCTGCCTGTATCTGCGTATAAATTCTGGCCGCAAAGTTAACAGAAGGAATACCATAGTGCCCAGCAACCTCTTCATGGACTGCAATATTAAAAGGCCTGCTGCCCGTCAGGTTTTTCTCCGCCGCAGTGTATAGGAAACATATATCCGTCTCCGGCGATAAGCGCCAGCATTGGCGAACAATTCCCTCCATGCCTCTAATGGATTCATCTCGGTCATTGCCATCGTTGACGCTGAATTCAACAAATAATAAATCTATCCTGCCTGCTCTTAGAACATGCTCGTGCAACCGGTGGGCGCCCAGGGTAGAATCGGTCCCGCCAACTCCTGCATTGATAAAGCGAAAGCTCTGGTTCACATAACGACCCTGCAAGTAGGAACCGGTCAAGGCCCGCCAACTGCTTGTTTCCGCATCAGTTGCACCCGCGCCCTCCGTAATTGATCCACCTAGAAAGGCTACGGTGATGGAATCATTAAGGGGAACATTGTGTAATAGCTTGTGCTTGATTGCAGGCAAGCCGCGGCGTGCAATGATAAATAAATCTGCATTGCTTTTTTTATCCAACATATTCTTATCCTCCGTCATTACAGCGTAAGAATCCTCTGTGAAACAAGATGAAACGGCTTCGCCGTCCTAATATATGGACGGCACCCGTTTCTTCGAGAAATATAAGGATAAATTATTGCGTGAAACATATAAATTCTTATATTTCAAATAGAAACGGCTGCCGGCCTTTGGAAGGCCGGCAGCCGTTCTGCAGGAATTCTGATCAATAAGCTTTATTTTACTGAAGCATCATACGCTGTTTGCAGGATTTCCAGGTAGCGGTCGAGTTTCAAATCTTTCAGTCCTTTTACATAAGCATCCCAATCCTTATTCAAATCCTTGTTGCCTGTAATGAATTGCAGCTCGCTTTGCTCAATGTAGTTCTTCAGGTTCGTTTGCAGCATGCTTGCTTCATCAATGACTTTCGGATCAATCCAGATGGACCACATTGGGAACAGATCTTTGGGTTCATGTCCTTGGTACAGAAGCGATGCGTTGTACAATCTGCGTTCATAACCATCGGATGCGTAGATATCGGTTCCCTGAACCCAAGTATCCCGATACTCTTTTGGCATGTAGAAATGAGCCATTCCACTCCAGCCGGCATTGCGTGGTGCTTCGCCCTCTTTCATAGGAATCGTCTTGACCACTGGTGTTACGCCATCGCCAAGCGCTACATCGCCTGCTGCCGGATCAGTCCAATCGATGCCTTTCATACCAGAAGCACCGTTGGTTTCTCCTTCCGGAGTAAACATGTAATTCACCATTTTAATTAAAGCAATTTGTGCGTCTTCACTTGCTTTGTTGGTAATGACAAACTTGGCGCCTGGAGAAACCCCTCCTGAATCATGGGTAGCAAACGATGCTCCGTCAGGGCCGGTAAGCGGAGCCACCGGATTGTAATGCGCCGAGTGTAAGTTACCTGGGTCAATGTTGAGGAAGATAGCTGGATGCATCCCCGCACCGGCGCCCAGAATTTCCGCACCAGCATTTTCTCCGATTTTCTTGAGAGCATCTGCGTTTTGTGTAAATGCACCTGGATCGATCAGACCTCCATCAAACAGAGATTTGATGTAAGTCAAACCTTCTTTCCATTCCGGTGTAATTGCTGCCGATACAACCTTGCCATCAGCCGTTAAATTCAGATAATTTCGGTCATCATCATAGACAAAGCCATTCATAAGAAAAGGAATAACCCGCACCCCGAAATCTTCAGTGGAACCACTCAGCGGAACTTCATCCGCCTTGCCATTTCCGTTCGGATCTTTTGTCTTGAAGGCTTCCAGTACATTCTTGAATTCTTCCGTTGTTGTTGGCATTTCCAAATTCAGCTTTTTCAGCCATTCGGTATTGATCCACATTTTGTTCGGATACGAACAGTGGAAACATTCTGTGTACGCGCCAAGTCCGTAGATATTGCCATCAGGTGCAGTGTTAAGCGCCTTTAGCTCTGGATGTTTTTCGAATGCCGCTTTAATGTCAGGCGCATATTTATCAATCAAGTCATTCAACGGAATAAGCACGCCTTGCTGGCCATACTTCAATTCATCCGCCTGTGAGAATTGGTCGATGTAAGCTGTGAGTAGATAAGCATCGGGATAATCACCGCTCGCGAGGGAGATTTGGCGTTTCTCTTTAGCTCCATCGGATGGGTTGATCTGCCAGTCAAATTTGATGCTGAATTTATCTTCGACTAGCTTTGTGAATTTATTGGTCGGGATATCTATACCCGCTTCCTGAACAGCGAAGACACTGATATCAACCGGTTTTGCCACCGCCGCTGCCTCGTCACTTGGCTGTGCATTTGGCGAGTTTGCCGTATCATTTTTTGAACAGCCACTAATCACGATAGTAAACACCATAACCACCATCAACATACTTATTAGGCTCTTTTTCAAAATTAAATCACTCCCTTTTCTAGTTTAGACAGGTAGACTTTTGCTGTAAACCTCAGGCATTCCCCCCTTCATTAGGCAGGATCCACCGGTCAACCCTTGACAGAACCAACCATCATTCCTTGCACAAAATAGCGCTGCACAAACGGATAAATGACGAGCACAGGCAAAGTGGCCACGACGATCAAGGCATATTTCAATAGCTCGGCCATCTGCTGGCGCTCGACCATCTTCATGGCATCCATTGCGCCGGAACTGTTGTTCTGGATAATAATGCTTCTTAGTACAAGCTGCAAAGGAAACAAAGCTGCGGATTTCAGATAGATTAGAGCATCGAAATAGGAGTTCCATTGACCCACTGCGTACATAAGAACCAGCACGGCAATAATTGGCTTGGATAATGGAAGAACCACGCTTCTGATAAACCTCATATCGCTGCAGCCGTCGATTTCACTGGCCTCCAGCAACTCCTCGGGTATGGAGGATTGAAAGAAGGATCTGGCAATGATCACCTGCCACACCCAAATCGCATTGGGAATAAGCAAAGCCCAGCGGGTGTCAATCAAATGAAGCTGTCTTACAACCATGTAAGTAGGAATCAACCCACCGCTGAAGATCATAGTAAACGTAATAACCATCATTAACACATTGCGGCCAAAAAAAGCTCTGCGAGACAATGGATAGGCGATCATAACCGTCAATGTCACACTGATAAGTGTGCCTGCCGTTGTATAAAAAAGGGAGTTGGCATAACCTGTAATAATCTCCTTCGTGCTGAACAAGACTCTAAAACCCTTGAAGGAGATATCGACTGGCCAGAGCCACACACGGCCCGATGTAACGGCTGCCGGGCTGCTGATTGAGCTGCTGAGAATATAAATAAGCGGATAGAGCACAGCGACTAATACAAGGGTAAGCACGATATAGATCGTTATCAAAAACACTTTGTCGCCTGCTGATTCTTTAATCTTTTTGGGAACTGCTGCCGTAGCTGCCATACAAGAACTCCTTTCTACCAGATGCTGTTCTTAGTGAATCGTTTGGCCAGGCCATTTACTGTAACCAATAATACAAGATTGATCAAGGAATTAAACAAGCCGACCGCGGTTGCAAAGCTGTAGTTGGCATTCAGCAAACCGATCCGGTAGACATATGTCGCAATGATCTCAGAATTGGCAATATTGAGTGGATTCTGCAGCAGATAGACCTTCTCAAAGCCGATGGCCATCACATTACCCACGTTCAATATCAGGATGATTACGATGGTTGGCACAATTCCTGGAAGATCGACGTGGCGGATTTTTTGAAAGCGCGAAGCGCCATCCACCCTTGCCGCTTCATATAGCGTTGGATCTATTCCGGCAAGAGCGGCCAGATAAATCACGGCGCTGTAGCCTGCCGTCTGCCAAATATCAGACCAGACATAGATAGAGCGGAACATGCCAGGTTCTCCGAGAAAGTTAATGGAATCCAGCCCAAAATAATTCAAGGCAACATTGGCGAATCCAAGGCGTGGCGCCAGAAACATCATTATGATCGAAACCATGACCACTGTCGAAATAAAATACGGTGCGAAGGAGACCAGTTGCACGAATTTCTTGAACTTTCCACCGCGTATCTCATTGATCATTAACGCAAGCAGAATAGGTATTGGAAATCCGACGATCAATAGGAACCCACTTAAGAAAATCGTATTCTTAAGCAATGTCCAGAACAGCGGATTCTCAAAAAATAAGCTGAAATTCCGAAAACCAACCCATTCACTACCCCATATCCCTTTGATGACGTTATAATCTTTAAAGGCCAGGACCGCATTCGCCATCGGGTAATACTTAAATAAAATGAAGAACAACAAAGGCGGAATGACAAGCAGATGCAACTGCCAATGCTTCATAATATTTCTCCAGGCAACTTTCAAAAAGCCCTGACCCTTGCTATGGGGTGCTAACTTCCTTCTCATAACAATTTCTTTTTCCAGAACAATCCCCCCCTAAGTGACTGCCAGCAATGTGTGTTGATAGCGCTTTCTTTACGCCTTGATCATAGTGGATATTTGCACCCTCGGGAAAGGTACACTTGCGTAGTTTAACGTACAGATACCCCTAATTCAGGGGGGCAAAACTCATTAGGACGGCCACTTTCCCCTCGGTTGTCACTAATGTAGCAAGAAGAAACGGCTGCGTTGTCCTGAATGGACAACGCAGCCGCTTGCTGGATACTCTTTATTCATCACATGATTGTCTATATGCGCTTGGTGAGATACCCATTAACCGTTTAAAGGCTCTTCGGAAGGAGTGCGAGCTATTGTAGCCTACCCGAGCAGCAATTTCATCAACCGTATCCCCACTATTCTTTAGCAACAGTGCAGCCTGGTCCATTCTGATCTTGACCAAATGGTCGGAATAATTAACTCCGGTAACTTCCTTGAACAACTGGGAAATGTATTTCTCAGGCCGCTCCACCTGTTCAGCCACACGATACAAAGTAAGTTCGGGGTCAGTGTACATTTCCAAGGTATATTGATACATCTGTTTAATGATTTGGATATGCGTGTCTTTCTTTTTATTGGTAATGAACCCGCATAATTCCTCCATAATGGTATGGAATTCACCTTGAATCGTTTCCAGCGGTTCTGAGAACCCGATATCGATAATCCGCCGCTTCACACTTTCGAACAGCGGGGCCTCCATAAACGTTTTTTGATCAAGCAGTTTGAGGAAGGTTCCTTTCATTTCGCCAACAAGCTGATGCTTCATCTCGATGGATAGGTCCCGCTGGTTGAGGTTCTGTGCAGTAATCGAGTCGATAATCCGCTTGGCTTCATCCAGTTCACCAGCTCGAATCGTACTGATCAACCGCTGCTCCGTATCCATAGGATAGTAATAGGTGTTATTCTCCACCTGTGTCTCATGATTCCACATTATGCCTTTTTTATTCATATAAACGGCATATTCCAGCGTTTGCTTGGCCTGTTCAAAGGAGTGGCTAACCTCAACCACTGAAGAGAAAAGATCACCGAAACTAGCTTGGATCGTGATCCGGTACTCATTAAAGACGTATTGGGCCAACTTCTCCAGGGTTTCAGTAATCTTCTTTTCTTCATCCGCTTGGATCGCTTCCTCCTCTCTGAAGAAGAACAGGATAACAATCTTATCCGAGCCCATATCCGTCATGGGAATAGGCCCTTCCATTTCAGATAAAGCCTGCTTCAGCAGCAGCCGGGTTGCATTCAACTCATTGAGAATTTCGACGCTGTCCATTCCGGAGTACCCGTTAATCTGGATAATTCCAGTATAGCCAACTCCCCTCAGCAAATTGATGTCCGCTTGCATAGCAGCGGAGACAATCTCATCCCTCGACTCAAATTCACCTGCAATCAGCCGTTTAAGAAAGGCATCTCTGATCAGGGGCAGTTGGCGGTTGAGTTCACTTTCCAGGAGCTTATTCTTGGTAATCATATTGGCGATATTCCCACTTAAAAAGTCGAATTCGTTGCGCTCCACCGTTTCATCCTTACCGAATTGCTCCTTCATGACCCCAATCATCCGATTGATCGGGACGCTATTCCGGTAAGCCAATACAAGTCCGACCAGCAGTCCGATAAAAAGTGCTACCCCGGTGATCAGCCACGACATATTTTTGATTTTATTGGCGTTCTCCATCAGGACCTGCCGCGGGATACCCGCTTGATATACCCAGCCATTGGTACTGGAGCGGGTGGTTATGACCAGATCATCCTTATAAAATTGACTAACCTTGGTCCCGTCAAAGGCGGGATCAGTAGATAGTTTCTTAATGTCCGGTTCGCTGCTCCCCTGCAACACAATCGTATTTCCATCAGCATCACTGATATGCACCCAACCCCCATAACGCTCAGTTAGACCCGATAACAGGCTGGCAATAATTTTCTCGTCGATGATGACGACAACAACGGCCGGCGTGGAATCATAAAAGCTGTCCAGCGGGAGTGACTGCATGTAGGTAATAACCGAGGTTTGCACCCCTTTATTCACAAAGGAACTGAGCGGTTTGATCTCACTGCGATGGCTCTTATTCAATACCTGCTTAGTCCATTCATCCACCGACATACCATTGTAATGAGAAGCTTCATAATAATGATCGGGTCTATAGGAGGAGCCCGGTGTCAGAATGAGATTATAATTAGCCAGATATATATAATAGTTCTGTAAGAAATCATTCGTCTGGCCAAAGGTCAGAACATTCCGCATCGCTCTCCAAATACCGTATACATTCGTGACGTTATCACTTTCGTTCATCAGAACGTTTAGTTCCTGATTAATCGCGAGCTGTCTGGTGAAGCCCTCCACCTCAGCCATTCGTCGTTCCAATATTTCCTGGCTCTTTTGGAGCTGAGTCACACTATTCTCAATAGAAAGTGATTGCGTCACAGAGATCGAGGTGCGATAGGATATGAAACCACCAATGCTGGGAATGATTAAAATAATCACATAGGAGATTAGAAATCTGCGAAATACACTAGAATTCTTAAACACAGGTAGACCCTCCCCCATCCTTGATAGCGCTATCATAACACTAGATTGAAACCTTTTGCCATGCACTAAAACCTTGACTCATTCAAAACTCTTATAACTGACCAGAATTTAATAAAAAACAGTGATAGATACTGCATATCACTGCCTTTTATTAATAACTCCGATTCCGCCTATTTTTCATTCAATGCTGATACCGTCGAGTTGAGCGTATGGGTACGTAGCCATAGTCCGTTTGGATACGATCCATAGCATACAAAGGTTTATATTCATTGCCTGGGAAATGATAATAAACCAGATTATAGGCGTCTCCCAGAAGGGAGACGAGTACCTCCGCTGCAGGGATATTGCTGCTTATATCCGGCCCTACCAGATTATAATTTCTTACCCCCGGTTTCAATGGAGCCTCCAAGACGCTGATCATTCCCTCCACAACATCGCTTGCATACACATGCCCCAAGACGATAAATGGAACAGACATCCCGCTCTCCAACTCGACTACGGGTGGAAGCCAATCCTCATTCGCAACGGCACCTAGCCGCAAATTAATGAAATCTGTGTCCGTATGTTTGCGATGAAAATAATGGGTCAACTGCTCCACCATCGCTTTGCTAAGACCATAGGCATCGGTTGCCAGACAAGGATGATCGTCTGGTATCGGCAGCTCCAGCGGAATAAAGTAATCATCCAAGCCACCTACGGCAGCAATCGAGCTGGCCGTCAAGAACCTTTTGCAACCATGATCAAGCAAATATCTGTAAAGCCTTCTCGTTCCCAATACATTGACAGCAAGCCCTTCCTCTTCCGTGCAACCACCGGTAACGGCAGCCAGATGAATAACCACATCGATCTCATAGTCGTCCAAACCTGACAGATCCTCTACAGAATCGAAAGAACCCTGCACAAAAGTGACATCGGCCACAAAGGTACGCCGCGATAGACAAATGACGTGATGTACACCTGCCAGACGATTGACCAATTGTTTACCAATAAATCCACTTGCGCCTGTTATTAAGATATTCATTGTAGACCGACCTCTGCAAGAAGTAAATGTGACATGAAAAGCTGGCTAAAGGAACCTGGATTCGCTCCAGATTCCTCTGCTACCAACCTTCAATTATCCTTGATTAATCTTCTTTCGTTACATCAACCCATTGCTCGGTGCCTTCTGCTCCAAGTTTGTAGGCATGATCCGATGAAGCCTCTTCGATATCCTTGAATGCCCAGTGTGAAGTTGGAACATCTGCCCATTGCGACTCAGAGCGGCCGTTGAGCGGACCCCGGCCCAGAACTCTGTTCATTGCCACTACAGCTTCGGCTCTTGTCAGTTGATTGCCTGGACGGAAGGTACCATCGGCATAACCGTTCAGGATGCCTGCGCCTTGGGCTTTAATTATAGCCTTTTGAGCCCAGTTCCCGGCGATGTCCGTGAACCCGCGACCCATAGAAGAGGATTCCGGGCTGAGTGCGGCCACAAGACTGGCCATCTCCGCGCGAGTAAGCGGCTGGTTAGGCTTGAAGGTTCCATCCTTGTACCCATTCATCAGCCCCATCTTTGCTACCTTGGTTATGGCTTCAGCCGCCCAGAAATCAGGGTCTACATCGCTGAATACGGCAAGCGTTCCATTTGCCTCCTTGGCAGCAGTACTGGCTAGGACTGCCGCTATCTCTGCACGGGTAATCTTGTTATCCGGCTTAAATAATCCACCCGGGTAGCCATTAATATAAGCCGAATGCTGTGTAACCTCCGGAGTGTTCTCCTCTGTAGCAGGAGCAGGAGTAGCTACAGTGCCAACAACGGCCGTGGGTGCCGGAGTCGAAACGGCCGTCGGAGTTCCACTTGGGTTAGACGGTACCGTTGACCCGCTATCGCTTGCGGCTATGGTGAATTTCAACTGATCGGCAAGCATCAGCTCGCCGGATACCTTTACAGCCTTAAGGATATGCACACCATCGGATAACCCGGTGATGCTGTATAAGTTCTGTAATATTTGACGACTGCTGCTGTTGGCATTTACTCTTTGTTTCAGCACGCCATCCACATAAATATCCATATCGCCTTGTGCCGGACCCTTAGGTGAAATCAGGCTGATTCCAGTGCCTTTAAAGGAATACTCCAAATAGTCACCGTCAGTCAGCGTGTAATGCACGTCATTCTGATAATCGCCTTTAAAATTGAAGGTCAGATGAAGTGTGCCCAGCGGTTGGGCCGCGAGATATGCTTTATTCAGCGTAACTAGGGTTCCCTCGAGAGTATAGTCCGTACCTGACACCAGCTGGTACGATCCGTTGCTGATCCCGGCAAACATTCCGGGTTGCTGCAGCAGCGTGACTTGGACATCCGCCTGGGCCGTAATCTTCTTGTCGAAGCTGGCCTCAACCGGATTGATTAAATCCGGGATTTCCACCTTCAACATATCCAGAAGCATATAGTCTCCCGATTTCTTCACCGCTTTGAGCGTATGCAACCCCTCAGGCAGACCTGTTATGCTATACAGATTCTGTTGTGCCAAGCGTCCATTGTGATATGCACTTACAGTTTCTTGGAATTGATCATCGATAAAAATATCCATATCACCCTGCGAAGTATCTATTTCCGTGAATAACTGGATTCCTGTTCCTCTAAAGTTGTAGGAGAAAGAATCACCATTCTTCTCAGTGAACTGCACATCATCCTTGTAATCGCCCATTCCCCTGCCGCTGCTTCGCGACCATGAGCCGTTGTACGTTATGGCCGAATCGTCATTGTTAATAGCAGTATAACGAACGGTAACGGAGTTGCTGATGTGGATATCAAGCGTCTGCGGATCACCCGTACTAAAGACGAAAGACAGACGAGTTGTCCCTAGTGGCTGCTTGGCGAGATATTCCTTCTTAATCGTTACGTTGCTACTGTCTACAGTGTAGTCTTCTACACTTAGTGAGATTCCATTATTCTCAATTCCAGACAGTGTATTGCCATTTAAGGTCATCCCAATAGTGATATCCTGTTGATGCGCTGATGCCTTATCAAAGCTGCTCATAACCGGATCAATTGAACTGTTCTGCGTCGAAGAACTTCCCACTTGTATGGATAAGAGCTGAGTGCTTCCCCCATCAAAAAGGAAGGTCAGATCGGTCTGCCCGGACGGCCGATTAAAGAGATAGCCCTTCTTGATAACAACTGTATTGCCGACAACGGTATAGTCAGTGTCTTTGATCAAGGGAGTCACACCGTTTCTGACTTCAACGAGCGAACCGCTTCCCAGAACAAGCGATGTGACCAGATCCGCCTGATTGCCGATCATTTTATCAAAGGTGCCACTGTCCGGAGTAATTAGACTATCCGTTGTGACCTTAAATGCGTCGAGCAGCATATATTGGCCTGAATCTTTGACCACCTTTATCGTGTGCTCCCCGGCAGGTAATCCCGAGATACTGTACACGGTTTGCTGTGCTTCTTTTACGCCAGCTGTAAACGTACTTATGGTCTGTGGACTCGTTGCACCATCCAGATAGACAAGCATGTCTCCTTGTGAAGAATCCTTTTCCGTCAACAGATCAATGCCTGTGCCAGTAAAAGTGTATTCCGCATAATCGCCGTTATTCTCGGTGTAATGTACATCTGCCTTATAATCTCCAACGCTTCTGCCAGTCGAATGATTCCAAGAGCCGCTGTAGACAATGCCGCTGTCACTGTCATTGATATACACCGAATGGGTAACGGAAGGGTTGTTATCCGGTGGATTGCCAGAAGAATCACCATCCTCAGGCGCCGGTTCTGTCACATCCCCCGTAGAATCTCCGATGGTCATGCTGAGATCCTGCATCCCCGGTACTTGCTCCTTGCCACCGTTGCGAAGCCATGAACCGGTATAATGAATACCCGTATCGTCATCATTGACGGCGGAGGTGCCGCTCTTGGCCGTCACCTTGAACATCCGCGAAGCATGCGGTTCAAGCACTTCCCCACTGATGCCGGTATCAAAGGTTCCTAGCTCCGTGTGACTCCATAAATCACGGACTGTAGCCGGACCATCCAGTCCGATATCGCTCCATTTGACGTTAACAGCCGCGCTTCGGTTGCCCAGATTGAACAGGCCAACATTGTAGGTGCCGTCGCCATTATTGGCATACCAGACCTGCTGCTGGGTATCCATAGACACCGGATGGGCTGGATGCCCAGCCTGATTGACGGCAATGACTTCGTCATTGGTTAGCAATTGCAGACCATAGCTGTCCAGATTGGTTAAATCGTTGCCCGTATAGAGCTGAGCCGAAGACATTGCCCAGAGCGTCATGGCCGTCTGTCGTTCGTCCTTGGTCAGACCATCCATGGAACCGTTTCCAACATTCAAAGAGTCAAAATCGTTCCAGCCCCCAGGGCCAGCGTCTCTCCACCAGAGTGCGGCGTCGGGGAACAATCTGGCGATATTGGCCCATTGGGTCAGCCCGATGTTTTTATCATAGGATTCCACATCCCAATCTACACGCCAGCCGTTCGCGTATTGCTTCCATAAGTCCACGTAATTGTGGTCCAGTGCCCAAGAGAGCTCATACCAAATATGATGTTTGGACAATGCCGCAGACCATGCAGCTACGTCACCACGAGCATCGATTGAAGTATCGTTATGTCCCGACCCCGGAGTTACACTATCAAATTTGACGAAATCAATACCCCAGGAGGCAATCAGATCAGCGATCGAATTGACATATTCCTGTGCACCAGGTTTCGTGAAGTCGATTTTATAACCGATATCCCAATAATCAGACTGCCGTAAGGGCAATGCTGCAATATCCTGCATGTGGTATTCTGTGCCGTAAATCGGCAGGTTCTGCGCATAGGCATCTTTGGACATACCGGGAATTAAGTAAATTCCAATCTTCTGTCCGTTGTGATGCACGTAATCAATAAGACTTTGAAAGCCACTTGGATATAGAGTTGTGCTCGGAATCGGTCTAGCATATTCGTCCATGCTTCCATTCCAACCCGCATCAATGTTGATGTATTCATAGCCGTGGGATTGCAATTTTTCATGCATGGCATCAGACATAGCCTTGATCTTCTGCTCTGATATCCAGTTTCCTTGCGGGCCATCATACACCTGCATACTATAACTGCTCCAACCCATATAAGGCTTCTGGGCGAGCCCGTTGTCCGCCGCTTCCGCCACGTTATGCTTTGTTCCCATAAACCCAAACTGAGCTGTAACTAGAACCAATAACAATAGACTCAAACCGATTTTCTTCCACATGCGCTTCAAATAATCCTGCCCCCTCTGGCTATTAGTATAAAGCGTTCCTATTCTCCAATTCCTTATAGACAGATCAGATCGTACTCTCGCGTTCCCCTCTTGATCCTACTGCCCAGGCAGCTTGCTCTCGACTTGGGTTTTCTGTCCCACTAAGCGCTATCGACCGCGGCGATAGGCCAGATGGACTTGAATAGCTGACTACTGTTTCGAGCTAGTGATGTGTGAGAGCGCTTTCTACACGAGATGATCTTAGTGGCTTTTACCTCTCTTGAATAGGTACACTTGCGCAGTTTTACGTACAAATTACCCTATTTATAGGGTAAAAACCCCGTGTATCGCCCATATTCCACCAGTTCCATAAGATTGAAAAAAGACGGCTGTGCCCTCTTGAGAGACAACACAGCCGTCGTTTGGAACCGTTTATTTAGCGTTGACTTACTTCACCCTATACTCCTCAAAATAACGCGGTAAAATCGTTGTTGCCGCACCAGGCTGTTGCGGCAGGATATAAAATCCGTCCTTGACCGTGGCCGGTTCTTCAAAGATATGGCGAATCCACGGAATATACTCCAACATTATTGCCCCCGGCGTGGCTGCAACAAGGTGCTGATGAATTTGTCCCATATCGCCAACATGCGGGCAGACAGGCAAATCATAAGCAGCGGCTAGACCGGCGACCTGCAGCCATTCCGTCACGCCTCCAACCCGTGTGACATCGACCTGAACATATTCAACGGCACCCTGCGCAATATAATCACGGAACGCATACTTGTTGTAGACATGTTCACCCAGTGCGATCGGTACGTTTAATTCATCTGCCAGCTTGCGGTGATTCATAATATCGTCCGGATTCAGCGGTTCTTCCAGCCAGATCAGATCGAACTGCTCCAGCTTTTTCCCCCAGGTCATAGCCGTCGTGATATTCCACTGCTGGTTCACGTCAATCATCAAGCCGATATCACTGCCAATCGCTCGGCGCACAGCCTCCACCCGGGCGAAGTCCTCACGCGGGTCCGGCTTGCCGACCTTCATCTTCACAGCGGTGAACCCTTGGTCAATAATGGCCTTCATATCCTCAATCAATCGCTCCTGGCTCCAATTCAACCAGCCGCCGTTCGTATTATACGCTTTTATTTTATCTGGCTTATGGCCGCCCAAATACTGCCAAAGCGGCTTGCCAACCGATTTGGACATGATATCCCACAGCGCGATATCCACTGCCGCAAGCGCCATATGCGTCACACCGGCTCTTCCGATCCAATGCATCGGTCCGAAGCGAAGTTCTTCCCAGATTTGCTTGACCATAAAAGGGTCCTTGCCGATCAAGGCAGGGGCGTAATACCGGTCAATCGTCTCGGCAATCATCTCGTCGCCCTTAGCGCAAGTTCCCGTATAGCCGTAGCCGGTAATGCCTTCATCCGTCTCTATACGCACACCCGTTACCCCCCAATGTGTCGCCACGTTAATGGCATCCGTAATTGGCGGTGTAATGGGAACGTGCAGAATAAAACTGCTAGCCTTCGTAATTCTCATCTTCATTGTCCTCCGCTCTATATTTCTTATTTAGTACCCGAGCGAAGCTCCACCATCTACCGGCAAAGCCACGCCCGTTACAAACCTGGCCAAACCGCTGGCCATGAACAAAGCAGCATCCGCTACCTCTTCCGGTAAAGCGGGTCTTCCCAGGGGATGCATGTCGTTAAGCGCTGTGCGGGCACGCACCGGATCATCCTGTTCTTGAATCCACTTCTCCAGCAGCGGCGTGGATACGCCTGCTGGGCAGATGCAGTTGACCCTGACCCCGTCCACCGCATAATCGAGTGCGAGCGATTTGGTCAGCGCAATCATTGCTCCTTTGGTCGCTGCGTAGGCCGCATTCTGCTTTTGGCCAATCAGTCCATTCAGGGAAGCCATATTGACGATATTTCCTTTCGTTTGCCGCAGCAGTCCGATCGTATGCTTGGTCATTAAATAGACACTCTTCAAATTGATATTCATCAAGCGCGTCCATTCAGGTTCTGACACCTCTTCCAACGGCTTGGGAAGAATGGTCGCCGCGTTATTGACCAGAACATCCAGTCTCCCATGTTGGTTCATAATATCTGTGACCAAGGCTTGCACCTCACTCTCGGACGAAACGTCCAACTGGAAGGAATATGCGACTTGAGAACCCTGCGCGCTACCGATTTCTAGCGCCACCCGCTGCCCTGCCTGCCCATCAATATCAGCTATTACGATGATTGCCCCTTCCTCAGCAAAACGTTTTGCCATAATTTCTCCTATACCAGAAGCTCCCCCGGTAATAATACAAACCTTTCCTGCCAGCAACATGAATGTGAACACCATCCCTTCTCGTGAAGCGCTTTCAATATCAGTTAATAATTTATAATATATCATACACGATTTATACTGTAAAGAAGACAAATAGGGCTAATTCACATTAGCCCGCAGTCTACGGTGTGCCTCTTGAAGATGAACCCGCATGGAAGCCACAGCTTGTTCAGTATCTCCTGCCAGTAAAGCCTGCACTATAGATTCATGCTCAATTCGTTCTGCTGCGAGATCGATTTGGTAATGATACAGGTTCAAATAACGATATATTCGTTCAATTAAAGAAGTAACCATCTGCTGTAAAATAGAATTGCTAGTGTAGCTAAGAATCGTGCCATGCAGCCCTTCATTCATACTCAGCAGACGATTTTCTTCACCGTTCCAGACAGCACCCTCCTGCTCATGGTTGCCTAGCTCCAGCAAAATTTGCTCCAAACGTTCTCTTGGGATCAACAAGGCAGCTTTCCGGATCGCTAATTCCTCGAGGTGATTACGAATTTCAAAGATATCGTCGATATCTTTCAGGTTCATCTCCGCCACGAACATTCCTTTAAAAGGAACGTTTGTAACGAAACCTTCAGAAGCCAACCGGAATAAGGCTTCCCGGATCGGGATATTGCTGACCCCAAGCTCTCTGGTCAGTTTGTCTATGTTAATCTTATCGCCTGCAGACATGATATGCGAAATAATCTGATCCTTAAGCAATTTATACAGCTCGTCCGTCAGCACGTATCGGCTCAATTGATTTTTGGTCATCCAGATCCACCTTATTCGTATATTTTACAAAATCATATCATACACGATATATGGAATGATAGCTAATCCATAGCAGAATTGGAGCAGCTATCCGAAGCCGATCATCATTATCGACCTCTTACTTCACAAACTGCCGAATGGAAACGCTCACAGAGAGAAATTAATTGATCAATTTCCTCCCTGCCCACTTTCTCGATGATCTCAGTCAGAAAACCTGAGTAGAGAGCCATCTTTGTGCTAAATACCATCTGTCCTTTCTCTGTCAGACAGATATAGACGATTCGGCGGTCTGTTGCGCCAGCTATTCGATCTACATAACCTTTCTCTTCTAACGTGGTTATCATTTGTGAGGCTGTAGGTCTGCTAATTTGCAGCAAGTCACTTAACTTCGAAATCATCACCCCTGGACAAGCGGTTGCACTTATTTCCGGATCGGTCTGCTTCATTACGCTATTAATCACAAACATCATGAGGAATTCTCCATGCGGAACAGAGTCTGTGGATTGGGTTCGGGTGGTTAGCCGCTTTATATTTTCAAAGGCTACGATTAGCTTCTTCTCTTGAATACCCAGATTATCCATTAGGCACCTCCGATGTAGTTTGGACAGAGGCATGAAATCGCCCTTATTTTAATTAGTTTGGTTACCTAACTAGATTATAGGCTTGTTTCAACATAAATAAAAGTCCTAAGGAGAGAAAATACTATGGAACATCTCTTTTTTGTAAGGACTGGCGGATTAGAAGTCATTATGCTGGCGGCTCACCTCTTCAAAATAGGAGTACACCTCGTTCAGAAGTTGCATCAAGGTATCGCTTTGCTCTTTTCCCAGATGATCTATCATTCCCTTAAAGGTATCACGGCCCCTGGTGACAGCCATCTCAGCCAGATGTTCGCCTTTATCCGTCAGGGTGATATCACTGATTCTCCGGTCTTGGGTATCTGTCGTGCGTACCACATATCCTTGTGTGATCAGACTATTAACCATCTGCGTAATGGTAGGTGAGGTCACTTTAAGCAGCTTGCTGAGGTCAGATACAGTCTGGGCTTTCTTCCCTTCTCTTTCCACTCCAAGCTTTATAGAGACTAATAACCGTATTTCACTAGGCTTCAAACCCCATAGCGTTGTTGTTCGCCAATTCATCTTGGAAAATTGTTGGAATGCTTCGATTAAAGAATCTATATTTTCGTACTTATCGTCTATCATCATTACACCTCATAAGCTTATTTGAGATAATTATAGCCCAAATAAGGACAAAAAAGAATTTGTTGAATCCCTAATTCGTCAAGCCATTTATATTTTTGTATAATCATAGAGGTTGATTGGAAGAGCTGTTAGTTATGATAGATCAAACCGAAAGAGGTTGACGATAAATGTCCTTTTCTTATCCTCATTATGATGCTGTAGGGCTTGCAGCGCTTGTGAAAGCGCGCGAAGTCTCTCCGCGCGAGCTTGTGGAAGCCGCATTCGCCCGGCTGGATGAGGTGAATCCGCTCTTGAATGCGGTTGTGCGCACTCGCCGCATCGCTGCGCTCAAGGAAGCGGATGAAATGCCTGTCGGTGATTCATCCCGGCCTTTTGCAGGGGTTCCTTTTCTGCTGAAGGATATCTCCCAAGCGATTGGGGGCGAACCTCTAACCTCAGGCGCAATGCTGTTGAAGGACAATGTTGCCAAGCGGGACTCCAACTTCGTAGCCCGTATCCGAAGCGGCGGCTTTATTCCGCTTGGGCACACCAATACGCCCGAATTCGGGCTTAAGAATATTACCGAGTCTGTCCTGCATGGACCTGCTCGCAATCCCTGGAATCCTCAGTATTCGCCCGGCGGTTCAAGTGGCGGCTCTGCTGCCGCAGTTGCGGCGGGCATCGTTCCGGCGGCGGGAGCAAGTGACGGCGGCGGTTCGATCCGTATTCCGGCCTCGTTCACCGGCCTGTTCGGACTTAAGCCAACACGCGGCCGTACACCCGTAGGACCCGGAGTTGGCCGCCAATGGCAAGGCGCATCCATCGACTTCGCGCTGACCCGCTCGGTACGCGATAGTGCAGCCCTGCTGGATCTGCTGCAAATTGTGCAGCCCGAAGCCGCCTTTCAAACGCCGCTGTATCCTGGCGTATATCTGGACGATCTATACAAGCCGACAGATCGGAAGCTGCGAATTGCCTACACGATCACTTCGCCAGTTGGAACGCCAGTTACGGAGGAAGCCGCACAGGCTGTAATGAAAACCGTACACTGGCTCGCAGCCGCAGGACATGAAGTCGAGGAAACGCGGAATCCTGTGAATGGCGTAAGGCTGATGGAAAACTACTATACGATGAACGCCGGAGAAGTCTCCGCGATGTTTCTCTCACTTGAACGGATGAAGGGCCGTGCCATTACTGCCGGAGAAGTTGATATTGTGACCTGGGTTCTTGCCGAAGCTGGCAAAAAAGTCTCGGCCGCAGAATTCGTTCACAGCTTGAATGAATGGGATATAGCTGCCGCCCAAATGGCGGCATTATTCAATCGCTACGATCTATATGTGACGCCGACCAACGCCGATTCGGCACCTAAAGTTGGCGAGCTTACCCAACGTCCTGAGGAAATTGAGAAGTTGCTGCAGGTTAGCGAAATGTCCAAAGATGCGCAAAGGCAGCTAATCTATACCATGTTCGAACCGAGTTTAACCTATACGCCCTTCACCCAGCTCGCCAATCTGACCGGTCAGCCCGCCATGAGTGTACCCGTGCATATGACCCCAGCAGGACTTCCAATGGGTGTTCAGGTGACGGCCTCCAAAGGCCGCGAGGATTTACTGCTGCAGCTCGCCGCACAGCTGGAACAGACAGAACTGTGGGTAGGTATGCAGGGAAACCCACTTTCCACATAACGAAGTGTACTTATTCCGGCTCCCGTCCGCAGATACCGTAGAAGAAAAGATGGATGGCTTCCTCCAGGAAGGCATCCATGTTATTATGGTTGCTTGCCTCCTCCAGTAATGCCCCCGAGTTGCGCATATACATGCCCATAAATGTCAGAATAGCTTTTGTCGAAACCTTACTAGAGATCTCTCCCCGTGCTTTTCCGTCTTCCACCATCTTAACGAGCAGCGGCATAATTTCCCGCTCATACAGCTCCTCAACATAATGAAACATCTCCTGGTCATATTAATGGAGCTGTTCAGACGGAGTGATCTGCCTTTGTAGAACCCGGTTGTAAAAAGCCCATTTGAGTAATATAATTATTAACTATATAGGCTTAAACGCAATTGAAATCCGGAGGCAACCCATGAAACTTGATCTGACGGAAGAATCCCTTCCCGTGTATGAAGCCTTATCCAGCTCTGTACGTCTGCATATGCTGCGTCTGCTTGCTGAACACCCGATGAATGTCAAAGAATTGGCTGGTGCAGTAAAGCTCAGCAGCGCCATTATGACTATGCATGTACGAAAGCTGGAGACCGCTGGCTTAATCCGGACTCATATGGCACCCGGACGCAGTGGCCTGCAAAAGATCTGTACACTGGATGCCGATCATGCCGAAATCATCTTTCCGGGTCATCCGGATGTGGAACGCAAGAGCTACCGCAAGGATATACCTGTAGGTCATTATTCTGACTTCCTGATCGAACCCACTTGCGGACTCGCAACTACCGAGCAGGTTATCGGCAGCTTCGATGATCCACGCTATTTCTGGGATCTGGAGCGGATGAACGCTGGTATTCTCTGGTTCGGCAAAGGTTATGTTGAATATAAAATTCCTAATTTCCTGCTGACCAGCCAACAGCCCGAGGAACTAGTCATCACCATGGAAATTGCCTCTGAGGCACCGTCAGTCAACAATAATTGGCCTTCGGATATTACCTTCACCTTGAACGGAGTGGAGCTTGGCTTTTGGACCAGCCCCGGCGATTATGGCGACAGACGCGGCAAATATACGCCCGCCTGGTGGCCGGCGCTCACCAACCAATATGGCTTGCTCAAGCAACTCCGCATAACCCAGAATGGTACCTTTATGGACGGCTTGAAGCTGTCTGAAATTACGCTGGATCAAGTAGGCATCCGCGATAAGCAATGGACCTTCAAGCTCTCCGTCGATGAGGATGCGGAGCATATTGGCGGCTTAACGCTTTTTGGCAAAGGTTTCGGCAACTATAATGAAGATCTTGTGGTGGAGCTGTTCTATACAGATGTCCGTTGACCGGACTGAGAAGCTCCTATTTGCTGAAAATAACTATATAATCCGTTCTTACGGACTCAGATTCCGCTATTTTCGTTAAACTACTGATTCTGACGCCCTATAACCCTAATAACGGATTCTCAGTCCGCGAACACTCCCAAACAGCACCAAACAACTGAAATAGCGGAATTACAGTCCGCAGCGACAGATCAACGTAAGTTTGTATAAGTACCTTGTAAACAATTCATTCGTTTGTCCCCCTTAATTGCCAAATAAAGCCGCATTCTTCTCCCGGATAGGGGAGTCGAATGCGGCTCTTGTTGTATTTGGCGTTATTTAATTTAGCGGTCCCCACAAGCCTCCGCCAGGCAGCGGACAACCCCGTTCCTTAAGCTTGGCTACAACCGGGATAATACAGCCGCAGGCTAGGCAGGTAACACCTTCCTGCAGCTTCGGGCAAGTTCCGCACAGCGTTAGCCGTTCAGCGTATACCTCTTCAGAAACAGAATTCTCGGGATTGAACATGGAGGAAGACAAGATACGGGCAATCTGTACCTCCGTAACTTTGTAATCCTCACGGCACCCCTTGCATGCTGATGATGTTGACATCGGCCATCCCGCCTTATGCTTTTGGCTTAATTTCCAGCACAGTTACTGACATTGGAGCCAGTTCAACGGTCAGGCGGTCACCCTCCAGCGTATAGGCATTAAATGGCTGTGGAGCCACCGCTTCCGGTTGGCTGAACGTATTATGAGCATCGATAGTTTGACCTGCTAGTGTTGTGCCCGTTATTTCTACAATCTGTCCAGCAAGTCCGCGCAAATCCACGGGAACGATGGAGCTTGCTTCGTGATTCAGGTTGCACAGGCTGACATGAATCACTCCCTCAGCAGTAATTGATGCCGAAGCCGATATCTCGGGAATCTCATGTCCATCGAAGCTGTAAGTACCGCTCTCCAGCGTCAAATCCAGCAATTCAGCATCCTGATGCACCTTGTACATGTTAAACACATGGTACGTAGGGGTCAGCAGCATTTTCTCCCCTTCAGTCAATATCACCGCCTGCAATACATTAATCGTCTGCGCAAGGTTAGCCATCCGCACCCGGTCACTGTGTTTGTGGAAAATATTCAGGGTCACTCCCGCCACCAGTGCATCACGGATCGAATTCTGCTGATAGAGAAATCCCGGATTGGTGCCAGGCTCGACATCATACCAAGTACCCCATTCATCGACAATCAAGCCCACGCGCTTCTCTGGATCATATTTATCCATAATTACACTATGTTTAGTAATTAGTTCTTCCATATGAAGTGATTTCTCCAGAGTAGTGAACCACTCAGCGACTTCAAAGCCTGTAGCCGTTCCTTTTTTGTCCCAGGTTGGGCCAGGAACCGTATAATAATGCAATGTGATCGAGTCCATAAAGCGGGTTGCTTCACGCATCAGAACTTCCATCCAATTGTAATCATCTGAATTAGGTCCACAAGCAATACGGTGGATATGATTGTCGCCATAATTGCGGACATAGGTCTGATATTGACGATACAGATCAGCATAATATTCAGGACGCATATTGCCTCCGCAGCCCCAGTTCTCATTGCCCACGCCGAAGTATGTCACAGCCCACGGTTCCTGCCGGCCATTCGACTGGCGCAACTCGGACATCGGGGATACGCCGCCGAAGGTTAAATACTCCACCCATTCTGACATTTCCTGCACGGTGCCACTACCCACATTCCCATTGATATAAGGCTCGCATGCCAGCATAGCGCATAATTCCATAAATTCATGGGTCCCAAAATGGTTATTCTCAACCATACCGCCCCAGTGAGTGTTAATCATACGTTTCCGGCCTTCCCGCTCGCCAATCCCATCTTTCCAGTGGTACTCATCGGCGAAACAGCCGCCAGGCCAGCGCAGTACAGGGATCTTGATTTCTTTAAGCGCTTCCACAACATCGTTGCGGATACCCTTGGTGTTCGGGATTGTAGAGTCCTCTCCGACCCAGAGCCCTTCATAAATACAACGTCCCAGATGTTCGGAGAAGTGACCGTAAATATTTCTGTTAATCTTTCCTTTGCGGATATCCGTGTTAAGTACAGCCCGTTGAGTCATTATTCTTGCCGCCTCTCATAGTTAACCTTAATATTAATTAATTAATACTTATATGAATATTATAGACGTCTGAAATCCCATTCGTCAATCTAAAAAAAAAGACCCATCACCTAAACTATAGGCAATGAGTCATATTCATTATTCTTGATCAACAGGTTTTTGGATGCCATCCTCATAGAAATCAAAGACCAACTGCTGCTGCGTTCCCCTGACGCCGTAGAATACGTCAGATATCTTTTTCCCCTTACGATTCAGCTCCGCTTCAAGCCACTCCTCAGTTAGTCCGTTATTCTTCAGATTATTCTCCATAGGGGTCCCATCCATAATTAATTCAAGGGGAAAGCTTTGGGGTTGGAGATGCAGCTTCATATCCTTTTTGGTCACATATTGATACTTTTCTTTTTTCAGAACCGAGACCATTCCGTTATCCTCAAGAACTGCGTATTCAACCTCTTCAATGTTAAAAATCCCATTTCCCCGCAAGGCCTGATCCAAGGAATCCATAGAGAATCTTACCTTTTGCATATTACCTTCAAGAATTCTCCCGCCTTCAATAAGGACCGTTGGTGAACCTGATATCCACTTCCTCATTTTGTGGTTCTTGAGGGCAATAACTGATAGCAAAAGGGAAGTGCCAGCAATGATGATGAGCGCCAAGATCATATACGAAGATTTTATGTTTTTATTAAACGCCAGGTTTGAAGCTACCGCCCCTAAGGTAATCCCCGTCACAAAATCGTGAAAGGTCATATTGGAGATCGTCTGTTTTCCGAGTATTTTGGCTATCAACAGCAGCAGTAATATAGCAGATACGGACCGTATCACAACATCCAAATAGGCTTGCATCTGAAGTCCCCCTCACTGCTGTATTATTTACAAATACAACAGGAAAGAAACCTGATTATAGGTTAATTCTCCTTGCTGTGCAGATTGCCTACAGAACGGATGATTGGAACACTCCGGTTGAAGACTTTGAAATGAGCTTCCGGATTAACTTTATTTCAATCGCAACAATTTGTAATCGCCTGATCCCCAAGATGATCGAACGCGGCTTTGGACGTGTTATCAATACAACGAGCGGGATTAAGAATGAACCTGAGCAAGCAGGCTACGCAGCCAGCAAAGCCGCTCTTGATAAGTTCACCAAGGATTTGGCTTCCAGACTGGATGGAACGAATGTGATGATTAGTTTGACCGACCCGGGCTGGTGCCGCACGGATTTGGGGGGTCCCCAAGCCACAAGTGCCGTTGAAAGTGTAATACCCGGAATCGCAGTAGGTGCTTTCTTGGATGATCAGAAAAGCGGAAGATTCCTGCCCGCTCAGAATTTCACGGAGTTATCCTTAGCAGAAGCTGTTGCCAAAGCAGAATTGATAGAAGCTACTCCTTATACTATTTAATAAAAATAAACATTAAATATCCCCTTCAATCATGAACAACAGTTCCACAACCCAAAAACCAGCAAACACTTTAAACTCGTGTTTGGCTGGTTTTTTGGGGCGCTATAACAGGATTAGTTATCTCACCATTTAAGCAACGTGTCCACCTTCACTGGCAAACCGGTAGCCATCGATCGATTGGCGGCAATACCGGTCATGATCGACCAAGCGCCATCCACATGAGATGCCGCACGATTAAAGCGGTCATCGATCGGCCGTTCAAAAATATCACGCAGCATCACCGGATCTCCACCTCCATGACCGCCGACACCTTCCTCGATTTCCACCTCATACGGTTCGGCAAACTGCGGAAAGACGGTGATTGTTTTATCTTTCACTGCGCCCTCTTGAGCCTTGCTGCCACCGGCATTCACATAAGATTGTTCGACGACTTTGACTTCCATCCGGCCCTTTGTCCCGTTGAAGACAACGATAAAGCCCTCCCAAGGTAAATAGGCATTCAATGAATAATTCATGATGGCTTTGTTTTTGTATTTGACCATAACGCCCATTGTATCTTCAATGCTGATGTTATCCCCGAACACACTCTGATCCCGCAAATATCCATCTTCATGCTCGGTATCCAGATACATCGCCTTCAGCTGTTCGTTGTCTTCCAGATGCAGGGCAAAGGGATCATTCTTCGCCGCCGCACTCCCATGAACACGTTGATAGAATTCGCTCACGCCACGTTTCTCCGCATTTTCTCGGCCGTAGAATCGTAGATCGCCCATCGCAAATACCGTTTCCGGACGCGAGCCCAGCCAGAAATTCATCAGGTCAAAATGATGTGTTGATTTGTGGACCAATAGTCCACCACTGTTGCGTTTATCGCGGTGCCATCTGCGGAAGTAATCCGCTCCATGCTGTGTATTTAACAGCCATTCAAAGTTAACGGAAAGTACCTCGCCAATGGCCCCGTCCATGATCAGCTCACGGATTTTGGTATTATGTGGGGCATAGCGATAATTAAACGTGACCCGCAGTTTTTTGCCTGTCCGTTCCACAGCGTCCAGAATCTCCTGGCATTTCTCTTCATCAATAGTCATTGGTTTCTCGGAAATCACATCACAGCCAAGCTCCATGGCCCGAATAATATAACGATGATGCGTACGGTCAATACTCGTCACAATCACTGTATCCGGCTTCGTTTCGGTAATCATGCGATCAAATTCATGCGCTTTATATACAGGCACAGCATGATAATCATATGTCTCCTGCAATAGCTTGTTTGCATGCGCCATTCTTGCTCCGTTGACATCACATAAGCCCACGATCTCTGAGGTTTCCCGGTAGTTTGTGGTGATCTCACCATAGAAGAACTCAGCGCGGCCGCCGGTACCTACAAACACGTATTTCTTCTTACTCATAATTATCACTCCATCAGCTATTGATTTGGTTGCGTTTTCTTTCTATAGTGTATAGTATAAAATAGATCTAAATCTAAGCATTTATTAGTATTTTTCACCTAAACTATGTATATATTATCCTCTTTCAAGAATAAACGGCTTTGCCGTCCAAATTCTTATATTTTATAAAAAGGAGCCCTCCCCATGTCCGATGCACTCCGTTCACAGTTTTTCATTGAACAACTCAAACGGGAGCGACCATACACCATGGACTCCGACCATGTTCACGATACCTATGAAATCTACTATTTAGTGGCCGGCGAGCGTAACTATTACATCAACAATCTCGTATACGCCCTGCGTAAAGGCGACCTCTTATTTATCAACAAGAACGAACTGCATCGCACTTCCGTCAAAGACACAATACGTCATGAACGAATCTTAATTAACTTTGATGATGTTTTTCTGCAAAAGATCGGGGCACAAGTTGCTCTCCATTTTCCCTTTATGGCTACTCAATGTTTGCTGCTCCGCCCCGATGCCCATGAACAGGGCATTATAGAAAATATTCTCTACTCCATGCTCAAGGAACAAGTGGAGCACCGGACACAGCACAGCTTGTATCTCCAGTCGCTGCTGCTTCAGTTATGCATTGAAATGGGCAGAATCCAGGAGCTGCAGCGGGAAGCTATTGCTCCCGAGAATAATGAAAAACAAATGAAGGTCTATGAAATCATTGATTATTTACAGACGCATTATAACGATAAGTTGACTCTGGCACAGTTATCGGAAAGCTTTTATATCAGCAGTACTTATCTGTGCCGTCTATTCAAACAAACGACCGGCTTCACGATTATCGAATATCTGAACTATATCCGCATCCAGAAAGCACAGCAGCAACTGCGCGAGTCAAACGCCAAGGTCACCCAAATTGCCGAGGATACCGGCTTTGACAGCATCGCCCACTTCGGCCGCGTCTTTAAACAAATCGCCAAGCGCTCGCCCTTGCAGTACCGGAAGCAGAACCGCTGAATCAGTCTACCGAACGTTGATTATTATTCAAAAAAGGAGTGTTCCCCGCCATCGACGGGTGAACACTCCTTAATGTCATTCTCAGCTTCAATTCCTGTTCTCTGTTTCTATGTTCCCTAAGTGGATCACTGGTGCAGCTGCCAAGCCAAATCGTACAAAAGCGTATCTGGCCTGATACACATGTGTATCCGGGTCGAGATCCTTATCCGTCCAGCCTGGCTTATCTTTAAAGCTGTCTGGACCTATCTTTTACACCTCACCCTTGAGGTGATGATGCGGTTCTAGTAAATTGCGGCAGCTGTTGGTAAGTACCAGTTCAATCCTGTTGCTGCCACTCTGCAGAAACGGGGTAATATCCGCTTCATACGGCTCCCAGAGGAACTTCTTCACCACGTTTCCATTGATGGACAGCTTGCTGACGATAGCATCGGGCGGCGAATGAAAGAGTCATTTGGCTTGTAAAAGCTCCTCTGTGTTAAGCTCCAGCGTCTGCTGCAGATGGAGGCTGCCTGCAAAAAACGGGAAACCCTGCTGGGCGAAATCACCCTGCAAATGCTGGCACATCAGGTTGATGCCATGCACAAACTGCCACTCGCCGATTCTTTTTAAATCCGCGAAGCTGACATTCCAGCCAGAGCAGCCGAAGCTTTCGGTAATCGTCCGCTTCTTACCCAGCTGGCGGGCCACCGAGCTGACCTGCTTGGGAACAATCGGCTCTTCACCGACGAACCGTCCCAGCCAATCGCATCCGGGAATCTGCAAATATTCGTAGAAGGCCATTGGATCGCCAACGGAAGTTACCTGATGCATCAGCTCCTGCTCATCTACCACATGTCCGGTAGCCGACCAGCCTTTACTCTCGCACCAATCACCGATCTGCTTGGCATACGCCTGCGTGAACATAAAGGTTACGCACTCCCAATAATCGTACCGCGCCTTAGTATAATTTCCTTTATTAAAGAAAAGTGACGGCAGCACGGTCAACACATCATAGCCGTGGCGTGAGGTAAACATCTCTTCCAGCTCGAAGGACCAGGGAAGCCCGCCGCGCGCAAACTGCGGTTCGTCCGTGAACACACCACGCAGCTGCGCACCATATTCCTCGCCAAACTGTTCCCAGTAGGCCTCATAGGCAGTAGCAATAAATTCACCTACCGCCAGCTCGCTGAGCGTATCTGTATAATAAGGATTCACTTCATAGTAAACTCTAAGGTCGGCAGCATCTGCTTCAGCTGCGGATAACAATCGATAGCCTTGCCCGTCAGCCTCAGCTGCATAGTAGCCAAGACTCCGTTCCGGTTCGGACTGGAACGGAGCAGCTTCAATATGAAGCTGCTTCTGCTGATACGCAATTCCTTTGGCGGGAACCTTTCCGTCGGCGAAGCCGCTGGGCCAGCCGTTCTCGTCATAGAACCAGGCATTCATGCCCAGTTCCTGACTCTTCGCAATCGAGAGGCAAATGGCTTCCATCCACTCCTCACCCATGTAAGGCGTAAGCAGCCCGCCCCTTGCATGCATGAAGAATCCGCCAATTCCAGCAGCATGCATCTCCTCAATCTGCCGCTCTAGCTCCTCCTTCTCCAAGCGGTCATTCCATGACCATAAGGGAACGGAGCGGTAATCTACCGGAGGGTTCTGCAGGCTATCCCATATCTTTGTCATCAGGTTCATCAGCTTTCAGGCAGAGGGATAGCAGATCATCCACATGCGCAGTCGCCAGACATTCGATCGTATCCGCGGAGCCATAATAGATTTTGACCTCTCCGTTATCCTCCAGAATCATCCCACCCGGAAAAATAACGTTATTGCGGAAGCCGCCATCAATCTCGTAGCTTACTTCCGGTGCAATCAACGGTTCTTGGGACATGCCGATAATCTTTTTTGGATTATGGAGATCAAGCAGCATAATGCCTGCTGTATATCGTTTCTTCCAAGTCGGCTCCCAGCCATGTTTGCCTCTGGCCGGATCAAGATCCACTGCATGGAAGGTCGTCAGCCAGCCCTTGTCCGTCTTCACAGGAGGCGCAGCGGGTCCCACCTTGTCATTAGCGAACGGAACATGCTCCACTCCAAACAACAGATCTGAATTTCCCCAGTATTTCAAGTCGGGTGACTCGGCAATCCAGGCGTCAAAGCGGTCCTGCCCACCTCTGCTGTACACGGTAAAAGGACGTTCCAATCGCATATAATTGCCGTTTATTTTCTCCGGGAACAGTACCATATTCCGTAAATCCGGGGAAGATAAGCTGAGAATCTCGAACTCTTCAAAATCATCAGTCACCGCAATCCCGCCACGAATACCATGTTTCGTATCCACCGCAAAGCACATATAGCAGCGGCCGTCGATAACAGTCAGACGCGGGTCATACGCACGGATGATTTCTTCATCATGCAGCTTGAAGCATTTCTTCGGGCTTACCTCCCAGTTGATCCCGTCATCGCTGAAAGCAATGCCAAGGTCGGTCGTATGATGCGGCTCAATGGTCTGATTCTCCAGGGAACCATAGTCATTGCGGAAGACCATGACATATTTCCCGTTGAATTTGGTCACGCCAGCATTGAAGACCAGCGCAGTCGGGTAAGGAACCCGCGCAGCGTCCAGAATGGGATTATTAGGATGGCGGTGAATGAACTTGCTTGATTTAAGGATGCTCGGAACCTGTATTGTCATGTGTAAACCTCCTGAAAGTTTTGTGAGCATCAGCTTCTACGAGTAGCTTCGTACAAAACTGGCATCGGAAGCATAAGCTTATGTTTTGTGGCTCTATCCCTTCAGGGAACCGGCCGTCATCTGCATAAACGATTTGTTGGCAAAGATATAGGCCACAAGGATTGGTAAAATAGACAAGCAGGCTCCGGCCATCATATAATGCGTCTGGGATGCGGCTGAAATGCCGTATTTCAGGTTCGCAAGTCCTACGGTCAAGGTCTGCAGCTCCGGCTTGGTCATTGTGAATACCAGCGGCAGCAAATACTCATTCCAGGCCCCGCGGAAAGTGAATAATGCACCTACTCCAAGACCAGGCCCGAGCAGCGGAAGAATAATCCTCCAGAAGGTCCGTCCCAAGGAGCTGCCATCGATCTTCGCGGCCTCATCAAGATCTTTGGGAATGCCTTTCATAAAGCTCACCAATATGAAAAAGATGGAAGCATGGGCGGAAATCAGAATCAGTATGACGCCCCATAACGAGCTGTGCAAATTCAGTTTGACCATTAGGTCGAACTGTGGACGCAGCACAACAGCCCCTACGGCGACAAACATGGTGAATGCCTGCATGCTGACGTATATTTTTTTGCCGATAAAATCCATGCGATCTACTACATAAGCCGCCATAGAAGATACTAATAATGTGCCTACAACTGCCGACAAGGCGACGATAAGACTGTTCATGGTATACGTAGAGAAGTTGGCAATCCGCCATGCTTCCGAATAGTTGGAAAAGTGCCACTTGCTTGGCAGGAAGGTTGCTCCCGTCGTCAGTTCAACGTTTGTCTTGAAGGAACCGAGGATCGTAATGACGACTGGAACCAAGGTCACCAGGCCAAAGATTAATAAAAAGGCCCATAAAACGGTATTTCCCAGTATGTTTTTTATTTTCATCTCATGTCTCTCCTCAATCGATCCGATTCATTCGTTTGGATGCATAGAAATAAAGAAGTGAAATCATCCCTACGATTAGTGCAGAAACGAACGCGACCGCACTGCCATATCCAAACTCCTGCACTTGAGTCGCTGAGCCCCCTCCGAGTGGAAAGAACAATTTATACAAGTAGAGAAACATCACTTCTGTCTTGCCGGCCGGCCCACCCTCTGTTAATACCATGATGCTCTCATAGCCCTTGAGCGCTGTAATAATAGCGAGCATAATAACCATTTGCATCACAGGTCCAAGCATGGGGAGGGTAATATAGCGGAATTGTTGAACTTTATTGGCTCCATCCAGTGCAGAGCTCTCGTAAACATCCTCAGGAATATTCTGCAGCCCAGCCAGAAAGAGCAGCATATAGTTGCCGACGGCTCCCCATACCGCAACTAGAATCACGGTAAGCATCGCGTGCTTCGGCCCCAGCCAGTCAATGCCGGAGGATGTAATATTAAATTTGATTAGAAACTGATTTAGAATTCCGTTATACGAATTGAAGATGGTGAAAAAGACCACAGCCATAACGGCTGTACTAATGACTGTAGGCATAAAAAAGACTGCCCGGAGCAAATGTTTTCCCTTGAGTCCACGGTTAAGGATCGCCGCCAGCAGCAAGGAAAGTGGAATGGAAAGCAATAGTTTCCCTCCCGCATAGACAAACGTGTTAACAACAGAGTCCCAAAACTGGATATCTTGCAAAATGCGGGTGAAATTGTCCAAGCCGATAAAACGAGCGGTTCCATACCCTTTATAGTTGTAGAACATATAGCGGAACGCCCAGGCAATCGGGTAAATCCCTAGAACCAGTGTCAGAAAAGCGCTGGGAAACAAATAGCTGTAGGCAAAGGCCGCGTTCTTGGTTTTGTTGTTCATGTTCTCTCTCTAGGCTCCTTTCCTATCTTTTAAAAAATAGATAAGTTAGGGGGAATAACTCCCCCTCTTATCCTTTATCTCTAATTTTATTTGGCGAATTTACCAGCAAGTGCCGCCGGATCAAAGCCTGGGTCCGGTTTGGCTACTAAACCGTCATTAGTGATCGCATCATCCAAAGCTGAGTTGTAGCGTTTATTCAGATCAGTGATGACTGCACCCAAATCTCCGCCGTTGAGCATATATTTAAAGAACGCGTCATCAGACTTCATTCCTTCTGGTGCTACTATTGGATACACCGGCCATACGCCATCATATTTATTGGGCAGGAAGCCTTCAATGCCATTCACTTCAGGCACCTTGGCTACAGCACTGATGGAAGGAACCATGGAGATACCAAAGCCTTTTTCCTGATACGCGGTCAGAATTGAATCGCCGTACATATATTCCATGAACTTCCACGCAGCGTCTTTATGCTTTGATTTCGCGCTTAGTGCCAGCCATTGTCCACCTAGAAAGCCGGAAGCACCTTTGGCATTGCCGTCAATTGTTGGAGCAGGAGCTGCAGCCCAATCAATCTTGGCAGGGAACTGCGTACTGTACACGCCGGGTTCGGAGGAGTAGCTCAGATACATCCCGATCTTACCTTCGGCAAATTGCGCCCGCAGCGGGTCAATATCCAGCGATTCTACACCCGGAAGCATGCTGCCGTCATCCTTGATTTGCTTGAAAGCTTCGATAATTGACTTGAAGCCAGTAAAGTCAAAGCGGGCCGTCTTGAAATCGTAACCAAAGCCGCCGAAGCCGCTCATTTCAGCAATTACCCGTGCAGAGCGGCCAAGCGCACTTGCAGGATTCTTGAAATTCTGTGCGAAGCCGTAAGCACCATCGGCTTTTCCGGCAACAGTCAGCTTTTTCGCGATATCCACGAGTTCCTGCAAGGTTGTAGGTGGAGCTGTTACCCCTGCTTTGGCAAACAGGTCTTTGTTGTAGATCAGGCGCATGGTCGTACCATAGTTTGGCAGGCTGTAACGTTTGCCGTCAAAGGTATTCAGATCAGCCATCTCCGGAAACTTTGCTTTCAATTCATCTGATAAGTACTCATCGATCGGAGCCAGATATTCTTTTTTATAGAAGGTGCCAATGGTGTTCTCTTTCACCCGGATAACGTCCGGTGAGTCTGCTGTTTGAAAGGACAGATCAAGCGCAGTGTCGAAATCATCACCCTTCACAACCAGCTCCACCTCAATACCATCGGTGTTCGTCTCGTTGAACTCGGCAACCTTCTCCTTAATGAATTCAGCATCATGGCGGTCACCCGTCCAATAGCTGATCTTGGTTTTCTCTCCTGTTGTTGCTGCAGTTGCACCCTCGGAATTATTATTCGAGTTCGAATTGCCGCATGCTGCCAGGCTTAATGCTAGTACAATGCTTAATGAAGTTAGAAGTAGCTGTTTCTTCATTTCTGGTTAGCCCCCTTTTATATGACTGCTGATTACCTTACAACTTGATTATAGGGCAGACCCTTGAGCGGCATAATGCGGGTAAGCCCACATTAAGGGCAGATTTCTGCTGAACTATTGCGTGAAGCATATAAATTCTTATATTTAGAAAAACAGGGATAAACCCCAGCTCATTGCCGGTGTTCATCCCTGTATGGATTCCTAGAATTATTGGCGGTAACCAGCAAGCTTCAGCCCTTGCCCAAATAAGATATTTTAAACTCTGAAGGCGTCATGTTCGTATGTTTCTTGAATACATCACTGAAATAGCGCCTATGCTCATAGCCCAGCTCCATGGCGATTTCCTGCACCTGAAGCCCTTCGATCAGCATCGACTTGGCCTTCTCCATCTTCTCATGCATCACAAATTGCTGAAAAGAGGTGCCGAGCACCTTCTTGAACAGGTTCGAAAAGTAACCTTGACTGAGGTTGATCTGCTTTGCAACCTGCTCCAGAGACAAGCTCGTATGCAGATTATCGCAAATATACGCTTTGGCTTGATGAATAATCTTGGTAGATTCAATAGACCGATCCTCTTCAATCCAGCGGCAGCCCTCCGCACACAAATCGCCGAGCAGGCCTCGAATCTCCTGCAGTGAAGGATGCGCGCGGATCTTCAGCAGATTCACCCGTTGCTCCAAAGGCTCCACCTTCTCATACGGGAACAGCTCCAGCATGACCCGACAGATCTTGAACGACAGCTCATACCCAATGTTCTCCACATACTGCGGCTCCGGCAGTGGGTCGAGCTCTAGCAGTTCATCGAAGATCCCCTGCAGCACAAGCTGACTCTTCTCCCGATTTCCCGAGCGCAGCGCGAACAGGAATTCCTGCTCTGTCGTAGCAGAATAACTGCTCGCCGCTCTTGGCTTGTTGAGGATATTGGTATAGCTATAAACAGCGTTCCCGTCCGTATAGAAATGATACGCCAGCGCACTAAGCGATTGTCCGTAGGCAGCAGCCAGTTCTTGAATGGTTGACACACAAAGACTCATACCAATCGAGATTGTATTGCGGGAATAGCGGCTGACATTAGAGCAGCACGCTTCGGTAATTTGTTCAGCAAGCTCCGGGTCAGACCCATTAATAATACAGACATAACGATTCGTTGCTTCCCGAAAAACAATTCCTGTCGTCCAAGCAGCAATCGTCTCCTCCAATATATTTTGCAGACTGAACCGGACCAATTCGATCTCCTGAACCGGCTGAGTCTGATACTTCTCGGCAAAATGATCGATCTCCGCGATAAAGACAATAAAGTCCTGCTGGGCCAGCGGAATGCCAAGATATTCCCAGCGTGACTTTGCGCTGAGCTCTGTGGTCTGGTGCTGCATCAGGAAGGTTAAATACTCCTGCCGCAGAATCGGCAGGCTTTCTTTGATCTTTCCTTCCATCGCTTTGAGCTTCTCCTGCTCCTGGCGCTCCTGCAGACAGACTTGCTTCGCCTTCAGCACCACATTCACGATTTCCTCGAGGGAGAATGGCTTTTTGACAAAATCTATAGCTCCTAAACGTATAGCCTGCTGGGCATAGGAGAACTCCGAATAGGCACTCAAAATAATGATTTTGCACGAGGGCGCAAACTCAAGAATGGCTTGGGTCATGGCCAGCCCGTCCATACGGGGCATGCGAATATCAGTAAGCACGATATCAGGCAGCGTCTGCCGAATAACTTGCAGCCCTTCCTCCCCGTCAAGTGCAGTAGCTACCACCTCAATTCCATGTTCAGCCCAGTGTGGCTTGCGCGAGATCATATCCACTACACTTTTAATATCATCAATGACGCATAATTTAATAGGTTTAAAAGCTTCCATGGGTTCCGTCTCCTCCTTCCTGCATGTGTATTAGCGGTATCCATAAATCGGTGCGGGAACCGTCTTCACTGGACAACTCCATCCGGGCAGTGTCGCCATAATAAAGCTGCAGCCGGTGCCGAATGTTGACCAGGGCGTAACCTTTTTTGGAAATCGTCTGCTGAACCATCCCTTGTTCGACCTTCTGCAAGTCCATTCCCTTACCGTTATCCTCTACAACAATGTGCAGCATTGCTTGTTCCTGCGAGACCCGGACAGTAATGAGGCCTCCCGATCTACGATCTGTGAAGCCATGCTGAATACTGTTTTCTACAAGGGGTTGGAGCAGTATTTTGGGGATATATAGTTTCAACAGCTCTTCATCTTCGATAAACACCTTGTATTCAAACAGATCCTCATAGCATTTTTGCTGAATGGCGCAATATTGCTGCACATGTGACAGCTCATCCTCCAAGGGAATCAGATCCTTGCCGCCGCTTAAACCCAGCTGGAACATCTGGGACAAGGCCAGAATCATCTCATTCACATCATCGTTCTCCCCCAGCACCGATTTGCAATAGATAGTGTTCAGGGTATTGTACAGAAAATGGGGCTCCATCTGCGCAGTCAAAGCGCGAATCTCCGCATGCCGTTTGCCCTCTTCATTAGTTCTTACATCTTCAATCAGGTTCTTGATCTCTTCCATCATCCGGTTGAATTGAAAACCAACCTGGGCGATCTCATCATTATATTTACTCTCAAAAGAAACGCTTAACTGATTCTCTTCTACCCTCCGCATAAGTCTGCTGAGCTTGAACAATGGCTTCAGCAGCACCGCCGTCAGTTTATTGGAGAAGAACCAGCTGGTCAGCAGAAAGACAACAATCACATAAATAATCGTCCTCTGAACTCCCTTCAGTTGCCCCAGGAGTTGCTCCTTGGACTGCATCCCCGCTAGAATCCAGGTTGGAGCAGCAGACGATTGTTTATAGTTGACCAGATAGTCCTCCCCATCAAACGGGTAAAAAAAGGTTCCCTGATTCCCGATGGTGCTGTCGTGCAGAAACTCCGGGTCCTGCGGCAGCTTCTGATGGAAGGGCCAGTTGGTCTGAACTACGGCTTCTCCGTCTGTATTCAGAATGAAATAGTTCCGGTTATTCTCGGAGGTGTTCTGGTTCAGTAAGGAGGTAATCTTGTTCTCCCTGATGTTCACCACAATGAATACATTGGTAATCGGAGTGTTGTCATAAATTCCGCGTACTACAAAGGACAGCACGCGCTGATTGCCGGTGAAGAGCCGGTCGTAATGGCCTTTGGCCCAGTACCCGCCAGGACTTTTTTTACTGTTATCGTACAATTCCGAGCCATAAAATGAATTCTCCTGTGCCCGAACCTGTGTGGTTGAATAGAAGTCCCCGATCGGTGTCGCGATAAGAACGTTCTCAATAGTTGGCTCATTAAAGGTCGCTTGCGAAAGTACATATTGCATCTCGGATAAATGCACATAATAATTCGTCACATCATGGGCCTGCACATCAATCATCATTTGCCTGTAGGCATCACTCAACATCAGGGACTGCACAGTCATGGCTACATCATTCAGCCGGTAATCCAGCAGCTGCGTAGTCTTATCCACCGTTTCCTTACTGGTCTCAAAAGCATTATTCTGGATTTCCTTCCCGGCGATCCGGTAGGTCAAGGTTCCCATCGCACTGATTGATAGCGTTATCAAGACTATGAAGGAGAAGAGTACTCTTTGTTTGATGGACACTTGATAATACCTGTCGCAAAGCTTGGCCCAGATCAGACTGCACCCGTTTATGAGAGTCTTCATGGAATCTCCTTTTGTCGTTTAATATTTCATATTCCTATGTTACTCCACTTTCTTTTTTAGTCAACACGAAAGGATTTATATGTTGTTTTGTCTTTATTTCATACATATTTTATTTGTAGGCTAAGCAATTAAAAAGCCGCAGCCCGCTTGAGAATCCAAGCGAACTGCGGCTTCACTCTTTTATGAGTTTTTTGAGTAATCTAGGCCTTGATCACGCCTTTTTTGAGAATCACATTCCCGTATAATGCTTCTTCGCCAGTAACTATGATGGCATAACTCTGCTTGGAACGATTGTAGAAGTCGAAGCGCTCCTCATATTCAATCGTGGCTTCCTCATCATGCTTCGCGAGGATCGCTTCATAGGTAGACCAGATGACCGGCTCGGTAGGGTCTCCCGCAACCACAGACATAAATACCGCCTGATGGGGCGCATAATGGTCCAGTGGAAGCAGCTCCAAGATCGCATCCAACAGCTGAGGGATACCTATCCCGTCATAACGAATTACTTTTGAATGCAGTGAGTGTCCTGGGTAATTGGCATCCGCTAGTACAAGCTCATCTCCATGGCCCATTTCCATCAGGATGCGTACCAGCTCTGGAGATAAAATCTTGGGAATTTTCTTTAACATAAGTTTCTCTCCTTACATGCCATAAAATGATCTTAAAGCCACCAATTCTTCAATCCGATGCTGTGGCAGTTCACGTTCCCCGCCAATCATCCGGGTGATGAACGTCAGCTTAGCCGTGTATTCCAGTCTTTCCATGTTCATGTAGGCACCCATAACGTCCTTGCCCCAGGTAAGTGCACCGTGACTCTCCAGCAGAACAGCCGTTTTTTTACCTAAAAAAGGAACTATGGAGTCCGGTATTTCTTCTGTTGAAGGGGTACCATACACAGCCAAAGGAATGTCACCCATCGCAATTACTGACTCGGGCATCATCATCTTATCCAGTGACTCGCCCTTAATAGCAAAAGCTGTGGCATAAGGCGGATGCGCATGTACCACACCATTGATCTCCGGGAGTGCATTATAAATCTTGAGATGCATCTTCACTTCCGTAGAAGGGCGGTAGCCTTCGGCAGCTTCCAGAATTTCCCCCTGTAGATTTACCTTAACGAGCATATGCGGCTCCAGATATCCTTTGCTGACCCCGGTCGGGGAAGCAAGTACTTCATTCTCTGACAACCGTGCCGAAATATTACCGTCATTTGCCGCAATAAAATCCTTGTTAAACAGGTTTTTGCCGATATCACAAATCTGTCGACGTAATTGTTCCTCTTTAGTTTCCATGTATGAAACTCTCCTCTTCACTATACCATCTATAAACTATGAATGTTTTACAATTGCAGGATGATAGCTGACTGGCGTATAAGATCGCGCGACAATATCTCTAAAGGCGGAAGCTTCAACAATGCCAATCGCAGCTAATTGAACAACGATATTGCCAATCGCACTTGCCTCGGCAGGTCCGGCCACAATTTCTCTGCCAGTGGCATTAGCTGTAAGCTGGCACAGCAATTCATTCTGAATGCCCCCGCCAACCATGTGGATTGTGCGGATTGTTGTTTCGGTTAAAGCCTCCAATTCATCAATAGTCTGGCTATACGACAATGCCAGGCTCTCCAATATAACTCGAATGATTTCAGCTTTTGTATGAGGCACTGGCTGAACGGTCTTCACACAATATTCTCTAATCCGCTGGGGCATATTTCCTGGTGTACTGAAGATCGGATCGTTTGGGTCGATGATGGCTGGGGCTTGTGCAAGGGTTCCGGCAAGCTGCACCATTTCGCTATAGCTAACAGGCTCACCCGCTTCTGCCCAATTCCTATCACATTCCTGTAGAATCCACAGCCCCGTAATATTCTTCAGCAAACGGTTAGTGCTGCCAAAGCAGCGCTCATTGGTAAACCCGTACTCATAACTCTGATCCGTCACGACCGGCTCCAGCGTCTCCATCCCTACCAAAGACCAGGTACCGCAACTTATAAAAGCTGCCTCGCCTTTTCTGATATAAGGAATCGAGGCTACTGCGGAGGCCGTATCGTGGGAAGCTCCGGCGATTATGGTCATGGGGCCGATTCCAAGCTCAGCCTGTATTTCTGGGTCAACCAGCCCAATTACTGTGCCTGCGGAGACTCCTTCCGGGATTATAGCAGTCGGAATACCCAACCTGTTAAACACTTCTTCTGAAATCTCAGAAGAGGCAGCATCCAGCAGGCCGCTAGTGCTCCAAATCGTCTGCTCTGCCACGGCGATGCCTGAGAACAGATAATGAAATAAATCGGGCATCATTAGTATTTTGCCCACCGTCTGTATAAGGTCAACATTTCCCTGAAGATCGGAGTACAACTGATAGACCGTATTAATCAGACTCGGCTGGTTGCCTGTCAGCGCAAATTGCTCTCTTGGGGGCAGCAACGCCTCCATACTTGTGCTATTAGCTGCCATTCTCTGGTCCCTGTAATGATGTGGGGAATAGAGCAGCTGTCCCTGTTTATCGAGAAAACCGTAATCAACTCCCCAGGTATCCACGCTTAGCGCCTGTAACTGCCCGAACATTCGGTGAGCTTTTTGGATACCCTGCTTCATTTCGTGGAACAGCTTTAGAACATCCCAGTATAATTGTCCGCGGATCTGCACTGGGATGTTGGCGAAACGATGAATCTCTTCCATGCGAAGGGTATCACCGTCGTAGATTCCTAACATGACTCTGCCCGAGCTAGCGCCGAGATCTATCGCCAACAGCTTTATCGTATCGTCCATTTTTTGTACACCTGCTTCGCCAAAGGATTTAATAGAGCGGTCCAAAGTTCTGACAGGCTCTGTAATCCGCACCCTCAAGATCTCCGGTACCGAACAATGACCAGACCCGAGGTCTGAAAATACGCGACTCTTCAACGTTATGCATGCTGACTGGAATACGCAGAATAGAGGCCAGTGTAATCAGATCGGCACCAATATGTCCGTAGCTGATTGCCCCGTGATTGGCCCCCCAATTGTTCATCACATCATAAACTGATTGGAACGAACCTTGGTTCGTTAGCTTAGGGGCAAACCAAGTCGTCGGCCAAGTGGGGTCTGTTCTTTGATCCAGTGTATTATGGACATCTTCAGGCAATTCGACCGTATAGCCTTCAACCAGCTGCAGGACAGGCCCGAGCCCTTTTACCAGATTCATCCTAGCCATTGTGACAGGCATTCCGCCCTTGGTTAAATAATCGGTAGAGAAACCGCCCCCACGGAAATATTCCTGTGAAGCTGCCCGGAACTGGGTTTGCGCCAAGCAGGACTCGACTTCCTGATCCGTAATCTCCCAAAAAGGCTTGATAACCGGCTTACCCTCAAGGCTCTGCTCCCCCGTTCCATCCAGAGCAGCCGATCCCGAGTTTATAAGATGCAGCAACCCATTTGCAGCATGACCCTGCAATTGATGACCAGTCACACGTTCAACCGCAGCCGGACTCCAGAAGGTGCGGACGTCGGCAAAGATTTGTGCAGTGTTCGTCAGCAGATAATTGAACAGCATCGTTACACCGTTCAAGCTATCATTCTCTGTCGCCACAATATAAGGCGCCCGTTTGCCATTCCAGTCAAAGGAGGAATTAAGTATCGTCTCCATAAAGTCACCGTTCGGAAAGTGGTCGGTCCAATGACGCTGGCCTTGAAAGCCGCTCACAATTGCATTGTGCCCATTCGCTTCTTCCTCGAAGCCGAGTTTAGCCAGCTCTGGATTTCCAATCATCAGATCGCGTGCGATCAGCGTCATTTTGACACAGGTCTCCCATTGCTGTTCCTTCTCTTCATCACTGATCTGCAGGTGCTCTGGGTTATTGTCAGCTCCGATTCTGCAGTTTTCCTTCACCCAGGCCAGCGCCCGTACGAATTCCGCTTTATCGTATATTTCTTCTTCAAAACGGCGTACATATTCAGACATATCCACGTATTCATTGCGCATACCCAGATAGTCTTGAAAGAACTGCTCGTTCACAATCGAACCGGCGATTCCCATCGAAACAGAGCCCATCGATAAATACGATTTGCCCTTCATAAGCGCAACCGCCATGGCTGATTTAGCAAACTGCAGAAGCTTCGTTTGTACATCAGCAGGGATATCCTCACTGCTTGATTCCTGCACATCCTCACCGTAAATGCCGAACGCCGGAATGCCTTTTTGTGCATAGGCAGATAGAACAGCAGCCAGGTATACTGCACCGGGACGTTCTGTCCCGTTGAAGCCCCACACGGCATGTGGAATCGAAGCATCCATATCCATAGTTTCGGAACCATAACACCAGCAAGGGGTTACGGTTATCGATACGCCCACGTTGGCGCTAGAGAACTTCAGCGCAGCGGCGGAGGCCTCTTTAACTCCCCCAATGGTGCTATCAGCGATAATACATTCCACATGCGATCCATCCGGATAATATAAGTTCTCTTCTAGAAATTTGGCTACCCGCTGAGCCATGCCCATAGTCTGAATCTCCAGCGATTCACGTACACCGCGTCTTCTTCCATCTATAGTAGGACGGATACCAATCTTCGGATAATTTGCTGCCACTGCTGTTCCCCCTCAAGAATAGGTTAGAATTTCAATAGATTAAAGCGTTATCATTACTTTTTTCAATACCATCATAGAATCTACAATCTATTAAGTCAACAATAAACCACAACATATTATGATATTAATGTGGTTTGTTGTGATATTATAATTGTATGTTGTGGGTTTACTGTAGTATTCATTTCTTTTTTTAAAAATATAAAAATTTATATGTTGCACACGATAACTTATCCTTATATTTCTCGAAGAAACGGGTGCCGTCCATATAAAGGACGGCGAAGCCGTTTCTTCTTGTTTATAAGGCTTTGTAGTAAACTATTAAATATGCAGATTTGGACCAGGGGTGAGCGGTAGATGAAGGCTTTTGAACGGCGCGAAGTGATAATAAATGAGCTTTACAGACATAAGAAGGTTCATGTGGCCGATTTGGCGCAGAAATTCAACGTTTCTGAAGAGACGATACGGCGGGATCTCGATAAACTGGATAAGGAAGGACTCGCCAAAAAAAACTACGGAGGCGCGATTCTAAACGCCCACACGAATGAAGATCCCTCCTATGCCAGCCGACATCAGGTCAATCTTGAAGCCAAGCAAAGGATAGCTGTCAATGTCCTCGAGCTGATCAACGACGGTGACAGCCTGATGACTGATACCAGCTCAACAGCATTTGAGGCGCTGCGGAGAATCCTTGATGAGAAAAAGAATCTGACGATTATCACCAATTCACTGGTGGTTCTATCCGAATTCCAACATTCCGGCCAAAAGCTGATCTCCACAGGCGGAACCTTAGGGCCCGAGACCAGCTCCTTCGTAGGTCCCAATGCGCTGCAGACGATTCAAAAATATAATGTAGATGTAGCTATCTTCAGCTGTAAAGCATTGTCCATGACAGGTGGGCTCAGCGATTCGAACGAAGCGGAAAGTGAACTTAAGGTGCTCATGCAACAGCAAGCGAACAAGGTTATATTGCTCGTAGACCACTCCAAATTCGATCGGATCGCCTTCATCAAATTGCTCAGCTTTGATAAAATCGACTATATTGTCACAGATCAGAAACCAACGGACGAATGGATTGCTTTTCTGAATAAATTTCAGGTATCCCTCATCTATACCCCTGCTGAATAAGTAGGGGTATAAGTAATAGAGCACCTTTCTATGACTAGAAAGATGCTCTATGTAGGGTATGGATCAACTATAAATCACGGCTTGGTGGTTACAGATATCTTATCCAAAATCAAGCACATACCCCTGCTCTGCCTCGGTATCAAACTCCGCGATCCCGCCCACAATACGATACTCAACGACTAATCCACCGGTAGATACAGATGACAGATTAGCATTGCTTATTCTGCACAACCTCCCTTTACGGGAATAAATCTCCGCTTGTACCGGAACTCCTTGTGCCCACTTCAGACTGACCTCAAAACCGCCCCGCGCACGCAGGCCCTTGAACTCACCCACAGGCCAGGCATCCGGCAGTGCTGGAAGCAGCTCCAAATAGCCTTGATGAGATTGCAGCAGCATTTCGATAATTCCAGAGGTTGCCGCGAAATTCCCATCAATTTGAAAAGGCGGATGCGCATCGAACAGATTCGGATATACGCCTCCACGCGCACAACCTTCTTCCACCAGCTGCAATAAATTGGATAGGAGCTGTAATGCACGATTGCCTTCGCAGAATCTGGCCCACAAGCTGATCTTCCAGCCGAGACTCCAGCCCGTTCCGCCATCGCCACGCCGCTCCAGACTTTGCTTGGCCGCCTGAAATAGCTGTGGATTGGCGCGCTCCGTCAGTTGGACTCCTGGATATACCCCGAACAAGTGTGAGACATGACGGTGATGAATATCCTCGTCCTCAAAATCGCTCGACCATTCCTGTAATTGCCCATATTTGCCGATCTGCAACGGGAATAAAGCAGATCTCGCCGCGATTAATTGCTGACTGAACGATGCATCCATGCCCAAGATTACAGAAGCTTCAATACAATTGCTGAATAAATCCCAGATCAATACCATATCCATGGTGGAGGCTTTGCTGACCCCTACCAGGTTGCCGTTACTACGGAACTTATGCTCCGGCGAAGTTGAAGGCAGCGTTACCAAGACTCCATTTCCGTCATCGATTAACCAGTCCAGACAGAACAATGCCGCCTCTTTCATTATCGGATATGCACGATTTCGCAGGAAATCCTTGTCCAAGCCAAATTCGTAATGCTCCCATAGATGATGGCATAACCAGGCACCTGCAAGTGGCCAAAGCGCCCAAACTGCTTCACCATGCCCTTCCCCACCAGCCGGAGAGCTCTGACGCCAAATGTCTGTATTATGGTGAGCCGTCCAGCCCTTTGCTCCATAATGAGTCTCGGCGGTCTTCCGCCCCGTTTGGGCCAGCTCTTCAATTAATGTAAATAAGGGTTCATGGCATTCCGCCAGATTTCCGCTCTCTGCCGGCCAATAATTCATCTGGGTATTAATATTCAGCGTCCAGTTGCTGCTCCAAGGTGCTCGGGTTTCTTGATTCCAGATGCCTTGCAGATTGGAGGGCTGAGTACCTGGACGTGAGCCGGAAATCATTAAATACCGTCCATATTGAAACAGCAGCTCGACCAATCCCGGATCTGCTGCACCATATTGTTTAATCCATTGATCTGTAGTCAACTCCTCAGGAGCCACACGTTGCCCAAGATTGAGCTGGACGCGGTTGAATAAGGCGCGATAATCATCCATATGTGCTGTACGGAGAGCTTCATATGTATCTTCCAAAGCTAGACGCAAGTCTTGCGCGGCGGCGACACTATAATCCTTGCCTTCTCTGCCCGGCAATTTATTAAAGCCGTTATAGCTGGTGGCTGCACTGAAATAAAGCGTGACCGCTGTTGCCTCTTTAATGTGAATAGCACCAGCAGCAAATTCAGTTTGTCCGCCTTCCGTCTGCATGCCAACCCGGCCTTCAAAGCTCATTGCGTCGGTATTATCCCAATCCCCGTAAGACAGCGGACGTTTCTTGCTCATATAATTCGGATCAGCATTTTCTGGTGCTATTCCCCGAAGGATCAACTGTCCGCCTTCCACCCAAGTGCGATGCCGCAGCGGACTGTCGAGTTTAACCGTCAAGCTCAGCATCCCCGGTTCATCGGCAGTAAGACGAAGCGCCAGCACACGGCCCGGGTACGAAGCAAAAGCTTCGCGGGTATATTTCACCCCGCCAATAGTATATTCCACACGGGATATACCCTGCTCCAGATCCAAAGTTCTCTTATATGCCTCTGTATAATCACCATGCTCAAACTGTAGATACAAGTCACCAAAGGGCATGTAGGATTGGGCGTACGGACCGAGCATTTCTTTACTCAGCTCATCTGCTGCAAGATATTCCTCTTCAGCCAGTAGCCGCCGCACTTCAGGCAGCAGTTCAAGCGCTTGTGGCCTGTTCCGGTCCTGCGGGCTCCCCGACCATAACGTATCTTCATTCAGTTGGAAGCGTTCCTTCTCCACACCCCCAAAGATCATTGCCCCTAAGCGACCTCCCCCAATCGGCAGTGCTTCATTCCAATCCTTAGCTGGTTTATTATAATTAAGCTTCACGGCTACCGTCTCCCTAATTGAGCATTAATCGTTCAAAAGACCATTCTTCTCTACAGTCTTCAGCCATTCTCTGGCGATCAGATCATGTCCGGCTGTCGTCGGATGTACGCCATCCCACAGCCAATAAGCCGCATCCGTTCTACGCGCTGCTTCATTAAAAGCTTCCTGCAAGGGAACAAATACCGTATGAAACTGCTCGGCAAGCTGCCGGACAACCTGCTGATAGTGTTTAATCCATCCCTCCCAAGCTTCCCATTGCTCTGCCGGAGCTCCGGTATTCAGAATAAATGGTTCGCACAGAATCAGCTTCGTTTGCGGCATGACCTCGCTTGTTTCCTCAAGCACATGGCGGTAAGCCCTTTCAAAACGATCCGTCACCCCGCTGGGTTCACCCTTCATCGTTCTCCAAATATCGTTGACCCCGATTAGAATACTAATCATATCAGGCTTCAAACTGATCGCATCTTCGTTCCAGCGTGCGTATAAATCGGACATCCGGTCACCGCTTATTCCCCGGTTATAGAATACAGGCCGTTGCTCAGCCAGATCATTTCCCAGCTTCCCGCCAATAATATAGGCATAGCTATGCCCCAGAATATGATTCGGGTCATCGTCACGGCCGCGGTTGCCATCTGTAATCGAATCCCCTTGAAATAAAATAATCACAATATTCATCCCTTCAATTAAGATTTAATAGATTTAACAGCCTGTCCGGTTACTCTCTCTCGGTAGCTACCAGACCCACATATTGTTGCTGCGGATAAATTGCTCAATCATTCCAATGCTGGAATGGGGGCATTCTCTGATGGGTTACCCTCTGCTCCATAATCTGTGTTGCAATCCGCTGCAGTAACGCTGATAATTCCTTTTGATCCACTGGCTTCAGCAAATAATCATCAATCTGCATGCAAAGCGCCTGGCGGGCATATTCAAAATCATCATAGCCTGTAATAATGACAAAATGGCCTACTGCTTTGGCCGCAGCATGACTTATCAGCTCCAATCCGTTCATCTCCGGCATCTGAATATCGATAAGGGCCAGGTCCGGGCAGAGGGTATCCATCAATTGCAAAGCTTCAAAAGCATCAGACACACCAACTACTTCAGTAAAGGGAGGTTGCGCTGCGCTGACCATCCGCTGCAGTCCTTTTAATATAATTTCCTCATCATCTATGTCATCAGTTTCAGCACTGGCGCACCTCCTTGAGTTAGTCTTCTATTATAACTTTATTATAACAAGCCACTGCTCTGAAAGGCTGCAAAAGTAAAATTGCCGCCACAGGAAGTCGATAAACAACTTCTGCAGCGGACATTCCTTCTAACCTTTACCTGCCTAGCTTATTTGAACAGTTTTTGCACTTCTGCATATTTTGTATTCGCCCAAGTCTCCAAATCTGCCATTCCCATTTTATTACCCTGCTGGACGATGACATCTTAGGCTTTGGCCGCATCTTCTGCCGAATCCGCAAGCAGTACCTTAGCTTCTTCGTTCTTGATCAAATTATCGAGATTCGTACTAATAATTTGCTCCGTAAAATAATCCGTAGGAAAATCCCCACTTCACTGGCGCCGTCCATCCGTGCCGACTCACTCCTCTCACTCGGGATTTCCTGAAAGAAGGATACCGCGATCAGCAGGAAGAACAAGCTTAGCATAGACGGGATAATGTAGACCCAGAATGAATTGAGCAAATGAATACTCCGCAGAACTACGTAATAGGAAATCAAACCTCCGGATACATTCATTGCCACAATAATAAACAGATAATAGAATTTGCGCAAAATTAAATCTTTTTTAGCCAGTCCGTAAGCGACCATGCTTGTGAACAAAATGCAACTATAGTTCCGACTACCGTACGCAGGATGGTGATGTCAAACGCCTCGACCCAAGCCCGCTTACTGAAAAAGTATTGGTAATTCTCCAGCGTGAACTGTCTGGGAAAGAGGTAAAGTCCTCTCTGTGCAGTATCCAGTCCCATATTGAATGAAGCGATGAGAATATAATAGAACGAGTACAAGGTCACAATTCGATCCTCGACCGTTTTTTTTCTCTTCATAATAAACCCCCTCTCTTCCGTTCGAAACTGCCAATTAATACAAGCTTGAGCCTGACACCTTCTTGGCGATGGTGTTCGCAGAAACCACCAAGATAACTGCAATAACCGATTGGATCAAATCCGTAGCGGCGGCATAAGCCGATTTCATACCAGGAAGCGTGACGTGCCAGATCCGTTGCAGTCGTCCGGCGCCATCCATTTCCGCAGCTTCATACTGCGTCGGGTCTATGCCCGATATGGAAGCGAGGAATATGATGGTCCACCAGCCTGCCTCTTTCCAGATCGCCGATGCTACAGCCAGTCCCCAGAAGGAATTCGGATCTGTCAGAATCTTGATCGGCTCCTGAATAATGTGCAGTGACATCAGGGCATTGTTGATCATTCCGGTTTCGGTGGAGAAGAAGGCATAAGCCATACCACTCACAATAACCCAGGAGATAAAGTGCGGCAGATAACTGGCCGTCTGCACGAACCGTCTCATGAAGGCGCTGCGCGTCTCCGTCAGCATAATCGCCAGGATAATCGGAACTGGGAAGGAAAACACGAGCTTGAGAACACTTAAAGCAAGCGTATTGCGTACCAGATTCGGAAAGTTGTAATCTCTTACCAGTTCACGGAAGTACCGGAGACCGACCCACTCACTTGTGAAAATCCCGCTGATGCCTGTCAATATTTTATAGTTCTTAAACGCTATTAAAACACCGAACATGGGAGCATAATTGAATACCAGCAAAAAGGCTAAGCCCAGCCAGACGAAAATTTGAAATGGCAGTTGCTTGCGGAACCTTCTCCCTAGGGTATCACCCTTCCAGACTTGAAGCGGCTCATAGACTGCAGCCGTTGAATTCGTTCTCATGTGTGCCCCCCCTCTCTTGTCGATAGCTCAATTATAAAACCGCTTTCTTTCCATGAAAACGATTCATTACTCAGTTTGAGGGTGTCCTATCTTAAGGTTCTACGGTGGCAAAAATCAAAAAAAGCGCTCTTGCGGCTAGATCTGCCGCAGAACGCGTTTCTAAATTTGTATTCTTATACGAGAACAAATCGCTTACTTATGTATCTTTATTCTCAAATTTCACACCAAGGCTATGCTCAGGCACCGTAGCGAGAAATCCACCTGATTTCTCACCTTGTCCTAGCATGAGAGCATAGGCTTTCTTTAGATAAATATTATTCAAACCTATATCATTCCACCCATTTCTTCAAACCACTCGTCAAAAATATGACCAGCAGTTTTCACTGGATCATTTGTATATTTTATCTCGTAGCTGTACTGAGCGTCTAATTTATTTCGAGATACGTCATAAATCAGTTTCATCTCTGTAGGCATTTCCCTGTTATATTTTTTGCACAAATCTTTTATTTTTCGGATATTTTCATTGCAGATATTAAGTACTGCAATCTGTCTCTCTTTTGAATCATTATAAAGATGATTTGATTTACTATCTACATTTTGAACTACATTATTCAGCTTGTGTTTTTCAACAATACAATTATTTATTTTAAAGAACACATCTGAACTGAATTGTCCAAATTCATTTGAAGCATATATATATATCATATCTGCCTTGTTATTCACATACTCCAGACAAATCGAGACCATATCTGCCTGCAATTCTGAAAAATAATCTTCAAACACTTTTGTCATAGTTTAATCTCCTTTAATTTACCAAATCAACAATTTTAGTCCTACCATCTATTTCATACACTACTTTAAAACCAGACGGTCGAAGCGAATCCCCCTCATAATTCACTTTCACTTCAACAGAGACATGTTTCGGAGGATCTGCCTGTAATGCTCTTGCCCATTCATTTTCTATTTTCTTGTACTCGCTTAGATTAATCTTACTTGACTGTGAGACAAGGTTATCAATCTCGGGAGAACCACCGAATCTATCTCCTGCCAGATGACCTGCATGGTCGCCTGGCTCTTTACCTGGTGTATTGGAATCATGTGGTAATCGTTCATCTCTTATAGTTAATTTTAAATCATCCGTACTAAATTTTCCGATTCTACCCATATGATCTGTTTCGTAATCGTATTGGTGTTCACCTGCTTTATATTTCACATTCGGGTTAAGTTTCCCTGCTTCATCAAATGGACTAAATTCTAAAGTTTTATTAGAACCACCATCACCCGTCCCCTCAATAATCCCCCCGCGTCCCCCCTCAGGACTATCCAACCTGTGCACCGTGCTCTGAAAATCGTTCGGCACGTTTATACTTCCCATGCCTCCGGGCAGTGCCATACTTCCAAAAGGCTTCAGATTCCCCAAGGCATCGGAACGTTGGATTCCCTTGCTGATATCTTTCACCTTATCCACCGTTTGGGTGACAACCTCTTGCACCCCATCTATCACTTTACCGAGCTTACCACCTTTGGTTATTTGCAACCCTGGGACAAGCAGTGATGCGACGGAGCCTAGCATGACGGCCCTTTGTTCAGGAGTTCCCTCGTCAAAGTTATTGTAAACCGTCCGGGCCGCTTCCACTAGCACCTCCGGATGTTCGATAAGGTAGGATGCCTTATCCACCACATCCTGCGTGGTCTTCTTCGGGTCCACCACAAAGTTGAACGCTAATTTTGCAGTGTCCACCACGCCCATAACCGTCTCTTTGATTAACGCGTCGGCAAAGGCCCTTGTGACCTCATCTGCCTGCACTACTTTTTTACGCCACTCGGTCATCCCGTAGGTCTCTTCCAGCCAAACGATGTACGCTAGAAACTGATTCGGATTCGTGTGGTCAGACACCCGCTCCTTAAAATAGTTCAAGGTGGTTTCGTTCTCCATATTATACGGTGTAATGGCGGTTCCGTCTGGCAGTTCCATCGGCGGACCCTTTAGTCGTTTCTCCTCCGCAATCTGTTGCTCGATTGCTCTGGCTACCTCCATGATCTTGATTTCCATTCGCTTCCCGGCCAGTTGGCTCTTGGCCCAGTCCCCCTTGGCCCCTGTCTCCATCGCCATCCGCAGCAGCAACAGATAACTCTCGTTCTGCACTAGTGGTACGTTAGACGATGTAATCGACGGATCATAGTCACAGGCTTTTATCGCCGCTTGCTTGAAATGGCCACTTAGATCTTTCCCCGCCTCATAGTGCACTTCATCCACACCCAAGGATTCTAGCTTCGCCCGCGCGTCTTCCGCCAGCTTATGCATCGCGTTCATTTGGCTCTGATTCCCAAAAGCTTGATATACCCCAAACGCCGTCTGCGCCTTTGCGATCTGATCCCGTGCTTCAAAGATATCCTTTAACTCGCTTTGCGCTGCAATCTTTTCCACTGTACCAATACCTATTTGTTTGATAATCCCTTGAAGCTGTTGCACCCTTGGGTCCTGATTCAGTTCATCCCAACCCAGCAGGCTTGCCACCGTGTGAATCAGGTTCGTCGCGGCCTTCTGGGCGAACGCAGGGATGGAGATTCGTCCTCCGTTACTGTTACCATGCCCGCCTAGGCTACCGAACAGTCCGCCAAGAGCACTCCATTGTTGACCCAACTGACTCGCAGCACGTCGATTCTCTTCCTGTAGCCCCTTAACACCCTTCAATGCGCCCCGAATGACATCTTCGAGCTTCTCTGCCTCTACCGTCAACTCGTTCAAGAGTACCTGCGCTTGCTGCAAGTCGTTCCCCAACGGAATTCCATTCCAGTTGCTGGCCTGGCCTCTTAGTTGCAGGTATAGATGATTCGTATCTTGACTGAGTAACCCTATTTTCGTTCGCAAGCTTTTGTCTGCCGCTTCCTTCTCTTGCTTTTCTTAATACGCTTTGACCTCTTAAAATCTCCGGTCCTGCTCCTCTTTCTACAGCTCGAACCAATATGTACCTTGCAGCCGCTCGATCACTTCTGGATCGTTCCAGTTTAAAATATCTTTTTTAGACACCGAATTATGCGGATCAACTTGGCCTATCGTAGGCGATTCCATAGTGAATAAGCTCAGGGACTTCATCCAAAAATTCTTCCAGTTGGTTGAAATCCTCAGTTACCTTCTTGCAAACTAATAATCGGAATATCCTCATATTTAATTACGATTGGTTTTTGAAAAAATCCGCAAGAAGACGAAGATAACAAAAAAACAGGTCAATCATGGCGTATCTGACCATAATCAACCTGTTGATGTAACGTTAATATATTATTTAAGTTATAAAATTAAAGCATTGATGTGCGTACAAACAAATTACCAAATTCCACAAAGTAAGATAGTACCAGCTACTGCTCTTTCGGGTCATATGTAATTTCCATTTGTGACAACTGTCCTTTTAATTTATCTGCCAATAGAATGACCTTCTCCTTCTCTTCAACACATAAATCCAATTCCACCCCTCCGCCTAATACTTTTTCTACCGCATCAAAAATCAAATTATACTGACCTACATAGATTCTATTATCTTCCTTTAACATCGAGTCTAGAATGTATAAAGTGAAAATAATTTTTTCGGTAATGCCATCATTCATAATAGGTTCATACTCATAAAAACATCTCGTGGCTGCTTCAATTGAGCTACCGTTGTAATCTCTTGTCCGTACTTTTTCAAAAAAGTCGCCAACAAACTCGGATACTTCTATTATTGAAAAATCTTTCATTTTGTCCCCCCGTATACTGTTATGGCAATATTCTCTGGTGGTTATTGTGTACAACTTCAACAGTAATGTTTTTGTATCTCGCCATAAATTCTTCGATCACATTACTACAACTTGCACATGGCGGTTTTTCTGTGAATAAGGTCAACTTTCCTTTTTGATCAAATTTATTCCCTAGCTGGCTAGCCACATCATTCAATATTTTATACTCGGTATCTATATCTCTAAGTAACTCCCTGCCATCACTTGTTGTATCAGTCGAGGCTTTAAATAATGGGTTAGTCGGCTTCAATGAAATATCTGATACAGCGCTTGCTGATGACCTAGCATCAGATAAAACATCTATACCACTATGAGCATAGAGTTCTTTCTTTAATCCAGGTATATCTACTTCAGCCATACCAACATTTCCACTGCGCTTTAGATCACTAGGAAGTCTATTTCTTCTATTTTCAACTTTGCTAATAAGCGTCGCATCAACTATCTCGTCAAGGACTCTAGTTGAAGGTTTACCTGTCCTCTCAATAATCCCCCCCCGTGTCCCCCTTCAGGACTATCAAACCTGTGCAACGTGTTCTGTAAATCATTCGGCATCTGTATACTTCCCATACCCCCGGGGAGTGCCATACTACCAAAAGGCTTCAGATTCCCCAAGGCATCGGAACGTTGGATTCCCTTGCTGATATCTTTTACCTTATCCACCGTTTGGGTGACAACCTCTTGCACCCCATCTACCACTTTACCGAGCTTACCGATAGCATTTAGATACTGACATAATCTTAACTTGAGAAGATTTAAGTAATCCCAGTAGATGTCCGTAAACTCGAATACAATGGGGTCAATCGAAACTTGTAGGTTCTTTCATATTCAGCCCCCAACCGAAATTTTTTAACGAATTTCGGACTATATTAGAGGGCAAGGTGGCTAGCCTTATAACGTTACGTTACGTTACCTTACCTATATATGTTGACTGGTCGTCACCAGATTTTTTCCTGTACCGTAATCATCGTTGCAAGTGTCAGTTATGTTGCGGACAAAGTGCTATTCTTTGCATAACACCTTTACTATAGTTGTCGTGCTATCCATCTTGAAAGGTGTGATTCTGTCTTTTTCTCCCTCACTATCTCTACAGGGTAATCTACAGTTGCGAGTGAATTTGAAAAAACCGCAAAAAAGCGAACATAACAAAAAACAGGCCATTCATGGTGGTATCTGACCATAATCGACCTGTTTTATTTAACACTTTAGTATTATTTAAGTTATACCTTTCTAGCATTACTGTGCTTACAAACGAAATGACGATATCTTTATGCGGGAATTACATAGGTTAAGTGTGTTACTGGGTGAATGATGGATTCAATCGGTACTGGGTAGCCCCCCTTCAGATTATAGAACTATATCTTGGAAGCCTACCTCAACTATTTCTTCATCCTCAATTTTCACGGCAAGCCCATGTTCTATTTCCCAAGTACAATTAAAAAGCAAACCAATTCTTCTAATTCCATTCTTACGTACTCTTCTTATAGTCAATTGAGTGGGTTCAACTATTTTGCCCATTTCTTCTTTATTCTCTATAATTGGTGCAATCCTGTCAGCTTCATCCTCTCCCACCATATCTCTATACTCCATATAAACTTCTTGATAATAGTCAAAGATAGCATCCTCTATTTTCGTTATCATATTTCCCATATTACCAACAAAATTAATATACGCTTCTTTTTGAGCATCTTGAAATTCACCTTCTTCGTTTCCATCAATACTTAAAATAACGATTCTCTCTTGTCCAAAGATCTTTACCTTCTGCTTTCCACTCCAGTATAAATCGTATGAAATTTCACCGAATAATTCATGGTTAAGGCTAGCCATTATGTCACTCTCCTAACTTTTCTTTAATATTATGTTCTCCTACTCCACCCAAGTGATTAAACGTTCCATTAATTTTGCCAGGTACAAGTTGCATACTCTCAAGATCATTTAGTTCATGCCAAGTGTAATTGTTGTCTTCTCGCCAATCTGCTACATCATCAGCAGTCCATTTTTTCTCAGGAGTCGACCATTGATTAGCCAGTGTCTCATCAGCATTAGCAAAATTCTTTCTTCTATCATTAGTCATATTAGGGATTTTAACCTCATCCTTGGTAAAAGGGGAGAAATCCGGAATTGCATTCTTATATTCTACTCCATCAACACCTGCTTCATCCAGATACTCTTTAACTTCAGGTTTCTCAGAGACAAAGTTAGACTCTCCTCTTTCTGCTTCCCATGTACCATTATTCTTTGGTGTACGGTCTAATCTCTCTTTATAAGAACTATACTTTGGTGTTACGTCATACCCTTTTGTTACTTCAGCACCTTTACTCGTCCCCTCAATAATCCTCCCGCTCCCAATCTCAGGACTATCCAAACGACGCGCCGTGTCTTGGAAATCATTGGGTATCTGTATACTTCCCATGCCCCCGGGGAGTGCCATACTTCCAAAAGGCTTCAGATTCCCCAAGGCATCGGAACGTTGGATTCCCTTGCTGATATCTTTCACCTTATCCACCGTTTGGGTGACAACCTCTTGCACCCCATCTACCACTTTACCGAGCTTACCGCCTTTGGTTATTTGCAACCCAGGCACAAGCAGTGAAGCGACGGAGCCCAGCATGGCGGCCCTTTGCTCAGGAGTTCCCTCGTCAAAGTTATTGTAAACCGTCCGGGCTGCTTCCACTAGCACCTCTGGGTTCTGAACAAGATAAGACATCTTATCCACCGCATCCTGCGTGGTTTTCTCCGGGTCCACCACAAAGTTGAAAGCCAATTTTGCGGTATCCACCACGCCCATGACCGTTTCTTTGATTAACGCGCCGGCAAAGGCCCTTGTGACCGCATCCGCTTGCACTACTTTCTTGCGCCACTCGGTCATTCCGTAGGTCTCTTCCAGCCAAACATAGTACGCCAGCACCTGATTGGTTTCTTTGGGGTCAGAGACCCGCTCCCTGAAATAGTTTAAGGTGGTTTCGTTCTCCATATTATACGGTGTAATGGGGATTCCGTCTGGTAGCTCCATCGGTGGGCCATTCAACCGCCTCTCGGCCGCCATCTGTTCCGCGATAATCCTCGCAGCCTCTGCCAGCTTGATGTCCAGCCGTTTCCCGGCCAGTTGGCTCTTCGCCCAGTCCCCCTTGGCCCCTGTCTCCATCGCCATCCGCAGCAGCAACAGATAACTCTCGTTCTGCACTAGTGGTACGTTAGACGATATAATCGACGGATCATAGTCACAGGCTTGTATCGCCGCTTGCTTGAAATGGCCGCTTAGATCTTTCCCCACCTCATAGTGCACTGCATCCACACCCAAGGATTCCAGCTTCGCTCGCGCGTCTTCCGCCAGCTTATGCATCGCGTTCATTTGGCTCTGATTTCCAAAAGCTTGATACACCCCAAACGCCGTCTGCGCCTTTGCGATCTGATCCCGAGCTTCAAAGATATCCTGTAACGTGCTTTGCGCTGCAATCTTTTCCACTGTACCGATGCCTATTTGTTTGATTATCCCTTGAAGCTGTTGCACCCTTGGGTCCTGATTCAGCTCATCCCAGCCCAGCAGGCCTGCCACCGTGTGAATCAGGTTCGTGGCTGCCTTCTGGGCGAACGTAGGTATGGGGATTCTCCCTCCGTTACCATTCCCACCCAGGTTACCGAACAGTCCGCCAAGAGCACTCCATTGTTGGCCTAACTGACTCGCAGCACGTCGATTCTCTTCCTGTAACCCCTTAACACCCTTCAATGCGCCTCGAATGACATCTTCGAGCTTCTCTGCCTCTACCGTCAACTCGTTCAAGAGTACCTGCGCTTGCTGCAAGTCGTTCCCCAACGGGATTCCATTCCAGTTGCTGGCCTGGCCTTTCAGTTGCAGGTATAGATGATTCGTATCTTGACTGAGTAACCCTATTTTCGTTCGCAAGCGCTCTACTTCATCTTCTTTGAAGATCAGCTGTTTAGATGACATCCGTTTCCTCCTGCTCTACCCTCGCTTATCTACCTTGACCCTGATAATCATTGCGAACCGAGAAATCCGATTCAAAAAGAACCGCATCCCCGGAGGTGAAAGAGAAAGTATGCCCCTGATTATCCATATCGGAGGTCATCTGTCCTTCAATCGACCACATATTTGCTATAGGGGCTTTATAGCCAAGCACACGAGTGTCTGCATCGTTATTCTTCACGGTATAAATGCTGAAGTTCACCACGATGTAACCGCCCTTCATAAACTCGTTCTCATGTCCATCCAATACGCCGCCATATCGGTTGGCTAGAGAAACCACATTCGTTCCTTTAGGCAGAATGTAAGGAGCAATTGGCAGATGATATTCCCCATACCAGTGCTGTACACTTCGAACCGCCTCCACCGGATTCACCACATTTGGAATAGACGTCGGACCAATCAAGGTGCGGGATTTATACGGCAAAATCTCAATATCATATCCGGTGGCAATTTTGGTCTTTCGCTTCACGTAATTTTTATAGAACTTGATCCAGGAAGTTTGTTCTCTCTCCGCATCGGACAGTA